>NZ_CP165729.1:0-5867746 GCF_059428245.1 Geodermatophilus sp. SMS 5-13
GCGCGTCCGCTCCTTGAGAACTCAACAGCGTGCCGAAAGTCAGTGCCAAGTAACAACCCCTTTGTGGGTTTCTTTGGGTTGATTGATATCGCGATCTGTCAGGTCGCGGTTCTCAGCCGGTATCAAATCATCTACGGAGAGTTTGATCCTGGCTCAGGACGAACGCTGGCGGCGTGCTTAACACATGCAAGTCGAACGGTGAACCCGCTTCGGTGGGGGATCAGTGGCGAACGGGTGAGTAACACGTGGGCAACCTGCCCCCGGCTCTGGGATAACTCCAAGAAATTGGGGCTAATACCGGATATGTCCGCTGACCGCATGGTCTGGTGGTGGAAAGGGTTTCCGGCTGGGGATGGGCCCGCGGCCTATCAGCTTGTTGGTGGGGTAGTGGCCTACCAAGGCGACGACGGGTAGCCGGCCTGAGAGGGTGACCGGCCACACTGGGACTGAGACACGGCCCAGACTCCTACGGGAGGCAGCAGTGGGGAATATTGCGCAATGGGCGAAAGCCTGACGCAGCGACGCCGCGTGGGGGATGACGGCCTTCGGGTTGTAAACCTCTTTCAGCAGGGACGAAGCCTTTTCGGTGACGGTACCTGCAGAAGAAGCACCGGCCAACTACGTGCCAGCAGCCGCGGTAATACGTAGGGTGCAAGCGTTGTCCGGAATTATTGGGCGTAAAGAGCTCGTAGGCGGTTCGTCGCGTCGGCTGTGAAATCCCGAGGCTCAACCTCGGGTCTGCAGTCGATACGGGCGGACTGGAGTTCGGCAGGGGAGACTGGAATTCCTGGTGTAGCGGTGAAATGCGCAGATATCAGGAGGAACACCGGTGGCGAAGGCGGGTCTCTGGGCCGATACTGACGCTGAGGAGCGAAAGCGTGGGGAGCGAACAGGATTAGATACCCTGGTAGTCCACGCCGTAAACGTTGGGCGCTAGGTGTGGGGGCCATTCCACGGTCTCCGTGCCGCAGCTAACGCATTAAGCGCCCCGCCTGGGGAGTACGGCCGCAAGGCTAAAACTCAAAGGAATTGACGGGGGCCCGCACAAGCGGCGGAGCATGTTGCTTAATTCGATGCAACGCGAAGAACCTTACCTAGGCTTGACATGCACGGAAATCTCCCAGAGATGGGGGGTCCGTAAGGGCCGTGCACAGGTGGTGCATGGTTGTCGTCAGCTCGTGTCGTGAGATGTTGGGTTAAGTCCCGCAACGAGCGCAACCCTCGTTCCATGTTGCCAGCACGTGATGGTGGGGACTCATGGGAGACTGCCGGGGTCAACTCGGAGGAAGGTGGGGATGACGTCAAATCATCATGCCCCTTATGTCTAGGGCTGCAAACATGCTACAATGGCCGGTACAAAGGGCTGCGATACCGTGAGGTGGAGCGAATCCCAAAAAGCCGGTCTCAGTTCGGATTGGGGTCTGCAACTCGACCCCATGAAGTTGGAGTCGCTAGTAATCGCAGATCAGCAACGCTGCGGTGAATACGTTCCCGGGCCTTGTACACACCGCCCGTCACGTCACGAAAGTCGGTAACGCCCGAAGCCGGTGGCCCAACCCCTCGTGGGAGGGAGCCGTCGAAGGCGGGATCGGCGATTGGGACGAAGTCGTAACAAGGTAGCCGTACCGGAAGGTGCGGCTGGATCACCTCCTTTCTAAGGAGCACTCGCCGGCCCGCTATCCGCGGGTCGGTGCAGAGCCATGCCAGCACGGTGACGGTCCGCCATCTGCGGTGGGCCGCGGGTTGTCTGGATGGTGCTCGAGGGTGGAACGCTGACCAGTTCGGCCGCCGGCCCGCGCCGGCCCCCAGTACTGCAGCCCCGCGAGGGGCTGCGTGGACCGGGGTGGGACGCGGGGACCGGGGTCGTAGGCACGCTGTTGGGTCCTGAGGGAGCGGGCCCGTCCCCGGGTGGGGGTGGGGCTTCCTCGACAGGGCCATCCGGTTTCCGGACCACCGCGCGCGGCGCGGGTTCGGCGGGAACGCCGGCGGATGGTGGCTGTTTGTTCGTTGAGAACTGCACAGTGGACGCGAGCATCTTTTTGAGCTCTGTGGTTTGCAGAGCGTGTAGGCCCGCCCGGACCGCCGGGCCCCTTGTCGGGGTGTGGTGGTGGGGGCGGAATTGTTGTGTGTCAAGTTGGTAAGGGCACACGGTGGATGCCTGGGCACCAGGAGCCGATGAAGGACGTGGGAGGCTGCGATAAGCCTCGGGGAGCTGCCAACCGAGCGTTGATCCGAGGATGTCCGAATGGGGGAACCCCGCACCAGTCATGTGGTGTGACCCGCGCCTGAACACATAGGGCGTGTGGAGGGAACGTGGGGAAGTGAAACATCTCAGTACCCACAGGAAGAGAAAACAACCGTGATTCCGTGAGTAGTGGCGAGCGAAAGCGGAGGAGGCTAAACCGGTCGCATGTGATACCCGGCAGGGGTTGTGCGGTCGGGGTTGTGGGACGATCCAGCCATTTCTGCCGGAGTGGCGGGGAGTGAGAAAGCGGCGTCGCTAGTGGAAGGCCTCTGGAAGGGGTCGCCGTAGAGGGTGAGAGCCCCGTACACGAAAGCGTGTCGCCTCCCGGATCTGTTTCCCAAGTAGCACCGAGCCCGTGAAATTCGGTGTGAATCCGGCGGGACCACCCGCTAAGCCTGAATACTCCCTGGTGACCGATAGCGGACAAGTACCGTGAGGGAAAGGTGAAAAGTACCCCGGGAGGGGAGTGAAATAGTACCTGAAACCGTGTGCCTACAAGCCGTGAGAGCCTTAGCCGCATCCGTGTGGCGGGGTGATTGCGTGCCTTTTGAAGAATGAGCCTGCGAGTTAGCGGTACGTGGCGAGGTTAACCCGTGGGGGGTAGCCGTAGCGAAAGCGAGTCCGAACAGGGCGCTTCTAGTCGCGTGCTCTAGACCCGAAGCCGAGTGATCTACCCATGGCCAGGTTGAAGCGCGGGTAAGACCGCGTGGAGGACCGAACCCACCAGGGTTGAAAACCTGGGGGATGAGCTGTGGGTAGGGGTGAAAGGCCAATCAAACTCGGTGATAGCTGGTTCTCCCCGAAATGCATTTAGGTGCAGCGTCGCGTGTTTCTTGCCGGAGGTAGAGCACTGGATGGCCTAGGGGGCCCACAAGCTTACTGAAGTCAACCAAACTCCGAATGCCGGTAAGTGAGAGCGCGGCAGTGAGACTGCGGGCGATAAGGTTCGTAGTCGAGAGGGAAACAGCCCAGATCATCGGCTAAGGCCCCTAAGCGTGTGCTAAGTGGAAAAGGATGTGGGATCGCAGAGACAACCAGGAGGTTGGCTTAGAAGCAGCCACCCTTGAAAGAGTGCGTAATAGCTCACTGGTCAAGTGGTTCCGCGCCGACAATGTAGCGGGGCTCAAGCACACCGCCGAAGCCGTGACACTCCAGCGTGTACTCCGCCGGTCCTCGTAGGGGCCGGCCAGGGGCTGGGGTGGGTAGGGGAGCGTCGCGTGGTGGGTGAAGCGGCGGAGGGATCCAGCCGTGGACGCCACGCGAGTGAGAATGCAGGCATGAGTAGCGAGAGGGGAGTGAGAAACTCCCCCGCCGGAAGACCAAGGGTTCCTGGGCCAGGCTAATCCGCCCAGGGTGAGTCGGGACCTAAGGCGAGGCCGACAGGCGTAGTCGATGGACAACGGGTTGATATTCCCGTACCCGCGAAGGAGCGTCCATGCCGAACCCGGCGATGCTAACCACCCGACGCCACGCCGAGCTTTCGAGCGGAGCGTGGTCGAGCGTGGGACCCGGACCGGTAGTAGGCAAGCGATGGGGTGACGCAGGAAGGTAGTCGGGCCGGTGAGTGGTGGTACCGGTGCAAGGGTGTGGCCCGCGGAGCAGGCAAATCCGTTCCGCATGCAGGGTGAGGCCTGACGCATAGCCGAATGAGGCGAATCCGATGATCCTATGCTGCCGAGAAAAGCCTCTAGCGAGTTCCGAGCGGCCCGTACCCCAAACCAACTCAGGTGGTCAGGTAGAGAATACCGAGGCGATCGAGCGAACTGTGGTTAAGGAACTCGGCAAAATGCCCCCGTAACTTCGGGAGAAGGGGGACCCTTCGCCGTCAACCGCCTCGCGCGGGGCAGCGGTGGGGGGTCGCAGAGACCAGTGAGAAGCGACTGTTTACTAAAAACACAGGTCCGTGCGAAGTCGTAAGACGATGTATACGGACTGACGCCTGCCCGGTGCTGGAACGTTAAGGGGACGGGTTAGTGCCCTCGGGTGCGAAGCTCAGAACTCAAGCGCCAGTAAACGGCGGTGGTAACTATAACCATCCTAAGGTAGCGAAATTCCTTGTCGGGTAAGTTCCGACCTGCACGAATGGCGTAACGACTTCTCAGCTGTCTCAACCACAGGCTCGGCGAAATTGCACTACGAGTAAAGATGCTCGTTACGCGCGGCAGGACGGAAAGACCCCGGGACCTTCACTACAGCTTGATATTGGTGTTCGGTTCGGCTTGTGTAGGATAGGTGGGAGACCGTGAAGCGGGCACGCCAGTGTCCGTGGAGTCGCCGTTGAAATACCACTCTGGTCGAATTGGATGTCTAACCTCGGTCCGTGATCCGGATCAGGAACAGTGTCAGGTGGGTAGTTTAACTGGGGCGGTTGCCTCCCAAAATGTAACGGAGGCGCCCAAAGGTTCCCTCAGCCTGGTTGGCAATCAGGTGTCGAGTGCAAGTGCACAAGGGAGCTTGACTGCGAGACCGACGGGTCGAGCAGGAGCGAAAGCTGGGACTAGTGACCCGGCACCGGCAGGTGGAAGCGGTGTCGCTCAACGGATAAAAGGTACCCCGGGGATAACAGGCTGATCTTCCCCAAGAGTCCATATCGACGGGATGGTTTGGCACCTCGATGTCGGCTCGTCGCATCCTGGGGCTGGAGTAGGTCCCAAGGGTTGGGCTGTTCGCCCATTAAAGCGGTACGCGAGCTGGGTTTAGAACGTCGTGAGACAGTTCGGTCCCTATCCGCCGCGCGCGTAAGAGACTTGCGAAGAGCTGTCCCTAGTACGAGAGGACCGGGACGGACGAACCTCTGGTGTGCCAGTTGTACCGCCAGGTGCACTGCTGGTTGGCTACGTTCGGCAGGGATAACCGCTGAAAGCATCTAAGCGGGAAGCTCGCTTCAAGATGAGGTCTCTCACCTCCATGAGAGGGTAAGGCCCCCGCCCAGACCAGCGGGTCGATAGGCCGGAAGTGGAAGCACCGCAAGGTGTGCAGCTGACCGGTACTAACAGGCCGAGGACTTGACTCACACACCCTCACGCCCCCGCGGCGGCAGCAAAAAGGGAAGTCTCGCGTCCACTGTGCGGTTCTGAACGCACAAACCGGCCCACTCCGTACAACGGGTGCCTGGTCTGACATGTTCACAGCGTTACGGCGGCCATGGCGAGAGGGAAACGCCCGGACCCATTCCGAACCCGGAAGCTAAGCCTCTCAGCGCCGATGGTACTGCCCCGGGGACGGGGTGGGAGAGTAGGACGCCGCCGGACAACCATTCCCGGACGGGGCCCCAGCCACCAGGCTGCGGGCCCCGTTCGGCATGCCCGCACCACCCACCGGGCACGCCAGCCCGAAAACGCCCCGCACTTAGGCGCGCGAAAGCCCCCGCACTCGAGCGCGCGAAAGCGCGTGGGGTCAGGGGACGGTGCGGCGGAGGCCGGCGAAGGCCAGGAGCCCGAGGACCGCGGTCAGCGCAAGCGGCAGACCCACGGCCAGCGTCGCCACCGATTGGTCCGCGAACCAGGTCCCCACGGAGCGCCAGGCGTCCAGCCACGTCAGAAGGACGCCGAGGCCGCCGAGCACCAGGATCCCGCCGATGCTGAGTCCCCAGACCCCGCTCTGGCCCCAGCGCTTGTAGACCACGCCCATGCCCACGCCGGCGGCCATGAAGGCCAGCATCGGGACGCCGGAGACGACGATCTGCAGGAAGAAGTTGTCCACCTCCATGCCGGCGGGCGCCCAGAAGTGCAGCCCCACTCCCCAGCCGTCGGTGGCGCGCCCGATCGCCGTCAGTACCGCGAGGGCCACGCCATACGTGAGTGCCTGGGCGCCGCCCATGAGCGCCGTCCCGAGGTAGAAGGTGCGCCGGCTGAGGCTCAGGCCCATGGCGAAGGGCAGCAGCTGGGTGACCGCCTGGACGTACACGATCATCACGGTGATGTAGAGCGCCGCGACGCCGCCGGTGAAGTTGCCCGCGTCCGGGATGTCCGGGATGCCGGCGAGCTTCCAGATCAGCCAGTTGATGGCGAAGCTGGAGGCCACGACCAGCCACGGCACGCCCAGCGCCACGAGCGGGTGCACCAGGTGCAGCCGGGCGGCGGCCACGATGCGGTTCATCGGGAGATCTCCTCGAGGTCGGTGCGGGGCGTGCGGTCGTGCTCGGCGGTGCGGCGGCTCAGGGCCACGACCAGCTGTTGCAGGGACGTCGGCTCCACGGACAGACCGGCGGCGGTCGCGTCGTCCTCACCGGTCAGGCGGACGACGGCGCGACCGGACCCGGCCAGGAACTCCGTGTGCAGGACGTCGTGCCGGGCACCGAACTCCTCCACCCGCTGACGCGGGCCGGTGACGGTGACGGCGCTGCCGCGCAGGGTCTCCGCGGCGGCATCGAGCAGCACCCGGCCGCGATCGATGAGCAGCACGTGCTCGAGCAGGTCGGCGATCTCCTCGATGAGGTGCGTGGAGACGAGGATCGTCCGCGGGTGCTCGGCGTAGTCCGCGAGCAGCCGGTCGTAGAAGAGCTGCCGCGCCACGGCGTCCAGGCCCAGGTAGGGCTCGTCGAACAGGGTCAGCTCGGCCCGCGAGGCGAGCCCGATGACGATGCCGACGGCGGAGTTCATGCCGCGGGAGAGCTTCTTGACGGGCCGCTTCTCGGGCAGGTCGAAGTCCCGCAGCAGGGAGTGGGCGAGGTCGTCGTCCCAGTTCGGGAAGAGCATGGCTGCCGCGGCCAGGGCGTCGCGCACCCGGAAGTGATCGGGGTAGCGCTGGCCCTCCTTGATGAACGCCGTCCGGCTCAGGACGGCGTCGTTCTCGTAGGGCCGCCCGCCGAACACCTCGACGCGGCCGCCGGTCGGCACGCGGTGGCCGGTGATCAGCTGCATGAGGGTCGTCTTGCCGGCGCCGTTGCGGCCCAGCAGGCCGGTGATGCAGTCCTGCTCGATCATCGCGCTGACGTCGTCGAGCGCGAGCTGGTCGCGGAAGCGCATGGTGACGCCCTCGAGCGTGACGGCGGCGGTCACGCGAGCTCGCCCTTCTCGGTCAGCATCGCGCGCACCTCGGCCACGGAGATGCCCAGCTTGCCGGCCTCCGCCAGCAGCGGCACCACGTACTGGTCGGCGAACTCGCTGCGCCGCCGCTTGAGCAGCTGGTCGCGGGCGCCGGTGGCGACGAACATCCCTACTCCTCGTCTCTTGTAGAGCACGCCGTCGGCCACCAAGTGGTTGAGCCCCTTGGCCGCGGTCGCGGGGTTGATCCGGTGGAACGCCGCCAGCTCGTTGGAGGACGGCGCCTGGCTCTCCTCGGGCAGGGAGCCGTCGACGATCGCGTCCTCGAGCTGCGTCGCGATCTGCCGGAAGATCGGACCGCCGTCCTCGTTCACGCCGCCTCGGCGCGCACGAGAAGAGCCCGGCGGCTCATCGGTTCATTACTCACGTAATGAACCATAGAACCGCCGGGCTCCGCCCCGCAAGACCTTCAGCTCGACGCGGGCTCCTCGCCGGCCGGGTCGCCGGCCTGCTCGCCGGTCTGGCCGCCGGTCGTCCCGGGCTCGCCGGCCAGGATCAGGTAGAGCGCCCGCCGGGCGTCCGCGAGCACCTTCGCCGCCGCGGCGAGCTGCTCCGGGTCCGCGACCCGGGCCAGCTGGCCGGCGGCCCCCATGAGCTCGCCGATCGCGCCGCGCAGGTCGACGCGCTCCTCGCCCCCGCCGAAGGTGGCGAACGGGTCGACGTCGCCGAGGCTGTCGACGTGGGCCCGGCCGGCGTCGGTCAGCGTGACGAGCTTGCGCCCGCCCTCGCTGCTGACCTGGACGAGCCCCTCGTCCTCGAGCTGGGCGATGGTCGGGTAGACCGCGCCGGGCGACAGGCGCCATGCGCCGCTCGTGCGGTCGGCGACGGCCTGCATGAGCTGGTAGCCGTGCATGGGCTCCTCGGCGAGGAGCTTCAGGATCGCCGTGCGGACGTCGCCACGGCCGGCCCGACCGGGCCGCCCACGGCGGTGACCGCGGCCGCGCTCACCGCGCGGGCCGAAGCCGGGACCGAACTCCGGGTCGAACCCGGGGTCCGGCGGGACCGGGGGAACCGGGGGGATGGGTGGGACGCCCGGGCCGCCGAAGCCGGCGCCCGGCCGGCCGTGCCGGCGACCGTGCGGACGGTCCGCCCAGTCGCGGCCGGGGTGGCGCCGGCGCCCGTCGGGGTCCGGCGCGTCGAACGGGGAGTGGTGGCGGCTGTGCCGCGACCACGGATCTGTGGGCCTCATGGCACACCTCCTAGTCGTAGTGACGCACTCACGATATATCGCGTTGTGTCGATTGACAAGGCCGGTGCCGTGCGAGAGTGATCCGCGATGAGCGACTTCCGAAGACTCCCCGACCTCGCCGCCCGGTCCCTCGGCGGCGCGGTCGTCGCGGCCGACGACGAGTTCTTCGCGGCCAAGGAGAACCTGGTGCTGGACGCGCCGCCGGCCGCGCGGGCGGAGTTCGGGCACAGGGGCAAGGAGTACGACGGCTGGGAGACCCGTCGGCGCCGGTCGCCGGGGCACGACTGGGCGATCGTGCGGCTGGGGACGCCGGGGATCGTCGCCGGCGTCGTCGTCGACACGGCCTTCTTCACCGGCAACTTCCCGCCGCGGGCCTCGCTGGAGGGCACCGCGGTGGAGGGGCATCCCACGGTCGTCGAGCTGGAGAAGGCCGACTGGCAGCCGCTGCTGCCGCTCTCGCCGCTCGCCGGGGACACCGCCAACGCCTTCGCCGTCGACGCGGACCGGCGGCTCACCCACGTCCGGCTGGCGATCCACCCGGACGGCGGCGTGGCGCGGCTGCGGGTGCACGGGGTCGCCGTCCCGGATCCCCGGCTGCTCGACGCCGGCCCGTTCGACCTCGCGGCCCTGGAGAACGGCGGCCGGGTCACCGCGGTCAGCGATGAGTTCTACGGCCGCCCGGCGCAGCTGATCGCGCCCGGGCCCGCGCGGTCGATGGGCGAGGGCTGGGAGACCGCGCGCCGGCGGGACTCCGGCCACGACTGGGTCGAGGTCACGCTGGCCTGCGAGGGCGTCGTCACCCTGGCCGAGCTGGACACCTCCTACTTCCTCGGCAACGCGCCGGGCAGCGCCGCGCTCACCGGGCTCACCGACGGCGGCGAGGTGACCCTGCTGCCCCGCACGCGGCTGCAGCCGGACACCCGGCACCGGTTCGTGCTGCCCCCCGTCCCGGGGGTCTCGACGGTGCGGCTGGACGTCTTCCCGGACGGCGGCATGGCGCGGCTGCGGCTCTGGGGCCGCCCGACGCCGGCCGGCCGGGCGGCGCTCGGCCGCCGCTGGTTCGACGCGCTGCCCGACGTCCAGGCGCTGGAGGTGCTCGGTGCGGAGGGTGTGCCGCCCGCGGACGCCGGCCGGCTGGTGGGCCGCCGCCCGCTGGCGGGGGCGTTGCCCGAGGCGGTGGCCCGCCTGCTGGACGGGCCGGGCTGAGGTGGCCCGGCCGGGGTCGCGGAAGCGGGTGTTGCGCCGGGGCGTGGGCGGCTAGGGTCGCCGCTTTCCCCGCCGTCCTTCGCCGAGGAGTGCGCCGTGCCCCGCCGCAGCCTGGTCCTGTCCGCCGCCGTCCCCGCCGTCCTGCTGGGGCTCGCCGGGTGCGGGACCGCCACCGTCACGGCCGACGACGTCGCCACCGCCGCCGAGGACACGCTGGAGCAGCAGGTGGGTGCGCGCCCCGACGTCACCTGCCCCGACGACCTCGAGGCGAAGGTCGGCGCCACGGCGCGCTGCACGCTGACCGCGGCCGGCCTCGACGGCGCGTACGGCGTCACCGTGACCGTGCGGAAGGTGGAAGGCGGCACGGCCAGCTTCGACGTCCAGGTGGATCAGGAGCCGCAGCCGGAGGGGTGACCGCCGTCTCGGTCACTACCGTCCGGCCCGGAGCCGATATCCGAGGGATACATCCGTCGTGATCTGGAGAAACCCCCGGTGTCCCTCACCCCCCGATTCCTGCGCCGCAGCGTGCGCCTGCGGCTGATCGCCGCCTTCCTCGCCGTGGCCGCTCTCATGGTCACCCTCAGCCTGGTCAACGTCGGCCAGATGAGCTCCATCCACGGCCAGGTGGAGGAGAACTCGGCCCGGGACGTGACCCCGCTGGCCGACCTGCGCCGGCTCACCGACGACTTCCAGGCCTACTCGGTGCACGGCCTCGTCGCGGCGCTCTCCGCCGTCCAGGGCCAGCTCGACATCGCCCAGATGCAGAGCGGGCTGCAGGCGGACTCGAAGGCGGCGACCGACGCCGACGTCGAGGCGCTCGTCGCCAACACCCCCGGCGAGCTCCGGGCCCATGCCCAGGCCATCGCCGCGGACTGGAAGGACATGGCCGCCAAGGACGCCGCCTACCGCGCCGCGACCGCCGCCCTGGATCCCAACGCGCAGGTGCTGGGCGACGCCGCGACCGCCGCGTACCTCAAGACGCAGAAGGACATCGGCGCGCTCACCCAGGCCCTCGTCGACGACGAGAAGAGCAGCCGCGCCGACATGGCCGACGCGTTCTCGACCAACCGCACCGTCACCCTGGTCCTGCTCGCCGTCGGGGTCGTGCTGGCCCTGGGCCTCGGCGTGCTGCTCGCCCGGGGCATCCGCAGCCGGCTCGCCACGGTCCGCGCGTCGGTGGACGCCCTGGCCCGCGGCGACCTGACCCACGAGCTCACCGACACGTCGGAGGACGAGCTCGGCCAGATGAGCGCCGCGCTGTCGGAGGGCATCGGCCGGATCCGGGGGATGGTCTCCGGCGTCGTCACCTCGGCCGGTTCGATCACCGGCCTGGTCGGTGACCTGACCCGGGCCAACGCCAGCGTGGTCGACGCCGCGCGGACCGGCCTGCAGCACGCGCAGTCGGTGTCCGGCAGCGCGGCCACCGTCTCGGGCAACGTCGGCCAGCTGGCCACCGGCGCCGAGGAGATGACGGCCTCCATCCGGGACATCTCGCGCTCGGCGCAGGAGGCGGCCTCCGTCGCCAACGACGCCGTCCAGATCGTGGAGAGCACGAACGGGACGCTGACCCAGCTGGGCAACTCCTCGGCGGAGATCGGCAACGTCATCAAGGTGATCACCGGCATCGCCGAGCAGACCAACCTGCTGGCTCTCAACGCCACGATCGAGGCGGCGCGGGCCGGCGAGGCGGGCAAGGGCTTCGCGGTCGTCGCCAACGAGGTCAAGGAGCTGGCCCAGGAGACCGCCAAGGCCACCGAGGACGTCTCCCGCCGCATCCAGGCGATCCAGGACGACTCGGGCCAGGCGGTGACCGCCGTCGGCCAGATCGGCGAGACGGTCAGCCGGATCAACGCGCTGCAGGAGACGATCGCCGCCGCCGTCGAGGAGCAGACGGCCGCGGCGGCCGAGATCGACCGCAACATCGGCGTCGCGGCCGAGGGCAGCCGGGACATCGCCGCCGGCGCGCACGCCGTCACCGGCTCGACCGAGGACAGCGCCCGCCGGATCGAGGAGTCGCGGTCCATCGCAGACCAGCTCGCCGGCATGGCGGCGGAGCTGCAGGGGCGCGTCGCGCAGTTCACCGTCTGAACAGCGGGCCATTTCCGGCGCCGTCGCCCTCCGGGGCGGCGGCGCCGCTCTTTTTGGGCAGGATGGCGCCGTGGAGCAGCGCGCCGACCTGCTGGTCACCGACGCCGACCTCGTGGCGACCGTGGACGACGCCCGCCGGGAGCTCGCCGGCGGCTGGGTGGCCGTCACCGACGGGCGGATCAGCGGGGTGGGGGCCGGCACGGACCCGCGGCCGGACGCCGTCCGCACGCTGGACGCGCGGGGCTGCCTGGTGACGCCGGGGCTGATCAACACCCACCACCACCTGTACCAGAACCTGACCCGCGCCTTCGCCCCCGCGCTGACCGGGGAGCTGTTCGACTGGCTGATCACGCTCTACCCGCTGTGGGCGCGGCTGGACGAGGAGGCCGCCTACGTCAGCGCCTACGTGGGCCTCGTCGAGCTCGCGCTGGGCGGCTGCACCACCTCGGCGGACCACCTCTACGTGCACCCGCGCGGCGCCGGTGACCTGATCTCGGCGGAGGTGGCCGCGGCGCGCGACCTCGGCATGCGGTTCCACCCCACCCGCGGCTCGATGTCGCTGTCGGTGAAGGACGGCGGGCTGCCGCCGGACGCCGTCGTCCAGGACGACGACGAGATCCTCGCCGACTCGACGCGGCTGGTGGCGGCCCACCACGACCGCTCGCCCGGGGCGATGACGCGGATCGCGCTGGCCCCGTGCTCGCCGTTCAGCGTCTCGACGGCGCTGATGGCCCGCACCGCCGAGCTGGCCGATCAGCTCGACGTCCGGCTGCACACCCACCTGTGCGAGACGCAGGACGAGAACGCCTTCTGCCTCGAGCGCTTCGGCCGCCGGCCGGTGGAGTACCTGGCCGACGTCGGCTGGATGAGCGACCGGGTGTGGCTGGCCCACACCGTGTGGCCCAACGCCGGCGAGATCGAGCGGCTCGGGGCGGCGCGGGTCGGGACGGCGCACTGCCCGTCGTCGAACATGATCCTGGGCAGCGGGATGGCGCCGGTGGCCGAGCTGCGGGCGGCCGGCGCGCCGGTCGGGCTGGGTGTCGACGGCTCGTCGTCCGCGGACTCGGCGTCCCTGTGGCTGGAGGCCCGGACGGCGCTGCTGTTGGGCAAGCTGCGCCGCGGCGCGGCCACCATGTCGGCCCGGGACGCGCTGGAGATCGCGACCCGCGGCGGGGCAGCGGTGCTGGGGCGGGCCGGGGAGATCGGCGAGCTCTCGGTCGGCGCGTGCGGCGACCTGGCGGTGTGGCCGCTGACCGGGGTCGCGTTCGCCGGGGCGCTGTCGGACCCGGTCGAGGCCTGGCTGCGCTGCGGGCCGGTGGCGGCCCGGCACACGGTCGTCGCCGGGCGGCTGGTGGTCGAGGACGGCGTCCCCGTCCACCCGGGCCTGGACGAGCAGCTCGCCGTCCACCGCCGGGTGTCGGCCGCGATGCAGACGGCCCTCGACTGATTGCGAAACCGATTCGGACACGTTCAGGTGGATCTGCGCCCGGCCTCCGCCGCGGCTCGCCTCCGCGGTCCTAGAGTCCGCGCGGCCGTTCTCCGCCGTCCCCGGGAGTCTCTCGCGTGTCCGACGCCGCACCGATCCGCAAGCGCCCACTCTCCCGCGGCCGGCGGATCGGCATCGTCCTCGGGATCGCCGTCGTCGTGGTCGTCGCCGCCGTCGTGCCCGGCGTCGCGTTCCTCGCCGGGTACACCAAGGCCGACGGCGGTCACGTCCTCGTCGTCCGCAACGGCGGGCCGTTCGACGACAACAGCATCCGCCAGGTCATCCAGCCCAACTCCGGGCTGACCTCGACCGGGCTGTTCTCCACCGAGCACCCCTACCCGTCGACCCAGCGCAACTTCAAGGTCAGCGGCGCGGAGAACGCCGACTCCAACGAGGTCATCAACGTCCCCACCAAGGACGGCGTCCTCGTCGGCGTCGAGGGCACCTTCTACTTCGACGTCAACTACACCGACGGGGACGTCATGCGGGCGTTCGACGACAAGTACGGGACCCGCACCTATCCCGTGCCCGGCGGGGACGCCACGTACGCCTGGGACGGCGACGAGGGCTGGAGCGCCTTCCTCGAGTTCACGCTCGGCAACCTCGTGCAGAACGTGCTGCGCCAGGAGATCGGCAACGTCGAGTGCGCCGACCTGGTCGCCTCCTGCTCGCTGGCGGCCAACCCGAGCGCCCAGGCCGCGGCGATCGACCCGAACGCGAACGGCAACCTGACCATCAACCAGGTCCAGGACGCCGTGAACGAGGCGTTCACCAAGGACGTCGACACCGTGCTGGGCGTGCCGGTCCTCATCCACCCGCGCTTCGTGCTGAGCAAGGTCGACCTGCCGGAGAACGTGCAGGAGGCGATCAACCAGGCGCAGGCCGCCTTCGCCGGGGTGACCGAGTCGCAGGCGGCCCTGCAGCGGGCGCAGGTCGACGCGCAGGCCGACGCGGCCCGGCAGAGCGGCTACGACGCCTGCCCGACCTGCGCGCAGATCGACATCCTCAAGTCGCTGCCCTCCGGGCTGACCACCTACGCCCCCGGTGCCGGTTTCGCGGTGACCGGCACCCCCTGAGGTTTCGCGCGCGAAAGCGCACGCGCTTTCGCGCGCGAAACCCCGTCAGAGGGCGGTGGTGAAGGCCTCGAGGTCGTCGAGGGTGGCGTCCAGGTGCGGGGAGACGCGCAGGACGGGGCCGGTCAGCTCGCCCGGCGCCCGCTCGGGGCCGATCGCGGTGGCGACGATGCCGTGCTCGGAGAGCAGCCGCGTGCGGGTCGCGAGGACGTCGACCCCGTCCGGCGGGCGCAGCGTGGTGATCGCCGTCGGCTCGTCCACCGGCTCGACGACCGCCCAGCCGTGGACGCCGTCGGCCAGCTCGCGCGTCGCCCGGCCCAGCGCGGCCAGTCGCTCGCGCACCCGGTCGGGCCCGGCCGCGAGGTGCTCGCCGACCGCGACCACCAGCCCGACGCGGCCGGCGACGTGCGCCTCCCCCGACTCGAACGCGCGCAGCGGCGGCACGCCCTCCGGCTCGGGCAGCACCGGCGTGAGCTGCCGGGCGAGCGAGGGCCGCACGCAGAGCACGCCCACCCCGCGCGGCCCGGCCAGCCACTTGCGGGCGGGGAAGTAGACCGCGTCGGCGCCGACGTCGACGTCGGCGTGCCCGAGGGACTGGGCCGCGTCGATCACCAGGGGGACGCCGGCCTCGCGGCAGAGGAACGCCACCTCGGCCGCGGGCTGCAGCACGCCACGGTGGCTGCCGACGTGGGTGAGGTGCACGAACCGCGGCGGATCGGAGTCCAGCAGCCGCTCGAGACCGTCGACGTCGGCGCGGCCGAGCCCGTCGACCGGCATCGGCTCGGGGCGCAGGCCGAAGGCCCGCAGCTGGGCGACGTTGGGCGCGTACTCGCCGGGCAGGCAGGCCACCCGGCTCTCGTGCGGCAGCCGCCAGCCGGTCAGCAGCGCGATCAGGGCCGACTGCGCCGACTCGACGAACGCGACGTCCGCGGCGGCCATCCCGACCAGCCCGCCCAGCACCGAGCGGCCCTGCTGCAGCAGGTCGTCTGCGGTCGCCTCGGCCACGTAGCCGCCGAGCTCGGCCTCGTGCCGGGCGTGGTGGGCGGCGGCGTCGAGCGCCCGTGAGCTCTGCCGGCTGCACGCCGCGCTGTCCAGGTGCCGCCCGGCCGGGCGGGGGCGGACGGCGCGCCAGGAGTCGCCGAGGTCCTCGTGCGGAAGCTGCGCCACGGGTCCGACGCTAGGCGACGGGGGGCGGTCAGCCGGCGAGGACGCCCCGGGCCACCGAGTCGCCCGAGTGCGCGGGATCGCCGTCGAGCGGCTCCACCGAGACGTCGACCACCGGGTACCGCGCGAGGTCGATCCCGTCGGGGAGGGGTAGGTCCGTCGTCCCCTCGCGGACCGTGCCCACCGGGTACATGCCCTGGATGCCCTGGTCGATGAGCCACACCTCGTAGAAGCCGTCGTCGGGCGTGGGCGCGGTGAGGTCGACCTCGAGCAGCCGTTCGCCGTCCCGCTCGACCACCCGTGCCTCGCCCGACGCCGGCGCGTCGTCGAGCGGGTCGAGCGCCGTGGCGGCGACGACGGTGGCGTCGTCCCTTGTGGCCAGGACGACGGCGGTGGTGCCGGCGACGGCCACCAGCACGGCGGCGGCCGCGACGAGCAGCCGTGGCCGGACCGACCGCCGGAGCGGGATCACCGTGGCCGGCGGCGGCGGCTCGGGCGCGGGCAGCAGCGGCGAGGCGACGACGTCGGGCCGCGGCCGGGCGGTCACGGAGGTCCGCGCGGC
Source organism: Geodermatophilus sp. SMS 5-13 (assembly GCF_059428245.1). Lineage (NCBI taxonomy): Bacteria > Bacillati > Actinomycetota > Actinomycetes > Geodermatophilales > Geodermatophilaceae > Geodermatophilus > Geodermatophilus sp. SMS 5-13. The sequence goes on from NZ_CP165729.1 coordinate 16,059, forward strand.
GATCGCGTCCCACACCGAGGGCGGCGGTGGGACCGAGCCGGACGGCGGGGCGAGCTCGGGCACCGCGAGGGCGTCGACCGGGCGCCGCAGGGACGCGACCTCCTGCCGGCACTGCGCGCAGCCGGCCAGGTGCTCGGCGTCCGCGGCGGGCAGCGGCTCGCGCAGGGCGGCCAGCGCGAGCTGCTCAGGCGTGCAGTGCTGCACCATCCACCTCCAACCGCGTCCTCAGGCGTTCGAGTGTGCGCCGGATGTGGCTCTTGACCGTCCCCAGCGGCAGCCCGGTCCGGGCGGCGATCTGGGCGTGCGTGAGGTCCTCGTAGAACGCCAGTTCGATGATGCCGCGCTGCGGCTGGCCGATCTGGTCCAGCTCGCCGAGCAGCAGCACCCGGTCGGCGACGGCGGTGTCGATCGCCGCGGTCGCCGCGGGCGCGTCGAGGACGGCGGCCTCGGCGGCGCGGCGCTGGCGGTCCAGGCGCTCCCACGTGTCGGCGATCTTGTGCCGGCAGATGCCGATCAGCCAGGCGGGCAGCGGACCGCGGTCCGCGCGGTAGCCGGCCCGCCCCGTCCACGCCGAGACGAAGGTCTGCTGGGTGACATCCTCGGCGTCCGGGCCGGGACCGAAGGCGCGGACCGCCATGCCGTGCACCTGGCCGGCCCAGCGCTCGTAGGCCCAGGCCAGCGCCTGCTCCTCCCCCGCGGCGAAGCGCCGGGCGACCTCGGCGTCGTCCGGCTCGGCGGACGCGCGCGGGTCCTCGGTCGCCACGAGTCGCACGCTACCGAGGCGCGGGCGACGGAGTGCGACCCCGGTCACGGGGCCGGCTCCGCGACGACCACCACGTTGTCCCGGTAGTGGCCGGAGTCGGCGAGGAACGGTCCGCCGCAGGTGACCAGCACGAGGCGGGGCGGCCCGCCGCGGGCGAACATTGCCTCGGTCGGCAGCGCCTGCTTGCCGATCGACTCGCGGCCCACCACCCGCCATCTGCTCGTGCCGCCGTCCGCATGGCCGACCAGCACCTCCGTGCCGACGGCGATCTCGCGGAGCGCGGCGAGTGCGCCCAGCCCCTGGTCGGCATCGTCGACGTGCCCGGCCAGCACGGCGTTCCCCTCGCGTCCCGGCGCGGGGCCGAAGCGGTACCAGCCCACCCGGGAGACGTCGGCCGGGATCTCCATCTGCCCGTCGAGGACCACCCCGACCGGGTCGATCGGCGCGTCGATCTCCAGGGCGGGGACGGTCAGCCGCGCCGGCGCCGGGACGGCGGAGTCCCGGCCCGGTGCGGCGTCCCGGACGGCCACGGAAGGGACGTCGCCGTCCGGGACCACCGGCGCGTGCGGGATCTGGAGAACCTCGGCGACCGGTGCCCCCGCCGCCGCGTCCGGCCGGGTCAGCGCCCAGATGGCCGGGGTGCCGACGGCCAGGGCGGCGCCCAGCACCGCGACGGCAGCGGCGGGTCGCACGGTCGTCGTCCTCAGCCGCGGGCGGTGACCAGCCGCCGGCCGGCGAGCACCGCGACGGCGAGTCCGGTCAGCGCGACGCCGGCCAGCGGCAGCGGGAGGTCGTCGTCCACCAGACCAGCGCTGCCGGCCGGCATGCCCGACGGCGCTGAGGACATGCCCGTCAGCGTCTGGGCAGCGAGCTCGAAGCCGGCGTCCTGGGAGCCCCAGGCGTAGACGATCGTGGTCGCGCCTTCGGCCAGTTGCAGGTCGGCCGGGCCGAGCGCGACGGTGTCGGTGCCGGCGAGGGTGACGTCGGCGGTGACCGTCCCGGCGGGCACGGTCAGGGAACGCTCCCGTGGGTTGGCCAGGCCCTGGATGACCGGGGTGCCGCCGGCGCGGACGTCGACGGCCGGGGCAGCGGCGGTGTGCCGGACGACCACCCGCGCCTGCCCGGCCGGTACCGGTGAGGTGTCGTTGACGAACGGCGTGATCACCGGCGTGCCGCTCTCCGTCAGGTGGGCGACGACGGTGGCGTTCGCGCCGGCCGGCACGGCCACGTCGTCGGCCTGCGCGGCGGGCTGGGTGGTCGCCGGGTCCGCGCCGGCGGGGTAGATCGCCAGGTCGTAGGAGCCGGCGGGCAGCTGCAGCGGGTCGGTCAGCGTCCCAGGCCGGAAGTCCGGGATCAACTCCTCGCCGTTGGCGTAGACGTCGACCGGGGTGGCGGGGACGGCGTGCAGGATCGAGACGGTGGCGGTGTCCGCGGCCAGTGCCGGCGGGGCGCCGAGCACGAGGAGCGTGCCGACTGCGCCGGCGGCGAGCGCGACCGTGCGGGTCCGGGTCACGGGGATTCCTTCCGGGTCGAGGGGGTCTGTCACCCGCCTCTTCCGCAGGGGCCCGGGACCTGGATGCAGGCCGTCGTCCCGGCCCGGTCAGCCGACGGCGACGATCTCCTCGACGAACGCGGTCGGCAGCCTCGTGTCGTCGGCGAAGTTGGGCAGGTCGGCGATGGCCGCCTGGAACTCGGGGCCGGCGGCCGCTGCGGCGAAGGCCTCCTGGTCGTCGAACTGGATGTAGGCGTAGCCGAGGAACGGCGGCTCCCCCTCGGGCGCAGCGACGGCGTGCTGCTGCACGTAGCGGCGCAGGCCGGGCAGCTTCGAGACGATCGCGACGTGCTCCTCGCGCCAGTAGCGCAGCGCCTCCTCGCGGGGCATGCCGGCCTTCTCGTACACCACGAACGACACGGTGAACATGGGGAACCCTTCTGCTCGGGCAGGGCTGACCCGGCGAACACTTCTCGCGGACGAGGCCGCGCGGGAGCCGGGGCCGGCCCCGCCCTGGCCTGCCCTCTCTCCGCGTAGGCCCGCGGCTACGGCAGGGCTACGCCGGCACCGAGAGCGAGAGGCCGAAGTCGCCGTCCGGGTCGGTCCACCAGGCGGTCATCCGCAGGCCGGCCGCGGCCAGCTCCCGCTCGACGCCGTCCCGGCGGAACTTCGCCGAGATCTCGGTGCGCAGCTCCTCCCCCGCGGCGAACGGCACCTCGAGGTCCAGCTCGGCCACGCGGACCACCTGGTCGGCCGATGACCGCAGGCAGATCTCGATCCATTCGCGCTCGGCGTCCCAGCGCGCGACGTGCGCGAACGCGTCGAGGTCGAAGTCGGCCTTGAGCTCGCGGTTGAGCACCGCGAGCACGTTGCGGTCGAACTCCGCGGTCACGCCCTCGGCGTCGTCGTAGGCGCGGACCAGCCGGTCGGCGTCCTTGACCAGGTCGGTGCCGAGGAGGAACGAGTCGCCCGGTTCCAGCGTGCCGGCCAGGTCGGCGAGGAACGCGGTGCGCTCGGCCGGCTCCAGGTTGCCGATCGTCGAGCCGAGGAAGGCCACCAGCCGCCGGCCGGCCCGCGGCAGTTCCCCCAGGTGCCGGGTGAAGTCGCCGACCACGCCCTCCACCTCGAGCCCCGGGTACTCCTCGGCGAGCGCGGCGCCGGCCAGCTGCAGCACCGACGGGTCGACGTCGAAGGGCACGAACCGGCGCAGCGTGCCCGCGTCCCGCAGCGCGGTGAGCAGCAGCCGGGTCTTCTCCGACGTGCCGCTGCCCAGCTCGACCAGCACGTCGGCGCCGGATGCCGCGGCGATCTCGCCGGCCCGCGCGTCGAGGATCGCCCGCTCCGCCCGGGTCGGGTAGTACTCGGGCAGCCGGGTGATGCGGTCGAACAGCTCGCTGCCGCGCTCGTCGTAGAACCACCGCGGCGGCAGCGACTTCGGTGTCGCGGTCAGCCCGGACAGGGCGTCGGCGCGCAGTTCGGCCGCCGCGTCGTCCGGGTCCAGGTGGTAGGTGAGCTGCACGGTCAGTCCTCCAGGGGGGTGAGCGAGACGCCGTCCGGCGTGACCTCGACCAGGTGCCGGTCGGGGACGTCGGTCCACGCCGGGTCGTCGTCCCACGGCTCGCTGGCCAGCGCGGTGCCGTCGTCGGTGATCAGGAACGACAGGGTGTCGCCCCAGGTCGTGGCCAGCAGCCGGGTGCCGTCGGTGGCGAGCAGGTTCAGCCGCGCGGTCGGATCGCGGCCCGCGACCTCCAGCACCGTCCGGCCCATGACCTCGGCGCACCGGTCGAACACCATCGCGGCCAGCAGCGCGCTGTCGACGGTCGACTCCGGGTCCGGCGCCGGGTGCAGCACCGCCCGCTCGACCCGGCCGTTGTGCGAGAGCAGCCACCGTCCGGAGCTGAACGGGGCGACGGCGGACTCCTCGATCGGCATGCCCACGGTCGCCGACCGGACGGCGGCCAGCACGCAGCCGCTCTCGAGAACCGGTGCCAGCGACGCGAAGGACGCATCGCCCCACAGCGGCCGCGCCGAGCGCCAGCGCGCCGGCTCGGCGCGGCCGGGCACGTAGAAGCCGACGCCCCAGCCGTCGGCGTTGAGCGTGCCGTAGCGCTGCCGCCGCGGCGCGTACGACTGCACCAGCAGGGACGACGGCGGCTCCAGCACCAGTTCCGCGAGGGTCTTCGGCCGGCCGAGCCAGGCCAGGTGGCGGCACATGGTCAGGCGTCCCAGGCGAGCCGGATGCCGCTGAAGATCTGCCGGCGGACCGGGTGGTCCCAGTTGCGGAAGCTCGGCCGCAGGATCGACGGCGCGGCGGCCCAGGAGCCTCCGCGCAGCACCCGGTGGTCGCCGCCGAAGAACGGCTCGGAGTACTGCCGGTAGAGCATCGGCCGGAAGCCGGGCCAGGGCCGGAACGGCGACGACGTCCACTCCCAGACGTCGCCCATCAGCTGCTCGGCGCCGTACGCGGAGGCGCCCGCCGGGTAGGCGCCGGCGGGTGCCGGTCGCAGGGCGCCGCCGCCGAGGTTGGCCAGCGCGGCGGTCGGCTCGGCCGAGCCCCACGGGAAGCGGCGCCGGCGGCCGGCAGCGGGGTCCCACGCCGCGGCCTTCTCCCACTCGACCTCGGTGGGCAGCCGCGCCCCGGCCCAGGCGGCGTAGGCCTCGGCCTCGAAGAAGGTCACGTGCTGCACCGGCTCGTCGGGCGGCAACTCCTCCACGATCCCGAACCGGGTGCGGGTGCCGTCGGCCCCCCAGAACTCCGGGCGCTGCAGCCCGGCCGCCACCCGGTGCGCCCACCCGCGGTCGGACCACCAGCGGCGCTGCGCGTACCCGCCGTCGGCGACGAACCGCGCGTACTCGGCGTTGGTGACCGGCACCCGGCCGAGGCGGAAGGCCGGGACGTCGACCCGGTGCGCCGGCCGCTCGTTGTCCAGCGAGAACGGCTCGTCGGCGGCGTCCACGCCCAGCACGAACTCCCCGCCGGGGACGAGCACCGAGGTGCCGGCCACCCCCGGCCGCCCCGGCGGCAGGGGAGCGCCGGTACCGAGCAGCGGCGGGCCGGACCGCAGCTGCAGGGTCTGCAGCATCGTCTCGTCGTGCTGCTGCTCGTGGCTGACCACCATGGCGAAGTCGAACGGGTCGTCGTCCGCCCCCAGGTGTTCCAGCCGGTCGAGCACCCGGCTGCGCACCTCCCGGCAGAGCGCCCGGGCCTCCACCGGCGGCAGGAGCGGGAGCTTGTCCCGCACCGCCCGTGGATGGGTGAACGCGTCGTAGAGCGCCTCGACCGGCGGCGGCAGCAGCCCCTCCCGTCGGGCGTCGCCGCGGCGCAGCAGCCAGAGGTCCTCCTGCTGGCCGATGTGCGCGAGGTCCCACACCAGCGGGCTCATCAGCGGGTCGTGCTGGCGCAGCAGCTCGGGCTCGTCCTGGTCGGTGAGCGCCAGCGTGCGGTCGCGGGCCCCGGCGAGCTGGTGCGCGAGGTCGTCGGCGACGGTCATGCCGCTCCCTCCGGGATCTCGGTGGCGGACAGCAGGGCGGCGACCGGGCCGCCCCGCCCGGCGGCGGACAGGACGGCGTCGCCGGGGCTCGCGCCGCGCTCCGCCAGCTCCGCCAGCGCCTCCACCTCGCCGCGCAGCCCGGCGGGCACCCGGTCGACGGCGGCACCGAGGCAGCCGACGGCCGCTCGGTGCAGCACCGGGTCGGCCAGGCCGTCGCGGGCGGCGCGGTCCCAGGCGCCGGCCGCCGGCTCGCTGGCCGCGGCGGCGAGGTCGGCGGCGGCCGGGTCGTCGAGCAGGGTCGCGGTGACCGCGGCCAGGGCCGGCCACCACGGCTCGGGCGCCGCGTCGAGGTAGCGGATCTCGAGGAAGCCCCGCGGCCGGACCGGCGGGAACAGCGTGGTCAGGTGGTAGTCGAGGTCGTCGGTCGTGGGACGGCGGCCGAGGTCGGCCTCGCCGGTGAGCCAGTCGGCGAAGGCGGTGCGGGTGCGCACCGGCCGCGCGCCGCCGTCGCCGCCGCGCACCAGCATCACCGGCGCGGACAGCGCGTAGGCGGCCCACTCGCCGGCCGGGTCGCCGCGTCCGAGCAGCGGCCCGCAGCGGGCCTGGTCGAGGTCGCCCCAGACGTGCTGCCGGCTCGACCGCCAGCCGGTCCGCCGTCCCGACAGCAGCGGCGAGCAGGCCGAGACCGCGATGAGGACGGGGCCGAGCCGGTGGGCCAGCGCCACGCGCTCGCGCCAGCCGGACTCCGGGCCGGCGTCCAGATTGACCTGCAGGGACGCCGTCGACGTCATCATCGCCAGCCCGGCCGTGCGGCAGCCGACGGCGGCGAAGTGCTGCTCCATCGCCGCGTAGCGGGGGCCGGGGTGCACCCGCGTGGGCGGGCGCAGCGGATCGGTGCCGAGCAGCGCCACCCCGAGGCCGTCTGTGGCGAGGGCGCCGGCGAGCACGCGCCGGTCCGCCCGCAGCGCGCCGACCGCGGCGGCGACGCCGGCCAGCGGCGGTCCGGACAGCTCCACCTGCCCGCCCGGCTCCAGGGTCACCCGGCTCCCGCCGGGCAGCGGGCCGAGGGCGTCGACGACGGCGCGGATGCGCGGCCAGGTGACCCGGCGACCCGGCGCGGCCAGGTCCACGAGGTGCCCCTCCAGCTCCAGGCCGACGGGACCGACCGCGCTGGGCCGCAGCGCGGCGCGGGTGACGTGCTCGACCGCCTCGCCGAGGGCCGAGCGGAACGACGTGGGACACGTTCTCGGAACGGGGGCCACGGGGCCCCACCCCCTCCAGGTCCGGACCGGTCAACCTGCGACCGCGGGTCGGTGCGGGGGCGGCCCAGGTCGTGCGTGGCCGTCCTCGGCTAGCCATCCTCCCCCGCTCCGCCATGGGATCAAGCCCCTCTGACGGAAACAGTGGCCGAACGGTGTTCGGGAGAGGATCGGTCCGTGGATTCCTCGACCGACCGGGATCGGGACCGGGACGCCGCGGGCCGGGCCCGCAACGCCCGCCCCCGGGACGCGCTGGGCCGGCCGCTGCCGTACGGCGCCGAGGGGGAGGAGCGGGCGCCGGAGGGCGTCGTCCGGACGCCGGACGCCGCGCTCGCCGAGGCGCAGGCGCTGCTCGACGCCGGCCGGCCGTTCCACGCCCACGAGGTGCTCGAGGACGCGTGGAAGAGCGCGCCGGAGGCCGAGCGCCGGCTGTGGCGCGGCCTGGCCCAGCTCGCCGTCGGCCTGACCCACGCCGCCCGCGGCAACACCCGGGGCGCGGCGACGCTGATCGAGCGCGGCGCCGGCAACCTCGCGCCCTACGCGGCCGCTCCGCCGCACGGGGTCGCCGTGACCGCGCTCGTCCGCTGGGCGCAGGACGGCGGCACCGGCGCCCCGCCACGCCTCACCGCCGGGGCGGATCAGCAGGGATAGCAGGGTCGGCGTGGGCCACCACCGGTGCGGCTCAGCGGGTCCGGTAGCGCGCGTAGAGCAGCCCGCTGCGGAAGGCCCGTTCCTCGACCAGCTCCAGATCGAGGCGCACGCCGTCGGGGAAGAACCGCTTGCCGCCGCCGACCACGCTCGTGGTGATGAAGAGGTGGTACTCGTCCACCAGTCCGGCCGCGATGGCCTGGGCGGCGAGGGTGGGGCCGTCGACGCTGAGGTCGTGATCGGCCTCGGCCTTGAGCGTGCGCACCGCGTCCGGGTCGAAGGCGCGCTCGATCCTGGTCCTCTCGCTCGACACCGACTCCAGCGTCGTGGAGTAGACGACCTTCTCCGCGGCCTGCCAGTCGCGGGCGTACTGCAGGATGTGCGGCGGTGCGTCGGGGAGGGTGTGCGCGGTCTCCCAGAAGACCATCGTCTCGTACATCAGTCGGCCGTAGAGGAACGTGCGGACGGGGCGGAAGACGTCGCCGATGAAGGTGTGCACCTCCTCGTCCTCGGCGCCGGTGCCGAGGTCGCCCTCGGCTGCCGCGGCGTAACCGTCCAGCGAGGTGATCATCGAGTAGATCAGCTTGGCCATGCGTCTCCTCCGGGTACGAGCGCGTCGGTCTCTCGGTGGCCCTGGAGGCTGTGACCTGCGCAGGACCCGGAGCTCATCGATCGGCTGCTCGCCTTCCTCGGCCGGAGCGCTGCCGTCCCGGTGTCCGCGGGCTGAGACCGGGGACCAGGTTGGCGTGCCTTGTGACGCGGAGCACACTGCGGGGCATGGCCTCCCCGTCCACCGTCCCCAGCGCCGAGCGGATCCGCGAGCTGTGGGCGGTAGGCGACTACCAGCGGGTCGGCGTCCGCCTGGTGCCCGCGAGCGAGCAGCTCGTCGCCGACCTGCAGGTCCGGCCGGGGGAGCGGCTGCTCGACGTCGGCGGGGGCACCGGCAACACCGCGCTGGCCGCCGCCCGGCGGGACGCCGACGTCCTGTGCACCGACATCGTCCCCGAGCTGCTGGAGCACGCCCGCCGGCGGGCGGAGCTGGAGGGGCTGTCCTTCGAGACCGCGATCGCCGACGCGCAGTCGCTGCCGTACGAGGACGGCTCGTTCGACGTCGTCACCTCGACGATCGGCGTGGTCTTCGCCGCGGACGCCGACCGGGCCGCCGACGAGCTGGTGCGGGTGCTCCGGCCCGGCGGCCGGCTGGGGCTGACCTGCTGGGTGCCGCAGGCGCCCGGCGGCAAGCTGCTGGAGCTCATCCGCCGGCACGACCCCGGCGACCACCCCGGTGACCTGCTGCGCTGGGGAACCCGCGACGGAGTGGACCAGCTGCTCGGCCGGCGCGGGGTGCAGCTGCGCTACACCGAGCGCGCCGTCGACTTCACCGCGCCCTCGGTCGAGGTGCAGTGGCAGCGCTACATCGACTGGTACGCCCCGGTGCGGGTGGCCTGGGAGCGGCTCGACGAGGCCGGCCGGGCGGCGTTCCACGACGAGTTCGTCGACATGTGGGGCAGCTACAGCCGTGGCTCCCCCGGCGTCCTGGTGCCCAACACCTACCTGCAGGTGATCGGCGTCCGGCCCTGACCGAGGAGGACCCGTGCGCAGTTACGAGGCGGCGACCCGGATCGACGCACCCGCGTCGGTCGTCTGGGAGATCCTCACCGACGTCGGGGGCTGGCGGGACTGGGAATCCGGCGTCGACCGCGTCGACGGCCGCGTGGCGCTCGGCGAGCGGCTGACGATCTACGCGACCATGATCCGCACCCGGCCGTTCCCGGTGACCGTCGTCGAGCTGCGCCCGCCGGAGGCGATGCGCTGGCGCGGCGGGCTGCCGTTCGGCCTGGCGGTCATCGAGCGGACCTACTCCCTCGACGGGCAGGACGACGGCAGCACGCTGGTGACCGTCCGCGAGCAGCAGACCGGCCCGCTGTCCTTCGTCACCGAGCGCAGCACGCCGGACCTCAACCCGTCGTTCCGCCAGTTCTGCGCCGGCCTCAAGGTCCAGGCCGAGCGCCGGTCGGCGACCGGCGCCCGGCCCTGACGTCTCAGCGGCGCCCGGCGGCGACCGTGCCGCCGTCCGCGGCCCTGGCCAGCGGGTAGCACCGCAGGAAGACGGCGGCAGCGGCCACGAGCACCAGCGCGTAGACCATGCCGGTCTCGGTGGCGAACCAGTTGGTGCGGCCGGTGTCCTCGATGAGCGGCTCCATGACGTGGTACATCGTGGCGTTGAGGACGGCGTGCGCGAGCACCCCCGGCCACAGGCCCCAGCGCAGCTGCATGGAGGCCAGCACCGCGCCGATCGCCGTCGTCCCGACGGTGAACCAGAGCACCGCCCACCACTCGTCGACGCCCGTCGGGGTGCCGCCGAGCACGAGGATCAGCGGCCAGTGGAAGGCCGACCAGATCAGCCCGCTGACCAGCACGACCGTGCGCGGGCCGGCGACCTCGGCCAGCCGGGTGACCAGCAGGCCGCGCCAGCCGACGTCCTCCCCGAGCGCCAGCAGCACGTACGGCAGGACGAGGACCGTCAGGCCGAGCGGGACCATGGGGCCGAGGCCCTCGGTGCGGAAGCCGCCGGCGCCGGTGGCCCAGACGATGCCTGCGGCGGTCAGTCCCGGCAGCAGGGCCCACGCCCAGGCGATGCCGAGGCTGCGCCACGAGGTCCGGCGGAAGCCGAAGCCGGGCCGGCGCAGCGAGCCGGTGGACAGCTTGGCGACGACGGCGGCGATGACGGGGATCAGCGCCTGGCCGTAGAGGGCGGCCTGGGCGAGGGGAGTGGCGTCCTCGACGGCGCGGACGTCGGCGTGCTCGGCGAGGGCGATCGCGGTCGTCGTGGCGGACAGCGCCGCGGTGGTGCCGAGGAAGACGCCGATCTCCTTCCACGGCGAGGGGCGGCGGGCCGGCGCGAGGGACGGGGCCGGTTCGAGCTGGGTGGTCATCGCGGTTCGTTCTCCTGGGCTGGTCGGTGCGTTGTCGGCACGGACCGTCGGGCAGGGGGCTTGCCGGTGACTTGCCGCTCACTTCCGACCCGCGGGAGGCGGCGCTGTCGCGCCGGAGGTCCGGTGGGACCATGAGCAACGCCATGAGCACCGACACGACACCCGCCAGCTCCGACGCCACCGCCCTGGGCGAGTCCGCGACACCGTCGCGCGGCCCGGTCACCTCGGCGTCCTACTCGCTCACCGTGCGGCTGACCGCCGACGGTGACCCGGCCAGCATCGGCCGCATCGCCACCGCCGTGGGGTCCGCCGGCGGCGCGGTCACCGCCATCGACGTAGTAGACAGCCGCTCGGACGGGCTCACCGTCGACGTGACGTGCTCGGCGGCCGACGCGGCGCACTCCGAGGAGATGGTCGACGCGCTGCGCGCCGTCCCCGGGGTGAAGGTGCGCAAGGTCAGCGACCGGACGTTCCTGCTGCACCTCGGCGGGAAGCTGGAGATCGCCTCGCGGGTGCCGCTCAAGACCCGCGACGACCTCTCCATGGCCTACACCCCCGGCGTCGCGCGGGTGTGCATGGCCCTGGCCGAGCACCCGGAAGACGTGCGCCGGCTGACCATCAAGGGCAACACGGTCGCCGTCGTCACCGACGGCTCCGCCGTGCTCGGCCTGGGCAACATCGGCCCGGGCGCGGCGCTGCCGGTCATGGAGGGCAAGGCCGCGCTGTTCAAGCGGTTCGCCAACATCGACGCCTGGCCGATCTGCCTGGACACCCAGGACGTCGACGAGATCGTGCGCACCGTGGAGCTGCTCGCGCCCGGCTTCGGCGGCATCAACCTCGAGGACATCGCCGCGCCGCGCTGCTTCGAGATCGAGCGCCGGCTGCGGGACAAGCTCGACATCCCGGTCTTCCACGACGACCAGCACGGGACGGCGATCGTCGCGCTGGCGGCGCTGAAGAACGCGCTGCGCGTGGTGGACAAGCAGCTGGAGGCGGTCAAGGTCGTCGTCGCCGGCGGCGGCGCGGCCGGGACGGCGATCGTCAACCTGCTGCTGGAGGCCGGCGTCGGCTCGGTGCTCGTCTGGGACCGGGAGGGCATCCTCTCCCCGGACGACGAGCGGCTCTCCGGCGCCAAGCTGGAGCTGGCCCGCCGCACCAACCCGGCGGGCGAGCGCGGCGAGCTGCCGCAGGCCCTGACCGGCGCCGACGTCTTCATCGGGGTCAGCGCGGGCAACGTGCTGCCGGTCGAGGCGCTGGCCAACATGAACGAGCGTGCGGTGGTCTTCCCGATGGCCAACCCGACGCCGGAGGTCGACCCGATGCGGGCGCGGCAGCACGCCACGATCGTCGCCTCGGGCCGCTCGGACATGCCGAACCAGATCAACAACGTGCTGGCGTTCCCGGGCGTGTTCCGGGGCCTGCTCGACGCCCGCGCCACCGAGATCAGCACCGGGATGCTGCTGGCCGCGGCGGACGCGCTGGCCGCCGTCGTCCGCGACGACCAGCTCAACGCCAACTACATCATCCCGAGCGTGTTCGACCCGGCCGTCACCAAGGCCGTGGCCGCGGCCGTCGCCGACCAGGCCCGGCACGAGCCCGGCGCGACCGCGGAGGTCACCGACCGCACCAGCCTCACCTGATCCACCCGATCGGGGCCGAAGTGGCCACTTCGGCCCAGATCCCAGGTATCAAGGGTCCGTGCCCGAGTTGCCCGAGGTGCAGGCGCTGGTCGCCTTCCTCCAGGAGAACGCCGTCGGCCGGGTCGTGACGCGCGTCGACCTCGCCGCCGTCCAGGCGATCAAGACGTTCGACCCGCCGCTCTCCGCGCTCGGCGGGCTCGAGGTCACCGGGGTCGCCCGGCACGGCAAGTTCCTCGACCTCGACGTCTCGGGCGTGCACCTGGTCGTGCACCTGGCCCGCGCCGGCTGGCTGCACTGGCGCACCGGGCTGCCGCCCGCCCCGCCGAAGCCGGGCAAGGGGCCGCTGGCGCTGCGCGTGCATCTCGACGACGGCAACGGCTTCGACCTCACCGAGCAGGGCACCCGCAAGGGCCTGGCCGTGTATGTCGTGCGCGACCCGGCCGAGGTCCCCGGTGTCGCCCGGCTCGGACCGGACGCGCTCGAGGTGTCCTTCGAGGACTTCGCGGCGCTGCTGAAAGGCCGCTCCGGCCAGCTCAAGGGCGCGCTCACCGACCAGACGCTGCTCGCCGGCATCGGCAACGCCTACTCCGACGAGATCCTGCACGCCGCCCGGCTGTCGCCTTTCAAGATGGCCGACAAGCTCAACGAGGACGAACTGGTCCGCCTCTACGAGGCGATGCGGGCCGAGCTCACCGAGGCCCTCGGCCGCCAGCTGGGCCAGAAGGCGGCGACGATGAAGGGCGAGAAACGCTCCGGGCTGCAGGTGCACGCCCGCACCGGGCTGCCGTGCCCGGTCTGCGGCGACACCGTCCGCGAGGTCAGCTTCGCCGACACCTCGCTGCAGTACTGCCCGACCTGCCAGACCGGCGGCAAGCCGCTGGCCGACCGGCGGATGTCCAAGCTCCTGCGGTGATGCGGAGTGTGGCAGCGCAGCCTTCCTGCGCTGCCACACTCCGATCGTGTTGGTCACCTTCGACCTCTTCAGCGCGCTGATCGACTCGCGGACCGGCGGCTCCGCCGCGCTGGGCGAGATCGCCCGCGCCCACGGCTGGGACGTCGCCGGCGAGGACCTCTACGACCGCTGGGACGCGCACAACAAGGCCTCCCAGCGCGATCTGCGCACCTGGGTGCCGTTCGCCGAGCACTGCCGCCGCGCGCTGGCCGCCACCTACGTCGACCTGCGCCGGGCCGCGGACGCCGACGACGACACCGAGCGGTTGCTGGCCTCGGTGCCCGACTGGCCGCTCTGGCCGGACGTCGAGGCCGGCCTGCCGCTGGTCGCGCAGCGCCACCGCGTCGGGGTGCTGTCCAACGTGGACGACGCGATCTTCGCCCGCACGCGGGTGGCGCCGCTGGTGGACGACGACGCCGTCCTGACCTCCGAGCGGCTCCGGGCGTACAAGCCGGGGCCGGAGATCTATCGGGCCGCCCGCGAGCGCGCCGGCGGGCGGCTGGTGCACGTCGCCACCTCGGCCCGCGACGTCCGTGGGGCGCTGGAGGCGGGGATCGACGTCGTCCGGCTGCCCCGCCCCGGCCACCGGCTCGACCCGGACGGCCCGCAGCCGGAGCACGAGGCCGCGGATCTGTCTGCGGTACGGGAGGTTCTCGACCGCATGCGCGGCTGACCGCTCACAATTGCGCGGCCGGAAACGGTCCGGAAACCAGCCGGAGCCGTCGTCGGCCCTACGGTGTCGGCGCCCGAGCACCGACAGAGGGGACACGGCCATGGCCACCGCCTCGCCCTCGTCCGAGACCGTCGTCGCCGACATTCGCCCCGGCGACTACGGCACCAAGGTCATCGCCGTCGAACCGGGCGGGGCCGAGTTCGTCCCGCTGCGCGAGCGCCACGGCCGCCCCGCCCAGCTGCTGTGGACCTGGCTGTCCCCGAACCTCGAGTTCGCCACCGTGTTCCTCGGCGTCCTCGCCGTCGGGATCATCGGGCTGTCGTTCTGGCAGGCGGCCGGCGCGATCCTGCTGGGCACCGGCCTGGGCGCCGTTGCGCACGGCTTCCTCTCGGCGCGCGGCCCCTCGTACGGCGTGCCGCAGATGGTGCTCTCCCGCATCTCGTTCGGCTGGTTCGGCAACGCGCTGCCCGCGGGGCTGAACGCCGTGGTCGCCGGCGTCGGCTGGTTCGCCGTGAACAGCGTCAGCGGCGCCCTCGCGCTCAACGCGCTGACCGGCCTGCCGAAGTGGCTCAGCCTGCTCGTGGTCGTGGTCGCCCAGGTGGTCATCGCGTACTGCGGGCACAACCTGGTGCAGGTCTTCGAGCGCTACGCCGCGCCGCTGCTGGCGCTCATCTTCGCGGTCGCCTGCGCCATCACCTTCGTCAAGGCCGACTACTCCCAGCCGGGGACGGGGGCCGGCATCGGCGGCTTCCTCATCATCGTGGGGGCCACCTTCGGCTACACGGCCGGCTGGACGCCGTACGCCGCCGACTACACCCGCTACCTGCCGCCCGACGTCTCCCGGCTGCGCACCGGCCTGTTCGCCGGCCTCGGCGTGTTCCTCTCCGGCGTGGTCCTCGAGCTGGCTGGGGCCGCGTCGGTCAGCGTCGCGCTCGACCTGGACAACCCCACGGGCGCGTTCACGTCCTACCTCGGCACCGCCGTCGGCGACCTCACGCTGCTCGCGATCACCCTCGGGGCCATCGCGGCCAACGCGATCAACGTCTACTCCGGGGCGCTGTCGTTCACCGCGATGGGCTTCCACCTGCCGCTGCGCACCGCCCGCGCGATCACCGCCGTCGCCTTCGGCGTCCTGGGGCTGGTCGTCGCGTTCCTGTTCCTCGACAACATCCAGAAGTACGAGAACTTCCTCCTGGTGATCAGCTACTGGATCGGCCCCTGGCTGGGTGTGGTGTTCACCGACTGGGTGCTGCGCCGCGGCCACCGCGTCGACGGGTTCCTGTTCGACCGCCGGCACCGCCCGCTGGCCGGCTGGCTGTCGATGCTGGTCGGCATGGTGCTCTCGGTGTGGCTGTTCGCCGACCAGGCGCTCTACGTCGGCGTCGTCCCCGCGCGGTGGCCGTCCTTCGGCGACATCGCCTTCTTCGTCGGCTTCCTCCTCGCCGCCGCGCTCTACGCCGGCATCCACTCCGTCGAGCGCGGGCGCGAGCCGGAGGAGGCGGTGCTGGTCACGCCCGAGGCGCTGGTCACGCCTGAGGCCTGACCCGCTCGTGGTCGGACTGCGAGCCGACCGCCGACCACCAGTCCTTGAGCTCCGGCGGGTCGAGCACGTCGACCCGGCCCCCCGGCTTGGGCACGATCACCGGGACGCCGGAGCGCTCCGCGGCGGCCAGCACCCGCTGCACCGGCTCGGCCCAGCGGTGGAAGGCCAGGTTGAACGTGGCCCAGTGGATGGGCAGCAGCACCCGGCCGCCGAGGTCGCCGTGCGCCCGCACCGCCTCCTCGGGGTCCATGTGGATGCTCCGCCAGGCCTCGTTGTAGGCGCCGACCGGCAGCAGGGTGAGGTCGAACGGGCCCAGCCGGGCGCCGATCTCGGCGAAGGCAGGGGTGTAGCCGGTGTCGCCGCCGAAGAAGACGCGGTGCCGCGGCCCGGCGACGGCCCAGGAGGCCCACAGCGTGGTGTCCCGGGCGAAGAACCGGCCGGAGAAGTGCCGGGCCTCGGTGCAGGTGAGGGTCAGCCCGCCGATCGTGGTGCTCTCGTTCCAGTCCAGCTCGACGATCCGCTCGTCGGGCACGCCCCAGGTGCGCAGGTGCACGCCGATGCCGATCGGGACGACGAAGCGAGCCGCCGACCGCGCCAGCAGCCAGCGCACCGTCGGCAGGTCCAGGTGGTCGTAGTGGTCGTGCGAGATGAGGACGGCGTCCACCGGCGGAAGCTCCTCGAGCGGCACCGGCGCCGGGTGCAGCCGGGTCGGGCCCAGCAGCGGGGACGGCGACACCCGCTCGCCCCACACCGGGTCGACCAGCACCCGCTGCCCGTCGACCTCGAGCAGCGCGCTGGCGTGGCCGAACCAGGTGACCGCCAGCTCGCCGGCCGCGGCCGGGAACTCGTCCCGGGTCAGCGGCACCGGGCCGCCGGGGTGCCCGTTGTGCCGCTGCTCGTGCCACTGCCGCAGCAGCCCGTCGCGGGCGTTCGCCGGCTTGAGCGCGGGCGTGGGCAGGGTGTTGTGGAACTTGCCGCCTGCGAAGTGGTCGGACCCGGTCACCGTGGGGCGCAACCGGCGCTGGCTGGCGCCGAGCGCGGTCGGCAGGCCCCAGGCGGCCCGGACGACCCAGCTGACCGGCAGGGCGAGGACGGCGGCGGCGACGGCGGTGCGGCGGAGTGCGGAGACCACGCCGTCCAGCATCCCAGCCGCGCGCGCCGAACCGGGTCACCCGCGCGTGTGGCCCGTCACCGGAGGAACGTGACCTCCTCCTCGACGCCATCCCAGACGACCGTGCTGCGGGCCGGCTCGGCGCGGGCCACCACCCGGCCGCCCCGGAGCACGAGCGTGCGGCGCGCGACCAGCCGCAGCGCGTCGACGTCGGTGGGCGCGTCGAAGACGACCAGGTCGGCCGGGTCGCCGGCGCGCAGCCGGTTGTCCGGGCGGCCCAGCACCCGGGCGGGGTCGACCGTGATCATGTCGAGCAGTCGCGGCAGCTCGTCGGCGCCGCTCATCTGCCCGTAGTGGGCGAGCACGAACGCGGCCTGAAGCGGGTCGCCCGCGCCGAGCGGGTACCAGGGGTCCATCACCGAGTCGTGCCCGATCGCCACGGTCAGCCCGGCGGCCTGGAGCTGCTTGACCCGGGTGTGGCCGCGGCGCACCGGTCCCTGGTCGAACCGGCCCTGGAGAACCGAGTTGTCCAGCGGGTTGGTCACGAAGTGCAGGCCCGCGCGGGCCAGGTTGTTGATCAGCCGGTAGGCGTAGGCGGCGTTGTAGGAGTGCATCGCAGTCGTGTGCGAGGCGGTGACGCGGCCGGCCATGCCGCGGCGGATCGTCTCGGCGGCCATCACCTCGACGAACCGGGAGTGGTCGTCGTCGGTCTCGTCGCAGTGGATGTCGACCTGCAGGCCGTGCTCCTCGGCGAGGGCGATCGCGAACTGCACCGAGGCGACGCCGTCCTCGCGGGTGAGCTCGTAGTGCGGGATGCCGCCCACGACGTCCGCCCCCAGCTCGACCGCCCGGCGCATGAGCTGCCGGCCGTCCGGAAAGCCGAGGATGCCCTGCTGCGGGAAGGCGACCAGCTGCAGGTCGACCATCCCGCGGACCTCCTCGCGCAGCTCCACCAGCGCGCGCAGCGCGGTCAGCTCCGGATCGCAGACGTCGACGTGGCTGCGCACCGCCTGCACGCCGTTGGCCACCTGCCAGCGCAGCACGCGGCGCACACGGGCCTGGACGTCCTCGACGGTCAGGTCCTCGACCCGCTCGGCCCACACCGCGATGCCCTCGAACAGCGAGCCGCTGACATTGGGCCGGGGCTGGCCGACCGTGAGGACGGCGTCGAGGTGGATGTGCGGCTCCACCAGCGGCGGCGTGACCAGCCGCCCGCCGAGATCGATCGTCTCGCGCGCCTCCTGACCCTCGGCGGCCACCAGCACGCCGCCGTCGACCGCGAGCTCGACCGGCTCGGTGCTCCGGGGCAGGACGGCGTTGCGCAGCAGCAGGTCGATCACGCCGCCCACCCTGGCAGCGCGGTGTGTCCGCCGTCGACGCTCAGCGGATGAGCCGTTCGACCAGCTCGGCGCCGAGGCCCACCTTCTCGTAGTGGGCGCGGGCGAGCTCGAGGTAGTCGTAGGCGTCGAAGGTGCCGTTCGGGTTGCCGTCCTCGTCCAGCCAGATCAGCGGGCCCGTGACGTTGAAGTGCACCCGCATCGGCTCGTCGGACTCGTAGGCGACCAGCGTGTGCGCCTCGCCCGGCGTCTCGTAGACGAACGCGCCGCGCTCGGCGACCCAGTCGTGCTCGAGGTAGCCCCACTTGCCCGACAGCGTGTACGCGAACACCTGGTGCGGGTGGTAGTGCCGGTTGACCAGCCCCGCGGTGCGCGCCATGAGGACGTCGGCCCAGCGGTTCTGCTGCAGCGAGATCCACAGCGGCCGGCTACCGACGGTCTCCGACAGCGGGATGTAGTAGCGGTCGTCGTCGATCGCGCCGTCGGGGAGGTACACCTCGGGCGCGGCGTCCTTGCGGAACACCCGCTCGATCGGCTTGATGTCCCTCCAGAACTTGCTGCCCTGCTCGGCCGAGGTCATGGCGTCTCCTTCACGGGAGGACGGAACGGTCGACGATCACATCGTCGTCCTCGCCCGGCGACCGAGGCACTTCGGTGGGCGACACCGGGGGCGCGGTGGGGCAGACTGTTGGCATCGGCCAAGTGCGCACTCCGGGAGGCGGCATGGTCCGTTCCGCGCAGGACCAGGCGCTGCTCCTGCTCGCCCGCGCGGTGATGGGCATCTCGACGCGGGCGGCCGAGCAACTCGGCGACATCTCCGTGGTCCAGCTGCGCGCCCTCACCGTGCTGCGCGAGCTCGGCACCGCGAACCTCGGGCAGCTGGCCGACGGCCTGGGCGTGACCGTGTCGACCACGAGCCGGCTGGTCGACCGCCTGGTCGCCGCCGAGCTGGTCGAGCGCCGGACCTCACCCCGCACCCGCCGCGAGATCGAGCTGACGGTCAGCCCGGCGGGCGCCGTCACGCTCGACCGCTACGACGACCTCCGGCTGGAGGGGCTGCGCGCCGGGCTGACCGGGCTGCCCGAGGAACGGCGGGACGACGTCGTCGCCGGCCTGCTGGAGTTCGGCGCCGCGGCCTCGGCGCCCCACCCGGTCCCGGTGCCGGCCCCGTGACCGAGACGGCGCCGTCCCGGCCCGAGCCCGCCGACGAGGGCGGGGACCCGGCCTGCTGGCTGCACCGGGTCTGCCCCGCCTGCGGCCGGCTGGCCGACGAGGACCCGCCGACCCGGTGCCCCGGCTGCGGGGAGGAGATCCCGGAGGCGTGAGCGTCAGGCGGCCTGCCGCGCCCGGGTCGCGACGTCGAAGTCGGTGAGCGCCCGCCGCAGCGCCACGCCGAGCCGGTCGGAGCGCACGTGCAGCTCCTCGCGCATGACCAGCGGCAGGCCGGTGCTGGCCATGCGGGCCTGCAGCGCGAGGTCCTCGGCCAGCACGCGTTCCTCGAACGCCACCTCCGCGGCCACCGTCGCCGGGTCGGGCAGCGGCCGTCCGGGCCCGGTGGAGAGCAGCAGGCACGAGTAGATGCGGGTGGAGTCGGCGTCCTCGGGCTGGAGCAGGAACAGGATCGTCGTCGCGGCGCCGGAGTCGAGGAAGTCCAGGCGCAGCCGCAGCTGGAACGGCGCGCGGTAGACGTACGTGGCCCGCCGCCGCTGGCGCAGCGGGCGCTCGCCGGTGGCCACGCCCGGGTCGGTCACGTTGTCGAACCACTGCTCCTGCACGCTTCCGAAGCCGCCCGGCTGCTCGGTCACCTCGTAGGCCGGCACCTCGACCCGGTCGGCGGCGCCGAACGTCGCGGCGTGCACGAACGGGAAGTGCGCGACGTCGAGGAAGTTGTCGGCCAGCGGGCCGGCCGGGCCGACGGAGCGCTGCGGGTGCAGCCAGCCGGCGACGAACCGGCGGTCGCCCGCCTCGGGCACGTCCAGGGGGACGTCGACCGGCTCGGCCGGCGCCAGCCAGAGCAGCCCGAGGCGCTCGCGCACGCCGAACGCGGGCGGATCGGCCACCAGCCCGTCGGCGGTGCGGCGCAGCATCCAGGTGCGCCCGAGCAGGCGGACCTGCAGCCAGCCGCCGGCGCGCAGCTCGCGGGAGAGGGCCACCGGGTGCCACGCGTGCTCCAGGGCGGCGTCGAGGTTGCCGAACACCCGCCCGGCCGGTGAAGCGGGCGGCGGCGCGGGCTCAGGGACGGCGTCGTCCCTCGCCGGGCAGCGCTCCGCCGTCGGGGCGGGCGCGATCCAGACCCAGCCGCCGCGCTCCTCGACCGCCCACGGCACGCGCAGGTCGGCCCGCGGGGGTGGCGTGCCGTCGGGGCCGAGGGACGGGATGTCCGTGCAGCGGCCCTCCGCGTCGAACCGCCAGCCGTGGTACGGGCACTGCAGCCGGCCGTCGACGACGGTGGCGGCGGCGAGGGGGACGAGCCGGTGCGGGCAGCGGGCCGGGAAGGCGCTGACCTCCCCGCCCGGACGGAGGCGGACGACGACGTAGGACTGCCCGTCGGCGCCGACCGGGAGCGGGGTGGTCCCGACGTCGGCGGCCCGGGCCACGGGGAACCAGGTGGTGGTCCTCTTCGCGAGCGCGGCCATGACCCATTGCAGCCCGCCCGCGTTCCCGGGGAGTTACGTCCGGCCGACGCTTGCGCAACGGTTCGGACTCGCCGCTCGGCGGGACGCCCGGATCCGATCTACCGTGACGCCGATCACACAGCTACCGCACAGGAGGGCTGACCAGTGACAACACAGGACGACCGGCGCCTGCTGACGCCGGAGGAGTACCGGGAGGCACAGAACTCCCCGGAGTTCGCCGAGCTGCGGCGGCGCTTCCGCAGCTTCGTCGTCCCCACGACCATCGCGTTCCTGGCCTGGTACTTCTTCTACGTCCTCATGTCGACGTACGCCCCGTCGGTCATGGAGACGCAGGTCTTCGGCAACGTGAACCTCGGGCTGCTGCTGGGCCTGGGGCAGTTCGTGTCGACGTTCGTCATCACCCAGCTCTACGTCCGCCACGCCGCCCGGTCGACCGATCCGATCGCCGACGACATGCGGCAGCGCCTCGACCACCACGAGTTCGTGGCGGGCTCGGACGAGGAGGCGGGCCGTGCCTGAGGTGCTCGCCGCCGAGGAGACGATCGGCAGCCCCGCGATCAACATCTCGATCTTCGGCGTCTTCGTCCTGATCACGCTGTTCATCACGTTCCGGGCCAGCCGGAACAACCGCAGCGCCGCGGACTACTACGCGGCCGGCCGCACCATCCACCCGACCCAGAACGGCCTGGCCATCGCCGGTGACTACCTGTCGGCGGCCTCGTTCCTCGGCATCGCCGGGGCCATCGCGGTGTACGGCTACGACGGCTTCCTCTACTCGATCGGCTTCCTGGTCGCCTGGCTGGTGGCGTTGCTGCTGGTCGCCGAGCTCATGCGCAACACCGCCCGGTTCACGATGGCCGACGTCCTGGCCTTCCGGATGCGCCAGCGGCCGGTGCGGATGGCGGCCGCGATCTCGACCCTCGTCGTCTCGATCTTCTACCTGCTGGCCCAGATGTCCGGTGCCGGCGGCCTGGTGACGCTCCTGCTGGGCGTGACCGGCGAGGCGGCGCAGGCGGTCGTGGTCATCCTGGTCGGGGCGCTGATGATCTTCTACGTGCTGGTCGGCGGCATGCGCGGCACGACGTACGTGCAGGTCATCAAGGCGACCCTGCTGCTCGCCGGGGCGCTGGTCATGACCCTGTGGGTGCTGGGCCAGTACGGCTTCAACCTCTCCGCGCTGCTCGGCGGGGCCGCCGACACGGCCGGCGAGGGCGTGCTGAGCCCCGGCCAGCAGTACGGGCTGACCGACGTGTCGAAGCTGGACTTCATCTCGCTCGCGATCGCCCTGGTGCTCGGCACCGCGGGCCTGCCGCACGTGCTCATGCGCTTCTACACCGTGCCGACGGCGAAGGACGCCCGCCGATCGGTGGTCTGGGCGATCTGGCTGATCGGCATCTTCTACCTGTTCAGCCTGGTGATCGGGTACGGCGCGGGTGCGCTGGTCGGTCCGGAGACGATCCTCAGCGCGCCGGGCGCGGTCAACGCGGCGGCGCCGCTGCTGGCGTTCGAGCTGGGCGGCACGGTACTGCTCGGCATCATCGCCGGCGTCGCGTTCGCGACGATCCTGGCCGTGGTCGCCGGGCTGACGATCACCGCGTCGGCGTCCTTCGCGCACGACGTCTACGCCAACGTGATCAAGAAGGGTGAGGTGCCGCCGAACGGCGAGGTGAAGGTCGCCCGCATCACCGCGATCGTCATCGGCGCGATCGCCATCGGGCTGGGCATCCTGGCGCTGCAGGCCGGGCTGAACATCGCCTTCCTGGTCGCGCTCGCCTTCGCGATCGCCGCCTCGGCGAACCTGCCGACGATCCTCTACTCGCTGTTCTGGAAGCGGTTCACCACCCAGGGCGCGCTGTGGTCGATCTACGGCGGGCTGATCTCGTCCGTCGTCCTGATCATCTTCTCGCCGGTGGTCTCCGGCGCGCCGGTGAATCCCGCGACGGGCAAGTCCACCTCGATGATCCAGGACGTCGACTTCTCGTGGTTCCCGCTGAACAACCCGGGCCTGGTGTCGATCCCGCTGGCCTTCCTGCTCGGCTGGCTGGGCACCGTGCTGACCAAGGAGAAGGCCGACGAGGCCAAGTGGGCGGAACTCGAGGTCCGCTCGCTCACCGGCATCGGCGCGGAGAAGGCCGTCCCGCACTGACGGCCGGGATCAGCTCAGCTGAGCGCAGAGGGTCCTGGCTCACCGCGGGAGGTGAGCCAGGACCCTCTGGCGTGTGCCAGGACGTGGCGCCCCGGCTCAGGGGAGCGCGTCCTCGGCCACCTTGCCCGCCGAGTGGCTCTTGCGGTGTTCCTGCCGCGTTCGCGGTGCCGCATCACCGCAAGGGCGGGTGGAAGACCGCGGAAGCGGCCACTGCTGGGGTCGAGTTCGTTCCTCTGGGGGCCTGCAGCACCCAGGGAGCGCGAGTTGGACCCCGGGAGCGGGCTAGTCGAACGGATTCGTGAGGACCGGCCGGGCCTGCAGGACGGTGAAGGTGACCGCGGGTCCGTCGGTGGTGGTGGTGCCGGGGACGTCGGCGGGCGCACCGCCGTCGACGGTGAAGGTGCCGCTCCAGGTGGTGGTCAGCGAGGCGGTGTAGGTGCCGGCGCGGTAGTCGTGGGTGATCGTCTGCTCGGGGTAGGGGCGCCCGGGATCAGTACTGGTCAGGTCGGCGCCGTCGCCGGTGTGCCAGGTATAGCCGGTGGCGGTGGCGGCGATGACGACGGTGAAGCCGCGGATGTCGACGGTGAAGGTCTGCGTGGTCGGGCTGTCGGTGTAGAAGATGACCGGCAGGCCGACCAGCCCGTTGCCCGGAGGCTGCTGGCGGGTGGTCAGCTGCGGCAGCGGCAGGGTCTTGAAGTAGCGGAAGACCTCACCCGGCGACGGCAGAGGATTCAGATCCGTGACGTCCACGCAAGACGAACCCTCGTTGACGGTCGGGCCATACGGTGCGCCGACCGCATCGCCAAGCGCGGGCGTCAGGCCGTCTATCGCTTGCCGGTCCTCCTGCACCAGTCGCTGGCTAAGAACGAAGACGTAGATGATCACGGTCAAGCCCGCTGGCGTGGTGTGTGACGACTACCGCGTGATCTTCGGTTGGGTCAGGCGCTGAGCGCCGGGATCGTCGTCTGGGTGGTCACCTCCTCGGTGGCGTCGGCGGTGTCGGTGACGGGTCGGATGCGGCAGCGGGCGAGGACGTCGAGTCCGAGGTAGCGGCGGCCTTCGGCCCATTCGTCGTGCTGCTCGGCCAGCACCGCCCCAACCAGGCGGATGAGCGCGTCCCGGTCGGGGAAGATGCCGACCACGTCGGTGCGCCGGCGGATCTCCCGGTTGAGCCGCTCGGAGGGGTTGTTGCTCCAGATCTGCCGCCAGACCTCCTTGGGGAAGGCGGTGAAGGCCAGCACGTCGGCTCGCGCCCGCTCGAGGTGCTCGGCCACCCGGGGCAGCTTGTCGGTCAGGGCGTCGAGGACCCGGTCGAACTGGGCGTGCACCGAGTTCGCGTCGGGCTGGTCATAGACCGAATGCAGCAGCGCGCGCACCCACGGCCAGGACGCCTTCGGCGTGGCCGCCATCAAGTTCGCCGCATAATGCGTGCGGCAGCGCTGCCAGCCCGCACCCGGCAGGGTGGCGCCGATCGCGTCGACCAGACCGCGGTGAGCGTCGGAGGTCACCAGTTGCACCCCGGTGAGGCCGCGGGCGGTCAGGTCGCGGAAGAAGGCCAGCCAGCCGGCGCCGTCCTCGGCGGAGGTGACCTGCAGGCCAAGGATCTCCCGGTGCCCGTCGGCGTTGACCCCGGTGGCGACCAGGGCGTGCACGTTGACCACCCGGCCGCCCTCGCGGACCTTGAGCACGAGGGCGTCGGCGGCGAGGAACGTGTACGGGCCGGCATCCAGCGGGCGGTGGCGGAAGTCGGCGACCTGGGCGTCGAGGTCCTTGGCCATCTCGCTGACCTGCGACTTCGATAGCCGGGTGATCCCGAGGGACTCGACGAGCTTCTCCATCCGGCGCGTGCTCACGCCGAGCAGGTAGCTAGTGGCCACCACGGTGGTCAGCGCCCGTTCCGCCCGGCGGCGGCGCTCGAGCAGCCAGTCGGGAAAGTAGCTGCCCGACCGAAGCTTGGGGATCGCCACGTCCAGCGTGCCGGCGCGGGTGTCGAACTCCCGGAGCCGATAGCCGTTGCGCACGTTGGTCCGCTCGGCCGAGCGGGCGCCGTACTCCGCGCCGCAGACCGCGTCGGCCTCGGCGCTCATGAGCGTGTTGATGAACGTGGTCAGCATCTGGCGCAGCAGGTCAGGGCTGGCCTGGGCCAGCTGCTCGTCCAGAAAGCGGGCAGGGTCGATACTGGAAGGGGCGGTCATCGCGTCGAACTCCTGGGGCTGTGGAAGGTATCCAGAAGATCACGCGGTGGCCGCCTCTACGTGCAAGGCCCGCTACTCACCGGGGCCGTCGCACACCACCTTGGTGGACGCCACTGATGATCACCCGCCCTGGCACCTCGGGGCAGCTGAAGTCACCGGGTAGGCAGCCGCCTTCACGCGGGTCTGTGAACTGGCACGGAGTCAGCAGGGTGTACGTGCGCAAGCCGGGGGTCGAGCTCGCCGTACGTGATTGCTCACCGGGTGACCCGCTCACGCTGCTCGCCGTGAGGCTTCCCGGCGTGAAGGCAACCTCGGGCTCCGGTGCAGGACAGAGGAGGTCCTCGCACGCGACGGCAGGCATGGATCCAATGAAGTACAGGCAAAGCGCAGCCGTAAGAGCGGCGAGAACCTTGCGAATCATGGCTGTTTGAAGAAGAGCTGGGTCATGACCCAGGCACGGCTGTTTGAACTCCAATCCATCGCCGCCGCGCCGATGAGCAACGGAACGGCGGCGGATCCCCGATCAGCCACTGGGGCGCCGTTGGGTCCGCGGACTTCGACGGCTGCCTGACTAACAGCGAAGCTGAACTCGGCATGTGTCCCGTCAATGGCTGGCGTCGGCATGTCCGTGACGGTGACTTCGCCGCCTTGCACGGTGTAGCCAGCCGCGGCGTCCTGGTCCGTTCGGTCGGCCAGGAAGGTGCACAGGCCGCACTCCCGGCTGAGGTCGCGAAGGGGCTGCCCGTCCTTGGCGTGCTGGTGAGTGACCAGGTCGAGGTAGTAACGCAAGGCGGCCTCGGCGCCGGCGGCGTCCTGAGTGCGGGCCTCGTCGGGGACGGGGAAATCCGGCGGCCCCAGGGGCTCGAGCTCCGGCGACGCCGACGTCTCCGCCGCGCTGGGCAGGGTCTCGTTGGCCTGCTGCGGGCTCGAGCAGCCGCTCATGAGAGCCGCCGACACCGCAAGTCCGGCCACGAGCCGCAGGGTCCACCGCCGCCGCACCGTCGTCCTCCCCGTGGATGGTCACCGGTCCCGGGGAGACTACGCAGGTCACTAACCCGACGGCGCTCCGCCTGTGGATACCCGCGCGAAGGGGTGAATCAGCGGTCCGGCAGCGCCACGCTCAGCGTGAGCGGGGCGCCGTCGTCCTCCGCACCCCTCATCGCTGCGCGCCCTACCCCTGAATCGGTCCGGTTAAGGTCCGCCGGGTGAGTTCACGGATCGTTCTGCTGGGCGCCACCGGCTACACCGGCGCCCGGACGGCGGAGGCCCTGGTGGCGCGGGGTGCCCGGCCGCTGCTCGCCGGCCGGAACGCGGACAAGCTGGCCGCCCTCGCCGAGCGCCTCGGCGGGGTCGAGACGGCCCGCGCCGACGTCACCGACCCCGCCGGCGTCCGGGCGCTGCTCGAGCCCGGCGACGTCCTGGTCACGACCGTCGGGCCGTTCCAGCAGCTCGGCGAGCCCGCCCTCGTCGCCGCCACCGAGGCGGGCGCCGTCTACCTGGACTCCACCGGCGAGCCGCCGTTCGTCCGGCGGGTCTTCGAGGAGTTCGGCCCGCGCGCGGCGGCGACCGGCGCGACGCTGGTGACCGCCTTCGGCCTGGACTACGTGCCCGGCAACCTCGCCGGCGCGCTCGCGCTGCGCGAGGCCGGCGACCGGGCGCACCGGGTCGACGTCGGCTACAGCCTGCAGGGCGGCTCCGGCCAGGCGTTCTCGCGCGGGACGATGGTCTCGGCCATGGGCGTCTTCCTGGAGCCGGGCTTCGCGTTCACCGGCGGCCGGCTGACCGCCGAGACCCCCGGCCGGCGCACCTGGCGCTTCGACGCCGGCGGCCGCAGCCGGCTCGGCCTCTCCGTCGGCGGCTCCGAGCACTTCACGCTGCCCGCCCTCGCGCCGGGCCTGCGCGAGGTCGGCGTCCACCTGGACTGGTTCGGTCCGGCGACCGCCGCGGCCAGCGCGCTCTCGCCGCTGCTGGGGCTGGCCGCACAGATCCCGGGCGCCGCCGGAGCCGCCCAGCGGCTGGCGCAGGCGGTCGGCCGGCGGGTCGGCGAGGCCCCGTCGGAGGCCAGCGTCGCGCACTCCCGCACCGTCACCGTCGCCGAGGTCCGGGACGACGGCGGCGACCTGATCTCTCGCGTCGTCCTGACCGGCCCGGAGCCCTACGGCTTCACCGCCGCGATGCTGGCGTGGGGCGCGACGACGGCGTCGGACGGAGGCGTCCGCACGACCGGTGCGGCCGGGCCGGTCCAGGCCTTCGGGCTCGACGAGCTGACCGCGGGCGCCGCCGAGGCCGGCCTCGTGCGCGCGTGACGCGCCTCGCCTGCGTCGACATCGGCTCCACGTACAGCAAGGCGGCGCTGGTCGGCCTCCCGGACGGCGAGCTGCTGGCCACCGCCCAGGCACCGACCACCCAGGACGACGTCGTCGCCGGCCTGCTCGCCGCCACAGCCGGCTGGGACGCCCCGGTGGTCGCCTGCTCGAGCGCCGGCGGCGGGCTGCGGCTGGCGGTCGTCGGGTACGAGGAGCTGATCAGCGCCGAGGCCGGGCACCGGGCGGCGCTCTCGGCGGGCGCCCGCGTCGTGCACGTGGCGGCCGGCCGGCTGGACGACGGCGCCCTGGCCGCGCTGCGGCAGGTCGCCCCGGACGTCGTCCTCCTCGTGGGCGGCACCGACGGCGGCGAGGCCGGCGTGCTGCGGCACAACGCGGCGGCGCTGGCCGGGACGGGCTGGTCCGTCCCGGTCGTCCTCGCCGGCAACGCCGCCGTCCGGGACGAGGTGGCGGCGGTCCTGTGGGACGGCGGTCTGCCGGTGACCGAGGCCGGCAACGTGCTGCCCGACATCGGCCGGCTGGAGCCCGAGTCGGCCCGGACGGCGATCCGCGCGGTCTTCCTCGAGCACGTGATCGGCGGCTCGCGGCTGTCGGCCGACCCGCGGCTGCGCGGCTGGGTGCGCGCGGTGACGCCGGACGCCGTCCTGGAGGGCGTCGCCGTGCTGGCGCAGGCGGCGCCCGGCGGCGTCGTCGTCCTGGACGTCGGCGGCGCGACCACGGACGTGTACTCGGTCCCCGACCCGGACGCCGAGCAGGCCGCGCTCGGGCGGGAGGCCGTGGGCGTCCCCGCCCGGCGGCGCACCGTCGAGGGCGACCTCGGGGTGAGCGCGAGCGTGCACGACCTCCGGGCCGCCGCCCGCGCCGAGGGCCTGCCCGACCCGGGCGACGACCCGCTCGCGCTGGGCGAGGCGGCGGCCACCGTCGCGCTGCGCCGGCACCTGCGCGCGGAGGCCGCCTACGGCGCCGGCGGCGCGAGCGCGCGGTCGGCCGGGCTCGTCGTCCTCTCCGGCGGCGTCTTCCGCCACGCGGAAGACCCCGGCGCCGCGGTGGCCCGGATCGCCGCCGACGCCGGCGGCGCGGGCAGCGTGCTGACCGGCAGCGAGGTGGTCGTCGACCGCCGCTACGTGCTGGCCGCCGCCGGCCTGCTCGCCGCCGAGCACCCGGCCGCGGCGGCACGGCTGGTGGAAGGGCTCATCCTTTGAGCGTGGTCGCCCATTCGCCGTCGGAGGCGGCGACGGCGAATTCGACGACCTCGTCGGCGGCCATGTCCACCGCCGCGTAGCCGCCGTTGCCGGCGCCGACGCACGCCACCACGGTGGCCAGGCCGGCCCGGCGCTGGAAGAACGACTGCTGCACCGACCAGCCGACGACGGCGCGGCGCTGCAGCACCGCCTGCTCCCGCGCGAGCCAGCCGCTGCGCACGCTGAACGTCGTCCTCCCGACGACGTGGCCGAGCGAGGCGTACCGGCCCAGGCCGATCGGCACCCCCAGCACGGTGAGGACGACGCCGGCCGCCAGCAGCCACCACCAGCCGAGGATCGGGGTGGTGACCACGCCGGCGACGGTGACCAGAACGCCGGTCCCGAGGGCCCGCATCAGCCGCCGGCGCCGGGCGGCGAGGGGGTGCCGGCGCAGCGGTCCCGGGTCCTCGACCAGCCGGTGGGTGACCGCCAGCGCATCGGAGCGCGGGCCCAGGGGCAGCAGCTGCCCGCGCCGGGTGGCGTCGCCGAGACCGGTCACCAGCGCGCCGGCCCGCGCCGCCCGGACCAGCCGCATGCCCAGGCCCTCGCCGAGGGTGACGCCGCGGATCCGGTCGATCTCCAGCTCGGTGTGCCGCCGGGTGACCAGCCCGCGGACGGCGATCAGCGAGCCGCCGCGCCGCACCAGCCGGAAGCCCCAGTTGACCACCGCGGCCCCGACGACCGCCCCGACGGCCAGCAGCACCAGCGTCCCGCCGATCGCGACGGCGATCACGCCGCCGTCGACGACGTCCGGACCGGGCAGCTCGGGGCGGAACCGCTCCGGCAGCTCGTCGAGGAGCCGGAACAGCGCACCGACGGCCGCCAGCGGCAGCACCAGGTAGCTGCCGACCAGCGGCGCGTAGAGCAGCCAGCGGTTCTCGAACCGGGCGAACTCCTCCTCGACGGGCTCCGGCGCCGGCTCCGGCAGCGCCTCCGGGGAGGGCGGCACGGGCTGGGGCCTGCGCGTGAGCAGCCGCGTGCGCAGCCGGTCGCCCTCGGCCCGGGGGACGCCGTCGACGACGAGCTCCTCCTCCTTGCCCGCGACCGCGCCCGCGGCGGCGTCGATGCGCACCCGCACCAGGCCGAAGAGGCGGTGCAGCACCGGCGTCTCCACCTCGACCCCGCGGATGCGGTCGTTCGGCACCGTCCGCACCGAGCGGGCCAGCAGGCCGCGGGTGACGACGACCGCGGTCGGTCCGTCGACGTAGCCGAAGCGCCACCACGACAGCGCCGCCGTCCCCAGGGAGACGAGAGTGACGCCGACGACGAGGGCGATCACGGCCGGCGTCCCGCCGTTGAACCCGACCGCCGCGCCCAGGCCGATCGCGCCGGGGACGAACTGCCGGGCCTGCCGGAAGGTGACCGTGTGGACGAGCACGATCCGCGGCGACGTCCGCCGGCCGGGCGATTCCGTCACCATGCCGCCCGTTCGCTCCCGGCCGGCGGAGCCGGCGCGATCGCAGAGCCGCTCACGTGGCCTCGTCCCGGACCTGCTCCGCGCGCCGGGCGAGGTCCTCGGCGACCCGCTCGGCGACGTCGACCTCGAGGTGCGGCACCCGCACGGTGCCCTGCGAGGAGGCGGTGAGCACCGCGATCGACGCCAGCCCGAACAGCTGCTGCAGGACGCCGCGGGTGACGTCGACGGTCTGGATCCGCGCGATCGGCACGAGCGTCCACGTCCGGGTCAGCCAGCCGGTGAGGGTGTAGACCGCCTCGTCGGTGACCTCCCAGCGGTGCACGCGGTAGCGGACGAGCGGCCGCACCCCGATCGCCACGACGGCGTAGAGCACCGCCAGCGCGGGGAGCAGCCAGCGCAGCAGCGGCAGCGGGCCGCCCTCGGCGGGCGCGAAGAGCAGGAAGGCGGCCACCAGGAGCCCGATGAACAACGAGCCGAGGATCCCGCCGGTCACCCAGAGCCAGATCGCCGACCGGGACAGTCGCCAGGCCGGCTCCCGGACAGGAGCAGATGTGCTGGTCATCGGCTCCATCCTCGCAGTCCGTGCACGACCGACCGCGAGTTGCAGAATGGACGGCGTGATGCCGCTGCAGGTTCCGACCGTGCCCGCCTCCGAGCTGCCCGCGGACGCCGTCGTCCTCGACGTCCGCGAGGACGACGAGTGGGTGGCCGGCCACATCGAGGGCGCGACCCACATCCCGATGGGCGACGTCCCCGCCCGGCTCGATGACCTACCCGAAGGCGACCCGCTCTATGTGGCCTGTCGCGGCGGCGGCCGCTCGGCGCGGGTGGCCGCGTGGCTGAACCAGAACGGCTACGACGCGGTCAACGTCGGCGGCGGCATGGGGGAGTGGGAGGCGGCCGGCCGGCCCATGGTGAGCGAGACCGGCCAGCCCCCCTTCGTGCGCTGAGCCGACTGCTGTCCCGGGCTGAGGCCCCGGGTCTTCGGGCCCGCGGTGTGCTGCCTGTGCGTCGGCGGACGGTCACGCCGCGAACGTGACAGGCCGGGCGTCGACAGCACGCTCGGAGCGGCGACGATCCGCGGAGCCCGCGACCTCCGTACCCCGGCTGCACCGTCGGCCGGGGGACCCACCCGCCCTCCACCCCCTGGGCTCGCTGCCCCACCGGCCGACCGTGACGACAAGCCGGTGACTTCGCCCGAG
Organism: Geodermatophilus sp. SMS 5-13; assembly: GCF_059428245.1. Taxonomy (NCBI): domain Bacteria; kingdom Bacillati; phylum Actinomycetota; class Actinomycetes; order Geodermatophilales; family Geodermatophilaceae; genus Geodermatophilus; species Geodermatophilus sp. SMS 5-13. Next base: position 47,065 of record NZ_CP165729.1, read on the forward strand.
CGTGGCGAAGAGGGGAGGACCCCATGCGCACGACGTCCACGGCCGCGGCCGGTCCCGGTAGGAGGGCGGTCACGCTGTTCGCCGCCGGCGGGGTGGTCGCCGCCGCGGCCGTCCCGGGACTGGTGGCCGCGGTCGCGCAGGCCTCCAGCCACCGGGAGGCGCCGCTCGTCTCCGAGGACCCGGCCATCGACAACACCGACGTCTACGCGTTCTCCAGCCCGGAGAACCCCGACGACGTGGTGCTGATCGGGAGCTGGATCCCGTTCGAGGAGCCCAACGGCGGGCCGAACTTCTACCCGTTCGCCCCCGAGGCCGAGTACCTGTTCAACATCGACAACGACGGGGACGCCGTCGCCGACATCGTGTACCGGTGGCGGTTCACCACCGACGACCGGCGCGCCGGCAGCACGTTCCTCTACGACAACGGGCCCGTGACGTCGCTGGACGACGAGAACCTGCTGTTCCGGCAGAGCTTCACCCTCGACGTCAGCACCGACGGCGGCGCGTCCTTCGGGGATCCGATCGCCACCGGGCCGGTGGCGCCGTCCTACACCGGGCGGGCGAGCATGGGCAGCGCCGAGGACTACGTGGCCAACCTGCGGGACCCGGCCACCGTCGAGACCGCCGAGGGCGGACGCACGCTGAGCACGCAGTCCGACGACCCGTTCTTCCTGGACCTGCGGGTCTTCGACCTGCTCTACGGCGGCGACCTGTCCGAGACCGGGCAGGACACGCTGGCCGGGTTCAACGTGAACAGCATCGTGCTCGAGGTGCCCAAGAGCGTGGTCGCGCTCGACCAGGACGCCACCGCCAACCCGGTCATCGGCGTGTGGAGCACCACGACGCGGCCGACGCTGCGCGACGCCGACGGGACGGCCTCCGACCACTCGTCCGACGTCACCCAGGTGTCCCGGCTCGGCCAGCCGCTCGTGAACGAGGTCGTCGTCCCGACCGGCCTGAAGGACGCGTTCAACGCCATCAGCCCCGATCAGGACGCCACGGCGGCCGACGGCGCCGTCGTCGCCCGGGTGCTCGACCCGGAGGTGGCGCGGCTGCTCAACGCCCTGTACGGCCTCCCGGTGCCCGCCGCGCCGCGGTTCGACATCTTCGAGGTCTTCCTCACCGGGGTGGTCACCAACGCCGAGGTGGACGTCGACGGCGACCCGGCCACGCCCAACCCGCTCGACATCGACCTGAACTCGCAGGCGCTCAACGCCGGCGCCGATCCGGGTGGGTTCCACCCGTCGGAGATGCTCCGGCTGAACATGTCGATCACCGGGCCGGCGAAGCCCGACGGCACGCCGCTCGACGAGCCGAGCCGGCTCGGGGTCATCGGCGGCGACATCCAGGGCTTCCCGAACGGGCGCCGGCTCGCCGACGACGTGGTCGACATCGAGCTGCTGGCCCTGGCCGGGGCCTACGACGCCACCCAGCTGGGGAGCGCCGAGCCGCTGGCCGACGGGGACGGAGTGCCGGACAACGACACCGCGTTCAGCGACACGTTCCCCTACCTCGCCGCGCCCCACACCGAGGCCGTCAACCGCGCCGGCGGCTCGGGCGGCCAGGGCTCGGGGGAGCAGGGGCAGGGCGGCGGGTCCGCACCGGCGGCCGGCTCGGGACCCGACGACTCCGGCGGTGGCGGGTTCCTGGTGCCGGCGGTGACCGGCGGAGCGGCGCTGCTGCTGCTGGCGGTGGGGGCGTTCTCCCTCGCGCGCGAGCGTGCCGCGCGCCGGCGGGGCGGCGGCCGACCCAAGCAGGTCTGACCGCCGCCCGGGCGGCGGGACGCGGCCCGGAACACCCGCGCCCCGCCGTCCGCCCGGCACCTGTCCCGGCGGAGCGAGAGGACAGCCCGTGAAGGATCCGGATGACCGGCGGGCGTGGTTGCGGCCCCGCACGGCGGGCGTCGCCGTCGTCCTCGGCGTGCTGCTGCTGGCGGTGGCCGGGTTCCAGGCCGTGTCGAAGCACGGCCCGTCGCCGGCCGGCGACCAGATGTCCGCCGCGGCACCCGATCCGCTGGCGGCCTCGATCGTCGCCGCTCAGCGGCGGCTCGCCGACCTGCCAGGGGACTACGCCACCTGGGCGCAGCTCGGTGCGGCGTACGTGGAACAGGCCCGGCTCACCGCCGACCCCACGTACTACGCGAAGGCCGACGGCGCGCTGCACGAGTCGCTGCGGCTCCGGCCCGACGGCAACGACACCGCGCTGGCCGGTCTGGGGGCACTGGCCAACGCCCGGCACGACTTCGCCGCGGCCGCGGGTCTCGCCCAGCAGGCCCTCACGGTCAATCCGTACAGCGCCACGGCCTGGGGCGTCCTGACCGACGCCCGCACTCAGCTCGGCGACTACCCGGGGGCCACCGCGGCGCTGCGGCAGATGGTGCGGCTGCGCCCCGGGATCGCCTCGTTCACCCGCGCCTCCTACGACGCGGAGCTGCACGGCAACCTGCCCGCCGCCCGCATCGCCCTGGAACAGGCGCTCGCACTGGCGCAGCGCCCCGCCGACCGGGCGTTCTGCCGGACCTACCTGGGGGCGCTGGCCTTCACGACCGGAGATCTGGACGAGGCGATGCACCAGTACGCGACCGGCCTCGCCGACGACCCCGACTCACCCACCCTGCTGCTCGGGCGGGCCCGCGTGCACGCCGCCCGCGGTGAGGTGGACGCGGCCGTCGCCGACTACGGCGTCGTCGTCGCGGCACGACCGCTGCCGGAGAACGTGGTCGAGTTCGGCGACTACCTCGAGTCGGTGGGTCGTGGCGCCGAGGCGGACCGGCAGTTCGCGCTGCTGGCGACCCTGCGGCAGCTGTTCGCGGCCAACGGCGTGCAGGACGACCTGACCCTCGCCCTGTACGCCGCCGACCACGGGGATCCGGCGACCGCGCTGGCCGCCGCGACCGCCGAGTTCGGCCGCCGGCAGAACGTCGACGCCCACGACGCGCTCGCCTGGGCGCTGCACAGCGCCGGCCGCGACGCCGAGGCGTTGCCGCACGCGCAGGCGGCGACGTCGATCGGCGGGCGCAACCCGCTGTTCCTCTACCACCGCGGCGCCGTCGAGGCGGCTCTCGGGCTGAAAGCGCAGGCCCGAGCGACGCTGGCGGAGGCGCTGCGCGGCAATCCGCACTTCTCGCCGGTCCACGCGCCCCGGGCGCAGGCGCTCCTGGATTCCCTGGGCGGCCCGCTGTGATCGTCCGCCGGGCAGCGCTCGTCGTCCTCGCCGCCGGGGCAGGCATCCTGCTGCCGGCCGGCCCGGCGGGGGCGCACCCGCTGGGCAACTTCACGGTGAACCACTACGACGGCCTCATCCTGACCCCTTCCGCGGTCTCGCTCGTCGCGGTCGTCGACCGCGCCGAGATCCCGACGGCGCAGGCGCTGCCGGAGATCGCGGACGACGGGTCCCCGGGGCCGGCGGAGCTCGCCGCCGCGGCCACCGACGAGTGCACCGCCGTCTCCGCCGCGCTGCGGCTGACCGTCGACGGGACGGCGGTCGGCTGGGACCAGGCGGCGAGCGACCTCGAACTGCGGCCGGGAGCGGCGGGCCTGCCGACCCTCCGGCTGACCTGCAGGCTGCGCACCGCGACCGATCTGACCGGGGCCGCCGACATCGCCTTCCGGGACGACTACCTGACCGGCCGGGTCGGCTGGCGGGAGATCACCGCCGCCGGTAGGGGCGTGCGGCTGCAGGACTCGCCGGTGCCGGCCGCCAGCATCAGCGACGAGCTGCGGCGCTATCCGACCGACCTGCTCGCCTCGCCGGTCGACGTGCGGTCCTTCCGGGTGGCGACCGGGCCGGGCAGTGGTGGGCACCCGGGGGCGGCGCCCCGGACGTCGGGCAGCGACCCGCTGACGACCGCCGTGGTGGCCGCCGACCGGTGGCTGGAGGACCTGGTCGGCGATCCTGGCCTGGCCCCGCTCGCCGGCGTCCTGGCCGTCGTCCTGGCGATGGTGCTCGGCTGCGGCCACGCGCTGCTCCCGGGCCACGGCAAGACGGTGATGGCGGCCTACCTGGCCGGGCGGCGGGGACGTCGCCGGGACGCGCTGACCGTCGGCGCCACGGTCACCGTCACCCACACCGCCGGGGTGCTCGTGCTGGGGGCGGCCCTCTCGGTCTCCAGCACCCTGGCCGGCGAGGACGTGCTGCGCCGGCTGGGCGTGATCAGCGGCCTCCTGGTCGCCGGCATCGGGGCGGCGATGCTGCGGACGGCGGTGTCGAGCGCGCGCCCACCGGAGGCGCGGGTCGCCGCCCGGGAGCCCGCCCTCGCCGCCGTCGTCGGGCACCCCGGCCACCACCAGCCGCACGGTCACGACCACGACCACGACCACGAGCACGTGCACGGCCACGACCACCCGCACGGGCACGCGGGGCCGGGTCGCGGCGGGCTGATCGGGATGGGCGTCGCGGGCGGTCTCGTCCCGAGCCCGTCCGCACTGATCGTGCTGCTCGCGTCGGTCGGGCTGGGACGGACCGCGTTCGGCGTCGTCCTCGTGCTGGCCTACGGCGCCGGCATGGCGGCGACGCTGACCGCCGTCGGCCTCGTCCTGGTCCGGCTGCGCGACCGCCTCGACCGGCGGGCGACGGCGCGACGCCGCGCGGCCCGGCTGGCCTGCGCCCTCCCCGTCGCGACCGCCGCGCTCGTGCTGGTCGTGGGGCTGACGCTCGCCGCCCGGGGTCTGGTCGCCGGCTGACCGGCGACCGGACCCCGGACGATCAGGACTTGAGGTCGTACTCGGCGAAGCGCGACCGCAGGTCCTTCTTCGAGAACTTGCCGACGCTGGTCTTGGGAACCTCGTCGATGAACTCGACGGCATCGGGCAGCCACCACTTGGCCACCTTCGGCTTGAGGAACTCGAGGATCTCCTCCTCGCTGGCCTCCTCGCCCTCCTTGAGGACGACGCAGGCCAGCGGCCGCTCGTCCCACTTCGGGTGCGGGATGCCGACGACCGCGGCCTCCTTCACCTTCGGGTGGCTCATGATCACGTTCTCGAGGTCGACCGAGCTGATCCACTCGCCGCCGGACTTGATCAGGTCCTTGGTGCGGTCGGCGATGCGGATCGAGCCGTACGCGTCCATCGCCGCGACGTCGCCGGTGCGCATCCAGCCGTCGTCGGTCGTGAGCGTCACGCCGGCGTCGGGGTTGTAGTAGTCCTTGGCGCACCACGGCCCGCGGACCTGCAGCTCACCGGTGGCCTTGTCGTCCCACGGCTGCGGCTCCATCGAGTCGGCGTCGACGATGCGCGCCTCGACGCCGAGGAACGGGATGCCGGCGCGGGCACGCTGCGTCGCCTTCGTCTCGTCGTCGGCGTCGGCGTAGCGGCGGGGCAGGACGCCGGACGACGCGACCGGGTGGGTCTCGGTCATGCCCCAGGCCTGCAGGATCGGCAGCCCGACCTGCTCGCGGTAGGCCTCCGACAGCGCCCTCGGGACCGCGGAGCCGCCGCAGCCGATGTCGCGCAGCTTGTGCGGCTTGCCGGCCAGGTGCGGCAGCACGCCCTGCCAGATCGTCGGCACGCCGGCGGTGAAGGTGACGCCCTCCTCGATGATCAGCTTGGCCAGGGCCTCGGGCTGCATCATCGAGCCGGGCATGACCAGCGCGGCGCCGGCGGCCGGCGCGGCCTGGGCGATGCCCCACGCGTTGGCGTGGAACATCGGCACGACCGGCATCGCGACGTCCTGGATGCCCAGGCCGAAGGCGTTCGGCGCGATCACGCCCATGGTGTGCAGGAACGTCGAGCGGTGCGAGTAGACGACGCCCTTCGGGTTGCCGGTGGTTCCGGACGTGTAGCACATCGAGGCGGCCAGGTTCTCGTCCTCGACGTGGAATTCCACCGGCGACGCGTCGGCGAGCAGGGTCTCGTAGTCCTGCACCCGCGGGTCGTCGGGGATCTCGTTGTTGCCGCCGTCGTCCATGACGACGACGTGCTGGACGGTCTTCATCGTGTCGATCAGCGGCCACAGCAGCGGCAGCACCGTGCGGTCGACGAAGACGACCTCGTCCTCGGCGTGGTTGGCGATGTAGGTCAGCTGCTCGGGGAAGAGCCGGATGTTCAGCGTGTGCAGCACGCGGCCGGTGCAGGGCGCGGCGAAGTACAGCTCCAGGTGGCGCTGGCTGTTCCAGCCGAACGTCCCCACGCGGCCGTCGCCGCTGATGCCGAGCGTGTCGAGCACCCCGCCGAGCTTGCGGGTCCGCTCCGCCCACTCCGCGTAGGTGGAGCGGGTGATCCCGTCCGGCCCGTTGGTGACGATCCTCCCGTCGCCGTAGTGCTGCTCGACGTGCCGGAAGATCGCATCGATCGTCAGGGGAAAGTCCTGCATGAGCCCGCGCATGGCCGCATCGTGCCAGTGACCCCGCTCACGATCCACCGGGGCCCACGCGCCGCCGCGGCGGTCATCCTCGTCGCGTGGTCACGACCCGCGCGGCGTACCGCGCGGGTCGCGACCACACCGTGCGGGTGGTCGTCAGTCGGCGGCGCCGACCGGATCGTGCGCGGGGCGGGGGCGCGGTTCGAACTCGGGCTCGGTCCGGTAGAGGATCCACCGGCCGTACGGGACGAGGTAGTCCTCGACGTAGTCGTGGATCAGCCGCCCGATCTGCCATTCCCACGCCTCGCGGGGGTCGTACACCCCGTATCCGGACCCCGCGCGGTCACCCCGCCAGACGGTCAGCGGCGGCAGCCCCGTCGGGGTGGCCTCCGGCCGCGGGAGGTCGCTGTCGATGCCTGCCACGATGGCGTCCGCGGGCCTGTCCGCCTGCTCTTCGGAGGGGTACCTGGTGACGCAGGACTCGATGAGGTTGTTGGCGACAGCGAGCACCCAGTCGTCGACCTCGCCGTACTCGGCCCGCATGAGCCGGTACCGCATGGCCGCATCGCGGAAGCGACGCGCGCTCTCCTCGGCTTGCCGTTCCCAGTCCTCGTCCCCGCCCCGGCCGCCGGGCAGTCCCGGACGGTCCTGCACGTGGGTGACGACCTCCTGCGTGGCGGTCACGAGCTCGGCGAGCACCTCCGCCAGGCGGCTGCGTTCCTCGCTGGCCCTGGTGTGCCGGAACGTCCGGGCCGCGTACACGACACCGGCCAGGGTGACGAGCAGGGAGAGCGCGGACAGCACCAGCGCCGGGTCGAGTCGCCTGAGGAGATCCCACATGCCTGCCTCATCGGACCGGCCCGGCGTCGGCTTGAGCGCGGGGCGAGCTCAGCCGTACACGCCGGTCGCCGCGTCGAGCAGCGCGACGAACGCGTCGGACGACGGGTGCGGCGCGTCGAGCTGGGCCGATGCGTTGAAGATCCAGATCCCGGCGCCCCGGGCATCGGGGACGGCGAGGGTGTACCCGGCGCCGTACCGGTCGTCCATGCCGTCGCAGCGGATCAGCAGGCCGCCCTCCCCGGGCCCCGGGACGGCGACCCGCGGGCACGGCACCGGGTCGTCGGGGATGCCGTCGAACGCGTCGCGGCCGATCTGCTCGACCGTCGTCCCGTCGCCGAGGAAGCCGATCGTGAGGAGGTACTCGTAGTCGTAGGGCCCGTTGTAGTCCAGCGGGACGTCGACCCACGTGCACCCGGCGGGGCCCTGCGGCAGGGTGCCGGTCCAGTAGCTGATCTGCATGCCGAGCGCAGGGCTCAGCCGGGCGGCGATGCGCGGGCAGGTCGCCATGTCCTCCTCCCCGGTGGTCCCCTGCGTCGGCTTGCCCTCCGGCAGCCACTGGTCCCACTCCGCCGGCGAGCTCAGCGCGACCGGGCCGCCGAGCCGCGCGACGAGGGCGTCGAGCTCCGTCTGGGCGGCCGCCTGGGCCGCGGCGGCGGCCGCCGATGCCTCGGCCGCCGAGGCCGACGCCGACGCGATCGCCTCGGGGTTGGCGAATTCGTCGTCCGACGTGGTGGGTGCGGCGGTGGTGCGCGGGGCCGGCGCGGCCGGCTGGGCGGGGGCCGACGACAGGGTGCCGACGGCGGTGGGCACCCCGACGGCGATCAGCACCACCGCGGCGACCGTGGCCACCAGGCCGGCCCGGACGCGGCGGCGGTGCCGGTACCGCGCGACGGCGTCCGGCGCGGACACGGTGGGGGTCGCGCCGGCCAGGTCGTCGGCGAGCCCGTGCAGCCGGTCGGCGAGCGCGTGCTCGAGGTCGTTCACGAGAGCCTCCTCGAGGTCGGCTCGGGCGTGGGCATCAGCAGGCCGCGCAGGGCGGCGAGGCCGCGGCCGACGGAGTTGTTGACGGTCTTGGCCGAGCAGCCCATGAGCCGGGCGGTCTCGGCCTCGCTCAGGTCGTCGAAGTAGCGCAGGACGACGGCGGTGCGCACCCGCGGCGAGAGCTGCCGCAGCGCCGCCCGCAGCTCGTCGGCCTCCGCGTGCCGGGACTGCAGGTCGACGCCGTCCCCGCGGTCGGGGACCGACTCGATCACCTGCTCGGTGTTCGTCAGCCGCCGCAGCCAGGACAGGTGGGTGTTGACCAGCAGCCTGCGCGCGTAGGCCACCCGGTCGTCGGCCGCCCGGACCTTGTCCCAGTGCGCGTACGCGCGGGCGAGGGCGGTCTGCACGAGGTCCTCGCCGCGGGCGCGGTCCCCGGTCAGCAGGACGGCGGTGCGCAGCAGCGCGGCGCCGTGGTCCCGGACGAAGTCCGTGAACTCCGCGTCCGTCGGTCGCCCCACGCTGCCTCCTCCCGATGTGCCCACCCCGTAGACGCATCGGCAGGCCGCGCCGACCCCAGACGGTCCGGTCTCGTTCCGATAACGGTCAGCGGCGCAGCTCGCGCAGCGCGTCCGCGCCCACCCACCGGGCGCCGCGGCCGCCCTCGCGCAGGGCCAGGGCGGTCCCGACGGCGCGGGCGCGCAGCGCGGGGCTCCGCTTGCCGATCTGGCGCAGCGCCCAGCTCGCCCCCGTGCGGACGACGGGCCGCTCGTCGTCCCCGCGCTCGGCGACGGCGCGCAGGAACGGCTCGAACCGGTCGTCGTCCGCCCGCTTGTCCGCCACCGCGAGGCCGGCCATGACCGCGAACCCGGCCCGCTTCACGAACGGCTCCGGCCGCCCGCTCCACCCCAGCGCCCGGTCCCACGCGAACGGGGTGCGCCGGACGAGGTTCTGGCAGACCTGGTCGCAGAGGTCCCACGACTGGAAGTCGGCCGCCCACGCGTCGAGCTGCTCGTCGTCGACCGAGCCCGGCTCCTCGACCATGCTCGCCAGGATCCGGGCCTCGTGGACGCCGGAGGCCCACAGCCCGGCGGCCAGGTCGTGCGAGCGGCCCAGCTCCTTCGCCAGCGCGCGCAGCTCGGCCACCGTGACCCCGAGCGCCGTCCCACCGCCGATGCCGTAGCGGGCCATCCCCGGCAGCCGCGACGAGTCGGCCAGCTCGTGCAGCCGGGCGAGGACGGCGTGCGTCATCGGGAAGGGCCTACCGGGTGAGGACGACGGGCAGGTCGGCCAGGCCGCGGATCACGAACTCCGGCCGCCGCCGCGCGGGCCGGGCCAGCTCCAGCCGCGACGTGCGCCCCAGCAGCGCGCCGAACGAGGCCTGCAGCTCGACGCGGGCCAGCGGCGCCCCGATGCAGAAGTGGATGCCGGCGCCGAAGGAGATGTGCGGGTTGTCGGTGCGGCCGACGTCGAGGGTGTCGGGCGCGGCGAACACCGCCGGGTCGCGGTTGGCCGCGCCGAGCAGCGCCGCGATCTTCTGCCCGGCCGCCACGGTGACCCCGCCGATCTCGACGTCCTCGGTGGCGGTGCGCTCGAACAGCTGCAGCGGCGAGTCGAAGCGCATGAGCTCCTCGATCGCGATGGGCAGCAGGCCGGGGTCCGCGCGCAGCCGCCGCAGCTGGTCGGGGTGCTCGAGCAGCGCGAGCAGGCCGTTGCCGGAGACGTTGACCGTCGCCTCGTGCCCGGCGTTGAGCAGCAGGATGCAGGTGGTGACCAGCTCGTCCTCGCTGAGCCGGTCGCCGTCGGCGTCCCGCACCGACACCAGGTGGCTGACCAGGTCCTCGCCGGGGTTCGAGCGCCGTTCGGCGGCCAGCCCGCGCAGGTACTCGACGAACTCGCCCGCCGCCCGCTCGGCGGCGTCCTCCACAACCGTCGTCCGGCCGTACTCGTACATCTTCACGATCGCGTTCGACCAGGGCCGCAGCAGCGGCCGGTCGGCCTCCGGCACGCCCAGCAGCTCGGCGATCACCGCGACCGGCAGGTGCTCGGCCATACCGGACAGGACGTCGACCGGCTCGGTCCCGCCGGAGCGCTCGACCAGGCCGTCGACGAGGTCTCGGGCCAGCTCCTCGACCCACGGCCGCAGCCGCTCGACGTGGCCGCGGGCGAACGCGGAGCTGATCAGCCGGCGCAGGCGGGTGTGCTCCGGCGGCTCCATCTCCAGGATCGCGTTGCGGTGGATCAGGTTGAACCGGCCGAACCGCTCGGCCGGCTCCCTGTCGCGCCAGATCCGGCCCAGCCGGCGGTCCCGCAGGACGGCGTTGGCCTCCGCGTGCGTGAACGCCAGCCAGAGCCGCAGCCCCTCGTGCCACTGCACCGGGGCGAGCTCGCGGGCCCGGGCGAACGCGGGGTACGGATCGGCGACCACCGCCGGGTCGGCGAGGTCGAGCGGCGCGGCACCCACGGTCACGCGGAGACCTTAGTGAAAGGACTCCCTCGCCCCGCCGCTCCCAGGCTCGCGGCGGGGGCCTGCGAGGGGGCCTCTTAGGCTCGGCGCATGGCTCGCTCCGCAACCAAGCGCCGTTCCGCCGCCCCGCAGGCCGCCGAAGGCGGGATCAACCCCAAGGCGCCGTGCCCCTGCGGCTCGGGCCGGCGCTACAAGCACTGCCACGGCTCCGGCTACGCGCCGCCGGTCGCCCGCCCGTTCGAGGGCCTGCCGGGCGAGCCGCACTGGGTCGCGCTGCGCGAGCTCGTGCCAGCCGCGACCGCGCCGCTGAAGACCGCCGACGGCCGCGACGTCACCCTCGCCAGCGTCCTCCCCGGCGGGTCGCCCGCCCTGGTGCGCGCGAACGGTGAGATCCTGCTCGGCGTCCAGCTGCCGGCCTCCTCCGACGACGTCAGCCGCGACCTCGGGACGGCGCTGGCGGCCGCGCTGGAGGCTCCGGCCGGGGCGCCGGTCGACCCGGGTCCGGTGGGCGCCGCCGGCTCGGCCGGGCCGCGGCTGCAGGAGTTGCTCGACCTGACCGCGCCGCTCGAGGTCACGGTGCACCCCGACTTCGGCTTCTGGCTCGAGGGCACCGACGCCGGGCCCGCCGCGATGGCCGGCCTCGAGCAGGCCAACGCGGCGGTGCTGCCGACCGAGCAGCTGGCGGGTCTCGGCGCCGCGTACTGGGTGCGGCCCGGCACCGAGCGCGCCCACCTGCGCTGGGTGCGCCCCGAGGACGAGGAGCCGCTGCTCGACGCCCTCGCCCGCCTGCGCGCCGCCGAGGAGCTGACCCTCGGCGAGGGCACGCGCTACGCCGGGGCGTTCCGTGCGCACGGTCTCGTCGTCCCGGTGTGGGACCTGCCGGCCGACGCCCCGGCAGCCGACTGGACCGGCCCGGCGACGGACTTCCAGACCCGCCTCGAGCAGGCCCTGGCCGTCTCGGAACCGCTCAGCGCGGACGAGCGCCGCGCCCGGGCCGGCCTGCTCTCCCGGCAGGTCACCCTGCGCTGAGCTGCGAAGGTTCTCTGGGCGGTGGAGACTGTCCGCGCCGTGTGAGCCCAGCCAAAGCCCAGGGGGCGCTCAGATGACGAGCGCGTTACCCGATCGTGACATCTCAATCTGTCCTGCCGGGCTTGACGCGCCCCCCTTGTTAGCGCTCACACTTGGCCCCGCTCGCGACGAGCGGGCCTGAGCGCCCCAGCGGCGGCAGAAATCTCGAAGAGGAGATGAGCAGGTGAGCAAGAAGCTCAGGTTGAGCGCCCTGGGCGCGGCCCTGGCGCTGGGTCTGGTGGCCTGTGGCGGCAGCGGCGCCGGCGGCAGCTCGAGTGCGGGCAACGCCAACGCCAACCCCGAGGACCAGACGATCGGCGTCTCGATGCCGACCCAGACCTCCGAGCGCTGGATCGCCGACGGCAACTCCGTCAAGCAGCAGCTGGAGGACAAGGGCTACACGGTCGAGCTGCAGTACGCGAACGACGACATCCCGACCCAGTCCCAGCAGATCGACCAGATGATCACGCAGGGCGCTGACCTGCTCATCATCGCCGCGATCGACGGCACCGCGCTGTCGAGCCAGCTGCAGGCCGCGGCCGACGCCGGCATCCCGGTCATCTCCTACGACCGGCTGATCCGTGACAGCGAGAACGTCGACTTCTACGTCAGCTTCGACAACTTCGCGGTCGGCGTCGCCCAGGGCAACGCGCTGCTCACCGGCCTCGGCATCAAGAACGACGAGAACCCGGACGGCACCGCGACCGGTCCGTTCAACATCGAGCTGTTCGCCGGCTCGCTGGACGACAACAACGCGCACTTCTTCTTCGACGGCGCGATGTCGGTCCTCCAGCCGAAGATCGACGACGGCACGCTGGTCGTGAAGTCGGGCCAGACCGACATCGAGCAGTGCGCGATCCTGCGCTGGCAGCAGGAGACGGCCCAGAAGCGCATGGAGGACCTGCTGACCTCCACCTACAGCGACGGCTCGGTCGTCAACGGTGTCCTGTCGGCCTACGACGGCCTGTCCCGCGGCATCATCACCGCCCTGCAGAACGCCGGCTACGGCCCGACTCTCAGCTCGCAGCCCAAGCCGATGCCGGTCGTCACCGGGCAGGACGCCGAGATCGCCTCGGTCAAGCTGATCCAGGACGATGTCCAGAGCTCCACGATCTTCAAGGACACGCGTCTGCTGGCCGAGCAGGCGGTCGTCGCCGCCCAGGCCTTCCTCCAGGGTGACGAGCCGGAGGCGAACGACACCAAGACGTACGACAACGGCGTCAAGGTCGTCCCGTCGTACCTGCTCGACATCGTGACCGTCTTCAAGGACGACATCCAGAAGGAGCTCATCGACACCGGTTACTGGACGGCCGACGAGGTCGCCTCCGGCCAGGCCGACTGAGCCCCACCCCCCGAGTCCCGGCCGGGCTCGGCGGCAGCACAGGCGCTGCCGGGCCCGGCCGGCACCACCCCTCCCGGTCCGCTCGCCACGTCCGCGCGACGGGGCCATGCTGACCCACACACACATTCCACACACAGCGCGCCACAGCAAGGACGACGGAGTCCATGGACGACCACATCCTGGAGATGCGCGGCATCACCAAGACCTTCCCCGGCGTGAAGGCGCTGGAGAACGTCAACCTCTCGGTCCAGCGGGGCGAGATCCACGCGATCTGCGGAGAGAACGGCGCCGGCAAGTCGACGCTGATGAAGGTGCTCTCCGGCGTGTACCCGACCGGTAGCTACGACGGCGAGATCGTGTACGACGGCCAGCCGGTCCACTTCTCCGGCATCCGCGACAGCGAGCACGTCGGCATCGTGATCATCCACCAGGAGCTCGCCCTGGTGCCCTACCTGTCGATCGCCGAGAACATCTACCTGGGCAACGAGCGCAAGGGCCGCGGCGGCCTCATCGACTGGAACAAGGCCAACGCCGACGCCGCGGCGCTGCTCCAGCAGGTCGGCCTCGAGGAGAACCCGGTGACGCCGGTCGGCCAGCTCGGCGTCGGCAAGCAGCAGCTGGTCGAGATCGCCAAGGCGCTGTCGAAGGACGTGCGCCTGCTCATCCTCGACGAGCCGACCGCAGCGCTGAACGACAACGACTCCGCCCACCTGCTCGGCCTGCTCCGCAAGCTCAAGGAGCAGGGCATCACCTCGATCATGATCTCGCACAAGCTCAACGAGATCACCGCGATCTCGGACAACGTGACGGTGATCCGCGACGGGAAGACCGTCGAGACGCTGAACCTGCACCGCGGCGAGGTCACCCAGGAGCGGATCATCCGCGGGATGGTCGGCCGCGACCTGGAGAGCTTCTACCCCGAACGCGAGTCGCGCCCCGGCGAGGAGGTGCTGCGCGTCGAGGACTGGACGGTCTGGCACCCCACCCAGGAGCGCAAGATCGTCGAGAACGCCAGTTTCACCGTGCGGGCCGGCGAGGTCGTCGGCATCGCGGGGCTGATGGGCGCCGGCCGCACCGAGCTGGCCATGAGCATCTTCGGCCGCTCGTACGGCCGGAACATCTCCGGCCGGCTCTTCCTGCACGGCAAGGAGGTCCGGCCCAAGAACGTCGCCGAGGCCATCGAGGCCGGCATCGCCTACGCCACGGAGGACCGCAAGCGCTACGGGCTCAACCTCATCGAGGACATCCGCCGCAACATCTCGGCGGCCGCGCTGAAGAAGCTCGCCGGCGGCGGCTGGGTCAACGGCAACGAGGAGATCAAGGTCGCCGAGGGCTACCGCAAGGAGATGAACATCAAGGCCCCGAGCGTCCTCTCGGTGGTCGGCAAGCTCTCCGGCGGCAACCAGCAGAAGGTCGTCCTGTCGAAGTGGCTGTTCACCGACCCGGAGGTGCTCATCCTCGACGAGCCGACCCGGGGCATCGACGTCGGTGCCAAGTACGAGATCTACACGATCATCAACCGGCTGGTGGCCGACGGGAAGGGTGTGCTCGTCATCTCGTCGGAGCTGCCGGAGCTGCTCGGCATCTGCGACCGCATCTACACGCTGTCGGCCGGCCGCATCACCGGAGAGATGTCCGTCGCCGACGCCACGCAGGAGAACCTCATGGCGCTCATGACCAAGGAGAGGGAGCAGGCCGCATGACCAGGACCGCCCCGCCGCCGGCGGAAGAGACCGCCCCGACGACCGAGACCGCGCAGGCCGCTGCGCTGCACACGGGTACCAGCGACGTCTGGGGTCTGTTCACCCGCAACCTGCGCCAGAGCGGCATCTACATCGCGTTCGTCGTCATCATCGCGCTGTTCGCGATCCTGACCGGCGGCACGCTGCTGTCCCCCGGCAACCTCACGAACATCGTCCTGCAGTACTCCTACATCCTGATCCTGGCCATCGGCATGGTCATGGTCATCATCGCCGGGCACATCGACCTCTCGGTGGGTTCCGTCGTCGCGCTCACCGGTGCGGTCTCCGCCGTCACGGTCATCCAGAGCGGGATGCCGTGGTGGGTCGGCGTCCTCGCCGCCCTCGGCGTCGGCCTGCTGGTGGGTGTCTGGCAGGGCTTCTGGGTCGCCTACGTCGGCATCCCGGCGTTCATCGTGACCCTCGCCGGCATGCTGCTGTTCCGCGGCCTGACCCTGCAGGTGCTGGACAACATCTCGCTCTCGCCGTTCCCGAGCGCGTACGGGAAGATCGCCAGCGGCTTCCTCAACGGGCTGATCGGCGGCAACGGCTACGACGCCTTCACGCTGCTCATCGGCGGCATCGCCGTGGCCGGGTACGCCTTCAGCTCCTTCCGCACCCGCGTCGCGCGGATCCGGTACCAGCAGCCGGTGGAGTCCTTCCCGCTGTTCATCGCCAAGATCGTGGTGGTCGGGGCCGTGGTCATGGGTTTCGCCTGGCAGCTGGCGCACGCCCGCGGCCTGCCGATCATCCTGATCATCCTGGCCGTGCTGATCCTCGCCTACACGCTGGTCACCCAGCGGACCGTGTTCGGCCGACAGATCTACGCGATCGGCGGCAACCTGGCCGCCGCGACGCTCTCCGGCGTCAAGGTGCGGTCGGTCAACTTCTGGCTGTTCGTGAACATGGGCGTGCTCGCCGGCGTCGCCGGCGTCGTGTTCTCGTCCCGCTCGAACGGCGCGCAGCCCGGGGCCGGCAACATGTTCGAGCTCGACGCGATCGCGGCCTGCTTCATCGGCGGCGCCGCCGTCACCGGCGGTGTGGGCACGGTGATCGGGGCCATGGTCGGTGGCCTGATCATGGCCGTCATGAGCAACGGCATGCAGCTCATGGGCATCGACCAGTCGATCCAGTCGGTGGTCAAGGGTCTGGTGCTGCTGCTGGCCGTCGCGTTCGACGTCTACAACAAGCGGCGCGCGGGCGCCCGCTAGCCGCGACGTGCGGATCAGCCCCGGCGCCGGTGGGCGCCGGGGCGGTCCCCGCGCACCTCGACCCGGCCGACCACGACGAGGAGGGAGACCCGTGCAGCCCGATGGAGCGCCTCGTGCGCTCGTCATGTCCGACGTCGCGGCCCGCGCCGGTGTCTCCCACCAGACCGTCTCCAGGGTCATCAACGGCTCGCCCAACGTGGCGCCGCTGACCCGGGAGCGGGTGCTGGCCGCGATCGCCGAGCTCGGCTACCGCCCGAACACCGCGGCCCGCGCGCTGGTCACCGGGTCGACCCGCACGATCGGGTTCGTCACGGTCAACATCAACCAGTACGGCCCGGCCCAGACGCTGGTCGGCCTCGAGCAGGCGGCGCGGTCGGCCGGCTACGCGCTGGCGGTCACCGTCCTGGACGACGCGACCGCCGAGGCCATGCGCGACGCCGTCGACCGCTTCGTCGCCCAGTCGATCGACGCGGTCGTGGCGCTCGGCACGTACGACAACGCCTTCGAGGCGCTGCATGCCATCTCGGCGCCGGTGCCGCTGGTCACCGTGCAGAGCGGCGGTGCGCTCGAGGAGCCGGCGGTGGGCGTCGACCAGGTGACCGGCGCCCGCCTGGCGACCCGGCACCTGCTGGAGCTCGGCCACCGCACGGTGCACCACGTCACCGGCCCGGCCGACTCCAAGGAGGCCCGCGACCGCATCGCGGGCTGGCGGACGGAGCTGTGCGCCGCCGGCGCCCCGGTGCCGGAGATCCTGCGCGGCGACTGGACGCCGTCGTCGGGCTATGCCGCGGGCAAGCTGCTGGCCGGCCGGGTGCGCGACGGCGAGGACATCACCGCCGTCTTCCTGGCCAACGACCAGATGGCGCTCGGCCTGCTCGCCGCCTTCCACGAGGAGGGCCTCGACGCGCCCCGCGACGTCAGCGTCGTCGGCTTCGACGACCTGCCCGAGGCGCCGTACTTCACCCCGCCCCTGACCACGGTGCGGCAGGACTTCGCCGAGCTGGGCCGCCGCGGGGTCGAGCTGGTGCTCGCCCGGCTCAAGGGCGAGGAGCTGCACCCCGACCCCGTGCCGGCGAGCCTGCTGGTGCGCTCGAGCACCGGCCCGGCGCCGGCGCGAGGGGCTCTGTGACGGCCCGCCCCGGAACCGGGCCGGCCACCCTGTCGCGAAAGGCTCGGGAGATGACGATGGATGCCGGCGAAGCGATCACCGCAGGTCGCACGGCCCTGGGCATCGAGCTGGGCTCGACCCGGATCAAGGCCGTCCTGATCGGCCCGGACCACGCGCCGCTCGCGGTCGGCAGCCACGACTGGGAGAACCAGTTCGTCGACCGGCTGTGGACGTACTCGCTCGAGGCCGTCTGGGCCGGGGTGCAGCAGAGCGTCGCGGCGCTGGCGGACGACGTCCGGCGACGCCACGGGGTCGAACTGGCAGGCGTCGGCGCGCTCGGCGTCTCGGCGATGATGCACGGCTACCTGGCCTTCGACGCCGACGGGAAGCTGCTCACGCCGTTCCGCACCTGGCGCAACACCAACACCGGCCGGTCGGCCGAGCGGCTCAGCGCGGAGTTCGGCTTCAACATCCCGCACCGGTGGAGCGTCGCGCACCTCTACCAGGCGATCCTGGACGGCGAGGAACACGTCCGCCGGCTCGATCACCTGACCACCCTGGCCGGGTACGTGCACTGGCAGCTCACCGGCGAGAAGGTCCTCGGCATCGGCGACGCCAGCGGCATGTTCCCGATCGACAGCGCGACCGGCGGGTACGACGCCACGATGCTGGCCCGCTTCGATCAGCTGGCCGCCGAGGCCGGGGCCGAGCTGTCCCTCGCCGACCTGCTGCCCGGGATCGCGGTCGCCGGCCGGCCGGCCGGCACGCTCACCGAGGCGGGCGCGAAGCTGCTCGACCCGGTCGGGCGGCTGCGGGCCGGCATCCCGCTCTGCCCGCCCGAGGGTGACGCGGGGACGGGGATGGTCGCCACCAACTCGGTCGCCCCGCGTACCGGCAACGTCTCCGCCGGGACCAGCATCTTCGCCATGGTCGTGCTCGAGCACGAGCTCAGCCGGATGCACCGCGAACTGGACCTGGTCACCACGCCGGCCGGCGACCCGGTGGCCATGGTGCACTGCAACAACGGGGCCAGTGAGCTGAACGCCTGGGTCGGGCTGTTCGCCGAGTTCGCCCGGGCGCTGGGGTCGGAGGCGGACCCGTCGGCGATCTTCGAGATCCTGTTCACCGCCGCGCTCAGTGGTGCCGACGACGGCGGCGGGATGCTGGCCTACAACTACCTCTCCGGGGAGCCGATCACCGACCTCGAGGAGGGGCGGCCGCTGTTCGTGCGGTCCCCGGACAGCCGGTTCGATCTCGCCACCTTCATGCGGACGCACCTGTTCGCGTCCCTGGCCACCCTGCGGATCGGCATGGACGTCCTGCAGAAGGCGGAGGGCGTGCGCCTGGACCGGATGTTCGCGCACGGCGGCCTGTTCAAGACCGAGGGCGTGGCGCAGCGCTTCCTGGCCGCCGCGATCGAGACCCCGGTGTCCGTCGGTGACGTCGCGGCCGAGGGCGGCGCCTGGGGCATCGCCGTCCTGGCCGTGTTCGCCGCACGCTCGCCGGACCAGAGCCTGGCCGACTACCTGGACACCTCGGTCTTCGCGGGCACCACCCTGGAGACCGCCGAGCCCGACCCGGCCGACGTCGCGGGCTTCGACGCGTTCATGCAGCGCTACGTCGCCGCGCTCCCGGTCGAGCGGGCCGCCGTGGAGCACATCGGAATCGAGGAGCAGACGCAATGACCGGCACCCTGACCGAGCGCGGCACCCACCGCGCGCAGCGCGAGCACGTCGCCCGCCTGCACTCCTACCTGACCCGGTACGAGCTGGTCACCTGGACCTCGGGCAACGTGTCCGAACGGGTGCCCGGCGAGGACCTGTTCGTCATCAAGGGCAGTGGCGTCGAGTACGACGAGCTGACCTGGGAGGGCGTCACCGTCTGCGACCTCGACGGCAACGCCGTGGACGGCGTGAAGAAGCCGTCGTCCGACACCGACGCGCACGCCTACGTCTACCGGAACATGCCCGAGGTCAACGGCCAGGTGCACACGCACAGCCCGTACGCCACGGCCTGGGCCGCGCGCGCGGAGGAGATCCCGTGCGTGCTGACGGCGATGGCCGACGAGTTCGGCGGCCCGATCCCGGTGGGGCCGTTCGCGCTGATCGGCGACGACTCGATCGGCCGCGGCATCGTCGAGACGCTGTCGGGCTCCCGGTCGCCGGCGGTGCTCATGCGCAACCACGGCGTCTTCACGATCGGGGCGACGGCGAAGGCCGCGGTCAAGGCCGCCGTCATGACCGAGGACGTCGCCCGCACCGTGCACTTCTCCCGCCAGCTGGGGGAGCCGCTGCCGATCGACCAGGCCGACGTCGACAAGCTCTACGCCCGCTACCAGAACGTCTACGGACAGTGAGGACCTCGTCGTGAACAACCCCTACGCCGGTGCTGAGATCTGGTTCCTGACCGGGAGCCAGGACCTCTACGGCGAGGAGACCCTGCAGCAGGTCGCCGAGCAGTCCCAGCGGGTGGCCGCCGGGCTCGACGGCGCCGACGCCGTCCCGGCCCGGGTGGTGTGGAAGCCCGTGCTCAAGGACGCCACGGCGATCCGCCGCGCGATCGGCGAGGCCAACGAGGACCCGAACTGCCTCGGCGTCATCACGTGGATGCACACCTTCTCGCCGTCGAAGATGTGGATCTCGGGCATCGACGCGCTGCGCAAGCCGCTGCTGCACCTGCACACCCAGGCCGACGCCGCCCTGCCGTGGGCGACGATCGACATGGATTTCATGAACCTCAACCAGGCCGCGCACGGCGACCGCGAGCACGGATTCATCCTGACCCGCCTGCGCCAGCCGCGGACGACGGTCGCCGGCCACGTGTCCAGCCCGCGGGTGCAGGCCCGGGTGGGCTCGTGGGCGCGGGCCGCCGCCGGCGCCGCGGCCGCGCGGTCGCTGAAGCTGGCCCGCTTCGGCGACAACATGCGCAACGTCGCGGTGACCGAGTCGGACAAGGTGGAGGCCGAGCTCCGCTTCGGCGTCTCGGTCAACACCTGGGGCGTCAACGACCTGGTCGCCGTCGTCGACACGATCGAGGACAAGGCCGTCGACGCGCTGGTCGAGGAGTACCTGGACCTGTACGACTTCCAGGACGGCGCCGAGCCGGGCGGGCCGAAGCACGAGGCGGTGCGCTACCAGGCGCGCATCGAGGCCGCCATGCGCACGTTCCTCGAGGACGGCGACTTCGGCGCGTTCACCACCAACTTCGAGGACCTCGGCGGGCTGCGGCAGCTGCCCGGCCTCGCCGTCCAGCGACTGATGGCCGACGGCTACGGCTTCGGCGGCGAAGGCGACTGGAAGACCTCCGCGCTGCTGCACGTGCTCAAGGTGGTCGGGCACGGGCTGCCGGGCGGCACCTCCTTCATGGAGGACTACACCTACGACCTGGCCGCCGACCGGCCGAAGATCCTCGGCGCGCACATGCTCGAGGTCTGCCCCTCGATCACCGACGAGCGGCCCCGGGTGGAGGTGCACCCGCTCGGCATCGGCAACCGGGAGGACCCGGCGCGGCTGGTGTTCACCGCCGACCCGGGGCCGGGCATCACCGTCGGCTGGTCCGACCTCGGCGACCGGTTCCGCTGGGTGGCCAACGAGATCGACGTCGTCGAGCCGTCCGAGCCGCTGCCCAAGCTGCCCGTCGCCCGGGCCGTCTGGGAGCCGCGGCCGGACTTCTCGACCGCGACCGAGGGCTGGCTCACCGCCGGCGGGCCGCACCACACGGTGCTGTCCACCCAGCTCGGCGCCGAGGAGCTCACCGACCTGGCCGAGGTCTTCTCCACCGAGCTGGTGCTCATCGACGCCGACACGACCCGGCGGTCGCTGGCCAAGGAGCTGCGCTGGAGCGCCGCCTACCACCGCCTCGCCCAGGGCATCTGACTCGGCGTGCTTTATCGCGATCAAGCACGCGTGCTTGATCGCGATAAAGCACGGTCGGAGCCGGCTCAGGCGAAGGTGATGAGCGGCTTGAGGATGCCGTCCTCCTTGGTCTGCATCATCGCGAAGGCGCGGTCGACGTCCTCGAAGCCGAACCGGTGGGTGGTGAGCGGGGTCGGGTCGATGCGGCCTGTCTGCAGCAGCCGCAGCAGCCGGGTCATCCGCTCGCTGCCGCCGGGGCAGAGCCCGGTGTGGATCGCCTTGTCGTTCATGCCGAGCCCGAACGCGTCGAGCGGCAGCTGCAACGGGGCCGGGTTCTCCCCGTGGTAGCCGATGTTGGAGACCCGGCCGCCGGCCTTGGTCACCCGCAGGCAGCCCTCGAAGGTCTCCGGGAAGCCGAACGCCTCGATCGCCGCGTCGACGCCCTCGCCGCCGGTGAGCTCCATGATCTGCTCGACCGGGTCGCCCTCGGTGAAGTCCACGACGTCGTCCGCGCCGAACCGCCGGGACATCTCCTTGCGCTCGGGGCGTGATTCGACCGCGATCACCCGCCCGGCGCCGAGCAGGTTGGCCCCCATCGTGGCGCACAGCCCGACCGGCCCCTGGGCGAACACGGCCACGGTCTCGCCGAACTGGATGTAGGCGTGCTCGGCGCCCATGAAGCCGGTCGAGAGCATGTCGCAGGTGTAGGCGGCCTGCTCGTCGGTGACGTCGTCCGGGATCGCGGTCAGGTTCGCCGCGGCGGCCGGGACGACGAAGTACTCGGCCATGTTGCCGTCCATCTGGGCGGTGTACCGGTAGCCGCCGAGGGCGCCGCCGCACTGGCTGGTGAACCCGCGCTGGCAGTAGCTGCACCGGAAGCACGGGGTCACGGCGTTGACCGCGACCCGCTGGCCCTCGCTGAAGCCCGTCACCGCCGAGCCGAGCGCGTGCACGACGCCCACCGACTCGTGGCCCAGCGTGCGGCCGTTCTCGACGGGGAGGGCGCCCTTCACGGTGTGGACGTCCGACGTGCAGATCAGCGCCGCCGTCGTCCGGACGACCGCCTCCTCCGGCCCGGGGGTCGGGACAGGCTTCTCCACCACGGCGGTCTTCCCGACCTCGAGCATCACGAAGGCACGCATCACGTCGTCGGCCATGGGTCTCTCCTCGGCGCCGGTCGCCCCCGTGCCGGGGGCGGTGCCTGGAGCGTGGTGCACGGGGGGACGGCGGCGCACGCCTTGTCTCAGAGAGCTACAGGGGGTCGCGGGCGACGGGGCAGCTCATGCACCGCGGCCCGCCGCGGCCGCTGCCGAGCTCGGAGCCCGCGATGCGCACCACCTCGATGCCGGCCGCCTCGAGCGCGGCGTTGGTGACGGTGTTGCGCTCGTAGGCGACCGCCAGCCGCGGCGCCAGCGCCAGGGTGTTGTTGCCGTCGTCCCACTGCTCGCGCTCGGCGGTGACCGGGTCCAGCCCGGTGTCGATGACCCGCAGCCGGTCGATGCCCATCGCGTCGGCGGCGGCGCTGAGGAACGGCGCCGGGCCGCGGACGGCCAGCCCGATCTCCTCGGCGTCCGCCCCCGGGTTCTCGGCGGTGACGGTCCAGGCGACGAGGGAGTCGGCGACGGCCGGGTACATGACCATGGCGTCGGCGTCGACCATCGTCGCGATGGTGTCCAGGTGCATCGTCGCCCGCTGCTGCGCGATGGGGACGACGAGCACGGTGTGCGCCACGTCGCGGCTGAACAGCTGCCGGGCCAGCCGCTCCGCGCCGCCGGCCGTCGTCCGCTCGCCGACGCCGACCGCGGCGACGCCGGGCGCCAGCAGCAGGACGTCGCCGCCCTCCAGGTGCTCGAAGTGGGCGCCGTAGAGCTGCTCGACGCCGGCGAAGCGCGGGTGGTGCGTGTAGACGGCAGCGGTGATCGTGCTCTCGCGGTGGCGGGCCGGCATGGCCAGCGAGGTCACCGCCACCTCGTCGCCGATCCACACCGACGAGTCGCGGGTGAACAGCAGGTTGGGCAGCGGCGGGACGATGAAGTCGCCGCGGCCCATCAGCTGGTAGGCCAGCCCCGAGCCGCCGCGCAGCTCGTCGTGCGCCAGCCCGGCGATGAGCGTGCCGGCGAGGTCCTCGGGGGCGAGGTCGGCCAGCTGCGCGGAGGCCGCGCGCCGCAGCGTCGTCCCGAGCCGCGGGTCGTCGACGGCCGCGGCGATCAGCTCCGCCCGCGCGGCGGGGACGGCGAGCACCTCGGCGAGCAGCCGGTCGAGGTGCAGCACCTCCACGCCGCGGTCGCGCAGCGCCTCGGCGAACGCGTCGTGCTCCTCCTGCGCCCGCGCCACCCAGGGGACGCCGTCGAAGAGCAGCTGGTCGTTGTTGCGCGGCGTGAGCCGGGAGAGCTCCGGGCCCGGCCGGTGGAGCAGCACGGTGCGGAGGGTCCCGACCTCGCTGGTGGCGCCCACGGCGGTCCGGGTCGCGGCGTCGGTCATGATCGGCAGAGTGGCACAGCCGCCCGCTCCGGCGCCGCTCAGGCAGCTGGATAGGGTGCGGCCGGGCGCGGCATTCCGGGCCCGCGACGACGCGGGAGGCGGCACGTGGACCTGTTCGACCTGAGCGGCAAGGTGGCCGTGGTCACCGGTGGCACCCGGGGGATCGGCCTGATGATGGCGCGCGGGCTGCTGCGGGCCGGCGCCCGCGTCTACATCAGCGCGCGCAAGCCGGACGAGGGCGAGCGGGCCCGCGCCGAGCTCGCCGGCTCCGGCACGGTGCACTTCGTGCAGGCCGACCTCTCCACCGAGGAGGAGTGCAAGCGGCTGGCCCGCGAGGTCGGGCAGCGTGAGGACGAGCTGCACGTCCTGGTCAACAACGCCGGCGCCACCTGGGGCGCGCCGCTGCAGGAGTTCCCCGCGTCGGCCTGGGACAAGGTGCTCGACCTGAACGTGAAGTCCCCGTTCTTCCTCACCCGCGCGTTCCTGCCGCTGCTCGAGGAGGCGGGCACGGACGACGACCCGGCGCGGGTGGTGAACGTCGGCAGCATCGACGGGCTGCACGTACCGCCGATGCACACCTATTCGTACTCGGCCTCGAAGGCGGCGCTGCACCACCTGACGCGCGTGCTGGCCAAGGAGCTCGGCCCGCGCCGCATCACGGTCAACGCCGTCGCCCCGGGGCCGTTCGAGTCGAAGATGATGGCGGCCACGCTGGAGGCCTTCGGCACCGACATCGCCGCCCGGGCGCCGCTGGGCCGCATCGGCCGCCCCGACGACATGGCCGGCGTCGTCGTCTACCTGACCAGCCGTGCCGGCGCTTACGTCACCGGCGCCGTCATCCCGGTCGACGGCGGCATCGCCACCACCAAGTAGCCGCCGTCCTGGCTCACCGCAGCGCGTCCTCCCTCACGTCCCACCGTGAGCCAGGAGCCGCGGGGATCAGCTCACCTGATCGTGGACGCGGACGGCATCGGGCGGAGGCGGCGTCGAGCGCTTGCGGCGCGGGCGGACCGCCTCGTCCTCCGGCACCCGCGCCAGGTGGGACCCGGCCAGCGCCACCTGGTGCGGCGAGCCGACCAGCCGGCCCTGCTGCCGCGCGGCCAGCCACCACTCGCGGGCGGCCACGGTGTCGCCGTGGTGCTCGGTGATCCGGCCGAGCAGCTCGTCGTAGGCGCCGAGGGAGAACGACGGCGTCCCCAGGACGGCCTGCCGCCCGCGGAAGGGCAGCAGCTGGACGACGGCCATCTCCTGCTCCGGCTCGTCGCCGAGGTGCAGCGCGACCTCGGCCTCCAGCAGGACGGCGACGTCGCTGGCCCAGTCGCGGATGTGCGTCCGGCCCCAGCGGGCGCGCAGCCGCCGGGCCTCGGCCAGGTCACCGGACTCCGCGGCCGCGAGCACCGCCATCAGCTGCAGCAGCGGGTTGCCCTCGTCGCCGGTCTCGACCAGCAGGTCGATCGCCTCGGGCAGCCGGTGGTCGCCGCGGCGCAGGGTGAACTGGTGCGCGGCGTAGGCGTGCCGGGCGTGCGGGGTCACCCGGCGGTACCGCTCGTAGGCCTCGGTGGTGAGCTCCTCGGCCCGCCGGGCGTCGCCGCGCAGCCACGCCGCGCCGGCCTGCTGCCACAGCACGTGCGGGCGCACCTCCGGGCCGGACAGCGAGATCGCCAGCCGGCGGGCGGCGTCCGAGTCGGCCTCGAACCCGCGCAGGTCGGTCAGGTGCAGCCGGATCGCGGCCCGGTGCAGCCGGGCGAAGAACTCGGTGCGCCGCGGCAGCCCGCGACCGGCCAGCGCGATGGTCTCGTCGGCGGCCGCGAGCCGCAGCTCCGCGGCGCCGGGGCGCCCCCACACGGCCAGGCTGTAGTTGTTCAGCGTGCGGCCGCGCAGCTCCGGGTCGCCGATCCGCCGCGCCAGCTCGACCGCCCGCTCGGCGTACCGCACGCCCTTCTGCAGGTCGGAGCTGAACGCCAGCTCCACGCCGAGGGTGCCCAGCAGGCGAGCGGCGAGCCGGTCGCGCTCGTCGTCGGTGTCGGCGAGCTCGTCGCGGTGCTCGAGCAGGTCCTCCAGGACGGCGACCATGTCGTCGTCCACCATGCCGTGTGGCCGCCAGTTCCAGACGGTGATGCTGCCCCAGATCGCGGCGGCCTCGGCCACGCAGTGGCGGTCGCCGAGCTCGCGGGCCGCCGCGATCGCCTGCCCGGTGATCTCGTGCGCCTCGGTGCGCTGGCCGCTGCGCAGCAGGTCGTTGCCGAGCAGCGTCAGCAGCCCGTGCCGGGTGCGGACGGCGTCCGGCTCGGCCGGGTCCAGCAGCTGCAGCGCCCGCCGGGTGTGCTCGGCCGCCTCCTCGTGCGCCCAGCGGGAGCGCGCCGCCTGGGCGGCCTCGGCGGAGTAGCGCCGGGCCGGACCGGGGCCGGCCACGGGCACCGCCTCGACGAAGTGGTGCGCCAGGCGCTCCAGCAGCGAGGCGTCGGGGGATCCGGCCGCGGCGCGCTGCTCCAGGGCCGCGCCCAGGCGGGCGTGCAGCCGGGCCCGCTGCAGCGCGGAGAGGTCGCCGGCGAGCACCTCCTGCACGAGGGCGTGGGTGAACCGCCAGCTCCACGGCGTCGTCCCCTCGACGACCAGCCCGACGGCGACCGCGGAGTCCAGCGCGGCCAGCGCCTCCTCGGCGGGGCTGCCGGCGGCCTCGAGCAGGTCCAGCGGCACCTCGCGGCCGGCGACGGCGGCCAGCTGCAACACCGCGCGGGTGCTCTCGGGCAGCCGGGCCAGCCGCTTGCGCAGCACCTCGCCGATCGACGGGGGCACCGGCACGCGGTCGAGGTGCAGGTCGTGCGAGCCGAGCATCCAGCGGGAGAGCTCGACGACGAAGAACGGGTTGCCGCCGGTGCGGTCGTGCACCGCCGAGGCCAGCGACCGGTCGCCGGTGGAGCCGAGCTGGGCGGCCAGCAGGGCGGCGACGTCCTCCGCGCCGAGCCCGGCCAGCCGCAGGCACGTGGCGGCGGGCTCGCGGGCCAGCCGCGCCAGGCAGTCCGCGACCGGCTCGGGCACCACCTCCCCCGTCGTCCGCGCGGTGACCATCAGCAGCAGCGGCGCCCGGGGGAGGTGCCGGCCGAGCAGACCGAGCAGCTGCACCGACGTCGTGTCGGCGCCCTGCAGGTCGTCGAGGACGACGAGCACCGGGCGGGTCGCGGCCGCGGTCAGCCGGCTGCGCAGGTCCTGGAACAGGCGGAACCGGGCGGCGTCGGCGTCCCCACCGGCCTCGGCCTCGGTGACCAGCGTCAGCTGCTCCTGGCCGAGCTGCTCCAGCGCCTGCGTCCACGGCCACAGCGCGGGGGCGCCGGCGTCGTCCGCGCAGCGGGACCACGCGACCGACCACCCGGCGGCGCGCGCGGCGTCGGCCGCCGCCTCGGCCAGCCGGGTCTTGCCGATGCCCGCCTCGCCCTCGATGACGACGACGGCGGCGCGCCCGGCGCCGACCTGCTCGGCGACCGCGCGCAGCCGGTCCAGCTCCGGCCGGCGGCCGACGATCGACTCCGCGGCCGTGACGGGCGCCGGCGCGGGCGCGGGGGCGACGGTCAGCTTGGGCCGCGGCAGCCGCTCGAGCAGCCTGGGATCCTGGCGCAGCACCGCCTGCTCCAGGTCGCGCAGCTCGGGGCCGGGGTCGATGCCGAGCTCGTCGCGCAGCAGCTCGGTGCACCGGCGGAGGGCGTCGAGCGCGTCGGCCTGGCGGTCGGCGGCGTAGAGGGCGGTGACCAGCCGGGCCCACAGCCGCTCGCGCAGCGGGTTCTCGGCCACCAGGTGCTGCAGGTCGGTGACCGCCTCGTCGGCGCGGCCGAGGGCGAGCAGGGCGTCGCAGCGCCGCTCGCGGGCGCGCACGTGCAGCTCGACCAGCCGCAGCCGGTCGGTGCCGACGGCGGGGTCGTCGCCGAGCTCGGCCAGCGGCTGCCCGCGCCACAGCTCGACCGCCCGGTCCAGCAGGCCGACGCCGCGCGCGGCGTCGCCGCCCTGGACGGCGCGGTCGCCCTCGTCCACGAGCTCGGCGAAGCGCAGCGTGTCGAGGTCGGCGGCGTCGGTGCGCAGCAGGTAGCCGGGTGACCGGGTGAGCAGCACGGACGGCGCCTCCCGCGGACCGCGCTCCGGCTCGAGCACCCGGCGCAGGTGCGAGACGTAGGCCTGCAGGGTGCCGGTCACGGTGGGCGGGGGCTCGTCGCCCCACAGCGCGGCGACGATCCGGTCGACGCCGACGACGCGGTTGGCCTCGGCGAGCAGCAGGGTGAGCAGTGCGCGGGGCTTGCCGCCCCCCACGTCGACCGGTCGCCCGTCGGTTCCCGTGACCTCCAGCGGGCCGAGGACGCGGTAACGCACGACGCGGGATCTTCGCAGGACCAGGCCGGAATGGGGAGGGCTTCCGGTATCAGCGGCCCTTGCAAGAGGTCCTCCAAGCGTCTTGCAAGTGGCGGTCAAGTGAGCCCCACCACCGTGAGCGCCGTCCCGAACAGATCCCACCGTGACCCCGAGGGAAGAACCCCACATGAGCATCAACGAGCTCGACACCACCGAGCCCGCCGACCTCGTTCTGAACGGCCACCCCTTCGACGACGAGGCGCTCGACAGCCTGGCGCCGGCGATCCCGGCCGCCGACGTCGACGACCTGCGCAGCCGCGTGCACGGCCCCGTCTACGCCGCCGGCGACGACGGCCTGGCCGCCGAGGTCGCGACCTGGAACCTCGCCGTCACCCACACCCCCGCCATCGCCGTCGGCGCCACCTGCGCCGCCGACGTCGCGGCCGCCGTCTCGTGGGCGACCGCGCACGGCCTCAAGGTCGCCGTCCAGGCCACCGGGCACGGCCCGGTGCGCAACGCCGCCGGCTCGCTGATGGTCTCCACCCGCCGCATGCAGGGCGTCACGATCGACCGGATGCGCGGCACCGCCCGCGTCGAGGCCGGCGTGAAGTGGATCAAGGTCCTGGAGGCGGCCGCGGCGTACGGGCTGACCGGCCTGTGCGGGTCGTCGTCCGACGTCGGTGTCGTGGGCTACACGCTCGGCGGCGGGCTCGGCTCGCTCGGCCGCAAGTTCGGCTTCGCCGCCGACTCGGTGCTCTCCGTCGAGGTCGTCACCGCCGACGGCGCCCTGCGCACCGTCTGCCCCGAGGAGGACCCCGAGCTGTTCTGGGCCGTCCGCGGCGGCAAGGGCAACTTCGGCGTGGTCACCGCGATCGAGATCCAGCTGGTGCCGGTGCGGTCGGTGTTCGGCGGCGGGATCTTCTTCGCCGGCAAGGACGCCGCCTCGGTGCTGCACGCGTTCCGCCAGTGGGCGCCGACGCTGCCCGAGGAGGTCGGCACCTCGATCGCGATCCTGCGCGTGCCGCCGCTCGAGGAGCTGCCGCCGCCGCTGCGCGGGCAGACCGTCGTCCACCTGCGCTACGCCTACGTCGGCGACGACCCCGCCGAGGGCGAGCGGCTGCTCGAGCCGATGCGGGCCAGCGGCGAGATCGTGCTGGGCTTCGTCCACCCGCTGCTGACCACCGAGCTCGACGCCATCCACATGGACCCGACCGACCCGCTGCCCGCCTGGGAGAAGGGCATGCAGCTGGCGGAGCTGCCCGAGGAGGCGGTCGACGCGCTGCTCGCCGCCGCGGGCCCTCAGCTGGACATCCCGCTGATCATGGTCGAGGTCCGGCTGCTCGGTGGGGCGCTGGGCCGCCAGCCGAAGCACCCGAACGCGGTCGCCGGCCGGGAGGGCGCCTACCAGGTGCTGACCCTCGGCCCGGCCGTCCCCGAGCTGGCCGCGGTCGTGCCCGCGCTCGGCAAGGGCGTGCTGCGGGCGCTGGAGCCGTGGAAGGCGCCGGGGTGCGTCATCAACTTCCTCGGCGAGGTCGAGGGCCCGGCGGAGGTCGCCGCGGCCTACCCGGCCGGCGTCGCGGAGCGGCTGCTGGCCGTCAAGCGGGCCGTCGACCCCGACCGCGTCTTCTCCTTCGGCCACGCCCTCTGACCCCGGGCGGGCCTTGCGGAGTCGCTCGGTGACGGTTTCCGTCACCGAGCGACTCCGCTCATTCCGGCAGCAGGACGCCGGGGTTGCAGATGCCGGCGGGGTCCAGCCGCTGCTTGACCGCGCGCAGCACCTCGACGCCGAGCGGGCCGATCTCGCGCTCCAGCCACGGCCGGTGGTCGGCGCCGACCGCGTGGTGGTGGGTGAGCGTGCCGCCGGCGGCGAGCAGCGCGTCGGTGGCCGCCCGCTTGGCCGCGAGCCACTGCTGGATCGGCAGGTCGTCGTCCCGGTCGGCGAGCACGGTGAAGTAGAGCGAGCCGCCGGTCGGGTAACCGTGCGAGAGGTGCGTCATCACGAGGGGACGGCGTCCGTCCCGGGAGAGGGCGTCCCGCAGCGCCCGGCGGACGGCGTCGTACACGGCCGGCAGCGCCGTCCAGGTGGCCGCCGTCTCCAGGGTCTCGACCAGCAGGCCGCCGTCCATCAGCCGGTCGCGCAGGTACGGGCCCTCGAAGCGGTGCGCCCGCCACGACTCGCCGACCCGCGTGCCCAGCCGGACCGCGCCGTCCTCGCGCAGCACCGATGCCGCGGCCTTCCGGCGGGCACGCACGAGCGTCGGCAGCCCCTCCCAGCCGAGGACGAGCAGGCAGCCGTCGCCGCGGCCGCGCGCCTTGAGGCTGCCCCGCAGTGCCCGCGCGCCGGCTCCCGTGGCCATGAGCAGGTTGGCGCGGGTCTCGTCGGGGTCGGAGAGCCGGACGACGTCGGGCAGCAGGTCGTGCCGCGCCAGCCGCTGCAGCCCGGCGAGGCCGGCGGCCCAGGTGCGGAACGACCAGCCCTCGTAGTGCGTCGTCCGGGCGCGCGGGCGGACCCGGAGCCGCAGCTCGGTGATGATCCCGAGGGTGCCTTCGGACCCCACCGCGAGGCCCAGCAGGTCGGGCCCGGCCGCGGTCGCGGGCGGGGAGCCGAGCTCCAGCACCCCCTGCGGCGTGGCCAGCGTGACCCCGGCGACCAGGTCGTCGAAGCGGCCGATGCCGGTCGACTGCTGCCCGGCCGACCGGGTTGCGGCGTAGCCGCCGAGCGTGGCGAACTCGAAGCTCTGCGGCAGGTGGCCCAGCGTCAGCCCGTGCTCGGCCAGCGCGGCCTCCAGCGCCGGGCCGCGCATCCCCGGCCCGACGGTGACCAGGGACGACGGCACGTCGACGGCGTGCAGCGTCGCCATGCGGGACAGGTCGACCGCGACGCAGGGCCGGTCGTCGGGGTCGGTGCCGGCCAGGCCGCCGACCACGCTGGTGCCGCCCCCGAACGGGACGACGACCACGCCGTGCGCGCTGCAGAGGGCCAGCAGGGCGGCGGTCTGCTCGGTGCTCCCCGGGGTGAGGACGGCGTCCGGCGCCTCCGACGCGTCCCCGCACCGGCGGCGCAGCAGGTCGAGGTAGCTCTTTCCGCCGGCGTGCCGGAGCCGCGCGGCCCGGTCGGTGCGCACGTTCTCCTCGCCGAGCAGCCCGGTCAGGACGAGCTGCGCGGGCTCGGGCAGCCGGGACGGCGTCAGCGCGATGTCGTCCACCGGCACCGGGGGCGTCTCGCGGGGTGTCCAGCCCAGCTCGCGGGTGAGGTACCGGCGCGCGGCCTTGGGCACGGCCTCCCCGTCGGCGGGCCGGGCGGGCCCCCAGCCCTGGATCGTCAGTTCCGGCTGCTCGGACATCGCTACAGTCTGCCGAGTGCTGCCCGGAGCCCTGAGCCCTGCCCGGCGTGCCCGTGACCTCGACGTCGTCGCCGGCGGCCGGGTCGACGTGGTCGTCGTCGGCGGGGGAGCGACCGGCGCGGGTGTGGCGCTGGACGCCGCCTCCCGCGGGCTGTCGGTCGCGCTGCTCGAGCGCACCGACCTCGCCGCGGGCACCAGCCGGTGGTCGTCGAAGCTCGTGCACGGCGGGTTGCGCTATCTCGCGCACGGCGAGCTCGGGCTTGCCCGGGAGAGCGCCCGCGAGCGGGCCGTGCTCATGGGGGCGACGGCGCCGCACCTGGTCCGGCCCCTGCCGTTCCTCGTGCCCGACGTCGCCGGCCGGTCGGTCAGCGCCCTCGCCGAGCTCGGCGGGCGGGCGGCCGACACGATCCGCCGGTCGGTGCCCGGCGGGCGGGGCTCGCTGCCCTCGACCCGGCGGGTGTCCCGCGCCGCCGCGGCCCGCCTGGTGCCCGCGCTGCAGCGGGGCCGGGGCGGCGTCGTCTTCTGGGACGGGCAGCTCGCCGACGACGCGCGGCTGGTCGTCGCGCTGGCGCGCACCGCGGCCGCGTACGGCGCGCACGTGCTCACCGGCGCGACCGTGACCGGGGTGGACGGCGCCGACGTGCACGTCGCCCTGCCGGGCGGGGTGACGACCACGGTGCGGGCCGGGGTGGTCGTCAACGCGGCCGGCGTGTGGGCGCAGCAGCTGGCGCCGGGGATCCGGCTGGTGCCCTCGCGCGGCTCGCACCTCGTCGTCCCGGGCGAGCGGCTCGGCTCGCCGTCCGCCGCGCTGACCGTGCCGCTGCCGGGCTCCCGCTCCCGGTACGTCTTCGCGCTCCCGCAGCCGGGAGGCCTGGTCTACCTGGGCATCACCGACGAGCTGGTGGCCGGCCCGCCGGGGGACGACGACCCGAAGCCCTCCGACGCCGAGGTGGCGCAGCTGCTGGACACGGTGAACCAGGTGCTCGCGACCCCGCTGAAGCGGTCGGACGTGGTGGGCGCCTACGCCGGGCTGCGACCGCTGGTGCTGCCGGAGTCGGCGGGGGCCGGTCCGGGCGATGCCACCGCGGACCTCTCCCGCAAGCACCTGCTGGTGGAGGACGGACCGGTCCTCACCGTCGTCGGCGGGAAGCTGACCACCTACCGCGCCATGGCGGAGCAGGCCGTCGACCGGGTCGTCGCCCGCCTCGGCCGCGGCGCCGCCCACTCCTCGACCGCCCGGCTGCCGCTCGTGGGCGCCGCGCCGCGGACCGTGCTGCCGCGGATCGCCGCGCCCGCCCGGCTCGTCGCCCGCTACGGCACCGAGGCGCCGCAGGTCGAGGCGCTGGGCGCCGAGCCGGTGGTCGCGGGCCGGCCGGAGACGCTGGGGGAGCTGCGCTTCGCCGTCCGTGCCGAGGGTGCGCGGACGGTGGCCGACCTGCTCGACCGGCGGACGCGGATCGGGCTGGTCCCGGCCGACCGGGCGCGGGCGGCGATGGTCGCCGAGCGGATCCTCACCCAGGAGCTCCAGGGGTAGGGAAACCGCTGCTCGCAGGCCCCGCACCTCGTGCACCTCGCGCTGCTCGGGTAGCTGCGTCCCACTGAATGAGAGCACGATTCCACTGAGTGGACCTGTGCGTCACAGTGGGGCCGTGGACACCTACACGCACGGGCACGCGGACCCGGTGCTGCAGTCGCACCGCTGGCGGACGGTGGAGAACTCGGCGGCCTACCTCGCGCCGCACCTGCGCCCGGGCCTCGACGTCCTCGACGTGGGCTGCGGCCCCGGCACGATCACCGTCGACCTCGCCGCGCGGGTGGCGCCCGGCCGGGTGGTCGGCCTCGACGTCTCCCCGGCGCCGCTGGACGAGGCGCGCGCCCTGGCCGGGTCCCGCGGCGTCGAAGTCACCTTCCGTGTCGGCGACGTGTACGCCCTCGAGGCGGCCGACGACTCCTTCGACGTGGTCCACGCCCACCAGGTCCTGCAGCACCTGACCGACCCGGTGGCCGCGCTGCGCGAGATGGCCCGGGTCTGCCGGCCCGGTGGGCTGCTCGCCGTCCGGGACGTCGACTACGCCACCTTCGTCTGGTGGCCGGACGACGAGGGCCTCGACCGGTGGCTGGACCTCTACCACCGGGTGGCGCGGCGCAACGACGCCGAACCCGATGCCGGCCGCCGGCTGCTCGCGTGGGCGCACGCGGCCGGCCTGCGCGACGTCACCGCGACGACGTCGTCGTGGTGCTACTCCTCCCCGGCCGAGCGGGAGTGGTGGGGCAACTCCTGGGCGGGTCGGGTGACCGCGTCGTCCTTCGCCGAGCAGGCGGCCGCCTACGGCCTGGCCACCCCGGACGAGCTGGAGCAGATCGCCGACGCCTGGCGGCGGTGGCGGGACGCCGACGACGGCTGGCTGTCGATGACCCACGGGGAGCTGCTCATCCGGGTGTGACCGGCTGCTCGTCGGTGTGGGCGACCTGCCGCAGCGAACGCCAGACGAGGACGACGAACACCGCCGACCCGGCGAAGGCGAACCAGAACGGCGCGGTCACCCCGCCGTGCTGCGCGAGCACGCCGCCGATCCCGGAGCCGACCACCAGCCCGCCGAAGACGCCGACCAGATTGACGCTGTTCACCCGGCCCTGCAGCCGCGCGGGCACGGCCCGCTGCCGCACGGTGATCGACGTCGTCCCCCAGACGAAGGCGTGCGCGCCGAAGACGAAGAACACCGGCAGCGCGACCCAAGGGCTGGTGGTCAGGGCCAGCGCCAGGTGCGTGAGCGTCTCGACCACCAGTCCGATCCGCATCAGGTCGCCGAGGGAGACGCGCCGGGTGATCCAGCCGTAGAGCACGGTTCCGGCCACCCCGCCGACGGCCTGCACGGTGGCCACCAGGCCGAAGCCGATCTCGCCCAGGCCCAGCCGCTGGGTGGTGTAGAGGACCAGCACCGACCAGGCCGCGCCGAACGTGACGTTGAAGATCAGGATCGTCAGCACCAGGGTGCGGACGGCGGGATGGCCGACCACCCAGCGGAAACCCTCGGCGATGTCGTGTCTCAACCGCGTGCGCGGTCCGCGGTCGCGCGCCGGGTACGGCAGCAGGATCCGAGTGACGAGCACGGCGCCCAGCGCCACGACCAGCGCCTGGGCCCCGAACGCCCAGGCCGCCCCGGCGGTGAACAGCGCCGCCCCGAGCGGTGGCCCGGCGAGCTGGTTGACCGTGATGAACCCGGTCTGCAGCCGCGAGTTGGCGACCGCGAGGTCCTCGCGCGCGACGAGCATCGGGAGCAGGGTCTGGGCGCTGTTGTCGGCGAACACCTCTGCGGTGGCCAGGACGAACAAGGCGGCCAGGACCGCGATGATGGAGGCGTGGTCGGTGGCGACGGCCAGGGTCAGCGCGGCCAGGACCGCCGCCCGCGCGAGGTCGACGGCGACCACGATCAGCCGGCGGTCCAGCCGGTCGGTCAGCGCGCCGGCCAGGAGCCCGAACAGCAGCGGCGGCAGCCACTGCAGGGCCGCCGCGAGGGCGACCAGGAAGGCGTCCTGGGTGAGGGAGGCGACCAGCAGGGGGCCGGCCGCCAGCGCGATCCCGTCGCCCAGGTTCGACGTCCACGACGACGCCAGGAGCCAGCGGAATCCGGTACCGAGCCGGGCCGGCACGAGGGCCTCACCGACGCGACTCACAAGGAGGGGACCCTAGCCGTCCCCGTCGGTGGAGCCGGGCAGTGGCGCGGCTCCACCGACGGTGTGGCGGCTCAGCCCTGCCGCGCGGCGTTGGCCTGGACGGCGGTGCTCACGTACTGCGCCAGGCCGGGCGCGACCTGCTCGTAGTGCGCGGTGAACCGCTCGTCCTCGACGTACATCCGGCCCAGGCCGGCGTGCATCTCGGGCGGGCAGTCGTAGAACCACCGGCTGATGTGCTGCCGGTGCTCCTCGGCGACGTCCATCGCCTGCTCGGAGTGGGCCGCGACGCCGGACCGCAGCGCCTCGGCGAAGCGCCGCTCGACGTCGGCGCCCTCCGCCTTGATCCGCAGCCAGTCGTCCTTGCCGTAGGTCGCGACGCGGCGCTTCGACTGCGCCCACGCCTCGGTCTCGCCCCAGCGCTCCTCGGCCTCGGTCTCGTACTGCGACGGGTCGTGCTCGCCGAAGACCTCGAACCGCTCCTCGGGGGTCAGGGAGATCCCCATCGTGCGTGCCTCCATCTCCTTCTCCACGGCCGCGACCATGGCCTGAGTGCGCCCGAGCCGGTCCCGCAGCAGCGTCAGCTGCCGGCGCAGGTGCGCCACGGGGTCGGCGTCGGGGTCGTCCAGCAGGGTCGCGATCTCCTCGAGGGGGAAGCCGAGCTCGCGGTAGACCAGCACCTGGTGCAGCCGGTCCAGGTCGGACGGCGTGTAGCGGCGGTAGCCCGCCGCGGTCCGCTCCGACGGCGAGAGCAGGCCGATCCGGTCGTAGTGGTGCAGCGTCCGCACCGTCACGCCGGCCAGCGCCGCGACCTCGCCCACGTTCACGCATTCCTCCTCCGTTGACGACGACGAGCCTGCGGCCTGACGCGACGTCAGGGTCAAGCGTCCACCCCGGACGTGCGCGAGGCCGGCCGGCGTGGACGCCAAGGAGGAGCTGCTCGGGTACCTGCGCAACCGCCGCGCCGACCCGCTCGGCAAGCTCGACGGCCTCGACGAGTACGACGTCCGGCGGCCGATGACGCCGACCGGCACCAACCTGCTCGGCCTGGTCAAGCACGTGGCCTACGTCCAGCTGGGCTACCTCGGCGAGGTCTTCGGCCGGCCCGGCGGCGTCCCACCCTGCACACCGTCCTGGTGCACCTGTGCGTCGAGGTCGCCCGGCACGCCGGTCACGCCGACATCGTCCGCGAGCTGATCGACGGCGCCGCCGGCATGAGCGCCGGCAACGCGAACCTCCCGGAGCGGCCCGCCGCGGAGTGGGCCGCCCACCGGGCCCGCGTCGAGGCCGCGGCCGGCGCCGTCCGCCGCGCCTGAGGGAGCCGCGCGGGAGAGGATCGCGACCATGGACGACGACGTCTCCCCGCACGACCCGTTCGAGCGCCGGCGCGCGGCGGACCTGGCCTACGTCGACGAGGGCGCGGGGGACGCGATCGTCTTCCTGCACGGCAACCCGACGTCGTCCTACCTGTGGCGCAACGTGATCCCGCACGTGCGCGACCTCGGCCGCTGCCTGGCACCGGACCTGATCGGCATGGGGGAGTCGGCCAAGCTGCCCGACCCCGGCCCGGGCACCTAGTCCTTCGCGACGCACGCCGCCCACCTCGACGCCTGGTTCGACACCGTGGTCCCGGCCGGTCCGGTCACGCTGGTCCTGCACGACTGGGGCTCGGCGCTGGGCTTCGACTGGGCCAGCCGCAACCGCGACCGCGTGCGCGGCATCGCGTTCATGGAGGCGATCGTCACGCCGATCGTCTGGGCCGACTGGCCGGAGAGCGGCCGGAAGATCTTCCAGACCATGCGCGGCCCGGACGGCGAGGCCGCGGTGCTGGACAAGAACGTGTTCGTCGAGCGGATCCTCCCGGCGTCGGTGGCCCGCGGCCTGAGCCCGGAGGCGCACGAGCGGTACCGGGCGCCGTTCCGCAGCCGGGAGGACCGCTGGCCCACGCTGGAGTGGCCGCGGCAGATCCCGATCGAGAACGTCCCGCCGAAGGTGCGCGACGTGGTCGCCCGGTACGGGCAGTGGCTGGCGCACAGCGACGTCCCCAAGCTGTTCCTGAACGCCGAGCCCGGCTACCTGCTCGTCGGCCGGCCGCGCACCGTCGTCCGGAAGTGGCCGGCGCTCACCGAGGTGACCGTGCCCGGGGCGCACTTCGTCCCCGAGGACTCGCCGCACGAGATCGGCCGCGCCCTCGCGCGGTGGCTGCGCACACTGGAGGGGTGAGCGATCCCGACCTGCGCGCCGACTGCGCGCGCTGCTTCGGGCTGTGCTGCGTCGCCCTGCCGTTCGCCCGCTCGGCCGACTTCGCCGTCGACAAGCCCGCGGGCACCCCGTGCGGTCACCTGCGCGAGGACTTCGGCTGCGGCATCCACGGGCAGCTGCGCGAGCGCGGCTTCGCCGGGTGCGCCGTCTTCGACTGCCAGGGCGCGGGGCAGAAGGTCTCGCAGGTCACCTTCGGAGGCCGGGACTGGCGGGGCGACCCGGGGACGGCGCGGCGGATGTTCGCCGTCTTCCCGGTCGTGCGGCAGCTGCACGAGCTGCTGACCCACCTC
Organism: Geodermatophilus sp. SMS 5-13; assembly: GCF_059428245.1. Classification (NCBI taxonomy): domain Bacteria; kingdom Bacillati; phylum Actinomycetota; class Actinomycetes; order Geodermatophilales; family Geodermatophilaceae; genus Geodermatophilus; species Geodermatophilus sp. SMS 5-13. The sequence continues at coordinate 84,353 of NZ_CP165729.1, forward strand.
GCGGAGGCGCTCGGGCTCGACGCCGCCCGGACGTTGCACGTGGAACTTCGCGCCGCCTACGACCGGGTCGACGCGCTCACGCGGGGCAGCGCCGACGAGCTCGAGGGCTGCGACGTCGCCGCCGTCCGGGCCGAGGTGAGCGCGCTGCTGCTGCGCGCCAGCGAGCTCGCCCGGGCGGGACTGTCCGGCCGCAACCACCGCGGGGCCGACCTGATCGGCGCCCGGCTGCGCGGCGCGCGGCTGCGCGGGGCCAACCTGCGCGGCGCCTACCTGATCGCGGCGGACCTGCGCGGTGCCGACCTGCGCACCGCCGACCTCATCGGGGCCGATCTGCGCGACGCCGACCTGCGGGGCGCCGACCTCACCGGCGCGCTGTTCCTCACCCAGGCCCAGCTCGACGCGGCCCGCGGGGACGCGACCACCCGCCTGCCCGAAGGGCTGCGCCGCCCCCTGCGCTGGGCGCTCAGAACACCAGCTGGACCAGCAGCAGCAGGTTCAGCGCGATGATCAGGACCGCCACCAGCGCGGCGAGGAGTGTGGTCCTGCGCTGGTTCACCAGCTCGCCCATCACGTCGCGGCGCCGGGTCAGCAGCAGCAGCGGCACGAGCGCGAACGGGATGCCGAAGGACAGGACCACCTGCGAGATCACCAGCGCCCGGGTCGGCGCGATGCCCAGGGCGAGGACCGCCAGCGCCGGGAACATGGTCAGCGCCCGGCGGGCGAACAGCGGGATCCGCCGGCGGATGAAACCCTGCATGATCACCTGGCCGGCGTAGGTGCCGACGCTCGCGGAGGCGAATCCGGACGCCAGCAGCGCCAGCGCGAACAGCAGCGCCGTCGACTCGTCGAGGACGTTGCCGAAGCCGTCGTAGGCCCCGTCGAGGGTGTCGGTGTTCCCGAAGTCCCGCCCGAACAGCAGCGCGGCGGCGACGAGCAGCATCGCCACGTTGACCAGCCCGGCCAGGCTCATCGCGACGGTGACGTCGACCCGCTGGGCCCTCAGCGCCCGCCGCTTCTGCCGGGTCGACGTGGCCTGGATCGTCTCGGTGACCAGCGCCGAGTGCAGATAGATGGCGTGCGGCATGACCGTGGCGCCGAGGATGCCGGTGGCCAGCACGAGGCTCTCCACGCCGTCGAAGTGGGGGACCAGGCCCTCGGCCGCCGATCCCCAGTCGATGTGCGCCCGCACCACCAGCAGCAGGAACGCGGCGACGATCATGCCGAAGTAGGCGGTGACCGCGCCGATGAAGCGCCGGTCCCCGTCGGTCTGCAGTGCCAGCATCAGGAAGGCGACCGCCCCGGTGATCAGCCCGCCGGTGAACAGGTTCACCCCGAACAGCAGGTGCAGCGCGATCGCGCCGCCGACGATCTCGGCCAGGTCGGTGGCCATCGCCACGAGCTCGGCCTGGACCCACAGCCCCAGCACGACCGGACGGCGGTAGTGCGTCCGGCAGTTCTCCGGCAGGCTCTGCCCGGTGGCCAGGCCCAGCTTCGCCGACAGGCTCTGCACGAACATCGCCATGAGGTTCGCCGTGACGATGACCCAGAGGAGCAGATAGCCGAACTTGGCCCCGGCGGAGATGTTGGTCGCGAAGTTGCCGGGGTCGACGTAGGCGATCGCGGCGACGAACGCGGGACCGAACAGGGCGAGCCGACGCCGGCGCGTGGCTCGGATCGCCGCTTCCTTCTCGAGCACGGTCAGCCCTCCCGGCGCCTAGGGTCGGGGCCGTGAGTGGGGAGGGCCCGCGCGGCTGGGGTGTGACCCTGCATGGTGCCGTTTTGGACGCGACCGCGGTAGGGCCCGGCACACGGCTGCTCGATCTGGGCTGCGGCGCCGGGCTGTTCGCCCGCGCCGCGGCGGACCGCGGCGCCCGGGTGACCGGCATCGACGTCGACCCCGCGGCGGTGGCGCTGGCCGCCGCGGAGGTGCCCGGGGGCACGTTCGCGGTCGGGCGCGCGGAGGACCCGCCGGCCGGTCCGTTCGACGTCGTCGCCGCGGTGCAGCTGCTGATGCACGTGGCCGACCCGGCCGGGGTGCTGGCGGTCGCCGCCCGCCGTGCCCCGGTGGTCGCGGCGACCGTGTGGGGGCGCGAGGACGAGTGCGACGTGCGCGTGTTCGGCGAGGCGCTCGCCCCGTGGCTGGGGCCGCGGCCACCCGCCGGCCCGGCGCTCACCGACCCGGCGCGGCTGCGCCGGCTCGCCGAGCGGGCCGGCCTGGCCGTCGAGCGGCTCGACGAGGTGGTCTGCCCGTTCGACTACGCCGACGAGGACGAGCTGCTCGGGCCGCTGTTCGACTCCGCGCTGGGACGGACGGTCGGCCGCCGGGCCGGGCCGGTCGCCCTGCGGACAGCCGTGCTGGAGCGGCTGGAGCCGTTCCGCACGGCGGACGGCGGCTACCGCCTGAACAACCTCTTCCGGGTGCTGGTCGCGCGCCCGGCGTGAGGGGTCAGCCGGCTCCCGCCGTGTCCGCATACCGGGTCTTGAGGAAGCTCCGGCAGAACTCCCCGTTGCTCTCGATGCCCAGCCGGGTGAGCCGCGCCCGCCGCAGGTGCAGCGGCACCTGTGCCGAGGAGACCCGGCTGCCGTCGGGGTGGATCAGCAGCGGGGCGTCGTCGTCGTCCCGCAGGCCCAGTTCGGCCCGCCGCCGGCGGAGCCGGCTCAGCTCCTGCGACGGCGGGGCGGCACCCAGGGTGAGCTCGGCGAGCTCGTCCGGGCCGACCCCGGTGTCCACCAGCGGGCGGGCCACCCGGTCCTGCCCGGCGACGACGGCCTTCTCCAGGAAGTACCGCCGCAGCTCGTCGAGCTCCGCGGTGGCCTCGCCCGAGAACGTCTCGACGAAGCCGGCGTGCGCCGCTACCCCGTCGTTGATCTCCGCCGAGGCGTGGTGGTCGTCGAGCGCGATCTCCGCGCGCGTCACCCCCTCGACCGCCGACACCGCGTCGTAGGCGTCGGCGACCATCAGGAACGAGAAGTTCGGCGCGCAGAAGAACGTCGGCAGCCGCAGGTGCACCGACGCAACGCCGTCGTCGGAGACGGTGCAGGACGCCACGAAGTCGAGGTCCGTGATCGGCTCGTCGAGCTCGGGGTCCAACACCGTCCCCAACGCCTGCCAGACGGCTGCCGGCAGGTCGGGGCGCAGCGTCACGACTGCGCGCCCTCCATCTCCCGCTCCAGCTCCTCGCCGGGCTGCATGGGCTCGCCCGCCGTCGTCGGGATCTGGCACTCCTGCGGCACGTCGATGCCGTAGAGCTTGGCCGCGTTGATGCCGAGGATCTTCTTCTTCGTCGCGGTGGTCAGCTTCGCGTAGTCGCTGAACGCCTCGTCGTCCGGCATCTGCCAGTCCACGAACTGCTCGACCTGCCACTTCGGCGTCCAGATGTTGTAGTCGCTGCCGAAGGTCAGCCGGTCCTCACCGACCCAGAAGAGCAGCTCGCCCATCACCTTGGCGAAGAACTTCGGCCGCGAGTGCATGAGCCCGCCGATGACCACCGAGCAGCCGGCGTAGACGTTCGGCTCCTGCACGGCCATGTAGGCGAAGTCGTCGATCCGCGGGATGCCGGCGTGCTCGATGATGAAGTTCAGGTCGGGGAAGTCGGTCGCGGTCTGGTCGACGTCCTCCATGGAGAACGCGTCCTTGTTCAGCGGCCAGATCGTCGGGCCCTTGTGCGCGTGGATGTTCGTGATGCCCAGCTCCCGGCACTTCTCCAGGAACCGGTAGGACTCCTTGTCGGTCAGCTTCCAGCCGCGGGAGCCGTTCTCGTGCCATTCCGCGGTGTAGACCTTGACGCCCTTGAGGTTCCAGCGCTTGGCGTCCTCCTCCAGCTGCTTGAGACCCGCCTCGCCGTCCCGCGGGTCGAACCGGCCGTTGACGATGAACTTGTCGGGGTGCTTCTCGAGCAGCGCGCCGTTCTGCTCGACGGTGTTGAAGCCGTTCTTGTACCAGTACTTCAGGTAGGTCGACTGGAAGATCGCCTTGTCCACGTAGCCGTCCTCGAAGACGTCCTTCATCAGGTCGTCCTCGGAGACCTTCAGGTAGTGCTCCCAGTCCCAGTGGGTCTCCTTCGGGGCCAGCGTGTGGTAGCCGTAGAAGCAGTCGATCCAGCCCTTGGCCAGGTTCTCGCGACCCTGGACCCAGTTCTCCCGGCTGGCGTCCCAGAAGTGCATGTGGGCGTCGACCACGAAGTACTTCTCGCCATCCTTCTCGTACATGAAATGGCACCTCTCGCGTCGTTGTCTCGGACTGCTCGGAGGACCCCGGGAAATCAGGGGACGAGAATGGCGCGACCGCGCACCTTGCCGGCGTCGAGGTCGTGCAGGGCGTCGACGGCGTCGTCCAGCCGGTACTGCTGCGTGTGCAGCGTGACCTTCCCGGCCTGGGCGAGCACCATCAGCTCGGCCAGGTCGGCGTAGGTCCCGACGATGTTGCCGACGATGTTCTTCTCGCCGGCGACGAAATCCAGGGTCGGGATGCGCAGCTCGCCGCCGTAGCCGATGACGAACATCGAGCCGTTCGCGCCCGTCATGTGCCAGGCGTCCATCTCCGCGCCCTGCTCGGCGACGAAGTCGAGCACCACGTTCGCCCCGCCGCCGGTGAGGTCCTGGACCGCCTGCACCTGGTTGCCGTCGGCGACCACGGTCTCGTCGGCGCCGATCTCGCCGGCCAGCTTCAGCGCGTCGGGGTTCTTGTCGACGACGACGACCCGCGCCGCGGTGAGCGCCTTGAGGCACTGGATGCCGATGTGCCCGAGCCCGCCGGCGCCCTGCACGACGGCGGTGGTGCCGGGGTGCAGCAGCGGGACCGCCTTGCGGACGGCGTGGTAGGCGGTGATGCCGGCGTCGGCGAGCGCGGCGACGTCGGCCGGGTTGGTGGACGGGTCGAGCTTCACGCACGCGCGGGCGGTCGTGCGCAGGTACTCGGCCATGCCGCCGTCGTTGTTCGACAGCCCGGGGAAGAAGGCGTTCTCGCAGTGCAGGTCATCGCCGCGGCGACAGGGCAGGCACAGCCCGCAGCTCGGCTGGGGATGAAGGATCACGGTGTCGCCGACGGCGACGTTGCTGACTCCCTCCCCGACCTCGTGCACCCAGCCGGCGTTCTCGTGCCCGATCACGTAGGGCAGGTCGGGGTTCTGCAGCTCGGCCCACTGCCCCTCGATGATGTGCAGGTCCGTGCGGCAGACGCCGGCGCCGCCGATCTTGACGATGACGTCCAGCGGACCGGCGAGCTTCGGTTCGCCGATGTCGTCGATGCTCGGGTCTTCGTGGTAGCGGTGAACGCGCACGGCTCGCATGCGAAGGGGCTCCTCGGACTCGACGCCGATCCCCGTCCGGCCCGGAAGCGGGAAGGACGGCGACCCTACGGACCGGAACGTACGGATCCCGCGTTATGCCGTGCGTCTCAATCTGAGACGCCCACCGGCCGCACACCAGGGACTTTTTCGGGCTCGAGTCCGGGGACTCGAGCCCGAAAAAGTCCCCTGGCGGTTCAGCCCATGGACGGGCCGAGACCCAGGGACTGCGGGGTGCTGGCGTCGGGCGAGGGCTGCGGGATGCCCTCGTCGAGCGGCCCGAACTCGGTCATGAGCGCCTTGTTCCAGGGCGTCTGCTCCTCGGCGACCAGCGAGTTCGTCGTCAGCACCAGCCCGGCCACCGAGGCGCCGTTCTGCAGCGCGGAACGGACGACGCGCAGCGGGTCGATGACGCCGAGCTCGACGAGGTTGCCGAACCGGCCCTGCAGCGCGTCGAAGCCCTCGTCGACCGCCATCGTCCCGACCTGCTTGACCACGTCCGCGGCGTCGTAGCCGGCGTTCTCCGCGATCAGGTGCACCGGCTCGGCCAGCGAGCCGCGGACGATCTCCACGCCGACGCGGTAGTCGCCGGAGACGTCGAGGTCGTCCAGCGCGGGCTCGGCGTGCAGCAGCGCCGCGCCGCCGCCGGCGAGGATCCCCTCGGCCATCGCCGCGCGGGTCGCCTGCAGCGAGTCGTCCACGCGGTGGCGGATCTCCTTGGCCTCGGCGTTGGTCGGGGCGCCGACCTTGATGACGGCGGCCTTGCCCGACAGCCGGGCGATCCGCTCGGACAGGAAGTCCTGGTCGGTGCCGATCGTCGCCCGCTCCAGCTCGGCGCGCAGCTGCGACAGCCGCCGCTCGCGGGCCTCCGGCGCCCCGTGCCCGCCGATGATCGTGGTGTGGTCGCTGGTCACCCGGACCTGGTCGGCCTGGCCGAGGTGCGCGGTGGTCATCTGCTCCAGGGCGAAGGACGACGCCCGCGAGTGCACCTGCCCGCCGGTCAGGGCGGCGATGTCCTCGAGCAGGTGGATGCGCTTCTCGCCGAACCCGGGGGCCTGGATCGCCACGCACCGGAAGATCCCGTTGACGTGGTTGTGCACCAGCATCTGCAGCGCGGTGCCCTCGACCGACTCGGCCACGATGACCAGCGGCTTCGGCGCCCGCATGATGCTGTCGAGGATCGGCATCAGCTGCTTGACGTCGGTGATCTTGTGCGCCGTCAGCAGGACGTAGCAGTCCTCGATGACCGCCTCGAGCCGGCCGACGTCGGTGACCATGTACGGCGAGACGTAGCCGTTGTCGAACTCGAAGTCCTCGACGAAGTCGACGTCGATCCCGAGGACGGCGGAGTCCTCGACGGTGACCACGCCGCCGTCGCCGACCGCGTAGAGGGCGCGGGCGACCGCGGAGCCGATCGTCTCGTCGTCGTTGGCCGAGATCGCGGCCACCCGGCGGAAGTCGTCCTCGTCGCGCAGGGGGTGGGCCACGCCGGCCAGGTGCTCGACCAGCCGGCCGACGGCGACGTCGATCCCGCGCTTGACCAGCACCGGGTTGCCGCCGTTCTCGATGGCCGCCATGCCCTGCTTCACGATGGCCTCGGCGAGCACGATCGCCGTCGTCGTCCCGTCGCCGACGGTGTCGTTGGTCTTGATCGCCGCTTCCTTGACCAGCTGGGCGCCCATGTTCTGGAACGGGTCGCGCAGGTGGATCTCGCGGGCGATGGTCACGCCGTCGTTGGTGACCTCGGGGGAGCCGGTGATCCGTTCCAGGATCACGTTGCGCCCCTTCGGGCCGAGCGTGCTCTTCACCGAGGCGGCGAGCTGCTCGACACCTGCCTGCAGCAGGTGCCGGGCGTCGGCGCCGAAACGCAGTTCCTTGGCCATGGGGGTCCTCCTGGGGGCCGCGGGGCCACCCGGTCCGTGGGGCCAAAGTGGCCACTTTGGCCCCACCGCCGGGAGGCGAGGTGGGGACGGTCGGTCTTTCTGCGCGGGTGGGAACCGGCCGAGCGCACGCGCCGGCCGAACGGGGCCGCCGACCGCGGCGCAGCGCGCCGGGGCGGCGGCCCCGCAGAAGGTGATCAGCCGGCCTACGAGACCGGGCGGAGGTCGAAGCCGAGGTACTCGGCCGCCTCCTCGGGGTTGGCGAACATGATCGTGCGGTCGTCCTCGTGGACCATGCGGCCGTAGTGGGTCGACATGCTCTCCTCGAGGTCGGCCGACGTGAAGGAGCCCGGCTCCTCGCCCAGGGCCTCGGCCAGCTCGTCGTAGACGAAGTCCGTCCGGTTCTCGGCGTCGACGCGGATCATCGACGGCAGGTAGGTGACCGTGACGCCGGGCTTGCTCCTCATCACCTCGGCGATCACGTGCCCGACCTGGTCGTTCATCAGCGTGATCCCGGCGCGGTTGGACGAGGTCTTGTTGACGGCGCCGAACTCGGTCGCAGCCGTGGTGGTCACTGGGCCAGCTCCTTCGGGGTCTCCAGGCCGAGATCGGAGAGGATCCCGGCGAAGCGGTTCTTGGCGCGGTCGAGGGAGTCCTCGAACCGGGGTGGACGGGCGTCCGGCTGCGACCACAGCGGCTGCAGCGTGCGCGCGGCGCCGAGTGCCCGCGGCACCCAGTGCGCCAGCCACTCCTGGAACAGCCGCTTGTTGTGGTCGGCGAACTCCCGGTCGGTCACCAGCGGGCCGAAGCAGGCCTGCGTCCAGCGCAGGTCGCGCTGGGCGTAGTCGTACTCGCCGGCGCCGATGACGGTCGGCGTCACGAAGTCGCCGTTGCCCGGTGCGGCCTGCATGACCAGGCCGCTGCGGAACAGCTCGCCGATCAGCGGCTCGAAGACGACGTTGGTCGCGAAGATCGCCTCGCCCCAGTCGTCCTGGATGGCCGGCAGCGCCTCGGTGACCTCACGGACGCCCTGCCACTCGGCGTCCTCGTTCCACGCCGACAGGTGCGCGGTGCCGTCGAAGTCCGGCACCTCCTCGGTGAGCGTGAGGTTGTACAGCGCCAGGTCCTGGGCGAACCGGATCTTGTGCGCGCTGTTCACCGCCATCGCCGTGTTGTGCATGTTGGTCGGCCCGGACCGCTCGTTGCCCGCGAACACGTAGAGGCCGAGGATGTGCTCGACGTGCATCCAGGCGCCGACGCTGCGCTCGACGAAGGTCACCCAGTTGCGGCTCCACTGCTCGAAGGCCTTGGCGTTGCGCGCGTTCTCGACGTTGCCGTTGATCTGCCGGACGACGTTGGCGTTGTACCGGTAGATCGTCTGCTCCCACTCCTCGTTGGGGTCGCGGAACTCGTGCCACCCGTGGGCCGGCCAGTCGAGGCCCTTCCCGCCACCGCCGGTCCCCACGCCGCGAGTCGGCTCCGGCCGGTCGACGCCCCACGCCTTGAGCTTGGTCCAGTTCAGCGGGTAGCCGACCTGGCCGTCGGCGAAGCCGTAGATCCAGCCCTGGGACAGGTAGTGCCGCGGGTCGGGCTGGACCTCGACGGTGACGTCCTCGTAGTGGGTCTGCTTGCGCTTGGCCGGTACGTAGTAGTTGTAGCGGCGGGCGCTCGCGCTGGAGTCGGGGAACTCCTTGGCGCCGGCCTCGGCGTCGGTGAAGCTGACCCGCGGGACGCTCCGCTCTGGCCGCGCGGGTACTTCGGCGACGCGGGGCTCGGTGGTGGTCATGGTCAGTCCTCGCCTTCCGGTTCACCGGTGGTGGTGAACTTGTCGTAGAAGATGTGGTCCTCGCTGCGTCCGAGCCGGGGGAGCAGGGCGATCGCCGCCTCGACCATCGGCGGCGGTCCGCAGACGTAGGCGTCCGCCCCGGACAGATCGGTCTCCCGGCGAAGGACGACGTCGGTGATCAGGCCGGTCTCGCCCTCCCATCCGTCGTCCGCGGCCGGCTCGGACAGCGCGGGGACGAACGTGAGCCCGGGCAACTGCTCCGCGAGCTTGGCGATCTCCTCCTCGAAGCACAGGTCCCGCACGGTGCGCGCCCCGTAGTAGAAGGTGACCGGGCGGTCGATCCCGCGTTCGGCCATCGACCGCAGCAGCGCCAGCAGCGGCGCGATGCCGGCCCCGCCGCCCAGGAACAGCAGGTCGTTGCTGCTGCTCTCGCGCAGGCGGAACGCGCCGAACGGCGCCTCCACCTGCAGCCGGTCACCGACCTTGATCGAATCGGCCAGGAGCCCGGAGAACAGCCCTCCGGGGTAGACCTTGATGACGAACTCGAAGATCCCTTCCCGGTTCGGGGTGTTCGCCATGGAGAACGACCGGGTCGCGTGGTGGCCGGGCACCTGGAAGTCCATGTACTGGCCGGGGAAGTACTTGATCTCCTCCGGTTCCAGCAGCCGGACGACGAGGTGCCGCATGTCGTGCGTGACCGGGTCGTTGGCGACCACCTCGACCGTGCCCTGCCGCAGCGGCAGCCCCGAGGCGATGATCTCCTCGTCGTAGTTGAGGAGCTCGATCACCAGGTCCTCGTAGGCGTGGGCCCGGCAGAGCAGGGTCTGGCCCTCCTCTCTCTCGAAGTCGGGCAGGGCGAAGGTCGAGTAGCTGTCCAGCTCGATGTCCTCCCCGTCCAGGACGAAGGACTTGCAGGAGGCGCACTGCCCCTCCTTGCAGCCGTGCATGAGCTGGACGCCCTGCTCGGCGGCAGCGCGCAGGATCGTCTGGTCGGAGTCGACCTCGATCTCGATGCCGACCGGTTCGAAGCGGACGGAGAACTTCTCGCCCATGGGCTCCACCTCTGGGTCGTCGCGGGTCGGCCCTCGGGCGCCGCGGGATCGCGGGCAGCCTTCAGCCACTGATGAGGGGGTGGCGGGGGAGGGCCGGGGGGCACCCGACCCTCCCCCTCGCCTGACCCGCGCTCAGGCGCTCTTGGCGGGTGCCGGACGGCCGGCCGGGCCCTGGCGGTTGTAGTCGGCGACGAACGCGGCCCGTTCCTCGTCGGACATCTCGTTGAACAGGACGTTCGGGGACAGGACGTTGCCGAGCCGCTTGAGGTGCTCGGTGGTCCACATCTTCTTCGGGTCGAGGTTCAGATGCGGCTGCGCCGTCATCGTCTTCCCGTCGTCCCGGACGAAGCCCATGTCCTCGACGACCTTGTCCCACGTCCAGCCGTGGTAGAGGGTCTCCCACTCGCGGTGCCCCACCAGCCGGCCCATGTTCGGGGTCTCGCGGCCCTGGTACACCGGGCGGAAGGCCTCGACGTCGGTCCACCGGCAGGTCTCGCTGCAGTAGGTGCGGTGCACCCCGTCGACCTCCGCGGTGCACATGTCCTCACGGATGAGGCACGGCACCATGCAGGTCCAGCAGCGGTTCGGGTACACGTAGTCGACGTCCTCACCGACGATCGGCTTGTGCCCGTTCGGGATCGACAGCCGGCGGTAGTTCTCCCACCACTTGCCGTACTTGTCGTACCAGCCCGGGTACTTGTGCTCGAACCACTCGAAGTCCTCGTCGGTCATCGGGTCGATGCGCCAGTAGTTGGCGAGCCACCCGGTGGCGAAGAACTGCGCGACCTCGTGCACGTAGCCCTTGTTCCAGATGCGGTTCCAGGCCTCCTCGATCAGGTCGTGCGGGATGGTGAGCCCGTACTTCTCGAGCGGGACCAGGTAGCTGCGGTAGTAGTCGTCGTAGATCCACCGACGCCACATCTCCGCGTAGGACTCCCGGTCCTTGCGGCGGTCCTTCGTGCCGTACTCGATGAAGGTGCCGATCGCCGCGTCGACCACCGCGTGGTTGTTCCACCACGCGTAGCGCAGGTCGCGCTCGAGCAGCTGCCGGTTGCCCTCGTCCGACAGCGCCATCAGCAGGGTGGCGTAGCCGTTGGAGATGTGCCGGGACTCGTCGGACTGCACCGAGTGGAACACCGTCGGCAGCAGGTAGTCGCCGTTGGCCGCCGCCTCGGCCGGCATGGCCACGAACAGGGTGTTCGTGAACGCGGTCTCCGCGACGATCGTCAGGTAGATGCTGGCCGCGGTGATCGCGTCACCGGTGATGAACCCCTCGGCGAACTGCCGGCCGATGGTGCCGCAGTAGTCGTTGTGGAAGTTCCGCAGGCTGTTGTTGAAGCCCGCGGGGTCGATGTAGTTGTTCATGTACAGGCGCTTGAGGTTCTGCTGGATCGTCGAGTGCCGGACCTCGTCGATCATCTGGATCGCCTGGCCGTTGTGCAGCTCCGGGTTCGGTACGGCCTGGAACAGCATCGGCATCGAGCGGGCCGCCGAGATCTCCGGCAGCGGGATGATCGACAGGAACAGCTTCTGCCACTCCAGCCAGCGCTCCTGCACCTGGCGGAACATGTTCCCGCGGATGGCGCCGTCCTCCGCGCCGTAGACGCGGTTGTCCTTCTCCTCCTCCATGGGGAAGTAGGACCGCAGGATCTGCTTGAGCGGGTCCTTCTTCTGCGCCTTCCGGAAGGTGTAGTCGGTGCCGTACTTCATGTACGGCTCGTGGTAGACGGGTTCCCAGGCCAGTTCCTGGATCTTCTGGTGGGCTTTCGCCAGGCTCTGTCGACTCACGTCGACTCCTCACGGTCGGGGTCGGGACTCGGGCGGTGCCGGGGCCTTCGGCGGTGGCCTGCCGGAGGCCGCGCGGCAGCGCGTTCTCGGTTCCTCGGAAGCCGCGACGGTCGCGGGCGTCGTGGACCCCGGAGGCGGCGAGCAGCGCGACGCGGTGCCCCCTGCGCCGTGCTCCTCGTGCTACGGATCACAGTGGCTCGCCGGGCCGTGAGTGGTCTCAATATGAGACGTCGGCCGATTCCTCGGTTCCTAGGGTTGATCTCCCTAGGGTTTGTGGGTCCGGGTGCCACAACCGGGCGACTGATGCGCTCCTCAGAGGCGAGGGAGGCGACGGGTGGCCGTGTCCAGAGGATCGGGACCGAAGCTGGCACGCGGCCGGGCCGGCGACCTCGCCGTCCCCGGCGGGGCCGATGTCGCGCGGGCGCGGACGCTGTTCCTCGTCGACGAACCGGTGCTCCCCGGCGTCGTGCGCGAGCCGATCCTGGCCTCCTGGACCCGGTCCCGGCTCTGGCAGATCCGGCCCGACCACCTGGACCTGCCGTTCGAGCCCGGGGCGGACGACGACTCGCTGCTCACCCGCGCTGCCGAGCCCGTGCTCCGTGACATCGCCGACCTGTTCGCCACCGAACCGATCAGCGTGATCCTCTGCGACGCCGACGGCGTCGTGCTCAGCCGCCGCACCGGCGACAGCGCCCTCAAGCAGCACCTGGACCGCGTGTGGCTGGCCCCGGGGTTCAGCTACGCCGAGCAGTTCGTCGGCACCAACGGCATCGGGACGGCGCTGGAGGCCCGGGGGCCGGCGCAGGTGTTCGGCCACGAGCACTACGTGGAGCGGCTCGAGGAGCTGGCCTGCGCGGGCGCCCCGATCCGCCACCCGGTCACCGGCAAGGTGCTCGGCGTCGTGGACCTGACCTGCTGGCAGCGCGACGCCGGCCCGCTGCTGGTCGCGACCGCGGGCACGCTGACCCGCCGCATCGAGCAGATGCTGCTCGAGCACAGCGGGCAGCGGGAGCTCGCCGTCCTCAACGACTACCTGGTCGCCTGCCGCCGTAACCGCGGTCCGGTGCTCGCCATCGGCGAGGACCTGGTGATGATGAACGACAAGGCGCGCGAGGTGCTCGACCCGGCCGACCAGGAACCGTTGCTGGCCGAGGCCAACGAGGCCCTCGCGGAGGGCCGCCGGCATCCGCTGCTGATCGACCTGCCGAGCGGGCGGACGGCGCGGGTGCACATCCGGCCGACGGTCAGCTCCGGCGGCGTCGCCGGCGGGGTGCTCGACGTCCAGCTGGTCCAGTCGGCGTCGCCTCCCGACGCGCGCCCGGCCGTGGCGGCGCCCAGCCCGCTGCCGGCCGCGGTCGGCTCGGGGCCGGCGTGGACCAAGTGCTGCGCCGCCGTCGACCGCCACCTGCACGCCGGCGAGTGGCTGGTGCTGGAGGGCGAGCAGGGATCGGGCCGCGAGACGGTCGCCCGCGCCGCCCACCAGGCGCGCACGCCCGCGGCCCGGCTGCGGGTGCTGCGTGCGGAGGACACCGGGCCGGACTGGGTGGCCGAGGTCGCCGAGGAGCTGGCCGCCAGCGGCGGCACGGTGATCCTGACCGACGTCGACCGGCTCCCGCGGGAGGCGATGGCCGAGCTGGCCGACGTCCTGGAGCCCTACCGCGAGTCCACCGACTCCGACCGGCCGGTCCTGATCGCGACCGTCGGGCCGCTCGGCCGGGAGCCCGGCGCCGAGCTGACGGCGCTGCTGTCGGCCTTCCCGCGCACGGTTTCCGTGCCGCCGCTGCGCCACCACATCGAGGACGTCGCCGAGCTCGTGCCGCACCTGCTCTCCCGCCTGGGCCACGGCTCGGTCGTCACGGCGTCGCCGGAGGTCATGCGGGTGCTGACGCACAACCGCTGGCCCGGCAACGTCGACCAGGTGGTCTCGGTGCTGCGCAAGGTGGTCGCCAAGCGGCGCTCGGGCGTGATCGGCGTGCGCGACCTGCCGCCGGAGTGCCGGGTCACCACCAAGCGGGTGCTGACTCCGCTGGAGTCCCTGGAGTGCGACGCCATCGTGGAGGCGCTGCTCGACGCCGGCGGCAGCAAGGTGGAGGCCGCCCGCCGGCTGGCCATGTCGCGAGCCACGATCTACCGCAAGATCCGCGACTACGGCATCTCCGTGCCGACCGCCGCCCAGCCCATCGCGTGACCGAGGAGGCGCTCGTCATGGGACATCCGCTCACCACCCGGACGCTCGCCCGGACCGTCGTCCTCGGGGCTTTCGTGGTGGCGCTCGCGGTCGCCGGTGAACCGACCTGGCTCGCCGCGCTCTTGGGGGTGCTGCTCGCCGGCGTGTGGGCCGCCCCGTTCCTGCTGGTCAGCAACCGGCGGCCGCCGGTGCCGCCGTCGTCCCTGCCGGTGGGGCCGGAGGCCGGCCCGACGGGCTGACCGGGGTTCCGCGGGAGAGCAGCATCACGGTGTGCCGCCGGCCTCCCGGCCGGTAGGCTGGGGCTCAGCGAAGGGGAGTAGCCCCCAATGTCGCGGTCGACACACTGACCGACGCCGGTCCTCCGGCGGAGGTCCGGCCGCGCGGCCTGCGTTCCGGCAGGCGGGCGAGACCTTCGATCCAGGCAGCACGTGCCGGGTCGAGGTCTCGCGCTTCGGACCGGCCGGACCAGAGAGGCCCGTACCGCCCCGTGGACGCAGTACTGATCAGCACGCTCATCTCCTTCGGCGTCATCTTCGTCGCCGAGCTCGGGGACAAGTCGCAGCTCATGGCCCTGACCTTCGCCACCCGCTTCAAGGTGTGGCCGGTCCTCATCGGCATCACCGTCGCCACCGCGATCGTCCACCTGGTGTCGGTCGCGATCGGCTTCGGGCTCGGCGCCGCCCTGCCCACGGGCTGGATCAACCTGGCCGCGGCCGTCGCGTTCGTCGCCTTCGGCCTCTGGACCCTCCGCGGCGACACCCTCACCGAGGACGAGCAGGACAAGGTCAACCGGGCCGGCAAGCGGGCGATCATCGCCGTCGGCACGGCGTTCTTCCTGGCCGAGCTCGGGGACAAGACGATGCTCGCCACGATCACCCTGGCCACCGACCCCGACTACGGCTGGTTCGGCATCTGGCTGGGCTCCACGCTGGGCATGGTGGCGGCCGACGCGCTGGCCATCGTGGTCGGGCGGGCGCTGGGCAAGCGGCTGCCCGAGAAGGTGATCGCCTACGGCGCCGCGGCGCTGTTCTTCCTGTTCGGCATCTGGCTGGCCATCGAGGCGATCGCCGAGCTGGCCTGATCAGGCGGCCGGCGCCTCCGCGGGCGCCGGTTCGGCCACGAGCGCGCGGCGGCGGTGGCGCACCACCAGCGGGGCCACCCACACGGCGACGAGCGCGAGGGCCGGGACGACGCTCGCCCAGCCGGGCCGGCCCGCCACGGCCAGGGCGAGCAGGAAGGCCAGGACGACGACCGTCCGGCACATCGTGGGGATCGATGGCAGGGACACGAACAACCACGTCCTCTCGGCGCTCGGGACTCACCCTCCTCCTGCCCGCGCCCCCGCGCCAGGGGGGCCGACCGGTGGGCCGGCCCGCGAAACCCGGGTGCGGCCGGGGAGTGCGGCCGCTACGGTCCGCGCCATGCCGTTCCGTTGACGCACTGCCGCCCCCGCCGCGCTGACCCCGCAGGCGCGACCGCTCGCCCGGCTCGCGCTGGCCTGGTCGGTCGCCGACTCCCTCGTGCCGCTCTACCCGATCTACGCCCTGCTCTTCGTCGACGCGGGCCTGTCGGAGGCGGCCATCTCCGCGCTGTTCGCCGTGTGGTCGGTCAGCGCTCTCCTCGCCGAGGTCCCCACCGGCGCCCTGGCCGACCGCTGGTCGCGCCGCGGCGCGCTGGTGCTCGCCTCGCTGCTCGAGGCGGCCTGCTTCGCGCTGTGGACGGCGGTGCCGACGGCGGCCTCCTTCGCCGCCGGCTTCGCGCTGTGGGGCGTCGGCGGCGCGCTGGCCTCCGGGGCGGCCGAGGCGCTGGTGTACGAGGGCCTGGACGCCGCCGGCGCGGCGCCCGCCTACGCGCGGTTGTCGGGCTGGATGGGCTCGGCCGGCCTCGTCGTCCAGGTGCCGACGGCGTTCGCCGCGACCGCGCTGTTCGCCCTGGGCGGCTATCCGCTGGTCGGCTGGGCGAGCGTGGCCGCCTGCCTGGTCACCGCGGTCCTGGCGACCCGCTTCCCCGAGCCGCCCCGCCGGCACGACGGCGACGGGGCGGCCGAGGTGGCCGGCTTCCTGCGCACGCTGTGGGGCGGGGTGACCGAGGCCGCCCGCCGGCCGGGCCTGCGCGCGATCGTCGTCGCCGCGGCGCTGCTCGGCGGGATCGACGGCGTGGAGGAGTACTGGCCGCTCATGGCCGGCGCCTGGGGCGTGCCGCCCACCGCGGTAGCGCTCGCCACGCTGGCGATCCCGCTGGCCGGTGGGGTCGGTGCCGCGCTGGCCGGCCGCGCCGAGCGGCTGCCCACCCGGTGGCTGCTCGCGCTGCTCGTGGCCTCCGGCCTGCTGCTGGCCGCCGCGGGCGCCTGGGCCCGGCCCGCCGCGCTCGCCGCCGTCGCGCTGTTCTACGGCCTGTACTGCGCGGTGCTCGTGGTCGCCGAGGCCCGGCTGCAGCATCGCATCACCGGTCCGCACCGGGCGACGATCACCTCGGTCGCCGGGTTCGGCATCGAGCTGGCGTCGCTGCCGGTGTTCGCGGCGTGGGCGCTCGGCGGCACCGGCGCGGTCGCGCTGCTGGTGCTCGCCGTCGTCCCGGTGGTGGCCGTGGGCCTACGCCGGACGTGAGCCGAGCGCGGCGTGCAGCGGCCCTGTCCAGAGGCTCGCCCCGGGCTTGCGAGGGGTGAGGGGATGGGTAGACGACGCAGTCGACCACCTCGACCTTGGTCATGTCCCCTCCACGGGATGGGCCTGCGCCGCGGCGGCGGTGGCCGCGCGCAGCACCTCCTTCACCGGCAGTTGCAGCTCCCGTGCCAGCGCGGCGACGTCCTCGTACTCGACGCTGACGTTGACCGCCCGTCCGTCGGCGTGGGCGATCTTGACGCCGACCGACCCGCCGAGCACCTCGACCCACGCCGTCGTCCGCTCCAGCGCCACCTTGCCGACCGGTACGACGCGCAACCCGATCGTCGACGTCGTGGCGAACACGGCCGCCTGCACCGCCGGGACGGCGGAGGGCGGGCACAGCGCGCTGAGCTGCTGCGCCGGGCGGCCCTTCTTCATGACGATCGGGGTGAGCCAGGCGTCCGACGCGCCCGCCGCGAACAGGGCGTCGAGGACGCCGGGCCACAGCCGCGGGTCGAGGTCGTCGACGTTGGCCTCGAGCACCACCTGCCCCGACGGCGCGGTCGAGGGCTCGCCGAGCACCAGGCGGACGACGTTGGGCAGCTGCTCGGGGTCCCGGCCGCCGGCGCCGTAGCCGGTCCGCGCGACCCGCATCGGCGGCAGCGTCGTCCACTCGTCGACGAGCTCGGCCAGCAGCGCCGCGCCGGTGGGCGTGCACATCTCGGCCGGCACCGGGCCGGCCACGACCGGCACGCCGGACAGCAGCTCGAGCACCGCCGGCGCGGGCACCGGGACGACGCCGTGCGCGCCGCGGGCCGAGCCGCTGCCCAGCGCCACCGGGGAGGCGGCGAGCCGGGCGAGCCCCAGGTGCGCGAAGCCGGCGACCACGCCGACCACGTCGGCCAGCGCGTCCAGGGCGCCGACCTCGTGGAAGTGCACGTCCTCGGGGTCGGTCCGGTGCACCCGCCCCTCGGCCTCGGCCAGCCGGCGGAAGACGGCGAGCGCCCGGTCGCGGACGCCCTCGGCCAGGTCCGCCGCCGCGAGGATCGCCCGGACGTCGGACCAGGTGCGGTGGGTCGTCGTCTCGGGAGCGCTCACGTGCACGCGGGTGGCGCCGAGGCCGTGCCGGAAGACCTGCTCGGTGCTCAGCTCGATCCGCTCGACACCGAGGGCGGCCACGGTGCGGGCGGGGACCTCGAGCGGCACGCCGGCGTCGACGAGCGCGCCGAGCAGCATGTCGCCGCTCGCGCCCGCCTGCAGGTCCAACCACCCGAAGGTCACCGGGTGATCATGCCTGTCGCCGGGGAGCAGTTACGGCCGGCTGGTCCGCCGTGCGATCCGGGCCGCGAAGACGCCGGCCGACCAGCCGTCGTCCACGGTGCTGACGACGACGCCCGGCGTCGGCGTGCTGACCATGGTGAGCAGCGCGCCGAGCCCGGCGAAGCTGCCCGACTGCCCGCTCGACGTCGGCACGGCGACCACGGGGACGTCGGTCGCGGCGGCGACCCGGCCGGGCAGGGCGGCGTCCGGTCCGGCGACCACGACCACGCAGTCCGCACCGTCGAGCGAGCCGTCGTCCTCGATGCGGGCCACCTCGGTGCCGGTCACGCGGGCGACGAAGGCCGCCTCCGCCGCCACCGCCGCGTCGGCGTCGGCCCCGCCGAGGACGGCCACGCGGCCGACCGGCTCGGGCAGCGGACCGACGGCGGCGGCCATCGCCGCGGCGTCCAGCGCCGTGCCGGCGTCGTGCTCGGCGGCCAGCGCCACCAGGGTCTCGGGGGCCGCCCGCAGGACCAGCACCGGCCGCTCGGGGTCCGCCAGGCGCGCCTCGCGGACCAGCGCCAGCACCTGCTCGGTGCTGCGCCCGGCGCCCCGGACGACCTCGGGCTCCGGCGCCGCGACGGCCTCGGGCACGCGCGCCGGGAGGCGGTCGGGCAGCGGGCCCAGCAGCGGGTCCGCCCGGCCGCCGAGCCCGAGCGGCGGGTCCACCGGCACCGGCCCGTCGACGAGCAGGGCGGCGAAGCCGTGGGCCGGCGGCACGGCGGCGAGCGAGGCGTGGTCCGCCGGGGCCTCGTCGACCGGGGCGTCGTCCTCCGGCGGGACGGCGGGGCTGAACAGGCTGTCGGCCCGCGTCTGGGTGACCGCGGAGAGCCGGACGACGCGGTCGCGGCCGCTGCGCTTGGCGTCGTACAGGACGCCGTCGGCCGCGGCGAACAGCGTGCGCCGGTCGTCGCCGCGGGCGGCCGAGGCGATGCCCACGCTGATCGTCACCGGCCGGTCGAGGCCGATCTCCGACCAGTCGTAGGAGGCGATCGCCCGGCGGATCCGCTCGAGCGCGTGCTCGGCCTGCTCGGCGGTGGTGTCGGGGAGCAGGATCACGAACTCGTCGCCGGCCCAGCGGCACACCTCGTCGGTGTCGCGGACGCCGTCGACCAGCAGCTCGGCGACGACCCGCAGCACGGCGTCCCCGCCCGGGTGGCCGACGGCGTCGTTGATCGACTTGAAGTGGTCGACGTCGACGACGGCGAGCCCAGGCGCCGACCCGGCCGAGAGCAGGCCGTCGAGGCGCGCCTCGGCGTAGCGCCGGTTGGGCAGGTGGGTGAGCGGGTCCTCGTAGGCCTGGCGGCGCAGCTGGCCGGCCGCGCGCTCGGTCTCCAGCAGGCTCTTGCGGCGGCCGAACAGCTCGACCCAGCGGGTCCGCCGCTCGTCGACCCGGTCCAGCTCGTCGGAGATGTAGGCCTGCAGGTAGGGCAGCGCCCGCCCGGCGTCGTCGAGCTCGGAGTGCAGCGTGCAGAGCTCCCGCAGCGCGGCACGGCGCACCCGGGGCAGGCCGTGCTCGGTGGCCAGCGCCAGGGCCTGGGTCAGGTGCTCGTCGGCCCCGCGGCCGTCGCCCTGCCGGCGCAGCGCGCGGCCGAGGGCGAGCTGCGCCGAGGAGAGCAGCGCGCGGTCGGCGGTGGCCGAGGTGATCCGGACGGCGGCGCGCAGCGGGCCGGTGGCGGCGGCGTGCTCGCCGAGGCCCACGAGCGCCCAGCCGTGCACCACCTGCGCGGCGACCACGCCGGCCTCGTCGGGCGGCAGCAGCTCCAGCGCGCGCTCGGCCATCCGGCGGCCCTCGGCGAAGTGCGGGGCGGCCGACTCGGGGGCGCCGTCGTCCAGGAGGCCCTCGCCCAGCTCGGCGCACAGCTCGCCGAGGCGGGTGGCGTGCGCGGCCACCAGCACCTCGGGCGGGCCGTCGTCGGCGGTCAGGGCTTCGGGGGCGGCGGCCGCGGCGACCGCCGTCTCGTGGGCGCGGCGCTGGTAGTCCAGGGCCAGCGGCATCAGCTCGAGGTCGGCCAGCACGCCGGCCAGCGTCGAGAGCGTGTCGACCAGCAGCGCGCTCGGCGGCAGCGCCGGATCGAGCAGGCTGGCCGCCTCGACCGCCTCGTCCATCGCCGCGTCGATCCGGCGGGAGAGCAGCTCGATGCGGGCGTGCCGGGCCAGGCCGGCGGCGCGCTGCAGGTCGTCGTCCGTCGCGTCGAAGGCGGCCTTGGCGGAGCGGACCAGCGCGATCGCCAGCGCGGCGCGGGAGGCGGACTCGGCGCGCGGGTCGGCCTCCCCGTCGGAGGAGCCGTCCTCGCCGGACCCCTCGATGAGCTCGGCGACGCCGGCGTGCAGGTCCAGCGCGGGCGCGGCCTCGGACGCCGGCCCCAGCGGGTCGCCGACCAGCGTGAACCCGGCGACGCGCAGCCGCCGGACCAGCAGCTCGGCGCGGAGGGTGTCGGCCCAGGCGCGGCCCAGGTCGGCCGGGCTCTCGGTCTCCGGGACCTCGTACGGGGAGGGATCGCGCTCGACGTCGGCGAGCAGCTCCTCGGCGTCGTCCAGCTGCCAGTTCGCCAGGGCAGCGGTCACCCGATGATGCAGGGCTCCGGGTGGCACGAGCGCACTGTGCACGTCGTCCCCACCGGTGTCGAGCACCGGTCGGGAGGCGCGCCGTCCCCCGTCCGTCCTGCCCCTTGCGTCCCAGGAGCCAGTGCCCCAGACGGTCATGCGGAGGCCTGCGGATCGGAGGAGGGCAGCATGCCACCCGGAGCCCGCACGCGGTTGCGGCCGCTCCGCTTGGCGGAGAACAGGTGCAGGTCGGCGGTGTCGAACAGCGCCCGCCAGCCGACCGTCCCGGTGGTCCCGCCCTCGCCGGCCGGCGCGGTCGCCACGCCGATGCTGACCGTCACCGGCCCGGCCAGCGGCAGGTCGGACCAGTCGGCGCCGGCCACGGCGGCCCGCAGCCGGTCCATGACGACGACGGCCTGCGCCTCGGTCGCGGTCGGGAGGACGACGAGGAACTCGTCCCCGGCCCACCGGTACACCTCGTCGCCGGTGCGGCTGTGCTCGCGCAGCAGGTCGGCGACCCGCTTGAGGACGGCGTCGCCGGAGAGGTGCGAGCCCTCGTCGTTGACCTCCTTGAACCGGTCGACGTCGACCACGGCCAGCGACAGCGGGGCCTCGGCGAGCTGCAGCGCGCCCAGCCGCCGCTCCGCGCTGCGCCGGTTGCCGAGCCCGGTGAGCGGGTCCTCGAGCGCGTGCCGGCGCAGCAGCGCCGCCTGCCGCTCGGCCTCCCGCAGGCGGCTGCGGCGGACGAACATCTCCGCCCACAGCTCGCGGCTGCGCGCCTGCGCCCGACCGGTGTCGGCGCGGTAGGCCTCCAGCCAGTGCAGCGCCTCGGCGGGGCGGCCCAGCGCGGCGCTGGCCTGGCCCAGCTCGAGCAGGCAGTGCCGGTACCGGCGACGGTCGCCCGCGGCGGCGAACGCGCCGGAGGCGTCGACCAGCAGGTCGATGGCCTGCTCCCCGAGCGACGGCTTGCTGTCCCGCGCGGCCAGCAGCACGAGCAGGCGGGCCAGGGCGAGGTCGGCGTACCCGCGCAGCCACACACCGCCGTCGGCCTGCACCCGCCGGTGCGCGCTGCGCAGGGGGCCGAGGGCGTCGTCGAGGGCGTCGCGGCAGGTCAGCGCCCACGACTGGACGACGTCGAGCAGCAGGCCGTCGGCGTCCTCGGGGTCGTGGCCCAGGGCTCGCGCGGCGGTGGCGCAGTCGATCGCGGTGCGGGCGAGCTCCCGCGAGCGGTCGATCTCGCCGCGCCGGCGCAGCGTCTGCGCCAGCTCGGCGTGCTGCTGGGCGGTGAGCATCAGCAGGCGCCACTGGTCGGCGAGGTCGGGCAGCTGCAGGGCCACCCCGTGCCCCCGGAGGGCGTGGGCGACGGAGAGCTCCTCGAGGTCGAGCGCCGTGAGGGTGCGGGAGAGCCAGAAGTGCGCCCGGAGCAGGGCGCGGCTGGGGGCCGGGCCTGGGGAGCCCTCCGTCAGGAGGCTGGCGTCGATCGCCAGCAGCATCGCCGCGTCGAAGCGGTCGGCCGTCACCTCGACGTGCGCGAGATGGGCCAGCGCCAGCGCGGTGTCGGCGGACGGCGGGCACTTGTCGAGCGCCTCGCGGGCGGCGGCGGCCTCCTCGACCGCGGCCTCCGGCGCCGACTCGAGCAGGGCCCGGCGCGCGGCCAGGATGTGCCGCCAGGCGCCCCACTTCGGCGCGGGCGCCGTGGCGAGAGCGGGCTCGGTGTGGTCGAGGCCGGCGAGGAACGTGGCGACGTCCTGGCGGTCGGTCGCGGCCAGCAGGCGCCACAGCGCAGCGTCGAGGTCACTGTCGGTGACCTGGACCGGGCCGGGCGTCACGCATCCCTCCACTCGACGGGGCGGTCCGGCCAGGGTGGCCGGCTCTGCCAGGCAGCGGGGCAGCTCCTCCCGGGCGGGGCGTCCACCCCGTCGCGACCGCACTACCCTCGCCGGGTGCCCGGAACGCCTCCCAGCATCCCCCCGACGCGGTTCGCCTATCTCGGCCCCGAGGGTACCTTCGCCGAAGCGGCACTGAGCAGGGCCGTTGCCGCGTCCGAGGGACGGCGCGACCCCCAGCCGAGCGTTGCCGCCGCGCTCGCCGCCGTCCGGGCGGGGGACGCCGACGCCGCGCTGGTGCCGATGGAGAACTCCGTCGAGGGCTCGGTGCCCGCGACGATGGACGGCCTGGCCTACGGCGACCCGCTGGTCATCACCCGCGAGGTGTTCCTCCCCGTGTCGATGACCCTGGTCGCCCGGCAGGGGACGACGCTGGCCGACGTCCGCTCGCTGGCCAGCCATCCGCACGCGATCGCCCAGTCGGCGCGCTGGCTCGCCGACCGGCTGCCCGGGGTGACGCCGCTGCCGACGACGTCGACCGCCGCCGCCGCCCGGGCCGTCGCCGAGGGTGAGTTCGACGCCGCCGTCTGCGCCCCGATCGCGGCCGAGCGCTACGGCCTGGCGACCCTGGTCGAGGACATCTCCGACCACCCGGGCGCGGTCACCCGCTTCGTGCTGGTCACGCTCCCCGGCACGCTGCCCGAGCCGACCGGCAACGACAAGACGTCGCTGGTCGCGGTCGTCGGCGACCGCACCGGCGCGCTGCTGGAGCTGCTGCGCGAGTTCGCCGTCCGGGACATCAGCCTGACCCGCATCGAGTCGCGGCCGCGCCGGGAGCGGCTGGGCGTCTACTCGTTCTCGCTCGACTGCGAGGGGCACGTGCTCGACCGGCGGGTGGGGGAGGCGCTCGCCGCGCTGCACCGGGTGTGCGACGACGTCCGGTTCCTCGGCTCGTACCCGCGCGCCGACGACCGGCAGAACAGGCCGGTCGCCGAGACCGCCGACGACGCCGCGTTCGCCGAGGCGGAGGGCTGGCTGGCCAAGGTCCGCGAGGGCACCGCCTGATTCAGACGGGCGCCGGCTCCGGCTCGGGCTCCTTGCCGCGCGCCCGCGGACGGGACAGCGCGCTCGGCCACCAGGTCCGGTCGCCGAGCAGCGCGACCGCGGCCGGGACGACCAGCGAGCGGACGACGAGGGTGTCGAGCAGGACGCCGAACCCGACGAGGAACGCCATCTGCGCGAGGAACAGCAGCGGCAGCACCGACAGTGCGCCGAACGTGGCCGCGAGCACCAGGCCGGCGCTGGTGATCACCCCGCCGGTGACGGCCAGCGCCCGCAGGACGCCGTCCCGGGTGCCGTGCCGCTGCGACTCCTCGCGGGCGCGGGTCATCAGGAAGATGTTGTAGTCGATGCCCAGGGCGACCAGGAACACGAAGGCGATCAGCAGGATGCCGGGATCGCTGCCGGGGAAGTCGAAGACGTGCTCGAACATCAGCGCCGCGACGCCGGCGGTGGCCAGGACGCTGAGGACGACGGTCGCGACCAGCAGCAGCGGCGCCGCGAGCGAGCGCAGCAGCAGGGCCAGGACGACGGTGATCACGATGAGCACCGCCGGGACGATGATCCGCAGGTCGCGGGCGGCGCTCTCGCGGGCGTCGAGGTTGGCCGCGGTGTCGCCGCCGACGAGGGCCGCGGGATCCGCAGCGTCCAGCTCCGTGCGCAGTGACTGGACCGTCTCGATCGCCGCGACGCTGTCCGGGGCGACGGCCAGCGTGGCGTCGAGCCACACCATGCCGTCGACGACCTTCGGCCCGGCGAGCGGCAGCGGGGGCAGGCCGGTGAACGGGGTGACCGAGGCGACGCCGTCCGTGCCGGCCGCGGCCTCGGCGACCTGCTGCCAGGTGTCCTCCGGGGTGATGATCACCGCCGGGCTGGCGACGCCGGCCTCGTAGTGCCGCTCGAGCGCCTCCTGACCGGCGACGCCGTTGGACTCGCCGCGGATCGCGTCGGAGAAGGTGATCCCGGCGGCGTCGTAGGTCGGCGCGAAGACCGCGGCGGCGAGCAGCCCCAGCGTGCTGATCGCCAGCACCCGGCGCGGACGGCGGCCGACGAGCGCGGCCACCCGCTGCCAGCCCCCGCCGTGCTTCGGCTCGACGCCGTACCGCGGCCGGAAGGGCCAGAACGCGGCGCGGCCGAGGAGGACCAGCGCGGCCGGCAGGAACGTGAGCGCGCCGAGGACGGCGAAGACGACGCTGACCGCCGAGATCGGGCCGAGGCCGCGGGTCGAGCCGAGGTCGGAGAACAGCAGGCACAGCACGCCGAGGACGACCGTGGCCCCGGAGGCGACGATCGGCTCCCACGCGCGGTGCAGCGCGATGCGCATCGCCGTGTACTTCGACTGCTCCCGGCGCAGTTCCTCGCGGAAGCGGGAGACCAGCAGCAGGCCGTAGTCGGTGGCCGCGCCGACGACGAGGACCGCCGCGATGCCCTGGCTCTGGCCGTTCACCGTGATGACGCCGCCGTCGGCGAGCAGGTAGGCCACGGCCTCGGCGGCGACGAGCGCGAGGCCGACCGTGCCGAGGACCAGCAGCGGCAGCAGCGGGCTGCGGTACACCACCAGCAGGATGACCAGCACGATGCCGAACGCGGCGACCAGCAGGACGCCGTCGATGCCGACGAAGGAGTTGGCGAAGTCGGCGAAGATGCCGCCCGGGCCGGTGACGTAGCTGTCGGTCCCCTCGACCGGGATCGCGGCGCGGAGGTCGGCCACCAGGGTGACGAGCCGGTCGCCGAGGTCGGGGGTCAGCGGAAGGAAGACCTGCACCGCCTCGCCGTCCTCCGAGGGGATGGGCGGTGAGACGTCCCCGGCCAGGCCGCCGGCATCCTCGGCGATCCGGGTCGCCTCCTGCACCCGGTCGGTGATCTCGCCGAGCGTCCGCTCGTCGATGGGCTGATCGCTCTCCCACAGCAGCAGGGCGGGGATCGACTGGACCGGCTGGAAGCCCCGCTGCAGCTCGAGCACCTGGGTCGACTCGGCGCTGTCGGGCAGGAACGCGGCGGTGTCGTTCTCCTGCAGGTCGGAGAGCCCGGCCTGCAGGCTCGCCAGCGGGCCGGCGGCGCCCAGCCAGGCCAGGACGACGAGGGCCGGGAGCAGCCAGCGGAGCCGTTGCATGGTGAGAATGTCCCTCGACGTCCGATAATCTCGACGATCGAGAGATTAGGGCGGGTGCGGGCGGTGGGCAATTGGGGGGTTCCGGTGGATGCTGCGGCGCGGCAGGAGCTGGGCCTGATGCTGCGCCGGCTCACCGTCGAGCTGGACGCGGTCGGGCAGCGGTTCGCCGATCTGCACGGGCTCAACCGCACCGACGTCCGCGCGCTGGTCGCGATCATGGACGCCGCGCGTGCGGGCCGGCCGATGACCGCCGGCGGCCTCGGTGCCGCCGTGGAGCTCAGCTCGGCGTCGGTGACCGCGCTGGTCGACCGGCTGGAGCGGGTCGGGCACCTGCGCCGGGTACGTGACGAGGCCGACCGCCGGCGGGTGGTGCTGGAGATGTCGCCCACCGCGATGGCGGCCGGCGCGGAGTTCTTCGGCGGCCTGCAGCGCGATCTGATGGCGGCGATGGCGGGCTACTCGGACGAGGAGCTCGCCGTCGTCCGCCGGTTCCTGGAGGAGATGACCGACGTGATCGTGCGGCACCAGAAGGCGGACTAGAGGTAGAGGCCGGTCTGCTCCTCGATGCGCTCGGCCGCGACGGCGTGCACGTCGCGCTCGCGCAGGATGATCAGGTCCTCGCCGTGCACCTCGACCTCGTGCTGGTCGTCGGGGGAGAAGAGCACCTGGTCGCCGACCTTGACCTGGCGGACGTTGGCGCCGACGCCGCGCGCCTCGCCCCACACCAGCCGCTTGGCCACCTGCGCGGTCGCCGGGATGAGGATGCCCCCGGTGGATCGCCGGTCGCCGTCCTCCTTGCGCAGCGCGACCAGGATGCGGTCGTGCAGCATCTTGATCGGCAGCTTCCCTGCGGTCTCGGGCACGCGATCACGGTACCCAGTGCCGCTGGAGCCCAGCGGCGGTCGGGCCCGCGCGTCACTCTCAGCCGGGGACGGTGCCGAGCTGCCGGGCGAGGCCGAGGTCGTCGAGCCGGCCCCAGCGCTCGACGATGTGGTCGCCCGAGATCCGCCAGATGTTGATGCCGCGGAGCACGAGCGGCTCCCCGGTGGCCGGCGCCCCCATGAGCTCCCCGCGGCGGGTGCCGCGGGCGGTGAAGCGCTCGACGACGACGTCGCCGTCCTCGACGAGCTGCTCGAGCTCGCTGTGCCAGTCGGGGCACGCCGTCCGGAACAGCTCGGCCGCCTGGCGCATGCCCTCCGGGCCGTCGGGAGCGCCCGCGTAGGGCGGATCGTGGTTGACGAAATGCGGGTCGAGGTAGCGGTCGGCCGCGGTGAGGTCGCCGCGGGAGAACAGGTCCTGGATGAACGCGTCGACGAGCCGCGCGTGGTGGGTGGCCGGCGCCGTGGTGGTGGTGGTCATGGCGGCAGCGTGGGCGCGGCGATCGGCCGGGACCATCCCACAGCGATGGGATGTCCGCGGGCCTCCCAGGAGCGGACACTGCCTGGCATGCCGACGCGGGACGGCGTCCAGATGGCCGAGCGGGAGCTGCTGCGGGCCTGTGACAGCGGGCTGGACGTCGCCGCGCTGCACCGGCAGGTGCTGCATGCGCTGCGGCGGCTGCTCACGGTGGACGCGGCGTTCTTCGCCACCGCCGACCCCGACACGCTGCTGTTCACCGGCGCGTACGCCGAGGCGCCGCTCGGCGCCGCCACCGAGGTCTTCCTGGAGAACGAGCTCGGTGGCTCGGACGTGAACCGGTTCGCCGCGCTGGCCACCTCGGCGGTGCCCGTGGCCTCGCTCGACGGCGCGACCCGGTTCGACCGGTGGGCCAGTCCCCGGTACCGGGACATCATGCGACCGCTCGGGCTGGGCGACGAGCTGCGCGTGGCGCTCGTGGCGGACGGGCGGTGCTGGGGTTTCCTCTGCCTGCACCGCGAGGACGCGCAGCTCGGCTTCGCGCCGGCCGAGATCGACCGGATCGCCCGGCTGGCGCCGCGGATCGCCCGGGGGCTGCGGGGCGCGGCCCTGCTGGCGGCGTCCTCGACCACCCCGGTGGAGTCGGCGCCCGGCGTCGTGGTCCTCTCCGAGAGCCTCGAGATCCTGGCGAGCACCCCGGAGGCCGACCACCTGCTGTCGCTGCTCCCGGGTGCCGGGCGCGCGAGGTCCTGGCCGCCCCTCGTCGTCCGCACGGTCGCCCGGGCGCTGCAGGCGGCCGAGCGGGAGGGGCCCGGCCCGGCGCCGGTGCCGAGCGTGCGGCTGCGGACGGCGACCGGGGGCTGGCTCGTCGCGCACGCGTCCTGGCTGTCCGAGCCGACCGGGGAACCGCGGATCTCCGTCGTCCTCGCGCCGGCCCGGCCCGCCGACACCGTGCCGCTGCTGCTGGCGGCGCACGGCCTCACCCCGCGGGAGGCGGACGTCGCGCGGCTGGTGCTGCGCGGCGCCTCGACGGCGGCGATCGTCGACGCGCTGCACATCTCGCGCTACACGGTGCAGGACCACCTGCGGGCGGTGTTCGACAAGGTCGGCGTCCGCAGCCGGCGCGACCTGGCCGGGCGCCTGCTCGGCGGAGCCTGACCGCTCACCCCCAGCCGAGCTCGTGCAGCCGGGCGTCGTCGATGCCGAAGTGGTGGGCGATCTCGTGGACAACGGTGATGGTGACCTCGTCGACCACCTCGTCCTCGGTCTCGCAGATGTCGCAGATCGCCTCGCGGTAGATCATGATCCGGTCCGGCAGGGCCCCGCCGTAGTGCCAGCCGCGCTCGGTGAGCGCGTACCCCTCGTAGAGGCCGAGCAGGTCCGGCTCTTCCTCGTTGCGGTCCTCGACCAGGACGACGACGTTGTCGAGCAGCGCCATCAGCTCGGGCGGCACCTCGTCGAGGGCGTCGGCGACCAGCTCCTCGAACTGCGTCAGCGGGAGCGGCTTCACCAGCTGGTCGGCAGCGGCCGGCCCTCCTCGTAGCCGGCCGCGCTCTGCACCCCCAGAACCGCGCGCTCGTGCAGCTGGTCGACGGTCCGGGCGCCGGCGTAGGTGCACGACGAGCGCACCCCGGCGACGATGCCGTCGATCAGGTCCTCCACGCCCGGCCGCTCCGGGTCCAGGTACATCCGGGAGGAACTGATGCCCTCCTCGAACAGCCCCGCGCGGGCCCGCTCGAAGCCGGACTGGGCCGACGTCCGCGCCTTGACCGCGCGGGCCGAGGCCATGCCGAACGACTCCTTGTACAGCCGGCCGGTGCCGTCGCTGGCCATGTCGCCGGCGCTCTCGTAGGTGCCGGCGAACCACGAGCCGACCATCACGTTCGCCGCGCCGGCGGCCAGCGCGAGGCCGACGTCGCGGGGATGCCGTACGCCACCGTCGGCCCAGACGTGCTTGCCGAGCTCACGCGCCGCCGCGGCGCACTCCTCGACGGCGGAGAACTGCGGCCGCCCGACGCCGGTCATCATCCGGGTCGTGCACATGGCGCCGGGGCCGACGCCGACCTTGACGACGTCCGCGCCCGCCTCGATCAGGTCGCGAGTGCCCTCGGCGGTCACCACGTTGCCGGCGACGACCGGGGTGTTGCCCGCCACCGAGCGCACCGTGCGGACCGCCTCGACCGCCTTCTCCTGGTGGCCGTGCGCGGTGTCGACGACGAGGACGTCGACGCCGTAGGTCAGCAGCGCCTCGGCCTTGCCGCGCACGTCGCCGTTGATGCCGACCGC
The DNA here is from genome assembly GCF_059428245.1 of Geodermatophilus sp. SMS 5-13. Lineage (NCBI taxonomy): Bacteria > Bacillati > Actinomycetota > Actinomycetes > Geodermatophilales > Geodermatophilaceae > Geodermatophilus > Geodermatophilus sp. SMS 5-13. Next base: position 113,442 of record NZ_CP165729.1, read on the forward strand.
GGCGGAGGTGAGCAGCTGACCGCGGTCGTCGACGGCCGGCTGGTACAGCGCCGAGCGCAGCGCGCCCTTGCGGGTGATCACGCCGACCAGTCGGTCGCCCTCGACCACCGGCGCGGCGTTGACCCGCGCGTCGGTGAGGACGTCGAACACCTTGGGCAGGTCGGTGCCCGCCGGGACGGTGAGCGGGTCGGGCGACATGACCTGGGAGAGCTGGGTGAACCGGTCCACGCCCTGGCAGGCGCCGTCGGTGACCACACCGACGGGGACGCCGTCCTCGACCACCACGACGATGCCGTGCGCGCGCTTGGTGAGCAGCGACAGCGCCTCGGCCACCGTGGACGTCGGGCCCAGGGTGATCGCGGTGTCGTAGACCGGGTGGCGGGCCTTGATCCAGGTCAGCACCTCGCCCAGGACCTCGACGGGGATGTCCTGCGGAAGGACGGCGAGGCCGCCGCGGCGGGCGACGGTCTCGGCCATGCGCCGGCCGGCGATCGCGGTCATGTTGGCGACGACGATCGGGATCGTCGTGCCGACCCCGTCGGGCGTCGTGAGGTCGACCTCCAGCCGCGAGCCGACGGTCGAGTGGTTCGGGACCATGAAGACGTCGGCGTAGGTGAGGTCGTGCTGCGGCCGGTCGCCGAGGAAACGCATGCTTTCAGTGTCCCTGAAAATGGATCGTCAACCTGGTTGACGATATGGCGGCGCGGGTGCACTCTGCCGGCCATGGCTGTGATCCCTGCTCCTTCCGCGCCCACCCACGAGCTGGGCGGTGCCCGGTTCACCTCCCTCGCCACGCCGTCGCGTGGGTCCAGCGAGACGAGCGTCTGGCTGGTGGAGATCGCCCCCGGCACGGCCGGCACCCCGCACCGGCTGACGCGGGAGGAGGTGTTCGTCGTGCTGTCCGGTCGCGCCGAGGTCAGCATCGACGGCGAGGTGACCGGCGCCGAAGCCGGTGACGCGATCGTGGTGCCGGCCGCGGTGCCCTTCGCGCTGGCCCCGGTGGGGGAGGAGCTGCTGCGCGCGCTCTGCTGCCTGCCGGTCGGCGGCCAGGGACAGCTTGCGGAGGGCGAGCCGTTCACGCCGCCGTGGGCGGAGTGACCGAGCCGCCGGTGCCGCTGGCCCGGCTGTTCGCCATGGCCTACCGCCTGCTCGTCGACGGGCTGCACGAGCGGCTCCCAGAGCGGGGCTGGACCGACGTCCGTCCGGCGTTCGGGTTCCTGCTGCTCGCCCTGCGCGCCGGGCCGGTCTCGTTGCGGGACCTGCCAGGCGTGCTCGGCACGAGCAAGCAGGCGGTCTCCAAGCTCGTCGACGCGATGGTCGCGACGGGCTACGTCGAGCGCGCCGCCGATCCGGGTGATGCGCGTGCCAAGCGCGTGCAGCTCTCCCCGCGCGGGCGTGCCCTGCTCGGGGAGGTGGAGGACATCTGGACCGAGCTGGAGCAGGGCTGGGCCGCCGAGCTCGGCGACGACCGGATGGCCGGACTGCGGAGCGATCTGACGACACTCCTGCGCGCAGCGCACGGCGGCACCCTCCCTGCGGTCCGCACCGTGGGGGAGTGACTCGCCGGGGCGGGCCCGGTCAGCCGGCGCGGGCGAGCTCCGGGTCGTCGGCGGGTGGCCGGATCACCAGGATCTCGGTGCCGTCGCGGCGGTAGGTGTGCCAGCGTCCGCTGCTGTCTCGTTCGACGCGGAAGCCGTGGTGGGCCTGGGTGTGGTGCCGCTCGCACAGCAGCGCGGAGTTCTCCGCGGAGGTCTGGCCGCCGAAGAGCCAATGAACGACGTGATGAACCTCGCACCAGTGGGTCGGGGCATCGCAGCCGGCGAACACGCAGTGCTCGTCGCGGAGTTCGACGGCCTTGCGCAGGCCGGGGGTGACCAGCCGCTGGGCGCGGCCGAGATCGAGCGGTTCGCCGTCGACGGAGAGCAGGTAGCGGCGCAGCTCGGCGTCGCAGGCCAGCTGGCGGGCGCGGGCGGCGGAGAGGATCGCGCCGAACCCGGCCCGCGCGGCGCCCCTGCCGGTGGCCGGGTCGGCCAGGTCCTCGCTGTTCACCCGGACCGCGACCTGGGGCTTGACGGTGCGCAGCAGCGGCAGGGTGCCGCAGCCCAGGTGGATGTCGGCCAGCTGGACGAGGGCGTCGGCCTGCTGCTGGGGTCGGGTGCGCGCATCGCCGGCGGGCCGGTGGGCCTGCAGCAGCGACTCGATCGCGGCCTGCAGCTTCTCCATGCCCAGCGGGTCGAGGTGGAAGCGGCCGGTGCCCGAGCCGTCGGCGTGCTTGGCGAAGGACAGGAACCGTTCCTCGGTGGGATCGGGTTCGGGGCCGTCGGCGTCGAGGCGGGTGAGCACCTGGTGCACCAGCTTCACCAGGTCCTCGTGCGGCTGGGTGGCGGCGAAGCGGGCCAGCACCGCGGCGACCTCGGTCGGGTCGATGCCCTGGGCGGCGGCCAGCGCGACCGGCCGCGGCCCGGTGATCTTGGCGATCACCGACACCTGATCGGCGGTCAGCCCCCCGGCGGCGTGCGCGGCGGCGACGGCGGGCAGCTGCTCCAGCGCCCGCCCGGTGCGGACCACGCGCGACGCCGCCTTGCCGGAGAGGCGACAGTGCCCGCGCAGCCAGGACTGGGCCGTGGCCATCCCGTCCCCGGCGAACGCCCGCAGGCCGTCCGCGACGCGCACGGTGCGGGCCAGCTCGGCGTCGATCCGGTTCCGCAGGGCGACCAGATCGCGGGTGCGGTCCAGCAGCGCCGGGCCCTGGCCGTGGAGGTCCTCGGCCACGAGTGCGTCGAACTCCGACACGAGCGCGTCCACGAGCACCTCCTCCATGACTCGATCACCTGTTCGAAACACTATCTCTGATCGAAGCCCGCCGCGACCTGAATCCCCAGGTCAAAGCCGGTTTCCGCAGATCTCGACGGCCCCTTGCGCGCGGCCGCGCACGTGTGAACGCGGGCGCCGTCCCGGCGGCTCATTACGATCGGGTGGTGATCGACCTGCGACTCGTGCGTGAGGACCCCGACCGGGTCAAGGCCAGCCAGCGGGCCCGGGGTGCCGACGAGTCCCTGGTCGACGAGCTGCTGGCCGCCGACGAGGCGCGCCGGCAGGCGGTCAAGCGCGCCGACGACCTGCGCGCCGAGCAGAAGGCGGCCTCCCAGGCGGTCAAGAAGGCCACGCCGGACGAGCGCCCCGCCGTCCTGGAGCGGGCCAAGGCGCTCGCCGCCGAGGTCAAGGACGCCGAGGAGGCGCAGCGCGCCGCCGACGTGGCGCTGCGCCGGGTCCACCTCCAGATCCCCAACGTCGTCCACGACGACGTGCCGCCCGGCGGCGAGGACGACGCGGTGACGCTGCGCACCGTCGGCGAGATCCCCACCTACGACTTCCCGGTCAAGGACCACCTGGAGATCGGCGAGGCGCTCGGCGCGATCGACATCGAGCGCGGCGCCAAGGTCTCCGGCGCCCGCTTCTACTTCCTCACCGGCCCCGGCGCCCTGCTCGAGTTCGCCCTGGCCCAGTTCGCCGTCAGCCAGGCGGTGACCGCCGGCTTCACGCCCGTCGTCGCCCCCGCCCTGGTGCGGCCCGAGGCGATGGAGGGCACCGGATTCCTCGGTGCGCACGCCGAGGAGGTCTACAAGATCGAGCGCGACGACCTCTACCTCGTCGGGACGTCGGAGGTCGCGCTCGCCGGCATGCACATGAACGAGGTGCTCGACCTCCCCGCCGGCCCGCGCCGCTACGCCGGCTGGTCCTCCTGCTTCCGCCGCGAGGCCGGCTCCTACGGCAAGGACACCCGCGGGATCATCCGCGTGCACTGGTTCGACAAGGTCGAGATGTTCAGCTTCTGCCGTCCGGAGGAGGCCGCCGAGGAGCACCGTCGGCTGCTCGCCTGGGAGGAGGAGTTCCTCACCGCCCTCGAGCTGCCCTACCGCGTGGTCGACATCGCCGCCGGCGACCTGGGCACCAGCGCCGCCCGCAAGTTCGACATCGAGGCGTGGTTCCCGAGCCAGAACACCTACCGCGAGCTGACCAGCACCTCGGACTGCACGACCTTCCAGGCGCGGCGGCTCAACATCCGCTACCGCGGGGACGACGGCAAGCCGCAGCCCGCCGCGACGCTCAACGGCACCCTCTGCGCGATCGCCCGCACCATCGCCTGCCTGCTCGAGGTGCACCAGCGCGCCGACGGCTCGGTCCACGTGCCCAAGGCCCTGCGGCCGTGGCTGGGCGGCGCCGAGCTGCTCAGCCCCGGGATGACCCTGGCGGCGGCCGTCCCGCCGACCGCATGAGCCCGACTCCGCGCCCCGGTCCGCTCCTCGCTCGCAGAGCTCGCTGCGATGCTCCCGGAGCTGTCGTCGGGCGGCCCGCATGAGCGTTCCCCTGCCCTCCTCCGGGCACGCCGCGCCGGGCGCGGACGTCGTCGTCGAACCGCCCGTCCTCGGGAACTGGCGCCCCCTGCTGGTGGCGACCGATCTCGACGGCACGCTGTTCACCTCCGCGGGCGAGGTCGGCGCGCGCACCCGGGCGGCGCTGGAGGCCTCCTGGGCGGCGGGGATCCCGGTCGTCGGCGTCACCGGCCGCGGCCCCCGGTTGCTCGACAGCGTCCGCGCGGCGCTCGACGGCCGCGGCATCGCCGTCCTCGCCCAGGGCGGGTTCGTCGTCGACCTCGAGCGCGACGAGGTGCTGCGCACCGTCGGCCTGCCGCGCGCGCAGGCCATGGCGGTGATCGAGCAGATCGAGGACGTCGCCGGCCCGCTCGTGCTCGCCGTGGAGGACGCCGCCGAGCAGGCCGAGGCGCGCCGGCCGCTGCGCGTGCAGCACGGCTTCAACTGGCCCTATCCGGAGCCGGCGCACCTGCTGCCGCGCAACCGCGTGCTGCCGGAGGGCGCCGTCCTCAAGGTGTTCCTGCGCTCGGCCACCCTCGGCCAGGACGAGCTGCTCGCCCGCGCCCGGCGGGTCGTCGACCCGGCGGTCGCCGAGGTGACCCACGCCGGCCTCGGCTTCATCGAGGTGCTGCCGCCCGGCATCACGAAGGCCACCGGGCTGGGCGTGGCGCTGGCCCGCTACGGCGTCGGCTTCGGCGACGTCCTCGTCTTCGGGGACATGCCCAACGACCTGCCGATGATCCTGGCCGTGACCGAGGCCGGCGGCCGGGCGGTGGCCGTGGCCAACGCGCACCCCGCCGTCCGCGCCGCGGCCCCCGAGCTGACCAGCGGGAACGACGCCGAGGGCGTGGCCCGCTACCTGGAGGCGGTGCTGGGTGTCTGACTGGCGACCGCGGCTGATCGCCAGCGACATGGACGGCACACTGCTGCGCTCCGACGACACGGTCAGCGAGAGCACCGTGGCCGAGCTGGCCCGCTGGCGGGCCGACGGCGTGCCCGTCGTCCTCGCCACCGGCCGCCCGCCGCGCTGGATGAAGCGGATCCGTCAGGTGCTGGAGTTCGGCACCGCCGTCTGCTGCAACGGCGCGGTCCTGCTGGACCTGGAGAGCTTCACGATCGTCGACGAGGACCCGCTCGCCCCCGAGATCCTGCGCGAGCTCGTCGACGAGCTGCGCCGGCGGGCGCCGGGCACCCGCTTCGGCGTGGAGTACGGCATGGAGTTCCGGCACGAGCCGGCCTACCACCCGCGCTGGGACGTCGACGTGCCCGGCGTCGCGGCCGCGCCCCTGCCGGAGCTGCTGCGCAACCCCGCGGCCAAGCTGCTCGCCCGGCACGAGGACCTCGCCCGCGACCCGTTCGTCGCCCTCGTCGAGGAGGTCGTGGGCGACCGGGCGACGGTGACCACCTCCTCGGGCGAGGCGCTCGCCGAGATCTCGGCGGCCGGCGTCACCAAGGCGTCGGGTCTGGCGAGGGTGGCCGCCCGGCACGGCGTCGGCCCGGAGGACGTCGTCGTCTTCGGGGACATGCCCAACGACATCGCCGCGTTCGACTGGGTGCGCGACGCGGGCGGCCGGGCGGTGGCCATGGCGCAGGCCCACGCCGACCTGCTGGCCGCGGCCACGGACGTCACCGGCACCAACGAGGACGACGGCGTCGCGGCCTTCCTCGCCACCCTCTGAAACCCCGCTCAGAGGCCTCGCTCCGAAGCGCCGGGGCGGCCGGGACGGGTGTGACGACCGTGCCTGGACCGTGCCCAACTCTGGGTTGAGTCTCTCAGGTGACAGCCGAGAAGGAGGGGTGAAGCCGCTCGGTGCTTCGCCACCACCCTCGTCGGTCCACGGAGACAACGATGTTGAAGAACCTGTCGATCAGCCGGCGGCTCGCCCTCGGCTTCCTGATCGTCGTCCTGAGCATGGTCGGGCTCACCGCCATCGGCGTGACCCGCGTCGACACCATCAACGACCACCTGACGACCATCAACGACCTGAACGCGGTCAAGCAGCGCTACGCGATCAACTTCCGCGGCAGCGTGCACGACCGGTCGATCGCCGTCCGCGACGTCGTGCTGTCCACCACGCCGGCCGAGTTGCAGACCCAGGTCGACCTGATCACGGAGCTCACCAAGAAGTACAAGGACTCGGCCGGCCCGATGGACGACCTGTTCGCCGTCGAGTCCAACGCCAACCCCGACGAGCGCACCGCGCTGACCGACATCAAGAACGTCGAGAAGCAGACGCTCCCGCTCATCGAGCGGATCGTGCAGGCGCAGTCCACCGGCGACTTCATCGGTGCGCAGCAGGCGCTGCTGCAGGCCAAGCCGCTGTTCGTCGAGTGGCTGCGCACGATCAACGTGCTCATCGACATGGAGGAGGCGATGAACCAGGGGCTGTCGGCCGACGCCCGCGACGTCGCCTCGGGCTTCCTCCTCACGATGGTGCTGTTCTGCGCCGCGGCCGCCGTCCTCGCCGTGCTCATCGCCTGGCAGCTGACCCGCGGCATCACCCGGCCGCTCGCCCAGGCCGAGGTCGTGTTCGCCGCCGTCGCCAAGGGTGACCTGACCCAGCGGCTCGACGTCTCCGCCAAGGACGAGGTGGGCCGGATGGCCACCTCGACGAACACCGCGCTCGCCTCCATCGGCCAGGTCATGTCGACGTTCCACGATGCGGTCCGGGCGCTGGGCACCGCCAGCGAGCGGGTCGGCGCGCTGAGCCAGCAGATCTCGGTCGGCGCGGAGGAGTCCTCGGCCCAGGCCGGCGTCGTGGCCGCGGCCGCCGGTGAGGTGTCCCGCAGCGTCCAGACGGTGGCGGCGGGCTCCGAGCAGATGGGTGCCTCGATCCGCGAGATCGCGCACAACGCCAACGAGGCCGCCACGGTCGCCGGCAAGGCGGTCGTCGCGGTGGGGACGACGACGGAGACCGTCTCGCGGCTCGGCGAGTCCAGCCGCACGATCGGCGACGTGGTCAAGGTGATCAGCTCGATCGCCGAGCAGACCAACCTGCTCGCCCTGAACGCGACCATCGAGGCCGCCCGCGCCGGTGACGCCGGCAAGGGCTTCGCGGTCGTCGCCAACGAGGTCAAGGAGCTCTCGCAGGAGACCGCCCGGGCCACCGAGGACATCGCCCGCCGGGTCGAGGCCATCCAGGCCGACACCACCAGCGCGGTCGGCGCCATCGCCGAGGTCGCCGAGGTCATCTCGCAGATCAACGACTACCAGACGACCATCGCCTCGGCGGTCGAGGAGCAGACCGCGACGACCAACGAGATGAACCGCAGCGTCGGCGAGGCCGCCACGGGAACCGGGCAGATCGCGGAGAACATCGACGCGGTGGCCGCCGTCGCGCAGTCGACGACCCAGCACGTCGGCGCCGCTCAGGAGGCCGCCGGCGAGCTGGCGACGGTGTCGCGCCGCCTCGAGGAGCTGGTGGGCGGCTTCCGCTTCTGACGCGGCTCCTCTCCCGCATCGGCGGGTGATCGGCAACGGCGCCGGTCACCCGCCGATGTGCGCCAGCTGAGGGGGCTCCCCCGCACGGGTGAACGCGGTGATCATCGGCGAGTGGCTGCCCGACACGCCGCCGGGGGCAGCCACCTGCCGATGGTCACGGCCAGCGTCCTACAGGTACTGGCCGCCGCCGGGGCGGAAGTCGGGCTGCTGCGGCGCCTGCGGCGACCCGCCGGGGAGCGCCCGACGGCGCATCTCCTCCAGCTGCGCGCGGGCGGCCATCTGCTGGGCGAACAGCGCCGTCTGGATCCCGTGGAAGACCCCCTCCAGCCAGCCGACCAGCTGGGCCTGGGCGATCCGCAGCTCGGCGTCGGACGGCGTCGCGTCCTCGCTGAACGGCAGGGTGATCCGCTCCAGCTCGTCGCGCAGGTCGGGGGAGAGACCCTCCTCCAGCTCGCGGATCGACGCGGCGTGGATGTCGCGCAGCCGGTTGCGGCTGGCGTCGTCCAGGGGCGCCGCCCGCACCTCCTCGAGCAGCTGCTTGATCATCGTGCCGATCCGCATGACCTTGGCCGGCTCCTCGACCATGTCGTTGACGGTCATGCCGCCCTGGCCGTCCTCGTCACCCGCCGGAACCGCCGGCATCGGCATCGCGCCGACCGGCCGACCGTCGGGGCCCACGACGACGACCTGCTGCGGACGCTCGCTGCCGGTTCCCGGTGCAGTCATGTCCCCATCCTGCCCCGTCGCGGTGACCGCCGTCCGGGGTGGTCGGGCCGGGCCGCGGCCAACGGAACGGCCCGGCACCGAAAGCCCGGGGCACACTAGGGTGCGCAGCGTGGGGGAAGGCCGGCTGGACGTCGCACGCGTCCGCGGCCTGTTCCCCGCGCTGGCCGACGGGTTCGTGCACACCGACGGCCCGGCCGGCTCGCTGATGCCCGAGAGCGTGGCGCGCGCGGTCGCCCACGCCATGCGCATGCCGGTCGCGAACCGGGGCGGCGTCTTCCCGGCGTCCGGGCGCGCCGAGGCGATCGTCGCCGCCGCCCGCTCCGCGGTCGCCGACCTGACCGGCGGGGTGGCGTCCGGCGTCGTCCTCGGCGCCAACATGACGACGCTGACCTACTCCCTCGCCCGCACGCTGGCCCGCACCTGGCGCCCGGGTGACGAGGTGGTGGTGAGCCGGCTCGACCACGATGCCAACATCCGCCCCTGGCTGCAGCTGGCACAGGAGAGCGGCGTCCTGGTCCGGTGGGCCGAGGTGGACATCGAGACCGGCGAGCTGCCGGCCTGGCAGTACGACGAGCTGCTCACCGAGCGCACCCGGCTGGTGGCGGTCACCGCGGCCAGCAACGCGATCGGCACCGTTCCGGACGTGCCCGCGATCGCCGCCCGCGCGCACGGGGTGGGGGCATTGGTCTACGTCGACGCCGTCCACGCCGCTCCGCACGGCCTGCTCGACCGCAAAGCCCTCGGCGCCGACTTTCTGGCGCTGTCGGCCTACACGTGGTGCGGCCCGCACGTCGGCGCCGTCGTCGCCGACCCGGCGCTGCTCGAGCAGCTGCGGCCGGACAAGGTGCTGCCCGCGCCGGACCGGGTGCCCGACCGGCTGGAGACCGGAACGCCGCCGTTCGAGCTGCTGGCCGGCGTCCCGGCGGCGGTCGACCACCTCGCGGGGCTGGACCCGGAGGCGACCGGGTCGCGCCGCGAACGGCTGCACGTGTCGATGGCGGCGGTGGCCGAGTACGAGCATGAGCTGTTCGGCTGGCTGGACGACGCACTGCGGGCGATGCGACACGTGCACGTGCTCGGGGCTCCGGAGCACAGGACGCCCACCGTGTCGTTCACCGTGGAGGGCATGACCCCGCGGCAGGTCACCGCCGAGCTCTCCCGGCGGGGGATCTGCGCCTGGGACGGCGACTACTACGCCCGCGAGCTGTTCGACGCGCTGGGCGTCAACGAGGCCGGCGGAGCGGTGCGGCTGGGCCTGATGCACTACAACACCGCCGAGGAGGTCGGCTACGTGATCGATTCGGTCGCCGCCCTCCGCCTGCGCTGACCTCCTGAACCCCGCAGGAACCGCCGTCGTGTTCCCCGGTGACGGCGCCGGGCGCACCTGTCCGGCGCCTCTCGGAAAAGAGGAACGCTGTGCGCACGACCTGGATCCTGGCGGCCACGGCCGCCGCGGCGCTCGCACTGGCCGGCTGCGGGTCCTCCTCGACCTCGGGCGGCTCGGCGGCGAGCGGGGATGGCGCGACCGGCCCCAGCAGCTCGCCGGCGGCGAACACCGACCTGGCCTCCTGGGAGAGCCCCCTCGGCGCGATCGTGGTCGACGGCAAGGGGCAGACCGTCTACGTGTTCGACAAGGACACCGCCGGGTCGCCCAGCGCCTGCACCGGGACGTGCGTCGGCCTGTGGCCGGCGCTGACGACCACCTCGACCACGCCCTCGGTCACCGGTGTCACCGGCGAGGTCGGCACCGCGGCCACCGACGACGGCAAGCAGCAGGTGACCCTCGACGGGCACCGGCTCTACACGTTCTCCGGTGACTCCGGCGCGCAGCAGGTCAACGGCCAGGGGTTCATGGGCATCTGGTGGGCCGTGGCGCCCGACGGCACGAAGGTCACCACGACCGCGTCGTCGTCCTCGTCGTCCTCGGCGCCTGCGCCGTCCTCGGCGCCTGCGCCGGCGCCGGGAGGGCCGGTCTACTGAGGAGCCGGCCCGGTCACTCCTCCGTCAGCAGCAGGACCTTGCCGATGTGCTCGCTGGCCTCGACCGTCCGGTGCGCCTCGGCGGCCCGGGACATCGGCAGCCGCCGGTCGACGATCGGGCGGACGACGCCGCGCTCGACGTCGGGCCAGACGTCGTGCCGGACGGCGGCCACGATCTCGGCCTTGCCGCCCGGACCGTTCGCCGGCCGGGAGCGCAGCGTCGTCGCGTGCACCGCGCCGCGCTTGCGCATCAGCTTGCCGAGGTCGAGCTCGGCCTTGGTGCCGCCCTGCATCCCGATGCTGACCAGCCGGCCGCCGATGGCGAGGACGTCGAGGTTGCGGGCCAGGTATTTCGCGCCCATGTTGTCGAGGACGACGTCGACCCCGGCGCCGTCGGTCTCGTCCGTCACCCGCTCGACGAAGTCCTCCTCGCGGTAGTCGATCAGCACCTCGGCGCCGAGCTCGCGGCAGAACTCGAGCTTGGCCGCCGTCCCGGCCGTGGTGAACACCCGCGCACCGGCGCGCGCGGCCAGCTGGATGGCCATGGTGCCGATGCCGCTGGAGCCGCCGTGCACGAGGAATGCGTCGCCGCGGCGCAGCCCGGCGAGCATGAACACGTTCGACCACACCGTGCAGGTCACCTCGGGCAGCCCGGCGGCCGTGGCCAGCTCCACACCGGAGGGGCGGGGCAGCACCTGCCCGGCCGGGACGGCGACCCGCTCGGCGTACCCGCCGCCGGCGAGCAGCGCGCACACCTCGTCGCCGACCGACCACTCCGCCACGCCGTCGCCGACCTCGCTGATGATCCCGCTGCACTCAAGCCCGAGGATCTCGCTGGCGCCCGGCGGCGGCGGGTAGAAGCCCTGCCGCTGGAGCAGGTCGGCGCGGTTCACCGCGGTGGCCGCGACGTCGATGATCACCTCACCGGGGCTGCACACCGGATCGGGGACCTCGCCCCAGCCGAGCACCTCCGGACCGCCGGGTTCGCTGATCGTCACCGCGTGCATGCCCGCACCCTAGGGTGACGGCGATGAACGCGGCGGATCTGCTGGGTGCCGGGCTGCCGGTCGCGGCGGCGCCGATGGCCGGCGGACCGTCCGGGCCCGGGCTGGTCCGGGCGGTCGCCTCCGCCGGCGGCCTGGGCTTGCTCGCCGCCGGCTACAAGGAGCCCGACGCGGTCGCGGCGGAGATCGCGCAGGTCCGCGGCGTCCCGTTCGGGGTCAACGTGTTCGTGCCGTCGCCGGCGCGGATGCCGGAGGCGGAGTTCCGCCGGTACGCGGCCGAGCTCGCCCCGGAGGGCCGGCCGTACGGCCTGGACCTCGCCGCCGCCGAGCCGCGGTGGGACGACGACGCGTGGACGGCGAAGATCGACCTGCTGCTGGCCGATCCGGTGCCGGTGGTCAGCTTCACCTTCGGCGTCCCGCCGGCCGACGTGGTCGCCGCGCTCCGGCGGGCCGGCACCGTCGTGCTCGTGACCGTGACCGCCGACGACGAGGCCCGCGCCGCCGAGGAGGTGGGCGCCGACGGGCTGGTCGTCCAGTGCGCGGACGCCGGCGCGCACAGCGGCGTGCACGACCCCGCGCGGATGCCGTCGCCGGTGCCGCTGCCCGAGCTGCTGGCCCGGGTCCGGGCGGTGACGGCGCTGCCGCTGCTCGGCGCGGGCGGGCTGGCCACCGCGGCGCAGGTGCGCGACGCGGTCGCCGCCGGGGCGCTCGCCGTCCTCGTGGGGACGGCGCTGCTGCGCACCGACGAGAGCGGTGCTTCCGCCACGCACCGCGACGCCCTGACCGACCCCCGGTTCACGCACACCGAGCTCACCCGCGCGTTCACCGGCCGCCCGGCCCGCGGCCTGGTCAACGGCTTCCTCGAGCGGCACACCGGCTCCGCCCCGCTCGGCTATCCGGAGATCCACCACCTGACCCGTCCGCTGCGCACCGCGGCCGCCAAGGCCGGCGACGCCGACCGGCTGCACCTGTGGGCGGGCACGGGGTTCCGCCAGGCCCGCACCGGTCCGGCCGCCGACGTCGTCCGCGAGCTCGCCGGCGGGCTGTAGCCGGCAAGTCGTTCGCAAGTGGCCGGCCGCACCGTGCGGGCATGACCACTCAGCTCCCCGCCCTGCCGTTCCCCGTCACCCCGCGCCGGCCCGGCGAGCCCGAGGCCGACCTGACCGGCTTCACGCTCATCCACCGCGCGCTGCGCTCCGGCACCCGCGACCTGGCCGACGCCGCCGTCTCCATCGCCGGCGGCGCGCCCTGCCCGGCGGAGCGCCGCGACGCCTACGTCCGCTTCGCCACCGAGGTGCTGCGCGAGATCCACTCCCACCACAGCCGCGAGGACGACGTCCTGTGGCCGGTGATCGCCGCCTCGGCCGGCGCCGCGGTCGACCTCGAGCCGCTCACCGACGACCACACCGAGCTGCAGGCGGTCCTCACCCGCGCCGAGGAGGCGCTGGCCGCGTTCGCCGGCGACGTCTCGGCGGCCGCGCCACTCGGGCGGGTGCTCACCGAGATGGCCGACCTGCTCGACGAGCACATCGTCGAGGAGGAGGCCGAGGTGTTCCCGGTGATCCGCGAGCACGTGTCGGCCGCGGACTTCGCCGCCTGCGAGAAGCGGTTCCAGAAGGGCTCGAGCCCGAAGCACCTGCTCTTCGTGCTGCCGTGGGTGATCGCGCAGTGCACGCCCGAGGAGCGCTCGGCCGCGCTCGCCGACGCCCCGGCGCCGCTCAAGCTGCTGCTCGCGCTCGGCGAGGGCCGCTGGCACCGCCGCCGCGCCCTCGTCGTGCGCGGCTAGCGTGCTTTGTCGCGACAAAGCACGCGCGCTTCATCGCGACAAAGCGCGGGCGGCGGTGATCCAGTCGGGGTTGCCGGTCCGCTCCGCGACCTCGACGGCGGTGCGCTGGTGGGCGGCCGCCGCCGCGGCGTCCCCGCGGTAGGCGGCCAGCCGCGCCAGCAGCGTGGCCGTCGGACCCAGCGCGACCGTCGCCGTCCACGCGCCGCAGACGGTGTCCGCGTGCGGCAGCAGGCCGGTGTAGGCCTCCTCGACCCGGTCGTCGTCCCGCAGGCCGAGCCCGAGGACCGCCCGCAGGCCCAGCAGGACCGGGGTGAAGTAGTCCTGCCCGACCGAGGGCTTCACCGCGGCGAACCGCCGCGCCTCCGCCGTCCGGCCGTTCACCATCAGCGCCACCGCGAGGAGCTCGGCCAGCTCGTCGGGGGCGACGTCGAGCAGGTCCTCCGACTGCGCGATCAGGTCGTCGTAGCGCCCGGCGGTCAGCCGCAGGCAGAAGACCGACACCCACCACAGCGCCTGCGCCTGCCGGGCCCAGAAGCCGGTGGTCCCGACCCGCGCCACGGCCGCGCCGTAGGCGGCCTCCGCCGCGGCGTAGTCGCCGGCGATCGACGCCCGCAGCCCGCGGTACCAGAGCGCGATCGCGTGCAGCAGCGGCAGCCCGTACGCCAGCGCCAGCCGCTCGGCCTCGGTGGCGTGCTCGTCGGCGGCCTCCAGGTCGAGGACGCCGCAGCTGTGCTGCACGAGCACCAGCCGGGCGGTCGCCTCGAACAGGCCCAGCTGCTCGCGCTGCGCGAGCTCCAGCAGCTCCCGGCCAAGGTCGCCGCGCTCGGCCAGCCCGCCGTGCCGGTAGGTGTTGATGTAGCGGGCGTTGAGCGCCGAGGCCAGCACCAGCGGGTCCCCGGTCTCGCGGGCCAGCGCCACCGCCTCCAGGCTGGCCTCGTAGCCTCGCGGGTCCGCGGCGCCGGCCAGCTCCACCGCGAGCACGCCGAGCAGCCGGGAGCGCAGGTCGGGCCGGTCCGGCAGCGCGGGGACGGTGCGCTCGAGCGCCGCGACCAGGGCCGGCTCCGCGGGCGTCTGCCGCGGCGCCCACAGCGTCGGGACGTCGCAGGAGAGCAGCACCTCGGCGGTGACCAGCGGATCGCCCAGCGCGGTCGCCGCCGGCAGCGCGCCGTCGCGCAGCTCGCGGCCGGCGGGCATGTCGCCGGCGAGCGTCGCCGCCCGTGCGGCGCGGGCCAGCAGCCGCAGCCGGCCGGCCTCGTCGTCGGGGTGGGCCAGCGTGGTCGCCGCCGATGCCCGCTGCCACCAGTGCAGCGCGTCGCGGTAGGAGAACCTCCGCTCGGCCAGCTCCGCGGCGGCCGCGGCCCAGCGCGCGGTGGCCGCGGCGTGCGACGGGCCGGCCGCCTCGGAGTGGTGGGCCAGCGCGGTGACGTCCTGCGGGCGCAGCCGCTCCAGCGCCTGCGCGACCCGCCCGTGCAGCCGGCCGGCCCGCAGTCGGGAGAGGTCCTCGTACAGCGTGTCGCGCACCAGCGCGTGCACGAACCGCAGCCGGCCGGGCCCGGGCTCCACCAGCAGCCCGCTCACCAGGGCGGACTCCAGTGCGTCGACGACCGCCTCGTCGTCGTCCCGGTCCACCCGCGCGGCGGCGAGCAGCACGTCGACGTCGACGTCCCGGCCGCAGACCGCGGCCAGCCGCAGCAGGCTGCCGGTCTGCGCGGGCAGCGCCGCCAGCCGGGACCGGACGACGTCGCGCACCCCGCCCGGCACCGCGCCGACGTCGGCGCCGGTGGAGACCAGCCGCGCCAGCTCGCGCACGAGGAACGGGTTGCCGCCGGTGCGCTCGGCGATGGCGGCGCGGACGGCGTCGTCCACCGGCGTGGCCGAGACGTCGTCGACCAGCCGCCCGACCGCCTCGTCGTCCAGGCCGGCCAGCGCGAGCCGCACCGGCGAGCGGCGGGCGAGCGCGGCGAGCACCGCGTCCAGCTCGGCCAGCGGCTCGGGCCGGGTGGCGACGACGACCAGCACGGGGACGTCGGGCAGCGCCGCCACCAGGTCCAGCAGCAGGGCCGCGGTCTCCTGGTCGGCGCGGTGCAGGTCGTCGAGGACGACGAGCAGCGGCCCCGGGACGCCGGCCAGCCACTCACCGACCGCACGGTGCAGCCGGAACCGGGAGGCCAGCGCGTCACCGGCCTCGTCGGCGGGGGCGTCCTCGAGCAGCGGCGCCAGCCGCGCCGGGTCGGCCGGCGGGTGCGCGCGGGCCAGCCGGCCCAGCGCCTCGGTCCACGGCCAGCCGCTCGGCGCGCCCTCGGTCTCGGGGCAGCGGGCCAGGCACGTCGTCCAGCCGGCCGCGCCGAGCTCCGCGGCGAGCGCCTCGACCAGCGCCGTCTTGCCGCTGCCGGCCTCCCCGGTGACGACCGCGACCGCCTGCCGCCCCGCCGCCGCCCGTGCCGCGGCGTCGCGGAGCGCGGCCAGCTCGACGTCCCGGCCGACCAGGGCCGGCCGGGGGATGCCCTCTCCCGGCGTGCTCGTGCGCTGCGTGCCACCGGCATGCAGGGCGCGAGCGGGCGCGGCCTTCCGTGCCGGCCCGGGGTGCATGAGGTGCGGCGCCTGGGCGAGGACGTCGTCCTCCAGCGCGCGCAGCGCCGGGCCAGGGTCGACGCCCAGCTCGTCGGCGAGCCGCGCTCGGACCTCCCGCAGCGCGGCCAGGGCGTCGGCCTGCCGCCCGGCGCGGTAGAGCCCGAGCGCGAGCAGCCGCCAGCCCTCCTCGCGCAGCGGGTGCTCGGCGACGTGCGCCCGCAGCCGGGCCAGCGGGTCGGCGCCGCCGGGGACGGCCAGTGCCGCGGCCGCCCAGCGCTCCACCGCGGTCAGCCGCAGCTCGTCGAGGCGGGCGGCCTCGGGCGCGCACCACGGGTCGTCGGCGTACTCGGCGTAGGCCGGACCGCGCCACAGTTCCAGCGCGGCGGCGTAGCGGTCGCGGGCGGCGGCGGGGTCGTCGTCCGCGAGCCGGTCGCCGTCGGCGAGCAGCCGGGCGGCGCGCAGCGCGTCGACGGCGTCGTCGTCGGGGCGCAGCGCGTAGCCGGGCGGCACGGTGAGCAGCAGCCGGGCCGGCGTGCGCGGCGGCCGGTCGGGTTCGAGCGCGCGGCGCAGGTGGCTGACGTGCGCCTGCAGGGCGGCCTGCGCGCGGGGCGGGGTCTCGGCGTGCCAGAGGTCGCCCACCAGCAGGTCGGCGGGCACCACGGCGCCGCGCGAGACCAGCAGCCGGGCGATGACCGAGCGCTGCCGGTGGCCGCCGAGGTCGACGGGGGCGCCGTCCCGGGTGGCCCAGACGCCGCCCAGCACCCCGAACTCGACCGTCATAGCGGGCGGCAGCCTACGTCCTAGTGACGCGCAAGTGGCTCCCCAGCGCCTCCCGCCACCGTGTGCGTCATGACGACGATCGTTCCTCCCGCCGCCGTGACGGACGCCGCGACTCCCCGCACCGCCGCCGACCTCACCGGGTTCACCCTCGCCCATCGCGCGCTGCGCTCGGGCACCCGCCTGCTCGCCCGCGCCGTCGACGGCATCGCCCGCGACGACGCCTGCGACGCCGAGCGGCAGCGCGGGATCGTCGCGTTCGCGGGCGCCGTGCTGACCGAGGTCCGCGCGCACGTCGAGCGGGAGGATGCCGCGCTGTGGCCGCTGGCCGTGCAGTCCCCGGACGGCTGGGCCGAGCTCGCCCCGCTGGCGGCGCAGCACACCGAGCTCGCGGAGCTGCTGCCCCGGGCGTGGTCGGCGCTGCGGATCTTCGCCCGCTGTCCCAGCTCCGGGGCGCCGCACCTGGCCCCGGAGCTCGCCCGGCTCGCCGACCTGGTCGAGAAGCACCTCGCCGAGGAGGAGGGGCGGGTCTTCACGCAGCTCCGGCTGCACGTGACCCGGACCCAGCTCGACCGCTGCCGGATGCGGCTGCGGGCGGGCACCCCGACCGCGCGGCTGCGGTTCCTCGTGCCGTGGCTGGCCGACCAGTGCCACCCGGCGGAGCTGTCGGCCGTGGTGGCCGAGGCCGACCCCCGCGCCCGCCTGCTGCTGCGCGTGGGCCAGCGTCGCTACGCCCGGGCGCGCGACGCCGTCCTGGGCACGTGACGGGGTGGATTCGTCGGCGTGACGCCGACGAATCCACCCCGAGCTACCGCAGTTCCTTGCGCAGGATCTTGCCGGCGGCGGACTTCGGCACGGCCTCGATGAACTCGACCGCGCGGATCTTCTTGTGCGGGGCGAGCCGGCTGCCGGCGTAGTCCATGACCGCCTGCTCGTCGATCGTCGAGCCGGGCGCGCGGACGATGAACGCCTTCGGCAGCTCCTCGCCCGTCTCCTCGTCCTTGACGCCGATCACCGCGGCGTCGGCGATGTCCGGGCAGGAGAGCAGCACGGCCTCGAGCTCGGCCGGGGCCACCTGGTAGCCCTTGTACTTGATCAGCTCCTTGACGCGGTCGACGACCGTGTAGAAGCCGTGCTCGTCGACGATGGCGACGTCGCCGGTGTGCAGCCAGCCGTCGGCGTCCAGGGTGTCGGCGGTGGCCGACGGGTTGTTCAGGTAGCCCTTCATCACCTGTGGCCCGCGGACCCACAGCTCGCCGCGCTCGCCCTCGGCGGCGTCGGTGCCGGTCTCGGGGTCGATCAGCCGGCACTCGGTGTTCGGGATCGCGAACCCGACCGAGCCCTTGGGCACGTCGGTCACGCCGGCCGGCAGCTGGTCGGGGTCCGGCGTCGTGTGCGAGACGGGGGACAGCTCGGTCATGCCGTAGCCCTGCGCGACCGTGACGCCGGTGTCGGCGCCCTTGCGCAACCGGTTCTGGGCGGCGAGCGCCAGGTCGGCGTCCAGCGGCGCGGCGCCGGACAGGATGGCGGTCAGCGAGGAGAGGTCGTACTGGTCGACCAGCGGGTGCTTGGCCAGGGCCAGCACGATCGGCGGCGCCACGAAGGCCCGGGTGATCTTGTGGTCCTGGATCGTGCGGAGGAAGTCCTCGAAGTCGAACCGCGGCAGCGTCACGACGGCGCCGCCCCATGCCAGGCCCTGGTTCATCAGCACGGTCAGGCCGTAGATGTGGAAGAACGGCAGGACGGCGATGATCCGCTCGTCCGCGCTCAGCTCGATCAGCGGCCGGCACTGCGACACGTTGGCCACCAGGTTGCGGTGGGTCAGCATGACGCCCTTCGGCAGGCCGGTCGTGCCGCTGGAGTAGGGCAGCGTGACCAGGTCGTTCGCCGGGTCGATGTCGACCTGCGGCGTGGGCGCCTGGCTGCCGAGCAGGTCGACCAGCGAGGCGTGACCCTCGGCGCCGTCCAGGACGATGATCTCGTCGACCGGCGTCTTCTCGACCGCGGCGGTGACCCGGTCCAGGAACAGCGAGATGGTGACGATGATCTTCGCGCCGGAGTCGCGCAGCTGGAAGGCGATCTCCTCGGGCGTGTAGAGCGAGTTGATCGGGCTCATCACGCAGCCGGCCGCGGCGATGCCGTGGAAGACCACCGGGTACCAGATGGTGTTCGGGCAGAAGACGGCGACGACGTCGCCCTTGCGCAGGCCGCGCTCGTGCAGGGCGGCGGCGAGCCGGTCGACGTAGCCGGCCAGCTGGCCGTGGGTGATGACGTCGCCCTTCAGGCCGTCGATCAGCGCCGGGGCCTCCGGCCGCTCGCGGCCCGCGGCCAGGACGAAGGCGGGTACCGACAGGTCGGGGATGTCGACGTCGGGAAAGGGGCTGGCCAGCGCCACGGGGGGTCCTCCTCGTTGATGACTGTGGCGCCAGTCTCACACCGCGGCGGCCCGCGGTTACCGCCGGGTCACTTAGGCCAGAGCACGGACTGCGTGCAGCGGAACAGCGCGATGGTCTTCCCGGTCGCCTCGGCGGTCACCGTCGCGTCCCACACCTGCGTCGTCCGCCCGGCGTGCGCGTTGGTGGCGACGACGCCGATCCGCCCCTCGCGCGCCGTCCCCAGGTAGTTGGTCTTGAGCTCGATGGTGGTGAAGCCGGTCGAGCCCTCCGGCAGCAGGGCGCGGGTGGCCAGGCCGCACGCGGTGTCGGCGAGGCCGACGACGGTCGCGGCGTGCAGGTAGCCGTTCGGGGCCAGGACGTCGCGGCGCACGTCGAGATGGCCCTCGATGCGTCCCGGCTCGTGCGCGGTGAAGACGATGCCGAGCAGGCCGGGCAGCGTGCCCGGGAGCAGGTCGTTGAGCTGCTCGACGGTGTGGAACCCGGTGGCGGCCATGCCGGGCAACCTACTGATCGGGACTTTCGGCGCCGAAAGTCCCCCGGACTTTCGGCGCCGAAAGTCCCGGTGTTCAGGACGACGCCGTCTCCCAGAGGCCGATCACGTTGCCCTCCGGATCCGTGACGTAGGCGGTGAAGCCCATGCTGCCGACCGGCGTCTTCCCCACGACGGTCGACCCACCGAGCTCACCGACCCGTTCCAGGGCGACGTCGATGCTCTCCACGTCGACGACGATCACCGGCCCGGGCGCGGCGCTCATCGACCGCGACAGCATGCCGCCGTTGATGAAGCCCGGCTCGGTCGGTCCCTGGTCCCCGCTCGGCCCGGACATGACCAGCGTGTAGTCCATGCCCGGCATCTCCTGCAGCTGCCAGTCGAACGCTTCCTTGTAGAAGCTGCGTGCACGGTCCCCGTCGTCGAAGGGGAGCTCGAAGTGCACGACCCGGCCGCTCATCTCGCCACCTCCTGTCGTCGGACGACACGACGGCGGCGACGCTAGCGCCGCTCCCGTGGTCGCGGAACCGTCGTCAGCGCACCACGTCCGCGGGTAGCAGGCCGTGCTCGATCGCGAAGAGCGCGGCGGCACCCCGGGTCGAGACGCCGATCTTGGTGTAGATGTGCTGCACGTGGTGGTCGGCGGTCTTCGCCGTGATGACCAGCCGGGCGGCGACCTGCCGCGTGGTGAGGCCCAGCGCCAGCAGCCGGAGCACCTCGGCCTCGCGCGCGGTCAGTCCGGCCGGGAGCGGGACCCGGGCGGCGCGGCGGTGCCCCGCGGCGGCGAGGACCCGCTCGACCGCCTCGCCGTCGAGCCGGCCGGCCGCGCTCATGCCCCGCAGCTCGGCCGCCGCCGCGCGTGGGGCGAGTCCCGGGCGGTGCGGGCGGTCGGACGTCAGCGCCTGGTAGCAGTCCGCGGCGGCGAGCACCCGCCCCGCGTCGTCCAGGTGCGTGCCGGGCACTCGCCGGTGGTAACCGGAGCCGTCGACGCGCTCGTGCGCGGCGGACGCCGTCCGGGCCAGGGCCGCCGTGTACGGCACCCGGCGCAGGAGCTGGTCGGTGACCAGCGCGTGGCTCTCGACGCGGTCCCGCTCGTCGCGGGTGAGCGGGCCGGCCTTGTCCCAGATCGTGTTGGGCACGGCGACGCAGCCGAGGTCGTGCAGCAGGGCCGCCGCCGCGGCGTCGGGTCCGCAGGCCTCCCGGACGAGGTCCGCGACGGCTCGCGAGTGACCGTTGGTCCAGGGGGACTTGAGGTCGGCGAAGTCCGCGAGGACCAGCAGCGCCTCGCGGACGGCGGGAGCGGCCAGCGGCCGCTCCGCGGGCGCGACGGCGAGGGCCGCGTCCCAGGGATCGGCCGCCTCGACCGCGGCCCACCAGCCGGCGGCCCGTTCCACGACGAGATCGGCGAGCTCCGGGTCGTAGGCCCCGCCGCGCCGGGCACGGACGACGTCGCGCGCTCCGGCCGGCCCGTCCATGCGGGCGAGCGCCTCGAACTCCTGGGCGAGCTGGGCGATCCGCATCGGCCGGGGGATCGCAGTGCCCCGCATCCCGCTGGGCAGGCCCCGGCCGTTCCACCGCTCGAAGTTCGCCGCCAGGGCCGCGCGCACGGGTGCGTCGAGCCCGAGGCGGACGGCGAGGGCGTCGGCCACCTCGCAGGCCGCCCGGAAGTTGTCCCGGGCTGCCGCCCGGCCGCCCGCGACGACGGCGAGCACCGCCGGCGCCCGGCCCAGGCGGGACCCGCCGGATCCGGCGCGCGCGATCATCAGCCGCAGCTGGTCGAGCGGTGCCGCGACGTCGGTACGCAGCGACCGGGCCCGCAGCTCGATCTCGTCGCCGAAGAGCGCCGCCACCTCGAACGCGTGGCCGGTGCACCCGAGGAAGCGCAGCGTCGACGTCCACCAGGTGGTGGCCCGTTCCGCGGGATCGCTGCCGGCCGCGGCGGCGAGGTGCTGCCCGAGCACGGCGGCACGCAGCTGCGCGCCCGGCGGCTGGCCGAACGCGTGGTCCTGGGCGACGGCGAGCAGCGCCGCGAACTCCACCCGCGTGACGGCGGCGGCCACGCGGTCACCGTAGATGGGGTGTTGTCCCGATGTACCGCGTCGCCGTCCCGAGCAGGGTCTCCGGCATGACAGAGACCGTTCAGCAGGTGGCCGATCCCAAGATCCAGACCATCCAGCGCGTGTACGCGGCCTTCGGGCGCGGGGACGTCGACGCCGTCCTCGCCGAGGTCGCCGACGACGTCGACTGGGGCGCCGAGGCGGCCGCCCGGTCGGCCCCCTGGTACGGGCCCCACCGCGGCAGGGAGGGCGTGGCGCGGTTCTTCTCCGAACTGGGGTCGAGCGTCGAGGTCAGCGAGTTCATGCCGCTGTCGTTCGCGGCCAACGAGACCGACGTGATGGTCGTCGTCCGGTTCGGCTTCACGGCCCGGTCGACCGGCCGGAGCGCCACCGAGCACCTCCACCACTGGTGGCGCTTCGCCGACGGCAGGATCGTGCTCTACCGCGGCTCCGACGACAGCGAACTCACCGCCTCGCTGTTCCGCTGACGCAGGGCGCCCCGCGGGAACACCGCGTGGACGCCGAACACCTGGTTGGCGACCTGGGTGACCCGCAGGTCGACCACGACGCCGGCCAGCGCCATCGCCTCGGAGCGGCCGAGCCCGTGCAGCGCCCCGATCAGGCCGAGCATCGCGTCCAGCGCCTCGGCCGCGGCCTCGTCCAGGTCGTCGCCGAGGCCCATCGCCACCCAGCCGGCCGGGGTGTCGGCGACCGGCGTGGTCAGCGGCCGGCCGAACAGGTCCGGCCGGACGTCGAGGGTCAGGTCGGCGCGCTCCATCGGGCACTCGATGGCCGTCCCGCTGACCTCGCCGTCCCCCTGCGCGGCGTGCCCGTCGCCGACGGAGAACAGCGCGCCGTCCACCGGGACGGGCAGGTAGAGCGTGGCGCCGGCGACCAGCTCGCGGCAGTCGAGGTTCCCGCCGTGCCAGTACGGCGGGACCGTCGAGTGCCGGCCCGGCTCGGGCGGCGGCATGCCCATCACGCCGAGGAACGGCCGCAGCGCGACGGTGCCGAGGGCGCTGGTCGCCGTGCCGGCGGCGACATCGATCTCCCACGGGACGACGGCGGGCTGCTCGACGCCCAGCCGGACGTTCCACGCGGTGGCGCGGGAGCCGGCGTAGGTGGTGCCCCACGGCCCGGGGACGACGTCGCCGATGCGGACCGCGAGCACGTCGCCCGCCCGGGCGCCGCGGACCCCGACCGGCCCGGTCAGCGCGTGGCCGGCGCCGGCGGTGTGCTCGGGCACCCGCCGCCGGCCGGGTGCGTGCGGGCCGGCCCACCAGCCGGAGTCCAGGGTGGTGAAGCGGACCGTCGTCCCCGGGTCGACGCTGAGCACCGGCAGGAGGTCCCGGTCGAACCAGCCGTGCAGCGTGCGGGCGTCGGGCGTCAGCTCCGGGACCGTCATGCGAGCCCCCGGGTGGTGCGGGCCGGCGGCCGGGTGCCCTGGATCGACGCGACCATGTCGAGGGTCTGCCGGGTCGGGGCGACGTCGTGCGCGCGGAACACGCGGGCGCCCAGCCACGCGCTGACCGCGGTGGTCGCCAGGGTGCCGGTCAGCCGCTCCTCGAGGGGGACGTCGAGGGTCTCGCCGACGAAGTCCTTGTTGGACAGCGCCACGAGCACCGGCCACCCGGTGCCGACCAGCTCGCCGAGCCGGCGGGTGGCCTCCAGCGAGTGGCGGGTGTTCTTCCCGAAGTCGTGGCCGGGGTCGATCATCACCCGGTCCCGCGCGACGCCCGCCGCCACGGCCGCGGTCGCCAGCGCCGTCGTCCGGGCGACGATGTCGGCGACGACGTCGTCGTAGGCGATGCGGTGCGGGCGGGTGCGCGGCGGCAGCCCGCCGGCGTGCGTGCACACGATCCCGGCCTCGGCCGCGGCGGCCACCTCCGCCAACGAGGGATCCACCCCGCCCCAGGCGTCGTTGACGACGTCCGCCCCCGCGGCCAGCACCTCCTTGGCCACCTCCGCCCGCCAGGTGTCGATCGAGATGGGCAGCGCCGGGTGCGCGGCGCGGATCGCGGCGACCAGGTCGACGGTCCGGCGGATCTCCTCGGCGGCGTCGACCTCCTCGCCGGGGGCCGCCTTGACGCCGCCGACGTCCACCATGTCGGCGCCCTCGGCGACGACCCGGTCGACCCGCTCGAGGGCCGCGGCCATGGCGTAGGTGGCGCCGCGGTCGTAGAACGAGTCGGGTGTCCGGTTCACGATCGCCATCAGCACGAACGCACCGTCTGGCACGTCCAGCGCACCGATCCGGAGCACTCCCGTCCTCCTCCGCCGACGACCGTGTGGTGGAGTCAGCCAACCAGACCGCGTCGGAGGGGACCGCGCAGATGGCACGGACCACCGTCGCGGGCGTCGAGGGCGTGCAGAGCCTGGTCGGCACGCAGCTGGGGCACAGCGACTGGGTGACGATCACCCAGGAGCGGGTGAACCAGTTCGCCGACGCCACCGGCGACCACCAGTGGGTCCACGTCGACGTCGAGCGGGCCACGGCGGAGAGCCCGTACGGGGGGCCGATCGCCCACGGCTACCTGACCCTGTCGCTGATCCCCATGTTCCTGCCGCAGATCGTGGAGATCAGCGGCTTCCGCATGGGCGTCAACTACGGCCTGGAGAAGGTGCGCTTCCCGTCGCCGGTGCCGGTCGGCAGCCGGGTGCGCGCCGGCGCAACGCTGGACTCGGCGACGCCCTTCGACGGCGGCGTCCAGATGAACGTCACCGTGACCATCGAGGTCGAGGGCTCGAGCAAGCCCGCCTGCGTGGCGACGACGGTCTCCCGCCGCTACCTGTAGGTGCGCTTTGTCGCGATAAAGCACGCGTGCTTTATCGCGACAAAGCGCGAGGGGTCAGTCGACGATGGCCTGGTAGACGAGGGCGCGCAGGTAGGTGCGGACCGGCAGCGTGGACGACGGCATGAGCTGCGTGTAGAAGGTCACGGTCAGGTCCTCGACCGGGTCCACCCAGAACGCCGTCGAGGCCGCGCCGCCCCAGTTGTACTCACCGAGGCTGGAGACGACGCCGTAGCGGGCCTGGTCGATCACCGTCGCGAACCCGAGGCCGAAACCGACCCCGCGCAGCGGTGTCTCGGCGAACAGCGGCCGCCCGAAGGTCTCCAGGTCGGCGTTGCCCGGCAGGTGGTTGCGGGTCATGTGGTCGACGGTGCGGGGGCCGAGCAGCCGGCCGCCGTCGTGCTCGCCGCGGCGGCGCAGCATCTCGACGAAGCGCAGGTAGTCCGCCGCCGTCGAGACCAGCCCGCCGCCGCCGGAGAGGAAGTGCGGCTTGGCCAGGGCGAGCGCGCCGAGCGCGTCCAGCGGCTGGATGCCCACCGGCGGGCCGAGCGGGTTCTCGCGGAGGGGCGCGTAGAGCCGGGCCAGGGACGCCGGATCGTCGTCCTCGCGCAGCCCGAACGACGTGTCGGTCATGCCGAGCGGCGCGAAGATCCGCTGCTCGAAGAACTCGTCCAGCGACTGCCCGGACACGACCTCGACCAGCCGGCCGAGGACGTCGGTGGAGACGCCGTAGTTCCACTCGCTGCCGGGCTGGAACAGCAGCGGCATCGAGGCCCACTGCTCGCTGCAGGCGGCCAGGTCGTACCCCTCCGGCACCCACCACTCGTGCCCGGCGGTGCGGTACATCTCGTCGACCGCGTGCGCGTGGTGGAAGCCGTAGGTGAGCCCCGAGGTGTGGCTGAGCAGGTGCCAGACGCGGATCGGCTCGGTCTGCGGCTCGGTGACCGGCCGCTGCGCGGAGCCGGCGACGTACACCCGGGTGCCGGCGTACTCGGGCAGCCACTGGGTGATCGGGTCGGTGAGGAGGAACGCGCCCTCCTCGTAGAGCATCATCGCGGCGACCGAGGTGATCGCCTTGGTCATCGAGTAGATCCGCCAGCGGGTGGTGGTCTCCACCGGCAGGCCGTCCTCGACGTGCCGCTGGCCGCCGATCCCGACGTGGGCGAGCCGGCCGTGCCGGGCGACCGTGACCAGGTAGCCCGGGAGCAGCCCCTCGTCGACGTAGCGGGACAACCGCCGGTCCAGCCGGTCCAGGCGGTCGGGGTCGAGACCGACCTCCACCGGATCGGTATCAACCTTCAACTCAGTCAGCACGCTCGAACCCCCAGGAGGAAGGCCGTCCTCCGTCGGACGGCGCCTGCCCTCGCATCCTCACCCACGCGAGGTGGCGGAGGACACAGGGGCAGGCGCCGGTCGATCAGACCGGGACGTTGCCGGCGGCCTTCTTCAGGTTCGAGCCCGCGGTGACCTTGACCGTGTTCGCGGCCGGGATGTCGATCGACTCGCCGGTCTGCGGGTTGCGGCCGGTCCGAGCGGAGCGCTGCGTCCGCTCCACGGTCAGGAGGCCGGCGACGGCGACCTTCTCGCCGCGGGTGATCGCGTCGACGAGCTCGTCCTGCAGGCCGTCGAGGACCGAGTTCACGGTCGAGGCGGGGACGTCGGCGCGCTTGGCGATGGCAGAGACCAGTTCGCTCTTGTTCACAGGGTTCCTCTCGTCAGTGTGTGAGCTGGTGCCCGGGCGCGGCGCGGGGCCGGCCCCTCCCCCCAGGACGCGACAGCGCCGGCAGGGAGTTCCCCCGGGCCCGCGGGATCTCGCGGACCGCCCGGATGCGGTCCGACCTCGGCAGAAAGGCCGGACCGGGGGCACGCTGCCATGCCGACCGGGGATCTCGCCAGTGCGGACCTCTCAAGATCTCTGATGTCACAGCCGTACCGGACCGTTCCGCCGCCCCCCGGGCGGGAGGCCGGGGGCCCTTACTAGCGTTCAGGGGTGCCTCTGATCCCCGGGACCGATCTCGACGTCAGCGACCTGAGCCTCGGTGCGAACGTCTTCGGCTGGACGGCGGACGAGCCGACGTCGTTCGCCGTCCTCGACCGCTACCTCGACGGGACGCCCGGCGCGCAGCGGCCGTTCGTCGACACCGCGGAGAGCTACGGCCAGGGCCGCTCCGAGCAGATCCTCGGCGCGTGGATGGCCGAGCGCGGCGTCCGCGACCGCGTCGTCGTCGCCACCAAGGCCTCGAAGCTGGACAAGGAGCACCCGCTGTCGGCGGCGGAGATCCGGACGGCGGCCGAGCGGTCCCTGCGCAACCTGCAGACCGACGTCATCGACGTCTACTACGCGCACCGCGACGACGAGACGACGCCGCTCGAGGAGACGCTGACCGCCTTCGACGAGCTCGTGACCAGCGGAAAGGTCCGCTACGTCGCCGCGTCGAACTACTCGGCGGCGCGGCTGACCGAGGCGATGGAGACCTCGGAGCGGCTGGGCGTCACGCGGTACGTGGCGCTGCAGCCGCACTACAACCTGATGGAGCGGCCGGCCTACGAGGACGGGCTGCGCGACGTCGCCGCCCGGTACGGGCTGGGCACGTTCCCGTACTTCGGGCTGGCCCGCGGCTTCCTCACCGGCAAGTACCGCGCCGGGGAGCGCATCGACTCACCGCGCGCGGAGGGTGCGTCGCAGTACGTGGGGGAGAAGGGCGACCGGGTGCTGGCCGCGCTGGACCGGGTGGCCGAGGCGCACGGCGTGACCGGCGCCGCGGTGGCGCTGCGCTGGCTGGCCGACCAGCCGACGGTGGTGGCGCCGATCGCCAGCGCCCGCAACGTCGAGCAGCTGGCCGACCTGCTGCCGATGCAGGACCTCGTCCTCACCGACGACGAGCGCGCGCTGCTGACCGACGCCTCGGCGTGAGTGGAGTCGCTCGGTGACGAAAAGCGTCACCGAGCGACTCCGCTTCAGGCGGGGAGGATGCGGTCGCGGACGGCCTGCACCAGCTCCGGGGTCACGTCGTGGACGCCGTGGTCGGCGGCGGCGTGGCCGGCGACCTGCGCGAGGATGCCGCTGTCGTCGGCGGCCGAGAACCGCGCGTTGCAGCCGGGGATGACGTCGCCGCAGGCGAAGGTCTTCATGGGGGACTCCTTGTCGGAGGTCGGGCCGATCCGCCCGGTCGGGCGGTCGGGGACTCGGGGGGACTACGTCGCGTGCCGTGCGGAGGCGAGGTCCTCCACCCGCAGCAGGCCGAGGACGGCGCCGGTCGGGTCGGTGCACAGCACCGGGTCGAAGCGCTGCGCCGGCGGCCGGGTGAGCGCGCGCTGCAGGGTCTCGGCGATGCCGGCCGACGGGTGCACCCGCAGCGACACCGGCGCCAGGTAGACCTCCGCCGTCCGCAGGTCGCGCAGCAGCAGCGCGGTGGGCTCGCCGAGCGGTCCCACCAGGACGGCGGGCGGCGGCTCGGCGCCGTCCCCGCCGGCCTCGACCTGGCGCACGGGGCGCAGCAGGCTGGCCACGCTCTCGGTCAGCTGCGCTCGGGCGGCCTGTGCCTTGACCAGGCGGACCACCTCGGGCGCGAGCGGGGCGAACCCCGGTGCCGGGCGGCCGAGCACCCAGCCCTGGCCCAGCGGCACGCCGAGGCGCATGAAGGCGGCCAGCTCACCGGCGGTCTCCAGGCCCTCGGCCAGCAGCCACGCGTCGATCCGGCCGGCGAACTCGCCCACCATCTCGGCCAGGGCCGCGCGGACCGGGTCGCTGTCGGCGTCGGTCACCAGCGCCCGATCGAGCTTGACCACCTGCGGGCGCAGCTCGGCCATCTGCTGCAGCCCCGAGTAGCCGGAGCCGGCGTCGTCCAGCGCGATGAGCGCGCCGCGCTCGCGCAGCTCGGCCGTCTGCCGCTTGAGCGCGCCCAGGTCGTCGACCGGGGTGTGCTCGGTCAGCTCGACCACGACGCGGTGCAGGTCGCGCCGGGTGGCCAGGGCGTCCTGGACCGGGTTGGTGCCGACCAGGTGCGGGCTGACGTTGACGGTCAGGAAGGTGTTGTCGGGCAGGTCCGGGACGGCGGCCAGGGCCTTGTGGATCGCCAGCGCCTCGAGCTCGGCGCCCAGCCCCGCCTCGGTGGCGGCGCGGAACCAGACGTCCGGGCCGGCGGTGCCGGGAAAGCGGGCGAGCGCCTCGTACCCGGCCACCGTGGCGCCGGCGAGATCGACGATGGGCTGAAAGACCAGGGTCAGGTCGTCGGGGGTCGCCAGCAGCGGCCGGCAGTCCGGCAGGGCGAGCACGCGGGTCCCCGGCATGGGAAGGGCATCGACCCGGCAGCCATGCTCGTGAACGTCCGGAGGACGGCGTCTCACCCTCCGGGGTGACGCGGCGCGGCGTCACTCTCCGGGACGATGCGGTTCCGCGCGGCGTGGCGTGACAGCATGGACGGCAGACACGGGCCAGCCGCGCCCATCCGCGAGTCCGAGGGGAGACGACGCGTGCCGGCGCTGCCTGCTCCCTCGGCCCCCGACGTCCTGCGGGACGCGCACCGCATCGCCAGCGCCCGCCGGCTGCTCGTGGAGGTGCCCGGCCCGGCCGCGTTCGACCGGCTCTCCGCCCTCGCCGCCCGGCTGGTGGGTGCCGGGCACGCGAAGGTCACCCTGTTCACCGACCAGGACACGGTCATCGGCGGCTACGGCCTGCCGGCCGGTGTCATCGGCGGCCCGGCCCTGCTCACCGGCGCGCTGTCCGAGATCGTCGTCCGCCGGCGCGCCCCCATGAACATCCCCGCGGCGCAGGAGGACGGGCGCGTCGCGCACCTGCCCGCCGTCACCTCCGGGCAGGTGCAGGCCTACCTCGGGGCGCCGCTGGTCGCGGCGTCGGGGCACGTCGTCGGCGTCCTCGCCGTCTACGACCCGGTCCCGCGGACCTGGACCGACGACGCCGCGCGGCTGCTGGAGCAGCTGTCGGCCTCCGTCGTCGCCGAGCTCGAGCTCTCCGCCGCGCAGTCGGCGGTGGGGGCGACGTCGGCCCGGCTGGACGTGGCGCTCGAGGCCGGCTCGGTCGGCATCTGGGAGCGGGACCTGCGGACGGGCACCGTCTTCTGGGACGAGCGCTGCGCGGGCATCTTCGGCTTCGACGGCGCGGTGGAGCTGGAGTCGCTCGACCAGCTGATGAGCCACATCCACCCGGAGGACCACGCCACCGTCCAGGCCGAGATGCAGACCGCGCTCGCCGAGCGGGGAACGTTCCTGGTCGAGTGCCGGGTGCTGCGCACCGACGGCGCGGTGCGCTGGACGGTCTCCCGCGCCCGTGTCGTCGTCGACCCGAGCGGGCAGCCGGTGCGCGTCCTCGGCACGGTCGTCGACGTCACCGACGCCCGCGAGCAGGCCGAGCGGCGGCTGACGGCGGTGCAGCGCGCGGCCGCGATCGCAGAGGTCGCCGCGGCGCTGGCCAACGCCACCCGCGTCGAGGAGCTGGCCGACGTCGCCCAGCGCGGCGCGCAGGTGCTCGGCGCCAGCTCCAGCGCCCTGGCGGTGTTCGACGCGGAGAGCGGCCCGCTGCGGCTGCACCTGACGCACTGGCTCGTCGACGCCGCCCGCGCCGGCGCCGACGTCGAACTGCCGCCCAACGGCATCGAGATCGAGCTGGACGACTCGCTGCCCACCCAGTACGCGGCGCGCCACGGCCGGCGGGTGTTCCTCTCCAACCCCGACGAGGCCCGCGCGCGGTTCCCCAAGATGGCGGAGATCACCGCCGTTCTCGGCGTGCACGCGCTGGCCGCGCTGCCGCTGCGGGTGGAGGGCCGCGTGCTCGGCAGCTTCGTGGTGGTGTGGGCGACGGAGCACCCCTTCGCCGGCGACGACCTCGAGGTGCTGGAGGCGCTCGCCGCGCAGATCGCCCTGTCGGTCTCCCGGCTGCAGGCGGCGGCCGAGCGCGCGGCGGCGGTGGCCGCGATGGCCGAGGCCAACCGGCACCTGCAGCTGCTCGCCGACGCCGGTCAGGTGCTCTCGGGCACGCTCGACATCACCACGCAGATCGAGCAGCTGGCCGGCCTCGTCGTCCCGACCCTGGGCGACTGGTGCTGGCTGGTCGTCACCGACGACCAGGGCCGGCTGCACGACCTGGCCTCCGCGCACCGCGATCCCCGCCGGGCGGGCGAGGTCGAGGAGTACGTCCGGTCGATGGTGTCCTCGATGACCGACCAGGCCGCCGCCCGGGTGGTCACGAGCACCGGCCGGCCGCTGGTCATGCCGACGATCGACTGCCCGCGGGTGGAGCAGGCGCTGCCCGACCCGGCGGCCCGGCAGCGCCTCGCCCGCCTGGGCGCGGACGCGGGCGCGGTCGTCCCGCTGGTCGCGCGCGGCCAGACGCTGGGTGCGCTGGGGCTGTTCACCGGCTCGGAGCGCGGCCCGCTGTCGCAGGCCGAGGTGGACACCGCCGTCGAGGTGGGCCGCCGGGCCGGCCTGGCGCTGCACCACGCCCGGCTCTACGGCCAGCAGCGGGCGCTGGCGGAGACGCTGCAGCGAAGCATGCTCACCGCCCCGCCGGAGCCGGACCACAGCGAGATCGTCGTCCGCTACGTCCCGGCCGCCGCGGGCGCGGAGATCGGCGGCGACTGGTACGACGCGTTCCTGCAGTCCGACGGGGCCACGGTGCTGGCGATCGGCGACGTCGTCGGCCACGACAGCCGCGCGGCCGCGGCGATGGGCCAGGTCCGCGGCCTGCTGCGCGGGATCAGCTACTCCAGCGGCTCGTCGCCGGCCGAGACGCTCACCCAGCTCGACCGCGCCGTCCGGGGCCTGGCGCTGGACACGATGGCCACCTGCCTGGTCGCCCGCCTGGAGCAGGACGCGCGGACCGGGACGACGTGCCTGCGCTGGGCCAACGCCGGCCACCCGCCCCCGCTGGTGCTCGGGCCCGACGGCGACGTCCGGGTGCTCGACGACGGCCGGGCGGACCTGCTCCTGGGCGTGGCCCCGGACACCAGCCGCACCGACCGCGTGGTCGAGGTGCCGCGCGGGTCGACCGTGCTGCTCTACACCGACGGCCTGGTGGAGCGGCGGGACCGCGACATCGACGCCGGGACGGCGGAGCTGGTCGAGGTGCTGCGCACCTGCGCCGGGCTGCCACTCGACGAGCTGTGCGACCGGGTGCTCGCCCGGCTGTTCCTGCCCGACGCCGAGGACGACGTCGCCGTCCTGGCCGTGCGGCTGCACCCGGAGGACCGGCCGCGGCCGCGGGAGGCCGGCCCGCAGCGGGTGCCGCCGGGCATCGCGCCCTCGCCGCAGGTCCGACCCGCGGCGGGCTGAGCCGGGGCGGTGACAGAGGTGGCCGGGGCTCACTAGCGTGGCCGCCACCGGTCTCGCCCAGGAGGACGTCATGGCCGTATCCCGCCCCGACAGGGACGACGTCGCCGCACTTGCCCGCTCCTACGGCATGCAGCCGAGCGACGCGGAGCTCGACACCTACGCGCTGATGGTCGCCGGATCGTTCGACTCCTACGACGCGGTCGAGGAGCTGTACGGGGGGATCGCGCCGCCGCCGCGCACCGACCGCCCCAGCCGCCGGCCCGACGACGCGGACAACCCGCTCGGCGCCTGGTACGTGCGCACCGAGATCCGCGGCGCCGACCACGGCCCGCTGGCCGGCCGCACCGTCGCGATCAAGGACAACATCGAGGTCGCCGGCGTCCCGATGATGAACGGCTCGGACACCCTCGAGGGCTTCGTCCCCGCCCGGGACGCCACGGTCGTGAGCCGGCTGCTCGGCGCCGGGGCGACGATCGCCGGCAAGGCGGTCTGCGAGGACCTCTGCTTCTCCGGGGGCAGCCACACCTCGTGCACCGGCCCGGTGCGCAACCCGTGGGACTCCTCGCGGACCACCGGCGGCAGCTCCAGCGGCAGCGCGGCGCTGGTCGCGTCGGGCGAGGTGGACCTCGCGCTCGGCGGGGACCAGGGCGGCTCGATCCGCATGCCGTCGGCGTTCAGCGGCATCGTCGGGCACAAGCCCACCCACGGCCTGGTGCCCTACACCGGCGCGTTCCCCATCGAGCTCACCCTCGACCATCTCGGCCCGATGACCCGCACCGTCGCCGACGCGGCCGCCGTCCTGGACGTGATCGCCGGCCGCGACGGGCTGGACCCCCGCCAGCCGGCCGGCCTGGAGCTGCAGCAGTACGCGGCCGCGCTCGGCGGCGACGTGTCCGGCCTGCGGGTCGGCGTCCTCGCGCAGGGCTTCGGCATCCCGGAGCTCTCCGAGCCAGGCGTCGACGAGACCGTGCGGGCGGCCGCCGGCCGGCTGGGGGAGCTGGGGATCGAGGTCGTCGACGTCGACCTGGAGTGGCACCGGCACGCGATGCACGTGTGGAACGTGATCGCCACGACCGGCGCCGCGGTGCAGATGATCAACGGCGAGGGCTACGGCCACAACTACGAGGGCCTCTTCGACCCCGAGCTGGTCGAGTACTACGGCCGGCAGCGGCGCGAGGTGCCCGACCGCTGGTCGCCGACGGTCAAGCTCGTCGCCATGGCCGGGCGCTGGTCCACCGAGCAACTGCACAGCCGGCACTACGCGATGGCCCAGAACCTCGCGATCGAGGTGCGCGAGCACTACGACCAGGCGCTGGGGCACGTGGACCTGCTCGTGCTGCCGACCGTGCCGATGGTGGCCCGGGAGATCCCGGCGCCCGATGACCCGCTGGAGATCCAGGTCGCCCGCGCGCTGGAGATGATCGTGAACTGCGCGCCGTTCGACGTGAGCGGGCACCCGGCGACCAGCGTCCCGGCCGGGCTCTCCGAGGGGCTGCCGGTCGGGATGATGCTGGTCGGCCGGCGCTTCGAGGACGCCACCTGCCTCAAGGTCGCGCACGCGTTCGAGCAGCTGGTCGGCGGCTTCCCCGCCCCGCCCGCCCGCGAGCCCGCCCTCGTGTAGGGCGCGACCTGGCCGTGATCATCGGCGGACGGCTGCCCTACTCCGCGTGTCGGCCAGCCGTTCGCCGATGATCGTCAGGCCCTCGGGCCCTGGTGCCCCTCCTGGCCTCCGGTGGACCGTGCCCCGGTCGACAGCGAGGAGAGGGACATGGACGTCATCCGGCCCGGGGACCCCGTCTACGACGAGGCCCGCAGCGTCTTCAACGCCGGGATCGACCGGCGACCCGCCGTGATCGCCCGGTGCGCCACACCGGCCGACGTCGCCGACGCGCTGCGGATGGCGCGGGACGGCGGGCTCGCCGTCGCGGTGCGTGCCGGCGGCCACTCGGTGGCCGGGTTCAGCGTCAACGACGGCGGCCTGGTCATCGACGTGCGGCCGATGACCGACATCCGGGTGGACCGGGAGGCCCGAACGGTCACCGTGGGCGCCGGGGCGACGTGGGGCCAGTTCGACGCGGCGACCCAGCAGGTGGGCCTGACCACCACCGGCGGCCGGGTGTCCACGACCGGCGTGGCGGGGCTGACGCTGGGCGGCGGGTCGGGCTGGCTCGAGCGTCGCTTCGGCCTGACCTGCGACAGCCTCCTCGCCGTCGACCTCGTCACGGCCGACGGCGTCCCGGTCACCGCCGGCGCCACCGAGGAGCCGGAGCTGTTCTGGGGGCTGCACGGCGGCGGGGGCAACTTCGGCGTGGCGACGTCCTTCACCTTCCAGTTGCACCCGGTCGGCCCGGAGGTCCTCGCCGGGCTGCTGGTCTGGCCGGGCACGGTCGGCCGGGACGTCGCCCTCGCCTACCGGGATCTCGCCTACACCGCACCCGAGGAGCTCGGGTCGGCGCTGGTGTTCCTCACCGGCCCGCCGGAGCCGTTCATCCCCTTGGAGCTGCAGGGGACGACCATCGCCGCGATCGCCGTCCTGTGGTCCGGGGACGCGGACGACGGTGCGGAGGCCCTGCGCCCGTGGCGCGACCTGCGCCCGGCGGTCGACCTGATCGGCCCGATGCCCTACACGGCCTTCCAGTCGATGCTCGACGACCCGCCCGGGTTCCACCAGTACTGGAGCGGCGACTACCACGACGCGATGCCCGACGAGGCCGTCGACGTCTACGTGAAGTACGGCGCGGACCGGCCCTCACCGATCAGCCAGCAGCTGATGGTGCCGTGGGGAGGCGCCGTCGCGCGGGCGCCCGAGGACAGCACGCCGCTGGCGCACCGGGACGCCAGATGGATCACGCACCCGTTCGCCACCTGGTCCGATCCCGCCGACACCGACGAGAACGTGGCCTGGGCGCGCGGCTTCCGGCGCGACATCGCCCGGTACACCAACGGCGGGGTGTACCTGAACTTCATCGGCGAGGAGGGGCAGGAGCGGATCCGGGCGGCCTACGGTCCGGAGAAGTACGCGAGGCTGGCGACGATCAAGCGCCGGTTCGACCCGGAGAACGTCTTCCGCGGCAACCAGAACATCGCGCCCGCCTGACCATTCATCCCGCTGCCGGCGCCGAAAGCGGCGCAGCTTTCGGCGCCGACAGCGGAGATCATGAAGCGGGGGCGATCTCCATCTCGGTCGCGGTCGCCTCGGCGCGCACCTCGGCGTCGCGGACGGCCATCGCCTCCTGCCGGCCGGCCTCCTCGTCGAGGATCCGCGCTGCCTTCCACGCGGCGGGGATCGCGAACGCGTCGACCAGTGTGCTCATGTGCGGCCGCAGCTCCTTGAGCAGCGCGTTCACCGTCGCCGTCAGCACCTTGGCGCGGGTCGGGGTGAGCCGGCCGTGCTCGAGGAACCAGCCCTTGTCCTGCTCGATCGTCCACAGCGCGTAGAGGTCGCAGAGGCGGTCGAGCAGGGCCCGTGCCCCGGGGTCGGTGGTGCGGTCGACCCCGGCGACGAACGCCTCCAGGACCACGCGGTCGATGTGCGTCTGCGCCGTCCGCAGGACGTGGTCCTGGACGTCGTTGAACATGTCGAACGGCTCCATGGAGGTCGCCGCGTTCCGGCGCAGCCGCTTGATCGCGCCCTCGAGGGTGTGCTTCTCGCGAAACTCGAACATCGTCAGCTGCCAGCCGCGGTTGAGCATGGGGACGTCGTCGTCCCGGCCGGGGACGGCGTCGACCAGGCGGGCGATGAGGTTGCGCGCCGCCGTCCGCTCCAGGACCGTCTCGCGGACCATGTCGGCGATGAAGCCGACCTTGCCCCAGCCGTCCAGCGAGCCGAAGGCGTCGCGGTATCCGGTGAGCAGGCCCTTCGCGACCAGCTGCAGGAGCACCGTGTTGTCGCCCTCGAACGTCGTGAAGACGTCGGTGTCCGCTTTCAGAGCAGGCAGCCGGTTCTCGGCCAGGTAGCCGGCGCCGCCGCAGGCCTCGCGGCACAGCTGGATGGTGCGGGTGGCGTGCCAGGTGTTGGCCACCTTCAGCCCGGCCGCCCGGGACTCCAGCTCGCGCTGCCCCGCCTCGTCGATCTCCTCGCCGAGCACGTGGGTCTTGTACTGGACGTCGTGCATGGTGCTGACCAGCTCCTCCTGCGCGAAGTGCAGCGCGTAGGAGGTGGCCAGCGCCGGCAGCAGCTTGCGCTGGTGCACGAGGTAGTCGTTGACGACGATCTCGCGGTCCTTGCCCGGGGCGGCGAACTGGCGGCGCACGTCGCCGTAGCGGACGGCGATGTCCAGCGCCAGCTTCGTCGCCGACCCGGCCGACCCGCCGACGCTCACCCGGCCGCGGACCAGGGTGCCGAGCATCGTGAAGAAGCGGCGGGTCTCGTTCTCGATGCTCGAGGTGTAGGTGCCGTCCGCGGCGACCTGGCCGTAGCGGTCGAGCAGCATCTCCCGGGGGACCCGCACGTGGTCGAAGGTGAGCCGGCCGTTGTCGACGCCGAGCAGGCCGGCCTTCGGGCCGTCGTCCCCGATGGTGACGCCGGGGCAGGGGTTTCCCTCGGCGTCGCGGATCGGCACCAGCCAGGCGTGCACGCCGTGGTTCTTGCCCTGGGTGATCAGCTGGGCGAAGACGACGGCCATCCGGCCGTCCTTGGCGGCGTTGCCGATGTAGTCCTTGCGCGCCGCCTGGTGCGGGGTGTGCAGGTCGAAGGTCTGCGTCGCGGGGTCGTACGTGCAGGTGGTGCGCAGCTGCTGGACGTCGGAGCCGTGCCCGGTCTCGGTCATCGCGAAGCAGCCGGGCAGGTCGAAGCTCATGATGTCGGCGAGGTACTCGCGGTGGTGCCGCTTCGTGCCGAGCAGCTGGACGGCGCCGCCGAACAGGCCCCACTGCACGCCGGCCTTGACCATCAGCGACAGGTCGCCGAAGGCGAGCATCTCGATGGAGGCGACCGAGCCGCCGGCGTCGTCCTGACCGCCGTACTCCTTGGGGAAGCCGAGGCCGACGCGGCCGGAGTCGGCCAGCTTCTTCGCCAGCCGGGTGATCCGCTCCCGCGCCTCCGGCATCGTCTCCCCGTAGACCGGGGCGAACTCGGGGTCGCCGAGGTGTTCCCGGGCGTCGCGGCGCACGTGCCCCCAGCGCCCGTCGAGGACCTCCTGGATCGTCGCCGGGTCCACGGTCGCCGGCAGGGTGGACGTCACTTCTCCTCCTGGGGGGTGCTTCCGATCGCGCTGAGCCCGGCCCAGGCGAGATCCGTCAGATGAGCGGCGAGTTCGGTGCGGAGCATCGGGCGGTCGGCCCGGAGCCACCAGTCGGCGGCGGAGCGGACCAGCCCGACGACGCCGTGACCCCACGGCGCCGCGGCCTCGGTGCCGCGACCGGCCTGCTGCAGCGCGACCGAGACGGCGGCCGCGGCCTGCTCGCCGACGAGGTCGGCGAGGTTGGTCAGCGGGTCGGGCCGGTCGAGCTGCGGCGGGTGGACGACGAAGCGGTAGAGCTCGGGGTCGGCCTCGACGAAGGCCAGGTAGGCCTCGATCGCCGCGGCGATCATCTGCCGCGGCTGGGCGTTGGCCTCGATGGCCTCGCGCAGCTTCGGCAGCAGCTGCGAGGCGACCCGGTTGCAGACGGCGACGTGCAGCTCGGCGCGGTCGGCGAAGTGCCGGTAGACGACGGTCTTGCTGGTGCCGGCCTCGGCCGCGATCTCCTCCATGCCGACGCCCGCGCCGTGCTTGCCGACGGCGGCCAGCGTCGCGTCGACCAGCTCCCGGCGCCGCTGGGCCCGGTGCTCGTCCCACCGGGAGTCACGGCGATCGCGCGGCACCGACTCGCGGGCCTCGTCGTCCTGAGCGATCTTGTCCTGCGACGCAGAACTCACCGACTCAACTTTCATGTGTCGGACGGTACCTGATACTGTTGGTACCGAGCAAAGCGAAGAGCCGAAACGGCCACCTCGGCCGCACAGGCCCCGACTCCGGAGGACCCCATGGCTACGACTCGCAAGGCGGCGATCGTCGGCGGGAACCGCATCCCGTTCGCGCGGTCCAACTCCGCCTACGCGCAGGCCTCGAACCAGGACATGCTGACCGCGACGCTCGACGGGCTGGTCGCCCGGTTCGGGCTGCAGGGCAAGCAGGTCGGCGAGGTGGTCGCCGGCGCCGTCCTCAAGCACGCGCGCGACTTCAACCTGACGCGGGAGAGCGTGCTCGGGTCGAAGCTCTCGGCCACGACCCCCGCCTACGACGTCCAGCAGGCGTGCGGCACCGGCCTGGAGGCGGCCGTCCTGGTCGCCAACAAGATCGCTCTCGGGCAGATCGAGTCGGGCATCGCCGGTGGCGTCGACACCACCTCCGACGCCCCGCTCGCGGTCAACGACGACCTGCGGCGGGCGCTCATCTCGCTGAACAACGCGAAGACGGTGCAGCAGCGGCTCAAGGCCCTGGGCGCCCTGCGGCCCGGGATGCTCGCGCCGGAGATCCCGCGCAACGCCGAGCCGCGCACCGGCCTGGCGATGGGCGACCACGCGCAGCTCACCGCGCACGAGTGGGAGATCGGCCGCGCGGAGCAGGACGAGCTCACCGTCCGCTCGCACCAGAACCTCGCCGCCGCCTACGACCGCGGCTTCTTCGACGACCTGGTGACGCCGTTCCTCGGGCTGACCCGCGACCAGAACCTGCGGCCGGATTCGTCACTCGAGAAGCTGGCCGCGCTCAAGCCGGTCTTCGGCAAGGCCCTGCCGCCCGAGGCCGAGGCCACCATGACCGCGGGCAACTCGACGCCGCTCTCCGACGGCGCCTCCGCCGTCCTGCTGGCCTCCGACGAGTGGGCCGCGGCGCAGGGGCTCCCGGTCCTGGCCCACCTCGTCGACGCGCAGACCGCCGCCGTCGACTACGTGCACGGCGGCGAGGGCCTGCTCATGGCGCCGGTCTACGCGGTGCCGGTACTGCTGGCCCGCAACGGCCTGACCCTGCAGGACTTCGACTTCTACGAGATCCACGAGGCGTTCGCGTCCACCGTCCTGGCCACGCTCAAGGCCTGGGAGGACCCGGAGTTCTGCAAGGGCAAGCTCGGCCTCGACGCGCCGCTGGGCTCGATCGACCGGGCCAAGCTGAACGTCAACGGCTCGTCGCTGGCGGCCGGGCACCCGTTCGCGGCGACCGGCGGCCGGATCGTGGCGTCGCTGGCCAAGCAGCTGCACGAGGCGGGCCCCGGCAAGCGCGGCCTGATCTCGATCTGCGCCGCAGGCGGCCAGGGCGTCGTCGCCGTCCTCGAGTCCTGATCCCGACCCTGCGTGCTTTATCGCGACAAAGCACGCGCGCTTTGTCGGGATCAACCACCGTTTGGAGGCTTCTGCACGTGAGTGACTGGTACCGCGACTTCGCCAACTCCGGCGTCGGGACGACGATCACCAAGCGGCTCGGGCTGCCCCGGCCGGCGGTGCTGCGCCGCTACGAGCCCGGCGGGCCGCTGCTGCCCGGGCCGGCGGTCGTCGGCTCGGCGGGGGAGGGCCGGCTGCGCGACACCGTGGTCGACGTCCTGAAGAACGCCGGGGTGACCGTGGTGTCGCCGGTGGCCGCCGAGGGATCGACGGACGGCGAGAAGCTCGCCGCGGTGATCCTCGACGCCACCGGCCTGACCACCCCCGCCGACCTGGCCGCCGCGCACGACTTCCTCGCCCCGGCGATCAAGCGGCTGCGGCCGAGCGGCCGCGTGCTGCTCCTGGCCGACCCGCCCGCGGAGGCGCACGACCCGGCGCAGGCCGCGGCCCGGCAGGCGCTGGACGGGCTGGTCCGCTCGATCGGCAAGGAGCTGCTGAACGGCTCCACGGCCAACCTGCTCCACGTGCCGGCCGGCGCCGAGGCGTCGCTGGCCAGCCCGCTCATGTTCTTCCTCTCCGGCCGGTCGGCCTACGTCGACGGGCAGGTGGTCACCGTCGCTCCCGCCGACGTCCCGGCGGAGCAGGACGGCGAGCAGCCGCTGGCCGGCAAGGTCGCCGTCGTCACCGGCGCCGCGCGGGGCATCGGCGCCGCGATCGCCAAGGTCCTGGCCCGGGACGGCGCGCACGTGGTGGCCGTCGACATCCCGGCGGCCGGGCAGTCGCTGGCCGACGTCGCCAACGAGATCGGCGGGACGGCGCTGCAGCTCGACATCACCGCCCCGGACGCCGCCGAGCGGCTGATCGCGCACCTGACGGAGCGGCACGGCGGGGTGGACGTGATCGTCCACAACGCGGGCATCACGCGGGACAAGCTGCTGGTCAACATGGACGCCGGCCGGTGGAACTCGGTCATGGCGGTGAACCTGCAGGCGCAGCTGGACCTCACCCAGGCGCTGCTGGAATCCCCGACGCTCGAGCCCGGCGCCCGCGTGGTCTGCGTCAGCTCGCAGTCCGGCATCGCCGGCAACCGCGGGCAGACGAACTACGCCGCCTCGAAGGCCGGGGTCATCGGCATGGTGCGGGCGTGGGCGCCGGCGTTCGCCGAGCGCGGCGCGACGATCAACGCGGTGGCCCCGGGTTTCATCGTCACCGAGATGACGGCGAAGATGCCGTTCGGCACCCGCGAGGTCGGCTCCCGGATCAACTCGCTGCAGCAGGGCGGGCTGCCGGTCGACGTCGCCGAGACGATCGCCTGGCTGGCCCAGCCGGCCAGCGCGGGCGTCAACGGTCAGGTCGTGCGGGTCTGCGGCCAGTCCATGCTGGGTGCCTGAGGAAGGGGCTGCGATGGACGCGCGCACGGTGCTCACCTCCCCGCCCGCGATGCCGGCGCTGTTCGCCCGGGCCGTGCTCACCGCGCGGGGCCGGGGCGGTGACCTCCCCGACGCCCGCGTGGCCCGCCCCGGCGTCGTCGTCGACCCGGGGGAGCTCGCGGCCTACGACCGGGTGTGTGGCTTCCCGCTCTCCGACGTCCTGCCCGCCACGTACCCGCACGTGCTCGCGTTCCCGCTGCAGGTCGCGCTGATGACCGACCGATCCTTCCCGCTGGCGCTGCCCGGGCTGGTGCACGTGCGCAACCGCATCGACGTCCTGCGCGCGATCCGCGCGGACGAGACCCTGGACCTCGAGGTGTGGGCGGAGCGGTTCGCGCGGCACGCGAAGGGGGCGACGGTCGACCTCTGCGCGGTCGCGACGGTGGACGGCGAGCAGGTCTGGCGGGGCCGCTCGACCTACCTGGCCCGGGGCGCGACGGCGCCGGAGGGCGCGCCGGAGTCGGACACGGCGGTGCACGTGGGGGAGCCCCGGCCGGTCGCCACCTGGCCGATGCCGGACGACGCGGGGCGCCGCTACGCCAAGGTCTCCGGCGACGTGAACCCGATCCACCTCTCCGGGCTGACCGCCAAGGCGTTCGGCTTCAAGCGGGCGATCGCGCACGGCATGTGGGTCAAGGCCCGGGCGCTCGCCGCGCTGACCGGCCGGCTGCCCGACGCCTTCTCGGTCGACGTCGGCTTCCAGAAGCCGCTCTACCTGCCCTCGACCGTCGCCCTGTCCACGGCCGAGGCCGGCGGCGGGTGGGACGTCGCCGTCCGCAATGCGATCAACGGCGCCGGCCACCTGGTGGGGACCGTGCGCCCCCGCTGACCTGGGCGGTAGCTGCCGAGACGGACGGCGAGCGGGTGCGTCCCGTATGGCAACTTCTGGCGGCCGAGCGCCGCTCGCGCCCCGTTTGCCCCTGCAGCCCCGGCCGCCCCATGTCGGTTCCACCCTGGCTCGCTCTGATTCGCCGTCATGGTCCAGTCCGTGCCGGGTCCGGCCCTTCCGGACGACGCGCCCGGCGTCCCGGGCCACTGCACGGGGAGCACGACGTGCGCATTCCGTCCCGCACCCGACGGACCGCTGCCCTCCTGGCCGCGTCCACCGTCGGGCTGTCCACACTCGTCCTGGGGGGCACCGGCGTGGCCTCGGCCACGGACCTCGACGACTTCACCTTCTCCACCGACCCCGCCGACGGCGCCGACCAGACGATCGCCGCGGGCGCCGACCTGGTCGTCCCGGCCGGCTACTGCTCGGTCGACTGGTACCTGCTGGGTGCCGGTGGTGGTGCCGACAGCAACGGGGCTCCCGGCGCGGCCGGCGACGACGTCAGCGTCACCACGACGCTGACCGGCGCGACGACGTTCACCCTGTACCCCGGATCCCACGGTGGGGACGGCGACACGGCCGGCGGCGTCGGCGGCACCAACGGCAACGCCGGCGACGACGGCGGGGTCGGCTCCGACGACGGCCAGGGCGTCTTCGGCGGTGGCGGCGGCGCCGCCTCCACCGTCGTCGAGGGCGGGAGCACCTTCCTGCGCGTCGTCGGCGGCGAGGGCGGCGGCGACGGGGGCGGTGTCCCCGGCGGGATCAGCAACCTCGTGTCCGGTGGCACCCCTGCTCCGGCCTACTGGGCGGAGGAGGGCAACATCTCCGGCACCGTGAACGCCTGCCCGGCGGCGCCCGACGTCCAGTGGGTCGACGGTGGCGACCACTCGCTGCTGTTCCAGCTGTGGACGGCCGACGACGCCACGGTCACGGGCACCCAGTACAGCCTGGACGGCGGCTCCTGGACCACCGTGACCACGGACGACCAGGGCGGCTTCCAGTTCTCGGGCGAGATCACCGGGCTGACCCCGGGCCACACGTATTCGGTCCGGTTCCGCTTCCTGACCACCGACGGCACCGGCCAGCCGAGCGCCGCGACGTCGGCGGCCCCGGCCGGGCCCGCCCCGACGAACGTGCACGCCACCGTGGCGGAAGGCTCGATCACGATCTCGTGGGCGCCGCCGGCCGACCCGACCGGCGTCGTCGGCTACGGGGCGTGGGTTCTCCCCGGGGCGGACCCGCAGTCCAACAACGGAGAGGTGGACTGCCCGGCGCTGGACGCCGCGGCCCGTGAGTGCACGGTCATCGTGCCGGCCGGTACCGAGTACACCGTCGTGGTCGTCGCGCTGAGCCCGAACCCCGGCCTGTGGGCCAGCGTGGTCAGCGACGTCGTCCCGGCGCCGTCGGCTCCGGTCAGCGTGCCGGCCGGCAGCGGTCCGCTCAGCACTCCCTCGGGCGCGCCGAGCGGTCTGGCGCAGGGCTCGACGGTGACCCTCACGGGCAGCGGCTACGCACCGAACTCGACGGTCAGCCTGTACATCTATTCGACGCCGACGCTGCTCGGCACGGTGGTCACCGATGGCGCGGGCTCGTTCAGCAAGGCGGTCACGATCCCGTCGACCCTGGCGCCGGGTGCCCACCACCTGGTCGCGGCCGGTGTGGACGCCTCGGGCAATCCGCGGTACCTCACCTCGGCGGTCACGGTCGCCCAGGCCACGGGCACGCTCGCCTGGACCGGCTTCGAGACGCTGCCGGTCCTCGGCGCGGGCGTCCTCGCGGTCGCCCTCGGTGCCGCCCTGATCGTCGTCGGCCGCCGGCGCCGCCTCGCCTGACGCAGCACGCTCCACCGCCCGGAGGGGGCGGGATCCCGAGAGGGGTCCCGCCCCCTCTGCGCGGCGGGGCGCCGGATCAGCCGTCGACGGTCACGTCGTTGAACGGCAGATGCGGCTCCACGGCCGGGAAGACGGCGAAGAGCAGCAGCGCGACGACGCCGAGCACCAGCGCCACCGCGAGCGCCGCGCGGACCCCGGTGCCTCCGGGCAGGTGCCGCCAGATCCAGCCGTACACGAGCGGTCCCTTCGTCAGTCCCCGCGCAGCGCCGGCGGGCCGTCGGGGGCGCCGGTCTTGCTGACGGGGTCGCCGTCGAGCCGCGCGTGCACCACCAGCCGGGTCCGGGCGGAGTACTTGGGGTTGCAGGTGGTGAGGGTCAGGTAGGCGCCCGACGGCGCCGCGGTGGCCGGGCCGTCGGGAGTCGGGGAGATGACGTCGATCGCGGTCGGGTCGACGACCTCGATGCCGGGGATGCCGCTCGGGTCGGTCGTCACGTCGCCCGTGGCCGGGTCGCCGAGCACCCGGTAGACGTACCACCGGGTGGCCGTCTCGACGACGATCGCGTCTCCCGGCCGCATGGTGTCCAGGTCCAGGAACGGTGAGCCCTTGCCCACGCGGTGCCCGGCCAGTGCCACGTTGCCCTGCTGCCCGGGCATCGCCGAGCCGACGTAGTGACCCGGGCCCTGCGCCAGCTGGTCCTGGCCGGTGCCCTCGACGACGACGCGCTCGAAGTCCGACCCGAGGCGCGGGATGTGCAGCACGGCCATCGGCTGGCCCACCGGCGGCTCGACCTCCGGCCGCGGCGCGGCGGCGGCCCAGGTGTCGTGCAGCCGCTGGTTCAGCCGCGATTGGTCGTGCGCGGTGAACAGGTCGGTGATGAACAGCTCGTAGACCACGAACAGCAGGACCACGACGCCCGCGGTGACGACGAGCTCGCCGGCCACGGAGACCCCGCGCCACCAGCGCGACGGAGGGGAGGACGGCGGCTCGTCGACCGTGACGGTCGCGTGATCGAGCGGCGGGAGGACGGCGCCGCGCGGCATCCGGCGGGTGTCGTCGTCCA
The DNA here is from genome assembly GCF_059428245.1 of Geodermatophilus sp. SMS 5-13. Lineage (NCBI taxonomy): Bacteria > Bacillati > Actinomycetota > Actinomycetes > Geodermatophilales > Geodermatophilaceae > Geodermatophilus > Geodermatophilus sp. SMS 5-13. The sequence continues at coordinate 157,571 of NZ_CP165729.1, forward strand.
CCGGCAACCCCCGCTCCGCGCCCACGGACGGTCGCGCCGCGGTCACTGCCTGCAACCCGAATGGTAGCCCCAGGACCGGCCTGACGTCGGCTCACGGCTGCGGGCGGGCTCACCGACCGCGGTCGTCGACGAACCGGTCCTCGGCCGGGCCGGAGCGCACCGGCCGGCGCGTGGCGTAGTCGACGGAGCGCTCGGGCAGCCGCCGGACCGTCGGCCGGATGAGGGCCACGGCGAGGACGGTCACGACCAGGCCCGCGGCGAGCACCGCCCAGCCGATGCCGCCGAGGGCGGGCAGCTCGGCGCCGATCCGCCCGTGCACGTCGACCGGGGCCGACCCGTCGACGTTCATCACCACGAACATCCAGTCGCCCGCGGCCGGTTCCCAGGTCACCTGCTGCGTCCCCGGGCCGCTGGCCTGGGCGATCCAGAACGACTGATCGGCCGGCGGTCCGGCCGGCTCGCCGCCCGGGAGCTGGTCGCTGCTGGTGGCCGGCCCGTCGAAGCCGAGCCCGTCGACGATGGTCCGCTGCACGCCCGCCAGGTACGCCGTCGCGTCGGCGACCGGCGCGATCCCGACGAAGACGTCGTCCGAGCCGTTCCCGGTGATCTCGAGCCGGGCGTCGCCCAGCGCCGCGGAGACCGGCAGCCAGTCGGGGCCGGCGTGCAGGTCGATCCGGTCGCTCACCAGGGCGTAGCCGTAGGACCCGAAGTCCTCCGTGGGGGAGAAGACGAAGCCGTCGGACCGGTCGAACCAGTGCGCCCAGAGCAGGGCTCCGCCCCCGGCGAGCAGCCCGATCCCGGGCAGGAGGAGCAGCACCCCGAACACCAGGGCGACGGTGCGTCCGGCGGTGCGGGTCCGCCGGCGGGCAGGGGACGGGACGGTGGTGGTCACCGGGCACCTCCGGAGTGCAGCGACGGGGTACGGGACGGAGCAGGGATGGGGACGTCGTCCGGCCGGGACCGGCGCCGTCCGGCGCGCAGGTACAGCTCGGCCACGAGCAGGTTCGGCACCCAGCACAGGAACGTGATGACGAGGTAGGTGCGGTCCCACGCGGCCTGCTCGCCGACGCCGGTCAGGCTCGCGACGACCGGGGGGATCGCCATCATCCAGAGCCGCAGGGTTACCCCGGCGTAGGTCAGCGCGAAGGTGCGGACCATCCAGCGGCGGTGGGCGGCCACGTCCCCGCGGCGGATCGCGCGGAAGGCCACGGCCGCGCAGGTCAGCCACAGCAGCGCCAGCAGCCCGAAGCCGAGGGTCCCGACCAGGCCGGCCCGGTTGAACGGCGCGATGACCAGCCCGGCGCAGCCGGCGACCGCGATCGAGCCGAGCACGATCCGGCCGGTCACCCGGTGCAGCCGGGGCGCGCGGGCCCGCAGGCGTGCCGCGAACTGCAGCGGCGAGAGCACGAGGACGACGCCCGCGAGGAACACGTGCAGGTACAGCGCCGTCCGCACCGCGGGTCCCTGGTTCATGTAGGTCGCGGCCAGCGTGCTGGGGTCGGCGCCCATCTCCCGCAGCGAGGACGTGAGGTACGGCCGCAGGGCGAACGTGGCGATCGCCAGCGCGCTGAGGCAGATCCACCCGTAGGCGGCCCGCGTGGGCCACGTGGCGGCCCGGGGCGCGGCGAGGGTCATGGGGGGGCTCCTCCGGGGACGCCGGCGATCGGACCGCGCCAGCGTCCCGCCGAGGCGGCCTCGGCGGCAGCCCCCGGCGGGTCGGCTCTGCGTCCCGCGGGAGTGGCTGCACCGGCGCCGTCCTCCCTCGCGCGAGGGAGGACGAACGGCTCGCGCGGGTATGTCCCCCGGTGGTGCCGGAGCGCCACGATGGGGCGTGTTGCCGTCCTCCCTGCGCAGGCCCCGGCCGACGTGGGCCGGCACCCGCGTCGACGCGGTGCTCGCCGTCGCCCTCGCGGTCGTGTCGGTCGGCTACGTGTTCGCCTTCCCGGCCGGGCCTCCCTACGAGCCGGCGGGCGCGGTCACCGTCCTGCTGGCCGCGGTCGGCCCGCTGGCGCTGCTCTGGCGCCAGACCGCCCCGCTGGTCGCCCAGGCGGGGGCGAGCCTCGCGGTGACGGCCACCGCGGCGGTCGGCTCGCCGATCGGCTTCCTCGACTGGTCGGCCTGGATCGCGCTGTTCAGCTGCTTCGCCGCGGGGGGACGGCGGCTCCAGGTCGCCGGCGCCGCGCTCGCCGGGCTCGGCGTCCTCGGGTACGTGGCCTTCGACCGGGCCGACCCGGTCGCCGCGCTGCCCCAGATCGTCACGAGCTTCGTCATCTCCATGGTGGCCGGGGAGCTCAGCCGCCGCCGGACCCGCGCCGTGGCCGCGGAGGCGCGCCGGGCGGCCGACGAGCGCCAGCGGGCCACCGCGGCCGAGCGGCTGCTGCTGCAGGAGCGCGCCCGGCTGGCCCGGGAGCTGCACGACTCGCTGGGGCACACGGTCAACGTGATGGTCCTGCAGGCCGGGGTGGGCCGGCGGGTGTTCGCCGACAACCCGGCGTTCGCCCGCGAGGCGCTGCAGTCCATCGAGACCGTCGGCCGCGGCGCCCTGGACGAGCTCAACCGGCTGCTGCGGGTGCTGCAGCCCGACGAGCGGAAGGCCTCGGCGGCACCGTTCGCGCCCACGGTCGCCGACCTGGAGGAGCTGGCCGGACGGATCCGGGCGACCGGCCGGCCCGTCGAGCTGCGGACCGACGGCGCGGAGCTCTCCGGCAGCAGCGCCCGCGCGGTCTACCGGATCGTGCAGGAGGCGCTCACCAACGCCGTCCGGCACACCTCCAGCGGGCCGATCCGCGTCGAGATCGAGCAGGCCGGCCCCGAGGTCCTGCTCGAGGTGGTCAACGAGTGCGACCGGCCGGTCGACCTCGTGCCCGGGCGGGGGCTGGTCAACATGCGGGAGCGGGCCCGGCTGGAGGGCGGGGAGCTCGAGGCCGGACCGGTCGGCGGCAGCTTCCGCGTGCGCGCGACGCTGCCCGTGGGCGCGGGGGTGAGCTCGTGATCCGCGTCCTGCTCGCCGACGACGACCGCCTGGTGCGCAGCGGCCTGCGCGCGCTGCTGGACGCCGAGGCCGACCTCACCGTGGTCGGCGAGGCGGCCGACGGGCGGGAAGCGGTCGAGCTGGCGCGGACGGCGCGGCCGGACGTCGTCCTCATGGACGTCCGGATGCCGCGGCTGGACGGCGTCGCCGCGACGCGGGAGATCGTGTCCTGGCCGCGCCGGCCGCGGGTCCTCGTGCTCACGACGTTCGACCTCGACGAGGTCGTGGACGACGCCCTCGAGGCCGGCGCGGACGGGTTCCTGCTCAAGCGGGCCACCCCCGAGCAGCTGATCGACGGGATCCGGACCGTCTTCGCCGGCGACGCGCTGGTCGCGCCGGCGGTGACCCGGCGGCTGCTCACCGCCTACGCCGGCCGGCGCGCTCCCGACCGCGAGCGGCTGCAGCTGTCCACCCACCTGACCGACCGCGAGGCCGACATCCTGCGGGCGCTGGCCGAGGGGCTGTCGAACGCCGAGATCGCCGGCCGGGTCTGGCTGTCGCCGGAGACGGTGAAGACGCACGTCAAGAGCATCCTGGCCAAGCTGGGGGTGCGGGACCGCACGCAGGCGGTGGTGTGGGCCTACCGCACCGGCTTCGTGGGGGCGGACGCCGGCGAGCGGCGGACCTGAGGGCGGTCGATCGCGATCGCCAGCGCGGGCAGCGTGAGCACCGTGACGACGCCGGCGCCGACCAGTGCGGCGGCGTTCTCCGGCAGCATCGTCCCGTTGCGCAGGCCGATCTCGGTCAGCGCGACCAGCACCGGCAGCGCCGTCGCCGTCACCAGGGCGGTCTGCGCGCGCTGCCGCAGCGGGAGGACGCGGCGGTACACGGCGAACGCGGGCAGCCCGCGCACCGCGACCATCAGCGCGAAGAACAGCAGCAGCCGCAGCGGCGCCTCGGCGATCGCGGCCAGGTCCAGGCGCATCCCCGAGTAGACGAAGAACAGCGGGATGAAGAAGCCGTAGCCGACCGCGTCGAGCTTCGACTCCAGCACCGTTGCGCCCGGTCCCGCCCAGCGGCGCAGCACCACGCCGGCGAGGAAGGCGCCCAGCACGGCGTCGAGGTGGAACTCGTCGGTGAGCGCGATCAGGGCGATGAGCAGCAGGATCGTCCCGCGCAGGGTGATCTGCGCCGTATCGTTCTGACCCCGCGTGATCACGGTGGCCAGCCGCCCCCCGCGGCGCACCAGCCGGCGGCCCAGGTCGAGCACCAGGGCCAGCACCCCGACGGCGGCGAGGGAGGCGAGCGCGACGAACCGGTTCTGGCTGCCGAGGAACAGGGCGATCGCCAGCACCGGGAACAGCTCGCCGACGCCACCCGCGGCGAGCAGGTAGCGGCTGAGCGGGCCGCGCAGCAGCCCGCGTTCGCGCAGGATCGGCAGCAGGGTGCCGAGCGCGGTGGTGGTCAGCCCGAGCGCGACCGGTACGAAGGCGCGGACCAGCCCGGCCCCCGTGAGCAGCCCGACCACGCCCAGGGCCAGGCCCAGGCTGACGAACCAGGCGGCGACCGCCCGCCGTCCGGCGTCCTCCCCGAACAGCCGCAGGTCGACCTCGTAGCCGGCCAGCAGGAAGACGAACCCGAGGCCGACGTCGGCGAGCACCTGCACCGAGTCGGGATCGCTGAGGCCGAGCACCTGCGGGCCGATGAGGATGCCGCCGGCCAGCAGGAGCACCACCTGCGGCACCGGCATCCGGGGGAAGAGCCCGACGACGATCGGCGCCACCAGGGCGACCGCGGTGACCGCCACGAGGGCATCGATCGCCAGGGCGCCGTCCATGGCGGGCTCCTCCCCTTCGGGTGCGCCGACCCTGCCGCCGTCGGGAGTCCCGGGACAAGCCCGTCTTGACACCGGCAGGACGATCGGGCGAACGGGCGGAGGTGACGCCGGTGGCCCAGCTGGAGCTGTTCGCCGACCTCACCGGGCGCCGTGCGGCCGTGGCGTGGCTGGTCGGGGCCTTCCTCGTCACCTTCCTGGTCACCCGGCTGGTCACCCATGCGATCCGGAGCGGGCGGGGGCCGTTCCGCAACGCCAGCGTCGGCGGCGTGCACATCCACCACGAGGTGTACGGGATCTTCCTGGTGCTCGGCACCGGGACGGTCGAGCTGACCTACCGCCCCGGGCCGCCGTGGCTCTACGTGCTGGCCGCGCTGTTCGGGGTGGGCGCGGCGCTGACGCTCGACGAGTTCGCGCTGTGGCTGCACCTCCAGGACGTCTACTGGAGCCGGGAGGGCCGCAGCTCGGTCGACGCCGTCCTGGTCGCCCTCGTCGTCGGGGGTCTGCTGCTGGTCGGCGCGAACCCGTTCGACGCCGACCCGGCGGCGGGGGAGGGGGCATTCGCCCTGGCGGTGGCCGTGACCCTGGTCTTCGGACTGGTCGCGATCCTCAAGGGCCGGGTGGTGCTCGGCGTCGTCGGCGTGTTCGTGCCGGTCGTCGCGATCGTCGGCGCGCTGCGGCTGGGCCGGCCGCAGTCGCCGTGGGCCCGCCGCTGGTACCCGCCGGGGTCCCGGCGTCGCCACCGGTCGGAGGAGCGGTTCCCGGCGAACCGGCGAACCCGCTGGGACGCGCTGGTCGACCTGTTCGCCGACGTGCCGCCTCGTCCGGAGGACGGTGCCGTCGTCGGCACGCCCTACGGCGACCGGCCACCTCGCACGCCGTCCGCCACCGGCTAGCCTCGGAGCCCTCAGGAGGGCTCGCCTAGTGGCCGATGGCGGCGGTCTTGAAAACCGCTATGGGGTCAAACCCATCGTGGGTTCGAATCCCACGCCCTCCGCTCGGCCCTACGACGGTGGTTCCGGCCGCGCGAGCACCAGCACGGCCAGGGCCGCCGGGAGGAGGGGCGCCGCGGCCAGCCACAGCAGCGCGGCGTGCTGATCGGCGAGGCCGAGGAGGGCCGCGCCGGCCAGGGGAGCGAGCAGCCCCGCGCAGCCCCACCCGGTGAAGACCCGGCCGTAGGCGGTGGAGAAGGCATCCGCACCGACCCGGTCCGCGGTCGCCGCGGGGACCAGCGAGGACACCGCGCCGTACGCCAGGCCGGTGCCGAGGAACCCGGCGAGCACGACCGCGGGCGCCGTGGGCCCGGCGAGGCCGCCCACGGCCACGGCGGCGGTCGCCAGCGCGACGGTGAGCGCGGGCAGCCGCCCGATCCGGTCGGAGGCCCAGCCGGCCACCAGCCGCCCGGTCAGGTTGCCGGCCGCGAGGGCCGACACCGCGAGCGCGGCCGCCTGCGGACCCAGCTGCCGATCGCCGGCCAGCGGGACGGCGAGCGCGAAGAGCGCCAGCCCTGGGGCGGTCCCGCCGGCGAAGACGAGCCACAGCAGGACCACCGGCCGGCGCGGGGGACGGGCCGCCCGGGCTCCCCGCCCGGCAGGCCGATCGATGCCCGCCGGGGCGTAGCGCGCGGCGACGGCGAGCAGCACGGCCACGACGACCGCCAGGGCGACCAGGTAGGGCCGCCAGCCGACGCCCCGCAGGGCGGCGGGCGCGACGAACCCGAGCAGCACCGGGCCGGCGGCGTAGGCGGCGACGACGAGACCGGTGGCGGTGCCGCGGCGTCGCTCCGGGGTCCGCGCCGCGAGCCCGACCGCCACCCCGTAGCCCAGCCCGTTGGCGGTGCCGAAGAGCAGCGCGATCCCGGCCCACAGCGCGAGGGGCCCGCTCGCGGCCGCCGCGAGGAGCAGTCCCGAGCCGCCGATCGCGGCGGCCATGGCGAGCACGCGGCGGGGGCCGTACCGCTGCTGGACGCGTCCCACCACCAGCAGCACCGCGCTGAAGACGACGATCGCCGAGGCGAACACGGCGGCGGCGCCCCGCGCGGACAGGCCCGCGCCGGCCGCGGCGTCCTGCGCCACCAGGCTCCAGCCGAACAGCGTTCCGGCCGCCAGGTTCGCGGCGATCCCGGCCAGGAGGGGACGCGCGGCGACGTCCGTCGTCCCGGCCGTGCCGGACGGCGTCTCGCGACCGTCCCGGGCGGAAGGGGACATGACCGGTGCTCCTGCGCGTCGGTGCCGTCGAGTGTGGTCCCCCTAGGGCCGGATCGGGGTCAGCTCGGCGAGCAGCGCCCGCACACGGGCGTCGATGTCGTCCACGATGCGCCGCACCGTGGCGGCGTCCTGGCCCGCCGGGTCGTCGACGGCCCAGTCCTCGTAGCGCGTGCCCGGGAAGACCGGGCAGGTCTCCCCGCAACCCATCGTGATCACGACGTCGGCGGCCCGGACCAGGTCGGCGTCGAGCCTGGCCGGGATGTGATCGGCGACCGGCAGGCCGCGCTCGGCGAGCACCTGGGCGACGACCGGGTTGACGCCGGCGCCGGGCTCGGACCCGGCGGAGCGGACCTCGACGGCGTCGCCGGCGTAGTGGCGGGTGAGCACCTGGGCGGCCACGGAGCGACCGGAGTTGTGGATGCAGGCGAACAGCACGCTGGGCGTGGAGCTCATCGTTCCTCTCCTGTCGTGGGGTTCTCGTGCGGGACGACGGCGGCGTCGGCGCGCGCGGCGATGCGCGGGTAGAGCACCACCACGGCGGCGACGCCGGCCGCGGCGCCGAGCAGCTGCATGAGCACGAACATCGGGACCGAGGCCGGGGCGATGCCGGCGAAGGTGTCCGACAGCATCCGGGCGACGTCGATCATCGGGTTGGCGAAGCTGGTGGACGACGACCAGAAGTAGGCGGCCGTGATGTAGGCGCCGACCGCGAACGGCGCCAGCGCGCCCCGGCCGGCGCGGACCAGCCCGAAGATCAGCACCACCAGCCCGAAAGTGGCCAGTGCCTCGGACAGCCACAACCCGCCGCCCAACCGGTCGTGGGTGGAGACGCCTACCGCCGGGAGGTCGAACATCAGGTTGGCCGCGATCGCGCCGAGCACGCCGCCGGCCAGTTGCGCCGGCAGGTAGGCGGCGACCTGCCGGTTGCTCACCCCGTCGAAGATCCGGTCGGCCAGGGTGACCACCGGGTTGAAGTGCCCGCCCGAGACCGGGCCGAAGGCGAGGATCAGCGCGACCAGCCCGGCGCCGGTGACCAGGGCGTTCTCCAGCAGTTGCAGGCCGGAATCGGTGGAGAGGCGCTGCGCCGCGATGCCGGAACCGATGACGACGGTGACCAGTCCGGCTGACCCGAGGAACTCGGCGGTGGCCTGACGGACCAGCAGGGGCAGCGCCATCAGCAGCAGTCGGGGTCGATCACCCGGCAGAGCGCGCCGAGGGAGTCGCGGCGGGCCCGGTAGTAGACGTTCATCCCGCGGCGCTCACCCTCGCTGATCAGCCCGGCCTTGCGCAGCACCTGCAGGTGGTGGCTCACCGTGGCCTCGGTCAGCCCGACGGCCGGCGCGAGGTCGCAGGTGCACACCTCGTCGGCGGCGAGCAGCATCGACATCAGCCGCACCCGCACGGGATCCCCGAGCGCCTTGAGCCGGACCGCCACCTCCAGCGCCGCGGCCGCGTCCATCGGCGCGGCCGCGACCGGGGCGCAGCAGATCGGCGCGGTCGTGTCGATGACAGGCAGGGCCTTCGGCATGCCCTCATGGTGCCAACCCTGTTGACATTCGTCAAAGAGGTCGGCAGTCTCTCCGCCGTCCGAGTTAGATGAACGTCTAATCCCTGCGAGGTGTCGCATGTCCCGCATCCAGCTCGCCCTCAACGTCGACGACGTCGAGGCGGCCACCGCGTTCTACGCCACGCTGTTCGGCACCGAGCCGGCCAAGCGCCGTCCCGGCTACGCCAACTTCGCCATCGCGAACCCGCCGCTGAAGCTGGTCCTGCTGGAGAACCCGGGCCGGGGCGGCACCCTCAACCACCTCGGCGTGGAGGTGGCCTCGGTCGACGAGGTCGACGCCGAGCAGACGCGGCTGGCGGAGCACGGCCTGGCCTCGGTCGAGGAGCGCGGCACCACCTGCTGCTACGCCAAGCAGGACAAGTTCTGGGTCGAGGGCGCGCCCGGTGGCGAGCGCTGGGAGGTCTACACCGTGCTGGCGGACAGCGAGACCTTCTTCAGCGAGACCTGCGACGGTCCCCAGTGCTGCTCCAGTGCCTGATTCCCGCGAGGCTGTGCACTCAGTCGGCCCTCCGCCCGTGCTCCGGCCCGGCCGAGCGCACAACGATCATGAACGGTGCACGGCCGCCGGCCCGCTCCGTCGCGCGTCAGCCGTAGGTCACGAGGAACGTGTCGTAGTCGTCGTCCCGCAGGTCGGCCTGGATCGGCGCGGCGGTCGGGAAGTCCGGGGAGAGGGTCCGGCCGACGGCGGAGACGGTGCCGGTGCCGATCGTGACGGCGTTGGCCCGGTCTGCCTCGCTGCCGCCGAGGAAGGTGCTCCAGACCAGCGCGCCGTCCGTCCCGGCGAGCAGGGTGACGAAGCCGTCGATGTAGCCGCCGAGCTCCGGTTGGACGGCGGTCAGCGTCGGGAAGTCCCGGGAGTCGGTGCGTCCGGCGACGGCGATGTTGCCGGCGTCGTCGACGGCGACCCCGAGGCCCTGGTCCTCGGCCGCGCCGCCCAGGAAGGTGCTGAAGTCCAGGCTGCCGCCGTCCGGGGACAGGCGGGTGACGAAGCCGTCGTCGCAGAACTCCTCCGGCTCCGCGGAGGTGCACGAGGCGTTCGCCAGGGCCTGCTGTGCGGGCCGCGCCGTCGGGAAGTCGGGCGACTGGGTGCTGCCGGTGACCACGGCCCTGCCGGTCGAGTCCACCGCGATCCCACCGGCCGCATCGGGCTGCGTGCCGCCGAGGTACGAGCTGTACTGCGCGGTCGAGCCGTCGGCCGAGAGCTTGGTGACGAACGCGTCGGGACATGGCGTGCCCGGAGGCGGCCCGCACGCGGTCCCGCTGATCTGGCCCTGCACGCCGCCCTCGACCGGGAAGTTCGTCGACCGGGTCCCGCCGGTGACGAACGCGCTGCCGTCGTCGGCCACGGCGATCCCGGCGTTGGTGTCGCCGGCCTCCCCGCCGAGGTAGGTGCTGTACTCCAGCGCGCCGCCGTCCGGGCTCAGCTTGCTGACGAAGACGTCCAGCTCGCAGGGCACGTCGCCGGGGCAGGGCGGGCTGCCCAACTTCTCCTGGAACGCCGAGACGGTCGGCAGGTCGAGGGAGTCGGTGTTGCCCGAGACGTACGCGCTGCCGGCGTCGTCGACGGCGATGCCGATCCCCTCCTCGTTGAGGGTGCCGCCCAGGAGGGTGCTGTAGACCAGGCCGCCGTCCGGGTCGTACTTGGTGACGAACGCGTCGTGGCACGGCGGCGCGGCCTGGCCCACCGCGCACGCCGTGCCGGCGAGCTCGGGCTGGAACGCGTTCGCCGTGGGGAAGTCGGTCGACCCGGTGCGGCCGGTGACGTAGACGTTGCCGTCCGCGTCGAGCGCCAGCGCGTAGGCGGCGTCGTGGTCGTGGCCGCCGAGGACGACGCTCCACACGAGGGCACCCTCGGCGGAGATCTTGACGACGAACGCGTCCACGATGCCGCCCGGACCCTCGGCCCGCGCCTCGGGGAAGTCGCGGGACGTGGTGAAGCCCGTCATGTACCGGTTGCCGGCGTCGTCCACCTCGACGTCGGTGGCCTCGTCCCACTCGAGGCCACCGAGGAACGTGGAGAAGCCGAGGCCCACCGGCCCGAGCGGCGCCTCGGGCGCCCGGGCTTCGGCGCCGCGGAGCAGCCGCTGGCCCAGCACGACTCCGCCGAGCACGAGGACGGCGACCGAGATGACGACGAGGATGGTGCGCAGGGCGGTCGGGGCAAGGGCTGACCGTCGGGACATGTCCCCTCCAAGGGTCAGGGCGCGCGGTCAGGAGACGAAGACGGCGATGCGCTCGACGCCGTTCTGGGCCATCCCCTGGAGGTTCCAGAAGGCCTCGAGGGGCTGGGTGTTGCCGGTGACGTCGGTGGCTCGGGCGGCGAGGATGTGCTCGCCGGGCGTCGCGTTCCAGGTGAAGCGCCACGGCGTCCAGGCGTGCGGGGACACCGGCTCCTCGAGGGTCGCGGGGCTGAAGGTCTGCCGGTCGTCGGTGGTGATCTCGACCTTCTCGATCGGGCCGTAGCCCGACCAGGCCATCCCGCGCAGGTCGATCTCACCCGCCTCGACGAACCGTTTGCGGCTGATCAGGTCGGGGATCCCGGGGGGCTTGATCGCGGCACGGACGAACTTCTTCTGCACCGGGCGGCCGGCATCGCTGGAATTGAAGGTCAGCCGGTAGACCTGCTTCTGCTGGACGCCCTGGAACGGGTGGTCGATGACGGTGATCGCCTTGAGCCACTTGACGCTCTGCATGCCGTACCACGTGGGCACGACCAGCCGCAGCGGGAAGCCGTGCGCGGGCGGCAACGGGCCCCCGTTGGCGTCCCACGCCAGGATGACGCCGTCGGCGAGCGCCTCGTCGACGGGCAGCGCCCGCTCGAAGTGGTGCCGGACCCCGAGGTCGATGCCCTCGTCGTGCCCGGTGAAGACCACCTCCACGGCGTCCTCGAGCAGGCCCGCCTCCTCGAGCAGGGGACGCAGCGGGGTGCCGGTGTAGTCGAAGACGCCGAGGGCCTCGCTGAACCAGGGCACGTAGACCGACCGGGGGTGCTCGAACGAGCGGCCGTTGCCCGCGCACTCCATGATGCTCGGCTGCTGCACGTTCGGTCGCTGCTTCAGCTCGTCGAGCGTCACGGTGCGGGGGTTGGCGACCCGGCCGCCGATGGTGAACGAGTAGCCGTCCGCGGACAGCTGCGGGACGTCGAAGTGGATCAGCTGGAAGTGCGACGCGACCGGCGTGATCGGCTGGTCGAGGAACTCGAAGTGCATCCCGTGGTTGCGGAACGCCAGCCGGGTCTCCTCGTCGCTGAACAGCGTCGAGGGCGGCGGCCGGTCCGGCGTCGGCTGAGGCGGCTCGTGGCCGGCCCAGGCGTCGGTGACGGCACCCAGCGCAGCGGCCCCGGCTCCGGCTGCCGCGAGTCCGAGCACCGACCGCCGGCCGAGCCGCCCTCCCCGAACCGGTCCGGGAGGCGTGCTCGCGGGGACGCTGTCGCGGTCGTGGTCGGTGTTGTCCATCAGCTCACTCCCGTGCGGGGCGCGCCGGTCGCCCTGTCCCCGGCGCTGCGGACGCCCTCGAGGTCGTTCCTGACCGACGGGCAGCAGATGTCGCTGAGCGCTGTCGCGCGCAGATGCCTGATCCTGTGGGAGATCTGTGCGCACCGACAGTGCACGATCGGCCTAATCCGCTCCTGCTAGCCCGGCCCGTCCGGGAGGTGGGCGCGGACCCAGAGGGCCGCGGACGTCCGGTCGGTCACGCCGATGCGCTGGAAGGCGCGGGAGAGATGGGACTTGACGGTGCCTTCCCGGATACCCAGGCGCTTGGCGATCTGCTTGTTCGCCAGCCCACGGGCGACCAGCTGCAGGACCGCCTGCTCCCGATCGGTGAGCTCTGCCTGGTGCGAGGCGCTGGCCGCACTGCGGAGCACCTCCCGGGCCACCCGTGGGTCGAGTGGCGAGCCACCCTGGGCCGCCGCGCGAATACCCCGGAGGAGCTCGTCCGGCTCGCTGTCCTTGAGCATGTAGCCGACGGCGCCGGCCTGGATGGCGTCCACGATGCGGGTCCGGTCCCAGAAGGACGTGAGCACGAGGACCTGGGTGTCCGGGTCGATGTCGAGGATGCGACGCGTGGCGGTGATGCCGTCCATGTTCGGCATCGAGAGGTCCATGAGGACGACGTCCGGTGTCGCCCGCCGGACGAGGTCGGCCGCGACCTCGCCGTCAGGGGCAAGGCCGACGACGTGCATGTCCTCTGCCGCGTCGATGAGCCCGCCCAGTCCCGCGAGCACGACCCGGTGGTCGTCGACGACCAGCACCCGGATCATCGAGGCAGCACCAGCCTGAGCGTCGTCCCCCGTCCGGGCGCCGAGGTCAACTCGAGCACCCCGGCGAGCACCTCGGTCTCGTCGGCCAGGGTGCGCAACCCGAGGTGACCTTCCGCGGCAGGCCTGCTCGCGTCGAAGCCGGCGCCGTCGTCGGTCACGACCAGCTCCACGCGCTCGGCGTGCACCCGGAGGGTCAACCGGATGGTGCCCGCCCCGCCGCTGTGCGCAGCGTTGCGCACCGCTTCGCGAGCTGCCCGGTAGAGCGCCGCCTCCAGGTGATCCGGTAGGTCGAGCATCTCCGGCAGGTCGAGGTGCACCTCGATGCCGCGAGCCTGGATGGGGGCGATCAGATCGAAGAGCGCCGCTCGCAGCCCGGCGGTCCGCAGATTGGCCGGGTACAGGTCGATGAGCAGCGAGCGCAGGCTGCGGATGCTGGTGCGGATCGTCGCCTCGGCGTCGTGCAGGGCGTCGGCGCTCTCGTTCCGGCCCGCCGCTCGAAGCGGCGCCGCGCCGCCGTTGACCAGGTAGGCGGCGCCGATGAGGTCCTGCACGACGCCGTCGTGCAGCTCGCGGGCGACGCGCCGCCGCTGATCCTCGACGATCTCGGCGCTGCGCCTGGCCAGCCGGGTGCGCTGGCGCTGCAACCAGCGGAGGTTGGTGGTCGCCAGCCACAGCTGGGAGACCGCCAGGACGGCGAGGCCCACGAGGCCGATGCCCGAGAAGGACGCCAGGATCGCGTCCTGGCGGTGCTCGAGGACGTCGTACTGGACGTAGACCTCGAACAGCACGCTCGCGCCGCTGTCGGTCGGGACGCCGGTGTAGACCTCGAACAGCCGCGTCTCGCCGTCGGCGCGCTCGTACTCGTTCTCATGAGCGCTCAGGTCGCTGACGTCGGTGCTGGACCCGCCCGAGCGCAGGACCTCCAGCTGGCCGTCCTCCAGGGGATAGACCCGCCCGATCATCGCCTGCTGGTCGCTGTAGATGATCCGGCCGTCGGCGGCCCACAGCTTGACCCGGTCCACGGGGGTGTCGGGGAGCAGGTGCCCGCGGACCGCGCCGTCGAGCGCGGCCAGCGCGACCGGATCGCCGTCTCGAAGGCGGTCGCCGGTCGGCTCGACGAGGGTGTGGGCGACCGCCTCGTTCAGCGTGCGGACGTTCGCGAGGACCTCCCGCTCGGCCAGCCGGACGCTGGCGAGGTATCCGCCGACGACCACGGTGGCCAACGTGACCACGGTGCCGACCGCCATCCGCGCGAGGACCCGCCGCGTCGGCTGGTCCTTCCGCTCGGACGCGCGACGGCCGTCCACGAGCACGACGCTGCGAGGTGCCCCGACGTCGACGTCCTGGGCCATGGTCTCCTCCGAGCTCGAACACGGACTCGGCACGCTGTGGCAGGGACGTGTGTGTGTTTCGACCTGCCGTCGAGGCGGACGCCGGCCGCTGCTCGGCCGGGAACCCACGAGCTGCCGGTCCGTCCCGGGTCGCGAGCCCCGCCGGGCGTCGCACGCACTCCCTGAGCTGAGAGACCTCTGTCCCTTGCGGGCTCTGCCCACGCCCATCGGGGTCGGACGTGACGCTAGCCCTGATCAACCGGTCCGGAGCGCGGGAGGGGTGGCCGTCCGGTACCGCCGCGACCTCGAAGTCCTCGGCCGATCGGGCACGTGTCCCCGGCGGCGCCGGAGGAAGGCTCCGGCGTCCGCTGTTCCATCGAGCGCCATCGGGGTCCCCGTGGCTCCGCGCAGGAGGCCGAATGTCCAGAACCTCGAGGACTCGCCGCTGGCTGATCGGAGGCGCCGCCACGACCCTGCTGCTGGGGGTCCTCGTCCTCACCGGCGGCACCGCACAGGCATCGAAGGCCGGCACCTGCGAGGGCTACACGGTGACGGCGGGCGGCCGGTCGTTCACCGGCAACCAGAAGGTCACGATCCACGCCCCCAGCGTGGTCTTCACCAGCAAGCTGCCGCAGCACGGCGACGTCCTCGACGGCCCCCTGAGCCTCGAGCTCAGCAACGAGGGCGTGGTGCTGGAGCGGGCCGGTGCGCGGCAGGACATGAAGATCCAGGCCAAGGACTGCGCGCAGGGCGGGCTCTTCCAGATGGAGCCCGAGCCCGGCGTCGTCGAGGTCAACACGCTCGGCCCGGACTACCGGTACCTGCAGGTGGGACCCGAGGGGCGCCTGTGCGGCACCCACGTGGGCGGGCTGTTCAGCTTCTACGACAGCCCCGAGGCTGCGGCGCTGGTCTCCCACACGGCCACCCAGGCGACGTGGGACGTCCAGTCCGGCGGGCGCATCGGCTTCGTGGTCGGTGAGGACGCCGTGGAAGGCGGCTGCAGCCCCCAGGTCGTCGGCTGAGCGCGGGCGGAACACCGATCCGGACCGGCGCACGATCGCCCGGGCCGCCGACACGCCGTCCCCGATGTCTTCCGTCGGGATGACCGACCGGCCTTCCGGGCTCCGCACGCGGGGAAAACCGCAGCTTGTCGACAAGGCGGTGCCCCGTGCGGCGGGTCACCGGCCGCCCGGCGGGCCGGGCGCAACGAATCGGTGACGGGGGCGGCTCCGACCTGCGCGAACGGGCGTGTCGCGGCCGGGCGAGCCGTAACTTTCCCGGCTGTCCGCGACACCTTCCCCCGTCGCGGCCAGGACGTGTGTGAGGAGACCCCGCGTGAGCGTTGGTGTGGCGCTGATGTGGCCTGCGGTGGCTGCGTTGGGCTTCCTCGCACTGATCTGCGTCGTCGTCGCCCTGGGCGCGAGCTCGACCGCCCGCTACGAGTTCGAGCGCAACCGGGTGCCGCGGCAGCCGCGGTCCGCCGCCCGCGGGGCGAGTGCCCACCCGGCGGGCAGCCGGGCCGCGACCGCGCCCACCGACGCCCCCGGCGCCGAGACCCGGCGCGAGGCCGTCGGCGTGGCGGTCCGGCCGGTCGCCCCGCCGGCGGGCGGCCCGTCCGGCACCGGGTGGTGGCTGGTCCAGGACGCCGAGGACGGCGCGGGCCTGCAGGTCGTCGCCGGTCCCTTCCCCGACCGGCTGGACGCCGACTGGGCCGCCTTCGCCGGCGGCATCCCGGCCGCCGCGGCGCACGGCGCGCTCCGTGCCGACGGCGGACTGATCCTGCGGCCCACGGCCGAGGAGCTGGCGTGGCTCGGCGACCTCGGCGAGCAGCTGGACCGGCTGGCCGACGACTGGGACGAGCTGCTCACCGACACCGACCCGCTGACCACCCTCGTCGTGGAGGTGGCCGCGGCGCTGGTCGAGGCCGGGCTGCCGTTGCACGACTGCGCGCAGCGCACGCCCGCCCCCGGCGGCACCGCCGGCGGCGTCTGCCTCACCCCCGAGCTCGCGCGCGGCGGCGTCCTGGTCGGCTGGCACGCGCACGACCGGATGAGCGTGCAGCACTCGCGCGGGGCGTACGCCGACGCCGCGGTCGCGCTGGCGATGAACGCCGCCGTCACCGAGGTCCTCCTGCAGCTCGGCTTCGCCGTCGAGGCGTCCGAGTCGGGTGCGGGCTGCCTGGTGACCGCGCTGCGGCGCTGACCCCGGTCAGGAGTCGAGGATCTTCGCCTTCTGGGCGGCGAACTCCTCCTCGGTGAGGATGCCGGTGTCGCGCAGCTCGCCGAGCCTGCGCAGCTGCTCGACGAGGTCCACCTGCGGCGCCGGTGCGGGCGGCGCCGCCGGCATCCCGTGGGGGACGCCGGGGGTCTGCATGTGCACGTACTGCGACTGACGCTCGATCGTCTTCCTGTGCCGCGCCTCGCTGACCAGCGGCGTGAGCAGGTCGACGACGGAGTACGGGCTCTGGATGCTGTCGAGGACCACCTGCCCGCTCGTCGTCCCGTGCTCCGGCGTGCCGGTGAGGCTGAAGGTGTCCTGGTGGACGCCGTACGCGGGGTCGTCGAGGCCGAGGACGACGTCGCCGACGTCCTTGCCGCGCTGCCACACCGCCTGCCGGACGTCCATGTCGCGGACCGCCCACAGCGGCACGCTCTCGGTGCGGGTGCCGAGCAGCCCGCTCTCGATCCAGACGCGGTCCTGGGTGATGCGGTAGCGGGCCTTGGCCACGCCGGCCGCGCCGGTGGCCCCGCCCTTGCTCTCGCCGAACCACAGCGTGTTCGGGTCGTTCCCCCACTGCTCGGTGCGCTCAACCCTTTCCGCGGCGGCGACCCTCGCGCGCCGACGGCACAGGATGGCCACGGCGGGCCGTGCCCGCCAGGGGTTCGTCCGCGTCAGGTGCGCCGGCGGGTCCACCCCAGCGCGGAGGTGGCGAGGAACAGCAGCAGGCCCACGACGGCCAGCCAGAACAACCCCTTGACCACTGCCCCGACGACGATCAGGACGAGCCAGACGACGAGCAGCAGGACCAGGAATCCGAGCACGGGACCCTCCCCGGGGTAGGCCCCGCCGACGGTAGCGCCCGAACCTGGCCGCTGGGCGGTGATCGCCGCTGGTCAGGAGCTGGCGAGGGGGACCGCCGACTCGTCGTCCAGGACGTCGGCGGCCGAGCCGACGATGAGCGGGTCGGGCGTGCCGATGGCGCCGGCGTCCTTGTCGTCGTAGTCGATGCGGGTGAGCACGTGCCGCATGGCCTCCAGCCGCGCCCGCTTCTTGTCGTTGCTCTTGATCACCGTCCACGGCGCGTCGGAGGTGTCGGTGTGCAGGAACATGGCCTCCTTGGCCTCGGTGTAGGCGTCCCACTTGTCCAGCGACGCCAGATCGGTGGGGGAGAGCTTCCACTGCCGCACCGGGTCGATCTGCCGCACGATGAACCGGCTGATCTGCTCCCCGCGGGAGACCGAGAACCACAGCTTGACGAGCAGGAGATCGCTGCGCACGAGCATCCGCTCGAACAGCGGCGCCTGGCGCAGGAAGCGCTGGTACTCCTCGTCGGTGCAGTAGCCCATGACCCGCTCCACGCCGGCGCGGTTGTACCAGGACCGGTCGAACAGCACGATCTCGCCGGCGGCCGGCAGGTGCTGCACGTAGCGCTGGAAGTACCACTGGGTCTGCTCGCGCTCCGACGGCTTGTCCAGCGCGACGACCTTGGCGCCGCGCGGGTTGAGGTGCTCGGTGAAGCGCTTGATCGTGCCGCCCTTGCCGGCGGCGTCGCGGCCCTCGAAGACGATGACGAGCTTCTGGCCGGTGTCCTTGACCCAGCCCTGCAGCTTCAGCAGCTCGATCTGCAGCTTCCGCTTGGCCACCTCGTACTCGCGGCGCTGCATCCGCTCGTCGTACGGATAGCCCTCGCGCCAGGTCTCGACCCGCCGTCCGTCCGGCCCGTACAGCTCCCGGTCGTCGTCCCAGTCCTCGTCGGAGTCCTCGTCGGGCAGTGCGTTGAGCCGCCACTTCGTCAGGTCGATCAGCTCGCCGGGCTGACCCTCTTCGGCGTGGAAGCGGGGGTACTGAACGGTCACGGCCGGCTCCTCTCACGGACGTCGCCCGTGCTCATCGTCCGGCAGGCACGACTCATCCGACAGGCCGGCGGCGCCGCGAAAGGGTAGGACGGCGAGGTGAACGGCGGTTGTGCACCGGTCGAACATCCGGTCGGGGAGGCGCGGGCCGCACCGGCCGCGGGTGCGCCGCCACGACCGGGGGACGCGCCTCGGTCACCGCGGCGACCGCGTACTCGGCCAGCGCGGCCAGCGTGCGGCGGTCGGCGGCCCCCGGCGCCAGCGGCGGCAGCAGGTGCACCTCGACGACGAGCCCGCGGGCCGCGATCACCCGGCGCAGGCTGCGCCACAGCGGGTCGTCGGCCAGGTAGCCGGCGACGGCGGTCGGCTCCCCGCCGGGCTCCGTGCGGTAGCGGATCGCCACCGGGCACACCGCGGCGCCGGTGTCGACGGCGGCCTGGAACAGCGCCGGCCGGAAGCGGCCGAGCCGCACGCCGCAGGACGTCGTCCCCTTGGGGTGGGCGAGGACCGTGCCGCCGGCCCGCAGCCGGTCCGACACCTCCCGCACCGTGCCGGGCAGCGCGCGGATCCGGCCGCGGTCGACGAGGACGCCGCCCGCGCGGGCCAGCACCCCGCCGACGAGCGGCCAGCCGGCGACCTCGGCCTTGGCCACCGGAGCACCGGGGACGACGGTGAGCAGCGCGAGGTCGTCGAGCCAGCCGACGTGGTTGCTGACGACGAGCCGCCCGGAGCCCGGGCGCGGCCAGGCGACGGCCGGGGAGTGCACCTCGACGCGGACGCCGAGCGCGGTCAGCACGCCCGCGGCGCTGCACACCAGCGCCCGCCGCGTGGGCCGCAGGCCGGTGCGCACGGCCGCGGCCAGCACGGCGGCGGCCAGGCGCCATCCCCGGGACCGCCGGGTGGCGTCGTCGACCAGCGGACCGGGATCGCCCGCGCAGGCCGGCCGGCAGTCGCTGACCGGCAGCCAGACGCTCACCGCTCGTCCTCGGCCAGGCGGCGCAGCACCCGGGGATCGACGTCGGCGACCGAGAGCAGGGTGTAGAAGTCCGCGGTGCCGAACAGCGGGTCGTGCGCCGGCCGGCCGCACACCCGCGCGCCGAGCGAGAGGTAGCCGCGCACCAGCGGCGGCAGGACGACGCGGCCCGGCCGGGCCGGGGCCTCGACGTCGAAGGGCACGTGCGGCACCACGCGCAGGGCCGCGGGCGCGAGGTGCCGGGTGCGGACGACGTCCCACACGGCCGCCGCGGTGACCCCGCCGTCGGCCAGCGGCACCGACGTGCAGCCGGCCAGGTGGGTGAGCCCCCGGTCGAGGACGTAGCGCGCGCTGCCGCCCCACAGCCGGGCGATGACAGCGCCGGTGCGGTGGCCGGGGTGCACGCAGCTGCGGCCGGCCTCGGCGGTGGTGGGGCGCAGGGCGGCGTGGCGGGAGAGGTCGAACTCGCCGTCGCCGTAGGTCCGCCCGAGCGCCCGCGCCCGCTCCGGCGGCAGCAGCCGGTAGGTGCCGACCACCTCGCCGGTCGGCTCCTCGGTGATGAGCAGTTGGTCGCAGACGTCGTCCCACTCGTCGACGTCGAGCGCGGCGGTCGTGGGGGCCGGCAGCGCACCGCACTCCTCGGCGAACACGCGGTGGCGCAGCCGCTGGGCGGCCTCGACGTCGGCGGCCGAGGTGGCGAGCCGGGTGCGGTAGCGGGCGCCGCTCAGGGCGGTCAGCACAGCGGTCACGCCGTCAGGCTCAGCGCGCAAGGTGACGGGACGGTGACCGCAGGCGAGAACCGTGCCGTCCGGGAGCCGAAGACTGGCTACGGCAGGTGCCGGACCGCGGCCGCCAGCGTGCGCGCGGTGAGCCGGCCGTCGGCCACGCCGAGGGCGACGACGTCGTCGAACACCCGCTGGTCGGCGCCGGCGGCGCGAAACGCGGCGTCCATCAGCCGCGGCCAGGCCGACAGCCGGGAGGCGGTGGACGACGAGCGCAGGTGCACGCCCAGCCGCCGTCGCAGCGCGGCGCGCAGGACCCGGCCGGCGTCGGCCCCGTGCGCCGCCGCCTCCCCGGCGAGGGCCCCGGAGAGGACGGCGTAGAAGATCCCCTCGCCGGTCAGCGGGTTGATCAGGCTCGCCGCATCGCCGGCCAGCAGCACCCGCCCGTCGGGCTGCCGGGGCCGGCCGGTGGACAGCGGCAGCCGGTGGGCGCGCAGCCGCAGCGGTGCGGCGTCCGGCAGCAGCCGGTGCAGGCCGTCGAGCAGCCCCTGCCGCGTCGCCCCGCCCGACACGAGCTCGCCGTAGCCGACATTGGCCCGCCCGTCGCCGACCGGGAACGACCACGCGTAGGCCGGCCACCGCTGGGCGGTGGTGAGCAGGGTCAGCGCGCCGCCGTCCCCGGTGGGCGCGTAGCCGCGGATCGCGACCGCCATCCGGTCCGGCCGGTTCGCCCTCAGGCCCAGCGCCCGCCGGACGACGGACTCCGCGCCGTCCGCCCCGACGACGACGCCGGCGCGGAGGTCGCCGTCCACGACGACCCGGTCGTCCCGCGGCTCGACGCGGCGGACCAGCCGCCGGCGGACCTCCGCCCCCGCCGACCGCGCGGCCGCGAGCAGCCGGGCGTCGAGCACCTCGCGGGGGACGACGTACGACGGGCGACCCGTCGCGCGGTCGACGGTGGCGCCGCCGGGGGAGCGCAGCGCCAGCCGCGGCACGGGCGGGAAGCCGGCGACGAGCGGCTCCGTCGCGACGCCGAGCCCGGCCAGGACGTCGAACGCCTCGGCCGCCACGGCGTCGCCGCAGACCTTGTCGCGCGGGAAGTCGGCGCGGTCGAGCACGAGCACCCGCGCGCCGGTGCGGACAGCGGCCAGCGCGGCCGCCGCACCGGCCGGACCGCCGCCCACGACGACGACGTCCCAGCGCTCCACGCCGCGAACGCTAGGCGGTCAGGACGCCGTCCACCCGGGTACGCCGTCCCGGCCGTGCGCGAGCAGCGCCCGCCAGGTGTCCCGGTCGTGCCGGGCCGGCGTGGTCGTCGCGACGAAGTCGAGCAGCACCTCGCAGAAGCGGTCGGGCTCGTCGAGGTGCGGCCAGTGCCCGGCGCCCTCGAACACCTCCACCCGGGCGTTGGGGACCAGCGCGCGCACCGTCTCGGCGTGCGCGGCGGGGACGATCGGGTCGCGGCTGCCCCACACCACGAGCATGGGGACGGCGTCGGCCAGGTAGATCCGGTCCAGCGCGGTGACCGCCTGCCCGTGCGCGTCGACGACCCCGCGCAGGGTCCGCAGGAACGCCCGCCGCGCCTCGACGTCCCGGAGCGCGAGCAGCGCGTCGCCGGCCTCGGCGAGGTCGTGCACCTGCCGCCAGCCGAGCGCCCGGCCGAACGCCTGGACCAGGCCCAGCCCCGCGCGCAGCCCGCCCGACACCCCGGTCAGCGCGGTGAGGACCGCCTCGGCGCCCGGCAGCGTGGCCAGGCGCAGCCCGGCGGACAGCTCGGGGCCCAGCCCACCGCTGCCGACGAGCACGAGCCGCTGGCAGCGCTCCGGGAACTGGTAGGCGAACTGCAGGGCGATGCCGCCGCCCAGCGAGTGCCCGACCACGGTGACCTGCTCGAGGTCGAGCACGCTGAGCAGGTCGCGCATGCCGTTGGCGTAGCCGGCGATGGAGTAGTCGCCCCGTGGCTTGTCCGAGGCCCCGTGGCCGAGCAGGTCGGGAGCGAGCACGGTGTGGTGCGCCGCGAGCCGGTCGAGGACGCCGGCCCAGGTCTGCGCGCTGTTGCCGATGCCGTGCAGCAGGAGCAGCGGCGGCCCCTCGCCGGCGAGCACGAACGCCCGCCGGTGCCCGTGCACGACCCGGGTCTCCCGGACCAGCGGCGCGAGCATCGGCCCAGTGCACCAGCCCGGCGTTGCGCCACCGTTACCGCAGCCCCCATAGGGGTTTCGCGCGATCAACCGCGCGTGGTTGATCGCGCGAAACCCCGTCAGGCCGCCGGTGGAGGGCTGGCCGTCCACTTGCGGGCGGGGTGCTCGTAGCCGTCGATGAAGGCCAGCAGCCCGTCGGCGTCGGTGACCACGCCCAGCGCGTCGAGCCGCCGGGCGTCGAGGTAGCCGTCGTCGACCATGCGCCGCAGCTGGGCGAGCAGCGGCTGCCAGAACCCGTCGACGTCGAGCAGCGCGGTCGGCTTCGCGTGCAGCCCGAGCATGCCCCAGGTCCAGGCCTCGAACAGCTCCTCGAGGGTGCCCGCGGCCCCGGGCAGCGCCACGAAGGCGTCGGCGAGCTCGGCCATGCGGGCCTTGCGCTCGTGCATCGAGGTCACGACCTCGAGCCGCGGCAGGCCGGGATGGGCCAGTTCGTCGTCCACGAGGTGCTGCGGGATGACGCCCACGACCTCGCCGCCGGCCGCGAGCGCGGCGTCGGCGACGACGCCCATCAGGCCGACGTGCCCCCCGCCGTAGACGACGCCCACGCCCGCGCGGGCCAGTCCGGCGCCGAAGGCGGCCACGGCGTCCCGGTGCCCGGGCGGGCCGGCCTGGGACCCGGTGAAGACGGCGATCCGCACGGTCGGCGTCAGCCCCCGTAGGCCAGGGTGACCCACTCGGCGATGCAGACCGGCTTGTCGCCGCCCTCGCGCTCGACGGTGATGGCGAAGGTGTTCTGCAGGCCGCCCTGGATCTCCTTGGACTCCTGCAGCACGACCCGCGCGCGGACCTTCGAGCCGACCGGCACCGGCGCCGGGAAGCGCACCTTGTTCAGCCCGTAGTTCACGCCCATCTTCGCGTCGGTGATCCGGTACGTCCCCGAGGCCAGGGGAACCAGCAGCGAGAGGGTCATGAACCCGTGCGCGATCGGGCCGCCGAACGGGCTCTCGGCCTTGGCCCGCTCGACGTCGACGTGGATCCACTGGTGGTCACCGGTCGCGTCGGCGAACTTGTTGACCGCGTCCTGCGAGATCTCGTACCAGTCGCTCGTCCCCAGCTCCTGGCCCACCAGGCCGGGCAGCTCCGCCAACGTCGTCGTCGTCGTCATGCCCGCGATCCTGCCAGCCCGCCGCCGAACCTTCTCAGCGGCGCAGGACGTCCTCGACGAGGCCGATCTCCGTGGCCGCGATACCGGCGGGGAACGTCTCGAAGACCTGCGCCCGCTCGGCCGACCCGTTGTAGGCCTGCTCGGCGGCGGTGAACGCGGTGGCGTCGCCGTCGTGCTCGACGGCCCAGGTGAACGTCTCGTTCTCGTGGTCGGCGTAGGCGAACAGCAGCCGGAAGCCGAACTGCTCACGGGTGGGGATCAGCGTGGGGAACCAGTCGAGGAACGCGGGCAGCCGCCCGGGCTCCATCCGGTAGCGGCGCAGCTGGACGGTGCTCACGCCCCGATCCTCGCAACCCGGGATGACGCTCGGCCGGCGACCTGCATCCCCCGCGGACGCTCGCGCGCTGCGTACCAGTGGCATGCAGCGCACGAGCGTGCCGCACCGAGGGGCCGATCAGTGCGGCGGCCAGGGACGGAGCTCGCCCCAGGCGAATCGCGACTCGGCGATGAAGTCCTGGAGTTCCCCGGCGATGCGGTTCTGCAGGTCCTCGACGGACTCGTCCACCTGTCCGTTCCGCCACACGTGGTGCCGGGACTCCTCGTCCCGAACCGTCACGGCCAGAACGATCTCCCTCGCTCCGTCGCCCGACCTGTCCCGCTGACGGGTCAGCCGGACGTCCGCGACCTCGTCCGGGCCGAAGAGCGCCGTCACGACCGGAGCGAGGACCTGCAGGATGCGCCCGAGGTGCGGCGCGTCGTCCGGGTGCGAACCTGGCATCGCCGGAGCATGTCGGACCGAGGGTTGCGCCGGGCGGGTTCACTGGCTGCGTGTTCACCTCCACCGACGGCTGGACGACGTGCGCGCTCGGGCACCGGCACTGGGGCCGGGCCGGCGCCGCCGGGCTGTTCCTGCACCGCGCGGGCGCGGACGGTGCCGAGGTGCTGCTGCAGCACCGCGCGACGTGGTCGCACCACGGCGACACCTGGGGCACACCGGGCGGGGCGCTGCACGCGAACGAGTCGCCGCAGAGCGGCGCGCTGCGCGAGGCCCGCGAGGAGCTCGGGCTGCTGCCGGACGACGTCGTCCTCGGGCCGGTGTCGGTCGACGACCACGGCGGCTGGTCCTACACGACGGTGCTCGCCCAGCCGGCCCGCTCGATCGAGCCGGCCGACCTGCGGCTGGACGGCGAGAGCAACGGGGTGGCCTGGATCGCGCTGCGCCGGCTCGACGAGGTGCCGCTGCACCCCGGCCTGGCAGCGTCGCTGAGCCGCCTGGAGGACCTGCTGCGCGACGCCGGCGCCGCCTTCTGACCCTGGACACGCCGAGTTCCGTTTGTCACTGCCTGCGACGGGGGATGAGCCGTCGGCCCCAGCTCGTGCCCGACCGAAGGAGCCGGTCCTGTCCAGCCCACGCCACCGCGCTGCGGGCACCGCGTCCACCGGGCGCTCCGGCCTCGGCCACGCCCGGCACGCCCTGCGCAGCCGCGGCCGGGCCCGCGCCTTCCTGCTGATCTCCTTCGCGTGCGGCTTCCTCCTCGTCGCCGCCCCGATCGCGCTGCTCGTCTCGGGCCCGCCCGGCTCGGACGGCGGCAGCTCGGGCGTGTTCGGCGACGGTTCCGGCGGGGACGACGGCGCTGATACCGGCGGCGGTGCGAGCAGCACCTCGGCTCCCGGCCGGCCGGGGATCGCGACCGAGTCCGCCTCGCGCCCGGCCGCCGGGGGTGGGGCGGCCGCCGCGGACGGCGGCACGGCGGCCGGCAGCGGTGCCGCGCCCGCCGGTGAGCTCGTCGTCGGCGGCGCCCCGGGCGGCGGTGCCGGTGGTTCCGTGACCGGCGGCGGCGGCGGCGGTTCGGTGACCGGCGGCGGCGCCGGCGGCTCGGGCGGTTCAGCCGGTGGCGTGGTGTCGGGCGGAATGCCCGCCGGTCCCGGGGGTGGGTCGACGTCGGGCGGCTCGACCGGGGGCGGATCCACGGGGGACGTTTCCTCCGGCGGCGGCTCGACCGGTGGAGGTGGCTCCACCGGAGGCGGCGGATCGACCGGAGGCGGCGGCTCGACCGGAGGCGGCGGCTCGACGGGAGGCGGCGGCTCGACCGGCGGGGGCGAGTCGACCGGCGGCGGGGACGACGACTGCCTGTGCGGCACCGTCGGCGAGGTCCTGGACGGCGTCGGCGACACCGCGGGCGACGTGGTCGGCGGCGCGGCCGGTGCGGTGAGCGGTGCGACCGGCGCGGTCGGCGGCGGGGTCGGCGGCGTGGTCGGTGGGGCCGGCGGACTCGTCCCCTGATCGGGCGGGAGAACGGCCGCACTAGGTTCGCAAGGCATGAGCGCCCGCGACGACGTCTCCGAGATCTTCGACAGCGCGGCGTGGCGCCCGGTGGAGGGCTTCGACTTCGCCGACCTGACCTACCACCGCGCCGTGGACGCCGGCGTCGTCCGCATCGCCTTCGACCGGCCCGACGTCCGCAACGCCTTCCGACCCCAGACCGTCGACGAGCTGATCACCGCCCTGGACCACGCGCGGCTGTCCACCGACGTCGGCTGCGTGATCCTCACCGGCAACGGGCCGTCGTCCAAGGACGGCGGCTGGGCCTTCTGCTCCGGCGGCGACCAGCGGGTGCGCGGCCGGTACGGCTACGAGCACGACAAGGGGCGCAGCGCGGGCCGGCTGCACGTGCTCGAGGCACAGCGGCTGATCCGGTTCATGCCGAAGGTCGTCATCTGCGTCGTCCCCGGCTGGGCGGCCGGCGGCGGGCACAGCCTGCACGTCGTCTCCGACCTGACCCTGGCCAGCGCCGAGCACGCCCGGTTCAAGCAGACCGACGCCGACGTCGGCAGCTTCGACGGCGGCTTCGGCTCGGCCTACCTCGCCCGCCAGGTCGGCCAGAAGTTCGCCCGCGAGATCTTCTTCCTCGGCGACGAGTACACCGCCGACGACGCGCACCGCATGGGCATGGTCAACAAGGTGGTGCCGCACGCCGAGCTCGAGCGCACCGCGCTGGACTGGGGCCGCCGGATCGTGGCCAAGAGCCCGACCGCTCAGCGGATGCTCAAGTACTCGTTCAACCTGATCGACGACGGCCTGGTCGGGCAGCAGCTGTTCGCCGGGGAGACCACCCGGCTGGCCTACATGGCCGAGGAGGCGGTCGAGGGCCGCGACGCCTTCCTCGAGAAGCGCGATCCGGACTTCAGCCGCTTCCCCTGGCACGTGTGAGCGGACTTTTTCGGGCTAAAGCACCACGAGGACGACGAGGAGGTCGCTGGTGATCGTCGAGGTGGTGGGCGGAACGGACGAGCGGCCGCAGGTGAAGGTCGTGGACGTCGACGACCTGACGCGGCTGCACCTGGCCCTGGGCGCGGTCACCGACGAGGAGGCCGACCAGTCCCTGCGGGACGCCGGGCTCGGGCGGCTGCCCGACTCGGAGACCGGGTTCCTCGACATCGAGGCGCTGCGGGAGGCCGCGCAGCCGCAGAGCAGCGCGCCGGACTGGCCCGAGCGGTGGCAGGGGATGGTCGCCGTCGCCCGGGACAAGGGCTGGCTCAGCGAGGACGGCGGCAGCCTGCAGGTGCACGTCGAGAGCGCCGCCGGCGCCTGAGCGACGAGGACGTCCCTGTTCCGGTTCCGTCACGTCCGGGCGACCCGTTGCGCGCGGTCATTGTGGTCACTACATCTTTGGGGCCAGGATGACCCGGTGAGCACGACCGAACGTGTCGGGAGCCGGGCGTGAGCGGCACGCCGGGGCGCCCGCTCAGCGCGGAGCTCTCCGAGCAGCTGGTCGCCGTCGCTGTCGACATCCTGGCCGAGGAGGGCTGGGGCCGGCTCAACAGCGACCGGATCGCCGCCCGCGCCCGCGCCGGGAAGGCCGGCATCTACCGCCGGTGGCCGACGATGGCGGCGCTCGCCCGGCACGCGGTCGGCCGGTTCACGCTGGTCGACCTGCCGGAGGACGCCGGCTCACTGCGCGGTGACCTGCTCGCACTGGTCGCCCCCTGGGGTGCCCCGCTGAGCCGCGAGGAGCGCGCCGCGGCCAGCCTGGTCGGCGCCGCGCGGCACGACGAGGACCTGCGCGCCGGCCTGGACCAGGCGCTGGTGCAGCCGCTGGCCGCCGCCGTCCAGGAGCTGGGCGCGCGCTCGGCCGCCCGCGGCGAGCCGATCGACAGCCGCCGGCTCGCGCTGCTGGGCTCGGTGCTCGAGGCCTTCTGGTGGCAGCGCTACACGGCGGCCGGGGACGGCGCGATGACCGAGGAGCAGGTGCAGCGGGTCGTCGATGACGTCCTCATGCCGGTCGTGGAATCGTCCTCCGAGGCCGCCCGGGTCTGACCGGAGCGGTCAGCCGGCGCGGCGGACGTCGCCCGGCCAGCCCGTGACCGCGGCCGGGCGCCCCTGCAGCGGGCCGAGCCCCTGCTCCAGCTGGACGAGCAGCCCGTCGATCAGCGAGCCGATGAGCGCGGCCGAATTCGCGGCGTCCCCCCGCTCGAGCAGCGCGGACCGCTGGCTCACGAGGAGGACGCGCGCGACCGACAGCCACGTGGCCGCGGTCAGCGCCGCCGCGGTCACCGGGTCGCCCGGCACCGGCTCCGCGGGGGCGTCGTCCGCCGTCCAGGCCTCGGCCAGGGCCTCGGCGAGCCGCTGCTCGGACTCGTTCACCAGCTGCAGTTCGCGCGTGCGCAGTGCGGGGGAGCCCTCGATCGTGGCGATGAAGCACCGCCGCTCACCACTCGCGTGCGCGCCGGCGAGCCCGGACACGACCTCGACCAGGTACTCGCGCAGCGCCCGCAGCGGCGGCACGACGGCCGGCCGGTTGCGCACCGCCGCGGCGGGGCCCTCCACCCACGGCGTGCGGCCGTCGAAGAAGAGCTCCTCCTTGGTGGGGAAGTGGTTGAAGACCGTCTGGACGGCGACGTCCGCCTCGCCGGCGATGTCGGCGATGGTCACCGCCTCGAAGCCGCGCTCGGCGAACAGCCGCTGGGCGACGGTGCGGATCTCGGCGCGGGTCCGCGCCTTCTTGCGGGCGCGACGGTCCTGAAGCTCACTCACAGTATGAAGTGTATGGACGCAAAGTATTGATCGCTGAGCGAAAGGCCTCTGATCCGTCATCAGGAGTGTGATATGGACCAGTCCTCCACGACAGAGCGCGCCCAGGTCTCGACGAGCACCGGCAGGTCGATCACGTCCAGGTCCGCGGCGACGTCGGCGATCGTCGACTGCCACGCCGCGGGACGCCCACCGGGGGCGAGGTCGAGGCCGAAGCGGGCGCCCAGCCGCTCGAGCGCCTCGGCGAGCCCGCCGTCGGCGTGCTGCAGGGCGTAGGCGTCGTCGGCCAGCTGCAGGGCGGCCGCGGCCCGCGGCTCGGCGGCCGCGTCCTCGCGCAGGCCGCGCAGCGTCACCTCGAACAATCGGGTGCAGGAGGCCGAGGCGCCGGGGTGCGGGCGGTCGTCCCCTGCGAAGGCGGCGAGCACGGCGCCGCAGCCGGGGCAGGCGACGGCGGTCGAGGAGGGGGCGGGCACCCGCCGATCCTGCCGCACCCCCGCGACCGCCGCGGGAGGGGGCCGGTCAGGATGGCCGGGTGAGGACGACTGCCGCGGTGCTGCGGGCGCCGGAGACCCAGTACGAGGTCGTGGAGCTGGAGGTGGCCGACCCGGGCCCCGGCGAGGTGCTGGTCCAGATGGCCTACGCCGGCCTCTGCCACTCCGACGAGCACCTGCGGCACGCCAACCCGGGCGGCCGGTACCCGATCGTCGGCGGGCACGAGGGCTCCGCCGTCGTCCTCGCGGTCGGCGACGGGGTGACCGCGGTCGCGCCGGGCGACCACGTCGTCACCAGCTTCCTGCCCGCCTGCGGGCACTGCCGCTACTGCGCGGCCGGCCGGTCCAACCTCTGCGACAAGGGCGCGACGATCGCCACCGGGCAGCTGCCGAGCGGGCGCTGGCCGTTCACCCTCGACGGCGAGCCGCTCGGCGGGTTCTGCATGGTCGGCGCCTTCGCCCGGCACTCGCTGCTGTCGGAGTTCTCCTGCGTCCGGATCGACCCGCACGTGCCGCTGGACACCGCGGCGCTGCTGGCCTGCAGCGTGCCGACCGGCTGGGGTTCGGCCGTCTACTCCGGCGGGGTGCGGCCGGGCGACACCGTGGTCGTCGTCGGTCTCGGCGGGGTGGGCGTCAACGCCGTCCAGGGGGCGGTGCACGCCGGGGCGGCACACGTGATCGGCGTCGACCCGGTGGCGATGAAGCGGGAGTTCGCCGCATCGCTCGGCGCCACGCACGTCGTCACCGAGGCGGGGGAGGCGGCCGCGCTGGCCCGCGAGCTCTCCCGCGGCACCGGCGCGGACGTCGTCGTCGTCACCGTCGGGAAGATGGGCCCCGACGTGATGGCCGGGGCCTCGGCGTGCCTCGGCAAGGGTGGGACGCTCGTGCTGACCGCGCTGGGCGACCGCTCGCACGACGCCGACGTCACGCTGCGCGGCCAGGTGACGACGGTGTTCGAGCACCGCATCCAGGGCGCGCTGTTCGGCTCGTGCAACCCGTTCCGCGACATCCCGCTGCTGCAGCGCCTGCACGAGCAGGGCCGGCTCGAGCTCGACCGGCTGATCTCGAAGCGGTACACGCTGGAGGAGATCAACGAGGGCTACCGCGCCCAGGCCGCCGGCGAGACGATCCGCGGCCTGCTCGCCCACGCGTGAGAGGGACTTTTTCGGGCTAAAGGCCCTCCGTGGCTCCCGTGATCGCCGTCCTGGACGTCGACGGCACCCTCGTCGACTCGAACTACCACCACGCGCTGGCCTGGTACCGGGCGTTCCGCTCGCTGGGCGAGACGTTCCCGGTGTGGCGGCTGCACCGGCTGATCGGGATGGGCGGCGATCAGCTCGTGGCCGCGATCGGCGGCGAGGAGCTCGACCGGCGGATCGGCGACGAGGCCCGCAAGCGCCAGGTCGAGGAGGCCGACAAGCTCATCGGCGAGATGGCGGTGCTGCCGGGCGCCCGGGAGCTGCTGCTCGCGATCAAGGACCGCGGCCACCCGCTGGTGCTGGCCAGCTCGGGCAAGGAGCACCACGTCGACGCGTTCCTCGACCTGCTCGACGCCCGCGACATCGCCGACGCCTGGACCTCCAGCAACGACGTCGAGGAGTCCAAGCCCGCGCCGGACCTGCTGCAGGTCGCGCTGACGAAGATCGGCGCCCCGGAGGACGCCGACAGCGTCATGGTCGGCGACTCGGTGTGGGACGTCGAGGCCGCCAAGAACGCCGGGATGCCGGCACTCGTCGTCCGTTCCGGCGGCTTCGGGGACGACGAGCTGCGCGACGCCGGCGCCATCGACATCTTCGACACCCCCGCCGACCTCACCGCCGCCCTGGACCGCACCCCTCTCGCCTGAACGCGCTTTATCGCGTCAAAGCGCGCGTGCTTTCTCGCGTCAAAGCGCACGTGACGGCGGGCGCGCCGCGCTCAGCCGATGATCTCGGCCCACTGCGCCGCGTACTCCGGGACCGACGCCAACGGCGGGCGCTCGTCGACGGCGACAGGGGTGCTGCGCGGCACGAAGCCCGCCCCGTCGTGCCGGAACTGGGTGAGCAACCCGTGCGCGCCCCGGACCGGCGTGCGGGCGAGCACGGTCGAGACGACCTGCCCGGCCATGGCGCCGAGCGCCTCCTGGCTCTGCGAGGTGTGCCGGCGCACGCCGAGGTCGACCTGGGCGAGCGCGCCGAGCCCGTGCCGCTCCAGCAGGTCGACCAGCAGCCCGACCTCGACCCCGTAGCCGGACACGAACGGCACCTGCTCGAGCGCCGCGCGCCGGCCCGCGTACTCGCCGCCGAGCGGCTGCACGAAGCCGGCCAGCTCCGGCCACAGCGCGTTGAGCAGCGGGCGCGCGGTCAGCTCGGTGACCCGCCCGCCGCCGGCCGGCTGCTCGACGCCGCCGACCGCCAACGGCCGCGTGTAGCAGCCCTTGACGTAGACCACCGACGGGTCGGTGAGCAGCGGGGCCAGCAGACCGGGCACGTAGTGGCGGACGTCGCCGAGCAGGTCCGCGTCGAGGAAGACGACGAGGTCGCCGCTGGTCGCGGCCAGCGCCTTCCACAGCGCCTCGCCCTTGCCGGGGCGGGTGCCGTGGCCCGGCAGCACGTCGGTGGTCGCGACGACGTCGCCGCCCGCGGCGCGGGCCACGGCGGCGGTGTCGTCGGTGGAGTCGGAGTCGACGACGAGCAGCTCGTCGACGAGCGGGACGCGGCGGACCCAGTGCTCGTGCAGCTCGGCAACCAGCCCGCCGACGGTCGCGGCCTCGTTGCGGGCGGGGAGGACGACGCTGACGCGATGGCCGCCGCGCCGCTTGGCCCGCAGCAGGGCGGCGGGGTCGAGGTCGCCGAGGGAGGTGGCCGACGACGTGCGGTGCTCGAACCAGGCGCGGGCATCGGGTCGCATCGGCCCACTCTCGGGGACGATCCCGTCTCGCCGCCACGTGGGCGCGGCCCTGTTCACCTGTTCGTCACGGACGCGGCGGGATTCGTGCCCTCGCTGTGACCTGGGCTCAGACAGGGGCGGTCGCCTCGCGCAGCGCGGTGGGGCTGTCCGGGCCCACGGTCGCGCCCTCACCGGTCGGCTGCGGATGGCCGAGGTCGGTCAGCCAGCCGCGGAACACCCGGTGCAGCTGCTCGGCGCCGACGACGTCCCCCGGCGCGGCGAACGCCCGCGGGTGCACCACGAACCCGCGCTGCTGCGGGCCGCCGAGGCCGCCGTGCGACCCGACGTGCGGCTCGAACGGCGACGCCTCGTCGGTCTCCGGGTCGTACCGGCTGTTGATAACCACGTCGGGGCAGTGCGGGAAGGACGACGTCCGCGCGACCAGCGCCGGCGCGTACGGGCCGTACGGCGCCAGCGGGTCGCTGCCGATCACCTCGCCGGTGGCGATCCGGTGGATGCCCTCGCGGCCGAGGACGACGGGGCCGTGCTCGACCGTCTGCACGAGCAGGAACCCGACGCCGTCGTGGTCGACCAGGCCGGGCAGCAGGTCGGGCCAGTGCAGCTCGATCTCCTCCAGCGGCACCCGGCCGGGGATGCGGGGGAACGACACCATCGCCGTGTGGCCGGAGACGGTGCAGACCACGCCGGGGGCCACGCGGGTGACCTTCTCCGGCCCGGCGTCGCGGTGCTCCGCGTGCTCGGCGGACTCCCCGCGCTCCACCCGCTCGCGCAGCCGCCGGGCGATCGGGCCGCCGGACTCGGCCAGCGCGGAGGTGACCTGCCAGCCCTCGGCGGGACGGCGGCTCGACGCCGGCCGCGGCAGCGCCTCCTCGGCCGGCGGCACCCCGCCGCACAGCCGCCCGACCAGCTGCTCGATCGACTCGCCGAACCGGTCGGCGAACGCCCAGCCCTGGGTCAGGCCGTGGTCGGAGAGGCAGACGAGGTGGTACTCCCGCGGCGCCAGCGAGGTCGCGCGGTGCAGCCGGCCGATCTGCTGGTCGATGCTGCGCAGGACCTCGAGGGAGTCGAAGCGCTCCACCCCCGAGTGGTGGCCGACCTCGTCGTAGCCGAGGAAGTCCGCGAACACGACGGCCCGCCCGGCGAGCATGTCCTCGATCAGCGCCGAGACGACGACGTCGCGGGTGATGACCGTGGTCGCCGGCCGGGCCAGCGGGTAGATGCCGCCGCGGGAGACCCGCGGCCGCACGTCGGCCCGCCGCTCCCGGGCCGCGGCGCGCAGCTCGCGTACCACCTCGACGACCGAGACGCCGAGCGTGCGCAGCGCGTTAACCGGGTTGGCGAAGTAGGCGTAGTAGCCGGTGCCGACCCGGTCGTGGGCGCGCCGCGCCCGCCGGGAGGACCGCGGCACCACGTGCGCCAGCGAGCTCATGGTCAGGGTGACGTGCGCCGCGTCGCCGGTGAACAGGCTGCCGTGCGCGGCGCCGTCGCCGGCCAGCAGGCCGCGCCCGTCGGAGTGCCGGCGCTCGATCTCGGCGGCGTCCATCGGGCGGGCCGCGGCCAGCACGTGGTCGGTGTCCTTCTCGTACCAGCGGAACCCGAGGATGTCGTGGTTGGAGCCGTGCAGGATGCCGCACACGCTGGCCGCGGTCTGCGAGCTCCAGTCGGTGTGCCAGCAGCTCAGCACGTGACTGCCCGAGCGCAGCCAGCCGGCGAGCGTGGGCATCAGCCCGTCCCGGACGGCGCGGCGCACGGTGTCGTGGCCGAGCCCGTCGATCTGCAGGAACAGCACACCCGGCGGGGCGGGGTCCCGGCCGGCGGAGCGGGCGGCGCGGCGGCGGGCGCGCCGGAAGAACACCTCGTCCTCGTCGACCGCGAGCACGCCGCTGATGACGCCGGCCACCGCGGCCATCGCCAGCGCGACGACCACCGCCGTCCCCAGTGTGGCGACGACGACGCCGGGGATGGCGAAGGAGATCGCGAGCACGCCGGCGCCCATGAGCACGAACCCGCCCAGGCCGAGGGTGAAGAAGGCCAGCGGCAGCGCCACCCGCATGACCAGCGGCCAGACGACGGCGGCGAGCACGCCGAGGATGAGCGCGAGCACCGGCGGCTGCCACCACGAGCCGAGGGCGAACTCGGCCATCCCCGCGTCGAGGGCGATCAGCGCGCCGGTGGCGACCGCCCAGGTCAGCAGCACGCGGGCGAGCGTGCGGCCGGTCTGCAGCAGCCGGCCGTCGCCCCCCGGGGCGCTCACGGGGTCGGCTCCTTCTCCCGCTCCGCCCGGCGCCTGCGCCGGCGGGTGACGACCAGGTTGACCAGGCCGCTGACGAGCAGGATCAGCACCGCGGCGATCAGCGTGGCGATCAGCGGGTTGTCGAACAGCCCGCCGGAGGCCACGCCGAGCAGCGAGTAGGCGACCGCCCAGAGGAAGGAGGCCAGCAGCGCGGCGGGCACCAGCCGCCGCCAGGGGTAGGCCAGCGCGCCGGCGGCCACGAGCACCGGGATCCGCCCGGCGGGCAGCAGCCGGCCGACGACGACGATCTGCCAGCCGTGCCTGCGGAACTGCCCGCGGACCTCCTCGATCCGGTCGGCGTGCTGTCCCCGCGACACCCAGCGCACCGCGGACGGCCCGCCGAACCGGCAGATGCCGAAGGTGACCAGGTCGCCGGCGAGCGCCGCCGCCATCGAGACCAGCAGCACCAGCGGCAGCGAGAGGTCCCCGCTGCTCACCGCCACGGCCGCGGCCGCGCCGACCACCGCGCCGGTCGGGACGACGGGCACGATCGAGCCGAGGAACACGCCCCCGAACAGGACCGGATAGCCGAGGGACGACGCGTCGGTCCAGCCGGCGGCGAGCGCGCTCATGTCGCCGTCACCGCTCGCGGCACGGGCTCGCCGGGCTCGACGTGCACGACCCTCGTCGGCAGCCCCCGCCGCGCGACCGCGGCGGCGAAGGTGCGCGGCGGCTCGACCAGGGCCCGGCGCATCCGCCGCCGCAGCCTGGGCAGCAGGTGGCTGCCGCCGAACGCGAACGTGCCCCAGTGCACCGGGACGGCGATCCGCGGCCGCAGCCGGGCGACCGCCTCGGCCGCGCGCACCGGGTCGAGGTGGCCGTGGCCGAGGTTCGGCCCCCAGCCCCACACCGGCAGCAGCGCGACGTCGATGCCCAGGCCGCCGAGGAAGCTCATCGAGTGGAACAGGTCGGTGTCGCCGCTGGCGTAGACGGTGCACCCGTCGGCGCGGATCAGGTGGCCCATGGCGCGGGTCTGCGGCCCGTGCTCGAGCCGCGGCCCCCAGCGGTGGCCGCTGTGCCGGGCGTGCACGCCGGTGATCGTCAGGTCGCCGTCCCGGAGGGTCTCGCCGGGCGCGAGCTCCTCGACGTGCGCGAGGCCCTTGCCGCGCAGCCAGGGGCCGGCGCCGCGTGGCGCGACGATGCGGACGTCGCCGAGCATGCGCAGCGAGGGCAGGTGCAGGTGGTCGCTGTGCAGGTGGGAGAGGAGCACCAGGTCGACCCCGGCCCAGGAGGCGGCGTCCGGCGGCGGGACGACGCGGCGCAGCGGGCCGATGCTGGGGGTGAGGACCGGATCGGTGAGCACCGTGCGGCCGGCCAGCTCGACGCGCACCGTCGAGTGGCCGAGGAAGTGCAGGTCCGGGTCGCTCACGCCCGCCAGTATCCAGCGGCCCACCGACGCTCCGGATCCGGCGATCACCCCATTTCCCCTGATTCCGGGGGGCCAAAATGGCCATTTTGGCCCCCCGGGAGCGGTCAGGACAGGAGGGCGGGGGTGGCCAGAAGGGCGGCGACCTCGGCGGCGGTCAGGTCGGTCGGCGCGACCCGGCCCGCGACGAACTGCGCGCCGGCGGCGAGGGCGCCGTCCCGCGCCTCCGGGGTGTCCACGCCGTCGGCGACGGCGGTGATGCCGAACTCGTCCGTCGTCCGCACGATCGCGGCCAACACCCGCAGGGCGCGCGGCAGGTCGTTGCGGACGGCGAGGGTGGCGACGTCCACCCGGACGACGTCGAGCGGGACGCGGGCGAGCAGCGCGAACAGGCTGTGCCCCATGCCGTAGCCGGTGAGGCAGAGCCGGACGCCGCTGCCGCGGACGGTCTCCAGCGCGGGCAGCAGCCCGGCCGGCGAGGTCAGCAGCGTCTCCTCGGTGAGCGTGAGGGTCAGCCGGGACGGCGCCAGCGCGGCGGCGTCCAGCGCGGCGGCGATCTCGGTGATCACCAGGTCGCCGGGCAGCTGGCTGGCCGGCAGGCGCAGGACCAGCCCGACGTCGCCGTCCATCGCGGCGATCTCCCGCGAGGCGCGGCGGATGCCCCAGCGCTGCACCTCGAGCAGCAGCCCCTGCCGCTCGGCGAGCGCCCACAGGTCCTGCCCGTCGATCCGGCCCAGCTCCGGGTGCAGCCAGACCGCCCGCGCCTGCACGTGCGCGACCCGGCCGTCCGGGGCGGTCGCCGCGTCGTAGCGCAGCTCCAGCTCCCCGGCGGCGAGGGCGGCGGCGAGGTCGAGGCGCTCGTCGTGGGCGGCCGCGGACTCGCCGGCGACCCGCACGCACCCCTTGCCGGCCCGCTTGGCCGCGCGCAGGGCGGTGTCGGCCTCGCGGAAGGCGACCTGCCCGCCGGCGACGCCGATCCGGGCCACGCCGACCGACGCGCCGACCGCGAACGAGCGCTCCCGCGTGCGGTGCGGCAGGGCGAGCGCGTCGACCACGCGCTGGGCGACCTCGACCGACTCGTCGAGGGTGCCGCTCACCAGGACGGCGAACTCGTCGCCGCCGAGGCGGGCCACCAGGTCGTCCTCCCGGATGACCGTGGACAGCCGGCGGGCCATCTCCACCAGCAGCTGGTCGCCGGCCTCGTGCCCCGCGACGTCGTTGACCGCCTTGAACCCGTCGAGGTCCAGCACCAGCAGGCAGCGCTCGCCGGAGTCGGCCGGAAGGGCCAGCTCCTCGAACAGGTGCGCCCGGTTGGGCAGCGCGGTGAGGTGGTCGGTGTAGGCCATGCGCTCGAGCTCGCGCTCGCGGCGGCGCCGGGTGGTCACGTCGCGCAGGTGCAGCACCCGGCGGCTGCCGGGCCGCTCGGACGACGTTGCCTCGAGCTCGCGGTCTCCGACGCGGACGTGCAGCTCCGGGCCGTCCGGGCGCAGCAGCGCGGCGGCCACCAGCTCCCGGTCCTGGGGGTGCACCAGCCCGGCGAGCGGCACGTCCTCGGCGTCGCCGGCCACGCCCAGCATCGCGCGGGCGGCGGGCGAGACGAACAGCAGGCGCAGCTCGTCGTCCACGATCGCGACGCCGTCGGAGCTGGACTCGACCAGCTCGCGGAACTCCTCCTCGCTGCGGACGAGGTCCTCGGTGACCTCGCCGTCCTCGCGGATGCGCAGCACCAGCCGGACGGCGAGCAGGCAGAAGACCGCGGCGACGCCCAGTTCCGCGCCGCGGGTGAGCGGCTCGTGCTGCAGGACGGACAGCGTGAAGGCCACCGGCAGGGTGAGGACGGCGGCGACGAGCAGCACCAGCCCGACCGGGCTGACGCGGGCGGCGGAGGCGCGGGCGCTGCGGTCGTCGAAGGTGTCGGGCGCGCGCCGGGCGGCGAGCACGGTGGCCTGCAGCGCGAGGGCGACGGCGAGGTCGGAGCCCGCGGTCCACAGGGCGGACGGCGCGACGATGGCCATCGCCTCGCAGCACGCGGCCGCCGCCTGCAGCGCCACCGCCAGGACCATCGTGGTGACCGCGCGGCGCAGCGGCGCGGTGGAGACGGTGCACAGGGCGGTGCCGATGCCGAGCATGGCCGCCGCGTAGCCGCCGTAGGTGAGGACCAGCGAGCGCAGGTCCTCGGGCGCGCCCACCGGGTTGACCAGCGGGGTGCGCAGCACCTCGGTGACGACGAGCAGGGCGGTGGTGACCATCGCGCCGTCGACGACCAGCGCGCCCCAGCGGGTGCGCCGGACCCGCCGCACCAGCAGCGCGCAGGTCACCAGCGGGGTGGTGGCGCCGAGGAAGAGCAGGACGTCGTCGACGCCGAACCCGTCGAACTCCGGGCCGGGGAAGGAGCCGGCCAGCAGCTGGGCGACGGCGAACAGCGTCGCGGCGACACCCATCAGCCGCCACGGGCGGCCGGCGGCGCGGGACATGCTGCGGCTGCGGCGGAACAGCGCCCACGCCGAGCTCGCGGCGATGCCGGTGAGGACGAGTTCGTCCCACTGCATGCCGGTGCCGTCGGGCGCGCTGAAGGGCACCGCGGCGGCCAGGCCGAGGACGCCCAGCAGCAGGGTCCAGCAGACGCCGCGCGGGAGGCGGGTGCCGCGCGCGTCGTCGCCGGACTGCCCCGGACGGGGCGCAGTGCTCACCCAACGGTCGTCGGAACCGGCCGGTGCCGGCTGGAGGGTGGGTGGCGGCCGTTCACCCGAAAGAGGAGCGGCGACGGTGTGCGTGTTCGGCGCACTTCCGCGCCGGACATGCGCCGAAGACGCACATCGTCCGGCGGCGCGGGACGGCGGGGCTCAGGGGAGCGGCAGCGGGGCGCGCGGCGCGGGAACGCCGGCGGGCAGGCGGGTCGACGGGGTCCGGCCGCCGTGCGCGACGGCGCGGCCGACGACGGGCGCCACGAGCACCGCGCACGCGGTCCAGGCCAGCAGCACGAGCAGCCAGGTCATCCACCGGCGGTGCCCCTGCCGGCACGGACCGAAACCGGACGACGACGGTTCGTGTCCCGATGATCCATTCGCGCGGCCGGGAGGGCGCGGTCACCATCGGCGCATGATCCTGGGGGACGAGCTGCGGGAGGCGACACCGCGGTCGCAGCGGACCGAGAGCCGGCCCGCGCCGGCCGCCGACCTGCGCGCGATGGCGCTCCACCTGGAGACCGCAGCCGCCCTGGACCTCAAGGCCCACCGCGCCACCGACCCGGAGCAGATCGCCACCCTGCGCCGCCGCGCGGAGCAGCGCCGGCGGCAGGCCGCCCGCATCCGCGCCCGCCTCGCCGCCGAGGGCGCCGCCGTCCCCGAGTAGCCCCGCCACGGGGGCCGCTCCGTGCCTGGTCGTACGACCAAAGTCCTTGAAGTCTCAGCCAGCATTGGGGGTAGTGAACCGGCCGGTATCGGCGCAGCGTGTTCCTCGTGGGCACGAGGAGGTGCGAGCCATGCCGTGGTGGGTCTGGGTGCTGATCGCGTGGTTCGTCCTCGCGATCGCCGCGGCCCTCTTCTTCGGGGCCATGGCCGACACCGTCAAGGAGCGTGAGCGCGCCG
Source organism: Geodermatophilus sp. SMS 5-13 (assembly GCF_059428245.1). Classification (NCBI taxonomy): domain Bacteria; kingdom Bacillati; phylum Actinomycetota; class Actinomycetes; order Geodermatophilales; family Geodermatophilaceae; genus Geodermatophilus; species Geodermatophilus sp. SMS 5-13. Next base: position 196,474 of record NZ_CP165729.1, read on the forward strand.
GCCGGCTGCCCCGGGGCGACGGCGAGGAGGGGTCCTTCCACGATGTGGCCTGAGGTGTACGCGGACGCGACGGACGGCGTTCGCCCGATCGTTCCCGCCCCGTCATCGCCCGCGGGCACGGTGCCGGCGTGATCCTCGTACTGCTCGGGGCATGGTTCGGCGCCGCGGTGCTCACCACCGCGGTCTTCTCCCTCATCACCCGCGGCGGCGTCCTCGAGGACCGCGCGCGGGGCCACGTGCCCCCCGGGAGCTGACCCCGAGCGGTCGTCGGCGTGCCGTAACCCGGCAGCGGTGGCAGGCTCGGTGACGTGAAGACCTGGCTCGACGCATGGCCGGTGTACCGCCAGCTGACCGGCAGCGACCCCCTCGGCCGCGGCAAGGCGGCACGCAGCAAGGCCACGGAGAACGTGGTGAGCCGCACCGCCACGGCCGACCGCGTCGTGCAGAGCGTCTGCCCCTACTGCGCCGTCGGCTGCGGGCAGCGGGTCTTCGTCAAGGACGAGCAGGTCGTGCAGATCGAGGGCGACCCGGACTCGCCGATCAGCCGCGGCCGGCTGTGCCCGAAGGGCAGCGCGAGCAAGCAGCTGGTCACCAGCCCGACCCGGGTGACGACGGTGAGGTACCGCCGTCCGTACGCGACGGAGTGGGAGGACCTCGACCTCGACACGGCGATGGAGATGATCGCCGACCGCGTCCTCGAGGCCCGCCGCAAGGGCTGGCAGGACACCGAGAAGGGCCAGCGCGTCAACCGGACCATGGGGATAGCGAGCCTCGGAGGGGCGACCCTCGACAACGAGGAGAACTACCTCATGAAGAAGCTCTACAGCGCCCTGGGCGCGATCCAGATCGAGAACCAGGCGCGCATATAGCACTCCTCCACGGTGCCCGGTCTGGGTGCCTCGTTCGGCCGTGGTGGCGCAACCAACTTCCTGGAAGACCTGGCGAACTCCGACTGCATCGTCATCGAGGGTTCGAACATGGCCGAGTGCCATCCGGTGGGCTTCCAGTGGGTCGGTGAGGCCAAGGCGCGCGGCGCCAAGGTCGTGCACATCGACCCGCGGTTCACCCGCACCAGCGCGATCGCCGACCTGCACGTGCCCCTGCGCATCGGCAGCGACATCGCCTTCCTCGGCGGGCTGATCAAGTACGTGCTCGACCACGAGCTGTACTTCAAGGAGTACGTGGTCGCCTACACCAACGCCGCGGCGCTGGTGAGCGAGGACTTCGTCGACACCGAGGACCTCGACGGCCTCTACTCCGGCTTCGACCCGGAGAGCCGGCACTACGACGAGGAGAGCTGGCAGTACGAGTTCGAGGAGGGCGAGGACTCGGCCGGCAAGGGCGGCGAGATGCACCCCGACGTCCGGGGGTCCGGCCGGGCCGAGGCGGCCGGCAGCGGCGGGCCGCCGATCCCGGCCAAGCCCAAGCGCGACGAGACGCTGCAGCACCCGCGGACGGTCTTCCAGATCCTCAAGCGGCACTTCGACCGCTACACGCCGGAGATGGTCAGCGAGGTCTGCGGCATCGAGCCCGCGGTCTTCGAGCAGGTCGCTCGGTGGGTGACGGAGAACAGCACCCGCGACCGGACGACGGCGTGGGTCTACTCGGTCGGGTGGACGCAGCACAGCGTCGGCGCGCAGTACATCCGCACGTGCTCGATCCTGCAGACGCTGCTGGGCAACATCGGCCGGCCCGGCGGCGGCATCATGGCCCTGCGCGGGCACGCGAGCATCCAGGGTTCCACCGACATCCCGACGCTGTTCAACCTGCTGCCCGGCTACCTGCCGCAGCCGCACGCGAAGCAGCACCAGACGCTCGACGACTACGTCGCCGACGCCGAGGGCAAGGTCGGGTTCTGGGGCAACAAGCGGGCCTACGCGGTCAGCCTGCTCAAGGCGTGGTTCGGCGAGCACGCGACCGCCGCGAACGACTACTGCTTCGACCGCATCCCGAAGATCGACGGCGACCACAGCTCCTACCGCACGGTCGCCGACATGATCGCGGGCAAGGTCCGCGGCTACTTCCTGGTCGGGGAGAACCCCTCGGTCGGCCACCCCAACAGCAGGATGAACCGGTTCGGGCTGGCCAACCTCGACTGGCTCGTCGTCCGCGACCTGCAGATGATCGAGTCGGCGACCTTCTGGAAGGAGGCCCCGGAGATCGAGACGGGTGAGCTGGCCCCCGAGACGATCGGTACCGAGGTCTTCTTCATGCCCGCCGCCACGCACGTGGAGAAGGAGGGCACCTTCACCCAGACGCAGCGGCTGCTGCAGTGGCGGCACAAGGCGGTCGAGCCGCCGGGCGACGCCCGCAGCGACCTGTGGTTCTACTTCCACCTGGGCCGGATCCTGCGTGAGCGGCTGAAGGACTCCACCGACCCACGCGACCGGGGGCTGCTCGAGCTCACCTGGGACTACCCGACGCTCGGCGAGACCGCCGACCCGGACGCCCAGGCGGTGCTGCGCGAGATCAACGGCGTCGGCCCCGACGGCAAGGCGCTGAGCTCGTACATGCAGCTGAAGGACGACGGGTCGACGACGAGCGGCTGCTGGATCTACTGCGGCGTCTACGCCGACGAGGTCAACCAGTCCGCCCGCCGCAAGCCCGGCCGCGAGCAGGGGCCGGTCGCGCTGGAGTGGGGCTGGGCCTGGCCGCTCAACCGCCGGATGCTCTACAACCGTGCTTCGGCCGACCCCGACGGCAAGCCGTGGAGCGAGCGGAAGAAGTACGTCTACTGGGACGAGGACGCCGGGGAGTGGACCGGCGCCGACGTCCCCGACTTCGAGCCGGACAAGCGGCCGGACTATGTGCCGCCGGAGGGCGCGCAGGCGCAGGCGGCGCTGGCCGGCAACGACCCGTTCGTGATGCAGGGCGACGGCAAGGCGTGGCTGTTCGCGCCGTCCGGGCTGGTCGACGGGCCGATGCCGACGCACTACGAGCCGGCCGAGTCGGTGGTCGAGAACGCGTTCTACAAGCAGCAGTCCAACCCCACGCTGGAGCTGATCGAGGGGCCCTGGAACCGCGCGAACCCGAGCCGCAGCGACGTCTTCCCGTTCGCCGTCACCACCTACCGGCTGACCGAGCACCACACGGCCGGCGGGATGAGCCGCACCCTGCCCTACCTCGCCGAGCTGCAGCCGGAGTTCTTCGTCGAGGTCAGCCCCGAGCTGGCGGACCTGCGCGGGCTCACCAACGGCGAGTACGCCACGCTGATCAGCGCACGGACGGCGGTGGAGGCGAAGGTGCTGGTCACCGAGCGGGTGCGGCCGATCCGGCTGCGGGACGGCACCGTGGTGCACCAGATCGGCATGCCCTACCACTGGGCCTACAGCGGCATCTCGACCGGCGACTCGGCCAACGACCTGCTGGGGATCGTGCTCGACGCCAACACCCACATCCAGGAGTCGAAGGTGTCGACCTGCGACATCCGGCCGGGCCGGCGTCCGCGCGGGCGGGAGATGCTCGAGCTCGTGGAGTCCTACCGGCGGCGGGCCGGCGTGCAGTCCGGCGTCGTGGGCCTGAACGGGCGCGCCCCGGTGGAGGCCTCGACCGGCGAGGAGACGATGTGAGCCCGATCAGCTCGGCGAGCCCGACCTTCACCGGCAAGGACCCGCGGAACCGGCTGTTCGGGCCGTTGCCGGACGTCCAGGGCGAGGCGGGCTACGACGGCGACCACCCGGCGCGGGTCGGCTTCTTCACCGACACCTCGGTCTGCATCGGCTGCAAGGCCTGCGAGGTGGCGTGCAAGGAGTGGAACACGCTGCCGATGGACGACTCGCACGGCAAGCGCGACGTCATCGGGCTGTCCGGCATGTCCTACGACAACACCGGACAGCTGGGCGCGAACACCTGGCGGCACGTGGCGTTCATCGAGCAGAGCCGCACGGTCGACCTGCCGATGCCCACCCTCGGCCGGCCCGGCGACACGCGGCGGGACGGCGGACCCTCCCCGGCCAACGGGCACGAGGACAGCCAGGCCGACGCCCAGCAGTCGGTGCTCAACGCCGAGGCGCTCTCCGAGTACGACCCGCAGACGACGCAGAGCGGCAGCGACACGCAGATCCGGTGGCTGATGAGCTCCGACGTCTGCAAGCACTGCACGCACGCCGGCTGCCTGGACGTCTGCCCGACCGGCGCCCTGTTCCGCACCGAGTTCGGCACCGTCGTCGTCCAGGGCGACATCTGCAACGGCTGCGGCTACTGCGTGTCGGCCTGCCCCTACGGCGTCATCGAGCGGCGCAAGGACGACGGCCGGGCCTTCAAGTGCACGATGTGCTACGACCGGCTGACCGACGGGCTGATGCCTGCCTGCGCGACCGCGTGCCCCACCCAGTCGATCCAGTTCGGCAACCTCGACGAGCTGCAGGCGCGGGCCGACGCCCGGCTCGAGACGCTCAAGAGCCAGGGCGTCGAGACGGCGCGGCTGTACGGGCGCGACGAGAACGACGGCGTCGGCGGCAACGCGGCGTTCTTCCTGCTGCTCGACGAGCCGGAGGTCTACGGGCTGCCGCCGGACCCGATCGTGACCACCCGCGACCTGCCGGCGATGTGGCGGGCGGCGGCGAAGGGTGCGGCGATGGTGGTCGGCGTGGCGGTGTCCGCCGTCCTGGCCTCGTGGCGGCGCCGGTGAGGGCCAAAATGGCCATTTTGGCCCTTCTGGGGATGACCGCGGGCGAGTGGCGGCAGGCCGACCGCGGGCCGGCGCGCCGGCGCAGGAGCGGCCGCGGGCGAGGGGCCCGCGGCGAGGTCTCGATGGTCGACGACGTCGAGTTCACCTCCTACTACGGGCGTCCGATCCTCAAGCCGCCGGTGTGGAAGAGCCCGGAGGTGCCGCTCTACCTGTTCCTGGGCGGCGCGGCCGGGTCGGCGTCGGTGCTCGGCGCGCTCGGGGAGTTCACGAAGCGGCCGACACTGACCAAGGCGGCGCACCTGCTGGCCGGCGGGGGCGCGCTGGCCTCGGTCGGGCTGCTGGTCGTCGACCTCGGCCGGCCGGAGCGGTTCCTGCACATGCTGCGGGTGTTCAAGCCGACGTCGCCGCTGTCGGTGGGGTCGTACATCCTCTCGCCGTTCAGCGCGCTCACCGTGGGGACGGCGGGGCTGCACCTGCTCGGCTGGTTCCCGGCGCTGCGCAAGATCGCCGCGGTCGGCGCCGGCGTGCTCGGCGGGCCGATGACGACCTACACCGCGGTGCTGCTGGCCAACACCGCCGTCCCGTCGTGGCACGCGGCGGGGGAGGAGCTGCCGTTCGTCTTCTCCGGCTCGGCGATGGCGGCCGGCGGCGGCATCACGATGGCGTTCTCTCCGGTGGCCGAGGCCGGGCCGGCGCGCAAGATGGCCGTCGCCGGCGCGGCGATCGAGCTGGCCGCGATGCACCGGGTGGAGAACGGGCACGGGATCGTCAGCGAGCCGTACCACGAGGGGCGGGCCGGCACGTTCCTGCGCGTGGCCAAGGCGTGCACCGCGGCCGGCGCCGGGCTCACCGTGCTGGCTGGGCGGTCCCGGGTCGGCGCGGTCGCCTCGGGTGCGCTGCTGGCGGCCGGCTCGCTGCTCACCCGCTTCGGCGTCTTCGACGCCGGCGTGGAAAGCACCAAGGACCCGAAGTACACCGTCGTCCCCCAGCGCGAGCGGCTCGCCGCCCGCGAGAACGGGCACGCGCCGACGGTCACCCGCTGACGATCAGGCGACGCCGCTGTCGACCGACTGCTGCCAGGCCATCTCGTAGACGATCGCCCGCTTCTCGGTGTCGTCGAAGCGCACCTTGCGCCCGCGGTGGCCCTGCTCCGCGCCGGACTCCCCGTAGGAGCCGCTGCGGTACCAGTCGCCCTTGGCGGTGAGGAACCACGACCGGTCGTGGTAGTCGGGGCCGGCGAACGGCCAGCCCGACAGCCGCTGCAGGCCGCTGCGCTTCGTCTTCACCCGGTCGCAGATCTGCGGCAGCACGGCGAGACACAGCGCGGTGAAGTCCGCGGCGGACAGCCCCCGGAGGACGTCGGCCGCCGACCGGATCTCCTGCTCCGTCCGCGGCTCGTCGACGTAGAGCAGCCCCAGGGCGTCCTCGGCGGAGAGCTCCAGCCGGGTGTGGCGCTGTCGCCGGCGCTCGGCCTCGGCGGCGGCCACGGCCTCGCGGATGCGGCGTTCCTCGGCCGCGGCGGCCGCCCGCTCCTGCATCCGGGCGCGGGCGAGGTCCCGGTCGCACACCCGCCAGCCGCGCCACAGGTCGGAGTGGTCGCCGCACACCAGCCGGGTGCACTCCGAGCACTCGCCGAGCGCGGGAGCGCCGCAGCGGCACAGCGCGGGGCCGGAGTCGTCGGCCCGCGCCTGCAGGTAGATGGTGCTGCAGCGCACGCCGGGGGCCGGCTGGGCGCCGCCGACGCCGACCAGCTCGTCGACCGCGGCGACGGCGTCGCAGCGCCAGTAACCGGGCAGGAGCTGGGTGCGCGCATCCGTCGCCCCACAGGTGGGACAGGGCATGCCGGAGAGGCTAGGGGCGTTGCCGGCCGACCGGCCCGGAACGGGAGTGTGTCGCAACCCGCCGGGCACGTCCGTCACAGGAGCCACGACGGCGTCAGTTGCCGACCGGCTCCGCCGGGGGCTCCGGCTCGGGCGCGGGGTCCCCGGTGACGGGGTCGCCCACCACCGGCGGGTCCGCCCTCGGCACGTCGGGGTCCGGCTGGGACGACGTCGGCGGCTGGTCCTGGGGACTCGCCACGGCGTCGTCGTCCTCGCGCGAGGGGACGACGACCGGCGCGGGGACGACGACCTCCGGCGCGCTCGGGACCGGCTCGGCGGGCGCCTCCTCCACGGCGGCGCTGCGCTCGGCGGCCGGGCGGGCGGCGCGGACGACCGGGGCCGAGGTCGCGGGCGTTGCAGGCGTGGTGGTCGCGGCGGCCGGGCTGCGGGTCGCGGGCGCCGTCGCGGGGTGGGCGGCGGACGGGGCCGTCACGGGCGCGGAGGTCGTCACCGGGGCGTCGGCCGCCGCGGTGCCCAGCCAGACGAGCGAGCGGCCCAGCACCGGCAGCAGGCCGATGGCCACCAGCGCCAGCAGCGGGGCGAGCCAGGCGCGGCGCGACCCGCCGTCCGTCCCGATTCGCGCCACGTCCCCACGCTAGGCAGGACGGCGGCCGGGAGCGGGCAGGCCGCAGAACGCCTGCGACGGCTGGGACCGCAGGGGAGGACGCGGCGCGCCGGCCCGTGACCCCGCCGTCCTAGGACGACGGGGTCACGGTCGTTCCGGCGCGCGGGAGCTGCCCCGTGGTCGGCTGCGCATCGACGCCGGGGAACGAGGGAGGGAAGTCGCGGGCGTGCGGAATCCCGGGGCGACTGCTGCACCCCGGCTCGTCGGAGAGCAGAGTTACCCAGGCCGTTCGGCCGGGCAACCGCGCCGGCGTACCCCGCCGAGGGGACAAGCCCGGACGGCTGGGACAGGAGTGCCCGCAGTCGGCCCTCGGGGAGGAGTCGCGCGGTGCGCCCCCTTGCGGACGGCGACGTCCGTCACGAATCTGCCCCGGAACGTCGGACGAGCCGACGACAGGAACCGAAACGGGGACGCCATGTCCACCCCTCCGTACGACCCGACCACCCCGCAGACCCCGCCGCCGGCGCAGGACTACGGCCAGCCGGACTACGGCCAGCCGGACTACGCCCAGCAGGCCCCGCAGGGATACGCCGCGCCGCAGGGTTATGCCCCGCAGGGCTACGCCGCCCCCGTGCCGCAGCCCTACGGCTACGCCCCGGCGCCGCAGGCGCCCGGCAACGGGATCGGCGTCGGCGGCTTCGTGACCGGCCTGGTCGGCCTGGTCCTGTGCTGGGTGCCGTGGTTCGGCATGATCCTCGGCCTCGTCGGTGTCGTGCTCGGCGCCGTCGGCATCTCCCAGGGCAAGAAGAAGGGCGCCCCCACGGGTCTGGCGATCGCCGGCCTCGTCTGCGGCATCCTCGCGGTGCTCGCGTGGCTTCTCCTGCTGACCTTCGTCCTCTCGGTCGCCTCGTCGGTCTCGACGTTCTGACGATCGCTTCGGCCGCAGGCGCGGGCCGGCGTCCCGGTCGCTCGACGACCGGGCCGCCGGCCCGTCGTCGTTCCCGGCCCCGGTGCGGTCCCGCGGGACGCACGGGCCGCTTGTCAGGCGGGAGCCGGGTCCCCACTGTGAATCATGGCGTCGCCGGCGCCGGTATCCCTCAGCACGAGGAGCTGTCATGAGCAGCGACCAGCACGGCTTCAACCCGGACCAGCCGCCCTCCCGCGAGCCCGGCGATCCGCTGCCCTCCGGCTCCGGCCAGCCGTCGTACGGCGCCGGGCCGCCCGGTGGCGGACCGCAGTACCAGGCACCGCAGCAGCCGCAGTACCAGTCCGCGCCGCAGACCACGCCGTACGGGCAGCAGCCCGGCTACGCGCCCACCGCGGGCTACTACGCGCCCCCGGCACCCACCAACGGTCTGGGCGTGGCCGGGTTCGTCACCGGCCTGGTCGGGCTGATTCTGTTCTGGCTGCCCTGGGTCGGTTTCGTGCTCGGCCTGCTCGGGGTCGTGCTCGGCGGGGTGGGCATCGCGCAGGGCAGGAAGAAGGGGATGAGCACGGGCCTGGCCATCGCGGGCCTGGTCTGCGGCCTGATCGCGGTGATCGCCTGGCTCTTCGTGGTGGTCGCGGTGACGTCGTCCTTCTCGTATTGACCGTCCCCGCTGCCCCGGAGGGGTGCCGGCAGGCCTCAGCCGCTTGCCAGGCGGCGCACAGGTCCGCACTGTGAACCAGGGCGTCGCCGGCGCCGGATCCGACGGGGTGAGGAGCTGACGTGAGCGACCAGTACGGGACCAACCCGGAGGAACCGAAACGCCCCGAGGACGGCGTGCCGCCGTACGGGGCCGGCCCGGGCTGGGGCGCGCCGCAGGGGCCGTACTCCCCACAGCCGCCGTCGTACCAGCAGCCGATGCCGTACGGGCCGCCGCCGGGGTACGCGCCGGGGGCCTATCCGGTGTACGCGCCGGCGGCCCCGGCCAACGGCGTCGGCATCGCCGGCTTCGTGACCGGGTTGGTGGGCCTGATCCTGTCCTGGGTCCCGATCCTCGGTTTCCTGCTGGCCGGCACGGGCATCGTCCTGAGCGGCGCGGGCATGTCGCAGGCGAAGAAGACCGGGGCCAGCAGCGGCCTGGCGATCGCCGGCCTGGTCTGCGGGATCATCGGCGTGATCCCCGGCCTGATCGTCCTCGTCGCGTTCCTCTCGGCGTCCCGCTTCTGACGAAACGGGCCTGACCTGCGGCCCTGACGCGCCGGAGTACCTGGTCAGCGCTTAGGCTCTGGCCGCCTGCCCTCGGGGGGACCAGCGGTCACGGGGAGGACGACGAAACAGGAGCACCGATGCCACAGCCCGAGCTCAGCTGGGGAGCCGCGACCGATCCGGGGCTGCGGCCGGAGAACCAGGACCGGTTCCTGGTCGCGCCGCCGGTGTTCGCGGTGGCCGACGGCATGGGCGGCCACGTCGGGGGCGCCCAGGCGAGCGAGCACGCCGTCACTCGCCTGGCCGAGATCGCGGGCAGCCCCACCGTCGGTGTCGACGCGATCCGCACGGCGCTCGAGCGGGCGGACAAGGACATCATGGCGTTCGGGGAGGCGGTCGAGGCCGCCACCAGGCCGGGGACGACGGTCGCCGGGCTGGCGCTCACCGAGCACGAGGGGACGCTGTGCTGGGCGGTGTTCCACATCGGGGACTCGCGCATCTACCGGTGGACGGGGGAGGGGCTGGAGCGGGTCAGCACCGACCACTCCGTCGTCCAGGCGCTGGTAGACGCCGGCGCAATCACCGAGGAGCGCGCGCTCACCCATCCGCAGCGGCACATGATCACCAAGGCCCTCGGCTTCGGCGACCGCGGCGAGCCCGACTTCACGCTGCTGCCCGTGCAGGCCGGCCAGCGCTTCCTCGTCTGCTCCGACGGCCTCACCGGCGAACTGAGCGACGAGCGGATCGCCCAGCTGATGGCGATCGACACCGACGACCAGGTTCTCGCCGACCACCTGGTCGCAGAGGCCACCCACGGCGGCGCCCAGGACAATGTGAGCGTCGTCGTCGTCCGCGTGCGCGCCGACGGCGAGGCGTAGCAGCATCTCGACGGCGTTGCCATCCCGCCCTTGCCGGGATCGGCGGCTTCCGGCGTCGAGGACAGGCTCCGAGGAGTGACCGACGAGTCGCCGAAGCGCGGCACTACCGCCGGAGATTCCACTGGCACCGCTCGGTCAGCGCCTGATCGGCAATTGAGGGTCGGCGCCGAGCAGTCGGGCTTCTGGTCCCCGCCGTCTTCCCGGGCTGGTCTTGAGCCTCGCCGATCAGCTGGTCGCTATGGCAGGTCCCGCCTTCGCACAGCAGGTACTCCTGCGTACACGCCGTTCGGCTCAGTACTCCTGGTGACGACAGCCCCAGCGGCGATCACGCAGCCGGCTCCGATGTGCACGCCTCCGAGGATGGTGGCGCCCGCCCCGATCCAGGTTCCGTCACCTACGGTGATGCATTTCTGCACCAGCGCCCCGGCGCGACGGATCGACCCGCCCATTTCATGATCGTTCGACATGAATTTGACGCCTGCGCTGACGTTGCAGTTCTTTCCGATCGAGATCGGACCTCGATCGAAATAGCAGTCATGGTTGATGTAGCTATTTCGCCCGATTCTTACGTCGAGCCCCCTGAAACGACTACCTGACTCCAGCAGCACATCCGCCACGGGCAGGCCGACGAGAATCATGGCGATGCGTCGAGCTCGGCCTGTGAGCAGTTCAGACCTTGACGCCGCATTGACCACGAGTAGTCGGACTCCGTTCAACACTCGCCGAGTATCCCACGACCTCAATGTCGGCCTCGCCTGGATCTCACCCTTCCAGGGTGAGGAAGTCAGCGCTAGGCGTCGCTGATCAGGCAGGAGTCCTCGCGACGGGCGGCAGGGTGAACAGCGCGTGGGCGCTCGTCTGTGAGCAGTCTGTGTCACCAAATGGCGCCGGATGCCTCCAAAGAGGGAGGCGCGTCATCGGACGGTGTCCACGGAGCCTGAACCGTTCTAGTTTTGCTCGTGTCCGACGCGCCGCATCAGGAAGACAGCGCTCGTGGCCTCTGGAAGGAATGAGCGCATCCCGTGAACCCTGCAGGAACTGTCCGCTTGCCCGCTGAGTTCTCGACGATGCGCGTCGCTAGTGTTCCCTTTGCTGCGGCCTCGCTCTCCGAGGCCAGCGAATGGCTGGTCGCGACCGCACTCGCCGGTCGCGTCAAGAGGCAGCCGGTACCGGTACGCCTGGCCAATGCCTATTGCGTGGCGCTCGCCAGTACCGAGGAAGACTATCGAGCGGTGCTGGCCGGCAACGGCGTCAACTTTCCTGATGGCCTGCCCGTGGCACGGTTGATGCGGCTCCGGGCTCGGAAGCACGGTCTGACGCCAGGCCAGATTCGAGGGAATGACTTCTTCTTGGAGGTGCTCGAGCGGGGTGTCGCCCACGGGCTCAGGCACTACCTCCTCGGCGCTACTCCCGAGGTCCTGGCGGAGGTGCAGAAGACGCTCGAAGAGCGCTTCCCATCGGTGAAGTTCGTCGGCTCGTTCTCGCCGCCGTTCAGTCCACACCTGGATGATTGGATTCCCGAGGCCAGCACTGCGATCAAGCAGGCAGATCCCGATGTGATCTGGGTCTGCCTCGGAACGCCGAAGCAGGACTTCGCAACCGCCGCGCTCGCCGAGGCGACCGGGCGCCCGGCTGCGGGCGTGGGAGCGGTGTTCAACTTCGTGGCAGGCACCGTCAAGGAGGCGCCGCCTGCTCTGCGCCGCGCCGGCCTCGAATGGCTCTTCCGGCTCGCGGTGGAGCCGAGGCGCCTCTGGCGACGCTACCTCTTCGGCAACGTTCGCTTCATCTGGGCCGTCATCTCCCACCGGTCGTGATCGTGAACATGAGGCGGGGTGTGCAGGAGCCGTATCTGAGTCTCGAGCTTCCTCGATCGCCCTGCTCGGCGGCCCCAGCGCCTGCGGGCTTCCGGAGTCCACCGGACTACGGCGGGATGGCTCTGCTGGTGCTCGGCCTCAGCGTCCTCCTGTCCACACTTCTGACTCGGGTCCTGGACGGTGGGCGGCTGCGAACAGATGCTCACGGCAGCACGACGCTGGTCGCGAACGGGAACATGGGTGGACTGGTCGGCGTCGGGCTCATGTTGCTCGCGGTGGCCATCGCGAGCATGGCCATCCTCTCGGCGCCGCGGGTCCGCCCGGCCATCACGCCGTACGCAGCAGCGATGCTGCTGCTCGTTTCGTGGTGGGCGTTGTCCGTTCTCTTCTTCCAGGGCAACACGATCACAACGGCGGACATCGTCACGCTGTCGAGCGGAGTGCTGCTCTCGGTAGGTGTCGCGAGCTGCCCACCTACCCTCCTCTCCGTGGCTCGGCTGGATCTTCTCCGCGACGTCACTGTGGTCGCGCTGCTCGTGTACGCGCTGAGCTTCCCGACGGCTGGTCAATCGCCGTGTCGGCCGGACAAGTGTGGGATCTTCGGCAGCCTCTTCATCAGCTTCACGACACACGAGAACGCGGCTGCCGCACTGGTGGTCACAACTTTGCCTTTGGTCCTCGTCCGCCGCAGCGCTCCCCGCCTGGTGTTCTCCCTCACTGTGGCGACATTGCTCGTCCTGGGCACGGGTAGCCGTACGGCACTGGCGACGATCGCTGTTTCCGTCGTCTTCGTAGCCTATGCGTATCGAAAGCTGAGCTCGTCTGGGACGAGGCCGCACATCCTCTGGCGCCTTGCCCCGTTGGTTGCCTTTCTTGCCTCGACAGCGACATTTTTGCTTGCATCGCCGACCGCTCTGACCGGCAGGGGTCTTATTTACTGGGCGATGCGCCAGCAACTCGATGGGTTTGCATTGTTCGTCGGCTCCGGACCCGAGACCATGAAGCGAACAGCCACTCTGCTCGGCGGATTCGCGGTCATCGGCGAGCACGGCCAGGCGCCTCATGTACTCGCATTGGCGGGGATCACGGGCTGGGTGCTCGTCGTCGCAGCTCTCTCTGCGCTGGCCTTCACGGCCCAGTGGACTGCGCGACGTTACATCGCCCTGGGGTTGGCGCTGGCTGCTGCAATCCAAGGCCTTGACGAAGCCGCCTGGAATTTGGAGGTCAGGACCGTCGGCTTCCTGGCCGCGCTGCTGGCCCTGGGATTGATGTGCTCGGCTCGGGGAGGTCCCGACCGGGAGTGTTCGGAAGAAGCGATCACCGGCCGAGGGAGAGAGCGGACCTCGTGGTGAGCCGGTTGAGCGACGAACTCACTTCCGACACGTCGACCGCCCGGGCGGCATTCCACGGACGTGCTGCTGCGGCCTCACGCCTGATGATGTCGACGGTCGTAGCGCAAGGATCGGTCCTCGCGGCGCTCCTGGTGAGCGCCGCCTGGTTGGAACCCGGGGACTTCGCCCTCTATGGCCTCGCCTTCGGTTTGGCGAGCATCATGAGCGCCTGCAGCACCTGTGCCGTCGAGACTCGTCTCGCCGTGGTCGACCGTGCCGACACGGGTGCCCTCCTGAGAGTCGCCTTCTCTGCAACGGCCGGCTTGCTCGTCGTCGGTCTCGGCGCGACGGGCGTGCTCCTCGTGACGACGGGGACGAGTCTGGGGATCACCGTGCTGATGGCTGTACTCGCCTGCGCCTTGATGGCCTGGCAGCAGCTGCTCACCGTGGTCGTTCTGCGTGAATCGACTCCTCAATCGCTGAGCGCCTCGCGCATGTCCCAGGGGGTGACGAATGCGGTCCTGCTCGTCAGCCTCGCTGCTTCCCCCTTGCCCGGGTTCGTCGCGCTCACCGGTGCCTGGGTCGTGTCGCTTGTCATGGGCAATGCCCTGCTGATCAGCATCGAGCCGAGCGTCGCCCAGGATCTCAAGCCGGCGTCACGCAGCGATTGGGCGACCGCGCTGCGGCAGGTGCGATACCAGCCGCTGAGCAACCTGCTCCTGGCCTTGGCTGCGCAGTCGCCGCTGGTGCTGCTTCCCGCCGTGAGCAACGAGGCGATCGCGGGTGCGTGGGCGTTGTGCAGCAGATTGTTCAGCGCGGGTGTGGCCGCCGCCTTCGCCACGGTCCAGCCGATCTTCTACGCGGAAGCGGCGCGACACGCTCGCGAGCAGCGATGGCATGCGTTGCGACGCTGGCACGCCCGGTGGACGGTGTGCCTCTTCGTCTCCGCAGGCCTCGGGTTCGGCGTCGTCGCCTGGATCGTCTCCCTGCTGTTGCCCGCACTTCACCCGGAGTGGGAGGACGTCCAGGGAGTCGTCATAGCCGCGGCGATCTACTGGGCTTCCATCTTCTGGATCGGGCCGGTGTCGCAAACCCTGCAGTTGACGAACGAGATGGGGAGACAGCTCAGCTGGTCCGTGGCCAAGGTCGTGTTGGCGATCGGGGCCTTTCTGGTGGCGGTTCCCTGGGGCGGGGAGTTCGTGCTCCTGGCATGGGCGGCGATGTCCGCCACTGCTGACCTGAGCTTGTTCGCGATGCAGAGGCAATCACTGAACCGTCGGATCCGAGCTCATGGGCTCGCCGTGCAGGCAGGAGCGTGACATGACAGTCCCGAGTGTGTCCGTGATCATCCCGACGGTGGGCCGGCCGGCCCTTGGTGCGGCGGTGTCTTCCGCGCTGGGTCAGACTCTGGCGCCCGCAGAGGTCCTTGTCGTCTTCGATGGGTCGCCTGAGAGTCCGCTGCCGGATCTGGCCGAGCTCGACGACGGACGTGTCCGGATCCTCCGAACGGAGGGCGGCGTCGGTGCCGCGGCGGCGCGCAACGTGGGCATGGCTGCGGCACGTGGCGAGCTGCTCGCCTTCCTGGACGACGACGACGTCTGGCTGTCCCACCACCTCGAGGTGACCGGCGGGGAGTTGGCGGGCGATCCCGACCTCGACGTCGTCAGCAGCCGAGCGGTCTTGCGCGGTGGCGGAGCAGACAGGCTCATGCCGCGCGAAGTCTTCCGCGGTGGCCGGCTGATCGACTTCCTGTACGGAGCTGACACGTGGCGCGCCCGCGAGCGCCGCTTGGCCACGCCCTCACTCGTCGCCCGTCGGGTTGTCGCCCATCATGCGATGGACGCGCAGTTGCCGGTCATGGAGGACATCACGTGGCTCCTGACCCTGGAGAAGCACGGTCACCGGATCCGTCAGGTGGACGCGGTGACTCTGGTCGTCCACGAGGACCAATCGCGGAACGATGCCCGCCTGATGACCGACGGCTGGCAGGCATGGCTCGACCGTCTGCGCTCGCTGAGCGAAGAGGCGTACGCCAACTACTTGGTCAACACGCTGCTCAGAACCGCAGCCCGGCGAGGACGCCTCAATGAGGTCCGCGAGATCACGACCCGCTGGCGAGCGCTGCGCCGGAGATCGGCTCGGAATCGCATCTTGGTGAGTGCCTTCCGCCTGCTTGCTGTGTGCAGCATGGCGCATGCGCACGTGCGTCGGGTGAGCTCGTGACGGCGGCTCTGGTGGGCCCGGTCGACACGGACCTTCCGGACCTCGATCTCGTCATCTGTGAGCAGGTGAATGTCGCGCGCGCCTCGGCCAACGGGATCGAGACCATCATCAGGGGCTTCGTGAAGTTCGGTCCGCCAGGTCTGCGCTTCGGTGTCGTGGGAGCGACGTCGCGCCCGGATGTCGAGCTCGGCCGATGGACAAGAGCGGAGATCGAGGGTCTTCCCGTCTGGTTCTTGCCTGTCGTGAGGACGCCCGAAGCCGGCAAGGCGTCCATCATCTCGTGCTTTCCGGACTCGATGTCGCTCTCGGCCGGAATCCTCCGCTTTGTTCGCCGGTTGCCGAAGGCGACCTATCAAGCACACCGGGTCGAAACTGGCCTGCTGCTGAGCGCGCTTCGTCGTGGGCCGGTCTGCCTGTTCCTGCACAACACGGGGCCCAACCTGCGTGGGCCGGCCTCGGAGTCGGTGTGGCGGCGCCTCCCCTGGCTACACGCACGCGTAGAAGAGGCAGCGATCGGGCGTGCCGCCACGGTGACTGCGTTCTGCAGTGCTGACGAGAAACGACTCCGGGCCATCCGCTCGGACGTGATGCTTGCCCAGACGTGGTACGACCCCGAGACTTTCCGCCCCGCGGTGCACGCAGGGCAGGCGGACGGCCAGGTCGACATGTGCTGGGTCGGCCGTTTCGATTGGCAGAAGGACCCGGTCTTGGCGCTGAAGGTCCTCGACCGGCTGCGTTCCAGGGGTGTCGCGGCTCGCCTGACCATGGTGGGAAACGGCGTACTCGAGCAGGAAGTCCGCGACTTGGCCCAACGGGCAGGTCTCGGCCCGGACATCCGGCTACTCGGGCCTCAACCTCGCGCGGAAGTGGCCAAGCTCATGGCCTCGGCTCGGTTGCTGTTGATGACGTCGCACTTCGAGGGTTCCCCCACGGTTGCGATCGAGGCCAACGCGGTGGGACTCCCGGTGGTTGCGACGGTCGAGGCGGACCCGGAAAGCAGCCTGGCCTACCCCCTCAACGGGATACGCGTCCCCAGTCGCGAGCCCGACGAGTTGGCGGATGCCGTGATCCGAGCGGCCGCCATCTCGCGGGAATCCTGCCTGGCAGCGGCTCGGAGCCGGCAGGCTCCGGATGCGCCGCGTCGCATTCTTGCGGCGAGTCTGCGAGGTCTTTCAGACGCTGCGGATCTCTCGAAGGATCCGTGCCCGGGCAGTCGCTTGACCGAGACTGGCGGGGCATCGGGATGGTCAGACCGTCGCGCGTGACTCGGGGAACGGCCGGTCGTAATTCCGAAACCGTTATCGGGTGCGCGCTACGGCAATGGCCTGCGACGACGCGGCGGGTCGGCATAGCCACCATTGCCCGCAGCGAGCCGGGCCTTGCCGCACTTTCCCCCTGTCGAGTGGGGCAAAGTCCACGAACGTCGTCTTACGCCCTAATTCGGCCGTAGGTTAGCAGTGGAACCGACTCGGCGGTCGAGTCGAGCGGAAGGGCCCGATGGTCTGGGTCCACGGGAAGTGAGGAATAGCTCAGTGGCTAAGTCTGCCTTGATCACAGGCATTACGGGGCAGGACGGCTCGTACCTGGCCGAACTACTTCTGAGCAAGGGCTACGAGGTCCACGGGCTCGTCCGCCGGTCGTCTTCTTTCAACACCGGTCGCCTCGACGACATTTACGAGGACCCGCACGTCAGCGATCGGCACCTCTTCCTGCACTACGGTGACCTGAATGACGGCGTCTCCCTGATCAACCTGCTTCGCGACATCAACCCGGACGAGGTCTACAACCTCGGCGCCCAGTCGCACGTGCGCGTCTCATTCGACCAGCCGGTCTTCACTGGGGACGTGACGGGCATCGCCGCGATCCGCCTTCTCGAGGCGATTCGAGCGGCACGCGTTCGGACCAAGATTTATCAGGCGTCGTCGTCGGAGATGTTCGGCGCCACTCCACCGCCGCAGGACGAGCGCACGCCCTTCTACCCGCGCAGCCCCTACGGAGTGGCGAAGGTCTACGCCTACTGGGCGACGCGCAACTATCGCGAGGCGTACGGCATCTTCGCCGTCAACGGCATCCTCTTCAACCACGAGTCACCGCGTCGAGGCGCCACCTTCGTCACCCGCAAGGTGACCCGGGCCGTCGCCCGGATTCAGGCCGGTCTCCAGGACAAGCTGTACATGGGCAACCTCGACGCCGTCCGCGACTGGGGCTACGCACCCGAGTACGTCGAGGGTATGTGGCGCATGCTCCAGGCGCCGAAGCCGGACGACTACGTCCTCGCGACCAACACCGCCTACTCGGTGCGCGACTTCGTCCGCATGGCGTTCGAGCACGTCGGGCTCGACTGGGAGAAGTACGTCGAGCACGACCTTCGCTACGAACGCCCGACCGAGGTCGACGCGCTCATCGGTGACTACTCCAAGGCCAGGACCGAACTGGACTGGAAGCCGAAGGTCCTCACCCCCGAACTCGTCAAGATCATGGTCGATGCTGACGTCAAGCTCCTCGACGACGAACGCTCGGGGCGTCTGGTCCGCGTCGACCGCTGACGGCTCGGCCCGAGATGCAGTGCGGCGCGTGGCCTGACCGCAGCTCCGAGCAATGGAAACCGACGCCGCGACGACCTTTGGAGAAGTCTTGACCGCACAACGTTCCTCACGAGGTCCAGGCGGTCTACGTGCGGTTATCGGGCAGGACTGGCGAGCCAACGAAGGGAACCCGAAGTTCCAGCTGTTCTTGGCGTTCTTCCGCGCTTGCCAGGCAGTCCGCTCCAGTCGGGCGCCGCGTGTCGCTAGGCTCGCCGTGGACTTGGCGTACCGCTTGATAAGCGAATCGTTCTTCGGCCTCGAGTTGCCGCTGAGGGTCCACGCCGGCTCGGGCCTGAAGATCTATCACGGTTTCGGATTGGTCGTGAACGACCATGTCGAAATCGGCCGTGATGTCACGCTACGAAACGGCATCGTCATCGGAAACAAGTTCCGAGGCGGGCCGGTGCCTCGCCTCGGCGACGAGGTCGAGATCGGCGCCTCTGCCATTATTTTGGGCGATGTCCGCGTGGGCGATGGGGCTGTCGTAGGGGCCGGTGCGGTTGTCGTTCAGGATGTCGACGCAAAGGCGGTCGTCGCCGGGAACCCCGCCACCCCTCTACGGCGCCGCTCCTGAACCTGTCGGCGTACCCATTCGAGGGGCGTGAACCGAAACTGTTGAGTCGGCGGCGTTTACCGCCACCTATCGTTCGCCATACGCGGCGGTCATAGGCGCAATAGGCCGACCGCTCGGAAATCGGGGTTGATGTGGAACTGAGAGAAATCCTCGCCGCGCTGCGCGCTGCGAGGTGGCTGCCCATTGTTTGTCTCGTGCTCGGCGGTGGTGCGGCATTGTTGGTCAGCCTGCTGCAGACGCCGAGCTACACGTCGTCGACCCAACTGTTCGTCTCGACGCCGGACAGCGCCTCGACCTCGGACGCATTCGCCGGTAGCCAGTTCTCCCAGCAACGCGTCACCTCGTACGCCCGACTCATCGCGGGTGAGGACCTGGCCGAGCGGGTGATCGATCGGCTGGGTCTGGACATGACGCCATCCGAGTTGCGGGACGAGATCACTGCGACCGCTGTCGTGGACACGGTGCTCATCGACGTGACGGTCACCGACTCCTCTCCCGAGCGGGCTCAGCTCATCGCTGACGCGTTGGGCAGTGAATTCTCGATCCTTGCGACGGACCTCGAGACCCCCGCGGACGGCGGGCCCTCCCCGGTCAAGGTCGCGGTGACCGACGAGCCCCGAGTCCCTACGACCGCCAGTTCGCCGCAGACCTCGCGGAACGTCGCTCTCGGGATGCTGATTGGTCTTTTCGTAGGAGCGGGGCTCGCGATCGCAAGAGCCCAACTGGACCGCTCGGTGAAGGATTCTGACCAGGCCGTCGAGTTCGCGGGCGCCCCGGTCATCGGTTCGGTGTTTCGTGACAGCGGCCTGGAGAAGCGGCATGTCGTGGAGGGATCGCTCGGCAACCGCGCCGCAGAGGACTACCGGCAACTGCGTACGAACCTGCAGTTCCTCAACGTCGATGACCCGCCGAAGGTCATCATGGTGTCGAGCGCCCTCCAGTCGGAGGGCAAGACCACCCTGGTGATCAACCTCGCCATCGCGCTCGCTGAAGCCGGTCGCCGCGTCACGATCGTGGAGGCAGACCTGCGCCGGCCCAAGGTCGCACGGTATCTGGGTCTCGTCTCCGGCGCGGGCCTGACCAGCGTCCTGACCGGCAACGCGGAGATCGACGACGTCGTGCAGACCTACCGCGACGGCCTCGAGGTCATCGCCGCCGGCCCGTTGCCGCCGAACCCCGGTGAGTTGCTCATGTCCGAGCACATGGCCTCGGTCCTTGACAAGCTGCGCGGCACAAGCGACTTCGTGCTCGTCGATGCCCCGCCCCTGCTGCCGGTCGCTGATGCGTCGGGGCTGGCAGCGCACATGGACGGGGTCTTGCTCAGCGTCCGCCACGGCTGCACGCGCAAGGAGCAGCTCCAGCAGGCGGCTGCCACGCTGCAGCGGGTCGGCGCCCAGGCCTTGGGCGTCGTCCTCAACATCGTTCCGCCGAAGGAGCGGATGGCGGGCTATGGCTACACGTACGAGAGGGATCACCGGCGGGTCGCTCACTCGTCCAAGGGGTGAGCCACTTCGCACTCAGGATGGGCCGCCCTCGGCTCCAGGCGAGAAGAGCGACGGCAGCGGCGTCCTGCTCTCCATGAAGGACGAATTCGCGAGCCGCTGTTGTAAGGAAGGACGGACATGACGATTGCACGACTCGCTCGGGAGGCCCGCACTTTCGTGGCTGGGCATCGGGGCCTGGTCGGGAGCGCTGTACTGCGTTGCTTTGAGGCGGAGGGTTTCGACTCGCTGATTACGCGGACATCCGCAGAGCTCGACCTGCGCGACCCAGCCGCAATAGAGGAGTTCTTCGCCGCCGAGCGTCCGGAAACCGTGGTCATGGCGGCGGCGAAGGTCGGCGGGATCGTGGCGAACAACACCTATCCGGCGGACTTCATCTCCGACAACCTGCGCATGCAGGTCAACGTCCTGGATGCGGCCGCCAGGCACGGCGCCACGAAGCTGCTCTTCCTGGGTTCGAGCTGCATCTACCCGAAGTTGGCACCCCAGCCGATCCGCGAGGACAGCCTGCTCACCGGCCCGCTGGAGCCGACCAACGATGCCTATGCGATCGCCAAGATCTCCGGCGTGCTCCAGGTGCAGGCGCTGCGCCGCCAGTACGGCGTGCGCTACATCTCCGCGATGCCGACGAACCTGTACGGGCCGGGTGACAACTTCCATCCGACGAACTCGCATGTGCTGCCGGGCCTGATCCGGCGGTTCCACGAGGCGAAGGAACAAGGGCTGCCGGCGGTGGCGGTCTGGGGAAGCGGGACGCCGCGGCGCGAGTTCCTGCACGTCGACGACCTGGCGCGGGCCTGTCTGTTCCTGCTGGAGAACTACGACGCGCCCGAGCCGATCAACGTCGGCGTCGGCGAGGACCTCTCCATCCGTCAGCTCGCCGAGCTCGTCGCTGACATCGTCGGCTACGAGGGCCGGCTGGAGTTCGACACCAGCAAGCCGGACGGCACGCCGCGCAAGCTGCTGGACGTCAGCAAGCTGCAGAGCCTCGGCTGGCGCGCCGAGATCGGGCTGCGCGAGGGGCTCCAGCAGACCTATACCTGGTACATCGAGGAACTCGCCGCGGGCGCGCTGCGAGCGGCGTGACGCGCTTGAGTGTGGCGCTCGCGCGTGAGGTCATGCCGCAATGGCGCAGCGCCTCTCGCGCGGGCTGTGGCGCGGTTCGTTCAGTGCTCGTGAGGGGGTCGGACCGCCGGATGGATGTCCAGTAGGGCGTCTGCGAGCGGCTGGAGGGCCTGGGCGATTCGTTCGCCGATCTCGCGGTGTTCCCGACTGGAGAGCCCGATCGGGTCGGGCATGTCGTCGTCCTGAGACGGGAAATGGGACCGGCGGGCGGCGTCGAGACGCAGTCCGAGTTCCCGCGCCCGCTGGGAGCCGGGAAGTGCCGGTAGTCCCATGAGGTCTGCGTGCGGTAACAGGCTCGCCGCCTCGAGGAGTGTGAAAGTGCGGCGCAGGCCCCGCGGGTTGAGCTCGAGCACGTGGGTGCGGTGCTTCCGCGTCATCGTCAACACCAAGTCGGCGTCCAGCGCGACGGTTTCCGTCAGGGCGCGGGCGCGGAAGTCTGTGGGGTCGCCGCCGAGCCCGCGCAGCGCCTCAGCCGCCCGCGGCTCCATCGGCGAACCGACGTCGGCGTACACCCCCGCACTGGAGACCTCGAGGTCGATGTCGCCCGGTGCCCACGCGCGCAGCAGCCGCTCCGCAAGCGGTGAACGGCACAGGTTTCCGGTGCAGACGAAGAGCAGGCGCACTCCTGGACCGTAGGCATTCCCGGGGCGGACCCATACGGCTCGCAAGCAATCCCGACCCCAACGGGCTAGTCGGGGGGAACTCCTCGGGCGCCCCCTGAGCGCAGGCACATCTGAGCAGCCTGCTCAGGTTTCGGCGTCGGCGTGCCGATGAGTCCACCGTGTGGATGTGGTGGATCCTCGGAGGGCTGGCTGCGTGGTTCGCGGTCGCCCTCGCCGTCGGAGTCGTCGTGGGCCGCGGCATCCGGCTGGCCGATCGTCACGAGGCGGCTGACGGCGTCCTGGCCACGGCTGACGCCCCTCGTTCGGCTGTCGCTCGTGAGCCGCGCAGGCGCATCCCGCTGCCACCGGTCGGCATCGCGCTGGCGGCACTCGCCGTCGCGCTGGAGACCGGCGGCTTCATCCTCCGGCTGAACGGTTCGACATCGCAGGCGTTCTCCATGGACGCGCCGTACTCCGCGCCGCGCCTGTTCGTCGCGCTGCTCTTTGCCGGCGCGGGGCTCGTCGCCCTGGCCGGGGCAGGCGCGATGCCGGGGCGCCGAACCTGGTGGACCGCCGTCGGTCTGGTCGCTGGCGTCATCGCCGCGGTGAAGGCCGGCAGCACTCTGCACGCGGACGGCATGCAGGCGCTCAGCGCCGCCGTCGGCTCAACCGCCGCCACGGCGCTCAGCGTCCTCGCGGCCGTGGCGGTCGTCGGGGCGCTCTGGTTCCTCAGCCGCACCGAGCGGCGTGACCGCGCACGGGTCCTGGGCTCGCTGGCCGGTTTCGCCGTGGCCTCGGTCGGCCTGTCCGCGCTCTCGAACATCGCAGACCCCGGGTGGGGCGCGGCGGCGACGTACTTGGAGGAATCGGGCGAGGCGCTCGCCGGCGTCGCCTTCCTCATCGCGGTGCTGGCCGGTGTCGCTCCGCGTCTGGTGCTGCCGGCCGGCTGGCCACTGCGCCGCGAGGTGGACGCACAAACGCTCGATCTGCCGGAGCGGGCATCCGGTCACCAGGCCGCGTGGGACGTCAACGGCTGACCCTGCCGGACCAGGCCCGAACTCGCTTCCGACGGATTCATTGACCCACGCGTGCTCGGGTATACGGCATGCATGGCCAGGTACCGGCTTGTCACGACCTCAGGCGCGGTGCTGCCCGACCAGGAGTTCGAAGGGGCGGGCACCGAAGGCGCCGCCGTCGAAGGCACCATGCGTGCGATTCGACATCGGCTTGCCGTCACACGAACCGGGGCACGGCACTCTGACCAGTACGCCCTGGAAGTCTGTGTAGGTCAGGACTGGAAACGCGTTCGTCTCCTCACGTCCGAGCCCACGCCGGCCCACAGATAGCTGCCGTGTTGCCCTGGCTGAGCCGGCGATACGAGCGCTCTCGGCTGCGCCGCCGAGCACGGCCGTCAGAGAGCCGGACGCACGACCCCGCAGCGGCAGGCGTAGAGGCTCGACCCGCCGAAGGGGTCGTCGCCCGCCCAGCGGAACCAGTGCAGGTGCACCAGTCGGCGGGGCGCCACGGCTGCGTGTCGGTCCGCGTGGGGGCGGCTCCTCGTCCCGTTGAGCACGCAACCAGCGTGCCAGGTCACGTGCGGCGGCGGAAGGGGACGACGCGACCGCCGTGCGACCCGGCGGTCCCCTCGGTCGCGCCGTCTGTGCCGGTCTTGCGCAGCGGGGGAGTCACCGATTCGTGCGCGGCCAGGCCCTCGGTCGTCGGCAACGGAGGCGCGTCGGGGACGGGGGCGCGTCGGGTGAGCGGCCCTCCTTCTCGTCGGCCACCCGGATCGCGCGCACGATCGCCAGCGCGGCGATCGCGGAGACGGCCAGCAGGCCATCCCGATGACCAGCACCCAGGTCATGAGCGTCCTCGAGTGAGGCTGACGGTGTACCTCCGACCGTGGTGTGCCCCGGCGCTCCGCCGTCAACCCTGGCCCCCGCCGTCCTCATGGCTGTCCGACCCGCCCGGTTTCACCAGACTGGTCGGCGCCGCTGCGCCGGCGGGACGATAGGTGCGCGCGTCCGCCCTGCAGCAGGAGGGTCGACGTGATCCACTTCGGGAGCGAAGTGTTTCCGGCGATCGGTGGGAGGTGCGGTGCGGATCTCGGTCATCGGCTGCGGATATCTCGGTGCCGTCCACGCCGCCTCGATGGTGGAGCTCGGCCACGAGGTCGTCGGGATCGACGTCGACCAGCAGAAGGTCGATGCTCTCTCCCACGCCAGGACGCCCTTCTACGAGCCCGGCTTCGACGATCTCCTGAGTCGCACCCTGGCGTCGGGGCGGCTGCGGTTCAGCGCCGACTTCGCCGACGCGGCCGGCGCCCAGGTCCACTTCCTGTGCGTGGGCACGCCGCAGAAGCGGGGCGAGTACGCGGCGGACCTGCGGTACGTCGAGGCGGCCACCGAGTCGCTGCTCGAGGTCCTCGCGCCCGGCGAGCTGGTGGCCGGCAAGTCCACCGTCCCGGTCGGCACCGCCGCCCGGTTGAGCGAGCTCATCGCGAGCAAGGTGCCCGGCGCGCTGCTGGCCTGGAACCCCGAGTTCCTCCGCGAGGGCTTCGCCGTCGAGGACACCCTGCATCCCGACCGCCTCGTCTACGGCCTTCCGTCCGGTCCGGACGGGGACATCGCCCGCGCCCTGCTCGACGAGGCGTATGCGCCCATCGTGGAGCGGAAGACGCCTCAGGTCGTCACCGACTACGCCACCGCCGAGATGGTGAAGACGGCAGCGAACTCGTTCCTGGCCACGAAGATCTCGTTCATCAACGCCATGGCCGAGCTGTGCGAGGCGACCGGCGCGGACGTCAAGCTGCTGGCCGACGCGATCGGCTACGACGACCGGATCGGCCGCAAGTTCCTCAACGCCGGCCTCGGCTTCGGCGGCGGCTGCCTGCCCAAGGACATCCGCGCGTTCATGGCCCGCGCCGGCGAGCTGGGCGCCGACCAGGCGCTGACCTTCCTGCGCGAGGTCGACAACATCAACATGCGCCGCCGGATCCGCATGGTGGAGCTGGCCCGTGAGGTGCTCGACGGCTCGCTGCTGGGCAAGCGGGTGGCGGTGCTCGGTGCGGCCTTCAAGCCCGACTCCGACGACATCCGCGACTCGCCGGCGCTCAACGTCGCGCAGCAGCTGCAACTGCAGGGCGCCGTCGTCCGCGTCACCGACCCGGCCGCCATCGAGAACAGCTGCCGCGAGTGGCCGCATCTCGACTACGTGGCCACCCCGGAGGAGGCCGCCGAGCGCGCCGACGCCGTCCTCGTGCTCACCGAGTGGCGGCAGTACCGCGAACTCGACCCGGTCGAGTTCGGCAAGGTCGTGGCGCAGAAGCGGGTGCTCGACGGGCGCAACGCCCTCGACATGGACGCCTGGACCGCGGCCGGCTGGACGTACCGCGCCCTGGGCCGTCGCGCCGGCTGATCACGGCGCTTTTCGCCCGGCGTCGCGAACTGTCTGTTCCTCCCGCCGCTGGTCCTGCACTATGCGCCCTTCCAATACCTGGGTGGTCGGGGGACCAGTGAAAGAAGTGCACGACGTCATGCGCAGGCTCGAGGAGCTCGCGCCGATGACCATGGAAGCGCTACGGGACGCCGTGGCCCTCCTGCAGACGCACGCGCGGACCGGGCTGCCCGGAGCGGCCGCTGCGCGGCTGCGCGCCGCGTACGCGATCGAGCGGCCGACCGCTCTCAGTACCTAGCCGCCCGTCAGCGGGGGACGTCGGGCAGCGCCTGCTTGTCGAACTCCGCAGCGTTCTGCGCCAGCGAGTCGCTGTGCAGATACGCCCACATGCGCTCGCAGGTGACGCCGTCCAGGTAGACGACGCTCGCCGTGCCCTCCCGGCCGGTGCCGAGCACGGGTGCGGTGAAGAAGTCGACGTTCTCCGGCGTCAGGTCGCGCATCGAGTACGCGAGCTGGAACAGGTCGGTGCTGCCCAGGGTGTCGTCGATGCTCACCGAGTCGGTCAGCGCCCGCAGCGACCCGTCGAGCTTGCCGACGTCCTTGAACGTGTCCGAGCTGAACAGCTTCTGGAAGACCGCCTGCAGGTACTGCTGCTGGCGCTTCACGCGGTCGAAGTCACCGCCGTCGAGCCCGTAGCGCTGGCCGAGGTACCAGCGGGCCTGCGCGCCGGTGATGTGGTTGACGCCGGCCGTGAACGTGTAGTCGCCGTTGGTCGTGGTCTCGGCGACCTCGACGTCGACCCCGCCGAGCGCGTCGGTGACCTCGGCGATGCCGTCGAAGTCGACCGCGACGTAGTGGTCGATGCGCACCTGGGTCAGCTGCTCGACGGTCTGGATGAGCAGGCTCGGGCCGCCGAACGCGTAGCTGGCGTTGATCTTGTTCATCCCGTGGCCGGGGATGTCGACCCACGAGTCGCGGGGGATGGAGATCAGCTGGGCGTGCTGCCGGTCCGCGGACAGCCGGGCGATCATGATCGCGTCGGAGCGGCCGTCGGGGTCCTCGCCCGAGGCGGGGTGCCCGCGGGTGTCGGAGCCGACAAGCAGGAAGGTGACCGGGTCGCCGCCGGGCTCGTCGGCCGAGGTGGCGGGGGCCGGCCGGTCGCTCTCGTCGAGACCGGCGAAGACGTCGTCGATCCGGTCGATGTTGCCGGCATAGCGCGCGGTCACGAACCACAGCCCGCCGCCGACGAGCACGGCCAGGACGATCGCGAGGACGCCGGCGCTGATCAGCGTGCGGCGGAGCAGCTTCCGCCGGCGCGGAGGGATGTCCTCGGCGGGTGCGTCGTCGGCCTCCGCGGACGTGTTCGACTCGTCGGCGTTCAAGTGGTCCCCCGTCGTCCCCCGTGCTTTCCATCGAGGGTACGAAGGAAATCCGCTCCGTGACCTGACCCTTACTCGGAGGGGTGAGGCCTGGTGACCGGCCGGTCCGACGGCGGGCGAGGTGCCGGCACGGTGGAGGACTGCAGCTCGGCCAGGGCGTCGTCCAGTCGGGCCGACCAGCACGCGGCGGACCGGGCTTCCTCGGCCTCGGCCCGCGCGATCATCCGCCCGAGCAGCAGTGCCGCGAGCAGGCCGAGCGCGATCCACGCTCCGACCAGCAACAGCCAAGTCATCGGGGCCCCGTGAGAGAAATCCGCAGGTGGCGGGCGCCACTCCAACCGGCATGCTGCCGCGCGCACGTGTCTTTCACCACGTGACAAAGGTCCCGAAGCGGACCGAAACCCGGAGTGTTTCGACATTCAACGAGCAGGCCGTCACTGACTGTCACCGGACGGCCGGGTTGCTCCCGCCTAACGACGTGCCCGTCCGGGCGAGCGTGCGGCAGAGTAGCTGCTCGGGGAGGCGGAGTTGCCCAGCGAACCGGTCCGCTCACGGTCCGGATCGCCCCTGAGCGATCACGCTCCGTGACGTACACGCCGGTCACCTGATCGTGACCACGAGATCACTTGACCCGGCGGGAGCGCTCACAAAGTCTCGCCCGGGCGACGGCTCACCGAAAGGCGTGCAGCCGGGCACGGAAACCGGCTGTTCGACGGGGAAGGTGGAGGCGCGACGGTGCACACGGTCATGAGCGGCGCGGGCCGCTCCTGCGCCGTCCCCGTCGGCGTCGTCCCCACCCGTCGCCCCTCTCGCTGGATCGGCCGCGGCCTGCTCGCCGCGCTCCTGCTGCTCGGCTGCTCGGTGCTGCTGGCCCTCCTCGCCGAGGGGGCGCGCGCCGAGGAGGGCCTGGCCCCGCGGCCGGCCGGACAGCAGCTCTGGGCCGACTGGCGCTACGAGCGCCCGGCGCACGGGATGCCGCTGGGCGCCGGCGCCACGACCGAGCTCCCCGGCGGCACCCAGACCCCGGCGCCCCAGACGCCGCCGCCGGCCGACCCCCCGCCCCCGGCCGACCCGCCGCCGGCGGACGAGGCGCCGCCGGCGGACGAGGCGTCGCCGGACGGCGACATCCCGGTCGAGGACGACGCCCCCGGCACCGAGGCTCCCGATGAGCTGCCCGCGGACGACGGCCCGGCGTGCCCGGCCGTGACCTCCACCGTCGCCGGTGCCGTCACCACCGCGGCCGACGGCTGCCCGGTCGTGGCCCCGGCGGCGCCCGCTCCGGCGAAGCCGGCCGCGACCAAGCCCAAGCCCGCCGCGACCAAGCCCGCCGTGACCACGCCCAAGCCCACCTCGTGCCCGACCACCGCGACCACGACGGTGGCCGCGACCACCGGCACGACGACGACCGCGGCCACCACCGCAACAGCCGCGACCGGCACGGCCTCGACGACGACCACCACGACGACCACCACGACGACGACCACGTCGACGACCACCACGACGCCGGCCACGACCCCGGCCACGACGACGCCGCCGGCCGACCCGTGCGCCGCGCCGGCCAAGCCGGTCGTCAAGCCCGCGCCCGTGCCCGTCGCGAAGCCGGTCGTCGCGGCCCCGGCGCCGCCGGCGGAGGTCGTCGCGCCGCCCGCCCCGATCGACATCCCGCTGCTGGACCCCTCGGCCGTGCCCGCCGGTCCGCACGAGCGCGTCGCGAGCACGAGTTCTGCCTCGTCCGCCGCCCCGGTGCCGCCCGTCGGCGCCCCCGCGGCCCACGACACCTCAGACACGCCGCCACCCGCGCCGAGCCCGCTGCCCCCGATCCCGCCCGTGCCTCCGGCGCCCGTCGCGCCGACCAGCAGTGCCGGCGGGAGCGGCTGCGGCGGCTCCGGCAGCAACCAGGGCAACGGTTCCCACGGACCGCTCGCCGTCCTGCCCGGCGGCTCCGCCCTGCACTCCGCGGACGGCGTCCTCCTCGCTGTCGCCACGGACACCGCCGGCTGCGTCGTCCGCAGCAGCGACGACCCGGCCGACCGACCGGACTAGAGCGGGCTCCTCGACCGCTCCGCGCAGAGGGCTGCTCGCCCGCCCTCCCGCCGTCGGGCCCGTGCCACGCCGTCCCCCGAGCGGCAGTGACCCGGCCGTCCCGACCGTCGCACGCCCGTCGTGCCCCGCACCCGATCAGCGCGCTGTCCCTGCGCTCATCCCCGAGGACTTCGTCTTTCCATGACACCGAACGCATCCAGCCTGCCCGCCGTGATGCTGCGCCCCGCGTGGAGCGCGGCCGTCGCCGCCTCTCCCGACCAGCAGAAGGGGGCCTAGCCATGTCGCTCGCGCGATCCGACATGTCGTCGCCGGACGAGCGCGACACCCACGTCCCCATGCCGCGGCGCCGCACCCGGGGCGTCGGCAAGGACCACCTGGCGTCCCTGACCGCGGCGGCGTCCACCGACATCGACGAGCCCACCGTGCTGCAGGAGGACGACATCGTCCACCGGCTGGAGACGCTGCGCCCGGTGCCGCCGCTGCCGCCTGCGCTGCCGCGCCCCCGCGCCGAGCGGACCCAGCGCGCCCCGGTCACCGCCTGGCCGGTGTACGACCCGTTCGCCGCCCGCCGCCGTCCCACGCCCGAGTGGCTGGTCCGCCACACCGCCGCGGTCGTCGCCGTCGACGCGCTGGCCGCCGCGGCCGCCGTGCTCGTGGCCCGGCTCCTCGGCGCTCCCCTCGGCTGGGCGGCCGTCGCGGGGGCCGCGGTCCTGTGGCCGCTGCTGGTGACCGGTGCCGGCGCCTACGCCGAACGCCGCCAGGGCACCGGTGGCGACGAGTTCCGGCGGGTCGCGCTCGCGGGGCTGGTCGCGGTCGCCGCCACGGGGATCGCCGGCGCGTTCGCCGGCAGCGCCCTCGACCGCATCGTGCTCGTCGCCGCGCCGCTGGCCACGGTGCTCTCGCTGCTCGCGCACGTGGCCTGCCGCTGGCGCCTGCACCGCGCCCGCGCGCAGGGGCACATGACCAAGGCCGTGGTCGTCGTCGGCCGCGACCGCGCCGTCCTGGACCTCGTCCAGCGGATCCGCCGCGACCCGACCGCCGGCCTGCGCGTGGTCGGGGCCTGCGTGCCGCGGCCGAAGGAGTCCAGCCTGCTCGTCGCCGGAGGGGTGCGCGTGCTCGGCGGCCTGGACGACGTGGTGCGCGTCCTCGACGAGGTCCGCTCCGACGCCGTCCTGGTGGCCTCGGCGAGCGAGTCCTCGGGCAGCTACCTGCGGGAGCTGGCGTGGCGGCTCGAGGGCACGCGCATCGACGTGCTGGTCGGTCCGGGCGTGATCGAGGTGGCGCCGCGGCGGCTGCAGGTCCGCCCCACGGCCAGCATGCCGCTGATCCAGATCCAGGAGCCGGAGTTCCGCGGCTACCGCCGGATCCTCAAGACGACGCTCGACCGGACGGTCGCCGCGTTCCTGCTCCTGCTCACGCTGCCGGGATCTCTGGCCATCGTCGCCGCCATCCGCTTCACCAGCCCGGGCCCGGCGCTGTTCCGGCACCGCCGGATCGGCAAGCAGGGGCGGGAGTTCATGGTCTACAAGTTCCGCAGCATGGTCGCCGACGCGCCGCCGGACCTGGCGCTCATGGAGCTCAACGAGGGCAACGAGGTCCAGTTCAAGATGAAGCGGGACCCGCGGGTGACGCCCGTCGGCCGCTTCCTGCGGCGGTACTCCCTCGACGAGCTGCCCCAGCTGCTCAACGTGCTCAAGGGCGAGATGTCGCTGGTCGGCCCCCGGCCGCACGTCACCCGCGAGGTCGAGGTGTACGGGCCCGACATGCACCGGCGGCTGCTGGTCAAGCCGGGGCTCACCGGGCTGTGGCAGGTCAGCGGCCGGTCCGACCTCGGCTGGGACGAGTCGGTGGAGCTCGACGTCCGCTACGTGGAGAACTGGTCGCTCGGCCTGGACCTGGTCATCCTGTGGCGCACGGTCCGGGCCGTCCTGCGCAGCTCCGGCGCCTACTGACGGGCGGGGGCGTAGACCTGGAGGAGGGCGGCGCGCTGATCGGGGACGGTGTTGTGCGCGAGCACGTCGGCCCAGCCGTGCACGTTGGCGGTGGCGGCGTCGGCGTCGAGGAGGCAGTCCAGCGCGGGAGCCGGGTCGTCGCCGGCCAGGGTCAGCGGCGCCGGGACGTCGGCGAAGCTGGGCAGCCGGCGCACCAGGGTGGGCACCCCGAGCGCCGCGGCCTCGGCCACCATCAGCGGGAAGCCCTCCCACCGGGCCGAGTGCAGGTACAGGTCGGCCTCGCCCAGCGCCTCGAGGACGGCGGCGCGGGGCAGCCAGCCGGAGACCTCGACGCCGGCCGCCTCGATCGCCGCCCGTCCCGTGTCGCCGTCGCCGAGCCAGCGGGCCCGCAGGTCGGGGAGCTTGGCGCGCAGCCGCTCGACGAGCCGCAGGAAGAACTCGGGGTCCTTCTGCGGCCAGAGCCGGCCACCGCCGACGACCAGCGGCGGTCCGGCCGGACGGGTGCGGGTCCGCGGCCGGGTCGGCGGCGCGATGTTGGGGACGAGCACGCGCGGGGCCCGGCGCCGTCCGGGCCAGGCCGACAGCTGCACCTCCCGGGCCGAGCAGCCGGCGAACGCGGACGTGTTGAGCGCCAGCAGGGCCTCGGCCAGCCGGAAGCCGCCCCGGACCGCCGGGGACACGTCGCGGCGCTCGAAGGAGTAGCAGTGCGGCGTGTAGACCAGGTACGGCGCGCCCCGGCGGACGGCGAGCCGGGCGTAGCCGCCGCCGTGGCTGGAGTGCGCGTGCACCACGTCGGGTCGCACGTCGGCGACGACCTCCCGCACCCGGCGGATCCGCGCGAGGTGGCCGCCGAGCATGCGCTGCGTGGAGGCGAAGTCGGCCTGCTCGGCCAGATCGCCCTCGGCGTCGACCGCCGTCCCGGAGAGCAGGTGGTGCTCGGCCTCGGGCAGGGACCGCGTGTACTGGGCGATCGCCGAGCCCACTCCGCTGGCGTACTTCTGCACCACGTGCAGGACCCGCAGCGGCGGGGCGTCGGGCGTGCCGGGGGAGGAGTCCGTCGGGCGCACGACGGCGATCCTCTCCCGACCTGCCCTTTTCCGGTGCCCGCAGGGCGGTTGCGTCCCCCGTCCGGGGGTGTGCGCCGGTGACCGCGGTGTTCGTCGACCTCGCCGACCCCGCCTTCTGGGCGCGCCCGGCCGAGGAGAAGCACGCCGCCTTCGCCGAGCTCCGCCGGCTGGACCGGCCGCAGTTCTTCCCCGGCCCGGACGGCGGCTTCCACGCCCTAGTCCGGCACGCCGACGTCGTCGCGGCGAGCACGACCCCGGACCTGTTCAGCAGCGAGCCGAGCGTGACCACGCCGCCGCCGGAGCGCTGGGTGCGCGCGGTGTTCGGCGACTCGATGGTCAACATGGACGGCCCCCGGCACGCGGACCTGCGCCGGATCGTGCAGCGGGCGTTCACCGCGCGGCGGGTCACGCTGATCGAGGAGTCCGTCCAGCGGATCGCCACGGAGATCGTGGACGACGTCCTGCGGCAGGGGACCGGCGACTTCGTGTCGCTCGCCGCCGCGCCCCTGCCCGCGCACGTCATCAGCGAGCTGATGGGCATCCCCGCTGGGCGCAGGCAGATGGTCCTCGACCAGGTCACCGGGTCCACCGAGCTGATCGGCGTCGAGGGCGACGCCCGGCCGCGGCTGCGGATGCCCGGCCGCAACCTCGCCGCGCTGGCCCGGCTGCACCTGCTCGTGCGCCGCATCGGCGCCGAGCGGCGGCGCCGGCCGACCGGGGACCTCGTCTCCAGCCTGGTCGCCGCCGACCTCGGCGGCCGGCAGCTCGGCGCGTTCTTCTCGCTGCTGCTCATCGCCGGCATCGAGACCACCCGCAACGCGATCGCCCACGGGCTGCGGCTGCTCGGGGAGCATCCCGACCAGCGCGCCCTGCTGCTCTCCGACCTCGACGCGCACCTGCCGGGCGCGGTGGAGGAGATGCTGCGGTGCGCCACGCCGATCGTGCAGTTCCGCCGGAACGTCACCCGCGACTGCGACTGGCGCGGCGCCCGGCTGCGCCGCGGCGACACCGTGCTGCTCCTCTACGCCTCGGCGAACCGCGACGAGGCGGTCTTCGCCGACCCGGAGACCTTCGACATCACCCGGCGGCCCAATCCGCACCTGGCCTTCGGCGGCACCGGCCCGCACTACTGCCTCGGCGCCTCCCTCGCCCGCACCGAGCTACGCGTCTTCTTCCGTGAGCTGCTGACCCGCGCGCCCGGCGTCCGTCCCGCGGGGGAGCCGGTGCTCGTGCCGTCCAACTTCGACAACCGGATCAGGCGACTGTCGTTCGCCATGGATTTCCTGTGAAACTTGGTGGGCACGGAACCCCGTCGAGCGCAGCGGCGCACCGCCGGGCTCATGGACAGACGCAGCGGGGATCGGAGCACGGGTGGAGCAGGCGGCGCCGCAGGACGTTCAGTTCTGCGCCGAGGTGATCCGGGACGGCGACGGGTTCACCGCCCTGGCCGAGGAGTGGGACGCCCTGTACCGGGCCGCACCCCGCGCCACTCCGTTCCAGACCCACGCCTGGCTGGCCGCGTGGTGGCGGGCGTACGGCGGCCGGCGTCCCCTGCGGGTGGCCGTCGTCCGGGACGGCGAGGGCCGGCTGGTCGCCGCCGCGCCGCTGCACGTGCGCCGGCGCGGGCCGGTGCGGGTGCTCGCCCCCCTGGGGGGCGCGATCTCCGACTTCACCGACGTCCTGGTCGCCGAGGACCTGCTGCCGCCCGAACAGCTGCCGGATGTGGTGGCGTCCCTGCGCTCGGCCCTGGAGGCCGCCGGCGGCTGGGACGTCGTCGACCTCCCCGAGGCCCGCCCCGGCGCGGCCGCGGAGCTGCTGCTCGACGGCTGGCGCGGGCCGCGCTGGACCCTGCCGGCGTCGACCTGCATGGAGGTGCACGCCGGCAGCCTCGAGGAGCTGCTCGAGCAGTTCCCGTCGAAGCGCGCCAGCGAGGTGCGCCGGCGGCTGCGCCGCGCCGATGCGCTGGGCATCGAGATGGTCGACGTGCCGTCGGACGAGGTCGCCGAGGGCGTCGCGGAGATGATCCGGCTGCACGCGGACCAGTGGGCCGGCCGGGGCGTCAACCCCGAGCACCTGCGCCCCCGGTTCGCCCAGCACCTCACCGAGGCCCTCGGGCCCATGATCCGCGACGGGCAGGCGGTCATGAGCCGCTTCCGGCTCGACGGCGAGGTGGTCGGGGTCAAGCTCGCCCTGGTGGGCCACGACATGACCGGCGGCTACCTGGTCGGCGTGCGGCGGGCGGTCTACAAGAAGATGGACTTCTTCCCCTTCCTGCTGCGGGACGACCTCCGGGTCACGGCGCGGGCCGGGCTCTCGGTCCTCTCCATGCTGCGCGGCCGGGAGGAGCACAAGGACCGCTGGAAGCCGGTCGCGCGGGTGAGCCGGCGGCTGGTCCTGGCCCGGCCGGGCGCTCTCCTCGCCTACCCGTACGCGGCGGCCGTGCACGGCAGGGCGCGAGCGGTCGTGCTGGCGCGGGAGAAGGCGCCGTGGCTGCGCGACGTCCGGGCACGGGTGAACACCGCGCGGACGTCGAGCCGGTCCTAGCGCCGCTCCGGGGTCACCCGGTCGGGCGGAACATGGCGCCACCTGGGTGCTGTGCTGCTGACCGGCACCGATACGGCACCTAGGCTCGCGCAGGTGACGAACCGGAACACCGAGGCCGCACCGCCCTCCTCCGTGGCGGAGGCGTCGCGTCCGGCGCCCGCCACCGCCACGAAGCAGCCGGCGAAGAACGGCCGACCGTCGCTGCCCGTGGGCGGTCCCGGCTCCGCGCCGTCCGCGGGAGTCACGGTCCGGCCCCGCCCGCGCCGGTGGGCCGTCGCCCTGCGCGTGCTCGTCCCGCTCCTGCTCGCCGCCGTCTGCGGCGGCGCCGTGTTCGCCTACCTGCAGGCCCGGCCGGCCGCCTACACCAGCGAAGCGCTGGTCGCGGTGCTCCCGACCGATCCGGCGACGCCGCTGTCCACCTCCTTCACGTCCATCTGGGTGGAGATCGGCAACTCCGACGCCGTCCTCACCCGGGCGGCGGCCGCGCTGGACACCACCCGGCAGCAGCTCACGGACAGCCTGACCGTGGCTCAGGCCGGTGACGCGGCGCTGGTGTCCGTCCAGATCACGAGCCCGGACCGGGCCCGGTCGTCCGACTGGGCCAACGGCGTGGCCGGCCAACTGCTCGCCCAGGCCACGGACAACCCCGTGCCGGGCTACCGGCTCCAGCAGGTGACGACGGCCGTCCCGGCGCAGCAGGCGAGCGGTCTGTCGCCGGCGCTGCTGGCGGGTGCCGCCGCCCTGGTCGGCCTGCTCGTCGGGATCGCGGTGCTGCAGTGGGCCGCGCGCCGGCGTCGCCGGCGCGCCCGCCGTCCCTGACCCAGCCGCAGGCCGGAGTCTTGCGGTGGTGCGCACGCTCTCCCGGTGCTGCAATGCCGCGAGAGGGTGCGCAACACCGCAAGAGCACTGCTCCCAGCGCGGCCTCCGGGGGTGAACGCGGGTCGCGGGGGCGCTACAGGCCCCAGGGAGGGCGTTCGGTGCGGTGCGAGCGGCTCGGACCGCCGGCGTACGGTTCCCGCGCATGCAGCCCGGTGCCCTGTTCGACCTGTCCGGCACGACCAGCGTGGTCACCGGCTCCAGCCGCGGCATCGGCCTGGCCATCGCCCGCACCCTCCTGTTCCAGGGTGCCGACGTCCTGATCAACGGCTACGACGCGGCCGAGACCGACGCCGCGCTCACCGCGCTGTGCGAGCAGCACCCGCACCGGGCCGACGGCCGCCCGCGGGTAGCCGGCCTGCCCGGAGACGTCACCGACCCCGCCCGGGCGCGGGAGTTGGTGGATGAGGCGGTCCGAGTCTTCGGACGTCTGGACCACATGGTCTGCAACGCCGGGATCGACATCATCAAGCCGGCGGTCGACTACACAGCCGAGGAGTGGGACCGCGTCCTCGCGGTCAACCTGCGCGGGGCCTTCCAGCCGGCGCAGGCCGCCGCCCGTCACTGGATCGCCGAGGGCCGCGGCGGCGCCATCACGATGACCTCCTCGATCGCCGGATCCGTCGGCATCCCGACCCTGGCCCCGTACGCGGCCAGCAAGGGCGGGGTGAACCAGCTGGTGCGCACCCTGGCCGCCGAATGGGCAGGGCACGGTATCCGCGTCAACGCCGTCGCCCCGGGCTACGTCGCCAACATCATGGACGGCGTCTCCGCGCACGACGCCCCCACGTCGGACCAGCGCATCAACACCTTCACACCGCTCGGTCGCCGCGCCACCGTCGAGGAGATCGCGGCCCCGTACGCATTCCTGGCGTCTCGGGGCGCCGGCTACGTCACCGGCTGCGTCCTGGCCGTCGACGGGGGCTACACCGCCACCTGACGACCACCAGCTGTCAGGCGTCGTCCTCGCGGCGCCCGGCGACGGCGGCC
Organism: Geodermatophilus sp. SMS 5-13; assembly: GCF_059428245.1. NCBI lineage: Bacteria > Bacillati > Actinomycetota > Actinomycetes > Geodermatophilales > Geodermatophilaceae > Geodermatophilus > Geodermatophilus sp. SMS 5-13. Next base: position 232,561 of record NZ_CP165729.1, read on the forward strand.
GCCAGGAGGAGCGCCACGGCAGCGCCCGCGGCGCCGCCGCCCGCGGGGACCGCCCACCCCGGGACCGTGGGCGCGTCCGGCAGCTCCGGCGCGGCCGCCACCGTCGTGGTGAAGGCGTCGAAGGCGTCGAGGTCGACCAGCGCGCTGCTGACGGTCGCGGCGACGTTCTGCGCCGCGCGCGCCGTTGCGGCCGAGCCCGTCACGCTGATGACCGGCGCGTCCGGCGCGGCCTGCACCTGCACGAAGCGCCGGGGGTCGTCGGCGGCGTCGGGCAGGCCGGCGTCCTCGAGCGCCGGGCCCACCACGCTCGGCGCGGCACCCAGCCGGGCCAGCGCCTGGGCCGCGCGGGCGATCGCCGTCGGGTCCGCGCCGGCGACGGCGGACACCGACAGGTAGGCCGTGGACTCGTACGTGGGGTCCTGGGCGGCGCCCAGGGCGCTGCCCGCGGCCACTCCGACGACCAGGCCCGCGGCGACCCACCACCAGCGCCGGACCACGAGCCGCACCCCGGGCAGGCCGTGGGCGGTGTCCGGTGCGGGCAGTTCCTCGCGGAGGACCGCGGTCATGAGTGACTCCCTGTGACAGCCGGGACCGGCGCCGCCACGGTGGTGACGGCGTCCTCCCGGGATTCGGGCGTGGCGGGCGCGCTCCGTCTCGCGGGGTCCGGCGCGGCGAGATCGATGTCGGCCGCACCCCAGCCGGCCACCCCGAGCCCGACCGCCAGGAGGACGGAACTCGGACCGCCGAGGTCGCCGGAGATCATCCCCACCAGCTCGAAGGTGAGCACCCCGACGCCCGCGAGGGTCAGGGCCGTGCTCGCGCCCGATCGGCGCCGGGCGGCCCGGACCAGGCCGCGGCCGAGCAGCACCAGGAAGACGGTTCCGTAGAGCGCGGCGACCACCAGGCCCTGCTCGCTGGCCACCAGCAGGTAGAAGTTGTGCGGGGACTCCAGCTCGACGCGCTGGAAGTCGCCGCCCTGCGCGATGTCGCTCGAGCCGAGCAGGCTCAGATCGGCGTAGGAGTCGCGGTGCTCCGGGAACGCGCGGAGACCGACGCCGAGCAGCGGGTGGTCGAACGCCATCTGGGAGGCCGCCCCCCACAGCGCCAGCCGGTCGATCACGGACTGGTCGGGGTTCGAGCCGGCGTCCGCCAGGCTGGAGACCCGTTCGGCCAGGTCGTTGCCGTCGTCGCCCAGGGCCGGGAGGACGGCGGCACCGGCCACACCGACGACCGCGACGACGGCGATCACGCTCAGCAGCCGGGCCACCCGCCCGCGGCTCAGGACGACGGCTGCGGCGGCGGCCGTGGCCACCCAGGCGCCGCGGCCCAGCGAGAAGGCGAGCGGCAGGACCAGGAAGGCCGCCCCGGCGAGCGCCCACCACCGGGCGCGGCCGGTCAGGACGACGGCCAGCGCCAGGCAGACGACCAGCGCCAGGCCGCTCAGCTCGCCGAGGGCGCCGATGTTGTAGGCCCCGTACGTGCCCACCGCCCGGATCGGCTGTCCACCGATGTCGGCGCCGGTCCCGGTGGCGGTCTGGAAGATGCCGACCGCTCCCTGCACCAGGGCGAGCCCGACGAAGGCGCCGAGCAGGATGCGGGCATCGGTCCGGCTGCGCAGGGCGATCATCACGGCCAGCGGTGCCAGGCAGAACAGCTGCAGGAACCGCACGCCGCCGACGAGGCTGGCCGGGAAGTCGACGGCCAGGACCGCGATGAGCAGGCTCGCGAGGCCCAGCAGCCCGAACCCCACGGCCGGCACCGTGCGCACCACCGCCGTCCCGGGCCGGCGGAGCAGCTCCAGCGCGGCGAGCGCGATGGCCACCACCAGGGCGAGATCGCTGAGGGTGACGGCCGGTCCGGCGCCGGGAGTGGTGGCGGAGGACACCGCCGTGGCCAGGACGGCGATCGCGATCCAGACGCTCGGCCGGAGCGCGTTGCGGCGCAGGAAGGCCACGCGGTTCCCCCTTTCGTAGCCTCTTCACAGGTCATCGAGGCCCGATTTCGGGCCGGTTGAGTGCACAATGATGGCATCCGACCAGCGACGACGGGCTCGAGAGCGGGCACGTTCACCAGGAGGAATGCACGTGACGGTGCCCCGGACGGGTCTGCCCTGGAGCGCGGGACGGCCACGTGCGTGCCGCGCTCGGGCCGGTCATGGGGCGCGCCGCTAGCCACCGGCGTCCCCGTCGCAGCCGCCGGCCGGCGCTGGCGATCGGGGCGCTGGTCGTGCTGCTCGTGGCCGCGGGCGTGGTCTGGGGAGTCCTCGCCGGCCCGGCCACCGGCCCGGGCGTGGTGCCCACCTCCCCGGACGGACGGGCCGACGTCGTGGTGCTGCCGGTCGTCCCGGTCGGCGGCGACCTCGACGGCGGCAGGCAGACCGTCGAGAGCGCCTTCGCCGACGTGGAGAGCGCGGCCGACATGGGTGCCGGCGGGATCCGCGTCACCGCGGACCTCAGCTGGCTGTGCGAACCGGGCGGCTGCGACACCGGCCCGCTCGAGCCCCTCGTGGCGCATGCCCGCGAGCTGGGACTGCGCGTCTACCTGCACGTCAACAGCACGCCCACCTGGATGGACCCCCGCGGCACCTGGTACGGCCCGGAGGGTGCCGATGTCCGCCGGTGGGCCGGGCTCTTCGGCGAGCTGGTCGAGCGCTTCGGCACCGACGTGGCCGGATACGAGGTCTGGAACGAGCCGAACAACGAGGACTTCTGGCGGCAGGGGCCGGACGCCGGGGCCTACGCCGACCTGCTCAAGGCGACGTGGACGGAGGCGAAGGGGATCGATCCCGACGTCCAGATCATCGGCGCGGTGCTGAGCAACAACGACCTCGGCTACATGCGGGCGCTCAGCGCGGCGCTGGCCGAGCGCGGCGGGAACCGGGAGAACACGTTCTTCTACGACCAGCTCGGCGTGCACCCGTACGCCGGGGAGTTGGGGGAGGGGTACGACCCCACCACCCCGGCGGGCTCGGCGGATCAGAGCACGACGTACGGCGACAAGGACATGACGTTGCTCGGGCTGGTCCGGCTGCGCGAGCAGGTCGCCCAGGACGAGGGCATCGAGCGCGACGTGGTCATCGGCGAGTTCGGGTACGACATCACACCCGGCGCCTGGTACTACGTCCCCGAGCCGCAGCGGGCCGAGTACCTGACGACCGCCCTCCGGATCGCGGCGGGCTGGGACTGGGTGACCGCCTTCACCGTCTACGGCTACTTCGACTCGTCGGTCGACGGGTTCAGCATCGAGGGGACGCCGAGCGAGGCCGCGCTGCAGCAGGAGACGGAGGACCTGCGCCGCTGATCGCGGCGCAGCCTCAGCCGGCCTCCTTGTGCAGCAGGGCCCGGAGCCGGTGCCGGACGAGCTTGGCCTCGAGCCGGAGGGCGCCGTCGTCCTGCCCGACGTAGAACCGGGGAACGGTGTAGCGGTGCGGCCGGCGGTGGTCGTCGGTCGCGAGCGCGTACCCGTGCCCGGCGTCCCGGACCGCGTCGATCGCCTCGGGGGAGAAGGCGCCGTACGGGTAGGCGAAGCCCTCGACGTCGTGCTGGAGGACCTCCTGCAGCACCCGGTGGCACTCGGTCACCTCGCGACGGACGGCGTCCGGGTCGAGCTCGGAGAGGCGGGCGTGCGTGCTGGTGTGGTTGCCGACCTCGTGACCGGCGGCCTCCGCGGCGCGGACGTCGTCGGCGCTCATCAGGGGGAGGAGCGGGCCCCCGGACACCCAGTCGGCGCCGCCCGACAGCTTGCCGGCGACCACGTAGACGCTGGCCGAGACCCCGTGCGCGGCCAGGACGGGCATGGCGTACTCGACGAAGTCGCGGTACCCGTCGTCGAAGGTCAGGGCCACGAGCCGCGACGCCCGTCCCTGCTGCGCGGCGCGGAGGTACTCGCCGGCCGGCACGGGGCGCAGCCCGCGGCGGCGCAGGTGCCGCAGCTGGCGGTCGAGGACGTCCGGGTGCACCCGCAGGTGGTCGGGGTCGGGCTCCGTCGACGGGCTGACCGAGTGGTACATCAGCACGCGGGGAGCCCGCGGGATTCTCGCGTCGTCGATGACCTCGATCGTCTCCACCTGCTCTGCTCCTCCTCTTCTCCGCCGGGACGGCGCCCGGCGTCCGGACCGTAGTGGTACCGGCCGTTTCCGTTCTAGGCCTCCGCCGGCCGCCAGTTGGTCATGGGCACCAGGACGACGAGGGAGACCGTGAGCACGACCCCCATCACGATCAGGCGCGGGATCCCGTCGGTGGCCACGAAGGCCACCGTGAGCGCCACGCCCCGCGCCACGTCCCAGTAGAGCCGGGCGCTGTCCCGGCCCAGGAAGTTGGGCAGCCGGTTGATGGGGTGCGGGGCCAGCAGCGGCCCCCAGAACAGCACCGCGGCGATGCTGAGCGGCAGCAGCCAGTCGGCCGTCTCCCCGTCGGTGGCGTAGACGGCCAGGACGACGCCGCTCACCAGGGCCGCAGCGGTGACCAGCAGGCCGATTCCGATGGCCAGCCGGCGCGTGACGGTGTAGGCGTGGGGGTCCCGGTCGCGGACCGCCTTGGCCAGGCGCGCCTCGAGGGGCGGGGCGACGAGCTGGATGAGCACGGTCGAGAAGCCGCCGCAGATGCGGCTGATGACCGCCCACGGCGCGGCCGCGGCGCCCAGGCCGGGGAGCAGCAGCCCAGGGAGGAACGAGCTCCAGCCACCCACGAGGCTGGCCATCGCGGGCTGGAACGTCCGCCGGAGGTAGGTCCGCCGCAGTCGCCGTCGGCTGGCCCGCGGGAGCGGGGGCAGCGCGGGACCCCAGTGCTGCCGTCGCAGGGCGAGCGCCCCGGCCGTGAGCGCGTAGGCGACGCTGTTGGCCAGGGTCAGGCTGAGCGGTCCCCAGGAGACCAGGGACACCACCACCGTCGTCGCCAGGACCAGGACTCCGTACCAGAGCCGGGCCAGGCCGATGCCGTCGTTGTCCCCGGCCCGGACCAGCCGGGTCATGAGGAGCACGTAGGCGCCCAGCGTGCCGGTGAGGACGGCGGAACTGGCGAAGGTGCCCCGGGGCAGGTCCAGCGAGGGTTCCAGGGGCGTCAGCGCCACCACCGCCGCGGACACCACCGCCATGGCGGTCAGGGACGACGTCGTGGCCACGCGCGCCATCCGCGGGCCGCGCAGCACCGGGTAGATGAAGGGGAAGGCGAGCTGGGCCGCGTTGCCCAGCAGCACGGCGACCGCGGAGGCGAAGACCAGCACGTAGACCTGCTCGGTCTGGCGCAGCAGGATCGGCACGACCATCGCCGCGAACGTGAACGCCTGCCCCGCCATGCCGAACCGGAGGAAGGAGAGGTGGCGCAGGAACGCCCGCCGCGATGCGGCGGGCGGCGTCTCTGCGGGGTCGTCCTCGGCGGTGGGCGCCTCGGACCGGGGGGTCGGCACCCGCCCATCGTGCCTGCTCAGGACGGTCAGTGGGGCGGGCTGTCCCCCGGCCGGGTGCTTCCGGGGGCTGCGCCCACCGGCTCAGCGGTAGACGCGCAGGCTGTCGATCGCGTAGACGATCGGGGTCGTGCCCGCGGGGCTGGGGTGCCACGGCGAGACGTTGACCGACAGGTTGGCGATGATGAACGGCCGGGCGCTGCCGATGCCGGTCCCGTCGGAGAACACCGGGCGCATCCCCTCGAGCGTGTCGCCGATGTACCAGGTGTCGTCGTCGGTGCCGAGCTGGACGCCGATCCACACCCACCGCCCGGGAGCGATCAGGTTCGGGTCGGTGACGTAGGTGCCGCCCGACCGCACGTGGTTGGTGAGCTCCAGCAGGTTCGGGTTGTCGGAGTGCCACTCGAAGGCGTCGACCTCGCCGCCCGGGCCGTCCCACGTCCACAGCGCCGGCCAGGCCCCGGTGTTGCCCGTCGGCATCATGACCCGGTTGACCAGGAAGTCACCCGCCTGCACCCGGAAGCCGTTGCCGCCGACGCCGTGCGCGTTCTCCGTGGTCAGCAGGCCGGTGTTCCAGTAGAAGTCGTCCCGCGGGGTGGCCGTGATGGTCAGCACGCCGCCGCTGACCTGCATGGCGTCGGGGGTGATCCAGTCGCGCTTGTAGTTGTTCGGGTTGTGGTCGCCGAACTCGTAGCTGGTGGTCTGCCACCCCCACGTGCGGCCCGGGCCGAGGTCCAGTGCGTCGAACTCGTCGCCGAAGGCGAGCGTCCGGCCGGCGGCCGGGCCCCCCGCCGGCGCGACGGGTGCCGCCGGCCCCGGGGCCGTGGTGCTCGTCCCGGCGGGGCTGTTCCCCGCGGGGCTGTTCCCGGCCGGGGCGGCCGGGGCCGGCGGCTCGGGAGCGGGAGTGCTGCTCCCGGCCGGGGCGGCCGGCGGAGCGGCCGGTGCCGGCGGCTCGGGGACAGGAGTGCTGCTCGGGACAGGGCTGCTCGTGGTGGGGCTACTCGGGACGGCGCTGCTCGCGGTGGTGCTGTTCCCGGCGGTGCTCTCCCCGGTGCTGGTCCCCGCAGGGGCGCCGGACGAGCCGGTCGGACCGGGCGCGGGGGACGGAGCGGGCGTCGGCGAGGTCGATCCGCCGGCAGACCGCTCGGCGTTCTTCGGCGGTGCCATGGCTCCCGGGCCGGTCGCCGCCAGGTCGACGAGGTCCGACGCGGCGCCGTCCCCGGGACCGGGGGCGGCGGCGGGGACCGCCTGCGCCCCGGCCAGCGCCAGGAGCGCGACGGCGATCCCGAGAAGGGGCAGGTGGAGCCGCCGGATCCGGAGACGCCGGGGCGCGCGGTGGCGGGTGGCCGTCCGGGGCTTGGTCGACACGCGAGGGAAGCTAGCGCAGACGAACCGTTCCTTCACGATCCTGAGCGCTCCCGATAGTTGCGCGCGCACGGATCAGGCGGTCCTCGCGGCGTCGGTCGTCGCCCGTTCGGGCGTCACGCGGCGAACGGCCTGGTGGGCACCGCTGCCGGCGGGCAAGATCCCGTGCGGGTCCGGAGCATCCGGAAGCCACGGGGGTAGGCCGGCTGATCGGCTGCCGGCGAAGGGAAGCGGGTTGACGGCGTTCACGACCGACGGTCTCGCCGTCGACGTCCTGGACCCGGACGAGCACGCGGCGCGCGAAGCCCCTGTGCGGATTCGGAATGCACGAACGAGTGACCTTGCACGTGGACGGAGCGACGCCCGCGGCCACGGACGGCAGGGTGGGCGGAGGGCGGCCGCGGCGGTGGCGTCCCCGCGGGAGGGGGACCGGTGACGGACACAGCGTCGACCGCGCAGCCGCTGGTGGCTGCGGGGCTGCGGGCCGAGGTCGTGCGCGAGCAGCCGGCGTTCGACTCCCTGGCGGAGGAGTGGACGGCGCTGGTGGTCTCGTGCCCGACGGCCACCCCGTTCCAGGCGCACGCCTGGCTCGCGGCGTGGGCCCGGGCGTACGCCCCGGCGGGGCGGTTGCGGGTGGTCCTCGTGCGCCACGGCGACCGGCTGGTCGCTGCTGCGCCGCTGCACCTCTGCCGGCGCGGGCCGTGGCCGGTGCTCGCGCCGCTGGGCGGGTCGCTGAGCGACTTCACCGACGTCCTGGTCGCCGCGGACGCACCGGACGGGACGCGGGACGCGCTGGTCGCCGCCCTCCTGGCCGAGCGGTCCTGGCGGGTGGTGGACCTGCCGGAGGTGCGTCCCGGCTCCGCGGCGGACGACCTGGCCGGCACGTGGCCCGCCCGGGTCGACCGGATGCCGGCCGGGGTCTGCCTCGAGCTGCCGGCGCTGCCGCTGCCGGAGCTTCTGCAGCAGATGCCCGCGAAGGCGGCGCGCCGGGTGCGCAACCACATGCGCAAGATCGACGCCCTCGGCGTAGAGGTCTGCACCGCGACGCCCGCCGACGTGCCCGCGGCCGTGGGGGACCTGCTCCGGCTGCACGAGGCGCAGTGGCGCGGCCGGGCCGTGACCCCCGAGCACCTGCGCCCTCGCTTCGCCGCGTTCCTCCGCGAGGCCCTGCCCGTCATGGTCGCCGACGGGAATGCGCTCCTCGTCCGGTACATCGTGGACGGCGAGCTCATGGCCAGTGAGCTGGTCATGGCGGGCCCGACGTTCGTCGGGTCCTACATCGCCGGTGTGGACCCGCGGCTGCGGACGCGCGTCGACGTCGCCGGCATGCTCGTGCGCGCCAACCTCGGCTTCGCCGTCGACAAGGGCGCCCCCCGGTTCTCGTTCCTGCGCGGCGACGAGCCCTACAAGAGCCAGTGGCACCCCGAGCGCATCCGCAACGAGCGGGTGCTGCTCGCCCGGCCCGGGCGCATCGGGGCCGCCGGGTTCCTCGCGCTCGTGCACGGGGACGCCGCCGCGCGGCGCCTGGCCCGCGAACGGGCGCCGTGGCTGCGCGGCGTGCGTGACCGGCTGACCGCCCGCCGGTCCGGCTGATGGCGGCCGCAGGGCGCCGGGGACGGCTGCTGACGACGGCCGCCGAGGTCACCGCCTCGCTCCCGGCGTGGGACGGGCTCATCGCGCCGACCGGACCCGTGGGCAGCAGCGCCTGGGTGCGCGCCTGGCTCGCCGCCTACGGGCGCGGCTACCGGCCCGCCGTGGCGGTCGCCGGGAGCGACGCGGCTCCGGACGCCGTCCTCCCGCTCGTCCGGTCCCGGCGCCGGCCGTGGTTCCTCGAGACCCTGGGCGTGCGCGAGTTGCTGGAGCCGACCGACGCCCGGTGGGCCGACGAGGCGGCGGTGGCGCAGCTCGCCGACGTCCTCGCCCGTCGGCGCCTGCCGGTGCGGCTGAAGCGGCTGCCGGCGAGCTCGCCCCTGGTGCCGGCCCTGCGGCGCCGGCTGCGGGGCCGGGCGCTCGTGCTGGAACGGCCGACCGCCGGCACCCCGACCATCGCGCTCGACGAGAGCTGGCAGGCGCCGGAGTCGCACTTCAGCGCCAAGCGCCGGCAGGACTTCCGGGCGGCGCGGCGGCGTGCCGACAAGCTCGGCGAGGTGACGCTGGCCGTCGAGGAGCCGACGACGCCGGAGGACGCCGAGCGGTTGCTCGACGAGTTCGTCACCGTCGAGGCGGCCGGCTGGAAGACCCGTGCCGGCACCTCCCTGGTCGCCCAGCCGCGGCTGCGCGAGTGCTACCGCCGGTACGGCCGGCTGGCCGCCGAGGAGAAGACCCTCCGCTTCGCGACCCTGCGGATCGACGGGCGGGCGGTCGCCATGCAGCTGGCCGCCGAGTACGGCGGCCGCTACAGCATCTTCAAGATCGGCTATGTCGAGGAGTTCGCCCGCTGCTCCCCGGGCACCCTGCTGATGCTGCACGTCGCCGCCTGGGCCGCCGGCCGCGGGCTGGAGTCGGTCGAGCTGCTCGGCGTCGAGGAGCCCTGGACGGCGATGTGGTCGACGTCGGTGCGGCCGTGCGCCGAACTGCACGTCTACCCGCTCTCGCTGTGGAGCCTGCCGGCGGCCGCGGCGGTGGCCGCCGAGCTCTCGCCGCGGGTGGCCCGCGCCGTCGCCGCCCGCCTGCGCCGCCCGCGCGGTCGGCGGGAGGAGGCGTGACCGCCGTCGTCCGCCGGGTGCTGCTCGCCCTGCTGTCGCCGGTGATCCGCCGGGCCGGGCGGGCGTTCCTGGCGGGGCCCACCCGCGGGTCCGCGCTCGACGTGGCCGGCCGACTGGTGGCCTGCGGGTTCGCCGTGACCATCGCCTTCTGGAACGCCCCCGAGGAGACGCGCGCGAGCGTCGAGGCCGAGCTGCGTGCCTGCATCGCCGAGCTGGCCGGCTGGCCGGGCCGGCCGCAGGTGGCGGTCAAGGCGCCGGTGCTGGGCTTCGACCCCGACGCGGTCGCCCGCCTCGCCGAGGCCGCCCGCGCGGCCGGCGTGGGCCTGGTGTTCGACTCGCACGCGCCCGAGGACGCCGACCGGACGCTGCAGCTGGCGAGGTCGGCGCAGGCGCTGGGCGCCGACGCCGGGGTCGCCCTGCCCGCGCGCTGGGCCCGCAGCGCGGCGGACGCCGCGACCCTCGACGGCCTGTCGGCGCGGGTGGTCAAGGGCCAGTGGGCCGACAGCCCGCCCGGCGGCGGCGCGCAGGGCGAGGAGGCGATGCGCGCGGCCTACGCGGACCTGGTCGCGCGGCTGACCGCCGGCGGCACGCCCGTGGGCCTCGCCGGGCACGACGCGGTCCTGCTCGGCCGGATCCTCGACGAGAAGCCGTCCTCGGCCGAGGTCGAACTGCTCCTCGGGATGCCGGCCGCGGCCTTGCTGCGGCTGGCCGCCGGGCGCCGGACCCCGGTGCGCTTCTACGTCGCGTACGGGACGCCGGGCCTGGCCTTCACACTGTCGTCCGCGCTGCGCCGGCCTCGCCTGGCCCTGACGCTGACCCGCGGGGTGCTGCTGGGCGCGCACAACCGGCGGCGGCGGGTGCGCGAGGCCCTGTCGGCCGCGCAGGCGGTCAGCTCGCCGTCCAGCTGAGCAGCTCGTCCGCCGTCCAGGTGTTGACCACCCGCTCGGGGTCGACGCCGCACTCGACCGCGCGCTCGCAGCCGTTGCCCTGCCAGTCCAGCTGACCGGGCGCGTGCGCGTCGGTGTCGATCGCGAACTCGCAGCCGGTCTCGACGGCCAGGCGCAGCAGCCGGCGCGGCGGGTCCAGCCGCTCGGGGCGAGAGTTGATCTCGACCGCGGTGCCGAACTCGACGCAGGCGGCGAACACCGCCTCGGCGTCGAACTGCGACTCCGGCCGCGGCCGCTGGCTGCCGTTGCGCTGCCGGCGGCCGATCACCAGCCGGCCCGTGCAGTGCCCGAGGACGTCGGTGTGCGGGTTCGCGATCGCGGTGAGCATCCGCGCGGTCATGCTGGCCGCGTCGGCGCGCAGGTCGGAGTGCACGCTGGCGACGACGACGTCGAGCCGGCCGAGCAGCTCGTCGGTCTGGTCGAGCGAGCCGTCGACGTTGATGTCCACCTCGATGCCGGTGAGGATCCGGAACGGCGCCAGCTCCTCGTTCAGCGCGGCGACCACGTCCAGCTGCTTCTCCAGCCGCTCCGGCGTCAGCCCGTTGGCCACGGTCAGCCGGGGGGAGTGGTCGGTCAGCGCCAGGTACTCGTGGCCCAGCGCCATCGCCGCCTCGGCCATCTCGCGGATCGGCGACCCGCCGTCGGACCAGTCCGAGTGCGCGTGCAGGTCGCCGCGCAGCAGCGCCCGGAACTCGGCGACGTCGTCGGCGAGCGGGACGAGCTCGGCGAACTTCTCCTCGAGGTCGAGGAGGTAGTCCGGCACCTGGCCCTTCGCGGCCTGGACGACGACCGCCGCCGTCTTGGGGCCGATGCCCTTCAAGTCCTTGAGGGTGTTCGTGCGGATCCGCCGCTCCAGCTCGGCGTCGTCCATCGCGTCGACGACGGCGGCCGCGGACCGGAACGCCTGCACCCGGTAGCTGGGCTCGCGGGCGCGCTCCAGGAGGAAGGCGATCCTCCGGAGCGCGCCCGCGGGGTCGGGAGCGGTCAGGAGGTGACCTTCTTCGCCTGCTTCTTGGCCTCCTTGCGGGCGGCCTTGGCCTGCTTGGCGGCCTGCTTCTGCACCTTCGCGGCCTTCTTCTGCGCCTTGGCCAGCTGCTTCTCGGTGACGTCGGCGGTCCGCCGCGCCGCCCTCCGCGCCCGCCAGCCGACCGACGGCTTGCCCTCGGTGTCGACGGCGGCGATCAGCAGCCCGCCGAGCAGGCCGAGGTTCTTCAGGAAGTGGATCAGCTGGGCGGTGCGGTCGGCGCCGTCCTTCTCCCAGAACCGGTGCCCGGCGAGGGTGGTCGGGACGATGCTCGCCGCCAGGGCCGTCGCCGACAGCCGCGGGAGCCGGCCGAGCGCGAGCAGCGACCCGGCGGCGACCTGCACGCCGGCGTTGGCCTTGACCCACTGCTCGACGTCCCGGGGCACCTGCACCGGCAGCTGCTTGTCCGCCGTCTCGGTCACCTTCTCGACGACCGGCCGCGCGGCGGGCACGCGGCTCTGCGGATTGCGCAGGGTCTCGATCCCGCCGTAGACGAACGTGGCGGCGAGCAGCGGCCGGGCGATCCGGCGGACCAACATGGTGGACCCTCTTTCCATCGGTGGAGCTCATGATCGTCGCCGACCCTGCTTCCCCGCACCCGCCCGCGACAATCCCCTGCCGGCGACCGTAGCGGCGGGGGCCACCCCCTGCTCCGCCTCAGATCTCGTAGATCGCGTCCACCCGCGCGGCGACGTCGGTCATGCCGAGGGGGCGCAGCTCGCCGGGGCAGTCCCGGCTCGCAGGCGGCGCCGCGAGCGCCTTGTCCACGAGCCGGGGGAGCTCCTCGTCGTCCTCGGGAAGGGGGACGGCGGCCGGCGGCGGCGCGGCCAGCTCGTCGAGGCCCGGGCAGCGCCGGTACAGGACGGGCAGCCCGGCGGCGAGGCCCTCCAGGACGGCGAGGCCGAACGTCTCGTACCGCGACGGGGAGACCAGCAGGTCCATCGCGGCGAGATGAGCGGCGATCGGCTGTTCCCCGACGAGGTGCACGTTCTCGGTGACGCCCAGCTCGGCGGCCAGCCGCTCGAGCGCCCCCCGCTCGTCGCCCTCGCCCACCACCAGCAGGTGCCGGCCCCCGCGCAGCTGCTCGGCCAGGGCCCGCAGCAGGACGTCGAACCGCTTGCCCGGGTGCAGCCGGCCGACCGCGCCGATCACCGCGGCGTCCGCGGGGATGCGCAAACCCGCGCGCACCGACGCCCGCGCGTCGTCGTCGAAGGCCAGCGCGGCGAGGTCCAGCCCGTTCGGGACCGTGACCACGCGGTCGGGGGCGACGCCCCAGCGGAGCAGGTTGGCCCGGACGGTGTCGGAGACGGCGATCGTGACCCGGCCCAGCCGCTCGCCGGCGCGGTAGAGCAGCCGCACGCCGCGGGTGGCCGGCCGGCCCTCCAGCTGGTCGTCGAGCAGCGAGTGCTCGGTGGCGACGACGGTGCGGATGCCGGCCAGCCGCGCGGCCAGCCGGCCGTAGAGGCAGGCCCGGTAGAGGTGCGTGTGGACGACGTCGTACCTGCCCCGGCGCATGAGCGCGGCCAGCCGCAGGACCGCGCCGAGCTGCTTGTTGCTGCGCATGCCCAGGTCGGTGACTCCGACGCCGTCCGCGCGGAGCTGCGCCGCGACCGAGCCGGCGTTGTACAGCGCGACCACCTCGGCGTCGTGCCGGCTGTGCGCGATCAGCAGCCGCAGCTGCGTCTCCGCCCCGCCGGCGGCCAGGCCGGTGATCACGTGCAGGACCTTCACGCCGGCATCCTCCCAGCCGGCCCCGCCGTCCCGGCCCCGCCGCGGGGGCGGGGCCTCCGAACGGGGGACAGCCGCGCACGCCGGGGCACGGCGTGCTCACGGATCCGGCGGGGCGCGGTCACGCATCGGCATCGACCGGCCGTCGGGCGCAAACCGAGCCGGACCGCTCCGTCACGAAATGTTGCCTCGTTCACCGAGCGGAGGTTGGCTCCCCAGCGCAGGCTGACAGCACGCGCACAGACGAGCGCCTGAGACAAGGGACCCCGCCCATGTCCGACAGCAGGCCGATCCCCACCCCCCTCCGGCGCGGCGTCGTCGTCCCTCTGCTGGCGCTGTTGCTCGTCATGCTGAGCGCGACGGCGGCGCGGGCGACGGTCGATCCCGCGACCGTGGCTCCCACGCTGACCTTCGCGCCGTGCGGCACCACCCCGGACGGGACCGCGGCAGGCGTGGAGTGCGCCACCGCCGGCCTGCCGCTCGACTACGACGACCCCGGCGGCGCGCAGGTGCAGATCGCCGTCGCCCGGGTGCCGGCCGTGGACCAGGCGAACCGGATCGGCTCGCTGTTCTTCAACTTCGGCGGTCCCGGCGCGTCGTCCGTGGACTTCCTGCAGGCCGCGGGCGCGGGCTTCCTGGCCACGCTGAACCAGCGCTTCGACCTCGTCGCCTTCGACCCGCGCGGTGTCGGGCAGAGCACGCCGTCCATCGACTGCCACGTCGACCAGGAGGCGATCGGGCTGGCCTCGCAGCCCTTCCCGACCCCGCTCGACATCGACCCCGCGGCGCACGTGGCCAAGTCGCAGGCCTACGTCGACGCCTGCCTGGCCGCCAACGGCGACATCCTGGCGCACGTCTCGACGGCCAACGTGGCCCGCGACCTCGACGCGCTGCGCGCGGCGGTCGGCGACGAGAAGCTGAGCTACCTCGGCTTCTCCTACGGCACGTTCCTGGGCAGCACCTACGCCACGCTCTTCCCCGACCGCTACCGCGCGCTGGTCCTCGACGGCGCCATCGACCCGCAGGAGTACATCCACGACACGTCGGGCCTGGGCTTCGAGCAGACCGAGGGGTTCGAGCGGGCGTTCTCGCACTTCCTCGGGGCGTGCGCGGCCGACCAGACCGCGTGCTCGGGCTTCGGCGGGGCCGACCCGCGGCTGGCCTACGACCAGCTGGTCGAGGCGGCGGAGGCCGCCCCGATCCCGGCGCCCAACTACGCGCCCGACCCGCGGCCGGTGGACGGCGACGACATCCGCGCCGTCACGGTGATCGCGATGTACGCCAAGCAGTTCTGGGGCGACCTCGCCGCGATCCTGGCGCAGACCGCGGCCGGCGACGGCTCGGCGATGCGCGCCGCCGTCGACGAGGCCTTCTACGGACGCCGGCCGGACGGCACCTTCGACCCCGGCGGCGACCGCTTCTTCACCATCGCCGGGACCGAGCAGGAGTTCCCCGGGGACGTCGACTTCTACCTGGGCGAGGGGGCGAACGCCTGGGCCACGTTCCAGCACTTCTGGTGGAACACCGGCTACCCGGACGTGAGCTTCAGCCTGTGGCCGGTGCACGACGGGGACGCCTTCGGGGGCCCGTGGACCGTGCCGGACGGCTCGCCGACGCCGCTGGTCATCGGCAACACCTACGACCCGGCGACGCCCTACCAGTGGGCCCAGCAGCTGACCGACCAGCTCGGCAACGCCCGGCTGCTGACGATGGACGGCGACGGGCACACCGCCTACGGCGGCAACTCGGCCTGCATCGACACCGCCACGGAGGCCTACCTGGTCGACCTCACGCTGCCGGCGGCCGGCACCGTGTGCAGCCAGGACGTGCCGTTCGCGGCGCCGACGCCGGTGCCGGCGGCGGGGGCGACCGCCACCTCTCGCCTCGGCGCGGTGGAGCGGTTCACCCTCCCGCTGGCCAGCCGTCGGTGAGGTAGCGGCGCAGCCCACGCCCCGGTAGGGGGCTGCGCCCCGCATGATCGAGCGATGCAGACGGACGCGCCACCGGGACGGCGCCGGGCCTGGTGGGTGTACGGCGCGGCGGTGGCGCTCGTCGCTCTGTTCGGCGCCGGCCTGCTGGTGCGGGTCCGCTGCACCGGCCTCGGCCGGTGCGGCGGGCCGGCGGCGCGGCTCCTCGACCTCGACGGACTCGGGGGCCTGCCGCGGCTGGTGACGACGGCGATGTTCGTCGTCACCGCCGTCCTCGCCTGGCGGACGGCGCGCAGGGCCGCCGGCCGCCACCGGCTCTGGTGGACGGCGATCGCCGCGGCCGGCGCCGTCCTGGCGCTGCTGAAGCTGGTCAGCGCCCACTCGCTGGCCAAGGCCGACTCGGCGGTGCTCACGCTGGCCGGCAGCGTCGGGCTGGCCGTCGCCGCGCTGATCGTACTGTGGGTGCTCGGACGGCGGTGGGGCGTGGCCGGCACCGGGCCGGTGGTGGGCGCGCTTGCGCTCTACGCCGGGGCGGCGATCGGGCTGGACGCGGTCACCTTTCTCGTCGCCGCCGCCCAGTCCCACGTGGGCGCCCTCTCGGAGGCCGTGAGCACCTTCGTCGAGGAGCTGGGCGAGGCGCTGTCGGCGTTCGTGCTGCTCGTGACCGTGCGCCGGTGGGGTCAGTCGGTGCGGCAGCAGTAGACGGTGAGGTGCGCGCCCTTGCGGAAGCGGAACTCGGTCGCCGCCTCGCCGGTCTCGCCGTCGAAGGCCACCTGCTGCGGGCCCGAGCGGGAGACCACGTCCAGCGACTCCACCTGCAGCTGCTCGTAGCCGGAGCTGCGGTCGCTGATGCCGAACAGGCTGCCCAGCACCGCGCGGGTCCGGCTGAACCGCACGTCGGCGCGCAGGTACTGGACGTCGAGCAGGCCGTCCTCGAGCCGCGGCCGCCAGGCGGGGGAGAGCCCGCGCGGGGTGTAGCAGCAGTTGCCCACGAAGAGGATCCAGACCTCGAGCGGGCGACCGTTGAGCAGCATCGACACCGGCGTCCCGCGGCGCAGCACCTGCGCCACCGCGACGGTCATCGCCGTCCACTTGCCCATGCGGCCGGCCAGGCGGTCGCGGCGTTCGACCATCTCGGGGTAGGCGCCGATGCTCGCGGTGTTGAGGAACGGGGTCCCGTTGACCTCGGCGACGTCGACCTGCACGGCCGAGCCGGAGGTCACCGCCTCGGCGGCGTCCTCGGGGGTGTCGACGCCGACGTCCCGCGCGAAGTGGTTGAGCGTCCCGGCAGGGACGACGGCCAGCGGCAGCCCGTGCTCCAGGGCCACCGCGGCGGCGGCCGCGACGCTGCCGTCGCCGCCTGCGACACCGAGGGCCCGGGCGCCGGAGCGGGCAGCGTCCTGCAGCAGTTCGGTGACGCCGTGCTGCTCGCTGATCTCGCGGACCTGTGCGCGGGGGAGCAGCCGCAGCACGTCCTTGCCCGGGTCGTACTCGTCGTCGCCCGACCGAGGGTTGACCGCGACCACCAGGCCCTCGCCCTCGCGCAGCGCCGGCGCCTCGTGCGCGGGGCGCACCCGCGCCGGGGTCTTCGGCCGCACCTTCCACCAGTGCTGGCTGCCGATCGCGACCGCGCCGCCGACGAGGAACCCGGCGACGACGTCCCCGGGGTAGTGCACGCCGACGTGCACCCGCGAGTAGCCGACGGCGGCGGCGACCGGCGCGAGCGCCGCGCCGGCCAGGGTGTTCTCCATCGCGACGCCGGTGACGAACGCCGCCGCCGACGCCGAGTGCCCGCTGGGGAAGGACTCGGTGACCGGTGAGCGGCGCAGCTTCCGGTCGGCGCGCAGGTTGGCCATGTCCGGCCGCACCCGCCCGAAGATCCGCTTGAGGACGACGTTGACCAGCAGGCTCGACACGCTCAGCGAGCCGATCCCGCGCAGGGCCCCGCGCCGCAGCGAGCCCTTCTTCAGCCCCAGGAGGACGGCCAGCACGATCCACAGCCGGCCGTGGTTGGCCGCGATCGAGAGCCGGCGCAGCCAGCGGTCGGCGGGCGAGGCGGGCAGCGCACCGACGAGCGCGTGCAGGCGCGCGTCCCACGTCCGCGGGTGAGGCATGCGCGCGACGCTAGTGGAGGAGATCGGTGCGCGTTACCTCGGCGAATCTCCTCCGCTCCGGCTGCGGGCGCGGTAGGCGGCCACCGTGGAGCGGCTGGCGCAGGTGTTCGAGCAGTAGCGGCGGCTGGCGTTGCGCGAGGTGTCGACGTAGACGTTGTCGCAGCCCTCGGCCGAGCAGACGCCCAGCCGCTGCCACCCGTGCTGGACGACGACCTGCGACAGCCCCATCGCCACCGTCGTCGTCAGCTGCTCGAGCGCGGGGGCGTCGGCGCTGGCGTAGTGCAGGTGCAGCTCGCCGTCGTGGTCGGTGGCGTACGGCCGCGGCCGGGCGAGCGCGAGCAGCTCGTTGAGCCGGTCGAGCACGTCCTTCTCCGACGCGGCCAGGGCCACGGCGCGGACCAGGTTCGACGTCTCGCGGACCTTCGTCGCGTCCCGGCCGGTCAGCTCCAGGGGTGTGCCGGGTGAGAACCACTCGGCGTGCGATGTGAGAAAGATCTCCGGGGTCTCGAGCTCGGCGTTCGCCAGGTCGATGGCCAACTCGACGGCACTCGACCCGTAGGTGTCGTAGTCCATTTGACTCCCTACTCGTGGCTGGATACCGTCGGGGTTGCGTAGGGGGTCAACGGTGCTTGACCCCCTACGGATTCCTTTCCGGCAAGTTCTGCGAAACGAGCTCTACCGTGCGTGCGTACCTCACCGTCTGGCGGCTGCCCTCCGCCCCGGTGCTCCTGGTGGCCGGCTTCGCCGGCCGGTTGCCGTCCGCGATGGTGCCGCTGGCGCTGCTGCTCATGGTGCAGCAGCAGACCGGTTCCTACGCGATCGCCGGCCTGGCGTCGGCCACCCACGGCATCGCGATGGCGCTGATGGCCCCGATCCTCGGCCGGCTGGCCGACCGGCGGGGCCCGCGGCGGGTGCTGCTCGCGCAGTCGGCGGTCTACCCGGTGCTGCTCGGCCTGCTCGTCGCCGTCGTCCTCGGCGGGGCACCGGCGGGGGCGATCGTGGCGGCGTCGTTCGCGGCCGGGACGTCGACGCCGCTGGTGTCCGGCACCGTCCGGGCGCTGTGGTCGCGGGCCGACCCGACCGTGCGGGGCACCGCCTACGCGCTGGACGCCACCGTCACCGAGCTGGTCTTCGTCGCGGGCCCGACCACGGTCGCCGCGCTGACCGTGCTCGCCACCCCCGCGATCGCGGTCGGCGTCGCCGGCGCTCTGGCGGTCTCGGGCGCCGTGGCGATCGCGACCTGCGCCGCGATGCGCGGCTGGGCGCCGCCGGCCGAGCGCCCCGGGGGCCTGCTCTCGACGGTGCTGGCGCCCGGCATGCCGCGGATCCTGGCGAGCGGTTCGGCGCTCATGCTCGGCTTCGGTGCGCTCGAGGTCGCCGTCCCGGCGTTCGCCGACGAGGCCGGCACGCCCGGCATGTCCGGCGTCCTGCTGGCCGTGTGGTCGCTCGGCTCGGTCGCCGGCGGCCTGTGGTTCGGCGCCCGCGTGGTCAGCGTCTCGCTGCCGCGCCAGTACCGCTGGGGGCTGCTCGGCGTGACCATCGGCCTCGCGCCGCTGGCCACGGTGTCCAGCCCGCTGGTGCTGGGTGCGCTGCTGTTCCTCGGCGGGACGGCGATCGCCCCGACGCTGACCGTGCAGAGCTCGCTGGTCAGCTCCATCGCGCCGGCGCACGCCACCACCGAGGCGTTCACCTGGCTGTCGACGATCGCGTTCGGCGCCTCGGCGATCGGGGCCGCCGTCGGCGGGGCGCTGATCGAGACGTCGCTGGGGGTGTCCGCGTCGCTGGTGCTGGCCGCGGTCGGGGCGGCGCTGGCCGTGGCGCTGACGCTGGTGCCGGGTCGCCGTCCGTCCGTGGCGGTGGACCGCGCGCCGGTGGCCGCCTGACCCGGCCGAGTGCGCAGTTGCGTCGTCGCGACCGGCGTGCCGGCGCGTGTCGGCGTCCCCAACTGCTCACTCGCGGCACCGTCCGAGGTGGCTGGGGGACGGCGGCGGCTCGCTGGTAACCTGCCCCTCGGCGGACCCGCTCGGGTCCCCAGGAGGCTTCGCCTAGTCCGGTCTATGGCGCCGCACTGCTAATGCGGTTTGGGTTAATCCCCATCCCGGGTTCAAATCCCGGAGCCTCCGCCCCTGCCGGCAGCGCCGTCGCGCTGCTCTGCGTGCCATCGTCCGGTCACGGACGGGGCTGGCGCGCCGACCGAACGGCACTGCCCGGTCCGCCTCGCTCACGCGCCCCTTGCCGCCCGGGCCGGCCGCTCCCGATCGTCGCCCCACTCGGCCGAGTGGGGGAACCATGGCGACGACGCCGGAGCGCGGACCACGACCGACGGAGGTGTCCGGGGACTCCTCGGCGCTGACCTCGGCGCGCCGGATCCTGGAGGAGTGGCCGGGCTCGCCGGCGTCGACGATCGACGTCCGCGACCTCGAGGCGCTCGGCGACGGCGAGGGGTCCGCGTTCGCCACCGACCTGGTCCGCCGGCTGGCCACCGCCCTGGCCGACGGCGTGCGGGATCCCGGGGAGCTGCTCGACGAGTGCGTCGCCCTGATCGAGCCCCTGGCGCCCGGCGCGCATCCCGACCCGACCGCGGTCGCGGAGGCCTGGCGCGCGTTCGGCCCGGACGGGCCTGCCGCGGCGCTCGCGCCCGCCGGGGCCCGGGCGCTGGGCTGGATGCTGGGGCGCTCCGGCGACGTCTCGCTCACCTCGTGGTTCGCCGCCGACGCCGCGGCGGCCCCGCTGGTCGCTGCGCTGGAGGCCACCGCGGCCGACGTCCGCGACTTCGCGGTCGTGGCGCACGAGGGTCCGCGCGCGCTGGTGCTGCACGCGGCGCCGCCGTCGTTCGCGGCGCCGTCGTTCGGGGAGGAGTCCGTCGAGGAGCCCGTCGAGGAGCCCGTCGAGGAGGGCCCGCGCGTCCTCTCGCCGGCGGGGACCGACACCCCGCCGGGTCAGGTGGTCCCGCCGCCCGCTGCGGCCGCGCCCGTGCCGGCCCCCAGGGCGCCGGCCGACGAGGCCGCGCCCGAGCCCGAGCCGGTGGTGCGCGAGGACACGCGGAGCTTCTTCGCCGAGCTGGAGGACCACGACCGCGACCAGCCCCTCGAGGTCGGCCAGGGCTACACGCTGGCGCTGGCCATCGCGCCGGAGCCGCCGCCGACCGCGCTCGCCCGCGCCTCCGTCGCGGGTGCGCAGCTGTTCGCGCCGGGCAGCGAGACGGCCGTCGTCGAGCTCACCGTCCAGCTCGACACCAAGGACTTCCAGGTCTCCGACCAGAGCCGGCCGCTGCGGGTGCCGCGCACGGGGCGCTCGCTGAACAAGGCCCGGTTCGACATCGTCCCGCTGCACGAGGGGCCGGGGACGATCATCGCGACCCTGCACCGGGAGGGGAACTTCATTCACCGGCTGACGATCACCCTCCCCGTCGGGCAGGGGACCGCCCAGCCGGCCGGGTTCACCTCCGTCGGCCGCCAGCTGGTCGCGGGGGAGCTGCGCGGTCCCCGGGAGCTCTCGCTCCAGCTGAGCCCGGGGCGGGACGGCTACACCTGCCTCGTCACGGGCCGGACGGCGGGCTACGCCGAGCTGCCGATCAGGGACCAGGAGCTCGCCGACGCCGCCGAGCAGGTGCGGGCGGCGCTCATGCAGGTCGTGAACCACCGGGAGGACACCGCTTTCCCGTTCAGCGACGGCCTCGACGTCCCCGAGGCCGCCGAGCAGTTCGCCCTGCAGACCCTCGCCTTCGCCGGCGCCGACCTCTTCCAGCGGCTCTTCTGGCACCCGGCGGCCGGCGAGGACGCGAAGAACATCGGCCGGGGCCTGCGGCAGGTGGCCCTGCGGGACGGCGCCCCGCTGAAGCTGCAGATCGTCTCGCTGGACGTCCCCGTGCCGTGGCCGCTGGTCTACCTCGGCGAGGTCAAGGGCGGCGCCGAGCTGCGCTGGGAGAACTTCCTCGGCCTGCGCTGCGTCATGGAGCGCATCCCGTTGGGGAACGGCTTCCCGGAGGTGGTCACCTCGATCGCCAGCGACAGCCCGGAGCTGGCGGTCAGCGTCAACCTCAACACCGCGATCGACCAGCAGATGCAGGCGCGCTTCGTCGCCGACCAGCAGGACTGGTGGCAGCGCACGTCGGCCGACCGGTCGAACCTGCGGGTGATCGGCCGCAGCCAGAAGGGCGAGGTGCTCGCCGCGCTCGCCGCGCAGGACTGCGCCGACCAGGTCTTCTACCTCTACTGCCACGCGACGGCGAAGGCGCCGGGGGACGCCGGGGGGATCCGCGCCTCCTCCGTCGAGTTCAGCGACGGCGCCCTGACCCTCGCCGACCTCTACCGCGAGGCGCCTCCGGACACACCGCTCGCCGGCAACCCCCTGGTGTTCGTCAACGCCTGCGAGTCCAGCGAGCTCAGCCCGCTGTTCTACGACGGCTTCGTGCCCTACTTCATGGCCCGGGGCGCACGCGGGGTCATCGGCACCGAGTGCAAGATCCCCGCCCTGTTCGCCGAGGAGTGGGCCGGGCGGTTCTTCGACCGCCTCCTCGACGGCGAGCCGCTCGGCGAGATCGTCCGGGGGCTCTGCCAGGAGTTCGTCACCCAGCACCGCAACCCGCTCGGGCTCATCTACGCCGTGCACTGCGACGGCGACACCGCCGTCTCACCGGCGCTGGTGCGCCGCGCGGGCTGACCAGGAGGAGGAGAGCCGTGCCGCTGCGCCAGGTCCCCGACCGTGACCTCGCCTACCACCTGCTGACCTTCGACGACGACGGCCGCGAACGGCGGGAGGACGGCGGTCGCTACAGCGAGCAGGTGCTCGCGGCGGCCCGGGCCGAGCCGCCGTCCGACGTCTTCCTCGTCAGCCACGGCTGGATGGGCGACGTCCCCGGGGCGATCGGCCAGTACGACCGCTGGCTCCGGGTCGTGTACGACCAGCGGGCCGACCGCGAGGCGGCGCACGCCCGCCGTCCGGACTGGCGGTCGATGGTGGTCGGGCTGCACTGGCCGAGCAAGCCGTGGGGGAACGAGCGGATCCCGGGCGGGCCCGGGCTGCTGTCCGGCGACGCCGAGGAGGACGACGAGTTCGCTGCCGAGGACGCCATGGACGACGCGGCGCTGGTCGAGGCCTACGCGCGGCGCATCGCGGACACGCCCGCGGCCCGCGAGGCGCTGCGGACGATCGTCTCGGCGCGTCCGGCCGACGAGGGGCAGGTCCTGCCGGCCGAGGTCGAGGCCGCCTACGCCGTCCTCTTCGCCGAGTCCGGGCTCACGACCGAGGGCGCCGGCGCTGCGCCGGGGGCCGACCAGCGGGAGTTCGTCCCCGAGCGGATCGTCGCGGACGCCCGGGCGGAGGCGGCCGACTCGGGCCCGGCGGTGCTCGGCGGGTTCGGCGACCAGCTGCTGGACCTGGTCCGCATGCCGCTGCGCCAGCTGTCGTTCTGGAAGATGAAGGACCGCGCGCGGCAGTTCGGCGAGCGCGGCGCCCACGACTTCGTGCGGCAGCTCCAGGAGGCCGCGCCGGAGGCCCGCATCCACCTGATGGGGCACAGCTTCGGGTGCATCGTCGTCTCGGCCGCCGTCGCCGGAGCCCCCTCCGACCGGTCGGTCCGCCGCCCGGTCACCACCCTGTTCCTGGTCCAGGGCGCCCTGTCGCTGTGGGCGTTCACCGACGACATCCCGTACCAGCGCGGCACGGCCGGGTACTTCCGGCGGCTGGTCGAGCAGCAGCTGGTCAGCGGCGCGCTCGTCACCACGCGCTCCCGGTTCGACTCCGCCGTCGGCAAGCTCTACCCCCTCGGCGCGGGCGTCGCCCGGCAGCGGGTCCTGGGGGACGACTTCCCGGAGTACGGCGGGGTCGGCTCGTTCGGCGCGCAGGGCGTCAAGGACGCCGGCGACGAGACGATGACCGACGACCGCCAGCGCTACGAGCTCGCCGCGGGGCGGGTGCTCAACATCGAGGCCAGCGACGTGATCCGCAACGGCGGTGGACCGTCCGGCGCGCACAGCGACATCGCGCACCCCGCGGTCGCCCACGCCTTCTGGCAGGCCGTCCTCGCCGGGGGCTGACGCTGGGTCGGCAGGCCGTGTGGGTGGCGTCGCGCTGCGACGGCGGTGGGCGCTAGCGGTAGGGGGTCGCGGCCGCCCCGAGGAAGTCGTCCGGCTCGTGCAGCTGCGGCCGCCGCTGCCACTGAGCCGTCACGTCGTCGAGCAGCGCCCGGCCCTCCGCGGTACCGCCCAGGGTCTGCTCCAGCGACCGCCACAGCCAGGCCTGCGCCGGGCTGCGGGCGATGCACGCCTCGGCGAGCAGCGGCTCGGCGAGCAGCCGCGCCTCCGCGGCCCGCAGCAGGGGACCGAGCCGCCGCGGACCGGCTTGGTCGGCGCGGATCGCGGCCCACGTGGCGTCGGCCAGGGCCGACGGCGGCACGGGCAGGGCCACCGGGGTGGCCGGGTCGGCCGTCCACGCCTGCGCGGCCTGCCACGCCTCGTGCAGCACCCACCGGCCGACGACCCAGCCGGGCCGGGGGAGCAGCGACCGGACCTCCGGCGGCAGCGGATTGCGGTGCCCGCAGGCCAGCCCGAGGACGACGGGCGGGCTGGCCGCCGGGGTCGGGTACGCCAGCGCACCGCCGGAGGCCCGCTCGAGGTCGACCAGCCGGTTCTCCGTGCCGGCCCGCAGCTGCCGGCCGGCGCCGGCCATCGGGACGGCGAGCATCGCGGTGGTCCCGTGGCGGTCGGCGGCGAACGCGCCCACCGCCGGCTGCCCTTCCGAGGCGTCGGCGGGCCACGCCGGGCCGCCGGGCAGCCACGTCGTGGAGCGCTCCGGCGTCCCGCCCTGCCCGGCGTCCCCGGGGGCGGACAGGACGTAGCCGCGCACCACCGCCACCAGCCCCAGCAGCGGCTTGGCCGCTCGGAACCCGAGGAGCGCGGTCGGCAGGTCGGTCAGCGCCGGCGCTCCGGCGACCAGCACGGGAGCAGGGCGCTCCTCGCCGCCGGACGCCCGCTCCAGGGTGCCGCGGAGCACGGTCAGCCCCTCGGCCGTCCAGACCGGAAGCGCCTCCTCGACGCGGGCCTGCATCGCCGTCACCTCGCGGACCAGCGACCGGGCGGCCCGGTCGGGCGAACCGCGCAGGTCGGCCTGGTCGACGACGCCGTAGACCTGCACCGTCCACGGGCCGACGTCCTCACCGATCCCGCCGACGACGGTCAGCGCCGCGCCGCACCAGTCCTGCAGCTCCGCGATCCGCCGCGCCAGGACCTGCCGCTTCGCGGCCTGCCGGTCGGCCTGCTGCCCCGTGTCCATCCCGCTCCTCGTCCGACGCGGCGCACGGTTCGGCCGCTCTCCGCCGGATCGTGGCGGACGCGCGGCCCCGACGGCACTCCCGCGTGGGGGGTGGCCGACCGCCCGTTCGCGGGTGGCCGCGGCCCGTCGTCGGCCCCCGGTCGGTGCCCCGACGAGGCCCGCTACACTGGAGCCCGCGCCGCTCGAGCGGTGCTGCGCCCGTAGCTCAACGGATAGAGCATCTGACTACGGATCAGAAGGTTAGGGGTTCGAGTCCCTTCGGGCGCGCGTCTGGTTGAGACAGCGCCGCGGCCCCGTTCCTGTGACGACAGGAGCGGGGCCGCGCGTTTTCCCGGCGCCGGTTGTGGGCGGCAGCCCTGCGCGCCACCATGGCCGCCATCAGCGCCGTCTGCGAGGAGTGGCCATGGAGCCGACGAACCAGGAGCCCGAAGGCGACTACGGCTACGACGAGGTGCACGCCGACGTCCGCCGGCCGCAGCGCACCGAGTCGTCACCACAGCCCGAGCCCCGCCGCTCCCCGGCGCACCGCAACCCCGAGCTCGACCAGGACTACGGCTACGACGAGGCCCACTCCTTCTGAGCCCGCCGGATCGGCGCCACGGTCGGCACCGGGTCGTGGGTGAGGAAGTCGAGCACCAGCGCGTTCACCAGGTGCGGCTTCTCCTGCGTGAGGAAGTGCGACGTCCCCGGGACGACGGCGAACTCCGCGCCCGGGATGGCCTCGAACATCGCCACCGCGTGCTCGAGCGTCACCAGGTCGTCGTCCGAGAACATCACCAGGGACCGGGCGCGGATCTTGCCCAGCTCGGCGATGTCGAGGTGCGGCTCGGTCTTCATCAGCTCGCCGATCTTCGCGACGACGGTCGGGAAGTGCGCCTCGCCGTCCGGTGACACCTCGCCGTAGGACGTGCCGAGGAACTGCACCACCTGGTCGACGTCGAACTCCATGTCCGGCGTGGCCTCGCCGGACTTGTCGAAGCCGCCGCTGATCATCACCAGCCGGTTCACCAGGTCCGGGCGCTGGATCGCCACCTGCATGGCGATGAAGGCGCCGTCGCTGTGCCCGACCAGGTTCGCGGGGCCGCCGAGCACCTGGTCGAGGAAGGCGATCGTGTCGTCGGTCATCAGCTGGTAGGTGATCGGCCCCTCGACGTCCGCGGTGTGCCCGTGCCCTCGCCGCTCGGGGGTGTAGACGTGGAACCGCTCGGCCAGCGGCTCGAGGTTCGGCTCGAAGAACCGGGCGTCGACGAGTCCGCCGTGCAGCAGCACCAGCGGTGGGCCGTCCCCGTGCTCCTCGTACCAGGTGTTGACCGGTCCCGTCTGCACGTACGAAGCCATGTCCGCTCCCTCGGTCGGCCGACTGCACGGCTGGCCCGAGCCTCTCGCGCCGGAGCGCCTACGTCACGCGGGGGCGGCGGCGAGGCCGTCGAGCAGGCGGTCGGCCGCGGCGGCGAAGCGGGCGACGTCGCCGTCCAGGCGGGTGATCAGCATCGCGCCCTCCAGCCCGCCGAGGACCATCGCCGCGACGTCGTCCGGGCTGCCGGCCAGGCGCAGGCTGCCATCGGTGCCGCCCTGCTCGAGCACCTCGCGCAGCCAGCCGGTGTTGTGCGCGAAGAAGCCCGACACCGCGGCCTGCAGCGGCTCGGGCAGCGTCCGGTACTCGGCGGCGAGCATGCCGCACAGGCACATGCGGTCGCGGCTGAGCACGTCGAGGTAGAGGTCGGCGTAGCCGCGCAGCTTCGCCGCGGCGTGCGGAGCGGTCGTGTCCAGCTCGGCCAGGGCCGCGGCGAAGCGGGCGGCGTAGCGCTCGATGAGCGCCTGGCCGAGCTCGGCCTTGCCCTTGAAGTGGTAGTGCAGCGCAGCGCGGGTGATGCCCAGCTCTTCGGCCGCAGCCTGAACACCCGCCGCTGAGCGGCGGCCCTCCTCGAAGGCCCTCCTCGAAAGGCACTGCCATGACCCGCAAGATGGTCGACTGCCGCACCATGCCGAGCGAGATCGGCTGCACCCTCACGATCGCCGGCGAGGAGGAAGAGGTCCTCGACGCCGCCGTGATGCACGCCGTCGACAAGCACGGGCACGAGAACACCCCGGAGCTCCGCGAGCAGGTCCGGGCCGGCCTCACCGACGCCGAGCCCGCCCTGGCCTGACCCGCCCCCGGCGCTTTGTCGCGATCAAGTACGCGTACTTGATCGCGACAAAGCGCGCCTCAGGCGGGCACGGCGGCGGTCGCGCCGTCGCGGAGGACGCGGCGCAGGATCTTGCCCGCCGGTGACCGCGGCACCGCCTCGACGACCTCCACGTCGGCCAGCCGCTTGTAGCTCGCGGTGCGGACGGCGGCCCACTCGATCAGCTCGGCCGGGTCCAGGGCGCCGCGCGGGACGACGAACGCCATCGGCCGCTCACCGGTCCGCGCGTCCGGGCGGCCGATGACCGCCGCATCGAGGACGGCGGGGTGCGTGACGAGCAGCGCCTCGAGCTCGGCCGGCGCCACCTGGAAGCCGCTGACCTTGATCAGCTCCTTGACCCGGTCGACGACCACCACCTCGCCGTCCTCGGTGACCGTGCCCAGGTCGCCGGAGCGGAACCAGCCGCCGGCGTCGATCGCCGTCGCCGTCGCGGCCGGGTTGCCCAGGTAGCCGGCCATCACCTGTGGCCCGCGGAACCACAGCTCGCCGGTGCTGCCCGGCCCGAGGTCGGCGCCGGTGGCCGGGTCGACGATCCGCGCCTCGGTGTCCGGCACGAGCGTGCCCACCGCGCCGGGGGTGTGGCCGCGGCCGTCGCGGCGGCAGATCGACGCGACCGTGCTGATCTCGGTCAGCCCGTACGCCTGCACCACCGGGCGCCCGAGCCGGCGCGCGGCCTCCCGCTCCAGCTCCGCGGACAGCGGTGCCGAGCCGCTGACCACCAGCTGCAGCGAGGACAGGTCGTACCGGTCGACCAGCGGGGATCGGGCCAGCGCCAGTACCACCGGGGGTGCGCCCGGCAGGACGGTCGCCCGGTGCCGTTCGACCAGCTGCAGGGCCGCCTCGAGGTCGAACCTCGGCACGGTCACCACGGTCCCGCCGCCGGACAGCGTCAGCCCGATCTGGCAGAAGAAGCCGGCGACGTGGAAGAACGGCAGGACGCCGATGAGCACGTCGCCGTCCCGCACCGGCAGGAGCGCCGATCCCTGGCACGTGTTGGCGACCAGGTTGCGGTGGGTCAGCCGCACCCCTTTCGGCAGGCCGGTGGTGCCGGACGAGTAGGGCAGCAGCGCCACGTGGGTGGCGGGGGCCACCCGCACCGCGGGGCACGGGGCGTCGGCGGCCAGCAGCTCCGCGAAGGACGTCGTCCCGTCCGGGGCCTCCCCGGTGATGACGACGTCGGTCGCGCCGGCCGCGCGGGCCTTCTCGGCGAACGGTCCGACGGTGAGCACCGTGCGCGCCCCCGCGTCGCGCAGCTGGTAGGCGATCTCCTCCGCCGTCCAGAGCGGATTGACCGGCGTGACCGCGCCGCCGGCCAGCTGGGCGCCGAGCGCGGCGACCGGCCACTCCGGCAGGTTCGGGGCCAGGATCGCCAGGACGTCGCCGGGCCGGAAGCCGCGGGCGGCGAGCGCGCCGGCGAACCGGCGGACCAGGCGCTCGAGGGCGGCGTAGGAGACCGACCGGCCGGTCGGGCCGTCGACGTAGGCAGGCCGGTCGCCGCGCGCGGCCGCGCCGCCGAGCAGGAACGCCGGCAGGTCGACGTCCGGGACGGCGACCGGCGGGACGGGGCTGGGGATGATCGTCTGGGTCATGCCCCGATCCCACGCGCCGGAGGGCCTGTCGCGCCTCGGGGGACGTCCCTAACGTTTGCGGTCCATGACCCGCACGGTTCCGCATGCCGACCCGCTGCTGGAGCGGGAGGCGGAGGTCGAGGCGATCGTGGCCGCCCTCGACGGCGCCGCGACCGGCTGCGGCGGGGTGCTCGTGGTCGAGGGGCCGGCCGGGATCGGCAAGACGCGGCTGCTCGACGTCGCCCGCGCGGCGGCCGCCGACCGCGGGTTCCGGGTGCTCGCCGCCCGGGCCAGCCCGCTGGAGCGGGAGTTCGCCTTCGGGGTGGTGCGCGCCCTGCTGGAGCCGGTGCTGCGCTCGGCCTCCACGGTGGACCGGACGGCGCTGCTGGACGGCGCCGCGCGGCTGGCCGCCCCCGTGCTCGACGCCGGCGAGGCGCCGCCGGCGTCCTTCTCCGTGCTGCACGGCGTCTACTGGTTCGTGGCCGGGCTGGCCGAGCGGACGCCGGTGCTGCTCGCCGTCGACGACGCGCACGAGGCCGACGAGCCGTCGCTGCGGGCGCTGCGGCACCTGGCCCATCGGATCCAGGACCTGCGCGTCCTGCTCGCCGTGACCGCCCGTCCGTCCGAGCCGGGCAGCCGGCCCGGGGAGCTGCTGGACGACCTGGCGGCCGAGCCGGGGGCGGTGGTGGTCCGGCCCGGTCCGCTGTCGCCGGCGGCGATCGCGGTGGTCCTGCGCCGGGTGTTCGGCGCCGAGGGGCAGGACGGGTTCGTCACCGCCTGCGCCGAGGTGACCGCCGGCAACCCGCTGCTGCTCGACGCGCTGGCCCGCTCGCTGGCCGAGGCCGGGGTGGCGCCGACGGAGGAGCACGTCGCGGCGGTGTGCGAGCGGGCGCCGTCCATCGTCAGCGCGTTCGTCCTGCCCCGGCTGCGCCACCTGCCGGGCGAGGCGGTCGCGGTCGCCCGCGCGCTGGCGGTGCTGGGCGAGGGCGCCCGGCTGCGGCACCTGGCGGCGGTGGCGGGGCTGGACCCGGAGGCCGCGGCGCACGGCGTCGACCGGCTGGTCGCGGCCGAGCTCGCGGTGCCGGGGCCGGCGTTCGTGCACCCGCTCGTCGCGCAGGCGGTCGCCGACCACATGACGGCGGGCGAGCGGCACCGCGCCCACCGGGCCGCGGCCCGCGAGCTGGCCACCGACGGCGCCCCGGCCGAGGCGGTCGCAGCCCACCTGCTGGAGGTCGAGCCGCTGCGCGATCCCGACGCCGTCCGCCGGCTGCGCACGGCCGCGCGCGAGGCGATGGCCAAGGGTGCGCCGGACCCGGCGGTCGGCTACCTGCGGCGGGCCATGGCCGAGCCGCCGGACCCGGCGATCCGGCCCGAGGTGCTCTTCGAGCTCGGGGACGCCGAGACGCTCCAGGGACCGGCCGGCGGGCTGGACCGGCTGGCGGACGCGCTGGCGGTCACCACCGGGGCGACGGCGCGTGCCCGGGTGGCGCTGCGTCTGGCCCGCGGCCTGGAGTCGGCGTGGGAGCTGCCCCGGGCGCTGGGGGTGCTCCGCGCGGCGGTTCTCGAGGCGGATCGCGCTCCCGACCTCGACCCCGAGGTGCGGCAACGGCTGGAGGCCGAGTACGTCGGCGTCGCCCGGACGCGGCCGGAGCTGCGCGACGACGCGTTGCGCCGGCTGGAGCGGCTGCGGCCGGATGCCCGCGCCGACACCGTTGCCGGGTGCACGCTGCTCGCGGCCTCCGCGGTCGAGCGGCTGCAGGACCCGGGGGGCGTCGGGGAGGCGGTCGACCAGGCCAGGGCCGCTCTGCGCGGCGTCCTCCGGCCGGACCGCGCGGCCTTCGTCGTCGGCGTGCTCTACCAGGTGAACCCCGTGCTCGCGGCCGCCGGGGAGCTGGCGGACGCCTGCGCGGCCGCGGACGCCGCCGTCGCCGACGCCCGCCGCCGGGGTGCGCCGGTCGAGCTCGGTGCCGCCCTGGGCGCCCGCGCCGAGGTGACCCGCCGCCGGGGCGATCTGCTCGAGGCCGAGGCCGACATCCGGTTCTCGCTGGAGATGGCCCGGGGCGCCGCCGTCGCCTACCCGCAGCGGCTGATGCTGAGCTTCCTGCTGCCGCTGCTGGTGGAGCGCGGTGAGCTCGACGCCGCCGGCGCGGAGGTCGACGCGCTCTCCCGGCCGGTCCACCACGTCGCCCTGCTCACGGCCGTGGGCTGCGTACGACGGGCCCAGGGGCGGCCGGCCGAGGCGCTCGAGCTGCTCGAGGACGTCGGCGCCCGCCTGCACGACCGGGGCTGGCGGCACCCCGGGTGGCTGCCGTGGCGGACCGAGTCCGCGCTGGCCCTGCACGCGCTCGGGCGCGAGGCCGAGGCGCGGGAGCGGGCGAGCGAGGCGGTGGCCGCGGCCCGGCGGTACGCCGCTCCGGTGGAGACGGGGGTCGCGCTGCGCACGCTGGGTCTGCTCACCGACGACCTGGACGCGCTGCGCCGGGCCGTCGAGGCGCTCGGCGCCACCGCCGCGCGGGTCGAGCACGCGCGGGCGCTGGTGGAGCTCGGCGCGGCGCTCCGGCGGGCCAACCGGCGGACCGACGCCCGGGAGCCGCTGCGCGCAGGGCTCGACGTCGCCGCGCGGTGCGGCGCGACCGCGCTGGTGCGGCAGGCGGTGGAGGAGCTCGCCGCCGCGGGAGCCCGGCCGCGCACACCCCGGCGCACGGGGCTGGAGGCGCTCTCGCCCAGCGAGCGGCGGGTGGCCCGGCTCGCCGCCGAGGGGATGAGCAACCGCGACATCGCCCAGGCGCTTTTCGTCACGACCAAGACCGTCGAGGTCCACCTCTCCGGCGCCTACCGCAAGCTCGGCATCACCTCCCGCACCGAGCTGCCCGCCGTCCTCACCTGAGCCGGCCCTCCTCCTCCGCCTCAGGACGTACCCGGAGCTCGCCGTGCGCGCGGTTCCAGGGGCGGATGGGGGCCTTCCCCGATGGCCGGCCGGGGTGCCCCGCCGCCAGGCTTCCCCGCGGCGGTGTTCGGGCTGGCCCGACCGCCGACCGGCCAGGTGGCGGGATGGGCGCGCGCCCCGCCCGACGGCAGATTCGACGCGGCGAAACCGCAGGAGACAGGGGAGGCAAGGACGTGCAACAGAATCTGGCGGCGCGCATGGGGCGGTGGAGCGCGCGGCACCGGCGGACGGCGGTGCTCGGCTGGCTGGCGTTCGTCGCCCTGGCCATCACCCTCGGCAGCCTGATCCCGCGGGCCGAGCTGACGCGGGCGGAGTCCGAGATCGGCCCGACCGCGCAGGCGCAGCGGATCCTCGACGCGCACGGCTGGGAGGAGCCGGCGTCGGAGATGGTCCTCGTCCAGCGGGCGGACGGCGTCCCCGAGTCGGCGGCGACCGCGGCGCTGACCGACGTCGTCGACACGCTCGGCCGGACCGCGGACGTGACCGACGTGGCCAGCCCGCTCTCCGGCGCGCCGCTGGTGTCCGAGGACGGCCGGTCCGCGCTGGTCACCTTCGACATCGCCGGCGACCCCGAGGACGCCGACACGAAGATCGGCCCGATCCAGGACGCGGTGAGCGCGGTCGCCGACCGGCACCCCGACGTCCGGGTGGAGGAGTTCGGCGGCACCAGCGCCGACGCGGCCCTGAACGAGGCGCTGGACGCCGACTTCCAGCGCGCCGAGTACCTGGCGATCCCGATCACCCTCGCCGTCCTGCTGCTGACCT
Organism: Geodermatophilus sp. SMS 5-13; assembly: GCF_059428245.1. NCBI lineage: Bacteria > Bacillati > Actinomycetota > Actinomycetes > Geodermatophilales > Geodermatophilaceae > Geodermatophilus > Geodermatophilus sp. SMS 5-13. The sequence goes on from NZ_CP165729.1 coordinate 264,510, forward strand.
TCGGCGCGATCGTCGCCGCCCTGCTGCCGCTGGCATTCGCGCTGACCGCGTTCGTCGGGGCGCTGGGGCTGCTGACCGTCGCCAGCCAGATCTGGCACGTCAACGCCACCGCGCAGACGGTCATGCTGCTGATCGGGCTCGCCGTCGGGGTCGACTACTCGCTCTTCTACCTCAAGCGCGAGCGCGAGGAGCGGGCCCGCGGCGCCGGTCCGGTCGACGCGTTGGACATCGCCGCGGCGACGTCCGGCCGGTCGGTGCTGATCTCGGGCCTGACCGTCATGGTCGCCATGGCCGGGGTCTTCCTCACCGGCTCGGCGATCTTCACCGGGATCGGCGTGGCCACGATCCTCGTCGTCGCCACCTCGGTCCTCGGGTCGCTGACCGTGCTGCCGGCGCTGATGAGCTGGCTCGGCGACCGGATCGAGAAGGGCCGCATCCCGGTGCTGCACCGCCGCACCGCCGGGCCGTCGCGGTTCTGGTCGGTCGTGCTCGGCGCGGTGCTGCGCCGGCCGGTGGTCGCGGCCGTGGTCGCCGGCGGCGCGCTGGTCGCCCTCGCCGTCCCGACGGCGGGCCTGCAGCTGCGCAACGAGGGCATCCGCGACCTGCCGCAGGACCTGCCGGTGATCCAGACCTACCACCGGATCGGCGCGGCGTTCCCGGGCGGCTCGTCGCCGGCCGAGGTGGTCGTCGAGGCGCCGGACGTCGCCGCGCCCGAGGTGCAGGCCGCCATCGGCGAGCTGCGCGCCCGGGCGCTGGAGTCAGGCCGGATGAACGAGCCGATCGGCGTGCAGACCAGCAGGGACGGCGAGGTCGCGGCGGTGTCGGTGCCCCTGGCCGGGGACGGCGAGGAGCGGGCGTCGGTGGACGCGCTGCACGAGCTGGAGGCCATCGCCGCCGACACAGTCGGCCGGGTGGAGGGCGCCACCGCCGTCGTCACCGGCGACACCGCCGGGTCGGTGGCCTTCCGCGACCTGATCGCCGAGCGGACGCCGTGGGTGTTCGCCTTCGTGCTGGTGCTGGCGTTCGGGCTGCTGCTGGTCTCGTTCCGCTCGGTCGTGGTCGCGGTGACCGCGATCGTGCTCAACCTGCTCTCCGTCGCGGCCGCCTACGGCACGCTGGTGCTGGTGTTCCAGCACGGCTGGGGCGGCTCACTGATCGGACTGGACTCCACCGGCGCGATCGTGACCTGGGTGCCGCTGTTCCTGTTCGTGATCCTCTTCGGGCTGTCGATGGACTACCACGTCTTCATCCTCAGCCGGATCCGCGAGGGCTACGACCGCGGTCTGTCCACCCGCGCGGCGATCGCCAACGGCATCACCTCGTCGGCCGGGGTGGTGACCAGCGCGGCGATCATCATGGTGTTCGTCTTCGCGACCTTCGTGACGCTGTCGACGACCAACATGAAGCAGATCGGGCTGGGGCTGGCCGTCGCGGTGCTGCTGGACGCCACCGTCGTCCGTGCGCTGCTGCTGCCGGCGGTCATGCAGCTGCTCGGCGACCGCAACTGGTACCTGCCGCGGTGGCTGAACTGGCTGCCGAGGCTGTCTCACGAGCCGGTGCCGGCGCCCTCGGTGGAGGTCCCCCGGCCGCGTGTGGACGAGCCGCTGGTCCTCACCCGGGACTGACGGCCACGATCAGCTGAGCTCACCGCAACGCGTCCTGGCTCACGGTGCACCGTGAGCCAGGACGCCGTGGGATCAGCTCAGCTGATCGTGACCGGCCCACTACCGTGCGGGTGTGATCATGGTTGCCGCCCTCGCGGGCGCCGCGCTGCTCGGCGCCCTCGCCGTCCTCCAGTTGCTCCTCGTCGCCGGGGCGCCGCTGGGCCGGTTCGCCTGGGGCGGGCAGTACGCCGTCCTGCCGACGGGCCTGCGGATCGGCAGCGCGGTCGCCATCGCGCTGTACGGGCTCTTCGCCGTCCTCATCCTGCAGGCGGCCGGCGCTGTCGCCGTCCTGCCCGACGGCCTGGCCGACGTCGCCATCTGGGTGCTGACGGCCTACTTCGCGGTCGGCATCGCCATGAACGCGGCCTCGCGCAGCCGCCCCGAGCGCCTGGTGATGACGCCCGTGGCGCTGGTCCTGGCCGTCGTGTGCCTGGTGCTGGCCCTGCGGTGACGGCGGCCCGGGTCACCCGCGGCTGACGTTGATCCGGGTCGGCTCGGACGGCGGCGGCTCGGCCACGGGGATCCGGACCTCGAGGATGCCGTCCCGGTAGGACGCCGAGATGTCGCCCTCGGTGGCGCCCTCCGGGATCGGCAGCGAGCGGGTGAGCGTGCCGTGGCGCAGCTCGCGGCGGGAGTACTGCCGGTCGGCGCTGTCCTCCTCGGCCCGCCGCTCCGCGCTGATCCGCAGCATCCCGTCGCCGGCGGTGATCTCGACGTCCCGGTCGGGGTCGATGCCGGGCAGCTCGGCGCGGACGACGAGGGTGTCGCCGTCGCGGTACTCGTCGACCCGGATCAGGTCCTCCCCGTGCCCGGGCCACTCCGGGCGCCGCGTCGGCAGGGTCCGGAACCACTCCTCGAACATGCGGTCGAGCCGGCCGAACGGCGGCGGCCACTCGCTCCTGCGGCGTTGCTCGGTCATGCGACCGCTCCTCTCGTCAGAGCGGGAAGGAGACGTACTTCGTCTGCAGGTACTCGGCGATGCCCTCGTGGCCGCCCTCGCGGCCGATGCCGCTCTGCTTCACGCCGCCGAACGGCGCCGCCGGGTCGCTGACCACGCCGCGGTTGACGCCGACCATGCCGAACTCGAGCGCCTCCGACAGCCGCAGGCCGCGGGCGAGGTCGCCGGTGTAGACGTAGGCGACCAGGCCGTACTCGGTGCCGTTGGCGTTCGCCAGCACCTCGTCGTCGGACTCGAACGTCACGATCGGCGCGACCGGCCCGAAGATCTCCTCCTCGGTCGCGGCCGAACCGGCGGGGACGTCGAGCAGCACGGTCGGCGGGTAGAAGTACCCCGGCCCGTCCGGCCGTTCGCCGCCGATCACGGTGCGGGCGCCGGCGCCGACGGTCTCGCGGACGATCCGCTCGACCTTCTCGACGGTGTCCTCGTTGACCAGCGGGCCGAGGCCGACGCCGTCCTCGTCGCCGCGGCCGACCTTGACCGCGCCCATCTTCTCGGCCAGCTTGCGGCCGAACTCCTCGGCGACCGGCGCCTCGACGTAGAACCGGTTGGCCGCGGTGCACGCCTCGCCGCCGTTGCGCAGCTTGGCCAGCATCGCGCCGGCCACGGCCGCGTCGAGGTCGGCGTCGGCGCAGACGATGAACGGCGCGTTCCCGCCCAGCTCCATCGAGCTGACCAGCACCTGATCGGCGGCCTGCTTGAGCAGGACCCTGCCGACCTCGGTCGATCCGGTGAAGCTGATCTTCCGCAGCCGTGGGTCGGCCATCGCGCCCTTGCTGACGTCGCTGGCCTTGCTGGTGGGCAGCAGGTTCACCACGCCGTCCGGCACGCCCGCCTCGGCGAGCAGCTCGGCCAGCAGCAGCGCGGTCAGCGGGGTCTCGGCGGCCGGCTTGACCAGCGACGTGCAGCCGGCGGCCAGCGCGGGGCCCAGCTTGCGGGTGAGCATCGCCGCGGGGAAGTTCCACGGCGTGATCAGCAGGCAGACGCCGACCGGTTGCCGGGTGACGACGGTGCGCGTGCCGCCGGCCGGCGCGATCCGGTAGTCGCCGTCGATGCGCACGGCTTCCTCGGAGAACCACCGGAAGAACTCCGCTGCGTAGGTCAGCTCGGCCTTGGCGTCGGGCAGCGCCTTGCCGTTCTCGCGGACCATGAGCAGCGCGATGTCGTCCGCGCGGTCGTGCATCGCCTCGAACGCGCGGCGCAGGATCTCCGAGCGCTGGCGCGGCGGGGTCGCCGCCCACTCCGGCAGCACGGCGTAGGCCGCGTCCATGGCGGCGGCGGTGTCGTCGGGCGTCGCGTCGGCGACCCGCGCCAAGGACGACGCATCGGCGGGGTCGTGCACCGCGAACGTCGCGCCGCCGGCGGCCGGGCGCCACTCGCCTCCGATGTAGAGGCCGGTCGGGACGGGGCGGGTCAGGCCCGGGATGTCGGCGTACAGATCGGCCATGGTGACCTCCTCCGCTGGGGTGCCCCCATCCTGCGCCTGCCCGCCGGACCGGTGCAGCGCGATCAGCCGGTGGGGACGACGTCCCGGCCGGCGGAGGCGAGCACGAGCGCGGCCACCGCGGCGGGGTCGTCGGCCATGGGGACGTGACCGCACCCCGGCAGGTTCCCCACCCGCGTGCCCGGCGGGAGCTGGTCGGTCCGGCGGTACGCCCGGCGGATCAGCAGGCGGTCCCGCGAGCCGAAGGCGACGGTCACCGGCGCGCGCAACGGCACCCCCGCCGCGTAGTGCCGGTGCAGGGTCGCGGCGAAGGCGGCGTCGAACCCGGGCGCCGTCGCGAGGGCCCGGACCGCGCCCTTCGCCCGCGCCGGGCTCATGCGGGCGGGCCGGCCGTGGGTCTGCCCGAGGACGGCGATGCGGCCCGCCCGGGACTCGACGGCGCGCTCGAGCAGCCGGCCGGCGTGCAGGGACATCCAGCGGGAGGCGCGCAGGCTGACCCGGCAGTACAGCGGGGTGTCGCCGCGCCACATCCCGGCCGGGGACAGCAGGGTCACCGAGGCCAGCGGCCGCAGCGCCGCGAGCTCGAGGGCCACCCAGCCGCCGAGCGAGTTGCCGGCCACGTGCGGGACCTCGAGGCCGAGGTCGTCGAGCAGCCCGGCGACGGCGGCGGCGAGCGCTCGCGGGCTGGGCTCGCCGGTCAGGGGCGGGGAGTCGCCGAAGCCGGGCAGGTCCACCGCGACGACGTCGCAGTGCTCGGCGAGGGCCGGGAGGACCGGGTCCCAGGCGGCCCGGGACGAGCCGAGGGCGTGCAGGAGCACCAGCGGCGCGCCGGATCCTCTCCGGCTGAAGGCGAGTGCGGTCATGACGGCGTCCTCCCATGTGCGGTGGTGCCAGGAAGACGCGCGACCGGGCGCCGATGTGACAGCGCCCGGTCGCTAGAGGGATGTGGGATGAGGGGCGGGGGGCCGGTCCTGACGGTCTGGCCGCGTTGGTCGGTCCACCGAGCAGTCGGTGGCCACTCATTGCCGGCTACCCCCGCCCACACACACTGTGAGCGCCGTCACTCGCGCGGGTCAACCCCCGTCGGCGTGTCCAATCGCCCCGGGCGTGTCGCCGGACTTTCCGCGCCGAAAGTCCGGAGGAACGAGGGACTTTCGGCGCGGAAAGTCCCTAGCCGACGCGGCGGAGGACGGCGGGGGAGAGCTGGTCGACGCGGGTGTGGCCGGTCAGGCCGAGGGTCAGGTCGAACTCGCCGAGCACGTCCTCGATCACCTGCCGGACGCCGGCCTCGCCCGCCAGCGCCAGCCCCCACGCGAACGGCCGGCCGAGCAGCGCGGCGCGGGCGCCCAGCGCCACGGCGGTGAAGACGTCGGCCCCGCTGCGGATCCCGCTGTCGATCAGCACCGGCACCTGGTGGTCGACCGCGGCCACGACGTCGGGCAGCGCGTCCAGGGCGGCGATCGAGCGGTCCACCTGCCGGCCGCCGTGCGTGCTCACGACCACGCCGTCCACGCCCTCGTCCACGGCCCGCCGGGCGTCGTCCGGGTGCAGGATCCCCTTGAGCACGATCGGCAGCCGCGTCCGCGCGCGCAGCCACGCCAGGTCGGCCCACGAGATCGACGGCCGGGAGTAGATGCCGAGGAAGGTCTCGACGGCGGCCCGCGGCAGCGGCGAGCGGAGGTTGTCCAGCAGCGGGCCCGGCCAGGCCCGCGCCATGCCCACCAGCGCCCGGACGGCGGACGGCGTCGGGAACGGCTGGCGGTCCCGCGCCGCGGAGGCGCCCGCGTCGACCGGCGCGGGCGTGCCGGCGACCCGCTGCTCGACCAGCCGGCGGAACACCGGGTCGGAGGTGTACTGCGCGATGCCCTTGCCGAGCGCGAACGGCAGGTGGCCCAGGTCCAGGTCGCGCGGCCGCCAGCCGAGCATCGTGGTGTCGAGGGTGACCGCGACCGCGTCGCAGCCGGCCGCCTCGGCGCGGGCCAGCAGGCTCTCCACCAGCTCGTCGGACGTCGACCAGTAGAGCTGGAACCAGCGCGGCGCGTCGCCCATGGCCGCGGCGCAGGTCTCCATCGGCACCGACGCCTGGTTGGAGAAGACCATGGGCACGCCGGTCGCGGCGGCAGCCCGGGCGACGGCGAGGTCGGCCTCGCGGTCGACCAGCTCGAGCGCGCCCACCGGCCCCAGCAGCAGCGGCGCGGGCAGCCGCCGTCCGAACAGCTCCACCGAGGTGTCCCGGGCGCTGGAGTCGCGCAGCACCCGCGGCACGATCGCCCACCGGTCGAACGCCGCCCGGTTGGCCCGCTGGGTCGCCTCGTCGCCGGCGCCGCCCGCGACGTAGGAGTAGGCACGCGGGTTCAGCTTCCGCTTCGCCAGCCGCTGCAGGCCGCGCGCCGTCGTCGGCACGCGCGGACGCCGTCCGTACACGCCCGCGCGGTAGATCGCGTCCTGCCGCCGCCGTCCCATGCCCGCTGCCGAGTCCACAGCGGCACCGTAGTGAGCACCGGCCCGGCGGGCTCCCGGCCCCCTTTCTGCCGACACGCCGCACGACACGCCCACGGGGACCGTGACGGCCGGACGACGTTCCGTCACACCCGTGCACAATGGGCGGGCCGGCAGCTCAGGGGGGATCCCGCAGCAGGGAACAGGGCGCGCGGCAGCAGTTCGAGGGGGACGCCGTGCCGGCCAGGCCGACGCTGACGAGTGCGCGCAGGACGGCGGGACTGCTGGGGCTGCTCCTCGGCGCCGGCGTCGCGCTGGCCCCGGCTGCCGCGGCCGTCGACGACCTCACGAAGCCGGACTACCGGGTCACCTCCGGGCCGAGCTGCCACCCCGGCGGCGTGCAGATCGAGGTCACGGCCGGCACCGTGCCCTACGCGGTGGTGCTCGCGACCACCCGGCGGCCGGACGGCGAGGACTCCGCCGAGCTGACGCCCGGGCAGACCGTCCTGCTGCGGACCGGCGACGTCGGCTGGGGCGAGACCATCGACAGCCGGCTGGAGTTCACCGCGCTCGACGGCTCGGGGGAGACCTTCGCCGACGACCTGGTGCCGTTCAGCTTCACCCGGCCCGCCGAGGAGGACTGCGCCGCGATCGCCCCGCCCGGGGCGGGTGCGTCGCAGGCCCCGGCGACCGTGCCCGGGCGGTCGGCGGAGGACGCGGAGACCACGAGCGGCGGCGTCGCGGCGGAGGCGCCGGCCGGGGGACTGGACCTGCAGGCCGACGTCGCCGTCGCCGACGTGCCGGGGACGCCGGCAACCCCGCAGGGGCCGCCCTGGGCTCTGGCGCTCGCCGGGATCTCGCTGGTCGGCGCCGCGGGCGCGCTGGTGCGCGAGGGCGCCCGCCGGCACCGCCGGGGCGCGCCGACGGCAGGCGCCTGACGCCGCGCCAGGGAAGGATGGGACCGTGCACCCGGCCGAGGACGCGCTGGCGCGCGGGATACCCCGCGACACCTCCAGCCTTCCCGGCGCGGACCCGCGGCCGGCGGAGACGTGGCTGCGCATCGTCCAGGTGCACGACCGCATCACCCACCGCGTGGACTCCGCGCTGCACCGCCAGCACGGCCTGTCGCTGACCGGCTTCGAGGCGCTGCGGCTGCTCGCCGAGTCGCCGGGGGAGCGGGCCAGCATGGGCGAGGTCGCCGAGGCGCTGGGCCTGTCCCGCCCGGGCGTCACCAGCACGATCACCCGCCTGGTCGACGAGGGGCTCGTCGTCCGCGAGCGGGCCGAGGGCGACAAGCGGCTGCTGCACGCCCGGCTCACGCCGGCGGGGCGGCAGCGCGTCGACGCCGCCGTCCGCACGCACGACGACCTGGTCGCCCACCTGCTCACCCTGCTCGGGGACGACGCCGCCGTCGTCACCGACGCGCTGGCCCGGGTCTCGGCGGCCGCGCGCTCCCGCCGCTGACCGACCGTCACGGACACGCCGCGCAGGCGGTTAGGCGCTCCGTCGACGGGGGTAGCCCCCCGGACAACCCCCGGAAAACTTCAAGCCCGTAGTGTTTCGGCCGCTCCGGTCCGGATACCGGGCGATCATGCTCGCGCAGTGCACGGTCGTCGTACCGACGATCGGCCGGCCGTCGCTGGACGTGCTGCTCGACGCCCTCGCCACCGCGCCCGGCCCGCGCCCGGCCGAGCTGCTCGTCGTCGACGACCGGCCCGCCGGGGAGCCGCTGGCCGTCGACCGCCCCGGTCTGCCGCCGACGCGGGTGGTCCGCACCGGCGGCGGCGGCCCGGCCCGCGCCCGCAACCTCGGCTGGCGCAGCGCCCGCACCGAGTGGATCGCCTTCCTCGACGACGACGTCGTCCCCGACGCCGACTGGTACCGACGGCTCGAGCAGGACCTGGGCGAGCTGCCCGCCGACGTCGCCGGCAGCCAGGGCCGGGTGCGGGTGCCGCTGCCCGAGGACCGCAGGCCCACCGACTGGGAGCGCGGCACCGCCGGCCTGGCCACCAGCAGCTGGATCACCGCCGACCTCGCCTACCGGCGCGCCGCGCTCGCCCGCGTCGGCGGCTTCGACGAGCGCTTCCCGCGCGCCTTCCGCGAGGACTCCGACCTGGCGCTGCGGGTCACGGACACCGGCGCCCGGCTGGTCCGCGGGCAGCGCTGGATCACCCACCCGGTGCGGCCGGTCGACCGCTGGGTCAGCCTGCGCGTGCAGGCGGGCAACGCCGACGACGTCCTCATGCGCCGGCTGCACGGGCCGGACTGGCGGCAGCGGGCCGACGCGCCGCTGGGCCGCCGTCCCCAGCACCTGGCGGTCACCGCCACCGGCGTCGCGGCCCTCGCCCTGGCCGTGGCCCGCCGCCCGCGCGCCGCGGCACTGGCCGCCGGCGCCTGGCTCGCCGGCACCGCCGAGTTCGCCTGGCGGCGGATCGAGCCCGGCCCGCGCACGAGGGCCGAAGTGGCCACGATGGCCGTGACGTCGGCCGCCATCCCGGCGCTGGCCACCTGGCACTGGCTGAAGGGCGTCGTCCGGCACCGCGCGGTCCAGCCGTGGCGCGGGCTGCCCGACCTGGTGCTGTTCGACCGCGACGGCACGCTCGTGCACGACTTCCCGTACAACGGCGACCCGGAGTGGGTGCGCCCGGTCGAGGGCGCGACGGAGGCGCTGGACCGGCTGCGCGCCCGCGGCGTGCGGGTGGGCGTGGTCAGCAACCAGTCCGGCGTTGCCCGCGGGCTCATCACCGAGGAGCAGGTCCGGGCGTGCAACGCCCGGCTCGAGGAGCTGCTCGGGCCGTTCGACGTGATCCGGTACTGCCCGCACGGCCCCGACGACGGGTGCGCCTGCCGCAAGCCGGCGCCGGGAATGGTCAAGGACGCCTGCGCCGCGCTCGACGTCGACCCGGCCCGCACCGTCGTCATCGGCGACATCGGCGCCGACGTCGACGCCGCGGCCGCCGCCGGCGCGACCGGCGTCATGGTGCCCACCCCGGTCACCCGGAGGTCCGAGGTGGCCAAGGCTCGAGAAGGAATGGCCACCCACACGGCCGAGAACCTGGCCGCCGCCGTCGATGACGTGCTGGCGGGCAGGTGGTGATGGCGGCAACCGTCCTGATCGCCCGGCTCGACAACGCCGGCGACGTGCTGCTCCAGGGCCCGCTGGTCCGCGCGGTCGCGGCCGGCGCCGAGCGGGTGGTGTTCCTCGCCGGGCCGGCCGGCGCCGAGGCGGCGCGGCTGCTGCCCGGCGTCGACGAGGTCTGGACCTGGGCGTGCCCGTGGATCCTCGGCGAGCCGCCGGCCGTCGACCCGGCCGACCTCGCCGCCCTGACCGAGCGGGTCCGCGCCCTCGCCCCGGACGCCGCGGTGCTCTCCACGTCGTTCCACCAGTCGCCGCTTCCGCTGGCGCTGCTGTTGCGCGCCGCCGGCGTGCCGCGCCTCTCGGCGATCAGCGTCGACTACCCCGGCTCGCTGCTCGACGTCCGGCACCGGGTGGACGACGACCTGCCCGAGCCCGAGCGGGCGCTCTCCCTCGCCCGCGCGGCCGGCTTCGAGCTCCCGGACGGCGACGACGGCCGGCTGGCCGTGTGCCGCCCGCTGCCGCCGACCCCGCACGAGCCGGGGTACGTGGTGCTGCACCCCGGTGCCTCGGTGCCCGCCCGCGCCTGGCCGGCCGCGCAGTGCGCCGAGGCGGTCGAGGCCCTCGCCGACGCCGGCCACCGCGTGCTGGTCACCGGCGGGCCGGCCGAGCGGGAGCTGACCGCGTTCGTCGCCGGCCGCCGCGGCGTGGACCTCGGCGGGGCGACCTCCCTGGCAGAGATGGCCGCGCTGCTCGACGGCGCCGCCGCCGTCGTCGTCGGCAACACCGGCCCGGCGCACCTGGCGGCCGCGGTCGGCACCCCCGTCGTCTCGCTGTTCTCCCCGGTCGTCCCGGCGGAGCGGTGGGCGCCCTACGGCGTCCCTACCGTGCTGCTCGGCGACCAGGGCGCCCCCTGCCGCGGCACCCGGGCCCGCGAGTGCCCGGTGCCCGGCCACCCCTGCCTGACCTCGGTGAGCCCGGCCGACGTCGTCGCTGCTGTCGAGAAACTGGTGAGCCTGTGAAGGTTCTGCTCTGGCACGTGCACGGCTCGTGGACGACGGCGTTCGTCGAAGGGCACCACGAGTACCTCCTGCCGGTGACACCGGATCGCGGGCCCGACGGCCTCGGCCGCGCCCGCACGTGGGACTGGCCGGCGTCCGCGCGCGAGGTGACCCCCGAGCAGCTGCGCGCGGCGGACGTCGACGTCGTCGTCCTGCAGCGGATCCGCGACCTGGAGTTGGTCCGCGAATGGCTCGGCCGCGAGCCGGGCCGCGACCTGCCCGCCGTCTTCCTCGAGCACAACGCCCCGGACGGCGGTGTCCCGAACACGCGGCACCCGCTGGCCGACCGCGACGACATCCCGATCGCGCACGTCACGCACTTCAACCGGCTCTTCTACGACAGCGGCCGCGCGCCGACCACCGTGATCGAGCACGGCATCGTCGACCCGGGGGAGCGGTACACCGGCGAGCTGGCCCGCGCCGCCGTCGTCACCAACGAGCCGGTCCGCCGCGGCCGGTACGTGGGCGCGGACCTGCTGCCCGGGCTGGCTGCCGCCGCGCCGGTCGACGTCTTCGGCATGGGCCTGTCCGGCCTGCACGAGCAGCACGGGCTGGACCCCGACCGGGTCGCGCTGCACGAGGACCCGCCGCAGGCCGCGATGCACGCCGAGCTGGCCCGCCGCCGGGTGTACGTGCACCCGGTCCGCTGGACCTCGCTGGGGCTCTCCCTGCTCGAGGCCATGCACCTGGGGATGCCGGTCGTCGGGCTGGCCACCACCGAGGCGGTCGAGGCGGTGCCGGCGGAGGCCGGGGTGCTCTCGACGGACCCGGAGCGGCTGTGGGCCGCCGTCCGGGAGTTCGTGCACGACGAGGACGCCGCCCGGCTGGCCGGCAAGGCGGCCCGCGCCGCCGCGCTGGAGCGCTACGGGCTTCCCCGGTTCCTCCGCGATTGGGACGCGCTGCTGGAGGAGGTGACCCGGTGAAGATCGACCTGGTATCGGAGCACGCCAGCCCGCTGGCGGCGATCGGCGGCGTGGACGCCGGCGGTCAGAACGTGCACGTCGCCGCGCTCGCAGCGGGTCTCGCCACCCGCGGCCACGAGGTCACGGTGTTCACCCGCCGGGACGACGAGGCGCTGCCGCGGCAGGTGGTCACCCAGGATGGCTACAACGTGGTGCACGTGCCGGCCGGCCCCGCGGACGCGCTGCCCAAGGACGACCTGCTCCGGCACATGCCGGAATTCGCCTCCTTCCTGCGCCGCACGTGGGCCGAGCACCCGCCGGACCTCGTGCACGCGCACTTCTGGATGAGCGGGCTGGCCTCGGTCGCCGCGCGCGGCTCGTTGCCCGTGGTGCAGACCTTCCACGCGCTCGGCTCGGTCAAGCGCCGGCACCAGGGCGCCGCGGACACCTCGCCGCCGCAGCGCGTCGAGCTCGAGCGGGCGCTGTGCCGCAACGTCACGCACGTCGTGGCCACCTGCTCCGACGAGGTGTTCGAGCTGCGCCGGCTGGGCCTGCCCACCGACCGCGCCTCGATCGTGCCCTGCGGCGTCGACACCGCCGTCTTCACGCCACGTGGTCCGGTGGCAGCTCGCTCCGCGCGCCCCCGGCTGCTCGTCCTCGGCCGGCTGGTCGAGCGCAAGGGCCAGGAGGACGCCGTCCGCGCGCTGGCCGGGATCCCGGACGCCGAGCTGGTCGTCGTCGGCGGGCCCCCCGCGGACCGGCTGGACGACGACCCGTTCGTCCGGCACCTGCGGACGGTGGCCGGCTCCTTGGGCGTGGCCGACCGCGTCGTCTTCACCGGCTCGGTGTCCCGCGCCGACGTGCCGGCCTGGATCCGGTCGGCCGACGTCGTCCTCGCCACGCCCTGGTACGAGCCGTTCGGCATCACCCCGCTGGAGGCGATGGCCTGCGGGCGGCCGGTGGTCGCCACCGCCGTCGGCGGGCTGGTCGACAGCGTGGCGGAGGGCGTCACCGGCGACCTCGTGCCGCCCCGCGACCCCGGGCGGCTGGCCGAGGTGGTCGGCGCGCTGCTGGCCGACGACGACCGCCGCGCCGCCTACGGCGCGGCCGGCGTGAAACGGGCGCGGGCCCGCTACCGCTGGAGCCGGGTCGTCGCCGACACCGAGGCCGTGTACCGCCAGGTCCTGTCCGCCCCCCGACTCGTGGAGGTCGCCCGGTGAGTCTCGACTCCCTCAGCAGAGCGCCGCACTCGACCGCCGAGGTCGTCTCGCCCGACGCGTGCACGCACCTGACCGGCCAGGACCACGTGGCCTCGCTGACCGCCGCGTTGCGCGACGTCAGTGCCCACGTCGAGACCCTCGACCGCTGGGGCCGGCTGCTCGCCGACGTGCTCTGCGGCGCCGGGCGCGGGCGGCTGCTCGCGGCGGGCAACGGCGGCAGCGCCGCGCAGGCGCAGCACCTGACCGCCGAGCTGGTCGGCCGCTACCGCGCCGACCGACCGCCGTTCTCGGCGATCTGCCTGACCGCCGAGACGTCGAGCCTGACCGCGATCGCCAACGACTACCCGGCCGACGAGCTGTTCGCCCGCCAGGTGGAGGCGCACGGCCGGGCCGGCGACGTGCTGGTGCTGCTGTCGACGTCCGGCCGGTCGCCGAACGCGGTGGCCGCCGCCCGGCGGGCGCGCGAGTGCGGCATCACCGTGCTGGCCATGACCGGCCCGGCGCCCAACCCGCTGGCCGCGGCCGCGGACGAGGCGGTGTGCATCGACTCGCCCTGGACGGCGACCGTGCAGGAGTGCCACCTGGTGGCGCTGCACCTGGTCTGCGCCGCCTTCGACGCGGCGGTGCTCAGCGAGCCGGCGCGGGTGTCGACCGCCAACCGCGTGCAGGTGGTGGAGTGAAGCCGCTGGTGGTGGTCGGCGACGCGCTGCTCGACGTCGACCTGGTCGGCTCGGCGTCCCGGCTCACCCCCGACGCGCCCGTGCCGGTCGTCGAGGACGTCGAGCGCCGGGAGCGCCCCGGCGGCGCGGCGCTGGCCGCGGTCATCGCCGCGGCGGCCACCCGCCGCGAGGTCGTGCTCGTCGCGCCGGTCGACTCCGACGAGGGCGCCGACCGGTTGCGCGCGCTGCTGGCCGGGCGGGTGCGGCTGGTGGAGATCCCGTCGTCGGGCGGCACCGCGGTCAAGCAGCGGGTGCGGGTGGGCGACCACTCGGTGGTGCGGATCGACAGCGGCAGCCCGGTGGCCGACCTGGGCGCGCTGCCGGCCGCGGCCGCCGAGGTGATCCGGTCGGCCGCCGCGGTGCTCGTCGCCGACTACGGCCGGGGGACGACGTCGGCCGCGGACGTGCGCGCGGCGCTGGCCGAGGCGGGCGGGCCGGTGGTGTGGGACCCGCACCCGCGGGGCGCCGACCCGGTGCCGAGCGCGCGGCTGGTGACGCCGAACGGGTCCGAGGCGGCCCGGGTGGCTGCCGCGGCCGGCTGCGATGCGACCGGCGACGGGCTGGCCGCGGTCGGGGCCCGGGCCGAGGCGCTGATCCGGCGCTGGGGCGTGGGCGCGGTCGCGGTGACCCTGGGCTCGCGCGGCGCGCTGCTCTCCTACGGCGAGGGCGCGCCGATGGTCGTGCCGGCGGTCGCGGTGACCGGGGGCGACCCGTGCGGTGCCGGCGACTCCTTCGCCGCCGCGGCCGCGCTGGCGCTGGCCGACGGCGCGGTGACCGGCGAGGCGGTGGCGGCTGCGGTCGCCGCGGCCTCGGCGTTCGTCGCGCGGGGCGGGGCGTCCGCGTGGGACGCCGAGGCCGAGGAGCCGAACGTCGTGGCGGACTCGTCGGTCGACGCGCTGCTCGCCCGGGTGCGCGCCGGCGGGGGCACCGTCGTCGCGACCGGCGGCTGCTTCGACCTGCTGCACCCCGGCCACGTGGCGACGCTGCGCGCCGCCCGCGGGCTCGGCGACTGCCTGGTCGTGTGCATCAACTCCGACGACTCGGTGCGCCGGCTCAAGGGGCCGTCCCGGCCGCTGGTGAGCGCCCCCGACCGGGCGCGGGTGCTGGAGGCGCTGGAGTTCGTCGACGCCGTCGTCGTGTTCGACGAGGACACCCCCGCGGAGATCCTCGACCGGCTGCGTCCCGACGTCTGGGCCAAGGGTGGGGACTACGCCGGCGCCGACCTGCCCGAGGCCGCGGTGCTGCGGCGGTGGGGTGGGCAGGCCGTCGTCCTGCCCTACCTCGACGGGCACTCGACGACCGCGCTGGTCGAGCGCTCGCGAGTATGAAGACCGCGGTCGTGCTGCGGCCGCTGGGACTGGGGGACCTGCTCACCGGGGTGCCGGCGATCCGGGCGATCCGGGGAGCCGTCCCGGAGCACCACCTGGTCCTCGCGACGACGGCGGCGCTGCAGCCGCTCGCGGCGCTGATCGACGCCGTCGACGAGGTGCTGCCTTCCCGCGAGCTGGAGCCGCTGGACTGGGACCGCCCGCCGCCGGAGCTGGCCGTGGACCTGCACGGCAAGGGGCCGGCGTCGCACGTGATCGTCGGCCGGCTGCACCCCGACCGGTTGCTGACCTTCGCCAGCCCCGGCTACCCGGGCCCGGTCTGGCGGCCCGACGAGCACGAGGTGCACCGCTGGTGCCGGCTGGTCGCCGAGGGGCTCGGCGTCCCCGCCGATCCCGACGCGCTCGACCTCGCCGTCCCGGCCGTGCCGCCGCCGGTGATCGGGGCCGCCGTCGTCCACCCCGGCGCGGCCTTCCCGGGGCGCCGGTGGCCGCCCGACCGGTTCGCCGCCGTCGCCCGCTTCCTCGCGCGGGCCGGGCACGACGTCCGGATCACCGGCGGGCCGGCCGAGGAGCCACTGGCCCGTGCGGTCGCCGAGGGGGCCCGGCTGGGGGAGGACGCCGTCCTCGCCGGGCGGACGTCGTCGCTCGAGCTGGCCGCCGTGGTCGCGGCCGCCCGCGTGGTGGTCAGCGGCGACACGGGCGTCGCGCACCTGGCCACCGCCTACCGGCGCCCGTCGGTGGTGCTGTTCGGCCCGGTGTCGCCCGCGTTGTGGGGTCCGCCGCCGCGCGAGCAGCACGTCGTCCTCTGGCACGGGGACGGCGCCGGCGACCCCTGGGGCACCGAGCTCGACCCCGCCCTCGCGAAGGTGACCGTCGCCGAGGTCACCGAGGCCCTGGACTCCCTGCTCCGTGCTCGCTAGTGCTCTGCCCACCAGGGTGGGCAGAGCACGAGCGTGGCCGGAACCGAGGTCAGGCCGCCGCGCCGCTCTCGGCCTCCGCGCGCAGCGGCGCCAGTGCGGTCGCCCACTCCACGACCTGGTCGAGCGTCTGCTCGAGGAACGGCACCTGGTGCGCTCCGGGCGTGAACTCGGTGATGTTCTCGAAGTCGGTGAAGATGCTCAGGTACACGCCGGCCCGCACCGTGGCGACCCGCAGCTCCGCGAGCACCAGGCGCAGCTGCTCGATCGCCCGGCTGCCGCCGGTGACGCCGTACCCGACGAAGCCGGCCGCCTTGTTCGCCCACTCCGAGTGGAGGAAGTCGATCGCGTTCTTCAGCGACCCGGGGATGCCGTGGTTGTACTCGGGCGTGACGAAGACGAACCCGTCGAAGCGGGCCACCGCACGCGACGCTCACCGACGCCGGGTGGGAGAAGGTCGTGGCCACCGCTCCCGGGCACGTCGCAGCTCGGCGGGGTGGCCGACCGCCTGGCGCCCGGCTTGCCGGGGACGAGGACTGCGCGCCGCCCGCGTGACCCCCCCCGGAAACGACGAACCGCCCCGTCCGCGGAATGCGGGCGGGGCGGTCCGGGGTCGGCGGAAGACCGGTACGGCCTTCCGCGCGGCTCACGCGCCGTAGTTCGTGTGCACGTGGTCCATGTGGTTCTGGGTGGGGCTGCCGCGGTCGGCCATCTGCTTCCAGGAGCCGTTCGGCGAGGTGAGGATCCGCTGCTGCCAGATGATGTACTCGACGCCGAGCTCGTCCCAGTGGGCGACCTGGTAGGTGACGATCGCGTCGCCGAGGGCGCGGTCACCCAGGACCATGTAGTCGATCGCCAGGCCCGACGGGTGGCCGTGCGGGTCGCGCGCGCTGGCCCGGGTGCCGCCGAGGGTGATGGCGTCGGCGCCGGGCACGTTGGAGACGACTGCGTCGGCGGCCGCCTGGGCCCGCGGCTTGATGGCACCAGCGGTGTTGGTGATCTTCGCGGTGCTGCTGGCCGGCGCAGGAGCGGCCTCCGGCGCGGGCGCGGCCTCCGGCGCGGGCGCGGCCTCTGGCGCGGGCGCGGCCGGAGCGGCAGCGGGCGCCGCCTCCACGGGCGCCGCGGCCGGCGCGGTGACGACCGGCGCCGCGGCCTCGGGAGCGGCCTGCGCCGAGCCGGAGGTCAGCAGCACCTGACCCGGGAAGATCAGGTTCGGGTTGCCGCCGATGACGTGGGCGTTGAGCTGGTAGAGCTCGCGCCACGGCTCGCTGTGCGCGGCGGCGATCTTCGCGACCGTGTCGCCACGCTTCACCGTGTAGTCGCCGGCCGGGGCGGCGGCGGTGTCCTTCTCGGCGGCGGCAGTGTCGGCGGCCGGAGCGGGGGGCGCGGCCGGAGCCGGAGCCGGAGCCGGGGCCGCCTCGGCGGCGGCCGCGGTGGTGCCGTCGGTCAGGCGCTTGCCGCAGGTCGGCCACGCGCCGATGCCCTGCCCGGCGAGCACCTCCTCGGCGATCTGGATCTGCTGGGCGGGGGTCGCCAGGTCGGCGCGGGGGGCGAGGTCGGTGCCACCGAAGCCGGCCCAGGTCGACTGGCTGAACTGCAGCCCGCCGAAGTAGCCGTTGCCGGTGTTGATGCTCCAGTTGCCGCCCGACTCGCACTCGGCGACGCCGGTCCAGTCGTGGCTGGTGGCGGCCTGGGCCGGGGAGCTCAGGACGCCGATGCCGACGACGGTGGCGCCGGCGGCGACGGGGGCGCGGGAGATGACCTTCTTGGTGCGGACGTAACGGGGCGCGCGGTGCTTGGGCATGGTGTGAGTGATCTCCGATGACGCCGGCGAGGTGAGCTGTCGGGTTCGGGCGATCGGTGCCCGGCCGCGGTGCGCGGCTTCACCCCGAGGCGCGCGGCCCGAGGCCTGGCGCGCCGTGGAAACGTGGGTCCCCCACCCCTGCCCTGAACTGTTCGGGATGGCAGCCGGTGGGCAGGGTTTGGCGGACCGGCTCCACGCTCTTGTTTAGCTGAGCGCAGCCAAAACGCTACGGCCTGTTATGTGCATTGTCGCCGTGACGCCCGCCACATCCGGTGCCGCCGGCGGGAAAACGCCAGGTGACGACGACGCCGTCCGCCGAAATGCGGATCAGCTCACTGCCGCTGGCGGATCGCGTCGAAGAGCACGTCCTGCAGGTCGGCCGGGTCCTCGGCGGAGTAGGCCGCGCCGCCGGTGGCCTCGGCGATCTGCCGCAGCACGTCGAGGTCGGCGTCCGGGCCCAGGGCCACCCCGATCACCTTCACCGGCCGGTCGGGGTCGGCCTCGGCGCGCAGCGTGTCCAGCAGCTCCGGCAGGCCGACGCTCTGGTCGTCGTCGTCCGCGCCGTCGGTGACGATCAGCACGCTGTTGACCGCGTCCGGGCTGTAGTCGGCCTGCGCCGCCCGGACCGCCGCCAGCGTGGTGTCGTACAACCCGGTGCCGCCGGAGCGCAGCCGGTCGGGCAGCTGGCGCAGTTGCTCGTCGAGGGCGACCCGCTGCGGCCGGCCCTCCACCTGCATGTCCAGCCGGCGGGTCGGCACGACCTCGGCGAAGTCCTGGTCCCCGTCGAGATGGTGGGCGAAGTTCCAGAGCCCGATCGCCGAGGTGTCCGGGATCAGGGTCAGCGCGCTCCTGGCGGCGTCGCTGGCGAGGGTCGCGCGCGTGCTGGTGCCGACCGGCGCCTCCATCGACGTCGACACGTCGAAGACGGCCAGGATCCGGGACGGTGCGGACAGGCTCGCCAGCCGGGCCAGCAGCGCACGGACGTCGGCCGGGTCGAGCGCGATCGCCTCGGGTGCCGCGTCCGGCAGGCCGGCGTCGGCGGCGTGCGACGGTGCGGCGCCCTCCGGGTCGCGGAACCCGGCCCCGCGCGCCCGCTCGGACGCCGCCGCGGAGGTCAGCCGGCCCACGATCGCGTCCACCGCGGCGGCGCTCTCGACCGGGGTCGACGCGACCCGGAGCACCGGGTAGTCCAGCCGAGGGGACCCGTCGCTCGGGTACACGGCGACCAGTTGCGAGTCGCCGGCGGCCGCGGTGGCGGCGTACACCTCCTGCTCGCTCACCGGCACCAGCGGGGCGTCGGCGTCGCCCGCGCCGCCGGCGGCCAGGGCATCGGCGACGCTGACCGCCGGCCCGCGAGCCGCGGCGAGGACCGCCTCGACGATCGCGTTGTCGGCGTCCGTACCGCCGCCGAGCCCGGCCCGCACCGCGCCCAGCGCGGCGATCCCCTCGGCGCTCTCGGCCAGGTCCGGGACGGCGATGGGGTGCTGCGCGGCCAGGGCGGCGGCCCAGGTCGGCGGGGCGTCGGTCCAGCCCAGCGCGTCGGCGGCGGCCCGGCTGGTGGCGAGCACGACCGGCGAATGGGCCAGCGTGCTGGTCATCTCCAGGGCGGCGCCCTCCGGGGCGCGGGCCAGCCACAGCGAGGAGTCGGGCACCCACACGTGGGGCAGCGCCGAGGCCTCGAGCGCGCCGAGGTCGGCGACGGTCTGCAGCGGCTCCTGGGTCTCGACCGCGGCCACCGCGCAGCTGCCGTCGTCCAGCTCCTGCGGGCCGCGCAGCACGTCCCGGGCCAGCGCGCCGAGCTCGGGGGCGACGGTCACCCGGACGGTGCGCTGCCGGCAGTCCCCGCCGGAGGCCACGGCCCACCACACGATCCCGCCGGCCAGCAGCCCGAGGACGGCGACGACGGCCACGACGGCGCGGGGGTGGAACCGGCGGGCGGCGGAGGGATCGGCGTGACGGCCCATGCTCGCTCTCGATCGTGCGGACTCCGTGCGGGCCCTGAGGCCGCCGACCGAGAGTAGTCGGCCGCTCCCGGAGGGCTGCGCCGTCCCACCGGGCGGATGCGCTCTCGCTCATGCGGACGGGCCGCCGGCTCCCGGGTGGGGAGCCGACGGCCCGTCGATGGTGCGGAAGCGGGTTACGCCTGCGGGATGCCGCCGTCCGGCGGCGTGGACTCCGCGCTGTCGGACTCCTCGATCTCGGCGTCCCCGTTGTCGGTGACCAGGACGCCGGTCTTGTCCTCGCCGACCAGACCGTTGAGCTGGACGACCTTCATGCCGCTGATGCCGGCGTGCCGGTCCGCCGAGTAGCGGAACGGCGCGAAGGCCGGGCCCTCCCAGTCCTGGCCGTTCTCCTCGATGGCCTCGACCAGGCTGTCGCGGGTCGGGTTCTGCCCGGCCGCGAGCAGTGCCTGCACCGTCGTGTAGGCCTGCGCCATGCCGTAGACGCGGAAGTTGGTCAGCTCACCCTCCTGGCCGGAGGCGTCCCAGACCTTCTGCCACAGCTGCACCCACGGGTCGTCCGGGGCGTCGACGCCGGCGAGGTACTCGGTGGTGAAGGCGCCGTCGAGCAGGCTGGCGTCGCTCACCTGGCCCTGGGAGAAGTTGGCCAGCAGCGCGCCGACCAGGCCCGGGTCCGAGCCCACGTTCGAGTAGAACCACTGCGGCTTGTAGCCCAGCCGCAGCGCGGTCAGCTGCGAGATCGCGGTGTAGCTCGGCACGTTGAAACCGACGACGAAGTCGGCGCCGGCGGCCTGCAGCGAGGCGATCTGCGCGGTGATGTCGGTGTTGCCGGGCACGTAGCTCTCCGCCGCGACGATCTGGTCGTCGATGTACTGGCGGACGCCCTTCTCGCCGTTCTCACCGAAGTCGTCGGCCTGCAGGAAGAGCCCGACCTTGGCGTCCGGGAAGTTCTCGGCGATGTAGTTGCCGATGACCTTCCCCTCGCTCTCGTAGTCGGTCTGCCAGCCGAAGGTGTACGGGTTGTTCTCCGGGTCGTCCCACAGCAGCGAGCCGGAGGCGACGAACAGGTCGGGCACCTGCTCGCCGTTGAGGAAGTCGAGGACGGCGCTGTGCGTGGGCGTGCCGAGGCCGCCCATGATCGCGAAGACCTCCTCGTCCAGGACGAGCTCGTTGACCACCGACGCGGTGTTCGTCGGGTTGTAGCCGTCGTCCCGGTAGACGTAGTCGATCTTCCGGCCGTTGACCCCGCCGTTGTCGTTGACGTAGTCGAAGTACGCCTGGACGCCGGTGGGGATCTCGCTGTAACCCGGCGAGGCGACGCCGGTCAGCGGGTAGTGGGCGCCGATCTTGATGCTGTCCGCGGTGATGCCGACGTCCGAGGCCTCGTTGGCCCCGCCGGTGTCGCCGCCGCTCTCCCGGTCCTGGCCCGCGCCGCAGGCGGCGAGGGACGAGACGACGGTGGCCGCGGCCAGCAATGACACGAGGCCCCGTGAGGATGTGCGCAACTGTTCTCCTCTGTGCGATCCGGGCACCGCTGCCCGGAGGTCTGATGGACGGAGGGGGGAAGGCGGCCGGGCCCTCACCCCCTGCCTGCGCGCGCACCCGCGCGCTTCGCGCGGGCGGACAGCCAGCGCAGCCGGATCGTGCCGACCAGGCCGGCGGGGGCGAACAGCATGACGAGGACCAGCACGATCCCGTAGACCAGGGGGGACAGCTGCGCGGCCTCGGTGTCGCTGAGGTCCAGCCCCGAACCCGCGTTGCGGGCCAGCTCGGGCAGGAAGACCAGCATGACCGCGCCGAGCAGCGCCCCCAGCAGGCTGCCCAGCCCCCCGATCACGATCGCGGTCAGCAGCGACAGCGAGAGCACGAGGGTGAACGACAGCGTCGACACCGAGCCGAGCACGAAGGCCAGCAGCGCGCCGGCGAACCCGGCGCAGGCCGAGCTGACGACGAAGGCAAGCACCCGCCAGTGGCCGAGCCGGATGCCGGCCAGCTCGGCGGCCACCTCCTGGTCGCGGACCGCCCGCCAGGTGCGGCCGATCCGGCTCCGGGAGAGGTTGGCCAGCAGGAAGAAGGTCAGCAGGACGCCGAGGAGGCCCAGGTAGGCCTGCCACTTCTGGTTGGTCGGCTGGGTGCCGGAGAGGAAGAAGGAGAAGTCCTGCCACCACGCCGGCGGCTCCGGCCGGCGGAAGGTGATCGGCTGGTTGCCGCCCAGCGTCTCCGGGAAGACCAGCGCCAGCCCGGGCAGACCCACGGCCAGCGCAAGGGTCGCCCCGGCGAGGTAGGGGCCGTGCAGCCGCGCCGCCGCCACCCCGACGATCGCCCCGACGACGGTGGTGACCGCGATCGACACCAGGAAGATCACCGGCAGCGGCCAGGGGTCGTCCTGGTACTCCAGGAACAGCGCCGTGGTGTACGCGCCGACCGCCATCAGCGCGCCGTGCCCGAGGGAGATCTGCCCGTTGAGGCCGGTCAGCACGGTCAGCCCGGCCGCCGCCACCGCGTAGTAGCCCACCGCGGCGATCTGGGTGTGGGTGAACCGGTCGGTCGCCTCGATCAGGAGCATGCCGGCGACCAGCGCCAGCACGAGCAGCGCCGCGTGCCGGGGGAGGGCCGCCTGGGGCAGGCCCCACCTCCGCCGCCGTCCGCCGGCCGTGGCGGTGGGCGCGTCGGCCGCGGCGGTCGCGACCGTGGGGACGTCGTCCGTCGCCTGACCGGGTGTCTGCAGGTCACTCATCGACTCATGCCCTCCGGGCCTTGGTGGCGCTGAACAACCCGCCCGGGCGGACCAGGAGGACGACGACCAGGATCACCAGCGCCGCCAGGCTGACCACCTCGTCGCCGAGGTAGCCGCGCACATAGCCGAGCAGCAGGCCCAGCGCGACCCCGCCGACCACCGCGCCGATCGGCGAGTCCAGCCCCCCGAGGACGGCGGCCACGAAGCCGTAGACGATCAGCGCGTCCATGAACGTCGGCGTCAGCGACGAGCCCTCGCCGGCGATGAGCACCCCGGAGATGGCGCCGACGACCGCGGCCAGCGCCCAGCCGAGGGTGAGCATCCGGCCGACCTTGACGCCGAGCAGCCGGGCGACCTCCTGGCCGAAGGCGGAGGCCCGCATCGCCAGGCCCACGCGGGTGTAGCGGAACAGCGCGATCAGCAGCGCGAGGGTGAGCAGGACCCCGCCGATCGTGTAGAGGTTGTTCGGCGTGAGCGCGATGTTCGTGCCGCCGACGGTGAAGCCCACCCGGCCGAACGGCGGCGGGAAGGCCCGCTCGTTGTTGCCGAAGACGATCGCGATCACCGCCTGGATCGCGATGAACAGGCCGAGCGTGACGATGACCGCGTTGAGCTCGGGGCCGCCCTCCACGGGGCGGATCACCACCCGCTCGATCACCGCCCCGAGCACGAACCCGCTGACCAGCGCCACGAGGACGGCGACCCAGTAGGACTGGCCGGCCTCGATCAGCGCGAGCGCGATGAACGTCGTCGCCGCCGCCATCGAGCCCTGCGCGAAGTTGACGATCCGGGTGGACCGCCAGATGAGGACCAGCGCGAGGGCGAAGGCCGCGAAGATCGCGCCCTGGACCGCACCCGCGACGGTGAGGGTGATGAACTGCTGCACGGAGGGGGGTTGCCTTCCTGGTCGCCGGGGTCAGAAGCCGAGGTAGGCGTGCCGGAGGTCCTCGTCGGCCATGAGGGTCCGGGCCGAGTCGGTGACGACGACGCGGCCGAGGTTGAGCACCACGCCCACGTCGGCGACCGACAGGGCGCTCCGGGCGTTCTGCTCGACGAGCAGCACCGACAGGCCCTCGGTGTCGACCAGGTGCCGGACCAGCCCGAAGATCTGCGCCACGATCCGCGGCGCCAGCCCGAGGGACGGCTCGTCCAGGAGCAGCACCCGCGGCCGGGCCATCAGCGCGCGGCCCACGACGAGCATCTGGCGCTCGCCGCCGGAGAGGTTGTGCGCCGGCTGCGTGCGGCGCTCGGCCAGCCGCGGGAACAGCTCGTAGACCCGGTCGAACTCCTCCTTGGGCGGCTTGCCGCGGAACAGCGCCCCGACGCGGAGGTTCTCGTCGACGGTGAGCTCGGCGATGACGCCCCGGCCCTCGGGCACGTGGGACATGCCCTTGCCGACCATCGCCTCGACCGGCGCCCTGGTGATGTCGTCGCCGTCGAGCAGCACCTGACCGCGGACCGGGCGGATCAGCCCGCTGACCGTGCGCAGCAGCGTCGTCTTGCCCGCGCCGTTGGCGCCGAGCACGGCGGTGATCCGCCCGCGGTCGGCGCGCAGCGAGACGCCGTCCAGGGCGCGGACCGGGCCGTAGTGGGTGGTGAGGTCGCGGACCTCCAGGACGGCGGCGCCGTCCGCGTCGGCGGCGGAGACCGCGGTGCCGCCGTGGGCGCGCGGCTCAGCCACGGGACCCTCCCTCGTGCGCGGCGAGCTCGGCGGCGTCGGCCTCGGCGTCGACCTGCTCGCCCAGGTAGGCCTCGGTCACCGCGGGGTCCGCCTGGACCTCCGCCGGGGTGCCGGCCGCGATCTGCAGGCCGGAGTCGAGCACGGTCACCCGGTCGCAGACCCGCATGACCAGGTCCATGTGGTGCTCGACGAGCAGCACGCTCATCCGCGACTGCAGCGCGCCGATGAGGTCGCCGAGCTCGTGCATCTCCTCCTCGGACAGGCCGCTGGCCGGCTCGTCGAGCAGCAGCAGCTCCGGGTCGCTCACCAGGGCGCGGGCCAGCGCGACCCGCTTCTGCACGGGGTAGGGGAGGCTGCTGGGGTGGCGGCCGGCGTAGTCGACGGCGTCGAGCTCCTCGAGGGCGGCCAGCGCGCGGCCGCGCAGCGCCTGCTCGTCCTTCTCGCCGAGGCCGAACAGGGCGGAGGCGAAGCCGGCCCGGGCGTGCCGGTGCGCGCCGACCATGACGTTCTCCAGCACGGTCAGCCCGGTGAACAGGCCCACGCCCTGCAGCGTGCGGGCGATGCCCATCCCCGCCAGCGCGGCCGGCTTGAGCCGGCGCTGCTCGGCGCCGCGCCAGACGATGCGGCCGGCGGTCGGGCGGACCAGCCCGCAGGCGACGTTGAACAGCGTGGTCTTGCCCGCGCCGTTCGGCCCGATCAGGCCGTGCACCTGCCCGGGCTCGACGGTGAGCGAGACGTCGGACAGCGCGGTGACGCCGCCGAAGGTGACCGTGATCCCGGTCATCTCGAGCCGGGAGGCGGGCGCGCGGTCGGCTATCGGCCGAATCGGTTCCGTATTACTGACAGGTCGCTCGGGCGGCTGCGCCAACAGGCCCACGTCTCCTCTTCGTCGGGGAGGTCGCCCGGCCGGGAAGCGCTCGGCGACGATTGGGTCACGGCTACGTCCCCCTGACGTTCCCCGCCGGTGAGGGCAGTCACAATGGGCTGGCCGCACAGTTTCCGCACAGCTTCGTTGTGCGCGGCGCTGCCCCACCGAGAAGGAGGCCGAGTGCAGGCGTTCCGCCCGGAAGTGACCGCCCGCCTCGTCGAACTGACTCCCCTGCTGCTCGGTCGGCTCGGGGACCTCAACGACCGTATGATCGAGCTGCTGCTGCGCAACGAGCCGGCCTACCGCCAGTTCGCCGGGCACTCGGCGACCGAGCTGCGCACCTCGACCCGGGCCGGGCTCGAGCGCGGCGTGCGGGCACTGATCGGGGCGCTGCCCCGCGGGGCCTCGATAGCGGGGGCCCGCGAGGTGGGCCGGCGCCGGGCGGCGCAGGGCATCCCGCTCGAGGCGGTGCTGCGCGCCTACCGGTACGCCGGGCAGGTGATCTGGGACGGGCTGCTCGACGTCGCTCGGGTGGCCGGCCGAGGGCACGACCCGCTGCTGCTCGAGGTGGCCGGCTCGATCTGGCGGTCCAACGACCTCGAGTGCGGCGCGGTGGCCGAGAGCTACCGCGAGGAACAGCGCCGGCTGGCCGGCGTCGACGAGGAGGCCCGCCAGCACGTGCTGGACGGGCTGCTCGACGGCCGCGGGGGCGACCCGGCGTTCGTGCGCACCGCCTCGGAGCTGCTCGCCGTGCCGCTCGCCGGCCGGCTGCTGGCCGTCGTCGCGCTGCCCGACCCCGACGGTGAGGCGGCGCTCGCCGACCCGTCTGGCGCGCTGCTGCGCCGGGGGGTGCGCTCGGTGTGGGGCACCCGCTCGGGCGCGCAGGTCGGCTTCGTCGCGCTCGGCCCGCGCTGCCCGGACGACGTCCAGGCCTGGCTCGCGGCGCTCGCCGCCGGCCCGGTCGGCGTCTCGGCCGTCGTCGACGGCGCGGCCGGCTGCGCGGCCGCCTACCGGCTGGCCGAGACCGCCGCCCGCACGCTGCCGGTGGGCGCGTCCCGCGTGGTCACCATCGACGACCGGCTGCCCGAGGCGCTGCTGTCGAACTCACCGGAGATCAGCTCCCGGCTGGTCGGCCAGACCCTCGGCGGGCTGCTCGAGCTGCCCGACGACGAGCGCGAGATGCTGCTGGACACCCTCGCGGCGTTCCTGGCGGCCGACGGCTCCCCGACGCGGGCCGCCGACGAGCTCTACTGCCACCGGAACACGGTCATGCACCGGCTGCGGCGGATCGAGGCGGTGACCGGCCGCAAGCTCACCGATCCCCGCGCCCGGCTGCAGTGGCAGCTCGCGCTGCTGGGCGCCCGGCAGCGCCACCCCGCCCGCTCCGCCTGAGCGCCGGAGAAAATCCTCGGCGCGGGATGTCGAGAACCGGCGGGCGGCTCCGTCCCCCGGGTGCAGGCGGCCACACTGGGCCGCACCTCACCCGGGAGAACACGATGGCGAAGTACCTGCTGCTCAAGCACTACCGGGGCGCTCCGGCGGCGGTCAACGACGTGCCGATGGAGAAGTGGACGCCGGAGGAGATCTCGGCCCACGTCCAGTACATGGACGACTTCGCGGCCAAGCTCCAGGAGACCGGTGAGTTCGTCGACGAAAAGGCACTCGCGCCCGGGGGCACGTGGGTCCGCTACGACGGCGAGGGCCGCCCGCCGGTCACCGACGGACCGTTCGCCGAGACCAAGGACCTCGTCGCCGGCTGGATGGTGATCGACGTCGACAGCTACGACCGCGCCCTCGAACTGGCCGCCGAGCTGTCGGCCGCCCCGGGCGCGGGTGGGAAGCCGATCCACGAGTGGCTGGAGCTGCGCCCGTTCCTGGGCGCGTTGCCCACCATCACGGAGTGACCGCACCGGTGGACGAGACCCTGCTGCGGGCGATCGTCCCCACCGTGATCGGGATCCTCGGCCGCCGCGGAGCCGACTTCGCGGCGGCCGAGGACGCCGTGCAGGACGCCCTGGTGGAGGCCGTCCGCGTGTGGCCGGAGGACCCGCCGCGGGACCCGCAGGGCTGGCTGGTCACCGTCGCCTGGCGCCGGTTCCTCGATGCCACCCGCGCCGACACCTCCCGACGGCGGCGCGAGGAGCTCGTCGACGCGGAGCCGGCGCCCGGCCCGGGCGAGGCGGTGGACGACACCCTCCAGCTCTACTTCCTGTGCGCGCACCCGTCCCTGTCCCCCGCCTCGGCGGTCGCGCTCACGCTGCGCGCGGTCGGCGGGCTGACCACCCGCCAGATCGCGCAGGCCTACCTCGTGCCGGAGGCGACCATGGCCCAGCGCATCAGCCGGGCCAAGCGGACCGTCTCCGGCGTCCGGTTCACCCGGCCCGGCGACGTCGCCACGGTGCTGCGCGTGCTCTACCTGGTCTTCAACGAGGGCTACTCCGGCGACGTCGACCTCGCCGCCGAGGCGATCCGGCTCACCCGCCAGCTGGCGGCGCGGATCGACCACGAGGAGGTGGCCGGCCTGCTCGCGCTGATGCTGCTGCACCACGCGCGGCGCCCGGCCCGGACCCGCCCCGACGGCAGCCTCGTGCCCCTCGCCGAGCAGGACCGCACCCGGTGGGACACCCGACTGATCGCCGAGGGCGTCGGCGTGCTCCAGGCCGCGCTCGCCCGCGACCGCCTGGGCGAGTTCCAGGCCCAGGCCGCCATCGCCGCGCTGCACGCCGACGCGCGCACCGCGGAGGAGACCGACTGGGTGCAGATCGTCGAGTGGTACGACGAGCTGGTGCGGCTCACCGGCAGCCCGGTCGCCCGCCTCAACCGGGCCGTCGCGGTCGGCGAGGCCGACGGTCCGCGGGCCGGCCTGGCGGCCCTGGCGGAGCTCGACCCCGCCCTCCCGCGCCACGCCGCCGTCGCGGCGTACCTGCACGAGCGGGACGGGGACCCGGGAACCGCGGCCCGGCTCTACGCCGAGGCCGCCCGATCGGCGCCCAACCTCCCCGAGCGCGACCACCTCACGCGCCAGGCCGCGCGGCTCAACGCGGCGGCGCGCCGGTGAGCGCCTACTGCAGGTAGTTCTCCACCTCGGGCTCGGGGCGGGGCGTGGCCTCGTCCGGGTCCTCGCCGTACTGGCGCTTGGCGCGCCACTGGCGCAGCAGGTCCCAGCACTGGTCGAGGTGGCCCTCCAGCTCGGAGAGCCGCGCCCGCTGCTCGTCGGTGTGCTCGGTGCTGTCCCGGAGCTTGTGCTCCTCGTCGACCAGCGCCGAGATCCGGCTCAGGATGTCCTTCTCGTCCACGGCGTCCTCCTGCCCCCGGGTCCTGTCACGGAAACGGTCAGCTCTGCTCGGGCACCCAGCCCTCGAGGAACGCGGCCAGCCGGCGGGTGACCGCCCCGCCGGCGCGGCCGAGCGCGAGCAGCGCCTGCCGGTCGACCGGCACGCGGACCTCCCGCCGGCCGCCGGACCGGGCCGCCACGGCGTGCCCGGCCGCGACCAGCTCGGGCCACGGCCGGGCGAGCTGCGCCCGCACCCGGTCGAGCGCGGCCGCGGTGGGACCGGCGTTGCCCTCGACCATCGCGGTCACGAACGCGGGGTCGCTGCCGACCACCCGGGTGCCGCTGGCGAAGCTGCCGGCGGCCAGGTTCAGCGCCAGCGGCCCGGCCTCGCCCGCCGCGGCGGCCAGCGCGGCGGCGAGCAGGTGCGGCACGTGGCTGATCGTGGCCACGGCGTCGTCGTGCTCGGCGGCGGTGACCGGGACGACCTCGGCGCCGGCCTGCAGCGCCACCTCGGCGACCCGCAGCCAGCGGGTCAGGTCGGTGCCCGGCTCCAGGCAGACCGCCCACCGCGCGCCGGTGAACAGGGCGGGCTCGGTCGCCTCGTGGCCGGACCGTTCCGTTCCGCACATCGGGTGCCCGCCGACGAACCGCCCGCCGTACCGGGCGCCGAGCTCGGCGAGCACCGGCGTCTTCACCGACCCGAGGTCGGTGATCGTCGCATCGGGCGCGACGGCGAGGTCGTCGAGCGCGGTGGCCATCGCCGGCAGCGGCACGGCCAGGACGACGACGCCGTCCAGCTCCCGGCCGATCCGCACGCCGCGGGCCGCCGCGGCGTCGCGGGCCGCGGGGTCGACGTCCCAGCCGGTGACCGGGCGGCCCGCCGCCGCCAGCGCTGCCGCGAGCGAGCCGCCGAGCTGGCCGAGGCCCACGACCGACACCGGCGGGACGGGCATCATGCGGTCTCCCACGGCCGGTCGGTGCGGAAGACCCGGGCCAGCGCGGTGGCGACCAGCCGGCCGTCCTGGGCGCGGGCCTCGATCCGGTAGACGGCGGTCCGGTTGCTGCGGTGGACCTCGACGCCCTCGGCCACCAGCCGGTCGCCCTCGGCGCCGGCCGCGAGGAACTCCGTGTGCACGTCCTGCGCGATGGCCACCGTGCCGTGGCTGTTGCTCACCGCCGCGTGGACGACGTCGAGCAGCGCCATCGTGGCCCCGCCGTGCGCCATGCCGACGGCGTTGAGCAGCTGCGGCCCGACGGTCATCGAGGCGCGGGCGTAGCCGGGGCGGACCTGCTCCAGGGTGATGCCGAGATGCCCGGCCAGCGGGTCGGCCGCGAGCCGGGCGAACAGCTCGGCCGGGACGTCGTCCATGATCGGACCCTATGACCCCCCGGTCCTTCCTCCTCACGCCGCAGCTCGGGGACTACGTGCGAGCCGGTTCCGAGCCGCCCGACGACGTCGTGGTGGACCTGATCGACGAGACCGCCCGGCTGGCCGACAGCGGCGAGGTGCCGCCGACGTTCCAGATCCCGCCGGAGCAGGGCGCGTTCATGCAGCTGATCACCCGCGCCCTCGGCGTGCGGCGGGCGATCGAGATCGGGACGTTCACCGGCCTCTCGGCGCTGTGCGTGGCCCGCGGCCTGCCCGAGGACGGCCGGCTGGTCTGCCTGGACCGGAGCGGGGAGTGGACGGCGATCGCCCGCCGGTACTGGGAGCGCGCCGGCGTCGCCGACCGGATCGAGCTGCGGCTGGGCGACGCGCACGAGACCCTCCGCGAGCTGCCCGCCGAGCCGGTGTTCGACCTCGCCTTCGTCGACGCCGACAAGACCGGCTACGCCGACTACGTCGACCAGCTCCACCCGCGGCTGGCCGACAACGGGCTGGTGCTGCTGGACAACACGCTGCGCAACGGGCGGGTGCTCGCCCCCGAGAACGCCGACGACCACGCCCTCGTCGAGCTGAACGCGGCACTGGCGGCGGACCCGCGCTGGGAGACCGTGTTGCTTCCGGTCTCCGACGGCCTGACCCTGCTGCGCAAGCGATGAGCGACGGCGCCGCCCTGCGGCCGAGCTACGCCGTGCGGGTCAGCCGCTCCGGCACCCGCTGGGCGGTCGAGCTGCTGGCCGCCGACGCCGCCGACGAGCTGCCCGTGCTCGAGCGCGCGCTGGGCGAGCCCGGCAGCGACTGGCCGGCGCCGTTCGTCGTCGTCGTCGACTCGCGGCTGTACTTCGTCGTCCTCCGGCACGGCCCGGGCGGCATGGTGCGGGCGCTGATCTCCGACGCGACCATGCAGGAGTGGGTGCTGGCCGCGGAGGTCGTCGAGCGCTACGGGATCGGCGTCGACACCGACGGCGCCTTCGACGACGACGAGTCCGGCTGGCCCGGAGGTGACCTGGACGTGTTCGCCGACGACGGACTGCCCGCCGAGGAGCTGCGGCCGATCGTGACCGCCGACGACCTGTGGGCCGACGAGATGGTCACCCGGATCGCGGCCCGGCTCGGCTTCGCCGACCAGCTGCTGGCGGTGGTGGCACCGTGAGCGCGCTGGTCGGGGCGGTGGTGTTCGACCTGGGCGGGGTGATCACCGAGAGCCCGCTGCACGCGTTCACCGCCTACGAGCAGGAGGCCGGCCTGCCCGAGGGGCTGATCCGCCGGCTCAACAGCACCAACCCGGACACCAACGCGTGGGCGCGGTACGAGCGCAACGAGCTCGACGTGGCCGGGTTCAGCGCGGCGTTCGAGGCCGAGGCGCTGGCCGCGGGGCACACCCTCGACGCCGCCCGGGTGCTGGAGGGGTTGCGGGGCGACCTGCGGCCGGAGATGGTCGCGGCGGTCCGGCGGCTCAAGGACGCCGGGCTGCCGCTGGGCCTGCTGTCGAACAACGTCGCGCCGATGGAGCGGACCGGCGACCTCGGCGAGCTGCTCGGGCTCTTCGACGCGATCGTCGAGTCCTCGCTGGAGGGCGTGCGCAAGCCGGAGCCGGAGATCTACCGGCGCGCGCTGGCCCGGCTCTCCGACGCGGTGGGCCGCCCGATCGCCGCGGCCGACTGCGCCTACCTCGACGACCTCGGCATCAACCTCAAGCCGGCCCGCGAGCTGGGCTTCCGCACGATCAAGGTGGTCGAGCCCGCCCTGGCGCTGGCCGAGCTGTCGGAGCTGGTCGGCTTTCCGCTGGACGGCGCCTCCCGGTGACCACTCTGTTCCTGGAACGCTTGTGCTCTGCCCACCCTGGTGGGCAGAGCACAAGCGTCGCGAGGACACCCTGGTGACCCAGGCCGCAGCGGTGATCGACGCGGCGATGGTCCGCGCTCTCGAGCTCGCCGCGCAGGCCCAGGAGTGGGGCGACACGCCGATCGGCGCCGTCGTCCTCGGGCCCGACGGGACGGTCCTGGCGGAGGCGGCCAACGAGCGGGAGAGGCGCGGCGACCCGACCGCGCACGCCGAGGTGCTGGCACTGCGGGAGGCCGCCCTGCGGCACGGCGACGGGTGGCGGCTGACCGGCGCGACGCTCGTCGTCACCCTGGAGCCTTGCACCATGTGTGCAGGTGCGAGCGTCCTCGCGCGCGTCGACCGGGTGGTCTACGGCGCCGACGACCCGAAGGCGGGCGCGGTCGGCTCGCTGTGGGACGTCGTCCGCGACCGCCGGCTCAACCACCGGCCCGAGGTCACGGCCGGGATCCGGGCCGAGGAGTCCGCCACGCTGCTACGCGCGTTCTTCCACGCGAAGCGGGCCCTGTAATCTCTTCGGCGGTGGCGTGTCCGAGCGGCCGAAGGAGCACGCCTCGAAAGCGTGTGAGGTGCAAGCCTCCGTGGGTTCAAATCCCACCGCCACCGCCAGCCGAGAACGGCGGCGCCCCACCGGGCGCCGCCGTTCTCGCATGTCAGGGGGTCAGATCGCGACGTCGCTGTCCAGCAGCAGCTCGCCGTCCTCCCCGACGACCAGGGTGAACCGGTGCTCCTCGCGCTCGCGGTCGCCGTCCTCGGAGCGGAACTCCAGCTGACCGGTGGCGGTGAGCGACCCGTCCTCGGCCTGGACGCCGGAGAGCTTGACGCTGCTGAACTGCGACCAGAAGTCCACGTAGTCCTGCTCGCTGATGCTGCCGCGCAGCGTCGGCCCGGTCATCTGCCAGGCCTCCTCGGGGTCGTCGGCCACCAGCCGGTGGTAGTCGCGCAGGAAGTCGCGGACGTCCCGGGCCTGGACCGGCGCCGCCGGGGGGCTGGAGGCGGTCGTCGTCGGTGGCGGCTCGGCGGTCGTGGTGGTGGCCGGCGCGGAGGACTGCGTGGTCGGTTCCGGAGCGGCGGACGACGACGGTGCGGTGGCGGACGTCGTCGTCCCGCCGGCGTTCGCGTTCCCGTCGTCCCGGCCCGAGACGGCCAGCAGCACCCCGCCGAGGATCAGCGCGGCGGTGACCAGGGCGCCGGCCGCCACCCATAGCCACGGCGCCGGGCGCCGGCGCTCGCCGGCGGGCCGCACGGGGCGGTCGGGGGCGTCGACGACCACGGGCCGGCGCGGCGGGGGAGGCGGGGGAGTGGGCGCGGACGGGGCGGCCGCCGGCGCGGGCGGGGCGAAGGTCGCCGTCCGCTGCCGGTCGGGGGCCGACGAGCGCAGGTTCGCCCGCGCCATCAGCACCGTCGTCGTGTCGCCGTCGTCGGCGACCAGCGAGGCGAGCTGGTCGCGGACCTCGGTCATCGGCGGCCGCGCGGCCGGGTCGGCGGCGAGCATCCGCAGCAGCGGCGCGGTCAGCGCCCCGCACCGCTGGGGCGGGATGATCTCCCCGCCGGCCACCCGGTGCAGCTGCTGCAGCGAGTTCTCGCCCAGGCCGAACGGCGGCTGCCCCTCCAGGCAGGTGTAGAGCGTCGCGGCCAGCGAGAACACGTCGCTGGGCGGCGCCGGCTCCTGGCCCTGGGCGACCTCGGGCGAGAGGAACGCCGGCGTCCCGGTGATCTGCCCGGTCTGGGTGAGCGTGACGTCGCCGCTGGCGTGCGAGATGCCGAAGTCGGTGATCTTGACCAGGCCCTCGACCCGCTCGCCCTCACCGATCAGGATGTTCGCCGGCTTGACGTCGCGGTGCACGATGCCCGCCGCGTGGGTGGCCGCCAGCGCGTCGGCGACCTGGGCGCCGATCTGCGCCACCTGGTCCACCCGCAGCAGCCCGTCCTCGCTCAGCACCGTCGCCAGGCTGCGCGAGGGCAGGTACTCCATCACCAGCCACGGCAGGCCGTCGTCGACGGCGACGTCGAAGACGGAGATGGCGTGCGGATGGCTGAGCCGGGCGGCGATCCGGCCCTCCCGCAGCGCCCGCTGCCGCTGCTGCTCGGCCTCGTGCGGGTCGGCGCCGGTCCGCGGGAGCACCTGCTTGACCGCGACCTGGCGACCGAGCAGCTCGTCGTGCGCCATCCACACGGTGCCCATGCCGCCGCCGCCGATCTGCGACACGAGCCGGTAGCGACCGGCGACGAGCCGTCCCGGCCGGGTGGGGGGTGCGGTCATGGGCGCCCGCCGTCAGACGGCGGACGGCATCCCGAAGCGCCGCGTGTACTCCTCCTGGGCGCCGGCGGGCAGGGCGTCGTAGAGCGTTCCGAGCTCCTCGACCGACTCGGGCGCGAGGTCGTCGAAGAGCCGCTGCCAGGTCGGGGGCTCGTCGTAGCTGCGGGTGAGCAGCAGCTCCCAGGCCTGGGTCTGCCGGTCGCGCTTGCTGCGCTCGGCGGCGAACTCCGAGAGGTAGCGGTCCTGCGCGGCGGCCTTCTCGGCGCGCGTCGCCGACGGCGGCAGCCCTTCGGGATCGCCGCCCTTGAGGACGCCGAGGATCGCGTCGACGACCTCGGGTCGCACGTCGTCCCGTTCGCTGCCCAACTCGCTCACGACACGCCCTCCTCCGCCGAACTGCCCCCGTGGCCTTCCCCGGTGATCGGTTAGCCAACCACCCCGGGGAAGGATGCCGCACCCGGGCCCCGGCGGGCGGCGCCGGTGGTGTCGCGGCTGACCGGTCCAGGGCCGCCCGGTACGATCGGCGCCACTGGAGGATTCGCCTAGTGGCCTATGGCGCTCGCTTGGAAAGCGGGTTGGGGGCAACCCCTCGGGAGTTCGAATCTCCCATCCTCCGCAGTGACCAGGCCCCCGGCGTCGCGCCGGGGGCCTGTCGCGTCCTGGGCGCCGGGTCGGCCCGGCCGGTCAGCCCAGCACGAGGCCGTCTGCCGCGCCGGACGGGGTGGGGTCGGGCAGTGCGGCCATGCGGAAGGAGTTCCCCAGCCCCGCCAACCCGGCGAGGATCGGGATGACCAGGGCGATCTGCAGCGCCAGGGGCCGCGTGTCGGTGTTGATCCGGACGATCTCGGCCCGGACGTCGTCGGGCTGACCGGCGAGCAGCTGCTCGAGCCCGGTGTTGCTCATCAGCTGCGCGTCCTCGTCCAGCACGGCCGCCACCTGCTGCTGCTCGGCGGGCGACAGGACGGGGCTGTTCTCGGCCTCGCGGGTGAACGTCGTGGACAGCGCGGCCAGCATGATGGCGCCGGCGAAGGCCAGCCCGAAGGACAGCCCGAAGGACCCGGCGGCGGAGTTCACCCCGGCGGCCTCGCTGACCCGCTCGTCGGAGATCGGGCTCAGCGTGTAGTTGTTCAGCTGCGAGACCAGCAGCCCCAGCCCGCAGCCGGCGATCAGCAGCGGCACCACCAGGTACCAGCCGGAGGTCGCCCGCGGCACCAGCGGCAGCAGCAGCACCAGCCCGGCGGTGAGCATCGCGAAGCCCCACCGCACGACGGTCGCCGGACGGCGCCGCCCGGCCTGCTTGCCGGCGAGCAGCGCGATCGCGAACATGCTCAGCGACAGCGGTGCGATCGACAGGCCGGCCTCCAGCGCGTTGTACTCCAGCACCATCTGCAGGTAGATGGGCAGGACGATCATCGTGCCGCCGAGCGCGATCTGCTGGAACAGCTGCTCGGAGACCCCCAACCGGAAGTACTTCGACGTGAACAGCCCCGGGTCGAGCAGCGTCGACCGGCCCTGCCGCTTGCGGCGGCGCAGCCACCACACCAGCGTTCCCATCGCGACCACGCCGACGAACGCCAGCGCACCGACGGCCTCCCCACCCTCCTGCCAGACCAGGATGCTCAGCACGATCCCGCCCATGCCGAGCGCCGACAGCACGGAGCCGACGACGTCGACCTGCCGGGGACCGGTGTAGGGCACGTCGCGGACGAGCTTGATGCCCGCGAGCACGACGGCGATGATCACCGCCTCGAGCAGGAATCCGACCCGCCAGGACAGGAAGGTCGTGATCACGCCGCCCAGCAGGGGGCCGACCGCGGCGGCGATGGCCGCCGCCGCCCCGACGAGGGCGTAGACCTTCGTCCGGGCCGTGCCGTCGAAGTTGCCGTGGACCAGGGACTGCATGGCCGGCAGCAGCAGCGACGCGCCGAGCCCACCGATCAGCGCCCAGAACACGATGATCGCGACCAGGTTCTGCGCCAGCGTCATGGCCACCGCCCCGACGGCGTAGCCGAGCAGGCCGAGCACGTAGGCCCGCTTGCGGCCGATGAGGTCGCCGACCTTGCCCCCGACCAGGATGAAGGCCGCGGAGACCAGCGCCTCGAGCGCGATGGCCGACTGCACCCCGGAGACGGTCGTGCCGAGGTCCTCCACGACCGCCGAGATCGACACGTTCATCAGCGACGTGTCCACGACCAGCACGAACATGGCCATGGCGAGCAGCAGCGGGAGCAGGCGGCTGCCCGTGCCGGCCGGCGGAGCAGGTGTCTCCGGGACCTCGGTCGCCATCCGGGCATCGTCCGTGCGCCGGTGACCGACCACCTCATCCCGCCGAGACGACAGATCGGGCGTCACGCGCCGGTCGGCGGGGAGTCGCAGCCCTGCACGGCCAGCAGCGACAGGACGAGACCGGGAACGGTGTGCACGTCCCAGCCGGTGAGCGTGCGCCACCGGTCGAGCCGGTACTTCGCGCTGTTCGGGTGGATGTGCAGGGACCGCGCGCACGCCGAGACCGAGTAGGAGTGGTCGGCGAAGGCCCGCACCGTGCGGGCCAGCTCGGGATTGCGCCGGGCCGCCTG
Source organism: Geodermatophilus sp. SMS 5-13 (assembly GCF_059428245.1). Lineage (NCBI taxonomy): Bacteria > Bacillati > Actinomycetota > Actinomycetes > Geodermatophilales > Geodermatophilaceae > Geodermatophilus > Geodermatophilus sp. SMS 5-13. The sequence continues at coordinate 300,625 of NZ_CP165729.1, forward strand.
CACCCCCGGTGCGACGAGCGGCTCGAGCGTCTCCGGTTCCCCGGCCAGCGCGATCATCAGCCAGTCGTCGGCGAAGCGGACGACGCGGCGTTCCTCGCCGGTGCGGCCGAGCGCCCGGTGGGCGTCGCGCAGGCCGGTCGCGGCGCCGGTCAGGCCACGGCGGGGCAGGCCGATGCCGATGCGGGCGTCCGGTGCGCCGACGCTCAGGCACGCCACCACCTCGTCGTCCGCGAGCCCCTGCGCGATCAGCAGTCCCTCGCCGAGGACGCCGGTCATGAAGTGGCCGGTCCCGCCGGAGGCGGCCAGCGCGGCGTTGACCTCCTCGATGTGGGCGCCGTCGGGCGCGGGGGTCGCGGCGACGCAGAACTCCGCGTCCGGGTCGAAGCCCAGCGAGCGCGCGAGCCGGGCGCCGCCCTCGTCGTCCGCCCCGCCGGCGGCCAGCTGCTCCACGAAGCGGGCCCGCTGCGCCTGCAGTGTCGCGGCCTGGATGCGGGACTCCTCCGCATGCGCCTCCGCGAAGGCGGCGCTGTGCCGGTGGACGTAGCTCCACAGCAGCGCCACGGTGCTCGCCAGCTCCGCCACCGCGTCGGGCCCGAGCGTGGTGGCCCGCCGCAGCAGCTCGTTCCAGATCTCCCGGTAGGAGATGTGGTAGGCCTCGACCGCGTCGGCGAGGTTCAGCCGGAACTGGGCCCGGCGGCGTCCCATGCCCCGCGTGTACGCGACGGCCTCGGCCGACAGCGGACGCCGTGTGCGCAGCCCCTCGAACGTCTCGACCATGCCCGCGAGCACGTCGCGGTGGTGCTCCTCGATGGGGAAGTCCCGGTAGCCGGGCACCTCGGCCCGGATCCTCGCCACGACCCGCGCGGTGAGCTGGTCGGATTCACCCGCCAGCTCCGCCAGCAGCGCCTCGAATTCGGTGAGCGTCACGCCGTCCTCCCGTGAAAACCACGAAGTCGGCCGCCGCGGTTGTGGCTTCTCTCACTCAAATCCGCACTGCGGAGCAGCCATCCTCGTGACATTCCTCGCATCGCGAGCAGTCCGGTCCTCACCCCTGGAGTCTCACCGATGAGCAGTCCAACCACGCACACACCCGCGCAGCTGCGGATGGCCCGGCGCGCCACCGTGGGCGGGATGATCGGAACCGCGATCGAGTGGTTCGACTTCATGATCTACGCGACGCTCGCGGCCAGCGTCTTCAGCGTGGTCTTCTTCCCCGCCCTCGACCCGGTGACCGGCACCATCGCGTCGCTGTCCACCTTCGCGGCCGGCTTCATCGCCCGCCCGCTCGGCGGCGTCGTCCTCGGCCACTTCGGTGACCGCTTCGGCCGACGGACCCTGCTGGTCTGGTCCCTCACCCTCATGGGCGTGGCGACGGCGGCGATCGGGCTGCTGCCGACCTACGCGACGATCGGCGTCGCGGCGCCGATCCTGCTGACCTTCCTCCGGGTCGTGCAGGGCTTCGCACTGGGCGGTGAGTTCTCCGGCGCCACGACCATGATCGTCGAGCACGCGCCGGAGCAGAAGCGGGCGTTCTACGCCAGCTTCGTGCCCTACTCCTCGGGCATCGGGTTCCTGCTCGGCCTCGCCACCGTGATGGGCCTGCGGTCGGTGCTGTCCCCCGAGGCGTTCCTGGCCTGGGGCTGGCGGCTGCCGTTCCTGGCCAGCGTGGTCCTGATCGGCATCGGCCTCTACGTGCGACGCCGCGTCGAGGAGACCTCGACGTTCGTCGAGCGCGTCGCCGGCGCCGAGGCGTCGTCCCAGATGCCGATCGTCCGCCTGCTCCGGACGCAGTGGCGCACCGTGCTGCTGACCTTCTGCATGCACGTCGGCACGACGACCATCGCCTTCGTCGTCGCCACCTTCATGCTCTCCTACGCGACGCTGCGCGAGGGGCTGGACCCGACCACGATGATGGGCGCGATCGCGATCGTCACCGCACTGGCGCTCTGCTACGCCTGGACGATCGGCATCGTCGCCGACCGCATCGGCCGACGGAAGGTCTTCGCCGCGGGCTGCGTGATGCTCATCGTGATCGCCTTCCCGCTGTTCTGGCTCGTCGACACCGGCGTCTTCGTGCTCCTCGTGCTCGGCCTGCTGCTCGGCAACCTCGCGCAGTACCTCTGCTACCAGGTGGAGGCCGCGTACTACACCGAGCTCTTCCCGCCGGAGGTCCGGTGCACCGGCGCGAACCTGGGCTACCAGCTGTGCAACGCGGTCGCGGGCGGCACGGCGCCGGTCATCGCGGTGCTGCTCATGGAGTGGTCCGGCGGCAAGACCTGGTCGATCTCGCTCTACCTGATCGTGCTCGGCGCCATCTCGCTGACGGCCTGCCTGCTGGCGCGGGAGACCCGCCCGGCCTCGGCTCGGAAGGTCGCGGCCGCCGCGGCGGCCGAGCCCGCCCCGGCCGTCCAGCCCGCCCAGGTCTGAGCAGACCGAGCACCCGCCCCCGCACAGGAGAGACGCACGACGTGACCGAGCTGATCGATTCGCCGGCGCAGACGGTTGCCGACCCGCCGTCCACCCCCCGCGCCGAGCGGCTGACCGGGGTCGAGGCGCTCGTCCGGGTGCTCGCAGAGCAGGCGGCGGCCGACGCGCGCGGCGGGCTGCGGACCGGGGGCTTCGTCTCCGGGTACCCGGGCTCGCCGCTCGGCCGGCTGCACGACGTGCTGGAGCGCCGGTCCGCCGAGCTCGGCGCCCAGCGGATCGTGCACTCCCCGGGGCTCAACGAGGAGCTGGCCGCCACCGCGGTGTGGGGGGCGCAGACGGTGGCGGCCACGCCGGGCGCGACGGTCGAGGGCGTGTTCGGCATGTGGTACGGCAAGGCGCCGGGCGTCGACCGCGCCGGTGACGCGCTGCGGCACGGCAACATCCGAGGCACGGCGGCGCGGGGCGGCGTCCTGGTGGTGGCGGGGGACGACCCGAAGCCCAACGCGACGGTCTTCCCCACCGACAGCACCACGGCGTTCCAGGCGTGGGGCATGCCGGTCCTGTACCCGGGCACGGCCCAGGAGGTCGTGGAGCTCGGCCTGCACGGCTACGCGCTGTCCCGGGCCGCCGGGCTGTGGGTCGGGTTCAAGATGGTCACCAGCGTCGCGGACGGGACGGGCTCGGTGACGCCCGCCGACGTCCGGCCGGTGCTGCCCACGGTCACCCTGGACGGCGCGCCGTTCACCCCCACGCTCCGGGTGAACGACGCGGGCGAGGGCATGCGGGAGGCCGAGCGCGACCTGCACGCCGCGCGGCTGCGGCTGGCGGCGGCGTACGTCCGCGAGAACCGGCTGAACCCGGTCGTCGTGGACCCGCCCTCGGCCACCGTCGGCATCGTCGCCCCCGGCAAGACGTTCTACGACCTCCGGGAGGCCCTGCGCACCCTCGGCCTCACCGACGCCGAGCTGGTGCGGCTGGGCATCCGGGTCAAGCAGGTCGCCGCGCTGTACCCGATCGCGCCCGAGGAGTGGCGCGAGTTCGCCGACGGCCTCGAGGAGGTGCTGGTCGTCGAGGAGAAGCGGCCCGTCCTCGAGACGGCGCTCAAGGACGCCCTCTACGCGGTGCCCGAGCGGCCCGCCGTCCACGGCCGGACCGACGAGGGGGGCGACCCCTTCCTCCCCGGGTACGGCGAGCTCGATCCCGAGCTGCTGGCCCGGCGGCTGGGCGAGCGGCTGCTGCGGCGCTTCGACGTCCCCTCCGTGGCGGCCCACCTCCGCACGCAGCGCCGCACCCTCACGCTGCTGCCGCTGTCCACCAACCGCGCCGGCTTCTTCTGCTCGGGCTGCCCGCACAACACCGGCCTCAAGGCGCCGGCCGGCAGCACGGTCGCCGCCGGCATCGGCTGCCACCTGCTGGGCCTGTTCAGCCCCCGCGAGGAGCACGGCGAGATCTCGGGCTACACGCAGATGGGCGGCGAGGGCGCGCAGTGGGTCGGCATGGCGCCGTTCACCACGACGCAGCACATCTTCCAGAACGTCGGCGACGGCACGTTCCACCACTCGGCCAGCCTGGCGCTGCGGCTCGCCGTGGCCAGCGGGGTGAACGTCACCTACAAGATCCTCTACAACGGTGCGATCGGGATGACCGGCGGTCAGGACGTGCGCGGCGGCATGTCCGTCGGCGCGCTGGCCCGGATGCTGCTCGCCGAGGGGGTGCGCCGGGTCGTCGTGACGGCGGACGAGCCCTCCCGCCACAAGCGGCGCGACCTGCCGCGCGGGGTGCGGGTGCTGCACCGCGACGAGATCGTGCGCGTGCAGGAGGAGCTCGCCGCCGTTCCCGGCGTCACCGTGCTGATCCACGACCAGATGTGCGCCGCGGAGAAGCGGCGCTGGATGCGCCGCACCGGCACGACGCCGACGAAGCGCGTCATGATCAACGAGCGGGTCTGCGAGGCCTGCGGGGACTGCAACCGACAGTCGCAGTGCATGTCCGTGCAGCCGGTCGAGACCGAGTTCGGCCGCAAGACCGCGATCCACCAGTCGTCCTGCAACTTCGACTACAGCTGCACCGACGGCGACTGCCCGTCCTTCCTCGTCGTGGAGACGAAGGGGGCGCGCAAGGAGCAGCGCCGCGTCCCCGAGCCGCCGGCCGCGCCGGATCCGGTCCCGGTGGTCCCGGCCGACGACTTCGCCGTCCACATGACCGGCATCGGCGGCACCGGGGTGATCTCGGTCAGCCAGCTGGTCGGCGCCGCGGCAACCGCGGAGGGACGCCGGGTCCGGAGCCTGGATCTCACCGGGTCGACGATCAAGGGCGGCCCGGTCGTCTCCCAGCTGCAGGTCCACAGCGGCCCGACGCCGTCGGCCAGCATCGCCGAGGGCGGGGCCGACCTGTTCCTCGCCTTCGACCTGCTGGGCGCGATGACGCCGGCCAACCTCGCGCCCGCGGCGCCCGGCCGGACGGTGGCCGTCGCCTCGTCGAGCGCCGTCCCGACCGCCCAGATGGCGTTCGACCCGACGGTGCCCTACCCCTCGGCGGACGAGCTCCGGGCCACCCTGGACGGCGTCACCCGCGCCGAGCAGAACGTCTACCTCGACGTCGAGGGCCTGGCGTCGGCGCTGTTCGGCAACCACATGGCGGCGAACGCGCTGCTGCTGGGTGCGGCGTTCCAGGCCGGAGCCCTGCCCCTGCGCGCGGAGTCGATCGAGCAGGCGATCCGGGACCAGGGCGTCGCGGTCGAGGACAACCTGCTGGCCTTCCGCTGGGGCCGTGCCGTCGTCGCCGATCCCGGGGTCGTGGAGCGGCTCGGGCTCGGCGGCCGTCCCCGCGGTGGCGGCGTGACCGACCCGGCGACCACCCGGCTCATCGACGAGACCGGCGCGACCGGGGAGCTGGCCCGCCTGCTCGAGGTCCGGATCCCGGACCTGACCGCGTACCAGAACGACGCCTACGCGCGCCGCTACGCCGACACCGTCGCGCTCGCGGTGCGGGCCGACCACGCGCTCGGCCGGGACGACTTCGCCCAGGTCGTGGCCCGCAATCTGCACCGCCTCATGGCCTACAAGGACGAGTACGAGGTGGCCCGGCTGCACCTGCTCGACAGCGCCCGCGCGGCGGTCGAGTCCGAGTTCGGCAGCGGGGCGAAGGTCTCGTGGAAGCTGCACCCGCCGGTGCTGCGCGCGCTCGGGATGAAGAAGAAGATCACCCTCGGGCCCTGGTTCCGGCCGGCGTTCGTGGGCCTGCGGGCCGCCCGCGGCCTGCGGGGCACCCCGGTCGACGTGTTCGGCCTGGGCACGGTCCGCCGGGTGGAGCGGGCCCTGGTGCAGCACTACGAGACGCTCGCCCGTGACCTGGCCGACCGGCTCAGCACGGAGAACTACGACCGGCTGTGCGCGCTGGCGGACCGGGCCGGGGAAGTGCGCGGATACGAGGAGATCAAGCTGGCCAACGTCCGCCGCTACCTCAGCGGGGCGGCGGAGAATGCCGCCACCGCGGGGGTTCCGTTCGAGGACTCCGGGCTCCGCCGGCTCCTCGACCAGGCATAGCCGGCCGGGTAGCCGACAACGCACGAAGGGATCGACATGGACCTCGAACTGAAGGACCGCAGCTACCTGGTCACCGGCGGATCGAGCGGGCTCGGCCTCGGCGTCGCCGACGTCCTGGCGCGGGAGGGCGCGCACGTCGCGATCTGCGGCCGGAACGCCGAGCGGCTGGAGGCGGCTGCCCGCGGGCTGCGCGGCCACGGCGGCGACGTCCTCGCCGTCCCGGCCGACGTCACCGACGCCGAGCAGCTCGCGCGGGTGGTCGACGCGGCCGGCGAGCGGTGGGGACGGCTCGACGGGCTGGTCAACAACGCCGGCGTGCACACCGCGAAGGCGTTCCTGGACACGTCGGACGACGAGTGGCAGACCGACTTCGAGCTCAAGGTGCTGGCCGCCGTCCGGGCCGTGCGCGCGGCGGTCCCGCTGCTCTCGCGCTCGGACGGCGCCGCCGTGCTCAACGTGCTGAGCATCTTCGCCCGATTCCAGCCCGCCCGGTCCATGCCCAGCTCGATGTACCGCTCCGCGGGCCTGGCCCTGACGAAGGGGCTGTCCAACGAGCTGGCCGAGCGGGGGATCCGGGTCAACGCCCTGCTGGTCGGGTTCGTCCGCAGCGACCAGTGGACCCGGGCCGCCGCCGACGCCGGGGTGTCACAGGACGAGTACGAGCGCGACCGGGCCCGGCAGCTGGGGATCCCGCTCGGCCGCGCCGGCCGGACCGAGGAGTTCGCGGATCTGGCCGCCTTCCTGCTCTCCCCCCGGGCGGGCTACCTCACCGGCACGGCCGTCAACGTGGACGGCGGCCTCTCGCCGGTGGTGTGACCGCTCAGCCCGCGGATTCCAGCTCCGGCGCCCGGCCCAGCTCCCGGACGTAGAGCCCGGCGACCGCGGTCAGCATGAGCAGCCCGCCGACGACGGCGCCTGGGGCCAGCCGCTCGCCGAGGAACGCCGTCGCCAGGACCGTTCCCGTCAGCGGCTCCAGCAGCGTGACGATCGAGGCGACGGCGCCGGGCACGGTCCGGACGCCGGTGAAGAACAGCCCGTACGCCAGCGCGCTGGGCACCAGCCCGAGATAGAGCAGGACGGCGATCGCCACCGGGTCGCCCGGGAACCGCAGCCCGGCGGCCAGCACGACGGGGGTGAGCAGCACCGCGCCGCCGGCGAACCCGGCCAGGGTGACCGGGACGCCGGCCGGCACCCCGCCGGAGGTCAGGGTGACGACGGCGTAGCCGAGCGCCGACCCGGTGGCCAGCAGTGCGCCGAGCAGCACCGCCGTGCCGGTGCCGGCGCCGGCGGACACGCCGACGAGCAGGACCAGCCCGACCAGCGCGACGGCCAGTGCCGCCAGCGTCGCCGGGTTGGGCCGGCCGTGCCCGAGCAGGGCCGCCCCGACGGCGATGAGCAGCGGCGCCAGCCCGAGGGCGACCAGCGTGGCGATGCTCACCCCGGCGCGGGCCACCGCGCTGAAGTAGGCGAGCTGGTAGGCGGCCAGGCCGGCGGCGACCAGGACCAGGCGGACGGCGACCGGACGGGTCAGCGGGACGGATGCCGTGCGCCGCCGGGCGGTCAGCGCCCAGCCGGCCAGCAGCAGCACCGCGCCGATGGCGAGCCGGTACCAGGCGATGTCGAGCGGGGAGAGATCGGTGCGGGCGGCGACGATCCGGCCGCTGATGCCCGACGTCCCCCAGCAGAGGGCGGCGAGGACGACGAGCAGGAACCCGCGACGCGACGCGGGGGACGAGGGGGTCATGACGCTCCTGGGGCGAGATCCGGTGAGGGGGCTCGGTCCGGAGCGCGCAGCAGGACGCCCGGGTCGTCAGGACCCGGGCGGGGGAGCGGTCAGCCCCGCGGCGCTCCGGTCAGGAGCGGGGAGGGGGCAGGACGAGTGCGCGGCGGGGCGGCATGGCGCCGAGGGTAGCGGGCGGGTCGTCGGATCCCTGAGCGCTTTCCCGTACAGTGAGTGCAGACCCCTCGTGTGGCGTCACCCTGTGAACCTCCCCAGGGCCGGAAGGCAGCAAGGATAAGCGGGCTCTGACGGGTGCGCGGGGGGTCCCTTTTTTTCCGGTCAGCCGGGCGAGATCTGCACAGTGGCCCACACCGCGGGGCCGAATGGTGCCGGTGTGCAGATCTCGCCCGAGGTCCGCGGCTTCGTCACCTCCGGCACGTAACCTGCCTGCGTGGCTCTGGCGCTCTACCGCAAGTACCGTCCGGCGACCTTCGCCGAGGTGGTCGGGCAGGAGCACGTCACCACCCCGCTGGTCAACGCGGTCGACTCCGGCCGGATCAACCACGCCTACCTGTTCAGCGGCCCGCGCGGCTGCGGCAAGACGTCGTCGGCGCGGATCCTCGCCCGGTCGCTGAACTGCGAGCAGGGCCCGACGTCGACCCCGTGCGGTGTGTGCACGTCCTGCGTCTCGCTGGCGCCCGACGGCCCCGGCTCGATCGACGTCATCGAGATCGACGCGGCGAGCCACGGCGGCGTCGACGACGCCCGCGACCTGCGCGAGCGCGCCTTCTTCGCGCCGGTGAACAGCCGCTTCAAGGTCTACATCGTCGACGAGGCGCACATGGTCACCACGCAGGGCTTCAACGCCCTGCTCAAGGTGGTCGAGGAACCGCCGGAGTTCCTGGTCTTCGTGTTCGCGACCACCGAGCCGGACAAGGTGCTGCCGACCATCCGCTCGCGCACCCACCACTACCCGTTCCGGCTGGTGCCGCCGACCACGCTGCGCGGCCTGCTGGAGAAGACCTGCGCCGCCGAGGGCGTGCAGGTGGAGCCGACGGTCTTCCCGCTCGTCGTGCGCGCCGGCGGCGGGTCGGTCCGCGACTCGCTGTCGATCCTCGACCAGCTGCTCGCCGGTGCCGGCCCGGAGGGCGTCACCTACCAGACGGCGGTCGGCCTGCTCGGCGTCACCGACGACGCGCTGCTCGACGAGACGATCGACGCCCTGGCGGCGCACGACGCGCCCGCCGTGTTCCGCGCCGTCGACCGCGTCGTCGAGGCCGGCCACGACCCGCGCCGCTTCGCCACCGACCTGCTCGACCGGCTGCGCGACCTGATCGTGCTCGACGCCGTGCCGGACGCCGGCGGCAACGGCCTGCTCGACTGCCCGCCGGACCGGCTGGACCTGATGGGCTCGCAGGCGCAGGCCCTCGGCTCGGCCACCCTGTCGCGGATGGCCGACACCGTGCACGAGGGCCTGACCGAGATGCGCGGGACGACGGCGCCGCGGCTGCTGCTCGAGCTGGTCTGCGCCCGCATGCTGCTGCCCGCCACCGACGGCTCGGCGGCGGCCACCCTGCAGCGCCTGGAGCGGCTCGAGCGGCGGCTGTCGATCGCCGGCGAGCACGCCGGCCGGCCCGTGGAGGAGTTCGAGGCGCCGGTGCACCGCGCGCCCGCCGCCCCGGCCGCGCCCTCGGCGCCGCAGGCCGCCGCCCCCGCCCCGCCGCCGGCCGCCGCGCCGCGGGCGGAGGCCCCGGGCGCCCCGCGCCGCGAGTTCGTCCGCAAGTCGCAGCAGGCGGCCCCGCCGCCGTCCCCGGCAGCGCCCGCGCCCGCCGCCGCGGCCGCTCCGGTTGCGGACGACGACTGGCCCGAGACCGTGGCGCCCGGCTCCGGCGGGGCACCCCGGCCCGCCCCGAGCCCCGCCCCGGCTCCGCCCGCCGACGAGCCCCCGGCTGCCGCGCCGTCCGGGCCGCGGGTCGCGACCGGCGAGCCGGACATCCCGCTGCCGCCGGAGCCCACCGACGACGAGGACTGGCCGCACCCCGCCCGCCCGGCCGCCGCCCAGGCCGCGGCCGCCCGCACCGAGGCGCCCGCCGCGCCGGCCGCCCCGCCGCGCGCCGCGGCCGAGTCGGCGCCCGCACCCCGCGGCGGCGAGCCGACGCCGGTCGTCTCGGCGAACCCGCCCGAGCCGGCCTCGGGCGGCGACCTGACCACCAGCGACGTCCGCCGGATCTGGCCGGAGCTGCTGTCGGTGGTCAAGCGGCACAAGCGCACCACCGAGGCGATGCTCAAGAGCGCGCAGGTGCACGAGCTGAAGAACGGCGTGCTGACCCTGTCGACCAACTCGCCGGCGCTGGCCCGGCGGATCGGTGACGACCTCAACAAGGACGTGCTGCGCGAGGCGCTCAACGAGCTGCTCGGCGTCCGCTGGAAGGTCGAGGCGATCGTCGAGGGTGCGAGCGCCCCGGCCGGCGCCAAGGTCTCGCCCGAGGTGGCCCGCGAGGCGGCGCGCGCCGCGGAGGAGCGCGAGGAGCGCGAGCTGGTCGCCCAGCACGCCGCCGAGGCGGCGGGTGCGCCGGTCGACGACACGCCCGCGGTCGATCCCGAGCAGGCCGCGCTGGCGCTGCTGCGCGCGCAGCTCGGCGCCCGCCCCGTCGACGGCTGACGCGGAGTGCCGCGGCCGCGTTTTCCGCGCCGTGGCACTCCGAGCGGGTCCGCGTGTCCCGCCGCTGTCGCTACCGCGGCCTACGCTCGGTGCATGAGCTCCTTCGGCCAGCCCGACATGTCCGCGTTGCTGAAGCAGGCGCAGCAGATGCAGCAGCAGCTGGTCGCGGCGCAGGAGGAGCTCGCGAGCACCGAGGTCACCGGTTCGGCCGGGGGCAACCTGGTCACGGCGACGATGACCGGCAGCGGTGAGCTCACCGCGCTGACCATCGCGCCGGCCGCCGTCGACCCGGACGACGTCGAGACCCTGCAGGACCTCGTCGTCGCCGCCGTCCGTGACGCCAAGCGCGCCGCCGACGACCTGGCCGCCAGCCGGATGGGCCCGCTGGCCGGCGGGCTCGGTGGCGGTCTGGGCCTGCCCGGCTTCTGAGCCTTCGTCCCCGCACGACCCGAACCCGAGGAATCCCACCGTGTACGAGGGTGCTGTCCAGGACCTGATCGACGAGCTCGGCCGGCTGCCGGGCGTCGGGCCCAAGAGCGCCCAGCGCATCGCCTTCCACCTGCTCGCCGCCGAGAGCGCCGACGTCGGCCGGCTGGTCGCCGCCCTGCAGCGCGTGCAGGCCGAGGTCCGCTTCTGCGTGACCTGCTACAACGTCGCCGAGGGCGAGCAGTGCCGGATCTGCCGCGACCCGCGCCGCTCCGACGACGTCATCTGCGTCGTCGAGGAGCCCAAGGACGTCGTCGCGATCGAGCGGACCCGCGAGTTCCGCGGCCGCTACCACGTGCTCGGCGGCGCGATCAGCCCGATCGAGGGCGTCGGCCCCGACGACCTGCGGGTCAAGGAGCTCATGACCCGGCTGATGAACGGCCAGGTCACCGAGCTGATCATCGCCACGGACCCGAACCTCGAGGGCGAGGCCACCGCGGCCTACCTCGCCCGGCTGGTCGCCCCGATGGGGCTGGCGGTCTCCCGCCTGGCCAGCGGCCTGCCCGTCGGCGGCGATCTCGAGTACGCCGACGAGGTCACCCTCGGCCGGGCCTTCGAGGGCCGCCGCCGCATCGACGCCTGAGCCGCTACTCCACGACGACCTCGTCCCCCCGCCGGACGGCTCGGCGGACGCGCAGGCGCAGCCAGCGGCCGTACGCCCGGACGAACTGCGTGTAGACGGGGGTCGGTCCGTGGTAGCCGAGGAAGCCCGTCGGCCCCTCGACCATCTCGCCGGTGCCGACGTCGTAACGGCTCTGGTGCCACGGGCAGACCAGGCAGCCGTCGGCGTCGACGCTGCCCTCGGCCAGGTCCGCGAGCTGGTGCCGGCAGCGCCGCGAGACCGCGAAGTACTGTCCGCCGGCGTTGCCGACCGCCCACTCGCCGACGCGGCGGACCGCGCCGGGCGGCAGATCGGCGGCGGGGATGCTGTCGGCGTCGTTCACCGCGGCGCCCTACCCACGAACGCGCCGTGCGACCCCCGCCGCCGCTAGGGTCCGGGCTCGCCCGCCCCCGACCCGCTGGAGGTGCCTGCCGTGCGCCGGCTGCTCGTCGTCCTCGGACTGCTCGCGGGGCTGCTGCTGCCCGCGGCCCTCCCCGCGCTGGCCGAGCCGCCGTTCCGGCTCGCCGACCAAGTCACCGACCGGGTCGGTGCCCTCTCCGGCAACGAGGACGACGTCGACCGGGCGCTGGCCGAGCTGCGGGACGGCGACGGCACGCAGCTGTGGGTCGTCTACGTCTCCTCCTTCGACGGCGCCGACGGGACGACGTGGGCCGAGAACACCGCGCGGGCATCCCAGCTCGGCGGCAACGACGTCCTGTTCGCCGTCGCCGTCGACGATCGTGCCTACGGCTACTGGTTCGACCCCGCCTCCGACCGCGACGCCGACGACGTCGACCAGCTCATCGCCGACGAGGTGGAACCGGAGCTGGCCGACGGCGACTGGGCCGGCGCGGCGGTGGCGTTCGCCGAGGGGCTGCAGCCGCGGTCGGTCTGGCCGGCCGTGGCCGTCGTCGCCGTGGTGATCCTGCTGCTCGCCGCCCTGGTGAAGGTCAACGGCCGGCGCAAGCGGAGGAGGGCCGAGGAGGAGCGCCGGCGCCGCGAGGACCCGTTCCCCGGCGAGCCGACCGAGTCGGTGCGCGGCCGGGCGGCGACCGCGCTGCTCGAGGTCGACGAGGCGCTGCGCGGCTCGCAGGTCGACCTCGACTTCGCCCGGCTGCAGTACGGCGAGGCGGCGGTCGCCGACGCCGTCGCCGCCTTCGCGCAGGCGCGCGCCGAGCTGGAGCAGGCCTTCGCCGTCCGCCAGCGGCTCGACGACGAGCACCCCGAGGACGACGACGCGACCCGGAAGCTGCTCGCCGAGCTGCTGCGGCTGGCCGAGTCGGCCGACGCCCGCCTGGACGCGCAGGCCGAGGCGTTCGCGCAGCTGCGCGACCTGGAGCAGAACGCGCCGCGGCTGCTCGACGAGCTGGCCGGCCGGATCGCCGCCCTCACCGGCCGCCTCCCGCAGGAGGAGGCGGCGCTGGGCCGGCTGCGCGAGCGCTGGGCACGGACGGCGCTGGCGCCGGAGGACGACAACGACGACGAGGCCCGCGCGCGGCTGACCGCGGCCCAGGATGCCGTCGACGGCGGCCGACGGGAGCTCGCCGCCGGCCGCCCCGGCATGGCCGCGCCCGCGGTCCGCGCCGCGGAGGAGGCGGTCACTCAGGCGACGACGCTGCTGGACGCGATCGGCCGGCGGGCGCGCGAGCTCGAGGACGCCGCCGCCACGCTGCCGGGGGCCCGCGCCGACGCCGAGCACGACCTCGCCGAGGCGCGGCCCCTGGCCGCGTCCGGCGCCGAGCGCACCGGCCTGGCCGCCTCGGTGGCTCGCGCCGAGCAGGCGCTCGCCGAGGTGGATGCGCTGGCGAACGCCACACCGCCCGACCCGCTGCACGCCCTCGAGCGCCTGCAGGCCGCCGACCGCGCGCTCGACGAGGCCCTGGCCCGCGCCCGCGACGAGCAGGCGAGGCAGCAGGCCGCGCGGGCCCGGCTCGACCGCGCGCTGTCCGGCGCGCGGGCCCGGGTCGCCGGTGCCTCGGACCTCGTGGCGACGCGCGGCGGCCGGATCGGCCCCGACGCCCGCACCGCGCTGTCGGAGGCCCGCCGCCACCTCGTCGAGGCCGAGGCCGCCGCGGCCCTCGACGCCGTCGCTGCAGTCGCCGCGGCCGAACGGGCGGCGTCGCTGGCCGCGACCGCGCAGCAGCAGGCCGAGGGCGACCTCTACCGCGGCAGCGGCTGGAGCAGCGGCGGCTGGAGCAGTGGCGGACATCGCGGGTTCGGCGGGTCCGGTGGTGGATACCGCTCCTCGCACCGCTCGCACGGCGGCGGCCGCTCGGTCACCAGGAGCGGCGGCGGCCGCCGGCACGGCGGGGGCGGCCGGTTCTGACATGGTCGGCGCGGGAACCCCGCAGGGCTCCCGCGCGTGCATGAGGTCCGGGACGTCCTCTGGGGCGGCCCATCCAACTGGAGGTCTGCAACCGTGCGTCGGCTGACGATCGTTCTCGGCGTCCTCGCCGCTGTCCTGCTCGCCGGGGCCGGGCCCGCCCTGGCCGAGGCCCCGTTCGCGTTGAGCGACCAGGTCACCGACCAGGCGGGGGTCCTCGGGGGTGATCGTTCCGAGGTCGAGGACGCCGTCGACCAGCTGCAGTCCGACACCGGCACCCAGCTCTACGTCGTCTACGTGGACAGCTTCGACGGCATCGCCGGGCACACCTGGGCGCAGCAGACCTTCCAGGCGTCGAACTTCGGCAGCAACCAGGTCGTGCTCGCGGTCGCCACGAGCGACCACGACGGCGGCTACTTCGGCCCCGCCGCGGACCAGTCCGAGCTCAGCAAGGTGTCCTCCGATCTCGGCGCCAAGGTCAACGACGAGGACTGGGCCGGCGTGGTCACGACCGCGGCCGACGCGCTGGGTGGCTCGTCGTCCTCGTCGTCCACCGGTGCGAGCTCGGGATCCGGATCGGGGCTGGCCACGTTCGCCGTCGTCGCCGTCCTCGTGCTCGTGGCCGGCGGCGGCTATCTGTTCTTCCGGTCCCGCCGCAACCGCCGTCAGCGGGAGCTCCAGGCAGCACAGCAGCAGGCGCAGCTCGCGCCCCCGGACCCGCACGCCGGGACGCCGACGGCGGAGCTGAACGGCCGCGCCAGCGAGGCGCTGCTCGACCTCGACGAGCGCGTCCGCACCGCCCAGGTGAACGTGGACTTCGCGCGGACGCACTTCGGCGCGGACGCCGTCCCGGGCGCCGACGAGGCGCTGGAGCGCACCCGCGGCGAGCTGGCCCGCGCCTTCACCATCCGGCAGGAGCTCGACGACGAGATCCCCGAGGACGAGCCGACGCAGCGGCGCATGCTCACCGAGCTGCTCTCGCTCACCGACGCCGCCGGCACCCGCCTCCAGGAGCAGGCGCAGGCGCTCGACGACCTCCGGGCGCAGGAGGCCGCCGCACCCCAGGCGATCGAGCAGCTGGGCGGCCGCATCGAGGCCCTGCGGCAGCGGTTGCCGGAGCAGGAGCGCCGGCTGGCCGCCCTGGCCGACCGGTACGCCCCGGCCGCGCTCGCCCCGGTCGCGGTGAACGTCCAGGAGGCGGGGGCCCGGCTGGCCGCGGCCGCCGAGCTGCTCGGGCAGGCGCGCCAGGCCCACGACGCCGGCGAGACGGGGCAGGCCGTGGGCCGGCTGCGCCCGGCCGAGGACGCCGTGACGCAGAGCACCACCCTGCTCGACGCGATCGACCGGCTGGCCGACGACCTGGGCGCCGCCGAGCACCGGATCGCCGCCGCCCGCGCCGAGACCGAGGCAGACCTGGCCGAGGCCCGGGCGCTGATGGACCGCGGCGACCGGGACGGCCTGCAGCCGCACGTCGCCCGCGCGCAGGCCGAGCTGGCGTCGGCGGAAGCCGCGCTGCGCCCGGCCGACGGCGGCAAGCCCGACCCGCTGGCCGCGCTGCGCCGCATCGAGGACGCCGACGCCGCGCTCGAGCAGGCGCTGGTGAGCGCCCGCGACGCCGAGACCAACCGCCGGCGCGCCACCGAGGCGCTGGAGCAGGCGCTGCTGACCGCCCGCTCGGCGGTCGCGGCGGCCGGTGACTTCATCAGCACCCGCCGCGGCGCCGTCGGCAGCGAGGCCCGCACCCGGCTGGCCGAGGCCGAGCGGCACCTCGAGGCGGCCGCGCGGCAGGCCTACGACGACCCGGTCCGGGCCCTGCGCGAGGCGCAGCACGCCGACCAGCTCGCCCGCTACGCCCTCGACGTGGCCCAGGACGACGTCGAGCGCTGGTCGCAGCGCACCGGCTACGGCTGGGGCGGCGGCTACGGCGGTCAGGGCTACGGCGGCGGCTGGGGCGGTGGATACGGCCGCCGCGGCGGGATGGGCAGCGGCCTGGGCTGGGGCCTGGGTGGCCTCGTGCTCGGCGGGCTGCTGTTCGGCGACCACGACAACGACTTCGGCGGCGGCTTCGCCGGCGGCGGCGGTGACTTCGGTGGCGGCGATTTCGGCGGCGGTGACTTCGGTGGCGGTGACTTCGGTGGCGGCGATTTCGGTGGCGGCGACTTCTAGCCCGGAACTGTGGGTGCCCGGGAGCAGGGTCTGATTCCCCGTCCCCAAGGAGGAGACATGCCCACCCGTGACACCGCCTGGCCGAACGGCACGCCCTGCTGGGTCGACTACGGCGCCCCCGACATCGCGGCCGCCCGCGCGTTCTACGGCGAGTTGCTCGGCTGGGAGTTCAGCGGCGGCGGCGAGGAGTACGGCGGCTACCTCAACGCCGCCCGCGACGGCCTGCTGGTCGCCGGCCTCGGGCCCCGGATGAACGAGTCGGACCCGGTCGCCTGGACGACGTACTTCGCCACCGACGACGCCGAGGCCACCGCCGCCCGCATCACCGAGGCCGGTGGCACCGTCGTCGTCCCGCCGATGGACGTCGCGCCGTACGGGCGCATGGCGATCGCCGTCGACCCGACCAGCACCCCGTTCGGGCTCTGGCAGGCCGGCGAGCACACCGGCTTCCGGCGCTACAACGAGCCCGGGTCGGTGACCTGGAACGAGGCGGCACTCGCCGATCCGGAGGCCGCCCGGTCCTTCTACGCGGCGGTCTTCGGCTACAGCTACGACGAAGTGCCCGGCGCCGGCGGCTACACGACCTTCCGTGCGGGCGACCGGGCTGCGGACTACCCGCTGGGCGGGCTCGGCGGCGCGCAGCCCGGCGCGCCGACGGGCTGGCTGGTCTGCTTCTCCGTCGCGTCCACCGACGACGCCGTGGCCGCCGTCGAGGCGGCGGGTGGCAAGGTCACGACCCCGGCGACGGACACGCCGTTCGGCCGCTTCGCCGTCGTCCAGGACCCCTGGGGCGCGCCGTTCGAGCTGATGCAGGCGCCGGCCGGCTGACGCCGCCGCCCACGGCCGGCTCGGTCACCCGCCGAGCTGGCCGTAGGCGTGCTCCGGGCGGAGCCGGACGACGAGCCGCCGGTCGGTGACCATCGCCGCGCGGTACTCGTCCCAGTCCGGGTGCTCGCCGGCGGTGCCCCGGTAGTAGGTGATCAACTCCTCGACCGTGGCGTCGTGCGGATCGGCCGCGACCGGCGTGAGCTCGGCGGTGCCCTCGACCGCCACCCACGTCCAGAGGCTCGCGCCGGTCACGTGCAGAGTGGCCCGCGGGTCGCGCCGGAGGTTGCGGGTCTTGACGCGGTCGTCGGTCACGGAGATGCGGACCAAGTCCGCGTCGGTGTCGTAGGTGTAACCGACGGTGGACAGCTGCGGGCGTCCGTCGCGCTTGAGCGTCGCCAGCACCCCCCAGCGGTGGTCGGCGAGGACGGCGAGCAGGCGGGGATCCGGGGCGGCCATGCCGACAGCCTGCCCCGAGGACGCGCCCGTCGGCACCGGGACGGCCACCGGTGCAAGCCATCCGGCCTGCGCCGGTCACGACCGGATAACAGCAACTCCCCAGGCCTGCTGCACGGGAAATGCTGTGTGCTAGGCATGAGCCCTCCATAGCCACGGGCGGCCGCTGTGGGGCGCCCCCGCGCCCGGTGTCCGCTCCCATGAAGACGAGGTAGCGGATGAGATCCGTTTCGAGGGGTGGCCGGCGCGTGCTGGCCGCGACGTCCGGCATCGCGGTCACGGCCCTGGCGCTCACCGCGTGCGGCGGCGGCGGCGACGACAACGGCGGTTCGGGCGGCAGCAGCGGCGACGCGCTGACCATCGGGACGAGCGACAAGATCACCAGCATCGACCCGGCCGGGTCCTACGACAACGGCTCGTTCGCGGTGATGAACCAGGTCTACCCGTTCCTGATGAACACCCCGTTCGGCAGCCCCGACCCCGAGCCCGACATCGCCGAGTCGGCCGAGTACACCTCGCCGACCGACTACACGGTCACGCTCAAGTCGGGTCTGACCTTCGCCAACGGCAACGAGCTGACCTCCTCGGACGTCAAGTTCACGTTCGACCGCATGGTGGCCATCAACGACCCGAACGGCCCGGCCGCCCTGCTGTTCAACCTCGCCAGCGTCGACGCGCCCGACGACACCACCGTCGTCTTCCACCTCAAGAGCGCCAACGACCAGACGTTCCCGCAGGTGCTCTCCAGCCCGGCCGGCCCGATCGTCGACGAGGACGTCTTCTCCGGCGACGCGATCACCGCCGACGAGGACATCGCCGCGGGCAAGGCGTTCGCCGGTCCGTACACGATCACCAGCTACGAGAAGAACAACCTGATCCAGTACGAGGCCAACCCGGACTACCAGGGCCTGCTCGGCGCGCCGAAGACCGACAAGGTCAACGTCAAGTACTACGCGGACGCGTCGAACCTGAAGCTCGACGTCCAGCAGGGCAACATCGACGTCGCCTTCCGCAGCCTGACGGCGACCGACATCGAGGACCTGCGCGGCGACGACAACGTCAAGGTCGTCGACGGCCCCGGTGGTGAGATCCGGTACATCGTCTTCAACTTCAACACCCAGCCCTTCGGGGCGACGACGTCCGAGGCCGACCCGGCCAAGGCGCTCGCCGTCCGGCAGGCGGTGGCCGACCTGCTCGACCGCGAGGAGATCGCCGACCAGGTCTACAAGGGCACCTACACGCCGCTGTACTCCTACGTGCCCGACGGCCTGACCGGGGCCATCACCCCGCTCAAGGACCTCTACGGCGACGGCAACGGCGGCCCGGACGCGGACAAGGCGGCCCAGACGCTGCAGCAGGCGGGCGTGCAGACGCCGGTCGAGCTGAACCTGCAGTGGAACCCGGACCACTACGGCCCGTCGTCGGGTGACGAGTACGCCCTGATCAAGGACCAGCTCGAGGCGACCGGGCTGTTCACGGTGAACCTGCAGTCCACCGAGTACGTCCAGTACGTCAAGGACCGCGTCGCCGACGTGTACCCGGCCTACCAGCTCGGCTGGTTCCCGGACTACTCCGACGCCGACAACTACCTGACGCCGTTCTTCCTGAACGAGAACTTCCTCAGCAACCACTACCAGAACCAGCAGGTCAACGACCTGATCCTGCAGCAGGCCAGCACGCCGGACCCGGCCGCTCGCCAGGCGCTGATCGAGCAGATCCAGCAGCTCGAGGCGCAGGACCTGTCCACCGTGCCGTACCTGCAGGGTGCCCAGGTCGCCGTGACCGGCGCCGACGTCGACGGAGCCCAGGACACGCTCGACGCGTCCTTCAAGTTCCGCTACGGAGCGCTGTCCCGCAGCAGCTGATCGGCCGGCCTCCGGGCCCCGGGTGGCTCGCCTCGAGCGAGCCGCGCGGGGCCCGGTGCCGTGCGGCGCCCGACCCGAGCGCATTCTGATCAGCTGCGGCCACCGCCGCACCCGAGAAGGCCGCCGGCCACCGCCGGTGCCGAACGGCTGGGGAGCCATGACGACCACCACCACCGAGCTGACCGACGGCTCCGACCTCGACGGCGGCGCCGGGACGCCGCCCGGGCGCACCCGCCGCCGGGGCGGCGGCTTCGGCCGCTACCTCCTGGTCCGCTTCCTGCTGATCTTCCCGACGATCTTCATCCTGGTCACGACCGTCTTCTTCCTCATGCGGTCGACCGGTGACCCGATCACCGCGGCGCTCGGCGGCCGCCTGCCGGCCGACCAGCTGGCCGAGCGGATCCACCAGGCCGGCTACGACCGGCCGCTGCTGGCGCAGTACCTCGACTACCTCGGCGGCATCGCCCACGGGGACTTCGGGACGACGATCAGCGACCGCCGCCCGGTCTTCGACGTCCTCACGACCTTCGGCACCGCCACCCTCGAGCTCACCGTCTACGCGCTGATCGTCGCCTTCCTCGTCGGCATCCCGTTCGGCATGCTCGCCGCCTACTACCGCGACCGCGCGCCCGACGCGGTGTTCCGGGTGTTCGCGATCTTCTTCTACGCGACGCCCGTCTTCTTCCTCGGCCTGCTGTTCAAGCTGGTCTTCGCCGTCGGCCTGGACTGGCTGCCCGTCGCAGGCCGCGCCTCGACCGGCGCGGAGATCGAGCTGCAGACGGTGGACAACCCGACCGGCATCTACCTGATCGACGCGTTCAAGACCGGCGATCCGTCGGTGGTGGAGGACGTGCTGCAACACGCGATCCTGCCCGCGCTGGCGCTCGGCCTGCTGACCGCCGGCATCTTCCTGCGGCTGGTGCGCACCAACGTGATCGGCACGCTGGGCGCCGGCTACGTCGAGGCCGCCCGCTCCCGAGGGGTGGGGGAGTACCGGCTGCTGCGCAAGCACGCCTACCGGCCGGCGCTCATCCCGATCATCACGGTGATCGGGCTCCAGGTGGCCATCCTGCTCGTCGGCGCCGTGCTCACCGAGACGACCTTCGAGTGGAAGGGGCTGGGTTTCCAGCTCGCCCAGTACCTGCAGGCCCGCGATTTCGTGGCGGTGCAGGGCATCGTCGCGCTCCTGGCGGTGATCGTCGCCGTCACCAACTTCATCGTCGACATCATCGCCGCGCTCATCGACCCCCGGGTGAGGTACTGATGGCCACCGCGACCTCCCAGGCCGAACAGGCGCCGGCCGGTCGCCGTCGCCGGTCCTGGAAGCAGCTGCCGGTCGTCCACCAGCTGCGGCAGAGCGTCGGCCTGCAGCGCGGCATGCTCATCGCCGGTCTGGTGCTCATGGCCGTCTTCGTGATCGCGGCGATCTTCGCGCCGCTGCTCGCGCCCTACGAGTACAACCAGCTCCGCGACGCCGACGGCGCGTTCGGCGCCCAGCAGCCCCCGTCGTCCGAGCACTGGCTGGGGACGACGGTCGGCGGCTTCGACGTCCTGTCCCGGGTCATCTGGGGCGCCCGGACGGCGCTGCTGGTCATCGCGGTCGCCGTCCTGCTCTCGCTCGTCGCCGGCGTCCTGCTCGGTCTCGTGTCGGGCTACTACGGCGGGTGGGTCGACCGGGTCCTGGTCGTGCTCTGCGACGCGATCTACGCCTTCCCGTCCCTGCTGTTGGCGATCGTGGTCGCCATCGCGATCAGCGGCGGCCAGTCGAGCATGTGGGGCGGGATCCTCGCCGCGGCGATCTCGATCACCGTCGTGTTCATCCCGCAGTACTTCCGCGTGGTGCGCGCCGAGACGGTGCGGGTGAAGTCGGAGGCGTTCGTCGAGTCGGCGCGGGTGATCGGCGCGAGCAACTGGCGGATCATGACCCGGCACGTGCTGCGCAACGCGACCCGCACGCTGCCGCTGATCCTCACGCTCAACGCCTCCGAGGCGATCCTGACCCTGGCCGGGCTGGGCTTCCTCGGCTTCGGCATCCAGCCGACCGCGGCCGCGGAGTGGGGCTACGACCTCAACCGGTCGATCTCCGACGTGACGAGCGGCATCTGGTGGACGTCGGTCTTCCCCGGCGCGGCGATCGTGCTCACCGTGCTGGGCCTGACCCTGGTCGGCGAGAGCCTCAACGACCTGGCCGATCCGCGGCTGCGCACCCGCCGCCGCGCGGCGGAGGGCGAGCCGCAGGCGCTGGCCGAGGTCGCGGTGGTGCCCGGCGGCACGCTGACCGCGCCGGGAGGCCTGAGCGGACTCGAGCCCCTGGGGGAAAACCGATGAGCGTCGCGAGGACGACGCCCGAGCGAGCATCGCAGCGAGGAACGAGCGAGGAGTGGAACGAGGGCGGAGTCGAGCAATGAGCGTCGTCGACATCGACAACCTGGCGATCTCCTTCGCCACCGACGCCGGCACGGTCGCCGCCGTCAAGGACGTCAGCCTCTCGGTCGAGGCCGGCGAGGTGCTGGCGATCGTCGGCGAGAGCGGCAGCGGCAAGACCGTCACCGCCCGCAGCATCCTGGGTCTGCTGCCGGAGACGGCGTCCACCCGCGGCGCCGTCGTCCTCACCCGCAAGGACGGCGCGGCGGAGCACGACGTCGTCTCGTTGTCGGGCAAGCAGCTGCGCGAGGTGCGCGGCCGGGACGCCGCCATGGTGTTCCAGGAACCGGGCAGCGTGCTCAACCCGGTCTACAAGGTCGGCTGGCAGATCATCGAGGGGCTGCGCGCGCACGGCGGGCTGTCCCGGGCGGAGGCCCGCGCGAAGGCGATCGACGTCCTGCGGCGGGTCGGCATCCCCGACCCCGAGGAGCGGATCGACTACTACCCGCACCAGTTCTCCGGCGGGCAGAAGCAGCGGATCGTCATCGCGCAGGCGCTGGTGCTCGACCCCGGCGTCATCATCGCCGACGAGCCGACGACCGCCCTCGACGTGACCGTGCAGGCGGAGATCCTCGACCTGCTGCGTCGCTGCCGCGACGAGTTCGGCGCCGCGATCGTGCTGATCACCCACAACATGGGCGTCGTCGCCGACCTCGCCGACCGGGTGGCGGTCATGTACCAGGGCCGGATCGTCGAGGAGGCCGACGTCCGCACGCTGTTCCGGGAGCCGCAGGACGACTACACCAGGCAGCTGCTGGGCTCGGTGCCGCGGATCGGGCAGGGGACGGCACGGGCGGCCGAGCGGGCCGCCCGCCGGGAGCCGGAATGGGCGTCCGCGGCGCCGGTCGTCGAGGCCCGCGACCTGCGGATCGTGTACCCGGGGCGGTTCCGCCGTCCCGACTTCACCGCCGTGGACGGCGTCAGCTTCGCCATCCGCCCGGGCGAGGTGCTGGGGCTGGTCGGCGAGAGCGGCAGCGGCAAGACGACGATCGGCCGCGCCATCGCCGGGCTGACCCGGGTGACCGACGGGTCGCTCACGGTCCTCGGCACCGAGATGAACGGGGTCAGGGAGCGGGCGTTCCGGCCGGTGCGCGAGCGGATCGGGTTCGTCTTCCAGGACCCGGCGACCAGCTTCAACCCGCTGCTGACCATCGCCGAGGCGGTCGCCGAGCCGCTGATCGTGCACGGCCGGCACAAGGACCTCGCGGGCGCGCGCCAGCGGGTCGACGACCTGCTGGAGTCGGTGCAGCTGCCGAAGAGCTTCGGCGACCGCTACCCGCACGAGCTCTCCGGCGGCCAGCGGCAGCGGGCGTCGCTGGCCCGCTCGCTGGCGCTGTTCCCGGAGCTGCTCATCGCCGACGAGCCGACCTCGGCGCTCGACGTCTCGGTGCAGGCAAAGGTGCTCGAGCTGTTCGAGGACCTGCAGCGCGAGCTGGGCTTCGCGGCGCTGTTCATCAGCCACGACCTGGCCGTGGTCGACCTGCTGGCCGACCGGATCGCCGTCCTCTACCGGGGGCAGCTGGTCGAGGAGGGGACCGGCGAGGAGGTGCTCGGCGCGCCGCAGCACCCGTACACGCAGCGGCTGCTCGCGTCGCTGCCGGTGCCCGACCCCGACGAGCAGGCCCGCCGCCGCGCCCAGCTCGCCGCCCTCCGCGCCGACGCCCCGTAGGGACTTTTTCGGGCTCAAGTCCGGGGACTTGAGCCCGAAAAAGTCCCTTCAGCCGGCGCGGCCGCGGGGGATGAGGGCGAGCGGGGGCAGCGGCGGGGCCTCGATGCGGTCGCCGTCGTAGCCGACGACCGGCGAGAAGCGGCCGCCGTCCTCGTTCCACTGCGTCGCGAACTCGGTGATCTCGTCGCCGGAGCGGCCGACGAAGTTCCACCACATGACGATCCGCTCCTCGAACGGCTCGCCACCGAGCAGCAGCAGCTTGGCCGGCTCGTCGGCGCGCACCCGCAGGGTCCGCCGGCCGGTGCCCAGGTAGGCCATCGTCCCGTGCGCCAGCGGGACGTCCTCGATCGTCGCCGAGCCCGACGCGGCCAGCACGCCGTGCTCGAAGCCCGGCTCGAGCGGCACCTCGACGTCGGCGCCGGCGGCCAGGTCGAGGTCGACGCCGACCAGCGGGGTGTACGCCGTCCCGGGGGACGTCGCCCCGCCGAAGGAGCCCATCAGCACGGTCGCCGACAGCCCGTCGGAGGTGAACCCCGGCAGCGTGCCGTGGTGCTCGAACGCCGGCGCGACGTCGCGCGAGGCGTCGGGGAGCACCACCCACAGCTGCGCGCCGTGCAGGAACCGCGGGTGGTCCGCCGGCGACTGCTCGGAGTGGGCGATGCCGTGGCCGGCGGTCATCAGCGCCAGCTCGCCCGGCCGGAACCGGACGTCGCTGCCGAGGGAGTCCTTGTGGTGGACCTCCCCCTCCAGCAGCCAGGACACCGTCTGCAGCCCGGTGTGCGGATGCGGCGCCACCTGCATCCCCGGCGTGGACGTGATGTCGTCCGGGCCGTAGTGGTCGACGAACGCCCACGCACCCACCAGCCGCCGTCCCAGGGTGGGCAGCAGCCGGCGGACGCGGGTGCTCTCGCCGAGCAGCACCTCCCGGCCCGGCAGCAGCTCCAGCGCCGGGCGGGCGGAGGTCTGCTCCAGCCCGCCCAGCTCCCGCGGCTCGGGCCGGCGGTCGAGGTTGCTCACCGGGTCACTCCGCGGAGCCGGGCTGCCCGGTCTCGCCCTGGACGGCGGCGTGCGGGACGTGCTGCGCGGGGATCACGCCCAGCCGGCCGGCCTGGTAGTCGGTGAAGGCGTCCTGCACCTCCTGCCGGGTGTTCATCACGAACGGCCCGTACATCGCGATCGGCTCGCGGATCGGCTGCCCGCCGAGGATGACGACGTCCAGCGCCGGGGTCCGCGACTCCTGCTGGAGCGCGCCGTGGATCGAGATGATGTCGCCGGGCCCGAAGACGGCGAGCTGGCCGGTGCGCACAGGGTGCTTGTCGATGCCGACCGAGCCGGCGCCGGAGAGCACGTAGACCAGCGCGTTGAAGTCCGGCCGCCAGGGCAGGTCGAGGGTCGCGCCGGGCGCGATCGTCGCGTGCACCATCGCCATCGGGGTGTAGGTGCTGCCCGGGCCGGTGTGGCCGGCGACGTCCCCGGCGATGACCCGGAGGAAGGCGCCGGCGTCGGGGCTGGCCAGCAGCACCGAGTCGTGCGCGCGCAGGTCCTGGTAGCGCGGCTCGACCCACTTCTGCGCCTTGGGGAGGTTCACCCACAGCTGCAGCCCGTGGAACAGGCCGCCGGTGATCACCAGGTGCTCCGGCGGGCGCTCGATGTGCAGCACGCCGCCGCCGGCGGTCATCCACTGCGTGTCGCCGTTGCTGATCGTGCCGCCGCCGCCGTGGGAGTCGGCGTGCTCGAACGTGCCGTCGATGATGTAGGTGACGGTCTCGAAGCCGCGGTGCGGGTGCCACGGCGTCCCCTTGGGCTCGCCCGGCGCGTACTCGACCTCGCCCATCTGGTCCAGGTGGATGAACGGGTCCAGATCGCGCAGGTCCACGCCGGCGAACGCCCGGCGGACGGGGAAGCCCTCGCCCTCGAAGCCCGACGGCGCGGTGGTGACCGACCGGACCCGGCGCTGAACCGTGCCCGGCGCCGGGACGGGGACGCGGGGAAGGGTGGTGGTGTCCTCGACGGTGATGGCCGGCATGCCGGGCCTCCTCGGTTGAGAGCTCAACTAGTGCGCACTGTAGCGCTGTCGAGCGCCCCAGTGTTCCCCCTCGCGCCGGGGGAATCGATCCGTCGCGGGACGAGGTGCGCGGGCGACGCACGACGGCGCTGACCAGGTCGTCGTTTCGAAACGCGATCGACACATGGCCGAACTAGGTTGCGCTCCATGGCGGACCTCTTCGACGGCTACCCGCTGGGTGGGCAGTGGGACGAGATGTTCGGCGCGCCCACCTCTCCGCGGCCCGCCTACTCCGGTCTCTTCGCCTCCCTGCAGCCCATGGCCGGCGAGGAGCTGGCCGCCCGCGCCGACCTGCTCTCGCAGACCTACCGCGACGCCGGCGTCACCTTCGCGCACGCCGGCGAGGAGCAGCCGTTCCCGCTCGACATCGTGCCGCGGGTGATCGGGGCCGAGGAGTGGGACGTCATCGAGCGCGGCGTCGCGCAGCGGGTGCTGGCGCTCGAGGCGTTCCTCGCCGACGTCTACGGCGCCGGGGAGGTCTTCGCCGACCGGGTGGTGCCGCGCGGCGTGGTCACCACCAGCGCGCACTTCCACCGCCAGGC
Source organism: Geodermatophilus sp. SMS 5-13 (assembly GCF_059428245.1). Classification (NCBI taxonomy): domain Bacteria; kingdom Bacillati; phylum Actinomycetota; class Actinomycetes; order Geodermatophilales; family Geodermatophilaceae; genus Geodermatophilus; species Geodermatophilus sp. SMS 5-13. The sequence goes on from NZ_CP165729.1 coordinate 326,401, forward strand.
GCACGGGCTGGTGCCGCCCAACGGGGTGCGGGTGCACGTCGCCGGCATCGACCTGGTCCGCGACGAGGCCGGCGACTTCCGGGTGCTCGAGGACAACCTGCGCTCGCCGTCCGGGGTGAGCTACGTGATCACCAACCGGTCGGCGATGAGCCAGGTGCTGCCCGAGCTGTTCGCCGACCACCGCATCCAGCCCGTCGACGACTACCCGACCCGGCTGCTCGCGGCGCTCAAGGCCTCGGCGCCGTCGAACGTGACCGACCCGACCGTCGTCGTCCTCACCCCCGGCGTCTACAACTCCGCGTACTTCGAGCACGCGCTGCTCGCCCGCCAGATGGGCGTCGAGCTCGTGGAGGGCCGCGACCTGGTCTGCGCCGGCAACCAGGTGAGCATGCGGACGACGGACGGCCAGCGCCGCGTCGACGTCATCTACCGGCGCATCGACGACGAGTTCCTCGATCCGGTGCACTTCCGGCCCGACTCGGTGATCGGCTGCGCCGGCGTCCTCAACGCCGCCCGCGCCGGGCGGGTGACCATCGCCAACGCCGTCGGCAACGGCGTCGCCGACGACAAGCTGCTCTACACCTGGGTGCCCGACCTGATCCGCTACTACCTCGCCGAGGAGCCGGTGCTGCAGAACGCCGAGACGCACCGGCTGGACGACGAGGACACCGTCGCCTGGGTGCTCGACTCGCTGGACCAGCTCGTGCTCAAGCCGGTCGACGGCTCCGGCGGCAAGGGCATCGTGATCGGCCCCCGCGCCGACGAGCGGACGCTGACCGAGCTGGCGGCCAAGGTCCGCGCGACACCGAGGGACTGGATCGCGCAGAAGCCGATCGGGTTGTCGACCGTGCCGACCCTGGTGGGTGGGCGGATCGCGCCGCGGCACGTCGACCTGCGGCCGTTCGCGATCAACGACGGCTCGGACGTGTGGGTGCTGCCCGGGGGGCTGACCCGCGTGGCCCTGCCCGAGGGAGAGCTGGTGGTGAACTCCAGCCAGGGCGGCGGCTCCAAGGACACCTGGGTGATCAGCCCGCCGCGGCCGGCCACCGAGCAGCCGGAGGAGCCCGACCTGACCCGCATCGAGTTCAGCGCCGAGGACCTGCCCGGGGTCACCCCGGACGCCGGCCCGCTCACCGACCTGGCGGTCGGCCAGTCGCAACAGCAGCAGCAGACGGCTGAGAGCGCGGCTCCTGCCCGGAGTGCACGGTGCTGAGCCGGATCGCCGAGTCGCTGTTCTGGATCGGCCGCTACGTGGAGCGGGCCGACGACACCGCCCGCATCCTCGACGTGCACACCCAGCGGCTGGTCGAGGACCCGTGGATCGACGAGCGCCGGGCCTGCGCCAACCTGCTCGCGCTCATGGGCGCCCCGGACGGCGAGGCCGACACCGAGCGGGTGCTCGACACGCTGGCCTTCGACCGGTCCAGCCCCAGCTCGATCGTCGGGGCGCTGTCCGCCGCCCGGGAGAACGCGCGCGGCGCCCGCGAGGTGCTCTCGGCGGAGATCTGGGAGTCGCTCAACGTCACCCACAACGCGCTGCCGCAGCAGCGCACGATGGCCCGCCGGTACGGCCCGCACTCGCTGTTCCGGTTCGTCCGCGAGCGCTCGGCGATGGTGTTCGGCCTGGCCGACGCCACGATGAGCCGCGACGAGAGCTGGCTGTTCCTCATCCTCGGCCGCTCGCTGGAGCGGGTCGACATGACCGCGCGGATGATCTCCACCCGCGTGCTGGCGGGGGACGCCGCGCCGTCCTGGACGCTGGTGCTGCGCTCGACCGGCGCGTACGAGCCCTACCTGCGCACCTACCGCGGGGTGGTGAACTCGGGCCGGGCCGCGGAGTTCCTGCTGCTGGACCGGCTCTTCCCGCGGTCGGTGTTCGCCTCGCTCGAGCAGGCCGAGGCCTGCCTCGCGGAGCTGGAACGCGCGCCGGTGCGTGACGCGACCCGGGTCGGCGTGGCCGGCGAGGCGCACCGGATCGTCGGCCGCGCCCGCACCATGCTGGAGTTCATGGCCCCCGACCAGCTGCTCGCCGGGCTGCCGGCCCGGCTGGAGGAGCTGCAGCGCACCTGCTCGGCGGCCAGCGCCGCGGTGACGCACCGGTTCTTCACCGAGCAGGCGCCGCAGGTGTGGGTGCCGGAGGAGGTCGGATGAGCCAGGCCCAGGCGCAGACCCAGACGCAGGTGCAGGCGCCGCGGCTGTCCGGGCAGCGGTGGCGGCTGCAGATCGTGCACCGGACCCGCTTCTCCTACAGCGGGCCGGTCCGCTCGTCCTACAACGAGGCGCGGCTGACGCCGGAGAACTCGAGCCGGCAGACGACCCTGCGCTCCCGGATCGAGATCGAGCCCGCGGCGACCGCCTACCCCTACCGCGACTACTGGGGGACGACGGTCACCGCCTTCGACCTGCACGTGCCGCACAGCGAGCTGCTGATCACCGGCACGTCGATCGTCGAGGCCGGGCCCGAGCCGGCGCTGCACCGCTTCCTCGGCTGGCCGGAGCTGGCCGCCCGCGACGTCCGCGACCGGTTCGGCGAGCTGCTCACCCCGACCCGGCTGACCGCGATGGACGAGTCGGTCGTCGAGGAGGCCCGGGCGGCCGTGGGCGGCGCGAACCCGCACGAGGCCGGTGCGCTGGTCTGCCGGTTCGTCCGCGACCGCATGACCTACCTCTCCGGCGCCACCAACGTGAAGACCAACGCCATGCAGGCCTGGACCACCGGCAAGGGCGTCTGCCAGGACATCTCGCACGTCACGATCGGGCTGCTGCAGGCGCTCGGCCTGCCGGCGCGCTACGTCTCCGGGTACCTGCACCCCCGGCCGGACGCCGCCGTCGGGGCGCCGGTCACGGGGGAGAGTCACGCGTGGGTGGAGTGGTGGGACGGCGGCTGGACCGGCTTCGACCCGACCAACGCCGTCGAGATCGGGCCGCGGCACGTGACGATCGGCCGCGGGCGCGACTACGGCGACGTCCCGCCGTTCAAGGGCCTGTTCTCCGGCCCCACGAGCGAGGGGCACGCCGTGACCGTGGAGGTCACCCGCCTCGCCTGAACGGTGCTTTATCGCGACAAAGCGCGCGCGCTTTGTCGCGATAAAGCACCTGCTGACCGGCGCCGCGTCAGCGGAGGAGGCGTGCGACGCCGGTCGGCCCCTCGGACTCGTCGTCCTCGGGCAGGTGCGCGGTCCGCTCGGCGAGGCGCGGCCGCCAGTACGCGGGGGCTCCGGAGAGCCAGTCGGCGCCGGCGTCGGTGAGCCGGCCGTCGGTGGTCAGCGGCGCCCAGCTGCGCACGGTCCGCACACCCTCCGCCGCGGCGACCAGCACCCGGCCGATGCCCTGCCGGCGGAACACCGGCTCGACGGTGACGGTCTCCACGACCCCGGAGCGGGTCCACCAGCGGATCTCGCCCACCCGGTCGCTCATCCGCAGGCCCCGGCGGGCCACGTCGTGCGGGCCGACCAGTGCGCCGGCCGGGTAGGCCCCGCCCGCGAAGGCGGCCAGCGAGACCGACGGCACGCCGCTGGTGGCGTGCCCGATCTCGGCGAACCACAGCGGCGGCTCGGGTGCGGCCACGGACTCGGCGACGTCGATCCGCAGGATCCGCCCGTCGCAGGCCCGGTAGCGGACGTCGACCAGCCAGCCGGCCGGACGGCGGCCGCGGGCGTCCTGGGCGCTGAAGTCCACCGGGGTGCCGTCCGGGAAGCGGTCGGAGTTGACCAGCACCAGCGAGTGCTCGGCCGGGCCTCCCGCCGTGCGGTGGGCCAGCCGGGCCAGCCACACGGTGGCCGGAGCGGGCGCCGGGGGCGGCACCCGGCGCAGCCCCGGCCGCCGGTTCGCCCGTGCGCCGTCGGAGTCCTGCAGTGCGACCGCCGCGTTCATGGACCGTCCTCCCGTTCCGGCCCCGGAGAGGGGCGCTGTGCCTTGTTCGGTGCTGACCTTGTCGGGGATCACTTGGGGTGCTCTTGGGGCTCACTAGGGGGCGGGAATACTGGGGCTCTCATGAGTGCGCCGCTGAACCTCATCGCCCTGGAGCGCGTGTCCAAGGCGCACGGCACGACCGTCCTGCTCGACGACGTCTCCCTCGGCGTCGCCGCGGGGGAGCGGATCGGTGTGGTCGGCCGCAACGGGAGCGGGAAGTCCACGCTGCTCGGCGTCCTCACCGGCCGGGAGGACGCCGACTCCGGCCGGGTCACCCGCCGCGGGGACCTCGCCGTCGGCGTCCTCGACCAGTCCGGCACGCTGCCGCCGGGGACGACGGTCCGCGACGTCGTGCTGCCGGAGACCCTGTTCGCCGCCGAGCACGAGTGGGCGGCCGATCCGGCCGTGCGCAGCGTGCTCACCGGCCTGGAGCTCGACCGCCTCGGCCTGGATGCCCCCGTGGCACCCATGTCCGGCGGCGAGCGGCGCCGGGTGGCACTGGCCGCCCAGTTGATCCGCCCCCTGGACCTGCTCGTGCTCGACGAGCCGACCAACCACCTCGACGTCGAGGGGGTGGCGTGGCTGGCCGACTACGTGAAGAGCCGGGTCGGCGCCCTGGTCGTCGTCACCCACGACCGGTGGTTCCTCGACGAGGTCTGCTCGACCACGTGGGAGGTCGCCGAGGGCAAGGTCTTCGCCTACGAGGGCGGCTACTCCGCCTACACCCTCGCCCGCGCCGAGCGGGCGCGGATCGCGGCGGTCACCGAGGAGCGCCGGCTGAACCTGGTCCGCAAGGAGCTGGCCTGGCTGCGTCGCGGACCGCCGGCGCGCACCAGCAAGCCGCGCTTCCGCATCGAGGCGGCCGAGGCGCTCATCGCGGACGAGCCGCCGCCACGCGAGTCGCTCGCCCTCAAGGGCTTCGCCGCCCGCCGGCTCGGGAAGACCGTCTACGACGTCGAGGACGTCGACTACGCGGTCCGCTCGGACGACGGGGAGCGGACGCTGTTCCGCGACCTCACCTGGCACGTCGGCCCGGGCGACCGGATCGGCGTCGTCGGCGTCAACGGGGCCGGGAAGACCTCGCTGCTGCGGCTGCTGGTCGGCGAGCTCGAGCCCGACCGCGGCCGGGTGGTGCGCGGCCAGACGGTGGCGGAGGCCTACCTCTCCCAGCACGTCACCGAGCTGCCGGGGCGGCTGCGGGTGCTCGAGGCGGTGCAGGAGGTCGCCCGGATCGCCCGGGTGGGCAACCAGGAGATCTCCGCGTCGTCCCTGGCCGAGCGGTTCGGCTTCGCCGCGGCCCGCCAGTGGACGCCGGTCGGCGACCTCTCCGGCGGCGAGCGGCGCCGGTTGCAGCTGCTGCGGCTGCTCATGGGGGAGCCGAACGTGCTGGTGCTCGACGAGCCCACCAACGACCTCGACATCGACACCCTGACCGCGCTCGAGGACCTGCTCGACTCGTTCCCGGGCACGGTGCTGGTGGTCAGCCACGACCGCTACTTCGTCGACCGGGTCTGCGACTCGGTGGTCGCGCTGCTCGGCGACGGCTCGCTGGCCGCGCTGCCCGGCGGGGTCGAGGAGTACCTGGCCCGCCGCGCGGCCGGGGAGGCGCAGCTGCGCCCGGCCGGCGGCACCGGACCGGCGCCGGCCGGCGTCGTCCCCGCCTCCGGTCCCTCCGCGGCGGAGGTCCGGACCGCCCGCAAGGAGGCGGCCCGCCTCGAGCGACGGCTGGAGAGGCTCAGCGCCGACGAGGAGAAGCTGCACGCGCAGCTGGCCGCCGCCGCGACCGACCACGCCACGGTGATGGAGCTCGACGCGAAGTTGCGGGAGCTGCTCGCCGAGAAGGACCGGGTGGAGACCGACTGGCTCGCGGCAGCCGAGGTCGCCGAGGGCTGACCCCCCTCGCTGCGGTGCCCGCTCCCCGTCCATCACGCGGACAGAGGGCGGGCACCGCCGCCAGATACGTCAGCTCGGCTGGCCGAGGTAGAACGGCAGGCCCTGGTCGTCCCGGCACAGGGCGGTGAGCCCGTACGGCTGCTGCTCGATGTCGCCGGCCCGGCCGCCCGCCGTCCGGACCGCCGCGACGGCGACCTCGAGGTCGTCCACGGCGTACATCGGGACCATGCCCGGCTCGTCGGACCCGCCGCCGATGCCGACCATCGGGACCGGGCCCTCGACCTGCCAGCCGTCGGGCACTCGCCCCGGGACGGCGGACCAGCCGAGGACGGCCTCGTAGAAGTCGCGGGCGCGGGCGCCGTCGGGCACCTGCAGCGTCAGGTAGACCGCGTCGCCGGGGCGCACCGGCGGCCGCGGCTCGCTCGGCGGCGCGGGGTTCGGCGTCTGCAGCATCCAGCGGTGCGCGTACGGATCGACGATGACGCCGGTCCGGCCGTAGGGGGCGTCGGCCGGCTGGCGCTCGACGGTCGCGCCGAGTTCGGCGGCCCGCGTGACCGCGGCGTCGACGTCCTCGACGGAGAGGTGCAGCGACACCGACGCCTGGCCGTCCTGCGGTCCCACGAGGCCCATCTCGGGGTACTCATCGGCGAGGTAGAAGGTCGCGGCGCCGATCTCGAGCTCGGCATGGCCGATCCGGTCGTCGTCCATGACGTAGGGGTCACCGACCACGCGCGCGCCCAGGGCCTCGGCGTACCAGGTCATCGCCGAACGGGCGTCGCGGACGGCGAGGTAGGGCGTCAGGTGCGACATGGCGGGACCTCCGGTGGGCTCGGGCTCGGTGGGACGGGGCTGCTGGAGGAGGGCACGGCGCAGGCGCTCGCGCAGTTCAGCGGCGAAGGCGGGGCGGGTTCCACGCGGTCGGCGGTTCGCCGCAGCTGGGTGAACGGGTCAGGCATCGCTGCCCCCGGTGAGGACGTACGCGCGGCGGAAGGGGGTGCGGGCGCGCACCAGCAACGCCTCGTCGCCTGGGCACGGACCGCGGCGGGCCAGCAGCCCGGGGTCGGGCGGTGGACCCACCGCGCGCGACCCCGGGCTGCTGCTCATGTCCGGTCGTCGTCCGGGCGCCCGCTTCTCCGACGCCCCTGCCCGAACTCTTCCTACCGCTGGGCCCGGTTGACCGCCGAGACCACTGCGCGCAGCGATGCGGTGACGATGTTCGGGTCGATGCCGACGCCCCACAGGACGCGGTCGCCGACCGCGCACTCGACGTAGGCGGCCGCGCGGGCGTCGCCGCCCGCGGACATCGCGTGCTCGGCGTAGTCCAGCACGCGGACGTCGACGCCCAGGCTCTTCAGCGCGTCGACGAAGGCGGCGATCGGGCCGTTGCCGTGGCCGGAGATGCTCACCGGGACGCCCTGGTCGGTCAGCTCCACGGTCATCTCGTCGAGCTGCTCGCCGTGCGCCCGGTGCCGGTGCCCGGTCAGCGCGAAGCGGCCCCACGGCGCCGCCGGGTCGGGCAGGTACTCGGCGCTGAAGGCCGACCACATCTGCTGGGCGGTCACCTCGCCGCCCTCGTCGTCGGTGTGCCGCTGGATGACGCCGCTGAACTCGATCTGCAGCCGGCGCGGCAGGTCGAGGTGGTGCTCGGTCTTCATGATGTAGGCGACGCCGCCCTTGCCGGACTGGCTGTTCACCCGGATGACCGCCTCGTAGCTGCGGCCGACGTCCTTGGGGTCGATCGGCAGGTAGGGCACGGCCCACGGCATGTCGTCGACCGGCGTGCCGGTGGCCGCGGCGTCGACCTCCAGGGCCTTGAAGCCCTTGTTGATCGCGTCCTGGTGCGAGCCGGAGAAGGCGGTGTAGACCAGGTCGCCGCCGTAGGGGTGCCGCTCGTGGACGCCGATCTGGTTGCAGTACTCGACGGTGCGGCGGATCTCGTCGATGTCGGAGAAGTCGATCTGCGGGTCGACGCCCTGGCTGAACAGGTTCAGGCCGAGGGTGATCAGGTCGACGTTGCCGGTGCGCTCGCCGTTGCCGAACAGGCAGCCCTCGATGCGGTCGGCGCCGGCGCGGTAGCCCAGCTCGGCGGCGGCGACGGCGGTGCCGCGGTCGTTGTGCGGGTGCAGGCTCAGCACGACCGCGTCGCGGCGGCCGAGGTTGCGGTGCATCCACTCGATCTGGTCGGCGTAGACGGTCGGCTCGGCCATCTCGACGGTGGCCGGCAGGTTGATGATCGTCGGCCGGTCGACCGTCGGCTCCCACACGTCGGTGACGGCGTTGCAGACCTCGACGGCGAAGTCCAGCTCGGTGCCGGTGAAGGACTCGGGGGAGTACTCGAACCGGATCTCGGTGTCGCCCATGTCCTCGGCCAGCTTGCGGACCAGCTGCGCGCCGTGGACGGCGATGTCGACGATGCCGGCGCGGTCGGAGTTGAAGACCACCCGCCGCTGCAGCGTGCTGGTCGAGTTGTAGAGGTGGACGATCGCCTGCTTCGCGCCACGCAGCGACTCGAAGGTCCGCTCGATCAGCTCGTCGCGGGCCTGGGTCAGGACCTGGACCGTGACGTCGTCGGGGACCAGGTCCTCCTCGACCAGCTGGCGGATGAAGTCGTAGTCGGTCTGGCTGGCCGCCGGGAAACCGACCTCGATCTCCTTGTAGCCCATGCGGACCAGCAGCTCGAACATGCGCCGCTTGCGGTCGGGCGTCATGGGGTCGATCAGTGCCTGGTTGCCGTCGCGGAGGTCGACGGCGCACCAGCGCGGGGCGACGGTCGTGACGCGGGTCGGCCAGGTGCGGTCCGGCAGCTCGATCGGGGTGAACGGCGCGTAGCGGTGGATCGGCATGCGCGAGGGCTGCTGCGCATTGCGTACGTGCGGGTGCGTGCTGGGGTTGCTCACGGTCTGGGCTCCTCTGAGGCGCGGGCTGGACTCAGCTCCGGTGGGGCGGTCAGCAGGCGCCGGGAACGCACGGACTCCGCGGCGAGGGGGCCGACCTAGGAGAGGGCCTCGCCGCGGCGGGTAAGCAGGAGGCTGCCGCGCACGCCCCCACGGTAGCAGCGAGTCAGTCCACGTCGCACCCACATGGGCACTCCGCGGCGTGCACCGGCCGTTCGCCGAGGTCCAGCTCGGCGCACTCCGGTGGGCACGCGCAGACCCACTCCGGCCACCCGCGCAGCTCACCGGCGGCCCACCGCCGCTGGTGCTCCTCCCGCCGCCGGCGCTTCGCCGCCAGCCGACGCGCCTCGCTGCGCTGCCGCGGCGAGTCCCCGGGCTGGGGGAGCTGGTGGTCACCCGGTGTGCCGAGACGGTCGCGCCGGAGATCGCGCCACTCGCGGACGCGGTCGAAGGTGTACCAGGGCTGCTCCCGGCTGTAGCGCTCGTCGCCGTGCCACCAGTACTGGTCCCCGTAACGGGTGTCGAGGTGGGCCGGGAACCGGCGTCCCGCCTGGTCCCTCACGGCACCGTCGGCCATACCCGTCACCTCTACGCCGGCTGCGTCGAGCAAGGCGAGCCGCAGCCCGGCGAGCTCTGCCGCGGCAGCCAGGACCCGCGCGTCGAAGCCGCCCGCACCGCTCTCCGCGGCCGCGACGGCGGACTTCGAGACGCGGAGACGAGCGGCCAGCTCCCGCTGTGAGAGGTCGGCGATGCGTCGGATCCGGCGAACCGCACCGGAGAGGGAGAACGGCACCCGGACAGCGTCAGGGGAGTGCGGGGGCGAGCGGGCGGTCGCCCGCCGATCTGTGGATGGTGCCTCGCGAGGGAGTGTTCTGACGATGCTTGTGCTCTGCCCACGATGCTGGGCAGAGCACAAGCATGGCCGGAACTGGTGGTGGGCGAGGCCTCCGGCCGGGCTGCGGGGAAGGGCTCAGAACTCGCGCTTGAGGCGCAGCCGGAGGGGGCGGCCGTCCGGGTCGTCGAAGAGCCGGTAGATCGGCGTGGCCCAGACGCGGGTGCGCAGCGAGAGCCGTTCGGGGCTGTGCGGGCGCAGCCGGCCGGGTGGGCGTGGTCCGCGGCGGCCGCCCTCGTGCCACGCCCGCAGCGCGTCGGCGCTCGCGTTCAGGGCGGCGACGAACCGCGCCGGATCGAGCAGGTCGTCGTCCTCACTGCCGCCGGGGTCGCGGTCGAGGTGCTCGCGGGCGAGCGTGAGCCGCAGGTTCCGGGCGAACACCCGCGCCCCCTCGCCGGTGCCGGCCGGGTCGCGGGGCTCACGGAGGTCCAGCGTGGTGTCGAGGACGGCGGAGGACAGCTCGCTGTCGTGCGTCCAGGAGCGCCGGTTGAAGTTGTCGCTGCCGACGCTGACCCAGACGTCGTCGACGACGCAGACCTTGGCGTGCACGTACACCGGCGTGCCCTCGTGGTTCTCCACGTCGAAGACGTGCACGCGGTCCCGTCCCGCGCGCCGGCACATCTCGATCGCCTGCCAGCGCCCGACGTACTGCGGCCGCTCGGCGAACGCGCCGTCCTGGTCCGGCACCCGCGGCACGACGACGACGAGGTGCAGGTCGGGGTGCTCGGCCAGGGACTTGGCGAACAGCCGGGCGACGTCGGCCGACCACATGTACTGGTCCTCGAGGTAGATCAGCCGCCGCGCCCGCTCGACTGCCTTCGAGTAGCCGCGGGCCACCGACCGCTCGCCGTCCGGTGCGAAGTCGTACCGGGGTCGGATCGCCGGATAGGTGCGCAGGTGCTGGACGACGTGCGGGCCGCACTCCGGCGGCGGGGGGAGCTGCGGCGGCAGGGGATCGGCGCGCAGCCGGGCGTGCCGCCAGTGGTCCCGGATCCACGCGAGGGGGTGGTCGGAGTCGGGACTGTCCGGGTCGTCCCAGCGTTCGCGGAAGATCGTGTCCAGCACCGCGACCGTCGGACCGCGGAGCTCGAGCTGCACGTCGTGCCAGGGCGGGGTGGGCCCGTAGGCCTGGGCCATCGGTTGCGGCTGCGGATCGCCGGCGTGCGTGGCGTCGTCCCGGCGCGAGTGGCACAGATCGATCCCGCCGGCGAACGCGACGTCGCGGGACGGGTCGCCCGCGTGCCGCAGGACGACGAACTTCTGGTGGTGGCTGCCCATGCGCCGCACCCGCTGGTCGAGCAGGACCTCACCGCCGCCGTGCTCGATCTCGCTGTCCAGCGCCCGGTTCTCCTCCTTGCTGAAGGACAGCTTGTCCCAGTGCGACCGCCACACCAGGCCGCGGACGCACACGCCGCGGCGGCTGGCAGCGGTGAACAGCTCGGCGACGGTCGGGCCCTCCGCGCGTAGCCGCTCGTCGGGATCGCCGCGCCAGTCGGTGAAGAACAGCTGGTCACCGGGACCGAGCGCTTCCACCTCCTCGACCAGCCGGTCGAAGTAGGCGGCGCCGTGGATCAGCGGCTCGGCGAGGTTGCCCGCCGTCCAGGCCGGGATGCCCGTCGCCGGGTTGCCGCGCTCCTCGGCGCTGAGCAGCCACTGCTCGGGATCCTGCACGCGGCGACGGTAGCCTGTTGACCCGTGGCTCTCGTCGTCCAGAAGTACGGCGGCTCGTCCGTCGCCTCCGCAGCGCACATGAAGCGCGTCGCCGAGCGGATCGTGGGCGCCAAGAAGGACGGCCACGACGTCGTCGTCGTGGTCTCCGCCATGGGCGACACGACCGACGAGCTGCTCGACCAGGCCAGCCAGATCACCGACGACCCGCCCGGCCGCGAACTCGACATGCTCCTCACGGCCGGTGAGCGCATCTCGATGGCGCTGCTGGCCATCGCCATCTCCACGCACGGCTACGAGGCGCGCTCGTTCACCGGCTCGCAGGCGGGCGTGATCACCACGTCCAGCCACGGCAAGGCGCGGATCATCGACGTCACCCCCGGCCGGCTGCGCTCGGCGCTCGACGAGGGCTCGATCGTCATCGTGGCCGGCTTCCAGGGCGTCAGCCAGGACACCAAGGACATCACCACGCTCGGCCGTGGCGGGTCCGACACCACCGCGGTGGCGGTCGCCGCGGCGCTCGAGGCCGACGTCTGCGAGATCTACACGGACGTCGACGGCGTCTTCACCGCCGACCCGCGGATCGTCCCCAACGCCCGGCGGCTTTCGACCATCACCTACGAGGAGATGCTCGAGCTCGCCGCGTCCGGCGCCAAGGTGCTCATGCTCCGCTGCGTCGAGTACGCCCGCAGGTACGGCATCCCGGTGCACGTCCGCAGCTCCTACTCCCAGCTCCCCGGCACGATCGTGACCGGCTCGATGGAGGACCTCTCGGTGGAACAGGCGATCATCACCGGCGTCGCGCACGACCGCAGCGAGGGCAAGATCACCGTCTACGGCGTGCCGGACCGCCCAGGCGAGGCGGCGCAGATCTTCCGTGTGCTCGCCGACGCCGAGATCAACATCGACATGATCGTGCAGAACGTGTCGGCCGAGGCCAGCAAGCTCGCCGACATCTCCTTCACGCTGCCCAAGAGCGACGGCCCGGCCGCGCTCGCCGCGCTGGAGAACGTGAAGCACACCGTCGGCTTCACCGACGTGAGCTTCGACCAGCACATCGGCAAGGTGTCGCTGGTCGGCGCGGGCATGCGCTCGCACCCCGGCGTCTCGGCGAAGTTCTTCGGCGCGCTCGCCGACGCGGGGGTCAACCTGGAGCTGATCAGCACCTCGGAGATCCGCATCTCCGTGGTCTGCCGCGACACCGACGTCGACGTCGCGGTCCGCGCGGTGCACGACGCGTTCGACCTGGGCACCGACGAGGTCGAGGCCGTGGTCTACGGAGGGACCGGACGATGAGCATCTTCAGGGGCAACGGGCTGCGGGTCGGCGTCGTCGGCGCCACCGGCCAGGTCGGCGGCGTGATGCGGCAGATCCTGGCCGAGCGGGACTTCCCGGTCAGCGAGCTGCGGTTCTTCGCCTCCGCGCGCTCGGCCGGCAGCACCCTGCCGTGGGCCGGTGGGGAGATCGAGGTCGAGGACGCCGCGCTCGCCGACCCCACCGGCCTGGACGTCGCGCTGTTCTCGGCCGGCGCCAGCACCTCGAAGGTGCAGGCCCCGCGGTTCGCCGAGGCCGGCGTGACCGTCATCGACAACAGCTCCGCGTTCCGGCGCGACCCCGACGTCCCGCTGATCGTCGCCGAGGTCAACCCGCACGCCCTGGCCGAGATGCGCAAGGGCATCATCGCCAACCCCAACTGCACGACCATGGCCGCGATGCCGGTGCTCAAGCCGCTGCACGACGAGGCGCAGCTGACCCGGATCGTCGCCAGCACGTACCAGGCGGTCTCCGGCAGCGGCCTGGCCGGCGTCGAGGAGCTCGACACCCAGGTGCGGTCCGTCGCCGACAAGGCCACCGAGCTCACCCACGACGGCGCGGCCGTCACCTTCCCCGAGCCGGTCAAGTACGTCCGCCCGATCGCGTTCAACGTGCTGCCGATGGCAGGTTCGCTCGTCGACGACGGCAGCTTCGAGACCGACGAGGAGCAGAAGCTCCGCAACGAGAGCCGCAAGATCCTCGGCATCCCGGAGCTGCTCGTGTCGGGCACCTGCGTGCGCGTGCCGGTCTTCACCGGCCACTCGCTGTCGCTCAACGTCGAGTTCGCCCGGCCGCTGTCGGTCGAGCGGGCCACCGAGCTGCTCACCGGCGCGCCCGGAGTGGAGCTCACGACCGTGCCGAACCCGCTGCAGGCCGCCGGCCAGGACCCGAGCTACGTCGGCCGGATCCGCCAGGACCCCGGCGTGCCCGACGGCCGCGGGCTGGCGCTGTTCGTCAGCAACGACAACCTGCGCAAGGGCGCAGCGCTCAACACCGTCCAGATCGCCGAGCTCGTCGCGCAGTCCCGCTGAGCATGAGCGGGGCCGCGCCGTCCGAGACGAGGACGCCGGCCCTGGTGCGGACGGCGCTGCAGGTTCTCGCCGTCGCCGCCGTGGCCGCCGCGGCCTGGTTCGTGGTCTTCCACGTCTCGCAGCGCCCGGTCTGGCACGACTTCTTCGATCTGCGCGTCTACCGCGGCTCGGTGCAGTGGTGGTTCGCCGACCGTCCGCTCTACGACTTCCGCCTGGGCGACACCCGGTACGGGTTCACCTATCCGCTGTTCGCCCTGCTGGTCATGGTCCCGCTGGCCCTCGTGCCGCTGACGGTGGCCGTGGCGGTGGTCCTGACCGCCAACCTGGTGGCCGTCGCAGTGATCACGGCCGTGCTGCTCGTCCCCGTCGCACGCCGGCACGGCTGGCCACCGGCGTTCACCGTGGCCCTGGCCGTGCCGGTGGTCCTCGCGCTCGAGCCGATCCGGGAGACCCTCGGCTACGGGCAGATCAACATGCTCATCCTCGGGCTGGTCCTGACCGACCTCGTGGCGCTGCAGCGCGGACGGCCGTGGGCCGGGGTCGGCATCGGGCTGGCCGCGGCGCTGAAGGTGGCCCCCGGCCTGTTCGTCCTCTACCTGCTGCTGACCCGGCGGCTGCGGCCCGCGGCCACGGCGATCGGCACCTTCCTCGCCGCCACGCTGATCGGGTTCCTCGCCGACGGCCGGGCGTCCTGGACGTACTGGACGGCGGACCTCTGGGACGACTCCCGGGTCGGTCCGGTCAGCAAGCAGACCAACCAGTCCCTGCTCGGCGTCCTGGCCCGGGCGACCGTCACGGACGAGCCGAACCGGGCGCTGTGGGCGGTGCTCGCCGCAGCGGTTCTCGTGTTCGCCCTGCGGCGCGCGGTGCGGGCCTGCCGGGCCGGCGACGAGCTCGTCGCGTTCACCCTGGTCGGCCTGGCCTCGTGCGCGGTCAGCCCGATCACCTGGACCCACCACCTCTACTGGGTGCTGCCGGCCGCCGTCGTCCTCGTCGACGTGGCGGCCGGGACGCCGGTGCGCGGCGTCGTGCCGGCGCGGCAGCGTCCGGTGCGGGCCGGGGCGGCTGTCGCCGTGCTCGCCGTCGTCCTGGCGTTCGGGCTGTCGGTGATGTGGTTCGGGGTGGAGGGCGTGCCGGGCCAGGGGTACCGGCACGGGCTGCTCGGGCTGCTCGCCGACGACGTCTACGCGGTCATCGTGCTGGCCCTGCTGGCCGTGCTGCCGGTGCGACGGCTCAGCGGGTCGGCGGCACCGTCCTCAGCGCGAACGACAGCGCCACCTCGACCTGCCGGATCGTCTCCTCGATGACCAGCGAGCCGTGGCCGGCGTCGAACCGGTACACCTCGTGCGGCTTGCCCAGCCGGTCCAGCTCGCCGAGGTAGTTGTCGATCTGCCGGATCGGGCAGCGCGGGTCGTTGGCCCCGGCCACCACGAGCACGGGCGCGGCGACCTTCTCGACGTAGGTGATCGGGGAGGACCGCACGAAGACGTCGCGCACGTCGTCGGGGGAGCCGCCGAACAGCGCCCGGTCGTAGGCCCGCAGCCCCTCCATCTCGTCCTCGTAGGCGGCCAGGTAGTCCGCGACCGGCACCTCGGCGATGCCGGCCGCCCACCGCTCGGGCTGCGTGCCGAGCGCGAGCAGGGTCAGGAAGCCGCCCCAGGAGCCGCCCGAGAGCAGCGCGCGGGCCGGGTCGACCACGCCCTCGGCGACCAGCGCGTCGTAGACGGCGGCGACGTCCTCGAGCTCGGTCAGCCCGGGCCGGCCGGTGAGGGCGTCGCGCCACTCGCTGCCGTAGCCGACCGAGCCGCGGTAGTTCACGTGCACGACCGCGTAGCCGGCGTCGACGTAGGCCGCCCGCCGGGCGCGGTAGGAGTCGTCGTCGAGGGACTCCGGACCGCCGTGCACCAGGAACGCCGTCGCGTACGGCGCCGGCCCCTCCGGGCGGACCAGCAGGGCGTGCACGTCGCCGCCCGGGCCGGGCACCCAGCGGTCCTCGACCGGGTAGGCGGCCGGCGGCTCATCCTCGGACACCGAGAGGACGACGGGGCCGTCGGCCCGGCGGATCACCGGTGGCCTCTCCGACGAGGACCAGGCGAGCTCCACCGTGCCGTCCGGCCGCGCCGTGGCGCCTCGCACGACGCCCTGCGGGGTGTCCAGGCGCAGCAGCGTCCCGCCGGCCAGGTCGTAGCGGTAGAGCTCGCTGCGGGCGGCCGAGTCGTGACCGACCAGCAGCGCCGACCCGTCCGGGTACCACCCGGCGGTCACGTCGCCGGGCAGGTCCAGGGCGAGCTCGGTCTCCTCGCCGGTGGCGAGGTCCCAGATCAGCAGCTCCTCGCGGCCGCGCCGCTCGTGCCCGACCAGCAGCCGGCGGTCGCCGGGCAGCGGGCCGAACTCCAGGGCGTGCAGGCCGCGGCCCTCGCCGTCCCACTTGTCGGCGACGACGGAGTCGTCCGCGGTGCGCAGCACGCGCAGCGCCGGGTAGCGCGGGTCGCCGTGCTCGGAGTGGGAGATGACCAGCAGCTCGTCGTCCCGGGTCAGGGCGTCGACCGACGCGGGGTCCTCGTGCCGGTAGACCACGCGGGCGGCGCCGGCGGACGGCGCCAGCCACAGCTCGCTGCCGTCGTCCGTGGAGCGGCCCACCGCCACCAGGGACCGGCCGATCTCCAGCCCGGCGGGGTAGGCGGGGCCGACCTCGGGCAGCGGCTCGGCGTCCGGGCCGCCCGCGAACGGCTGGGTCCGCCAGGTGCCGAACTCGTCGCCGTCGGTGTCGGCGAACCACCAGATCGTCTCGCCGTCGGGGGAGATGGTGCCGATCAGCGTGCCGTTGGGCCGGTCGGTGACCTGGCGGTGGGTGCCGGTGGCGCGGTCCCACGCGTACTGCTCGACGACGCCGCTCACGTCCGAGGTGTAGAGGCAGCGGTCGGGCGCGTCGTCGGCCCACTGCGGCAGGCTCACCCGCGGCGCCCGGAACCGCGCCTGCCAGCGCGCGGTGACCTCGGGGGACAGGGCAGGGGCGTCGGGTACGGCGGGCACGCATTCCTCCTCGTAGAACGACTCAGGGGCCGCCATCGGCGGCCCCTGAGCACTCAAGTCGGGGTGACAGGATTTGAACCTGCGACCTCGTCGTCCCGAACGACGCGCGCTACCAAGCTGCGCCACACCCCGAGGTGCTCGACGAGTCTAACCCGCCGCTGCGGCGGACCCGGCAGCGGGCCTCAGCACTCCCGCGCGGTCAGCGTCAGCAGCGTCGCCTCGGGCGGGCAGGCGAAGCGCACGGGGGCGTAGGGGCTGGTGCCCAGGCCGGCCGAGACGTGCAGCCAGGTGCCGTTCGGGTTGCTCTGCGTCGGCTCGGCCCAGCGGTGCAGCCACCGCACCCGGTCGCGGTCGATGCCGCAGTTGGTGACCAGGGCCCCGTAGAACGGCACCCGCAGCTGGCCGCCGTGGGTGTGGCCGCACAGCAGCAGGTCGTAGCCGTCGGCGGCGAAGCGGTCGAGCACCCGCGGCTCGGGGGAGTGCACGAGGCCGATGCGCAGGTCCGCCGTCGGGTCGGCGGGGCCGCCGACGCGCTCGTAGCGGTCCAGCTTCAGGTGCGGGTCGTCCAGCCCGGCGAAGGAGATCCGCCGTCCGTCGACGGTGAGCTCGCCGCGCGCGTTGGTCAGGTTCAGCCAGCCGCGCTCGACAAGCCCGTCACGGAGGTCCCGCCACGGCAGCCGCTCGCCGTGCACCCGCTTGTGGTTCTTCTTGAAGTACTTCAGGGGGTTCTTCGGCCTGGGCGCGAAGTAGTCGTTGGACGACGTGACGAAGGCGCCCGGCCGGTCCAGCAGCGGGTCCAGTGCCCGGAGCGTGGGCGCCACCGCGTCGAAGCCGGCCAGGTTGTCGCCGGTGTCGATGACCAGGTCCGGCTCCAGCTCGGCCAGCCCGGCGACCCACTCCTGCTTGTCCCGCTGACCGGCGGTCATGTGCAGGTCGGACAGGTGCAGCAACGACAGCGGGCGAGACCCGGGCGCGAGGACCGGGACGTCGAAGCGGCGCAGCGTCCACCGGGTGCGCTCGTAGAGGCTCGCGTAGGCGACGGTCGCCGTCCCGGCGGCGACGGCGGCGGAGGGCAGGGCGGTGTACCAGCGCACGAGAGCCCAGGGTACGGGCTCTCGTCACAGGACGTGCCGTGCCAGGCTGGCAGCGTGACCGAGCTCAAGGACCAGCTGCGCGCCGACCTGACCACCGCGATGAAGAGCCGCGACGAGCTGCGCACCGCGACGCTGCGCATGGCCCTGGCCGCGGTCAGCGCCGAGGAGGTCGCCGGCAAGGAGGCCCGGGAGCTCAGCGACGACGAGGTGCAGGCGGTGCTGCGGCGGGAGGCCAAGAAGCGGCGTGAGGCCGCCGACGCCTTCGCCGAGGCCGGCCGCGCCGAGCAGGCCGACCGGGAACGGGCCGAGGGAGAGGTCCTCGCCGGCTACCTGCCCGCGCAGATGGAGGACGCCGACCTCGCCGCGCTCGTCGCCGACGTCATCACGCAGACCGGGGCGTCCGGCATCAAGGACATGGGCCGCGTCATGGGCGCGGCGCAGGCCTCCGTCGCGGGGCGGGCCGAGGGCTCACGCGTGGCGGCGGAGGTGCGCCGCCAGCTCGGCTTCGGCTGACCGTTGCGGCGGACCGGCCCGTCAGCCGTTCCCGCCGCCCCCACCGCCGTCGTTGTTGTTGCCCGGACCGGAGTTGTCGCCGCCGCCGGTGCCGGGACCGTTGCCGGCATCGCCGTCCTGGGAGTTGTCACCCTCGGCGGGCGGCGCCGGGTTGGCCGGCTCCGCCACGAAGCCGGAGCCGTCGCTGACCTGGATGGTGATCGTCTGGTCCTGCGTGGCCCGCGAGCCCGACGGCGGGTTCAGGCCGACGAACGTGCCCTCCTCCTCGTCGCTCTCCACCTCGGCGGTGTCGTAGCGGAACCCGGCCGACTCCAGCACCGACTTGCAGCGGCTGACCGACCCGCAGTTCGGCACGACGCGCGTGTTGCCGTTCATGACGGTCTGGTCGGCCGGCGGGAAGTCCGCGGTCGGGGCGGCGTTGAGGATCGGCGCCATCGCGTCGTGCCAGATCGTCGCCGGCTTGTTGCCGCCGAAGCCGCCGACGTTCTGGTTCTCCTTGGGGTTGAGCACCATGACGCTGGCCGTGTACTCGGGCGTGTAGCCGACGAAGGCCGCCGAGAAGTTGCTCTGCGAGGTGCCGGTCTTGCCGGCGATCTGGTGCCCCGGCACGTAGGCACGGGCACCGGTCTGGCCCGAGTTCCCGGGCTCGACGTCCTTGCGGAGGATCTGGTTCAGGGTGGTCGCCACGCCGCTCGGGATCGCGTCGGCGTGGCAGTTGTCGTCGGTGATCACCGGGTTGCCGTCGTCGTCGGTGAGCGGCTGGCCCGACCGGTCGAGGATCTGCACCACCGGCGTCGGGTCGCACTGGGTGCCGCTGGCGGCCAGCGTCGAGTAGGCGCTGGCCAGGTCCAGCGGGCTGGTCGGCTCCGCGCCGAGGGTGAACGACCCGCGCTCCTCGTCGATGATCTGGTCGGCGATCCCGTCGATGGAGTGCAGGCCCATCCGCTGGGCCATCCGCACCGGCTTCTCGACGCTGCCGAGGGCGTCCTCCAGGGCCACGAAGTACGTGTTGGAGGACATGTACAGCGCCCGCACCATGTCCAGCGTGCTCGGGTAGTTGCCGGCGTTCTCGACGGAGTAGGCGCCGCCGCCGTTCTTGTAGACCCGCGACGTGTACCGGTTGCCGGTCGTCAGCGTGTAGTACTGCGAGTAGCCCTCCTCGAGGGCGGCTGCCGCGGTGAACACCTTGTACGTCGAGCCCGAGCCCTGGCTGGCCGCGGTGTTGAGGACGACGGACTCGCACTCCTGCGCGTCGCAGCCGTAGCGGCGGTTGACGCTCATCGCCAGCACGTGCCCGGTGCCGGGCTCGACCGCGGTGTACATGCCGGCCAGGGACGCGCCCATCGGCAGCGTGTTGAGCACCGCCTGGTCGCCGGCGACCTGCATGTCGGGGCGCAGCGAGGTCTGGATGGTCAGCCCGCTGTCGTTGATCTGCTGGTCGGTGAGGCCCAGCGTGTTGACCAGGTAGCTCTTGAGGTAGGCGCAGAAGAAGCCGCCGACCGCGGCGTCGATGCAGCCGTTGGGCGGGCTCTGCCCCTCGATCACCTGCACCGGCGCGGCGGTCGCGTCGGCGAGTTCCTTGTCGTCGATGTGCCCGAGCCGGTTCATCCGCTGCAGCACCTGGTCGCGCCGGGCCTTGGCGTTCTCCGGGTTGGTGATCGGGTCGTCGTTGGTCGGGCTCTGCACCAGGCCGGCCAGCATCGCCGCCTGCGGCAGGTTCAGGTCGGCCGCGTTGACGCTGAAGTAGCGCTGCGCGGCGGCCTGGATGCCGTACGCGCCCTCACCGAAGTACACGATGTTCAGATACCGGGTGAGGATCTCCTCCTTGGAGTACTTCTCCTCCAGGGCGAGGGCCAGCCGGGCCTCGCGCAGCTTGCGGCCCGGCGTCTGCTCGGTGGCCGCCCGCCGCTCCTCCGGCGTCGCCGCGGTCTGCAGCAGGGTCTGCTTGACCAGCTGCTGGGTCAGCGTCGAGCCGCCCTCCCGCACCGAGCCCGCGGCCACGTTCGTGACCAGGGCGCGCAGGGTGCCCTGGACGTCGAGGCCGTTGTGCTCGTAGAAGCGCGAGTCCTCGATGTCGACCAGCGCCTGCTTCATCACGTCGGCGATCTGGTCGCTCGCCACCGGCGTCCGGTTGTTCGTGTAGAAGTTCGTGATCAGCGAGCCGTCCGCGGCGACCACCTTGCTGGGGCCGGCCGGTGTCCGGTCGGTCAGCTCGCTGGGCAGCGCGTCGAGCAGCGAGGCGGAGTTGCGGGCCACCAGGCCCGTTCCGCCGATCCACGGGAACAGGACGCCGGCGAGCAGGGCACCGGCCAGGACGATCGTTCCGGCGAGCTTGGCGAGCAGCCTGGTCCGGAATCGCGCATTATCCGACATCGCAGGCCAGGGTACGTGGCCCGCGGCTCGGACGCGGTCGCGCTCAGGGACGGCGCGCGGGCAGGATTCGCGTCCTCGGCGTGCCGGTCGGGGTGTCGTCGTCGGGGCCGGTCAGTTCCTCGCCCATGACCCGCAGCCCGTCCACGTCGTGGACGTCGCCGGCGGCGGCCGGCACGGTCCGGACGGCGACCTCCGGGTGGGCGCTGGTGAACCGGTCGGCCAGCCGCTGCTCCCGCGCGGCCTGGGTCATCCGCTCGGCGTGCACGCGCAGCGCTCCGGCAGCCAGCTTCGCGCCCGCGGCCCCGGCGTCGACGACCTCCTCCGCGGCGGCCTCGGCGCGGGTGGCCGACAGCGCGATGGTCGCCGGCGGGTGCGTGCGGTTGAGCACCAGCCCGGCCAGCGGCATGCCCTCCGTGGAGAGCCGGTCGACGAAGTAGGAGGCCTCGCGCAGCGCGTCGGGCTCCGGCGTGGCGACGACGACGAACGACGTCCCCGGCATGCGCAGCATCTCGTAGGTGGCCGTGGCCCGTTCCCGGAAGCCGCCGAACATGGTGTCCAGCGCCGCGACGAACGCGGAGATGTCCTGCAGCAGCTGGCCGCCGAGGATCTTGGAGATGATCCGGCTGAACACCATGAAGCCGGCGCCGACCAGCCGCATCCCGGCCCGGCCGCCGGCACGGGCCGGCGCCGTCAGCAGCCGGATCATCGTGCCGTCGAGGAAGCGGCCCATCCGGTTGGGGGCGTCGAGGAAGTCCAGCGCCGACCGCGACGGCGGAGTGTCGACGATGATCAGGTCCCACTGCTCGGTGGCCCGCAGCTGGCCCAGCTTCTCCATCGCCATGTACTCCTGCGTCCCGGCGAAGGACGAGGACAGCGCCTGGTAGAAGGGGTTCTCGAAGATCTGCTGGGCCCGCTCGGGGCTGGTGTGGGCGGACACGACGTCGTCGAACGTCCGCTTCATGTCCAGCATCATCGCGTGCAGCTCGCCGTCCACCCCCGGGACGTCGACCCGGCGCGGCTCGTTGTCGAGCTCCACCAGCCCGAGTGACTGCGCCAGCCGGCGGGCCGGGTCGATGGTGAGGACGACGACGGTGCGGCCGGCCTCCGCCGCGGCCAGCGCCAGCGCCGCCGACGTCGTCGTCTTGCCCACGCCGCCGGCGCCGCAGCAGACGACGATGCGCGTGGCGGGGTCCCGGATGAGCGCGTCGAGGTCCATCGGCGCGGGCTGCGTCACGCCGCGGCCCTCGCGCGGACGTGCGGCTCCAGCCGCGCGGCCAGCTCGAACAGGCAGCCGACGTCCATCGGGCCGGGCATCAGCGGCAGCTCGATCACCGGCCGGCCCAGCGCCTCGACGTCCCCGCGCAGGGCGTCCTGGGCGGCCCAGCGCTGCGCGTGCTCGATCGCCTCGGCGGCCAGCGCGTCGGCGAGCGCGCCCGGCAGGTGCACCGCCTGCAGCGCGGGGGCGAGCTCCGCGCCGGTGAGCCGGCCCTCGGCGGCCGGGGCGAGGCCGGCCTCGGGCAGCAGCGGCTCGGTCGCCATGTTCACGATCACGTTGCCGACGGGCAGGCCGGCCGCGGTCAGCTCCTCGATCGCGTCGGCGGTCTCCTGCACCGGCATGTCCTCCAGCAGGGTCACCAGGTGCACCGCCGTCTGCGGCGACTTCAGCACGGCCATGACGCCGTCGCTCTGCGTCTTGATCGGGCCGGAGCGGGCGAGTTGGCCCATCTCGTTGGTCACGTTGAGGAACCGGGTGATCCGGCCGGTGGGCGGCGCGTCGACGACGACGGCGTCGTAGACCCGGCGCCCGTCGTGCCGGCGGGTCACCGCCTCCTTGATCTTGCCGGTGAGCAGCACGTCGCGCAGGCCGGGCGCGATCGCCGTCGCGAAGTCGATCGCGCCCATCTTGCGCAGCGCCCGCCCCGCCCGCCGCAGGTTGTAGAAGAGGTCGAGGTATTCGAGGAGCGCCTCCTCGACGTCGATGGCCAGCGCCTTCACCTCGCCGCCCCCGCGGGTGACCGCGACCCGTCGCTCCTCGTACGGCAGCGGCGGGGTGTCGAACAGCTGCGCGATGCCCTGCCGCCCCTCCGTCTCGATGAGCAGCACGGTGCGTCCCTCGGCGGCCAGCGCGAGGGCCAGGGCGGCGGCGACGGTGGTCTTGCCGGTCCCGCCCTTGCCCGTGACCACGTGGCAGCGCACGGGCAGGGGATCGGAGCTCACGACACCCAGCCTAGGAGCAGCTCCCGCGCGCGGCCCCGTCCGGTAGGCGCACCCGGAGACGCCGCGCCCCAGGTGCGGGCGCTAGCGTCCTGGCCATGAGCGAACCGGTTCGGCGCAAGTGGGAGTACGCCACGATCCCGCTCCTGGTCCACAACACCAAGGCGATCCTCGACTCCTGGGGCGTCGACGGGTGGGAGCTGGTGACGGTGCTCCCCGGCCCGGGCGGCGCCGAGCAGCTGGTCGCCTACCTCAAGCGCCCGACGGACTGAGGCCCCGATGAGTGCCCCCACCCCCTCGGACTCCGGCGCGCAGAGCTGGCGCGCCCGGCTCACCGAACTCGGCATCCGGCTGCCCGCGGTGGCCGCCCCGGTCGCGTCCTACGTGCCGGCCGTGCGCAGCGGGCAGCTGGTGTTCACCAGCGGCCAGCTGCCCTTCGTCGAGGGCGGCCTGCGTCGCACCGGCAAGGTCGGCGGCTCGGTCGAGGTCGAGGACGCCGCGGCCGACGCCAAGCTGTGCGCCCTCAACGCGCTGGCCGCCATCGACGACCTGGTCGGCCTGGACTCCATCGCGCGGATCGTGCGGGTCGTCGGCTACGTGGCCAGCGCCGAGGGTTTCAGCGGCCAGCCGCGGGTGGTCAACGGCGCCAGCGAGCTGCTCGGCAAGATCTTCGGCCCGGCCGGCGAGCACGCCCGCAGCGCCGTCGGCGTCGCGGAGCTGCCGATGAACAGCCCCGTCGAGGTCGAGCTCACGGTCGAGCTGAAGGCATGACGGCAGAGCCGCGGCAGGCGGCGACGGTCCTGTTGCTGCGCGACGGTGCCCCTGGGCTCGAGGTCTACCTGCTGCGCCGCACGAAGGGCATGCCGTTCGCGGGCGGCATGACCGCCTACCCCGGCGGCGGCGTCGATGACCGGGACGGCGACACCGAGATCGCCTGGGCCGGGCCCTCGCCGGCGGACTGGGCGGCGGCGTTCGGCTGCGACGAGCGGATGGCGCGCGAGCTGGTGTGCGCCGCGGTCCGGGAGACCTTCGAGGAGGCCGGCGTGCTGCTGGCCGGCTCGGCCGACGGCAGCGACGTCGTCCCGGACGTCTCGGGCGACGACTGGGAGGAGCGGCGCCAGGCGCTGCTCTCGCGGGAGCTCTCGCTCGCCGAGCTGCTGGCCGAGCGCGGGCTGGCGGTGCGCTCGGACCTGCTGCGCCCGTTCGCGCACTGGATCACCCCGCCGGTGGAGCCGCGGCGCTACGACACGAAGTTCTTCGCGGCCGCGCTGCCGGTGGGCCAGGAGGCCCGGCACGTGTCCGGCGAGGCCGACGAGGCGAGCTGGCTGACACCGGCCGCGGCGCTGGCCGAGGCGGAGTCCGGGACCCGCCCGATGCTGCCGCCGACGCAGCACACGCTCGGTCAGCTGGAGCCGTTCCCCGACGTCGCGGCCGCGCTCGCCGGGTCGCCGCCGGAGCCGCTGCACCCGATCAGCCCGACCTTCGAGGAGACCCCCGACGGCCGCTGGGCGGTGCTGCCCGACGGCACGCGGATCCGTCTGGTCACGCCCCTCCCGCACTAGGCGTAGGCCGCCTACGTGGAGCGACGGCGTTGAACGGCTGAGGCCCGGAACCGCGGCGGTTCCGGGCCTCAGGCGTTCGGAGGGTCAGCGCGCGCGGCGGCGCAGGCGCTCCTCGTCGAGGACGACGACCGACTTGCCCTGCAGCTGGATCCAGCCGCGGTGCACGAAGTCGGCCAGCGCCTTGTTCACCGTCTCGCGGGAGGCGCCGACCAGCTGGGCCAGCTCCTCCTGGGTGAGGTCGTGGCGGACCCGCAGGCCCTCGGCGTCGCGGCTGCCGAAGCGGTCGGCCATCTGCAGCAGCGCCTTGGCCACGCGGCCCGGGACGTCGGTGAAGATCAGGTCGGCGACCGAGTCGTTGGTGCGGCGCAGCCGGCGGGCGAGCACGTGCAGCAGCCGCTCGCCGACCTCGGGGTGCGCCTCGATCCACGGGCGCAGCACCGACTGGGGCATGCGCGCGAGCTTCACGTCGGTCACCGCGGTGGCGGTCGCCGTCCGCGGGCCCGGGTCGAAGACCGAGAGCTCGCCGAACTGGTCGGACGGGCCCATGACCGCCAGCACGTTCTCCCGCCCGTCGGGGGAGCGGCGGGACAGCTTGATCTTGCCGGACATGACGATGTAGAGGCTGTCGCCCGGCTCGCCCTCGTTGAAGACCACCCGGCCGCGCGGGAGCGTCTGCGTCTCCAGGCGGCTCGCGACCGGCTCCACCGCGTCTTCCGCGAGTCCCTGGAAGAGCCCGGACTGGGCCAGCACGTCGTCCACTACGCGTCCTCTCACACCGAATTCTCGATCGGACGCCCGCGGCATCCGTGTCCGACGGGTGAGTCTAGGGGGCTGTGCGGATCATCACCCGTTCGAGATGGCCGAACATGCCCCCGACGGGCGAGTGTTCGCCGTCACATCGCAGGTCAGATGAGCGGTGCCGTGGATCTCCGCGCCCGGCTGCTGCGGCGCCGCCGCCAGCGGCTCAGCGCCCGCCGGATGCCCGACGTCGCCAGGGTGTCCACCTCGCCGGGGGTGGCCGTCGACAGGAACTCGTCGACCTCGCGGCCGGTGGCCGGACGGCGCAGCGGCTCCTCGACCCGCTCCATCACGAGCAGGAACGCGATCAGCAGCGGGGGGAAGAGGATGACGATGAGGGCGACCATGCGAACCTCCTCGGCCGGTTCGTCTGCGGGGGAGGGATACCCGCGCATCCGACGGGGAACGCCTCGGCGGCTCCAGCGGCCTTCGATGATGACATGACCGGTCGATGTCAGGCTGTCCGCATACCCTCGACCGCGTGTCCACGCCCGTCTACGCGCGCCCTCAGCGGGGCCGTCCGGCCGCCGTCCGCCGTCCCGGCCGCGGTGCCCTGCCTGGCGGATCGCCGTTCGACCCCGACGAGACGCCGCTGGCGCGCACCCGGCGCGCGCGGCGCATGGCGCGCGAGCTCGCGGTGATCCACCCCGACGCGCACTGCGAGCTGGACTTCACCAACGCCTTCGAGCTGCTGGTCGCCACCGTGCTCTCCGCGCAGACCACGGACAAGATGGTGAACAAGGTCACACCGGTCCTGTTCGCCAAGTACCCGGACGCGTTCGCCCTCGCCGGCGCCGACCGCGAGGACCTGGAGACGATCCTCAAGCCCACCGGCTTCTTCCGGGCCAAGGCCAACTCGGTGCAGGGGCTCGCCCGGGCGCTGGTCGAGCGGTTCGACGGCGAGGTGCCCGGGCGGATGAGGGACCTGGTGACGCTGCCGGGCGTGGGGCGCAAGACCGCCAACGTCGTGCTGGGCAATGCCTTCGACGTCCCGGGGCTGACCGTCGACACGCACTTCGGCCGGCTGGTCCGGCGGTTCGGCTGGACCGCCGAGGAGGACCCGGTCAAGGTCGAGGCGGAGATCGCCGAGCTGATCCCCAAGCGGGAGTGGACGATGTTCTCCCACCGCGTGATCTTCCACGGCCGGCGGGTCTGCCACGCCAAGAAGGCCGCCTGCGGCGCCTGCGGCCTCGCGCAGTGGTGCCCCTCCTACGGCATCGGCCCCACCGACCCGGAGCTGGCGCTGAAGCTGGTCAAGTCCCCGGCCGCGTCGGACACCGAATGAGCCGGCCGCGCTCGGCCGCGCTCGCGGCGCTCCTCCTGGCCGGGCTGCTGGCCGGCTGCGGCCCGTCCGACACCCCCTCGCCGGTGGCCGGCCGGGGCGTCGACCCGGCCGACGCCGCCGGCGAGAACCTGCTGCCCTGCCCCGAGCCGACCGGCACCGCCGCCGCCGGCGCCGAGCTGCTCCCGCCGCTGGCGTTCGACTGCCTGGGCGGCGGCACGCTGGACCTCGGCCGCGCCCCCGGCGTCCCGACCGTGGTCAACCTCTGGGCGAGCTGGTGCGCACCGTGCCGGGAGGAGCTGCCGCTGATGCAGCGGCTCGCCGACACCGCCGGCGGGCAGGTGGCCGTGGTCGGCGTCGTGAGCAAGGACGGCACGGAGCAGGCCACCTCGTTCGCCGCCGACGCCGGCGCGAGCTTTCCCAGCGCCTTCGACGGCGAGGGGGAGCTGATGACCGGGCTCGGGCTCAACGCGCTGCCCTACACCTACTTCCTCGACGCCGACGGCGCGATCACCTACACCCAGGTCGGGCCGGTGGACTCCCTCGACGAGCTGCGCACGCTGGTCGCCGAGCACCTCGGGGTGCAGGTGTGAGCGGCGGGAACGGCTGGGACGGCGTCCCGGACTACCTGCTGCGGCTGGTCGACGCCACGGTGGACCTGCCGCTGCGGCACGCCGCGCCCCGGCCGAGCGCCACCGCCCGGCGCTCGGCGGTGCTCATCCTGTTCGGCGAGGGCCCGGCCGGCCCGGACGTGCTGCTGATCGAGAAGTCCACCGCGCTGCGCCGGCACGCCGGGCAGCCGGCGTTCCCCGGCGGCGGCGCCGATCCCGAGGACGACTACCCGATCGAGACGGCGCTGCGCGAGGCCGAGGAGGAGGCCGGCATCGACCCGGACGGCGTCCGCGTGCTGGCCACGCTGCAGGAGCTCTACCTGATGCCGTCGGACAACCTCGTCGTCCCGGTGGTCGCGTGGTGGGACGACCCCCGCGACGTCACCGTGGGCGACCCGCGGGAGGTCGCCCGGGTGGCGCGGGTCCCGCTCGCCGACCTGGTGGACCCGGCCAACCGGTTCCGGGTGTCGCACCCGTCCGGGTACATCGGCCCGGCCTTCGGTGTCGCCGACATGGTCGTCTGGGGCTTCACGGCCGGGCTGCTCGACGCGATCCTCGAGGCGGCGGGGCTGGGCGTGCCCTGGAACCGGGACGACGTCCGCCCGCTGCCCGAGCCCGGCGCCCGCTCGGCCGCCCTGCCGGGCACGCTCGGCGAGGGCGGTGACGAGGACGACGCCGCGCCGACGGTCGCCGACCCCGCACCCGACGGCCCGCCGACGCGTACGGTCGGCCCGCGATGACGGTTCTGGGGGGACCGGGCCCGGCGGCGCGGTGGAGCGGAGCATTCGTGGTCGGAGTGGTGCTGGCAGCAGGGGTGCTGTCCGGCTGCGGCGGCGGAACCGGCGGGGGCTCGCCCGCCGCGTCGTCGTCCACGGCCGCGGACCTCGGCACGGTGACCACGGACGCCGAGGGCGTCCAGGAGGTCACGCTGCAGACCCAGGACGACTACGTGTTCACGCCCGACCACTTCACCGTGCAGCCGGGCCCGGTCCGGCTGACCGTGATCAACGTGGCCGCCCAGCTGACCCACAACTTCCGGTTCACCCCGGACGCGCTTCCCGAGCCCATTCCCGCCGAGATCCCGCTGCTCGCGCCGGGCGACCGGCAGACGATCGAGTTCACCGTCACCGCGCCCGGCGACTATCCGTTCGAGTGCAGCTTCCACACCCAGCTCGGCCAGGTCGGCACGATGACAGTCGGTGGGTGAGCCATGTCGATCGTCGATCTGATCCTCATCGCGCTGGCCCTGCTGTTCGCCTTCTCCGGGTTCCGGCAGGGGCTCATCGTCTCGGCCGCCTCCTTCCTCGGCTTCTTCGGCGGCGCGGTGCTGGGGGCGCAGCTGTCCGGGCCGGTGGCCGACCGGATCAACGGCTCGAGCGTGACCCGCGTGTTCGTCGCGTTGGTCGTGGTGCTGGCCGGCGCCCTGCTCGGGCAGTTGCTCGCCGGCGCGGTCGGCCGGGCGGTGCGCCGCCGGGTCACCTGGGAGCCGGCCAAGATGGTCGACGCGGTGGCCGGGGCGGTGCTGTCCGCGGCCGCGGTCCTGCTGGTCGCGTGGATGGTCGCCACGCCGCTGGCCAGCTCGCCGTTCCCGCAGGTGGCCAGCCAGGTGCGGCAGTCGGCACTGGTGCAGGCGGTGGACGCCGCCGTGCCCGACAGCGTCCGCGCGGTCTACGACAACCTGCGCGAGGCCATCGACCGCCGCGGCCTGCCCGACGTCCTCGACCCGCTGACCCCGACGCAGGCCCGCCAGGTCGAGGCGCCCGACCCGTCGCTGAAGGCCAGCCCCGTCGTCGAGCACGTCTCCGGGTCGGTGGTGAAGATCAGCGGCGTCGCGCCGTCGTGCTCGCGGCAGATCGACGGCTCCGGGTTCGTCTACGCCGACGACCGCGTGATGACCAACGCGCACGTCCTGGCCGGCGTGACCAACCCGGTCGTCGAGGCCGAGGGCGAGGACTACGACGCGGTGCCGGTCTACGTCGACCCGGAGACCGACATCGCCGTCCTCGCCGTGCCCGGGCTGCCGCAGGTACCGCTGTCCTTCGCGGCGGAGGACGTCGACACCGGCGACGACGCGATCATCATGGGTTACCCGGGCGGCGGCGGCCTGTTCGTCGGCCCGGCGCGCGTGCGCGACCGGGTCGACATCAGCGGGCCCGACTTCCGCAACCAGCAGACCGTCGTGCGCGACGTCTACGCGCTCAACGGCCAGGTGCGCGCGGGCAACTCCGGCGGACCCCTGTTCGACCCGGAGGGGCGCGTGCTCGGCGTCGTGTTCGCCTCGGCGATCGACGACCCGAACACCGGCTACGCCCTCACCGCGGACGAGGTCGCCAACGCCGCGACCCGCGGCGCCACGAACCAGAGCCCCGCCGACACCGGCCCCTGTGAGTAGAAGGACCCCCGAGGCAGCAGGTCACCTCGCCCAGGCGGCGACCGCGGCGGTGACCTCGTCGGGGGCCTCCTCCGGGAGGAAGTGGCCGATGCCGGGCAGGGTGCGCCACTCGTAGGCGCCGGCGACGTAGCGGCCGGAGCCCTCGGCGGTGGTCGGGAGGATGTACCGGTCGGCGCCGCCGTGCAGTTGCAGCGTGGGCGCCGAGATCGGGGCGGCCATCCGGCGGGCGTAGCGCAGCCCGTCCGGGCGCAGCTGGGAGCGGCCGGCCCAGCGGTAGTACTCCATCGCGCCGTAGGCGGCCTGCGGGATGCGGGCCGCCGCGCGGTAGCGGCCGACGGCCTCGGCGAAGTCGGCGGTGTGCGTCCACGCGGGCCCGGCCCAGCGGCGCATCAGCTCGGCGACCGGGTCGTCGTCGGCCCGGGTGAGCCGCCGCTCCGGCAGCCGGGGCAGCTGGAAGCGCAGCGCGTGGCGCAGGGCCGTGCGCTGGGCGCCGTCGGCGACCGCCGCCCGCAGCCGCCGCGGGTGCGCCATCGAGCAGACCACCAGCCGCCGGACGCTGCGCGGGTGCAGCGCCGCCGTCGTCCAGGCGAGCAGCCCGCCCCAGTCGTGACCGACGACGACGGCGTCCTGCTCGCCGAGCGCGCGGACCAGCGCGGCCACGTCGGCGGAGAGGCTGGGCAGGTCGTAGCCGCGGGGCGGCTTGTCGCTGGCCCCGTACCCGCGCAGGTCGGGGGCGACGACCCGGAACCCCGCCGCGGCGAGCCCGACCAACTGCGCCCGCCACGTCCACCAGAACTGCGGGAAGCCGTGCAGCAGCAGGACCAGCGGGCCCTCGCCGGCCTCGGCCGCGTGCAGTCGGACGCCGTTGGCCGAGATGTCGCGGTGGGTCCAGGGCCCGGGCAGCAGGACGCTGGTGGCGTCGGGGAGGACGTCGTCCGGGGTGGGCACCGGCAGCGGCTGGCGGGCCCGTCAGACCAGGTAGCTGTCGGGGTCGCGCTTGGTGACCTGACCGTGCGCGACGACCGGCAGGTCGCGGCGGCGCCGGCCGGGCTCCTCGCGGTGCAGGACCTCGGGCAGCTCGCGCAGCGACTCGATGGTCCGCTCCGGCTTCTCGATCTTCTTGATCGTCTGGCGGCCGAACAGGGCGGCCGCCGCGCCGATGAGGACCAGCAGGAACCAGACGATCAGGTAGGAGATCCAGCGCTCGAGGCCGAGCCAGGTGAGGAACTCGGCGAAGGCGATGCCGAAGAAGAACGCCGAGAACGCCACCACCACGCCGGCAGCGCCGAAGGCGCCGGCGCCGATACCGGCCTTCTTCGCCGACTTGCTCATCTCCGTCTTGGCCAGCTCGATCTCGGCACGCACGAGCGTGGACATGTCGGCCATCGCGCTCTGGACGAGCGCGCCGACGGAGGGCTCCTGGGCCCCGGTGGTCCGGCTGGACGCTGCGCTGTGGGCCACGACGGGCTCCTCCCTCGACGATGACGGTCTGGGCATGATCGTGCCCGATCCCCGCAGGTCGCGCGCGCCCCGCCCCTCGCAGGGGCCCGCAGCGAGCCTGCGAGGGGTGGGGGCGAGGGGTGTTCTTCAGTCTTCGGACGGCGAGCCGGGGAGCTTCTCCTTGATCAGGTCCATGACCGAGGAGTCGGTGAGCGTGGTGACGTCGCCGAGCTCCCGGTTCTCGGCGATGTCGCGCAGCAGGCGCCGCATGATCTTGCCCGAGCGCGTCTTCGGCAGCTCCTGCACGACCATGATCTGGCGCGGGCTGGCGATCGGGCCGATCTCCCGGCGCACGTGCAGGCGCAGCTCCGTGACCAGGTCCTCACCGGAGTCGACGGCGTCCCCACGCAGGATGCAGAACGCGACGATGCCCTGCCCGGTCGTCGGGTCGCTGGCGCCGACGACCGCTGCCTCGGCCACCGCGTTGTGGCTGACCAGCGCCGACTCCACCTCGGTGGTGGAGATCCGGTGGCCGGAGACGTTCATGACGTCGTCCACCCGGCCGAGCAGCCAGATGTCGCCGTCGGCGTCCTTCTTGGCGCCGTCCCCGGCGAAGTAGACGTTGTTCCCGAACCGCGACCAGTAGGTGTCGACGTAGCGGTCGTCGTCGCCCCAGATGGTGCGCAGCATCGACGGCCACGGCTCGGTGAGCACCAGCAGGCCGGTGGTGTCGTCGCCGAGCTCGTTGCCCTCGTCGTCGACGACCTTGGCCGAGATCCCGGGGAACGGCGTCTGCGCCGAGCCCGGCTTGAGGGTCGTGACGCCGGGCAGCGGCGTGATCATGTGCGCACCGGTCTCGGTCTGCCACCAGGTGTCCACGATCGGGCAGCGGCCGTGGCCGATGTGCTCGTGGTACCAGAGCCAGGCCTCGGGGTTGATCGGCTCGCCGACCGAGCCGAGGACCCGCAGCGACGACAGGTCGAAGCCGGCCGGGACGTCCTCGCCCCACTTCATGAACGTGCGGATCGTCGTCGGCGCCGTGTAGAGGATCGACACCTTGTACTTGTCGATGATCTCCCACCAGCGGCCGCGGTGCGGCGTCTCCGGCGTCCCCTCGTACATGACCGACGTCGCCCGGTTGGCCAGCGGCCCGTAGACGATGTAGCTGTGGCCGGTGACCCAGCCGACGTCGGCGGCGGTCCAGTAGACGTCGGTGTCGGGCTTGAGGTCGAAGGTCGCCCAGTGCGTGTAGGCGACCTGGGTCAGGTAGCCGCCGGAGGTGTGCAGGATGCCCTTGGGCTTCGCCGTCGTCCCCGAGGTGTACATGATGTAGAGCGGGTGCTCGGCGTCGAACGCCTCGGGCGTGTGCTCGGCCGACTGCCGCTCGACGACGTCGTCCCACCAGAGGTCGCGGCCCTCGTTCCACTCGACGTCCTGGCCGGTCCGCTTGACCACGACGACGTTGCGCACGCCCTCGGTGCGCTTGAGCGCCTCGTCGACGGCGGGCTTGAGCGCGCTGGGCGCGCCGCGGCGGTAGCCGCCGTCGGAGGTGATCACCAGGACGGCGCCGGCGTCGGTGATCCGGCTGGCCAGGGCGTCGGCCGAGAAGCCGCCGAACACGACCATGTGGACGGCGCCGATGCGGGCGCAGGCCAGCATCGCGATGATCGTCTCCGGGAGCATCGGCATGTAGATGGCCACCCGGTCGCCGGTCTGCACGCCGAGCTCGACCAGGGCGTTGGCGGCCTTGCAGACCTCGTCCTTGAGCTGGGCGTAGGTGATCGTCCGGGAGTCGCCGGGCTCGCCCTCCCAGTGGTAGGCGACCTGGTCGCCGTGCCCGGCCTCGACGTGCCGGTCGAGGCAGTTGTAAGCGACGTTGAGCCGGCCGCCGACGAACCACTTCGCGAACGGCGGGTTGTCCCAGTCGAGGACCCGGTCCCACTCCTTGTCCCAGGTCAGCCGCCGGGCCTGCTGCTCCCAGAACGCGAGCCGGTCGCGGGCGGCGTCCTCGTAGACGTCCGGGCCCACGTTGGCCTGGGCGGCCAGCTCGTCGGACGGCGGGAACCGTCGGGTCGCGGCTTCGCTCGTCTCGCTCATGCGCTACCTCCATCGACATGGCTTCCTGCCACATGACACCGACCACACCGTATGACCCCGGCCCGCCCGGCGTCCTCCCGTGCAACCTCAGCGAGACTGTCTGCTCGTGAGCGATCCCCAGGCGGCCGTCGCCGCACGGCTGCCGGGAGCGGCGGCGCTCGGCCTCGTCGCACCGCCGGGCACCGCCGGCCTGCCCGCGACGCTGCTCGCCGACGCCGCCTGGACCGCGGCGGTGCTGGACCGCCGGTCGGTTCCGCAGGGGATCGAGGACCGGCGGGTGCTGGCGACGGTGTGGTGGTACTCGGCGTCGTCGGTGCTGCTCACGCCGCCGCTGGCCGGGCTGGTGACCGGGCGCCCGCTGTCGGCCCGGCTGGCCGACACCACGCTGTTCACGCTCTCCGGCGGGCTGCCGGTGGCGGCGGTGTCGTCGGCGGCCGCCGCGGACCCGGCCGACGGGCTGCGGGAGTCGCTGGCGACCGTGATCGCCGCCGTGGCCGAGGCCGGCGGCCTGCGCGAGCGGCCGCTGTGGGCGATCGCCACCGACTCGCTGGCCAACCGGCTGCTGGCGCTGGGCCGCGCGCGCGGCGACGTGCCCGCCGCGACCGCGCTGGCCGGGCCGCTGGCCGCCGCGATCGGGGCGCCGCTGCCGGCGCCGCGCTACGTCGACGTCGCCGGCGCCCGGTTCACCCGGCGGGCGTCGTGCTGCCTGCTCTACCGGGTGCCGCACGAGCCGATGTGCACCTCGTGCCCACACCGCCCGCCGGCCGAGCGGCAGATCCTGCTCGAGGACGCCGCCGAGCGGATGTGACCGCTCAATCCGGCGGTGGGGCCGCCCGGACGCGCTGGGCGGGTGGTTCCTCGGCCGCGTCCATCCCGCGGAGCATGGCGGATCCGGACCATCTCGGCCCGGAACCGGCCGGGACGTGCTCCTGTCGGGTGAACGTCAGGCGGCGTCGGCCTGCGCGGCGGCGATCCGGCTGCTGGGCGCGGGCTCGCCGGAGAGCAGCCGCTTGAGGAACGGCGGGTCGGGCTCGTCGCCGAACGCCGCCCGCGCCACCTCGACGGGCGGATGCCCCGCCGCCGCCAGGACGCTCCGCCCGGCGTCCTCCATGGCCTGCCGCTCCCACCGCAGGGTCCAGGCACCCACGGGGTAGAGCAGCAGCACGGTGATCCACAGCCACGGCACGGACGGGGCCAGCAGGAACAGCAGGACCACGTAGGCGACCAGCAGGACGGCGAGAAGGATCCCGCCGAGGCGGTGGCGCTGCCGCGGGACCGGCGACGTCCAGCGGCCGAGGCAGGCGGCCAGGTGCCACAGCTGGCCGGCCGGGTCGGCGGTGAGCAGGGACGGCGGGACGACGACCGTCCGCTCGCCGTTCGCCTCGTGGGCCGAGGGCGGCCGCTCCTGCGCGCGGGGCCGGCCGACGACGAGCCGCGGCACCGGCTGGCCGGCCGCCTCGGCGAGCATGCGCAGCCGCTCGCGGACCGCCTCCGCGCCGGGCGCCTCCTCGTGCGTGCTCATCGCCGCCCAGCATGGCGGACGGCTACGGCAGGAAGAGCATCGAGTCGCCGAACTCGTGCCAGAGGTAGTGCCCGGCGACGGCGGCGCGGTAGGCGGCGGCCACCAGGTCCGGCCCGGCGACGGCCTCCAGCAGCTGCAGGTGGCTCGCCTCCGGCGCGTGCAGGCCGGTGATCAGCCCGGTCACCGCGCGGGCCGGGCGGTCGGGGCCGAGCACGAGGTCGGTCCAGCCGGCGGCGGGCCGGGTGACGCCGTCGTCGTCCGTGGCGGTCTCCAGCGCCCGCGTGACGGTCGTGCCGACGGCGACCACCCGCCGTCCCGCCTGCCGCGTGCTGTTCACCAGCCGCGCGGTGACCTCGGGGACGGCGAAGCGCTCCGCGGTGGGCGGCTCGTGCAGCTCCGGGCTGGAGACGCCGGCGTGCAGCACGAGCGGGACGACGGGCACGCCCCGCGCCATCAGCCGGACCAGCACCGCCTCGCTGAACGGCCGGCCGGCGCTGGCCATCTCGGCGCTGCCGGGCTCGGCGGCGTAGACGGTCTGGTAGGCCGACAGCGGGAAGCTGCCGGTCAGGTAGCCGTACCGGATCGGCTGCCCGTGGCGTTCCAGCAGCTCGACGGCCCCGACGGCCGGTTCCGGGCCGGCGCGCCACAGGCGGGACGGGTGCCCGGGAACGGGGTGACCTTCGAGGAGGTGCAGCCGGACGCCGCCGGGCAGCGCGAGGACCGCGCCGGGCTCGACCCGCAGGTCCGGCCCGTCGTTGTCCGGGCGGCGCACCTCGACCACCCAGTGCCCGTCGTCCAGCGTGCCGGCGACGTGCAGGGGGACGGCGACGCCGTCGGCCCGCGTGGCGTCCAGGCGCGCTGGCAGGGTCGCCGAGGTGTTCACGACGACCAGGTCGCCGGGCTCCAGCAGCTCGGGCAAGTCGCGGAACAGGTGCGAGCTGATCCCGCGCGGCCGGACCGCCATGAGCCGGACGCCGTCCCGTGGCGTGCCGGTCCACTCCGGGGGAGCGGTCGCCTCGGCGTCGCGGGGGAGCGTGAACGCGACGCTCATCGGGTTGCCACGGGCGCGAGGTCGGCGGCGCGGTAGCGGCCACTGGGCAGGTCGTCGTCCACGAGGCGGAGCAGGGCGGGGACGACGGATTCCGGGGACGGCAGGCCGCTGAGGTCCTCGCCCGGTTCGGCCGCCTGGTGCATGTCGGTGTTCATGTCGCCGGGGTCGACCGCGTAGATCCGCAAGCGCGGGTGCTCGACCGCGAGGACGGCGGACAGCTGGTCCAGCGCGGCCTTGCTGGCGCCGTAGCCGCCCCAGCCCTCGTAGGCCTCGACGGCGGCGTCCGAGCTGACGTTGAGGACGCGGCTCCCGGGGCCGAGGGCGGGCAGGACCAGCTGGGTCAGCGCCAGCGGGGCGACGGTGTTGACGGCGAGGACGCGCGCGAGGTCGTCGGGGGCCAGCCGCGCCAGGGGTGGCAGCGGGCTCGGGCCGAGGTCGCTGGCGTTGTTGACCAGCAGGTCCAGCGTCCCGCCCGCGGCCTCGGCGAGGGCGGTGCGATGGGCGGGGTCGGCGACGTCGCCGGGGATCGCGGTGACGAGCCCGGGCCGCGGGAGGCCGGCGACGGCGGCGGCGAGCCGGTCGGCGTCCCGGCCGTCCACGACCAGCCGCCAGCCGCGGTCGACGAGCGCGGCGGCGAGCGCTCGTCCGAGGCCGCGGGAGGCGCCGGTGAGCAGTGCGGTGGAGGTCATGGGGTTACCGTGGAACCTCAAGCCGACTTGAGGTCAAGGGGTTGTCGGTGGAGCTGACGATCGGGCAGGTGTCCGCGCGGTCGGGCGTCGCCGCCTCCGCGCTGCGCTACTACGAGGAGCAGGGGCTGATCGCCGCGACCCGCACCGGCGGCGGCGCGCGCCGTTATCCCCGGTCGGTGCTGCGCCGGCTGGCGTTCGTGCGGGCCGCGCAGAACGTGGGGCTGTCGCTGGCCGAGATCCGGGACGCGCTGGCGACGCTGCCGGAGGGGCGGCCGCCGACGGCCCGCGACTGGGCCCGCCTCTCGAGCGGGTGGCGGGACCGGCTGGACGCGCAGATCGCCGCGCTGGTGCAGCTGCGCGACGGGCTGGACTCGTGCATCGGCTGCGGCTGCCTGTCGCTGGGGACGTGCGCGCTGTCCAACCCCGGGGATGTCGCGGCGTCGGCCGGCCCCGGGGCGCGGTGGCTGTCGCCGCTGCTGCGCCGGGTGCCGCCGGTCAGCAACGCGGGGTGACCCAGGGGGCGACGCGGGCGGATCCGGACAGTTTCGTTTCCGGGTCTCGCGCATCGGCGACCGGAGGGTGATGATCCGTCGGGACCGGAGTGCACCGAGGTAGGGGGAGAGCTCCGATGACCGTCATGCCTGCCGCGTTCTTCGGCCACGGCAACCCGATGAACGCGCTGGAGAAGAACCGGTACACGCAGGCCTGGCGCGCCTTCGGCGAGAGCGTGCCCCGGCCGCGGGCGATCCTGGTGATCTCCGCGCACTGGTTCGTGCACGCGACGGCGCTGACGGCGATGCCGCGGCCGCGGACCATCCACGACTTCTTCGGCTTCCCGCGCGAGCTGTTCGACGTCCGCTACGAGCCGCCCGGGCTGCCCTCGCTCTACGAGGAGGTCGCCGACATCGTGCACCCGACGTGGGTGGGCGCCGACCTGGACAGCTGGGGCATCGACCACGGCACCTGGTCGGTGCTGATGCACGCCTTCCCGGACGCCGACATCCCGGTCGTGCAGCTGTCGATCAACGCGCTCAAGTCCACCGACTACCACCTCCAGCTCGGGGCGGCCCTGGCGCCGCTGCGGGAGGACGGCGTGCTGGTGATCGGCAGCGGCAACGTGGTGCACAACCTCGGCGGTGTCTCGCGGGCGCTGCCGGACGCCGGTTTCGACTGGGCGCAGCGGTTCGACCAGTCGGCCAAGGAGGTCATGCTCACCGACCCGACCGAGCTGGGCCGGCTCGACGGGCACCGCGACTACGACCTGGCCGTGCCGACGCCCGACCACTTCATCCCGCTGCTCTACGTCGCGGGGGTGGCCGGGGCGACCGGCACGCCGGCCGACGTGCTGGTCGACGGCTACGCCTACGGCTCGCTGTCGATGACGGCGTACACCGTCGGCATGGACGCGCCGACTGCCGAGGGCGTCGGCTTCGCCGCGCCGCTGCCCGAGGGCCCGCCGCCGGACGGCGCCAACATCTGACAAGGCGGACCGGTCGTCCTCGGGTACGCGCAGGCCGCGGGAGGCGCGCTGTTCGACCGCGACCGTCGTCTGAGCTGCGGAACCGAGATTCGCCTCAGTGCTGCCTCCCGGACCGGATGACAGCACTCAGGCGCATCTCGATACAGCTAGTACCGCGACCGGCAACCCGTGCTTGGGCACGGGGGCGGCGGGACTCGGTTGCCGACGCCACCGGGTGTCGACTCGTGGTGGTGTCGCGCGCCCCCGAGACCACCACGATCCGACATCCGGTGGCATCGGTGCGGTTCGGCCGTCACGGGGCCGGTGGCGAGCCAACGACAGGGCGAAGGCTGCCTGATACAGCTAGTCCTCGTCCTCGGTGTCGTCGGACGTTCCCGCGGGAACGTGACGGGCGGCGCCGGCCAGCGCGACCACGTCGCCGACCACCCACACCGCGGGCGGGCGGACGCCCTCCTCGGCCATCGTCTTGGCGAGCCGGTCCAGCGTCGTGCGGACCACCCGCTGGGTCGGCGTGGAGCCGTCGGTGACGACGGCGACCGGCGTGTCCGGCGCCCGCCCGTGCTCCATCAGCGCCGCCGCGATCGACGGCGCGGTGTCGACGCCCATCAGGACGACGAGGGTGCCGCGCAGCCGGCCCAGCGACGGCCAGTCGACCAGCGACTGCGGGTGCCCCGGCGGCACGTGCCCCGAGACGACGACGAACTCGTGGGTGAGCCCGCGGTGGGTCACCGGGACGCCGGCCAGCCCGGGGACGCCGATCGCCGACGTCACGCCGGGCACCACCTCGACCGGGATGCCCGCCGCCACGCAGGCCTCGAGCTCCTCCATGCCGCGGCCGAACACGAACGGGTCGCCGCCCTTGAGCCGCACCACGCGCTTGCCGGCCCGCGCGTGCTCGATCAGCAGCTCGTTGATCTGCTCCTGCGCCATCGAGCGCCCGCGGGGCAGCTTCGAGGCGTCGATGACCTCGACGTCCGCGGGCAGGGAGGCCAGGAGCGACTGCGGCGCCAGGTGGTCGGCCAGGACGACGTCGGCCTGCGACACCGCCTGCTGCCCGCGCACCGTGATCAGGCCCGGATCGCCCGGGCCGCCGCCGACCAGCACCACCGAGCCCGGCCCGCCCTCGGGCCCGGGCCGGCCGGCGCGGTCGGCGATCGACCCGTCGGTCAGCCCGGCGACGACGGCGTCGCGGACCCCGACCGCTCGCTGCGGGTCGCCGCCGCCGTGCACTCCGACGACGAGGTCGCCCTGCCGCCCGACCGCGGGCGTCCAGACCGACGACGCGGACCGGTCGTCGGCGCGGGCGCAGAAGATCCGCAGCGCCTCGGCCTCCGCGGCGACCGCGGCGTTCACCGCCGGGTCGTTCGTCGCGGCGACCGCGTACCAGGCGCCGTCGAGGTCGCCCGGCTCGTACCGCCGGCGCACCCAGGTCATCGAGCCGGGGGCGACGAGCGCCTCCAGCGCCGGCGTCACGTCGGGCGCGACGACGGTGACCAGCGCCCGCGCCTCCAGCAGCCCGGCGACCCGGCGGTGCGCGACCTGTCCGCCGCCGACGACGACCACGCGCCGGCCGAGCAGCCGCAGGCCGACGGGGTAGACGACGCCGGACGCCGGGTCGACGGGTGTGGCGTTCATCAGCTCTTCTCGGTCACGCCGGCCGAGTCGAAGGTGGCCACGTCGCGCAGCGCCCGGGCGGCGCTCTGCGCCAGCGGCAGGGCCAGCAGCGCGCCGGTGCCCTCGCCCAGCCGCAGATCCAGGCCCAGCAGCGGGCGCAGGCCGAGGGTCCGCAGCGCGATCGAGTGCCCCGGCTCCGCCGACGTGTGCCCGGCCAGCGCGTGGTCGAGCGCGGCGGGGCAGAGCACGCCGGCGACGAGGGCGGCGGAGCCCGCGATGACGCCGTCCAGCAGCACCGGCGTCCGTGCCGCGGCCGCGCCCAGCACGAAGCCGGCGAGCGCGGCGTGCTCCAGGCCGCCCACCTCGGCGAGCGCGGCCAGTGCCTCCTCCGGGGTGGCCGGCCGGGAGGGCACCCGCGCCACGGCCCGGGCCACGACGTCGACCTTGCGGGCCAGCGTCGGGTCGTCGACGCCGGTGCCGCGGCCGGTCGCCTCGGCCGGCGACGCGCCGGCGAACGCGCAGATCAGTGCTGCCGACGCGGTCGTGTTCGTGATCCCCATGTCGCCGGTGATCAGACAGCCGGAGCCGGCGGCCAGCGTCGTCGCCACCTCGATGCCGACCTCGACCGCCCGCCGCGCCTCGTCGAGGGTCATCGCCGGGCCGATCGCGAGGTCGGCGGTGCCCGGGCGCACCTTGCGGTCCAGCAGTCCGGGCGCGGGGTCGAGGACGCCGGCCACGCCCACGTCCACGACGACGACCTCGGCCCCCAGCTGGGCGGCGAAGGCGTTCACGACCGCGCCGCCGGCCGCGAAGTTGGCGACCATCTGCGCGGTCACCTCCTGCGGCCAGTGCGTGACGCCCTGGGCGTGCACGCCGTGGTCGCCGGCGAACACGGCGACGGTCGCGGGCTCCGGCAGCGGCGGCGGGCACGCGCCCGCGATGCCGGCGAGCTGCGCGGCGACGTCCTCCAGCACGCCGAGCGAGCCCGGCGGCTTGGTCATCCGGCCGAGGCGCTCGCGGGCGGCCCGCTCGGCAGCGGCGTCCCGGGGGCGGACGGCGGCGATGGTCTGGTCCAGCAGCGTGCTCAGCGGAACTCCTCGGGGCGGCGGGCAGGGTCAAGGATCGCAGTGAGCGCCGCGGCGAACGCGCGCGAGGTCTCGGGGTCCCGGACGGCGACCCGCAGGTGGTCGGCCGAGAGCCCGGGGAAGGTGTCGCCGCGGCGGACCGCCCAGCCGGCGTCGCGCAGCTCGGACCGCACCCGCGCGCCGTCCGGCACCCGGAGCAGGACGAACGACGAGCGCGGCTCGCCGACGACCCGGGCGCCCTCGGGCAGGACGGCGAGCAGCGACTTCCGCGCGCTCTCCAGCTCGACCGCGGCGGCCTCGGCCTCGGCGCGGGCGGCGGGCGTCGTGCAGGCGACCAGCGCGGCCAGTGCGGGCGTGGACACCGGCCAGTGCGGCTGCTGGGCGGCCAGCGCGGCGATCAGCTCCGCCGGCCCGAGCGCGTAGCCGACCCGCAGCCCCGCCAGGCCCCACGTCTTGGTCAGGCTGCGGACCACCAGCAGGCCGGGCAGGTCGCTGCGGGCGGCCAGCGACTCGGGCTCGCCCGGCACGGTGTCGGCGAACGCCTCGTCGACCAGCAGCACGCGGCCCGGGCGGGCCAGCGCGGCGACGTCGTCGTGCGGGTGCAGCACGGACGTGGGGTTGGTCGGGTTGCCCAGCACGACGAGGTCGGCGTCCTCGGGGACGTCGCGCAGCCGATAGTGCGGCGGCTCCAGCAGCAGCCGCTCCACCGGGAGGCCGGCCGCCCGCAGCGCGGCCTCGGGCTCGGTGAACGACGGGTGGACGACGATCGCGCGCCGCGGCGCCAGCGCCCGCGCGAGCAGCACGAACGCCTCGGCCGCGCCGGCGGTGAGCAGCACCTCGGCCGGGTCGCGGCCGTGCGCGGCGGCGACCGCGGCCCGCGCCGGGCGGGCGTCGGGGTAGGCGGCGGCCGCGTCGACGGCCTCGTGCAGCACCGCGCGCAGCCAGTCCGGCGGCGTCCCGGCGCGGACGTTCACCGCGAGGTCGACCAGGCCGGGCGCCAGCTCGTCGTCCCCGTGGTGGTGCAGCTCTATCCCAACCTCCTCGCTGGCGCTCGTCGGCCGGGGCCCGAAGGTCGCTGCGCCCACTGGTTCGCTCGCAAGCTCGCTCACGAGGCGGCCACCGCCACCGTGACCCGGCCGACCACGGTCTTGCCGACGATCAGGCGGCCGCCGCTCAGGCGGGCGGCGGCCTCGGCCACGGACGCGGTGCCGACGGCCTCGGCGACGAGCGACGACGGGTCCTGCACGGCGACGGCGGCCAGCTCGTCGGCGTCGTGGCCGAACAGCGGCCAGTCCCGCGCGGCGGCGGCGCCGATGATCCCCGGCTCGAGGGCCCGCCTCGTCAGGGTCGACAGCTGGACATCGGTCCGCCCGGCGGGCAGGACGGCGTCGATCGCCGCGAGCACCTCCTCGGCCGTGACACCGGAGGACGCCCCCACGCCCACGGTGATCACGCGGTCACCCCGGGCCGCTCCGGCAGGGCGGCGAGCAGCCCGGCCGCGTCGCGGGGGAGCGCGCCCTCGCGCAGCAGGCCCAGCGCGCGCAGCCGCGCGCCGACGGTCAGCGCCCACGGGCGGTCCAGCCGGGCGCGGGCGAGCAGGTCGTCGTCCCCGAGGAGTTCCTGCGGCGGACCCTGGACGACCTGCCGGTCGACGACGACGGCGACCTCGTCGGCCCAGGCGAGCGCCAGGTCGACGTCGTGCGTGCTCATGACGACGGTCGACTCGGCCTCCTGCAGCCGGCGCAGCGCGGCCAGGGCCTCGGCCACCGCCGACGGGTCGAGGCCGGCGGTCGGCTCGTCGAGCAGCAGCACGCACGGGCGCATGGCGACCGCCCCGGCGATCGCGACCCGCTTGCGCTCGCCGTAGGAGAGCTGGTGCGTCGGGCGGCCGGCGAGGTGGTCGACGGCGAGCAGCCGCAGCGCCTCGGCGACCCGCTCCCGCACCTCCTCCTCGGGCAGGCCGAGGTTGAGCGGGCCGAACGAGACGTCCTGCGCCACCGATGCGGAGAACAGCTGGTCGTCGGGGTCCTGCAGGACCAGCTGCACCTCCTGGCGGTGGGCGCGCAGGCCGCGGCGGGAGCGCTCCAGCGGGACGTCGTCGACGCTGACCGCGCCGGCGGTCGGCTGCAGCGCGCCGGACAGGCAGCGCAGCAGCGTCGTCTTCCCGGAGCCGTTGGCGCCGAGGATGGCCAGCCGGCGTCCGGCGGGGATGTGCAGCGAGGCGCCGTCCAGGACGCGGCGGCCGCGCTCGTAGCCGGCGACCAGGCCGTGCGCGGCGAGCGTCCGGTGACTCATGCGATCACCACGCTCAGGCCGACCACGGCGCCGAGCCCCAGCGCCGTCGCGGCGAGGAACCCCCTCGACGACGGCAGCGCCTCGGGCAGGACCTGTAGCCCCGTGTCCAGCCCGCGGCCGGCCAGCCCCTCCTGCAGCCGGCGGGCGCGGTCCCAGGAGCGGGTCAGCACGGCGGCGGCCAGCGCCCCGGACGACCGGTACGAGCGGCGCACCGACGAGTAGCCCATCCGCATCGTCTGGGCCTCGCGGATCGTGCGCAGGCTCTCCAGCAGCACGAACAGCAGCCGGTAGACCAGGCTCGCCACCTCGATCACGGCCGACGGCACCCGCAGCCGGCGCAGCGCGGGCAGCAGGTCCGACATCGGCGTCGTGGTGGCCAGCAGCATCACCGCGGCGCCGCCGGCGAGCGAGTGGCCGACCAGCGAGCCGGCCTGCGCCGCGGCGTCCGGCGCCCAGCCGATGCCGTCGCCGTCCACCCGGACGACGGTCGTCACCGTGCCGATCGCGACGAAGGCGAACGGCAGCCGGACCGCGCGCAGGTAGGTCCGGGCGGGCACCCGGGCCGGGCCGAGCGCCAGCGCCACGGCGGCCACGCCGATCAGCGCGCTGCCCGGCCACACCGGCAGGACGAGCGCGCAGATCACCAGGCCGAGGCAGAGCAGCAGCTTGTCGCCGGGGGAGCGGCGCCGCCACGCGCTCGCCCACGCGGCGTCGTCGATCGCCAGCCCGGTCACGGCCCGGCGTCCTTCTTCTCCAGCTTCTCCAGCTGCTCCTCGGCCTTGCGCCGGCCGCGCAGCCGGCCGAGCACGTAGCCGAGCACGCCGCCGCCGAGCGCCGCCTGCACCGCGAACAGTCCCGACTCCACCGACGGCGACGTCGGCGCGAAGATCGAGGAGAACCAGGGGGTGTAGCCGGGGTCGTTCTGCTCGATGACCGTGGTCGCCTGGTTGTCCGTGCCGGTGAAGTCCGAGCGGCCGCGGTCGAGCGCCAGGGGGACGGCGAACAGCGCCACGATGCCCAGGACCAGCAGGGCCGTGACCAGCCGGCGGCGGTTCACCGGACCTCCTCCGGCTCGGCGGGGACGACGCCGAGGCGTTCCAGGTCGGGCCGGGCGTTGGTGAGCAGCACCCGGAACAGCAGGACGCCGAGCAGCCCCTCGCCGATCGCCAGCGGGATCTGGGTGATCGCGAAGACGCCGAGGAACTTCACCGCGGCGCCGAGGAAGCCGGTCGCGGCGTCGGGGTGCGCCCAGGCCAGCTGCAGCGCCGTCGTCACGTAGGTGGCCAGGTCGGCGACGAGGCAGGCGACGAACACGCCGGGCAGCAGGCCGCCCCCGAGCCGCCGGACCAGGCGGTAGGAGCCGTACCCGGCCCACGGCCCGACGATCGCCATGGAGAACGCGTTGGCGCCCAGGGTCGTGATGCCGCCGTGCGCCAGCAGCAGCGCCTGGAACAGCAGCACGATCGTGCCGAGCAGCGCCATCACGGGTGGTCGGAACAGGACGGCGCCGACACCGGTGCCGGTGGGATGGCTCGAGCTGCCGGTCACCGACGGCAGCTTGATCGCGCTGAGCACGAAGGTGAACGCCCCGGCCGCGCCGAGCAGCAGCGTCGACTCGGGGTGCTCGCGCACCTCCTTGACCACGGCCCGCGCGCCGTGCGCGACGAACGGTGCGGCGGCGATCGTCCAGCCCAGCGCGTGCGCGGGCGGCAGGAATCCCTCAGCGATGTGCACGCTCGATCTCCTTCCCCACCGCGGCGCAGGCCGCGACGAACCGCTCGGCGACCGCCGGGCTTCCCGCCCAGTGCAGGTGCAGGTAGGAGGCGTGCACACCGCGGGCGACGAACCCCTCGGGGCCGGCGGCGGACCACTGCCACGCGGGCGTGGTCCCGGCGCCGGGCGTGCACACCGTCCGGTGGAACTCGTGG
This sequence comes from Geodermatophilus sp. SMS 5-13, assembly GCF_059428245.1. NCBI lineage: Bacteria > Bacillati > Actinomycetota > Actinomycetes > Geodermatophilales > Geodermatophilaceae > Geodermatophilus > Geodermatophilus sp. SMS 5-13. Next base: position 371,078 of record NZ_CP165729.1, read on the forward strand.
CCGCGCACCCGCGCGCCGGCCGGCGCGAGCGCCGAGTCGGCGGGGGCGACGGCGGCGCGGTAGCCGAGGGTCAGCCGCGGCGTCATCGCGGCATCGGCGTCGAGGACGCCGCACATCGGGACGCCGTCCAGGCTGCGGGCCAGGTAGAGCAGGCCGGCGCACTCGGCGGCGATCGCGCCGCCCCGCGCGGCCAGCGCGGCGACGTCGGCGCGCAGTGGCTCGTTGGCCGACAGCTGCGCGGCGTAGACCTCGGGGAACCCGCCGCCGATCACCAGTCCGGTGGTGCCCTCGGGGAGCGCCTCGTCGGTGAGCGGGTCGACCGGCACGACCTCGGCGCCGGCAGCCGCCAGCAGCTCGGCGTGCTCGGCGTAGCCGAAGGTGAACGCGGCGCCGCCGGCGACGGCGATCCGCGGGCGGGCGGCTGTTGCGGTCACCTCGGCGGCCGGGTCCCACGGCGCGGCGGTCAGGTCCGGGGCGGAGCGGGCCAGCCGCAGGACGCCGTCCAGGTCGACCGACGAGGCCACGACCTCGGCGAGCGCGCGGACGGTCTGCACCGCCTCGGCGGTGCGCTCGGCGGCGGGGACCAGGCCGAGGTGGCGGGACGGCGTGCCGAGTGCCTCCAGCCGGCGGACCGCGCCGAGCACCGGAACGCCGGCGGCGTCCAGTGCGTCGCGCAGGATCGCCTCGTGCCGGTCGCTGCCGACCCGGTTGAGGATCACCCCGCCGATCCGCACGCCCGGCTCGAAGGTGGCGAATCCGTGCACCAGCGCGGCCACGCTGCGGGCCTGGCTCGCCGCGTCGACGACCAGCACGACCGGCGCGCCCAGCAGCTGCGCCACGTGCGCGGTGGAGGCGAAGCCGGGCTCGACGCTCGGGTGCGAGGCCCCGTCGAACAGGCCCATGACGCCCTCGACGACCGCGACGTCGGTCCCCCGGGCGCCGTGCAGCAGCAGGGGCGCGATCCGCTCCTCGCCGACCAGCCAGGGGTCGAGGTTGCGGCCGGGCCGGCCGGCGGCGAGGCCGGCGTAGCCGGGGTCGATGTAGTCGGGGCCGACCTTGTGCGGGCTCACCGTCAGCCCGCGGGCGGTCAGCGCGGCGACCAGTCCCGTCGCGATCGACGTCTTGCCGGCGCCGGAGGACGGCGCGGCCAGGACGACCCGCGGCACGTTCACGACGCGCTCCGGCCGAGTGAGCAGTTGCGCCCGCCGACACGCCCCGGCACGCCGCCGCGGACGACCACAACTGCGCAGTCGGCCGTCGGGCGCGGCGTCGTCGTCACCACTCGATCCCCCGCTGGCCCTTCTGGCCGGCGTCCATCGGGTGCTTGACCTTGGTCATCTCGACCACGAGGTCGGCGGCCTCGACCAGCTTCGGGTGCGCGTCGCGGCCGGTGATGACGACGTGCTGGTTGCCGGGGCGCTCGCGCAGCGTCGCAACCACCTCGTCGACGTCCACCCAGCCCCACTTCATCGGGTAGGTGAACTCGTCGAGCACGTAGAAGCGGTGCGTCTCGGCGGCGAGGTCGCGGCGGATCTGCGCCCAGCCCTCGGCGGCGTCGGCGGCGTGGTCGACCTCGGTGCCCTGCCGGCGCGACCAGCTCCAGCCGCTGCCCATCTTGTGCCACACGACCGGACCGCCCTCGCCGGTCTGCTCGTGCAGCCGGCCCAGCGCGGTGAGCGCGTTCTCCTCGCCCACCTTCCACTTCGCGCTCTTGACGAACTGGTAGACCGCGATCGGCCAGCCCTGGTTCCACGCGCGCATCGCCATGCCGAAGGCAGCGGTGGACTTGCCCTTCATCTCGCCCGTGTGGACGGCGAGGAGCGGCCGGTTGCGCCGCTGCCGCGTGGAGAGCCCGTCGTCCGGGACGACGGCCACCTGTCCCTTCGGCATGCTCATGCCGCCCTTCGCGCGGTGCGCACCGTGGCCGCGAGCGCGTCGGCCGCCAGCTCCTCGAGCCGCAGCGTCGGCGCGCCGAGGGCGGTGCCGAGCGTGCCGGCCAGCCCCAGCCGGACCGGTCCGGACTCGCAGTCGACGACGACGGCCGCGGTGCCGGCCGCCGCCAGCAGCCCGGCGGCGGCGTGCGCGTCGGCCAGGTGGCTGCCGCCGCGGGCGCCGGTGGCCCGGCCGTCGGTGACCACGACCAGCAGCGGACGGCGCTGCGGATCGCGCACCCGCTCGACGCGCAGCGTCTCGTGCGCCCGCAGCAGCCCGGCGGCCAGCGGGGTCTTGCCCCCGGTGGGCAGCTCGGCCAGCCGCGCGGCCGCCGCCTCCACCGACCAGGTCGGCGGCAGCGCGAGCTCGGCGCCGGCGCCGCGGAAGGTGATCAGCCCGACCTTGTCGCGCCGCTGGTAGGCGTCCAGCAGCAGCGACAGGACGGCGCCCTTGACCGCGGCCATGCGGGATCGTGACCCCATCGACCCGCTCGCGTCCACGACGAACAGCACGAGATTTCCCTCGCGGCCCTCCAGCGCGGCCTGCCGCAGGTCCTCGCGCCGGATCCGCAGCCCCGGGCCGCTGCGGCCGCGGGCCACCTGGTGCGGCGCGGCGGCGCGGACGGTGTCGGTCAGGTGCAGCCGCGTGACCGTGCCGATGGGGCGCTGCGACCCCACGACCCGGCCGCGCTCCGAGCGGGACTTCGACCGCCGGCCCGCCGCGCCCGCGCCGATGCCGGGCACCTCGAGCCGGCGGGCGCGGAAGGGCTCGCCCGGGGCGACGGCAGCGCGGTCGGGTGCGGGAGCGTTCGGAGCCGGCTCAGCGGAGTCGCTGGGTGACGGTTCCTGCGCTTCTCCGACTCCATCGGGGGGTGGGGGCGGGGCGTCGCCGTCCGGACCGTCGTCGTCCGGCGGTTCCGGCTCCTCGGGGCGGGAGTCCTCGAGCGCCTGGTCGAGGGTGTCCTCGTCGAGACCGGGGGCGTCGAAGGGGTTGCGCCGGCGCCGGTGCGGCAGCGCCAGGCGGGCGGCCACCCGGACGTCGTCCTCGGTCACCGCGTCGCGGCCGGACCACGCCGCGTGCGCGATCGCCGCGCGGGCGGTCACCAGGTCGGCGCGCAGCCCGTCGACGTCGAACGCGGCGCACACGGCGGTCACCTGCCGCAGCGCGTCGTCGGAGAGGACGACGTGCGGCAGGCGGGCGCGGGCCTCGGCGATCCGCGCGGCCAGCGCCGCCTCCTCGGCCGCCCAGGCGGCGGCGAACCCGGCGGGGTCGGCGTCGTGGGCGAACCGGCGGCGCACCACCTCGGCGCGGACGTCGGGGTCCCGCGGTGCGGCCACCTCGACGGTCAGGCCGAACCGGTCGAGCAGCTGCGGGCGCAGCTCGCCCTCCTCCGGGTTCATCGTCCCGACCAGCAGGAACCGCGCGGCGTGCCGGACCGAGACGCCCTCGCGCTCGACGTAGGCGGTGCCCAGCGCGGCGGCGTCGAGCAGCAGGTCGACCAGGTGGTCGTGCAGCAGGTTGACCTCGTCGACGTAGAGGACGCCGCGGTGCGCCGCGGCCAGCAGGCCCGGCTCGAACGCCTTGACCCCCTCGGTCAGCGCCCGCTCGAGGTCCAGCGAGCCGACGACGCGGTCCTCCGACGCGCCCACCGGCAGCTCCACCAGCCGGGCCGGCCGGGTCGGCCCCGGCACGCCGGCGTCGTGCGGGCCGTCGGGGCAGGCGGGGTCCGGCGCGGCCGGGTCGCAGGCGAAGCGGCACCCGGGGACGACGGCCACCGGGGGCAGGACGGCGGCCAGCGCGCGCACCGTCGTCGACTTCGCCGTCCCCTTCTCGCCGCGGACGAGCACGCCGCCGACAGCGGGGGAGACGGCGTTGAGCAGGAGCGCCAGCCGCATGTCGTCCATGCCGACGACGGCGCCGAAGGGAAAGATCAAGTGCGACCACGCATCCTCTCCCCGGGTGTCCGCGCCCGGAGGTGGCAGGAGGCGACGGCGGGAGTTCCTGGCTGACCGGCGCGGGGCCGGCTCACAGTGGCGGGACCGCGCCGGAGTTCCACCGGCTTCCTCCACTGCCGTCGCAGTTCGGCCACATTCGACCACGAGCCCTCGCCGCACCGACAGCCCCCGTCACTTGACGGAACGGAAAGCGATAGCCACACTTTCCGCTATGGAAAGAGACGACGTCGCCGCCGCGGTCGCCCAGCTCGAGGCCCTGCGGGCCGACCGCGCCGCGATCGCCGACCGCGCGATGCAGCCGTGGTGGTACGACGCAGCCCTGGGGCTGCTGGTCTTCGCCTTCCTCGCGTCGTACTCCTTCGGCTATCCATGGGTGACCGTCGCGGTGCTGCCGTTCTTCTTCGCGGGCCTGTTCGGCCTGCGGAAGGTCTACGAGCGGATCACCGGCTTCTGGGTCAGCGGGCTGCGCCCGGGCCGCACCCGCAAGCTGGTCTACCTGTGGTTCGTGCTCTACGGCGTCGTCCTGGCGCTGGCCGCCGGCGCCGAGTACGGGCTGGGGTGGCACGGGGCGATGGTCGTGGGCGGCGCCGTCCTCGGAGTGGGCATCGCGCTGATCAGCCGGTGGTTCTCCCGGATCTACGTCGCCGAGCTGCGCGAGGGGCTGTGACAGCCGTCGAGCCGCGGTTCGACGCGGTCGTCCACGCGCCGCCGCGGCTGCAGATCTGCGGCCTGCTCGCCGCCGTCGACACGATGGAGTTCGCCGCCGTCCGGGACGCCGTGGGCGTGAGCGACTCGGTGCTCTCCAAGCACGTCAAGCAGCTGGAGGACGCCGGCTACGTCGAGGTCCGCAAGGCGACGATCGCCTCGCGCCAGCGCACCAGCCTGGTGCTGACCAGGGCCGGGCGGACGGCGTTCGCCGCGCACGTGGCCGAGCTGCGCCGGATCACCGGCGGGTGACGCCGGTCGCAGGAGGACAGTGACGGCGTGACGGACGGACGGCGGCTGCTCGACGCGGCCGCCGTCGTCGCGGGCGGCGCGCTCGCAGGCCTGCTGCTGTCCCTGCTGCACGTGCCGTCGGCCGCCCTCTTCGGTGGCCTGCTCGCCGGGCTGGTGCGCGCGCTCGCCGTCCCCGGCCGGCTCGAGGTGCCGCGGCCGGCGATGACCGGGGCGCAGGCGGTGGTCGGCGTGACCATCGGCGCGCTCGTCCGCCTGGACACGCTGGCCGAGATCGGCGAGCACTGGCTGCCGGTCCTGCTGGTGACCGTCGGGACGCTCCTGCTCAGCGTCGCCGCGGGGCAGCTGCTGCGGCTGCAGCGCGGGATCAGCCCGGTGACCGGCGCGTTCAGCATGATCGCCGGCGGCGCCTCCGGGATCACCGCGATGGCCCGCGACCTGGGCGCCGACCAGCGGATGGTCGCCGTCCTGCAGTACCTGCGGGTGCTGCTCATCGTCGTCCTGATGCCGGTGGCCGCGACGGCGGTCTACGGCGCCAGGCCCGGCTTCGGCGAGGGGGCCGCCGCCGGTGCCGGGCCCGGCTGGCCGGCCGGGCTGCTGTTCACCGTCGTCTGCGCCGGGGTGGGCATCGTCCTGGGCCGGCTCGCGCGGATCCCGGTCGGTGCGCTGCTCGGCCCGATGCTGGTGGCCGCCGTGGCGGACCTCTCCGGCCTCTCCCGCGGCGCCGAGGTGCCGGACCTGGTGGCGAATGCGGCGTTCCTCGTCATCGGCCTGCAGGTGGGGGTCAGCTTCACCCGGGAGAGCCTGCGCACGGTCGGGCGGGCGCTGCCGCTCGCGCTGGCGATCATCGCCGGGCTGATCGCGGCGTGCGCCGGGCTGGGCGCGGTGCTCGCGCCCGCCGCGGGGGTGGGGCAGCTCGACGCCTACCTGGCGACGACGCCGGGTGGCCTGTTCGCCGTCCTCGCCACGGCGAGCGACAGCGGCGCCGACGCCACCTTCGTGCTCGCCGTCCAGGTGCTGCGGCTCTACGTGATGCTGCTGTCCGCGCCGCTGCTGGCCCGGTGGCTGCTGCGTGGCGGGAAGCACGCGTAGCGGACCGCCGCATCCGCGTGACCGCGGTGCGTGACGCGCCTACGCTGGCTGGTCCGGGTCCGTTTCGGAGGAGGCCGCGCTGTCCGAGCACGCAGGGGAAACCGACGAGGTCGGCGTCGACGACGCCGTCCTGCTCTTCGTCGGCGGTCCGCTGGACGGGCGCGTGGAGATCCGTGCGGCGCGGCACGGCGAGCCCCTGCCGACCATCACCCACGTCCACCTGCACGGCGGCCCGAAGGTGGTGCACCGGTACGACCTCGAGTCGCTGACCGAGCAGACCGGCGTCTACCACCTGCGCCGTAACTAGCCCGCCCGCCGGAGCACGTAGCCGGTGTAGCCGTAGTCGCCCGGGTGTTCCCGGCGCAGGTCGATCTCCGCCCGGTTCCGCGCCAGCGCCGCGGCCGTCTCGGGATCCGGCTCCGGCCAGGCGTCGATGCGGGCGGCCAGCGGGCCGTAGTACTCGTCCTCCCAGTCGGAGTCCGGGAGCAGCCGGGTGGCCACCACCTCGTAGCCGGCCGCCTCGGCCGCGGCGGCGGTGGCCGCCGCGTCGCGCATCGCCGGGTAGGCGGCCCAGAACGCGCGCGCCTCGGGGGACGGCGCCGGCGTCGTCCAGCCGACCTCGGTGAGCACCAGTGCCCCGCCGGGCGCGAGCAGCCGGCGCCAGTCCGCCAGCGCCGCGTCGACGCCCATGAGGTAGGCGGCGCCCTCGCACCACAGCAGGTCGAACGAGCCGTCGGCGTACGGCAGCTCGCGCATCGACACGCGCTCGACGGTGATCGGCAGGTTCCGCTCGGCGGCCGCGGCCCGGAGCCGGTCGAGGAACGGCTCGTGGGTGTCGACGGCGGTGACCCGCAGGCCCTCCTCGGCCAGCACCAGCGCGGAGCGGCCCGGGCCGCACGCGATGTCCAGGGCGCGACGGCCGGGCAGCGGCCGGGCCAGGTCGAGCAGCGCGCGGGTGGTCGGGTCCGAGCCGACACCCTCGCGCGGCAGGTCGGAGTGCAGGGCCCAGAAGACGTCGACGGCGTTCATCGCGGCCCATCCTGCCCGATCGCCGTCCCGGCGCGCGACCGATTACCTATGACCGTATTGACTTCCTAATACCCTTAGGAGAACACTGCCGCGCATGGTCCAACCGGCCCACCTCGACCGCCGGCACCACCGGCGGCAGCAGACGATCGAGCAGGTGCTCGACGTCGCCGTCGAGGTGATGGCCGACCAGGGCGTCGCCGGCCTGACGCTCGGCGAGGTCGCCCGCCGGATGGGCATCCGGCCGCCCTCCCTCTACGTCTACTTCGACGGCAAGAACGCCCTCTACGACGTGCTGTTCGAGCGCGGCTGGCGGCTGCTCGGCGACGCCGTGCGAAACGTGGCCGACGGCTTCGACGGGACCGATCCGGTGGCCGAGGCCCACGCGTACGCCGCGGCGTTCGTCCGCTGGGCCGTGGAGCACCCGGCCTACGCGCCGCTGATGTTCTGGCGGCCGGTGCCCGGATTCGCGCCCTCGGAGCAGGCCTACGCGCCGGCCGTCGAGCTGACGGGGTGGGGTCGGGCCCGCATGGCCGGGCTGCGCGACCGAGGGGTGCTCCGGGCCGACACCGACCTCGACCTGGCCTTCCGGACCTACACCGCGGTCACCACCGGGGTGATCACCCAGCAGCTGGCCAACGCACCCGGCGAGCCGTTCGAGACCGGTTCCTTCACGCGCACGCTGCCCGACGTGGTCGCCATGTGGCTGGCCCACTACGGGCGCCCTCCTGAGAGGCACGACCGATGAGCGCTCCTCCCACCCTGACCCTCCCCGCGCCCGACCGGGCTCGCGTCCACCGCCTGGCCGCGGAGGAGTACGACCGCTTCCTCGCCCAGCTCAGGGCGCTGGAGCCGGCGGACTGGACGAGAGCCACCGACTGCGCGGCCTGGGACGTGCGGGCCGTGGCCGGCCACCTCGTGGGCGAGCTGGCGATGGTCTCGACCCTGCGGGGGCTCGTCCGGCAGAACCTCGCGGCCGTGCGGGCGGGTGGTGGCGTCGACGCGCTGACGGCGGTCCAGGTGCGCGAGGAGGCCGCGCACAGCCCCGAGGAGCTCGTGCGCCGGTTCGCCGAGCTCGCTCCCCGGGCGCTGCGCGGGCGGTGGCGGCTCGCCCGGGCCGGCCGGCTGCCGCTGCCGGAGAAGCAGGTGGTCGGCGGCCGGCGGGAGCGGTGGACGCTCGGCTTCCTCGTCGGGGTCGTCCTCACCCGTGACCCCTGGATGCACCGCATCGACATCGCCCGGGCCGTCGGGCGGGAGCCGCACCTCACCGCCGAGCACGACGGGCGGATCGTCGCCGGCGTCGTCGCCGAATGGGCCGCCCGGCACGGGCAGCCCCACCGCCTGCGGCTGACCGGGCCGGCCGGCGGGGAGTGGTCCGCCGGGACGGGCGGGCCCGAGCTCGAGCTGGACGCCGTCGAGTTCTGCCGCGTCGTCGCCGGCCGCGGGACCGGCACCGGCCTGCTGGCCCGGCAGGTCGCGTTCTGACGGCCCCGTCCCGGGGCCGGCGCTGAGCCTGCGAAAGGGTGGTGAGGCCGGTCACCAGCCCTGGACGCGCCGGGCCTCCGCGACGACCTGGTCGAAGCGGACCCGGTCGAGCGCCGCGCCCTCCCGGCGGACGCCGGCGGGGTCCAGCACGATCAACCGGTCCAGGCGCACCTCGCTGGGCCGGCCGCGGGAATCCCACGGGCCGCGGCCGATGTCGGTCCAGTAGCGGCCGAAGCGGGCCTCGTCGGCGGCGTCCCGGTCGTGGTCCTTGCTGGTGAGCATGAGCGCGAGCAGGTCGGCACCGCGCCGGCCGATGACGAGCACCGGGCGGTCCTTGCCGCGGCCGTCGCCCTCGTCGAACGGCACCCACGCCCAGACCACCTCGCCGGGATCGGGAGCGCCGTCGGCCCGCGGGCTGTAGCCCATCCGGTCCCCGGTCGCCGGGCCGCGCTCGACCGAGCGGACCGGGCGTGCCCCCCCGGCGGACGGGCGCACCAGGCTGCGCACCAGCCGGCCGAGCCGCTCTCCGAAGCCCGCGCGCGCCATGGCCCCACCGTACGGACACGTCCCACGAGACTCACGTGACACTGAGGTACCAAATGGTCACGACATGTTTTGGAGTTGCCGATACGAGGGCACCATCTAGTCACGGGGTGGTCTTGACGCGGCTCCCCGGGAGAGGGGGGCTCCATGAACTCGGCCGAACCGGTGCGACCGGCCGCCCCGCGGACCCGCGAGGTGAAGGCGAGCGTCCTCGCCGCCTTCCAGCTCGTGGAGGACGCGCGCTACCTGGGCAGCGAGCGGCGCACCCAGCGGGAACGCGTGCGGCTCATGACCGAGCGCACCGTCGCCTACCGCAAGCTGGCCCGGGATCTCCTCGCCAGTTAGCGAAGGGCCCCCTGCCCCCACCGCTCGCAGGCCGCGGCGGGACCCTGCAGGGGGCCGTCACGAGATGCAGAACTCGTTGCCCTCCGGGTCGGCGAGGGTCGCCCACTCGTGCGGCCCCTGCGAGGCGCGCCAGAGCTCGGTCGCGCCCGCGGCGACCAGCCGGGCGACCTCCGCCTCGCGGTGCTCGGCGCCCACGCGCAGGTCCAGGTGCATGCGGTTCTTGACCGTCTTGCCCTCGGGTACCTGCTGGAAGAGCACCCGCGGCCGCCCGGGCTCCGGCGAGTTGATCGCCGCCCCCTCCTTCCAGACCAGGGCGCCCTTGTGCGTCGTCGTCTGGTCCTCGGTCGCGTGGCCGCCCTCGATCATCCGGCGGATGAACGCCGCGTCCTGCGCCTCGACCGTCCAGCCCAGCGCCTCGGCCCACCAGTCGGCGAGCTCGTGCGGGGCGGCGCAGTCGATGACCACCTGGAAATCCGTCGCCATGGAGCCGCACCGTAGAGCAGCCCGGCGACGGTTCTCACAGCTCCGTGGCCAGCTCCGCACGCATCGTGGCGTCGTCGGGCAGCGGCGTGGTCAGCCGGCAGTGGTCCTTGAGCACCTCGCCGAACGGCGCCCACGCCGACCGCGGCACCTGCCGCGACGGGTCCCACAGCCCCGAGCGCATGACCGCCTTGGCGCACTGGAAGAAGGCCCGGCGCACGTCGAGCACCAGCACCGACCGCGGCGCCCGGCCGAACTCCGTCAGGTCCACGTCGGCGTCGGCCGGCACGAGCGACGCCGTCCCGAAGACCCGCAGCGTCTCCTCGATGCCGGGCACGAAGAACAGCAGGGCCGCGCGCGGGTTGGCGGCCAGGTTGCGCAGGCTGTCGACCCGGTTGTTGCCGGGCCGGTCGGGCAGCGCCAGCCGGTGCGGGTCGAGGACCTTGACGAAGCCCGGGTCGCCGCCGCGGGGTGAGACGTCGGGCCAGCCGTCGGCGTCCGCCGTGGCCAGCGTCGCGAACGGCGAGAGCTCGATGAACGCCCGGCAGTGCTGGTCGACGTGGTCGATCACCTTGTCCCGCACCAGCTGGGAAGGGGTGCGGTAGCCGGCGAGCACATCGACGTCCATGGGCTGACGGTAGCTTCGCGCCGTGCCGATCGTCTGGAGCTCCCCGGTCCGCTACGTCGAGTGCGACCAGCAGGGCATCGTCTTCAACGCGCACTACCTCACCTGGGCCGACGAGGCCTCGAACGGCTGGTGGACGTCGCAGCAGCTCACCTGGGCCGAGCTCTCCGAGCGCCGGATCGAGCCGGTGGTCAAGGCCAGCACGCTGGACTGGAGCTCCTCGGCCCGCTGGGGCGACACGGTGACCGTCGACGCCGAGACCGAGAAGGTCGGCCGCACCAGCGCCACCGCGCGGTTCACCGTGCGCGTCGGCGAGCGGGTCTGCTGCGTCGTCCGCAACACCTACGTGTGCGTGGCCGAGGGCGCGGCCGTGCCGTGGCCGGACGACGTCCGCGAGCGGCTGGCCGCGCCTCCGGTCTAGCGGCCGGCGCCGGGCGGGAGCAGCGGCAGGTCGGCGGGGGCGCCGTCCTCGATCAGCCGCCAGAGCGCATCGGTGTCGGCGTGCTCGGCGATCAGGTCGCCGAGGGCGTCCAGCCGCGCCTCGCGGACGGCGGCGAAGTCGGTGCCCGGGGCGGACACGAACCGGCGCCCGGTCAGCGCGGCGACCTCGGTGAGGAACGCGCGGCGGAAGTCGTCGTTCTCCAGCGCCCCGTGCCACGTCGTCCCGAACACCGCGCCCGCGCGGGCACCGTCGAGGAACGGCTCCGCGCCGTCGTCGACCGTGACGACGCCGTGGTGGATCTCGTAGCCGTGCACCGGCTCCCCGAACGCGGCACCGGTGGGCCGGCCGAGGGTCTTGACCGGCGCGAAGCGCACGTCGGCCGGCAGCAGACCCAGCCCGGGCACCGTGCCGGCGCGGGACTCGACGTCGTCGGTGATCGTGCGGGCCAGCATCTGGTGCCCGCCGCAGATCCCGAGCACGGGAGCGCCGGACGCCGCCCGCCGCGCCACCGCGTCGGCGAGGCCGGTCGAGCGCAGCCAGGCCAGGTCGGCCACGGTGGAGCGGGTGCCGGGGAGGACGACGAGGTCGGCGTCGGCCAGCTCCTCCGGGCGGGTCGCGTAGCGGACCAGCACCCCCGGTTCGGCGGCCAGCGCGTCGAGGTCGGTGAAGTTCGACAGCCTCGGCAGCCGGGCCACCGAGACCCGCAGCACCTCCTCGCCGTGAGGCGGCCCGGCGGGCCGCGCCGCCGCCCCGACGCCGAGGGAGTCCTCGACGTCCAGGTCGAGGCCCGGCACCCACGGGAGGACGCCGAGCGTCGGCCGGCCGGTCAGCCCGGCGAGCGCATCGAGCCCGGGGGACAGCAGCCGGACGTCGCCGCGGAACTTGTTCACCAGGAACCCGGCCACCAGCCGCTGGTCGGCCGGCGGCATCAGCGCGACCGTGCCGTAGAGCGCCGGGAACAGCCCGCCGCGGTCGATGTCGCCCACCACGAGCACCGGCAGCCGCGCGGCCGTGGCCAGGCCCATGTTGGCGATGTCGTCGTCGCGCAGGTTGATCTCGGTGGGGGAGCCCGCGCCCTCGCAGATCACGACGTCGAAGCGGGCGCGCAGGTCGGCGAGGCAGTCGAGGACGGTCGCCAGCAGACCGGCCTTCATCGGCCGGTAGGACAGCGCGGTCACGTCGGCGACCGGCCGGCCGAGGACGACGACCTGGCTGGAGTTCTCGCCGCCCGGCTTGAGCAGCACCGGGTTCATCGCCGCCTCGGGCTCGACCCGCGCCGCCGCGGCCTGCATGACCTGCGCCCGGCCGATCTCCGCGCCGGCGGGCGTGACCATGGAGTTGTTGCTCATGTTCTGCGCCTTGAACGGCGCCACCGAGACGCCCTGGCGCACCAGCCACCGGCAGATGCCCGCCGTCACCACCGACTTGCCGGCGTCCGACGTCGTCCCGGCGACCAGCACGGCACGACCACCGGAGTCGATCATCGGCGAGTGGCCGGCGACGCGCCGACCGGTGGCAGCCATCCGCCGATGATCACGGGGAAGGTGCCGCGCGTCACGCGGCTGGTGCTGCGGGGGTGCCCCACCCGGCCTTCTCCTGCCCCGACAGGTCGGCGATCGCGTACATGATCCGGTCGGTCACCACCCGGCGGGCGCGGCCGTTGCCGGCCTGGCCGTGCTGCTCGGGAAAGGTCAGCGGCTCGCCGAAGGTCACCGAGATGCGGTGCAGCCGCGGCCACCGCGCGCCGACCGGCTGCACCTTGTCCGTCCCCGCGACGGCAACCGGGACGACGGGGCAGTCGGCGGTCAGCGCCAGCCAGGCGACGCCGGTCTTGCCCCGCGCCAGCCGGCCGTCACGGGACCGCGTGCCCTCCGGGTAGATGCCGAACCCCTCGCCGTCCTTGAGCACGCCGAGCGCGGTGTCCAGCGCCGCCTGCGCGGCCCGGTGCGTCTCCCGCTCGACGGGCAGCGCCCCGAGCGCGCTGAACATCGTGCGGGAGAACCAGCCCGAGATCCCGTGCCCGGTGAAGTACTCGGCCTTGGCCAGGTAGTGCACCTTGCGCGGCGCGATCGTCGGGATCGCGATGCTGTCGATGAACGACAGGTGGTTGCTGGCGAAGATGACGGGGCCGGTCAGCGGCACGTGCTCACGGCCGGTCACGTGCGGCCGGAACAGCAGCCAGATCAGGGGCCGGATGACGAACCGGGCCAGGATGTAGAACACGCGGCGCTTCTCCTCCTCGGGCCGGCGGTGTCCGGCCGGGAGCGGCAGCTCCCCGGAACGCCCGGCGCGCGCATTCTCTCGAACCGCTCCGGGGCGTTCCCACGGCGGTCCGCGGCGCAGGCGGGGACGCCGCCGCGCGGCCCGTCCGCCGGCCGCGCGGCGCGCCGGGAGGTCAGTGCAGCCGCGGCGCCGGTGGGCAGGCGTCCCGCAGGATCGCGCGGACGTCGTCGGGCAGCGGCGCGCGCCCCGCGGCCGATTCGGTGATGGACTGCGCGACGTCGCGCACCTTGCGGTGCGTGTGGCTGGACATGTGCGTGAGCAGCTCGAAGGCGACCTGGTCGCTGCAGTTGGTCAGCAGCATGAGGATGCCCTTGGCCTGCTCGATCGTCGCCCGGCTGGCCATCGCGGTGCGCAGCTGGCTCACCTCGGTCTGCAGGGCGGTGACCATGTCGTCGTCGTGGACGAGCCGCCCGCCCGTGATGTCGACGCAGACCCCCTCGACGGCGGACACCGATCCGTCGGCACCCGGCCGGGGCTCACCGAGCAGCACCATCACGCGCAGCGTGCCGTCGGAGCGGAGCACGCGGGTCTCGAGCGCGAACGGCCGGCCGGTGATCGCACGGTCGATCGCCGCGATCATGCGCGCGCGGTCCTCGCGGTGCTGGAACTGCAGCAGCAGCTCGGTGCACGGGTGCGTGCCGTCGGGGGACAGCCCGAACAGGTCGTACATCTCCGGCGACCACCACCAGGCCCTCGTGTGGGTGTCGAATCGGTACCGGCCGGTCAGTCCGGAGCGGTCTGCGGGGACGGCGTCCGGCCGGGGCGGCGCGGCCGTCATACCGGACAGGCCCGAACGCGGGCGACGCGCGGTGCGTGAACGGGGCGGAGCCGGTGAAACCATGGGAAACTCCTGGTCAGAGGCGCGCCGGCCCTGGGCGACGGGAGCTCGCTGCCGTTGCTTCGACATCGCGCATCCACCGGCCCGCGCGGGGCCGGTCGCTCCGATGGAGAGGACCGTACGTCCACCCCCGCCGTTGCGCACGGCAGGACGGAACGGGACATTGCACTCCGGCCCGTCCGAGCGAGCCGTCACCGTCCGATTACGTCGAGTCAGCGCTCCGCTGCGCTCCCGCGCATCGCAGCGGCCCCCGCGGCGACCGCCGCCGCGACCACCCACACGGCGCGGGAGAGCCGGACGGCGCGGCCGATGTCGCCGGCCGCCGGCGCCCGCCCGCGGCCGAGCACCGGGCGCTCCTCGACGCGGCTGCCGTACACGTTGCGGCCGCCCAGCCGCACGCCGAGCGCCCCGGCCGTCGCTGCCTCGCACCGTCCGGCGTTGGGGCTGGGATGCGCGGCGCCGTCCCGCAGCCAGGTGCGCAGCGCCCCGGCCGCCGAGCCGCCGGCCAGCGGAGCGCAGAGCACGGTGAGCGCGGCGGTGAGCCGGGCGGGCAGCCAGCCGAGGACGTCGTCCGTGCGGGCTGCCGCCCAGCCGAAGCGCGCGTAGCGCGGGGAGCGGTGGCCGACCATCGCGTCGAGCGTGTTGGCCGCCCGGTAGGCGAGCAGCCCCGGCAGCCCCGCGACGGCGCCCCAGACCAGCGGGCCGACCGCGGCGTCGGCGGTGTTCTCGGCGACCGACTCGATGGTCGCGCGGGCCAGCTCCGCCTCGCCCAGCCCGCGGGGGTCGCGGCCGGCGAGGGTGGGCAGCGCCGCGCGGGCGGCGGCCAGGTCGCCGTCGGCCAGGTGCCGCTGCAGGGTGCCGGCCGCCCGGCCCAGGGAGGTGCCGCCGAGCACGGTCCACGTGGCGGCGGCCGTGACGAGCAGTCGCGCGGCCGGCCGGCGGCGGGTGGCCCGGTCGAGGGCGAGCCCGAGGACGGCGGCGCCGGTGACCAGCCCGCCCGCGTAGGCGGCGCCGGCCGCCCGGGAGTCGCGCCAGACCCGGCGTTCCAGCACGGCGGCCACGGTGCCGAAGCCGGCGACCGGGTGGCCGCGCCGGGGGTCGGCGAGCAGCAGGTCGGCGGCGGCGCCGAGGGCCAGCCCGGCCGCGGTGGAGGAGCGCACGGTCGACATCGTGCCGACCTCCCTCCGGTGCGCCGTCCCTAGGATCTGCGGACATGCGCCTGCCCGGCCGTTACGACGGCACCGCCCGGCCGATCGTGACCTACGGCAGCGATCCGGTCCTGCACCGGCCGTGCGCGCCCGTCACCGACTTCGACCGCGACCTGCGCCGGCTGGTGCTGGACATGTTCGCGAGCATGCACGCCGCCGACGGGGTGGGGCTGGCCGCCAACCAGATCGGCGTCGACGCGCGGATCTTCGTCATTGACTGCCCGGACGCCGAGGGCAAGGACGTCGTCGGCTACGTCGTCAACCCCGTGCTGACCCTGCCGGGCCAGGTCGGCGACGAGCCCGCCGAGGAGGTCACCGAGGAGGGTTGCCTGTCGGTGCCCGGTCCGTACGCGGAGATGGCGCGCGCCTTCCGGGCCCGGGTGGACGGCGTCGACGTGTCGGGGCAGCCGGTGACCATCGAGGCCACCGGGATGGCCGCGCGCTGCCTGCAGCACGAGGTGGACCACCTCGAGGGCACCGTCTACGTCGACCGGCTGCCCGAGGCGCAGCGGGAGCAGCTGCTGGCCGAGGCGGCCGGGCCGGAGGGGGAGCTGCCGGCGTGAGCGAGCTGCTGCAGACCCCGGTCTCCCGGACGCCGGTCGTCGTGGTCGGCATCGGCGCCGACGGCTGGGACGGGCTGTCGCCGGCCTCCCGCGCCGAGGTGGAGCGGGCCGAGGTGCTCATGGGCAGCACCCGCCAGCTCGACATGGTCCCGCCGTCGGTGTCCGCGGAGCGGGTGCCGTGGCCCTCGCCGATGAGCGAGGCGCTGCCCGGGCTGTTCGACGCCCACGCCGACCGCGCCGTCGTCGTCCTGGCCAGCGGCGATCCGATGCTCTCCGGGATCGGCACGACGCTGACCCGGCTGCTCGGGCACGAGCGGGTGCGGGTGCTGCCGGCGCCGTCGTCGGTGTCGCTGGCCTGCGCCCGGCTCGGCTGGGCGGTGGAGGACACGGACGTGGTCAGCCTGGTCGGCCGGCCGCTGGAGCTGCTGCACCCGCACGTGCAGCCCGGCCGCCGGCTGCTGATCCTCGGTTCGGACGGCGGGACCCCGGCCCAGGTGGCCGCGCTGCTGGCCGCCCGCGGCTACGGGCAGAGCGTGCTCACGGTGCTCGGCGGGCTGGGCGGCCCGGACGAGGAGGTGCGGACCGGCACCGCGGCCGGCTGGTCGCAGCCGGCGCCGTCCCTGGTGGTGACCGCGGTCGAGTGCCGCGCCGAGCGCGGCACGATGCCGCTGCCGACCACGCCGGGGCTGCCGGACGGCGCCTACGAGTCCGACGGGCAGCTGACCAAGTCCGAGGTCCGCGCGATCACCCTCGCCCGGCTGGCGGCGGTGCCGGGGCAGCTGCTGTGGGACGTCGGTGCGGGCGCGGGCTCGATCGGCATCGAGTGGATGCGGGCGCACCCGACCTGCCGCGCCGTCGCGGTCGAGGCGTCGGCGGAGCGGGCGGAGCGGATCGTGCGCAACGCCTCGCGGCTCGGCGTGCCGTACCTGCGGGTGGTGCACGGGCACGCGCCCGACGTCCTGCCCCGGCTGCCGGCGCCCGACGCCGTCTTCGTCGGTGGCGGCCTGACGACGCCGCTGCTGCTGGACGCCTGCTGGGACGCGCTGCCGGTGGGGGGCCGGCTGGTCGCCAACGCGGTCACCGTGGAGAGCGAGGCGGTGCTCGGCGCGTGGCACGCGCGCGTCGGCGGCGAGCTGGTGCGGGTCGCGGTGCAGCGCGCCGAGCCGATCGGCGGCTTCACCGGCTGGAAGCCCGCGATGCCGGTGACCATCTGGTCGGTCACCCGGTGAGCGGGGACTTCATCGCGCCCAAGTGCGCGTGCTTAATCGCGAGAAAGCGCACGGGGGTGGCGGCGCCGTGACCGTCCACTTCATCGGGGCGGGGCCGGGGGCGGCGGACCTGATCACGGTCCGCGCGGCGCGGATCATCGCCGCCGCCCCGGTCTGCCTCTACGCCGGCGCGCTGGTGCCCCGCGAGCTGCTCGACACCGCGCCGGCCGGCGCCCGCCTGGTCGACACCGCCGACCTGGACCTCGACCGGATCACCGCCGAGCTGGTCGCCGCGCACGAGGCCGGCCTCGACGTCGCCCGGCTGCACTCCGGGGATCCGTCGGTCTACAGCGCGATGGCCGAGCAGATGCGCCGGCTGGACGCCGCCGGCGTGCCCTACGACGTCGTCCCGGGGGTGCCCGCGTTCGCGGCGGCGGCGGCCTCGCTCAAGCGCGAGCTGACCGTGCCCGGCGTGGGGCAGACCGTCGTCCTCACCCGGACGTCGGCGCGCTCGACGCCGATGCCGGCCGGGGAGTCGCTGGCCGCCTACGCCGCGACCGGCGCGACGCTGGTGCTGCACCTGGCGGTGCAGCGGCTCGACGAGCTGGCCCCGGAGCTGGCCGCCCACTACGGGGACGACTGCCCGGTCGCGGTGGTGGCGAAGGCCAGCCGGGACGACGAGCTGGTCCTGCGCGGCACCCTCGCCGACATCGCGGGACAGGTGCAGGAGGCCGGCGTGCGGCGGACAGCGGTGGTGATCGTCGGCCCGGTGCTGACCGCCGCGCAGTTCCCCGACAGCCACCTCTACTCGACCACGCGCGCGCGGTAGCGGAGTGGCTCGATGACGGTTTCCGCGCTCCTGCGACTCCACTCAGGCGCGGCCGACGACGGCGCCCACCCGGTCGATGACCACGACGTCGACCTCGACCGGCGCGCCGCGCAGCACGCCCAGCGCCGTCTCGCGGGCGCCGGTGGCCACCAGGTCGCCCAGGGGCAGGCCGGCCGCGGTGCACTGCTGCAGGGCGTCGAGCGCGGTGTTCGCCGTCCGCACGCCCTCGACCAGCTCGGCCGCGCCCCCGGCCGAGCGCACCCGCGACGCCAGCGAGTCGAAGGACACCTGCGAGCGGCCGGAGTGCAGGTCGAGGTGGCCGTCGGCGAGCTTGGCCAGCTTGCCGATGCCGCCCGCGACAGTCAGCCGCGGCACCGGATGCCGGCGCAGGTACTTCAGCACCGCCCCGGCGAAGTCGCCCATGTCGAGCAGCGCGTCCTCGGGCAGGCCGTACAGCTCGGTGACGACGCGCTCCGACGTCGACCCGGTGCACCCGGCGACGTGCGTGTGCCCGGCGGCGCGGGCGACGTCGATGCCGCGGCGGATCGAGTCGATCCACGACGAGCACGAGTAGGGGACGACGACGCCGGTCGTGCCGAGGATCGACAGCCCGCCGAGGATGCCCAGCCGCGGGTTCCAGGTCTTGCGCGCGAGCTCCTCGCCGTTCTCGACCGACACGGTGACGACGACGTCGCCCGTGCCGCCGTGCCGCGCGGCGACCGCGGCCACGTGCTCGGTGATGAACCTCCGCGGCATCGGGTTGATCGCCGGCTCCCCGACGGCCAGCGGCAGCCCGGGCTTGGTCACCGTGCCCACGCCTTCCCCGGCGCGGAACGTCACCCCGCTGCCCGGGGCGCCGTGGGTCACGGTCACCGACACCAGCGCGCCGTGGGTGACGTCGGGGTCGTCGCCGGCGTCCTTGACGATGCCGGCGGTGGCCGTGCCCTCGCCCAGGAACTCGCGGGCCAGCGCGAACGACGGGTGCTTGTCGCGCGGCAGGTCGATCGGCACCGGGTCCGGGAACTCGCCGGTGAGCAGCGCGGTGTACGCGGCGGTGGCGGCGGCGGTCGCGCACGCGCCCGTCGTCCACCCGTACCGCAGCCCGCCCGTCACGGGAGAAGTCTGCCTGGGAGGCCGGCATGACCGAGAAGGTGCTGCTCCTGGGGGGCACGGGGGAGGCCCGGCGGCTGGCCGAGGCGCTCACCGCCGCGGGGGTCGACGTCCTCAGCTCGCTGGCCGGCCGGACGGCGCACCCGGTGCTGCCGCCGGGGGAGGTGCGGATCGGCGGGTTCGGCGGCGCGGAGGGGCTGGCCGACTGGCTCCGGACCGACCCGGTGCGGGCGGTCGTCGACGCGACGCACCCGTTCGCCGCCGCGATGACCGCGCACGCGGCGCAGGCGGGCAGGGCCACCGGGACGCCGGTGCTCCGGCTGCAGCGGCCGGGCTGGCGCGCGCAGCCGGGGGACGACTGGCGGTGGGTGAACTCGCTCGAGGCGGCCGCCGAGGCGGTGGCCGGCTTCGCGCACGTCTTCCTCACCACCGGCCGCACCGGCCTGGGCGCCTTCGCGGGGCTGACCCAGGAGGTGCTGGTCCGCTCGGTCGACCCGCCGGAGCCGCCGCTGCCCGAGCGCACCACCGCCGTCCTCGAGCGGGGGCCGTTCACGGTGGAGGAGGAGCTCGCCCTGATGCGCGAGCACGCCGTGGACGTGGTCGTCACCAAGGACTCCGGCGGGCACCTCACCGAGGCGAAGCTGACCGCCGCGCGCGAGCTGGGCATCCCGGTGGTCGTGGTGCGCCGGCCGCCGCTGCCGCCCGGGATGCCGGTGGTGGGGACGGTCGACGAGGCGCTGGCGTGGCTGGGGATCAGGCCGAGCGGCTCCCGCGGAACGCCCAGACCGTGAGCCACACCGTGCCGACGGTCAGCAGCATCGCCCCGGGCACGTGCGCCGCCAGGACGGCGGCCGAGCCGAGCGCCGCCTGCACGAACGTCGCGACGAACACCAGCCCGGCCAGCGCGACCGGCCACAGCGGACCCCGGGAGCGGCGCCAGTGCAGCGCGGTCGCGGCCAGCAGGAGGCCCGTGGTCACGTGCAGCGCGATCGCCCCGGCGCCGTGCGCCCCGAGGACGTCGGACCCGCCGAGCAGCTGCCCCGCCGTGGCGAACTGCCAGAGCAGCGCGAGCAGGGACAGGGCCGCCGCGACCTGCAGGGGGCGCTGGCTGGTGGCCGTGCCGGCGGGCGCGGCGGCGGTGCGGGTCATCTCGACGGTCCTCCAGAGGGAACAGGCGTGCCCGAGTCCTTGAGAGTTCATGCAAGCAGCTGTCCGGCGGATGCGGAAGGGGATCGGCTGGTCCTGTTCGACCTCGACGGCACGCTGGTCGACTCGACGCCGGGCATCTGGGCGTCGGTGCGGGTGGCGGCGGCGCGGCTCGGGCTGCCCGACCCGACCGAGCGGCAGCTCACGGCGATGGTCGGCCCGCCGTTGCAGGACGGGTTCGCGCTGGTCCTCGGCGTGCCGCTGCCCGACGTCCCGCGGGCGGTGGCCGCCTACCGGGCGCACTACTCGGCCGGCGCGCTGCTCGACGTCCGCGTGTACGACGGCGTCCCCGAGCTGCTGGGCCGGCTGGCCGCGAGCGCCACGCTGGCCGTCGCCACCAGCAAGCCCGAGACCTTCGCCGTCCGCGTGCTCGAGCACACCGGGCTGCTGCGGTTCTTCGCCTCGGTGCACGGCGCGACCCTGGACGGCGCCGTCCGGCACAAGGACCAGGTGGTCGGCGCCGCGCTGGCCGCGCACCCCGGCGGGCGCGATCCGGTGCTGGTCGGCGACCGGGCGCACGACGTCCTGGGCGCCGCCGCGCACGGGCTGCCCTGCATCGGCGCCGGCTGGGGCCCCGCCCCGCCGGGCGAGCTGGCGGAGGCCGGCGCGCTCGTCGCCGCCACCCCCGCGGAGGTTCCCGCCGCGCTGGCGGAGGTCCGCCAGGGGTGAGCCGGGGCGCGGAGGGGCAGGAAGGCAGGCGTGTCCGCCGCCCCGCGCCTGCCCGATGCGCTCGAGGCCCTCCGGGACCGCGTCGCCGCGGCGCCCCTGCGGCTGGCCACGGCCGGCCGGGATCCCGCGCTCCGGACCGCCCGTGCCGTGGTCGACCAGATCGACGACTACCTGCTGCCGCGGCTGCGCGACCTGGACGCGCCGCTGCTGACCGTCGTCGGCGGCTCCACCGGCGCGGGCAAGTCGACGCTGGTCAACAGCCTGCTGGGGACGGCGGTGAGCCCGGCCGGCGTGCTGCGGCCCACCACCCGCGCACCCGTGCTGGTGTGCGCGCCGGCCGACCGGGCCGCCTTCGCGGGCGACCGCGTGCTGCCCCACCTGGCGCGCACGACCGGTGCCGACGGCGACGGCACCAGCGGCCTGCGCCTGGTCACGAGTGACGCGCTGCCGACCGGCCTGGCGCTGGTCGACGCCCCCGACGTGGACTCGGTCGTCGAGGCCAACCGCGATCTCGCCGGTCAGTTGCTCGCCGCGGCCGACCTGTGGATCTTCGTGACCACCGCCGCCCGGTACGCCGACGCGGTGCCGTGGGAGCTGCTCCGGACCGCCCAGGAACGCGGGACGGCGCTGGCCGTCGTGCTCGACCGGGTGCCGCCCGAGGCGGTGCGCGAGGTCGCCGACGACCTGGCGGGGATGCTGCGCCGCGCGGGCCTGGCGGCCGCGGCCCTGTTCGTGATCGAGGAACGGCCGCTCGTCGACGGGCTGCTGCCCGAGGAACAGTTCGGCCCGCTCCGGTCCTGGCTGCACGGGCTGGCCGCCGACCAGGAGCAGCGCGCCGCCGTCGTCCGCCAGACCCTCGCCGGGGCGCTGGAGAGCCTGGACGGGCGGGTCGCCGGGGTGGCCGCCGCCGTGGACGAGCAGGCCGCGGCCGCCGACGCGCTGCGGGCCGCCGCCGCCACCACCTACGACCGGGCCCGGGCCGAGGTGGCCGAGGGGGTCGCCAACGGCAGCCTGCTGCGCGGGGAGGTGCTGGCCCGCTGGCAGGAGTTCGTGGGCACCGGCGAGTGGATGCGCAGCCTGCAGGGCCAGGTGGGCCGGCTGCGGGACCGGGCCACGGCCGCGCTCACCGGCCGGCCGACGCCCGCGGCGGGGCTGCAGGACGCGCTGGAGTCGGGGGTGGAGGTGCTGCTGCGGGCCGAGGCCGACGAGGCGGCCGAGCGCACGGTGCTCGGCTGGCGCACGCTGCCCGGCGGGCCCGGCCTGCTCGCGGGCCGGGAGGGCGAGCTCGACCGCTGCTCGCCGAAGTTCGCCGACGCGGCCGCCGACGAGGTCCGGGACTGGCAGGGGCACGTGCTCGAGCTGGTCCGGGCCGAGGGCGCCGGCAAGCGGTCGAAGGCCCGCGCGCTGTCGTGGGGCGTGAACGGGGCCGGCGCGGTCGTGATGGTCGGCATCTTCGCCCAGACCGGCGGGCTGACCGGTGGGGAGGTCGCCGTCGCCGGCGGCACGACGGCGGTCGGGCAGCGGGTCCTGGAGGCCGTCTTCGGCGACGCGGCGGTGCGCGGCCTGGCCGCGCGCGCCCGCTCGGACCTCGACGGCCGCACCGACCGGCTGCTGCGCGGCGAGCAGGACCGGTTCGACGTCCTGGTGGACGACGCCGCCCCGCCACCCGGCAGCGCGGGGGAGCTGCGCGCCGCGGCCCGCGCGCTTGCCGGCGCCCGGCGGGAGGAGCGGTGACCCGGCTGCTCGCCCGCCGGGAGCCGTCGCTCGGTGACCGGCTGGCCGCCCTGCGGGAGGCGGTCGAGGTCGCCGACGGCCGGCTGGAGCTGCCCGAGCTGGGCTCCGCCCGCCGGCTGCTGGCGAAGGCCGGGGCGCGCGAGGCGCTGGGCGACGCCACCGTGGTCGCGCTGGCCGGCGCGACCGGCAGCGGCAAGTCGACGCTGTTCAACGAGCTCTCCGGGGCCGAGGTGAGCAGCCCGGGGGTGCGCCGGCCGACCACCGGGGTGGCCCACGCCTCGGTGTGGGGCGAGCACGGCAGCGACCGGCTGCTGGACTGGCTGCAGGTCCCGCGGCGGCACCGGGTCCCCGATCCCGATCCGGCGCTCGACGGGCTGGTGCTGCTGGACCTCCCCGACCACGACAGCGTCCGGCTGGAGCACCGCCTCGAGGTCGACCGGCTGGTCGAGCTCGTCGACGTCCTCGTGTGGGTGCTCGACCCGCAGAAGTACGCCGACGCCGCCGTCCACGAGCGCTACCTGGCCCCGCTCGCCGGGCACGCCGGGGTGCTGCTCGTGGTGCTCAACCAGACCGACCGGCTCGACCCGCCCGCCGTGCAGGCGTGCGTCGCCGACCTGCGCCGGCTGCTGGACGCCGAGGGGCTCGCCGCGACGCCGGTGCAGCCCACCTCGGCGCGGACCGGCAGCGGGCTGGCGGAGCTGCGGGCCGAGCTCGCCCGCCGGGTGGCGGCCCGCCGGGCCGCGTCCGACCGGCTGGCGGCCGACGTCCGCGGGGTCGCCGCCGAGTTGGCGGCGCACTGCGACCCCGACAGCCCCGACCGCGGCGGCCGGGACGGCGGCGACGGGCTGACCGACGCCCTCGCCGACGCCGCCGGGGTGCCCGCCGTGGTCGGCGCCGTGGAGCGGTCGGCGCGGCGCGAGGGGACGGCGCGCACCGGCTGGCCGCTGGTGCGCTGGACCGCCCGGCTGCGGCCCGACCCGCTGCGGCGGCTGCACCTGGGCGACGAGCGCGCCCGGACGTCCCTGCCCCCGGCGGGCGCGGTCCAGCAGGCGGCGCTGACCGCGGCGCTTCGCCGGGAGCGGACCGCGGCCGGCGACGGCCTGCCGCAGGCCTGGCGCGACGACCTGCGGCGCACCCTCGAGGTCAGCGAGGGCCGGCTGGCCGACCGGCTCGACCGCGCGGTGGCCGGCACCGACCTCGGGCCCGACCGGGTGCCGCTCTGGCAGCGCGCGGTCGGCGGGCTGCAGTGGCTGCTGGCCCTGGCCGCGCTGGCCGGGGCGCTGTGGCTGCTCGTGCTCGTCGTCCTCGGCTGGCTGCAGCTCGACGACGTCGTCCCGCTGCCCCGGGTGCAGGGCCTGCCCGTGCCGACGCTGCTGCTCGGCGCCGGGCTCCTGGCCGGCGCGCTCGTGGCGCTCGTGGCGCGGCCGTTCGTGCTGCTCCGCGCCCGGCGGCGCGCCCGGCAGGCGCGGCGCCGGCTGACCGACCGGATCGCCGAGGTGGCGCGCGAGGAGGTGCTCGAGCCGCTGGCGCAGACCGGCGAGGCCCACCGCCGTTTCTGCGCGGCGGTGAGCCGGGCGGCGTCCTGACCGTCAGCCGGGCAGCAGCGCCTCGACGCGGTCGGCGGCGCTCGGCCGGGTCTTGGCCTCGACCGCGAGGACGTCGGCGAACCGCCGGGCCGCCTCGGCGTAGGCCGGGTCGTCGAGCACCCGGCGCACGGCCGCGGCGATCCGCTCGGGCGGCGCCGTCCTGTCCACCCGGACGCCGGCGCCGAGGCGCAGCACGCGGACGGTGTTGTCCCGCTGGTCGCGGCCCATCGGGATGCAGACCAGCGGCACACCGGCGGCCAGCGACTTGAGCACGCTGCCGTGGCCGGCGTGCGTGACGACGGCGGCGGCCTCGGCGAGGACCGCGCGGTGCGGCGCGGCCCGGACCACCCGCACGTCGGCCGCAGCCGGGACGTCCGCCGGGTCGACCGCGCGGCCGGTGGTGAGCACCGCCCGCACCGGCAGCCCGCCGAGCGCCGTGGCCACGCGGCGGAGCAGGTCGACCTGGTCCTGGAACACCGAGCTGGTCGCCACCAGGACCAGCGGCAGCTCACCCTCGGGGCGCCAGTCGCCGCCGGCGGCCCAGTCGGGGTCGTCGAGCTGCGGGCCGACGAAGTGCACGTTCGCCGGGATGTGCGGCGACGAGAAGTCGAACGACGGGCTGGTCAGGACGAGCACCTCGGCGCAGCGGTCGAACAGCTCGAACATGTCGCGGACCGGCGGTCGGCCGTTGGCCGCGAGCACCGGGTTCAGGCCCCGCAGGAACCGGTGGAGCAGCCGCCGCATCGCGGCCCGGATGACCGCGTCCCGGGCCCGCCCGAGGGGTCCGCGGGGCGGCAGCCAGCCCGAGGCCATCACCGGCAGCCCCGGGGTCGGGCGCAGGTAGATGTTGGCCATCAGCGCGGCCGTGGGCCGGCCGGTCGCCTGGGCGCCGATCAGCATCCCGGGCAGGGAGTCGGAGACGATCACGTCCACCGGGTGTTCCCGCACGGCGGCCACCACGTCGGCCGCGAAGCCCGCGGCCGGGCCGACGATGAAGTGGTCCCGGGCGGCGCGGAGCTGAGCCAGGCCGTTGCCGCTCTCCAGCTCGGCGATCAGCGCGGTCTGCTCGGCGATCGAGTCGAGGTGTGGCGCCGTCCGCCACGAGCGGAAGCCGCAGCCGGCGGCCCGGGCCGACGCCTCCGCGGTCGGGTCGCCGAGCACCAGGACCGAATGACCCCGGCGGACGAGTTCCGCGGCCAGGCCCATGGCGGGCGGAAGGGTGCCACCGGCGTCGATCACCGCGAGGAGGAACCGTCCCCGCGGCCGGTCAGGGAACTCGGCCATCTCGCACCCCCCGGGGGAGTCGCGGCCATGGTCACCGTCCGGGCGCGCCCGCGGAAGGGTCGCCGGGCCCCATGTGTGGAACCCGAGGCCGGATGGGCAAGCGCCCGGCATGAGAGACAACCCGAGCCTCCACGCGCTCGCCCTCGTCTGCAGCCTGAAGCCGTCGCCGGCGCCGTCCAGCAGCGAGAAGCTCGCGCGCGAGGTGCTCGACGCGCTCGGGGAGCTCGGGGTGTCGCACGAGGTGGTCCGGGTGGTGGACCACGATGTGAAGCCCGGTGTCGAGGTCGACATGGGGGACGGCGACGAGTGGCCGGCGATCCGCGAGAAGCTGCTCGCCGCCGACATCCTCGTCCTCGCCACGCCGACCTGGGTCGGCCACATGACCAGCATCGCCCAGGGCGTGCTGGAGCGGCTGGACGCCGAGCTGTCGGAGACCGACGACTCCGGCCGGCCGCTGATCGCCGGCAAGGTCGCCGTGGTGGCCGTCGTCGGCAACGAGGACGGCGCGCACCACATCAGCGCCGACGCCTTCCAGGCGCTCGCCGACGTCGGCTTCACCATCCCGGCGCAGGGCGTCACGTACTGGAACGGCGAGGCCATGCAGGGCGTCGACTACCTCGACGTGGAGCAGACGCCGGAGCCGGTCGCCCAGGCCACGCAGACCCTGGCCGAGAACGCCGCGCACCTGGCCCGGCTGCTCAAGGCCAACCCCTACAGCTGACGGCCGTCGCCCCGCTCAGGCCGCGGCGGTGCCCAGCAGTCCGAGCTGCTGGGCCTTGACCACCGCCTCCAGCTGGGAGCGGGCGCCGAGCTTGGCGTGCAGCCCCTTCACGTAGCCGCGGCAGGTCTCCTGCGTGATCCCGAGGATCCGGGCGATGCCCTTGACCTGCATGCCGCGGCCCAGGCAGTCGAGCACCTCCTGCTCCCGGCGGGTCAGCTGCGGCCGGATCTCGTCGACCGGCGCGACGGGGGCACCGGCGGTCGGCGCGGCGGAGAACGTGGACGGCGCGACCAGCATCTGGCCGGCCCGCACCCGGGAGATGATGTCGAGCATCTCGGCCAGCGAGCCGTCCTTCGGGATGAAGGCCGACGCGCCCGCCTGCGTCGCGCGGACCACCCACTCCGGATCCCGGTGCGCGGATACCACGGCGACGACGGTGGCCGGCGCGACCTGACGCAGCCGGCGGGTGGCGGACAACCCGTCCTCCCGCGGCATCTGGATGTCCATGACCACGACGTCCGGCTGGAGGTCCTCGGCCGTCGTGACGGCCTCAGCGGCGGAGTGCGCCGTCCCCACCACGTCCATCCCCGCGGCCGCCAGGGCGCCGGAGAGCAGTTCGGCGAAGGTCCGGTGGTCGTCGACGACCAGCACCCGCGGCGCGGCGGGGGCGGTCGGGTGATCGAGCTGGTCGGGCCGGTCGAGGGCGAGGGTCACGATCGTCTCCAGATCAGGCCGTGCGGGCGGGGTCTCCCGCCGACAGCACCGACCATGACCGCCCGACCGCAGGGCCACCACGACGGATCCGCAAGGAACGCGCAAGATCCGGCGGCCGCCTCCCGGGAGCCGCTCAGGCGGCGAGCGGCTCGGTCTCCGGGGTGGACTCCTCGGCGGACGTCCCGGCCCGGCGCAGGCGCACGGTGACGCTGGCCGCGGCGACCAGGGCCAGGACGATGACGACGCCGCCGTAGATCTCCGTCGTCCGCCCGAGCCCGATGCCGCTGACCGCGAGGCCCGCGGCGATCGCCGGCAGGCTGAACGCCAGATAGCCGACGACGAACGTGGCGGCCAGCAGGCCGGCCCGGTGCCCGGGCTCCACGCCGTGCGTGATCATCGCGATCGCGCCCAGGAACGAGGCGCCGAAGCCGAACCCGGTGACGACGGCGGCCACGAACAGCAGCGCCAGCGAGCCCACCAGGACGGCGGTGACCGTGCCGGCCACGCCCACGGCGAAGGTCAGCGAGCCCGCGACCAGCGCCTTCTCCGGCGCGACCGACCGCATGGCCAGCGACCCGAAGACGCCGGTGCCGTTGAGCGCCAGGATGAGCAGGCTGCCGACGACGTGGTTGTCCACGCCGAAGACCTCGGCCACCAGCGACGGGCCGAGCGAGGCGTAGAGCCCGCCGAGCGCCCACGCGGCGACCACCACCGGCAGCGCGACCAGGAAGGGGGCCCGGTTGCGCGGCGGGATCTCCACCCGCGGCCGCAGCGAGCGGAGCGCGCCCGGCACCCGCGGCGAGGACTCCGGCAGGAGCAGGACCCCGGGCACGGCCAGGACGAAGACGGCGGTCAGCGCCCCGAACACCCACTCGGTCGGGGAGGGGACCAGCTGCACGAGCAGCCCGGCACCGACCGCCCCGAGGGACAGCCCGATGCCGGGGGAGGCGGCGTTGATGAAGGGGGCGAGCGGCCGCTCGGCGCGCTGCAGGTCGAGCAGCCACGCGCCGAGGGCGCTGGTCAGCGCTCCGGTGGCCAGGCCCTGCACGACCCGGGCCGCGAGCAGCCAGCCGACGCCGTCCGCGGCGAGGAACAGCGCCATCGCGACCGCCTCGAGGGCGAAGGCGGCGGCGATGACGGGGCGGCGTCCCACGTGGTCGGACAGCCCGCCGACGACGAGCAGGGAGCCCAGCAGCGCGAACGCGTAGATCGCGAAGATCGTCGTCAGGACGCCGGAGCTGAAGCCGAACTCCTGCTGGTAGACGCGGTAGAGCGGAGACGGGACACCCGACGCCGCGAGCATGAGCACCAGCAGGACGGCGACCGACCAGAACGCGGCCGGTCGGGACAGTCGGCGGCTCGGCACGACATCGCCAAGGCCCTCGACGGCGCCCGCATTCCCGCCGCCCGGCGTGCCTTCCCCGCGGCCCTCCTCCTACTCGTGGGTGCGGGGGGTCCAGACGGCGCCGGACGGGCCGACGCGGGTGCGCGAGGAGCCGACGAGCACCAGGCAGCGCATGTCGACGGTCTCCGGGTCGAGGTCGCCGAGGGTGGTCACCACGACCTCCTCCTCCGGCCCGCCGACGTCCCGGCCGACGACGACCACGGTGTCCGGCGACCGGTTCTCCAGCAGCACCTTCTGCGCCTCGCCGAGCTGGTGCGGGCGGGCCCTCGACCGCGGGTTGTACAGCGCGAGCACCAGGTCGGCCGACGCCGCGGCGCGCAGCCGCTCGACGACGACCTCCCACGGCTTGCGGACGTCGGACAGCGACAGGACGGCGAAGTCGTGGCCGAGCGGCGCGCCCACCCGGGAGGCCACCGCCTGGGCCGCGGTCAGCCCGGGCAGCACCCGCACCCGGACGCCGGCGAACTCCGGCCGCTCGGCGACCTCCAGCACCGCCGCGGCCATCGCGAAGACGCCCGGGTCGCCGCTGGAGACGACGGCGACCCGGCGTCCGGCCTGCGCGAGGGTCAGCGCGTGCGCCGCCCGCTCGGCCTCCACCCGGTTGTCGCTGGGGTGGCGGGTCTGCCGCGGATTGGCCGGCACCCGGTCCAGGTACGGGCCGTAGCCGACCAGGTCGTCGGCGGCCGCGAGCGCGTCGGCGGCCTCCGGCGTCGTCCACGAGCGCTGGCCCGGGCCCAGCCCGACGACGACCACCTCTCCGGCGTGCGGCTCGGGAGCGTGCTCCTCGGCCTGCGGCTGCGGCCCGGTCAGCGGGCTGGGCAGCAGGGCGAGGGAGAAGTAGGGCACGGTCGCGGGGTCGACGTCGGCCAGGGGGAGCACGCGCTGCTGCTCCGTCGTCGCGCGCTCGACGTAGAAGGCGCGGTCCAGCACGCCGGCGGCCTCGAACGCCTCGCGCACGGCGGGGAACGTGCGGCCGAGCTTCATCACCGCGGCCGCATCCGTCGTCGCCAGCCACTCCGCCAGCTCCTCGGACGAGAGCGTGCCGGGCAGCACGGTGAGCACCTCGTCGCGCTCGACCAGGGGCCGGCCGAGCACCGCCGCGGCCCCGCTGACGCTGGTCACCCCGGGCACGACCTCGGTCGGGTACCGGTGCGCCAGCCGCTTGTGCATGTGCATGTAGGAGCCGTAGAAGAACGGGTCGCCCTCGGCCAGGACGACGACGTCGCGGCCGGCGTCGAGGTGCGCGGCCAGCCGGGCCGCGGCGTCGGCGTAGAACTCCTCGATCGCGCCCTGGTAGCCGCCGGGGTGGTCGGTGGTCTCGGTGGTGACCGGGTAGACCAGCAGCTCCTCGATCTGTCCCTCGCGCAGGTAGGGCGAGGCCAGCGCCCGTGCCACCGACCGGCCGTGCCGCGCGGCGTGGAAGGCGACGACGTCGGCGGCGCCGATCAGCCGGGCGGCCTTGACCGTGACCAGCTCGGGGTCGCCGGGCCCCAGCCCCACCCCGTAGAGGCGGCCGCTCATTCGACGTCGCTCGCGATCGCGTTCACGGCCGCGGCGGTCATGGCCGAACCGCCGCGCCGCCCGCGCACGACGAGGAACGGCAGGTCGGAGGCGGCCAGCGCCTCCTTCGACTCCACGGCGCCGACGAACCCCACCGGGATGCCGAGGACGGCGGCCGGCCGCGGGGCGCCGGCCGCGACCATCTCCAGCAGGTGGAACAGCGCGGTGGGGGCGTTGCCGATCGCGACGACGGCGCCGCCGAGCCGGTCGCGCCACAGCTCCAGCGCCGCCGCCGTCCGGGTGGTGCCCAGCGAGGCGGCCAGCCCGGGGGTCCGCTCGTCGTGCAGCGTGCAGACGACGTCGTTGTCCTTGGGCAGCCGGCGGCGGGTGATGCCGGAGGCGACCATCTCCGCGTCGCACAGCACCGGCGCGCCGGCGTCCAGGGCCTCGCGTGCCCGGCGGACGACGTCGGGGGAGAAGGCGAGGTCGGCGACGAGGTCGACCTGCCCGCAGGCGTGGATCATGCGGACCGCCACGCGCGCGACGTCCTCGGGCAGGCCCGCGAGGTCCGCCTCGGCGCGGATCGTCGCGAACGAGCGCCGGTAGATCGCGGCGCCGTCCTTCTCGTAGTCGTACATCGGTACGGGAGGCTACGTGGCGCGGGGCGCGGGTAGCGGCGGTGCATGGCGCTGCCCCGGATCCTCGTCCTCGTCCTCGCCGGCGGAGCAGGCGGCCGGCTCGAGCTGCTCACCGAGCACCGGGCCAAGCCCGCCGTCCCCTTCGCCGGGGTCTACCGGCTGATCGACTTCCCGATGAGCAACTGCCAGCACGCGCGGATCGCCGACGCGTGGGTGTCGGTGCAGTTCCACCCGGCGTCGCTGTCGGACCACCTGGCCAACGGCCGGCCGTGGGACCTCGACCGCACCTACGGCGGGCTGATGACGCTGCCGCCGTACCAGGGCACCGAGCGCGGCGGCTGGAACGAGGGGACGGCGGACTCGCTGTGGCGGCAGGCCGAGCTGATCCGCGGGTTCGGTGCCGACGCGCTGGTGGTGGTCAGCGCCGACGCCGTCTACAAGCTCGACTACCGCGAGGTCGCCGAGGCGCACCTGGGTTCCGGCGGCGAGGTCACGATGGTGACCACGGAGGTCGCGGCCGACGACGCGTCGCGCTACGGCATCGTGCGGGTCGAGGGCGACCGGGTGGTCGACTACGCCTACAAGCCCGACGAGCCGGCGACGACCACCGCCACCAACGAGGTCTTCGTGTTCTCGCCGGAGGCGACGCTCGACCGGCTGGAGGCGCTCGCCGCCGACGTCGGCGAGGAGGGCCTCGAGGACCTCGGCAGCCACCTGCTGCCGGCGCAGACCGAGGACGGCGCCGCGCGCGCGTACCCGCTCGACGGGTACTGGCGCGACGTCGGCACGGTGCCGGCGTACTGGGCGGCGCACCAGGACTTCCTGGCCGAGGAGCCGCCGCTCGACCTCGACGACCCCGGCTGGCCGGTGCACACCCGCGGCGGCCGGCACAGCGCGGGGCGGGTCCTGCGCGGGGCGCAGGTCGAGCACAGCCTGCTCTCCGGCGGCACCCGGGTGGCCGGCGCGGTGCGGGGCTCGGTGCTCTCGCCGGGCGTCGTCGTGGAGCCCGGTGCCACCGTCGTCGACTCGGTGCTGCTGCCCGGGGTCCGGGTGCGGTCGGGCGCGACGGTCACCCGGGCGGTGCTGGACGACGGCGTCGACGTGGGGAAGGGCTGCTCCGTCGGCGGGGACGGCGACATCACGCTGGTCGGCCGCGCGGCCCGGCTGGACCCGGGGACGGCGATCGAGGCCGGCGCCCGCTTCCCCGACCCCGACGACGACGCGGGTTGAGCCGGGCGGTGGCTCAGTCCACGCGGTAGCCGGTGCCGGTCGCGACCACGTCGACGACGTCCCCGCGGGGGCGGCCGCAGCGGCGCTCGCACCCGGCCCAGTGCTGCCGCGCGCCGCCGGCCGGGAGGGTGCCGGTGGCCACGGCGGCGGCCGCGTCGGCCCGGACGTCGGCGAGCGACCTCGCGCAGCCGGGCCGGCCGGCGCAGGCGCTCACCCGCAGCCACGCGCTCCCGGCGTCGAAGACGATGCCGGTGCGGTGCAGGTCGACCGCGGCGTCGTCGACGGCGTCCTCGGCGAGGTCGGGCACGACGACGCTGCGCCACGGGGTCACCTGCACCTCGTCGGCGAGCCGGGCGAGGAGGACGGCCTGTGCTGCGCTCAACCGGCCGAGCGGGACGACGCCGATCAGCGCGATCCGCCCGTCCCCCTGTGTCTCCGCCCCGACCGGTCCGACCACCGGGGCGGCCGGCACCTCGACCCTCTCGCCGACGGGCCCGTGGAGCCGGGCGGCCACCCGGGTTCGGCCGTCGTCCAGCTCGGTCAGCCGCCAGGCGGTGCCCCCCTGGGCGGCCCGCTCGTCGGCGAAGGCCCGGGTGGCGGCGAGCAGCAGGTCGACGGCGTCCTCGGGGACCGCGCGCAGGCCGCTGTCGGCGCCGCCGAGCAGCAGCGCGACCGAGCCGCCGGCCAGCGCGAGCAGGCCGACGTCCCCACCGAGGCCGGAGACGTCGCCGCGGCCGTCGTCGAGGGTGGCGAGGAACCGGCCGGGCAGGTCGGCCAGCGCCGGGTCGGCCCGCAGCCCCTCGTCGAACGCGACCACCCACGGCCGGACGTCGACCAGCCCGCCGGCGCGGCCGGACAGCGTGCTGGCCAGCACGTTGCGGACCCGCTCGTGCGTCGCGCTGGGCAGCAGTCCCGCCGCGGCCAGCCGGTCGCCCAGCTCGGGCTCGGCGCCGGCCGCCAGCCCGCGCAGCTGCAGGTTGCCGCGGCTGGTCATCTCCAGGGCCCCGTCGCCCAGCTCGCGCGCCGCAGCCGCGAGCACGCGAAGCTGCCCGGCGGTGAGCCGGCCCCCGGGCACGCGGACGCGGGCGAGCGCGCCG
Organism: Geodermatophilus sp. SMS 5-13; assembly: GCF_059428245.1. Taxonomy (NCBI): domain Bacteria; kingdom Bacillati; phylum Actinomycetota; class Actinomycetes; order Geodermatophilales; family Geodermatophilaceae; genus Geodermatophilus; species Geodermatophilus sp. SMS 5-13. The sequence goes on from NZ_CP165729.1 coordinate 403,780, forward strand.
TCGGCGGCGGCGTGGGTCTGCAGCGCGCCGGGGCAGGCGTCGGCGCGCAGGCGCGGAGCGGTCATGGCGGGACGAGGCTACGTCGGTCGGGGAGGGCACGGGCCGACGCCGGCGGGAAGCCGGAGGCGCTCGCTGCCGTTGCACCCCGCGTGAGCACGAGCTTCGAGCTGGACCTGCACTCCGAGTACCTGCGCGCCGACCTGTTCCTGGCGATGGGGCAGCCGACCGAGGCCGCCCGCATCCTGACCGCGGTGGTCGAGGCCGAGCCGGCCAACCAGGCCGCCCTCGAGCTGCTGGCGCGGGCCTACTTCGGATCCGCCCAGCTGGGGCGCGCGGAGGAGACCCTCACGCGGCTGGTGGAGCTGGCCCCGGCCAACGGCTGGGCCCGCCGCGCGCTGGCCCGCACCCTGGAGCGGCAGAGCCGCGCCGCCGAGGCCGCCGTCCACCACCGGATGGCCGACGCCCTCGGCGCCGCCTGAGGTCAGCCCCTGCGGGCCGCCAGGGCCGTGGCGGCCGCACCGACCGCGGCGACCAGCAGGAAGCCGACCGTGATGCCGGTCCCGGGATCGGCGTCCAGGCCGGTTGCCAGCGAGTAGCTGCCCGCGCCGAGCAGCGAGCCCACGACCACTGCCGCGGTCTCGGCGAACGCCACGGCGCCGGCGACCGCCGCGACCCGCTCGGGGTCGAGGTCGTCGAACGCCTGCGCCGACATCCGCGCATAGGCCAGGCCGATGCCGAAGCCGGCGACGCCCCAGGCCACCACGGCGAGGACCAGCGCCGCCGTCGGCCCGAGGAGCCCGGTCTGCGCCAGCGCCTCGGCGAGCAGGCCCAGGACGACCAGGACCGTGCCGACGGTGCTCCGGTCGGGCCGGCGGCCGGCCGGCGCCGGTGGCAGCAGCCCGGTGACCGACCACGCCACCAACCCCGCGCCGAGCGCCACGGCCCCGGCGACCACACCGCGCCCGAGCCCCTCGACGACGGCGACCGGGATCAGCCCGTCGCCGCCGAAGAACGCCGTGATCAGCCCGCCGAAGGAGAGGACGACGGCTGTCCGTCGCCGGCTGTCGGCGGTGGCCCGGGCCAGGACCCGCACCCCGGCGCCGCAGGCCACGAGCAGGCCCGCGGCCAGCAGCGGCACGCCCCAGGCGCCGCGGGTGGTCGCCGCCGAGGCCACCGCCAGGCCGGCCGCGACCAGCAGGCCCGGACCGAGCGAGGTCTCCCGGCGGCCGGACGGCGCGGGGATCAATCCGGCGTCGCGGCCGATGAGCACCCGGGCCACCACGACCACGACGACCGGCCAGGCCATCGCCCAGCGCCAACCGGCCCACACCGCGATCGCGGCGTTCGCGGCCGGGCCGGCCAGCGAGGGCAGCAGCCACACCAGGGCGAACAGGGAGAGCACCCGCGGGCGGACGTCGTCCTCGAACAGCCCGCCGATCGCGGACAGGCCGAAGGCGGCGAGCAGGCCTCCGGCGACGCCCCGCAGGACGCCGCCGGCGAGCAGCCAGCCCATCGCCGGCGCCGTCGCGGACACGGCCACGCCGGCGACGTACAGCACGGTCGCGAGCGCGAGGTTCTGCCGCGGGGGCAGCCGCGCCGTCACGCCGGGCCCGGCCGCCAGGACGACGATGCCGGTCAGGAAGCCGGCGGACAGGGTCGCCCCGTAGAGCGCCCCGCCGTCGAGCTCGCGCGCCGCCAGCGGCAGCACCGTCGCGTACGCGATGCCCTGGACGGCCGCGGCGAACTCGGCCAGCAGGAGGGCGGCCAGCAGGCGGCCGCGGCGGCCGGCGAAGACGGCGCGGAGGCTGGTCCTCGACGTCGTCCCCTGCTCGCGCACGGCGCCACCTTGCGGAACGGCGCCGTCACGCGCAAGCAGGCGTCCTGCTAGGCGGCCTGTTCCGCCGCGACCGGGGAGAGCCGGACCAGCGAGATCCGCCGGGACACCACGGCCTGGTAGTCGTCGTAGGTCGGGCACCTGGCCATGAGCGCATCCCACAGCCGCTGCCGGTCGGCCTCCGGCACCTGGGCCGCGACCACCTCCGTGCGCCGGCCGCCGATCTCCGTGGCGCCGCGCGGATCGGCCTGCAGGTTCAGCCACCACTGCGGCTCGCGGTCGAGCCCGCCGTTGGAGGCGGCCACGACGAGGTCGTCGCCGTCCCGGACGTAGAGCAGCGGGGTGGTGAAGGTCCGGCCCGAGCTGCGCCCGGTGTGGGTCAGCAGGACGACGTCGCCGCCGCGGAAGGTCCGGACCAGCCGGCCGCCGGAGCGCCGGTGCATCGCGACGTGGAGTTGTGGGCCGTACTTGGCCAAGACCCCGACCTTGTTGATGGCGGTGAGGATGCGCGTCGTCCTCACCGCACACCGCCGAAGATGCGGGCCTCGCGGCGGTCGAACCGGCGGGCCATGACCCGGGCCAGCAGCACCAGGGCCGGGTTCGCGCCGGGCATGCGGCCCAGCGCCTCGGTCGGGCAGCCCGACGCGATCCAGCCGATCACCGCCGGGATCTCGCGCGCGGTGTAGTCCTTGGCGAAGACCTCCTCGTCGAGCCGCGTCCAGTCCTCCGGCGTGAGGTGCTGCTGCACCAGCGTCATCCCGTCGCTCTCCTCGTGCGCCAGGTGCGCCAGCAGCGCGTCGCGCAGCTCGGCGGCGGTGCGCGCCAGGCGGTCGCGAGTGGACTCGTCGCCGGCGCCGTCGGCCAGCGCGCGCAGGTCCGCGGTGACCGACGCCAGCAGCGGGTCGATGACGCTGTGCTCCGCCTCCAGCGCGTCGAGCACGGTGGCGTCGGCGCCCCGCTCGGCCAGCAGCGGCCACAGGCCGACGTCCTCACCGTGGTGGTGCTTGTGCAGCACGGAGGCGAACAGGCCGAAGCGGCGCTCGATCCGCCGCCACCGGTCGCGGTCGGACGCCGGCACGACCGGGGCGACCTCGGCGAAGAGGTTCAGGTCCCGCCGGAAGGCGCGGTGCATCAGGTACATGCCGGCCAGGTCGACCGGGCCCTCCGGTGCGGCGTACTGACCCTCGAGCATCAGCTGGGTCGGGTGGGCGGTGGCGGCGGTCACGACTGCTCTCCTTTGAGTAGATCAGCACTCTAACGAATAGCGCGATGCTAGAGTGAAACCGTGACGGCGGGCAAGAGGGTCTACAACTCGCCGCTGCGGGCCGAGCAGGCGCAGCGGACGCGGGCCGCCGTGCTCGACGCGGCGGGGCGCTGCTTCCTCGGCAAGGGCTACGCGGCGACGACGATGAAGGACGTCGCCGCGGAGGCCGGGGTCTCGGCGCAGACCGTCTTCGGGCAGGGCAGCAAGGCGTCGCTGCTGCTCGCCTGCGTCGACCGGGCCGTGGTGGGCGACGACGAGGAGGTCCCGCTCCGGCAGCGCGACCGGTTCACCCGCCTGGTCGAGGCGCCGGACCGCGCGGCCAAGCTGGACGCGGCGCGGGAGATGGCGCGGGCCTACGTGCCGCTGACGATCCCGATGATCCGGGTGTTCGCCGACGCGGCCGCCGGCGACGCCGAGATCGCCGAGGCCTGGGCGGAGTACGAGCGACGGCGGCTGCAGGACGGCCGCCTGCTGATCGGCTCCTTCGCCCCGTGGCTGCGCGCGGACCTCGACGTCGACCGGGCGACCGAGATCTTCTGGGCGCTGTTCTCCCACGTGCCGGCCGACAACCTGATGCGGGTCCGCGGCTGGTCGCTCGACGAGTACGTCGACTTCCTGGTCGACGCGGTGGACCGGTTGCTCCTGGACTGACCCCATGGCGAAGTACCTGGTCAACGAGGCCGGCGTCGCGCACGCGCGCGAGCTCATCGCGGCCCGGCGGTACGTGCTGCGCAGCGAGTGGGGCCGGGTCCAGCCCACCGCCGAGGACGAGAACGACGACCTGGCCAGCCACTCCTGGGGCGAGTACGGCGCCTGGCACCTCGCGCTCACGGAGGGCGTGACCGAGGACACCAAGGCGCGCGACGGCTTCGTCTACCGCGACTTCCGCCGCGTGCACCGGATGGGCATCATCGCCCGGCCTCGTCCCGGGACCCGCCCCGAGCTTGCGAGGGGTGGGGAGGACGAGGTCCTTCTGCTGCTGCAGCTGCTGGACGCGACCCGTGCCTGACGCCGACGCGGGCTGTGCTGTGCTGGGGCGGACGTCGAACAGGAGACCTGTCATGAACCGCCGCACCACCCCGCGCCTGCTGCTCGTCCTCGCCCTGTCCGCCTCGCTGGCCGCCTGCGGCGGAGGGGACGACGGGTCGGCGCAGTCCGGATCGAGCGCGGCCTCCTCGGCCTCGGCGCAGGCGTGCGAGAGCCGCGAGGCGACGCAGCCGGCGCCGGCCGAGGTGTCCGACGATCTCTCGGTGGCCCCGACCGTGCCGGCCTCGGACGCCCCGCCGCCCTGCGACCTGGTGATCAGCGACGTGGTCGTGGGTACCGGCGCGGAGGCCGTCGACGGGACGACGGCCGAGGTGAAGTACGTCGGGGCCTTCTACGAGACCGGCGAGGAGTTCGACTCCTCGTGGAGCCGGGGCGCGGACGAGACGTTGCCGGTCCCCGTCGGCGCCGGGCGGGTCATCCCCGGCTTCGAGCAGGCCCTCGAGGGCATGCACGTCGGCGGTCGCCGGATGGTCACCATCCCCAGCGACCTCGGCTACGGCGACCAGGGGACCGGCCCCATCCCCGGCGGGGCGACGCTGGTCTTCGTGCTGGACCTGGTGCAGGTCTCCTGACGCCCCGGCGGGCGCCGCTCACTTCTCGCCGTAGCGCTCGAGACGCGGGTCGTCGCGGGGCACCTGCCGCAGCGAGGTCAGCATCTGCTCGATCGGTCTCGGCGACGACGTCCTCGACGTCGTCGGGCAGGACGTGCCGGCGGGCGTAGCGCACCACGACGGGCGTGGTCGCGCCAGAGCCGGTCGAAGCGCTGCTCCCGCTCACTCACCGGCACTCCTCAGCTCTCGCACACCTGGGAGTGTCCGGACGGGTGCCCGGGGTTAAAGGTGCCCCCGGCCAAGGCCGTGTCCTGGGCGTCCGGCCGCCCCGACTACCGTCGCCCGCGATGAGCGACCAGCGCGTGTTCACCCTGCTGTCCACCAGCGACACCGACCTCCTCTCCGCGCGGGCCAGCGGCGCCGGCTGGCGGCTGGGCAACCCCGCCCGGCTCGACGACGCCGGCATCGCGGCGCTGGTCGAGGGGGCGGCGCTGGTCGTCGTCCGGCTGCTCGGGGTGCGGCGGCAGTTCGAGGAACTGCTCGCGCCGCTCCTGGCCGGCCCGGCGCCGGTCGTCGTCCTGGGCGGGGAGCAGCTGCCGGACGCCGAGCTGATGGCGCTGTCCACGGTTCCGATGGGCGTCGCGACCGAGGCGCACGGGTACCTGGCGCAGGGCGGCCCCGCGAACCTGGTGCAGCTGCACCGCTTCCTCTCCGACACCGTGCTGCTCACCGGCGAGGGCTTCGAGCCGCCGGCGGTCGCGCCGGACTGGGGCGTGCCGGACCACATGTCGGCCGGCGCCGGTCCGCGGATCGCCGTCCTCTACTACCGGGCGCACCACCTCGCGGGGAACACCGCCTTCGTCCAGGCGCTGTGCTCGGCGATCGAGGACGCCGGCGGCTGCGCGCTGCCGGTGTTCGTGAACTCGCTGCGCAGCGTCCCCGACGAGCTGCTCGACACCCTGCGCACCGCCGACGCGCTGGTGGTGACCGTGCTCGCCGCCGGCGGCTCGCGTCCGGCCACCGCGTCGGCCGGTGAGGACGACGGCGCCTGGGACGTCGGCGCACTGGCGGCCCTGGACGTGCCGGTGATCCAGGGCCTGTGCCTCACCCGCTCGCGCTCGGAGTGGCTGGCCGACGACGACGGCCTCTCGCCGCTCGACGTCGGCAACCAGGTCGCGATCCCCGAGTTCGACGGCCGGCTGATCAGCGTGCCGTTCTCGTTCAAGGAGACCGACGCCGACGGCCTGACGTCGTACGTGGCCGACCCCGAGCGGGCCGCGCGGGTGGCCGGGACGGCGGTGGCGCACGCCCGGCTGCGGTCCACGCCGCCGGCCGAGCGGCGGATCGTGCTCATGCTGTCGGCCTATCCGACCAAGCACGCGCGGATCGGCAACGCCGTCGGCCTGGACACCCCGGCGTCCGTCGTCCGGCTGCTGGCCGCGATGCACGGCGAGGGCTACGACATCGGCCCGTTCGACGGGCCTGCTGCTCTCCCGGGCGTGGCCGATCTCGACGGCGATGCCCTGGTGCACGCGCTGATCGCCGCCGGCGGGCAGGACGCCGACTGGCTCACGTCGGAGCAGCTCTCCGGGAACCCGGTGCGGATCCCGGCGGCGTCCTACCGCGCGTTCTTCGACACGCTGCCCGCCGACCTGCGCGACGCGATGGTGGCGCACTGGGGCGAGCCGCCGGGCTCGCTGTTCGTGGACGACGACGCGATCGTCTTCGCCGCGCTCCGCGCCGGCAACGTCGTGGTGATGGTGCAGCCGCCGCGCGGCTTCGGCGAGAACCCGATCGCGATCTACCACGACCCGGACCTGCCGCCCTCGCACCACTACCTGGCCGCCTACTGGTGGCTGCGGTCGGAGTTCGGCGCGCACGCGGTCGTGCACGTGGGCAAGCACGGGAACATGGAGTGGCTGCCCGGCAAGACGGTCGGCCTCTCCGCCTCCTGCGCGCCCGACGCGGCGAGCGGCGACCTGCCGCTGGTCTACCCGTTCCTGGTCAACGACCCGGGCGAGGGCTCGCAGGCCAAGCGGCGGGCGCACGCCACGCTGGTCGACCACATGGTGCCGCCGATGGCGCGCGCCGACTCCTACGGCGACATCGCGCGGCTGGAGCAGCTGCTCGACGAGCACGCCAACGTCGCGGCGATGGACCCGGCGAAGCTGCCGGCGGTGCGGGCGCAGATCTGGACGCTGATCCAGGCGGCCAAGCTCGACCACGACCTGGGGCTGAACGAGCGGCCCGAGGACGACCACTTCGACGAGCTCGTGCTGCACGTCGACGGGTGGCTGTGCGAGATCAAGGACTCGCAGATCCGCGACGGGCTGCACGTGCTCGGCGTCCCGCCGACCGGGTCCGACCGGGTCGACCTGGTGCTGGCCATGCTGCGGGCGCGGCAGATCTGGGGCGGCTCGGTCGCGCTGCCCGGGCTGCGGGAGGCGCTCGGCCTGCCGGAGGGCGCTTCCCGCGTCGACACGGACGCGGTCGAGGCGACGGCGCACGCCCTGGTAGCGGCGATGGAGTCGGCCGGGTGGACGTCGTCCGCGGTGCCCTCTGTGGTCGTTGAGGTGCTCGGGCGTTCCGACGACGCGGTCGCCGCCGTCCTCCGGTTCGCCGTCGACGAGGTGGTGCCGCGGCTGGAGCGCACCACCGACGAGCTCACCGCCGTCCTGCACGCCCTGTCCGGCGGCTACGTCCCGGCCGGGCCGTCCGGCTCGCCGCTGCGCGGGCTGGTCAACGTGCTGCCGACCGGGCGGAACTTCTACTCGGTCGACCCGCGCGCGGTGCCCTCGCGGCTGGCGTGGGAGACCGGTCAGGCGATGGCCGAGTCGCTGGTGGGGCGCTATCTGGCCGACACGGGGGAGTACCCGCCGTCGGTCGGGCTGTCGGTGTGGGGGACATCGGCGATGCGGACCTCCGGCGACGACGTCGCCGAGGTGCTCGCGCTGCTCGGCGTCCGGCCGGTGTGGGACGACGCCTCGCGGCGGGTGACCGGGCTGGAGCCCATCCCGCTCGACGAGCTCGGCCGGCCGCGGATCGACGTCACGGTGCGGATCAGCGGCTTCTTCCGGGACGCCTTCCCGCACGTGGTGACCATGCTGGACGACGCGGTGACCCTGGTGGCCGGGCTGGACGAGCCTTCGGAGCAGAACTTCGTGCGGGCCCACGTCGACGCCGACCTGGCGACGCACGGCGACCGGCGTCGGGCGACCACGCGGGTGTTCGGCTCGAAGCCGGGCGCGTACGGGGCCGGGATCCTGCCGCTGATCGACTCCCGCAACTGGCGCGGGGACGCCGACCTCGCCGAGGTGTACGCGGTCTGGGGCGGGTACGCGTACGGCCGCGACCTGGACGGGGTGGCCGCGCGGCCGGACATGGAGGCGGCCTACCGGCGGATCGCGGTCGCGGCGAAGAACGTCGACACCCGCGAGCACGACATCGCCGACTCCGACGACTACTTCCAGTACCACGGCGGCATGGTGGCGACGGTCCGGGCACTGACCGGTTCCGCGCCGGCTGCCTACATCGGCGACTCGACCCGCCCGGAGTCGGTGCGCACGCGGTCGCTGACCGAGGAGACCTCGCGGGTGTTCCGCGCGCGCGTGGTCAACCCCAAGTGGCTGGCCGCGATGCGCCGGCACGGCTACAAGGGCGCCTTCGAGCTCGCCGCGACGGTCGACTACCTGTTCGGCTACGACGCGACGACCGGCGTGGTCGACGACTGGATGTACGAGAAGCTCACGCAGACCTACGTCCTCGACCCGGAGAACCGCGAGTTCCTGGAGCGGGCCAACCCCTGGGCGCTGCACGGGATCGCCGAACGGCTGCTCGAGGCGGCGGACCGCCGCATGTGGGCGGCACCGGATCCTGCGCTGCTCGCCGAGCTGCAGCAGGCGTACCTCGACACCGAGGGAGACCTCGAGGGCGGCGACACCCCCGCGGGGGCTCGCGCCTGAGCGCGGAGCGGCCGGCGCTGAATTCGGCGGTACATGGCGCTCGTCATAGCGGACTGTCACCCGATCGGGGCACCCTGTAATCGTGAGAAGCAAGTACATGACCGGCGCCAAGCGCATCGTGGCGGTCGGCGCCTCGTCCGCCGTCGGCGTGCGCGCCGACGACAAGCCGGCGGGAGTGGCCCACGCCGTCACCCGCCTGTTCCGCACGGCCGAGGACGTCGCCCTCTGCGGCACGAACGTGATCGCGCTGCCCCACCGCGACTGGACGGAGCCCACGGTCGGCGTGCTGCGCTGCCGGACCTGCGAGGAAATGGCCTCCTGAAGAAGGACCCCCTGCCCCCCAACGCTCGCAGGCTCGCGTCGGGACCCTGCAGGGGGCCGGATGGTCAGGTCACCACGGCGGCGGCGACCAGCAGCGTGGCCGCCGCCGCGACCTCACCCATCGCACCCATGACGTCGCCGGTGACCCCGCCGAGGCGGGTGGACGCGCGCGCCCTCAGCACCTCGGCGGCGAGCAGCCCGGCGATGGCGGCGGCGACCAGCCGGGCGGCGTCCGCCGGGCCGCTGACCAGCCACTGCAGCGCACCGGCCACGACCGCCGCCGCCACACCGCACCCCGCCAGCCAGCCGGGGGAGACCGTGCCGGCGACCGCACGGCCGAGCGAGGAGCCGGCGGCCATCGGCGTGCCCGGCAGGCCGGTGCGTGCCATGGCCAGCCGCGCCGTGACGACGGCGGTGACCGGCGCGGCCCACTGACCCGGCAGGAGCACGGTCAGGCAGGCGACCTGCAGCAACACCGTGAGCAGCACGGTGAGCACCCCGAACGGGCCGATGTCGCTCTGGTGCATCACCTCCAGCGCACGCTCCCGGCCCCGAAGCGGGCCCAGCCCGTCGGCGGTGTCGGCGAGGCCGTCCAGGTGCAGCCCGCGGGTCAGGGCGGCGAGGACGGCGACGGTCAGGACCGCCCCGGCGAACGGCGAGACCAGCCGCGCGCCGAGGACGCCGATGCCCGTGGCGACCGCCCCGAGGACGAGCCCCACCAGCGGTGCCCACGGCAGCACGCCGCGGGTGCTCGCCGCCGCAGCGGCCGGCACCCGCAGCACGGTCAGCAGCGCGGCGGACTCCAGCGGGCCGGTCCACCTCATCGCAGCCGCTGCGGCAGGCCGGCCACGACGAACCAGACCTCGTCCGCGGTGCCGGCCAGCCGCTGGTTGACCGCGCCGAGCGTGTCGCGGAACAGCCGGCCCGACCGTGTCTCGGGCACGACCCCGAGCCCGACCTCGTCGCTGACCGCCACCACGTGCGCCGGTGTCATCGCCCACGCGTTGACCAGCGCGTCGCAGCGGCCGGCCAACCGGTCGAGCGCGCCGGGCTCGTCGGCCCAGACCCCGGTCTCGTCCATGAGCGCGGCGACCCAGGTGGTCACGCTGTCGACGAGGATCGTGCCGCCCCGCAGCAGCTCGGAGGGGGCGGTCGTCTCGACCGTCGTCCAGCCGGCCGGGCGGCGGGCGCGGTGCGCGGCGACGCGCGCGGCCCACTCGGCGTCGCCGTCCGCCCGGACCGAGGTGGCCAGGTAGGTGACGTCGGGGACGCCGGTGAGCAGCGACTCCGCGTGCGCCGACTTGCCCGACCGGCTGCCGCCGAGCACCAGGACCCTGCTCACAACTCCAGCCTGGTGACCGTGCCGTTGTGCGGGGTGACCGCCGGCATCGCCTCCGGCCCCAGGCCGGCCGCGACCGCCTGGGCCGCACGGATGGTGTCGCCGTGCGTGACGAGGGCGACGACCCCCGCGGGGGGCCGGTCCCGCAGCTCGCGCAGGTAGCCCGCCACCCGTGCGTGCAGGCCGGCGAGGCTCTCACCGCCCTCAGCCGCCCAGTGCGGATCGGTCCAGTCGACGACGTCCCACAGCTCCCGAGACGGGCGGCCCTCGAGGACGCCGTAGCCCTGCTCGCGCAGCGCCGGCGTGGTGGTCACCGGCAGGCCGGTGGCCCGGGCGCAGTGCTCGGCGGTCTGGACGGCCCGGTGCAGGTCGCTGGAGATCAGGGCGCCGGGGCGCAGCGCCGCCAGCTCGCGGGCGGCGGCCGCCGCCTGTTCGTGCCCCAGGGCGGTCAGCGGCACGTGCGCCGTCTGGCCCTGCATCCGGCCGGCGGCGTTCCACTCGCTCTGCCCGTGGCGGACGAGCAGCAGGGTCAGCGGGCCGGTCATCGTGGTCGGAGCGTAGGCGAGGGCGCGGCGGAGGCGTGCGCCCGCGTTTCGTACCGTCGTCCCCGTGACCATCCCCGTCCGGCCCGGTGCCGCCCGGTCCGCCGACCGACCGAGCGGACCCGACCCGCTGGCCCACCTGATCGAGCTCCCCGGCGTGACGGAGGCCGCCGGCTCGGCCCGGGCCGCGATCGACCGGCTGCTCGCGCACCGGCTCATGCGCAACCGCTCCGCGGAGGTCAGCACCGAGTCGGCCCTGCGCGGCGCCCGTGCCTCGGCCGCGCTCGACGGCGTGGACGTGCCGCTGGCCGAGCTGCGAGCGGGCGCGGTCGAGGACCCGGTCGTGCAGGGGGCGTTGCGGGTGTCGGTCGCGCTGGGCTCGATGGTCGAGACGTGGCCGCGGGCGCCGGGGCAGGTGCTCGCGCGGCTGCACGTGCTCGCGGCCGCCGACCTGGTCGACCGGTCGGCGCTGGGCCGGCCGGCCCCGCACGCCGGCCCGCGGCTGGCGGGGCTGTTCGGGCTGGTCGCCGTGCAGACCACGATCCCGGCGGTGCTGGTCGCCGCTCTCGTGCACGGCGAGCTGGCGGCGATGGCGCCGTTCGGGGCCGCCGACGGCGTCGTCGCCCGGGCCGCCGCCCGGCTGACCGGCATCACCCGCGGCCTGGACCCCAAGGCGGTGTCGGTGCCGGAGGTGGGCTTCGCCGAGCTCGGCCGGGACGCCTACGCCGCGGTCCTCGCCGGCTACGGCTCGGGTGAGCCCGAGGGGCTGGCCGGCTGGCTGGTGCACTGCTGCCGGGCGACCGAGCACGGCGCGGTCGAGGGCCTGGCCATCGCCGAGGCGATCCTGCGCGGCTGAGCCCGGCAGACTGCTCGCATGCGGTACCTCGACGTCGACGGGCTGGGCCCGGTCAGCCGGATCGGACTGGGCACCTGGCAGTTCGGCTCCCGTGAGTGGGGCTACGGCGACAACTACGCCGAGCGCGGCGCGAAGGAGATCGTCCGCCGCGCCCGGGAGCTCGGCGTGACGCTGTTCGACACGGCCGAGATCTACGCCTTCGGCCGCAGCGAGCGGATCCTCGGCGAGGCGCTCGCCGACGAGCGCGGCGAGGTCGTCGTCGCCAGCAAGATCTTCCCGGTGGCGCCGTTCCCGCCGGTGGTCCGGCAGCGGTGGGCGGGCAGCGCCCGGCGGCTCGGCCTGGACCGGATCCCGCTGTACCAGGTACACCAGCCCAATCCGCTGATCCGCGACTCGGTGACCATGCCGGGCATGCGGGACCTGCTCGACGCCGGCCGCATCGGCGCCGCGGGCGTCTCCAACTACTCCCTGGCCCGCTGGCGGGCCGCCGACGCGGCGCTCGGCCGGCCGGTGATCAGCAACCAGGTGCAGTTCTCGCTGGCCGCCTCCCGGCCGCTCGACGACCTGGTGCCCTTCGCCGAGCGGGAGGGCCGCGTCGTCATCGCCTACAGCCCCCTGGCGCAGGGCCTGCTCGGCGGCCGGTACTCCGCGGGCAACCGGCCGGGCGGCGTCCGGGCGGCCAACCCGCTCTTCGGCACCGAGAACCTCCGCCGCGTGCAGCCGCTGCTCGACGTCCTCCGTGACGTGGCCGCGGCGCGCGACGCCAGGCCCGCGCAGATCGCGCTGGCCTGGCTGATCGGCCTGCCGCGGGTCGTGGTGATCCCCGGCGCCTCGAGCGTCGAGCAGATGGAGTTCAACGCGGCCGCTGCCGACAACGCCCTGACCGACGACGAGCAGGCCGCGCTGACCGCGGCCGCGCGGTCGTTCACGCCCGTCTCGGGCGTGCGCTCGCTGGTCGACGGCGTCCGGGAGCGGCTGGGCGTCTGACGAGGGCGCCGTCAGGCGCCGCGGCGCCGCCAGCGGCCGGGCAGGGGCCGGGGCTCGGCGGTCGCCGCTCCCTGCCGCAGTGCCCGGTGCCGGGCGTACCAGGCCAATCCGACGACGGCGGCCCCGACGCCCACCGCGGCCCCGGTCATGACCGGCGCGGGGGGCACGGAGAACCGGGAGCGCATCGACACCGGCCGGCTGAACTCCAGCACCGGCCAGCCCCGGTCGAGCGCCGCCCGGCGCAGGCCCTTGTCGGGGTTGACCGCGGTCGGGTGGCCGACGGCCGACAGCATCGGCAGGTCCGTGATCGAGTCGCTGTAGGCGTAGCAGTCGGCCAGGTCGAAACCGCCCTCGGCCGCGACCTCCCGCAGCGCCGCCGCCTTGTTCTCGCCGTAGGCGTAGAAGTCGATCTCGCCGGTGTAGCGGCCGTCCACCGTCACCATGCGGGTCGCGACGACACGGTCGGCGCCGAGCAGCGCGCCGATCGGCTCGACCACCTCGGCGCCGCTGCTCGAGACGATCACGATCTCCCGGCCCGCCGCCTTGTGCTCCTCGATCAGGTCGGCGGCCTCGGCGTAGATCAGCGGGTCGACGATGTCGTGCAGCGTCTCGCCGACGATGTCGTGCACCGTCGCAACGTCCCAGCCCGTGCAGAGCGCGGTGATCTGCGCCCGCAGTCGCTCCATCTGCTGCGCGTCGGCACCCTGCAGCGAGAAGACGAACTGCGCGTAGGCGGCCTTGAGGACGGCGCGGCGGTTGATCAGCCCACCGTGGAAGAACGGTCGTCCGAAGGCCAGGGTGCTGGACTTGGCGATGACCGTCTTGTCGAGGTCGAAGAACGCCGCAGCGCGGGTCACAAGGCACGACTGTAAGTGGATCCGCAGGTTGTGACGCAGGTCGCGCGCCGTCCACACCCGAACGGGTCATCCACAGATCCCGGCGGCCGCTGGCAGATGTTGCCCGCGCCGCCGTGGGGTGGGTGCGTGTCCTTCGCCGCGTCTCGCCCGTCCCCGCCCGCGCCCCGCTCCGCCCGGCCGCTCGTCGTGAGCGCCGACGAGGGGCTCGTCGACGACCTCCTGCGGCTGCTCGCCGCGGCCGGCGCCGAGGCCGAGCTGGCCACCGGCGGACCGGCGCTGCGCCGTGCACAGCGCGCCGCCCCGCTGGTCCTGATCGGCGCCGACGTCCTCGCCACCGCCGCGGTGCAGGCGCTGCCGCGGCGCCCGGGGGTGGTGGTCGTGTCCCGAGCCGAGCTGCCCGCGGCCGACTGGGCGACGGCGGTGGAGCTCGGCGCCGAGCGGGTGGCGCTGCTGCCGGCCGACGAGGCGTGGGTGCTGTCGCGGTGCGCGGCGGCGGTGCGCTCGCCGGTGGAGCACGGCTGGCTGGTGGCCGTGGGCGGCAGCTGCGGCGGCGCGGGCGCCAGCACGCTCGCGGCCGCGCTGGCCCTCGCCGCGGCTCCCGGCGCCCTGCTCGTCGACGGCGACGCGGGCGGCGGGGGCCTCGACCTGCTGCTGGGCGCCGAGCACGCGGAGGGGCTGCGCTGGCCCGAGCTGACCGGGCTGCGCGGGCGCGTGGTCGGCGACGCGCTGCTGGCGTCGCTGCCGGAGACCGACGGGGTGCACGTGCTCGCCGCCTCCCGGGACACGGCGGTCCCCCTGCCGGCGGAGGCGCTGACCGCGGTCGCCCTCGCCGGCCGCGCGGCCGGCGCCCCGGTCGTCGTCGACCTGCCGCGCGGCGATCCGGCGCTCGCCGAGGCGGTGCTGGCCGAGGCCGATCTGGCGGTGCTCGTCGTCCCCGCGCGGCTGCGCGCGGCGTCGGCCGCCCGGCTGCTGCTCGCGCCCGGGGCGCCGTGGTCCGCGGCAGTCGTCGTGGCGCGGCCGGTGCCCGGCGGCCTGTCCCGCGAGGACGTCGCCCACGCCGTCGGCCGCCCGGTGCTCGCCGAGCTCGGCCACGACCGGGCGGCCGTGCCCCGGGGAGAACGGGGTGAGCCGCCGCTGGTGTCGGCGCGCGCGCCGCTCGGTGTCCTGGCCCGGCGGCTGCTGGCGCAGCTGCCCCGCCGCGGGGAGGCGGTCGCGTGACCGGGTTGCCGCTGCTCGAGCGGGTCCGGGCCCGGCTGGCGACCGAGACGGGGATCCCGACGCGGGCCGCCGTCGCCGCGCTCGTGCACGAGGAGGCCGGGGGGCTCCTCGGCGAGCACGACGTGCTGCGCGCGGTCCGGGACGCGGTGGACGAGCTGGCCGGGGCGGGGCCGCTGGAGCCGCTGCTCCGCCTGCCCGGCGTCACCGACGTGCTGGTCAACGGACCCGACCAGGTCTGGCTCGACCGCGGCGCCGGGCTGGAACGCACGCCGCTGCGGTTCCCCGACGACGCCGCCGTCCGCCGGCTCGCCGTCCGGCTGGCGGCCGCCGCCGGGCGCCGGCTCGACGACGCGGCGCCCTGGGTGGACGCCGGCCTGCCCGACGGCACCCGGTTGCACGCCGTCCTGCCCCCGGTCTCGGGCAGCGGGACCTGCCTGTCGCTGCGGGTGCTCCGCCGGGTGACGCCGGACCTCGCCGCGCTCGCCGCGGCGGGTGCGTTCCCCGCCGACAGCGAGCGGCTGCTGCGCGCGCTGGTCGCCCGGCGGCATGCCTTCCTGGTCACCGGCGGCACCGGCGCCGGGAAGACGACCCTGCTCTCGGCGCTGCTCGGCCTGGTGGACCCGGCGGAGCGGATGGTGCTCTGCGAGGACGCGGCCGAGCTCAGCCCGGCCCACCCGCACGTCGTCCGCCTGCTCAGCCGTCCGCCCAACGTCGAGGGCGCGGGCCTGGTCACGCTGCGGGACCTGGTCCGCCAGGCGCTGCGGATGCGCCCGGACCGGCTGGTGGTCGGGGAGGTCCGGGGCGCCGAGGTGACCGATCTGCTGGCCGCCCTGAACACCGGCCACGACGGCGGCTGCGGCACGTTGCACGCCAACCGGCCGGCCGAGGTCCCGGCCCGGCTCGAGGCGCTGGGCGTGGCGGCGGGCCTGGACCGGGCCGCCGTGCACAGCCAGGCCGCGGCCGGGCTGTCGGTCGTCGTGCACGTCCGGCGGACACCGGCCGGCCGGCGGGTGGAGGAGATCGGCGTGGTCCACCGCGCCGACGACCGGGTGGTCGTCGAGCCGGGCTGGCGCGCCGACGGGAGCCCGTGCCCCGCCGGGGAGGCGCTGCGGACCCTGCTCGACCAGGGCGGCGACCGGTGACCGCCGCCCTGCTCTGCCTGGCCGCGGGGCTCCTCGCGTGGCCCGATCCCGCCGCCCTGCGCCGGGCGCGGCTGGGCCGGCCCCGGCGCCGGCTCCCCGCCGTGCCGGAGCTCGGCCCCGTGGGCGGGCCGGCGCTCGCGGCCGGTGCCGCCGCGGCCCTCGCGGCCGCGGCGAGCACTCCGCTGGTCGCCGTCCTGGCCGCCTGCTGCGCCGGACTGGCGGCGCGATCCTGGGCAGGGCGCCGGCGCGGTGCCCGGGAGGACGCCCGCGCGAGCGCGGTGACGGAGTCGCTCGGGGTGCTCGCCGCGGAGCTGCGCAGCGGGATGCCGCCGGAGGTGGCCGCGGCGGCGGCCGCGCGCTCGGGCGGGGACGAGGAGCTGGGCCGCGCGCTGCTGCGCACCGTGCGGGCGCCGGAGCCCGCGGCCGGCGCGCGTGCCCGCGCCGGCCCGGTGGACGAGGCCCTGGATCGGCTGGCGGCGGCCGTGCGGCTCAGCGCGCGCACCGGCGCCTCGCTGGCCGACGTGGTCACGGCGGTGGAGGACGACCTGCGCGCCCGCCAGCGGCACCGCCTCGAGCTGCGCTCGGCGGTCGCGGCCCCGCGGGCGAGCGCCGCCCTGCTGGCCGGACTCCCGGTCCTCGGCCTCGCCATGGGCAGCGGGGTCGGCGCCGACCCCTGGCACGTGCTGACGGCGACCGGGACGGGGCAGGTCCTGCTCGTCGCCGGCGTGGGACTGGAGGTCGCCGGCGTGACGTGGTCGCGGCGGCTCGTGGCGCGGGCCACGCGGGACGCCCCGCCGGCCGCCCGATGAGCGGGAGCTGGCCGGCGCTGCTGGCGCTCGCCGCCGTCCTGGCCGTCTGGTCGCCGGCCGGGGCGCGGACCACCGCACGGGCGCGGGGCCTGGCGGCGGTGGCGCCGCGGGGGAGAAGCCCCGGCCGCGTGCCGGCGGCCGGGGCGCCCTGGCAGCGCCGGCTGCTCGCGGGCGCCGCGGGCTGCGCGGTGGGCCTGCTCGTCGGCGGGTTGGCCGGCGCGGTGGCCGCGGTCGCGGTCGGGCTCGCCGGCGAGCGCATGCTGCGCGGCGACCGCACCGACGACCGGAACCGGCGGGCCGCGCGCGAGCGGGAGCTGCCCGCGGTCGCGGACCTGCTCGCGGTCTGCCTCGCCGCCGGGATGCCGGTAGGTGTCGCGGTGGGCGCCGTCGCCGAGGCGGTCGGCGAGCCGCTGGCCCGGGTGCTGCGCGGCGTCGCCGGGCTGTACCGGCTGGGCGCCGAGCCGCGCCGGGCCTGGTCCGACGTCCCGGCCGAGGTGGTGCCGCTCGCCCGGGTCCTGGTGCGCGCGGGGGAGTCCGGCTCGGCCGTCGGGCCCGCGTTGCGCGCTCTCGCCGCGGACGGCCGGGCCGCCGCCCGCGGCCGGATCGAGGCCGACGTCCGCAGGGCGGGCGTGTGGGTGCTGGCGCCGCTGGGCCTGTGCTTCCTGCCTGCGTTCGTCTGCCTCGGCGTGGTGCCCCTGGTCCTCGGCATCGCCGGGGAGGTGTTCCGGTGACGCCGCCGTCCACAGCCGGTGGCGCACTCCACAGATCCCCGCGGGCGCTGGGACGGCGGCTCCGGGATCGCGAAGGTCGGGAGCACGGCCCGGAAGGCGGGCCCCGACCGAGGAGCAGCCGTGGAACAGACCCGATCCGCACCCATTCGCCGGTTCGGCCGTGCGCTCGCCCGGCGGTGGGCGCGTGTCCGTGCCACCGGGGAGGCGGGCATGAGCACCGCCGAGTACGCCGTGGGAACCGTCGCCGCCTGTGCCTTCGCGGCGGTGCTGTACCGCGTCGTCACCGGCGGCTCGATCGTCGACGCGCTCGGCCGCCTGGTCGAGTCGGCGCTGGCCACGCTGTCCTGACCGTGGCCGGTCGGCTGACCCGGCTGCGCGGGGAGCGCGGGATGGTGACCGCCGAGACCGCGGTGGTCCTCCCGGTCCTGCTGCTCGTGCTCGCCGGGGCGGTCGCGGCGGTGACCGTGGTCGGGGCGCAGCTGCGCTGCGTCGACGCCGCGCGCGAGGCCGCCCGGGCCACGGCGCGGGGTGAGCCGGCCGCCGTCGTCGCCGCACTGGCGGCCGAGGCGGCGCCCGACGGCGCCGTCGTCGACGTGGGCGGCGCCGGAGACGCCGTCCGGGTGACCGTGTCGGCCGACGTCGCGCCCCTCGGGCCGGTCCCGCTGCGGATCGGTGTGCGCGCCGACGCGGTCGCGCAGCGTGAGCCCGGCACGGAGCCGGGGCCATGAGGGTTCGCGGTGACCGCGAACGAGGGTCGGCGACCGTGTGGGTGCTCGCGCTCGCGGGCGTGCTCGCCGCGGTGGGCCTGGCCGCGGTGCTCGTCGGCGCCGCGGTGACCGCCCGCCACCGGGCCGGGACCGCGGCCGACCTATCAGCCCTCGCGGCGGCGCTGGTGGCGGCGCAGGGCGAGCCGGTCGCCTGCGCCGCCGCCGCCCGCGCCGCCGCGGACAACGGGGCGCAGCTGACCTCCTGCGCCGTCGGCGGCGGTGCCGTCGTCGAGCTCACCGTCGCCGTGCCGGTCCGCCTGGGCCCGCTCGGGCTGTTCCGCGCGGCCGGGCGGGCCCGCGCCGGGCCGGTGGGCGCGGGGTGAGCGGCGCGGGCTCAGAAGACCAGGTCGTCCTCGTCCTCGGCGTCCGGTGGCGCGGGGGAGTCTGGCACGGTTCCGGTGTCGCCGGCGGGTTCTCGCTCGGCGGTCGCCAGCTCGTCCAGGACGACGTCGAGCACCCGCACCGCCCCGGTCTTGTCCAGCGGGTCGTTGCCGTTGCCGCACTTGGGCGACTGCACGCAGGAGGGGCAGCCGCTCTCGCACTCGCAGGTGGCCACCGTCGCCCGCGTCGCCTGCAACCAACCGCGCAGCACGGCGTATCCGCGCTCGGAGAAGCCGGCCCCGCCCGGATGGCCGTCGTAGACGAAGATCGTCGCCGCGCCGGTGTCCGGGTGCAGCGCGGTCGACAGCCCACCCAGGTCCCAGCGGTCGCAGGTGGCCAGCAGCGGCAGGATGCCGATCGCCGCGTGCTCGGCGGCGTGCAGGGAGCCGGGCAGCGCGATCTCGTCCACCTCGGCCCGCTGCACCGCTCGGGAGTCGAGGGTGAACCAGACGGCGCGGGTGCGGAGCTGGCGCGGCGGCAGGTCCAGCGGGAACTCGGCCAGCACCTCGCCGGTACCGAGCCGCCGGCGCTGGTAGGCCACGACCTGGTTGGTCACATCGACCACGCCGGTGTGCGCGGTGACCGTGCCCAGTGCCCGGGTGCGCTCGGTGCTGACCACGGAGAGGTCGGTGACGTCGCGCGCCACCGTCGTCCACTCCGGGCTCTCGGCGTGGACGACGGCGATGGCCTCGTCCACGTCGAGCTCGTCGACGACGTAGGTCTCGCCGCGGTGCACGTAGAGCGCGCCGGCGTGCACGGTCGTGTGTGCCGCGTCGCCGTCCACGGTGCCGAGGAGGCGGCCCGTGCCCGCCTCGATGATCGACACCGGCTCCAGACCGCTGCCGCGGATGTCGACGTCGGGGCGCCCCCGGCCGGCCCAGTACCAGCCGGTCGGCCGCCGCCGCAGCGCTCCCTCGGCGACCAGCGCCTCGAGCTGCGCCTCGGCCGCGGGGCCGCCGAAGTCGGGGAGGTCCGCAGGGGTCAGGGGCAGCTCCGCCGCGGCGCAGCACAGCTGGGGCCCGAGCACGTACGGGTTGCCCGGGTCGGTGACCGTGGCCTCGATCGGCCGGCCGAACACCGCCCGCGGGTGGTGGGCCAGGTAGTGGTCGAGCGGGTCGTCGCGGGCGACGAAGACGACCAGCGACTCCCGCTGGGCGCGCCCCGCCCGCCCGGCTTGCTGCCACATCGACGCGAGCGTGCCCGGGTAGCCGGCGAGCACCACCGCGTCCAGGCCGGCGATGTCGATGCCGAGCTCGAGCGCGTTGGTCGTGGCCACCCCTAGCAGCTCGCCGGAGGACAGCAGCCGCTCCAGCTCGCGCCGCTCCTCGGGCAGGTAGCCGCCGCGGTAGGAGTCGACCCGGCGGACCAGGTCGGCCCGGCCCCGGTCGGCCAGCAGCCGGCGGGCCTGG
The DNA here is from genome assembly GCF_059428245.1 of Geodermatophilus sp. SMS 5-13. Lineage (NCBI taxonomy): Bacteria > Bacillati > Actinomycetota > Actinomycetes > Geodermatophilales > Geodermatophilaceae > Geodermatophilus > Geodermatophilus sp. SMS 5-13. The sequence goes on from NZ_CP165729.1 coordinate 423,797, forward strand.
TCGGCCACCGACTCGGCGCCTCGTCGGGAGCGGACGAAGGCCAGCGTCCGGGCGCCCTGCTCCACCAGGTCGGCCAGCAGGGTCGCCGCGTCGGCGGCGGCGGACCGGCGCAGCGGAGCGCCGTGCTCGCCGGTGCGCTCGGTGAGCGGCGGCTCCCACAGCGCGAAGGTGGCGCCCGGCCGCGGCGAGCCGTCGGCGGTGACCGCCGCGACCGGAGCGCCGACCAGCCGGGTGGCCGCCTGCGCCGGATCGGCCACGGTCGCCGACGCGAGCACGAACACCGGCTCGGTGCCGTAGCGGCGGCAGACCCGCCGCAGCCGGCGCAGCACGTGGCCGACGTGCGAGCCGAACACGCCGCGGTAGGCGTGGCACTCGTCGACGACGACGTAGGCCAGCCGCCGCAGCGTGCTCGACCACCTCTGGTGGGCCGGCAGGATCCCGCGGTGCAGCATGTCCGGGTTGGTGACGATCCAGCGTGAGTGCCGCCGGACCCAGTCCCGCTCCTCGGCGGGGGTGTCGCCGTCGTAGGCCGCCGGCCGCACCGACGGGTCGGCCAGGGCGGCCACCGACGCCAGCTGGTCGCGGGCCAGCGCCTTGGTGGGCGCCAGGTACAGCACGCAGGCGCGGGGGTCGGCGGCCAGCCGGGCGAGGGCGGGCAGCTGGTAGGCCAGCGACTTGCCGGACGCCGTCCCGGTGGCGACCACGACGTGGGCGCCGTCCCACGCCAGCTGGGCGGCCTCGACCTGGTGGCGCCAGGGCGACGGGACGCCGCGCTCGATCAGCCGGGCACGAAGGCCGGCGTCCACCCAGTCGGGCCAGGGCCGGGAGTCGCTGCGGCGCATCGGGAGCCGGTGCACGTACGTGACGGGCTGTTCGTCCTCGGACGTGCCGGCCAGAAGGCTCGCCAATAGGTCCGCCCCGGGAAGAACCGGGTCCGCGCCGGGAGGGGGAGCCGGGCGGACCGGGTGGAGCGTGGTCACGCCTCCACTGTCACACCCGCGGACGACATTCGAGCACCCCGAGATGACAGAGATGTGATGAAGGCAACAGACCGTCGCAGGTTCCGGTACAGCGTGTGATCTCCCTTACAATCACGCGGCGTCCCTTGGTCGACGGAGCCCTCCGGCGCGCACTGGGCGTGACCTCGCCGTCCCGGCGCGCGGGCCGGGCGGCTGCCGAACGCTGGGAGGAACCACATGCCCGACAGTGCACTGTCCGGCGGGGACATGGCGCTGGTCGCCGTCGTCCTCGTCGTCGCCCTGGCAGCGCTCGCCTTCGCCGGCTTCCTGGTACGGGCGGTCATCGCCGCCGACCAGGGCACGCAGACGATGCGCGACATCGCCCGGGCGGTGCAGGAGGGCGCCGCGGCATACCTGCGACGGCAGTTCAGGACGCTGAGCGTCTTCGCCGTCATCGTCTTCCTGCTCCTCGTCGCCCTGCCCGTCTCCGAGGGCGGCTGGGGCACCCGTCTCGGCCGGGCCGTGTTCTTCCTGATCGGCGCTCTCTTCTCGGCGACGGTCGGTTTCATCGGCATGACGCTGGCCACCCGCGGCAACGTCCGGGTCGCGGCGGCCGCGCGGACCGGCGGCTACCGCACGGCCTTCCGCATCGCGTACCGCACCGGCGGGGTCTGCGGCATGATCACCGTCGGCCTCGGCCTCTTCGGTGCCGCGCTCGCGCTGCTGCTGTTCGACGAGACCGCCCCCGTCGTGCTCGAGGGCTTCGGCTTCGGCGGCGCGCTGCTCGCGATGTTCATGCGCGTCGGCGGCGGCATCTTCACCAAGGCGGCCGACGTCGGCGCCGACCTCGTCGGCAAGGTCGAGGCCGGCATCCCCGAGGACGACCCGCGCAACGCCGCCACGATCGCCGACAACGTGGGCGACAACGTCGGCGACTGCGCCGGCATGGCCGCCGACCTGTTCGAGTCCTACGCGGTGACCCTGGTGGCCGCGCTGATCCTCGGCCAGGTCTTCTTCGGCGCCGTCGGCATGGTCTTCCCGCTCACCGTCGCCGCCATCGGCGTCGTGGCCTCCGTCGTCGGCATCCTCGCCAGCAACCCCGGCAAGGCCGACCGCAACGGCCTGGCGCCGATCAACCGCGGCTTCTTCACCTCCGCCGTCGTCTCGCTGCTGCTGGTCGCGGCCGCCTCCTTCACGGTGCTGCCCAGCGTCTCCGAGGCGCAGGACCTCGCCGTCAGCCCGCAGGTCCTCGGCTTCCTCTCGGTGCTCACCGGCATCGTCCTGGCCGTCGCGATCCAAATGCTCACCGGCTACTTCACCGAGACCAGCCGCAAGCCGGTCCGCGACGTCAGCCGCAGCTCGCTGACCGGTCCGGCCACCGTGGTCCTCTCGGGCATCTCGCTCGGGCTGGAGTCGGCGGTCTACGCCGCGCTGCTCATCGGCGGCGCGGTCTACGTCGCCTTCCTGATCGGCGGCGGCGCGGCGCTCTACGCGGTCGCGCTGGCCGGCTGCGGCCTGCTCACCACCGCCGGTGTCATCGTCTCGATGGACACCTTCGGACCGGTCAGCGACAACGCGCAGGGCATCGCCGAGATGTCGGGCGACCTCGATGAGGAGGGCGCGCGGACGCTCACCGATCTCGACGCGGTCGGCAACACCACCAAGGCGATCACCAAGGGCATCGCGATCGCCACGGCGGTGCTCGCCGCCACCGCGCTGTTCGGCTCCTACAACGCGCAGATCCGCACCGCGCTGACCGAGGCCGGCAGCTCGCTCGGGGACGCCTTCAGCCTCGTCACACCGAAGAACGTCGTGGGCGCGGTCGTCGGCGCCGCGGTGGTGTTCCTCTTCTCCGGGCTGGCGATCAACGCCGTCTCGCGCGCGGCGGGCCGGGTGGTCTTCGAGGTGCGGGAGCAGTTCCGCACACGGCCCGGGATCATGGACTACAGCGAGCGGCCGGACTACTCCGCGGTGGTCGACATCTGCACGAAGGACTCGCTGCGGGAGCTCGCCACCCCCGGCCTGCTCGCCGTCATGGCCCCGGTCGCGGTCGGCTTCGGGCTCGGCTTCGGCCCGCTGGCGGCCTACCTGGTGGGTGCCATCGCGGCCGGCACGCTCATGGCGGTGTTCCTCGCCAACTCCGGCGGCGCGTGGGACAACGCCAAGAAGATGGTCGAGGACGGCGCGTACGGCGGTAAGGGCAGCGAGGCCCACGCGGCCACCGTCATCGGCGACACCGTCGGCGACCCGTTCAAGGACACCGCGGGCCCGGCGATCAACCCGCTGATCAAGGTGATGAACCTGGTGGCGCTGCTCATCGCGCCCGCGGTCGTGGGCCTGTCGGTGGGCGACGACGCCAACACCGCGGTGCGCACGGTCATCGCCCTCGCGGCGGTGGCGGTCATCATCGGCGCCGTCGTCGTCTCCAAGCGGCGGTCCGTGGTCGTCGGCGGCGCCCCGAGCTCCAGCCAGGAGTCGCTGACCGCGACCGCGCCCTGATCGCGTCCACCTGATCCGCACACCGGGATCCTCGGGCCGGCACCGCGCCGGCCGAGGGTCCCGGTGTCGGTTGTGGACGCCGTCGTCCGTTGTGGACGGCGCCGCTCTCGCCGTCCCCGCCCGCTCCTAGCGTCCGCCGCCGTCGGTCCCGTCGAGGACCGCCGACCGACGCCGGGAGGCATGGATGTCCGCGCTCATCTCCGTCCAGCTCGACCACGTAGCGGCGCTCGCCGCCGAGCTGGCCAGCCTGTCCGTGACCCTGTCGGCGGAGGGGCCGCTCTGCACGTCCTCGGCCCGGTCGCTGTCCGCGTCCCTGGGCGGCCGGGACGGCGAGCGGATCGGCGACGCCGGGCAGGGCTGGGCCGGGTTGCTCGGCCTCCTGGCGGAGCGGACGGACGCGGTCGCCACGACGCTGTCCCGGGCCGTGGTCGCCTACCGGGACGCCGACACCGCGCTCGCCCAGCGCGTCGGCCCCGGCCCGTTCGGCGCGACGGCGATCGCGCGATGAGCGCCGCGTCGCTGTCCGCCGTGGCGGACTGGGACGTCGCGCTCCTGCGCAGCGCGATCAGCACGCTCGACGGCGTCGCGGACCGGCTGCCCGCCTGGCGTGCCCACGTGGAGGCCGTGGGCCGGGACCTGGAGACGGCGGAGGTCTGGTCCGGGCCGGCCGCCCGCACCGCGACCGGCGCCCTGCTCGAGCTGTCCACGGTCAGCACCGCCGTGTCCTCGGCCCTGGGCGAGTCCCTCGCGGCGTTCGGGCTCGTCCTCGGGGCCGCCGAGGCCGCCCAGGACGCGGCGGCCACCGCCCTCGCCCTGGCCGCCGCCGAGGACATCGCGCTCGACGACGACGGCCGGGTCCTGCCACCGCAGCTCACCCGGGCCATGGCGCCGGACCAGGTCGCCGCCGTGGCGCAGCGGGCGGAGGTCGTGGCCCGGGTGGGCGCGCTGGCCGCCCGGGCCATGGAGGCGGCAGCTGCCGTGGGCGCCGCGGCGGAGGACGCCGATCGCGCGCTGCTGCCCGTCGGCGTCGTCGATGCGCGACCGCCGGCCGACTTCGCCGAGCTCGCGGGCCGCGTCCCGGACGCCGTCGTGGTCCCCGTGGTGCCCGTCGGGCTCCCGCCGGACGGCGTCGCGCGCCGGTGGGCCGCGCTCTCGGCAGCCGACCAGCGCGCCGCGATCACCTCCGCGCCCGACCTCGTCGGCGCCCTCGACGGCATCCCCGCCTGGGCGCGGGACCGGGCGAACCGGCTCCTGCTCGCCTCGGCGCTCTCCGCGGGCAGCGAGCTGGCCACCGTGGTCACCGAGGAAATCGCGCGCCAGGAGCAGGCCGGCCGGAACGTGCAGCTGTGGACCTTCGACGCCGGCGAGGACCTGGTCGCGCTCGCCGTGGGTGATCTCGACACCGCCGACGCGGTCGGCGTCCTGGTGCCCGGCATCCTCACCACCCCCGAGGACGATCTCACCGGTCAGGTGGCACACGCCCGCGACCTGGCCGCCGAGGCCGAGGCGGCGGCACCGGGACTGACGGTCGCGGCCCTGGCGTGGATCGGCTACCGGACGCCGCAGGGGCTGCGCTCGACCCTCACGCGAGGCGACGCGCAGCGCGGTGGCGCGGCCCTGGACGGCGCGCTGGACGGGCTCGACGCGGCCCGGCAGGCGCTCGCGGCCCCGGACCCGCGCACGACGGTCGTCGCGCACAGCTACGGCACCGTGGTCGTCGACGAGGCGGCGGGGGCGGAGGGGGAGCTGGCGGCCGACGCCGTCGTCCTGCTCGGCAGCCCGGGGCTCACCCGCGACGCCGGCCGGCTGGAGGCGGCCCAGGTGTACGACGCGGCCTCCCTGGCCGATCCGATCTCGTGGTCCGGCTACTACGGGCAGAACACGTGGGCCGACGCGTTCGGGGCGGTCGAGCTGCCGGTGGCCCCCTGGACGGCGCACTGGGACTACTTCGACCTCGACCGGCCGACCCTCGGCGCGATGGGCGAGGTCGTGGCGGGCACCGGGCCGCGGTGAACCGCCGGATGCGGACGGCGCGCCGTCTCACCCCTTTCGGGAACAGCGCCCCGGAGGAATCGCTTCTGAGGGTGACGGCACGCCCACGATGTGTCCGCACCCGGACGTTCGTCGGAGACGTGGCCTACCGTGGCCCGCCTAGGGGCGTACAGCGATGGCGTCCGCGACCGTCGGCATGCCCGGCGCCCGCACCCCAGCACCACCGACAGGAGCACCGTGCCCAGCAGGACCGCGAAGAACGGCAGCAAGCCCGCGACCGGGACCGCCACCGGGTCGAGCACGCCCACCCGGCGGCGCTCCGCCGTGGCCGGGGGCAAGCCGCTGGTCATCGTGGAGTCCCCGACCAAGGCCGGCAAGATCGCCGGCTACCTGGGCAACGGCTACGTGGTCGAGGCCAGCGTCGGGCACATCCGCGACCTCCCGCGGAACGCCGCTGACGTGCCGGCCGAGCACAAGGGCGCCTCGTGGGCGCGGCTGGGCGTCGACGTCGACAACGCCTTCGAGCCGCTCTACGTCGTCAGCCCCGACCGCAAGCAGCAGGTCAGCCGGCTCCGGGCGCTGGTCAAGGACGCCAGCGAGGTCTACCTCGCGACAGACGAGGACCGCGAGGGCGAGGCCATCGCCTGGCACCTGGTGGACACCCTCAAGCCGCGCGTCCCGGTCCGCCGGATGGTCTTCCACGAGATCACCCCCGAGGCGATCGCCCGCGCCGTGGCCAACCCGCGCGATCTCGACACCGCGCTGGTCGACGCCCAGGAGACCCGGCGGATCCTCGACCGGCTCTACGGCTACGAGGTCTCGCCGGTGCTGTGGAAGAAGGTCCTGCCGAAGCTGTCGGCCGGTCGCGTCCAGTCGGTCGCGACCCGGATCGTGGTCGAGCGGGAGCGGGAGCGGATGAACTTCCACTCCGCCGACTACTGGTCGCTGGAGGGCACCTTCGCGGTCGCCGAGCAGCGCAGCGGCTCCGACGAGGGCGAGCCGACGACCGTCCGTGCCCGGCTGGTGAGCGTGGACGACAGCCGCGTGGCCACCGGCCGCGACTTCGACCCGGCCACCGGCCGGGTCACCGGCGACGTCGTCCACCTCGACGAGGCCGGTGCCCGCGGCCTGGCCGCCCGGCTCGAGGGCCGCCAGGTCACCGTCAGCCGGGTCGACGAGAAGCCCTACCGCCGCCGCCCGTACGCGCCGTTCACCACCTCCACGCTGCAGATGGAGGCCGGCCGCAAGCTCGGCTGGTCCTCGGCCCAGACGATGCGGGTGGCCCAGCGGCTGTACGAGAACGGCCACATCACCTACATGCGGACCGACTCGACCAACCTGTCCAACGAGGCGATCAACGCCGCCCGGCAGCAGGCCCGCGAGCTCTACGGCGACGCCTACGTGCCGGCCGAGGCCCGGCGCTACGCGAAGAAGGCCAAGGGCGCCCAGGAGGCGCACGAGGCGATCCGCCCGGCCGGCGACCACTTCCGCACGCCCGGCCAGCTCGCCGGCCAGCTGGCCCGCGACGAGTTCCGGCTCTACGAGCTGGTCTGGCAGCGCACCATCGCCTCGCAGATGGCCGACGCCGTCGGCCAGACCGTCAGCATCCGGCTGGCCGGCCGCAGCAGCACCGACGAGGCGGTCGAGTTCACCGCCAGCGGCCGCACCATCACCTTCCCGGGCTTCCTCCGGGCCTACGTCGAGTCCCGCGACGAGGGCGCGGCCAACGGCGACGACGAGCCCGGCAGGGACGATGCCGAGCGCCGCCTGCCCCGCGTCGAGCGCGGCCAGCGCCTCGACACCCGCGAGCTCGAGCCCAAGGGGCACACGACCACCCCGCCGGCCCGCTACACCGAGCCGAGCCTGGTCGCCCGGCTCGAGGAGCTCGGCATCGGCCGTCCGTCGACGTACGCCTCGATCATGCAGACCATCCAGGACCGCGGGTACGTGTGGAAGAAGGGCGCGGCCCTCGTGCCCTCCTTCATCGCGTTCGCCGTGGTGAACCTGCTGGAGCAGCACTTCGCTGACCTGGTCGACTACGAGTTCACCGCCACGCTGGAGAACGAGCTCGACGAGATCGCCAGCGGCAGCCTCGGCCGGGTCGACTGGCTGACCGAGTTCTACTTCGGCGGCGAGGGCCGGCACGCCGGCGGGATCGCCGCCTCCGGCGGGCTCAAGCAGGTCATCAACGAGCGCCTGGAGGAGATCGACGCCCGCGGCATCAACTCCATCCCGCTGCGCGCCACCGGTCCCAACGCGGAGCCGGTCGTCGTCCGGGTCGGCCGGTACGGGCCGTACCTGCAGGCCGGTGGCGAGGACGGTCCGCGCGTCAGCGTGCCCGAGGACCTGCCGCCGGACGAGCTGACCACCGAGAAGGTGGAGGAGCTGCTCTCCGCGCCGTCGGGTGACCGGGAGCTGGGCACCGACCCCGAGTCCGGCCATCCCGTCGTGGTCAAGGCCGGCCGGTACGGGCCGTACGTCACCACGGTCGTGCCCGAGGGCAGCAAGGACAGCCCGCGGACGGCGAGCCTGTTCTCCTCGATGTCGCCGGAGACGGTGACCCTCGACGACGCGCTGAAGCTGCTCACCCTGCCCCGCACCGTCGGCTCGGCGCCGGACGGCGAGGAGATTCAGGCGCTCAACGGCCGCTACGGGCCGTACCTGAAGAAGGGCACCGACTCCCGGTCGCTGCCGAGCGAGGGCGCGCTGTTCACGACCACGCTGGAGGAGGCGCTGGCGATCTTCGCCCAGCCCAAGCAGCGCGGCCGGGCGGCGGCCAAGGCCCCGCTCAAGGAGCTCGGGCCCGACCCGGTCACCCAGGGGCAGGTCACCGTCCGCGAGGGCCGCTTCGGCCCGTACGTGACCGACGGCGAGACCAACGCCAGCCTGCGCAAGGGCGACGACGTCGAGTCGATCACCATCGAGCGCGCCGCCGAGCTGCTGGCCGACCGGCGCGCCCGCGGTCCGGCGACCAAGAAGAAGGCCGCCAAGAAGACGGCGAAGAAGACCGCGGCCAAGACGACGGGCGCGAAGAAGGCGGCGGCGAAGAAGACCGCCGAGCCGGTGAACGCGGGCTGATGGGCGGCGCCGGGCCGACGGGGACCGGGTCCCTCGACCCGGCCAGCTGGGACAGCCGCCGCAGCTCGTTCGGCTCGGTCGCCGCCGAGTACGCGGCGCTGCGGCCCAGCTACCCGGACGACGCGGTGCGCTTCCTCCTCGGCGACGCGCCACGGCGGGTGCTCGACCTCGGCGCGGGCACCGGGCTGCTCACCGAGCGGCTGGTCGCGGCGGGCCACGAGGTCGTCGCCGTGGAGCCGTCGGCGCAGATGCTGGCCCAGCTCTCCGCGCGGCATCCCGACGTCGTGGCGCAGGTCGGCCCGGCCGAGCGGATCCCGCTGCCCGACGGCGACGTCGACGCCGTCGTGGCCGGCCAGGCGGCGCACTGGTTCGACGTCGCCCCCGCGGCCCGGGAGATGCGGCGGGTGCTGCGGCCGGGCGGCGTCGTCGGGCTGATCTGGAACACCCGCGACGAGCGCGTGCCCTGGGTGGGCGCGCTCGGCGAGCTGCTCGCCGACGAGGCCCGCGGTCACGAGGCCGACCAGACCGTCGTCGCGCAGTTCGCCGAGGAGCTGGGCGCGCGGGACGAGTACCTGGAGTCCCGCATCGTGCAGACCGTGACGCCGGAGCAGGTGGTCGCCGGCATCGCCACCCGCAGCTACGTCGCGACGATGGACCGGCCCGCGCGCGAGGCCTTCCTGGGCCGGATCCGCGAGCTCCTCGCCACCCACCCCGACACCCGCGGCCGCGCGGAGCTCGAGCTGCCGTACGTCACGGCAGCGCACCGGCTCGTGCCCGCCTGATCAGCCGGGTCGGCGCCCCACGGCGAAGACCCGCCGGAAGGGCAGCAGCGTCGTCCCGTCCGCCCGCCGCGGGTAGGCCGCGCGCAGCGTAGCGGCGTAGGCCGCGGTCAGCTCCGCCGCGTCGTCGTCCCCGAGCCGGGCCAGCACCGGCCGCAGCACGGTGCCGCGCACCCAGCCGAGCACCGGGTCCTCGCCGGTCAGCACGTGCAGGTACGTCGTCTCCCACACGTCGGCGGTCAGCCCCGCGGCGGTGAGGACGTCGAGGTAGCCGGCCGGGTCCAGGACGGCGTCCGGTCGCGGGGCCGCGTCGCCGATCCGGTCCGCCCAGGGCGGCGCCGCGCAGAGCCCGGCCAGCAGCGCGTGCGTCGGCGCCCGGAAGTTGCCGGGCACCTGCACGGCGAGCTCGCCCCCGGGGGCCAGCGCACCGGCCCACCGGGCGAGCAGCCGGTCGTGCCCCGGCACCCAGTGCAGGACGGCGTTGGTGAGCAGCACGTCGACCGGCTCGGCCGGCGTCCACTCCCGGACGTCGCCCGCGGCGAACTCGACCCGGCCCGGCACCGCGTGCGCGGCCGCCGCGGCGAGCATCTCGGGGGAGGAGTCGATCCCCGTGACCCGCGCGCCGGGCCACCGCTGCGCCAGGGAGGCGGTCAGCGCGCCCTCGCCGCAGCCGAGGTCGACGACCACCCGCGGGTCGGTCGCGCGGACCCGGGCGATCAGGTCGGCGAACGGCCGCGCCCGCTCGTCGGCGAAGCGCAGGTAGGTCGAGGGGTCCCAGGCGTCCACCGGCCGGGACCCTAGTCGCCCACGGCGCCGGCCTCCTCCGATGTGTCGCGCCCGACGCCCCGTCGCGTGACGAAGTTCGGGGAACGGTCACCTCCGCCCGGTACCGTGAGGCAGCCGAGGGCCAGCTCCGCCCACCACCCCGACCCACGGGAGCCCCGATCAGGTCCGACCCGCCCCCGCCGGCGCAGCCGCCCACCGAGGGGCCGTCGCCGCAGCCGGACGCGCGGACCGTCGTACCCGCGGACGGTCTGCCGGACGGCGGCACGCCGGTGCCCGTGGACACCGCGAGCCCCGTGGCGGAGCTCGAGGCGTCGGCCGACGAGCCGGCGCCCGGCGCCGACCGGCCCCGCGCGGACACCGGGGACGACGGGGACGCGGCCGACGGGCTGCACCCGGGCGACGCCGTCGGCGCGGTCGGCCTGGCGGCGAAGGTCCGCGCCGTCCTCCGGGTCCGCGACTTCCGCCGGCTCTGGGAGTCGATGGCGCTCTCCAGCTTCGGCGACTGGCTGGGCCTGCTGGCGATCACCGCGACCGCCACGTCGCTGGTGGACAGCTTCGCGCTGCAGAACTTCGCGCTGGGCGCCGTCCTCGCCTTCCGGCTGCTGCCGGCGATCCTGCTCGGCCCGCTGGCCGGCGCGTTCGCCGACCGGTTCGACCGGCGCAAGACGATGGTGGTCTCCGACGTCCTCCGGTTCGGGCTGTTCGCCTCGATCCCGCTGGTCGACAACCTCATCTGGCTGTTCGTCGCCCAGTTCCTCATCGAGGCGATCAGCCTGTTCTGGATCCCGGCGAAGGATGCCGCCGTCCCGAACATGCTGCGCAAGGACCAGATCGAGCCGGCCAACCAGCTCTCGCTGGTCACCACGTACGGGCTGACGCCGGTCGCGGCGGCGATCGTGTTCGCCGTCCTGACCTCGCTCGGCGGATCGATGCAGCTCCCGTGGCTGTCCGAGACCGATCTCGCGCTCTACCTCAACGCGCTGACGTTCCTCGTGGCCGCCGTCGTCATCTGGAACCTGCCCTCGATCAGCGGCCGCCGCGAGGCCGGCGCGCAGGTGAAGACCGAGAGCTTCCTCGGCTCGCTGAAGAGCGGCCTCTCCTTCGCCGGGCACACCCGGCTGGTCCGCGGGCTGGTCATCGGCATCACCGGCGCCTTCATGGCCGCGGGCGTCGTCATCGCCACGGCGCAGGCGTACGCGGCGTCCCTGGGCGGTGGCGACGCCGCCTACGGCCTGCTCTTCGGCGCGGTCTTCATCGGCCTGGGGCTGGGCATCGGCGTCGGCCCGAGCATCGCCCGCGACCTCTCCCGGGAGCGCCTGTTCGGCGTGGCCATCGTCGGCGCCGGCGTCGCCCTGCTGCTGCTGTCCTGGTCGTTCACGCTGTGGATCTCGCTGCTGCTCGTCGTCCTGATGGGCTTCTTCGCCGGGATCGCCTACCTCGCCGGCTTCACGCTGCTCGGCACCGAGATCGACGACGCCGTCCGCGGCCGGACCTTCGCCCTGGTGCAGTCGCTGGTCCGGGCCGCGCTGATCCTCAGCCTGGCGGTGGTCCCCTTCGGGGTGGGCCTGTTCGGCCGGCACGGCGTCGACCTGGGCGCGGTGGCGTTCGCGGTCACCGGCGACCGGATCATGCTGTTCGTCGCCGGGTTGCTCGCCGCCGGCGTCGGGATCGTCGCCTACCGGCAGATGGACGACGGCCGGCCGGTGCCGCTGGTCGCGGACGTCGTCACCGCGCTGCGCCGTGACACCACCGCCCGCCGCCGGCTGGCCAAGGGCGGGGTGCTCATCGCGTTCGAGGGTGGCGAGGGCGCGGGCAAGTCGACCCAGGTCAAGCGGCTGCAGGAGTGGCTGACCCACGAGGGGCTGGTCGCGCGGGCCACCTTCGAGCCGGGTGCCACGGCCTCCGGCGCGGGCATCCGCTCGATCGTGCTCGACCGCGCGCACGCCGGGATCTCCCCGCGCTCGGAGGCGCTGCTCTACGCCGCCGACCGCGCCCAGCACGTGCACGACGTGCTGCGGCCGGCGCTGGACGCGGGCGAGGTCGTGATCACCGACCGCTTCGTCGACAGCTCGCTGGCCTACCAGGGCGCCGGGCGGACCATCCCGATGGAGGACGTCCGGGGCCTGTCCCGCTGGGCGACCCAGGGCCTGGTGCCCGACCTGACGGTGCTGCTCGACCTCCCGCCGGAGGTGGGGCTGGCCCGGGCGCGCGGGCGCGCGGCCGCCGACCGGCTCGAGTCGGAGTCGCTGGACTTCCACCAGCGGGTGCGGCAGACCTTCCGCGCCCTCGCCGAGGCCGAGCCGGACCGGTACCTGGTGCTGGACGCGCAGTCCTCGCCCGACGAGCTCGCCGCGGCGATCCGGGTGCGGGTCACCGAGCTGCTCTCCGGCCTGCCGCTGCAGACGCTGCCCGGTGGCAGGCAGCGGCGGGCCAAGGCCGACGTCAACGGGCACGCCGACGTCGCCGGCGCCGTTCCGCACCATCCGCACGCCCAGACCGGCTCGACCCCGCAGCTGCACCCGTGACGACCGTCGAGGCCACCGAGGACGTCTGGGCGCGGGTCATCGGCCAGCCCGCGGTCGTCGCCGAGCTGCGCGCCGCGGTGGCCGACCCGGCGGTCATGACGCACGCCTGGCTGTTCACCGGCCCGCCGGGCTCCGGTCGCAGCGTCGCCGCGCGCGCGTTCGCCGCCGCCCTGCAGTGCCCCGACAACGGCTGCGGGCACTGCCACGCCTGCCACACCGCGCTGGCCGGTACGCACGCCGACGTGAAGATCATCGTTCCGGACGGCTTGTCGATCGGGGCCAAGGAGGCCCGCGAGATGGTCGTGGGCGCCAGCCGGGCGCCGTCGCAGGGCCGGTGGCAGATCGTGCTGGTCGAGGACGCCGACCGGATGACCGAGCACGCGGCGAACGCGGTGCTCAAGATGATCGAGGAGCCGCCCACGCGGACGGTCATGATGCTGTGCGTCCCGAGCCTGCACCCGGACGACGTGATGGTCACCATCCGGTCCCGCTGCCGCCTGGTCAGCCTGCGTACCCCGCCGGTGGACGCCGTCGCCGACGTCCTCGTGCGCCGCGACGGCGTCGACCCGGCGCTCGCCGCCTGGGCCGCGGCGGCCTCCGGTGGGCACGTCGGCCGCGCCCGCCGGCTGTCCCGCGACGAGGACGCCCGGCTGGCGCGCAAGGCGGTGCTCGACATCCCGCGGTCGCTGGTCTCCCTGTCGGCCTGCCTGGACGCCGCCGACGAGCTGGTCGGGTCGGCGAAGGAGGAGACCGACGCGGCCACGGCGGCGCTCGACAGCGCCGAGACCGAGGCCATGAAGGCGAGCCTGGGCGTCGGAGCCCGCGGCCCGGGCGTCACCGCGGCGACCCGCGGTGGCGCCGGCGCGCTCAAGGAGCTTGAGCGCAAGCAGAAGTCCCGGGCCACGCGGATCGGCCGCGACTCGCTGGACCGGGCACTGGTCGACCTGGCCGCTCTCTACCGGGACGCGCTGGTGCTCGCGGCGGCCGGCGAGCAGGCGCCCGCGCTCAGCCATCCCGACCGGCGCGCCGACGCCGAGGAGCTGGCCCGCCGGCTCGGCCCGGAGGGCGCGCTGCGCCGCATCGACGCGATCCTGGCCTGCCGGGAGGCGCTCGAGCAGAACGTGAAGCCGCAGGTGGCGCTGGAGGCGCTCACCGTCGCGTTGCGACTCCCCGCCGCCTGAGCCGGCGCCCCTGCACCGGTCGGCGGCGCGGGTGCCGTAGGCTGTCCGAGCACGTCCGCCGCCTTAGCTCAGTCGGTAGAGCATCTCACTCGTAATGAGAAGGTCGTCGGTTCGATTCCGACAGGCGGCTCGCAGGTGACCAGCGGCTTCGCCCTCCAGGGGCGGGGCCGCTTCGTCGTTCCCGGGGCTCGTCGCCGGCGGCTCCCCGGGGCTCGCCCCCGCCACCGCCGATGAGGTAGACAGCCGACCATGGAGACCCGCCCGATGAGCACGGCCACGAGGACCGAGCCGGACGCGCCGACGCAGCACCTCGCTGACAGCCACGACCTGATCCGCGTGCACGGCGCCCGCGAGAACAACCTCAAGGACGTCAGCATCGCGCTCCCGAAGCGCCGGCTGACGGTGTTCACCGGCGTCTCCGGCTCGGGCAAGAGCTCGCTGGTGTTCGACACGATCGCCGCGGAGTCGCAGCGGCTGATCAACGAGACCTACAGCGCCTTCGTGCAGGGCTTCATGCCGACCCTGTCGCGGCCGGACGTCGACCTCCTCGAGGGCCTGACGACGGCGATCCTCGTCGACCAGGAGCGGATGGGTGCCAACCCGCGCTCCACCGTCGGCACCGCGACCGACGCGAACGCCATGCTGCGCATCCTCTTCAGCCGGCTCGGCACGCCGCACATCGGTCCTCCCACGGCGTTCTCGTTCAACGTCCCGACGCGCAAGGCGAGCGGGGTGATGAGCACCGAGAAGGCCGGCGGCCGGGTCGAGAAGGCCGTGGTGCGCGACGTGGTCTACATGGGCGGGATGTGTCCGCGCTGCGAGGGCATGGGCTCGGTCTCCGACTTCGACCTCACGGCGTTGTACGACGAGTCGAAGTCCCTGCGCGAGGGCGGGCTCACCGTGCCCGGCTACAGCGTGGACGGGTGGTACGGCCGCCTCTTCGTCGGCATCGGCCTCGATCTGGACAAGCCGATCGGCAGGTACACGAAGAAGGAGATCGACGACCTCCTCTACAAGGAACCGACCAAGATCAAGGTCGAGGGCGTCAACCTGACCTACGAGGGCGTCATCCCGAGGATCCAGAAGTCGATGCTCTCCAAGGACCTCGAGGCGATGCAGCCCCACATCCGTGCCTTCGTGGAGCGCGCGATCACGTTCCAGACCTGCCCCGAGTGCGACGGGACGCGGCTGACGCCGGAGGCCAGGTCGTCGACGATCCAGGGCAGGAGCATCGCCGACCTCTGTGCGATGCAGATCAGCGACCTGGCCGGGTGGGTCCACGCGCTCGACGAGCCGTCGGTCGCCCCGCTCCTGACCGGTCTGCGGCACCTCCTGGACTCGTTCGAGGAGATCGGGCTCGGCTACCTGTCGCTCGACCGGCCGGCGGGGACGCTGTCCGGAGGCGAGGCCCAGCGCACCAAGATGATCCGCCACCTCGGGTCGTCGCTCACCGACGTCACCTACGTCTTCGACGAGCCGACGATCGGGCTGCACCCGCACGACATCGCGCGGATGAACGACCTGCTGCTGCAACTGCGGGACAAGGGCAACACCGTGCTCGTCGTCGAGCACAAGCCCGAGGCGATCGCCATCGCCGACCACGTCGTCGACCTCGGCCCCGGGGCGGGCACCGGCGGCGGCGAGGTGGTCTTCGAGGGCACCGTCGAGGAGCTGCGGACCAGCGGCACGCTCACCGGCCGGCACCTGGACGACCGGGCCTCGCTCAAGCCGTCGGTGCGGACGGCGAAGGGCCGGCTGGAGGTGCGCGGCGCGAGCACGCACAACCTGCAGGACGTCGACGTCGACATCCCGCTCGGCGTGCTCGTCGTGCTCACCGGCGTCGCGGGGTCGGGGAAGAGCTCCCTCATCCAGGGATCGGTCGCCGACCGCGAAGGTGTCGTGACCGTCGACCAGGGCGCGATCAAGGGCTCGCGACGGAGCAACCCCGCCACCTACACCGGCCTGCTCGAGCCGATCCGCAAGGCGTTCGCCAAGGCCAACGGGGTGAAGCCGGCGCTGTTCAGCGCCAACTCCGAGGGCGCCTGCCCCAGCTGCAACGGGGCCGGCGTCATCTTCACCGAGCTCGGCGTCATGGCCACCGTCGAGTCCCCCTGCGAGGAGTGCGAGGGGAAGCGGTTCCAGGCGGCGGTGCTGGAGTACACGCTGGGCGGCCGCAACATCGCCGAGGTGCTCGCGATGCCGGTCACCGAGGCCGAGGAGTTCTTCGGCGCCGGGGAGGCGCGCACGCCCGCCGCGCACGCGATCCTCGAGCGGCTCGCCGACGTCGGGCTCGGCTATCTCGCCATCGGCCAGCCGCTCACCACGCTGTCCGGCGGCGAGCGCCAGCGGCTCAAGCTGGCCACCCGCATGGGCGAGAAGGGCGGGGTCTACGTCCTGGACGAGCCGACCACCGGCCTGCACCTCGCCGACGTCCGCCAGCTGCTCGGCCTGCTCGACCGGCTGGTCGACTCCGGCAAGTCGGTGCTGGTCATCGAGCACCACCAGGCGGTCATGGCGCACGCCGACTGGATCATCGACCTCGGCCCCGGCGCCGGCCACGACGGCGGCCGGGTCGTCTTCGAGGGGACGCCGGCCGACCTCGTCGCCGCCCGCGCCACCCTCACCGGGGAGCACCTCGCGGCCTACGTCGGCGCCTGACCGGGGAGGGGGCCGCCTACAGCCACCTGTCGACGGCGGCGGTCCAGCGCTCGACGGAGGACGTCGTGCCCTCGGCCTTCGCCTTCTCCCGGGCGAACTCCGCCGACGGCAGGGCGCACCCGCCCGGGCAGTCGACCTCCACGGCGCGCCCGTCGAGCCAGCCGACGGCCGCGCTGCGACCGCAGTGGGGACAGGTCTCCCAGGTGACCCGCTCGCTCATCGTCGATTCGTCCGTCCGCTCGGATCGGGGCGAAGCACCTGTCGCTGGATGGATTCAGCGCACAGTGAAGGGTCTCAACCCAGGCCTGTCAACCCGAACGGGGGAACGGCCGGGAACCTCCTGGCGGCCCGCGTGCCAGACTCCGCGCGTGGCGGGACGGGTGACCCTCCAGGACGTCGCCGACCGGGCCGGGACGTCGCGGACGACGGCGCACTACGTCCTCACCGGCCGCGACCGCGAGATGCGCATCGCCGAGGACACCCGGCGCCGTGTCCTGCGGGCTGCCGGCGAGATGCGGTACCGGCCCGACCTGATGGCCCGCGGCCTGCGCACCCACGTGACCCGGACGATCGGGCTGGTCACCGATGCGGTGGCCACCGAGGCCTACGCCGGCGACCTGGTGTACGGATCGCTCACCGCGGCCGTCGCCCACGGCCACCTGCTGTTCGTCTGCGAGACCGCCGAGGACCCCGGCCTCGAGCAGCGGCTGGTCGAGGAGCTGCTCGCCCGGCACGTCGACGCGTTCCTCTACGCCACCTTCTTCACCCGCGAGGTCCGGCTGCCCGAGGCGCTCCGCGACGAGCGGGTGGTGCTGCTCAACTGCCGGGCACCGGGCAGCGGCCTGGCCTCGGTCGTCCCCGACGAGGTGGCCGCCGGCCGCTCCGCGGCAGGCGCGCTGCTCACCGCCGGTCACCGGGACGGCATCTGGCTCGTCGGCGAGCCGTCGCCGAACGTCATCGCCGCCGTCGAGCGGCTGCGCGGCATCGAGGAGGTGCTCGGCGCCGCCGGCGTCCGGCTGGCCGGGACCGTGTCCTCGGCCTGGTGGCCGGAGTCGGCCTTCGAGCAGGCCGGCGCGCTGCTGGACGGGGGCGAGCGGCCCACCGCGGTCATCGCCTTCAACGACCGGGTCGCGCTGGGCGTCTACCAGGCCCTGGCGGCGCGCGGGTTCCGCGTGCCCGAGGACGTCTCGGTCATCTCCTTCGACGACTCCGACCTCGCCGTGTGGCTGCAGCCGGCGCTCTCCAGCGTCGCGCTCCCGCACCGCGAGCTGGCCACCACCGCCGTCGACCTGCTGCTGGGCGTGGACGGGCCGGGCGGCGACGAGCACCGGGTCGCCATGCCGCTGCGGCTGCGCGAGTCCGTGGGGCCGCCGCGCCGCGCATGAGGCGTCAGCGCCCGCGCAGCTCCTGGCCGGTCAGCAGGGCCAGCAGCCGGCCGTACGCCAGCCCCAGCTCCTCGGTGTCCCCGGGCCGGAAGTGCCCGACCGCGATGTCGTCGAGCAGCGGCGAGCTCAGCGGTCCGGGGCGTCCGGAGCCGCCGGGCACGAGCAGGTGCACCTGGGCGACCCCGGCCTCCCGGACGGCGGCGTCGAGGGTGGCGGCGTGGTCCTGGAGCAGGCCGTCGGTGACGCCGGCCAGTCCGGTGGCCGCGCAGTGCTGCCCGGCCAGCAGCTCCGCCGTCCCCTGGAGGACCGGGGTCAGCGCGGTGCCGTCGCTGCCGGGATCGGGCTCGGGGAGGTCCCCGGTCGGCAGGTCGGCCACCTGCGTGGGCGGCAGCGCGACGGTCATCGTGTCGGCGTAGGTGACGACCAGCACGACGTCGTCCGGGCGCAGCACGCGGCGGGAGAAGTCGACGAGGTCGTGCAGGGCCTCCCGCCGGTCCTGGGCGAACTGCCGCATCGACCCGGACAGGTCGGAGGCCAGGACGACGCAGGCGCGGCCGGTCAGGGCGCGGTCGCCGCCGAGCTGGGCGTCGCCGAGGCGGGCCGGTGCGGCCTCGGGCGAGGTGTCGAAGGGCCAGACCACCGCGAGCGTGCCCAGCGCGAGCAGCGCGGCGAGCAGCGGGAACAACCAGCCCGGGACGCGGCGGTCGCGGCGCACCCGGGCGGCCCGCCGGACGGGCACCCGGCGCACCGTCGGCACCCCGTGGCGGCTGTGCATCTCCAGGCGGCGGAACAGGCTCGCCGCCCATCGCCGCCGCCCGCGGCGGGTCATGCGACGCCCGCGTCCTGCGGTTGCGCCGGGGCCCGCCGCAGGTGCCCTCCGAGCCCGTCGACGCGGTCGTCGTAGCCGCTGCCGAACTCCGCCGGCGTCTGCGCCCGCGCCCGCGCGACCATGTCCTCCAGCAGCTCGCCGGCCTCGACCGACTCACGGGCCGGCTGGAGGTCGAAGACGTCCTGCAGGCCCGCGGAGGTCCCCAGGGCGGCCCGCACGTCGGCCCGCTCGCCCTCCGCGCGCAGCGTCTCGAGCAGCCGGCGGGAGCCGCGCTCGGGCCGCGCGGTCAGGCAGAGCAGCCGCACCCACGCCCGCTTGACCAGCGCGTTGCGGACGGCGGCGCGGTACTCGGCCGAGCCGGGCACGTACTGCCCGTAGGCCAGCGCGAAGGCGGCGGACACGTTGAGCAGCACGATCCCGGAGGTGAGGCCGAACGTGCAGACCAGCAGCAGGGTGTCGTGCTCGCCGTCGTTGAGACCGAGGCTGCCCGACAGCTGCCCGCCGAGCGCGCCCAGGCCGGCGATCAGGCCGATCACGCCCAGCAGCGTGAGCAGCAGCACCGCGTACAGGACCGTCCGCTTGCGCCGCGCCACCGGCCCGGCCAGCGCCTGCAGCCGGCGCTCGTTCTCCTCGTAGGCGCCGGGGCGCACGCCCGCCGCCGCGCCGCGCGGCGCCACGACCGGCAGTCCGGCGTCCTCCGCCGGCCGGTCCTCGTCGTCCTGCCGCTTGGGGACGACGGAGCCGAGGTCCCAGTGCGCCAGGACCTTGGCCGTGACCAGGATCGTCACGCTGATGACGAGCGGCAGGGTGAAGCTGGCCCGCGCCGGCAGGTTCGCCGCCCGCAGGATGGCGTTGACGCCGAGGTAGTCGCCGGCGGTCAGCACGGCCATGACCAGCAGCAACGTGGGCAGCGACCACGGCGTCGGCCGCGGCGGCGTCTCGTCTCGGTGGGCGTCGGCGCGGCGGGCGGCCTCCACCGAGCTGTCCAGCGCCGCGTAGAACTGCACGGTGGGCGTCGTCCAGGCGGCCACCCGGCCCCGCCGGCGGCGGGCCCGACGGCTCAGCGGCACCAGCCGCGCGGTCAGGGCGCGCAGCGAGCCCTCGACGGCCGCGGACCCGGCGGCGTTCTCGGCCGCCGTCCGCCCCTCGCCCGGCAGCGCCCGCGGGCGCGGCGGCCCGGTCACCGGCCCACCTGACCGGGGACGTAGGCGGTGAACCGGATGACCGGGGTGGCGCCGGCCTTCTCCAGCAGCTGCGTCCAGGTGTCGCGCAGCGCGGTGGCGGCGACGCTGTCCAGGCCCTGGTCGGCGAGCCGGCCGAGCCCGTACAGCTCGACCGTCACGCCGGGCAGCTCGAGCGGGAGGTCGGTGGAGCCGACCTGCATGCCGTCGGACGTGCTGACGATCCGCACCGGCACGCCGTCGTCGGGCAGCCGGTCGCTCTCGGCGATCAGCGCGCCGTAGAGGTCCGACCCGTGCCGCTGGTCCCGCTCCGGATAGGCGGCCAGGACCGCGTCGGTGACCGCGGTGACCAGGTTGTTCGTGACCTGCGAGCGGGCGTCCTCGTCGTTGACCTGGGGCGCGAGAGCCGGGCAGTCGAGGATCGTCGTGGTGTCGGTCGCCGAGTCGCCGATCACGGTGACGGTCAGGCTGGCCTGCCCCTGGACGGCGTCGGTGACGATGCCCTCGAGCTGCGGCCGCAGCGACTGCAGGCTCGCGCCGCCGCTGTTGCTGACGTCGGGCAGGTAGACGTCGTGCCGCTTCGCCGGTTGATCCGCGTCCAGCCGCGCGGTGACCACGCGGGGGCAGTCCTGGCTGGAGGCCGCGGGCGCCGGGGCCGCTTCCTCGGCGCACGCGGTCAGTGCGAGCATCGGGACCACGGCGCCCGCCATCCCCAGAGCCAGCCGTCTCACCCGACCACCTGACCACGCGCACCGGCGGATCCGGAACGGCTCCAGGACGGCGGCGGACCGCCAAATCGGCCGACCGGACCGGCCGGCACAGGCCCACCGGTGGCGGCCGGCGGCGCCGCTCAGCCCAGCGCGGCGGGGCGGCCCTCCCAGCCCTGCTCGGCCTCCTCGGAGCGCAGTTGGGTGACCTCCCACTGCAGGGCGTTGTGCACGCCGCCCCGCAGTTCCTCGCGGCCCAGCAGGCGGACGCTCCGCGTGGCGCGGTGGCCGGAGTCGAGCAGGGCGGGGAAGGCCGCGCCGGCCCTGCCGACCGCGCTGTACTCGTCGGACAGGACGGCGAAGCCCTCCCCGGCCAGGGCGCGGACGTAGCGCATGAGCGGGCTGGGCTCGTCGACGACCCGCGCCGGGGACACCCCGTTGCGGCGCAGGATGCGGTCGAGGCGGTCGCGGGAGGCGTGCCCGGGCGGGGCGGCGAGCAGCGGTTCGCTGTCGAGCAGGTGCGCGGGGCAGTCCGCCGGCCGCCCCTCCCGGCCGCCGAGCCGCGCCAGCTCCGGCGCCGTCCCCACGACGCGCAGCGTGTACTCGTAGCAGGTCTCCGGGTGGTCGTCCTCGACCAGCAGGTAGTCGATCTCCGGCGGCCCGCCGTGGAACAGCCGGCCGAGGTCGGCGTCGGTCCCGTCGACCGCGACGAGCCGCAGCTCCAGCCGGACCCAGGGGAAGTGGGTGTGCAGGCGACCGACGAGCACGCCGAGGAAGCGCTCGTAGTGCGACTGCCGGCCGCCGATCCGCAGCACCCGCTGGTCGACCGCGCTGACCAGCTGGATGTCCTCGAGCTCGCGACGGCGCGCCAGTTCGCGCTCCCGGCCGCGCCGGATGAGGCGGACCGCCTGGGCCATGCGGAGCGCCTCCGGCGTGGCGAAGGTGCCGCGGCGCCCCGGCTTGCCGTGCAGCTCGATCGGTTCGCGGGTCTCGGTGTCCGGGGCCAGGTACCGGCCGAGGGCGCGCAGCTGCTGGCGCTCGGCGGCCACGTCGGGGCGCGGCCGGCGGGCGACCTCCTCGGCGGCCTTGTTCAGCGTCGTCGGCGGCGGGCCGTTGCCCGACGGCGACTCGCGCGGGCGGGTGAACGCCTCGAGCAGGGCGAGCACGTCGTCGCCGATCTCCTTGCGCTCACGCTGCCACGCAGGCCTCGCATCAGGCACGGGCCGCCACCTCCCGACCACCCTCGGCCACGTCGCGGCGGGGTCGGTGGCGGCCAGATACGCCACCGGTGCCGGACGCCGTCCCGACCGGTCAGCGGATTATGGCCGGACCGGGGCGGCGGCGCACCCGTCTCGCGCCCCCGGCACCGGAGCACGGCACCGCGTCCTGAACGCGCGCGACGGCGGCGCCGCCCCCCGGGGAGGGGCGGCGCCGCCGTCGCATGCGTGCGCTCGGCGCGGTCCGACAGAGCCGGGGGAGCGCCGGTCAGGTGTGGTAGTTCTGCTCCTTCGCGCGCTCCAGGGACGCGCGGATCTCCTCCTCGGCGGACTTCTGGTCGACCCACTCCGCGCCCTCGACCGACTTGCCCGGCTCGAGGTCCTTGTAGGTCTCGAAGAAGTGCTGGATCTCCAGCCGGTCGAACTCGGGGACGTCGGTGATTTCGGTGAGGTGGGCCATCCGCGGGTCGGTCGCCGGCACGCAGAGGACCTTGTCGTCCCCGCCCTTCTCGTCGGTCATCCGGAACATGCCGATGGCCCGGCAGGTGATCAGGCACCCGGGGAACGTCGGCTCGTCGAGGATCACCAGGGCGTCGAGCGGGTCACCGTCCTGGCCGAGGGTGTGCTCGATGTACCCGTAGTCGGCCGGGTAGCGGGTCGAGGTGAACAGCATCCGGTCGAGCCGGATGCGTCCGGTGGCATGGTCCAGCTCGTACTTGTTCCGCTGGCCCTTCGGGATTTCGATCGTCACGTCGAACTGCACGCACGTAGTGTGGCCCACGGCGACCCCGCGCAATCGGCGGAGGTCGCCTTCTGGGGGGTGGGCACCATCACGTCGAGCGGTTCGACCGTCGTCACAGCGAACTACTCGAGGTTCCGTCGCCGCTTGATCGTCGCGGGTCTGGGCGTGCTCGTCCTGGTCCTCGCGATCGTGGCAACGGTCCTGGTCACGACGGGGGACGACGACGCCACCACGCCCGTGGCCGCGGCCGCCGGCGAGGCGCAGCTGCCCGACCTCGGGGACGCCACCCCGGTCCTCGCCGCGCTGTCGTCCGACGCCCCCGCGCCGGACCCGACGGCGCTGGAGGGCGAGCTGACCCCGCTGCTGTCCGCGGTCGCGCTCGGCACCGGCGTCTCCGCCCGGGTGGTCGACGTGGCCACCGGCGACACCCTCTTCGACCAGGAGGGCAGCACCCCGTCCACGCCGGCCTCGACGGCCAAGCTGCTCACCAGCGTCGCCGCGCTGACCACGCTCGACCCCGACGACACCCTCGAGACGAAGGTCGTCGCCGGCTCGTCGCCCGGCGAGGTGGTCCTCGTCGGCGGGGGCGACCCGACCCTGTCGCGCACCGCGCCGTCGCAGAGCTACCCGGGCGCCCCGACGATGGCCGACCTCGCCACCCAGGTGCTCGCCGCGGTGCCCGCCGGGACGCCGATCACCAGCGTCGTCGTCGACAACTCCCTCTACACCGGCCCGCTCACCGCGAGCGGGTGGGGGGCCGGCGACGCCCCGTCCAGCTACGCCGCCCCGGTCACCGCCACCGCCGTCGACGGCGCCCGTGTCACCCCTGGCTCCGACGCCCGCAGCGGCCAGCCCGGCATCGACGCCGGCGCGGCCCTCGCCGACGCCCTCGGCGCCTCGGGCGCCTCGATCTCCCTCGGGACGGCCACCGCCGAGGCGAAGACCCTCGGCACCGTGCACTCCGCGTCGATCGCCCGGCTGGTCGAGCAGGCGCTGTCCCAGTCGGACAACATGCTCGCCGAGGCCCTGTCCCGCCAGGTCGCCATCGCGCGGCACCTGCCCGCCTCCTTCGAGGGCTCCGCGCAGGCGGTCGTCGCTGCGCTCGAGGACGCCGGCGTCGACACCACCGGCGTGCAGCTCTCCGAC
This sequence comes from Geodermatophilus sp. SMS 5-13, assembly GCF_059428245.1. Classification (NCBI taxonomy): domain Bacteria; kingdom Bacillati; phylum Actinomycetota; class Actinomycetes; order Geodermatophilales; family Geodermatophilaceae; genus Geodermatophilus; species Geodermatophilus sp. SMS 5-13. Next base: position 447,461 of record NZ_CP165729.1, read on the forward strand.
GGCAGCGGTCTGTCCCAGGACGACCGCGTGCCGGTGGACCTCCTGACCGGGCTGCTCACCGACGCCGCCGACGGCACGCTGCCCGAGGCCGCGCCGATCCTGTCGGGGCTGGCCGTCGCCGGCTACGACGGCACGCTCGCCGACCGCGGGGACGACGACCCGGCCACCGCGCCGGGCGCCGTCCGGGCCAAGACCGGCACGCTGCTGAACGTCAACGGCCTCGCCGGCACCGTCGTCACCGAGGACGGCCGGCTGCTGGTCTTCGCCGTCCTCGCCGACGCGGCGGCCGGCAGCGTCGAGAGCGCCGAGGCGGCTTTGGACGACGTCGCCACTGCCCTCGCGGAGTGCGGCTGCCGCTGATCGCACAAAGCGTTGGGACAGCCTTTCCGCGTACGGTGAGGCGATGAGCAGCCCGTCCTCGATGGTCGACTGGGATCTCGCCGGTCGCACCGCGCGCAAGCTGGTCGGTCCCGGCCCGGAGACCACCCGGGAAGAAGCAGAGAGCGTCGTCCGCGAGCTGCACGACGCCGCGGCGCGGGCGGTCGCCCACGTCGAGGGGCTGACCGGCCTGAAGCCGGCCGAGGGCGGCCCGGTGCCCGAGGTCGCCGTCGTCGACCGGCCCGGCTGGATCGACGCCAACGCCAAGGGCATGGCCGCGCTGCTGAACCCCCTGGTCGACGCCCTGGCCGAGAAGCAGGGCACCCGTCCGGGCCCGCTGGCCACCGCGATCGGCGCGCGTGCGACCGGCGTGCAGGCCGGCGGCATCCTCGCGTTCCTGTCCTCGCGGGTGCTCGGCCAGTACGAGGTCTTCGGCACCGGCGGCCGGCTGCTGCTCGTGGCGCCGAACATCGTCGACGCCGAGCGCAAGCTGGGCGTCGACCCGAGCGACTTCCGGCTGTGGGTGTGCCTGCACGAGGTCACCCACCAGTTGCAGTTCACCGCGTTCCCGTGGCTCAAGGCCCACCTCGAGGCGCAGATCGCCGAGTTCGTCGAGGCGACCGACCTCACCCCCGACGTGCTCCGGGAGCGGCTCGCCGACGTCCTGCGCAGCCTCGGCGACGCCATCCGGGGCGGTGACGGCGACAGCGAGGGGCTGCTGGCGCTGGTCCGCGACCCCCGCCAGCGCGAGGTGCTCGACCGGGTCACCGCCGCGATGAGCCTGGTGGAGGGGCACGCCGAGTACGTGATGGACGGCGTCGGCCCGGACGTCGTCCCCTCGGTCAAGACGCTGCGCAAGCGGTTCGCCCAGCGGCGCAAGGGCCGGGGCCCGTTCGACCGCGTGCTGCGCCGGCTGCTGGGCCTCGAGCAGAAGATGAAGCAGTACGCCGACGGCCGGCACTTCGTCGGCGGCGTGGTCGACCTGGTCGGCATGGAGGGCTTCAACCGGGTCTGGGAGGGGCCGGCGAACCTGCCGCTCATCGACGAGCTCACCGCGCCGGAGAAGTGGGTGGACCGGGTGTTCGGCCGCCCCGCCATCACCGCCTGAACCCGTGAGCGGGCCCAGCCCGGCGGTCGCCCGGCTGCGCTCCGCCGTCCGCCCGGGGCTGACCCGCTCCGCCCGGCCGGTGCTGGTCGCCTGCAGCGGGGGAGCGGACTCCCTCGCGCTGGCGGCCGCGATCGCCTTCGAGGCGCCGCGGGCCGGCGTCCCGGCCGGGGCGGTGACGGTCGACCACGGCCTGCAGCCGGGGTCGGCCGAGCGGGCCGAGGCCACGGCCGGCCTGCTGCGCAAGCTGGGGCTCGAGCCGGTCGCCGTCCGGACCGTCGACGTCGGCGCGGACGGCGGACCCGAGGCCGCCGCCCGCGCCGCCCGGACCGCCGCGCTCGAGGCCGCCGCGGCCGAGCACGGCGCCCGCGTGGCGCTGGGGCACACCCTCGACGACCAGGCCGAGACGGTCCTGCTGGGCCTGGGCCGGGGCTCCGGGCCGCGCTCGATCGCCGGCATGGTCGAGGAGCGGGAGATCTGGTGGCGGCCGCTGCTCGGCGTCCGCCGGGACGCGACCCGGCAGGCCTGCGCCGACCAGGGGCTGCCCGTGTGGGACGACCCGTGGAACGTCGACCCCGCCTACACCCGCGCCCGGCTGCGCGGGGAGGCGCTGCCGCTGCTCGAGGACGTCCTCGGCGGCGGGGTGGCGCCGGCGCTGGCCCGCACCGCGGCGCTGCTGCGCGAGGACCTCGACGCGCTCGACGACCTCGCCGCGGCCGAGGGCGCCCGGCTGACCGGACCGGACGGGCTCGACGCGCCCGGCGCGGCCGCGCTGCCGGCCGCGCTGCGCCGGCGGGTGCTGCGCTCGTGGCTGCGCGCCGGCGGGGTCGCCGACCTGCACGCCGTCCACCTGCACGCGGTCGACCGGCTGCTCGTGGCCTGGCGCGGCCAGGGCCGGGCCGACCTACCCGGCGGTGCGGGAGTGGTCCGGGCGTCTGGCAGGCTGGTGCTGCGCCCCGCCCGGACCGCCGGCGGTGGCTGATCCGCCGCACTCCCGAGGAGCACCGTCCGTGACGAAGCCTGCGACCGTGACCGGAGCGCTGGGGAACGACCACGGCTACGGCCCCGACATCGACCACGTCCTGCTCACCGAGCAGCAGATCCAGGGCAAGATCGCCGAGCTCGCGGAGGAGATCGCCCGCGACTACGCCGGCAAGGAGGTCCTGCTGGTCGGCGTCCTCAAGGGCGCCGTCCTGTTCATGAGCGACTTCGCCCGGGCCCTGCAGCTGCCCACCCAGATGGAGTTCATGGCCGTCTCCTCCTACGGGTCGGCCACCAGCTCCTCCGGCGTCGTCCGGATCCTCAAGGACCTCGACCGGGACATCACCGGCAAGCACGTGCTCGTGCTCGAGGACATCATCGACTCCGGCCTGACGCTGTCCTGGCTGCTGAAGAACCTCGGCGGCCGGCAGCCGGCCTCCCTCGAGGTCTGCGCGCTGCTGCGCAAGCCCGACGCGGTCAAGGTCGAGGTGCCGGTGCGGTACGTGGGCTTCGACATCCCGAACGAGTTCGTGATCGGCTACGGCCTGGACTACGCCGAGCGCTACCGCGACCTGCCCTACATCGCGACGCTGCGGCCCGAGGTCTACACCCAGTGATCCGTCGGCCCACCGGCCGCCACCGCCATCACATCGTCGCCCTCCGGGCGACACCGCCGCCAGGGGCCGTCCCGACCGCCGTGGAGCCGCTGCGGCCGCTGCCGTGGACCGCTCGGGGACCCTCCGGGCCCCGCGACCGGGCAACCCTCATTCGTTCGGGCTTGTTGACGGCTCGTGACCAGGGAATGCACAGCATCCCCGGTGTACCGTCGAGCACGACGACGCCGAGCCGCGCGCCGGGGTGACCGGGTCGCCGGCGGTGTCCCCGGACGATCAGGAGGGTCGACGGGCAGCCGGGGCGACCGGCCGCCCGGTCTCGGTGTATGGAACGTAAGAAGATCTTCCGCTCCGTGTGGTTCTGGGTCGTGCTCGTCGTTCTCCTGGCGGTCGCGTTCTCGTCCCTGTTCCGCGGCAACGGCGGCTACACGGAGGTGTCCACCTCCACGGCGCTCGAGCAGTTCGACAGGGGCAACGTCGAGTCGGCGACGATCAACGACAAGGAACAGACCCTCGACCTCGATCTGAAGAACGAGGTCGACGGCACGGACAAGATCAGTTCCTCGTACCCGATCGGCGCCTCGGAGCACATCTTCGACGTGGTGTCGGGCACGGGCGCCGACAACGGCGACGGCGTGAAGTTCGACACGACCGTGACCCAGGAGAGCGTCTTCGTCTCGATCCTGGTCAGTTTCCTGCCGTTCGTCGTCCTCCTCCTGCTGCTGTTCTGGCTGTTCAACTCCATGCAGGGCGGCGGCCGCGGGGTCATGGCCTTCGGCAAGTCCAAGGCCAAGGTGGTCAGCAAGGACACCCCGAAGACGACGTTCGCCGACGTCGCCGGCGCCGACGAGGCCGTCGAGGAACTGCACGAGATCAAGGACTTCCTGCAGAACCCGGTCAAGTTCCAGGCCGTGGGCGCGAAGATCCCCAAGGGCGTGCTGCTGTTCGGCCCGCCCGGGACCGGCAAGACGCTGCTGGCCCGCGCGGTGGCCGGCGAGGCCGGGGTGCCGTTCTTCTCGATCTCCGGCTCGGACTTCGTCGAGATGTTCGTCGGCGTCGGCGCCAGCCGGGTGCGCGACCTGTTCGAGCAGGCCAAGAACAACGCCCCGGCGATCATCTTCGTCGACGAGATCGACGCCGTCGGCCGGCACCGCGGCGCCGGCATGGGCGGCGGGCACGACGAGCGCGAGCAGACCCTCAACCAGATGCTCGTCGAGATGGACGGCTTCGACGTCAAGGGCGGCGTGATCATGATCGCCGCCACGAACCGGCCGGACATCCTCGACCCGGCGCTGCTGCGCCCCGGCCGCTTCGACCGGCAGATCGCCGTCGACCGGCCCGACCTCGAGGGCCGCAAGGCCGTCCTCGCCGTGCACGCCAAGGGCAAGCCGCTCGCGCCGGACGTCGATCTCGGGACCGTCGCCCGCCGGACCCCCGGCTTCACCGGCGCGGACCTGGCCAACGTGCTCAACGAGGCCGCGCTGCTCACCGCGCGCAACAACCGCTCGCTGATCGACGACGCCACCCTCGAGGAGGCGATCGACCGCGTCATCGCCGGCCCCGAGCGCAAGACGCGGGCGATGAGCGAGAAGGAGAAGAAGGTCACCGCCTACCACGAGGGCGGGCACGCCCTGGTGGCGCACGCGCTGCCCAACCTCGACCCCGTGCACAAGGTGACGATCCTGCCGCGCGGCCGCTCGCTCGGGCACACGCTCGTCCTGCCGACCGAGGACAAGTACACCCAGACCCGCTCGGAGATGATCGACACCCTGGCCTACGCGCTGGGCGGCCGGGCGGCCGAGGAGCTGGTCTTCCACGAGCCCACCACCGGCGCCGGCAACGACATCGAGAAGGCCACCGCGATGGCCCGGGCGATGGTCACGCAGTACGGCATGAGCGCCAAGCTCGGCGCGGTGAAGTACGGCCGCGACGACACCGAGCCGTTCCTGGGCCGCGACATGAGCTCGCACCCCGACTACTCCGAGGCCGTCGCCGCCGACATCGACTCCGAGGTGCGGGCGCTGATCGAGGCCGCGCACGACGAGGCGTGGGAGATCCTCGTCGAGTACCGGCAGGTGCTCGACAACCTCGTGCTCGAGCTGATGGAGAAGGAGACGCTGTCCAAGGAGGACATGGCCCGCATCTGCGCGCCGGTCCAGAAGCGTCCGTCGCTCGCCCCGTACAGCGGCTTCGGCAAGCGCACGCCCTCCGATCTCCCGCCGGTGCTCACGCCGGCCGAGCGGGCGGCGCAGAACGGCAACGGCCACGTCAGTGACGACACCTCCCCGGTCGGTGACGTCGGCGCACCCGTTCAGCGGTGACTGAAGACCTGCACGGGGGGATCGAGGGGGCGCTGAAGGGCGTCGACCGGCCACGCGCCGAGGCGGCGATCCGCGAGCTGCTCATCGCGGTGGGGGAGGACCCCGACCGCCCCGGGCTGAAGGACACCCCCGCGCGGGTCGCCCGCGCGTACACCGAGGTCTTCGCCGGCCTCTGGCAGGACCCGGGAGAGATCCTCTCGACCACCTTCGACGAGGACCACGACGAGCTCGTGCTGGTCAAGGACATCCCGATGTACTCGACCTGCGAGCACCACCTGGTGCCGTTCCACGGGGTGGCGCACATCGGCTACATCCCCGGGGACGACGGCCGGGTGACCGGGCTGTCGAAGCTGGCCCGGCTGGTCGAGGTCTACGCCCGCCGCCCGCAGGTGCAGGAGCGGATGACCTCGCAGATCGCCGACGCGCTGGCCGACGTCCTCAAGCCGCGCGGGGTGCTGGTGGTCATCGAGGCCGAGCACCTGTGCATGGCGATGCGCGGCATCCGCAAACCCGGCGCGCGCACCGTGACCTCCGCGGTACGGGGGATCTTCCGGGAGAACCTGGCGACCCGCAGCGAGGCGATGAGCCTCGTGCTGGGCCGGTGACCCGCATCGAGCTGCCGCGCCCCGGCCACTGCGTGGTCATGGGGGTCCTGAACGTGACCCCCGACTCCTTCTCCGACGGCGGCTGCTACGCCGACGCGGGCTCGGCCGTGGCGCACGGCCTGGAGATGCACGCGGCCGGCGCCGACTACGTCGACGTGGGCGGGGAGTCCACCCGCCCGGGCGCCGACCGGGTGGACGGCGCCGAGGAGTGCCGGCGGATCCTGCCGGTCATCGCCGAGCTGGCGTCGGCGGGCGTGCGGGTCAGCGTCGACACCACCCGCGCGGAGGTCGCCGAGGCGGCGCTGGACGCCGGGGCGGTGCTGGTCAACGACGTCAGCGGCGGGCTGGCCGATTCGGGCATGGCCAAGCTGGTCGCCGACGCCGGGGTGCCCTGGGTGCTCATGCACTGGCGCGGGCACAGCAAGCGGATGTACGCGGAGGCGCACTACGACGACGTCGTCGCCGAGGTCTGCGCCGAGCTCACCGCCCGCCGGGACGACGCCCTGGCCGCCGGCGTGGCCGCCGACCAGCTGGTGCTGGACCCCGGCCTGGGCTTCGCCAAGAACGCCCCGCACAACTGGGCGCTGCTGGCCGGCATCGACCGCATCGTCGCCCTGGGGCTGCCCGTGCTCGTCGGCGCCTCCCGCAAGACGTTCCTCGGCCGGCTGCTGGCCGGCCCGGGCGGCGAGCCGCGCCCCGCGGAGCAGCGGGACGCCGCCACCCTGGCCACCACGGTGCTCGCCGCCGAGGCGGGGGCGTGGGGCGTGCGCGTGCACGACGCCGCGGCCTCGGCCGACGCGGTGCGGGTCGTGGCCGCGGTGCGGGCGGTGCGCGATGCCTGACCGCATCACCGTCCGCGGGATCTCGGCGCACGCCCACCACGGCGTGTACGACTGGGAGCGGGAGCGCGGCCAGACCTTCCGCGTCGACGCCGTCCTGGAGGTCGACACCGCGCCCGCTGCCGCCGGTGACGACCTCGAGAAGACGGTCAACTACGCCGAGCTCGCGCAGCGGCTGCACGCCGTCCTCACCGGTGAGCCGGTGGACCTGCTCGAGACCCTCGCCCAGCGGCTGGCCGACGTCTGCCTGGCCGACCCGCTGGTCGACGCCGTCGAGATCACCGTGCACAAGCCCGAGGCCGAGCTCGGCGTCCCCTTCGACGACGTCACGGTGGCGATCCGCCGCGTGCGGCCGTGACCCGCGCGGTGCTCTCGCTGGGCGCCAACCTCGGTGATCGCGCCGCCACCCTGCGGGACGCGATCACCGCCCTGAAGGCCGACGGCCTGGTCGCCCGCTCGGTCCTCTACGAGACCCCGCCGTGGGGGCCGGTCGAGCAGCCGCCGTACCTCAACGCGATCGCGATCGTCCGGGGGCCGCGGGACGCCGCCGGCTGGCTGGCCCGCGCGCACGAGCTCGAGCAGGCCGCCGGGCGCACCCGCGAGGTCCGCTGGGGCGCCCGCACGCTCGACGTCGACGTGGTCGCGGTGACCGGGGACGACGGCGCTCCCGTGCGCTCCGACGACCCGGCGCTCACCCTCCCGCACCCGCGGGCCCACGAGCGGGCGTTCGTGCTGGTGCCGTGGCTGACCCTGGACCCGACGGCGGAGCTGCCCGGGCACGGGAAGGTCGCCGACCTGCTGGCCCAGCTGCCGCCCGAGGACGTCGCCGCCGTCGTGACGTGGGAGCACCTGCAGTGAAGCCGGTGAACCGGCGCGACCTCGCCGTCGCCGCGGTCGGGCTGGCCGTGGCGGCGTGGCTGCTCGTGCGCACCTTCTACGGCGACCTGCCGCGGCTGGACTGGTGGCTCGGCGTCCCGCTGGGTGTGCTCGCGCTCGCCGAGGCACTCGGCGCCCGCACGCTGGGCGCCCGGCTGGCCGCCGAGCGCGCGGCCCGGTCGGCGCAGCGACGCGGAACGGCCGCGGCCGGGCGGACCGCGGGACCCACCCGCCCGGTCGAGCCGATGCTGGTGGCCCGGCTCGCCGTCCTGGCCCAGGCCAGCGCGTGGGTGGGCGCCGTCTTCGTCGGCATCTGGACCGGCGTGCTGCTGCACGTCGCCCCGGAGATCGGCTCGCTGCAGGCGGCCGGCGGCGACACGCTGGCGGCGGTGCTGGGCGTCGTCCTGGCCGCCGCGCTGGTCTGGGCGGCGCTGCGGCTCGAGTCGGTCTGCCGAGTCCCCCCGGGCGGGGACGACGACCCCCCGCCCCTCGCCCCGCACGCGTAGCGGGACTTTCCGCGCGGAAAGTCCCTACAGGGCGGCGCCGGCGGTCTCGGGTTCGACGCCCTCGACGGAGCGGCGAAGGGCGGCGTGCAGCGAGGTCGGGGTGAGCACGCCGCAGAACCGGTCGCCGTCCAGCACGGCCACCCAGCCCGCCTCCAGCTGCAGCATGGTCGAGAACGCCGTCTTCAGCGTCGCGTCGACCGGCACCCAGGCCTCCATCCGCCGCGCCGCGGCGCCGACCGTGCCGTCGCCGGTCGCCCGCTCCGCCGACAGCCAGCCGTGCAGGGTGCCCTGGTCGTCGAGGACGACGGCCCAGCGCGCGCCCGCCCGCTCCAGCGCTGCGCGGGCGTCGGGAAGGCGGTCGGTCGCCCGCAGCACCGGCGGCTGCTCGAGGTCGTCGACGTCGATGCCGGTGACCGCGAGCCGCTTGAGCCCGCGGTCGGCGCCGACGAAGTCGGCCACGAACGGGCTGGCCGGCCGGCCGAGCAGCTCGGCGGGGGAGGCGAACTGCTCGACGTGCCCGCCCTGGCTCATGACCGCGATCCGGTCGCCGAGCCGGACCGCCTCCTCGATGTCGTGGGTGACGAACACGATCGTCTTGCGGACGTCGGCCTGCAGCCGCAGGAACTCCGACTGCAGCCGCTCGCGCACGATCGGGTCGACGGCGGAGAACGGCTCGTCCATCAGCAGCACCGGCGGGTCGGCGGCCAGCGCCCGCGCGACGCCGGCCCGCTGCCGCTGCCCGCCCGAGAGCTGGGCGGGGTAGCGGTCGCCGTACACGCCCGGGTCGAGGCCGACCGAGTCGAGCAGCTCGTCGACCCGCTCGCGGGTCCGCCGCTTGTCCCAGCCGAGCAGGCGCGGCACCGTCGCCACGTTGGTGCGCACGGTCTGGTGGGGGAACAGGCCGACGTTCTGGATGACGTAGCCGATGCGGCGGCGCAGCTGATCGGGGTCGACGCGGGTGACGTCCTCGCCGCCGAGCAGGATCCGCCCGGTCGACGGTTCGATGATCCGGTTGATCATCTTCATCGTCGTCGTCTTGCCGCAGCCCGACGGCCCGACCAGCACGGTCAGCTCGCCCGCGGCGAAGGTCAGGTCGAGCTCGGCGACGCCGACCGTGCCGTCCGGGTAGACCTTGCTGACCCCCTCGAGCCGGATCTCCTGGGCGGAGCCGGCGTTCCGCGCCGTCGCGCCGTCGTCCGGCAGCGCAGTAGCGTCCACGTCGTGCCCCTCCTGGGAAGCGTCCGTTCTTGAGCGCGGTGCTGGCGGCCGACGCCGCCCCGAACCCGTGGTTCGACCCTTCCTACGTCGTGGACAACTGGTCGTCCATTCTGAGCTACCTGGGCGAGCACGTGCGGCTGACCGTCTCCGCGGTCCTGCTCGGGGCGGTCATCGCGCTGCCGCTGGCCGTGCTGGCCCGGCGCAGCCGCTGGCTGGCCGGCCCCGTGCTCGGCCTGTCGACCGTCATCTACACGATCCCGTCCCTGGCGATGTTCGCCTTCGTCGCCCCGGTCACCGGGCTGACGACGACGACCGTGCTGGTCGGCCTGGTGCTCTACTCGCTGGTCATCCTCGTCCGCAACTTCCTCGCCGGGCTGCAGTCGGTGCCCCCCGACGTGCGCGAGGCCGCGCGGGGGATGGGCTACGGCCAGGCCCGTTTGTTCTGGCAGGTGGAGGTGCCGCTGGCGCTGCCCGCCTTCATGGCCGGCATCCGCGTCGCCACCGTGTCCACGGTCGCGCTGGTGACCGTCGGCGTGATCGTGGGACACGGCGGCCTCGGCCAGCTGATCACCGGGGGCTTCGCCGCCAACTTCTACCGCGCCGAGATCGTGACCGGCGCGGTCGGCTGCGTCCTGCTGGCGCTGTTCGCCGACCTGCTGCTGGTCGGCGTGGAGCGGCTGCTCACCCCCTGGGCGAGCCGGGTGCGCGCGTGAACCTCCTCAGCGACGCCTTCGTCTACCTCAACGACCCGTTCAACTGGACGCGCCCGAACGGCATCCTCGACCTGCTCGCCGAGCACCTGCGGATCTCCGCGCTCGCCGTGCTGGCCGCCATGCTGGTCGCCATCCCGGTGGGCGTCCTGCTCGGGCACACCGGCCGCGGTGGCGGCTTCACGGTGGCGCTGTCCAACGTGTCACGCGCGGTGCCGACCCTCGCGCTGCTCACCCTCTTCGCCGTCACGCCGATCGGGTTCGGCCCGACGGCGACCACGATCGCGCTCGCGGTCTTCGCGATCCCGCCGATCCTCACCAACACCTACGTCGGGTACCGCGGGGTCGACCGCGACGTGGTCGAGGCTGCCCGCGCGATGGGGTTCGGCGGCCGGCAGGTGGCCCTGCGCGTCGAGCTGCCGCTGGCCTCGCCGCTGCTGATGACCGGCGTGCGCACCGCCGCGGTGCAGGTCGTGGCGACGGCGACGCTGGCCGCGCTCGTGGCCGGCGGCGGGCTCGGCCGGATCATCACGCTCGGGTTCCGCCAGCAGGACTACGGCGCCGTCCTGGCCGGGGCGATCCTGGTGGCCGCGCTCGCGATCCTCACCGAGCTGGTCCTGGCCGGGCTGTCGTGGGCCCTGGCCCCGGGGCAGAAGCGGTGGCCGTGGGCCGCGCGCCGCCGTCCCGCTCCGGGAACGCCGGAGCTGGCGGCGGCCGATGTGCCGCTGTGAAGCCCGTAACAGATCGGCAAAGGCTGCTGACCCGCATTGCCTCGATGGAGGAGGGCGGGGTTCGATGTTCGCCGCGGGACATCTCCCGCCAGACACGCGTGGCGGCAGCACCCGGGCCGCCCGGGACACAGAAGGCGGGCCCATGCGTACGCGCACCCGGTATCTCATCCCTCTCGCGCTGGTTTCCGTGCTCGCCACGGCGGCCTGCGGCGAGTCCGGCTCCTCCGGCACCGGCGGCAGCACCGAGAGCGCCGGCGGAACCGCCGCGGGCGACGCCTGCGCCCCGGTGGCCGGTGACCAGCTGGTCGTGCTCGAGGACGACAAGCACCTGCAGAACGCCGACAACGTCATCCCGGCGGTCAACGCCGCGGCGGCCGCGGCCAACCCGGCTCTGCTCGACTCGCTGAACGCCGTCTCCGCGGTGCTCACGACCGACGACCTGATCGCGATGAACGCCGCGGTCGACGTCCAGCGGCAGAGCGTCGCGGACGTCGCGTCCGGCTTCGTCAGCGACAAGGGCCTCGACTCCGGCGTCACCGGCGGCAGCGGCCCGGTCGTCGTGGGTGCCGCCGACTTCACCGAGTCGCAGGTGCTGGCCACGGTCTACGCCGACGTGCTCAACGCCGCCGGCTTCCAGGCCACCGTGCAGACGGTCGGCAACCGCGAGCTGTACCTGCCGGCGCTCGAGCGCGGCGAGATCCAGGCCTTCCCCGAGTACCTGGCCACGGTCACCGAGTTCATCGAGGGCGACGACTCCACCCAGGTCGCCTCCGGGGACGTCGACGCCACGGTCGCGGCCCTCACGCCCCTGGCCGAGGGCGTCGGGCTGGTCTTCGGTGACCCGGCCGAGGCCGCGGACCAGAACGCCTTCGCCGTCACCAAGGACTTCGCCGACAACCTCGGCGTCACGACGCTCTCCGAGCTGGCCGACGCCTGCGGCGACGGGTCGCTGACCCTCGGCGGCCCCGGTGAGTGCCCGACCCGGCCGGCGTGCCAGCCCGGCCTGGAGGAGACCTACGGCCTGAAGTTCGCGGGCTTCCAGGAGTTCGACGCCGGTGGCCCGCTGACCAAGGCGGCGATCCAGCAGGGCGAGGTCTCGATCGGCCTGGTCTTCAGCTCCGACGGCGCCCTCGCCCAGGGCTGACGCGGACGCGGAGGATCCGTCGGCGTGACGCCGACGGATCCACTCCGCGTCAGTACCAGCCGCCGGGGGGCAACTGTTCGCCGGCGTCGGCGGGGACCGTGGTCCGGTTCCCGTCCGGCGCCAGCGGGCAGGACCACCGCGGGTCGTAGGTGCAGGACGGGTGGTAGGCGAAGTTGAGGTCGACCACCAGCCGCTCGCCGGTCCCGCCCAGGTCCGCGCCCTTGATCGTGTCCAGCAGGTAGCGGCCGCCGCCGTACGTCGTCCGTCCGGCGCTGCCGTCGCGCAGCGGCAGGAAGACCCCGCCGCCGTAACCGCCGAGCCACCAGACGTCGACCGACCCCAGCGGCCCGAGCGTGACGGTGCCGATCCGGTCCAGGGGGACGACGCCGTCGGCGTCGGTCGGCAGTTCCAGCCGGCGCGGCGCGGCCGGCGCCAGCGTCGCCTCGAACCGCAGCGCCGGGTCGTACGGCGCGAACGGCAGGCCGGGGAAGCCGCGGCGCGCGGCGGCGTCCAGCGGGGAGTCCGGGTGGGTGGCGAACAGCTCGTCGCGGCCGTCGCGCCAGGCGCGCCAGCCGGCCTCGGGATCGGCCGACGAGCGGGCCGCGGCGTACAGGGCGGTCACCCGGCGGCGCCAGTCGAGCAGGGACAGCGACATGCGGTCACTGTGCCCGACGCCGCTCGCCCCTGAGCCGCTTCCTCCCGGCCGAGATCACTGTCCGCCGTTACGCTGTCACCATGCGGGGGCAGCAGGACGACGACGTCGCCTGGCACCCCGCCCCGAAGGACCGCCGGACGGACGGTCCGGCGTCCTCGGCGCTGCGGACCTACGGCCTCGTCGCCGGCTTCGTCCTCGCGGTGGCGGCCACCGCCGTCGTCTTCCTGACCGACAACCCGCAGCACCTGCGGCTGGCCGTCATCGTGGCCGCCTGGGCGTTCGTGCTCGCCGCCTTCCTCGCCGGCCGGCGCCGCGCCGAGACCCAGGCCGTCGCCGCGCGCGAGGCGGAGATCCGGCGCAGCTACGAGCACGAGCTCGACCGGGAGGCCGCGGCCCACCGCGCGTACGAGCTCGAGCTGGAGAACCAGCTGCGCCGCGAGACCGAGCAGTTGATGCGCGCGGAGCTCACGGCGCTGCGCCAGGAGATCTCCGGCCTGTCCGGGCTGCGCGACGAGATCGCCCGCGTCTCCGCGCTCCGGGACGAGGTCGCCCGCGTGTCGTCGCTGCGCGACGAGATCGCCCGGGTGTCCGCGCTGCGCGACGAGCTGGCCGGGATCGCGGCGCTGCGCTCCGACGTCGCCTCGCTCTCCGCGCTCCGGGAGGACCTCACCCAGCTCACCGAGCTGCGCGCCGACATGGGCCGGCTGCGCACCGAGCTCACCGAGCAGCTCAACGGCGAGATGCTGGTCGAGCGGATCCTGCTGCGCACCCAGTCGAGCCGGACGCCGGCCGACTCCGGCCCCGCCGAGGTCGCGCGCACCGTCGAGGCACCGGCGCTCTGGGAGGACGACCGGCCGCCGCTGGAGCTGACCGGTGGCTGGCCCGCCGTCCGCCTCGACGACCTGCCGGAGACGCGGCAGGCCGAGCGGGTGCGCGTGGACCGGCCGCTGCCCTCGCCCGGCAGCCGGCCCGTGGCGGCCTCCTGGACGGCGGAGCAGCCGGCCGCCGCGTTGAGCACGCCGCCGGTTCCCGCCCGGCCCACGCCACCGCCGCCCACGCCGCTGGAGTGGCTGGCCGACCGCGCCCTCGTCGAGCCGGCGGACGTGACGCCGCGCCACTCCCGCCACGCCGCCGCCGAACCGGCCGACGTCCCGGCAGGGCACGAGGCACCCGCCCGGCACGAGCCCCCGGCACGGCACGAGGCGCCCGCGTGGCGCGAGACCTCGGCGTGGCGCGAGACCCCGGCGTGGCAGGAGGTGGCGACGCCGCACGACCGGTCCGGCGCGCTGCCGGCCGACCTGCTGCCGCCGGTGCCGCAGCGCCGCCGCCGCACCGACGAGCCGCTCGACGACCACACCGAGGAGCGCCCGGCCACCCCGGCGACGAGCTACGAGCCGATCGTCCGGCCGTCGCCGTCCCCCCGGCCCTCGCCCCGCCCGCGCCCGACGCCCACGCCGGCACTCCTGCAGGAGGAGGCCGATTCCGCCGGCCACCAGCGGCTGGCCGAGATCCTCGCCGACCGCGAGGTCCAGCCGCCGTCGGGCGGCCGGCGCCGGCGGCGCTACCGCGACGACGACGAGCCCGACGACGTGCTGGCCCGCGTCCTCGGCGAGAACGGAGGCTGAGCGCGCAGGAAACCTGCGCGCTCGCACTCCGAGCGTTCAGCGCGGCCCCTTGGAGAGGCCGCCGCCGTCGATCACCAGGGTCTGCCCGGTGATCCACCCGGCGCCGTCGCCCAGCAGGTAGGCCGCGGCCTCGCCGACGTCCTCCGGGACGCCGAGCCGCTTCAGCGGGTAGTTGGCGGCCACCTCGGCCTCGCGGCCCTCGTAGAGCGCGCCGGCGAAGCGGGTCTTCACCACCGCCGGCGCCACCGCGTTGACCCGGACCTTCGGGCCGAGCTCCACCGCCAGCTGGGTGGTGAGGTTGATCAGCGCCGCCTTGCTGACGCCGTAGGCCGCGATGTTCTCCGACGACCGCAGCCCGGCCACCGAGGCGACGATCAGGATCGAGCCGCCGTGCTCGGCCATCCACGCCCGCCACGCCTCCTGCACGAGGCCGAGCGACGAGACGACGTTGGTGTCCAGCACCTTGCGGAACGTGTCCAGGTCCAGGTCGACGACCGGCCCGTACACCGGGTTGACGCCGACGTTGCCCACGAGCATGTCCAGGCTGCCGAAGGTCTCCACGGCCGTGCGGACGGCGGCGGCGCGGTGCTCGGCGTCGCCGGCGTGACCGGGCACCGCCACGGCCACCTCCGCGCCGCCCAGCGCCTCCACCGCCTCGGCCAGCACCTCGGGCTTGCGGGCGGTCAGCACCACCCGCGCACCGCGGTCGACCAGGCTGCGGGCGATGGCCAGGCCGATGCCCCGGCTGCCGCCGGTCACCAGCGCGGTGCGCCCCTCCATCGAGGGCTTGCCTGCGGACACGCATCCTCCTTCGTCGGCCCCGTCGCCGCGCGGAGCGTAGGTGCGCACCCCAGGGTGAGGCACCCCACACTCCGGATCCGTTGCGGGGGGCGCACGGTGGTCACACACTCGCCATCGGCGCCACACCCGCGTGACACATCCGGGTTGCAGCGGGGACGGCGCCGGAACCACCCAGCGAGACCAGCGCTGCCCACCGAGGTCCACGACGGCGTGGACCCGCCCCTGAGTCCGGTACCCGCGAGGGACTGGAACGAGAGGTGCACCGATGCCTGCTGCCCGCAGGACCCATCGCGCTGCCGGCCTCGCGCCCGCCGCCACCGCTCCCGCCCGCCTCCGCGTGGGCGTCATCGGTGCCGGCCGCGTAGGAGCCGTGCTCGGCGCCGCACTCGCCGCCGCGGGCCACGACGTCGTCGCGGCCGCCGGCCTGTCCACCGCCTCCGCCGAGCGGGCCGCCCGCCTGCTGCCCGGCGTCCCCCTGCTGCACGCCGACGAGCTGGTCGCCGCCAGCGATCTCGTGATCCTCGCGGTGCCCGACGACACCCTGCCCGGCCTGGTCGCCGGCCTCGCCGAGACCGGCGTCTGGCGCCCCGGGCAGATGACCTTCCACACGTCCGGGGCACACGGGCTGGCCGTGCTCGCGCCCGCACAGCTCGCCGGCGTGCTGCCGCTGGCGCTGCACCCGGCGATGACCTTCACCGGCGCCCCCGAGGACGTCGACCGGCTCGTCGGTGCCCCGTTCGGCGTCACCAGCCGCCCCGAGCACCGCGCCGTCGCCGAGACCCTCGTGCTGGAGATGGGCGGCGAGCCGTTCTACGTCGCCGAGGAGGACCGGCGGCTCTACCACGCCGCGCTGGTCACCGGCGCCAACCACCTGGTCACGCTGGTCGCCGAGGCGGCGGACCTGCTGCGCTCGGCCGGCGTCGAGGAGCCGGCGCGGGTGCTGACGCCGCTGCTCACCGCGGCGCTGGACAACGGCCTGCGCCGCGGGGACCGCGGGCTCACCGGCCCGGTCAGCCGCGGCGACGTCGGCACCGTCGCCGACCACCTCGAGACGCTCAACGACCGCGCGCCCGCGTCCGTGGCCGCCTACGTCGTCATGGCGCAGCGGACCACCGAGCGGGCGCTCGGCGCCGGCCGGCTCAAGCGGCACGAGGCGGCTCCGCTGCTCGACCTGCTCTACGACGCCGCCGACACCGCGAGCTCGCGGTGAGCCTCACCACCACCCCGGCCGTCGCCGAGTCCACCGCGGAGCTCGCCCGGCTGCGCGCGCAGCTGCCGGCTCCGGTGGTGCTCGTGCCGACGATGGGCGCCCTGCACGAGGGACACCGCACCCTCGTCCGTGCCGCCAGGGAGCGCGGCGGCAGCGTCGTCGTCTCGGTCTTCGTCAACCCGACCCAGTTCGGGCCGGGGGAGGACTTCGACCGCTATCCGCGCACCTGGGACGCCGACCTCGCCGCGCTGGCCGAGGAGGGCGCGGACGTCGTCTTCCACCCGCCGGTCGAGGAGGTCTACCCGCCGGGGTCGCTCGGCGTGACCGTGCAGCCCGGTCCGGTCGGCGGCCTGCTCGAGGGCGCCGTCCGGCCGGGGCACTTCGCCGGCGTGCTGACCGTCGTGGCCAAGCTCTTCGGCCTGGTCCGCCCCGACGTCGCCGTCTTCGGTGAGAAGGACTACCAGCAGCTGACGCTGATCCGCGCCATGGCCCGGGAGCTCGCGCTCGGCCTCGAGGTGGTCGGCGTCCCCACGGTCCGCGAGGACGACGGCATGGCGCTGTCCAGCCGCAACCGCTACCTGTCGGCGGAAGAGCGGTCCACCGCCGCGGCGTTGTCACGAGCACTGCGTGCCGGCGCCGACGCCGGTCCGCACGGCGCCGAGGCGGTGCTCGCCGCGGCGCACGAGGTCCTCGCGACCGCGCCCGGGCTGGTCCTCGACTACCTCGAGCTCACCGACCCCGACCTCGGCCCGGCGCCCGCCGCCGGCCCCGCCCGCCTGCTGGTCGCCGCCCGCGCCGGCAGCACCCGCCTGATCGACAACGCCCCCGTCACCCTCGGAGCCCACCGATGATGCGCACGATGCTCAAGTCCAAGATCCACCGCGCGACGGTGACCCAGGCCGACCTGCACTACGTCGGCTCGGTCACCATCGACGAGGACCTGCTGGACGCCGCCGACCTGCTGCCCGGCGAGCAGGTGGCCATCGTCGACGTCACCAACGGCGCCCGCCTGGAGACCTACGTCATCCCCGGTGAGCGGGGCAGCGGCGTGATCGGCATCAACGGCGCCGCCGCGCACCTCGTCCACCCCGGCGACCTGGTGATCATGATCAGCTACGGCGTCATGGACGAGACCGAGGCGAAGAGCTACCTCCCCAAGGTCGTGCACGTCGACGGCGCCAACCGCATCGTCGAGCTGGGCGGGGACCCCGCCGCGCCGTCTCCGGGTGTTCTGGGACAGGTCCGCGGCGACACGATTCAGGGGTGACAACCCTCACCGCGACCGGCCTCCCTCTCCGGCTCGCCGCTCCCGCCCCCGGCTGGGAGCTGGCGGCGGACGTCTGCATCGTGGGCTCCGGGGTGGCCGGGCTCTGCGTCGCCCTGCACGCGCGGGCGGCCGGGCTGTCGGTCGCCGTCGTCACCAAGGTCCTGGTGGACGACGGGTCGACCCGGTGGGCGCAGGGCGGGATCGCCGCCGTCCTCGACCCCGCGGACAGCCCGGAGGCGCACGCTCGCGACACGTTCGTCGCCGGGGTCGGCCTGTGCGAGCCGGCCGCGGTCGACGCCCTGGTGCACGAGGGCCCGGAGCGGCTGCGCCAGCTGATCGGCTGGGGCGCCGCCTTCGACCGCGACTCCCTCGGCCACCTGCTGCTCACCCGCGAGGGCGGGCACTCCGCGAACCGGATCGTGCACGCCGGCGGCGACGCGACCGGCGCCGAGGTGATGCGCGCGCTGTGCACCGCCGTGCTGGCCGACCCGGGCATCACGCTCGTCGAGCACGCGATGGCGCTCGACCTGCTCCGCGACGCCGACGGCCGCGCCGCCGGGGTCACCCTGCACGTGCTGGGGGAGGGCAGTGCGGACGGCGTCGGCGCGGTGCGCGCCCGCGCGGTCGTGCTGGCCACCGGCGGCATGGGGCAGGTCTACGCGGCCACCACCAACCCGTCGGTCTCCACCGGGGACGGCGTCGCGCTCGGCCTGCGTGCCGGCGCGGTCGCCACCGACCTGGAGTTCGTGCAGTTCCACCCCACCTCCCTGTACCGCGGTCCGGGCGCGCGCGGGCAGCAGCCGCTGGTCAGCGAGGCGCTGCGCGGCGAGGGCGCGGTGCTGGTCGACGGCGCCGGCGAGCGGTTCATGGTGGGCGTGCACCCGCTGGCCGAGCTGGCGCCGCGCGACGTCGTCGCCAAGGCGATCACCCGGATCCAGCTGCGCGACGGCGTGCCGCACGTCTGGCTCGACGCCCGGCACGTGCCGGGTCTCACCGAGCGGTTCCCGACGATCGTGGCCAGCTGCCGCGCGGCCGGCATCGACCCGGTCACCGAGCTGATCCCGGTGACCCCCGCCGCCCACTACGCCTCCGGCGGGCTGGCCACCGACCTGTCCGGCCGCACGACGGTGCCCGGCCTGTACGCGTGCGGCGAGGCGGCGTGCACCGGCGTGCACGGGGCCAACCGGCTGGCCTCCAACTCGCTGCTGGAGGGGCTGGTCTTCGCCGCGCGCATCGGCGACTCGCTGGCCCGCGAGCTGCCGCCGCCCGAGCCGGCGCGCCCGGAGGAGCCGTCGGCGTCCGGGCTGCTGGACGCGGCCGGCCGCGACCGCGTCACCGGGACGATGTCCGAGCACGTCGGCGCGCTGCGCAACGGTGACGGGCTGGGCCGGGCCACCGCGGACCTGGCCGCCCTGGCCGGGGGACTGAGCCCGCTGCCGCCCGGCGTCGACAGCTGGGAGGCCACCGACCTGCTCACCGTCGCCAGCGCGCTGACCGCCGCCGCGGCCGCCCGCGAGGAGACCCGCGGCTGCCACTGGCGCGAGGACCACCCAGGCACCGAGGAGGCGTGGCGGGTGCACCTCGACGTCCGCCTCGACGACGACGGCCGGCTGCAGCTGGCCCGCCGCCCGGTCGGCGCCCCCGTCGGAGGTGGCTGGTGAGCGACCCCGCGGACCTCACCGGCACCGGCCTGTCCGAGGCCTGGGTG
Source organism: Geodermatophilus sp. SMS 5-13 (assembly GCF_059428245.1). Taxonomy (NCBI): domain Bacteria; kingdom Bacillati; phylum Actinomycetota; class Actinomycetes; order Geodermatophilales; family Geodermatophilaceae; genus Geodermatophilus; species Geodermatophilus sp. SMS 5-13. The sequence continues at coordinate 466,755 of NZ_CP165729.1, forward strand.
GCCGAGCTCGTCGAGCGCACCCTTGCCGAGGACCTCACCGGCGGCGCGCCGCTGCCCGGGCCGCCCGACCTCGCCGTCGCCCACGACGTCACCAGCTCGGCCACCATCCCGGCCGGCCGGCTCGGCACCGCCGACCTGGTGGCCCGGGCGGACGGCGTGGTCGCCGGCCTGCCCGTGGCCGCCCGGGTGTTCCTGCGGCTGGCGCCCGGCGCCACGCTCACCGCTGTCGCCGCCGACGGCGACCGCGTGCGCCGCGGCGACGTGCTGCTCACCGTCCGCGGCCCGGTGCGGGCGCTGCTGGCCGCCGAGCGCAGCGCGCTGAACATCGCCAGCCGGGCCAGCGGGATCGCCACGCACACCCGCGCCTGGGTGGACGCGGTCGAGGGCACCAAGGCGCGGGTCCTCGACACCCGCAAGACGACGCCGGGGCTGCGGCCGCTGGAGAAGTACGCCGTCCGCTGCGGCGGCGGCGCGAACAAGCGCATGGGCCTCTACGACGTGGCGATGATCAAGGACAACCACGTCGCCGCCGCCGGGTCCGTGGCCGCCGCCGTCGCCGCGGTGCGCGAGCGCGCCCCGAGGGTGACCGTGCAGGTCGAGGTCGACACCCCCGCGCAGGCGGTGGAGGCCGTCGAGGCCGGGGCCGACTTCCTGCTCTGCGACAACATGCCCCCGGCCGTCCTGCGCGAGGTCGTGGAGCTCGTCGGCGGGCGGGCCGAGCTGGAGGCCACCGGCGGCCTCACCCTGGCCGTCGCCCGCGAGGTCGCCGAGACGGGGGTGGACTACCTGTCCGTCGGCGCGCTGACGCACAGCTCGCCGATCCTCGACCTCGCCCTCGACCTGCGGGCCGGGTGACCGGTGCTCCTCACCGTCGACGTCGGCAACAGCCAGACCGTCCTCGCGACCTTCGACGGCGCGCGGCGGGTGGGCTGCTGGCGGGTCACGACGCAGCCGCGGGCGACCTCCGACGAGCTGCGCATGCTCTGGCGCGGCCTGCTGCGCGACACCGAGGTCACCGGGGTGGCCGCCTGCTCCACCGTGCCGGCGCTGCTGCCGGTGCTGCGCCAGCTGCTGGACTCCCTCGACGTGCCCGTCGTCCTGATCGGGCCGGGGGTGCGCACGGGCGTGCCGCTGCACGTGGACAACCCGCGCGAGGTGGGCGCCGACCGCGTGGTCACCGCGCTGGCCGCGCACGAGCTGTTCGGCCGTTGGCCCGACGGCCGCGGCCGGCCGGTGGTCGTCGTCGACTTCGGCACCTCCACCAACGTGGACGCCGTCGGCCCGGACGGGCAGTTCCTCGGCGGCGCCCTGGCCCCCGGCGTGGAGGTGAGCCTGGACGCGCTGGCCAACCGGGCCGCCCAGCTGCGCTCGGTCGAGCTCACCGTGCCCTCGCAGGCGATCGGGAAGAACACGGTCGCCGCGCTGCAGTCGGGGCTGGTCCTCGGGTTCGCCGGGCTGGTCGACGGGCTGGTCGCCCGGATCGCGGCCGAGATCGTCGCGCAGTTCGGGGCCGCCCCGGTCGTCGTCGCCACCGGCGGGCTCTCGCCGGTGGTGGTCGACAGCTGCCGGTCGATCGGCGAGCGCGAGCCCGACCTCACCGTGCACGGACTGCGGCTGGCCTTCGAACGGCATCAGGCGGCAGGACGGCGTCCGCCCTCCCCGTAGGCTGTGCGGCGTCATGACCGATGAACCCCCCGGCGACGACCTTCCTGAACAGCTGCGCGTCCGCCGCGCCAAGCTCGACCGGCTCCGCGAGGCCGGTGTCGACCCCTACCCCGTGGTGGTGCCGCGCACGGCCACGCTGGCCGAGGTCCGGGAGAAGCACCCCGACCTCGAGCCGGACACGATGACCGGCGAGCGGGGCGGGGTCACCGGGCGGGTGATCTTCGTCCGCAACACCGGCAAGCTGTGCTTCGCGACGCTGCGCGAGGGCGACGCCGAGCTGCAGGTCATGCTCTCCCTCGACCGCGTGGGGGAGGAGTCGCTGGCCGCGTGGAAGGCCGACGTCGATCTCGGCGACCACGTGTTCGTCGAGGGCGAGATCGGGACGTCGCGCCGCGGCGAGCTCTCGGTGTTCGCCGACCGCTGGCAGCTCACCGCCAAGGCGCTGCGGCCGCTGCCGGTCGCGCACAAGCCGATGAGCGAGGAGCTGCGGGTCCGCCGCCGCTACGTCGACCTGATCGTCCGCGACGAGGCGCGACGGACCGTCCGCCAGCGCGCCACGGTCATGCGGACGCTGCGGACCGGGCTGACCTCCCGCGGGTACCTCGAGGTCGAGACGCCGATGCTGCAGACGGTGCACGGCGGGGCGGCGGCACGGCCGTTCCGCACCCACATGAACGCCTTCGACCTCGACCTGTACCTGCGGATCGCGCCGGAGCTGTTCCTCAAGCGCTGCATCGTCGGCGGCCTCGACCGGGTGTTCGAGATCAACCGGAACTTCCGCAACGAGGGCGCCGACAGCTCCCACTCGCCCGAGTTCGCGATGCTCGAGTGCTACGAGGCCTACGCCGACTACCAGGTGATGGCCACGCTCACCCGCGAGCTGATCCAGGAGTGCTCGGTCGCGCTGTTCGGCGACCACGTCGCGCGCCACCACGACGGCACCGAGGTCGACCTCTCGGGCGTCTGGCCCCAGATCCCCCTGTTCTCCGCCGTCTCCGAGGCGGTCGGGGAGGAGATCACCCCGGAGACACCGGTGGAGAAGCTGCGCGCCGTCGCCGAGCGGCACGACGTCGGCGTCGACCCCGCGTGGCTGCCCGGCAAGGTGGTCGAGGAGATCTTCGAGGCGCTCGTCCAGCCCACGCTGCAGTCGCCGACCTTCGTCGTCGACTATCCGGTCGACACCTCGCCGCTCACGCGGGCCCACCGCAGCACGCCGGGCCTCGCGGAGAAGTGGGATCTGTACATCGGCGGCGTGGAACGCGCCACCGCCTATTCCGAACTCGTCGACCCGGTGGTGCAGCGGGAACGGTTCAGCGCGCAGGCGTTGCTCGCCGCGGCCGGCGATCCCGAGGCGATGGTGCTCGACGAGGACTTCCTCGAGGCGCTCGAGTACGGGATGCCGCCCACCGGTGGCATGGGCATGGGCATGGACCGGCTGATGATGACGCTGACCGGGCTCGGCATCCGCGAGACCATTCTCTTCCCTCTGGTGCGCCCGCTTTCCACCTGAGAGAACGCTGTGCGTTCCGAAACTCGTCGTCCGATGGCGGAATCTTCATTCTCCTAAGTGACGCCACGCGTCAGGCATTGGTCAAATGGTCGGCCGTTGTGGTGGAATGAGCCGCATCCGACCCGGGTGAATTTGGCCCCGCCCGGGCGGCTCGACGAAATGAGGAACGAATGGCGCGCAAGGTTCAGGTCATCCTGAGCGACGACCTCGACGAGAACGTCTCCGCGGACGAGACCGTGAGCTTTGCCCTGGACGGCACCAACTACGAGATCGACCTGTCCGACAAGAACGCCCAGGAGATGCGCGACGCCTTCTCGCGCTATGTGCAGGCGGCGCGCAAGGTGGGCCGCGCGGCCGGCCGCGCCTCGGGCGGGGGCCGCTCGCGTGCCACCGGTGGCGGCCGCATGGACCGTGAGCAGGCCGGTGCCATCCGCGACTGGGCCCGCAAGAACGGCCACCAGGTCAGCGACCGCGGCCGCATCCCGGCCAGCGTCGTCGAGGCCTACGAGGCCGCCCACTGACGGCCTCGTCCCGAGGCTGACGGCGCGCGAAGCGGGTCGTGAGAAGGACGAGGTCCTTCTGGTCGGGTTCGGCCCGGTTCCCCCTGGGGGAGCCGGGCCGTCGCCGTCCTACCGAGGGGTAGGCGGTGCGGGCGGGAGGGGATGGACGGCGGCCGGCGCGTCGGCGGCGTGTCCGCTGACGGCGTAACACGGGTGGAACACCTCTGCGCCAGCATCGGTTCAACCGGACAGCCACCCACCGTCCCAGGGCTTCCGCCGACGGGACGGCGTGGTCCGTGACTACAGTGGAATGACCGGTGCGCCAGCGCGCCGACTCCAGTCGGATGTTCCGTACGGGCAACCGGAGGAACGAGCCGGACCAGCCGGTCAGAGGAGAAGCAGCAGATGTTCGAACGGTTCACCGACCGAGCCCGCCGAGTCGTCGTCCTGGCCCAGGAAGAGGCCCGGATGCTCAACCACAACTACATCGGCACCGAGCACATCCTCCTGGGCCTGATCCACGAGGGTGAGGGTGTCGCGGCCAAGGCGCTCGAGTCCCTCGGCATCTCGCTGGAGGGCGTCCGCCAGCAGGTGGAGGAGATCATCGGCCAGGGGCAGCAGGCCCCGTCCGGGCACATCCCCTTCACCCCGCGCGCCAAGAAGGTGCTCGAGCTGTCCCTGCGCGAGGCGCTGCAGCTCGGCCACAACTACATCGGCACCGAGCACATCCTGCTCGGCCTGATCCGCGAGGGCGAAGGCGTCGCCGCCCAGGTCCTCGTGAAGCTGGGCGCCGACCTCAACCGCGTCCGCCAGCAGGTCATCCAGCTGCTCTCGGGCTACCAGGGCAAGGAGCCGGCCGCGGCCGGTGGCCCGGCCGAGGGCACGCCGTCCACCTCGCTGGTCCTCGACCAGTTCGGCCGCAACCTGACCCAGGCCGCCCGCGACTCCAAGCTCGACCCGGTCATCGGGCGGGGCAAGGAGATCGAGCGGGTCATGCAGGTCCTCTCGCGGCGGACCAAGAACAACCCGGTCCTCATCGGCGAGCCCGGCGTCGGCAAGACCGCCGTCGTCGAGGGCCTGGCCCAGGCCATCGTCAAGGGCGAGGTGCCCGAGACGCTGAAGGACAAGCAGCTCTACACCCTCGACCTGGGCGCGCTGGTCGCCGGTTCCCGCTACCGCGGTGACTTCGAGGAGCGGCTGAAGAAGGTCCTCAAGGAGATCCGCACCCGCGGCGACATCATCCTGTTCATCGACGAGATCCACACCCTCGTCGGGGCCGGTGCCGCGGAGGGCGCGATCGACGCCGCCAGCATCCTCAAGCCGATGCTGGCCCGCGGCGAGCTGCAGACCATCGGCGCCACGACGCTCGACGAGTACCGCAAGCACCTCGAGAAGGACGCCGCCCTCGAGCGGCGCTTCCAGCCGATCCAGGTGGGCGAGCCGACGCTGACCCACACGATCGAGATCCTCAAGGGCCTGCGCGACCGCTACGAGGCGCACCACCGGATCAGCATCACCGACGGCGCGCTGGTCGCCGCCGCGACGCTGGCCGACCGGTACATCTCCGACCGCTTCCTGCCGGACAAGGCGATCGACCTGATCGACGAGGCCGGTGCCCGGATGCGGATCAAGCGGATGACCGCCCCGCCGGACCTGCGCGAGTTCGACGACCGGATCGCCGGCATCCGCCGCGAGAAGGAGTCGGCGATCGACGCGCAGGACTTCGAGAAGGCCGCGTCTCTGCGCGACAAGGAGAAGCAGCTCCTGGGCGAGAAGGCCGAGCGCGAGAAGCAGTGGAAGGCCGGCGACATGGACGTCGTCGCCGAGGTCGACGACGAGCAGATCGCCGAGGTTCTGGCCAACTGGACCGGTATCCCCGTCTTCAAGCTCACCGAGGAGGAGACGACCCGTCTGCTCCGCATGGAGGACGAGCTCCACAAGCGGATCATCGGCCAGGAAGAGGCCATCAAGAGCGTCAGCCAGGCGATCCGGCGCACGCGTGCGGGCCTCAAGGACCCGCGCCGTCCGGGCGGTTCGTTCATCTTCGCCGGCCCCTCGGGTGTCGGTAAGACCGAACTGGCGAAGGCGCTGGCGAGCTTCCTCTTCGGTGACGACGACGCGCTCATCCAGATCGACATGGGCGAGTTCCACGACCGCTTCACCGTTTCCCGTCTCGTCGGTGCGCCTCCCGGTTACGTCGGTTACGACGAGGGCGGCCAGCTGACCGAGAAGGTGCGGCGCAAGCCGTTCTCGGTGGTGCTCTTCGACGAGATCGAGAAGGCCCACCAGGACGTGTTCAACACGCTCCTGCAGGTGCTCGAAGACGGCCGGCTCACCGACGGTCAGGGCCGGATCGTGGACTTCAAGAACACGATCCTGATCCTCACGACCAACCTCGGTACGCGGGACATCTCGAAGGCGGTCGGCCTCGGCTTCCAGGCCGGGAACGACACGCAGTCGAACTACGAGCGCATGAAGACCCGGGTCCACGACGAGCTCAAGCAGCACTTCCGGCCCGAGTTCCTCAACCGCATCGACGACATCGTGGTGTTCCACCAGCTGACCGAGCAGGAGATCATCCGGATCGTCGACCTGATGCTCGCCCGCGTGGAGAGCCAGCTGTCGAACAAGGACATGGCGCTCGAGGTCACCGAGCCGGCCAAGAAGCTGCTGGCCCACCGCGGCTTCGACCCGGTGCTGGGCGCCCGGCCGCTGCGCCGGACGATCCAGCGGGAGATCGAGGACGCCCTGAGCGAGAAGATCCTCTACGGCGAGCTGGCCGCCGGCCAGATCGTGGTGGTGGACGTCGACGAGGCCGAGGGTGCGCAGCAGAAGTTCACCTTCCGCGGCGAGGCCAAGCCGATCGACGTGCCCGACACCCCGCCGGTCGCCCTCTCGGGCGGCGACGAGGAGGGCCCGGCCGCCAAGGCAGCCGAGTGACTCGATAGGCGCGCACAGAGGCCGCTCCACCCGCCGGGTGGAGCGGCCTCTGCCGTCTCCGGAGTTGATCATCGGCGAGTGGCTGCCCCTGCCGGCGTGTCGGGCAGCCATTCGCCGATGGTCAACTCTGCGGAAGGGCGAACCGGCCGTCGGGGGTCTGCTCGACCAGGCCGTCGACCAGCAGCGAGTCCAGGCAGCGGGACCGCTGGACGGCGTCGTCCCAGGCGGCGTCCAGCTCGGCCGCCTCCACCGGGTGCGCCGCCGCGCGCAGCACGTCCAGCAGCCGCCCGCGCACCTGCCGGTCGGTGCCGGAGAACTTCTGCACCCGCCGCGGCGGCCCCTCGTGCGGGGGACAGCCGGCCAGCCGCCAGGCGCAGCGGTCACGCACCGGGCAGACGGCGCACCGCGGCGTCCCGGCCACGCAGACCAGCGCGCCGAGCTCCATGGCCGCGACTGAGAAGCGCACCGCCCGCGCCGGGTCCGCCGGGGCCAGCGCGGCGACGTCGGCCAGGTCGCTCGCGCGCGCGGTGCCGGCCTCGGCGCGACCGTGCACCAGCCGCGCCAGCACCCGGCGCACGTTCGTGTCGACCACCGGCTGCGGGCGCCCGTGCCCGAAGCAGGCCACCGCCCGGGCCGTGTAGGTGCCGATGCCGGGCAGCGTTTCCAGCGCGGCCACGTCGTCGGGCACCACGCCGCCGTGCCGCTCGGTGAGCGCGACCGCCGTCTCCCGCAGCCGCAGCGCGCGCCGCGGGTAGCCCAGCTTCCCCCACGCCCGGATCACCTCCGCCGGCGTCGCCGCGGCCAGCGCGGCGGGGGTGGGCCACTGCGCCGTCCACGCCCGCCAGACCGGCTCCACGCGGGCCACCGGGGTCTGCTGCAGCATCACCTCGCTGACCAGCACCGCCCAGGCGTCCACGCCCGGCCGGCGCCACGGCAGGTCGCGCGCGGCGTTGGCGTACCAGTCGACGAGGACCTCGCCGGTGTCGCTCGTCGGTGTGCCCACGACGGTCCAGTGTGCCGTTCCCCGGCAGCGGCGTGCCGGAGCGGTCCGATCCGGCGCGCCCGTTACCGTTCCCGGCGTGTTGCACCCGGTCGGCCCGCTTCCGGCCGCCGTCTACTGGCGGCGACGCGCACTGGTGCTCACCCTCCTGCTCTCCGTCGTCGGCGGCGGGGGGTGGACCGGCTGGGCCGTCGCCACCGGACGGTTCACCGACGCGACGGCGACCGCGTCTTCCACCCGGCCGGCGGGCACCACGATCGCCGTCCCCGCGCTGGAGCGGGTGCTCCCCTCGCTGGCCGGCGTCCGGACGCCGACCGCGGCGACGACGACCGCTCCGCCGGCCGACGAGACCCCGCCGCCCGCGCCGCCGGCGCCGGCACCGGGCGGCCCGTGCACCGACGACATGATCGGCCTGGAGGTGCGGACGCCGGGCAGCGCGCCGGTCGGCGGAAAGCCCACCTTCGAGCTGGCGGTCACCAACATCTCGCCCGTCCCGTGCGTGCGGGCGCTGGACAAGCAGCTGCAGGAGCTCGTGCTGCTCGACGGCGCGGGCGCCCGGGTCTGGGGCAGCAACGACTGCTTCCCGGAGACCAGCAGCGACCTGCGTACGCTCGCCCCCGGTGAGGTGGTGACGTTCCCGGTGGTGTGGGGCGGGCTGTCCAGCGAGCCGACCTGCACCGCGCCCCGGGCGCCGCTCGCGCCGGGCGCCTATGTGCTGCGGGGGCGGCTGGACACCGCGGTCAGCCCCGACGCCCCGTTCACGGTCGGCTAGCTGTAGCGGTCGAGGATCGAGGTCTCGGCCAGCCGGGAGAGCCCCTCGCGGATGCCGCGGGCCCGGGCCTCACCGACGCCCTCGACGGCGAGCAGGTCCTCGATGGTGGCGGCCAGCAGCTTCTGCAGCCCGCCGAAGTGGTCGACCAGCCGGTCGATGATCCCCGCCGGCAGCCGCGGCACGCGGGCCAGCAGCCGGTAGCCGCGCGGGCTGACCGGGGAGTCCAGCGCGTCGGGGGACGTCGGCAGGCCGTAGCAGCGGGCGACCGCCGACAGGTCGAGCAGCTCGGTGGCCGACAGCGCCCGCAGGTCGGTGAGCACCTGGTCGATCGTCCGCGGACGGCGGCCGCCGCCGGGCAGGTAGTCGCGGACCAGCAGGCCGCGGTCCTCCTCGACGCCGGCGAGCATCTCGTCCAGCTGCAGCGCCAGCAGCCGGCCGTCGGTGCCCAGCTCGACGACGAAGCCCTCGATCTCGTCGGCGATCCGCCGGACCATCTCCAGCCGCTGGCTGACGCTCATGGCGTCGCGGACGGTGACCAGGTCCTCGATCTCCAGCGCCGACAGCGTGCTGGCGACCTCGTCGAGGCGCAGCTTGTAGCGCTCCAGCGCGGCCAGGGCCTGGTTGGCGCGGGCCAGGATCGTGGTCGGGTGCTCGAGGGTGTACCGCCGGCCGGCCACGTACACCGAGATGATGTGCATCGACTGGCTGACCGAGATCACCGGGAAGCCGGTCTGGATCGCCACCCGCTCCGCGGTGCGGTGCCGGGTGCCCGACTCCTCGGTGGGGATCGTCGGGTCGGGCATGAGGTGCACGCCCGCGCGGACGATCCGGGTGCCGTCGTAGGAGACGATGACCGCGCCGTCCATCTTCGCCAGCTCGCGCAGCCGGGTCGCCGAGAGCGCCACGTCGAGGGCGAACCCGCCGGTGCACAGCGATTCGACCACGCGGTCGTAACCGAGGACGATCAGCGCGCCGGTGCGGCCGGCGAGGATGCGCTCGAGCCCGTCGCGCAGCGCGGTCCCCGGTGCGATGCGGCCGAGGAGTTCGCGCAAAGCGGCCTCGGGGTCCACAGCGGCGGGCACGAGCGCTCCTGACGGTCGAGACGTTGCGGCGGCTGAGTCTACGTGCACGAACGGCAGGGAGTCGGGCTCGGGACCCTGCGGACGTGGAACGCGCGGCGCCGGCTCTCTATGAAGACGGGGGCCGGGGTCAAGTGGGTCTTGAGTCATCTGTTCCTTTCCGCGGCAAGGGTTGATCGCCGGCGGTGAGGAGCGGGTCCGGGTGGAGCGCCCGCAGCCGCGTAGCGGCGAGGACGAACGACCTGGAGGCGTGACGAATCGGTGGCAGGATCGCTGAGCCGCCGGAGAGGGCGAGTGGCCTTGCGCCGGGCGGGCTGCGCTCGGGTGAGCGGGGAGCCGGGCTCATCTCTCTATCGCCTCCTCATGGGGAGGACCAGGCCGGATGGGAGGGGCTTCGCTCCGGTGGCGCATCTCAGTCGTGGGCCGTCTAGGCGGCCAGAGCCGTGCGCGGGGCGCCTGCCGGAGCGAAGGGCTTGGTGGTGGTGAGCATCCACCAGATGGCCTCGGCGAGCCTGCGGGCGATGTCGACGCGGGCGACCTTCGCCCCGCGCTGCTTGCCCAGGCGGGTCTTGGTGCGCTGATAGCGCTCGGCGTAGACCGGGTGGCGGGCGGCGTGGGTGGCCGCCTCGATCAGCGCCCAGCGCAGATACTTCGGGCCGTTCTTGGCCAGCTCGCCGCGCCAGTCGTGCCCGCCGGACTGATCGACGGATGGGCACAGACCGGTGTAGCCGACCAGCTTCTTCGGTGTGGCGAACCGGCCGATGTCGCCGATCTCGGCGGCGATGGTGTAGCCGAGCACCCAGCCAATGCCCGGTGCGCTCATCAGCAGCGGCACATACCGGTGATCGGCACCGGCCCGGCGCAGCGCCGCCTCGCAGTCGGCGATCTCGCCGTCGAGGAGATCGATCAGCCGCAGCGCGGCGGCCACGTCGGCGGCCCACGGCTCGGGCAGCTCGAGGCTGTCGAGCAACCGCCGGCCGGCGGCGCCGAACAGATCCGAGACCGGGCAGGGATGGCCGAAGGTCAGCAGGGTGGCGTGGATCCGGTTCTTCAGCGCCGTGCGGTGGCGCACCAGGTGCAGCCGCCAGCGGGCCCGTTCCCGCTCGGCCCGGATGCCGGGGGTGGGCAGCCAGATCGCCGGCACCAGCTCCCGCCGCGACAGCTCGGCCAGCACCCAGGCATCGATCTTGTCGGTCTTGCAGGCCAACGGGGCGAACCCCTTGACCTTTAGCGCGTCAGCGATCTGCACCACCCAGCCGTGCCACTCCAACTGGTCATGAACGAAGCGGGCGCCGGTCATCGACTCGATCGCCGCCGCCACCGGCCCGCCGATCTCTGCCACCCGGTGGGCCAGCGAGGCCAGCCCACCGGCATCCGGCGCCGCGGTGGTCACCGCCAACGGCGCGCCCGCCTCGTCCATGACATGCACATCCAAACGAGTCCTGCTCAGATCCAACCCAACGTGCAACATGAGGACCGGGCCTCCTTCCGCCACACCTGCCGGCTCTCACCGCAAGCGTGATCCGGGGGGAGGCCCCCGTCTTCATGGCATTCAGTCGGAGAACAGCCGGGCGAAGGCGGCGCCGAGGTCCGGGACCTCGATCAGCCGCATCCCGGGCGGCGCCGTGCCGGCGTCCTCGGGGACCAGCGCGACGCGGTAGCCCTGCCGGGCGGCCTCGGCCAGCCGGCGGCCGGTGCCGCCCACCCGGCGGATCTCGCCGGAGAGCCCCACCTCGCCGAGCGCGACCACGCCCTGGGGCAGCGGGCGGTCCTTGGCCGCGGAGGCGATCGCCAGCGCGAGGGCGAGATCGGCGGCCGGCTCGGCGATGCGCACGCCGCCCACCGAGGCGGCGAAGACGTCGGCGTCGGCCAGCCGTACCCCGCCCCGGCGCTCGACGACGGCGTTGACCATCGCGACCCGCTGCGAGTCCAGCCCGCTGACCGCGCGGCGCGGCGAGCCGCCGCCGCCGGAGGTCGCGACCAGCGCCTGGACCTCGGCCAGCAGCGGCCGGCTGCCCTCGAGGGTGACCGTGACGCAGCTGCCCGGCACCGGGGTGGCGCGGCGGGACACGAACAGCGCCGACGGGTCGGGCACGCCCACGACCCCGGCATCGCCGATCTCGAAGCAGCCGATCTCGTCGGCCGGACCGAAGCGGTTCTTGGCCGCCCGGATCAGCCGCAGCGTGGAGTGCCGCTCGCCGTCGAAGGAGATGACGACGTCCACCAGGTGCTCGAGCGCCCGCGGGCCGGCGATCGCGCCGTCCTTGGTGACGTGCCCGACCAGGATCGTGGTCATCCCGCGAGCCTTGGCGACGCCGGTCAGCCCGCTGGCCACGGCGCGGACCTGGGTGGCCCCGCCGTCGGTGCCGTCGACGGCGGGGGAGCGCACCGTCTGCACGCTGTCGAGGACCAGCAGCGTCGGGTTGACGTCCTCGACGTGCGCCAGGACGGCGGACAGCTCGGTCTCCGCGGCGAGGTAGAGCCGCTCGTGCAGGGCGCCGATCCGCTCGGCCCTCAGCCGGACCTGCGCCGCCGACTCCTCGCCGGACACGACCAGCGCCGGCCCGTTGGTGGCCGCGACCCGGTGCGCCACCTCGAGCAGCAGGGTCGACTTGCCCACGCCCGGCTCGCCGGCCACGAGCAGCACCGCACCGGGCACCAGCCCGCCGCCGAGCACGCGGTCGAACTCGGCGATGCCGGTGGGCACGGCGCGCGCCTCGGCCAGGTCGACCTGGGCGATCGGGCGGGCCGGCGCGGACACCGGACCGGCCGCCACCGCCCGCAGCGGCGACGCCGGGGCGCCGACCTCCTGCAGCGTGCCCCAGGCCTGGCACTCGGGGCAGCGGCCGACCCACTTGGCCGAGCCGTAGCCGCACTCGGTGCAGCGGTGGGCGGGACGGGACTTCACTCCGGCAGGTGGCACTCGCCGACGGTAACGCCGGCGTCCGACAGTTCCGGGGACCCGGCGGGGACGGCGTCAGCCGTTGCTGCCGGTCTCCTCCGCGGCGCCGCCGGCGGCCTCGTTGCCGGGCTCGTTGCTCTCGTTCTCCCCCTGGTGGAAGTTGAACGCGCTGCCGCGCGCGACCTCCCGCGACGGGACGGCGACCGGCACCTGCATGGTCACGTCCCCGGCGCGCTCGAAGGTGAAGGTCAGCTCGACCGTCTGGGCGGGGGTCAGGTCCTCGCTCAGCCCGACCAGGGTCACCGTGGGGCCGTTCTGGCCGAGGAACAGCGTCGACTCGGCGGGCACGGTGATGTTCACGGGGCGCTGCCCGCCGGAGGGCGAGGCGGGCGCCGCGGAGGTGGTGGCGGTCGGCGAGGCGGGCGCTCCCGTGCCGCTGGGCGAGCCGGTCACGCGGACGCGCTCGAAGCCGGTGCCGCTGATCCCGGTGAGGGTGTCGTCCTCGGTGCCGTCGTTGACCACGGCCATGTTGAGCTCGGCGTCGTCCCCGGCCGAGTAGGAGCCGCTGGTCGGGTAGGCGAGCTGCACCGCGCGCAGTTCGAGGTCGCCGACCACCGCCTCGGGGCCGACCTTGTCGCGCAGCTGGGACGAGGTCTGGTTGACCTGGCCGGCGCTGCACGCGGAGAGCGCCACCGGCGTGAAGAGCAGGACACCCACCGTGGCAGCGCGCAGTGCGCGGTTCACAGCCGTCGACCTCCCAGGGACGTGCGGACCACCGGTCGCCGGTGGCACGACGGGATCAGTTCCCGAATGGGGCCGAGCGTAACGGTCGACTTCCGGGCATCGCCCGCAGGGAAGGGCCGCCGCGTCGCCGTCCTCCAGTTCCCGTGCCGGCCCGCCGATGAAAGGGAGAGGTACGACTCGGACAAGGGGGGACGGATGGCGATCGGGCCTGCCTTCGACGACGTCCTGACCGCCGCGCAGGCCGGCGCCGGCTGGGCGTTCGAGCAGCTCTACAGGGACCTGGCGCCCGCGGTGACCGGCTACCTGCGGCTGCACGGCGCCGTCGAGCCCGACGACCTGGCCAGCGAGACCTTCCTCGGCGTCTTCACCGGCCTGGCCGGGTTCAGCGGCGACGAGGCCGGGCTGCGGTCGTGGGTGTTCACCATCGCGCACCGCCGGCTGCTCGACGACTGGCGGCGGCGCAGCCGTCGTCCGCAGCTCGCGGACGACCCCGGGGACCTCGTCGAGCTCGCGGGTGGCGACGTGGAGGACGACGTCCTGCTGCGGGTCGGCGCCGCGACCGTGCACGAGCTCTGCGCGGGGCTGCCGGCCGACCAGCGGTCGGTGCTGCTGCTGCGCATCCTCGCCGACCTCACGGTCGAGCAGGTCGCGGAGGTGATGGACCGCTCCGTGGGGTCGGTCAAGGCGTTGCAGCGGCGCGGCCTGCGCACCCTGCGGGACCGCATCGAGACGCTTCCGGAAGAAAGTTCGCGGCGCGGCGCACCCCTTCCGGCCCGCCCGGCGATGACGGGGGCGAGATGACCAGAGCAGCCGACGACGCAGCCGTCGAGGACGCCTTCGAGGCGGCCCTCGCCGGCCGGTCCGTCCCGACGGGGGTGGCAGGCCGGTCCGACGGCGTGGCCGCCTTCACCGAGGCGGTCCGGGCGACGGCGGACCGGCCCGGGCGGCCCTCGGCCGCCCTCGCCGACCTGTTCGCCGACGGTCTTCTCGCCGACCAGTCGAGCCCGTCCACCAGGACGGCCCCCACGGCCGGGAACCCGTCGCGGTCCCGGAACCGGAGACGGAGACGTTTCGCCATGTTCTTCCCCGCCCTGATCGCCAAGTTCCTCGCCGCCGGCGCGGTGGCCCAGGCCGCCACCGGCGCGGGCATCGTCCTGGTGGCCTTCACCGGCGCCGGGTCCGCCGGCGTCCTCCCCGACCCGCTGCAGCACGGGTTCGCGACCGTCGCCGAGACGGTCGGCGTCCAGGCGACCGACCCGGCGGACGTCGTTCCTGCCGAGGAGGAGGAGCCCACCGAGGAGGTGCCCGCCGAGGAGGTGCCCGCCGAGGAGCCCGCCACGACGGAGGACGGCGGCGCCGAGCCGGTGGCCGAGGCCCCCGAGCCCGTCGAGGAGCCGGCGCCGGCCGAGGACGAGGCCGACGACGACGAGCTGTCCCTGGAGGAGTGGGAGGCGGGCCCGGACGGCTACCCCACCTTCGGTGCCTGGGTCAGCGCCGGGGCTCGGGAGGGGTACGCGAACGGGGCGACGATCAGCCGCTTCGCCCGCGAGAAGCACATCCACTGGCCCGGGGACGACGAGGAGACGTCGGGGACGGCCCCGGTCGAGGACTCCGGCGATGACACGCCCGAGCCCGAGGCCGAGGTGACCCGGGAGGAGACCGGCACCACGACCGTCCGGGGCAACTCCGGCAACGGCCACGGCAACGCGGGTGGGAACGGCAACTCCGGCCACGGGAACAACCGCGGCAACGGCAACTCCGGCCACGGGAACGACCGCTGACGCCTACTAGCTGACCGCGGCGCCACCCGCGAGCAGCAGGACGACGTCCAGCACCGTCAGCAGCATCACCGCCGGAAAGGCCAGGCGGCGCCAGCGCGCCGTCCCGGCCAGCGCCGCGAGGACGACGGCGGGCAGGGCCAGGACCAACCCGGCCCAGCCCGCCGTCGTCGGCGTTCCGGGCGGCCCCAGCACCAGCAGCAGGGACGCCGTCCCCAGCAGGACCGCCCCCAGGACGGCGGAGGCGGTCGCCCCCAGCCGGTGCGGCAGCCCGCGGACCCCGGTGGCCAGGTCGTCCTCGAGATCGGGGGCGACGTTGGCCAGGTGGGCCGCGCCGCCGAGCACCGCGCCCGCGCCGACCAGCCACCAGGGCGCGACCGGCGTCCCCGGCGCCGCGGCGACCACGCCCGCCGGGAGGGCGCCGAACCCGACGAGGTACGGCACGCCCGAGAACGCGGTGCGTTTCAGCCCCGCGTTGTAGGCCCAGCCGCTGACGACCAGCAGCAGCAGGAGGACCCCGGGGACGACGCCCAGCAGGAGCGACAGGACGACGGCGAGCGCCACCCCGCCGAGGGCCCACGAGCGCAGCAGCCGGGGGCTCACCGCCCCCTGGACGACCGGCTTGTCGGCCCGCGAGACGGCCCGGTCGCGGTCTGCGTCGAGCCAGTCGTTGCTCCACCCGATCGACGCCTGACCTGCGAGGACGGCCAGGCAGAGCAGGGCGGTGCGACCCGGTCCGACCCCGGCGGCGACCGCCAGGAGCGTCGCGACCACGGTCACCGCGCCGGCCGGTCCGGCGTGGGTGGCGAGCACCAGGCCGCGTGCCGTCGCCAGGGCCCGTGGCCGCCCCGCAGGCACATCGGTCACGCGGTGTCAACCCCTCTCAACCACTTGATGTGCCTTCTGACCTGCAGATTTACGGCCGGAGGCCGAACCGCCCGTCAGTCTTCCGTGATAGTCTGGATGCAGCGAAAGGGGTCACACACACATGGGCTTCACTGTCGGCGAGACCGTCGTCTACCCGCACCACGGTGCGGCGCTCATCGAGGCGATCGAGAAGCGCGTCATCAAGGGCGAAGAGAAGGCCTACCTCGTGCTGAAGGTCGCTCAGGGCGACCTGACCGTGCGCGTACCGGCCGACAACGCAGAGATCGTCGGCGTGCGTGACGTCGTCGGTCAGGAGGGGCTGAACCGGGTCTTCGAGGTCCTGCGCGCCCCGCACACCGAGGAGCCGACCAACTGGTCGCGCCGCTACAAGGCCAACCTCGAGAAGCTCGCCTCCGGTGACGTGAACAAGGTCGCCGAGGTCGTCCGTGACCTGTGGCGCCGGGACAAGGACCGCGGTCTGTCCGCCGGCGAGAAGCGCATGCTCTCCAAGGCCCGCCAGATCCTGGTCAGCGAGCTCGCGCTCGCCGAGGGCACCAACGAGGACAAGGCCGAGGTCCTGCTCGACGAGGTCCTCGCCAGCTGAGCTCGCCCGCGAGCTCGCACCGCACCTCCCGACCACTCCCGTGCACGCTGTCGGCATCGTCGCAGCGGCCGGGAGTGGTGTGCGTCTGGGGGCCGATCGCCCGAAGGCGCTCGTTCCGCTGACCGGCCGAGCCCTGGTCTGCTGGGCGGTCGACACCCTGCGCGACGGCGGGGTGGACGACGTCGTGGTCGCGGCGCCGGCCGATGAGCAGGCCGCCTTCGCAGCCGTTCTGCCGAGCGACGTCCGGCTCGTCGCCGGCGGCAGCACCCGGACCGCCTCGGTGCGCGCCGCGCTCGCCGCGGCGGGGGAGCGCGCCGACGCCGTCCTCGTCCACGACGCCGCCCGGCCGCTCACCCCGCCCGCCGTCGTGGCCCGCGTGCTGGCCGCGCTGGCCCGCGGGGCGCGCGCCGTCGTCCCGGTGCTGCCGGTCGTGGACACCACCGTCGTGGTGGACGCCGACGGCCTGATCACCGACGCCGTCCCCCGGGCGCCGCTGCGCCGCGTGCAGACCCCGCAGGGGTTCGACCGGGCCACCCTGCTCACCGCCTACGCCGCGCTGGCCGCCGACGCCGAGCTCACCGACGACGCCGCCGTCGTGCGCGCCGCGGGCGTGCCGGTGCACACCGTCGAGGGCGACGAGCGGGCCGCGAAGGTGACCGTGCCGCACGACCTGGCGCTGGCCGAGCTGCAGGTGACCCGGTGACCGACCTGCCCCGTATCGGACTCGGCACGGACGTCCACCCGATCGAGGCCGGCCGTCCGTGCTTCCTCGCCGGCCTGGAGTGGCCCGGCGCCGACGGCTGCGCCGGCCACTCCGACGGCGACGTCGCCGCGCACGCGCTCACCGACGCCGTGCTCTCCGCCGCGGGGCTGGGTGACATCGGGGGGCTGCTGGGCACGGGCGACCCCCGGTGGGCCGGCTCGTCCGGCGTGGCGATCCTCGAGCACGTCCGGGAGACCCTCGCGGCCGCGGGCTGGCGGGTGGGCAACGCGGCGGTGCAGCTGATCGCGCCGACGCCGAAGGTGGGTCCGCGGCGGGCCGAGGCGGAGGCGGCGCTCTCGGCCGCGCTGGGTGCGCCGGTCAGCGTGAGCGCCACGACCACCGACGGGCTCGGGCTCACCGGGCGCGGCGAGGGACGGGCCGCGGTGGCGACCGCGCTGGTGGTCAGGACGGCGTCCGTAGACTCCGAGCGGTGAGCCTCCGCCTGTACGACACGGCCGCGCGTGCCGTGCGTGACTTCACGCCCCTGCGTGCGGGGCGGGCCTCCATGTACGTGTGCGGGCTCACCGTCCAGGGGCCGCCCCACGTGGGCCACGTCCGCTCGGCGCTGGTCTTCGACGTGCTGCGCCGGTGGCTGGAGCACGGGCACGGCCTCGACGTCACGCTCGTCCGGAACGTCACGGACATCGACGACAAGATCCTCGCGAAGGCCGATGAGCACGGCGTGCCCTGGTGGGCGTGGGCCTACGAGAACGAGCGCGCCTCCACGCGGGCCTACGACGTCCTCGGGGTGCGGCCGCCGACCTACGAGCCGCGCGCCACCGGCCACGTGCCCGACATGATCGAGATGATGCAGCGGCTGATCGACGCCGGGCACGCCTATGCCGTCGACGGCGACGTCTACTTCGACGTCCGCTCGTTCCCCGAGTACGGGGCGCTGACCGGGCAGCGGCTGGCGGACCTGCAGCCGGCCGCCGACACCGACAGCGACGAGCGCAAGCGCGACCCGCGCGACTTCGCGCTGTGGAAGCGGCACAAGGACGGCGAACCGGAGACCGCGTCCTGGGCGACGCCGTGGGGCCGTGGCCGCCCCGGCTGGCACCTGGAGTGCTCGGCGATGGCCGAGCGCTACCTGGGCCCGGAGTTCGACGTCCACGGCGGCGGTCTGGACCTGCGCTTCCCGCACCACGAGAACGAGCAGGCGCAGTCGCGGGCGGCCGGCGACGGGTTCGCCCGGTACTGGCTGCACAACGGCTGGGTCACCCTGGGCGGAGAGAAGATGAGCAAGTCGCTGGGCAACACAGCGCTGATCGACGAGGTGGTCAAGCGGGTGCGCCCGGTGGAGCTGCGGTACTACCTGGTCGCCCCGCACTACCGCTCGATGGTCGAGTTCACCGACGCCGCGCTGGAGGAGGCGGGCGCGGGCTACCAGCGGCTGGAGTCCTTCGTGCGGCGCGCGGCCGAGCGGGTGGGGGAGGACGCCGGAGCGCGGACCCTCTGCGCGGAGTTCACCCAGGCCATGGACGACGACCTGGGCACACCCGCCGCCGTCGCCGCGATCCACGAGACCGTGCGCGCGGGCAACAAGGCTCTCGCCGAGGGGGACGACGCCGCCGTCGCCGGAGCGCTCGGCTCGGTGCGGGCGATGCTCGCCGTCCTCGGGCTGGATCCGCTCGACCCGCAGTGGGCGGGCGGAGGCGACGAGAAGCTCGGTGGGGTGACCGACGGGCTGGTCGCCCTCGCGCTCGAGCAGCGCCAGGCGGCGCGGGCCCGCAAGGACTTCGTCACCGCCGACGCGATCCGCGACCAGCTCGCCGCCCTCGGCGTGGTCGTCGAGGACACCCCGCAGGGGCCGCGCTGGGAGCTGGCCCGCTGACTCCCTGATGATGCGGAATCGCCCGACCCCGCGCGCATCATGCTGGCGGGACGCATGGCGCGGTGCGGGTTCGGTTGGACGTGACCAACGTCCAGGCTGGTCGCGCAGGCGTGGCGTAGGCACTGGACACCCCGGATAGGGGTGCTCCCGACAACGTGCGATGGTCATGCCATCTAGCACGTACATGAGGGAGGGTGGGTGGCCGGGAACAGCCAGCGCCGCGGCGCGCGCAGCGGAACGGGCAAGAAGGGCGCCACCGCCGGCACCGGCGGCAAGAACCGCCGGGCGCTGGCCGGCCGCGGGGCGACGCCGCCGGCCGAGATGCGCAAGGGGCATCCCGCGCAGCGGCGGGCGGCGGCCGAGGCACGGCAGCGGGCCGACCGGGCCCGCCAGCGCCAGCGCGGCGAGGAGGCCCCGGAGCTGCTGCTCGGCCGCAACCCGGTGGTCGAGGCGCTGCGCGCGGAGATCCCGGCCACCGCGCTGTACGTGGTCACCGGCGAGACGCGTGGCGGCACCGACGAGCGGATCACCGAGGCGCTGCACCTGGCCGCCGACCGCGGGCTCCCGCTGCTCGAGGTGGGCAAGGCCGAGTTCGACCGCATGTCCGGCGGCGCCCTGCACCAGGGCATCGGCCTGCAGGTCCCGCCCTACCAGTACGCGCACCCCGACGACCTGCTCGCCGCGGCGCACGACTCCGGCCGGCCGCCGCTCATCGTCGCCATGGACGGCGTCACCGATCCGCGCAACCTCGGCGCGGTGGTGCGCTCGGCGGCCGCCTTCGACGCGCACGGTGTCGTCGTGCCGCAGCGCCGGGCGGTCGGCATGACGGCCTCGGCCTGGCGGACCAGCGCCGGCGCCGCCGCCCGGCTGCCGGTCGCGCGGGCGGTGAACCTGGCGCGGGCGCTGGCCGGCTACCAGGACGCCGGGCTGATGACCGTGGGCCTGGCCGGCGACGGCGAGGTCGAGCTGCACGAGTACGACGGCTTCGCCGACCCCGTGGCGCTGGTCGTCGGCGCCGAGGGCGCGGGGCTGTCCCGGCTGGTGCGCGAGCGCTGCGACGTCGTCGTCCGCATCCCGATCTCGCGCGACACCGAGTCGCTGAACGTCAGCGTCGCCGCCGGCATCGCGCTCTACCAGGCCGCCCAGGTTCGGCGCTGAGGCGGAGTGCCGCGGGCGCGTTTTCCGCGCCGTGGCCCTCCGCTCAGCCGATGAGCTGGGCGATCGTGTAGATCAGCAGGCCGGCGAGACCGCCGACGACGGTGCCGTTGACGCGGATCCACTGCAGGTCCCGGCCGACCTGCAGCTCGATCCGCCGGCTGGTCTCCTCGGTGTCCCACCGCTCCACCGTCGTCCCCACCAGGTCGGCGATGTCGCCGGAGAACCGCTCCACGAGGTAGCCGGCGACGGTGTGCGCGTGCCGCTGCACGAGCTCCCGGAGGGTGGGGTCGGTCTGCAGGTTGTGCGCCAGCTCGCCGATCATCCCGGTCATCCGGGCGCGCAGCTCGGAGTCCGGGTCGGCGGCCGCCGCGAGGACGGCGTTCTTCGCGTTGCTCCACAGCGAGCCCGACCAGTGGCGGACGGCGGGGTGCTCGAGCAGCTCCTTCTTGACCTCCTCCACGCGCCCGGCGGTCGACGGATCGGTGCGCAGCGCGTGGATGTAGACCCGCAGCCGGGCGTCGTAGGCGCGGCGCAGCTCGTGCTGGGGGTCGGCGCCGACCTCCTCGAGGAACTGCTGGACGCCGTTGAAGACCTTGGTGAACAGCCGGTCGTCCACCCAGTCCGGGACCCAGGCGGGGGAGGCGTCCCCGAGCTGGGCGCGGAAGACGACGCGGTTCTCCTCGAGGAAGCGGGCCAGGCCGCGCAGCGCGACCGAGAGGACCTCCTGGTGCCGGTCGCCGTCCACCACCAGCTCCAGCGCGCGGGCGACGATCGGCGCGGCCGGGGTGCCGTGCAGCTTGCGGTCGACCAGCGCGGCCACGGCCGGCTGCAGCTCCTCGTCGCGCAACAGGCCGGTGAACGCCGTGAGCACCGCAGCGGCGTCGCCGGCCAGCCGCTCGGCGCGACCCGGCGCGGCGAGGAAGTCCCCGAGCCGGCCGGGGACGTCGACCGTCGTCAGCTTGTCCTCGACGACCGAGCGGGTGAGGAAGTTCTCCTGGACGAAGGTGCCCAGGCTGGCCCCGATCTGGTCCTTCTTGCGCGGGATGATCGCGGTGTGCGGGATCGGCAGCCCCATGGGGTGCCGGAACAGGGCCGTGACGGCGAACCAGTCGGCCAGCGCGCCGACCATCGAGGCCTCGGCGGTGGCCCGGACGTAGCCGACCCACGCCCCGGCGTCCGAGCCGATCAGCACGCAGGCCACGAAGACGGCCGCCGCGACCAGGAACAGGCCGGTGGCCAGCCGCTTCATGCGGGCGAGGTCGCGGGCGCGCTGGGGATCGTCGAGGGAGCCCGCCAGGGGCGCGAGCGGTCGGAGAGCCGGCACCTCCCCCAGCCTAGGCACCGCGGCCGAGGGCTGCCGGGACGCACGACGGCCCCGGCCCCGCGCGAGGCAGGTGCCGGGGCCGTCGGTCGGGACGACGCAGCCGGATCAGCTGGTCGACGTGCCGAGGGTGACGTCCACGGTCGTCGTGTCGCTGCCACGGCGGACGGTCAGCGTCACCTTCTCGCCGGGGGGAGCGCTGCGGACGGCGGCGGTGAGCTCGGTCGACGTGGTCACCGGCCGGTCGTCGACCGCGGTGATGACGTCACCCGACTGCAGCCCGGCGTCGGCCGCCGCGCCACCCGCCTGCACCTGGACGACCTCGGCGCCCGTGCCGACCTCGGTGTTCTGCCCGTCGGTCGCGGTCTGCGCGCTGACCCCGAGGACGGCGTGGTTGGCCTTGCCGGTCTTGATGATCTCCGTCGCGATCCGCTTGGCGGTGTCGCTCGGGATCGCGAAGCCGACGCCGATGTTGCCGCTCTGCGAGGACTGCTGGCCCGGCAGGTCGGAGGAGGCCACCGAGGCGATCGCCGTGTTGATCCCGACCACCTCGCCCGCGGCGTTGACCAGCGCGCCGCCGGAGTTGCCCGGGTTGATCGCCGCGTCGGTCTGGATCGCGTCGATCACGGTGGCGTCGCTCTGGCTGGAGCCGGTCTGCACGGCGCGGTTGGTCGCGCTCACGATGCCGTCGGTGACGGTGTTCTCCAGGCCCAGCGGCGCGCCGATGGCGACGGCGAGGTCACCGACCTGCACCTTGTCGGAGTTGGCGAAGGTGGCCGGGGTGAGCCCGCTGGCCCCGTCCAGCTTGACGACGGCGAGGTCGCTGGATGCGTCGGTGCCGACGACGGTGGCGTCGTAGAGCGTGCCGTCGGCGGTGCGCACCTGGATGTCGGCGTTCGAGGCCTCGCCCTCGAGCGTGACCACGTGGTTGTTGGTCAGCACGTATCCGTCGTCGGTCAGGACGACGCCCGAGCCGCTGCCCGCGGCCGAGGACCCGGTGACGTAGATGGTCACCACGCTGGGGGCGGCCTTGGCGGCGGCCGCGGTGGCGCTCGTCGTGGAGTCCGGGTCCTTGATGACGACGCTCTGCGCGGCGGCGGCCGCCGAGGTCGGGTTGGTCGGCTGGTCCATGAGGGCCACGACGCCGGCTCCGGCGCCGCCGCCGATGACCGCGCCGGCGACCAGGCCGGCGATGCCGATCCGCAGCCGCCCGGAGCGGCGGGCCTGCGGCGGCAGGGTGCCGGTGGGGGGCGGGAAGCCGGGCGCGCCGGTGGGCAGCCCCGTGGACGGCGGCAGGGTGCCGCCGGGCGGGACGGCGCCGTGGTACGCCGGCACGCCGAAGACCTGGCCGGCCGGGGGACGGACCTGCTGGTGCGCCTGCGGCGGCGGCCAGACACCCGGCTGCGCCGGGGCGGTCGGGGCGGTCGGGCGCTCGGTCGCCGGGTGTGCGGTCGCCTCGTGCGCGGCCGGCTGCCCGTACGCCGGCTGCGCCGGGGGCGTCCCGGCCGGGGTGGTCCGCGGGTCCTGCCCGGACGTGTCCGGGTGTCCGTGCTCGGTCACTGCTCCAGTCCTCCCTCTGCCCGGCCGTCCGGCCGAACGTTTCTGCACCTACTGTCGGTGCGAGGGCTGATCTGGTGCTGGGCGGTACCTGTGAGTCCGCTGGACGTGGCTCAGGCCCTGGTCGTCGCCTCCTCCGGGGCGCGGTCGGCGGCGCGGCCGGTCGCCGGGACGAGGGCCATCGGCGAGGTGCAGTGACGCAGCAGCCAGCGGTGGAGGCCGTCGAGCGCCCGGTGGAACCGGCCGCCGTGCCCGGTGCTCAGCACCATGAGCGGCGTCGGGCAGGCAACGCCGAGCAGGTCCACGGCCGGGGCGCCCGGCATCGAGACCTCCTGCACCTCGACGTCGCCGAGCCGGCCGGCCCGGTCGTCGTCCGCCGCGGTGTGGTCGCGGGTCTGCAGCAGCGACAGTGGCCGGCCGCCCCGCCGGGCGGCAGCCGCGGCGAAGGCGGCGACTGCGTCGTCCTCCGCGGGGTCGCCGAGCCCGAGGACGGCGACCACGGGGCGGTCGTCCGCGGCGTCGGGCCACGACCGCGGGACGACGACGACCGGCTGGGGGGAGCGTGACGCCACCCGCTGCGCGACCGGGGCCATCACCAGCTCGTCGGCCGCGCCGGTGGTGTTGATGCCGAGGACCAGCAGCTGGCCGGCCGCCGCGGCCTTGAGCAGCGCGGCGATCGGCTCACCGGGGACGACCTCGGTCGAGGCGGTCAGCCCCGGCGCCGCGTGCAGGGCGGCGGTGTAGGCGGCGGCGGTGATCCGCCGGGCGTGCGGCAGTTCCGGCGGGGGCGCGCCGGGGGACGCCGGCTCCCCGAGGTAGTCGGCCGCGTGGACGATCCGCAGCGGTGCTCCGCGGGCGGCGGCCTCGCGGGCCGCCCAGCGCACCGCCGAGATCGCGACCTCGCTGCCGTCCACCCCGACGACGACGTCGCGGGCGGAGGGGCCACCGGCGCCCGGCCGCGCCTCGGCCGGAGCGGAGGGCTCGTTCCGGTCGACGGGACCGGGCGAGGTCGAGGTCGTCACGGGGCACCCCCCACAGCAACGAGGTCCGGCGCCGGAAGCGGCGTCGGCTTCCGGGAGAAGCCTGCTCGCCGGGGCCGTTCGACGGAAGAGCGGACTGTGAGTGCAAGCCGCATGCGGTCTGGGTAGGGCCGGAATCTGAGCGCGGGAGCGACCCATCGGACGGAAATCCGGACGGCGGCGTGAGCGACCGCGGATCACTCGTGTCCGGCCTGCCCACAGGAGGCTGCCCGTGCCCACTCGCGGTCCGTTCGCCCGGCTCCTTCTCGGTGCCGGCATCCTCTGCGCCGTCGTCGTCGCGCTCGCCGGGGGTGTGGTCCTGGGCGCGTCGGGGGTGATCGCCGTCGTGCTCGCCGGCGCCGTCGCCGCGTGCCTGGCCGCGGGGCTGGCCCGCGAGACGACCGGGCCCGATCGGACGCCACCGCTCGCGGCCGCGGCACGCGCGGGGGCCTGGACGGTCGGCGCGCTCATGGTGGTGGCCGGGACCGCGGCCATCGGTGGGGGCCTCGCCGCCGTCCTGGTGGGCGCCGCGGCGGCGGTCGTCGCGCTGCTCGTGTGGTTGCTGCGCAGCTCGCGCACGGCGCGGCCCGCCGTGGGCCGGTCGGCGCCGGCGGACCCGGGCGGCGGTCGCCCGGTCGCGCCACCACGGCCGGTGGCGACCTGGCTCGGGTACGGCACCCCGGTGGCACCGGCGGGGCGCCCCGACCCGGGCGCCGCGCGGCTGACCGCCCCGGTGTCGGACCTGCCCACCGCCGCCCTGGGCCGCGAGTGGGTGCGCACCACTGCCGCGCTGGCCGGCTGGCTCGAACCGGCCGCGCGGGAGTCCCTGGTGCGCCGCCGCCAGGAGGCGCTGGACGAGCTCGAGCGGCGCGATCCCGAGGGTTTCGCGCGCTGGCTCGCCGACGGCCCCCAGCCGGGCAGCGACCCGGCCGGCTACGTGCGCGGCAAGGCCGCGGGGGGTCAGACCGGCTGAGCGCGGGCCGCGAGGGGCCGTCGAATGGGGTGGGGGTCGGCCCCCCGTGAGGGGGTGTCCGCTTCCGGACCCGCTTCCTAGCGTGGGAACCGGAGCCGGCTGGTCCAGGACGCCGGGCACCCCTCGCCGCACGGATCGCGGCGGGCCCGCGGACGGAGCCGGCGTCGATGGTGGCACGCAAGGAGCTGGCGGCGTTCCGGCGCCGGCTGGCCATCGGTGTCACGGTTGCCGCCCTGCTCGCCGTCGCGCGCGGGGGACCCGCTGCCTCCGTCGGGCCGACCACGCCGCTGCCCGCCGATGCGCCCGCCCGCGCCACGGGCGCTGAGCCGTTCCCCGCGGGGGCCCCCGAGGCGACCGCCGTCGGGGCGGAGTCGGCGGTGGTGGGATCACCGGCGGCGAGCACGAGCGCGAGTGCGGCCGTGTCCCCGCTGGCCGCCAGCGGCATCCCGTCGGTCGCGCTCGCGGCCTACCAGCACGCCGCCGAGGCCGCTCCCGCCTCGTGCCACATCGCCTGGCCGCTGGTTGCCGCGATCGGGCGCGTGGAGTCCAACCACGGACGGTTCGCCGGCGCCGAGCTGCGCACCGACGGACGCTCGACGCCGCCGATCATCGGGATCGCCCTGGACGGCGTCGGCACCGCGCTCATCCGCGACACCGACGGCGGCCGGCTGGACCGTGACACGGTCTACGACCGCGCCGTCGGCCCCATGCAGTTCATCCCCTCCACGTGGTCCTCCTACGGCCGGGACGGCGACGGCGACGGGCAGCGCGACCCGTTCGACATCGACGACGCGGCCGCGGCGACCGCGGCCTACCTCTGCCGGGCCGGTGGGGACCTGTCCTCGGTGGCCGGTCAGACGCGCGCCGTGCTGGCCTACAACCACTCCGACAGCTACGTGGCGACGGTCCTGACCCTCGCCGCCACCTACGCGGGGACGGCGCCACCGGTCATCCCCACGACGATCGAGCCACCCGACCCGGCGTTGCCCCCGGCCAACCCCGGGCCGCCGCCGGCCGCTGCCGAGGACCTGCCCGCGCCGGCGCTCGCGCCGGCTGCGCCGACCACGCCGGCGGCCACGACGCCGGCCCCCACGACTCCTGCGCCGACGGCCCCGGCGCCCGCGACTCCCGATCCGACGACGCCGGCGCCGACGACGCCGGCGCCCACGACCCCCGATCCGACCACCCCGCCGCCGCCGACGACGCCTCCGCCACCGCCGTCCGACCCGACCACGCCGCCGTCCGACCCGACCACGCCGCCGTCCGACCCGACCACGCCGCCGCCGTCCGACCCTCCGACGTCGCCCCCGGCGATCGAGCCGTCGCCCGCCACGGCGGCGACGGATTCCGCGGCGACCGACTCCGCGGCGACGGACTCGGCGACGACCGACTCCGCGGCGACGACGGCGGCCACGACCGCTGAGGCGGTCGCGACACCTGCCGCGCCCCAGGGCTGACGGGTCGACCGGATCACCGCGGAATCCGCGCGCCCGTCCAGCGGTTCCCGCAGTACCGCGCGGAGCCGCCGTCCGGTCTGCTCCTCGTGGTCTCCGCCCGACGGTGGTCCGGCTGGGCGAGCACGACCTGACGAGAGGACAGCAGGGTGGACATCGGCATCGGCATCCCGAACACCGTCCGTGGCACCACGGGCCCGCAGCTGCTCGAGTGGGCGCGGCGAGCGGAGGCCGCCGGCTTCTCGAGCCTGGGCTCGATCGGGCGGGTGGCGTATCCGGGTTTCGAGGAGCTGACCGTCTTCGCCGCCGCCGGGGCGGTGACCGAGCGGATCAGGTTCGTCACCGACGTGCTCCTGGCGCCGACGCGCAGCACCGCGGAGCTCGCGAAGCAGGCCGCCTCGGTGCAGGAGCTGACCGGCGGCCGGCTGACGCTGGGCCTGGCCGTCGGCGCCCGCGAGGACGACTTCGTCCTCACCGGGCGCGACTTCGGCAGCCGCGGACGGCTGTTCGACCAGCAGCTGGCCGACCTGCGGCGGGCCTTGGCCGGGGAAGCCCTCCTGGCGGACTCACGTCCGGTGGTGCCGGACGCGCTCACCGGGGGAGTGCCGATCCTGATCGGCGGGACGTCGGACGCCGCGATCCGCCGCACCGTCGAGTTCGGCGTCGGCTGGACGGCGGGTGGCGCGCCGCCGCAGATGCTCCCGCCGTTCCTGGAGCGCCTCCGCGCAGCCTGGCGCGACGCCGGCCGTGACGGGTCGCCCCGCATCGTGGCGCTGAACTACTTCTCCCTCGGCGACACCGAGGAGCAGTCGCGGGGCTACCTGCGCGACTACTACGGCGTCTTCGGGCCTGAGACCGCCGAGATGATCGCCGGCTCGGCGCACCGCTCACCCCAGGCGGTCAGGGACGTCATCGCCGCGTTCGAGGAGGCCGGGGTGGACGAGCTGATCCTCGACCCGACCGTGAGCGACCCCTCGCAGGTCGACCTGCTCGCCGAGGTCGCCCTGCGCTGAGCGCCACCCCTGACCCGCCGCTCTTGCGGTGTCGTTGCCGCTCGTGCGGTCGTGCAACGCCGCCGGAGCGCGCACAAGACCGCAAGAGTCGGTCGGACTGCGCCGCGGAGACGTCCCCGGCGGTATCCCTAGACTTGTCCTCGGGGCCAGTCCTCACGTACCGCCGGCGTGGCGTATGGGAACAACCCCAGTGACCTGCGCTTTCTCGAGGTCCACCGCCCGATGCCCTGAGCCGTCTGGGGACGCGCCGCCTTCAGCGGTGGAACGCGGATCCGTGTGACGTGGAACGCGGCCGGACTCGGCTTGGGCGGTGTCGACGTGCGGCTGCATGCAGGGCCACACGTCCGGGCGACGGCGTGGCCTACGAGTTTCGACGCCGACGAGGCTCGGCCAAGATCTCGTCGTGGTGATCGGGATCGCGGCAGCGGTGCTCGTGCTGGTGGGCATCCCGCTGGTCGCGTGGTGGGCTGGTGGCCGTCAGTCTTGGCGACGGTCACGGACGGCGGCGGACGCATACGTCCCCCTGGAGATGAAGCGGCGTCACGAACTCCAGGGGGAGTGAAGTGCCCGTGGTGGAGCGTGCTGCCACCTGGGGCCGTGAGTTGCAGGATGACCGGCTCCGGGCGGCCGTCGTGGAGCTGGCTGAGCGACAGACAGGACCGGGAGGCGGACGCCGGCTGCTCCCGCTGTGGCTGGTGGTGCTCTACGCCGCCTTCGGCGCAGTCCTGGTCGGCTTCCTCGTGTTCTCGGCGGCCGAGGGACGCTGGCCCTGGGGCAACTGGCTCAACCTCGTCGTCTTGGGTGGCTACGGGGTCGTGGGGTGGCGCTGGCAGACGGGGCCAAGACGAGCCGTACGGCTCAACAGCGGTCCACGTTCGCCTTCGCGGCGGGGCGGTCCCTGACCGGGCCGCTCCGGTAGCGGTGGCTGAGCCATTCAGCGCTGTCCATACGGCCGCATGACCTTCCGGTGCAGGACGAACGGGTCGATACCCGCGATGTCGGCGCCGGTGAACAGGCTGGGCCCGTCTGTGACGTGGCGGGCGGCGGCCCACAACCGGAGTGAGCCGGCAGAGAAACCGAGCTCGCGGCCGAGGTCGGCGATGGCGAACGCCTTGCGGATCTGCTGGTCGGCCGCCTTCTGCGCGCTGTCGCTGTCGAGCGGCTTCTTGCCGGTGAAGAGGACGGACGTCGTGGGGTCGACGTTCGAGGCCCTGCCGGGCTTGTCCTTCGCGCGGCGCTCGGCGTGCCAGTCGGTGAGCACCTCGGCGTTCCACGAGTCGAGAACCACGTTGCGCGGTGCGATGCGGGACTCGTTGGGCTCGGCGGCGAGGGGGCTGCCGGGGAGGGCGATCTGGGGGACGTCCCCGGTGGTGTCCACGTGTCCCCAGAGGACCTGGGGGGCCTCGGTCGTGGTCGCCGAAGACGAGCAGATGGCGACGGCGGCGGCCGGGAGGTTGATGGTCTGGGAGGTGACGGCGCGCCGGGTGGCCAGTCGCACGATCACGATCTCGTCGTGGGTGGCGGCTCGCACGGCGATGCTGTCGGCGGCCGGCTTCCTGATCCTGACGGGCTGAGGGTTGCCGCGTCGCCGTCCGCGCTCGTCGGTGCGGATCTGGCCGGGCACGGGGTCGATGCCGGCGGTCGGGTTGAAGGTGTCGATGTCGAGCACTCCGGCATCGTCCAGGGCGATGACGGCGCCGTGGAGGGCGTTCTTGCGCAGCCGGCAGGTGTCTTCGGCGTGGGGGCCCGGGGCCTGGATGAACTGGGTGATGGCCTCGGTCGACACGTCGTGCCAGGTGGTGGCGCCAGTGGCGACCGCCGCAGCGGTGAAGGTGGCTAGGACGCCGAGCATCTGGGTGGTGGTGTTGGGGTCGGGGCTGACCTGCTGCCAGATGTCGGCGATCGCGGGCAGGGTCGCGGTGAGGTCGCCGGTCATCTCGGCGGTGACGTCGACGGCTGGGTCGAGGTCGCTGGGGGACAGCGGAGCGATGGCGGGGTCGGTGCGGCACAGCAGGAGGCGGTGGTCGTAGCGGTGGGCGCTGGGCGTAAGCACGAGGGGCTCCGAAGGTGAGGCGCGTCGGGAGGACGCGGCTCACCGTTCGGAGCCCCTACGTGGTGCGCAGTCGCCTGCGGTCAGGCACCGAGCCCGGCGGTGTCGACCGGAACCCGGTCCAGGTCGGCGAGGGTGTGGGCGAGGTCGGCGGCGACCGCCGGGTGCCGGTAGGCCAGATGCGCCCAGGTCTCGGTGTTGTGCAGCAGCCCGGCGAAGACCAGGTCGAGCAGCTGGGCGTCGCGGCCCCAGCTGGCGTGCCGGTCCTTGACGTGGAACCGCCGCTCGAGCCAGCTGAAGAACGACTCGATCTGGTTGCGCTTGCTGAACGTCGCCGCGTAGCGCTCGGTGAGGGCCTCGGGCAGCACGCGCACGTTGGCGACCAGCGACCGCCAGGGCACCCGTCCGTCCTTGCCGGGCGTCTTCCAGCGCAGCTCCAGGTCGGTCGTGAAGGTGTCGCCGTGCTGGCAGACGCCGGTGAGGGTGAGCACCAGGTAGAACTCGCCGGTGCGCTCCTGCCGGCGCTCCACGCTGGTCGGGGTCAGCATCCCGAGCTTGAGGACGCGGCTGCCGCGCGTCGCGGCGCGGTTGGTCTCGTACACCGCTCCGTCGTCGGCGACGAGGTGGTGCTGATGGGCCTCCCCGTCGACCTCGTGCCACACGGAGTCCAGCGGGGTCACGTAGCTGTGCTTGGGCTGGCCGGCCTTGACGCCGTAGTTCCGCACGCTGGCGCCGGCGGCCGGCAGGGGCCGGCCCTCGGCGTCCTGGCCCCCCTCGGGGGCCTGGCCCTTCCGGGCGGCCTGCGCGTTGACGACGTAGACGCCGTACTCGGCGAGGAGGTCCTGGTACATGCCGGGGTTGCCGACGCCGTCGATGGCCAGCACCGGGAACTGGTGGCCGGCGCGGTCGTAGATGCCGCGCAGGACGCGCATCGCGACCGGGGCCTCGCCCTCGTGGGGCTGGCCGATGTCGACGCCGAGGACGACGCGGGTGTAGCTGTCCTCGCCCTTCGTCGTGGCGACGACGTTGTATAGGCCGTCGGGCGCGCCGTGCTCCTTCGCGACGTGGGTGACCTCGTGGTGCACCCGCGGCTTGCCGGTCTTGGCGCGGCTGCCGGGGTAGATGCGGTCGACGACCTCGCCGTTCTCGTCGGTGATGAGAACCTCGCGGACGTCGGAGGGGGCGTTGAGGACGGTGCCGTCGATGGCGACGACGTCCCACACCTGCGCGTCGATGAGGTCCCGGGGTGCGTCGCCGCCCTCGGCGGCGCGCACGGCGAGGGCCAGCGGGATCGAGACGTCGGTGAGCTTGCCGACGAGGTCGGGGAGCGGGCTCGTCTTGTTCTTGGGAGCGATGATGCGGCGCGTGCGCCAGGCGCGGTAGCTGTCGCTGCCACCGGGGATCTCGCCGTTGGGCCCGGCGTCGGGCAGCAGGATGCCGTGCTCGAACCAGAACTCCTTGCGGATCTCGGTCCACACCTGCGGCAGTTCCTGGTCGAGCTGGTCGTTGCTGGCGAACTCGCGGATGGCGATGCCGTAGAACACCCAGTACAGGTCGGGCAGGGGCGTGGGGCGCCCGCCGCTGGCCGAGGGGATCGCCGCGGCGAAGGCCGCCAGCAGCGGACCGCGGATGATCGTGCGGAGCACGACGAGGCGGGCGGTGGCTCCGCCGCGGCCCTCTTTCTGGCGGCGCGGACCGGGCAGCGGCAGGTCGGTCAGGGTCGGCCGGTCGTCGACCGTGAACGGCGTGGCCGGGCTGCTGGCGGTGAACTGGATGTGGCAGGCGCCGGTCCAGGGCTTGCGGAGGCGGTGCATCGGTGCGGTCCTTCGGGACGTCGGGATGGGACGTCCCGGACCGGTCCGGGAGGTGCGCGCGCTGGGCAGTCGCAGCCGGCGGTAGCCCGCGCCGGAGACGGCGACGGGCCCCGGCGGATGCCGGGGCCCGTCGAGGTGGGTGGTGCGGTCAGGCCGCAGAGGGCGGCGCGACGTCGTTGCGCGAGGCGACGGCGGCGGCCGTACGGCAGACCCGGAAGGCGTCAGGACGGGGCCTGTCGGGGCCGTGCAGCCGGTCGGCGTCGCGGTGGATCCACTCGGTGTAGTGCTCCTGCCAGGTGGCCGGGAACTCGACGCGGATCAGCTCCTCGACCAGGTGGACGGCGCGGAACAGGACGTCGGCGCCGGGCAGGTCGTGGCCGAGGTGTTCGACCGCTGCGGTGGCGAGCTCCTCGCGGTGGGCGAGCAGCTGGTGGCGGCGCAGCCGGTTGGTGGAGTCGAGCTGCGGGTGGGTCATCGGTACCTCCGTTGGGTGGCGCTGTGGCCGGCGGGAGCGCCGGGGGCGCGGAGCGGATGTCCGCTCGCGACGGCACCGTCGCCGCGCCTCTCGGGCCCGCAAGCGGCTCAGTCCCAGCGGTTCGTGGTGCCGGTGACGACGATGTCGGCGAGCCGTCGGCCGGCCCGGTCGGCCTGGTTCTGGGCGCGGGCGATCAGCGCGCCGTGCTCGGTGGCGCAGGCGAGCGCGGGGTCCAGGTCGGGGTGGCAGTCGGGGCAGGCGGGCGAGTCCAGGTCGGCCGCCAAGAGGAGCAGCAGGTAGCGGGCCCGGGCCAGCGAGGCCTCCGGCACCGCGGTGGGGCGCCGGTGCAGGCCGTCGACGGTGTCGGCGACGTGGCGGGGGAGCCGGTCGGCGAGCAGCTGCAGGACGGCGGCGTCGGGCAGATCGAGGACCTGCTCGAGGGTGCGGGGGGCGTGGGCGGACATGGGCACGTCCTTCCGTTGGGCCGGTCGCTCAGGCGGCGCGGCGCAGGGGCACCACGGCCGTGGAGGCGGCGTGGTGGGCGGTGATGGCGTTGGTGAGGAGCCCGTAGCTGAGGAAGTCGAGGAGCTGGCGGCGGCCGCCGAGGCTGGCCGCGCGGTCGACCAGGAGGGTGCGCTTGAAGCCGCTGTTGTGGCTCTCGCTGTCGCTGCGCAGGTGGAACAACCGCGTGAAGTCCGGCTCGCCCTCGGCGATCAGCCGGACGGCGTCGGGCCGGCCTCCGTCGCCGGAGTGCTGCGGATGCGGGCTGATCCACGCGAGGAACTCCCCGGCCGGGCAGGGGACGGTGTAGCCGGCGGTGAAGTGATAGCGACCGTTCTTGCGCCGCGGCCGCTTCACCTGCCGACGCACCAGCCTGGCGAGCACGACCGGGGTGCCCTCGGTGTCCAGGCCGACCTCGCTGACCGCGCCGTCCACCGCGGCGAGGGTGTGCCGGCACGGACCGGCTCCGGTGTCGTGCTCCCAGGTGCCCAGGGCGTACCAGCGCGGGTTGCCCGCGGCGGGAGTGGTGCGCCGGCGGCCGGGGGAGCGGGAGGTGCCGTGCACGCGGTTGATGACCACGACGCCGCAGCTCTCCATGAGGTCGGTGATGTGCCGCCCGCGCAGTGCGGAGTCGTAGACGACCGCCTGGATGCCAGCGCCGGCGACGGCGTGCAGCCGCTTGAGGAGGGCGACGGCGGTGTCGGCCTCGGCGCCGGGGCGGGGAACCCGGTCGACGGCGAGCATGACGCGCTCATGAGGCCTGTCGCCGCGCACGTACAGCCCGACAAACGACTGCCCGTGGACAGGGCCGGTGTGGCCGTGGTGCTCGGCGCTGTCCGGGTCGTACCGCTTCCGCGGGGCGTCGATCGGGTTGCCGTCGGCGTCGAGGTAGACGGTGTGGGTCTCGCCGTTCTCGTCCTTCACGCGCTTGGCCGCCGGTGGCCGGTACATCGGCGAGACGACGGTCCCGTCGCCGTAGACGACGCGGCTGCGGTCCGGGTGGCACAGCGATCCGGGGCCGTCCGCCCGCAGCAGTCCAGCGTCCTGGGCCTGGACGACGGCGAGCTCGGTGAACTCCTCGCACAGCTCCTCAAGCACGCCCTCGGCGGTGAACCGCCGGTTGCGGGCGTACCGGTAGGCGTCCCAGCCCGGCGCCCGCCGCGGAGGCGCGGTGATCTCCAGGTCCGGCCGCTCCCGGCGCATCTCCTCGACGGTGTCGACGATGACCGACCACGTCGCCGGCTGGGCGAGCTCGATCTCGACCCGGGCGCCGGAGCGGAACACCCGGGCCAGCACGCCGTAGCCGAGCAGCAGGTACGGCGGGAAGTCGGCGCGCCGGCCCACCGGCCGCCGCTCCACCAGGGCGCCGAGCTGGTACAGCGCCGGCAGCCGGAACACCGCCCGGACCTGCTCGATCGTCGTGAGCCCGGTGCTGCGGGCCCTGCGCCGGCTCATCGGGCGCCCCGCCAGTCCAGGCCGATGTGCGCGGCGGTGATGTCCAGGCTGCGATGCCCGAGCGCACGGGCGACCTGCTCGATCCGGTCGCCCTGGTCGTAGAGGCGCCGGCCGGCCCAGTGCCGCAGAGACGCCGGCCGCACGTCCGGCTCGGTGCCGAGGCCCGCCGAGGCAAGCACGTTGCGCAGCGCGTTGCACGCCGAGGCCTGCGCCTTCGCCCCGCCCGGCGGCGCCGACCCGGCGTAGCACAGGAGCGTGTCGGCGGTCGCGCCTCTCTCCAGCAGGGTGACGACGCGCCGGTGCAGCACATGCCGACCCCAGACGGACAGCTCACCCCGGCGGCCATCGAGATCGCGGGTCCCGGGCAGCTGGACGGCGGTGGGCCGGTGCAGGTCGTCGAGGTCCCGGACGCGGACCATCGTGACCTCGCTGGACAGGGCGGTGGCCTCGCCCAGCGCCCACGCCACGGCCCGCATCTGCGACCGGGCTCCGGCGCCCATCTGGGCGCTTGCCCGGCACAGGCCCACCTCGTCGTCGGTGAGCGGGCGGGCGACGAGCAAGCCCCGCGGCGGGAGGACCAGGTCCAGCGTCGGGTCGGAGGTGTGCAGCCCGAGGCCGCGCAGCGTGCGGAACAGGGTGCGCACCGCCGTGCGGCGCGCATGCCGGGTGGCCAGCTCCGGCGCCGCGCCGTGCCGGGTACGGGCCGCCACGAACGCCGCGGCGTCCGCGGCGGTCACCTGAGTGAACGACCCGATGCCCTGCGCGTGCAGCCGCCGTGCGAACGCCGCGGTCGTCTCGGTCAGCCGCGCGAGCGTCCCGTCGGTGTGCGTCCCGGCCGTGCGCCACTGCTCCAGCGCGAGGGCGAGTTCGTCGTCCAGCGTGCCGGCCGGACCCTGAACAGCGCGGTACTCGCCGTTCGGGAGGCCGGTGATCCTGCGTGCCACAGATCGCCTCCGGACCGGGGCCCACACGTCCCCGGACGGCGCGCACCGTGCTGGCACCATTCCCGGCTGCATTCGCCGAGGAGGGCGCTTCACACATTTCCTGTGACGGCCGAGATACCGTGCGTCACCGCATGCGGGGGAGGAAATGGTGAACGCAGGCAGTTCCGTACTGGCGATCGTCGACGCGATGGACGGCGCTCCGGTCGTGTGGTGGGTCGACCTCGGCCCCCGCGTCGCCGGGATGTCCCGGTTGAGCGGCGCGTGGGTAGTCGACGGTGCCGATCGCGGGCAGACGCTGCAGGCGCTGACCGCGACCCGCGTCGCCCTGTTCACCGCCGACGGCGAGATGGCGCTGAAGGAGCACAAGGTCGACACCGAACGGGTGCTCGACCCCGAGGCGACCCTAGTCGCGGTGATCGCCGTCCGCGACGAGCTGCAGGCCGCCTACAAGGAGGCCGCCACCACGAAGAAGAACCTGACCGCACCGCGGTGGCCGACTCTGCCCGAGCCGCTGGACATCGAGGCCGTGCATGTGCCAGGCGGTGACCCCCGAACCGGGCGCGCCCTGGGCATCGCCCGGTGGCTCAACGACCTGTGCCGGGCCTGGGACGCGGTTGAGGACGAGCGGCTGAAGCGGAGCTACATGCGCGAGCTCGGCGGCCCGGCCGACCGGCCGCTGCCCGCCGTCATCCGGGACGCGTCGCCGAGCGTCGCGGCGTGACGGGGCTGTTGCCGGCGCCCCGGCGGGCGTTGGAGGACGGACCCGGCTCGGCTGCCGGCGGGCTGGACTTCGTAGCCATCGACGTCGAGACCGCCAACGCCCGGCGCGGCTCCATCTGCGCGATCGGCGCGGCCGTCGTCCGTGACGGCGTCGTCGTCTCCGCCCACTCGTGGCTCACCCGGCCCCCAGCGGGGCTGGACCACTTCGACGGCATCAACGTCGGCCTGCACGGCATCACCCCCGACATGGTCGCCGACCAGCCGACTTTCGCCGAGCGGCTGGACCAGCTGCTGGAGCTCACCGGCGGGCTGCCGCTGGTCGCGCACAACGCCGCCTTCGACATCGGGGCGCTGCGCGAGGCCTGCGTCGCTGTCGACCGGGAGTGGCCCACAACCGACTACGCGTGCTCGTTGATCATGGCCCGGCGGGCGCTGGACCTGATTTCCTACCGGCTGCCGATGGTGGCCGCCGAGTGCGGTGTGGATCTCGCGGCGCACCACGAGGCGGGCTCGGACGCGCTGGCCTGCGCGCATGTCGTCCTGGACATCGCCCGCCGCCGGGGCGCCGACAACCTCGGCGACCTGCTCGCCGGCCTGCAGGTGCTCACTGGCCGCCTGGAGGCCGCGGCCTGGGCCGGCTGCCGCGGCACGTCGACCTACACGGGACCGCAGCTGCCCGACGTCGCGGCCGACGCCGACCCGGAGCACCCCCTGTACGGGCAGGTCATGGTCTTCACCGGCGCGCTGAGCATCCGCCGACAGGACGCTTGGGACGCCGTCGCCCGCTGCGGCGCCGTCGTGGAGAAGGGCGTCAACAAGCGGACGACGATGCTGGTCGTCGGGGACGGGTTCACGGGTCACGACCCGGCGGACTTCTGGACCGGCAAGGCGGCGAAGGCCGTGCACTGGCGGGAGAAGGGCCATCGCATCGAGGTCCTCACGGAAGGCGACCTCGTGGACCTCCTCGCCGAGACCCGCACCTCCGGCGTCCGGCAGACCGTCCCCGCCTGAGCGCGACGACGTTCACACCGTCGGTGTGGGCTGTCCTGCAGCGGTGTCATCGTCCGCCGCTGCGACGACGGATTCGGGGCTCTCGCTCTCCCGAGCAGGGCGACGCCTCCTCGCTGGCGTGCGGGCGTCGGACAGTTGACGGGGTGTCGACCGGTTGCCGACCACGACTGCGACGACGACGTGCTGCGGGGAGGCGTCAGGGCGGGCTCTGTGCTCCCTCACCCAGGCAAGGTCCCGCAGACGCGGGACGCCGTCGGGGTGGTCGGTAAGGTCCAGGACAAGCAGTTGGCTGAACGGCACGTTCGCCCCGGAGTAGGCCGCGGACTGAGGCACGTACTGGTCGAGCGAATCCCTGCCGGCATCGGTGAGCTCACGCTTGACCTCGGTCACCAGCTTCAACTCCCCGACGCGGACGATGACGTCGACGCGTCCGGCGGCGATCTGCGACACCTCGCACTGGGTCCGTCCTGCGAACGTCTCGGAGTTGGCCAGCCAGAAGTAGAACTCCCACTGGAGGTCTTCTTCCTTCGGCCGCTTCTCGTCCTTGCTGAGGCGGCGCAGGATGTTCGGCCGGCCTGGGAGGAACGGGCCTGCGCGCTCGTACCGGTCGTGCAGAAACGTCAGGGTGCGGTCGAGCAGGGCAATCGTGGCGGCGCGGGGCTCGCCGACGAACTCCGGGTGGGTGGAGAGCTCTTCGATGATCTCGTCGCGTACCCGGCCGAGCGCTGGATGTTCAGCCGTGCCGGAGGCGAACATGACGGTGAGGGCGCGGCCCAGCTGCGCGAGCTGTTCGTCATCGACCTGCCTGGCGAAGGCGCGGGCGATGGCGGCGTCCACGTCGCGGAGCCTGGGGGCGAAGCGGTCGATTCGGACGTCGAGGGCTTCGTCGTCCTCCGCATCGGTGTCCCCGGGCAGGTCTCGGTCTCGCGCGGCGCCGGCGGGCCGGTGCTCGCGCACGGCGTGCAGCAGCAGCTCGGCGGCCGGCGGGAGCATTGGCTCCTCCCGTTGCCGGTCGGCGTCGATCGTCCGCGTCAGCTGGTCGAGGAGGACGGCGTTGGCCGCGACGGGGTTCTCGATTGCCGGCCGCACGACCGCGGCGAGCCCCGCGGCCGGCGTGGTCGACCGTTCAGCCGTGTAAGCGCGGGCGAGGTGGCCGACGGCGGCGGTCGCCTCGAGCCAGCTCGGCTCGGCCAGTCGAGCGGCGGCGCGGCGCAGGTCGAGCACGATCCCGAGCCACTCGACTTCGGCGTCCAGCTTGGGTCTCCGCCACGCCGGCTCGTGCATGTTCCGTGTCCAAGCACTCCGTCGCCGCATGACGGTCTCCAGCTCGTCGACGGCCTCCATGAGCGGGCCGGTGTCGGCTGCGCCGAAGGCGGCGACAGCCGTGCAGACGGCCGCGTAGGCGGCCGCGTCATCCCGGGTGTCGTCGAGGGAGTACGCCGCGCTGAACTGATCGGCCGCTGCGAGGAGCCCACCGCTCGCGGCTGTCGCGTCGGTCTGCCGCAGCGCGGCGCGCATGCGGGCGCAGGCGAGCTCGTGAGCGGCATCCGCTGCGGAAACATCCAGGCCCTGCAGCACGTGCAGCGCCTGCGTGAGCGGGGCCGTCAGGGTGGCGTCGTCGTCCCAGGCGTCCAGCGCGACGCCGATCAACTTCGGCAGCCGTTCGACGTAGTCCTCGGACATGGCCGACCCGAGGTCCGTGAGGCTGTGCAGCACCAGGTATGGGGTCACGGCACCGGCGACGGCGAGCCGAAGGGCTCCCTCGAGGTGGGCCGCCGCCAGAAGCGGGTTGGGGTCCAGGCTGGTGCGGTGCCCCTCGAGGAGCGCTGTGTGCAGCGGGGCGGCCACCGTCCTCGCGGCGATCGGGTCGTCGAGCAGCACGTCGAGGCTGTCGCGTAGGGCCAGGTAGCTGGTCTGTTGCCGAAGGCGCGCCGCGAACTCGACCGTGGCCGCGGTCCACGCGTCCGCACCGTCGGAGATGGCCGCGACGAGGGCCGCGGCCGCGAGAGGCGCAAGGGGCGTGTCGGCGAGCTGGACGAGCTCGGTCGCGACGTCGGTGAGGCTGCCCAGGCTGGCCACATCGCACGTCTCACCGGCGGTCTCGGCGGTCACCAGGGCCTGCGCCACCGGGCCGGTCACGAGTGTGCTCGGAGGACTCGACGACGGGTCACCACAGCGGCGCGCTGGGGGTGACCGGCCGCAGTACATGGTCGGCGTCGAGCCGTCCATCCGGCAGGGACTGGTCCGCGGTCGTCGTGATGATCTGCAGCCCGGGCGTCTGCGCGGCCACCTCGATCAGGGCGTCGAGGATCTCGTGGGCGTCCTCGTCCTGAACCTCCTCCGCACGGAGGCTGTCCAGCATCAGCAGGCCGGGGTGGGTCGCAACTCCGCGGCGGGCCCCGACGCGCAGCAGCGCGATGATCGTGGCGATCCGCAGCCGCAGCCGTCCGCCGGCGCTCTGACTGCTGAAGGTCTGGCCCGCCACGCCGCCCTTGTCGACGAGCATGGTTCCGTTGAGCCGGATCTTCGCGCCGGTCACCGCCGTCATGCCGAAGGTGCGCGCGAGCTCGGCGATCTCGTCGCCTACCGCCTTGATCAGGTCCTCCGACTCTGCGGCCTGTTCCTGTTCGAGTTCGGCTACGAGAGCCTCGAGGACGGCCAGCAGCCGCTCACCCTGCAGACCACCGACGTCCTCCTCCGAGTCGCTGAGCGATCTGGGGTCGGCTTCGGCGAGGACGGCCAGGGCACCTTCGGCGCGAGCCACCTCGAGTTCCAGCCGGGCGCGATCGCCCACCTGGCGTGCAGCCTCTGCCGCGGCGAGCTGCGCCTGTGCCGCCTCGAGTTGGGCGGTCAGGTCGCTGACCTCGGTCTCCGCCTGCTCCAGGGCAGCGAGCGCAGCCGTCTCCGCGGCGGTCGATGCGGTGAGGGCGTCCTGCCGTTCGGCGATGAGGTCTGCCGCCTCGTCCTCGTCCCCGATCAAGGGGGTCGTGCACACCGCGCACACGTGGTCGGCGTCCTCACGGACGCGTCGGCCCTCGGTGACCGGCGCCTCGCAGCGGGGGCAGCTGGAGGGGTTGAGGCCGTGGAACAACTGCGCGGCGACGACGGTCTCCCGCTGAGAGGTCAGCGCACGCTCATCGGCCTGCCGTGCTGCCTTCGCCAGCCGGAAAGCCTGTCCGAGCTGTGCCCACCGCTCGTCGGCCCGGGCAAGGCGGGCGGCGAGTGTACGCACACGGTCAGCGGCCTCCGTCGCCGATGGAGCCGATGCTGACGGGAGCGCAGCCAGCGCGGAGCGAGCCGTCGTGAGCGCGGTCTGCTCTCGGGCCTGCAGGTCCGGGAGGCCCGGGAGCCCCACCTTCTTCAGCGACGTCCGCAGCCCGTCGCGGGCCGCCTGGACCCGCGTCAGCACGGCGGCGCGGGGGAGGTCGAGGAAGACCTTCAGCAGTCGGCCGGCGAGACCGGCCATCGCCGTCTCACCGATCAGGATCTTGTCGCCGCCGGCCGGGGGATAGATCGCGCCGAAGTACGTCGGCCAGCCGTGGCGCTGGGTCAGCTCGTTCTTCTTGTCGTGTGCATGGAGCGGTTCGAGGCTCAGCCGATCCAGCATGAGCCCCTGGACGGCGTCGGCGTACTCGGCTTGGGCAGAGGCGCTGACCAGCGGCCGCGCCGTGGCGAACGCCCGGTCGAGCTGTTCGACCGTCGCCGCCTCGTGCACCGTGCCGGTGACCAGATCGCCGGCATGCAGACGCAGCCGGATCCCGAGGGCGCGACCGTTGACCTCGACGTCGCACTCCACCGACTCCAGCCACGCCGCCACGTCGGGCTGCAGCTCGCGGGGGGCGCCCCGCAGACACCAGGTGATGATCTCCAGGACGCTCGTCTTCCCCACGAAGTTCGAGCCGACGACCATCGAGATCCCGGCCGGGAAGACGAAGCTCCGGTCGAACGCACCTCCGCCGACGCTCTCGTCCTTCGTGCCCGTGATCCGCAGCCGCAGGACGCGCATCGACCGCCGCGCTGCTGGTGTCGATACCGCGGCGACACCGTGCGTCGCCATGACCCCCTCGACGTGCGACGCGGGGACACCGGTACGTGCGGCCACCCGCTGCGCCAGCGCGCTGTGCGAAGCGCTCATCGTCATGAGGACTCCTGCTCCTGCGCGTCGAGGGCAGCCAGCCGCTCACGCACGCGCGGGGCGATCGTCTGGATGCGGCTGTGCCACTCCGCGTCGGCGTACTCCGGCTGCGCGTACTGCATGTCCTTGAGGGCGCTGGGGCCGATGCCGCCGGTGAGCTCGACGAGCAGCTCCACGCGGTCGACGTAGTACTTCAGCTCGGGCACCTCGGCGAGCATGTCGCGCGCGACGGACCGCCCCGTGTCGGTGAGGTAGTAGTTGTGCTGGCGGGTGTGGCCGGGAGTCCCCTCGCGGCGGCGGAAGACCAGGCCAGCGGCCGCCAGTACGGAGAGCGCCTCGTCGAGCGGCTCGTAGGCCCCGAACCGGTAGCGCAACATCGGATAGCGGCGCACCTCCGGTTCCTCCGAGCTGAGGATGGTGCGCGCCTGTTCACGGAACGCGAGATCGCCGGTCTCCTCGAATCGGTCCAGCAGGAACTCGGCCAGGTAGTCCGGGTTGCGCAGCCAGAAGTCCATCTTCTGCAGCACTACCTGGGTGCGGAGGACCGCCACAGCAGCAGATGGGATCTCATCAGGAGGCGGAGACGGCAGGTCCTCCGAGGCGTTCGCGATCAGCAGGAGCAGGCGCACCGCGTCCTGCATGCGTGACGTCTCGGGCGCGTCCCGCGCGTCGGGGCTCGTCATCGTGCGTCTCCCGGAGGTCTCGGCGACGGAGGGTAGCCGCGTCACGCTCGTCCGAAGCCTGTTCGCAGGCTAGACGCTGCAGTTTTGAGGGGCGGACCAGGTCCGCCGGACGGCGGGCACGTTGAGCGGGTCACGGTGCCCATTGACGACCGAGGGGCGCGTCGGACGGTGCCCGTTGGCTCGAGGAAGGCGAGCTGGACGGCCACCGCCCACGGGGCTCCGCTCCGACGAACTGAACAGAGACGAACGCAGTAGCGGCGTGGTGACGCCGACACGCTGCTCGCACCGGCGCACCGAAGGAGGTGATGTGCCGCGCCGGTGGGGGAGCAGCGATGTCGGTCGTGTCTCCGCCGCGCGAGCTGACCCGGTGCCCGAGAGGAGG
This sequence comes from Geodermatophilus sp. SMS 5-13, assembly GCF_059428245.1. NCBI lineage: Bacteria > Bacillati > Actinomycetota > Actinomycetes > Geodermatophilales > Geodermatophilaceae > Geodermatophilus > Geodermatophilus sp. SMS 5-13. The sequence goes on from NZ_CP165729.1 coordinate 508,378, forward strand.
TGAACCACTGCGCCGGTGGCAGCGATAGCGGCAGAAGCGGTCGGTCGACGACGCACCGACTCCCGCTCACGCGCTCGGCTGGGTGAACCGAGCAGCTGACCGGTGGCGGTCGGACGGCGTCGTCTCGATGATCACCCGGTGACCGAGGAGCGGCGGGGGCCGCGGTGGGGCCTCCTGCTGATGCTCGGGGTTGCCGCAGGGGTCTTCGTCGGAGGAATCAACCAGGCGGTGCGTGGCCTCGTGGGTGGCGAGCCGTGGAAATGGGCGGAGATGGCCGTGTACGGCTTGGGATGGGCCCTACTCGCGCCGCCGGCCATGTGGCTGGTCCGGCGAGCAGTCGACCGCGGCCGCCTTCCACAGAGCCCCTCCGCTCAGGTCCGTGCCCGGCAGTCGAAGCTGGTCGCCCCGGCGATGAGGTCAGGCGTCCTTCCACCCGACGCCGATCCCGACGTCTGGCGGCGGGCACTGCGCGCTGAGGTGCAGGAGTGGAACAGCCAGCGGTGGCTCGCCGTGGTCTTCGCCGTCATCGGTGTCGGCGTCATCGGGTTGGCGGCGGTCGTCGCCAACGACAACGCCTGGGGCGTGTGGATGGTGGCGATCGTCGTGGCTGCCGAGGGGGTGGCCGCCTACCGCTGGTCGGAGCGGCGTCTCCGGGTTGCGCGACGACTCCAGGCAGAACTGCCGGCCGGTGGGAGCGGGGGCCGGTGACCGGTGCGGTGATCGTCGTGGTGGCGATCCTGCTGGGGCTGCCGTTGCTGGCCTGGTGGGTGGGCAGCCGTCGGGTGTGGTCGCGGCTGCGTCCAGGGGCCGATCCCGATCCGTGGGGCGACGCCATGCGCCAGTTCGGCCTGACACCGCAGGAGACGGCGCAGGTGGAGTCCGCGGTGACGTGGGGGCGCCGGCTGGACGACGAGCGGCTGCGCCGGGCCGCAGTGCAGTGGGCCCGGCAGCTGATCGAGCAGACCGAGGCGCGCCGTCGGATCCACTCGCGATCGGGACGAATCGCCGTGCTCCTCGGCCTGATCGGCGTCCTCGCGGCCGGCCTGTACTGGATGACCGTGCGCGCGGGGGAGTTCTCCTGGAGTGCGGTGGTCTGGTGGGTGATCTGGCCCGCCGTCTTCGGATGGCTGGTGCGAGGACCGCGTCGCGCCATCCGGGTCAACTCGGATCCGGGCTCCCCGGGCGACCGGTAGGGGCGCCCCGCTCGGCGGCGCGGTCGGGTTGCGGCGCACGACGCCCGGGCCGATCTCCGGCGGACGCCCCGGAGATGTCCCCTGCGTTGTCCCTATCCTTGTCCCGGGACTTGTTCCCATGTCCCGCCGGCGTGGCGCAATTGGTAGCGCACCCGACTTGTAATCGGGCGGTTAGGGGTTCGAGTCCCCTCGTCGGCTCTCTTTCCAGGTTTCCGCCGGTGGCCGGGCGTGCCAGGCTCTCAGGCGCCGCGCTGCCGACCGGCGGCGGGCACGCGAGGAGGCGACCCGTGACCGACCACGTGTACCGGCTGAGCGAGATCGTGGGCAGCAGCCGGACCACCATCGACGACGCCATCAAGAACGCGATCACCAAGGCCTCGCAGACGGTCCGCAACATCGACTGGTTCGAGGTCAAGGAGGTCCGCGGCCAGGTCGCCGACGGCGCGGTCGCCTACTTCCAGGTCACGCTGAAGATCGGCTTCCGGGTCGAGGACTAGTCGAAGCTGCCGGCGCCGTCCCGGCGGTAGGGCGAGAGGCGCTCGACGCGCTCCCGCTCGGCCCGCTCCTCGCGGAGCCGGGCGGCCGTGCCGGCCTCGTACCCGGCCTTGGCGACCCGGTGCTCGGTGGTCTCGGTCATGAACGCCAGCGAGAAGAGCAGGCCGAGGATCAGCCCGCCGAAGGCCGCGCTGAGCCGGTAGGCCAGCGGCACCGGGACGGCGACCACGCAGATCACCATCAGCGGCAGCAGTTGCACCACGGCGCGCGCGATGTGCCGCAGCCACCACGTGCGGGCGGTCGTGTCGGCGAGCACCCACGGCGCCAGCTCGCGCGGCAGCCCGCCGCCGAAGGCATACCAGATCCACTGCAGCGGGTTGGGTCGCCGTCCGTGCCGGGTGCGCACACCACGACGGTAGGCCTGTCGGGCCGTCCCCGGATCGGGTGCACACGCGTTGCCGCGAGCCAGGCCGGGGGCCACACTGCGCAGCACGTGGCGAGGAGGTTCTCGTGCAGATCAGCCAGGTACTGCGCCGCAAGGGCCACGACGTGGCCACCGTCGACGCGGGCGAGAGCGTGCGCTCGGCGCTCGCCCTGCTCGCCGGGCACGGCATCGGCGCGCTGGTCGTCTCCGCCGACGGCGAGCGCATCGACGGCATCCTCAGCGAGCGCGACATCGCCCGCGGGCTGCACGAGCGCGGGGCGGGGTTGCTCGCCGAACCGGTGTCGAGCGTGATGACCGCCGAGGTGCACACCTGCCCGCCGACCGCGAGCGTGCACGAGCTCGCCCAGACCATGACCGACCACCGGGTCCGGCACGTGCCGGTCGTCGACGGGGGCCGGCTGATCGGCATCGTCTCGATCGGGGACGTCGTCAAGGCTCGGCTGGACGAGCTCGAGTCCGAACGGGCGTCGCTGGTCGACTACATCCAGCACCCCTGACCGCGGAGGATCCTCAGCCCGGCTAACGAATCGCCCGTGCGCGGCGGCGTACGGTGCAGGGCGTGGACGAGCGCCGGACCGGAGTCGCCGCCGGCATCACCGCCTACGCCCTCTGGGGCGTGTTCCCGCTCTACTTCCCGCTCCTCGAGCCGGCCGGTGGCGTCGAGATCGTGGCGCACCGGGTGCTCTGGTCGCTGCTGTTCATCTCCGTCCTGCTCACCGCCGTCCGCCGCTGGGCGCGCGTGCGCGCCGCCGTCCGGGACCGCCGCACCCTGCTCGTCCTGGGCGGCGCCGCGGCGCTCATCGCGGTCAACTGGCTCGTCTTCGTCTACGGCGTCAACTCCGGGCACGTCGTCGAGACCTCGCTCGGCTACTTCATCAACCCGCTGGTCAGCGTGCTGCTCGGCGTGGTCGTGTTCTCGGAGCGGCTGCGTCCCCTGCAGTGGACGGCGGTCGGCATCGCCGCGGTCGCCGTCGTCGTCCTCACCGTCGACTACGGCCGGCCGCCCTGGATCGCCCTGGTGCTCGCGGCGACCTTCGGCCTGTACGGGCTGATGAAGAAGCTGGTGAAGGTCGAGGCGGCGCCCGGCCTGTTCGTCGAGACCGCGATCGTCGCGCTCCCGTCCGCCGTCGTCGTCGGCGTGCTGCAGGCCTCCGGCGACGGGACGGCGGTCAGCGCGGGAGCGGGGCACTTCCTGCTGCTGATGAGCTCCGGCGTCGCGACGGCGATCCCGCTGCTGCTGTTCGCGGCTGCCACCCGGCGCATCCCGCTGTCGACGGTGGGGCTGCTGCAGTACCTGACCCCGCTCATGCAGCTGGCGATCGGCGTCTTCGTCCGCCACGAGCCGATGCCCCCGGCCCGCCTGGCCGGGTTCGTGATCGTCTGGGTGGCGCTGGGCGTGTTCACCGTCGACAGCCTGCGTGCCGCCCGGGCCGCGAGCCGTCGCCCGGCCGAACCGGTGGCCGCCGCCGTCTGACGCCCGGCGCGCCGTCCCGGGTCGAAAGTGTCGGCCCTCCGGCCTACCGTCGTGCCCATCCGCACCGCCCCCGCTCGGGGCGGTGGACGCCGGTCAGGAGAACACCACCCATGAACACCGACCCGGCCCCCGTGGTCTCCCCGCCACGGGTCGAGGGTCCAGGGGAGACGACCCCACCGCCCGCGGGGCTGAGCCGCCGCGAGCACGAGATGCTCACCTTCGAGCGGCAGTGGTGGCGCTCGGCGGGTGCCAAGGAGACGGCGATCCGCGAGCAGTTCGGCGTGACGCCCACCCGCTACTACCAGGTCCTCAACGCCCTGGTCGACCGACCCGCCGCGCTCGAGGCCGATCCGTTGCTCGTCCGGCGCCTCCGGAGGCTGCGCAGCGCCCGGCGACGCGGTCGTTCACCGGAGATCCTGGGCAACGGCGGTCCGGCCGTTTAGATTTGCTCACCGTGGGCAGGCACGCCGCGCCAGGCAGTGACGGGGGACCGGACCGGGAGAGCACTCCCGTGCCGGGTCGTCGCCGTACCGACGTACCCGAGAACCAGCGGCGCGCGCCCGCGGATGCCGAGCTGAGCGACCACCCCACCACGCCGGGACGGCGTCGGGCGGACCGTCGCCGCGAGCTCGGGGACGAGTCCGCCCGCCTGCCGCGTGTGCCCGGTCCCGACGACCGTGCGTCCGAGATGCCGGCACCGCTCACCCGCCGCCCACCGGTACCTCCGGCGGCGCCGCGACGGGCGGCGGCCCCGCACACCACGGTCGCCCCCTTCGCGGTGGCCGCCCCCGAGGCGCAGCCGGACAGGTACTCGCCCGAGCGGCTGGCCGAGACCCCGCTGCCCGGCTCGCCGCCGTCCGGGCTGCCGCTCGCCGGCTCCGCCCGGCCGGCGCCCTCGTCCGCCCGGACGCCGGCGCCGTCCCTGCCGGAGGGCCACCCCTCGGCGCCGGTTCCCCAGCGGCCCGTCTCCCGGCGGGCCCAGCCCGAGGCCGACCCGTACTCCGGCCCGCCCACCCAGGCCGAGCCCGCCCCCGCCCGCACCGCGCGCGACGAGGAGGGCTCCGCGCCCTGGTCGACCGGTCCGGCCGGCGTCCGCGCGCAGCCCCGGCCCGTCTCGGCGGCGCTGGCCGCCGGGCTCGCCGCCGGCGTGCGCCCGGGGCAGGGCGTTACCCACCCGTCCGGGCCCGTCTACGGCGACTGGACGCGGCCCAGCCGGTCCACCCCCGAGCCCGCCGAGCAGCGCCTCGCCGCACCGCCGGCCACGTCGGCGATCCCCGAGCGGGAGATCTCCCGCGGCCGGGCCCGGGTGGACGAGGACGACTACGACTACGCCTACGACGGCTACGACGACGCGGCCGACGAGGACTACGCCGACGAGGCGTACACCGGCGAGGACTACTACGACGAGCCGGTCCGTGACCGCTCGTCGGGGCCGAGGACCGACGGCGGCCCGCTGACCGACCCGGGCACCGGCCCGTCCACGCAGGTCCGCGGTGGCCGGGCGGCCGACCGCGCCGCGCGCCAGGCGGTCGACGTCGAGCGCCGCAAGGAGCTCAGGCGCCAGGGCGAGACGCTGACCGCGCGCGACTACCTCGACGGCAAGGACGACGCCGGTGGCCGCGGGGCGCCCAAGCGCCTGGTGATGGCCCTGGTCGCCGTCGCCGTGGTCGCGCTCGGCGTCCTCGGCGTCTACTCCTTCACCTCGCCGGAGACGCAGGAGACCGCGTCCGGCGGGACGGCGGGCACCAGCGCCGCGGCGCCGCCCAGCGGGGTCGCCGACGCCACGCTCCCGCCGCTGGACGTGCAGCCCGCGCCGGTCGAGCCGGCAGCCCCGGCGACGCCGGTCCGCGTCCCGGTGACCGTGCTCAACGCGACCGACGTCACCGGCCTGGCCGGCCGGGTCGCCGAGCAGTTCACCGGTGGCGGCTGGGAGGCCCCCGCGACCGGTGGCTACACCGGCGGCGACGTCCCCGTCACCACGGTGTTCTTCACCGAGGGCGACGAGACGCAGCGCCAGGCCGCGGTGCAGCTGGTCGAGCAGTTCCCGCAGATCACCGGCGGGCCGACGCCGCGCTTCTTCGAGGTGCCCGACCAGCCCACGCCTGGCCTGGTCGTCGTCGTGGCCGGAGACTGGCAGCCCTGATCCCGCACGCGCGGAACACGCCCCAGCCGCCGGCCGTTGGCCGCTGCGTGCGTCGACTCCGCGGGTTGCGGCCTGCCCGCCCGCGATCCGGCGGCCGCCCGTCCCTCGCCGCCCTGCTGGCGGTGCTGCTCACCGGGGCGCTGGTCGTCCTGGTGCCGGCCGCGCCGGCCGCGGCCGCGGACGACGTGCGGACCGAGGAGGCCCGCGTCCCCTCCGGCTCCGGAGCCGACGCGGTCGAGCTCGACACCACCCTCTACGTCCCGTCGTCGGCGACGGCGGACGACCCGGCGCCCGCGGTCGTCCTGGCGCACGGCTTCGGGGGCAGCAAGGACTCGGTCGCCGACGACGCCACCTTCCTGGCCGACCGCGGCTTCGTCGTCCTGACCTACTCCGCCCGCGGCTTCGGGCGCAGCACGGGCCAGATCGGGCTGGACGACCCCCGCTTCGAGGTCGCCGACCTCTCCACGCTCATCGACCGGCTGGCCGCGCGCGACGACGTCCTCTCCGACGGCGCCGGCGACCCGCGGGTGGGCGTCGCGGGCGCCTCCTACGGCGGAGCGCTGTCCCTGCTCGGCGCCGCCTACGACGACCGCGTCGACGCGATCGCGCCGCAGATCACCTGGAACTCGCTGACCGCGGCGCTGTTCCCCTCGCAGACCGGGGCCGGGGGCGGCGCGCAGACCGTCGCGGCGGTCCCGCAGGGCACCGGGTCCGGTGTCTACAAGCGGCTGTGGGCCGGCATCTTCTTCGGCGAGGGCTCGGCGGGGCTGCTGGGCGCGCTGACCGGGGACGGCGAGGACGACGTCGCCGCCGCGGACGGGGCGGCGCAGCGCATCCCGCAGGTCGACCCGGCCTCCGTGGACCCGCAGGCCGTCCAGCAGGCACTGCTCTGCGGCCGGTTCCGCGCCGACGTCTGCGCCGCCTACCAGGTCGCCGCAGCCAGCGGCTCCCTGACGCCGGAGATCCTCGCCGTCCTCGAGCGCAGCAGCCCGGCGTCGGTGCTCGACCGGATCACCGCGCCGACCCTCCTGGTGCAGGGCACCCAGGACTCGCTGTTCGGCCTGGGCCAGGCCGACGCGAACGCCCGCGGCATCGCCGCGAACGGCACGCCGGTGAAGGTGGTCTGGTACGCCGGCGGCCACGACACCGGCGCCTCCGACCGGGTCACCGAGCGGCTGCGCGAGCAGATCGCCGGCTGGTTCGACTGGTACCTGCGGCCCGACGGCGACCCCGACCGCGGCACCGACCCCGGCACCGGCTTCGAGTTCCCGGCGCCGACCGGGCTCGGGGGCACCGGCGGCGGCTTCGTGCAGGGCGGCAGCCAGACCGTCGTCGCCGACGCCTATCCGGGGCTGGCCGGCGCCGACCCGGCGCGGCGGAGCACCGTGCAGGTGAGCGGGCCGACCCAGCCGCTGGTCACCCCGGCCGGCGGCACTCCCGCGGCGATCACGACGGTGCCGGGGCTCGGTGCCCTGGGCAGCGCGCTCGGTGGGCAGACCGTGGAGATCCCGGGCCAGTTCGCGGCCTTCGACAGCGCGCCGCTCGACGCGGCCGTCGAGGTGGTCGGCGCGCCGGCGATCGACCTCGCCGTCACCTCACCGACCGGCGCCGCGACGCTGTTCGCCAAGCTCTACGACGTCGGCCCCGACGGGTCGATGACGCTGCCCTCCGGGCTCGTCGCGCCGCTCGCGCTGACCGGCGTGTCCGCCGATCCGGCCGCGCCCACCGTCGTCCCGGTGACGCTCCCGGCCATCGACCACCGGTTCGAGGCCGGCCACACCCTGCGCGTAGTGGTCTCCTCCACCGACCAGGCGTACGCGCTGCCCGCCGACGCCACCGTCTACGGGGTGGGCCTGGCCGCCGGGCTCGGCGACGCCGCCGCCGACCTCTCCCTCCCGCAGGTGTCGGGCAACACCGAGGACCCCGCGGGCTCGTCGCGCTGGTGGGTGCTGCTCGCCGTCGTGGTCGGCCTGCTCCTGCTCGGCTGGATCGCCGCGCTGCTGTGGGGCCGGTACCGGCGACGCCGCATCTCCGAGGTCGACCCGGACGGCGAGGACGTGCCGCTGCGCTTCGAGGGCGTCACCAAGGCCTACAAGGACAAGTTCGTCGCCGTCCGCGATCTCTCCTTCGAGGTCCGCCGCGGCCAGGTGCTCGGCCTGCTGGGACCCAACGGCGCCGGCAAGACGACGTCCCTGCGCATGCTGATGGGGCTGATCAGGCCGACGGCCGGCACCATCCGGATCTTCGGCCACGCCGCCGGCGCCGGTGCCCCCGTGCTGTCGCGGCTCGGCTCCTTCGTGGAGGGGACCGGTCTGCAGCCGCACCTGTCGGGGCGGGACAACCTGCGGCTGTACTGGGCCGCGACCGGCCGTCCCGCCGAGGACGCGCACATGGAGGAGGCGATCGAGGTCGCCGGCCTCGGCGCGGCCATCGACCGGCCCGTGCGCCGCTACAGCCAGGGCATGCGCCAGCGGGTCGCCATCGCCCAGGCGATGCTGGGCCTGCCCGACCTGCTGGTCCTCGACGAGCCGACCAACGGGCTCGACCCGCCGCAGATCCACGCCATGCGCGAGGTGCTGCGCTCCTACGCGCAGACCGGCCGCACGGTGATCGTGTCCAGCCACCTGCTCGCCGAGATCGAGCAGACCTGCACGCACGTCGTGGTCATGGCCAAGGGGCAGAAGATCGCACAGGGCACGGTGGAGGAGATCGTCGGCACCGGGGGCGCGGTGCTGATCGGCCTGGCGCACGACGAGGACACCGCCCGTGCGATCACCGTCCTGTCGGACCTGCCCGGGGTCACCGCCGAGCGCACCGACGAGGGCCTGGTCGCGGACCTGGGTGGCACCAGCCGCGCCGCGGCCCTGCACGCGCTGATCGTCGACGGCATCGCGGTCGAGCAGTTCACGCCGCGGCGGCGGCTGGAGGACGCGTTCCTGGCACTGGTGGGAGAGGGGCCGGTCCAGTGACCGCGACCGAGCACGTCCAGCCGACCGGGGCCGTCGCCGGCTACCGCCCGGAGCGCACGCTGCGGCTGTGGGTGGAGCTGCGCCGGCAGTTCAAGCGGCGCCGGACCATCGGCGTGCTGATCCTCATGGTGGGGCTGCCGCTGGTGCTCATCGCGGCGCTGCAGCTGGGCGCCAGCGAGGACGCGCAGCAGAACAGCCGGATCAACCTGGTCGACGTCGCCACGTCGAGCGGGCTGAACTTCACGCTGTTCGTGCTCTTCGCTACGACGAGCTTCTTCCTGGTGGTCGTCTACGCGCTGTTCTTCGGCGACACCGTGGCCAGCGAGGCGCAGTGGGGCTCGCTGCGCTACACGCTGGCCACCCCGGTGCCGCGGATGCGGCTGCTCCGGCAGAAGTGGTACGCCGCGCTGGTGCTCTCGGTCGGGGCGCTGGTGGTGCTGGTGCTCACCGCGCTGGTCGCCGGCGGGGTCGCGTTCGGCTTCGAGGACATCCAGACCCCGGTCGGGGTCACCCTCGACCAGGGCGACGGGCTGCTGCGGCTGGCCGGGATGGTCGGCTACCTCGCCGTCCACCTGCTCGTCGTCGGCACGCTCGCCTTCTGGTTCTCCACGATCACCGACGCGCCGCTGGCGGCCGTCGGCGGCGCGGTGTTCACCATGTTCGTCTTCGCGATCCTCGACCAGGTCGAGCAGCTGGGCTCGATCCGCGACTACTTCCCGACCGCGGAGGAGTTCGCGTGGACCGACCTGCTGCAGACGCCGGTCGACTCCGGTGACCTGTTCCGCGGCGTCGTCCAGTCGCTGGTCTACGCCGCCGTCTTCACCTTCCTCGGCTTCCGGCACTTCGCCCGCCGCGACGTCACGTCGTGATCGGCGTGGATTCGTGGGCGTGACGCCCACGAATCCACGCCGTTAGAGGCTGGCGCGGACGGCCTGGGCCCAGCCCTCGCCCATGGGGGCGTCGGTCACCTCGACGTTGGGGACGGCGGCGAGCCGCTCGGCCATGCCGGGGACGGCGGCGCCGTTGGCGGTGATCCACAGCCGGCCGACCGCGGGCGCCATCTCCAGGTCGCTCGCGCTGTCGCCGATCGCCACGGCGTCGGCCGGATCGATCCCGCGCCGCTTCAGGTCCCAGGCGATCGCGGCGCCCTTGGAGAGGCCTCGGGGCATCAGGTGGTAGACCCGCGGCGGCAGCGCCTCGGGCGCCAGCGTCATCCGGGACGACGCCGGGATGGCGCCGTTGTCCTTGATCGTCAGCCAGCCGGCGCCCTGCTCGGCGAGCCACGCGTCGACGGCCAGCGGGTCGATCCGGCCGCGGAGCATGGCGTCGGCGGCGTGGTCGGCGTGCCACGGCTCGTGCCACTCGAGCAGACCGGGATGCTCGGCCAGCAGCCGCTCGACGATGCCGAGCTCGGTCATCACCTCGATCGGGGCGCGGCCGGCGTAGCACCCGGGCAGCTCGCCGGGCAGCAGCTCGACCTCCCGGCCGGTCTGCCAGCTCACCAGCGCGCCGAGCTCGGCGATCAGCCCGTCGGCGGCGAACAGCCGCGCGGCCTCCAGCAGCTGGTTGTAGGTGCGGCCGCTGACCAGCACGAGCGGCACGCCCGCGCGGTGCAGCTCGAGCAGCGCGGTCGCCGGCTCGGCGGTCAGCTCGCGCGCCGCGTTGTGCCAGAACGAGCCCCGCGGGCCGACCATCGTGCCGTCCATGTCGGTGTAGACGATCCCCGTGACCACACCGCCATCCTGACCGCGCGCCGGAACGCTCCGGCGACCTGGGTACAGTCGGGGCGTTCCACTCATCCAGAGGGGCAGAGGGACACGGCCCGGTGAAGCCCCGGCAACCGCCGCCAGCAAGGCGGGGAGGTGCCAATTCCGTCCCGCGCGGCTCGACGGCCCGTCGCGGGGAAGATGAGGAGGTAGTCGTCGCATGACCCTGAGCGCTCCCACCCCCGCCTTCGCCGCCAATCCCGCGCGCGGCCTGGTCTGTCGCAACTGCGGCGCGACGTTCGGCCTGATCGCCGAGCATGCCTGCGCCGAGTGCTTCGGCCCGCTCGAGGTCGACTACGACCCCGACATCATGAAGGCGGTCACGCGGGAGCAGATCGAGGCCGGCCCGCGGAGCATCTGGCGCTACGCCCCGCTGCTGCCGGTGGGCCAGGACCCCGCCGAGCGGGTGACCCTCGAGCCGGGCATGACCCCGCTGATCCGCGCCGACCGGCTGGCCGCCGAGCTCGGCATCACCGGCGGCCTGTGGGTCAAGGACGACTCCGCCAACCCCACCCACTCCTTCAAGGACCGCGTGGTCAGCCTGGCCGCCACCGCCGCGAAGAAGCTCGGGTACCAGAAGATCGCCGCCGCCTCGACCGGCAACCTGGCCAACTCGGTCGCCGCGCACGCCGCCCGCGTCGGCATCCCGTCCTTCGTCTTCATCCCGAGCGACCTCGAGCCGGGCAAGGTCGTGCAGTCCGCGGTCTACGGCCAGACCCTGGTCGCCGTCGACGGCTCCTACGACGACGTGAACCGGCTGACCAGCGAGCTCGCCGAGACCGACGAGTTCGAGGACACCGCCTTCGTCAACCAGAACGTGCGGCCCTACTACGCCGAGGGCTCCAAGACGATGGGCTACGAGATCGCCGAGCAGCTCGGCTGGCGCATCCCGGCCCAGGTGGTCATCCCGATGGCGTCCGGCTCGCTGCTGACCAAGGTGGACAAGGCCTGGCGCGAGCTGACGGCGGCCGGCATCGTCGAGGCGACGGAGTGGACGGTCTTCGGCGCGCAGTCGGCCGGGTGCGACCCGATCGCCACGGCCTTCGAGAACGGCTGGGACGTCGTCAAGCCGGTCAAGCCGTTCGGCATCGCGAAGTCGCTCAACATCGGCAACCCCGCCGACGGCCCGTACGCGCTCGACGCCATCCGGCGCACCGGCGGCTCGGTCGGCCGGGTCGGCGACGAGGAGATCGTCCAGGGCATCCGCGACCTGGCCCGCACCACGGGTGTGTTCGCCGAGACCGCCGGCGGGGTGACGGTCGCCGTCCTCAAGCAGCTGGTGGCCGACGGGCGGCTGGACCCGACCAAGGAGACCGTCGTCCTCAACACGGGGGAGGGGCTCAAGACCCTCGACCCGCTGGAGCCGGTCGTCGGGTTCACCCACCGGGTGGACCCGTCGCTGAAGTCGGTACGGGCCGCGGGGCTCATCGGGTAGGGGCGTAGTCTCCGGGGAACCGGTTCACCCGCGGAGACGACATTCCTGCTGAAACCGGTTATTCGCCGTGCGTGGAGTTGCGCTTTCGGCGTGTCCTGTGCTGTACCGTCTCGCGCGGTTCGAGTTCCACGCGCGTGTTCTGCGGGCGGAAGAGCGAGTAACCCGATCTCTCCACGGAGGGGGGATCGTCCGCACGCACGAAACGTGGGAGCACACGTGGCACAGGGCACCGTGAAGTGGTTCAACGCCGAGAAGGGCTTCGGCTTCATCGCCGTCGACGGCGGCCAGGACGTCTTCGTCCACTACTCCGCCATCCAGATGGACGGCTACAAGAGCCTCGACGAGGGCCAGCGGGTCACCTTCGAGGTCGTCCAGGGCGAGAAGGGGCCGCAGGCGGACGCCGTCCGTACCGCCTGAGACCGATTCACAGCGAGGCCCGGTTCCCACCAGGGAGCCGGGCCTCGCTGCTTTCGTCGGCCGGCCGAGTCCCTCTCTCAGGCGTCTCTCAGACCCTCTCCTTGCACTCGGCAGGGTCGAGTGCCAAACTCGTTTCTGGCACTCGGGGTCTCCGAGTGCCAATCATGGTCGGAACGGTGAGGCACCGGTCCGTGGGCCATCGGAGCGCCCACGCCGGCAGGTGTCGTCCGTCGCGGGCGCCGGCCCGGCCGTGCAGCGATCCATGCATGGAGGACACCACCACATGGCCAAGATGATCGCCTTCGAGGAAGAGGCGCGCCGCGGCCTCGAGCGGGGCATGAACACCCTCGCCGACGCCGTCAAGGTGACCCTCGGTCCGAAGGGCCGCAACGTCGTCCTCGAGAAGAAGTGGGGCGCGCCCACCATCACCAACGATGGTGTGAGCATCGCCAAGGAGATCGAGCTCGAGGACCCCTGGGAGAAGATCGGCGCCGAGCTGGTCAAGGAGGTCGCGAAGAAGACCGACGACGTCGCGGGTGACGGCACCACCACCGCCACCGTGCTCGCCCAGGCGCTCGTCCGCGAGGGCCTGCGCAACGTCGCCGCCGGCGCCAACCCGATGTCGCTGAAGAAGGGCATCGAGAAGGCCGTCGAGTCGGTCACCGAGTACCTGCTCTCGACCGCCAAGGACGTCGAGACCAAGGAGCAGATCGCCGCGACCGCGTCGATCTCCGCCGCCGACACCGCCATCGGTGAGCTCATTGCCGAGGCGATGGACAAGGTCGGCAAGGAGGGCGTGATCACGGTCGAGGAGAGCAACACCTTCGGCCTGGAGCTCGAGCTCACCGAGGGCATGCGCTTCGACAAGGGGCACCTGTCGGCCTATTTCGTCACCGACCCCGAGCGCATGGAGACCGTGCTCGACGACCCGTACATCCTGGTCGTCAACAGCAAGATCAGCTCGGTCAAGGACCTGCTCCCGCTGCTGGAGAAGGTCATGCAGTCGGGCAAGCCGCTCGCGATCATCGCCGAGGACGTCGAGGGCGAGGCCCTGGCGACCCTGGTCGTGAACAAGATCCGCGGCACCTTCAAGTCCGTCGCCGTCAAGGCCCCGGGCTTCGGCGACCGCCGCAAGGCCATGCTGCAGGACATCGCGATCCTGACCGGTGGCCAGGTCATCAGCGAGGAGGTCGGTCTCAAGCTCGAGAACGCCGACCTGTCGCTGCTCGGCCGCGCGCGCAAGTTCGTCACCACCAAGGACGAGACGACGATCATCGAGGGTGCGGGTGACGCCGACCAGATCCAGGGTCGCGTCAACCAGATCCGCGCCGAGATCGAGAAGTCGGACTCCGACTACGACCGCGAGAAGCTGCAGGAGCGGCTCGCCAAGCTGGCCGGCGGCGTCGCCGTCATCAAGGCCGGCGCGGCGACCGAGGTCGAGCTCAAGGAGCGCAAGCACCGCATCGAGGACGCGGTGCGCAACGCCAAGGCCGCCGTCGAGGAGGGCATCGTCGCCGGTGGTGGCGTCGCCCTGGCGCAGGCCACGGCCGTCGCGTTCGACAAGCTCGAGCTCGAGGGTGACGAGGCGACGGGTGCCAACATCGTGCGCGTCGCGCTCGAGGCCCCGCTGAAGCAGATCGCCGTCAACGCCGGCCTCGAGGGTGGCGTCGTGGTGGAGAAGGTCCGCAACTCCGACACCGGCTGGGGCCTCAACGCCGCCTCCGGCGAGTACGTGGACATGGTCTCCAGCGGCATCATCGACCCGGCCAAGGTGACCCGCTCGGCGCTGCAGAACGCCGCGTCGATCGCCGGTCTCTTCCTCACCACCGAGGCCGTCGTCGCCGACAAGCCGGAGAAGGCCGCCGCGGCCGCTCCGGGTGGCGACGGCGGCATGGGCGGCATGGACTTCTGAGAAAGGACCCCCTCGCTCCCCGGAATCCGCTTCGCGCATCCCGGGGCCCTGCGAGGGGGCCGTTCCAGAACGTCACCTTCGGGGGCGGTCCGCTTTCGAGCGGGCCGCCCCTGTCGGCGTTCCGGGGCGCGGCTCGAGCCGCCCCGGCGGCCGTGGAGCCGCGCCGTGGCCCGGTCAGACGGTCGGCCGCGCGGCTCAACCCTCGTCGGGCGCGAAGCAGCAGAACTCGTTGCCCTCGGGGTCGGCGAGCACGTCCCGGCCGATGTCGTCGTCCTGCGCGCGCACCAGCGTGGCGCCCGCGGACAGCAGTGCGTCGCGGTCCCCGTCGACGTCGAAGTGCAGCCGGTTCTTGACCGTCTTCGGCTCGGGCACCGCGTTGAACCAGATAGCCGGTCCGGCGCCGGTCGGGTCCTCGATCGCCACCGGGTCGGTCGCCGGCCGGTCGGCCTCGCGGCGGACGTAGCCCAGCGCCGCGCACCACCAGTCGGCCAGCGCCTGGTGGTCACGGGCGTCGAGGCAGAGGTCCTTGAAGCGGGCGGGCGCAGTCATGACCCGACCTCAGCACACGGCCACGCCGAGGGCCCGCCACCGGTCGGTGACGGGCCCTCGGTGCTGTTCAGTTGTGGTGCTTCCCGGCCGGGTTCAGCCCTGGCGGGGGCGTCGGACCGGCCGGGAGGCGGTCACGAGACCGTGACGTCGAACGGACCGGCGACACCGCCCTCGCTGGACTTGATGAACACCTTGCCCGGGTTGGTGGGCAGCGGAGCCAGCAGACGCAGCTCCCACTCGCCACCGACCGCAGGCGGAGCGGCGGCCGTGACCGGAGCGGTTCCGAGGACCGTCGTGGTCGGCGCGGTGCCCGCCGCGTTCGACCGGAGGACGGTGATCGTGGCACCCACGATGGTGGCGGTGCCGCGGATCCGGAACTGGGTGCCGGTCTTGTAGTCGGCCAGGTCGATGGTGACCGCGTCACCCGTGACCGTCGCGTCCACGGGAGCCGAGTTGCCCGAGTACGTGGTGGCCGCCGGCGTCCGGGAGGCGACCCGGAACCGGTACCGCTGCCCGTCGGGGTTCTTGGGCAGGTTGGTGATCTCGGCGGTGGACGTGGTCACGGTCTTGTCGAACTGCGGCGCGCGCGTGGCGACCGCGCTCGCGCCCGTCCCGACCACGGTCCAGGCCTGCACGCGGTAGTCCGTGGCGTCCTGGACCCCGGTCCAGCTGAGGTTCACCTTGCCCTGGGGGTTGGCGGCGTCGGCACCCGCGGGGCTGGTGCTCTCGACCCTCAGGTCGGCCGGGACCGCAGCCGCAGCAGCAGGCGCCGGCGAGACCAGGCCGGTGAGGGTGCTGAAGTCCCCAGCGGCGTCGTACCCGAGGATGTTGACCCGCGTGTTGGCCGCGGTGATCGGGATCGGACCCGCGTACACCTTGGCGGTGGCAGACGGCACGTCACCGGACAGGACGGCAGTACCGTCCGTCGTGTAGTAGATGTCCGTCGAGCCAGCCACGCTGACGCTCGCGGCGTTGACCACCGTGTTGCCGTTGAGGGCAGGGGTCGTCGTCAGCGTCGGGCCGACGCCGTCCTGACCGGCCGTCCCGCCGGCGGTCGCACCGCCCGCGAACGGCTCGCTCATCCGCCCGCCGGCGATCGAGCGGACCTCGATCTGGTACTGCTTCGCCGGGTCGAGGGTGAGCGTGGTGTTCGTGGCCGTCGCACCCAGGCGGATACCCGTCTGGGCCTGCGGGCCGCCGGCGGTCGCCGAGGGCTCGATGGCCAGAACGCTGTAGCCGGTCACGGCCTGCGCGCCGGGCACGGCGGTCGCCGGGGTCCAGGAGACCGTCGTCTTCGTCGGGTCCGTGGTCGACTTGACCGCGGAGTAGGTGCCCGCCGGAGCGGCCGCGTCGGCCGGGCCGGCCGGGCAGCCGCCCAGGCCCGGACCACCGAGCTCGCCGAACTCGGCGATGGTCAGGCCCTGCCGGTTGCCGGCGGCGTCCTGCACCTGCCAGGACATCATCCGCTCGCCGAGGTCGGCGTTGGCGACCAGGTCGGCGACCGTCGCGGCGTCCGGGCCCGTGAAGTTGTACGTCGCCGTGAAGGTGTTGGCGGCCTCGTCGATGGCAAGGGTCGAGGTATAGCCGGTGTCCGTGGTGGTGCCCGGCACCGCGCGCACGTCGCGGCGGCCGACGGAGGTGTCCTTCAGGTCGGCGTTGATGATGCGCTGCTCGACCTGGGCGGCGTTGACGCCGTCGTTGAGGTAGCCCCGGACGGTGACGGTGTTCCCGCTCCGGACCGCGTCGGCGTTGACGGCCGTGTCCTGGACGACGGTGTCCCCGAGGACGGTGGTGCCGAAGCGGATCTGCACCTTGTCTCCGGCCACGATGTTCGGGGTCACCTTGAGGTCGGTGCCGGCGCCCCAGCAGGCGCCGCCGGGGTGGTTGACCTCGAAGGCCACGTCGCCGGCGGCGACGACGGCCTGCGCCGAGCCGACGACCTGGGTGCCTCGGATCACCTCGAGCGTGGCCGTCTGGCCGACCCGGTTCTGGAAGCCCTCGACGCTGACGAAGTCGCGGTCGGGGAAGACCACGACGTTGTTGGGGAACGCCGGTGGGGCCGCCTCGGCCGGGGATGCCAGCACGAAGGAACTCGTGGCCGAGGCGGCCGCGAGGGCGCCGGCGAGGAGGACGCGGCGTGCCCGCTTGCCGCGTGGGGATTGTGGCGACGCGGAGGGAGCTGCAGCCGCAGTCCCCCCTCCGCGACCGCCGTACTTGCTCGGTCGTGTCGTAGTCATGATTTCTCCGCAGTCGAGCCGCTAGGTGCCCCGCTCGGGTGAGGAGGCCCGGAGACACGGTCCGCTATCAGGCCGCTCACAGGCAGCCGTTGCGTGGGGGACCCGTTCACCCCAAAGTGGGGCATGTCCCGGGTCGCCGTGCGTCGTGGGCTTGACACCGGGGTAGGCGGGCGCGGTGACCGTGCTGATCGGGACGTCGGGGTGGCAGTACCGCGACTGGCGCGGCCGCTTCTACCCGCAGCGGCTGCCCCAGCGGCTGTGGCTCGAGCACTACACCCAGCACTTCGCGACCGTCGAGAGCAACAACGCCTTCTACCGGCTGCCGGAGCGCGCGACCTTCGAGAAGTGGCGCGAGCGCACCACGCCGGACTTCCGCTGGGCGGTCAAGGCCAGTCGTTACCTGACCCACATCAAGCGGCTGCGCGAGCCGGAGGAGCCGGTGGCGCGGCTGATGGAGCGGGCGGTCGGTCTGGGCGCCAAGCTCGACGTGATCCTGCTGCAGTTGCCGCCCACCCTGCGCGCCGACGCCGACCTGCTGCGCGAGTGCCTGTCCCGGTTCCCGCCCGGCGTGCGCGTGGCCGTCGAGCCCCGCCACGACAGCTGGTGGACCGACGAGATCCGCGCGCTGCTCGAGCGCTACGGGGCGGCGCTGTGCTGGGCCGACCGCGAGGAGCAGCCGATCGTCCCGCTGTGGCGCACCGCCGACTGGGCCTACCTGCGGCTGCACACCGGCGTCGCGGACCCGTGGCCGCGCTACCGGCCGGAGACGCTGCGGCTCTGGGCCGAGCGGCTGGCCGCGACCTGGACCGACGAGGAGGACGTCGTCGTGTACTTCAACAACGACCCCGGCGGGGCGGCGGTCATCGACGCCGTCGCCTTCGCCGAGGCGGTGCACGCCACCGGCCGGAGGACGACCCGCGTGCCGACGCCGGAGCAGGCCTCGGGCCTGGCCTGGGCCGCCGCGTAGCGGGTCGCCGTCCGACCGGGGCGGACGTCAGTCGTCGTCCCCGCCGCCGTGGCGGGAGGAGTCGTCGGTCCGGTCGTCGGAACCGGAGCCGGAGTTGCCGCCGTGGCGTCCGCCGTCGTCGTCGCTCTCGTCCTCGACCTCGGGGGTGTCCACGGTGGAGGGGGCGGTCGCGCCGGCGCGGTCGTCGTCCTCGGCGTGGTCGCGGCCGCTGTTCACGCTGCCCGGTCCGGAGTTGTCCGTGCGCACGGCCGTCGTGGGCTCCTCGGTGCGGCCGCCGCGGTGCTGATGGATGCCGTCGTCGTCACCGGCCTCGACCTCGACCCCGTGCTCGGTCTCGGACTCGGACTCGGTCTCGTGCGATGTGCTCGGCGCGGCAGGCGGCGACACGACGGGGACCTGGGTCGGGTCGGCACCGGGGACGTCGTCGACGCCGTCCCGGCCCGAGTCGTCGGTCTCCGCTTCCTGCGCGTGGTCGTCGACGCCGGTGACGCGGTCGTCGGCGGAGTCCGGCAGGTCGAACGGGGAGACGGCCTCCACGGCGCCGGCGACGCCGTCCTGGACGGCGCCCGGCAGGACCCCCGCGGCGCCGGCGCCGGTCACGCCGGCGACGGTGATGCCCACGCCGGTGGCGATCTGGGCGACGGTGGAGGCGGATGCGATCTTGGCCGCGACAGCGGCGAGCCCCTCGAGCAGGAACATGTCGGTACTCCTGTGCGGCCGGCCCCGGAGGGGCGATGACGGAAACCGGCCCGAGGTGACCGGCCTCACGTCTATCGGCCGCCACCCCACCCAACTTGAACGTTTGAGGACTTAAGTCCCTGCTCGGGTGGGTAAGGCCTCCGCGTCCTCCGCGTGCCGCACGCCCAGCTGGGCGGCGGCCTCATCCAGCACCGCCTGGACGGCGAGAGTGTCCGCCAGCGGCATCACCGCGCTCTCGCTCGCCCCGGCGCGCACGCACTCGGTCACCTCGACCAGCTCGTGCGCGTACCCGTCGCCGACGTGCGGCCGGGCGATCGTCTCGGGCTCGGCGCCGGTGCGGTGCAGCACGATCGTGTCCGGGTGGTGGAAGCGGGGGAGGACGTCGATCCAGCCCGCCGTCCCGAACACCCGCGCCTGCCCCGGCATGCCGAAGCGCAGCGACGTGGTGAGGGCGGCGCTGCGGCCGTCGTCCCAGCCGAGCAGCAGCGCGGCCTCCGCGTCGACGCCGCTGTCGAACCGCGACCCGGTGGCGGTGACCGTGGCCGGGGCGCCGAGCAGCATCTGCGCGAAGCTCACCACGTAGACGCCCAGGTCGAGCAGCGCGCCGCCGCCGAGCGTCAGGTCGAACAGCCGGTCGCTCGGCTCGTACTCGCGGATCACGCCGAGGTCGGCCTGCACCGCGCGGACCTCGCCGATCGCGCCGTCCGCGATCAGCTCGCGCAGCCGCACGATCGCCGGCTGGAAGCGGGTCCACATCGCCTCCATGACGAAGACGCCGGTCTCGCGGGCGACGTCGACGACCTCCTGCGCGCCGGCCAGGGTCGCCGTGAAGGCCTTCTCCACGAGCAGCGCCTTGCCCGCGCGCAGGGCGCCGAGCGCGATGGCGTGGTGCTGGGCGTGCGGCGTCGCGATGTAGAGGACGTCGACGTCGGGGTCGGCGAGGATCGCGGCGTAGGAGCCGTGCGCCCGCTCCAGGCCGTGCCGGCGGGCGAAGTCCTCCGCGCGAGCCGACGACCGGGACGCCACCGCCACCGCCCGGGCCCCGTCGACGACGGCGAAGTCCTGCACCAGCCGCTCGGCGATGCGGCCCGGCCCCACGACGCCCCAGCGGATCTCCTCGGTCACCGCAGGGACGCTAGCGGAGGCCGACGTACGGGGTTTCCTCGCTCGCCGGACTCCGGTGCACGGCAGACTGACCCGCGTGGCGCTGCTGATCGACCCCCCGGTGTGGCCGTGGCGGGGCCGGAAGTGGTCGCACCTGGTCAGCGACGTCTCCTACGAGGAGCTGCACGCGTTCGTCGCGGCCGAGCTCGGCATCCCGCGCCGGGCGTTCCAGGGCGACCACTACGACATCCCCGAGGAGCTCTACGAGGTGGCGGTCGCCGCCGGTGCGCAGGCGGTCGGCGCCCGCGAGCTGCTCAGCCGGCTGCGGGCGGCGGGTCTGCGGCGGAAGAAGAACCACGAGCCCTCAGCAGGGTGAGCTCCGCGGTCAGGTTCGCCCGCGCCCGCGCCGTCCACTGGTCGGCCACGGCCGGCAGCCGGTAGAGCGCCGGCAGGGCCAGCAGCCGCTCGAGGACGGCGGCCCGGCCCGCCGTGAACACCTCGTCGGACAGGTGCCGGTACTCCTCGCGGACCGCCGAGGCGTACGTCGCGTAGGCCTCCGGCGGGCTGGCCAGGACGGCGAGGTCGGCGTCGCAGAGGACCGCGCCGTTCGCGTCCCCCGGCTCGGGGTCGTGGCCCGCCGTGAGCAGCACCAGCCGCTCCACCTCGGCGATCCGTGCGTCGTCCACCAGCCCGCGCAGCCCGGCGCGCGCCCGGACGGCGCTGACCTGCTCGTTGTCATCGCGCTGCGGGTCGTAGACGGCGTCGTGGTACCAGGCGGCCAGCCGGACGGCGTCGGGGTCGGCCGCGGCCCCGGCCAGCTCCCCGACGATGCCGAGCACCGCCGCGAGGTGCGCGAGGTCGTGGTAGCGGCGGTGCGGCTCGCTCCAGGCCTCGACCAGAGCGGCCCACTCGGTGCGGGAGGTGGGGGAGTCCCCGGCCAGCGCCGCCCAGTCCTCGAACCGGACGGTCATCGCACGCCCGCCGTCCGCACGGCCAGCAGCGCGAGCGCCCGGGCGACCGTGACCAGGTCGGCCACCGGCACCCGCTCGTCCGGTCCGTGCGCCAGCCGCAGGTCGCCCGGCCCGTAGTGCAGCGTCGGGATGCCCGCCGCGGCGTACTGGCGCAGGTCGCTTCCGGCGGAGATGGCCTTCTCCTCCGGGTCGCAGGCGCCGGCGTCCCGGACCGCGCGCCGGACGTCGCCGGCCAGCGGATGCCCGGCGGGCAGCTGGCCGCTGGCGAAGCTGCCGCCGGTCCAGGTCAGGCGCACCGGGTGCTCGGCCAGCCAGGGGTGCGCCGAGCAGAACGCGGCGACCCGCTGCTCGAACGTGCGGCGGGCGGTCTCGACCGGCTCCCCGACGACGACGCCGTAGCGGCCCTCGGCGACCAGCCGGTCGGGCACCGAGCTCGCCCAGTCGCCGGCCGACACCTTGCCGATCGACAGCGCGTAGGGGAGACGGGTGCCGCCGAACCGCGGGTCGGCGCCCACCTGGCGCTCGGCCTCCAGCGCCCGGAGCTCGGCGTGCAGCTCGGCGAACAGCTCGACCGCGCTCACGCCCTCGTCGCGGTAGGCCGCGTGCGCCGCGCGCCCGGTCACCTCCAGCCGGAAGGTCAGCGCGCCGGCGTTCGCCGTCACCAGCGCGCCGGCCGTCGGCTCGGGGATCACGCAGGCCTCGCCCCCGTGCCCCCGGCGCAGCGTCGCCCACGCCCCGAGGCCGCCGTCCTCCTCGCCGATCACGCTGTGCACGGCGACCGGCCGGGCCAGCCGCAGCCCCGCCGTCCGGACGGCGGCCAGCGCGCCCAGCGATGCGATGACGCCGGCCTTCATGTCGCACGAGCCGCGCCCGTGCACGGCGGCGCGGTCCACCCGCGGGTCGAACGGGTCGCCGGGCCACAGCGCCCGGTCCCCGGCCGGGACGACGTCGGTGTGCCCGGCGAGGACCAGCGCCGGGACGCCGTCCGCCTGCGTGGTGCCGACGACGCCCCACGCCTCGGTGCGCACGACCTCCTGCCCGGGAGCGTCCGGCTCGGTCGCGGCCGCGGCGAGGTCGATCGGCCAGCGGTCGACGTCGCAGCCGAGCTCCTCGAGCCAGTCGCCGACGAGGTGCTGCGCCTCGCTCTCGGCGGCGGTCCCGCCCACCGAGGGGACGGCGACCAGCCGCCGCAGCCGGTCGACCAGCCAGTCCTCGTCGACGGCGTCGAGCGCCCGCTGCTCCGCCGTCGTCAGGTCCGCCACGGCGCGGAGTGTGGCACGGCCACCGGACGGGCCGCGGCGGTGCGGACCCGGCCGCCCGCCCGGCCGGGTTAGCGTGGCGCCCGTGACGCAGCCGCCGCCCCCGCCGGGCTGGTACCCCGATCCCGCCGGCAGCGGAGGGAGCCGGTGGTGGAACGGGCAGGGCTGGACCGAGCACGTCCAGGCGCCCGCCGCTCCGCCCCCGCCGCCTCCGCAGCAGACGCCGTCCCACTCGCCCGCCGCGCAACCGGGCGTCGTCCAGCAGGCGGTCGCGCACTCGGGCGCCTCGCTCTACGAGCAGCCGGTGATCGTGGTCAGCCAGCGGACCAAGCTGATCGAGCTGACCAACGAGTACGCGGTGTACGACGCGCAGGGGCAGCAGATCGGCGCGGTGGTCCAGGTCGGCCAGAGCGCGATCAAGAAGGCGCTGCGCTTCGTGTCCGACTTCGACCAGTTCCTGACCCACCGCCTCGAGGTCCGGGACGCGAGCGGCGTGGTGCTGGTCCTGACCCGCCCCGCCAAGCTGGTCAAGTCACGGGTGGTCGTGACCCGGCCGGACGGCTCGCCGGTCGGCGAGATCGTGCAGGCCAACGTGTTCGGCAAGATCCGCTTCGACCTGGTGGCGGGCGGCCAGCTGGTCGGCGCCATCCAGGCGGAGAACTGGCGGGCGTGGAACTTCGCGATCATCGACGCCGCCGGCACCGAGGTGGCGCGGATCACGAAGACCTGGGAGGGCGTGGCCCGGACGCTGTTCACGACGGCCGACAACTACGTCGTCCACGTGCACTTCCGCCTGCCCGAGCCGCTGGCCAGCATGGTCATCGCCTCGGCGCTCACCGTGGACACCGCGCTCAAACAGGACGACCGCGGCTTCAACTAGCAGGACCCGCTGCCCCCCACCGCTCGCAGGCTCGCGGCGGGCCCTGCAGCGGGCCCTGCAGCGGGGCCGCCCGGTGGCCGCAAGCGGGGTATGGTCGAAGACGTCCGGACCGGGTGATCTGTGCCCCCGGGTGCCAATTGGTTATCGCCTTCGCGGAATACCGCCCCGGCCTCGCGGTCGGGGGCTGGAGCCGCGTTGTGCTTCTCGCCGCGAGGCGGCCAGCACCCGGTCCGGGCCTCGACGGCAGGACGGCCCCGATCCCTGCAGGGAATCGGGGCCGTTGGTGTGTGCAACGCCTTCGGCCGGGTTAGTTCCGTACGGAACCGACACCCCCCACGGAAGGCCGACGACCATGGCCGACACCCTCCGGCAGGGCCGAGCTCTCGACACCGAGCGGCACCGGCTGCCTGTACGCACGCTGGTCTCGGCCAGCATCGGCAACGCGGTGGAGTGGTTCGACTGGACCGTCTACGCCACCTTCGTCGTCTTCTTCGCCGGCCAGTTCTTCCCGGCCGAGAACGAGGCGCTGGCGCTGATCGGGGCGACGTCGACCTATGCGCTGGCCTTCTTCTTCCGGCCGCTGGGCGGCATCCTGCTCGGCCGGTTCGCCGACCTGCGCGGCCGCAAGGCCGGGATGCTGCTGACCATCCTGCTCATGGCCGGCGGGTCGATGGTCATCGCGATCCTGCCCACGTACGAGCAGGTCGGCTGGCTGGCGCCGATCCTGCTGCTGATCGCCCGCATCGCGCAGGGGATGTCGCTGGGCGGCGAGGTCTCCAACGCGTCGGCCTATCTGGGTGAGATCGCGCCGCCGAAGTACCGCGGCCGCTATTCCTCGTTCTTCTACATCTCCACGGGCTCGTCGCTGCTGGCCGCTTCGCTGCTCGGCGTGCTGCTGACCAGCGTGCTCGACCAGGACCAGTTGGAGAGCTACGGCTGGCGGATCGCGTTCTTCGCCGGCGGCCTGCTCG
The DNA here is from genome assembly GCF_059428245.1 of Geodermatophilus sp. SMS 5-13. NCBI lineage: Bacteria > Bacillati > Actinomycetota > Actinomycetes > Geodermatophilales > Geodermatophilaceae > Geodermatophilus > Geodermatophilus sp. SMS 5-13. The sequence continues at coordinate 532,264 of NZ_CP165729.1, forward strand.
GCCTGGTCGGCCTCTGGCTGCGCCGCTCGCTGGCCGAGACCGAGCAGTTCGAGGAGAACGCGGAGAAGGCCCGCGCGACCAAGCACCCGCTGCTGCAGACGATCAAGCACCACCCGAAGGCCGTGCTGCAGCTGGTCGCCCTCACGCTGCTCAACACGCTGTCGTACTACACGTTCTTCAGCGCGCTGACGCCCTTCGCGATCTCCTTCCGGGACGCCGACAAGACCGACGTCTTCGTCGCGCTCTCGATCGGCACGGCGCTGTTCGTCGCGCTGTGCTACCCGTTCGGGAAGCTCTCCGACCGGTTCGGGCGCAAGCCCCAGCTGCTCGTCTGGTCCGGTGCGATGGCGGTGCTCATCGTGCCGCTGTCGTTCCTCGTCCGGGACAACCTGCTGTCGCTGATCGTCGTCTTCTGCACCGGTCTCGGGCTCTACGCCCTGATGGCCTCGCTGGCCCCGGCGATCATGAGCGAGCTGTTCCCGACCGAGCTGCGCGCCACCGGCATCGGCGCCTGGTACAACCTCACGGTCGCCACCTTCGGCGGCACCGCGCCGCTGGTGATCACCTGGCTGTCCGACGCCGGGCACCCGCTGTGGTTCTTCTGGTACGTCGCCATCGCCGCCGCCATCACGTTCTCCGTCATCCTGACCATGCGGGAGACGAACGGCACCGAGCTGCGCTGACACTCCTCGCCCGGATGCACGACCGCCCCGTCCCGGGGGACGGGGCGGTCGTGCCGTGCCGGTCGCTCAGTACGTCTCGTCGGTGGTGGTGCGCTGGACCGGACCGCCCGCGGGCGGCTGCCCGTAGGCGTCGGTGCGGGTGACCCGCCGGCGCTGACGAGGCCCCCAGACGGCGAGCTCGAGGACGATGCCCAGGGCTCCGGCGATCATGAGGATCCACCCGACGACCTGCAGGTCGATGCCGCTGACGTCGACGCGCAGCGCGAATGTCAGGATCGCTCCGAGCGCGAGCAGGACGATCGCAGTGCCGAGTCGCATGCTGACTCCCTTCGTGGCGGTCCCTGGCGCAGTCCAGTTCCCGGGCAGCCGGGACCGGCGGCGGTCGCCGCTGGAGCGGCGGATGCCCCCGGCACCCAGGGCCAATCGGAGCGGACGCGCGGTACACCCGGACGGGTGACCGCGAGCCGGCGTCTGAGGCCCCTTAGGCGCACTCAGCCGGTCCGCGTCGCCGAGGACTGCCCGGTCGACCGATGCCGGGGGCCACCCCTCAGCACGAATCTTCTCCTCGTCCGAAGCGGAGAAGGAGAAGACGATGTCGAACTACAGCAACCCGGCCCTCGAGGCGGAACTCGCCTACCGCCGCGAGCTGCTCCAGGCGGCGGGCAGCCGACCTCGCGGCCGCCGCTGGCTGCCTCGCCGCCGGCCGTCGCTCTGACCGCCGTCGCCGAGCCCCTGGCGGGGCTCGTCCTGTCGGCAGGTCGTGCCACGATCTTCGACGTGCCGCGATGGGACGACGGACCTCTGGTGGGCCGGGCCGAGGAGCTCGACCACCTGCTGGCGCACGTCGACCGGGCCGCGGCCGGGCGTCCCTCCGCCGTCCTGCTGGCCGGCGACGCCGGTGTCGGCAAGACCCGGCTGCTCGACGAGCTGGCCGCCCGCGCCGGTGAGCGGGGCGTCCGCGTCCTCACCGGGCACTGCGTGGACCTGGGCGACGTCGGCCTGCCCTACCTGCCGTTCGTCGACCTGCTGCGGCCGGTCGCCGCCGACCCCGAGCTCGCGCCGGCGGCGTCCGGCCTGCCCGCGCCGACCGACCTGCTGGCCGGCCGGCCGGGCGTGGTCTCCGCCGAGTCCGCCGACGCGGGGGACTTCGGGCGCGGCATCCCGCACCGCAGCCTGCGCCCGGCGGTCGACGACGGCCGGCTGCAGCTGTTCGAGTCGGTCGCGGCGCTCCTCGGGGAGCTGGCCGCGGCGGCCCCGCTGCTCGTCGTCCTGGAGGACCTGCACTGGGCCGACCGGTCCAGCCGCGACCTGCTCCGCTACCTGCTCGCCCGACTGGTCGACGAGCGGGTGGCGATCGTCGCCTCCTACCGCTCCGACGACCTGCACCGCCGGCACCCCCTGCGCCCGCTGCTGGCCGAGCTGGTCCGGCTGCCCGGCGTGGAGCGGCTGGAGCTCGCCCCGCTGCCCGACGGGGCGGTCGAGGAGCTCGTGCGCCGGCTGGCCGCGGAGGCCGGCTGCGCCGACTCGGCGGCCGTCGACGACGTCGTCGCGCGCGCCGAGGGCAATGCGTTCTACGCCGAGGAGCTGCTGGCCGCGGGGCTGGAGGGGGAGACCCTGCCCCTCGGCCTGACCGACGTCCTGCTGGCCCGGGTCGAGCTGCTCAGCCCGGCCGCGCAGCAGGTGCTGCGGGTCGCCGCGGTGGCCGGCCGGCGGGTGCGGCACGAGCTCGTGGCCGCCGTCAGCGGGCTGGGCACCGGCGAGCTGGAGGGCGCGCTGGCCGAGGCGGTGCACCACCACCTGCTCGTGGTCTCCGACGGCGGCCGCTACCGCTTCCGGCACGCGCTGCTGCGCGAGGCCGTGCTCGCCGACCTGCTGCCCGGCGAACGGGTGCGGCTGCACGCGGCCGTGGCCGCCTACCTGACCGCGAACCCGTCCGCCGGCACCGCGGCCGAGCGTGCCCACCACGCCCGCGAGAGCAACGACCTGCCCGGCGCCCTGACCGCCTCGCTGGAAGCGGCGGCAGAGGCGCAGCGGGCCGGGGCGCCGGCCGAGCAGCTGCAGCAGCTGGAGGCGGCGCTGGCCCTCTGGTCCGCCGTCCCGGACGCCGCCGAGCGCGCCGGGCGGAGCCAGATCGCGCTGCTGATCGAGACCGCCGCCGCGGCGCGGGCCGGCGGCGACCTGAGCCGCGGCATCGCGCTCCTGCGTGCCGCGCGCGACACGCTCGGCCCTGACGGCGACCCGCTGGTCCGCGCGCGGGTGCACTACACGTTCGCCCAGGCGCTGATCTGGGTCGACGACCACACCGGCGCCTACCGCGAGAGCAGTGCGGCCATGGCGCTCGTCCCCGCCGAGCCGCCCAGCCCGGAGCGGACCTGGGCCGCCGCGACGCACGCCCGGGCCGCCTACTACGTCGACCGCGGGCCGGAGGCCGACGCCGCCGCGGAGGAGGCGCTGGCGGCCGCCGACGCCCTCGGCCTGGACAGCGCGTGGGCCGACACCGCGGTGTCGGTGGTGCGCTTCCGCGACGAGGCCGACTACGCGGCGGTGCAGGCCCGCCTCGCCGAGGCGCTGACCCGCGCCCGAAGGTCCGGTGACCTCGACGTCGAGATGCGGGTGCTGTTCAACCAGGCGATCGTCGCCTACGAGGGCGGCGACCTGGCCGACACCCTGCGGCGCAGCACCGCGGCCGTGGAGCGGGCCTGCGCCGTCGGGGTCGAGTGGTCGTTCTACGCCGCCGAGCTGCGGCACCTGCAGGTCGTGGCCGGCTACATGACGGGCGACTGGGACCTCAGCCTGGCCGCCGCCGACCAGCTGGCCCGCGTGCCGGAGATGGCGGCCCACGTGCGCGCCGCCGGGCTGCTCGTGCAGGTCGGCCGGGGCGATCCCGCGACCGAGGCCCGGATCGCGTGGGCCCGGACACTGAGCGGGCGGCTCGGCACCCAGGTCATGCTGATGATCTCGCTGGCCGCTGCCGAGATCGACCTCGCCGGGTGGGCCGGGGACGCCGAGACGGCGGTGCGGCGAACCGAGGAGGCGGTGCTGCGGCTGGCCGAGCTGTGGAAGGTCGACCGGATGGCCGCCGTCCGACTGGTCGCGATGGCGCTCGGTGCCGCGGCCGACGCCGCCGCGGCGGCCCGGCTGGTCCGCGACACCGCCGCGGCCGATCGCCGGGTGGCCGACGGGGAACGGCTGGGCGCCCTGGCCGCCGAGGCCGTGGACGCATACACCGCCGCCGGCTTCCTGGTGGGGCCGGAGGGCCGGGCGTGGCAGCTCCGGGTCGCCGCGGAGGAGGCCCGGCTGACCGGGAAGCCGGGGGTCGAGGCGTGGCAGGCGGTGGTCGACGCCTTCGCCGGGCTCGGCCACGTCTACGAGGAGGCCCGCTCACGCTGGCGGCTGGCCGAGGCGCTGCTCGGCGCCGACGACCGCGAGGCCGCCGGGGCCGAGCTCCGGGCCGCGCACGAGGTCGCCGTCCGGCTGGGGGCGGCCCCGCTCCGCTCGGGCGTCGAGGGGCTCGCCCGCCGCGGCCGGCTGGAGCTGGGGCTGCCCGGTGCCGGCCGCGCCGTCGATCCGGCGGCGGTCTTCACGCCGCGGGAGGCCGAGGTGCTGGCGCTGCTGGCGCAGGGGCGCACCAACCGCCAGATCGGCGCCGCGCTGTTCATCAGCGAGAAGACCGCCAGCGTGCACGTGAGCAACATCCTGGCCAAGCTCGACGCCGGCGGCCGCACCGAGGCGGTGGCCATCGCCGCGCAGCGCGGGCTGCTGCCGCCGGCCTGAGCCGGCCGCCGGGGCTCAGCGGCCGGGCGTCGTCCGGTTGCCGGTGAGCTTGTCGTGCAGGCGCGCGACCCACTCGTCGAGCACGTTGGTGCGGTCGTCGGGGCCCGCGGGTCCGCTCGGCATGAGCACCCACAGGAGCAGGTAGATCAGGATGCCGGCGCCTCCGGCGACGGTGAGGCCGATGAAGCCGACCCGCCACAGCAGCGGGTCGACGCCGCTGTACTCGGCCAGGCCGCCGCAGACACCGCCGAGCATCTTCTCGGAGCTGCTGCGGCGCAGCTGCGGGCGCGGGGTCGGGGCGGGCGGGGGCTGCTCGGCGGTCGGCTGGTGGTCCACGGCCGGGGGGATCGCTGTCATGACCAGAAGCGTCGTCGTTGCGGCGGCCTCGCGGCATCGGGGAACGCCCGGATCCGTCCCTGGTTCTGCCGCTCCGGGTGGCCCCTGTCTGCCGGGGGTGCTTGTGCTCTGCCCAGCATGCCGGGCAGAGCACAAGCACCGGTCACAACATGGTGCGGAGGCGTTCGCGGCGGGCGCGCAGCACGTCGACCGACGCGGAGGCCGACGGCGGCCCGGGCACCGACTGGCGCAGTTGCGTGTGCACCACCGCGTGCGGGGTCGACGTCTTCGCCGACACCCGGCTCACCAGCCGGTTGATCTCCCGGCGCAGCTCGGCGGCGTCCCGCCAGGACCGGCCGGCGTCGTCCTCCTCCGGGTGGTCCTCGACGATCATGAAGTTGTCGTCGTCGGCGAGCCGGCGGGCGGCCTCGACCCGCAGCCGCAGCTCGTCGTCCCGCTTGGCCAGCAGGGATGCGGTCTGCTCCGGCGTGAGCAGGCCGGGGATGCCGAGGAACTCCTCCTCCTCGGCCACCAGCGGTGCGACGGCCGCGCCGTCGCCGGTGTGCGCGGTCCCGCTGTGCAGCACGTGGGCGAAGCGGGCGTCGGCCTCGAGGGCCTCCCACTCCTTGGCGCCGCCCTCCTTCGGCTCCCGCGGCGGCAGGTCCAGCGCCTCCAGCTCCTCCTCCGGCTGGCTCCTGGGCGGCGGCATGACGTGGTTGCGCTGCTCCTCCATGGAGGCGGCCAGCGACAACAGCGGCCGGACGGCCGGCAGGAAGACCGTCGCCGTCTCGTGCGCCGCCCGGGAGCGGACGACGCGGCCGACGGCCTGCGCGAAGAACAGCGGCGTCCGGTAGGAGGTCATCCAGGCCAGGACGGCGGCCCGCGGGACGTCGACGCCCTCGGAGATCATGCGCACGCAGACCGCGATCCGTGCCGAGCCGGTGGCGAACCGCTCGATCTTCTTCGACGCCTTGGGGTCGTCGGAGAGGATCAGCTCCGGCGGCTTGCCGGTGATCCGCTTGGCGATGCGCGCGTAGGCGCGGGCGTCGTCCTGGTCACTGGCCAGGATCAGCCCGGCGGCGTCGGGCATGCCGTTCTCGCGCAGGTGGGTGATCCGGTCGTCCATCGCCGCGATCACGTGCGCCACCCACTGGCCCTTGGGGTCCAGCGCCGTTCGCCAGGCGGCCATCTCCACCGAGCGGGTGCCGGCCTCCGAGAGCGAGGCGGCGACCACCTCACCGGCGGAGTTCCGCCAGCGCGAGGTGCCGGTGTAGGCGGCGAAGACGACCGGGCGGACGACGTTGTCGGCCAGCGCCTCCTTGTAGCCGTAGGTGTAGTCGGCGCGGCTGACCAGCCCGACGCCGCCCTCGCCGTCGTCGCCCTCGAAGGTGTCCTCCTCGTAGCGGACGAAGGGGATGCGCTCGTCGGGCTTCGTGCGGAACGGCGTCCCGGTCAGACACAGCCGGCGCGCGGCGAAGCCGTAGGCCTCCTCGACCGCCTCACCCCAGGACAGACCGTCACCCGCGTGGTGCACCTCGTCGAGGATCACCAGCGTCTTGACCGCGGTGGCGCGCGCGGCGTGCAGCATCGGCTTGCCGGCGACCTGCGCGTAGGTGGTCACGTAACCCTGGGTGCCGGCGCGTACCGGGCCGACGGCGTTGGTGAGGTTGGGGTCGAGGACGATGCCCATCCGGTCGGCGGCCTCGGCCCACTGCAGCCGCAGGTGGTCGGTGGGGCAGACCACGATCACCCGGGCGACCTCGCGCCGGGAGAGCAGCCGGGCGGCCAGGGTGAGCGCGAACGTCGTCTTGCCGGCGCCCGGGGTCGCGGTGACCAGGAAGTCCTTGGGGGAGTGCTCCTCGTACTGCTCGAGCGCGGCCTGCTGCCAGGCCCGGAGCGGTCGGCTGGTGGTCTGCGGGCCGAAGGCCTCCGCTCGTGCTGCACTCCCCATGACGGGAGCCATTCTGCGGGGCGCCGGAGCAACACGCCCAACCGCCCGCGGTCGGGCGTGCCATGCCCGGGTCGGCTATGGGGACGTTCGGTCACGCTCGTGACCTGCGGTTTTCCTCAGCCCGGACGAATGCGTGTGGCAATTCCCACGTCCGTGCCGGACCGCCCCGTCACGCCCCGCCGGTCTCGCCGTCCCCACCCGGCACGCTCGTGCGCTGCTGACCGCAGCAAGCAGCGCACGAGCGTCGCGGGGACCGCTCAGTCGGCGGGCTCGTCGGTCCAGTCGGGGCCGTTGACCTCGCCCAGGCCGGCCAGGTCGGCGGCGTCGACGATCGTGTACGCGTAGCCCTGCTCGGCGAGGAAGCGCTGCCGGTGGGCGGCGTACTCGGCGTCGAGGGTGTCGCGGCTGACCACGGTGTAGAAGTGCGCCTGCCGGCCGTCGGCCTTGGGCCGCAGCACCCGGCCCAGCCGCTGCGCCTCCTCCTGGCGCGAGCCGAACGTCCCCGACACCTGGACGGCGACGGCCGCCTCCGGCAGGTCGATCGAGAAGTTCGCCACCTTCGACACCACCAGCGTGCGCAGCTCGCCCGAGCGGAAAAGGTCGAACAGCTTCTCCCGCTCGCGGTTGGTGGTCGAGCCCTGGATCACCGGGCAGTCGAGGGCGGTGCCCAGCTCCTCGAGCTGGTCGAGGTAGGCGCCGATGACCAGCTTCTGCTCCTCGGGGTGGCGGTCGAGGATCCGGCGGATCACCGGCATCTTCGACGTCGCGGTGGCCGCGATCCGGTAGCGCTCCTCGGGCTCGGCGACGGCGTAGGTCATCCGCTCGTCGTCGTCCAGGCTGACCCGGACCTCGATGCACTCGGCCGGGGCGATGTAGCCCTGCGACTCGATGTCCTTCCACGGCGCGTCGTAGCGCTTGGGCCCGATGAGGGAGAAGACGTCGTCCTCGCGGCCGTCCTCGCGCACCAGGGTGGCGGTGAGCCCGAGCCGGCGCCGGGACTGCAGGTCGGCGGTCAGCCGGAAGATCGGCGCCGGAAGCAGGTGCACCTCGTCGTAGACGATCAGGCCCCAGTCCTGCGCGTCGAACAGGTCCAGGTGCCGGTACTCGCCCTTCCGGCGGGTGGTCATCACCTGGTAGGTCGCGATGGTGACCGGGCGGATCTCCTTGCGCTCGCCGGAGTACTCGCCGATCTCCTCCTCGGTCAGCGAGGTCCGGGCGATCAGCTCGCGCTTCCACTGCCGGCCGGCGACGGTGTTGGTCACCAGGATCAGCGTGGTCGCCTTCGCCTCGGCCATCGCCGCCGCGCCGACCAGCGTCTTGCCCGCACCGCACGGCAGGACGACGACGCCGGAGCCGCCGGACCAGAAGCCCTCGACCGCCTCCTGCTGGTAGTCGCGCAGGTGCCAGCCGGTCTGGTCCAGCTCGATCGGGTGCGCCTGCCCGTCGACGTAGCCGGCGAGGTCCTCGGCCGGCCAGCCGATCTTCAGCAGCGCCTGCTTCAGCCGCCCGCGCTCCGAGGGGTGGACGACGACGGTGTCCTCGTCGATGCGCACCCCGAGCATCGGCGCGACCCGCTTGGAGCGGATGACCTCCTCCAGCACCGCCCGGTCGGACGTGGTGAGCACCAGGCCGTGCACCGGGTTGTTGGCCAGGCTGAGCCGGCCGAAGCGGTCCATCGTGTCGGCGACGTCGACCAGCAGCGCGTGCGGCACCGGGTAGCGGGAGTAGCGCACGAGGGCGTCGACCACCTGCTCGGCGTCGTGCCCGGCGGCGCGGGCGTTCCACAGCGCCAGCGGCGTCACCCGGTACGTGTGAACGTGCTCGGGGGAGCGCTCCAGCTCCGCGAACGGGGCGATCGCCGCCCGGCACTCGCGGGCCAGCGGGTGGTCGACCTCGAGCAGCAGGGTCTTGTCCGACTGGACGATCAGCGGGCCGTCTGACACGCGCAAGCCTCTCTGGGGCAGACCGGAAGGGGGAGGGCGCAGGGGAGCGCCGGATCACCCAAGGTAACGCCGCCCGCGGACAGGTCCTTCCGCCCGCGCCGCTACTGCAGCAGGGCGGCCATGCGTTCCCGCAGGGCGGTAGCGGCGGAGTACGGCCGCACCATCACCGTGAGCTCGGTGAGCACCCCGTCGGAGGCCCGCAGGATGTCCACGCCCTCCAGATCCCGCTCGCCCACCCGCGCGGTGAACCGCAGGACGTGTCCGTCGTCCCCGCCGTACGAGGCGGTGTATCGGAAGTCCTCGAACACCGTGGTGACCGCGCGCAGGATGGCGCGCAACGGCTCGCGCCCGACATAGGGCGGGTGCACCACGGGCGAGTGGAAGACGACGTCCTCGGCGAACAGCGCGACGGCGGCGTCGATCTCGCCGGCCTCGACGGCCGACCGGAAGGCGGAGAAGGGGTCGCTCACGCCGCCGGACCGTAGACCAGGTGCGCCACGCCGTTGCTCAGCCGGTCGACCTCCAGCAGGGATAGCGGAGTCTTCGGACCGACGTCCGGGAACAGTCGGATCCCCGACCCGACCGCCACGGGGTAGACGTACAGATGCAGCTCGTCGAGCAGCCCGTCGGCGACCAGCGACCGCACCAGCGTGGCACTGCCGCTCACGTACAGGTCCCCGGCCTCGTCCTTGAGCGCCCGCAGGCGGTCGACGTCGTAGCCGACCACTGTCGAGTTCCGCCAGACGCCCTCGGCGTCGGACAGCGTGGAGGACACCACGTACTTCGTGGTGTCGTTGAAGAAGGACGCGCCCGGGTCGTCCTCCACGGTCCGGGTCGACCAGGCCGGCGCGAACATCTCGAAGGTGCGGCGGCCGAGCAGGATGCCCTTCGACGAGCCGGTGAGTGCACCGATCGAGGCCGACAGGTCGTCGGGGAACCCGTAGTCGGCCGTCCACATCGGGACGTCGACCACCCCGTCGACGGTGGTGAACTCGTGCACCTTGATGGCTCCCACTGTGGGTGCTCCTCGCTTGCCGGAAACGGTGTCGTGGAGGAGACGATGCCCGACCGCGGTTCTCATCGGAGCCGTTCCGAGACCTCCGCTACCTTGCCCCGGTGGCCATCGGGATCGAGTCGCGGACGAACCGCGCACTCGTCGGGCCGGCGCGCGGCGAGTACGTCCGCGAGCTCACCTGCCGGCCGGTGGCGCCCGGCGTGCTCGGGTACGACGACGGCGAGGTGGTCGGCTGGGCGGCGGTCGCGCCGCGGTCGGAGCTGCCGTTCGAGCGCTCGACGAAGATCCCGCACGTCGACGACCTGCCCGTGTGGTCGATCTGGTGCGTCCGCGTGCGCCCGGGTCACCGTGGCCGGGGCATCGCGCACGAGCTGGTCCGGGGAGCGGCCGGCTACGCCGCCTCCAACGGCGCCCCGGCCGTGGAGGGCTACCCGGTCGACGACCAGGGCAGGAAGGTCGACCTGACCATGGCCTTCGTCGGTACCCGGAGCTTGTTCGAGAAGGCCGGGTTCACCAAGGCGGCCGACACCGACGCCGTCGCGGGCGGGTTCCCGCGGATCCTCATGCGCTTGGAGCCCCGAGGGCCCGTCATCCCAGCCCGTGACGGCGAGCTCATCCGGAACGATCCGGGTGGTCGCCCGTAGCACGAGCAGGGTGGCGGTGTCCGCCGGGAACCGGCCGAGCGACCGCTCCGCCTCGGCCGGGTCGTTGGGGGCGAGCAGCACGACCGGGTCGTCGGCCCAGTCCAGCCCGACGGCCGTGACGGCGCCGCGTTGCCGGCCAGCCGCGCACGGCGATCCTCGGCGTGGCCGGCCCGGCCGCGCTGACAGCCGTGGTGGCCCGCCGGCAGCTCGTCGTCTTCGTCGACGAGGGCGACCGAGGTGGTCCGGTGGACGGCGAAGCTGCGGCCCTCGCCGCGCCGCTCGTCGAACCCCTGCAGGAAGCCGCCGGCCAGCTCGTCCGGCGTCAGCGGGCGGCCGACGGCGAGCGCCTCGGAGCCGGTGCGCCGTCTCGCGGCTCGCGGCCGAGCTCCACGTCGGCCACCACGGAGAGGGTGGGCGAACGAGCGTCCCGGCCTCGGACGGTCAGCCGCATGCCGGGCAGTCCACGAGCAGGTCGGTGCGGTCGGAAGACGAGGCGGGCTGCTGTGCGAGGCTGCTTCGCGATGGACGCATGACCGGCTGGCAGATGGTGGCGGTGGCGGCGGCCGGGTTCGCCGCCGGCGGGATCAACGCCGTCGTCGGCTCGGGCACCCTGGTCACCTTCCCGGTGCTGCTGGCCGTGGGCCTGCCGCCGGTGACCGCGACCGTCAGCAACTCGCTCGGCCTCGTGCCGGGCAACCTGACCGGGGCGATCGGCTACCGCCGCGAGCTCCGCGGGCAGCGGCGCCTGCTGGTCCGGCTCCTGCCCGCGTCGGTGCTCGGGGCGCTGACCGGCGCGTTCCTCCTCCTGCACCTCCCGGCGTCGGCCTTCGAGGCGATCGTGCCGGTGCTCGTCGGCCTGGCGGTGGTGCTGGTCGCCGTCCAGCCGGCGGTGCAGCGGGCGCTGGCGCGGCGCCGGGGGGCCGGCGACGACGGCGGCGAGCCCAGGATCGGTCCCGGCCGGCTGGCCGCCCTGCTGGCCGGGGCCTACGCGACCGGCACGTACGGCGGCTACTTCGCCGCCAGCCAGGGCGTGCTGCAGATCGGCATCTTCGGCCTGCTCCTGCGGGAGTCCCTGCAGCGGCTCAACGCCGTGAAGAACGTGCTGACCACCGCGGTGAACGCGGTCGCCGCCGCCGCGTACGTGCTGGTGGCGACCGACCGCGTGGACTGGCAGGCGGCCGCGCTGGTCGCGGGCGGCGCGATCCTGGGCGGCTACACCGGCGCCCGGTTCGGCCGGCGCCTGCCGCCCGCGGTCCTCCGCTCGGCGATCGTGGTCCTCGGGCTGGTCGCCCTGGCGGTGCTGCTGACCCGATGAGGCGCTGGTCAGAGATCGGCCGAGGTCGCCGAGGGAGCGTGTGATGGCGTCGGGAGTCGAACCGGTCGTGCGGGACGCCGAGGACGACGACGTCGCGGCCATCTGCCGGTTCGGCGAGGCGCACGTCGGGCCGCACTACGCGCCGCTGATCGGCGCGGCGGCCGCGGAGGCACAGGTCCGCACCTGGTGGAACGAGGACCACGTCGGCGCGGCGGTGGCCGAAGGCCTGGTGGTGGTCGCCGAGGTCGACGGGCAGGTGGTCGGCGTGGGACAGCGCGGCCACTACGGGCCCGACCACGTGGTCTGGAAGCTCTACCTCCACCCGCGGCACCGCGGCCGACGACTGGGCCCGCGACTGCTCGATGCCCTCATCGGCCAGCTCCCCGCGGACGTCGATCGGCTCTACGTCGAGCACTTCGCCGCCAACGAACGCGCGGGCGCGTTCTACGAGCGCGAGGGCTTCCCCGTGGAGCGCATCGAACCGAGCCCGACGGGCGACCCCGCGCTCGGCGTGGTGTGGCGGGTCCGCCGCCTGGATCCGTAGCGGAGTTCAGGCGTCCTCGTCCACCAGGGCCACCGAGGTGATCCGGTGGACGGCGAAGGTGCGGGCCTCGCCGCGCCGCTCGTCGAACCCCTGCAGGAAGCCGCCGGCCAGCGACACCGGCCGGATCACCCGCTGGCTGCCGCTGCCCTGCGCGTCGACGTAGCCCAGCCACACCGGCCGGCCCTCGCGGACGGCCCGGGAGAGCAGTTCGAGGGTGCCGGCCGTGGTCACGCCGGGCACCTGCCGCACCGCCTCGCTGCGCCGGGCCGACAGGGCGGCGTCGCCGGCCCGGATCTCCCGCACGGTGGTGGCCAGTTCGTCCGGCGTCAGCGGGCGGCCGACGGCGAGCGCCTCCGTGCCGGTGCGCCGGCCCGCCGCGCGCGGCCGGCCCGGGGGCCGGGTCAGGACGGCGCCACCCGGGGACTCCCCGGCCGGCGCGTAGCCCGCCTCGCGCAGCACCGTCAGCACCTCGTCGGCGCCGAGCGGGCTGATCAGCACCCCCGGCGCGAGGCGGCGCAGCTCGGCCGCCGCCGTCCGCCGGTCGTTGAGCACCTGCGACAGCAGCCCCGTGTCGTCGGAGCGCACGTAGCACTCGATCGCGCCCACCCGCAGCCGGCCGTGCTGGCGGGCGACGTCGTCGATGAGGTAGTCCAGAGACTGCGGCACCGGCGTCCGCGAGGCGCGGGCGAAGAACTCGTGCAGGTCGCCGGCCGACCACCCGGCGTCCAGCGCCCGGCGCACGCTCGACTCCGAGACCCGGAACACCGTCGCGCCGCCGGAGGACTCCACGTCGGCGACCACGGAGAGGGTGTCGGCGAGGTCGGCCACCAGCGGCCCGGGCGCGACCAGGGACAGGTCCGGCTGGGCCAGCACGTGGTCGACCGGGTCGGGCAGCCGGCCGCGCATGCCGTCGGCCGCGCCGTCCTCCCCGTCGCTGAGCAGCCCGCGGCCGGCGGTGGAGAGCACGCCGCCCACGACGACGCCCAGCCGGGCCGCCTCGGTGAGCATGTCGGGCACCGGGGCCAGCCGGTCGCCGCGCCGCGGGGTCCGCCAGCGCAGCAGCTCCACCAGGTCCTCCGGCGCCAGCCCCGACCCGGGCGGGTACTCGGCCAGGACGGCCAGGGTCGGACGGCGGATCGCGGGGGCGGTGTGCCGCACCAGGTCGGGGGAGAGCGCGTTGACCGCCTTGCCGGCCATGTCCCGCTGCCCGACCAGCGACGGCAGCCGGATGCTGGTCAGCCAGCCGGCGGCCAGTGCCGCCCAGCGGGCCGGCAGGTCCAGCTCACGCCACAGGTCGTAGCCGCGGGTGGGCAGCCACTCGTCGCGGTGCGGTCCGCCGACGTCGAGCAGCCCGGCGACGTGCGCCAGCTCCAGCAGCCAGCCCGCGTCGGGCTCGCTGACCTTCAGCGTCCGGGCCAGCCGCTTCTGGTCGCGGACCCCGAGCCCGCCGCTGCGCAGCAGCCCGGCCGGCTCCTCCTCGAGGGCGGTGAGCAGCTCACCGATGCGGCCGATCGTCTCCAGGGCCGCACCGGCGGCCGACCGGTCGACCACCGCGGGGTCGCGGGTGACGACGGCCGGCTCCGGGCGCAGCCGCGGCGGTCCGTACGGCCGCGGGCCGCGCAGGGCCAGGCCGATCTCCCGCGGCAGCTCGACGTTGAGGGCGTCGATGCGGGCCAGCAGCCCGCGCTGCAGCAGCCGCCGGGCCGGGGTCGCCTGCCCGTTGCCGGGGCTGTCCGGCAGGTGGCCGACCGGGCGGTCGCCGGCCAGCCGCTCGAGCACCGCCCGCTCGTCGGCCGGCAGCTCGCCGAGCGCCTTCGGCAGGTCCGCGGGCAGCACCAGGCGCATCTCGGTCGCGGGCCGGCCCAGCCCGGCCGGGTAGCGGACGGCGCGGCGCACCGGCTCGGGTGCCCGCAGGACGTCGTCCCCCCAGAGCAGCGCGCCGTCGGTCAGTCGCGTCACCGCCGCCTCGAGGACGTCGTCGGGCACCTCCGGCAGCCGGGCCGGCAGCTCGTCGGCGGGCACGCCGTCGGTGGGCGCCAGCAGGACGACGTCGAGCACCTGCAGCGTGGCGGCGTCCAGCTCGTCGAGCGCGCGGTCGACCGACACGGGGACGGCGAGGCGGCTGGCCAGCGCCACGACGTCGCTCGGCGCGGGGCGGGCCACGTCGGGCCGTGCGGCCAGCAGCGCCGAGAGCTGCTCGTCGCTGCGGGTGCGCAGCCAGGCGGCGAGCGTGGCGGGGCCGTCGGCGGACATCCGGTCCACGCTACGTCGTCGTCCCCCGCGCCGCCCCGGGCCGCCCGGACGTGCGCCAGCATGGAGGGGTGCGATCGGCCGCGGAGGACCCGCAGACCGCGTCGGCGCTGGCCGCCCACCAGGCCGGCGCCCTGCGGTGGCTGGGCGGCGGCGTCATGGCCGTCGTCCTCGGCGTCGTGCTCGGCACCGCGACCGTCGCCGTCGCGCACAACACCGGCCGCAGCTACTCGATCCTCGGGTTCGCCGTTCTCGCGCTCGTCCTGTTCGGGATCGCGGCGATGATCGCCGGGACCGGCGCGCTGGTGCGCACCACCCGCTGGCGGCGGGCGCTGACCGGCACGACCTGGCGGACCGGCCGGCTGCGCATCGCCGGTCCGGCGATCGTCGCCTTCGAGCCCGAGGGCTACGACGAGCTCGACCCGGACGACGAACAGGTCCGGCTGCGGCTGCTGAGCACCGCGATCTGGCGGACCCGCGCGATCCAGCGGCTCGACGGCGCGGAGATCCTCGCCGCGCCGGTGGGCCGCACCCAGTGGGTGCTCACCGCCGACGGACTGGGCACGCTGGTCGGCGCCCGGACGGTTCCGCGCCGAAGGTGACACCCACGTTGCAGGGGACTACCGGTCCTCCTGCAGTTGTGGTGCGCTGCGCGGGAAGATGGTGTCCGAGCGCGCACCGGCTCGGTGCGCCGGACACACGGAGGCGACATGGCGAAGAAGGCGAAGAACCCGCACCTGGTCGAGCCCACCTGGGGCCGCAACGAGGCCGGCGGGCCGCCGGTCAGCGAGTTCACCGCGGAGCCGGCGGGGCCGCTGTCCCCGTTCGGCGAGGACCACGCCTTTCCGATCCCGGTCGACCGGCTTCGCTACGCGCACCCGACCGACAAGCCCAACCGCGCCGGACTGATGGCAGGGGAGTAACCATGACCGCACCCGCGTTGCCGTCCTACTCGAGCGGGACCTCCACGGTTCCCCTGCTCGGGGACACGATCGGGGCCAACCTGGACCGGACGGCAGCGCGGGTGGGGGACCACGAGGCGCTGGTCGAGTGCGCCACCGGGCGGCGCTGGACGTATCCGCAGCTGATCGACGAGGTCGACGCCTGTGCCCTCGGCCTGGACGCCCTCGGCGTGCACAAGGGTGACCGGGTGGGCATCTGGGCGCCCAACTGCGCGGAGTGGGCGTTCGTGCAGTACGGCACGGCCAAGCTCGGCGCGATCCTGGTCAACATCAACCCGGCCTACCGCACGCACGAGCTGGCCTACGTGCTCAAGCAGGCGGGCATCTCGGTGCTGGTCAGCGCGCCGTCGTTCAAAACCAGCAACTACCGCGCGATGGTGGCCGAGGTCCGCGGCGACTGCCCGGAGCTGCGCGAGGTGCTCTTCATCGGCGACCCCGAGTGGGAACGGATGATGGCCCTCGGCCGCACCGGCGACCGTGGGCTGCTGGTCAAGCGCGAGACGCAACTGTCGGCCGACGACCCGATCAACATCCAGTACACCTCGGGGACGACGGGCTTCCCGAAGGGCGCCACGCTCACGCACCACAACCTGCTCAACAACGGCTTCTTCGTGGGTGAGGGCTGCGGCTACACCGAGGCCGACCGGGTCTGCATCCCGGTGCCCTACTACCACTGCTTCGGCATGGGCATGGGCAACCTCGCGTGCACCTCGCACGGGGCCACCGCGGTCATCCCGGCGCCCGGCTTCGACCCGGCCGCGACCCTGCAGGCGGTGCAGGACGAGCGGTGCACCTCGCTGTACGGCGTCCCCACGATGTTCATCGCCGAGCTGGGCCTGCCCACCTTCGGCGACTACGACCTCTCGTCGCTGCGGACCGGGATCATGGCCGGCTCGCCGTGCCCGGTGGAGGTGATGAAGCGGGTGGTCGCCGAGATGCACATGGAGGAGGTGACCATCTGCTACGGGATGACCGAGACGTCGCCGGTCTCCACGCAGACCGGGGCGGACGACGACCTCGACCGGCGCACCTCGACCGTCGGGCGGGTGCACCCGCACCTGGAGGTGAAGGTCGTCGACCCGGAGACCGGGCTGACCGTCCCGCGCGGGGAGACCGGCGAGTTCTGCACCCGCGGCTACTCGGTGATGCTCGGCTACTGGAACGAGCCCGAGAAGACCGCCGAGGTCATCGACCGGGCGCGCTGGATGCACACCGGCGACCTCGCGGTCATGGACGCCGAGGGCTACCTGAACATCGTCGGCCGGATCAAGGACATGGTCATCCGCGGCGGGGAGAACGTGTACCCGCGGGAGATCGAGGAGTTCCTCTACACCCACCCCGACATCGTCGACGCGCAGGTCATCGGCGTCCCCGACGAGCGCTTCGGCGAGGAGCTCATGGCCTGGGTGCGGCTGCGGCCGGGCGCCGAGCCGCTCACCGCCGAGAGCCTGCGCGAGTTCTGCACCGGCAAGCTGGCCCACTACAAGATCCCGCGGTACGTCAAGATCGTCGACGAGTTCCCGATGACGGTCACCGGCAAGATCCGCAAGGTCGAGATGCGCCAGGTGTCGGTGGACGAGCTGGGCCTGCAGTCCGCCGCCGCCGTCCGGAACGCCTGAAGGGCGCTTTATCGCGATGAAGCACGCGTGCTTCATCGCGATGAAGCGCGTCAGGACCGGGTCGTGGCCCTCGGGGCGGGGGACAGGCGCACGATCAGCTTCGAGACCAGGCTGCCGAGGACGACGTAGATCAGCGCGGCCAGCGCGGCGTTGATCGCCTCGCCGATCTTCGGGGTGTCCGTCGAGAACAGGCCGAGGGTGAACCAGCCGAGGTTCTCCCGCCAGGACCGCGTGAACTCCACCAGCGGGTTGCCCGGGTTCGCCTCGAACAGCACGAAGACCGCGTAGACGAGGATCACCGCGCCGACGATCGCGCCGACGAGGCGGACCGCGGCGGCTGCCAGGCTGAACCATCGCGCCATGCGGGTCATGATCTCCCGGGGCGCGCGTCGGCGCAGCTCAGGAGGCCGCCGCGGGGACGACGAGGGCGCGGTGGTCCGACAGCGGCAGGCGCAGGGCGGTGGCGGGGCCGGTGGCCCGCAGCCGTCCGCGGACGAGCACGTGGTCGAGCTGCCGGCGCGGTTCGTCGAGCGGGAAGGTGTCCGCAGCCGCGATCGATCGCAGGCCGCTGATCCGGGTCGCCTGCCGTGGCTCCATGTTGAGGTCGCCCATCACCACGAGCGGCTCGATCGTGCCGGCGAGGGAGCGCACCAGCCGGCGCAGCTGCAGCGCGTTCCAGGCCGGCATGAACGACAGGTGGGTGTTGGCCACGGTGAACTGCCCGTCGGGGCCCTCCAGCACCGCGGCCACCGCCACCCGGGGCTCGTCGCTGACGATGATCGGCCGCCGTCGTCCCTTGAACCACATCGGCACGCGCGCCCGCAGCGCCGGCAGCCGCACCACCCGCCAGGACACCACCGGGAGGCGGGACAGCAGCGCGATGCCGTAGCTGGCCGAGCCGGGCTGCTCGTCGCCGGTCGCGGCCATCCAGGTGCCGCCCGGCGTCCCGGACAGCGCCGCGACGAACTGCGAGTCGACGGCGCCCATCGCCTCGGCGGCCACCGCGGTGAGGTCGGCGTTCATGGAGCGCGGCTGGTCGCGGTCGACCTCCTGCAGCCCGAGGACGTCGGCGTCGATCTGCTTGACCGCGTCGGCGAGCCGGTCGCAGTCGACCAGCCCGTCGTCCAGCGAGCGCCCGTGCAGGATGTTGAAGGTCGCGATGCGCACGTCGCCTCCTGTGCCCCGACCGGACGCGATCTACCGCCCGAGGTTCGTCCGCCGAGCCGCCGGGGGTAGCAGGTGTTCGTGGAGCCATCGGAGCGGGACGAGATCCGCGACCTTCTCAAGCGAACGGCCGTCGCGCTCAAGCAGGAAGGAGTGCCCTTCGCCCTGTGCGGTGGCTACGCGGCCTGGGTCCGCGGTGCGCCCGAACCCGACCACGACGCCGACTTCCTGGTGGCCGAGGAGGACGCGGAGCGGGCCACGAAGGCGCTGGGCGACGCGGGGCTGAACGTCGTCCCCCCGGCCGAGGACTGGCTCACCAAGGTCGTCGGCGAGCGGTCCTTCGTCGACGTCATCTGGCGGACCTGCGGCCACCCGGTCGAGAACGAGCTCATCGACCGCGCCGAGACGTTGTCGGTGCTGTCGGTGCAGATGCCGGTGCTCGAGGCGACGGACATCGTCGTCACCAAGCTGCTCGCCCTCGAGGAGCACTACTGCGACTTCGGCCGGATCATCCCGGTCGCCCGCGCCATGCGGGAGCAGGTGGACTGGGAGCGGGTGCGCCGCGAGGTGGCCGGGAACGACTTCGCCGCGGTCTTCCTGATCCTCATCGAGCGGCTGGGCGTCATCGAGCCGGCCGCCACCGGCTGCTGAGGGTTCCCCGCCGATCCCGGGGGCGCCTCCGGAAGTCCTCGACGCCGGCTCTTGCGGTGTTCTGCACCCTTCTGCCGCGATGCCTGACCGCAGGAGCGTGCGAGGCGCCGCAAGACCTCTCGGTCCGCAGCGGCGGGATGCGATCCCCCGCACTCGTCCGCCGCTCCCGGGGTCGAGTTCGCCCTCCGGGGGTCCTGCAGGACCCCCGGGACGCGAGTTCGGCCCCTGGAGCCGCGTCCCCACACCGCAGGACTCGTCGGCGCCGAACTCACCGCGGGGTGAGGTCGGCGGGCGCTGGTTCGGTCCGGGCGGCGGGGGCGGCGACTAACCTGTGAGCGAGCGGCCGGCGCGCCGCGCCGTCCTCCGGCCGAGCGCCGGACCGCCCCGAGAACTGAGGGATCCAACGTGCCCACCGGCAGAGTCAAGTGGTTCAACCCGGAGAAGGGGTTCGGCTTCCTGTCCCGCGAGGACGGTCCGGACGTCTTCGTGCACAAGGACGCCCTGCCCGCGGGCACCACCGAGCTCAAGCCCGGCCAGCGGGTCGAGTTCGGCATCGTCGCCGGGCGGCGGGGCGACCAGGCGCTGCAGGTGCGGGTGCTCGACCCGCTGCCGTCGGTCGCGGCCACGCACGCGGCGGCGTCCCGCAAGAAGCCCGACGAGCTCGTCCCGATCATCGAGGACCTGATCAAGCTGCTCGACGACGTCTCGAACAGCCTGCGCCGGGGCCGGCACCCCGACCGCGCCGAGTCGCGCAAGGTCGCCGCGGTGCTCCGGGCGGTCGCCACCGACCTGGAGAACTGACGGCGGTCAGCCGGCCGGCGGGCTCGGCGTCGTGCTGCCGCTGGCCTCGCCGCCGGCGCGGATGAAGCCGACCGGCCAGGCGCCGGTGAACAGGCCGCAGTCGCCGCCCTTGTCCTCCACGACCACCAGGTAGAACGCCGGGGGGACGACGTCGGACGAGTTGATCTCGTCGAACACCGCCTGGCCCTCGTCGACGTCCACCTCGCCGAGCTTCTGGTCCAGCTTCTCGTCGAAGACCTGCACGCTCCAGCCCCGCTCGGCGAGCTCGTCGGGCACGGTGAGGGTGATGGTGGTGTCGGGGGAGACCTCGATGATCGGCGGCGAGACGTCGTAGCGCTGCCCGGTGCCGTCGAGACAGTACTGCGTGGGCCGCAGGTCGACGGTCTGGCCGCTGACGTCCACGGTGACGTCGGGCGGCCCGGCCGGCGCATCGCGGCCGCACCCGGTCAGGACCGCGAGGAGCACCGTGCCCGCAGCCGTCGCGCGGCTCAGCCCCACTGCTCGTCCAGCGGCGTGGTCGGCGCGTCCGGGCGGACCTCAGCGGGCCGGCCGCTGCGCCCGCGGTAGAGGCTCCACACCATCAGGCCGACGGCGAGGACCAGCAGCGCCGCGGCGACGGTGAAGCCGAGCCAGCCGATCGCCGGCAGCGCGATGCCGATCGCGCCGCCGGCCACCCACGCCAGCTGCAGCCAGGTCTCCGACCGGGCGAAGGCCGACGCCCGCAGCGACTCGGGGACGTCGCGCTGGATGATCGCGTCGAGCGCGACCTTGCCCAGGGCGTTGGTGACCGCGGCGACGCCCGCGACCAGCGCGGCCATGGGCAGGCTGAAGAAGATCGCGGCGACGACCGTGATCACCGCCGCAGCGCCCGCGGAGATCAGCACCAGCCGGTCTGGGCTCACCGCGTGCAGCCGGCTGCCGATCCCCGTGCCGAGGACGCTGCCGATCCCGGCCGCCGCCGCGATGCCGCCGAGCGCGAGCGTGGCCGGCCAGCCGCCCTCGACCGTCTCCTCGACGAGGAAGGCCGAGAAGATCGTCAGGAACCCGCCCAGCCCGCGCAGCGCGGCGTTCGCGCGCAGGCCCAGGACGACGGTGGCGCTGACCCGGCGGCGGCGCCGCCCGGCCGGCAGGGGAGCGGTGGTCAGGACGTCGGCCGGCAGCTCCCCGGTGGGGACGTCGACGTGCTTGGGCAGGCGGACGGCGAGCACGCCGCCGACCGCGAAGACCAGCGCGGTGGCCCACAGCTCCACCTCGAAGCCGAAGAGCTTGGCGATCCCGGCCCCCAGACCGCCGAACACCCCCGCGGTCAGCAGCCCGAAGACCGACTGCCGCGCGTTCGCCGACGTCAGCGACATGGCCGCGGGCAGCACCCGCGGGACCACGGCCGCGCGCAGCACGTTGTGCGCCTTGGACAGCACCAGGACGCCGAGCGCGGCCGGGTACAGCCAGATGTCGTCGAAGTGCCGCGCCATCACCAGCGCCAGCACGGCCCGCCCGATGGTGCTGGCCGCGAGCGCCCAGCGCCGGCCGGTCTGCAGCCGGTCCAGCACCGGGCCGATCACCGGGGCCAGGACGGCGAACGGCGCCATCGTCACGAGCAGGTAGAGGGCGACGTTGCCGCGCTGGGCGTCGGTGGCCGCGGCGAAGAACAGGGTGCCGGCCAGCGAGACGGCGATCATCGCGTCGCCGGCCATGTGCACGGCGTTGAGCCACAGCAGCTGGGTGAGCCCGCTCTCGGCCGCGCCGTCGGCCCGGCCGGCGGCCTGCACGCGGCGGACCGCCGCGCCGGTCAGCTCGCGGGTGCGGGCCGCGGCGACACGGGTGACGGTCGCCCGCGGCGGAGGTGGGGGCGGCGGTGCGGCGTCCGGCACGGTGGCGGCGTAACCGCCCTGACCGTTCCCGGGGTACCCGCCGGATGGCGGCCCCTGCTGGGCGGCCCACTGCGGCAGCGGCAGCGGGGTCGTGTCCATGTGCCCGGTCTGCTCGTCCTCCGGGCGGCGGCGCAGGCCGGACCGCCGGCGCGCACCAGGAGAACGATCAGCGGACACCGGTCCATCGTGCCCCACGAAACTGGGCGCGGGCGCCGAGGTCGTTGCCGCGTCAGGGACAATGGGTGCGTGCCCGACTCCTTCCCGCCCGCCGACGTCGCATCCGGTGACCTGCTGCTGGTCGCCGTCGAGCAGGCCCGTGCCACGGCGGCCGAGACCGCCGGTGATCCGGACCTGGTCGGCGAGCACCTCGGCGCCGTCCGCGAGCCGACCGGGGAGCACCTGCCGGCGGCGCTGGGCGAGGTGGTCACGCACAGCTTCGCCAGCCGGCTGGCCGGCTACACGGGCTGGCACTGGGCGGTCACGCTGGCCCGGGTCCCCGGCGCCGACGAGGTGACGGTGGACGAGGTCGTCCTCCTGCCGGGCGAGCAGGCGCTGCTCGCCCCCGCCTGGGTGCCGTGGCACGAGCGGCTGCGCCCGGGTGACCTCTCCGTCGGTGACGTGCTGCCCTCCACCGAGGACGATCCGCGCCTGGTGCCCAGCTACGCGGTCGAGGACGACGCCGCCCGGGACCCCGAGGCGCAGGCCGTGGCCGCCGAGCTCGGTCTGGGCCGGGAGCGGGTCATGTCCGCCGAGGGCCGCAACGAGGCTGCGGGCCGCTGGGCGGCCGGCGACTTCGGGCCGCGCGCGGCCATGGCCCGGCACGCCCCCGGCCCCTGCGGCACCTGCGGCTTCTGGCTGCCCCTCGCGGGCTCGCTGCGCGGCCGCCTCGGCGCCTGCGGCAACGCCTACTCACCGGCCGACGGCCGCGTGGTCACCGTCGACTACGGCTGCGGCGCGCACAGCCAGGCCACCCTCGTCGCGGAGGACGCCACCGAGGTCGTGACGTCGGCGCGCTACGACACCGCCGACTTCGACGTGCTCTGACATCGTCGGCTGCGACCGACGAGCGGGGCCCGGAGGGGCCCGAGGAGGGACGCGGCAGCAGCGGCTCAGCTGGTCGGGGGGACGGCACCTGGCCGCGGTTGTCGACCGGTAGGACGACGATGCAATTGCCCTTGTGCCCGCATGATGGCCAGGCCGATGCCGGCGAGGCCGATGCCGGCGACGCAGGTCCAGGTCCACAGCGGGTCCACCCGGTCGCCGAGCAGCAGCAGGACGACGAGGGCGACCGACCACAGCGCCGTCCCGGCCAGGACGACACGGACGGTGTCGACCTGAAGCGGCGGCGGGGCCTGCTTCTGCGGGACGCGCGGCTGTGGACCATGCTGCTGAGGACGGCGGGGCACGTGGGAAACCCTAGATCTCAGCTCGGTCACCAGCGCACATGCCTGAAACCAGGGTGTGGCACGCTGTCGCCGCTCGATCCCCGCCGCCCAGGAGTCGCCGTCATGTCCGAGAAGTCCCGTCGCACCACGGAGGTCCGCGCGTCGGGTGCCGACACCGGGACCCCGGCCGATGTGGTGGACGCCCCGCCGCAGTCACCTCGGCGCAGCGAAGGCCCCCGGGCCCGGCCCAAGAACGGGCTGGACCGCTACTTCAGCATCACGGCTCGGCGCTCCACCGTCGGCCGGGAGGCGCGCGGCGGGCTGACCACCTTCTTCACGATGGCCTACATCGTGGTGCTCAACCCGATCATCCTGTCCGGCGCCGACATCGACGGGAACACGCTGCCGTTCCCGGCGGTCGCCGCGGTGACCGCGCTGGTCGCCGGCGTGATGACGATCCTCATGGGCGTCGTCGGCCGCTACCCGTTCGCGCTGGCCACCGGTCTCGGCATCAACGCGATCGTCGCCGTCTACGCGGCCACCCAGCTCTCCTGGCCCGAGATCATGGGCCTGGTCGTCCTCGAGGGCCTGCTCATCACGGTGCTCGTGCTCACCGGCTTCCGGAAGGCCGTGTTCGAGGCGATCCCGCCGCAGCTGAAGACCGCGATCGCGGTCGGCATCGGCTTCTTCCTCACGATCATCGGCCTGGCCGACGCCGGCGTGATCCGCCCGGGCACCCCGCTGATCAGCTTCGGCGTCAACGGCCAGCTCGCCGGCTGGCCGCTGCTGGTGTTCATCGTCGGCCTGCTGCTCATGAGCGTGCTCGTCGTCCGCCGGGTCAAGGGCGCGCTGCTGATCGGCATCGTCGTCACGACGATCCTGGCGATCGTCGTCGAGGCGATCGCCGACATCGGCGCACGCACTCCCGATGGGTCCAACCCGCACGGCTGGGCGCTGCAGGTGCCGACCCTGCCCTCCGACGTGGTCAGCTCGCCGGACCTGTCGATCGTCGGGAACTTCTCGCTGTTCGGCGGGTTCGAGCGGATCGGCATCATCGCCGCCCTGCTCATCGTCTTCTCGATCATGATCGCGGACTTCTTCGACACCGTCGGCACGGTCACCGCCGTCGGGGCCGAGGGCGACCTGCTCGACGAGGACCGCAACCTGCCGAAGTCGCAGCCGGTGCTGCTGATCGACTCCCTCGCCGCCGCGGCCGGCGGTGCGGCCAGCGTCTCGTCGAACACGACCTACATCGAGAGCGCGTCCGGCGTCGCCGACGGCGCGCGCACCGGCCTGGCCAGCGTCGTCACCGGCGTGCTGTTCCTCGTCGCGATGTTCTTCAGCCCGCTGGTGCAGATCGTGCCGTCGGAGGCCGCCGCGCCCGCGCTGGTCATCGTCGGCGCGCTGATGATCACCCAGGTCCGCCACCTCGTCTGGGACGACCTGTCGCTGGTGATCCCGGCGTTCCTGACGATCGCGCTGATGCCGTTCACCTACTCGATCACCAACGGCATCGGCGCCGGCGTCATCAGCTTCGTGCTGCTGCGCTCGGTCACCGGCCGGCGGCGCGACGTCCACCCGCTGATGTGGCTGATCGCGGTGCTCTTCGTCATCTACTTCGCGCTGGAGCCGTTGCAGCAGATTTTCTGAGTTAGGCTAAGGATCGTGAGCCGGACGACGCTGGATACCGCGGCGCTGGCTCACGACCTGCGCCTGGCCGTCATGCGGCTCTCCCGCAGGCTGCGCAACCAGCGGGTCGACACCTCGGTGACCCTCACCCACCTGGCCGCGCTCTCGACGCTGAAGCGGCACGGGCCGATGAGCCCGGGCGAGCTGGCGGCGCAGGAGCGGGTCCAGCCGCCGTCCATGACCCGTGTCGTGGTGGCGCTGGAGGGTATGGGGCTGGTCACCCGCACCCCGCACCCGACCGACGGCCGGCAGGTCGTCATCGGGCTCACGCCGGCGGCCGACGAGCTGCTGGCGGGCGAGGCGCGGGCGCGCGAGGCCTGGCTGTCGGGGCAGCTGCAGCAGCTGACCGCGGAGGAGCGGACGGTGCTGCGCGAGGCGGCCGTGATCATGGACAAGCTGGCCAGTGGGTGAGGTAGACGAGCGCTGACCGAGCGCCGGGTGGCGGCGTGTTCCGCTCGCTCCGGGTGCGCAACTTCCGGCTGTACGCCTCGGCGAACCTGGTCAGCAACACCGGTACCTGGATGCAGCGCATCGGCCAGGACTGGCTGGTGCTGCAGCTCTCCGGCGACAGCGGCATCGCGCTCGGCCTGATCACCGCCCTGCAGTTCGGCCCCTCGCTCCTGCTGTCCGCCTACGGCGGGGTGCTCGGCGACCGGTACGACAAGCGCCGCGTGCTGCTCGTGACGCAGTTCCTCATGGGCGTGCTCGCGCTGGTGCTCGGCCTGCTGGTGGCCACCGGCGGCATCGCGCTGTGGCACGTCTTCGTGCTCGCCGGCCTGCTCGGCGCGGTGTCGGCGATCGACGCGCCGGTCCGCCAGGCGTTCGTGTCGGAGATGGTCGGCCCGGAGCTGCTGCCCAACGCGGTCAGCCTCAACTCGACGATCTTCAACGGCGCCCGGCTGGTCGGGCCGGCGGTCGCCGGTCTGGTGATCGGCGCCTCGTCGGGCAACACGGCCCCGGCGTTCTTCGTCAACGCGGCCAGCTTCGCGTTCACGATCGCGGCGCTGGCCGGCATGCGGGCCGGGGAGCTGCGCCGCAGCGCGCCGGTCGGCCGGAGGAAGGGCCAGCTGCGCGAGGGGGTGCGCTACACCGTGGCCCACCGCGACCTGGTGCTGGCGATGGCGCTGGTGTTCCTCGTCGGCACCTTCGGCTTCAACTACCAGGTCACCATCGCGCTCATGGCCCGCGAGCAGTTCGGGCTCGGCGCCCAGGACTTCGGCCTGCTGTCCACCGCGTTCGCCGTCGGGTCGCTGTCCGGGGCGCTGCTCTCCACCCGGCGAAGCGCGCGACCGAGGCAGCGCTTCCTGGTGATCTCCTCGATCGTCTTCGGCCTGCTCACGGTCGTCTCCGGCCTCATGCCGACCTACGCCTCGTTCGCCGTGCTGCTCGTGCCCACCGGTGCGTCCGCGCTGGTCTTGAGCGTCGCCGCGAACAGCTACGTGCAGCTGGGCGCCGACCCGCAGATGCGCGGCCGGGTCATGGCCCTGTACTTCATGTGCTTCATGGGCGGCACCCCCCTGGGCGCCCCGTTGATCGGCTGGGTCTCCGAGCACCTGGGTGCGCCGTGGGGGCTGCTGCTCGGCGGGGCCCTCGTCGTCGTCGCCGGGTGCGGCGCCGGGCTGTACCTGGCCCGGGGACGGCGGGTCCGGCTGGAGGCGCACGTCGCCCCGCCGCGGCTGGCGCTGCACGTGAGCCGGCCGGTCGCGGCGGCGGTGCCGTCGGCGTCGCTGCGGGCGGCCGAGGAGGCGGCGGCCGGGTCGGCTCCCGGCGCCCGGGCCGCCGGCGGCTGACCGATCAGTCCCCGCGGTCGGGCTGGTCGGACCCGTCGGTCTGGGCGAGCCAGAACGCGGCCCCGGCCGGGTCCCGCGCGGCGGCCATCCGGCCGAAGGACGTGTCGATCGGGCTCATCAGCACGGTGCCGCCGTTCGCGGTGACCGCGGCGACCGCGGCGTCGGTGTCGGCGACCGCGAAGTAGACGACCCAGTGCGACGGCGTGCCCTCCGGCGCCCCCATCATCCCGCCGACGCCGCCCATCGGGGCGTCGTCCCCGGGCAGGTGGAACAGGTCGTAGTCGGGCCCGGCGGCCGTGAACGGCTGGGTGGTCCAGCCCAGCACGGCCGTGTAGAAGGCCTTGGCCGCCTGCGGGTCCGTGGAGCGCAGGTCCTCCCAGGTGACGCTGCCCGGCTCGTTGACGACCCCCGCGCCGATGTGCACGCCGTGCTGCCAGACGCCGAAGACGGCGCCGGACGGGTCGGCGGCGATGCACAGCCGGCCCAGGGGACCGACGTCGCCGGGCGGCAGGAGGAGCGTGCCGCCGTGCTCGGTGATCGCGGCGGCCGTCGTGTCGACGTCGTCGCTGGCGAAGTAGAGGGTCCAGGCGGCCGGCGCACCCGGCTGCTGCTGCGGGCCGATCCCCGCGGCGGCCGCGCCGTCGACCTGGGCGATGGCGTACCCGCCGAACTCCTCGCCGGTGTCCTGGAGCGTCCAGCCCAGGACGGCGGTGTAGAAGCTCCGGGCGACGGCGACGTCGGGCACGGTGAGGTCCACCCAGCAGGGCATGCCGGGCGGCCACGGGCGGGTGCGTCGGCTCATGGGCGCATCTCAGCGTCGATCAGCCGCCGATGTCCATCCCCGCCTGCGCGGACGCCGTTCCGCCGCACTGCGCGGTACCGTCTTTCTCAGCCGTCCTGCGTACCGGGAGGGGAGCATGTCCGCCGTTCTCCTGCCGTTCGGGGTCCTCCTCCTGCTCACGATGTTCTGGTTCGAGCTGCCGCTGCTCGACCGCTTCGTGCTCCACGGCCGCTGGGCCGCGCGCCGCCGCCGGTTCGTGCTGCGGGGCAACCACGTGCAGCGGCCGCCCGCGCCGACCGGCCGGCCCATCGAGCTCGTCGCCGCCGACCTGCGCCGGCTCTCCCGTCAGTTCGCCCTCGTGCCGGCCGGGGCGCCGCTGGTCCGCTGGCGGGCCCTGTGGAGCGCCTACGACGCCGTCCTCATGGAGGCGGCCGCGGTGCTCGAGATCCCGCACACGCTGCCCGACGCCCCTGTCGGCATCCCGCGGGACATCGAGCGCCTGCGGGTGGTCTCCGCCCTGGAGGGGGCCGGTCTGGTGGTGCGCGGCTGAGCTCCGCCGATCCCCGGCTGTTCTTCGCCGTCGACCCGTCCCCGGAGGCCCGGGCGCACCTGGCCGAGGCGCTGCGGCCGCTGCACGGCGCGGTCGGTGAGCCCCGCTGGACCGACCCCGACCGCTGGCACCTGACGCTGCTGTTCCTGGGCACCGTGCCCGCCGACCGCGTGCCGCCGCTGATCGAGGCCGCGGGCCCGGCGGTGGCGCCGACCCCGGCGATGACCCTGCGGCTGGCCGGGGGCGGGCGGTTCGGATCCCGGCGCCGTCCGCAGGTCGCCTGGGCGGGGCTGACGGGCGACGTGCGACCGCTGACCGACCTGGCCGGGCGCCTGGCGGCCGCCGCCCGGTCGCTGCGCCTGCCCGTGGAGGAGCGGCCCTTCCGCGCCCACCTCACCATCGGCCGGTGGCGCCCGGGGCGGCCGGCCGACGGCGCGCTGACCGATCGGCTCGCCGACTACGCGGGGCCGGACTGGCCGGTGCCCGAGCTGCTGTTGTTGCGCAGCCACCTCGGCCCCACGCCGCGCTACGAGACGGTCGCCACCTGGCCGATCGCCTCGTAGGCGCCGCCGGCTTCACCAGGCGTACTCCATGGGGGCCGGCTTGTAGCCCGGGAAGATGTCGTCGAGCCGCTCGAGGGCCCCGGCGTCCAGCGTCACGTCGAGCGCGTGCAGCGAGCCCTCCAGCTGCGCCATGGTGCGCGGGCCCACGATCGGGGCGGTGACGGCCGGCTGGTGCAGCAGCCAGGCCAGGCCGACGTCCGCCGGGCTCTCGCCGAGGGTCCGGCACAGCGTCTCGTACTGCTCCAGCGCCGGGCGGTTGTCCTCGAGGTCCTGCTTGGCGCGGCCCTCGTAGCGGCGGCTGCCCTCGTCCGAGCGCTCCAGCGCGCCGGCGAGCAGGCCGCCGTGCAGCGGGCTCCACGGGATGATGCCGACGCCGTAGTGCTCCGCCGCCGGGATCACCTCCAGCTCGATCTGGCGGGTGAGCAGGTTGTAGATGGACTGCTCGCTGACCAGGCCCTGGAAGTTGCGCCGCGCCGCCGCCTCGTTGGCCGCGGCGAGCTGCCAGCCGGCGTGGTTGGAGGAGCCGACGTAGAGCACCTTGCCCTGGGCGACCAGCGTCTCGCAGGCCTGCCAGATCTCGTCCCACGGCGTCCGCAGGTCGACGTGGTGGAACTGGTAGAGGTCGATCCAGTCGGTCCGCAGCCGGCGCAGCGAGGCGTCGCAGGCGCGGACGATGTTGCGGGCGGAGAGGAAGGTGTCGTTGGGCCAGTCCGACATCCCGCCGTAGACCTTGGTCGCCAGCACCGTCTTCTCCCGGCGCTCGCCGCCCTGGGCGAACCACGTGCCGATGACCTCCTCGGTGCGGCCCTTGCCCTCGGAGAAGCCGTACACGTTGGCCGTGTCGAAGAAGTTGATGCCCTCCTGGATCGCGCGATCCATGATCTCGTGCGATTCCTCCTCGGGCGTCTGCCAGCCGAAGTTCATCGTGCCCAGGCACAGGCGGGACACCGACAGGCCGCTGCGACCGAGGTGCGTGTACTCCATGGCGATCACCCTGGCACCCTGGCCGTCGTGCCGCAGACCGATTCCTGCCCCGACTTCGACGCCGCCACCGCCGTGACCCGCGCCGAGGGCGGTGGCCTGGTCGCCGACCTCGACCCCGGCTGGGACGTCGGCGGCGGCATCCTCAACGGCGGCTACCTGCTCGCCGTCGCCGCCCGCGCGGCGGTGCTCGACAGCCCGCACCCGCACCCGGTCGCGCTCTCGGCGAGCTACCTGCGCGCCACCGGCCCGGGGCTCGCCACGCTCACGGTCACGCCGGGGTCGGCCGGGCGCACGCTGGCGCACTCCTCCGTCGTCCTCGGGACCGCCGAGGGGCCCACGCTCGCCGTCCAGGCGACGACGGCGACCCTCGGCGACGACGTCCCCGTGTACTCCTCGCCGATGCCGGACGTCGCCGGCCCGGAGGACTGCCTCGTCGCCCAGGCGGGCGCGGACCTCGGCGGGCACCCCGTGCCGGAGGTCGGGATCCGCCACCGGGTGGAGACGCGGATGGACCCGGCGACGGCGGGCTGGGCCGTGGGCCGCCCGTCCGGCGAGCCGCTCATGCGGGCGTGGGTGCGGCTGGCCGACGGCGGCGCGCCCGATCCGTTCGCGCTGATCCTGTTCGCCGACGTGCTGCCCCCGACCAGCTGGGGGATCGGCCAGTTCGGGTGGGCGCCGACCGTGCAGCTGCAGGTGCTCGTACGAGCGCTGCCGGCACCGGGCTGGTGCCTGGTCGAGGCGCGGGCGGGGGAGATCGCCGGCGGCTGGCTCGACGAGGACTACCGGATCTGGGACTCCACCGGCCGGCTGGTCGCCCAGAGCCGTCAGCTCGCCCGCGCGCCCCTGCCCCGGTGAGTGCGCTTTATCGCGACAAAGCACGCGTGCTTTGTCGCGATAAAGCGCGCTAGGCGTCCTCGCGGAGGACTGTGGCGGGGTCGGCCCGGTCGGCGGCGCGCTGGGCGTAGGCGGCGGCCAGGACGGCGACCACGACGGCGGCCAGCGCGGTGGAGCCGACCGCGGTCCACGGGACGTCGAGCAGCGGCGTCGGCGGGCGGACCAGGTCGACGTCCAGCCGCCGGTAGACGACCGCGACCGCGACGGCGGCCAGCACCGCGCCCAGCACCAGGCCGGCGAGCGCCACCCCGGCCAGCTCGACGACCAGCGAGCGCAGGTGCGCGCCCTTCGACAGCCCGAGCCGGCGGGCCATCACGTAGCCGGAGACCCGGGTGCGGCTGCGGGCCTCCAGGTAGAGCAGCAGCCCGCCCACCGCGATCACGCCGACGAACACGGCCAGCGCGGACAGATAGCCGAACGTCCATGTGATGCCGAGGAAGTTGGCGGTGGTGAAGACGTCGTCGGGCTCGATCACCCGCGGCCCCGTGGCGCCGGCCGCCGTCGCCACGTCGACCGCCTGCGCGCGCGGGACGTCGGTCCACAGCTCCGACGTCCGGTCCGCGTGGGCGTTGCGGGGGATGTCGGGCAGCCGGTCGGCGGCGACCAGCACCACCGGGTCGGCGGTCCGCCGTCCGGGCAGCACGCGGGCGGTTGCGGCCACGTCGGCGGGTAGTTCCTGGTTGCCGAGGCGCAGGCCGGGGTCGCCGGCGGGCAGGCCGGCGGCGACGACCGGCAGCCGCCCGTCGACCTCGGGGCCGGAGAGCGCCGCGACGAGGTCGTCGAGGGACTCCTCGGCGAAGCTGTCGTCCCAGAACGCGGTGCCGGCGAACGTGGCCGGGTCGACGGCGAGCACCTGCACCTCGACGCGGCCCCCGCCCGCGCCGGCGGCGCTGCCCTTGTAGCGGTCGACCACCGTGCCGACGGCCGCGGTTCGCGCGTCGCGCGACAGCCGGGCGACGGTCACCACCGCCCGCTCGGCGCCGACCTGCACGCCGACCTTCGCGTCGAGCGTCCGCTGGCTGCTCGAGGTCAGCGTCGCCGTGTAGCCGAGGACGGCGACCGGCAGGGTGACCGCGACCAGCAGCGTCGCCGTCGCCAGGCGGGCCGCGGCCAGCCGGTTGACCGCCAGGAACACGGCGGGGGAGCGGCGGGCGGCGAGGCGCCGGACCGCCGGCAGCAGGCGGGTGAGCAGCCGGGTGAGCAGGACGGCGGCGCCGGCGATGCCGAGCAGCGGGAAGGCCACGAGCAGCCCGTTGACCTGGGCGACGCCGTGATCGCCGACGATCGCGTCGCGGCTCTCCAGCAGCACCCAGCACCAGCCGGCGGCGACCAGCAGGGCGAGCTCCCAGGGCACCATCGCCGGCCAGCGGGGGGCCGCGCCCAGCGGCCGCTCGGCGGTGCCGCGGGCGCGCAGCCCGGCCACGGCCGCGGCGCAGGCCAGGCCGACCACGAAGGCGGCGACCGCCGACCACACGGCGGTGGTCGTGGCCGCGGGGTCGAGGTCGTCGGCCGGCCCCAGGCTCGCGATGAGCAGCCGGGAGACGCCCCAGCCGACCGCGGTGCCCACCACCGCGGGCAGCGCCAGCTCCAGCGCGGCCTTGCCGGCCAGCGGGACCGGTCCCACGCCGCGGGCGGCCAGCAGCCGGACCTCGTTGGCCCGGCGGTCGGCCCAGAAGCTGCCGGCCGCGGCGACCAGCACCAGCGCCAGCAGCCCGCCCGCGATCGCCACCGGCAGCACCGGCCCCTGCAGCCCGCGCTCGACCGTCTCCGCGCGATCCAGCGCCTCCGGCAGGCTGTCGTTGAGCCGCGCGAAGTCCACGTCGGGGAAGGGCGCGGCCGCCTGCGCGCGCTCCTGCCGGTCCACCCAGCGCCGGGCGTCGGCCGAGGACAGCGTGCCGGCGTCCAGCGGGATCTGCTCGCGCACCTCGACCGATCTGGCCGCCGTGGCCAGCTGGGCGAAGGTGTCCTCGTCGGTGGCCAGCACGAGTGCGGGCGGGGGCGTGTTGGCCGACGCCAGGTTCAGGTAGAGCCGGCCGTAGTCGCACCAGTACGACCCGGGATCGGTCTCGAAGAGGTCGGTGTAGATGCCGGCCACCGCCACGGGCCGGCCGCCCATGGTGATCGTGTCGCCGACCGAGGCGCGGGCGTCCTCGGCGTAGGTGGCCGGCAGCCAGACACCGGCCGTGTCCGAGGAGTCGACGACCTCGACGTGCCGGGTGATGTCCGGCCGCCACATCACGGTGGCCGGCTGGGTGATCCGCTCGCCGGCCGGGTCGTTGACGATCATGCCGCGCTGCGGATTGCCGGCCGAGCCGATCGCCCGCTGCACGAGCAGCACCCGGTCGCTCTGGTAGCCCAGGCCGGTCCACGCCCGGCGGTAGCCGTCGATGAAGTCCTGCACCTCGGCCGGGTCGATGGCCTCGGGCAGGTCCACGGCCGTGCCGATCTGCGGCCAGCCGGCCTCGGCGCACTGCGGGGCGAGCTGTTCCTGCAGCGCGGCGGAGCGGGCGGAGGAGAGGAACAGCGGGGCCGAGGCGACCGCGCAGGCCAGGATCGCCGTCGTCACCAGGACGGCGACGACGGCGGCCGGGGAGCGCAGCCCGAGCAGCGGGGCGCGGCGCCACGGGGGCAGCCGCCACAAGCCCCTCATGCCGGCGCCCCCTCGGTGAGCCGGCCGTCGCGCATCGAGAGCACGCGGTCGGCGTGCGACCAGGCGATCTCGTCGTGCGTGGCGACGAGCACCGCGGAGCCCGCCCGGGCCTGCGCGGTGAGCGCGTCGAGCAGGGCGTCGGCGTGGCCGCGGTCCTGGTGGGCGGTCGGCTCGTCGGCGAGCAGGACGGCGGGGCGCAGCAGCAGCGCACGGGCGACGGCGACCCGCTGCTGCTCGCCGAGGGAGGCCTGGTGCGGATAGCGGTCGGCGAGGTGGCCGAGGCCGAAGTCGGCGAGCAGCTGCCCGGCGCGCTCGGTCACGTCGCCGAGGCCGCCGCGCAGCCGGGCCGGCAGCAGCACGTTGTCGGCCAGCGAGAGGTCGGGCACCAGCCCGAGCGCCTGCGGCACCAGGGCCAGCTCCGGCCAGCCCAGCGTGGCCGGTGGCCGCCCGGCCAGTGTCCCGGCGTAGGTCAGCGTGCCGGAGTCGGCGGTCTCCCACCCGCACAGCAGCGCCAGCAGGGTGCTCTTGCCCGATCCGGACGGGCCGACCAGCGCCACCAGCTCCCCGGCGGCGACCCGCAGGTCGACCCCGTCGAGGGCGTGCACCGGCTCGGTGCCGCGAGTGAACGTCTTGCGCAGCGCGACGCCGGTGAAGCCGCTCATGACAGCTCCTCGCTGGCGCTCGTCGCTGTCGGTCGCGGCACCGCTGCTCTGCCCGTCGATGAGCTCGCAAGCTCGCTCATCCCTCCACCACCCGGCCGTGGTCGAGGCGGACGAAGCCGTCGGCGATCGCCATCACCCGCGGGTCGTGCGAGGAGATCACGAACCCGACGCCGGAGGCGGTGAGGTCCTCCATGGCGGTGAGCACCCGCTCGGCGGCCGCGGTGTCCAGCTCCGCGGTCGGCTCGTCGGCCACCACCAGGGCCGGGTCGCCGACCACCCCGCAGGCCACGGCCAGCCGCTGCTGCTCCCCGCCCGAGAGCTGCGCCGGCCGGTGGTCGGCCCGGGCGCCGAGCCCCAGCCGGTCGAGCAGCTCGTGCACCGCGGCGTCGCTCACCCGGGCGCCGCGTAGCTGCGCGGCCAGCCGCACCTGCGCCACGGCGTCGAGGTAGGGGAGCAGGTTCTCGCCCGGCCGCTGGAACAGGTAGGCCACCTGCTGCTGCCGGAGCTTGCGGCGGGCCCGCGCGCGCAGGGTGTCCACCCGCCGGCCGGCCACCCGCACCTCGCCTGAGTCCGGCCGGTCGACGCAGGCCAGCAGCCGCAGCAGCGACGACTTGCCCGACCCCGACGGGCCGACCACCACGGTCACCCGCGCGCGCGGGATCGCCAGGCTGACCCCGTCCAGCGCGGTCACCGACTCCGTCGCCGTCCGGTAGGTCTTGACCACGTCCCTGCAGACCGCCGCCGGGCCGTCGGCCGGTTCGGTGCCGGGCGTGCGGAACACGGGGTCGGCCAGCGGGTCAGCGGCGAACCGGAACCCTTCCTGACCAGTCATCGAGGCGGCACTCTAGGTGCTGGCGGTCACAGACGGGACACGACACTCACCCGGGGAGGGCGACGTCCCCGGTGAGGTAGCGCTGCAGCGTCGGCGCGTACGCCTCGACCAGGGCGGCGGGCTCCGCGGAGGCGATCGGCTCCAGCTCGAGCACGTAACGGGTCATGACCAGGCCGACCAGCTGCGACGCGACCAGGGCGCCGCGCGCGTCCCGCTCGGCCTGCGGCAGGTCGAGGGTGCCGACGACGCGACGCAGCACCTGGCTGACGAGGAACTCGCGGAGCAGCCGGGCGGTCCACTGGTTGCCGACCGCCGAGCGGATGAGCGCCAGACCGGCCGGGCGGATCGGCCCGTCCCAGAGCCGCAGGAACATGCGGAGCAGGTTCTCGCCGAGCGCGTCCTCGCCCCCGGCCAGGACCTCGGGCAGGAGCTCGCCCGGATCGGCCGGCGCCTGCACCGCGGCCAGGAACAGCCGGTCCTTGTTGCCGAAGTAGTGGTGCACCAGCGCCGGGTCGACGCCGGCGGCGGTCGCGATCCCGCGGATGGTGGCACCGTCGAAGCCGCGCTCGGCGAAGGCGGCGCGGGCGGCGGCGAGCACCGTCTCGCGGGTGTCGGGATGGCCGGGGCGCCGGCCGGTCGGCCGGAGCGCCCGCCGGCGCTGCGGTGCGCTCAGTTCGTCCTCCTCCGCAGGGTCGCCGCGCCGAGGGCGAGGGCGAGCAGTGCGACGCCGGCCACGATGCCGACGTCCTTCCACATCGTCGCCGT
The DNA here is from genome assembly GCF_059428245.1 of Geodermatophilus sp. SMS 5-13. Classification (NCBI taxonomy): domain Bacteria; kingdom Bacillati; phylum Actinomycetota; class Actinomycetes; order Geodermatophilales; family Geodermatophilaceae; genus Geodermatophilus; species Geodermatophilus sp. SMS 5-13. The sequence continues at coordinate 567,332 of NZ_CP165729.1, forward strand.
CTCCGCCGCCGACCGGCCGACCTCCTGCAGGGCCTCGACCGCGTACGTCAGCGGCAGGACGTCGCTGATGTAGCGCAGCCAGTCGGCCATCTCCGCGCGGGCGATGAGCAGCCCGCACAGGAAGAACTGCGGCAGCACGATCACCGGCATGAACTGCACGGCCTGGAACTCGGTGCGGGCGAAGGCGCTGGCGAGCAGTCCCAGCGCGACGCCGAGGACGGCGTCCACGACGGCGATCAGGACGACGAGCCACAGCGAGCCCGCGACGTCCAGGTCGTACAGCGTGGTCGCGACGGTCACCGTGATGCCGGCCTGCAGCGCCGCCATGACGCCGAACGCCAGCCCGTAGCCCAGCAGCAGGTCGAGCCGGGCCAGCGGCGTGGTGAGCAGCCGCTCGAGCGTCCCGGACGTGCGCTCGCGGAGCATCGCGATGCTGGTGACCAGGAACATCACCACGAACGGGAAGATCGCGATCATCGTGAGCCCGACCTGGTCGAACACGCTCGGCACCCCGGGCGGGGTGGGGACGTCGCGCCACAGCAGGTAGAGCAGCCCGAGCAGCAGGCTCGGCAGCAGCAGCATCATCGCGATCGTGCGGTGGTCGTGCCGCAGCTGCCGCAGCACCCGCGCGGTGGTCGCCGCGGTCAACCGCGGGCTGAACGCCGAGGGCTGGACGACGTCGGTGCGGGCGAGCGTGCTCATGCTCGTGCCTCCTCGCTCCCGCGGGGCGCTCCGCTCCTCGCTCGTTCCTCGCTGCGATGCTCACGCCCCTGTCCGCTCATCCCTACCTGCTCGCGGTTGCGGATCAGCGACAGGAACGCCTCTTCCATGTCGTCGGTGCCCGAGTCGGCGCGCAGCCGCGCCGGCGTGGAGTCGGCGAGCAGCTCGCCCTCGCGGAGCAGCAGCAGCCGGTCGCAGCGGGCGGCCTCGTCCATGACGTGGCTGGAGACGAGCAGCGTCGTCCCGACGGCGGCCAGGGCGTGGAACCGTTCCCACAGCTCGACCCGCAGCACCGGGTCCAGCCCGACGGTCGGCTCGTCCAGGACCAGCAGCTCGGGGGCGCCGACCAGCGCGCAGGCCAGCGACGCCCGGCCCATCTGGCCCCCGGACAGGTTGCGCACGAGCTGCCCGGCGTGGTCGGCCAGGCCGACGTCCCGCAGCGCCGCGTCGGCCTCCCGCGCGCCCATGCCGTAGAGCGCGGCGAAGTAGCGGACGTTCTCCCGGACGGTCAGGTCGGCGTAGACGCTCGGGGCCTGGGTGACGTAGCCGACCCGGGCGCGCAGCCCCGGCGACCCGGCGGGCTCGCCGAGGACGGCGACCTCCCCCGAGCGCACCTTCTGTACGCCCACGACCGCGCGCATCAGCGTCGTCTTACCGCTGCCGCTGGGGCCGAGCAGCCCGCTCACCTGCCCCACCGGGACGGTGAACGACAGGCCCTTCAGCACCGGGCGGCCGCCGCGGTCGACGACCAGGTCGGTGACGGAGACGGCGCTGTCCACGGGCACCTCCGGATAACTCAACGGACGATGAACTCAACGCTAGATGAGTTTGTTCGCGGCCGTCAACGAGGGCTTTGGTCCCTGCTCGCGCCCGCGGCGGCGGACCTACGCTGCCCGCGCCGGCGTCCGTCCCCTCTCAGCTGCGGGAGCCCTGCGATGACAGCCACCGAACTGCCGGTCGTCCCCTCGACCGTGCGGGCCGCCTGCCCCCACGACTGCCCCGACACCTGCGCCATGCTGGTCACGGTCGCCGACGGGCGGGCGCTGGAGGTCCGCGGCGATCCGGAGCACCCCTTCACCCGGGGCGGGCTGTGCGTCAAGGTCAACAACTACGTCGACAAGGTCTACAGCCCCGACCGGCTGCTGTACCCGATGCGGCGCAGCGGCCCGAAGGGCAGCGGCCGGTTCGAGCGGATCTCGTGGGACGACGCGCTGGACGAGATCGCCGGCCGCTTCCGCGAGGCGATCGCCACGCACGGCGCCGAGGCGATCATGCCGGTCAGCTACCTGGGCACCGAGGGGATCCTCAACGGGCTCAACGTGGGCGACCCGTTCTTCAACAAGCTCGGGGCCACGATCAGCGAGCGCACCTACTGCGACTCGGGCTCCTGCACCGCGTACACGATGACCATGGGGGCCACCGCGGGGGTCGACCCGGAGAGCCTGGTGCACTCCCGCTACATCGTCATCTGGGCCTGCAACATGATCTCCACGAACCTGCACCTGTGGCCGTTCGTGCTGGAGGCCCAGCGCCGCGGGGCCAAGGTCGTGGTGATCGACCCGCTGCGGCACCGCACGGCGAAGGCGGCCGACTGGCACATTCCCATCCGGCCGGGGACGGACGGCGCCCTCGCGCTGGCCATGATGAACGTGATCATCACCGAGGGGCTGACCGACGAGGCCTACGTCCGGGACCACACCACCGGCTACGAGGAGCTGGCGGAGCGGGTGCGGCAGTACCCGCCGGAGTGGGCCGAGGGCGAGACCGGCATCCCGGTCGAGGACATCCGCACCCTCGCCCGCGAGTACGCGACCAGCCAGCCGGCGATGATCCGCATCGGCGTGGCGATCGAGCGCCAGGCCGGCGGCGGGCAGACCGTGCGGTCCATCGCCTGCCTGCCCGCGCTCGTCGGCGCCTGGCGGCACGTCGGCGGCGGCCTGCTGCAGCTGCCGCTGTGGGCGTTCCCGGTCAACTGGCCGGCGCTGATGCATCCGGAGCTGGCCACCCCGGGCACCCGGATCGTCAACCAGTTCCTGCTCGGCCGGGCGCTGACCGGCGAGCTCGGGCTGGACCCGCCGATCACCGCGCTGATGGTCTACAACTCCAACCCGATGGTGGTCTGCCCGGAGCAGGAGAAGGTCGCCGCCGGGCTGGCGCGCGAGGACCTGTTCACGGTGGTCAGCGACCACTTCCTGACCGACACCGCCCGCTTCGCCGACATCGTGCTGCCCGCGACCACCCAGCTGGAGCAGCTGGAGATCATGTTCAGCTGGGGCCACTTCTACGTCTCGCTGAACACCCCGGCGATCGAGCCGCTGGGCGAGGCGGTGCCCAACACCGAGCTGTTCCGCCGGCTCGCCGCCCGGATGGGGTTCACCGAGCCCTGCTTCACCCGCAGCGACGAGGAGATGGTGGCCGAGGCGTTCGACTGGACCGCCCCGGCGATGCAGGGCATCACCGTCGAGTCGCTGCGGCGGACCGGCTGGGCGCGGCTGAACCTGCCGTCGGCGGACGAGTACGCGCCGCACGCGGAGGGCAACTTCCCGACCCCGTCGGGGAAGACGGAGTTCCGCTCGTCCGTCGCGGAGCAGGCCGGGAACTTCGTCGTCCCGCTGTTCCGGCAGGGGTCGAACGAGTTCCAGCCCGGCGGGGTCGTGGACCCGTTGCCGCACTACATCCCGCCCCGGGAGACCGCCGACACCGCCTACCGGCTCAACCTGATCTCCCCGAAGTCGCACGCCTTCCTCAACTCCAGCGCCGGCGACCAGGCCTACCAGAAGCGCGTGCAGGGCGAGCCGGCGCTCACCATCCACCCTCGGGACGCCGAGGACCGGGGCATCGGCGACGGGCAGTACGTCCGGGTGTTCAACGACCGCGGGCAGTTCGTCGTCCTGTCGCGGGTGAGCGACGAGATCGCCCCCGGCGTGGTGATGTCGCCGATGGGCGCCTGGCCCAAGAACGCCAAGGACCAGTCGACGGTGAACGCGGTCAACCCGTTCGTCTTCGCCGACCTCGGCAACGCCCCGACGTTCTCCGACACCAGGGTCGAGGTCGAACTCATCTGAAGAAGGACCCCGTCCTCCTCACCCCTCGCACGCTCGGGGCGAGCCTCTGGACGGGGCCGTCGAGCATGATCGGCGGCGTGCCCGCGCCCGTCCTGATCAGCGATCCGGCCGATCCGCGGGTGGCCGACTTCCGCGACCTCGTCGCCGGTGACCGGCGGCCGGGGACGCCGCGCGGCACCGGGCCGGTGATCGTCGAGGGAGTGCCGGCCGTGCAACGGCTGCTGGCCTCCCCGTACCGCGTCCGCGCGGTCTTCGGCGTCCCCGGGCGGGTGGCCGCGCTCGACCTGGCGGACGACGTCCCCGCCTACGAGGCCGACAAGTGGGTGCTGTCGGAGGTGATCGGCTTCCGGCTGACCCGCGGCGTGCTCGCGTCGGCCGACCGCCGTCCCCCCGCCGACCTCGGCGCGCTGCTGACCGGGCCGGACCCGGCGGCACCGCGGCGGCTGGCCGTGCTGGAGGCGCTCAACGACGCCGAGAACCTGGGGTCGATCGCGCGCTCGGCGGTCGCGCTCGGCATCGACGGCCTGCTGCTCGACCCGCGCTGCGCCGATCCGCTGTACCGGCGGGCGGTGCGGGTCTCGATGGGACACGTCCTGGCGCTGCCGTTCGCCGTCCTGCCGGACTGGCCCGGCGACCTCGGCCGGCTGCACGAGGCCGGCTACCTGACCGTGGCGCTCACCCCCGCGGCCGACGCCGTCGACCTGGCCGACGTCGACCCCCGCCGCCACCCGAGGACGGCGGTGCTGCTCGGCGCCGAGGGGCCGGGGCTCACCGCGCAGGCGCAGACCGCGGCGCGGGTGCGGGCGCGGATCCCCATGCGGGCCGACGTCGACTCCCTCGGCGTCGCGGCGGCCGCGGCGATCGCGTTCAGCCTGCTGCGCTGAGGTTCTGGCCGGAACGGTTCCGTGCCGCTACCGTGCGCGCATGCCGCTCTGGGGATGGGTCCTGGTCGTCGTCGCCGTCGTGCTGGCCGCGATGTGGCTCTCCGACCGCCGGGCGAAGGCCCGCGGCGCCCGGCTCAACGACCCGGGCGCGATGGCCCGCGGGGTGACCGCGCCGCAGGCCGATCCCGAGGCGCACCGCGGGGCGATGCAGCCGGATCGGTTCACCGGCGGGTTCGGGAGCGCCTGACTAACCGCGCAGCGAGAAGCGGGCGAGCATCGCCCGCGCGTCCTCGGCGTGCGCCGGGTTGCACATGACGTCGTAGCGGCTGGCCACGATCTGGCTGGTGCTGGTGAAGTCCCGCCGTCCGCGGGTGGCGGCGTACCCCATCGCCCCGAACACCGCACCGAAGACCAGGCCGATGGCCAGCCCGGTGAGGACCGACCCGACCCACGCCGACCCGCTGTTGGAGAAGATGCCCAGCAGCAGGCCGACGAACAGGCCCCACCAGGCTCCGCCGGCGGCCCCGGCCGCGACCGCCCGGCCCATCGTGAGCCGGCCGGTCACCTTCTCGATCATCCGCAGGTCGGACCCGATGATGGTCACGTTCTCCACGGGGAACTTCTCGTCGGAGAGGTAGTCGACCGCGGCCTGTGCCTGCTCGTAGCTGTCGTAGGACCCGACCTGGACGCCGCCGAGCGGCATCGACACCGACGCTGACATGCCCTGACCAACTCCGATCCGCTCGGCCACGTTCCCCTGTCACGGGCAGTGTGGCCTGTTCAGACCAGGCTGTCGGCCCAGGCACGGTGCAGATCGGCGAACCGGCCGAGACCGCCGACGAGCTCGGCGGGCGAGCCGTCCTCCACGATCCGGCCCGTCTCCATCACCAGCACCCGGTCGGCGATCTCCACCGTCGAGAGCCGGTGGGCGATGATCAGCGCCGTCCGGTCGGCCAGCAGGGTCTGCAGCGCCCGCTGGACCAGCCGCTCGCTCGGCACGTCGAGGGAGCTGGTCGCCTCGTCGAGGATGAGCAGCGCCGGGTCGGCGAGGAAGGCACGGGCGAAGCTGACCAGCTGCCGCTGGCCGGCCGACAGCCGCCCGCCGCGCTTGCTGACGTCGGTGTCGTAGCCCTCGGGCAGCGCGCCGATGAACGCGTCCGCGCCGATCGCCCGGGCGGCGGCCTCGATCTCCTCCTGCGACGCCTCAGGCCGGCCGAACGCGATGTTGTCCCGGACGGAGCCGGAGAACAGGAAGCTCTCCTGGGTCACCATGACCACCGCGCGGCGCAGGTCGGCGTCGGCCAGCCGGTCGAGCGGGACGCCGTCCAGCCGCACCTGGCCGTCGACCGGGTCGTAGAACCGCGCGGCGAGCCGGGCCAGCGTCGACTTGCCGGCGCCCGTGGCACCGACCAGCGCGACCGTCTGCCCCGCCGGGACGTGCAGGTCCAGCTGCGGCAGCACGGTGCGCTCGGTGTAGCCGAACGTCACGCCGTCGAAGACCAGCTCGCCGCGCGGCTCGGGCAGGGGCACCGGGTCGGCCGGCTCGGGGACGGTCGGCTGCTCATCCAGGACGCCGGAGAGCTTCTCCAGCGCCGCCGTCGCCGACTGGTAGGAGTTGTAGAACATCGCGACGTCCTGCAGCGGGTCGAAGAACCGGCGCAGGTAGAGCAGGAAGCTGACCAGCGTGCCGACGGCGAGGCTGCCGTCGAGCACCCGCAGCGAGCCGTAGCCGAGCACCGCGACGGTCACCAGGTTGCCGATCAGCGTCACCGCCGGCGCGAAGACGGCGATCAGCCAGAACGCCCGGTCGTGCGCCAGCCGGTTCTCCTCGTTGAGCGCCGCGTGCAGCCGGTCGTTGCGCGGCTCGCGGCGGAACGCCTGCACGGCGCGGATCCCGCCGAAGGTCTCGGTGAACTGCACGATCAGCGCGGCGATCGTCGCGCGGGTGCGCCGGTAGGCCGCCGTGGAGTGCCGCTGGAACCAGCGCACCACCCAGTACAGCGGCGCGAAGCCGAGCAGCACGACCAGGCCGAGCGGCGGATCGAGCACGACGAGGACGACGCCGATGGCGACCACGCTGAACAGCGCGGAGAGCAGGTTGTCCAGGCCCTCGTCGAGCAGCTCGGAGAGCGCCTCGACGTCGCTGGTGAGCCGGCTGATCGTCTTGCCCGAGGTGTAGCGCTCGTGGAACGACAGCGGCAGCCGCTGCACGTGCCGGAACACCCGCCGGCGCAGCTCGAGCAGCACCGCCTGGCCCACCCGGCCCGACCAGGTGATGAAGACGTAGCGCAGCACGGTGTCGGCCACGGCCGCCGCGGCCATCGCCCCGGCGATGAGCACCAGCGGCCAGGGATCGCCGTCCACCAGGGCCGGGACGGCGACGTCGATGCCGACGCCGACGAGGAACGGCCCGGCCAGCCAGGCGACGTTCTGCGTGGTGATCGTCGCCAGCAGCCCCCACAGCGACCGCCGGTGCGGCGCGGCCAGCTCACCCAGCAGCCGCCGGGAGCGGGCGCGCAGGAACAGGCCGGCGCCGGCGGAGAGGTTCAAGTCGTCCTCGGCGGCGACGCCGCGCCAGCTCTGGTCGGCGGTCATGGCAGCACCTCCGCCAGCTCGCTCTCCTGGGCCAGCAGGTCGCGGTAGGCGGGCACCTCGGCGAGCAGCTCCGAGTGGCTGCCGACCGCGGTGATCCGGCCGCCCTCGAGCAGGGCAACGCGGTCGGCGAGCAGCACCGTCGAGGGCCGGTGGGCGACCACCAGCGCCGTCGTCCCCGCGAGGACGTCGCGCAGCGCCGCCTCGACCAGCGCCTCGGTGTGCACGTCCAGCGCCGAGAGCGGGTCGTCGAGCACCAGCACCGACGGGCGGCCGAGCACCGCGCGCGCCAGCGCCAGCCGCTGCCGCTGGCCGCCGGACAGCGACAGCCCCTGCTCGCCGATCCGGGTGGACAGGCCCCAGGGCAGGTCGTGGACGAACGCGGCCTGGGCCACGGCCAGCGCCTCGGTGACCTCGTCGTCCGTCGCGTCCGGCCGGCCCAGGGTGAGGTTCTCGCGGACGCTCATCGAGAACAGCGTCGCGTCCTCGAAGGCGGTGGCGACCACGCGGCGCAGCTGGGTGAGCGGCAGGTCGCGGACGTCGACGCCGTCGAGGGTGACCCGCCCCGCGGTCACGTCGAAGAGCCGCGGGACCAGCGCGGTCAGCGTCGTCTTGCCCGAGCCGGTGGCGCCGACGAGGGCGACCGTCTCGCCGGGGGCCACGTCGAGGTCGACGCCGTCGAGCACCGGCGTGCGCGAGCCGGGGTGGGCGAAGCCCACGCCCTCGAAGCGCAGCCGCGCCGGGCGGCCGATCGCGGCCGGCCGCACGCCGGGGCGGTCGGTGACGGTGATCGGCTCGTCGAGCAGCTCACCGACACGGTCGCAGGCGCTGGCCGCCTCCTGCGCCATGGCGAGCAGGAAGCCCAGCGACAGGATCGGCCACAGCAGCACGGTGAACAGGGCGACGAAGCCGACCAGGCCGCCGACGGTCATCGCGCCGCCGCTCACCGCGAGCGCGCCGCCGACCAGGATGATCGCCAGCGTCAGCTGCGGGTGGAACTCGAAGATGCACCAGAGCAGCGCCAGGGTGCGCACCTTGGCCAGCTGATGCTTGCGCATGTGCCGGGCCTTGGCGTCGTAGCGCTCGTAGACCAGCCGGCTGCGGCCGAGCGACTTGACCACGCGGATGCCCTGTACGGCCTCCTCGACGTCGGTGGCCAGCTCGCCCTGCTGGTCCTGCGCCCGGCGGGACTCGGTGTTGTACCGCTTCTCCCAGCGCAGCCCGACGACGGTGAGCGGCACGGTGGTGAGCAGCACGACCAGGCCGAGCGGCCAGTAGCTGACCAACAGCAGGACCAGGACGACGGCGCAGGTGATCAGGTTGACCGCGAGGAAGACGGCGCCGAAGCCGACGAATCGCCGGATCGTGGACATGTCGCTGGTCGCCCGGGAGAGCAGCTGGCCCGACGCCCACCGGTCGTGGAAGGCCACCGGCAGCCGCTGCAGCCGCTCGTAGAGCGCCTGGCGCAGGTCGCGCTCGAGCCGCAGGCTGCTCTTGCCCATCGACCAGCGACGGAGGAAGAACAGTCCGGCCTCGGCCACCCCGAAGACCAGCGCGAGCGCCAGCAGCGGCCACAGCCCCTCCCGGTCACCGCGGGCCAGCGGCCCGTCGACCACGGCCGCGGTGACCAGCGGCACGGTCAGCTGCGCCAGCGTCGCGAGAAGGGCCGAGCCGAAGGTGAGCCAGATCAGCCCGCGGTACGGGCGGGCGAACGGCAGCAGCCGGCGCAGGGCGGAGAGCCTGCCGGGGGAGGGGGCAGCCATGGTGCCCCGAGGCTAGGCGGAGGTACTGACGCTGGCGAACGAGTTTCGAAAATGCGCGCGGAGGGACTTTCGGTGCGGAAAGTCCCTCAGCGGTGGCGGCGGACGCCGAAGACGATGTCCTCCCACGCCGGGATGCGGGCGCGGGGGTCCTCGGAGTCCTCGCCGGAGCGGCCCAGCACCACGGTGTCGTGCTCGGCGAGCTCGGGGTCCTCGTCGAACGGGTCGCCCGCGGGGGAGCCGTCGGCCGGGACGACGTCGCGCACGTGCTCGTCGTCGTCCTCGTCCCGCGCCGCCGGGGCGGGCGGCGAGGCAGGCGCGGGGGCGGGGGCGGGCGGCTCCTCGTCGCGCACGACGGTGACCGGCCGGCCGGCGGGCGCGGCGCCCAGCGGTCCGGCGGGCACGTCGGGGACGACGCGCACCAGGCGGGTGCCCTCGGCGAAGTCCATCGTCGCGGCGTCGAGCGGGGTGACCGTGCGGGCCGGGATGTCGTAGGTCCACAGGGTGGTGCCGGACTTGCCGCCGGCCTTCCACGCGGCGGTGACCAGCCAGGAGCCGTCGTCGGTGCGGTGGGCGTCCCAGCGGACGCCGTCGAGGTCGCCGCCGATCAGCCGCAGCCGGCCGCTCATGAACTTCTCCAGGGACGTGGTCGTCGTCCCCTCGGACAGGCGCACCCGGGAGTCGCGGGCCTGCTCGGCGACCCGCGCCCGCTCCTGCAGCACCGGGTGGGCGAAGCGCATGATCCGCTCGACCCGCGTGCCGGAGGCCTCGGCCACCTGCTCGGGGGTCTCGCCGGCGCGGATGCGGGCCTGGATGACCCGCGGCGGCAGCGTGTTGCCGAGGTCCTCGATCGCGCCGAGGCGGGCGTCGCCACGGGCGGCCGCGCGGACCCGCTCGTCGATCGGCAGCTCGAACCGCTCGACCTCGTCGGAGCCGTCGACGCCCTCGGCGGTCAGGATCAGGCTCCTGCCGTCGTCCGAGAGCGCCACGAGGCGCAGCGTGCGCAAGGCGACCTCCTGCTGGGACGGCGGACGGCCCCGGAGAGAGACCTGGGGTCCGAGGCTATCCGCGCCGCGCGACCCGGTCCGGCAGGCACGCCCGGCGTGGCGCGTGTCCGCTCCGGATGTCACGTGTCGGAAACGGGCGGTGGGGACGCTGGGACGGCAGCGGCGACGGCGGGCGCCGGGTGAGCCGGGTCACGCCTCCGGCGTGGAATCCTGCCGCTCTCCCCGTCGCTCTGCGGGCGGATGCGAGAACTCCGAGCCGAGGAACTGCGATGGCCAGCCCCCTGACCGACCCCCGGACGAGCCCCGTCAGAGGCCCCGCCGAGGGCCTCTCCACCGAGGTGCGCCTCGCGGTCACCGAGATCGCCCGGGCCGCCGGCGCGTGGTGCCCGGCGCTCTCGCCCGACGGCGACCGGATCGCCTACGTGAGCGACCGCTCCGGGCTGCCGCGCCTGGAGACGGCGCTGCTCGGGCAGGAGACGGCGCCGGCCGTCCTCTCCGGCCCGGACGAGGAGGTCGTCTCCGTCGCCTGGTCGCCCGACGGGGCCTGGCTGGCCTACCTGGTCAGCCCCGGCGGCTCCATCTGCGCCGAGCTGCACGTGGTGCGCCCCGACGGCACCGACCACCGGGTGGTCGCCGGCGCCGACCCGTTCGCCACCGTCTTCGCCGGCGGCTGGACCCGCCCCGGGCACTACGTCTGCTCCCTCGCGCCCGGGGACGGCCCGGACGCCGACATCGTCCTGGTCGACGCCGAGAGCGGCGCGCACCGGACGCTGGCCTGCGGCGGCTTCCTCGCCGTCACCTCGGTCTCGGCCGACGAGCGCTGGGTGCTCGCCCGCCGGGGGCCGCGCGGCTTCCGGCACGTCGTGCTCATCGACGTCGCCACCGGCGAGCAGCGGCGGGTGCTGCCGCTGGACGCGCCGGGCGGCATCGCCTCCGAGGACGGCCGGTTCGGCCCCGACGGCCGGTCGGTCTTCGTCCGGGCGTCGCTGCCGGGCGAGCCGGGAACGGACCGCGCCGGGCTGGTCGCCGTCCCGCTGTCCGAGGACGGCGTGCCGGGCGAGGGTCGGGTGCTGCTGTACCGCCCGGACGCCGACCTCGACGGCTACGCCGTGCGCGCCGACGGCACCGTGCTCGCCGTCTGGACCGCCGACGGGGCGACCCAGCTGCGCATCCACACCCTGGCCGACGGCGCGGTCGTGCGCGAGGTGGCGCTGCCCGAGCCGGTCATGCCGGGCTGGTCGCTGGCCGCCGACGGCAGCGCGCTGGTCGCGGAGCTGACCGGCCCCTGCGCGCCGCGGGCCCTGTGGGTGGTGCCCCTGGACGGCGGCGTGCCCCGGCCGCTGCCCTCCTCGCCGCCCCGGCCCAACCCCGACCTGCTGGTCGAGCCGGTGCTGCACCGCTACCGGGCGGCCGACGGCCTGGAGCTCTCCGGCTGGCTGTACGTCCCGAAGGGCGTCCGCGGGCCCAACCGCACGGTGGTCAGCTTCCACGGCGGCCCCGAGGGTCAGGAGCGCCCGGCCTGGTCCCCGGTCGCGCAGTCGCTGGTCGCGGCCGGGTTCACCGTCTTCGCGCCGAACGTGCGCGGCTCCGGCGGCTCCGGCCGCGCATTCATGGCCGCCGACGACGGCCCCGCCCGGGAGGCGTCCTTCGACGACGTGCCGGCGACCGTCGACGCCCTGATCACCGCCGGCATCGCGGCGCCGGGCCGGGTCGGCGCGCACGGCTGGTCCTACGGCGGGTACCTCACGCTGGTGGCGCTGACCCGCTGGCCGGACCTGTTCGCCGCCGGCGCGACGCTGGCCGGGATGAGCGACCTGCGCAGCTTCTTCGCCGGCACCGAGCGGTGGATGGCCGCGGCCTCGGTCACCGAGTACGGCGACCCCGTCGCCGACCGCGACATGCTGGCCGCGATCTCGCCGATGACCCACCTGGACCGGCTCATCTCGCCGGTGCTGCTCTGCCACGGCGACCGGGACACCAACGTGCCGGTCGCCGAATCGGTGCAGGCCCACCAGGCGCTGCAGGCCCGCGGCGGCCCCAGCGAGCTGCTGCTCCTGCCGGGTGAAGGTCACACCATCGTGGGACGTGACCACCTCGTGGAGCTGAGCGATCGGGTCGCGGCCTGGTTCGATCGACACTTGTGAGTTCTGTCTTCGAGGACGACACCGTCCTCGGGTCGGTGCTGGACCGGCTGGGGACGGCGGGGCTGACCGCCGCGGCCGCCGCCCTGGCCGCCGAGCGGGAGCGCCGCGGCGTGGTCGTCGCCGGCTGGGCCGACGGCCGCCAGTCGGTCCGGCCGGTGCCCATCGACCCGGTGCCGCGGCTGGTCGACGCCGCGGCCTGGGCGGAGCTGGCCGCGGGCGTGGCGCAGCGGCACCGGGCACTCCTCGCCTTCCTCGCCGACGCCTACCGGCCAGCCGGCCGCCGCCGCGGCGACGCCGACCGCGACCCCGAGGTGGTGCGCGCCGGCGTCCTCCCGGCGTGGGCGGTCGCGCACAGCCCCGGCCGCGATCCCGGGGCGGTCGGGCTGGCCTGGCCCGGCCAGCCGCGGGCGACCGTCGCCGCCGCCGACGTGGTGCGCACCGCGACCGGCTGGACGGTGCTCGCCGACGACCTCCGGGCGCCCGCCGGCCTCGGCTACGCGCTGGCCGCCCGCGCCGGCGCCCGCGCGGCGGTCCCCGAGCTGTTCGCCGGCGGGGTGCGCGTCGCCGATCCGCGGGACGCCGTCCCGGTGCTGCGGGCGGCGCTGGCCGACGCGGCGCCGCCGGCCTGCCCGGGCGCCCCGCGCACCGCCGTCCTCACGGTGGGGGAGACCGATCCCGCCTGGTTCGAGCACCGGCTGCTCGCCGAGGCGCTCGGCGTCCCGCTGGTCCGCGCCGCCGACCTCTGGCCGCGGACCGACGGCGGCATCGAGGCGGTCGTCGACGACCGGCGGCTGCCGATCGACGTCCTGTACCGGCGCTTCGCCGACGCCGAGCTGCCCGCCCACCGGACGCCGGCCGGCACGCAGCTCGCGCCCCTGCTCGCCGAGGGGGTGCGCAGCGGCACGCTCGGGCTGGCCAACGTGCCCGGCAACGCGCTCGCCGACGACCCGGCCACGTACGCCGTCGTGCCGCGGCTGATCCGCTTCTACCTGGGCGAGGAGCCGCTGGTGGGCTCCGTGCGCACCTGGGTGCTGGCCGACCCCGCGCAGTGGGCGGAGGTCCGCGACCGCCTGCACGAGCTGGTGCTGACACCGGTCGGCGCCTACGGCGGGGGCGGCGCGGTCGCCGGTCCGCAGTGCTCGGCGGCGGAGCTGGCCCAGCTGCAGGCCGAGGTCGCCGCGGCGCCGCACCGGTTCGTCGCCGCGGAGCCGGTCGAGCTCTCCACCGCGCCGACGCTGGTCGACGGCGTCGTGTCGCCGCGGCCGGTGGACCTGCGGGTGTTCTCGGTGACCGGGCGCGCGGGCACCGCCGTCCTGCCGGCGCCGCTCACCCGCGTGGCGCCGTCCCCCACGACGCAGCCCACGGGCCAGGCGCTCAAGGACACCTGGCTGCTCCTGTAGCGGAGTGGATCCGTGGGCGTCACGCCCACGGATCCACTCGGCTCACAGGCGCTCGGCGACGTGGTCGATGCAGGCGGTCAGCGCGCTGACGTCGTCGGGGTCGACGGCCGGGAACATGCCCACCCGCAGCTGGTTGCGGCCGAGCTTGCGGTACGGCTCCACGTCGACGACGCCGTTGGCGCGCAGGGTCTTGGCGATCGCGGCGGCGTCCACGCCCTGGGCGAAGTCGACCGTGCCGACGACGTAGGAGCGCTGCGCCGGGTCGGCGACGAACGGCGTCGCGTACTCCGACTTCTCCGCCCACTGGTAGAGCCGGCTCGACGACTCCCGGGTCCGCTCCACCGCGCCCGAGAGCCCGCCGAGGCCGAGCAGCCACTGGATCTGGTCTACCAGCAGGAACAGCGTGCCCACGGCGGGGGTGTTGTACGTCTGGTCCTTGCTCGAGTTGTCGACCGCGATCGACAGGTCCAGGAAGCCGGGGATCCAGCGGCCCGACGCCTTGATCTCGGCCACCCGCGCCAGCGCGGCCGGCGACATGAGCGCGAGCCACAGCCCGCCGTCACCGCCGAAGTTCTTCTGCGGCGCGAAGTAGTAGACGTCGGTCTGCCCGACGTCGACCGGCAGGCCGCCGGCGGCGCTGGTCGCGTCGATCAGCACCAGCGCGTCGTCGTCGGCGTCGGCCGGGCGGACGACGGGGGCCATGACGCCGGTCGAGGTCTCGTTGTGCGCCCAGCCGAAGACGTCGATGCCGGCCTCGGCCTTGGGCAGCGCCAGCGTGCCGGGCTCGGCCTTGGCGATCACCGGGTCGGTGAGGAACGGCGCCTCGGCGGCACCGGAGGCGAACTTCGCCGAGAACTCGCCGAAGGTGCCGAAGGCGCTGCGGTCGCGGATCAGGCCGAAGATCGCGGCGTCCCAGAACGCCGTCGTCCCGCCGTTGCCCAGCACCACCTCGTAGCCCTCGGGCAGGTCGAACAGCGTGGTGAGCCCCTCGCGGACCTGCCGCACGAGGCCCTTCACCGGCGCCTGCCGGTGCGAGGTCCCCATGAACGCGGCGCCGTCGGCCGCCAGGGCCCGCAGGGCCTCGGGGCGGACCTTGGACGGACCGCAGCCGAACCGTCCGTCGGCGGGCAGGAGCTCGGCGGGGATCTGGATGGTCATGCGGGCGGTGCCTCTCTCCGGGGTGGTCGGGCCGAATGACGACGGCCCGGGTCGCGGCGAGCGCGGACCCGGGCCGTCGAGACGTCAGTGCACGGTTCAGGCGGGTGCTGCGGCGGTGATCGACTTCACGGTGATCGAGTCGAAGCCGTCGACCTCCTCGGGCTTGCGCGGGCCGGGGCCCATGTAGCGGGCCGACGGGCGCACGAGGCGGCCGGTCTTCTTCTGCTCCAGGATGTGCGCGCACCAGCCGGCGGTGCGGGCGCAGGTGAACATCGACGTGAACATGTGGCTGGGCACCTCGGCGAAGTCGAGGACGATCGCCGCCCAGAACTCCACGTTGGTCTCGATCGGCCGGTCGGGACGGCGCTCGCGCAGCTCCGTGAGCGCGGCCTGCTCCAGCGCGAGGGCGGCGTCGAAGCGCGGCGCGCCGAGCTCCTGCGCGGCCTTGCGCAGGACGCGGGCGCGCGGGTCCTCGGCGCGGTAGACGCGGTGGCCGAAGCCCATCAGCCGTTCCTTGCGGTCCAGCAGGTCCTTGACGTACTTCTCGGCGTCGCCGACCTGCTCCACGCCGTCGAGCATGTGCAGCACGCGGGAGGGGGCGCCGCCGTGCAGCGGGCCGGACATGGCGCCGATCGCGCCGGAGAGCGCGGCGGCGACGTCGGCGCCGGTGGAGGAGATGACGCGGGCGGTGAACGTCGAGGCGTTCATGCCGTGCTCGGCCGCGGAGGTCCAGTAGGCGTCGACGGCGGCGACGTGGCGGGGGTCGGGCTCGCCCCGCCAGCGGGTCATGAACCGCTCGACGATCGTGTTGCACTCGTCGATGCGCCGCTGCGGCACGGCCGGGACGCCGATCCCGCGGGCGGACTGGGCGACATAGGACAGCGCCATGACGGCGGCCCGCGCGAGCTCCTCGCGGGCCTCCTCGGCGCTGATGTCCAGCAGCGGCTTGTAGCCCCAGATCGGCGTCAGCATCGCCAGCGCGGCCTGCACGTCGACGCGGACGTCACCGGTGTGCACCGGGATCGGGAACGGCTCGGCCGGCGGCAGGCCGGGGCCGAACTTGCCGTCGACGAGCAGGGCCCATACGTTGCCGAACGTGATCTTGCCGACGAGATCCTCGATGTCGACGCCGCGGTAGCGGAGCGCGCCGCCGTCCTTGTCGGGTTCGGCGATCTCGGTCTCGAAGGCGATGACGCCTTCGAGACCGGGTACGAAGTCGTCGGCCATCTCGCATGCTCCTCTGCGCGCGGGACATGTGCGCGACGAAGTGCGCGCACGACTGGGTGGAATCTAGGCCGTGGAACGGCGCTGATTCCATCCGGGCCCGCTGTGTGAGGGTGCTCACCGCCCGTGACGTGCGCGCGGCGCGGCGCGGCGCCGGATGCGGTGCCAGCATGGCGACGTGCCCGATCTCTCCCGCATGCGCACCGACTACGGCTCGCCCGGCGCCGACGGCCTGCGCGAGGAGGGGCTGGCCGCGACCTGGGTCGAGCAGTTCGACCGCTGGTTCGCCGACGCCGTTGCCGCCGAGCTGCCCGAGCCCAACGCCATGGTCGTCGCGACCGCCGATGCCGACGGCGCCCCCGACGCCCGCATCGTGCTGATGAAGGGCTACGACGAGTACGGGTTCGTCTTCGTCACCAGCTACGCCTCGGCCAAGGGTGCGCAGCTGGCGGTCAACCCGCGGGCCGCGCTGGTCTTCCCCTGGCACGCGCTGCACCGGCAGGTGCGGGTGACCGGCCGGGTGGAGCGGGTCGGCGACGCGGCCTCCGACGACCTGTGGAACCCCCGCCCGCGCGGCGCGCAGCTGGCCGCGGTCGCCTCCGTTCAGTCCACCGTCGTCGACTCGCGGGAGGAGCTCGCCGACCGGGTGCGGCTGCTCGACGAGGAGACCACCGGCGGCCCGGTGCCGCGGCCGCCGATCTGGGGCGGGTACCGCCTGGTGCCCGAGCGGGTCGAGTTCTGGCAGGGCGGTGCGGACCGGCTGCACGACCGGCTGCGCTTCGTCCGCGACGACGCCGAGGGCGGCGGCTGGATCGTCCAGCGGCTCGCCCCGTGAACAAGGACCCCGCTGCCCCCCACACCTCGCACGCTCGGCGCGGGCACCTGCAGCAGGGCCACGAGCCGGCCCGCCGGCCGCGCGCCTGGGCGATCGACACGGCGCCGCTGCGCAACCGGCACTACCGGCGGCTGTTCTGGGGGACGGCGGCGACGATGCTCGGCCAGCAGATGACGCTGGTCGCCGTCCCGTACCAGGTCTACCAGGTGACCGGCTCGTCGCTGCTGGTCGGCGTGACCTCGATCGTGGCGCTCGTGCCGCTGATCGTCTTCGGCCTGCTCGGGGGCGCGATCGCCGACGCCATGGACCGCCGCCGGCTGATGCTGATCACCTCGGTCGGCGCCGCGGTGACCAGTGCGCTACTGGCGGTGCAGGCGGCGCTGCCCGGCGACGGGAACCTCGTCGTCCTGTGGCTGCTGACCGCGGCGGTCAGCGGCTTTGCCGCGGTGAACCAGCCGACCCGCGGGGCGGTGATCCCCGCGCTGGTCGGGCCGCAGGGCGTGGCCGCTGCGAACGCGCTGGCCATGACCGTGCGGCAGGTCGGGGTCATCGTCGGTCCGCTGCTGGCCGGCCTGCTCATCGGCGCCGGCAGCCTGTTCGTCACCTACACCGTCGACGCCGTGGGCTTCCTGGTCGCGCTGCTGCTGCTCCGCGGCCTGCCGCCGCTGCCGCCCGGCGGCGACGCGGGGCCGCTGCGGATCGGGGCGGCGGTGCGCGGCGTCTGGGAGGGCTTCGCCTTCCTGCGCACCCAGCCGGTGCTGCTCATGACCTTCGTCGTCGACATCTGCGCGATGTTCTTCGCCTGGCCGCAGGCGGTCTTCCCCGAGCTGGCCGCCACCCGCTTCGCGGACTCGGCGAACAGCCTCGGGTGGCTGTTCGCCGGCATCTCGATCGGCGCCCTGCTCAGCGGACTCACCTCGGGCTGGGTGGCCCGGGTCGACCGCCAGGGGGCCGTGGTGCTCGTCGCGATCGTCGTGTGGGGTTTCGCGATCATCGGCTTCGGCTTCGCCCCGGCGCTGTGGCTGGCGGTGGCCTGCCTCGCCGTCGCCGGCGGCGCCGACATGGTCAGCGCCGTCCTGCGGACGTCGATGCTGCAGCTGGCCGCGCCCGAGAACATGCGCGGCCGGATGCAGGGCGTCTTCATCGTCGTCGTGGCCGGCGGCCCGCGGCTCGGCGACCTGCGGGCCGGCGCGCTGGCCAGCGCCACGTCGGTCACCGTCGCGATGGTGTCCGGCGGGATCGCCGTCGTCCTGGCGATGCTGGTGGTGGCTCTGGTCGTCCCGTCGTTCCGCTACTTCCGCGCCTCCCGCTCGGCGCAGTAGGCGGCCTCATCCACGATCACCTCGGGTTCCGCGGTGCCTCACGGTCCCGGAGGCAGCACTGGACCCGAGTTGATCATGATGCGGTATCCACCGGGTGTGGCGATGTGCGCCGAGGGCGCATTCCGCTCGCCACGGGCTCAGGGCGCGGCGGGCTCCGCCACCAGCAGCTGCACCTCGATGTTGCCGGAGGTCGCCCGCGAGTAGGGGCAGATCTGGTGGGTCCGCTCCATCACGGCGCGCGCCTGCTCGGCGTCCAGCCCGCGGGCGGTGAGCTCGAGCTCGACGGCCAGGTTGAACTCGAGCGGCGGCGCCTTGAGGAAGTGCACCCGCGCGGTGACGTGCGAGCCCTCCATCGCGCCGGGCGGCAGGCCGAGCTCCTTCGCCGCGTACCGCATCGCGCTGTGGAAGCAGGCGGCGTAGCCCGCGGCGAACAGCTGCTCGGGGTTGGTCCCCGGGCCGTCGTCCCCGCCCATGTCGGCCGGCCGGGACAGCTGCAGGTCCAGCCGCTCGTCGGAGGTCACCACCGCCCCCGTGCGCGCGCCGTAGGCGGTCGCCTCTGCCGTGTAGAGCCGGTCCATGCTCGTCCTTTCTCGAATCTCAGGCCAGTGCGCCGGCGACCACGGTGAGGTCGGCGACCAGGGCGTCGTAGGCGGCGCCGCGGGAATCGTCCGGCGTCCGCAGCACCGCCGACGGGTGCGTGGTCGCGAGCATCCACGCCTGGTGCGGAGCGTCCTCGTCGTCGTCCTCCGCCGCCGACCCGGGTGGCGTCCAGGGCAGCAGCTGCCCGCGGTCCCTGGTGATCCGGAAGGACGGCGAGATCAGCGCCTTGGCCGCCGTCGCGCCGAGGCAGACGACGACCTCGGGCTTGAGCACCTCGAACTCGGCCTCCAGCCACGGCCGGCAGGCGCGCAGGTGCTCCGGGCCGGGCGTCTGGTGGATCCGGCGCTTGGGCGTCGGCGTGAAACGGAAGTGCTTCACCGCGTTGGTGATGTAGACGTCGCGCCGCTCGATGCCGGCCTCGGCCAGCGCCTTGTCCAGCAGCCGGCCGGCCGGGCCGACGAACGGCTCGCCCTTGCGGTCCTCCTGGTCACCGGGCTGCTCGCCCACGAACACCACCCGCGCGGTCTCCGGCCCCTCCCCGAAGACGGTCTGCGTCGCCGGCTCCCACAGCTCGCACGCCTGGCAGCCGGCCGCCGCCTGGCGCAGCCCGTCCAGCCCGACACCCGACGGCGGCTGCGCCACACCGTTGCGCTCGCTCATGGCCTGATGAGACCGCAGCCGACCGCAGCGCGCTACGGGGCCAGCCGGGCGTTGGTCAGCGACGGCAGGGTCAGGACGGCGACCACGGCGAGCACGGCCGCCGTCGCGGCGAACACCGCCGGCAGCCCGAACGCCGCGGCCACCAGGCCGCCGAGCGCGGCCCCGATCGGCGTGACCCCCCAGGTCGCGAATCGGTAGGCGCTGTAGACCCGCCCGCGCAGGTGGTCGGGCACCGCCTCGCCGCGGTACGACGCCGAGACGACGTTGAACGCGAACGCGGCGAACCCGATCAGGCCGAGCAGCACGACCGCGACCCACGGTGTCGTGGTCAGGGCGAGCGCCAGGTAGGCCACGACGCTGAGGACGACGGTCCCCGCGATCACCCCGCCGGTGCCCAGACGGCGGCGCAGCCCCGGCGCGGCGGCCGACCCGGCCAGCCCGCCGACCGCCAGCCCGGAGAGCAGCAGCCCGAAGAAGGACGGCCCGACGTGCAGCACCTCCAGGACGTACAGCACCAGGACGGCGATCGTCGCGTTCTCCGCGAGGTTCCACAGCGTCAGCAGCACGACCAGCGCGCGCAGCTGCCGGTGCCGCCACAGCCAGCGCAGGCCGACGGCGATCTGCCGGGTGATCCCGGCCCGGTCCTCGGCCGCCTCCACGGTCGCGCGGATCCGCGCGCGGACGCCGACGACCAGCGCGGCCGACCCGAGGAAGGAGACGGCGTCCAGGCCGAACGGCAGCGCCGGGGCCACCCCGAACGCCCAGCTGCCCAGCGGCGGGCCGATCAGGAAGCCGGTGAGCACGGTGCCGGCGTAGAAGCGGCTGTTGGCCCGGTCGAGCAGCGGTGCCGGCACGAGCGAGGGCAGCGCGGCCTGCGAGGCGCTGTCGAACAGCGTGGAGACGGTGGCGGTGCCGAACGTGACCGCGCACAACACCCAGAGATTCGCCCGGCCCGTGACGACGGTGACCGCCAGGACGGCGAACTGCGCCGCCGACGCCAGGTCGCACAGCCACATCGCCCGCTTTCGGTCCCACCGGTCGGCCAGGGCGCCGGTGTGCAGTGCGAACAGCAGCCACGGCAGCCCCGCGCAGACGCCGACGAGGGCGACCGCCCGGGGGTCCCGGGTCAGGCTCGCGGCGAGCAGCGCGGCCGCCGTGCCGGAGGCGCCGCTGCCCAGGTGCGAGACGACGGCGGCGACGCACACCCGCCAGAAGTCGGCAGGCAGCCGCGTCCCGACGTCCCGCACACCGGCACGGTATCGCCTCGAAATTCTGCCGACACGCGAGTTTCCGATCTGGAAAGTGACGCGGCGACCAGCTACGGTCACGTGCCGGAACAGCGGAGACGGAGGAGCGCGGGTGCTCGAGTTCGACGGGTTGTACAAGAGCTACGGCGACAACGCCGTGCTCCAGGGCGTCGGCTTCACGGTGCCGCCGGGCTCGATGTTCGGCTTCTGCGGGGCCAACGGCGCCGGCAAGACGACGACGATGCGCATCGCGATGGGCTTGGCGCGGGCCGACGCCGGTGAGGTCCGCTGGCGCGGGCGCCCGCTCGACGAGGCGGCCCGGCGGCGGATCGGCTACATGCCGGAGGAGCGCGGGCTCTATCCGAAGATGCGGGTCGGCGAGCAGGTCACCTACTTCGCCCGGCTGCACGGGCTGGACGCCGCCGCGGCCACCCGCGCCAGCGAGGAGTGGGTGGGCCGGCTCGGGCTGGGGGAGCGCCGCGGCGACCGCGTGGAGAAGCTGTCGCTGGGCAACCAGCAGCGGGTCCAGCTCGCCGCCGCGCTGGTCAGCCGGCCCGAGGTGCTCATCCTCGACGAGCCGTTCTCCGGCCTCGACCCGGTCGGCGTCGACTCCCTCGCCGAGGCGCTGCTCGAGCAGTGCCGCGCCGGGGTCCCGGTGCTCTTCTCCAGCCACCAGCTCGACCTGGTCGAGCGGCTGTGCGACTCGGTCGGCATCCTCGCCCGCGGCCACATGGTGGCCTCCGGCACGGTGGAGGAGCTGCGCCGGCGGGAGGCCGGGCGGGTGCTGCGCGTCGTCGTCCCCGATGCCGACCGGGGCTGGGCCGAGGGGCTGCCCGGCGTGCGGGTGGTCTCGCAGCAGGGCGGCGACACCCTGCTCGAGCTCGACCCGGGCACCGACGACCAGGAGGTGCTCGCCGCGGCGCTGAAGACCGGCCGGGTCAGCCACTTCGCCTGGCGCGAACCCAGCCTGGTCGAGCTGTTCCGCGAGGCGGTCGCCGAGCCGGTGCAGACGCAGACGCAGGGGGTGGCCGCATGAGCGAGCCGAAGCAGCTGGGCAGCGCCACGCTGGTCCGCCTGGTGGCCGGCCGCGAGATCTCCACGCGGCTCCGCGACAAGAACTTCCTGATCAGCACCGCCGTGCTGCTGGTCCTGATCATCGGCGCGATGGTCTTCCAGGTCATCGTGAACAGCGGCGGGTCGAACAGCACGATCGGCGTCGTCGGCAGCAGCCGGAACGTCGAGCAGGTGCTGGTGGCGCAGGGGCAGGTCCTCGGCACCGACGTCGAGGTGCGCGAGCTGGCATCGGAGGCCGCGGCGCGCAGGGCCGTGGACGACGGCGACGTCGACGCGGCGGTGATCGACCCCGAGGGCTCGGACCCGCGGCTGATCGTGGAGAAGGAGGGCGGCACCGAGGAGCAGCTCGTGCAGGGCGCCGTCGCCGCGCTGTCCACGGCCGACCAGCTGCAGCGGGCGAACGTGGCCCTGGAGCCGCCGCCGCGGGTCGCCGTCGTCCCGCTCGAGTCCGACACCGAGGACCGCACGCAGGCGACCGTCGTCGCGGTCGTCGGGGTCAGCTTCCTGTACTTCCTGCTGATCCTGTTCGGCCAGTTCGTGGCGCAGGGCGTGGTCGAGGAGAAGTCCAGCCGGGTCGTCGAGCTGCTGCTGGCGACCATGAAGCCCTGGCAGCTCCTGGCCGGCAAGATCCTCGGCCTCGGCATCCTGGGGCTGGTCCAGATCGTGGTGCTCGCGGTCGTCGGGGTCGCCGGCGCGATCGCCTTCGACGTGGTCGACGTCCCGGGTCAGGTGATCGGCACGGTCGTCTCCGTGGTGGCCTGGTTCATCCTCGGCTACGCGCTCTACGCCTCGATCTTCGCCGTCGCGGCCTCGCTGGTCAGCCGGCAGGAGGACCTCGGCAGCGTGCTGACCCCGACGACGATCCTGCTGGTCGTCGGCTTCATCATCGCGATCCAGGCGGCCGGCAACCCGACCAGCACGCTGGCCACGGTCACCTCGTTCATCCCGGGTCTGTCGCCGATGGTCATGCCGGTGCGCATGGCCGCGGGGGAGGCCGCGTGGTGGGAGGTCGTGGTGGCCGTCGTCCTCATGCTCGTGGCGATCGGGCTGATCGTGCGGCTCGGCGGCCGGGTGTACGCCGGGGCGCTGCTGCGCACGGGCGGCAAGATCAAGATGCGGGAGGCGCTGCAGGCCGAGCGCGCCTGACCCGGTTGTGCGCCGCCGGCCCGGGGTAGCCGGGCGGCATGGCGATGCAGCTGGGCTACACGATGATGACCGAGCAGGCGGGGCCGGCCGACCTCGTGCGCCACGTGGTGGGCGCCGAGGAGGCCGGCTTCGACTTCGCGGTCAGCAGCGACCACTTCTTCCCGTGGCTGGACGAGATGGGCCACTCGCCGAACGCGTGGGTGACCCTCGGCGCCGCCGCGCAGGCCACCAACCGCATCCCGCTGATGACCTACGTGACCTGCCCGACGTTCCGCTACCACCCGGCGGTCGTCGCCCAGCAGGCCGCGACGCTGCAGCTGCTCTCCGGCGGCCGGTTCACCCTGGGCCTCGGCTCGGGCGAGAACCTCAACGAGCACATCGTCGGGGGCGGCTGGCCCGGCGCCGACGTCCGGCAGGAGGCGTTCGTCGAGGCGGTCCGGGTGATCCGCGAGCTGTTCGACGGCGGCTACGTCAACTTCCGGGGCGAGCACTTCGACGTCGAGTCGGCCAAGCTCTGGGACCTCCCGGAGCAGCGGGTGCCGATCGGGATCGCGATCAGCGGGCAGCAGTCGGCGGAGGTCGCCGGCGAGCTGGCCGACGTCATGATCGCCGTCGAGCCGAAGGGCGAGCTGGGGGAGATGTTCGACGCGGCCGGCGGCGCCGGGAAGCCGCGGGTCGGGCAGCTGCCCGTCTGCTACGACGCGGACAAGGACGCCGCGGTCAAGCGGGCGCACGCGCTGTTCCGCTGGTTCGGCCTCGGCTGGAAGGTCAACGCCGAGCTGCCCGGGCCGCCGGCCTTCGACTCGGCGTCGTCCTTCGTGAGGGAAGAGGACGTCGCCGAGAGCATCCCGTGCGGGGACGACGTCGACGCCGTGATCGAGGCGGCGAAGGAGTACGCGGACGCCGGATTCACCCAGCTGGCCCTGGTCCAGATCGGCGGCGACCAGCAGGCGCCGTTCCTCGAGTGGAGCCGCTCGACGCTGATGCCGGCCTGGCGGGAGGCCTTCGGCAGCTGACGCCGTGCCCGCTCCATCGGGTGAGGTCGACGGCTGAGCCGTCCCGCCGGGCGGCTCGCCCGGTGATGATCTCTTGCGTGCGAGAGGACCTGGACCGGCGCCTCCGGCGGCTCCGGGCCTCCGGGGACTCCGCCGAGCTCATCGACCTGGGCTGCGACCTGGCCGAGGCCGGCCGGCAGCGCGACGCGGAGCTGTGCTTCCGCCGTGCCGCCGAGCTCGGCGACTCGGTCGGTCTGTTCAACCTGGGCAACGCGCTGGCCGCCCAGGGCCGCTGCGAGGAGGCGGTCGAGGCCTACCAGGCCGCGCTCGCCGCCGGGGAGTCCGACGCCTGGCGCAACCTCGGGCTGGTGCTCGAGGAGCTGGGTGACCTCGCCGGAGCCATGCGCGCCTACCGCGGCGCCGGGGAGTCCGGCGACGCGACCGGCTGGCTGGGCCTGGCCTTCCTGCTGCGCGAGCAGGGGGAGCGCGAGGAGGCCCTCGTCGCCGCGGAGCGGGGCGCCGCGCTCGGCGACCCCGTCGCCGGGGCCGTCGTCGCGAGCTGGCGCTGGGCGACGTCCTTCGACCCGCTCCTCGAGCCCGACCTTCGGGCCGGCGCGGCGCACTACCCCTCGGCCCGGGCTGACCTCGGCCGGCTGCTGCGCGACACCGGGCGCACCGACGAGGCCCGCCGGGTGCTCGAGCACGGCGCCAAGCTGGGGGAGACCGAGTCCTGGCTGCCGCTGGGCAACCTCTACTGCGACGAGCTCGGCGACGAGGAAGCGGCCGAGGAGGCCTACCGCGCCGGCATCCGCGCCGGCGACGTCTTCTGCCACCACAACCTGGGGCTGCTGCTCGTCGAGCGCGGGGACGTCGACGGCGCGGTCGAGCAGTTCCGCCTCGGCGTGGCCGCCGGTGACGACCTGGCCCTGCGCGCCCTGGAGCAGTTCGAAGGCCCCCTGGCTCCCTAGACCGGGCGAGATCTGCACAGTGGTCGCCTTCAGGGCCCTGAAGGCGACCACTGTGCAGATCTCGTCGCGTGGACCGGCGTCGACATGAGCCGTTCACATGTGCGGGGGATGATCCCCGGGTGTCCGAAGCAACTGTCGACGTCGCCGACCTGCGTCACCACAACGGCGACACCTCCGACGACCGTGCCGACGACGCCCCGCTGCGCGACGACATCCGGCTGCTCGGCCGCGTGCTGGGCGAGGTGATCGGCGAGCAGGCCGGCCAGGACGTCCTGGAGCTGGTCGAGGCGACCCGTGTCGAGGCGTTCCGCATCCGCCGCTCCGAGGTCGAGCGCGACGAGCTGGCCGCGCGGCTGGACGGCCTCGACATCCGCTCGGCCAACCACGTCATCCGCGCCTTCAGCCACTTCTCCCTGCTGGCCAACCTGGCCGAGGACATCCACCACGAGCGGCGCCGCCGGTTCCACCGCCGCGAGGGCTCGCCGCCGCAGCAGGGCAGCCTGGCCGCCACCTTCGGCCTGCTCGACCACGCCCACCTCGACGCCGACACGGTGGCCCGCGAGCTCGCCGGGGCGCTGGTCTGCCCGGTGGTCACCGCCCACCCGACCGAGGTCCGGCGCAAGACCATCTCCCAGGTGCAGCGGCAGGTCGCCGACCTGATCCGGGCGCGCGACCGCGCGGCGCTCGACGCGGCCGACGACGAGTGGTCGGCCGAGCTGTGGCGCGCCGTCCTCACCCTGTGGCAGACGGCGCTGCTGCGGCTCTCCCGGCTGCGGCTGGGCGACGAGATCGACGAGGCGCTGCGCTACTACGAGCTCTCGCTGTTCGAGGTCATCCCCGCGATCAACGCCGAGCTGCGGCGCGCGCTCACCGAGCGCTGGCCCGACGCCGGCCTGTTCCGGCGGCCGATGCTGCTGCCGGGCTCGTGGATCGGCGGCGATCGCGACGGCAACCCGTTCGTCACCGCCGACGCGCTCCGCACGGCCACCACCCGCCAGGCCGAGACGGCGCTGCGCTTCTACCTCGCCGAGACCGGCGCCCTCCGCAACGAGCTGTCGATGTCCGACCGGCTCGTGACGCCGACCCGCGAGCTGTACCACCTGGCCGAGGCCAGCCGCGACGACTCCCCGTTCCGCGCCGACGAGCCGTACCGGCGGGCGCTGACCGGCGTGCACGCCCGCGTCGCCGCGACCGCGAAACGGGCCGTCGGGCACATCCACGGCCCGGAGCCGGAGGTCGAGCTGGCGCCCTACGACGACCCCGCGGAGCTGCGCGCCGACCTCGACACCGTCGACACCTCGCTGCGCAGCCACGGCGCCGGCGCGCTCGCCGACGACCGGCTGGCCCGGCTGCGCGAGGCGGTCGAGGTGTTCGGCTTCCACCTCTGCGGGCTGGACATGCGGCAGAACGCCGAGGTGCACGAGGAGGTGATCGCCGAACTGCTCGCCTGGGCCGGCGTCACCCCCGACTACGCGTCCCTGAGCGAGGAGCAGCGGGTCGAGCTGCTCGCCGCCGAGCTGCGGCTGCGCCGTCCGCTGGTCCGCCCCGGCGCCGAGCTGTCGGAGAAGGCGCGCGGGGAGCTCGACGTCCTCGAGGCGGCCGCCGCGCAGGTCGCGCTGCTGGGCCCGCGGGCGGTCCCGAACTACGTGATCAGCATGTGCGCGTCGGTCAGCGACGTCCTCGAGGTCGCCGTCCTGCTCAAGGAGGTCGGCCTGCTCGACCCGGACGGCGAGGACGGGCCCACCTGCCCGGTCGGCATCTCGCCGCTGTTCGAGACGATCGAGGACCTGCAGCACGCCGGCGCGACGATGACCGCCGTCCTCGACCAGCCGCTCTACCGGGCCCTGGTCGCCGCCCGCGGCGACGTGCAGGAGGTCATGCTCGGCTACTCCGACAGCAACAAGGACGGCGGCTACCTCGCCGCCAACTGGGCGCTCTACCGCGCCGAGCTGACCCTGGTCGAGGTCGCCCGCCGCGAGGGCATCCGGCTGCGCCTCTTCCACGGCCGCGGCGGCACCGTCGGTCGCGGCGGCGGACCCAGCTACGACGCGATCCGGGCCCAGCCGCCCGGCGCGGTCGCGGGGCAGCTGCGGCTCACCGAGCAGGGCGAGGTCATCGCCGCCAAGTACGGCGAGCCCGACCGCGCGCGCCGCAACCTGGAGGCCATGGTCGCGGCCACCCTGGAGGCGACGCTGCTCGACATCGAGGGCCTGGGGGACGACGCCGAGGCCACCTACGCGCTGTTCGACGACCTCGCCGCCCGCGCGCAGCGGGCCTACCGCGCGCTGGTGCACGAGACGCCGGGCTTCGTCGACTGGTTCCGCGCGGCGACGCCGATCGGGGAGCTGTCCGAGCTGAACATCGGCAGCCGGCCGCCGTCGCGCAAGGCCGGCGACTCGATCTCCGACCTGCGCGCGATCCCGTGGGTGTTCAGCTGGTCGCAGGCGCGGATCATGCTCCCCGGCTGGTACGGCACCGGCACGGCGCTCGAATCCTGGGTGGACGGCGACGACGGCCGCCTGGCGCGCCTCCAGGAGCTGCACCGGTGCTGGCCGTTCTTCCGGACGGTGCTCTCGAACATGGGCATGGTGCTGGCCAAGACCGACCTGGGGCTCGCCGCCCGCTACGCCGAGCTGGTGCCCGACCGCCGGCTGCGGCACCGCGTCTTCGACCAGATCACCGCCGAGCACGAGCGCAGCTCCCGGATGCTCCTGGCGGTCACCGGCGACGACCGGCTGCTCGCCGACAACCCCTCGCTGGCCCGCTCGATCCGCAACCGGTTCCCGTACCTGGAACCGCTGCACCACCTGCAGGTCGAGATGCTGCGCCGCCGCCGCGGGGGCGACGACGACGAGCTGACCCGCCGCAACATCCAGCTGACCATCAACGGCATCGCCACGGCCCTGCGCAACAGTGGCTGAGCACCGGGTCGCCACCGGCGGTCCGGGGCTGTCCCGCGCGGCGGCGTCCCTCGCGCTCGCCCCGGCGGCGCTGGCCCCGGCGGTCAGCGATCCCGCCTACCGCGTCCTCGTCGGGGACGACGACTCGGCGGTCCTGCTGCGCCGCCAGTGGACGGCGGAGGGCATCGCGGAGGCGGTGCTGCTGGCCGCCTCGGGGATCGGGCCGGACACCCCCGCGGTGCTCGCGACCGCGGCGGCGTGGGGCTGCGACCGCGTCCGCGACCGGCCGGGGGGCCGCGGGGTGGTGCCGGTGCCGCTGCCCGGGCCGGACGTCCCGGTGGCACGGCGGTTCCTGCACCTGGCGGCGCTCGCGGCCACCCGCGTCGAGACGGCGGTCGCCCTCGCCCGCGGCGCCGGCGAGGACCGCGTCAAGGCCGACGGCAGCCCCTCGATCGCCGCCGACGAGGCCGCGCACGTGGCCGCCGCGGAGGTGATCGGGCAGCTCGGGGTGCCGGTGCTCAGCGAGGAGCGCACCGACCGGCGGGTGCCCGAGGGCGCGCCGTGGGCGGTGCTCGACCCGCTCGACGGCACCGGCAACTTCCTGGCCGGGCTGCCGCCGTGGGCGTTCTCCGCGGGGCTGGTGCAGGGCGGGCGCGCCCTGGCCGGCGTGGTGGTCGACCTCTCCTCGGGCCGGCGCTGGTGGGCCGACGGCGAGGGCGCCTGGCGCGACGGGCTGCCGGTGCGCCCGCGCGCGGGCAGCACCGTCGTCGTCCCGTCCGCGCCCAGCGGGCACGCGGTCGCCGTGCCGGCGAGTGCGCGCCGGGTGCGGGTGACCGGCTGCACCGCGGTCGAGCTCTGCCTCGTGGCCGACGGCTCGGCCGCGGCCTGGCACGACCTGGACCGCAGCGGCGCGCACGTGCACGACGTGGCCGGGGGACTGGCGCTGCTCGCCGCGGCCGGCGGGGTCGCGCTCACCCCGGACGGCGGCGAGGTCCGGCTGCGCCCGGACACCGAGGGACTGATCCGGTTCGTCGCCGCGGACAGCCGCGAGACCGCCGAGGAGCTGCTCCGCGCGTTCGCCTGACCTGCGCTCTCGGGGCCGTTCCCCTTGACAGCCGGCGGCGTCCAGCACGTGAATGGGTCCCCCCTTGGCCACCGACGCATGCTGTGGCACCGCCGACCGGGCCGCCCGCGCTCACGGGCGGCGTCCTTCCTCTCGACGGCGTCCGCCCCGGCAGGCGGACGCAGAGGAAGGCGACGCCGTGGACCCGCGCACTCCCGCCGAGACGACCGCCGGGCAGGCCCCGCCCGACCGCACCGACGAGACCCGCCTGCATCAGCTGGGCTACGCCCAGGAGCTGCGCCGGCACATGTCCGGCTTCTCCAACTTCGCCGTGTCGTTCACGATCATCTCGATCCTGTCCGGCTGCCTGACCCTGTACGGGGTCGGGATGAACCAGGGCGGTCCGGTGATGATCGTCTGGGGCTGGCCGATCGTCGGGATCATGGTGCTGATGGTCGGGCTGGCCATGGCCGAGGTCTGCTCGAGCTATCCGACCGCCGGCGGGCTCTACTACTGGTCGGCCAAGCTGGCCCGGCGCAACCCGGCGGCGTGGTCGTGGTTCACCGGCTGGTTCAACTTCCTCGGCCAGGTCGCGGTGACCGCCGGCATCGACTTCGGCGCCGCCCTGTTCCTCAACGCCTTCCTCGACCTGCAGTTCGGTTTCGACGCCCGGCCGTGGCACACGATCCTGCTGTTCGGGCTGATCCTGGCGCTGCACGGGTTGCTCAACACCTTCGGCGTGCGCCTGGTCGCGCTGCTCAACGACATCAGCGTGTGGTGGCACGTCATCGGTGTGGCCGTGATCGTCGGGGTGCTCGCGATCGTGCCCGACCAGCACCAGTCCGCGGACTTCGTCTTCACCGAGTTCGTCAACAACACCGGCTGGGGCTCGACCGTCTACGTCGCCCTGCTGGGCCTGCTGCTGGCGCAGTACACGCTGACCGGCTACGACGCGTCGGCGCACATGACCGAGGAGACCCGCTCGGCCGACACCGCCGGCCCCAAGGGCATCGTCATGTCCATCGTCGTCTCGGTGATCGCGGGTTGGATCCTGCTCATCGGCGTCACCTTCGCGATCCAGAGCTACCAGGGCGCCCTGGACTCCTCCACCGGCGTCCCGCCGGCGCAGATCTTCATCGACGCGGTGGGGCTCACCGGGGGCAAGCTGCTGCTGCTCATCTGCATCGTGGCGCAGCTGTTCTGCGGCATGTCGTCGGTGACGGCGAACTCGCGGATGATCTACGCGTTCTCGCGGGACGGCGCGCTGCCGGCCTCGGCGTTCTGGCACCGGATCAATCCCCGCACCCGGACGCCCACCAACGCCATCTGGCTCGCCGCCGGTGGCGCCTTCATCCTCGGCCTGCCCTACCTGTTCAACACCACCGCGTACACGGCCGTGACCTCGATCGCGGTCATCGGGCTCTACATCGCCTACGTCATCCCCACCTTCCTGCGGCTGCGCGCGGGGGAGGACTTCCAGCGCGGGCCGTGGCACCTCGGCCGCTGGAGCCGGCCGATCGGCACCATCGCCGTCGTCTGGGTCGTGTTCATCACGATCCTGTTCATGCTGCCGACCGTGAACCCGATCGACGCGACGACCTTCAACTACACACCGCTCGCCGTCCTCGTGGTGCTCGGCTTCGCCGGGATCTGGTGGGCGGTCTCGGCCAAGAACTGGTTCACCGGGCCCAAGGTCCAGGGCACCGCGGAGGAGCTGGCCGTGGTCGAGCGGGACATCGAGCTGGCGGAGGAGACCGCGTGACGCCGGAGGAACTCACCCTGCTCGTCGACGGCGGCGAGGTCGACACCGTCGTCCTCGCTCTCCCCGACATGCAGGGCCGGCTGCAGGGCAAGCGGTTCCACGCGCGGTTCTTCCTCGACGAGGTGCTCGCGCACGGCACCGAGGCCTGCAACTACCTGCTCGCCGTCGACGTCGACATGAACACCGTCCAGGGGTTCGCGATCTCCTCGTGGGAGCAGGGCTACGGGGACTTCGCCGTCCGCCCGGACCTCGCCACCCTGCGCCGGGTGCCGTGGCAACCCGGGACGGCGATGCTGCTCGGCGACCTGGAGTGGCTCGACGGCGCCCCGGTCGCGCCGTCGCCGCGGCAGGTCCTGCGCCGGCAGCTGGACCGCCTCGCCGAGCACGGGTGGACGGCGATGGCCGGCACGGAACTGGAGTTCATCGTCTTCCGGGACAGCTACGAGCAGGCCTGGTCGCGGGCGTACCGCGACCTGACCCCGGCCAACCAGTACAACGTGGACTACTCGCTGCTCGGCACGGCGCGGGTCGAACCGCTGCTGCGCGCGATCCGCAACGGCATGGCCGGGGCGGGGATGACGGTCGAGTCGGCCAAGGGGGAGTGCAACCTCGGCCAGCACGAGATCGCCTTCCGCTACCGCGACGCGCTCGGCACCGCCGACAACCACGTCGTCTACAAGAACGGCGCCAAGGAGATCGCGGCCGAGGCCGGGATGAGCCTGACCTTCATGGCCAAGTTCAACGAGCGTGAGGGCAACTCCTGCCACCTGCACGTCAGCCTGCGTGACGGCGACGACGCCCCGGTGTTCGCCGGGGACGAGCCGCACGGCTTCTCGCCGGTGTTCGAGCACTTCCTCGCCGGTCAGCTGGCCTGCCAGCAGGAGCTCACGCTGCTCATGGCGCCGAACGTGAACTCCTACAAGCGGTTCGCGGCGGGTAGCTTCGCGCCGACGGCGATCGCGTGGGGCTTCGACAACCGCACCTGCGCGCTGCGGGTGATCGGTCACGGGTCGTCGCTGCGGGTGGAGAACCGGGTGCCCGGCGGCGACGTCAACCCCTACCTGGCGCTGGCCGCGGTGCTCGCCGCCGGGCTGCACGGCATCGAGAACGATCTGCCGCTCGAGGCCGCTTTCCCCGGCAACGCCTACGACTCCGACAAGCCGCGGGTGCCGGCCACGCTGCGCGACGCGGCCGATCTGTTCGAGAAGAGCGGGGTGGCGCGGGCGGCGTTCGGGGACGATGTCGTCGACCACTACACCAACGCCGCCCGGGTCGAGCTCGCCGCGTACGACGCCGCGGTGACCGACTGGGAGAGAGTGCGGGGATTCGAGCGCCTGTGAGCACTGCATTCGACGTCGTCAACCCGGCCACCGCGGAGATCGTCACCACCGTCGAGGAGTTCTCGCTCGAGCGGACCGACGCCGCCATCGAGCGGGCGGCGGCCGCCTTCCCCGCCTGGCGCGCGGTGGCGCCGGGCGACCGCGGCCGGCTGCTGCGCCGCTTCGCCGACCTCGTCGACTCGCACGTCGAGGAGCTGGCCCAGCTGGAGGTGGCCAACTCCGGCCACACCATCGGCAACGCGCGGTGGGAGGCCGGCAACGTCCGCGACGTCCTGACCTACTACTCGGCGGCGCCGGAGCGGGCGGCCGGCCGGCAGATCCCGGTGGCCGGCGGGGTCGACGTCACCTTCGCCGAGCCGCTGGGCGTCGTCGGGATCATCGTGCCGTGGAACTTCCCGATGCCGATCGCCGGCTGGGGGTTCGCGCCCGCGCTGGCCGCAGGCAACACCGTCGTCCTCAAGCCCGCCGAGCTCACCCCGCTGACGGCGATGCGGCTGGCCGAGCTGGCCCGCGAGGCGGGCATCCCGGACGGCGTCTTCCAGGTGCTGCCCGGCAAGGGCTCGGTGGTGGGCTGGCGGTTCGTCACGCATCCCGCGGTGCGCAAGGTGTGCTTCACCGGCTCCACCGAGGTCGGCAAGCGGATCATGGCCGGCTGCGCCGAGCAGGTGAAGCGGGTGACGCTGGAGCTCGGTGGCAAGAGCGCGAACATCGTGTTCGCCGACGCCGACCTGGCGAAGGCGGCCGCCGCGGCGCCGTACGCGGTCTTCGACAACGCCGGGCAGGACTGCTGCGCCCGGTCGCGCATCCTGGTCGAGCGGTCGGTGGTCGACGACTTCCTGGCCCGGCTGGAGGGCGCGGTCACCGGCCTCAGGGTGACCGATCCGCGCTCGGAGGACAGCGAGATGGGCCCGCTGATCAGCGCCGGGCAGCGCGACCGCGTGGCCGCCTACGTGCCGGACGACGCCCCGGTGGCCTTCCGCGGCAGCGCGCCCGAGGGGCCCGGCTTCTGGTTCCCGCCGACCGTGCTGGCGCCGGTCGACCCCGCCTCGCCGGCCTGGCGCGAGGAGATCTTCGGCCCGGTCGTCGCCGTCGTCCCGTTCGACGACGAGGCCGAGGCGATCCGGCTGGCCAACGACACCGAGTACGGGCTGTCCGGCTCGATCTGGACGGAGAACCTCGGCCGGGCGCTCCGCGTGGCCCGGGCGGTGGAGGCCGGCAACCTCTCGGTGAACTCCAACTCGTCGGTGCGGTACTGGACGCCGTTCGGCGGGATGAAACAGTCGGGCCTGGGTCGGGAGCTGGGTCCGGATGCGCTGGACTCCTTCACCGACGTCAAGAACGTCTTCCTCGCGACTGAGTGAAGCGACCGGACTGAGAGGCAGGACTGGTGGCGGGTCGGCTCGAGGGCAAGGTCGCGGTCATCACGGGGGCGGCCAGCGGCATCGGCCGGGCCAGCGCCCGCCGGTTCGCCGCCGACGGGGCGCACGTCGTCGTGGCCGACCTGGACAAGGACGGCGGGACGGCGCTGGCCGAGGAGATCGGCGGTCTGTTCGTGCGGGCCGACGTCACCGACGCCGACGACGTCCAGGGCATGTACGCGGCCGCGATCGAGCGGTTCGGCGGGCTGGACGTGCTGTTCAACAACGCCGGCATCTCCCCGCCGGACGACGACTCGATCCTGGAGACCGAGCTGGACGCCTGGCGCCGGGTGCAGGAGGTGAACCTGACCTCGGTGTACCTGTGCTGCAAGTACGGCATTGCGCATCTGCTCGAGCACGGCGGCGGCTCGGTCATCAACACGGCCTCGTTCGTCGCCGTCCTTGGCGCGGCGACCAGCCAGATCTCCTACACCGCCTCGAAGGGCGGGGTGCTGGCGATGAGCCGGGAGCTCGGCGTGCAGTTCGCGCGGCAGGGCGTGCGGGTCAACGCGCTGTGCCCGGGCCCGGTGAACACCCCGCTGCTGCAGGAGCTGTTCGCGAAGGACCCCGAGCGCGCCGCCCGCCGGCTGGTGCACGTGCCGATGGGCCGGTTCGCCGAGCCGGAGGAGATCGCCGCGGCGGCGGCCTTCCTCGCCTCCGACGACGCCTCGTTCATCACCGCGTCGACGTTCCTGGTCGACGGCGGCATCTCCGGGGCCTACGTCACGCCGCTGTGAGCGCGCGCCCGGTCGTCGGGATCACCACCTACCAGGAGACCGCCCGGTGGGGGGTGTGGAACTGCCCCGCCGTCCTGGTGCCGGCCGACTACGTGCGGCAGGTGTCCGCCGCCGGCGGCGTCCCGGTGCTCCTCCCTCCGCTGCCCGGCGACGCCGAGGTGCTCGACCGGCTCGACGCGCTCGTCCTCGCCGGCGGCGCGGACGTCGACCCGGCCCGCTACGGCGCGGACCGGGCGGCGCGCACCGGCCCGGCCCAGCCGCACCGCGACGACGCCGAGCTCGCCCTGCTGGCGGGCGCCCTGGAGCGCGACCTGCCGGTGCTCGCCGTCTGCCGCGGGCTGCAGCTGCTGGCCGTCGCGTGCGGCGGCGCACTGGTGCAGCACCTGCCGGACGTCGTCGGCACCGACGCGCACGTGCCGTCGCCCGGCGTCTACGGCGACAACCGCGTGCGGATCGCGCCGGGGAGCCGGCTCGCCGGGCTGATCGGCACCGAGGCCACCTGGGCCTGCCACCACCACCAGGCCGTCGAGCGGCTCGGCGCCGGCCTGTCCGCCGTGGCCTGGGCGGACGACGGCACCGTCGAGGCCGCCGAGCTCGACGGCGCCCGCTTCGTCATCGGCGTGCAGGGCCACCCGGAGGTGGGCGACGACCGGCGGCTGTTCGAGGGCCTCGTGGCCGCCGCCGGGGCCGGCCGGGTGCGGTGAGCCAGGACGGCGACTACCTCGGGCGGGCGGCCGCCTCCCGCACCGCGGCCAGCAGGGACTCCCGCTCGTGCAGCGTCGTCCGGGCCCGGCCGCGGGTCGCCCCGAGCGCGACCTCCGCGGCGTCGATCGCCTGCCAGTCCTCGAGCAGCACCGGCTCGGCACCGCGGTCGACCAGCGTCTGCACCAGGTCGTCGGCCGGCCCGCCGACCCGCAGCGTGCCGTCGGCGGCGTCGGCCAGCAGGTGCGCGACCGTCTCGCGGGCGTCGTGCTTGTTGGTGCCGACGACGCCGGTCGGGCCGCGCTTGATCCAGCCGGCGACGTACTCGCCGGCCGACGGCGCGCCGTCGCGGTGCACCCGCCCCTCCACGTTGGGCACGGTGCCGCTGCGCTCGTCGAGCGGCAGGCCCGGCAGCGGGCACCCGCGGTAGCCGACCGAGCGGATGACGAGGTCGGCGGCCAGCACCTCGAACTCGCCGGTGCCGACGGCCCGCCCGTCGCCGTCCACCGCGGTCCGCTCGATCTCGATCGCCTCGACCCGGTCGGTGCCGAGCATCCGGGCGGGCCGGCTGAAGAACCGCAGCCGCAGCGGGATCCGGCCGGGCTCGAGGGTGTGGCCGGCCCAGTCCCGCAGCACCGCGAGGTTGCGGCTGACCACCCGGTCGGCCTGCGCGCGCTCCTCCGCGTCGGGGTCGAGCTCGAGGTCCTTCGGATCCACGAGCACGGTGGCGCCGTCCAGCCCGTCGAGCTCGCGCAGCTCCTGGGTGGTGAACGCGGCCTGCGCCGGGCCGCGGCGGCCGAGGATCGTCACCTCCCGCACCGGCGACGCGGCCAGCGCGTCCAGCACGTGCTGCGGCATCTCCGTCGGCTCGAGCTCCTCACCGGTGCGGGCCATCACCCGGGCGACGTCCAGCGCGACGTTGCCGACCCCGATGACGACGACGGAGCGCGCGTGCGCCACCGCGTCCTCGACCAGCGCCCGGTCGGCGTCCGGGTGCCCGCAGTACCAGGCGACCAGGTCGGTGGCGGCCAGGCTGCCGGCGAGGTGCTCGCCGTCGATGCCGAGCTGCCGGTCCAGCGCCGAGCCGTAGGTGTAGACGACCGCGTCGACGTGCCGGCGCAGCTCGTCCAGCGTGAGGTCGCGGCCTATCTCGACGTTGCCGACGAACCGCACGCGCGGGTGGTCGAGGAACCGGTGCAGCGTCTCGCGGATCGCCCGCATCTTCGGGTGGTCGGGCGCGATGCCGTGCCGGACCAGGCCGAACGGGGTGGGCAGCCGGTCGACCAGGTCGACCGCGACCGGGACGTCGTCCTGCCGGGTCAGGGCGTCGGCGGCGTAGATGCCCGCCGGGCCGGCGCCGATGACCGCGACCCGCAGCGGTCGGTCGGCGGAGGGAGCGGGTCCGGCGCCGTCGTTCGTCACGCCTGGCATCCTGACCCGGCGCAGTGGGTGTGCACCAGGCCACCCCTCGCCCCGTCCACCTTCGGAGGATTCCCGTGCCGGTCGTCGTCGTCGCCACCATCACCCCCAAGCCCGGCGAGGAGGACGCCGTCCGCGAGGCCCTGCTCAGCACGATCCCGCAGGTGCACGAGGAGCCCGGGTGCGAGCTCTACGCCCTGCACGAGGGGGACGGCGAGTTCTGGATGGTGGAGCGCTGGGAGAGCCCCGAGGCGCTGCGGGCGCACGGTTCGGCCCCGGCGCTCACCGGGCTCGGGGCCGCGCTGGCCGGCAAGGTCCAGGGCCCGCCGGTCGTCCGGCGGCTGACCGCGGTGCCGGCCGGGGACGGGCAGAAGGGGTCGCTGTAGCCCGTCAGCCGCAGGAGAGGTTGCGGTCGACGCCGCCGCTGACGTACTGGGTGAGGGTGACCCGGCCCCCGGCCGTCAGCGGCGCCCTCCGGCAGTTCGCCGACGCCCCGGAGAACGTGCTCGCCCCGGGCAGCCAGCTGTCGAGCCCGTAGAGGTTGCTCTCCGCGGGCACTGCGCCGGTGATCTGCCGCCACTGCGCCGGGACGGCGTACAGGCCGACCACCGCGCCGCGGGCGTTGAGGTAGGCGGCCATGCCCTCGAGCGCCGCCCGGTTGCGGGCCTGCGCGGCGGCGGAGCCGGACTGCCAGGTGTTGGCGTCCTCCACGTCGAGCCACCACGTGTAGTGCGCGGGGTCCTCGTCCACCCCCGCGTCCTGCGCGGCCGGGACGAAGATCGAGCCCACCGAGGTGCGGGCCCGCTCCCAGCCGTACTGCCACGAGCAGGCGGTCGTGTTGCGGCCGTCGCAGGCGCCGTACGGGGTGCTGCCCGACGAGGGCCAGGTGGTCACGTCGTCACGGACCTGGCCGGGGTTGGCGGTGTTCACGTAGACCTGCGCGGGCGGCTGCTCGTCGACCTCGCCCGAGGAGCGCCAGGCCCAGCGGAGCTGGGTGGCCAGGCAGGTGTTCGCGGTGGTGGCGAGGCCGCCGTTGACCCCGACGATCCCGAAGGCCTGGCCGGTGGGCAGCGGGTCGCCGCACTGCGGGTGGGAGACGTCGTGGCCCCCGTTCGACGGCGCGGCGGAGGCGCTCGTCGCGGGAAGGCCGAGGACCAGGGCCACGGCGGTTGCCCCCGCGACGAGCAGTGCCCGCAGCGCTCGTCTCATCGATTCGGACGGTACACGGATCCGGTCCGGCAGCGGCCGGTACGAGGGCCTGACCGACCCCCTTTGGGGGGCGCGCCGGGCGGCCGGTCAGACGGCCTGGCAGACCGGGCACCAGTAGAGGTTGCGGCCCACCATGAGCTCCGTCCGCAGCTCGGTCCCGCAGATCCGGCAGGGCAGCCCGGTGCGCCGGTAGACGTAGTGCGCGTCGGCCGGGTCCACCGCGCCCCGCCGCCGCGCGCGGTCCGCGGGAAGCGTGGTCACGATCCGCCCGAGCCGGACGCCGGCCCGCATGAGGGCCACCAGGTCGGTCCACATCCGCGCCCAGAGGTCGGCGTCGACGGCGCGGCCGGGGCGGAACGGGGAGACCCGGTGCCGGAACAGCAGCTCCGCGCGGTACACGTTGCCGACGCCCGCGAGCACCGTCTGGTCCATCAGCAGCGCCCCGAGGGCGGTGCGGCTGGCGGAGATGCGGCGGAACGCGGCGCCGCCGTCCGCCCCGCGCCGCAGCGGGTCCGGGCCCAGCCGGGCGAGGATGCCGGCGACCTCGGGCCGGGGGAGCACCTCGCAGACGGTGGCCCCGCGCAGGTCGGTCCAGACGCCGGCGCCGTCCGGGCCGTCGGCCACCCACCGCATGCGCAGGGCGCCGCGGGCCGGCGGCGGGACGCCGGCGCCGGTGGTGAACGACCCGTACAGGCCGAGGTGCACGTGCAGCACGTCGCCGCCGAAGTGGCCGAACAGGTGCTTGCCGTGCGCGGTGGCGCGGTCGAGCACCCGGCCGTCGAGCAGCGCGGCGCCGGCGGCGAACCGGCCCTGCGGGCTGGTCACGTGCACGGGACGGCCGGCGAACAGCGTGGTCTGCTGGCGGGCCAGGCGGTGCAGCGTGTGTCCCTCGGGCACCGGGTCGGATCAGGTTGCGCGCGACGAACCCGCCGTCAGCGGGTGGCGGGCTCCAGGCCGAAGTGCGGCCGGTCGTCCTCGGCGACGAGGTCGACGTCCTCGGGATGGCGCTGGATGTAGTGCCGGATGAAGGAGCAGTAGGGGAGCACGTGCAGGCCGCGCTCGCGCGCGGCCGAGAGCACACCGGCCACGAGCGCCGTGCCGATGCC
This sequence comes from Geodermatophilus sp. SMS 5-13, assembly GCF_059428245.1. Taxonomy (NCBI): domain Bacteria; kingdom Bacillati; phylum Actinomycetota; class Actinomycetes; order Geodermatophilales; family Geodermatophilaceae; genus Geodermatophilus; species Geodermatophilus sp. SMS 5-13. The sequence goes on from NZ_CP165729.1 coordinate 605,789, forward strand.
GCGGCCGCCCACGCTCGGGTCGACCTCGGTGTGCGGCAGGGTCATCGTGCCGTTCTCGATGTGGTAGCTCGCCAGGCCGACCACGCGGTCGCCGAGCCGGATCTCGAAGCGTCCCCGCTCGGGGACGTCGACCACAGTCGTCTCCATCGTCCTTCGTCCACCTTCCGTCGCCCGGCGCCGCTGCCGGGACGGGACGTGTGCCCGAGCACGGTAACCCGGGCACCGCTCGTCGGCCCTGTTGTTCAAGACCGACGTGTCAGGTGTCGCGACTGTTCCCCGCCACGAGCGAAGTCAACCGTCCGTGTTCACCCACCTACCCGTTGTGTATGCGAACGGTTGCGTTCCGTCAGGACCGGAGCGGCTCGCCGGGGCGGAAGTCCTCGGTCACATCGAAGCCGCGGGCGCGGGGCGCCGGCCTGGGGCAGGACGACGGAGAGGCCTCTGGTGCCGGCCGACGCTCGTGCGCTGCATGCTCCTCGCACGCAGCGCACGAGCGCCCACGACTCAGCGCTGGGCGACTGCGGCGGCGAGGGCCTCGGCCGGCGAGGTGGGCGCGCGGCCGATCAGCTTCTCCAGGTCGCCGCCCTCGACGAACAGCTCGCCGTCGGCCACCCCTCGCTGGCCGTCGGCGTACACGGCCGCGGCGCCCTCGGGCACGCCGGCCTCGACGAGATTCTGCCGGTACCGCTCGACGGGGACGTCGGTGTAGGTGACCGTCCGGCCGGTGGCCTCGGACACCGCCTCGGCCAGCTCGGCCATGGTGAACGCCCGGCCGCCGAGCTCGTAGACCGCGCCCTCGTGCCCCTCGGTGGTGAGCACGGCGGCGGCCGCCTCGGCGTAGTCGGCGCGGGTCGCGGCGCTCACCCGGCCGCTGCCCGCGGCGCCGACGATGCCGTTCTCGAGGTAGTCGGGGAGCTGGCCGGTGTAGTTCTCCAGGTACCAGCTGTTGCGCAGCAGCACGTGCGGCACACCCGAGGCGGCCAGTGCCTCCTCGGTGGCGCGGTGCTCCCGGGCCAGCAGCAGGGCCGAGGAGTCGGCGTGCGCGATGCTCGTGTAGCCGATCAGGCGCACGCCGGCGTCCTTCGCCGCAGCGATGGCGTTGCCGTGCTGCGCGACGCGCTGCCCCACCTCGCTGCCGGAGACGAGCAGCAGCTTCTCGGCGCCCTCGAACGCGGCCCGCAGCGACGCCGGGTCTGTGTAGTCGGCCCGCCGCACGACGACGCCGCGCCCGGCGAGGTCGTCGAGCGTCTCGACGCGCCGGCCGGTGGCGACGATGTCCTGAGCCGGGACGCCGCGGGCCAGCAGGGCCTCGACGACGAGGCGGCCGAGGTGGCCGGTGGCGCCGGTGACGACGATCGACATGGGCTGCTCCTCCGCTCCGCGGGCCGCGCACCTCGCGGCACCGTGGGCGGCAACGCCGCAGCCCGGCCCGGCGCTTCCCGCCGGAGACCAGGTGGGTCGGGGTCGGCCGCCGCTCAGGCGTGCGGCACGAGCCGCGGCAGCCGGTCGGGGGTGGAGAGGACGGCGCGCGCGGAGCCGGGCGCCGGGGCCAGGTCGAGCACCATCCGGGTGGGCGAGAAGGCCTCCGCGTACCCGATGCGGGCGTGCGCCCCCCAGTGCCTCGCGGAGGCGACGACGGCGTCGGGCTCCACCATGGCGGAGTGGTCGACCTGCGAGGCGTGGCAGCGCAGGGCGGCCAGCTTGCCCGAGAGGTGGGCGGTGACGTCGACGAACACGCTCGGCGTGAAGGTGAGTGTCGACGGGCTCTGGTAGTGCAGGACCCGCGGCAGCCGCCGGGCGGCGGCCAGGGTGGCCGCCGCGACCGTGCGGTGGTCTTGGTGGCTGTCCTCGGGGGCGTGGACGTAGACCAGGTCGGCGTCGGTGTCCCGGAGGACCTCCTCGACGAGGGCGACGGTGCTGCTGTCGTTGGGGATCGCGCAGTCGCGCAGCCCGCCCCAGCGCAGCGCGGCGCCGAGGGTGCGGGCGGCCGAGATCTGCTCGGTCCGGCGGCCGCTGACCTGGCCGGCGTCGCCGGGGCCGTTCTCCCCGCCGGTCACGACCAGCATGGTGACGCGGTCACCGGCGGCGGCATGCGCCAGCAGGGTGGCCCCGCAGCCGAGTTCGATGTCGTCGGGGTGCGCCCCGACGGCCAGCACGCTACGCATTCCCGTCCTCCGGGTATGAGGTGGTGGTCTTGCCGCCGCTCGCCCGCCGACGGGCGCGCCGGACCACCAGCGCGCCGACGGCGGCGGCACCGGCCAGCGCGAACGCGGCGGCGGTGTCGTTGCCCTCCGCGGGCATCGTGGTCTCGGCCGGGCACTCGGGCGCGCGACCTGGGGCGATGTACAGCGACGTCCCGTCCAGCGTCCAGAGCGCGCCGAGGGCCGTGATCGACAGGCTCGCCACGCCGTGGTGGACACCGGGGGAGAACACGGTCGGAGGCTCGTCCTGGGAGAGCAGCAGGGAGTTGTCCGAGCCGAGCGGGAGGGTCACCGCGGTCTTGTACGTGCTCGAGTAGCCGATGACCGCGGTGTAGGTCCAGGAGGTCTCCCGCTCGATGCAGTCGACCAGCGGCGTGACCGAACCGGGGTCGGGAACCGGGGTCGGCGTCGGGGTGGTCGTGGTGCCGCCGCACCGGGGCGAGCCGGCGGCGCTCACGGTGAGCGTGTCGCCGTCCAACGTCCAGGTCACGCTGCCGCTCGTGACGGTGAGGGAGAAGACGCGGCTCTGGGACCCCGACCTGAACTTCGTGGGCTGATCCCCGTCGTAGCGACTCGGCGTGATGCGGTTGTCCGAGCTGAAGCCGATCTGCTCGGTCGCGGTGCCGGTGTTCCGGTAGCCGAGCCAGGCGGTGAAGCCGCCGCGGCCGTCGGGGGTGACGCAGTCCAGCACGGGGACGACGTCGCCGTGGCCGGGGACGGCGGCCGCGAGGCCGGGGGTGGCGACGATCGCCGCCAGAACGGCGAGCGCCAGCGCCGCGTGGCGGGCGAGTCGCCCGAACACCCCTGGGGTGCTGCGTCTGCCGTCCACCTGTGTCCTCGGGTTCCGCCGGTCCACTTCCTGTCGCGGTCGGCATCGGCACGTCGCGGCCGCGGCTGGAGAGCCGCGCGGGGGTCAGCTCACCCGAAGGGGTCAGACGACGGTGGCCACGCCCGCCTGCTCCAGCGCGGCCAGCGCCAGCGCCGCGGCTGCGGGGAAGGACTCGACCACGGCGTCCGCGCGCGGCTCGTCGGGTGCGGTCGCGTACTCGCCCTGCCGGACCCGGATCGACCGGGCGCCCACGGCCGCCGCGACGGCGACGTCCTTGCCGGGACGGTCCCCGATCACCAGCAGCCGGTCGGCCGGGACGCCGAGCCGCTCGGCGACGGCGAGCAGGCCGGCGGGATGCGGCTTGCGCAGCGCCCGCCCGCCCAGCGCGTCGGTGACGACGACGACGTCCAGGAGGTCGCCCAGCCCCGTCGCGGCCAGCTTCGCCGCCTGGATCGCCGGGTTGCCGTCGGTCAGGCAGGCCAGCGGTGCCGCGGCGGCCAGGGACGCCAGGGCTGTGCGGACGCCGGGATACAGCGCCAGGTGCCGCGGTCGGTGCCCGGTGAACGCGGCCACCAGACCGGGCACGAGACCATGCAGGGCGGCGTCGGGCACGCCCGCGGCGAGCAGGGCGCGGTCGATGGTGCCGCCGGTGTCGGAGCCGGCGGCCAGCTCGGCGGCCAGCGCGGCGTGCACGGCCGCGCGGTCCAGGCCGGCCTCGGCCGCCGCGTGCGCGACCGCGGCGGCGGCGCCGGCGAGGTACTCGGCCTGCGGGTAGAGCGTGTCGTCGAGGTCGACGACCACCCCGACCGGCGGGGCGGTCACCACGGGAGCCGCCCGTCGGTGAAGTCCGGCTCGGGCAGGGCCAGCAGGGCGTCGGTGGCCGGGTCGCTCAGGACGGCGGCGATCCGCGCACCGGTCGTGCCGTCGCCGTAGGGGCAGGGCGTCGCCGCCGCCCGGGCCTGCGCGGCCGCGCCGGTGTGGGCGGTGGCCGCGGCGAGCACGGCGGCGGCGGCGCCGTCGTCGGCCAGCCCGGCCAGCGTCGTCGTCCCGGCCTCGACCCCCTCCCAGCGCGGGGTGGAGCCGCGCAGGACGACGACGGGGACGCCGAGGTAGGCCGCCTCCTCCTGGATGCCGCCCGAGTCGGTCACGGCCAGCCGCGAGCCGGCGAGGGTGGTGAGCAGGGTGTCGTAGTCGGCCGGTCCGGTCAGCGTGACGCCGGGATGCCCGGCCAGGTCGTCGGTGAGGCCGGCGGCCGCGAGCCGGGCGGCCGTGCGCGGGTGCACGGGGAAGGTGACCGGGCCGATCCGGTCGGCCAGCTGCCGGACCACGCCGACCAGGCGGGCCAGCCGCACGGGGTCGTCCACGTTGGTCGGGCGGTGCGCGGTGACCAGGACGCCGGCCCGGTCGGGCACCGGCACCGGCCGGACGCCGCGGTCGACGAGGGTGTCGATGACCGGGTTCCCGACGACGAACACGCGGTCGACGGGCACGCCCTCGGTGGCGAGGAAGGCGGCGGCGCGGGCGGTGGGCGCGAAGTGCAGCTGGGCCACCGCCGCCGCGACGCGCCGGTTCACCTCCTCGACGCTGCGGGCGTTGAAGCTGCGCAGCCCGGCCTCGACGTGGGCGAACGGCACGCCCGCAGCCCGCGCGGCGAGGGCGTACGCCGGCACGGTGTTGGTGTCGCCGAGAGCCAGCACCAGGTCGGGGGTGAACTTCTGCACCGCGGTCGCGGCGTCGGCGTGCAGCGCGCCGACGCGGGCTGCGGGCTCCGGCGGCAGGGCGAAGCGGTGCGTCACCGCCAGGCCCAGCGCCTCCTGCAGCGAGGAGCTCAGCGCCGGGTCGGTGTGCTGGCCGGTGTCGACCACGGTGACCTCGTGCCCGGCCGCGGCCACGGCCGCGACCACCGGGGCCAGCTTGACCACCTCCGGGCGGGTGCCGAAGGGGACCAGCACGTGCCGGGTGCGGGTCATGCGAGCACCGCCGCCGGCGCGCAGGGGTCGGCCACCGGGGCGCCGTCCTCGCTCGAGTACGTCTCGGCGAAGTAGCGGCTCATCCGCACGCCCGGGCGGAACGTCAGCTGGGGCAGCCGGGCGAGGGGGTCGCGGACGCCGGCCAGGTAGGTGGCGACGACGTCGGCGCCGGCCGCGAGGGTCAGCGGCAGGCCACCGGAGAACCGGGGGTTGATCTCGACGACGGTCGCGGTGCCGTCGCCGGCGACGAAGCCCTGCACGTTGGCCGGCCCGGTGAGGCCCACCGCGGCCAGGGCGGCGCCCACGACCGCGACGACGGCGGGGGAGGTGAACGTCGTCCCCTTGACCGAGATGCCGGCCTTCGTCTCGTCCCGCCAGCGCGGGACGGCGGCGAGCAGCCGGCCGTCGCGGGCGACGAGCGCGTCCGCGGTGAACTCCCGCCCGGCCAGCCGGTGCTGGACGATCAGGGACGGATCCGCCGCGAGCGCGCGGGCGACGGCCGCCGCGTCGTCCAGCGCCCGGACGCCCCGGCTGCCGCGGCCGGAGCGCGGCTTGACGATCCACGGACCGGGGACCGCGGCGGCGCCGGCCGGGTCCTGCGCCGTGGCCGGGGAGGGCACGCCCGCCGCCAGCAGGCGGACGGCGAACGCGGCCTTGTCGCAGCACAGGTCGACCGCCGGCAGATCCGGCAGCCAGGTCGCCACGCCGGCGGCGGCGAGCCGGTCCGCGCCCGCGGTCAGCGCGGGCAGCTCCTCGGCCACTGTCGCCACGAGCGCGTCGGCGCCGTGCACGGTGGCGGTGAGCAGGAGGGCGTCGAGGAAGCCGGCGGAGTCGGCGCGGGGGACGACGAGCCCGACGTCCGCAAGGGCGAGCCCGGCCGCGGCCGGGTCGGCGTCCACGGCGACGACCCGCTCGCCGAGCGCGAGCAGCCGGCGCACCACCGCGATCCCGGCTGGGCCGCCGGCGCCGGTGACCAGGACGGCGGGCCGGCCGGGCCACGTTGCGGGCAGCGGCGCCGGGGGAAGAGGCGGCGACAGGGTCATCGGGGATCCTCGGGAGTCGGACGGGAGGGGAGGGAGGGGTCGGTGGGCACGGGACCGGCCGCGACCGCGGCGGCGAGCGCGGCGAAGCGCCGGTCGAGGTCCTCGGCCGATCCGGCCACCGGCGACGGCCGGTGGAACAGCCAGCCGCGGGCCCACAGGCGCAGCGCGGCGACCCGGTCGTTGACGACGGGCTCCCACTGCCGGGCGGCGACCGCCTCGGCCAGGGCGTCGAGGACCTGCGGGTCCTGCTCGTAGGTGGCGACCGCGAGCAGGGTCGCCGTGTGCACGCCCAGCCCGGCGCCGGCCAGCGCCCGCACCCGGGCCACCCGTTCCTCGGCGGGCAGGTGGCCGATCCGGTAGTCGATCCGGCCGGCCTCGCGGCGGGCGCCCAGCCGGCGGGAGACCCGCCGGGGGAGGAGGTAGCGGTACACGAGGCTGGTCAGCGTGCGGCGCCGTCGGCCGGGGGTGACGCCGTCCAGATCGGGCAGCCGGTAGCCCAGGCCGGGCCGGGCCCAGCTGCTCGGGCGGCGGGCGGTGTGGTGTCCGGCGACGTTCTGCTCGGCGCGCTCGGCCGCCGGCAGGGTGAGGCAGACCATGAGCAGGAAGCCGGCCAGCGTGGAGGCGAACGTCCAGAGCGTGCCGGCCCAGTCGTGGAAGAGGACCAGCGCGCCGTGCCCCCACCAGAGCCCGGCGAGCGTCGAGGCGGCCAGCCGGAGGTCGTTGAGGACGACGACGCCGACGATCGCGGCGGCGAGGCCCGCGAGCGCGTGCAGCCGGCGGCTGCGCAGCACCGTGAGGGTCAGCGCGGTCAGGCCGAACACCGACAGCACGGCCGAGCAGGAGGCGGTGACCTCGGCGTTGAGCAGCTCGCCGTCCGCCCGGAAGATCAGGATCCGGCCGGCCAGCGCGTCCGACACCTGGTCGACGCCGACGAGGCGCAGCGCGCCCACGACCCACCGGGCCTCGTTCTCCTGGAACCACGGCGCGGCGAGGGTGTAGCCGACGATGCAGACGGCCGCCGCCGCGATCAGCTCCACGAGCACCGACAGCCGTCGCCGGCCGCTCCCGGTGCCCCCCGGCAGCCGCCGTCCCTGCCGGTGCCGGCCGCTCACCGGGCACCTGCCGGCTGCGGCGCGGCCGGGACGACGGTCGAGGTGGACCCGGACCGGGTGGTCTTCACCCAGGTGTAGGGCCGGCCCAGCATCCCGTCCAGGTAGGCGCGGGTGGTGATCCAGATCGACAGCGCGAAGGCGGGCAGGAACCCGAGCAGCGACCAGGCCGCCCGGCGCTCCACCCGGCCGACGAGCAGGCCGACCGACAGCTCGGCGAGCGGGCCGACGAACAGCAGCATGGACAGCGGCAGCAGGCCGACGATCGGGCTGTTCCCGATGTCGAAGGCCCGGAGCACGCTGAGCAGCACGCCGATGCCGGTCAGGACGGGCACGTGGTAGCCGAGCAGGAACATCATCGACTCGCCCTTCTCGACCAGCGAGAGGTGCGGCGAGCGCAGGATCGGCTTCCAGTAGTCGCGGAAGCACTTCTGGTGCCCCCGGGCCCAGCGGTAGCGCTGCGTCCAGAAGCGCTGCGCGCTGATGACGGCTTCCTCGTAGTCGACGGCGGAGACGTCGTAGCGCACCCGCTGGCCGCGCAGCAGCACCCGGAGCGTGAGGTCGGTGTCCTCGGTGACCGTCTGCGGGTTCCACCCGCCGAGCGCGCGCAGCGTGGACATGCGCACCGCGCAGTTGGCCCCGCCGTACGCGGGCAGCTCGAACATGGCCTGCCGGCCGTACTCGTTGACCAGGTAGCCGGAGAGGAAGTCCACGAAGACCGTCGTCGCCATGGTCGATTCCTGGCCGTTGCGGATGATGCAGCGGCCCATCACCGCGCCGACCCGCGGATCGCGGAAGTGCCGGACCAGGCGGCGCAGCACGTGCGGATCGGGTTCGTGGTCGGCGTCGAAGACGAGCACGATCTCGGCGTCCACGCCGGCGAGGGCGTCGTTCAGCGCGCCCGACTTCCCGCCGCCGGCCCCGGCGCGGCGGTGCAGGACCCGCAGCCGCGGGTCCGCCGACGCCCGGCGGTCCAGGATCTCGCCGGTGCGGTCGTCGGAGCCGTCGTCGACGACGACGATCGTGAGCTTGTCCCCGGGGTAGTCCAGCGCGAGCAGCGCCGTCACCATCCCGTCGACGACCAGTTCCTCGTTCTTGCAGCCGACGAAGACGGCGACGGGCGGTGCGTAGCCGGTCAGGTCGACGTCGGCGGCCAGCAGGTCCGACCCCGCCCAGCGCGCGGCGCAGACGGCGAAGGCCAGGTGGCGGAAGAAGTACAGCGCGAAGACGACGTTGAGCGCGCCGGCCAGGAAGCCCAGGACCGGGTCCACGCCGAACGCCAGGAAGCAGGCGGCGAGGGCGGCCGCGTGCCCGAGCAGCGCGAGCCGGTGACCGTCGGGGCGGTCCCCGCGGCCGGTTCGCGGCGTCCCCGTCCCCGGCGGCACGGCGAGACCGCGAGCAGCCTTCGGCATCGCCGTCCCACCTCCCCGCCGTTGCGCGCGGTGGCGCAGCGGTCCTGCGTCACCTGACCGGGTGATCGGCAGGAAGGCGGTCGAGCTGAAGAGGAGGACGACGACCGTCTCTCGGAGAGTCGGCGGGATTCCTGCCTCCGCGCTCGGCCGTCGGCGCTCTGCAGGGTCCCGGTGATCGATACTGAGGGTCGTGGATCCGCGGCTTCCGTCGGGGACACTCACCCTGCTGTTCACCGACATCGAGGGATCGACGGCCCTGCTGCAGCGGCTGGGCGACGGCTACGCCGACGTTCTGTCGACGCAACGCTCGCTCCTGCGCGGGGCCTTCGAGCGGTGGCGGGGACACGAGCTCGCGACGGAAGGCGACGGGTTCTTCGTCGTCTTCTCCTCCGTCGGCGACGCGGTCCACGCGGTCGTGGATGCCCAGCGGGCCCTCGGCGGCCACGGGTGGCCGGCGGGTGGCCGGGTGCGTGTCCGGATGGGCCTGCACACGGGCGAGCCGGTGCGGCACCAGGACGGTTACGTCGGGCTGGACGTCCACCTGGCGGCGCGGGTCGCCGCCGCGGCCCACGGCGGCCAGGTGGTCCTGACCGAGGCCACGCAGCGCATCCTTCGTGGCCACCTGCCGTCGGGCGTGTCGCTGCTGGACCTGGGCTGGCACCGGCTCAAGGACATCCCGCAGCCGGTGCAGCTCTACCAGCTCGCCGCTGACGGGATGGACCGGCAGTTCCCACCGTTGAGGACCTCCATGGGAGGGACCTTCGTGGGCCGGGAGCACGCGCTGTCCCGCCTGCTCGCCGCCGCAGAGGACGTCGCGGACGGGTACGCGCGTCTCGCGCTCGTGACCGGCGCGGCCGGGATGGGCAAGACGACCCTGGTCCGGGTGGCGGCCGCCCGCAGCGGCCTGCTCGTCGGGTGGGGGACCTGCGCCGAGTCCGAGCGGACGCCGGCCTTCTGGCCCTGGACCGCGGCCCTGCGCCAGCTGCGCGCCGGCGTGGGCCCGGCGGCCGGGAAGCCGGCCCGGGCCGACACCGCCGAGCTGGCCCGCCTCCTGCCCGAGCTCGCCGGCGAACCTCCCGGCCGCGCCGGTGCGCCGGAGGACGCCGACGCGGCACGGCTGCGGTTGTTCGACGCGGTCGCCCGCTTCCTGGACCGGCTGGCCCGCCACCGGCCGGTGCTCGTCGTGCTCGACGACCTGCAGTGGGCCGACGGGTCGTCGCTGCAGCTTCTGGAGTTCGTCACGCAGAACCCGCGGCCGGTGCCGCTGCTGGTCGTCTGCGCATACCGGCAGGACGAGCTCGACCCCGACACCGCCCGGTCGCTGGCGAAGATCGGGGTCCACGGCGAGGAGCTGCAGCTGCACGGGTTGTCGTCGAACGAGGTGTTCGAGCTCGTCGCCGACGCGCTCGGACGCGATGTGGCTGAGCGCTGGGGGGCCGAGGTCCACCGACGCACGGCGGGTCACCCGTTCCTCGCCCGCCAGCTCGCGGAGCTGCTCGCCGATCCGGCCTCTCCGTCCGGGGGCGTGCCGGCGGCCGCGCACGACCTCGTGGCCCGGCGCGTGGAGCAGCTCTCCAGCGGCTGCCGCGAGCTGGTCGAGGCCGCCGCGGTGGCCGGCAACGAGCTCCTGCCGGACGTGCTCGCGGAGGTGTGCGAGGTCGATGCGGCCACGGTGGTGGCCCGGATCGCCGAAGGCCTGCAGGCCGGCGTCCTCGTGACAAATCCGGAAGGCACCCGGACCCTGCTCGCGCACGACCTGTTCCGCGAGGCCATCTACCTCCGGCTCGGGATCGCGCAGCGGATCAATGTGCACCAGCGGGTGGCCGACGCGCTCGAGCACCGCCTCGCCCGCGGAATCCCCGTCGAACCGGCCGACCTGGCCCGGCACTGCGCCGCCGCGGTCGCGCTGGTCGGCCCGGATCGGGCGATCCGCTGGGCCAGGGCGGCGGCAGAAGCCGAACTGGCCCGGCTGGGCTTCACCGAGGCCGCCGCGCACCTCGCTCGGGCCCGCCGCGCGATCGAGGACTCCGGGAGCGCGTCCGCCGGAGGACCGCTCGTCGATCTGTTGGTCGAGGAGGCCGACGCCCGTGCCCGGGCCGGAGACCCGCCCCAGGCACGTGCCCTGCTGGCCGACGCCGCACGCCGGGCCGACGCGCTCGGCGACGCCCAGCGGCTCGGGTCGGTCGGCCTCGGTGTGCAGCGGCTCGGTGCCCGGTTCGCCATGCCGCACGACGCGGTCGTCGAGCTGCTCGACAGATCCCGGAGGGCGCTGGAGGGGACCGGCACGCTGCTGGAGGCACAGGTCACCGGGGGCCTCGCGCAGGAGCTGAGCCACTCCGTGCCGCAGCACCGGGCGCGGGCGCGGCCGCTGTCGGAGCAGGCCCTCGCCCTGGCCCGCGAGCACGACGACCCGGCCACCCTCGCCGCGGCACTGCTGGCCCGCCACGACATCCTCTGGACACCCGGTCGCGCCGCCGAGCGGATCGCGGTGACGTCCGAGATCGTCGACCTCGCCCGGCGGACGGGGAGTTCGGAGCGAGAGGCCGAGGGGCTGCTGCTGCTCGCCACCGCCCAGCTCGAGGACGGCTCGGCGGCGTTCCGGGCGACCCTGGCCGAGTACCTCACCCTCGCCGACGGCTTCGGCCAGCCCCGGTACGACTACATGGCCATGACCCGGCGGGCCACCCTCGCCCTGATCGACGGCCGACTCGACGAGGCCGGCCAGCTGATCGACGCGGCCAGTGCGCTGGGTGAGCGGATCTCGGAGCCGGACACGATCAACGTCCGGACCGGACACCGCCTGGCGCTGGCGTGGGCCCGGGGCGAGCCGGTCCTGCTCCGCGCGGTCGCCGACGAGGCCATCCGGTGCTGGATCGGTGTCCCCGCGAACGCACCCGCCCTCGCCGCCGGCCTGTTCGCCCTCGCGGGCGGCCCCGACGACCTCGAGGCCGCGCGCCGGACCCTGGACACCGTGGTCGCGGCCGGCACGTGGCGTGCGGACCGCTCCTACCTGTGGCCACTCTTCGTCGGCGGGATGGCGACTGCCGCGGTAGGGCTGGGCAACCGGGCACTGTGCGCGGAACTGCTGGAGGAACTGCGACCGGTCACCGGCAGCTGCGGCGTCGGCGGCTCCCTGGCGTGCTTCATGGGCGGCAACGCGCAGTGGGCCGGCGTCGTCGCCGCTGCCCTGGGTCGCGAGGAGGCGCAGGGCTGGCTGGAGCAGGCGCTGGCGGTGCACCGGCGGCTCGGTGCGCGGACGTGGGAGGCAGAGAGTCACCTGCAGCTCGCCCTGCTCGGAGCCGATGGGGACCACGCGGAGCGCGCCGACCGGCTTGCCGCCGAGCTCGGGCTCCCCGGCGTGACCCGCCGGCTTGCGGCCGCGCATCGCGCTCCGGCGTCGTAGGGCCGGTGGTCTCCACCGCCTGCTCCACGCCCGGCCCCCGATGAAGTGCCGCCTCGGGGCCGTCGGGCCGGCGGAGCAGCACCGTGTGGTGCCCCCGGCAGGATTCGAACCTGCGGCCTACCGCTTAGGAGGCGGTTGCTCTATCCCCTGAGCTACGAGGGCGTCGGCGGGTGGGGCCCGTCGGGGACGCCGCAGAGGGTAGCCGGTCGCCGTTGCCCGATCGCGACGCCGTCCTCCCCGGAACCCGGCCGGGCGAACTACCGTCGGCGGCGTGCTGATGCAGCTGGCGCTCATCGCGCTGGTGCTCGGCCTGCTCGGGCTCGGGGTCTGGGGGGCCTGGCGGGTGCTGCAGCCCGGCGTCCTCAGCGGGCCGACCCCACGGCTCCCGCTCCGGGACCGGACGTGGCTGGCCGGCGAGATCGCCAATGCCCGCTGGACGGCCGCCCACGACGAGGTCGACGGCACGACCCGGATCCTGCTGCGCCGCAGCTACACCGGGCTCGACGGGCGCCCCGCCGTCTTTGAGGAGCGGGTGTTCGACACGTTCCCGGCGACCGACCCCGCCTGGGAGGCGCGGTTCACCGAGGCGATGGCGAACGCCCGCTTCCGGTGCTCGTACCTCAATGCCGAGGAGTCACGCTGACCACCGGGTCGCCACGGGCGTGACGCCGGCGGGCACCTGACCCGCGCGGGCGGCGGCCTCCTGGACCAGCCGAACGATCGTGCGGGGCCGGTCGGACTGCGGGGCGTGACCGGCGGCGAGCAGCGGGCTGAACCGGGACCCGGGGATCAGCGGGAGGTAGCGGACGGTCTGCCCGGAGGCGACCCAGTCCGCCGTGCCCTGCACCAGCGTGACCGGGCACTCGATGCGGTCCAGGCCGCGCGGCACGTCGAGCATCAGCCCGTGGAACAGGGTCCGCCAGTAGTCGCGCGCGTCTGCGAACCCGTCGCGGGCGCCGATCGCCTCCTCGCGGCTGGTGCTCCAGGGGCTGGCCTTGAGCGGCGCGAGCAGGGCCGTCCGGCCGAGCGCCGAGCGGGAGAGCGGCTCGATCAGCGGCGCGATGGATCGCATCGCGACGCGGGCCAGCGCCATGCCCCCGCTCTGGTAGAGGCGCTCCGGCGGGACGTTGAGGCCGGACGGCGCGATGGCGACCACCGAGCGCGCGCGGCCGCGGACCGCCAGCTCGAGGGCGATCCGCGCACCGAGTGAGTTGCCGAGCACGTGCACGGTGCCGACGTTCTCCGCGTCGAGGGTCCGCTCGACGGCGTCGGCCTGCGCGGCGACCGTCGGCCGCTCGTCGAGGTGCCGCGAGTTCCCGGACCCGGGCAGGTCCATCGCGAGGACGTCGAAGTGCTGTCGGAGGCGGGGGACGACGGCGGCGAAGTCGCGGCGCGAGCTGCCCATGCCGTGCAGGAGCAGCAGGGCCGGGCCGGAGCCGGAGCGGTCGACGTACAGGGGCGCGGGGAGGGGAAGAACGGACATCGCTCTCCTGGGTACCCCCGCCGTCGTCCGGCCGAGCGGTGACCTCGCCCACTCTCCCCTGCCAAGGTGGCGTCGTGGCGGAGCTGCGCGCGGTGGTGTTCGACGTCTTCGGCACGCTCGTCGACTGGCGGTCGAGCGTGCTCGCCGAGGCGGAGGGCACCGGTGCCGTCGCCGACTGGGCCGCCGTGGTCGACGACTGGCGGCGGGCCTATCCGCCGGCGCTGGCGCGGGCCCGACGCGAGCCGGTGTGGCGGGACCTCGACGCGCTGCAGCGGGAGACCCTGGACGACGTCCTGGCCCGGCACGGCGTGGACCTCCCGCCCGCCGAGCGGGAGCGGCTCGTGCAGGCCTGGCGGCGGCTGCCGCCGTGGCCGGACTCCGCGCCGGGGCTGGAGCGGCTCCGCGCCCGGCTGGCCACGGCGACGCTCTCGAACGGGCACGTGGCACTGCTCGTGGACCTGCTCCGGTACGGCGGCTGGCGGGTGGACACCGTGCTCTCCGCGGAGCTCGCCGAGAGCTACAAGCCCGACCCGCGCGTCTACCGGCGCGCGGCCCAGCTGCTCGGCTGCGCCCCCGAGGAGGTCGGGATGGGCGCCGCGCACGCCGACGACCTGCGCGCGGCGGCCGAGGTCGGGCTGCGGCCGCTGTTCGTTCGCCGTCCGGACGAGTGGGGCACCGGCGTCGCCGAGGAGCCGCCCGACCTCCCCGGTCTCGTGGTCGCGGACTCGGTCGAGGACCTCGCGGCGCAACTCGGCTGCTGAACCTGGGGACGGCGCTCCCCGCTGTGGACGGGCGCCGGCCCGCCGTCCTGTTCCGTCGGTAGACCGGCGGCATGGACGACGACTTCGAGCAGTGGCGGGCCGGCGCGCTGGCGATGAGCACCCATCCCGGCGAGTGCGTGCTCTGCTACGTGCACCGGATGGTCAGCGCGTTCGGCTGTGACGGGACGCTGCGCATGGCGGTGCGCCGGCGCGACCGGCGGGCGCCGAGGCGATGAGCCTGATCGATCGGCAGATCGCCCGGGGCGCGCACTTCGACTGCGAGCTGTTCACCAACCGCTGGAAACCGGCTCGCACCGCCGGCGGGTCCGAGCAGCCGGTACCGGATCCGTGCGCCGGGTCGGTCAGGGCCACGGCGCCGTGCGACAACTGGGGATCCCTCGGTCGGGCTCCGTGGTGAGCGATCGGCAGACTGGAGGCCATGAGCGAGGTCGTCGCCACCACCGAGCACGTCGTCCGCGCACCGGCCGAGCGGGTCCGGGCCGCACTGACCGACTACGAGGGCGCCCGCCGCCGGGCCATGCCCGAGCAGTTCAGCGACTACCGGGTGGAGGCCGGTGGCACCGGCGCCGGCACCCGCGTGCACTGGCGCTTCGCCGCCACGTCCAAGCGGGTCCGCGACCAGCTCGTCGAGGTCACCGAGCCCGACGCCGAGACGGTGGTGGAGCGGGACGTGAACTCCTCGATGGTGACCACCTGGACGCTCCGCCCCGCCGACGCGGGGGTGACCACCGTACGGGCGCGGACGACCTGGAACGGGGCGGGCGGGATCGGCGGGTTCTTCGAGCGCACCTTCGCGCCGAAGGGGCTGCGCCGGGTGTACGGCGAGCTGCTCACCCGGCTGGAGCGCGAGCTGGCGTGAGCTCCCGGCACGGCGGCCGCCGGCGAGGGACCATGGCGGGGTGACCGCCGCGCCGACCGCCCTCCCGAGCAGCGGGGAGGGCGCCGTTCCGGGGCACGCCCTGGACGCCCTGGCCGAGCTCGTCGCCGACGGCGATGTCGTCGTCCTCTCCGGCGCCGGGCTGTCGACCGACTCGGGAATCCCGGACTACCGGGGGGCCACCGGCTCGCTGCGCCGGCACACGCCGATGACGTACCAGACGTTCACCCGCGATCCCCGCGGCCGGCACCGCTACTGGGCGCGCAGCTTCGTGGGGTGGCGGCAGATCCGGGGCGCGCGCCCCAACGCCGGGCACCGCGCGGTCGCGGAGCTGGAGCTCGCCGGCCTGGTCTCCGGCGTCATCACCCAGAACGTCGACGGGCTGCACCAGGCGGCGGGCGCCCGCGGCGTGGTCGAGCTGCACGGCGGGCTGGACCGCACGATCTGCCTGGCCTGCGGGGACGTCGCGAGCCGGGCCGCCCTCGACGAGCGGCTGCGCGCGGCGAACCCGGACTTCGGGCCGCGCACCGACGAGATCAACCCGGACGGCGACGCCGAGCTGCCCGACCAGGTGCTCGACGGGTTCGTGATGGTCGACTGCCTCGCCTGCGGGTCCGGGCCGCTCAAGCCCGACGTCGTCTTCTTCGGCGAGACCGTCCCGCGCGACCGGGTCGACGGCTGCTTCCGGCTGGTCGACGACGCCGGCTGCCTGCTCGTCCTGGGCTCCTCGCTGACCGTCATGAGCGGCTACCGGTTCGTGCTGCACGCGGCGAAGCAGGGGATCCCGGTCGCGATCGTCAACGTCGGGCCCACCCGCGGGGACGTCAGGGCCGACGTGCGCCTCGACGCGCCGCTGGGCGACGTCCTGCCCGCGCTCGCCCGGCAGCTGGCCGCCGCCGCCTGACCGACCGGCGGTCCGGGGCGGCCTCGGCGAGGATGGTCGCCGATGCAGACCTTCGTCCCCGTCGCCGACTTCGAGGAGAGCGCCCGCCTGCTCGACTCGCCGCGTCTCGGCAAGCAGCGCGTCGAGACCCTCCAGATCCTGCGTGCTCTCGAGCTGCCCGACTACGGCTGGGCGTCGCACCCGGCGGTCCGCATGTGGCGCGGCCGGACCCCCGCGCTGGTCGCCTACGGCCTGGCGATGGTCAGGGTGTGGCGCGAGCGCGGCTTCGCCGACACCACCGCGGCGCCGATCGCCGAGTTCGCGCCGGAGGTGGACGGCCGCTCGCAGACGGAGCTGGCCGGCGCCGGGCTGCTGCCGTCCTGGGTCGGCGACGAGGCGCTGCACCGGTCGCACCGGTCGAACCTGCTGGCCAAGGACCCCGAGTTCTACCGGGCGCGCTTCGCCGAGCGCTTCGGTCCGGAGCCCGACGACCTGCCCTACGTCTGGCCGGAACCGGACGACGTCCCCGTGGCGCCGGAGCCGGACGGCGTGCGGGTGTGGGTGGTGCGCCCGCGGGCGCACGGCGAGCTGGGCGCCTGCCTGGCCGCCGGCGTCGTCGGCCTGGGCACCCAGTCGGGCGTGGACGTCGACGCGACCGGGCTGTCCCCGGCCGAGCTGCGCGCCCTGGCCAGGGAGCTCTCGGGGCGCCGGCCGGCCAAGGACCTGCGCCAGCTCTCGGCGTTCCTGGACGAGATGCGCCCCGGTGACCCCGTCGCCGTGCCGATCGAGCACGGCGCCGGTCTGCTGCTCGGCGAGGTCGTCGGGGACTACCTGTTCCAGGGGCGGGAGCTGCTGCCGCACCGCCGGCCGGCCCGCTGGGACCGTGTGGTGCCGCGCTCCGCAGCCCGGCCTCGTGCGACCCTGCAGGACCCGCGGGCGCTGTTCACCGTCGTCCTCGACCCGGCGCAGGTGCCCGGCCGCGGCTGAAAACCGGGGGTGCCGCGCCGCGTCCCTGTGGCAGCGTCTCGTCGTGGCAACCGTTCTCGCGCGCCAGTCCGCCGACTTCCCGCGCTGGTACCAGGACGTCGTCGCCAAGGCCCAGCTGGCCGAGAACGGGCCGGTGCGCGGGACGATGGTGATCCGGCCGTACGGGTACGCGATCTGGGAGCGGATCCAGGCGGAGATCGACGGACGGATCACGGCGGCCGGCGCCCGCAACTGCTACTTCCCGCTGCTCATCCCCGAGCCGTACCTGCGCCGCGAGGCCGAGCACGTGGAGGGGTTCAGCCCCGAGCTGGCCGTGGTGACCCACGCCGGCGGCCGGGAGCTCGAGGTGCCGGCCGTCGTGCGCCCCACCAGCGAGACGGTCGTCGGCGAGTACATGGGCAGGTGGGTGCAGAGCCACCGGGACCTGCCGCTGCTGCTCAACCAGTGGGCCAACGTGGTCCGGTGGGAGCTGCGGCCGCGGATCTTCCTGCGCACGACCGAGTTCCTGTGGCAGGAAGGGCACACCGCGCACGCCACCGAGGACGAGGCACGGGCGTACGCGCGCCGGATCCTGCACGAGGTCTACGCGTCGTTCATGCGGGACGTCCTGGCCCTTCCGGTCGTCGCCGGCCGCAAGACGCGCCGGGAGCGGTTCGCCGGTGCGGTGAACACGCTGACCTGCGAGGCGATGATGCGCGACGGCAAGGCGCTGCAGATGGGCACCAGCCACGAGCTCGGGCAGAACTTCGCCCGGGCCTTCGACATCGACTTCCTCGCCGCCGACGGCGAGCGGCGGCTCGCGTGGACGACGTCGTGGGGTTCCTCGACCCGCCTGGTCGGCGGCCTGATCATGGGCCACGGGGACGACGCCGGGCTCCGCCTGCCGCCCCGGCTCGCGCCCGTCCAGGTGGTGGTCGTGGTCGCGCGGGCCGGCGACGGCGTCGTCGATACGGCGCGGTCGGTGGCCGAGGGCCTGCGGGCGCGCGGGGTGCGGGTCGAGCTCGACGACCGCGCCGACGTCCCCTTCGGACGGCGGGCCGTCGACTGGGAGCTCAAGGGCGTGCCGGTGCGCGTCGACCTCGGCCCCCGCGACCTCGCCGACGGCCGGGCGAGCGTGGTCCGCCGGATCGCCGGCACCCGGGCGCCGGTGGCCCTGCCCAGCGTCGTCGACGACGTGGTCGGCGCGCTGGACGAGGACCAGGCGCGCCTGCTCGAGGAGGCACGGGCCCGGCTCGCCGACCGGACCGTCGACGTCCGCACGCCCGACGACGCCCTGGCCGCCGCTCAGGACGGCTGGGCGCGCATGGAGTGGGCGCGGCTGGGGCCGGACGGCGAGGCGCGGCTGGCCGAGCGCGGCGTCACCGTCCGCTGCCTCGTCCAGCCTGACGGCGGCCTGCCGGCGGACGACGACAGCCCCGGCGCCCTCGCCGTCGTCGCCCGCGCCTACTGAGCCGACTGCGGCAGCGGCACGTTCTGCAGCCGCACCTGGCCGCGGGCGACGATCTTGCCGTCGTCCGCGCGGGTCAGCGTCACGAGCCAGAGCTGCAGGGTCCGGCCCTGCTGGATCGGCTCGGCGAGGACGTCGACCCGTGCCTCGGTGACCGGGCGGATGAAGTCGGTCTGGTTGTTCACGCCGACCGCGAACTGGCCGCGGTCGGCCACCGCCATGCTGGCGCCGATGGACGCCGCGGACTCGATGACCGTGCAGTAGACGCCGCCGTGCACGACGCCCCAGGGCGTGTGCTGGTCGGGGCCGAGGTCGAGGTGGCCGGCCACGCGCGAGCCGGTGAACTCGGTGACCACGAAGCCCGAGGCGGCGACGAACCGGCTGGCCGAGGCGAGGTCGGGGGAGGGGAACTCGACGGTCACGCCGCATCCCACACCAGGCAGAACGGGTGCCCGACCGGGTCGGCGTAGACGCGGAAGTCGCCGCCCTCGCCGGGCAGCCGCGTCGCGCCCAGCGCGAGCGCCTTCGGCTCCGCCTCGTCGATGTCGCGGACGAAGACGTCGAGGTGGAACTGCTGCGGGCGGTCGGGATCGGGCCAGTCCGGCGGCTTGAGGTCCGGCGCCTGCTGGAAGGCCAGCCGGTGTCCGGCGCCGGTGACGACCACCCAGTCGTCGCCGGGGGAGCCGTTGACCTCCATGCCCAGCAGTTCGGCGTAGAAGGTGGCGAGCGCGTGGGCGTCCGGTGCGTCGATGACGACGGAGTGCAGCTGGCCGATCATGGCCCCATCCTGACCACACGGGGTCCGAGCGCGACAGCCGGATCCCGGCCGCGCGGCGCAGCGATCCGGCCACCCGGCCTGCGGCGACGCCGCGGCGTGCCGCACGATCGGGGCATGCGCTCCGCTCGCCGACCCGTCGCCGCTCGCCGACCCGTCGCCGCCCGATGACCGCGCCCCGGCTGGGCTCGCTGTCCTGGCGGCCGGCCGCCGACCACCCCGAGCTGCTCGGCTCGCCCGTCGCGGCGGCCCTGGCCGCGCTGCCCGGCGAGGTCTGGGTCGCCGAGATCGACGACGAGCTCGCCGACACCGCCGCCTTCATGGACGCCTACGGGGTACCGCCTACCGCCTCGGCGAACTGCGTCGTGGTGGCCGCCCGCCGCGCCGGGCAGACCAGCCTCGCCGCCTGCGTCGTGCTGGCGACCACCCGGGCCGACGTCAACGGGCTGGTGCGGCGGCACCTGGACGCCCGCAAGGCCTCGTTCGCTCCGCAGGACGTCGCCGTGGCCGAGAGCGGCATGGCCTACGGCGGCATCACGCCGATCGGGCTGCCGGAGGGCTGGCCGGTGCTCGTCGACGCCGCCGTGGCCGCCGCCGAGCTCGTCGTGATCGGCTCGGGGACGCGCGGCAGCAAGCTCGCCGTGCCCGGCCGGCTGCTCGCCAGGCTCCCCGGCGCGGAGGTGCTCGAGGGCCTCGGCCAGCCCGTGGAGCCGCGGCCGGCGGCACCCGCGCGCTCCGCGCCGCCGCGGGCACCCGACGACACCGACATCGGCTGGAGCGAGCGCCCGGACGACGCCCGCGACGATGATCGGCGCTACCTCGAGAACCGGCCGCCGCACTGGGGCAGCGACTGACCGCCGCTCACAGCTGACCGGGCAGGGCCGTCGTCCCCGGCCCGGACGGATCCCGGCCGGGTCCGGAGCCCTGCTGGGCACGCAGCAGGTCCCGGATCTCGACCAGCAGCTCGACCTGCGTCGGCGCCACCGGGCCGGGTTCCTCGCCGCGCTTGCGCCGCTCCATGAGCGTCTTCATCGGGACCACGACGACGAAGTACACGACCGCCGCGGTCAGCACGAACGTGATGACCTGGCTGATGAACGCGCCGTAGGTGAACGTCTGGCCGTTGATGGTGAACGTGCCGCCGAATTCGCCGCCGCCGGTGACCAGTCCGATCAGCGGGGTCAGAAACGAGTTGGTGAACGAGCTCACCACCAGGGTGAAGGCGGTGCCGATGACGACCGCGACCGCGAGGTCGACGACGTTGCCGCGGAGCAGGAAGTCCTTGAAGCCTTTGAGCACCCGGTCATCCAGCCACATCGGGGCGGCCCCGGCCAGGCAACGGGCCGGTCAGGGTGGCGGCAGGCTCACCGTCAGGGTCGAGGTGGTGGCCACCGCGGCCAGCCGGGCGGCCGTCGCGGCGTCCACCGCGAGCACCAGCAGGCCGGCGTCGTCACCCGCGGCCGAGGGATCGGCCGGCGGGCGGGGCGCGGCCAGGACCAGCGCCCGGGCGGCCACCGTCTCGGCGCGCTCCGTGTCGGGCGCGGTCGCCAGCACGTCGACCCGGTCGCCGGTGCGCAGCAGCCCGGTGACCGCGAGGTCGGCCAGCCGGACGGGCGCGGCCACCTGTCCTTCCGGCAGGCCCGCGGTGAGGCCCGGCCCGACGAGCCGCACGTCGGTCACCGGCTCGCCGGCACGCACGCTCCCGGCCAGGCGCCGGCCGACGAGCTCGCCGGGGTCGGCCACGGTGCCGGCGGGTGCAGCACCGGCCGGCAGCCGCGCCACGGTCAGGTCCGAGAGGGCCAGCGGTGTGCCAGCCGGGAGGTCGGCCGCGGTGACGGCGACCGCGACGGTGGCCTGGCCGGCGACGGCGGCCGGAGGTGGCGAGCGCAGGGCGAGCAGGAGAGCGCCGGCCGCGAGCAGCGCCGCGAGGGCACGCCGGAGCGTGTGGACGGGGGAGCGGGGGCGGCGGAAGCGGAGCACTCCCGCAGCGTGCTCACCCCGCGGGCGGCGTGGCGGCGGACGGCGCCGGTTGTGGAACCGGCCCCGCGCTGTGGACAGCGCGGGGCCGGAACCGGTGGAGCGGGAGCAGGGTCAGCTGGCGGCCTTCGCCGCGCTGCCCGACGTCGAGGAGGACGACGATGCCTTCGAGGAATCCGAGGACCCGCCGGACGACGAGCCGCTCGAGGACGAGGAGCTGCTCGAGGACGAGGAGCCGTTGCTCGAGGACGCCCCGGCGCGGCTGTCGGTCCGGTAGAAGCCGGAGCCCTTGAACACCACGCCCACGGAGCCGTAGACCTTCCGGACCGTGCTGCCGCAGCTCGGGCACTCGCTGGCCGGCGCGTCGGTGAACGACTGCACGAGCTCGAACTCGTGCTTGGCATCGGGGTTGGTGCAGACGTACTGGTACGTGGGCACGGCGGTTGCGCTCCTCGTCGGGTGAGCCTGGTTTGGCACTCGTCCCTGTCGAGTGCCAATGATGCGCCCTCACGGTGCACTTCGTCCACGCCCGAAACGGGAGTGTCCGGCGTGCCGTCCTCGGGAGGGTGACGCGTGCGGCGGATGACGTCCGCGGTGAGAAGAACGCCTTGCTGCGGGGCGGCATTCCGGCCCGGCGGGTGACGGTGCGGTGAGACCCCAGCGGTCGGCGGTCGCTGCGGCCGCAGGTGGCGGGGCCGAGCGACCTCGCGCCACATGCGGACGCGCGCCCGGTACCGCAGGATCGGTGCGGTGACCTCCGCCGCCCGCTCCCTGTTCGACCGCGTGCATCGCGCGGTCGAGCACGCCCGCGAGGTCACCGACCACCCGGTGCTCGAGGCGGTGGCCCGGGTCGGCCTGATCGCCTACGGCGTCATGCACCTGCTCATCGGCTGGCTGGCGCTGCAGCTGGCGCGCGGCGCCGACCGCACCGACGCCGACCAGACCGGTGCGCTGCAGACGGTCGCGGACTCACCGGGCGGGCTGGTGCTGCTGTGGGTCATCGGCCTCGGCCTGCTGGCGCTGGCCCTCTGGCAGGCCGGCGAGGTGCTGCTGTGGTGGCGCGGTCTGTTCGACCGCGCCCACCGGAAGCGGACGGCGTTCGTCTGCACCAAGTGCCTGGCCAAGGCCACGGTGTACGCCGTCCTCGGGGTCACCGCGCTGCTGTTCGCCGTCGGGCTCGACTACGAGGCCGACGAGCGGCTGCGCGCGCTCACCGGACGGACGCTGCAGATCCCGGGCGGAACCGTGCTGGTGGAGGTCGTCGCCGTCGCGGTGGTCGCCGCCGGCCTCTACAGCGTGGTCCGCGGGCTCACCGGCGGATTCATGAAGGACATCGACCTGCCGACCGCCCCCGACAGCGTCGAGCCGTGGATCGAGACGGTCGGGCGGATCGGCTACGCCGCGAAGGGCATCGCCTTCGGTCTGGTCGGGGTGCTGTTGTGGCAGGCCGCCGCGTCCGCCGACCTCTCCACAGCGACCGGTCTGGACGGTGCGATGACCGCGATCGTCGACGCGCCGGGCGGGCCGTGGCTGCTCGGCGGGGTCGCGGTCGGGTTCGCCGCCTTCGGCGTGTACGCGCTCGCCCGCGCCCGGTATCCCGACCGCGACCCGTCGTCCTGAGCCCGGGGTGGCTCTGCTTGGCGGGCCAACGCTTGGGCCACCACGGGTTCTACGCTGAGGTGGTGACGACCGGTGAGACGACCCCGCAGCCCGTCGCGTCCGAGGACATGCTGGCCCTCGAGCGGCAGGTGTGCTTCGCCCTCTCCGTGGCCGCTCGCAACGTGGTCGCGGTCTACCGGCCGGTGCTGGAGCCGCTGGGGCTGACCCATCCGCAGTACCTGGTGATGCTCGCGCTGTGGCAGCACGGGCCGCTCTCGGTCAAGGACCTCTCGGTGCTGCTGCAACTCGACCCCGGCACGCTCTCGCCGCTGCTCAAGCGGCTGGAGGCGGCCGGCCTGCTGCGGCGGGAGCGGGACCCGAAGGACCAGCGCAACCTCGCGCTGGCCCTGACCGACAAGGGGAGGGCGCTGCGCGCGCAGGCCGAGCAGATCCCCGCCGGCATCGTCGAACGGCTCGGCATGCCCGTGGAGGAGCTGATGGCCCTCCAGGGGGCGCTCACCCGCGTGATCGGCGCTTCGCAGCGGGCGCTGGGGGCCCCGGCCGCGACCACCGAGGCGACCGTCGCCTGAGGTGTGAGCCCGCTGACATTTGGTGCCCCAATCCTTGGTGCCCCTAGCGTCTTGGGGGACCATGGGGATGTGAGCCTCACGGACCAGGAGAGAGTCGTCATGGGGGAACCCGAAGCGCAGCCCGGCGTCCCGGCCGAGCCGATCGTCCGTCCGGCTCCGCACCGCTGGCTCTGGTACGCCCTCGGCGGCCGGCTGCCCCGGCGCCACCGCGGCTGGGTGCTCTACGACACCACGACCGGCACCTGGGCGTTGCGGCACGTCGCCCGCACCTTCGTGCAGATGTCGATCCCGATCGTGCTGGTGCTGACGCTGCTGCCGGCCGGGTGGGGCCTGCGCGCCGCCGCGGCCGGCGGCGGCATCTTCCTGGCGATGATCTACTCCCTGGCCTACATGACCGAGACCGCCGAGAACCGGGTCGTCAAGGCCGGCTACCCGGTGGGCACCGCCCAGGCGTACCGCGACCAGCGTGCCCTGGTGCGGCAGAAGCAGGAGAGCGAGCGCAAGCGGGCCGCGGCAGCCAAGCGCGCGGCCCGGTACCGCGAGCGCACCGGCCGCTGATCCGCCGGCGGTCAGCAGCGCCCGGTCAGCGGGCCCAGCGCAGCCCGAGGAGGACGGTGTCGTCCTTCCGGCCGTCGGCGGTGAGCGTGCTCAGCAGGCCGTCGAGCATCGGCTCCAGCGACTCGTGCTCGCGCGCGGCCGCGGCGGAGCGCAGGCGCTCGAGGCCGGTGTCGATGTCCTCGCCGCTGCGCTCGACCGCGCCGTCGGTGAACGCCAGCAGCGTGGCCGGCTGCGGCACGTGCACGGTCGTGACGACCGGCGGGGTCGTGCTCGGCACCCCGATCGGCGGTGTGACCGGGCAGTCGAGCAACTCGGCCCGGCCGTCGGTCACCAGCAGCGGGCCGAAGTGGCCGGCGGACACCAGGCGCAGCCGGCCCGCGGTCACGTCGAGCTCGCCGAGCAGCACGGTGGCGAACTGGTGGTCGACGTGGATGTCGAGCAGGCAGCGCAGCCGGGTCAGCACGGTCTCGATGCAGTGCCCCTCGGCGAGGTAGGCGCGCACGGCGAACCGCAGCGAGGCCATCGTCGTCGCCGCGGGCAGGCCCCGGCCGGAGATGTCGCCGACGACGAACACGCAGCAGCCGGGCCGCTGCTCGATGACGTCGTACCAGTCGCCGCCGACCTCGAGCTCGTCGACGCCCGCGACGTACCGGGCGGCGACGTCCACCCCGCACAGCGCGGGCACGGCAGGCAGCAGCGCGTGCTGCAGCGTCCCGGAGATGCCGCGCTGCTGGCGGTAGAGCCGTGCGTTCTCCTCGGCGAGCCCTTCGGCGACCGCTCGCCGGCGCGACACGAACTCGACCGTCGCGGCCCCTCCGACGGCCAGGGCGCAGCCGGCGCCGAGCACGATCCACGGCAGGGCGCTCGACAGCGCGCCGGCCAGGGGGGTGGGCGAGGTGGCGACGATGGTGACCGTGCTCGTGCCGAACGGCACCGTCGCGCGCCGGGTCTCGCCGTCGATCGGAGTGGGCGCGGTCGCCTGGAGCAGCCGCGCCGGCTCTGTCGTCCGGCCCAGGTAGAGCGCGAGGTCCAGCCCGGCCACCGGGGAGTTCGGCGGCACGGCCATCCGCCGGCCCTCGGGAAGGGGGGACTCCGCGTAGACGACGAGGTCGGTGTCGCCATCGGCCGGCATGAGCGCGTAGGCCAGCCGATCCCGCTCGCCGGGCAGGATGCCCAGGATCACCAGGTCGCCGGTCGGCTCCAGAGCGGCCAGCGCGCCGGCCCCGTCGGCGGGCAGCCACGGCTCGACGCCCTGCACGGCCAGCTGCTCGGCCTGTCCGTCGGCGGCCCGCCACAGCGACAGCGACTGCCCGGTCTCCTCCAGCTCGCGGCCGGCGAACCGGGCGAAGGCCGCCGGGTTGGCGTGGGTGTTCACCGCGACCTGCGCGATGTCGGCGAGCTGGACCTGCAGGACCGCCGCCTGGTTGGTGAGCAGCGTCCCGACCTGCGCGACCTGCCGGCTGAGCAGCCGCTGCTCGCTGTGGGTGGTGACCCGCCAGGTCAGGAAGGTGAGGACACCGGTGATCACCAGCAGCAGCACGGCGGCGACGATGCTCACCTTGCGTGGTCGGGTACTCCACATAACGTTAGCAACTGTAACGGTCGTTCCGGAAAGCGTGGGGACCGTTGCAGGGGCGGTTCGAGTTCCGGCCGCGCGGATGCGAACGATTGCGCTGCGGCGTGACGTCGTGCGCCCGGCCTCCAAGATCCGCCGGGTACCGTCGGCGACGTGGCGCAGCGATGGCTCGACGAGCAGCAGCAGCGCACGTGGCGCGCCTGGTTGACGGCCTCGGAGCTGCTGCCGCGGGTGCTCGACGCCCAGTTGCAGCGCGACGCGGGGCTGACCCACGCCGCCTACGTCGTCCTGGCGATGCTGTCGGAGGCGCCCGGGCGCAGCCGCCGGATGAGCGACCTGGCCCGGCGGGCCAACCAGTCCCAGAGCCGGCTCTCGCACACCGTCGCCCGGCTCGAGGAGCGCGGCTGGGTGCGCCGGGAGCGCTCGGCCGAGGACGGCCGCGGCAACGTCGCCGTGCTGACCGACGCCGGGTGGGACGTCGTCCGCTCGGTGGCACCCGGGCACGCCGACGCCGTCCGGACGGCGCTGTTCGATCCGCTCACCGGCGAGCAGACCGAGGCGCTCTGCGAGGTGCTCGAGACCGTCCTCGAACGGCTCGACCCCGACCACAGCCTGCGCGTCGAGCACGGCCGGGACCTGGAGGAGTAGGACCGGCTCCTCAGCGGCCGAGGTGCCGGTAGCGGTGCAGCCGGCTGCGGAAGCGCTCGGTGTCGTCGCGGCCGAGCAGGCCGGCCAGCTCCTCGCCGAGCACCCGGCCCAGCCGGCCGCAGAACTCCACCGGCTCGTCGGCGGCGTCGGGACGCTCGGGGACGACGCGGTCGACGATGCCGGCCCGCCACAGGTCGGTGGCCCGCACGCCCTGCTCCTGCGCCATCTGCCCGGCGTGGTCGAGGTCGCGGTGCACGATCGCCGACGCGCCCTCCGGCGGCAGCGGGCCGAGCCAGCCGTTGGCGGCGGCCAGCACCCGATCGGCCGGCACGAGGGCCAGCGCGCCGCCCCCGGTGCCCTGGCCCAGCAGCACCGCCAGCGTCGGCGCCTTGAGCATCACCAGCTCCTGCAGGCAGCGGGCGATCTCGCCGGCCATCCCGCCCTCCTCGGCCTCGCGGGAGAGCGCGGCGCCGGGGGTGTCGATCAGCGTGACCAGCGGCAGCCGGAGCTCCTCGGCCAGGTGCATGCCGCGGCGGGCCTCGCGCAGCGCCGCCGGGCCCAGCGGCGCCGACAGCGACTGCCCGCGCCGGTCCTGCCCGAGCACCACGCACGGCGCGCCGCCGAAGCGGGCCAGCGCCAGGAGCAGTCCGGGGTCCTTCTCCCCGGCGCCGGTACCCGACAGGCCGACGACGTCGGTGGCGGCGGTCCGCAGCAGCCGCCGCACGCCCGGCCGGTCCTCTCGGCGGGAGGCGGTGACCACGTCCCACGCGCTGCGGTGGTCCTCGGGGTCGTCGGCGTCGGTGCCGTCCTCCGGCCGCGGCCCCTCCGCGCCCCGCACGTCGAGGTGCCAGGTCTGCCGGGCGGCCAGCACGCGCAGCGCGCGGTCGGCGACGTCGCCGATCTCCTCGTGCGGGACGACGGCGTCGAGCAGCCCCCGCTCGGCCATGTGCTCGGCGGTCTGCACGCCCTCGGGGAACGGCTCGCCGTAGAGCGCCTGGTACACCCGCGCCCCCAGGAACCCGATCGACGCCCCCGGCTCGGCGATCGTCACGTGCCCGAGCGACCCCCACGACGCCAGCACGCCGCCGAACGTCGGGTTGCGCAGGTACACCAGGTACGGCAGCCCCGCCTGCTTGTGCCGGGCGATCGCGGCCGTGATGCCGACCATCTGCAGGAAGGCGACGGTGCCCTCCTGCATCCGCGTCCCGCCCGACACCGGCGCGGCCAGCAGCGGGAGCCCCTCCTCGGTCGCCCGCTCGACCGCCGCGATCAGCCGCTCGGCGGCGTCCACACCGATCGAGCCCGCCAGGAAGCCGAACTCGCCCGCGATCACCGCGACCCGGCGGCCGCGCAGCCGGCCCTCGCCGGTGACGATCGCCTCGTCCTGGTGGGTCCGCTCCGCGGCCTCGGCGAGGTCCTTCGCGTACCCCGGGTCGGCGTCGCGGCGCTGGATCGGGGTGTCCCACGAGGTCCAGGACCCCGGGTCGAGCACCAGGTCCCGCAGTGCCCGTGCGTCGAGACGGGCCGGGCGCGCCGTCGTCACGTGGCGTGCCCGTCCTCGACGTCGTCCTCGGCCGGCTGCGGCACGCCGTCGGTGAGCCACGCCCGGATCGCCTCGTTCGAGGAGCCGAGCACCGGCGGGGGCCGGTGGTCGCGGCGGGTGGTCTCGCGCTCGCCGTCCGGACCGGGGGTGAAGAACCGCAGTGGGGGACCGGGGATCCGCAGCGGGCCGAGCGTCGCGTGCTCGATGTCGAGGAGCAGGCCCTGGGACGCCGTCTGGTCCCAGGCGTAGACGTCGTCGATCGTGCGGACCTTGCCCGCCGGGATGCCGACCTTGTTGAGGCGGGCGAGCAGGTCCTCGGCCGCGATCGAGGCGAAGGCGCCCTCGAGCAGGTCGATCACCTTCTGCCGGTTGACCACGCGCTCGCCGTTGCTGGCCATGCCCGGGGCCTCCGGGTCGAAGCCGAACTCGGCGCACAGCCGCCGCCACAGCGACTCGTTGGCGCAGGCCACCTGCACGCTGCCGTCGGCGCAGTGGAACAGCCCGTACGGCGCGATCGAGGGGTGGTGGTTGCCCTGCGCGCGGCCGACCTGGCCGGCCACCGTCCACGCCGTCCCGTGGAAGGCGTGCACGCCGACGATCGCCGCGAGCAGCGAGGTGCGCACCACCTGGCCGCGGCCGGTGCGCTCGCGCTCGAGCAGCGCGGCGAGCACGCCGTAGGCGCCGTACATCCCGGCCAGCAGGTCGCCGATCGGCACGCCGACCCGCTGCGGGTCGTCGGGGCCCGGGCCGGTCACCGACATCAGCCCGCCCTCGCCCTGGGCGATCTGGTCGTAGCCGGCGCGGCCGCCCTCCGGGCCGTCGTGCCCGAAGCCGCTGATCGCCAGGGTCACCA
Source organism: Geodermatophilus sp. SMS 5-13 (assembly GCF_059428245.1). Lineage (NCBI taxonomy): Bacteria > Bacillati > Actinomycetota > Actinomycetes > Geodermatophilales > Geodermatophilaceae > Geodermatophilus > Geodermatophilus sp. SMS 5-13. The sequence continues at coordinate 634,334 of NZ_CP165729.1, forward strand.
GCCGCGGGTTCAGCTCGGCCAGCACGTCGGTGCCGAAGCCGAGGCGCGCCAGCGTGCCGGGCCGGAAGTTCTCCAGCAGCACGTCGGCGCGGCGCAGCAGCTCGGTGAGCAGCGCCTTGTCGCCGGCGTCCTTGAGGTCGAGGGTGATCGACTCCTTGTTCCGGTTGGCCGACAGGAAGTACGTCGACTCCCGGTCCCCGCCCTCGGGCTGGACGAACGGCGGACCCCATCCGCGGGTGTCGTCCCCGGCGCCGGGGTTCTCCACCTTGATCACCCGCGCGCCGAGGTCGCCGAGCATCATCGCGGCGTGCGGCCCGGCGAGGGCGCGGGTGAGATCGACGACGAGGACGCCGTCGAGGGGTCCGGACACGGGGTCTCCGATCGTCTAGAGCCAGCTGGGGACGACGACGAACACCAGCCAGGCCAGCATCGGCCCGACGGCGACGACGATCCCCGCGTAGGCCAGGATCTGCTTGTAGAAGCGGTCGCGGTCGACGTCCTGCGCGTTGGCCAGGACCAGCGCGCCGTTCGTCGAGAACGGGCTCACGTCGACGATGGTCGAGGCCACTGACAGGGCGACCACCACGCCCACGGCGCCGATGTCCCCGGCCTGCAGGAACGGCACCGCCAGCGCGATGGCGACCCCGATGATCGCGGTCGACGACGCGAAGGCCGACACCACCCCTCCGATGTAGCAGAGCAGCAGGGCGATCAGCAGCGGGACGCCGAGGCCGATGACCGCCTCGCCGACGTAGTCGATCGTGCCCGCCTCCTGCAGCACGAAGACGTAGGACAGGACGCCGGCGATGAGCAGCACCGTGGACCAGCTGATCTGGCTCACGGCGCCCTTGTGGCGCGCCGCGGCGAACAGCGCCAGGACGGTGGCGACGGTGATGGAGACGAAGCCGATGTCGAGGTCGAACGCCAGGGCGAGGACGGCGACGGCGGCCAGGCCGATCAGCGTCATGACCTGGTCCGGCGTGACCGGCGGCGGGCTGTCGGCGCGCGGGGCGTCGTCCCCACCGACGACCGCACCGGGCGCGGGGCCGGCGCCGGCCGCCGGGCCGTAACCGCGGACGCCGGGGCCGGACCCCGCGTGCACCGCCTCGGCCTCGACGCCCGCGGTGACCCCGACCTTGCGGCCCAGCAGCTTGCGGCCGCCGAGCACGACGAACAGCACCACGGCGATCGCCAGGTTGAAGAACAGGCTGCCCAGGAACACGGCCAGCGGGCTGCCGGGCAGACCCTCGTCCTCGACGATCGTGTTGACCGTGACGCCGTAGACGCTGATCGGGGAGAAGCCGCCGCCCTGGGCGCCGTGGATGACCATCATGCCCATGAGCAGCGGGTTGATCCCGTGCCGCGCGGCGAAGGTCAGCGCGATCGGCGCGATGATCGCGACCGCGGCGGGGGAGAGCGCACCGATCGCCGTGAGCAGCGCGGTGACGAAGAACATGATCCAGGGGATCGCCGCGACGTGGCCGCCGACCATCCGGACCGCGCCTCGGACCAGCAGGTCGACGGTGCCGTTGTTCTGGGCGATGGCGAACAGGTAGGTGACGCCGATCAGCGTGACCACGAGCTCGGCGGGGAAGCCGCCGAGGATGTCGTCGGTGGACAGGCCCACCGACAGGGTGCCTATGAGGAATGCGGCGACGAACGCCAGCGCCCCCATGTTGATGGGCAGGAACGACGCGATCGCGAAGATCACGACGAGCCCGATGATGGTGACGATCTCCGGGGACACAAGCCCCTCCCACGACGTCGGGGGGTGGATCGGTCCACTGTCTCAGTGCCCCGGGGATACCGCCTGCCAGCCTCCGGACGGGGTGACGACGGCCGTCACCCGGCGGTCGTGGGTCTCGGCGGGCAGCGCGTCGACCAGTTCGTCGTCGAAGACCACCGCCACCAGGACGGCGTCCGCGCGGGCGTGCACGAGGGCGCGGTCGTAGTAGCCGCCGCCGCGGCCGAGCCGGACGCCGCCGCGGTCCACGGCCAGCGCCGGGACGACGACGACCTCCGCCGCTCCGATCGCGGTCGGGCCCAGCCGCGGGCCGACCGGCTCGAGCAGCCCGTAGCGCCCCGGCGCGAGCCGGCCGGTGTCCACCGCCCACGACAGCTCCTCGCCGTCGGCCGGCGTGATCGGCAGCAGCACGCGCGCGCCGAGCTGCGTGTAGGCCGCCGGCAGCCGGCCGAACCCCGGCTCGATCTCGTCCGGCGCGAACGCGGCCATCGTGCGGGTGCCGGCGAGGCCGCGCAGCAGCGCCGCGCTGACCGCGGCCGCCGCCGCCGCGCGTTCGGCCGGGGTGCGGGCACGGCGGCGGGAGAGGAGTCGCTGCCGCAGCGCCGCCTTGGCCTCGACCGGCTCGCCGTGAGTGATCACTTCGGGAGCCTAGTTAGGCTGCCTGCATGCCGACTGCCAGTTCCCGACCGACCCGCAAGGCGGTCATCCCGGTGGCCGGGCTGGGCACCCGCTTCCTGCCGGCGACCAAGGCCGTGCCCAAGGAGCTGCTCCCGGTGGTCGACCGCCCGGCGCTGCAGTACATCGTCGAGGAGGCCGCGCGCGCCGACCTGCGCGAGGTGCTCATGGTCACCGGCCGCAACAAGTCCGCGATCGAGGACTTCTTCGACCGGACGCCGGAGCTCGAGACGGCGCTGGAGAAGAAGGGCGACGCCGGCCGGCTCGCCGCCGTCCACGCGTCCACCGAGGTCGCCCAGGTCCACTTCGTCCGCCAGGGCGAGGCGAAGGGGCTCGGGCACGCGGTGCTGCAGGCCGCGGCGTTCGTCGGCGACGAGCCCTTCGCCGTCCTGCTGGGCGACGACCTGATCGACGCCCGGGACCACCTGCTCGAGCAGATGCTCGCCGTGCAGGCCGAGCACGGCGGATCGGTGATCGCCCTGCTCGACGTCGGCCGGGAGAACATCGACAAGTACGGCGCCGTCGCCGTCGAGCCGAGCGGGCACACCGGCGAGGGCGACGAGGTCGTGCGGATCACCGGCCTGGTCGAGAAGCCGCCGGTCGAGGAGGCGCCGAGCAGCCTGGCCATCATCGGCCGGTACGTGCTCGCGCCGGAGATCTTCGAGGTGCTGCGCACCACCTCGCCCGGCCGCGGCGGGGAGATCCAGCTCACCGACGCGCTGGCCACGCTGGTCGAGCGCGGTGAGCCGCTGCACGGCGTCGTCTTCAGCGGCCGGCGCTACGACACCGGCGACCGGCTGGACTACCTCAAGGCGGTCATCCGGCTGGCCAGCGAGCGCGACGACCTGGGCCCGCCGCTGCGCGCGTGGCTGACCGAGTTCGTCGCCGACCTGCCCGCCGATGGCGCGTCGCCGGCCTGAGCGCGGGCGACAGAGGGCACCATCGAGCGCGTGGGCATGACGGACGACAGCACGAGCGGGGGGTTCGGGTCGCGGCGCGACACGTCGCAGATGGACCTGCGGCACGGCATCGCCGTCCAGGAGGCCGTCCCCGAGCCGGAGACCGGGACGTTCCGCGACACCACGCAGATCGACCTCGAGCGCATCCCCTCGCCGCCGCCCGCGCCGGCGACGCCGCAGGTGCCGACGGTGGAGCGGCACCTCGACGAGATCCTCGCCGCCGCCCCGCAGGTCGACCCCATCGAGCTCGCGGTGCTCGACGCGCAGGGCCTGCTGTGCGCCGAGGACGTGGTCAGCCAGCGCGCGCTGCCGGCCTTCGACCAGGCGGCCCTCGACGGTTACGCCGTCCGCGCCGAGGACGTCGCGACCGCCACGCTCGAGGCGCCGGTGCAGCTGGCCGTCGTGGGGGAGAGCACCGCGGGCAGCGGCGCGCCCGCCTCCATCGGGCCCGGCCTGGCGCAGAAGGTGACCGCCGGGGCGATGCTGCCGGCCGGCGCCGACGTCGTCGTCCCCGCGGTGTGGACCGACCAGGGCGAGGTCCGGGTGGCCGTCCACGCCGCGCCGCCGTCGGGCAGCTACGTGCGCCGGGCGGGGGACGACGTCGCCGTGGGGGACTCCGCCGTCCAGGTCGGCACGCCGATCGGGCCGGCGCAGATCAGCCTGCTGGCCGCGGTCGGCCGCGACCGGGTGCACGTGCGGCCGCGGCCGCGGATCACCGTCCTCTCCGCCGGGGGCGAGCTGGTCGACGTCGGCACCGACCCCGCCCCCGGGCAGGTCGTCGACGTGAACTCCTACGCGCTGGCCGCGGCCGCGCGCGACGCCGGCGCCGACGCCTACCGCGGCGGGATCCTGCCGACCGACCGGGACCGGCTCACCGAGCGGCTGGAGAGCGCGTTGCTGCGCAGCGACCTGGTGCTCGTCTCCGGCACCTTCGCCGGTGACGGATTCGACCAGGTGCCGCAGGTGCTCGCCGAGCTCGGCCCGACGACGTTCACCTCCATCGCGATGCACCCCGGCCCCGTGCAGGGCTTCGGCCGGCTCGGCCGCGACTCCGTCCCGGTGATCTGCGTGCCCGGCGACCCGGTGTCGGCGCTGGTGTCCTTCGAGGTGTTCGTGCGCCCGGCGATCCGGCTCATGCTCGGCAAGCGGCAGCTCTTCCGCCGCACCGTGCAGGCGATCTCGGCCCAGCAGCTGGTGTCGCCGCTGGGCTACCGCCAGTACCTGCACGGCACCGTCATGCGGCACCCCGACGGCGGCTACGTCGTCGAGCCGGTCGGCGACGGCAGCGAGGCGCAGCTCGCCCGGATGGCGCGGGCCAACTGCCTGATCGTCGTCGACGAGGACGTCACCGAGGTCGCCCCCGGCGGGCTGGTGACGGTCATGCCGCTGCTGCTCGGCGGCTGACCGAGGGCCCATGAGCGATCCGGTCCTGCACCCGGGGTGGCCGGTACGGCTGGCCTGGGGGCCGGTGGAGCTGCACCCGCTGCGCCGCCGGGACGCCGCGGAGTGGGCCCGGCTGCGGCTGGCCAACGAGGACTGGCTGACGCCGTGGGAGCCGTCGGCGCCGCTGCCCTGGCGGCTGCGGCACACCCCGGGGGCCTACCGGGCGATGCGCCGGGCGGTGGCCCGCCGCGCCCGCGCGGGGACCTCGCTGCCGTTCGCCGTCCGGGTGGAGGGCCGGCTGGCCGGCCAGGTGACGGTCGACAACATCGTCCGCGGGGCCATGCGCTCGGGGCACCTGGGCTACTGGATCGACCGCGAGGCGGCCGGTCGCGGCATGGCCTCCCTCGCCGTGGCCCTGGTCTGCGACCACGCGTTCGGCCCGGTCGGGCTGCACCGCCTGCAGGCCGACATCCGACCCGAGAACGGGCCGAGCCAGCGGCTGGTGGAGCGGCTCGGGTTCTCCCGCGAGGGGCTGCTGCGCCGGTACCTGGACATCGACGGCGACTGGCGCGATCACCTCACCTACGCCCTCCTCGCCGAGGACGTGCCGGCCGGCGTGCTCGCCCGCTGGCGTGAGTCCCTACCACGCTGACCCCTCGCCGGCGGTGTCCTCTTGTCGACACGCCGCGCCGGTCGTCACACCAGTTCCAGAACTCGCACGCGACACTCCAGCGCGCCTCCCCGATTCGGGTGATCTCGCTGCCTAACCTGCCGAAGCCGGTGACTCGTGTGACAGGTGGTGTTCTGGATGGGATCGGGCGCGCTTCTCGCCGCTCTGGTCGTGCTGTGGTTCGTCGTGCTGGTGCCGATGGTGGTGACCCGCGGTGATTCGCATGCCGGCCGCGGCGAGCCGGCCTCGTCCGGGCGGACGCTGCAGCGACGGCGGACGGCCAACCACGTCGTCTCGGCCGAGACCGAGCGGGTGACGATCGACCGCGAGGCCCTGCGCACCAGCGGCGAGCTCAAGGTCGACGTGCACAAGCTGCGCCGGCGCGTGCTGGGCGGGCTCGTCGCCGCGGCCCTGCTGGCCCTCGCGGGAGCGCTCTTCCTCAGCTCCTGGATGTGGCCGGCGCAGGCCCTGCTCGACCTGGCCGTCGTCGGTTACGTGCTGGTGCTCCGGAAGGCCGCCCGCCGCGAGCGGATGGCCGCCCGCCGCGCCGCCCGGACCGCGGCGCGCGAGGCCCGGCTGGCCGCGGCGGCCGAGCGACGGGCCGCCGCCGTCGCGGAGGCCGAGCACGCCACGGCCACCCAGGAGGCGCTGCCGGCGCTGCCGCACCCGAGCCTGCCGCTGGCCCCCGTGCACCCGCTGCGCCCGGGCCGCGTCGTCGCCGCCCGCACGGCCGCGCCGGCCGGCTGGCAGCACAGCGCCGTCGTCGGGCTGGACGACGACGACATCGGCTTCGCCGACATCGACGAGTACCGCCCCGCCCGGGTGGTCAACGGCTGATCCGACGCTCCGGCGCCGCCCCGGTGGCGGCGCCCGAGCGCTCGACGGGTAATCTGTCCGTCGCGGGGCTGTGGCGCAGTCCGGTAGCGCACCTCGTTCGCATCGAGGGGGTCAGGGGTTCAAATCCCCTCAGCTCCACCCGTGCACCTCACCGACGCCGTCGGGGCATTCCGCCCCGGCGGCGTTCGTGCGTCGGGGCCCCGTGACGGTACTTATGTGTGCCGCTCCGTCACAGTCCGCCGCGACTGGCCGAGCGCACGCGCACCGGCACCCTCGGTCAGCACGAGCCGGAGTGTTCCGCGTCCGGCGTTCGCGTCCGGCGTCGTCCCTTGCTTCGCCCCGTCGGCGTCCCGAAAACTGCCCCGCCATGGGTGTGCCAGGGGGAATGATCCAGCGTGGGAGTGCGGTCAGGTCGTCGCTGCGGAGCGCGCTGGTCGCCGCCGTCGTCGTCGTCACAGGGATCGCGATAGCACCGGGCACGGCGCAGGCGGCCCTGCCCGCCGGCTTCGCCGTCGTGGACATGCCCAGCGGGCAGAGCGAGCTGCTGACCGACTTCGCGTTCGCGCCCGACGGCAGCTACTTCACGACCGGCAAGAACGGCCGGGTCGCCTGGGTCTCGGCCGCGGGCGCCCCCCGGACGCTGGCCACGCTGCCGGTGGCCACGCAGCAGGACCTCGGGCTGGTCGGCGTCGCCGTCGCGAGCGACTACGCGACCAGCAAGCGCATCTACCTGGCCCGTGCGCTGGACGTGAACGGCGCCCGGATGACCCGGGTGTCGTCGTTCGCCGTGACCGGAGCCCCCGAGCCCACGGGCATCGACGCCGAGCGGGTGCTGCTGGAGCTCCCGCAGACCTCCGACGTCCACCAGATCACCGGCCTCGTGGCCGATCCGGACGGAACCCTGTGGGTGTCGACCGGGGACGCCGCCGACTTCCGCATCGCCGACCCGCTGGCCCTGCGGGCGCTGGACACGGCCACCGGATACGGCAAGCTGCTGCACGTGCTGCCGGACGGGCAGGGCGTGCCGGCCAACCCGTTCTTCGACCCCGCCGACCCGGCGTCGTGGCAGAGCCGGGTGTACGCCAGCGGCTTCCGCAGCCCGTTCCGCCTGAGCCTCGACCCGGCGACCGGCCGGCCGATCGTCGGCGACGTCGGCTGGAACAGCTGGGAGGAGGTCGACCTGGTCCGGCCGGGCGCCAGCTACGGCTGGCCGTGCTGGGAGGGCGACACCGCGACGCCGGGGTACGCCGAGATGCCCGGCTGCCAGGGCGCCGAGAACTCCACGCCGCTGTGGACCTATCCCCACGGCCCGCTCGGCACCAGCGTCAGCGGCGGCATCGTCTACACCGGGACGGCGTACCCGGCGGACTACCAGGGCGCCTACTTCTTCGGTGACTACTCCGCCCAGCGGGTCTACACGCTGCGGTACGACGCGGACGGCGCGCTCACCCGCGAGCCCGAGGCGGCCGGCTTCGGCACCGACAACGGCGCGCCGGTGAAGTTCGCCGCGCACCCCGAGAACGGCGACGTCGTCTGGGCCGACATCGCCGGGGCGGTGCTCAAGCGGCTGGTCGCGGCCCCGGGCAACCGGGCGCCCACGGCGAATGCGACCACCACCAGCGACCCGGCCACCCGCACCGTCACCTTCGACGGCAGCGGTTCCTCGGACCTCGACGGCGACGCGATCACCTACGCCTGGGACTTCGGTGACGGCGCCACGGGGACCGGCGTGAAGGCCACCCACGCCTACGCCGCTCCCGGCACCGCGCCGCTCACGGCACGGCTCACGGTCACCGATGCGCAGGGCGCGACGGGGACGACCACCCTCACGGTGGTCCCGGCCAACCACGTCCCGGTGATCACGCTCACCGCACCCCCGGCCGACCACCGGTTCGCGGTCGGGGAGCCGGTGCGGGCGAGTGCCACGGCGACCGACGTGGAGGACGGCGCCCTGGAGGTGACGTGGAGCGTCGTCCTCATCCACTGCAGCGGCGGCTACTGCCACGAGCACCCGGGCGAGACGTTCACCGGCCCGACGTTCGACCGGCCGTTCGACGACCACGGGCCCGGAACCCGGCTGGAGATCCGGGCCACCGTCACGGACAGTGTCGGCATCAAGGCGCAGGCGCGGTTCACGGCGCTCCCGCTCGACGAGTCCACCGTCTAGAACGACACCGCCGCTCACCTGGCCGTTCCGGTCGTCACACGGTGTCCCACCCCTTACGCAGAGTCATGATGTGCGGGGCGTCCGGCGCTGACTCGGGTGAATTTCCGGGGGGAGACGCACAGTGACTTGTGGCGCTGTGTAACCACCCTCACACTCCGCCGTCATGATCACGAGCGGGGGAACTTTCCGGCGGGGCATGCCCCGTCTGCTGCGCGCGGGCCTGCTCCGCATCGGGCTGGTCGCGGCCGTCGTCCTCGGGGCGATGGTCGTCGTCCCTGCGACGGCGCAGGCCGCCCTGCCGGCCGGGTTCGCGGTGCGGGACATGCCCTCCGGGCAGACCGACACGCTGACCGACTTCGCGTTCCTGCCCGACGGCAGCTACTTCACGATCGGCAAGAACGGCCGCGTGGCGTGGGTGTCGGCGGCCGGCGCGCCGCGGACGCTGGCCACCCTGCCCGTCGTCACCACCCAGGACCTCGGCCTGGTCGGGCTCGCCGTCGCCCCCGACTACGCGACGAGCAAGCGGATCTACCTCGCCCGCACCCTGCTGGTGAACAACGCCTGGACGATGAGGCTGTCCTCCTGGACGGTCACCGGCGCACCGGAGCCGACCGGGATCGGCACCGAGCGGGTGATCTGGGACCTGCCGAACGGCTCCGACGTGCACGCGACCACCGGCATCGTCGCGGCCGAGGACGGCACGCTGTGGGTCTCCATCGGCGACAGCTCCGACTTCCGCTTCGTCGACCCGCTGGCGCTGCGTGCCCTCGACGTCAACACCGGCTACGGCAAGCTGCTGCACGTCCTCCCCGACGGCCGCGGGGTGCCGTCGAACCCCTTCTACGACGCCGCCAACCCGTCGTCGTTCAAGAGCCGGGTGTACGCCAGCGGCTTCCGCAGTCCCTTCCGCCTGAGCCTGGACCCGACGACGGGAGGGCCGGTCGTCGGTGACGTCGGCTGGAACACCTGGGAGGAGGTGAACCTGATCCGGCCCGGCGCGAGCTACGGCTGGCCGTGCTGGGAGGGCAACACCCAGACCCCGGGCTACAAGGACCTCGCCGGCTGCCAGGGCGTCGGCAACTCCGCGCCGCTGTGGACCTACGTGCACGGCCCGCTCGGCACCAGCGTCACCGGCGGGATCGTCTACACCGGGTCGGCGTACCCGGCGGCGTACCAGGGCGCCTACTTCTTCGGCGACTACGCCGCGGGCCGCGTCTACACGCTGCGCTACGACAGCCAGGGCGTGCTGACCCGGCAGCCGGAGGCGGGCGGCTTCGGCACCGGCAACGGCGCGCCGGTGCGGTTCGCCGCCCACCCGGCGAACGGCGACATCGTCTACGCCGACATCGGCGGCAGCGTGCTCAAGCGGCTGAGCTACGCCGCCGGCAACCGGGCGCCCACCGCCGGCGCCGTCTTCACCACCGACCCGGCGACCCGCACGGTCGCGTTCGACGGGCGGGGGTCCAGCGACCTGGACGGCGACGCGCTCACCTACCGGTGGGAGTTCGGGGACGGCGCCACGGCCACCGGCGCGCAGGCGACCCACCAGTACCCGGACGCGACGGTGCGGACCGGCCGGCTCACGGTCACCGACGCCCAGGGCGCCACCGGGACGACGACGTTCACCGTGGCGCCGGCCAACAACGTGCCGGTGATCAGCCTGACCGCACCGCCGGCCACGCGGCAGTTCGCCGTCGGCGAGGCGGTCCAGGCGAGCGCGACGGCCACCGACGCCGAGGACGGGCCGCTCGACGTCACCTGGAGCGTCGTCCTGGTGCACTGCAGCGGCGGCTACTGCCACAACCACCCGGGTGAGACGTTCACCGGCCCGACGTTCGACCGGCCGTTCGACGACCACGGCGACGACACCCGGCTGCAGATCAACGTCAGCGCCACCGACAGCGCCGGCGTCCGGACGCAGCAGACCTTCACAGCCGCGCCGCGGCTGCGGACGCTGACGATCGCCGCCAGCACGCCGGCCGCGATCACCGTCAACGGAGCCGCGCGCGCCACCGCGCAGGTCACCGCGGGCGCGCGGGTGTCCGTGATCGCGCCGGTGACCGCCTCCGACAACGTGGCCACCTTCGACCGGTGGAGCGACGGCGCGGCGCGCGAGCGCACGCAGGTGATGCCCGACGCCGACCTGACCCTCACCGCGACGTACCTGACGCCGATCGACCGGCGGTACAACGCGGAACCGGTGCTGCGCACCCTGCTGGGCGCGCCCACGGCGCCCGAGGCCGGGGACGCCGCGGTGCGCTGGCGGACCTACGCCAAGGGCCGGCTGTACTGGTCACCGCGGGCCGGGGCGCACGAGGTGCACGGCTCGATCCTCACCGACTACCTGGCCGTGGGCGGCCACGTGAAGCTCGGGGAGCCGATCACCGACGAGACGGCGACCCCCGACGGCGTCGGCCGCTTCAACCACTTCGCCCTGCAGAACGCCTCGGTGTACTGGTCGCCGTCCACCGGCGCCCACGCCGTCTACGGGGACATCGCCACGCTGTGGAAGGCGATGGGCTTCGAGCGCAGCCCGCACGGCTACCCGAAGACCGACGAGCTGGGCACCCCCAACGGCCGCGGGCGCTACAACAGCTTCCAGAACGGGGGCATCTACTGGCTGCCCGGGCTGGGGGCGCGCAGCGTCTACGGCGCGATCTACCAGAAGTGGGGGGCGCTCGGGTGGGAGTCCGGGGTCCTCGGCTTCCCGACCAGCAACGAGACGACGGCGCCCGACCGCGTCGGCCACTTCAACCACTTCGAGGCCGGCTCGGTCTACTGGACGCCGCGCACCGGCGCCCACGAGGTGCACGGCGCGATCCGCACCCGCTGGTCGCAGCTGGGCTGGGAGCGGTCCTACCTCGGCTACCCGACCAGCGACGAGTTCGCGATCCCCGGTGGCCGACGGACCAACTTCGAGCGCGGCTACATCACCTGGACCGCGGCCACCGGCGTGGTCACCGACCGGCGCACCTGACCGCGCGGCGGGGCCTGTCCCCGGGCGGCCGGGCAGGGCATCCCCACTGCCCGGCCACCCAGGGCGCGGCCTCCGATCACACCGCCCCGCGGAAGTCGGGCGTGCGCTTCTCGAGGAACGCCCGCACGCCCTCCCGGCCCTCCGGGTCGGCGGCGGACTCCGCGATCAGCCGCGCCTCGTCGTCCAGCTGCTCGTCGAGCGTCCGGACGGCGGCCTTGCGGACCAGCGCGCGGGTGCGGACCATCGCCCGGACGGGGCCGGCGGCGACCCGGTGCGCCAGGGCGATCGCCTCGGCGTGCAGCTCGTCGTCCTCCACCAGGCGGCTGACCAGGCCGAACGTGTGCGCCTCAGCGGCGTTCAGGTAGCCGTTCGTCAGCATGAGCTCGAGCGCGCGGGGCGCCCCCAGTGCCCGGGTCAGCGCCCAGGAGGAGCCGCCGTCGGGGGAGAAGCCGAGGCCGCCGTAGGCAGGGGCGATCTTCGTCGAGCGGGCGCACACGACGATGTCGCACGCCCCGATCAGCCCGACCGCGGCCCCCGCGACCGCTCCCTGCACGCCGGCGACGACCGGGACGGGCGTGTTGATCAGCAGCCGGACGACCTCGTGCCAGTCGTGCGCCAGCCGGCCGACCGCCTCACCGGGGTCCTCCGCGCCGGCGAAGAAGGAGATGTCGCCGCCGACGCAGAACCGCTTGCCGTTGGCCACCAGGAGCACCGTGCGGGTCTCCTCGGGGCGCTCGCGCAGCGCCTGCGCCAGCTGGTGGGCCAGCGCCGGGTCGAGGGCGTTGCCCGCCTCGGGCCGGTCGAGGGTGATCCGATAGACGTCGCCGTCGACCTCGGTCAGCACCCGCGGCCGCTCCTGCGTGCTCGTCATCGCCGTCCTTCCGCCGTCCGCCTCGCCGCCCACCGTATGGGGGCGGCAAGGCGGACGCGCGTCAGGAGCGGGCGACGTGCAGCTCGTCGTCGATGGCGCCCGGAGCGCCGCCGAACTCGTCGGCGACCTCCCCGGCGATCTCGTCGTCCGGCGTCCCGTGCCCGTCGGCGGCCATCGCGGCGTCGGCGCGGGTGAGCATGCGGTGCCCGGTGGCCAGCACGGCGATGCCGAGCGCCACCGCGACCGCGCCGACGACGAACGGCACGTGGATGTTCCAGGCGTCGACCATCTTGCCGGCGGCGAAGGGCGCCAGGCCGCCGCCGATGAAGCGCACGAAGCCGTAGGCCGCCGAGGCGACGGGCCGCTCGACCGGGGCGACCAGCATGACCGCCTGCGTGGTGAGTGTGTTGTTGATGCCGACGACGATGCCGGAGGCGATCACGCACACGATCAGCGCCCAGCGGACGTCGGTGAACAGCCCGATGAGCAGCAGGAGGACGGCGAAGAAGCCGAGCGCGCCGTAGAGGGACGGCGCCGTGCCGAACCGGGCCTGCAGCTTCGGGGCGCCGAAGATCGAGAAGATCGCGACGAGCAGGCCCCAGCCGAAGAAGACGAACCCGAGCTGGACCGCGTCGAGCTCCATCGGGTACGGCGCGTACCCGAGCATGGTGAAGAAGCCCCAGTTGTAGAGCACCGCGGTCAGGCTCATGGTCAGCAGGCTGCGGTGCCGCAGCGCCTTGAGCGGGGCGCCGAGCGACGTGGGCTTCGCCGGCTTCGGGGTCGGGTCGAGCAGGACGACGGTCGCGATCAGCGCGATCGCCATGAGCGTGGCGACACCGAAGAACGGGCCGCGCCAGCTGATGTCGCCGAGCAGCCCGCCGAGCAGGGGACCGGCGGCGATGCCGAGGCCGAGCGCGGCCTCGTAGAGGACGATCGCGCCGGCGAAGCCGCCGGTCGCGCTGGCCACGATCACGGCGAGCGAGGTGGCGATGAACAGCGCGTTCCCCAGCCCCCAGCCGGCGCGGAAGCCGACGATGCCGCTGATCGAGCCGGAGAGACCGGCCAGCGCGGAGAAGGCCACGATGATCGCCAGGCCGGTGATCAGGGTGCGCTTCGGGCCGATGCGGCTGGAGACCCAGCCGGTCGCGAGCATCGCGACCGCGGTGACCACCAGGTAGCTGGTGAACAGCAGACTGACCTGGCTCGGCGACGCGTGCAGCTGCACCGACAGCGCCGGCAGGATCGGGTCGACCAGGCCGATGCCCATGAAGCTGACGACGCACGCGAACGCGACGGCGAAGACGGCCTTGGGCTGCTTGAACATGCTCGCGCTCTGAGCCGAGCTCACCGCGACACCTCCACAGGGACGGGGGGCCGGCGCAGCGCGTCGGCCAGACGGACGAGTGCGGGCAGCGCCTCGGCGATGCGCCGCTGGTCGGCGGGAGACAGGTCGGCCAGGGGGCCGGCGATGCGGCGGGTGCGCTCGGCGCGCCGCTGCGCCAGGAGCGCCTCGCCCGCCGCCGTGAGGGAGAGGACGACGGCGCGGCCGTCCCGCGGATCCGCGGCACGGGACACCAGCCCCTGGTCGGCCAGCCGCCCGATGAGCGCGGTCATCGACGGCTGGGTGATCCCCTCGGCGACGGCCAGCTCGGTGAGCCGGGCCGGGCCGGAGCGCTGCAGGCGGGCGAGGGTGCCCGCCGCGGTGAGGCTCAGCCCCGCCCGCGGCAGGGTGGCCGAGCGCAGCGCGACGACGGCGTCGTCCAGCTGTCCCGCGAGTTCCTCCGGATCCACGGCGTCAGTTGTAACACCCAACTATGTATCGGCGCCAGCCGATGCGCGGACATGCTGGAACGGCCCCCTTCCAGGGGCCCGCCCTGAGCCTGCCAAGGGTGGGGAGGAAGGGGGTCCTTTCAGAACCAGGACGGGAACCACATCCGCGCCAGCCAGTCGGCCCGCGACAGCGGCTGGCCGGTGAGCACGGGGTAGAAGAACACGAAGGTGGCGGCGACCACCGCCACGTAGAGGCACACGGCGCCCAGCCCGGCCTGGCGGCGCCAGCCCTCGGGGTGCCCGGTGCCGAGCAGGTCCTGCAGCGCGAGGGTCACCGCGAGCACGAAGAAGGGCAGGGCCGGTGCCATGTAGAAGATGAACATGGTCCGCTCGGGGTTGAGGAACCACGTCAGCCAGCCGGCGGCGATCGCGACCCCGGCGGTGATCGCCGCGGAGTCCCGGCGGGCCACGATGCGCCAGAGCAGCCACAGCATCGCGGGGGCGAACGCGAACCAGAGGGTCGGCGTCCCCACCATGAGGATGTAGCGGACGATCTGCCCGCCGGACCCGTCGGTCAGCCCCTGCGGGTTCCACAGCAGGATCGGCCGGCCGTCGACCAGCCACGACCACGGCCCCGACTCCCACGGGTGCGGGCTGGACAGGCCGTTGTGGAACCTCCACCACTCGCCGTGCATGTGCCACAGCGAGCGCAGCGCGCCCGGGACGAACGGGAAGTCGGTCTCCGGGTGCTGGTCGGCCCAGTGCCGGCCCTGGCTGGTCTCGCCGAGGAACCAGCCGGTGAAGCTGGCCACGTAGGTGAGCACCGGCAGGACGGCCAGGGCCCAGAGCGCGCCGGGCAGCCCGTACCGCGCGGCGGCGCGGGTGGGGCGGCGGACGCCGGCGTCGCGCCAGGCGGTGCGGTCCCAGAACAGCGAGAGGACCGCGAAGAAGGCCAGGAAGTAGATGCCGCTCCACTTCACCGCGCAGGCGCAGCCGAAGAGGAACCCGGCGGCGATCCGCCAGCCGCGGGGGCCGAGCCGGAAGGCGACCGCCGCCCCGCGCTCCCGGATCCGCTGCCGGACCTTGTCGCGGTCGACGACGAGGCAGGCGACCGCCGAGACGACGAACAGCTGCAGGAAGATGTCGAGCAGGCCGATGCGCGACAGGACGAAGGAGAACCCGTCCAGCGCCAGCAGCAGGCCCGCGAGCAGGCCGAGCCAGGTCGACCCGGTCAGCCGCCGGGTCAGCCGGACCAGGACGACGACGGCGATCGAGCCGGCCACCGCCGACGGGAACCGCCAGCCCAGCGAGTCGTAGTCCAAGAGGCCCTCGCCGAGCGCGATCAGCCATTTCCCGAGCGGCGGATGGACGATGAAGGTGTAGCCGCGGTTGTACTCGAACCCCCACCGCAGCAGCTCGTGCGCCTCGGGCGGGTAGTAGGCCTCGTCGAAGAGCTTGTCGCTCGGGTAGCTGATGTCCCACAGGCGGACGACGAGGCTGAGCAGGCCCAGCCCGAGCGCGAGCAGCCAGGAGGACCGGCGGTCGGTCGGCAACGGCGGGATGCGGTCGCGGCGGGGGCGGGGCAGGGGCCAGCGGCGCGCGGGCGGCGGCGTGCGGACGGTGTCGGGGACAGCCGCGGGCGCTGCTGTCTCCACCGGCACGGCCATGCGGGTCAGGGTAGGTGGACGGGCTGAGGACGCGGCCGTGACAGGCTCGTGTCCGTGACCGGACGGCTCGTTCTCGGGGGTGCCCCGCTGGGGCAGCCCGGCGACGTCGGCCCCCGGCTGCGGCAGGCGATGGCCGAGGCCGACGTCCTGGCCGTCGAGGACACCCGCCGTCTGCACCGGCTGGCCTCGGACCTGGACGTCGCGCTGACCGGGCGGATCGTGACCTTCCACGAGTCGGTGGAGCGCGCGCGGCTGCCCGGCCTGCTGGGCGCGCTGACCGACGGCGCCACGGTGCTGCTGCTCACCGACGCCGGCATGCCCTCGGTCTCGGACCCGGGCTACACGCTGGTGCGGGCGGCGATCGAGGCCGGCGTTCCGGTGACCTCGGTGCCGGGGCCGTCCGCGGTGACGACGGCGCTGGCGGTGTCCGGCCTGCCCTGCGACCGCTTCTGCTTCGAGGGATTCCTGCCGCGCCGGGCCGGCGAACGGCGGTCGCGGCTGGCCGGGCTGGCCGACGAGCGCCGCACGATGGTGTTCTTCGAGTCCCCGCACCGGCTGGCCGACGCGCTGCGGGACGCGTCGGACGCGTTCGGGGCCGACCGCGAGGCCGCCGTCTGCCGGGAGCTGACCAAGACGCACGAGGAGATCCGCCGCGGCCCGCTGGACTCGCTCGCCGCATGGGCTGCCGACGGCGTGCGCGGTGAGATCACGCTGGTGGTGGCCGGTGCGGTGCCGGCGCCGGTGGAGCTGGGCGCCGCCGAACTGGCCGCGGCGGTGGCCGCCGAGGAGGCCGCCGGTGCCACGCGCAAGGACGCGATCCGCGCCGTCGTCGTCCGGACGGGTCTGCCCCGCCGCACCGTCTACGACGCCGTCGTCAGCTCCAAGGCTCCCTGAGTTCAGTCCACGAGCAGGGCGGTCAGCCTGGCGAGGATCTCGGCGGGGCGGTGCAGGTCGGCGGCGGTCACGAAGACCACGGTCCAGCCGGCGGCGTGCAGCCGGTTGAGGCGCTGTCGGTCGCGGGCGAACTGGCCCGGCTCGCCGCGCCACAACCCGTCGTACTCCAGCGCCACCTTGCGGTCGGGCCAGGCGAGGTCGACCCGCGCGATCCGCCGGCCACCGTCCCGCACGACGAACTGAGCGACAGGTGCCGGCAGACTGCTGCGGCCGATGAGGAGTCGAAGCCGGGTCTCCTGCGGCGACTCGGCCCGTTCGTCGGCGAGCCGGCAGACCGCCTGCCTCTGGGCCGAGCCGGCCCCTGTGCTGCGGACGGACAGCGCGCGCAGAGGGGCGAGATCCACGATGCCCGAGGCCAGCATGCGGTCGACGGCCACCACGGCGTCGTCCAGCGGCAACAGCGAGGCGACTTCGAGGGCGGTGGCCTCCGGCGTGGTCGCGGCGACACCACGCCGCCGGGACAGCCAGGCCTCGGGAAGCGCACGGCGCCGGACCCGCAGCCCGTGAACGCGCGTCCGGGACGTGCCGGCCGGCACAGTCAGCTCGACGTCGTCCTCGACGCCGGCGAGCTCGACGCCCCACAGCACGGCGGCGCTGAGTCCGGTGACGACCGCGCCGGGGACGAGCACCGTCGCGGCGGCGCGAGCGCGCAGCGCATGACCGTCGGGCACAGCCGCGTCGACGTACACGTCCCGGAACAGGCGGCGCCACGCACTGCTGCGCAGCTGGTCCGCGGTGAGCAGGCCGGCTCGGATCGCCGCTGACCCGCGGAAGAAGCTGTTGCGCAGCGACGGCGGGACGGACGCAGGGACGGGCACCGCGGCACCCTCCCGCACCGGGTCCCTCTCGGGCTGACGCCGTCCACAGGGCTCCCGCGTTGGTCACTTCCCGGGGTCTCGTGGCGACGGGAGACCCCGGGAAGTGACCAACGACGCCCAAGGACGGCGCTCAGAGCCAGCCGTTGCGCTTGAAGCCGCGGTAGAGGACCGAGCAGACGACGAGGATGAGCAGCAGCACCGCCGGATAGCCGTAGCGCCAGCTCAGCTCCGGCATGAACTGGAAGTTCATCCCGTACACGCCGGTGATCAGGGTCGGGACGGCGATCATCGCGGCCCACGCGCTGATCTTCCGCGTGTCCTCGTTGTCCGACAGCGACGTGCGGGCCAGCGAGGCCTGCAGGATCGACGAGAGCAGCTCGTCCAGCCCGTTCACCTGCTCGCGCACCCGCAGCGCGTGGTCCAGGACGTCGCGGAAGTACGAGCGCATCGTCTCCGGGACGACGTCGATCTGTCGCTCGGCCAGCCGCTGCAGCGGGATCTCCAGCGGCGCCACCGCCCGCCGCAGCTGCATGAGCTCGCGCTTGAGCTGGTAGATCCGGCCGATGTCGTCGGTGCGCTCGGGGCTGAACACCGAGGCCTCGAGCTCGTCGACGTCCTCCTCGACGGCGGTGGCGACGTCGGTGAAGTTGTCGATGACCTGGTCTGCGATGGCGTAGAGCACCGCGGACGGGCCCAGGCAGAGCAGCTCCCGCTGGTCCTCCAGCCGCCGGCGCAGCTCGGCCAGGCCGCTGTGCTCCCCGTGCCGGACAGTGATCACGTAGTGCCGGCCCAGGAAGGCCATGACCTCGCCGGTGTCGACCACCTCGCTGGTCGCGGTCAGCTGCTCGTGCTCGATGTAGCGGCCGGTCTTGAGCACCATGAACAGCGCGTCGTCGTAGCTCTCCAGCTTGGGCCGCTGGTGCGCCTCGACGGCGTCCTCGACCGCGAGCGGGTGCAGCTCGTACCGCTCGGCGATCTCGTCGAGCTCCGCCTGGGTCGGCTCGTAGAGGCCCAGCCACACGAAGCCGCCGCGGTCCACGGCCACCGCCAGCGCGTCGTCCGGTGACACGTGCGGCTGGCGGTGCCCGTCGACGTACACGGCGCAGTCGACGATCGTGCTCTCGGAGACCCGGCGCCCCGGCGCCGGCCGGGACGCGCCGGCCGGGCGCGGCCGCATGGTCGGGGGCAGGCCCAGCGGCGTGCCGGGGGAGTCGGTGGTGCTCATCGGCGTCCCTCCTCGGCGGCACGGGCGACGGGCGGTGTGTGGCCCGGTCAGCGTAGGTCCGCCGGATGTGGTTAGCCGTGGCGCCTTCCGGGAAGTCGATCACGCACCCGGAAGAGGGAGGGACGCCGTGACCGCTGCGAACCGCCGGATCAAGTCCGTCGAGGACTGCATCCGGGACACCGAGGAACCGGAGCACCAGCTCAAGAAGGGTCTCTCCGCGCTCGACCTGACCGTCTTCGGCGTCGGCGTGATCATCGGGACCGGCATCTTCGTGCTCACCGGCGTGGTGGCGAAGGAGCAGGCCGGACCGGCCGTCGCGCTCTCCTTCGTCGTCGCCGGCATCGTCTGCGGGCTGGCGGCGCTCTGCTACGCCGAGTTCGCCTCGACGGTCCCGGTCGCGGGCTCGGCCTACACGTTCTCCTACGCCACCTTCGGGGAGTTCATCGCCTGGATCATCGGCTGGGACCTCGTGCTCGAGCTCGCCCTCGGCGCCGCCACCGTGTCGGTCGGCTGGTCGGGCTATCTCAACCAGCTGCTCGGCGACCTCGGCATCCCCCTGCCGACGTCGATCGCCGGTGAGACGGCCACGGTCAACATCCCGGCCATCTTCATCGCGCTGCTCATGACCGGCGTGCTGGTGCTCGGCATCAAGCTCTCGTCGCGGGTCACCGGGATCATCGTCGCGATCAAGGTCGCCATCGTGCTGCTGGTGATCGTGGTCGGCTTCTTCTACGTCCAGGCCGACAACTACTCGCCCTTCATCCCGCCGGCCGAGTCCGGCGAGTCGGGCAGCGGGCTGACGGCGCCGCTGATCCAGCTCCTCGCGGGCTTCACGCCGAGCACGTTCGGCGTGGGCGGCATCTTCGCGGGAGCGGCGATCGTCTTCTTCGCGTTCATCGGCTTCGACATCGTGGCCACGGCCGCGGAGGAGACCAAGGAACCCAAGCGGGACGTGCCGCGGGGCATCCTCGGCTCGCTGGCCATCTGCACCCTGCTCTACGTCGCGGTCTCGCTGGTCGTCGTCGGCATGCAGAACTACCGCGAGCTGTCCACCGACGCGCCCCTGGCCGAGGCGTTCCGCAGCGTCGGGCTGCCGTTCCTCTCGGCCCTGATCTCCGTCGGTGCGCTGGCCGGGCTGACCTCGGTGGTCATGATCCTGATGCTCGGCCAGTCCCGGGTCATCTTCGCGATGAGCCGCGACTCGTTGCTGCCGCGACCGATCGGGCGGGTGCACCCGAAGTACGGCACGCCCTACCGGATCACCATCGCGACCGGCGTCGTCGTCGCGCTGCTCGGTGGCTTCGTCCCGCTCGGGACGCTGGCGGAGCTGGTGAACATCGGCACGCTGTTCGCGTTCATCCTGGTGTCGATCGGCGTGATCATCCTCCGCCGGACCCGGCCCGAGCTGCACCGCGCGTTCCGCGTGCCCGGGGTGCCGGTGCTGCCGATCCTCTCCGCCCTGGCCTGCCTGTGGCTGATGCTCAACCTGCCCGCCGAGACCTGGCTGCGGTTCGCCGTCTGGATGGCGGTCGGACTGGTCGTCTACTTCTTCTACAGCTGGCGGCACAGCCGGCTCGCGCCCGGCAACGAGCAGGCCAGGGAGTCCACACGCACCTGACCTCCCCCCGAGGGGTGAGGCCCGCCGGGCGCCCGTTCAGCGTCTGGCGGGGAGCGCCGACGCAACCGGGGACAGCAGTCCCCGGTCAAGGAGCTCCCCGTGGCGAGCAGTGCCCTCGACGTCCGCGAACCGCGCGTGGCGGTGCCCGAGGCGGTCCGCCGCCTGCCGGCCACCGTCGTCGGCGCCGCCGCGCTCGGGGTGGTCGAGGCGGTGGCCCTGCTCGCCGGTGCGCTCACCGGCCTGGACGGCGTCCTCACCTCGCCGCACCGGCCGTCCGGCGCGGTCGTCGCGCTGGTGCTGCTGACCCTGGCCGGCTGGATCGTCGGCTGCGCCGGCGGCGCGGCCACCCTCGTCGACGGCGCCGGGCGCGGGATCTTCGCCTGGATCGCCTACGTCGAGCTGGCCCTGGTCGGCCTGCTGCTCCTCGTGGGCCTGTTCACCACCCGCCTGGACGGCTACCTGCCGGCGGCGCTGCCCCTGCCCGCGGTCGCGCTGCTCGCCCTCGCCGTCCCGACCGGGAAGCTGCTGCTCGCCGGGTCGCCGACCGCGCTGGCCTGGGTCGCCGCCGGCCCCCGACCGCGGGAGCGGCGCACCGACCCGGTGGCCGCCCACCGCGGCCTGTGCACGGCCACGCTGGCCGTGATCGCGCTGACCCTGGGCGCCGTCGCACTGGTCGCCCCGGCCGTGGGGGCGGGCCCCGACGCGCCCGGCAGCGTCGCCTCCAGCACGCACTGAGCGGAAGTCGCTCGACGCGCCTCACTACGCTCGTGCCGTGAGTGAGCGGCACATCCTGACCGCCGTGGCCTGGCCCTACGCCAACGGCCCGCGGCACATCGGCCACGTCTCCGGCTTCGGCGTCCCCTCCGACGTCTTCAGCCGCTACCAGCGGATGGCCGGCAACCGGGTGCTGATGGTCAGCGGCACCGACGAGCACGGGACGCCGATCACCGTCGCGGCCGACGCCGAGGGGGTCACGCCGCGCCAGATCGCCGATCGCAACAACCGGATCATCGTGGGCGACCTGGCCAGCCTCGGGCTGTCCTACGACCTGTTCACCAGGACGACGACGCAGAACCACGCCGCGATCAGCCAGGAGATCTTCCTCGGCCTGCTCAAGAACGGCTACGTCTTCCCGAGGACGACGCTCGGCGCGATCAGCCCGTCGACCGGGCGCACGCTGCCCGACCGCTACATCGAGGGCACCTGCCCGATCTGCGGCTACGACGGCGCCCGCGGCGACCAGTGCGACAACTGCGGCAACCAACTCGACCCCACCGACCTGATCAACCCGGTCAGCCGGATCAACGGCGAGACCCCGAAGTTCGTCGAGGAGGAGCACTACTTCCTCGACCTGCCGGCGTTCACCAAGTCCCTCGGCAACTGGCTCGACAGCCGCCAGGGCTGGCGGCCCAACGTGCTCAACTTCGCCAAGAACCTGCTCGACGACCTCAAGCCGCGCAGCTACACCCGCGACATCGACTGGGGTGTGCGGGTGCCGCTCGAGGGCTGGATCGACCGGCCGGACAAGCGGATCTACGTGTGGTTCGACGCCGTGGTCGGCTACCTGTCCGCGTCGATCGAGTGGGCCCGCCGGTCCGGCGACGCCGACGCGTGGCGGCAGTGGTGGCAGACGCCGGACGCCGGCGCCTACTACTTCATGGGCAAGGACAACATCGTCTTCCACGCCGAGATCTGGCCGGCGCAGCTGCAGGGCTACAACGGCGAGGGTGACAAGGGCGGGACGCCGGGGTCGCTCGGCCGGCTGAACCTGCCGACCGAGGTGGTCTCGAGCGAGTTCCTGACCATGGAGGGGCGCAAGTTCTCCTCCTCCCGCCAGGTGGTCATCTACGTCCGCGACTTCCTCGCCCGCTACGACGCCGACGCGCTGCGCTACTTCATCGCGGTCGCCGGGCCGGAGACCCAGGACACCGACTTCACCTGGTCGGAGTTCCGCCGTCGCAACAACGACGAGCTGGTCGCCGGCTGGGGCAACCTGGTCAACCGGAGCGTCTCGATGGCGGCGAAGAACGTCGGCGCCGTCCCGACGCCGGGGGAGCTGACCGACGCCGACCGCGCGCTGCTGGCGGCGACCTCCGGTGCCTTCGGGACCGTCGGTGACCTGCTCGCCCGCAACCGGCAGAAGGCCGCGGCGACCGAGGCGATGCGGGTCGTCGGCGAGGCGAACAAGTACCTGTCCGACCAGGCGCCCTGGAAGCTCAAGGAGGACCCGGCGCGCCGGGACACCGTCCTGCACACCGCCCTGCAGGCGGTCAGCGACTGCAACACGCTGCTCACCCCGTTCCTGCCGCACTCGGCCCAGCAGGTGCACGAGCTGCTCGGCGGCACCGGGGTGTGGTCGCCGGCCCCGCAGGTGGTGGAGAGCACGGACCTCGACGACGGCTCGCCGTACCCGATCATCACCGGCGACTACGCCACGGCCGAGGCGGTGTGGGCCTCCCGGCCCCTGGAGGCGGGGACGCCGCTGCAGCCGCCGACGCCGGTGTTCAAGAAGCTCGACGAGTCGGTGGTGGAGGAGGAGCTCGCCCGTCTCGAGGCCGAGGCCAAGTGAGCGAGCTCGCGAGCTCACCAAGGGGGACAGCAGTCGGACGGCGAATGCCGGCGCCGAGCGCAGGCGAGGCGCTGGTATGAGTCGTTCGACCGCGGCCCGCGCCAACCGGCGCGGGGAGCCGCCGCCGTCCCCGGAGCCGCTGCCGTCCCCGGCCCTGGACAGCCACACCCACCTCGACATCGTCGTGGGGGAGCGGCCGGCTCACGGCGCCGGTGACGAGGGCTGGCCGGACGACGACGCCATCGCGGCCGAGATCGCCGCGGCGGCCGCGGTCGGCGTCCCGCGGCTGGTGCAGGTCGGCGTCGACGTCCCCTCCTCGCGCTGGTCGGCGGCGCTGGCCGACCGGCACCCGTCGGTGCTCGCCGCCGTCGCGGTCCACCCCAACGAGGCCGGCGCCGGGCGGGCGACGGACGACGCACTGGCCGAGATCGACCGGCTGGCCGCGCTGCCGCGGGTGCGGGCGGTGGGGGAGACCGGCCTCGACCGCTTCCGCACCGGGCCGGACGGGTGGGCGGCGCAGGAGGCGTCGTTCCGCGCGCACATCCGCATCGCCAAGGACCGCGGGGTCGCGCTGGTCATCCACGACCGGGACGCGCACGAGGAGATCCTGCGGGTGCTCGAGGACGAGGGCGCCCCGGAGCACACCGTCCTCCACTGCTTCTCCGGGGACGCGCGCTTCGCCCAGGCGTGTGTGGAGCGGGGCTACGTCCTCTCCTTCGCCGGGACCCTGACGTTCGGCAACGCCGGCTACCTGCGCGAGGCCGCGGCGCTCACCCCGGTCGACCAGCTGCTGGTGGAGACCGATGCGCCGTTCCTCACCCCGATGCCGCACCGCGGCCGGCCCAACGCGTCGCGGATGGTGCCGCACACGGTGCGTGCGCTCGCCGAGGTCACCGGGGTCGAGCTCGCGCCGCTCTGCGAGGCCCTGACCAGCACGGCGGAACGCGTCTTCGGCCCCTGGGAGGGATAGGCCCCCGCGGCCGGCGGCGGCCGTGAGCGATGTGGAGAGCACTCCGGTCCCTCCGCCGCGTCAGGGGATGCACACTTGTCCCGTGGGCCGCCTCATCGCCGTCGTGCTCTTCATCGCCGTGCTGGTCCCCGGTGTGCTGCTCGCCCGGGGGTGGTGGCTGGCCGCCGGCCGCCGCGCGGTAGCCGTGGCCGCGGTGGAGTTCGCCGCCCCCACCCCCAAGGGGACGGCGACGCTGCAGCGTCAGGCGCAGCACGGACGGCGGGTGCGCCGGCTGGGCCTCCTGCTCGGCGTCCTGGGCATCGTCGGCAGCATCGTGCTGTTCGCGGAGGCGTCGGTCTTCCTGTGGGTGCCGGCCCTGGCGATCGGCCTGCTCGTCGGCGTGGTGCTGGCCGAGGCGACCCGCCCGCGCCCGCGCTGGGAGTCGGCGACCCCGGTCCGACGGCCGCGCCGCGGCGAGCAGATCTCCGCGTGGCTGCTGTGGACGATGCGCGCCGTCGTCGTCGCCGAGGTGGTCACGGCCGTCGTCCTGTGGCGGGACGACCACCTGGCCGATGCGGTCGGCTGGGTCGCCCTCACGGTGCCGCTCGCGGTCTGGGTGCTCGCCGAGATCGCGCTGCTGCGCATCCTCCTGCGCCCCCTGCCGGCCGAGGGCGCCGACGTGCCGGTGGACGAGGCGCTGCGCACCTGGACCGCCCACCTGGTCGTCGCGGCCACGAGCGTGCTGGCGCTCCTGCCGCTGGGGGCGCTCCTGCTGCTGGCCGGCATCGAGCGCGGCGACCGGGTGTCCGAGGGGTTCGACCTGCTGCCGGTGGCCCTCGTCGCCGGCGGCTTCTCCGCGCTGGCCGCCGGTGTCGCGGTGGCCGGCTTCCTGCTCACCTGGCTGCGCCCGGTGCGCTCCAACGAGCGCGCGCTCGCCGGCTGACAGCCGGCCGCCGCTGCCCCGATGCGAGGGCGGCCACACTGTGGGCTTGGTCACGGCGAACACTCACCGTGCGCAGCCGTCCCACCGGCATCACCCGGCACGTCCGTGACACTGCGTGTCGGCGCGTCCACATAGCGACATGACGGCCCTCTGGTTGACTGCGCACGCACCTTGCTCCTCGCACCGTGTTCGTTATCGTGTCGTGACTGACAGCCGGGGTGGAGACCGACCCGGGCGGCGTCGACCGACCGGGTACTCCACGTCCCGGTGGCGCGCGGCCTGGAATCGGCCAGCACGGCGGCGGACCGTCTCCGGACGGGTCCGCGGCCCTCCTGCCCGGGTTCCCTGACCCCGTGGAAGTGTCGTGCGCCGTCCTCTCCAGCTCGCCCTGTTCGCCCTCGTGCTCGTAGGGCTCGTCGGCGGCTCGGTGGCCTACTACCTGGGCCAGAAGTCGCTGACCCTGACCGTCGACGGGCAGGCCCGCTCGGTCAGCACCTACGCCGGCACCGTCGGCGAGGTCCTGGAGGACGAGGGGCTGGTGCCCGCCGCGCACGACGTCGTCCTGCCGGCCGAGGACGCCGAGGTCTCCGACGGCGACACCGTCGTCCTCAACCGGGCCCGGCCCCTGCAGCTGACCGTCGACGGCGTGAGCAGCCAGGTCTACGTGACCGCGCTCTCCGTCGACGAGGCGCTCGAGCAGCTGGGCTACCGCGCCGACGACCTGGTCCTCTCGGCCAGCCGCAGCGAGCGCCTGCCGCTGAACGGCATGCAGCTGTCGATCACCACGCCGAAGGACGTCACGCTCCTCGCCGACGGCCAGGAGCGCGTGGTGACCACCACCGCCGCGACGGCCGGTGACCTGCTCGCCGAGCAGGGCATCACGCTGAGCCCGACCGACCGCACGAGCCTCTACCCGACCCAGGCGCTGCTGGACCACATGCGCCTGCAGGTCTTCCGCGTGCAGGTCAGCGAGGTCACCGAGACCACCCCGATCCCGCACGGCCGGGCCGAGACCGAGGACCCCAACGCGTTCGAGGGCGACGAGACCGTCACCCAGCCGGGCGAGGACGGCGAGACCTCGACGGTCATCCGCGTCACCGTCACCGACGGTGTCGAGAGCGGCCGGGAGCAGGTCTCGCAGACGGTGACGAAGCAGCCGGTCGACGAGCAGGTCACCGTCGGCACCAAGGAGCGCCCCGCCCCGCCCGCGTCGACGAGCGGGCTGAACTGGGACGCCCTGGCGCGGTGCGAGGCCGGCGGCAACTGGGCGATCAACACCGGCAACGGCTACTACGGCGGCCTGCAGTACAACGTCTCGACGTGGAACGCCTACGGCGGTGGCGAGTTCGCCCCGCGGCCGGACCTCGCCACCCGGGAGCAGCAGATCGCCGTCGGGGAGCGCACCTACGCCGCCCGCGGCACCTCGCCCTGGCCGGCCTGCGGCAGCCGCCTGCACGGCTGATCGGATCCCGCTGAGCACCACCCCGGAGCCCGACGCGCTGCTGGGCCCGGCCGCGATCCGCGACCTGGCCCGGCAGCTCGAGCTGCGACCCACCAAGACGCTCGGGCAGAACTTCCTGCACGACGCGAACACGATCCGGCGGATCGTGCGCACGGCCGAGCTGCGCCCGGACGACGTCGTCCTCGAGATCGGACCGGGACTCGGCTCGCTGACCCTCGGGCTGCTGGCCGCGGTGCCGGCCGTGGTCGCCGTCGAGATCGATCCGCGCCTGGCCGACCGGCTGCCGCACACCGTCGCGGAGCGCGCGCCGGGGCTCGCCGACCGGCTGACCGTCGTGCAGGCCGATGCCCTGCGGGTGCGGGAGCTGCCCGGCCCGCCGCCGACCGCGCTGGTGGCCAACCTGCCGTACAACGTCGCCGTGCCGGTCCTGCTGCACCTGCTCGAGCTGCTGCCGACCGTGGAGCGCGCGCTCGTCCTCGTGCAGGCGGAGGTGGCCGAGCGGCTGGCCGCCGCGCCCGGGAGCGCGGCCTACGGCGTCCCCTCGGTCAAGGCGGCCTGGTACGGCGAGGTGCGCCGCGCGGGGTCGATCGGCCGCCGGGTGTTCTGGCCCGAGCCCAATGTCGACTCCGGCCTGGTGGCGCTGGTCCGTCGTCCGCCCCCGCCCGGTGACCGGGCCGCGACGTTCGCCGTCGTCGACGCCGCGTTCGCCACCCGCCGCAAGAGCCTGCGGGCCGCGCTCGCCCGCTGGGCGGGCAGCCCCGCGGCGGCCGAGGCGCGCCTGCGGGCGGCCGGGATCGACCCCGCGATGCGGGGCGAACAGCTCTCCGTCACGGATTTCGCCCGCCTCGCGGCCACGCCCGTGCCGCAGGATGAACGGCCATGAGCTGGTCGACGTCCGGAGGGCCGGGGCGCATCGCCGGGGGCGGCGCCGTCGTGGCCCGCGCACCGGCGAAGGTGAACGTCCACCTGTCCATCGGCCCGCTGCGGCCCGACGGCTACCACGACCTGCAGACCGTCTTCCTCGCCGTGTCGCTGTTCGACACGATCACCGTCCGGCCCGGCGAGGGTCTGTCGCTGAGCGTCGCCGGCGAGGGGTCGGCGCCGGGCTCGTCGGTGGACCGGGTGCCCACGGACCGGCGCAACCTGGTCTGGCGGGCCGCCGTCCTCTTGGCCGAGCAGGCCGGGGTCAAGGCGCACGCCTCGATCGACATCGCGAAGTCGATCCCGACCGCGGCCGGACTGGCCGGCGGCAGCGCGGACGCCGCCGCCGCACTGGTCGCCCTCGACGCGCTGTGGAACACCGGCGCCACCCGCGGCGACCTGGCCGGCCTGGCCGCGCAGCTCGGCAGCGACGTCCCGTTCAGCCTGCTCGGCGGGGTCGCGCTCGGCAGCGGCCGCGGGGAGCGGCTCTCGCCCGTGCTGGCCCGGCGGCAGACGCACTGGGTGCTCGGCATCGCGCGGGAGGGGCTGTCCACGCCGGCGGTCTACGCGGAGCTGGACCGGCTGCGGGCCACCGGCCGTCTCTCCGACGGCACGGAGACGCCGTCCCCGGAACCGGTCATCGCCGCGCTCAGCGGCGGCCCGTCGTCGGCCGTGGCGGCCGTGCTCGCCAACGACCTCGAGGCGCCCGCGGTCGCGCTGCGCCCGGAGCTGCGGCGGGCGATGCGGGCGTCGACCGACGCGGGGGCGCTGGCCGCCTTCCTCAGCGGCTCCGGGCCGACCGTCGCGGCGCTGGCCGAGGACGAGGACGCCGCCGTCCGGCTGGCCGCGGCGCTGTCCGGGGAGGGCGTCTTCCGGACGGTGCGCGTGGTGCACGGCCCCGTGCCGGGCGCCCGCCTGGTGGGCTGAACCGCTTCCATCGCCCCGTGGCGCCGCAGTCAGGGGACGGCGGGGTCCTCCACCAGGCCGGGGGACGGGTCGAGGTGGGAGAGGCCGTTGTAGGCCAGGTTCACCAGGTGCGCGGCGACCTCGCGCTTGCCCGGTGACCGGGTGTCCAGCCACCACTGCCCGACCAGCGCCACCATGCCGACCAGCGCCTGGCTGTAGAGCTCGGCGAGCTGCGGGTCGTAGCCGCGGTGGGCGAACTGGTCGCCGAGGATGTGCTCGACCTTGCGGGCCACCTCGCCGATCAGCGAGGAGAACGTCCCCGTCCCGCTGGTGACCGGGGAGTCGCGGGTGAGGACGCGGAACCCGTCGGTGTCGTCCTCGATGTAGTCCAGCAGCACCAGCGCGGCCCGCTCCAGCAGCTCGCGGGGCGAGCCGGGCGTGGACAGCGCCGAGGCGAACCGGTCGAGGAGCAGCTGCATCTCGCGGTCGACGACGACGGCGTAGAGCCCCTCCTTGCCGCCGAAGTGCTCGTAGACGACCGGCTTGCTGACGTCGGCGCGGGCGGCGACCTCCTCGATGGAGGTGGCCTCGTAGCCCCGCTGGCCGAACAGCTCGCGGCCGATGTCGAGCAGCTGCTGGCGCCGCTGGGCACCGGTCATCCGGACCCGTGGCCGGCCTGCGCTGCTGGTCATGGTCCTCATCGTGCCCCTCGACGGGGTCCGCCCGGGCGATCGGCGGGGGCCGGATCGCCCGGGCGGAGGAGTGGCGGGGACGCTCAGGCCTCGGCCGGGGTCCGGCGCTTGGCCGCCAGCCGGACCGGGTCGGGCCACTTCACGTCGCGGGCCCAGCCGAGCTTCTCGAACAGCCAGATGGTCCGCGCGCTGATGTCGATCTGGCCGCGGAGCACGCCGTGACGGGCGCAGGTCGGGTCGGCGTGGTGCAGGTTGTGCCACGACTCGCCCGCGCTCAGGATCGCCAGCGGCCAGAAGTTGGTCGACCTGTCGCGGGCGGCGAACGGCCGCGAGCCGATGGTGTGGCAGATCGAGTTGATCGACCAGGTCACGTGGTGCAGCAGGGCCACGCGGACCAGACCGGCCCAGAAGAACGCCGTCCACGCGCCGGTCCAGCTCATGGTGACCAGGCCGCCGATCAGCGCCGGCAGGAAGATCCCGATCCCGGCCCAGAGGATGAACAGCCGGCTCGTGCGGCGCAGCGCGGCGTCCTTGAGCAGGTCCGGGGCGTAGCGCTCCGGGTTGGTCTGCCGGCGGTCGAACAGCCAGCCGATGTGGGCGTGGAACATGCCCTTGGTCAGCGCGCGCAGGTCGTCGCCGTAGCGCCAGGGGGAGTGCGGGTCGCCGGCCCGGTCGGAGAACGCGTGGTGCCGCCGGTGGTCGGCCACCCACTGCACGACCGGCCCCTGGATGGCGACGGAGCCGGCGATCGCCAGGGCGATCCGCAGGCCCCGCTGGGCCTTGAACGAGCCGTGCGTGAAGTACCGGTGGTAGCCGACGGTGATGCCCAGGCAGGCGACCGCGTAGAAGACGACGAACAGGGTGACGTCGGTCCAGGACAGGCCCCAGCCCCACACCGCGGGCACGACCGCGGCCAGGGCGAGGAAGGGCACGAGGACGAAGACGTAGAGCGCGATCTGCTCGACAGCGCCCTTCTCGGCGCCGAGGGCGTTGGCCGGGAGACCGGCGTCCGGGGCGGCCGGGCCGACCGCGCGGGCGACCCGAGGGCGGGTCGCGGGCCGGTCGAGGGCGGGAGCAGACAAGGGGCCTCCGAGGTGCTGAGCGGGACGGGGAGACGGCCGCGGAAGACCCGCTGCCGGAGAAAGCTACGTCGCCGTAACCTACGTGCCCGTAGGGATGCCCGCCATTCGGACTCTCCAACCGTCCGCGCCTCCGACGGCGCGCGGCCCTAGGCTCGTCGCGGGGGCCGGGGCAGAACCGGCGCCCGCCGGCCGTTGCGGCGCAGTCCGGAGCCGGTCGATGGGGGATGGGGTAATCGGCAGCCCGCCGGCCTTTGGAGCCGGGAAGTCTCGGTTCGAGTCCGAGTCCCCCAGCGAGAAGGTCCCACCAGCGAGAAAATCCCACCAGCGAGAAGGTCCCACCAGCGAGAAGGTCCCACCAGCGAGCCGGCCGGGACGGCGTCCCGGCCGCAGCCGACCACGCGATCGCTCGAAAGGCGCCCAGTTCCGTGAGCCCGCAGTCCTCCCCGGCGGCCGTGGCCGCCGTCGTCGTCCTCG
This sequence comes from Geodermatophilus sp. SMS 5-13, assembly GCF_059428245.1. Taxonomy (NCBI): domain Bacteria; kingdom Bacillati; phylum Actinomycetota; class Actinomycetes; order Geodermatophilales; family Geodermatophilaceae; genus Geodermatophilus; species Geodermatophilus sp. SMS 5-13. The sequence continues at coordinate 664,667 of NZ_CP165729.1, forward strand.
CCGCCGGCCAGGGCACCCGCATGCGTTCGGCCACCCCGAAGGTCCTGCACAGCCTGGGTGGCCGCTCGATGCTCGGCCACGTGCTCGCCGCCACCGAGCCGCTGGGTGCCACGCGCACGGTGGTCGTCGTGGGCGCCGGCCGCGAGGCGGTCGAGCGTCACCTGGCCGAGATCGCTCCTGAGGCGCTGGCCGTGTTCCAGGACCAGCAGCTGGGTTCGGGGCACGCCGCGGCGATCGGCCTGGACGCGCTCTCCGGGATCGAGGGCGCCGCGCTCATCGTCAACGGCGACGCGCCGCTGCTGCGCGAGGCCACGGTCCTCGACCTCGTGGCCACCCACCGGGAGGACCGCAACTCGCTGACCGTCCTCACCGCCGTGGTGGACGACCCCACGGGTCTCGGGCGGATCGTCCGCAACCGTGACGGGGCCGTGCGCGCGATCGTCGAGGAGCGGGACGCCGACGAACGCCAGCGCGAGATCCGCGAGGTCAACGCCGGCGTCTACCTCGGGGACATCGCCGCCGTCCGCGACGCGCTGCGCGAGGTGAAGGGCGACAACGACCAGGGCGAGATCTACCTGACCGACGTCCTGGCGCTGCTGGTCCGCGACGGGGCCCGGGTCGGCGGGCACATCGCCGAGGACCCGGCCGACGTGCTCGGCTGCAACGACCGGCGCGAGCTGGCCGCCCGCCGGCGCACGCTCAACGACCGCGTCCTGGACGAGCTGATGGTCTCGGGGGTCACGATCGTCGACCCCGCGACGACATGGGTCGACGTCACCGCGACCGTCGGGCCGGACGCCGTCCTCCAGCCGGGCGTCCAGCTGCTCGGCCGCACCTCCGTCGCCGCCGGGGCCGTGGTCGGTCCGGACAGCACGCTCACCGACTGCGAGGTGGGGGAGGGGGCGAGCGTCGTCCGCTCGCACTGCACCGGCGCGGTCATCGGTCCGGAGGCGACCGTCGGCCCGTTCAGCTACCTGCGGCCGGGCACCCGGCTGGGCCGGGGCGCCAAGGTGGGCGCGTTCGTCGAGACCAAGAACGCCGACGTCGGCGAGGACTCGAAGGTGCCGCACCTGTCCTACGTCGGCGACGCCACCATCGGGCGCGGCGCGAACGTGGGTGCCGCGACTGTTTTTGTGAATTACGACGGAGTGCACAAGCACCACACGACCATCGGGGACCACGTGCGCATCGGCTCCGACACGATGCTCGTGGCGCCGGTCACCATCGGGGACGGCGCGTACACCGCGGCGGGCTCCGTGATCACCGAGGACGTCCCCCCGGGCGCCATGGGTGTGGCGCGGGCCCGGCAGCAAAATGTGGCAGGCTGGGTGAGCCGCCGACGGGCCGGGACGCCCGCGGCGGAGGCTGCGGCAGCGGCCGATTCCCGGGCGACCACCTCCGATGAGCCCGGGAGCTCCGCGACGGACGACCAGTAGGGGCGAAACAGCCGATGAGCGCGATCCGGCAGACGACCAGCAAGAGCCTGATGCTCTTCTCCGGCCGGGCATATCCCGAGCTGACCGAGGAGATCGCTGGTCACCTCGGCGTGACCACCACGCCCACGGCCGCGTACGAGTTCGCCAACGGCGAGCTGTTCGTGCGCTTCGAGGAGTCCGTCCGCGGCTGCGACGCCTTCGTCGTGCAGAGCCACGCAGCGCCGATCAACACCTGGCTCATGGAGCAGCTGATCATGGTCGACGCGCTCAAGCGCGCGTCGGCCAAGCGGATCACCGTCGTCGCGCCGTTCTTCCCCTACGCCCGGCAGGACAAGAAGCACCGCGGCCGCGAGCCCATCTCCGCCCGCCTGGTCGCCGACCTGTTCAAGACCGCCGGCGCCGACCGGCTGATGACCGTCGACCTGCACACCGCGCAGATCCAGGGCTTCTTCGACGGCCCGGTCGACCACCTCTTCGCCCTCGACCTGCTCGTGGACCACGTCAAGGAGCGGTGGGGCGACCACGACCTCACCGTCGTCTCGCCCGACTCCGGCCGCGTCCGCGTGTCCGAGCGGTGGAGCGACAAGCTCGGCGGCGTACCGCTGGCCTTCATCCACAAGACCCGCGACCCCATGCGGCCCAACGAGGTCGTCGCCAACCGCGTCGTCGGCGAGGTCGAGGGCCGGGTCTGCATCCTGGTCGACGACATGATCGACACCGGCGGCACGATCGTGAAGGCCGCCGAGACGCTGTTCGAGGCCGGCGCGGCCGACGTGATCGTCACCGCCACCCACGGCGTCCTCTCCGGCCCGGCGGTCGACCGGCTGAAGAACAGCCGGGTCAGCGAGGTGATCGTCACGAACACGCTGCCGATCGAGCCGTCCCGCCAGTTCGACAAGCTGACCGTCCTGTCGATCGCCCCGCTCCTGGCGCGCGCGATCAAGGAGGTCTTCGAGGACGGCTCGGTGACGAGTCTGTTCGGCGGCGCCAGCTGAGTTCCGGGCCTTCGGTACCGCGGTACCGAAAGCCCGGGGACGGCGTTCCAGGACGCTGAGGTAGCCTGGTTGCGTCGCCCGGCGAGGGAGGCGGTTCGTACCGCGCTCCGTGATCGACGTGCTGTGCTCCTGATGGTGTGCCGCGCGCCTGCGCCGGACCGCCGAACACCCGATACCTAGGAGCACACCACCGTGGCTGACTTCCGCCTCGTCGCCGAGGCCCGCACCGAGTTCGGCAAGGGCAGCGCCCGCCGGACCCGTCGCGCGGGCCGCATCCCCGCCGTCCTCTACGGGCACGGCCAGGACGTCGTCCACCTGTCGCTGCCCGCCCGCGAGTTCGCCGCGGCGCTGCGCAACGGCGGGGCCAACGCGCTGCTGACCGTCGTCCTCGACGGCACGGAGCAGCTGGCGCTCACCAAGTCGGTGCAGCGCGACCCGCTGACCCGCCAGCACGAGCACGCCGACCTGCTCATCGTCCGCCGCGGCGAGAAGGTCACCGTCGACGTGCCCGTCCACGTGGTCGGCGACGCGGCTCCGGAGACGCTGGTGCTGCACGAGCTGAACACCGTCTCCATCGAGGCCGACGCGACCCGCATCCCCGAGACCATCGAGGTCGACGTCACCGGCAAGACCGCCCAGGACAGCATCACTGCGGCGGACCTCGTGCTGCCGTCCGGCGCCACCCTGGTGACCGACGGCGCCGCCGTCGCCGTCGCGTTCCAGGCGGCGCAGAGCGCCGAGGCCCTCGAGGCCGAGCTCGCCGAGGCCGAGGCCGAGGCCGGCATCGAGCGCGAGGAGTCGCACGCCGCGGCCGAGGGCGCCGGCGAGGGCGACGTCGTTCCCGAGCCGCAGGACCAGGGCAGCGGCGAGTCGATGGAGTCGGCCGAGAAGTCCGCCGACAACTGAGGCTTGGCGCTGACCGACAGCAGGACCCGCGGGGGCGCCGGCACGGCCGGCGCCCCCGTCGTCGTGCCCGAGGGCCCCTTCCTGGTCGTCGGGCTCGGCAATCCCGGACCCGGCTACGCCGGCAACCGGCACAACGTCGGCGTGATGGTGCTCGAGGAGCTGGCCGAGCGCGCCGGCATCCGCCTCTCGCCCGGCAAGGGCGCACGGGCCCGGGCGCTGTCCGGCGAGGGCCGGCTGGCCGGGCGCCGCGTCGTCCTCGCCCGGCCGACGACCTACATGAACGAATCCGGCGGTCCGGTCCGCGGCCTGCTCGACTACCACCACCTCGACCGGGCCGACCTCGTCGTCCTGCACGACGAGCTCGACCTCCCGTTCGCCAGCGTCCGGCTCAAGCGCGGGGGCGGCGAGGGCGGCCACAACGGTCTGCGGTCGATCACCCGGTCGGCCGGCAGCAAGGACTACCTGCGGGTGCGCGTGGGCATCGGCCGCCCACCCGGCCGGCAGGACCCCGCCGACTTCGTGCTCAAGGACTTCTCCGCCACCGAGCGCAAGGAACTGCCGTTCCTCCTCTCCGAGGCCGCCGACGCCACCGAGCTGCTGCTCGCCCGCGGCCTGGAGGCGGCCCAGAACGACGTCCACCCGCGCACCTGACCGGCTGCCCGCGCGGGTGATCACGCCGCCCCCGAAGGGTGAACACGGCCCTTCCGGGTTGACCAGCCACGTCACGCACAGTGAGGTTTCTTCCTGGCAGGCGGCTCGGTTGTCGCTGGTCGGGTCCTTTCGGGTGACCCAGCCCCCGCGATCCGCGCCTGCTCCGACCACGGTGAGTAGTCGTCGGCAACGGGGGGAACATTGCTTGTCGAACAACGGGGGACGGCGGCCGTCCCCGAACTGCGCTCGGCGCCGCTGTCGCAGCTGGGCGCCGAACGCCTCGGGTTCCCGTGGCGCTCGCCGCGCCGCGCGTGGGTGGACCGCTACCGCGCCGTGCTGATCGCGCTGGAGGTCCTCGCCGCCGCGGCCGCGGCCGGTGGCGTCCTGCTCGTCCACGCCGAGGCGCCCGTCGGGAGCGTGCTGTTCTGGGCGTCCTGCGCGCTCGTCGCCGTCTGGCCGGTGCTGCTCGCCGCCGTCGGCGCGCACTCCGAGCGCGTGTTCGGCACCGGCAGCGAGGAGTACCGCCGCGTCGTCAGGGCGGGACTGCTGCTGCTCGCCGCCGCCGGCTTCCTGTCCTACGCGGCCGGGCTGGACCTCTCCCGCTCACTGGTCGCCGTCGCCGTGCCCGCGCTGGCCCTCGGCACCGTGCTGCTGCGCTTCGCCGCGCGCAAGGGCCTGGGACGCCTGCGCGGCCGGGGGCACTGCACCAAGCGCGTGGTCGTCGTCGGCCGGGGCGGGGCGGTCCTGGACCTGGTCGCGGGCCTGGAGCGGGCGTCGTACGCCGGCCTGCGGGTGGTCGCGGCCTGCGTGACGCCGGCGGACCAGCGCGCCGTGCGGGACTCCGCCGGCCTCCCGGTCGCGGGGCTCGACGACGTCGTGGACATGGCCGTGCGCCACGGTGCCGACACGATCGCGGTGACGTCGGCCAGCGAGACCGCCGCGGAGTACCTGCGCCGCCTGTCCTGGCAGCTGGAGGGCACGGGGCTGGAGCTGCTCGTCGCGCCGGGGCTGATCGAGGTCGCCGGCCCGCGGCTGCACATCCGGCCGTTCGAGGGCCTGCCCCTGCTGGCGGTCGAGGCGCCGCGGTTCGAGGGGTGGCGCCGGGTCGTCAAGGTCGGGGTCGACCGGTCGGTGGCCGCGCTGGCGATCGTCCTGCTGGCACCGGTGCTGCTCGCCATCGCGGCGGCGGTGCGGTTCTCCAGCCCGGGACCGGTCTTCTACCACCAGGAGCGGGTCGGCGTGCACGGCCGCACCTTCCGCATGATCAAGTTCCGCAGCATGGTGGCGGACGCCGACCGGCGGCTCGAGGCGCTGCGGAACGGCAACGAGTCCGACGGCCTGCTGTTCAAGATGCGGGAGGACCCCCGGATCACGCCGGTCGGCCGCGTCCTGCGCCGGCTGTCGCTCGACGAGCTGCCGCAGCTGTTCAACGTGCTCGGCGGCTCCATGTCCCTCGTGGGTCCCCGGCCGCCGCTGCCCAGCGAGGTCGCGCGCTACGACACGTCCGTGCGCCGCCGCCTGCTGGTCAAGCCCGGGCTGACCGGGCTGTGGCAGATCTCCGGCCGCAGCGACCTGCCGTGGGACGAGGCGGTCCGGCTGGACCTCCGCTACGTCGAGAACTGGTCCTTGTCGCTGGACCTGCTGATTCTCTGGAAGACCGGCCGGGCGGTGCTGAGCCGTTCCGGTGCGTACTGACCGGACGGTCACCGGCTCCAGGAGGGCGTCACCCGCGGGGGTGACGCCCTCCTGGCGTTCGGGGTCGTATCGGCACCGCATCGCTCACGCTGGTCAGGCGTTCGAGGTCCCGACCCCGGGTCGGCCGGGCGCGGACGGTAGCGCCGGACGAACGGACGGGGAGCACGATGCGGATCGCCATGGTCGGGACACGCGGTGTCCCCGCCCGCTACGGCGGCTTCGAGACCGCCGTCGAGGAGGTCGGCCGCCGCCTGGTGGCCCGCGGGCACGACGTCGTCGTGTACTGCCGGACGACGACGGGGCAGACCGAGCGCCCCGCCGAGTACCTCGGGATGCGGCTGGTGCACCTCCCGGCCGCCCGCAAGCGCGCGCTGGAGACCCTCAGCCACTCGGCGCTGTCGATCGCGCACCTGCTCGCGCACCGCACCGACGCCGCCCTCGTGTTCAACGCCGCCAACTCCCCGCTCCTGCCGGCGTTGCGCCTGGCCCGCATCCCCGTCGCCACTCACGTGGACGGCCTGGAGTGGAAGCGCGCGAAGTGGGGCCCGGCCGGACAGCGCTACTACCGGGCGGCGGAGTGCCTGGCCGTCCGCTGGTCCGACGTCCTCATCGCCGACGCGCAGGGGATCGCCGACTACTACCGGCGCGAGTTCGGCGCGCCCACGACGCTGCTGACCTACGGCGCGCCGCTGATCGCGCCCGGATCGGACCGGCTGGCCGAGCTCGGCCTGGAGCCGGGCGGCTACCACCTCGTGGTGGCCCGGTTCGAGCCGGAGAACCACGTCGACGTCATCGTCGACGGCTACCGCCGTAGCGCGGCGCGCAAGCCGCTGGTCGTCGTCGGCTCGGCTCCGTACGCCGACGAGTACACCGCCCGCGTGCACGGCCTGGCCGACGACCGCGTGCGCTTCCTCGGCGGGGTGTGGGACCAGGTGCAGCTCGACCAGCTGTACGCGCACGCCTACACCTACGTGCACGGGCACTCCGTCGGCGGGACCAACCCCTCCCTGCTGCGCGCGCTCGGCGCGGGCAGCGCGATCGTCGCCTACGACGTGGACTTCAACCGCGAGGTCGCCGCCGACGCCGGCTGGTACTTCGCCGACGCGGGCGACGTCGCCGCCCGCCTGGAGGAGGCGGAGGCCGCGCCCGACGCCGTCGTGGAGGCCGGGGCCGTGGCCCGCGTGCTCGCCGGCCGCTACGACTGGGACGACGTTGCCGACGGCTACGAGCGCCTGGCGGAACGGCTCGCCGCGCGCGCCTACCCGAAGCGCCGGCCCGACGGACGGCGACGCGAGGACGACGTCGTCCCGCTCGAGGAGCTGCTCGTCCCCGCGCCGGCGCCGGCGGTCGAGGACCTCGGCCGGCTCACGCTGCCGCAGCCGCGGCTGGCCTCCGGTGGAGCGCAGCAGTGACCGCCACCGCCCGGCCGGTCGCACCGGTCACCGAGACGCTGCCCGAGACCCTGCGGCGGCTGTCCGCGGCGCAGAAGGGCACCAAGGGGGCGCCGGCCTACTCGCGCTTCGTCAACCGGAGGCTGGGCCGCGTCCTCGCGGCTCTCGCCTTCCACGCCCGGCTGACGCCCAACATGGTCACCGCCATCAGCGCGTGCTTCACCGCGACCGCGATCGCGCTCGTCGCGCTGGTCCGCCCGTCGTGGCCGGTCGGCGTCCTGGTGACCGCCTGCCTGGTGCTCGGCTACGCCCTCGACTCCGCCGACGGCCAGCTGGCCCGGCTGCGCGGCGGCGGCTCGCCGGCGGGGGAGTGGCTGGACCACATGATCGACGCGGCCAAGATCTCGAGCCTGCACCTCGCCGTCCTCATCGGCGCCTACCGCTTCCAGACCGTCGACCGGGGGGCATGGCTGCTCGTCCCGATCGGCTTCTGCGTCGTGGCGGCGGTGCTCTTCTTCGCCACGATGCTGAACGAGGCGCTGCGCGAGCGGCACGGGGCGGTCACCCGCGCCCAGCGCACCGCGGAGCGGCCGAGCGTGCTGCGCTCGCTGCTCGTCGTGCCCACCGACTACGGGCTGCTCTGCTGCGTCTTCCTGCTGATGGGCGCACCCCTGGCCTTCTTCTCGGTCTACACCGCGCTGTTCGCGGCGACGGCGGGCTACCTGCTGCTCGCCTGCGTCAAGTGGTTCCGCGAGATCGGCCGCCTGCCCCGATGACCTCCAGTGACGACGGCGGCGCCCGTACGGGTGACGCCGGGAAGAAGGCCGCAGTGACCAAGACCCTCCCGTCGACCAAGGGCCCGGCGCCGGACGGCGCCCGCCGCCGCCGGGGTCTGCTGCTCGCCGGCGCCGCGGTCGTGCTGGCCGCCGCGCTCGTGGCGCTGCTCCTGGTGATCAACCGCGACGAGGGGACGGCGGAGGCCGCGGACGGCGCCGCCGCGGCGAGCACCACGGCGACCCGCGACACCGGCGTCGTCCCCAACCCGCCCACGCCGACCCCGACGGGCCCGACGGAGAACGTCGACGAACTGCCGGCGGCGCTGCCGGAGGTCCCGCTCGACTCCCCGGCCGCGGTCGGCAACGGCGTCGTCGCCACCCTGACCGGGATCGAGGCCGTCCAGGGCACCGCCAACGGGCCGGGGAACATCGCCGGGCCGGCCATCCGGGTCACCGTGCACGTCGAGAACGGGACGGCGGAGCCGATCACGCTGGCCGGCGCCGCCGTGAACATGTACTACGGCGCGGACAAGACCCCGGCGTCGCCGCTCGACGACCCGTCGCAGCGGCCGTTCGGCGTCGACATGGTGGCTCCCGGCGGGTCGGCCGACGGCGTCTACGTGTTCACGGTGCCCTCCGACGCCCGCGACGCGGTCACCGTCGAGGTGGGCTACCAGGCCGGCGCCCCGCTCCTGCTGTTCACCGGCCCGGTGCGCTGATCGCCCGTCCGGGCACCGAGAACCGCGTCCCGAGGAGGCGGCACACCTTTCCCAGGTGTGCCGCCTCCTCGCGTTGTGCGGCCACCGGGCACCACCACGCAGAGTGAGATGTGGGTCCCTCGAACGGCGGATTCTCGCAGTTCCTCGCCCGTTCGTGTGGTGCGGGGAGGTCGATCTTCGTGTCATCGTCACTCTCAGTACGCGTCGATCCGGTTCGCCGGGCCGGCGATGGGGGACTACACGGGGGAACATCCATGTCTGCACTGCCGGCGCGCAGGTCCACGCGCGCCCTGTCCGGGTTCGTAGCTCTGCTCATGGCCGCCGGCGCCACGGCCCTCCTGCCCGGGGTGGCGCAGGCCGACTCGCGCCCGCTGACCGCGTCCGCGGCCACGCCGCCCACCGTGGCGGCCGACGCGCTGCCGACCGTGCAGATCGACGGCGTCGCCTGGGCGCAGGCCGTCGTCGGCAACACCGTCTACGTCGGCGGCTCGTTCACCTCCGCCCGCCCGGCCGGCGCGGCCGCGGGCACGAACGAGACGCCGCGGTACAACCTGCTCGCCTACGACATCCGCACCGGTGAGCTGATCACCTCGTTCGCGCCGAACCTCAACGGCCAGGTCCTCGCGGTCACGGCCTCGCCCGACGGCTCGCGGGTCTACGTGGCCGGTGACTTCACCGAGGTCGACGGCCAGGTCCGCAAGCGGGTGGCGGCGTTCGACACCGCCAGCGGCACGCTGCTCAGCACCTGGCACCCGAACATGCAGAGCCAGGTGCGCGCGATCGCGGCCACCGGCGACACCGTCTACCTGGGCGGCAGCATCACCGCCGTGGGCGGCGTGAGCCGCAGCCGGCTGGCCGCCGTCCGCGCGGCCGACGGCGCCCTGCTGCCGTGGGCGCCGGTCCCTGGCGTCGGCTCCACCGCCGGCAACAGCGACGGCAACAAGGCCACCAGCGACCAGGTCATGTCCCTCGTCGTGACGGGGAACGGCAGCCAGGTCGTCGCGGCCGGCCGCTTCGACTCGATGAACGGCGTCAAGGCCACCGGTGTCGCCGCGCTCGACCCGGTGACCGGCGCGACCCGGCCGTTCGCGGCCAACCAGAAGATCACCAACCAGGGCATCAACTCGGCGATCTACAGCCTGACGACCTCCGGCGACCTGGTGATCGGCACGGGCTACGACTACTACGGCCCGGGCAACCTCGAGGGCTCCTTCGTCGCGAAGGCCGACGGCGGCGCGATCGTCGAGGTCAACGAGTGCCGTGGCGACACGTACTCGAGCTACGTCACCGACGGCGTCGTCTACGTGGCCAGCCACACCCACGACTGCGCGGCGATCGGCGGCTACCCGGAGCAGCCCACCCGGGTGCACAAGTTCGGCACCGCCTACACGCTGGCCCCGACCGGCACGCTGAAGACGCACCTGCTCAAGGGCTCCAACTTCCTGAACGCGCCGTCCGGGTCGAACCTGGCGTGGTTCCCGACCATCACGCCCGGCACGTTCACCGGCCAGGGCCAGGCCGGCTGGAGCGTGACCGGCAACGGGAAGTACGTCGTCTACGGCGGTGAGTTCCCGCGGGTCAACGGCGTCGGGCAGCAGGGCCTCGTCCGCTTCGCCGTCCCGGACATCGCCCCGGACAAGGTCGGCCCGGCCGCCTCCGACGCGCTCACCCCGGTCGTCACGGCCGCGGGGCCGGGCAGCGCCAAGCTGACCTGGACGGCGACCAGCGACCAGGACAACGAGAACCTCACCTACCGCGTCTACCGCGACGGCGAGACCACGCCGGTGTACACCGCGCTGCAGGCCTCGATGTGGTGGAGGACGCCCGCGATGACGTTCACCGACACCGGCCTGACCGGCGGCTCCCACCGGTACGTGGTGACCGCGACCGACCCGTTCGGCAACACGGTCACCTCGGGCGCGGCCACCGTCGAGGTCGCCGGCGTCCCGGCCCCGGGCACCGCGCAGAGCTACCCGGAGCTCGTCCGCGCCGACCGTGCCACGAACCAGTGGCGGCTCGGTGAGACCTCCGGGTCCACGGCGGCCGACAGCATCGGCGGCGCCGCGCTGACGATCGGCAGCGGAGTCACCAAGGGCGTCGCCGGCGCCCTGGCCGGCGACGCGAACACCGCCTACTCGTTCACCGGCAGCCCGTCGGCGAGCCTGGCCACGCCGACCGCCACGGCGGCGCCCGGCACGTTCACCGAGGAGGCCTGGTTCCAGACCAGCTCCAAGAACGTGCGGATCATGGGCTTCGGCAACGCGCGGACCGGCAGCAGCAGCACCTACGACCGCCAGGTCTACCTGGACGGTCAGGGCCGGATCGTGTTCGGCGTCAAGCAGACGGTGCTCTGGATCTTCACCCAGGACCGCCTCGTCACCAGCACCGCGAGCGTCAGCGACGGCAAGTGGCACCACGTCGCCGCGACGATGGGCCCGAACGGCATGGCGCTCTACGTCGACGGCGTGCTCGTCGGGTCGCGGGCGGACACCACCTCGGGCCTGGCCTACAACGGCTACTTCCGGGTCGGTGCCGACCGCGGCATGTCGAGCAGCGCCAGCACCTTCACCGGCCGGATCGACGAGGTGGCGCTCTACGGCTCGGTGCTGTCGGCCCAGCAGGTGGCGGCGCACGCCACCCTCGGCCGCAACGGCAAGCCGGCGAACGTCGCCCCGACGGCCCGCTTCGGCACCGTGACCGACGACCTCGACCTCGCGGTCGACGCGTCGCCGTCCGTCGACCTCGACGGCACGGTGGCGAGCTACGCCTGGAACTTCGGCGACGGCGCCACCGTGACGGGGAAGACCGCCGCACACACCTACGCCGCGGCGGGCACGTACACCGTCACGCTGGCCGTCACCGACGACCGGGGCGCGACCGGCACGACGACCGTCCCGGTGACGGTGGTGGCCAACCGGCTGCCCACGGCGTCGTTCACCACCGCGGTCAGCGAGCGGACGGTGAGCCTCGACGCGGCCGCGTCGGCCGACCCGGACGGCACGGTGGCCTCCTACCGCTGGGACTTCGGTGACGGCGCCACCGGCACCGGGACGACCGCGGCGCACACCTACGCGGCCGACGGCACGTACACGGTCACGCTGACCGTGACCGACGACGACGGCGCGACCGGCACGAGCGGCCAGGACGTGACGATCTACGTCCCGGTGGTGCTCGCCTCGGACGCGTTCGACCGGACGGTGGCCAGCGGCCTGGGCACCGCCGACGTCGGCGGCGCCTGGACGATGTCCAACGGCACCACCCGCCAGTCGGTGGCGCCGGGTGAGGCCACCCTGCGCCTGGACGCGGCCGGCAACATCACCGGCTCCTACCTGGGACAGGTCGCCGAGACCAGCGCGGACGTGCTCACCACGTTCTCGCTGTCGGCGGCGCCGACCGGGAGCGGAGCCTCGGTGTACGTCACCGGCCGTCGGGTGGGGACCAACCTGGAGTACCGCGCCCGGCTGCGGTTCCTGGCCGACGGCTCGGTGCGGCTCGCGCTGACCAAGCTGGCCGGCACGTCCGCGGAGACAGTCATCGGCAGCGAGGTGACCGTTCCCGGCCTCACCTACACGCCGGGCACGCCGCTCTCGGTGCGCGTCCAGGTCTCCGGCACCGGCACGACGCAGCTGGCGGCCGCGGTGTGGCCGGCCGGCTCGCCGGAGCCCGGCGTCGCGACGGTGACGCGGACCGACGCCGAGGCGGCACTCCAGGCGCCGGGCGGACCGGCCCTGTCGGCCTACCTGTCCGGCAGCGCCACGGCGCCGCTGGCGGTGCGGTTCACCGGCCTGTCGGTGACGCCCGTCCGCTGACCGCGGACCCTTCCGACGCCGTTCCCGGCCGCCCCTCGAGGCGGCCGGGAACGGCGTCGTCCGGCTGCCGCGCCGACCGGTCCGCGTCGTCCGACCGGGCACCATGAAAGTCACTGTGAGTGATCAGATCGGACCACCCGTTCGGGCCGCGCCGCAGGTCGAGCACCGTATCGGGTGATCACCTCACCCCTGGCTTTCCTCATTTCGTCACTCTTAGTATCGATTCTGCTCGGCCTGCTCCGGCCTTCGTAAACGATGAATCACGGGGGAAACACCCATGCCCGCACGCGCGTCCAGCGCGGCCCGGCGCGCTGTCGCCGGTCTGCTCGGACTCCTGCTCCTGGTCGGCGGCGCCCAGCTCGCCGTCCCGGCAGCGGCCCTGGCCGACTCGGCGCCCCTCGACCCGACCAGCACGACGACGCCCACGACGGTCTCCGCCGACGGGCTCCCCACCGTGCAGATCGACGGGGTCGTCTGGTCGCAGGTCACCGTCGGCAACACCGTCTACGTCGCCGGCTCCTTCACCCGTGCCCGCCCCGCGGGCGCGCCGCTCGGCACGAACGAGACAGTGCGCGACAACCTGCTGGCCTACGACATCCGCACCGGTGTGCTGATCCCCGGCTGGGCGCCGAGCGTCAACGGCCAGGTGCGCGTCATCAAGGCCTCGCCCGACGGCAAGCGTATCTACGTCGGTGGTGACTTCACGCAGGCCAACGGGGTGATCCGCAACCGGCTCGCGGCCTTCGACGCCGTCACCGGCGCGCTGATCACGACGTTCGCGCCCAGCATCAACGGCATGGTGCGGGCGATCGCCACCACCAACACGACCGTGTACTTCGGCGGCGCCTTCAGCGCCGTGGGGAAGGTCAGCCGCACCCGCGTGGCCGCGGTCAACGCCACCACCGGCGCGCTGCTGTCGTGGGCGCCGGTCCCGGGCAACGGACCGGTCAACGGCGCCAACGAGGTGCTGGCCCTGGCCGTGACGAGCAACAACACCCAGGTCGTCATCGGCGGTCGGTTCTACTACGTCAACAAGGCCGTCAACCCGGCCGTGGCCGCCGTCAACGCGACCACGGGCGCGGTCCTGCCGTTCGCGGTCAACAAGACCATCACGAACAACGGTGCCGACGCCGCGGTGCTGAGCCTCTACACCGACGGGACGACGGTCTACGGCACGACGTACCACTACGGCGGCACGGGCAACTTCGAGGGCCCGTGGATCGCGACCGCCGCCGGCGGGACGCCCCGCTGGTTCTCCGACTGCCGTGGGGACAGCTACTCGAGCTTCCCGATGGCCGGGGTCCTGTACGTGTCCTCGCACGCGCACAACTGCGGCAACGCCGGCGGTTTCCCGGAGCAGACCCCCGAACGCGTGCACAAGTTCGGGGTCGCCTACACCCTGGCCGCGACCGGCCGGAACGGGACGGCGACCTTCGGCGGCAAGCTCATCGCGAACACGCCCGCCCCGACCATGCTGCCGTGGTGGCCGACGATGACGCCGGGCGAGTACACCGGCCAGTTCCAGGCCGGCTTCAGCGTGACCGGCACCGGCCAGTACCTCTCCTACGGCGGCGAGTTCCCGCGGGTCAACGGCGTCGGCCAGCAGGGCCTGGTCCGCTACGCCCTGCCCACGATCGCGCCGAACAAGATCGGCCCGGACCCCGTCGACGCGCCCACGGTGTCCGCGAGCGGCGCCGGCGCCGTCCGGATCCGGTGGACGACGACGTCCGACCGGGACAACGAGAACCTCACCTACCGGCTCTACCGCGACGGTGACACGAAGACGCCGATCTTCGAGACCGTCCGCGCCTCGCAGTGGTGGACGCGGCCGGCCGTCACGCTGACCGACAGCGGCCTCGCGGCCGGCGAGCACACCTACCGGGTGACCGCCACCGACCCGTTCGGCAACACGGCGAGCTCGGCGTCGGTGAGCGCCACCGTGGCCACCGGTGCCGCCGACCGCCCGTACGTCGACGCGGTCCGCGCTGACGGGCCCGTGGGCCAGTGGACCCTCGGCGAGCGGTCCGGCAACTCCGTGGACTACGGCGGCCTCTCGGACCTGGTCCCGGCCGCCGGGGTCACCCGCGGCGCCGCCGGCGCACTGGCCGGGGACACCGACGCGGCGTACTCCTTCAACGGCACCGCCACGGCGAGCGCCGCGATCTCGACCGCCATCGCGGCCCCGCAGGTGTTCACCGCGGAGGCCTGGTTCCAGACCACGTCGAAGACCGGCGGGCGGATCCTCGGCTTCGGCACGCAGCCGACCGGGACCAGCGTCAACTACGACCGGCACATCTACCTCGACGCCGCCGGGCACGTGTTCTTCGGTGTGTGGCCGAGCGCCATCCGGACGGTCCAGAGCACGGGCGTCTACAACGACGGCAAGTGGCACCACGTCGCGGCGACGCTGAGCTCGAAGGGCATGGCCCTGTACCTCGACGGGAAGCTGGTCGCGTCGCGCACCGACGTCACCCGCGGTCAGGCGATGACCGGCTACTGGCGGATCGGGTCGGACATCAACTGGGGCCCCTCGGCGACCTTCACCGGCCGCATCGACGAGGTGGCGGTCTACCCGACCGCGCTGAGCGCCGCCCAGCTGGCCAACCACTACGTTCTGGGCAGCACCGGCACCGCCCCGAACGTCCCGCCGACCGCGGCGTTCGCCTCCTCGGTCAAGGATCTCGACGCGACGTTCGACGCCGGCACCTCCACCGACAAGGACGGCACGATCGCGTCCTACGCGTGGAACTTCGGCGACGGCGCCACCGGCACCGGCCGCGCCCCGGCGCACGCCTACAGCCGGGCGGGCACCTGGACCGTGACGCTGACCGTGACCGACGACGACGGCGCCACGGCGACGACGACGGCGCTGGTGACGACGACGACGCCCCCGCCGAACGTCCTGCCGACCGCGGCGTTCGACGCCACGGCCACCGGCCGGACGGTGGCGTTCGACGCCGCGCGGTCCGTCGACACCGACGGCGCGATCGCGTCCTACGCGTGGGCGTTCGGGGACGGCGAGACCGGCAGCGGGCGGACGGCGAGCCACGCGTACGCCGCGGACGGCGACTACACCGTCGTCCTGACCGTCACCGACGACGACGGCGCGACCTCGACGGTCAGCCGGACGCTGCACGTGTCCGGCGCCGTGCTCGCGGCCGATGCCTTCCAGCGGACCGCGGCCGGGGGCCTCGGCATCGCCGACGCGGGTGGTCCCTGGACCGTCTCCGCGGGTGGCGCCCGGCAGTCGGTGTCGGAGGGGACGGCGGTCTTCGCGATGACCCCGGGCACGAACACCGGGTCCTACCTCGGGGCCGTGTCGCGGACCGACGTCGACATGACGGCGTCCCTGTCCTCGACGCAGACCCCGAGCGGCTCGGGCACGTACGTCTACCTCGTCGGCCGGCGGGTCGGGACGAACCAGGAGTACCGGGCCCGCGTGCGGCTGCTCGCCGACGGCAGCATCGGCGTCGCCGTCACCCGGCTGGCGGGGACGTCCAGCGAGACCCAGATCGGGACGAACGTGATCCTGCCCGAGGCGTACACCACCGGCGAGGTGCTCAACGTCCGCTTCGTCGTCCGGGGCACCGGGACCACCGACCTGGCGGTCACCGTCTGGCCGGCCGGCACCCCGGAGCCCACGACGCCCACGCTGACGCGGACGGACACGACCGCCTCGCTGCAGGCGCCCGGCTCCGTCGGTCTCCTGGGCTACCTCTCCGGCAGCGCGACGTCGGGAGTGACGCTGCGGTTCGACGACCTGGTCGTCGTGCCCGCCGCCTGACGTCGTCCGCCGATCCGATCGATCCCCCCACCGCCCCGGCGGTGGGGGGATCTTCGGGTGAGACGCCGGCTTCAGCGTGCTGAGCTGCGGTTTCGCGCTGGGAGGATGATCGGCATGACGCGCGGGCTGGGCTTCCTCCTGCGCCGGCCCGCCGCCGGCGCGGTCGCCGGCCAGGTGACCCAGGCCCTGGCCGGCCTCGTCCTGCAGGTGGCCGCCGCGCGCTACCTCGGGGCGGCGGGGCTGGCCACCTTCTCCCTGATCTACGGCGCGATGGTCCTGGTCACCGCGGTGTCCAGCGGCCTGGTCGGCGACTCGCTCACGGTCCTCGACCGCCAGGAGCGCGGCGTGCGCGCCGGGTTGCACGTCGTGGCCGTGGTCGTCGCCGTCGGGGCCGGCGGCCTGGGCGCGGCGGTCGCCGCGGTCACCGGGGTCGTCTCGTCGTGGACGGTCCTCGTGCTCGCCGTGGCGGTGACCGCCTACGTCGTCGAGGACGTGCTGCGCCGGCTGCTCATGGCGACCGGCCGCTTCTGGTCGCTGCCCGCGGTCGATGCCACCAGCCTGGTGTTCTCCCTGGGCGCCCTGCTGCTGTGGGCCCTGAGCGGTCCGCTCACGCTCAGCTCGTTCCTCGTCGCGCTGGTCGCCGGGCAGACCACCGCCGCGGTCGTCGCCTGGTGCTGCGCCTCCCCGGGGGAGCGGCCGCGCGGGCCGTGGCGCTCGCCCGACCTGCGGGCGGTCCTCTCCTTCGGCGTCTGGCGGGCGGCCGGGCAGACCGTCCGGCCCGGCCTGCTCACCTGCCTGCGGCTGGTCGTCGTCCTCGCCGTGGGCGCGGCCGCGTACGGCCCGCTCGAGGCGGCCCGCGTGTACACCGCGCCGACCCTCGTGGTCGTCGCGGGCCTGGGCTCCTACCTGCTGCCGCACTACGTGGCCACCCGCGACCGGCCGGTCGCCCAGGCGATCCGCGCGGCGGACCGGGTGGCGCTCGGCCTGGCCGGTGCGGTCGCGGGCATCGGCGTCCTGGCCGTCGTCCTCCAGCCGCTCGTGGAGTCGCTGCTCACCGGCGGCGAGTACCCCGTGCCGATCCTCGCCGTCGCCGGCTGGAGCGCCTACGCCGTGGCCGGCGCCTTCCTGCTGCCCTACAGCGGCCTGGCCACGGTGCACCGCCGGCAGCGGCGGGTGCTGGCGTTGCGGTCGCTCGAGTTCGCCGCGCTCGTCCTGGTCGTCGTCCTGGTGCACATCGTCGACGGAGGCCAGACCTGGGCGCCGCTCGCGCTCGCGGCCGGGCCACTGCTGACCGCGGCGGCCGTTCGCCGGCACGTGCTCTCGCCGATGCTGCGGGGGACGACGGCGGTCCCGGCGGTGACCGCGGCAGCCGCCTGACGTCAGTGGTGGTGGCCGTGCCGGCCGAGGGTCTCCACGGGGGTCGCGCCGGGGCGGGTCCACTGCGGCACGGGGCGGCTGGTCGGGCCCCAGGTCGGGTTGCCGTCCGCGTCCGAGCGCCAGGACCAGCACGCGGCGCCGCCCTCGGGCCAGCCCTCGGGCGTGTCCTCCCACGCCTCCCCGCGGCCGTAGGGCGTCATGTCGAGCAGGCCCAGGGACGCGTTGACCCGCTCGTTGCCCCGGCCGGTCGTGGAGTAGGTCAGGAACACGCGGTCGCCCTCGCGCAGGTAGCAGGCGAGGCGGCCCGGGTCGACGCCGTTCGGTGCCTCCACGCCCCGTACCGAGTACCAGGGCTGGCGGTAGCCCATGAACTCGACGTAGGCGGCCACCTCCTCCCACGGGCCCGTCGTCAGGACGGCGAACGAGACGCCGCGGGCGTTGAGGTAGGCCGCGTCCTGCACGTGCCAGGCCGTGGTGGTGCAGCCCTCGCACTGCCCCTGGTGCGGCGCGCCGTCGTACCACATGTGCTGGTAGACCACGAGCTCGTCGCGGCCCTGGAACAGGTCCACGAAGGGGACCGGGCCGTCGGGTCCGACCACCTCGACCGTCCCGTCCAGCTCCACCATCGGCAGCCGGCGGCGGGCCGCCGCGATGGCGTCGCCCTCGTGGGTGTGGGCCTTCTCGCGGACCAGGAGCTCGTCCCGGGCGACCTGCCAGGTGGCCAGGTCGACGGCGGGCGGGCGGCCGGGCCGCGCGGTGGTCGGGGCGTCCGGCGTGGTCGTCATGGTGTCCTCCGTGGAGCTTCCGCCGGGCGGCGTCGCCCGGCGTCCTACGACGGTCACCAGAACGGACTGCAGACCCCGCCCGAACTCATCGCGGTCGGGCGGGGTGCGCGGCCCTCACCCGCCGAGCGGTGCGGCGCTTTTCACGAGCACGGCGTCCGACAGCTGCGCCGAGTACGCCGCCATGGAGAACCGGGCGCGGGCGTCGGCCTGGCCGGCCCGCCCGAGCTCGGCGGCGCCTGCCGGATCGGACAGCAGGCGGACGATCGCGTCGGCCAGGGCCCGCGGGTCCTCCGGGTCGACGAGCAGCCCCGTCTCGCCGTCCCGGATGACCTCCTGCAGACCGCCGACCCGCGAGGCGACGACCGGCCGGCCGAGGAGCAGCGCCTCGGCGGCGACCAGCCCGAACGGCTCGATCAGGGACGGCACCAGGACGACGTCGGCCGCCGCGACGTAGGGCGCCGGGTCCTGGAAGCCGGCGAAGACGGTGCTCTCCCCGACCTGCTCGCGGACCGCCAGGGCGCGCAAGGCGTCGGCGTGGTCCTCGTAGCCGGGATAGCTGTCGCCGACGAGGGTGAGCGTGACGTCGAAGCCCGCCCGCCGGACCAGCGCGAGGGCCGAGATCGCCGTGTGCTGGCCCTTGCGGGCGGCCAGCCGGCCGACGACGACGAGGCTGCGCGCGGTGGTCGGCGACGGGACGCCGTGAGTCCCGTCGGGTTCGCGCACGCCGTTGAGGATGACCCGGGTGCGACGGCCCAGGCGCTTCCCGAGGGACGCCCTGATCCAGGCGAGGGTGTCCTCGCTGTTGGCGATGACGCGGTGCGCGGCGAGCAGCGGGAGCAGCAGCAGCGCGCTCGCGGGACGGGACATCTGCGGTTCGCTCTCGTGGACGTGGCAGACGACCCGGGCGCGGCTCAGCCGTGCGGCGAAAAGCCATTCCGGTGCGGCGATGGTGCTCACGTAGACGACGTCGGCGTCGTGTGCGCGCAGCCAGGACGTCAAGGAGACCAGCGAGCGGAGAAAGTGGAGGACGAAGCGCATTGCCTTCTGCGGCGTCCTGAGATCGACCTTGCGGAGAACGGGAAAGTCCTTGATCTCGTGCGCGATCGACCGCTGCTCCAGCGCGTCGACCAGCGGGCCGTCCTTGGACACGACCGCGAGGACGTCGGGACCCAGTGCGGCCACGCTCTCGAGGAACATCCGGTCGCTGCCGTACAGGTCGGCATGCGGGTGGACGGCGATGGTCCGGCCGGAACGCCGCAGGGCCACAGCGAGTCTCCAATCAGCCGCGGTGTCGGTGCTCGCCGGAAGGTCGTCAGCGAGGGGGAGTGGTGCGAGGGCGGTCGGCGGCCGCTCGTCGGGACGCGGATCGGCCGACGTCCGGAGGGGACGCCGGCCGATCCGTCGCGGCTAGGCCTGCCGGGGGCGTGGCCCCGGAGGCGACGCGGTCACCGGTTGTTGGCGGTCGCGCTCCCGAACAGCTTCGTCTTGACCTTCACGGCCGTGTCGTAGTGCCGGGCGAAGACCCGCTTCAGCGGACCGGCCGCCTCCGGCGACCACCCGGTGGTGCGAGCCACCACGCTGCCCTCGGGCACCAGCTCGTAGGCGTAGGTCGCGATGGACTTGCGGGTCACGCCCGGGGGGAGGCTCATCTTCTTGAAGCCGTGGTAGGTGTGGTCGTCGGTCACCATGATCAGGCCGCGGTTGAAGAGCGGCTCGATGGCCCGGGGCTCCTCGTCGGGGCTGGACTTGATCAGCAGGCGGCCGTCGTACTCGGCCTTCCAGTCCTTGTTCAGGTACAGGAGCACGTTCAGCGTCCGCCGCCAGTTCGGGTGCAGCGGGTGCATGTTGAAGTCGACGTGCGTGTCGAGGAAGCCGCCGTCACCGCTCTGGTGGAACCCGCCGCCGTGGAAGGCCGGGTCGACGAAGAGGTCGATCCCGGTGAGCGTGCTGATGAACTTCTGGAACCGCTCGCCCATCAGGGCGTCGTAGAACGCCTTGCTGGTGGGGCCCTGCTCGGCGACGCTCGACAGCTCGTGCTTGTCGCCGAAGAGGTAGTCGCGGGACTTGGGCATCGCGTCCGGCGCGGGGAACTCCTCGAGCAGGCTCTCCGCGACGGCGTTGTCGAGGAAGTCATCGATGACCAGCAGCGGGAAGGGACGGGCCTCCCGGAATTCGCTGGAGAGTTCTTCCGCTCGATCGATCCATGAGTTGAACATCGTTTGCTCTTCCTCCGAGCGCGGTGTGCCACGTGTGTCCGGGCGCGAGGAATTTCCCCGTCGAAGACGAAGATAGAGCCGCGAATGGCCAGCTCGGAACGTCGATTGACCCCAACGGGTAGGGCTGGGAGGCGTGACGACCGCCACCGCGAGAGGGGCGGGAACGGACAGGAATGGCGGGGAGTTCGCCATTCCGCCCCCGGTGCGCCGCCGCGGTCCTCCGTAAGCCTGATATTCCCCGTGTTTCGCCCCTCGTGGACGGCGCGTGCCCGTAGCATCCCGCGGCGTGACCAACGAGGCCTCCGGCAGGGGCGGCATGCGGCCGGGCTTCCCCTCCGGTCGGCTGGGACAGCTCCTCGTGGCGTTCCTGCTCGTGGCCAGCACGGTCGGCTGGCGCCGTGCGCAGTACTTCTCGGGCTCGCTGGACCCCGTCGTCCTGGCCAAGGGCGGCCTGTCCGCCGTGGCGCTGCTGATCGCGTTCCTGGCCGCCCAGGCAGGGACCCGGCGGGCGCTGGGCACCGGCTCGCTGTGGGTGCTGGCCACCCTGCTCGGCGGCTCGGTGTTCGGGGCGCTGACCCACGGCACGCCGGCGGCCGGTGGGCTGGTCGGCGTCCGCGTGGCCGTCCTGGCGCTGACGGTCTTCTTCCTCCTCCGGACGGCCACCGTCGGCGAGGCGTTCTCCGCGCTCGCGCTGGCCTGCGGCACCGTCGGGCTGGCCGCGGCGGTGACCGGGGCGCCCACCCTGTCCTCCGGGCGGCTGGCCGGGGGCGTGCCGCCGCTGAGCCCGAACGAGCTGGCCCTGCTGGCCGGCGTCGTCGTCCTGTACGTCGCCTGGCGCACCGTCCTCGGTGAGGCCGGGTGGCTGCGGACCGGCGCCGCGGTGGCGGCCCTGGGCGTCATCTGGGTCACCGGCTCGCGGACCGGTCTGCTCATGCTGGTCGTCGCGATCGCCGTGATGGCGCTGCACATCCGCCGGGCCCGTGTGGGACTCGTCGTCGGCGCCCTCGTGGTGGCGGCCGCCGGGGCGGTCGCGGTGCTGAGCACCGGGGTGCTGACCTCGTTCGCCGAGCGCGACGGCACCGGCACCAGCACCCTCGACTCCCGCTTCATCGCCTGGCGGGCCGCCGCCACCTGGGCGGAGACGGGCTGGCAGCTGGTGTTCGGCGGCGGCCTGTCGGTGAAGATCATCGAGGTCAAGGGCCAGTGGTGGAACGAGCAGCCGCTGGACAGCAGCTGGGTGTCCCTGCTGGTGCAGGCCGGCGTGCTGGGCCTGCTGGTCGCGGTCGGCTGGGTGCTCTGGGTGCTGCGCGGTGCGCTGCGCGCCCCGCACCCGCACCGCGTGCTGTTCCTCGGCGTCGTCGTGTTCGTGGTCGGCCGCAGCCTGCTGGAGAGCGGCCTGTTCGACGCGACACCGGCCTTCCTGGCCTTCTTCGCGGTGTCGCTGCTGGCCGAGGGCGGCTCCCGCGACCGGCTGTCCGACGAGCTGCGCTCCGCGCCGGAGGCGCCCGCCCGCCCGCTGGAGGCCGCGGGGCGGTGACCCGCCCGTACGACCCTTCCCGCTGCCTGCCGATGAGGACGTCGGGCCGGATCGGAGGGGGCGAGGCGATGGCGTCGACGGACTGGGCGGAGCGGGCTGCGGGGCCGGCTCGGCTGCCCCTGGACCGGGGCCAGCTGACGGCCCTGCTCGCGCACGTGGACTCCGCCGTGGCGAGCGACGGCTGCGGCCTCACCCGTGCGGCGACCGACGCCTGGGCCGTCCGGGAGGGCGTGGACCCGGCCCGGCTGCGCGCAGGCCTCGAGGAGTACGGCGGCTTCTGCGACTGCGAGGTCGCGATGAACGTCGACGTCGACGAGGTCTTCCCGCCGGTCCGGTCGGCCTAGGGCCCGTCCTGTCTGATCTTGTGCGCCGCCACACGCGTCCCTGCAGGCGGCCTCGGAGACAACGCGAACGAAGTGCGCTGGAGCCGGGTTCCAGCGTGTGAAACCCGGCCTCTGCGCCCTCCGTCGCCTCGAGACGGCGCTCCCGCCGGAGCATCGCCGGGGGTCCAAGCGGTGTCCCACGGTGGGCCGCTTCGGGGCGCCCTGTCCGCGCGGCGAGGTGCGCGGTCTCGTGGCTTCCGGGGCCGGGTAGCCACGAGACCGCGAATCTCGACGGGGTCGCCACCGAGTCGCCCAGAGTGGGGCCGTCGAGGGATGCCGGCAGCGGTCGCGGCGCACCGAATGCGCAGGACAGGTGCCTAGGCGCCCGTTCCGGTCAGCGGCCGGTGCGCGCCGGCTCGCCGGCCTCGGCCCGCGCCGGCCGGGCGTTGCCCGGGCGGGGCGCCGGCGCCGCGGCCGCCGTCCGGTCGGCCGCGACGGGTTGGGCGGCCGCCGGCGCCGGGCGGGTGCGCCGCGGCGTGACGACGACGGCGAGGGTCTGCACGCCGGTCGCGCGCAGCAGCACGCGCATCTCCTGCAGCTCGGCGGCGTCCACCCGGCCGGCGGCGGCCACCAGGACCACGCCGTCGTAGTGCTCGGCCACCTGGCGCCAGAAGGACAGCGGTGCGAGCGGGTCGGCCACCGTGAGCTGGACGCCGGGACCCTCCTCCGCCGACGCGCGGGCGGCGGCCTCCGGGCCGGTGACCGTGGTGGGCAGCCGGCGCCGGCTCAGCTCGCCGGCGACCTCGTCGGCCAGCGCGCGCGGCGCGGCCTTGTCCGCCGGCGAGGGCGAGACCAGGACGACGCGCAGCCGCCGTCCCCCGGCGGTGAACTCCAGCCGGCGGGCCAGCTCGGTGGCCGACCGCCCGGTCAGGGCGCTGCGGCGGGCCCGGCCGCGGCGCGGCGCGAGCACCTCCACGACCGATTCGGTGCCCCAGGCGCGGAGCACGTCCTGCTCGGTGTGCACGGTGGTGTCCAGGCGGCTGCGGACGACGGCCACGGCCAGGCCCAGGAACAGGCCCACGGCCAGGCCCAGGCCGAGGTCGTAGAGCGCGACGGGGGAGACGGGGTGGGTCGGCACCGAGGCCGGGTCGCTCACCGTGAGCGTCACCGGTCGGTTGCCGGACGACGGCGTCTCCAGCTCCTCCACGACGGCGGTCAGCTCGTCGCTGACGGCGTTGGCGATCTCCGCGGCCTCCCGCGGGTCGCCGCCGGACACGGTCACCTGCACCTGCGAGGTGTCCACCGGGACGTCCGCGGCCACCCGGCCCTGCAGCTCGGCGAGGCTCTCGTCGAGGCCGAGCTGATCGATCACCGGCCGGAGCACGGCGGCGCTCACGGCGACGTCGGGGTAGGTCTTGACCCGCTGCGCGACGAACTGCGCGCTGTTCGGGATCGACGGCGACACCGACACGAAGACCTGCGCCGTCGCCTCGTAGGTGCGCGGCGTCAGCTGGAAGGCGGCCGCGCCCAGGACGACGCCGAGCACGGTGATGCCGACCCAGGTGAGCCAGTAGCGACGAATCGCGGCAAGGTAGTCCGTCAGTTCCATAACCGTCCCCGATGCTGCCTGTCACAGGGCAGCCGGGAGCAGTGCTCCGAGGCCGGCACCCCCGCTGTCCGTGAGCCTCTCGAGTTCCGGATGCTAGAGGCCGAACAGGGCGTTCCCGGACGTTCCGCGGGCGAGGTCACCCGTTCGGGGCGGGCGACGGCACCGGCCCCTGCCGCAGCCGCATCCGAACGGGTGAAGTGACCGGCGAACCTCACCCTGCGTCACCTCTGTTCCCGTAATTTCCCTGGTCGGAAAGCCGTCGAGCGTCTGCAGGCGTCATCTGACATCACTCACAGTCAGGTGGATGCGTGCCGCCGGCGCGGACCGCAGAACGCAACGGGGGAGAACGAGAATGACCGTGATCGGGTATGCGCCCGGTGCCTACGACCTGTTCCACATCGGGCACCTGAACATCCTCAAGCACGCCAAGGAGCACTGCGACCGGCTGATCGTCGGGGTCGTCTCCGACGAGATGCTGCTGCAGAGCAAGGGCAAGCTGCCGGTGATCCCGCTGGCCGAGCGCCTGGAGATCGTCCGCAACCTGCGCTTCGTGGACGACGTGCACGCCGAGGTCGTGCCCGACAAGATCGACAC
Source organism: Geodermatophilus sp. SMS 5-13 (assembly GCF_059428245.1). Lineage (NCBI taxonomy): Bacteria > Bacillati > Actinomycetota > Actinomycetes > Geodermatophilales > Geodermatophilaceae > Geodermatophilus > Geodermatophilus sp. SMS 5-13. Next base: position 689,270 of record NZ_CP165729.1, read on the forward strand.
CTGGCGCCAGGTCGGCTTCGACGTGATCTTCAAGGGCGACGACTGGCGGGGGACGCCCAAGGGGCAGAAGCTCGAGCTCGACTTCGCCGCGGTCGGCGTCGAGGTGCGGTACTTCCCGTACACCATGCACACCTCGAGCACGATCCTGCGCAAGGCGCTGGTGGCCATCGACGCCCAGGAGCCGGTGGGCCGCGTGGCCCGCGCCCTCACCTCCTGACCAGCGGCCCCGCTGCAGGGGCCCATGGCGCGCTTGCGAGTCATGGGGGGCAGCGGGGTCCTTCGCCGAGGACGGCGGGGGGCCGGTTCCCGGGGATAACCTGGGAACCGGCCCCCGCCGCGTCCGGCGCCGCGGCCTCCCCACCCCAGGAGGAACATCCCCGTGACGTTGCGCGGCGTGCTGGACGTCGTCCTCACCGATCCCGGCATGGCGCGCGTCGTCGCCTCGGCCGGGGCCGCCGAGCTGGCCGTCACCGCACCGCCGCCGGTCCAGCCGCTGGTCGCCGCGGCGCTGGCGGCGACCGACACCGGCGCCGGCGTGCCGGTGCTCGTCGTCACCGCCGGCGAGCGCGACGCCGACGCCACCGCCGACGCGCTGCGCTGCTTCCTGCCCCAGCGCCGGGTGGAGACCTTCCCCGCCTGGGAGACCCTGCCGCACGAGCGGCTCTCGCCCCGCGCCGACACCGTCGGCCGCCGGCTGGCGGTGCTGCGCGACCTGACCCATCCCGGCGCCAACGGGACCATCGACGTCCTCGTCGCGCCCGTGCGCAGCGTGCTGCAGCCGCTCGCTCCCGGGCTGGGCGACCTCACCCCGGTCGAGCTGAAGCCGGGCGACGCCGCCGAGCTCGACGACGTCGCCCGCGCGCTCGTCGACGCCGCCTACACCCGGGTCGAGCTGGTCGAGAAGCGCGGTGAGTTCGCCGTCCGCGGTGGCCTGCTCGACGTCTTCCCGCCGACCGAGCCGCACCCCGTCCGCGTCGAGTTCTGGGGCGACGAGGTCGACGAGCTGCGCTACTTCTCCGCGGCCGACCAGCGCTCCCTCGACGAGCGGCCCGACCGGCTGTGGGCCCCGCCGTGCCGCGAGCTGCTGCTCACCGACGAGGTGCGCGCCCGCGCGGCCGCGCTGGCCGCCCTCCATCCCGGCCTGCTGGAGATCCTGGGCAAGCTGGCCGAGGGCATCGCCGTCGAGGGGATGGAGTCGCTGACGCCGGCCCTGATCACCGGGCGGATGGACCTGCTCACCGACCTGGTGCCCCGCGGCACGCACGTGCTGGTCTGCGATCCGGAGCGGGTGCGCAGCCGCGCCGCCGACCTCGTGCGCACCGCCGAGGAGTTCCTCGCCGCGTCCTGGGCCACCGCGGCCGAGGCCGGCGAGGCGCCGCTGGACCTCGGGGCGTCGTCCTTCCGCGACCTGGCCGAGGTCGAGGCCGCCGCCCGCGGCCGCGGCCTGCCGTGGTGGACGACGGGCGCCTTCACCCTCCAGGCCGAGGACGACGACACGCAGGTCACCCTCGACGCCACCACCGTCGAACGCTTCCACGGCGACCAGGGCAAGGCCGTCGAGCAGCAGCGCGCCTGGCACCGCGACGGCTGGCGGGTGGTCGTCACCTTCGCCGGCCCCGGCCCCGCGCAGCGTGCCGCCGACCAGTTCACCGAGGCCGACCTCGGTGTCCGGCTGGTGCCCGACATCGCCGCCGCCCCCGACGCGGGCCTGACCCACGTCACCCAGGGCAACCTGGAGACCGGCTTCGCCTTCCCCGGCGTCGGGCTGGCGCTGCTCACCGAGCACGACCTCACCGGCTCGCGCGGGACGACGATGCGCGACGCGGTCAAGATGCCCGCGCGGCGGCGCAACGCCGTCGACCTGGTGCAGCTGCAGCCCGGCGACCTGGTCGTGCACGAGCACCACGGCATCGGGCGCTACGTCGAGATGGTCAGCCGCACCGTCAACGGCGGGCAGCGCGACTACCTGATCGTCGAGTACGCGCCGTCCAAGCGGAACCAGCCGCCGGACCGGCTGTTCGTGCCCACCGACGCGCTCGACCAGCTGACCCGCTACGTCGGCGGGGAGTCCCCGGCGCTGTCCAAGCTCGGCGGCGCGGACTGGCAGAAGACCAAGGGCCAGGCCCGCAAGGCGGTCAAGCAGATCGCCGCCGAGCTGATCCGGCTGTACTCGGCGCGGATGGCGACCAAGGGCCACGTGTTCGGTCCCGACACCGTCTGGCAGCGCGAGCTCGAGGACGCCTTCCCCTTCCACGAGACCCCCGACCAGCTCGCCGCCATCGACGAGGTCAAGGCGGACATGCAGCAGCCGGTGCCGATGGACCGGATCATCTGCGGCGACGTCGGCTACGGGAAGACCGAGATCGCGGTCCGGGCGGCTTTCAAGGCGGTACAGGACGGCAAGCAGGTCGCCGTCCTGGTGCCGACGACGCTGCTGGCCAACCAGCACTTCAAGACCTTCTCCGAGCGGGTCGCGCAGTTCCCGGTGACGGTGCGGGTGCTCTCCCGCTTCCAGTCCGACGCCGAGTCGCGGCAGATCCTCGAGGAGCTCGCCGCGGGGACCGTCGACATCCTGGTCGGCACCCACCGGCTGCTGCAGCCGACCACCCGGTTCAAGGACCTCGGGCTGGTCATCGTCGACGAGGAGCAGCGCTTCGGGGTCGAGCACAAGGAGTACCTGAAGACCATGCGGACGGCGGTCGACGTCCTGTCGATGTCGGCCACGCCGATCCCGCGCACGCTGGAGATGTCGCTGACCGGCATCCGGGAGATGTCGACGATCCTGACCCCGCCGGAGGAGCGGCACCCGGTGTTGACCTACGTCGGTGCGTGGGACGACAAGCAGATGGCCGCCGCGATCCGCCGCGAGCTGCTGCGCGACGGCCAGGTGTTCGTCATCCACAACCGGGTGCAGTCGATCGACAAGGCGGCGGCGAAGATCCGCAACCTGGTGCCCGAGGCGCGGGTCGCGGTCGGCCACGGGCAGATGAAGGAGCACGAGCTCGAGCGGATCATGGTCGGCTTCTGGGAGAAGGAGTACGACGTCCTGGTCGCGACGACGATCGTCGAGTCCGGCCTGGACATCCCGAACGCCAACACCCTGATCGTCGACCGCGCCGACACCTTCGGCCTCTCCCAGCTGCACCAGATCCGCGGCCGCGTCGGCCGTGGCCGCGAGCGGGCCTACGCCTACTTCACCTACGACCCCACCCGGCCGCTGACCGAGACCTCGGTCGACCGGCTGACCACGATCGCGCACAACACCGACCTCGGCGCCGGCATGGCCGTGGCGATGAAGGACCTCGAGATCCGCGGCTCGGGCAACCTGCTCGGCGGTGAGCAGTCCGGGCACATCGCCGGGGTCGGCTTCGACCTCTACGTGCGGCTGGTCGGCGAGGCGGTCGCCGACTACCGCGCGCAGATCAGCGGCGAGGAGGCGCCGGCCGAGCCGCTGGAGGTCCGGGTCGACCTGCCGGTCGACGCCCACCTGCCGCACGACTACGTGCCGGGGGAGCGGCTGCGCATGGAGGCCTACCGCAAGGTCGCCTCGGTCCAGGACGACGACCAGGCCGCCGCCGTGCTCGACGAGCTCACCGACCGCTACGGCGCCCCGCCGGCGCCGGTGCTCAACCTGCTGGCGGTCGCCCGCTTCCGCGCGGCCATGCGGAAGTTCGGGGTCACCGAGGTCTCCCTGCAGGGCCGCGCCATCCGGATCTCGCCGGTCCCGCTGCCGGAGTCGAAGCAGATGCGGCTGGCCAGGCTGGCCGACGGCGCGACCTACAAGGCGGCGGTCGAGACGATCTCGCTCAAGGTGCCGGTCGGTTCGGACCGGCGCACCCCCCTGCGCGACGTCGCGCTGCTGGAGAACCTGCACGCGCTGCTCACCTCGGTCCTCGAGCAACCGGTCAAGGCCGCGAGCTAGTCGGAGTGTGGGAGCGCAGGAAACCTGCGCCCCCACACTCCGCAACACCCGGTGCATGCGAGGCGCGCCACACCGCGTGTGGGAGTCTCGCGGCGTGCACATGCGTCGAGTTCCCCGGATCGTCCTGACCGGGGCCGCCGCCGTCCTCGCCGTCGCGGGGCTGGCCGGCTGCCGGACCTCGCCCAACGTCGCCGCCTACGTCGGCGAGGAGACGATCACCGTCGCGGAGCTGCAGACCGCGATCGACACCCGGCTCGAGGACGACGCCATCGCCACGTTCGCGGAGAACGACCAGGACGCGTTCGCCCGCCAGGTCCTCGGCCTGCTCGTGGGCGAGGAGGTGTACGCGGCGGCCGCCGACCACTGGGACGTCACCGTCACCGACGACGAGGTGCGCGACCGCATCGACACCCTGCTCGCCGGCAACGACCCGGACACCGTCTACGCCCAGCTGGCCGCCCAGGGCATCTCCCGCCAGGACGTCTTCGAGAACGTCCGCCAGCAGCTCGTGCGGCAGAAGATCGCCGCGGCGGAGGGGCTGGACGACCCGCTCTCGGAGGCGGCGCTGCGCGACCAGTACGAGCAGAACCGCGACCAGTACCAGCAGTACACGCTCGGGTTCATCGCCGTGCCCGACCAGGCCACGGCCGACGCCGTGGTGGCCCAGCTGACGGCGGACCCGGCGAGCTACGCGGCAGCGGCCGCCGCCTTCCCCAGCCAGATCACCCTGCCGCAGCCCGAGCCGCGCAGCGCCGACCAGATCCCGTCGGTGGTCGCCGACCAGGTGCGCGCCGCGCAGCCGGGCAGCGCCTTCAGCGTGCCGGTCCAGGGCGCAGGCGTGGTGGTGACCTTCGTCGCCGACGCCACCGTGCGGTCGTTCGAGGACGTCCGGCCGGACCTGCAGGCCGCCGCCGAGTCCGCCGTCGACGACCAGGCGCAGAAGGCCGTGCGGGACTTCCGCGACGACCTCGACGTCCGGGTCAACCCGCGCTACGGCGTCCTGCAGGAGAACGCCGTCGTCGAGGGTGAGGACGGCGTCGTGGACATCCTCCAGGACGACTCCACCGGGAGCAGCGGGGCGCCCGCCACCCCGTCGGGCACGACCGGGGGCTGATCGGCGTGCCGGTCGCGCTCGTCGTCGAGGTCAGCGCGCGGCTGCCGGAGCTGCTCGCGCCGGCCGGCTGGCGCGCCGTCACGGGCGACCGCCCGGTGCTGGCGCTGCCCGGCGCCGCCGCGGCCGCGGACGCGCTGCGGGCGGCGGACGTGCCGGTCGAGGACGTCGACGGCGCCGCGACCGCCCTCGGCCGCCCGGACGACGTCGTGTGCCTGGCCACCGCGGCGGAGCTGGCCGACCTGCCCGGCGTCCCCCTCGTGGCCGGGGCGCCCGAGCCGCCCGGCGCCCGGCTGCTCGACGTCGTGCGGGTGATGGACCGCCTGCGCTCGCCCGGCGGCTGCCCGTGGGACGCCGAGCAGACCCACGCCTCCCTGCGCGGATACCTGCTGGAGGAGGCGCACGAGGCCTACGACGCGATCGTCGACGACGACGCCCCCGCGATGCGCGAGGAGCTCGGCGACGTGCTGCTGCAGGTCGTCTTCCACGCCCGGCTCGGCGCCGAGGCCGGGCCGGGACGGCGGTTCGACATCGACGACGTCGCCGGCGACCTGGTCGACAAGCTGGTGCGCCGGCATCCGCACGTCTTCGGGGACGCCGGCCCCCGCGACGTCGCGCAGGTCGAGGCGGGCTGGGAGGAGATCAAGAAGGCCGAGAAGCAGCGCCGGTCGCCGACCGAGGGGGTCTCCCGCTCGCAGCCGGCCGCCTCGTGGGGCGCCGCCCTGGTGCGCCGGGCCGGGCGCGCCGGGCTGCCCACCCCGGCGCCGGCCGAGCTGTCCGTCGACAGCCCGGAGGCGCTCGGCGAGCAGCTGTTCGGCCTGGTCGTCGCCGCCACCGGCCGCGGCTGGGACGCCGAGGACGCGCTGCGCGAGGCCGTCCGCCGCTACGCCGGCGAGCTGGACGCCGCCGCCGGTTCTCCGGGCTAGAGCCCCCGGCGCTCGGGCGGGCTCGGGTCGGAGCCGAGCAGCTGGGCCAGCCAGAACAGCAGGGCGGCCGACAGCGCGGTGGCGAAGACGAACCCTCCCACCCCGCTGCCGTCGACGTAGGCCCAGAGCAGCCCCAGCAGCGGCGCGGCGAACACCACGACGAGGTCGCTGCGCACCTGGCGGCCCCAGGTCGCCGGCCGCGTCGGTGCGTCGGCCGGCACGGCCACCCGGCGCTCGCCGCGCGGCGCCCGCGACCGCAGCCGGCCCGACGGCCACACCTCGGCGCCGTCCACCACCGGCAGCACCGCCCGCCCGGCGACGTCCCCGCGCAGCTCGATCGGGCTGTCCGGCTCCAGCGCCGCGAGCTCCGGCGACCAGTGCACGGGCACCCAGCGCTCCCCGCGGGCGGTGGCCAGCTCCAGCCAGCTGCGCACGACGAGCCCCTGGCGGACGACGACCCGGCTGGCCGTGGCGTCGGTGAGCGGGGCGCGGCGCAGCCGCCGGCGGGCGAGGAACCGCACCCCGGTCACCAGCGAGGCGAGCAGGACGACGAACAGGGTCGCGACGATCCCGAACAGCACGTCCTCGACCGCGCGGTGCGCGGCGTCGCCGTTGGCGTACACCGCCGTGTCGTCGGCGGGGGAGGCCGGGTCGTACTGCACGGTGACCTGGCGCCCGGCCTCGACCTGGATCGGGTCGTGCAGCACCAGCACCCCTGCACGCCGAGCACCGTCGTCGTCCTCGAAGGTCACCGACACGCCGCGTCCCTCGGGCGGCTGCCCCGCGTCCACGACGCTCGCGGTCGCCGTGGCGGTGGCGGCGGCCAGCGGCTCCCGCGCCGCCGACAGCCGCACGGCCAGGACGGCGAGCAGGACGACGCCCACCGTGAGCAGCGGCAGGTAGCCGAGCAGCAGCTGGGCCGCGGCTCGCCGGTGCGGCCGGGGTGGCGCGGCGGGAGTGCTCATCACCGCCCATCGTGGCAGGCGGCGATCCACTTCGACGCGGCTGGCGGTGGCGGGCCGCCGGGCTGGCTAGGCTGCCACTCGTGCCCAGCATCGACGCCGTAGGCGCGCGGGAGATCCTCGACTCGCGCGGAAACCCCACCGTGGAGGTCGAGGTCGCCCTCGACGACGGGACGATCGCCCGCGCGGCGGTCCCCAGCGGCGCCTCGACCGGCGCCTTCGAGGCCGTGGAGCTGCGCGACGGGGGTGAGCGCTACGGCGGCAAGGGGGTGACCAAGGCCGTCGACGGCGTGCTCGACGTCATCGGCCCGGAGCTCGTCGGCTATGACGCCAGCGAGCAGCGGCTCATCGACCAGCGCCTGATCGACCTCGACGGGACGCCGGACAAGTCGCGGCTCGGCGCCAACGCCCTCCTCGGTGTGAGCCTCGCCGTGGCGAAGGCGGCGGCCGACGCCGCCGCCCTGCCGCTGTTCCGCTACGTCGGCGGCCCGTCGGCGCACCTGCTGCCGGTGCCGATGATGAACATCCTGAACGGCGGCGCCCACGCCGACAGCAACGTCGACGTGCAGGAGTTCATGATCGCCCCGATCGGCGCCGCGACCTTCGCCGAGGCGCTGGCGATGGGCACCGAGACCTACCACGCGCTCAAGGCCGTGCTGAAGAAGGACGGGCTGTCCACCGGCCTCGGCGACGAGGGCGGCTTCGCCCCGAACCTGTCGAGCAACCGGGCGGCGCTGGACCTCATCGGCCGCGCCGTCGAGCAGGCCGGGTACTCCGTCGGCCGCGACGTCGTCTTCGCCCTCGACGTCGCCGCGACCGAGTTCCACACCGACGGCGCCTACGCCTTCGAGGGCAGGAAGCTGTCGTCGGCCGAGATGGCGGAGTACTACACCGGGCTGGTCGAGGCCTACCCGATCGTCTCGATCGAGGACCCGCTGTCCGAGGAGGACTGGGACGGCTGGATCGCCCTGACCGACGCCCTCGGCGAGCGCGTGCAGCTGGTCGGCGACGACCTGTTCGTCACCAACCCCGCGCGCCTGGCCGACGGCATCGCCCGGGGCGCGGCGAACGCGCTGCTGGTCAAGGTCAACCAGATCGGCACCCTGACCGAGACCCTCGACGCGGTGAACCTGGCGCACCGCAACGGCTACCGCTGCATGATGAGCCACCGCTCGGGCGAGACCGAGGACACCACGATCGCCGACCTGGCGGTGGCCACCGACTGCGGGCAGATCAAGACCGGCGCCCCGGCGCGCAGCGAGCGGGTGGCCAAGTACAACCAGCTGCTGCGGATCGAGGAGGAGCTGGACGACGCCGCGCGCTACGCCGGTGCCGCGGCCTTCCCGCGGCTGGCCGCGCCCGACGCGTGAGGTCCGATCCGCCGATGGGCCCACGACACCGATGAGCAGCGTCCGCGGCCGCCGCGGCGCGGCGCCTGCGGCCCGGCGGGCCGCCGGCCGGGGGGTCTCCCGCGCGACCGGGCCGGTGCACACCGGCCCGGTCCGCAGCGCCCGCTCCACCGCGCCGAGCCGGCCGGGCCAGCGGCGCTCGGGACGGCGGCCCGGGCGCAGTGGCGCCGCCCGGCGCCGGCCGCTGTTCACCGGCCGGGCGGTGCTGCTCGGCGCGCTCGTGCTGCTGCTCGCGCTCACCCTCGCCGGGCCGGTCCGCCAGTTCCTCGCCGGCCGGGCCCAGCTGGTGGAGCTGGCCGCCGAGCGCAGCCGGCTCGAGCAGCGCGCGCAGGAGCTGCAGGACCAGCTCGAACGCCAGGCCGACCCGGCCTACACCGTCCGGGAGGCGCGCGAGCGGCTCACCTTCGTGCTGCCCGACGACCGGCTGGTCGTCGTCGTCGACGGGCGCACCGTCGAGGGCGACGCCGGCACGCTGCCGTCCGGCGAGAGCGGTTCGGCCGAGCGGCCGCCGTGGTACGAGGGGCTCATGGAGTCCCTCGCGACGGCCGACGGCGACCCTGCGGGGTCCGGTGGCTGAGCGCACCCCCGTCACCCCCGCCGAGCGGGAGATCGTGGCCCGCCAGCTCGGCCGGCCGCCCCGCGCCCTGGTCACCGTCGCCCACCGCTGCCCCTGCGGGCAGCCCGACGTGGTCGAGACGTCGCCGCGGCTGGAGGACGGCACCCCGTTCCCGACGCTGTACTACCTGACCTGCCCGCGGGCGACCGCGGCGGCCAGCCGGCTCGAGGCGGCCGGCCGGATGCGCGAGTGGCAGGCGGAGCTGGCCACCGACCCGGAGCTGGCGGCGGGCTACCGCGCCGCGCACGAGGCCTACCTCGCCGAGCGGGACGCCCGCGGCGAGCTGCCCACCCGCACCACCGCCGGCGGCATGCCCGACCGGGTCAAGTGCCTGCACGCCCTCGCCGGGCACGCGCTCGCCGCCGGCTCCGGGGTCAACCCGATCGGCGACCGCGCCGTGGCCGAGATGGGGGAGTGGTGGGCGCACGGCCCCTGCGCCCGGGAGGACGAGTGACCCGGGTCGCCGCGATCGACTGCGGCACCAACTCGCTGCGCCTGCTGGTCGCCGACGTCCCCGAGGACGGCGGCCCGCACACCGACCTCGTCCGCCGGATGGAGATCGTCCGGCTCGGGCAGGGCGTCGACGCCACCGGCCGGCTGGCGCCGGAGGCGATCGAGCGCACCCGCCGCGTGCTCACCGACTACACCGAGACCTGCCGCGAGCTGGGCGCCACCGCCGTCCGCATGGTCGCCACCAGCGCCACCAGGGACGCCGCCAACCGGGCGGACTTCGAGGACATGGTGGTCGCCACGCTCGGCCAGAAGCCCGACGTCGTCCCGGGCCGGGAGGAGGCCGAGCTGTCCTTCCTCGGCGCCACCGCCTCCCTCGACAAGGCGGCGCAGGCGCACGGCAACCCGCCGCCGCGGCCGCCGTTCCTCGTCGTCGACATCGGCGGTGGCTCGACCGAGTTCGTCCTCGGCGACTCCAGCGGGGTGCGGGCGGCCCGGTCGGTGGACATCGGCTGCGTGCGGCTCACCGAGCGGCACCTGGCCGGCGACCCGCCGACCGCCGACGAGATCGGCGCCACCGAGGCCGACATCCGCGCTGCGCTGGCGGTCGTGGTCGACGAGGTGCCGGTCGCCGACGCGGCCTCGCTGGTCGGCCTGGCCGGCTCGGTGACCACCGTCGCCGCGCTGGCGCTGCAGCTGCCCGCCTACGACCCGGTGGCCATCCACGGCTCGCGGATCCCGGTCGGCGCCGTCCGCTCGGTGACCGCGGGCCTGCTCACCGCCTCCCACGAGCGCCGGGCGGCGCTGCCGGTCATGCACCCCGGCCGGGTCGACGTCATCGGCGCCGGCGCGCTGGTGCTGCGGGTGATCATGGACGCCTTCGCCATCGACGAGGTCGTGGTCAGCGAGCACGACATCCTCGACGGCATCGCGCTGCGCCTCGCCCGCGGCTGAACCGGGCGCCCGGAGGGTCAGCAGTGTGCGGGAACGGCGCATGTCCTCGTCGGGAACGCGCCGGATCCGCACACCGCTTCAGCTCAACCACGGCGGCTCGTCGAAGCGCGCCGGCTGAATCGTCCGACCATCGCATGCGGCCGGACGCATACGCAGCGAATATCGCCGACCCCGTGCCGAGGTCGTCAAGCCGGTCGTGGTCTGCTTCGAGGCGTGGTGCTCGACGCCGGCGGCTTCCCGGTCACGCGCAGCGCCGCGGGCGTCGTGCGCTCGGCGGCGGGCGCCCGCGAGCTGCCGGTCCTCGACGCCCGCGTCTCCGGCTGCCGGGCCTGCCCGCGGCTGGTCGCCTGGCGGGAGGAGGTCGCGCGGGTCAAGCGCGCCTCGTTCCGCGACTGGGACTACTGGGGCCGGCCGGTGCCCGGGCTCGGCCCGCCCGACGCGCGGATCGCCGTCGTCGGGCTCGCACCAGCCGCGCACGGCGGCAACCGCACCGGCCGGGTGTTCACCGGCGACCGCAGCGGCGACTGGATCTTCGCCGCGCTGTGGCGGGCGGGCCTGGCCAACCAGCCGACGTCCACGCACATCGGAGACGGGCTCGAGCTCAGCGACGTCCGGGTGGCCGCCTCGGTCCGCTGCGCGCCGCCGGCCAACGCCCCGACGCCGGAGGAGCGGGACACCTGCGCCCCGTGGCTGGCCCGCGAGCTGGCGCTGCTGCCCCGGCTGCGGGTCGTCGTCGTCCTCGGCGGGTTCGGGTGGACGGCGCTGTGGCCGATCCTCGGCGCCGCCGGCTACGCGCTGCCCCGGCCGCGGCCGGCGTTCGGGCACGGCGTGGAGGTGGAGCTGGCCGGCCCGCGCGGACCGCTGACCCTGCTGGGCAGCTACCACGTCAGCCAGCAGAACACGTTCACCGGCAAGCTCACCGAGCCGATGCTGGACGCCGTCCTGTCCCGGGCCACCGAGTTGGCCGCGACCGTCGCCTGACCGGGCCCGGGCCCCCTACGCTCCCCGCATGGGTGCGCCAGCGCAGCGTCCGGTGATCCTCGTCGTGGGCGGCGGCTACGTCGGCCTCTACACCGCTCTGCGGCTGCAGAAGCGGCTCTCCCACGGGCGGGCCGAGATCGTCGTGGTCGACCCGCAGCCGCACATGACCTACCAGCCGTTCCTGCCCGAGGCGGCCGCCGGCTCGGTGGAGCCCCGGCACGTCGTTGTGCCGCTGCGCCGCACGCTGCCGCGCTGCCGGGTGATCACCGGCGCGGTCACCGGGCTGTCCCACGCCCAGCGGAAGGCGCACGTGGCCCCGCTGGTCGGCAAGGAGTTCGACCTCTCCTACGACGTCCTGGTCATGGCCGCGGGCTCCGTGGCCCGGACGCTGCCGATCCCGGGCCTGGCCGAGCGGGGGATCGGGTTCAAGACCGTCGGTGAGGCCATCTACCTGCGCAACCACGTGCTGGGCCGGCTGGACGCGGCGAGCTCGACCGACGACCCGGCCGTGCGCCGGCGGGCGCTCACCTTCACCTTCGTCGGCGGGGGCTACGCCGGCATCGAGGCGCTCGCCGAGCTCGAGGACATGGCCCGGTACGCGATCCGGCACTACTACCCGCGGCTGTCGCCGGCCGACATGCGCTGGGTGCTGGTCGAGGCGATGGGCCGGATCATGCCCGAGGTCGATCTGGACATGGCCGCGTGGACGGTCCGGCAGCTTACCGAGCGCGGCATCGACGTCCGGCTCAACACCCGGCTCGAGTCGATCTCGGACGACAGCGTGGTCCGGCTCTCCGACGGCGAGCAGTTCGCCAGCGACACCCTCGTCTGGACGGCGGGCACCAAGCCCAACCCGATGCTGGCCGAGACCGACCTGCCGATCGACGGCCGCGGCCGGATCGAGTGCGAGCCGACGCTGCAGGTCCGCGGGCGGGAGGGCGCCTGGGCCGCCGGCGACCTGGCCGCCGTCCCGGACGTCACCAAGGACGACCCGTCCGCGACCACCGCGCCCAACGCCCAGCACGCCGTCCGGCAGGCCAAGCAGCTGGCCGACAACATCGTCGCCGTCCTCTCCGGTGCCGAGCCGCGGCCCTACCGGCACGAGTACGCGGGCTCGGTGGCCAGCCTGGGCCTGTACAAGGGCGTCGCCCAGGTCTACGGGATCAAGCTCAAGGGCTTCGTGGCCTGGTTCATGCACCGCACCTACCACGTCAGCCGGCTGCCCACGTTCAACCGCAAGGCCCGGGTGGTCGCCGACTGGACCATGGCACTGCTGTTCCGCCGGGAGGTCGTCTCCCTCGGCCAGCTGCAAGATCCGCGCCGCGAGTTCGTGTCCGCCGCGAACACCGGCCGGCCGGGTGCGCTGCCGCCGCCGCCGCAGGCCACGGAGCCCCGCGCTCAGGCCGGCTGAGGCTCGATCCGGTAGTCGGCCGGGTCGAACCGACGGGTGCGGGCGCGGTAGGCGAAGGTGAAGTCCGGCCAGTTGTTGGTGTTGCGGCCGGAGGCGGTGCGGTACCAGCTCGAGCAGCCGCGGTCCCACACCGTCTCGTGGATCCGCGCCTGCACCCAGTCGTTGAACCTGCGCTGCACCTCGGGCCGGACGTCGACCGTCGCGGCGCCCTCGGCCAGCCGGCGCACCGCCTGGACGACGTAGCGGATCTGGCTCTCCAGCATGTAGACGATCGAGTTGTGGCCGAGGTTGGTGTTGGGCCCGTAGAGCAGGAAGAAGTTCGGGAAGCCGGCCACCGCGACGCCGAGGTAGGCCTCGGCGCCGTTGGCCCACGCCTGCCGCAGGTCGCGCCCGCCGGGGCCGGTCACCGCCATCGGCACGAGGAAATCGGTCGCGCGGAAGCCGGTGCCCCAGACGATCGTGTCGACCGGGTGCTCGCGGCCGTCGGCGGTGCGGATCCCGCCCGGTCCGATGGCGGTGAGGGGTGCCGTCACCACCTCGACCGACGGGCGGTCCAGGGCCGGGTAGTAGTCGTCGGAGAGCAGGATCCGCTTGCAGCCGGGCGTCCCCTGCGGGGCCAGCGCCGCGCGCTTGGCGGGGTCGCTCACCTGACGGCGCAGGTGAGCCCGGGCCTGCCTGTCGATCAGGGTCATCAGGCCGGGCCAGCGGGTGAACCCGAGTGCCCGCGTCTCGTACTGCACGTAGGTGGCGGCCCGGTTGAGCGCCAGCAGCCCCGGGACCCGCCGGAACGCCGCCCGCAGCCGCGGGCCGTACGGCCGGTCGGGCTTCGGGATCACGTGCGGTGCGTCGAGCTGGAAGACCGTCGTCGCGGCGGCCCGTTCGGCCACGTGCGGCACGAACTGGATCGCGCTCGCGCCGGTCCCGACGACGGCTACCCGGCGGCCGGTCAGGTCGTGGTCGTGCCGCCAGGCCGAGGAGTGGAAGGCGGTGCCGGCGAACGTCTCCAGCCCCGCGATCGCCGGGACGGCAGGGCGGCTGAGCTGGCCGCAGGCGGCGACGACGACATCGGCCTCGAGCGTGCCGCCGCCGGCGAGGGTGAGCACCCACCGGCGGCGGGCGTCGTCGAAGCGGGCGCCGACCACCTCGGTGCCGAAGCGGGTCCGCTCGAGCACGCCGAACCGGCGGGCGGTGTCCTCCAGGTACTGCCGGATCTCCGCCTGCGGCGGGTAGCGCCGGGTCCAGTCGGTCCTGGGCGCGAAGGAGAAGGAGTACAGCGACGCGGGGACGTCGCAGGCCGCGCCCGGATAGCTGTTGGCCGCCCACACCCCGCCGACGCGATCGGCCCGCTCGAGCAGCGTGACGTCCCGGACGCCGGCCTGCAGCAGCCGGACGGCCATCCCGATCCCGCCGAACCCGGCGCCGATGATCGTGACCGACGGCGGGTGGGGCGTGCGCGGCATGGGACCTCCGGGGACGACGGCGAACTCCCCGACACGGTAGGTCGCTCCTCGGGCGGTTCCCGGCAGGGCGGGCCGGTGCCGGCGGCGGCCGCCGTCCGCCGGGCTACCGTGCGCACACCGCCCCCGTAGCCCAACTGGCAGAGGCAGGCCCCTTAAAAGGGTCCCAGTGTCGGTTCGAACCCGACCGGGGGCACGTGCACCCCCGTCGGGGTGACCGCCGGCGTCCGGGAACGCGCAGGCGGCGCGGGGCGTTGACCTGACCGCGTGGAGTCCGCCACCGTGGACTCCCAGACCGACCAGTCACCTTCGAGGAGATGACGATGCCCAGCAGCAACCCGGCTTTCGGGCGCGGCTTCCAGAGCGCCACCCGGAGCGGGCAGTACGGCGGCTGGGGTGCCACCCAGCAGTACGGGGCGCCTCAGTACGGCGCCCCCACGCAGTACGACCCCTACGCAGCCCCGTCGCCGTACGCCAAGTCGGCGACCCGCTACATGACGATGGACGACGTCGTCACCAAGACCGGGATCTCCTTCCTGGTCACCGTCCTGGCCGCCGCGGGGATCTGGGCGCTGCCCGGCACGACCGGCTGGGGCCTGGCGCTCCCGGCGATCCTGGTCGGCTTCGTGCTCAGCCTGGTCATCTCCTTCAAGATGATCGCCAACCCGGCGGCCACCCTGGCCTACGCCGCCGCTGAGGGTGTCTTCCTCGGCGCGATCAGCGAGGCCTTCAACACCGTCTACGAGGGCATCGTCATCCAGGCGGTGATCGGCACGCTCGGCGTCTTCGCGGGCATGCTGGTGGTCTACAAGACCGGTGCCATCCGGGTGACCCCGAAGCTCACACGGTGGATCATCGGCGCGCTCGTCGGCGTCCTGGTCCTGGCGCTGGCCAACTGGGTGGCCTACTTCTGGTCCGACAACGGCCTGGGCCTGCGCGACGGCGGCACGCTGGCGATCGTCTTCAGCCTGGTCGTGATCGGCGTGGCGGCGTTCTGCCTGCTGCTCGACTTCGACATGGCCGACGAGGCGATCCGCCGCGGCGCTCCGGCGAAGTTCGCGTGGTACATCGCCTTCGGCCTGCTGGTCACCGTGGTGTGGCTGTACCTGGAGATCCTCCGGCTGCTCAGCTACTTCCGCGAGTGACCTGACCCCGGCTCCACACGACAGTGGCCCGGTCCCCCCGAGGGGGCCGGGCCACCGTCATGTCCGGAGCGGTTCGTCGGCTCCGGAAGTGACCGGGCTCTCCGTACCGGGAGCCCGGGTGGTGGGCTCAGCTCAGGCGCTCGATGACCATCGCCATGCCCTGGCCGCCGCCGACGCACATGGTCTCCAGGCCGAACGTCTTGTCCCGGGTCTGCAGACCGTTGATCAGCGTGCCGGTGATGCGGGCGCCGGTCATGCCGAACGGGTGGCCCACGGCGATCGCGCCGCCGTGCACGTTCAGCTTGTCGATGTCGATGTTCAGGTCCCGGTAGCTCGGGATCACCTGCGCGGCGAACGCCTCGTTGATCTCCACGAGGTCGATGTCGTCGATGGTCATGCCGGCCCGCTGCAGCGCGAGCTGTGACGCCGCCACCGGGCCGTAGCCCATGATCTCCGGCGAGAGGCCGGTGACCGCGGTCGAGACGATGCGCGCCAGCGGGGTCAGGCCGAGCTCGCGGGCCTTGGTGTCGCTCATGACGATCACCGCGGCCGCGCCGTCGTTGAGCGGGCAGGCGTTGCCGGCGGTCACCCGGCCGTCGGGACGGAACGCGGCCTTGAGGGCGGAGATGCCCTCCAGCGTGGTGCCGGGGCGCGGGCCGTCGTCGGTGCTGACGACGGTGCCGTCGGGCGCGGTGACCGGGGTGATCTCCCGCTCCCAGAAGCCGTTGTTGATGGCCTCCTCGGCCAGGTTCTGGCTGCGGACGGCGAACTCGTCCATCTCCTGCCGGGAGACGTTCTTGAGCAGCGCCAGGTTCTCGGCCGTCTGCCCCATGGCGATGTAGACGTTGGGGACGTCGCCGTTCTCGCGCGGGTCGGTCCACGTGTCGGCGCCGCTCTCGGCGACCTTGGCCACGCGGGTCTCGGCCTCGGAGAACGCGGGGTTGTGGGTGTCGGGCAGCGAGTCCGAGTTGCCCTTGACGAACCGGGACACCATCTCGACGCCCGCGGAGATGAAGACGTCGCCCTCGCCGGCCTTGATCGCGTGCATGGCCATGCGGGTGGTCTGCAGCGAGGACGAGCAGTAGCGGGTGATCGTCGTCCCCGGCAGGTGGTCGTAGCCGAGCAGGATGCTGACGACGCGCGCCATGTTGAAGCCCTGCTCGCCGCCGGGCAGGCCGCAGCCGAGCATCAGGTCGTCGATGTCGGCCGGGTCGAGCGCGGGCACCTTGTCCAGCGCGGCCCGCACGATGGTGGCGGCGAGGTCGTCGGGCCGCAGGTCCTTGAGCGACCCCTTGAACGCGCGACCGATGGGTGAACGCGCGGTCGCGACGATGACTGCTTCGGGCATGGGGTCCTCCACGAGAAGGTCGGGCTCCGACGCTGGAGCACCGGACGGCGGAACACCCGCGAAACTACTCCCGGGTAACGCGACCGGGCCGGGGACCTCAGCCCCCGATCGGGGCCTCGGCCGCCTCCTCCGCCTGCTCGGGCGTGGGCATCTCGGTCGGCCGGGGACGGCGCAGCTGCGCCCACGGCCCGCGCGGACCGGTGTCGGAGCCGCGGACCTCGGTGGCCTGGACCTCGGTGCCCGGCCGGCTGGCCGCACGCGCCGCGGCCTGGGCGACCGGCTTGACCGTCTCGCGGCGCAGCGGCCGCAGCCCGCGCTCGGGGGCCGCGGGCCAGACGCCGACGGCGTCGGCGATCGAGGGCAGCAGGCACGCCGCCGCGGCGGCGTAGCCGGCCGCGCTCGGGTGGAACTCGTCGATGCTGAACAGGGTGCGGTCGGAGGCGAAGGAGGGCCCGAGCACCGAGCCCAGCGACACCGTCCGCCCGCCGGCCGCGACGACGGCGATGGTCTGCGCGGCCGCCATCTGGCGGCTCCACCGGCGGGCCAGCAGCCGCAGCGGCTGGCCGATCGGCCGGATCGTGCCGAGGTCCGGGCAGGTGGCGACGACGACCTCGCAGCCGGCCTCGACCAGCCGCGAGACGGCGTCGGCGAGGTGCCGCACCGAGACCGCCGGCTTGGTCCGGCTGGTGACGTCGTTCGCGCCGATCATGATCACCGCGACGTCCGGCTGCTCGGCCAGGGCCTTGGTGACCTGGTCGTCCAGGTCACGGGAGACCGCGCCGGAGACGGCCAGCCGCACCAGGCGCACCGGGCGCTCGGCCAGCTCGGCCAGGGCCGCGGCGACCAGCACTCCCGGGGTCTCGGCGGCCCGCTCCACGCCCAGCCCCACGGCGCTGGAGTCCCCGAGGACGGCGAACACGAGCGGCTTGCCGCGGCCGCGGCCGTAGAGGCCGTTCCCCGAGGGCGGGTCGTCCTTGGAGGTGCGGGCCTCGACCTTGCGGCGCGCCGACCGGGCCTGCTCCCGCAGCAGTCCCAGCAGCGCCGCGCCGAGCAGGCCGACGCCGCCACCGCCGTATGCGGCCCCCGCCGCCAGCCGTCGCGCTGTGCTCGCCCGCGTCACCCTGTCCCCGTCCTCTTTCTCGGGTGGTCGATCACCTGACTCGCAGGCTAACCGCCCCCTACGGTGACTCTGTGTCCTCGTCCTCGGTACCGGTATCCCCCGACAGTGGGTCCGACCGCGCGCAGGTGATCGTGGACGTGCTGGTGGACGCCTTCGCCGAGCTCATGCGGGCCGACGCGGACGCCTTCCGCACCAAGTTCCGCAAGATGGCCGCCGACCCGTTCGCGTTCTACCGGGGGTCGGCCTGCCTGTTCTACGCCGACATGACGACGCTCGACGATCCGTGGAGCGACGAGCGGACGTCGCGGGTGTGGATCCAGGGTGACCTGCACGCGGAGAACTTCGGCACCTACATGGACGGCTCCGGCCGCATCGTGTTCGACGTCAACGACTTCGACGAGGCCTACCTCGGCCACGTCAGCTGGGACCTGCGCCGCTTCGCCGCCAGCTTCGCGCTGCTGGCCTGGAGCAAGGCGCTGTCCGACGACGTCATCGAGGACCTGCTGCGCGGCTACCTCACCTCCTACCTGGACCAGGTGACCGCCTTCACCCGCTCCGCCGACGACCGGACGTTCGCCCTCGTCCGGGAGAACACCGAGGGCGCGGTGCACGACGCCATCCTCGAGACGACGGCCCGCACCCGCATCGCCCTGCTCGACCGGCTCACGGTCGTCGAGCGGTTCGAGCGCCGGTTCGCCGACAGCCCGCGCAACCGCCGGCTCGAGGACGACGAGCGGGCGGAGGTGCTCGCCGCGATCGACCGCTACCGGGAGACGGTGTACCCGCCCGCGCGGCGGCGTGACGTGGCCTTCGACGTGAAGGACGTCGTCGGCACCGGCGGCTTCGGCATCGGCAGCGCCGGCCTGCCCGCCTACAACGTGCTGCTCGACGGCTACGACCAGGCGCTGGAGAACGACGTCGTCCTGTCGCTGAAGCAGGGCAACGTCGCCGCCCCCAGCCGGGTGGTGACCGATGCGGAGATCCGCGAGCACTTCGACCACGAGGGGCACCGGACGGCGCTGAGCCAGCGTGCGCTGCAGGCGCACACGTCGCAGTTCGTCGGCCACACCGAGATCGACGGCACCGGCTTCTTCGTCGCCGAGCTCTCGCCGTACGAGCTGGACCTGGACTGGGAGGAGCTCACCGAGCCGCACGAGATCCGCCCGGTGATGGCGCAGCTCGGGCGCGCCACGGCGAAGGTGCACTGCGTCGGTGACGCCGACAGCGACCACGACCTGGTGCCGTTCCAGACCGAGGAGGCGATCACCGCGATGATCGGCGAGCGGCGCGAGGAGTTCCTCGCCGACCTGGTCGGGTTCGCGCACGACTACGCGCGCCGGACGCAGGAGGACCACCGGCTCTTCGTCGACGCCTTCCGCGCCGGGGTGATCCCGGGGATCACCTCCAGCGGCGACGCCCCCGCCCCGTCCTAGGCATGGGAAGCGAAACGTGTGTCTTCGGCCGCGAAACGCATGTGTGGCTTCCCATGCCCGGCGTCAGCGGATCGGGAGCTCGATGAGCATGCCGCGGTGCGGGCCGACCGGGCGCAGGTCGTACTCCTCGGTGACGATCGTGAAGCCGATCCGCTCGTAGAAGCCGACGGCGGCCTTGCGCGCGTCGCACCACACCAGCTGCCCGGACGTCGCCGACACCCGGATCAGCCCCTCGGCCACCAGCGCCCGCCCGACCCCGTGGCCGCGTACCCGCGGATCGGTGGCCATGCCGCGCAGCTGCCAGGAGCCCTCGGTGTCCCGCCAGGGGCAGTCGCGCGGGTGGAAGCGGACGACGCCGACGATCCCGCCGTCGTCGAGGCGGGCGGCCAGGTGCAGCGTGTAGGGCGCGTCGTCCTCCTCGATCTCCGGCGACCGGCCCTCCCGGAGCTCCTGCATGCGCAGCGCGTAGGTGGCCGCGGCGTCGACCTTCTCGATCGTGATCGTGCCGGTCAGCGCCTCGGAGCCCACCCGCCCAGTGTCCCTTCAGCGGGCGCGGCGCCCCCGACGGGTGCGCAGATAGTCGGCGACGACGTACTCGCCGAGCCGCTCGCTGTCGGGCTGGAAGACCCGCCCGCCCGCGCGCTGGGTCAGGTCGTGGACGAAGTGCACCAGCCCCGGGTCGGGGTCGAGCGCGAAGACGTTCACCGTCGCCCCGGTGCGCGCCACCCGCTCCACCTCGGCCACCGTCCGGGCGATCGTCTCGGGCATCGGCGGCCAGCAGAAGAACGGCGTCCCGTCGTCCTCCAGGTGCGCGGTCGGCTCGCCGTCGGTGACGATCAGCACCACCGGTTCGGCGTCCCGGTGATGGGCCAGGAACCGGCGGGCGAGCATCAGACCGTGCTGCAGGTTGGTGCCCTGCAGGGTGTCCACCGACAGCTCGGCCAGCGTCTCGGGCCGCAGCACCTGGGCGGTGGAGGAGAAGCCGATGATCTGGATGGCGTCCTGCGGGAACCGGGTGGTCACCAGCGAGTGCAGCGCCATCGCGGTCGACTTCGCCGCGCCCCACGTGCCGCGCAGCGCCATGGAGTAGGAGAGGTCGACCAGCAGGGCGACCGCGGCGCCGGTGCGCCGCTCGGTCTCGACCACCTCGAAGTCGTCGACGGCGATCTTGACCGCGCGGTCGCCCTCCGCGCGGGGCTCGGCGGCGGTGCGCAGGACGGCGTTCTTCACCGTCCGGACGACGTCCAGCGGCTGCTCGTCGCCGAAGCGCCACTCCCGCGAGCTGCCGGTCAGCTCCCCGGCGGCGCCGGCGTCGGCGACGTCGTGGTCGCCGCGGCCGGTGGCGGTGAGCTTGGCGAACACCCGGCGCAGCGCGGTGGCGCCGAGCCGGCGGACCGCCTTGGGCGAGAGCTCCAGCTTCCCGTCGGACCGGTTGAGGTAGCCCTGCCGCTCCAGCTCGCGCTCCAGCTGGCGCAGCGCCGCGAGGTCGTCGACGGAGTCGCGGCCGAGCGCCCGCTGCAGCAGCTCCTCGTCGACGTCGGCCAGCGAGGCGCCGGCGTAGCCCTGCGAGAGCTGGTTGGACAGCGCCTCGAGGTCGGCCAGCTCGGCCACCGCGGTCGTGGCATCGCCCAGGCCCAGCTGCTGCGAGCCGTCGGGCACCTGGCCGCGCTGCCCCCACGGCAGGTCGGGGCGGGCCTGCCGGAGCGCGTCCTGCAGGTGCGCCATCTCGCTGGCCAGGCCCATGTCCTGCATGGTCTGGGCCATCAGGTCGGCCAGCTCCGCCCGCTGCTCGGGCGACATCCCGGCCATCATCCGTTCCTGGGCGGCCGCCCGGCGGGCCAGCGAGTCGATCAGCTCGTCGATGTTCTGCGGGTTGTCCGGGAAGAACTGGCCGTGCTTGTCCATGAAGTCGCGGAACATCTCGTCGGTGTCCTCGCCGCGGTTGTGCGCGTCGAGGAGGTTCGACAGGTCGGCGACCATGTCCTTGACGGCCTGCATGTCCTCCGCGCTGGCGTTCTCCAGCGCCTGCTTCATCGAGGAGAAGGAGCTGTCGAGCACCTCGCGGCGCAGCAGGTCCTGGATCTGCTCGTAGGCCTGGCGGGCCTCGTCCGAGCGCCACGGATAGTCCTTGAGCGCCCGGACGGCGCCGGCGGTGTCGTCGGGCAGCGCGTCCAGCTCGGCCTCGGCCAGCCGCGCGCTGTCGTCCGGGTCCGGGAACAGCTCCCGCCGCTCGGCGGTCAGGGCCTTGTCCAGCAGCTCGCGGACCTCCTGCAGGGTGCCGTCCATGCGGCCGGCAGTGCGCGCCTGGCGCAGCCGGTCGCGCACCGAGCGGCGCAGCTCGTCGAGGCCGCGGCGGCCCTGCATGCCCCGGCGCAGCAGCTCGCGCAGCGCCTCCCGGACGCCGCTGCCGCCGAGCACCGAGTCGCCGATCTCGTCGACGGCGTTGCCCAGGTCGTACGGCGGGGCGAGCGGGTCGGGGCCGCCGTGCCACCGCCCGTACCGGTAGCCGCGGTTGCCCCTCCGGATGGCCACGTCAGGCTCCGTACACCGTGCGGCCGCCGTCGGTGTCCTTGGCCAGCCGGCGGGTCAGGTACAGCCCCTCGAGCGCGAACTCCACGGCCGCCGCGGCCTGCTCGGCGGACTGCTCGCCCTCCGGGACGCCGAGCCGGCCGAGCAGTTCGGCGAGCTTCGGGATGGTGCCGAGCTGGCCGAGCAGCGCGGCCGCCGGCACCAGCTCGCCGGACTCGACGGTCTCCCCGCCGGTGAAGTGCTCCTGCAGCCCGGAGAGGTCCAGCCCGGCGCAGCGGGCGCGGAAGGTCTGCGCCGTCGCCTGGCGGAGCAGGTGCTCGAGCACCTCCAGCTCGCGCTCGTCGTCCGGATCGGACCCGGCGTCGGCGAACTCGACCTTGCCCCGGCTGGCCGGGACGATGCTCGGCAGGTCGACCACCCGGGCGACCGGCCGGGTCTCCCCGGCGACGGCGGCCCGGCGGACGGCGGAGGCGGCGATCGTCTCCAGGCCGGCGATGGCGAACCGGGCGCTGACGCCGGAGCGCTGGTCGACGTGGCTGGACTCCCGCACCAGCCGGGCGAAGCGGGCGACGATCTCGGCCAGGTGCTCGGGGATGATCGGGGTGTCGAGCTGCGTCGTCCCCCAGGACACCAGCGCCTCCTGGTGCAGCAGGCGGATCTCGTCGGCGAGCTCGATCGGGTAGTGGGTGCGCACCTCGGCGCCGAAGCGGTCCTTGAGCGGGGTGATGATCCGCCCGCGGTTGGTGTAGTCCTCCGGGTTGGAGCTGGCCACGAGCAGCAGGTCCAGCGGCAGCCGCACCCGGTAGCCGCGGATCTGGATGTCGCGCTCCTCCAGCACGTTGAGCAGCGCGACCTGGATCCGCTCGGCGAGGTCGGGCAGCTCGTTGACGCTGAAGATGCCGCGGTTGGTGCGCGGCACCAGGCCGTAGTGGACGGTCTCCGGGTCGCCCAGCGTGCGGCCCTCCGCGACCTTGATCGGGTCGACGTCGCCGATCAGGTCGCCGACGCTCGTGTCGGGCGTGGCCAGCTTCTCGCCGAACCGGTCGCTGCGGTGCAGCCAGCCGACGGGGGTGGCGTCGCCGTGCTCGGCGATCTGCCGGCGCCCCCACACCGAGACCGGGTGCAGGGGGTGCTCGTTGAGCTCGCTGCCGAGGAGGACCGGCGTCCACTCGTCGAGCAGGCCGACGAGGGTGCGGATCAGCCGGGTCTTGCCCTGGCCGCGCTCACCCAGCAGGACGACGTCGTGACCGGCGATCAGAGCCCGCTCGATCTCGGGGACGACGGTGTCCTCGAACCCGACGATCCCCGGCAGGCTCGGCGTGCCGTCGCCCAGGCGGGCGAGCAGGTTGGCGCGGATCTCGGCCTTGACCGTGCGGTAGGTGGCACCGCTGTCGCGGAGGTCGCCGAGAGTCGTGGGTGCGGGGGAAGAGGTGGCCGGCTGCAGCACGGGGTCCGTCACCTCAGCCACGGTACGACCCGGAGGTGTCTCCGGTCACCGGTCCGCCGCGCGGTCGATGCGAGGATCGGCGGCGTGTCGACTGCCGAGGTCCCCCTGGTCAGCGGTGCCGACGTCGAGGCCGCGGCCGCGCTGCTCGAGGGGGTCGTCCGCCGGACACCGCTCGAGCACTCGCGCGGGCTGGCCGAGCGCGTCGGCGGCCCCGTCTGGCTCAAGTGCGAGAACCTGCAGCGCACCGGCTCGTTCAAGATCCGCGGCGCCTACACCCGGATCGCCCGGCTGACGGCCGACGAGCGAGCCCGCGGCGTCGTCGCGGCCAGCGCCGGCAACCACGCCCAGGGCGTGGCGCTGGCCGCGAAGCTGCTCGGCGCCCGGGCGACGGTGTTCATGCCGGAGACCGCGCCGCTGCCGAAGGTCGCGGCGACGAAGTCCTACGGGGCGGAGATCCACCTGCTCGGGCAGACACTGGCCGAGCCGCTGGTCGCCGCCGCCGAGCACGCCGAGCGGACCGGGGCGGTGTTCATCCACCCCTTCGAGCACGCGGACGTCATCGCCGGTCAGGGCACCGTCGGCCTGGAGGTCGTCGAGCAGTGCCCCGACGTGGCGACGGTGGTCGTCGGCGCCGGCGGCGGGGGAGTGGTGTCCGGCATCGCGGCCGCGGTGAAGAGCCGCCGTCCCGACGTCCGGGTGGTGGCGGTGCAGGCCGAGGGCGCCGCGGCGTTCCCCGGTTCGCTGGCCGCCGGCCGGCCGGTGGCGCTGTCGTCGATGGCGACCATGGCCGACGGCATCGCCGTCCCGGCGCCGGGCGAGCTGACCTTCGCCCACGTCCGCGACCTGGTCGACGAGGTGCGCACGGTGAGCGAGGAGGACCTCTCCCGCGCGCTGCTGTTCTGCCTGGAGCGGGCCAAGCTGGTCGTCGAGCCGGCCGGGGTGGCCGCGGTCGCCGCCGTCCTGGCCGATCCGACGGCCTTCGCGCCACCGGTGACCGCGGTGATCTCCGGCGGCAACATCGACCCGGTGCTCCTGCTCAAGGTCGTGCAGCACGGCATGGCCGCGGCCGGGCGCTACCTCTCCCTGCGGCTGCGGGTGCCCGACCGGCCGGGGTCGCTGGCCGCGGTGCTGAGCGAGCTGGCCGCCGTCGGCGCCAACGTGCTCGAGGTGGAGCACGAGCGCACCGGGGCGCGCCTGCACGTCGGCGAGGTGGAGGTCTTCGTCGTCCTGGAGACGCGCGGGCCGGACCACGCCGCGGAGGTGACCGCGGCGCTGGTGCGCGCCGGCTACGCGCCGACCCCGGAGTGAGCGGCGATGAGTTCGCCGGTCCCGCGCGGTCGTTGAGGGCATGGATCTGGCGATACGCCCCTGGCGACATGCGGTCGGAAACCGTCACCCCTCGGCCCTAGCGTGCACGTCATGACCGACGCGATCGTCGTCGACGGCCTGGTCAAGCGGTTCGGCGACACGACAGCACTGGACGGCGTGAGCCTGACCGTCGCCGAGGGCAGCGTCCTCGGCCTGCTGGGCCCGAACGGGGCCGGCAAGACCACCGTGGTGCGCATCCTGACCACCCTGCTGACCGCGGACGCCGGGCGCGCGGAGGTGACGGGGCTGGACGTGGTGCGCGACGCCGACCGGGTGCGCGCCGCCATCGGGCTGACCGGCCAGTACGCCGCGGTCGACGAGTACCTCACCGGCCAGGAGAACCTGGAGATGGTCGGCCGGCTCTACCGGCTGCCGAAGCGGGAGGCCCGGAAGCGGGCCGGGGAGCTGCTCGAGCGCTTCGACCTCACCGACGCGGCGAACCGCACCGCCAAGACCTACTCGGGCGGCATGCGGCGGCGGCTGGACATCGCCGCCTCGCTCATCGCCCGTCCCCGGGTGCTCTTCCTCGACGAGCCGACGACCGGCCTCGACCCGCGCAGCCGGCTCGCGATGTGGGAGTTCATCGCCGACCTCGCCGACGGCGGGACGACGATCCTGCTCACCACGCAGTACCTCGAGGAGGCCGACCGGCTCGCCGACCGCATGGTGGTCATCGACCACGGCCGCGTCATCGCGCGCGGCACCGCCGACGAGCTCAAGGCGCAGGTCGGCGGTCAGCGGCTGGAGTTCACCGTGACCAGTGCCGCGATGCTGCCCGACGTCGCCGAGCGGCTGCGGCCGCTGGGGGTCGACGAGCCGCAGATCGACGAGCAGATCCGGCGGCTGACCCTGCCGGTGCGCGGCGGGGCCGAGGTGCTCGCCGCGGCGCTGCGGCTGCTGGAGGGCAGCGACGCCGAGCTGGTCGACGTCGGGCTGCGCCGTCCGGACCTCGACGACGTCTTCCTGACCCTGACCGGGCACGCCGCCGAGGACGGCGCCGGCGACCGGGGGGCGCGACCCGAACCTGTCGGCATGGAAGGAACAGCGCGATGACCTCCCTCGGCGTGGCCGTCTCCGATGGGCTGACCATCACCCGCCGCAACCTGATCAAGGTCAAGCGGGTCCCCGACCTGCTCGTCTTCGCGACGCTGTCGCCGATCATGTTCGTGCTGCTGTTCGTCTACGTCTTCGGCAGCGCGATCCCGCTCCAGGGCATCTCCTACGCCGAGTTCCTGCTGCCGGGCATCCTGGCCCAGACGGTGATCTTCGGGTCGACGATCACCGGCTACAGCCTCGCCGAGGACCTGCAGAAGGGGCTGATCGACCGGTTCCGGTCGCTGCCGATGGCGCGCTCCGCGGTGCTGGTCGGCCGCACCGGCGCCGACGTGGGGCTCAACGCCGTCTCGATCGTCGTCATGGTGATCACCGGACTGATCGTCGGCTGGCGGATCCACTCCTCGGTGCCGGAGGCGGCCCTCGGGTTCCTGCTCCTGCTGCTGTTCGCCTACGCGATGAGCTGGCTGATGGCGACGGTCGGGTTGCTGGTCCGGACGCCGGAGGTGGTGAACAACGCCAGCTTCATCGTGATCTTCCCGCTGACGTTCATCGCCAACACCTTCGTGCCGACCAACAACTTCCCGCCGGTGCTGAAGACGTTCGCCGACTGGAACCCGGTCTCGGCGGTCGTGCAGTCCACGCGGGAGCTGTTCGGCAACACCGCGCCGGGGCTGGAGACCTCCGATGCCTGGCCGATGCAGCACCCGGTGACCTACACGATCATCTGGATGGCGCTGCTGCTGGCGATCTTCGTGCCGCTGTCGGTGCGGATCTACCAGCGCACAGCCAGCCGCTGAAGCGCCGCCCGGGCCGCGGCGACGACCGTCTCGACGTCGTCGCGGCTCGGGGGTGGCGCGCCCTCACCGGCACGGTGGCGCAGGGCCGCCTCGACGCCGGCCGGCTCCGGCAGCCGGGCGATCGCCCAGCGGGCGCTGTCGCTCTTGGACCGCCAGCGGCCGTCGGTGGCCCACGCCCACGAGCGGCAGGCGGAGAGCAGCGTCTGCGTCGGGGTTCCCGAGTGCTCCGACCACCAGTCCAGGCCCTGCAGGACGGCGGTCGCCACCAGCTCCCGCGGCAGGTCGGGGAAGACGTCGGCGGCCGGCGGCCCGAGCAGGGGCACCGCCGTGTTGCGCGCGATGTCGACGTCGATGGTGAACCAGAAACCGGGGTCCACGGCGGCGTCGTAGGCCACGTGTGCGTCCATCCGCGGGCCGGTGTTGAGGTTGAGCTGGAAGCGCGGTCCGCCCTCGGCGGCCAGTTCGCCGGCCGCGTACAGGACGAACTCCAGTCCGCGGGCCGGAACGGGCAGGGCCGCGTGCGCCAGCCGCGCGGCCAGGTCCCGGCGCTCGGCGAGCGGCAGCGGCCCGTCGGCCACTGCCTGGATGTCGATGTCGCTTCGTCGCGGGTCGAAGTCGCCCAGGGCCGCGGAGCCGACCAGCCACACGCCGACCAGCCGCGGACCGAGGACGTCGCGCACCCGGCCGGCGACGGCGTCGGCGTAGGTCCGCACGGGGGGCAGTGTCGGCGATCCGGTGGGGTCCGCGCACCCGTGAGGCCGCCGAGGCGGAGGATGGGCGCCGATGAGCGCCTCCCATTCCGCCACCGCCGCGCCGGCCCTCCCCGCCGACAACCCGCTGGCCGCACCGTCGTCCCTGCCGTTCCGGCTCCCTCCGTTCGCCGACATCTCCCTGGAGCACTGCCGAGAGGCGCTGTTGGCCGGCATGGCCGCGCAGCGGGCGGAGGTGGCCGCGATCGTCGGTTCCGACGCGCCGCCGTCCTTCGAGAACACCGTCGTCGCGCTGGAGCGGTCCGGTGAGCTGCTGACCCGGGCCGCCCTGGTCTTCGGCAACCTCGCCTCGTCGCTGTCCACGCCGCGGCTGCGGGAGATCGAGCGTGAGCTCGCGCCGCTGGAGGCCGCGCACAACGACGCGCTGCGGCTGGACCCGGCGCTGTTCGCCCGGATCGACGCGGTGCACGCCCAGCGGCACGAGGCAGGGCTGGACGACGAGGCGGTCCGCCTTGTCGAGCGCTACCACCTCGACTTCGTCCTCTCCGGCGCGCAGCTGGACGAGGCCGGGCGGGCGCGGCTGACCGAGCTCAACCAGGAGCTGTCCGCGCTGTCGACCACGTTCGGTCAGAACCTGCAGATCGCCACCGAGGCCGCGGCCGTGCGGGTCGAGGACGCCGCCGAGCTCGACGGCCTGGACGACGAGGAGGTCGCCGCCGCCGCGGGGGCCGCCGCCGACCGCGGGCAGGACGGCTACCTGCTGACCCTCCTGCTGCCCACCGGCCAGCCGGTGCTGGCCAAGCTGCGCAACCGCGAGCTGCGCCGCCGGGTATTCGAGGCCTCGGTGTCCCGGGCGTCCTCCGGCGAGCACGACAACCGGCCGGTGGCCGCGCAGATGGCCCGGCTGCGGGCCGAGCGGGCCCGGCTGCTCGGCTTCGACACCCACGCCGACCTGGTCGTCGCCGACCAGACCGCGAAGACGGTCGAGGCGGTCGACACCATGCTGACGTCGATGGTCGGCCCGTCGGTCGCCAACGCGGAGGCGGAGGCCGAGGCGCTGGCCGAGGCGGCCGCGCGCGACGGCGTCGAGCTGGCCGCCTGGGACTGGGCGTTCTACAGCGAGCAGGTGCGCGCCGAGCGCTACGCCGTCGACACTACGGCGCTGCGGCCGTACTTCGAGCTGGACCGGGTGCTCGTCGACGGTGTCTTCGCCGCCGCGGAATGGCTCTACGGCTACCGGTTCACGCCGCGGCCCGAGCTGGCCGGCTACCACCCCGACGTCCGGGTCTGGGAGGTCACCGACGCCGACGGCGCCGCGGTCGGCCTGTACCTCGGCGACTTCTTCGCCCGCGAGGGCAAGCGTGGCGGCGCCTGGATGAGTTCCTTCGTCACGCAGTCGCGGCTGCTCGGCACCCGGCCGGTGGTGCTGAACAACCTGAACGTCACCAAGGCCGCGGCCGGCCAGCCCACCCTGCTCACCCTCGACGAGGTGAACACGCTCTTCCACGAGTTCGGCCACGCGCTGCACGGGCTGTCCTCGGCGGTGACCTATCCGCGGTTCGCCGGCACCAGCGTGCCGCGCGACTTCGTCGAGTACCCGAGCCAGGTCAACGAGATGTGGGCGCGCTGGCCGCAGGTGCTGGCCCACTACGCCCGCCACGTCGAGACGGGGGAGCCGCTGCCGGCGAGCGTGGTCGAGGCCATCGAGGCGGCGTCGCTGTGGGGCGAGGGCTTCGCGACCCTGGAGTACCTGGCCGCCACGCTGCTCGACCAGGCCTGGCACCGGATCACCCCGGAGACCGAGATCGGCGACCCGATCGAGTTCGAACGCGCCGCGCTGGAGAAGGCCGGCGTCGCCTCCGACCTCGTGCCGCCGCGATACCGGACGACGTACTTCCAGCACATCTTCGCCGGGGGCTACGCGGCCGGGTACTACAGCTACATCTGGTCGGAGGTGCTCGACGCCGACACCGTCGAGTGGTTCAAGGAGAACGGCGGGCTGCGCCGCGAGAACGGCGACACCTTCCGCGAGCGGCTGCTCTCCCGAGGCGGCTCGGTGGACCCGCTGGCCGCGTTCCGCGCCGTCCGCGGCCGCGACGCCGACCCCGCGCCCCTGCTGCGGAGACGAGGACTGGCCCCCGTCGCCTGACGGCGGGCTCGGCACCGCTCCTGCGGTCGTTCACGTGCTCCTGCGGTGTTGCATGACCTGGAAAGCGAGCAGATCACGGCAAGAGCCGCCGCCGCGGCCTACAACCAGGGCAGTTGCAGCACCAGGTCGAGGTCGTCGGGGGCGTCGCCGTCCCGGACGAGCCGGTTGGGTTGGCGGTGGCCGCACGCCGTGCAGCGGTGCACCACCTGCCAGCCCTTGCCCGACTTCTCGACCAGCCCGATCGGCTCCATCAGCGCCCGGCACTCGCTGGCGCGGTCACCGGGCAGGTCGTCGACGTGCCGCGACCACAGGCAGAACGGGCAGTGGTTGCGGTAGTGCCCGTCGGTGTTGGCCGGCACGTCCGCGGCGCAGTGGCCGCAGACGAACGCGGTGTTCTCGGCCCGGCGCGAGCGGACGTGCCCGGCCATGCCGGTCACCCGCCTGCCCGTCAGGGGACGAACGGCTCGACGGCGACGACGTCGACGGTGATGTCGCGGCCGTTCGGCGCCTGGTAGGTCACCGTCGCCCCCGGCTTGGCGCCCAGGATGGCCGAGCCGAGCGCCGACTCGGGCGAGTAGACGGTCAGGCCCGTCGTCCCGGCGATCTCGCGCGAGCCGAGCAGGAACTTCTCGGTCTCGTCGTCGCCCTGGAACCGGATGGTGATGACGGTGCCGGTCACCGCCTTGTCGGCCGTCGTCGGCGCGTTCCCGACCTTGGCCTTGCGCAGCAGGTCGGTGAGCTGGCGGATGCGCGCCTCCTGCTTGCCCTGCTCGTCCTTGGCGGCGTGGTACCCGCCGTTCTCCCGGAGATCGCCCTCCTCGCGTCGGGCGTTGATCTCCGCGGCCATGGCCGGGCGGGCGGCCACCAACTCGTCGAGCTCGGCCTTCAGCCGGTCGTGGGCCTCCTGCGTCAGCCAGACGCCCTGGTCCTGCTCGTCAGTGGTGGACACGTGGGGGTACTCCTGAAAGTCGGGAAGCCGCCCCCCGAAGGGAACGGCCTCAAGTTCGATCCGGGTCAAGCTAACACCGTCATCCGGTCGGATGCACGGTCCTGACCCGACCCGTGGAATGCGGAACCGTACCGGATCGACCCGTGACGAGTACCACCTTTCACCCTGGCGGAGCACTCGAACAGGGGGTTTGCGCGCCGGCGGCCGCCGGGCTCCGCGCGGGGTCCGCCGCCCGCTCGCGGCGGCGGGGGACAATGCCGGGGTGACCTCGCCCGACCAGCTGCGCCTGCTCGCCGTCCACGCCCATCCCGACGACGAGTCCAGCAAGGGCGCCGCCACCATGGCCAAGTACGTGGCCGAGGGCGCGCGCGTGCTGGTGGCGACCTGCACCGGCGGCGAGCGCGGCTCGGTGCTCAACCCGGCCATGGACCGCCCCGAGGTGTGGGAGCGGCTCCCGCAGATCCGGGTCGAGGAGATGGCGCGGGCCCGCGAGATCCTCGGCATCGAGCAGGAGTTCCTCGGCTTCGTCGACTCCGGCCTGCCCGAGGGCGACCCGTTGCCGCCGCTGCCGGAGGGCTGCTTCGCCCTCGTGCCGCTCGAGGAGGCGGCCGCGCCGCTGGTCGCGCTGATCCGCCGGTTCCGGCCGCAGGTGATCACGACCTACGACGAGCGCGGCGGTTACCCGCACCCGGACCACATCAGGACCCACGAGATCTCGGTGCACGCCTTCGAGGCCGCGGGCGATCCCGACCGCTATCCCGAGCTGGGCGAGCCCTGGCAGCCGAGCAAGCTCTACTACCACATGAGCTTCACCCTCGACCGCACGCGGGCGCTGCACGAGGCGATCCTCGCCAGCGGCGCGGAGTCGCCGTACGAGGAGTGGCTGGCGAACTGGGACCCGGCCCGCGACGTGTCCCACCGCGTGACCACCCGCGTGCCGTGCGCCGAGTACTTCCCGGTCCGCGACGAGGCGCTCATCGCGCACGCCACCCAGATCGACCCGACCGGCCGCTGGTTCGCCTGCCCGATGGAGGTCCAGCAGCAGGTCTGGCCGACCGAGGACTACGAGCTGGCCCGGTCCCTGGTCGACGCCCCGGTGCCGGAGGACGATCTGTTCGCCGGGATCCGCAGCGAGGTGGGAGTGCGATGAACCTGGTCATCGTCGCCGCCGACAAGCAACTGCCCGAGGACGTCGGCAAGGCCGGTCCGCTGGGCCTGCTGCTCATCGTGCTGCTGCTGATCGCCGTGGTCTTCCTCGTCAAGTCGATGAGCCGGCACCTCAAGCGGGTGCCGGCGAGCTTCGACCGGCCGGAGGTCGTCGTCCCGGACGACGCGGCGGAGCTGTTCGAGGAGCGACCGGAGCCGGGCCAGGACCTGCTCGACACGCTGCGCCGGGCGCCGCGGGCGATCGAGCCGCCGCGGGACGACCGGCCGGCCGACCCCGACGCGCGGGGCTGACCGGTCGACGGCCGGCCACTCGCGAGGGGTGACCGGCCGTCGGGGGAACGGGCCTACCAGGCGTGCGCGACGTCGATGACCAGGCGTGGGCCGGCGTCCGACTGCGGCACCCCGGGGAGGACGAAGGCGCGGAACGGCAGCCGGGCCCGGACGCCGAGGCCGAAGTCGGTCCGTCCCTCGAAGGAGCCGGCCCAGGCGACCTGGCGGAACGTGCGGAACCCGCCGACCGGCACCACCTCGCGGCGGTTCGCGGGGGCGAAGGTCGGGTGGCCGTCGCCGTCGTAGGACGGCGCGCCCACCGTCACCTGCAGGAAGGCGCCGCCGCGCAGCGGGACGACGGCGCCCGACCCGTCGGCGGTGACGGCGCGGACGTAGCGGACGTCGTAGGAACTGAACCTGGTGTCCTCGCCGCGCAGGTCGATGACCAGGCGGTCGTAGCAGGCGTGCCGGCCCGCGCGGACGCCGTGGACCATGTCGGCGTCGGTGAAGCTGCCGGTTGACCTGGCCAGCGAGCCCCAGGTGATGCCGCAGTACGGGGCGGCGGCCTGGGCGGGGGCGACGACGGCGAGCCCGGCCAGGGTCGCCAGCGCCACGACGAGGAGTCGGAGGCGGGTGCTGATCGATGACACGGTGTGCTCCTGGAGGCGGAGGGAGGAGGGGGTCGGCGCGGCGGGTGCGCCGGGGAGGCGTCCCCGGGACCGAGCCCGGGGACGCCGTCGGAGTGCGTTACCAGTGGTGCGCCACGTCGAGGACGACGCGGGTGCCGTTCGCCGTGCCGGGGATGCCCGTGAGCGCGACCACGCGGAACGGCAGGCGGGCGCGCACGCCCAGCGCGATGGTCGTCACGCCCTCGAACGAGCCGGTGAGGGCGACCTGGCGGAAGGTGCGGAAGCCGGCGACGTTCACCAGGTGCCGGTCGTCGGCCGGGGCGTAGGTGAGCGTGCCGCTGGGCGTGTACGTCGGTGCGCGCAGGGAGATCTGCAGGAACGCGCCGCCGCGCAGCGGCACGGGCAGGCCGGACGGGTCGGCCAGCACCTCGTCGACGTAGCCCGCGTGCCAGGTGCCGTAGCTGCGGGTGCCGTGGACGTCGATGACCAGGCGGTCGTAGCAGGCGTGCCGGCCCGCGCGGACGTCGTCGACGAAGCCCCCGCCACCGGCGGAGCGGCTCTTGTCGAGGGATCCCCACGTGATGCCGCAGTACGGGTCCGTGGCGGCCTGGGCGGGGACGGTGAGGGCGAGCGCGGCCAGCACGCTCGTCAGACTGAGAACGAGAAGGCGGAGAGGGGTTCTCATGGCGGACCTCCTGTGGTTGGCGCCGCCGTCAGAATCCGCCGACACGTTCCTCGTGGATATAGGCAGGTTGTTACCGAGATCACGAACTGCTGAGCATTCCCTTGGCATCTCCTGATAGTGATTACGGCGTGGCTGCTTGCCCTCCTGCCTGTCGCGCGCTAGGGCGACCGGGGCCTCACCGTCGGTGACGGCCGGCGCCCGGCGCGCGCACAGCACCGCCGGTGCACGAAGATCCACACCGTGGGCCAGCGCGGGCGCGACGATCCGGAGAAGCGACTACCGCCGCCCGGCTTCGGGCGGGCAGGCACGCGGGCCCTGGAGGTCGCCGAGAACGTCGTCTACGCCGGTATCGCCGTCCTGCTGCTCGCGGGAGCGCTGGCCCTGCTGGTGCTGGCGGCGCGGACGACGCTGGGCATGCTGTCGGACTTCTCGCAGGCGCCGCTGCTCGAGGCGCTCGACATCCTGCTGCTCGTCTTCATCTTCGTCGAGCTGCTCTTCGCCGTCCGCGCCACGGTGGAGCGGCGGGAGCTGGTCGCCGAGCCCTTCCTCATCGTCGGCATCATCGCCTCGATCAAGGAGATCGTCGTCCTCTCGGTCGAGGCGGCCGGCGTCATCGGGCGCGGCGACGAGTTCACACAGCGGCTCGCGGAGATCGGCGTCCTCGGTGTGCTGGTGCTCCTGCTCGGGGTGACGTCGTGGCTGCTGCGCCGCAAGGAGCGCGAGCCCGAGGAGGCGTAGCCCCGAGGACGGCGGTGAACGACCCCGGGCTGCCTCAGGGTGTGGACTGCTCCGTGAGGGCTGCACGCCGGCGCCGGTACTCCTCCTCGTCGATCTCGCCCCGGGCGAACCGTTCGGCGAGGATCTGATCCGCCGACCGCGGCTCGGCCGGCGGGCGCTGTGCCCGGACGAGCAGCACGACGCCGAGAGCGAGCAGCGCGAGGACCAGCACGCTGCCGGAGGTCATCCCCAACCAGCCCCAGCCGCTCATGTGGTTCCAGCCGTACCAGCCCATCGCCTCAGCTCCCGTGCCCCGCCGATCCCGGGCCGGCGGTCGTTCTCGAGACTGCGCCGCTCTCGCCGGCGGGGCACCGACCGAAGGTCCCGCCCGGCGGAGGCCTTGCTCCCCGAACCGGAGGCCTGGAGCTGCGGGGCCGTCACGGGGCAGGGGAGCAGGTCGTCGGAGTCCGCCGCCCCCGGGGGTGGTCAGCGCCGTGCGGGCACCTGGTCGGCGTCGCCGAGGACGGCTTCGGGCCGGGCCGCGCCGGCGCGGTAGACCTCGTCGAACTCCCCGCCGCCCAGGACGGCGCGGGCGGCGTGCAGGGCGCGCTCGGCGTCGGCGCGGTCCAGCCGGTTGGCGGGCCGGTGCCGCCGCCGGCGCCAGGCCTCGGCCGCGCCGAGCAAGCGCGCCGCCTCGGTGCTGTCGCCGCGGGCCACGGACACGCAGGCCAGTGCCTCCAGCGCGGCGGCGTGCCCGGGCGCGGTCCGCCACGCCTGGCGGTGGAAGAACTCCGCGCTGGCGAGGTCACCGTCGGCCTCGGCGACGTGACCCAGGCCGACCAGGGCGGCGGCGGTCCACTCCGGCTCGGTCAGCCCGGCCAGCAGGTGCTGCGCAAAGGTGAAACGCTGCCGCGCTGCCTCCAGGTCGCCGCGTTCGCGGGCGAGCAGCCCGTCGCCCACAGCAGCCCGCGGATTGCCCTCGGCGCCGAGCTGCCGGGCGACGGCGTGCGACTCGGCGAACAGCGCGGCGGCCCGGTCGGCGTCGCCGAGCAGCAGGGTGACGTGCCCGGCGCCGGCCAGGGCGTACTGGACGGTGTTCGCGGGGCCGACATCACGGACGCTGGCGAGCGCGCCCTCGTACATGCCCAGCGCCTCCGCCAGTCGGCCGGCGCGATGCAGGGCCATGCCGAGGTGGAACTGGATGGCTGACACTCCCCACTGGTCGCCGAGCGCGCGGAAGGCCAGCAGCGCCCGGGAACCGACGGCGGTGGCCTCGTCCAGGTCGCCGGTGCCGGCGTGCAGCTCCAGACGGACGAAGTCCGCCAGCGCGGCGCACCAGGCGTCGCCGTCCCGGGCGAACTGCCGGTCGGCCCGCTCGAGGAGCGCGAAGGCCTCGGCCGCGGCGCCGCTGCCGATGGCCTCGACGGCGAGCAGGGTGTCCGACAGCGCGGCGCGGAACTCCTCCCCGAGGTCGGCGAACAGCTCCCGGCTCTGCGCGGCCGCGGTGGCGCAGTCGGGGTCGGGGTGGACGATGCAGGCGCCGGGCCGGCCGGCGACGGCCAGCGCCTGCAGCGCCCGCGCCCGCGCCGCAGGTGAGCCACCGGATGCCGCGCCGAGCATCGCGGCGACGCGTCGGCCGCCGTCCGGGTGGGTCGCGAAGTACCAGTACCAGCCCAGCGGGGCGACCAGCCGCAGCCCGGTGTCCGGCTCATCGGGGGCGTGCGCGGTGCACCAGGCCAGCGCGGCGTCGATGTCGTTCCGCTCGAGCGCGAGCCGCGGGAGCCACCGCGCCTGCCCGTCGCCGCGCAGCTCCGTCTCGGCCCGCTCGGCCAGGTCGGTGAGGTAGCCGGCGTGCGCCTGGGCGATCCGGTGGGCTTCGCCGGATCCGGCCAGGCGCTCGGCGGCGTACTCCCGGATGGTCTCCAGCAGGTGGTAGCGGACGCCGGTGCGGTCGACCACGACCAGCGACCGGTCGACCAGCCGGCCGAGCAGGTCCACGACAGCCGCAGGGTCCAGCGGCTCGCCGCCGGCGACGGCCTGCACGGCGTCGAGCGTCCAGCTGCCCCGGAACACCGACAGCCGTTGCAGCAGCACCCGCTCGGGGTCGGTCAGCAGCTGGTAGCTCCAGTCGACGGTGGCTCGCAGCGTGCGCTGCCGGGCCTCCGCGGTGCGCGGGCCGGTGGTCAGCAGCGCGAAGCGGTCGCCCATCCGCCGGGCCAGCTCGGCGAGCGGCAGGGCCGCGACGCGGGCGGCGGCGAGCTCGATGGCCAGTGGCATGCCGTCGAGGTGCCGGCAGACGTCGGCGACCGCGGAGTGGTTCGCCTCGCTGAGCTCGAAGTCCGGCAGGACGCCGCTCGCCCGGTCGAGGAAGAGCCGGACGGAGGCGCTCCCGGTCAGCTCCGCCGCGTCGGCCGTCGGGAGTGGGACGGGCAGCGGATCGACCGCGCTCTGGACCTCCCCGCGGGCGGCGAGCGGCTCGCGGCTGGTGGCCAACAGCCGCACACGCGGGCAGGACTCGAGCAACTGCTCCGCGAGCAGCGCGCAGGCGTCGGCGAGGTGTTCGCAGTTGTCGAGCACGAGCAGGAGGGAGCGGTCACGCAGGTGGCCGAGCAGCTGGTCCTCCGCGGTGGCCGTGGCCACGTCCCGGATCTCCAGCGCGGCCAGCACGGCCTGCGGAACCTGGACCGGATCAGTGACACCGGCCAGCCGCACGAACGCGACCCCGTCGTGGAAGCGGTCGGCGGCGGCCCGTGCGGCCTCCAGCGCGAGGCTGGTCTTCCCGACGCCGCCGGGGCCGGTGACGGTGACCAGCCGCGCGGTGCCGAGCAGCTCGCTGACCCGGTGCAGGTCCGCGTCGCGGCCGAGGAACGACGTCAGCCGGGGAGGCAGTCGCCGCCCCGCTTGCCTCGGAGACGGCGCTGACGGCGGGGATTCGACCGGTGCTGCGGCCCGGGCGGGAGGCCGCAGATCGGGGTCCTGGCGCAGGATCGCCTCCTGCAGAGCACGCAGCTCCGCGCCGGGCGTGAGACCGAGTTCGGCATCGAGCACCGCACGGGCCTGCTGGTAGGCGGCCAGCGCGTCGGCCTGTCGGCCGGCGCGGTAGAGCGCCAGCATCAGGCGGCCGTGCAGCGGCTCGTGGAGCGGATGGGCAGCGGTGAGCGCCTCGAGCTCGCCGAGCACGTCGGTGTGCCGCCCCGCGGCCAGCTCCAGGTCGACGAGCTCCATCCGGGCCGCCAGCTGCAGCTGGGTCAGCCGGGCCGCCTCCGGCCCGGCCCACCTCGTCCCGGCGAACTCCGCCAGCGGGCTTCCCCGCCACGACGCCAGGGCCTCCCGGTAGCGGCGGGCGGACGTCTCCGGGTCGATGCCGACGGCCGCCCGGGCCGCGGCGACCAGATCGGCGAAGCGCAGCGCGTCCACGGACCGCGGATCGACGTCGAGCAGGTAGCCGGGCGGGCGGGTGAGGAGCACGTCGTCGAGGCCCGCGGCCGTCAGGACGCGGCGCAGCTTGGACACCCGCACCTGCAACGCATTGCCGGGATTACCCGGCAGCTGCTCACCCCACAGCGCATCGATCAGGGCCGGCACGGGGACGACGCGACCGGCGGCGAGCGCCAGCACCGCGAGCAGTTCCCGCTCCCCGGCTCCAGGCAGCCGGCGAGCATGCCCGTCGACGAGGACCTCGACCGGCCCGAGGACGCGGATCTGCATGGCCGGCCTCCAGGGACGAGTTCGTCTCGCCGAAGTCCGCGATTCTCGGCCGCGCGGCCCGGCCGGCACAACGAGCTCGTGCACCGGACGCCGGATCGCCGTGGTCAGCGAGCGGACAGCGCGCGGACAGCGCCCGGCGCCACGGTGGAGCCGACCGACCTGTACGAGGAGGCGCCGTGATCGTGGTCCGCGTACCGGGGATGCGCTCCCGGCGGGACGTGCGGGCGGTCAGCGCCCGGATCAGCGACGTCCCCGGTGTGCGGGCCCTCCAGGCGGACCTGGCCACGCAGACGGTGCAGGTCAGCGGCTCGGCCGCCCCCGCCGCTCTCATCGCGGCCCTCGCCGTCGCCGGCTATGCCGCCGACTCGCTCGACGACACCCCGCAGCCCTCACCCACCCGAATGGGAGGTCCTCCCGTGGACACCGCCTTCTTCTCCACCGACATCACCGACCTGCCCGAGGCCAGCCGGCCGGAGGTGCTCGAGCTCGACGAGGGCGACGAGCTCCAGCTGCGGCCCGGCCCGGTCGCCAAACGGCTGGGCGATGCCACGGTGCGCATGCTCGGCTACAACGGCTCGATCCCCGGCCCCACGCTGAAGGTGCGCCAGGGCTCCGAGGTCGTCGTGCACGTCAGCAACGACACCGACCTCGACACCACCGTGCACTGGCACGGGCTACGCCTGGAGAACCGCTTCGACGGTGTACCGCACGAGACCCAGGCGCCGATCCCGCCGGCCGGGGAGTTCACCTATCGCGTCCAGTTCCCCGACCCGGGCCTGTACTGGTACCACCCGCACATCCGCGAGGACGTCACCCAGGAGCTGGGCCTCTACGGCAGCATCCTGGTCGAGCCGACCGAGCCGGACTACTGGCCACCGGCGCACCGCGACGTCGTGCTGACCCTCGACGACCTGCTGCTCGAGGACGGCGTGATCGCCCCGTTCAGCCGCACCGAGACCAACTACGCGGCGATGGGCCGCTACGGCAACGTGATGCTCACCGGCGGCGAGACCGCTCCGGCGTTCACCGCGCGGACCGGCGAGGTCGTTCGGCTGTGGCTGACCAACACCGCCAACAGCCGCGTCTTCAAGGTCGACGTGCCCCGGGCCCGGATGAAGCTGGTCGGCGGGGACAGCGGCCGGATGGAGCATGAGGAGTTCGTCGCCGACGTGGTGCTGGCGCCCTCCGAGCGGGCCGTGGTGGACGTGCTGTTCGACCGGGCGGACGAGTACGCGCTGGAGCACCACACGCCGAACCGGACCTACCGGCTGGCGACGATCACCGTCAGCGGTCAGGTAGCCGAGCCGCCGCTGAGCGATCGGTTCGAGATGCTGCGCACCGCGCCGGAACTGACCGCCGAGCGGGAGCAGCTCGACCCGTGGCTGACCGGGCCGCCGGGCAAGGTCCTCGCCATCGTGGCCGAGATGGACGACTCGGCGGCCGCCGCTGCGGCCGGGCCGCTGACCTACGCCTGCCCGATGCACCCCGAGGTGGTCAGTGACCGGCCCGGGCGCTGCCCGAAGTGCGGCATGAAGCTGCTGGTGGCGCCCCCGACCGGCGCCCGTGCCGGCCACGACGCCGAACACGCGCACGCCCACCATCACGGTTCCGCCACTGCCGACGGGATCGAGTGGGAGGACGAGATGGCCGAGACGAACCGGGCCACGACCACGGAGACGATGCGCTGGAAGTTGCTGGACCGCACTGCCGGCCGTGACGGGCTGCCGGTCGACTGGCGGTTCACCGCCGGGCAGCGGGTCAAGATCCGGCTGGTCAACGAGATGGACTCGGACCATCCGATGCACCACCCGTTCCACATCCACGGCGCCGGTCGCTTCCTCGTCCTGAGCAGGGACGGCGCGCCCGAGCCCAACCTGGTGTGGAAGGACACCGTGCTCGTCCCGACCGGGCAGACCGTCGACATCCTGCTCGACGTCACCAACCCCGGCCTGTGGATGGCGCACTGCCACATCGCCGAGCACATGCACTCCGGGATGATGTTCAGCTTCACCGTGGACCGGGGGGCGACCCGATGACCGCCGCGGTCGAGCCGTTCGACGTCGTCGTCGTCGGCGGCGGCCAGGCCGGTCTCGCCGCCGCCTGGCACCTGCGCCGGCAAGGCATGCGGTTCCTCGTCCTGGAGGCGGCAGAACAACTCGGGCACACGTGGCGCACGCGGTGGGAGTCGCTGCGGCTGTTCACCCCGGCTGAGCACGACGCGCTGCCCGGCCGGCCGTTCCCGGGTCCGGTCGGCACCTACCCGGGCAAGGAGGCGGTCGCCGAGTACCTGCGCGACTACGCCGCCGACTTCGACCTGCCGGTGAAGTTGAACGCGCGGGTCACCGGGCTACAGCGCACGGCCGGCGGCTTCCGGCTCGACACCGCCGATCGGACCTACACCGCCCGGCAGGTCATCGTGGCCACCGGACCGTTCCAGGATCCGTTCGTCCCGCCGCTCGCCGCCGGGCTGGACGGCTCGGTGACCCAGGTGCACAGCAGCGAGTACCGCAGCCCCGATGCTCTCCCCGAGGGGCCGGCGCTGGTCGTCGGCGGCGGCAACTCCGGCTTCCAGATCGCGGAGGAGCTGGCCCGGACCCGGCCGGTCGAGCTGTCGGTCGGCTCGGCCAACCCGGCCCTGCCGCAGCGGCTGCTCGGCCGGGACCTGTTCTGGTGGCTGACCCGACTGGGCCTGATGCGGGTCACCGCCGAGTCCCGGCTCGGCCGGCGGATGCAGACCCGCGAGTTCCTCATCGGCAGCAGCCGCCGGAGCCTGCAACGGACCGGCGTGCGGGTCCGGCCGCGGATGGTCGACGCTGCCGGTCGCATCGCGCGGTTCGCCGACGGCAGCAGCTGCGAGGTGGCCGTCGTCGTCTGGGCCACCGGCTACCGACCCGACTACTCGTGGTTGGACGTCCCCGGCCTGGTCCGGGACGGCCGCGTCGTCCACACCCGCGGGGTGACCGACGTGCCCGGGCTGTACTTCCTCGGCCTGCCGTGGCAGCACACCCGCGGCTCGGCGCTGCTCGGATTCGTCGCCGACGACGCCGCCCACGTCACCCGCGCGCAGGCATCTCCGGCCGGGCCATCCGGTGAGCACACCCGGCGACATCACCGGTCCGAGGATGTCCGGCCGCATCGACCCTCGACCGCAGACCGCGAGGCCCACCACCGCCCCAGCCGGAGTCCCTCATGACCAGCACCGTCAACGCCGTCCCAGCCCGCTCCGTTCGTGGCCTGCGCACACCCGTGGCGTGGGGCGTCGTCTTCGGTGTCCTTCAGGCCGCCTCGCCGCTGGCCTTCTTCTGGCTGGACTCCGCGACCGTCTACGCCCTCGGGCTCCCGCTGATCGCCGCGGTCTACATCGGCTTCGCCGTGGCCGACGGGCGCCGGCACGTCCTCGCCGTCGAGACCGTCGTCGCGTCGGTCTTCGTGGTCGTCGCCGCGGCGGCGGTGACCGGGTCGGCCTGGCTGATCGTGGCCGGGCTGGTCGGCCACGGCCTCAAGGACCTCTGGCAGCACCGGACCCAGTTCGTGGCCAACACCCGCTGGTGGCCGCCGTTCTGCGCCGCCGTCGACTTCGTCGCGGCCGGCCTCATCGCCGTGGCCATCGCGGCCGGCGTCCCCCTCCTCTCCTGAGCACCTGGCGAACCGACCGGGTCGAGCGGCTCGGCCGCCGCCCGCGCCGAACCCCGACCGTCCACCCCACCCGGCCAGGAGGGCCGCACGATGACCGCTACCGCACCGACCGCCGCCGCGGCCGTGTCGACCACCGAGCGCGGATCCCGCCGCGGCCCCATCCGACGGATCATCGCCGTGTCGCTGGTGACCGGGGCGGTCCTGGCGGCCGTTCTCCCCGTGGTGGTGTTCGGCGGCGGCCCTGAGCCCGTCATCACCGGTTCGGCCCTGCTCGGCTTCGCGGCCGGCTGGGCGATGCTGGCGGTGCTGTCCACCCGGATGACGACCCAGCCACAGCGGTGGGCTCGGGTTCCGGCTGCCGCGCTCGGGGCGGTCGGGCTGGGACTTCTGGTGACGACTCCGGACGACCAGGCGCTGACCGCCGCCGGCTGGGTGTGGCCGCCGTTGCTGATGGCGCTCGCCGTGTGGGCGGGTGTCCGGGTGCGCCGCTCCCTGGCCTCGGGCACCGGCCGCTGGCTGCTCTACCCCCTGGTGGCCGTGATGGCCGCCGCGGCCGTCGGCGGCGCCGTCGAAACCGTCGGCCTGGCCTCCGATCAGCGCAGCTACGCGATGCCGGGTCGGCTCTACGACGTCGGCGGCCACCGGCTGCACCTGGACTGCACCGGCTCCGGCGGCCCCACGGTCGTGCTGATGAGCGGGTTGGGTGGGTTCTCGGCGGGCTGGGCCCGGATAGCACCGGCCGTGGCCGGTACCAGCCGGACCTGCGCCTACGACCGCGCCGGGCAGGGGTGGAGCGACGGCGCACCGCACGCGCAGGACGGGCTGCAGGCCGCCGCCGACCTGCACACACTGCTGGACCGCGCCGGCGAGGACGGCCCGTACGTGCTCGTCGGGCACTCGATCGGCGGGGACTACGCGATGGTCTACGCCGACCGCTACCCCGAGCAGGTCGCCGGGATGGTGCTGCTCGACGCCACAGACCCCTACCGGACCGCCGCCGGCACATCCCACGCCGGCCCGCCCGGCCCGGTTGCCGTGCTGCCCAGCTTGGCGCGCCTCGGCGTCGGACGCCTGGTCCCGACGTCCTTCTGGTCGGCTCTGCCCGAACCGGCGGCGAGCCAGTACAAGGCGTTCGCCGGCAGCCCCCGCCGCTGGCGCAACACCGTGGATGAATCCGCCACCATGCCGGCGCTGCTCGGCCAAGCCCAGGGGCTGTCCACCCTCGGCGGCACGCCGCTGGTGGTCCTCACCGCCGCCGGGCACGGGTCGGACGCAGCCTGGAACGCCGCCCAGGACCGGATGGCCGCCCTGTCCACCAACAGCAGCCACCGCACCGGCGACGCCGGCCACGGCGGCCTGCTGGACGAGGAGCGGGGCGCGCAGCAGTCGGCACACGCCATCGACGACGTCGTCCAGGCCGCCCGCACGGGGACACCGGTCCCGCCGCACTGAGGTCGTGTCGGTCCTCGAGGCCGGGATCTGCACTCGTTCGCGCGTGGGCCGGTGAGGGAAGCTCAGATGCATGCCGAACCGTCTCGCCGGCGCCACGAGCCCCTACCTGCTGCAGCACGCGGACAACCCGGTCGACTGGCGGGAGTGGGGGGAGGAGGCCTTCGCCGAAGCCCGCGAGCGCGACGTCCCGCTGCTGATCTCGATCGGCTACGCCGCCTGCCACTGGTGCCATGTGTCGGTGGGCCGTTGACGGCTCGTGCCGCTGCGTGCCGGTTCGTGTCGAAGGCACCTGAACGTGCAGGTCGAAGCCCATCTCGCACCGGATGAGCGTGCCAGTTGGTGTCGTCGCGTCACGACTCGCGCCGACCCGTTCAGACAGTCGTGGGTTGGACTCGTGGGTTCGTCGGTGGCGGTGCGTACTGCTGGGAGTCAGCCCGCCGGCGTCGCGGCGGCCTCGGTGGGCAAGTTCTCCTGGGAGGCCGCCCAGGACGCGAGGAGCTTGAGCCCGTCGGCGGACGGCGTGCCGGCCGCGGCGGTGTAGATGTTGAGCTGGAGACCGGGCGCCGAGGAGATCGGCATCGACTCGAAGTCGAGGTCGAGCTGACCGACGACGGGGTGGCGCAGCCGCTTCTGTCCGCTGCGGTGGAACTTGACGTCGTGCGAGGCCCACCGCCGGCGGAAGGTCTCCGACTGGGTGGAGAGCTCCCCGACCAGCGCGATGAGGGCCTTGTCGTGTGGGTGGAGGGATGCCTCCAGCCGCAGCATGGCGGCGGCGTCGTCGGCGATGCGGTCGTAGTCGACGAAGAACTCCCGGGCCTGCTCCGGGTGCAGGTAGACGAAGCGTGTGGTGTTGGCGGGACGACGGGTCTCGGCGAGCACGGGAGAGTAGAGCGCCCGGGCGAGCTGGTTCATCGCGACGATGTCGTGCCTGCCGTTGCGCACCCACGCCGGCGCGTCGGTCATCGCGTCGAGCACCTGCTGGATCCCCGGACGGACGGAGGTCGGGGCGGTGCGCATCCGCGACCGGCCGTGCGCCGCGCTCTCCCGGGCGAGGGCGAACAGGTGGGTCCGCTCCGCCTCGTCCAGGCGGAGGGCGTCGGCCAGGGCGTTGAGCACGCTCTCGGAGGCGCCGCCGAGGCCGCCGCGCTCCATGCGGACGTAGTAGTCGACCGAGACGCCGGCGAGCATCGCGACCTCCTCGCGGCGCAGTCCCTTCACCCGGCGGTTGCCGCCGTAGGCCGGCAGTCCGGCCTGCTCCGGGGTGATGCGGGCGCGCCGGGTGCTCAGGAAGTCGCGGATCTCCGCGTTCAGGTCGGTCTTGCTCACGGCTCCACGGTAGGCAGGCGCCGGCGGGGCTGGGAGGCACTGCCAGTACCCGGAACGACCGTGACTCCCGCGCACGAGCAGCGCGACGTGCACTGGTCACGTGCCCCGCAACAGCAGGCCAGCCGCGATCCTGGCCATCATCCTGATCAGCTACTTCATGATCCTGCTCGACAACTCGGTGATCTTCACCGGGCTGCCCAGCATCCGCGCCGGCCTGGACCTGAGCCCCACCGGCCTGTCCTGGGTGCAGGACGCGTACACGCTCGTCTTCGGCGGCCTGCTGCTGCTCGGTGCCCGGGCCGGGGACCTCATCGGCCGGCGCCGCCTGTTCGTCATCGGGCTGGCCGTCTTCGGCACCGCGTCGCTGCTGATCGGGCTGGCCCCGGCGGGCTGGTGGATGATCGCCGCCCGCGCGCTGCAGGGCGTCGGTGCCGCGATCGTCGCCCCGACGTCACTCGCGCTGATCACCGCCTACTTCGAGGGCGAGGCGCGCACCCGCGCGGTCGCCTGGTACGCCGCCACCGCCGGCATCGGCGCCAGCCTGGGCCTGCTGGTCGGCGGCGCGCTCACCGACCTCATCTCCTGGCGGGCCGCGTTCCTGGTCAACGTGCCCATCGCGGTCGCCATGATCGTCGGCGCCCGCGCGGTGCTGACCGAGACGCCGCGGCAGCGCGGCCGCTTCGACATCGTCGGCGCGCTGTGCGCGACGCTGGGCATGGGCGCGCTGGTGTTCGGGATCATCGAGTCCG
Organism: Geodermatophilus sp. SMS 5-13; assembly: GCF_059428245.1. Taxonomy (NCBI): domain Bacteria; kingdom Bacillati; phylum Actinomycetota; class Actinomycetes; order Geodermatophilales; family Geodermatophilaceae; genus Geodermatophilus; species Geodermatophilus sp. SMS 5-13. The sequence goes on from NZ_CP165729.1 coordinate 733,859, forward strand.
GCGAGGCCGGCTGGGGCTCGGCCCGGGTTGTCGCCGCCCTCGTCGTCGGTGTGGTGCTGCTGGCCGCCCTCGTCGTCACAGAGGCGCGGGTGGCGCAGCCGGTCATGCCGCTGCGGCTGTTCGCCAGCCGGGAGCGCAGCGGCGCCTACGCCGCCCGCGCGCTCTACATGGGCGCGATGATCGGCTTCTTCTTCTTCACCACCCAGCTTCTGCAGGACGCGCTCGGCTTCACCCCGCTGCAGGCCGGCCTCGGCTTCCTGCCGATGTCGCTGGTCAACTTCGGGGTCGCGCTGGCGATCCCGCGGCTGCGCACCCGGGTGCCCGACGCCGTGCTGCTCGCCGCCGGCGTCCTGCTGACCCTGGTCGGCATGGCGTGGCTCAGCCGCGCCGGCCTCGGCGAGGGCTACCTGACCTCGGTCGCGCTGCCGATGGTGCTGGTCGGTGTGGGGCAGGGCCTGGCGTTCGCCCCGCTGACCAGCTCGGGCATCGCCGGGGTGGCCCCAACCGACGCCGGGGCCGCATCCGGGCTGGTCAACACCGCCCACCAGCTCGGGATGGCGCTCGGGCTGGCGGTGCTGTCCGCGGTCGCCGGCGCGGGTGCCGGCCTCACCGGCCCGGCGGCCGTGGCCGAGCACGTCGGCGCCGCGCTGACCGCCGGCAGCGTGCTGCTGGCCGTGGCGCTGCTCGTGGTCCTCGTCGTCTTGGTGCCGGCCGCCCGCAGCCACCGTGAGCAGCGCTCGACCGCCGATGAGCGGCCGGCCGTCCGGGCGGCCGCCTGATGGGTACGCACCGGCCGGGGGGCACTGCCAGTACCCCGAACGACAGGCACTGCCAGGCCCGCGTCAGCGGGCAGAGGCTGGAGTCATGAGCAGCTCTTCCTTCACCCTGAACAACGGCGTGCAGATCCCGCCCGTCGGGTTCGGCGTCTTCCAGACCCCGCCGGATGAGACGGTCACCGCCGTGCAGACCGCGCTGGAGGTCGGCTACCGGCACATCGACACCGCCGCGGCCTACGGCAACGAACGGGAGGTCGGCGAGGCACTCCGGCGCTCCGACGTCGACCGGTCGGAGGTCTTCGTCGAGACCAAGATCTGGATCAGCGACTACGGCTACGACAAGACGCTGCACGCGTTCGACAAGAGCGCCGGGAAGCTGGGACTCAACCAGGTCGACCTGCTCATCCTGCACCAGCCGCTGCCGGGTGAGTTCGAGCTGACCATCGGTGCCTACAAGGCGCTGGAGAAGCTGCTGGCCGCCGGTGACGTTCGGGCGATCGGGGTCTCCAACTTCATGCCCGAGCACCTCACCCGGCTGCTGGCCGAGACGACCGTCGTTCCCGCCGTGAACCAGATCGAGGTGCACCCGTACTTCCGGCAGTCCCAGCTGCTCAACCTCGATGCCGAGCACGGGATCCTGTCCCAGGCGTGGTCGCCGATCGGCGGCATCACGTTCTACCGCGACGGCTCGCACGGCAGCACGCTGCAGGACCCGACCATCGGCAAGATCGCGGCCGCGCACGGCAAGACGCCCGCGCAGGTCATGCTGCGTTGGCACCTGCAGCAGGGCCGCCAGGTGATCCCCAAGTCGGTCACCCCGTCCCGCATCGCGGAGAACTTCGACGTCTTCGACTTCGAGCTCACCGGCGAGCAGCTCGCCGCCATCGACGCCCTGGACACCGGAGTACGCGGTGGGCCGGAGCCGGCCGACATCACCCGCGCGAACTTCGGCCGCGAGATCCCCGAGGCCTGAGCGTGGACAACGGCAACACCGAGACCGCCACCGGCATCCGCGACGCCGTCCTCGCCAACTACGCGGCGCAGTGCCAGGCGATGGTCGCCGGGGACGCCGGCGCGCTCGGCGCGCTGCTGGCCGAGGACTTCACGCTGGTCCACATGACCGGCTACCGGCAGCCGAAGGCCGAGTGGCTCTCCGACGTCCGGTCCGGGCAGATGACCTACCACTCCGTGGAGGACGTCGACGTGTCGGTCGACGTGTCCGGGGAGGCCCCGGTGGTCACCGCGCGAACGCGCGCGGCGGCCACCATCTGGGGCGCGACCGGCACGTGGCCGCTCCAGCTGCGCATCTCCTTCGCCCATGACGGCACCGCATGGGTCGCGGCCGGGACCGTCGCCTCCACCTGGCACTGACCGCCAGCGCCCGCACACCGACGACAGGAACCGAGGGCAGGCCATGAACGGCCTCGAGATCACCGTGACGCTGGGCGCCGCGGTCTTCGCTGGCACGGTGCTGGCACCCCGCCTGCGGATGGCGACCCCGCTGCTCCTGCTCCTGCTGGGGGTCGCGCTGGGGTTCGTCCCCGAACTGCGCCACATCGAGCTGCACCCGGAGATGGTGCTGCTGATCTTCCTGCCGGTGATGCTCTTCTGGGAGAGCCTGACCACGTCCCTGCGCTCGATCCGGCGGGACTTCCGGGGCATCATGATCATGAGCACGCTGTTGGTGGTCGCGACCGCCTTCGCCGTCGCCGGCATCGCGCACGCCCTCGGCATCCCGTGGGCTGCCGCGTTGGTGCTCGGAGCGGCCGTGGCGCCGCCCGATGCCACCGCCGTCGCCGCGCTGGGGCGCACCCTGCCGCACCGCAACTTCATGCTGCTCAAGGCCGAGAGCCTGACCAACGACGGCACCGCACTCGTGGTCTACGCCATCGCCGTCGGGATCGCGGTCGGCGGCGACTACACCGCACTCGACGTCACCGGACTCGTCGCACGGTCCTACCTCGGCGGGCTGGCCGTCGGGGCTGCGGTGGCAGGCGCGGCGTACCTGCTGCTCCGGCCGCTGCGCGATGCCACGCCGATCAACATCGGCCTGCTGCTCGTCCCGTTCGTCGCCTACCTCCTGGCGGAGCTGATCGGCGCTTCCGGCGTGCTCGCCGTCGTCGTCGCCGGCCTCGCCGTCGGGTACGCCTCGGCGCGGATCAGCACCGCGGCGTCCCGCCGGCAGACGGAGTCGGCCTGGCCGCTGGGCGCGCAACTGCTCAACGGCGCGCTGTTCGTGCTCATCGGGCTGGAGGCGCAGGTCGTCGTCCGGGAGCTGGGCATCGCCGACGTCGGCCGGCTGCTCGGGGTCGTGGTGGCGGTGTGGGTCGGGCTGCTGGTCGTCCGGTTCGTCTTCCAGACCCTCAGCGTCGCGCTGATCCGGCTGCTGGACCGCCGGCCCTCCCAGCGGGCGCGGCGGATGAGCTACCGGGCCCGCGTGGTCAGCGCGGTCGCCGGGTTCCGCGGCGCCGTCTCGCTCGCCATCGCGCTGTCGGTGCCGCTGGCGCTGGAGAACGGGGCACCCTTCCCGGGGCGGGACGACATCGTGTTCGTCACCACCGGGGTCATCGTCCTGACGCTGCTGGTCCAGGGCCCGCTGCTGCCGGTCGTGGTGCGGTGGGCGCGACTGCCGGCGGATTCCGCCCTGGACGATGAGCTGGAGCTGGCCGAGCGGGCGCTCACCACCACCACGGTCACCGCCATCGGTGAGCTGGCCGACGAGCACGGCATCAGCGACGAGGTCCGCGACCGGGTCGGCCGCGACTACGCCGAGCACCTGCGCATCGTCGAGGCCAACCACGCCGACCGTCGCCGCACGTCCGGTCCGGTCCGGACCGACGTCAACGATGATGCGGCCGCCGGGCTCGTGCCCGTGCCCCAGCCGGTGGCGCTCGCCGAGGCGTCGCCGCTGGCCCGCGACGAGGAGTACCGCCGGCTCCGCCTGGCCCTGCTGGACCGCAAGCGCGAGGTCCTGCTCCGGCTGCGCCGCGAGGGCGCCATCGACGACTCCGTGGCGCGCCGCGTGCAGACCCGGATCGACCTCGAAGAACTCCGGCTCACCGGCGTCGACCCCGTCGACTGACGGCGCGCCGCCCACCCCACCCACCACCGAGCGGCTCCGGCCGTCCCCAGGAGATCCCATGCCCAGCTCACCCACGTCCGTGCTCGTCGTCGGGGCCACCGGCGGCATCGGCCGCCGGGTCGTCGCCGCCGCGCAGCGGCACGGCCTCGACGTCCGCGCACTCGTCCGCGACCCGGCCAGCGCCGAGCGGCTCCTGCCCGGCGCCGACCTCGTTCCCGGCGACCTCGAGAAGCCCGACACCCTCCACACGGCCGTCTCCGGCGTCGACGCCGTCGTGTTCACCCACGGCGGCAACGGCAGCCCCGACGCCGCCCGCCGCATCGACTACGGCGGCGTCGCCGCCGTCCTGCACGCCCTCGACGGCCGCACGCCCCGGCTCGCGCTGATGACCTCCATCGGCGTCAGCCGCCGCGGCGCCTACGGCGGCAGCACCGGCCAGCTGCTGGACTGGAAGCGGCGCTCCGAACGGCTGGTCCGCGCCAGCGGCGCCCCCTACACGATCGTCCGCCCGGGCTGGTTCGACGCCGTCGGCGCCGGCGACGACCGGCTCGTCCTCGAGCAGACCGACACCGGCAACGGCGGCATCGGCCGCGACCAGCTCGCCGAGGTCCTCGTCCGCAGCCTGCTCACCGACACCGCGGCCGGCCGGACCTTCGAGCTGTTCGCCGAGGCCGGCCCGGCCCCGACGGACTGGTCCGGCCTGTTCGGCGCTCTGACGCCCGACCCCGCCGGCGCGCTGGACGCGGCCGGCGACCCCGCCACCCAGCCGCCGGTCGCCGAGGAACCGCCCGCGGTGCAGGACGACCTGGCACGCCTCGCCCGCTGACCGGCCCCGGGGGGCACTACCAGTACCCCGAACGACAGGCACTCCCGCGCCGCCGCGGCCCGGGGTTGCCTGGAGCCCGACCCCCGAACAGAAAGGCACGACCTCGTGCGAGCAACAGTGATGTACGGCGCCGGCGACGTGCGGGTGGAGCAGCTGCCCGACCCGGTCGTCGAACAGCCCACCGACGCCCTGGTCCGGGTCGTCCGCACCTGCGTCTGCGGCAGCGACCTGCACCCCTACCACTCGATGCCGACCTCGGACCAGGGCACGCCGATGGGCCACGAGTTCATCGGCGTGGTCGAGGAGGTCGGCTCCGAGGTGGCCACGATCCGCCGCGGCGACTTCGTCATCGCCCCCTTCGCCTACTTCGACAACACCTGCGTCTTCTGCCGCGAGGGCCTGTCGACCTCCTGCGAGCACGGCGGCTTCTTCCGCACCGCGCAGGCCGAGGCGGTCCGCGTGCCGCTCGCCGACGGCACGCTGGTCAAGGCCCCGGTGGGCGAGGACTCCGCGCTGCTGCCCTCGCTGCTCACGCTGTCCGACGTGCTGATCACCGGCCACCACGCCGCCGTGCGCGGCCAGGTCGGCCCCGGCTCGTCGGTGACGGTCATCGGCGACGGCGCCGTCGGCCTGCTCGCCGCGCTGGCCGCCAAGCGGCTGGGCGCCGAGCAGATCGTGCTCATGGGCCGCCACCAGGCACGCACCGACCTCGGCCGGGAGTTCGGCGCCACCGACGTCGTCGCCGCCCGCGGTGAGGAGGGCATCACGGCGGTCCGCGAGCTGACCGGTGGCCACGGCAGCTCCGCCGTCCTGGAGTGCGTCGGGCATCTGCCCGCCTACGAGCAGGCCCGCGGCGTCGTACGCGCCGGGGGCGTGATCAGCCGGGTCGGCGTCCCGCAGTACGACCAGGCGCCGGCCGGCTTCGACCTGTTCGGCCGCAACATCACCCTCACCGGCGGCCCGGGGGCGCAGCGCTCCTACATCGAGGAGCTGCTACCCGACGTGCTCGAGGGCCGCATCGAGCCCGGCCGGGTGTTCGACCGCACCGTCGGTCTGGACGACGTCCCTGCGGGCTACAAGGCGATGGACTCCCGCGAGGCGCTCAAGGTGCTGGTTCGTCCCTGACCGCGTTCGACGGCTGCCCGCCGGGACGTCGTTCTCGGCGGTAGCCGTCGACCACTGGCCTGCGCGGTGCCCGACGGCGGCGCCGCCCGCACTCCGTCACACCGGAAGAAGGAGCCACCATGCAGTACCGACCGCTCGGCCGCACCGGCGTTCAGGTCAGCCCCCTGTGCCTCGGGGCGATGATGTTCGGCCCCTGGGGCAACGACGACCGCGCCGACTCCATCCGCATCATCCACCGGGCGCTCGACGCCGGGATCAACTTCGTCGACACCGCCGACGTCTACTCCGCCGGCGTCTCAGAGGAGATCGTCGGCGAGGCCCTGCAAGGCCGGCGCGACGACGTCGTCCTGGCCACCAAGTTCTTCATGCCGATGGGCGAGGACCCCAACTCACGCGGCGGTTCACGCCGCTGGATCATCCGCGAGGTCGAGAACTCGCTGCGGCGGCTGGGCACCGACTACATCGACCTGTACCAGGTGCACCGGCCCAGCCCGAGCACCGACGTCGAGGAGACCCTCGGGGCGCTGACCGACCTGGTCCGGCAGGGCAAGGTCCGCTACATCGGCTCCTCGTCGTACTCGGGCTCGCAGATCGTCGAGGCGCAGTGGGCCTCCCGCGAGCGGCACCTGGAGCGGTTCGTCACCGAGCAACCCCCGTACTCGATCCTCGTCCGGGGCATCGAGGAGGACGTCCTGCCGACCACGCAGCGGTACGGCATGGGGACGCTCACCTACAGCCCGCTGGCCGGCGGCTGGTTGTCCGGCCGCTGGCGCAAGGACGCCGCCGGAACGCCCACGTCGGCCGCCCGGCCCAGCGCCCGGTTCGACATGAGTAGCCCCGCCAACCAGCGCAAGCTCGACATCGTCGAGGACCTCGCCCAGCTCGCCGAGCAGACCGGCATCAGCCTCATCGAGATGGCGATCGCGTTCGTGCTCAACCACCCCGGCGTCACGTCGGCGATCGTCGGCCCGCGCACGATGGAGCAGTTGGAGTCCTACCTGCCGGCGGCGGACATCGCGCTGTCGACGGAGGTGCTCGACCGCATCGACAAGCTCGTCGCCCCCGGGGTGACGCTCAACCCGGACGACAACAGCTACGGCGACCACACACTCACGCCGACGGCACGACGCCGCTGACGGACGACAGGTGGCCGCTCCCGCTGGTGCGGGGGACGGCCGCCTGTGTGGGCCTGCTGCTCGGCTGTGGCCGGACCAGACCTGGACTCAGGTGTCAGCGTCGTCGGTGTGTCGGGCGTCGATGCCTTCCGGCCCACGTCGCTGCCTCGCTGCTGCTACGGCAGCGGTCCGCGACTCGTGGCCGGCGAGGTTGACAACGGGGCGTTCAGCGGTAGTTGGGAGTCTGCACCCAGCACCTGTCTGCGGCGGCTCGTGTGAGCGCCAGGTGTGAGCGAATCATGGTGGCTGCGCCGCCGGTTCTGTGAGTCGACGTGAGAAGGAGGGCTGCTCGTGACCAACCGTCTGGCCGCAGCCACCAGCCCCTACCTCCTGCAACACGCGGAAAATCCGGTCGACTGGTGGGAGTGGGGACCCGAGGCCTTCGAGGAGGCGCGGCGCCGCGATGTACCTGTCCTTCTGAGTGTGGGATACGCGGCCTGCCACTGGTGCCACGTCATGGCGCACGAGTCGTTCGAGGACGCGGCGACGGCCGCGCAGATGAACGAGCACTTCGTCTGCGTCAAGGTCGACCGCGAGGAGCGCCCGGACGTCGACAACGTCTACATGACCGCCACCCAGGCACTCACCGGGCAGGGCGGGTGGCCGATGACCGTCTTCGCCACCCCGGACGGCCGGCCCTTCTACTGCGGCACCTACTTCCCGCCCCGGCCGGCCCACGGCATGCCCGCCTTCCGGCAGCTCCTCGCCGCGATGACCGACGCCTGGCGGACCCAGCGCGACCAGGTCGAGGACGCCGGTGGCCGGGTCGCCGCCGCGATCTCCAACCGGCTCGAGCTCGAGCCCGCGCCCCTGTCGGCGGAGCTGCTCGACACGGCGGTGGACGCGCTGCAGGGCAGCTACGACCGGCGCGCCGGCGGCTTCGACACCGCGCCGAAGTTCCCGCCGTCGATGCTGCTGGAGTTCCTGCTCCGCCACGCCGCCCGCACCGGGGACGACCGCGCGCTGGGCATGGCACGCGGCACCCTCGAGGCGATGGCCCGCGGCGGCATCTACGACCAGCTCGCCGGCGGCTTCGCGCGGTACTCGGTCGACGCCGGCTGGGTCGTGCCGCACTTCGAGAAGATGCTCTACGACAACGCCCTGCTGCTGCGCGCCTGCACGCACCTGTGGCGGGCGACCGGCGAGCACTGGGCCCGCCGCGTCGCCGACGAGACCGCCGCCTTCCTGCTGCGCGACCTCGCCACCCGGGAGGGCGGCTTCGCCTCGGCGCTCGACGCCGACACCGACGGGGTGGAGGGGCTCACCTACGTGTGGACGCCGGACCAGCTCGTCGAGGTGCTCGGTGCGGACGACGGAGGGTGGGCCGCCGAGGCCTTCCGGGTGACCGCCGCCGGCACCTTCGAGCACGGCGCCTCCACGCTGCAGCTGCTCGCGGACCCGGAGGACGTCGACCGGCTGGCCGACGTCCGGCGCCGGCTGCTCGAGGCGCGGGGACGGCGGCCGCAGCCGGCCCGCGACGACAAGGTGGTGACCGCCTGGAACGGGCTGGCCATCGCGGCGCTGGCCGACCACGGCGTCCTCACCGGCTCCGCGGAGTCGATCGATGCCGCCCGCCGCGCCGCCGAGCTGCTCGCCGGGACGCACTGGGTGGACGGGCGGCTGCGCCGCGTCTCCCGGGACGGCGTCGCCGGTTCCCCGGCGGGCGTGCTCGAGGACTACGGCGACCTGGCCGAAGGGCTGCTCGCCCTGCACCAGGCGACCGCCGAGGGCCGCTGGCTGGAGCTGGCCGGCGACCTGCTCGACGTCGTCGCCGAGCAGTTCGTCGACCCCGAGGGCTGGCACGACACGGCCGCCGACGCCGAGGCGCTGGTGCACCGGCCCTACGACCCGACCGACGGCCCGACTCCCGCCGGCGTCGCGGCCGCGGCGGGCGCCGCCGTGGGCTACGGCGCGCTCGCCGGTTCGCCGCGCCACCGGGAGCTGGGCGAGGCCGCGCTGGCCGGGCTGGCGCGGCTGGTGGAGCGGGCACCGCGGGCGGCGGGCTGGGCGGCGGCAGTGGGGGAGGCGCTGCTCGCCGGGCCGCTGGAGGTGGCGGTCAGCGGGCCGGCCGGGCCGGAGCGGGACGCGCTCGCCGCGGCGGCGCGGGCGTCCACCAGTCCCGGCGCGGTCGTCGTCGCCGGGGAGCCGGGCACCCCGGGGGTACCGCTGCTCGCCGACCGGCCGCTGGTGGGCGGCCGTCCGGCCGCGTACGTGTGCCGCGGCTTCGTCTGCTCCGCGCCTGTCACGGATGTGTCCGCTCTGAGCGCAGCGATGGCTTCTTCCTGACGGCCACCGACCGGCTTACCGTGTAACTGTGTAATCAGCACGGATGCCGGGAGGGCGTCATGCACGCACATCGATTCGCCGGGGGACCGTTCGGCCGGGAGTTCGGCCGCGGCTGGGGCGGCCGGGGCCGCGGGTTCGGCGGCCGCGGACGCGGCGCCGAGGCGTCGCCGCCGGTCGACCGGGCAGAGGTCGCGGGATGGCTGGCCGGCCGGCTGCCCGACGGGTGGTTCACCGGGCCGGTCGAGCTGGTCATCGACCGCGACGAGATCACCGTGCTCGGCACGCTGGCCGAGCCGGAGGCGGGCGAAGGTGATCCGGCCGCCGCGCGCGCCGGCCGGATCGCGCGGTTCCGGGAGGAGACCCGCGAGCAGCGGATGGCGATCCACGACGCCGCCCAGGAGCGGTACGGCCGGTCGGTCGCCTGGGGCGCGGTCTGCGGCGACACCCGGGAGGTGTTCACCAACCTGTCGGTGCCGGTCATGACCCGGCTCCGGCAGCCCGAGCGGCTGGTCCTCGACACCCTGGTCGACGCCGGGGTCGCGCGCTCCCGCTCCGAGGCGCTGGCCTGGGCGGTCCGGCTGGTCGGCCAGCACGCCGAGGAGTGGCTGGGCGAGCTGCGCGACGCGATGGCCTCGGTCGAGGAGGTGCGCTCGCGCGGGCCGAACCTGAGCTGACCTGCCACGCTCCGGGCATGGCCGACCCGGCACTCCTGCGGACGGCGCGCGAGCCGCTGTCGGATGCCGACCGCGCCGAGCTGGGCGCTCTCGCCGACCGGATCCCGCTGTTCGGCTGAACGTCGGGGACACTGGGGCGCGTGCCAGCCAGTGCCGCCGAGCCGACCTCGACCGACGTCCTCGTCGTGGGCGCCGGGCCGGCCGGATCGGCCGCGGCGGCCTGGGCGGCGCGGGCCGGGCGCGACGTCGTCCTGGCCGACGCGGCGGTCTTCCCGCGCGACAAGGCCTGCGGTGACGGGCTGACGCCGCGGGCGATCGCCGAGCTCGACCTGCTGGGCCTGGGGGAGTGGGTGCGCAAGCGCGGCCGCAACCGGGGCCTGCGCGCGGCCGGGTTCGGCCAGGAGCTGCTGCTGCCCTGGCCCGGCGGCACGCTGCCCGACCACGGCGGCGCGGTGCCGCGCACCGAGCTCGACGCCCGGATCCGCGAGGTGGCCCTGACCGACGGCGCCGTCCCGGTGGAGGGCGCGCGGGCCGTCGACGTCGAGCGGGACGGCGACCGCGTGACCGGCGTCGTCCTCGACCGGGGCGACGGCGTCCGGACGACGATCCGCTGCGAGCGGCTGGTGGTGGCCGACGGCGCGCGCTCGCCGCTGGGCCGCGTGCTCGGCCGCGAGTGGCACCGCGACACGGCGTACGGCGTGGCGGCGCGGGGGTACATCCGCTCGGGCCGCAGCGACGACGAGTGGATCTCCTCGCACCTGGAGCTGCGGGGCGTCGACGGGGAGCTGCTGTCCGGCTACGGCTGGGTGTTCCCGCTCGGCGACGGCGAGGTGAACATCGGCGTGGGCACGCTGGCGACCGCGAAGCGTCCCGCCGGTGTGCAGTTGCGCGCGCTGATGGCGGCCTACGCGGAGGCCCGCCGGGAGGAGTGGCAGCTCGACGGCGACGTCCGCGCGCCGGCGTCCGCCCTGCTGCCGATGGGCGGCGCGGTGTCCGGGGTCGCGGGGCGCAACTGGGCGCTGGTGGGCGACGCGGCCGGCTGCGTGAACCCGCTCAACGGTGAGGGGATCGACTACGGCCTGGAGACCGGCCGCGACCTCGCCGGGCTGCTCGACGAGGCGGACTGGTCGCGGGCGTGGCCGGCGACCCTGCGCCGCAACTACGGGGCGGCGTTCTCGATCGCCCGCCGGCTGGCCGGACTGCTCACGCTGCCCCGGCTGCTGCCGGCGGCGGGGCCGGTCGGCATGCGCTCGCGGGTGCTGATGACGATCGCGCTGCGGGTCATGGGCAACCTGGTCACCGACGAGGACGCCGACGTCGTCGCCCGGGTGTGGCGCCGGGCCGGCACGTGGTCGACCCGCCGCGACCCCCGCCCGCCCTGGACCTGAGCTTCATCGCGACAAAGCGCGCGTGCTTTGTCGCGATAAAGCACGCGTCCTTTGTCGCGATAAAGCTCAGGCGACGAACGGGCTGTTGTACATCGCGAAGTAGACGGCGATGTAGTGGCAGATCGCGGCGACGATGGTCATCGCGTGGAAGACCTCGTGGTAGCCGAAGACGCCGGGCCACGGGTTGGGCTTCTTGATCGCGTAGGCCACGCCGCCCAGCGTGTAGAGGACGCCGCCGGCCGCCAGCAGCACCATCGACGTCACCCCGGCGATGTGCAGGATGTCGGTGAGCACGAAGACGGCGACCCAGCCGAGCGCCACGTAGAGCGGGACGCCGATCCAGCGCGGCGCGGTGGGCCAGGTGAGCTTGAGCGTGACCCCGGCCAGCGCACCCACCCAGACGATGCCCAGCACCCAGTAGCCGGCCGGCTGGTCGACCGCCAGCAGCGAGAACGGGGTGTAGGTGCCGGCGATGAACAGGAAGATCATCGAGTGGTCGAGCCGTTTCATGATCTTCCAGCCGCGCGGTGACCAGCGGCGGCGGTGGTAGAGCGCGCTGGTGCCGAACAGCCCGCAGATCGTCAGGCAGTAGATCGCGACGGAGAAGCCGGCCCGGGCGCCGAGCACGGCGGCCAGCGGGATGAGCACGGCCCCGGCGGCGATCGCGCCGAAGAACGCGAACAGGTGCAGCCAGCCGCGCAGCCGCGGCCGGGTGTCGGGGTGGTCCCAGTCGTCGTCGGCGAAGTCGGCGGCGGTCCACGTCTGCTGGACCTGCTCGCCCTCCTCGAGGACGGCGGTCACGGCCTGCGCGCGCGGAGCTTCGAGTTCTGCCTCGTCGGCCTCCACCCGGACGGGTTCCTGGTCGGGGGGGAGCGCGCTCATGCACCGAGGTTACGGATCCGTAGGTCGGTCGGCACCATGAGCCGGCTGTGAGCTTTCCTGCCGGCTGCCGCTGGTATCCGCCGAGGTCGCGGGGCATGCCGGGAAGCGGACCGGGTGGGGCCTACTGTGACCCCTCGTGGGGGCGCGCCAGAGGGTCCGCGACGTACTGACCCGGGTCTACGAACGGCGCCTCGCGGGGGCGCTCGAGGGCGCGGACATCCCTCGTCACGTCGGCGTGATCATCGACGGCAACCGGCGCTGGGCCCGCTCGATCGGGCTGGACGACGTCAACGCCGGGCACCGCGTGGGCGCGGACAAGATCGTCGACTTCCTCGGCTGGTGCGACGAGGCCGGCGTCGAGCTCGTCACGCTCTTCCTGCTGTCGACCGACAACCTCTCCCGCGCCGAGCCGGAGCTGCTGCCGCTGCTGCGGATCATCGAGGGGGTCGCCGAGGACCTCTCCGCCGTCCACCGGCGCTGGAACCTGCGGGCGGTGGGTGCCCTCGAGCTGCTGCCGGCCGAGACGGTCGTCGTCCTCAAGCAGGCCGAGGAGCTCACCCGGGACCGGCCGGGGGCGACGGTCAACCTGGCCGTCGGCTACGGCGGACGGCGGGAGATCGCCGACGCGGTCCGCTCCCTGCTGGCCGAGCACGCCGAGCGCGGGACCAGCCTCGACGAGCTGGTGGAGGTCCTCGACGTCGAGCACATCGCCGAGCACCTCTACACGCGCGGACAGCCGGACCCCGACCTGATCATCCGGACCAGCGGCGAGCAGCGGCTGTCCGGCTTCCTGCTCTGGCAGACCGCACACGCGGAGTTCTACTTCACCGACGTCTACTGGCCCGACTTCCGGCGGGTGGACTTCCTGCGGGCGCTGCGCGATTACTCCGCACGGCATCGCCGGTTCGGGAGCTGACAGACTCGCGGCATGGTCGACGTCCCCCTCGAGTACGTTCGCCTGGGCCTGCGGTTCGACCGGCTGGAGTCCGGCTTCGTCGACGCCTACACCGGCGATCCGCGGATCCGCGCCGAGGTCGTGGACGAGCCGGCCCCGACCCCGCACGGCCTGCGCGACCAGGCCCGCGGGCTGCTGCGCGAGCTCGAGTCCGCCGACCTGCCGGCCGATCGGACGGCGTTCCTCCGCGGGCAGCTGACCGGCCTGGAGTGCACCGCGCGGAAGATGAGCGACGAGCCGGTCGCCTTCCTCGACGAGGTGGCCGCCTACTTCCAGGTCGACGTCGAGCTCGGCGATCCGGCCGTCTACGCGGCCGCGCACGCCGAGCTCGAGGCGCTGCTGCCGGGCAGCGGCACGCTGGCCGAGCGCTTCGCCGTCCATCGCCGCCGGGAGGAGTGCCCGCCGGACCGCCTCGAGGAGGCCGTGCTCGCGCTGTCGAGCGCGCTGCGCGACCGGGTCCGGCTGGACTACGGCCTGCCGGACGCCGAGACCGTCAAGTACGAGGTCGTCACCGACCAGCCGTGGTCCGGGTTCAACTACTACGAGGGCGCCTTCCGCTCCCGCGTGGCGATCAACGCCGACCTGCCGCACCGCCTCGGCCAGCTGCCGCACCTGGTGGCGCACGAGTCCTATCCCGGTCACCACACCGAGCACTGCCGCAAGGAGATGGGCCTGGTCGAGCTGGCCGACCGGCCCGAGCACACCGTCTTCCTCGTCAACACCCCGGAGTGCCTCATGGCCGAGGGGCTGGCCGACCTCGGCGTCGAGGCGTCCGTCGGCGACGGCTGGGGGCCGTGGGCGGCGGAGATCCTGGCCGACCTGGGTCTGCGCCTGGACGGCGATCTCGCCGAGCGGGTGACCGCGGCCGCCGCGCCGCTGAACCGGGTCCGCCAGGACGCCGCGATCCTGCTGCACGACCGCGGCGCCGACGCCGACGACGTGGTGGCGTTCCTCCAGCGGTGGTCGCTGGTCAGCACCGAGCGGGCGCGGCAGCAGCTGCGCTTCCTGACCCATCCGCTGTGGCGGGCCTACATCTCCACCTACGTCGAGGGCTTCGACCTGCTCTCCCGCTGGCTGGCCGCCCGGCCGGCGGGCCAGCCGGTGGCCGACCGGTTCCTCCGGCTGCTCGACGAGCCGCTGACGCCCGCCGTGGTGGCCGGCGAGCTGCGGGCCGCCTGAGCCCATGGCACGGCGCACTCCGCGGCAGGCCCGCGTCCTGGGGCTGTGGACGGCGGCGTGGCTGTTCGGACTGCTCCTCGTCCTGCTGCTGTGGCTCGGCGACCTCGCGCTGCAGTGGCCGGTGCTGCTGGTGCCCGGGCTCTGGGCGCTGGTCGCCGTCCGGCCGCGGGGTGGGCGTGCCGCCGTCCGGAGGGGCGACGCCGGTGAGCCGTGGCCGCCGGAGCCGCGCGGGCCCCGGGAGCCGCGGGAGCCGCGGCGGGAGCTGCCGCCGACCCGCGAGTTGCCGTGGCGGCCCGACGTCCCCCGGGATCGCCGCGAGGAGTGAGCCCGCTGTCCGCGGAGGCTGCGGCGGGGCACAGTGGGCGCATGTCGACGACGCGGCTGCTGCTGCTCGGGGCGGTCCGGATCTTCCAGCCGGTCCACGGGTACCTGCTGCGCCGCGAGCTGCTGAGCTGGCAGGTGGAGGACTGGGCGCACGTCAAGCCGGGGTCGATCTACTCGGGGCTGCGGACGCTGACCGCGCACGGCCTGCTCGAGGAGCTGCCCGGCGACCCGGTGTCCTACCGGCTCACCGCCGACGGCGAGGTCGAGTACCAGCGGCTGCTCGGCACCGCCCTGCGTCAGCCCGAGCCCGGGGACCCGGGCCGGCTGCTCGCCGGCCTGTGCTTCTTCACGACCCTGCCCCGCGCGGAGGTCCGGGAGGCGCTGCGCGCCCGGGACCTCGTGCTCGAGGCGACGGTGTCGGGGATGGCGTCGGCGGTGCGCAGCGTCGAGTCGTCGCGGATGGCGCCGGCCAGCACCGTCGAGCTGTTCCACGCCATCGGGGCGTGGGTGGCCGGCGAGCGGGCCTGGGTGCGCGACGTGTGCGCCCGCATCGACGCCGGCCACTACCGCTTCGCGGGCGAGGAGGGGGCGCCGGACCGCCCCGACGCCGGCGTCTGGCCGCCCGCCGTCCTGGCCGACGTGCCGCCCGGAAAACGCCTTGACCCTCCTCTAGTCAAAGTTGAATACTCGCGCGCGTGATCCACGCCCGCGGACTCGTCCGCACGTTCCGCAAGAAGAAGCAGGAGGTGCGCGCCGTCGACGGCGTGGACCTCGACGTGGCGGCCGGCGAGATCGTCGGCTTCCTGGGGCCCAACGGCGCCGGCAAGACCACCACCCTGCGCATGCTGACGACGCTGCTCGTGCCCACCGCCGGCACCGCCACCGTGGCCGGCTGCGACCTGCTGGCCGATCCGGTCGGCGTCCGCCGGCGCATCGGCTACGTCTCGCAGAGCGGCTCGACCCAGCCCGAGGCGCTGGCCGGCGAGGAGGTCGTCGACCACGCCCGGCTCTACGGCATGAGCACCGCCGACGCGACCGCCCGAGGCCAGCGGCTGTTCTCCGAGCTCGACCTCGAGGGGCTCTGGGACCGCAAGCCCAAGGCGATGTCCGGCGGCCAGCGCCGCCGGCTCGACATCGTGATGGGGCTGGTGCACGAGCCCGGCCTGATCTTCCTGGACGAGCCCACGACCGGTCTCGACCCGCAGGCGCGGGCCAACCTGTGGCAGCACATCCGCGGGCTGCGGGAGGAGCGGGGGACGACGGTCTTCCTCACCACCCACTACCTCGACGAGGCCGACGCCCTCTGCGACCGGATCCTCGTCATCGACCACGGCGTCATCGTCGCGTCGGGGACGCCGGACCAGCTGAAGTCCGGGGTCGGCGGCGACGTCCTCACCGTCACCGTCGCGGAGCCCGCCTCGACCGCCGAGGTCGCCCGGCTGGTCGGAGCGCTGCCCGGCGCGGAGGCGCCGCAGGTGCAGGACGACCGGGTCATCGGCCGGGTGCCCAACGGCGGCGCGGCGCTGGTGCGCCTGGTCCGCGAACTGGACACCACGGGGATCGAGGTCGCCGGCATCGAGAGCCGACGGCCCAGCCTGGACGACGTCTTCCTGCAGCTGACCGGGCGGTCGCTGCGCGAGGAGGGCGCCCCGACGTCCGCCGCCGCCCCGGAACCGGAAGGAGCCCTGCGATGACCCTTCCCGTGATGGGCAGCAGCGTGGCTCGCGACACCTGGACGATCTTCGCCCGCGCGATGCGGCTGTCGCTGCGCAACCCGACCTGGGTGGTCATCGGCCTGACCCAGCCGGTGCTCTACATCCTGCTGTTCGGGCCGCTGCTCAAGCCGCTGTCCGGCTCGCTGGGCACGGGCAACGCCTACCAGATCTTCGTGCCCGGGATCCTGATCCAGGTCGGGATGTTCGGTGCGCTGTTCGTCGGTTTCGGGCTGATCGCCGAGTGGCGGGCCGGCGTCATCGAGAGCCAGCGGGTCACCCCGGCCAGCCGGACGGCGCTGCTGCTCGGCCGCGTGCTGCGCGACGTCGTCGTCCTGCTGGTGCAGGGCACGCTGCTCGTGCTGGTCTCGATCCCGCTCGGGCTGCGCGCGCCGTTCGTCGGCGTCGTCCTGACCCTGGTGGTGGTCGCCCTGCTCGGGGCGGCGCTCTCGGCGGTGTCGTACGCGCTGGCCCTGACGCTGAAGAGCGAGGACGCGTTCGCGCCGCTGCTCAACGCGGTCGTGTTCCCGATCCTGCTGCTGTCGGGGATCCTGCTGCCGATGAGCCTCGCGCCGGGGTGGCTGCAGGGGATCAGCGACGTCAACCCCTTCAAGCACATCGTCGAGGGGGCGCGGTCGTTCTTCGCCGGCGACTACTCGACCCCGACGGCGTGGTGGGGGCTCGGCCTGACCGTCGTCCTGGCGGTGCTGGGCTGGGGGTTCGGCGTGCGGCGGTTCAAGCGCGAATCCAGCTGAGCAGCCTGGGTCTGCTGGGACGGTTGCGCCCCCTTCGGGTGAACGTTGTGTTCCATTCCGGGTCGGAACGGCGCTCTTGTCGGTGGGCGGACTTACCTTGCCGTTGGAGGGCGAGCACACCTCGCCGTCCACGGGAGGCCCGGTTGGTGCGGACGCGTTCGTCGACCAGGGGGGCCGGTGCCCGGCCCCTGTGCCGGGTCCCGGTCACCTTCGAGCCGGGGCGCAGCACGCGCCCCAGGGAGTCGACTCGTGAGTACTCGCCGCACGTACGTCCTCGACACCTCCGTCCTGCTCTCCGACCCCGGCGCGCTGCTGCGCTTCGGCGACTCCGACGTGGTGCTCCCGCTCGTCGTGATCGGGGAGCTGGAGGACAAGCGGCACCACCCGGAGCTCGGGTGGTTCGCCCGTCAGGCGCTGCGGATCCTCGACGACCTGCGGGTCGCGCACGGCCGCCTCGACGCGCCGGTCCCGGTCGGCGACGCCGGCGGCACGCTGCACGTCGAGCTGAACCACAGCGACGCCGCCGTCCTGCCGGCCGGGTTCCGCAGCGACAGCAACGACTCGCGGATCATGGTCGTGGCGCTCAACCTGCGGGCCGAGGGCCGGGACGTCTGCCTGATCACCAAGGACGTGCCGCTGCGGGTCAAGGCGGCGGCGGTCGGCCTGGACACCGACGAGTACCGGGTCCTTGACGCCGTCGACGCCGGGTGGACCGGCATGGCCGAGCTGTCCCTGGAGGACGCCGAGCTCGACGCGCTGTACGAGTCCGGCGAGGTCTTCGTCCCGGGCGCCGCCGAGCTGCCGCCGCACACCGGGCTGGTGCTGCTCTCCTCCCGCGGGTCGGCGCTCGGGCGGGTGACGCCGGACAAGCAGGTGCGGCTGGTCCGCGGCGACCGCGAGGCGTTCGGGCTGCACGGGCGGTCGGCCGAGCAGCGGGTGGCGCTGGACCTGCTGCTCGACCCGGAGATCGGCATCGTCTCGCTGGGCGGTCGGGCCGGCACCGGCAAGTCGGCGCTGGCGATCTGCGCCGGCCTGGAGTCGGTGATGGAACGGCGGGCGCACAAGAAGGTGGTCATCTTCCGCCCGCTGTACGCCGTGGGCGGGCAGGAGCTCGGGTACCTGCCGGGCACCGAGGGCGAGAAGATGTCACCCTGGGCGCAGGCGGTGTACGACACGCTCGGCGCGCTCGTCTCCCCGGCGGTGCTGGACGAGATCGCCGACCGCGGGCTGATCGAGGTGCTGCCGCTGACCCACATCCGTGGTCGCTCGCTTCACGACTCGTTCGTGATCGTCGACGAGGCGCAGTCCCTCGAGCGCGGCGTCCTGCTGACCGTGCTCTCCCGGTTGGGGTCGGGCTCGCGGGTGGTGCTCACCCACGACGTGGCGCAGCGGGACAACCTGCGGGTCGGCCGGCACGACGGCGTCACCGCGGTCATCGAGGCGCTCAAGGGCCACCCGCTGTTCGCGCACGTGACCCTCACCCGCTCGGAGCGCTCGCCGATCGCCGCCCTGGTCACCGAGATGCTGGAGGACCTCCCGCTGTAGCGCCGGCCCCCTGCGCTCTTGCGGTCTTCCACACGCTCCTGCGGTGCTGCACACGACCGCGGAAGCATGCGAAAGACCGCAAGAGTGCGGTCAGCGGCGCGCGAAGGCCCGGCGCAGGCGGTCGCCGATGACCGGCGGGCTGTCCAGTTCGCGCCAGGTCCAGCGGGCGACCTTCCAGCCGTGGTCCCGGATCTCGTCCTCCTCCCGCAGCTTCTCCTCGAAGACGGCGTCGCCCGGGTCCTGCCCGGGGCGCAGCAGGCGCCCGTACTTGATCCGTCCGCCGAATTCGGCCACCGTCCGCTGCTCGGGCCAGCCGAAGTCGCAGCGGGCCACCTCACTGCCGTCGGGCCGGTAGAGCTCCAACTGCAGATCTGGTGCGGGCAGGCGAAGCCGGTGCATGAGCACGCGGCTGCGGCTCTCGCCCGGGGTCTCGCTGCGGCCGTCGGCGAAGGCGACCTCGTCGTCGGGCAGGCGGGCGACGTGCAGGTGCACCCGCCCGGAACCGCTGCCGTGCGCCGGTGGGCGTCGGGTGACGTGCACCCGCCCGAGCGACACCTTCCACAGCGGCAGACCGTGCAGCACCGCGCCGGAGACATGGCTGACCACCGCGGGCACGCGCAGGCCGGCCACCGTCGCCCGGACCACCGCGACGTGCCGCGCCTCGCCCTCCAAGGTCGCGGCGTCCTGCAGGTAGGTGCCGCGTTGGAGTCGCGTGAGCTCCCGGCGGCGCACCAGCCGGGCGAGTTCGCCGTCGGTCACCCGTCGGCGAGGGCATCGGAACGGCGGAGCAGGTCGGTCACGACGCGAGCGTCGCGCGGCGCGCCCCCGCGGTCGCGGCTCCCGGCGCATCTGTGGACGACCGCTCTTGCGGTGCATTGCGCGCTCCTGCGGTCGTGCAACACCGCAGGAGCGGCAGCAACACCGCAAGAGCGCCGGGGCTAGAGGGTGGGGGAGGGCTCGGTCTCGGCGGGGTCGATGTCCGCGGCCGGGACCACGTCGCGCGGCCGTCCGGCCCAGCGCAGCAGGGCGACGACGACGTACCCGGCGACCAGGCACCACGGCAGGCGGCCGGTCATCTCCTCGACCGTCAGGTCCCCGTGCAGGTACAACGCCAGCAGCGGCAGGGCCAGCAGGAACCCGACCCCGAGGACGTCCCAGCGGAGCGGGCTCATGCCTCGAGCGTCTCCAGCCGCTCGCACAGCAGCGAGGCCCAGCGGTGCGGCGTCGCCGGGACGCCGTCGAGGAGGGCCACGGGGGTGTCGACCCGCGCGAGGACGGCGGCCGGGTCGGCGGACAGGTCGGCGTCCTGCACGACCAGCGCGTCGACGCGGGGCAGCCCGTCGAGCCACTGCTCGAGGTCCTCGGGCTTGCGGGTGGCCTCGACGACCGCCCACACCGCCGACGGCCCCCAGATCGCCAGCATCTGCGACATCCAGTAGGCGTCGGTCCGCAGCGGCGCGTCCACCGCGACGATCGTCATGGTGCCGGCGCGGGCGGCGTCCTGGCACCGGTCGATGGCCGCCTTGATGGTGGTCATCCGGCTGCCCTTCGGGGCCAGCGCGGCCAGGTCGCCGCGGGTCGCCCACTGCACGCGCTCGGGGTCCAGCCGCAGCGAGGCCGCCAGCGAGCGGGCCGCGCGCAGGGTCTCCACGCCCGGGCCGACCAGGAACAGCACCTCGCCGGGGCCCGTCGGCAGGGCCGGCGCCACGGGCAGCCGGCCGGCCAGGGCCGCGGTCAGGGCGGCGTAGGTGCCCTGTGTGGCGGCCGCGGCGGCGAAGTCCGCGCCCAGCACGTCGGCGGGGATGCCGAAGGACACCAGCCGGGCCGCCACGTCGCCGGTCGGCGCGGGGACGGCGGGCACCGGGGCGGGCTCCCCGATCGCGACGGGCTCCTCCACGACCGGGACGGCGGCGAGCGGCTCGGCGGCGGGGGCGGGTGCGGGCACGTCGGTCTCCTCGACCTCGGTCGACGCCGGCTCGACGAAGTCGACGTCGGGCAGCGGCGCGAAGGGCAGGCGGACCACGGTGGCCAGCGGGGTGGCGGGCGCCGACGACGCCATCGGCGCGGTCAGCGGAGCGGACGCCCGCGAGGACGCGGCAGCGGGGGACGGCACGGCCGGGCGAGACGCGGCCGGCGGCACCGGCGGCAGCCCACCGCGGCGGGCGGCCGAGGGCAGCGGCGGCAGCAGGGACAGCGGGGGCATCACCGTCGTGGCGTCCAGGGGCAGCGGCGCGGGGTCGCTGGCGGTCCGGGCCAGGGTTGCCATCGGCACCTCGGCGGCGACGTCGTCCACCGGCTCGGCGACGAGCTCGACCGGCGCCGGGACGACGGCCTCGACGACCGGGGGCTCCACGACCGGGGGCTCCACGACCGGGGGCTCCACGACCAGGGGTGCCGGCTCCGAGCCGGCCGCGGCCGGCTCGTGGAGCACGACCTCGGCGAAGATCGGCTCGTCGACGGCGATGTCCAGCGGCGCTGCCTCGGGCGTGACGTCGGCCCACACCGGCTCGGCCGGAGCGGGGTCCGCCCACAGCGGCTCGGCGGCCGGCGCCGGGTCCCAGGCGGGCAGCTCCGCCGGCACCTCGGCCGGCGGCTCGGCCACAAGCTCGGCCACGAGCTCGACCGGCACGTCCACCGGCGACGCGATCGACGCCGCGGCGGGGGACGACCCCGCGAGCACCGTCCGCAGGATGTCGGCCAGCGCCTCGTCCGACTGCCCCTGCGCGAGAGCGGCACGCAGGATGTCTGCGATGACGTCCTCGCGGGGGGAGGACGACGGGGCCTCGGCGGCCGGCAGCGCGGCCTCGGCCACCTCGGCCACCTCGGCCACCGGAGGCTCCGCGGCCCAGGCCGGGAAGGCCATCGGGCGCACGTCCGGGGACTGCTCGTTCTGCTCGTCCACCGGTTCCTCCTCCGGGTGCGCCGCACCCTGCTGTGCTGACTTCTCCGCCGCCCGGACGATCGCCGCCCAGTTCGGTCGGGGTGTTTCGGTCTCGCCGCGGTCGTCCGCGGTCTCCTGCAGGGCGTCCTGGACCGCCTGACGCACCTCACGGTCACCCGACACCATGCGGGCCAGGGCCGCGGTGAACGGGGAGGGGGACGACGACTCGCCGGTGCTGGAGACCACCGGTCCCTCGTCGTCCGTCTCCACCGTGGGCCACTCACGAACCGCCGTCACCGGCTCCGGGGTGAACGTGCGCGTGGCCTTCGCGGCGGCCTTGGCGGCCGGGGCCGCGGCGGACTTCCGGGCGCTCTCGGTGGGGGCCCGCTGGAAGGCGCTGCGGGTGTAGACCGGGACCGGCTCGGCCGCGGACTCCGGCGCGAGCAGACCGGCGAGCTCGTCGACCTTGTCGTCCTGCGACGCGGTGAACCGGGCGATGGACTCGGCGGCCGCGCGGGCCCGCTCCTCCAGCGATGCGGCGGGGGCGGCGGCGGGCGCCGTCCGCTCCGGGCGGGCCGGGACCTCGGGGTCGACCTCGGCCACGTAGCGCTCGGTCGCGAAGAACCCGAGCACCCCACCCGAGCGCACCCGCCGGACGCCGACGACCCGCGCCGTGGCCCCGAACTGCTCACGGGCCGCGGCGATCGCGTCGTCACGCGTGGCGGCCTCAACGGATCGCAACGGCACCGCTCACAACTCCCAGCGACTCGATCTGCGCTGTCCGGGACACCTCGGTGTAGGAGATCACCGGCAGCCTGGGCAGGACCTGGCGCACCAGGCGGGCCAGCGCGGCCCGCACCTGCGGGGAGCACACCAGGACGGGGGAGAGGCCCGACCGCTCGGCCTCCTCCAGCATTCCGGAGCAGCCGTGGACGAGGGCGTCCACGGTGCCGGCGTCGAGAGCGAGCACCTGGCCGCCGTCGGTCAGCCGGATCGACTCCAGCAGCCGCTGCTCGAAGGCCGGCTCGAGGGTCATGACGTGCAGCCGCTCGTCGGCGGTCACGTAGGGCTGGCTGATCGCCGAGCCGAGGGCCGAGCGGGCCGCCTCGACCAGGCCGTCGAGGTCGGTGGAGGTCTTCGCCCGCACCGAGAGCGCCTCGAAGATGCGCACCAGGTCGCGGATGGAGACGTTCTCCTCCAGCAGCGCGTGCAGCACCCGCTGGATCTCGCCCAGGGTGAGCAGTGCCGGGGTGAGCTCCTCGACGACGATCGGGTGCGAGCGGCGGATCATCTCGACCAGCAGCTTGACGTCCTCGCGGCCGAGCAGGTCGGCGGCGTTCTGCCGGACGACCTCGGCCAGGTGCGTGGTGATGACCGAGGAGCGGTCCACGACGGTCGCGCCGGACATCTCCGCCTGGCGCTGCAACTCGATCGGCACCCATTTGGCAGGCAGCCCGAAGACCGGCTCGCGGGTCGCCTTGCCGGGCAGCCCGTCGAGGTTGTCGCCGATCGCCAGCACGGTGCCGGCGGGCGACAGGCCCTTGGCCGCGGGGACGCCGTTGAGCCAGATGACGTACTGCGACGACGGCAGGTCCAGGTTGTCGCGGGTGCGCACCAGCGGGATGACCAGGCCGGTGTCCATGGCGACCTTCCGGCGCAGCGCCTTGACCCGGTCGAGCAGGTCGCCGCCGCGGGAGCTGTCGACGAGGTCGACCAGGTCGAAGGCGACCTCCAGCTCGAGGGGGTCGACCCGCATCTTCTCGGCGATCGCCTCCGGCGAGTCCGGCTTGGGCTCGTTCTCGGCCGCCAGCGCCAGCGCCTCGGCCTCCGGGTCCTCGACCGGGGCCTCCTTCATGCGCGCCGCCATGATCAGGAAGAGCCCGCCGACGATGAGGAACGGCAGCTTCGGCAGACCGGGGATCAGGCACAGCGCCACCGCCGCGCCGCCGGCGATGCGCAGCGGCTGCTTGTAGCGGCCCAGCTGGCCGAGCAGGTCGCTGCCCATGTCGCTCTCGGACGCCGAGCGGGTGACGATGATGCCGGTCGCGGTCGAGATGAGCAGCGCCGGGATCTGCGAGACCAGGCCGTCGCCGACCGACAGCAGCGAGTAGGTCGTGACGGCGTCGGCGGGCGCGATGCCGTTCTGCATGACGCCGATCGCGAACCCGCCGATCAGGTTGATCAGCGTGATGATGATCGCCGCGATCGCGTCGCCCTTGACGAACTTCGAGGCGCCGTCCATCGAGCCGTAGAAGTCGGCCTCGGAGGTGACCTCGGTGCGCCGCCTGCGCGCCGTCTTCTCGTCGATCAGGCCGGCGTTGAGGTCGGCGTCGATCGCCATCTGCTTGCCGGGCATGGCGTCGAGGGTGAAGCGGGCGCCGACCTCGGCCACGCGGCCGGCACCATTGGTGATGACGACGAACTGGATGATCGTCAGGATCACGAAGATCACGAGGCCGACGATCAGCGAGCCGCCGATCACGAAGTGGCCGAACGCCTCGATGACCTTGCCGGCGTAGCCGTCGGTGAGCACCAGCCGCGTCGACGACACGTTCAGCGCCAGCCGGAACAGCGTGGCGATGAGGATCAGCGACGGGAAGACGGCGAAGTCCAGCGACCGCTTGATCTGCATGGCGACCAGCAGGATCAGCAGCGACGCGGTGATGTTGAGGCCGATGAGCAGGTCGAGCACCGCCGCCGGCAGCGGGACGACGAGCATGAGCACGATCGCCACGACGCCGATGGGCACGGCGACCTTCGACACTCGGCTCACGTCGGCACACATCGGCAGTTGCCGACGCCCCCGGTACCTACCGCAGGATCATTCAGCTACTTCTGCCAGTCCGCCGTCCCCCTGCTTGTGTCTCACGCGGGGGCCGTCCGCCGCCGTCCCGCCTTGGGCAGGTCCTCGACGTCCGGCGCTTCAAACCCCGGCCGGTGGAAGCCGCCGACGACGCCGCGCGCCGACAGGTGCATGACGAAGGCCAGCACCCGGGCGACCGCGGTGAACAGCTGCGCCGGCACCTCCTGGCCGATCTCGCAGGAGGCGTGCAGCGCCCGGGCGAGCGGGATGTCCTGCACGAGCGGCACGCGCGCCTCCGTGGCGATCTCGCGCAGCTTGCTGGCGATCTCGTCGGCGCCCTTGGCGACCACCCGGGGGGCGCCCTTGTCCGCCTCGTACTTCAGGGCGACGGCGACGTGCGTCGGGTTCACCAGGAGGACGTCGGCCTCCTTGACGTCGCTCATCATCCGGTTCCGCGACATCGACATCTGCATCGAGCGCCGCTGGGCCTTCATGTGCGGGTCGCCCTCGGACTGCTTGTGCTCCTGCTGGATCTCGTACCGGCTCATCTTGAGCTGCTTCATGGTGCGGAGCCGCACGATCATGTAGTCGGCGATCGCGATGACCAGGCCGGTGATCGCGACGGTGCGCATCAGCAGGACGGCGCAGTCGGTGAACGTCGCCACGACCGACGACAGCGGCAGCGACCCGGACGACGAGACGAGCTCCTTCGCCCGCCCGCTGGTCACCCCGACCACCGCGGCGAGCGCCGCCGTCTTGATCAGCGACTTCGCCGCCTCCCAGAGGCCCTGGCCGCCGAACATCTTCTTGATGCCGTTCAGCGGGTTGAGCTTCTTGAGGCTGGGCTTGACCGCCTTCGTCGCGAAGGTGACGCCGCCCTGCGCCGCCGACGTCGCGAACCCGACCGCCATGAGCCCGAGCGCGGTGGGCAGCAGGCTGGTGAGGAAGACGGAGAGCGCCTCGCCCATCAGCGTGGAGATCGCCGCCGCCTCGGGTCGCTGGGCGACCGCGCCGATCTGCACGAACAGCGCCTGCACCTTGGTGAATCCCGAGCTCACCAGCATGGGCAGCAGCACGCTGGCCGCCGCGACGCCGGCCCACGTGCCGAGCTCCGGCGTCCGTGGGATCTGCCCTTCCTTGCGCGCCTCCTTGAGGCGCTTCGGAGTGGGCTTCTCTGTCTTCTCACCACCCGGGCCGTCCTTGGCCACGCGTCACCCGCCTTTCAGCGAGACGATCGCGCGGGTCGCGTGCTCGATCAGGGTGTCCAGCGCCGGGGGCAGCAGCGGGAAGGTCAGCCCCAGCAGCGTGAGCGTCAGCATGATCTTCACCGGGAAGCCCAGCGAGAAGATGTTCAGCGCGGGCGCGGCCCGGCTGAGCAGCGCCAGCGCCACGTCGGCCAGCAGCAGGACGGCGACCATCGGGCCGGCGATCTGCAGCGCGGCGAGGAACATCATCGACAGCGCCGTCATGAGCACCGACGCCAGCTGGTCGGTCGGCACGGTGCCGCCGACCGGCAGCCCCTGGTACGACGTCGCGAAGCCGCGCACCAGCATCAGGTGGCCGCCGCTGGTGAACAGCAGCGTGGTGGCCAGCATGTAGTGCAGCCGGCCGATGTTGCTGGTCATCGTCATGGCCAGCGGGTCGTAGGCGGGCTGCAGCGAGAAGCCGCCGGTGAGGTCGAGCAGGTCACCGGCGATCTGCACCGCGGTGAACAGCAACTGGACGATGAAGCCCAGGCCCGCGCCGATCGCCACCTCGGTGACCGCGCCGACGATGACGAAGGCCGGCGACGGCGACGCCGGCAGCCCCGCGGTCACCCGGTCCAGCAGCGCGACGGACAGGGCGAGGGCGAGCGCCCCCTTCACCGCCGCCGGGATGCTGCGGGAGTTGAACGGCGGCGCGAGCAGCACGAAGCCCGCGGCTCGAGCGGTGGCCAGGAGCAGCCCGACCAGGGTGACCGCGGGGACCGAGAGGTCCACGGCCGGTCAGGTCCGGCCGAGCAGCGCCGGCAGCATGTCGAACAGCGTGTGGGTGAAGCTCACCATCTCGTTGAGCACCCAGTTGCCGGACACGAGCAGGGCGATCGCGACGGCGATCATCTTGGGCACGAACGAGAGCGTCTGCTCCTGGATCTGGGTCGCCGCCTGGAACAGCGAGATCAGGAAGCCGACCAGCAGCGCGGTGATCAGGACCGGCGCCGCGACCTTGGCGGCGAGCAGCATCGTCTGCGCCGCGATCTCGGTGACGTCAGCGTCACTCATCGCTCGACTCCGCGCTCGTTCCGCTCCTCGGTCGCTGGCGCTCCCTGCGATGCTCGCTCGCGCGTCGTTCTCGCGTTGCTCATGGCTACCCCGCTCCGTAGGAATGGACCAGCGCTGTGGTGATCAGCGCCCATCCGTCGACCATGACGAAGAGCAGGAGCTTGAACGGCAGCGAGACGATCGCCGGCGGCACCATCATCATGCCCAGCGCCATGAGCGCCGCGCTGACCAGCATGTCCAGCACCAGGAACGGGATGAACACGACCAGCCCGATGATGAAGGCGCTCTTGAGCTCCGACAGGACGAACGCCGGGATGAGCGTGGTCATGCTGACCTCGCTCTTGTTCGCGGGTGCATCCTCGCCGGACAGGCCGATCATCAGCTTGAGCTCGTCCTCGCGGGTGTTGTCGAGGAGGAACTCCCGCAGCGGCACCACACCGGCGTCGTAGGCCTGCGAGACCGACGCCTGGCCGTTGAGGTAGGGCTGCACGGCCACGTCGTTGATGTCGGAGAAGACCGGGCCCATCACGAACAGCGTGAGGAACAGGGCGATGCCGGTCATGACCTGGTTCGGCGGCGACTGGGCCAGGCCCAGGGCGTTCCGGACCAGCGACAGGACGACGACGATCTTGGTGAACGAGGTGCACAGCAGCAGCACCGACGGCGCCACCGACAGCACCGTGATCGCCAGGATCAGGGTGATCGACGTGCTGGGGCTGCCCCCGCCGACCGAGATGTCCACCCCACCGTCCACGGCCGGGGCCGCCGGGTCGGCCGGGGCCGTGGGCGCCACCGGGTCGGTCGGCGCCGCGTGCGCGGGCCCGGCCACCAGCAGCACGACCACCACGGCGGCCAGGGTCAGCAGCAGGACCAGCGCCAGCCGGCGCCGGGTGAGCAGCGGACGCCGGGACGCGTTCAGCGTTCCGGTCGCGCTCACGAGGTGACCGCCAGCGCTGCTGTGCTCATGCGTGAGCTCGCACGCTCGCTCACGGGCGCCGGACCGTCTTCTCGCGCAGTTCGCTGACGAACGAGCCCCAGCCGTTGCGGTCGAACACCGTGCCGCTCAGCGCACCGGACGACGTCCGGGCCACGACCCGCGGCGGCGCGACGGGCTGCTGCTCGCCGTCCTCGGGAGTCCGGGCCGGACGGGCCGCCTGCCGCGCGCCGACGGCGGCCTCGACGGTCTCGGCGTCCACCTCGGCGAGCAGGGTGACCTGCTCCTCCGTGGCTCCGACCACCAGGCAGGTGTCGCCGATGCGGACGACGTTGACGGTGCTGGACCGCCCCATCCGCTGCCGGGCGACGACCTCGATCAGGCCGTTGCCCTGGCCCAGGCCGCGCTTCTTGGCCAGGCGCGCGGCGAACCACAGGACGCCGCCGACGAACGCCAGCGACAGGAACAGCCGGATGATCATCCACGTCATCTCAGAGGGCCTCGGCCGCGTCCGTGACGATCTCGCTGATCCGCAGGCCGAAGTCCTCGTCCACGACGACGACCTCGCCGCGGGCGATCAGCGTGCCGTTGACCAGCAGATCGGCCGGGGCGCTGGCCGCGCGGTCGAGCTCGACCACCTCGCCGGGGTGCAGGGACAGCAGCTCCTGCACGGTCATCCGGGTGCGGCCGATCTCGACGGTGACCTCCATGGCCACGTGCCGCAGCAGGTCCAGGCTGCCGCGCTGGCCGCCGGTGGCGGGGCGGGGCAGGTTCACCTGCAGCGCGAACGTCGCCTGGTGCTCGCCGTCGGCCAGCAGGGGGACGGCGACGAACATGCCCTTGTCGCGGAGCCCGTCGAGGGCGGCGACCGGCTCCTCCACCCGCTCGGACGCGACGCGGACCCGGCCCAGCGTCGCGGCGGCGGCCTCGAGCGCGGGGCGCAGGGCGGCGGCGACGTCCATCCGGCCGACGGGGGAGTTGGACAGCGCCTCGACGACGTCGGCCGACACCACGAGGACGACGTCCCCGCTGACCTCGCCGGAGAGCCCCGCGGTGATCGCCGACGCGGCGGCGGGCGGCAGGGGGACGGTGTCCGGGTCGCTGACCGGGGCGCCGGGCACCAGCTCGGCGGTCGCGGGCACCAGCGCGGCGGCGGCACGCGCGGCCGCCGAGACCACCGCGGTGACGGTCTCGGAGTCGGAGTGCTCGGCGGTGCGAGGGGCGGTCATGCGGTGTCCTTCACGGCAGCAGCGGGGGTGGGGACGATGGCGGCAGCCAGCCGGCGGCGGTGGTTGCTGGCGATCGCATAGGCGAACGTGACGTCGTTCGTGGTGACCTCGAGCGGGCTGTCGCGCGGGTGGCGCAGCAGCAGCACGTCACCGACGGCGAGGGAGAGCAGGTCCTCCGAGGAGACGGTCAGCGGGGCGAAGCGCACGCTGACGTCGACCGGCACGAGGTTGAGGCGGGCGGCCAGGGCCTCCTGGGCCCGTTTGCGCTTGCGCAGCGCCGACTCCGACAGCTGCGGCGAGGCGGCGTTGTTCAGCGCCGGCGCGAACGAGGAGAACGGCAGCACGAGCGTGGCCTGGCCCTCGCGCTGCCCGATGGCCAGCGTGAACGAGGCGACCATGACCGTGTCCGACCCGGACGCGGCCTGGGCCAGCTGCGGGTTGTACTCGATGCTGTCGACCTCGGGCTGCACGGTCGTGATGTGCGCGAAGGAGGCCGCGAACTCGTGGAGCAGCCGGTCCAGGAGGTGGCCGTGGATCGCGCTCTCCATGCCGGTCATCGGCCGGTTCGGCTGCTCGGCCGTGCCGGAGCCGCCGAGCATGTGGTCGACCGTGGCCATGGCGATGTCGAGGGGGTAGGCGAGCATCCCCTTGCCGGCCAGCGGCTCGATCGTGAACGTGGCGATGTAGACCGGTTCGGGCAGCGTGGCGATGTAGTCGTCGTAGGAGAACTGCTCGATGCCGGCCAGCTCCAGGCGGGCGCCGGCCCGGAGCATCGAGGTCAGGTGCGTGGTCGCCTGGCGGGCGAAGGCCTCCTGCGCGATCTGCAGGACCCGCACGTGCTCACGGGAGAGCTTCGTCGGCCGGCGGAAGTCGTACGTGCGGGGCTCGCTGCGGCGGGACCGCGACCCCAGGGCCTGGGACAACGGGCCTGCCCCGGAGGCGGCGCCGGTCTCGGGTCGGGTCACGTCCCCCCTCATCGGCGGGGGAGGGGGGCACCCTGACCGGCTGGCGGTTGTTGCCGTCGGCCCGCGGGAGGGCTGTGACTACTGGGACCAGCGCATGCGCGAAGTGCCAGTCCCGGCGTCCGGAACTGGCACTTCGCGCAGGAGGTCGACCGCTACTGGGTGACGTACTCGTTGTAGTAGACGCTCATGACGATCTCGTGACCGTCCTCCTCGTAGGCGTCGACGATCTTCTTCTCGAGCGCCTCCTTGAGGGCGTCCCGCGCGCCGGTCACGTCGGCGGGGTTGGCCTGGGAGAACGAGGAGATGACGAGGTCGAGGGCCTTGGACCCGTCGACCTCGCCGCCGCTGTGGCCCGACGCCGCATCGGCCGTCAGCTGCAGCGTGATGCCGATCTTGAGGTAGCCGCCGCCGGCCAGGTTGACCGCGATCGGGTCCAGGACGACGACCTCGCCCGGCTCCGGCTCGGCGGCCTCCGCCTCCCCGCTGCCGGAGAAGAGGAAGAAGTAGGCGGCCGCACCGGCGGCGACGAGCAGGACGGCGACGACGGCCAGCAGTTTCGTCTTGCCGCCCTTGGCCGGGGTCTCCTCGGCCTCGGACTTGGACTTGTCTGCCATGTGTCTTCTTCTCCTAGTTGCCGTGCGCGGCGTCGAGCGCCGCCAGCTGTGCGTTGGCCTCGGCGGAGGCGGTGGACAGGACGACGACGTCGACGCGCCGGTTGACGGTGACCGAGGCCGGGTCGGAGTCCGGGACCAGCGGCTGCGTGTCGGCGTAGCCGGTGGCCGACACCCGGGGCGCGGGCAGTCCGCGGGTGATCAGGTACCGGACGACGGCGGTCGCGCGGTCGGTCGAGAGCTCCCAGTTCGACGGGTACGGGCCGCCCGGCGTCACCGGGATCGAGTTGGTGTGGCCCTCGATCCGGATCTGGTTGGGCAGCGCGACGAGCTCCGGCGCGATCGCGTTGAGCACCCGCACGCCGTCGGCCCGCAGCGCCGCGGACTCGGCGTCGTAGAGGACGCCGTCGGAGACCACGTGCACGACCAGGCCGCGCTCGTCGATCTCGTACTTCGCCGCACCGGGGTAGCCGGCCGCGGCCAGGGCGGCGTCGATCCGGTCACGGGCGGCGGCGAGCTCGTCGTAGGCGGTGGTGGCCTCGGCCTCGATCGCCTCCGCCCGCTGCAGCGCCGCCTGAGCCGCGGCCGCGTCGACCTGCTCCTGGGACAGCCCCTGGGAGGTCTTCGTCTGGCCGACGCCCGCGGCGATGTCCACCGGGTTCGGCAGGCCGTCCAGCACCGAGTCCGTGGAGCCGGTGGCGTTGGTGTCCATCGCGCTGACCGGGGCACCGAAGCTCGCCGACAGGCCGCTGGCCAGCGCGGCGAACTTCTCCTTGTCGATCTGGCTCATCGCGAACAGCACGATGAACAGGCACATCAGCAGGGTGACCATGTCCGCGTAGGAGACGAGCCACCGTTCGTGGTTCTCGTGCTCCTCTTCCTCGTGGCCCTTGCGCTTGCGCCGGCGGCCGTGGCCGCCGGAACTCACGCCGCCTCCTGCTGCTTGACCTCGCTCGGCGGCACCAGGGAGGTGAGCTTCATGCGGACGGCGCGCGGGCTGGTGCCGGCCTGGATCTCGGTGATCCCCTCGACCAGCAGCTCCATCTGGGCCGCCTGGAGGTCACTGATCCGCGTGATCTTGGCGCCCATCGGCAGCCAGAAGATGTTGGCCGAGAGCACGCCCCAGAGGGTGGCGACGAACGCACCGGCGATCAACGGGCCGAGGGACTCGGGGTTGGAGAGGTTCTCGAGCACGTGGATCAGGCCGACGACGGTGCCGATGATGCCGACGGTCGGCGCGTAGCCGCCCATGGCGGTGAAGAACTTGGCGGCGACCTTGTCCTCGGCCTTCTTGGCGGCGATCTCGCTCTCGAGGACGCCGCGCAGCTCCTCGGGGTCGGTGCCGTCGATGCCCATCTGCAGGCCGCGCTTGAGGAACGGGTCCTCGATCTCCTTGACCTGCGCCTCCAGCGCGAGCAGGCCCTCCTTGCGGGCCTTCTCCGCGAGGCTGACCAGGGTCTGGATGCGGTCGGCGATCGGCGGCACCTTCGCCGGCATCAGCGCCTGCTTGAACCAGCCGCCCATCTTCTTGACGTCGGCCATGGCCGAGCCGGCGATCGCGGCGCCGAACGTGCCGCCGAACACCAGGATCAGCGGCGGCAGCAGGATGATCGCCATCGGGCTGGAGCCCTCCATGATCATGGTGACCAGGAGGGCGACCATCGCGAGGGCGATGCCGATCAGAGTCGCCGGATCCATGGATCAGCGCTCCTCTCGGGTCGGGAACGGGACGACGGACGAGCCGGTGGCCGGGCCGTCGGAGGACGACGTGCGGTACTCGCCGCGGTCCATCTCGTAGGAGGTGGCGAGGATGCTCGCCCGGTACTCGCGGATCTCCTGCAGCACTTCCTCGACGCTCTCCCGCACGACGTACTTGGTGCCGTCCACGAGGAACGCCACGGTGTCGGGGTGCGCCTCGACGCGCTCGATGAGGTCGGGGTTGAGCGCGAATCCCTCGCCGTTGAGGCGCGTCACACGGATCACGGTGGGTCCTTCGCTCAGGGGACTGGGCCCCGACGGTGGGGCAGGGACAGCACTCTCCGTATCGGCTCGAAACCGGCCAGGCTTGAGCCGAACGGCCTGTTCACCCGTCGGGATTCGGGTCGCGCCGCCACGCGCGCCGCGACGCCGGACGGCCCGGCGCCCTTGCGGGCGACCGGGCCGTCGGTGGAAGGACCCCTCGAAAGGACCCCGTCCTCCTCACCGCTCGCACGCTCGCGGCGAGCCTCTGGACGGGGCCACCAGCCCTTCGCAAGCTCAGGGTGGGACCCGGGACGGGGCCGAGGCAGGCGCCGACGGGGGATCGGTGCCGGTGCCGCTAGCGCTTGAGGTTGACCAGGTCCTGCAGGATCTCGTCGGACGCCGTGATGACCTTGCTGTTCGCCTGGAAGCCGCGCTGGGCGACGATCAGGCCGGTGAACTCCTCGGAGAGATCCACGTTGGACATCTCCAGGGCGCCGGCGGTGAGCGTGCCGCGGCCGCCGGTCCCGGCGACCCCGACCAGCGGGTTGCCGGAGTTGTCGCCCACCCGGTAGGAGCTGTTGCCGGCCTTGCTCAGGCCGCTCGGGTTGGTGAACGTGGCCAGCGCCAGCTGACCGATCGGCTCCCGGCGGCCGTTGGAGTAGATGCCGGTGATCGTGCCGTCGTTGCCCAGGGAGAACGACTCGAGCGTGCCGAGGGCCGACCCGCTGTCCACGGGGGTGGTCGCGGTGACCGTGCTCTTGCCGCCGTACTGGGTGACCTTGGTCAGGTCGATGTCCACCGTGCCCCACGGCACGGCGAGCCCGGTGATCTGCTTGGCCGCCGGCGTGGTCATGACGCCGGTCGCGCTGAAGTCGAGGCTCTGGTTGGTGCCGTACTGCGTGGCGCCCTCCATCACCTTCATCGTCCAGGTGGTGGCCGGCGAGGCGTCCTTGGTGAACACGTAGCTGATCTGGTGCTCGTTGCCGAGGGCGTCGTACATCGTGACCTGGGTCTGCACCGGCGCGTCGGTCGACACCGCCTCGGCGGACAGGTTGCCCGCGGCGGCGCCGCCGGTGGTGGCGACCGGCGCCACGATCTGGCCGTAGGGGATCTTCAGGTCGTCCACCGGGCCGTTGGTGTTGATGACACCGCCGTTGGCCATCCAGCCCTGGAGGATCGCGCCGTCCGGGGTGGTCAGGTTGCCCACCCCGTCGAAGTCGAACGAGCCGGCGCGGGTGTAGAGCGTCTCGTTGCCGGACTGGGTCATGAAGAAGCCGTCGCCGCTGATCATGAAGTCGGTCGAGCGGCCGGTGTTCTGCGTCGAGCCCTGGCCGAAGTTGGTCGAGATGCTGGCGACCTTGACCCCGAGACCCACCTGGGCCGGGTTGGTGCCGGCGGTGTCCGCGGTCGGGGCGGAGCCGTTGCGCAGGACCTGCGAGAGCGTGTCCTCGAAGACAGTGCTGCTGCTCTTGAAGCCGACGGTGTTGACGTTGGCGATGTTGTTGCCGACGACGTCCATCTTCGTCTGGTGGGCGCGCAGGCCGGAGATGGCCGAGAACATCGAACGGAGCATGGGAGGGAACTCCTCTATCGGGTCGGATCGGGGAACGGGAGCGGGGGGAGGTCAGGCGACCTCGGTGATCCGGCCCATGGGCACCGACTGGCCGTCGATGGTCGCCGTGGACTCGGTGGTGTCGTCGCCCAGGACGACGGAGGTGACCTTGCCGGTCTGCTCGACGCCGGTGTCGTCGGTGTAGGTCACGGTGTGGCCGACCAGCGAGCCGGCGCTCATCGACTTCTGCAGCGCCACCAGGGAGGCGTTCTGCGTGACCAGCTGCTCGAGCTTCTCCACCTGGGTGAAGGTGGCCGTCTGGGACATGAACTGCGTCGTGTCCGCCGGGTTGCTCGGATCCTGGTAGCGCATCTGCGCCACCAGCAGCTTGAGGAACGTGTCCTTGTCCATCTGGTCGTCGCGGCTGACCGTGGACGTCGCGGTGCTGGTCGCGACCGCGCTCGTGCCGCTCACCGGGGCTGTCATTCGTCGTCTCCGTGTGTCAGACGCGCACGTCCACGCCGGTCGACGTGGACGACGAGGTGGAGGTGGGGACCGGCCGGCCCTCACCGTGGTCGGGCGTGCGCAGCCACGGGCCGGGCCGGCCCTCGCCGCGCTGCTGCGAGCCCTGCTGCGACTGGCCGGCGGTCTGCTGCTGCGTCGCCGACCACGAGCCGGTGTCGCGCGAGACGTCGAGCCGGGAGCACGTGACGCCGGCGCTCTGCAGCTCCCGGCGCAGCTCCGGCAGGGCGTCGAGCAGCGCCGCCCGGCCGTGCTCGGAGGAGCCGTGCAGGGTGAGGTCGACGGTGCCGTTGCTGACGGTCGCCTGGATCTGCACCGGGCCGAGGTCGTCCGGCGTCAGCACCACGGTCATGGTGTGGGCGCCGTCCGGCCGGCCGGCCAGGACGGCGACCGGCTGGGCGACCTGGGTGCTGACCGCGGGCTGCTGGGCCGGGGCGGCCGGTGCCGGCGCCGCCGCCGTCGGCGCCGTCGCGGGAGCGGCCGGTGCCGCGGCCGCCACGACCTGAGCCGGGGCGGGTGCGGACCCGTCGCCGTCGGACCGCGCCTGCTCCGAGCCCCCGCCCGTGGAGGTCGGCAGGGATCCGTCGGCCTCGGCGACCGCGGTGGCGCGCTCCGCGGGCGCCGCGGCGGCGGTGTCCTCTGTCGCGCCGGCTGCCTGCACGTCGGCGGCCGGCGTCGTCGCGGCGACCGGTGCGGCCGGTGCCGCCGGCGCGGTCGTGACCACCACCGGCACGCCGTCCAGCGCGGCCGCGGCGTCGGCGGGCTGGGGTGCGCCGTCGGCCGAGGGCGCCGGAGCGGCCGGAGCGGCGGCTGCCGGGGCGGGGGCCGCCTGCACCGGGACCGCGGCGGTGACGGTCGGGGCCGCGGCTGCTGCCGGCGCGGCGGCC
Source organism: Geodermatophilus sp. SMS 5-13 (assembly GCF_059428245.1). Lineage (NCBI taxonomy): Bacteria > Bacillati > Actinomycetota > Actinomycetes > Geodermatophilales > Geodermatophilaceae > Geodermatophilus > Geodermatophilus sp. SMS 5-13. The sequence goes on from NZ_CP165729.1 coordinate 769,150, forward strand.
GGGAGGTGGGGACCGGCCGGGGCGGCGGGCGCGGGGAGGTCGGCGGCCGACGGCAGGCCGGTGACCGCGGGGGCCGCCGGAGCGACCGTGGCAGCGACCTCGCCGACCACGGGGGTGCCGGCGACCGGGTTCGGGGCGACCGCGGGCTGCGCGGCGGCGCTCAGCGCGCCCTGGACCAGCAGCGCCCACACGGCGCCGGGTGCGGCGGTCACCGGATCCGGCGCGGTCGCCGTCTCCTCGTCCTCGGCGGCGGTCTCGTCGGTCGCCTTCTCGGCGTGGGCGGAACCGTCCGGCCGGTCGTCGCGCGGCCCGACCGCGCGGCCGCGCGTGGGCTTGGCGGCCCGCTCGGCGGCCCGCTCGTCGTTGCGCTGGTGAGCGGCCTCGCTGACGACCCGGCCGGGGGCGGTCTCGCGGCCGGCGGAGAGGGCGCCGTCCAGGGCCGAGGCGAACGCGGCGGAGCCCTCGGCCCCGGACCCGCCGGGAGCGGGGGTCGACGCGGGCCGGACCGCGGGCATGCCGGGAATCACAGGAGCGCTCATCGGTAGGCCTCCGCCTTGCTCATCACGGCACGGACGTAGTTCTGGGTCTCGCTGAAGGGCGGGATGCCGCCGTAGCGGCTGACGTTGCCCGGGCCGGCGTTGTAGGCGGCCAGCGCGAGGTCGGTGGAGCCGAACTGCTGGGTGAGGGACGCGAGGTAACGCGCGGCGCCGTCGACGGACGACGCCGGGTCGAAGGCATTGACCCCGAGGCCCTGGGCGGTCGCCGGCATGAACTGCATGAGGCCCTGGGCGCCCGCGGGGGAGACCGCCTGGGAGTCGAAGCCGGACTCCTGGGAGGCAACGGCGGCCAGCACCGAGGCGTCCACGCCGTAGCGCGCCGCGGCGCTGGTGAACAGGTTCGCGTACGGGACGCCCGCGAGCGCGCTGCTCGAGGCGGTGGCCGACGCGGAGGACGACGCGGGCAGGACGCGGCGGATCACCGTCGGGGTGCCGACGTCCTGCACCTTGACCGTCTCGCCCTCCTGCGGCGCGGCGATCATCTTGCCGCCGCCGAGGTAGATGCCGACGTGGTCGACGCCCGGCCGCGAGGAGCTGTAGTCGAAGAAGACCAGGTCGCCGGGGCGCGCGTCGGCGAGCGAGGCGACCGCCTGGCCGGACGTGGCCTGCTGCGAGGAGGTCCGCGGCAGGTCGATGCCGAGGTTGCCGTAGACGAGCTGGGTGAAGCCCGAGCAGTCCAGGCCCTTCGAGGGGTCGGTGCCGCCCCAGAGGTACGGCACGCCCAGGTACTTCATCGCCTCGCTGACCACGCCCTGCTCGGACGCCGTCCCGGCGGTCCCGGTCGCGTAGCTCGTGTCGGTGCCGGACAGGCCGGCGGACGCGGCCGCCGACGCCCAGTTGGTGCTCGCCGTCGTCTGCGCGCGCAGCACGAAGCGCTGCTGGATCTCGGCGATGCGGGACTGCACCGCGGTCACTCCGTCCACGGCACCTCCCCGGTGCGCGGGCGGCCGGCGCGGCCGGTGACGAGGTCGTCCACGGCTCTCTCCTCGGCAGCCTGATCGGCCAACCGGATCGCCTCGGCGTGCCGATCCTTCAATCGCTCGAGCCCCTTGGTCCGCTGCGCGGCCGCCGTCCACTGCGCGCGGACCAGTTCGGCCTGCTCGGCGGTGGCCGTGGCCAGGGCCCGCTGGGCGGCGGCGTCCTCGGCGGCCACGCGCAGCAGCGCCATGGACGCGAGGAAGACGCCGGGGGGCGCGGAGGCGGGCGGCCGGGCCCCGGCGAGGGACTGCTCCCGCTCGGTGGCGCGCCGGTCGGCCTCTGCGGCGGCGTTCATGGCCTGCGCGGCTGCCTCGGCCGCGGCGCGCTCCTGGGTGCGGCGCAGCTCGAGGACCGGCTGCAGCCGGAAGGCGGCACGCTTGCCCACTACGCAGCCTGGCCGGTCACGATCCGGTGCAGCCACGCCCAGGACTCCTCGGGGGGCGTGCCGTCACCGACCGGCTGCTGCAGGAAGGCGTCGATCGCCGGGGCCAGCGCGCGGGCGCGGTCGACCGTCGGGTCGCTGCCGGCCTGGTAGGCGCCGATCTCGATGAGCTCCTTGACGTCGCGCAGCGCGCCCATCAGCCGGCGGGCCTCGCGGGCGTCGGCCATCCGCTCCGGCGCGACCACGGCGCCGGCGACCCGGGAGATCGACTCCAGGACGTCGATGGCGGGGAAGTGCCCCGTCGTGGCGAGCTTTCGGGTCAGCACGATGTGCCCGTCGAGGATGCCGCGGGCGGTGTCCGCGATCGGCTCGTTGTGGTCGTCGCCCTCGACCAGCACGGTGTAGAGCCCGGTGATCGAGCCGGTCGCGCCGGTGCCGGCCTTCTCCAGCAGCTTGGGCATCATCGCGAAGACGCTCGGCGGGTAGCCGCGGGTGGCCGGCGGCTCGCCCGCGGAGAGCCCGACCTCGCGCTGGGCCATCGCCGTCCGGGTGATCGAGTCCATGAGCAACAGCACGTCGAGGCCCTGGTCGCGGAAGCCCTCCGCGATCCGGGTCGCGACGAACGCGGCCTTGAGCCGCACCAGCGGCGGCTCGTCGGAGGTGGCGACGACGACGACGGTGCGGGCCATGCCCTCCTCGCCGAGGGTCTCCTCGAGGAACTCCCGCACCTCGCGGCCGCGCTCGCCGATCAGCCCGATCACCCGGACGTCGGCGTCGGTGCCGCGGGTGATCTGCGCCAGCAGGGTCGACTTGCCCACGCCGGAGCCGGCGAAGATGCCCAGCCGCTGGCCCTTGCCGCAGGGCACGAGGGTGTCCAGCGCCCGGACGCCGAAGGTCAGCGGCTGGTCCACCCGCGTCCGCGACAGCGCGTGCGGGGTCTCGCTGGACAGGTCGACCCAGGAGACGCCGGCAGACAGCGGGCGGCCGCCGTCCACCGGCCGTCCGAGCCCGTCGAGCACCCGGCCCAGCAGCCCGGCGCCCACCGGGACCTGCAGCGGCCGGCCGGTGTTGCGCACCGGGGCGCCGGCGTGCACGCCGGAGAGGTCGCCCAGCGGCATGCAGGTGAGCTTGTCCCGGCCCACCGCGACCACCTCGGCGAGCAGCGCGCGCGGGGCGCCGGGGTTGACCTCGACGAGGTCGCCGACGGCCGCGACGACGCCGTCCACCGAGAGGGTCAGGCCCATGGCGCCGACCACCTGGCCGGTGACCTGGGGCCGGGCCGCGGCCCGGGCCCGGGGCAGGAGGATCTCCAGACTCATACGGCGAGGACCGCCTGGACCCGCTCGAGCGCCGCACCGAGCTGCGCGTCGATGCGCTGCGGGCCGGTCTCGGCGACCGCCCCGGCCCGCTCGACCGACGGGTCGCCCAGCACCGACACGTGCGCCGGGAGCGCCTCGAGCGCCTCGGCGGGGATCTCCGCCAGGTCGTCGGGGTGCACGCGGACGACGACGGGGCTGTCGGTCGGCGTGAGGGTCAGCGCGCGGCGGACGGCGTCCAGGCCGGGTGACTCGGCCAGGGCCAGCTCCCGGCCGAGGAGGTCCTCGACCAGCGTGAGGACGGCGGAGAGGATCGACTCGCGGATGTCCTCGGCCACCGGCACCGCGGCCTGGTCGAGCTGGGTGACCGCGGCGCCGAGCGCGGCGGTCGCCGACACCAGCCGGCGCTCCCAGCGGGCCTGCACCTCGGCCAGGCGCTCGGCGGCCGCCCGCTCGGCCTGCGCGACGACCTCCTCGGCAGCGGTCAGCCCCTCGGCGTGACCGGCCGCGAACCCCTCGGCGTGCGCCTGCTGCCGCAGCCGCTCCAGCTCCTCGGCGTAGACGTCGCCGAGCCGGAACGACGGCCGCCCGGTGACCGGCGCGTCGGCCGGGGTCTCCGGCGGCACCGGCTGGTCGGCCGCCCGGCGGATCGTCGTCCGCCGGTTCTCGGGGGACGGCCCGGAGTCCCGGGGCAGCTCGGCGACCGGGAACGCAGCCGGAGCCTGGACCGGAGCCGGGGCCTGGTACGGCATGACGTCCCGGTAGGACACCGCCCTGGCCGCGGAGGCGCCGCGCAGCAGCGCACCCTCACGCGACGAAGTCATCGTCGCCCCCGCGGCTGATGGTCAGGACGCCCTGCTCCTCGAGGGTGCGGATGACGCCGACGACCTTGGCCTGGGCCTCCTCGACGGTGCGGGTGCGGACCGGGCCGAGCAGCTCGATCTCCTCCAGCAGGTTCTCGGCGGCGCGCTCGGAGAGGTTGCGGACGACCTTGTCCCGGACGTCGGGGCGGACACCCTTGAGCGCGGTGGCCAGGTCGTTGGCCTCGACCTCGCGCAGCACCAGCTGCAGCGAGCGGTCGTCGATCGTGACGATGTCCTCGAACACGAACATCTGGCTGCGGACCTGGTCGGCCAGCTCCGGGTCGGTGCTGTCCAGCCACTCGAGGATGGAGCGCTCGGTCGGCCGCGGCGAGCGGTTGATGATCTCGACCAGGGTCTCCACGCCGCCGACGGTGGTCATGTCCTGATGGGCGAGCAGCGAGCCCATCCGCCGGCCGAGCTCCTCCTCGACCAGCCGCACCATCTCCGGCGACGTGCGATCCATGGTCGCGATGCGGTGCGCCACCTCGGCCTGCTGCTCCGGGGCGAAGCCGGAGAGCACCTCGGCGGACTGCGCCGCGGTGAGGTGGGCGAGGACCAGGGCGATGACCTGCGGGTGCTCGTCCTTGAGGAAGGTGACCAGCTGGCGGACGTCGGCATTGCGCAGCGAGGCGAACGGCACCTCGGTGTAGACGACGTTGAGCCGCGACAGGATGCCGTCGGCCTTGTCCTCGCCGAGCCCCGCGGCCAGGATCTCGCGGGCGAACTCGACACCGCCGCGGCCGACGAAGCGCTGCGCGGTCATCATCTGGTGGAACTCGTTGAGGACGCCGTCGACGTCCTCCGGCTCCACCGCGTTCAGCCGCATGAGCTCGCGGGTGAGCGACTCGACCTCCCGTGGCCGCAGCTTGGCCAGCAGGATGCCGGCCTCCTCCTTGGTCATCTGGGCGAGGAAGACCGCCGCCTTGCGCAGCCCGGGCAGCTCCGGCCGCGCCGGCGTGACCTGGGCGGTGGTCGCGGGCAGGTTCGCCGCGCCGCCGCCCAGCCCGACGAGCTGCTCCACCGACGCGATGCTCATCGGGTCGCTCCGCTCTGGTTCGGGCTCACGCCGACGCTCCTGACTTGGACTCGGACAGCCAGCCGCGCAGCATGGCCGCGACCTCGTCGGGCTTCTCCGCGACCATCGAGGAGATCTCGCCGCGCACCCGCTGGCGCTCCGCGGCCTCCAGCTCGAGGGCGGCGGTGTCGATCACCGGCGGCTCGTCACGGATGCTCTGCACCCGCAGCCGCTCGAGCTCGGCGAGCATGTCGTCGGAGAGCTCGAGGGGCTCGTACTCCTCCTCGACCTCGCCGCGGCGGCGCGAGCGCAGCCAGACGAGCAGGATCACCAGCAGGATGCCCAGGCCGATGCCGCCGGTCTTGATCAGCGACCACATCTGGGCCTGCTGCTCGGCCTTCTTCGCGGCCGCGATCTCGGCGGCCGCCTGGTCGGCGGCGGTGGTGTCGAACGGCATCGCGGCGACCGTGATCGCGTCGCCGCGCGCGGTGTCCAGGCCCACGGCGTTGCCGATGAGGGACTGGACCTGCTGCTGGTTGAGGTTGCCGGCGACGGTGCCGTCCATGACCACCGAGACCGTGAGCCGGTTGATCGCCCCGGGGGCCTCCTGCGTCGTCGTCGTGGTGGTGTCGACGGAGTTGTTGACCGTCGACTCCTGCTTCTCGTAGCTGGAGTTGCCGCTGCCGGTGGTGGCGTCCGCGGTGTTCTCCGGCCCGAGCACGCCGCCCACGCCGGTGCCGTCGCCGGAGTAGGTCTCCTTGGAGGTGCTCTCCGAGACCGGCGGCGTGCCCTGGTTGTAGGTGTGCGTCTCCGACGTCGACTGCCGCTGCGAGAGGTCGAGGTCGGCGCGCACCGAGACGACGGCGCGGTTGGGACCCAGCACCTGGTCGAGGATCTTCTGCGCGTTGGCGGCGAGCCGGTTCTCGTACTCCTGCTCCATCTGCGAGCGCTGGTCCCCGGCCGCGGCGGTCAGCCCCGTGCCGGCCGCGGAGAGCACCTTGCCGCTGGAGTCGGCGACCGTCACGTCGGTCGGGTCCATGCCCTCGATGCTCGAGCTGACCAGGTTCGTGACTGCGTTGATCTGCTCGCCGGTGAGGTCGGTGCCTGCGGCGAGGTCGAGCAGCACCGACGCCGTCGGCTTGCCCTGGTCCTCGACGAAGACCTCGTCCTTGGGCAGCGCGATGTGGACGACCGCGGTGTTGACCCCGTCGATCGCCTCGAGCGTGCTGGCCAGCTCGCCCTCGATGGCGCGCTGGTAGGTCACCTGCTGCTGGAACTCGCTGGTGGTGATGCCCTGCTCGTCGAGCAGCGCGTACCCCGTGTCCTGGCCGGCCGGCAGCCCCTTGCCGCTCATGGACAGGCGCAGGTCGTAGACCTGGTCGTTGGGCACCATGATCGTGCCGCCGCCGTCGGTGAGCTCGTAGGAGACGCCCTGGGCGTTGAGCTCGTCGACGATCGCCGAGGCGTCGGTGGAGGCCAGGTTGGAGAACAGCGGCGAGTACGTCGGCGCCGTGATCCAGTTGTAGAAGAAGAACCCGCCGAGGATCAGCCCGACGGCGAGCAGGCCGATGACGACCTTCTGCCCCAGACTGATCGTCGAGAGCACGGACCGGATCCGCGCCAACGGCCCGGCGAGCGCAGCAGGCATCAGACTTGCATCCTCATGATCTCGTTGAAGGCGTTAACCGCCTGGTTCTTGATCGTGACGACCATCTGCGTCGCCAGTGACGCCTCGTTGCTCGCGATCATGTAGTCGTGCACGTCCTGCAGATCGCCGGTGGCGGCCTGCGTGGCGAGGTTGTCCGCCGTGGACTGCGCACCCTGCAGCTTGTCGAGCGACGAGGCGAGGACCGACGCGAAGTCGGCGCCGCTGCTGCTCGAGGCCGCGGAGGTGCTGCCGACGCTGCTGGGCGCGGCCACGCCGGTGAACCCGGCGAGGGAGATGCCGGGGATGGGCGAGCTCACGGTCAGCCCTTCCCGAGCTGCAGCGCAGCGGTGTAGGCGTCCTTGGCCCGCTCGATGACGGCGACGTTGGCCTGGTAGCCGCGCTGGGCCATCATCAGCTCGGTCATCTGGTCACCGAGGTCGATGTCCGGGTACTTCACGTACCCGTTCGCGTCGGCCAGCGGGTGGTCGGGCTCGTACACCATCCGGCCCTCGCCGCTGCCGAACTCGACCCCGGCCACGCGCACGCCGCCCGAGCCCGAGCCGTAGTCGACCGCCTGGACGTCGACGAACCGCTCCTTGAACGCGTCCTCGTTGGTCGCCGAGACGGTGTTGATGTTCGAGATGTTGTCCGAGACTGCGTCCAGCCACTTGCGGTGCGCCAGCATGCCGGAGCCGGCGATGCTCATCGCGTCGAAGAGCGCCATGTCAGCTCGTCGCCAGCGCGTTGCGCAGCAGCGTGTACTTGCCGTCGAGCGCGTTGAGGGCCAGCTGGTAGCGCAGACCGGTCTCGGTGGCGATGACGGTCTCGCTGTCCAGGTTCACGTTGTTGCCGTTGGTGTTGGTCGGCTCCAGCGACCGGGCGACCGTGCCGCCGGAGATCGACGGGGTGTCGCCGCTGGTGACGGCGCCCTTCAGCGCGGTCTCGAAGTCGGTGCGGCCGGCCAGGAACCCCGGGGTGTTGACGTTGGCGATGTTGTCGGCGGTGACCCGCTGACGTGCGGCCAGGCCGGAGAGGGCGCTGTGCAGCGCCGTCATGGTCCGGTCCTCGATCAACATGTTCGGGACCGCCGGCGGAAGGCGCAGGACGACACGAGGTACCTCCGGATACGCGGCATGGGCACCCGCGCGCGAGCGCGCAGGCGCAGGGTCCGCCGATCCGTGGCGAGACGTTGCTGTCCGTGCCTTCTCCCTATCGGCACCCCGGGGGGCCCGACTGACCAGGCGAGCGGCACACGAGGGGGTGAAGTTGTCTCCGGGCGCCTCTGGTGCGGGTGTGATCAGTGAGCCGGCGAGGGCTTCCCGGGCCCGAAATGCAACGAGATCTGCACACTGGTGGGCATCAGGGGACTGATGGCCACCACTGTGCAGATCTCGTCGGAACTGCCGTGTGGGGGAGGAGTGGCTACAGGGCCTTGTCGATGAACGCGGCAACCGGCCGGCCGGACCCGAAGGACATGCGCGCGGCGACCTCGCGCTGGCGTTGCGACTGGGTGATGCGCTCGATCAACCGCTCGGCGACGGCCAGCTGGTGCTGGAGCAGGCGGGCGGCGCGCTCGCGCAGCTCGTCCGGCAGAGGCCCGATCGCCGACGGTGGCACCCAGTCCGTGTTCCGCCGTCCCCACGCGGCGATCTCGTGCGCGCGGCTGCGGGCGAGGGTCTCCTCGGCCTCGAGCACCTGCTCTTCGAGATCATCGAGGGCCTCGTGCCAGGTGCTCGGTCCCACGGTCCCGGCCTGCTCGGCGCTCATGCCGGAAGGGCCGCCAGCGAAGCAGCCGCCTCGCGCCACGCGTCGCGCAGCGGCTCGACGACCTTGCGGCAGTCGCGGACGCGCCGGATGTCGCCCTTGAGGTTGGCCTGGATCAGCTCCTGGACGAGCCAGGCGTAGAGCGCGGCCAGCCGCGGCCCGCCCTCCCAGACCTCGACCTTCAGCGTGGCGCGCAGCTCCAGGATGATCTCCTGCGCGTGCTGGATCTGCTGCCGCGCGGCCTCGCGGTCACCGCGCACCAACAGGTCCTCGCCACGCTCCAGATCCAGCGCCAGCCGGTCGTAGAGCATCACCAGCAGCTGCTGCGGCGAGGCGGTGGCGATGCGGTCGCCGAGGTAGCGGGCGCGGAGGGAGGCGGTGCTCATCGTTCAGGGTCTCCTGGGGGACGGAGGGTCGATCGAAGGGAGGGCGGGGGTGATCAGCTGTCGGAGGACGAGGACCACTTCGGCAGCGAGCTGATCTGGGAGCTCAGCCAGGACATCTGGTTCTGCAGTGTCCCGAGCGCGCTTTCCATGGCGGAGAACTGGGCCGTGAGCGTCTTCTCGCGCAGCTCCAGGCGCAGGTCCCAGGCGTCGATCTGGTCCTGGAGGTCCTCGGCCCGGGTGTCCTGCCCCTTGGCCAGGCTGATCAGCGTACCGGTCGCCTCGTCGCTGGCCCGGTTGGCGAGGACGGCGAGCCGCGCGCCGATGCCGTCGACACCGACGACGTCGTCCGGGGTGCTGGCCACGTTGTCGGTGCCCACGAGCGCCGTCCCGCTGAAGATCTTCTGCACAGCGGCGGGGTCGGACTTGAGCTTCTCGGCGAACTTCGCCGAGTCGAACGTGAGCCGGCCGTCCTTGGTCAGCTGCAGGCCGGCGAGCCCGGCCGAGGTGCTGCCGACCGCGGTGGAGACGGCCTCGAGCACCTGGCCGCTGAGGCTGACCAGGTTGTAGTTCCCCTTGAGCGGAGCTGCGGTGCTGCTGCTGTAGGTGTAGCCGGCGATCTTGTCGAGCGCGGCGTTGGCCGCGGTCACCAGCGACTGCACGGCGCCGGTGATGGCCGTGGTGTCCGTGGCGACGCCGATCGTCACCTCGGTCGTACCCGCCTGGCTGACGGTGAAGGTGGTCCCGTCCATGACGCCGGCGAAGGTGTTCGTCGCGGAGGTCACCTTGTAGCCGCCGGTGCCGCCGATCGTGATCTCGGCGTTCTGCCCGGCCCGCAGCGTGCTGAACGTATCGCTCGGCATGGTCGGGGACGTGAGGCTGAAGGTGCTGGCCGTGCCGGTCCCCGTCGAGGTCAGCTGCAGCCGGTAGCCGGATCCGGTGTTCACCGGCGTCGCGGTGACGCCCTTGCCGGCGGCGTTGATGGCGTTGGCCGCCTCGGCGAGGGACACCGTGCCGTTCGCGTCGGTGTCGGTCGGCGTGATGGTGAACGAGCCGGCGGAGGTCGTGAGGGTGAGCGGTGAGCCGAGGCCGAACGCGTCGGTGGACGCGGTCCAGTTGGCGCCGGTGACGACCGAGTGCGACGTGGCGAGCTTGTCGACGGTGAAGGAGAGGCTGCCGCTCAGCGCCCCGCTCGCCGCGGTGGCGGAGACGGTCGACGACGAGCTGGTCGCCTTCGCCGGGGTCCAGGTGGCGGGCTTCGTCAGTGCCTCCGCCGCTGTGGCGAGGGCGGCGAAGGAGCTGTTGATGTCGCGGAACGCCGTGGCGTCTTCCTTGGTGTCCGACAGCTGGGTCTTCAGCTGGTCCTGCGGCCGGGCCTCGATCTGCATCAGCTGGCTGATCATGGTGCTGTAGTCGATCCCGGAGGTGAGTCCGGTACCCAGGCTGACGCCTGCCATCGTGGTTCCTTCTCTCTCGACGGGATCGGTGGTGCACGCAGTGAGGGGGGAGGCCGGGGCCTCCCCCCTCACCGGGTGGTGCTAGCGGTACTCGCTCAGGGTCAGCCCAGCAGCTTGAGGATGCTCTGCGTGGACTGGTTGGCCTGGGCCAGCATCGAGGTGCCGGCCTGGGTCAGGACCTGGGCGCGAGTGAAGTTGGTCATCTCGGACGCCATGTCGGTGTCGCGGATCCGCGACTCCGAGGAGGTGGTGTTCTCGATGGCAACGTTCAGGTTGTTGATGGTGTGCTCGAAGCGGTTCTGCTTCGCACCGAGGTCGGCGCGGGTAGCCGACACGGTCTTGATGGCCGTGTCGATCGCCGTGATGGCCGCCGTGGCGCCGGACTGCTTCGACCAAGTCGGGGTCAGAGCAGCGGCGTCCGCAGCCGTCGAGTTCACCGCCGGAACAGCGCCGGTGAAGTCGATGCTCGCGGTACCGGTGGTGGTGGCCGTGATGGCACCCGCGCCGAACGCACCGTCGAGGGCGGTCTGCACCTTGGCCAGGTAGTTCGCCGCCGTGCTGGCGCCGGTGTAGTCCACCGTCGACAGGTCCAGGCTCTTGCCGTTGTACGACAGGGTGCCCTTGAGCGCGGCGAAGTTGGTGGCCAGCGTGGCAGCCGTGCTGTAGTCACCGGCGACGACGGACTTACCCGCAGTCGGGGCGCCCTGGTCGTCGGAGATGGCGCCGGTGACGACCCCCGCCGGGCCACTGGTGCCCGTGACGTCGACGCCGGAGACGCCGAGACCCAGCGCGTCCATGCCCTTGCCCGGCGTGCCGATGGCGACCGAGATGGTCTCACCGGCGTTGGCACCCACCTGGAACGCGCTGTTGAACTTGCCGTCGAGCAGCTTCGTGCCGTTGAAGGTGGTGGTGCTGGCGATGCGCGACAGCTCCTCCTTCAGCTGGCCGATCTCCTTCTGGATGCTGGCGGTGGCGTCGCTGTTCAGGCTGCCCGAGTTGGAGGCCTGCACAGAGAGGTCACGCATCCGCTGGAGGATCGACGTGGTGGTGCTCAGGGCACCCTCAGCCGTCTGGACGACGCTGACGCCGTCCTGGGTGTTGCGGACGGCCTGGGTCAGGCCGCCGATCTGCGAACGCAGGCCCTCGGAGATCGCGAGCCCAGCAGCGTCGTCGGCGGCACGGTTGATGCGGAAGCCCGAGGAGAGCCGCTCCAGCGACTTGCTCATCGAGCTGTTCGTCGTCGAGAGGTTGCGGTAGGCGTTCATCGCCGCAACGTTGGTGTTGACGCTCATGCCCATGGTGATCCTCCTTGGATGGGGCATTTCCTGTTCAGCCCGCTGCATCCGTGCTGCGGGGTGTTACATCTCTGGTTACGGCCGGGGAGGACTCGTCCTTGAGGCGAACGGGACGAAAGTTCTCGATTTCCTCAGGCGAGTTGCGCGGCCGCGTGGGCCGGCGACCCCTGCCACAGGGAACGGGCGCGGGGAAGGGACGACGCGGGGCTCCGGCCGGCGACGCGGTCGACGTACATGCGCTGCTGGTTGCGGGCGCGCACGCCGCCGTCCGCCGGCACCGGCCGGCCCTCCCAGACCTCGCTCATCGCGGCGTGCAGCAGCGCCAGAGCACGCGCGCGCATCTGTGAAACCCGCGAGAGCGTGACCCCGAGATCGGCCGCTATCTCGGTCAATGATTCGTCACCGAAGAAATTGCGCTCGATGACCTCGTCGAGCCGGTCGGGGAGCGCGCGGATCGCGTCCTGCAGATGCCGGCTGCGCTCTGTGCGCAGCAGCGCCCGCTCCGGGGACTCGCCGGTGTCGGGAATGTCGAGGGAACCGCTCTCGCCGCCGTGGTCGGCGTCGATGCTCACCATGACGGCGCGGTGGACGTCGACCTGCAGGGCGTCGAGCTCGCCGGGAGCGACGCCGAGGCTCTCGGCCAGCTCGGCCTTCGTCGGCGGCCGCCCCAGGGAGATGGCCAGGGCGTCGGCGGCGGCGTCGGTGCGCCGGGCCGCGGCCCGGACCGAGCGGCTGGCCCAGTCCCCGCTGCGCAGCTCGTCGAGCACCGCTCCCTGCAGCCGGGCGAGCGCGTAGGTCGCGAACGACGCGCCGGCGGAGGGGTCGAAGCGGCGGGCGACCTCGACCAGGGCCACCTGGGCGCAGGAGATCAGGTCCTCGCGGCTGACGTGACCGGGCAGCGAGATCCTCGACGCGACCGCGTTCACCGCGAAGTGCGCCAGGGGCAGGTGCTCGGTCACGAGCGCGTCGACGTCGCGGGCCGACCGCTGGTCATGCGGCGGTCGGGTGCCGGCGCGATCGGTCACCAGGGCACGTGCAGGTCTCACGCCGTTCTCTCTCGGCATGTTCGGCGGCCCATCGCACCGTCGTCGGCAGATTTCCTCCGGTCCTTGAGTGCTTCACCCGGTCGTGTCGCGATTTCGGCTTGAGCCCTCCCGCGGGAATGCCGATGCCCCTGTCGACAAGGCGAGAAGAGGAAGGCGGTGGAGAGCGTGGACTACCAGCATCTGTCGACGTTGCTCTGGCGCGAGCAGGAGCTGCTCGACCTGCTGCTGTTCAAGGCCGAGGAGAAGCAGTACCTGATCCTCACGGGCAAGACCCGGTGGCTGGCACGCATCGCGCACGAGATCGAGATCGTGCTCGACCAGCTGCGCACGCTGGAGGTGGAGCGGGCGGCGGCCACCGAGGCCCTCGCCGTCCGCCTGGGCCTGGGCGCGAACCCGTCGCTGCGGCAGCTGGCCGAGAAGGCGCCGGCCCCGTGGAACGATCTGTTCGCCAAACACCACGAGGCGCTGCTGGTCCTGGTGACCGACCTGCGCAGCCTGTCCGACGCCAACCGCGAGCTGATCGAGGGTGGCATGGCCGTGCTCGGTGACGCGCTCCTCTCGGTGCGGACGCCGTCGGCCGGGACCTACGGGTCGACCGGCCGCGCGCAGACCGGCGGCTCCCGTGCGGTCACGCTGGACGGTGCCCTGTGAGCGGGACGTTCAGCGGGCTGAACACGGCCCGGACGGCGCTGTGGGCCCAGCAGCGGGCGCTGGACATCACCGGCCAGAACATCGCCAACATCAACACCGAGGGCTACTCCCGGCAGCGGGCCGAGCTGCAGTCGCTCGGCGGCACCGCCGTCCCCGCGACCTACGCGGTCAGCAACAACGTCGGCGAGGGTGTCAGCGCCGAGAAGATCGCGCGGATCCGCGACACCTTCCTCGAGGGCCGGGCGCAGACCGAGCAGGCGACCACCGCCGCCCTCAGCGCCGCCGACGACACGCTCGCGCAGATCGAGCAGGCGCTCCGCGAGCCGGGGGACACCGGCATCCAGGCGCAGCTGTCGGACATGTGGGCCGCCTGGGGCGACGTCCACAACAACTCGACCGACCCGGGCGCGCGCAGCGAGGTGCTGCAGCGCACCGAGACGCTCGTTGCTGGCATGCGGACCACGCGGGCCGCGCTCGACCAGCAGTGGACCGACGACTACGACCACCTCTCGACCCTGGTCGACGACGTGAACGCGACGGCGAAGTCGATCGCCGACCTCAACGTGGCGATCCGGCGGGCGACCCAGTCCGGCCTGCCGAGCAACGAGCTGGCCGACAAGCGCGACGTGCTGGTCCTGAAGCTGTCCCAGCAGGTCGGTGCGACCTCGAGCCCGGCCGAGGACGGCGCCATCACCCTGGCCGTCGGCGGGGCGACGCTGGTCTCCGGGGGCTCGACCCTGAAGCTCGCCCTGCTCGGCAGCAGCGACCCCGACGACCTGGCCGGCGACCCGCCGCGGATCGCCACCTCGCCCGGCAACATGCTCGTGCGGGCGGGCGGTACCGCCGAGGGCAAGCTCACCGCGATGACGTCGACCATCCCGCAGTACCGCACGGCGATCGACGGCCTGGCCCGGCAGCTCGCGACCCAGCTCAACGACGTCCACGACGACGGCTACGACGACTACGGGAACCCGGGAGGTCCGCTCCTGGACGACGGCAGCGGCGCCGCGACGGTCGACCTCACGAAGATCACCGCGGCCAACCTGACGATGCGGATCTCGGATCCGCGCAAGCTCGCGGCGGCCTCGCTCGCGCCGGTGCCCGACCCGTCCGGCGGCACGGGCACCGTCGCGTCGGGGGACAACTCCAACGCCGACCGGATCTACCAGCTCGGTCTGACGTCGACCGGCACGGACGCCACCTACCGGAAGATGATCGTCTCGCTGGGGGTCGAGGCCGCGACGGCCGCCAACCGGCTCACCACGCAGAGCGTGATCAGCAGCCAGGTGGACGCCTCGCGGGAGTCGGTCTCCGGCGTGAATCTCGACGAGGAGATGAGCAACCTGCTGCAGTTCCAGCACGGGTACGCCGCCGCCGGCCAGCTGGTCTCGACGATCAACTCGATGCTCGACACGCTGATCAACATGGTGCGGTGACGTAGACGATGATGCGGATCACCCAGCGCGCGGTCGTCCAGACCAGCCTGCAGGGGCTCAACAGCAACCTGTCGGCGGTCGCCAAGCTGCAGCAGCAGCTCACGTCCGGCAAGACGATCAGCAAGCCGTCGGACTCGCCGACGGGCACGAACACCTCGCTGCAGACCCGGCAGGCGATCACGGGCAACGCCCAGTACGCCCGCAACATCACCGACGGCACGACGTTCCTCGACGCGACAGACTCGGCGCTGCAGGACATGCTCGCCCAGGTCCGCCGGGTCCGGGACCTCACGGTCCAGGCGCTCAACGGCGGCGCGCAGTCGGAACAGTCTCAGCAGGCGATCGCGACCGAGGTCGGCGGCATCCGCGAGAGCATGCTCGGCCAGGCCAACCAGGTCGTGCAGGGCCGGCCGCTGTTCGGTGGGGTGACCACCGGCACCCGTGCGTACGACGCGACGGGCGGCTACATCGGGGTCGGCGGAGCCGGCGGGGTCGCCGTCCACCCGCTCACCCGGCGGATCTCCGACGTCGAGACGATCCGCGTGGACATCACCGGCCCGGAGGCGTTCGGGGACCCGGCCAGCGGCAAGGACCTGTTCTCCGTCGTCAACGCGGTCGTCTCGCACGTCGACGACACGACGGCGCTCACCGACGACCTGAAGAACCTCGACACGGTCATCGACGGGCTGCTCGCCGCGGCCGCCGACGTCGGCACGCGAGCGACGCGCCTGGAGACGGCCGGCCTGGTGAACAGCAGTCAGGCGCTGAACCTGAAGAGCCAGCTCTCCGCGACCGAGGACATCGACCTGCCGAAGACGATCATGGAGCTGCAGATGCAGCAGGTCGGCTACCAGGCCGCGCTGCAGGCCACCGCCCAGGTGGTCCAGCCCACGCTGCTCGACTTCCTCCGCTGATCGAACAGGACGCCTCCCGATGACCCTGGCGCCGGCCGCGACCCTGCCCGCATCCGTCGTGGTGCTCGGGCTGTCCGAGCCGCTGCCCGGCTTCCCGCGCCACCGCGACTACGCCCTGGTCGCCGCGACCGACGGGCTGCTGTTCTGGCTGCAGTCGGTCGACCCCGACGGTCCGCGGTTCCTGGCCGTGCCCCCGGCCGCGTTCTTCCCGGACTACGCCCCGTCCCTGCCCCCGACCGTCTGCGCCGAGCTGGACCTGGAGGACCCCGCCGACGCGCAGCTGTACTGCCTGCTGACCGTTCCCCGCGGGGACGTCGGCGCCGCCACGGCGAACCTCCGGGCTCCCGTGGTGATCAATCCCGTCTCCGGCCGCGCCCGCCAGGTCGTGCTCGCCGACGGGGGGCATCCGATCCGGCGTCCCCTGCGCCGATAACGATGCTGGGCGGTCGAACCGCCCGTGCCAGGAGGCCACCACAACCCATGGAGGGGTAACAGATGCTCACACTCACCCGGAGCGTCGGCGAGACGATCCGCATCGGCGACGACATCGAGGTGCACGTCGTCGAGGTCCGCGGCGGCACGGTGCGGCTGGGGTTCAAGGCCCCCCGCGAGGTGCCGATCCACCGCGAGGAGGTCTACCGGCAGATCGCCGAGGCGAACCTGCTGGCCGCCCAGGTCACCGCCGACACCCTCGGCGCGCTGGCCGCCTTCGTGCCCCCTGCGGCCCCGGAGACAGAGCAGCAGCCCTCCGCCTGACAGATGTCGGGCGCGGGGTCCGGAAGGTTTGGCAGGCTTCGCCAGCGCGTCCCGGTCGTCGGCCCCATGGTCGTGCGACACGGGCAAGACCTGCTGAACCGGACCCCTCACAACTGCGTAGGACACGGCGAGTCTTGTGCCGGTGTCCGGCTCCTCATGCGGCAGATTTCCCCCAGGCACGGAACAGGGGGCGATCACCATGCAACGCAGTGTTACGGACAGCGCAGTCGCGGTCGACAACGAGACCGTGGTCGTGCACGTGCAGCTGAGGCCGCGCCGCGGCGCCACCCGCAAGTGCCTCGCGGCGCTGGCCGCGCTGGCCGCGGAGCACGAGTCGGTCGCCTTCGCCGTGAGCGGCGTGAACAAGGACGACCGGGTCGTGCGGCTCACCGTCGGCGTCGAGCTGGGCCCGCGCACCGCGATCGCCAAGTTCTCGCCGCAGGCGCAGGAGGCCTACGCCTTCGTCAGCGCGATGTTCACCTCGCTGTACGACCACATGCCGGTCTACACCGCCGAGCCGAGCGCCGAGGAGCGCGCCGCGGCGGCCGCCCTGCTGGAGACGGCCGCCCGCGGCGCCGCGCAGCCGGTGCCCGCTCCGCGCGAGGCGCTGCTCGCCGAGCGCATCCCGGCCTGACCGCCGTCTCTCCTCGCACCTCCTTTCTTCCCCACGCAGTACCAGGAGTTCCGGTGTCCGATCGTGCGCTCTCCCCGTCCCGTTCCACGTCCGCGACCGCGACCCGCGCCCCGCTCGTCTTCGGAGGCATCCCGGAGGCCGAGGGGTGGGCGCTGGCGCCGATCACCCCCCGCGACCGCGTGCACTTCCGCACCGACCGCGAGCTGCCGCTCGAGGAGTTCCGGGACGACGCCCCCGACGGCGTGACGGTGAGCTACGACCAGGGCGACGGCCTCTACCGGGTCGACGGCGCCCCGGGGTCGGCCTCGGTCCTCGCCGAGTGGGTGCGGGCCTGGTGTGCGCGGCACGGCTGCACGACCGTGGGCCTGCGCGCGGAGACCGACGTCCGCCGGCGGACGCCGCGGGACCTGCCGCCGGACTTCCTCGCCGACCTGTGCCGGCACTACGGGCCGGTCAGCCTCAAGCGGCTGCAGCGCAACATGAGCACGATCCGCCTGCACCTGCCCGACCCGGACGACCTGGGCCAGCAGGTCTTCGAGTGGGTCCTCAAGGCGGTCGGCCACTACGACGAGGCCAAGGGCGTCCCGTTCGGGGCGTTCCTCGCCACGCAGCTGTCCAAGTGGGTGCACGACCTGGGCCGCAACGCCCACGGCCGCACCGCCGCGGACACCGAGCACAAGCAGCAGAAGGCGATCGCGGCCTTCATCGCCGAGCACCAGCGGCGGCCCAGCGAGAAGGAGCTGGCCGCGTTCATGGGGCAGAGCGTGGCGACGCTGCGCCGCAACTCGCAGACCGTGGCGACCCTCAACGGGCTGCGCAACCTGCAGTCGCTCGACGGCGGCCCGGACACCACCGAGGTGCTGCTGCCGGACTCCTCGGAGGCGCCCGACGAGATCATGGGCGAGGCCGAGCAGACGCTGCTCTCGCACGCCCTCACGGCCGCCTGCGCGCCGGACCCGGACGCCCGCCGCGACCAGCGGGCCGGCCAGCCCAACGTGCTCGGCTGGGCCACCTGGTACCTGACCACCTGGGGCGGGCGCACCAAGACCCAGCTGTCGGCCGAGCTCAACACCTCGGTGCGCAACATGAACGTCTACGCCGACCGGGTCGAGAAGGCGCTCAAGGCCCGGCTCGCCGAGCTGTCCGACTGACGCCGCACGCACCCCGCGCCCCTCGGGCCCCCTCCGGAACCTCGGAGGGGGCCCGATCGCGTTCGCGGACGCGGACGAGCCGAGCGGTTACGGGAATCGGCCGCAGATGCTGTCGGAAATCGCCCGTGACCCGGGTCGATGGGGCCACTCCACTGCCGATATCCAAGCCGTGACACCGCGCCCGACTCCCAGCCGCTGCACAGCAGCCGGGACGACGGGCCGTCCGGAGGGGGTGCGCCGATGAGCGCGCTGCCCGCCGAGGAGTCGCTGCCCCCGGTCCTCGTGCCGCACTGGCTGACCGCCGCGCACCGGGCCGAGCTGGCCGCCGCGGTGGGCGAGGCGCTGGCCACCTGCCCCGTGCACCCGGTCGCCGCGATCCATCTCCAGGACGTGCTCACCGAGCTGCACGTCGCCGCCGCCCGCGACGCGGTCTGGCCCGCGTCGGCGGCCCGGGTGCGCCTGGCCACCGGCTGGGACGCCGACGTGCTGGCCGTCCGCCTCTCGGCCGCGGAGGTGGCCAGCGTGCTCGCCGTCCCCGGCCTGCCCGACGCGCTCCGGTCGGTGCTGGGCGGGGGAGCCGCCTGATGGGCAGCCCCTTCGGCCGCTCCTCGATGAGCCTGCTGCAGCGGCGGCGGGCCGAGCCGGTGAGCGTCGAGGACCTGCGGGAGGCCGCCGACGCCGTCCTGCCGGAGCTCGCCACCGCGGAGCTGCGGATCTCGGTGCTCGACCGGGCGGTCGTCGTCCTCGAGGAGCGCGAGCGGCGGGTGCGGGCACACCTGGCCGACCTCGCCGCGGACATGACCGACGCCGGCGTCCGCGCGACCCCGGAGGCCCTCGCCGCGGCGCTGTCCACCTGGGTGGCGCACCGGCCGGTGTCCGACGCCGCCGCGGCCGCCGACGGGATCGCCGTCCTCGATTGGACCGACCCGCGCGAGACCGCCGTCGGCTGGCGCGTCGTCGTCCGCCGTGGGGACCTGCTCGTGCCGTGGACGCCGTCGCCGTCCGCCGACGCCTCCCTCGTGCACCGGACCCGGTCGGCCGCGACCGGCCGCGCGCACGACGTGGAGCTCGACCTGCGGATCGAGGGCCCGGTCGGGCTCTGGTCGCACCCCACGGCGCCGCTGCTGGCCACGGCCGCGCTGGTCGCCCCCGAGCGGATGATCGAGCGCCTCGCGGCCGCCGGGCTCGACCTGCGCGAGATGTCGGTGGTCGTGACGCCGCGCCGTCCGGTCGCCTGCGCCGGGGCCGGTGTCGCCGCGCGCCTGGCCGGGGAGACGGGGGAGGCCCGCGTGGTCCTGCCCTGGCGCTCCCTCGCCGACCTCCCCTGGGCGTGACCCCCGGGGGCCAAAATGGCCATTTTGGCCCTAGCCGAAGTTGCCGAACTCCCAGTGCCAGGGCTCCGGCTTCTCCGCGCCCGGGCGGGCCCAGGGCGGGTTGACGAAGCCGAAGCGGCCGGCGTTGGCCTGCATCCAGGTCCACTGGGGGCTCCCGGCGATGTTCACGCCGCCGCACAGGTCGACCGCCAGCGCCCAGCCGTGGTTGGACGTGCCCGGCCACGCGGCCAGGCGCGGCTTGGCCCGGTAGGCGGCCAGCTGCGCGGCGTAGGACCGGTAGGAGTCCGTGATGCACAGCGGGGTGCCGAAGGCGGCCCGGAACGCGTCGCTGAGCGCGGCGTAGGAGGCCGCGGCGTCGCAGCGCAGGACGTGCCCGGCCACGCCGAGGCGGCACAGCGCCGACGCAGGGATCCGGCCGTTGGCGTAGCCGCCCCACGCGGGGTCCACGATGCCCGGCGGCGGCAGCGGCGCACCGCACGCGCCCATGCCGGCGGCCGGGGTCAGCGCCGCGTTCGGCTGGTCCGGCGACGGCAGGGTCACCCGGACCGCGTGGACGTCGGCGCCGAGCGAGCGCACCGCCACCGAGAAGCCACTGGCCGAGGCGCCGACCATCTCGCCGTCGCCGAGGTAGATGCCGGCATCCTGGCCGCCGTCGGTGACGACGAGGTCGCCCACCTGCAGCTGCGCCACGGGGACGGCGGCGCCCGCGGACCACTGCTCGGCCGGGGTGACCGGCACGGCGTAGCCGGCGAGCAGCCAGGAGGCCGCGGTGAAGCCGCCGCAGCCGTAGGTGTCGGGGCCGGTGGCGCCGGCGACGTAGCCCTTGCCGAGCTGAGAGAGCGCGGAGCTGACCGCGGCGACCGTCTCGGCCGGCAGCACGGTGACCGGGCTGCTGCCGATGACCGCCCACGCGACGCCGGGGATGGGCTCGCCCTGGTCGTCCAGCGCGGCGGAGAAGCCGGCCGGCAGGTTGCCGGGGTCGGCGAGCTCACGGGCGGACGGCGGATCGATGCCGGCCGCGTCGAGCCGGGCGAGGTAGTCCTGCCAGCGGTGCAGGGCGGCGGCGTTGCGGTCCTGCTGCGGTCCGGCGACCGGGGTGCTCAGCCCGGCGAGGGTCAGCGTCACCTCGGTGCTCAGGCCGTCGACCTGGGTGCGCACGTGCGCCAGCTGCGCGGCCGCGCGGCGCTCGGCGGCGCGCAGGGCCGCCTCGGCGTCGGCGACGTTCTCGGCGGCGGCCTCCGCGGCGGCGTCACTGCGCTCGGCGCGCACGACCGCGCCCTCGAGCGCCTCGTCGGCGCGGTCGGCCAGCGCCTGCCGGTAGAGGGTGCCGGCCGTGGCGTCGGGATGGGTGAGGTCCAGGCCCAGCAGCGGGTACCGGCCGGTCGCCGAACTGCGGTAGAGGTCCGCCGCGGAGCCGCCGACAACGGCCTGCTCGGTGGCGTCCCGGGCGCGGGCCTCCTCCTCGGCGGTGCGGGCCGCGGTCAGCTCGGCGCGACGCTGGGTGACCTGCTGCTCCAGCTGCCGGTAGCGGCCGGCGGCGTCGAGCAGCGTGGTCTGCGCGGTCAGGGCCAGCGAGGTGGCGTCGGTGGGACCGGTGGTGCCGTGCGGGGGCGGGCCGGCCGGCAGCAGCAGCGCGAGGACGGCGGGGACGGCGAGCGCGCTCACCGTGACGAGGAAGCGGCGGGCCCAGCGGCGGCGGGTCAGCCGGCGCTGCGCCTTGCGGGCCTCGCGCGCGGCACGGGTCCGCGGCTTGCGGGCTGTGGGCTTGCGGGCTGTGGGCTTGCGGGCGACGGGCTTGCGGGCGACGGGCTTCCGGGCAGCGGGCTTCCGGGCGGTGGTCGTGCGGGCGGCAGGGGTGCGGGCGGTGGACGCGCGGCGGGCCGGCTGCCGGGAGACCGGTCGGCCGCCGGCAGCGGGAGCAGGACGGTCTTCGGCGGCCGCGCGTTCCGCGAGCAGCCGGCGCAGCGCCTGCGCCTCGGCGGCGGAGAGGACCGGCCGACCCGCCGTCCCGGACGTGGCGGCTCGGCTCCGGGCCGAGGGCGCGGTCGTGCGCGTGCCAGGCACAGCGTCCCCCCGCGGTCTCGTCGTCCGGACTGGCCGGCTCCGGCCGCGGATCGCAGCGGAGCGCTAGCCGTCCATCGACGTCGCGCGGGAGGCGCAGGAGGGGGAGGCGGGGGGCGCTCACCCCATGGGGGGAGGGTGAATCTCGGCCGATGTCGCCCGATCGGTGGACAGGAAGGTCAGGGCGCCCACCAGGCGCCGTGCCGGTGGACCAGCGGGATGCGCAGCTCGCCGCCGTCCTCGGTGGAGACGACGAACTCGAGCTTGGTGATCCGCACCGGCTTCCCGTCGTCCTCGGGCTCCAGCACGCTGCCGGTCGCCAGCGGGATCGGCGGCAGCATGAGGACGTCCTCGGCGGGCGGTTCGGCCATGGACGGTCCTCCAGGAATGCGCGGGCGCATCCACCGTAGGGCCCCCGACCAGCGGGGACACGGGCGCGGACGCGCCTCGGGGCCGGCGTCCGCGACGCCGGCCCCGAGCAGGTGGATCTAGCGCTTCTCGAGCTCGACGTAGTCGCGCTCGGTCGCGCCGGTGTAGAGCTGGCGCGGCCGGCCGATCTTCGTCGCCGGGTCGGCGATCATCTCCCGCCACTGCGCGATCCAGCCGGGCAGCCGGCCGAGCGCGAACAGCACGGTGAACATCCGGGTCGGGAAGCCCATCGCCCGGTAGATGAGGCCGGTGTAGAAGTCGACGTTCGGGTAGAGCTTGCGCGAGACGAAGTAGTCGTCCTTGAGCGCGATCTCCTCCAGCTGCTGGGCGAGGTCGAGCAGCTCGTTGTTGCCGCCCAGCTTGCCGAGGATCTGGTCGGCGGTCTTCTTCACGATCGCCGCGCGCGGGTCGTAGTTCTTGTAGACCCGGTGCCCGAAGCCCATCAGCTTGACGCCGGGCTCCTTGTTCTTCACCCGCTCGACGAAGCGCGGGATGTCCCCACCGTCGCGCTGGATGGCCTCGAGCATCTCGAGCACCGACTGGTTGGCGCCACCGTGCAGCGGTCCGAACAGGGCGTTGATGCCGGCCGAGATCGAGGCGAACAGGTTGGCCTGCGAGGAGCCGACCAGCCGGACGGTGGACGTCGAGCAGTTCTGCTCGTGGTCGGCGTGCAGGACGAAGAGCATGTCCAGCGCCTTGACCATGTCCGGGTCGACCTCGTAGGGCTCCGCGGGGAAGCCGAAGGTCATGCGCAGGAAGTTCTCGACCAGCCCGCAGGAGTTGTCCGGGTACAGGAACGGCTGGCCCACCGACTTCTTGTAGGCGTAGGCCGCGATCGTCGGCAGCTTGGCCAGCAGCCGCACCGTCGACAGCTCGACCTGCTCCTGGTGGAACGGGTCGAGGGAGTCCTGGTAGAAGGTCGACAGCGCGCTGACCGCCGAGGACAGCACCGGCATCGGGTGCGCATCGCGCGGGAACCCGTTGAAGAACTGCTTCAGGTCCTCGTGCAGCAGCGTGTGCCGGCGGATCCGCTGGTCGAAGGCCTCCAGCTCGTCGGCCGTGGGCAGCTCGCCGAAGATCAGGAGGTAGGTGACCTCCAGGAAGCTGGACCGCTCGGCGAGCTGGTCGATCGGATAGCCGCGATACCGCAGGATCCCGGCGTCCCCGTCGATGTAGGTGATGGCCGACGTGCAGGACGCCGTGTTGACGAAGCCGATGTCCAGGGCGACCTGGCCGGTCGTCGACAGCAGCTTGCTCGTGTCGATGCCGTCGGCGCCCTCGCTGGCGCGCACGACGGGCAGGGGCAGTTCTCCACCGGGGTAGCGCAGGGCTACATCTGTCTCGCTCATCAACCTGTGACGCTACTGCTCCCGCCGCGGCTGCGCGGCTCGGCCCCCCGCCATCGGAGGCTGCGGAGCGAGGTTTCCGCGCTCCGCAGCCTCCGATGGGTCAGGGATGGGTCATGGAGAGGACGTCGAGTGCCTCGTCGAGCTGCTGCTCGGTGAGCTTGCCCTGCTCGACGTAGCCGCGTTCGACCACGACCTGGCGGATGGTCTTCTGCTCGGCCAGGGACTGCTTGGCGACCTTCGCCGCCTCCTCGTAGCCGATGTACTTGTTCAGCGGCGTGACGATGGACGGCGAGGACTCGGCCAGCTCGCGGCAGCGCTCCACGTTGGCGGTGATCCCGTCGACGGTGCGGTCGGCCAGGATCCGGCTGACGTTGGCCAGCAGCCGGATGGACTCGAGCACGTTGCGCGCGATGAGCGGCAGCGTCACGTTCAGCTCGAAGCTGCCCGTGGTGCCGGCGAAGGCGACCGCGGCGTCGTTGCCGATCACCTGGGCGGCCACCTGGATCGTCGCCTCGGGGATCACCGGGTTCACCTTGCCCGGCATGATCGAGCTGCCCGGCTGCAGGTCGGGCAGGTTGATCTCGCCCAGGCCGGTGCGCGGGCCCGAGCCCATCCAGCGCAGGTCGTTGGCGATCTTCGTCAGGCCGACGGCGATGGTGCGCAGCTGCCCGGAGGCCTCCACGAGCGAGTCGCGCGAGCTCTGCGCCTCGAAGTGGTTGCGCGCCTCCGACAGCGGCAGGTCCAACTCGGCGGCGAGCGTGTCGATGATCGCCGCGGCGAAGCCGGGCGGGGTGTTGATCCCGGTGCCGACGGCGGTGCCGCCCAGCGGGAGCTCGCCGATGCGGGGCAGCGAGGCCTCCAGCCGTTCCACGCCGTACCGGACGGTCGCCGCGTAGCCGCCGAACTCCTGGCCCAGGGTCACCGGGGTGGCGTCCATGAGGTGGGTGCGGCCGCTCTTGACGACCTCGGCGAACTCCTCTGCCTTGCGCGACAGCGAGGCCTCGAGGTGGCGCAGGGCCGGGTTGAGGTCGCGCACGATCGCCCGCGTCGTCGCGACGTGGATGGCCGAGGGGAAGACGTCGTTGGACGACTGCGAGGCGTTGACGTGGTCGTTCGGGTGCACGGGCTTGCCGAGCGCCTCGGTGGCCAGCGTCGCGATGACCTCGTTGGTGTTCATGTTGCTCGACGTCCCGGAGCCGGTCTGGAAGACGTCGATGGGGAAGTGCTCGTCCCACGTCCCGGAGGCGACGTCGGCGGCGGCGTCTGAGACGGCGGCGGCCACCTCCTTGTCGAGGACGCCGAGGTCGGCGTTGACGGTGGCGGCCGCACCCTTGATGGCGGCCAGCGCGGCGATCAGCTCGCGCTCGATCGGGGTGCCCGAGATCGGGAAGTTCTCGACGGCCCGCTGGGTCTGCGCCCGCCACTTGGCCCAGGCCGGCACCCGGACCTCGCCCATGGAGTCGTGCTCGATGCGGTACTCCGTGCCGTCCTGCGAAGGGGCGGGCTGCTGGGCCATTGCTGCGCTCCCGTGTGGTGTGGGTGGTGTCCGTGTTCCGGGAGCGACCCTAGATCCCCGGTCGGACGGCGACGGGGGCTGCCTCCCGGCGGCGCGGCCGGGATGCGGCGCTCCCGGCACCTACGCTGCGCCGGACCCGCAGCCCCCGGAGGAACCATGACCCAGCCGCCGCCGTACGAGTCCGGCGACGTCGGCCCGACCTGGCCGGGCCCGCAGCCCCCGGCCGCGCCGTACGGCTACGGCGGACCGCCCTGGCCGTACGGGGCACCGCCGACCTGGGGTCCGCCCGGTCCCTGGGGTACGCCCGGTCCCTGGGGTCCGCCGCCGTCCGGCCGCCGCTCCCCGAGCCGCAAGACCGTCGCCTGGGTGGTCGGGGGCGGGCTGCTCGCGGCCGCGCTGATCGCGGTCGTCGTGATCGCCGGGATCAACGTGGGCCGGAGCCAGGGCGATCTGCTCACCGCCGTCCCGACCAGCACGCTGCCGCCGTCCGACCCGGCCGGGCTGGGCGACGACCCGGGGCTCGACGGCTACGCGGGCCGCTGCCACGACGGCGATCTGCAGGCCTGCGACGACCTGTACGAGCTCTCCGACCCGATGTCGGACTACGAGCAGTACGCGATGACGTGCGGCGGCCGGGTGAAGCCGCTCGACGTGGCCTTCTGCACCGATCTGGAGGACTGACCGCCTGGGGCCGATGGGGTCAGAGCGACGCCCGGTCCGGCGTTCGGTCACGGGACGGACCGGGTCCGGCGGCGCTGCCGGGTTGCGGTGCGCGCGACACCTACGCTCCGCCGGACGCCGAGAGCCCTGGAGGGCCCATGTCCGAGCCGCAGCCCCCCACGGGCGCCCCCGACGCGTACCCGCAGGGGTGGCCCCAGCCCGCCGAGTACGACGCCGTCCCGCCGGCTCCCGCCCCGTACTGGCAGGCGCCGTCCTGGGCGCCGCCGGCCGGTCCTGCCGCCGTCCCGGCCCCGCCGGTTGCGCCCGGCCGCCGGCGAGGGCTGGTCCTCGTCCTGGTGGGGGCGGGTGGCGCCCTGGCCGGCGCGATCGCGGCGGCGTTCCTCGTCAGCGCGGTCATCCTCAGCAGCGCGGAGGACATCGGCCGTGAGATGGCCCGCGGCATGGGCGAGGAGATCGGCACGTCGATCGGCGAGGGCATGACGCGCTCACTCGAGGAGTCGATGGGCGGGCTGCTGTCCGAGGACTACGGCTGGTCGGCGTACCCGCCGGGCGAGGCGGAGCAGACCGACCCGGTGCCGCCGGTGCCCGGCCCGGACCCGGTGCTCGACCAGTACGCACAGGGTTGCTTCGACGGGGACCTGCAGAGCTGCGACGACCTGTTCTACGAGTCACCGCCGCTGTCGGACTACGAGGGCTATGCGCAGACCTGCGGCGGCCGGGTCAAGCAGTACACCGTTCCGCTCTGCACCGACCTGGGCGACTGATGCGGCGCGCACGACGCCGCCCACCGGATGCGTCGCTAGGGGGAAGCTGACCCGCGTCGGGTGACCTACCTACCATCCGCACACCCCGACCCGAGGAGATCCGGACCATGTCACAGCCGCCGTACCCGCCGCAGGGCGGTGACGACCCCTCGGGTCAGCAGCCGGGTCAGCAGCCGGGGCAGCAGGGCTGGGGGCAGTCCCCGCAGGACGAGCCGACGGAGCAGTTCGGGTCCACGGGCCAGGGGCAGCGGGACGACACGACGCAGTTCCCGCAGCCGGGCCAGTACCCGCCGCCGGGCGCGCCCGGCCAGTACGGGCAGCAGCCGCAGTACGGCCAGCCCGGCCAGTACGGGCAGCCGGGCCAGTACGACCAGCCGCAGTACGGCCAGCAGGGC
Source organism: Geodermatophilus sp. SMS 5-13 (assembly GCF_059428245.1). Lineage (NCBI taxonomy): Bacteria > Bacillati > Actinomycetota > Actinomycetes > Geodermatophilales > Geodermatophilaceae > Geodermatophilus > Geodermatophilus sp. SMS 5-13. The sequence continues at coordinate 795,925 of NZ_CP165729.1, forward strand.
GGCTACGGCCAGCCCGGTCAGTACGGGCAGCCGCAGTACGGCCAGCCGGGCCAGTACGGGCAGCCGCAGTACGGCCAGCCGGGCCAGTACGGGCAGTACGGGCAGCCGCAGTACGGCCCGCCCGGCCAGTACGGGCAGCCCTACGGCCAGCCGGGCGCCTACGGTCAGCCGCCGCAGAAGAGCAACAAGGGCACGATCATCGCGCTGGTCATCGCCGGCGTGCTCGTGCTGGCCGGCGTCGGGGTCGCGCTGTTCCTGCTGCTCGGCAACGGCGACGACAACTCCCCGGCCGCGAGCAGCGCCACGGCGTCGTCCACGACGACCAGTTCGTCGAGCTCGTCGTCCTCCTCGCCCAGCAGCGAGGAGACCTCGACCAGCACCGAGGAGACCGAGTCCAGCGCCCCCGCCGGGAACATCCCGCCGGCCACGATCCCCCCGACCGACCTCGGCGGCGACCCGGCCTGGGACGCGTTCGCCCAGGCCTGCTACGAGGGCGTCATGCAGGCCTGCGACGCCCTGTTCCAGGGAACCCAGGACGACCCGGCCCTGGAGAACTACACCCGGTACGCCGACACCTGCGCCGGCCGCCAGCCCGAGGGCACCCAGGTCTTCTGCGTCGACGCCTTCCCGGGCTGACCCCCGCTGCGACCACCCGGACGGCCCGGTTCCTCCTCCGAGGAGCCGGGCCGTCCGTCGTCGCGGGACCGGCGGCATGTTCCTGCGCCGCGAGTCGTGCCACGCTGCTCGGAGGAACACCGGCCGGCACGGGAGGCGACCGATGACCGAGCAGCGGGGACAGGAGGCCGGGATCCGGGCCTCGGACGCCGAGCGCGACGCGGTGGTGGCCCGCCTGGAGCGGGCGCTCGCGGAGGGGCGCATCGACGTCGACGAGTTCCGGACGCGCGCCGAGGCCGCCTACGCGGCGCGGACCACCGCCGAGCTCGAGCCCGTCGTGGCCGACCTGCCGGCGCAGACTGCCGGGGAGCTCGTCGGCACCCGTGGCCCCGAGACGCTGGTGGAGTTCTTCGGCGACATCCGGATCGGCGGCGGGTCCCCGGTGCCGCGCCGGGCCGGGAGCGTGTTCGGCGACGTCCGGATCGACCTGCGCGGCCTGCGGACCGACGCCGAGCGGATCGAGCTGGAGCTGTGGAGCGTCTTCGGCGACGTGGACGTCGTCGTCCCCGAGGGCGTGGACGCCGTGCTCGAGGGGTGGACGGTCTTCGGCAGCCGGAAGATCGACCTGGCGGCCGTACCCCGGCTGGCCGGCACGCCGCACGTCGAGGTGCGGGGCCGCAGCGTCTTCGGCGACCTGCGGCTGCGCAGCCTGGCCCCCGGCGAGGCGGCCGGCCGGTGGCGGGCGCTGCTCGACCGGCTGGCCGACCGGCGTCCGCCGCCTCCGCCCGCCTGACCCGGCGGGACGAGCTCAGTGGAGCTCAGTCGAGCTGGTCGGTGGCGTCGAACTGCACCGCGGAGTACGCGCGCAGCTTGGCCAGCGAGTGCAGGCTGTCGATCTGGCGGATCGTGCCCGATCGCGAGCGCATGACCAGCGACTGCGTGGTGCACCCGCCGGCGCGGTACTGCACGCCGCGCAGCAGCTCGCCGTCGGTGATGCCGGTGGCGACGAAGAAGACGTCACCGCGGACCAGGTCGTCCAGGCACAGCACCCGGTCGAGGTCGTGTCCGGCGTCGATCGCCTTGTGCCGCTCCTCGTCGTCCTTGGGCCACAGCCGGCCCTGCAGCGCACCGCCCATGCACTTCAGGGCGCAGGCGGCGATGATCCCTTCCGGCGTGCCGCCGATGCCCATGAGCAGGTCGACGCCGGTGCCCTCGCGGGCCGCGGCGATCGCCCCGGCGACGTCGCCGTCGGTGATGAACTTGATGCGGGCGCCGGCCTCGCGCACCTCCTGCACCAGCTGCTCGTGCCGCGGGCGGTCGAGGATGCAGACGGTCACGTCGCCGGGGGAGCCGTTCTTGGCCCGGGCCACCCGGCGGATGTTCTCGGCGACCGGGGCGGTGATGTCGATGACGTCGGCGGCGGCCGGCCCGGTGGCGATCTTGTCCATGTAGAAGACGGCGGACGGGTCGTACATCGCGCCGCGGTCGGCGACCGCCATGACGGCGATCGCGTTCGGCATGCCCTTGGCCATGAGCGTCGTGCCGTCGATCGGGTCGACGGCGACGTCGCACTCCGGGCCCTGGCCGTCACCGACCTGCTCGCCGTTGTAGAGCATCGGCGCCTGGTCCTTCTCGCCCTCGCCGATGACGACGACGCCGTTCATGCTCACCGTTCCGATGAGGGCGCGCATGGCGTCGACGGCCGCGCCGTCCCCGCCGTTCTTGTCCCCGCGGCCGACCCAGCGGCCCGCGGCCATGGCGGCCGCCTCCGTGACGCGCACCAGCTCGAGGGCGAGGTTGCGGTCGGGGGCGGGCCGGTCCGCGCGAAAGCCCTCGGCGGGGTTCGGGGCCAGCGATTCGGGCAGCGACACAGGACCTCCAGGTTCCGTCCACCGGGTGCTGCGATCCTAGGGGCATGACCGGAGACGGCCCGACGGACGATCGCGCGCAACCGACCCTCGACGACGGAGGGGCGGTGGCCACCGAGGCGCCGCCCGCCACGGACCGGTCGGCCCGGTTCACCTTCGCCAACATGCTGCGGTCGCTGCTGCCGCTGGTCGTCATCGTGCTGGCCGTGGTCGCGTGGACGACGTTCCGGCAGACCTCCGACGTCGACCCGGTGAAGCCGGTGGAGAACCTCGACAGCACGGTGAGCCTCGCCGCGAACCGGGCGAGCTACCCGCTGCCGGTACCCACCGACCTGCCCGGCGGGTACGTCGCGACCAGCGCCCGCACCGACGCGGGCGACGCCGGCGAGGGGGACCCGGTCACCCTGCAGATCGGCTACGTGACCCCGGCCGACGAGTTCGCCGGCTTCGTCGTCAGCGACGACCCGCGGGCCGACGCCGTCACCGCGGTGCTCGGTGACGCGACCGAGGCGGGCAGCGTGCAGATCGCCGGGGAGACGTGGACCCGGTCGACCCGCCAGCACGAGCGGGACACCGAGACCGTGCTCTCCCGCGAGCGCGACGGCGTGACCGTGGTGATCAGCGGCTCGGCGTCCGACGCGGAGCTGGAGACCGTCGCCGGCGCGGTGCGTCCCTACTCCGGCTGATCCCCGGACGAGCGGAGAAGGGAGGCACGGTGCGCGCGCTGACCGAGCTGGAGATGCGGCGCTCGCTCGTCAACTGCTCGCGCGGGGAGGCCAAGGCCCTGGTCCTGCCGAAGGGTTTCGACGACCTCGACTGGGCCGAGCTGGACGTGCTGGGCTGGCGGGACCCGAAGGCGCCGCTGCGCGGGTACCTCGTGGTGGAGATCGACGAGGAGCCGCTGGGCATCGCCCTTCGCGCCGCCGACACCCGCATGTCGAGCAGGACGGCGGCCATGTGCCTGCTGTGCCAGACGACGCAGCCCGGGGACGCCGTCTCCCTGTTCACGGCCAAGCGGGTGGGCGACGCCGGCCGCAACGGCAACACCGTCGGCACCTACGTGTGCGCAGACCTCCGGTGCTCCCACCGGGTGCGGACCGAGATCCCGCCGTGGCTGCAGGAGCGGAACCCGGCCGAGGTCGTGGTGGAACGAGCGAACGAGCTCCGCGACCGCGTGTTCGGCTTCGTCGACGCCGTCCGCCGCTGACCTGCCGCGCGCCGAGCGCACCTACTCCGGCCTGTCCTCCGGGCGGGCGGCGGCCAGCCGCTCGCGGGCGCGGTCGAGCCAGTGCTGGCACAGCTCCGCCAGCGCCTCGCCGCGCTCCCACAGCGCCAGGGACTCCTCGAGCGTGAGCCCGCCCGCCTCCAGCTTGCGGACCACCTCGGCCAGCTCCTCGCGGGCCTGCTCGTAGGTCTGCGTCGGCTCCGGCGTGCTCACGGTTCCTCCTGATCGGTGCTGCGGTCGGCATCGGTGCTGCGGTCGACGCGGACGGGCAGCCGGCCGCCGGCGACCCGCACGCGCAGCCGCTCGCCGTCGGCGACGGCGTCGGGATCGCGGACGAGGTCGCCGTTGGCCCGCTGGACGACGGCGTAGCCCCGCTGCAGGGTCGCGGCGGGGGAGAGGGCGGCCACCCGGGCGCGGGCGTGCTCGAGGTCGCGCTCGGCGCCCTCGAGCCGGTGGGTGACGGTGCGCCGGGCCCGGGCGCGCAGCGCGGCGACGTCGTCGGCGCGGCCGTGCAGCAGCCGCTCCGGGGCGGCGAGCACCGGCCGGCTGCGCACCGACTCCAGCCACCGCGCCTGCTGCTCCAGCCGGGTGGCCAGCAGGTGCCGGGCGCGGGCGCGCAGCCCCTCGACCAGCCGCCGCTGCTCGCCGATCTCCGGCACGATCCGGTGCGCGGCGTCGGTGGGGGTGGCGGCGCGGACGTCGGCGGCGTGGTCGACCAGCGTCGTGTCGGTCTCGTGCCCGACTGCGGTGACCACGGGCGTGCGGCAGGCGGCGATCGCCCGCACCAGCCCCTCGTCGGAGAACGGCAGCAGGTCCTCGACCGAGCCGCCGCCGCGGGCGATCACGATGACCTCGACGTCGGGATCGCGGTCGAGCCGCTGCAGGCCGTCGATGACCGACGCGGCCGCGCTCGGCCCCTGCACCAGGCAGTGGTGCATCTCGAACCGGATCGCCGGCCACCGTCGCCGCGCGGTGACCACGACGTCGCGCTCCGCGGCGCTGTCGCGGCCGGTGATCACGCCGACGACCGCCGGGGCGAACGGCAGCGGCCGCTTGCGGGCGGCGTCGAACAGGCCCTCGGCGGTGAGCAGCCGGCGGATCCGCTCGATGCGGGCGAGCAGTTCGCCGAGGCCGACGGCGCGGATCTCGGTGGCCCGCAGGCTGAACGAGCCGCGGGCGATGTAGTAGTCCGGCCGGGCGCGCACGATCACCCGGGCGCCCTCGGAGAGCTCGAGCCCCGGCCGGTCGGCCACGTCGCGCGCGCAGGTCACCGGGATGGACAGGTCGGCCGCCGGGTCGCGCAGGGTGAGGAAGACCGTCGCGGCGCCGCCGCGGCGGGACAGCTGGGCGACCTGGCCCTCGACCCACACCTCGCCCAGCCGGCCGATCCAGTCGGCCACCTTGCGGGCGACGGTGCGCACCGGCCACGGCGCCTCGGGGGAGGAGGGAGCGGTCACGCCCCTGAGGGTGCCATCCGCCCCCGACGGCTCAGGCGCCGCGCGGGGCGAGCGGGCTGGACTCGACCGCCTGCTCGAGGAGCTTCTCCAGCCGGTTGCGCAGCATCCGCAGGTAGGGCTCGCGGGCGCGCGTCGCCTCCTCGTAGGCGACGAGGTCCTGCACGGTGCTGAGCGCGTAGCCCCGGAGGCGGCCGCGCAGCTGGGCGATCGACCAGCCGTCGTAGCCCTCGATCGGCGCGGTGCCGGCGGCCTGCGACCCGGCGGTGCCCTCGTCGTCGGCGGGCCCGGCGTACTCTGCCACGTCGGTGCGCACGCCGGTGGCCGCGGCGACCGGCGTCCCGCCCTCGTCCGTGGCCTCGACGGCCGGCTCCGGCGCCGCCACGCCCTCGTCGGTCACGGTGGCCTCGACGGTCGTGACCCCGCCGTCCGGCGTGGGGACGTCGACCAGGGTGCTGACGCCGGCGTCCGCGGCTCCGGGCTCGGCTGCGGCCTCGGTCGCGTCGGCCTCCAGCAGGGCGTTCTCGACGGCGGCGGCGTCCGCGGCGTCGTCCTCGGCCGGGGCCGCGAGGCCGGCCGCGTCGACCTGGGCGGTGAGGTCCTCGACGGCGGCGACCACCTCCGCGGGCGCCGGCTCCGGCGGGAGGCCCGCGAGCTCGTCGTCCACGAGCTGCTCGATGGCGAGCTCCTCGAGGATCTCCTCGGCGCCGTCGGCGCTCTCGGCGATGTCCTCGGTGCTGAGGACGGCGGTCTCGGCCGCGGCGTCGTCGGCCAGGCCGGAGAGCAGGTCCTCCTCGGTCACCGGGTCCTCGACGCGGTCGAAGGCGGACGCGCGGAAGCCGCGCGCGGTTGTCTCCTCGACGGGCAGGTCCTCGTCGAAGGTGGCCAGGCCCGGCTCGTCCTCGCCGCGGATCCCCGTGAACAGCTCGTCGCCGCGGGCGACCAGGCCCGTGTACTGCTGCTGCAGCCAGAGCGCCTTCTGCATGGCGAGGCCGGCGAGCCGGACCGGCAGTCCGGGCAGCGTCTGCGGCAGCTTGCGCGTCTCGTCGAGCAGGGTGGCGGCCAGCCCGGCGGCGGCGCGGACGACCTGGGGGATCTCACGGGACATGCGCACACCCTGCCCCACAACCGTGCGGGCGACACACCCGGGAGCCGCCGATCCACCCCTACGTGGCGCTCGTCTCAGTCCGGCGAGCCGGGCCGCCGCCCCACTTACCATGGGGGCCATGGCTGATCAGCGCGGACGCGTCCTGCTGGCCGACCCGCGCGGGTACTGCGCCGGGGTGGACCGGGCGGTGGTCGCCGTCGAGCGGGCCCTGGAGATCCACGGGGCACCGGTCTACGTCCGCAAGCAGATCGTCCACAACAAGCACGTGGTCGCCACCCTGGAGCGGCGCGGCGCGGTCTTCGTCGACGAGACCGATGAGGTGCCCGAGGGCTCGGTCGTCGTCTTCAGCGCCCACGGCGTCTCGCCGGCGGTGCACCAGGAGGCCGCCGACCGGCAGCTGCGCACGATCGACGCCACCTGCCCGCTGGTCACCAAGGTGCACTCCGAGGCCAAGCGCTTCGCCAAGGACGACTACGACATCCTGCTCATCGGCCACCGCGGCCACGAGGAGGTCGAGGGCACCTCCGGCGAGGCCCCCGAGCACATCCAGCTGGTGGACGGCCCCGACGACGTCGCGAACGTGCAGGTGCGCGACCCCGACAAGGTGGTCTGGCTGTCGCAGACGACGCTGTCGGTCGACGAGACGCTGTCGACCGTCGACCAGCTGCGCGAGCGGTTCCCGACGCTGCAGGCGCCACCCAGCGACGACATCTGCTACGCCACGCAGAACCGGCAGCAGGCGGTCAAGCAGATGGCCGGCGAGTGCGACCTGGTCATCGTGGTGGGCTCCACGAACTCGTCGAACTCGGTGCGGCTGGTCGAGGTCGCGCTGGAGGCCGGCGCCCGGGACGCCCACCTGGTCGACTTCGCCACCGAGATCGACCCGGCCTGGCTCGACGGCGTCGCGACCGTCGGCGTCACCAGCGGCGCGTCGGTGCCCGAGGTGCTGGTCAGCGAGGTGCTCGACTGGCTGGCCGAACGCGGCTACCCCGACGTCGAGACGGTCAAGGCCGCCGAGGAGCGGCTGGTGTTCGCGCTGCCGCACGAGCTGCGCCCCCGCCGCGGCACCGCCGGCTGAGGCGCGCCGGCTGAGGCCCCGCGCGCCGTCCGGTCCGCCTACCCTCCCCGCATGCCGCGGGTCCGGGTGACCGAGGTCTTCGCCGCGCTCTCGCTGACCACCGACCTGGCCACCGGGCTGCCGTTCGAGAAGGGGCTGCGCACCTGCGCGCTGGCCACCGCCTTCGCGGGGACGCTGGGCCTGGACCAGCACGACCGCGCCGCCGTGTTCCACACCGCCCTGCTGCGCTCGATCGGCTGCACCTCGCACGCGTCGGAGAACGCGGCGCTGTTCCAGGACGACACCGCGTTCGAGGCCGCGTTCAGTCGGCTCGACCCCGGCGACCCCGCCGTCCTGGCCGCGCAGCTGGCCGACTTCGGCAGCTGGGTGCCCGGCCGGCAGGTGGCCATGGCGCGCCGCTTCGTGTCGGTCGCCCCGACCGAGGGGCCGCGGGCCAGCGCCGGCGGCTGCGAGGCCAGCCGGGCGCTCGGCGGGCAGCTGGGCCTGGCGGACGCCGTCGTCGACGCGCTGGACGACGTCTACGAGCGGTGGGACGGCGGCGGTCTGCCGGGGCGGCGGCGGGGCGGGGAGATCTCGCCGGTGATGCGGGTCGTCCACGTCGCCGAGCAGGCCGTGCTGGCCGCGGCCGACGGGGGCCGGGCGGCGGTGGTCGCGGAGGTGGGCCGGCGGGCCGGCGGCCAGCTCGACCCGGACCTCGCTGAGGCGTTCCTGCGCTCGGTCGACGAGCTGCTGGCCGTGCTCGACGTGCCGGACCTGCTGGCCGCCGTCCTCGCGGTCGAGCCGGCGCCGGCCGCGGCGCTGGGGGAGGCCGAGCTGGACCGGCTGTGCTCGGCGCTGGCCGCCGTCGTCGACCTCAAGGGCCGGCACCTGCTGGGGCACTCGGCGCACGTCGCCGAGCTGGCCGACGCCGGCGCCGCGGCGGCGGGGCTGCCGGAGGAGGAGCGGCGGACCTTGCGCGCCGCGGCGCTGCTGCACGACCTCGGCCGGGCGGTGGTGTCGAGCGCGGTGTGGGACCGGGCGGGGCCGCTCGGCGCGGCCGACGTCGAGCGGGTGCGGCTGCACCCGTACTGGACCGACCGGATCCTGCGCCGGTGCAGCGGGCTCGCGCCGCTGGCCGGGGTGGCGGCCGGTCACCACGAGCGCTGCGACGGCAGCGGCTACCACCGCGGGGTGGGCGGCGCCGAGCTGCCGGTGGCGGCACGCCTGCTCGCCGCGGCCGACGTGTTCGCGGCGCTGACCGAGAGCCGCCCGCACCGGCGGGCGGCCACCCCGGCCGAGGCGGCCGGCCTGCTGACCGCGGAGGCCGCGGCCGGCCGGCTGGACGCCGACGCCTGCGCCGCGGTGGTCGCCGGCGCGGGGCTGCCCCGCCCGCGGTCGGCCTGGCCGTGTGACCTCACCGACCGCGAGGTGGACGTGCTGCGGCTGGCCGCGCGCGGGCTGTCGAACCGGGCGATCGCCGGGCACCTCGGTGTCTCCGACCGCACGGTCGGTCACCACCTCGCGCACGTCTTCGACAAGACCGGACGGCGGACCCGCGCCGGTGCGGCGGTCTTCGCGATGGAGCACGGGCTGCTGCCGGTGTAGGTCGAACGACCGATGCCCACCCCGCCGGCCGGCGCGACGCTTCCCGCGCTCGATCCCGACCAGCGGAGGCGATCCCCATGACCAGCAGCACCAAGACGACCGTCGGCGAGATCTACGCGGCCTTCGGGCGCGGCGACGTCCCGGCGATCCTCGACCGGCTCACCGAGGACGTGGCGTGGGAGGAGTGGAGCGACAACTTCGTCCAGCGGGCGGGCGTGCCCCACATGACGCCCCGGCGCGGGCGGGACGAGGTCGCCGGGTTCTTCGCCATCGTGGGCGCGTGGACGCCGCGGCAGTTCGAGGTGCTGGACCTGATCGGTGAGGGCCCGCAGGTGGTCGCCGAGATCCGCGCGTCGTTCGAGCTACCGGGCGGCGGCCGGTTCGCCGACGAGGAGCTGCACCTGTGGACGTTCGACGAGTCCGGTCGGGTCTGCCGCTTCCGGCACTACGTCGACACCGCGAAGCACATCGCGGCGAGCGCGGGGGAGGACACGCTGGCCGGCGCGCCGGCCGAGGCGGTCAGCGGCGGGCAGCGAGCCGGATGAGCGCGACGACGATCCCGGCGCCGGTGGCCACGGCCATGGTCGGGAAGCCCTGGACAAGCAGGGTGACCATCAGCAGCCCGAACGCCTTGACGCCGGACAGGTGCACCGACGGCGCCGCGATCATGTTCACGGCGGCGACGGCGGTGAAGACCAGCGGCGGGCTCACCACGACGCTGAGCAGGTCGCGGCGGCGCACCACGAAGGCGGCGATCACGGTCGAGACGACCAGGGCCACCAGGGTGATCATGCCCAGGCCGGTGGCCAGGAACGATTCGGCGCCGGCCGCGGCCAGGGTGACGAGGAAGACGGCGACGACGGCGAGGACGCCGCGCAGCTTGCTGCCACCGGCCTCCACCGCCGGGGCGGGACGCCGAGCCGGCCGGGCGACGGCCCGCGGCTCGTCCTCGTAGCGCTCCCGGTCGCTCGCGCGGACGGGGCGGCCGGGCTCGGCCGAGCGGCGGGGCACCGGCGGACGGGAGTACTTCGGCGACTCGTCGGCGTAGTCGGCCCGGCCGCGGGAGCGGTCGGCCGGCCGGGGACGCGGCGGCACGGCGCCGCGCGGACGCGAAGGTCGATCGGCGGCCATCGCGCGGTCAGCGCGTGCCCGGGAGGGCCGGCCGACCGGCACCCCGCTGTGCTGCCAGGCGTCGGCTGCGTTCACCGCCATGGCGCCCTCCCGTCCCGTCGCGGGCAACCCGAGCGGTCACCCCGTTCCGGTTCGTCACGGTAGCCAGTCCGACCGCGACCCGGCGGGACGCCGAGGCCGAGTCGCCCTGTCAACAAGTGCCGAAGTCGACACGGCAGGTGACCACAGAGTTGCGGATACCCGCAGTCCGACCGTGCAACGCGTGGAAGGCTCGGGTTGTGCCCCGCGGGGAGTCGTCAGCCGTGGGTGCCGTCGCGGGCGTCCTCCTCGCAGGGCGGCAGCAGGTCGGGGTCGGCCGGCCGCAGCGCCCGCACGGTCGCCTCCAGCGGCTGGGGCTCGGGGACCGGCTTCTCGCCCACACCGAGGTCGTCGAAGCGGCGGGCGGCGGCGAGCACCGAGGTCTCGTAGGAGCCGACGGTCTCGTTGTAGCGCGTCATCGTCGAGCCGAGCGCGGCCCCGAGCCGGGTGAGGTGGCCGGAGAGCGTGGTCAGCCGCGCGTGCAGCCGGCGGCCCACCTCCAGCACCTGGTCGGCGTCGCGGGCCAGCCGCTCCTGCCGCCACGAGTAGGCGACGGTGCGCAGCAGCGCCAGCAGCGTGCTCGGCGTCGCCAGGACGACGTCCCGGGCGAAGCCGTACTCGAGTAGCCCCGGCTCGGCCTCCAGCGCCGTCGTCAGGAAGCCGTCGGACGGGACGAACAGGACGGTGAACGGCGCCGCCGGGCGGAACGCGGTCGGGTAGCGGCGGGCCGACAGCGCGTCGACGTGCGCGCGCAGCTGCCGGGCGTGCGCGGCCACCCGCTGCACGCGCACCGCCTCGTCGGGCGCCTGGACGGCCTCGATGTAGCCGGTGAACGGCACCTTGGCGTCGACGATCACCTGCCGCCCGTCGGCGAGGGTGACGACGAGGTCGGGGCGGACGCCGGCGCCTTCGTCGTTGGTCGACCCGGGCTGCTCGACGAAGTCGCAGTGCTCGAGCAGGCCGGCGACCTCGACCACGCGGCGCAGCTGCACCTCGCCCCACCGGCCGCGGACGTGCGGGGTGCGCAGCGCGGTGACCAGCGCGGCCGTCTCCTGCTTCAGCTGCGCCGAGGCGTGCCCGACGGTGCCCATCTGCTCGCGCAGCTCGCCGTGGGCGGTGGCGCGCGCCCGCTCCATGCCGGTGAGCAGCCGGTGCAGGTGGTCCAGCGACTCGTGCAGCGGCTCGAGGCCGGCCTCGGCGGGGCGGCGGCGGGAGAGCAGCGCGACGACGCCGAGGGTGGCCGCGGTGGCCAGCAGCGCACCCAAGAGGAGCCCGAGCAGCAGGGAGGCGGCGTCCATGTCCGGCAGGGTGCCGGACGCCACCGACAGTTCCGGTCAGGCTGCGCCGTGTGAGGCCTCGTGGTCGAGCAGCCACCGCTTCACCGGCGTGCCCCAGCGGAACCCGCCGAGGCCGCCGTCGGACCCGAGCACCCGGTGGCAGGGCACGAACAGCGCCGCGGCGTTGCGCGCGCAGGCGTTGGCGGCGGCGCGCACCGCGGTCGGCCGGCCGCAGCGGACGGCGAACGCGGCGTAGGTCGCCGGCCTCCCCGCCGGGATCCGGCGCAGCTCCTCCCACGCCTCCTGCAGAAACGGCCCCGACCGCTGCCGGACCGCGATGTCGTCGATGGCGGTCACCTCGCCGGCGTGGAAGGCCTCGACCGCGTCGAGGACGGGCAGCCGGGCGACGCGCTCACTGGCGGCCGGCCGCAGCGAGCGGTGCACCACCGGCAGCAGGTCGCCGACGTCCGCGGTCCACCCGGCGGCCAGGACGACGTCGTCCTCGGCGACCACGACGGTGAACGGCCCGGGCGGGGTGGCGACGGTGGCGTGGCGGGCGGTCATCAGGCGCTCTCCGGGAGGGCGGAACGGGTGAACAGGGAGGGGACGGCGAGCGCCCAGAGGTGCATGACCGCGTAGGAGCGCCACGGCCGCCAGCGTCCCGCCGCCTCGCGGTCGGAGCTGCCGAGCGCGGCCAGGCTGCGGCGCAGCGCCAGGTCGCCGGGCAGCCACACGTCGGGATCGGCGAGGCCGCGCAGGCCGACGAGCGCCGCCGTCCACGGGCCGATGCCGGGGACGGCGACCAGCGCGCGGGCCGCCTCCGCCCGGTCGGCGCCCGGGTCGAGCGGGACGTCGCCGCGGTCGAGGGCGGCGGCGAGCGCGTGCACGGTGCGGCGTCGGGTGCCGGTCAGCCCGACGGCGGTGAGATCGGCGTCGGCCAGCGCGTCGGCGCGGGGGAAGGCGTGGCTGAGCGTCCCGACCGGCTCGGGGAGCGGGGTGCCGGCCGCGCGCAGCACCCGCGCGGTGAGGGTGCGGGCGCCGGCGACCGACACCTGCTGGCCGAGCACCGCGCGGACCGCGAGCTCGGCGGCGTCGGGGGAGGCCGGCACGCGGCGGCCGGGGGCACCCGCGACCAGCCCGGCCAGCGCGGGGTCGGCGCCGAGGACGTCGTCCACCGCGGCGGGGTCGGCGTCCAGATCGAGCATCCGGCGGCAGCGGGTGACCGCCGCGCCGAGGTCCCGCAGCGACGTCAGCCGCAGCCGGGCGGTGACGGCCGAGCCGTCGGCGGGGGAGAGACGCACCACCGCGGGCCCGTGGGGCAGGTCGAGGACGCGGGCGAACGTCGTCCCGTCCCACTCCTCCAGGCCCGGGACGGCGTGCGCGCCCAGGAAGAGGAGCACCTCGGCCGCGTCGTAGGGAGCGCGGGCGGCCAGCCGCAGGGTGAGCTCGCCGGGGGTGCCCGGGGCGCCGCGGCGCTTGTGCCGCAGGGTCGTCGGCGTCGCGGCGAAGACCTCGCGGACGGTGTCGTTGAACTGGCGGATGCTGGCGAACCCGGCAGCGAAGGCGACGTCGGCCATGGGCAGGTCGGTGGTCTCGATGAGCACGCGGGCGGTCTGCGCGCGGCGGGCGCGGGCCAGCGCGAGGGCGCCGACGCCGAGCTCGCCGACCAGCAGCCGGTGCAGCTGCCGCTCGGAGTAGCCGAGCCGCGCGGCCAGCCCGGGGACGCCGGAGCGCTCGACCTCGCCGTCGGCGATCAGCCGCATGGCGCGGGCGACGACGTCGGCGCGGACGTCCCACTCGGGTGAGCCCGGGGCGGCGTCCGGCCGGCAGCGGCGGCAGGCGCGGAACCCGGCCGCCTGCGCCGCGGCGGCGGTGGTGAAGAAGGAGACGTTGCGGGACAGCGGGGTGCGGGCCGGGCAGGACGGGCGGCAGTAGATGCCGGTGGTGTGCACCGCGGTGAAGAACCAGCCGTCGAACCGGGCGTCGCGGCTGGCGACCGCGCGGTAGCAGCGCTCGTGGTCCAGGGCCTCGGTCACGGCAGCAGCCTGCCACCGCCCAGCGACGGAGGACTGGCGGTTTCCGGACGTCACCGTGGACTACGGTCGCCCGGGTGATCCTGGACTCGCTCGACGTCTCTCCGGAGCGGTTCGCGACGGGCACGGGCTGGCAGATCAAGCTGGAAGGCGCGTGCAAGGCCGAGGTCTGCGTTCCGCTGGAGCGCTCCGGCTTCGACCTCGTACGGACGGCGGAGCGACTGGGCATGGCCCTCGTGCACGACGAGGAGACCGGCCTCTGGGCGCTCGGGCCGGAATCGCTGGGCGACCGGGCCTTGATCACCGCGGAGGCCCCCGAGCTGGTGCTCGACGGACTCGACGGCCGAGAGTTCCGCCTCTCCTCGCTGCGCGGGCAGAAGGTCGTCCTCGTCGCCTGGGCGCCCTACTAGGGCTGCGCCTTCGACCTGCCCGGGTGGCAGGCCCTGCGCGCCGAGCTGCACCCTCGCGGCCTGGAGGTGGTCACGGTCTCGCTGGAGCTCTCCGGCCCCGAGGCCTCCCGGCCGCACATCGAGGCGGCGCGGCCGGAACACCCGTCGCTGCTCGATCCCACGCACCGCATGGACGCGCTGTTCGGCGTCGTCAACATCCCGAACGTCATCTGGATCGACGAGCAGGGGGTGATCGTGCGGCCGCCGGAGCCGGGCTGGCCGGACGGGAAGTCGCACATGCCGACGACGATCGCCGAGTCGATGCCCCGGCTCGGGCGGGCGAGGACCGCGCCGCCGACGCCGGAGGGCGCGCTCGACACGCGGACCCTGACCAGGACCGGTCAGGACCGCGCCGCCTACGCCGACGCGATCCGGGACTGGGTCGAGCGGGGCGTGGACAGCGCGTACGCGCTGAGCCCGTCCGAGGTCGTCGCCCGGTCGCAGCCGCGGCCGAAGGCGGTGTCGGAGGCCGCCGCGCACTTCGAGCTGGCCGACCACCTGTCGCGTACCGGCCGGCGGGAGCGTGCGATCGCCCACTTCAACGCCTGCCACCGCCTCCAGCCGGAGAACTGGACCTACCGGCGGCAGGCGTACTCGCTGGTCAGCAACGAGCGGATCGGCGGACCCGCCGGCCGGTTCGCGCAGGGCCCGGTGGAGGGCGAGGAGGACGTCTGGCCGTTCGAGTCGGACTTCCGGTCGCAGATCGCCACGCTGGGCGAGGGGGAGTACTACCCGCGCACGTTCTGAGGCGCCGAGCGGAGGCCACGTAGGCTGGATTCCCGTGAGTCTCACCATCGGGATCGTCGGCCTGCCCAACGTCGGCAAGTCGACGCTGTTCAACGCGCTGACCAAGAACGACGTGCTGGCCGCGAACTACCCGTTCGCGACCATCGAGCCGAACGTCGGCGTGGTGGGCGTCCCCGACGGCCGGCTGCAGAGGCTCGCCGACATCTTCGGCAGCCAGAAGATCATCCCGGCGACGGTGTCGTTCGTGGACATCGCCGGCATCGTCCGCGGCGCCAGCGAGGGTCAGGGGCTGGGCAACAAGTTCCTGGCCAACATCCGCGAGAGCGACGCGATCTGCCAGGTCATCCGCGTGTTCACCGACCCGGATGTCGTCCACGTCGAGGGCAAGGTGAGCCCGAAGGACGACATCGAGACGATCAACACCGAGCTGATCCTCGCCGACCTGCAGACGCTGGAGAAGGCGGTCCCGCGGCTGGAGAAGGAGTCGCGCAAGGACAAGGAGCGGGCGGCGCTGCACAAGGCCGCGGTCGAGGCGCAGCAGATCCTGAACGAGGGTCGGACGCTGTTCTCCGCCGGCATCGACCTCGAGCCGCTGCGCGAGCTGTCGCTGTTGACCACCAAGCCGTTCCTCTACGTCTTCAACGTCGACGAGGAGGAGTTGGCCGACGAGGCGACCATCGCGTCGCTGCGCGAGCTGGTGGCGCCGGCCGAGGCAATCCTGCTCGACGCGAAGATCGAGGCCGAGCTCGCCGAGCTGCCCGAGGAGGAGGCCGCCGAGCTGCTGGCCGCCGTCGGTCAGGACGAGCCCGGGCTGCACCAGCTGGCGCGGGTCGGGTTCGCGACCCTCGGTCTGCAGACCTACCTGACGGCGGGGCCCAAGGAGTCGCGGGCCTGGACAATCCCGATCGGCGCGACCGCCCCGCAGGCCGCCGGCGTGATCCACACCGACTTCCAGCGCGGCTTCATCAAGGCCGAGATCGTGTCGTTCGACCAGCTCGTCGAGGCCGGCTCGATGGCCGAGGCGAAGTCCCGCGGCTGGGTCCGCATGGAGGGCAAGGAGTACGTCATGCAGGACGGCGACGTCGTGGAGTTCCGCTTCAACGTCTGAGGGCGATCAGCCTGCGGTGACGATGCCGGTGAGAGTTCCGCGGGCGATGGCCGCGTCCTGCACGGAGCGCACTGCCGTCTCCGGGTCCGCGTCGCTCGACAGCGCGACGGGGCGGTCCAGGGCGTACACCGTGAACGAGTAGTGGTGCGTGCCGCTCGGAGGGCAGGGCGGGGTCCAGCCCACCCCACCGCCGCTGTTGCGGGCCTCGACGGCTCCGTCGGGCACGGTCCCCGCCGCCAGCTCCTGCGGCGCCGGCGACAGCCCGACCAGCACCCAGTGGATGAAGGTGCCGCGCGGTGCGTCGGGATCGTCCACGACCAGCGCGACGGATCCGGTTCCGTCGGGCAGGCCGGTCCACGACAGCGGCGGGGAGCCGCCGGACCCGCGGCAGGTGAATTCCTCCGGGATCGCCGCGCCTTCGGCGAACGCTGGGCTGGCGACGTCGATCGTGCCCGGCGCGTCCGAGGTTGGCCGGGCTCCTGACTGCTGCGTCTGGTCGCAGGCGGCGAGCATCGCGACTGCGATCAGCAAACCCCGCCGGCCGCGCATGCCTCACCGTAGGGCCGCGGCGGGGGACCACCACCAGTCGGACAGCCCTTCCCATACCGGGCCGCGCGGAGCGCTCGCTCTTCCTGGTTTGACCCAAGGCTCGCGCCGTGCGGGCATGCGCACGGCGGCGAGAAGTACCTGACCGTGGACCGCGAGGGTCTGATCGCCGAGGAGCTCCGGAACTCCTGCGGGTGCCGGACTGCGAGGGAAGAGTCTCCAACGGCCGGTCTGGCCGATCAATTCTCATCCGGGAATCGTTCGTCCAGGTCGTCGTTCCAGAACGACAACTCGTACGTCCTGAGGATTGCCCACCTGCGGAACTTCGCAGACTGGTAGAGGCACCCCGTGGTGACGAGGGCGAGGACGAGACCGGTCAGTCCGGCGAACAGCGGAACTCCGCCGGTGAAGATCTCCACGACGGCTGTCACGGTGCCCAGTGCGAGTGCCGGCACCGAGCGACTGAGCATCAGGCCGACAGATCTCAGGCGGGAGACGTCAGCAGCGGCTTCCCGGTCGTCCGCCTCGAGCGCGGCGAGCAGCGTGAACGGATCCAGTCGCAGGAATGTGCGCCGGCTTGCGATGGCGTTGCGTCGAAGGAACTCCTCCCTGGCCTCTTCCGACGGTTCCTTCGAGCCGAAGGGATTGAATCGGTCGACCATGATTCCGAGCGGGTGCGACGCCTGCCCCGTCAGAAATGCCGCAACGGCGAGGGCCGTGAGCAGCAGCAGAGAGGGAAGTCCGAGAAGGCCCGGGACATCGATCCAGCCGGCCCGGTCGGACACGTACGCGAACGTCGTCAGGTAGAGCGATCCCGGTATCGCATATGCCAGCAAGTCGAAGATGCCGAGCATGAACGCCATTACTCACTCCGGTGTCCGGCCTGGACGGGTGATCACCGACGCTACGGAGCAGCCCTGCGGGTGGCACCTCGCTTCACCGGTTGGTGGTCTCCTCGCCGGCGGCTCGGCGGATCGCGGCGACGTAGCGGTCCAGGGCCAGCGACTGCACCGCCCGGCTGACGGGTCCGCCGAGGCGTGAGAGGGCGGTCGCCGGACGGGAGAAGGCCCGCACCGTGAAGACGACGTCGTCCTCGGGACCGAGGGCCACGACGAAGGACTCCTCGCCGCGCACCGGGTGGCCGGGGAGGGTGCCGTAGGCAAATCCCTGCTCCGCCCCTTCGGTCACCGACCAGACCACCCGGCAGGGGATGTCGTAGCCGAAGGCGGGCAGCCCCGCAGTGAGCAGGACGACGGTGCCCGGCGTGGCGGCGGAGCCGCTCGCGCGCACCCGCAGTCCCGCGCCGCGCTGCGCTCGCCACGCGAACACGGCCTCGACCGCCCGCTCCCAGGCTGTCCGGCCGACGCCCACCGTGGCGCGCCGCTCGGTGTGCGCGTAGCCCGCGGGCAGGTGCGCGGACCGCGTGGCGCCCACCTCGGGATAGGTGAACGGGGCGCCGGCGAGCTGCTCGGGCGTCGTGGTGCGGAACAGGCCCATCCGGCTTCCCCCGGTCGTCGACGATCCCTTCCTGCCGTCGCAGCCTGGCCCCCGCGGGCAGTGACGCACCGGCCACCGAGCTGTGCATGACGCACAGACGCCCCCGCAGGGTCTGTCCAGGAGCGACATGGTTGCGTGACGGAAGTCTCTCTAGCGTCGTCGGTGACGAAGACCGCATCCCGCAGAAGAGAGCACCGTGTCCCTGGACTACCTCCCGTGGCAGCGTCCCCCGATCGATGCCGACCGGCCGTGCCTGCGCGATATCCGGCGTGAACTGACCTACGCCGAGGTCGACCGACAGGTCGCCGCCATCGCCGCTCAGCTGGCCGAGCAGGGCATCGGGCGTGGGGACGTCGTCGCGGTCATGCTGCCCAACCGGATCGAACTGCTGCTCGTGCTGTTCGCCGCCTGGCGCCTCGGCGCCGCCGTCACGCCGATCAACCCGGTGTTCACCGCCAGCGAGGCCGACTACCAGATCACCGACTCCGGTGCCGTCCTGGTGGTCAACGAGGGACCGCAGGCGCCGAGCGGCGGCCGGCCGGCCATCGCCGTGGACGAGCTGGCCACGACGCCCGACGGCGGTGCCCCCGCGCCGGTCACCTCGGCCGACGACCTGGCCCTGATCATCTACACCAGCGGCTCGACCGGCCGGCCCAAGGGCGTGCTCCTCGACCACCAGCGGCTCGCGGCGATGGCCGGCTCGATGGCGACCCACTGCCGGCTGACCGCCGACGACCACTGCCTGCTGGTGCTGCCGTTGTTCCACGTCAACGCCATCTGCGTCAGCTTCCTGGCGATGATGCTGCGTGGTGGGCAGCTGACCGTGCTCGCCCGGTTCGCCCCCGAGCCGTTCCTCGCGGCGGTGGAGCGCTACCGGCCCACCTACTTCTCCGCCGTCCCCACGATCTACGCCCGGCTGGCGGAGCTGCCCGAGACGGTCCGACCCGATGTCTCCTCGCTGCGTTTCGCCATCTGCGGCGCCGCCCCGGTGTCCCGCGAGCTGCTCGAGACCGTGGAGCGGCGCTTCGGCATCGTGCTGGTCGAGGGCTACGGACTCACCGAGGGCACCTGCGCCTCTGCGTGCAACCCCGTCGACGGCGTCCGCAAGCTCGGCACCGTCGGCCCGGCGCTGCCCGGCCAGCGGCTCGCGATCGCCGACAGCGAGGGACGGTTCCTGCCGACGGGCGAGGAGGGCGAGGTGCTCATCCAGGGCCCGACGGTGATGCTCGGCTACCTCAACCGCCCCGAGGAGACCGAGAAGGCGCTGGCCGGCGGCTGGCTGCACACCGGCGACGTCGGCCGGCTCGACGAGGACGGCTACCTGACCCTCGTCGACCGCATCAAGGACATGATCATCCGTGGTGGGGAGAACCTGTACCCCAAGGAGATCGAGTCGGTCCTGCACACCCACCCGGCGGTGCTGGAGGCCGCGGTCATCGGACGGCCCGACGCTCGCTACGGCGAGCTGCCCGTCGCCTACGTGACCACGTACCCCGGCGCCGAGGTCGACGCCGACGAGCTCATGGAGCACTGCCGGCGTGACCTGACCAAGGTCAAGGTGCCCGTGCAGATCGACCTGGTCGACAGCCTGCCGAAGAACCCCGTCGGGAAGATCGACAAGCCGACGCTGCGCAAGGCGCTCGTCCTCACCTGAGCGGGCGCACCCCGCCAGTCCCCACCCCTTCCCGCACGCCTCGCCGCCCGACCGGGCGACACGAGGCGATCCCGACGTGCCCTGACACGCGACCCAACCGACCGAGAGAGGAACCCCCGACCGTGGGAATGAAGACCGCGGACATGCCGCCGGTGGACCCGGCCCAGTACGAGTCGATGCCGTTCATGGAGCGCATGCGGATGCTCGCCACCCACTGGGTGGACTACGGCTTCGGCGGCCCCAAGAGCAACCACATGCTCTACGTCTACAAGCTGCTGCTCTACATCCTCGGTGGATTCGCGATCGTCGGCCTGACCACTCCGGGCCTGGGCGGCTTCACCGACCTCGCCGCCTGGTGGGGCGAGCCGATCGTCTACCAGAAGCTGATGGTCTGGACGGTGCTGTTCGAGATCCTCGGCTTCGCGTCGTCGTCCGGCCCGCTGGCCTTCAAGTTCAAGCCGTTCATCGGCGGTTGCCTCTACTGGATCCGGCGGAAGACGCTGCGCGTGCCCCCGTGGCCGGGCAAGGTGCCCTTCACCAAGGGCGACGAGCGGACGACCTTCGACGTCGCCCTCTACGGCGTCATCGTCGCCACGCTGCTGGTCCTGCTGCTCGGCCCCGGCGTCCCCACCGCGGCGCTGCCCGGCAGCACCGCCGGTCTGCTGCCCCAGTGGGCGCTGCTGACCTACGTGGCGCTGATCGTCGTCATGGGGCTGCGGGACAAGGTCGTCTTCCTCGCCGCGCGGTCGGAGCAGTACGTCGCCGTGATGTTCTTCTTCGGGATCCTGTCCAACCACGTCGACATGATCCTGGCCGCCAAGATCGCGATGGTGACCATCTGGGTCGGCGCCGGTGTGTCCAAGTTCGGCCACCACTTCACCAACGTGGTCCCGCCGATGATGAGCAACACCCCGTGGCTGACCTCGCTGACGTTCAAGCGGGCGCTCTACCAGGACTTCCCGCGGGACCTGCGGCCCTCGAAGGTCGCCTGGGGCTTCGCGCACATCGGCGGCACCGTCGTCGAGCTGGTCCTGCCCCTGGTGCTGCTCTTCTCGCCCAACGCGACCATCACCTGGCTGGCCATCGTCGGGATGATCGTGTTCCACATCTTCATCACCTCGACCTTCCCGCTGGCCGTGCCGCTGGAGTGGAACGTCTTCTTCATGTTCGCGACGGCCTGGCTCTTCGGCGCCTTCCCGGCCGGCTCCGGCTACGCGGTCACCGACATCAGCTCACCGTGGCTGCTGCTGCCGATCCTCGCCGTCTTCGTCTTCTTCCCGATCCTGGGCAACCTGCGCCCCGACCTGGTGTCCTTCCTGCCGTCGATGCGGCAGTACGCGGGCAACTGGGCCTCGGCGACCTGGGCCTTCCGGGGTGACGACGCCGAGGACAAGCTCAACCGCCACCTCGTGAAGTACAACCCCAACCAGGTGGACCAGTTGGCCGGCGCCTTCGGCAAGGACATCGCCGAGATCTTCATGCAGAAGGCGATGGCCTGGCGGACCATGCACAGCCAGGGCCGCGGCCTGATGTCGCTGATGATGCGGCACCTCGACCGGCTGGAGAACTACCGCATCCGGGAGGCGGAGTTCGTCTGCACGACCCTGGTGGGCTGGCAGTTCGGCGACGCCCACCTGCACAACGAGCAGACCATCCAGGCGGTGCAGAAGCGCTGCAACTTCGAGCCGGGGGAGTGCGTGATCACCTGGGTGGAGTCGCAGCCGATCCACAGGCCGACGCAGCAGTACAAGGTCATCGACGCCGCCCTCGGTGTCGTCGAGCGCGGCTACTGGAAGGTGGCCGACGCCGTCGCCGAGCAGCCGTGGCTGCCCAACGGTCCGATCCCGCACACGGTGACCTGGCGCATGGCTGGGTACACCCCCGCGGGTGACGACGACCAGCAGCGCACCCCGGCGGCTCTGAGCGCATGACGACGGCCGTGATCGTCGGCAGCGGGCCCAACGGGCTCGCTGCCGGCATCCGGCTCGCCCGGGCCGGTTGCGAGGTGCGGGTGCTGGAGGCCGCCGACCGGATCGGCGGCGGCACCCGCACCACCGAGCGGATCCTGCCGGGCCTGCTGCACGACGACTGCGCCGCGTTCCACCCGACGGGTGCGGCCTCCCCGTTCCTCGCCTCGCTCGGGCTGGAGCGGTACGGGCTGGCCTGGGCGGAGCCGGAGGTGCAGCTGGCCCATCCACTGGACGGCGGCAGCGCCGGCGCGCTGTGGCGGGACGTCGAGCGGACGGCGGACGCGCTGGGTGAGGACGGTCGCGCGTGGCGCCGGATCTTCGGCCGGACGGCGAAGCGTTTCGACGTCCTCGCCGGCGAGGTGTTCCGGCCCGTCGCGCACGTGCCGCGCCACCCGCTCGCACTGGCCGAGTTCGGGGTGCAGGCCCTCATGCCGGCGTCCTGGACGGTGCGCCGCTTCCGGACCCCGGAGGCGCGCGGCCTGTTCGCCGGCGCCGCGGCGCACGCCTTCGGCTCGCTGTCGACGCCGCTGTCGAGCTCGATCGGTCTCATGCTCGGCGCGGCCGGCCACGCCGCGGGCTGGCCGGTGGCCGTCGGGGGATCGCAGGCGATCGCCACCGCCATGGCCGCGATGCTGGAGGACGTCGGCGGCAAGGTGGAGACGGGCGTGACGGTCACCGACCTCGCCGAGCTCGACGAGCCGGACGTCGTCCTGCTGTCGGTGTCGCCGAAGGCGGCGCTGTCGATCCTCGGCGAGCGCCTCCCGCGCCGCGTCGCCCGGGCCTACGGGCGCTACCGGTACGGCCCGGCGGCGTTCAAGGTCGACTACGCGGTCGAGGGCGGCGTGCCGTGGACGAACGAGCACGCCCGGGCTGCGGGCACGCTGCACCTGGGGGGCACCTGGGAGGAGATCGCCGCCGCCGAGGCGGCGACGGCTCGGGGCCGGATGCCCGAGCGGCCGTTCGTGCTGGCCGGTCAGCAGTACCTGGCCGACCCCTCACGGTCGGTCGGGAACATCCATCCGTTCTACGCCTATGCGCACGTGCCCCACGGCTTCACCGGCGACGCGACCGAGGCCGTCACCGCGCAGATCGAACGGTTCGCGCCCGGTTTCCGGGATCGGATCGTGGGCACCCATGTCCGATCGGTGGAGGACATGGAGCGGTACAACCCGAACTACGTCGGTGGGGACATCAACGTGGGGGCCAACAGCGTGCTCCAGGTGGCGATGCGGCCACGGATCGCCGCCGATCCGTACGCCACGGGAGTGCCCGGCGTGTTCCTGTGCTCCTCGGCCACGCCGCCCGGTCCGGGCGTGCACGGGATGTGCGGCTACGGCGCCGCCGGCTCGGCCCTGAGGTTCGTCGGCTCCGGCACTCCGGGCGGCCGGGCGGGCTGACCGAGGCGTCATGAGCAGCGGCCTGGGGGCCCTTCCGCGGGACGGCGACGACCTGTCCGAGGAACGGGTCCTCCAGGTCGTTGCCGAGACCGCTCGCCGGCTCGACGCCGGCCAGCCGCAACTCGTGCGCACGATGAGCGACCTGCTGGCGCGGGAGATCACCGACCTCGACGGCGACCCGCGGCTGGTGGAACTGCTCGGGGCGAGCGTCGACGGCAACACCAAGACGCTGATCCACATCCTGGCGAACAACATCCCCGTGGAGCACCTGCGGCCCACGACGGCCGCGGTGGAGTACGCCCTGCGGCTCGCGCAGCGTGGCATCCCCGCGGCGTCGTTGATCCGCGCGTACCACATGGGCCAGGACAACTTTCGCCAGCGCAGCTTCGCGGAGGTGCAGCGCGGGGGGCATCCGCCGGAGCTGAGGCTGCTCGCGATGGACCGGATCTCGGCGGTGCTGCATCGCTACATCGACTGGATCACCCAGTACCTGATCGGCGAGTACGAACGCGAGCGGGCCCGGTGGCTGTCCAGCGAGGAGACGGTCCGCTCGTCCCTCATCCATGCGGTCATCGCCGGCCAGCAGGTGGACGCGGCCGGCTTCGAGGAGGGCACCGGGTACCGGCTCGACCAGTGGCACGTCGGCCTCGTCGTCTGGACGGCGTCTCCGGCGTCGCCCGTCGGAATGCCGATGGACAGCGCGGTCCACGAGCACCAGGCACTGGAGAGCTTCGTGCGCCGGCTGGCCGGCAGCCTGGGGTGCCCCCGGGCGCCCCTCGTGACCGCCGTCGACCGCTCCACCGCGTGGGCCTGGTTGCCCATGCGGGCCGCTGCCGACGGCACTCGGTCGCGGTCGCTCGACCTGACCGCCGTCCGGACCTTCGCGGACAGGAACGGCCGGACGCGGATGACCCTCGGGCCGCCCGCCTTCGGGGAGGCAGGTTTCCGGCGGACCCACGAACAGGCGCAGGCAGCCAGGTCGGTCGCGCTCATGGCCGGGGACAGGCTGCCCGCCGCGGTGGCCTCGGGCGACGAAGGCGTCGCCATCGTCGCCGTCATGGCCGGCGATCTGCCACGCACCCGCGCGTGGGTGGCGGAGGTGCTGGGACGGCTGGCTGTCGACGACGAGAACACCGCCGCCCTGCGCGAGACGATCCGGGTCTTCCTCCTGACCGGCGACAACTACTCGCGGACCGCCGAGTTGCTGGTCCTGCACCGCAACACCGTGAAGTACCGGGTCAGCAAGGTGCTCGAGGAGCGAGGCGGCTCCATCGACGGCCATCGGCTCGACCTGGCGCTGGCCCTGCAGGCCTGCCACCTCCTCGGCGCCAGGGTTCTCCAGCCTCGGCCCGGGACCTGAGGAGCGGTTCTGGAGCAGACGCCGCTCCCGGGGACGACCGGAGGGGCAGCCCTTCCCAATCCGGGCGGCGCGGGGCACGCTCGGTCCTGCTGGTCGGAGGTCACTGTCCCTGCGCAGTAGGGGAGGTGAGCCGTGAGTGCCGTCGCGGCTCCGTTTGACCCAAGGCTCGCCCCGTGCGGGCACACGCACGGCGGCGAGAAGTACCTGACCGAGGACCACGAGGGTCTGATCACCGAGGAACTCCGGTACTCCTGCGGGTGCCGGAGCGCCCGGGAAGAGTTCCACGACGGCAGCTGTCACCGCATGGTCGTCCACCACAACGGAAAGGTTCTGGCGGACGAGGAGTGGCGAGGTGAGTGACAGCGTCATACGCGCCACGCACGACGTCCTGATCGTGGGAGGAGGCGGCGCAGGCCTGCGCGCCGCCATCGCCATCGCCGAGACCAACCCCCGGCTCGACGTGGCCGTGATCTCGAAGGTCTACCCGATGCGCAGCCACACGGTCTCGGCCGAGGGCGGCGCGGCCGGGGTCATCGCCGACGACGACAGCCTCGAGGAGCACTGCTACGACACGGTCTCCGGCAGCGACTGGCTGGGCGACCAGGACGCCATCGAGGCCTTCGTCCGGGAGGCCCCGGAGGAGCTCTTGCAGCTCGAGCACTGGGGCTGCCCGTGGAGCCGGCGGCCGGACGGGCGCGTCGCCGTCCGCGCGTTCGGCGGCATGAAGAAGATGCGCACCTGGTTCGCCGCCGACAAGACCGGCTTCCACATGCTGCACACGCTGTTCCAGACCTCGCTGAAGTTCGGCGAGGTCCGCCGGTACGACGAGGAGTTCGTGACCCGGCTGCTGGTGGACGACGGCCGGGTGCACGGCGTCGTGGCGATCGGCCTGATGAGCGGGCGGATCCAGGCGATCACCGCGAAGTCGGTCATCCTCTGCACCGGCGGCTGCGGCAAGGTCTTCCCGTTCACCACGAACGCCAGCATCAACACCGGCGACGGCATGGCCCTGGCCTACCGCGCGGGCGCGCCGCTCAAGGACATGGAGTTCGTCCAGTACCACCCGACCGGCCTGCCGTTCACCGGCATCCTCATCACGGAGGCCACCCGAGCCGAGGGCGGCTGGCTGCTCAACAAGGACGGCTACCGCTACCTGCAGGACTACGACCTGGGCACGCCGACCTACGCGCCCCAGCTCCGCAGCATGGAGCTCGGCCCCCGCGACCGCCTGTCGCAGGCGTTCGTGCACGAGATGGAGAAGGGCCGGACCGTCGAGTCGCCCTACGGGGACGTCGTCCACCTCGACCTGCGCCACCTCGGCGAGAAGCTCATCGACACGAAGCTGCCCTTCGTGCGCGAGCTGTGCCTGAAGTACGAGCGGATCGACCCCGTGTACGAGCTGATCCCCGTCCGCCCGGTGGTGCACTACATGATGGGCGGGGTCTCCACCGACATCGACGGCGCGACCCCGCTCGGCGGCCTGTACGCCGCGGGGGAGACCGCGTGCGTGAGCATCAACGGAGCCAACCGCCTCGGCTCCAACTCGCTGCCCGAGTGCCTGGTGTTCGGTGCCCGGGCCGGGCGGGCGGCGGCCGAGTACGCCTCCGCCGCGGGGACGACGCCGTCCGTCATCGAGGCCCAGGCCGACGACGAGGTCCGCCGCCTCGAGCACGACCTGCTGGGCAAGGGACCGGGCACCGAGAGCATCGCCGCCATCCGCGACGACATGCAGGCCACGATGGAGGAGGCCGCCGGCATCTTCCGGACCGGACCGGAGATGGCCAAGGGCTCCGACACCCTCGCCGCACTGCAGGAGCGCGTCGCGAACGTCGGCCTCGCGGACACCAGCCGCTCCTTCAACACCGAGCTCCTGGCCGCCCTGGAGCTGGCCAACATGCTCGACATCAGCGAGTGCATCCTCACGGCCGGGATGCAGCGGGAGGAGTCCCGTGGGGCGCACCAGCGCACCGACTTCCCGGCCCGCGACGACGAACGCTTCCTGACCCACCTGCTCGTGTACCGCAATCCCGACGGGACGTCGCGGGTCGAGCGGGCCCCAGTGACCATCACCCGGTGGGCTCCGGGTGAACGGATCTACGGCAGGTAGCGATGGCGGACAGCATCCGGCTGAGGGTGTCCAGGTACCGACCCGACACCGACTCCGAGCCGCACTGGCAGGAGTACGAGGTCCCGATGCGGAAGGAGTGGACGGTCCTCGACGGCCTCAACCACGTGAAGAACGAGGTCGACACCACGCTGTCGTTCCGCTGGTCGTGCCGCATGGGCATCTGCGGCAGCTGCGGCATGAACGTCGAGGGCGAGCCCAAGCTGACCTGCGCGACGTTCCTGTCCGACTACGCGCCGGGGCCGGTCACGATCGAGCCCCTCGCGAACTTCCCCGTGGTGCGCGACCTCGTCGTCGACCTGTCCGACTTCATGGCGAAGCTGCCCCGGGTCAAGCCGTGGATCATCCGCCCGGACGACGACCCGCACCGGCACGTGGAGCCCGACGTCGAGTACCTCCAGACACCGGAGGAGCTGGACGCCTACAAGCAGTTCAGCATGTGCATCAACTGCATGCTCTGCTACTCCGCCTGCCCGGTGTACGGCCTCGACCCCGAGTTCATCGGACCGGCCGCCATCGCGCTCGCCGAGCGGTACGACCTCGACTCCCGCGATCACGGCGGGCGGCAGCGGCTCGACGTCCTCATCGAGCACGAGGGCGTCTGGGGCTGCACGTTCGTCGGCGAGTGCACGCGGGTGTGCCCCAAGCACGTGGACCCGGCGTCGGCCATCCAGCGCTACAAGCTGAAGACGGCGCTGCAGACGGTGAAGGCGTTCCTGCTCCCGCGGGGCGCCCGATGACCGATCTGCGCCTCTACCGGCCGCGCGTCTCGACCTGGTGGTGGACCCGGAAGCGCACCTACCTCGTCTTCGTGCTGCGCGAGCTGAGCAGCGTCTTCATCGCCTGGTTCGTGGTGTACCTGCTGCTGCTGATCTACGCCGTCGGCCAGGGCGAGGCGGCGTACCAGCGCTTCCTCGACTGGGCTTCCGCACCGTGGGTGATCGCCCTCAACGTCCTCGCGCTGGTCTTCGTGCTGCTGCACACGGTGACCTGGTTCGCCCTCACCCCGCAGGCGATGGAGGTCCGGCTGGACGGCCGGAAGGTGCCGGACTTCCACATCCTCGCCGGGCAGTACACCGGCCTGGTCGTGGTCTCCCTGTTCGTGCTCTGGCTGGTGACCCGGTGAGCAAGCGGAGGGTCGAGCCGCTCGTGTGGCTGATGTTCAGCGGCGGCGGGGTGCTGGCCGCGGTGTTCCTCCCGATCCTGGTGCTGCTGTTCGGGCTGCTGGTCCCGCTGGGCTGGCTCGATCTGGACTACGCCCACCTGCGCGCCGTCGTCGGGCACCCGCTGACCTTCGTGGTCCTGCTCGGCCTGTTCGTGCTGATGCTGGTGCACAGCGCCCACCGCTTCCGGTACACGCTGTACGACGGGCTGCAGATCAAGAACAAGCGGCTCGTCGCGGTGCTCTGCTACGGCGCGGCGATCGTGGGCTCGGTCGCCGCGGTCGTCGTGCTCTGGTCCGCCGCCTGACCAGGAGGGCCGATCGGATGGGGACGACGCTGCCGGCCTTCACGCCGCTCGAGGACAGCCTGTTCCTCACGCTCTGCTGCCGGGCGCTCGACAACCGCTCGCCGCATCCCGTCCTCGGTGATGCCACGGCCGACGAGATCGTCCGCACCCTCGGCTACGACTACGGCCCTCTGCACATCGACACGAACCTGCTCCTCAACGTCGCGGTCCGGGCCAAGAAGCTCGACGAGGTGGCGTCGGCGTTCGTGGCCCGGCACCCGGACGCCGTCGGGCTCGACCTGGGTGCCGGCCTGGACACCCGCGTGCTGCGCATCGCCCCGCCCTCGACGGTCGACTGGTACGACGTCGACCTCCCCGGGGTCGTCGACGCGCGACGGCGCCTGATCTCGGCGGGTGCGCACGCCCACGCCCTGGCCGCGGACGTGCGGGACGCCGACTGGCTGGACGCTGTCCCCACCGGCCGGCCGGCCGTGATCGTCGCCGACGGGCTGATGGCCTTCCTGACCCAGGACGAGTGGGTCTCGCTGCTCAGGCGCCTGGTCGGCCACTTCCCGAGCGGGGAGATGGTCTTCAACAGCTACACCCGGTTCGGCATCCGGGCGGCCAAGCGCTCCCGCGGCACCAGGTCGGTCGCCGACCTGGTGCAGTTCCCCGGCGTCGACGACCCCCGCGCCCACGAACGGTGGGTCCCCGGGCTGCACCTCGTCAGGGAGATCCTGCTCAGCCGGGAACCCGAGGTCGACCGGTTCCCGCGGGGCCTGCGTCTCTACTACCGGCTCTCGGCACACAGCACGGCCTGGTCCCGGAAGGGGACCGTCGTCCTGCACTACCGCTTCTGACGCCGATGGCCGACGCGGCGGCGACCGCGGCTGCGCGGGTGGCCGAGGTCCGCGACGAGCCGGCGGCGCGCTACGCGCTGGCGGCGCGGTTCTACCGGGGCGCCACGGGACCGCGACGGCGGTACGCCCCGGCCGAGCTCGGCTTCCTGCGCTGGACGCTCGCCCGGGGTGTGCTGGCGCCGCCGGACGCCGAGCCGCCCGGCAGCCCCTGGTGGCGGGCGGTCAACGAGCGGCTGCTGCGGGACAAGGTGGAGGCCGATCTGCTGGCCGGGGGCGCACCGGGCACGCCCAGCGCGGCCCGCGTCGAACTGTGGCTGCGGTTCCTCCGCGACCCGGCGCCGGCGGCCTGGTACCGCGCCCACAACGCCAGCGTCGTGGCCGGCTACCTCGAGCACGAGCGGTTGACGGCGGACGAGCTGCCGGTG
This sequence comes from Geodermatophilus sp. SMS 5-13, assembly GCF_059428245.1. NCBI lineage: Bacteria > Bacillati > Actinomycetota > Actinomycetes > Geodermatophilales > Geodermatophilaceae > Geodermatophilus > Geodermatophilus sp. SMS 5-13. The sequence goes on from NZ_CP165729.1 coordinate 824,963, forward strand.
GAGCGGTTCATGATGAACGTCGCGCTGCTGCGGGTGCTCTACACCCACGCGCTGGTCGCCCGGCCGCGGCTCGCCCTCGGCCCGCTGCGCCTCCTCGGCCCGGTGCTCGCCGACCCGCGCGGACCGACCGTCGGACTCTTCCTCGACCTGCGCCGCTCCTTCCCCAGCCACTACCCGCTGCGGATGCCGCTGGCGGAGGCGATCGCCCGGGAGCAGCCGCTCGCCCGCGCGCTCGACTACGGCGTGATCGCGCCCCGGCTCCCGGACCTGTACGCGTTCTCGGCCGCCGCTCTGGGTGAACCGCGCCTGACCGGCCTGCTGGACGACGGCGCCCCGGCCTACGCCTGGCCGCACGCGGACCGGTCCATCTGGAGCGTCGGCAACACCGGCCGCCACCCGCGCGCGCTCGCCGTCCTGACCGGCGTGGGACCGGACTACGACCGGCAGTTCGGCTGAGGGGGCCTCACGGCTCGACGGCGAACAGTTCCCACTCGTCCGGGACGCCCTTGAGGGCGTGCGGCCCGCGCTCGGCGAGGTGCAGCCCCGATCCGACCAGGATGTCCCGCACCGTCCGGGAGACGAGGATCTCGCCGGCGCCCGCCGCCTGCATGACGCGGGCCGCGATGTGGACGGCGATGCCCCCGACGTGGGAGCCGCGCAGTTCCACCTCGCCGGTGTGCGCGCCGGTCCGGATCTGCAGGCCGAGCCGGCCGACGTCCTCCCGCAGCGCCAGCACCGCCCGGACCGCGCGCCCCGGGCCGTCGAAGGTGGCCAGGACGCCGTCCCCGGTGGTCTCGACCAGCCGGCCGCCGAAGGCCGCCACCACCCGTCGCGCCGTCTCGTCGTGCCGGTCCAGCAGTTGCCGCCAGCGCGCGTCACCGAGGGCGTCGGCGAGCCCGGTGGATCCGACGATGTCGGTGAAGACGATGGTCGTGAGCGCGCGCTCCGGCGCGGTGCTGCGCAGCGCGCCGGTGAGGAACTCCTCGATGGCGTCGACCGCCAGCTCCGGGTGTTCCCAGGCCAGTGGACCGTCGCGCCCCGGCAGCTCCACGAATGTCGCGCCCTCGACGATCTCGGCGAGGTAGCGGCCGTGCTCGATGCGGTACATCGCGTAGTCGCTGCGGTGCAGCACCAGCGTGGGCACGTGGACGCTGCGCAGCGCCGGGCGGGCGTCGGCGTCGAGCATCGCCGTCAGGTAGGCCCGGACCGCGCCCGGACTGGCGATGCTTCGGGTGTAGCGCGCGAACCACCGGCGGAAGTGCTCGTCGGAGGCGTGGCTGGGCACCTGCAGGTGCGCGTGGTCCTCGGTGCCCCAGGTCTCGACCACCTGGTCGACGACGGCGGCGGCGCGCTCCGGTGTGGTGCCGATCGGGTAGTCGTCGGCACTCAGGACCCGCGCGGCGGTGTTCGCGAGGATCAGCGCGCTCGTCCGGTCGGGGCGCGTGGCCGCGAACAGCGCCGCCATCGGGCCGGCGTCCCACACCCCCATGACCGCCGCGCGCCGGGTGCCGACGGCGTCCATGACCGCGAGGACCTCTTCCAGATACGACTCCCACGGCGGCAGCGCGTGCAGCGGAAGCGGGTCCGAGACGCCCGACCCGCGGCGGTCGAACCGGATGAGCCGGCAGAACCGGCTCATCCGGTGGTACATGGCCACCAGCTCCGGGTCGTCCCAGTCCAGGTCGATGCTGCTGAACGTCCCGGACGACAGGACGAGGTCGGGCGGCCCGCTGCCGACGACCTGGTAGGCGATGCGCTCGTCGCCGAGCCGCGCGTACCGCGTCTGGGGTTCCGGCGGGACGCTCACGGCACGCGGCGCGCCGTCACTCCCGCTCGAGGACGTGCAGCCGGCGCACGGTGAGGTCGTCGATCTCGAGCCGGTCCACCTTCATCTGGCCGATCGCCAGCTTCCGGATCACCAGGTGCCAGATCGCCACGGCGGCGAAGGCCGAGGCCGCGGAGGCGAACGCCGCCACGGCCGCGAAGACGACGCTGCGGGCCCCGGTCGCCGCCGCTCCGGTCGCGGTGGCCCCGGTGGCGCTCGACCTGACGGTTGCTGTCCTCATGGCGTCCTCCCCGATCGCGGCGGCTCGGCTGAGAGGCGGTCCATGATGCCGCGCCGTCCGTTCAGTCGGGGGGCGGCGCGGGTCGCTGGACGGTGTAGTCGAGTTCTTCGAGCATCGCCGCGGCGGCCTCCGGGTCCGCCCGGACGGCCCGGCGCAGCGCCGGCGTCCCCGGGCCGGACCTCGCCCGCCGGCCCCGGCGGTCGCGCAGCGGGGCCGGCCACAGCGCCTGGATCGAGGCGTTGAGGTGCGCGCCGAGGATGATCGCGAACCCGATGAAGAACGTCGCGAGCAGGAAGGCGATCGGCGCGCCGAGCGCGCCGTACGTGTAGCCGGTGGAGGAGATCCAGTCGAGGTAGAGCCGCAGACCGGTCGTTCCCGCGAAGAAGACCAGCGCGGCCAGGAAGGCGCCGGGCAGGCCGCGGTACCAGGGCGGCTTGAGCGGCAGCGCCACCTTGTACAGCGTGGTCAGCGCCACGAGCAGGACGACGCCGGTCAGCGGGGAGTAGAGCGCGGTCGTGACCGCCTGCACCGTGGGCTCCCACGAGTCCGGCAGCACGGGCAACAGCCGTTCGGGGCCGAGGGTCAGCAGCGGGATGGCGATGATCCCGGTCAGCAGGCTGACCAGGTACATGATCGCCGCGAGGACGCGCTGCCACAGGAGGTTGCGGATCTCGTACTGGCCCCACGCCCGCGTGATGGCGTCGACGAACGCGGCCATCGCCGAGGACCCGAACCAGAACGAGAGGAAGAACCCGACCGAGACCACACCCGCCTGGGTCGTGTTCAGGATGTCCGCCACCGTCGGGACGACGATCTGGTCCAGGGCCTCCTCGCTGAAGAAGCCGCCGGTGAGCTGGATGATCCACCGCTGCACCGCCTCCACGGTGTCGGGGCCGAACACCCGCCCGACGAAGCCCAGCGTGCCGAACAGCCCCAGCAGCAGGGGCGGCACCGAGAGCGTCTGCCAGAACGCCGCGGACGCCGACTCGCTGAAGATGTCGTCGTTCCAGGCGTTGCCCAGGGTCCGCCGGAGCACCCGCTGTGCGGCGCTGCGCCGCGACTCCCGCGGCGCGACCGCCGGGGCCGCGGCCGGGACGGGGGGCCCGACGCCGGTCGCCGTCCGCTCGCTGCGCATCTCCGGCACCCGGACAGCATGCTCTGTGCGGCAACGGCGCGGCCCGTCCAGCGCGACGCGGCCGCTCGGTTCCCGAGCACCAGGGCACGGGCGACCGATCCCCGCCCGGCGCACCGGCCAGGGATCGGTCGCGGCGATGGGTGGCTATCCGCCGACGCCGGCGAGGACGCGCCCCGAGGTCAGCTCCAGCCAGCGGGTGATCCGCCCGTTGACCTCGTCGGGCCTCTCCAGCATGAGGAAGTGGCCGACCCCCTCGATCAGCTCGGACTCCGATCCGGGCCCGCAGTACTGGAGGACGCGCTCGACCTGCTCCTGCGTCATCCCGTGGCAGCCGTCGCGGGTGCCGTGCAGGTAGAGGACGGGCTGGGGGACGGTGCCGCCCCAGGCCGCGCCCTGCTCGGCCGCCCACTCCGGGGTGCCGTACCGCGGCGGGTCCGCGATCGACCAGTAGTAGCCCAGCGCGGCGCGCAGGTGCTCCGGGTCGGAGAGGGCCTCCCCGAAGCGGTCGACGTCCTCGTCGGCGGGGTAGCCGGGGGACCAGTCGTTCCAGACCTTCCGGATGAACTCCCAGTCGTCCTGGCGGAGCCGGTCCTCGATCACCTGCTGCATCTGGAAGAACCAGAAGTAGAAGCTCTTCTTGATCTGCTCGTAGGTGCCGAAGTTCTCGCCGAGGATCTCCAGCGGCGGGATGTTGAGGATCACCGCCCGGCCGAAGGTGTCGGGTGCGCGGCTCAGCGCGCCCCAGGCGCCGACCGCACCCCAGTCGTGGGCGACCAGGAGGGCGTCGGGGCCGCCGCCGAGCTCCCGCCCGAGGGCGATGTGATCGGCCACCATCGTGGCGGTGTGCACGTAGTGGCGGTCCGCCGGCAGCTCCGTGGGTGCGAACCCGCGCATGAACGGGGCGACGGCGTGGAAGCCGGCCTCGGCGAGGGCCGGCAGCAGGTAGCGGTAGCTGTGCGGCGTGTCGGGGAAGCCGTGGGTGCACAGCGCCAGCGGGCCGTCACCCGCCTCCAGGTACTCGAAGGTCAGGCCGTTCGCCGCGACACGGCCACGCTGGAACTCGGTCATCGGGTGGACTCCTTCTGGTCTCCGGACCTCGTTCTCGGGCGGGGGCGGTGGGCCGGGCGTCCGGGCCACCCGGCGGGCCGTCGACCGCGCCGTGCGCATCGCTCCGGCCGGGCCCCCTCCGGCCGGAGTCCTGGTGGACGGTCGCCGGCGTGCATGCGCTCGCCCCTGAGGGGCCGCTCCCGTCGCGGTGCGACGGGAGCGGCCCCCACCCTGGCACCGGCGCCCACCGGCCGGAGTCGATGCGTCGCGTGATCAGGGAGCGCGCGGCGCGTGGTGACCCTCGGGGAGCGGTGGTCACGTGCCGGGGTCGTCACCGGGCTCGGACGTCGCCCGTTCCCGCGACCGCGGCCGGCTCGCGCGCGGCGGCGACGGCGGACGGCGACGCGGTGCGCCACGCGCTGCGGTCGAACACCATCGTGGCGGCAACGGCGAGGGCCACGACGGCCAGGTAGATCAGGTCGGCCCGGCGGGCGTCGGCGCCGGAGAACCCGAGCATGCCGTGGGTGAGCGCCCCCTGGCTGGCGTGGAAGAGCATGACCGGGAGCAGGCTGCCGCGGGTCCGGTTGAACAGCCAGACGTACAGGAACGTGATGACGACGGTGGTCGGGAGCCCGATCCACGTCAGGTTGCCCAGCGGCACCAGCGGGAAGTGCCAGCCGGCCGCCAGCACGCCCAGCACCGCGGCGGAGGCGATCGGCGACCACCGGGACTGCAGGTGGGGCAGGGCGTAGCCGCGCCAGCCCGGCTCCTCGCCCAGAGCGCCGTCCGTGGGATCGACCAGGCGCAGCGCCAGCAGGAGCGCCACGTCCGTCCAGGCGATCGCGGCGAGGCCCAGGGCCGGCGCACCGAACCACGCGTTGACCAGGCCGGTGACGAGGACCAGGACGACGGGGAGCCCGATGGCGACCACGTACCAGGGCCAGCCGACCCGCCACCGCAGCAACCGGGACAGCAGCTCCCGGTAGCCGGCACGGCCCTCGGCGATCCCGATGACCACGATCGCCGCGACCAGGGGAGCGCCGGCGAAGAACGAGAAGCCGTACGGGATCAGACCGGCGGCGGCGAGCGGCCAGGGCGCCCAGGCGAACACGTAGGCCAGGACGAAGAACGCGGCGAGACGGTGGTGGCGAACCCAGGTCATGACGGCCTCCGGCGGACGGGAAGTGGACGAGACGAGGCTGTCGCTCGGGCCGCGGGCTGGGTAGCGGGCCATCCCTGGAGCGGGACTACGGGGCTGTCCCCGTAGTCGCGGTACGGGAGCGGTGCCAGCATCGACCCATGGCCGCGCGGGTCCTGATCGTCGACGACCATGCGCCCTTCCGGTCGCTGGCCCGCCGGCTGCTGGACCTGGCCGGGTTCCAGGTCGTGGGCGAGGCGGCCGGCGGTGCCGACGCGCTCGACGCGGTGCGACACCTGGCGCCCGACGTCGTCCTCCTCGACGTGCAGCTCCCGGACGTGGACGGCTTCGCGGTCGCCGAGGAGCTCGCCGCCCGGGGGGAGGCGCCGATCGTCGTCCTCGTCTCCAGCCGCGCCCGCCTCGACTACGGCCACCGGGTGGCCTCCAGCTGCGCGCGCGGATTCATCGCCAAGGCGGAGCTCTCCGGCGAGACCCTGTGGCAGGTGATCGACGGTCCGGAGAGGGCGAACGGGTGCACCCGCTGAGCCGGCGGGCCCGCTGGTGGATCGGACTGGCCGCTCTCGTCGCCGGAGCAGCCGCGGCCGCCGCGCTGGTGTGGGGCGGCTACGACGTCCCGGCCCAGCTGCTGCCGCCCACCCTCGTGCTCGGTCTCGCAGTCGGCTGGTCGTTCATCGCGATGGGCGCCGTCGCGTGGACCGGCCGGCCGCGCAGCCGCACCGGCGCGCTCATGGTGGCGCTCGGCTTCGCCTGGTTCGCCCGGTACGTCGTCGCGGTCGCGGTGTACCCGGCGTTCGTCGTCGGCGTCCTGCTCGGCTCGGTGTACCTGAGCGTCCTGGTCCACCTGCTGGTGACCTATCCCGACGGGCGGCTGCACGGCCCGGTGGAACGGGTGGTCGTCACCGTCGGCTACCTGCTCTCCGCCCCGCTGGACCTGTTCTTCCTCGCCGTGTTCTCCGCCGACCGGGGGCTGGGGGAAGGGCCGCCCCCGAACGGGCTGGTGATCCTGCCGACCAACGGGGAGTTCGCCCCGACCGGCGTCGACCTCGCCGTCCAGGGCGTCGTGGTGCTGCTGTTCCTGACCGTGCTGGCCATCGTGTTCGGACGGTGGCGCGCGGCCGGCCCCGCCCTGCGCCGGAGCCTGGGCCCCGCGGTGGCCGGGGGAGCGGTGATCGTGCTGGCGATCCTGGTGGAGCGGACGGCGATCCTGCTGCTCCTGCCCCCCGCTCTCGGGGTCGTCTTCGCCTGGTCGGCGCAGGTCGTCCTGGTCCTGTGGCCGCTGGCGCTGCTGCTCGGCCTGCTGCGCAGCCAGCTGGACCGCTCCGCCGTCGGCCGGCTCGTCGTGGAGCTGGGGGCGGGGGTGCCCGAACCCGCCCGGCTCCGCGGCATCCTCGCCCGCACGCTGCACGACCCGTCCCTGGAGCTGGCCTTCTGGCTGCCCGAGCGGGGGGCGTTCGTCGACCCACGCGGCGCCCCGGTGGTCGTGGAACCCGTGGACGGCCGGGCGGTGACCTACCTGGACCGGGACGGCGAGCGGATCGCGGTGCTCCGGCACGACCCCGCGCTCACCTCGGACCCCGAGCTCGTGGCCGCGGTCGCGGCCAGCGCGAGTCTCGCCGTGCAGAACGAGCGGCTGCACGCCGAGGTCCGCAACCAGTTGCGCGAGGTCTCCGCGTCGCGGGCCCGCATCGTCGAGGCCGCCGACGCGGCGCGCCGCCGCGTCGAGCGCGACCTGCACGACGGCGCTCAGCAGCGGCTGGTGACCGTCGCGCTCGCGCTCCGGCTGGCCCGCAGCCAGGTCGGCGCGGCCTCGCCCGAGGAGGTGGTCGCACTCCTGGACGAGGCGAACGCCGAGCTCGCCGGCGCGCTCGACGAGCTGCGCGAGCTGGCCCGTGGCATCTACCCGGTGCTGCTCACCGACGCCGGGCTGGGCCCGGCGCTGGCCTCCCTGGCCGACCGCGCCCCGATCGCGGCGACGCTCGGCGCGATGCCCGCCCGGCGCTGGCCCGGCCCGGTCGAGCAGACCTGCTACTTCGTCGCGTCCGAGGCACTGGTCAACGCGGTCAAACACGCGAACGCTACGACGGTGGCCATCGACGTGCGCGACGACGTCGGCGGGCTGTGCGTGGAGGTGATCGACGACGGTGTCGGCGGCGCCGACCCGACCGGGTCCGGGCTCCGCGGACTGGCCGACCGGGTCGCCGCGCTCGGTGGCCGGTTGCACGTGCACAGCCCGCGGGGCGGCGGCACCCGAGTGACCGCGACGCTGCCGTGCGCGTGATGGTCGCCGATGACGCGGCCCTCTTCCGGGCGGGCGTCTCGCGGCTGCTGACCGACGCCGGCATCGAGGTCAGCGCGCAGGTCGGCGACGCCGCGTCGCTCCTCGACGCCGTGGAGCGCGACCCGCCCGACGCGGTCGTCGTCGACATCCGCATGCCGCCCACGCACACGACCGAGGGGCTGCAGGCCGCGCGGGCCCTCGCCACCCGCCACCCCGAGGTCGGGGTGCTCGTGCTCTCCGCCTTCGTCGAGCCGCACTACGCGATGCAGCTGATCGAGTCGGGGGCGTCCCGCGCCGGCTACCTGCTCAAGGAACGGGTCACCGATCCCACCGAGCTGACCGATGCCCTGCGGCGCATCGCCGGCGGCGGCGTCGTGATCGACCCCGGGGTCGTCGCACAACTGCTCGGCCGGCGCCGGGCGGACAACCCGCTCGACGTCCTCTCCGCCCGCGAGCGCGAGGTGCTGGCGGTCATGGCGGAGGGGCGCTCCAACCAGGCGATCTGCGACCGCCTGTTCCTCAGCCCCAAGACGGTGGAGGCCTACGTCCGCAGCGTCTTCACCAAGCTGGACCTGCACGAGGCGGCGGACAGCAACCGGCGCGTGCTCGCCGTCCTGACCTACCTCCGCGCCTGACGCCGTCGGTCCGGTCGGAGCACGCGCCCCGGGCGCACACTGAGGACTCAGGGCCGGGGGTGCCATGACCGAGATCAGCCTCGACGACGGGTACACGGTTCCGGGTCGCCACTGGCACCGGCTGGACGACGGTCGCGTGCAGTGCGACGTCTGCCCGCGGGAGTGCCGGCTGCACGAGGGCCAGCGCGGGCTGTGCTTCGTCCGCGGCCGCGTCGCCGACCAGGTGGTGCTGACCTCCTACGGGCGGTCCAGCGGATTCTGCGTCGACCCGATCGAGAAGAAGCCGCTCAACCACTTCCTGCCCGGCAGCGCGGTGCTCTCGTTCGGCACCGCCGGCTGCAACCTCGCCTGCCGGTTCTGCCAGAACTGGGACATCTCCAAGTCCCGCGAGATCGACCGGCTCGCCGACGCGGCCGGCCCGGACGACATCGCCGAGGCCGCCGAGCGGCTCGGCTGCCGCAGCGTCGCCATGACCTACAACGACCCCACGATCTTCCTCGAGTACGCGGTGGACGTCGCCGACGCCTGCCGGGCCCGGGGCATCAGGTCGGTCCTCGTGACCGCCGGCTACATCGGGGACGCCGCCCGGCGGGAGCTGTACGCGCACGTCGACGCCGCGAACGTCGACCTCAAGGCGTTCACCGAGGACTTCTACCGCCGGATCTCCGCCGGCCACCTGCAGCCGGTGCTCGACACCCTCACCCACCTGCGGCACGAGACCGACGTGTGGTTCGAGATCACCACGCTGCTCATCCCGGGGCACAACGACTCCGACGAGGAGATCGACGCCGAGTGCGCCTGGATCGCCGCCGCCCTCGGCCTCGACGTGCCGCTGCACTTCACCGCGTTCCACCCGGACTTCAAGATGCGCGACGTCCCGCCGACCCCGCCGTCGACGCTGACCCGGGCCCGCCGGATCGCGCTGCGCCACGGCCTGCGCTTCGTCTACACCGGCAACGTCCACGACGCCGACGGCGGACGGACCACCTGCCCCGGCTGCGGCCAGGCCGTGGTGGAGCGGGACTGGTACGTCATCGGCGGCTACCGGCTCACCGACGACGGGCGCTGCAGGTCGTGCGGCACCGCCGTCCCGGGGCGGTTCGACGGGCCGGTCGGCCGGTGGGGGGCCCGGCGGCTGCCGGTGTCCCTCGCCCGCAGCTGAGCCATGCGCGTCCGCCCGCCCGCGGTCGCCGGCCGGTTCTACCCCGCCGACCCCGGCGCCCTCGCCGCCCTGGTCGACGAGCTGCTGGGCAACGTGCCGGCGGAGGAGCCCCGCGCCCGGCCGGCCGCGGTCGTCGCACCGCACGCCGGCTTCCAGTACTCCGGCGCGGTGGCGGCACACGCCTACGCGCAGCTCGTCCCGTGGCGCGACGAGATCACCCGCGTCGTCGTCCTCGGGCCGGCGCACTTCGTGCCGCTGGAGGGGATGGCCGTCCCCGGCGTCGACGCCTGGGCCGGCCCACTGGGGGAGGTGGGGATCGACGACGACGCGAGAACCGTCGCCGCCGGGTCCGCCGACGTCGCGGTGAACGACGCCCCGCACGCGCCCGAGCACTCCCTGGAGACCCAGCTTCCGTTCCTCCAGCGCAGCCTGGACCCGGACGTCCGCGTGCTGCCCGTCGTGGTCGGCCGCACATCGCCGTCCTCGGTGGCGGCCCTGCTGGGCCGGCTGCTCGAGCCCGGCACGGTCGCCGTCGTCTCCACCGATCTGAGCCACTACCTCGACCAGCGGACCGCCCGCGCACGGGACGACCGCACCGCCGCCGCCGTCCTCGCCCGGGACGTGTCCGCGCTCCGGCCGGACGACGCGTGCGGGTACTGGCCGCTACGCGGCCTGCTGCACCTGGCCGCGGAACGCGATCTCGCCGTGGAACCGCTGCGGCTGGCCACCTCCGCCGACGTCGGCGTGGACCCCCGCCGGGTCGTGGGCTACGGGGCCTTCCTGCTGTCCGCGGTCAGCGCTCCGGGCGCAGCGTGATCCCTACCGCTCCGGCGCCCTGGTCCGCGTCAGCTCCACCACCACGCCCATCCGGGTGGGCCGGGGCGCCAGGTGGTCGCGGCACCACCGCTCGCAGTCGGCCAGCAGGTTGCCCGTCGAGAGGGGGCGGGGCGGCTGTGCCCGGCCGGGGCGGGCCGGCGCGACGACCCGCGGGTCGGCGGCCCTGGCTGCCGCCAGGACCTGCTGGACGCTGTGCCGGGCCACGCGGAGAGCTCCTGTCGTCGACTGCCGACCAAGGGCACAACAGTGCCGCTCGCGGAGGGAGGAAGGGGTGCGCGGCCCTCGGGGCCGGCGGTGCACCGACTCTAGGGTGACCGCCGCCCCGCCCCGGGGACCTCGGCGTCGTGGCGTCGGCCACGCCGTCGTCTCACCAGTAACCCTTGGTGCCGTCCAATTGCTCGCGGAGGAGATCCAGGTGCCCGACGTGCCGGGCCGTCTCCTCGAGCATGTGGTGCAGCATCCAGCGCAGCGTCTCGGCGCCGTACTCGGGATGCCGCCCGACGTCGTCGAACGACGCGGCGGCGATCGTCTCGTTCGACACCGCGCACTGCGCGGCGTACTCGTCCAGCAGCCGGGCCAGCGGGACGTCGTCGACCATGAAGTCGGCGTCGTCGACGTCCCCGAACTGCGGGTTCTCCTCCTCCCCCCGGCCCAGGAAGACCACCTCGAACCAGCAGTGCTCGACCCAGCGCAGGTGCGACACGAGCCCGGCGACGGTCAACAGCGGCGAGGTGGGCAGCAGCGCCCGGTGCGCGTCCTCCTCGGAGAGCCCGGCGCACTTGTAGGGCACCAGCGCCCGCTGCAGCTCCAGCCAGCCGATCAGCTGGGTCCGTTCGTCGGCGATCCGGGGCGGGCGTTCGCGGGGCGGGGTCACCCGGCGGACCGTAGTGCCGCGACGGCGGCGCGGCGCACCGTTCTCGCGAGGCACGGACGGCGGTACTTTCGCCCGGTACCGCCCCGTTCCGTAGGGGGAGTCATGGAGGCCGCAGCCGTCCGAGCCGCCCTGCAGCACTACATCGACCGGAGCGCGGCCGGCGACCAGGACGCCGCGCACGAGATCTACGCCCCCGACGCCGTGCTGGAGTTCCCGCAGTCGGGGGAGCGGTTCGAGGGCGTCCCCAACTTCAAGGAGTGGCGGCGGCAGTACCCCGCCCCGTCGGTCGACCTCGAGCTGCGCCGGGTCCGCGGCGCCGGCGACGTCTGGGTCGCGGAGTTCGGCGTCCGCTACGGCGACGGGCCGTGGGGCTTCGGCGTCGACATCCTGGAGTTCCGCGGCGACCGGGTCTCCTGCGAGACCATCTACTGGACCGAGGGGTGGGACGCCCCGGAGTGGCGGGCTCCGTGGCGGGCCGCTCCGGCCGGGGAGGAGGCGGCGCCGTGAACCGACGGGAACCGGGCCGGCGTGCCCTCGTCCGCATCGAGAAGCTGGTCACCGCCCGGACGGCCGTCCGGCGCAAGCTCGACCGGGAGATCGGCAGGTCCGTCGCGCGAGCCCGGGCGGACGGCGCCTCGTGGTGGCGGATCGGGCGCGCGCTCCGGGGGCGGTGACGACCGCCTCGCACTAGGCTCCGCGCCACCCGCGGGGGTACCGGAAGGGGAGCCCGCATGGACGCCGGCGTCGACACCCTGCAGAAGGCGCTGCAGATCAACCTCGACCTGCGCTGGTACGGCACGATCGCCGAGATCGGGGCCGGTCAGGAGGTCGCGCGCTGGTTCTTCCGCGCGGGCGGCGCGGCGGGCACGGTCGCCAAGACGATGTCGGCCTACGACATGGCGGTCAGCGACGCCGTCTACGGCAAGTCCGACCGCTACGTCTCCAAGGGCCGGCTGCAGGCGATGCTCGACCACGAGTTCGAGCTCAACCTCGAGCGGCTGAGCGACCAGCGCGGCGACGACACCTCCTTCTTCGCGTTCGCCGACACGGTGGTCGCCCGCAGCTACCGCGGCGGCAACGAGTGCCACGGCTGGATGGGCGTGAAGTTCCAGTCCCACCCGCGCGACGAGCCGAGCCAGATCGTCCTGCACGTGCGGATGCTCGACGACGATGCCGGGCAGCAGCAGGAGGCCCTCGGCGTCGTCGGGATCAACCTGCTGCACGGCGCCTTCTTCCAGCATCACGAGCCCGACCGCGTCGTCGAGAGCCTGCTCGACCAGCTGACCACCGGCCGCATCGAGATCGACCTGATCGAGATGCGCGGCATCGAGTTCCGCGCGGTCGACAACCGCCTGCTCGCGCTCAAGCTCGTCCAGCTCGGGCTCAGCGGCGCGGCGATGTTCGCGCCGGACCGTCAGGTGCTCCAGCCCAGCGAGGTGCTGCGCAAGAAGGCGATCCTGGTCGAGCGGGGCAGTTTCCGGCCGCCGACCGTCGTCAACATCGACATGCTCGAGGCGGCCCGGGAGAAGTTCGAGGCCGATCCCGCCGTCGCCGGCCGCGACGTCCTGCTGCTCACCGAGCTGACCATGGCCAACCTGCGGGCCGAGGGCGAGGTCTCGCGCAAGGACTTCCTGGCCCGCGCGGACCTGCTCTCCGCGTGCGGCCTGACCGTGCTGGTCAGCGACTTCCTCGCCTACCACCGGCTCGCGGCCTACCTCGCCATGCGCACCGACGGCCGGCTCGGCATGGTCATGGGGGTCCCGAGCCTGCTCGGCCTGTTCGACGAGTCGCACCACGCCGACCTGCCCGGCGGCATCCTCGAGAGCTTCGGCCGGCTGTTCAAGAACGACCTGCGGCTGTTCGTCTACCCGATGCTCCGGGACGACGCCGTCGTCACCGTCGACACCGTCGAGGTCGCGGACGACCTGCGGCCGCTGTTCGACTACCTCTACCGCCGCGGCAGCTTCGTCTGCCTGGACAACTACAAGCCCGACTTCCTGCCCATCCTCAGCCGGGACGTGCTCCGGCGGATCCCCACCGAGGACACCGGCTGGGAGTCGCAGGTGCCGACCGAGGTGGCCGAGCTGATCAAGAAGCGGGGCTTCTTCGGCTTCCCACGCGACCGCGGCCTGCCGTCGGCCTGAGCGCCGCCGGAACCCGCGTCCGGGGGACCACATGGGACCCGGGGACGACGCCCGCCGGCAGCGGCGTGTCCGGCGGTGGCTGGTGGCCGCCGGCCTGGGTGTCCTGCTGCCCTTCCTCGCCGTGCCGCTGCTGAGGGGCGGGGTCGACGAGCCTCGGCGGGCCGAGCCCGCCGCGCACCCGGAGGAGCCGGACCACCCCGACGTCCGGGCCGCGCTGATCGACCAGCCGGCACGGGGCTCGCTGGCCGGGGACCGGCGGTGGCTGGCCGGCGTCGCCGCGCTGAGCTGGGGGTGGTCCGACCCGGCCGGCGTGGCGCCGGCGAGCGAGCCGGTGGAGCCGCCGGCCGGGACCCGCACGGTCGCCTTCGCGGGTGACGTCCCCGGGGGACGGGTCGCGCTGCTGCTCGCGCGCCCCGAGGGCGCGGTGGTGTTCCACGCCTGGTTCACCGGCCCCGAGAACGCCGAGCCCGACGACATGCGGCTCGCCGCGAGACCGGCGGAGGTGGCGCCGCACGACCCGCTGGCGCTGTGGGACGTCCCCTCCCAGGCGGCCAGCGCCGTGGTCACGGTGGTGTCCTTCCCCGGCGACCAGATCGAGGTCGTGACCGGGCGGACGGTCACGGCGTCCGGCCAGACGCAGGAGCGCTGGGCGCACGTCCCCAGCGAGGACGGCGCCGGCGCGGTGCGCGTGGACCCGCTGGCGAGCCGGCTCGGGACGCCGCCGGTACGCGTGCTGCGGCCGGGCGGGGGCGTCGCCCCGTTCTCCCCGGAGTTCACCGACCGCTCCGACGGCGACCAGCGGCCCTTCCCGGTGCAGCCGGCCGATCCGCGCGGGCTGCGCGGTGCCGTCCCGGACGGCCGGCTCGACCTCGCCGTCGGCGTTCTGGCCGCGCAGTACGGCGCGAACGCCGACGACATCGCCCTGACCCTGCTCCTGAGCACCCCGGGCGCGCTGCTCGTGGGTGGCACGTTCCCCTCGGGCGCCACCACCGCCTACGTCGCGACCTACCGGACGGACCCGCGGTCCGCCCCCGGCCCGCCGACCTACTCCACCCTGGTCCGGCCCGCGCCGGCCGGACCCGCGGTGCTCGACCGGGTGTTCGCCCTGCGCCTGTCCGGTTCCCTCGTCGTGAGCGGGCCGAGCGCCGGGGCTCGGGCCGAGGTCCTCCTCCTGGACGGCACGCTCGCCGCCACGGTGCCGCTCGTCGACGGCGCGGGGGTCGCCCCGCTGCCTTCCCGCGCCGCGGAGACCGTGCGGATCCTCGACGGCTTCGGCGTCCCGCTGGTGACCGCGCCCATCAGCGGGCCCGCGGGATGAGCCAGACACGTCCTAGCGGATCGGGCCGCGCCAGCTGTGGTCGCGGAAGTCCTCGGCCGCGGGGTCGGCCAGGCCGCGGTCGCCGCCGGGGTCGGCCGCCGCGCGCGTCCCGGAGTGCACCCACAGCGGGCGGCCCCGGCCGGCGGGACGGCGTCGCGCGGTGGGCCGGCCGACGATCGGACGCCGTGTGCAGGCACGGATGTGCACCGGCGTCCTCCTTGGAGAAATGTTGCGGCGCGGCCTCCTGCCAGCGCCCAACGATGATGCGGGACGGCTGCCCTGCGGCGGCCGGGGCACACGGCCACGATCTGACGAAGAGCGCCGGATGCCTTCTCGCGGGTCTCGGGTTGAGTCCGGCCGCTGCCTGCCGACATCGGCCGGACACGCCGTCGTCCCCGCAGCTCAGGTCGTGAGATCTCGATCGCCATGTCAGGGTGGAGGCCACCGACATCACGGGGGAGAAGGCGGAGCAGGTGATGTCGACCGACGAACGACCACGCAGAAAGCAGACCTGCGGGCCGGCCGGGGCCGGGGCCCGCGATCATCCGGGGCTCGCCCCGCACGCCCTCGTCCGCGCGCTCGGCGCGGCCTGCTGACCGCCGTCCGGAGGAGCTCTGCCGCGTGGACATCGCTGCGATGCGGGCCAACTTCGCCAAGGCCGCGGCCGCCGGCGACGAAGCCCCGCTGTACTTCTACTCCCACCTGTTCCTGACCCACCCCGAGACCCGGCGGCTGTTCCCCGTCTCGATGGCGCACCAGCGGGACCGGCTGTTCCAGGCGCTGGGGGACGTCGTGAACTATCTCGACGACCTCGACAGCGTGATCCCGGTGCTCCAGGCGCTCGGCCGCGACCACCGCAAGTTCGGCACGGTCGCCGAGCACTATCCCCCGGTCGGCGAGAGCCTGCTGGCCACGCTCCGGCACTTCGACGAGGAGTGGAATCCCCAGCTCGCCCAGGACTGGACGGCGGCCTACCAGCTGGTCGCCAAGGTCATGATCGACGCGGCGCTGGCGGCGGAGGACCAGCCGGCCTGGTGGGACGCCGAGATCGTGGGGCACGAGCGCCGGACGTTCGACATCGCCGTCCTCCGGCTGCGGCCGGAGAAGGAGCTGCCCTTCGCGGCCGGCCAGTCGATCTCCATCGAGACCGAGCTGCGGCCGAAGCTCTGGCGCTACTACTCGCCGGCCAACGCGCCACGCCCGGACGGGCAGATCGAACTGCACATCAAGGCCCGGGACGGCGGCCCGGTCAGCTCGGCCCTCGTGCGTCAGGCGGGGGTGGGGGACTGGGTGCGCCTCGGCCCGCCGCTCGGCCATCTCGGCATGGACGACGAATCCGACCGTGACCTGCTGCTCGTCGCCGGCGGTATGGGGCTGGCGCCGCTCAAGTCGCTGGTCGACCAGGTCGCGCGCTACGGCCCGGCCCGCCGCGTGGACCTGTTCGTCGGCGCCCGCATCGAGGACCAGCTCTACGACCGGGCCGACCTCGACCGCATGGTGCAGGAACATCCGTGGTTGTCCGTCACATACGCTGTCTCCGATGACAAGGAGTCACCGCTCGAACACGGAGACATCGGGGACGTCGTTCTCCGGCACGGCCCGTGGCTGAGCCGGGACGTCTACGTCGCCGGGCCGGCGCCCATGGTCGAGGACACGGAGTCCCGGCTCGTGGGGCACGGCCTGAAACGGGAGCGCATCCGCGCTGAGGTGTTCGCCGCCAGTCGACAGGGACCCAACGTTGAAGGGGACGTGACCGAATGACCACGAACGAGCGCGGATCCGGCGAGCGGGGACGCCGGATCTCCCCGAACGACCTGCACAACGTCCAGTTCTCCCGCGGCACCATGCTGCGTCCCGGGTACAACGAGGAGGAGGTCGACCGCTTCCTCAACCGGGTGGCGCAGGAGGTCAGCCTGCTGCACGCCGAGAAGGGCGACCTGCGCGCGCAGGTGCGCGCGCTGCAGGACCAGGTCGAGGAGGCCGTGACTCACGAGGCCCCGAGCGACCAGGCCGTGAAGCTGCTGGCCACCGCCCAGCAGACGGCCGACCAGTACGTCTCCGAGGCGGAGGACTTCAGCCGCCAGATGACCGCGGACGCCCGGGCCCGCTACGAGGAGTCGCTCCGGACGGCGCGGGAGAGCGCCGGCGCGATCATCCAGGCCGCGCACGAGCAGGCCGCCCGCATGTCCGGCGTCGGCGCACCCGCCACCACCGAGCCGGCCGGTGCCCCCGAGCGCGGCGCCACCACCGAGCAGCTCGAGGAGCAGGTCGCCTATCTCAAGGCGTTCGCGCAGGCCTGCCGCACGCAGCTGCGCGCCTACCTGGAGGCCCTGCTCACCGACGTCGAGTCGGAGTGGGGCCGCGCGGAGCCGTCGGCCCTGCCGGTGGCACCGATCCGGACGCCGGCGCAGCGGGCCGCCCCCGCCTCGGAGCAGGCTGCCGCGCAGGGCAACGTGGCCCGGGAGATGCCGCTGTCCGACAGCACCTCCGAGCACCCGATCGTGACCGCCGAGGTGGTCGAGCAGCGGGGCTGACCGGCGTCACTCCGGGTCGTTCCCGGCGTCGTCCCCCACCCGGAAGGGCTCGGTGACGCCGGCATAGGCGAGGTGGGCCACCAGCCCGTCGCTGGCGTGCTCGAGGTTGTGGCAGTGGTCGGCCCAGATACCGGGGTTGTCCGCGACGAAGGCGATCTCGTAGGTCTCCCCGTCGAGGACGTTGAGCGAGTCGACCTCCCACGGGCTGCCCGTTGACGGGACGCCGTCGCGGGACAGCACGAACGCGTGGTGCCCGTGCAGATGCATCGGGTGGACGTCGCCGCTGTCGTTGCGGATGGTCATCCGCACGACGTCGCCCTCCTCGACGTGGAACATCGGGACGTCCGGGTAGAGGTGGCCGTTGATGGTCCACCAGAACCCGGGCCGGCCGTCGAGCAGGCCGATCCGGCGGCCGATGTCGTAGCGGAAGCGCCGGTCCGGGTGTTCGGCGTCGAAGGGGAGTGCGGCCGGGGTGCCGTACGCCAGCAGGTCGACCTGGCGGGACGGCGCCGCGCGCGCCTCGACCGCGGTGCCCGGCGGGCCGACCACCAGCGCCGCGCTGCCGCCGACGTCGACCCGGGCGGGCGCGGTGACCAGCAGGTCCGCCCGCCCGCCGGCGGTCACCACCACGCCCTCGTCGGTGAGGTCGGTGGGCCCGACCAGGTCGGACCCGTCGACGGCGAGCACCCGGAACGGCGAGCCGCTGACCCACGCCCGCAGGGGGCCGTAGTCGGTGTTGACCAGGCGCACGCGCACGGCGGTCCCCGCGTCGGCGTCGACCTCCGTCGTCCCGGTGCCGCCCCGCAGCGTGCGCCGGCCGCTGTAGGTGTGCACCGGGGCGACGACGTCGGTCTCGCCGACGCCGTTCGGCGGCAGCACGACGAGGGTGCCGAACAGCCCGCCGCGCACCTGCTCGTGCGAGACCTGGTGCGAGTGGTACCAGTACGTGCCGGCGTCCTCGGCGACGAACCGGTAGACGTAGCTGTCCCCGGGGTCGACGGCGTCCTGGGTGATCCCCGCGACGCCGTCGTCGGCGTTGGGGACGTCGACGCCGTGCCAGTGCAGCGTGACGCCGTCCGGGACGTCGACGTTGACCAGCGTGACCTCGACCAGGTCACCCTGGGTGACCTCCAGCGCCGGCCCCGGCGACGTGCCGTTGAGCGTGTAGCCCTGCACCACCTCGCCGCTCGCCAGGCGCACCGGTCCCCGGCGTGCCTCGAGCTCCAGGGCGAGGTCCGGCCGGCCCGTCTCCGGGCCGGTCAGCTCCGCGACGCTGCGGCCGGCACTGTGAGCGTGCGCGGGCCCGCCACCGGAGTCGACGTAGCCCATGTCCATGACCGAGTAGGTCGAGGGGATCAGGCTCGCCGCCCAGTACCAGCCCAGCCCACCCAGGACGAGGAGGCCGACGGCCAGCGGCACGTACAGCCGCCAGCGGCGGCGGGGCCGGTCAGACAGGGAGCGACGTCCCGGCCTGAGGCTGGCCCACCGCGGCGGCCGGGGTGCTCGCCAGCTGCGCCGCGCGCCCCGCGGTTCCCAGGATGACCAGCGCGTTGATCCCGTGCAGGGCGCCGATGGCGGGGACGCCGAACGCGAACATGGCCAGCAGGACCTGGACGATGATCGCGACGAACACGATGGCGGCCCACATGCGGCCGTGCGGCACCGCCCGGCCGGCCACCAGCCCCACGATCAGGAAGATCAGGCCGAGCGCGGGCATCACGAAGAAGCCCATGATCCCGTGCAGCGCGTGGCCGCCGTTGCCCTCGTAGTTCTGGTCGATGACCAGGCCGCCGTCCACGTCGCTGATCGCGGTGAACCAGCCGAAAGCGATGGCTGCGGCTTGCACCACGACCCCCAGCGCGATCAGCCCGGCCAGCGCTCGATACGTCTGCCTCACCGTGCTACCCCCTCGGTATCCGACCCCCGCGGACTCGGCAGGTCTACTCCTGTCCAGACGGGGGAGGAAGGGGATTCGTACACCGACCGGCCAGGGTCGTCCGCCTCAGGCCTCGGGCTGGTCCACGCAGAGGATGTTGCCCTCGCTGTCCTTGAACCAGGCCGCCTTCCCCATGCCCGGCAGGGCGGCGATCTCGCCGTCCCACGTGACACCCGGCATGCCCTCGTAGACCTCGAACGCCACCCCCTTGGCCTTCAGGTCCCGCACCTCGGCCTCGATGTCGGCCACGTGCCACTGCGCGATGGTGTGCCCGGCCTGCCCGGCGTATTCGGTCTGGTAGAGGTTGAAGCGCGTGCCGCCGCCGGTCTCGTAGGTCAGCTGGACGCCGTCGAACTCGTGGACCGGGGTGAGGCCCAGCTTGTCCGCGTAGAAGTCCCGCGCGCGCCCGAGGTCCGCCGCGGGGATGTTCGCCTCGACTCGGCTGTCGCTCAGCATGGGGTGCTCCCGAGTGGTCGTGGTGCGGCCGCCCCCCGCTGCGATGCGCGCGGACGCTAGTCCCGGCCGGAACCTGCGGCAAGGAGAACGGCGGCGTCCGGTCGGGACGACGTGCCCTCGGTGACGGTCCTCGGATGCGCTGCAGAGCGGTTGGGTGACCGTCGGTGACGGAACCGGGTCGGACTGCCGTTGGCCTCCCCAACTTTCGGGTGTGCCATCCCCCACTTGACGGGCTGCCCCGCGACACGCCCGGCCGGAGACCCTTTTCCCCGACACCCACGAGGCGCGATCGAAAGGGGAGCCCCGTGAGCTCCGACACCCTGGACTGCGGAACGGCCACCGCGGAGGCCGCCGCGACCACCACGACCACCCGCGAGGCGCTGCCGAGCGCCCACGAGGTCTCGCGGCGGATGTTCCTCCGGGTCGGGGCGACCGGCGCTGCCGCCGTCGGCCTCTACGCCGCGGGGAACGCCCTGCTGCCGGGCCTCGACCGCCAAGGCCTGCTCTCGCCCGACGGGGTGTTCGGCGCGGCCTCCATCGCCATCGCCGACTCCGTCTACACCGAGGTGTGGCCGACGAGCCCGCTGATCCTCGAGCCGTTCAAGGACGACCTGCCGGTCCCCAAGGCCCTCGCGCCGAGCACCGACTTCAAGTCCTGGGCGCAGACTCCGGGCCCCGGACCGGGCCAGCAGAGCTCGCTGAACAACGAGAAGCACCAGATCTGGCCCACCGACCCTCGCGTCGGCTCGCCCGACCCGATCGTCTACAAGATCGACATCAAGGTCGCCGGCCACTCCTTCACCAAGTCGAAGGTGCTGCCGATCACCAGCGCGGGTCTGCCGACCAACGCCTTCGACGCGAACGGCAATGCGGTCACCGTGGACCCGACCAAGGGCATCGACCTGCCGGAGAGCTGCATCTACGGCTTCAACGGCACGTTCCCCGGCCCGATGATCAACGCCGAGTACGGCAAGCCGGCTCTCGTCCGGTTCAACAACATGCTGGATGAGAACCCGGGGAACTATGACCGGCAGGACTTCGGCACGCCGGACTACTCGTTCCTGACCCACCTGCACAACGGGCACACCGCTCCCGAGAGCGACGGCAACCCGCACTACTCGATGCGCAACGGCCCGAAGTACGAGGGCTACCGGCCCGGCATGTGGTGCGACAACCTGTACCTGAACTGGCCGGCCGGGGGCGACGACCGGGAGAAGCAGAGCTTCTTCTGGTTCCACGACCACCGGATGGACCAGACCGGCTCGAACGTCTACAAGGGCATGGTCGGGCTCTACCCGATCTACGACCCGAAGCTGGACCCGGGCGACGAGACCAAGGGCCTGCGCCTGCCGGGCAAGCGGACCGACCGCGCCGATGGCGCCTTCGACGTCGAGTACGACATCCCGCTGGCCCTCTACGACTGCCGGCTCGACGACGGCGTGACCACCCACCACGACTTCCACGACACCGACTTCCCGGAGTCGGGCAACAAGGCGCACCCGGAGTGGTGGGGCAAGACCTTCTTCAAGCACTTCCCCAACCACGGCTTCGTCGGGGACATCTTCACCGTCAACGGGGTCGCCTACCCGACCCTGCGGGTCAAGCGGCGCAAGTACCGCTTCCGGTTCCTCGACGCCTCGATCGCCCGCATCTACACGTTGAAGCTGTTGAGCTCGACGAAGGGCCCGAAGGCGGCCAAGGACCTCGGCTACGCCGACGACGAGCTGCAGGGGCAATGGCGCATTCCCGACGGCCAGCAGTGCATGAGGTTCCTGCAGATCGCCTCGGACGGCGGGCTCCTGCCCTTCGCCTTCGAGCGGGACGCCTTCGAGCTGTGGCCGGCCAAGCGCCGCGAGATGGTCATCGACTTCACCAAGTACCAGGACGGCTCGCCGACCAGCGACGGTGACGAGATCTACCTGACCAACGTCACGAAGATGCCGACCGGTCGGATGTGGTCGAACACGCCCCGGTTCTCGCCCGACCCGCAGTACAAGGTCCCGATCCTGAAGTTCGTCATCGACGGCGCCGAGATGGCTCCCGACGACAGCGACATCGCGGACGGCAAGAAGCTGCGCCCGCTGCCGCCGCTGCCGCCGAACTGGCAGAGCCTGATGGACAACCGGCTGATCTTCGAGGTGCAGCGCGGCAGCGCCGGTGGCGAGACCGAGTGGCTGATCAACGGCCAGGCGTTCGACCCGAGCAAGCCGGCGACCAGCCTGAAGAACCCGGCGGGCCGGATGCTGCCCGCCACCCAGAAGAAGGGCAGCTTCAACCTCTGGGAGATCCGCAACGGCGGCGGCGGCTGGGTGCACCCCTTCCACCTGCACATGGAGGAGCACCGCACGGTCATGCGCAACGGCCAGGACGTGACGGTGAACAGTCCGGGCCACCCGGACGACAAGTCCCGCGAGGACCTCGTCGCGCTCGACCCGAGCGAGTCGGTGATCATCTACCGCGGCTTCCGTGACTTCGTCGGCCAGTACGTGGCCCACTGCCACAACCTGGCCCACGAGGACCACGCGATGATGTTCGGCTGGGAGATCGTGTGATGACGGCGACCCTGCCGACTCCGGCGGTCCGGCAGCGCTCTGCGGCGCTGCCGGGCCGCCGGCCCCTTCCCTGGGGGACGGTGACCGCGCTGGCGGTCCTGCTGGCCGCCGCGGACGCGTTCGTGCTCGTCGCCGTCCAGGGCGCGGTCGGCGCGATCGAGCGCAGCCAGGGGCCGTTCCTCTTCTGGCTGCAGATCACCGGGCTGACCCTGCCGGTGTTCTTCGCCGTGGTGCTGGGCGCGTTCACCGTCGCCCGGCGCCGCCTCGGGCCGGCGCTGCACTCGGCCCGGAAAGTGGTGGGTGCCGGGTTGCTGGTCGCCGCGGCCGCCACCGTGGTCGGCACGGCCGAGGTCGGCATCAGCGCGGCGATGGACTACCGGTTCCAGTCGGAGCTGGTGGAGGTCCAGCACGCCAACCACGCCACCGGCGACGGCGGGTCGGGGCTGCACATCGACCCCGCCGAGGCGCGCGAGAAGAGCCTCGAGACCGACCTGCTGGGCGCCCGCATCGGCGCGGGCCTGGACCTGGTCGCCAACGTCGTCCTGGTCGGCTGGGTCGTGGCGCTGCGCGGCGGGCGGCTGGACGTCGCGCCCCGGCGCCGGGAGCCCTGATCGCGGGACCCCTGAGCGACGGCACGACGCTGACCGTGCCCGGCACGTGCTCGACGTCCACGACGAGAACCACGTCCACGACCAGAAGGAGGTCGGCGCGGCCCTTCCGCGGTCGACCTCGTCCCTCGGCGCACCCGGCCTGCAGGCCGGGTGCGCCGAGTGCTGCCCGGGGACCGCTGTCGTTCCCGGTTGTGAGCGGCGCGGGCCGTCCGTGACCGGCCCACGGTGACCGTTCCGGACCGATCGCCTCGCGGCCGCGACGGCCGTCGCCCCGGGCGCCGGCACAGCCGCCGGGTGACCGTCCGCAACCGGCGTCGAGCGTAATGCAGTTGGCCTCCCCAACTTTCGGGTGTGGCATCCCCCAGTTGACGGGCTGCCCCGCGACACGCCCGGGCGGAACGCTTTCCTCGACCCACTCACGGGGCGGAATCGAAAGGGGAGCCCCTGTGAAGCGCTCCGACACCCTCCGCGGAACGGCCGTCACGGAGACCGCCGCCGCCACCGTCACGACCACCCGCGAGGCGCTCAGCCCTCACGAGGTCTCCCGGCGGATGTTCCTCCGGTTCGGCGCGACCGGCGCCGCCGCCGTCGGCCTCTACGCCGCCGGGTCGGCCCTCGCGCCCAACCTCGGTGCGCGCGGTCTGCTCTCTCCCGACGGGGTGTTCGGCGCGGCGTCCATCGCCATCGCCGACTCCGTCTACACCGAGGTGTGGCCGACGAGCCCGCTGATCCTCGAGCCGTTCACGGACGACCTGCCGATCCCGAAGGCGCTCGCGCCGGTCGCGAGCTCGGAGATCCCCGGCCTGCCCGGCGGCGCGCCGGGCTCCGGACCGGGCCAGCAGTCCTCGCTGAACAACGAGCAGCACCAGATCTGGCCCTCGAACCCGCTGGTCGGCTCGCCCGACCCGCTGGTCTACAAGATCGACATTCGGGTGAACACGCACTCGTTCACCAAGTCGAAGGTGCTGCCCATCAACTCCGCCGGGCAGCCGACGCAGTCGTTCGACCCGGCGGGCAAGCCGGTCGCCGCGGGGACGCTGCGCGACCTGCCGCCGAGCACGATCTACGGCTTCAACGGCACCTTCCCGGGGCCGATGATCAACGCCGAGTACGGCAAGCCGGCGCTGGTGCGCTTCGCCAACCACCTGGACGAGAACCCGCTCAACCTGGACCGGCAGGACTTCGGCACCCCGGACTACTCGTTCCTGACCCACCTGCACAACGGGCACACCGCTCCCGAGAGCGACGGCAACCCGCACTACTCGATGCGCAAGGGCCCGAAGTACGAGGGCTACCGGCCCGGCATGTGGTGCGACAACCTGTACCTGAACTGGCCGGCCGGGGGCGACGACCGGGAGAAGCAGAGCTTCTTCTGGTTCCACGACCACCGGATGGACCAGACCGGCTCGAACGTCTACAAGGGCATGGTCGGGCTCTACCCGATCTACGACCCGAAGCTGGACCCCGGCGACGAGACCAAGGGCCTGCGGCTGCCCGGCATCCGCAAGGACAACTCCGACGGGTCCTTCGACGTCAAGTACGACATCCCGCTGGCCCTCTACGACTGCCGGCTCGACGACGGAGTGACCACCCACCACGACTTCCACGACTCCGACTTCCCGGAGTCGGGCAACAAGGCGCACCCGGAGTGGTGGGGCAAGACCTTCTTCAAGCACTTCCCGAACCACGGCTTCGTCGGCGACATCTTCACCGTCAACGGCACGGCCTACCCGACGCTGCGGGTCAAGCGGCGCAAGTACCGCTTCCGGTTCCTCGACTGCTCGATCGCCCGCATCTACGAGCTCAAGCTCATGACGTCGAGCAAGGGCCCGGTCGCCGCCCGCGACCTCGGCATGAAGGACGACGACCTGCAGGGCCAGTACCGCATCCCCGACGGCCAGCAGTGCATGAGGTTCCTGCAGGTCGCCTCGGACGGCGGGCTCGTGCCGTTCGCGTTCAACCGTGACTCGTTCGAGCTGTGGCCGGCCAAGCGCCGCGAGATGGTCGTGGACTTCACGCAGTACATGGACGGCTCGCCCACCACCAAGGACGACGTCCTCTACCTCACCAACGTCATGAAGATGCCGACCGGCCGGATGTGGTCGAACTCGTCCCGCTTCTCCCCGGACCCGCAGTACAAGGTCCCGCTCATGAAGATCATCATCGACGGCGACCCGCCGGCGGAGGAGAAGGACAACAGCGCGGTCACCGACGGCACGCCGCTGCGCGAGCTGCCGCCGCTGCCGAGCAACTGGAAGTCGATGCTGGACAACCGGCTGGTCTTCGAGGTGCAGCGCGGCAGCGCCGGTGGCGAGACCGAGTGGCTGATCAACGGCCAGGCGTTCGACCCGAGCAAGCCCGCGACCAGCCTGAAGAACCCCGCGGGCAAGGTGCTGCCGGCCACGCCGAAGAAGAACAGCTTCAACCTCTGGGAGATCCGCAACGGCGGCGGCGGCTGGGTGCACCCCTTCCACCTGCACATGGAGGAGCACCGCACCGTGATGCGCAACGGCAAGGACGTGTCGGCGCGCAACGGCAGCCCGGGGCATCCGGACGACTACTCGCGTGAGGACCTCGTCGCGCTCGACCCGAGCGAGTCGGTGATCATCTACCGCGGCTTCCGGGACTTCGTCGGGCCCTACGTGGCCCACTGCCACAACCTGGCCCACGAGGACCACGCGATGATGTTCGGCTGGGAGATCGTGTGATGACGGCGACCCTGCCGGTTCCGGCGATCCGGCAGCGCCCCCGAGCGCTGCCGGGCCCCCGGCCCGTCCCGTGGGGCACGGTCACCGTCCTCTCCGTGCTCCTCGCCGCTGCCGACGGGTTCGTGCTCACCGCCGTCCAGGGGGCGGTCGGCGCGATCGAGCGCTCCCAGGGGCCGTTCCTCTTCTGGCTGCAGATCACGGCGCTCACGCTGCCGGTCTTCTTCGCCGTGGTGCTGGGCGCGTTCACCGTCGCCCGGCGCCGCCTCGGACCGGCGCTGCACTCGGCCCGCAAGGTCGTGCCGGCGGCCCTGCTGATCGCCACGGCCGCCGCGCTGATCGGCACGGCCGAGGTCGGCATCAGCGCGGCGATGGACTACCGGTTCCAGTCGGAGCTGGTGGAGGTCCAGCACGCCAACCACGCCACCGGCGACGGCGGGTCGGGGCTGCACATCGACCCCGCCGAGGCCCGCGAGAAGAGCCTCGAGACCGACCTGCTGGGCGCCCGCATCGGCGCGGGCCTGGACCTGGTCGCCAACGTCGTCCTGGTCGGCTGGGTCGTGGCGCTGCGCGGCGGCCGGCTGGACGCCGGGCCGCGCAGGCCCCGCAGGGTCGGCTGAACCGCACACGGGAAGCGGATGCCTTTCCGAGGGGTTGCCCAGGAGGTAACCCCTCGGAAAGGCATCTTTCATGCGCATCCCCCTGTCCGTCCTCGACCTCGCCCCGATCGCCCGGGGCAGCACCGTGCACGAGAGCATCGCGGCCAGCGTCGCGCTGGCCCAGCGCGCGGAGGAGACGGGGTACTCGCGGGTCTGGTACGCCGAGCACCACAACATGCCGAGCATCGCCTCCTCGGCGACCAGCGTGCTCATCGCCCACGTCGGCGCGCACACGCGCAGCATCCGGCTCGGCGCCGGCGGCGTCATGCTGCCCAACCACTCGCCGCTGACCATCGCCGAGCAGTTCGGCACCCTGGACGCGATGTACCCGGGCCGGATCGACCTCGGCCTCGGCCGGGCGCCGGGCTCCGACCAGAACACGATGTACGCGCTGCGCCGCGACGACCGCTCGGCCGACCGCTTCCCGCAGGACGTCCTCGAGCTGCAGGCCTACCTCGCCGGCGAGACCCGCGTCCCCGGCGTCGACGCCATCCCCGGGAAGGGCTCGCGCGTCCCGCTCTACGTCCTCGGCTCGTCGATGTTCGGCGCCACCCTCGCCGCCGCCCTCGGCCTGCCCTACGCGTTCGCCTCGCACTTCGCGCCCGCGATGCTCGAGCGCGCCGTCTCCGCCTACCGCGCGGAGTTCCGGCCGTCGGCGCAGCTGGACCGGCCGTACGTGATCGCCGGCGTCAACGTCCTCGCCGCCGACACGACCGAGGACGCGCAGCGGCAGCTGCAGCAGACCCGCCGGATCCGGGCGACCGGGCTGTTCGGGCGGCGCGACCACGCCTACACCGACGAGGAGGCCGACCTCCTGCTCGAGTCGCCGGCCGGCCGGCACGTGGAGCAGATGCTGACCTACAGCGCGGTCGGCACCCCCGAGGAGGTCCGGGACCACCTCGAGGGCTTCGCCAAGCTGGCCGACGCCGACGAGCTGATCGTCGCCCACCAGTCGCCCACGACCGAGGAGCGGCTGCGCTCGGTCACCCTGACCGCGCAGGCGATGACCGACCCCGCCTGAGCGCCTCATGATCACCTCGGGTTCAGCGGTGCCTCCCGTCCGCGGAGACAGCGCCGGGCCCGAGGTGATCATGAAGAGCCCGGGCGTTCCCGATCGGTTCCGGATCGCGCGCAAATCACTTCCGCGTCCCGGCGCGGGGGCGGACAGTGTGTGCCCTCATCGCTGGGGGATCGAGGCGATTTGCCATGGCGCCGACCGTTCGCCCTCCCGTCGGGTGATCGGCGGGGCCGGGGGATGTGGGACGAGGCCGAGCTGGCCGAGGCCATCCGGGGACACCCGCTGGAGGCCGGCGCGGCGCTCGCGGCGGTCCAGGACGGCGCCGGTCCGCGGCTGACGGCGGACAGCCTGGCCGCCGCGGCCGACCTCCTCGGCCGCGATCCCGCGGAGCTCTGGCTCGAGCAGTTGCAGCACCGCCTGCTGGTCGACGCCTTCGCCGCCTCGCTGCAGGGCCAGGGCGTTCCGCTGACCCCACCGGACACGGCGGACTTCGCCGACCACGTCGACCCCGCGACGTTCACCGTGTTCAGCGCCCGGGCGCAGTCGTTCCGCTGCCGGGTCCTGGTCAACGGCGCGGTGGCCGGCAGCGGCTGCCTGATCGGGCCGAGCCTGGTGCTCACCGCCTGGCACGTCGTCGCCGTCGGCCCGCCCGGCGGACCCCAGGAGCCGGCGCCGTCGATCCGGGTGGCCCTCGCCGACTCCACCGAGCAGGACGTGATCGTCCCGCCGTGCTTCGCCTCCTTCTGCGGGGACGCCGAGTACGACGGGCGGGCGCCGCGGCGGGACACCGACGTCGAGGGGCGCAACGACGTCGCGGTCCTGGTCATGCGCCGGCCGGCCGCCGCGCACCTGGGCTTCGCGGGGCTGCCCGCCACGGCCCCGGCGACGGCGACGCACAGCGTGCTGTTCCTGGTCCACTACCCGGACGGCGCGGACCGCGGCTACGGCATGGGGCAGTTGACCAAGATCCGCAACGTCACCGCGCGCTGGCGGCACGACATCACCACCAGGGGTGGCTCGTCGGGGGGAGCCTGCTTCGGCGCCACCCTGGAGCTGGCCGGCGTGCACCAGGGCAAGTGGGACGGCGGCGGGCGGCTGGTCCCGCTGTCCCGGTTCCTGGCCGATCTGCAGCCGCTGGTCGCGGCCGACACCGGCCCGACGGCCCTGTGGTCGCTCGACGGCACCGACACCGGCGCCCTCGTCCTGGGCCGTGACCTCTTCTTCGAGGCGGTCGCGGCTGCCCGTGCCGTCACCGGCCGGGTCCGCGGCCTGCGGCTCAAGCGGCGCGACGTCGCGGGCGGGACGACGGGGTTGGCGTTCTCCCACGACCTGCTGGGGCAGCTGCTGCACCGCCACGGCGCCGGCTCCACGCTCGTGCGGATCGGGTTCGACGAGCTGGTCACCGACCTCGTCGGGGAGATCTGCCGCCGGGTCGCCGCCGCGGGCCTGCCGCTGCACCCGCTGCCGGACCCGGTCGGACCCGGGCCGGTCACGCCGGAGACCGCGGCGCGCGACCGGGCCCGCCAGCTGGCCGCCGCGGTCGAGGAGGCCGCCGCGGCCACCGACCGCACCGTGTGGTTCTTCTTCGACAACCCCTCGGTCGCGCTGTCCGAGCCCGCCCGCCTGCTGCTCGACGGGTTCGTCGCGGCGGGGCTGCTGCAGCCGCACCTGCGCCTGGTCGTGGCCGGGTTCGAGACCGTCGCGCTGCCGGGTCAGGAGTTCGCCGCGCCGTCCGCGGCCACGGGCACCGGTCCGCCCGGGCTGGTGGTCGAGTACCTCGGCGGGTTCCCGCGCGGCGCCGTCCTCGACTTCCTCACCCGTGCGTACGCCGACCTCACCGGCCGGCCGGCGAACCCGGCGGTCCTCGACGCGATCGCCGACCGGGTGCTGACGCCGCTGGCCTCGTTCAACGGCATCTACCGGGCCGAGGACGTGGAGACGGTCGTGACGGCGCTGCGGGCGGACCTGCGCGCGTGGCGGCAGCAGCGCGGGGCCACGGCATGACCAGCCTGGCGCCCGACCTCCAGGAGCGGGAGCTGCGCGACTACGCCGCGCTCTCGGGGGTGTTCGACCCGGGCGACGCGCTGCGCGCGGTCCAGGGCGGCCTGCCGGATCCGGACCGGCTGGTCGAGTTGAGCGCGCAGCTCGCCCGCGTCTGCGACACCCGGCAGGGCGCCTGGCTCATGCGCGGGGTGGAGCGGCGGTGGGCCCTCGCGGACGTCGCGGACCGGCGCGGCATCGCCGACGCGGTGGCCTGGCGCCGCGGCCTGGGGACGGCGGACGGCGAGACCGGCGAGCTGCTCGACGCCCTGGTCGGCGCGGGCTCGTTCGCGCCCCCCGCGGTCCGGGGCACCGTCGCGGCGGGCGGTCCGCGGGACGCGCTCGCTCGCCTGGCGGTCGCCCTCGACCGGGCGGGCCCGCCGGCGCCGGCCGCCGACCAGCTCGACGACGTCCGCGCGGCGCTGGCCCGGCTGGACGCCGACGAGCGCCGCGGCACCCTGCTCGCCGGGGGCGTCGCCGGCCGGGACGACGAGCTGGCCGCGATCGTGGCGTGGCTGCACACGCCGGCGCTCGCCCCACCGGTCCGGGCGCTGTTCCTCGGCGGACCGCTCGGGCTCGGCAAGTCCACGCTGCTGGAGGAGGCGGTCCGCCGGGCGCGCGCCGGGCCGCAGCGCTGGCTCGCCGTGCGGCTGGACTTCGAGCGCGCCGGGCTCGACGCGCAGGACCGGACCGGCCTGACCGTCGAGCTGGCCCGGCAGCTGGCCGCGGAGACCGGCCGGGAGACGCACGCGCTGCGCGAGGCCCGGCTGGCGGCGGCCGGGGCACCCGTGGCCGGCCCCCTGCGGCTGAAGGGCAGGTCCCGCGAACGGCTGCCGGTCCGGCTGGGGCAGGCGATCGGGCAGCAGGTGCGCGGCGCGGGCCGGCCGGTGCTGCTCGTCCTCGACACGCTGGAGGCCCTGCGCGCCCGCGGCGAGACGCATCCGGCCCGCGTCTTCGACTGGCTCGACGCCCTGGTCCGGCTCGGCCTGCGCCCCGTCGCCGTCCTCGCGGCCGGCCGCGGCGACGCCCTCGACGGCGCTCCGCAGCGGATCGGGCGGCGGATCGACCTCGGCGGCCTGCCCGACGCGGGCGCCGACGAGATGCTGGCCACCCTCGACGTCGCGCCCGAGAGCTCCGCCGCCGTCCGGACGGCGGCCGGGGGCAACCCGTCGCTGCTGCAGGTCGCCGCGACCGTGGCGCGGGAGATGGGCGCGGCCACCGCGCCGCGGCACGACGGGCCGGACGCCGCGCTGCTCGGCCGCTGGGCCCGCGCCTCGCTCGCCGACGAGCGGGTGCGCCGGCTGCTGCTCCCGGGCCTCGTCGTCCGGCGGTTCGACGCCGCGGTGCTCGCCGAGGTCGTCGGACCGCACGTCGGGCTGGGCCGGGTCGAGGCCGGTCGCGCCGCGGAGCTGTTCGAGGAGCTGGCCGGGCAGACCTGGCTGGTCGTCCCCGATCCCGTCGCCACGGGGTTCCTCCGGTACCGCCCGGAGGTCCGGCGGCTCCTGCTCCGGCAGGTGTACGAGAGCCGGCCCGCGCAGGCCGCGGCGATCGACCGGGCCGCCGCGCGCTGGTTCGCCCGGCGCCCCGAGTCCTGGGCCGCCGTCGAGGCCGCCTACCACCGCCTGCAGCTGATGCGCCGGGACACGGCGCCGCCGGCGATCGACCGCGCGGTCCTGCGCCGGTTCGATGCGCGCAGCCTCGCCGACCTCCCGCCGCGGGCCCAGGACCTCGTCCGGCGGGCGCGCGGCGAGCGGTCCTCCCTGGCCCGCGGCGGGCCGGTGCCCGCCGGCGCGCCGGTGCCCGATGCGGCGGCGGAGCTGGCCGCGCTCGTGGAGCGGGGCGACTGGCTGGAGGCCGGCTACGTGTACGAGCGCGCCGTCGCCGGGCGGGAGTTCGAGCCGCGCTCGGCGGTGGCCGACGCGGCGCTGGCCTTCCTGTGGCGGGCCGGCCGGTGGACCGCGGCCCGGCGGCTGCTCGGCGAGCGCGACCGGCCGCGCCCCGACGACGCCGACCTCGCCGACCTGCCGGCGCACCTCGCCGCGCCCCGGCTGGAGATGCGGGCCGAGCTGACCTTCGCCGCCTTCGTCCGGGCGCTCGGCCGCGACGAGCGGCTGGCCCGGGTCGTCCAGGACGTCGCCTACTGCGGCCTGCGCTCCGAGCTCAGCGACGGCGCGCTGGGGTTCGCCGCGCGGCGGGTGGGCCTGTCCTCGCGGGCGTCGGCGTGGCACGGCTCGGACGCCGTCGGCGCGGCTGCAGCGACCTGGCTGGAGCAGGGCGGCGTGGCGCCGGCGCTGGCCGCCGCGGGGGAGCGGCTCGCCCGCCGCCTCGGGCCGGTGTCGCCGGACGCGCCGCCGGGGGCCGCCCGCCTGCTGGCGGTCCTGACGCCCTACGTCGACGCGGCGGTCACCCTGGGCCGGGTCCGCGGCGACCCGGCGCCGGAGCGGCACGCCACCGCGGCCGACCGCGGGCTCGCCGCGCTCGGCGGGCTGCCGCCGGCGGGCGCGCCGCCGTCCGCCGTCCCCGCCCAGCCGGTCGAGCCGGTCGACGGCCTGGCCGCGCTCGGCCTGTTCGCCGAGTGGGCCGGCGCGGCGGCGTTCCGGCTGCGCGATCCCGACCTGCGGCTGATCGCGCAGAGCGCCGAGCGCTGGCGCCGGACGGTGGCGGGCCAGTGGTCCTACGGTCCGCCCCCGGCGACGTGGGACGCCTGGTCCCGCCCGCTCGACGTCACCCTCGCCGACCGGCTGGTCGCGCTCGAGGCGGCCGGCGACCCCACGGCGGCGAGCCGGGAGCAGCTGGCCGCCTGGACCGGGGACGACCGCCCCGACCCGGCGGGGCGGATCGCCCGCCGGCTGCCCGGCGCGCTGCTCGCGGCGCGCGAGGCCGTGCCGGAGGGCGTGGCCGCCGTCGCCGCCGTCCTGCTGCGCCGCCGGGTGCCCGCGGCCTTCGCCCCACCCCTCGCCGTCCTGCTGGTCCACCGGGAGCTGTAGAGGACAGGAGAAGCGCGCATGACCATCGCCGAGGACAGGCTGGAAGGCGTCCGCGCCCGGCTGGCGAACAACCCCGCGCTGGAGGCGGCCGTCCGGGCGGCCGTCGCCGCGGGCACGGTGCCGGCCGCGGCCCGGGACGTGATCCCGCCCGAGGCGGCCGACGTGCTCCAGGCCGACCGCGAGCCGCTGGAGAGCGTCGTCCCCACCGACGCCCTGGAGGCCATCGTGCAGCGGGTCGGCCGCCCGCCGCTGCTCGTGCGCAACGACGCGGTCGAGCTCGAGCCGCTGCCCGACTTCCCGGCCGGGACCGACGCGCGGATCAAGGCCGTGGAGGCCGACGTGCTCTCCGTCGGCCGCGTGGAGTTCGTCAACCACCGGATGAGCTGGGGCGGCACCGGCTGGGTGATCGGCACCGACGCCGACTCCCGGGTGGTGGCCACCAACCGACACGTCGCCAAGCTCGTCGCCCGGCGCGCCGCCGACGGCCGCGGGGTGCTGCTGCGCTCGCCGTCGACCGGCAGCCGGTACGGCGTGAACCTCGACTTCAAGGAGGAGGTCGGGTCGCTGCGCGCCGACGCCCGCCCGTTCGCCGTCCGCGAGATCGTCTACCTGGCCGACGACACGGCGCCCGACGTCGCGCTGCTGCGGATCGTGGGGGAGGGGCTGCCCGACCCCCTGCCGCTGGCCGACGACGAGGCCGGCGTGGAGGACCTCGTGGCGCTCATCGGCTACCCCGCCTTCGACAGCCGCAACGACGTCGACGCCCAGGCGCAGTACTTCCACGACCTGTTCGACGTGAAGCGCTTCGCGCCCGGCCGGGTGATGCAGGCGCTGTCCGCCGGCACCGAGCTCACGCACGACTGCACCAGCCTCGGCGGCAACTCCGGATCGCCGCTGATCTCGCTGGACACCGGGCGGGTCGTCGGGCTGCACTTCGCCGGCGTCTACGGGGTGGAGAACAGCGCGGTCGGCGTGCGCAGCCTCAAGGCGGCGCTGGCGGGCACGGGCCCGGCGGTGGTCCCGGTGCCGCGGCGGCCGGGCGACGACACCGAGGCGGCGGACGGCGTCCACACGCCGGACCAGCTCGCCGACCGGTCCGGCTACGACCCGGCCTTCCTGGGCCAGGACCTGGCCGCGCCGTGGCCCGGCCTGCCCGGCGCCGTCCTGGCCGACCTCGCCCGGCCCAGCGACGAGCGCCCCGACCAGCCCTTCGAGCTGCGGTACACGCACTTCGGCGTCCGGTTCTCGACCGGCCGGCGCCAGCCGCTCATGACCGCGGTCAACATCGACGGGGCCTCCTCGGTGCGGATCAAGCGCGGGGACGACCGCTGGTTCGCCGACGGCCGGCTGCCGGCCGGCAGCCAGCTGCGCGAGTCGGACTACGACGACCCGGAGATCGACCGGGGGCACCTGGTCCGCCGGGAGGACCCCAACTGGGACCCGGCCGCGGCCGGCCAGACGGATGCCACCGCCCTGGTGCGCCGGGCGGACGGCGACACCTTCCACTACACCAACGCCGCACCGCAGCACGAGGAGATGAACCGGGGAAGGGACCTGTGGCTCGGGCTGGAGAACTACATCCTCGACAGCGCCCGCACCCACGGGTTCCGGGCGTGCGTGTTCACCGGCCCGGTCGTCCGGGACGACGACCCCGAGATCAAGCCCGGCGTCCTCGTGCCGCGGGAGTTCTGGAAGCTCGTGGTCATGCGGGACGGCGACGGCACCGGGCTGCACGCCACCGCCTACCTGCTCAGCCAGGGCGACCTGATCCGGGAGCTGCTCGAGCAGCGGGACCGCACGGAGGCCGTCGAGGGGTTCGAGCTCGGGGCCTACCGGACGTTCCAGATCGCCGTCCGCGACCTGGCCGACGCGACCGGCTACGACCTCGCCGCCTACGCGGACGCCGACCCGCTCGCCCGGTCGGCGGACGAGGAGGTGACCGGCCGGCCGCAGTACCTCGGGCTGGGCCGCCTGGCCGACGTCCGCCTGTAGGGCTCCGGCCGGCGGGGGCGTCCCCGCCGGCACAGGGAAGCGTTGCAGGATGCAACGGTGACCTCGGCTGCCGGCGACCTCGATCCTCGCCGGTGGCCGGCTCTCGCCGCGTGCATCACTGCGGTCTTCCTGACCCTGCTCGACATCAGCATCGTCAACGTCGCGCTGCCCTCGATCGGCCGCGGCCTGTCCGCCGACGCGGCCGAGCTGCAGTGGACCGTCTCCGGCTACGCCCTCGCCTTCGGCATGGTGCCGATCATCGGCGGGCGGCTCGGCGACGACCGCGGCCGCAAGAGGATGCTGCTGCTGGGTGTCGGCGCCTTCGTCTCGTGCAGTGCGCTCGTCGGCCTGGCGCCGACCACCGGGGTGCTGCTCGCCGCACGGGTGCTGCAGGGCCTGGCCGGCGGGCTGCTCAACCCGCAGGTGTCCGGCCTGATCCAGCAGCTGTTCGCGCCGGCCGAGCGGGGCAAGGCGTTCGGGGCGCTCGGTGCCGCGGTGGGCATCGCCACCGCGACGGGGCCGGTCGTGGGCGGCGCGATCATCGCACTCGGCGGCGAGCAGTTCGGCTGGCGGCTGTGCTTCCTCGTCAACGTGCCCATCGGCGTCGTCGCGTTCCTGCTCTGCCGGCGGCTGCTGCCCGATCCGCCGCCGCGGACGCACACGCCCGCCCTCGACCTGCCCGGCGTGGCGCTGCTGGCCGTCGGGGTGTTCGGGCTGCTGTTCCCCGTCGTCGAGTTCGACGCGAGCCACGACGCGCGGCTGTTCGTCCTCGTCGTCCCCGCGCTGGCCGTGCTCGCCGGCTTCGTGGCGTGGGAGCGCGGCCCGGCGCGGCGGCGCGGGCACCCGCTGATCGACCTGGACCTGTTCCGGATCCGCTCCTACGCCGACGGCGTCGTGCTTGCGGTGCTGTTCTTCTGCGCCTACACCGGGACGCCGCTGGTGCTGGCGCTGTTCCTGCAGGACGGGCTGGGCTTCACCCCGCTGCAGTCGGGCCTGACCGCCTCCTCCTACGCCGTCGGGTCGGCGCTGGCCGCACCGATCGCCGGCCGGCTGCTGCCGCGCGTCGGCGGGCGGGTGCTCGTCGCCGCCCTGGTGCTCTTCGGGCTCGGGGTGGGCGCCGCCGCGCTGATCGCCGCCTCCGCGGCCGGCAGCGTCCACGCGGGCTCCGTCGCGCTGTTCATGGCCCCGGCGCTGTTCGTCGCCGGGCTCGGCGGCGGCGCGGTGATCACGCCCAACCAGGCGCTGTCGCTCGCGGAGGTGGACGTCCGCGGCGGGTCGACGGCCGGCGGCATGCTGCAGACCTCGCAGCGGATCGGCAACGCCGTCGGCGCCGCCGTCATCAGCGCGGTGTTCTACGCCTCGGTGGCCGGCGCCGCGCCCGGCGGGGCGGCCCGCGAGGCGGACTACGGCTCCGCCTACGCGCGGGGCCTGCTGGTCAGCGTCGCGTTCACCCTCGCCGCGCTCGCCGTGGCGGTCCGGGACGTGCGGCGCCTGCCCGAACCGGCCGCCACGTGAGCCAGGATCGGACCGTGCCCGCCGACGACCTCCCGCCGCTGCCGACCGCCGAGCTGCACCTGCACATCGAGGGAACCCTCGAGCCGGAGCTGGCGCTGCGCCTGGCCGCCCGCAACCGCGTGCGGCTGCGCTTCGACTCCCTCGACGAGCTGCGCCGCGCCTACGACTTCGCCGACCTGCAGTCGTTCCTCGACCTGTACTACGAGCTCATGGCCGTGCTGCGGGAGCCAGGGGACTTCACCGACCTGGCCGAGGCCTACCTGGCCCGCGCCGCGGCGCAGGGCGTGCGGCACGCCGAGGTGTTCGTCGACCCGCAGGCCCACCTCGCCCGCGGGGTGCC
This sequence comes from Geodermatophilus sp. SMS 5-13, assembly GCF_059428245.1. Taxonomy (NCBI): domain Bacteria; kingdom Bacillati; phylum Actinomycetota; class Actinomycetes; order Geodermatophilales; family Geodermatophilaceae; genus Geodermatophilus; species Geodermatophilus sp. SMS 5-13. Next base: position 860,963 of record NZ_CP165729.1, read on the forward strand.
GCTGGAGGTCGTGCTCGAGGGGCTGGGGGAGGCGTTCGGGACGGCGGAGGAGCGGCACGGGATGTCCGCCCGGCTGATCGCCTGCTTCCTGCGGGACCGGGACCCGGCCGAGGCCGAGGCACTGCTGCCGCGGCTGCTGCCCTACCGCGACCTGGTGATCGGGGTGGGCCTGGACAGCGCCGAGGCCGGCCGCCCGCCCGAGCTGTTCGAGCGGGTCTTCGCGATGGCCGCCGACGAGGGGCTGCACCGGGTGGCGCATGCCGGGGAGGAGGGGCCGCCGTCCTACGTGACCGCGGCGCTCGACCGACTCGGCGCCGAGCGGATCGACCACGGCATCCGCAGCATGGCGGACCCGTCGCTGGTCGCCCGGCTTCGCGAGGAGCGGGTGCCCCTCACCGTGTGCCCGCTGTCGAACGTGGCGCTGCGCTGCGTCGACCGGCTGGCCGACCACCCGCTGCGCGCGATGCTCGACGCCGGCCTGGTCGCCACCGTCAACTCCGACGACCCGGCCTACTTCGGCGGGTACCTGCACGACAACGTCGCGGCGGTCACCCGCGCCCTCGGCCTGACGCCGGAGGCACGCCGGCGTCTGGCCGAGAACAGCTTCCGGGCCAGCTTCCTGCCGCCCGCGGACCAGGAGCGGCACCTGGCCGCGGTGGCCGCCGCCGTCTCTCAGATCTGAGGGACGGCGACCTCCCCTCCCCCCGGGCCGCGGACGGTGGCGGTGTACTCGAACCACCGCCGTCCCCGGCCGTCGACCACCGGAGCCGGGCCCCGGAGCACCAGGCTGTCCCAGTCGGGAGCCCCGCCGCCGACCACCGACACCCGGTGCCGCAGCTCCGCCCGCAGGCCGAGCGTCGCGCTGCGCACGTCGCGGTAGGGCAGCTGAACCGTCGCGAGGTACGTGACCTCCGCGCGCTCAGCGGCCGGCGCCGGCACGCTGCACCCCGTCGAAGACCAGGCTGAGAGTGCTCGCCTTGCCCTGGAAGGCATCGCCGTTGGCCGAAGCGGGCAGGCCGGCGGTGAGCAGCAGGTGGTCGACCCCACCCGGGGCGAGGCTGGCCGCGCCGCCCAGGGCCTTGGACATGACGATCGGGCCGGCGTACACCGACGACTGGGTGCCGGCGCACGACCACGACGAGCCGGAGCCGCTCCAGGGCGCCGAGCAGGACTTCACGGACAGCTGCAGGCCGCTGTTCGTGTCGGTGTCGAGGATGCTCGACACGGTCGCCGTCATCCTCATCGTGACGGAGCCGAAGGCCGTGCTGCCGTCGTTGACCAGGTCGAGCCGCTGGGTCACCGAGTCGCCGGCCATGAGGCCGCCGCCCGGGAAGGGCTGGATCGCGGTGGCGCCGTTCCCGTCGGCCAGCGACAGGGACAGCACGCCGGTCGCGACGTCGGTGTTCACCGGGCTGCTGCTGTCGGTGAAGGTGCCGTACGTGTTCAGGGCGGCCACCGCGGCGGCCACGCCGAGGACGGCGACCGAACCGGCCACCCTCCGGGCGGCGCGCGCCCGCCCGGGACGATTGATCCGCATGCCGATGTGCTCCTTGTCGATCCGAGCCGCCCGGCGGGCGCCAGCCGGCAGATCGGACTCTCGGCCCCGGACCGCAGCCTGCCCGCGAGGAAGCCGCAAGATCTCCGCAAGCTCGCGGCGGCCCGCGCTTTCGCGCGCGAAACCCCGCGCACTTTCGCGCGCGAAACCCCGCGCACTTTCGCGCGCGAAAGTGCGCTCGTCACCACCAGCCGTGGCGCTTGGCCCAGATCAGCAGCAGCACCGACGAGATCGCCATGATCACCAGCAGGACCGCCAGCGTGGCCCAGTGGGTGCTGCTGTTGACGATCACGTTCATGCCCATGACCGAGGACAGCGCCGTGATCGGCAGGGTCACCGCGGCGATGACCGCCAGCCGCTCGGCCGCGATCGTCATCTTGGTGTTGGTGCGGGTCTGGTAGAACTCGATCACGCCGCGCAGGTAGTCCTCCTGGCTGCGGGCCATCGTGGCGATCCGGCGGAACTGGTCGACGTTGTCGTCCAGCAGCCGCTGGCCCTCGGGGCCGTAGACGCCCAGCGCGTGCATCCGGCCGTAGACCTCCGCGCTCTGCGCGGCCATGGTCCGCACGCTGAGCAGCCCGTGCCGCACCCGGAACATCCCGTCGAGGAACTGCTCGGGATCGGCCAGGTGGTCGGCGGTGACCCGCTGCTCGAACTGCCACACCTCCGCCGTCCGGGCGCTGACGTGCTCGCGCATCCGCCCGGTGAGCGCCGCGACGATCGCGGTGGACAGCTGGTGGCCCGTGGTCGGCCGGAACCGGCCGCCCGCCACGCGGGCCGCGACCGCCTCGGTCTCGACCAGCATCGCCGCGGGCGGGACGGCGGGGTTCACCGGCCCGTGCACGGTGACGACGTACCGCTCGCTGACGAACTGGTCGAGCTCGACGTAGTGGATGTGGCCGCCCCGCCCCGGCTCGGGCGCGTGCAGGACGACGAAGACGTGGTCGGCGTAGACGTGCACCTTCGGCACCGGGCTGCGGCCCAGGCTGTCGGCCACGGCCTTGGGGTGGAACCCGAAGACGTCGGTGAGCACCGCGGCGGCGTCCGGATCGCCGTCCGGCACGTCGACCCACACGACGCCGGCCCCGGCGGCGAGCAGGTCCGGGAGGTCCCCGGGCTTGGCCGCGCGGACGCCGTCCGCGGTGAGCAGCCGGACCTCCATCGCGCCCCCAGGGCCGTCGTGGATGCGCCGAAACCTAGTCGCCGGGGCGGTGCTGGGCGAGCAGCCGCTTCGGGGCCCGGCAGGCCCAGGCCTCACTGACCAGCTCCTCCAGCCCGGCGGGGTCGAGCGCGTCGAGCCGGCAGAGGACCGCCGGGTAGCCGTCGAAGTGGGACGTCGTGAAGTAGACGCCCGGCTCCTCGGCGATCAGCGCGAGCTGCGCGCCCTCGTCGGGCACGCGCGCGCCCAGGACCGGCCCATCGGGGGCGTCGGCCCCGAGTTCCTCCAGGTCCCGGCGGCGCAGCGGGCGCTCCCAGACGATCAGCTTGTCCTTGACCCGCCACTGCCGGGTGCCCTGGCCGGAGCGGCTCTCGTTCGTCTCGGGCAGCGCCGCGCAGGCACGGCGGACGTCGTCCCAGGTCGCCACGGCTGCCTCCCTCGCTCGGAACGGTCCCGCGCATGCTGGCACGCCCGAGCGCCGTGGCGGGGTTCAGACGACGCGCAGGCCTCGCCGCCCTGCCGTGTGCGCGCGGGTGGCCAGCCACGGCAGGAACTCCTCGGGCGGCATCGGCCGGGCCAGGTGCCAGCCCTGCACCAGGTCGCAGCCCATCTCGACCAGCATCTCGTGGGTGTCGGCGTCCTCGACGCCCTCGGCGACGACCTCCAGGCCCAGGTGCCGGCCGAGGTCGACGATGGCCCGGACGATGCCGACGTCCTCGCCCTGCTCGCGCAGCCCGCTCACGAAGCTTCGGTCGATCTTCACCTCGTGCACCGGGAGCCGCTTGAGGTAGGACAGCGAGGAGTAGCCGGTGCCGAAGTCGTCGACGGACAGGCGGACGCCGCGGTCGCGCAGCGCGTGCAGCAGCGCGACCGCGCGGGTGGGGTCGGCCATGACCGAGCTCTCGGTGACCTCGAGGGTCAGCCGGCCGGCGGGGACGCCGTGCCGGCGCAGCAGCCGGGTGACCTCCTCGACCAGGTCGGCGTCGTGCAGGCTGCGTGCGGAGAGGTTGACCGCGACGCCGAAGTCGGCGCCGGCGGCGCGCCACTGCGCGCAGGCGGCCAGCGCGGAGTCGAGGACCAGCGTCGTGAGCGGGCCGATCAGGCCGCTGCGCTCCGCGACCGGGATGAACTCGTCGGGGGAGATCGGGCCCAGCTCCGGGTGCGTCCAGCGGACCAGCGCCTCGCCGCCGACCACCTCGCCGGTGGCGAGCCGGGCCTGGGGCTGGACGACCACGGAGATGCCGCCGTCCTGCAGGGCGGTGCGCAGCGCGGAGACGAGCGTGAGCCGGCGCGGGTTCTCGTGGTCGAGTTCGGGCTCGTAGACCCGCAGCCGCCGGGTCGAGACCTTGGCGTCGTACATCGCGCGGTCCGCCCGCTTGAGCAGCGCCGAGGGGTCGGTGGCGTGCAGGGGAGCGAGGGCCACGCCGACGGACGCGCCGATCTCGACCTCGAGGCCGTCGAGCGCGATCGGCTGCTCCAGGGCCCGCAGCATGCGGCGGCCGATGTGCAGGACCCGGTCCTCGTCGGCGGTCGCGGGCACCAGGACGGCGAACTCGTCGCCACCGAGCCGGACGACGGTGCCCGCCGTGCCGACGGCGGTGGTCAACCGGGCCCCGACCTCCACGAGCAGCCGGTCGCCCTGCTGGTGGCCCAGGGTCTCGTTGACCTCCTTGAACTCGTCGAGGTCGAGGATCATGACCGCGGCGCCGGCGGTGGCGCCCGTGGCGACCTCGTCGAGCGCCGCCGCGAGACCGCGCGTCAGGAACACCCGGTTCGGCAGGCCGGTCAGGGCGTCGTGCTGGGCGTCGTGGCGGAGCTGGCCGATCAGCTGGCCGTTGCGCAGCGCGATGCTGGCGTGGTTGGCGACGGTCTCGAGCAGCAGGACGTCGTCCTGGTCGTAGGTGCGGACGTCGCCCAGCCGGTCGGCCACGAGCAGCACGCCGATGACGCCGGCGCCGCCGCGCAGCGGCACCGCGACGGCCTCGCGCATGGCGTGCCGGTCGAGCAGCCGCCGGGCGCCGGGATCTTTCGTGCCGCGGGGGAGGAGCTGGGACTCGCCGTCCTCGACGACCCGCCGGGTCAGCCAGGCGTCCTCGGGCGTGGACGGCTCCTCGGTGCGGAAGATCCGGTTGCCGGCACCCAGCCGCACCCGGGCGACGTGGCCGTCCTCGGAGACGAATGCAACCGACGCGCGCTCGGAGCGCAGCAGCTCCTTGGCCTCGCCGAGCACGCTGGTCAGCACGCCGTCGATCTCGGGCGCGCTGCTCACGGCCTGGCTGAACCGGTAGAGCCGCTCGAGGTTGAGGTGCCGGTGGGCCAGCGCGGCGTATCCGCGGTAGGCCACCAGGAGGAGGGTGCCGAACCCGATCAGCAGCCAGGCGCTCTCCGGGTCCGCGGCGAGGCTGGCCACGGCGACGAGGGCGACCGTGACGACCATGGGTGCGGTCGGGCCGACGGCGAAGACGTCGCGCACCAGCCGGAGGGGTCGCACGCCCCCGTCGAAGATGGCGATCACCAGGCAGATGGCCAGCGCACCGAACAGCGTGGCCAGCAGCGCCCCGGCGTAGGCGGCCACCCAGGTGCCCGGTCCGGCGCCGTCGGCGGGTTCCGGGGCCAGCGCCCGGAAGAGCGCCAGCGCGATCGTCGTCTCGGCGGTGAACAGGGCGAGGTTGAACGTCGACTTCAGGACGGGCGTGCGCCGCTGGACCATCGCGACCACAGAGCCGACGAACCGCCCGGCGATCAGCGCGAGGGGCGAGGCGAAGAACAGGCCGAGGACCAGCGGCAGCTCGCTGAGCGAGATCGACCGGCCCTCCCGCTTGATCTGGATCGTCACGACCGAGATCTCGGTGGCGGCGAAGGCGACGGCCAGCGCCCACCACGGCAGCGGGAGGCCGGCCAGGTACGGGGCGGCGTCGAGCAGCGGGCGGCCGGTGGCCGTGGCGACCAGGAGCAGCGCGGCGGTGGTGGCCAGCACGAGCAGGGGCTCCCGGCGCAGGCGGAGACGCCGGACGGCGAACCGTCCGACCGTGCTGCTACCGCTCACGGGCCCCACCTCCTCCCGCACGACAACGGCAGGGGCGGGGAGGACCTGTAGTCCTCCCCGCCCCTGCCGATGCCCGGTCACCCCCGAGGGGTGAGGTGCCGCCTCACTGCCAGGCGGCGCTCGCGAGATCCGCGGTCCGCCAGCTGTGGCCGGTCCAGCTCATGCCGGTCCAGCTGTGGCCGCTCCAGCTCATGCCGGTCCAGCTGTGGCCACTCCAGCTCATGCCGGTCCAGCTGTGCCCGCTCCAGCTCATGCCCGTCCAGCTGTGCCCGGTCCAGCTGTGGCCCGACCAGTCGGCGGTGCGCCAGGTCCGGCCGTCCCAGCCGCTGCCGGTCATCGGCAGGCCGCGCCACGTGCCGCCGTCCCAGACGGTCTCGTTCGCGGTGGCCGCGGCCCACGCCGCGCCGTCCCAGGCGTGGCCGAAGACGTCGACCTCTCCGGAGATCGGCGCCACGCCGTCGGAGACGTGCGACGAGCCGCGCGACGCCTCCAGCGAGCCGGTGCCGGTGCCGAAGAACGCCGTGGACTGGCGCGCCGCCCCGTCGCCGGTCAGCTGCGCGATCCGGGCATCGGCGACCCCGTTGCCGCGGTACTGCGCGCTCTCCCGCGGCACGGACTCGGCCGTGGTCATCAGCTTCTTCTTGACCTGATCGGGGGTGAGCGAGGGGTTCTCCTGCAGGAGCAGCGCCACCTCGCCGCTGACCACCGCCGCGGCCTGCGAGGTGCCGGACGCCTTGGCGAACCGGCTGCCCACGCGGGACTCCGGGTGCTCCTGGTCGGCGAATCCCTCGGGCACGCGCAGGCCCACCACGGAGACGCCCGGCGCGACGACGTCCACGTGGCGCTGGTTGGTCCCGCGGGTGCCCCAGGCCGGGACGTCGTCGTCGCGGGTGTCGACCGTGCCCTTGCTGTCGTCGACGCCCACCGCGACCACGTACGGGTCCCGGGCCGGGTTGGCGAGGGAGTAGATCGACGACCCGTCGTTGCCGCCGGCGGCGACCACGACGATGCCGTGCTTCCAGGCGTTCTCGACGGCGAAGGCCAGCGGGTCGACCGCCGGGTCCTGCGTCGAGTCGGTGCCGTAGGACAGGTTGATGACCCGGATGTTCAGCCCCGGGTCGTTGCGGTGCTCGACGGTCCAGTCGATCGCCGCGATCACCTGGCTGACGTCGACGGCGCCGTCGTGGGCGCCGACCTTCAGGCTGATCAGGGTCGCGTCCGGCGCGATGCCGGTGAACCGGGTGGGGTCGAGGTAGGACGCCGGCGTCCCGGCCTGGTCCCGCCCGGCGATGATCGAGGCCAGGTGGGTCCCGTGCCCGTAGGCGTCCAGGTGCGCCAGCTCGGGGTACTGGCTGTCGAAGGACAGGTCCGGGCCCTGCCAGACGTTGCCGGTGTCGAGCCCCGGCACCTCGCTGACGCCGGTGTCGATCAGCGCGACGCCGATCCCCTTGCCCGTGTACCCGGCGGCGTAGGAGCCGTGGGCGCCGACGACCTGCGCGATGTTGTAGAGCGACCCCTTACCGCTCGTGTCGTAGCCGGGATCGGCAGCCTGGGCGGGCCCCGCGAGCACGACGGAGGCCAGCGTGCCGGTGGTGAGCGCGGCGAGCGCGCTCACGGTGCGGCGGCCGGGGCCCCTGCGGCTCACGGCCGCACTCCGGTCGAGGACTTCATGGACTTGCCTGCGCTTTCTCCGTGAGGGCAGATGCCACCCACTCCCTGGGCAGCACGCTCAGTAGCGCACTCACAACGCTGTGTGTCAGCAGGGCGTCGCGACGAGTCACCCTGCCGGGCGAGGCGGGGGCGGGTGCCCGTTCTCCCCCCTCGGGAGGAATCGGCGGCCGGGGGGTCTGCAGGAGGGCGGGGGAGCGGCCGATCCCTGTCCGCATGGTCCTGATGCGGTTCGGCGTCCCCCGGCGACGGCTCGGCCGGCGGCGGCAAGCCGACCGGTCGCTGCGCGGCGTGCGCGCGCTCGCCGGCGCGTTCGGCGGGACCTACCTGCTGTGCCTGCTGGCCACCGCGCTGGGCGCCACGGGGGTCGTCGCGCTGCTGGCCGGCGGCGGCAAGATCCTGTTCATGGTGGGCCTGGTCGTCGTCCTGGCGGTGCGCGCGCGCCGGGCCGGCGAGGACCGCGCCGCCTGGCTCTGCTTCGCCGCCGGCGTGGCCGCCTACCTGGGCGGGGCGGTCGTCTACCAGGTGCTCTACGCCGGCGCGGCCACCGTCCCGCGCCCGTCCTGGTCCGACGCGGGGTTCATCGCCTTCTACCCGCTGACGTACGCCGCGGTGTTCCTGATGCTGCGCGCCCGCGTGCGCCGGCTGACCCCCAGCATGCTGCTGGACGGCGTGGTCACCGGACTCACCGCGGCGGCGTTCGCGGCCGCCTTCGCCCTCGGCGCCTCGCTGCGCCTGACCGGCGGCAGCTTCGCCGTCGTCGCGGCCGGCGCCGCCTACCCGATCGCCGACCTGCTGCTGCTGGTCCTCGTCGGCGGTGCGCTGGTCATCATCGGCCGCGCCGCGGGCGGCTGCTGGTGGTGGCTGGCCGGCGGCATGGTGCTCTTCGCCGCGACCGACACGCTCTTCGCCTACGCCGTCGTGCACGGCGGTTACCAGGCCGGCTCGCTGGACGCCGGGTACGGGCTGGCGCTGGTCTGCTTCGGCGTCGCCGCGTGCCTGCCCTCCGGCGAGGGGGAGCCCGGCCGGCCCGACGGCATGACCGCCCTCGTCGTCCCCGCCGCCTGCGCCTTCGCCGCGCTGGGGCTGCTCTTCCACGGCTACCAGAACGGCGGCGACCCGGTGGCCGGCGTGCTCGCGCTCGGCGCCGTCCTGGCGGCGCTGGCGCGCACGGCGCTCACCTTCCGCGACGTGCGGGCCCTGGCCGACAGCCGCCGGCAGGCCCGCACCGACGAGCTCACCGGCCTGGCCAACCGGCGCACGGTGTACGAGGCGCTCGCGGCCGCCGACGAGCGGCTCGCCCGCGGGGAGTCGCTCGCCGTCCTGATCATCGACCTCGACCGGTTCAAGGAGATCAACGACTCGCTTGGCCACGCCGCCGGCGACGCGGTGCTCCGCCAGGTCGGACCACGGCTGACCGGCCTGCTGCGGTCCAGCGACCTGCTCGCCCGGCTCGGCGGCGACGAGTTCGTCGTCCTCGCCGAGGACCTGGACGCCGACGGCGCGCTCGCCCTCGCCGGCCGGCTGCGCGGCGAGCTGCAGCGGCCGTTCCGCCACGGCGGGATGGGCCTGACCGTCGACGCCAGCTTCGGCATCGCCGTCGGCCCGGGCCACGCGACGACGGCGGAGGAGCTGCTGCAGCTGGCCGATCTGGCGATGTACTCGGCCAAGGGCAGCCGCGCCGGCGCGGCCGTCTACGACGAGGCCCGCGACGGCTCCGGGCGGCACCGGCTGGAGGACGTCGCCCAGCTGCGCCAGGCCATCGCCGAGGACCAGCTCGTCCTCCACTACCAGCCCAAGCTGGCGCTGGCCACCGGCGCCGTCGACGGCGTGGAGGCGCTGGTGCGCTGGCAGCACCCCGCCCGCGGCCTGGTCTACCCCGACCAGTTCATCGAGCTCGCGGAGTCCGCCGGGCTCATGGGCCCCCTGACCACCCGGGTCATCGAGCTGGCGCTGGCCCAGTGCCGCGCCTGGGCGGACCTCGGCCGCTGGCTGACGGTGGCGGTCAACGTCAGCCCCTCCAACCTGGTCGACGAGCAGTTCCCCGACGAGGTCGCGTGCCTGCTGGCCACGCACGGCGTGCCGTCCGGCGTCCTGGTCCTCGAGGTGACCGAGGGACTGCTCATGGCCGACCGCGAGCGGGCCGAGCGGGTGCTCGCCCGGCTGCGGGACGCCGGTGTCGGCGTGGCCATCGACGACTACGGCACCGGCTACTCCAGCCTCGCCTACCTGGCCCGGCTGCCGGTGACGGAGCTGAAGCTCGACCGGGCCTTCGTCGGCGAGATGGCCGAGAGCCCGCGGGCGGAGTCGATCGTCACCTCGACGCTGCAGCTCGCCCACGCGATGGGGCTGACGTTCGTCGCCGAGGGGGTCGAGGACCAGGCCACCCTGGACGCCCTGACCTTCCTCGGCTGCGACATCGTGCAGGGCTACCACCTCAGCCGGCCGCTGCCGCCGGACGCGCTGTGGGCCTGGCTGGCCGAGCACTCGCCGGCCGCCGTCGTCCCGTCGGCCTGACGGGCATTCGGTACCGAGAGCCCGGGGTCAGGGCTGCGGGATCGGGAAGACCAGCAGCGAGCTGGACGCCGTCGCCACCGTGCGGCCGGCCGCGTCGAGCACCTCGCCCTCCGCGAAGGCGACCCGGCGGCCGGGCTTGACCACGGTGCCGATCGCGGTCAGCGGACCGCTGGTCGCGTGCACCGGCCGCAGGTAGTTCACCTTGAGCTCGATCGACGTGTAGCCCAGCCCCTGCGGCAGCGTCGTGTGCACCGCGCAGCCGGCCACGGTGTCGAGCAGCGTGCACACGAGCCCGCCGTGGACGACGCCGATCGGGTTGTAGACCGACTCGTCGACCCGGCAGGCGAACTCGACCCGGCCCTCGGCGAGGTCGACGATGTCGAACTGCATGAGCTGCGCGATCGGCGGCGGCGGGAGCTCGCCGTCCCGGATCGCCTGCAGCGTCTCCAGGCCCGAGCGCTCGAGGGCGCCGGCGGCGGTGATCCGCGGGTCGTGCCAGGCCACCGTGCGCGAGCGGGCCTCGCCCCACGCGGTAGGGGACAGGTCGGGGGCGATCTCAGCCGTCATGACACCTAGGTTCGCACACTGAACTCAGCGGGCGCCACCCGGGGTAGCCGAACGCGAGGGGGGCGGGGACCCCGGAAGGATCCCCGCCCCCCGACCGGGCGTCTTCTCAGCTCTTGGGACGGGCGCCGGCGCGGAGGGCGCCGAGCAGGTCGTGGTTGAGCCGGGAGATCGTCTCCATCGAGATGCCCTTCGGGCAGGACGCCGAGCACTCGCCGATGTTGGTGCACCCGCCGAAGCCCTCGCGGTCCTGCTGGGCGACCATGTTGACCACCCGGTCGTTGCGCTCCGGCTGGCCCTGCGGCATCAGCCCGAGGTGGGTGACCTTGGCCGCGGTGAACAGCATCGACGAGCCGTTCGGGCAGGCCGCCACGCAGGCGCCGCAGCCGATGCAGGTCGCGGCGTCGAAGGCCGCGTCCGCGGACTTCTTGTCCACCAGGATCGAGTGCGCCTCGGGCGCGGTCCCGGTCGGGGCGCTGATGTAGCCCCCGGCCTGGATGATCCGGTCGAACGCCCGCCGGTCGACGGCGAGGTCCTTGATCACGGGGAAGGCCCGCGACCGCCAGGGCTCGATGACGATCGTGTCGCCGTCCTTGAACGAGCGCATGTGCAGCTGGCACGTGGTGGTCTGCTCGGGACCGTGCGCCATGCCGTTGATCATGACGCCGCACATGCCGCAGATGCCCTCGCGGCAGTCGTGGTCGAAGGCGACCGGGTCGTCGCCGTCGATGATCAGCTTCTCGTTGAGCACGTCGAGCATCTCCAGGAACGACATGTCCGGGGAGATGTCGCTGACCTGGTAGGTGACGAGGTTGCCCTTGACCGACGGACCCTTCTGCCGCCAGATCTTCAGGGTCAGGTTCATTACTTGTAGCTCCGCTGCGCGAGGTGGACGTACTCGTACTCGAGGGCTTCGCGGTGCAGGACCGGCGGTTGGCCGTCCGGCGTCCACTCCCACGCCGCGACGTAGGCGAAGTTCTCGTCGTCGCGCAGGGCCTCGCCCTCGGGCGTCTGGCTCTCCGCGCGGAAGTGCCCACCGCAGCTCTCGTTGCGGTGCAGGGCGTCGATGCACATCAGCTCGGCGAGCTCGATGAAGTCCGCGACCCGGCCGGCCTGCTCGAGGTTCTGGTTGAACGAGCTCCAGTCGCCGACGACCTTGACGTTGGTCCAGAACTCCTGCTTGAGCTCGGGGATCCGGTCCAGCGCCTTGCGCAGGCTCTCCTCGGAGCGCTCCATGCCGCAGAGGTCCCACATCAGCCGGCCGAGCTCGCGGTGGAACGAGGCCACGCTGCGCGAGCCGTCGATGGTCAGCAGCTTGTGGATCTGCGCCTTGACCCCGTCGATCGCCTCGGCGGCCGCCGGGTGGCTGTCGTCGACCTTCTCGAACGGCCCATCGGCGAGGTAGTCGCTGATCGTCGCCGGGAGCACGAAGTAGCCGTCGGCGAGGCCCTGCATGAGCGCGCTGGCGCCCAGCCGGTTGGCGCCGTGGTCGGAGAAGTTCGCCTCACCGATCACGAACATGCCCGGGATCGACGACTGCAGGTCGTAGTCGACCCACAGGCCACCCATCGTGTAGTGCACGGCCGGGTAGATCCGCATCGGGACCTCGTAGGGGTCCTCGCCGGTGATCCGGGCGTACATGTCGAAGAGGTTGCCGTACTTGGCCTCGATGGCCGTGCGGCCCAGCCGCTGCATCGCCTCGCCGAAGTCGAGGTAGACGCCCAGGCCGTTGGGGCCGACGCCGCGGCCCTCGTCGCAGACGTTCTTCGCCTGCCGGGACGCGATGTCGCGGGGGACCAGGTTGCCGAACGCCGGGTAGATCCGCTCGAGGTAGTAGTCGCGCTCGCCCTCGGGGATGTCCCGCGGGTCGCGGGTGTCGCCGCGCTCCTTGGGCACCCACACGCGGCCGTCGTTGCGCAGCGACTCGCTCATCAGCGTCAGCTTCGACTGGTAGTCGCCGCTGACCGGGATGCAGGTCGGGTGGATCTGCGTGTAGCAGGGGTTGGCGAACAGCGCCCCCCGCTTGTGCGCCCGCCAGATCGCCGTGGCGTTGGAGCCCTTGGCGTTCGTCGACAGGTAGAAGACGTTGCCGTAGCCACCGGTGGCCAGGACGACGGCGTCCGCGTAGTGCGTGCTGATCTCGCCGGTGACCAGGTCGCGGGCGACGATGCCGCGGGCCCGGCCGTCGACGATGATCAGGTCCAGCATCTCCGTGCGGGAGAACTGCTCGACGTTGCCGGCCGCCATCTGCCGCTCCAGCGCCTGGTAGGCGCCGTAGAGCAGCTGCTGGCCCGTCTGGCCGCGCGCGTAGAACGTCCGCGAGACCTGGGCGCCACCGAACGAGCGGTTGTCGAGCAGGCCGCCGTACTCGCGGGCGAACGGGACGCCCTGGGCGACGCACTGGTCGATGATGTTGACGCTGACCTCGGCCAGGCGGTGCACGTTGTTCTCGCGGGAGCGGAAGTCCCCGCCCTTGACCGTGTCGTAGAACAGCCGGTGCACGCTGTCGCCGTCGTTGCGGTAGTTCTTCGCCGCGTTGATGCCGCCCTGTGCCGCGACGCTGTGCGCCCGGCGCGGGCTGTCCTGGTACCAGAACGACTTGACCTTGTAGCCGGCCTCGCCGAGCGTCGCGGCGGCGGAGCCGCCGGCCAGCCCGGTGCCGACGACGATGACGGTCAGCTTGCGCCGGTTGGCCGGGTTGACCAGGCGGCCGCGGAAGCGGCGCTCGCTCCAGCGCTCGTCGATGGGCACATCGGTGGGCGCCTTGGTGTCGGCGATCGGGTTGCCGACGGTGAACAGATCGAGAGGCAATGGAGGTCCTTAGTCGACGAGCCCGAAGAGCACGGAGAACGGCACGATCAGGTAGCCGGCGATGAGGAGCACCGAGAACGCGATCGCGAAGGCGTTGACCGTCTTCTCTCGACGGCGGTTGCTCTGGCCGAGGGTCTGCGTGGCGCTCCAGATCCCGTGCCGCAGGTGGAAGCCGAGGGCGATCAGCGCGATCACGTAGACGATCGTCGGGACCACGTTCGAGAAGCTCGCGACCAGCCGGTCGTACGGCGTGGAGTCGGTGCCGTCGAGGTTGGCGACGCCCCAGGTCAGGTCGAGGAGGTGGTAGACGACGAACAGCGCGATGATCACGCCGCCCCAGCGCATGGTCCGCGAGGCGTAGGTCTGCGTGAGCGACTTCTTGACCGCGTAGCGCTCGGGGCGGGCCGCGCGGGCCTGCCGCCACAACGTGAACGCCGCCCACATGTGCGCCACGACGGCGACGAGGAGGATGACCTCCAGGATGGTGAGGAACCAGCGGTAGCCGAGCGCCGGCTCCCCGAAGGTCCGCAGCCAGTGCGAGTAGTCGTTGAATGCCGCCCGGCCCTGGTAGACGTGCAGGTTGCCGATCATGTGCGCGATCAGGAACAGCACCAGGATGATGCCGCTGATCGCCATGACGATCTTTTTCGCGACCGAGTTGGTCTTCGCTACCTTCGGGGTCCGACGTTGGCCCGAAGAAGTCACCGTTGCCACGAGATCTCACGCTAAGCCGCCGCAGGGGTTGCGGCCATGTCAACACGAGGTGATCAAGCCCATATAAGGGCACCCTTACCCACCTCCGACCGTTAGGGTTCGTCCGTCCCTCGACCCGCGGGCGCGGAGGAGGACCCTCGACATGGCCGGAACCACCCGCGGCTTCCTCGGCCGCCGGCGCGAGCGCGACCCCCGGCTGCCGCCGGGCCAGTACGACGTCGGCCGCGACTGGCCGGTGCTGACCGCCGAGCCGACGCCCCGGATCGCCCCGGAGACGTGGAGCATCACCGTCGACGGCGGGGTGGCGCAGTCCCGCACGTGGACCTGGGACGAGGCGCACGCGCTGCCGCCCGCGGAGTACCGCGGCGCGATCCACTGCGTCACCACCTGGTCGAAGTTCGACACCTGGTTCGCCGGGGTCAGCGTCGACACGCTGCTCGAGGCGGCGCAGCCGCTGCCCGACGCGCACTTCGTCATGGCGACGTCGAAGACCGGCTACACGACCAACCTCCCGCTCGAGGACGTCACCGGCGGCAAGGCGTGGGTGGTCTGGGAGTTCGACGGCAAGCCGCTGCCGATCGAGCACGGCGGGCCGGTGCGGCTGCTGGTGCCGCACCTCTACTTCTGGAAGAGCGCCAAGTGGGTCACCAAGCTGACCCTGATGCACCGGGACCAGCCCGGCTTCTGGGAGCAGAACGGGTACCACGACCGCGGCGACCCGTGGCGGGAGCAGAGGTACCAAGGTGACTGAGCTCCCGACCCGTCCGTCGGCGCCCAGCGGGGGCTGGCGGACGGCGACCGTCGCCACCGTGCGCCACCCGATCCCGCGCACGGTGGAGCTGCGGCTCGACGTCCCGGACCGGGTCGAGCACCTCGCCGGCCAGCACTACGTGGTCCGGCTGACCGCTGACGACGGCTACCGGGCGCAGCGCTCCTACTCGGTGGCGTCCGCGCCCGGGGACGCCCAGGTGGAGCTGTTCGTGGAGCGGCTGGACGAGGGCGAGGTGTCCACCTACCTGGCCGACGTGGTCGGGCCCGGCGACGAGCTGGAGGTCCGCGGGCCGATCGGCGGCTGGTTCGTCTGGGACGGCGAGTCGCCGGCGCTGCTGGTCGGCGGCGGCACCGGGGTCGTGCCCCTCCTGGCGATGCTGCGCCACGCTCGCCGGCTCGGCCGCACCGACCTGCTGCGCATCGCCGTCTCCAGCCGGACGCTGGTCGAGCTGCCCTACGCCATGGAGCTGATGGACGCCGGCGCCCTGATCGTGCTGACCCGCGAGCCCTACGGCGATCGGGCGGCGGCGCGGCTGATGGCCGACGAGCTGCGGTCGCTGTGGGAGCCGGGGGGGACCGCCTACGTCTGCGGCTCGGCGCGCTTCGCCGAGGCGGCCAGCCAGCTGCTGATCGACGTCGGCGTGCCTGACCACGACATCCGCGTGGAGCGGTTCGGGCCGTCGGGCTGAGCCGGGGCGATGAGTTCCGCGCGGCGGCGGGGTCTCTTGCTGCATGACGCGGAGGTTCGGGCCGGTGGCCGACGTCCTGCAGGCCCAGGTCGACTCCGGCCGGCTGCCCGGCTTCGTCGCCGCGGTGCGCCACGACGGGGTCACGGAGGTGCTCGCCGGCGGGCAGCTCGCCGTCGACGGCCGTGCCCCGATGGAGCCGGACACGCTGTTCCGGCTCGCCTCGGTGACCAAGCCGTTCGGCGGCGCGCTCACCCTCGCCCTCGTCGAGGACGGCGTGCTCGGCCTCGACGACGCCGTCGGCGGGTGGCTGCCGGAGCTGGCCGAGCCGCGGGTGACCGCCCGCCGGGGCGGGCCGCTGGAGGAGACCGTGCCCGCCGTCCGGCCGATCACCGTCCGGCACCTGCTCACCAACACGGCGGGCCTGGGGTGGGCGTCCGGCCTCGGCCCGCTGGAGCAGGCGATGAACGACCGCGGGGTGGGGCCGAGCGCGCTGCCGCCCGAGCTGCCGCCGGACGAGTACCTGGCCCGGCTCGGGGAGCTGCCGCTGTCCGGCCAGCCGGGGGAGACCTGGAACTACCACACCTGCAGCGACGTCCTGTCCGTCCTGCTCGCCCGCGCGACCGGCCGCAGCGTCGCCGACCTGCTCGCCGACAAGGTGACCGGCCCCCTCGGGCTGGCCGACACCGGTCTCCGCGCGGTCGATCCGCACCGGCTGCCCCCGCTGTACTGGCCGACCGACGGCGGGCTGGACGTCGTCGACCCACCGGAGGGCGTCCTCGCCGGGCGGCCGCGGTTCGAGAGCCTGTCCTGCGGGCTGGTCTCCACCGCACCCGAGGTGCTGGCCTTCCTGTCCGCCCTGGCCGACGGCGGCGGGCCGGTGCTCTCCGCCGCGTCGGCCGCCGCGATGACCCGCGACGCCCTGAGCCCCGAGCAGCGGGCGGCCGGCCGGGAGTTCCTGGGCCGGGGCCGGTCGTGGGGGCTGCAGGTCGGCGTCGACACCGAACGGGTGCGGCCGTGGCGCTCGCCGGGCCGGTGGGGCTGGGACGGCGGCACCGGCACCAGCGCCTGGGTGGACCCGTCGCGCGACCTGGCCGCCGTCCTCCTGACCCAGCGCATGATGACCAGCGCGCAGGACGAGCCCGACGAGTTCTGGGCCGCCGTGCACCGGTGTGTGTGACGTTCCGGAACGGGTTGTCGCCGTCTCCCCGCGAGGAGGACGCTGCCGCGGGGGAGGCGACCATGGACGAGAACGACCAACTGCGGCGGGACCTGCTGGCGCGCATCGAGGCGCGGCGGGGGTCCGTCGCACAGTTCCTGCGGGAGAACCGGCCCGGGATCCGCCGGCGGGCCAACATCGTCATCGTGCTCAGCTCGCTGGCCGCGGTGTTCACCGTCGGTCCGGCGGTCGGCGGGGAGACCTTCGCCGAGGGCGTCCAGAAGATCTTCGGGCTGTCGAGCGACTCCTACGTCTGGCGGACGCTGTGCCTGCTGGCCCTCCTGGTGTCCGTGGCCGCCGCGGTGATGACGAACCTGGCCAAGTCGCACGAGGCGGCGCTCAACCGGCTGACGACCGCGGAGGCGGCGAAGACCGAGCTGGAGGGCCTGTCCACGCTGCTCGAGTTCGGCCACCTCTCCCTGGACGACGCGGTCAAGCTGTTCCACCAGTACTCGACCAAGATCCCGTTCGTCGACGACGTGCCCGTGCTCGCCGCGGGCCGCCCCGCCGGGCCGTCGGCCTGACCGGCCGCCCGGACACCGGGCCGGCCGCGCTCAGCCGAAGGCGCTGACGAACCGCCGCTGCCCCGGCGTCTCGACGGCGCGCGGGTGGTAGTGGGCGCGCACGTACGCCACGGCCTCGTCGGCCGGCACGCCGTCCAGCACGGCGAGGCAGGCCAGCGCCGTGCCGGTGCGGCCGACTCCTCCGCCGCAGGCCACCTCGACCCGCTCGGTCGCCGCCCGCGCCCAGGCCTGCTCGAACGCGGCCCGGGCCGCGGCCGGGTCGGTGGGCAGCCGGAAGTCCGGCCAGCGCACCCAGACCGACTCCCACGCCACCTCGGGCGCCCGGCCGAGCAGGTAGACGCCGAACTGGGGGAGCGGGCCGTCGGGCAGCGGCCGGCGCAGGCCGCGGCCACGGACCACCCGCCCCGAGGGCAGCCGAAGCAGGCCCGGCGTGCCGGCGCCCCATGCCGGTTCGAGGGGCGCCGGCACGTCCGGCTCAGGCGAGCTCAGCGGGCTTCTCCGGGGTGAACAGCCAGACGTGGAACAGGTCGTCCAGCTGCCGGCCGGAGATCTTCTCCGCCAGAGCGATGAACTCGTCGGTGGTGACGGTGCCGCCGGCCTGCGTGTCCACCCACTCCCGCAGGATCTCGAAGAACGCGTCGTCGCCGACCGTGGTGCGCAGCGCCTGCAGGGTCATCGCGCCGCGGAAGTACACCGCGATGTCGAAGATCTTGCCGACGTCCGCGCCCGGGTCGCCGATGGCGAGCTGCCAGAACTCCGGCGGGGCGTTGGCGGCGATGTCGTCGAACTGCTGCTGCGGCGAGGACAGCCCCTCCCGCTCGAGCCACAGCCACTCGGTGTAGGTGGCGAAGCCCTCGTTGAGCCAGACGTGCTGCCAGGAGTCGAGGCGCAGCAGGTCGCCGACCCACTGGTGGGCCAGCTCGTGCACGACCACGGTGTCGCCGGAGACCTGGTCGAAGAAGAACAGCGGTGAGTAGACCGGCCGGGTCTGGTTCTCCAGCGCGAACTGCAGGTCGATCGTGTCATCGACGATCGCGCCGGACGACCGGAACGGGTACCGGCCGAAGAAGCCGGACAGGAAGTCGATGATCGCGGGCTGCTTGGCCAGCGACGCGTCGGCCACCGGTCCGGCCAGCGCGACCGCGGCCTCGTCCGGGTTGACGTCCAGCGTGGCCAGGTCCGGGTCGACCGCGTCCCAGAAGCGGATGCCGTCGGCGCGGTACTCGCGCAGGTCGAACTGGCCGATGGCCACGGTCACGAGGTAGGTGGCCATGGGCTCGCGCGCCCGCCAGGACCACGTCGTCCACCCGTCGCGGGACCGCTGATCGCGCAGCTCGCCGTTCGAGACGGCCTCCAGGCCGGCGGGCACGGTCGCGGTCACCGAGACCGAGGCGGCGTCGCGCGGGTGGTCGTTGGAGGGGAACCAGGTGGCGGCGACGTAGGGCTGGCCGGCGACGATCGCGCCGTCGTCGGTGTGGATGAAGCCGGAGATGCCCAGGGCGTCGTTGATCGTCTGCGGCACGCCGTCGTAGGCGACCTCGGTCTCGAAGTCCCTGCCGTTGCGCAGGCCGCGTTCGGGCGTCACGGTCAGCTCGTCGCCGTCGCGGGTCCAGGTGGCGTCCCGGCCGTCCACGGTGATGCTCCGGACGGTCAGGCCGTCGAAGTCGAGGTTGAAGCTCGACAGGTCCTGGGTGGCCTCGGCCTCGATCGTGGTGACCGCGGTGAGCAGGTCGGTGGCGGGGTCGTACCGGACGTCGATGTCGTAGTGCTCGACGTCGTACCCGCCGTTGCCGTCGGTGGGGAAGTACGGGTCCCCGATCCCGACCGCGCCGGGGGTGAAGTCCCCGTCCCTCTCGTGCGCGCCGGCGACGCCGGGGACGAGGACGGCGGACAGGGTCATGGTTGCCACTACTGCTGCTCTGCGATGCATGGCCGCTCCAGCGAGAGGTCGGACCCCCGACAGGGCGCGAAGTTAGAGGACGGCGCAGTTCCGCGCTCAGCGGGACGGAATCTTTCCCGGCCAGCCGTCACAGCCTGTCGGAAGCGGGTCCCGCCCGGTCACCGTGCCGGACGACGAGATCACCCCGAAGCGGGCGAAGAGCTCCTCGGCGTACCACCCCTCCCGCGCGGTGCGCGCCACCACGGCGGCGTGCGGCGCCCGGCCGTAGGCGAAGGCGTTCAGCGCGGCGGCCGACTCCCAGACGCTGAAGGTGCCCTGCAGGCCGATCGGCGCCTCCCCGACGCCGAGGGCGAGCCGCAGCCCGGGACTCCGGTGCAGGTCGGCCGACACCGGCGGGACGGCGCGCCAGAAGCGCAGCGTCGCGCGCGGGACGAGCCGGGCGCGGGTGAGCGCGGCGACCGGCCCGTCCCACCGTTGCGGTGCGGGCCGGCCGAACGGCTCCCGCCGGGACCAGCGGCCGCGGGCGGCGAGCGGGCGCAGCCGCGCCGTCCACTCCTCGTCGGCGAGCCGGCGCCACCGGCGGACGACGTCACCGTCGGCGAAGGCGTCCGCCGCGGCGTCGTCGTCCCACACGGCGAGCAGCGCCCAGCGCCGCGGCTCGGCGTCCCTCAGGGTGAACGTCCGGCCGCTGCCCGTCCCCAGCAGCTTGGCGAACCGCAGCCCCGGCGCGCGGCGCAGCGGCCGCCGGTCGGCGGCCATGCGCAGGAGCGCGCCGGGCACCGCGCGGCCCGGCACCCCCCAGACGTGCAGGGTGGTCAGCGGCGGCACACGCGCGAGGCTAGGCGTCGCCGGCGAAGTGGGTGCGGAAGTCGCGTCCGTGCGGGACGCCGGCCACCAGTTCGAGCAGCCCGTCGTGCAGCAGCCCGTTGCTCGCCAGCACGCTGCCGTCGCCGGTGAGGACGTCGTCGCCGTTGAGGTCGGTGACCCGCCCGCCCGCCTCCCCGATGATCACCGGCAGCGGCGCGCGGTCCTCGTAGCCCATCGGGAAGCCGGCGACGACCTGCGCGTCGGTGACCCCGGCGGCGACGTCGATGGCGCCGCCCATCGCGGGCAGCACGAACAGCTCCCGGTGCAGCGCGACGACGAGCTCCTCGGACCACGTGACCTGGTTCAGCGTCTCCACGGTCGCGCCGCGCCGCCGCGCGGTGGCGCTGACCCGCAGCCGCTCCGGTGCCGCGTCGCCGTGCTGACGCCAGCAGCCGAGCCCGCGCCCGGCGTGCACCACCTGGTCGACGACGGGCGAGCCGATGACGCCGACCGCCGGGCCGTCGCCGTCCTCCACCGCCAGCATGATGCTGAAGGTCGGGATCCGGCGGACGAACAGGCTGGTGCCGTTGATCGGGTCGAGCACCCACCGCCGGCCGGAGGTCCCCGCGGTCTCGCCGCCCTCCTCGGCGTAGATCGCGTCGTGCGGGAAGCGGTCGACGATGCGCTCGCGCAGGAGTTCCTCGACCTCGATGTCGACCGGGGTCACCTCGGTGCCGTCGTCCTTCTCCGTCGCCGAGCTACCCGTGGCGAAGCGCGCCGCGGCCACCCGGCCGGCCTCGCGGACCAGCCCGGTCGCGAAGTCGGGCAGGTCGCGGTCCATGCCGACGATCCTGCCTCTCGCCGCGCCGAGATCTGCACACTCGCGCGCACCAGTTGCTGATGACGACGAGTGTGCAGATCTCGCGCGGGCGATCAGGCCGCGGGCGGGATCATCGAGGCGGCGATCAGCGGGGTGCGGTCCCAGGCCCGGTGGGTGCCGAGCGCCGCGACGAGCCCTGCGGTCAGCTTGGCGTTGGCCTTCCTGCCGGTGAGCACGCCCGGGTAGTCCGGCTGGATGCCGGCGTCGGCGAGCACCTCGACGCCGTCGCCCCAGGCGCCGACCGCCTTCAGGTGCCGGAAGGCCTCCTGCAGCATCACGATCGCCCGGAAGTCGCCGTCCTTCGGGGCGCCGTCGGCCACCACGAGCGCGTCGAACTCGATCGAGCGGCCGGTGGTGAAGGTGCGCTCGACGATCTCGACCTTCCGGCCGGACGTGATCTGCCCGCCGTGCGGGGCGATGACCAGCAGTTGCGCGCCCTCCGCCTCGAGCGCCTTGCGCAGGTCGGCGATGCCGGCGAGGTCGGCGCCCGGCCCGGCGACGACGCCGACCTTGCGGCCGGCGATGGGGAAGGGCGTCGGCTTGATCTGCCGCAGCGCCGGGGACTCGCCGTGCTCCGCGACGTCGGGCGTCGGCGCCGGCAGCCCGAGCCCTGCGGCCACCGCCGCGCACAGCTCGGCGTCGATCCGCGCCAGCACGGTGAGCGCGCGCTCCTTGATCGCCTGCTCGTAGCACTTGCCGAGCTCGAAGGTGTACGCGTCGGCGATGTGCCGCTGCTCGACCGAGGTCAGGCTGGCGTAGAACATGGCCGGCTGCGAGAAGTGGTCGGCGAACGACGCGGGCGCCTCGCGGACCACGTTCCCGTCGACCCGACGGGGCACGCTGACGTACCCGGCATCCGGCCACTCCGACGGGAACGGCGCGCCGTCGTCGACCGAGTTGGGCGTGTACGGCGCCTGCCCGGTGTGCACCGCGTGCTGGTGGAAGCCGTCGCGGGTGTTGTCGTTGACCGGCGCGTGTGGGCGGTTGATCGGGATCTGGGTGAAGTTCGGCCCGCCCAGCCGGGTGAGCTGGGTGTCGAGGTAGGAGAAGTTGCGGCCCTGCAGCAGCGGGTCGTTGGTCGACTCGATGCCGGGCACCAGGTGCCCGGTGTGGAAGGCGACCTGCTCGGTCTCGGCGAAGAAGTTGGTCGGGTTGCCGTTGAGCACGAGCGTGCCGATGACCTGCACCGGCGCGAGCTCCTCGGGCACGATCTTGGTCGGGTCGAGCAGGTCGATGCCCTCGAAGGTCTCGTCCTCGGTGTCGGGGAAGACCTGGATGCCGAGGTCCCACTCGGGGAACGCGCCGGCCTCGATCGCCTCGTAGAGGTCGCGGCGGTGGAAGTCGGGGTCGACGCCGGCGGCGATCTGCGCCTCCTCCCAGGTCAGGGAGTGCACGCCGAGCTTGGGCTTCCAGTGGAACTTCACCAGCACGGTCTCGCGGTCGGCGTTGACCAGCCGGAACGTGTGGACGCCGAAGCCCTCCATCGTCCGGTAGCTGCGCGGGATGCCGCGGTCGCTCATGTTCCAGATCGTGTGGTGGGTGGCCTCGGTGTGGAGGGTGACGAAGTCCCAGAAGGTGTCGTGCGCCGACTGCGCCTGCGGGATCTCGACGTCCGGGTGCGGCTTGCCCGCATGGATGATGTCGGGGAACTTGATCGCGTCCTGGATGAAGAAGACCGGGATGTTGTTGCCGACGAGGTCCCAGGTCCCCTCCTTGGTGTAGAACTTCGTCGCGAATCCGCGGGTGTCGCGCACGGTGTCGGCCGAGCCGCGCGAGCCCAGCACGGTGGAGAAGCGCACGAAGACCGGCGTCTGCAGGCCCTTCTCGGCCAGGACGGCGGCCCGGGTCACCTTCGCCGCGGCGCCGTTGGCGGTGAACACGCCGTGCGCTCCGGCGCCGCGGGCGTGGACCACCCGCTCGGGGATCCGCTCGTGGTCGAAGTGCATGATCTTCTCGCGCAGGTGGAAGTCCTCGAGCAGGACCGGACCGCGCGGGCCCGCCTTCAGCGAGTGGTCGGAGTCGGGGATGCGCACCCCGTTCGGCGTGGTCAGGGCGTCACCCGCCTGTTCGCGCGGGTCTCGGCCGGTCTTCGGGCCCTCGTAACCGACCCCGGTGGGGCTGAACGTTGCGGGGGCCTTCTGGTCGGGACGGCGTGCGGGGGGCATGGCAACTCCTGGAATCGGCTGTCGGCGTCCCGCCCGCGCTACCCGACGTGGTGAGCAGGACAAACGACCCTCCCGCGTGGCGGAACACGGAACGGGTGCCGCGCTGGCCATGCTGTCGGGGTGATCGAGCTCGACGGCCTGACCAAGCGCTACGGTGCGCGGGTCGCCGTCGACGACCTCTCGGTCCGGATCGAGCCCGGCCGGGTCACCGGTTTCCTCGGCCCGAACGGCTCCGGCAAGACGACGACGATGCGCTGCATCGTCGGCCTCGCCCGGCCCACGGCGGGGACGGCGACCGTGCTGGGCGTGCCCTACCGCGACCTGGACTCGCCCCTGCGGCGGGTCGGGGTGCTGATCGACCCGCGCGCCCGGCACCCCCGGCGGCGGGCGTACGCGCACCTGCTGGCGCTGGCGCAGAGCAACGGGCTGCCGCGGCACCGGGCCGACGACGTGCTGGACCTGGTCGGGCTCGGCGACGTCGCCGACGAGAAGGTCGGCGGCTTCTCCCTCGGCATGGGCCAGCGGCTGGGCATCGCCGCGGCGCTGCTCGGCGACCCCGACGTCCTGCTGCTCGACGAGCCGGTCAACGGCCTGGACCCCGAGGGCATCCGGTGGGTCCGCGAGCTGCTGCGCGACCTCGCCGCGGAGGGGCGCACCGTGCTGGTGTCCAGCCACCTCATGAGCGAGATGGAGGACACCGCCGACCACCTGGTCGTCGTCGGCCGCGGGCGGCTGCTCGCCGACGTCCCGATCGAGGAGCTGCTCGGCGCGCGGGCGGTCGTCCGGGTGCGCACGCCGGGGTCCCGGCTGCTCGCGGCCGCGCTGACCCGGTCGGGCGCGCAGGTGGCCCTCGAGGACGACGGCGCGCTGCGTGTCTCGGGGATGGCGGTGGCCGCGGTCGGGGAGGTGGCCTTCGCCGCCGGCGTGCCCGTGCACGAGCTCACCCAGGTCACCGCGTCGCTGGAGTCGGCCTATCTGGCGCTGACCGGCGACGAGGTCGAGTACCGGGCGGTGGCCCGATGAGGCTGCTCGCCGCCGAGTGGACGAAGCTGCGCTCGCTGTCGTCCACCTGGTGGTGCGCGGGCGGCTACCTCTTCGTCGCGCTGACGCTCGGCTGGCTGGCCGCGGCGACCACCGACCGGGCGCCCAGCGCGGAGGTCGCCGTCTCCGGGGCACTGACCGGCTTCGGCTTCGCCCAACTGGTGCTCGTCGTCCTCGGGGTGCTGGCCGGCGCCGGGGAGTTCACCACAGGCCTGGCTGTGGCGTCGTTCACCGCCGTGCCGCGGCGCGGCCGGCTGCTGGTCGCGAAGACCGCCGTCGTGGCCGGCTGGTGCGGGTTGCTCACCGCCGTCGCCGCCGCCGGGTGCGGCCTGGCCGCGCGCACGCTCACCGCCGTGCCGGGCGGGGTCGACCTGGCCGCGCCGGCCGTGCTGCGGCAGCTGCTCCTGCAGGTGGTGTGGGCCGTGCTGGTCGCCGTCCTGTCGGTCGGGCTCGGGACGCTGCTGCGCTCCACCGCGGGCGGGACCGGACTCGGCCTGGCGCTGGTGTTCGTGCTGCCGCCGGTGCTGGCGATCGCGGGCGCCGAGCGCGCCTCGCAGGCGCTGCCCGCGCTGCGGGTGGGCGAGGACGCCTTCCTCGCCGTGGGCACCGCCTGGCCGGTGGGGCTGGCCGTCGTCGGCGGCTGGGCGCTCGCGGCGTGGGCGCTCGCCGCGCTGCTGCTCGAGCGGCGCGACGTCTGACCGCCCCCTGCCTGCCCGGTAACGTCTCGCGCACTGTGCTGCCCGACGTCACCGCGACCCGCTACGTCACCCCGCTGCGTGAGGGTGGCTCGCTGCCGGGGCTCATGGAGGCCGACGACCTCGGCACCTACGTGGTCAAGTGGCGGGCCGCGGGCCAGGGCGTGAAGGTGCTGGTCGCCGAGGTGGTCTGCGGGGAGCTCGCCCGCGCGCTGGACCTACCCGTGCCCGCGCTCGTGACCGTCGACGTCGCCGCGGAGCTGGCCGTGGGGGAGCCGGATGTCGAGGTGCAGGAGCTGATGCAGCGCTCCGCGGGCCGCAACCTCGGCCTGGACTACCTGCCCGGCGCGCTGGACTTCGAGGCCGGGGTGGCGTCGGTCGAGCCGGCGCTGGCCGGGCAGGTGCTCTGGCTGGACGCGCTGATCGGCAACGTCGACCGGTCCTGGCGCAACCCGAACATGCTGTTCTGGCACGGCTCGCTGTACCTGATCGACCACGGCGCCGCGCTCACCTTCCACCACCACTGGCCGGGCGCCGCGGCCGCGGTCGAGCGGCCCTACGACGCGACGCAGCACGCGCTGATCGAGTGCTCGCCGGACGTCGCCGCGGCCGACGACGCGCTCGCCGGTCGGGTGACCCGTTCGCTGCTGGAGGACGTGCTCGCGCGGGTTCCGGACGACTGGCTCGACGAGGAGGGACCGCGGGATCGCTACGTCGCGCAGCTGCTCGCCCGCCTGGGCGCCCGTGATGCGTGGTTGCCCGGCCTGCTCGACGCCGCCCGCGCCGGCGGTGCGGGACGGCGGCGGGCGCCGCGCGGGGAGAACCGGCCGGGGTGGCTCGGGCCGCCGCCGCCCGAGGGGGTGACCCAGCGGTGAGGGACACCTTCGAGTACGCGGTCCTGCGGGTCGTGCCGCGGGTGGAGCGGGGTGAGGTGCTCAACGCCGGCGTCCTCGTGTACTGCCGGCAGCGCGACTACCTGGGCTCGCGGGTGCACCTCGACGCCGACCGGCTCCGGGCGCTGGACCCCACGGCGGACGCCGGCGCGATCGGGCGGGCGCTGCAGGCTGCGGCCGACGTCTGCGCCGCCGATCCGGTCGCCGGCGCGGCGGGCCGGGAGGCGCTGGGCTCGCGGTTCCGCTGGCTGACCGCGCCGCGCAGCACCGTCGTCCAGCCGGGACCGGTGCACACCGGGCTCACCGACGACCCGGACGCCGAGGCCGACCGGCTGTTCCGGCTGCTGGTCCTGCCCGTCGAGCGGTGAGGTCGGCCCGCGGTCCCGCCTACGCGGCGGCCGCGCTCGCGTTCGCCTACGCCGCGGTCAGCGCCTACTGGTCGGCGGGCGGCACGGCGCTGCTGGACACGGTCGGCGGCGGACCGGAGCGCCTGGCACGCGGCGGCGGCGCGGCCGGCGTAGTGCTGGGACTGGTCACCGTGCTGGCCAAGGTCGCCGGCGCGGTGCTGGCTCTGGCGCTGGTGCGGCCGTTCGGCGCCCGGGTGCCGGCGCTCGTGCTGGAGCGCACCGCACGGGCCGTCGGCGTGGTCCTGGTCCTGTACGGGGGCGCCCAGATGCTCCTGGGCGGCCTCGCGCTGACCGGCCTGCTCGGCGAGCCGGCGGCCCCCCGGGCGCTGCGCTGGCACGTGCTCCTCTGGGATCCCTGGTTCCTGCTCTGGGGTCTGCTGCTGCTCGTCGCCGTCCGCCGACGGCGCCGTCCGGAGCTTCCCGTTCAGCCCTGAATCCGTACCGGGCCGCTCACGACGAGTCACCCGCGGCCCCCTCGTGTCGGCATGCTGAGCGTGAGCGGCCGCCGGGAGGGGATCTGACCAGGGCCGGAACGGTGGCCCGCGCCGCGGACCTGCCTCTACGCTCCCGACCCGTTGCCGAGACGAAGACGTATCGCGGAGCCTGCGCGTCGCTTCCCGAGGGAACGGGGGGATGGGGCAGCGGCGGCGTCCGCCGATGGGGGAGCGCCTGGTGTCCGACCTGTTGTCCGCCTTCGCCCGTGACTGGCACCTGTTCGTACCGATCGGTGTCATCGGGATCCTGTCCTGGTCGATCTGGCTGATCCGCAAGCTGATGTCCAACCGCTACCGGTCGGTGGTGAACGACTTCCGGACGACGACGTCGGTCGTCGTGCCCTCGTTCCGGGAGGACCCCGAGGTCCTCGAGCGCTGCCTCGACACCTGGCTGGCCCAGCGGCCGACCGAGGTGATCGTCGTCCTGGACGTCGGGGACCGGGAGGCAGCGCGCCGGCTCGGGGACCGGGTGGACCCGCGGCTGCGTGTCATCGTCTTCCCGCACCGGGGCAAGCGCTCCGCACTCGGGGTCGGCATCCGCGCTGCCCGGGGCGAGGTGCTCGTGCTGTGCGACTCGGACACGGCCTGGCAGCCCGGCCTGCTCTCCGCCGTCCAGATGCCGTTCGCCGACCCGCGGGTGGGCGCGGTCAGCACCCGGCAGAACGTCTACCGGCCGGGTTGGAACGTGTGGCGGCGGGTGGCGGACTGGATCATCGACCTGCGGTACCTGGACTACGTGCCGGCCACGGGCCTGGCCGGCGCGGTCGTCTGCGTCTCCGGCCGGACGGCGGCCTACCGGCGCAGCGCCGTGGTCCCGGTGCTCGAGCACCTGGAGCACGAGTTCTTCCTCGGCCGGCGCTGCATCGCCGGGGACGACGGCCGGCTGACCTGGCTGGTCCTGGCCAGCGGCTACCGGACGGTGCACCAGAGCAGCGCGCGGGCGATGTCGATGTTCCCGAACACGTTCCGGGCGTTCTGCAAGCAGCGGGTGCGCTGGAGCCGCAACTCCTACCGGTGCTACCTGACCGCCGCCTGGAACGGCTGGCTGTGGCAGGTGCCCCTGGTCAGCCAGGTCACGGTGCTGCAGATCCTCTTCACGCCGGTGACCATGTTCGCCGCCATCTACTACGTCGTGCTGGCCGGAACGGGCCCGGCCGGAGTGCGCGGACTGGTCCTCGCCGGGGCCTGGCTGCTGATCGGCCGCGCGATCCGCAGCCTCTCGCACCTGCGCCGCAAGCCCGCGGACGTCGTCCTCCTGCCGGTGGTGGTCGTCGTCATCGCGCTGGTGGCCCTGCCGATCAAGACGTTCGCGCTGTTCACGATGAACCGGCAGGGGTGGCTCACCCGGCGCTCGGCGCTCGTCGGGGGTGAGGGCCAGGACGAGGCGAGCCTCGAGCCCGGGCCGGCCCGGGCCGAGGGCGTGGCGGTGTCCTCGTGAGCGGGTCGCGGGCCCCCTCGCGCGTCGCGCTGAGCTGCCTGCTCGTGCTGACCGCCGCCGTCGTCAGCGGTGCCGCCGTCCTGCCGACGACCGCCGGTCCCCGGCCGGGCGACCGCGTGCCGGACGCGCACGCCCAGGGTTCGCGCCTCGCCGTCCTCCGCCACGACCTGGCCGGGGTCCGGGCGGAGCGCCAGAGCCGCCTGCTGGAGGCGGAGGACCGGCGGTTGCTCGACCTGGTCGCCGCGGTCCCGTTCGGCGCACCGCCGTACACCGCCGGCGCCGGCCGGGACGCCACGCTGGTGCTGACGCCCATCGGCCGCGACTACGGGCTGGCCGATCTCGAGGCGCTCGGCGCCGCCGTCCGCGCGCCAGACGGGGGCGTGGACGTGGTCCGGCACGTCCTCGTCGCCCCGGGCGCGAGCCTGCGGGTCGTCGCGCCGGGGACCACGCTGCGACTGCGCAGCGACGGCCGCCGGTTCGTCTCGCTGGTCGCCTGGAAGGCCTCGCTGGTCCTCGCCGGCGGGTCCGGGGCCCCGCTGCGGATCACCAGCTGGAGCCCGGGCCCGGCCACCGCGGATCCGAGCCCCGTGGACGGGCGGTCCTACGTGCGCACCTCCGGCGGCAGCATGACCCTGGACTTCGTGCAGGCGAGCGATCTCGGCTTCTGGTCCGGCCGCACCGGCGGGGTGGCGTGGACGGGCAGCCCGCGCGCCGCCACCAGCGGCTCGGTGCACGGGTCGACGTTCGCGCGCGGCCACTACGGCGTGTTCGCCTCGGGCGCCCTCGGCCTGGCGATCACCGGCTCCGCGTTCACCGACAACACCGTGGACGGGCTGGCGCTGCACCGCCGCACCGTCGGCACCGAGGTGACCGGAGGCCGCGCGACCGGCAACGGCCGCTACGGCGTCTCGGCCGATCTCGGCTCCGAGGACGTGCGGCTGACCGGCGTCGACGCCTCGCGCAACGGGGTGTCCGGCATCTCCTTCAGCGGCGCGCCGCTCGCCGAGGGACCGTCCGCGGGCGGCGCCTCCACCCGCATCTTCGGCGGGCTCACCGTCACCGGCGGGCGGGCCGAGGGCAACGGCCGCACCGCGGTGCGGATCGTGCAGAGCTCCGCGGTGTCGATCAGCGGGCTCGCCGTCCGCGGCGGCCGGGACGGCGTCGTCCTGGTGGGCACCCGGCACCCGACCACGGTCCGCGACACGGTGGTGCACGGCACCCGCCGCTTCGGGATCTCCCTGCAGGACGGCGTCGCGCGGCTCGAGGGCAACCGGATCGGCGGCGGCCGGACCGCCATCCGGCTGCAGGACGCCGACGCAGCGGTGCGGGCCAACGAGGTGCGGGCGGCCGCCCACTACGGCGTCTCCGTGTCGGGCGCGTCCGCCGCCTCGGTCGTCGCCAACACGGTCACCGGCCGCGGCCCGGCCGCGGTGGACACCTACCGGCTCGACGGCGACGCCGAGGTCCGGGTCGCCGGCAACGACACCGACCGCTGGACGGTGGACGAGGACGACTGGGTGTACTGGTCCCGCTTCGTCCCCCGGCACCCCATGGTGGTGCTGTGGGTCGTCGTCCTGCTGGTGCCGGTGCTGGCCTCGCTGCGCGGCCGGCGGCGACGGCCGGCGCCGGGCACGCTGCCCTACACCGACGAGCTGCGCGCGGCGCCGGTCTTCGTGCCGCGGGCAGCCGCCGCACCGGCCGCGTCCGGAGGAGGCGGCGGAGGATGAGCCGGGGGCCGCGGGGTCTGGCCCCGCTCGCCGTCGCCCTGCTGCTGCTCGTCGCCTGCGGGCCCGGCGGGACCGGCGCGGCGCCCTCCCCGTCGGAGTCCGGACCGTCCCGGCAGCCGGCCGGCCCGTCCGCGTCGACCGCGGCACCGCCCCCGCCGCCGCCCGCGACCTGCGAGCCGACCGGGGCGGTGGAGGTGCGCACCGCCGACGACCTGGTCGCGGCGCTCGCCGCGGCCCGCCCCGGGACCACCATCCACCTGGCCGACGGCCGCTACCGCGGCACGTTCGTCGGCACGGCCCAGGGCACGGCCGACGCCCCGATCACCCTCTGCGGGGGCCGCGGCGCGGTGCTGGACGGCGGGGACGTCGACGGCGGCTACACGCTGCACCTGGACGGCGCCGCGCACTGGCGGGTCGTCGGCCTCACCCTCACGGGCGGGCAGAAGGGGCTGATGGTGGACGCCGGGGTGGGCAACCTGGTGGAGGGGCTGCTGGTGCAGTCGGTGGGGGACGAGGCGATCCACCTGCGGACGGGCAGCACGGACAACGTCGTCCGCGGCAACACCGTGCGCGACACCGGGCTGCGCAAGGCGAAGTTCGGGGAGGGCGTGTACGTCGGCAGCGCCGAGAGCAACTGGTGCGACCTCACCGCGTGCCGGCCCGACCGCAGCGACCGCAACCTCGTGGAGGGCAACGACATCGCCGCCACGACCGCGGAGTCCGTGGACGTCAAGGAGGGCACCAGCGACGGCGTCGTCCGCGGCAACCGGTTCGACGGGGCCGGGATGGTGGAAGGGGACTCCTGGGTCGACGTCAAGGGCAACGGCTGGGTCATCGAGGACAACGTCGGCACGACCAGCCCCGAGGACGGTTTCCAGGTGCACGAGGTGGTCGACGGCTGGGGGAGGGGCAACGTCTTCCGCGGCAACACCGCGCACGTCGAGGGGCCGGGCTACGGCATCAACGCCGCCGGCCCGCGAGGCATGCGGGAGAGCACGACCGTCACCTGCGACAACACCGAATCCGGTGCCGACAGCGGGCTGACCAACGTGGAGTGCCGCAGCTGAGCCGTCCTGTCACCGAGCGGGTGTAGACCCCGGTCATGCAGATCGCCGCCGTGGCCGTGAGCGCCACCGACCTGGCCCGCACCGTCGCGTTCTACGAGGGCCTCGGCTTCCGGTTCCCGCCGCTGGAGGCCGACACCGAGCACGTCGAGGCCGAGGCCGGCGTCCGGCTGATGATCGACACCGCCACGCTGCTGGAGGGGCTGCACGGCGAGCCGCCGCGGCCCGGCAACACCGCGGGCTTCGCCGTGCTGTTCGACTCGCCGGGGGAGGTGGACGACGCCGCCGGGCGGGCCGCCGGCGCGGGCGGCAGCGTCGTGCACGAGCCCTTCGACGCCCCGTGGGGTCAGCGCTACGCCACCGTCGCCGACCCCGACGGCTACCGGGTCGACCTGTTCTGCCCCCTCTAGGCCTCAGCCCGGCAGCAGCTCGTCGATCCGGCGGGCCAGCGTCAGGTCGTTGTCGGTGACCCCGCCGGCCGAGTGGGTGACCAGGTGCAGGTGCAGCGTGCGCCAGCGCAGGTCGACGTCCGGGTGGTGGTCGAGCTCCTCGGCGACGTCGGCGATCGACCCGATCGCGGCGACGGCGTCCCGGAAGCTCGGCAGCTCGACGCTGCGGTGGATGCCCTCGCCGTCGCCGGACCACAGCGGCAGACCGTGCAGGGCGGCCGACAGCTCGTCAGGGGAGAGGCGCGTTGCCATGCGGCCATGGTGCCGTGCCGGGGCGGCCTCGTTCCAGGGTCCCGCGGTTTCGGCCCCGTCCGGAGGCTCACCCTGAGCCTGCGAAGGGTGAGGGGTACGGGGTCCTTTCTCAGGTGTGCAGGCCGCACTCGGTCTTGTTCCGGCCGGCCCAGCGCCCGGCGCGGGGGTCCTCGCCGGGCGCGACCGGGCGGGTGCAGGGCGCGCAGCCGATGGAGCCGTAGCCCAGCTCGAACAGCGGGTTCACCGGCACCTGGTGGCGCTCGATGTAGGCGTCGACGTCGTCCTGGGTCCAGGCCGCGAGCGGGTTGACCTTGATCATCTCGCGCTTGGCGTCCCAGTCGACCAGCCGGGTGCCCGCGCGGGTCGGGGACTCGTCGCGGCGGACGCCCGATCCCCAGGCGGCGAAGCCGGCGAGGGTGGTGGCCAGCGGCTGCACCTTGCGCAGCGAGCAGCACAGGTCGGGGTCGCGGTCGTGCAGCTTCGCGCCGAACTCGGCGTCCTGCTCCGCGACGGTCTGCGGCGGCGTGACGTTCACGAGGGTGATCGGCAGGGCGCTGGCGATCCAGTCGCGGGTACCGACGGTCTCGGCGAAGTGGTAGCCGGTGTCGAGGAAGACGACCTTGACGCCGGGGATCGCGGTACCGGCCAGGTGGGCGAGCAGCCCGTCGGCCATCGACGAGGTGATCGCGAAGTCCTCGTCGAACGTCTCCCCGGCCCAGGTGAGGACGGCGAGCGCCTGCTCGACCGGGTCGGCGATGCCCTCGAAACGGGCATCGGCCTCGTCGGCGAGCTCGGGCGTCGGCCGGACGGCGGTCGTCATCCTTGCTGCACTCCTGTCGCGATCAGGCGGACGGTGAACGCACGCAGGCACGCGCTGCAGCGCCAGGCCCCGGGCTCCTCGTGCGGCGCGAGCTCCTCGTCACCGCAGTAGGGGCAGAAGAACACCGGCAGGTGCCGCGTTCCCTCCGGCGCACCCTCGCTCACAGCAACCAGGCCTCCTCGGCGCGGGCGACGTAGGCGGCGAACGACTCGCCGTCCTGGCGCCGCTCGACGTAGCCGCGCAGCACCCGCTCGCAGTAGTCCGCCGTCTCGGCCTTGGTGACCTTGTGGCCGCGGAACTTGCGACCGAACGTGGCGTCCGCACCGCCGAGGTGGCCGCCGAGGTGCACCTGGAAGCCCTCGACCATCTCGCCGGCGTCGTCGCGGACCATCGAGCCCTTGAAGCCGATGTCGGCGGTCTGGAACCGGGCGCAGCTGTTCGGGCAGCCGTTGACGTTGATCCCGATCGGCGTGTCGAAGTCGGGCAGCCGCTTCTCGAGCTCCGCGTAGAGGTCCTGGGCGTGCTGCTTGGTCTCGACGATGGCGAGCTTGCAGAACTCCAGGCCGGTGCAGGCCATCGTGCCGCGGCGGAACGCGCTCGGGCGGACCTGCAGGTCGTGCCGGGCCAGGGCCTCGATCAGCGGCTCGACGTTCTCGTCGGGGACGTCGAGGATGACCATCTTCTGCTGGGTCGTCGTCCGGGTCCGGCCCTGCGCGTACTGGTCGGCGAGGTCGGCGATGCGCCGCAACACGGTGCCGCTGATCCGGCCGGTGCGCAGGGCGAAGCCCAGCGCGTTGGCGCCGTCCTTCTGCTTCTGCACGCCGACGTGGTCGCGCTGGTCGTGCTTCGGCGCCGCGGCCGCCGGGCCGTCGGGCAGCGCGTAGCCGAGGTACTCGTCCTGCAGCACCTGCCGGAACTTCTCCGGGCCCCAGTCGGCCATGAGGAACTTCATCCGCGCGTGGTTGCGCTGCCGGCGGTAGCCGTAGTCGCGGAAGATGCTGGTCACCGCGGCCCAGACGTCGGTGACCTGATCGGGCCGGACGAAGACGCCGATCCGCTGCGCGAACTTCGGGTTGGTCGACAGGCCGCCGCCGACCCACAGGTCGTAGCCGACCTCGCCGTCGGCGTTCACCACGCCGTTGAAGGAGACGTCGTCGATCTCCGGCTCGGTGCACAGGTCCGGGCAGCCGGACATCGACGTCTTCCACTTGCGCGGCAGGTTGCTGAACTCGGGGCTGCCCACGTACTTCGCGACGGTCTCGGCGAGCACCTCGCTGGCGTCGACGACCTCGTCGGCGAGGACGCCGGCGAGCGGGCAGTTGAGCATGCCGCGGGGGGTGTCGCCGCAGGCCTCGGTCGTCTGCAGGCCGACGGCGGACAGCCGCCGCCAGATCTCGGGGACGTCCTCGACGCGGATCCAGTGCAGCTGGATGTTCTGCCGGTCGGTGACGTCGGCGATGTCGCGGCCGAACTCCGTGCTGATGTCGGCGACCGTGCGCAGCTGCTCGGACGAGAGTGCGCCGCCGTCGGTGCGCACCCGCATCATGAAGAAGGAGTCCTCGAGCTCCTCCGGCTCGAGCGTCGCCGTCTTCCCGCCGGGGATGCCCTGGGCGCGCTGGGTGTAGAGGCCCATCCAGCGGAACCGGCCGCGCAGGTCGGTCGGGTCGATGCCGTCGAACCCGGTGTGCGCGTAGATGTCGAGGATCCGCTGGCGGACGTCGAGGCCGTCGGAGTCCTTCTTGACCCGCTCGTTGGGGTTGAGCGGTTCGCGGTA
Source organism: Geodermatophilus sp. SMS 5-13 (assembly GCF_059428245.1). Classification (NCBI taxonomy): domain Bacteria; kingdom Bacillati; phylum Actinomycetota; class Actinomycetes; order Geodermatophilales; family Geodermatophilaceae; genus Geodermatophilus; species Geodermatophilus sp. SMS 5-13. The sequence goes on from NZ_CP165729.1 coordinate 895,003, forward strand.
GCCGAGGGCCCACTGACCCTCGCCGCGCTTGGGCCGGGTGCTGGTGCGGGGTGGGGTGGTCACGTCGGACTTCTTCCTGCGCCGTCCGCGCACGGGGCAGCAACCCGGGCGGGGAGGTGCGCTTGGGCCAGATCGGGGTGCGCAGCGTCGCGCGAGGGGACCGGTGTCAGCGCGGAGCGCGACACACGGCGCTGGAGACGAGCGCCAAGTCGATGTGCAGACGCGCGACGAGCAGAGCGCCACGGTCCGTCATGCGCTCCATGGTGTCACACTCGCGCAACACAGCCGGAGTGGTTCAGCTCACTCCGCCGTTCATCGCCGCCCGGATGCGGGCGACCGACTCCTCGAGCGGGATGACCGACGTGTCGATGGTGACCTCCGCGCGGGCCGGGGGCTCGTAGGGGTCGCTGACCCCGGTGAAGGCGGGCAGCTCGCCGGCGCGGGCCTTGGCGTAGAGGCCCTTGACGTCGCGCTGCTCGCAGACCTCGAGCGGGGTCGACAGGTGCACCAGGACGAACCGGCCGTGCTGCTCGACCAGCTTCCGCGCGTCCTCGCGGGCCTGCTCGTAGGGGGCGATCGCCGCGACGACGACCGTGCCGCCGTGCTTGACCACCTCACCGGCGACGAAGCCGATGCGGCGGATGTTGAGGTCGCGGTCCTCGCGGGAGAAGGTCAGCTCGCTGGACAGGTGGGTCCGGACGACGTCGCCGTCGAGCACGGTCACCGGGACGCCGTCGGACTCGAGATCCGCTACGAGGGCGTCGGCGATGGTGGACTTGCCGGCCCCGGACAGGCCGGTGAGGAACACGGTGACGCCGTCGGACATGGCGCCCAGTGTTCCTGAGGGTCCGGAACCGCCGGTCAGCCGGTGCCGGCGTCGCCGAACGAGCGCCAGGCGCTCTCCATCGCGATCAGCTCGGCGACGTGGGAGGGGAACTTGTCGGCGACGACGTCGGCGAGCGTGACCTCGTCGAGCACCCGCCGGTAGGCCTCCCGCGCGGCGACCCAGACCTGGGCCAGCGGCGCCGCCGCGCCGGGGTACTCGACGTCCTCCGGTCGCTGCCCGTGGACGTCGGCGAGGAAGCCCTGCTCCACCCGCATGACCCGGGCGACGGAGATCTCCTCCGGCGGCAACGCCAGCCGGTACCCGCCCTCGCGCCCGCGCTGGCTGGTCACCAGCCGGGCGTGCTGCAGGTCGCCGAGGATCGCCTGGAGGAAGCGGTTCGGGATGTTCTGCGCCGTAGCGATCCGGTCGCACGTCAGCGCGTCGGGTGCGACCGCCGCCAGCTCGAGGGCGGCGCGGACGGCGTAGTCGACGCGGGCGGTGATGCGCACGGTGCTCCTTCTCCCGGGTGCTGCGGGTCCATCCTGCCCTGTCTGGGAAGGTGCATCCGTGTTCCAGCTGCGTTTCACCACTCTGGTGGAGGCGCCGCTGACCGTCGCATTCGACGTGGCGCGCACCCTCGGCCGGCCCTGGACGGACCCGCTCGAGGAGGTCGTGTCGGTCCGGCCGGAGCGCGACGTCTACGCCGTCCGGCGCGGGCGGGGCTGGCTGACGCACTCCCGGCGGTTCTCCGCGACCGGCGCCGGCACGCTCGTCGACGAGCAGGTGGACTGGGAGACCGGCCTGCGCGGACCGCTCGGCGGGCTGGTCGACCAGCTGGTGCTGCGCCGGCGGATCCTGCGGGCGATGCAGGCCCACCTGGACCTGTACGCGGCCGCCGCGGCACGGCGCGCGCTCGAGGTGGTGCAGGTGGTCGGTGCCGCGGTCGTGGAGGGTGACCGCGTGCTCGTCGCCCAGCGGTCCGGCGGCCCGTACGACGGCTGCTGGGAGTTCCCGGGCGGCAAGGTGGAGCCGGGGGAGTCGGACCTGTCCGCGCTGGTGCGCGAGATCGGCGAGGAGCTCGGCGTCGACGTCGTCCCTCAGGCGTTCGTCGGCGAGGTGCTGCTGGACGGCGTCGTCGCGGGCGGCGAACCGGGCGCCTCCACGCTGCGGGTCTGGTGGGCGCGGCTGGCCGGGGGAGAGCTGGTGGCCCGCGAGCACGCCGAGCTGCGCTGGGTGCGCGCCGACGAGCTCGACGACCTCGAGTGGATCCCCGCCGACCGCCCCCTCCTCCCCGCCGTCAAGTCCCTCCTCACCCACCCCTGACGGCACTTTCGCGCGATAAAGCGCGCGTGCTTTATCGCGATAAAGCACGCCTGTGGACGACGCGATCGTTGCGCCGCCGGGTTGCGCCACAGTGCCGCGGTGACGCGCCACTACAACGGAGGCCCTTTCCTCGGATCACATGCCGTGGCCGAGGGGCTGTTCACGAAGCGGCAGTTGGACTCCGGGCTGTTCCGCCGCCTGCTGCACAACGTGTACGCGGAGGCCGGTGGGGTCCAGGACCACCGGCTCAGGGCGCGTGCCGCCGCCCTGCTCATGCCGCCCGAAGCCGCCATCGGCGGCCGGTCGGCTGCCGCCTGGTTCGGCGCGCCGTTCAGCACCGCGACGGATCCGGTCCTGGTCGTCGTCCCCCGTGACTGCCGCTGGACGGGACCGCGTGGCGTTCAGGTGCACCGGACGGACCTTCGGCCGCATGAGTTGTGGACCAGCGACGACGACGTCCGGCTCACCACCGCGCGGCGTACCGCGTGGGAGGTCGCCACGCTGGAGACCACGCTGACGGCGGTGGCGATGCTCGACGGAATGCTCCGGGATGCGCAGCTCAACGACGGCGAATTGAGCGAATCGCTGCTGGCGCTGGAGTTCACGACACGGCGCGGGCAGTGGCGCAGCAAGAGGGCGCAGGCCGTCCTTCCGCTGGTGGACGGCAGGGCGATGAGCCCGCCCGAGTCGAAGGTGCGCGTCGCCTGCCATCTCGCGGGCCTGCCGCACCCCGTGCCGCAGTTCCACGTGTACGAGGACGGCGTCTTCTTCGGCAAGGTCGACCTGGCCTGGCCCGAGGCGAAGGTGATCGTCGAGTACGAGGGTGCCTACCACTTCGACGAGTTGCAGATCCGCAGGGACGACGCGCGCTACGAGCACCTCGTCGCGGCGGGCTGGCGGGTGCTGCGGCTCAGTTCGTCCGACTTGAGAGACCTGGACGACGTCGTCGCGCGGATCCGGGCTCTCCTCGCCGAGTCCGCGCCCGGGTGATTCAGCCGGACTTGATCGCGACAAAGTGCGCGTACTTGATCGCGATAAACCCCAGGGGATAGCCCGAAAAGGGCGCCGGCCCCCATGGTCGGGACCGGCGCCCTCCGCGTGCTCGTCAGTGACGAGGGCCTACTTGAAGGCGTCCTTCACCTTTTCGCCGGCCTGCTTGAGGCTGCCGGCCGTCTTGTCCTTCTCGCCCTCGGCCTGAAGGTCGCGGTCGTTGGTGGCTGCGCCGGCTGCGGACTTCGCCCGGCCGGCCAGTTCCTGCGCCTTGTTCTCGATCTTGTCGCTCATCGGATGAGACCTCCTCTGATCCGCCGGAGCCGTTGTGCTACCCGCCCGATCCGGCGCCGACACACGCAGCCGCCGCCGCGATCTGCTGAAAGGTCTGCGGAGCTGGGGGGTGTGCGCAGGAAGTGGTCTCGTTCCACGCCCGTGACACGAGCGGAAGTTGAGGCAGGCGGGGCGGATTGTGGGTGCAGGTCACAAATCGGTGTCGGACGTGGACGCTCCGTCGAGGCCGTGCCTAGGGTCGCCCCGACGTGCGGAGCAGGCCTCTGCCTGCTCGGCGCGCCTTTCGAGTGAGTCAGCGCCGGGTACTCGTGGCCCGGCGACTGGCCGACCAGTCCGTTCCCCCCGCGCGCGCGGGACGAGGGAGGCATTGCACGTGAAGTTGAGCAAGCGCTACGCCGCGCTCATTGCCACCGGCATCGCCGGTGCGATGGCGCTGACCGCCTGTGGGGGTGGCAGCGGCGGCGGGGACGAGGGTGGCTCGGCCCAGGGCGGCCGAGTCATCTACGGCGAGTCCACCGACTTTCCGGAGAACCTCTACCCGTACATCTCTGCCGGCAACGCGACGTCGACGTTCAACATCCTCGCCCGCATCCTGCCGTCGACCTACAACGTCCAGCCCGACTTCTCGGTGGAGTGGGACCGGAACGTCCTCGCCGAGGAGCCGACGCTCGACACGACCGGCGGGACGCAGGTCAACACGTACAAGATCAACCCGGACGCGGTCTGGAGCGACGGGACGCCGATCAGCGCGGACGACTTCATCTACAGCTGGAACGCGCAGCGCAGCGCCGACCCGGCCGACGGTGGTTGCGCCTCGCTGCTGTCGACGAACGGCTACGCCAACATCGCCTCGGTCGAGGGTTCGGACGACGGCAAGACGGTGACCGTCACCTACGCCGAGCCGTACGCCGACTGGAAGGCCCTCTTCACCGGGCTGCTCCCGGCGCACCTGATGGCCGACCCCGACCCGGTCAAGCAGTGCGAGACCGAGACGGCCGGCTGGCCGGTGACCGACGGCCTGCCCAGCGACATCTCGGGCGGCCCCTTCCAGCTGCTGAAGAAGAACATCGACGCCGGTGCCCAGGTCGTCGTCCTGACCCCGAACCCGAAGTGGTGGGGCGACAAGGCGAGCCTCGACCAGCTGGTCATCCAGAACATCGGCAACGACCCCACGACCGCCGTCCAGGGTCTGCAGAACCAGGAGCTCGGGGTCATCTACCCCCAGCCGCAGCTGGACCTGGTCGACCAGGTGGACGGGCTGAAGCCGAACGTCACCAGCACCATCACCTTCGGTCTGTCGTTCGAGCACCTGGACTTCAACACCCAGGACGTGCACCTGGCCGACCCGAACGTCCGCAAGGCGTTCGCGATGGCGCTCGACCGGCAGGAGATCGTCGACCAGACGGTCGCCCAGTTCTCCTCTGACGCGCAGGTCCTCGACAACCGGCTGTACGTGAACAACCAGCCGCAGTACAAGGACAACGCTCCCGAGGAGTACAAGGAGCAGAACACCGACCAGGCCAAGGCGCTCCTGGAGCAGTCCGGCTACACGCTCGGCCCGGACGGCATCTACACCCACCCGCAGCGCGGGCCGCTGAAGATCCAGATCGACACCACGGCGAACAACCCGCTCCGGCAGACCACGATCGAGGTCATGATCCCGCAGCTCAAGAAGGCGGGCATCGAGGCCACGTTCAACGCGAACCCGGACATCTTCGCCGACGTCGACAAGCCGACCAGCCTCGTGGCCGGCGGCTTCCAGGCCGCGCTGTTCGCCTGGGTGTCCTCCCCGTTCGTGGGCAGCAACCAGTCGATCTACTACTCGCCGGCCAACGGTCTGGGCCAGAACTACACCCGGACCGGTACCCCGGAGATCGACACGCTGCTGGCGCAGATGGTGTCGGAGCCCGACCCCGACAAGTCCGCCGACCTCGCGAACCAGGTCGACACGGCCCTGTGGGACCAGATGGCGACCCTGCCGCTGTACCAGAAGCCGACCTTCATCGCGTACCAGAACACGATCCAGAACGTCGAGGACAACGCCAGCCAGGCGGGTCCGCTCTGGAACGCGGAGAAGTGGGCGCTGGCCCAGTGACATGAGGTGGCCGGGCGCGCTGCCGGCGCGCTCGACCACCCCCGCCGGCCCGTCCGGCAGCCAGCACGTCCGCGGCCCCCGGAGCGCTCCGCCCCGGGGGCCGCGGTCTGCCCACTTCCCTCCGCGTCCCCGCTGTGGCAGGGGTGTGCGAGGGCCCGGATTCCGCCTCGATGCGCGAACTTCTCCGGTCTCGCGCGCGATCTGCAGGGGTACCTCCGGGGTGGGAACCTATCCGCGGAGGACGTTCGCCCCCCCGACGTAAGGTGCGCTGATGTTCTTCTTCACGATCCGACGGATCATCGGATCCGTCTTCGTGTTGCTGGCCAGCTCTCTCCTGGTCTTCGCCCTGTGTGCGGCGAGCTTCGACCCGCTGTCGAAGTACCGCCAGCGGCAGCCGCCGCCCTCGCAGGAGTTCCTGGACAACGTCGCCAACCAGCTGGGTCTCAACGACCCGTTCTTCGTCCGCTACTGGGACTGGCTGCGCGGCGTCGTCACCGGCGACTTCGGCACGAGCGTGAACGGCACCCCCGTCGGGGACGAACTGATCACCCGGGCCGGCGTGACGAGCCGCATGATGCTCGCGGCCGTGATCCTCGCCGTCCTGCTGGCCGTCATCGTCGGCGTCATCGGCGCCGTGCGGCAGTACAAGCCCTCGGACTACGTCTTCACCTTCATCGCCTACATCCTGATCGCGCTGCCGACCTTCTGGTTCGCCGCGCTGCTCAAGGAGTTCCTGGCGGTGAAGATCAACCAGTTGTTCGGCCAGCAGGTGCTCTACACGATCGGCGAGGAGACACCGGGCATCCAGCAGTTCGCGACCAGCGACTGGGAGATCTTCACCGACCGGCTCGGGCACCTCGTGCTGCCGACGCTGAGCCTCGCGTTGCTGACGTTCGCTGCGTGGAGCCGGTTCCAGCGCGCGTCGATGCTCGACGTCCTGGGCTCGGACTACATGCGCCTGGCGCGGGCCAAGGGCCTGACCTACCGGCGCACCGTGTACCGCCACGGCCTGCGCAACGCGCTGATCCCGCTGACCACCGTGGTCGCCCTCGGCATCGGCACGCTCTTCGGCTCCGCGGTCATCACCGAGCGGGTGTTCGTCTGGAACGGGATGGGGCGCTACCTGCTCGAGGACGGCATCGCCAACAACGACATCAACGTCGTGCTGGGCTGGCTGATCGTCAGTGCCACCGTGATCGTCCTGTTCAACCTGATCGCCGACATCCTCTACGCGGTCCTCGATCCGCGGATCCGCCTGGCCTGACCGGCCCGGTCACGCGAGAGAGAAGAGAGACATGGCCACCACCCAGGCCAGCACCGCCACGCAGGCCCTGCCTGCCGAGGCCGGCACCCCGCCGACCGGCGGCGTCGACCGCGAGTTCACCGTCCAGGCGCGCAGCCAGCGCCAGCAGGTCATCCGCCACTTCCTGCACAACAAGGTCGGCATGACCGGCCTCGTGATCTTCGTGATCATGCTGCTGTTCGGGTTCCTCGGCCCGGTGATCCACGGCGTCGACTACGCGACGCAGAACCGCGACGCGCAGTCGGTCCCGCCCGGCACCGCCGGCTACATCATGGGCAGCGACGAGATCGGCCGCGACGTCCTCGCCGGACTCATGCAGGGCGTGCAGCGGTCGATGTTCATCGTGCTGCTCTTCGTGGTGATCGCCCTGCCGCTCGGCGTCCTGGTCGGCGCGCTGTCGGGCTACTTCGGCCGCTGGGTCGACAGTGTGCTCATGCGGTTCGTCGACCTGATCCTCACCGTGCCGCTGCTGGTCGTCCTGCTGGTCGTGGCCAGCAACTTCCCGGGCGCGCGCACGCCGCTGGGCGTCGGCATCATCCTGGGCCTGTTCGGCTGGCTTGACCTCGCCCGGATCGTCCGCAGCCAGTTCCTCTCGCTGCGCGAGAAGGAGTACGTCGAGGCGGCGCACGCGCTGGGCGCGTCCAGCTCCCGGATCATCTTCAAGCACCTGATCCCGAACGCCCTGGGGTCGCTGATCGTGTGGACGACGCTGGCCGCGGCGACCGCGATCATCCTGGAGGCGTCGCTGACCTACCTCGGCTTCGGCGTCAACGGGGCCAACCAGACCTCCCTCGGCCGGTTGGTGTCCGACGGCGTCCAGGCCGCGAGCACGCGACCCTGGCTGTTCTACTTCCCGGGCATCACGCTGCTGATCATCGTGCTGTCGATCAACCTGATCGGCGACGGCATCCGTGACGCCTTCGACCCGAGCAACCGCCGCGTGCGGGCCTGAGAAAGGGGCTCCATGACCACCGCCCCGGCGGGTGCCACCTCGACCGGCACCCTCCAGCCCGAGCGGGCGCACAGCCTGCCCGGATTCGACCCGAGCGCACCGCTGCTGGAGGTCAACGACCTGCGGGTCAGCTTCCCGACGCAGGACGGCCTGGTGCACGCGGTCCGCGGCGTCGACTACACGCTGCGCTCCGGCGAGGTGCTCGGCATCGTCGGCGAGTCCGGCTCCGGCAAGTCGGTGACGTCGCTGGCCGTCATGGGCCTGCTGCCGGCGTCGGCGCAGATCACCGGCTCGGTGCGCTACCGCGGCCAGGAGCTGCTCGGCCAGGCCGACCCCGCGATGTCGCGAGTACGCGGCAAGGGCGTCTCGATGATCTTCCAGGACCCGATGACGTCGCTGGACCCGGTGTACCGCGTCGGCTACCAGATCGAGGAGACGCTGCGGGTCCACGACAAGCGGCTCTCCCGCAAGGCGGCGGAGGCCCGCTCGGTCGAGCTGCTCGAGCTGGTCGGCATCCCGAACGCCGCCGCCCGGATCCGGTCCTTCCCGCACGAGTTCTCCGGCGGCATGCGCCAGCGCGTCGTGATCGCGATCGCGATGGCCAACGAGCCGGACGTGATCATCGCCGACGAGCCGACGACGGCGCTCGACGTGACGGTGCAGGCGCAGATCCTCGAGGTGCTCGACACCGCGCTGGAGGAGACCGGCGCCGCGATGGTGCTGATCACCCACGACCTCGGCGTCGTCGCCGGGGTCGCCGACCGCGTGCTGGTCATGTACGCCGGCCGGCCGGTGGAGATCGGCACCGTGGAGGAGATCTACTACGAGCCGCGGATGCCGTACACGCTCGGCCTGCTGGGCTCGCTGCCCCGCCTGGACAGCACGGGCCGGGAGCGGCTGACCCCGATCGTCGGTTCGCCGCCGTCCCTGGTGAACATGCCGCCGGGGTGCCCGTTCGCGCCCCGCTGCCCGCTGCACATCCCCGAGTGCGACGCCGCCGAGCCGCCGCTGTTCGACGTCGGCCGCGGGCACACCGCGGCGTGCATCCGCACCGAGATCGTCGAGCAGGCGCACGGCCACGCCGCCGAGGTCTTCGACGAGACCAGCGCCGACACGCTGCTCGGGGACGACGCCTACCCGGTCGAGGCGGCGACGACGGCGCCGGAGGGCGGCCGCGACACCGACGTCCGGACCACGCCGCCGGACGACCAGACCGGGCCCACCGCCGCCGCCGACGACGAGACCGGCACGGTGGTCAGCCCGAAGGGAACCCAGTCGTGAGTGCCCCCACCGCAGACCGCGCCGCTGCCCCGCACAGCAACGGCCAGCCGATCCTGTCGGTGCGCGGGCTGGAGAAGCACTTCCCGATCAAGGGCGGCGGCCTGATCAAGCGCACCGTCGGGGCGGTGCGCGCCGTCGACGGGCTGGACCTCGACCTCTACCCCGGTGAGGTGCTCGGGCTGGTCGGCGAGTCCGGTTGCGGCAAGTCCACGACCGGCCGCGCGATCCTCAACCTGCAGCCGGCCACCGGCGGCTCGGTGAAGTTCGAGGGCCGCGAGCTCGTGGGGCTGGGCCGCAAGGAGATGCGGCCGCTGCGGCGTGACATCCAGATCGTCTTCCAGGACCCGTACGCCTCACTGAACCCGCGGCTGCCGGTGTTCGACATCGTCGCCGAGCCGCTGATCATCCACGGGCTCACGAAGAACGACCAGGAGCTGCGCGAGCGGGTGCGCCAGCTGGTGGAGCAGGTCGGCCTCAACCCCGAGCACACCAACCGCTACCCGGCCGAGTTCTCCGGCGGCCAGCGGCAACGCATCGGCATCGCGCGGGCGCTGGCCCTCGAGCCGAAGCTGCTGGTGCTCGACGAGCCGGTCTCCGCGCTCGACGTGTCGATCCAGGCCGGCGTCATCAACCTGCTCGAGGACCTCCGGGACCAGTTGGGCCTGTCCTACCTGTTCATCGCGCACGACCTGTCGGTGGTCCGGCACATCTCCGACCGGATCGCGGTCATGTACCTCGGCAAGATCATCGAGGTGGCCGGCCGGGACGAGCTGTTCGAGCGGCCGGCCCACCCGTACACGCAGGCGCTGCTCTCGGCGATCCCGCTGCCCGACCCCCGCCGTGAGCGGGAGCGCCAGCGGATCATCATCAGCGGCGACGTCCCCAGCCCGGCGAACCCGCCGTCCGGCTGCCGGTTCCGCACCCGCTGCCAGAAGTTCGCCAACGTGCTCAGCGACAGCGAGCGGGAGCTGTGCATCAACCAGGAGCCCGCGCTCGAGGACCGCGGCGCCGGCCACCCCAACGCCTGCCACTACGCGGAGGCGATCAAGGTCCTGTGAGAGCGGCGACCCTCACGGTCCTGTGAGACGCGTCGGACCCGGCGCGAGGCCCGGAGGGCTTCCGCCGGGTTCGAGGGGTGCGCTCCGCACGACCCGGGGACGGCACGTGGCCGCGGTTGCGACCCGGAGGGTCGCAGTGTCATAGCAAGATGGCCGGCGTGATCTCAGACCGGCGGATCCTCCTCGTGCACGCCCATCCGGACGACGAGTCGATCAACAACGGCGCCACCATGGCTCGCTACGTCGACGAGGGCGTCGGCGTCACCCTGCTCACCTGCACGCTGGGTGAGGAGGGGGAGGTGCTGGTCCCCGAGCTGGCGCAGCTGGCTGCCGACCAGGCCGACCAGCTCGGCGGGTACCGGATCGGCGAGCTCTCCGCCGCGATGGCCGAGCTCGGCGTGACCGACCACCGCTGGCTGGGCGGGGCGGGCCGCTACCGCGACTCCGGGATGATGGGGACGCCGGCCAACCAGCACCCGCGCGCCTTCTGGAACGCCGACCTCGAGGAGGCGGCGGCGCACGCGGTGGCCGTCGTCCGCGAGGTGCGCCCGCAGGTCCTCGTCACCTACGACGAGAACGGCGGCTACGGCCACCCCGACCACATCCAGGCGCACCGGGTCGCGATGCGCGCGGTCGAGGCCGCCGCGGACCCGGCGTTCCACCCCGAGCTCGGCGAGCCGTGGCAGGTGGCCAAGGTCTACTGGTGCGCCCTGCCCCGCTCGGTGGTGCGCAAGGGGATCGAGGCGATGGCCGCGCTCGGCGAGGCGTCGCCGTTCGAGGGCCTCGGCGACATCGAGGAGGTCGACTTCGTCGTCTCCGACGAGGCGATCACCGCCGCCGTCGACGCCCGCGCCTACGCGGGCCGCAAGGACGCCGCCCTGCGCGCCCACCCCACCCAGATCACCGTCGACGGGCCGTTCTTCGCGCTGTCCAACAACCTCGGCCAGGAGGTGCTGGGCACCGAGTACTACCGGCTCGTCCGGGGGGAGCGCGGCCCGGCCGGCCCGGGGGAGCAGGGCTGGGAGGACGACCTGTTCGCCGGCCTGACCGGATGAGGCTGCTCAGGCTCGCCGGCTGGGGCGTCGCGGCCCTCGTCGTCGGCACCTGGCTGGCTCTGGTCGAGGTGTTCTGGCTGCCCTTGCGGGTCGGCGGCGTGCTGGTCCCGGTCTCGGTGCCGGCCGCGGTCGTGGGCAACCTGCTGGTGGTCCGCACCGCGTACCGCTGGTCGGGGTCCCGCGTGGTCGCCGTCCTGCCCGCCCTGGCGTGGGTGGCCGTGGCGATCGCCGCGACCCGGCGCCGCCCGGAGGGCGACCTGGTCGTCGTCGGGACCGGTGCGCTGGGGTACGTCGGCCTGGCGTTCCTGGGGCTCGGCGTGGTCGCGGCGGCGTTCGCGGTCGGCAGGGTGCTGGCCGCGCCGCGGCCACGGCCGGTTCAGGACGGCAACGGCGCCAGCCGGTAGTGGTAGCGGTGGTGCTCGCTGAACCCGAGCCGGTCGTAGAGCGCCAGGGCCGGCGCGTTCGAGGTCGTGACCTGCAGCAGGCACGAGTGCCCGCCGCGCGCGGCCGCCCACCCGGCGAGGGCGGCCATCACCGCCGTCGCCAGGCCGCGGCGGCGGTGCCGCTCGTCGACGGTCACGGCGGTCACCACGAGCCAGCCGTCGACGACGACGCCGCGGGCGACGGCGGCCGGCGGCGCCGGCGGAGCAGCCAGGCGGACGGCGGCGAACGCCGGTTCCTCCGCGGCGAGCAGCACGTCCCGGGCGACCGGCGGCAGCGCCGAGCCGCGGTAGCGGTAGCCGGTCAGCCAGGCGTCGTCCGGCTCGGGCGCCAGGTCGACGGCGACCGCCGGCGCGGGCCAACCGGCCAGCGGCGCGGTCAGCACCAGCACGTCCTCGTCGCGGGACCATCCCACGGCGGCGAACGCGGCATCGGCCGCCTCGGCTCCCGGTAGCGGCACCTGCGCGCGCGGCCGCAGCCCGCGCTCGCTGTACCAGCGGGTCACGGAGGCCACCGCGTCGGGCAGCGCGGTCGGCGGCGCACCGGTGACGAGCACCGAGTTCGCCCGGCCGGTGAAGCCGCCGCCGGCGCGCAGCAGCCAGTCGCCGTAGCGCTGCTGCTCCAGACCTCGCCAGCTCTCCGCGGAGATCCGCTCGAGCTCTCCGACGGACGGCACGAGGGGATGGTGCCTCAGCGGTGCAGGTCGGCCGGCAGGGACCGGGCGGTCAGCCAGTCGAGGAACTGCTCGGCGGGCATCGGCCGGGCCACGTGGAAGCCCTGCGCGATGTCGCAGTTCCAGGCGCACAGCGCGGCGAGCGCGTCGGCGTCCTCCACGCCCTCGACGACCATGGTCATCCCGAGGTCGCGGGACAGTTGCAGCGTGCTGCGGACGATCGCCGCCGCCCGCGGGTCCGAGGTGAGGTTGCGGACGAAGCTGCGGTCGAGCTTGAGCTCGTGGACCGGCAGCGCCCGCAGGTAGGCCAGCGAGCTGTAGCCGGTGCCGTAGTCGTCGATGGACAGCCGCACACCGAGCCGGCGCAGGCCGTCGAGCACCTGCTGGGTGCGGGCGGCATCGGCCATGAGGACGTCCTCGGTGATCTCCAGCGTCAGCGCCTCGGCCGGGACGTCGAGGCTGTCGAGGAGCATCGCCACCTGGTCGGGCAGGGCGACGTCCTGCAGGTTGGAGACCGACAGGTTGACCGCGACCGACAGCTCGTGGCCGGCCGCGCGCCACGACCGCAGGTCCGACAGGGAGCGCTCCAGGACCCGCAGCGCGAGCCGGCGCATCAGCCCGGCCTGCTCGGCCAGGGGCAGGAAGACGTCGGGGGTGAGCAGCCCGCGCCGCGGGTGCTGCCAGCGCACCAGCGCCTCGACGCCGATCACCGCGCCGGTGCGCAGGTCCAGTTTGGGCTGGTAGTGGGGGACCAGCTCCTCGGTGTCGAGCGCCGACCGGAGCTGCTCCAGCGTCTCGAGCCGGTTGCGGGAGTCCGGGGTGCGGTCGGGCGCCCAGAGCTCGAAGCCGTGCCGGTCGCGCTTGGCCGCGTACATGGCGGTGTCGGCGCGGGCCAGCAGCAGGGACCGGTCGCGGCCGTGGTCCGGGCAGAGCGCGATGCCGATGCTCGCGTCGATGTGCAGCGACATCCCGTCGAGGACGAAGGCGTCGCGCAGCGCGGCACCGAGCCGGTGGGCGACCTCGTGCGCCCGGGCGCTGTCGGCGTCCGGCAAGAGGACGGCGAACTCGTCCCCACCCATGCGGGCGAGCAGGTCACCGGGCTGCAGCGCCTTCTCCAGCCGCGGGCCGACGAGGCACAGCAGGTCGTCGCCGACGCTGTGCCCGAAGCTGTCGTTGATCTCCTTGAAGCGGTCGAGGTCGACCATGAGGACGGCGCAGCTGCGGGCCGCGTCGTCGTAGACGGTGCGCTCCAGCTCCTCGATGAACTTCCGGCGGTTGGGCAGGCCGGTCAGGGGGTCGTGGTGCGCCTCGTCGGCCAGCTGCTTCAGGCGCAGCCGCTCGACCGCGCGCAGCACCGCGTTCTCCACGACCAGCGCGCCCTCGAGGGTCACCTGGCGGACGGCCTCGCGGAGCTCCGGCGACCAGGTGCCCGTCGCCGTGGTCGAGCCGGTGACGATCAGGCCCATGAGCCGGTCGCCGGCCAGCAGCGGGATGCTCACGTAGGACCTCAGGTCCAGCGCCTCGGCCAGCCGGGGGTCGATGAGGTCGCTGGCCGCGGCGTCCTCGACGAACACCGGCAGCCGCTCCTCGACGGTGTGCCGCCAGAGCTTGACGTCGGCCGCCGGGCTGCCGATCACCCGCTGCCGGATGACCTCCTTGTGCGCGTCGGGCCAGCCCAGGTGGCGCACGTCCTCGATCAGGCCGTCGGCGTCGACCTTGTAGGCGGCGCTGCGCTCGGTGCCCACCAGCCCCTGGACGGCCCGGGCCAGCACCTCGGCGGCCTCCGGCACGCTCGTGGCGTGCGCGCCGTCGACCAGGAGCTGGCGGACCACCTCGGCGGTGGCCAGCGAGGCCGTGCGGGACCGGCTGGTGCGGACCTGTTCGAGGACGCCGCCGAGGTAGGCGCCGGCGGCCGAGGCCATCCGGCGCACCTCCTCGGAGAAGGGGCGCAGCCGGGGACTGTCCAGGGTGAGGACGCCGGCCACGTCGGGCGCGCGGCCCAGCGGCACGGCGAGCGCGGAGGCGATGTCGAAGGTGTCGGCCCACCACCCGGCGAGCAGCTCGGAGTCGCGGTCGGCGGCGGTCGGCTCGCCGCTGCGCAGCACGGTCTCGGCCAGCGGCAGCGCAGCCGCGGCGGTGCGGAAGGTCTGCCACTCCGCCTCGTCCCGCCGACCGTCGGCGTAGCCGGCCATGCGGGGGACCAGCCGGCCGTCCTCGAGCAGGAAGACGCAGGCGCGCTCGACCTCGCCGAGCTCGGCGAGCTGACGGCAGGCGACGGACAGCACGTCCTCGATCGAGTCCGCCTGGTGGGCCCGCTCGACCAGGCCGAGGAGGACCTCGGCGGAGTCCAGCCGGCGGCGCTCGGTGCGCCGCCGCCAGGCCTCGGTCAGGGCCAGCGCGATGCCCGGCACGGCCTGGCGCAGGGGAGTGGGAGAGGCAGCCGCGGCCGGCTCGATCGTGAGGACGCCGACCACCTCGCCGTCGCGGATCAGCGGCTCGCCGTGCGCGGACCGGATGCCGTGGCGGGCGGCCTCCCTGTCGGCGGCCCGGCGACCGTCCGCGCGGACGACGACCGGCCGGCGGCCGTCGATCACCGCGGAGACGAACGGCGAGCGCGACACCGTGACCGGGTTCCGGAGCAGCGGGTCGTCGGCCACGTCGGCACCGGTGCAGACCGACAGGCGGTACGGAGCGGCCGTGCCGGTGGTCGCCTCGTGCACCCAGACCGTGACGCGGGAGGCGCCGAGCGCTCTCCTCAGCCGGTCGAGCTCGTGGTCGAGCGCCGCCTGGGCGTCGTAGGGCGGGGTGGGCCCGGACGGCCGGTGCGGCGGCAGGCCGGGGCGCGGCGCGGGGATGCGCGGCCGCGTCCCCACTGCCCGCCGAGCCTGGACCGATGTCACGCTGGCGAGATCGGCACCGGCCCGCGGTGCTTGAGCCGGTTCTCCCGGCACCACCCCTCCGGGGGAGAGCCGGCCCGGGGGGAGGGCGTCGCGCTCGCCCGTCCGCGGCAGGTGATACTTATTGCCGCGACAAACCTGATCGCGGCTGCGGCCGGCGGTCGCTGCCCGCGCGTCCCGGGAGGGAACCACCGTGACCTACGTCATCACTCAGCCCTGTGTCGACGTCCTCGACAAGGCCTGCATCGACGAGTGCCCGGTGGACTGCATCTACGAAGGCGACCGGATGCTCTACATCCACCCCGACGAGTGCGTGGACTGCGGCGCCTGCGAGCCGGTCTGCCCTGTGGAGGCCATCTACTACGAGGACGACGTCCCGGACAAGTGGAAGGACTTCTACAACGCCAACGTGGAGTTCTTCTCCGACCTGGGCAGCCCCGGCGGCGCCGCCAAGACCGGCAAGATCGCCAAGGACCACCCGCTGGTGGCGGCGCTGCCGCCGCAGGGCGAGGAGCACTGACCACCGCTGAAGCCGGCGCGGCCGCGCGGCGGCTGCCCGACTTCCCCTGGGACGCCCTGACCGAGGCGCGGGCCCGCGCGGCCCGGCACCCGGGTGGGGTGGTCGACCTGTCGATCGGCACCCCGGTCGACGACACGCCCGCGGTGCTGGCCCGGGCCCTGGCCGCCGGCGCGAACTCGCCCGGCTACCCGACGGCGCTGGGCACGACGGCGCTGCGGACGGCGGCGGCGGACTGGCTGCGCCGGCGGCTCGGCGTGCAGATCGCCGACCCGCACGGCCCCGATCCCTCGATCGTCCCGACGATCGGCTCCAAGGAGCTGGTCGCGCTGCTGCCCACGCTGCTGGGGCTGTCCGGCAGCGGGACGGTGCTGATCCCGGAGGTCGCCTACCCGACCTACGAGGTGGGCGCGGTGCTCTCCGGGCTGGCCGCGCACCGGACCGACCTGCCGCCGGACGACGCGACCGGCGTCGTGCTCGTCTGGCTCAACTCGCCGGGCAACCCGCACGGCCGCGTGCTGACCGACGACCAGCTGCGCGCCTGGGTCGCCTGGGGCCGCGCGCACGGCGTGCCGGTCGTGGCCGACGAGTGCTACGTGACGCTCGGCTGGGACGTCGAGCCGCGGTCGCTGCTGCACCCGTCGATCGCCGGCGACGACCACGCCGGGCTGCTCGCCGTGCACTCGCTGTCCAAGCAGTCCAACGCCGCGGGGTACCGCGGCGGGCTGCTGTCGGGCGACCCGGCGCTGGTGCGGCGGGTCTGGGAGGTGCGCCGGCACCTGGGGCTGCTCGTCCCGGGGCCGGTGCAGGAGGCGATGGCCGCCGCGCTGGCCGACGACGCGCACGTCGCGGAGCAGAAGGAGCGCTACCGGGCGCGGCGGGCCCGGCTGCTGGCCGCCGTCCGCCGGGCCGGTTCCCGGGTGGACCACTCCGAGGCCGGGCTGTACCTGTGGGTCACCCGCGACGAGGACTGCTGGACGACGATCGACTGGCTGGCCGGCCTGGGCATCGTCGCGGCGCCCGGCACCTTCTACGGCGCGGCCGGCGCGAGGCACGTGCGCATGGCGCTGACCGCCACCGACGAGCGGATCGACGCGGCCGTCGAGCGCCTGGGCAGGTGACCGGCGGGGGCGTCGTCCCGCCCGGGTTGGTCGCCGCGATGACGGCTGTCGACGGGTCCCGCGCGGCGGGGCGGCGAGGACGTCGTCCTCGAGCTCAGGATCGCGACCGCGGAACAGGACCTGGCCCGGGAGGCGGGGAGCCTCGCCGCCTGGGACGGTGCCGGTGCAGTGCGGCTGCTGGACGCCGACCTGTCCGCGTAACCGCACATCCCGTCCGCGTCGGTCAGCCGCAGGGCAGGTTGTCGTGGCCCAGCGCGGCCGCGAGCTCGACGGCCATGTCCTCGTGCTTGGCGTAGGCGAGGGGGAACGCGCTGCGCTGAACGCCGTCGGCAATGCGGGTGAGTTCCCCGGTCTGCCAATCAGGAATCTGCACGAGGTGGTCGTAGAACTTCCCGGCCGCGTAGGCGGGGTCCTGCACCTGCTCCGGCGTGCCCCAGCCCTGCGACGGCCGCTGCTGGAACAGCCCGAGCGAGTCGCGGTCGCCGTAGTCGAGGTTGCGCAGCCGCGACTCCTGCATCGCCGTCGCCAGCGCGATGACCACCGCCCGCTCGGGCAGCCCGCGGTCGTAGGCGACCTGGGCGATGGTCCGGGCGTTGGCGATCTGCTCACCGGTCAGCGTCAGGCCGGTGGCCGGCAGGGTGCACTGGGCGGTGGCCACGGGGACGTCCTGCCCGTCGGAGTCCCACGCCAACCCGACGAGGACGACGAGCAGCACGAGGATCGCGGGCCAGAGCTGCGCCGGCCGCAGCTTGCTCAGCCGCGACGCCTTCGACCGCGATGCCTTCGACCGCGATGCCTTCGACCGCGATGCCTTCGACCGCGATGCCTTCGATCGCCGGCGCACCGGACGGCGGCGGACCCCGGGCCTCGCTGTCGTCCTCCGGGCTGCGGGCCGGCGGGCGACCGTGCGTGCGGGGCTCATCACCGTCGACTGTAGGTGCGGGGGCCGTCAGTCCCGGTCAGCCGAGGACGTCGTGCCGGACACGAGTCGCTGTCGCCGCGGGCCGGTCATCGTTACGGTGAGCCGCCGACCTGCGAGAAGAGGAGCCGCCATGGCCGACCACCTGCTGCCCGGGATCACCGCCACCCGCGTCGAGACACCCCGGCTGACCCAGCAGGTCCTCGCCGCCGAGGGCACCGAGCTCTCCGGTCCGGGGGAGGCGGTCCTCTTCGTCCACGGCAACGTCAGCTCCTCGCTGTTCTGGCAGCAGCCGCTGCTCGCGCTGGCCGACACCGGCCGGGTGCGGGCGCTCGCCGTCGACCTGCGCGGCTACGGCGGCACCGACCCGCTGCCGATCGACGCCCGGCGCGGCGTCCGCGACTGGGCCGACGACGTCGCCGCGCTCGTCGACACCCTGGGCCTGGACCGGGTGCACCTGGTCGGCTGGAGCATGGGCGCGGGCGTCGTCCTCCAGTACCTGCTCGACCACCCGGCGACGGTCGCCTCGGTGGCGCTGGTGGCCCCGGTCTCGCCGTACGGCTTCGGCGGGACGGCGGGCGAGGACGGACGGCTCGTGCACCCGGCCGGCTGCGGCTCCGGCGGCGGCGCGGCCAACCCGGAGTTCGTCGCGGCGCTGGAGGCGGGGGACAGCACGGACGCGAGCCCGACCAGCCCCCGGTCGATCCTGCGGACGTTCTACGTGGCGCCCGGCTCCCTGCCGATCGACCCGCAGCTCGAGGACATCTTCGTCGCGTCGATGAACACGACCCGGTGCGGCGCCGACCACTACCCGGGCGACGCGCAGGTGGTGGACAGCTGGCCGGGCGCGGCGCCGGGGGAGCGGGGCGTGCTCAACACGATGGCGCCGACCGTCTTCGACCTCTCGGGCATCGTGGAGCTGGCCGAGAAGCCGCCGGTGCTGTGGCTGCGCGGGGACGCCGACCAGATCGTCTCCGACACGTCGGTCTTCGACCTGGCCTTCCTCGGCTCGGTCGGCGCCGTCCCGGGCTGGCCGGGCGCGGAGGAGTTCCCGCCGCAGCCGATGATCGCCCAGACCCGCGCCGTGCTCGACCGGTACGCGGCCGCCGGCGGGTCCTACCGGGAGGTCGTCTTCCCCGAGGTCGGCCACTCGCCGCACGTGGAGCGGCCGCAGGAGTTCGTCGTCGCCCTGCTCGAGCACCTCGACGTCCCCGCCGAGCAACCCGCCCCCTCGGCCTAGCGTGCTTTATCGCGACAAAGCACGCGTGCTTTGTCGCGATAAAGCACCGTTCAGGCGCCGGCGGGGACCTGCGGGAGCTCGGCGAGGGCGCCGGCGAAGCGCTCGTCGGGGACCTCCTCGTCGACCATGCGGCCGGAGAGGTAGGCGTCGTAGGCGGCCAGGTCGAAGTGGCCGTGCCCGCACAGCGCCGTGAGGATGACCTTCTCCTCGCCGGACTCCTTACAGGCCAGCGCCTCGCGGATGCACGCCGCCAGCGCGTGCGTCGGCTCCGGGGCCGGCACGATCCCCTCGGTCTTCGCGAACCGCAGCGCGGCCCCGAAGCACTCGGTCTGCGGCACGGCGATCGCCTCGATCAGCCCGAGCTCGTAGATGTGCGAGAGCAGCGGGGACATCCCGTGGTAGCGCAGGCCGCCGGCGTGGATCGGGTCCGGGATGAACCGGTGGCCCAGGGTGTGCATCTTGAGCAGCGGCGTCATGCCGGCCGTGTCGCCGAAGTCGTACGCGTACACGCCGCGGGTCAGCGACGGGCAGGACGACGGCTCGACCGCCCGGATCGTCGGCGCCATCCGGCCGGCCAGCTTCTCCCGCAGGAACGGGAACGCCATCCCGCCGAAGTTGGAGCCGCCGCCGGTGCAGCCGACGATCAGGTCCGGCTGCTCGCCGACCGCGGCCAGCTGCAGCAGCGCCTCCTCGCCGATGACCGTCTGGTGCAGCAGGACGTGGTTGAGCACGCTGCCCAGCGCATAGCGCGTGTCCGGCTCCTGCGCGGCGACCTCCACCGCCTCGCTGATCGCGATGCCCAGCGAGCCGGGGTGGTCGGGGTTGTCGGCGCGGATCGTCTTGCCGGCCTGCGTGAGGTCGGAGGGCGAGCGGTGCACCTGCGCGCCGTAGGTCTGCATCATCGTGCGCCGGTACGGCTTCTGGTCGTAGGAGGCGCCGACCATCCAGATCTCGCACTCGAGGTCGAACAGCGCGCTGGCGAAGGCGAGCGCCGTCCCCCACTGACCGGCGCCGGTCTCCGTGGTCAGCTTCCGAACGCCGGCCTTGGCGTTGTAGAAGGCCTGCGGCACGGCCGTGTTCGGCTTGTGCGACCCCGCCGGCGAGACGCCCTCGTACTTGTAGTAGATCCGGGCCGGCGTCCCGAGCGCCTTCTCCAGCCGGTGCGCGCGGAACAGCGGCGACGGCCGCCACAGCTTGTAGACGTCGAGCACCTCGCCGGGGATGTCCACGTACCGCTCCCCGGTGACCTCCTGGAGGATCAGGTCCATCGGGAACAGCGGCGCCAGGTCGTCCGGCCCGACCGGCTGCAGCGTCCCCGGGTGCAGCGGCGGGGGCGGCGGGCTCGGCAGATCGGGGACGACGTTGTACCACTGCGTCGGCAGCTGCGACTCGTCCAGCAGGATCTTGGTCTGCGTCCCGGCCATGGCGTCCCTCCGCCTCGAAGGTGCGGCGAGCGTAGGACCTGCGCGCGCTTTATCGCGATAAAGCGCGCGCTCAGTTCGCGTGCAGGGCCGCGTTCAGCGCGCCCCAGTCGCCGTCGCGGGGGAGCGCCTCGAGCGCGCCGCTGACGCTGTTGCGGCGGAACAGCAGCCCGTCGCGGCCGGAGAGCTCGCGGGCCTTCACCACCGAGCCGTCGGGCAGCGTGACCCGGGAGCCGGCGGTGACGTAGCAGCCGGCCTCGACGACGCACTTGTCGCCGAGGGAGATCCCGACGCCGGCGTTGGCGCCGAGCAGGCAGCCGCTGCCGATCGAGACGACCTCCTTGCCGCCGCCGGACAGCGTCCCCATGATCGACGCGCCGCCGCCGACGTCGCTGTCCGCCCCGACGACGACGCCGGCGCTGATCCGCCCCTCGACCATCGACGGGCCGAGCGTGCCGGCGTTGAAGTTGACGAAGCCCTCGTGCATGACCGTGGTGCCCTCGGCGAGGTGCGCGCCGAGCCGCACCCGGTCGCCGTCGGCGATCCGCACACCGGTGGGGACGACGTAGTCCACCATCCGCGGGAACTTGTCGACGCCGAAGACGGTCACGTACCCGTGCGCGGCGCGCAGCGCGGCGGCGCGGGGCTGGACCTCCGTGGCGAGCACCGGGCCGGCACTGGTCCACGCGACGTTGGTGAGCAGGCCGAAGATGCCGTCGAGGTTCGCGCCGTGCGGCCGGATCAGCCGGTGCGAGAGCAGGTGCAGCCGCAGCCAGACGTCGTAGGTGTCCGCGGGCGGCGCGGCGAGGTCCTCGATCGTGGTCTGCACCGGGATCACGTGCACCCCGCGGGCCTCGTCGCTGCGCACCAGACCCGAGTAGTCGGGTCCGAGGGCGCCGCCGAGCTCCAGGGTGCCCATCTGGTGCGTGCCCGGCTTGCCGTTGCCGGCGTCGAGGGCGGGTGAGGGGAACCAGACGTCGAGGACGGTCCCGTCGGCGGTCACGGTGGCCAGGCCCACCCCGTGGGCGCGCTGCGGTTCGGCGTTCGTCACGGGTCACGACGCTACCGAGGCGTCGGTGTCCACCTCCGGCCGGAGCCGGACCGCGCCCGTAGGCTCGACGGTCGTGGGGAACCCGCAGCTGGACCTGTCCGCCGACGTCCTCGAGCTCACCCGCGCCCTCGTCGACATCCCCTCGGTGTCCGGCACCGAGGACGTCCTGGCCGACGCGGTCGAGGCGGCGCTGCGCGGGCTCGGCGGCCTGGAGGTGGAGCGGGTCGGCAACGCCGTGCTCGCCCGCACCAACCTCGACCGGCCCGGCCGCGTCGTCCTCGCCGGGCACCTGGACACCGTGCCGATCGCCGACAACGTGCCCAGCACGCTCGACGGCGACCGGCTGTTCGGCTGCGGCACCAGCGACATGAAGGCCGGCGACGCGGTGATGCTGCGGCTGGCCGCGCGCTTCGGCGTCCCCGGGGCGGAGCCGGCGCACGACCTGACGTTCGTCTTCTACGACAACGAGGAGGTCGAGTCGGCCAAGAACGGCCTGGGCCGGGTGGCGCGGGAGCGTAGGGGCTGGCTCTACGGCGACCTCGCGATCCTGCTCGAGCCCACGGACGGCGAGATCGAGGCCGGCTGCCAGGGGACGATGCGCGCCGTCCTCGAGTTCACCGGCCGGCGCGCGCACAGCGCCCGCAGCTGGCTCGGGGTCAACGCGATCCACGCGGCGTCCGGCGTCCTGGCCACGCTCGCCGGGTACCAGGCGCGCGAGGTCGAGATCGACGGCTGCACCTACCGCGAGGGGCTCAACGCGGTGCGCATCGAGGGCGGGGTGGCCGGCAACGTGATCCCCGACGCCTGCTCGGTGACGGTGAACTTCCGCTACGCCCCCGACCGGGACGAGGACGCCGCCGAGGCGCACGTGCGGGAGGTGTTCGCCGACGCCCTCGCCGCCGGCGCCACCCTCACCGTGACCGACAACGCCGGCGGCGCGCTGCCCGGGCTGGCCGAGCCCGCCGCGGCCGCGTTCGTCGCCGCCGTCGGCCGGCCGGCGCGAGCCAAGCTCGGCTGGACCGACGTCGCCCGCTTCGCCGCCTTCGGCATCCCGGCGGTCAACTACGGCCCCGGGGATCCGCAGCTCGCCCACACCCGCGAGGAATCCGTCCGCGTCGCGGCCCTGCAGCCGGCCGAGGACGCCCTGACCGCCTACCTGTCCCGGAGCACCGAATGACCCACCCCCCTGAGAACGGCCGCCGTCCCCGGCCGACCCGCCACCGCGGCCCGATCATGCTGCGCGGTGGTGAGCCGGACCCGGCCTACGTGGGCACGACGACCGACCAGCGGCTGCTCGACCGGCGCGGGCCGACCGACTGGGTGCACACGGACCCGTGGCGCGTCCTGCGCATCCAGAGCGAGTTCGTCGAGGGGTTCGGCCTGCTCGCCGAGCTGCCCCGGGCGGTCAGCGTCTTCGGCAGCGCCCGCACCCCGCGCGACCACCCGCACTACGGCGCCGGCGTCGCCCTCGGCGCGGCGCTCGCGCACGCCGGTTACGCCGTGATCACCGGCGGCGGGCCGGGCGCGATGGAGGCCGCCAACCGCGGGGCGTCGGAGGCCGGCGGCCTGTCGGTGGGCCTGGGCATCGAGCTGCCGTTCGAGCAGGAGCTCAACGAGTGGGTCGACGTCGGCATCTCGTTCCGCTACTTCTTCGTGCGCAAGACGATGTTCGTCAAGTACGCGCAGGCGTTCGTGATCCTGCCCGGCGGGTTCGGCACCCTCGACGAGCTGTTCGAGGCCCTGACCCTGGTGCAGACCCGCAAGGTCACCCGGTTCCCGGTCATCCTCTACGGCTCCGAGTACTGGGGCGGGCTGGTCCACTGGGTCCGCACGACGCTGGTCGAGACCGGCACGATCAGCCCGGTGGACCTCGACCTGCTGCACGTCACCGACGACGTCGGCGAGGCGGTGCGGGTGATCCAGAAGGCCGAGGCCGAGCGCGAGGCCGCCGGCGACAGCGGGGGCGGTATGCGTGCCCCGGTCGGCAACCACGGGGTCCGGTCGGGCCAGCCGCCGGCCGGCGGGCCCGTCGAGGGCTGACGTGCTGTCCTTCCTGCTCTTCGTCGTCGGGGTGCTCCTCGTCGGGGGCCTGCTCTTCCTCGTCGGCTCGGTGCTGCTCGGCCGCGGCGAGACCCAGCCGCCGGCCGAGCTGGACCGCTCACCGGTCGAGCTGCCCGACGACCGGCCGGTGGTCGGCGACGACATCCGCGCGCTGCGCATCTCGGTCGCCTTTCGCGGCTACCGGATGACCGAGGTGGACTGGCTGCTCGGCCAGTTCGCCCAGACGCTCGACGAGCGCGACACCGAGCTGGCGGCGCTGCGGGCGCGGCTGGGGGAGGCGCCGTCCCCCACCCCGGAGACCGCCGACGACGCCGCGCCGGCCGACGAGGAGCGCAGCGATGCCTGAGCTGACCGAGAGCGTCGACGTCGACGCCCCGCCGGCGCAGGTGTGGGCCGCGCTCACCGACTGGGCGCGGCAGGGCGAGTGGATGGTGGCGACCGACGTCCGCCCGGTGGTCGGGCCGGCGCGGGGCGTCGGCGGCCGGCTCGTCGCCGTCACCGGCCTGCCGCTGCCGCGGCGCCGGCGGCTCGGCGTCGTCGACACCATGGAGATCGTCCGCTGGGAGCCGCCCGCCCGGATCGACGTCCGCCACACCGGACGCGTGGTGCGCGGGGCGGGCATCTTCGAGGTGCGGCCGCACGGGGCGCACTCGACGTTCGTCTGGACCGAGCAGGTCGACCTGCCGCTCGGCCGGCTGGGCTGGCTCGGCTGGCCGCTGGTCGAGCCGGGGATGCGGGCCGGGATGCGGTTCTCGCTGCGCCGCTTCGCGGCGTTCGCCGGCGGCTACCGGTTGGAGTAGACCCGGGCCGGCTCGACCAGGACGGCGGTGCGCCGCTGCTCGGCCATGACCCGGTCGTACTCCGCCCAGTCGTCGTGCTGCCCGCCGGCGGCGGTGAACACGTCACGCAGCAGCAGCCGCAGGCGGTCGGCGCCGGTCAGCCACGGCTGCGGGTCGTCGGGGCCGGCGAGCTCGGCCCGGCCCTCCACGGCGACCCACTCCCATCCGGACCGGACGGTCAGGGTCACCTGGGGGCGGGCGCGGAGGTTGGCCAGCTTGACCCGGCCGTAGGTGACGAACGCGAGCACCGGCTGCCCGGTGAGCGGGTGCGCGAACCGGCCGGCGTTCACCACGGAGGTGTGGATGGTGGCGTCGGCGCGCAGCGTGGCCACCACGGTGAGACCGTGCTCGCGGGCGGCGAGGGCCGCCGCGTCCTCCAGCGCGGTCATCCGCCGCTCTCCTGATCGCGGCTGTCGATGCGCTCCGCCGACTTCTCGTGGTCCCGGGCGTTCGCCGAGATCTCGTGCGCGCGCTGCCGCATGTCCGCCGGGTCCGACACGTCGGCGGCCTGGTCGAGCATCTTCCGTTCGACGCGGTGCTCGGCGTCGGCGATGCGGCGGTGGGCGTCGGCGAGCGAGTTCTCACTCATGGTCGGACGGTAGTCGCGGCCGGGCCGGATGACCCGGTGACGCGCACCCCCGTCGGCTAGGCCCAGCGGGCCAGCGCGGTGCAGGTCCCGGGTGCCACCTCGGTGAATCCCGCGTCGAGGATCTCCACCGGCGCGTACGGGCGCAGCTGTGCCCACCGGGCGATGCCGGGGTGCTCGACCGCCACCGGGAAGCCGGCGTCCGACCAGGCGGCCAGCCGGTGCGCGGGCATCCGCAGCGCGGCCACCTGCGCCGCGTGCCCGGCGGCCGCGGCGGCCTTGCCCAGCGGCAGGAACGGCTCCGGGCAGATCGACACCACGACGGGGCCGCCGGGCGCCGGATCGACCGCCGGGCACGCCTCCGGGTCGTCGAGCTCGCTGCCGGACAGCTGCAGCTTCGCGACCTCCCGGGGGATCTCGTCGGTCGAGGTGGGCACGAGCGCGCGGACCTCGGCACCGGCCACCTCCGCGGTGACACCCGGCAGCCTCCGCAGCCGTTCCCAGGCCACGCCCCGGGCTCGCCGGCAGTGCTTGCGGATCCGCCCGTCGGTCCACCGCCGGACCTCCGGGAACCACTCACCGCCCGGGCCGGCCCGGTCGTCGGCGAGCAACCGGACGACGGCGACCGCCGCGGCCGCGCAGACGGCGGTCCGGGTCGGCGGGGCGCTCTTCTCGATGTGCGCCACCAGTTGCATCGCCCAGGGCGCCTCCCCATGGGGGTCTGCGTGCATCCCGGTCAGGCCGGGGCGATCTCGCCGACCGGCGTCGCGGCGACTGCGCGGCGGCGGTCGAGGCGCGCCTGCAGGCCCTCGAGGAACAGCCGCAGCCCCTCCTCGAACCGCTCGTCGTCCCCGCCGACCGTGCGGGTGGCCGCGGTCAGCAGCGGGAAGCGGCCCAGGTCGCCGTCCTGGAGCTCCTCGAGCGGGCGGTCCCGCACCGCCTGGGTCTCCAGGGCGTCGCCGAGCAGGAACGACCCCAGCGCGGTGAGCACCCGCACCGCCTCCCCGGGCTCGAGGCCGGCCGCCACCAGCACCTCCAGGGTCCGCTCGATGCCCGGCCGGCCCTCGTCCGTGGGTCGGTTGCCCGCGACGACCTGCACGCTGTCGCGGTGCGCCAGCAGCAGCGCCCGGCGCAGGCGGGTGCTCTCGGCCAGCCACTCCCAGATCGACTGGCCCTCGCGCGGTGCGCGGGCGCTGTCCGGCGCCTCGGCGAGGACCTGCTCGGCCACCAGGTCGAGCAGGTGCCGCTTGTCCTTCACGTGCCAGTAGAGCGTAGGCGCGCTGACGCCGAGCCGGGCCGCGACACCGCGCAGGGTCAGCCCGGCCAGCCCCTCGTCGTCCAGCACCTCGATCGCCGCGCGGACGACGTCGTTCCGTGTGATCGGCACGGTTGACACTCTAACGGTGTTAGAGCAAGCTGCGGGAGTGGCTCTAACAGCGTTAGGGATCCCTGCCGGGGAAGCAGCCGTCGACCGCCCGCCGGCGGTGGAGGCGAGCGGCCTGGTCAAGACCTACGACGAGGTGGAGGCCGTGCGCGGCATCGACCTCTCGGTGCGGGCGGGGGAGCTCTTCGGGTTCCTGGGCCCCAACGGCGCGGGCAAGTCCACCACCATCAAGATCCTCTGCACCCTGCTGCAGCCGACCGCCGGCGAGGCGCGGGTGGCCGGCTTCGACGTCGTCCGCGATCGGACCGAGGTGCGCCGGCACATCGGGCTGGTCTTCCAGGAGACGACGCTCGACGACTACCTGACCGCCGAGCAGAACCTCCGCTTCCACGCTGAGATCTACGGCATGCCGAAGGCGAGCGTCGGCCCGCGGCTCGACGCCGTCCTGGAGATGGTCGGCCTGACCGACCGTCGCGACTCCAAGGTGCGCACCTTCTCCGGCGGCATGAAGCGCCGGCTGGAGATCGCCCGCGGCCTGCTGCACTCCCCGCGCGTGCTCTTCCTCGACGAGCCGACGATCGGCCTGGACCCCGAGTCCCGCGCGACGCTGTGGCGCTACGTCGACCAGCTGCGCGCCGCGGAGGAGATCACCGTCTTCCTCACCACGCACTACATGGACGAGGCCGAGCGCTGCGACCGCATCGCGATCATCGACGCGGGAACGATCGGTGCGCTCGACACGCCCTCGGCGCTCAAGGCCAGCGTCGGGCACGACCGGGTCCGCGTGGTGACGACGGACGACGAGGCCGCGGAGGCGCTGATCCGCGAGCGGCTCGGCGTGGAGACCACCCGGGAGGGCGGCGCGCTCGTCGTCCTCACCCCGGACGGCGAGCAGTTCGTCCCCCGGCTGTTCGAGCTCGGCCTGACGGTGCGCTCGGTGAGCGTCTCCCGGCCGACGCTGGACGACGTGTTCCTGGCCTACACCGGCGCCCGGATGGCCGACCGCCAGGCCGCCGCCGGGAACCGCATGACCGCTTTCATGTTCGGGGGACGGCGATGACCACGATCGCGCCGGTGCGGGTGGCGACCCGCGGGCTGCGGCACGAGGCGCGGGCGGCCAAGGTCGTCTGGCAGCGCGAGCTCTACCGGTTCCGCACCGACCGCGGGCGGATCCTGTCCAGCTTCGCCCAGCCGCTGCTGTTCCTGTTCGTGCTCGGCAAGGGGCTGGGCGCCTCGATCCCGGGCAACGCGTTCGGCGACGCCGACTACTCGACGTTCCTCTTCCCCGGGGTGCTCGCGACCTCGGTCATGTTCACCGCGGTGTTCTCGGCGATCTCGATCGTCTGGGACCGGGAGCTCGGCTTCCTCCGCGAGATGCTGGTGGCCCCGGTCAGCCGCACCAGCATCGTGCTGGGCAAGACGCTCGGCGGCGCGACCGTGGCCACGCTGCAGTCGGTCGTCCTGCTGGCGCTGGCCGGCCTGGTCGGGGTGCCGTACGCGCCGCTGATGCTCATCGGCTGCCTCGTGCTGCTGTTCATCATCGCGTTCTCGATCACGGCGTTCGGGCTGGTGCTGGCGGTGCGGGTACAGTCGATCCAGACCGTCATGCCGCGGGTGCAGCTGCTGCTGGCGCCGCTGATGTTCCTGTCGGGGGCGTTCTTCCCGGTCAGCAGCGCGCTGCCGGCCTGGCTGCACTTCCTGGCGCTGGTCAACCCGGTGACCTACGGCGTCGACGCGGTGCGCCGGCTGGTGCTGCACTACGTCGACCCGCAGGCCGGCGCCGCGGTCGCCCTGCACTGGGGCTCGTGGACGGTGCCGGTCTGGCTCGACGTGGTGATCGTCGCCGGCGTCGGCGGCCTGCTGCTCGCCGTCGCCGCCTGGATGTTCAGCCGCCCCGAGTAAGGACTTTCGGCGCGGAAAGTCCCCTAGTCGACGGCGAGGCGGGCGGAGAAGCCGAGCAGGGCCACGCCGGTCGCGGCGTCCAGCGACCGGCGCACCCGCCGGCGGGCCAGCCAGCGGCGGGCCCGGTGCACGCCGGCGACCAGGACGAACAGGTAGACCAGGCCGACGACGGCGTGGGTGAACGCGAACAGCAGCAGCGTCCACAGCGGCGCGTCCGGGCCGAGGAACTGGGGCAGCACCGCCAGGTAGAACACCAGCACCTTCGGATTGGTGATGTTCGAGAGGAACCCCTGCCGCCAGCCGGCGAACGCCTGGCCGGGGGAGGCCTCGGGGTCGGGCGCCGCTGGGTACTCGCCGCGGACCGCCGAGCGCAGCGCCTGGACGGCGAGCCAGAGCAGGTAGGCGATCCCGGCCCAGCGGATCGCCTCGAACAGCGGCTCGATCCGCACGATGACGGCGGCCAGCCCGGCCGCGGCCGCGGCGCCCTGGACGACGTTGGACGTGGTGACGCCGACCGCGCTCCACCAGCCGCGCCCGCGGCCACCCACCAGGGCGTTGCGAGTGACGACGGCGAAGTCCGCGCCCGGCACGAGCACGAGCAGCGTCGCCAGGCCGAGGAACGAGGCGTAGGCGGACCAGTCCACGAACCCACGTTACGAGCCGCGGACGAACGCCAGCGCCTCCTCCGCCAGGGCCAGGTCGGACTCCGGCGTGCCGTGGTCCAGCGCCACCCACTCCCGCATCGGGGTGCCGTTGGCGGCGGCGAACGGCAGCCCGGTGCCCGCGGCGACCAGCCCCTCGACCCGGTGCCGCGGCAGCTTCAGCACCAGCCCGCCGCCCACGACCATCGCGAAGATGTGGCCGTCCACGGTCAGCGCGGCGGACCCGAACCCGCGCCGTCCGCCGGCGCCGGGCGGCCCCACCCCGGGCCGTGTGGTGAGGGCCTCGACCAGGGCGGCGAACCGCTGTTCGGGGTCCATGGGCACGATCCCAGCGGTTTTGGGCAGGGGAGCGCAACGTTGACCGTCCGACCCGGCTGGGAGGATCGGGCCGTGAGTCGCCGTGGCTGGGTGCTGTTCCTCTCGATGTCGGTCATCTGGGGGATCCCGTACCTGTTGATCAAGGTCGCGGTGACCGACCTCTCGCCGGTGCTCGTCGTCTTCGGCCGCTGCCTCGTCGGCGCCGTCCTGCTGCTCCCGTGGGCCGCCGCGAAGGGCTGGCTGCGCCCGGCGCTGCGGCACTGGAAGGCGCTGCTGCTCTTCGCCGCGCTCGAGATGGCCGTGCCGTGGCTCCTGCTCTCCTACGCGGAGACGTCGCTGTCCAGCTCGCTGACCGGGCTGCTCGTCGCCACGACGCCGTTCGTCGCGGCGGCGGCCGGGCGGATCGCGGGGGACGAGGACCGGCTCACCGCCGTGCGGCTGGCCGGGATGGCGCTCGGCGTCGTGGGGATCGTCGCCCTGCTGGGCCTGGACGTGAGCGGGGCGCAGCTGGTGCCGATCGTGGCGGTCGCCGTGGTCGTGGTCGGCTACGCGACCGGGCCGATGGTGGTCACCCACGCGCTGCCGGAGGTGCCGGGGGTCGCGGCCAGCGCGCTCGCGCTCACCGTCACCGGGATCGTCTACGCGCCGTTCGCGATCCCGGACCTCGACGAGGCCGTGCACGCGCCGGCCAAGGCCCTGCTCGCGGTCGCGGGCCTCGGCGTCGTCTGCACCGCCCTCGCGCTCGCGGTCTTCTTCCTGCTCATCCGCGAGGTGGGGCCGCAGCGGGCGCTGGTCATCACCTTCGTCAACCCAGCGGTCGCCGTCCTCCTCGGGGTGCTGCTGCTCGGCGAGGACTTCACGCTCGGCATCGCGCTCGGGCTGCCGCTGGTGCTCGTCGGCTGCGTGCTCGCCACTCGCCGCAGCGCGCCGAGGCCGGCCGCCGACGCCGTCGAGACGCCCGTGCCCTAACCGATCCGGCGGACCTGCGGCCAGAGCTCCGACCACGGCTCGAGCCGGTCGCGCACGATCCACAGCGGCGTGCGCTGCTCGTCGTTGTCCAGGTCGACCCCGTTGTCGATCCGCCCGGCCGGCTGCACCTCGCCGAACCACCGCTCCAGCGTCGCGCGGTCGTAGCCGACCACGATCAGCGTCGCGGCGTCGTCCGGCGGCGGCCCCCAGGTCCCGTAGGAGTTGTGCCCGCTGTAGGCCGGGCCGAGCTCCGGCGCGAAGCGGTCGACGGCGCCGGCCTGCCCGTAGTTGGCGGTGAGGACGGCGACCCGCTCGCCGGCCGGGAGGTCCGCCCGCACGTCCCTGACCTGCGCGGCGAACCGCGGCCAGCCGACCGTCTCGCCCGCGTCGTAGTTCACCGCGAGCACCGGGGTGGCGTGCAGCGCGGCCACCGGCACCAGCGGCAGGAACAGGAACGCGGCGATCGCCAGGCTCAGCACGAGCGCGGCCCCGACGAGCCGCCGGCGCAGCGCGCCGGCACCGCGTTCGGCCCAGCGCAGCACCGGGTCCGCCCCCGCGGCCAGCAGCACCGGGTACAGCCCGGCGATGTAGTACGGCTTGCCCCCGGTGACCACGAACAGCACGGTCAGGACGGCGTAGGCGACGGCGAACGCCCGCCACGGCCGCAGCGCCGGGTCGCGGGCCAGCCGCCACCAGCCGGCCGCCCACACCGGCACCAGCAGCGGGCTGACCAGCACCAGCTGCATCGGGACGAACAGGTACCAGGGCTCGCTGGTCCCGGAGCTGCCGCCGGCGATCGCCCCCGCGAGGTCCAGCAGCGGCCAGCCGTGTGCCGCCTGCCAGACCAGGTTCGGGGCCCACAGCAGCAGGGCCGCCGCGGCGCCGGCCCAGGGCCACGGGGAGCGGAACACGTGCCGCGGCCCGACCGCCAGCACGCCCACCAGCACACCGGCCAGCAGGAACGCCGGCGACGTCTTGTTCTGCAGCGCGAGACCCCCGACCGCGCCGGCGGCCAGCCAGACCGCGCCGCCGTCGCGGAACGCCCGCACGAGCAGCCACGACAGGGCCGTCCAGGCGAGCACGTCGAGGGTGGTCGTGGACAGCAGGTGGCCGACGGCGAGGAACACCGCGCCGACCCCCACCGACGCCGCGGCGAGCAGCTGACCGGCCCGGCGGGCGCCGAACTCGCGGGCGATCAGCCCGGTGAGCAGCACGACCAGCCCGGCGGAGATCGCCGAGGGCGCCCGCAGCGCGACCAGCGACCCGGGGGCCAGCGCGTCCATCGCGTGCGCGAGCAGCGGGGTCAGCGGCGGCTGGTCGACGTAGCCGAACGCCGCCTCCCGGCCGGCGCGGAGGAAGTACAGCTCGTCGCGGTGGTAGCCGTAGCGGCCGGCGACGGCGAGCAGCAGCACGGTCAGCACCGCCGAGAGGGCGGCCAGCGGCGCCCAGGCCACCGGCGCGCGGTCGGCCGTCCGCGTGTCCTCGGCGAGCGTCGTCACGAGCCGGAACGGTAGCCGGGACGGTTCTGTCGCCGCCCCGGGTTAGCGTGCCCGCCGTGGACGACGGGACGGCGCGCTGCGGGTGGGCCACGAGTACGCCGGAGTACGTGGCCTACCACGACGAGGAGTGGGGGACGCCGCTGCACGGCGACGACCCGCTCTACGAGCGGGTGTGCCTGGAGGCGTTCCAGTCGGGGCTGTCCTGGATCACCATCCTGCGCAAGCGGCCGGCGTTCCGGGCGGCGTTCGCCGGCTTCGCCATCGACGCGGTCGCCGAGTTCACCGAGGACGACGAGGCGCGGCTGATGGCCGACGCCGGCATCGTGCGCAACCGCGCCAAGATCGCCGCCGCGGTCCGCAACGCCCGGGCCGCGCAGCAGCTGTCGGAGGGCCTCGACGCCCTGCTGTGGTCGTTCGCGCCCACGGCCCCGCGCCCGCGCCCGGCCACGCTCGCCGACGTCCCGGCGACGAGCCCCGAGTCGGTCGCGATGGCCAAGGAGCTCAAGCGGCGGGGCTTCGTCTTCGTCGGCCCGACGACCGCCTACGCCCTCATGCAGGCCACCGGCATGGTCGACGACCACGTCGCCACCTGCTTCCGCGCCACCCGCTGAGGGGGCTCGTGTTGGACGGATGCTCGCGATACGGGATCATTGACCGGAGAGGTCAGCAGCGACGGATGCCGTTCGCTCTCCTGCGGGAGAGTGCGGACGGCCGGCGAAGGAGGCACGCATGGCGGCCATGAAGCCGCGCACGGGTGAAGGTCCCCTCGAGGTCACCAAGGAGGGCCGTGGGCTGGTCATGCGCGTACCGCTCGAAGGCGGCGGTCGCCTGGTCGTCGAGCTGTCGCCGGACGAGGCGGCCGCACTGTCCGAGGCACTGAAGGGCGCGACCAGCTGACCAGCGCCGCGAGCCTGCCCCCGGGCAGCCCCGCGCACGACGACACGGCCCCGGCCGCCGGCAGACCGCCGGCGACCGGGGCCGCGCCGTTGCCGCGGGTCGAACTCCTCGCCGCGCTCCCCGAGCTGACCGGGGACGACGTCCTGGCCGTCCCGGTCGGGGCCCGCGGCGCGCTGCCCGCATGGCTGCCGGCCGAGGTCGGCGCCGACTACCTCGCGGGCGTCCTGGCCGACACCGGCAACGGCGGCAAGCCGGGCGGGCTCACCGACGTCCCGGTGCCCGGCCGCCGACCGCGCACCGTGGTCGCGGTGGGCGTCGGCGACGGCACGGTGCCCGACGTGCGCGGGTATGCCGCGGCCGCCGCCCGCCGCGCGCAGACCCTCGCCGAGCACGGCGCGCGCCGGCTGGTGCTCCCGGTCGACACCAGCGTCGCGCCGGCCGGCGCCGACGAGGTGCGCGCCGCGGTCGAGGCCGCCCTCCTGGCCGGCTACCGGTTCCGCGAGACGTCGACGCCGCACCCGCCGCGCCTGGACACCGTCACCGTGGTGGCCACCGATGCCGGTGACCTCGCCGCCGCCGCGCGGGCCGGGCAGGTGACCGCCGAGTCGGTCGCGTGGGCCCGCGACCTGGTCAACACCCCGAGCAACACGAAGAACCCCGCCTGGCTGGCCGCCGAGGCGGGGGAGCGGCTGGCCGGCCTGGACGACGTCCGGGTCTCCGTGCTCGAGCCCGACGACCTGCGGGCCGGCGGCTTCGGCGGCGTCCTCGCCGTCGGGGGCGGCTCGGCCACGCCGCCGCGGGTGATCGTCGCCGCGTACCGGCCGGCCGGCGCGCGCGAGGAACACCCGGTCCTGGTCGGCAAGGGCATCACCTTCGACACCGGCGGCATCTCGATCAAGCCCAACGCCGGCATGCGGGAGATGAAGACCGACATGGCCGGCGGGGCCGCGGTGCTCGCCGCCGTCGACGCCGCGGCGCGGCTGCGGCTGCCGGTCGCGGTCACCGCCGTCGTCCCCGCCGCCGAGAACGCGGTGTCCGGCTCCTCGTACCGGCCGGCCGACGTCGTCCGGCACGTGGGCGGGCGGACCACCGAGGTGCTCAACACCGACGCCGAGGGGCGGATGGTGCTCGCCGACGGGCTGGCCTACGCCCGCCTCGAGCTCGGCGCCACGGCGCTGGTCGACGTCGCCACGCTCACCGGTGCCATGAAGATCGCGCTCGGCACGAAGACCGCCGGGCTGTACGCCACCACCGACGGCCTCGCCGACGCGCTGACCACCGCCGGCGCGCACGCCGGCGAGGCGCTGTGGCGCATGCCGCTGGCCGAGGAGCACCGGGACCTGCTCGACAGCGACGTCGCCGACGCGAACAACGCGCCCGGCAACCCGGGCAGCACGACGGCGGCGCTGTTCCTGCGGCCGTTCGCCGGCGACCTGCCGTGGGCGCATCTGGACGTCGCCGGCCCCGCCCGCGCGGCCTCCGACGACGCCGAGGTGGTCAAGGGCGGCACCGGGTTCGGCGCCCGCACGCTGGTGCGGTGGCTGGAGGCCGGCGCACCGGTGGCTCCGCCGCCGTCGGTCCTGGAGCGCTGATGGGCGCGGTGACGGTCGAGCGGTCCGGGGCGGAGAAGGACCACCCCTCCCCCCACACCTCGCACGCTCGGCGCGGGGCCCTGACGGGTGGCCGCGACGCCGACGCCGACGACGAGGCCGCCATCGCCGGGCACGCCGTCGCCGGCGAGCTGGAGCTCGCGCTCTGGTGCGACCTGCGGATCGCCGACGAGAGCGCGGTGTTCGGCGCCTACTGCCGGCGCTGGGGCGTGCCGCTCATCGACGGCGGCACCGTGCGGCTGCCGCGGATCGTCGGCACCGGCCGGGCGCTCGGGTCGCTCGCCGTCGACGCGCTGCCCGGCGCGGCCCGCTTCGCGGCCGGCGCGGGCCGGCACGGACAGGGAGTGTCATGACCGACGACAGCGGCGTCGTCTTCCCCGCCGGCCCGGACGGACGGCGCAGCACGGCCGCCCTGGGACGCGCCGTCGTGGCCGACGCGCTGCGCCCGGTCGACCCGGCGGGCGCGCTGGCCGCCGAGCAGGAGACCAACTGGCGGTCCGGCTACCTGGTGCACTTCCGCCGGCTCGTCGAGGCCGGGCTGGCGTCGGGGGAGGCCGCCCGCTCGATCGCCACGGCGGGGCTCGCCTCGCTGCACGCGCGGATGTGCGTGGCCCTGCCCGGGAACGCCGAGGTCCCGCTGGACCGCTGGGCGACCGCGCCGCCGCCGCGGTCGCTGGGCACCGTCGAGGTGCACGGCACCGGGGAGCGCGAGGAGGAGTTCTCCCTGCCCTACGCCGGGCGGCGGCTGCGCGGGGACGACCTGCTGCGCCGGCTCGACCGCTGGGTCGAGGCAGGGGTGCTGGAGCCCTCGGCCGCCGACGCGGTGCGGGCGGTCGTCGCCCACCCGGAGTGGCTCGCGCTGCCGGACACCACCGTCGTCGTGCTCGGCGCCGGGGCGGAGATGGGCCCGCTGCCCTCGCTGCTGCGCTGGGGCGCGCGGGTCGCCGGGGTCGACCTGCCCCGGCCGCCGCTGTGGCAGCGGGTGGTCGAGACCGCCCGGCGCAACGCCGGCACCCTGCTGCTGCCGGTCACGTCCGGCGGCGATCCGGACGACCGGCAGGCGGCCGGGCACGCCGGCGCCGACCTGGTCACCGAGGTGCCGGCGATCGGCGACTGGCTCGCCGGCCTGCCCGGGACGCCGGTGCTCGGCAACTACGTCTACGCCGACGGCGCCGCCAACGTGCGGGTGTCGATGGCGGTCGACGCGCTGACCGTGCGGCTGCAGCAGGACCGCCCCGAGCTGGCGCTGGCCTTCCTCGCCACGCCCACCGACGTGTTCGCCGTCCCGGGGGCGGCGGTGGCGCACTCGGCCGCCGCCTACGCCGGCCGCTCGGCGCGGGCCAAGCTGGTCAGCCGGCCGCTGCGCACGCTGTCGGCCGGCCGGTTGCTGCGCCGCGCCTACGTGCCCGGCGCCGACCCGGGGATCAGCGACGTCCTGGTGGCGCAGCAGGGCCCCAACTACGCGCTGGCCAAGCGGCTGCAGCGCTGGCGGGCGACGACAGCCCGGGCCGCCGGGACGACGGTGTCGATGAACGTCGCCCCGCCCACGCGGACCCGCTCGGTGGTCAAGAACCGGGCGCTGGCCGCGGCCTACGCCGGGGCGCACCGGTTCGGCGTCGAGGTGTTCGAGCCCTCCACGTCCAACGAGCTCATGGCCGCGCTGCTGGTGCACGACCTGCACACGGACGGCGGTCCCGCGCACGAGCACCCGTGGCAGGACGAGGCGAACCTCGCGGTACACGGCGGGCTGTGGCGCATGCCGTACGCGGCCCGCAGCGCGCTGGGTCTCGCCGCGCTGCTCGGCTATGGCGCCGCCCGCAGCTGATCGTGCTCAGCAGCGCGGGTCGGGCAGGGAGCCCGGGGACGGCCAGACGCGGCCGACGACCTCGCCCTCCACGTCCGCCGCCGCGACCGGCCCGAAGGTGCGGGAGTCGATGGATCCGCCCCGGTTGTCACCCAGCAGGAAGACCTGCCCCGGCGGGACGTCGACCGGGCCGAAGAACACGCCGTCGATCAGGGCGGGGTCGATGGCGGCCTCGCACACCGGCGTCCCGTTCACCACCAGCACGCCGTCCTCGATGCCGACCGTGTCGCCACCCACGGCGACGACCCGCTTGACCAGGAGCGCGCCGCCGTCGGGGTCGGGGACGGTGACGACGTCGCGCCGCTGGGGCGGGCCGCCCCAGTCGCGGACGATCAGCAGGTCACCCGGCGTGATGGTCGGGGCCATGCTGCCGGAGCCGACGCGTTCGAGCCGCAGGGGCAGC
The DNA here is from genome assembly GCF_059428245.1 of Geodermatophilus sp. SMS 5-13. Taxonomy (NCBI): domain Bacteria; kingdom Bacillati; phylum Actinomycetota; class Actinomycetes; order Geodermatophilales; family Geodermatophilaceae; genus Geodermatophilus; species Geodermatophilus sp. SMS 5-13. Next base: position 931,454 of record NZ_CP165729.1, read on the forward strand.
ACCCCGGTGACCGAGCCGACCACGAGCAGCATGAGCAGGACCAGGACGACGGTCCCGACCCGCCGCAGAACCCGGACCGGGCCCGGCGACCGCACGGGGGGGACGGCCGCCGAGCCCGGGGTTCCGGGGGGAGGACTCAACCGAGCACGCCGGTGAGCCACAGGAGCCAGGTGAGCGCGCCGAGCGCGCAGAGGCCGTCCACCACCCGGCCGCGCCAGGGGCGGGGGAGGAGGGCGGTGAGCGCGACCACGGTGAGGACCTCGAGAGCGAGGACGGCGGCATCGAGGAGACCCGAGCCCGCCGGCGCCGCGCTCCCGTGGCCGGCGTGCTGCCCCGCGGCGGCACCGCTCGTGCCGAGGTCGGTGAGCAGGCCGGTGCGCAGCGCGACGAGGTAGAAGCCGATGAGGATCACGGTGCCCGCGATGCCCGCGGTCAGCAGACCGGTCGACGGCCGCAGGCCGGGCCGGGTGAGCACGAACAGCAGGCCGGCCGCGCCGACCTGGCCGGCGGCCACGAGCAGGAAGAGGCCGAGGAGCCCGGCGCTGTGGTCGATGTGGCGGGCGGCGACGAGCAGGTACAGCACACCCGTCGCCGCGAGCGCCGTGATCGCGGTCCACGACCACCGCGCCGTGGTCCGCGCGGCGCGGACCCGAGCGGCCGAGAACTCGACGGCGGCTGTCTCCATGTCGGGGCTCCCCTCGCTCGGTCACGGGCTCGTTGCTGCGGACAACTGTGCCGGGGCGATGCGCCTCGTTCCAGCCGCCACCTGGGGTGTGGACACCCCCCACAAGCTGGGGGATCGGCGCGACACCGCCCGGAGTGTCAGGGGGCGGCGGTCCCGACATGCACGAGCGGCGCGCGTCCGTACCGGACGCGCGCCGCTCGTGCAGGTGGTGCCTGAGGAGGCCTCAGCTCAGGAGGCGTCCCGCTTGTCGAGCAGGCCGAGGCGCTGGGCCTTGACCACGGCCTCCAGCTGGGAGCGCGCGTCCAGCTTCGCGTGCAGCGACTTCACGTAGCCGCGGCACGTCTCCAGGGTGATCCCGAGGACACGGGCAATGCCCTTCACCTGCATGCCCTGACCGAGGTACTCCAGCACCTCCTGCTCGCGCTTGGTCAGCTGCGGGACGGCGGGGTCGCGCGGGGCGGGCCCGGACGACGCACCGGTGCGGCCGAAGGCGGAGGGGGCGACGAGCATCTGGCCGGCGTGGACGTTGCGCAGCACGTCGAGCATCTCGACGAGCGAGCCGTCCTTGGGCACGAACGCCGAGGCGCCGGCCTGCGCCGCCCGCATGACCCACTCGGGGTCACGGTGCGCGGTCACGACGGCGACGATCGCCTCGGGGCAGACCTCGCGGATGCGGCGCGTGGCGGCCAGCCCGTCCTGGCGCGGCATCTCGATGTCCATGACGATCACGTCGGGGCGCAGCTGCTCCACCATCGCGATCGCCTCGGCCGCCGAGGACGCCGTCCCGATGGGCTGCATGCCCGCCGAGGCCAGGGCGCCGCTGAGGAGCTCGGCGAACGTTCGGTGGTCGTCGACGATGAGCACGCGTGCGCCCTCGAGCCCCCGAGCGTTCTGCATTACGGCCTGCGGCATGTGGTCCCCCGACGTGTTCGTGTGCCCCCTGGGTGGTCCAGGGGCGGAAGTTGTCCCATTAGCACCTGTAGGGGGCCGACGCCAACAGGGCCACTGGGCCCGCGTTCTTGACGGGAGAAGTTCTTCTCGAAGCGTCGCCACTCGGCGTAATCGGGACGTTGATCGTCCGTAATGGTCTTCAGTCAGCGACGGCGGGGCGTTCACCTGGCCACACGGCGTTCCGCGGTCAGCTCGCCCGGGCGGTCACCGGTGTTGACGGTCACGCTGGGCTCGATCAGGAGCACCTCGGCGCCGTCCGTGGACACCGGTTGGTGGGGGACACCGCGAGGGACCACGTAGGCCTGGCCGGGACCGAGCTCGACGTCGCCGTCGTCGAGCCGGATGGTCAGCGAACCGCGCAGGACGAGGAAGAACTCGTCGGTCTCCGGATGGCTGTGCCGCGTGAACTCGCCACGCGTGTGCACGACGCGGACGTCGTAGTCGTTCAGCGTGGCGACCGTGCGCGGTTGCCACGGCTCGGCGAACGTGGCGAGGACGGCGGCGAGATCGATGGGCTCCGGCATCGCGCCAGCATGGCCGTGGCGAGGCGGTGATGGACACCGCGATTACGGAACTGTCAGGATCCGCGACATGGTGTGGATCGTGTGGGGTGGCGTGGCGGCGTTCCTCGGCGGCATCGGCCTCCTCTCCTGGTGACTGGACCGCGACGCCCGCAAGCGCGGGGCAACGCCACTGCGCGGCGGCGAGATGCACCGCGCCCGGTGGTCCCGGAACCTGGAGATCGAGCGACAGCTGAACCAGGTGGCCACCAAGGGCGCGACGCCGCGCTCCCAGGACGCGGCGCAGGGGATCTGGAAGGGCACGACGGGCCGCTGAGGCCGCTACTCGCCGGTGCTTCCATCGATCGCCTCACGGAGCAGATCCGCGTGGCCGGCATGGCGTCCGGTCTCCTCGATCATGTGGATCAGCACCCAGCGGAGGTTCCGGGTGCCGCCCTCGCGCGGTGGCTGCACGGTGGGCTGATCGAGGCTCTCGGCCCCCGCGACCACCTCGCGGCTCCGGTCGCACGCCTCCCTGTAGCGGGCGCGCAATTCTTCCGGTTCGAGATCGGCCGCGGTGCGGAACTCGAAGTCGGGGTCCGCGGTCCAGTCCACGCCCGCCCACGGCTCGACGTACGGCAGGCCGAGGACGTTGACCCGGAACCACCAGTCCTCGACCAGCGCCAGGTGGTTGAGCAGGCCGCCGAGGGTCAGCGACGACGGCGCATGCGGCTGGGCGAGCTGCTCGCGGGTCAGCCCCTCGGTCTTCAGGAGCACGGTCTCGCGGAGGAAGTCGAGGAAGCCGCTGAGCAGCTCGAGCTCGGAACCGGAGTTCGGCGGATCGGTGCGCACCTCGTGACCTTGTCAGGCGCCGCCGACGCGACGCAGGACCACCCTGAACCGGCACGGCGGTGAGTAGGGCCCCCGCCGCCTCAGCACTCGGGAGTGCGAGGCCGTGCGGGCGTGCGATGCGCAGTCGTCCGATTAGGTTCGATCCATGGCGAACTTCCCCCTTTCCGCCGCCGTGGACGAGATTCGGATGTACCTCCTCGAAGCCCGCGAGGCCGGAAGGCGACTTCACCCGAACCTTGAATTGCTTCGGCCGGGGCTGCTGAGTCAATGGATCGTCGCCACACGTTGCGGCCTGACCCCCAACGCATCCCGCCAGGGGGTGGATGCAGTGGATGTCGACGGCGGTGGCCATGAGATCAAGGCGGTACACCGCGCGAATCCACTATTCACCGTCGACTATGGCCGCCGGATGCTCCTGCAGTCGGACTTCGCGAAGATCAGACGGCATCGCAGTTTCATCTTCGCAACCCTCGATAGCGAAATCGAGGTGCAGGAGGCCTACAGCGTGCCGACCGATGTCGTGCTCGAGCGGGTGCAGGCTGTCCTGGCTCGCACGACGCGGAACAGGATTGCCTGGCTCCCGCTGCTCAGCGAGATCCGGAAGATCGGGAGCGGCTTGGTGCACTCGGCCCCGTTGCCCGAGGATCTGGCGCGGGCGCGCGAAGCTGTGCTGCGCGCGCAGGGGCTGGCCGATCGCCTGCAACCTCCGGTGAAGAGCATCCTCCTCAAGGGCAGACTCAAGGAACTGATTCTGGCCGATGGGCTCGGCCATGCGCTCGTCACCAATCCCAAACTGGAGGACGCGAGAACCGCGGAGGGTGATCCTTGTGAATACCTGTGCAGTGACCGACCAGGGCCGTTGGCTGACTTCGTGATCACGCATCTTGATGAGGGCAACTTGTATCGAATAAGTCGCAATACGGGGGGGATTTTCTGCGCAACCTGGGGTCCGGACCTGCTTCCAGTTGAAATCTGGAAACTTTCTGCCGGTGCGGTCATGGACTTCGTTGCCCAAACGGTCATGCCGTTTCGGCCGACAATCCAGAACCAAATGCATCTCCGAGGGCGGGATGCTGCGATGCTAGGCGAGCTCGTCTACGAGAGATAGCGCCCACCTTGTACGGCTCCGAGTCTCCCGGAGGGCCGGGCGGGGTCAGGCGCGGCCGATCAGCCCCGCGACGATCTCGGCCGACAGGGCGACCAGCGGCAGGCCGCCGCCGGGGTGGGCGGAGCCGCCGGCGAGGAACAGGCCCGGGACGGGGGAGGCGTTGGCCGGGCGCAGGAACGCCGCCCGGGTGCCGTTGCTCGACGTCCCGTAGATGGCGCCCCCGACGCTGCCGGTGTCGCGGGCCAGGTCCGCCGGCGTCCGGACGACGCACCAGCGCAGCCGGTCCCGCACGTCCAGGCCCCGCCGCGCCATCGTGTCGAGCACCCGGGCGGCACAGGCGTCGGCCAGACCGGGGGCGTCCCAGTCCACCCCGCCGTCCGGGTCGTGGCGCGGCGCGTTCACCAGCACGAACCACGACTCGCTGTCGTCGTCCGGGCGGGTGGCGGGGTCGTCGGGCGCGCTGACGTAGACGGTCGGGTCGGCGACCGGCCGCGGCGGGCCGCCCACGCCGAAGACGGCATCGAACTCGGCGTCGTAGTCCTCCGGGAACAGCACGGTGTGGTGGGCGAGCCCCGGCGTGCGCCCGCGCAGCGCCAGCAGCAGCACGAAGCCCGACAGCGACGGCGTCGACCGGGCCAGCGCCGCGCGGACCGCTCGGGTGCGGCGGTCGGCCGGCAGCAGGTCGCGGTAGAGGGCGGTCGCGTCGGCGGCGGAGACGACGACGTCGGCGGGAACCACCTCGCCGGTGGCCAGCCGGACGCCGGCCGCCCGGCCGCCCTCGGCGACCACCGACGCCACCGGCGACGACGTCCGCACGACCGCGCCGCGCTCGGCGGCCCGATCGGCCACCGCGAGGCCGAGCCGGCGCAGCCCGCCGCGCACGTACCAGGAGCCGTGCTCCTGCTCGACGTACGGCACCGTGGCGAGCACCGCCGGGGCCTGCCGCGGATCGGAGCCGGAGTAGGTGGCGTACCGGTCGAGCACCGTGCGCAGATGGGGATGGCGCAGGTAGCGCGAACCGAGCCCGCGCAGCGTCTGCCAGGGCGCGATGGTGGCGACGTCGCGCGGATCGCGCGCCAGCCGGGCGAGGGTCGCGGCCCCGGCCAGCGGCGCGCGCAGGAACGGCTGCTCGGCGACCCGCCACATGCGCTCCGCGCGCGCCATCAGCGCGGCCCACTGCACGCCGGCGCCCGCGCCAAGCGCCGCGTCCATCGCGGCGGACACCTCGGCGCGGCGGCCGGGCACCACCAGCCGGGTGCCGTCGGGGAACCGCAGCTCGGCCGCCGGGTCGAGCGGCACGAGGTCGAGGACGTCGTCCAGCGGGGCGCCGGTCGCGGCGAACAGGTCCCGGTAGAGCTGGGGGAGGGTGAGCAGGCTGGGCCCGGTGTCGAAGCCGTGGCCGTCGCGGGCGAACCAGCCGAGCTTGCCGCCGACCTCGACGGCCTGTTCCAGCACGGTGACCGCGTGACCGAGCGCGGCCAGCCGGGCCGCCGCGGCGAGCCCGCCGAGCCCCGCGCCGACGACCACGACCCGTGCCACGCGGCCACGGTAGATCGGCCGGTCGGGTCGCCCGCCCGGGTGATGATCGTTTGCCGGGGGAGCAACCGGGGGTAGCGGTGCGGTGCCCGGTCGAGCCCAGGCCGGGATCGCTGCGCGGTCCGCCGGGTGCACCGGGTCTTCCCTGGGCCGCCGACCCGAGGAGGAGGCCGTGCGCACGCGAAGGTCCGGACTCGTTCCGGGAGGGGCGCTCCTCGGCGCAGGCGCGGTGCTCGCCCTCCTGCTGACCGGGTGCTCGAGCGCATCCGAGCCGGATGTCGCGCGCGTGGCCACCACGTTCGAGGACCCCGCCGGCGATCCGCAGGCCCGCTGCGGCCTGCTCGCGCCGGCGACGCTGGCCGCCTTCGAGTCCGAGGAGTCGACACCGTGCGAGAACGCCCTGACGCAGGTGCCGCTGCCCGGCGGCGAGGTGACCGCGGTCGAGGTGTGGGGCGGTGACGCGCAGGTCCGGCTGGGCGGCGAGACCGTCTTCCTGACCGAGACCGACGCCGGCTGGCGGGTCACCGCGGCCGGTTGCGAGCCGCGGGGCGAGGCGCCCTACGACTGCGAGGTGGAGGGGCCGTGAAGGGCGTCCGTGCCGTCTTCGTGACCTACCTGGTGATCATCCTCGTGGGCATCGCCTACGCCCTCGTGCTAGGGGTGACCGGGCGGTGACCACGAAGGAGCCGAGCTACGGCTTCGTCCGCAACAACGCGCTGAGCCTCGCCTTCGGGGCGCTCTTCCTGGTCACGCTGGTCGGGCAGGCGCTCTCCGGGGTCGCCGACTTCAACGCCCAGCAGATCGCGAACGGCCTCGAGCCGGTCTCGCTGCTGGACTACGTGACGTCGTCGTCCTTCATGGTCGACGTGATGGAGAACTGGCAGTCGGAGTACCTGCAGTTCCTCCTCTACATCTTCGCCACGGTCTGGCTCGTGCAGAAGGGCTCGGCCGAGTCGAAGCAGCCCGGCGAGGAGGGCACGGAGTCCGACGAGGAGCAGAAGGTCGGCCCGCACGCCGAGGCGGAGTCGCCCGGGTGGGCCAAGGCGGGGAACTGGCGGACGACGCTGTTCTCCCGGTCGCTGGGCCTGCTCATGGGCACCCTGTTCCTGCTGACCTGGGTCGCCTCGGCCGTCGCCGGGTGGGCCGCGTTCAACAGCGAGCAGATCGGCCAGCGGCAGGACCCGGTGAGCTTCGGCGGCTACCTCGTCGAGGCCGACTTCTGGAACCGGTCCTTCCAGAACTGGCAGTCGGAGATGCTCGCCGTCGGGTCGATGGCGATCTTCTCGGTCTACCTGCGCCAGCGTGGCTCGCCGGAGTCCAAGCCGGTCGGGGTGGCGCACGCGGACACCGGCCAGACCGGCTGACCTGCCCGGCCCGTCAGAGCCGGAGGGCCCTGGGCCGCCTCCCGGGGGCGCCCCTAGCGTCGGGGACCCGATCCCCGCGCCGGGAGGTGCCCCGTGGTGGAGACTCTCGCGTCGCGCCTGGTCGTGCTCGCGCCGGACGGCACGCCGGCGGGGTCGGTGGTCCTCGGCAAGGACCGGCTCCTGATCGGCCGGGACCCGCAGGCCGACCTGCCGCTGGACGACCGGGGCGTGAGCTGGCACCACGCCGAGCTCTCCCGAATCGCCGACCGCTGGTTCGTCCACGACCTCGGCTCCACCAACGGGACCACGGTCGGCGGCCTGCGGATCACCCGGTCGACGGAGGTCGGCGGCGGTGCGCTGATCGGGGTCGGCCATCAGCGGCTGCGCCTCGACGGCCCGCCGGGGGCCGGCCACCCGGCGACGCAGGCGTACCCCGCCGCTGCGCCGTCCGGCGGACGGGCCGTCCCGCCCCCTCCGCCGCCGGCCGGCATGGTCGTGCCCAGCCAGAGCGCGTACGAGATCTACAACCACGAGGGCGACAACATCCAGTACGTCCAGGCGCGGGAGAGCTTCCTGCGCGAGGTCGCGGCGACCCGCACCCGCGCACGGTGGTTCGTCTGGCTCGGCCTGATCCTGCTGGTGGGCGGTCTCGCCGCGGTGTTGTCGAAGCTGCTGCCGTTCCTCGCGACCATCAACGACGCCGTGTCGAATCAGACCGAGCCCGCCCCTGGCGACATCGACCTGTTCGGCCCCGTCCTGCTCGGCGGCTACGTCGCCGGGTTCGCCGGCGCCGTCCTCATCGTCGTCGGCATCGTGCTGCACGTGACGGCCACCGCCCGCAGACGGCAGGTGGAGCAGCGCTTCCCCGCTCCGTACCGGTACCGCTGAGGAGGTCCGCGTGCACATCGGCTCGCAGAACGCGGTCAACATCAACAACGTCGAGGGCACGCTCTACACCGGTCCGCAGTCGGGCCAGTTCGTCGCGCTCGCCGACGCCCGGCGGGCGGTGGGCGAGCTCGGGGACGTGCTGGCGCGCACCGATCTCCCGGGTCCGGTGCAGCAGGAGGCGCAGGCGCGGGTCCGCGAGATCGACCGCGAGATGAGCCGGCCGGAGCCCGACCGGGACCGCGTGACGGAGCACGTCTCGCGGCTGACGAAGATCCTCTACGCGGCCGGTGCCCTCGCCACGGCGGCGACCGGGCTGCTCGGGCCGCTCTCCACTGTCGCCGGCTGGCTGGGCTCGACGATCGCGGCCTTCCTCTGAGGCCGGTCAGCGGGTGGTGGCGGCGACCTGCGAGTCCTGCCGCAGCGACCGCGCCGAGGTCTCCGGCGCGACCGCCAGCGCGATCAGCGTCAGCAGCAGCATGGCGAGCACGTACAGGGAGACGGCGTACGAGGTGCCCGTGGCGTCGACCAGCGCGATCGCCACGATGGGCGCGATGCCGCCGCCCAGGACCCCGGCGAGCTGGTAGCCCATCGACGCGCCGCTGTAGCGCAGCTCGGTGCTGAACAGCTCGGCGATGAACGACGCCTGCGGCCCGTACATGGCCGCGTGGGTCAGCAGCGCGACGGACACGGCGAACACGATGAGCACCGTCGAGGCGCTTTCCAGCAGCGGGAACAGGGCGAACGACCACGCCGCGGCCGCCACCGCGCCGACGGCGTAGACCGGCCGCCGCCCGAACCGGTCGGACAGCGCGCCGAACAGCGGGATCAGCACCAGCTGGAACGCCGAGCCGACGAGGACGGCGGTCAGCCCGACGCTGCGCTCCCGCCCGACGCTGTCGGTGATGAACACCAGGCTGTAGACGGTGAAGGTGTAGAAGGCGACGTCGGTGCCGATGCGGGCGGCCATCGCCACCAGCAGCTGGCGGGGATGGCGCTTGACCACCTCGACCAGCGGCAACTTCACCTTCGCCCCGGCGCGCTCGACCTCGGCGAACAGCGGGCTCTCCGCCACCGACATCCGGATCCACAGCCCGACGAGCACCAGCAGGCCCGACAGCAGGAACGGGATGCGCCAGCCCCAGGACAGGAACGCGTCCTCGCTGAGCACCGCGCCGAGCAGACCGAGCATGCCGGCGGCCAGCAGGTTGCCCATCGGGACGCCGACCTGCGGCCAGCTCGCGTTGAGCCCGCGCCGGTCCTCGGCGCCGTGCTCGAGCGTCATCACCACCGCGCCGCCCCACTCACCGCCGAGGCCGAGGCCCTGGACGAACCGCAGCAGCGCGAGCAGCAGCGGCGCGGCGATGCCGATCGCGTCGTAGGTGGGCAACGCGCCGATGAGCATCGTGGCGAGGCCCATCATCAGCAGGGTGATCACCAGGACCTGCTTGCGGCCGCGGCGGTCGCCCAGGTGCCCGAAGACGATGCCGCCCAGCGGCCGCGCGACGAAGCCGACGGCAGCCGTGGTGAAGGCGAGCAGCGTCCCCGTCGCGGGGGCGAAGTCGGGGAAGAACAGCCGGTTGAACACCACGGCGGCGGCGGTCGAGTAGAGGAAGAAGTCGTACCACTCCAGCGACGTGCCGATCAGGCTGGCGACGATCACCTTCCGGGGGCTGCGTGCCGTGGTCGCCTGGTCCGTACTGGTCATGACGGTCCTCGATCCGGTTCCGGTCGGGTCGCGCCAGGGGATACCCACGACAGGAGCCGACCGCGCACCCGGTGCCAGACTTCGCCGGTGACCGAATCCGACGGCCGGGCCATCGATCTCAACGCCGACCTCGGAGAGGGGTTCGGCGTCTGGCGGCTCGGGGACGACGACGCGCTGCTCGGCGTCGTCACCAGCGCGAACGTCGCCTGCGGGTTCCACGCCGGCGACCCGTCGACGATGCGCCGGGTGTGCGCGGGCGCCGTCGCGGCGGGCGTGGCGATCGGCGCGCAGGTGTCCTACCGGGACCTGGCCGGCTTCGGCCGCCGGTTCATCGACGTCGCGCCCGCCGAGCTCGCCGACGACGTGCTCTACCAGCTGGCCGCCCTTGACGGGATCGCCCGCGCGAGCGGCGGCCGCGTCGGCTACCTCAAGCCGCACGGCGCGCTCTACAACGCCGTCGTCACGCACGAGGCGCAGGCGAAGGCGGTGGTCGAGGCCGTCACGGCCTACGACCGCGGGCTGCCCGTCCTCGGCCTGCCCGGCTCGGTGCTGCTGCGCAAGGCGGAGGCGGCCGGCCTGCGCACCGTGGCGGAGGGCTTCGCCGACCGGGGCTACACGCCCGAGGGCACGCTGGTGTCCCGGCGCTCGCCCGGCGCGCTGGTGCACGACGCGCGCGCGGTGGCCGAGCGGGCGGTGCGGATGGCGGCCGAGGGCGTCGTGGTGGCGGTCGACGGGACGACGGTGGACGTCGCCGTCGACTCGGTCTGCGTGCACGGCGACACCCCGGGCGCGGTGGAGCTGGCGCGGGGCGTGCGGACCGCGCTCGAGCGCGCCGGCCTGCAGGTCGGGCCGTTCGCCGCCTGAGCGGAGGGCGGGTCAGCTCTGGGGGCGGCTGCTCCGGGGGTCGAGGTCGGCGGGCTCCATCCGGCCGGCGAGCACGTCCGCGGCGACGTCGTCCACGCTGCGGCCGCAGGCGTAGGCGGCGCCGCGGAGGACGGCGAGGGCCTCGGCGGGGTCGACGTCCAGGTGCAGCGCGACGGTCCCCATCGCCTCCCAGACCGCCGCCCGCCGCCGGGCGGACGGGGCGTGCAGCCACGCCGGGCCGCTGGCCGGCGACCAGTCGGACCAGACCGCCGTCTCCGACAGCGCCGAGGTCACCAGGTCACCGACGGCCAGGGCCTCGAAGACGTCGAGCTCGGCGACGGCGTCCTCGCGGGCGAAGAAGAGGTCGATGGCCCCCAGGCCGGCGATCGCCTCGCGCAGCGGCAGGGCGACCACCGCGCAGTACGGCGTCCGCTCCTCGAGCAGGTCGGCGAACGCCGGCCACCGGCGCCGCAGGTCGGCGGTCAGCGCGAACACCGGCTCCCGGGTCTGCGCCGCGGTCATGCACGGTCCCGCGCCGACCGTGAACTGCAGCCCCTCGGCGATGGCGGCGACGTCGGAGCTCGCGCCCAGCGGGATCCGCCGTCCGTGCTGACCGGTCAGGCTGATCCCGGCGCCGTCCACCGGCAGCATCCGGGCCACGGCGCGCGCCAGCCGGATCGGGAGCAGCTCCGGGCCCTCCGTGCCGGGCTCGGTCGCCGCCACCAGGGCGTCCTCGAACCGTCCGGCGATGGTCACCCGTCGATTGTCCGCCAACCGGCGGCGCCCGGCGCTGCGGGGCGGTCCCCGGCCGGCGGCGGGATCATTGCGGCATGGCGGCGGACGACGGGATCACCGTGCTGCCCTGCGGGGACCGCGCGCTGCTCGTGGAGGTCCGCGATCTGGACGCGGTCGCCGCCGTCCGCGGCGCGCTGGAGCGCGAGCCGCTGCCCGGTCAGCTCGACCTGGTCCCCGCGGCGCGCACGGTGCTGGTGCTCCTCGACCGCGCGCCGGTCGACACCGACACCGCCCGGCTGCGCCGGCTGCCGCTGACCGCGCCGGCCGGCGGCGGGGCGGTCCGGTCGATCGAGCTGCCGGTGGTCTTCGACGGCCCCGACCTCGCCGACGTGGCCGAGCTGACCGGCCGGCCGGTGCCCCGGCTGGTGGAGGAGCTCACCGGCGTGGAGCTCACGGTGGCCTTCGGCGGCTTCGCACCGGGCTTCGGCTACCTCAGCGGGCTGCCCGAGCACCTGCACGTGCCCCGCCGCAGCACGCCGCGCACCCGCGTACCCGCCGGCTCGGTCGGCCTGGCCGGGCCGTTCGCCGGCGCCTACCCCCGCGCCTCGCCCGGTGGCTGGCAGCTGGTCGGCCGCACCGACGCCGTCCTGTTCGACGTCGACCGGGACCCGCCGGCGCTGCTGAGCCCTGGCACGCGCGTCCGCCTGCGGGAGGTGCGCTGACGTGCTGCGGATCCTCGCGCCCGGCCCGCTGGCCACCGTGCAGGACGCCGGGCGCACCGGCTGGGCAGGCATCGGCGTGCCGCGCTCCGGGGCCGCGGACCGGGCGGCGCACGACCTGGCCAACCGGCTGGTCGGCAACCTGCCCGGCGCGGCCACCGTCGAGGTCACCGCGGGCGGTCTCCGGGCACGGGCGGAGCGGACGGTGCTGGTCGCGGTCACCGGCGCCCCGGTCGCGCTCACCGTGGGCGGCCGCCCGGCGTCGATGAACGCGCCGACGACGGTGCCCGCCGGTGCGGAACTGGTGCTCGGGATGCCGGCCGTCGGGCTGCGCTCGTACCTGGCCGTTCGCGGCGGCGTGGACGTGCCGCCGGTGCTCGGCTCGCGCAGCACCGACCGGCTGAGCGGACTGGGTCCGGAGCCGCTGACCGCCGGCGACCTGGTGGCGGTCGGCGCGGAGGCGGGGGAGGAGCCCGTGGTCGACGTCGCGCCGGTGCCCGCGCCGGCGGCGTCCCCGGTGCTGCGGGTGCAGCCCGGCCCGCGGCGCGACTGGCTGACCGGCGAGGCGTGGACCCGGCTCGTCACCGCGGAGTGGACGGTGAGCGCCGACAGCGACCGCGTCGGCATCCGGCTCACCGGCCCCCGGCTGGGGCGCGCCCGCGACGACGAGCTGCCGAGCGAGGGCCTGGTGCCCGGCGCCATGCAGGTGCCGCCCGACGGCGCGCCGGTGCTGTTCCTCGCCGACCACCCGGTGACCGGCGGCTACCCCGTGCTCGCCGTCGTCCTCACCGCCGACCTGCCGGCCGCGGCTCAGCTCCGCCCGGGGGATGTCGTGCGGTTCCGCGGTTAGTCGCGCGAAACCTCGCGAGGTTTCGCGCGACTAACCGCGAGCCTCCAGGACGGCGCTGTACAACCCGACCGTCTCCTGGGCGATCGCCGGCCAGCCGAACTCGCTCAGCACGCGCTCGCGTCCGGCCGCCCCCATCTGCGCCGCTCGGGTGGGATCGGCCAGCAGCTCGGCGATCCGGGCGGCGAGGCCTGCCTCGAAGCCGGCGACGTCCTCGGGGTCGTAGGGGACCAGCAGGCCCGTCGTGCCGTCGGCGACCACCTCGGGGATGCCGCCGACCGCGCTGGCCACGACGGCGGTGCCGCAGGCGGCGGCCTCGAGGTTCACGATGCCCAGCGGTTCGTAGACCGACGGGACGACGAACACCGTGGCGCCGGTGATCAGCGGCACCAGCTGCTCGCGCGGCAGCATCGCCTCGATCCACACCACCCCGCCCCGGCGGGCCTGCAGCTCGGCGACGGCGTCGGCGACCTGCTGCCGCTCGGCCGGGGTGTCCGCGGCTCCGGCGCACAGCACCAGCTGCCCGGCCTCCGGCGGCAGCTGCTCGGCCGCGGCCAGCAGGTGGACCAGCCCCTTCTGCCGGGTGATCCGGCCGACGAACAGCGCGTACGGCCGGTCGGGGTCGACGCCGAGCGAGCGGACGACGTCGGGGTCGTGGACGGGCCTGTAGGCCTCGGCGTCGACGCCGTTGTGGATCACGTGCACCCGTGCCGGGTCGAGATCCGGGTAGACGGCGAGGACGTCGTCGCGCATGCCACGGCTGACCGCGATCACCGCGTCGGCGGCGAGGTAGGCGGTCCGCTCCACCCAGGAGGACAGCCGGTAGCCCCCGCCCAGCTGGTCGGCCTTCCACGGCCGCCGCGGTTCCAGCGAGTGCGCGCTGACGACGTGGGGCACGCCGTGCACCAGCGATGCGAGCTGTCCGGCCAGGTTGGCGTACCAGGTGTGGGAGTGGACGAGGTCGACATCGCCGAGCCCGGCGGCCATCTCCACGTCGATCCCCACCGCCTGCAGGGCGCCGTTGGCGTCCTTGAGATTCGCCGGGACCTCGTGGCCCACCGCGTCCGGCCGGGGCCCGCCGAAGCAGTGGACGTCGATGTCGGGCCCCGCGGGCAGCGAGCGCATCGCCCCCACGAGCTGCTCGACGTGGACTCCGGCGCCGCCGTAGACGTCCGGCGGCCACTCCCTGGTGACGATCCCGATGCGCACGGCGTCACCCTAGGGGGCGGAAGGCACTGGTCCAGCGGGACGGATCGCGCGATGACGGGCTACGTTGCCGACCATGCGCGGCGGTCCTCGAGTGCTCGGCATCGTCCTGGCGGGTGGTGAGGGCAAACGGCTCGCCCCGCTGACCCAGGACCGGGCCAAGCCTGCGGTCCCCTTCGGGGGCAACTACCGGCTCATCGACTTCGTGCTGTCCAACCTCGTCAACGCCGAGGTCCGGCAGATCGCCGTCCTCACCCAGTACAAGAGCCACAGCCTCGACCGGCACATCACCACGACCTGGCGGCTCTCCCAGCTGCTGGGCAACTACATCACCCCGGTGCCGGCGCAGCAGCGGCTCGGCCCGCGCTGGTACACCGGCAGCGCCGACGCGATCTTCCAGAGCCTGAACCTCATCTACGACGCCCGGCCGGACATCGTCATGGTCTTCGGCGCCGACCACGTGTACCGGATGGACCCGGGCCAGATGATCGACCAGCACCTGCAGACCGGGGCCGGCGTGACCATCGCCGGGCTGCGGGTGCCGCGGCACGAGGCGACCGGGTTCGGGGTCATCGACGCCGACGCGGCGGGCAAGGTGCGCGGATTCCTGGAAAAGCCGGCCGACCCGCCCGGCCTGCCCGACTCCCCGGAGGAGAGCTTCGCCTCCATGGGGAACTACGTGTTCACCACCGACGCGCTGCTGGAGGCGCTGCGCGCCGACGCCGCCGACGAGTCGTCGGCGCACGACATGGGCGGCTCGATCATGCCGATGCTGGCCGACGCCGGGGAGGCGTGGGTCTACGACTTCTCCACCAACATCGTCCCGGGCGCCACCGAGCGCGACCACGGTTACTGGCGCGACGTCGGGACGATCGACTCCTACTTCGACGCGCACATGGACCTCGTGTCCGTGACGCCGATCTTCAACCTCTACAACGACCGCTGGCCGATCCTGACCTCTCCGCCGCAGCTGCCCCCGGCCAAGTTCGTGCTGGGCGGCCGCGCGGAGGAGTCGATGGTCAGCGCGGGCGCGATCATCGGCGGCGGCTCGGTGCACCACTCCGTCGTCTCACCGGGCGTCCGGATCGAGCGCGGCGCCCGGGTCGAGGACAGCGTGCTCATGGACGGCGTCGTCATCGGCGAGGGCGCGTACGTGCGGCGGGCGATCCTGGACAAGAACGTCGTCGTCCCGGCCTGGGCGCGGATCGGGGTGGACCACGAGGCCGACCGGAAGAACTACCACGTCTCCGCCGGCGGGGTCGCCGTCCTCGGCAAGGGCGTCCGCGCGGTTCTCTAGAAGGACCCGTCCTCCCCACCCTTCGCGAGCTCAGGGCGGGTCCCTGGACGGGGCCGACGGATGTGGCGCTGCCGAGTCAGCTCACTTTCGTGGCCACCAGCAGGCCGCTGCCGACCGGCAGGACGGCGGAGAGCAGGGTCTCGTCCTCGCGGACGGTGCGGGCCAGCTCCCGCCAGGCGACCGTCTGCGGATCGCGTGCGGCCCGGTCGGCGATCCGGCCGCCGGCCAGCAGCCCGTGGCAGACCAGGCTGCCGCCGGTGCGGATGAGGTCGAGCAGCGCCGGCAGGTGGCCGTGGTACTCCCGCGGGGCGCCGGCGCAGCAGACCAGGTCGTAGGCGCCCGGGGAGAGGCGGGGGAGCACCTCGCCGGGGGTGCCGAAGATCAGCCGGGTGCGGCCCTGCGGGATCGCGGCCTCGGCGAAGGCCGTGCGGGCGGCGCGCAGTTGCTCGGGATCGCCGTCGAGCGCGGTCAGGACGCCGTCGGGGCGCATGCCCTTGAGCAGCCAGAGCCCGGCGATCCCGCCGCCGCCGATCGAGACGACGGAGCGGGCGCGGCCCTGGGCGGCGAGGACGGCGAGCGCGGCACCGGCCGCGGGCTCGACGGACACCGCGCCCGGGCGGTGTGCGAGCCGGGCCCGCGTGGCCAGCATCGCCGGGGACTCGGTGGCGAACCGGTCGGCGTAGGCGGCGGCCTCCGCGCTGACCGGCGGTCCCTCGGCGCTCATCACCGGCCGAGGTTAGTGGGCGGCGACGTCGTGATCGGGTTGCGGCGTGACGGGTGTGCGGGCAGAAGCCGGCTGGGAGTCTGCTGTGGGCGGGAACACCCCCGCGGGCCCCGTCCGTTGACGGCGATGTGCGCCTGATCCGATCGGCATCGCCCACCCCTGCGCCCGAGGAGGGCGTCGGGACGGCACTCGTCTGCGATCCTGAGGACGTGTCCGAGCCCGCCGTCCCCGAGGCCTGGGTGGCCCCGACCTGGGAGCAGGTCGTGCGCGAGCACTCCGCGCGGGTGTACCGGCTGGCCTACCGGCTGTCGGGCAACGCGCAGGACGCCGAGGACCTCACCCAGGAGACCTTCGTCCGGGTGTTCCGGTCGCTGGCGGAGTTCACGCCGGGCACGTTCGAGGGCTGGCTGCACCGGATCACCACGAACCTGTTCCTGGACATGGTGCGGCGCCGGCAGCGGATCCGGTTCGACGCGCTGCCCGAGGACACCGAGCGGCTGCCGGGCAGCACGCCGAGCCCGGAGCAGGTGTACGCCGACACCCACCTCGATCCGCAGATCCAGGCCGCGCTGGACGCGCTCTCGCCGGAGTTCCGCGTCGCCGTGGTCCTGTGCGACATCGAGGGGCTGACCTACGAGGAGATCGCGGCGACGCTGGGCATCAAGCTCGGGACGGTGCGCAGCCGGATCCACCGCGGGCGGGTGCAGCTGCGCGAGGCGCTGGCCCACCTGGCGCCCCGCCGTCCCGCCGCGGACGACGTCGCTGTGGAGGGAGGCGCCGCATGACCATTCCCGAGAGCCACCTCGCACAGGAGGCGATCGCCGCCCTCGTCGACGGCGAGCTGCCCCCCGGCCCCGCCCGGCGGGCCGCCGCGCACCTCTCCGGCTGCGCGCTCTGCCGGATGGCGGTGCAGGCGCAGCGCGAGGCCAAGGAGGCGCTGCACCGCTCGCAGGAGGTCGCCGTCCCGGGGGACCTGCTCTCCCGGCTCTGCGCGATCCCCTTCACGACCGACGTACCCGGGAGCGGAGGCTCGGGGACGCTGGCCGCGGGGCCGGACTCGCTGACCGTCTCGGGTGATGCGGGCTCGTGGTCGCACTCGCTGCGTCCGCACCGTCCGCACCGCTCGGACTCGACCACCCGCTGGCTGCGCCGCGGGGTCACCGGCACGCTCGCCGGCCTGGGGCTCGGTGTCGCCGCGCTGGCCCTGAGCCTGCCCGCGACGGGTGCCGGCCGCGGCACGCCGTCCGGGCCGGTCGCCCGGCCGACGGCGCCCGAGGAGCAGACTGAGGTCGTGCCGCCCGTCGTCCGTGCCTTCACCTTCGGCAAGGCGAACCTGCCCGCGTCCGCCCCGGGCGGGACCCCCTGAGCAGCACCGGGGACCGCCGGCCGGCGGGGGACGAGCACGACGACGTCTTCGGGCGTCCCGAGGGTGCGACCGGCTCCTTCGACGCGCCGGGCGACCGGCTGAGCCCCCGCCGCAGCGCCGTCCCCGACCCGAGCCCCGCGCAGCAGGCGGCGTTCGGCCGCCCGGCCAGCGTGGCCGGCAGCTTCGCCGGCGACCGCCCCGTGCCGCCCGCGCGCCCGGCCCCGCCGCCGCCTCCGGAGGCGGTGCTGCGTGCGTTCGCGCCGTCCGGACCGGGCCGCGGCCTGCAGGAGCCGCCTGGTGGCCGCCCCGGCCGCCGGCGCACCGCCGCCGGTCCCTGGTGGAAGCCCGACGCGGCCTCCGACCCCTGGCGCGACCCGCACTCGCCGGCCGGCCTCGGCGCCCCCGCCGTCTACGACGAGGAGGAGCAGGAGGGGCCGATCGTCGTCGACGCCCAGGGGCGCCGGAAGGTCCGGCTGCGCGACCTGTCGATCCGGCTCTCCGTGCTGATCGTCCTCGCCGTCCTGCTGGTCGGCGCGATCGGCGGCGGCGTGGGCTGGTACATCACCCGCGAGGCCGCGGAGAAGCCGCTGCTCGCCCCCGGCACGCAACTGTCGGAGGTCGACCCCGGGGTCAGCCGCGAGCCGGGCTCGGTCGCCGACATCGCCGAGCGGATCATGCCGGCGGTCGTCTCCATCGAGGTCCGGCTCGGCAACTCCGGCGCCACCGGCTCCGGCGTCGTCGTCGAGGGCGAGAACGGCTACATCGTCACCAACAACCACGTGGTCTCGGGCGCCGACGGCAACGAGGACGCCGAGATCCGGGCGGTGTTCTCCGACGGCAGCGGGTCGGCGGCGCGCATCGTCGGCCGCGACCCGGCCAGCGACATCGCCGTCCTCAAGGTCGAGAAGCCCGGCCTGGTCACCGCGTCGCTGGGCGACTCCGACTCCGTCGTGGTCGGCGACCCGGTGGTCGCCATCGGCTCGCCGCTGGGCCTGGCCGGCACGGTGACCAGCGGCATCGTGAGCGCGCTGGACCGCCCCGTCCGCCTCTCCGGTGAGGGCAGCGACACCAACGCCGTCATCAGCGCGATCCAGACCGACGCCCCCATCAACCCGGGCAACTCCGGCGGCGCGCTGGTCGACGGCTCGGGCGCGGTCATCGGGATCAACACCGCGATCGCGTCGCTGGGCGGCAACGGCACCACCGGCGGCTCGATCGGCCTGGGCTTCGCGATCCCGATCGACACCGTGCGCACCATCTCCGAGCAGCTGATCTCCACCGGCACGGCCGTGCACGCCACCCTCGGGATCAACACCCGGTCGGTCACCGATGGCACCCGGGACGGCGCGCTGGTGCTCAACGTCGAACCCGACGGCGCCGGCGCCGAGGCCGGCATCCGCGAGCAGGACGTCGTCATCGCCGTCGACGACCAGGCGGTCGGCAGCTCCGAGGAGCTCACCGTCGCCATCGATGCGCACAAGCCGGGCGACCGGGTCAGCGTCGAGGTGGTCCGGAACGGCTCGTCGCAGAAGCTCGAGGCGACGCTCGACCAGGCCTGAACCGGCCCGAATTGGGGGACAGCCCTCAGCCGGAGGGGGCTCTACCCTGGATGGCGGCGAACGGACGACGGAACGGGAGCGGGCGAGTGTTCGACTCGATCGGCTGGGGCGAGATCGTCGTCCTCGCGCTCGCTGCGCTGTTCATCTTCGGCCCGGACCGGCTGCCCACCCTGGCCAAGGACGCGGCGCAGGGGATCAAGAAGGTGCGCGAGGCCATCACCGGGGTCCGCGCGCAGATGAACGAGTCGATGCCCGAGGAGCTGGCCCAGCTCCGCGACATCGACCTGCGCAAATACCACCCGCGGACGTTCATCCGCGAGCAGTTGCTGGCCGACGACGACGCCCCGCCGGCGCCCAGCGGCGCCCCGGTGGCCGCCGCCGTGGCGAAGCCGCGCGACGCCGGCACGCCCCCGCCCTTCGACGTCGACGCGACCTGAGCGGCCCGCCTGTAGGGGCCCCCGCCGAGCTTGCGAGGTGCGGGGGGACAGGCGGGTCCTTTCTCAGTGGCGAACCGGGGTCAGGCCCAGGCTCATTCCGGAGAGGCCGCGCTGGCGGGTGGCCAGGCCGTCGGCGATCGTGCTCAGCGCCCGCGCCGCGGGGGAGTCGGGCTCGGCGAGCACGATCGGGGCGCCGGCGTCGCCGGACTCGCGCAGCCGGGTGTCGAGCGGGATCTGGCCGAGCAGCGGCACCCGCGCACCCAGCGTGCGGGTCAGCGCGTCGGAGACCGCCTCGCCGCCACCGGAGCCGAAGATCTCCATGCGACTGCCGTCGGGCAGGTCCAGCCAGGACATGTTCTCGATGACGCCGACCACCTGCTGGTGGGTCTGCGTGGCGATCGCGCCGGCCCGCTCGGCCACCTCGGCGGCGGCCTGCTGCGGTGTCGTCACCACGAGGATCTCGGCGTTGGGCAGCAACTGCGCGATGGAGATCGCGACGTCACCGGTGCCGGGCGGCAGGTCGAGCAGGAGGACGTCGAGGTCGCCCCACCAGACGTCGGCGAGGAACTGCTGCAGCGCGCGGTGCAGCATCGGCCCGCGCCACACCACCGGGGTGTTGCCGGGCGTGAACATGCCGATCGAGATCACCTTCACGCCCAGGGCCTGCGGCGGCATGATCATGTTGTCGACCTGCGTGGGCCGGTCGTCGACGCCGAGCATGCGCGGCACCGAGTGGCCGTAGATGTCGGCGTCCACCACGCCCACCGACAGCCCGCGCTTGGCCAGGGCGGCGGCGAGGTTCACGGTGACGCTGGACTTGCCGACGCCGCCCTTGCCGGAGGCGACCGCGTAGACGCGGGTGAGCGAGCCGGGCTGGGCGAACGGGATCACCGGGTCGGCGGCGTCCGTGCCGCGGACGGTGCGGCGCAGCTCCGCGCGCTGCTCATCGCTCATCACGTCGAGGCCGACCTGCACCGAGGTCACCCCGGGGACGGCGGAGACGGCCTCGGTCACCCGGTTGGTGATCGTCTCGCGCATCGGGCAGCCCGCGACGGTCAGGTACACCTCGACGCGGACGGTGCCGTCGGCGCCGATCTGCACGTCCTTGACCATGCCGAGCTCGGTCAGCGGGCGGTTGATCTCCGGGTCCTGGACGGTGGCCAGGGCCGCGGTGACGGCGTCGAGCGCCGGGGAGCCGGTCAGCGTGTCCGACATCAGTGCGTGTGTCTCCTTCGACGGGGCCCGTGCCCGGTGCGCCTGCGGCGACCGGCGCGGACCTGATCACCCGCCACTGTACGGCCGCCGACGGAACCGGCCGCCGGTCGGCGGGGTGATCTGCTGCGCACCGCCCGCCTGAGGCCCTCAGTGCCCCCTTACCCGGACCGAGTGCCGCGGCGACCGGAGATCTGCCCGATCGCCCGATGCCAGGGGCCACCCCTCAGAACGATCGTCGTCGCCATGACGACGACGATGATCCGCAGCGAGACCACCACCGGCACCGCCTCCAGCGCCGAGCTCCTCCGCGCGCTGCTGCACGACGCGCTCGCCGTCGCGGCCGACGACGCCGCCGACACCTTCGACAGCCGGACCGCGACCGGCCGGACGCTGCTGTCCCTGGCGGCGGTCGCGCGGCGGGCGGCGGGCGCACTCGGGTCCGAGCCGGGGATCCCCCTGACGAGCGCCCCCGGCGTCGTGGCCGTCCGCGAGTTCGCGGCGGCCGTGCGGCTGCTGGACCGGGCGCAGGCCGGGTCGGAGGACGTCGACGGTCTCCTCGCCACCGCCAAGGCCCTGCACGCGCAGTTGCACGACGCGCTGCCGGACGCCGCGTGATCGGCGGGTTAGTGTCGGCTGAGTGACCTCCGCCGCCCGCTCCCGTTCCGAGACGCTGCGCGACGCCCTCGGCCTGGGGCTGGCGGTCGGTCTCTACGGCGCCGCGTTCGGCGCGGCCGCCGTCTCGGCCGGGCTGTCCGCCTGGCAGGCCTCGGCGATGTCGCTGCTGATGTTCACCGGCGCCTCGCAGTTCGCGCTCGTCGGCGTGCTCGGCGCCGGCGGCAGCGCGCTGGCCGCGGTCGGCAGCGCCCTGCTGCTCGGCACCCGCAACACCGTCTACGGCGTCCGTCTGCTGCCGCTGCTGGCCCCGCGGGGGATCCGGCGGTTCGGGACGGCGCACTGGGTCATCGA
This sequence comes from Geodermatophilus sp. SMS 5-13, assembly GCF_059428245.1. NCBI lineage: Bacteria > Bacillati > Actinomycetota > Actinomycetes > Geodermatophilales > Geodermatophilaceae > Geodermatophilus > Geodermatophilus sp. SMS 5-13. Next base: position 952,978 of record NZ_CP165729.1, read on the forward strand.
CGAGACGACGGCGCTGGCCATCGCCGCGCCCGACCGCGGGCTGGCCCGGCTGGCCTTCCTGGTCGGCGGCGGTTCGATCTTCCTGATGTGGAACGCGACGACGCTGGTCGGCGCGCTCGGTGCCGCGGCGCTCGGCGGAGCGGCCAAGGCGGCCCTCGACGCCGTCGTCCCGGCCGCCTTCCTCGCCCTGCTGTGGCCGCGGCTGCGCGCGCCGTTCCCCGAGGTCGCGGTGCAGCGCCGGGTCGCGCTCGGCGGCGCGGTGGTCGCCCTCGTGCTCACCCCGTTCGTCCCGCCGGGCGTGCAGGTGATCGCGGCGGTTGTCGCGGTGGCGCTGGCCGGGCGGCCCCGGCGCCCGGCGGGGGAGCAGGCATGAGCGGCGGCGTGCTGTGGACCGTCGTCCTCGCCGGGTCGCTGGGCTGCTACCTGCTCAAGCTGGCCGGGCTCTCCGTGCCCGCGGCGTGGGTGGAGCAGCCGTGGGTGACCCGCGTCGTCGACTTCGTGCCGGCCGCGCTGCTCGCCGCGCTGGTCGTCGTCCAGGCGGTCGCCTCGGGGCACGACCTGGTGGTGGACGGCCGGCTGGCCGGTCTCGCCGTCGCCGCGGTGGCGCTGGCGCTGCGGGCCCCGTTCATCCTCGTCCTCCTGCTCGCCGGGGCGACCGGCGCGCTGGTGCACGTGCTGTGGGGCGGCTGACCGGTCACCCCACCGCGCGGCGCAGGCCGGCGAGGGCCTCGGCGAGCAGTCCCGGGCGGCCGTCGGCGGCCGCGTAGCCGGCCAGCAGGGCGGAGAGCCGGACGGCGAGCGCGCGGGCCCGCAGCTCCCGGTCGGCGTCGACCTCGCCGTAGGCGTCGAGGAAGGCCGCGCGGGAGGCACCCGAGAAGGCGGCGAAGGCCAGGGCGAGGTCGAGGGCAGGGTCGGCGAGGCAGACGTCGCCCCAGTCGATGACCCCGGTGGGCCGGCCGTCGGCGTCGACCAGCAGGTGGCGCACGTGCAGGTCGCCGTGGACCAGGACCGCGTCGCCGGTCGGAGGGCCGAGCCGGCGCGCCTCGGTGAGCAGGTCCGGCACCGCGGGGTCGCCGGGCCAGGCGCCGTGCGCGGTCAGCTCCTCGAGCGCGGCGTCGGTCTGCTCGGCCCGCGCTGCCGGCTCCGCCCGGTGCAGCGGGTCCACGGGGAGCGCGGCGTCGATCCCGGCGCGGGTGGCGGGATCGTGCAGGACCCGGAGGAAGCGGCCCAGCTCCACGGCGGCCGGCACCCGGTCGGCGTCGGGCAGGGCGGCATCGGCGAGCTCCGTGCCCGGGAGCAGCCGGGCGCCGGCGAACGGCCACGGTTCCACCGGGTCCTCGTCCGTGCCGACCCAGACCGGCGTCGGGACCGGCAGCGGCAGCCGCGGCGCCAGCACGGGCAGGACGGCGAGCTCGCGGCGAAAGCCGGGCACCGCGATCGCGCGGCGCGGGAAGCGGAAGACCCACGCGCCGCCGACGGCGAACACCGTGTTGTCCCAGCCCTCGCCGAGCGGGGTGACCGGGAGCCTGCGCAGCGCCGGGAAGACCGTGCCGATGAGCGCCTCGGCACGGGCCGTGTCGACGACGCGCTCCGGCTGCCATGCGGGCACCCGGCGACGGTACGGCGCGTCGGCGTCGCGTTCCGGCGCCGCGGGAACGAGCATCGGACCCGATGAACACCGGAACCGCCGCGTTCGTCCGGCGCCGGACGACCGTGCTGCTCGCCGTCCTCGGTGCGCTGGCGGGGATCGCGGCGAAGGCGGCCGACGAGTCCTCCTGGACCTGGGCCGCCGATCTCGGCACCTACCCGGCCGCGTGGGTGCTGGCGGTGGCGCTGATCGGACGGCAGGCGCCGACCCCGTTCGCCGCGGCGGCGCGGTCGGCGGTCTTCTTCGCCGCGATGAGCGTCGCCTACTACGCGTGGGCGGCGCTGGTCCTCGGCTTCGGCTGGACGTGGCTGCTGTGGGCGTGGCTCCTGCTCTCGGGGACGGCGGTGCCGGTCACCGCCGTCGCCGCGCAGTGGGCGACCCGGCGGGCCGGCCCGCTGCCCGGCGTGCTGATCGCCGCGGCGGCAGGGACCGTCCTCGGTGGTGAGGGAGCGCAGCGGCTCTGGTACTGGGCGACGGGGGACTGGTCGGGGCCGCACCTCGTGCAGGGCCTGGTCGACGTCCTGACCGTCGTGGTGCTGATCTTGCTGCTGCCGCGGCACCGCAGCACCCGCCTGTGGGGCGCCTTCCTTGTCGTGCCGATGACCTGGCTGGCCGACCGCGGCCTCGACGTCCTCTACGGCGTGCTGGGCTGACGGCTCTTCCACTCGCGGTACTCGGCACGCATGCAGTGGCCGCACGGCCGGTAGCCGGCCGCGATCGCGGTGGCCTCGTCGGCGAAGAAGACGCGGATCGTGGCGTATCCCCTGGGCAGCGCAGCGAGTGCGCTCCAGCAGTCCAGATGCCCGTAGATCCGCAGCTTCGAGTTGCCGCCGAGCGTTCCCCTGGTCTCGCTCCGGTAGGGCCGGCCGTCGGCGCCGAGCAGCGTGTACACAGCTCAGGCCGCGTCGTGGAAGACGAGGCCGAGGGTGTGGCGCACACCGGAGCGCACGGTGCTCACCCCGTGCCGCATCGGCGCCGCCGACCAGCCGCGGGCCGAGCGCACCGGCCGCTCCCGCGTGGTGAACACGATCCCGCAGCCCTGCCGCAGGGTCGCCGCGTAGCCACGGGACTGCGCGCGCGGGCGCTGCTCGACGGTGAGGAACTCACCGCCGGTGTGGTCGACGCCCGGCTCGTCGAGGCCGACGACCACCTGCAGCGGGAACACCAGGTCGCCGTAGAGGTCGCGGTGCAGGGCGTTCCAGTCGCCGGCGCCGTAGCGCAGCAGGATCGGCGTCGGCTTCTTCTGCCCGGCCTCGTGGCACAGGTCCAGCCACTCCTCGAGGCTGTCGGGCCACGGCGCCGGGCGCCCCAGCCGCGCCGCCCACTCCCGCGCGATCGGCAGCAGGTGCGGGTAGAAGGCCTGGCGCAGCGCGGCGACGACGTCGGGCAGCGGGTGGTCGAAGTAGCGGTACTGGCCGCTGCCGAACCGGTAGCGGGCCATGTCGATCGTCGACCGGAACCGGCCCGCGTCGTCGTAGAGCGCGGTGATCTCCCGGCACTCCTCCGGCGTCAGCACCGGCGCGGTCTGCCCGCTGCCCGCCGCGTCGACCTCCGCGGTCAGCGCGGCCCAGTCGAGGGCGTCCACACGGTCCCTCATGCCGCCGCCTCCAGGGTGAGCAGCGTGCGCTTGGCCGCGACCCCGCCCACGTAGTTGCCGAGCGCGCCGTCGCTGCGCACCACCCGGTGGCAGGGGACGACGACCGGCAGCGGGTTGGTGGCGCACGCCGTCCCGACGGCGCGGACCGCCCGCGGGCTGCCGGCGGCGGCGGCCAGCGCGGCGTAGCTCGCCGTCGTCCCGTAGCCGACCTCGCGGAGCCGGGTCAGGACGTCGCGGCGGAAGCCGGCCGACAGCCGGAAGTCCAGCGGCAGGTCGAAGGCGGTGCGCCGGCCGGCGAAGTACTCGTCGAGCTGCCGGACGGCGACGTCCAGCCGGGCCGGGGCGCGCAGCACCCGCGGGCTGATCCGGTCGGCCAGCGACTGGAGGACGGCGTCGTGGTCCTCGGCGGCGTAGGCCACGCGCACCAGCCCCTGGTCGGTCGCGGCGAGCAGCAGCGGGCCGACGGGGGAGTCGAGGGTGGTGAAGGCGACGTCGAGCAGGCCGGCCTCGTCGGCCGCGAGCGCCAGTCGCGCGGTCAGGTGGTCCAGGGTCATCGGAGCTCTCCTCGGTAGGAGCGGCGCAGGGCGGCGACGCCGTCGGCGGCGGCGCGGCGGGCAGCCTCGGGGGTGCCGCCGACGAGGGCGGCGACCTCGGCGTAGGACAGGCCCGCGAGGTGGTGGTAGGCGACGGTCTGCCGCTGCTTGTCGGGCAGCGCGGCCAGCGCCGCCCACAGCTCCCCGTCGGAGTCGCCGGGCAGACCGAGGGCGCTGGGCACCTCCGGCAGCTCGGCGACGGGGACGGCGCGGCGGGCGGCGGCGCGCAGCTGGTCGACCGCCTTGCGGTGGGCGATCGTCACCAGCCACGCCTCCACGTTGCTGCCCGGCGGCAGGTCGGGATAGGCGCGCAGTGCGGCGAGGAACGTCTCGGACCAGGCGTCGTCGGCGGCGTCCGGGCCGACGACGGCGCGGCAGACCCGCAGCACCGTCGGCCCGTGCCGCCGCACGACCGCCTCGAACGGCTCGAGGCGCACGTCAGAACAGCCGGTCGCCGCGCTGCTCCAGGTCGAGCAGGAACCGCTTGCGGGGCAGCCCGCCGCCGAACCCGACCAGGCTGCCGTCGGCCCCGATCACCCGGTGGCAGGGCACCACGATCGCCAGCGGGTTGCGGCCGTTCGCCGCACCCACCGCCTGGGCGCCGCCCGGCTCGCCGACCGCCTTGGCCACGTACCCGTACGAGCGGGTCTCGCCGTACGGGATGTGGGTCAGCTGCTCCCACACGGCCAGCTCGAAGTCGCTGCCCACCGGCCGCAGCGGCAGGTCGAAGCCGGTCCGCTCGCCGGCGAAGTACTCGCCGAGCTGGCGGACGACGTCGCCGAACCCTTCGTCGCTGCGCTCGCCGATCTCGGCGTCCACGAACCGCGACGGCGGCGACATGGCCAGCCGCACCAGCGCGCCGTCCTCGGCCACCAGGGTCAGCGGACCGATCGGCGAGGGCACCACGGTGTGCGTCCTGCTCATCGTTGTGGTCTCCATGCCCGGTAGACGCTCCGGACACCGAGATTGTGAGGTCACCTGCCGACAGTTCTCACGTACCCGTCCACCGGGTCTCCTCGTCGACGACGACGTCGGTGGGGGAGAAGCCCAGCGACCGCGCGACCGCGCAGGACGCCGCGTGGTCCGGGTGCACGTGCGCGGTGAAGCTGCGGACGCCCCGGTCGCGCAGCCAGCCGGTCATCGCGCCGGCCGCCTCCCGCGCGAAGCCGCAGCCCTGGTGCGGGGTCGAGACCACCCAGGCGACGTCCGCGGCGTCCGCGGTGACCGTCGCCTGCACGGTGCCGACCAGCTCGCGGGTGTCCTGGCGGCGGACCATCCAGTTCAGCCAGGTCGCCCGGCCGTCGGCGGAGTGGCCCCGCAGCTGCCGGGCGTAGCGGTCGCGCAGCGCGGCCTCGTCCGCGGGCGAGCCGCCGGTGAAGGTGTGCAGCCGCTCGTCGGCAAAGGCGCGGGCCGCCTCGGCCGCGTGCGAGATGCGCAGCGGCTCGAGCTCGAGGCGGGCGGAGGACACCGGCTCGGCGACCAGCTGCGGTGGTGGCGAGGCCGGCGGGGTGCTGCTGCTCATCGACGGCCTCCCGGGGGTCGGCACGACGACGGTAGCCCGCGGGCTCGCGCGCCCGACCCGGTGGCCGCCGTCCGCTATGCCGTCGGGTCGGCCAGCACCGGCTGAGCGGCGTCCCTCTCCTTCTTCTTCTTCCCCTTCTTCTCCCGCTCCTCGGCCTGGTCCTCCAGCCGGCCCAGCTCGCTGCGGATGAAGTCGCGCGTCGCCAGCTCGCCGATCGCCACGCGCAGCGCGGCCAGCTCCCGCGCGAGGTACTCGGTGTCGGCGCGGGTGCTGGCCGCCCGCGCCCGGTCCTCCTCTGCCTGCACCCGGTCGCGGTCGGCCTGCCGGTTCTGCGCCAGCAGGATCAGCGGCGCGGCGTAGGCGGCCTGGGTGGAGAAGGCCAGGTTGAGCAGGATGAACGGGTAGGGGTCCCACTGCAGCCGGACGGCGAAGACGTTCAGCCCGATCCAGGCGACCACGATGATCGTCTGGACGGCGAGGAAGCTGCCGGTTCCGAGGAAGCGGGCGATCGCCTCCGCGAAGCGGCCCACCGCGTCGGGGTTGAGCCGAAGAAAGTTGCCGAACGTGCGCGCGTGACCCCGCGGGACGTCGAGCCGCCGGCCCTCAGCCACGGCGGGCCCGCTCCCGCCAGTCGTCGGGCAGCAGGTGGTCCAGGACGTCGTCCACGCTGACCGCGCCTACCAGGCGGCCCTGGTGGTCGACCACCGGCGCGGCCACCAGGTTGTAGGTGGCGAAGTAGCGGGTGACCTCGGCCAGCGGCGCCTCGGGCCGCAGCGGGTCGAGGTCGTCCAGCGCGCCGCTGACCAGCGACGACGGCGGCTCGCGCAGCAACCGCTGGATGTGCGCCAGGCCGATGTAGCGCCCGGTCGGCGTCGCCGACGGCGGCCGGCACACGTAGACCTGGCTGGCCAGCGCCGGGGTCAGCTCGGGGTCGCGGACCCGCGCCAGCGCCTCGGCGATCGTCGCGTCCGGGGTGAGGATCACCGGCTCGCTGGTCATGATCCCGCCGGCGGTGTCCTCGGAGTACTTGAGCAGCTGGCGGACCGGTTCGGCCTCGTCGGGCTCCATGAGCTCCAGCAGCCGGTTGCGGTCGACGTTGGACAGCTCGGCCAGCAGGTCGGCGGCGTCGTCCGGGTCCATCTCCTCGAGGACGTCGGCCGCGCGGCTCTCGCTGAGCGTGCCCAGGATAACGATCTGCTCGGCCTCGGGCAGCTCCCCGAGGACGTCGGCCAGCCGCTCGTCGTCCAGCGCCTCGGCGACCTCGTGCCGGCGCTTGATCGGCAGCTCCTGCAGCGCGTGCGCGAGGTCGGCGGCGTTGAGCTCGCGGTAGGTGGCGATCAGCGTCTCGGCGCCCTGCCCGCCCGGGTCCAGCGCGAGCCCGACGACCTCGTCCCAGGCGAGCTGGTGCAGCTGGCCGCGCCGGCCCAGCCGGCCGGGCTCCTGCACGGCGAGCCGGGTCAGCAGCCAGTCGCCGGTGCGGGTCTGCTCGATGCCGGCGTCGACCACGGTCGCCTTCTTGCCGGACTCGCGGAGGGACACGGCGCGGTCGAGCAGCTCGCCGAGCACGAGCGTCTCGCCGCGGCGCTGCTCGAAGCGCTTGAGGTTCAGCGTCCCCGACCCCAGCAGCACCGCCCCCTGGTCGATGCCGGTGACCCGGCCCATCGGCACGAAGATGCGGCGGCGCGCGACCACCTCGACGACCAGGCCGAGCACGCGGGGCGGCGCGGTGCCGACGCGGAGGGCGGCGACGACGTCGCGGACCTTGCCGACCCGGTCGCCGTTGGGGTCGAAGACGGTCAGCCCGGCGAGCCGGGACACGTACGCCCTCGTCGCCGTCGCCACGGCCGAAGGCTACCGTCGGCGCCGTGAGCAGCCCGGAGTTCCTGGAGTACGAGGTCGTCGACGTGTTCGCGCCGCGGGCCTACGCCGGAAACCCCCTGGCCGTCGTCTACGACGCCGACGCGCTGACCACCGAGCAGTGCCAGGCGCTCGCCTTCGAGTTCCACCTCTCGGAGACGTCCTTCCTCATGAGCCCCACCGAGGACGACGCCGATTACAAGGTGCGGATCTTCACGCCGTTCGCGGAGCTGCCCTTCGCCGGGCACCCGAGCGTCGGGGCGGCGCACACGCTGGTGCGCTCCGGGCGGCTGAAGGCGGGCACGGTGCGGCAGGAGTGCGGCGCCGGCGTCCTGCCGATCGCGGTCGACGACGACGGCGCGACGCTGACCGGCGGGCGGCCCACCCTCGAGGACGGCCCCGACCCCGGCGCGCTCGCCGAGGCCATGGGGCTGTCGGCCGCGGACGCCGTCGGGCTGCCGGCGCACGTCGCCGGCTGCGGGCTGCCGTGGACGTTCCTCGCCGTCCGCCCGGAGGTCGTGGACGAGGCGCGGCCCGATCCCGCGGCGCTCGACGGGCTCGGCCTCGGGGAGGGCGTCGTGGTCTTCGCATGGACGGCGGAGACGGCGACGTCCTATGCCCGGGCCTTCGCGCACGACCTCGAGTGGGGCGAGGACCCGGCCACCGGGTCGGCCGCCCTCGGCGCGGGGGTCTGGCTGGTGGCCACCGGCCTGGTCGCCCCGGACGGGACGTCGTCCTACGGGATCCGCCAGGGCGAGAAGCTGGGCCGCCCGTCGGTGCTCACCTGCACGGTCACGGCGAGCGCCGGCCGCGCGGAGTCGGCGACCGTGCAGGGCGCGGTGGTGCCGGTGGCGAGCGGCCGCATCCGGGTGCCTTGACCTCGGCGGCCGACGCCTGGGCGGTCCGCCGGCCCGGCGGCCGCGAGTTCGCGCTCATGGGCGTGGCGGTGGTCGGCATCTCCCTGTCCGGGCCGCTGACCGCGCTGGTGGCCGCCCCGTTCCTCGCCATCGCCTTCTGGCGCAACGCCGCCGGCGCGGCGCTGCTGCTGCCGGTGCTGGCCACCCGCGAGCGGGGCACGCTGGCCGGCCTGCGACCGCGGGACCTGACCAGTTCCGTGGTGGCCGGGCTCTTCCTGGCCGGGCACTTCGCCGCCTGGCTGCCCAGCCTGTCCATGACGACGGTCGCCGCCTCGATCGCGCTGGTCACCACGACGCCGATCTGGACCGCGCTGGCGGCGCGGATCAGCGGGGTGCGGCTGCCCGCGCAGGTCTGGTGGGGGCTGGTGCTGGCCGTGGTCGGGGCCGCGCTGATCGCCGGCGTCGACGTCACGGTGAGCCTGGAGGCGCTGGCCGGCGACGGCCTGGCCACCCTGGGCGCGATCTGCGCGGGCGGCTACGTGCTCGCCGGCGCGCGGGCGCGGCAGCGGCTGGCGACCTCGGCGTACACGATCACCTGCTACTCGGTGTGCGCGCTGGCGGTCGCCGTGGCCGCGGTGGTCGTCGGCGTGCCGCTGACCGGGTTCTCCGCCCGCGACTGGTGGCTGATCGCCGCGATCACCGTCGTCGCGCAGATCCTCGGGCACACGCTGCTCAACCTGGTGCTCTCCTCGGTCGGGCCGACGGTGGTCAGCCTCGCCGTCCTGCTGGAGGTGCCGGGTTCGCTGATCGTGGCGCTGGTCCTGCTGCGGCAGCTGCCGCCGCTGCTCGCGCTGCCCGGGATGGCCGCCGTGGTCGTGGGGGTGGGGCTCGTCGTCCGGGCGAGCCGGCCTGCGACCCTGGTGGAGCCGGCCACCTGAGGCGTTGCTCACTCCCCGGCGCGGCCGCCGACGCACCGTCGCTACCCTCCGGTAGCTGAAGACGCCGTCGTCTGCACGAGAAGAGGCACCGTGGCCGAGCTCCGATCCCGCCGTTCCAACCTCGCCGTCCCGGGGAGCAACCCCCGGTTCCTCGAGAAGGCCAAGGGCCTGCCCGCCGACCAGGTGTTCCTCGACCTCGAGGACGCGTGCGCGCCGCTGGCCAAGCCGGGCGCCCGCAAGAACATCGTCGCGGCGCTCAACGAGGGCGGGTGGGGCGAGAAGATCCGCGTCGTCCGGGTCAACGACTGGACGACGGAGTGGACCTACCGCGACGTGATCGAGGTCGTGGAGGGCGCCGGCGCCGAGCTCGACTGCATCATGCTGCCGAAGGTCGCCGACGCCGCGCAGGTGCGGGCGCTGGACTTCCTGCTCACCCAGATCGAGAAGGCCAACGGCCTGGAGGTCGGCCGGATCGGCATCGAGGCGCAGATCGAGACGGCGCAGGGCCTGATCAACGTCAACGACATCGCGTTCGCCAGCCCGCGGATCGAGACGATCATCTTCGGCCCGGCCGACTTCATGGCGTCGATCAACATGAAGTCGCTGGTCGTCGGCGCCCTGCACCCGGACTACCCGGGCGACCCGTTCCACTACATCCTCATGCAGATCCTCATGGCCGCCCGCGCGCGCGGCGTGCAGGCCATCGACGGCCCGTTCCTGCAGGTGCGCGACGTGGACGCGTTCCGCGAGGTGGCCAAGCGCTCGGCGGTACTCGGCTTCGACGGCAAGTGGGTGCTGCACCCCGGCCAGATCGACGCCGCCAACGAGATCTACGCGCCGTCGCAGGAGGACTACGACCACGCCGAGCTGATCCTCGACGCGTACGAGTGGTCGACGTCGGAGGCGGGCGGGAAGAAGGGCTCGGCGATGCTCGGCGACGAGATGATCGACGAGGCCAGCCGCAAGATGGCGCTGGTCATCGCCGGCAAGGGTCGCGCGGCAGGCATGCAGCGCACGTCGTCCTTCACCCCGCCGGAGGAGTGACCCCCCGTGCTTTGTCGCGATGAAGCACGCGCGCTTCATCGCGACAAAGCACGGGTCAGGGGCCGAAGCCGGTGTTGAGCAGGGCGACCCAGGCGATGATCAGGACGACGATCATCAGCACGAAGATGCCCGTGACGATGCCGCCGATGATGATCCCGGCCAGCGCCAGCCCGTCGCCCCCCTCGCCGGTGCGGCGGATCTGCCTGCGGGCGGCGATGCCCAGCGCCAGCCCGACGGGGGCGATGGTGAGCGCGCAGACGAGGGCCGCGATGGCGAGCGCGTTGGTCGGCGGGCCGTAGACCGGGTAGGGCGGCGGTCCGTACGACGGCGGCGGCCCGTAGACCGGCGGTCCGGACGGCGGGCCGTAGCCAGGTCCGCTCATCGCGCTTCCTCTCTCCTCCGGCCTCACAGGCCGATCGCGGCGGGGGGCAGTGCGGCGAGCCGCCCGGCGATGGACTGCGCCGCGCCGGCGGTCGCCGCGGGGTCCTCGCCGAGCAGCACCGACACGACGGCGCCGCGCGCCTGCGCGACCACCTGCTGCCGGGCGCCGGACGCCAGCTCGTACTCCACCACGACGGAGTCCTCCGCGAGCCCGTCGACGCGCGGGGGCGGGTCGACGATCGTGCGGTCCTCGGCGGGGCAGGCCGCGAACGCCGCCCGCAGCTCGCCGAGCGCACCCGCGGCGTCGGCGGCCGACCGGTAGCTGATCGCCTCGGAGACCACGGCGGGCGTGCCGTCCGGATCCACCCCGGTCACCGGGAACTTCGCCGTCCGGGCGGCCTCGCTGGGGAATGTCCCGCCGCAGATGCCGGTCAGGCTCGGGTTGTCGGTCAGGTCGCCGTCCGGGACGGGGTTGGCCTGCACGGTCCAGCCGGCCGGCAGGTCGTCGGCACGCAGCGCGACCGACAGCGCCGCGCTCGGCGCGTCCGTCGCGTCGGCGGGATCGGCGGCGGCCTCCGCGGAGGCCTCGGCCTCCGCCGGGGCCGGCTCGGGGGAGGTCTCGGCGGCCGATCCGGAGGTCGGCTCCGACGAGGACCCGTCGCCCGTGCAGCCGGCCAGCAGGACGGCGGCCGCCGTGAGGAGCGTCGCCACGCGGGCGGAGCGGGTGCTCACCCGGGCGACGGTAACTTCACCGGTAACCCACGGACACCGGAGTCCCCGGAGGAGCCCGCATGACCCGCCTGGCGCAGACCGCCGACCTGACCGACATCCAGCAGGAGATCCTGGCGACCGTCCGCAGCTTCGTCGACAAGGAGATCATCCCCAACGCCCAGGAGCTCGAGCACGGCGACGTCTACCCGCAGGCGATCGTCGACGGGCTCAAGGAGCTGGGCATCTTCGGGCTGACGATCCCCGAGGAGTACGGCGGCCTGGGCGAGTCGCTGCTGACCTACGCGCTGGTGGTCGAGGAGATCGCCCGCGGCTGGATGAGCGTCTCCGGCGTGATCAACACCCACTTCATCGTCGCCTACATGGTGCTGCAGCACGGCACGCAGGAGCAGAAGGAGCGCCTGCTGCCGCGCATGGCCACCGGCGAGGTCCGCGGCGCCTTCTCCATGTCGGAGCCGGGCCTGGGGTCGGACGTGGCGGGCATCCGCACCAAGGCGGTCCGGCAGGCCGACGGCGGCTACGTCATCGACGGCCAGAAGATGTGGCTGACCAACGGCGGGTCCTCCACGCTCGTCGCGGCGCTGGTGCGCACCGACGAGGGCGCCGAGAAGGCCCACCAGAACCTGACCACCTTCCTCATCGAGAAGCCCGCCGGCTTCGGCGAGGTCCTCCCCGGGCTCACCATCCCCGGCAAGATCGACAAGATGGGCTACAAGGGCGTCGACACCACCGAGCTGGTGTTCGACGGCTTCGCCGTCTCCGCCGACGACATCCTCGGCGGCACCCCGGGTCGCGGCTTCGCGCAGATGATGGACGGCGTCGAGGTGGGCCGGGTCAACGTCGCCGCCCGCGCCTGCGGCATCTCCATCCGGGCCTTCGAGCTGGCCATCGCCTACGCCCAGCAGCGGGAGACCTTCGGCCGGCCGATCGCCCAGCACCAGGCGATCGCCTTCCAGCTGGCGGAGATGGCGACCAAGGTCGAGGCCGCGCACGCGATGATGGTGCGGGCCGCACGGCTGAAGGACTCCGGCTCGCGCAACGACGTCGAGGCCGGCATGGCCAAGCTGCTGGCCAGCGAGTACTGCGCCGAGGTGACCACCCAGGCGTTCCGCATCCACGGCGGCTACGGCTACTCCAAGGAGTACGAGATCGAGCGGCTCATGCGCGAGGCGCCGTTCCTGCTCATCGGCGAGGGCACCAGCGAGATCCAGAAGACGATCATCAGCCGCGGCCTGCTCAAGACCTACGCCCTCAAGCGCTGACCCCGTCCGCCCGGGGACTTTCCGCGCGGAAAGTCCCCGGGCAGGACTCAGGCCGCCGGCTGGGTGAGGTCGTACATCGTGACGCCGTCGACCGTGACCGAGGTGAAGTTCGCCTCCACCCACGCGGCGATCTCCTGGCCGGAGTCGCTGCCGCTGTCGCTGCGCATCCCCACGCCGCCGCCGATGAACCAGTGGATCTGGCCGGCCTCGACGTAGGCCTGGAACTGCGCCAGCGTCGGCGAGGGGTCGCTGCCGTTGAACCCGCCGATCGGCATGACCGGCAACTCGGTGGCCAGCTGGTAGCCGGCCGCGTTGTTCGCGCCGATCGTCGCCGCCACCCAGGTGTAGGACGACGCGTCCTCCGACAGGGCCGCAGCCATCTCGTCGCTCACGCTGCCGGCACTGAGCAGGCCGCCGAAGCCGCCGAAGCCGCCGAACCCGGTCGTCCCGCCGGGCGCGGTGCCGGTGCCGCCGGTGGGCGGGGTGGGCATGGCGCCGGTGCCGCCCCCGAACGACGGCCGGGTGCCGCCGGCCTGCGCACCGAAACCGCCGCGGAACCCACCCCCGCCCGGGCCGAAGCCCGCGCCGACCACCGACGGCCCGGCGCTCGGGATCGACCCGGTGTGCGCGGTCCCCGCCGTCTGGACGGCGTAGGCCGCCGGCCCGCCCAGCCCGGCCACGATGCCGGCCGCGAGGACGGCGGCCACGACGGCGCTGCCGAGGCGGTCGACGACCAGCAGCCCGAGCGCGGCCAGCACGCCGGCGACGAGCACCACCCACTTGAGCCAGGGCAGGAAGTCCACCGACCGGTCGAGCAGCACCCACGACCAGACGGCGGTGCCGGCCAGCGCGACCGCCAACGCGATCCGCGGCCAGACCGCCGAGCGGCGCTGCCAGAGCAGCCCGGCGCCGATGCCGACCAGCGCGGCGATCGCCGGGGCCAGCGCCACCGTGTAGTACGCGTGGAAGATGCCGGCCATCAGGCTGAACGTCAGGCCGGTGACCACCAGCCAGGTCCCCCAGGTCAGCAGCGCCGCCCGGCGGCGGTCGGTGCGCGGGGCCCGGCCGACGGCGACGAGCCCGGCGACGAGCAGGGCCAGCGCCCCGGGCAGCAGCCAGGCGATCTGCCCGCCGATCTCCGCGCTGAACAACCGGGTCAGGCCGGTCTCGCCCCAGCCGCCTGCGCCGCCGACGCTGCCGGTCTCGTCGCCGGTCAGCCGGCCCAGGCCGTTGTAGCCCCAGATCAGCTCCCACGCCGAGTTGGTCTGCGAGCCGCCGATGTAGGGCCGCATCGAGGCGGGGACCAGTTCGACGATCGCGACCCACCAGCCGCCGGTGACCACCAGCGCGGCGCCGGCGGCGAGCAGGTGCCCGATCCGCTTGCCGAACGTCGTCGGCGCGGTCAGCAGGTAGACCAGCGCGAACCCGGGGACGACGAGCATCGCCTGCAGCGTCTTGGTCAGGAACGCCAGCCCGATCAGCGCCCCGACGGCGACCAGCCAGCGCAGGCTCGCCTTCTCGACGGCGCGGGTCACCCCGTAGGCGGCGATCGTCATGAGCAGGACCAGCAGCGCGTCCGGGTTGTTGAACCGGAACATCAGCGCGGCGACCGGGGTGACCGCCATGGCCGCCCCGGCGAGCAGCGCCGGGCCGTACCCGGCCACCCGGCGGACGGCGAGGTAGAGGACGCCGACCGTGGCCACGCCCATGACCGCCTGCGGCACCAGGATCGACCACGACGAGAGCCCGAACAGCCGCACCGACAGGGCCATCACCCACAGCGACGCCGGCGGCTTGTCGACGGTGATGGAGTTGGCCGCGTCGGAGGAGCCGTAGAAGAACGCCTCCCAGCTCTGCGAGCCGGCCTGCACCGCCGCCGAGTAGAACGCGTTCGCCCAGCCGGAGGCGCCCAGGTCCCACAGGTAGAGCACGCCGGCGGCCGCGAGCAGGCCGAGCAGCGCCGGGCGCACCCAGCCCGGGTCGTCGTCCCGGCCGCGGACCAGCCGCCGCGCCCGGGACGGCCTCGCCGGGGGAGTGGGCGGCGCGGGTGGCGGCGCGGTGCGTTCCGCGGGAGCGGCGGGCAGGGTGGTGGTCAACGAACGGTCTCCATCTCGAGGACGGCCAGGGGGCCGTCGGCAGGGGTGGGTGCGGGGCGCGGCCGGAAGACCCAGCCGCGGAAGAGGACGAAGCGCAGCAGCGTCGCGACGGCGTTGGCGGCGACGAGCAGCAGGAGTTCCGCGGCCCGGGACGCGCCCGGGGCGACGGCGTGCAGGACGGCGAGCGAGCCGCTGGTCAGCGCGAGGCCGAGGCTGAACACGACCAGGCCCTGCGCGTGGTGCACCGCGGCGCCGGAGCCGCCGCGGATGCCGAAGGTGATCCGCCGGTTGGCGGCGGTGTTCGCGATCGCGGTGAGCAGCAGCGCCGTGAAGTTGGCGACCTGCGCGCCCAGCGCGGGGTGCAGCAGTAGGAACAGCAGCGTGTAGGCGAGGGTGGACAGCACGCCGATGACGGCGAAGCGGAGCAGCTGGGCCAGCAGACCCGGCGGCACGCCGGGCACCGGGTCGGGCAGCGGCTGGCGGCCGATCTGCGCGCGCAGCTCGGCCACGGGCAGCCGTCCGGTGCCGAACGCGCGCAGCATCCGGGCGATCCCGGCGAGGTCGGCCTTCGCCGTCCGGACGATGTCGACCCGGCTGTCGGGGTCGTCGACCCAGTCGACCGGCACCTCGTGGATGCGCAGCCCGGCGCGCTCGGCCAGCACCAGCAGCTCGGTGTCGAAGAACCAGCCGGTGTCCTCGACCAGCGGCAGCAGCCGGTGCGCGACGTCGGCCCGGATCGCCTTGAAGCCGCACTGCGCGTCGGACAGCGAGGTGGCCAGCGCCCCGCGCAGCAGCAGGTTGTAGCCGCGGCTGATCACCTCGCGCTTGAGCCCGCGGACCACCCGCGACGAGCGGGAGAGCCGGGTGCCGATCGCCAGGTCGGAGTGCCCGCTGAGCAGCGGCGCGACCAGGGGCAGGAGCGCGGCCAGGTCGGTGGACAGGTCGACGTCCATGTAGACGAGCACCGGGGCGTCGGAGGCCAGCCAGACCTCGCGCAGCGCCCGCCCGCGGCCGGGCTCGAGCAGCACCCGCACCTCGACGCCGGGCAGCTCGGCGGCCATCCGCTCGGCCACGGCCAGGGTGCCGTCGGTGCTCGCGTTCTCGGCGACGGTGATCCGGAAGGGCCAGGGCAGGCCGGACAGGTGGGCGTGCAGCCGGCGCAGGCACCGCTCGAGGTCGGCCTCCTCGTCGTGCACGGGGACGACCACGTCGAGGATGGGGCGCCGGGGGCAGGGGTCCTCGGCGCGCACGGCGGCGCTCTCCAGCAACGGTGGCATGACGATCACCGTCGTGGCGCGAGCTGGAGTGAAGCCGGGGGGCGGCTGTGCATTCTCTGTACACAGCGAGCTCACACAGAGTGACCGGGTAGAGAGGACGGCATGCGCGCAGCCGGGGTGACCGAGTTCGGCGGGCCGGAGGCCCTGCACATCGTCGACGTGCCGGAGGAGCACGCCGGGCCCGGGCAGGTGCGGCTGCGGGTGACGGCGGCGGCGGTCAGCCCGACCGACACCCACCTGGTGAAGGGCGCCTACGCCGAGCGCGACCCGGTCAAGGAGCCGCCGTTCGTCCCGGGCATGGACGCCGCCGGTGTGCTCGACGAGATCGGCGAGGGCGTCGACCGGCCGGACCTCGAGATCGGGGCGCCGGTGATGGGCGTCGTCGTCCCGACCGGGGCGCACGGCGGTTACCGGGAGAGCCTGGTGCTGCCGGCGGACTCCGTCGTCCGCTCGCCGAAGAACGCGACGGACGTCGAGGCCGCCACGCTGCCGATGAACGGCCTCACCGCCCGGTTCTCCCTCGACCTCATGGCGCTGCAGCCGGGGCAGGTGCTCGCGGTGACCGGCGCGGCCGGCGCGTACGGCGGCTACGTCGTCCAGCTGGCCAAGGCCGACGGCCTGACCGTGGTCGCCGACGCGGCCGAGGCCGACGAGCAGCTGGTGCGCGACCTCGGTGCCGACGTCGTCGTCCGGCGGGGGGACGACGTCGCCGAGCGGATCCGCGCCGAGTTCCCCGACGGCGTCGACGGGCTGGCCGACGGCTCGGTGCAGGACGCGCTGGTGCTGCCCGCCGTCCGCGACGGGGGAGCGGTGGCGACGGTGCGCGGCTACCGCGGCGACGGGCAGCGGGGCCTGCGGTTCTTCCCGACCCTGGTCCGCCGCGTGGCGCAGGACCGGGCCGCGCTGGACCGGCTGCGCCATCAGGCCGAGCAGGGCGTCGTGACCCTGCGCGTGGCGCAGACGTTCCCCGCGGCCGAGGCCGCCGAGGCGCACCGGCTGCTCGCCCGCGGCGGGGTCCGCGGCCGGCTGGTGCTCACGTTCTGAGGCTGCTTGGCTGGCGCGAGGGAGAACGCCCGCGACCAACGGAGGTACGGATCATGGTGCATCGCGTCGTCGTCAACTACGGCCAGCCGGAGGACCCGGGGGCGTTCGACGACTACTACCGCGACACCCACACGCCGCTGGCGATGGAGATGCCGGGCCTGGTCCGGATGACGGTCGGGCGGGCGCAGCCGCTGGACCCGTCCCAGCCGGCGCCGTACCTGGCCGTGGAGCTGGACTTCCCGTCCGAGGAGGCGATGGGCAAGGCCTTCGCCTCGAACGAGGGCAGGGCGGCGGCCGAGGACGTCGCCAACTTCGCCACCGGCGGAGCGACGATGTACCACTACGAGGTGCACGAGGTGCAGGCCGGCCTGCCCGAGATGCCGTGAACGGGGCACACGCCCTCATCCGCACGCTGGTCGGCGCCGGGGTCGACGTCTGCTTTGCCAACCCCGGCACCTCGGAGATGCACTTCGTCGCGGCGCTGGACGACGTCCCTGAGATGCGCGGGGTGCTGACCCTGTTCGAGGGCGTGGCCACCGGCGCCGCCGACGGCTACGCGCGGATGGCCGGGCGGCCCGCGGCGACCCTGCTGCACCTCGGGCCGGGCATGGGCAACGGCCTGGCCAACCTGCACAACGCCCGGCGCGGCCGCACGCCGATGGTCAACGTCGTCGGCGACCACGCGCGCTCGCACAAGCGGCTGGACGCGCCGCTGGAGTCCGACATCGACGCGGTGGCCGGCACCTTCTCCACCTGGGTGCACCGGTCGCTGACGCCGGCCGACGTCGGCGCGGACGCCGCCCACGCCGTGGCGGCCGCGCTGACCGCGCCCGGCGGGGTCGCCACGCTGATCCTCCCGGCCGACGTCTCGTGGGAGGACGGCGCCGCCGTGGCGGACCCGGTGCCGGTGCACCCCGCCTCCTTCCCGGCCCCCGAGGCGGTCGGCGAGGCGGCCGCGGCGCTGACGTCGGGGGAACCGGCGGTGCTCTTCCTCGGCGGGGACGCCCTGCGGGAGGAGGGGCAGCTCGCGGCCGCGCGGATCGCCGCCGGCACCGGCGCGCGGCTGCTCTGCGAGACCTTCCCGTCCCGCCTGCCGCGCGGGGCCGGGCTGCCCGACGTGCCGAAGCTGCCGTACCCGCCGGAGATGGCGATGGCCGCGCTCGCCGGCACCCGGCGCCTGGTGCTGGCCGGCGCGCCGGCGCCGGTGCACTTCTTCGGCTATCCGGGGCTGCCCGGGCACCCGGTGCCCGAGGACTGCACCGTGCACGTGCTCGCGGCGCCGGGGGAGAACGCCGTCGCCGGACTGCAGGCGCTCGCGGAGGCGATCGCCGAGGACGCGGAGCCGCGGCTGCTGGAGGCCTCGCGCCCCGAGCTGCCGACCGGCCCACTGGACGCCCGTTCGCTGTCGGCGGTGCTCGGCGCGCTGCTGCCCGAGGGCGCGATCGTCGTGGACGAGGCGATCACCTCCGGCGTCGGGCTGGCCGAGCTGACCGCCGGGGCGCCGCGGCACGACGTGCTGTCGCTGACCGGCGGCGCGATCGGCGACGGGCTGCCGCTGGCCGCGGGGGCGGCGGTCGCCAGCCCCGGCCGGCCGGTGATCGGCCTGCAGGCCGACGGCAGCGCGATGTACACGATCTCGGCGCTGTGGACCTACGCCCGCGAGCAGCTCGACGTCACGACGATCGTCTGCGACAACGGCTCCTACGCGATCCTCGAGCACGAGCTGTCCCGGGTCGGAGCCGCCGGTGACGGCAAGCGGGCTGCCCAGCTGCTGGACCTCGGCGGGCCGGACCTGGACTTCGTCGCGCTGGCGCAGGGGATGGGCGTGCCGGCCACCCGCGCGGAGACGGGGGAGGACCTCGCCGACCAGCTGCGGCGGGCCCTCGCCGAGCCGGGCCCGCACCTGATCGACGCCGTCCTGCCCCGAAGGTAGTTCGCCTCCCCAACCAAGGTTGTTCTCTACCTAGGGGGCTAGGTAGAGTTCGACCATGGCGGCCGAGCCCCGGATGACCATTCCGACGCAGCTGGTGCTGCAGGCGCTGCTGGACCATGCCCAGCGCGAGTTGTACGGCGTCGAGATCGGGGACCTGGCCGGGCTGCGCAGCGGCACGATCCACCCGATCCTGGCCCGGCTCGAGGGCGTGGGCTGGCTGACCTCCCGGTGGGAGGACATCGACCCGCAGGCCGAGGGCCGCCCGCCGCGCCGCTACTACCGGCTCACCGCCGACGGCCTGCTGGCCGCGAAGGCGGCCCTGGCCCGGGCGCATCGCCCGTCGCCGGTGCTCGGGTTGCGTCCGCAGCTGGGGGAGACGTGAGCGCGCCCCGGCCCCCCGTCCTCGGCACGCGCTCGGGCATCGCCGTCGCGGTGCGCGCGCTGCCCTCCGCCGATCGCGAGCGCTACTACTGCGAGTTCGTCGCCGAGCTGTACGGGCTGCCGGTATCCGCCCAGTTCCCGCACACGGCCGGCGTCCTGTCCCAGGCCTTCGCCCTGCGCGCCGCGCTGGGCGGTTCGCACCACCCGTCCGAGGAGGCTGCGATGAGCACCACCACCGCCGGCCAGCGGTTCCGCTGCCGGTACATGCACTGGCACCACTGGAAGCCGGTCAGCACACCGGACGGCGAGCGCTACATCGCCTGCGCGGTGTGCCACAAGGACCACGGGGGCTGGGACAAGGCCATCCAGGTCGTCCCCGGTGCTGGCTGAGCCGACATGACCCCCGCGGATCGACGGCGCCTACGGTGCCGGCTGGGGCTGCACCGGTGGACGACCGTCGGAGCGCCCGACGGGCAGTGGGTCCGCACCTGCCGGTCCTGCGGCCGTGAGGACGAGCCGTTCGCCCGGCCCCCCGAGGAGACTACGCGACTCGACCCCCGTGACATGCCGCCCGGCGGCGTGTGACGAGGAGCCCGGATGGCCACCCCCGCCCGCCCGCTGACCGCCGCCCGGTGGGCCGTCGGACTGGCCGCGCGGCTGCTGCCGACCCCGGCGGACCGGCGCCGGTACCAGGCGGAGTTCGTGGCGGAGCTGTGCGGGCTGCCGGTGTCCGACCAGCTCCGCCACGCGACCGGCGTCCTGTCCCAGGCCCTCGCGCTGCGGGCCGCGCTCGGCGGCTCGTCCACCTCGTCCGAGGACGTCGTCGTGCGGTCCACCACCGCCGGTCAGCGGTTCCGCTGCCACTACCTGCACTGGCACCACTGGAGATCGTTCAGCACCCCGGACGGCGGGCGCTACGTCGCCTGCGCGGTGTGCAGGAAGGAGCACGGCGGCTGGTACTCCGTCTCCGGCGGGTTCATGGGCGGCGCCGGGGGCGGGGGTCCCGTCTAGTGCCGCGGCTTCCGACCTTCGCCCCGTCGTTGGCTTGCTGCCGGTGGACTGCCGGATGCCACCGAGTGTCGGATCCCGGTGGTCTCATGGGCGCGCGATACCGCCACGAGTCGACACCGGTCGGCATCGGCAACCGAGTCCCGCCCGGTGCCCGAGGCGAAGGATGCCTGACGCGGCACTAGTTCGCCTGTTCGTCCGAGCACGGGGAGGTGGCGCGCGCTACCGCTCGTGCGCGGTGTGCGGAAAGGACGACGCGGGCCGGATGGGCCCCGACAACACCTTCGGCGCGTAACCGCCGTCAGCGACGCGGCGTCTCGCGCGGGTGCAGCAGTCGCTCCATCTGCGCGGCGACCTGCTGCTTCTCCTTGCGCTCGCTGCGCTTCTCCTTGAGCGACTTGCCCGACTTCTTCGCGGAGTGGGCGTCGTGGGGCGACTTGTCGGCCATGGCTCTCGCTCCCTCGCGGAGGGCCGGAACGGCTCCGGTGGCGGGCACGCTACGCCGGGCGGGTGTTCCCCGGGAGGGCCTTCCGCCGTCCCGAATCCGACCGGGGTGTTCCGCCTCGGATCACGACCATTCGCCGCATGCGCGATCCGCATGTCGACATGGGGATCGCGCATTTCCCATTGACCTGTCCCGGAAAAAACTGCTCAAGCATTCACCCGACGGGGTCGATTCCTTTCCTGTCGCATTCACGAGGAATGCGAAACGAACGCGAAGGAGTCGGTTTCGGTGCGGCTGCCGGTCGAGAACGGAACGGGACGACGCAGGCTCCTGCGCTGGGCGACCCGCGCGACCGGGGTGGCCGTGGCGACCCTGGTCGGGCTGGGGATCGCGCCCGGTGTGGCCGCGGCCCGCCCCAAGGACCCCTCCGACAGCGAGCTCCGCCAGGCCCAGACGGCCGCCGACGCCGCCGCCGCGGAGGTCGGCCGGATCTCCGCGCAGATCGCCTCCGCGCAGGCGCAGGTCGAGGCCGCGCACGCGCAGGCCAACATCGCACTCGACACGTTCCTGACCAAGCAGGCCGAGTACGAGGCGGCCCGGACCGCCGCCGCGGCCGCCGACGACGCCGCACGGCAGGCCCAGGCCGACCTGGCCGGCGCGCGGTCCGACGTCGCCTCCTTCGCCCGCGACAGCTACATGTCCGGCAGCACGAGCTCGCGCCTGACCGGCCTGCTCAGCTCGGGCAGCCCGGCGCAGATGCTCGAGCGCGCCGCCCTGCTCGACGCCGCCGGTGACCACCGCGCCGACGTCCTGACCCGGGTGACCGAGGTCGAGCAGCAGGCCGAGCAGGCCCAGGGCGCGGCGCGGACCGCGCTCACCGCCGCCGACACCCTGCAGCAGGAGGCCTCGGCCGCCCTCGACTCGGCCAACGCGCTGGAGACCGACGCCCGCGCACAGGCCGCCGCCGTCGAGACGCAGCAGGCCCAGCTGGAGGCGCAGCTCGACGCCGCCCAGGACACCCTGGCCGGCCTGCAGGGCGAGCGCTCCGCCGCCGACGCCTACGACCGCGAGCAGGCCGCCGCGGCCGCCGCGGCTGCCGCGGCGGTCGCCGACGAGCCGGAGCCCACGCCCGCGCCCGCCCCGGCGCCGGCCCCGGCCCCGGCCCCGGCCCCGGCCCCCACGCCGACGGCTACGCCCGACCCCGCGCCGTCCGGCGGCGGCTCCGCCGCGCCGGCCCCGTCGTCCGGGGCCGAGGGCGCGATCGCCGCGGCGCAGCGCTGGCTCGGCACCCGCTACGCCTGGGGCGGTGGCTCGCTGTCCGGGCCCAGCATGGGGTGGGGCATCGACGCCGGCGTCGTCGGCTTCGACTGCTCGGGGCTGACCCGCTACGCCTACTACCAGGCCGGGATCTCGATCCCGCGCACCAGCCGCGACCAGTACCGCGCCCTGCCGAAGGTGTCGCGCAGCAACCTGCAGCGCGGTGACCTGGTCTTCTGGGCCAGCAACACGGGCAACCCGTCGACGATCTACCACGTCGCCATCTGGCTCGGCGACGGCCGCATCCTGGAGGCCCCCGAGAGCGGCAAGACCGTCCGCATCGTCTCGATGCGCTGGTCCGGCTTCATCGGCGGTGCCCGCCCCGGCGCCTGACCCGCGGACACGCCGCCGTCCCCCGTGGGGACGGCGGCGCGTCGTTGCCCCGGACGGGTAGAGCCCCCATGCTGCGACAGGGGTGGTCATGGGGCGGCATCGGCGGCGGGCGCGCCACGTCGGGCCGGTGCTGCTCGCCGTGCTGGTGGTGATCATCGGCGCCGTCCTCGTCACCACGGAGACGCTGGGCGAGCCGCGCGGCGCCTCCTCCGAGACGTCCGCGACCCCGTCGCCGGCGTCGCCGAGCGCGGCCGAGGTCGCACCGTCGCCGTACGAGGGCGCCGGCACCTGGCTCTCGCGGTACCGGTTCACGCGTGAATTCGGCGGTCCGGCGCCGTCCGTCGTGCCGGCCGACGTCGACGCGATGGCCGACGCCGGCGTGCGGACCCTCTACCTGCAGCCCGCCGCCGACGACCCGCGGTTCCCCGGGCTGCTGAGCACGGATCTGCTGGGGGAGTTCCTCGTCCGCGCGCACGCGCGGGGGATGCAGGTCGTCGCCTGGTACCTGCCGCACTTCACCGACGTGGACGGCGACCTGCGGCGGCTGCGGGAGATGCTCGACTTCCGCGCGTCCGGCGAGGGCTTCGACGCGGTGGCGGTGGACATCGAGTTCACCGAGGACGCCGAGCTGGGCCCGCGCAACGCGGCGCTGGTGGAGCTCTCGCGGCGGCTGCGGGAGGCCGCGCCGGACGCCGTCCTGGGGGCGATCGTGCTGCCGCCGGTGGTGACCGACGTGCTCAACCCCGGGTACTGGCCGGACTTCCCGTGGGCGGAGATCGGCGACGTCTACGACGTGTGGCTGCCGATGGCGTACTGGTCGAACCGCGCGGAGCCGGAGTGGACCGACGCCTACACCTACGTCGGCGAGAACGTCGCCCGGCTGCGCGCGCACCTGGGCGACCAGTGCGCGGTCGTGGCGGTCGTGGGCGGCTTCGACACGGCCGAGACCGCCGCCGACTACGCGGGCATGGTGCGGGCGGCCGGCGAGCAGGGCGCGGTGGGCGTGTCGATCTACGACTGGCCGACGACGCCGGCGGAGGCGTGGCCCGCTGTGACCGGGTACGTCGGGGGGAGTTGCTGACACACCGGCGCGGCCCGTCGCGTGCCGTGCCGCGCTTGGCGCCACGCCGAGCCCTGACGGACGGTGGCCAGGCCACGGAAGTCGACGAGGGGGAGCCGGATGACGGTGCAGCAGCGGCCGGGCAGCAAGCGGACGGCCGTGCGGTCGCGCGTCTCGGGGGTCACGGCCTTCTTCGGCAGCTTGGTGCTGCTCAACATCGGGATCTACACGGCCGTCGCCCTCGCCCGGTAGGGGACTAGCTCACCGCCTGGGCGGCGCGCTCGGCGCGCAGGGCCTCGAAGACCCGCTTGCGCAGCCGGTCGCCGTCCCGCTCGTGGACGTCGTGGAACTGCACGGCCATCAGCCACTTCGGCCCGCGCTCGACCACCCAGACGATGTCGCCGTGCAGGTCGACGAAGGCGTTCTCGAGGGAGATCGTGAAGCCGACGCGGGTGCCGGCCTGCGGCGGCAGTCCCCAGCCGTCCATCAGCGCGCGCATGCCGGCCTCGCTGAGGTCGACGGTCGTGCCGGTGAGCTGCGAGTCCGCCCACGGCATCACGACCGGCAGTTCGACGCGGGCGCGGACGGCCTTGCGGCGCTGACTGCGCTCGGCGGGGCCGGTGGGGGCGAGGTGCCAGCGCGGCTCCTCGCCGTCCTCGACCTCGACCATCTTGGCCGGCAGGGTCCGCTCCTCGTTGCCGGCGACCCAGAACACCTCGACGGGGTCGCCGGTGGTGACCGACGTCTTCCACGCCGAGCCCTCGCCGGCCGGCCGCACCACCAGGCCGAACTCGTTCGACACGTCCACGACCGCGGTGACGGTGATCCCGCGGGTGACCAGGGTGACGTCGGCCTGCGACGTCTCCACCGGCCGGTTGGCGTCGTGCTCGCTCATCGCGTCTTCTCCACTGCTTCGCTGTCGATGAACCTCGTTGTTCTCACTACAGCCAGGCAACGGCTCATTGCGATGTGCAACTTTCGTGCTGCGGCGGTCGCCTACCCCTTCCGGGTGGGAGCGCCGCGTCACAGGGTTCCGATCACTCGCCCCGCAGTGCCTGCAGCGCACGCTCGGTGCGGCTGCGCACGTCGTCCGTGGTCAGGCCGTCGATCGAGGCGATGAACGACACGAAGACGTCCCGGTCCGGCGCGGCGAAGTCGAAGATGCTGCGCGACGACGGCAGGACCTCGCGGGTCAGCTGCATCGTCGCCCGGGTGAGCGCCTCGCTGTCGTCGTCGTCCGCGATCGCCGAGAGCAGGCCGAACCAGGCCCAGAGCCGCCAGGTGAGCGCCTTGGCGAAGACGATGTTGAACGGGACGCCGATGATCGGGATCGAGCCGACCACCTTGTCCCACAGCAGGTCCTGCGCCAGGAAGCCGAGGTTCGGCTTGAGGTAGACCTTCACGGCCTCGGCGGTGATCTCGCCCTTGCCGTAGATGCCGCGGATCTCGTTCCAGAGCTGGGCGTAGAAGGGGACGGCGGCCGCGTCGACGAGCAGGTTGGCCGCGAAGCCGAAGAGCCCGCTGGCGCCCTGCGCGATGAGGTTGCCCGTCGCCAGGGTGCTCGTCCGGTCGTAGACCTGCTGGGCGCGGGCCCGCTTGGCCGCCTCGACGTCCGTCTCCGTCACGCGTGCGATCCCAGCACGGGGAGCGCCTCCCGGTCACCTTGACAGCGTCCGTGACCCAGGCCACAGTCCCGTGCCTCATTCAGGCAACGTGGCGCACCGGGAGAACAACATGAGCGAGACGACGCAGGAGCTTCGGGCGCGACAGGAGGGCCGCCTGGCCGACCCGGACGTCGAGCTGCGCACCGATCCCCGGCTGCATCCCGGCCTGCGGGCGCAGCTGGCCGCGTTCGGCCTCGACGGGCACGCCGCCCCGCCGCCGTTCGACCGCACCGCCTCGGCCGAGGAGGTCGCCGAGTTCGTCGGGGCCTCGCACGCCGGCTTCGAGGGCCTGTACGCCGCGCTGCCGAGCGACTGGCCGGACGAGGTCCGCGCCGACGTCGAGTACCGCACCGAATCGGTGCGCGGCGTCGACGGCAACGACATCCCGTTGCACGTGTTCCGCCCGGCCGGGGTCGAGGGGGCGCTGCCCTGCACGATCTACATCCACGGCGGTGGCATGGCGATTCTCGAGGCGCACAACGCGGTGCACCGCCGCTGGAGCGAGGACCTCGCCGCCTCCGGCATGGTCGTCGTCACCGTCGGCTTCCGGAACGCGTGGACCGCCGAGGGCCCGAACCCGTTCCCGGCCGGCCTCGACGACTGCAGCACCGCGCTGGACTGGGTGCACGAGCACCGCGACGAGCTCGGCATCACCCGGATCGTGCTGCAGGGCGAGTCGGGCGGGGCGAACCTCGTGATCGCCACCACCCTGAAGGCCAAGCGCGAGGGACGGCTGGACCACATCGACGGCGTCTACGCGATGGTGCCCTACATCAGCGGCGGCTACGGCTGGGACCGCGAGCGCAAGCTGCGGGAGCTGCCGTCGATGGTCGAGAACGACGGGCACTACATCAACTGCGAGATGATGGACATGCTCGTCGCGGTCTACGACCCGACCGGTGAGAACGCCGAGAACCCGCTGGCCTGGCCGTACTTCGCGACCGAGGACGACGTCGCGGGGCTGCCGCCGCACGTCGTCTCGGTCAACGAGCTCGACCCGCTGCGCGACGAGGGCATCGCCTACTTCCGGCTGCTGCAGCGCGCCGGCGTGCCGGTCGTCGGGCGGATCAACCTGGGGCTCACGCACGCGGCGGACATGTCCTTCCGGGCCGCCGTGCCGGAGTCGTACAAGGCGGCGGTGCGCGACATCAGGGGGTTCGCCGACACCCTCTGAGCCGCGGGCCGTAGTCCCCGCCGAGATGCGCCTCAGGCACGTGACCCCGACCGGGATCCGCCCCTGAGGCGCATCTCGGCCCGGCGATCGCTGGACCGGGCGTGCCGTCGTCCGCAGATGGTGAGCCCGCCGCGCGTTCGGCGTCGATCAGCGCGTCGGCTCGCCGACCAGACCCTCGAGGCCGGACGCGTTCGCAAGGCAACCGCAGGCGCTGCAGTCGGGCATCGTCGAGTCGTTGGTGCCGGTGAGCACCCACGTGTCGGCAACGAAGCCGCCGCGCGGCGCGAACGTGCTGGAGGGGACGTAGTCCCACAGGTCGCTCGTCACGTCGCCCGCCGCAGACGTGACCCGGTCTCCGCGGGCAGTGCACAGGATGTACACCAGTGTCCCGTGGGGGATCTGACCCAGGCTCGAGGAACCCACCGAGGGCGCCTCCCGGACCAGCGCGGACCCGAAACCGCCTGTCTCGATGTAGCCGACCGCCGACTGCACCGGCGATTCTGGCGAGGGCGTTGGCAGAGGAACGGTCGTGCTCGGTGGGGTCGGCATCGTCGTCGGCGGGGGAGTCGAGCGGGAAACGGTGGACGCCGGAGGTGTCGGCACGATGGTCGGCGCCGGTGTGCTGGTCGCAACCGGATCCGGTGAGGGCCGGTCGGTCCGCTCTTGCACGACGAGGTACGCCGCGGCAGCCGCCAGAGCCAAACAGATGACCAGACAAGCTGCGCGCGTGGCCACGCCCACGCTGTGCGCCATCTCGATCTGGAAGACCTTGAACCCGCCACCGAGGAGCGCCACCAGGAGAAGGAGGACGGCCCCTGCGCCGAGGATCGTTGCGAGTTCCCCCATTACGTACCGTCCTCGCTGATGACCGGCAGCCCATGTCGTCGGGCGGCCATTGTCGAGAGCCGAACGGGACCGGTCCAGCCGCTGAGGTCATCCGGTACCGAAATCTCCGGCCTCTCGCGATGCCGTCGCACGCGTGGTGATCGACGGTAACTCTCCGTCATCGGACCTCACGAGTACCTGCAGACCTACGCAGCCCAGCCGCACAGGGAGGCGCCTCAGGGGTGTGACCCCGGCCGGGACGCACACCTGAGGCGCACCTCGGTGCGGCGGTCGCCTGATCGAGTGGACCTCGCGTCGGGTTGTCCACAGATCGTGAGCGCGGCCGTCCGCGAACCGCTCCGTTCTCTTACAGTCCCCGGGACTTTGGTGACTGTGCGAGGCCGACGGGGGTGCCGTGCCGACTGCGCTGGACGTCGTGGACGGCGAAGTTCGTGAGCTGATCCGCCGGCGTGGCCTGGATCCGTTCACCGACCCCGCGCCGGTGCGCGTGCTGGTGCGCGACGTGGTCGCCGACTACTCCGAACGTTCGCTGACCTCGGCGCTGCCGCCGATCGTCGACGCCGAGTCCGTCGTGCGGGACGTGCTCGACCGGGTGGCCGGGTTCGGGCCGCTGCAGCGCTACCTCGACGACCCGGAGATCGAGGAGATCTGGGTCAACGAGCCGGGCCGGGTGTTCGTCGCCCGCCGCGGCCGGTCGGAGCTGACGACGACGATCCTCGAGCCCGGCGAGCTCGCCGACCTGGTCGAACGGATGCTGCGCACGAGCGGTCGGCGGATCGACATGTCCACGCCCTTCGTCGACGCGATGATGCCCGACGGCTCCCGGCTCCATGTCGTGATCCCGGACATCACCCGCCGGCACATGGCGGTCAACATCCGCAAGTTCGTGCTGCAGGCGCACCACCTCGACGAGCTCGTCGCGCTCGGCACGCTGACCGCCCAGGCGGCGCGGTTCCTCGAGGCCGCGGTCGCCGCCGGGCTGAACATCCTGGTCGCGGGCGGCACGCAGGCCGGCAAGACGACGCTGCTCAACTGCCTCTGCGCCGCGATCCCGGCCCGCGAGCGGGTCATCACCGCCGAAGAAGTCTTCGAGCTGCGCGTTCCGCTTCCTGACGTCGTCGCCATGCAGACCCGCCAGCCGAACCTGGAGGGCGCCGGCGAGATCCCGCTGCGCCGGCTGGTCAAGGAAGCGCTGCGGATGCGGCCGTCGCGGATCGTCGTCGGCGAGGTCCGCCAGGAGGAGTGCCTCGACCTGCTGATCGCCCTGAACTCGGGCCTGCCCGGCATGTGCACGCTGCACGCCAACAGCGCGCGCGAGGCGATCGTGAAGATGTGCACCCTGCCGCTGCTGGCCGGCGAGAACATCGGCACCGCGTTCGTCGTCCCCACGGTGGCCGCCAGCGTCGACCTGGTCGTGCACGTCGGCACCGACGCCGACGGACGGCGGCGGGTGCGGGAGATCGTCGCGCTGCCCGGCCGGGCCGAGGGCGGCGTCATCGAGACCGCCGACGTCTTCACGTCCCGTGAGGGCCGGCTGGTCCGCGCGGACGGCTATCCGCCGCACCCCGAGCGCTTCGCCGCGGCCGGTTTCGACCTGGCCGGGCTGCTCCGATGACCGGTGCGCTCCTGGGCCTCGGGCTCGGCATCGGCTTGCTGCTGATCTGGCGCAGCGGATCGCGGGCGCCGCGGCGGCGCACCGATCCCCGCCGTCCCGGCCGCCGGGAGCAGCTGCTCGCCGCCGCCGGGCTGACCGGCATCAACGCCGCGCAGCTGCTCGCGCTGCAGATCGGGCTGGGCCTGCTCGCGACGGTCGTCGTCCTGCTCACCACGGGGACCGTCACCGTGAGCCTGATCTTCGGCGTCTTCGGGTTCGCACTCCCGTACGCGCAGGTCCGCCGGCTGGCCGGCAAGCGCCGCGCCGACCTGCGCGAGGTCTGGCCGGAGGTGGTCGACAACCTGGCCTCGGCGGTGCGGGCCGGGCTCTCCCTGCCCGAGGCGCTGTCCGCGCTGGCCACCCGCGGGCCGGAGGTGTTGCGGCCGCCGTTCGAGCGGTTCGCCGGCGAGTACCGGTCGAGCGGGCGGTTCGGCCCATGCCTCGACCACCTCAAGGACGACCTCGCCGACCCGGTGGGCGACCGCATCGTCGAGACGCTGCGGGTCGCGCGGGAGGTCGGCGGCACCGACCTCGGCCGCGTGCTGCGCACCCTCGCCACCTTCCTGCGCGAGGACGCCCGCGCCAGGGCCGAGCTGGAGACCCGGCAGGGCTGGGTCGTGTCGGCCGCCCGTCTGGCGGTCGCCGCACCCTGGGTCGTGCTGCTCCTGCTGGCAACCCAGTCCACGACCCTCGCCGCCTACGACTCACCCGTGGGGACGGCGCTGCTGGTCGGCGGCGGCGTGGTGTGCGTGGTGGCCTACCGGCTGATGCTGCGGATCGGGCGGCTGCCCGAGGACGTGCGGGTGCTGCAGTGAGCGCCGGCGTGGTCGGGATGCTGCTGGGGCTCATGGCCGCGGTCGGCTTCGTGCTGGTGCTGACCTACGCCCCGCCGTTCCGGTCGGTGCGGCTGGTCGACCGGCTGGCCCCGTACGTGCACGACACGCCTCCGCCGTCCCGGCTGCTGGGCACCGCGACCGAGCCCGGGCTGCTCACCGCCGTCCGGCGGATCTTCGGCCCGGTCGTCGGTGACGGGGCGCGGCTGGTCGACCGGGTGCTCGGCGGCCGGTCGGCGGTGCGCCGCCGGCTCGACGCCCTGGGCGGCGAGGCGAGCGTCGAGGACTTCCGCATCGAGCAGGTCGTGTGGGGCGGCCTGGGACTGCTCGGCGGCGCCGTCCTCGCGACCGTCGGCTCGGTGATGACCGGCAGCCTCAACGTGCTGTCCGCGGGCCTGCTCTGCGTGGCGGGGTTGGTCGGCGGCGTGCTCGGCCGCGACTGGTGGCTGACCCAGCAGGTCCAGAAGCGCGAGCAGCTGCTGCTCGCCGAGTTCCCGGTGGTGGCCGAGCTGCTGGCGCTGGCGGTCACGGCGGGGGAGAGCCCGAGCGCGGCGATCGCACGGGTCACCCGGCTGTCGGGCGGCGAGCTGGCGCGCGAGCTCGGGTCGGCGCTCGGCCGGGCGCGGGCCGGGGTGCCGCTGACCGAGGCGCTGCAGCAGGTGGCCGATCGCACGTCGCTCGAGCCGCTCGCCCGCTTCATCGACGGCCTCCTGGTCGCGATGGAGCGCGGCACCCCGCTGGCCGAGGTGCTGCGGGCGCAGGCGGCCGACGTCCGGGAGGCCGGCAAGCGGCGGCTGCTCGAGGCCGGCGGGCGGAAGGAGATCGCGATGATGGTCCCGGTCGTCTTCCTGATCCTGCCGGTGACCGTTCTCTTCGCCCTGTTCCCGGGGCTGATCAGCATCGTCTCGCTGGCGCAGTGAGCCCGCGGACGCGACAGGAAGGAAGACAGATGACGCGGGGGCTGTGGGCGGCGCTGGTGGCGCTGGCGGAACGGGTGCGCGGGGACGATCCGGAGCGGGGCGACGTCCCGGGCTGGGTCATGATCACGGTGATGACGGCGGCGCTGGTGCTGGCCATCCTCATCCCGTTCCGCGAGGCGATCGTGTCCGCGGTCCAGAACGCGCTCTCCTCCGTTACGAGCGGTGGCTGAGGCCCCTCTGCAGGGTCCCGCCGCGAGCTTGCGAGTGGCGGGGGGCAGAGGGGTCCTTTCTGACGGCGAGCGCGGCAGCGCCGTCGTCGACTTCGTGCTGGTCTCGGTGCTGATCCTGGCGCTGCTGCTCGCGGTGCTGCAGGTCGCGGTCTACGTGCACGTGCGCAACGTGGTGACGGCGAGCGCGCAGGAGGGCGCCCGCTACGCGGCCAACGCCGACGTCGACTCCGCGCTCGGGGCCGCGCGCACGGTCGAGGTGGTGGCGCGGGCGACGTCGGTGCAGACGGCCGAGGGGCTGTCGTGCACGTCGGCGCAGGAGGTCGACGCGACCGGGCTGACGCTGGTGGTGGTGCGCTGTTCCGGGTCGGTGCCGACGCTGTTCGCCGCGCTGGGCAACCTGCTGCCGCTCGAGGCGGCCGGCCGCGCTGTCAAGGAGCAGCCGTGAGCCGGCCGCGCGACCGGCTGCGCGAGGAGACCGGCTCGGCGCTGGTCGAGTTCGTGTTCATCGCGCTGGTGGTCTTCGTGCCGCTGGTCTACATCGTGGCCGGCTTCTCGGCGGTGCAGCGCGGGGTGTTCGCCTCGACCGAGGCGGCGCGGGAGGCCGGGCGGGCGATCGGCACCGCACCGGACGTCGCGACCGGCCGGGCGCGGGCCGAGCGCGCCGCGGAGCTGGCGGTGGAGGACCAGTCGGTGGAGGCCACCGACGTCCGGGTGGCCTACGCACCGGCAGGCGCCGGGTGCGACGCGGCCGGCTCCTACGCGCCGGCGCTGACGCCGGGGGAGGAGTTCAGCGTCTGCGTCACGGTGACCGTGCGGATCCCGCTGCTCCCGGACTTCATCGACGCCAACACCGCCACCGGCCAGTTCGTCGTCGAGCGGGACCGTTACATCGACGGCTGAAGCCGTCTCGCGCGCGAGCCCCTCGATCAGCGGGCCGGAGTCCTCGAAGATGCGGTGGGCAGCCGCGCATCCCCTCGAGCCCCGCGGGAGGTCCTCCGTGCTCAAGCGCGAGGACAACGAGAAGCTGACCCGGACCGGCCCCGGCACGCCGCTGGGCGCCATGATGCGGGCCTACTGGCAGCCCGCCGCCCTGGTGTCGGAGATGACCGGGCCCCGGCCGGTGAAGGCGGTGCGCCTGCTCGGGGAGGATCTCGTCCTCTTCCGCCGGCATGAGGGCTGGGGTCTGATCAGCCGGTTCTGCGCTCACCGCGGGGTGGACCTCTCCTACGGCCGCCTCGAGCAGGACGGCCTGCGGTGCCTCTACCACGGCTGGCTCTACGCCGCGGACGGGCGCTGCCTCGAGCAGCCGGCGGAGCCGGAGCACAGCCGCTTCCACGAGAAGATCCGGATCGCGCACTACCCGTGCGTGGAGCGCAACGGGATCGTCTTCGCCTATCTGGGCGCGGGCGAGCCCCCGCCGTTCCCGGCCTACGACTGCTTCACCGCCCCGGAGGAGTACACCTTCGCGTTCAAGGGGCTGTGGGAGTGCAACTGGCTGCAGGGCCTCGAGGGCGGGATCGACCCCAGCCACGTGTCGTTCCTGCACCGGTTCCTCGACGAGGATCCGCGGGAGGTCTACGGCCAGCAGTTCAGCGAGGAGGTCGCGGGCACCGGCGCGAAGCTCTCCAAGCTCGTCGCGGACCACTACCGACCCGACATCGAGGTCGAGCGAGCGGACCACGGGCTGCGGGTGTTCGCCGTCCGTCAGCTCACCGACGAGATCACGCACGTCCGGGTCACGAACCTGCTGTTCCCGAATGCGTTCGTGGTGCCGTTCGGGAACGACCAGGTCTTCGCGCAGTGGCACGTCCCCGTCGACGACGTGAACCACTACTGGTACATGATCTTCTACGACTTCGCCCAGCAGACCGACCGCGAGACGCTGCTGGCCCAGCGGCTTCAGGGCGTCACGCTGCCGGACTACCGCCCGACCCGGAACCGGGCGAACGACTGGGGGTTCGACCCGCAGGAGCAGCGGTCGATGACCTACACCGGCATGGGGCTCGACATCAACGTCCACGACCAGTGGGCCGCGGAGAGCGTGGGCCGCATCCAGGACCGCACCGTCGAGCGGCTGGGGGTCTCCGACCGGGCCATCACGGCCAACCGGCGGCTGCTGCTGAGCGCGATCGACGCCTTCCAGGCGGGCAAGCCGCTGCCCGGCCGCCCCGTGGACGAGGAGTCGGCCGCCCGTCTCGTCGGCCCCTCCGCCGTGGACACGATCGCCGACAGCGAGCGGTGGCAGCAGCGCTGGCGCGACCGCGAACGGGAGCGCCGGGCCGCCTCACCGTGGGCCGGCTCGGCCAGTACGGAGGTGACCGTCGATGCCTAACCTCGACGAGCGCCCGGTCGCCGAGGGCGGCCGCGGTGCCGGCGCCCGGCCGCTGCTCGAGGGGGACCGTGGCGGCTTCATCGACCGGCACGATCTGTGGAGCGCGGCGCAGTACGCCCAGGCCGCCCAGATGCGGCGGGTGATCGACGAACTCGGCCTGGAGATGGTGCGGTTCGGCTTCGTCGACGCCCACGGCGTCATCCGCGGCAAGACCCTCACCCGGTCCTCCGTGCCCGCCGCGATGCGCTCGGGCCTCACCGTGCCCAGCTCCCTGCTGCTGAAGGACACCTCGGGCAAGTCGGTCTTCCCGGTGTTCACCGCGAACCCGGGCGTCGGCGTCCGCGGGCTGACCGGCGCCTGCGACGTCGTCCTGGTGCCCGACCCGACGTCGTTCCGGGTGCTGCCCTGGGCGGCCCGGACCGGCTGGATCCTCTGCGACGTGCACTTCCCGGACGGCGCACCCGTGCCGTTCTGCACCCGCAGCCTGCTCCGCCGGCAACTGGGTGCGCTGGCCGAGCGGGGCTACGCGATGACCGTCGGAGCGGAGCTGGAGTTCCACGTCTTCCGCGCGGTTCCCGGGGAGGCCCCCGACGCCGGGCGTCCCGGTGCCCCGGGCCGGGCACCGGCGGTGCTGCCGACCACCGCCGGGGCGCAGCTGCTGCACGAGGAGACCCTGGACGGCGCCGACGTCCTGGTCCAGGCGCTGCACGACGGCCTGGTGGCGCTCGACCTGCCGCTGCGGTCGCTGGAGCTGGAGTTCGGCCCCAGCCAGTTCGAGCTCACCATGGACGCCGCGGACGCCGCGCGCACCGCGGACGCGGTGGTCCTCTGCCGGACCGCCGTGCGGCAGATCGCCCGGCGCCACGGGTTCCTGGCCACCTTCATGTCGCGGCCGCAGGGCGCCGACACCGCCTCCACCGGCTGGCACCTGCACCAGTCGCTGACCAGCCTGCACACCGGACGGCCCTCCTTCGTCCCCGACCCCGAGGACACCGGGCCGCTGTCGCTCACCGGGCGCTCCTACCTCGAAGGGTTGCTCGAGCACGCGTCGGCCGCGACCGCCTTCAGCACGCCGACGGTCAACGGCTACAAGCGCTACCAGCCGTACTCGCTCGCTCCCGACCGGATCGCCTGGGCGTTCGACAACAAGGGCGCCATGGTGCGCGTCGTCGGCGGCGCCGGGGATCCGGCCACCCGGCTGGAGAACCGGTCGGGGGAGCCGTCGGCCAACCCGTACCTCTACGTCGCCTCCCAGCTCGTGGCGGGGATGGACGGCGTCAACCGGCGGCGGGAGCTGCGGCCGGCGACCGAGAACCCGTACGAGGACGTCGCCGATCGGCTGCCGCGCTCCCTCGGCGAGTCCGTGGCGGCCCTCGCCACCGACGACGTGTTCCGCGCGGCACTCGGGGACGTGGTCGTCGACTGGTACGCGGCCATCAAGCGCAGCGAGTTCGAGCGGTACCTGGCCCACGTGTCCGACTGGGAGCAGCGCGAGTACCTCGGGCTGTTCTGATCGCGGGGGTCGGCGTGAGCGTGACCGGGAGCGTCCGCAGCCCCGTGACGAGGTACGCCCGCAGCAGCGACGTCCACCTCGCCTACCAGGTGGTGGGCGACGGCCCGCGCGATCTCGTGTTCGTGCCGCCCTGGGTCTCGCACGTCGAGGCGATCTGGGAGGACCCGGGTTTCGCGAAGTTCTGCCGGCGACTGGCGTCCTTCACCCGGCTGATCATGATGGACCGCCGCGGCGTCGGGCTCTCCGACCGGGTGCCGGTGGGCGGCCCGGACGAGCTGGGGACCGGCGTCCGGGACATCGCCGCGGTCATGGACGCCGCCGGGTGCGAACGCGCGGCGCTGCTGGGTGGCGACGTCGGCAGCGGGCAGACGTGCACGGTCTTCGCCGCGACGGTGCCGACCCGGTCGACGGCGCTCGTCCTCTACGGCGCCTTCCCGCGGGTCACCTGGGCGCCGGACTACCCCTGGGGCGCCAGCCCGGCGGCGCTCGACCGGACGGTGGCCAACATCGAGGCGCACTGGGGGACGTCGTTCCTGCTCGCCCACAACGCGCCGAGCCGCCTCGCCGACCCCCGGTTCCGCGACTGGTGGGCGCGCTACCAGCGGCTGGCCGCCAGCCCCGGCACGGCGGCGGCGATCGTCCGGGAACTCGCCGACGTCGACGTACGGCCGTACCTGGCCCACGTCCGCGTGCCGACGCTGGTCCTGCACCGGACCGGCGACCGCGTCTTCCGCATCGAGGGCGCGCGGGTGATCGCCGACGGCATCCCCGGCGCCCGGCTCGTCGAGCTGCCCGGCGAGGACCACCTGCCCTTCGTCGGGGACATCGACGGCGTGGTCGACGAGATCGAGCAGTTCCTCACCGGCGCCCGCCCGAGCGCGGAGCCGGGCCGGCGTCCGCGCAGGCGGGGGGAGTGGCCGGCGCGGCTGACCGACCGCGAGGTCCTCGTGCTGCGCCGCGTGGCCACCGGCCAGAGCTCCAAGCAGATCGCGCGGTCCCTCGGCATCTCGGTGCGCACCGTGGACAACCACATCAACCACATCTACGAGAAGGTCGGCATCCGCGGACGGGCCGGCATCACGCGGTTCGCGCACGAGCAGGACCTGGTGGCAGAGCCCGCCGAGTAGGCGGTTCTGCTCATGGAGACCGGGCCCATGGCGCTCCTACGTTCGCGGCCATGACCACCGTCGACATCACCCCGCAGGCCCGCGTGCTGGAACTGAGCACCGGCTACATCGTCACCAAGGCGCTGGCGGTCGCCGCGTCGCTCGCCGTCCCCGACCGGCTGGCCGCCGGGCCGCGCACCAGCGACGACCTCGCCGCCGAGGCCGGCGTCCACCCCCGGGCGCTCTACCGGGTGCTGCGCTGCCTCGGCGCCGCCGGGGTGCTCACCGAGTCCGAGCCGGGCACCTTCGCGCTGACCGACGTCGGGGACTGCCTGCGCGGCGACGTCCCCGGGTCGATGCGGGCCTGGACGATCATGAACAGCGAGGGCATGTTCGGCGCCTTCACCGACGTGCTGCACAGCGTCGCGACCGAGCAGCCGGCCTTCGAGCGGGTCTTCGGGGCACCGCTGTTCGACTTCCTCGGCACCCATCCCGAGCAGGGCGCCGTCTTCGCCCGGGCGATGGGCGACTACAACCGGGCGGCCACGCTGGCCGCCGCGCAGACCTACGACTGGCGCGGCCTGCGGCGCATCGTGGACGTCGGCGGCGGCGCGGGCACGCTCATCTCGACCGTGCTCGCCGCTCATCCCCAGGCGCGCGGCGTCCTGTTCGACCTGCCGCACGTCCTCACCGCGGCCGCGGCGAGCCCGCTGGCCGCGACCCTCGACGGGCGCTGCGAGCTGGTCGCGGGCGACTTCTTCGAGCAGGTGCCGACCGGCGGGGACGCCTACGTCCTGTCCTGGGTGCTGCACGACTGGGACGACGAGCGGTGCGTGCAGATCCTGCGCAACTGCCGCGCCGCGACCGCGCCGGGAGGGCGGCTCGTCGTCGTCGAGACGATCTTGCCGCCGGGGGACGAGCCGCACTTCGGCAAGGTGCTCGACATCGCGATGCTGGTCCTCACCGGAGGCCGGGAGCGCACCGAGGCCGAGTACGCGTCGCTGTTCGAGGCCGCGGGTTACCGCCTCACGCGCGTGCTGCTGACGCCGTCCCCGATGAGCGTCGTCGAGGGCGTTGCCGTCTGAGGCCGGCCGCGCACTGCCACAACCGGTCCGGCGCCTTCCAATGCCTGTTGGTGGTCTGCCAGACCGATGGAGCTCGGCTGCTACAGGTTGAGCTGGACGCCGGTGTAGTCGGCGGACGGGTTGCTGAAGTCGGTGGCGTCGGCGAAGCCAAAGGCGACGATCCGGGCGTCGATTGGGACCATGTAGACGTAGGTCATGTCGGCCTCGAACCCAGGCTGCAGTTGGTCGTTGCACTCGGGGTTGCCCCGCAGCTTGTACAAGCTGTCGATGGTGTCGAACTGCCGGTCCTGAGTGTCGACGACCGTCGTGGCGATGGGGTAGCTGCAGGTCAAGTCCATGCTCACCTGGGCGTTGTTGAGCACGTGGGTCTGCACGACCACGAACTTGCCGCCAGCGTCCGGAGGCGTGGGCGTGTACTCCTCGAAGCCCGAGCCCGCGGCGTAATTTGTCTCGTTCAGCTCGATGGTGTCGGCGAGGAAAGCGTTCGTGACGGTGAGCGTGACGCCCTGGTTGCTGACGGTCTGCCCCACCTGTGCGAGCTGCGGCTCATCATCATCCGCTGCCGTGCTGCTGGATGGGGCCGCCGAGGTGGACGGCCTGGTCGCGTCCTGCCCGCGCGCCGTTTTGAGCTGCGCGGCCAATTCCTGGTACTCGTCGCTCTCGCTGGGGTCGCTGACGGCGGCGAAGGTGCCGGCGCCGATGCCGCCGCCGACGACGAGGCCGACGGCCAGCGCGGCGGCGAGCCCCTTCCATCGCCCCATGGGTGGGGCTGCAGCGCCCTGTGCAGCCGCGGCGGGGG
The DNA here is from genome assembly GCF_059428245.1 of Geodermatophilus sp. SMS 5-13. Taxonomy (NCBI): domain Bacteria; kingdom Bacillati; phylum Actinomycetota; class Actinomycetes; order Geodermatophilales; family Geodermatophilaceae; genus Geodermatophilus; species Geodermatophilus sp. SMS 5-13. Next base: position 990,456 of record NZ_CP165729.1, read on the forward strand.
ACCCGTAGCCGGGCGGTGGCGGAACCGACGCGTGTGGCTCTGCCGGCAGCGGTGGCGGCGCCGACGGCCGTTCGCCGGTCGGCTGCGGGCGGTCCTCGCCGCCGGTGGGCTCAGTCATCTCGGTCTCCCTGTCGGATGTCCACGCGTCAGGAACAGCGCGTGAGGCTGCCGAAGCCAGTCATCGGCACCAAGGGCGTCGCACAACAGCCGAAGGCACAGAGGTCCGGGGGTCGAGGCCGCGGGTTACCGCCTCACGCGCGTGCTGCTGACGCCGTCCCCGATGAGCGTCGTCGAGGGCGTGGCCGGATGACGTCCGGGGCGGCACGGAGGGACGGGCGCGGGTGCATCCCGTCCCTCCGGCGGCTCACCTGACGGTGTAGCCGGCGTCCACCGGGAGGGTCACGCCGGTGATGTACCGGGCCTCGTCGGAGACGAGGAACAGGATCGCGTTGGAGATGTCGATCGCTTCCACGTACGGGACCGGCAGCGGGTGCAGCGTCTCGAACAGCTCGCTGAACTTCTCCTTGGTCGGCTCGGGGTCGTCCGGCGTGAACAGCCCCCAGACCTTCGGGTTCTGGATCATGACCGTGTCCACGCCGGTCGGGTGCACGGTGTTGACCCGGATCGACTGCTTGCCGAACTCGTTGGCCAGCGTCCGCATGATGCCGATGACGCCGTGCTTCGCCGTCGTGTAGTGGATGGTGTTCGGCGTCCCCTTGAGCCCGGCGGACGAACTGGTGATCACGATCGACCCGCCGCCGTTCTGGATCAGGTGCGGCAGGGCGACCTTGCAGGTGTTCCACACGCCGGTCAGGTTGACGTCGAGCATCTCCTGCCACGCGTCGTCCGAGAGCTCCAGCGACGGCGAGAGCTCGAAGACCCCGGCGTTGGCCAGCACGATGTCCAGCCGCCCCAGCTGCGCGATCCCCTCGTCCAGCGCGGCCTTGAGCGCCCCGCTGTCGCGGACGTCGGCCTTGGTGGCGACGATCCGGCGGTCGAGCGCCTCGACCTGACGGACGGTCTCCTCGAGGTCTTCCTCGGTTGCCGGCGGGTACATCTGGATCGACGGGACCGGCCCGGCGATGTCGACGGCGATGATGTCGGCCCCCTCCTGGGCCAACCGCACCGCGTGGCTGCGGCCCTGGCTGCGTGCCGCGCCGGTGATGAACGCGACCTTTCCCTCTACCCGTCCGGCCATTCGGTTCCTCCTCGTCGAGTCCATGCATGGGAGAGCAGGCCGCGTGGATACCGAGACCGCGCTCGGGCGCTGCTTACTGAACGCGGCGGCCGCGCGTCAACCGGCAGGCCTTCGCGCTCGCCTGACCTGCGCCGATTCCGGTACACGTCGTTCCGTTGACATGCAGCGACGGCACGCCCGCACCCCCCTTGAAATCACTCACCGTGCTCGGTTGGGTTCGAGGATCGGTGCCGAGCAGGGGCCCCTGCTTCCATCAACCCCAGGGGGAGCGCGCATGCCGGTGTGGACGATCCAGAACGCGCGTGGCGAGGACGAGCTGGTGGAAGCCGGCCTGCTGGTCACGGAGAGCGCGGCGCTGGTCGCGCTCTCGGAGGACGGGCTGATGATGCGGGCCTGGGCGCCCGGTCAGTGGCGCACCGTCCGGTACACCCACGACGGCTCTCCGGCGGAGCGGACCAGCGGTACGGGGAACGTCCTGGCAGGGGTACCCAGCGCCTGATCGGGGCTGACACGCGCATCTCGGAGGCGGCCTTCACCTGACGGGCCGTCGCATACGTTGCCGCCATGGTCAGCGAGGGCGTCCTGCACCGCGAGCCCGTCCGCCCGCGCCTGCGGCGGTGGCAGCGCCGGCTGCTCGTCGTCCTCGGCGTGCTCGTGCTGCTGGTCGCCGTCCTGCTGGGTGGGGGCGGCTGGTACTACGCCGGGCAGATCGAGACGGAGGCGCTGGCCGCCGACCACGCGGACGAGCCGCAGCACTACGACCTCGTCGTCGTGTCACTGGACGGGTCGTCGGTCGTGCTGCGCCGGACCGACGGCGACCCCGACCCCGACCCGCTGCTCACCGGCGACGTCTACGGCCTGGTCTGGCCCGGCGGCGCCGGCGTGCTGAGCGGCGAGCCGAGCGGGCAGGACGGCGCCCGCGTCACCCGCACGCTCGGGATCACCACCGGGACGCCGCCCGGCCCGGGCACCCCCGCGGCGCTGAAGGCCGACGTCTGGGCCGATCCGCGGGCCGCCTACGGCATCTCCTACGAGGACGCCGCCTTCCCGTGCGCCGGGGGCGAGTGCCCCGCCTGGTACGTCCACGGGCCGACGGCGACCTGGTTCATCGGGGTGCACGGCAAGGGCTCCTCGCGCACGGAGCCGCTGCGGGCGGCCGGGCCGGCGATCTCGGTCGGCATGCCGGTGCTGCTCATCGGCTACCGCAACGACCCCGACGCGCCGGCCGACCCGAGCGGCCGGTACGGCTACGGCGCGACCGAGTGGCGCGACCTCGAGCAGGCCGTCGCGTTCGCCGTCGACCACGGGGCGGAGCGCGTCGTCCTGTTCGGCGCGTCGATGGGCGGCGCGATCGTCGCGTCGTTCATGGCGCACTCGGAGTCCGCGGCGCTGGTCAGCGGGGTGGTCCTGGACGCGCCGGCGCTCGACCTGCGGGCGGCCGTCGCCTACGGCGCGAGCCGGCGGGAGCTGCCGGTCCTCGGGACGCCGATCCCCGGCGTCCTCACCGCGACGGCGGAGTGGATCGCCGGCTGGCGCTACGACCTGGACTGGGACGCCGTCGACTACCTGCCCGGCGACTGGCTGCACGTGCCGGCGCTGGTCTTCCACGGCACCGCCGACGACACCGTGCCGGTCGCCACCAGCGACGAGCTGCGGGCGGCGCACCCGAACCTGGTGGAGGAGGTGCGCGTCGAGGGTGCCGGGCACGTCCGCTCCTGGAACACCGCGCAGACGGCCTACCAGGCGCGCGAGACCGCGTTCCTCAGCTGCGTCGGCTCGCGGACGTCGTTCTGCCCCAGCGCCGGACTGGGCACGATCCGGGACGACGGAACCCCGTAGGTTGCGCGGGGTGCGCGTCCTCCAGGCGAACATCTGGGCCCGCTGCGGCCCCTACGACGTCCGGGCCCGGCTGCTGCGTCAGGAGGTCGGCCTGCTGGCGCCCGACCTGATCGCCCTGCAGGAGGTCGACGCCGGCCCCGGGTCGGGCAACCAGGCCGAGGAGCTGTTCGCCCCGCTCGGCTACGAGGTCGTCTTCGAGCGCCGGGACGGCGACTACCGCGGCGACCCCGGGATCGCGGTGGCCACCCGGCATCCCGTCCGCGGCCGGCGCGTCATCGAGCTGCCGCACGGGGGAGTGGGGCTCGCCGTCCGGGTCGCCGTGGGCGAGGCGCACTTCTGGTTCTGCTCGGCCACGACCGCCCGCGGCTGGCCGCACCAGGAGGCGCTGCGCGAGGACGCCGTCGTCGCCCTGGACGCCGGGCTCACCGCGCTCGCCGCCGGCGACGAGTACCCGCCGATCCTGGCCGGCGACTTCGACGCGACCCCGGAGGCCGCCAGCATCCGGTTCCTCACCGGGCTGCAGAGCCTGCAGGGCCGCAGCACCTCGTGGGCCGACGCCTTCGCGCTGGCGGGGGAGGGCGAGCCCGCGACGTGGTCGTCGGCGAACCCCTACGTCGCGCCGTTCGCCGCTGCGGTGTTCGCCCAGCCGGAGCACGCCCGCCGCATCGACTACGTCTTCGTCGGCTCGCCGTTCACCTGGCGGCCGCGGGTCGTCGTCCGCTCGGCCCGGGTGGTGCTGAAGGGCGACGCGCGGGCCGCGCCCTCCGACCACTGGGGGCTGCTCGCCGACCTCGAGCTCGACGGCATCGCCCTCGGCGGCGGCCGCGGGCTCGAGGCCTGGGACGACACCGCGCGCCTGCTCTGGCCGGATCGGCCGTGACCGCGGGCTACAGCGGCACGCCGCTGCCGGCCAAGCTCGGCATCAAGGCCGGCAGCCGGGTGCTGCTGGACGGCGCACCGGACGACGTCCCGCTCGACGGCCACCGCCGCCCCGGCCGAGAGCCGTACGACGTCGTCCTGCTCTTCGCCCCGGACGCCGCCCGGCTGCGCAGCCGCTGGCCGGCGCTGGTCCCGCGGCTGGAGACGGCGGGGCGACTGTGGGTGTGCTGGCCCAAGAAGCGCAGCGGCGTGCCGACCGACCTGACCGAGAACGTGATCCGCGACTTCGGCCTGGCCGAGGGGCTGGTCGACGTCAAGGTGTGCGCGGTCGACGCGACGTGGTCCGGGCTGGCGTTCGTGCGGCGGCTCCGCGACCGTTGACGTCAGCGCGCGCGTGCGTTCCGTAGCAGTCGCAGGTCCGTCGCGCTGTGAACTGGCCGAGGGACAGGGTGCCCCGACCGGCCGGAGAAGCGGAACCGCCCCGTGCGCTCCGGGTTCCGGCGGTTGCGGAGCGCTGTCATGCTGCCCGCGCCGTCGGCTGAGTCGCGGCCGGCATCGCGCAGCGGGGGATCCGAACTGTCCGGACTGCGAGAGGAACACCCGTGCGACGTGCAACGCTCCGTCATGCCCTCGTCCTGATCACCGCCACCGCCTTCGTCGTCACCGGCGCGCCCGCGGCGCTCGCGCACGGCGACGGCCACGGCGACGGCCACGACGGGAACCACCGCGGAGGGGACATCCAGACGGTCGAAGTGGTGGGCGACGGCGACTCGGTCACCGTGAACGGCGGGACGAAGGCGACCGTGCGGGAGGGCACGATCCGGTTCGAGGTGTCGACGACCAACGGGACGGACGGCAGCGCGGTCGAGCTGTTCAGCCTGCATCGCGGCGCGACGCTCGACGAGTTCTTCAAGGACCTGGCCGACCAGTTCAGCTCGGACCTGAAGAAGGCGGCGGCGTCGACGCGAGCGATCGACGACGAGGCCACCTTCCACGGGCTCGCCGACGTCGCCAGGAACACGCCGCTCGTCGTGACGACGAGGCTCCGGCCGGGCACCTACAACCTGATCGACCTGGCCACCTACAACGGCGGCACGGTGCCGGCCTCGACGCTCACGGTCACCGGGGACGGCGACCGGCACGGCCGCGGCGGCGTCAGCAGCGACGTGCGCGTGCGGACCGTGGACGAACGCTTCCGCGCCCCGCGCGTCTGGCCGGACGAGGGCACCTACTCGTTCGAGAACCGGGACGACACGCCGCACTTCATGATCCTGCAGCCGGTGAAGGCGGGGACGGACGACGACGACGTGGCGAAGGCGCTCATGAGCGAGAGCGCGGCGGAGCCTGCGTTCATCGACAACAGCCGGCCGACCGTCGGCAACGAGGTCGTCTCGCCCGGCCAGCGGATCAAGGTGACCTACGACCTGCCGCGCGGCACCTACGTGCTGCTCTGCTTCGTCGCCGACGAGGAGACCGGCATCCCGCACGCCGTCATGGGCATGCACCTCGTCGTCGAGCTGAGGTGACCCCCCGGTGGGGCGCGGCGGCTCAGCCGCCGCGCTCCACCTCGGCCTGGACGACGCCGCGCAGCGCGGTCAGCAGCGACGGGTCGGAGGCGTCGCCTCGCTCGATCGCGCTGCGGGCGGCGTCGGGGAAGACGCTGGTGTCGACCTCGTCGAGCCAGGTCACGTCGCCCGCGACCCGGCGGCCCACCTGCAGCTGCCCCTCCCGGGGCCGCAGCACGTACTCCTCGCCGTCGAGCTTCATCGTCACGAAGTCGCTCATGCCAGCGCCCTACCCGACGTGCGGGCGTTGCACCCACGGCAGGATCGCCGCGTGGACGGCGAGGAGTTCTGCGAGGTCGTGGTCACCGCGGACGACGTCGACTGGCTGGCCGGGTTCACCCGCACGCTGGTCGAGGAGCGGCTGGCGGCCTGCGGGCACACGATCCGGGAGGTCCGCTCGATCTACCGCTGGCAGGGCGCCGTCCACGACGAGGCGGAGGCCCGCGTCGCGCTGCACACCCGCCGCGCGCTGGTGCCGGCGATCGTGGCCCGCGCCGGTGAGCTGCATCCCTACGACGTCCCCTGCGTGCTCGCGCTGCCGGTCGTCGGCGGCAACCCCGCCTATCTGGAGTGGCTGGCCGCCGAGACGCGGGAGGCCTGAGCCGCGCGTCCCGGACCGACACGCCGTCGGGGTTCACCCGATCGGGGCCGACCGCGTGGCGGAACTGAACAACCGGGTGCCCCCGGCCGATGGTGATCAGGAGAGGAGCGCCGGGGACGACGCTCCGCGGATTCGGGAGGGCGCGTGCCAGCACGAGCGGCGAACCAGGCCGTACGGGTCGACGCGGTGCTCGATGCGCTGCCCTCGCCGACCCTGCTGCTGGCTGCCGACGGCACGGTGCTGCTGGCCAACGCGGCCTGGAGCGCCGTGACCGAGGGACCCGCCTCCGACCGGATCGTCGTGGACGTCGAGCAGAACTACTTCGACACGGCGCTGCGCCGGCGGGACGACGCCGCGACCCGCTCGGTGATCGAGTCGCTGCGGGAGCTCTCCCGCGGCGAGCGCGGGGCCGTCTCCGTCGACTACGCGGTGCCGCGGCCCGACGGCGCCCGCTGGATCCACCTGCAGGCCTCCCGGGTCGACGAGGCCGGGCAGATCGTCGTCACGCACACCGACATCACCGGCCGGGTGCACGCCGAGCGGACGTCGGCCTGGCAGGCCCGCCACGACCACCTCACCGAGCTGCCCAACCGCGCGCACCTGCACGAGCTGATCGACGAGGAGCTGCAGCGGCGCGGCCGCGGCGCGGTCGCCGTCCTCTTCCTCGACGTCGACGGCTTCAAGGAGGTCAACGACTCGCTCGGGCACGAGGTCGGCGACGAGCTGCTGCGCCAGCTGGCCGCGCGGCTGACCGGCCGGACCCGCGCCGGCGACACGGTGGGCCGGCTCGGCGGCGACGAGTTCGTCGTCCTCTGCCGGGACTGCGACGCCGCCGGCGCCGAGGCGCTCGCGGCCCGCTTCCAGAGCGCCTTCGAGGAGCCGTTCGCGCTCGGCACGCGCACCGCGCGGCTGACCGCCAGCATCGGCATCGCCACCACCGGCTCCGACGGCGCGCCCGCCGTCCGCTCCACCGACCTGGTCCGGGACGCCGACCTGGCGATGTACGCGGCCAAGGCGGCCGGGCGCAACCGGGTGCGGCTGTTCACCACCGACCTGCGGCACGCCGCCGAGCACAAGGCGCTGCTCGCCGCCGAGCTGCGCGACGCCATCGACGACGGCCAGCTCGTGCTGCACTACCAGCCGATCATGTACCTGCCCACCGGCGAGTGCAGCGGCGTCGAGGCGCTGGTCCGCTGGCAGCACCCGGAACGCGGCCTGCTGCCGCCGGGGGCCTTCCTGGCGGCCGCCGAAAGGCAGGACCTCGTCGCCCCGCTGGCGCGCTGGGTGCTCGGTGAGGCCGCCCGGCAGACCGCCGAGTGGAACGGCCGGGGCCTGCAGCTGGTCACCGGCGTCAACGTCAGCGCCAGCCACTTCGCCACGGGGACGCTGGTGGACGACGTCGCCGGCGCGCTCGCCGCCGCGGCGCTGCCGCCCGAGCAGCTGATCCTCGAGCTGACCGAGACCTCGGTCGCCGACGATCCCGAGCGCGCCGCGGCGCAGTTCGCCGCGCTGCGCCGCAGCGGGGTCGAGGTCTCCATCGACGACTTCGGTGCCGGTTGGTCCTCGATCAGCCAGCTGATCAACATCCCGACCGGCGTGATCAAGGTCGACCGCAGCCTCGTCGCCGGCGTCACCGGTCGCCGTGGCTCGGCGGCCGCGGCGATCGCCGCCGTCGTCGGGCTGGCCGCCGCCTGCGGCGCGCGCACGCTGGCCGAGGGCGTGGAGACCGCCGAGCAGCTCGCCCTCGCCGCGGAACTCGGCTGCACCTTCGCGCAGGGCTACCACATCGCCCGGCCGATGACGGCCGACGAGCTCGAGCGCTGGATGTCGGTCTGGCGCCGCGCGCCGCGGCTGTCGGCATCCCCCGCACGCTGACCTCGACCGGGGTTGTGCGCGCGGTCGGCCTTCCGTTGCCCTCGACGGCCGACTGAGCGCACAACGACCACTCCGGCAGGCGCGACTACCCTCGATGAACGTGGCCGCTGACTTCTCCGTCGCCCTGGACGAACTCGACACGACCCTGAAGTCGATCGAGGCGGTCCTCGACGTCGACAAGCTGCGTCGCGACATCGCCGAGCTGGAGCAGCAGGCCGCCGCCCCCGACCTCTGGGACGACGTCGAGAAGGCGCAGGCGCTGACCTCGAAGCTCTCCTACCTGCAGGGCGACCTGCGCCGGGTCGAGGAGCTGCGCCGCCGCCTGGACGACGCCGCCGTCCTGCACGAGCTGGCCGAGGAGGAGGGCGACGCCGGCAGCCTCGCCGAGGCCGACCGCGAGCTCGAGGGGCTGCGCAAGGAGATCGACGAGCTCGAGGTCCGCACGCTGCTCAACGGCGAGTACGACTCCCGCGAGGCGCTGGTGACCATCCGCTCGGAGGCCGGGGGCGTCGACGCCGCCGACTTCGCCGAGATGCTCATGCGCATGTACCTGCGCTGGGCCGAGCGGCACAAGTACACCGTCGAGGTCTACGACATCTCCTACGCGGAGGAGGCCGGCATCAAGTCGGCCACCTTCGCGGTCAAGCACCCCTACGCCTACGGCACGCTCTCGGTCGAGCAGGGCACCCACCGGCTGGTGCGGATCTCGCCGTTCGACAACCAGGGCCGCCGGCAGACGTCGTTCGCCGGTGTCGAGGTGCTGCCGGTCGTCGAGCAGCTCGACCACGTCGAGATCCCGGAGAACGAGATCCGCATCGACGTCTTCCGCTCCTCCGGGCCGGGTGGGCAGAGCGTCAACACGACCGACTCCGCCGTCCGGATCACCCACCTGCCCACCGGCATCGTCGTCTCCTGCCAGAACGAGAAGAGCCAGATCCAGAACCGTGCCGCCGCCATGCGCGTGCTGCAGGCGCGGCTGCTGGCCAAGCGGCAGGAGGAGGAGCGGGCCGCGATGGACGCCCTCAAGGGGGAGGGCAGCAGCTGGGGCAACCAGATGCGCTCCTACGTGCTGCACCCCTACCAGATGGTCAAGGACCTGCGGACCGAGCAGGAGACCGGCAACACCACCGCCGTCCTGGACGGCGACCTCGATTCCTTCATCGAGGCCGGCATCCGCTGGCGCCGTCAGCAGGAGACCGTGCCCGCCTCCTGACCGTTCCGGGCCGCTGATCACGGGGTTCGGAAAATCACCTCCGGAGCGTTCCGTGGCGTACACGGCGCCGAGTGGTGGGGGACCGGTACCGTGGAACCTCGTGATCGAAATGCAACACGTCACCAAGCTCTACCCGGCCAGCGGACGGCCGGCCCTCGATGACGTGTCCACCGAGATCGAGAAGGGCGAGTTCGTCTTCCTCATCGGGTCCTCCGGTTCGGGCAAGTCGACCTTCCTGCGGCTGCTGCTGAAGGAGGACGACCCCACCAAGGGCACGATCACGGTCAACGGCCAGACGCTCAACACCATGAGCAAGTGGAAGGTGCCCAAGCTGCGCCGCACCATGGGCTGCGTCTTCCAGGACTTCCGCCTGCTGCGCAACCGCACCGTGGCCGAGAACGTCGCCTTCGCGCTCGAGGTGATCAACAAGCCGCAGCGCACCATCAAGCGCGTCGTCCCCGAGGTGCTGGAGATGGTCGGGCTCGAGGGCAAGGCCGGCCGCATGCCGCACGAGCTCTCCGGTGGTGAGCAGCAGCGGGTGGCGATCGCCCGCGCGTTCGTCAACCGCCCGCTCGTGCTGCTCGCCGACGAGCCGACCGGCAACCTCGACCCCGAGACCAGCGAGGGCATCATGCTGCTGCTGGAGCGGATCAACCGCACCGGCACCACGGTGATCATGGCGACGCACGACTACCACATCGTCGACTCCATGCGCCGGCGCGTCATCGAGCTCAACGGCGGCGTCATCGCGCGCGACCAGTCGCGCGGCGTCTACGGCGTGGGCCGATAGGTGCAGGGCCGCTGACACCCGCTCACCGAGCGACACCTACGACAGGAATTCCATGCGCGTCAACTTCGTGCTCTCCGAGGTGGCCACCGGGCTGCGTCGCAACCTGACCATGACGGTCGCGATGATCCTGACGACGGCCATCTCCCTCGGGCTCATGGGCACCGGCCTCTTGATCGCCGGGATGATCTCCGACATGAAGGAGATCTACTACGACAAGGTGCAGGTCTCCATCTTCCTGGCCGACGGCGTCACCGACGAGCAGCGGGACGCGATCGCGGCCCAGCTCGACGACTCGCCCGAGGTCGCCAGCTACGTCTACGAGTCCAAGGACGAGGCCTACCAGCGCTTCCAGCAGCAGTTCAGCCAGCAGCCCGAGCTGGTCCAGAACACGCCGCCGGACGCGCTGCCGGAGAGCTTCCGCGTGGAGCTGGTCAACCCCGAGCGCTACTCGGTCATCGCCGCGGAGTTCCCCAACGGGCAGAACGGCGTCGACCAGGTCCGCGACGAGGGCGACTTCCTCGACCGGCTGTTCAGCCTGCTCAACGGCGCGCGCAACGCGACGATCGCGGTGGCCGTCGTGCAAGCCCTGGCCGCGTTGCTGCTGATCTCCAACACCATCCAGCTCGCGGCCTTCAACCGGCGCAACGAGACCAACATCATGCGGCTGGTCGGCGCCTCCCGCTGGTACACCCAGCTCCCGTTCATCCTCGAGGCCGCCGTCGCCGGGCTCATCGGCGCGCTGCTCGCCGTGGGCGGGCTGGTGCTCACCAAGGTCCTCTTCGTCGACAAGACGCTCGCCGGTCCGATCAAGGCCGGGATCATCCCGCCGGTCGACTGGGGGGCGATCGCGACGATCAGCCCGATCATCGCCGCGGCCGGCGTCGGCCTGGCCGGCATCGCCGCCTACGTGACGCTGCGCCTCTACGTCCGCATGTAGGGAACTGCCGCACGAAGCGGCTTCGCCCTGTGGCGACACACCGTCCCGACGACGGTGTGTCGCCACACTGCGTTCGTGACCCTGATCACCACGCGAGACCGGTGTGTGAGCCGGATTACTGGCGGGTAGTTAGCGGGCGTTCCCCGAAGGCGTGGAAAGGGCTGATCGAGACATGCGCGAACGGTTGCGCACCCTGTGGCACGGACTCTGCCCCTGCGGGGAGTGCCGGTGAGCGCCGCGGAGCGGGCCACCGCGGTCGCCGTCACGCCGCTCTGGCTGGCCTGCACGGCCGCCTGGGGAGCGACGTCCGCGGTGCTGATGACCTGGTCGAAGGTGCAGAAGAGCCTGCCGCGCTGAACGAGCGGGACGCCGTCCTCGGTAACCTGGGGTCATGCCGCGTGAACAGGGGCGGAAGCTGATCGCCCAGAACAAGAAGGCGCGGCACGACTACTCGATCCTCGACACCTATGAGGTGGGCCTGGTGCTCACCGGCACCGAGGTGAAGAGCTTGCGTGCCGGCCGGGCCTCGCTCGTCGACGGGTTCGCCACCGTCGACAACGGCGAGGTCTGGCTGCAGCACGTGCACATCCCCGAGTACACCCAGGGCACCTGGACCAACCACGCGCCGCGGCGCAAGCGCAAGGTGCTCATGCACCGGGCCGAGATCGACAAGCTCATCGGCAAGACCAAGGAGGGCGGGCTCACGCTCGTCCCGCTGGACCTGTACTTCAAGGACGGCAAGGTCAAGGCCACCCTGGCGCTCGCGCGCGGCAAGAAGTCCTACGACAAGCGGCAGGACCTCGCCGAGCGCGACTCGCGCCGGGAGATCCAGAAGGCGTTCGGCCGCTACGTCAAGGGCCGCCGGTGATCGGGACCCGCTGGTGAGAGGCATCGCGTACGACCGGTTCGGGGACGTCGACGTCCTGACCGTGCGCGACGACCTGCCCGAGCCGCCGGTCGGGCCGGACACCGTGCTCGTGCGCACGCGGGCCGCCGGCGTCAACCCGGTCGACCTCGCGATCCGCGCCGGGCGGCTGGCCGGCGCGTTCCCGCACCACTTCCCGATCGTTCCCGGCTGGGAGCTGGCCGGCGTCGTCGAGGCCGCCGGCCCGGCGATCGGGAACTGGGAACCCGGCACGGAGGTCATGGCCTACGTCCGTCGGGACGACGTCCAGTGGGGAGCCACGGCCGAGCTCGTGCCGGTGCCGGAGCGCTGCATCGGGCCCAAACCGGGGTCGCTGTCCTTCGCCGAGGCCGGGGCCCTGCCGCTGGCCGGGCTGACGGCCTACCAGGCGCTGACCTGGCACCTGAACGTCGAAGAGGGCGACCGCGTGCTGATCACGCGGGGATCCGGTGGGGTGGGCACGTTCGCCATCCAGATCGCCGTCGCGCTCGGCGCCACGGTGGTGACGACGGCGAGCGCCCGGAACGAGAGCTACGTGCGGTCGCTGGGCGCCGCCGAGGTCCTCGACCACACGGCTGGTCCGGTGAGCGAGCAGCTGGCCGAGCCGGTCGACGCGCTGCTGGACCTGGTCGGCGGCGAGGCGATGCACGACGCGGTGAAGGCGGTGCAGGTCGACCCGCCGCGCGGCATCCGCCTGGCCTCCGTCGTCGACACCGCGATCACGGAGCACCTCGGCTCCTACGTGTTCGTCCACCCCGACGGCGAGGGCCTCGGCGAGCTGGCCCGCATGGCCGACACCGGCCACCTGCGGGTGCCGATCGCACGCGCCTTCCCGTTGGAGGAGACGGCCGCCGCACACCGGCTGGTGGCCGAGGGGCACGTGCGCGGCAAGGTCGTCGTCACGCTGTGAGCGTGCAGCCGCCGGCCGACGACGCCGACGTCCCGCGGTACTGGCGCGAGCTGGGGCTGCCCGGGCTGATCGACGCGCACGTGCACTTCCTGCCCGACCGCGTGCAGGCCAAGGTGTGGAAGTTCTTCGAGGACGCCGAGGCGCACTACGGGGCGCACTGGCCGATCGCCTACGCGATCCCCGACGACGAGCGGCTGGCGGTGCTCGAGCAGCTCGGCGTCCGGGCCTTCCCGACGCTGCCCTACGCGCACAGGCCCGGGATGTCCGCCTGGCTCAACGACTGGTCCGCGGAGTTCGCGCAGCGGGACAAGCGGGTGCTGCAGTCCGCGACGTTCTACCCGGAGCCGGAGGCGCCGGCCTACGTGGCCGAGGCGCTCGACCGCGGCGCGCGGGTGTTCAAGGTGCACGTGCAGGTCGGTGCCTTCGATCCGCGGCACCCCCTCCTCGAGCCGGTGTGGACGCGGCTGGAGGAGACCGGGACGCCGGTGGTGATCCACTGCGGCTCGGGGCCGCTCGCCGGCGAGCACACCGGGCCCGAGCCGATGACCGGGCTGCTCGAGCGGCACCCGCGGCTGCGGCTGGTGATCGCCCACCTGGGCATGCCGGAGTACGGCGCGTTCCTCGATCTCGCCGAGCGCTACGAGCGGGTGCACCTGGACACGACGATGTTCGCCACCGACTTCACCGAGCGGCTGATGCCGTTCGATCCGGCCGACCGGTCGCGGCTGGCGGCGCTGCGCGAGAAGGTGCTCCTGGGCAGCGACTTCCCGAGCATCCCCTACCCGTACGCGCACCAGCTCGCGGCGCTGCACCGGCTGGACCTGGGGGAGGAGTGGCTGCGCGCCGTGCTGTGGGGCAACGGCGCCCGACTGTTCGGAGTGGAGTCCTGATGCCGCGGTTCACGCTCACTTCCGCCGTCCTGGGGACGCCGGACCCCGCCGCGCTGGCGACCTTCTACCAGGAGCTGCTCGACTGGCCGTTCGGGTCGACCGAGAAGGGCTGGGTGACCCTCCGCCCCGACGGCGGCGGCCCGGGGCTGTCGTTCCAGGAGGAGCCCGACCACGTGCCGCCGGCGTGGCCGGCCGGCCCGGGCGACCAGCAGATGCAGATGCACCTCGACATCGAGGTCGACGACCTGGCTGCCGCGAGCGCCGTGGCCGAGGCCGCCGGCGCCCGCCTGGCCGAGTTCCAGCCGCAGGACGGCGTCCGGGTCTACCTCGACCCCGCCGGCCACCCGTTCTGCCTCTGGACCCGCGGCTAGCAATCCGGTGGCCGGGGGACGGCGGCGTCCCTAGCCTCGCTCGCGTGCCCACCGCTCCCGCGCTGCCCGAGGGCCTGACCTCGCGGCCGCTGACCCCGGACGACGTCGACGCCGTCGCCGCGCTGCTCGAGGCCGCCGAGGAGGCCGACGACACCGGCGAGCACTTCGACGCCGACGACCTCACCGAGTGGTGGGTCAACGAGCTGGTCGACCTGCGCCGCGACGGGCTGGCGGTGCACGGAGAGGACGGCGCCCTGCTCGGGTACGCCACCGCGATCGCGCCGCCCACGTTCCGGGACGCCTTCGCCGTCCACCTCGAGGGGCGGGTGCACCCGGCGCACCGCGGCCGCGGCATCGGGCGGGCGCTCCTGGCGTGGCAGCTCGAACGGGGTGCGGAGCTCCACGCCGAGCGGCATCCCGAGGCGTCGGCCCGTCTGGCGGTCGCCGTCCCCACCACGATGCCGTCGCTGGAGGCGCTGGCCCGTCGCGCGGAGCTCACCGCGGTGCGCTGGTACCGCATGATGGAGCGCCCGCTCACCGACCTGCCCGACGTCCCGGCGGTCTCCGGCGTCGACCTGGTGCCGTTCACCTGGGACCGCGACGACGAGGTCCGCCGCGCGCACAACGCCGCGTTCACCCAGCACCACGGGTCCAGCGAGCGCGACCCGGCCTCGTGGGAGGTCATGTTCACCGGGCAGCGCGCCTTCCGGCCGGACCTGTCGATGCTCGCGCTCGCCGACGGCGCCGTCGTCGCCTACACGCTGGTCTACGTCTACGAGTCCGACACCCGCGCCACCGGCGTCCGCGAGGCCCACTTCGGCCAGATCGGCACGCTGCCCGAGGCGCGCGGCCGCGGGCTGGCGAGCGCGGCCATCGTGCGGTCGATGCGGGTGGCCGCCGATTCGGACTGCCGGATCGCCGGCCTGCAGGTCGACAGCGACAACGTCACCGGCGCGCTGCGCCTCTACGAGGGCCTCGGCTTCACCACCCGGCGCAGCCAGGTCTCCTGGGCCCGCGCCCTGCCGCCGGTCCGCGCGTAGTTAGGGTGCGGCGCATGGTCAGCGTCGAGCACCCCGCCCTGGATCCGCGCGTGGTGGCCCGCGCCCACCGTGCCGTGGAGCCGGTGCACAACCACCTCTACTTCGCCCCCGAGCACGACGAGCACCTGACCGGGGTGGGCCTGCGGCCCGGGCGGATGTGCTACTTCGCCGGGCGGGCGGCGCCGATGGGCGCGGTCGGCCCCGGCGTCGTGGCGGCCACCTTCTACAACTTCGCGCCGGCGCTGGTCGCCCGGCACATCCCACGCGCCTGGACGCTGGCCGCCCCCGAGCAGGTGGTGGCGGCCCGGTTCGAGGCGGCGCGAGCGTCGCTGACCCGGCTGCTCGGCGCGGACGTGGCCGGCTCCGCGGAGGTCGCCGAGCTGGGCGAGCTGGTGCGCGAGGCGTGCCGCGCGCTCACTCCCGAGGCGCGGCCGCTCTACGCCGGGCACGCCGACCTGCCCTGGCCGGAGGAGCCGCTGCTGGTGCTGTGGCACGGCGCGACGCTGCTGCGCGAGCACCGCGGCGACGGGCACCTCGCCGCCCTGCTGCGCGCCGGGCTGACCGGGCTCGAGGCGCTGATCACGCACACGGTCACCGGCCGCGGGTTCACCGAGTCCGGCGCCAAGGCGACCCGCGGCTGGAGCGACGAGGAGTGGGCCGCCACCCTGGCGTCGCTGACCGAGCGGGGGCTGCTCGCCGACGGGCAGCTCACGCCGGACGGCGCGGCCCTGCGCGCGCAGATCGAGGTGGAGACCGACGAGATGTCGGCGGCGCCCTGGGAGCACCTCGGCGCCGAGGGCACCGCCCGTGTGGTCGAACTGGGCAAGGCGCTCTCCGCCCGGCTGGTCGCGGCCGGCGCCTACCCGAGCGGTCTGCTCGCCGGGCGCTGATGACCGCACCGCGGCTGCCCGAGGCCTCCGGCGAGGGACCGGTCGCCGAGCTGGTGCGGGCCCGCCGCGGCGGCGAGCTCTCCACGCTGGACCGGCTGCTGCTGCACAGCCCGCCGGTCGCCGAGGGCTGGAACGCCCTGCTCGGCGCGCTGCGGTCGGGGACGACGCTGCCGGCCGACCTGCGCGAGCTGGTGATCCTGCGGGTGGCGGTGCTCAACGGCGCGGCGTTCGAGTGGGCGGCGCACGAGCCGATCGGTCGCCGCGCCGGGCTCGCCGGCCTGCAGCTGCGGGTGCTGCGGTCCGGGGGCGACGAGCGGGTCTGGTCACCCGCGCAGGCCGCCGTCCTCGCGTTCACCGACGCGTCCACCCGCGCGGTCGACGTCCCCGACGACGTCTTCGCCGCCGTGCAGCAGCACCTCGACCAGCGGCAGGTGGTGGAGCTGACCGCGCTGGTCGCCGGGTACGCGATGGTGTCCCGCTTCCTCGTCGCCCTGCGGGTGCCGCCGCCGGACGGCGAGGTCGCCGGCTGACGGGCGCTCACCCGCCCGGGGGGTGGCGTGCTGGACACGGCGTGTCACGATGGACGACGGCCTCCGCGACGAAGGCCCGCGACGACAGGGGAGGGCCGAGCGATGCGCAGCGAGCCTCCCAGTCCGAGTCCCGAGGTTCTCCCCGCCTGACGCCGGGTCGGCGTGGGGGAGGACCACTCCGGCGTCCCCCGTCCCCGCGTCGTCCCGGGAGCCCGTCATGGCCGACCGCCGCACTCCGCTGACCGCCCTCTCCACGCTGGCCCGCCGCCCGCGGGTGGAGCCGCGTCCGACGCCGCCCGTGTCCGTGACGACGGCGGACCCGCGTGGCGCCTCGTCGAAGATCGTCGACAACGCCGTCTACTCCGGCGGCCGTCGCGTGGCCACGCCGGCGACCGCGGCCGACAGCCGGGAGGAGCTGGCGCACGGGGAGGACCGCCTGGTCTGGCTCGGTCTGTACCGGCCGGAGCCGGCGGAGCTCGGCGAGCTGGCCGAGCAGTACGACCTGCCCGAGCTGGCGGTCGAGGACGCGATCAAGGCGCACCAGCGGCCGAAGTTCGAGCGGTACGGCGACACGCTGTTCGTCGTCCTCAAGGCTGCCCGCTACGTCGACGAGCTCGAGGAGGTCGAGTTCGGCGAGCTGCACCTCTTCCTCGGCCAGGAGTTCGCGATCACCGTCCGGCACAGCGAGTCGCCGGATCTGTCGCGGGTGCGCCGGCGGCTGGAGAGCGAGCCGGACCTGCTGGCCAAGGGCAGCGAGGCGGTGCTCTACGCGATCCTCGACGCCGTCGTCGACGGGTACCGGCCGGTGGTCGACGGCCTGTCCAACGACATCGACGAGATCGAGGCCGAGGTGTTCCGCGGGGACCCGCGGGTGTCGCGGCGCATCTACGAGCTGTCCCAGGAGGTGCTGGACTTCCAGCGGGCGGCGCAGCCGCTGACCGGCATCCTCGCCGCGATCACCGCCGGGTTCGACAAGTACGGCGTCGACGAGGAGCTGCGCAGCTACCTGCGCGACGTCGCCGACCACGTCGTCCAGGTCAACGAGCGCGTCGAGGGCTTCCGGCTGCAGCTGCGCGACATCCTGACCGTGAACGCGACGCTGGTCGCGCAGCGGCAGAACGACGAGATCCGCGAGCTGACCGAGGCGAGCATCGCGCAGGGCGAGGAGGTCAAGAAGATCTCCGCCTGGGCGGCGATCCTGTTCGCGCCGACGCTGGTCGGGACGGTCTACGGGATGAACTTCGACTTCATGCCCGAGGTGCACTGGCACCTGGGCTATCCCTTCGCCCTGGTGCTGATGCTCGGGGTGAGCCTGACGCTGTACCTGGTCTTCAAGCGCCGCGACTGGATCTGAGGACCGGCCTTCCCCCCACGCCTCGCGAGCTCGGCGCGGGCCCCTGAAGCCCGGCCGCTCCAGCACGTCACCTGGCCGCGCGCGGCGGGGAACATCCGGCGGCCGGCCGCGGTTATGCTGGCTGCACAACTACACAGGGGGTGAATGGTCTCGACTGCGGTCGTTTGACCAGGGGAAGCGAGCCGAGGAAGGCAACGATGAGCTCGTTAACCACGCGTTGCAAACAACACAAGCGCCGACTCCAGTCGCGCTGACTTCGCTCTCGCTGCCTGACGCAGCGTAAGCGGGTCTGTCAGCCCGGGTTCGTCATCGATCCGGATCCTGGCATCAGCTAGATGACTCACCGTGCGTGCCGGTCGCGGGCGCGTACGGGACATCGCACAGCGACTGGGCCCGTCACACCGACTTGTCCGTGAGATCGGTGGGGCCGAGCAGAGGCACAGCGGACTGCGCTCGGAGAAGCCCTGGACTGGCGTCGTAGGACGCGGGTTCGATTCCCGCCACCTCCACCCAGGGGTTCTCCCCGAAAAGCCGGATTCGTTTCCCCGAATCTGGCCAGGGGAGAACCTGCAGCTCAGCCATGTAGGGCCCGGTCGTCAGACCGGGCCCTACATGCGTCTGCGGGTGCTGACGGGGCGCCACACCGAACGGCCCGAGCGGCCTGTCAGGGTGGGGGCGAGGTGCTCCGTCCGTTGGGGTCTGTGTGCAGCTCGGCGGAGCGCGCGACTTGCATGACGGCCGTCCCCAGCGACGTGACCCAGATCGCGGCGAGCCAGGCGAACGCGGCGCCAGCGCCCGAGGAAAGGCGACGCCACCCCGACGACCGTGCAGCAGCAGCCGTCAGCAGCGCCGCGATCATCGCCACGACCCCGACGGCTCGGTAGACCTTGCGTGCTTCGGCGCGGTTGTCCGCGTCCTTGCTGCTTGAGGGAGTCCACGCCCACCGCACGGTGCGCGCGACGGCACGGGTGCCCATCCACAGCAGTCGCGGTGTTCGGGTGCCGGGTCGCGCAGTGCCGGCCGCCGCCACTCTGGCCCAACCCGTCAGCCCAGGCGGTGGTGACTCCCCATGACGCAGATAGACCGCACGGAGCCTGGTCTCTACCTCGTCTGGAGTCAGGTTCCCCTCCCGCCGGACATCCGCAACGACCTCGGCCACCTCCTGACGTCGTTCGTCAGTTCGCGCCTGGCGCTCCCGGACCGAGCCGGCCCCCGGACAGGTGCACTGCTGCTGCCAGACTCCGCGCGCCACGGAGCCTCGACCGGTCAGCGGGCATGGGGCATGGCAGTCGCACTCGCAGAGGGTCAAGGCGTGCTCGGCTCTGGGACGAGGACGCCGCACGCTGCCGACATCGACATCGGAGAAGTGCGGGCAACGGTCATGTGCGTCATGGAGGCAATGCCCGGAACGCAGCAGCTTGGCCCTGGCCACGGGATGACGGTATGCGACACGGTGCCGACGGCCCCGGAGTGCGCCCTTGCCGGACGGCCTGGCAGACGCCTCCTCGCAACGGCGAGGGGCCCGACCGGATGGTCGGGCCCCTCCTCGTGGTGGTGCGGCTACGCCGCGGCGGGCAGGTCGGCGTCCTGGCCGGCCGGCGTCCGCTCCCGGAGCCACTCGAGCTCCCACTGCGCGCGCTGCTCCGCGGTGAACATGGTGAAGCCGTGCACCCAGTTCGTGGGCTGGTGCAGCGGGTGCTGCTCGTAGGTTCGGAGCAGCGGGTTGTCCGGGCAGTGCTTACTCGCCCGGGCGTGCCAGTTCTCCAGCTCTCGCAGGTTGTAGGCGACGACGGCGGCGGTGAGTCCGAGGGTGACCAGGGTGCGGCCGGTGAACTGCATGTAGCCGCGGTGGATGTTGCCGGTGGCGTAGTTCTTCATGTTGCCGAAGACGCCCTCGACGTAGGTGCGCCGGTTCCAGGACAGCAGCCACTCGGGGCTGCCCCAGTACTGCTCCTGCTGGTACTTCATGTGCGCGCCGGCCTCGATGGTCACCGGCTTGCCGGAGCAGAACTTCAGCTCGCTCTCCGGCGGGGTGATGATCGGCAGTCCGTTGGCGCGGGCCACCTCGACGCTGCCCTCGAGGCGCGGGCAGCCGACGGTGCCGGCCGCGGCGGGGCACAGCCAGCGGGTGGTGCCGTCGCCGCCGGGTCCGCGGCCGTTGCCCGACCAGGCGGTCTTGTGCCGCTTGAGGGCGTACTGCTAACGCTCGGCGATGGCCTCGGCGTGGGCGTCGAACGCTTCCTTCGGCGCGCCCTTGCCCGGGCGCGGCAGCCGCCACAGGGACTGGGGCGGCTGGCAGTGCGGCGTGCCGGCGAGGATGACCGCGCCCTCGTAGTCGACCGGGCGGTGGTCGTTCTCCCGCAGGTCGAGCACGGGGCGCACCCTGAGCTGCCAGAGCGGCTGGGCCCAGCGCTCGGCCCTCTTGTAGCTGTAGTGCCGGTCGCCGAGCAGGTCCTCGATGGGGGCGTTGCGGGCCAGGCGCTTCTTCACCAGCTCCAGGCTGGGCTCGACGATGTCGGTGGCCGGCGCGCTGATGGCGAACTCCTCGATCAGGTTGGGCTCGCGGTAGCGCTCGGCCTTGCTGGCCCGGCCCTTGCGGGCCAGCGCGGGCACCCGGACCAGGGCGTGCAGCGAGTACCCGTAGAACGAGGTGCGCTTGCCGGTCTTGTGCGTCTTGACGCCCCAGGCGGCGAACCAGCAGCGCTTGCCGCGCTTCTTCGGCGTCCGCTGTCCGTCCTGCCCGTTGTTGCTGTCCTCCTCGGCGGCGTCGCCGCCGGCGGGATCCCCGGTCGCGAAGGGGGTGTCGGGGACGAAGTGGGGGTCGTCCTCGTCGAGGGCCGCCTCGTCGGTGCCGGCGGCGGGGACGGCGTCGATGGCGTCGGCGCGGACGGCGTCCTCGTCGGCGTCGGGATCGCGCGTGAGCGTGCTGCTGATGGCGTTCTCCAGCTCGGCGCGCTTCTCCGCGGCGAGGTTGGCGTCCTCGTCGGTGGGGTCGACCAGGGGCAGGTGCTCCGGCTTGCGGCCGCCCTTGATCCACGACCAGACGCCGCTCTCGTCGATGGCCACCGAGGTGCCGGTCAGCGGCAGCACGTGGGTGGCGTAGAGGAACGCATCCTTGATCTGGTCGAGCAGCGCGAGCCGCTCGGCCTCCTGCTCGGGCGTGAGCTTGAACTCCGGGTCGACGTCGAGGTGCTCGCGGATGTTGTCGACCATCGTGTACAGCTGCTTGGCGCTGATCGGGCGCAGCTGCGGGGTGCTGTTCTTGTTGGTCCAGTACAGGATGCCGAGGTCGCGCTGCATCTCCACGGGCAGGCCGCCGGCGGCGAGGGTGTGCAGGTCGCTGACGTAGATGCGGCCCTGCCGGGCGGCGACGATGAGCAGGATCATGAACAGCCGCACGGTCAGGCCCTCCGGCTTCCTGCCGCGCTTGTCCGGGCGGATCTTCTCCTCGATGACGTCGATGGCCAGCCGCTTCGGCGTGGGGTCCAGGAGCGGGATGAGGACGCCGTACTCGTCGACCTGCGGGCGGGGCTCGATGTAGGCGTTGTCGACGATCCAGGCCGCGTGCTCGATGGCGGTGATGGTCTCCGCGATGTCGGTGGTGCTCACCGGGCACCCCCGTCGCGCAGCACGGCCGCACCGGTGGACCCGGTGGTGGTGACGTCGAGGTGGGGGAGCAGGTCGAACAGGGTGCGGGTGCTCTTGAGCCCAGCGGCGGTGAGGATGACCGCCAGGGGCACCGGCCGGGTCATCAGCGTGGCCAGCCAGGTGGTGCGCAGCCGGGACTGCTCCGGCTTCGGCAGCGAGCCGAGGAAGACGGCGTCGGCGTAGATCGCGCCGGCGACGTTGCGGCGGGTCTTCACCCGGCCGACCAGTGGCTGCCCGTCGCGCAGGCCCTGCAGGCCGCGGCGCACCAGGTGCTCGTAGTCGCGCCGCACCCAGACCTCGCGGGGGTGCGTCCCGGGCACGTGCACGCAGATGCCGTCGTCGCCGTGGTCGGTGACGCAGGTGGTGTCGAGCAGCTTCAGGTCCGGGCTGTCGATGCCGGCGCCGGCGCCGAGCCCGACGCACAGGCACAGCCGCCGGACCATCTCCTCGGTCGGCTGAACCTGGATGGCGCGCACCAGCGCCTGCATCTCGACGACCGTGTAGGGCGGCTTGATCGCCTCGCGGGGGATCACCACGCCCTGGCTCGGGGCCTGCTCGGGGTTGAGGTGGTCGCTGATCACCCGCAGCCGGGAGCGGCGGTCCGAGCGGCTCTTCTCGCTGCTGCCGGGCATGCCGGTGCGGGCGTACTCGTCGACGTCGCCGCGGTTCATCGCCGTCCGCGGGTCGAGGGACAGCCCGCGCTGGTGGCGCCAGGCGCCGTAGAGCGCCAGGTGGGTGACGTGCTTACGCAGCGCCTCCTCGCCGCGGATCTTCGACAGCAGCAGGACCTGCTCGACGAACTGCAGCAGCGGGTTCGGCCACAGCGCCCGCAGGGTGCAGTCCTGCGGGCGGTAGCCGGTCCGCAGCCACTCGAGGAACTCGTCCGGCAGCGGCGTCGGCGGCGCGGTGCGCTCGGCGTTGAGCTGCGCGCGCTGCCGCTTGGCCTCGGCGGCGCTGATCTTGCGGGGGGACATGGACGGTCTCCGATGCCTCGATGGGCGACCGCTCCGGGGGCGGGGCGGCGGCCGCTCCGGTGGGGCGGCGGCTCGGGACCGTGCGGGGACATCTGCTGGCGGCAATCACCGGCGACCAGGGGCGAAGTGCGAGGTCACAGACGCGTCAGGGCCGGCCCGAGACAACGTCTCGGGCCGGCCCTGACGCCGTGGCGAAGAGGTCAGCCGCGCAGCAGCCGCCGCGCCTCCTGGGGGTCCACCGGAGGCAGATGCCCGGCGGCGTTGTCGAGGTCGGCGCGGGTCAGTCCGCACGTGTGGGCGATCCGTGCGACCGGGTGCGGCGCGGACAGCTGTGCGGCCACCCAGGTGGCGCGCAGCCGGGCGGCGGTGAGCGTGACGCCGGCGGCCTCGGCGGTGGCGCGTGCTCGCGCCCACTCCTCCTCGCTGAACGCCAGCCCGGACACGAGGACGGTCCACCGGTCGTCCATCGTCAGGGCGCCGGTGACGGTGCGCAGCGTGCTCGCCTCGGGCGGCTGCGTGCCGATGGCAGCGGGCACCACGACCCCGGCGCCGAGGCCGCGGGCCAACGCCCCGGCCAGCGTCGGGTGGCTTCCCGCGGCGGCGGCGAGCCTGCTCAGCTCGGCCTGTGTGTACGGCGCCGGGCCGGTCGGGCCGTTCCCGCGCGCGATGCGGGGAGCGTCGCCGGCCGCCGCCTTGAGCGCGCGACGCAGGTGGCCGCGGCGGTTCTGCCGAGTCCGGCGGTCGACCTTGCCCTCGGTGTCGACCATGAAGCGGTCGATGAGCTCCTCGGTGAGCACCGCGGTGAGGTCGACCGACCCGACGACCTTGTCGGTGAAGGCCAGGAACGCGCAGGTGACGCTCATCTGCGTCTTGGCGTCTTCGCGGGAGGGCGGCAGCGTGGCCGCGCACGAGGTCCACACCGCCTCGCAGCAGCGCGCCCACTGCGCCTTCGTGAGCAGGCGCTGCGGGGCGAACGTGGGGATGTAGTCGGCGACCTCCGGGGCCAGCTTCGCGGCGAGGTGCTCAGGCAGGCAGAACATGGTCGGCTCCAGGACCGTAAGGGCCGCACGGTGCGGCCGGGTCCTGGTACCGGTCCCGAGACGACGCCTCCCGTCAATCGACCGCGGGCGGCGCGGTCGTGAGGGGCGACGACGCGCCGTGGCCCCACCCTTGCGGGAGGGGCCACGGTGATGGTGTTCGTCAGGATGCCGGGCGGATCCCGGCGTCGGGTGACTGCCGCTGCCGGCAGATCCAGCAGGCCTCCGGCGCCGGCTTGTCCGCGGTGTGGAGCCGGGCGGCGTCGGCGGCCACCCATTCGGCGTTCGACTTCGCCCAGACCTCGGGGTAGTCCCGGCGCAGCAGTTCCTCGACCTGGTGGACCGCCTGCCAGATGAGGTCGGCCCCGGGCAGGTCGTGGCAGAGCAGTTCGATGCCTGCATCTGCGAGCTTCTGACGACGCGTCAGAAGCTTCCGCAGCTTGTACTCATGCAGCGGTTCGGGTGCAACCGCACCCGCGGGGTGTTCGTTGGTCATCGGCGTCTCCGTGCCGATCGACGTCCTCGGCACCGGCGGTGCCGGGTGACGCGAACGGGCCCGAGCCCGTCCGCGTCACCCCTTGAGGCGCGTGGGCTGATCGCAACCCGTCGCTTCACCCCGCCGTGGGCGTCTCCTCGAGCCAGCCGAGCACCAGCTTCGCGTCGTGGGCCAGGGCGGCCAGCCGGGCCTCCAGCGTGCCCAGCTCCCGGGCGCAGTCCAGACGCCGGTCGGTCTCGGCGCACTCGGAGCAGGCCCCGGTGGTCTGCTCGAGGCGAGCGAGCAGCACCTCCGCGGTGGTGCGCAGGACGGCGAGCTGCCCGGGGACGGGCTGCCAGCGCAGGGGGAGGGGCAGCTGCTCGGCGGGCAGGCCGAGCAGAGCCGCGGCCCGGGCCAGGACCCCGCGGTCCGAGAGGGTGGCGACGCGGTCCTTATGCCACGGCTCGTGACGCAGGACGGCGGACGGGACGGGAAGCACGGACAAGGCCGGCACCTCCGAGGGACTGGCGACCTGATGAGGCCGCGGCGGACGATCCGCGCCGTCATCGGTGCCGGCGCCGGCGGGGGCTGCATTCGCCCGTAGGTCGCCTGCTTCGGGATCGGCGGCAGGCGATTGACACGCCCCTGAGCTCCCGGACTGGTGTCTGGTGCGGCCTGCGGTGAGCCCGACGGTGAACCGCTCGCCCGCTCGAACCTCGCGCTCCAGCGGAGCGCCACAACTTCACAGAACCGAGCTCGCACAGGGTCGGGGCAGCAGTACGGCAGGAACGGAGGTGATTGGACTACGCCGCGCTCGCCCCGACGCACGTGGAGCGGATCTTGATACGCGCGTCGGCCGCGGCGACGGAGCTGGCAGAACGGCAGGAAGGGAGGTGACCACCGCTACGCCATGCCGCCCCGGATCGTCAGTCGGATCACTTACTGTGACGGCGCATGCGTGAGGTCGGCACTTCGCCGACGAAGACAGCGGGGGAAGGGCATCGTGTGTTCGTCGTCGAGCCGACCGCCAGCGAGGAGAAGCTCCGCGAGCTGCTACGTGAGGGACACGAGTCCTCAGACCTCGACTTCAAGGCGACGCTGGACCTGAGCCACAGCGATGAGGTGGTCGAACTCGTCAAGGACCTGGCTGCCATGCGCGCCGAACCGCTCGGTGGCTACGTCGTCATCGGCGCCGATGACCAGGGCAAGCCCACCGACGGTCTCGCGGATCCGCAGAGGGCGAAGTTCTTCGACGAAGCCACCCTGCGGTCGAAGGTCCAGAAGTACCTGACGGAACCCCTGACCTTGATGTCCGGCGTCCACACGGTGGACGGCCACACGTTCGCGTTGATCCACATCGGCCCCGCGGCGCGAGGGTTCGAGGTACTTCGCGTTGAAGGCGTCAGCGGCGGGAAGCCCCTGTTCCGGCCCGGAGAGGTGTTCGTCCGGCGCGGGACAGCGAGCATCCGGTGGAACGGCGCGGATGCAGACGATCGGCTCGAGCGCTTCGCTACGACCCGTCGGGAGGAATGGCGCCGCGAGATGCGTGAGGATCTCCGCGAGATCCTGAGCGCGGGGGAGGCCGGGCAACGCGTCTCCCGTGGCCCGGTGGGCGCCTTCACGTGGCAGCTGGACGCAGAGACGTTCGATGCCGCCGCGGTCGAGTTGCTGCGCGCCGACGACGACATCGCGCTGCGTCGATTCTTGCTACGCGCTCCCGGCGAGGTCGCCCGCCTGCGATCGGAGCAGCGAGACGACGACGTCGCCGTCGTCCTTGACCGGCTGACGGCTCTCGGTGCTCTCGCGGTCGAACTCGACCGGTCGAAGTGGCTCACCGCGGTCATGGACGCCTTCATGCGCATCTACGAGCTCGGCTTCGACGCGAATGGCGTGGGTCAGCCCGACGACCCGCGGAACGTCACCATGTGGTTGAACATCCTGACCCGCGCCTACGGCATCGGCGCCCTCGCGGTGCGCCTCCGAGCTTGGTGGGCAGTCCCTCTTCTCGCGACCCCCACGCCGGCTACGCGCGACTTCGACACTTACTGGCAGTCGTGGCTCCGCCACGCCCAGGTGCAGGCGTCGCGCAGCCGCATCCTCGACGAGCAGTCGGGGGTCATCGCCCGCGCGCACAACGAGGTGAGACGGCTCGCCATCCTGCGCCCGGACGCCGTCGAGGACGACGACCGCGTACTGGCCAGCCTGTGCCAGTTCGATCTCCTTGCGGCGGTTGCCGTTGCCGCCGCACGCCACAAGATCAACTCATCGTCCTACTACCCGAACTTCGCGCCCTACAGGACGAACCGCACATCACCGGCGTTCGAAGTCCTCGTCCGGGATCCGGCCGTTCGGCGAGCGATCGCCGGAGACCTTTCGGATCAGGACCTGGCCGCGGTACTGGAGTTGATCGCATTCACTGCCTCCCGCGAAGCGGGGGTCTTCGGAGGATTCCACGGTATCGACGCGGTCGATGTCCGCGAGTTCATCAGTGAGAACTTGCCGGCAGACTTCGATCCCGAAGTGCGGGAGCGCATTCTCGGCACCGGCGCGAACCGCTGATCGGCAGCACTGCCCGGCCACAACGGATGGCACCCCGGCGAGGGCGCGGTGGTCGACATCGAACTCAACGTCTCGGGAGGCGCTCCGTCACGTCTCGCTCGAGGGTCTCCGGCAGCCGATCCCAGGAGGTGTAGAGGATCGGCAGGACGTCGGCGTCCTCCGGCCGTGGCGGGGCCTTGCCGACGAGCCGGAAGCCGACGTCCGACCAGTCGGGGTCACGACGTCGGTGCTTGGTGAGCCGCATGAGGGTGCTCGGGCCCTGCAGGCCCGCGTCCCGCATGGCCGCCAGATCGGTGAGCTGCTCAGCCGTCGGCGCGGACTCCGATTCCCACGAGAGGCGCTCGATCACCGGCACCGTCCCCATCCCGTCGTCCAGGATGCGGGCGACCCGGAGCAGCACCAGCGGCCCGCTCGTCTGGTACGCCAGCACGGCTCCCGCATCGAGGTCGGTCACGTAGCGCCAGGGGCGGCGGATCGTCTTTCGCGCCGGCTGCGGGCTGGTCAGCTGTTCACGCAGAGCGGTCAGGGCAGCAGCCCGCTTCGCCACGGCGCGCGGGCCGGCCTCCTCCCAGCGGGTCAGGTCCCGGCCGGAGTCGATCACCTCGAGAGCTCGGGCCCGGACCTCGTCCTCGAGGCGACCGACGCGCCACTGCGTCGCGGCGAGGGCCAACCAGAACACCGGTTCCTCGTCCACATCGAGGTCGGGGTTCGCGGCGATGATCTGCTGTGTCGCTTCGGCGTCCGGGACCTGGTCTTCGAGCAGCGCCCGGTAGTCGTCACGCACATCGCAGGCGAAGTCGTCCGAGAAGATCGCCGGCCCGTCAGCTCCCATGACAGACATTCTGGCGGGGGACGGGTCTTGTTGAGCTCAACCGGGGATCTCTCGGCGTCCGCCGGCCGCGTGTGAGCAAACCGGGATCTTGTTGTGATGATGGCCTGACGGAGATCAACTACAACCCATTGACCTGCGGAGACGCCTTTCGGGGAAAACCCCACCCACCCGGGGGTCCTGGCGAAATGCCAGGCCCACTGTTGGCGAAAAGCCGGGGGCCACCGCAGACAGCGGTGGCCCCCGGCTTTTCGTTGTGCACCGGTGCCATGGGGGCAGCACCCGGCGGTATGCCTGGCGCCCAGCGCGTACCGGCACGCCCAGGCCACCTTTGCCGGTGACCCGCGGGCGCTCGAGCTGGTGGACGGCTCAGCCACGACTGGCCCGGGGATGGCGACCAGCTGGTAGCCATCGTCCGCGAAGCACTGTGACGCTGTGGGGGGTTGCGGCAAACGGCGGCGGGAGCCTTTGCGGCGTCAGATGCGGCCGGTCTCGTGGGCCCACATGGCGACCTCGACGCGGTTTCGGGCGCCGAGCTTTCGCATGAGGCTGGCGAGGTGGGCTTTGACGGTGCTTGGGGTGATGTAGAGCTCGCTGGCGATCTCATCGTTGGTGCGGCCTTGGGCTACAGGTACGAGGACTTCCTCCTCGCGGGCGGTGAGCGGTTCTATCGGCTGCCTCGGTGGTGAGGTCTGCGCGTGGGCGAACGCTTTGAGTAGTCGAACAGTCACGCTGGGTGTGATCAGTGCGTCTCCGTCGGCGGCAGCGTGGATGGCCTGGGTCAGCAGGGCGGGTCCGGCGTCCTTGAGCAGGAACCCGCGGGCGCCGGCTTTGAGCGCCCCGTGGACGTACTCGTCGAGGTCGAAGGTGGTGATGACCACGATCGGCAACGGGTCGGTGACGTCCGGGCCGGCGAGGCGTCGGGTGGCTTCGATGCCGTCCATCAGCGGCATTCGGATGTCGAACAGGCCGACGTCGGGGCGCAGCTGGAGCGCCAGGCGGACTGCCTCGCGTCCGTCGGCGGCCGCGCCGACCACTTCGATGTCGGGTTGGGCGTCGAGCAGCATTGTCAGCCCGGTGCGCACGATGGGCTGGTCGTCGGCGATGAGGACTCTGATGCTCATCGTGGCGGCGCGGTTCGGGGCAGAACCGCCTCTACTCGCCAGCCCCGCTCGACGGCGGGGCCTGCGTGGAAGGTGCCGCCGAGCAGTGAGGCGCGTTCCCGCATGCCCACCAGGCCGTAGCCTGCTGGGGTGCGGCCGCCAGCGGCGGAGCCGTCGTCGTCGATGGTCAGCCGTACCTCGTCCGCGTCGCCTGTGACGGCGACGGTGACCTGGGTCGCGTCGCGGGCATGCCGTCGAGCGTTGGTGATGGACTCCTGGGCCAGGCGGTAGATCGCGGCCCCGACCGCCGGGCTGAGGTCGTCGAACTCGCCGAATAGCGCCACCTCGACGCAGGGACGCGCCTGGCCATCGGTGGCGAGCTGCTCGACCTCGGCCACGCCGGGCTGCGGCGCGAACTCGGTGTCCTGCGAGGCGCGGAGCACGCCGACGATGGCGCGCAGCTCGGTGAGGGTGCGGGTCGCTGCGGCCTCGATGACGGCCAGGGCCTCGATGGCACGCTCGGGGCGGGAGGCCGCGATGGCACGTCCTGCTTGGGCCTGGATGGCGATGCCCGACACGTGGTGGGCCACGGTGTCGTGGAGCTCGCGAGCCAGCTGTTCGCGTTCGCGGGCCTTGGCCTGGTCGATGTCGCGGATGCGGCTCTTCGTCCGATAGCGGATCGCGGCGCCCAGCGCGGCGGCGAACAGGAAGAACCCGTATGCGCCGACCTTGTCCGCCAGGCTGGTGGGGTCGGCGACGGTGGTGATGGGCAGCCAGAGCAGGATGACGCCGAGGCCGATTGCGGCTTCCCGGCCGGAGCCCCACCGGAACAGGGCGTAGGCCAGGATCAGGGCCGCGGAGATGCTGTTCAGCGGGGCGCCTTGCGACCCGGTGAGGACTCTGACGATGTCGAGGATCGTCAACGTGCCGAAGCAGACCGCAACCGCGACGAGCGGGTGCGTGCGTCGCCACAGCAGCGGGCCGAGGACCGCGAGCGTGTAGAGCAGCAGCAGCGGTCGTGGCGCCAGGTCCTGGCGGAGCACCACTTCCACCAGGGACCAGCCGACCAGTGCTGCGACCAAGGCCCAGTCCCGCGGCCCCCGGTCCGGGGCATTCGTGGGTCGAGGTTCGGCCCACAGCGAGCGAAGTGCGCTGATGGCCATCTGATCAGGCTAGGCAGTCCGCGTGCTCGGTGTATCCGCCGAAAGTACAAGTGCTCGGCTGTGCCAACGGCCAGGTCGGATCAGGCTTCGGGGCTGATGTGCCCACAGCCGGCAACCGTGACGGTGGAAGCACCCACCCGATCAAGCCTGGGAGCCTTGTGATGAGAACGCCTCAATCCCACACCGCACTGGAGAATCCGCCGGCTCAGAGCACGTTGGAACATGTGCGTATGCCGGTGCGGGCCAAAATCGCAGCAGCATGGACCAGCTTCATGTTCCTCTACATCTACGTCGACTACCTCGCCCTGTACAAGCCTGGCTTCGTCGACGACATCCGGGCCGGCATCGTCCACGAGTTCGACACCGGCCCAACGTTTGTCGGCCTTTCGCTCACGCTCGTGGCCATCCCGATCCTCATGATCCTGCTGTCCACGACACTGCCCGCCCGTGTCAACCGCACCATCAACCTCGTCGTGGCAACCCTCTACCTCCCCGTCTCGATCTACAACGCGGTAGGGGAGTCCTGGACCTACTCGTACTTCTACGGCCTCTCCATCGGACTCGAGGTGCTGCTCCTGGCCTTCATCCTGCGCTCCGCCTGGACCTGGCCACGCCGTACCGAATCACCGGCGACCCTGGCAGCCAGCCGCGACAGCGAGCCCCTCCGCACGCCGCAGCAGGCATGACTGCGCGCCCCGCGCCCGACCATCCTTCGCTCGCCCTACTCGCGGGCACGGTCCCCTGCCTCAGCGTTCGCTGCTGAGCACTTCGTCTCACCCCATCCCCCAGAAGCACGTCGCTGCCTCCCAGGAGGTCCTGTAGTCACGTAGGTGCCATCGACCCTTCGTGCCTGGGCATCCGGGGGATGGGCTCGAGGGCTCGGAGGTCGCCTGTGGAACCCCGTGCTGCCTCCGCGGCCGCGGCGTGTGCAACCGTAGAGCGATTCGTGTGCAAGCCAGGCGCAGGGGCTCGAAAACAGGGCGGTTCACCTGCTGGTTTGCATTTCGCCAAGATCCCACCCACCCACCTCGGGGTTCTGGCGACATGCCAGGCCCACAGTTGGGACACAGCCGGGGCCACCGCGAACAGCGGTGGCCCCGGCTGTGCGTTGTCCGCGGGAGAACGGTCGCCGAGGCCGCTCCCCGCCGCTCAGCCGCCGGTCACCGCGGCCAGCACCGCCGGGTAGGCGGCGCGGGCCAGTTGCCGCAGCTCGTCGTCCGTGCGGTCCTGGATCGGGTGGGGTACGAGGACGTGCGGAACCGCCACGCCCAGCGCGGCCGACTGCGCTACGGCGGCGTCGGCGAACTCGGCGGAGGCCAGGAAGACCCCCACGACGCCTCGGCCCTCGAGGTCTGCGATGTCGTGCACACTGCACGACGTGCAGGAGCCCTAATCGGCCAGGGCTTCGATGACCACCTCGCAGTGGGTGGCGATCTCGTGCCGCAGGTCCACCGGTGCCGGCCGGGCGAAGGTGGGCTTGCGGTACCGGACAGTGCGCACACCGTCGGCGGCGAGCAGCCGTTCCAGCTCGTCGATCAGCACGTCGCCGCGGCTCTTGGAGATGTCGAGCAGCCCGACGGTGCGGCCGTCCAGCGAGGGGGGCCGCGGGTTCACCTGCCGCGACGCCGGCCGGCGCTCCGAGGTGGGGTCGATCAGGACGCGGGCCATGCGGCCTCCTCGATCGGGACGGTGACCGGCGAGCTGCCGGTGGCTCCGCTGGCCCAGCCGCCGACGACGGCCGAGAACATGCCGGCCGGGCCGCCGGTGTAGGCCACCAGCAGGCCGCCGGCGCGGAACTTCGGCAGCGGACGGTCGTCGAGCCCCGGAGGCATGCCCTCGGCGATGCCCAGCGCCCCGCGGCGGAGCTCGTCGGGCTGCATCACCAGCAGCGGCTCGAGCTCGGCGAGCAGGCGGGCGCGGTCCCAGCCGCCCTCGCGGAACACCCGGCCGTGCTCGGGGCTGACGATCAGCAGCGCGTCCATGCCCACGGCCGCTTTGGGGTGACCGACCGTGCGCAGCACGAGCGCGTAGGTGCGGGCCAGCGACTCCGGCGTCCGGCTGGCCTGGTCCATGACCGGGATCAGCCCCGACCCCGCGAACACGGTGACCGCCGATCCCGAGACCCCGCGGGAGGCGGCGAGCGGCTCGAACGGCGACAGCTCGTCCTCGGCCTCGGCGAAGCAGAACGTGAACTTGCCGGGGGTGCCCAGCGTCGCCCGGTCCACCTCACCGGGCCGGCCGCCGCCGACGTTGCGTACCACCAGCTGCAGCGCCCGGCCGATGGTGGCGTTGGCCCGGTTGCCCTGGCCGAGGGCGTTGATGCCGGAGTTCATCCGCAGCCGCTGGGTGACCGGACCGTTGACGACCAGCACCGGCCCGGCGAAGTACGTCGTCGCGAGCACGCCATGCAGGGCGAACTCATCGCGGCAGGCGGCCTCGACCGCGGCAAGTACCACCGGCAGGTGCTCGGGCAGGCACCCGGCGAGGACGGCGTTGACCGCCACCTTCTCGACGGTGCACTCGACCAGGTCGGGTGGGACGACGGCGACCACCTCGTCCGGCGCGCGGGAGGTGCCGGCGAGCATCCGCACCACCCGCTCCTCGGTGGGCGGGACGGTGGGCAACCCGTCGGTCCAGCCGCGGTCGTACATCGCCTCGACGTCGTCCTCGAGGTCGGCGAGTTCCACTCGCCGGCTGGACAGCACGCGACCGCCGTACCTGCGCGCAAGCTCGTCCTCGATCTCGACGCTGCGGGAGCCGCAGCCGGGCCGGTGGTCGGGCAGGCCCGGACCGAGGTTCGGCACGCCGGAGAAGTCCTCCCACTCCGACCGCAGCCAGCCGACCACCCGGCCGGTCTCCCGGCCGCCGGTCACGCGCAGCAGCGTGGGCACCGTCTCGATGCCCAGCCGCCAGCTGATCTCCAGTTCGCGGTCGTCCACGACCGGCAGCCCCTTCGGGAAGGCGGGGTCGTCCTGGCTGTAGACGGTGAGCGGGACGGCGGGGGCGAGCTGCCCCAGCACCGGCTCGATGAGCGTGCAGGTGGGGCAGTCGCGCTTGACGACCGCCACCAGGCCGTCCGGCACCGTCGCCACCCGGTCACCATGACACATGCGTCAACCGGCCCGCGCCCCCGCGGACCGTCGCGCAGGGTGTCCAGCGAGCGGTGCACGCCGACGGTCGCCGCCGAGGGTCACCAAGCAGATCGCTCTGCCGCTGCGCTCGCGACCGGGCCCTACGTGCGTTTGCGGGGCGCGGGCACCGCCGATGGCGCACGATGCGAGCATGCCCTCGACACCCGCGCCGACCGGCGGCACGGCCTTCGTCCTCGGCGGCGGGGGCGTGCTGGGTGCGGCCGAGGTCGGGATGCTGCGCGCTTTGTTCGAGCGCGGGATCCGTCCCGACCTGATCGTGGGCACGTCGGTGGGCGCGATCAACGGCGCGCTCGTCGCCGCCGACCCGACGCCGGGCGCGGTGGACCGGTTGCGCCGGGTATGGGAGGACATGGCGGCCCAGCGGATCTTCGCCGGGTCCGTGCTCGCCCGGGTGGGGACCCTCGTGCGCACCCGGACGCACCTGCACCCCCGTGAGCCGCTCCGGGACCTGCTCGCCGCTCATCTGCCGGTGGACACCTTCGCCGAGCTCGCCGTCCCGTTCCAGTGCGTGGCAGCGAGCATCGAGCGCGCCGCCGAGCACTGGTTCACCGACGGTCCGCTGATCGACGCGGTGCTCGCCTCGTGCGCGGTTCCCGGCCTGCTGGCGCCCGTCGAGCTGGACGGTGAGCACTTCCTGGACGGCGGACTCGTGCACAGCATCCCCGTCGGCCGGGCGGTCGCCCTCGGCGCCGACACCATCTACGTGCTGCACGTCGGCCGGATCGATCGCCCGCTGCGCCCACCGGCCACCCCCTGGGAGGTCGCGCAGGTCTCCTTCGAGATCGCCCGGCGACACCGGTTCGTCGGCGACCTGGCCGCGCTGCCGCCCGATGTCACGCTGCACGTGCTGCCGGCCGGCGACGAGACGCCGCCGTCGGCGGCCAACCTGCGCTACCGCAACTTCTCCCAGGTGCCCGAGCGGATCGACCAGGCCTATCTCGCGGCCTGCGGTTACCTCGACCGGTCGGGCACCTCAGAGGACGGGGCGGCCTGACGTGCTGCCGCCTCGCCCGGTGCGCCGCGTCTCCGGTCCGCTGCTCGTCGCCGCGCTGGCGGCAGGGGTGATCTCGCTCCCGGTCCTGGTGGTCCTCGCCATCGTCGTCTCGGTGTGGTTGCCGGGACGCCTATACGCACTGCGGCTGCTGGCCTTCGGTCTGGTCTACCTGGCGCTCGAGGTGGCCGGGCTCGCGGTCGCGGCGGCGCTCTGGGTGGCGAGCGGCTTCGGCCGGCGGCTGGACAGCCCGGCGTTCCGGTCGGCGCACTACACCGTGCTGCGGCTGCTGCTCGACGTGCTCATGCGCTCGGCCGCGCGGCTCTTCGCGCTGACGCTGGTCACCGACGGGACGTCCTGGTCACCGCTGGACGACGGCGTCCCCGGCTCGGAGAACGCCATGGTGGTGATGTGCCGGCACGCCGGTCCCGGGGACTCGTTCCTGCTGGTGCACACGCTCATGAACCGAGACCACCTGCGGCAGCCGCGGGTCGTGCTCAAGGACATGCTGCAGCTGGACCCGCTGATCGACGTCTACCTCAACCGGCTGCCGAACTACTTCGTGACACCGGGCACGGCCAGTTCGGAGGAGGCGATCGCCGACCTGGCGCGCGACATGGGCGACGAGGATGCGCTGCTGATCTTCCCCGAGGGCGCCAACTTCACCCCGAAGCGGCGGTTCCGGGCCATCCAGCGACTGCGCCAGCGCGGGCTGGTGAAGGCGACCCGCCGGGCCGAGGCCATGACGTACGTGCTGCCGCCACGCCCGGGTGGGGTCACCGCGGCGCTGCGGGCCGCCCCGCACGCCGACGTCGTCTTCGTCGCGCACACCGGCCTGGAACACCTCAGCACCGTCCGTGACATGTGGCGCGGCCTGCCCATGGACAAGACCCTGCGCCTGCGGTGGTGGTTCGTACCGGCGGCCGAGGTGCCGCCCGACGACGCCGAGCTCACCGACTGGCTCTACCGGTGGTGGGAGACCATCGACGACTGGATCGACACCACCCGGCAGCGGGAGCCGACGAAGGCCCGGAGAAACGTCTTCCGTCGCCGGTCGTGAGTCCCGCCGGCCGCACCCCGGCGGCTGCGACGAAGGCGACCGCGGGTGCCCTCGGGGGCACCTGCTCAGCCCAGCCAGAACTCGCCCTCCGCCTGCTGGTCGCCCTGGAACTCGACGAACTCGACCGCCCGGCCGTCGGCGACCCGCCACAGGTGCATCTCCGGGGAGGACGACGCACGACCGTGTCGCTCGGCGGAGACGGTGGTGAGCGCGAAGACCCGGGCGCCATCGGCAACGATGTGTCCGGGTACGACGCGCAGCGTTCCACCGGACAGCTGCCGGCAGCGGCCGAAGAAGTCGAGGACGCCGGGGTGGCCGCGGTAGTCGCCGGACAGGGGACTGCGGCCGGGGACGTGCCAGGCGATGTCGGGGTGGAGGATCTCGAGGACCGTGGGGACGTCGCCCGCGGCTAAGGCGTCGTAGCCGCGCCGGTTCAGCGCCGCGCTGGTGAGGCCGAGGCCGGTGAGGGTCGTGACCCGGTCCCCTCGGTCGGGGCGCGCGGGTCGCGCGCCGGCGCCCTCGACGGTGGCCGCCTGGCTCGTGCCGGGCGACGGGGTGAGCACCCTGGGATCAGCCGGCGGGCACCCGGGGCGTCGGCTCGGCGAGCGCGTCGGGCAGCTCGGGACGACCGGAGATGCCGAGCTTGGCGCAGGCGTGCGCGAGGCGGCGTAGGCGAGGCAGCTGTAGGTGCTCTACGTGCACGAGGCCGACCACGGCGCCGGTGCCGGGCCGGCGCCGCTGGCGGCGGTCGTCGATCCGGGGGAGTCGGCGGCGCTGTGGGTGGCCGACCCGGATCCCCGTGCGCAGGCGCTCTACCGCGAGCACGGCTTCGTGGCCGACGGGTCGGCGCAGGTCGAGTGTGGGGTGCGGGAGATCCGCATGGTCCGGGGCGTGCCGCACGGTCGGTGATCCAGCGCCCGGCGGGTGTCGTCGTCCTCTTGACTGCCGTGGGCAGCCGGCGGAACAGTTCCTGCACCCCCGACGGGGCGGCCCGAGGCGCTGCCCGACCCGAGGGAGGCGTCCGTCCACCTCGCTTCCCCGGGCGTCGCAGCGGCAGCACCGGGGTGCCGGCCCCCCGCGGGCTGCCACGAGGAGGTCCTGTCATGACCCTCGACGAGAGCAAGCTCAACGAACTGCTCGGCCGCTTCGTCACCGACGTGGGCGGCGCGTTCCAGGCCCTGAGCGCCGTCCTCGGTGACCGGCTGGGGCTGTACCGGGCGCTGAACATGACCATGCCGGCCACCCCCGAGGAGGTGGCGGCCGAGGCGCGGGTCGCGGAACGCTACGTGCGCGAGTGGCTGGCCGGCCAGGCCGCCGGTGGCTACGTCACCTACGACCCGACCAGCGGCCGGTACTCACTGACCGAGGAGCAGGCGTTCCTCCTCGCGTACACGGACGGGATGCAGGCGGCCAGCGCCTTCCACATCCCGGTCGCGGTGGCCAAGAACATCGAACAGATCACCGAGGCGGTCCGGAGCGGTGGCGGCTTCCCGTGGCACGACCACGACCCCGCGCTGTTCGAGGGCACCGAGCGGTTCTTCCGTCCGGGCTACGTGATGAACCTCGTGTCGTCGTGGATCCCGGCCCTCGACGGCGTCGAGGCCACGCTGACGGCGGGGGCCCGCGTGGCCGACGTCGGCTGCGGTCACGGGTCCTCGACCCTCCTGATGGCCGAGGCTTTCCCCGCCTCGGAGATCGTCGGCTTCGACTACCACCCCGCGTCGGTCGACCTCGCCCGCAAACGGGCCGTCGATGCCGGGCTCTCGGACCGGGTCTCCTTCGAGGTCGCGTCCGCCTCGGACTTCCCCGGCGCGGACTACGACCTGGTCACGATCTTCGACGCCCTCCACGACATGCCCGACCCCCTGGGTGCGGCCAAGCACATCCGCCAGGTGCTGAAGGAGGACGGGACGCTCCTGCTCGTGGAGCCGATGGCCGGTGACCGGATCGAGGACAACCTCAATCCGGTAGGACGGCTCTACTACGGGGCGTCCACGGTCATCTGCGTGGCGCACTCCATGTCGGCGGAGCCGCGGACCGCGCTCGGTGCCCAGGCCGGCGAGGGCCGGCTGGCCGAACTCCTGCACGACGCCGGGTTCACCAGGATCCGGCGCGCCGCCGAGACCCCCTTCAACCTCGTGCTCGAGGCCCGCCCCTGACCTCCGCCGGCACGCCGGTCGGTCAGCTCCGGGCGGCGGCGGCCGAGCGACTCGCGGCCTCGAGGAACCGCTCGAGCTCTCGGCGGACGTCGGGTCCGCACGGCTGGAAGACGATCTCGGTGACGCCGGCGTCGGCCAGTCCGTCGAGCTTGGCGCGGACCTGCTCGGCCGTTCCGCTGAGCGTGGTCGGTTCGAGCAGCGTGGAACCGCCCGCGTCCCACGCGGCCCGGTCGGCCTCGTTCAGCTCGACGCAGTGACCCGTGTGCACCGCGATGTGCCGGAGCTCCTCGGGCGTCCGGTTCACCACGTCGTTCCAGGCGTCCCCACCGGCCAGTCCGGCCACCGCTTCCTCGCCGCCGAACTCGTACGCGCCGTGCCATGCGAGGGCGGTGCCGGGGCCGCCGGCCAGGCGGACCCGCTCGGAGGCCGGGTCCTCGCCCTCGTCCAGGACGGTGCCCCACGCCAGGTAGGAGACGCGCGAGAACTCCTTGGCGAAGTCGGGCAGCTGGAGCGTCGCGTAGAGCCCGTCGGCCAGCTCGCGGGTGACCGCGGCGCCCTTCGGGCCCAGGGCGCTGATCAGGATCGGGACGTCGATCGGCCGGGCCGGCGCGTGACCGGCCGGGTGCAGCATCTGCATCCGGGCGCCCTCCCACTCGACGACCTCACCGCGCAGCAGCCCTCGGTAAGCCCGGATGTAGTCCGCCATGAACGACCACGGGATGCCTCGATAGCCCATGGCCCGCCGTCCGGAGAAGCCCGTGCCGAAGGCGACCTCGACGCGGCCGGGGGCCAGCGCCACCAGCGCCGCCGTCGCGGCGGCGTTGACCATCGGGTGCCGCAGCGAGGGCACGAGGACGCCCGGCCCGAGACCGATGCGGGTGGTGCGCTCGGCGGCGAGTGCCAGGGC
The DNA here is from genome assembly GCF_059428245.1 of Geodermatophilus sp. SMS 5-13. Classification (NCBI taxonomy): domain Bacteria; kingdom Bacillati; phylum Actinomycetota; class Actinomycetes; order Geodermatophilales; family Geodermatophilaceae; genus Geodermatophilus; species Geodermatophilus sp. SMS 5-13. The sequence goes on from NZ_CP165729.1 coordinate 1,028,299, forward strand.
CATCCACACGTCGGGACTGTTCTGCGGGGTGTCGTAGAGCCACGCCCGCTCGTACCCGAGCTCCTCCGCGAGCGCGATGTTCTCGTGCGAGTCCAGCGCGGTCGGAAAGGCGACCGAGATCTGCATGCGCTCCTCCTGTGTGCCGTCGGTGTCGCGAACCCTCCAGGCAAAGCCGCTGCGGACCTAGGGGCGGCCGCCGTGCGGCACGTCGACCCGGCAGGAGAGCAGGCGGGCCTCGCGCGCGGCGCTCCGCGCGGCGCGATCGAAGTCCGGCGCGGCGCAGAGGAACAGCGTGCGACCGTCGGCGCCGCCGAGCATGCAGGCGAACACGCCGGTGCCGACGGGCAGCTCCTCCAGGACCTCGCCGCCTTCGCGCAGGCGCAGCACCCGGCCGGCGAGCGCATCGGCGACCCACAGAGCGCCCTCGGCGTCCAGGCCGCACCCGTCCGGCGCGACCTTCAGCTGCCCGAGCGCCGCCTGCAGGTCGCGGTCGCTGGGCAGCTCACCGAACGACGCCCACACCCGCCGGTTCGTCAACGCGCCGTCGGCGCCGATGTCGAACGCGGTGATCCGGTTGCCGAACGTCTCGTCCACCAGCAGGACGCCGTCCTCGGTGATCACGCTCCCGTTGGGAAACCACATGTCGTCGGCGACCTCGGTCACCGCGCCGTCGGGGTCGACCCGCAGCAGAACGGTCGGCGCGACCGGGGCGCCGGCCATCAGGTCGAAGCCGAAGTTGCCGACGAAGGCACGGCCCTGCCCGTCGACCACCATGTCGTTGGGCTCGCCGGTGACGTGCGCCGACAGGTCCGCGTGCGTGACGAGGGACCCGTCGGCCTCGCGGCGGAGCAGCCGGTTGTCGTGCTGGGAGATGATCAGCAGCCGGCCGTCGGGCAGCCATCCGAGTCCGGACGGCTGGCCCGGCACCTCCGCCTCGACCCGGCGATCGCTGCCGTCCTCACGGGCCGAGAGCACCTGGTGGGTGTAGAAGTCCGACACCCAGATCCGGTCCTCGTGCCAGCGCGGGCACTCCAGGTAGGACAGGCCGTCCAGGACAGTGCTGAATTCCCGCATGGTTCACCTCGCCGCCGTGGTGCGCCGGAGCATAGCTCCGGTCCACTTGCTGCCGGGCGTGCGGACGCTCATCGACTCCGAGCGGCTCGCCCGAAGGGGGTGAGGCCGGACGGGGCGGCCCCGGTCCACGGTGACCGGTGGGCGCCGCGACGCGGGAAGCCCGTCCCCTGTGGCGAGGGGAGTGACGTGATCTGGATCCTCCTGAGCATCGTCGGCCTCGTCGTCGAGACGTCGGTCATCGTCGTCCTCGGTCGGCAGGTGACCCGTCCGTACGAGGCCGCGATGGATCCCGAAGTGATGGGCCCCCCGGTCGAGGGGCGGTGGGCCCGCTTCGCCAGTGGCAGCTGAGGGGCGGCGCAGGTCAGGCGCACACATCGGCGACCCCGACGGAGACGTCGTCGTCGCCGCGCGCCAACGCCGGCTCGAGGAGCGCGTCGACCGCCGCCCGGGGCGTGCTCCCGTCGAGCACCAGGGCGCCGAGCTCGACCACGTCGGGAGCATCGGCCTTGACGAAGGGCGAGGTCAAGCGGCCGGTGTACGACGCCGTGGTCACCGCCGGCCTCGGCGTGGGGGAGGTGCACGTGCAGGCCCGCAAGGGCTACGTGTCCCTGGTCGGCCCGCGGCGCACGTTCGCCGTCGTCCAGGCGACGACGCACCGCCGGGTGGACCTGGGACTGCGGCTGCCCGCGCGCGAGCCGGGCGGCCGGCTGCTGGCCGCCCCGAGCGTCGGCAACGGCAGCTGCACCGTGCGGGTCGGCCTCGGCGTCCTGGCCGACGTCGACGAGGAGGTGGTGGACCTGCTCGCGCAGGCCCACGCGGCCAACGCCTGACCGGCACGGTCAGACGGGCGGGGTGTCGTCCCGCGGGCCGCAGCGGACGGCGATCAGGGCGATGTCGTCGTCGGTGCGGCCGGTGACGAGGCGGTCGAGGAGCCGGTCGCAGAGCCGGTCCAGGGGGAGCGTCACCAGCTCCCCGAGGACGGCGCGCAGCTCCGCGATGCCGTCGTCGATGATCCGGCGGCCGTGCTCGACCAGGCCGTCGGTGTAGAGCAGCAGGGTGTCGGACGGCCGCACCTGTGCCTCGTGGTCGGTCCGGGGCGCGGCGGTGTCGGTGCCGAGCAGCCGCTCCGGAGCGCTGTCCAGCACCCGCACGCCGCCGTCCGGCCCCGCGAGCAGCGGCGGGAGATGCCCGGCCGAGGACCAGCGCAGGGTGCACGGTCCCGTGGCGGCCGGCTCGATGCAGGCGACGAGGGTGGTGGTCAGCGTGTCGACGTGCAGGCCGGCGAGGACCCGGTCGACCCGGGTCAGCACCCGGGCGGGGCTCTCGGCCCGGTCGTAGGCGATCGCCCGCAGCATGCTGCGGACCTGTCCCATCGCCGCCGCGGCCGCCACGTTGTGCCCGACGACGTCTCCGATGACCAGCAGCGTGGCCCCGCCGGGCTCGGCGAAGGCGTCGTACCAGTCGCCGCCGACCTGCTGGTAGGCCGTCGCCGGCCGGTAGCGGACCGCGATCTGGAGGCCCGTCACCGGTGGCGGCGGCGTGAGCAGGCTCTGCTGCAGGGTCTCGGCGACGGTGAGCTGCCGGCCGTAGAGGCGGGCGTTGTCCAGGGCGAGCGCACCGCGCCGGGCCACCTCGACGGCGGTGGCGATCTGCATCTCGGTGTGCGGTGGACGGTCCCGGGAGTTGAGCAGGGCCAGTGCGCCGAAGGTCTCCCCGCGGGCGCGCAGCGGCACGATGAGGCACGACGTCGTGTCCAGTCGCCGCCAGGCCCCGCGCACCTCCTCCGTGGGCAGCGTCGGTGCGACCCGCGCCTGATCGAGAGTCACCAGCTGCACCGGGGCGCCGGAGAGCAGCGCCTCGTGCAGGACGGCGTCGCCCGCGTCCCGCAGCCGCCCGGTCAGGTACGTGGTCAGGTCGGCGCGGCGGGCCGGGTCGCGGTGGGTCCACGCGTCCTCGCCGAAGCGGCCGTCGTCGCCGCGCAGCGTGACGAACGCCCAGTCGCACAGCCGGCTCACCACCAGCTCGACCAGCCGGGCGGCGGTCTCCCCGCTGTCCAGGGTCGCGATCAGGGTCTCGCTGACCTCCGCCAGGAAGCGCAGCCGGGCGGCGCCCTCGTCGGACCCGATGGAGCCACCGGCCCGGTGCTCGGCGGACCGGCCGTCGATCACCCGCGCCGACACCTGCAGCAGGTCGTCGACGACCACCGCCGTGGCCTCGAGCCAGCGGCCGGTCGGCGGGTAGAACCCCGACCAGGTCACCGGTGTGCCGGTGCTGCGTGCCCGCAGCAGGAAGCTGTGGAAGAACGTGCCGCCCAGCTCGGGCAGCGCGACCCAGATGTTGCGGCCGATCAGCTCCGCCGCGGGCCGGCCGAGCAGCTCGGCCGTGGCCCGGTCGACGTAGCGGATGGACCACTCGCGGTCGAAGAGGGCGACCTGCTGCTCGCGCCCCGCCAGGCGCACGGCCGTCTCCGACTCCAGCGGGGAGAGCGTCTCGCTCACCACGACCCCGGCTCCGTCGGGCTCACCCCGCGTCCCTGGGGGTGAACCGAGGCTACGGCAGACCTGAGCACGAGGGGTCGATGCCCCGGGGACGGCCGGTTTCGGCGGCGGGTCAGGTCGGGTGCGGGTCGCGGTCGCGGTCGCGCAGTGTGTCCAGCGAGCGGTGCATGCCGACGGTGACCGCGCCGAGGGCGAAGAACCCCGCGTCGTCGGTGACCTCGGAGGTGCGCAGCAGCGTCGTCAGCCGCTGCAGGCCCTCGTCGGCCGCCGCGATCGCGGTGTCCCGCGCCGCGCCGTCGGTCCGGTGGGGGAGGCAGACGACGAGGGCCAGGCTGTCCAGCGCGTCGGCGAGCACCCAGCCGGTCCGGCCGTCCATCCGGTCGATCCCGTGGCGGTGCGGCTGGAACTCGACGACCAGCATCGTGAGGTCGTCGACGAGGACGGCGACCCGGTCGAGCGCGCGGGACTGCTCCCGGATGCCGGCCGCGGAGCCGCCCCAGCGCCGCGCGCGGGGGTTGGCCCGCCGCGCCCGTTCCACCACGCCCTCGGCCACCCGCATCCGGTCCAGCGCCGTCTCCAGCTCCGCGCCGCGCAGCGCCCACTCGTCCGGCGTCGGCACCTCGCCGCGGCGCAGCCCGGCGGCGATGTCCCCCAGGTGCCGGGCGAGCAGCTCACGGGTGGTCGCGATCCGGCGCACCGCGGTGGTGAGCTGCATCGGCGGGAACAGCACCGTGGTCACCAGGACCCCGATCGAGGCGCCCAGCAGGGTCAGTCCGGCGTAGGCGAGCGCGTATCGCGCGGGGTCCGCCGCCGTCCCCACGGTGAGCATGAGGACTGCGGCGAAACTGACCCAGCTCGCGTGCTCCTGGAGGAGCCGCCACTGCTCGATGCCGATCGCCAGCGCGACGATCAGCGCGATGGTGACGGCATGCGGGATCGCGGCGGTCAGCTGGTGGACGACGACCGCGAGCGCGAAGCCCAGCAGGATGGCGAGCACCGTCCGCCACGCCGCCGCCGCGGAGTCGGCCACCGTCGGGTGCACCGCGATGACCGCGCCGAGCGGGGCGTAGTAGGCGTACTGGGCGATCGCCGGCGGCAGCAGGACCGCCACCTGCCACGCCAGCGCCGCGGCCAGCGCCGCCCGCAGGCCACGCTGCACCCAGGGTTCGCGCAGCAGTTCCCTCGTCCGGACCACGGACCCGCCGTCTATTCGCGCGTGCGCCGCCGGCCGGCCGGCTCCGGCGTGCCCACCACCGAGGAGTCCCCGACCGCACCCGCACGGGTCTGCTCGCTCACCGGCGCCACGCCGGCCCGGTTGTCGGCGAACTGCACCGGTGGGGCGGCCGCCACGTCGTCCCCGGCTGCCTCCACCACCAGCACGAAGTCGTCCCCGTGCCTGGTGATGCCCTCGACCACCGCCTGCTCGACCGCCTCGGTGGCGTAGGTGCGGCGCAGCACCAGCGGGTCCGAGCGCACGTCCTTGGCCAGCGAGATCGCCAGGCCGACCATGACCAGGGCGAAGGGCAGCGCCGCGATGATCGTCAGGTTCTGCAGCCCGGTGAGGGCCTCGTCGCCGCCGACCAGCAGCATCACCGCCGCGACCGCGCCCATGACGGCGCCCCAGAAGACGACCGTCCGGCGGCTCGGCGACAGGGTGCCGCCCTCGGACAGCGAGCCCATGACGATCGAGGCGGCGTCGGCGCCGGAGACGAAGAAGATCGCCACCAGCGTCATCACCAGCACCGTCATCACGGTGGCCATCGGGTACTGCTCGAGCACGCCGAACAGCTGTCCCTCCGAGGTGGCCTGCCCGGCGATGTCCGCGCCGGACTGCTGGACGGAGATGCCGGCCCCGCCGAAGACGGCGAACCACATCAGCGTGACCGCGCTGGGCACCAGCAGCACGCCGGTGACGAACTGGCGGATCGTGCGACCGCGGCTGATCCGGGCGATGAACAGCCCCACGAACGGCGTCCAGGAGACCCACCACGCCCAGTAGAAGACCGTCCAGCCGCGCAGCCACTCGGCCATCGCGTCCCCGCCGGTGGCCTCGGTGCGGGCGGCCATCTCGGCGAGGTCGGAGAAGTAGCTGCCGACCGCCTCGGGCACCAGGTTGAGGATCAGCACCGTCGGGCCGACCACGAACACGAAGACGGCCAGGACGACGGCGAGCACCATGTTGATGTTGGACAGCCACTGGATGCCCTTGCCGACGCCGGACACCGCGGAGGCGATGAAGGCGGCGGTCAGCACCGCGATGATGCCCACCAGGACGCCGTTGCCGACGTGGCCGGCCCAGCCGAGGATCTCCACGCCGCTGCCGATCTGCAGCGCGCCGAGGCCCAGCGAGGCCGCCGAGCCGAACAGCGTGGCGAAGATGGCCAGGACGTCGATGAGCTTGCCGGCCGGCCCCTCGGTGCGGCGCTTGCCGAACAGCGGCTCGAAGGCCGCGCTGATCAGCTGCTTGCGGCCGCGGCGGAAGGTGCCGTAGGCGATCGCGAGACCGACGACGGCGTAGATCGCCCACGGGTGCAGCGTCCAGTGGAACAGCGTGGTGGCCATGGCCGTCTTGATCGCCTCGCCGGACTCCGCGTCGACCGTGCCCGGCGGCGGGGCGACGTAGTGCGCCAGCGGCTCGGCGACGCCGTAGAACATCAGGCCGATGCCCATGCCGGCGCTGAACATCATGGCGATCCACGAGACGGTCCGGAACTCCGGCGCCTCGTCGTCGCGGCCCAGCGGGATGCGCCCGTACCTGCTGCCGGCGAGCCACAGGACGTAGACGACGAACGCCGAGGCCAGGGTCACGAACAGCCAGCCGAGGTTCGACTCGATCCAGGTGAGCGCGGAGCCGCTCGCCGACCCCAGGCCGCTCGGGCTGAGGAAGCCCCAGGCGACGAAGGCCAGGGCGAGGGCGGCGGAGACGGCGAACACGACGCGGTCCAGCGAGCCCTTCTCGTCCGCCACGGGGGGCGGCGGCGCGGCGATGGCCGGGTGTTCGTCGGTCTGCGCCGCCGCGGCGAGCTCGCGGTTGCGCGCACCCGCTGGTGCAGGAGAAGTCATCGTCACAGGTGGTGCTGCGCCCGCGCAGGGGCGCCCTCCGTTCGGTGTGCGGGGAGACGTGCTGTCCACGGTCAGGGCGGCCGAGGCGTACACGGAGCGCACTCGAACCACTACTCCTAGCGTTATCCCCGAGGGGCTCGGAGCGCAAACCCGCACAGTCGGATTACGTGATGCTTGTCGTCTTGTGCCGAGGCAGGGCGTCCGGTCCCGGCGTGTCGCGGCAGGTCAGCCGCCGTGGGTGCCGGCGGTCACACGGTCGATCCGGCGCTGTGATCCTTCTCGCGGTCACGGCCGGGAAGGCCTGCGGCGCTCCGCCGGCACGCCCCCGGCGGCATTGCCCCGTCGCCGACCGCGACGCCGCGATCGGCGTAGCGTTATCGCTGCGGTCCTGGGGGCGAAGCCATGAGGGCAGGTGCGGCGCACGGTTGGGTCGGGAACTTCCACGAGGGCGGGTTCTACGTCGACGACAGCGAGTTCCTGGCGCTGATCGTGCCCTTCGTGACCGACGGGGTCGCCTCGGACGAACCGGTCGTGATCGGATACGACGAGCGCAAGTGCGACCTGATCCGGCGAGCGCTGCCCCGATCGGACGGCCTCACGTTCATCCGTGACGCGAGCCTGTACGCCTCGCCCGCACGGGCGATCGAGGCGTACCGCCGGGAGTTCGACCGGCAGCTGTCGTCCGGTGCCGGCCAGATCCGGATCGCCGGGGACGTCCCGCACGAGGGCAACGGCGGTCGCTTCGCGGGGTGGGACCGGTACGAGTCCGCCGTCAACACCGTCTGGCAGGACTACCCCGTGTGGAGCCGCTGCCTGTACGACGCCACCACCGTGGCGGGGGACGTGCGCGACGTCGTGGAACGCACGCACCGCCGCCTGGTCACCCCCGACGGCGATGCCGTGGACAGCCGCCGCTACCAGGACGTCGACGCGTTCGAGAGCCTGCCGCCGGAGTTCGATCCGCTGCAGTCCACCGCTCCGGCCCTCGAACTGGCCGGCGCCTCGCTGAGGCAGATCCGGCGCCGCGTCGCGGACGTCGCCACGGGCCGGATCGGCCCCGCCGCACTCGACGACCTGCTCTTCGCGTTGTCCGAGGCCGTGGTCAACGCGGAGCTGCACGGCCGGCCGCCCACGACGGTCCGGGCCTGGACCGCGACCGACCGGATCGTGCTGAGCGTCCACGACACCGGCCCCGGCCCGGCACATCCCCTCACCGGGCTCATCCCCGCCCCGGAGGGCTCGGCCGGTCCCGGACTGGGGCTGTGGCTGTGCCACCAGCTGCCCGGCGTCGACATCGCCCTCATCCCGCACGCCGAGGGCTTCACCGTGCGGCTGCGCGGCGGCCGACTGCCCGATCTGGCGGACGGCACGGTCGACGCGGTCGTCCCCGGCGCCGGCACGTCGTCCGGGGCGCCCCCGCGCTCGGGCACGATGCACGCGGTCGACGGCGACGGCGCGTCGTTCTGCGACCTCGTCGACGCCGACGAGCTCGTCCGGATCGACGACCTGGCGTGGGTCGACGTCCCGCGCGACCTGCGCTGCCCGAAGTGCGAGATGGTCCTGGCGCCGCACGGGCTGGGGTAGCGCCGTGGGCAGCGAGATCGACGTGGTGACCGAGACGGTCATCCGCCGTCCCCGCGCCGAGGTCGCCGCCTACGCGAGCGACCCGGCGAACGCCCCCGAGTGGTACGCGAACATCGACTCGGTCGAGTGGCGGACCGCGCCGCCGCTCGCCGTGGGCTCGCGGATGGACTTCGTCGCCCGGTTCCTCGGCCGTCGCCTCGCCTACACCTACGAGGTCACCGACCTGGTGCCCGGCGAGCGGCTGGTCATGCGGACGGCGCAGGGCCCCTTCCCCATGGAGACCACCTACACCTGGCAGTCGCTGGACGCCGACGGCACCCGGATGACGCTGCGCAACCGCGGCCGGCCGCGCGGCTTCGCCCGCTGGGCGACCCCGTTCCTGGCGACCGCCGTCCGCCGGGCCAACCGCGCCGACCTCGCCCGGCTCCGCACCCTGCTCGACCAGCGATGATCCGCCCCGTCCGCGATCATGACGGCATGATCACGATCGGGGAGCGGGCCGTTGCCGGCGGCGACGGGGCTCGTTGACCCGGTCGTGAGCAGTGACCGGCGCGGCGCGTGGGCCTCGTGGGCGCCCAGCGGCCGGGGCGCCGTCCCGCTGATCGTGCTGCTGGTCAACCTCGCGAACCTCGTCGGCGTCGCCACGGTCATCCTGCTGCTGGTCGGCGTCTCCGGCGGCAGCGACGACGCCGGCCGCCCGACCGTCCTCTGGACGGCGATCGCCTACACGGTGTTCGCGCTGCCGGTCGGCACCCTGATCGGGATGCGCCGCCAGCGGGTCACGAACGCCTGGCTCATGGCCGGCCGCGCCCCGACCCGCGAGGAGGCCGCGCACGCGCTGCGGCTGCCGGTCGACACCGCGCTGGTCGCCGCGCTGGTCTGGCTGGTCGCCGCGGTGCTCGTCGGCGTCGTCTCCGCGGCCGCCTTCCCCGACCCGCGGGTGGGGTTCCGCACCGGCATCGCGACGCTGCTCGGCGGCGTCGTGACCGCGGGCGTCACCTACCTGCTCGTCGCCCGCGCCGCCCGCGCGGTCACCGCCCGCGCGCTGGCCGCGCACCCGCCCGCCGGCCGGCTGACCCTCGGGGTCCGCCCGCGGCTGCTGCTCACCTGGGGGCTGACCAGCGCCGTGCCGCTGCTCGGACTGGTGCTGCTCGTCCTCGACCCGTCGAACCCCGACGGCCCCGGCCGCGCCGTCGTCGTCTTCCTCTCCGTGGTCGCCCTGCTGGTCGGCGGCCTGGCCACGCTGCTCACCGCGCGCTACGTCGGCCAGCCGCTCCGCGACCTGCGCCGCGCGGTCGCGCGGGTGGGGGAGGGGGACTACGCGGCGCGCGTGGTGGTCGACGACGCCGGCGAGATCGGCCTGCTCCAGGAGGGCGTCAACAGCATGGCCGCGGGTCTGGCGGAGCGGGAGCGGCTGCGCGACCTGTTCGGCCGGCACGTCGGGACGACGGTCGCCCAGCGCGCGCTGGACGCCGGCGTCGAGCTCGGCGGCGAGCTGCGCACGGCCGCGGCGCTGTTCGTCGACGTCGTCGGCTCCACCGCCCTGGTCCGGCGCACCGGGCCGGAGCAGATGGTGGGCCTGCTCAACCGCTTCTTCGCCGTGGTCGTCGACGCGGTCGAGGACGCGGGCGGGCTGGTCGACAAGTTCGAGGGCGACGCGGCGCTGTGCGTGTTCGGCGCCCCGGCCGAGCACCCCGACCCGGCCGGCGCGGCGCTGCGCGCGGCCCGCCGGATCTGCGACGCCGTCCGCGCCGCCGGCGAGCTGGACATCGGCGTCGGCGTGGCGTGCGGGCGGGTGTGGGCCGGCCAGGTCGGCGCGGCCAGCCGGCTCGAGTACACGGTGATCGGCGACCCGGTGAACGAGGCCGCCCGGCTCACCGAGCTGGCGAAGGACCACCCGGGGCGGGCGGTGGCCAGCGACCCCACGGTGCGCGCGGCGTCTCCGGAGGAGCGCGCGCACTGGGTCCGCGACGCCGACGTCGAGCTGCGCGGCCGCGGGGAGCCGACCGGGACCTGGGTCCGCCGGCTCGACTGACCCGCCGGGTCAGGACCCGCCCGAGGGCGCGTAGGTCTTGTTGCCGACCGAGTCCAGGACGTTCTGCGCCTGGCGGTCCACCAGGCCGGTGACGAGCTGCTGGCTTCCGCCGAAGACGACGGCCCAGGCGATGATCTGCGGGGTCGTGTCCAGCGCGGTCAGGCCGGGGACGAACCCACCCCGCATGAGCAACAGGCCCAGGAAGGCGGTCAGGGCCCCGGTGGGCAGTTTGAGCACGGACAGGGCCACCGGAACGCCGAAGGGGGTCGACGTGCCCCGGATGCGGCGCAGCGCGACCGCCCCGGTGACGCCCGCCGCGACCATCCCGACGATCTCGACCAGCGGCACGTCCCAGCGGTCGGCAGTCGACGCCACGACGGTGTCCACGTCTCGCGGGTTCCCGTCGGCGTCGGCGAGCGGGCTGCTCGCCGTGGGGCACACGAGCATGGGGGGCACGTCGGGTCCTGCCTGGGGTTGGAAGCACAAGGCGACGTTCTGCGGCATGAACGCGCCGAGCAGCGCCACCACGAGGGCGAGGACGGTGAGCCCGCCCGCGGCGCCGTGGACGATGGCGCAGAAGCTCCGGACGCGCTGCTGTTCCCGCTCGGCGGCCGAGCTGGCGGCGCGCACCGCGCCGATGAGGTGCTCCCGATCCGGCTCGTCGAGCTCCTTGCCCCTCTTGTCGCTGACCAGCCCCTTCACGGCCAGACGGCGGGGATCGTCGCGGGGCAGATGCCGCCGGATGTGCGCGTACAGGCCGGGAACTTGCCCGCGGAGGTAGTCCAGAGGCACGCGGCGCAACAGGTCGGCCTCGGCGGCGTCGAGATTGCTGGCCGCCCTCGCCAGGCGTGCACCGGTCCGCCACGGGGGCGCCTCGTCCAGGACGGCCGCTCGCGCTTCGGCGGCGTGAACCCGGATCGCACAGTCGAGCGCGCGATCGGCAGCCGGGTGGAGGTGCGGCCGCCGGTCGGAGGGCAGGTGGGTGACCCAGGCCGACAAGTTCACCATCTCCGCGGCCCGGGTCAACGATTCCTCGCGCCAGGCGCGGGTCACCGGGCGGGATTCGGGGAACGGCGGAGCGGGCTCGGTGGCGTCGTCCCCTGCGCCGGGCGCGACGTCACTCCTCTCGTCCAGAGCGCTCATCGTCCCCCCTCGGATCGGCAGCGCCGTCGAGCCGCTCACCGGTTCGTGCGACCCGCGCTTTCTGTGCACCGGCGGCCCGGCGATTCGTGCCGGTTTGGGAGAGCAGAATCCGCTCGCCCTCTTTTTCCGTCAAGCGATCTGAGCCCAGGAATCGTCGGGGGACGCGGTCGAGACGCTGCGGTAACGGCGACGTGGTAATGGCTCCGGATTCGTCGCTCGTGACGTCATTCTCTGTCGCCCTTCGGCAATTCCGATAATAGGCGCCCTCGCCCTTGTGGCCCCGTCCTCGGCAGGAGGAGATTGGGTCGGGCCTGGGGCGCAGGGGTCCCGGTCGACCGTCCAGGAGTTCGCCATGAGCACCGACACCCCCGGCAGGACCGGCACCCGGACGACGAGCCCCGATGTGCCGCGGCCGCGGACCGCCGCGGACGACGAGCGCGGTGCCGCCCCGCCGGGGGAGCCGCCCGTCCCCGGCGCGGACTACAAGCAGTCGATCGTCTGGCGCGTCTACGACGAGGTCGCGCAGCTGGTCGACCGGGTCGTCGGCTGGGACCGGCTGCCGAGGATCCCGGGGCTCGCCGTCCTCATCGGGGTGCGCAACATCCTGCGGCAGCAGAACCTGCACGACCCCTCGGCGCGGGTGCCGATCGTCGGCGCGCCGCCGGTGCCGCCCCGCACCCCGCAGCACCTCGTCGAGCGCAGCGTCGACGGCACGTACAACGACCTCGACCACCCGGCGATGGGCAGCAAGGGCGCCCGCTTCGGCCGCAACATCCCGCTGGACAGCGTGCTCCCGGTGACCGCCGAGGAACTGCTGGAGCCCAGTCCCCGCGAGGTGAGCCGCCGGCTGCTGACCCGGGAGATCTTCCAGCCCGCGGAGACCGTGAACACGCTGGCGGCCGCGTGGCTGCAGTTCATGATCCGCGACTGGTTCAGCCACGGCGAGGGCGACACGTCGCGCCTCGTGGAGATCCCGCTGGCGCCGGGGAACCGGTGGTGGGAGGACCCGATGCGCATCCCGCGCATCACAACCGACCCCACCCGGCCGCCCGGGGCCGACGGCCCGGTCACCACGGTCAACGAGGTCACGCACTGGTGGGACGGCTCGTCGATCTACGGGTCCACGGCCGAGGACCAGCGCCGGGTCCGGACCGGCCAGGGCGGCACGCTGCACCTGGACGGCGGGCTGCTGCCGCTGCCCGAGGATCCGGCGCTCGACCCCACGCGGGTCCCCGGCTGGTGGACCGGGCTCGGCATGTTCGCCAGCCTGTTCATCCGCGAGCACAACGCCGTCTGCGCGCGGCTGGCCGCCGAGTACCCGCAGTGGTCCGACGAGCAGCTGTTCCAGCGCGCCCGGCTGGTGGTCGCGGCGCTGCTGGCCAAGATCCACACCGTCGAGTGGACGCCCGCCATCATCAGCCACCCCACCACGGTCACCGCGCTGCGGGCGAACTGGTTCGGCATCGCGGGTGAGCGGATCGCCCGCACCTTCGGCCGGCTCAGCGACAGCGAGCTGATCAGCGGCATCCCCGGCGCGGACACCCACCACTACGGGGTGCCGTTCTCGCTCACCGAGGAGTTCACCGCCGTCTACCGGATGCACCCGCTGATGAGGGACGAGTTCGACCTGCGGGCGGCCGAGGACGACCGGGCGCTGCGCGCCTGCGCCTTCCCGGAGCTGGCCGGCCCGAACTCCCGCGGGATCCTGCAGGGGTTCGGGCTCGGCGACCTCTTCTACTCCTTCGGCATCGCGCACCCGGGCGCGATCGTGCTGCGCAACTACCCCCGGTTCCTGCAGCAGTACGAGCGGCCCGACGGCAAGGTGGTCGACCTGGCCGCCACCGACCTCGTGCGCATCCGCGAGCTCGGCGTCCCGCGGTACTGCGAGTTCCGCCGGCTGCTGCACCTCGCCGCCCCGCGCAGCTTCGCCGAGCTGACCGACGACGCCGACCTCGCCGCGGAGATGGCGGAGCTCTACGGGGACGTCGAGCGGGTGGACCTGATGGTCGGCCTGTTCGCCGAGAAGCGGCCGGCCGGGTTCGCGTTCAGCGACACCGCGTTCCGCATCTTCATCCTCATGGCCTCCCGGCGGCTCAACAGCGACCGGTTCTTCACCCGCGACTTCCGTCCGGAGATCTACTCCCCGGCCGGGCTGGCCTGGATCCGGGACAACGACATGCGCACCGTGCTGCTCCGGCACCTCCCGGAGCTGCGCCCGGCGCTGCGCGGTGTCGACAATGCGTTCGCCCCCTGGCGGCGGGCCACCTGATAGGAGGAGCGATGCCCCCGGAGCTGTACCGGGGCGGCCCCCTGACGGGCCGGCCCGGGCGTCCGCGCTCGCACGCCCTCCTCGCCCCCCGGCCCGAGGGCTGGTCCCAGGTCGCCCTGATGGAGTGGGAGCTGACCGGCGAGGCCTGGTCGGACGCACACCCGCACGACGAGTACAACTACGTCCTCGACGGAGTGCTCGTCGTCTCCTGCGACGGCCAGTCCGTCGAGGTGCCGGCCGGCAGCGCCGTGCGCGTTCCGGCGGGGACGACCGGGCACTACTCCGCCCCCACCCATGCCCGGATGCTGGCGATCTACGGGCCCAACCCGGACGGGGAAGCGAGCTCCGTCCAGGGGTTGTCCCGGCTCTGACTAGAGGACGGCCGCCGCGGGGCCGTGCGACTTGACCACCACGAGCACGTCGCCGGACTGCAGCGTGCCGATCAGCGGGTCGTCGAAGCGCAGCGTCTGGCCGCCGCGGGTCACCGACAGGACGACGTCACGCAGCTGCCGCGGGCTCAGCCCCACCTCGCTGGAGGCGACCGGGCGCTGGGTGAGGTCGAGCCCGGTGCCCGAGGTGAGCAGGTCCTCGACGACGGCGACCACGCCGGGGGACGCCGTCGACAGGCCCATCAGCCGCCCGGACGTCGCCGAGGTGGTGATCACCGTGTCCGCGCCGGACTGGCGCAGCAGCTTGGCGTTCTCCTCCTCGCGCACGCTCGTGGTGATCGGCACGCCGGGGTTGAGTTGCCGGACGGTCAGGGTGATCAGCGCCGCCGCGTCGTCCCGGTTGGCCGCGACGATGACCGCCCGCGCCCGCTGCACCGCCGCGCGGGTGAGGACCTCGGTGCGGCTGGCGTCGCCGATGATCCCGGTCAGCCCGTTCGACGTCGCCTCCTCCACCGCCGCCGGATCGGGGTCGACCACGACGATCTGCTCCACCGGGGTGCCGGTGGCCTGGATGGAGCGGATCGCGCTGCGCCCCTTGGTGCCGAAACCGCAGACGACGACGTGATGGCGCACGCGGGACCTCCAGCGCCGGATGCGGAACTCCTCCTGCGAGCGCGCGGTGAGCGCCTCCAGGGTCGTCCCGATGAGGATGAGCAGGAACGCGATCCGCAGCGGCGTGATCACGAGGATGTTCACGATGCGAGCGGCCGGCGTCAGCGGCGTGATGTCGCCGTACCCGGTCGTGGAGAGCGTGACGGTCGCGTAGTAGATCGAGTCGAGCAGCGAGAGCCCGACGCTGTCGCCGTCCCGGTAGCCGTCGCGGTCGAGATAGATGATCCCCACCGTCACGGCCAGGACCGCCAGCGCGAGGATCACGCGGCGGCCCACCTGGCGCATCGGGGACTCCTCCACGTGTGCCAGGTGCACCCCGGTGTGCGGATCCTCCACGCCGTCGACCACGGGGGGACGGTAACCGAGCGCCTGTCCGGCATCCGGGAGGTCCGGCCGCGCTGAGCGGCCGGACGAGGGCGGGCGCCGTGTCGGGGCGGCGCCCGCCCCGTGCCTACGACGCGGCCGCCCGCTCCCGCGCCGCCAGCTCCCGCTTGAGCACCTTGCCGGCGGCCGAGACCGGGATCGCGTCGATGAACACCACGTCGCGCAGCCGCTTGTAGTGCACGACCCGCTCGTTGACCGCCGCCATCACCGAGTCGGCGGTGAGCGCGCCGCCCGCCTCGTCGGCCCGGCGGACGACGTAGGCGACCGGCAGCTCCCCGGCCTCCTCGTCGGGCCGGCCGACCACCGCGGCGCCGGCCACGCCGGGCAGGGCGAACAGGATCTCCTCCAGCTCGCGCGGGAACACGTTGTAACCCTTGTAGAGCAGCATGTCCTTGGTGCGGTCGACGATCGACAGGTAGCCGTCCTCGTCGAGGATCCCGACGTCGCCGGAGTGGAACCAGCCGTCGGCGTCGATGGCCTCGGCCGTGGCCTCCGGCCGGTGCGCGTAGCCGCGCATCACCTGCGGGCCGCGGATGCAGACCTCGCCGCGCTCGCCCGGGGGCAGGGGCGCGCCGCCGCCGAGCGGCTGGATGCTGATCTCGGTGTCGAAGACGGGCACACCGACGGTGCCGGGCTTGCGGGTGCCCGACCGGAACGACGGGTTGCCGGTGGCCTGCATGGTCACCTCGGTCAAGCCGTAGCCCTCGCCGATGACCGCGCCCGGCAGCAGCGCCTTGAGCTTCTCGATCAGCGGCACCGGCAGCGGGGCGGCACCGCTGGAGACGCCCCGGACGCTGGAGAGGTCGGCCTCGGCGATGCCCGGCACCTGCAGCAGCGCGACGAAGACCGGCGGCGCGCCGCCGATGCTGGTGACCCGGTGCTTCGCGGCGTCGGCGACGTAGGCGGCCGGGTCGAACCGGTCGTGGATGATCACGGTGGTGCCGGAGACGACCATGCCGTTGAGGTAGCCGATCGCGCCCATCGCGTGGAACCACGGCGTGAGATTGATGATCCTCGCCGTCCCGAGGCGGGTGGGGAACTCGTCCTCGGCGCCGATCTGGTCGAGGGTCACGTCGCCCTCGTCGTCGAGGGTGGGCAGCGAGCCCGACGTCCAGCAGGCCGACTGCAGCACGTTGGTGACGACGTTGCGGTGCGGCAGCTCCACGCCCTTGCTGACCCCGGTCGTGCCGCCGGTGTAGGCCAGGTGCGCGAGGGCGCCGGCGACGTCGAGCCCGGCGTCGAGGTGCCGGTCGGTGGCGTCGGCGGCGAACAGCTCGGCGAGGTCGGTCTCGCCCTCGCCCAGGTCCAGCCGGGCGGCGAAGTCGGCGACGTGCGCGGGGCCGGTGACCACGACCGTGTCGACCTTGGTCGCGGGCAGCGCCGCGCGGACCGCCGGCAGCACCTGCTCCCAGGTGACCAGCACCCGGGCGCCGGAGTCGGCGAGCTGCGCGGCCAGCTCGGGCGGGGTCAGCAGCGGGTTGGTGGGGGAGAACGTCGCCCCGGCGAGCTGCACGCCGTAGTAGACGGCCGGGTACTGCCGGCAGTTGGGCAGGTGGACGGCGACCACGTCGCCCGGGCCCACGCCGGAGTCGGCCAGCCAGTTCGCCACCGCGTGCGCGCGCCGGCCCAGCTCGGTGAACGTGAGCGGCACGTCGTGGTGCAGGAACGCCGTCCGGTCGCCCCAGCGCCGCACCGCCGCGCGCAGGATCGAGCCGACCGGCACCCGCGGGTAGTCCAGCGAGCGGGGCAGCCCCGGGGGCCAGCTGGCGGCGGTGGTGTCGGCTGTCGGGTGCGGCGCGGTCATCGGCGTCCTCTCGGTACGGGTCCGTGCGAAAACGTTAGCGTGGCTCACGTCACAGCCGACAGCGCCTGCCACGATGGCGTGGTGGAGCGGACAGCACTCGTCCTCGGTGGCGGCGGCATCACGGGCATCGCGTGGGAGATCGGGGTCCTGGCCGGCCTGGCCGAGGCCGGCGTCGACCTCACCACCGCCGATCTCGTCGTCGGCACCTCGGCCGGCTCGGTGGTCGGCGCGCAGGTGACCTGCGGCGGCACGCCCGAGTTCCTCTTCGAGCGGCAGCTCGAGCCGCCCTCGAGCGAGCGCGTCGCGCGGATGACGCGGGCGAACCTGGCGCGCTACGCATGGGCGATGCTGACCAGCCGCGGCCGCGACATGGAGTTCCGCCGCCGCGTCGGCACGCTCGCGCTCAAGGCGGAGGCGGCGGGGCTGACGCCGACCGAGCAGGAGCGACTCGACGTCATCGGCTCCCGGCTGCTGAGCACGTCGTGGCCCGACCGCCGGCTCGTGGTCACCGCCGTCGACGCGGCCACCGGCGAGTTCCGACCGCTGGACCGCGACTCCGGCGTGCCGCTGCTGCAGGCGGTCGCGGCGTCGTGCGCGGTGCCCGGCGTCTACCCGCCGGTGACCATCGGCGGCCGCCGCTACGTCGACGGCGGCATGCGCTCGGCGGCCAACGCCGACCTCGCGGCCGGTTACGACCGGGTCGTCGTCCTGGCGCCGATCGCGCGCGGGGCCGGCCCGCTGCCCGGCGTGGACACGCAGGTGAAGGGGCTGCTCGCGCGGGTCGCCGTCGTCACGCCCGACGAGGCCGGCCGCGCGGCGATCGGCCGCAACGTGCTCGACCCGGCCGCCCGCGCGCCGTCGGCGCGGGCCGGCCGGGCGCAGGCCAAGTCGGTGCGCGACCGCGTCGCCGAGGCCTGGCACTAGCGGAGTGGAATTCGTCGGGGTGACCCCGCCGAATCCACGCCACCTCAGACGGCGGGGTCGGAGACGAGCGAGCCGGCCTTGTGCTGGGTGCGCAGCTCGGTCTTGAGGATCTTGCCGCTGGGGTTGCGGGGCAGCGGCCCGCCGATCGAGTAGTGCCTCGGGTTCTTGTACCGGGCCAGCCGCTCGCGGCAGAACTCCGACAGCTCCTCCGGCGTCGGCGGGTCGGCCGGGTCGCGCGGGCTGATCACCGCCAGCGGCGCCTCGCCGTACTTCTCGTCGGCGACGCCGATCAGCGCGACCTCGCCGACCTTGGGGTGCCCGGCCAGCACGTCCTCGACCTCGGCGCAGTAGATGTTCTCCCCGCCGGAGATGATCATGTCCTTCTTGCGGTCGACCACGTAGTAGTAGCCGTCCTCGTCCTCGCGCACGAGGTCACCGGAGTGGAACCAGCCGCCGAAGAACGCCTCGGCCGTCGCCTCCGGCTTGTTCCAGTACTCCTTCATGACCATCGGGCTGCGGTAGACGATCTCGCCCACCTGGCCCCGGGGGACGTCGTTCATCAGCTCGTCGA
This sequence comes from Geodermatophilus sp. SMS 5-13, assembly GCF_059428245.1. Taxonomy (NCBI): domain Bacteria; kingdom Bacillati; phylum Actinomycetota; class Actinomycetes; order Geodermatophilales; family Geodermatophilaceae; genus Geodermatophilus; species Geodermatophilus sp. SMS 5-13. Next base: position 1,046,709 of record NZ_CP165729.1, read on the forward strand.
CGACGCGGACCTCGACGTTGAGCATCGGGGTGCCGACCGAGCCGATCTTGCGCACGGAGTCCTCGCCGCGCAGCAGCGTGGTGACCGGGCTGCACTCGGTCTGCCCGAACGCCGTCATCACCTCGGCCTGCGGGAAGGTGTCGATCATCGTGCGCAGCAGCGTGGTCGACGCCGGCGCCGCGCCCCAGGAGATCCGCGTCAGGCAGGACAGGTCGCGCGAGGCGATGTCCGGGACGGCGACCACAGCGGCCCACATCGCCGGCACCAGGAAGATGCTGTTGATCCGCTCCCGCTCGATGAGGTCGAGCGTGGCCACTGGGTCGAACCCGCCGGACCGGAGGATCACGTGCGTGCCGCCGAGCAGCAGCGGCGGCAGACCGCCCGCGAGCCCGGCGATGTGGAACATCGGGGCGCCGGGCGCGCCGACCTTCTCGGAGGTGGGGTCGACGCCGTAGGTCGCCACCTGGCTGAAGACGTGCATCAGCAGGTTGTGGTGGGTGAGCACCGCGCCCTTGGGCCGGCCGGTCGTGCCGGAGGTGTACATGATGAACGCGGGCGCGGACTCGTCGACGATCCGGTCGAACGGCTCGGCCGAGGCCGCCTGCACCGCCGCCTCGTAGTCCTCGCCGCCCGGCCCGGCGTTCCCGCCGCCCACCACGAGCGTCGTGCGCACGTCGGGCACCTGCTCGCGGGCCTTGGCCGCCACCTCGGCCAGCGGGGTGTCGACGACGAGCGCGACCGCGCCGCTGTCGGCCAGCACGTAGGCGATCTCGTCGGCCACCAGCCGGAAGTTGACCGGGACGACGATCGCGCCCAGCCGGACCCCGGCCAGGTAGGCCTCCCAGACCTCCATCCCGTTCAGCGCGAGCACCGCGATGCGGTCGCCGACCCCGACGCCGCGCTGCTCCAGGGCGCGGGCGAGCCGGGTGACCCGCTCGTCGAGCTCCGCGTAGGTGAGACCCCCGCCGTCGAAGCGCAGCGCGGAGACGTCCGGCGTTCTGCGCGCCCAGCGGGCCAGCTGGTCGCTCATCGTCATGCCCCGGCCCTGCAGGACGGGGATCTGGACGCTCATCGCACGCTCCCTCGCGTCGGTGTGATGCGCGCCATGCTCGCTGCGAGGTGACGCGGCAGTCAACCCTGACCGGGATCGGCGTACAGCAGTCGTCGGGCGAGCCGCTTCCAGAGGTCGAGGTGGGGGTCGGTGGCGGCCGGGCGCTCTTCGAAGGCGTAGACCATCGCGACCCCGCGCATGCTGGTGAACAGCAGCTCGCACAGCTCGGCGTACAGCGAGGCGGCGGCGATCTCCGGGCCCCAGATCTCGTCGGCGACCGCCCGGATCGCCGCCCGCAGCCGCCGCTCCTGGGCCTGCAGCGAGCCGCGCAGCTCGCCGTCGGTGCGGGCGGCCACCCACAGCTCCATCGCCGCCCAGAAGGGCGGCTCCTGGAACGTCGCCCACATGAGGTCCAGGGCCCGGTCGATCCGCGCCGGACCGGTGGGCTCGTCGGCCATGAGGGCGGCGGCCCGCTCGCGGAGCTCGGTCAGCCGGGTGGTGGCCAGGTGGTCGGCGGCGGCGACCAGCAGCTCGGCCCGGGAGGGGAAGTGGTGCAGCAGCCGGCCGCGGGACACCCCCGCCCGCGCCTGGACGGCGAGGGTCGAGGCGCCGGCGTACCCGTCCTCGACCAGGCAGCCGACCGCCGCCTCGAGGATCAGCGCCCGGCTGTCGGCGCTGCGCCGGGCCCGCGCGCCGTCGGCGGCGGGGGCGGAGGGCGGCGCGACCACCGCGCGAGCGTAGGACGTCGGACCCCTTCCGGTCACCGTTGACCGTTACCGCGCAGCGGTGCGAGGCTCGCAGACCTCCCCCCGCTCGACGACGAGAGGCGCGCCGTGGACTTCGACGACACCCCCGAGGAGGCGGCGTACCGGGCGCACGTCCGGTCGGCGCTCGAGGAGCACGCGGGCGAGCTGCTGCACGTCGAACCGGGGCAGGAGGCCCCGGACGCGCGCCGGCACGAGGCGGAGATGCGCCGGACCCAGCGGGTGCTCGCCGAGGCGGGCCTGGTCGGCGTCACCTGGCCGAAGGCACACGGCGGGCGGGGCGGCACGCTGGTGCAGCAGGCGATCGTGGCGCAGGAGCTGGCCCGCGCGCGGATCCCGCAGCTGATCAACTACATCGGCATCGGCATGTGCGGGCCGACGGTCATCGGGCACGGCAGCGAGGACCAGCAGTCGCGCTACCTCGCCCGGCTGCTGCGCGCCGACGACGTCTGGTGCCAGCTGTTCAGCGAGCCGGCGTCCGGCTCCGACCTGGCCGCGCTGCGCACCACCGCCGTCCGCGACGGCGAGGACTGGGTCGTCAACGGGCAGAAGGTGTGGACGACGCTGGCGCACGTCGCCGACTACGGCATCCTGCTGACCCGCACCGACCCCAGCCGGCCCAAGCACGCCGGGCTGACCATGTTCGTCGTCGACATGCACGCGCCCGGGGTGACCGTGCGGCCGCTGCGCCAGATGGCCGGCAGCGCGAACTTCAACGAGGTCTTCTTCGACGACGTGCGCATCCCCGACGCCGAGCGGCTCGGCGAGCCCGGCGAGGGCTGGCGGGTCGCGCTGACCACGCTGATGAACGAGCGGGTCGCCATCGGCGGCGCCGGCACCGACCTCGGCCTGCCGGTGGAGGCCCTCGTCGCGCACGCCCGCGACCGGCTGCCCGGCCTCGACGCGGAGCGGCAGGTGCTCGCCCGGCAGGCGGTCGGCCGCGCCGTGGTCGCCGCGCTGGCCACCCGGTACACCGGCTACCGGCGGTTCACCGTGCTCAGCCAGGGCGGCGTCCCGGGGCCGGAGTCGAGCGCCGGCAAGCTCGCCGGCACGGCGGCCGCGAAGCTGGTCGCCGACGCCGGTGTGCGGCTGCTCGGCGACGACGCCGTCTTCTGGACCGACGCCGACGGCGACGACGCCTGGCAGCGGACCCAGGCCTACCTGCCCGGCCTGGCGATCGCCGGCGGCACCGACCAGGTGCTGCGCAACATCCTCGGCGAGCGCGTGCTCGGGCTGCCGCCGGAACCACGCTCCGACAAGACCGCGCCCTTCTCGGGAGGCTCCCGGTGAACTTCGACCTCGATCAGGACCAGCGCGACGCCGCCGCCGCGGCGAAGGAGTTCTTCGGCGAGCAGGCCTCGCCGAGTGCCGCCCGCCAGGCGCTGGAGGGCGCCGGTCCGGTCCGCCCGGGCCGCAAGGCGCTGGCCGACATCGGTTTCCTCGGCATCACCGTGCCGGAGTCCGCCGGCGGCGCGGGCCGCGGGCTGCTCGACCTCGCGGTCGTCGCCGAGCAGGGCGGCGCCGTCCTGGCCGGTCCGTCGCTGGTCACCGCCGCGCGGGCGGCGGTGCTGCTCGCCGACGTCCCCGACCTGGCCGCGCAGCTGGCCGACGGTTCGGTGGCGTTCGCCGTCGTCGACGGGTCGTCGGAGGGCTCGCACCCGTCGATCGACGCCGCCGACGCCACCACGTTCCTCGCGCTGGACGGCCGGTCGCTGGTCGTGGGGGAGGGCGAGGCGACCGCGGGCAAGCCGCTCGACGCCACCCGCGGGCTGGCGTCGGTGCGGCTGACCTCCCGCCGCGTCCTGGTCGAGGACGCCGCCGAGCTCTGGGCCCGGGCACGGCAGGCCGGCGCCGTCGTCCTGGCCGCCGAGGACCTCGGCGCCGCCGACCGCGCGGTCACCCTCGGCGTGGCCTACGCGAAGGAGCGCCAGGCGTTCGGCCGCACGATCGGCTCCTACCAGGCGGTCAAGCACATGCTGGTCGACGCCTGGGTCGCGGTGGACCAGCTGCGCTCGCTGGTGTGGTGGGCGGCCTGGGCGGCCGACGCCGCGCCCGACGAGCTGCCGCTGGCCGCGGCCGCCGCGAAGGCGCAGGCGGCGAGCACGCTGGAGCGGGCCGCGGAGACCCTGATCCAGGTGCACGGCGGCATCGGGTTCACCTGGGAGCACGACGCGCACCTGTACTGGCGCCGGGCGAAGGTGGACCGGCTGCTGCTCGGCGACGAGGCCGAGCACCTCGACACCGTCGCGCGCCTCGCCGTCGCGGGTGCGCTCGCGTGACGGAGTACGCCCAGATCCGCTACGACGTCGCCGACCGGGTCGCGACGATCACGCTGCACCGGCCGGACAAGCGCAACGCGTTCACCGGGACGATGGCCGACGAACTGGTGCAGGCCGCCGCGGCCGCCGACGCCGACGAGTCGGTCCGGGTGGTCCTGGTGACCGGCGCCGGGACGGCGTTCTGCGTCGGCGCCGACCTCTCCGGCGGCCGCGACACCTTCGACGCGAACCGGGTGGCCAACCGGCCGGCCGGGCCGATGAGCGAGACGGTCGGTGGCGTCCCCCGCGACCGCGGCGGGGTCGTCTCGCTGGCCTTCGCCGCGCTGCGCAAGCCGGTCATCGCCGCGGTCAACGGCGTCGCGGTCGGCGTCGGGGCGACGATGACCCTGCCGATGGACGTGCGCATCGCCGCCGAGTCCGCCCGGTTCGGCTTCCCGTTCGCCCGCCGCGGCATCGTCACCGAGGCCGCGTCCGGCTGGTTCCTGCCGCGGGTGGTCGGGATCAGCCAGGCGATGGAGTGGGTGGCCACCGGGCGGGTGTTCGACGCGGCGGAGGCGCTGCGCGGCGGGCTGGTCTCCCGCGTCGTCCCGGACGACGAGCTGCTGCCCACCGCCCGCGCGCTCGCCGCGGAGATCGTCGACAACACCTCCGCGGTGGCCGTCGCCGCGGCCCGCGGGCTGCTGTGGTCGATGCTCGGGGCGCCGTCCCCGTGGGACTCGCACCGGCTCGAGTCGCAGGCGCTCATGCGGCTCGGCGGCGGCCCGGACGCCGCGGAGGGCGTGACCTCGTTCCTCGAGAAGCGGCCGCCCGAGTTCAGCACCCCGCTCGGCGACGGGCCCGACGTCGCCGGCGTCCCCCGCTGGCCCGCGCCCCCGGACGACGTGAGCCCCGCCTGAGGGCCAAAATGGCCACTTTGGCCCTAACCGCCGAGGCCGGCCTCGCGGGCGCGGATCATCGCCTCCGCGCGGTCGGCCACCTGGAGCTTCGCGAAGATCGCCGACACGTAGTTGGCCACGGTCTTGGGCGAGAGCGACAGCGTGCGCGCGATCGACGGGTTCGGGGAGCCGCGGGCGATCAGCTCGAGGATCTCCCGCTCGCGGTCGGTCAGCGCCGGGAACACCTTGGGCGCCGGCCGCGGGGCGGCGAAGAAGGCCAGCACCCGCCCGGCGACGGCCTCGCCGAACACGGCCTCGCCGCGGGCCACGGACCGGATCGCGCCGACCAGCTCCTCCTCGTCGGCGTCCTTGAGCACGTAGCCGCGGGCCCCGGCGCGCAGCGCGAGGAACACCGAGTCCTCGTCCTCGAACAGGGTGAGCACGAGGACCCGCACGGCCGGGTCGGCGGCGACGATCGCGCGGGTGGCCTCGATGCCGCTCATCCCGGGCAGCTGCAGGTCCATGAGCACGAGGTCGGGGGAGAGCTCCCGGGCCCGGGCGACCGCCTCCTCGCCCGAGGCGGCGGTGCCGGCCACCTCGACGTCCGGCACGGTGTCGAGGAGGGCCACCACGCCCTTGCGGAACAGCGGGTGGTCCTCGACCACCAGCACCCTCATCGCCCGCCTCCCCGCGGCAGCCGGGCCCGGACGACGGTGCCGCCGGCCGGACCGGGCCCGACCGTGCAGACGCCGCCCATCTCCTCCGCCCGCTCGCGCATCGACGCAAGCCCGACGCCGGGGGACCCCGGGGCGAACCCGGCGCCGTCGTCGGTGACCGTCACGCGCACCTCCTCCGGATCGACGTCCACCCGCACCGCGCACCGCGCCGCCGCCGCGTGCCGGACGACGTTGGCCAGTGCCTCCTGCGCGATCCGGTACACCGCCACCTCCACCGCGGCCGGCAGTGCGGGCAGCGCCGCCGGCGTCTCGACGGTGACCCGCAGGCCGTCGTCGGCGGTCGAGCGCTCGGCCAGCCGCTCCAGCGCCCCGGCCAGGCCCAGTTCGTCGAGCGCGGGCGGCCGCAGTCCGTGCACCAGCCGGCGGATGTCGGCGATCGCCGTCCGCAGCTCCTGCCGCAGCTCGCCGGCCAGCTCCTGCGCCGCGGCCGGGTCCCGGGCGACCAGGGACCGCAGCACCCCGGCCTGCACGGTGAGGCCGGCCAGCTGCGCGCCGAGCCCGTCGTGCAGGTCCCGGCGCAGCCGCCGCCGCTCCTCCTCGCGCGCGCCGACCAGCAGCTCGCGGGAGCGCTGCAGGTCCGCGGTCAGCCGGACGGCGGAGACCGCGACCCCGGCCTGCCGGGCCAGGTCGGAGAGCAGCCGGCGGTCGGCGGGGGAGAACCCGCTCTCGCCGGTCCGCGGCGCGAGCAGCAGCGCGCCGACCTCGGCGTTCTGGTAGGTCAGCGGCAGCCGCACCGGTTCGGGCACCGGCGCGCCGGCGGCGGCGACCGGGCGGTCGTCGTCCGGGAGCACGATGGCGGCGTACGGCAGCCGCAGCGCCTCCCGCACGGTGGTGACGATCGTCGGCAGGACGGCGTCCGGCGCGAGCGTGTCCTCCAGCCGCTCCCCGAGCCGCGACAGCGCGGCGTACGGCTCCGCCCGGGAGCCGTACAGCAGCCGGTCGACGGCCTTCTGCAGCCGCGCCCGCACGGGGGCGAACAGCACCGCGACCAGCCCGGTCGCGACCAGGGAGATCAGCAGGTCGTCGTCCCGGCGCAGCGCGGCGCCGAGCCAGCCCACCACCAGGATGTAGACGCCGATGACCAGCACGGTCAGCGCGGCGTAGACCAGCGTCCGGTTGATGACGACGTCGATGCCGTCGAGCCGGTAGCGCAGCACGGCGACCGCCACCGCGACCGGCAGCGCGATCAGCGCCCAGGCGAACGCCACGGAACCCACCCAGGGCAGCTGGTCCAGCGGGAGCAGCACCACCGGCGCGACGGCGAAGAGGAACCACTTCATCTGCTGCCGTTCCTCGCCGCGCGAGCGCCGCCAGCGCACGACGACCGCCGCCACTGCCTCCGCCATGCCGATCACGAGCAGGGCGCTCAGCACGCCGAAGACCGGCGACTCCTCGACCGGCGGAAGGCCGGCGACGCCGATCGGGTTCTCGATCGGGAAGTCGATCTCGTGCGGGCTGATCGTCTCCGACAGCATGCCGAGCACGGCCGCCGTCCCCACGCCGGCGACGGGCAGGGCGGTCACCAGCCGCCACCGCCGGGAGGGCAGCCGGCCGTCAGGGAACAACAGCGGCAGGGCGACGACGACGAGGCCGAGCAGGACGAACCAGTACCAGCTCTGCAGCCACGCGCCGAACGTCGCCAGCGCGTCGGCCCGGCCGGTCGTCGTCACGACGTACTCGGCCCAGGCGTCCCCGGCGACCGCCAGCGAGATCAGCAGCGCGGTCCCCGACAGCAGCCAGCCGAGCGGGTTGCCCGGCCGGCGGTGGACCAGCAGCGCACCGAGTCCGGCCGACAGGCCGAAGCCGACGAGGATCGGCACCCCCTCGGCCGGGTTCAGCTGCTGCGCCGCGTCGACCCGGCCGCTGAGCACCAGGAACGTGATCATGCCCGCCGCGTACAGCGGCACGATCGCCCACGCCACCACTCGGACGACGGCTCCGGTCCGGGCCACCCGGACCGGCCCGGTCGTGGTGATCTGCTGCGCGCTCACCTCGCCACCCCTCGTCGTCGGCACCATGACCGTCCGAGCTCCGCGCGTCAACGCCGGGGACCCCCCGCGGCGGTCCCCGGCGTGCGTGCGTCAGACGGTGGTCGAGGCCGGGACACCCGTCCGCGTGCCCGACAGCCGGCGGCCCAGCAGCAGCCAGGCCACGCCGGTGGGGACGGTCACCGCGGCGAAGAACCACGCGTCGTTGTCGGGGTTCAGCGACGTCCCGACGAACCCGACGGCCAGACCGATCGGGAAGGCGAGGGCCAGCAGCGTGCCCGCGGTGCGCCCCAGGACGTCGGGGCACCGGCGCAGGACGGCGATGCCCAGCAGCACGCCGCCGACGATCGACACCAGGTAACCGGCGAGGAAGATCGCGTGGCCGGCGGCCACGGTGCCGCCCCCGGCGGTGATCGACGCGAGCTCGATCCCGTTGCCCAGGCCCATGGCGGCGAAGCCGGTGCCGGCGACGACGGCGCCGGCGGCGACGAGGCGACCGCCCCCCGGCGCGATCGCCTGCCGGAGCGGCGGCAGCCCGGCCACGAGCAGCAGCGGGGCGACGGCGAGGCAGAGCCACGCCGCCGTCACGGAGGCGGCGAAGGAGAGCGTGCCCCGGTCGGTTCCCTCCAGATCGATGGTGGAGAAGGCGACGGGGACGAGGATCCAGAGGACGGCGCCGACGGTCGCGGCCGTCGCTGCGTGCCTCGTGGCTGGAGCGGTCATCGGGGACTCCTCGGGAATGGGACGTGTCCGGCGCCGTGGACGCTGCCGCTCCTCCGCTCCCGGGAGGCAGGGGGCGCGATCCCGGGCCGGCCGGGAAATCACTCATCCGTTTGCCCCGCCGGTGCCGGGGCAGGAGCCGCCCGTGGACACCGAGATCACGCTGCGGGTCGACGGGGCGGCGCGGCCGCTGACCGTCGACACCCGCACCACGCTGCTCGACGCGCTGCGCGAGCGGCTGCGCCACACGAGCCCGAAGAAGGGCTGCGACCACGGCCAGTGCGGGGCGTGCACGGTGCTGCTCGACGGCCGCCGCGTGAACAGCTGCCTGGTCCTCGCCGTCACGGTGGGGGACGCCGAGGTGACGACGTCCGACGGGCTGGCGGCGGACGGCGAGCCGCACCCGCTGCACCGCTCGTTCGTCGACTGCGACGCCTTCCAGTGCGGCTACTGCACCCCCGGGCAGATCTGCTCGGCCGCGGGCGTGCTCGCCGAGGCCCGCGCCGGCTGGCCCAGCGCGGTCACCGCGGATCTCGCCGCCGACGAGGTCGCCCTCACCGACGCCGAGATCCGCGAGCGGATGAGCGGCAACCTGTGCCGCTGCGCCGCCTACGCGCACATCGTCCCGGCGGTCGCCGCGGTGGCGGAGACGGAGGGCGTCCGGTGAGGGAGTTCCGGTACGAGCGCGCCGCCGATCCGGCGTCCGCCGTCGCGCTGGTGGCCGCCGAACCCGCGGGCGCCTTCCTCGGCGGCGGCACCAACCTGGTCGACCTGATGAAGCTCGGGGTGGCCACGCCGGAGCTGCTGGTCGACGTCCGCACGCTCACCTCGGCCGAGGTGACCGACCTCCCGGACGGGGGCCTGCGCATCGGCGCCGCCGTCCCGAACGCCGACCTCGCCGCCGACCGGCGGGTGCGCGCGCGCTACCCCGTGCTCGCTCAGGCGCTGCTGGCCGGCGCCTCCGGGCAGCTGCGCAACCGCGCCACCACCGGCGGCAACCTGCTGCAGCGCACCCGCTGCGGCTACTTCACCGACGTCACCAAGCCGTGCAACAAGCGCAGCCCCGGCAGCGGCTGCGGCGCGCTGGAGGGCGCGCACCGCAACCACGCGATCCTCGGCCAGACCCTCGACGGCCCCGGCACCTGCGTGGCGACCCACCCCTCCGACCTCGCGGTCGCCCTGGTCGCGCTGGACGCGGTCGTGCAGGTCCTGGGCCCGGCGGGCGAGCGCAGCCTCCCGATCGCCGAGCTGCACCGGTTGCCCTGGGACGACCCGTCCGCCGACACCACCCTGCGGCACGGCGAGCTGATCACCGCCGTCGACCTGCCGCCGCTGCCGATCGCGGCGCGTTCGCGCTACCGCAAGGTCCGCGACCGGGCTTCCTACGCCTTCGCGCTGGTCAGCGTCGCCGCCGCGCTCGAGGTGGCGGACGGCGTGGTGCGCGACGTGCGGCTCGCGCTCGGCGGTGTGGCGCACAAGCCGTGGCGGGCGGTCGCCGCGGAGGACGCGCTGCGCGGGGAGCCGGCCACCGAGGAGGCGTTCGCGGCGGCGGCGCACGTCGAGCTCGACGCGGCCACCCCGCTGCGCGACAACGGTTTCAAGGTGCCGCTGGCCCGCAACGTCGTCGTCCGCACCCTGGCCGACCTGGCGGAGGGGGACCGATGACCGCCCTCGACCGCGTCGTCGGCGCCGACGTCGCCCGCATCGACGGGCCGCGCAAGGTGCGCGGCACCGCGCCCTACGCCTACGAGCACGATCCCGGCGAGGCCGTCGCGCACGTCGCCGTCGTGCAGAGCACCGTCAACCGCGGCCGGGTCAGCCGGCTCGACCCCACCCGCGCCGAGGCGATGCCCGGCGTGCTCACCGTGCTCACCCCGGCCAACGCGCCGCGGCTGTCCGGCGACCTCGCCTCCGACCTGCCGGTGCTGCAGTCCCTCGACGTCCACTACCAGGGGCAGATCGTCGCCGCCGTGGTCGCGGAGACCTCCGAGATCGCCAGGGCCGCCGTCGGTGCGGTCGTTGCCGAGTACGCGGCCGAGCAGCCGGACGTGGTGGTGCGCGCCGACCGGCCGGACCTCTACGCGCCCGAGAAGCTGATGGCCGGGTTCGACACCGACTCGGTGATCGGCGACGTCGAGGCCGCGCTGGCGACCGCGCACGTCAGCATCGACGCCACCTACGAGACGCCCACCCAGCACAACAACCCGATCGAGATGCACACGACGATGGCCCGCTGGGACGGCGACTCGCTCACCCTCTGGGACGCCAACCAGGGCCCGCACACCATCGTCAACGACCTGGTGGCGGCGTTCGACCTGGAACCCGGCCAGGTGCGGGTGATCTCGCCGTACGTCGGAGGCGCGTTCGGCTCCAAGGCCTTCACCCACCCCCACCAGATCCTCGCCGCGATGGCCGCGAAGGTGGTCGGGCGGACCGTCGTCTTCGAGCTGTCGCGGCAGCAGATGTTCTCCCTCGTCGGGCACCGGACGCCGACCATCCAGCGGCTGCGCCTGGGTGCCGACGCCGACGGCCGGCTCACCGCGATCAGCCACGAGGTGGTCGAGCACACCTCGCGGATCAGCGAGTTCGCCGAGCAGACGGCGACGCCGACCCGCGTGCTGTACGCCGCGCCGAACCGGCGGACGACGCACCGGCTGGCCCGCCTCGACGTCCCCCCGCCGACGATCATGCGGGCGCCGGGGGAGACCCCGGGCATGTACGCGCTGGAGTCGGCGATGGACGAGCTCGCCGCCGAGCTGGGCCTCGACCCGGTCGAGCTGCGCATCCGCAACGAGCCCGAGCGCGACCCCGAGCGGGACGTGCCCTGGTCGAGCCGCAACCTGGTCGCCTGCCTGCGCACCGGGGCCGAGCGGTTCGGCTGGGCCGGCCGCGACCCGCGCCCGCGGCATCGGCAGGAGGGCCGGTGGCTCGTCGGCACCGGCGTCGCCGCGGCCACCTACCCAACCCGGCGGCGCGCGGCCGACTGCCGGATCATCGCCTACCCGGGGCACTATGTCGTCGAGATCGACGGCTCGGACATCGGCACCGGCGCGTGGACGGCGCTCACCCAGATCGCCGCCGACGCGCTGGGCACCGACCTCGGCTCGGTGGAGCTGCGGATCGGCGACAGCGCGCTGCCGCGGGCCGGCGGCGCGGGCGGCTCGACCGGGCTGGCGTCCTGGGGCTCGGCGATCGTGCTCACCGCCCGGGACGTGCGTCGCCGGCTGTCCGGTGAGCCGCCGCCCGAGGGGCTCATCGTGGACGGCGGGTTCGACGGGAAGACCCCGGCCGCCGACACGCACTCGATGCACGCCTTCGGCGCCCACTTCGTCGAGGTGCGGGTGGACGCCGACACCGGCGAGGTGCGCGTGCCGCGGGCGACCAGCGTCTACACCGCCGGGACGATCGTGAACGCCCGCACCGCCCGCTCACAGTTCCTCGGCGGGTTCTGCATGGGCGTCTCGATGGCGCTGCACGAGGAGACGGTCTCCGACCCGCGGCTCGGCCACTACGTCAACCACGACCTGGCCGAGTACCACGTCGCGACCAACGCCGACATCGGCGAGGTGGACATCTCCTGGCTCGACGAGGAGGACCCGCTGGTCAACGAGCTCGGCCTCAAGGGCATCGGCGAGATCGGCATCACCGGCGCCGCGGCCGCCGTCGCCAACGGCTACTGGCACGCGACCGGCCTGCGCGTCCGCGACCTGCCGATCACCCCCGACAAGTACTTCCGCGAGGGCGCTTTGTCGCGATGAAGCACGCGTGCTTGATCGCGACAAAGCCCGTCAGGTGGCGAAACTGCCGGTCGGCGGGTCGAGGTGGCGCAGCAGGGTCTCGCCGATGTCGCGCATCGCGGCGACCTGCTCGGGGGAGAGCTGGTCGAACAGGTGGTTGCGCACGCCCTCGACGTGCACCGGGGCGGCGCCCTCCAGCGCGGCGAACCCCTCGTCGGTGAGGACGGCGAGCAGGCCGCGGCCGTCGTCGGGGCAGACCTGCCGGCGCACCCAGCCGCGCTCCTCGAGCCGGGAGACCGCGTGCGAGAGCCGGCTGCGCGAGGAGAGGCAGCGGTCGGCCAGCTCGCTCATCCGCAGCATCCGGTCCGGGGCCTCGGAGAGCGCGACGAGGATCTCGTAGTACGCGTGGGAGATGCCGGTCTCCCGGGTGAGCTCGCGGTCGAGCCGGTCCTGCAGCAGCATCGAGCTGAACAGCCAGGCCCGCCAGGCGTGCTGCTCGTCCGCGTCGAGCCAGCGCGGTTCCCCGGCGGGTCGTGCGGCCACCTCGGCGACGGGCGCCTGTGACGTCATGCACGTCAGGGTACTAGCGGAATAGTCAAGCCTTCAACTACGCTGTGGTCGAGCAGAAGGTCAAACGCTCAATTACTTCGGAGGCAATCCGCATGACCAGCAGCACCGCCGTCCAGATCCCCGGCTACGTCGTCGGCACCTGGGACATCGACGCGTCGCACTCGACCGTCGGCTTCTCGGTCCGCCACATGATGGTGAGCAAGGTCCGCGGCTACTTCCGCGAGTTCGCCGGTGAGCTCGTCACCGCCGAGAACCCGGAGCAGTCCGTCGTCACCGCCACGATCGACCTCGCCTCGATCGACACCCGCCAGGAGCAGCGCGACGCGCACATCCGCTCCGCCGACTTCTTCGACGCCGACAACCACCCGCAGATGACCTTCCGGTCCACCGCGGTGCGCGCCGACGGCGCCGACTGGTTCGTCGACGGCGAGCTGACCCTCAAGGGCAACACCAAGCCGGTCACCCTGGCCCTCGAGCTCAACGGCTTCGGGCCGGACGCCTATGGCGGCACCCGCGCCGGCTTCTCGGCCAAGACCGAGATCAACCGCAACGACTTCGGCGTCGACATCAAGATGCCGATGGACGGCGGCGGCGTCGTCGTCGGTGACAAGGTCACCGTCGAGCTCGAGATCGAGGCCGTGCTCCGCCAGGCCTGATCTGCAGCACATCTCCTCGAAGGGCCCCGGGCGCTGCGCCCGGGGCCCTTCGGCGTTCTCACAGGCCACCGGCACCGAACTCCCAGGAAGCCGGCGGACCGTGAGGTGGTGAGGACCGCCGCGCCCTGGCTCGCCACCGCGGCCCGGCTGGTGCTGGGCGGCGTGTTCGTCGTCGCCGGCGCGCTGAAGCTGCCCGACCCGGCGGCCGCGGTCCGCGCGGTGCGCGCCTACCGGCTGCTGCCCGAGGCGCTGGTCGCACCGGTCGCCTTCGGCCTGCCCGTGGTCGAGATCGCGGTCGGGCTCGTCCTGCTGGCCGGCGTCTTCGTCCGGACGGCGGCGATCGCCTCCGCCGTGCTGCTCGCCGTCTTCCTCGTCGGCGTGGGCTCGGCCTGGGCCCGCGGGCTGCAGATCGACTGCGGCTGCTTCGGCGGCGGCGGGCAGGTCGCCGCGGCCGACACCGCCTACCCCACCGAGGTCCTGCGCGACACCGCGCTGCTGATGGTCGCGCTCGCCCTCGCCCGCTGGCCGCGCTCGCGGCTGGCAATGGGCGGCCGCCCGCTGCACCAGGAGGAACTGGCCCGTGCCCGATAACGCCAAGCGTCGCGCCGCCCGCGCGCGGATCGAGGAGAAGCGCGCCGCCGAGGCCGCCGCCCGCGCCCGCGCGCAGCGCCGGCAGCGCGCCGTGATCGGCGGCGTGGTGGCGGCGGTGCTGCTGGTGGTGGCCGTCGTGGTGGTCATCGCCGTCCAGACCTCGCGGACGGCGACCGCGGCGAACGCCGCGGAGCCGGCGAACACGGCCGACAGCGGGCAGGTGGTCGTCGTGGGCCAGGCCGACGCCCCCGTGACGATCGACCTCTACGAGGACTTCCAGTGCCCGATCTGCAAGTCCTTCGAGGACTCCGCCGGCAGCACCCTCGCCTCGCTGGTCGCCGACCACACCGTGCAGCTGCACTACCACGGCATGGCGTTCCTCGACACGAACGCCAACGACGAGTACTCCACTCGGGCGCTGAACGCGGCCGCCGCGGTGGTGAACGCCGCCGGCCCGGACGCCTTCCAGAAGTTCCACGACCTGCTCTACGCCAACCAGCCGGCCGAGGGCGGCTCCGGGCTGACCGACGACCGGCTCGTCTCCTACGCCGAGCAGGCCGGCGCGAGCGGCGAGGCCGTGGAGCAGGCGATCCGCGGCCTGGCCTACGGCGACTGGGTCAAGCAGGTCACCGACCAGGCGTCGAAGGACGGCGTCACCGGCACGCCCACCGTCCTCGTCGACGGCCACCAGCTCGAGGACCTCACCGCGAGCGGGGTCACCGCGGCGGTGCAGTCCGCGCAGGCCGGCTGACGCCCGGCCGGACCGATGAGTCCGGCCGGCCCGCGCCGTCCCACCCTGCATGAGCCTGACCGTCGGGATGATCTCGTTCGACTGCGCCGACGCCGCGGCGCTCGCCGGGTTCTGGTCCGGCGTGCTCGAGCGCCCGGTCGACGGCGGCGCCACCGGCGACTACGCCACGATCGGCTTCGACGGCGACGGGCCGACGTGGATGTTCGTCCACTCGGACGACCCGGGCACCGGCCGGAACCGGCTGATGCTCGACCTGGGTGGCGGCGAGGACTGGCGAGAGCAGGCCGACCGCGTGGAGAAGCTCGGCGCCCGCCGGGTCGCCGAGCACGAGGTGGCGGGCGTCGCGCGCTGGGTGGAGCTGCGCGACCCGGAGGACAACACCTTCCGGATCTTCGCCCCCCGGCCCTCCTGACCGCGGGCGCCGCCGGGAGATTTGGCCGGGGGAGACTGGCGGCATGGCCTCCTCGACGCTGACCCGCACCCGCTTCCCGTCGTCCCTGCTCGTCGCCGTCGGGCTCGCCGCCGGGTTCGGCGTCGCTCAGGGCACCGGCGTGCGCGCGCTCGGCGGGGCGCTGCTGGTCGCCTGCGGGGTCGGCGCCGCCGCACTGTGGGTGCGCCGCCGCGGCTGGGCGGTGGTGGTCGGGCTCGGCGTCCTCTACCTGGCGGCCTTCGTGCTGGCGCACGTGCTCGCCCTCGGGGTGGGGCTGAACTCCTGGCTGGCCGTGGCGTTGGTCACGATCGTCGCCGCCGGGGTGACGTACGCGGTGGCCGACCGGGGCGAGACGGAGATCTCCGCGCGCTGAGCGACTACCCTGGGAAGGTCGCCGACACGGCGGCTGTTGCACGAGATGCCGCGCGCGTGGACGCCGCGGACTCCCCGAACTCCTCTGAGGTGCCTCTCCGCATGCCCACCCGCGACGACCTGCGCAACGTGGCGATCATCGCCCACGTCGACCACGGCAAGACCACCCTGGTCGACGCCCTCCTCCGCCAGGCCGGCGCGCTCGGCCGGGCCAAGGGTGAGGGCACCGACGCCGACACGACGCAGGACCGCGTCATGGACTCGATGGACCTCGAGCGCGAGCGCGGCATCACCATCCTCGCCAAGAACACGGCCATCCGGCTGGCCGACGACGAGGGCAACCCGGTCACGGTGAACATCGTCGACACCCCCGGCCACGCCGACTTCGGCGGCGAGGTCGAGCGCGGCCTGTCGATGGTGGACGGCGTCGTCCTGCTGGTGGACGCCTCCGAGGGCCCGCTGCCGCAGACCCGCTTCGTGCTGCGCAAGGCCCTGGGCCAGCGCAAGCCGGTGATCCTCGTGGTCAACAAGACCGACCGCTCCGACGCCCGCATCGCCGAGGTCGTCGACGAGACCTACGAGCTGTTCATGGAGCTGCTCGAGGACAACGGCCTGGGCGAGGACGCGCTCGAGTTCCCGATCGTGTACTCGAACGGCAAGACCGGCCAGGCCTCGCTGACCCGGCCCGCCGACGGCACCTCGCCGGACAGCCCCGACCTCGCGCCGCTGGTGAAGACGCTGCTGGAGACGATCCCGGCGCCGGTCTACGACGCCGAGGAGCCGCTGCGCGCGCAGGTCACCAACCTCGACGCCTCGCCCTACCTCGGCCGGCTGGCGCTGCTGCGCATCCACTCCGGCACGCTCAAGAACGGCCAGCAGGTCGCCTGGTGCAAGACCGACGGCACCGTTTCGCGGGTCAAGATCACCGAGCTGCTGGTCACCGAGGGGCTCACCCGGACGCCGGCCGACAGCGCCGGCCCCGGCGACCTCGTGGCGGTCGCCGGCATCGAGGACATCATGATCGGCGACACCCTCGCCGACCCCGAGGACCCGCGCCCGCTGCCGCCACTGACCGTCGACGAGCCGTCGATCTCGATCACGATCGGCATCAACACCTCGCCGCTGTCGGGCCGCTCGGGCAAGAAGCTCACCGCCCGGCTGGTCAAGAACCGGCTCGACCAGGAGCTGGTCGGCAACGTCTCGGTGCGGATGCTGCCCACCGAGCGCCCGGACACCTGGGAGATGCAGGGCCGCGGCGAGCTGGCGCTGGCGATCCTCGTAGAGCAGCTGCGTCGCGAGGAGTTCGAGCTCACCGTCGGCCGCCCGCAGGTGGTCACCAAGGAGATCGACGGCAAGCTGCACGAGCCGGTCGAGCGGGTCACCATCGACACCCCCGGCGACTACGTCGGCACCCTCACCCAGGCGCTGGCCACCCGCCGCGGGCGGATGGAGAACCTGATCCACCACGACACCGGCTGGGCGCGGATGGAGTACGTCGTCCCTTCGCGGGGGCTGATCGGATTCCGGACGGAGTTCCTCACCGAGACCCGCGGCACCGGCGTCCTGCACCACGTGCTCGAGGGCTACGAGCCGTGGCAGGGCGACATGCGCGCCCGGCCCACCGGCTCCCTGGTCGCCGACCGCACCGGCGTGGCGACGTCGTACGCGATGTTCTCCCTGCAGGAGCGCGGCTCGCTCATGGTCGCCCCGGGCACCGAGGTCTACGAGGGCATGATCGTCGGCGAGAACTCCCGGCCCGACGACATGGACGTGAACATCACCAAGGAGAAGAAGCTCACCAACATGCGGTCGTCGACCGCTGAGGAGCTCGAGCGCCTGGTGCCGCCGCGGATCCTCAACCTCGAGCAGGCCCTGGAGTTCTGCGCCGAGGACGAGTGCGTGGAGGTCACGCCGGCCACGGTGCGCATCCGCAAGGTGATCCTCGACCAGAACGAGCGCGGCAAGGCGAAGAACCGGAAGCCGAAGGCCTGACGCCCGGCCCCCTGTCCGCCGTGATCATCGGCAGGTGGCTGCCCTCGACGGCGTGTCGAGCAGCCACCTGCCGATGATCACGGCGGTCGTGCGTCCGGGGCCGGTGGCGGGTTGATCACGGGTCGTGGCGACCGGCCGGACCGGTCCGCCACGCCCGCAGCTTCCTGCCGCTGACCTGCGGTTCTGCCCGCCTACGTTCTGATCGGACCCGTCTCCCCGCGGGTCGGACGAGAGAGCACGAGAGGCGGCGCGAGCGCGCATGGTCATCACCCGTACGGCCCTGGGCAGGAACGGTTTCCGGGGCGGTATCGACGTCCGGGTGAGCCTCCGGCACGACGCCGGCGTCGCGAGCGACTCCGCGTTCGACGGCGCCTGGTGGCCCCGCGGGCACGACCTCACCGTCGAGCTGCCCGAGCTGATCGCCGAGCTGGGCCGGCGCGGCGTCCGCGTCGAGCGGTTCACGTACTCGCTCCAGGCCTGGGCGCAGATCCCGCGCAAGATCGCCGTGCTCGGCCGGGTGATCCGCACCGGCGGCTTCCAGAGCATGGACGCGCAGGTGGTCTGCATCAGCTGGGACGGCGGAGCGCGGCGGGCCGACCTGCTCATCATCCCGCCGGAGACCGACGTCGTGACCGGGGCCCGGGCGCTGCGGCTGTGCACCCGCCGCGGGCTGCCCCGCTCGCCGTCGATGGTGCTGGCCGCCGCCCGCGCCACGCCGATCCCGCAGGTGCCGGAGCTGACGCCCGCGAGCTGATAGAAGGACCACCCTTCCCCCCACGCCTCGCAAGCTCGGCGCGGGACCCTGAAGGGTGGCCGTTATGCCGGCCGCGAACCGGCTGGACGGGGGGCCGTCCGCTCGGCTGGGGTGGGGGCATGCGGCTCCTCGTCCTCGGCGGCACCCACTTCCTCGGCCGGCACGTCGTGACCGCGGCGCTCGAGCGCGGGCACGACGTCGCGACGTTCACCCGCGGGGTGTCCGGCGCGCCGCCCGAGGGCGCCCGGGCGCTTCACGGCGACCGGAGCGACCCGGCCGCGCTGCCTGCCGCTCTCGGCGACTGGCGGCCGGAGCTCGTCGTCGACACCTCGTGCCAGACCCGGGCCGCCGCCGAGAACGCCGCCGCGGCCCTGGCCGACGCCCGCGGCTACGCGTTCGTGAGCAGCCTCAACGCCTACAGCACCTGGCCCCCCGGCCCGATCGGCGCCGAGGACGACGAGCCCACCTGGGACACCGACGAGGACGAGTACGGCGCGAACAAGGCCGCGGCCGAGCGGATCCTCGGCGCGGCGCTGGGGGAGCGGTTCCTCACCGCCCGGGCCGGGCTGATCGTCGGCCCGCACGACCCGCTCTACCGGCTGGGCTGGTGGCTGGACCGCATCGCCCGCGGCGGGCGCGTCGTCGTCCCCGAGACCCTCGACCAGCCGATGGCCGCCGTCGACGCCCGCGACCTGGCCGGCTGGCTCGTGCGGATGGCCGAGCGCGGGCAGGGCGGCGCGGTGAACGCCACCGGCCCGGCCGGGATGACCACCGTCGGTGGGATGCTGGAGCTCTGCCGGGAGGTCACCGGCGGCGACGCGCGGTGGGTGCGTGTGCCGGAGGCCGACCTGCTGGCCGCCGGCGTCGAGCCGTGGCAGCACCTGCCCTTCTGGCTGCCCGCCGACGTCGCGGTCACGGCGTGGGACGTCGACACCGCGCGCGCCCGCGAGCTCGGCCTGCCCAGCCGGCCGCTGCGCGAGTCGATCGCCGACAGCTGGGCCTGGATGCAGCGCAGCGAGCGACCGGAACCGCCGTCCGGCCGCTCGCTGCCCGGCCTGCCGCCGGAGCTCGAGGAGAAGCTGCTCGCCGACCGCTGAGCCGCGCGCGCTCAGTCCTGCGGCGCGCTCGGCCGCCCGGCGGTCAGCGGGGCCTCGGCCGGCCGCTCCTCCGCCACGTTCTCCTCGACAGCGACCGCCTCGGCGAGCTCGAGGGCCCGCTCCGCCCGGTACTGCCGGTAGGAGTGGACGACCGCCGCGGCCCAGACGGCGACCAGGACGGCGTAGACCACGGCGCGGACCCCGCCCGGCGCGTCGAGCCAGTCGCTGGTCAGCAGCGTGCGGGTGTTGGTCAGCACGATGATCCCGCCGACCAGCGAACCCAGCAGCCGCGGCGGCAGGTGGCGCACCAGCCAGGCGGCGATCGGGGCGGCGACCAGGCCGCCGGCGAGCAGGCCCAGCACCCAGACCGGGTCGATGCCCTGCGAGCCGAGCGAGAGCAGGAAGCCGAGGCTGGCGGCGAGCGCCACGAGGAACTCCGAGGTGTCGATCGAGCCGATCACCTTCCGCGGCTCCATCCGCCCGCTGGCCAGCAGCGCGGGGGTGCCGATCGGACCCCAGCCACCGCCGCCGGTCGCGTCGATGAAGCCGGCGACCAGACCCAGCGGGGCCAGGAACCGCTTGCGCACCGGCTTGCCCAGGTTGCGCCGGTCGAGGCCGCGCAGGGTGAACCGGACGAGCAGGTAGACGCCGATCGCGAGCAGGATCAGCGACATCACCGGCGCGGCGACCTCGGTGGAGAGGTGCGACAGCACCGTGGCGCCGGCGAACGCACCGACCGCACCGGGGACGCCGACCTTCGCGACGACCTTCCAGTCGACGTTGCCGAACTTCCAGTGCGACAGCCCCGAGACCAGCGTGGTGCCGATCTCGGCGAGGTGCACGCTGGCCGAGGCGCTCGCCGGGTTGACGGCGAGGGCGAGCAGCAGGGTGGTCGAGGTGGCGCCGTAGGCCATGCCGAGGCTGCCGTCGACGAGCTGGGCGCCCAGGCCGACCAGGGCGATCAGGACGAGGGACTTCACGAGGCTGGAGCTCCGGGGGTGCGCGCGACGCAAGCGGCCGCGGGGCGAGCGGAAGGCGGGGCGCCGGTCAGGCGCGGGGAGTCAGCAGCCCGGACAGGTCGCGGTGCAGACACGCAGCAGGTCGACGTGGATCCGCCCCACCAGGAGCACCGCCGTCGAAGCCACGGGCTATGTCTACCAGGCCGATCGACAATGCCGCACCCCTGCGTCCCAGTGAGCGGGAACTCTCAGGCCGGCTCGAGGACGTCGTTGCGGATGGTGAGCCACGCGAGGATCCCGCCGGCCGCGAACAGCGCCGCGCAGATCACCATCGCGCTGCGGAACGCGCCGGTGAACGCGTCGGGCCGCGCGTAGTCGGTGCCCGAGAGCCCGACGGCGACCGGCAGCGCGGCCACCGCGAGCAGTTGGGCGGCCCGGGCGACCGCGTTGTTCACGCCGCTGGCCACGCCGGCCATCGTGTCCGGCGCCGCGGCGAGCACGGTCGCCGTCAGCGGCGCCACCGTCGTCGCCATGCCCAGGCCCTGCAGGATCGAGCCGGGCAGCACCTCGATCCAGTACGGCAGGCCGCCGTCGACGCCGGTCAGCCACAGCGTGCCGGCCGCGGCGACCAGCGGGCCCACGGTCATCGGCAGCCGCGGGCCGATCCGCTGGGCGAGCGCGCCGGCCTGCGGCGAGAGCAGGGTGATCAGCAGGATGGTCGGCAGCATCGCGGCGCCGGCCGCGGTCGCGCTGTAGCCCAGCACCTCCTGCAGTTGCAGGACCAGGAACAGGGAGAAGCCGCCCAGGGCCCCGTAGACGGCGAAGGTGGACGCGTTGGCGCCGGTGAACTGCCGGTCCCGGAACAGCCGCGGCGGCAGCATCGGGTCGGCGACGCGCCGCTCGCGGACGACGAAGCCGATCCCGGCCAGCACGCCGAGGGCACCGGAGACGACGACGTCCACCCGGCCCGGGTCCTCACCGGCGGCGATCAGCGCGTAGGTGACCCCGCCGAGCCCGAGCGCGCCGAGCACCGCCCCGAGGACGTCGAAGCGGCCGTGGCGGCTGCTGTCCCGGCTCTCGGGCACGTGCCGCCCCGCGATGACGATGATCACCACCGCGACCGGGACGTTGACGAGGAAGACCAGCCGCCAGCTGGCGAGATCGACCAGCGCGCCGCCGACGAACGGGCCGACCAGCCCGGCGATCCCGGCCAGCGACGACCACAGGCCGATCGCCTTGCCGCGGTCGCCGTGCCGGAACGAGGACTGGATCAGCGACAGGCTGCCCGGGGTGAGCAGCGCGCCGCCCACACCCTGCAGCGCCCGGGCGGCGACCAGCTGCCCGGGCGACTGGGCCAGGCCGCAGAGCAGGGAGGCGGCGGCGAACCAGGCGACACCGAGCAGGAACACCCGGCGCCGGCCGTACCGATCGCCCAGCGAGCCGCCCAGCAGGATCAGCGCCGCCAGGGTCAGCGTGTAGCCGGTGATCGTCCACTGCAGGTCGGCCAGCGTCGAGCCCAGGTCGCGCCCGATCGAGGGCAGCGCGACCTGCACGGCGGTGCCGTCGAGGAACGCCATCCCCGAGGCGAGCACCGTGACGGCGATGAGCCAGCGGCCGCGCACGGTGCCCAGGGCCACCGGCCGCTCGAGCTGGCTGCCGGTCACCCTGCTGATGGTGTCAGCCGAGCAGGGCGCTCGTCAGGAAGTAGACGGCGGCGGCCACGATCCCCGCGGCCGGCAGGGTGACGATCCAGGCGATCACGATGTTGCCGGCCACGCCCCAGCGGACCGCCGAGAGCCGCCGGGTCGAGCCGACGCCCATGATCGACGTGGTCGTGATGTGCGTGGTCGACACCGGGACGGCGAACACCGTGGCGGTCGCGACCATGACCCCGGAGGCCACCGTCTGCGCGGCGAAGCCGCCGGCCGGGGTGAGCTGGATGACCCGCCGTCCCAGCGTCCGCATGATCCGGTAGCCGCCGGCGTAGGTGCCGGCGCTGATCGCCAGCGCCGCGGAGACGATGACCCAGAACGGCACGGTGAAGTCGTTGATCACGCCCGCGGTGACGAGGGCGAGGGTGATGATGCCCATCGTCTTCTGCGCGTCCTGCATGCCGTGACCGAGCGCCATGGTCGCCGAGCTGACGATCTGCGCGTAGCGGAAGTTGCGGTGCGCGCGGGTGGCGTTGGCGCGCCGGAACAGCCACAGGATCGCCAGCATGAACAGGTACCCCAGGCCGAAGCCGACCAGCGGCGAGACCACCATCGGGACGACGACCTTGTCGAAGACCCCGGACCACAGCACGGTGTGCGCCGCGGCCAGCGCCGCGCCGACCAGCCCGCCGATCAGCGCGTGCGAGGACGACGAGGGCAGCCCGAAGTACCAGGTGATCAGGTTCCAGGCGATCGCCCCGATCAGCGCGGCGAAGACGATGTGCAGGCCCTCGCTGCCCGTGGGCGCCTCGATGATGCCCTCGCCGACGGTCTTCGCGACCTTCGTGGAGATCACGGCGCCGACCAGGTTGGCCACGGCGGCCAGGGCCAGGGCCACCTTGGGGGTCAGGGCCTTCGTCGAGACGGCGACGGCGATCGCGTTGGCCGCGTCGTGGAAGCCGTTGGTGTAGTCGAACGCCAGCGCCACGACGACGATGACGATGAGCCCAAGCAGGAGCGGGTCCATCGCGGGGTCAGGACTCCTTGACCGCGATCGTCTCGACCACGTTGGCCACGTGCTCGAACGCGTCGGCGGCCTCCTCGAGCTGGTCGGCCACCTCCTTGAGCTTGAGGATCTCCAGCGCGTCGAACTCGCCGCTGTAGAGCCGGGAGATCAGCCGCCGGTAGAGCTTGTCCGCCTCGTTCTCGATGCGGTTGACCTCGATCCAGTAGTCGGAGAGGTCCTTGAGCGTCCGCAGCTTCGGCATCGCCTCCGCGGTGGTCTGCGCCGCCCGCTGCAGCAGCGCCGTCTGCTGGCTCATCTCGGCCGGCAGGGTGCCGAGGCCGGTGAGGATCACCAGGTCGGCCGCGGCCTCGACGAAGTCCATGACGTCGTCGAGATCGCTGGCCAGGTTGTAGATGTCCTCGCGGTCGAACGGCGTCACGAAGCTGGTGTTCAGCTGCCGGAAGATCGCGTGCGTCGACTGGTCCCCGGCGTGCTCGAGATCGCGCAGCTCCTTGGCGAGCTGTTCGCGCCGGGCGTGGTCGTGGATGAACTCGGAGAGGACGTTGGTCGCCGCGACGAGGTTCTCCGCCGACGCGGTGAACAGCGGGTAGAAGCTCGAGTCCTTGGGCGACAGGCTGAAGGGCACGCGTGGCTCCGGAAGAAGGGGGCAGATGCGGTCGGCGACCCTTCGGTCACGCGGCCGTCGGGAGCATAGGTGCCCAGCTTTCCCCCGTTGTTCACCTGCCCGACATTCACCCGTGGGCCGCGTCACCCTCCTCCCGCAGGCTGTCCACGAGGTCGGCGCGGGCGCGGGCCACGCGGGAGCGGATCGTGCCCACCGGGCAGCCGGCCACCTCGGCCGCCTCCGCGTACGGCAGGCCGAGCAGCTGGGTGAGGACGAAGGCCTCGCGCCGGTCGGCGTCGAGCCGGGTCAGCAGGTCGCTGACCACGGCGCCCTCGCCCACGCGGTCGGCGCTCTGGCCGCCGGCCAGGGCCTCGAGGTCGGCGTCCTCCCGGACCAGGACGAGCCGCCGCCGGCGGCGCGAGCGGACGGCGTCGGCGCAGGTCCGGCGGGCGATCGACAGCAGCCAGGTGCGCAGCGAGGAGCGGCCCTCGAAGCGGTGCAGGGAGCCGAAGGCGCGCAGGTAGGTCTCCTGCGTCAGGTCGTCGGCGGACTGCCGGTCGCCGAGCGCCGCGCACAGCCGCCAGACGTCGGACTGCGTGGCGCGCACCAGCGCGGCCGCGGCCACCGGGTCCCCGTCGACGGTGTCCGCCGCGAGCCGCTCGAGTTCGTCCACGTCCCCATCTTCGTCACAGGGACGGCGATTGGACGGGAACTCCCGCGCTTTGGGGAGCGACCATTCCCACATGCAGTGTCCTGTCTACCGCGAGGCGCTCTCCGCCCGGCTCGACGGAGAGGTCCTGGGCATGCCCGAGCGGGTGCTCGACGAGCACCTCGCCGGCTGCCCCCGGTGCGCCGCCTGGGCCGACGACACGGCGGCGGTGACCCGCCGGGCGCGGCTGGCGCCGGCCCCGCCGGTCCCGGACCTGACCGCGCGGGTGCTCGCCGCGCTGCCGCGCGAGCTGCCGGGCACCGCCGCTGCCGCCCGGGCCAGGCTGGTGACGACCGCGCTGCGGCTCGCGCTGCTGGCCGTCGGGGTGGCCCAGGCCGGCATCACCTGGCCGGCGCTGGCCGCCGGATCCGGGGCGATGAGCGCGCCGGTGCACATGGCGCACGAGACCGGCGCCTGGAACCTGGCGCTGGCCGCCGCCTTCCTCGCCGTGGCCGCGGCGCCGCGGCTGGCCGCCGGGGCGCTGCCGTTCCTCGGCACGTTCACGACGCTGCTCACCGTGGTCACGGTGCGCGACCTGGCCGCCGGCCACGTGCACGCCGACCGGGCCGTGCTGCACCTGCTGCTGGTCGTCGGTGTGCTGCTGGTGGCGGGGATGGCCTGGCGCGGCAGGCGCCGGCGCGCGGCGACCGCGCCCGTCCGGGGCCGGGTGGCGGCATGAGGCGCCGCGCGGCACTGCTGCTCGTCGCCCTGCTCGGCGGGTGGCTGCTCACCGGGGTCGTCGTCGCGGGGCCGGCGTCGGCGCACGCGGAGCTGGAGTCGACCAGCCCGGAGTCGGGCGCGCGGCTCGACACCGCGCCCGCCGAGGTGACGCTGACGTTCTCCGAGGGCGTCTCGCTGGGCGCCGGCTACGCGCGGGTGCTCGACTCCGGCCAGGCGCGGGTCGACACCGGGGCGCCGTCCGTCGACGGCGACGTCCTGACCATCCCGCTGCGCGCCGACCTGCCCGACGGCGGCTACCTGGTCACCTACCGGGTGATCTCGGCCGACTCCCACCCGGTCGCCGGTGCGTACTCGTTCGTCGTCGGCGAGGGCGAGCTGCTCAGCGCGGGGGCGGGGGACGTCGGCGACGCCACCGACCCGGGCATCGCCGTCGCCCTGCCGATCGCCCGCTGGCTCGGCTTCGCCGGCCTCGCCCTGGCCATCGGCATCCCGGTGCTGCTGCTGGTGTGCTGGCCGGCGGGCTGGCGCTCCGAGCGGCTGCGGCGGCTCAGCGAGGGCGGCGCGGTCGCCGTGGCCGTCGGTGCGCTGGCGACCTTCGCGCTGCAGGGTCCGTACGCCGCTGGGTCGGGGCTCGGGTCGGTGTTCGACCTCTCGCTGCTCGACACCACCGCGAGCACCGGCTACGGCGTCGTCACCATGATCCGGACGCTGCTGGCGTTCTACCTGCTCGCCGGGCTGGCGCCCGCCTGGCGCCGCGGGACGCCACCGTCGCCCCGGATGCTCGCGATCAACGGCGCCGCCGCGGTCGGCCTGGTGATCACCACCGCCGCCGTCGGCCACCCGGTCGCCGGCGCCTGGCCGGGGCTGGCGCTGCCGGTGACCGCCGTGCACGCGGCGGCAATGGCCGTCTGGCTCGGCGGGCTGACCGGCCTGCTGGCCGGCCTGCTCCGGTCCGACGTGCCGGCCGGCGAGCTCGCGACGGCGCTGCCGCGGTTCTCCCGGATGGCGTTCGGCTCCGTGGTCGCGCTGGTCGTCACCGGGATCGTCCAGTCCGTGCGCGAGGTCGGCTCGCCGGCGGCCCTGGTCGGGACGAGGTACGGCTGGCTGCTGGTCGCCAAGCTGCTGCTGGTCGCGGTGATCCTCGCCGCGGCGGGCGTCTCGCGGGTGTGGGTCCAGCAGCACCTGGGCGTGCCCGGCCCCCGCCGCCGGGTGACCGCGCAGGCCTTCGCGGCCGAGTCGGCGGTCGAGACCGAGGACCCCGCCGCCCGCCGGCGGGCCAAGGCGCAGGCCAGGGGGGCGGCCAAGGACCTGCCGCCGTTCCGCCGCTCGGTCCTGGTCGAGCTGCTGCTGGCCCTCGTCGTCCTCGGCGTGACGTCGGTGCTGGTCGGCACGGCGCCGGCCGAGTCCGCGCTGGCCCAGCCGGTCGACGTGACCGTGCCGCTGCAGGGCAGCGGCGGCGCCGAGGGCAGCGTGCAGATCTCCGTCGACCCCGCGCGCCCCGGACCGAACACGCTGCACGTCTACCTCTTCGACGACGCCGGCCAGCTCACCCAGCCGGCGGACATCGGCGTCACGATCACCGAGCCCGAGCAGCAGCTCGGCCCGATCGACGTCCCCCTCGTGGCGGGTGGCCCCGGCCACTACATCGCGGACGGGATGAACATCCCCGCGGCCGGCTCGTGGACGCTCACCGTGACCGTCCGCGTCGATGAGTTCACCGCCCGCACCGCCAGTACCGACTTCACCGTCCGCTGACCTGTGGACACCCCGCACCAGAGGAGAGCTGTGTCCCTGCCCCGCCCGGCCACCCGGCTCGGCATCGTCCTGGCCGCGCTGACCGGCCTGCTCACCCTCGGCATCGGCGTCGCCTCGGCGCACGTGACGGTGTCCTCGCCGGACGCCGCGGCCGGGGGGTTCGGCAAGGTCGTCTTCCGCGTCCCCAACGAGAGCGACACGGCGAGCACCGTGCGGCTGCGGATCCAGCTGCCCACGGACACCCCGTTCGCCTTCGTGAGCTACCAGCCGGTGCAGGGGTGGACGGCGACGCTCACCCGGACGCAGCTGGACCCGCCGGTGACCGGGGAGGACGGCGACGAGATCACCGAGGCGGTGTCGGTGGTCGACTTCGCCGCGGACCCGGGGGCGGGCATCGCGCCGGGCCAGTTCCAGGAGTTCGCGCTCTCGCTCGGCCAGTTCCCCGACGTCGACTCGGTGAGCTTCAGCGCGGTGCAGACCTACAGCGACGGCACCGAGTCGGCGTGGATCGAGCCCACCGTCGCGGGCCAGCCCGAGCCGGAGCGCCCGGCGCCGGTGCTGACGCTGGCCGCCGCGTCGGACGCCGCGAGCGGCGACACGGGCGCCGCCGCGGACTCCGGCCACGGCGGAGGGACGGCGAACGAGCCGGCCGGCCTGGCGCTCTTCCTCGCGATCCTCGCGCTGTTCGTCGGTGGCGCCGGCGTCGTCCTGGGGTGGACCGCGCGCCGACGTACCGTGTCCTCGTGACCTTCCCCCTCCGCGGCCGGCTGGCCGTCGTGCTCGCGGCAGGGCTCCTGCTGGCCGGCTGCGGCGGGTCCGGCGACTCCGGGGGCACCGCGGTGTCGCAGGCCGGGGCGGCGCACGAGCACGGCTCCGCGCCGGCCGAGGTGTCCGGGCCCCGGGGCGCGTACGCGGGCATCGACCTGGACCCGCCCTACCAGCGGCCCACGTTCACGCTGACCGACGCGAGCGGCGCCGCCTACGACTTCACCACCGCCACCAGCGGCCGCCCGACGCTGCTGTTCTTCGGCTACACCAACTGCCCCGACGTCTGCCCGACGACGATGGCCGACATCGCCGTCGCGCTGCGCGGCATGGACCCGGCGACGGCGGCGCAGGTCCAGGTGGTCTTCGTGACGACGGACCCGGCCCGCGACACGCCGGCCGTGCTGGGTGAGTACCTGCACCGGTTCGACGCCGACCTGCCGACCTCGTTCATCGGGCTGACCGGCGACCAGGCGGCGATCGACCAGGCGCAGCTGTCGGCCGGCGTGCCGCTGGCCGAGGAGAACGGCCAGGTGCACTCGTCGCTGCTGCTGCTCTACGGCGCGGACGACGAGGCGCACGTGGCCTTCGACGCGGGCAACACCCCGCGCGACATCGCCGAGGACCTCGCGACGGTGGCCGGCTCGTGAGACGGGTGCTGGTCGTCGTCCTCGCGGCGATCGCGGCGCTGCTGGTGGCCGGGCCCGCGCAGGCGCACGTCGGCGGCGGGACCGCGGGCAGCGACTTCGACGGGCGGGTGCTCGCGGTGACCCCGGCCATGCCCGGGGTCGCGGTGCGGGTGCTGCAGTTCGGCGACGAGTTCGAGCTGGTCAACGCGAGCAACACCGAGGTGCTCGTGCCGGGCTACTCGGACGAGCCGTACCTGCGCATCGGTCCGGACGGCGTCTGGCGCAACGCGCACAGCCCGGCGACCTGGATCAACCTGGACCGCTTCGGGCGGGTCACCCTGCCGGCCGACGCCGACCCCGCCGCCCAGCCGGACTGGCAGCAGGTCTCCACCGAGTCGTCCTACGTCTGGCACGACCACCGCACGCACTGGATGAGCCAGGGGCAGCTGCCGCCGACGGTGGCCGCCGACCCCACGCGCACCCACCGGGTGTTCCAGTGGGAGATCCCGATGTTCTACGGCGGGCAGGAGGTGACGGTCGCCGGGGAGCTGACCTGGAGCCCGCCGCCGTCGCCGTGGGTGGTCTGGCCCGTCTACGCCGTCCTGGCGCTGGCCGGTGCGCTCGCCGGGCTGCTGGCCCGCTCGCCGCGGCCGCTGGGGGCGCTGCTCGCCGTCGGCGCGGTCGCCGCCCTGTGGCACGCGCTGGCCACTCCGGCGCCGCCGGCCTCGCTCGGCTCGCACGTCGGCGCGATCGTCTCGGCGCTGCTGCCGGCGGCCATGGTGCTGCTGGTCGCCGCGCTGGGCATGCGGGCGGCGGTGCGCGGGCGCGGCGTGATGACCGGGCTGATGGCGCTGCTGCTCGGCTGGCTGCTGCTGATCGAGGGCCTGCCGGACGTCGACGTGCTGTGGAGCGCGCACGTGCTCTCCAACGGGCCGCAGTGGCCGGCGCGGGCGGCGGTCGCGGTGCTCATCGCGCTGGGCGCGGGTCTGGTGGTCGGCGGCATCGGTGCCGCGCGGCGGTTCCGCGATCCGGTCCGCCCGGCCGCCCGCGAGGACGCCGTCCTCCCCGCCTGAGCCCTGGGGGCCAAAATGGCCATTTTGGCCCCAAGGTGGCGGCATGCGGCTGCACCTCGACACCGACCTCGGCGGGGACCCGGACGACGCCTGCGCGCTGACCATGCTGCTCGGTTGGCCGGGCGTGGAGCTCACCGGCATCACCACGACGATCGACCCGGGCGGGCGGCGGGCCGGCTGCGTCGCCGCGCTGCTGGATCTCCTCGGCCGCGCCGACGTCCCGGTGACGGCGGGCGCGGCGATGTCGCTGACCACCCGGCAGCTCGCCGAGCCGGACGAGGCGCTCTTCCCGCCGGCCCCGCCCCGCCCCGCACCGGCCGGCGCGGCGCTGGACGTGCTCGAGCGCACCGTGGCCGACGGGGTGCGGATCGCCGCGATCGGGCCGCTGACCAACCTCGCGGCGCTCGAGCTGCTGCGGCCGGGCGCGCTGGCCGCCGCGGACCTCGTGGTGATGGGCGGCTGGGTGGATCCGCCCGCGTCCGGGTTCCCCGCCTGGGGACCGGAGCGGGACTGGAACGTGCAGTGGGACACCCGGGCCGCCGAGGTCGTGGCCGCAGCCGCGGGCCGGCTCACGCTGGTGCCCCTGCCGGCGACGCTGGCCGCGCCGCTCACCGGGCGCGATCTGTCGCGGCTGCGCGCGCTGGGCCCGGTGGGGGAGCTGCTGGCCCGCCAGAGCGAGGCCCGGCGCGACGAGGCGGGCTACGCCGAGCTGGGGCGCGCCCACCCCGGGCTGCCGGACGACCTCGTGAACTTCCACTTCGACCCGGTCGCCTGCGCGGTCGCGGCCGGCTGGGACGGCGTGCGCACCCGCACCGAGCGCCTGCATGCGTGGGTCGAGGACGGCGTCCTGCACTGGGGCGCTGATCGGCGGGAGCGTCGCGTCGAGGTGGTCACCGACGTCGACGGCGCCGCGTTCACCGCCGCGTGGTTCGCCGCCGTGGAGCGGGCGGTGGCGGGCTGACAATTTCGCACGGTGATGACACCGGTGTGATTCGTGAGACGGTTCACACGGCGTGTCCGGGTCGGACACGCCGCACGGGGGGTCACGAAAAGGTCACGCGGTGTTTGTATCTGCATCACCGAATCGGGCCCGAGAACCGGGCCGCTTCCCCCGAGACGGGCAGGTGCATGAGCGCGCGGAACGACGACGCCGACCTCCTCGAGCGGCCGGCACGGCATTCCAGGAAGCGGTCCTCCGGTCACCGGCGCCGTCCCATGCTGCTGCTCGCCGCGCTGGTCGCGGGCGGGCTCGGCGCCGGGGTCATCAGCTTCCAGGGCACGTCGGAGGCCGCCGCGGAGTCGACGTCCGTGCTCGCCGCCCAGGACATGCTCGCGACCAGCGACGAGGACGTCGAGCTCATGCCGATGGCCTCGATCACCGAGGCCGAGGCGCAGGCCCGGCTGGAGGAGGTCGCCGCGTCCCGCGCCGCGCGCGCGGAGGCCGAGGCCGCCGCCCGCGAGGCCGCACGGCCCAAGGCGGTGCTGCCGATCAAGGGCGCGCGGCTGAGCAGCACGTTCACCGCCCGCTGGGGCACCTTCCACTACGGGATCGACCTGGCCGCGCCGATGCACACGCCGGAGTACGCGGCGATGGACGGCGTGGTGCTCAAGGCCGGCGCGGCCAGCGGCTTCGGCCTCGCGGTCTACATCCTCCACGAGAACGGGGACGTCACCGTCTACGGCCACATGGACAAGATCCTGGTCGAGGCCGGGCAGTACGTGCAGGCCGGCGACGAGATCGCGCTGCTCGGCAACCGCGGCCAGTCCACGGGCCCGCACCTGCACTTCGAGGTGCACCAGGGCGGCATCGACGGCAAGCGGATCGACCCGATCCCGTGGCTGCACGCCCGCGGCGTCGAGGTCTGATCTGATCTGATCGCCGCCGTGAGTCGGGCGTCGGAGGAGAACAACCGGCGGCTGCTGCGCGCCCGCGACGCGATGGACCGGGCGTACGCCGAGCCGCTCGACGTCCCCACGCTGGCACGGATCGCGCACGTCTCGGAGGCGCACTTCATCCGCCAGTTCCGGGCCGCGTTCGGGGAGACGCCGAACCGCTACCTGCAGCGGCGCCGGGTGGAGCGGGCGATGTGGCTGCTGCGGTCGACCGACAAGAGCGTCACCGACATCTGCATGGACGTCGGGTTCGCCAGCCTCGGCACGTTCAGCCGGGTGTTCCGCGACATCGTCGGCGAGCCGCCGAGCGCCTACCGGCTGCGCGGGCCGCTGCCGCCCGTCCCGTCGTGCTTCGCGATGGCCTGGACCAGACCGAGCAGTTTTGGAGAAGCCCCAGGTCAGTGAGGGCTTCTAGCGTTCCCCGCATGTTGAACTCACTCGGCACCTCGCAGATCTACGTCACCGACCAGGACCAGGCGCTGGACTTCTACGTCGGCAAGCTCGGCATGGAGGTCCGTGAGGACGTCGACCTCGGCTTCATGCGCTGGCTCACCGTGCAGGTCCCCGGCGACGACCGGGGAATCCTTCTCGAGGTCCCCGGGCCGCCGTCCATGAGCCAGGACACCGCCGCCCAGGTCCGCGAACTGCTCAGCAAGGGCTCGACCGGTGGCCACCTCTTCTTCCGCTGCGACGACGCGCACAAGACGTACGCGGAGCTGAAGGAGAAGGGCGTGGACATCGCCGAGGAGCCGGTCGACCAGCCCTACGGCATCGACTTCGGCCTGCGCGACCCGTTCGGCAATCACATCCGGATCGCCCAGATGAAGCAGGGCTGACCGTCACGGCAGGGGTGGAACGCGTGACGCGGCGCACCCACCCCTGCCGCCGGTCCGCCGCCGCGGCCCTGTACAGTTGCCAACGGCTCGGACGCACCAGACCGGGTCGTAAGGGGCTGTGGCGCAGCTGGTAGCGCACCACACTGGCAGTGTGGGGGTCAGGGGTTCGAGTCCCCTCAGCTCCACCCCTCTGATCAGGCCGTTCCTCCTCCGGAGGGACGGCCTGAGTCGTTCTGGTGCCACCGTGGTGGCCACTGAAGCCGATCTAGTGCCAGCTCAGTCCCACAGTGCTCGTCCCATCCGGTGCGCCGCGTCCCGGCCGAGGGCCGGCATCACATGGCTGTAGGCGTCCTGGTCGTTCGGATCTGTGCGTGGCCGAGCACCTCCATGACGCCCCGCGGGTGGACGCCCTCGGCCAGCAGCAGCGTCGCCGCGGTGTGCCGGCCGTCGTGCAGTAGGACCTCGCGCACGCCCGCCTCGGCCAGGAGCCTCTTCCAGGCCTTCCAGTCTGACTTCCGCTCGATCGGTCGCCCGTTCACCTGCACGAAGACCAGGTCGTTCTCCTGCCAGAGCGAACCGACTGTGCCCGTTCGTGGGGGTGATGATGCTGGACGTCTGGCGACTGCACGTCGGACTGCTGGCGCTGAATGGTATCGGCGCCGCAGGACTGCGGAGGAATCCGAGGTCAGACGTCAGGAGTGCCGGGACCGAGTACGTTCCACGTCAACCTACGAAGGATCTCCTGAAAGGTGACGTGGAACAGGTTGATTGCGCTTGAACTCTTCAGCTCGGCGCACCCATCGTGATGGTTCGAACCCTGTTGCGGGCTTCTTCTGCTGCAACGGAGTCCAGGCTCGCAGCCACTACCTCGATGAATGTCCTTTGGCCCACCGATACGCAGGTGACCAGCACCGCAACACCTGCGCCGTTGAGCATGCCGGCGCCTGCAATGTGAGGACCGGATGTAAAGGCTACTTGGAGGCCTCTCTCGGTGATTGCGAATTGCGCATCTCTCAGAGCCTCTTCTTGTGACTTGGCCCTTGTGTCTGAACCCACCTGGATATTTGGAGCGTCCGCCATCATCGTCTCCTTCTGGGTAGATCGCGCTGTTTCTCTCGCAACCACTCCAGCTGGGCCGGGTCCAGGTCGCCATCGCAAACTCGACCTCCCGCAGGACCAGGCTGAGTCTCGCTTGGGGCCTTCGGGCTGTAGCGGTTCGGTGCTGCCACAGACAGGTGACCACCTACTACGTCACCGCGGGTGCGCGACGTGATCCACGACATCAACGCCGACGGACTTAACTCACCGCGTCCGGAGTACGCCGGCGGGCGGCCTCCGAAGCTCACCCTGGCTGAGCTGCAGTGGATGAAGAAGACGGCGGCGCGTCCCGGCGATCACGGGCTGCCGTTCTCGACCTGGAGCCTGTCGAAGCTGGTCGACTCAAGAGCGTCGGGGGCGGCTTGTTGCTGCTCGGCGTCGGGCAGGCCGTGGACCACTTGGCCGAGGTGGACGCCCTCCAGCTCCTCGACGGCGGCTCGGCCGAACTGTCGGCTCGCGACTTGGCCGGGTGGCGATTGTCTTCGACTGCACGGCTGTTCCCGTGTGTCGTCGCGCAGCTGTATGCGCTGCGAGGCATGGCACCGGCTGATACCGGCGTCTTCGAGCGGTTGCACCGGGCCATGCTCGACCGGCTCGGCCAGCAGGGGCAGCTGGACTGGTCGCGGGTCTGCCCGGGTCATCGGCGGCGGGGGAAGAGCAGGCTCAGTGCGGGCGGGGGGCGGAACGGTGTCCAGGCGCCCTCGGCCATCGCCAGCCGGTCGGCCAGCAGCCAGAGAACTGCCGGGTTGTAGGCAAGGCCGAGGTGGCTGCCGTGTACCTCTACGTTCTCCCGCCGAGAGCGGAGCTCGTACCGACATGACGACCAGTGCACGATGCCGTCGGCCCGGGTGTAGACCGACGTCGCGGGCACGCGCAGGGAGCCGCGCTCGGCCCAGGGCCGAGGCAGCGCTGCCGCCGCGCGGAGCAGGCGGGTGCCGCCGTCGACGATCCCCGAGGCGGTGCGGACCCAGGGCGCCGATCGCACCACCGGCGTGCCGAGGGTGACCAGTCCGCGGACGCTGCCCGGCGCGGCTCTGGCCAGTTCCTGCGCGTAGAGCCCGCCGAGACTCCAGCCGACCAGGCTGACCCGCCGTCCCGAGGTTCGGTGCAACCGCTGGAGTCGGGCGCGCAACGTGTCGACGACGCGACCCGTCGGGCCCCGGTTGATGCCCAGCCTCCAGCCGGACACGTTGTGGCCCAGGGCGCGCAGCGCGGTCCGGAGCACGATGGTGGCGGGGTCGCCGGTCATCAGCCCCGGCAGCACCAGCACCGGGTGGCCGTCACCGCGGCGGGCAGCCGCGAGCAACGGCCAGGCAGCCGCCAGGGCGGCGAGGTCCAGACCCGCCCGCGGCGGCTCGCTGAGCAGCGAGGCTCGTGAGGGGTAGCGCTTGACGGCAGGCACCCGGACAGCATCCATGGCGCGGAACGTGCCCACCTGGGGGCCGTCCACAGCCGGCCCGCCTCGGCATGGGGAGAAGTCTTTGGGAAGGCACGCGGTTCCTCTGGGGTGATCGCCAACCTGGGCCGTGTCCAGCATCCGGAGACCGCCCGTACCCCTGCCGGAAATCCAGCTCACTGGTTAGTGCCTCGTCGTCTCGCATTCGTTGCAGAGCATCGCCCCGTGGCCGCTGTCGCCGATGTTGATGACGACGCTGGTGGCGGCCGGCGCTGACGACGGCGACGTCGGCCTTGTCGTCAGCGCCGGTCCCGTCGGCGCTCTCCCGTCAGACCATCTCAGCGACCTGCCCGGAGACTTGCGCCACGCCGTCCAGGACGAACACGTGCACACGCTCGTCGCCGGCCCGGCGAATGCGGTGGGTGAGCGCTACGTCGTCGTCGATGTAGACCTCGAGGATCTCACCGTCGAGCACCGCCCGGACCCGGTACGGTGCGCTGTCCCGCCCGGGCAGGAGGGCCGCCGAGGCGAGCACGGGTCCGTCGACCTCGCGGTATTGGGAGCTGCGCCCGGTGAGGTCGGCCCAGAAGTCGTCGAGTGGCTGCGGCTCGAGTGTCAATGCCGCTCGCCGCTGGGCGAGGTCCAGCGTCAGCCGCACCGAGGCGTCGGTCGATGCCTGCAGCAGGTCGACCCCGACGGCCGCGGCGTCGTCCGCCGCGAAGGTCACGTCGATCAGGGCCCGCCGCGGCAGGACGCTGGACACCTGCGCGGTGCCGTGCCCGCCCACGGCGCCTACCTCACGTTCGTCCAGCGCGCCGACCGGCGAACCGACCTCCGGCGCGACGGCGCAGCGGACCGAGAACACCGGCCCGGCCTCCGTCTTCACCGGCGTGACGATCCGGGGGAGGGTGAAGTCGCCGCCCCACTGCCACCGGCGACCACCGTCGGGATGATCGACGACGTCGTGCACCCAGCCGAAGAAGGCGCGGGCACCCTGCCACGGGGCCGACTTCGCCGCGTACCAACGGCGACCGCCGAACTCGTCACGGGTGGGGATGCGGAACGGCCCGCGCGGCGAGTCGGCCACCCGGAACATCGTCGAGACCTTCTCGGAGAACCGGGAGTACACGAGGTACCAGCGACTTTCGTGCTCCCACAGTTCCGGGCACTCGGGGCAGAAGGTGTCGCCCGGGTCGTAGAAGGGTTCCTCCTCGACCTGCCAGGTGACGAGGTCGTCGGAGGTGGCCAGCACGATGCACCCGCGGGTCCACCGCGGCCCATCGTTGCGCCGGGCGGCGATGAGCATCCACCACGTCCCCTCCGCCTCGTTGAAGAAGACGTAGGGGTCGCGCCAGTCGATCTGCTCGAAGCCGGCGGTCGGAAGCACCAGCGGGTTGCCGGGGTGCTTCTCGAACGTCACCAGGTCCTGGCTGGTGGCGAGGCAGATCGTCTGCGGGTTCGCCGAGCCGGGGTCGTGCGCGGTGTAGAAGAGGTAGAAGGTGCCGTCCTTCTCAACGACGGACCCGGTCCAGATGCCGCCGGCGTCGTAGCTGCCCTCGGGGCCCGGCGCAACCGCCGGCGCGAGCTCCCGCCACTCCTGGAGGTCGTCGGAGACGGCGTGCTGCCACGTCGTACGGACCCTCTCGGGGTAGTCCAGCGGCCCGTGCGGGGAGGACAGGTAGAACAGGTGCATCGTCCCGTCGTGGGCGAACGGGATGGCATCCCCCGCCGCAGCGGCGCCACGGGGCCGTCGGAAGAAGGGCACGATCTCTCCAGTCTGCTCAGTGCCGTCACACTTGCGGGTGACGGTGGTGGTTCGGGTCGGTGCGGCGCTCAGGCGCGGATGACGACGTCGGCCAGCGGGCGGGTGGCCTCGATGCGGTCGGCGTTTGGTTGGTCGATCTGGTCGACCCACTGCCGGGCGTGGTCCGGGGTCTTGCCGAACTCGACGTGCCGGGCGACGAGCCGCTTCCGCCGGACGAGCTCGGGCACCTCGCAGAACCAGACCTCGGTGAGCGCCGCGCGAACGTCGTCCCACGGGGCGGACGCGTCGAGCAGGTAGTTGCCCTCGGTCAGGACCACGCGGGTTCCCGGCTCGACGGCGATGGCGCCCGCGATCGGCTGCTCGATGTCACGCTCGAAGGTCGGCGCGTAAACGGTGTTTCCCGTCTCGACGGCGATCCGGCGCAGCAGGGCCAGGTAGCCGTGGCCGTCGAAGGTGTCTATCGCGCCCTTGCGGTCCCGGCGGTCGAGGCGGTCCAGCTCGATGTCCGCGAGGTGGAAGCCGTCCATCGGCACCCAGGCGACCGGGATCCCGCGGGCGCCGAGCGCGGCGCCCAGCGAGGCGGCGAGCGTCGACTTGCCAGCGCCTGGCGCTCCGCAGATGCCGAGCAGCACTCGCTCGCGGCCGGCGAGCAGGCCCTCGATCCGGGCGATCAACGCGTCGACGTCGTCGGTGCGGAGCCGCTGCTGCCCCTGATCCGCCGGCTCGTGCTCAGCGACGGACACCGCTGACCTCGAGCAGCGTGGAGAGGTACGTGTGCGCGTGCCGCGCCAGCTGCTCGCCGTCCTCCCACAGGTCCCGCCACACGGCCAGGTTGGCCGACAGACCGGGGGCCACCACGGCGGAGGAGAACGACTCGAACGTCAGCGGGCCGGTGTAACCCACCTCCGCGAGCGCGTGGACGAACCCGGTGAAGTCGATGTGTCCGGAGCCGAGGAAGCCGCGGTGGTTCTCCCCGATGTGCACGTAGCCGAGCCGGTCCCCGGCCAGGAGCACCGGGCGGACCATGTCGTCCTCCTCGATGTTCATGTGGTAGGTGTCGAGGTGGACCATGACGTTGTCCTCACCGATGTCGTCGATGAGCGCCAGCGCCTGCTCGGTGGTGTTGACGACGTTCGTCTCGTACCGGTTGCAGATTTCGATGCCGAGAGTGACGCCGTGGCCCTTGGCCTCCACCGCGAGCTCCTTGATGACGCGGGCGGCGTTCGCCCGGCCCCGCGCGGTCACCGGCTGGCCGTACTTGCCGAGCGCGCTGTAGAGCGCGCCGGTGAAGATGCGGCCGCCGAGTCCGGCCGTCGCCTCCAGGGACTTCCGCAGCAGTTGCGCGCCGCGCTCCACGACCTCGGGGTCGTCGCTGGAGACGTCGGCGTCGAAGGCCAGGCCGCGAGAGCAGACCACCTCAAGGCCGGCCGCCTTGAGGGCGGCCGCGGCCCGGGGGACGTCGAGGTGGTCGAGGTCGTGCAGCGAGAGCTCGAGGATGTCGAACCCGGTGGCGGCGGTCTTGGAGACGGCGGTGTCGACGGCGGCGTCCGACGTGTCACCCACCCAGACGAGCGCGTGCACTCCGAGGGGGTTGCGGGGGGTGGTGGGCATCAGGAAGTCCTCGTTCTCGTGGTTCGGGGTAGCGGGCGCTCAGAGCGTGAGGATGGTGCGGACGATCTGGTCGACCGCGCTCCGGCCGTCGACGTCGACCATGACGTGGACGAGCGGATCGGTGTCAGTGCCGCGGACGGTGGCGCCGTGCAGCTCTCCGCCGCCGGTCTCCACGCGGACGCGGATGTCCTCCCACTTGCCCACGGGCTCAGCGGCGGCGAGGACGGCGAGGGGGTCGTACAGCACGCACCCGTGACCCCAGTCGAACATCGGGGCGTCCAGGTAGGTGGCTGAGACGTCGGCGAAGAGCCTGCGGGCCGGCGTGATCGGCTCGATCGACCGGACGGTGTCCTCCTCGAGGACCAGGCCGGTCGCCGGGTTGGTCACGTCGAGGCTGACCATGGTCAGGTCGATCCCCGACCGGAAGACGACGTCCGCCGCGGCGGCGTCGAAGTAGATGTTGCACTCGGCGTTCGGGGTGATGTTGCCGCGCCCGTATGTGGGCTCGATGCCGAGCGCGCCGCCCATGAAGACCACGGAAGAGATCAGGGTGACCAGCTCCGGGTCGGCGAGCAGCGCCTCGGCGAGGTTGGTCATCGGGCCGATCGTCACCACCGTGACCTCGCCCGGGTGCGCGCGGACGGTCTGAGCGATGAGCTCAGGGGCGGTCATCGCCGAGACCGCGTCCGGGCCGGGCAGCGGAATGCGGCCCTCGCGGCCGCGCTCGCCTGCGTACGCCCTCTGGAGCACGGGGGCCAGCTCGCCCTCGAGCGGGGTCGGTCGGCCCATGGCGACCGGGATGTCGCTGCGGCCGGCGGCGGCGAGCACCGCGGCGGCGCCGCGGGCGGTGAGCTCCGGCGGGCAGTTGCCGAAGGTCGTCGTCACCGCGAGCAGGTCCAGCCGCGGGTCGGCGAGCGCCAGGAGCAGCGCGATCGGGTCATCCGCGTCGGTGCCTGGGATGCCCACGCCCGGGTCGGTGTCGAGCAGGATCTTCCGCGGGGCCGGGCTCATGCCGTGCCCTCGCGATCGGCGTCGACCGTGACCGCGCCGGTCATGATCGCAACGGCGTCGGCCGGGGTGTGCGTCCTCGGCGAGATGACGGCGGCGCACTGCCCCAGCCGCTGGACCTGGATCCGGTCGGCCACCTCGAAGACGTTCGGCATGTTGTGGCTGATGAGGATCACACCGAGGCCCCGGTCCCGTAGCTGCCGGAGGACATCGAGCACGTGCGCGGTCTCGCGGACGCCGAGCGCCGCGGTGGGCTCGTCGAGCACGACGATGCGGCTGCCGAACGCGACCGCCCGGGCGATGGCCACGGCCTGCCGCTGCCCGCCGGAGAGGGTCTCGACGACCTGGGTGATGTCCTGCAGCGTGCGGATGCCCAGCGCGTTGACCTTCTCCTCGGCCTGCCTGCGCATCTCGCCGTGGTCGAGCAGGCGCAGGATGCTGCCGAGCGGCCCGCGCCGGCGCAGTTCGCGGCCGAGGAACAGGTTGGTCGCGATGTCGAGCTCGGGGGCGAGGGGGAGCGTCTGGTAGACGGTCTCGATGCCCTTCTCGCGGGCGTCCTGCGGGCGCTTGAACCGCACCTCCTCGCCGCCGAGGTAGATGGTCCCGAAGTCCGGGATCTCCGCTCCGGTGAGGCACTTGATGAGGGTGGACTTGCCGGCGCCGTTGTCGCCGATGATCGCGAGGATCTCGCCCTCGCAGAGGTCCAGGTCCACGCCGTCGAGGGCGATGACCGGGCCGTACGCCTTGATCAGACCCCGCGCGGACAGGATCGGGGCCCGGCCGTTGCTGGCGCTCATCGACTGCTCGTGCGTCGCCGCGGTCATCGGATGCCTCCCGGCCGCCGGATCCACTGGTCGAGGGCGACGGCGGCGATGATGAGCACGCCCACCGCGAGGGTCTGGTAGAGCACGTCGACGCGAGCCAGCGAGAGCCCGTTGCGGAAGACACCCACGATGACGGCGCCGAGGAACGTGCCGATCAGCCGCCCGCGGCCTCCGAAGAGGCTGGTGCCGCCGATGACGACAGCGGTGATCGAGTCGAGGTTGGCGTCGACCGCGGTGCTGGTCGTCGCCGCATTGTTCCGCCCGATGAGCACCCACGCCGAGAGGGCGACGAGCACCCCGGCCACGACGTAGACGGTGAGCAGCACCCGGCGGGTCTGCACGCCGGCCAACCGGGCGGCGGGCTCGTCGCTGCCGACCGCGTACACGTGCCGCCCCCAGGCGGTGTGCGCGAGGACGGTGCTCATGATCACGTACATCGCGAGCACCAGGACGACGCCGACGGTGAACTGGAACGGACCCACCGGAAACGACGTCGCCGTCCAGGTGAGGAACGAGCCGAGGTTCTCGCCCTGGATCGAGACGCCGCCGCTCATCAGAAGGGCCAGCGCGGTGAAGACGCTCAGCGTCCCCAGGGTGGTGATGAACGGCGGCAACTTCACGTAGGCGACCAGGACGCCGTTCACCAGGCCGGCGGCCATCCCGATGAGCAAGCCGATCAGGAAGGCCGCCGGACCCGGCAGGCCGGCGGAGTCGGCCAGCGTTCCCATGACCATCGAGACGAAGACCATGAGGGCGCCGACCGACAGGTCGATCCCCGCCGTGAGGATGATCAGCGTCTGGGCCACGGCCAGAGCGCCGATGATCGCCACCTGCTGCAGGATCAGCGACAGGTTCGACGGCAGCAGGAACCGGTCGTTCGCGAACTGGAAGACCACCGCGGCGACCACGAGGACGACGAGCGGGCTGATCTCCGGATGGCGATGCAGCACCCGCTGCACTCGTTGCGCGACGGTGAGGGGCCGCTTCTTGAACGCTTCGGCAGCGGTCAGGTGGCCCTCGGTGGCTGTAGTGGTCACACGCCTTCTCCTCTACCAGGGAACGACGACCGGTCGGCGTCAGCCGGCGACGGCGATCAGTAGCAGAGCTTCTTGCCCTCGTCGGACGAGATGCTCTCGACGCCGTCGACGGTCTCGTCGGTCACCAGCTGGATACCCGTGCTGGTGAATCCCAGTTCCGGGTCGGCCTCCGGAACGGTGCCTTCGCGCACGTTCTGGACGACGGCCTCGACACCCATGGCACCCATCCGGCTGGGGTACTGCTGCGACACCGCGCCGAACTGACCCTCGACGACGCCGTCGATCCCGTCGCAGGAGCCGTTGATCGACACGACGAGGGCGTCGGTGTTGCCCGCCGCCTGCAGCGCCTGGAAGGCGCCTAGCGCCGACGGCTCGTTCGCCGTGTACACCACGTTGATGTCGGGGTTGATGGAGAGGCACTTCTCCATGGCGGTGCGGCCGCCGTCCTCGGCGCCGTCGGTCGCCTCGTTGCAGACGATCTGGTAGTCGCCGCCGGAGTAGGTGCCGGTGGGGGCCTCGTCGCCGTTCTTGTTCTCGTCGGCGAGGTCGATGCCCATGCCCTCGAGGAAGCCCTGGTCGCGCTCGTAGTCGATGCCGACGACCTTGTCCCCGAACAGGTCGAGCAAGGCGATGTTCGCGGTCTCGCCGCCAAGGGCACCGGCGGTCCACTGGCCGATGAGCCGGCCGGCCTCTCGGTTGTCGGAGGCGAAGGTCGCGTCGACGAGGTCGACCGGGGTGGTCGGGGTGTCGACGGCGACGACGAAGAGGCCGGCGTCCTTGGCCTTCTGGATCGCGTCGTTGACCGCCGGGCCGTTGTTGGCGATGAGGATGCCGTCGTCGCCGCGGGTGATGGCGTCCTCGATCGCGCGGATCTGGCTGTCGGCGTCGGTCTGGTCCCGGCCCGCCGCGGTGGTCAGCTCCACTCCGAGCTCGTCGGCCTTCTGCTGGGCGCCGTCGATCATCGCCACCCAGAACGGGTCGTTGGGGTCCTTGGTGATGAGGGTGACGAACAGCTCCTCGTCCCCGCTCGCGCTGCTGCCGCCCGACTCACCGCCTCCACACGCAGCGAGGGTGAAGGCAGAGATGCTCAGCGCAGCCAGGGCGACGGTGCGGCTGCGGCGGAGGGTGTGGCGCATGTCAGCTCCTTGAAGCTCCCGAGTGGGGGGCGTCCGATGGGACGGTTGCCGCGACCGTAGCAGGTTAACGACATGAAACAACATCTTTACGACATTTTCTGTTAGATTCGTGCCTCGACGATGCAAGGGGGTGGAGGCCATGAGCCGACGCGCGGCCTTCCCGCGGTTGCGCCTGACGCCGGGTGCGCTGCTGGAACTCGTGCGCCACCAGGCCAACGGTGGCGTGACCAAGAGCGACGTGGTCGCCATGACCGGCCTCTCGCGGACGCTGGTATCGCAGCGCATCGACGCGCTGGTCGCCGCCGGCTTCCTCGCCCCGGCCGCGCCGCCGGCGGACGCGTCGCCCATGGGGGCGCGCGGGCGACCCGCCGAGCGGTACACCGTGAATCTCGGGCAGGGCGTCTTCCTCGTGGCCGACACCGGCGCCACCGGCATGCGCACCGCGGTCTGCGACCCGATCGGCACCGTGCTGACGGAGCGGTACGAGCGGCTCGACATCACTGACGGGCCGAAGGTGGTCCTCACGCAGATCAGCGAGCTGTTCGCCGCGCTGCTGGCCGACCGCGGGCTCGAGCGTTCCGGCGTCCTTGGGATCGCGATCTCCGTCCCCGGGCCGGTCGAGCACGGCTCGGGGCGGGTGGTCAGCCCACCGATCATGACCGGCTGGCAGGAGTTCGACATCCCGGGCTGGTTCGCCGCCGACTACTCCTGCCCCGTGATCGTGGAGAACGACGTCAACGCAATGGCGACGGGGGAGCATCGGGTCATCCACCCGGACGTCGACGACCTCGTCTTCGTGAAGATGGGTACCGGGGTCGGTACCGGGCTGGTTCTCGGCGGCCAGCTCTATCGGGGCGCCGACGGCGCCGCCGGCGACATCGGGCACACCCCGGTCAATGGGTCGGTTGCCGACGCCCCGCTCTGCCGGTGCGGCAACGATGGCTGCGTCGAGGCCTACGCCGGTGGCTGGGCGGTCCTCCGCGACCTTGCGGAGGAGGGGATCGACGTGACGACGATGGACGACCTCGTCCTCGCTGTCCGCAACGGCAACCTGGCCGCGCTCCAGCACGTCCGCGCCGCTGCGGCGACGGTCGGCGCCGCGGTTGCGGACCTGGTCAACACGGTGAACCCGCGGATGGTGGTCTTCGGCGGCCAGTTGGCCGAGCTCGACGACATCATTCTGGCGACGGTGCGGGAGGTCATCTACCGGCGCTCGCCCCCGCTGGCCACCCGCAAGCTGTCCATCACGACGAGCGGCGTCGCCAACCCCGGCGTACTCGGCTTGGCCTGGCTGATCGCCGACCACGTGTTCGATCCCGACCGCGTCGACGAGATCGTTGCCAGCTTCGGCGTCGAAGCCTGAGGGAGCTCGCTGCAGAAGGAGCGCGCACGGGCGTCGCGCACTGCGCTCACCGCTGGCCTACGCGGCGCCCGACAGGTGCCTCGGCCGTCGGTCTGGCAATCGTGTCAGTCCGGGCCGCCCGCGGTTGTTTGGGGAGGACTCCGGGGTTGGCACCGGGAGGTTGGCTTGCGAACTCCCCGCCGTCCCTACGCGCTGGGAGAGCTCAGCGCGTGTGCACAGTGGCCCACGCGTGGTGCCATGATGGTGGCCAACCACGTTGAGCTGCGGAAACAGACGGCCGGACGAGGTCGATGCCTCGTCCGGCCGCCCGTGCCTCAGACCGCTGTCCTCACTCTGCCCGCACCCGCTGGGGCGCCGCGGGAGCGGGCTCGCGGAGCGGGTCGCCGTCCGGCCGGGCAAGCGGGCGCAGCGCCAGGTAGGCGATCGAGGCGACCACCGCGCCGAC
The DNA here is from genome assembly GCF_059428245.1 of Geodermatophilus sp. SMS 5-13. Taxonomy (NCBI): domain Bacteria; kingdom Bacillati; phylum Actinomycetota; class Actinomycetes; order Geodermatophilales; family Geodermatophilaceae; genus Geodermatophilus; species Geodermatophilus sp. SMS 5-13. Next base: position 1,090,339 of record NZ_CP165729.1, read on the forward strand.
GATCACCGACAGGTCGGCACCGTCGAGCGCCACCGCGATCGGGGCGGTCCAGAGCGTCGTGTTGACGCAGAGCAGAGCGGTGACGGTACCGAGCAGCAGCGCGATGGCACCCGCCCAGTTGATCCCGCCGCGGTACCAGAACGGTCCGCTGGGCGTCTCGTCGTGCAGCGCCAGGCCGTCGTAGCGGTTCCGGCGCACCGCGATGTCGGTCGCGTACACGGCCATCAGCGGGGCCAGCACGACGATGCTGAACTGCAGGAAGTTGCTCACCGCGACGAGGAAGTCGGTGGCGAACGACGCGTACATGGCCACCGCGGTGATCAGCACGCCGATGAACAGCACCGAGCGGACCCGGCTCAGCTTGATGCCCAGACCCTGCTGGTAGAGCCCGGCCGAGTAGGCCAGCAGCACGTTGTTCGACACCGAGCCGGCGACGACCACGAGCAGGAACAGCGGGTAGAACCAGCCGGGCACGATCTCGGCGATGCTCACCTGCGGGTCGGTCATGTCGATCCGGGTGCCGGCCAGCACGCCGAGCAGCGAGATGACGATCGACGGGAGCATCCCGCCCACCGCCGTCCAGAGGGTCACCTTGCCCCGGGACGACGAGACGGGCAGGTACCGGGCGAAATCGGCGCCGTTGACGTAGGACATCCCCGGCGCGGCGATCAGTGTGAAGCCGATGAGCAGCGTCGCCAGCAGCGGCGCGCCCTCCAGCGGCGCCGCCGGCGCGTAGCCGAAGTCGGCCTCCCGGATGACGAAGACGCCGAGCAGGACGAGCACGACGCTCATGACGATCCCGAAGATGGGGGAGAGCTTCACCATCGTCGCGTGGCCGTAGATGCAGACGGTGAACGTCGCCACGGCCAGCGCCAGCAGGACGACCACCTGGACCGGCACATTGACCGTGACCCCGAGCTCGCCGACGAGCGCGAACCCGGCCAGCGCGCCGAGCGCCAGGTTGATCGCGCCGTAGACGACGGCGATCACCCACATCACGCCGGACATGCAGACCCGGTTGCCGCGGACGCCGAAGACCGCCCGGGTGATCACTGCCGAGGGCACCCCGGCTGCGAAGCCGCTGGTGGCCAGCCAGCCGACGAGGACGTAGACGAGGTTCGCGGCGACGACCACGCCGATCGCCTGCCACAGCGACAGCCCGAGCAGGATCATCGTCCCGCCGAGCACGAAGAACAGGTACAGCAGGTTCGCGGAGAAGTAGATCCACGCCACGTCGCGTGGGCCTCCGTGGCGTTCCTCGGGCGGGACGAAGTCGATGCCTCGCACCTCGACCTTGCCGGCGACGTCGGTCGCCGGGGCCGCGGAGTGTCCCTGCGGGGTGAGCTGGGTGTCGGACATGGGGACTCCTCGAAGCGAGCGCGGCGTCTCCGCGCAGCCGATCCGTGCGGTCGTCCGCCCGGGGACGGCCGGACGACGTGGTGCACACGTGCCGCAGCACGTCGGAGCGCGGGTGCGGGGATGCCGTGACGGGATCCCCGCACCCGGTGGAGCTCGGGCAGCGCCGGTACCGCGCGCCCGCGACCGTGGGTGGGTCAGCCGGCCGACGCGGCCCCCGCCAGCGACTCCAGTGCCTCGTCGACGCCGACCAGGCGGGACTCGTGGTAGTGGACGAGCCGCCAGCCGGCCGGCGTGCGGCGCAGCACGAACGAGCAGCGGACCTCGCCGTCGAAGGTGGGCTCGGCGTCGCGGAGCTTGATCCGCGTGCTGAGCCGGGTGAACCCGAACGCGGCGTCGCCCAGCACGCCGACCTCGGTGGCGATCTCGTCCCACTGGGGGACCGCCTCGACGTGCCCGAAGACGCCGTCCCAGTAGCGCAGCAGGTCGTCCCACGACGTGACGGGCGTGACGTGCTCCTCGGGCATGTAGACCAGCCCGTCGAAGTCGCGGTCCCAGTACTGCTGACCAGCGGCGAAGTCGAGGGCCTTCATCGACCGCAGCCAGCCGGTGATGACCTCGCGGACGGACTGCTCGTCGGTACTCATGATGATCTCCTGGACAGAGGTGGTCAGGCGTCGAGGTCGAGGACGACACGCTCGCTGGTGGGGCGGGCCTGGCAGGTGAGGACGTAGCCGGCGCCGAGTTCGTCGGCGTCCAGCCCGGTCGTGCGGCGCATGACGACCGAGCCCTCGACTGTCAGCGCCCGGCAGGTGGCGCAGACGCCGTCCCGGCAGGAGTAGGGCAGGTCGGTCCGAACGGGCAGCACTGCGTCGAGGACGGAGCGGTCGTCGGCACCCACCCGCACGGTGGTCTTCTCGCCGCGCACGATGACCGTCACGTCGCTGTCGACGACGACCCCCGACGCCTCCTCGGCCTCCTCGGTGCCGGACGTGAACAGCTCCCGGTGGATCGTGCGCGCCGGCACCGAGAGCGAGGTCAGCAGCACGGTGACCTCGCCGACGAGCTCCTCCGGCCCGCACATCAGCCACTCGTCCACGTCGTCCGGTGGCAGGAGCTCGCGCAGCCGGGCCGTGGTCAGCCGCCCGGCGGGCGAGCCGCCCGGCGCCGACTCACGGGAGAGCACGTGGTGGACGGTGAACCGCTCGGGGAACCGGGCGAGCAGGTCGTCGATCTCGTCGGCGAACATCGTGCCGGCGCGGGTCCGGTTCGCGTAGACGAGCGTCACCCGGCTGTGCCGCTCCACCTCGAGCGCCGTCGCGACGTGCGACAGCAGCGGGGTGATCCCGCTGCCGACGGCGATCGCGGCGTAGTGCTTGCGGTGCGTGGGGAGCAGGTCCAGGCAGAACCGGCCCATCGGGGTCATGACGTCGAGCTCGTCCCCGGCGCGCAGCTGCGTGATCGCCCAGGTGGAGAACACCCCGCCGTCCTGCCGCTTGACGCCCACACGGAGCAGGCCGCCCGCGGGACTGCAGATGGAGTAGATCCGCCGCGTCTCGCCGTCCGGGTGGAGCAGCACCAGGTGCTGCCCCGGCCGGAAGTGGAAGTCCTCGCGGAGGTGGTCCGGCACCTCGAACGTGATGCTCACCGAGTCCTCGGTGAGTCGCCGCACGTCGGCGACCCGGAGCCGGTGCAGGGCGGGCGCCCGCCGCCGCGCGAGCGGCGAGAACGGCCGGGCGTCCGCACGCCGGGACTGAGGGGGCATGGTGCGCAGACCGCCGCGGTGCTCAGGAGCCCAGGTTGGGGACCGACAGCTCGCCCTCGCCGTCGACGAAGCCGTAGTTGCGCATCGGCCCGGTCGGCGGCATGACCTGCTCGTGCTCCTCCTCGTCGGTCCACACCGCCGCCTCCACGGTGCCGCTGGCGTCCTTCCACTTCCCGGTGCCGCCGAGGAACGTGTAGACGCCCCCCTGGTAGCCCTCGCGGACCACCCAGTCGACGCGCCCGAAGAGCTGGTCGCCGTCCTCGTCGTTGCCCTCGATGTGGCCGAACCCGCCGGAGACCGGAGCGGCCGCTCCCAGGTCGATGTCGTCCACGCCGGCGTAGCGGGTCTTCACGTGGATCACGCGGCCGTTCTCGAAGCTGTAGCGGGTGACCATCCAGGTCTCGTAGTTCACCGCCCACTTGTCCACGCCGATCTGGACCGGGGTCTCCCAGTTGGCCGTGCCGGCGGCGATCATCCGGACCTTCACGTTCCTCACCTCTGTCTGTGCGAGTGGCTCCTGGTGGGCGATCTCACAGTCGAAAGGCGCGGGCCGACAATTGGCGCAAACGCCGATCTTCGACGGGGGTTGACCGGGGCGCGGGTCAGCGGGGGAGGATCAGGCCCTCCGCGAGCGCCCGGGAGACCGCAGCCGACCGCGATCCCACCCGAAGCTTGGCCATGACGTGCTCGACGTGGGCGCGCACCGTCCGGGTGGTCACCGAGAGCTGGTCGGCGATGTCGCTGTTGGAGTCCCCCGTGGTGAGGCTGGTCAGCACCTCGAGCTCGCGCGGGGTCAGGTCGTGCAGCGGGGCGGCGTCCCGGACGGCGAGGACGACGAGGCCGTCGGAGCAGCGGAAGGCCTGGCAGGAGTGCCAGCCGCCGCTGGGGCGAGGCCACAGGAAGGACGCCGTCCGCCGGCCCTCGGGCAGCGCGCGGGCGACGATCTCCTGGACGGGGAGCCCGGTCAGGGGCGAGTCCTCGCCCACCGGCGGCTGCAGCGGGAGCACCGTCCCGTCGGGGCGGACGGCGACCGAGCAGGCGTCACCCTCGAGCGTCCTGGCCAGCACGCGCGCCGACTGCAGCGGATCGACCATGTTGGCCAGCGCGAGGGAGAGCCGGCCCACCACCGCGCACGCCTCGTCCGAGGGCGACTCGGGGCTGGCGCCGGAGAGCATGAGGAAGCCGGTGTGCCGGCCGTCGGGCGTGTGCAGCGCGCTGACCATGCCCTCGTAGAGCCCCTGGGCGCGGCCGTACTCGGCGATGCCGCGGACCGTCATCGGGTCGACCGGGAGGTCGCGCTCCCGCAGCGGCCACCCGGTGCGGGGCATGCCGAAGGGTTCGATGAGCTCGGCCTGCCACTCGGGGCTCAGCAGGTAATCGACGAAGCTCTCCTCGTAGCCCCGGACGGTGATCGGCGTCCGGGCACCCGACGGCGTCGTCGCCGAGCTGGTGACGATCCCGGCGTCGAACGGGAACACCCGCCGGAGCTGGTCGAGCACCTCCTCCATCCGCTCCTCCACCGAGGCGGAGGACGTGACGATCCCGGCGACCTGCGAGACCACCTCGACCGCGTCGCTGCCGAGCGCGAAGCCCTGCCAGGGCGGCATGCCGGCCATGAGATACCTCCCGTCGACAGAGCAGCACCCGGCGACGGCATGGTGCTCCTCTTTCGGGCAGAGGTACAGCGATTCGACCCAGAGTCAACAGAAAAAACCGGAATCCGAACCAGGCCGGAGACTTGCTCCGGCCTGGACGCGACGAAGGCCCGTCGCGTTCCCAGCCACCGGGCGGGGACGCGACGGGCCTTCGCCGGTTCAGCCGACCAGCTTCTTGGCCAGGTACCGCTGGAAGATCAGGATCGCCCGCTCCAGGTGCGACAGCGGACCGCCGTCGACGTTCGTCCGGGTCGACAGTGCGATCTGCACGTCGCACTGCGCCTTGGCGTCCTCGCCCTGGATGGAGGCGAGCCAGTCGCGGTACTCCTTCACCTTCTCCGGCAGCTCCGGGTCCGACAGCGCGGTCTCGTGGGCGAGGATGTCCAGCTCCACGTAGTGCGACGTGGGGCCGGTCGGGACCAGGCTGATCGTCAGCGTGGCGTCCGGGCCGGGGACGAGGATGAACCCCGGGTAGATGCCGGCGACGATGTAGTTCGACTTCTCATACGGCGTCAGGTTCGGCGCGGGCGGCAGCAGCACCGGGTTGAGGTAGTGCCCGTCCTCCTGGCCGATGGCGGCCTCGGGGGAGACGAACATCCGGGCCCAGAAGAAGTCGTTGGTCTCGACCTCCTCGAAGTCGACCATGTGGGCCGGCCACAGTGCCTCGAGCGAGTTCAGGTGAGTGCCGATGTGGTGGTAGGCCTCCCGGCCGTTCTCCACCACGATCTTCCAGTTGGCCTCGCACTCGCCCCAGATGATCCGGTCGACCAGCCGCCACTCGCTGATGTCGTAGTGGCCGAGCCGGGGCTCGATCTGGCTCATCGTGTCGCTCAGCGGGGCGGCGTCCGGGTCGAGGTTGACGAACACGAACCCCTGCCACGTCGCGGTCCGGAAGACCGGCAGCGCGATGTCGTCCTTCTGGCGCTGGAAGAGGTTGCTCTTGCCCATGTGCGCCGCGCCCTGCAGCTTGCCGTCCAGGCCGTAGGTCCACTTGTGGTACGGGCAGGCGAAGCTCTCGGCGTTGCCCTTCTGGGCGTCGCACTCGGACAGGATGTCCATGAACCGGTGCTGGCAGACCCGGGAGAGGGCGCGGATCTCGCCGTCCTGGCCGCGGGTGATCAGGATCGGCTCGCCGGCGATGTCGCGCTTGATGAAGTCGCCGGGGTTGGCCAGCTCCTCCACCCGCCCGACGTGGATCCACGACTTCCGCCAGATCTGCTCGACCTCGAGCTCGTAGAGCGCCTCGTTGGTGTAAAAGGCACCGGGCAGGGCGCGGGCCTCCTCCAGCGGGCGGGCGGCACGCTCAGCGAGCACCTCGAGCAGCCCCTCGAGCTCTTCGGCGCCCCGTAGCCGGCTGCGCGCCGCAGCGTTGTTCGGGGGCGTGGCTTCCGTCAGCGACATGGTGGGACCTCCGCGTGGATGTGGCGCTCGTCACCCCGGATGGTCGACGGCCCTGCGGCGGGGGTCCATTGGCGCAAAGGCCGATCTTTCGAGGTCAACGGGGTGCGGACTGGCCATTGCGCCAATTGCGGCCGCGGGAACCGGCGATCACGGTGAGGCCCCTGTCACATCCCTGGAGGAAGCAGATGAAGGCCGTCCGGCTCCACGAGTACCACGTCCCGCCCCGTCTCGACGAGATTCCGCAGCCGGACCTGCGGGGCCCGCACGACGTGATCGTGCGGATCGGGGGGGCTGGGGTCTGCCGCACCGACCTGCACGTGCGCGACGGCTGGTTCGAGGAGGTCATGGGTCCGGAGCTGCCGTTCACCCTGGGCCACGAGAACGCCGGCTGGGTCGAGGCGGTGGGGGAGTCGGTCACCAGCGTCAAGGTGGGCGACACCGTGATCTGCCACCCGCTGGCCACCTGCGGCGTCTGCGCCGGCTGCCGGCGCGGCGAGGACATGTACTGCGTCGCCGGCATGTTCACCGGCGTGAACGCCGACGGCGGCTACGCCGAGTACATGCGCACCTCGGAGCGGGCGCTGGTCCTGCTCCCGCCGGAGATCGACCCGGTCGACGTCGCGCCCTACGCCGACGCCGGGCTGACCGCCTACCGGGCGGTCCGCAAGGCCTCGAAGATCCTGCAGCCCGGGCAGACCGCCGTCGTGCTCGGGGCCGGCGGCGGGCTCGGGCACATCGGCCTGCAGCTGCTCGCCGAGATGACCCCGGCGCGGATCGTCGCCGTCGACAAGAGCGAGCTCGGCCGTGACCTGGCCGCCAAGGTGGGAGCCGAGGCCGTCTTCGGTGTCGAGGACGCGGCCGAGGGGGTCGCGGAGCTGACCGGCGGCGCCGGCGCGAACCTCGTCCTGGACTTCGTCGTCGAGGGCGACACCCCGCAGCAGGCCATCGCGCTGCTCGGCCAGGGCGGCACGTACTCGATCGTCGGCTACGGGGCCCAGCTGGGCTTCGCCACGATGGAGATGATCCTCAAGGAGCTGACGGTCGTCAGCACCATGGTCGGCAACTACGCCGACCTCTCCGAGCTGATGGCCCTGGTGGTCCGCGACCGGGTGAAGCTGGAGACCAAGCGGTACGCCCTCGAGGACGCCGTCGCCGCCCTCGACGACCTGGACAACGGCCGGATCCGCGGTCGCGCCGTCCTCACCCCGGGCGCGGGTCGCTGATCTCCGCCTGACCGACGCCGTGGCCCGCCCCAGGGTGGGCCACGGCTGCGGCATGTCCGCACGAAACCACCTTCGAATCGAAACACCGTTATCGCTATGCGGCAAGCGCTTGACATTCGACGTCAAGACGCCAGACTGCTGCGAAATCCGATCAAGGAGTGAGCCATGACACCGGCGCAGGAACTGCGCGACCAGCTCATCGAGCAAGGCGTCCAGTACGTCTTCGGCTGGTACACCGACATCCACGGCGTGCCCAAGAGCAAGTGCGTGCCGGTCGCGTCGCTGCCCTCGATGGCGAAGGGCTCGGAGCTCTACACCGTTGGCGCGCTCGAGGGCATGGGCGACCTGGGCCCGCACGAGGACGAGTGCGCCGGCATCCCCGACCTCGACCGGCTGACCGTGCTGCCGTGGGACCCCCGCTTCGCCCTCGTCCCGACCCGCCTGCACCTGGACGGCGAGCCCTACGACCAGGACGCGCGCAACGCGCTGGTCCGCCAGGTCGACGCCGCCGCGGCAGCCGGGTTCACCGCCAACGTAGGCATCGAGCCCGAGTTCTACGTCGTCCGGGAGACCGCTGACGGCTGGGAGCCGCTGGTGCCGCACGACCGGGTCAACGCGCCGACCCGCGGGTACGACCTCGAGGCCACGATCATGGCGGAGCCCTTCCTCGGCCCGATGGTCGAGCACATGAACAGCCTGGGCTGGGGCGTCTACTCCTTCGACCACGAGGGGGGCGACGGCCAGTACGAGTTCAACTTCGACTACACCGACGCGCTGACCATGGCCGACCGGATGGTGCTGTTCCGGCTCATGGCCAAGCACGTGGCCCGGGAGCAGGGCTGCATCGCGACCTTCATGCCCAAGCCGTTCCAGGACGACTTCGGCTCGGCCGCCCACATCAACATCAGCCTGGCCGACCTGCACACCGGCGAGAACGTCTTCGCCGCCGGCGACGGCACCCGGGCCTACAGCGACCTCGCCCGGCAGTTCGTCGCCGGGGTGCTGGCCCACGCCGGCGCGATCAACGCGGTCATCTGCCCCACGGTGAACTCCTACAAGCGGTTCACCAGCAAGGGCTTCATGGACGAGATCTCCTGGGCGCCGGTGCACCGGGCCTGGGGCGAGAACAACCGCACCCTGATGTGCCGGATGCCGGTGAACCGGCACTGCCTGGAGGTCCGCACCGCCGACAGCGCGGTCAACTACCACCTCGGCATCGCGATGGTCCTGGCCGCCGGCCTGGACGGCATCAAGCGCCAGCTCGACGCCGGTGAGCCGATCAACCGCGACACCTACAAGCTGACCGAGGAGGAGCTGGCGAAGTACGGCAACCTCGCGCTGCCGGCCACCCTCGACGAGGCACTGGACGAGTTCGAGACCGACGAGGTCGCCAAGGACGTGTTCGGCGGCGATTTCCACGCCACCTACCTGGCCTACAAGCGGCAGGAGGCGCACGAGTACCGGTCGGTCGTCACCGACTGGGAGACGCGCACCTACCTGCAGCGGATCTGAGGCCGCCGGATGAGCATCGACGAGCAGACCGCGGTCCTGGACCTGCCGGCCGAGGTCGAGGAGCGGCGCCGCGCGGCCAACGCCGAGACCCTGTCCCGGCTCACCGCCGCCGAGCCGGTGCTGGTCGACGTCGCGCCGGCCGGGGACGTCGTCCCCGGCATGACGCCCTCGACCATCCTGACCTCGGGCGCGCCTCTGGAGTGGCACGAGTACACCGGCGGCCAGCGCCGCGCGGTCCTCTACGCCGCCGTGTACGAGGGGCTGGCCGCCGACCTCGAGGAGGCCGAGCGGGCGATCGAGGCCGGCCGGGTCCGGGTGCGCAGCACCCAGCAGCACGCCTGCATCGGCTCGGTGGCCGGCATCTACACCGCCTCCATGCCGGTGCTCGTCGTCCGCGACGAGACCCACGGCAACACCGCCTTCTGCAACCTCTACGAGGGCGAGAGCCGGCATCGGCTGAACTACGGCTCCTACGGGGAGGAGGTCGTCACCGGGCTGCGCTGGCTCGAGCAGGTGATGGGCCCGCTGCTGGCCGAGTGCCTGCGACGGGGTGGGCCGATCCGGCTCAAGCCGCTCATGGCCCGGGCGCTACGCCTCGGCGACGAGCTGCACAGCCGGAACACCGCGGCGACGCTGCTGCTCACCCGGGAGCTCACCCCGGCGTTCCTGGACCTGGAGTCCACCAAGCACGCCCCGGCGGCGCGCGCGGTGTTCGAGTTCCTCAGCCGCAACGAGTACGCGTTCCTGCGGGTCGGCATGGCGGCGGCGAAGGCGACCGCGGACGCCGCGCACGGGGTGCCGTACAGCAGCGTGCTCACCGGGATGGCGCTGAACTCCCGCGAGTTCGGCATCCGGGTCTCCGGCCTCGACGACGAGTGGTTCCGGGGGGCGCATCCGCGCCTGACGGGCCGGTTCTTCGAGGGCTTCACCGAGGCCGACGCCGAGTGGATCGGCGGGGAGAGCTGCGTGACCGAGACGATCGGGCTGGGCGGCTTCGCCCAGGCCTGCGCGCCGACCCTGCAGGCCTATCAGGGCGGCACCAACGAGGCGATGCGCGCCAACAACGAGGCGATGTACGCGATCACGGTGGGTGAGCACCCGGACTTCCGGTTGCCGCCGCTGGACTTCCGCGGTTCCCCGGTCGGCATCGACGTCTTCAAGGTTCTGGAGACCGGCGTCGTCCCGGTCATCGACGGCGGTCTGGCAGGCAAGGACGGCGGCCAGATCGGCGCCGGCGTCCTGCGCCCGGACCTCGACTGCTTCACCGACGCGGCCGACGCCTACCGACGCCGGTACGCCACCGGCTGACCGAGCCGCCCGGGCGGGCCGTGGCCCCTCCCGCCCGCCCGGGCTGACAACCTGTGCACCGCCCGGCGGAGGAGTGATCCCCTTCTCCGCCGGGCGCCGTGGGCCCGCACCACTCCCGTCCAGCCGGCGCTCGCACCCGCAGGAGATCCCGTGACCACGTCCGACCCCGTCCGGCCGCGCACTCCCGGCTCGTCGCCCGGCGACACCGAAGCGGTCCGGGACGCCCGGCTCTCGCGCACCCGGATGGGCCCCCTCGAGCTGGCGTTCTTCGTCGTGGCCGCGGCTGGACCGCTGCTGGTCGTGGCCGGCTTCGCCCCGCTGGCCTTTCTCATCGGCGGGGTCGGCGCGCCCGGCGCGCAACTGGTCGCGGCGCTGGTGCTGCTGCTCTTCGCCGTCGGGTTCACGCGGATGGCGCTGCGGATCCGCAATCCCGGGGCCTTCTACTCCTACATCGGGCGCAGCCTGGGACGGCCGATCGGAGGCGGCGCCGCGGTTCTCGCGCTGTGCGCGTACTCGGTCATCGCGATCGGGCAGCTGGGTGCCTTCGGCGCGTTCGCCAACGGCACGGTGAGCCGGCTGACCGGCGTGGACGTTCCCTGGCCGGTGTTCGCGGCGTCCGCGATCGCCATCGTGGCGGTGCTCGGCCACCGGCGGATCTCCCTCTCCGCCAAGGTGCTCGGCGTTGCGCTGCTTGCCGAGGTCGCGATCCTGCTCGTCCTCGCCGTCCCGGTGCTCCTCGACGGCGGCCCGGAAGGCCTGGACTTCGGGTCCTTCTCCCCGTCGGCGATCTTCGCCGGCGGCGGCACGGGGGCCATGTTCGCCGTCGTCTTCGGTGCCTTCATCGGTTTCGAGTCGACCGCCATCTACGCGGAGGAGACGCGCGAGCCGGCCCGCACGGTGCCCCGGGCGACATACCTCGCGCTCGGCTTCCTCGGGGTCTTCTACACGTTCATGGCTTGGATCGCGGTCGTGGCCTTCGGCCAGTCCGAGATCGTCGACGCGGCCTCGGCGAACCCGACGGAGCTGTTCTTCCTGGCCACCGAGCAGTACGTGGGGCACTGGGCGACCGTCGTCATGGAGTTGCTGCTGATCAGCAGCGCGTTCGCCTCGACGCTCGCGTTCCACAACACGGCGTCGCGGTACCTGTTCACCCTCGGCCGCGAGGGGCTGCTGCCGCGCCGGCTGGCGGCGGTGCACTCCCGGCACGGGTCGCCGTTCGTCGCCAGCGGCGTGCAGGCGGCCGCGGCGGTGGTCGTCGTCCTCCTGTTCGCGCTCGCCGGGGCCGACGCCTACCTGGGGCTGTTCCTGCTGATGGTCGGGCCGGGCATCCTGGCCGTCATCGTCCTGCAGGCGCTGTGCGCGGTGGCGATCGTCGTCTTCTTCCGGCGGCACGCGGCCGGGCACGGGATGTCGGTGTGGTCCACCCTGGTCGCTCCGCTGGCGAGCCTGGTCGGCCTCGTCGTCGCCACCTGGCTGGTCGCCGTCAACTTCGACCTGCTCAGCGGGCGCACCGACTGGGTCAACGTGCTGCTGCTGGCGTGCCTGCCGGTCGCCTTCGCCGTCGGTGTCGTCATCACTGTGGCGCTGCGCCGCCGGGACCCCGCCCGCTACGCGGCCCTCACCCGGACGGAGGTCTTTTGACGTGCCCGGCCGCTCGGCCACCCATCGTGGACCGGGCGGTCTCCTAGGCTCTCGCCCATGCCCCGTCGCAGCATCCCGACCGAGTTCAACGGCCGGACCGCCGAGGGTGCCGCGGTGACCGGTGGCCCGCTCCCGGCGGCGATCGACGACACCGACCGCGAGATCCTGCGCGTGCTCCAGGTCGACGGCCGGACGAGCAACACCGAGATCGCCCGTCGCCTCGGCGTGACCGAGACGACCGTCCGCAAGCGGCTCGCGGCCCTGCTGGAGGCGGACCTCGTGCAGATCGTCGCGGTGCCGACGCCCCGGCTCGCCGGGCTCACGGTTTCGGCGATCATGGGTATCTCGGTCCAGCTGAAGGCGCTGCAGAAGGTCGCCGACGCACTGGTCGAGCGGCCCGAGGTGCGCTACTGCGGTGTCTCGGCGGGCCGCTACGACCTGATCCTGGAGGCGTTCTTCACCGACCACGAGCACGTCGTCCGGTTCTCCACGGACGTGCTCGGCCGGATGGAGGGGATCACCGACGTCGAGACGTCGCTGATCCTGAAGATCGAGAAGTTCTCCTACGAGTGGGAGATCCCCTGAGCCGGCGGACGGGATGTCCCCGGTGGGCAGATCAGTAAGCTCGCCGGCAGTGGGCTCCTCCGCGATTGGCTTGGCCCCGGACAGATGGGGGCGGCGTGCCGACCACGATCCGTGATGTCGCGGAAGCGGCGGGCGTGTCGATCACCACGGTGTCCCATGTGCTGAGCGGGAACGGCCGGATCGCCGAGGCGACGCGTCGCCGGGTGGAGCAGGCAGTCGCCGACCTGGGGTACCGGCCGAACGTCCACGCCCAGCAACTGGTGACCCGCCGTAGCCGCACGCTGGCCGTCCAGGTCGCCAGCTTCACGGGGGACACGAGCTCCAGCGCGCTGATCCCGCGGTCGGACTACTTCCTCGACCTGCTCAACGGCGCCGCGGCCGCCGCTGCAGAGCGGGGATACGCCCTCATCCTCACCCCACCGAACGCCGACGCCGCCACGGTCGAGGAGTTCGCCGTCGACGGCGTGATCATCGTCGACCCGCGCGGTGACGAGCCGCTGTTCGCCGAGCGGTGGCACCACCCCCGCCGCATGGTCACCACCGGCCGGCCGACGCTCGTCGAGCCCGTCGTGGCCGTCGTGGACAACGACCACCGGGCTGCCGCCGGCGCGATGCTGGACCACCTCGCCGGGCAGGGTTACCGGCGCCCGGCGCTGATGATCACGAGCACCGCGCGCTCCTACACCTCCGACATGCTCGAGGCCTACACCGCCTGGACGGGGGCGCGCGGGGTCGAGCCGCTCGTGGTCCGGGTCGACGAACCGCCCACCGAGAAGGCGGCCGCCGAGGCGCTGCGCGAACTGCTCGACCGCGATCCCCGGCCCGACGCCGTCTACGCCAGCTCCGAGGACCTCGCGCTCGGCGTGCTGCACGAGGCGCAGCGACGCGGCCTGAGCGTGCCCGAGGAGCTCGGGGTCTGCAGCGCCGTCGACAGTTCGGTGCTCCAGCTGACCTCTCCGCAGGTCACCGGAACGTTCCTCAACCCCCGCGACATCGGCCGGGCGGCCGCCGGCGCCCTGCTCGACCTCGTCGAGGACACCCGGGCGGCCCCGCACGACGTCGCCGTCCCCGTGGAGCTGTGCGCGCGGGGCTCGACCCTGCGTCAGCCGGCCGACCAGACGGCCTGGTCGCGAGGCGTGTCGAACCGGTAGTCGGTGACCCGGAGGTCGACGAGCCGCCGGCCCAGGTCGGCGGCGGCCCCCAGCGGGTCGCCGGGGTCGTGCCGGACGTCACCACGGCTGTTGCCGATGCCGACGACGACGCCGACCAGGTCCTGCCGGAGATACCGGGTCAGCTCCTGGAACTGCGCCTGCAGGCCCAGCGTCGCGCCGCGGTAACTCTCCTCGCAGGCGATGAGCACGGCGATCCGCTTGCCGGGCAGCCCGGCCAGCACGGCGGCGGAGCCCGGATAGCCCTCCGACATGAAGCAGAAGAGCCGGTCCACCGTGCTCTTGAGCCGCGCGCTCATCCCGTACCAGTAGAGAGGGGTCGCCAGCACGAGGGCGTCGGCGGGGACCAGGTGCTCGGTCAGCAGCCGCTCGTAGCCGTCGGGGATACCGCAGGCGCCGTCGTCGCGCCGGCAGGTGCGGCAGTCGCGCAGCATTCCCTCCACGAAGTCGTCCAGGTGCAGGACGGTGACCTCGTGCCCGGCCTCCCGGGCACCAGCGGCCGCGGCGTCGGCGAGCAGGGCCGAGTTGCCGTCGCGGCGCGGGCTGGCCTTGAGGACGAGGACCCTCACCGCGGCGTCCCGGGACGGGGCCGGCCCCGCCGCGCGGACGTCCGCGCGGCGGGGCCGGCCGGGGCGGCGCCGATCACACCAGCTCCGTCTCGCTCGCCGGCTGCGGCCAGGCTGCGCGGCCGGCGGACGAGTCGTCCGCCGGGCCGAACACCTCGGGCGGCTCCGGGAACAGCCGGAGCGCGAGCGGGTAGAGCACCGCGGCGACGATCCCGGCGACCAGGAAGCCGACGTCGGTGCCCCCGAGCAGGTCGGCGCCGGGGCCGACGAACCAGGTGTTGGCGGAGCAGAGCAGCCCCGCCGCGGTGGCCAGGCCCCACACCGTCATGGCCGGCAGGTGGAACCCGTGCCGGAACCAGTAGATGCCGCCCTTCTCGCCCCGGTTGAAGACCTGCAGGGCGTCGACGTCGTACCAGCCCTTCCGGCGCAGGTGGCCGATCGTCACCATCACGATCCACGGGATGGAGAAGCTGGCCAGCAGGGTGAGGAACACGCTGACGCCGTCCTCGATGCCCTGGCTGAACTCGCCGATGTACACCAGCGCCGTGGCCAGGACGCAGGCCAGCAGGGTGGCTTGGACCCGGTTGAGCTTCGGGATGATCGCGGAGGTGTCCAGGCCGGTGCCGTAGGTGTTGATCACCGCTTGCGCCGTCCCCGAGGCCAGACCCATGTAGATCAGGCCCGGGACGAACCACAGCGGGGCGGCGTCGACGAGGGCGAGCACGTACGGCGTCCCGGCGTCCGCGGTGCCGGCGGAGAACATGGCCGCAGAGGTGAAGGTGCCCCACATGAACGGGCCGCCCATCCCGAACAGACCGCCCAGGAACAGCGACCGCACGATGGACCCGTTGGTGTGCAGCTTCGTGGAGATGTGCCGGGTCCAGTCGCCGGCGTAGGCGCCGTACGAGGCGACGGTCGAGCCGCAGATCAGCGCCGAGAGCACCCAGGTGGGCAGGGCCGCGCCGAGCGCGTACTCCCCTGTCCCGGCGTAGGAGGCGTCGAAGTCGCGCCCGTACACGACCAGCCCGACCACCATGACCAGGCCGGCCGTGGGGAGCATGAACCGTTGCGCGGCGACCATGTTGGCGTGCCCGAGGATCGACACGACCGTGACGATCACCGACAGGACGCCGTAGGCCACCAGCCGCGGCACCGTGTCGTCCTCGATCCCGAAGAAGGCCTGCAGCGCGCCGGCCAGCGCGTCGCCCCCGGTCCAGATGCTGAGCGCGGCGAAGGCGAGCGACGCCGTCGCCTCCAGGAACGAGCCGATGAGCCGCCCGGCGACGCCGAAGTAGGCGCCGCTGGAGACCGGGTTGTTGGTGCCGGTGCGGGGTCCCATCAGGCCCATCGGCGCCAGCAGAGCCGCGCCGAACGCGGACCCCACCGCCACGGAGCTCGCGGCCTGCCACCAGCTGAGCCCGAAGCTGATCGGGAACCAGCCGATGATGATCAGGCTGAAGGTCAGGCTGCCGCCGAAGAGGATGGCCCGGATGTTCTTCGGCCCGGATCGCCGCTCGCCCTCGGGGATGTACTCGACGCCGTACTGCTCGATCCTCCCGACCTGGTCCTTGACGGCGGGCGGTGCTGCGGTGCTGCTGTCTCCGTTCACGTGCGCAACCCCTGTTCTCCGTTGACGAGCCACTGGAAGGGACGTAGGTGCCGGGGATCGGTGGCGCAGAGGGTCTCGGGGTGCCACTGCACGCCGAGCAGGTCGGGACCCTCGATCGCCTCGATCACGCCGTCGGAGCTCCACGCGGTGGCGGTCAGCCCCTCACCGGGGGACCGGACCGCCTGGTGGTGGTGGGTGTTGACCTCGTCCAGGTCGCCGAGCACGACGCTGGTGAGGGTCTCCGGCTCGGCCTTGAGCCCGTGCCGGAGCGTCGCGTAGCCCCGGTCGTGCCGGATGTCGACGTGCGCGTCGAAGCCCGCTGCCGGCAGGTCCTGGAACAGGCTGCCGCCGTGCGCCACCGCCATGAGCTGCGCGCCCCGGCAGATGCCGAACACCCGGACGCCGGTCCGCTCGGCCCACGCCAGCGCCCGCAGCTCCATGTCGTCCCGCACGGGGTCGACGTGGTCCAGCGTGGTGCTGGGCCGGGCGCCGTAGCGCTCGGGGGAGATGTCCCCGCCGCCGGTCAGCAGGAGCGCCTCGACCGGGTGCAGCGACTCCTCCAGGCGGTCGTCGCCCGGCCCGAAGGCCGCGGGCAGCACCACCGGGGTGCCGCCCGCGGCGAGCACGGCGTCGACGTACGCCCGCAGGAGGGAGAGCGCCCCGTCCGCGTACCCCGCCACTATGCCGACGACGGTCACAGGTTCAGCAGGTAGGCCGCGCGCTCGCGATCGGTGACCTCGAGGTTGGCGCGATCCCACTCGGCGACCTTCATCTCGGCGTACTCGCGGATGAAGTTGGGGTGGAACACCTCGTGGGTGAGCGGGTCGGCCTCGAACGCCTCGACCGCCTCCAGCAGGCTGCGCGGCAGGCTGTCGACCTGGGCCATGTAGGAGAGGTCGTCGCGCGCCTCGCCCGGGTCGATGTTGTTGCGGATCCCGTCCAGGCCGGCGGCCAGCATGTAGGCGGCGGTCAGGTAGGTGTTCGCCGAGCTGTCCACTGCGCGGTTCTCGAGCGCCGGACGGTTGGCCGGCAGCCGCAGCATGCAGGAGCGGTTGTTGTAGCCGTAGCTGATCTTCGTGGGCGCCCACGAGATCTGGCCGTCGGCCAGCCGGGGGACCAGCCGCCGGTAGGAGTTCGTCGTCGGGTTGGCCAGGGCGGTCAGCGCGCGGGCGTGCTTGAGGACGCCGCCGACGAACGCGTAGGCGAGCTTGGTCCAGGCCTCGTTGCCGGTGCCCTCGCGGAAGACGTTGTTCCCGGTGTCGGCGTCCTCGAGGCTCATGTTGAAGTGCGCGCCGGAGCCCCAGAGATCAGCAAAAGGCTTCGGCATGAAGGTGACCAGCAGGCCGCACTCCTTGGCCGCCTGCCGAGCCATGAAGCGGAACAGCGTCAGCCGGTCGGCCGACTGCAGCACCGGGGCGTGCGCGAAGTCGAACTCGTACTGGCCCTCGCCGCCCTCGGCGTCGAAGCTGAACAGCCCGAAGTCGAGCTCGGCCATGTAGCTGGCCATCTTGTCGAGGAAGGGCAGCGAGTCGACGGTGGTCTCGACGTCGTAGGCCGGCGACGGCTTGATCTCGCCGGACAGCGCCATCGGCTTGAGCTGGCGGCTGTCCTCGTGCAGCGACTCGGGCTTGAAGGCGTAGAACTCCGGCTCGACGCCGAGCTGGGCGACGAAGCCGAGCTCGGCCGCCGCCGCGACCTGCTTCTTCAGGATCGAGCGCGGGCAGAGCGCGTACGGCTCGCGGCCACCCCACGACATGTCCGCGACCATCCAGGCGACCCGCCGGTCCCAGGGGAGGATCTTCAGGCTGGAGAGGTCCGGGATGCCGGCGACCTCGTCCTCGACCGGGTCCATGACGCCGATGCCGCCCATGCCGCGGGGCGTGTACCGCTCCGACCCGGCCAGCAGGTTGGGCAGGTGGTCGATCGGGACGGTCTTGGACTTCGGGCGGCCCAGGACGTCGATCCAGCTGGCGAGGGCGTACTTCACGCCCTGCCCGGCCAGGTCCTCGGCGAGCCTGCGGTGCTCGTCGCTGATCTCGTTGACGGTGTCCATGTGGTTTCTCCTGTCGGTGCTCTGCGCAGATGTGCGGGGGAGTGGATGGGATGCGGGGTCAAGCGGTGGCGTCGAGGGCCGCGGCGGCATCGAGGAAGGGCTGGAGCGGCGCGCGGAAGCAACCGGCACCGATCTGACCGCCGGCCCGCCCGGCGATGCCGACGTCCATGACCGGGGTGATGCCGGTGGCGGCCACGCGCCGGGCGTCGATGCCGGCCGGAGTGCCGCGGTACTCCAGGAACGGGATGCGGAACGTCGGGTGCTCGGCGACGGTGATCTCGTACATCTCGAGGTTGCGCTCGACCATCCGCTGGGGCGTGCCGCCCTGGTAGGCCTGCAGCGGGAACGCCGCGGCCTGGGCCAGCCCGCCCAGGCCGTTGACCTCGGTGATCGGGCTCTCGCCGCCCATGACCTCGATGTCGTCGGCAGTGAACCCGGGGAAGAGTTGGTGGGTCTCCGGGGTGGGCAGCGGGCCGCGGAACCAGCGCGTCCCGAGCCCGGCCACCCGGATGCCGAACTCCCGGCAGGAGAACGCCATCGCGGTGACGACGGAGGAGCCCGGGACGTCGTAGGCGCGGTCGGCCATCGACTTCGACGCGGCCATCGACAAGCGCAGGAAGAAGTAGTCCCCCGAGGTCATGTAGTCGGTGAGCGCGCGTGCGTGGGGTGATGCCAGGTCGAGCAGGGCCGGCACGATCTCGCGCAGGAACAGCAGCGATGCGGCCGTGTTACGGCTGTGCAGTTCGTCGCCCTGCCGCAGGGCCCGCTCGATCAGCGGCCGCAGCGGGATGCCGCCCTCGACGGACCGGACGACCTCGCCCAGCGTCGGGCCGATCACGTCGGCCAGGAACTCCAGGTTCTGCTGGACGTCCTGGTTGTAGAGCCCGTAGTTGAGCCGGGCCTTGGTCTCGCCCTCGAAGAGCGTGCAGTGCCCGCGGTGGCCGCTGTTGCGGTCCTCGACGACGAGCACCGGCATCGAGGCGGTGGTGACGCCGGCCAGCGAGCCGACGGTGGCGAAGTCGTGGCAGCCGGCCACCCGGACGTCGCCGTTGGCGAGGGCCTTCTCGGCCCCCTCCAGGTCGGGGGCGAGCCCCTCGTAGACGACGCCGCCGAGGATGGCCTGGCGCTGCCCGCCGGTGTACTCGGACCAGGGGAGCGGCGGGCCGGAGGTGAGGACGGTGTCCCTGGTCATCCCGGGCAGCGCGTCGATCGCCGGCCGGACGTCCACCAGCCGGGGCTCCCCGTCGAAGAGCCGCTGCACCGCGTCGCGGTTCGCGGCCTCGGTCCGGGCGTCGGAGTCGTGCACGGGTACCTCCAGGTTCTCGCCGGCCGAGGACAGGCAGTCGTCGGCCGGCCGGGCGGTTCAGGGGTGGAGCGGAGCGCCGAGGCGGACGTCGGCCACGGGCGCGGACCCTGCGGAGACCGCGTCGGATCGGGACGCCGAGGCTCCGCGGGTGTGATGCAGGACATGCCAAAGCGTTTTGGTAGCGGCATCGTGGCGACGTCCGAGAGGTGTGTCAAGCACCGGTTTCCCGGAGCGCCGGCGTCGGCCGGCGACTCAGTGCAGCAGTTTCAGCCCGACGACACCGCTGACGATGAGCATCAGGCAGAGCAGGCGCAGGACGGTCGCCGGCTCGGAGAGCGCGACCATGCCGTAGATCGCCGTCCCGACGGCGCCGATGCCGACCCAGACGGTGTAGCCGGTGCCGACGGGGATCTCGCGGAGGGCGTAGGCCAGCCCGGCCATGCTCACGACCATCCCCGCGGCCCAGATCGTCACGGGGATCGGGCGCGAGAAGCCCTTCGACTCCGCCAGCGCGGCGGCCCAGACCGTCTCGAACAAGCCCGAGACCACCAGCGCGACCCATGCCATGGTGCGCAGGTTAGCGGCTGTCAACGCAACGGCGTGAGGGTCGTATCCCGGCGCCAAGCAGGAAGGTTCTTGCTGTATCCGGACTCGCAACCTATGTTCGGGTTCGAAAGTCGTTCCCGTTCGGGGGGCGCCTGCGATCCGGGAGAGCCACGTGCGCATCCTCTACTCCACGGCAGCAACCGCCCGCGGCGGCCGCGACGGCGAGGTGGTCAGCGACGACGGCGTCCTCGACCTCGACCTGGCCACGCCTGTGGAGCTCGGTGGACCGGGTGGCGACCGGACCAATCCCGAGCAGCTGTTCGCTGCCGGTTACGCCGCGTGCTTCTCCTCCACCGTGCAGCACCTCGCCGGTCAGCGCGGCCTCGACGTGACCGGGCTCGAGGTGACCGCGCAGGTCGGGCTGGCCCACGAGAGCGGTGTGTCCGACCTGGCCGTCACCCTGGTGGTCGACTTCCCCTCCTCGGTCGATGCAGGGCAGGCCGGGGAGCTGCTGGAGGCGGCGCACCAGATGTGCCCGTACTCCCGGGCCACCCGGGGCAACGTCGAGGTCACGCTCCAGGTCGCATCACTGGTCTGACCGCTCGCTGGCATGCCTGAGACGGATATCGACGGCTATTCGTGCCAACCGGGCTCACTTCGACCCGGAGCGACCGCGAACTATTGACTTTCGAACGAACGCGGCCCTAGCGTCCGGGCCGCTCAGCCGTGCACCGGCACCCCGTCCACCGAGGAAGGAAGCCCGTATGCGCGTCCTCTACGTGAACCCCCTTCCCGAGGGTGGTAACCCGGCCATCGACGCGCTGGCATACGGGTTGGACGCCGCGGTGCGGCAGGCCGGCGGCGAGACCCGGGTCCTGACGACGGACTTCCGCCTGCCCGACATCGGACAGCAGACCGCGGACGCCTTCGATGCCGGGATCAAGGCCGGCGTCGACGCCATCGTGATGTACGCCCTCGATCCCGCCCAGCCGGCCGAGGCCGCCGCCCGGGTCCGTGCGGCCGGCGTGCGGTTGGTCTCGCTGGTCCGCCCCGACTTCGAGGTCGACGGAGCGGTCGTCTACCCGAACTTCAACCAGGGGCTGTTCATGGCCGGCTGGCTCGCCGCCCGGCTGACCGGCGAGGACCGGATCGGGATCATCGGCGGCCCCGGGACGCCGGACGACAACGAGGAGGTCGCCGGCCTGCTCTTCGGCTTCCGCCGGGCCGGGATCCCGGTCGTCAACGATCCGGGCCTGGACGAGTGGCGCAACATGACCGACGTCGCCGACGGCGGTCACGAGGTCGCGGTCCGGCTGCTGGCGGAGCACCCCGAGATCACCGCGCTGGTGCCCTACAACGACGAATCGATGCTGGGTGCGTTGCGGGCGCTGGAGGGCGACCCGCGCTGGGGCCGGCTGCCGATGGTGTCCCGCAACGCCGCCCCGAAGGCCGTCCAGGCCGTCCGGGACGGCCTCACCTCGGGCACCTGGGACATCGAGCCCACGGGCATCGGCTGGGCCGCGGGTGCGCTCGCCGCCCGGGTCGTGACCGGCGACGCCGCACCGGGGGAGCTGGCGATGAGCCCCGTCGGCCGGATGGTGCACGCCGGGAACCTCGGCACCTGGCAGCCGTGGGAGCAGCGGGTGGCCTGGCGCCCGCTGGTCCACGGCCTGGACTGAAGCCGCGCCCGAGCCGGCTTGCGACGAAGGAGCAGACAAGTGCGCGTGTTGTTCGTCAGTCCCATGGCCTACGGGTCGAACCAGGCCGTGGACGCGCTGGGCCACGGCCTGGAGAGCCGGCTCGCCGCCGACGGCATCGAGTGCCGGCTGAGCTTCCCGGACTTCCGCGGGGAGAACTGGATCGAGGGCTACGGCCGGGCGGTTCGGGCCGGCGCGGACGCCGGGGTCGACGCCATCGTGGTCTGGGTGATCGACGCGGCGGAGCCCGCCGAGGCGGTCGCCTACGCCCGCGGCAAGGGCGTCACGGTCGTCACCCTCGAGAAGCCGCGGTACCCGGTGGACGCCTCGGTCGTCTACCCCAACTTCAACCACGGCGTCTACATGGCCGAGTCCCTGGCCGGGATGCTGCACCCCGGGGCCGAGGTGGCCGTCGTCGGCGGCCCGGACGTCGTCGACGACATCGAGCTCATGCTCGGCATCACCCACGGCGTGCAGTGGGCGGGGCTGCGGCTGGTCAACGACCCCGAGGACCCGCGCTACAAGAACATCACCGATGTCGCCGAGGGCGGCCGGGAGAAGACGGCGAACATCCTCGCCGACTTCCCGAAGCTCGACGGGCTCATCCCGTACAACGACGAAACCATGCTCGGCGCCGTCCAGGCGCTCGAGGAGGCCGGTCGGCTCGGCGAGGTCACGATGGTCTCCCGCAACGGCACCCCGAAGGCGGTCGACCTCATCCGCCGCGGCGTCCACCACGGCACCTGGGACCCCGACATCCCGGGCATCGGTACGACCGTCGGCGACCTACTCGCCCGGCACCTGGTGCACGGCGAGCCGCTGGACGGCCAGGTCTTCGTCAGCCCGATCGGCCGCATGATCACGGCCGACACGATCGATGCCTGGGTTCCGTGGGAGCAGCGGGTCACCTACAACGAGCTCAAGGAGCTCGACGCGTGAGCGACAGTCGGATCCTGGTGATCGGCGGCACCGGAGCCACCGGCAGCGAGGCGGTCCGCCATCTCGTGCGGCGGGGCCTCCCGGTGCGGGTCGTCACCCGCGACCCGTCGCGAGCGGCGGAGAACCCGGCGCTGCGGGGTGCAGAGTTCGTGGCCGGCGACTCCTCCCGGCCGGAGACGCTGGCCGAGGCCTTCCGGGACGTCGAGAAGCTCTACCTGGTCCCGCCCACGCACCCGGGCTGGGACGAGACGCAGTCCGCGATGATCGACATGGCGGCCGCTGCAGGTGTGCGGCACGTGGTCAAGCTCTCGGTCTTCGAGGCCGACCCCACCGAGCCGTCGTTGATCCTGCGTTTCCACCACCGCGGCGAGCAGGAGATCGAGCGTCTGGGGATCGCGTTCACCCACATCCGGGCGAACTCCTTCTTCCAGAACGTGCTGCTGCTCGACGCCCCGGCGATCAAGGCCCAGTCCGCCTTCTACTCCTGCGTGGGCGATGCCCGGTTCGCCAAGGTCGACGCCCGCGACATCGGCGAGGTGGTGGCGACGGTGCTCAGCGAGCCGGGTCACGAGAACCGGACCTACGAGCTCACCGGGCCCGACCCGCTGACCTACGACGACATCGCGGCCGAACTCAGCCGTGCGCTCGAGCGCGAGATCCGGTACGTGGACATGCCGCCGGACGACTACGCCGCTCTGCTGAGCTCGGTCGGCGTCCCGCAGTGGCTGGCCGAGGAGTTCGCGACCCTCTACGGGCGCGGCAAGCAGCGAGCCGGCGCCAGTGCCCGTGTCACCAGCACGGTCGAGGACCTCCTCGGGCGGCCGCCCCGGTCGTTCGCCGACTGGGCCCGGGAGCACGCCGACGTGCTCCGCGCGGCCTGAGTCCCCACCTCGTCGCTCCTGCCTGCGTGCTGCGGCCCGCCGGCACTCCTCGAAGGGACGGTCAATGACGACGACCCCGCGCGTCCTGGTCATCGGCGGCACCGGCGGCACCGGCAGCGAGGCGGTGCAGCAGCTGCTGCGGCGTGGCGCGGAGGTGCGCGTGGCCACCCGTGATCCCGAGCGGGCCCGCACACTGCCCGCGCTCGCAGGCGCCGAGGTGGTCGCGGGCGACTCCTCGGTGCCGGAGACGCTGGCGCCCGCGCTCGCGGACGTCGACAAGGTCTACTACGTCCCGCCTACCCTCCCGGGCTGGGACGTCGTGCAGTCGGCAACCGTGGCGCTGGCGGCCGACGCCGGTGTCCGGCACTTCGTGAAGATGTCCGCGATCGGGGTCGCTGCCGACGAGCCCTCGATGAGCCTGAGCTTCCACTGGAAGGGCGAGCAGGACGTCGAGCGGTCGGGGATGGCCTGGACGCACATCCGCCCCAGCTCCTTCTTCCAGAACGTGCTCCTGCTCGACGTCCCGTCCCTGCGAGACGAGGGCCGGTTCTACGCCCCGCTCGGCGATGCCCGGGTGGCCAAGCTCGACACCCGGGACATCGGTGAGGTGGTCGCCATCGTCCTGACCGACCCGGGGCACGAGAACCGGGTCTACGAGCTGACCGGACCGGCCGCGGTGACCTACACGGAGATGGCCGACGTGCTCAGCGAGGCGCTCGGCCGGCGGATCGAGTACGTGGACCTGACCGCTGACGAGTACGAGGCCCACCTCGTCGCGACCGGCTGGCCGGAGTGGGTCGCCGTCGAGTTCGCCTCGATCTACGGCCGCGGCTTCTACCGGGCCGGCGGCAGCAGCTTCGTGACGACGACGATCGAGGACCTGCTGGGCCGTGCGCCCCGCTCCTTCGCCGACTTCGCCGCCGACCACGCTCACGTGATCCGCGGCTGACGGTCCGCGCCCACGCCGCCGTCGCCCCCCTCAGCTCTCCCGCAGGGAGGAAGCGAGGGCGGGCAGGTCCGATGATGGGTAGGACGGCATTCGGCCTTCACGACTGTCCGGCAGGGGACCGAGGTGGTGGAGCGGCGGTGACGTCGGCGCCGGATCCGATGCCCTCGGTGTCCGGTGTGAGCGCTGCGAGGACGTCCTCCTCGTCCTCGTGGGCGCGTCGGACGGCGGCGTCCAGCAGTCGGAGCTGGCGGTCCAGCGGTTCCTGTCGGTCGGGCGGTGCCACGCTCTTGAGATCGGCCAG
Source organism: Geodermatophilus sp. SMS 5-13 (assembly GCF_059428245.1). Taxonomy (NCBI): domain Bacteria; kingdom Bacillati; phylum Actinomycetota; class Actinomycetes; order Geodermatophilales; family Geodermatophilaceae; genus Geodermatophilus; species Geodermatophilus sp. SMS 5-13. The sequence goes on from NZ_CP165729.1 coordinate 1,114,801, forward strand.
GGCCGCGCACAGCTTCCGGGTCACCTGCGGCTCCGACGCCCCGGCGAGGCGGATCTCGTCGAAGGCCAGCCGGACGTAGCCGTCCCAGCTGACGGTCCGCTCGATCAGGCGAACCACGCCGTCCTCGTCGCGGTGTTCCCCGCAGGGGAGGGGGCGGGCGGAGATCTGGCGCAGCAGGTCGTGCAGCCGGTGCAGCGCCTGGACGGCCGTCGTGGGGTCGTTGAACGGCTGTGCGATCGATCGCACGGCGATGTCGACGAGCTTGCGGAAGCCGTAGGCCAGGTCCTCGGTGTGCACGCGTTCCGGGCCCAGCAGGAGGTGGCGGGTGATGTCGGTGGCCTGCAACCGATGGGCCGGGCCCCCGTCCTCGCTCACCGACGACCGGGTGCCCGGATGCACCCGGAACAGCGGCGCACCGCCGACGACGAAGTCCCCGACGACGGGGACCAGCTCCAGCACGCAGTCCGCCTGCCGGGCTGCGGCGACCAGGGCGGGGCGGTCGACGCGGATCACGTTGCCGGGCTCGGCGGCGACCATCTCGTCCGGTCCGGCGGTGACGACGGGCGAGTCTCCGTGCTCGCGGACGATGAACTCGCGGCTGCGGTCGCCGACGAGGTCGATCAGCCCGGCGACCCGCAGGCCCTGGCCGGCGTGGTGCACGAACAGGACGAGCACGACGATGCTGGCGAGCATCAGGACGTAGGACAGCAGCATCGACAGTCCGGGCACGGTGCCGGTGTCTGAGCCCCGGATCTCGCGGAGGGTCAGCACCGCGACCAGGAAGCTGCCGCCGAACAAGCCGATCGCCATCTGGCTCCACCGGTCGGTGAGCAGCGCCCCCACGATGCGGGGTGAGAACTGGCCCATCGCCAGCTGGACCGCGACCAGGGTGACCGTCAGGACGAGGGTGGTCAGCGACACCATCGCGGTGGCGAACGAGGACAGGATCGTCTGGGCGTCGGACGGCGTCCCGGTCAGGCTCTGCGGCACGAGCCGGTAGTCCGTCGCCCGGTCCACGGCGAGCGTGCCGACTGCGAGGAGGGCGCCCACGGCAAGGCAGCCGAGCGGCAGCAGCCAGAGGCTGGTGCGGACGAAGCGCTGGACCCGCAGCCAGCTCATGCGCGGAAGGCCCGCGGCCCCGCCGCCTGGGTGGACGACTCGTGCTCGGTCATGGTCTCCCCTCCGTGAGGACGGATGCGCTCGTGCGGACGGGCTCGACCTGGCGACCTCGTGGAGCGCCCGGGCGCCCCATGTAACCGATGCCGAGTGGGCAGCACCATCGGCAGAACGACCTATTCAGGTCCGGCAGGGCGACGCGGACAGAGGCACGTAGAGGCCTTCGCGCTCGGCCCGCACCGCGGCGAGCGTCCGCGAGGGCGCATCGAGCTTGACGAGGATGTGCTCGAGGTGGGCAGCGACGGTTCGCGGCGTCACGACCAGCGCGCGGGCGATCTGCTGGTTGGAACACCCGTCGATGAGCAACCCGAGCACCTCCAGTTCGCGCGGCGTCAGCCCCCGCAGGTCGGTCACGGGGGAGAGGACCACGGCTCCGAGCAGGCGTGCCGGTGCCTCCCCGGGACTGGCCAGGACGGTCACGCGGACGTGCCCGTCCGGGGCATGGCGGCCTCCGCGCGGCCAGAGGAAGGATGCGAAGACCTGGCCGTCGTCGATGTACGAGCCGGCGATGGCGACGACGGGCGATCCTTGGGCGAGCAGTGCGTCGCCGTCGAGGCCGGGGAGCGGCCGGGTGGCGCTGTCGCGGCACAACACCGCACCGGCGGTGGCCCCCCGCACCACCCGCGCTGCCGCGGCCAGCGAGCGCAACGGGTCGATCCCACGTGCCAGAACAAGGGTGAGCTGGTGCAACCGGCGCCGCGCGACGGAGGACGGTGGCTCCTGGCTGCCGTAGAGCAGCGCGAGGAACCCGACGTGGCGCCGGCCGCTGTCGAACAGTGCAACGGCCAGAGCTTCGTGGATGCCGGCGGGGATGAGGCACTCCGCCCATGTCGGCAGGTCTCCGGCCGGGTATGGCAGGTCGGACGGGCTCAGCGGAGGGCGGGCACGGTCGGTCCCTGTCACCTCGATGTCGTGCGCCATCTTGGGACTACTCAGGTACTGCAGGGTGCCGTGGTCGAGGTCGGCGCCGGCCAGGGCGGTGTAGCTGCTGTTCGTCGGGTCGGCGAGGGCCAGCCACGCGGCGTCGAAGGGCACGAGGCGGCGGAGGTTCTGCAACATCTCCCGCGAGCGTTGGGGAAGAGGACTGGTCGAGGCGGCGACCTCGGCCAGTTCAAGGCACGCGGCCTCGTCCATGGGCGCTCCAGGGGCGCAGGTCAGCGAGCACGCTGTCTGTTCAACGGTGCCGACTCCGGACCCCGCGTGCCCGGTTACCGCGGAAACGGCCGGAGTAGTCCCGTACCCGGTGAGGAAAAACCGCAGTGTCCGGAGGTACCGGCTAACGGTGCCAGCGACACGGCTGGCGGGCGTCGCCGTGGAGGCGGTCGGTCAGGCCGCCGCGACCGCGGACATCACCCGGCACGACCCGCTGCGCGGGTCCTCCAGCTCTGCGCGGCCGGGCCACGCAGGGCCCGCTGGGCGGCAGCGGCCACGCCGATGCCCACAACGGCGGCGGCCGACGGTTTCGGCGACCAGCGCAGCGCGGCGATGGCCCAGCCGACGGGGGCCTCGCGTTGCCGATCGGACTCACGACGCGGTGCTGTCGCCGGCTCGGGCGACGTCGTCGCGAAGGCATCGATCATCCCGGGGACGAAGGCGGCCATGTCCTGGGGCCCCCTGCTCGTGGTGAGGTTCCCGTCCCGGACGAGCTCCTGATCGAGCCAGGTGGCACCCGCGTTCACCAGATCGTCGCGGATGCCGGGCCAGGAGGTGAGGGTCCGTCCGTCCACGAGACCCGCCGATGCGAGCACCCACGGTCCATGACAGAGGGTGGCGATCGGCCGGCCACTTGCGGCGAACGCGCGAACGAACTCCCGTGCCGGGGCGGACTGCCGGAGGAGGTCGGGATTGATGAATCCACCGGGCAACAGCAGGCCGTCGTAGTCGCCGGGATCGGCTTCGCCGATCGTCTTGTCCACGCGGACCCGGCTTGCCGGCATGTGCAGGTTCACCCCGCGGATCCGTCCGCGCCGTAGGGACACGACGTCCACCGTGGCGCCGGCCGCCTTCAGGGCTCGCAGCGGAACGACCAGCTCGACCTTCTCGAAGCCGTCGGCCGCCACGGCAGCGATCGTGCGGCCCTTGAGCCGGCGTCTGGTGGGCATGTCGTCCCCCTGTCGCTCCACGGCGCACACATGGCGGCACTTCCCCTGGCAGGGGAAGCCCCGACCGGCGCGCCACAGACAGTTGTTCTCAGCTGGCCGGCGGCTCAGCGCTGAGCGGGGTACCCGCCCCCGACAGCAGGACACACGTTCCTGGTCGGACTGACGCGTGACCAGCCCGTTGTCCGGCGAGCCCGTCCGAACTCACCGCCGGCCACGTGGGGCACGGCCGACCGGCCTCACGGCGGGTCCGCCGCAGCCGGTGCGGCCGTCGGAGCAGGCTCGGGAAGCGCGTTCGGGACGACGTCCGGCTCGGTGTCGGCCCGCGCCGCGGGCACCGCGTAGGCCCAGACGAGGTGCCCCACGGTCGGGCCCGCCAGGTCCTCGGCGAGGTAGGCCCGTGCCCGCTCCTCCAGGGCGGCGTCGGCGACCGTGCCCCGTTCGACGTGCTGGCGCAGGTGTTCACGCCACGTGCTCACGGTGAACGTCTCCAGGAACAGCTCGGGATCCTCGGCGTCCTGGAACACGCCCCACAGGAAGGCACCGGTGCGGCGCCGGGCACGGGCGAGGTCGCGCATCACGTCCAGGAAATCGGGGACGTCGGGGTCCCGCACCCGCCACTTCACGGTGACCAGCACCGGCCCGGCGTCCGGGTCCCAGTCCAGGGACGGCGGCCGCGGCCACGGGAGTTCGCTGTGCCGGACGTCGTGGTCGGACTGCAGCGGCACCAGGAGCAGTCCCAGCAGCGCGGCGAGCACCAGCCCCCCCGCCGGCAGGAGGAACGCCGCGGTCAGTCCGAGGATGTCCGCGACCGTGCCCCACATCACCGCCCCGAGCGCCTGCCCGCCCATGAACACGAGCTGGAAGTAGGCCAGCGCCCGGGCCCGGGCCCAGGTGGGGAGCAGCAACTGGGCGGTCGCGTTGAGCGTGGACTGGACGGCGATCCAGCTGAGGCCGGCCAGCACCAGGGCGGCCACGACCAGCACCGGTGAGGGGTGCACGCCCACCACGGCCACGGCCGCCGCGTAGGCCAGCATCGCGACGGTCACGACCACGCCCGGGCCCCGCCGGGCGCGCAGCCGCGGCAGCACCGCGGTGCCGAGGACCGCCCCCGCCCCCACCGCGACCAGCAGCCCCCCGTACCCGTTCGGCCCCATGCCCAGGGGCCCGCGGGCCACGGCCGGCAGCAGAGCCCAGAGACCGCTGGCGAACACCATGAAGAGGGCCGAACGGGCGAGCACGCTGCTGAACGCGGGCGCACTGCGGACGTACCGCAGCCCCGCTCGGATGGCCTGGCCGACCCTCTCGGTGCCCAGCAGCCGCCGGGTGACCGGTCGCGGCCACCGGTACAGGACTCCGAGCACCCCGAGGAAGGACGCGGAGTTCAGCGCGAACGCGGCGGCGGGACCGGCCGCAGCGACCAGCAGCCCGCCGATCGCCGGCCCGACGGCGCGGGCGACGTTGGCGTTGGCGCCGTTGAGCAGCGCCGCGAGCGGGAGCTCCTCCCGGGGCACCAGTTCGGGCTGGACCGCTTGGAAGCAGGGCGCGGCGAGCGCCTGCCCGACCGCCAGGACAGCGGTGAGGGCGAGCAGCCGGTTCGGCGTCACCCCACCCGCCGCCGTCAGCACGGCCAGCGCGGCGGAGGCCAGCAGCATCAGCGTCTGGCTGAGCAGCAGCAGCCGCCGACGGTCGAGGATGTCCCCGAGCGCTCCGGCGGGAATGACGAGGAGAAAGACGGGCAGCGTGGCCGCCGTCTGCACGAGAGCGATCTGCAGGGCGCTGCCGCCGAGATCCCCCATGAGCCACTGCGCGCCCACCGTCTGGGCCCAGGTGCCCGTGTTGGCCACGAACTGGGCGATCCACAGAGCGCGGAACCAAGGGTGCCGCAGCGGCGCCCAGGCGGACGGGACGGCCGCCCGGGAGGGTTCGGGAGCAGGGGTGTCCCGGCGGACGTCGACGACGTCGGCCATCCCCGGGCTGTACCCGCCGGGTCCGAGCTCACGCCCCGATCGGGCGCTCCCGCGGTCCACGCAGCTGATCGCGGCGAGCCCGCGCTGGACCGCGGTCTCGCCGGCGGCCCGGCGGTCCGGACCACGGGAAGCAGATGACCCTCGGCATCGAGCATGTCCCGCCAGCCGTGCAGCGGCACCGGCCGCAGTCGTACGGCCTCCCCCTGATGGTCTCCTCGTTCGACCCGGGAGCCCTGGGCGTTCTGCGGGCGACGGTGCCGCGGGTGTCCCTCGGACTGCTGACCTCGCACCGGTTCCCGGGAGATGGCCGTGGTGACCTGCGTCCACATGGACGTCGAGGTGCTGGGGCTCCACGTCGGCTCACTGCGCGAGGGTTCCGTTGTGGCGCCGTCCGGCCGCCGAGATTGGTCGTTCTACCGAGTGCGTCCATCAGCCGACCGAGAAATGTTGGGGGAGGCGGCCGCCACCGGCGGAGCGGCGGATCACGGCCACGGCGCCGGGCTCCCCGGTGGCGCGACCGCGGATCCAGCCAGAGGAGGTCGGCCGTGTCGGAGTCCACACCCGCCGAAGGCGGCCGGTGCGGCGCCATGCAACTGCTGAGCCCCGCGCAGCGCCGTCAGTGGCAGGAGGAGGCCCTCCACTCGCCCGGCCTCCGGTACGGCCTCCCCGCCCGGCTGCTGTTCCGGCTGGAGGACGTCGTCTTCGGCCGGGGTCGCAGCGTGCCGAAGTTCCGGGCCCTGGAGATCATCAACCGGGTCGCGTACCAGGCCTGGGAACAGGCTGCCTACTACCTCGCCGGCAGGTTGCGGGAGCGCAGTGCCCGCGCCCGCCAGCTGCACGACACCGTCGAGGTCGATCGGGCGGAACAGGACAACGAGAAGTGGCACGTGCTGATCCTCGATGAGCTGGAGGCCGCCGAGGGAACGCGGGAGAGCTGGTTGCGCTTCCGGCTCCTCCCGCAGCTGGTCGCCTTCGCCGTCTACCAGCAGTTCTGGCTGATGCGCGTGCTGAGGCCGGCCTGGGCCTACCGGTTCAACGCCGACATCGAAGACCATGCCGAGCACGAGTACGCCCGGTTCGTCGCGGAGCATCCGGAGTGGGACGCCACGCCGTTCCGGTCCCTGGCCGCGCCGGAGTACGGCAGGTACGACTCCCTTGCCGACGTTCTCCGTCAGATCGGCAACGACGAAGGGGTGCACAAGCGGATCAGCCTCGATCGCCTGGCCCGCGCGCGGTGAGCACGCTGACGGCCAGTCCCGCGGCGGTCAGCCGCTCGGAAGCGCGCCGGCGGTGTGCCACGGCTCCGTGCTCGTAGCCCCCCCCGGATCAGGCCCGATCAGCGCTCCATCAGCCGGGAGTCCAGCAGCTCACCGCCCGCCGCGAACACCCGCGCCGCGGCCGGCGGGGCGTAGGTGGCGAGGCCGGGCGCGGTCCTGGCCGACGCCAGGCCGAGCGTGCGGGGGCCAGGCCGCGGAGCAGGCGGGCCGGCCAGGACGACCGCCAGTGTGCCGGCACCAGCTCCGACGCCGCCCCCGGCCGGCATGCCCGGGCAGTGGTGCCGCTCTCGGCAGTCTGAACGTCGAAGCCGATCACAGCCGGACCGGGGGCGCGGCCCATCGGTAGATCTGCCGATCTTTCGGCGGAGCCGCGCGGTGAGGCCGGATGTGGGGTGGCCGCCTTCGGGGAGCCGGCGCAGAGTCAGGGGGCCGGTGAGCAGAGCCGGCCGGTTGGCTCCCCGTGGTGCTCTCCCGAGCCTCGGGGCCCGCGCCCCAGGAGGCGATCAGTTGCGAGCGATGGTGTACCGAGGTCCCTACAAGGTCAGGATGGAGGAGAAGGAGCGGCCGAGGATCGAGCACCCCAACGACGCCATCGTCCGGGTGCAGCTGGCCGCGATCTGCGGCTCGGACCTCCACCTCTACCACGGGATGATTCCGGACACCCGGATCGGTCACACCTTCGGCCACGAGATCATCGGTGTGGTCGACGAGGTGGGGTCGTCCGTGCAGAACGTGCAGGTCGGGGACCGGGTGATGGTGCCGTTCAACATCTTCTGCGGCACCTGCTGGTACTGCGCGCGCGGTCTGTACTCCAACTGCCACAACGTCAACCCGAACGCCACCGCCGTCGGCGGCATCTACGGCTACTCGCACACGACCGGGGGCTACGACGGCGGCCAGGCGGAGTACGTGCGGGTGCCGTTCGCCGACGTCGGCCCGTCGAAGATCCCGGACTGGATGGCCGACGAGGACGCGGTCCTGCTGACCGACATGACGGCGACCGGCTACTTCGGAGCGCAGCTCGGCGACATCGTCGAGGGCGACGTCGTCATCGTCTTCGGCGCCGGGCCCGTGGGACTGGTGGCGGCGAAGTCGGCCTGGCTGATGGGGGCCGGCCGGGTCATCGTCATCGACCACCTGGACCACCGGCTGGAGAAGGCGCGCACCTTCGCCCACGCCGAGACCTACAACTTCACGGAGTACGGCGACATCGTCCTCGAGATGAAGAAGGCCACCGACTACCTCGGCGCAGACGTCGCCATCGACTGCGTGGGCGCCGAGGCGGACGGCAACTTCATCCAGCACGTCACCTCGTCCAAGCTCAAGCTGCACGGCGGCTCCCCGGTCGCGCTGAACTGGGCGATCGACTCCGTGCGCAAGGGCGCGACCATCTCGGTGATGGGCGCCTACGGGCCGCTCTTCAGCGCCGTCAAGTTCGGCGACGCGATGAACAAGGGGTTGACGATCCACACCAACCAGTGCCCGGTCAAACGGCAGTGGCCCCGGCTGTTCGAGCACGTGCGCAACGGCTACCTCAAGCCCAGCGAGCTGGCCACCCACCGGGTGCCCCTCGAGGACATCGCCGAGGGGTACCACATCTTCTCGGCCAAGCTCGACGGCTGCATCAAGCCCCTCGTCGTCCCGACCGCGGCGTGAGCGACAGGAGAGCCCGATGACCTACACACCGCACAAGCCGCCGATCGCCGAGTCGCCCGACGAGCTGAGGAAGCGCATCCCGGGCTGGGGCGTCGACCTCGACCCCAAGGTCCGGCCGTCGGTGCCGAAGCTGCAGTTCCAGGAGGACTTCACCGGCGCGCACTGGGAGTTCCCGGAGCGGCAGCCGGAGAGGTATCCGCGGGAGCGCTCGGTCGAGCACGGGATGCTCACCCCGGTCTTCGGCACCGCCCAGCCGCCGTCGGGCGTCTCGGGTGCCATCCGTCGCTACGCCTACCGCTACAGCGAGGGGCGCACGGCGCACTGGCTGCTGCTCATCTTCGCCGACCGGGTGGATGCGTGGGAGCACCACCTGAAGTCGTTCCTCACGCTCCACCCGGACAACCCGATCACCCAGACCGGGGTGAAGGCCGAGTTCACGCATCACGGCCTGCGGTCGCGGGTCGGGCAGCACCGCACGGACCTCAAGCACCAGCCGCTCGACCCGGTGATCGTCGCGGGCCCGTGGATCGCCGCGGCCGGGGCGGTCTACGCCGGCGCCCGGAGCGTGGCGAAGTCGCTGGCGCACGCCGGCTCCAACGGACAGCTGCCGGTGCACTGAGCCGGTAACGGCTCGCTCGGGACACAGACGGACCAGCGCAACCTGGGGGAACAGCATGCCGTCGGACGAGGTGTCGAACGGGCGGCCCCACCCCGCGGTTCTCGAGGCCGCGCCCTCCCCGGTACGCCCCGCGCGACGCGGGGTGGGACCGGTGTGGGACGACGGGGCCGGCGAACTGCTCTGGGCGGACACCGCCGGGCAGGTCCGGTGGGGCCGGGTCGACGGGGCCGGCGGCGTGCGCGACGTGGCGGTGCGCCCGGTCGGTGAACCGGTCGCGGCCGTGGCCCTGACCACGAGTTCCGGCTGGCTCGTGGCGGCCGGGAGCGGTTTCCGCGTGCTCAGCCCGGACGGCGGGGTGAGCGTCCTGCTGGACCTCGAGGGGGCCGGCCGGATGTGCGGCGGCGCCTGCGACCGCGCCGGCCGGTTCTTCGCCGGCGTGACCGGCCCGCGCGCGCACGAGGAGATCGGGCCGGGAGCCCTGTATCGGGTGGACCTCGACGGACTGGTCAGCACCGCCGCGACCGGTCTGATCGATCCCGTCGGGATCGCCTGGTCGCCGGACGACGACATCCTCTACCTCGCCGACTCCGGCGCGCGGACGGTGACCGCCTATGACTACGACGTGGACCTCGGCGCGCTGGATCGGCCGCGGGTCGTGCTCGACTTTCCCGTCGACGAGCCCGCGATCCCCGCCGGCCTGACCGTCGACCGGGCCGGCCATCTCTGGGTCGCGCTGGAAGGCGGTGGTCAGGTGCGCCGGTACAGCTCCGCGGGGCGGCCCGAGGAGGCGGTGCGCGTGCCGGCGACACAGACGTCCGGGTGCACTTTCGCCGGCCCCGATCTCGACATCCTGGTCGTGACGACGTCGGCCGAGGGACTGCCGGATCCAGAGGGGATCGCCCAGCCCGATGCCGGCCGGCTGTTCACCGTGCGCAGGTCCGATGTCGCCGGCCGGGGCGCCTTCCGCTACCGCGGCCCGCTGCGCAGCCTGACGAACGCCTGACCCGGCCGGCCTCACGCCCCCTCCAGGCGATTCAGCAGCCGCTTCACCAGGTCCTGGAACCCCGCGCACGGCGCCGTGCCGCTCGGCGGGTCGCTCGGTCGCCGCCAGCCGGGCGAGATCGGCAGGACCGCCCATGGAGGAGCCCCCGCATGACCGCATCCACGATGCGCGCCGTGACCCTGCCCGACGGCACCGTCGCCCCGGCCCTCGGCATGGGCACCTGGTACCTGGGCGAGGACCCCGGCAGGAGCGACATCCAGCTGGATGCCCTGCGCACCGGCATCGACATCGGCCTGACGCTGGTCGACACCGCCGAGATGTACGGCGACGGCGCCGCCGAGGAGCTCGTCGGCCGGGCGATCGCCGGCCGGCGGGACGACGTCTTCCTGGTCAGCAAGGTGTTGCCGCACCACGCCACGCGCCAGGGCACGGTGGACGCCTGCCAGCGGAGCCTGCGCCGACTGGGCACCGACCGCCTGGACCTGTACCTGCTGCACTGGCGCGGCCGGGTCCCGGTCGAGGAGACCGTCGCCGCCTTCGAGTCGCTGGCCTCCCGCGGGCTCATCCGTTCCTGGGGCGTGAGCAACTTCGACGTCCCCGACCTCGACAATCTGGTCGGGCTTCCGGGCGGCAACCGGGTCCAGACCGACCAGGTGCTCTACAACCTGTCCCGGCGCGGCCCCGAGTACGACCTGATCCCCTGGTGCCGCGCCCGGCGCATGCCCCCGATGGTGTACTCGCCCGTCGACCACGGCCGGCTCGTCGAGCACCGGGCCGTGCGGGACCTCGCCGCGGAGAAGGGGGTCACCCCGGCCCAGCTGGCCATCGCGTGGGTGCTGCGGCTGCCCGACGTGTTCGCCGTCGCCAAGGCATCGACCCGCGCACACGTCATCGAGAACCGCGCGGCGCTGGAGATCGGCTTCAGCCAGGCGGAGCTGGACCAGCTCGACCGGCTCTTCCCCCCGCCGTCCGGCAAGGTCCCGCTCGACGTCCTGTAGGACCGGCCGGTCTCGCGCCGGTCCTAGCGGGGCTCGCGCATGTGCTCGGCCACCCCGCTGGGGGCACGAGTGCGGGCCTGCTCGGCCGCCCGGCTCGCCGATCGGCCGGCTCCGGGGTCGACGGCAACCGACCGAACCACCTCCGCACGGCTGCGGTAGTCGACCGGCGGGACGGCCCGGAGGCTGCGGACCACCGCCTCGGGGGCGCCCGCCCGCTCGGCGGCGGCGACCAGCGCCTCCTTGCCGGCCGGATAGTCGATGTCCTGCAGGTACCGCAGGACATCCTCGGGGGTGAGCGGATCGGTCACGGTGGTCGCCTTCCGAGTGGTGGTCGTGGGTGTCCGGCGCTCGTGGGGGCTCAGCCGTGGGACCCGACCGCGGCGATCGCCGCGTCGATCCGCCGGGCGAGCTCGACGTCCATGTCGGTCACGCGGTCGAGCGAATGCGTCCAGACCTCGAAGGTGACCGTGTCCTGCAGCTGCTCGACGTGCGCGTGGTGGGTCATGTCCTGCTCGGCGCGGGCGACGGCGTCGCGCAGGGGGCGGTGGCGCTCGGGCGGGAGGACGACGGTGCGCCGCAGCCGGTGTTCGTCGCCTTCCCAGCCCTCCAGGGCGGCGAGCTCGCGATCGATCTCCTCCCGCTCGAGCAGTCGCGGGGTCAGCTCGATCGGCACCCCGGACCCGCGCGGCGGCACCCCTTGGTCGATCGGTGAGAACAGCTCCTCACCGTCCGGCAGTCGCCGGGCGAGGACGCCGGCCACCTCTGGCTCGGAGTCGGCCAGCGTCGACAGGACCGCCTGGGTGTAGAACCGGGCCCGCTCGGCCGGGCATCCGCACCTGGCAGTCACCGCGGAGATCAGGGCGGCGCCGCTCTCGGGGTGCAGACCCGGGCCCCGGATCTCGGCGGCACCCCGGAGGGAGCCGGGCAGGACCGCGGCCAGCCGGTCGCGGTCGGACTCCTCCAGCGAGGCGGCCGCGGCGGCGATCACCGCCTCCACCGCCCGCCGGGCCTCCCCGGTGTCGGCCGCGCCGGCCTGCGCTCCCGCTGCCTCGATGAACGTCGCGTACTGGATCACCGGACTCCTCTCCGGTCGTCGGCCGATGCCTGGTGGCGCCGGAAGTTCAGGCCATCGGCCCGACCAGCTCCCGGTATTCCTGCGGCAGCTGGGAGAGGACGTCGTCGAACTCCCCGGGTGTGACCGCCTCCCGCACCGTGGTCAGGACGGCGGCGGCCCCGGTCCGGGCCTCGTCCGGACCGACGTCCCCGCGTTCCGCGATCCGGCGCACGAACTCGTCGACGCCGAAGGCCTCCGCCTCTTCGCGCGGGGGACGCAGGTCGTCCTGGAGCCGGGCCGGCAGCTGCGCGGCGAGGTCCTGGGCTTCGCCGCCGCTGATGCGGTCGGCGAGGGTCCGCAGCGTGGCGTGCTCGATCCGCTCCGCCGTCTCCTCGGGCATGCCGGCCCGCTCGGCCGTCGTCCGCGTGAACGTCGCGTAGTCCATCTCCGCTCCCGGAGGCGCCGTCCGGCGCCGGTCGTAGGGATTCCGTCGTTCGAGCGCGGCTCCGACGCTAGGACCGGGCACGGCGCGTGGACATCGGTCGATCGACCGATCCCCTCCGGTCCCGGGGTCTGCGCACGGCCGCGATGTCAGCGACCGAGCGCTCCGTCTCGACCAGATCAGGCACCTCCCGCCGGACATGGGCCGAGAACCACGCGCGCCCGACCATCCTCGGCAGTCACGCCGGCCACGGCCGCAAGACGCAGTCGACTCAGTGCTCGGGGGCTGGAGTCCGCGGGCCTCCGCGGGGTCGAGGAACGCCGTGCCGCTCCTCGGGCGGGGCTTCGGCGCGGGTGTAGTCGATGCGCGCCCACGTGGTCTTCCGTCGGCCGTCGACGACCCAGCCGTGTGCACCGGTCACACGGGCGACCAGATACAGGCCGAGGCCGCCGAGGGCGGCGTCGCGACCGACTGCCGGCGTCGGCGGCCGGTTGGGCGCGGCGTCGCTCACCTCGAGCAGCCAGTAGGTGTCGTAGGCGGTGATCGCCAGGCGGACGGGCGCGCCACCATGTCGCAGTGCGTTGGAGGCGAGCTCCTCGAGGGTCAGCAGGAGCCGTTCGACCGCGCCCTCGTCGGCATCCGGCGGTCGCGACTCCGCGTGCAGCGCTGCGGCGATCCGCCGCCGACAGCCCGTCAGGTCGGCGAGGCTGGTCGGCTCGAACCGGGCGATGGTCACGGCGCCGGGGCCGGCGACCGGGGGCGGGCGTCGTCCCCACAGTTCCGCGTCCACCGACGATCCCTCCGACTGCACAGCTCGGGTGCGGCAAGTTACCGGGCGGCTGGGGCGTGGCCCTCAGCCGACCCGGTTCCCGGCCGGCTTCGGCACCGCTGGAGATAGTCGGTGAGGAACGCCCGGGCGGCGGGGCCGCGGGGGCCGTCGGCCCTGGTCACGACGCCCAGCTCCCAGAGCGGGGCGTCGGCCAGCGTGGCCGTGCCGATGCCGGCGAAGGTCTCGCGGTCGATGCACCCGAGCGGGGCGTACGCGATGCCGACTCCGCGCTGGACGAGAGCGAGGACAGAGGACAGGTCGGTGACCTCCAGGCCGACCCGGCGCTGCAGTCCACGCTCCTCCGTCATCTGGTCGAAGAGCTCCCGGGCCCACCATCCGCGGGGCAGGTCGACGACGAACTCGTCGAGCAGTTCCCGCGGGTCGACGGCGTGCGCCCCGGCCAGCCGGTGACCCGCAGGACAAGCCACGGCGAGCGGCGTGCTGGCGAGACGGTCGAAGCGGAGCGCCGGCCGCGCACCCGGGGGAAGGGGGGCGACGGCGAAGTCGACCTCACCCTCGGCCACCAGTCGCGCGGCCTGGCCCGCGGAGGTGGGGAGCATGTGCAGACTCACGCCGGGGTGCTCGTCGCGGAACCAGCGGATGGTGTCGGCCAGATCCAGGCCGCGGGGCAGGGCCACGGTCGCCACACGAACCGAGCCACGGAGCAGCCCCTCGACCGCCGCGACGGCGTTCCGGGCCTGTTCGGCCTCCGCGATCACCGCGCGGGCGTGACCGAGGAAGGCCCGCCCGGCCTCGGTGAGCTCGGCCCCACGCGACCCGCGCGTGAAGAGCTGGGTGCCGAGCTCGCGCTCCAAAGCGAGCAGGGACGCCGAGAGGCTCGACTGCACCATGTAGAGCCTGGCTGCGGCATGCGTGAACGAGCCCTCCTTCGCGACGGCGAGGAAGTGCTCGAGTTGCCTCAGTTCCACAGCCGGAGGGGTCGGCGCGGGTCGCTGTGCATCAACTCCTGCGACGTTCCAGAGCATCGACCGACACGACGTGTGACCGGCGGCCGCCGTCGACCGGCAGGCACGCGCTGCGCAGCGTGCTCGCCAGGGGTCGGTCCGCCGGTCACACCTCGAGGATCGTCGTCCCGACGGCCCGTGGACATGGACGGAGTGTCACGACGTACCGGACGGAGTGTCCGTTCCTCGTAGCAGGTGGATGAGTTCCTGCTGCGAGCCGACCCCGAGCTTGCGGAACACGCTGGACAGATGGTTGCGCACGGTACTGGGGCTCAGGAACAGCGCGCGGGCGATCGCCGGGACGCGGTCGCCGTTCATCAGCCGCAGCACGATCTCCAGCTCCCGGGAGGACAGACGGCCCAGTGCGGCGTCCGTAGGCAGGGCCGCGGCCATCCTCGAGGCGGTGGCCGACCGCAGGGCGTGGTCGAACTGCCACAACGTCTGCTGCATGCCGGCCGCGGACGCCAGCGCGTCTGCGGATTCCTCGTCCAGCAGCGCGAAGGCGAAGCTCGGTGGCGGTTGCATCGGCAACAGCAGCAGCTGGCAGCGGCTCGTGCGGAGTCCGACCAGCTCCGCCCGAACCTGGAGGCTGGTACCCAGGCCGGTGTCCACGCTTCGCGCCAGGTCCCTCAGCAGCGGAGTCACGTCCGGGGCAGCGACGAGCCGGAACAACGACTGGCCCACGACGTCGGCCGCTCGATGGTCGAACAGTGCGGCGGCGTCCGCGCTCATCCGGTCGATGACGAGGTGTGCGTCGGTCGAGCCGACGACCGCCTCCGCGCGCGTGCCCTCCGGTCGCCGCAGCGCCTCGCCCAGCGTGGCCGCGTCGGGCAGGAGCTTCGCCAGCGCGAAGCTGTGGCGCTCCCCGCCGTCGACGGCGCGGATCCACACGGTCATCGAGACCGCCCGGCCGCCCCGTCGGATGCTGCGCCGTGCTTCGTAGCCGTCGAGCAGACCGGCCGCGACCATGTGCAGCGCGTCGCTCTGCGGGTCCGCGGTGAAGTCCTCGAAGCTCTTCCCGACCACAGCATCGCCGTCGGGACACAGCAGCTGCTCGGCCACGGGGCTCGCGGCCAGGATCTGCCCCGATGGCACGGCCAGGAGCAACGTCGGCAAGGGGCAGCGGGCCACGACGTGAAGCACTTCCGACGGCGGGCCGGCTGCCGCCGGCCGCGGGAGTCGGTCCAGGATCTCCGGCACGGCACACCACCCCGCGTCGGACCGTAGCGCTGGGCCGCAACCCCGGCCGTTCCCTTCGACGGCGCCTGGACGTCCCGCGACGCGGCGTGCCGATCAGGTGCCCAGCCGCCGACCGGTGTCGGCAGGGCTGCCGATACCGCCACCCCGCTCCCGGCACCACGCTGGTCTCGACGTCGACCTGCCATCGCGACTGGACGAAGGGCGTCCTGACCGCTCGAGACGAGGAGGGGCCATGCTGGTTTCGTCGGATCCGGGCGTGGCGCACGCCTGGCTTCGAACCACGTATCCCGGCTACGCGCCGGAGGAGACCAACAGCCGCAGGAGCTTCCTGTTCCAGGCGGTGCACGAGCAGGCGGGCCGCATCGGGATCTCCCGTCTCAGGTACTCGACGACCGCGGACAACAACGTCACCCCGGAGGTGCTGCTCGTCGTGCGCCCCTCGGCCGGCGCCATGTTGGTTCGGCTCGGCCGGGAGGAGTTCGCCGTCCCTCCGGGCGCGCCGGTGCTCCTGCCGGCGCGCCAGCCGGTGAGCATCCTGTGGGCCGATACGGAGGCCGCCTGCGTCTGCCTGAACGCGGACGACGTCGAGCGGGTCGCGGTCGAGAGCAGTGGTCTCGACGACCTGGCGCTCCGGTTCACCGGGCCGCGGCCGATGCTCCCAGGCCTCGACCAGCGTTGGAAGGACACGGTGCAGGCCGTGACGCGTGCGGTGCTCCGCAACCGGCGCACCACGGCCGGCCCCGTGCTGACCGGGCAACTGGTCCAGCGGCTGGCCGAGGCCGTCCTGGACACCTTCCCCAGCACCCGGCTGGCCACCCGTCGCCGTCTTCCGCCCGACCACGCGACGCCCGCCGTGGTGCGTCGTGCCGTCGACTTCATCGACGCCAACGCCGAGCGCGACCTGACGGCGAGCGACGTCGCCGCTGCCGCGGGGATCGGGCCGCGCGGGCTGCAGGCGGCGTTCCTGCGTCACCGGGACTCGACGCCGACCGCCTACGTCAGGCGGGTGCGACTGGACCGGGCGCACAGGGAGCTGGTGGACAGCGATCCGGCCGACCGCGACAACATGCCTGCCGTCGCTGCTCGCTGGGGTTTCCCCGCACCGAGCGCGTTCGTGACGGCCCATCAGCAGGTCTACGGGTCCTCACCGGACCGGATCTCGCAACGCTGAGGGGCGGACGACGCCCCCTCTCGAGCTCAGCCGCGCGCCGGCGTCCGCTCACGCGGCATGCCCCCAGGACGCGATCGGGCGCCCGGCCTCGCCGTCATCGAGGACGACTGCGGGGGGCCGGGGCGTCCTGTCCCGAGCTGCCCGGCCCGACGGCCGGAGCCGCGCCCCCGAGTTCCTTGCTCACCGTCGGATCGGCGTCGTCGGGCTGCGGTACGCGCGGGTCGTCGGGGAGCTGGATCTCGGCCCCGTCACCAGCAGCCGTCAGGGGTGCGTCGTCCTGCGGAGGGATGGTTCCGCCGTCCATTTCCTGGCATTACCCGGGCCGCCACCCCGAACCGGAGCCGCTACGCAAGATCGGCAGACCTGCCGATGCCCTTCGGTCGCCCGGCGGACTGGAATCGGACCCCTCCAGTCGTCGGTACAGCGCATCGAGCGGAATGGCCGACCGTGACCCCGCAGTAGCCGTGGATGCGTGCGGATCGGCGAGAGCCGACCTTCGAGGAGCAACTGATGCACGGAGGACATGAGAACGCGACCGCCGCCATCGACTCGGACAGGGACCGGGCGCAGCCGGCCGGGACGGAGTTGGGCCGGCGGCTGGCCGTCCTGTTGGGGATCCGGGGACTGCTCGCCGTGATCTTCGGGGTGCTGGTGCTGGTCTGGCCCGGCATCACGATCCTGGCGCTGGCCTTCGTCTTCGCCGCCTACGTGTTCGTGGACGGGATCGGGCTCATCGTCAGCGGTGTCGAAGCTCGGGGGGGCCGGCGGTGGTGGTACGTGCTCGCCGGCGTCGTGGGGGTGATCGCCGGCGTCGCCGCGGCGTTCTGGCCGGAGGTCACCGTGCTGGTGCTGGTCCTGTGGGCCGGGGCCTGGGCGGTGGTCACGGGCGTCCTCGAGATCGCTGCCGCCGTGCGCGGGGAGGGGTCCGGTCGGTGGCTCATGGCCCTGGCGGGCGTCCTCTCGGTCGTGGCGGGCCTGCTCATCCTCGTCTGGCCCGGGATCGGGGCCCTCGCCCTGGCGACCGTGCTCGGCATCTACGCCCTGGCGGCCGGGGTGTCCTTCCTCTGGGCGGCCTGGCAGGTGCGCCGGGCGCCTGTCGTCGCCCTCGGCGCGTGAGGCGATGCGCCCAGCGCCACGCGACACGCGTGACAACCGGATGTCGGGAGCGCGGACCCCGATGGATGCCTGGCAGAGCGGGGAGTGCTACCACGTCGCGCTGGACCGGCCCGGCGTGGACCCGGGAAGCGTCGAGATCACCTCGGAGCGGAACGTGCCCACCATCCGGGCGGAGCGTCGCCCGGATACGGGCGAGAACGACAGGGTCCTCGTTGCCGAACGGCCGCAGGGACAGGACACGCGGCAACTGCAGGTGGGCGATGCCCTCGACTCCGGCGACGTGGCGGCCACCTACCACAACGGGGTGCTGCACGTGACCGTCCCCGTGTCGGCCACGGCCCAGCCGCGCCGGATCGAGGTGCGGCAGGGCGGTGACCAGCAGCCGGTGTCGGTCGGCGGAGAAGACGGCTGAGACCGACGGGCCGGGGGCGGGGCCCACCTCGCCCCCCGGCTCTGCCTGCGGCGCAGCGGGCGGTGAGCCGGTATCGGCAGGTCTGCCGATACCGCCGGTCACCGGCGCCGGACCAGGCTGCTCCCGACCACATCACCGGCGACCCCAGACACGACAACCGGCGAGCGCCTAGCTCGGCCACCCGCAACGAAAGGCGTGTGACATGGCCCGTGCAGTGGGCATCGACCTCGGTACGACGAACTCCGTCATCGCGGCGTGGGAAGGCGGGCAGGCCTCCGTCATCCCGAACGCCGAGGGTTCACGGACGACGCCGTCCGTGGTGGCCTTCACCGACAGCGGCGAGCGACTGGTCGGCCAGCTGGCACGCCGGCAAGCGATCCTGAACGCCAAAGGCACGATCTACTCGGTCAAGCGGTTCATCGGCCGCCGGTTCGAGGAGGTCGAGGCAGAGGCCGGTCAGGTCACCTATGACGTGGTCCCGGATGCGAACGGGCTCGCCCGGGTCAAGGTGCGGGACAAGCTGTACGCGCCGGAGGAGATCTCCGCGCTGATCCTGCGCAAGCTCGCCGAGGACGCCGGACGGCACCTCGGCGAGCGCGTCACCGAGGCGGTGATCACCGTCCCGGCCTACTTCAACGACGCGCAGCGGACCGCCACCCGGGACGCGGGGAAGATAGCCGGTCTCGAGGTCCTGCGGATCATCAACGAGCCGACCGCCGCGGCGCTGGCCTACGGGATGGACAAGGGTCAGCAGGAGACGGTGCTGGTGTTCGACCTCGGCGGCGGGACCTTCGACGTCAGCGTCCTGGACGTGGGGGACGGTGTGGTCGAGGTCCGGGCCACGGCGGGCGACACCCACCTGGGCGGGGACGACTTCGACCGGCGGATCGTCGACCACCTGGCCGAGGAGTTCCAGAAGGAGAACGGCATCGACCTGCGGAAGGACCCGCAGGCGCTGCAGCGGCTCTACGAGGCCGCCGAGAAGGCGAAGGTGGAGCTGAGCTCGGTCACGCAGACCCAGGTCAACCTGCCCTTCGTCACCGCCGACGCGAACGGGCCCAAGCACCTCACCATGACGCTGATGCGCTCGAAGTTCGAGCAGCTCACGGCGGATCTCGTCGAGCGGACCATGGGGCCTGTCCGTCAGGCCATGTCGGACGCCAAGGTCGCCGCCGACGACATCGACGAGGTGATCCTGGTCGGCGGGTCCACCCGGATCCCGGCGGTGCAGGCACTCGTGCGCCGGCTCACCGGTGGCAAGGACCCGAACATGACCGTCAACCCCGACGAGGTCGTGGCGGTCGGCGCCGCCATCCAGGCGGGGGTGCTCAAGGGCGAGGTCTCCGACGTCCTCCTGCTCGATGTCACGCCGCTGTCGCTGGGGCTGGAGACGATGGGTGGCGTGATGACCAAGATCATCGAACGCAACACCACCATCCCGGTCCGGCGCAGCGAGACGTTCTCGACGGCGGTGGACAACCAGCCCGCCGTCGACGTCGTGGTGCTGCAGGGCGAGCGCGAGCGGGCGGCCGACAACCGGGTACTCGGCCGGTTCCAGCTCACCGGGATCCGGCCGGCGCCGCGCGGGGAGCCGCAGATCGAGGTCACGTTCGACATCGATGCCAACGGCATCCTCAACGTCACTGCCCGGGACAAGGACACCGGCGCCGAGCAGGGCATCACCATCTCCGAGAGCACCAACCTCGACCAGTCCGAGGTCGAGCGCATGCTGCAGGAGGCCGAGCGCAACCGGACCGCCGACGAGCAGCTGCGCCAGGAGGTGGACGCACGCAACGCGCTGGACAGCATCGCCTACCAGGTGGAGCGCCGGCTGGAGGATCTCGGCGACTCCGCACCTCCGCACGAGCGCGCCCGTGCCGAGATGCTGGTGACCGACGCCCGGCAGGCGGTGGCCGACCAGGCGCCGATGGACCGTGTGCGCGAGCTGACCAGCGAGCTGCAGCAGGTGCTGGCCGGGCTCCAGGCGGCCTCCACCAACTACGCCGCGGACGTCGGCGACGGTACCGACGGTGGCTCGGTGGCCGCCGACGACGACGTCATCGACGCGCAGTTCGACCGGAGCTGAGCCTCTCTCATGGCTGAGCCCGCAGCGAACACGCCGCCCGACCGGCCGCCGGGTCCACCGGGGGCCGGCGGGGGAGCGGCGGAGGTCCAGGCGTCGGGTGGACCTCCGCCGGCGGCGCCCGCCCCGGCGAACGGCGCGGCGGCCGGCCCCACCCAGCAAGCGCTCGACGCCGCCGAGGACCGCTGGCGGCGCGCCGCCGCCGACCTGGACAACCTGCGCAAGCGATACGCGCGGGAGGTGGCGCGCGAGCGCCAGAACGAGCGGGAGCTGGTCACGTCGGCGTTCCTGCCGGTGCTGGACACCATCGATCGCGCGCTCGAACATGCCGCGGCGGACCCGGGATCCATCGTCGAGGGCATCCGCAGCCTCCGTGAACAGGCCCTCACCGTCGTCTCCGGCCTCGGTTACGGACGGGAGGACGAGCCCGGCGTGCCGTTCGATCCGGCGCGGCACGAGGTGGTCGGGGTCGTGGACGCCGACGGGGCCGGGGTGCCGCCCGGGTCGGTGGCCGCGGTGCTACGGCCGGGCTACGGCGCCCCCGGACGGCAGCTCCGGCCGGCGGCCGTCACCGTCGCGCAGCACCAGGAGAGCTGACCGATGGCTCGCGACTTCTACGAGGTTCTCGGGGTGTCGCGCGACGCGGGCCAGGAGGAGCTGCAGCAGGCGTACCGGCGGCTGGCACGGCAGAACCATCCGGACGTGAACAAGGATCCGGGGGCGGAGGAGCGGTTCAAGGAGATCAACGAGGCCTACTCCGCGCTGTCGGACCCGGAGCTGCGCAAGCGCTACGACCGGTTCGGGGAGGACTTCCGGCGGGTTCCCGAGGACTGGGAGGAGCGGGTCGGGGCCGGGGCCGGCGGATTCCGGGGCCGGGCCGGTCGGGGTCCCCGCACGACGTGGACCGGCGACGGCCCCGACGTCGGCGCGGGCTTCGGTGGCGGGGGATTCGGTGGCGGGGGCTTCGAGGGCATCGACATCGACGACCTCCTGGGCGGCATGTTCGGCGGCCGCGGCCGAGGCGCGCGTGCGGCCCGCGCTGCGGGTGCGGATCAGGAGGCCGAGCTCCCGCTCACCGTCGAGGAGGCCTACCGGGGCGGCCGCAAGGAGATCACCCTCAACGGTCCGGACGGCCCGCGCAGCTACACCGTCACCATCCCTCCCGGGGTGACCGACGGCCGGCGGATCAGGTTGGCCGGCGAGGGCGGGCGCGGGTTCGGCGACGGCCCGGCCGGAGACCTCTACCTGGTGGTGCGGCTGCTGCCGCACCCGCTGTTCCGCGTGCAGGGCCGGAACATCCACGTCGACCTGAAGCTCGCCCCCTGGGAGGCGGCGCTCGGCGCCACCGTCCCGGTCTCCACGCCCGGGGGCGAGAACAAGGTGACCGTGCCGCCCGGCTCCTCGTCCGGACGACGGCTCCGGCTGCGTGGGCAGGGCATGCCGGACCCGGCCGGGCACCCGGGCGATCTGTTCGCCGAGATCAAGATCATGGTGCCGCCGCGGCTCGGCGATCGCGAGCGCGAGCTCTTCTCCGAACTCGCCGCGGCGTCGACCTTCGACCCGCGCCGCGCCACGACCGACGACCGGGGAGGACGCCGATGAGTCCGGTCCGCTACCCGCTGGTCCCGAGATCGTCGTCCGCCCTGCTGGACGACGAGGAGTTCGCCCGGCGCTGTGGCCTTCACCCCGAACTGGTGCGCCGGTTCTGGGCGCTGGGGTTGATCCCGGCCGACCATCACGCCGACGAGTCGCTGTGGTTCAGCCCGGCGCAGGTGGCGGCCGTCGCGCGGTTGCAGCGCCTGCACGCCGCCATGCCGCTCAACTACGCCGCCCTCGGACTCGTGTGCGACCTCCTCGACCGGATCACCGAGCTCGAGACCGCGCTGCGCGTTCGCGGGCGCACCGAACCGGTGCGACGACGCACCTCCACCCACCAGCCGGCCGCCGACCCACCCGAGCGGAGTGAGCGATGGACCTGAACCGCCTGACCCAGAAGTCCCAGGAGGCGCTCGCCGCCGCGCAGAGCCTGGCGATCCAGCACGGCCACACCGAGGTCGACGTCGAGCACCTGCTGATGGCGCTCCTCGACCAGCCCGAGGGACTCGTGCCGCGGCTGATCTCGGCGATGGGCGCCGACCCAGCGGCCCTGCGCAGGGACATGGAGGGGGAACTCTCCCGCAAGCCACGGACCACCGGCACGGCCCCTCAACCGGGGCAGGTCTCGCTCACGCAGCGGGTGGCCCAGGTGCTCGAGGCCGCCGACCGCGAGGCCAGGCGCATGAAGGACGAGTACGTCTCGGTCGAGCACCTGCTCGTTGCGCTGGCGGAGACCGGCTCGGCCACCGGGGCCGGACGGGTGCTGGCGCGGCACGGCGTCACCCGTGATGCCTTCCTCTCCGCCCTGACGCAGGTGCGTGGCAATCAGCGCGTCACCTCCGCGACCCCGGAAGGCTCCTACGAGGCGCTCACGAAGTACGGCATGGATCTGGTGGAGTCGGCGCGGTCCGGGCGCCTGGACCCGGTGATCGGACGCGACGCCGAGATCCGGCGCGTCATCCAGATCCTGTCCCGGAAGTCGAAGAACAACCCCGTGCTGCTCGGTGAGCCCGGTGTCGGCAAGACCGCCATCGTCGAGGGGCTGGCCCAGCGGATCCTCAACGGGGACGTTCCCGAGGGCCTGCGGGACCGCACCGTCTTCTCCCTGGACATGGGCCTGCTGATCGCGGGCGCGAAGTACCGCGGGGAGTTCGAGGAACGGCTCCAGGCGGTGCTCACCGAGGTGAAGGCCGCCGAGGGCCGGATCCTGCTGTTCATCGACGAACTGCACAACGTGGTCGGGGCCGGTGCCACCGAGGGCTCGATGGACGCAGGCAACATGCTCAAGCCCATGCTCGCCCGGGGCGAGCTGCACATGATCGGCGCGACCACGCTCGCCGAGTACCGGAAGTACATCGAGAAGGACGCCGCGCTCGAGCGCCGCTTCCAGCCCGTCTTCGTCGACGAGCCGTCGGTCGAGGACGCGGTCTCCATCCTGCGCGGGCTGCGCGAGCGGTTCGAGGTGTTCCACGGCGTCCGGATCCTCGACGGCTCGCTGATCGCGGCGGCCACCCTGAGCCATCGCTACCTGACCGACCGGTTCCTGCCCGACAAGGCCATCGACCTCGTCGACGAGGCGTGCGCGCGGCTGCGCACCGAGATCGACTCCATGCCCGCCGAGCTCGACGAGATCACCCGCCGGGTGATGCGGCTGGAGATCGAGGAGGCCGCGCTGGCGCAGGAGGACGATCCCGCCTCGCTGGCCCGCCTGGACCAGCTCCGCCGCGAACTGGCCGACCTGCGCGGCGAGGCGGACGCCATGCGGGCGCAGTGGAACGCGGAGCGGCAGGCGATCAAGCGTGTCCAGGACCTGCGGGCGGAACTGGAACAGGTCCGCCACGAGATCCAGGAGGCCGAGCGCGCCTACGACCTCAACCGCGCCGCCGAGCTCCGGTTCAGCCGGCTGGCCGATCTCGAACGCAGGCTGGAGGTGGAGGAGCGACGGCTCGCCGAGAAGCAGGGCGAGCACAGCCTGCTGCGCGAGGTGGTCACCGCCGAGGAGATCGCCGAGATCGTCTCGGTGTGGACCGGCATCCCGGTGTCGCGGCTGACCGAGGGCGAGCGGGAGAAGCTGCTGCGCCTCGACGAGGTGCTGCACCGGCGCGTCGTCGGCCAGGACGAGGCGGTGCAGGCGGTCGCGGACGCGATCATCCGGGCCCGGTCCGGGGTCAAGGACCCGCGCCGGCCGACCGGTTCGTTCATCTTCCTCGGCCCGACCGGCGTCGGGAAGACGGAACTGGCCAAGGCGCTCGCCGAGGCGCTGTTCGACTCCGAGGACAACATCGTCCGGATCGACATGAGCGAGTACCAGGAGCGGCACACGGTGTCGCGGCTGGTCGGTGCCCCGCCCGGCTACGTCGGCTACGAGGAGGGCGGGCAGCTCACCGAGGCCGTGCGCCGCCGCCCGTACGCCGTCGTCCTCTTCGACGAGATCGAGAAGGCGCACCCGGACGTCTTCAACACCCTGCTGCAGGTCCTCGACGACGGCCGGCTCACCGACGCGCAGGGCCGCACCGTCGACTTCCGCAACACCGTCATCATCATGACGTCGAACATCGGGTCGCAGTACCTGCTCGACGGCGTCACCGACGACGGGCAGCTCAAGCCCGAGGCACGTGACCTCGTGATGGCCGAGCTGCGAGGACACTTCCGGCCGGAGTTCCTCAACCGCGTCGACGACACCGTACTGTTCACGCCGCTCAACCCGGGCCAGATCGAGAACATCGTCGAGCTGATGCTCGCCGACCTCCGCGTCCGTCTCGCCGAGCGCAGCATCACGGTGGAGATCACCGAGGAGGCCAAGCGCTTCATCGGCAGGGAGGGCTACGACCCGGTCTACGGTGCCCGCCCGCTGCGCCGGTTCATCGCCCGGGAGGTCGAGACCCAGGTCGCCCGCGCGTTGCTGCGCGACGGGGCCATCGAGGGGTCCACCGTGCGGGTCGACGTGGACGGCGACCGGCTGGTCGTCACCCACGAGACGGTGGGAGCGCAGGCATGAGCGCCCCCGCGACCGCGCGGACGAGCATCGTCACCTGCCCGCACTGCTCGAAGAAGAACCGGGTGCCGACGGCGGCGGGCAGCATCCCGAAGTGCGGCAACTGCCACCAGCGCCTGCCCTGGATCGCCGACGCGGGCGACGACGACTTCGCCGAGGTCGCGGAGCGGGCTCCGGTCCCGGTGCTCGTGGATCTGTGGGCGACCTGGTGCGGCCCGTGCCGGATGGTGAGTCCCGTCCTCGAACGGCTGGCCACCGAGCGTGCCGGTGAGCTGAAGCTGGTCAAGGTCGACGTCGACACGGCGCCCCGGCTCTCCCAGCGGTTCGAGGTGCGCGCCGTCCCCACGCTGATGGTCCTGCGGGACGGCGAG
The DNA here is from genome assembly GCF_059428245.1 of Geodermatophilus sp. SMS 5-13. Classification (NCBI taxonomy): domain Bacteria; kingdom Bacillati; phylum Actinomycetota; class Actinomycetes; order Geodermatophilales; family Geodermatophilaceae; genus Geodermatophilus; species Geodermatophilus sp. SMS 5-13. The sequence continues at coordinate 1,139,833 of NZ_CP165729.1, forward strand.
GTGCTCGCCCGCCAGCCCGGGGCCGCTCCGGAGCCGGCGTTGCGGAACTGGCTGGACCAGTCTCTGCGATCGAAGGGAACCGACGACCGATGACCGTTCCGCTCGGGCTGGACCCGCATCTGGCCTTCGCCCGTGACGACGTCGAGCCCCGGACTCCCGAGGGATGTGAGGAGTGCCTGCGGATCGGGTCGCCGTGGGTCCATCTGCGGCTGTGCCTGACCTGCGGGCACGTCGGCTGCTGCGACCAGTCCCCGGGCAGGCATGCCCGCCGGCACGCCGGTCTGGTCGGCCATCCGATCATCCGGTCGTTCCAGCCGGGCGAGGACTGGCGGTGGTGCTTCGTCGACGAGGCACCGGTGTGACCACCCGGGCGACGGCTGCCGAGAAGAGCCACGGCGTCGAGCAACTGCTGGCCGACGTGCCGCCCGGCGAGACGCCGGATCTGTCCGGGGCCTTCCCCCGCCTCGAGGAGGCGCGCCTCCGGGAGCTCGAGGGGTGGGGGGAGCGTCGGCCCACGACGCGCGGGGACGTGCTCACCGCCGAGGGCGAGCCGGAGGACACCTTCTTCGTGTTGCTCTCCGGCCGCGTCGCCGTCGTCGAAGCGCTCGGGACGCCCGACCAGCGGGTGGCCCGGCTGCACGGGCCGGGCCGCTTTCTCGGCGAGCTCGGTGTCCTCACGGCGCAGCCGGCCTTCCTGAGCGACGTCGTCGTCGACCAGGGGGAGGTCCTGGCGGTTCCGGCCGACCGGCTGCGCGCCCTCGCGGCGCGCGACCACGCGTTCGGCGATCTCGTGCTGCGGGCCTACCTCGTCCGGCGCTGGCTGGCGCTGGGCGAGGGCATCGGGTTCCGGATCATCGGCTCCAGGTACTCGGCCGCCACCCGGCAGCTGCGCGAGTTCGCCGCCCGCAACCGGCTGCCGCACCGGTTCCTGGACCTGGAGACCGACCCGATGGCCGAGCAGCTGCTCCGCTCCCTCGGGCTCGGGCCCGACGACACGCCGATCGTGCTGTACCGGGACCGGCTGCTGCGCAACCCTTCGACCGCCGAACTCGCCACGGCGTTCGGCCTGCGCGACCTCGGCGACGGCCGGGAGATCTGCGATCTCGTGGTCGTGGGAGCCGGCCCGGCCGGGCTCGCGGCGGCTGTGTACGGCGCCTCGGAGGGCCTGGACACCGCGGTGCTCGACGCCGTCGCGCCGGGGGGGCAGGCGGCGCGGACGTCGTGCATCGAGAACTACCTCGGCTTTCCCTCGGGGATCTCCGGGGGCGAGCTGGCCGAGCGCGCCACTCTGCAGGTGGAGAAGTTCGGGGCGCGACGGTCCGTCCCGTCGGAGGTGGTGGGGATGGAGGAGCGCGACGGGAACCACGTGCTGCGGTTCGCCGACGGCGGTGAGCTGGCCACCCGCACGGTGATCGTCGCGTCCGGCGTGCGGGTCCGCCGGCTCCCGGTCCCCGGGCTGGAGCAGTTCGAGAGCACCTGCGTGTACTACGCGGCCACGCCGATGGAGGCCCAGCAGTGCGTCGGCGACCCGGTGGTGGTCGTGGGTGGGGGCAACTCGGGCGGCCAGGCCGCGGTCTTCCTCGCCGACCACGCCGCCGCGGTCAGCCTGGTGGTCCTAGAGCACAGCCTCGACGAGAACATGTCGCGCTACCTCGCCGACCGGATCACCCAGGACCCGCGCATCGAGGTGCACCTGCACACCACGGTGGAGGCCCTGGAGGGCGGGGATGGCCGCCTCGAGGCCGTCGTCGTGAAGGACACGGTGACCGGTGAGCGGCAATGCCTGCCCGCGCGCGACCTCATGGTGTTCATCGGGGGGGTGCCGAGCACGTCGTGGTTGCCGGACACGGTCGCCCTGGACTCCGGTGGCTACGTGCTGACCGGGCCGGACGCGCGCCGGGCGTCGGACCGGGGGGAGTCCCACGGTCCCGACCCGCTGCTGCTCGAGACCAGCCTCCCCGGCGTCTTCGCAGCGGGCGACGTGCGCAGTGGCTCGGTGAAGCGGGTCGCCTCGGCGGCCGGGGAGGGCGCGATGGCGGTGCGGATGGTGCACGAGCACTTGGCGGCCACGCGATGACCGACCAGGACGAGGAGGGGACATGGCCGGGATTCCGGAGCTGAAGCGATTCTTCCGCGCGGCGGGCAGCGTCGACGTGGACAAGGCCGACGTGCAGCGCTTCCGGGAGTTCGTCGACGAGCGCGTGGACGCCCTCGCCGTCGCCGGGCGCGACGCCGCCCGGTGGAACGGCCGGGACGTCATCGCTCCGCAGGACCTGCCGATCACCGCGGGGCTTCAGGAGCAGATGCGCGCGTTCGGCAAGCTCGAGGAAGCCGACGAGCTCCGCCAGTTCCTGCGCGGCACGGTCCGCCGGCCGCCGGGAGACGTCACGTTCGGCGACGAGACCGAGGACGTGCTCATCGAGGTGTTCGGCGGCCTCGGCGTCGCGCTGGCCCGTTCCTTCCGGATCCTCGACGAGCGCGTGACGAACCCGACGACCGAACACTGGGACCGGGCCTTCGAACTGTTCCGGCTGCTGGTCTGACTCCGAGTCCCCCGTGGCGGAGGGCGAGACGAGCGGTACGGGCCCCGGGGTGGTGGTGCCGCACGTCACGCTGGGGGTCGTCGCCGCCCCCGACCTGCCGGATGGCCTGACAGCCGAGTGCGCCCGGGACCTGCGCCGGGAACTGGGAGCCCGTCACCCGGAGGTGCACTGGCACCTCCGGCTGGTTCGCGACGCGCTCGTGGCACCGCCGACCGACGACGGCGAGATCGTCGCCGCAGCCCGCAGGCGGCTGCTCGACGGCGACTGGGATCTCGTGATCGTCCTGACCGACCTGCCCCTCGGGGGGGCCCTGCGGCCGGTCGTGGCGCACGCGAGCCCGGTGCACGGGGTCGCCGTCCTGTCCGTGCCGGCGCTGGGCACGGTCGCGTTGCGGCACCGGGCGCGCGATGCGCTGCTCCGCCTCGTCGGTGTGCTGCTGGGCGAGGCGCGCGACGCCGGCCCGGGCCCCCGCGCGGCCAGGGCACGAGCGGACCGGATCACGCGGCGGCTGCGCGAACTGGCCTCCGATGTCGACGAGCAGGCACAGTCGGTCCTGTTCACCACCCGGGTGCTCACCGGCCACCTCGGCCTGCTGCTGGGCATGGTGCGCGCGAACCGGCCGTGGCAACTGGCGAGGGGCCTCTCCAGGGCCCTCGTCGCGGCCGGTGCGGCGGGCACCTTTGCCCTGGTCACGCCGGACGTGTGGCGGATCGCCGACGCGTTGGGGTGGCGGCGGCTGGGCGCGCTGGCCGTGCTGTCGGCCACGGCCCTGACCGTCACGTTGGTGCTCGGCGCGCGGCTCTGGGAGCGCGCCGATCGCCGCGAGGTGCGTCAGCAGGTGGTGCTGTTCAATCTCGCGACGAGCGCGACCGTGCTCACCGGGGTGGTGGCCCTCTACGCGGCGCTGCTCACCCTGTCGCTGCTGGCCGCGCTGCTGCTCGTGGTCCCCCGGCTGCTGACCGACAAGCTCGGCCATCCGGTCGCTCTCTGGGACTACCTCGCCGTCGCGTGGCTGACGTCATCCCTGGCCACGGTCGGCGGCGCTCTGGGAGCCGGCCTGGAGAGCGACGAGGCCGTCCGCCGCGCCGCTTACACGTACCGCACCAGCACGGCCACCGAATCGGAGGCGGCCGGGTGGCCGGGGATCGGCACGTCTACCGATATCGCACCGGGCCCAGGCGAGCCTGCAATGGACGAGGTAGGGGCTCATCGTCGAGACGGACGGGAGATCGCGCGTGACCAGGAACACTGATCTCTCGTTCAGGACCTCGTATGCCGCGCAGAAGCAGCTGGCCCAGCTGGCGTTCTCCCTGCTCAGGATGCAGGCGGCCACTCCCGCCGGGGATCGGGTCGACGAGCGCTCCGGTGACGAGTACCGGGAGCGTGCGCGTTCCCTGGCGGGGGAGGAGGCCGGCGAGGCCCTGTTCCTCACCCTGCTCACTCACGCCCACGTCCTGCTCGCCTACCTGGTCGCCGCGACCCGGATCAGCGAGGCCGAGTGGCTCGACCGCATGCGTGCCGACCACGTCGACCGGATCCCGCCCAGCGGGACGGGCGTGCGGGGCCCGCACGAACTCCGGCTCGGCGGCTGACTGGAGGTCACCCAGGTGAGCATCACCGGCTCAGAGGCCAGCGTCGGGCCTGCGGACGGCGCGCGGAGAACCGCCCCCCGGCGGTGGGCGTGGTTGCCCACCCTGCTGGTCGGAGGCGGACTGTTCGAACTGGTGCGTGGCGCCCTGGTGGATACCGGGAACCCGAACTTCCTGCCCGCGCTCATCCTGCTCGGCGCCGCCGTGATCCCCGCCGCGTTCGTCGCGTTCGTCTACGGCCGGCGCCTGGCCTACGACGTCTCCGGGGTGCTGCTGGCCTTCACCGCCCTGGTCGGCGGCGTGGTGGGGGTGGTGCTGGCCGGTGTCTGGGAGTACCACACCCTGGTCGGCCTCGGGAGCGTGCCCACGCTGGCGGTGGGCTTCGCCGAGGAGACGGCCAAGCTGATCGTCCCGGCCGCGGTGCTGCTGTTCGTCGGGTACCGGCGCCCGGCGAACGGGCTGCTGCTGGGCGTCGCCAGCGGGGCCGGCTTCGCCGCACTCGAGACCATGGGCTACGCCTTCGTGACGCTCATCCAGACCCGCGGCGACCTCGGGACCGTCGACGGCCTCCTGCTCGTGCGCGGGCTCTTCGCCCCGGCCGCCCACATGGCGTGGACCGGGCTGACCGCCGCGGCTCTCTGGGAGGCGGCCGCACGCGGATGGCAGGCCAGAGCGCTGTTGCGCTTCGTCCTCGTCTACCTCGTCGCCGTAGGCCTGCACGCGACCTGGGACACGGTCCACACCGGCGTCGCCTACATCGTGCTCGCCTGCATCGGCCTCGGGCTGCTCATCGCCACGACGCACCACCTCGCCCGGGAAGACAGGCGGGGGGCGCCGGCGGTGAGGCAGACCCGACGGGGAGTGGCCCGGCTCTGACGGTCAGGAGGCGGCATGGCAGGGCGAGGCCCGCAGGGGGCGCACGGGGGCGGCCCCTCGGTGAACACGTCGGGCCGGCAGCCGCCGCTGTGGTTCCAGCTCGCCGGCATGGCCCGCTCCGCGGGAACCGTCGAGGAGCGAGCGGCCGCGATGCTCGAGCCGCTGCGCCGCGCGGTGCCCTGTGCCGCGGCGTGGATCGCCGTACGCGACCCCGAGACCGGCCGGCACCGCCCCGTCGGCCGGTACGGGGACACCGAGGCCGTCGCGCGGTACTTCGCTCTGCCCGACGCGGACGAGGAACTGCGGCAGTTCGGGATGAACCGGTGGCGAACGGCCGTCCGGGCCAGCGACGTGCCCGTGCCGCTGCCGGAGACGCTCGCGTGGGGCGAGTACCTCCTACCGGCGGGCTACCGGAACGCCGTCGCGATGGGCGTCTTCGCGGAGGACGGCCGTCACCTCGGGTTCATCACCCTGCTCAGCGGCGACCCGGCCGTACTGACCCCCGAGCACAGCGACATCCTCGGGCGGCTGCGCCCCCTGCTGGCCCGCGCGCTCGACCGCCTGCCGTCGCTGACGGCGCTGGGCCGGCTCACGGGTGACGCACTCGGGGCGGTCGTCCTGACCCGCGGGGGACGATGCCTGCCCGTTCCAGGCCTGCCTCGGCACCCGCTTCTCGTTCCGGACTCGCCGGTCCTGACCGTGGCACGCGCGTGCGCGGTCGGCCCGGGGGCACGCTCCACGTTCCTCTGCCCCGCGAACGGCGGCCTGGCCCGGATCACCGTCCTCGACTGCCGCGACGAGTCGACCGATCACCTGTCCGCACTCGTCCTGGTCCGACCGGTCGAGGACACGTGGGGGCTGCGACCCGTGGAGCTGCGGATCCTGGGCGCTCAGTTGGAGGGCTGGGACGACGAGCGGATCAGCGCGTGCTGCGGCGTTGCCTGGGACGCCGCGCGGGCCGAGGAACAGGCCCACCGGGTGGGGTTCGGCACGGTTCCCGCGCTGCTGCTCGGCGTCGCGCGGGCCGGCCACTACGTCCCGCCGGCGCTGTGGCCGTGAGTCGTCCGCCGAGGTTCAGCGCGGGCCGGACGCGCCCGTTTCCGCCGGGACGTAGAGGCCCGCCCTCTCCGCGCGCACGGCGGCGAGCGTCCTGGAGGGGGCCCTCAGCTTGACGAGGATGTGCTCCAGGTGCGCGGCCACGGTCCGCGACGCCACCACGAGGGCCCGGGCGATCTCCTGGTTGGCGTATCCCTCGATCACCAGCCCGAGGACCTCCAGCTCCCGGGGCGTGAGCCCGCGCAGGTCGCCGGCGGCGGAGAGCAGCACCATCCCGGGGAGCACGCGGCAGACGTCGTCTGGGCCCGTCAGGACCGTCACGCGGGCGTGGCCGCCCGGCGCGTGCCGGCCGCCGCGCGGCCACAGGAAGGCCGTGTACACCTGGCCGCTCCGGATGGCCTCGCGGGCGGCGACCAGGACGGGCGACCCTCCCGCGAGCAGCGCGTCGTCGCCAAGGCCAGGAATCGGCGCGGTGCCACCGTCCCTGCAGAGCACCACGCCGGCCACGGCACCCTGGACCACGCGTGCGGCGGTGAGCAGTTGCTGCATCGGGTCGATGCCGCGGGCGAGGATCGGGACCAGCTGCGCCAGGCGGCGCCGCATGGCGTCCGTGGGAGGCCGTGTGCTGGCGGAGAGCAGCGCCAGGAACCCGACGTGGCGCTGCCCCGGTACGAACAGCGCTACGGCGAGGGCCTCGTGGTAGCCGGCGGGAATGAGGCACTCGGCCCACGTCGGCAGGTCACGGGCGGGATAGGGGAGGTCTGACGGGCTCAGTGGTGGGCGGGCGCGATTGGTCCCGGTCACCTCGATGTCGTGCGCCATCTCGCGACCGCTGAGGTAGTGGATGGTGCTCTGGTCCAGCGAGGTGCTGGCCAAGGATGAGTAGCCGTTGCCCAGTGGTTCGGCCAGCGCCATCCACGAGGCGTCGAAGGGGATGTGACGGCCCAGCTCGTGCAGCAGCGCCTGCGCGCGTTCAGGGAGCCGTCCCGGAGTGGCGGCGATCTCGGCAAGGCGGACAGCCGGGGCTTCGGTCAAGTCGCTTCACCAACTCAGAGGTGCGCGGCCCGACGGAGCGGCCGATGACAATGGCGCCCCTGGACTAGGGGCAACCGGGCTGCAGCCATGTGGATACCGCGCCGACGGGGGAGCAACCCGTGTTTCCGTGACCGGGAACCTTGGTGGCATGAGTCATTTGGCACACGCCGGGATGGCCCGCGGACGGCAGTGTTCCGCGGTGAACGTTCCGCGGTAGACATAGGGGGTGGAGTTGCGCCAACTGCGCTACTTCCTGGCCGTGGCCGAGGAGGGGCGCTTCAGTCGGGCGGCGAAACGACTTCACATCGCAGCTCCGTCGCTCTCGCAGCAGATCCGTGCGCTGGAACGGGAACTCCGGGTCTCGTTGTTCGAACGCACTCCGCAAGCGGCCCGGCTGACCTCTGCCGGCGTCGTCCTGGTCGAGCGGGCCCGGATCATCCTGGCCGAGGTGGAGCGGGCCGCGGCGGACGCGCGCATCGCCGGGACCGACTCCCGGGAGCCGCTCACCCTGCGGGTGGCCACCATGGCCGACCTCGCCCTCGCCGGCCCGCTGCGGCTGGCCGCGCTGGCCATCGACGGGGTCGAGGTGTCGGTGAGTTCTGCCCGTGGGGACGACGCCCTCGAGGCCGTCCGCCAGGGCAGGGCGGACGCGGCGATCGTGTGGAGCCGGTCCTATCCGCAGCGGGATCTCGCCGGCCTGGTGTTGGGCTCGGTCGTCTTCGGCGTCGTGCTGCCTCTCGGCCACGCGTTGAGCAGCGCGGTCACGGTGCCGGTGGCCGCGCTCGCCGGCGAGGTGTTGATCATGTTCCCGCGGGGGGCGTTCGCCGGGATATGGGACCGCGTCGTTGATCACGTGTTCCCCGCTGGGGCCGCGCACCACCAGGTCGTCGTCGAGCCCGACCTGCTGAACGCGCCGGACGGCGTGCTGCGCGCCGTCGCCGGTGGCGCGGGCGTGGCGGTCTGCATCCTCGGGACCGCCGATCACCTGGGGGTCGCGGGGATTGCGGTCCGACCTCTCGTTCCGGCGTTGACGTGGGACCTGGAAGTGGTCTGGCGGGCGCCGGCCACCCCCGCCGTCCGCAAGCTCGTCGACTTCCTCGTCGAGTCGTCCCGGGACCCGCAGACGCTCATCGAGCCGGTCCGCCGTCCCCGCGACGGCCACCGGCAGGGCACGGTCAGGGCTTGAGGACCACCTTCTCGCAACCATCCTGCTTGTGCTTGAAGATGTCGTAGCCGTGCGGCGCCTCGGCCAGCGGCAGGCGGTGGGTGATCACCCGCGTGGGATCGATCTCGCCACGCTCGATGCGCTCGAGCAACGGGCGCATGTACCGCTGGACGTGGCACTGCCCGGTCTTCAGGGTCAGGGCGCGGTTCATCCAGGAGCCGGCCGGGAACTTGTCGATGAACCCGCCGTAGACGCCGATGACCGAGACGATGCCTCCGCTGCGGCAGGACGTGATCGCCTGGCGCAGGGCGTGCGGCCGGTCGGTCTCGGAGCGGACGGCCTGCTTGGCCCGGTCGTAGAGCTGCACGTGGGCGGCGCCGTGGGTGGCCTCCATGCCGACGGCGTCGATGCACTTGTCCGGGCCGCGGCCGCCGGTCAGCTCGAGCAGGGTCGACCGGACGTCGGTGTCGGAGTAGTCGATCGTCGCGTAGCCCTGCGAGGCGGCCATCTCCAGCCGGTACGGGACGTCGTCGATCGCGATCACCTTCGCCGCGCCGAGCACGCGCGCGCTGTCCATCGCGAACTGCCCGACCGGCCCGGCGCCCCAGACGGCGACGACGTCGCCGTCGGTGATCTCGCACATCTCGGCGCCCATGTAGCCGGTGGGCAGGATGTCGGAGAGGAAGAGCACCTGCTCGTCGGCGAGGTCGGACTCGATCTTGAGCGGGTTGACGTCGGCGAGCACCACGCGGGCGTACTCGGCCTGCCCACCGGCGAAGCCGCCGGTCAGATGGGAGTAGCCGTAGATGCCGGCGACCGGGTGGCCGAACATCTTCTCGGCCAGGCCGGCGTTGGGGTTGGTGTTCTCGCAGCAGGACCACAGCTGGTTCTGGCAGGCGGAGCAGGCGCCGCAGCCGATGGGGAAGGGAACGACGACGCGGTCGCCGACCCGCAGCTTGTCGCGGTCGACGCCGGGACCGATCTCGACCACCTCGCCCATGAACTCGTGGCCCATGACGTCGCCCTTCTGCATCGTCGGCACGTAGCCGTCGAGCAGGTGCAGGTCGGAGCCGCAGATCGCCGTCGAGGTGATCTTCACGATCGCGTCCCGGCTGTTGAGGATGGACGGGTCCGGGACGTCGGTGACCTCGACCTTGTTCGGGCTGATCCAGGTGTTCGCCCTCACGCCAGCACCTCCTCGAGCTCCTCGTCGGTCAGGGGGCGGGCGGGATGTTGCGGGAACTCCTCCCGCGCCTGCTTTCCCCGCGGTGCGCCGTCGGACCGGATCACCTCGCCGATCTCCAGAACCTGCTTGAACCGGCGCAGGTCGTCGTCGAGCTGCTGGGAGGGCTCCTCGCCGAAGTACTTGGCCGCGGCCTTTCCGAGCGCCCCGCCGGGCATCTCGTAGCTCAGGGCCACGTGCACCTCGGTGCCGCGCCCGCCCGGAGCGGACAGGAAGCGGACCTCCCCGGAGTTGGGCACGTCGGCGCCGTCGACCGAGCGCCAGGCGATGCGCTGCCCGGGAACGTCGTCGGTCGTCTCGGCGTCCCACTCGACCGACTGGCCGAACGGTGCGCTGGCCTTCCAGTGGCTGCGGCCCGCTCCCGTCTCGCGCACCTCGTCGAGGTGCGCCATGAACGTCGGGAGCCGGTCGAGCTGCTGCCAGAAGGCGTACACCTCCTCCGGTTGCCTGGTGACGGTCGTGGCGGACGTGAGTTCCATGGGTGCCGCGGGCTCCTCTCGGATCGTGCGGGAAACGGCTGCGTGGACATCGACGGTGGTGATCACGACGAGGCCGGCCGCGGCGAGGGCGGTGCCGCACCGGCCCGGCCGAGCCCGCGAGTCAGCGGGGCGTGGGTCTCCGGGACGAAGCTGGAGCCGGCCGCCGGGCAGGGGCCATGAGGGCAGGGGCCATGAGGGCAGGGGTCATCACACGCTCCGGGAAGACGTCGTCCGAGGTCAGCAGACCCGTCGAGCGCGGGCCGCGCCATCGGCAGAACGACCCATTGCCGGTATCGCCCGCCGCAACGAACGTGGAACGGTCTGGTGCAGGGACGACCGAGGGCGGTGACGATGGGCGCCTCGCTGCCCGAGAAGTGGAATCCGGAGAACGAACCGGCACGCGTCGGCGCGGGCACCGTGACGCTGGTCGAGGGTTCGTCCTTCTGCATCTGCACACCCGGCGGGGACATCGGCGGCACCGGGCCGAACGGCGTCTTCTTCCGTGACACCCGCATCCTGTCCCGCTGGGACCTGCGGGTCGACGGCGAGATCCCCGACCCGCTGGCGGCGATGATCCCCGACCCGTACCGTGCGACCTTCCTCGGCCGGCTCTCCCGCCGGTTCGGCCGGACCGACACCAACCTGCTGGTGCAGCGTGAGCGGCGGATCGGCAACGGGCTCCGGGAGGACCTGGTCCTGCGCAACCCGGGAGCCGAGCCGACGACCTGCACCGTCACCGTCGCCGTGGGGGCGGACTTCGCGGACCTGTTCGAGGTCAAGGAGGAGCGCGTCCAACCGCGCGGAGAGCCGCGGGCACGGGCTCAGGACGACCGTCTCTACCTGGACCTGCACTGGCGGGAGACCCACCGCGGCGCGGTGGTCGAGGCGCCCGGCGGCACGGTGGTGGCATCCGCGGGCCCCGGCGCGGGAGCGGGGAGCATCCGGTACGAGGCCCTCGTCCCCGCGCGCGGTCAGTGGTCGACGTCGCTGCTGGTGCGTCCGGTCGTGGACGGCGAGGCGGTCGAACCCTCCTTCCCGCTGGACCGGCCGGAACGGGAATCCCTGCCGGCTCTGCGGTTGCAGCGATGGCGGGAGACCACCCCGATCGCCACGACCGGGGACGACAGCCTGCAGCGGACGCTGCGGCGCAGCCAGGAGGACGTGGGGGCGCTGCGCATCTTCGACCCCGAGGACCCCGATCTCGCCGCGGTCGCCGCGGGTGCTCCCTGGTTCATGGCGCTGTTCGGGCGGGACTCGTTGCTGACCGCTTACATGGCGCTGCCGGTCGACCGGAGTCTGGCGCTCGGCACGCTGCGGACGCTCGCACGCCACCAGGGGCGCACCACCGACCCGGTGACCGAGGAGGAGCCCGGCCGGATCCTGCACGAGGTGCGGTTGGGAGTGGACTCCGGCCTGTCGCTGGGCGGCGGCAGCGTCTACTACGGGACGGTGGATGCCACCCCGCTGTTCGTGGTGCTTCTCGGCGAGTTCGCCCGGTGGGGGGCCGAGCGGCGTGCCGTGGAGGAGCTGCTGCCGCACGCGGACCGGGCGCTGGCGTGGATGGAGCGCCACGGTGACCGCGACGGGGACGGGTTCATCGAATACCGCCGGGCGACCGACCGCGGGCTGCAGAACCAGGGCTGGAAGGACTCCTGGGACGGGATCACGTTCGCCGACGGCCGCCCGGCCGAGGCGCCGATCGCACTGTGCGAGGTCCAGGGTTACGCCTACGACGCCTTCCGCGCCCGCGCCGAGCTGGCCCGCTGGCTGGACGACGACGCGGGGGCGCGGCGGTGGTCCGAGCGGGCGTCGGCACTCAAGACGGCCTTCAACGAGCGGTTCTGGCTGCCGGAGCGCGGCTGGTACGCCCTGGCCCTGGACCGTGACAAGAACCCGGTCGACGCCTGCGCGTCCAACATGGGTCACTGCCTGTGGAGCGGCATCGTCGACACCGACAAGGCCCCCCTGGTTGCCGAGCACCTGCTCTCCCCGGCGATGTTCACGGGCTGGGGGGTGCGCACGCTCAGCAGCGCCATGGGCGCCTACGACCCGGTCAGCTACCACAACGGCTCCGTCTGGCCGCACGACAACGCCTTCGTCGTCGCCGGGCTCATGCGCTACGGCTTCGTGGCGCCGGCGCAGCGCATCGCGGAGGCGCTCCTCGAGGCGGCGGAACACTTCGGGGGCCGGCTGCCCGAGCTCTTCTGCGGCTTCGACCGCGGTGAGTTCCCCGAGCCGGTGCCCTACCCGACCTCCTGCTCGCCGCAGGCGTGGGCCTCGGCCGCCCCGATCCAGCTCATCCGGACGTTGCTGCGGTTCGACCCGGAGCTTCCTCGGGGGCGGCTGTGGGTCGACCCCGTGCTGCCCCCGGCCTTCGCCCCGCTCCGGGTCGAGGGGGTGGCCCTCGGGGCCGGCCGCGTCAGCGTCGAGGTGACCGGTGATGAGGCGCTGGTGGCGGGCGTGCCCTCAGGCGTCGAGCTGCGCTGCGAGCCCTATCTGCTGGAGGGCTCGTTCCCTGCGTGACGTCGGGTGCTCGACCAGCCGTGGACGCGCCGGCCTCCGATCGGAGACGAGGAGATCGGTGTACAGCTGAACGTGCTCGCCGACCATGCGGTCGGTGTCGAAGCGCGCCACGGCCGCCGCGCGGCAGGCGGAGCGGTCGAGGGCCGCGGCCGCCACCAGCGCCTCGGCCAGCGCCGCCCGGTCCTTCCGCAGGTACCCGGTGATCCCGTCGTCCACGATCTCCGGGGCCGCGCCTGCCGGGGTGGCCACGACCGGGGTTCCCGCGGCCAGCGCCTCGATCATCACCAGGCCGAACGGTTCCGGCCACTGCATGGGATTGAGGAGGGCGACGGAATCGCCGACGAGTTCCAGCTTGTCCTTCTCCCCGAGTTCACCCACGTACTCGATGTCGCCCCCGAGCAGCGGTTTCACCTCGGCCTCGAAGTACTGCCGCTCGGCGGGCTCACGAAGCTTCGCCGCGATGCGCAGGGGGACACCCGCCGTGCGGGCGATCAGCACCGCTTCTCGCGGACCCTTGTCCGGGCTCATCCGTCCGAGGAAGCCGGCGAACCCGCCACGCCCTCGGCCCTCCGGCACGGCCGCGACGTCGATGCCGTGATGGATCACAGCGGCGATGTGGACGCCGTCAGCGGTCGAGGCCTGGGAGCGCGAGATGGCGATCACCGGGACGTCACGCAAGGAGCGGTAGATCGCGTTGAGCGTGGCGTCGAACGGGCCGTGGTTGGTGGTCACGACGGGAACGCCCACCGGGCGGTGGCGGTACACGGGGCCGCACATCGTGTGGTCGTGGACGACGTCGACGTCCGACATGGCCGCGTAGCTCGCGACGACGTGGCCGACTTCGGTCGCCGTACCCCCGTTCGCCGGTGCTCCGTCGGCGGCTTCGTCCGTCCCGGGCACCCGACCCACCGGACACGTGCTGTTGGCCGCGGCGCCGAGCAGCACGTCGTGACCTGCTCGGACCAGGCCGCGGGCCAGCCGGTCGATGACCGATTCGGTGCCGCCGTAAGCCGGGGGCGGCACGGGAATCCACGGAGGGGCGATGAGGCCGATGCGCATGGAACGTCCTGGGAAGTGTGCGCCGCAGGGGCGTCGCGAGTGGAACGGGACTGTCTGCAATGACAGCCGACGGATCGGTCGGCAACCATCGGCAGAGCGACCGATTCCCGGCCGGCGCCGGACCCGCTCAGGTCGGTCCCGTCGCCCTCGGGGGGATGCGCATCCCGCCACGCAGAGCGCGCACCGTGGCCGCCGTGAGGTCGCTGGTCCGCAGGGCGACCAGGCTTCGCCCCAGGGAGGTGGCCACCGCCTCCCTGGCCACGTGGAGCGACGTCGCGAGGGCGGGGACGTCGGTGACCCCCTCGATCAGGAGGCCCAGGACCCGGAGATCCAGAGGGGTGAGGCCGTGCAGGTCGCCCGGTGGGGACAGGAGCACCGCGGCGGAGAGGTGGTCGAGGTCCGGCCGGGCGACGTCGAGTGCGACGACACGGATCAGCTGCTCGCCGTCGGTGCCGGGCGTAGGAGCGAGGAACGAGATGTACGCGCCGCTGTCGGCCAACTCGGCGGCGGCGACCCGGAGGATCGGTGAGCCCGGCGACAACAGGCGGTCGTCAGGCAGACCTGGCAGCGGCAGGACCGCGCCTGCGCGGGTGAGCACGACGCCGGCGCTGGCGCCGGCGAGGATCCGGGCGGTCTCGGCGACCTCTCGGGTCCGGTCCAGCTCGTCGGCGATCACCGTGATGATGCCCGCGACGACCCTGCGGTCGGCCTCGCTCGGCCGCGAGGGATCGGCGGAGAGCAGGCTGAGGAAACCGACGTGCCGCCCGCCCGCCGTGAACAGGGGAGCTGCCAGACCCTCGCGGAAACCCGCCGGGAGCAGGTGGTCGGCCCATGCGCCGACCTCGGACAGGGGGCCGGGAATCTCGCTGGCCAGCATCGGTGGCCGGCGCCGGTTGAGGCCGAGCAGCTCCACTTCCTCGTCGGCCTCAGGACGGCCGAAGTAGTCACGGAGAGGGTCGGCCGCTCCCGTGGTGGCCAGCGGGACGTGACGGTGCTGCTCGGGGTCGCGCACCGCGAGCCAGCCGGCGTCGAACGGCAGGAGCCGCTCGAGACACTGCAGGATCCCTTCCGCCCGTTCGTGCACGGTCGCGGACGAGGCGGCGAGCCGCGCGAGCTCCAGCCGCAGGTGAGGGAGCTCCGGTTCTCGCCCGCTCATCACCGCCGACCTTCCCGCACGCGTGGATGGACGTACACACCTGGCGCGCTCGAGCGCACGGGCGTCGGCGGCCACGATCCTGCGCTCGGGAGTCTCACAGGGTCCCCGTGAAGATCACCGTCTCGGCCAGCTCGCGCACCTTGACGTTGCGGTGCTGACTGTGCGTCTTGAGCAGCGCGATGGCCTGGTCCTCCGTGAGCTGGCGCTGGCACATCAGGATGCCGATCGCCATGCCGATCCGCCGGTTGCTGGCCAGCGCGCGCTCCAGGCCGGCCGCCCTGTCCTCCGCGGACCGGATCCGCGCCTGCAGCTCGTCGAGCACGGTGAGGACGTCGAACCGCTGCGCCGGCGCGGCCGGCACCTCCACCGACAAGCCGACGGTCATGGTTTCCGGGTCCTCCTCGTCCGACCGGTGTGCGAATCGACCGGTGCGCCGTTGCCGCCGGTTCCCCGTGGGCTTCCTGCCACGGACGACCAGAGTGCGGGCGCGTTCCGTCATCCGGCATCGGCAGAGCGACCGATCTGCACCACCCCGAGCAGGAATAGGCATGTCTGCCGATACCGCGGGCTCCCTGATCGGTGTCGGATGGAGGGGGGTCCGGCGTCGCCGGATGAATTCGTGCCCGGCCGCTGGTCCGGGCACGCGAAGCCGGGTGAGGTCATCGAGATCGGCGACGGCGTGGACGAGGTCAGGTCGGCGACCGTTGGCCGGGAACGCCGGATCATCTCGTGGCGCCGTCTGCTGGTCTCTCTCGCCGCAGGGGCGGCGGCCGCGATCGCCGTGGCGCTGGTCGGGTCGGTCCGCCTGAGCATCCTCGTCGGCTGGACCGTGGCCGCGTCGGCCGTCCTCGGGTGGGTCTGGCGGATCAGCTGGCCGCAGGACTACGGGGGCACCAAACGCCTGGCGGAGGAGGAGGGACGATCCCACGTCACGGACACGGCGGTCCTCGTCGCCGCCGTGGCCAGCCTGGTCGCAGTGCTCGACGGCGTGCTCAGCACGAGCCGCCACGACGCCGTCGCTGTCGCGGCGGTGGTCCTCGCCGTCGTGGACACGATCCTTTCCTGGGCTCTGGTGAACACGGTCTTCGCCCTCAAGTACGCGCGCCTGTACTACGCGGGCGGCGACGGCGGCATCCTCTTCGAGGATGACCAGCGCCCCGCCTACAGCGACTTCGCCTACCTGGCCTTCACCGTCGGCATGTCCTTCGCGGTGTCCGACACCGGGCTGGCGAGCACGCAGATCCGCAAGGTCGGCCTGGGGCATGCGCTGCTGTCGTACCTGTTCGGCACCGTGCTGATAGCCGTCTCCGTCAGCCTGCTGACCAACGTCTGACGGTCGCGATCCGTGGTGCCCGAACCCCAGCGACGACCCAGAACGCCGCAGCCCCCGGTCGTGATCGGCCTGCTGGCGGATCCTGATCTGCCGGGAGAACTGGCGAAGCATCTCGCGGACGCCCTGCCAGAGGCGCTCTCGGAGGCCGACGGTGCGCGGGTGTGGCGCGCGACCGCCCGCGTCGTCCCCCTCGTGGCCGGCCACGTCGGCGACGAGGAACCGCTCCTGCGGGCGATCTTCGAGCGGAAGGCCACCGAGGGGTGGGACGTGGCCGTCGGACTGACGGACCTGCCGCGACGGGCGGGGACCCGCGCAGTGGTCGCCGATCTCGATCTCGAGCGCGGCGTGGCCCTGACCTCCGTGCCGGCCCTGGGAGTGCTCCGTCTGCCGCACCGGGCCCGGGACGTCGTCGTCCGGCTCGTGCTGGAACTGCTCGGCACGTCGGCCGCGTCGCCCGCTGCCACCGCGGGGCTGGCCGTTCTCGGGGACGAGGCGCCATCGGGCCGGCGCCTGGTCCTGCCCGCGCTTCTGGGCGGTTGGCGGCTGTTCGCCGGCATGGTGCGCGCCAACCGGCCGTGGCGGCTGGTCGGGGCCCTCTCCGGTGCCCTGCTGGCCGCCTTCGCCGCGAGCGTCTTCGGGGTGTTCACGGCGACGCTCTGGCTCCTGGCCGACCGGCTCGGTCCGGTTCGGTTGTCGGTCATCACGGGGCTGTCGATCGCTGCGATGGTCGTCTACCTGATCGTGCAGCACGGCCTCTGGGAGCGCCCTGAGGACGCGCGGCAGCGGCGGCTGGCCCGCCTCTACAACGTCACCACCGCGGCGACGCTCGCCCTCGGCGTCCTGGTGTTCTACGCCGTCCTGCTCGCCGTCATGACGATCACCGTCGCCTTCCTCGTCGACGGCGCCGTCCTCGAGAGCAATCTGGGGCACCCGTCGAGCTGGATGGACTACCTGGACATCAGCTGGTTCATCGCCTCGCTGGCGACGGTCGGGGGCGCTCTCGGGTCCGGGGCGGAGGACGCCGACACGGTGCGGCGGGCCGCGTACGGAGCTCGGCAGCGTGCCCGCTCGCAGCAGGGCACATGCCCTGACGTCTCCGAGCCATGAGGACATCCAGCTCCCGCCCAGCCGCGAGGCGACGTCGGCAGCGGGCCAGCAGACGGGGCCGGACCGGTCGGCCCACCGCCCGGCCCGACAGCTGAGGGCAGGCAGCTCGCCTCACGCCGGTGCGGTGGGCGGGGGGAGCCGCTGTTCTCCTGTCCGCCGCCGGCTCTCCACCAGCAGCGCACCCAGCTGCTCCGCCGGCACCGGCGGCCACAACCGGAACCCCTGCGCGTGCGTGCACCCCACGCGGCGGACCAGGTCGAGCTGTGTCGGCGTCTCGATCCCCTCGGCGACCACCTGCATCCGCAGCGCCGAACCGAGCGCAGTCACCGCACCGAGGACCGCCTCAGGTGCGGTGGGGCCCAGCGGCGACAGCCCGGCCACCAGGGTGCGGTCCACCTTGAGGATGTCGACGGGCAGCGCCGCCACCATCGACAGCGAGCTGTAGCCGGCGCCGAAGTCGTCGATGGCGATCCGGATGCCGTGCTCCCGCAGCCGGGAGAACTGCTCCGCGGCCTGGCCCGGGTTGCGGGCGACGCTCGTCTCCGTCAGCTCGAGCACCAGGCGCCGGGGGTCGAGCGCGCTCTCGTCGAGAGCGCCGAGCACGTCGTCCACGAGCGTCCCGGTCGCGAGGTGCATGGCGCTGATGTTGACGGCGATCCCCAGTTCGAGGCCGTCCCGCGCCCAGGCCGCGCCCTGGGCGGTGGTGACCTGCAGCAGCCAGCGGGTGATCGGCACGATCAACCCGTTCTCCTCGGCGACGGGGATGAAGTCGGAGGGTGGGACCACCCCCCGGTGCGGGTGGTCCCACCGCAGCAGCGCCTCCGAACCGGTGACCTCCCCACTCGAGAGGTCGACCACCGGCTGCCAGCCCAGCCGGAGCTCGCCGAGCGAGGCCGCGTCGCGCAACCGGCTGGAGATCTGCCAGCGGTCGTCGAGAGCCGTGCGCAGATCGGGCGTGAACACCGCGTGACGGTTGCGGCCGCCGGCTTTCGCGGCGTACATCGCGACGTCGGCATCCCGGAGGAGCTCCTCGGGACGGGCGTGCGCCGGGTCGGAGGCGGCGATGCCGATGCTCACGGTGAGCGGCAACAGGTTGCCGGCCAGCTCGAACGGCTCGTCGAAGACGGCGCGGAACCGCCGGGCCAGGGCCTCCCCGCCCGTGGCGTCGCAGTCGCGGGCCACCACCACGAACTCGTCACCTCCCAGCCGGCCGACCACGTCGGTCGGGCGGGTGCGGTGCGCCAGCCGGGACGCCAGCTCACGCAGCAGGAGGTCACCGGTGGAGTGCCCCAGGGAGTCGTTGACCTGCTTGAAGCCGTCGACGTCCATGTAGAGGACGGTGACCCGGCCGCCACCGTCGTCCTCGAGGAGCGCCTCACCGAGGATCTCGTGCAGCGCGGCACGGTTGGGCAGCGCGGTGAGATGGTCGTGCCGCGCCTGCCACGCCGCCCGTTGCTCCGCGGTGACCCGGTCGGTGATGTCGGTGTGCGTGACGACCACCCGCGGCAGCTCGTCGATCGGGAAAGCCTGCATGTGCCACCAGCTGGGGCCCGCGCCCCGGCCCTCGGGCGACGGCACGGCGTAGTCCAGCGAGAACGACGGCTCGCGGCGGGCGAACACCGCCGCCATCCCCTCGGCGGCCAGCCGGGCATCCCGGTCGCCCGCGTCGGCCGCCGCCCGGACGGCCGCGAGGTAGTTCTCGCCCCCGCGCCTGGCGAACGGTCGCCCCGCGGCGGCGGTGCCGGCCGCCCACGCCGCGTTCGTCGTCAGGATCGTGCCGTCGCCGTCCAGGATCGCGATGCGGGCCGGCAGCGCGTTGAGGACGGCACGGATGAGCGAGGACTCCGCCGCTCGCTCCTCGTCGAGGGTGCGCCGCTCGTGCACGTCGCGGAAGAAGACGACCAGTTCGGCGTCGCGATCGGGGTGGACCCAGCCGCCGAGCCACCGGTCCAGCGGTGCGGAGAAGATCTCCGCCTCCTGCATCGTTCCCGTCTCCCTGGCCCGGTGGTAGGCGTGCTCCAGCTCGCTGCCGCGCAGGTCGGGGAACACCTCCCACACGGTCCGGCCCAGCAGATCGGCCGCCGGGTGGGCGAGCAGCCGCTCCGCCGCAGCGTTCACCCAGGTGAACCGGTCGTCGCGGTCCAGGAAGTAGACCGCGTCGCTGATCGACGAGAGGGCCTCGGTCACGCGGGTGCCCCACGTCGCGTCGGTCGCGGGTCCTGGGCCGTCCGGGGGTGAGGGCATGTGCGAGCTCCTTGTCCCATCCGGAAATCTGCCCGGGCTCGCCGGCAAGAGACGGTGGCGACCGAAATGTCGGGCCGGTCCGCCGCGCCGACGGCGGCGTTCCGCGGCGCGCGAGCATGCGCGGCGCCTCGCAGCGGGCCACGCGGGCAGTGCCCGGTGGTGCGCGACCTGCCACGGAGAGGTGGGCGCCGATCGCGCCCGCCCGGATCGGACCGCCATGAGCGACGCGACGTCCTACGGCCTCTCGGCGGCCGCCGCCGTCCTGGGCGTCCCCTCCCGGCGATGCATGGCCGGCAGGTGGGGCGGCACCGTCGGCACTGGGGCAGCCGGTTCGCCCAGGGTCCGCGATCTTGCGCGGGGGTTCAGGGTCGCGACGCGCTGCTGCCCTGGTGGACAACCGGGTCCTACCCACCCGGTGTTCTTGTCGCGTGGACCCACCCATCCGTAAGGGGCGGCACGGGAGCCCTCCTCGGGAACTCGACTGCATGGCGTCGGCCATCGAAAGCCGCGGACACGAGCCGGGTCCATCGGGATAACTGCCGATATCGCCGGGGGCGCGTCCGCGCGATCACGGGGGGCCGGAGCGGGGCTCCTCGCCGGACCGGCGGAACGCATCAGCGGGTAGGAGTTCGGCGTGGGCCGAGAGCACGTCGATCGGCGGCTCTTGTCGGCATGAACTGGACCAGACAGTCGACGAACGAACCGCGTCATTCGCCGGCGTGGTGCAGGTGGGCATAGCTGGGCTCGGTGCTGCCCCTGATCGCTCGGGCGGCGGCCCGGCCGTGCACCCGGTGCCCGCCGCCGTCGCCAGCACCCGGCCGACGGCGGAGATCACCAGCCCGA
Organism: Geodermatophilus sp. SMS 5-13; assembly: GCF_059428245.1. Lineage (NCBI taxonomy): Bacteria > Bacillati > Actinomycetota > Actinomycetes > Geodermatophilales > Geodermatophilaceae > Geodermatophilus > Geodermatophilus sp. SMS 5-13. Next base: position 1,160,084 of record NZ_CP165729.1, read on the forward strand.
GCTGGAAGGCGATCCGCGCCGGTCCCCGGCAGCGGGTAACCCGCAGCTCCGGGATCCGCCGCTCGATGATCCGGCTCGGTTACCTAGACCTCGACAGGTCCGCGGTCCTGGTTGTCGACGGGCCCGAGGCACTGCGAGCGGTAGGCGGCGAGAACGGCGCGGCCGGCCGCGCCGCGGAGCACCTCGTCCCGGCTCACGATGCCGAGCTGCCACAACGGTGCGCCGGCGATCGTGGCGACGGCGATGTCGCCGAAGATGGTGTCGTCCAGGCACGCCTGCGGGCCGTAGGTGATGCCCAGGCCGCGCTGCACCATGGTCAGCACGCCGAACCACTCGTCGACCTCCAACCGGACCCGCCGGGAAATGCTCCGTTCGGCCATCAGCCGGTCGAAGAGGTCGCGGACCCACCAGCCGCGGGGCAGATCGATGACCTGCTCGTGGGCCACCTCGGCCGGGTCCACGTCGAGCGCACCGGCCAGCCGGTGGTCCGCCGGGCAGACGATGACGATCGGGGTGCTGGCCAGCGGCTCGAAGCGCAGCGCCGGACCGGTGCGGTGCGTGAGGGGCGTGATGGCGAAGTCGACGTCGCCGTCGGCGACCAGCCCGACGAGGTCTCGAGCGCCGTCGTGGAGGAGGTCGATCTCCACGTCGGGGTGCTGCTGCTGGAAGCGGCGGATCGTCTCGATCACGTTCAGGCTGCGGGGGACGGCGACGGTGGCGATGCGGACCGAGCCGCGGAGCAGGCCGGCGACCTCGGCGACGGCGTCGCGGGCGCGCTCGGTCTCGGCCAGGGCGGCACGGGCAGGGTGGAGCAGGGCCCGTCCGGCGTCGGTCAGCTCGGTGCCGCGGCGGCCGCGGATGAACAGCTCGGTGCCCAGTTCCCGTTCCAGGGACAGCAGGGACGCCGACAGGCTGGACTGGACCATGTAGAGCCGGGCCGCGGCGGCGGTGAAGGAGCCCTCCTCGACGACGGCCAGGAAGTACTCCAGCTGCCTCAGTTCCACGCCCCATCGCCTCCGTCGATGGTGCCCATCGGGGACGCGTGATCAATTCTCGGGATCGTTCCGCCGACACTCGGGTAGGAGTTCCTGTTGGGGGAGCGCCGTGGGGGATCGCGAGGAGCTCTCGTGCGCGGAAAGTATTTCACCGGTGGCGCCGTCCTGGGCCTCGCGCTCTGCGCCACCCTGGGCGCGGTGGTCTCCGCGGGGACGCACTCGGGCATCCTCGGCGGACCCGCGGTGCTCGTCCGCGACGCGACGCTGATCGTGGTCGTCGCTGCGGCGTGGGCAACCGGTCGATTCTTCCGGTCCGTCGCCGATCCGGGCCGGCGTTCGGCCGCCCGTGACGAGGTCGGCGAGGAGGTCGTCTGGGAGTGCGACGCGGCCGGCCGGTTCACACATGCCAGCCCGCAGTGCCTGGAGCTCCTCGGGTACGCCCCCGAGGAGGCGGGGTCGCTCTCGATCTTCGACGTCACCCATCCCGACGAGCACGCCGTGGTGACCCATCTGCTCTCGACCGGGCGGGGGTGGCGGCGCCGTTCGTTCCGGTGCGTCACCAAGAACGGCGCACCGGTGTGGCTGCGCAGCACCGCCATCGCACAGGCCGACGGTCAGGGACGGTTCACCGGGTTGCTCGGCGCGTCCCACCCGGTCTGGGAGGCTCCACCTGGCGAGCCGGCGAGAACGTCCGCGGCGATCGTCCGGGTGCTCGCGGACGATGTGCTGCGGACGGCGTTCCAGCCGATCGTCTCGCTGGTCGACGGTCGGGTGCTCGGGGCCGAGGCGCTGTCCCGGTTCGCCGTGGACGACGAGGGACGCACCGCCGAGGACTGGTTCACCGACGCCGCGCGGGTCGGGCTCGGCGTCGACCTCGAGATCCACGCCGCCCTGCACGCGCTGCGCCGGGCCGCGGCTCTGCCCGAGGACGCGTACGTGTCGGTGAACCTCTCCCCGGAGACCCTGCTGTGGCCTGGGCTCCCCGAGGCACTGGGGAAGGCTCCCATCCCGCTGTCCCGGATCGTCGTGGAGCTCACCGAGCACTCCGCGGTGGAGGACTACGACGCCCTCGACCGGGCGCTGCGACCGCTGCGCCGGGCCGGGCTCCGGATCGCCGTGGACGACGCCGGCGCCGGCCACGCCACCTTCCGGCACATCCTCCGGCTCGCACCGGACCTCATCAAGCTCGACCGCAGCCTCATCAGCGGCATCGACGGCGATCCCGCGCGACGGGCGCTCGCGGGCGCCGTCGTGGCCCTCGCCCGGGAGATGCGGGGCGTCGTCGTCGCGGAAGGGATCGAGCGGTCGACCGAACTGGCCGTCCTGCTGGCCCTCGGGGTCGACGCCGGCCAGGGATACCTGTTCGGCCGACCGAGCACCGACGAACGCGACTGGCACGACTGGCACCGTCCAGGACGCCCGCAGCTGCCCCCCACGGGGCTGCTCAGCGCGAGGGCGTGACCGCTGCGGCGCCCTGGCCCGTGCAGACCGGCCGGCATCGGTCGAGATAGGCGGCGAGGAAGGCGCGCCCCGCGGCACCGCGGAGGGTCTCGTCCCGGGTGATGACGCCGAGTTCCCACAGGGGCGCGCCGGCCAGCGCTGCCGTCGTGACGCCGGCGAAGGTCTCGTGGTCGATGCAGGCGTCGGGGCCGTAGGAGATACCCATGCCGCGTTGCACCATGTTCAGCAGGGCCAGCCACTCGTTGATCTCGAGCCGGACCCGACGCCGCAGCTTGCGCTCCTGGAGCCAGGTGTCGAAGAGAGCCCGGGACCACCATCCGCGAGCCAGATCGATGATCGCTTCGTCGACGACCTCCGCGGGGTCCACGTCCCGCGCCCCGGCGAGCCGGTGGCCGACCGGGCACATCACGGTCAGCGGGGTGCTGATGAGGGGGGTGAAGCGGAGCGCAGGGCTGAGGTGCGGGGTCCGCGGTCCGATGGCGAAGTCCACCTGGCCCTCGACCACCAGGTCGACCATGGCCTGGGCGCCCGCGGGGAGGACGTGCACGTCGACACCAGGGTGGTCCGACTGGAACCCGCGGATGGTGTCCGCGACGTCGACGACCCGGGGAACGGCCATGGCGGCGATGCGGACCGAGCCGCGGAGCAGGCCGGTGACCTCGGCGACGGCGTCGCGGGCGCGCTCGGTCTCGGCCAGGGCGGCACGGGCAGGGTGGAGCAGGGCCCGTCCGGCGTCGGTCAGCTCGGTGCCGCGGCGGCCGCGGATGAACAGCTCGGTGCCCAGTTCCCGTTCCAGGGACAGCAGGGACGCCGACAGGCTGGACTGGACCATGTAGAGCCGGGCCGCGGCGGCGGTGAAGGAGCCCTCCTCGACGACGGCCAGGAAGTACTCCAGCTGCCTCAGTTCCACGGCTGGCTGATCCTGTGGCCGGGCGCGGGCATCAACGTGGTCTTCATCCGTTCCTCTTCGTGCACCGTGGCGCCTGACGTCTGCGTCGCCCGGCGGCCGAGTGCCGGACGGTAGAGAGCCGGGGCGGAACTCGCGGGTGCCGTGTCACGGCTCGGCTGCCGGAATCGCTCCGCGGTCGTCCGGCCGGTTCCGACCTACAGTCGGGCCATGGCATCGGGGGACGTCGGGCCGTCACCGGCGCGGGGGCCGGCTCGGAGGTCCAGCCGCCGCCTGGACCGAAGGAAGGACCAGGCGATCACGGCGGCGGTGGTCGACGTGCTGGCCCGGTTGGGCTTCAGCGGCTTCACCATGGACGAGGTCGCGCTGACCGCGGGCGTCGGCAAGGCAGCCATCTACCGGCGGTGGGCCAGCAAGACCGACCTGCTGGCCAGCTACACCGAGGGGTCGATCGAGGGCACCCTCGACGTCTCGGACACCGGTTCGCTGAGGAACGACCTCATCGTGCTGCTCACCTCGGCGGTCGCCCACTTCAACGGCCCGGCAGGACACGCCAACCGAGCCCTGCTCAGCGCGGTGCACGACGACCCGACGTTGGCAGCCGCCTATCACTCCGGGCCCGTGGCCCAGTGGGCCGCGGCCTTCGGAGAGGTCCTCGGTCGCGCTGTCGGACGAGGGGAGATCGGGCCCACCGTCGACTCGTCCCTCGCTGCGGAAGCCGGCGCGGCGATCCTCGTGCAGCGCTGGCTGCTGCTGGGAGCCCACATCGACGAGGAACTGGTGACGGTCGTGGTGGACGACGTGATGCTGCCCCTCCTGCGGGACCGCGGCGGGGGTCGCCTATCGGACGTACCGACGCCCGGGACGCCGTCGTCCGAAGGTTGAGGAGACGCGGTCTGTCGCCAGCCGGCAGCCGCGAGGACAGTCGAACTCGACCGGCTCTCCGTCGAGCCAGCCCACGGCGGCAGACCGCCCGCAGCCCGGGCAGGTCTCCCACGTCACGTGCTCACTCACCGATGGTCCTTCCGACTGCGGCGCCGGTGGCCGGTCGAGGTGGCCGACAGCCGCCGTCCAGGCCCCAGGTTCTGTCCGGTTGCTGCGCCAGGTAAAGCACGCCTTCTCGCTGGCCGGCATCGACCGTTCCGATGGCACGGGAATGGTCAGTAGCGGAAGCGCTCCACGAGCGCCTGCAGCTCGCTGGATATGCGCGCCAGTTCCCCCGCGGCCAGCCTGGTCTGGCCGACTCCCTCGGTGGTCATGGCCGCCGCGGTCGCCACCCCGCCGATCGTGCTGGCGATCGCGCCGCTGCCGGTGGCGGCCTCGACCACGCTGCGGTTCATCTCCGCCGTCGTGGCGCTCTGCTCCTCGACCGCCGAGGCGATCGTGGTCTGGAAGTCGTCGATCCGGCCGATGATCGAGGTGATCTCGTCGATCGCGGCGGTGGCGCCGGACGCGTCCTGCTGGATGGCCTCCACGCGTCGCGCGATGTCCCCAGTGGCCCGGGCCGTCTCCTGCGCCAGTTCCTTGACCTCGTTGGCCACGACGGCGAAACCCTTGCCGGCCTCGCCGGCCCGGGCGGCTTCGATGGTCGCGTTCAGGGCCAGCAGGTTGGTCTGCTCGGCGATCGTCGTGATCGTCTGGACCACTTCGCCGATCTGCTGGGACGAGGTCCCGAGACTGGACACCGTGCGCGTGGTGGCCCCTGCGACCCCCACCGCGGTCCCGGCCACCTGAGCCGCTTCGGCGGCGTTCTTCGAGATCTCGTCGATCGAGGCGCCCATCTGCTCGGAGCCCGCGGCGACCGTCTGGACGTTGCGCGAGATCTGCTCCGCGGCCGCGGCGACGGAGCCGGCCTGGGCTGCCGTCTCCTCGGCGCTGGAGGAGATGGCCTCCGCGGATCTGGACAGCTCGTCGGCCGCCGCGGCCAGTGCCTGCGTCGACTCCGCCGTGGACCGGACCATGGTCTGCAGGTTCTCGGCGGCCTGGTTGAGCGCCCCGGCCATGTGGCCGATCTCATCGCCGGAGGAGACATCCACCCGGACGGTGAGGTCCCCCGAGGCCATGGCCGTCAGCCCGTCGCGCACGGCGGCCACCGGCCGGGCCACGAGCCGGGCCACCAGCAGGCCGAGGCCGAGTGACCCGGTCACCCCGAGGGCCAGGACGACCAGGATGAGCGTCCGTGCGGAGTCGTACGTGTCGCTGGCCGCCCGGACGGAGGCGCGGGCCTCGGTGGCCTCGGCGGCCGCCAGCCGGTCGAGGGCGTCGCCCAGGGTCTTCGACGTCGGCCCGACGGTGCTGGTGCGCATGGCCATGAAGTCAGCCATCCGCCCCTCCCGCGCGGCCTGCAGGTACGGCCCGCTGACCAGGCGCTCGTATTCCCGCCAGGAGTCGGTGAGCGCGGCGAGGTCCTTCTCCTGGGTCGCCGTCAGGCTGCTGCGCGAGTACGTCCGGATGGCGGCGTTCAAGGCATCGACGTCCGCGAGGTAGGCCTGGTGGGCGGTGTCCTGCCCGCCCGCCTTCGGCAGCAGCTCATCGGCGAGCGCGTCGATTCGGGTCTGCAGGAAGGCCCGCCGGATCTCCGCGAGCTGCATGGAGGGGACGAGCGCCTGGCCTTCGATGTCCTGGCTCCGCTGGTCCAGCGCCGCGAGCCGGGTCAGGCCGAGCACCCCGATGAGGAGGGCCACCGCGCACGACAGCGCCACGGCGGAGAGCACCTTGACGCGCAGGGGAAGAGAGGAGAAGCGGGTCAGAGTGGTGCGCACGCGCCATGTCCGTTCGGTCGACGATGTTCCGACGTCGTCTTCGGCGGCCATCGGCCGTCGGACAAGGTGAGGACCCGGTTCCCCCGCGGCCTGATTCCGATGGCCTCCATCGAGGCGACCGATGCCCGCCAGGCGGCCGTCTCGGCAGGATGACCGATGGAGATCCCGACCGAGGACGAGTAGGGCAGTAGGGGACCACGCCACTCCCGGGACGGACGAGCGATGACCAGCGGATACTTCCCAGGCCCCTACGGCAGCCCCTTCGACGACTTCTTCCGGCGATACCAGGGAGGCCAGCCCCGGCAGCGCGTGGACATCACGCAGTTCCTCAGCGAGCAGGCGCGGGGATTGGTGAACGCGGCCGCCCGCCGGGCGGCCGAGACGGGCAGCGCGGATCTCGACACCGACCACCTGCTGTGGGCGATGCTGGAGGAGGACTCCACGCGGCAGTTCCTCGGCCGCACCGGCGCCGACACCGCTCAGCTGCGCGAGCAGCTGGAGGCCGCGCTCCGGCGCGGCGAGCCGCACAACGAGCCGCCGTCGCTCACCCCGGCGGCCAAGCGGGCGCTGCTCGACGCCCACCAGATCTCGCGGGCGCTGGGCTCGACCTACATCGGCCCGGAGCACCTGCTGTTCGCCCTGGCGCTCAACCCCGAGTCGCCGGGCGGCCGAATCCTGCGCGCGGCCGGCGTGACACCGGAGACGCTGCAGCAGGCCGCCGTCAGCGGTGCAGGCGGCGGGCAGGGCGGGGCCGGCCGACCCCCGTCGAGCACCCCGACGCTGGACGAGTACGGCCGCGACCTGACCGCGATGGCCCGCAACGGGGAGATCGACCCGGTGATCGGCCGGGAGCAGGAGATCGAGCAGACCGTCGAGGTGCTGTCTCGGCGGCGCAAGAACAACCCCGTGCTCATCGGCGAGGCCGGGGTCGGGAAGACCGCGATCGTCGAGGGCATCGCCGCCCAGATCGTCGAGGGCGACGTCCCGGAGACCCTCCGCGGCCGCCGGCTGGTGGAGCTCGACCTGACCGGCCTGGTCGCCGGCACCCGCTACCGCGGCGACTTCGAGGAGCGGCTGAAGAAGGTCATCGACGAGATCCGCGAGCACAGCGACGAGGTCATCGTCTTCATCGACGAGTTGCACACCGTCGTCGGGGCCGGCGCCTCCGAGGGGTCCGGCGGGGCGGGCAACATGCTCAAGCCGGCCCTCGCCCGCGGGGACCTGCACATCATCGGCGCCACGACCCTGGACGAGTACCGCCGCAACATCGAGAAGGACGCCGCGCTGGAGCGCCGGTTCCAGCCGATCCTGGTGGCCGAACCGAGCGTCGAGGACACCGTGCAGATCCTCTGCGGGCTGCGCGACCGCTACGAGGCGCACCACCAGGTGCGGTTCACCGACGAGGCCGTCGTCGCGGCCGTGGAGCTCTCCGACCGCTACATCACCGACCGGCACCTGCCCGACAAGGCGATCGACCTCATCGACCAGGCGGGGGCACGAGTGCGCCGCCGGGTGAAGACGCCCCCGACCGACCTGCGCGGCCTGGAGCAGGAGGTCGAGCGGCTGCAGCGGGAGAAGGACCAGGCGGTCGCGGGCGAGCAGTACGAGCGGGCCTCCGAGCTGCGCGACCAGCTCGCTGAGGCGCAGGGGCGGCTCGCGCAGGCCCGAGCCGGCGGCGGCGAGGGGGCGGGCGTCCCCGAGGTCGGCGTCGAGGACATCGCCGAGGTGGTGTCCCGGGCCACCGGGATCCCGGTCAGCCAGCTCACGGAGGAGGAGATGGAGCGGCTGCTGCACCTCGAGCAGCGCCTGCACGAACGGGTGATCGGGCAGGAGGAGGCGGTCGAGGTCGTCGCCGAGGCGGTGCGCCGCTCCCGTGTCGGCCTCGGCGACCCGGACCGGCCGATCGGCAGCTTCCTCTTCCTCGGGCCGACCGGCGTGGGCAAGACCGAGTTGGCGCGGGCACTCGCCGAGGCACTGTTCGGCGACGAGGACCGGATGATCCGGCTGGACATGAGCGAGTTCCAGGAGCGGCACACGGTCAGCCGGCTGGTCGGGTCCCCGCCCGGCTACGTCGGCTACGAGGACGCCGGGCAGCTGACCGAGGCGGTCCGCCGCCGGCCGTACTCCGTGGTGCTCTTCGACGAGATCGAGAAGGCCCACCCCGACGTCTTCAACGCCCTGCTGCAGGTGCTCGAGGACGGCCGGCTGACCGACTCCCAGGGCCGCACCGTCGACTTCCGCAACACCGTGGTCATCATGACCAGCAACCTCGGGTCGGAGGCGATCGTCAACGCCGGCCGCGGCCCGCTCGGGTTCACCGCCAACGGCAACGCCGGCGACGACCTGCGCAGCCAGGTCATGCGCCGGCTGCGGGAGTCCTTCCGGCCGGAGTTCCTCAACCGGATCGACGAGATCGTGGTGTTCCAGCAGCTGGACGACACCCAGCTGGAGCGGATCACCGACCTGATGCTCGAGGAGACCCGACGGCGGCTGCGGGCCCAGGGCATCGACGTCGAGTTCACCCCGGAGGCGGTCGGCTGGCTCGCCCAACGGGGCTACGAGCCCCAGTTCGGCGCCCGCCCGCTGCGCCGGGCCATCCAGCGGGAGGTGGACAACCGGCTGTCGCGGTTGATGCTCGACGGCCGGTTGCGCAGCGGCCAGCGGGTGCGTGTCGTGGTCCGGGACGGCGACCTGGACCTCGAGGTCGAGGACGCGCGGGAGGTCGCGACGGCGCAGGCGTGAGCGGTCGGTCCCGGTGCTCGGCCTGCGCTCCGCACGGCGACGGCCCCGCAGCCAGCGGCTGCGGGGCCGTCGTGGGGGGCGGCCGTGCTCAGACGAGCCCTTCGTTGTGGGGCTCGATGCTGGCCGAGGGATCCACCCCCTCGTCGGCGTCCGGCCGGACAGGGCCCTCGCCCGGCTCGGAACCGGAGCCGGCGGCGGTGTTCCGGGAAGATCGCTCCGGATCGGTCACGTCCGTGGTCGTCGGCGCCTGGCCGATGCGCTTGGCGGCTTGCCCCGTCCCGGTCTCCTCCAGCTCTGACTCGCTCACAACTCCTCCATCCGGTGTTGTTGGGTGCCGGTGATCACGCAGTGGCGGACCGGACGACGGTTCCCGGCAGGCCCGCGGGGGCCGCGTCCAGAACCGCAAGGCGTCCGAGGTCGCGAAGAGCAGGCCCGAGGCCCAGCCGGGGGCACGGGCTGGGCCCGCCGAGCCGTCGGTGGAACCGCGGCGTCCCGGCCGCCGAGGCCGGCCCGCCGACGCGCACAGCGGCCACGACCACGACCTGGTCGGGTGGTGGTCCGACGCGGACTGCGGGAGGACGCCGGCCGGCCCGCGTGCGCTGCGGTTCGGTTCGTGTCGGGGGACTTCACCGTCGGGCCTACGTCGATCCGGACACGAGCCGGGCGAACTCCCCGCCGAGCTGGGCGAGCACGTCGTCGAACTCGCCCGGCTCGACCGCGTCGCGGGTCGTGGCGAGCACGGCGACCATCCCCTCCCGAGCCTCTGCCTCGGGCAGTCGCGCCATCCGGGCCACCCGCTGGGCGAACTCGTCGGGCCCGAAGGGCTGCGCCTCCGGTTCCGGCGGGATGAGGTCGGCCTGCAGCTCCCCGGGCAGCTGGGCTCGCAGGTCGTCGGCCTCACCGGCGGTGAGCCGCTCGGCCAGAACGCGCAACGTCGCATGGACGAGCGTCTCGGTCTCGTCGCGGGGGTGGCCGCCGCGAGTTTGCACGGACGAGACGAAGTCGTCGTACTGCACTGCTCCTCCTCCGGGGAACGGACGCGTCAGACGCCGGCCGGTGCTCCCAACCTGGGGGATGCCGCCGGGGAACACCATCGGCAGACCTGCCGATGTGCGGGCCGCCGGCCGGGTACCGGTGCGGAAGCCGGGTAGGCCTCCTGCGACGCCACCGCGGTGTCGAGCCGCCGTCCCGGGGAGGACCACCATGCGAGTCGAAGACCTGTCGGGGGACGACGCCACGGTCTACCGGGCCGTGGCCGAGGCGGAAGTCGGTGCCGGCGCTCCACACCTGCAGGACATCGCTCGTGGTGCCGGTCTGGACCTCGAGCAGGCGCGGGCCGCCGTCCACCGGTTGCTGCACACCGAGCCGAAGATCCTGCACGAGGTCCCCGACACCAGCCGCACGGATCTGGGACCGGTGTACGAACTGGCGCCCCGCACCTGACCCTGCGCACCTGATTCCACGCACGCCTGCGTCGGGGAGCCCGGGCAGCCGCGCCCTGCGCCCCGGTGCGTCGAACTCCCCCAGGTGAACTCGACCGGCCCGGTATCGGCATGTCTGCCGATACCGGCCGCCCCGCGCCGCCGGGTGCAATCGAGGCACCGGCGCCGGATCCGGAGTCGGGCAGACCCCTGGACGAGGAGGCAGCGTGAAGGCAGTGGTCTACGAGGGTCCGCGGCAGGTCAGCGTCAAGGACGTACCGGACGCGCGGATCGAGCGGCCGACCGACGTGCTGGTGCGGATCACCTCGGCGAACATCTGCGGCTCGGACCTGCACATGTACGAGGGCCGCACCGACTTCGAGCCCGGCCGCTGGTTCGGGCACGAGAACCTGGGCCAGGTGATCGAGGTCGGCGACGGGGTCGACAAGGTCCAGGTGGGGGAGTACGTCGTCCTGCCGTTCAACATCGCCTGCGGACACTGCAAGAACTGCGAGCAGCAGCTCACGAACTACTGCCTGACTGCGCAACCCAAGAAGGAGTGGGCCGGCGCGGCCTACGGCTTCGCCGACATGGGCCCGTACGGCGGGGGACAGGCCGAGCTGCTGCGCGTGCCCTGGGGTGACTTCAACTGCCTGCGGCTGGGCGAGGACGCCGAGCAGCGCCAGACCGACTACGTGATGCTCGCCGACATCTTCCCGACCGGCTACCACGCCACCGAGCTGGCCGGGGTGAAGCCCGGCGACCAGACGGTCATCTACGGCGCCGGCCCGGTCGGGCTGATGGCCGCCCTCTCGGCCACCATCCGCGGCGCCAGCAAGGTCATGGTCGTCGACCGGCAGCCCGACCGGCTGCGGCTGGCCGAGTCGATCGGCGCGATCGCCATCGACGACTCGAAGGTCGACCCGGTGCAGGCCGTTCTCGACCAGACGATGGGGCTGGGTGCGGACAACGGCTGCGAGTGCGTCGGCTACCAGGCGCACGAGCCCGACGGCCAGGAGCAGGCCAACCTGACGATGAACCGGCTGGTCGCCTCGGTGCGCTTCACCGGGAAGATCGGCAACGTCGGCGTCTTCGTGCCGCAGGACCCCGGGGCCAGCGACGAGCTGGCGAAGCAGGGCAAGCTCGCCTTCGACTACGGCATGTTCTGGTTCAAGGGCCAGCACATCGGCAGCGGCCAGGCGCCGGTCAAGAAGTACAACCGGCAGCTGCGCGACCTCATCGCCGGGGGCAAGGCGGAGCCGTCGTTCATCGTCAGCCACGAGCTGCCGCTGGACCAGGCGCCGGAGGCCTACAAGCACTTCGACGCCCGGGACGAGGGCTGGACCAAGGTCGTCCTGCACCCGGCGATGGCGGGTGCGTGACGTGGCAGGAGAGCTGAACGGACGGCGGGTCGCGATCCTGGCGGCCGACGGAGTGGAGCGGGTCGAGCTCGAGGAGCCGCGCCGGGCTCTGGACGACGCGGGTGCGCGGACCGACCTGCTCTCGATCCACGACGGCGAGATCCTGGCGCGCGACCATGACCTGGAGGACGCCGGCACCTTCGCCGTCGATCGCCTGGTCGGCGCCGCTTCGGTCGACGAGTACGACGCGCTGTTGTTGCCCGGGGGGACGGTGAACCCGGACAAGCTGCGGATGCAGCCCGCCGCGGTGCAGTTCGTCCGCGACTTCGTCCAGTCGGGCAAGCCGGTCGCCTCGATCTGCCACGGCCCGTGGAACTTCGTCGAGGCCGACGTCGCGCGCGGCCGCCGGCTGACCTCGTGGCCGAGCGTGCGCACCGACCTGCGCAACGCGGGCGCGGAGGTGGTCGACGAGCAGGTCGTCACCGACGGCAACATCACCACGAGCCGGTCGCCGGACGACCTGCCGGCGTTCTGCGAGCGGATCGTGCAGGAGTTCGCGCGGGCGCCGCAGGGCGCCGCGGCAGGTCAGGCATGACCTCCTCCATCGGGAGCGTGGCGTCCCTCGCCGCGCGCGCCGGCGGAACCGTCGTCCGCCAGGTGCGGTCGGCCATCGACCCGTCCGCGGCCCGGCCGGCCGGCGCGGGCCAGCCTGCGTCCGGGTGGCTCGCGGTGACGGTGTTCCGCGAGCCGTCCGACATCGACACCGCGGAGCTGCCCGCACCGCTGGCCGAGTTCGGCGACCGGATCGAGGTCCGGGTCCGCCCGGCCCCCGGCGGCAAGGGCACCGAGCTGGCGGCCCGGTTGCGCGACCGGCCCTCGGGCAGCGCCCTCAGCCGGCTGAACGGCAGCGATCCCCAGGCCGACCTGCGGTCCGCGCTGCGCCGGGCCAAACAGCTCATCGAGGTGGGCGAGGTGCTCGCCGTGGACCCGGCGCCGCACGGCAAGCGGACGGCGACCCCCGGCGGCGTGCTCCTGGAGGCGTGGACCAAGGTGGCGCCCAAGGCCGGTGTGCGGTGAAGGCGGTGACCTGGCGGGGCGTCAACGAGATCGGCGTCGAGGACGTCCCCGAACCCACGATCCTCAACGAGCACGACGTCATCGTCGAGGTGGGGCTCACCGCGACCTGCGGCTCGGACCTGCACCTGATGGGCGGCTACATCCCCGCCATGCGTGCGGGGGACGTGCTCGGGCACGAGTTCATGGGCACGGTCGCCGAGGTCGGGCCCGGCGTGACGAAGCACAAGGTGGGCGACCGCGTGGTCGTGGTGAGCTTCACCAGCTGCGGGCAGTGCTGGTACTGCAAGCAGGGCCTGTGGTCGCTCTGCGACAACGGCAATCCCAACCCCGGGATCACCGAGGCGCTGTGGGGGCAGGCCATCGGCGGCTGCTACGGCTACTCGCACGCCCTCGGCGGCTGGGCCGGCAGTCACGCCCCCTACATCCGGGTCCCGTACGCCGACCAGGGGGCCTTCGCGATCCCCGACGGCGTGTCCGACGAGCGGGCGCTGTTCGCCTCCGACGCCGCACCCACCGGCTGGACGGGGGCGGACCAGGCCGAGGTCCGGCCCGGTGACGTCGTCGCGGTGTGGGGTGCCGGGGGAGTGGGTCAGATGGCCGCCCGCGCGGCGATGCTCATGGGCGCGGAGCGGGTCGTCGTCATCGACCGGTTCGACAACCGGCTCGAACAGGTCCGTACGCACATCGGGGCGGAGACGCTGGACTACGAGGAGGTCGACGTCCCCGCCGAGCTGCGTGAGATGACCGGCGGCAGGGGACCGGACGTCTGCATCGAGGCGGTGGGCATGGAGGCGCACAGCCCGGGCCCGCAGTACCTCTACGACCAGGTCAAGCAGCAGATGCGGCTGCAGACCGACCGGCCCACGGCGGTGCGCGAGGCGATCTACGCGTGCCGCAAGGGCGGAACGGTGTTCACCCTCGGCGTCTTCGCGGGTGTCGTGGACAAGTTCCCGCTCGGCGCGGTGATGAACAAGGCGCTGACCCTGCGGGGCGCCCAGCAGCACGGGCACCGCTACATCCCGGAAATCCTCGACCGCATGAGCCGGGACGAGGTGAGGACCGAGCACCTCGCCACCCACGTGATGCCGCTGGACGACGGGCCGAAGGGCTACCGGATGTTCAAGGACAAGGAGGACGGTTGCGTCCGTGCTGTGTTCCGTCCTGGTGCGTGACGCGCCGGCGGGCAGGCCGCTCCGGTCCCCGGCGCCGAGCCGGACGGTGGACCGGCGCCGGACCCCCGCCGGCCCGGTGCGGGGCGACCGGGTGAGCGTTGCGCGCGGAAGGACGGCGGTGGAGGCCCTCGTCCGGTCCGGCTCGGGGACGCCGTCGGGGTCGCCACCCTAGTGCTCGGCGTCCTGGTGGTGGTCCTGTCGTGGGCGCTGGTCGACACGGTCTTCGCCGTCACGTACGCGCGCCGCTACTACTCCGGCGGGGACGGATCGATTTCGGGCCAGCAGGAACCGCCCGCCTACAGCGACTTCGCCTACCTCGCGGTCACCGTGGGGATGAGCCTCGCGGTACCGGATACCCAGCTCGCGGACACGCGTCCTACCTGTTCGGCACCGTGGTGATCGCCGTGGCCCTGCACTTGACGGCCAACCTGGGGCCGCAGGGATAGGCGTGCCAGCCTGACGGGCGGTCACTCCGCCACCGTGCACCTGGGACCGGCCGTCGGGGGCCGGTCACCTCCGGCGCCGTGCAGGTGCCTCTCACCCTGCACGGACTTGCTCGGCGTGGTGCAGTTCGTGGCGTTCGCCCTCGTGCCTTGCTGTTCGCCGCCGTGCGAACGGGCACGTCAAGACGGCATGGGAGTGTGGGGGGCAGGGGTTCGATTCTTCGTCCTGCGCGTTTCAACCATCTCCGTCCGCAGCCCTGGTCGCGGCGCGGGCGCTGGTTCTCAGCCGATCTTCAGCGGAGCGGAGCACGCTCACGTTCGTGAGGACTGGCGCCTGCACCGCTTCGCGGCGCGCCCTGCAGGGCGTCGTCGTGGCGTCGGTGGTCGTGGGCATGTGGTGGCTGGCGTTCCGCGTCTCGCCGCGGCCGGTCTGGCACCACACCTTCGACCTGCGGGTCTACCGCGGCGCGGTCCGGTGGTGGCTCGACGGCCATCCCGTCTACGACTTCCTGCGGCCGCACACGGAGAAGGGATTCACCTATCCGCCGTTCGCCGTCCTGGTCCTGCTGCCCCTCGCGCTGGGGACGGAGACCACCGCGACCGTCCTCATGACGACGGTGTCGGTTGCGCTCGTCGTCCTGACCACGTGGTGGCTCGTCGCGCCGGTCGCCGTACGGCACGGCTGGCCCCGATGGGTCGCGCTCGGCGTCGCGCTACCGGTCGCCGTCACGATGGAGCCGGTCCGCGAGACGCTCGGCTGGGGGCAGATCGACCTGGTCATCGCCGCCCTCGTGCTCGCCGACGTCGTCGCACTGCGCCGCGGGCGCCCGTGCGCCGGCGTCGGGATCGGCCTGGCGACGGCGATCAAGGTGACGCCGGGGCTGTTCGTCGTCTACCTGGTGCTCACCCGGCGGTGGCGCGCCGCCGCGGTGGCGGCCGGCACCTTCGCCCTGACCGTGCTCGTCGGCTTCGCGGTCGACCCGTCTGTGCGGTACTGGACCCGTCTGCTCTGGCAGACCGGCCGGGTGGGACCCCCCACCGATCCCAACGACCAGTCGCTGCTGGGGCTGTTGGCCCGCCTGGCCGCGCCCGGTGCGCCCAGCCACGTGCTGTGGCTGGTCCTCGCCGGCCTGGCGCTGGTCGGCGGACTCACGCGGGCGGTGCGTCTGCACCACCGCGGGGACGATCTCGCCGGCGTCACGGTCACGGGGTTGACGGCCTGCCTGGTCAGCCCGATCTCCTGGGTCCACCACCTGTTCTGGGTCCTGCCCGCGGTCGTCGTGCTCGTCGACGTCGCGGCCGGGACGCCGGTCACCGCGGCGTGGGCACGGCGACGTCCCCGGGCCACCCGCGCGGCGGCCGCGGCGGCCGCCCTCGTCGTCGTCGGGGTGTTCACCGGCTCGCTGATCTGGTTCTTCGCGGGGGCGCGGGGAGGCCCGCTGACGATCGTCGGCGAGGACGCCTACGTGCTGCTGGTGCTCGCGCTGGTCGTCGTCCTGCCGGCGAGGGCAGGGGCGGACGTGCCGCAGCACGAACCACACCGCCACCTCGACCTGCTGGATCGTCTCGTCGACGACCAGGGTCGCCGCCACCCGCGAGCGCAGCTGTGGTGACCGCTCCTGTCCGCTCGCCCGCCCGCGAGCGGCTGCTCACGGCGAGCCTGCTGGCCGCCACCGCGCCGCTGTACCTGCTCGGGCTGGACCGCAGCGGTTGGGGAAACGCGTTCTACGGCGCCGCGGCGCAGGCGGGGGCGCAGACCTGGAGGGCGTTCTTCTTCGGCGCCTCCGACGCCGCCGGCACGATCACCGTCGACAAGCCCCCGGCGTCGATCTGGGTGATGAGCCTGTCGGTCCGGCTGTTCGGGTTGAGCAGTTGGTCGCTGCTCGTCCCCGAGGCACTGATGGGCGTGGCCGCGGTCGCCCTGCTCATGGCCGCGGTCCGCCGCGTCGCGGGACCGTGGGCCGGCCTGCTCGCCGGCCTGCTGCTCGCGCTCACGCCGGTGTTCACGCTGATGGCCCGCGTCGACGATCCCGATGCACTGCTGACCCTGCTCGTGGTGGCCGCGGCCTGGAGCACCACCCGGGCGCTCGACGACGGGCGGCTGCGCTGGGCCCTGCTCACCGGCGTGCTGCTCGGGTGCGGCTTCCTCACCAAGTCCCTGGCCGCGCTGCTCGTGCTGCCAGGCCTCGGCGGGGCCTTCCTGCTCGCCGCCCCGGGGCCGCCGCGTCGCCGGATCGGGCACCTGCTGGCGGCGGGCGGCGCGCTCCTGGCAACAGCCGGCTGGTGGGTGCTCGCCGTCGAGCTGGTCCCGCCGTCGTCCCGGCCGTGGGTCGGGGGCAGCCGGACCGACAGCCCCCTCGACCTCGCCTTCGGCTACAACGGCCTGGGCCGGCTCACCGGCAACGAGAGCGGCGCGGGCGTGCAGGTGCTCGGGCCGCGGTCGGCGTGGCGGCTGTTCGGTTCCGCCGCCGACCAGTTCGGGTGGCTGCTGCCGGCGGCCGTCGTCGGGCTCATCGCCGGTTTCCTGCTCCGCCGGGGACAGCCGCGCACCGACCCGGTGCGGGCGGCCCTGGTCCTCTGGGCCGGCTGGGCCCTGCCGACGGCCCTCGTCTTCAGCTTCATGCAGGGCACCTGGCACACCTACTACACCGTCGAGATCGCCCCGGCGGTGGCCGCCCTGACCGCGCTGGCCGCGACGCTGCTCTGGCGCCGGCACACCTCGCGAGCCTTCGCCGTCCTGGCGACGGGCTCGCTGGTGACGACCGCCTGGGCCGTGTCGCTGGTCGACCGCCGGATGGCGGCGGGCGGTCTCGTCGCCGCCCTGGTGCTGTTCTGCGGCCTGGTCGGCGTGCTCCTGCTCGCCGCGGCAGGCACGGTCAATCGCCCGGTCGCCCGGATGGGCGCCGCGGTCCTCCTCGTCGCGGCCCAGCTGGGCCCGGCGACCTGGTCGGTGGTGACGGCAGCCGCGCCGCACACCGGCAGCGACGTGCGCGCCGGACCCACGGGCGGGCGCCGCGCCCTCGGCGCGTCGGTCCCCGCCGCCGTGGTGCGCTCGCTCCGCCGGGACACCGACGACTGGACCTGGACGGCGGCGACCGTCGGGCGCCGCGCCGCCGACCTCCAGCTGGCCGCGGGAGTCCCGGTGATGCCGATCGGCGGCTTCTTCGGCCGAGACCCGGCACCGACCCTCGACCAGTTCGAGGCGGACGTGCGTGCACACCGCATCCACTGGTACGTGCCGGGCCTGGTCGGCAGCGGCCCGGCCGTCGAGATCGACCGATGGGTCCGCGAGCACGCGCCGGCGGTCCGGGTCGGCTCGACCACGATCTACGACCTGGCCGGTCTCGCTGCCGGGTCCTACGAGGACAAGACCTAGCCCTGATCTCGTCCGCCGGGATGACGCCGTCGCGGGCGGCCCCCGGGGCGCGAAACGCAACGTTGGGTGCTTCCGCGGTCACCGTTGCGGCTCCGGGCGCCGAGGTAGGAGAGGACATCCCGGTGACGCGCACGGACGGAGCGAGCTGATGGACCCGACGGGGCGACTGCTCGGTGGCCGGTACCGGCTGGCGTCGGTCCTGGCCACCGGAGGCATGGGCCGGGTCTGGCGGGCGCAGGACACGCTGCTGCAGCGGCCGGTCGCGGTGAAGGTGCTGCGCGCCGAGCTCACCGTCGACCCGTCGTTCCTGGGCCGGTTCCGCGCGGAGGCGCAGCACGCGGCCCGGTTGACCCACTCGTCGATCGCCGCCGTCCACGACTACGGGGAGACGGTCGACCCCGTCAGCGGCGCTCCGGTGGCCTACCTGGTCCTGGAGTTGGTTCCGGGGGAGTCGCTGTCCGACCTGCTGGCCCGGGTGGGACGCCTGGACGTCGCCGCGGCGCTGCGGATCGTGCGGCAGACGGCCGATGCCCTGGGCGCCGCCCACGCGGCGGGGGTGGTGCATCGCGACGTCAAGCCGGGCAACCTGCTCATCACGCCGGACGGCGACGTGAAGATCACCGACTTCGGCATCGCCCGGTCGGCGTCCAGCCTGCGGCTGACCAGGACCGGCGAGGTCCTCGGCACGCCGCACTACCTCGCCCCCGAGCAGGCGCAGGGAGCCGAGGCCACGCCGGCGAGCGACGTCTACGCGCTGGGGGTCCTCGCCTACGAGTGCCTCAGCGGACGGCGGCCGTTCGAGGCGGAGAACTCCGTGCAGGTCGCCGCGATGCAGATCCGCGAGGCCCCGCCGCCGCTGCCGGTGGGCCTCGGCGAGGACGTCCGCCGGCTCGTGGAACGGGCGATGGCCAAGGACCCCGCCGCGCGCTTCCCGGACGGGGCCGCCTTCCGGGACGCCGTCGATGCGCTCGACTGCGCGCCGATCGCGCCGCGCCACGAGACGATGGTCCTGCCGAGCGCGGCCGCGCCGGCGACCGCCGTGCTACCGCGCGTCGAGGTCGCTACGGCGCCGGACGCCCCCGCCGGGCCGGGTCTCTCCGGTGCGGTGCGGGCGCCGGGCGCCCGGCCGTGGCTCGTCGTGGCCGGGGCGGCGCTGCTGACGCTGGTCGTCCTCGTCGTCCTGCTCGGCGCGTTCGGCAGCGGTGAGCAGCGGCCGGCGGTGACGTCCCCGGCGACGTCCCCGGCGCCGTCCTCGGCGCCGGCCACGCCCACCGCTGTCCAGGTCGTGGCCGGGGAGCTCGTCGGCCGTCCGCTGGCCGAGGTGCAGACCGGGCTGGCCGCGCGGGGGCTACAGGTGCAGCCGCGGACGATCGCGACCGGCGACGTCCCGGCCGGGCAGGTGGTCGCCGTGGATCCCGTCGGTCCGGTCGCGCAGGGCGGAAGCGTCACGGTCACCTACTCCGTCGCGCCGACGGTGCACACCGACGCGAACGACGGCGCCGTACAGGGCAACCGGAACGGACGCGGGAACGGCCGCGGGAATGGGCGCGGCGCCGGCGAGGACGACTGACCGGCGCTCCGGCACTGCCCCCAGCCGTCGTCGTGCCGGCCGGCTCGAGGACGTCGTTCAGGCCGCCCTCCCGCGGTTCACCGTCGTCCCTGCAGATGACATGACGACCGACTACATCCGCCAACCCCTTCCAGCCGCCCTGGCAGTGGAGGCGCCGAAGAAGTTCGAGACGATGGGGCTCACGGCCGGGACGCTCGGGTCACCTCAGCAACTTCCTGCCGCGGCATGACTGGGGAGGACGGATGGCCGACTACACCGCGACCGCGATCAGCGAGGGCGATCACTGGGTGATCGACGTGCAGGGTGTGGGTTCCACTCAGGCTGACACGATCGAAGACCTCGAGGCGGTGGCTCGCGGTCTGGTTGTCGAGACGATCCGTATCGCTCCAGAGGAAGTGCACATCGAGCTGCGCATCGTCTGACCGGCCACGAGCGAGTGGACGCTCCCGCCGAGGAGGTGCTGCACCTGGCCTGCCCTGACGGGTGGCACGTCGTCACGAATTCCGGGTCCGACGCCATCGCCTTCCCCCGGAACGGTTGTTCTCTGGAGGCGCCGTAGGAGGGCTCCTCGCTTCCACCGAACACATCTGCCTGGGTGATCGCTGACCCGCGCCAGGGCGAAGGAACCAGCTGGGGATGAGCGGAACACACGTCAGTGGCCGCGTCGGGCGTCCCGGGCGGCGCCCCATCACGCCTCCGGAGTGGTACGGCCGGACGACCGGGTGCGTCCGCGGGGTGGTCGGTCGATCCGGTGTCACACACGTGGGCCGGGACGTGTCAATGCATCGAGGAGCACAACGCTCCGTCGACAGTCACCGCGAGCCTCGCGCCGGATCACGGTGACGAGGCCGCCCGGCGCAGGGGAGAGCAGCATGTCCACCCACACCAGCACGACGACGACCGATGGCTTCAGCGCCGCCGAGCGGGCCGCGATGAAGCAGCGTGCGGCCGAACTGCGCGCCGAGGGACGCAGTGGCGCGAAGAAGGCCGAGGGGCTGCAGGCGCTGCTCGAGAGCATCGCGAAGATGGATCCGGCTGACCGCGCGATCGCCGAGCGTGTCCACGTCACGGTGAGCGCCAACGCTCCCGACCTGGCGCCCAGGACCTGGTACGGCATGCCGGCCTACGCGAACGCCGACGGCAAGGTCGTTCTCTCGTTCAAGAACGCCGGCAAGTTCGGCCAGCGCTACTCGACCCTGGAGTTCCAGGACTCGGCCCACCTCGACGACGGCGACGTCTGGCCCGTGGGGTTCGCACTCGTCACGTGGACCCCCGCAGTGGAGGACAAGGTCGCGGCACTCGTGCGGGCCGCCGTCTCCTGAATCCCGCCCGAGTCGAGTCGGACCCGCTGGTCAGTTGCCTCGGCTCCACCCCGTCGACCAGGCCGCTCTCCTTCCGGAGAGCGGCCTGAGTCGTCTGGGCAGGACCGTGCTCACGGCCTCGCGGTGGGCACCGGCGGGCTCCGGTGCCGGTCAGGCGATGCGGCGCACCCGGTTGACCGACAGGCCGCTCTCGTCGAGCAGGTCGGGGATCCGCGCGGCGAACTCCTGCAGGTGCGGCGCCGACAGGTGGGCGTCCAGGTGGTCCCCGGACTCCCAGTTCTCGTAGAAGAAGAAGCGGTCGGTGTCCTCGATGCTCTGGTGCACGTCGTCGTTGACGTAGCCGTCCTCCTGGCCCGTCGGCTTGATCAGCGCCTCGAGGGCGGCCAGCAGCTCCTCGCGCTTCCCCGGCGCGACGCGCATGTAGGCGATGACCGTGAGCAGTTCGGGACGGTCGTCGGTGGGGGTCTGCACGGGGGCTCCCGTTCGAAGGACGCGGCCGGGCGGCCGGCCAGGTGTGGTGCCGGTCACCGTACGGACGCCGGACGGGAGGCGCATCCGCGCGCCGGAGCACTACGGTGCGGCCATGTCAGGTGCGGAGACGCCCGCGGACGACGCCGCGCGCGCGGTGGCCGGGCGGATGGCCGAGGCGGCCGGCGCGTGGCTGGACATCCTCGACGCGCAGCAGCGGCAGGTCGCCGTCGGTGCGGTCCCGGGGGACGACGGGTCCGACGCCGAGCGCCGGCGCTGGTTCTACACGCCGACCGACCACGGCGGCCTGACCTTCCACGAGCAGCGGCCCACGCAGCAGCGGGCGGCGATGCGGCTGATCTCCTCCGGCCTGTCCACGGCCGCCTACGTCACGGTGGCGACGATCATCGGCCTGGAGAACGTGCTCGACCAGGTCGAGGGGTTCGTCGCCCGGTTCGACCGGGAACGCGGCCGCGACCCGGGCCTGTACTACCTGCGCGTGTTCGGCGAGCCGGGCGGCAACGCGCCGTGGGGGTGGCGGTTCGGCGGTCACCACGTCTCCCTGAACAACCTCGTCGTCGACGGCGCGCTGGTCGCCACGACGCCCTGCTTCCTCGGCGCCGACCCGGCCACGTCGCCGTTGCTCGGCGGGGCGGTCAACCGGCCGCTGGGCCGGGTGGAGGACCTCGCGCGTGACCTCGTCCGCTCGCTGCCGCCGCAGCTGGCCGCCCGCGCGGTGCTGCTGCCCACGGCGCCGTCGGACCTGGTCACGGCCAACCGCACGACGGTCGCGCCGGGGGACCGGGTGATCCCGCTCGTGGGCATCTGGCGCGACGAGCGGTTCCAGGACGCGGCCGAGTGGGCGAAGTTGCAGGCCACGAGCGACCGGATCGACCAGGCCGCCGGCTACGGCGATCCCGAGCACGCGGCCCTGGAGTACACGGCGGAGCCCAAGGGCGTCGCCGCGGCGGAACTGGACGCCGAACAACGGGGAATGCTGCGGGCGCTGCTCGGCACCTACCTCGACCGCGCCCCCGCCGAGGTGTCGGTGCTCTCCCGCTACGACGACGACGCCGCGCTCGACGCCGTCCACCTCGCCTGGGCCGGATCGACCGATCCCGGCGAGCCGAGCTACTACCGGCTGCAGGGGCCGCGGTTGCTGCTCGAGTGGGACAACACGCAGCGGGGCGCGAACCACGCGCACTCCGTGTGGCGGGACCCCAGCGCGGACTTCGGCCTCGACGTCCTGGCCCGGCACCGGGCCGCGATGCACGCCTGACGCGGCAGCGCGACTGCGCGGCGTCCCAATACCTCGGTCGGGGGGATGCCGCCCCTCGGGCGCGCGCGGTCGGGTGGCGTCCTGGAACCGGATGCGTGGCCTGAGCGAGGCAGGGCCGAGGGCCCGACCAACGACCGAACATCGAGGGGAGCTGGTCAGGCATGGACGAGCGTCGTCCGGAACACCGGATGCATGAGGGCAGCCGGCGCCTGGACCCAGGTCCGGCCCCGTCGAGGTCCCGGTCATGACCGCGCCGATCGATCAAGCCCTCGCACGACCGGTCACGCAGAAGCGGGAGTTCTGGGTCCTGATGGCCTTCGCGGGGGTCCTCGGGGTGTTCGGCGCGGTCGCCGGGCTGATCTTCGTCGGAGTGATCACGATCGGGGGCAAGTGGTACAGCGATTCCCACCCGGGCTGGTTCGGCGGGCAGTGGTGGTGGGTGGCGGTCGCCGCGGCGGCGGGTCTCGCGGTCGGCCTGGTGCGCCGCCTGACCCGCCTGCCCTGGAAGACCCCCGGCTTGTTCGACGACCTGCAGACCCAGCACGTCGACGGACGGCTCGTCCCTGGGGTCGCCGCCGTCTCCGCGGTGTCGCTGATCGGCGGCGCCAGCCTCGGGCCGGAGAAGGCGCTGGGGACGATGGGTGGCGGGGTGGGCAGCTGGATCGCTCAGCGCAGACGCCTCAAGACAGAGGACGCCCAGGTGAACACCCTGGCCGGCTTCGCCGGCGCTTACGGCGGGTTGTTCTCCAGCACCGTGATCGTGGTGATGCTGATCATGGAGGTCGCCCGGCCGGGCGGCCAGCGCTTCGCCAAGGCCCTCGCCGCGCAGATCGTGGCATCGAGCGTCTCGTTCGGCGTCTACTTCGCCATCGCCGGATCGGTGTTCCTGGACTACTACCGGGTGCCGCAGTTCGAGTTCGAGGACTGGCAACTGCTCGCCGCGGTTCCTCTGGGCGTGTTCGCGGCCGTGGTGGTGACGGTGCTGGTCGGTGTCACGGTGGGGGCGGCGCGGCTGTTCGGCCAGCTGAAGGTCCCGGACATCGCCAAATCCGTGCTGGGCGGGGTGATCTTCGGGGTCGTCGGTGTGACCCTGCCGCTGACCATGTTCAGTGGCGGGGACCAGCTCAAGACCCTGCTCGGCGACGCGGGGACCCTCGGCCTGGGCCTGCTCGCCACCACGCTCATCGCGAAGATGCTCACCTTCGGCGTCAGCCAGGGCAGCGGCTTCGTGGGCGGTCCCATCTTCCCGTCGCTGTTCATCGGCGGAACGGCCGGGCTCGTCGTCCACCAGGTCATCCCCGGCGTGCCGCTGGGGCTGGCGTTCACCTGCCTGCTCGCCGCCGTCCCGGGGGCGCTGGTCGCGGCGCCGTTCGCGATGGTCCTGATGGCCGCGTTCCTGACCCAGGTGGGGGCCCTGCAGACCGCCCCCGTCCTCATCGCCGTCGTCACCGCCTTCCTCACCATGGAAGGCGTGAAATACCTCCTGGTCAGCCGGCATCAGGCCCGGGCAGCCGCGACACCAGCTGGCGGGACGAAACCGGAGATCGCCGACGGCGGAGCTTCCGGCCCCGCCTGACCGCCCCGGCCGCCGGGGACCGCTGCTCAGCCGAGCCGTTCGAGCAGGTGGTCACCGACCCGCAGCGCGTTCGCGATCGCCGTCAGCGAGGGGTTCACCGCGCCGATGCTCGGGAAGAAGCTCGTGTCCGTGACGTAGAGGTTGTCCAGTTCGTGCGCCTTGCAGGTCGGGTCGAGCGCCGAGGTCGCCGGGTCGGTGCCGAACCGGACGGTCCCGGCCTGGTGCGCCGTCGCGCCGATCGGCATCGCCTTGTGCAGGTAGAGGCTGTGGTCGAGCAGGTGGTGCTCCATGCCCAGGTCCCCGAGCATGTGCTCGAACTTGCGCTTGAGGTGCTTGACGCCTTCGATGTTGTTCTTCTCGTCCAGCGTGAGGCGGACCCGGCCGTCCTTCTCGAGGGTGACGCGGTTGTCCGGCGACGGCAGGTCCTCACCGCACAGCCAGAAGTCCACCGCATGGTGCGCCAGCACCTCGAACGGCATCCTCGGTGACACGCTGCCCGCCCACCGCGGCGCCTCGCCCTTGATCTGCACGGCGTCGGACTTGCCCAGCATCTGGATCCCACCCAGCGGGTAGTCCCAGTCGTCCGATCCCAGGTACCAGTCGTTCATCGCCATCGTCTTCTGGAACGACGTCGGGTTGGGCTCCTTCGAGACGGCCATCATGGCCAGGTTGTTGTGCCGCATGTAGTTGCGGCCGACGACGTCCGAGCCGTTCGCGAGGCCGTTGGGGTGCTGGTCGTTCGCCGACCGCAGCAACAGGACGGCGGAGTTGACCGCGCCGCAGGCCACCACCACGACGTGCGCCCGATAGGTGACCGTCGAGCCGTCCGGCAGCTCGGTCACCACGCCGTTGACGCTCCGGCCGGTCGGGTCGGTCTCCAGGCGCAGCACGTTGGCGCCGGTCCTGAGCGTGACGTTCGGGTGTCGCAGCGCCGGCTCGACGCAGATCACCTCGGCGTCGGACTTCGCCTTGAGCAGGCAGGGAAAGCCGTCCACCCGGTTGCAGCGGATACAGGCGCTGTGGAGGGTGGCGCGGCCCGCGGTGTCCTGGTCGAGGTCCACCCCGATGGGCAGGTGGAACGGGTGCAGGCCCAGCTTGCCCAGGTCGTCGCTCAGCTGCTGGATGCGCGCCTCGTGCTCCACCGGCGGATACCGGTATTCGGCGCTGGCGAAGCCCTCGGTCGGGTCCTCGCCGTGCCGGCCGTGCACCTTGTACAGGTGCTCGGCCTGCGTGTAGTACGGCTCGAGGTCCTCGTACTCGATCGGCCAGGCCGGCGAGATGCCCCCGTGGTGGGTGATGGCGCCGAAGTCCTCGGGGCGCAGCCGGAACAGCGCGGCGCCGTAGAACTTCGTGTTGCCGCCGACGTAGTAGTTCACCTCAGGAGGGAACTCGTTGCCGTGCCGGTCGAGCCAGCGCTCCGCCGCCAGGTACTTGCCCTGGACGAAGACCGCGGACGAGTCCCAGTTGTCCAGCTCGCGCGGGAGGTAGTCACCGCGTTCCAGCAGCAGAACCCGCTTCCCGGACGGGGCGAGGCGGTGCGTGAGCGTGCCGCCGCCGGCGCCCGACCCGATGACGATGACGTCGAAGTCGGTGGTCTCTGGCATGGGGTCCTCCTGAGTCCGTTCGGGGCGCGACCGTGCAGGGGCCGGCCCCGCGGGCGCCAATCTGGTTCGGCGAGGCGACGGTCCGGCTCACCCGCGACGGGTGAGCCGTGGGGTCACAGCACCGCGATCAGGCAGAAGAAGGCCCAGCGGTGCAGCTCCACGCCCGCCAACGGATCGCTGGGCGACGGCGGCCTCGGGGTGCTGCCGACGGTCAACGTGGCCACGCTCGTCGTCGCGGCGGTCGCCGGCGTCGCCGGCGCGCTGGCCTTCCGCAGCCGGTCGAGCGTGGCCGTCGGCGTGGCCATCTCGATCACCACGATCCCCGCGGGCGCCTTCAGCGGCGCCGCGATGGCGGTCGGCGACGCGGCCGGCCTGCGCGGCGCGGCGGCCGTGCTGGCGGCGAACGTGGGCCTGATCCTGGTGACGGGGACGGCGACGCTGGCCCTGCTGCGCCGCCCTGAGAGGCGCCAGCCCTGCGTCAGCCCACCCGCTCGGGGGACCGCTGCCGCTGCGCCGGCACGGAGACCGGCGTCGCGGTCGGCGCCAGGGGCTGTCCCAACCAGGACTCCCGGCCGGCCTGCGCGGCGCTCTTGGCCCGCCGCCAGTGGTGCATCGCCACCTCGCTCGGCGGCAGACCGGACTCCCGCACGTGCCGCCGCAGGCCGAGCACCGTCGCCAGTCCGAACAGGCCGCTCCCGGCCAGCCCGAGCAGCGCGGCGGCACACAGGAGGGCCGCCCCCACCCACATCAGGCTGCGGTTGAGCAGCGGCCGGTCGGTCGGGATCACGTATTGCGCCATCGCTCTCTCCTCGGTCCTTCGTCGGTCGTTGCGGCAGGGTCACTCGCTCGACGTGGTCGGCGGCCGGCGTGCGCCGTCCCCGTCGCCGGCGACGCGCCCCGCCGGCCGGGTCTCGGGCTCGGCCGCGCGCGGCGTGGGGATCTGCACCGAGGGCGGCTCCGCCACGGGGACGGCGACCGGGGCGCCGATCCGTTGCCGGAAGACGTGGTAGGTCCACCCCTGGTAGACGAGGACGACGGGCAGCAGGACGGCCACCGCGACGGTCATCACGGTCAGCGAGTAGGACGCCGATGCGGTGTTCTCGATGGTCAGGTCGTTCGCCGAGCCCAGCGTGGAGACCATGACGCGGGGGTGGAGGTTCACGAAGAGCGTCGCGACGACGGCGCCGATGGTCACGGCCGTGGCGACGAAGGCCACCCCGTCGCGGCCCCTGCCGGCGAGGACGGCGGTCGCGGTCGCCGCCGCGACCGCGATCAGCTCCACCACCCATGCCCCGGCTCCCCGTCCGGCGGTCAGCTGGGTCCAGATCGCGAAGCCGGCGACCAGCGCGGCGGCGACCGGGCCCAGGACGCGCGCCGTCCCGTCGGCGCGGTCGTGGACCGGCCCCACCGTCTTGAGCGCCACGAAGGTGGCGCCGTGGACGAGGCAGACGCCGACGACGGTGATCCCGGCGTAGATCGAGTAGGGCTGGAGCAGGTCCCAGAAGCTGCCGGTGTACTCCTGGTCGCTGTCGATCGGCAGCCCGTGCACCAGGTTCGCCAGGGCGATCCCGACCAGCAGCGGCGCGAGCAGGCTGCCCACGGCCAGCGTGGCGCTCCACCTGCCCAGCCATCGCCGGCTCTCCCGCTTGCCGCGCAACGGGAGGGCCACGCCGCGCAGGATGAGCGCGGCCAGCAGCAGGATCAGCGGCAGGTACATCGCCGAGAACATGGTGGCGTACCAGCCGGGGAACGCGGCGAACATGGCCGCGCCGGCCACGACCAGCCACACCTCGTTGCCGTCCCACACCGGCCCGATGGTGCCGAGCACGGTCCGCCGTCCGGCCTCGTCGCGGCCGAGGGCCCCGTGCAGCACGCCGACGCCGAAGTCGAAGCCCTCCAGCACGAGGAACCCCACCCAGAGCACGGCGATCAGGACGAACCAGACCTCGGCGAGAGTCATCGCAGCCTCAGTAGGTGAACTCGGGGACGTCGGTGGGGGCCTCCTCGTCCTCAGGGACCTGATCGGGCTCGGCGGGGGCGAGTTCCCGGCGCGCGTAGTGGCCCATCAGCCACCAGTCGACAGCACCCATGATCACGTAGAGCAGCACGAACACGACCAGGCTGGTCACGATCCAGGCGGTGCCGACGTTGGGTGAGTGGGCGTCGCGGGTCAGCTGCAGGCCCTGCACGATCCACGGCTGGCGGCCGTTCTCGGTGAGCACCCAGCCGAAGATGGCCATCAGGAACGGCAGCGGCACCGCCCAGACGGCGGCACGGAGGAACCACGTGGACGTCTCCAGGCGCCGCCGCAGCAGCAGCCAGGTCCCCCACAGCGCCAGCAGCACGATGAGCACGGCGAGATAGGCCATGCCCCGCATCGACCAGTACTGGATGAAGACGTTGGGCACGTAGTCGCCCGGCCCGTACTGCTGCTGGTACTGGGCGTTCAGCTCGTCCAGCCCCACCACCTTGCCGTTCCACGTGCCGGTTGCCAGGTAGGAGAGCAGGTGCGGGATCTCGAAGATCTTCGTCGGTGCGTCGTCACTGCTCCACCCGCCGATCTGGAACATCGAGAAGGAGCACGGCTGACAGGTGGTCCACGACGCCTCGGCCGCGGCGATCTTCATCGGCTGGTAGGTCGTCTCGATGAGACCCAGATGGTTGCCGACCACGATCTCCAGCACTATCGCCGGCAGCAGGGCGATGAGGGCCACCTTCGCCGACCGGTGGAACGCCTCCGGGCTGGAGAGCCGACGCAGGTGCCAGGCGGAGACCCCCAGCATCACGACGGCGCCCACGACCAGGGCGGCGAGCAGCACGTGCACGTAGCCCCAGACGAACACAGGGTTGGTGAACAGCGCCCAGACGTCGGTCAGCTGCGCGCGGCCCGCGGAGTTCAGCTCGTATCCGACCGGGTGCTGCATCCACGAGTTGGCCGCCATGATGAACAGCGCCGAGAAGGCCGACCCGAACGCGACCGCCCAGATCGTGGCCAGGTGCACCCGGCGGGACAGCCGGTTCCAGCCGAAGAGCCACAGCCCCAGGAACACCGACTCGAGGAAGAAGGCCGCGAGTCCCTCCATGGCCAGGGGAGCGCCGAACACGTCGCCCACGAACCGGGAGTAGCCCGACCAGTTCGTCCCGAACTGGAACTCCTGGACCAGCCCGGTCACCACGCCGACGGCGACGTTGATCACCAGCAGCGTGCCGAAGAACCGGGTCAGCCGCAGGTAGGCGGCGTCGTCCGTGCGGTGCCAGCGGGTCTGCAGCAGCGCGGTCAGGAACGCCAGGCCGATGGTCAGCGGGACGAAGAGGAAGTGGTAGATCGAGGTCGTCGCGAACTGCACGCGGGCCCAGTCGACCGTGGACACGGCGGCCTCCTCTCCAGCCTCAGCTCGCCGGGACGGTCGCCCGGTCCGGGCTGCGGGGGACGGGGACCTGGGCCGGTGGGCCCCAGTCGATCGTCGGCGGCGTCGAGTGGTCGATCAGGCCGGGTTGGCGGTTGCCGCTGAAGTAGTCCCAGCCCCACGAGATGAAGGCGTCGACCCGGCTGCGGACGCCGCTCATGAGCCAGGCGTGCACGCCGAGCCAGGAGCTGAACGCGATCGCCCCGTGCAGTTCGTGCCGCTTCTGCCCCATCTCGGCGACCGCGGCGCCGCGGCCGATCATCGCCATGATGCCCTTGTCGTGGTAGTGGAACGCCCGACGTGGCTGGCCGGCGAGGTCCGACCTGATGTTCTTGGCCGTCCACTGGCCCTGCTGCAGCGCCACCGACCCGAGCTGCGGGTACGGGGTTCCGTCCGGGCTCTCAGCCGCCGCGACGTCGCCGAGCACGAACACCCGCGGATGCCCCAGCACGGACAGGTCGTGGTCGACCTTCACGCGCCCCCCTCGGCCCCGGGGCAGACCGAGGCGGGCGGCCAGGTCGCCGGCCTGCATGCCGCCGGCCCAGACGACGCACCGGGTGGACAGCGTGGTGCCCCCCTCCAGCTGCACCGAGGAGGCGGTCACCTCCTCGACCCCGGTGCCGAGGTGCAGCCGCACCCCGTCGCGCTGCAGCACCTTGGCCGCGTACGCGTGGGCCTTGTCGGAGAACGGGGCCAGCAGGGTGTTGCCGTGGTCGACCAGGTGGATGCGCGCCTCGTGCACGGGCAGGTCGTGGTACTCCTCGGGGGCCACCCGGTTGACGAAGTCGGCGATGCCCCCGGCGGTCTCGACGCCGGTCGCGCCGCCCCCCACGACCACGAAGGTCAGCGCCCCCTCCTGGATCAGCCGGGGGTCCCGGTCGGCGGCGTCGAACACCTCGATGATCCGGGAGCGCAGCCGCTCGGCGTCGGTGAGCGAGTA
This sequence comes from Geodermatophilus sp. SMS 5-13, assembly GCF_059428245.1. Classification (NCBI taxonomy): domain Bacteria; kingdom Bacillati; phylum Actinomycetota; class Actinomycetes; order Geodermatophilales; family Geodermatophilaceae; genus Geodermatophilus; species Geodermatophilus sp. SMS 5-13. The sequence continues at coordinate 1,189,967 of NZ_CP165729.1, forward strand.
CAGCGGCAGCGCGTGCTCCTCGGCTCCGGGCGTGCGGTAGAAGTTCGCCTGCGCGCCGGTGGCGAGCACCAGGAAGTCGCCGGTGTAGCCGACCCCGTCCGCGGTGGTGACGGTGCGCGTGGCGACGTCGACGCCGGTGACCTCGGCCTGCGTGACGTCGATGTTCTCGTCCTTGCGGAACTGGTCCCGCAGCGACGTGCCGACGTCGTCGGCGGCGATCTGCGCGGTGGCCACCTGGTACAGCAGCGGCAGGAACTGGTGGTAGTTGTTCCGGTCGATCAGGGTCACGTCGACGTCGGTGCCGGCCAGCTCGCGGGCGCAGCCCACCCCGGCGAACCCGGCGCCGACGATCACCACCCGCGGGCGCGCGGGCCGGTCGTCAGCGGGGGTCATGCCAGGTCTCGCCCTCAGGCAGCAGCCGGTCGGCCTCGGCCGGACCCCAGGTGCCGCGGGCGTAGGGGTGCACGTGCACCGAGCCGTCGAGGATCGGATCGACGACGCGCCAGGCCGCCTCCACGGCGTCCTGCGTGGCGAACGGCAGCCGGTTGCCGGCCAGGGCGGCGCCGATGAGCCGGTCGTAGGGACGCATGTTCACCGCCGGGGACTCGGAGAAGGCCAGCTCCTCCGACTGGGTCACGGTGCCCGGTCCGGGCTTCTTGCCGTTCAGCAGGATCGACACCTGCGCCCCGGGCCAGATCCGGAACCGGAGCGAGTTGGGCACCAGCGGGGTGGCGATGCCGAAGTACTTGTGGAGGACGTCGGTCGGCGGGCGCCGGAAGCGGATCTCGACCTCGGTCGCGGTGACCGGCAGGGTCTTGCCGGCGCGGATGAGGATCGGCACGCCCGCCCACCGCCAGGAGTCCAGCTGCAGCCGGACCGCGGCGAAGGTCTCGGTCGTCGAGTTCGGGGCCACGCCGGCCACGTCGAGGTAGCCCTCGTACTGGCCGAAGACGGTGGTCTCGGCCGTCAGCGGGGTCAGCGCGTTGAGCACGCGGGTCTTGGACTCCAGCCACGCCTCCACCGTGTGGCCCCCGGGTGGTTCGGCCAGGACGGTGGCCAGCACCTGGAGCATGTGGTTCTGGATCACGTCGCGGACGGCGCCGGTGCGGTCGTAGAACCGGCCGCGGTCGGCGACGTCGAACGCCTCGGCCATCGTGATCTGGATGCTGTCGACGTGGGTGCGGTTGAGCAGCGGCTCGAGGATGGCGTTGGTGAACCTGGCGGCCAGCATGTTGTCGAGCGGGTCGAACGCGAGCCAGTCGTCGACGCGGAAGATCGCGTCCTCGGGCAAGACCTCGAGCATCGTCTCGTTGAGCTTCCTGGCGCTGGCCAGGTCGGTGCCGAACGGCTTCTCCACCATGACCCGGGCGTCGGTCGTCAGCCCGGCCTTGGCGAGGCCCCGGGTGATGGTGCCGAACAACGGCGGCGGCACCTCCAGGTAGAACAGCGCCGGTCCGGCCGGGATCTTCGCGGCCAGCGCCTGGTAGGTGGCGTCGTCGGTCAGGTCGCCGTCGACGTAGTCCAGCAGGTCCAGCATCCGCTTGGCCGGGTCGGCGTCCGGGTCGATGTCGTTGCGGCGCAGCGAGTCGGTCGCGTAGCCGCGGAACTGGTCCAGCCCCCAGCCGCTCTTGGCCACCCCCACGATCGGCACGTTCAGGACATCCCGGTCGACGAGGCCCACCAGCGCCGGGAACGTCTCCAGCTTCGCGAGGTCCCCCGTCGCCCCGAAGATCACCAAGGCGCTCAACTGCGTGGTGTCCATGCTCTGCGTCCCCTTCTCGGCCGGTGTGCCGCTCCCCGCCGCGGCGGCGTGCCGGCGGCCGGCAGCACCTCCGACCACCCTTGCGCCCCGGCAGCCCGGCCCATCACCCGCGGCGGGTGATCCGACGTCGTTCCGGCATCCCGACGCCCCCGGGGCCACCGGCTTTCGCGTCGACCGAGCCGGTGTGCCGATCCGGCGGCGCCCGGACTCATCCGTCTCGGGGGATGGCGGCGGCCGGAGGGTGCCCCGAGGATGCGGCTGCGTGATCTCCTCGACCGTCGCGCCCACCCGGCCGCGCCGGTGATCGACCGTCGGCTCTTCGCGGAGTCGCGCCCGGCCCGGCGCCAACTGGTCGCCGTCGTCCTCTTCGGGCTGCTGACCGCGGGACTCGTCGTCGCGCAGGCCGCCCTGCTGACCGCCGTCATCGTGCGGGCGTCGGGCGGCTCCGCGCGAGGGCTCGCTCCCGCGCTCGCCGGCCTCCTGGTCGTGGTCCTCGCGCGCGCCGTGCTGGCCGGCGCGGCGGAGGCCACGGCCCTGCGGTCGGCGGAGACCGTCACGGCGGGCCTGCGCGCCCGGGTGCTGGCGAGCGCGGTGCGGCGGGGCCCGGCGTGGCTCACGGGGCGCCGATCGGGCGAGGTCGTCACCCTGCTCACCCACGGCATCGACGGCCTCGGGGTGTACTTCGCGCGGTTCCTGCCGCAGGTCGCGCTCGCGGTGCTCGTCCCGCCGGTCGTGCTCGTGAGCATTGCCCTGGCCGACTGGCCCTCCGCCGTCATCCTCCTGGTCACCGCGCCGCTGATCCCGGTGTTCATGGCGCTGATCGGCCGGTTCACCCGCAGTCGCACCGCGCGGCAGTGGGGCCTGCTGGCCGGGCTGGGCGGGCACTTCCTCGACGTCGTCGAGGGCCTGCCGACACTGAAGGTGCACGGCCGGGCGGGGGCCCAGATCCGCGTGATCCGCCAGGTCACCGAGCGGTACCGGCAGGCGACGATGGCGACGCTGCGGATCGCGTTCACCTCCGCCCTGGCCCTCGAGCTGCTGGCCACGCTCGGCACGGCGCTGGTGGCGGTCGCCGTCGGGCTGCGGCTGCTCGGCGGCGGGCTCGGCTACCCGGCGGCGCTGCTCGTGCTGCTGCTGGCCCCGGAGGTGTACCTGCCGCTGCGCGGCCTCGGCGCCCAGTTCCACGCGAGCGCCGACGGGGTGGCCGCGGCGGCGCAGGCCTACGCCGTCCTCGACGCTCCCGCGCCGGCGGAGGAGCGCGCGGCGGCCCGCCTCGACGGCCGGCCGGTGCCCGACCCGGCGACCGCCGCCGTGGTGTTCCGGGACGTGACGCTGCGCTACGCCGACCGCGGCCGGCCCGCCCTCGACCACGTCGGGTTCACCGTGCCGCCCGGGGCGCTGCTGGCGCTGACCGGTCCCACCGGAGCGGGCAAGAGCTCGGTGCTCGCCCTGCTGCTGCGCTTCGTCGCGCCGACGGCGGGGAGCATCCGGGTCGGGGAGCGCCGCATCGACGACCTGCCGGCCGCTGCCTGGCGGGAGCGGATCGCCTGGGTCCCGCAGAGCCCCTACCTGTTCGACGGCACGGTCGCGGACAACGTGCGGCTGGGCCGGCCCGACGCCTCCGACGCGCAGGTCCGTGAGGCGCTCGCGCAGGCGGGGGCGACCGGCTTCGTCGCCGCACTGCCGGGTGGCCCGGCGGCTCCGGTGGGGGAGCGCGGACTGCGGCTGTCCAGCGGGCAGCGGCAGCGCATCGCCCTCGCGCGGGCCTTCCTCCGCGACGCGCCCCTGCTGCTGCTCGACGAGCCCACGGCGCACCTCGACCCGCTCACGGCGGCCGGCATCCGCCGGGCCGTGGAGCGGCTCATGGCCGGGCGGACGGTCGTGCTGGTCACGCACGACCGCTGCTGGGTCGACGCCGCCGACGTGGTCGTGGCCCTGCACGACGGCCGGCCGGCCACCGCGGAGCGGGTCGCGTGACCGCCCCGCTGGTGCGCCTGCTGCGCTGGACCCGCCCGGTCCGGACGACGACCGCGCTGGCCGTGCTCGCCGGGACCGCCACCGTCTGCTGCGGCGTCGGCCTGTTCGCCACCTCCGGCTGGCTCATCGCCCGCGCCGCGCAGCACCCCGACATCGCGGCGCTGGCCGTGGCGATCGTCGCGGTCCGCGGGTTCGGGATCGGCCGCGGCCTCGCCCGGTACGCCGAGCGGGTGCTGACGCACGACGCGGCGTTGCGCAGCCTCGCCCACGTCCGGCCCCGCGTCTTCGCCCGGCTGGTGCCGCTGACGCCGGCCGGGCTGCCCCTGCACAGCGGGGACCTGCTCGCCCGCGTGGTGGGGGACGTCGACGCAGTGCAGGACCTGCTCGTCCGGGGGCTCACCCCGGCCGTCACCGCGGTGCTCGCCGGCCTCGCCGCGACCGGTCTGCTCGCCGTCCTCTTCCCGCCCGCCGCGGTGCTGCTCGCCGCCGGGCTGCTGCTGGGCGGGGTCGGCGTCCCGGCGCTGGTCGCGGCGTGGAGCAGGCGGACCGGCCGGGCGGCGGTGGAGGCGCAGGCCCGGCTGAGCGCCCAGGTCGCGGGCGCCCTCGACGGCTCCGCCGACCTGCTGGCCGCGGGCGCGGACCGCCGGGCACTGGCCGACTGCGGCGCGACGAGCGAGCACCGGACCCGCCTGGCCGCCTCGGTCGCCCGGGCCGGCGGTGCGGGTGCCGGCCTCGGCGTCCTGGTGGCCGGCGGCACGGCCTGGGCGGTGGCGCTGCTCGCCGCCCGCGCGACCGCCCGCGGCGACCTGGACCCCGTGACGCTGGCCGTCGTCGTCCTCGCCACGCTGGCCTCCTTCGAGGTGGTGGCGAACCTGCCCTCCGTGGCCGTCGCGCTGGGCTCGGCCGGCCGGTCGGCCGCCCGGCTGTTCGACGTCCTGGACGCGCGGGACCCGGTCGTGGAGCCCGCCGAGCCGGCCCGGCCGCCGGACGGCCCGGTGACCGTGGGACTGCGCGACGTCCGGGTGCGCTACGCGCCCGGGGCGCCGTGGGCGCTCGACGGCGTGTCCCTCGCCCTGCCGCCCGGCCGCCGCGTGGCGGTGGTCGGGGCGAGCGGCTCCGGCAAGAGCACCCTCGTCGGCGTCCTCTTCCGGTTCCGCGACGTCGACGCCGGGCAAGTGCTGCTCGACGGGAGGGACCTGCGCGAGTTCCGGTCCGACGACGTGCGCCGGTGCATCGGGGGGATCCCCGCCGATCCGCACGTGTTCGCCGGCACGCTCCGGCAGAACCTGGAGCTGGCGCGGCCGGGGGCGGCCCTGGCCGAGCTGGAGGCGGCGGCCCACGCCGCCGGGCTGCTCGACTGGATCCGTGCGCTGCCGCAGGGCTGGTCGACGCCGGTCGGCCAGCGCGGATCGCGGATGTCCGGCGGCCAGCGGCAGCGCCTGGCGCTGGCCCGGGCGCTGCTCGCCGATCCGCAGGTGCTCGTCCTCGACGAGCCGACCGCGCACCTCGACCCCGCGGCCCGGGCGGCGGTGACCGCGACGGTGCTGGACGTGACGCGCGGCCGCACCACCGTCCTGGTGACCCACGATCTGCAGGCCCTCGCGGAGATGGACGAGATCGTGGTCCTGGACGCCGGCCGCGTGGTCCAGCGCGGCACGCACGCGCAGCTGCTCGACCGGCCCGGTCTCTACCGGCAGATGTGGGAGGCCGACCTGCCGGTGGAGGTCACCCCGCCGCCACCCGACGGGCGTCGAGTGCCGCGTCGAGGGTGATCGCGGCGTCGATGAGGGACAGGTGGGTGAACGCCTGCGGGAAGTTGCCGATCTGCTCGCCGGTCAGGGCGATCTCCTCGGAGTACAGCCCGACGTGGTTGGCGTAGGTGAACATCTTCTCGAGGGCGTTGCGGGCGTCGTCGAGCCGCCCGGCGCGGGTGAGCGCGTCGACGTAGGCGAAGCTGCACAGCGAGAAGGTGCCCTCCGAGCCCTGCAGCCCGTCCGGCGAGGCCTCCGGGTTGTACCGGTAGACCAGGCTGTCGGTGACCAGCTCCTCGTCCATCGCCCGCAGCGTCGACAGCCACGCGGGGTCGCGGCCGTCGACGAAGCCGACGGTCGGCATGCGCAGCAGGGCGGAGTCCAGGACGTCGGTGCCGTAGTGCTGGACGAACGCCTTGCGCTGCGCGTGGAAGCCGTGCTCCATCACCTGCTGGTAGATCGCGTCGCGGGCGGCCCGCCACCGCGCCACCGGCGCCGGCCTGCCGTGCTCCTCGGCGAGCCGGATCCCGCGGTCGAAGGCCACCCAGCACATCACCCGGCCGTAGGTGAACGGCTGCCGGCCGCCGCGGGTCTCCCAGATGCCCTCGTCCGGCTGGTCCCAGTTGTCGACGAGCCAGTCGAGGACGTGGCTGAACGCGTCCCAGCCCTGGTAGGGCAGCGCCAGCCCGGCCCGGATCCCCGCGTACATGCTGTCGGCCGCCTCGCCGTAGATGTCGAGCTGCAGCTGCTCGGCGGCGCCGTTGCCGAGGCGCACGGGGGTCGACCCGCGATAGCCGCGCAGGTGGTCGAGGGTGTCCTCCTTGAGGTCGGAGGAGCCGTCGATGCGGTACATGATGTTGAGCGGGCCGCTGTCGCTGCCGACCCGCTCGCGGACCCGGTCACCGAGCCAGTGGCCGAGGGCGGCGGCCTCCTCGACGAATCCGAGATGCAGCAGCGCGTGCACCGAGAACGAGGCGTCGCGCACCCAGGTGTAGCGGTAGTCCCAGTTGCGCTCGCCGCCGACCTGCTCCGGCAGCGCCATGGTGGGCGCGGCCACCAGACCGCCGGTGGGTGCGTAGGTCATCAGCTTGAGGGTGATCGCGGAGCGCTGGACGTCCTCGCGCCAGCGGCCCCGGTAGGTCGACCCCTCCAGCCACGACCGCCAGAAGGCCACCGTCTCGTCGAACAGCGCCTGGACCTCCGCCGGGCGGAACTCGCGCGGCGGCCCGTCCGCGGCCGACTCGACGACGACGCCGCGGCTCTGCCCGGCGACGAGCGGCAGGGTGACGATCGCGTCGCCCTCCTGCTCACCGCGGCGGCCGGTGGCCAGGTGCTCGTCGTCCGGCTCGCGGACGAGGTGCATGGTGAGGACCTGCCCGTTCGCGCGGAAGACCGCCCCCTGGTCGGTCAGCTCCACCTGGTGCGGCTGCCGGCCGTAGTCGAAGCGCGGGGCGATCTCGATCTCGAAGGTCATCGTTCCGCGGACGCACTGGATGAGCCGCACGATCCGGTGCCGGTCGGTCACGGCGCCCCCTGCCGGCGGCATGAAGTCCACGACCTGGCCGAGGCCGGCCTCGGTGAAGAACCGGGTCACCAGCACGGCGGTGTCGGGGATGTACATCTGCTGCGACGTGTAGCCGGTCTCCGCCGGGTGGATCCGGAAGTGTCCGCCGCGCTCGTCGTCGAGCAGGGCGGCGAACACGCTGGGGGAGTCGAACCGGGGGATGCAGAACCAGTCGATCGACCCGTCCGTGGTGACGAGCGCCGCGGTCTGCAGGTCGCCGATCAGCCCGTGCTCGGCGATGGCGGTCTCACGCATGGCCTTGTCCTTCCGTCGTCGTCCGTCCGTCGTCGGACCCTGGGGCGACACGCGCGCGGAGAGCCCGGTCAGGCCGTCGCCACTCTCGCCAGCGGGGGGCGTCGTCCGGCTCCCCCGAACCGGGCGAGGTGTCGCAGGCGACGCGGGGGCGGTGCAGCCGGTCGTCACGCGTCCCGGGTGACCACCGCTGCCGGCCAGCCGGCGCTCGGCGCGGACGGGAGCAGGCCCAGGCTGCGGCCCCGGTCGATGGCCTGGGTGCGGGAGGACACGCCCAGCTTGCGGTAGACGGTCCTGACCTGCGTCTTGACCGTGTGGATGGAGACGAACAGCTGCTCGGCGATCTCCGGCAGGGGATGCTGGGTGGCCAGCAGGGGCAGCAGCCGCAGCTCGGCCGCGGTCAGCCGCGGCCGATCGGCGCCGGCGGCCCGCTGCCGTCCGAGCGCGGCGGCCAGCTGGTCCGCGTCGTCCTGCAGGACGGGGAAGTGCAGGCCGCTGCGGAGCAGCCGCTGCCCGTCGGCCAGGTAGGCCTCCGCGGCCGGCAGGTCACCCAGGCCGATCGCGGCCCGGGCGAGCTCCAGGCGGGCCGGGACGGCGACGCTGGCCACCGCGCGGGTGAGCGCGGGCAGCAGGTCGTCGGCGGCGGCCAGCTCGGCGCGGGCGGTCCGCACGTCTCCGCCGTGCGCGGCGGTCCGGGCCCGCAGCGCGTGGTTGAGCGCGACCTCGGGGTAGCCGTGCAGGTGCCCGGTGTCGATCAGCGCGGCGGCGTCGTCGAGGAGGGCGTCGGCGGCCTGCCAACGGTCGAGGTTGATGGCGTTCAGTGCGCGGAAGGCGAGCGCGGCGGCGGCGCCGTTCCGCGCGCCGACGTGCGTGCCGACCTCGACGGCGTCGGCCAGGGCCTGGTCGGCGGTGTCGGAGTCCCCGGCGAGGAAGGCCGCGGCGCCCAGGCAGGTGGCGGCAAGTCCGCGCCAGGGGCTGGCCGGCGTCAGGAGGTGCAGCGCTCGGCCGGCGTCGCGGCGCATCTGCTCGACGTCGCCGGCCATGACCGCCGACAGCGTCCGCACCCACCCCTCCAGGGGGCTGCCGTCCGGCATCACCGCGGCGGGGTCGCCGGACCGGGCGACGGCGGCCCAGCGTTCGGCCTCCGCCGGCAACCCGGCGAGGACGGCGCAGCCGGCGCCGATGACGGCGGCCCCGGCCTCGACACGCCCCTGCTCGCTCAGCCAGGCCAGCCACTGCCGCAGCGCGGTCGACCTCCCGAGGGCGAACTGGTGCAAGCCGTGGCGGACCAGGACGGCGCTGACACGGCCGGCGTCGCCGGCCAGCTGGGCGTACTGCACGGCGGCGTCGATCAGGCCGTGGGTCTCGCACCAGTCGGAGGCGCGCAGCGCGAGGCCCGGCAGCTGTCCGGGTTCGAGCCGTTCGAGTTCGCGGCGCAGCAATGCCTGGAACAGGTGGTGGTAGCGGTACCAGCGGCGCTGGCGGTCCAGCGGCACGAGGAGCAGGTTCGAGGCCTCGATCTCCTCCAGCGCAGCGGTCGAGCCCGTCCGCTGCAGGGCGGCGTCGCACAGCGGCCCGCTGAGCTCGTCGAGCACGGAGGTACGGGTGAGGAAGCGCAGCCGGTCGGCCGGGAGGTGGGCGAGGAACTCGGTGCGGATGTAGTCGGCCAGCAGGCGGTCCTCGCCGGTGAAGGCGGCGCCCCCGTTCCCGGCGGCGGCGCGGTGGGCGAGCAGGGCGAAGTACAGGCCGATGGGCCAGCCCTCGGTGCGCGCCAGCAGCTCGGTCAGCTCGGCGTCGGTCGGGTGCACCCCGGCCGCGGCGAACATCTGCCGGGCGCCGGCGGCATCGAGCCGCAGGTCGTCGGGGCCCACGTCGACGACGCGGCCCTCGCCGCGCAGCCGGGGCAGCCCGAGCGGCGGTTCCCGTCGCCCGACGACGCCGATCTGGCCGCCGGCGGGCAGGTGCGCCAGCAGGGTGGCGACCGCGTCGAGCCCCTCCGCGTTGCTGAGCAGGTGGACGTCGTCGAGGACCAGCACGAAGGGGTGCGGTGCGCGGGCCACCGCGACCGCCAGGGCGGCGGTCACGGCCTCGCGCTGCGGCCGGTGCGGCGCCGCCAGGGCGTCGAACACCGTCGGATCCACCGGTAGGACCTGGGCGAGCGCGACGGCCAGGGAGGACAGCAGCACGGCGGGGTCGTTGCTGCGCCGGTCGACCGTGAGCCAGGAGAACGGCCGCCGGTCGCGCGCGGCCCACTCGGCCAGCAGCGTCGTCTTGCCGTAGCCGGGCGGTGCCAGGACCGTCACGACCCGCGCGCCCCGCGCCTCGAGGAGCTGGTCGAGCACCGCCGAGCGGGGCGCGGTGCCGGGCCGGACCGCCGGCGGGGTGAACCGGGCCGGCAGCAGCGGAACCGCGAGCGGCAGCGGCTCGCCCTCGGCCGTCCTGGCCCGGTGGGCGCGCGCCGGACTTCCCGACAAGCCGCGTCCCATCGTCCGAGGCTAGAAATGGCTCTCACGCGAGGGCAGGGTCGGTGGTCCCGGCCTGCCGGGCCCGCCGGCCGGTGATCCAGTGCAGTTCGGCCCGGCCGCCGCAGCCGGTCAGGGTGAGGACGGCGCGTTCGGCGCCGCGCCGGCGGGCGAGCACGGCGACCAGCGCCTGGCCGGCTTCCAGTTCGGCCGCGTAGCGCGCCAGGTCGTCGGCCGACAGGTCCGAGCCGACCCCGAACAGCACGCCGGGCACCGGCGGATCGCGGTCGGCGAGCGCCCGGACGATGCGGCCGAGCACGGAGCCGACGTCGCGGCCGTCCGCGCGGTCGTGCGGCCCGAGGCAGGCGCTGAGGTGGCCGCGCGGGTCGCAGGTCAGCACGCCGACGGTGCCGCCGGGGCCGATCGCACGGGGCCGCCGCTGCAGCAGGCGAGCGGCGGTGTCGGCGGCGGCGGGGTGCTCGAAGAACGCCACGACCAGCCGCCGGGCGTCCTCCCGTGTCATGTCCACCTCCCGCCTGCGCCGGCCCACCCCGACGGCTCAGGCTCGGGTCCCGGCCCGGCGGCGGCATCCCCCCGACCGGCCTAGTCCCCGACGGTCCTGCCCCGGCTCGCGCGCCACGTTTACCGCCATTCGAGCGATGAGGCCGGCCTCCCGCGGGGAGGAAGCTCACCCCACGCGTCGCGCAGGACACCGTGGGCGATCAGCCTTGCCGGTGGCACCGCTCGTGGAGAGGACCCGGCCATGCAGAGGCCGCGATCGCGGACCGCCGCGTCACTCGGCGCCCGGCGCGCTCGTGAACGGCAGATCCCCTGACCCGCCGGCGGGCGGCGCGATCGATGATCGCGGAGCACCGAGCCTCGCGGACGGAGTCCCTCGCCCGGGCCCGCCGGGGCGGCCCTGCCTGTCGCGACGACGGATGAGGCCCGCGATGCCCGCGCCGCTGCAGACGCCCGCCCTGGCGGAGAACGCCGCCCCGGACCTGCAGGCCGTCCCGTCGGGGACGACGACGCCCGTGCCGGACGCGCGAGGGTCCCGGCCGCTGCTGCTCAGCAAGCTCGACCCGCCGACCCTCGGCTTCGCCGCGCTGCCGCGGCCGCGGCTGTGGGCCCAGCTGTCCCGGGCCGTGGACGACACGCCGGTGACGGTGCTGAGCGGGCCGGCCGGCGCGGGCAAGACGGTGCTCGCCGCGTCGTGGATGGCCGCGCAGGGCGACGAACGCACCGTGGCGTGGCTGTCCCTTGACGAGGCCGACGACGACCCGGCGACCTTCTGGAGCTACGCGCTCGCGGCCCTGCGGCGCGCCGGGGTCGAGCCGCCCGGTTCGGCGCCGCCGACGCCGGCGGCCCCCGGCGTGCGGCTGGCGGCCGATCTGCTGCGGCTGCCCCGGCCGGTGGTGCTGATCCTCGACGACGCCGACCGCCTGACGCGCCGCGACCTCATCGACGTGCTCGACCTGCTCGTCCGCTACGCCGGGACCCGGTTGCGACTGGTGCTGAGCGCCCGCGCCGCCCCGCTGCTGCCGCTGCACCTGTACCGGGCGGCCGGCACCCTGACCGAGATCGGCGCCGACCGTCTGGCGTTCACCGCCGAGGAGACCGGCGCGCTGCTGACCGCGCTCGGGAGGCCCGTGCCGGCCGAGGCCGTCGAGGCGCTGCGGACGGCGACCGAGGGCTGGGCGGTCGCCCTGCGGCTGGCCGTGGAGCTGCTGGCCCACGGCACCGCGCCCCAGCGCCTGCCTGCCGCGCTCGCCGCCGACGACGGCGGCGTGGCCCAGTACCTGCTCGCCGAGCTGCTGGAGCGCCAGTCGCCGGCGGTGCGGCGGTTCCTGCTGCGGATCAGCGTCACCGACCGACTGGATCCCGCGCTGGTCGACCAGCTCACCCACGAGCCCGCGGCTCGCCGGGTGCTGGCGGCGCTGGCTCAGGCGAACGCGTTCGTCGAGCGGGTGACCGGCGCGCCGGTCGGCTACCGGATCCACCCCCTGGTCCGCGAGATCCTGCAGGCACAGCTCGCCTACGAGCACCCCGGCCAGGTCACCGCCCTGCACCGGACCTGCGCGAGCTGGTACGCCTCCGCCGGGGACGTGCCGCGGGCGGTGCGGCACGCGGTCGCCGCCGGCGACGGGCAGCTCGCGGCGCGCCTGCTGATCGACGACCTGGCCGTCGCGCAGGAGCTGGCCCACGGCAGCACCCCGGGACGGCCACCGGCCCTGCCGGCGCGGACGACCGGCAGGGACGCGGCGGTGCTCCGCGCCGCGGCCGCCCTGGCCCGTGAGGCCGCGGCCGAGCCCGCGGATCTGTCCGCCGCGGCGGCCGCCGCCGCGGACGCCGGCAGCCGACCGCAGCTGCGCGCCTCGGCCGCGGTGGTCTGCACCGCTGCGGCCGCGCAGGTCCCTCGGGCGCCCGGCGACCCGGTGCACACCGCGGCGGGCTCGGCGGCGGCGCTGGTGGCCGGCCTGCCGGAGGGGCATCCGCGGCGGACCGAGCTGGCCGCCGTCCTCGCGGCCGCCCGGGCCACCGCCCTCCTGCACACCGACGCCGACGACGACGCGCTCTACGCGGAACTTCGGGCCGCGCTGGGGGCCGGCCGGGCGGACGCCGCGCCCCGCGTGCGCGCGCGCAGCCAGGGCCAGCTCGCGCTGCTCGAGGCGCTGCACGGGCGGTTGCGGGCGGCCGCGCGGCTGGCCGCCGACTCCGAGGCGCTGGCCGACGCGCACCGCCTGCCCGAGAGCGAGCGCTCCCCGGCCGCCGCGATCGCGGTCGCCTGGGCGGCCGGCGAGCAGGCCGAGCACGGCGAGGCGCGGCGCTGGACCGCCCGGGCCCAGCAGCGCACCGCCTCCGCCGACGTCACGTTCACCAGCCCGCTGCTGGCGGTGCTGACCAGCCGGCAGCAGCGCGCTCGCGGCGAGCGCGACGCGGCTGCGCAGACGCTGCGGCCGGTCTGGGAGAGCACCACGTCACCCCGCTGGCTGCGCACTCCGGTGACCACCGAGCTGGCGCGCATCGACATCGCCGACCGGCGCCGGTTCGAGGAGCTGCGGCTCGACGGCCTCGACAGCGTGCACACGCAGATGGTGCGCGCCACGGCTGCGGCGGTCGGGGTCCCCGGCGCCGCAGCGCCCCCACCCGCGGAGCTCGGCGCCGACCTGCCACCCGCCGTCGCCGTGCCGTTCAGCATCGCCCTCGCCTGCCTGCACGCCGCCGACGGGAACGCCCGAGCCGCCTTCGCCGCCGCCGAGTGCGCCCTCCGGCAGGCGGAGCCCGAGGGGCTGCGCCGGCCGTTCCTGGAGGCACCGCCGCAGCTGCGCCTGCTGCTGCGCGGTCATCCGCGGCTGGCGGCCTCCGCGGCCTGGCTGACGCACACCGACCCGGCCATCCCCACCCCGCGGCGCGCGCCCGACGACGACCCGACGCCATCCCCGGCCCGGATCGCCCCGGAGCCGCTGGTTCCCCCGGAGCTGAGCGATCGGGAACGGGAGGTGCTGCAGCACATCGCCGACATGCAGTCCACGACCGAGATCGCCGCCGCGCTGTTCATCTCCCAGAACACCGTCCGCACCCACGTCCGCAGCATCCTGAACAAGATGGCGGTGCCCCACCGCAGGGATGCCGTTCGCCGGGCCCGGGAACTGAATCTGCTCTGATGCCCGCACCTGGGGCGCCGGAGCGCCCGCCGATCACGGCGGTGCGGCGACGGCGCCGCTCATCATGGCCGTGGCGTCGGTCTCGGTCTCGGCGGGGACCGGGTTCCGCGGGGTGCGGAACCAGCCGAGCAGGCTGGTGATCACGCCGGCGATCACCGCATAACCGAGCAGCACCCAGAGGTGCCGGGCGATGCCGTGCCCGTCGAAGTAGATCGTGTCGCGCAGCAGCAGGTAGGCGTTGCGCGGCGGCAGGTACGGGCCGAGGTCGCGCCAGAAGCCGGGCAGGTAGGGCACCCCGTTCGCGCCGCCGGAGGACGGGTTGCCGAACCACACGATCACCGTGGCGGTGAGCAGGGCGCCGACCGGGCCGAGCAGCGTCTGCAGCATCGCGCACACGAGTGCGGCGGCAGCGATGGTGAGCGAGGCGATCGGCCAGGCCAGCCAGAACGTGCCGGGTGGGAAGCCGTTCAGCAGGGGGCCCACGATCAGGCAGACCAGCGCGCCCGCGACCACGGCGAAGGCGAGCAGGATCGCCACCCGTCCCGGGGCGGAGGCGGTGGCGGTGGCGCGGGTCAGCGTGGTGGCGGTGATGTAGCCGCCGAGCAGCAGCGGCACGAGCATGATCGACAGCACGATGCCGTAGGGGTCCCCGGAGGGCAGCGGGGTCGGCTCGGACGGCTTGACCTGCAGCAGTTGGCCGGTCGCGTCGGCGGCCCGCTGGAACTGGTCGGCGAGGTCGAGCGGGGCCACGTCGCTCAGCGTGGGCACCACGAGCAGGACGTTCGCCGACGAGGCGGTGCCGGGCACGAGCACGCCGTACAACTCGCCCTGGTCGATCGCCTGCTGGGCCGCCGACTCGCTGGAGTACTGGTGCACCGACATCGAGTAGCCCTGCTGCTGCACCTGACCGATCAGCGGTGACGTGCCGACCACCCCGACGGGGATCCGGTCGGCGACCGGGGAGTGGCCGGAGGTCATGTAGGTGGTGGAGAACATGGTCTGCACGAACAGCGCGACGGCCAGCCCGACGACGAGGGCCACCCCCGCACGCGGGGCAGGTGACGGGGCGGCGTCGTCCGTTGCGTTGGCCGAGGTGGCCGCAGGCTGCGGGCGGGCGTCGCGGACCCAGTCGAACCAGGCCAGCACGACCGCGCCGACGAGCAGGTAGCCGCCGAGCACCAGCAGCGGGACGGTCAGGCCGTTGCCGCCGAAGTACAGCGTGTTGCGGATCAGGGTGACCGCGTGCTGCGCGGGCAGCGCCGTGCCGACGGTCTGCCAGAACACCGGCAGCAGGGACAGCCCCAGGCCGCCGGCCGAGGACAGCCCCAGGATGACGAACACGATCAGCACGATCAGCGTGCCCAGCCGGCCGGCCAGCCGCTGGATCACCGCCGTCGAGACCGCGAGCGCCGCGATGACGAGCGCGAAGACGGGCAGCAGCGGCCAGAACCGGTCGGAGTCGAAGGCCCCGATGGCCGGCCCGGCGATCAGGTCTGTCACCAGCGCGCCGACCACGGCGTAGCCGAGCAGGATGGCCACCCGCCAGCGGGCGGCCGCCCGCTTCGTCGCCTGGAGGACGAACACGGGCGCGAAGACGCCGCCGATCAGCACCGGCAGCAGCAGCAGCCCGGTCACCGCGCCGATCCGGTCGCGCAGCGGTAGCGGCTCGGCGTTGTCGACGGTCACCGCCCGCCCCGCCTGGCGCGCGGCGTCCTCGAACGCGGCGGCGAGGATGACCGCCCCGAAGAAGCTCTTCTGCGGTGCGATGACCAGCGTGTCGGAGGCGCCGCCGGGAACGTAGGCGCCGTAGATCTCCCCGTCGTCGATCGCCTGCACGGCCGCGGCCTGGTCGGGATAGCTGGTGATCGTCAGCGACAGCTTCGAGGTCACGGCCGAGGTGACCGGCGAGTCGCCGGTCACCCCGAACGGCAGGTTGTGCGGCTTCAGCTTCTGGTCCGCGCTGACCAGGCACAGCGCCAGCAGCCCGAGCAGCACCGTGAACAGGGCCAGGAGGACGACGACCCGCCGCCCGCCGCCGCCCGGGGGCGCCGCCGCCTTCTCCCCGGGGCGGGCGCCGGTCGGGGGGAGCTCCGGCGGTGCGCCTCGCTGGGTGGGGATCGAGCCCGTCACCCCTGCGGTGGTGGTGATCTCGCGGTCGGCCACGTCAGCTCCCGCCTGCCGGAGCCCTGCCTGCGGCCTCCGTTCAGAAGCCGATCCACCCTGACCGGCGGACTCGCTTCGCTCCCTCACCCGTCAGGGGTGAGCCGGCACGAGTGCGCCCGCCCCGACCAGCACGGCGAGCATCGCCCGAACCGGGTGAACAGCCGCAGGCCGCCTGGGGTCCGCGTCCGGCGCGGCACACTGGGGCGTGCCCGTGAGAGAGACGGATGCGCGATGAAGCTGCTGCTGCCCGACTCGGTCCCGCTGGCGCCGAACCTGCCCGCGGGCGTCACGGCGGTCGGTTACGACGCCGGAGCGCCGGTGCCGGAGGAGCACCTGGACGCCGACGCGCTGGTGGTGTGGGGCAGCTCCGGAGCGGACCTCGCCGCGGTCGCCGGCCGGATGCCGCGGCTGCGCTGGGTGCAGACCCTGGCCGCCGGGCCGGACGCGGTGCTGGCGGCGGGCTTCCCGGAGGACGTCGTCCTCACCTCCGGGGCGGGGCTGCACAACCGGACGGTCACCGAGCATGCGCTGACCCTGGTGCTCGCCCTGGTGCGCCGGCTGCCCGCCGCCGCGCGGGCCCAGGCCGAGCACCGCTGGGCCCGGGAGCTCGGTGGCGTCCAGCCGCTGCACCCCGAGGGCGCCGTGACCACCCTGATCGACGCCCGGGTGCTGATCTGGGGATTCGGCTCGATCGGCCAGACCCTGGCCCCCCTGCTGCGCGCGCTGGGTGCGCGGGTGCGGGGCGTGGCGCGCAGGGCGGGGGAGCGGGCCGGGTTCCCCGTCGCCGCCGACGCCGACCTGGAACGCGAGCTCGGACAGGCCGACGTGCTGGTCATGATCCTGCCCTCGGACGCCGGGACGAGCCAGGCCCTGGACGCCCGCCGCCTGGCCGCCCTGCCGGCGCACGCGTACGTGGTCAACGTCGGCCGGGGCTCCACCGTCGACGAGGCGGCGCTCGCCCAGGCGCTGCAGGAGGGGCGCCTCGCCGGCGCGGCGCTGGACGTGACCGCCACGGAGCCGCTGCCGGCGGACTCCCCGCTGTGGGACGCGCCGAACCTGCTCCTCACACCCCACGCCGCCGGCGGCCGGCCGGTCGGTGCCGACGAGCTGATCGCCGGGAACGTCGCCGCACTCCTGGCCGACGGGCGGCTGCGCAACGTCGTGCAGCGATGAGGGCTGATCGTGGGGTGCCCGGAGCCCCGGTCAGCTCACGTCGCGGTCGGCGTCGTCCCAGTGCTGGGCGCGCAGCTCGCGCTTGAGGATCTTGCCGGCGCCGGACATCGGCAGCGCGGCGACGAAGGCGACGCTGCGCGGGACCTTGTAGCCGGCGATGTGGGTGCGGCAGAAGTCGCGCAGCTCCTCCTCCGTGGCCTGCGCGCCGGGCAGCAGGACGACGACGGCGTGCACGCGCTCGCCCCAGTTCTCGTCCGGGATCCCGATCACCGCGCAGGCGGCCACGGCGTCGTGCTTGGCCAGCGCGTTCTCCACCTCGGCGGAGTAGACGTTCTCGCCGCCGGTGATGATCATGTCCTTGATCCGGTCGACGATGAAGACGTAGCCGCGCTCGTCCATGTAGCCGCCGTCGCCGGTGTGCATCCAGCCGTCCCGCAGCGCGGTCGCGGTCTCCTCCGGCTTGTTCCAGTAGCCCATCATGACGTTGTCGCCGCGCACGACGACTTCGCCGACCTGCCCCCGGGGCAGCTCGGCGCCGGCCGGGTCGACGATGCGCACGTCGACGTGGGCCGCGGCCCGCCCCGCGGCGCGGGTGAGGCCCGGGTCGTCGTGGTCCGACGGCAGCAGCAGCGTGGCGATCGGGGCCAGCTCGGTCATGCCGTAGGCCTGGGTGAAGCGCGCCGACTCCATCCGCTTGCGCGCCCGCTCGAGCACGGCCTGCGAGATCGGTGAGGCGCCGTAGAGGATGCGCTCGAGGCTGGTCAGGTCGGCCTCGGCCGCGTCGGGGGAGTCGACCAGCATCTGGATCATCGTCGGCACGAGCAGCGCGTCGGTCACCTTGTGCTCGCTGATCGCGGCCGCCACCCCGGCCGGGGTGAACATCGGCACGACCACGTGCGTCGCGCCGGTGACCATGCCGATCGTCCAGGCGGCGATGTCGGCGAGGTGGAACATCGGCGCGGCGTGCAGCAGCCGGCCGCCGCGGGTCAGCACGTCACCGGTGGTCAGGGTGCCCATCGCGGAGACCAGCAGCGCGTCGTGGCTGAGCATGACGCCCTTCGGCTGGCCGGTCGTGCCGCCGGTGTAGAAGACGCCGTAGAGCTCCTGCCCACCGCGGTGGCTGTCGTCGACCGGGTCGTGCTCGCGGACGAGCTGCTCGTAGTCCAGCGTCCCCGCCGGCACCGGGCCGTCGCCGCAGAAGATCACGGTCTCGAGCCCCGGCGCCTGCTCGCGCAGCTGCGGGAGCGCGGGCGCGAAGGCGTCGTCGACGAGCAGCACGCGGGTGTCGCAGTCGGCCAGCGAGTAGGCGACCTCGGCGGGGCTCCACCGGACGTTGACCGGGTTCACCACCGCACCGGCCCACGGGACGGCGAGCAGGAACTCGTGGTACCGGTCGGAGTTCAGCGCCATGAT
This sequence comes from Geodermatophilus sp. SMS 5-13, assembly GCF_059428245.1. Taxonomy (NCBI): domain Bacteria; kingdom Bacillati; phylum Actinomycetota; class Actinomycetes; order Geodermatophilales; family Geodermatophilaceae; genus Geodermatophilus; species Geodermatophilus sp. SMS 5-13. Next base: position 1,208,149 of record NZ_CP165729.1, read on the forward strand.
CCCGACCCGGTCACCGGCGTCGACGCCGAGGGCGCGCAGGGCGCCGGCGAACCGCGCGACCCGGTCGGCCGACTCGGCCACCGTGCGTACCCGGTCGCGGAAAACGGTCAGCGGCCGGTCCGGGTCCTGCTGAGCGGCTCGGTGCAGCGCCTGGGTGATGTGCATGTCGCCCTCTCTTGTGACTCGCCATGAGCCTGTGTTGGCGCACCACTATCGCGGTGAATGTTGACACGGTCAAGAGATCTGCGATGCTAAGTGAACAAGCGCTAGTGATGGAGGAACGATGGGGCGACGGGCCCAGATCGTCGGCGTCGGGATGGTCCCGTTCGCGACGCCGAGCAGGAGCGATTCCTACGACGTGCTGGCGGAGGGGGCCATCCGCGCCGCGCTGGCCGACGCCGGCCTCGACTACACGCTGCTGGAGCAGGCCTACGCCGGCTATGTGTACGGCGACTCGACCAGCGGCCAGCGGGCGCTGTACCGCGTCGGGCTGACCGGCCTCCCGGTGGTGAACGTGAACAACAACTGCTCGACCGGCTCCTCGGCGCTGTGGCTGGCGCGGCAGGCCGTGATCAGCGGCGCGGCGGACTGCGTGCTCGCCGTCGGCTTCGAGCAGATGCGGCGCGGCGCCCTCGGTTCGGTCTTCGACGACCGGCCCAGCCCGTTCGGCCGCTTCGACGAGGTCACCGACGCGGCGCTCGGCGACCTGCCCGGCGTCCCGATGGCGGCGAAGTACTTCGGCGGCGCCGGCGAGGCGTACGCGGAGCGATTCGGCACCCGGCCCGAGACGTTCGCCGCGATCGCCGTCAAGGCTCGCCGGCACGCCGCGAACAACCCCTACGCGGTGTTCCGTGACCCGCTCACCGTGGAGGAGGTGCTCGGCAGCCCGCACATCCACGGCCCGCTGACCCGGCTGCAGTGCTGCCCGCCCACCTGCGGCGCGGCGGCGGCGATCGTGACCAGCCCGGAGTTCGCCCGGGCCCACGGGCTGCGCACCGACGTGGCGATCACCGCGCAGGCGCTGACCACGGACACCCCCACCAGCTTCGACGGCGACCTGACCCGGCTCGTCGGCTACGACATGGCCCGCTCGGCGGCCGACCGCGTCTTCGAGGACGCCGGCGTCGCGCCCGAGGACATCCGGGTCGTCGAGCTGCACGACTGCTTCACCACCAACGAGCTGCTCAGCTACGAGGCGCTGCGGCTGACCCCCGAGGGCACCGCGGAGAAGTTCGTCGCCGACGGCGACAACACCTACGGCGGCCGGGTCGTCACCAACCCGTCCGGCGGCCTGCTCGCCAAGGGGCACCCGCTCGGGGCGACCGGCCTGGCGCAGTGCGCCGAGCTCACCTGGCAGCTGCGTGGCGAGGCGGGGCCGCGCCAGGTCGACGACGCGACCGTGGCCCTGCAGCACAACATCGGGCTCGGCGGCGCGGCCGTCGTCACCCTGTACGAGAAGGTGGGCTGACGCAGTGGCCATCGACCGCGCGCAGGCGCTCGCGCTGCGCATCCCGCCGATCCACGTCGAGGTGGAGCGGGGCCGGCTGCGGTTCTTCGCCCGCGCCACCGGCCAGACCGACCCGGTCTACTGGGACGTCGACGCGGCGAAGCAGGCCGGGCACCGCGACCTCCCGGTGCCGCCGACCTTCTTCTTCGGCCTCGAACTCGAGGCGCCCGACCCGTTCGGCTACCTCGACTCGCTGGGCGTCGACCTGCGCCGCGTCCTGCACGGCGAGCAGTCGTTCTCCTACGACGGCCTCGCCTACGCCGGGGACCGGCTGACGCTGACGCCGGCGATCGTCGACGTCTTCGCCAAGAAGGGCGGCGCGCTCGAGTTCGTCGTCAAGCAGACCGACATCACCCGGGACGGCGAGCCGATCGCGCAGTTGCGCAGCGTCATCGTCGTCCGCAACCCGGAGGCCGCCCGATGAACGTCGGCACCGAACTGCCGCCCCTGACCCTCGCGCCGATCAGCCGGACCACGCTGGCGCTGTTCGCCGGCGCGTCCGGTGACCACAACCCGATCCACGTCGACCTCGACGTCGCGCGGTCGGCCGGGATGGACGACGTCTTCGCGCACGGGATGCTCTCGATGGCCTACCTCGGCCGATTGCTGACGAACTGGGTGCCGCAGGAGCGGATCCGGTCGTTCAGCGTCCGCTTCCTGGCCATCACGCCGGTGCACGCGCAGCCGACGTGCACCGGCGTCGTCACCGCGGTCGACGGCACGACCGCGACCGTCGACCTCGCCGTCCGCATCGCCGACGGCACCACCACCCTCGAGGGCACGGCCCTCATCACCCTGGAGGACTGACAACCATGGGCAAGCTCGACGGCAAGGTCGCGATCGTCACGGGCTCCGGCCGCGGCATCGGCCGGGAGATCGCGCTGAAACTCGCGGTCGACGGCGCGGCGGTGGTCGTCAACGACCTCGACCCCGTCCCGGCCAAGCAGACCGTGGCCGACATCGAGACCGCGGGCGGCCGGGCGGTGGCCTGCGCCGGCAGTGTCACCGAGGACGGGTTCGCCGAGCGGTTCGTGCAGACCGCGGTCGACTCCTTCGGCGGGCTGGACATCATCGTCAACAACGCCGGCTACACGTGGGACGGCGTCGTCCAGAAGATGACCGACGAGCAGTGGGACGCCATCCTCGACGTCCACCTCAAGGCGCCGTTCCGCATCCTGCGGGCCGCCCAGCCGGTGATCGCCGCCGCCGTGAAGGACGCGCGGGAGACGGGCGAGCCGGTCCACTGCCGCAAGGTGGTCAACATCTCCAGCATCGCCGGGCTCGGCGGCAACGCCGGCCAGGCGAACTACGCCGCCGCCAAGGCCGGGATCACCGGGCTGACCAAGACCCTGGCCAAGGAGTGGGGCCGGTACAACGTCACGGTCAACACGGTCGCCTTCGGGCTGATCCGGACCCGGCTCACCGAGGCCCCAGCCGACGGCGACGCGACCATCGACGTGGCCGGCCGGGAGATCAAGGTCGGCGTCAACCCCGCGCTGCTCGAGACGATGGAGCGGATGATCCCGCTCGGCCGCGCCGGTACGCCGGCCGAGGCGGCCGGGGCGGTCTACCTGCTGTGCCTGCCCGAGTCGGACTACGTCAGCGCCCAGACGCTGGTGTGCGGCGGCGGGTTCATCGCCTGATGCGCTCCCAGATGCGAAGGGACCTGTTCGACGCCGACCACGAGGCGTACCGGGAGAGCGTGCGGACCTTCCTCGACAAGGAGGTCGTGCCGCACTACCCCGACTGGGAGCGGACCGGGATCGTCCCGCGCGAGCTGTTCGCGCAGGCCGCGGAGCTCGGCGCCTTCGCCGCCGTGCCCGAGGAGTACGGCGGCGCGGGAATCCGCGACTTCCGGTTCAACGTCGTCCTCGCCGAGGAGGCGGCCCGGGCCGGCGTCGCCCCGGCCACGATCGGCATCGGCCTCCAGGCCGACGTCTGCCTGGCGTACTTCCTCGAGCTGTGCACCCCGGAGCAGAAGGCGCGGTGGCTGCCGGGCATCGCCGCCGGGGAGACGGTGACCGCGATCGCCATGACCGAGCCAGGTGCCGGCTCGGACCTGGCCGGCATCCGCACCCGCGCCGTTCGCGACGGCGACGAGTACGTCGTCGACGGCGCCAAGACGTTCATCACCAACGGGATCAACGCCGACCTGGTGATCGTCGTCGTGCGCACCGGCGAGCATCCGCACCGGGGGCTCAGCCTGCTCGTCGTCGAGCGCGGCACGCCGGGCTTCGAGCGCGGCCGCAACCTCGACAAGGTGGGGCTGCACGTCCAGGACACCGCGGAGCTGTCCTTCACCGGGGTCCGGGTGCCGGTCGCCAACCTGCTGGGGCGCGAGGGCGAGGGCTTCTTCGGCCTGACCCGCAACCTGCCGCAGGAACGGTTGTCGATCGCGGTGGCGTCGGTCGCCCAGGCGGCCGCGGCGATCGAGTGGACCGTCGCGCACGTCCGCGAGCGCACGGCGTTCGGCGCGCCGCTGGGCTCGCTGCAGTCCGTCCGGTTCCGCCTGGCCGAGCTCGTCACCGAGGTCGACATCGCCCAGCAGTACGTCGACCGGTGCGTGCGGGAGCTCGACGCCGGCCGGCTCACTGCGGTCGACGCGGCGAAGGCCAAGTGGTGGTGCACCGAGCTGCAGGGCCGGGTGGTGGACGCCTGCGTCCAGCTGCACGGCGGCTACGGTTACATGCTCGAGTACCCGATCGCGCGGGCCTACGTGGACTCCCGGATCTCCCGCGTGTACGGCGGCGCGACCGAGATCATGAAGGAGATCATCGGTCGCTCGCTCGAGCTCGGATGACCTCCCGAGGAGCCTCATGACGACGGCCGCCCGGCCCGCCCGCGGGACCCGCCCGGCAAACCGCCGGGACCTCATCGTCGAGGCCGCCCGGGAGCTGTTCCGCACCCGCGGGTACGAGCACGTCTCCATGGGCGACATCGCCGACGCCGTCGCGGTGGGGCCATCGGCGCTGTACCGGCACTTCCCCGGCAAGCAGCAGCTGCTCGCCGAGGTGGTGCAGGCCGGCCTGGACCCCCTGGCGGGGCTGCTCCGGGAGCTCGACCTCACCGACCGCGCGACCGCGCTTCCCGCGCTGGCGAGGATCTCGCTCGACCACCGCGACCTCGGCGTGCTGTTCCAGCGCGAGGTCAGGCACCTCGAGGGGCCGGAGCGCGAAGCCCTCGAGGTCCAGGTGCGCGGCATCGGCCGGCGCCTCGCCGAGCGGATCGGCGCGGCCCGGCCGGAGCTCTCGGCGGAGGAGCGGGACCTGCTGGCGTGGGCGGTGCTCGCCGTCGTGGTCAGCCCGTCGTTCCACCAGCTCGAGCTGCCCCGCGCGGAGTACGAGCAGCTGCTCGCCGGGCTGGCCGGTCGGGTCCTCGACGCGCGGCTGACGTCGTCGCTCGCTCCCGGTGCGGCGCCGCCCCCAGGGTTGCTGCCCCGATCGCGACGCGAGGCGGTGCTGGCCGCGGCGGTCCGGCTGTTCGCCGAGCGCAGCTACGCCAGCGTGAGTCTGGAGGACATCGCCGCCGCCCTCGGCATCGCGGGCCCCAGCGTCTACAACCACGTCCCGAGCAAGATCGACCTGCTGCTGACCCCGTTCCAGCGGGGCACCGCCTACCTCAACGTCCAGGTCGCGGAGGTCCTGGCGGAGTCCGGCGATCCGGCCACGGCACTGCGCGGCCTGGTCCGGTCCTACGTGCAGTTCGCGTTCCACCACCACGACGTGGTGGACCTGCTCATCAGCGAGGTGCGCAACCTCCCGGACGACGAGCGGCGCGCGGCAGTGCTCCAGCAGCGCGACTACATCGACGAGTGGGTGCACCTGCTCACCCAGATCCATGCCGGGATCGACGCGACGGCCGCACGCATCCAGGTCCAGGCGGCGCTCGCGCTGGTCAACGATGCCGCGCGGACCAGGCACATCCGGACGGCCGTCGGGGCGGTGGAGGCCGTCGCCGGGCTCGGCGAGCAGCTGCTGGAGCTGCCGGCCGCTCCTCGCGGCTGACCGCCCCGACGCTGCGGCTGCGGCCGCACGTGGGCGGCGATGTGCGGGCACGGCGCATTTCTGCGACGAGAACGCGCCGGAAATGCACACTGCTACCGGTCACGGGCAATGAGCCGGCTGCTGCACTACTACGAGGACTGGCGCCGGACCAGGCGGAAGACCTCGCCGTCGGCGTCCGGCTTCGCGGGCTGCTGACCCTCGATCAGCCCGACGACGTGGGCGGCGAGCTTGCGCGACGGGATCGAGAGGTCCATCGCGACGGTGGAGAGCGCCGGCGTGGCGAGCGACGCGGACGGGAGGTCGTCGACGCCGACGAGCGCGAGGTCCTCGGGCACCCGGACCCCCGTCGCCCGGCACGCGCCGAGAAGGGCCAGCGCCACCAGGTCGTTGTAGGCCGCGACGCCGGTGACCGGCCGTTCCTCCCGGCGCTCCGTCCAGACGGTCAGTGCCGCCCGCGCGCTGTCGGTGGAGTAGGCGACGGTGGCCACGACCGGTTCGGGCAGGCCGAGCTCGGCGCACGCCTGCCGCGCTCCCTCCAGCCGGGGGCGGCAGAACGGGGTCTCCCGCGGGTCGTCGATCGCGGCGAAGCCGATGGCCCGGTGGCCGCGCTCGGCCAGGTGCCGCACCTGGATGCGGCCGATCTCCTCCTGGTCCAGGCCCTCCAGCCGCACCGCGTCAGGGCGCAGGACGTCGTCGACGACGGGCACCGACGCGCTCCGGAGCGCCGCGGCGTCGTCGTCCGCGAGGTTGCCCAGGGCGATCACCGCGGCCGGGGTGATGTGCCGCCAGACGTCGGCCAGGGCACCGCTCAACCCCGCCAGCTCCAGGAACACGCAGGTGTAGCCCGCCTGCCCGAGAGCGGCGCTGAACTGCCGCTTGAACACCTCCGTCGCCTCGGAGATGGGGAGCTCCGGCCACAGGCAGACGACGACGTTGCTCCGCCCGACCCGCAGCGACCGGGCCGCCGCCGAGGGGACGTAGCCGAGGCGCCCGGCGGTCTCCAGCACCAGTTGCCGCGTCTCCTCGGAGATGCCGAACTCGTCCCGCCCGTTGAGCACGAAGCTCACCGTGGTCTGCGAGACGCCGGCCTCCCGGGCGACGTCCCTGCTCGTGACCCGCGGCATGGTCCCCCCGACGACGGAATTTCCCGCAGTCTATTGCGGTGGCCGTGGCCCGGCCCTTACTGTGACGCCGCTCTCACCTAATACGTATTAGTCGCGAGAGCCGCACCCGACGCCCTGCTGTCCTCACCGGAGATGCCATGACCGACGTCCGCACGCCTGCCGAACCCCCGACCGTGCCGTCCGCATCCGAGCCGCTCGTGGCCCCGCCGGCGCCCCCGGCCGAGTCCCGGTCCGACGGCGTCGGCGTGGGGCGCCTGCTGACGATGCTCTTCCCGGCGACGACGGCCATGTACGCGCTGTTCAACGGCATCGGGTCGATCGTGCTGCCGGCCCAGGTCGAGCGCATCGACCCGGCCGCGAAGGTCGGCAACCTCGCGCTGCTCACGGTGCTCATGGCGGTCGCCTCGATGATCGCCATCCCCACCGGTGGCGCGCTCTCCGACCGGACCCGCACCCGCTTCGGCCGGCGCGCCCCCTGGCTCGCCGTCTCCGCGGTCGTCTCGGCCGTGCTCGCCGTCCTCATGGGGCTCGCCGCCAGCCTGGCCACGCTCGCGGTCGTCGCGACGGCGCTGTGGTTCGCGGCCAACTTCTTCCAGGGGGCGCTGACGGCGATCCTGCCCGACCGGGTGCCGGTCGGGCGCCGTGGCCTCGCGTCGGCGGTCATCGGCGGGGCCACACCGGTCGGCGTCGTCCTCGCCGTCAACTACGCCAGCCGCGCCGGCCAGGTCGCGAGCTACACGGTCTTCGGGCTGGCGCTCGTCGTGACCACCGCGCTGCTCATCCTCGGCGCCCGGGAACGGTCCGCCCGGGACCTGCCGCGCGCCCGACGGGAGCGCGCCGGGCTGGCCGCGGCCTCCCGCGCCTTCTTCCAGGCGTTCGCCAGCCGCGACTTCCGGCTCGCCTTCCTCAGCCGGTTCGGGCTGTTCGCCTCCTACTTCACCGTCAGCGGCTACGCCTTCTACACCTTCCAGGACTACATCGGCACCGACCGGCTGCCCGGCGGCGACGCCGCCGTCGCGGTGAGCACCTCGCTCACCGTCACGATCGTCGCCTGGGTGCTCGTCGCGTTCGTCGCCGGCTGGCTCGCCGACCGGCTGGACCGCCGCAAGGTCTTCGTCGGCATCAGCGCCCTCGGCGTCGCCGCCTCGATGGTGATCCCGATCGTCTCCCCGACCTGGACCGGCATGCTGGTCTACTCCGCCTGCCTCGGCGCCTCGATCGGCACCTACTTCGCCGTCGACCTCGCGGTCATGTCGCTCGTGCTGCCGGACAAGCAGTCGGAGGGGCGCGACTTCGGGATCCTGCAGGTGGCCACCGGCCTGCCCCAGCTGCTGGCGCCCGTCGTCGCCGGCGCGCTCATCACCTGGCTGGGCGGCTACCCCGCGCTGTTCGCCTTCGGCGCGGTCTGCGCCGTCGTCTCCGGCCTGCTCATGCTCCGCATCCGGTCGGTCCGCTGACCGGCGCGGGCGACGACGTCCAGGAGATCCCCGTGCCCACGATCCGGACCCCTGCCGGGGTGTCGCTCCACCACGAGTCCTTCGGGAACCCCCGCGACCCGGCCATGCTGCTCGTCCAGGGGCTCAGCGCCCACCTGCTCGGCTGGCGGGAGGAGCTGTGCCGCCGGGTGGCCGACCGCGGCTTCCACGTCCTCCGCTACGACAACCGCGACGTGGGCCTCTCCCAGCGGTTCCCCGCGGGCGGGTACACCCTCGCCGACATGGCAGACGACGCCGCGGGGCTCCTCGACGCCCTGGGCATCGAGGCCGCCCACGTCGTCGGGCAGTCGATGGGCGGGATGATCGCCCAGCACCTCGCGGTCGACCACGCTCCCCGGGTCCTGTCGCTGGCGCTGTTGTACACCGCGCCGGACAACAGCTACCTGCGGATCGAGGAGGCCGCCGATCGCCTCGGCGCCGGGGTGCCGCGGACCCGCGACGAGGCGGTCGAGACCTACCTCCGGCACGAGGCGTCCTGCGCCTCGGCGGCCTACCCGCAGGACGTCGACTGGCTGCGCGAGCTGGGCGGGCTCATGTACGACCGCGGCTGGGACCGCGACGGCGAAGCGCGCCAGACCGAGGCGGTGCTGTGCGCGCCCGACCGCTCCGCGCTGCTGGGCCGGATCACCGCACCGACGACGATCATCCACGGGTCGGCGGACCGGCTGATCGACCCGGCGGCGTCGGTCCGGCTGCACGAGCTCATCGCGGGCTCGACGCTCACCGTCCACCCGGGCATGGGACACGAGCTGCCCGTTCCGCTGTGGGACGCGATCGTCGAGCAGGTGCACGGGAACGCCGCCCGGGCGGGCGACCCCGCGCGGGCGTCGGTCGGCTAGCGCCGGGTCAGCGCCGCGAGCGCGGCCCCGATCCGCTGCCGGGTGTCGTCGGAGGTCCAGCCGGCGAGGACGGCCGCGTCGTCGCCGGCGGTCGCCGCGATCGCCGCGTTCGCGGGGCGGTGGAGCGCGACCTTGGCCAGCCGGTAGGACTCCGGCGACCGGGCGGCCAGCTCGGCGGCCAGCGCGACCGCCCGGGGGAGCAGGTCGCCGGGCTCGGTGAGCTCGTCGACCATCCCCAGGGCCAGCGCCCGCTCGCGGTCGACGGTCCCCGCGCCGAGCAGCACCTGCCCGGCGCGGGGGCCGAGCGCGTGCCGGACGATCTCCAGGGCGGACGTCGGGAAGGGGACGCCGACGGCCAGCTCGGCCAGCCCGATCCGTCCGCCCGACATCAGCCGCAGGTCGCAGGCCAGGGCGAGCACGCAGCCGCCGGCGATCGCGTGCCCGTTGACCGCCGCGACCGTCGGCCGCGGATGGTCGAACACGGCGCGGAACATGCGGGACAGGGCGGCCAGGAGCTCCTCGGTGTACGGCCGGCCGCCGTCCAGGATGCGGCGCAGGTCCACCCCCGCGGAGAAGGACGAGCCGCTGCCGGTGATGACCAGCGCCCGGTCGGACGCGGTGACGGCCTCGGTGAGGGCGTCCAGCAGCTCGACGTCGAGGGCCCCCACCCGGCCGTGCTCGATGCGCAGGACGGCGACGTCGTCCTGATCCTCGGTGCTCAGCATCGGGCCATCATCCGCGCCCGGATGCTCGCCGGCGTCCCGGAGACCGAGCGGTCGCCGGGGCGGAAAGCGCCCCGGCGGACCGGCGCGGATGCGAGCATCCGAGAGGCATCGACGACCGCATGGGGGGCGGATGGTCCGGACGCTGACGCCCACCGCACGCGGCCGCGCCGGTGCCCGCCCGCGTGTCCGGTCACGACCGTCCCCCCGGCCCGGACGGACGGCGTCGCTGTTCTCGGCCGTGCTCGCCGCCCTGGTCGCCGGCGGCTGCACCCAGCTCCCTACCCGCAGCGCACCGCCGTCCGGGCCGGGCACACTGCCGGCGGCGCACGTGACCGGCTTGGGGATCGACCCCCACGATCACAAGCTGCTGCTGGCCTCGGAGAACGGCCTGTTCGAGATCGGCCCGGGCGGGCTGTGGTTCTCCCGCGGGCCAGCCATCTCCATCACCGGATTCGCCGTGGCCGGCGGCGAGCACTTCCTGGCCTCCGGCACCCCCGGCCCCCACGCGGACCTACCCGACCCGCTCGGGCTGATCGAGTCCACCGACGGCGGGGAGACGTGGACGGCCCTGTCCCGCGGCGGGCAGGCGAACTTCAGCACGCTCACGGTCTGGGCCGGCGGCGTCCTCGCCTACGACGGGACGTTGCAGCGCAGCTCCGACGGCGGCCGGACGTGGACGCAGCTGAGCATTCCCGCCGCACCCGGCGTGCTGGCCGCCGCCCCTGACGGCCGCACGGTGCTGGCCCCCACCGGACAGGGCCTGCTGCGGTCCGCCGACCTCGGCTCCTCCTGGGTGTCCGTGGCCGGCGCCCCGTCTCTGCTGACGGCGGCGTGGGCGGACAACACGACCGCGGTCGGCGCCGACTCCGCCGGGATCGTCTGGACCAGCACCGACGCCGGTGTGACCTGGCGGCGGGAGGCCGACCTACCCACCCTGCCCACGGCGCTCGCCACGGGCGCCGACGGTGGCCGCGTGCGGATCGTCGTCGCCACCGCCGACGCGGTGCAGGAGTCGCGCGACGGTGGCAGGTCCTTCACCGTCGTGCTCCAGCGCTGACCCACCCGCGGCAGCCGGGATCGCTGCTCAGCCGCCCAGGGTGCCGGTCTCGGCGAGGTGCTCGGCGACCTCCTGGACCTTGCGGTTGGTGTCCTGGCTGGCCTTCGCGAGCAGGGCGAACGCCATCTCCTGGGTGATCTTGTAGCGCTCCATCAGGATGCCCTTGGCCTGACCGATGATGTCCCGGCTGCCCAGGGCGATGGTGACGTGGTTGAGGTCGCGGGCATCGGCGAGCGCGACCGCCGCGTGGGCGGCGAAGAGCAGCCCGATCCGCTCGGACTCGTCGGTGAAGGCCGCCGGCCGGCGAGCGAGCAGGTTCAGCGCCCCCAGGTCGTCGTCGTGGACGAACAGCTGGAAGCACAGCGCGCTGGCCACGCCCAGCGCCGCGGCCCGCCGGGCCAGCTCCGGCCAGCGTGGGTCGGCGGTCACGTCATCGACGCGGACGGTCTGCTGCTCGTACATGGCATCCAGGCACGGCCCCTGCTGCGTCTGCTGTTGCAGGTCGTCGAACCGCCGCGCCAGCTCGCCCGTGGCCGCGGCCGACTCCACCCGGCGCCGGCCGTGCACCAGGCTGATCGTGGCCTCCTCGGCACCCGGGATTGTGCCCACCACCGAGGCGACGATGAGGTCCATAACCGCTGGGGCGCCTTCCTGGCGCTGCATCTCCCGCGCCAGGTCGGCCAGCCGCTGCGACAGGTCCTCCCGGACGGCATCGCCGGTCGCCTGCCCGGAGGGGTGCCCGCGCCGCTCGGTGTGCTCAGGACGCTTCTCGTCCATCACTGCACTGTGGCAGGCGCAGCGGGCGATCGGAATGCCCTTCCGCGGGCGGCCCCGCGTGGCGGTGCGCGGAGGACACCGGTCACGACGGTCCATGTCACGGGGCGTCGGGCTGTCTCGTCTCAGGGGTGTAGCCACGGACACCACGGAGGAGCACACCATGGACGCGCGACTGGACTACTTTGCCAGCCCGATCGCGGGCAAGGCCCTCACGCACTTCATGCCCCTGGGCAGGGTGCTCAGGGAGTCGCCCCTGCCGGCCGCGACGCGGGAGCTGGTGGCGCTGCGCGTGAGCCAGATCAACGGCTGCGCCGTCTGCATCGACATGCACACCAAGGACGCCGCCGCGGCCGGCGAGACCGCGGTGCGGCTGAACCTCGTGGCCGCGTGGCGGGAGGCCACGGTCTTCACCGAGGCCGAGCGGGCCGCGCTGGAGCTCGCCGAGCAGGGGACCCGCGTCGCGGACGCGGCCGCCGGGGTCAGCGACGACGTGTGGGCGCACGCCGCCAAGCACTACGACGAGGAGCAGGTCACCGCGCTGGTGATCCTGGTGTCCTTCATGAACGCGGTGAACCGGCTGAACATCATCACGCAGCAGCCGGCCGGTGACTACCGCCCCGGTCAGTTCAACTGAGCGTGGCCGGGGGAGGGGAGTCGGCGTGAGCAGGGTGGCGGAGTTCGAGGAGCTGCGGCCGCTCCTGTTCTCGATCGCCTACCGGATCCTGGGCAGCGTCAGCGAGGCCGAGGACGCGGTGCAGGAGACCTGGCTGCGGTTCGACGCCTCGGCGACCGAGCCCAGGTCGACCAGGGCCTTCCTGTCCGCCACGGTCACCCGGATCTCGATCGACGTGCTGCGCTCGGCGCGGGTGCGGCGGGAGGCGTACGTCGGGCCGTGGTTCCCGGAACCGCTGCTGAGTGATCCGTACCAGGACCCCGAGCGGTCGGCGGAGCTCGCCGACTCCGTCTCGATGGCCGCGCTGCTGCTGCTCGAGCGGCTCAGCCCGCTGGAGCGGGCGGTCTTCCTGCTGCGGGACGTGTTCGCCTTCGGGTTCGACGAGATCGCCGCGGCGGTGGGGCGGTCCGAGGCCGCCTGCCGGCAGCTGCTGGTGCGGGCGCGGCAGCACATGGGGGACGGGCGGCCCCGGTTCGCGGCCGACCGCGAGGAGCGGCGGGAGCTGGCGGCGCGGTTCTTCGACGCGCTGAGGGACGGCGACGTGGGCGGGCTGCAGGACCTCCTGGCCGCCGACGTGCAGATGATCGGGGACGGTGGCGGCAAGGCCCCGCAGCTGGCCCGGGCCCTGGTCGGCGCGGAGAACGTGGCGCGGGTGCTGGGCTCGGTCTTCCCCTGGCTGCTCCGGATCGACGTGACCTTCGAGCAGCAGCAGGTCAACGGCCAGCCCGGCGCGCTCTTCCGCGACCGCGACGGCCGGATCCTCTACGCCCTCGTCCTGGAGGTGCTCGACGGGCGGATCCAGACCATCCGCGGCGTGGTCAATCCCGACAAGCTCCGCCACCTCGGGCCGGTCGCCGACGCCTGGGCGGTCGACCGCGAGCTGAAGCAGGCCCGCCGGCGGTTGAACGAGAGGCTCAGTCAGCAGCCGTGAAGAAGTCGGCGCGGTACCGCCGCTCGCCGTCCCGGACCGGTTCGCTCAGGTCGGCACGGAACTTGCGGATCGAGGACGCGCCCGACCCGTTCTCGTGCAGCGCCGTCTTGGTGGCGAAGAAGTTGGGATGGGTGAAGTGCGCGGCGAGGGACGCCTCGTCCTGCCAGTGCTCGAGCACCTGCACGACGTCGTCCTCGACCGTGTCGGCGGTGAACGCGTACGCGAGGCAGCCCGGCTCTTCCTGCCGGGTCTTCTGCACCAGCGGCCGGATCGCGGCGAGCAGTGCCTCCCGTCGCGCCGGCTCGACGGTGATCGTCCCGACGATCAGGATCTCCACGAGCGCCATCCCTACCCGGTCCGGCGCTCCGTCACCAGCCGGGCGTCGGCTACTCCGTCGCGCTCGGGTCGGCGACCACGGTGTTCTCGCAGCGCCCGAGGCCGGCGATCTCGGTGGTCAGGCGCTGGCCGACCTCGAGGTAGCGGGCCGGCTTGCGGGCGTGACCGACGCCGCCCGGCGTGCCCGTAGCGATGACGTCGCCGGGGCGCAGCGTGATCATCGTGGAGACGTACTCGACCAGGGCGACCGGGTCGAAGAGCAGGTCGCCGGTGGTGTCCTTCTGCACCGTCTCGCCGTCGATCTTCGTGCTGATCTCCAGCGCGGGCCGGACCCCGCCGGGCAGCTCGTCGGGGGTGACCAGGTAGGGCCCGAGAGGAGTGCTGGACTCCCAGTTCTTGCCCTGCAGCCACTCGCGGGTGCGGAACTGCCAGTCCCGGCAGGTGACGTCGTTGAGGACGGCGAAGCCCGCGATTGCCGCCTCGGCCTGCGCCCCGGTCGCGCGGCGGACCGGCGTGCCGATGATCAGCGCGAGCTCGCACTCCCAGTCGAACTCGGTGGTCTCCGGCGGCTTGACGATGTCGTCGGTGGCGCCGACGAGGGTGTCGGCGTACTTGCTGAACAGCGTCGGGTACTCCGGGAGGTCCCGGCCCATCTCGAGGATGTGGTTCCGGTAGTTCAGCCCGACGCAGACGATCTTGCCGGGGCGCGGGACGACCGGCGCGAAGGCCGCGCCGCGCAGATGGGACGCGGGCTCGGTCGCGGCGGCGGCCCGCTCGGCCCAGCCCGGGTCGGCGAGCAGCTCGCCGACGTCGGCGGCGCCGAGGTCGACGAGCTCCTCGTCCTCCACGCGGACGGCGCGGGTGGCGCCGTCGAGGGTGCGGATGGTGGCCAGCTTCATCGGGTGGTGCCTTCCACGGAGACGCGGTCGAGGTGCAGGGCCTCGAAGATCGGGGTGTCGCTGAACCGGAAGAGGTCCAGCGCGCCGGAGTCGGAGTCGGAGGTCCCCGCCTCGGACCGGATGGACAGCGGCTGCCACGAGGGGACGACGAACAGGTCGCCGCGGCTCACGCCCCAGGAGTGCTCGCCCACGGTCACCGTGCCGCTGCCGTCGAAGACCTGGTACACCGACGAGCCGGCCTCGCGGCGCGGGGCGGTCTCGGCGCCGCGGCGCACCCGGTGCATCTCGGCCCGGATCGTCGGCAGCACGTCACCGCCGCTGGTCGGGTTGGTGTACCGGACGGCGGCGTGCCCGGGCTCGACCGTGCCGGCGAACCCCTCGGCCTCCAGCTCCAGCTGGTCGGTGAGCGCGGCGTCGGTGTCGGCCCAGCGGTAGTTGAGCAGCGGGGTGCCGGCGGTGGCGCCGGGCGCCGACACCGGGCGCAGCCCGGGGTGGCCCCACAGCCGCTGCGAGCGGGAGCGCTCCGGCGTCGTCCGCTCCTCGTCGCTGATCGTGTCGCGGCCGAACTCGAAGAACTGCGACTCGGAGTTGTACTGGAAGGGGATGTCCAGCCCGTCGATCCAGGCCATCGGCCGGTCGGCGGCGTTGTGGTGGGCGTGCCAGTTCCAGCCGGCCTGCGGCAGGAAGTCGCCACGGTTCATCGGCACCGGGTCGCGGCCGACGACGGTCCACACGCCCTCGCCCTCGACGACGAAGCGGAACGCATGCTGCGTGTGCCGGTGCTCCGGCGCGTTCTCGCCGGGCATGAGGTACTGGATCGCCGCCCACAGGGTCGGGGTGGCGTAGGGCTTGCCGCCCAGGGCCGGGTTGGCCAGCGCGATCGCCCGGCGCTCGCCCCCGCGGCCGACCGGAACCAGGTGGCCGGCCTGGTCGGCCAGCTCCAGCAGGTTCTGCCACCGCCAGACGTGCGGCACCGCGCGCGAGCGGGGGTGCACCGGCATCAGGTCGCCGATCTCGGTCCACAGCGGAACGAGCAGCTCCTGCTCGAAGCCGCGGTACAGCTGCTCGAGCTCGGGGGTCGGGGTGGGCTGGTCGGGGGCGTCGACGGCGGTCAGGGAGACCGGCGAGGCCAGTTGCTGGGTCATGGGTGCGTAGTCCTCCTCGACACAGGTGTCGGCACCGTCGACTCTCCGACATTTCCAGGTCGAGGGATACGATTTTCTGCTGTGAGGAATCGTCCGGCATACGCGATCTCGTCGGTGGACTCCGCCCTGCTGCTCGCGACCTTCCTGCACCAGGAGGGTCCGATGCGGGTGACCGATGCCGCCGAGCGGCTGGGTGTCTCGGTGTCCACCGCCCACAGACTGCTCGGGATGCTGGTCTACCGCGACTTCGCCGAGCAGCTGCCGGACCGGCGCTACGGGCCCGGCCGGCTGCTGCAGGGTGGCGCGCCGCCGCAGGCCGCCGTCCCGCGGCTGCGCGACGTGGCGCTGCCGTACATGCGGCGGCTGGTCGACGAGCTGGGGGAGACGGTCAACCTCACGGTGCTGGCCGGCTCCGAGGTCCGCTTCGTCGCCACGGTCGAGTGCGATCGCGTGCTGCGTGTCGGTGACCGCACCGGCCGGGCGCTGCCCGCGCACCTGAGCTCCGGCGGCAAGGCGGTGCTGGCCGGGCTGCCGCGCCACGAGCTGGCGGCGGTGCTCGACGGGCTGGACGACGGGACGGCGAGCCGCCTCGAGCGCGAGCTCCGCAGCGTCCGCCGGCGGGGTGTCGCCGTCAACGACGAGGAGACCGAGAGCGGCCTGACCGCGGTCGGCGTCGCCCTGCACGCCGGCGCCGGCACGCCGCCGGCCGCGATCTCGATCGCCATGCCCAGCGTCCGGTACTCCCGCGAGCAGCTGCCGACCTGGACCGCCGCCCTGCAGGCCGCGGCGGAGGCGATCTCCCGGGACCTCGCGGCCGCCTGACCGAGCGGGAGAACGAGCCCAGCGGCCACGCCGGCTTCCCGGGTGGGAGGCGGCCGCTGCGCACTGTCCCCCTAAGTGGACTGGGCCCGTTTGTGACGTGGCTCATACGGTCCGGCCTGCCAACGAACCCAATCACCGAGCGCCCCGGCGTCGGGGCGGGACGGAGCAGTGATGAGCGGCGACCTCAACGAAGTGGCAACCGGCGTCAACCTGTTCGTCGCCGGGGAGGTGACCGGGACGGCCCGCTGGTTCAACGACACGTCGGACGTCCTGTCGATCGACGACGACGACCTCGAGGACACGATCGCCTTCGTCAACAAGGGCGGCATGACGTTCCTGTCGCCGATCCTCCCCGACCTGAAGGGCATCGTCTGCACGGCCGGCAGCCGCGAGTCGCACCTGGCGATCCTGTCGCGGGAGTCCGACGTCCCGTGCGTCCTCGCCGCCGCGCTGACCGGCACGGTGTCCGACGGCGACCAGGTCGTG
The DNA here is from genome assembly GCF_059428245.1 of Geodermatophilus sp. SMS 5-13. Lineage (NCBI taxonomy): Bacteria > Bacillati > Actinomycetota > Actinomycetes > Geodermatophilales > Geodermatophilaceae > Geodermatophilus > Geodermatophilus sp. SMS 5-13. The sequence goes on from NZ_CP165729.1 coordinate 1,224,970, forward strand.
CTCGACCTGTCCGATCCCGAGACCGCCCGCATCTCGGTCGCCGCCCCGGCGGTGACCGCGTGACGCTCTCCCTCGAGACCCCGGCCGACCTGACGGCGCTCTACACCGACATCTCCTACGAGCCCACGCTCGAGGAGTGGAACTGGCTGGTCCACAAGGCCGGCGCGGCCTACAAGTCCGAGCTCGCCGCCCGGACCGTGTTCGAGTCCGAGCTGTTCGGCATGAACACCTACATCCTCATGTCGATGATGGAGGACTACCTCCAGGTGCCCGATCGCCTCCGCGCGATCCTGCGGCACGCGACGCCGGCGGAGCTGGTCCGCCGGGACCTCCCCATCGGCAACAAGCGCAGCTTCATCAACCTCGCCGCGATGCCGCTGCACTACCTGACCGGCCGGGAGCTGTTCGTCGACCTCGGCGAGATCGGCCTGCAGGACGGGCTGGAGGACCAGCTCACCGTCCTGCGGTTCTGGCGCGAGGCGACGATCGCCGCGCGGACCGACGGCGTGCTGTTCAACATGGACGCCGAGCCGCCGAACAGCTCGCACGTCGTCGACGAGCAGCTGCTCGCCGAGATCCGCGGCTCCCTGCTCCCCGCCGACGAGGAGCACAAGTCCGCCATCCGCAAGTTCGGCGCCCGGCTGACCGCCTACGCCTTCCTGGAGAACTGCGACGCCCGCACCGCGGTCTGCGACACCGGCCCGTACGTGCTCGAGGACGGCACGTTCCTGGCGCTGCGCGAGACGTGCACCGACAAGGACGGCGACTTCCCGTGGCTCGACGGGATCCGGGAGACCCTGCCGTACCACCACTTCGTCATCGCCCACCGGCTGCCCGGCTCGGTGCGGATGGACAACAACGTCTGGGGCACCGCCTGGTTCACGCCGAGCGACTACCAGGCCGACATCCTCGAGACCCGGGTCTTCTGCACCGACGACGGCACCCTGCGCCCGCTCGGGACCGCGGAGATCGAGACCGCGACCAAGGCGATCCGCGGCGCCCATCGGGCCCTCTACCAGCGGCTCGCGGAGACCGACCCGGAGGAGCGCAACCTCTACGCCACCCAGATGTACGCCTGGAAGCTCAAGCCCTGGGCCCGCCTGGCCGGCTGCTTCGACGAGATCGACTGGACGGTGACGCCGCGCATCGCGGAGTCCTACGCCAAGTTCAGCGACCCGGACCTGGCCCTGCAGCTGATCGGCGGCGTCTTCGTCCCCCAGGACCGCGACGGCTGCTTCCGTCCGCTCGGCCAGGAGGGCTGACCATGTCCCCGATCGGCAAGGGCGTCCCCTCGTACCGGTTCGCCCCGGTCACGGGCCGGGCGCGCTGGTTCCGCTCGCCGTCCGACGTCATCGAGGCGATCGACTCCGACCTGGAGTCGACCATCGCGCTGGTCGAGTCCGGCGGCACCACGTTCCTCTCGCCGATCCTCGGGCGGCTCGGCGGGATCATCTGCCGGGACGGCACGCTGCGCTCGCACCTGGCGATCGTGTCCCGGGAGTTCGAGGTCCCGTGCCTGGTCGGCACCGAACTGGTCGAGGTCCCGGACGACGGCGCCGAGCTGACCCTCGAGGTGGCCGACGGCGACGAAGGCCTGGTGTCCCGCCCGTCGGACGCGCAGGAAACGGTCCCGGCCCCCGCCCCTGCGGCGGGCGGCGACGTCTCCCGCCGGTGGTGGGACTACGTCCGCCGGGTCGGCGACGACATCGCGGTCAAGGACTTCGACGTGACGGTCAGCCCCGCCGACCTCGACGCCCTGATCGCGGAGCCGCTGACCGACGAGCGCCTCGACGAGCTGGTCCAGCACATGGGCCGGGCGTTCAAGCCGGAGATGACGCGGCGCTCGTCGTTCACCTCCGAGCTGTTCCCGATGCTGCCGTACATGTCGCTGTCGGTGATCGACGACTTCCACACCTACACGGAGCGGGTCGCCGTCATCGACGCGGCGATGCCGGCGGAGGAGATCGGCCGGCGGCTGCGGACGGCGCCCGGCCAGGCGAGCCCGCTGTGGATCTGGATGGCCGGCTACCACTACCTGTGCGGCCGGGAGTGCCTGATCAAGATGGGCCGGCTGCGCCCGGACGAGCGGACCGAGGAGATCCGCACGGTCGTCGACTTCTGGCGCCGGCTGACCCTCGCCCACCGCGGCGACGGCACGCTGGACAACAAGGACGCCGGCTTCACCAACCGGTACCTGCCGGCCGACGTCGTCACCGAGCTCACCGCCGGGACCCAGCGGCTGGACGCCGACGCCGCCCGCGCGCTCAAGCGGCTCAACGCGACGGTCGCCGGGTACTCGTTCCTGTACTTCACCGACTCCCGCGTCGGCATCTACGACTCGGGCCCGTACGTGCAGCCCGACGGCCGGCACACGATCGTGCGCGACTACCTGTCGCTGGGGCCGAGCGCGTTCGCCTATCCCTGGGCGGAGCAGCTGCAGCCGCCCTTCGCCGGGCTGACGCTCGTGCTGACCTACGACCCCGCGGGGTTCGCCAGCTTCGAGATCAACGACTGGGGGACGACGTTCACCGAGCCCGACCAGCTGCTCGCCGCGGTGACCGACGCGGCCGTGTTCGGGCACACCGCCGACGGGCAGCGCCGGCCGCTCGACCCGGGGGAGTGGACGCAGGTCACCACCGACCTGAGCCGGTCGCACCTGGCGGTCTACCAGCAGTTCGCCGACATGGACCGCGAGCAGCGGATCTTCTCGGCGACGCGGATGTACACGTCCGGGCTGCGGCCGTTCGCCGACGTCGCCGGGGTGACCGACCGCGTCGACTGGTCCTTCTCGCCGGACACGCTGGCCCTCTACCCCGACCCCTTCGACGACGACGACCAGGCCGCCGCCATCTTCGGGACCGCGCTCGTGGCCAACGACATGCCCGGGGCCTTCTCACCCACGCGGTGAGGCCCCCGGACCCACCACAGGAGGACATGGATGCGCCAGTCGATGCAGCGACTCGTCCCCGCGGACGAGCTGCTCTGCCACCAGACACCCGAGACCTTCGCGACCATCAGCCAGGCCGACGTCTCGTGGACCGAGAAGCTGTGGGCGTCGCTGTTCGCCCGGGACGGGTCGCTGCAGGTCGACGTCGGCCTGGGCAAGTACCACAACCGGAACGTCATCGACATGTTCGCGGGCATCTCCCGCGGGAAGGAGCAGCTCACCGTCCGGGCCAGCCGGCAGCTGGACAGCGATGCGGACCGGGTCGGGGTCGGCCCGCTGGACTACGAGGTGCTCGAACCGCTGAAGAAGGTGCGGTGGGTGCTGCGCGAGAACCACGTGCTGCCGATCCGATTCGACCTCACCGTCACCGGGGTGCTGCCGCCCTTCCTGGAGGCCAAGGACTCGCAGCGCGAGCCCTCAGGCTTCCGGATCTGCTCCGACCTGCTCCGCTACCACCAGCCCTCGACGGTCAGCGGCCGGATCTGGGTCGACGGGGAGCAGATCGACGTCCGGGACGAGGAGTGGTTCGGCTTCCGCGACCACTCCTGGGGTGTCCGGATGGACGTCGGTGAACCCCCGGTGGACGTGTACCGGCCCGACCGGCTCGCGGGGGACTTCATCCTGACCTGGAGCCCGATGTGGCTGCAGCGCCCCGACGGCAGCAGCTACGAGATCCACCACTACCACCAGTGGGTCAACGGGCGGACGACGTACTTCTCCGGGTTCGAGAACCTGCCCGACGGGACCCAGCGACCGCTGCACGCCCTCCAGGACGAGCTCAAGTTCGACCCGGTGAACCGGCGCCTGCTCGGCGGCAAGATGGTGTTCGACGCCGGCTGGGGACAGACCCGCACGGTCGAGGTGGAGGCGGCCGGCCACACCGGTTTCCACCTCGGGACCGGGCTGTACTTCGGGTTCAAGGGCCACCGCCACGGCCAGTGGCTGGGGGCCAACCACGTCGACGGGGAGCGGTTCGCCGACGTGTCCGACCCCGAGACCGCACGCACCGTCCACCAGCTGCGCGACTGCGTCATCCGGGTCCGCGAGGGCGACGCGGAGGGCTACGGGATCTTCGAGTCCATGGTCATCGGCGAGCACCCCCGCTACGGCCTGACCAGGGAGAGTTCCTTCCTGTAGACCGCACCCTGATCGGTGGCGGCGGGACGATCCACCGTCCCTGGAGCCGCGTCGTGGCGCGGCTCCAGGGACGGCCGACCGGCTCTACCCCCCGGAGGGGCTCCGAGCGCCCAGGCAGCCCGGCGATGTGCGTCCGCGGCGCATCCTCGGCGGGCGAAGGCACCGGATCCGCACACTGTTCGCGGCTCCGGCCAGGACGCCTCGAGGGCGGCCGCTCAGCCGTGGGCGCGGGCCAGCAGCGCCAGCTCCATGCGCGACTGGCAGCCGGTGGCGGCGAGGATCCGGCTGACGTACTTCTTCACGCTGTCCTCGGCCAGGGTGAGCGTCTCGGCGATCTCGGCGTTCGACAGCCCGTCGGCGACCAGCTGCACGACCTGGTGCTGCCGCTCCGACAGGCCGGCGAGCGCGGCGTGCCGGCGGGACACCGGCAGCCGCCTGGTGATCGCGGACAGCTGGCGGGCCAGCAGCCGCAGCGTGGCGAGCTCGTGGTGGCCGAGCCGGTCGGGCGCGGAGTCGAACATGCCCACGAGCGCCGTGTGCCCGCCGGGCAGGTCCAGGCGCATCGCCGCCGCGGTGTCCATGCGCCAGGTCGCGTGCAGGAAGTGGCGGACGTAGGCGTCGGCCGACGCCGGGAGGGTGCCCAGCGCCCGCAGCTCCGCCAGCGAGGAGACGCCCGTGGTGACCAGCTGCCGCATGGCCGCGGGCGAGCCGAACAGGTCGTAGCGGGACCACCGGTCGTGGTACTCCGGCAGCATCTTCAGGGTCAGGCCCTCGGTGAGCGGGGCCAGGTCGCCGAAGGTGCTGTGGAACGTCGCACCGGCGAAGAACGACACGTGCCGCAGCCCAAAGGTGCTGCCGAGCGACTCCAGCAGCTCCTCGCGGAAGTCCGGCAGCGACGGCGCGGTCGCGCAGCGCTCCAGGACGTCGAAGGCCCGCTCGTAGTCGACCTGACGCAGGACTGCCCGCGTGGGGGACCGGCGGGGCCCAGGCGCAGCAATGTCCCCCAACGTGGACTGGGTCACATTCCCGACGCTACCTAGCTTTCGTTCCGGTGAACACCCGCTCATCGAAGAGCACAGAGAGGTGACGATGTCCGAACCCGCGGTGTCGCCCCCCAAGTGGGGAACGACCGAGATGCTGCCCCTCCCCGCCCGCTTCAACTCTGCCGTCCGCGAGCTGGTCGCGAAGCGCTTCGCCGCGACCGGCGCGGCGTGGAAGGACGTGGTCTTCGACCGCCAGTACGACCTGTTCTCGCTCACCGACGCCCAGGCCATCGAGCAGGAGGCGCTGGACTCGGGCTACCGCTTCGACTTCTCCGCGACGGTGTCGCTGGAGTCCGAGCCGGAGAAGTACAAGCGCCCGGAGCGCGCGGCCGCCGGCTTCCACGAGAGCGCCGCGGTCGACGGCCGGCGGCAGGTCGGGGTGGGCGACAACGTCATCCGCAAGGCCGCGAACGTCACCGGCCCGGTCGCCCTGGTCTCGACCATCGAGCAGGTCATGGAGTACCTGGGCGACGGCGTGCCGGCGGGGACGATCGCGGTGATCGACGATTCGGGCGGCACCCTGACCGCGCCGATCATCGAGCACTTCGCCGGCGTGATCTGCCTCGGCGGCACCGTCCGCTCGCACCTCGGCATCCTCGCCCGCGAGTACGACGTCCCCACGCTCATGAACTGCAAGCTCGACACCGTGAAGACCGGCGACGTCGTCGAGATCGAGGTGACCGCGGCCCCGCCGGCGGCCGACGCGTACGAGACCGGCGACACCGGTCACGCCCGGATCTGGATCGTCGAGAGCGAGGCCTGAGCCATGACCGCCCGGAACCCGAAGCTGACCTACCCCGCCCTGCTGGAGACCAACAACTACCTCCGTGGGCTGAGCGACACGACGTACTGGCTGTGCATCACCCGCACGGTGCAGGAGTCGAAGCTCTTCCCGATGAACCCGTACATGCTGCTCAGCTACCTGAACGCGTTCTACCGGTGGCCGACGCTGCTGCGGGAGATCGACGCAGCCACCCCCGCCGAGGAGCTCGGCGACCGCGCCCGCGAGGTCAGCCTCAAGGTCAACACGGTCAACGCCGCCTGGGGCCTGCCGGCGTTCTACCTGATCGGCCGCGAGATGCTCATGAACTGGGGTCTGCTCGGCCCCAGCGACGCCGTGGACGACGTCGTCGACGTCCTCGACTTCTCCCGGCGGTTCAACCTCGCCTACCACCGCAACGACGGGCACATCACCAACAAGGAGTTCGGCGACCGCAGCCAGTACCTGCCCGAGCGCACGCTGCAGGTGTTCGAGTCCGACCTGCACGGGGTGACCCCCGGGGACCGGCTGCACACGGCGGCGACCAAGCTGGTCGCGCAGCTGTCGCAGTACGCCTTCCTGGCCCACTGCGAGTGCCGGATCGGGCTGCACAACAGCGGTCCGTACAACTTCGGCGACAACCGGCAGCTCGTCGTCCGCGACTTCTTCGAGCTGACCGAGGGCGACTACCCCTGGCTGGACGGGATCGCCACCCGGCTGCCGGTCGCGAACCTGACGATCCCGATCGTCTTCAAGGACACCAATTTCCACCTCATGGACGACTGGGCCTCCTTCGAGGCCGAGCCGGCCTACGACGCCGCGAACATCGCCGCGGTCGGCATGTACACCTCCGACGCGCTCACCGACGGCTACGTGCCGGTCGGCATGGAGAACGCCGAGACGCTCGCCGAGACGATGGAGCAGTACCGCGAGATCCTCAACGAGGCCACCGCGGACCTCTGGAAGCGCATCGCCACCTGGACCCGCGAGCAGATGATCGACGCCGGCGCGCTGGTCTACTCCTCGGTCGCGAAGGACTTCGCGCACCTCGCCGGCACCTACCGGCAGGACGACTGGCTCAACCTCGACGAGCGCGTGCAGCGGTTCAAGCCGCTGATGAACGACGAGTACGGCCGGGACGACCTCGCCGAGATGGTGGGCCTGCTGGGCTTCCCCCACCAGAAGACCAACGAGTACTCGATGGCCCGGTACTCGGGGCTGAACCAGAACATGCTCACCGGCATCCCGTACGCGGTCCTGACCGACGACGACTACGCGCCGACCGTGGGGAACCGGCTGTCCGGCTCCAGCAGCCTCGACGCCAAGACCGGCCTGTGGACGACGTCCGCCGGCCGGCTGGACATCGACGACTACAACCGCCGGGCCCGGGACTTCCGGCCGGCCGTGCTCGCCGAGGAGTACCGCTACCTCGACGAGGAGTGGGTCAAGCGGCACTGGACGACGCAGCGGGCGGACGAGCTCTACCGCCTGACGCAGCGCGGGTCGCGCACCCTCGAGGGCCGCGGTGCGGGCCTGCGACGGGCCGACCTGCCCCGCTCCGCCGGTTGACCGTCCGCCGTCCCCGCTGCCGGTCGCGGGCTCACCCCCGCGACCGGCAGCCAGCCCCGCAGAGGAGAAGCAGGGTGCAGATAGGAGACCTGATCCGGCGCGCCGGACGTCAGTACGGCGCCGCCCCCGCGCTGGTCGACGGCGACCGGGTCGTGAGCTTCGCGGAGTTCGACGAGCTGACCGACCGCCTCGGCAATGCGCTGCTGGACCGGGGCCTCGAGCCCGGGGACCGCGTCGCGGTGCTGATGCCGGGCGGCATCGAGGGCGTCGTCGTGTACTACGCGCTGGCCAAGGCCGGGCTCGTCCGGGTGCCGCTCAACGCGCGGGAGACGCCGCACGAGCTGGCCTACAAGATCGAGGACTCGCAGGCCCGGGCGCTGGTGTCGGCCGGCGAGCCCCCGGCGGACACCGAGTTCGCCATCGCCGCCGACGAGCTGCCGGCGCTGATCGCCGGGGTGCGGCCGGGCGCCTGCGACGTCCGCCGCGATCCCGAGGCGCCGCTGCGGCTGGCCTACACCGGCGGCACCACGGGCAAGCCCAAGGCCGTCGTCCTCACCACCCGCAGCGAGCTGGCCGAGGTCGCCAACTTCCTCGTCGACCTGCTGCCCAATCTGCGCCCGGACTCGGTGATGCTGCACGCCGCGCCGATCACCCACGGCAGCGGCGCCTTCTTCCTGCCGCACCTGGTCAAGGGCGCGGCCAACGTGATCGTGCCGAAGTTCTCCCCGGAGGCGTTCCTCGAGGCCGCGCAGAAGCACCGCGCCACCACCACGTTCATGGTCCCGACCATGATCGCGATGCTGCTCGAGGAGCCGGCCACCGCCGACGCCGACCTCGCGCTCGAACGGCTCTGCTACGGCGGCGCCCCGATCGCCACGACCGTCCTCCAGCGCGGCATCGACGTCCTCGGCCCGGTGTTCACCCAGCTCTACGGCCAGGCCGAGGCGCCGCTGGCGATCACCTGCCTGCAGCCCTGGGAGCACACGCCCGAGCGGCTGGCCTCGGCCGGCAAGCCGTACACCTTCGTCGAGGTCGACGTCCGCGACAAGGAGGGCCGCTCGCTCGCCCCCGGCGAGGTCGGCGAGGTGCTCACCCGCGGTCCGCACACCATGAGCCGGTACTGGCGCCGCCCGGAGGCCACCGCCGAGACAATCGAGCCGGACGGCTGGCTGCACACCGGCGACATCGGCCGCTGGGACGACGAGGGCTACCTCTCCCTGCTCGACCGCCGGCACGACGTGATCATCAGCGGCGGGTTCAACGTCTACCCGCGTGAGGTCGAGGACGCGCTGCTCAGCCACCCCGCCGTCGTCCAGGCCGCCGTGGTCGGGCTCCCCGACGAGAAGTGGGGCGAGAAGGTCGCCGCCGCCGTCGTCACCCGGGCCGAGGCCGACCCGGACGAGATCCGCGCGTTCTGCGCCGGCCGGCTGGCCGGCTTCAAGCGGCCCCGCGCCGTCGAGATCTGGCCCGACCTGCCCACCAGCCCGGTCGGCAAGTCGCTGCGCCGCGAAGTGCGCGACCGCATGGTCGCCGCCGGCTCCACCGCCCGAGAGGACCTCTGATGCTCGACCCCTACCAGCTCACCGTGCACACCCTGACCCTGCGCCAGCTGGCCTCCGCCGAGCAGCTCGCCGAGATCAACGGTCAGTCGGTCGCGGAGGTCGAGGCGGCGCTGGAGAAGGCCGTCGCCGAGGGCGCCGCCATGGCCGCCCGCGGCAACCACATGATCACCCCGGCCGGTCGCGAGCAGCTGAGCCGCGGCTACCCCGACGCGTTCGCGGAGATCCGGTCGTCCACGGCGATCTCCGACGCGATGGACGCGTTCGAGACCGGCGTGAACAAGCAGGTCCTGACACTGACGACCGACTGGCAGACCAAGGAGGTCGGCGGGGACCGCGTGCCGAACGACCACGGCGACGCCGACTACGACGCCGCCGTCATCGACAAGCTCGGCCGGGTCCACGAGAAGACGTACAAGGTCCTGCGCCCCCTCGCCGACGCCGACCCGCTGGTCGACCGCTTCCTCGACCGCATCGGCGCCGCGCTGACCCGGGCGGAAGGCGGCGAGACGGACTACGTCAGCGGCGTGCGGGTGGACTCGGTGCACACGGTCTGGTTCCAGATGCACGAGCACCTGCTCCGGCTGACCGACCGGGAGCGTCCGGAATGAGCGCGCCCAGGACGACCCGCCCGCCGGCCGTCGGCCGCCGCTGGCTCGTCGTCCCCGACGACCCGGCGGACGAGCCGAGCCGGGACCTGGTGGGCGGCAAGGCCTGGAGCCTGTGGCGGATGCGGTCGCTCGGCCTGCGCGTGCCGCCGGCCTTCGTCGTCACGACCGAGGCGTGCACGGCCTTCTTCGCCGGCGGCGGCCGGGACCTGCCGGACGGGCTGGCCGAGGAGCTCGAGGCCGGGATCCGCCTGCTGGAGGAGGACCTCGGCCGGACGTTCGGGGGCGGTGAGCGGCCGCTGCTGGTCTCGGTCCGCTCCGGCGCCGCCGTGAGCATGCCGGGGATGATGGACACGATCCTCGACCTGGGCTGCAACGACGCGGTCGAGGCCGCGCTCGCCGCGGAGACCGGGGACCCGTCGTTCGCCGCGGAGGTGCACCGGCGGTTCACCGCCTTCTACGGCCGGCTCGTCCTCGGCTGCACCGAGGAGCTCGACGACCTGCCGGACACCGCGGCGGTCCGACAGGCCCTCGCCGCCGATGGCGCGGGCGGCGTCCCGGCCGACCCGTGGGAGCAGCTGCGGGAGGCCGTCGGAGCGGTCTTCGCCTCCAGCCGCTCCCGGCGCGCCGTCGCCTACCGCCGGCACTACGGCATCCCCGACGACCTCGGCACCGCGGTCACCGTGCAGGCGATGGTCTTCGGCAACCTCGACGACGACTCGGGCACCGGCGTGCTGTTCACCCGCAACCCGGTCGACGGGACCCGCGAGCCCTACGGCGAGTACCTGCCCCGCGGGCAGGGGGAGGACGTCGTCTCCGGCCGGGTCACCCCGGAGCCGCTGAGCTCGCTGGCCGACTCGGCGCCGGCGGTGCACGCCGAGCTGCTGACGGCGGCCGACCGGCTCGACCGCGAGGGCCGGGACGCGCAGGACATCGAGTTCACCGTCCAGCAGGGGCAGCTGTTCCTGCTGCAGGCGCGTCCGGCCAAGCGGACGGCGCGGGCCGCGGTCCGGATCGCGGTCGCGTTGGTCGACGAGGGGGTGATCGAGCCGGCCGAGGCGGTCCGGCGGGTCACCGCCGAGCAGATCCGGACGCTGCTCCGGCCGGAGATCGCGCCGGGTGCCACCTCCTCGGCCGAGCTCCTGGCCGCGGGCGCGGGGGCCAGCCCCGGGGTGGCGACCGGTCTCGCCGTCGGCACGCCGGAGGAGGCCCAGCGGAACCCCGGCTCGATCCTCGTCCGCCGCGCGACGAGCCCCGACGACGTGCACGGCATGATCGCCGCGGCCGCGGTGGTGACCGAGCAGGGCGGCGCCACCTCGCACGCCGCGGTGGTCAGCCGCGCCCTCGACACGCCCTGCGTGGTGGGCTGCGGCGCGGGGACGGTCGAGGCGCTCCTCGGCTGCACCGTGACCGTGGACGCGACCACCGGGCGGGTGTACGCCGGGGTGATCGAGACCTCCGTCGTCGACGAGAGCTCCGACGAGGACCTGCGCCGGCTGACCGGGTGGGCCGAGCAGGCGGTGTCGGTGCGGGTCACCGACTCCGACGCCGACGTCGCCGAGCCGGTGCTCGACGCGGACGCGATCCCGCCCGCGGACCTGGGGGAGCACCTGCCGGCCATCCCGGCCGGCACGAGGACGGTTCGCGGCGCGCTGTTCGCCACCCCGGACGGGGTCCGGGCGGCACTGGACGCCGGCGTCGAGGTCATCGTCGCGCCGCACCGGCTGCCGGTGCTGCTGACGGCGGTCGCGCACCAGGGAGGAACGAGATGAGCACGGCAGACACCGAGGTCTCCGGGACCGACGTCCCGGAGAGCGTGACCTTCCGCGAGGCGCAGGAGATCATCCGCACCTTCCAGCGGTCCGGCTGGACCGGCATGACCCTGGAGCTGCGCGGCCTGCGGATCACGGTGGGCAAGGACGGGCCGCCCGCCGGTGCCGCGCAGCAGGCGGTCGCGACCGCACCGGCGGCGCCCGCGGTGCCGGCACCGCAGGCACGGCCGTCGACGCCTCCACCCGTCGCGCCCGCGGCACCCGCAGCGCGCCCGGCGGCGGCGCCTCCGGCGGCGGTGGCCGACGTCGACACGACCGGCTGCGTCGCCGTCCGCTCGCCGGCGGTCGGCGCGTTCTGGGTGGCCCCGGCTCCTGGCCAGCCGCCGTTCGTGGAGGTCGGCCAGAGCGTGGCGCGGGACGAGCAGCTGGCGATCGTCGAGGTCATGAAGCTGATGAACCCGGTCGTCGCGGCGGTGTCGGGCGAGGTCGTCCAGGTGTGTGCCCGGAACGCCGAGATGGTCGAGTACGACCAGGTGCTGTTCTGGATCCGGCCCAGTGACTAGTCACAGGACCCTGGTGCCCCCCACCGGAGAAGGACCCCGCCCTACTCACCCCTCGCAGGCTCGGGGCGAGCCTCTGGACGGGGCCACGGCGAGCCCCTGCACCAGGGCCATCCGCAAGGTGCTCGTCGCCAACCGGGGCGAGATCGCGGTGCGCGTCGTCCGGGCCTGCCGGGCGCTGGGCATCGAGACCGTCGTCGTCGTCTCCACCGCCGACCGCGACGGGCTCGCCGCGCGGCTCGCGGACCGCGCCGTCTGCATCGGGCCGGCGCCGGCGACCCAGAGCTACCTCGCGATCCCCTCGGTGCTGTCCGCCGCGCTCGGCACCGGCTGCGACGCCGTCCACCCGGGGTACGGCTTCCTCTCCGAGAACCCCGACTTCGCCGCGGCCTGCGTCGCGGAGGGGCTGACCTTCATCGGGCCCCGGCCCGACGCGGTGGCCCAGGCGGGCGACAAGGCCCGCGCCCGGGAGCTGGCCAGGAGCGCCGGCATCCCCGTCCTCGACGGATCGCCCGTCCTGGACTCCGCCGAGGAGGCGGTGGCGACCGCGGCCGCGCTCGGCTACCCCGTCCTGGTCAAGGCCGCGGCGGGCGGTGGCGGCCGGGGCATGTCCGTGGTCGAGGACCAGGCGCAGCTGCGGTCGCGCTGGCCCGCCGCGGCCGGCGAGGCGCAGGCGGCGTTCGGCGACGGCCGGCTCTACGTGGAGCGGTTCATCCGGCACGCCCGGCACATCGAGGTGCAGGTCCTCGGCGACAAGCACGGCTCGGTGATCCACCTCGGCGAGCGGGACTGCACCCTGCAGCGCCGGCACCAGAAGGTCGTCGAGGAGTCCCCGGCCCCGAACATCCCCGAGGAGGTCCGGCAGGACATCCGCCGCAGCGGCGTCGCGTTCGCCGAGGCGCTGCGGCTGGACAGCGCCGGCACGGTCGAGTTCATCTACGACGCCGACACCTGCCGGTACGCGTTCCTCGAGTTCAACGCCCGGATCCAGGTCGAGCACCCGGTGAGCGAGCTGGTCACCGGCGTCGACCTGGTCGCCGAGCAGATCCGCTCGGCGGCCGGGGAACCGCTCCGGCTCACCCAGGACGACGTCCGGTTCGCCGGGCACGCGATCGAGGTGCGGATCACCACCGAGGACCCGGCCCGCGGCTTCACCCCGCATCCCGGCACCGTCGCGACCTGGGTGCCGCCCGAGGGGGAGGGGATCCGCGTCGACAGCCACTGCGAGCCCGGCTACGTCGTGACCCCCTACTACGACTCGCTGCTGGCCAAGGTCGTCGCGTACGGCCCCGACCGTGACACCGCCGCCGACCGCCTGGTCGCCGCCCTCGGCCGGCTGCAGGTGGAGGGCGTGCCCACCACCCGCGACTTCGCCCGCGCAGCACTCGACCACCCGGACTTCCGGGCCGGACGCGTCACCACGGACTGGATCGCCACCCGCGGCCTGCCCGACTACCTGGAGAAGAACCCATGAGCTACCTCGACCGGGCCCCGAAGACCGCCGACGGACGGCGCAGGAAGATCGAGATCATCGACCAGACCCTGCGCGACGGCCCGCAGAGCTGGTGGGGCATGAAGCTCCGCAAGGACATGGGCCTGCCCATCGCGGGCGAGCTGGACCGGACCGGCTTCCACACCATCGACCTCGTCGGCAGCTCGATCTTCGAGGTCCTCGTGCGGCACTGCAAGGAGGACCCGTGGGAACAGCTCATCTCGCTGTCCAAGGCGATGCCGCGGACCACGGTGCGGGCCGGCACCCGCAGCAACGGCATCGTGACGTTCGGGCTCACCGCCGACAGCGTCATGGACCTGTGGGTGCAGCGGCTGTGCGCGCACGGCATCGGCAGCTTCTGGATCTACGACGGCCTGTTCAACACCGACAAGATCGGCCGGCTGGTGAAGACCGTGCAGGCCGAGGGCGCCGCGGCCGTGCCGTGCATCCTGTTCGCCGACAGCCCGTACCACACCGACGAGTACTACGCGGAGCGCACGCGTGAGCTCGTCGCGCTCGGCGCCGACGGCATCGAGCTGGAGGACGCCGCCGGGCTGCTGACCCCCGAGCGGACCCGCAGCCTGGTCGCCGCCATCAAGGGGGCGGCCGGCGACCTGCCGGTCGAGATCCACTTCCACAGCAACAACGCCCTCGCGCCGGTCAACTACCTCGAGGGCGTGCTCGCCGGGGCCGACGTGGTGCACACCGCCAGCCGCCCGCTCGCGGCCGGTGTCTCCCTGCCGTCGACCGAGAACACCGTGGCCAACCTGCGCTACGCCGGCTTCGACGTCGACCTCGACGAGACCCGCTTCGCCCCCGTCGCCGAGCACCTGCTGCGGGTCGCCGAGTACGAGGCGCTACCGGTCGGCCAGCCCGCCGAGTACTCGCTCTTCCAGTACCGCCACCAGCTCCCGGGCGGGATGGCGGGCACCTTCAAGGACCAGCTCAGGGCGCGCGGCATGGAGGACCGGTTCGAGGAGGTCCTCGACGAGATGTCCCGCGTCCGCGAGGAGCTCGGCTACCCGGTCATGGCCACGCCGTTCTCGCAGCTGGTCGGGACCCAGGCGGTGCTCAACGTCGTCAGCGGGCAGCGCTACTCCGTCGTCCCCGACGAGGTGCTGATCTACGCGCACGGCTTCTACGGCCGCCCGGTCGCCCCGCTCGACCAGAACGTGCTCGACACGATCATGAGCTCGCCCAAGGCGAAGAGCTACAGCGACTGGCAGCCGCCGCAGCCGAGCCTGGACGAGCTGCGGCAGCGGTTCGGGGCCTCGATCTCCGACGACGAGCTGATCCTCCGGCTGCTCGTGCCGGAGAGCGACATCGACGTCATGCGTGCCACCCCGCAGCGCAACCGCGACTTCGCGCCGACGACCAAGCAGATGCGGTTCATCCGCGAGATGGTCGAGACGTCGGTCGGGGCCTACCTGCACATCGACGGTCCCGACTTCTCCCTGACGCTGGAGGGCGACCACTGATGACGCAGACCCATCCGGCGACCTCCAGCGCCGGCGGCCTCGGTGTCGGGCGGCCCACGAAGCGCCGTCCGGGGGCGGCGGTCGGGGGGCTCGCCGTCGCGGACTCGCGGCCGGTGCTCGACGTCGACGCCGTCCTCGGCGTCCGCTGCACCGCCTGCCGCTACCCGGCCGCGCAGCAGGGCATCCCGTGGTGCCCGGTCTGCTATGCGCCGGTGGAGCCGGACCGCTTCGCCGCGACGGGGACGGTGTGGTCGTCGACCGTGGTGGCGATCCCGGTGGGGGAGCGCAGGCCACCGTTCGGGCTGGCCTACCTCGACCTCGACGACGGGCCGCGCCTGCTCGTCCACCTCGCCGAGCCCGAGGTGCTGCGGGCCGGCACCCGCCTGCGCATCACCGGGACCGACCGCGGTGACCTCGTCGCCGCGCGGTCGGACACCCAGGAGGAGCAACCATGACCCAGCCCATGCTGTGGGGCGTCGGGACGTCGAGCTACGGGCTCTTCCCCGAGCGTCGCGTCGAGTCCCTCGCCTGGGACGCCGTCGCCGAGGCCATCCGGGACGCCGGGATCACGCCGGCCGAGATCGACGCGATCGTCGTCGGCTCGGTGTTCGGGCCGCCCGGCGTCGCGACCCGCGTGCAGCGGGGGATCGGCATCCCCGGCGTGCCGATGTGGACAGTCGAGAACGCCTGCGCCAGCGGCACCAGCGCCTACCACGAGGCGGTCGAGGCGGTCCGGCTCGGCCGGTTCCGCTGCGTGCTCGTGCTCGGCGTCGACCAGATGTCGACGCTGTTCTCCGGGGCGATCGTGCCCGAGGCCACCGACCCGGAGGGCGCGTCCTCGCTGCCGCTGCCCGGGCTCTACGCGCTGCAGGCCCGCCGCTACATGGACGAGTTCGGGGTGACGCCCGAGCAGCTCGCCGCGATCGCGGTGAAGAACAAGCGCAACGGCCTGGACAACCCGCGCGCCCAGCTGCGCAACAACGCACCCGGCGTCGAGGAGGTCCTGGCCTCGCGGATGATCGCCGATCCGCTGACCTTCCTGCAGTGCTGCCCGACCAGCGACGGCGCCGGCGCCGCGATCGTCGGACCCGACCGCGGCAACGCCGACGACCTGCGCATCGAGGCCTCGGTCCTGGTCTCCGGCGCGCTGTGGGACCACCGCAGCGACGACGTCTGGGGCTACGCCTCGGTCGCGCGGGCCGCGGAGAAGGCGTTCGCCCAGGCCGGCCGCACGCCGCAGGAGGTCGACGTCCTCGAGGTCCACGACGCCTTCACCATCGGCGAGATCCTCACGCTGGAGGCGCTCGGCTTCGCGCCGCGTGGCAAGGGCGCCGAGCTGGCGCCGTCCGGGCACACGACCCGCGACGGCGCCCAGCCGGTCAACCCCAGCGGCGGCCTGCTCTCGCGCGGCCACCCCCTCGGCGGCACCGGCACCGCCCAGCTCGCCGAGATCGCCTGGCAGCTGCGGGGGCGGGCCGGCGCGCGGCAGGTCGGGCGGCACCGGGTCGGCCTGGTGGAGACCATGGGCGGCGGTGCGGCCGGCATGGACGGCAACGCCTGCGTCGTCACCATCCTCTCGGCCCAGTGATCGCCGCGGTCCTCGTGCACCGTCCGTCCCGCCCCAGTGAGGAGTCGCCGTGAACGTCACCGAGACCGTCGTCATCGCCGCCGCCCCCGACGCCGTGTGGAAGGTGGTGGGCGATCCCGGGTCGATCGCCGACTGGGCGCCGGCGCTGGAGAGCTGCCGGATGGAGGGCGACCTGCGCCACGCGACCTTCGCCGGTGGTGGCGGGGACGCCACCGAGCGGATCGTCGAGCACGACGATGCCGGCCGGTACTACGTCTACGAGTTCGTCTCCGGGCCGCTGCCACTGGAGGTCTACCTCTCGCGGCTGTCGGTCCGGGAGCACGAGCGGGGCGCCGAGGTGGTCTGGGCGGCGGAGTTCACCGCGGGGTCCCCGGCGGAGGAGACCCAGCTCGCCGCCGCCATCGCGGACATCTACCGCGGCTCGCTCGAGGAGCTGAAGCGGCGGCTCGAGCCCTGACGAGGAGGCTCGCGCCCTGACGCGGCCGGCTCAGCCGCACGTCCCGACGGCGGCGAGCAGGTCGAGCAGGTCGAGGGCGGTCTCCCGCATCCGGCCGGCGTCGTCGCAGGCCGGGTCGAAGGCGGCCAGGGTGGCGGACACGACCGGCAGCCGGTCGGCGGCCTGCCGCACGATCCGCTGCACGTCGTCGGCCAGCAGCCCGTCGGGGGCAGCGAACCCGTTGGCCGGGGCGACCGCGTCGGGGTCGTGGACGTCGAGGTCCACGTGCACGTGCACGGCGTCGACCCGGCCGGACAGGTCGTCCAGCGCCGCGGCCACGGCGTCGGCGTCCCGCGCCCGTGCCGGTGGCAGCCGGCCGACCCCGGACCCCTCCAGCGCGGACCGCTCCGCGGCGTCGAGGTCGCGCGCGCCCACGAGCAGGACCCGGTCCTCGGGCAGCGGCGCGAAGGAGCCGACCGTGCCGGTCATGGCCCGCCAGCAGCGGCCGACCACCATGGCGAGGGCCTGGCCGTCGAGGAATCCCGACTCGGTCAGCTCGGGGGTGTTGAAGTCCCCGTGGGCGTCGAGCCAGATCAGGCCCAGCCGCCGGCCCGGTCCGGCCAGGCCGGCCAGCACGCCGAGGGTGGTGTTGCAGTTGCCCGCGAGCAGCAGCGGCAGCCGGCCGGCACGGCGGGCCTCGCCGGCCGCGTCGGCGATCAACCGCTGCAGCTCGAAGGCGGTCTGCACCTCCGCGCGCCAGGCGGACGACGGCTCGAGCACCTGCTCGCCGACGTCGTGCCCGCGTTCGCGGAGCCGTGCCGCGGCGCCGCCCCGCGCCAGCGTCAGCGGGCCGGCACCCATGCGTGTGTCGAAGACCGCCGAGTCGTAGGGCACGTAGAGCAGGCGCACCGGCGGGGCATCGGCCATGGCGTCAACCTGCCAGACGGCGTGCCCGGGACGAGCCGCCGTTGCTCGGGCGGATCCGCGGGAGCCCGCCGACGCGGGGGGTAGTGGGGTGTGTCGCACCGGCGGTGCACCTGCCCTCCCACTACAAATGGTTACGGTGAGGTCACGGAGGGAGAGACTGTCCCTTCGCGAGGATCCGTTTGCGGGGGAGTCGCCCCGCCCGACCGGAAGGACCGGTGTGGACGTGCGAACCCCGCCCGCGGGAGGGCACAGGTCCCGGGGCCGGAGGGGTGACCTCCTCGGGGACCGCTATGAGCTCCACTCGCTCATCGCCACAGGGGGCATGGGGCGCGTGTGGCAGGCGCGCGACACACTCCTCGGGCGGGACGTCGCGGTGAAGGTCCTGGGCAGCGAGTTCGGTGAGGATCCCACCTTCCTGACCCGGTTCCGTTACGAGGCGCGGCACGCCGCGCTGCTCGGCGACCCCGCGATCGCCACGGTCCACGACTACGGCGAGACCACGGACGTGGACGGCGAGGACGTCGCCTACCTGGTGATGGAGCTGGTCGAGGGGGAGACGCTCGCGGCGCTCCGGCGCAGGGACGGTGTCCTCGACGTGGCGCGCAGCCTGAGCATCGTCCGCCAGACCGCGTCGGCACTCGCCGCGGCACATGCCGCCGGCGTGGTCCACCGGGACGTGAAGCCGGCCAACGTGCTGGTCCGGCCGGACGGCGCCGTCAAGCTCACCGACTTCGGCATCGCCTGGTCGGCGGCGAACGTGCCGCTGACCCGCGCCGACCAGGTGATGGGCTCGGTGCACTACCTGGCACCGGAGCGGGTGGACGGCGAGCCGGCGACACCGGCGAGCGACGTCTACTCCCTGGGGGTCATCGCCTACGAGTGCCTGGCGGGACGGCGTCCGTTCGAGGGGGACAACAGCGTCCAGACGGCGCTGAGGCACGTCCGCGAGGTTCCGCCACCGCTCCCGCCCGAGGTGCCGGATGACGTCCGCGCGCTCGTCGCCCGCGCCATGGCGCGGCGGCCCGAGGACCGCATCCGCGACGGCGCCGCCCTTCGCGACGCCGTGGACGCCCTCTGCCCGCAGCGTGCGGCTCCCGACGTGGAGCAGCACCGGACGACCGTTCTCGCCACGGGTGCGACCCGTTCCGCTCCGCCGGGCCCGAACGCCTTCGCCGTCACCGAGGCACTGACCCGTCCGACGCGGGTACCGGCCCGCGCGCGGCTGGCGGTCGCCTTCGTGGCCGCGCTCGTGGTCCTGGGCGTCGCGGTCACGGGCGGCCTGCTCCTGGCCCCGGACTCTCCGGTCACGGCCGCACGGGGCAGCGCGACGCCGTCGGCCACCGCGAGCGGCAGCACGGTCGCCGGTACGACGATCTCCGTCACGGCGGACGGACTGGTCGGCAGCCCCGTCGCCGAGGTGCGCAGCCGGCTGATCGCGCTGGGGGTCGCGGTGCAGCTGCGGCCGGAGGGGACCGCCGATGTCCCGGCCGGGCAGGTTCTCGCGCTCGACCCCGTGGGGGAACTCGCGCCCGGCCAGCTGGTCGACGTGACGTACGCGACCGCGCCCGCCGTCGCGGCGACGACAGCATCCGTCCCCGCCGCACCCGCCGCCCCGGTCTCGACGGCTGCGCCGTCCGCCCCCGCGACGGCCGAGCCGACGCTGTCGACGGCTCCGAGGCGTCCCGGCGCCGGTCGCGGCAACGGCCACGGCGGCGGGCGGGACGGCGGCGGCGGCTGAATTGCGGCTCGGGATGTGAGAGCGCGCCGTCGGTGCGAAGGTAGGCGCAGGTTCCGGGGCCGCTCACGGCCCGGGAGCCGTCCAGGACCACGCGCCGGCCGGGTAGAGGGGGAACTCCCCGGCCGGGGCACCGGGTCGGGTTCCGAGCAGAGGCTCCCCGTCCCGGCCATGCCCGTCGCCCTGTAGACCCGAGAAGCCCCGGCCGGAATCGGCCGGGGCTTCTCGGGTCGAGCGGGTCAGGGCGTGGGCGCCGCGCCCTGCGTGGGCGCCGAGCTCGTCCCGGCGGAGCGGGTCGGCGTGGTCGCGGAACTCGACGCGGACGAGCTCGAGGACGACGTCGCGGTCGACGGGGACGCCGACTCCGAGTCCCCCTCGTCCGTCGGGGTCGCCTCGGTCGGCTCTGCGGGCGAGCTGTCGGCCGTGGACGTCGCCGGGGCGGACGTCGTCGGCGAGGACGGCGTCGACGGCGTGGTGTCCGAGGACGACGAGGCGTTGGTCAGCTCGCCGAGCGTCGTCGTCCCCGTGGACGACGAGTTGCCCACCAGCGCCGACACCGGCTGCTGACCGATGAGCTCGATGCCCGTGACGATGCCCATGGCCACCACGAAGACGCCGACGGCGTAGGCGGCCACCCGGCCCCAGCGCGGCTGGAAGCGCTTGGCCGGCGCCCGCCGCGGGTCGAGCCGGGGCGGCAGGGCCTGGGGGGCGGGCAGGGCCTGGGTGACCGGGAGGGCCGGCGTGGCCGGGAGGGCCTGGGTGGCCGGGGCGCCCGGCTCGGTGGCCGCGGCCTGCTCGCGGGTGATCACCCGGCGCAGTCCCTCGTTGGTCTTCTTCAGCGAGGTCGTGTACAGCGAGGCGCCGACCGTGCTGATGACGCTGGCCAGTGCGGCGCCGGTGAGGGTGCCGGCGACGCCGAAGAAGGAGAGCAGCACCGCCGAGGACACCGCGGCGAGCGCGCCGGAGGCGATCTGGACGGCGGACAGCCCGCCGGCCTTCGGCTTCTCTGTCTCGTCGGTCTGGGGAGCGATCTGTGTGCGCGGGGAAGTCATGAGCTCCGGGGGAGGGGACGGGAGCGTGCAGGGGAGAGGCGCCCGGCCGGCGGCGGCGCACAGCGGGCTGCCCGTCCAGGCTACGGGTTCAGCAGTCCCGGCGTCTGCCCCATTCCCACGCTCAGTACGGGCCTGACCTGGGCGAACACCGCATTGTGATTCGCCCCACGTCAGGCGCCGAGCACCGCTTCCTCGGCCTCGATCGCGGCGTTCCACTCCCGCTTGGTCGCCTGCCAGCGCTCCTCGCTGTCGCCGCGGCGCCAGTAGCCGGAGATCGAGGTGAGCTCCGGCGCCAGCCCGCGCTCGGCCCGCAGGTGCCGGCGCAGCTCCCGGACGGCGCCGGCCTCCCCGTGCACGAACACGTGGCCGGCGCCCTCGGGCAGCGGAGCGGACCGGACCGCGTGCACCAGGGCCGTGCCCGGTGCGGCGTCCCCGCGGTGCACCCAGACCAACTCGACGCCGTCCCCGATGACCAGGTCGCTCTGCTGCTCCTCGGCGCCGGCCACCTCGACGAACGCCAGCGCGCGGGCCCCGGCCGGCAGCCGCTCGAGCGCCGCTCCGATGGCGGGCAGCGCCGATTCGTCGCCGGCGAGCAGGTGCCAGTCGGCGTCCGGGGACGGCGCGTACGCCCCACCGGGGCCGAAGAACGAGATCCGGTCGCCGGGCCGCGCGGCCGCGGCCCACGGTCCGGCCAGCCCCTCGTCGCCGTGCCAGACGAAGTCGAGCGTGAGCTCGCCGCTGGCGTCGTCCCAGGCCCGCACGGTGTAGGTGCGGGTGACCGGCCGCTCGGGGTCCGGTGAATCCGGCGGGAAGAGCAGCTTCACGTAGTGGTCGGTGAACTCGCCGGCCGGGAAGCCGGCCAGCCCCTCACCGCCCAGCACGACCCGGATCATGTGCGGGGTCACGTACGACGTGCGCAGCACCTCGGCCATCCGCGGGATCCGCGGCCGTCGCTCGGCCATCAGTGGACCGCCTCCTCGATGTCGGGACGGCGTCGCCTCCCGACGGCCGCTGGCTATTGGTTAGCCTAGCCTAAGTTTTCGCGATCAA
Organism: Geodermatophilus sp. SMS 5-13; assembly: GCF_059428245.1. Lineage (NCBI taxonomy): Bacteria > Bacillati > Actinomycetota > Actinomycetes > Geodermatophilales > Geodermatophilaceae > Geodermatophilus > Geodermatophilus sp. SMS 5-13. The sequence continues at coordinate 1,246,683 of NZ_CP165729.1, forward strand.
CGGGTGGCTTGGTACTGCACGCTCTGTCAACGGAGTGCCGGTGGACCGGCGGATGCCACCGAGTGTCGGATCCCGGTGGTCTCATGGGCGCGCGATACCGCCACGAGTCGACACCCGTCGGCATCGGCAACCGAGTCCCGCCCGGTGCCCGAGGCGAAGGATGCCTGACGCGGCACTAGTCGAATGGGGACGCCACGAATTGCAGGCGGACGGAGCCCGACTCGGCCAGCTCGAAGAGCGGGTCCCGCCCGTGCTGCCAGTCCTTGGGCAGGAGGAAGTACCGGTCGCCGGAGTGCAGGAGCAGACGCAGTCCGGTGTAGCGGAACCGGTAGGCGCTCGCGTCATCGGGGATCGGGTCGACCCGGATGCCTGGGCCGTTGAGTCCTAGCCGCTGGGCACTGAAGACCGTTACCTCCGTGCGGAACGGCAGATCGGCAGCCATGTCCTCGGCGGTCGATCGTCCGCCTGCGGCGGCGTAGGCACCCCAGAGCCAGAAGAGCCCACCAGCGACGAGACCGGCCAACGCGACGAACTGGGCCCTGCCGCGGAGCCCCGAACCGGTGCCCGACCCGTCCGCCCGCAGCACGGTGACGTACGTGAGGAGCGCCAGCCCCGCCGAGATCAGCAGCGGTATGACCGGGATCGAGGGTGGGAAGACCCAGAGCTGGAACAGCCCGGCGACGGCGATGGCGAGCATCGTCGCTCCTGCTGCCATGAGCGCGAGGAGCCAGTGTCGTGAGCCGGTCACGTGTGCGCTGATCCGCGGATGCAGCGTCAAAGTCGTGAAGGCAAGGATTCCCAGCGCCATCAGCGGCCAGTACGCCGCGCCGACGCTGCGCAGGACGTAGTCGGTTGTGGTGAGGCCGGCGACGGAACTGTCGAGGCCGAAGTACTGGAGGAAGGCGCTGGTGCGGGCCCACCCGAAGTAGACGGCGAGCGCGGTGACCGCGCCCAGCTGGCCGAGGACCAGCCCGACGACTTGCTTCAACGCCGAGGCGCGGGCAGCCGCATCCGTCGGCGAGCTTGCGTCCGCGGTCGGGGCTTCAGTTCCCGCCGGCCGCGCGGACCACGCCGAGGCCATGTCAACCTGTGTCCGGCTCGTCCGTTGAGGGCGTCGTCGTCGGTTCTGTCGTGGCCGGTGTCGTCAGCGTCGGTGGCCCGGTTGTGTTCTCCTCGGCCCGCGACGACGAGGGAAACGCGGACGACGTCGCCGGCACCGAGTCGCCCGTGTCGGTGACCATGCTGCTGCTCGTGGTGGGACTCGGACCGTCGCCGCCGCTGCTGTTGCCACCGCAGCCGGTGGTGAGGAGTGCGGTCGTCATGGCCGCCGCGGTGACGACCGCACGGCGCGCGGGCATGCACCCTCGTACACCCAGGGACGGACGGCGACCATGTCTGCAGAGACGATGTCCACGGTGCACGGGACGCCGTGCCGGAGCGAAACGCAGTGGTTCCGGACGGTGGCCCACCGGTGCCCAACCCGCCGGGGACGGAGGGGCGTTGACCGCGGGTTCGCCCGGAAGCAGAGTGATCACGTGAGGCGAGCACTGGCGGTCATGGCCTGCGTGGCACTGATCGTCCTCGCCGTGGAGGTCACCGCCGACCCCCAGCCGCTCGCCGCGGTGGCGGCGGGCGTGGTCTACACGCTGATCCTGGTCCTCGGTTTCGCCTGGGTCGACCGTCAGCCGCCGCGGCGGAGACGGCGGCTCGCGGTCGCGTACGTCCTCCTGGAGCTCACGATCGGCTACGCGGTCTTCGGGCTCGGCGGGGCCGGCGTCGGCGCGACCCTCCTCCTGCTCATCCTGGTCAGCCAGGGCTACCTGCTGCTGCCCCTGCCGGCTGCCGTGGCGCTCACCGCCGTCGTCCCGCTCGTGCACCTCGGCATGGGCTGGGGCGACTTCGTCCGCAACGGGTTCGGCATCCTCGGCGCGGCCGTGTTCACCGCGGTCGTCACCGTGCTGCTGCAGCGCGAGCAGCGGGCCCGGGAGGAGCTGGCCGCGGCGCACGAGCAGCTGCGGGCGTACGCCGCCCAGGCCGAGGAGCTGGCCACCACCCAGGAGCGCAACCGGGTCGCCCGCGACATCCACGACGGGCTCGGCCACCACCTCACCGTCGTCCAGATGCAGGTCCAGGCCGCCCGCGCCGTGCTGGCCGGCGACCCGGCCCGCGCCGACGCCGTCCTGGCCAAGGCGCAGCACTCCGCGACGGAGGCGCTCGCCGAGGTCCGGCGGTCGGTGGCCGCGCTGCGCGCCGAACGCACCCGCCCGCCGCTGCGGACCGCGCTGGAGGCGCTCGCCGCCGAGGCGTCGGCCGCCGGCGTCCCGACCCGGCTGGACGTCGAGGGCGAGGCGCGGCCGCTGCCGGCCGAGGCCGAGGAGTCGCTGTTCCGCGCCGCGCAGGAGGCGCTCACCAACGTGCGCAAGCACGCCCAGGCCCGCTCGGCGACGGTGGTGCTGGACTTCCGCGGCCCGGCGACCGTGCGGCTCGAGGTCTGCGACGACGGTCGCGGCCTGCCCGGCACGCGAGGGGGCGGCTTCGGCCTGGTCGGGATCCGGGAGCGGGCCGTCGGGCTCGGCGGCCGGCTCGACGTCACCTCCACGCCCGGCGCCGGGACGACGCTGCTGGTCGAGGTGCCCGGGTGAGCCCCGTCCGGGTGCTGCTCGCCGACGACCAGGCGCTGTTCCGCGAGGCGCTGGCCACCCTGCTCGAGGCGCGGCCCGAGGTGGAGGTCGTCGGCGAGGCCGGGGACGGCGCCGAGGCGCTGGACCGGGCGGCGGCGCTGGGGCCCGACGTCGTCCTCATGGACCTGCACATGCCGGTGCTCGACGGCATCGCCGCCACCCGCCGGCTGCGCCTGGAGCAGCCGGAGGTCCGGGTGCTCGCCCTGACCACCTTCGACGACGACGAGGACGTGTTCGCGGCGCTGCGGGCCGGCGCGGTCGGCTACCTGCTCAAGGACGTCGCCTCCGACCGGCTGGTCGAGGCGCTGCTCGCCGCCGAGCGCGGCGAGTCGGTGCTGCAGCCCTCGGTCGCGGCCAAGGTGGTCGCCCAGTTCGCCCGGCTCTCCGACGAACCGCGCCCGCGCCCGCAGCCGCTGGTGGTGCCGCTGTCGGAGCGCGAGCTGGACGTCGTCCGGCTGCTCGCCGGCGGCCGCAGCAACCGGGAGATCGCGCAGACGCTGTTCCTCGCCGAGGGCACGGTGAAGAACCACGTCACCAACGTCCTGGCCAAGCTCGGCGCGCGCGACCGCACCCAGGCCGCGCTGCGCGCCCGGGCTCTCGACCTGCTCTGACCCGGGGTCATGCCCGGTCGTGACCCCCGGTCATGACCTCCGGCACGTCCGGCGGAGGCCGGCGGCCGCGACGCTTCCGCCATGACCACCGAGACCCTCCCGCAGCACAGCCGCACGCACGTCGCGTGGCACCTCGTCCGCCACTACCTGGAGATGGTCGTGGCCATGTTCGCCGGGATGTTCGCCCTCGGCCCGGTCTGGGGCCTGGTCTGGCCCGGCTGGTCGGCGACCACCGAGGTCATGGTCCTGGGCATGGCCACCAACATGGCCATCGGCATGGCCGCGTGGATGGCCTTCCGCAAGCACTCCGCCGTGGCGATCGCGGAGATGGCGGCGGCGATGTACCTGCCGTTCCTCGTCCTGCTCGTGCCCTACTGGGCGGGCGCGATCTCGGCCGGCGCCGTGGTCACCGGCGGGCACCTGCTCATGCTGCCGGCGATGGCCGTGCCGATGGTCTGGTGGCGGCGGGCGGAGTACGTGCACTGAGAATCGGGACCTTCGGGACTGACCCGCGACCCCTCCGCCGGCGCAGGCTCGCCGGCGGAGGTGTCCCATGTCCAGATCCCGGATCGTCGCGTGCGCGCTGCTCGCCGTGGCCGTCGTCGTCCTGGCGGGATGCGCGGCCGGACCCAACCCCGCCGTCGACACCGGCACCGAGCCGGCCGGGTTCTGGCTCGGCCTCTGGCAGGGGTTCATCGTCCCGGTCACGTTCGTGATCTCGCTGTTCACCGACCACGTGAACGTCTACGAGGTGCAGAACAACGGCAACTGGTACGACTTCGGCTACGTGCTGGGCATCTCGTGCGCGTTCGGCGGCAGTACGGGCTCAGGCGCGGTGGCCCGCCGCCGGCGGCGGTCAGAGGTCCGCCACTGAGCGCAGCACCTGCCTGGCCTCGACCGCGCGCCGGGAACGCTCTAGCAGGCGGGTGCCGTCAGTCCAGCGCGAGCGCGGCGGCCCCGGCCAGGACGGCGTCAGCGTGCGCGACGTCCCCGCTGACGTGGGCCCCCAGCTGCTCCGGTCCGATGCGGTCGGCCACCAGCCGGCAGAAGCCGACCGCGTCGGCGACGATCGCAACCTCCGGCACCTCGCCGGCCCGCCGCGACCCGAGCGGGATGTCCCACGTGCCGCCGCCGGCGCCGGTGAGCACGAGGTGCACGTCGAGCGCCGGCAGGTCGTCGGCCACCCGGGCCACCCCGAAGGGCAGCATGCCCACGGCGAGGTCGGTCATCAGCCGCAGCGTCGACCCGTCCGGCACGGAGGCCGGGAGGCCGGCCGCGGTGCGGATGTCGTTCTCGTGCGTCCACAGCTCGAACGCCCGGACGACGAGCAGCGCGCCCAGCGGCAGCCGCAGCCCGTGGACGGCGATGACCTCGTCGAGCCGGCGGCCGCGCACCTGCGCCACCGTGCGCTCAGCGGCGTCGCGCCAGGTCCGGCGGGTCTCCTCCGGTGGCCGTCCCGCCTGCTCCTCGGCCACCGGCTGGGTCGACGCGACGTGGTCGACGCGGGCCACGCCGGGATCCCCGGCGAGCGCGCGCTGGACGTCGTCCTCGACGCCCACCAGGTGCCCGGCCAGGCCCTGGACGTCGAGGTCGCGGAGCACCGGCAGCCGCCAGTGCGCGTCGTCGAGCGTCGCGAGCAGGCCGGCGAAGGCGTCCGCGGCCCGGCTGAAGGCCTCGACGGGGGAGATGGCCGGCGTCTCGGGCAGGGCTCGGCCGGCCGCGCGGGCCTCGCGCGCGGCCGTCAGCACGCGTTCGCGCAGCCCCGCGGGCAGCGACGCACCGGTGATCACGACGGCTCCAGGAGTTGGCGGTCGAGCAGGTGCTCGAGCTTGGCGAGGGCGAGGCGCAGGCGCGACTTCGCCGTCCCCTCCGGGATCCCGATCCGCTGGGCGACGTCGCGGTAGCTCAGCCCGTCGAAGTACGCGAGTTCCACCACGCGCCGCTGGTCGGGTGGCAGGGAGCGCACCGCGGCGCGCACGGCCGCGGCGGTGTCGGCGTCGGCGACCTGTTCGCCGGGCGTCGGCTGGCGCGGCTCGGGCACCAGCCGCTGGTGCCGCTCCTCCCGGCCGGCCCGGCGCAGCTCGCTGCGGACGACGTCCAGCGCGCGGTGCCGCGCGCAGAGGGTCAGGTAGGTGCGCAGACTGCCGAGCGTCGGGTCGTAGCGCTGCGGGTGGCACCACAGCTCGACGAGCACGTCCTGCACCACGTCCTGCGCCGCCGCGGAGCTGCCGAGGATCTGCAGCGCGGTCGCATGGACGGCCGCCCCGAGCTGGTCGAACACCTCGGCGAGGGCGCGGTCGTCACCGGCAGCGAGCCGAGCGGCGAGCAGGGAGCCGGAGGACTCCACGGCGCGGACCGTACCGCTGCGCCACCCGGGACGACAGCCGTTCGGCCGCACGCGGTGACGCGGTCGGACGGCCGGCGGGTCGGCGGCCAGGGGCGCCTGCACGTCCTCGATGCGTCACCGGACCCGCCACCGGATCACCGCGTTCTCGGTGATCCGGCCTGATCGGCCGCGGCGCACTGCTGCACGTCGACAGGGGTCATCGGAGGAGGTTCGACATGACGGTCATCGCCGAGGTCGTGTTGCGCGGCATCACGCCGGAGCAGTACGACGCCGTCCGCGGGCGCACCGGGTGGCTGGAGCGGCCGCCGGACGGCGGGCACGCGCACCTGACCTGGTGGGAGGGGGCCGACTGCCACAACGCCGACGCGTGGGAGAGCGAGGCGGCCTTCGGCGCCTTCGGCGAGCAGCGGCTCGGCCCGGCGATGGCCGAGCTCGGCCTGGACGTGCAGCCGGAGGTCACCTTCCACCCGGCGCACGAGGTGTTCACCCCGCGGGCCGGTGTCCTCACCGCCACCGGGACGCCCGACGTCGCCGCGGCCGGGAACGCGGACCTCGCGCGGAGCGGCTACGCGGCCTTCGCCGCCGGCGACATCCCCACGGTGCTCGGCCTGTTCGCCGACGACCTCGTGTGGTCCACGCCGGAGAGCATCTCCTTCGGTGGCGACTACCGCGGGCCGCAGGGCGCGGGGGAGTTCTTCGGCAAGCTGGCCCAGAACTTCGCCGAGCTCGTCGTGGCGCCCGAGAGCTACCTCGAGGCGGGCGACACCGTCGTCGTCCGGGGCCGGCACCGGGGCCGGACCGTCGCCGGGAACTCCTTCGACGGCGTCCCGTGGGTGCACGTCTGGACCTTCCGCGACGGCAGGGTCACGTCGTTCACCGAGGTGATGGACACCGCCACGATCGCGCAGGCCCTCGGCGAGGCCGTGCCGGCCCGAAGCCCGGCCGGCGTCTGACGACGGGGGAGCGGCGGGGACGTCAGTCCGTCGTCCCCGCCGCTCGGCGCTCGAGGCCGGCGACGAGGAAGTCCACCAGCAGGTCCAGGTCCACCGCCGACCGCGAGCCCGAGCGCAGCCGCTCGAGCACGAGCCCGCGCAGCACCCAGCTCAGCGTCTGCAGCGCCGACTGCGGCACGCCGCGCTCCGCGGCCCGGCTGAGCACGGTGCCGAGCGCCTGGGCGAGCGGCAAGTCCAGGGCCTGCGCGGTCGCGGCCTTGAGCGGCGCGCTCCACTCCGCGGCGCTGAGCACTGCGGCGACGGCCATCTCGTCGGAGGTGCGGGGACTGCGCCACGGGTGGAGCAGCGCGCGCAGGTCGCCCCGGAGGGAGCCGGTCTGTGGCGGCGTGTCGAACAGCTCGATGCCGGAGACCGCGGTGGCCACCAGGTCCTCGATGTCGGGATCCTCGCCCAGCGCGCTCGCGGCCGCGCCGGCCCGCAGTGCGATGGTCTCGGCCGTCACGCCCGCGTACCCGTGGTGGACCAGCGCCTCGAGGACGGCGAGCAGCACCAGCCGCGAACTCGGGGACTCCCAGCTGAGCCGGCTGTGCACGCTTCCCCCCGTCCGCGGCGCCCGTGCCGCGGTCTGTCGGTGCCGGACGGCACCTCGTCGGCGCGACGGTAGGGACCGACCACGGAAACCGGCGAGTTCCTCATTGCGCGCGCCGTGGTCCCGGGAGCGCCGTCGGGCCGGTCGGCGTGATCGGTACGGTTCGGGGGTGACCGCGGACCGCCCTCGTCGCGGGCGCCCGCTCGACCCGTCGCTCGACGAGTCGATCCGGTCCGCCGTCCTCCGGGTGCTCTCGGAGGTGGGCTACCGCGGGCTGACCATGGACGAGGTCGCGATGGTGGCCGGGGTCAGCAAGGCGACGATCTACCGGCGCTGGCCCAGCAAGGTCGACCTCCTGGTCAGCGTCATCGACGCGGCCAGCGACGACACCCTCGTCGTCGTCGACACCGGGTCGCTGCGCGACGACCTCGTGGCGCTGCTGGGCGCCCTGACCGAGATCCTCGCCGGGCCCGGCGGCGGGGCCAGCCGCGCCCTGCTCGGCGTCCTCGACGAGGAGCCGGCGCTCGCCGAGGCCTACCGCCGGGGACCGCTGGACCGCTGGGACCGCGCCTTCGCCGACGCCTTCGCCCGGGCGGCCGCCCGCGGGGAGGTGGCGCCGGAGGCGGGAGCCGGCCTGGCCGCCGAGGCCGGACCGTCCATCGTGCTGCAGCGCTGGCTGCTCGGCGGCCGGGAGATCGGCCCGGACCTGCCGGCCGCCGTCGTCGACGGGGTGATGATGCCGCTGCTCCGCCCCGGCACGAGCTGAGCGGGGACGGCGGCGACGCTCGTCACCGGGGGAGGACGGCGCCGCCGGTCATCGGCCGGTCGAACTCCATCCACACGTGGCGCCGGTCCGGCCGCGAGTGCACGAGGGCCATGGCCGCCACGCGGCGCCGCTGGTCCTCGCTCGCGCGGTGCTCGACGACCGCGATCTCGGCCTGCCGCATCGCCGCCTCCGCGGCGACCTCCGCGGGCGTGGCCGGCAGCTCGGGCGGCTCGACGGCGTGGGGGTGCGGATGCGCGTAGGGACTGGTCTCCGGCAGGTTGCCGCTGACCCGGCCGTAGGCACCCAGCACGAGCAGGAGCACGCCGACGCCGATCGAGAACAGCACGTTGCTCATCCGGAAGGCCAGCACGTTGACGCTGGTCTGCAGCAGCGCCAGGTTCACCAGCGCCGAGAGCAGGAACAGCGACCCCAGCACCATCATCACGGTGGAGGCGACCCGCGGACCGCGCATCGCGGCGCCGACGAGCACCGCGCCGACGACCACCGACAGGACCGACAGCAGGCCGTTGGAGGACAGGCCGAGCAGGCGCTGCCCGTGGGTGGTGAGGAACGGGATGCCGCTGGTGAGGCCGAGCGTCCCGAAGACCAGCAGGAACGTCCCGACGCCCACGGCCCCCAGCCGCTGGACGGCGAACACCCGCCCGTCGACCGCCGGTGCGCCGTCCGCGGTCGTGGGGACGGCGGCGACCGGTGCCGGCCGGTGGAGAAGGAAGGACACCCGGTGGAGCCGGCTCGCACCGCCGTGTCCGAGGGTCAGGAGACTCATGGCCTACTCCCGGAGGGGGCTGGAAGGGATCCCTGCCGCATCCTCGGCAGGGCGTTCTGACGGTGGGTCACCGCGCTGCCCCGGGGGCGAGCAGCGCGGTGAGACTGGCGTGCTCCTCGGAGCAGGCGGGGCAGCCCTCCAGGTGGGCCGCCATGCCGGGCACGGCCGCCTCGGCGTCGGCCCCGGCGAGCTCCAGATCGACGTAGCGGTCCAGCTCGTCGAAGCAGACCTCGCAGGTGACCTCCGGCCGGCCGGGGCCGAGCAGACGGCTCAGTGCGGGCGCACGTCGTGGGTCGTTCACCGCGCCTCCTCGGCGATGGCGGTGGCAGTGGACAGCAGGCCTCGCTCGGCGAGCCGGCCGCGCAGGGCGCGGCGGGCGTCGTGCAGGGTCTTGTAGAGCGCGCCGCGGGTGGTCCCCAGCCGTTCGGCGAGGACGTCGATGGGCACGTCGTTGACGGTCAGCGCCACCAGGACGTGCCGCTGGTGCGGGGTCAGGGCGGCGATCCCGTGGCGGACGGCGGCGAGGACCTCCGCCGTCTCGGCGTGCTGCTGCGGCTGCTCGCCGCGCTCGGGGACCAGCGCCCAGGACTGCGGCTCGAGCGGGACCTCGCGGTCCTGCCAGGCCCGTCGCCGCAGCTTGACGGAGGTCTCGTAGATGGCGAACTTGTAGGCCCAGGTGGTGAAGCGGCTGGCGCCGCGGAAGGTGTCCAGCCGGGCCAGGACGGCGACGAGCGCGTCGTCGGCCGCCTGCAGGGTCAGGTCGTCGAGCTCGCGGCCGCCGATCCCGGAGAGGGCGGCCCGCCGGCGGGCCGCCTCGAACCGCGCCGCCCGGAGCAGCAGCGCGTGCAGCCGGCCGATCGCCAGCTCCCGCTGCTCGCCCCCGGCCCGCAGCGGCGACAGCCAGGTCTCGGCGTCGTCCGCGCGGGAGCCGTCGTCCGCCGCGCGGCGGGGGCGGACGGCGCCCTGCGGCACCACGTCGGCGTCGTTCACCGGTGGGCTCCGTCGCCGTCGACGGGGGACAGGATGCGGGCGGCGAGCACCGGCGGGCAGCCCCGCTCCACCAGCTCGAGCAACGCGTGCAGGTCCACCCGGAACTCGCCGGCGAGGGCGTCGGCGAGGTCGAAGCCGAAGCCGGCCTCGAGGAGCCGGCCGCGGCGCCAGGCCACGACCTGTTCTTCCAGCACGGCGGCCCGCGTGCTCTGCCAGTCGGTGCGCATGTCTGATGAGTGTCGGCGGGCCGCCACGGTCTTACCCCTCCCGGTGCGGAATCCGCCCGGCCCGACGGTTCACCGCCGGCGGAGGCGCCACCAGGCGGTCGCCCCGGCCAGCGCGGCGCCGGCCGCGGCGAGGGTGCCGTGGTGCCGGGAGGCCCACAGCTGCGGGTCCGAGGTGCGCGATCGGGCGTCGAACTCGCCGTGCGCCCCGAAGTCGTGGCCGTGGTCGTCGTCCGCTGCCTCGAAGAGGTTGGCCGGCGCGTCCGGGTCGTGCGGCCGGTCGCTCTGCTGGGAGTCGAAGCCGGTGCGGGCCAGGTAGCGGTCCAGCAGGCCGGGGAACAGCGCGTTGGCGGCCAGCGTGGCCGCGGTGCTCGACCCGACCCAGTACTCCCGCCGCTTCGGGTGGTCCGCCGCGAAGAGCACCATCTCGGCGACGGTCTCCGGCTGGTAGATCGGCGCCACCGGCTGCGGGTGCCGCGGCAGCCGGTCGAGCACCCAGGAGAACTGCGGGGTGTTCACCGCCGGCATCTGCACCATCGTCACGCGCACCGGGCTCCTCTCGTGCAGCAGCTCGCAGCGCAGCGCCTCGTGGAAGCCCTGGATCGCGTGCTTGGCGCCGCAGTACGCGGTCTGCAGGGGGATGCCGCGGTAGGCCAGCGCCGAGCCGACCTGCACGATCGTGCCCCGGCCGCGGGCCTTCATCCGCGGCAGCACGGCCTGGGTCGCGTACACGTAGCCGAGGTAGGTCACCTCCGTCGTGCGGCGGAACTCCCCGGGGGTGACGTCGTCGAACATCGCGAACACGGAGGAGAAGGCGACGTTGACCCACACGTCGATCGGGCCGGCCTCGTTCTCGAAGCGGTCGACGGCGGCGAACACCGCGTCGGGGTCGGCGACGTCGGTGGGCAGGACGACGGCGCGCCCGCCGGCCCGCTCGACGTCCTCGGCGGCGCCCTTGAGGCCCTTCTCGCCGCGGGCGACCAGGCCGACGGTCGCGCCGCGGCGGCCGAAGGCGGTGGCGACCGCCCGGCCGATCCCCGCGCTGGCCCCCGTGACGACGACGTACTGCGGTTTCACAGCGATTCCTTCCTCTCCTCGGACAGGACGACGAGCTCGTCGTGCAGTACCCGCAGGCGCCGGGCCAGCGCATCCAGCGCGGTGAGGGCCCCGTCGTCGGCGGCTCGGACGGCGCCCAGGTCGACGGTGATGGAGTGCCGGCCCGCCCGGCGGAGCACCTCGACGGCGCCCTGGATGAGATCCGCGCCCTGCTCGGTCAGGTGGCCGCGGGCCCGGATGGTGGCGCCGTCCCAGTCGAGCTCCTCGGCGAAGTTCCCGCCGCCCGGCCGCGAGCGGGTCACCGGCCCCGCCGGTGCGCGGCCAGGGTCATGCCGTGCCCCGCGGTGCCCGGCACGACCAGCGCGCCGTCGACCACCGGCGGTGCGCCGTCGACGAGCTCCGGCTCGAGGCGGGCGTGGTCGGCGAACCACTCCACGTGCCGCAGCTCGGGCAGCGCCGCGGCCACCGGCGCGTGCAGGGACGGCGCGCAGTGCGCGGACACCTGCCGGCCCGCCGCGACCGCCACCGCCGCGCACCGCAGCCAGCCCGTGTAGCCGCCGCAGCGGGTGGCGTCGAGCTGCAGGCAGTCGACCGCGGGCGCCAGGCGCGCGGCCTCCCGCACGTCGGCGACGTACTCGCCGGCGGCGACGTCGCAGCGCAGGGTGTTCCGCAGCGCGGCGAGCTCCTCGACGTCGTCGCTGCTCACCGGCTCCTCGAACCACACGACGCCCAGCTCGTCCAGCGCCGCGCCGATCCGGCGGGCCTGACCGGGGGAGTAGCCGCCGTTGGCGTCGACCATGAGCGCGACGCCGTCCCCGGTCAGCGCGCGCAGCCGGCGCACGCGGGCGAGGTCCCGGTCGGTGCGGGTGCCCCACGACTCGCCGACCTTGATCTTCACCGCGGCGCAGCCGGCTGCCAGCCACCCGTCGACCTGCTCGGCGAGGTGCGCCGCGTCGTAGGTCGTGAACCCGCCCGAGCCGTAGACCGGCACCCGGTCGCGCACCCGGCCGAACAGGTCGGCCAGCGGCAGGTCGAGCAGCCGGGCCTTGAGGTCCCACAGCGCGATGTCCACGGCGCTCTGCGCCTGTGCGAACAGCCCGCGGGTGCCGAGGTTGCGCCCGGCCCGGTGCATCGCCTCCGCGGCCCCGGGGACGTCGAACGCGTCGCGGCCGCAGACCACGCCGGCGAGCACGTCGTCGACGACGGCCGCCGCGGCGCCCGAGCTGTACGTCCAGCCCAGGCCGGTACACCCGCCCGCGTCGACCTCCACGGTGACCGCGGTCGTGGCGTCCCACGCGAGGGTCCCGTCGGCCTCCGGCGTCGGGGTGGGGAAGCGGTGCACGCCGGTGCGGACCGCGGTGACCGGGGCCGTCACGGCACGACCCCCCGGGGACTTTCGGCGCCGAAAGTCCGGTGCGCCGCAGGGACTTTCGGCGCCGAAAGTCCGGTCCGGGTCACGACGCCACCTCGTGTCCGAGGCCGGAGCGGGCGCCGGCGGCCAGGCGGTCGGCCGCCCGCGCCGCCAGCGCCATGATCGTCAGCGCCGGGTTGGCCGAGCCCTGCGTGGGCAGCACGCTGCCGTCGACGACGTGCAGCCCGGCGACGCCGAAGGCGCGGTGGTCGGCGTCGACCACGCCGTCCTCGGGGCGGGCGGCCATCCGGGCGCCCCCGACCAGGTGCGCGTAGCGCTGCACCGTCATGAGCTCGGTGGCGCCGGCCGCGGTGAGGATGCGCTCCATCGACTCCTGGGCGGCGGCCAGGAGCCGCCGGTCGTTGTCGCACTGGCTGTAGGAGACGTGCGCCACCGGCAGGCCGTGCCGGTCGGTCTCGTCGGCGAGCGTGACCCGGTTGCCCGGCCGCGGCAGGAACTCGCAGAGCGAGCCCAGGGTCGCCCAGTGCACGTAGTCGCGCAGGTACTCGCGCAGCGACGGGCCCCAGTGGCCCTGCGCGACGACGTGCTCGGCCCAGGTGATCGGCAGCGGGCTGATCGTCTGGATCGACCAGCCGCGCCGGTACGGCTTGCCTGGGTCGGTCTCGTAGAACTGCTCGCTGCTGACCTCCGGCGGCGGCGCCTTGTACATGCGCACCTCCTCGGCGAACCGCCCGGCGGTCTGCGGCGCCCCCTGGACCATCAGGTAGCGGCCGACCTGGTCGTGCTCGTTGCCCAGCCCCTGGGGGAAGCGGGGCGTGGCCGAGAGGAGCAGCAGCCGCGGCGTCTCGATGCTGTAGCCGCAGACGGCGACCGCCCGCGCCCGCTGCCGCAGCTCCCGGCCCTGCCAGAAGTAGGTCACGCCGGTGACCCGGCCGCTGCGGTCGTCGACCAGCACCCGGCTGACGTGGCAGTCCGGGCGGATCTCCGCGCCGTGCGCCAGCGCGTCCGGCACGTGGGTGATCAGCGGGCTGGCCTTGGCGTTGACCTTGCAGCCCTGCAGGCAGAAGCCGCGGTAGATGCAGTGCGGCCGGTTGCCGAACCGGCCGTTGGTGATCGCGACCGGGCCGACCCGCGCCTCGATGCCGGCCAGCCGCGCGCCGCGCAGGAAGACCAGCCCGTTGCCGCCGACCCGGTGCGGCGCGTGCGGATAGCGGTGCGGATCCCCCCACGGCCAGTCCTCGCCGGCCACCGGCAGCTCCACCTCGATCTGCTCGTAGTACGGCTTGAGGTCGGGGTAGGAGATCGGCCAGTCCGCGCCGACGCCGTCCTGGCTCCGCGTGCGGAAGTCCGACGGGTGCAACCGGGGCGTGTAGCCGGCGTAGTGGACCATCGAGCCGCCGACGCCGCGGCCGGAGTTGTTGCTGCCCAGCGGCACGGGGTCGGCGCCGCCGATCTGCCGCGGCTCGGTCCAGTACAGCCCGTGCGAGCCGCGCTCGTCGCTGACCCAGTCGCGGTCGGGGTCCCAGAACGGGCCCGCGTCCAGGCAGACGACCCGCCAGCCGGCGCGGGCCAGCCGCTGGGTGAGCACCGAGCCGCCGGCGCCGGCACCGACGACAACGAGGTCGACCTCGTCGTCGCGGTCGAACCGGCGCATGCCGGCGCGCAGCCGGTGGTTGGTGCGGCTGCCGTCGTTGGGCACCAGCCAGGCCGACTCGTTGCGCGCCCGGACGGCGTTCACCGTGGGTCCCCCGCGTCGGCGACCTCCCACCGCTCCCGCGCGTCCAGCCCCGGGTTGAGGTAGCCGCGCGGGTAGGCGGGGCCGGGGAAGCCGATCTCGTTCCACGCCCAGGGGTGGGAGTAGAAGGCGGTGCACGCGTAGCGGGTCCACAGGCTCCAGACGTGGGCGGCGGCGTAGCCCTGCCACCTGTCGGCCTGCCGCACCTCGTCGACCAGCGACGCCTGCTCGCCGGCGGCGAGGTCGGCGAAGCTGCAGCCGAAGCGGCTGTGCGCGGCCTTGTCGAGCGCGGCGAGGGTCTCCCGCCACGCCTGCGCGTCCTCGGGCAGGTCGTCGTGGTGCCAGCCGTCGGTCTCGCCCACGGCCAGCCGGCGGTCGACCATCTCCAGCACCGGCACCCGCGGTTCGCCGTCCTGGCCGAGCAGCAGGTCCAGCAGCGGGCGCGCGACGGCCAACTCGGGAGGGGTGAAGAAGGACAGCCCGGTCGGGTGCGAGAGCCGCTCGAGCACCGCGCCGGCGGTGACGTCGTCCCACGCGTCGACCGAGTCGAGGACGTCGAAGCCGGGGAAGCGGCCCTGCCCCTGCGGGGTGACCGCGTGCTGGTGCGGTGGGCGGTAGGGCATCAGCGCCGTCCCTCCCGCCGCAGGACGGCGGCCAGCAGCCCCATGCCGCCGACCAGCGAGGCCAGCAGCGGCGCGAACGGCGGCGGCCCGGACTCGACGTTGTAGCGGGTGATCCCGCCGGGTCGCTGGGCGATGCCCCGCCAGTGCAGGTAGGTGCCCTGCAGCCCGTTGACCACGATCGCGGCACTGGTCAGCGGCAGCACCGTGCGCGCCGCCCGCTCCGAGAAGACGGCGGCGACCCCGGCGGGCACGGCCGTGGGCATCACCACGACGGGCCACCACATGACCTTGTTGCCGAAGCTGGCGCCGTCGTGGGAGAAGAAGATCTCCCCGGCGGTGACCGCGGCGCCGGCGGCGGTCAGGGCCGACAGGGTCCGCTCGAAGCGCCCCGTGCGGACGTCGCGGACGGCGGTGGACAGCAGCCCCATGTCAGTCGCCGTCCTTGCTGCCGGGCAGGTACTGCTGCACCTTCTGCTTGATCCCCTGCTTGATGAACCCGGCGGAGTCCTCGTCGCCGTGCAGCACCGCCGAGGCGGTCGCCTTCACCTGCTCCCAGGTCGCGTGCGGGGGGATCGGCGGGACGTCGGGGTCGCAGCGGACGTCGAGCACGGTCGGCCGGTCGGCGGCGAGCGCGGCGTCCCAGGCCGGGCCGACCTCGTCGGTCTTCTCCACGTTGATGCCCTGCAGCCCGATCGACCGGGCGAAGGCGGCGTAGTCGACGTCGGGCAGGGTCTGCGACGCCGCGAACTTGGGCGCGCCCTCCATGGCCCGCATCTCCCAGGTCACCTGGTTGAGGTCGTCGTTGTGCAGGACGGCGACCACCAGCCGGGGATCGCCCCACTGATGGCAGTACTTGGCGGCGGTGATCAGCTCGGCCATGCCGTTCATCTGCATGGCGCCGTCCCCGACGATCGCGATCGAGGGCCGGTCGGGGTGCGCCCACTTCGCGCCGATCGCGTACGGCACGCCCGGGCCCATCGTGGCGAGGTTGCCCGACAGCGAGCCGCGGACGTCGCCGGTGAACCTCAGGTGCCGGGCGTACCAGTTGGCCGCGCTGCCCGAGTCGCTGGCCACCATCGCGTTCGCCGGCAACCGCGCGGAGAGCTCGTGCACGATCCGCATCGGGTTGATCGGGTCGGCGTCGGTCAGCGCCCGCCGCTCCGCGGTCTGCCACCAGTCGGCGACGTCGCCCTCGATCTTCTCCCGCCACGTGCGGTCGGTCTTGCGCTCCAACAGGGGGAGCAGCGCCCGCAGGGTGGTCCGTGCGTCGCCGACGAGGTTGACGTCGTAGGGATAGCGCATGCCGATCCAGGCGGCGGACCGGTCGATCTGCACGGCCTTGGCCTGGTCGAGGGCCGGGTAGAACTGCGTGTACGGGAAGTTGGAGCCGACGGTGAGCAGCGTGTCGCAGCCCATCATCAGCTCGTAGCTGGCCGTCGTCCCGAGCAGGCCGATCGAGCCGGTGACCCAGGGCAGGGTGTCGGGCAGCACGTCCTTGCCGAGGAGCGCCTTGGCCGCGCCGGCGCCGAGCAGGTCGGCGACCTCGGTCAGCTCGGCGGCACAGCCGCGGGCGCCCTGGCCGACCAGCAGCGCCACCTTCTCGCCCGCGTTGAGCAGGTCGGCCGCCTGCTGCACCGCGGCGGCGGCCGGGACCGGCGCGGAGTCGGCCGTGCCGACGCTGGAGGGCACCATCTTGAACGCGTGGCCGGGAGCGGTGTACTCGAGCTCGAGGACGTCGGAGGGGAAGATCAGGCAGGTCGGGGCCTGCGCGCCGACCGCGATGCGGATGGCGCGGTCGATCAGGTTGGGCAGCTGCTCGGGCACCGTGCACATCTGCACGTAGTCGCTGCAGACGTCCTTGAACAGGGTCAGCAGGTCGACCTCCTGCTGGTACGAGCCGCCCATCGCCGAGCGCGCGGTCTGGCCGACGATCGCCACGACCGGGACGTGGTCGAGCTTGGCGTCGTAGAGGCCGTTGAGCAGGTGGATCGCGCCGGGCCCGCTGGTGGCCGCGCAGACGCCGAACCCGCCGCCGAACTTGGCGAAGCCGACGGCCTCGAAGGCGGCCATCTCCTCGTGCCGGGCCTGCACGAACCGCGGGTCGTCGTCCGCCCGGCCCCAGGCGGCGAGCAGCCCGTTGATGCCGTCCCCGGGATAGCCGAAGACCTGCCGCACCCCCCACTCGCGCAGCCGGGCGAGCAGCACGTCGGCGACGGTCTGGGTCATGGCGAACTCCGTTCGATCGGGACTCAGCCCAGGGGCTTCTCCCCGCCCTCGGGACGATCGGTGCCGGACCGGCCGGCGGCGTGCGCCGGCCGGGAGCCGGAGAGGTGCCGGGCCGCGTTGACGACGCCGACGAGGCTGAAGGCCTGCGGCGTGTTCCCCACCTGCCGGCGCGCGCCGAGGTCGTACTCCTCGCTGAGCAGGCCGAGGTCGTTGCGCAGCCCGAGCAGCCGGGTGAACAGGTCCTCGGCCTCGCCGGTGCGGTCGATGCCGGCCAGCGCGTCGACCAGCCAGAAGCTGCAGGCGAGGAAGGCGCCCTCGTCGCCGGGCAGCCCGTCGACGCCCCCGTCGGCGTCGGGCCGGTAGCGCAGCACGAGGCCGTCCTCGGTCAGCTCCCGCTGCACCGCCTCGACGGTGCCGACCACGCGCGGGTCGCCCCAGTCGAGGAAGCCGACCCGGGGGAGGAGCAGCAGCGCCGCGTCGAGGCCGCGCGAGCCGTAGAACTGGGTGAAGGTGCCCCGGTCGGCGTCGTAGCCCTTGGCGCAGACGTCGTCGTGGATCTCCTGGCGCAGCCGCCGCCACCGGTCCACCGGCCCGTCGAGGCCGAACCGCTCCACGGCCTGGACCGCCCGGTCGACCCCCGCCCATGCCATGACCTTGGAGTGCACGAACGGCCGGCGCGGGCCGCGGACCTCCCACAGCCCGTTGTCGTCCTCGGCCCAGGCGCCCTCCAGGAAGTCCAGCAGCGCCCGCTGGAGCTCCCACGCGTCGTCCGTGCTGTGCAGCCCCGCCGCGCGGGCCAGGTGCAGGCCGTCGAGGGTCTCGCCCCAGACGTCGAGCTGGAACTGCTCGGCGGCCGCGTTGCCCACGCGCACCGGAGCGGCGCCCTGGTACCCGGCCAGCCAGGGGATCTCCTGCTCGGGGATGCGCCGGGCCCCGTCGAGCGCGTACATGATCCGCAGGTCGGCCGGGTCGCCGGCCACCGCGCGCAGCAGCCAGTCGCGCCACTCGCGGGCCTCCTGCAGGTAGCCGGTGCCGAGCAGCGCCTGCAGCGTGTAGCTGGCGTCGCGCAGCCAGCAGTACCGGTAGTCCCAGTTGCGGGAGCCGCCGAGCTGCTCGGGCAGCGACGTCGTCGCGGCGGCCAGGATGCCGCCGGTCGGGGCGTAGGTCAGCGCCTTGAGGGTGAGCAGCGCCCGGCGGACGGCGTCGTCCCAGCGGCCGTCGTAGTCGCACCGGCCCATCCAGCGGGCCCAGAACGTCAGGGTGTCGTCGAGGGAGCGGTCCGGGTCGGCCGGCCGCGGGTGCGGCAGGTGCGAGGCGGCGTAGGTGAGCACGAAGGGGATGCGCTCGCCGGCGCCGACCTCGAACTCGGCGTCGATGCGCTGGTCCTCGTCCGGCCGCCGGTTCCCGTGGCGCAGTCGCACCGGGCTGCTCAGCCAGACCGCGTGCGGGCCGGCGACCCCGGCGACCTCGCCGTCGAGGGTGCGCACCCACGGGGGGACGTTCCCGTAGTCGAAGCGCAGCAGCAGCTCCGTCCGCATCGGCACGCGGCCGGACACGCCCTCGACGATCCGGACGACGTCGGGCGCCTCGCCGCGCGGCGGCATGAAGTCCAGCAGCCGGACGGTGCCCTCGGGGGTCTCCCACTCCGTCTCGAGCACCAGCGACTCACCGCGGTACCGGCGCCGCGTGCACGGTCCGCCGGATGCCGGTGCGAGCAGCCACCGGCCGGCGCGCTCGTCGTCGAGCAGCGCGGCGAAGCAGGCCGGCGAGTCGAAGCGGGGCAGGCACAGCCAGTCGATCGACCCGTCGCGGCCGACCAGCGCTGCGGTCTGCAGATCGCCGATCAACCCGTAGTCCTCGATGGCCCCGGCCACCGGTCCTCCCTCGTCAAACCCCCGCCGGATCTCCTTGGGTTCTACAACTATTGGTGCACGCCAAGGGTATGCCCGTGCGGCGGCGCGCGCAGGTCGGCGCTCGGGCGTCGCCGGGCGGGTCCTCCGCCGGGCCGATCCCGTCGACGAGGGTGCCCGGCATCGCTGTGAGGTGGCTGAACGCCGGGTACGAAGTCGCTGGGTCTTCGGCCGGCTCAGCGCGATCGGCGCGGGGAGAACGGCACGATGCCGGCCCCGGTGACCTCCGCCCGCTGCGTCGGGGTGTCGATCAGCCGCCAGGCGCTGACCATGACCGCGGCCCGGTAGGCGCGCACCTTGTCGGCGACCTGGTCCGGCGACTCGGTGACGACGTACTTCGCGCCGTCGGTCAGGAACACGACCGTCTCCGGGTGTGCCTCGACGCGCTCGATGGCGGCCGGGTCCAGGCGGCAGCGTTCGCCGGTGGTGCGGGTGAGACCGATCATGAGCGGTCCCTTCTCGGTCGGCGGGGCAGCGGGCCCCGACGTCGCCCTGCGGTGGGCACCCGCCTCATCGGCGCCGGGCGGAGCGATCTCCAGCGGAACCGCGGAAAGATCCACTCGAACGGATCAGAACCCGGCGAGCACTCACACCGAGGCGCGACCGGCCTTCCAGTAGCCCATGAACGCCACCGCCGCCCGGTCCAGGCCGGTGTCGGCCAGCAGCCGGCGGCGCAGCGCGGTGACCATGCCCGCCTCGCCGGCCAGCCAGACGTAGTGGCCGGTGGCCGCCGCGGGGGTCTCCGGCACCTCCCACAGCGCGTGGTCGTACTCGGGGTCGGCCGGGGCCGCCGTCGTCTCGCCGGACAGCGGCGCGGCGGCGAGCACCGCGGCGCTCAGCCGCTCGCCGTGCGGCGCGGCGCCGGCCCGTGACCGGCGGGGGAGCCAGGTGACCTGGACGCCGGCGGGGGCGCGGACCGGGAGGACGTCCTCGACCGACGGCACCTCGAGGACGATGCGGCCGGTCGCGTCGGACGGCAGCGCCTCGCCGATCGCGCAGATCGCCGGCACCGCCGTCTCGTCGCCGGCCAGCAGCAGCCGCACCGGCCCGGCCGGCGGCCGCCACTCGATCCCGCCGGTGTCCCCGCCGTAGCGCGCGTTGGGGCCGATGAGCACGACCTCGTCACCGGCCCGCGCGGCCAGCGCCCACGCGCCGGCCGGCCCGGTGGGGCCCTCGTGCACCACGAAGTCGACGTCCACCTCCCGCTCGGCCGGCCGGGCCGCCCGCACGGTGTAGGTGCGGATCGGGTTGCGCCGCTCCTCCGGCAGCACCCGCCACTCGCCGTACCAGTCCGGCCCGGTCGGGCAGTCGATCAGGCCGCGGCCGGGCAGGGGGAGGAGCACCTTGATCCGCTGGTCGAGGCCGCCCGAGGCGAACTCGTCGAGGTCGGCGCCGCCGAAGGTGACCCGGACGAAGCCGGGGGTCAGCCGCTGGACGCGGACGGCGCGGACGGCGAACGGCCGGTAGGCCGGCACCGCCTCGACGGTCTGGACGGTCATCGGCGCTCTCCCCGGTGGTTGCGGACCTTGATCGAAGTTAGGCTAGCCTTCCCTCACTTGCGCGGGGAAGGCCTCGCGACGAGATCGAGGAGAACGTCGATGCGGATCCGTGCGACCGTGGCTGCGCTGGCGGCCCTTCCCGTGCTGGCCAGTTGCGGCAGCAGCACCGAGAGCGGGGGCGACGACGCCGGCACGGCCGCGTCCGGCGGCGCCTTCCCGGTCTCCATCGAGCACACCTTCGGGTCGACCGAGATCGAGCAGCAGCCCGAGCGGGTCGTCGTCCTCGGGTGGAGCGCGCAGGACATCGTCTACTCGCTGGGCGTGACCTCCGTCGGCATGCCGTCCTTCCCGTACGGCGGCGGGGACGACGGCGTCCTGCCGTGGGACGACGAGTTCTACGACCCGGAGCAGACCACCCTGCTCGACACCGCCGACGGCCCGCCGCTGGAGGAGATCGCGGCGCTGCGCCCCGACGTGATCCTCGCGCCGTACGAGGGCTTCGAGGAGTCGGTCTACGAGGACCTCCGCGGCATCGCGCCGACCGTCGCCTACCCGGGTGAGGCGTGGACGACGCCGTGGGAAGTGCAGACCCGCATGATCGGCGAGGCTCTCGGCAAGAGCGACGAGGCCGCGCAGCTCATCGACGACACGAACGCCGCAGTCCGGCGGATCGCCGACGAGCACCCCGAGTTCGCCGACCTGACGTTCGCGTACACCAGCATGGGGGCCGAGCGGCTCTCCCTCTACCTGGGCGCGGACCCACGCGTGCAGCTGGTCGAGAGGCTCGGCCTGACCCTCGACCCGAGCGTCGACACGCTGGCCGGGGGCGGGGACACCGGCACCTTCTTCTCGGAGATCTCGCTGGAGAAGGCGCCGGAGATCACCGCCGACGTCGTCGTGGGCTTCGCGGACGGGATCACCGCCGACGAGGTGAAGGCGCTGCCCGTGTACGCCCAGGTCCCGGCGATCCAGCGCGACTCGGCGGTGATCGTCGACGACCAGGAGGTCGCCGCCGGGATGAGCGCGGTCAGCGTGCTGTCGATCCCGTGGGTGCTCGACCAGCTCGTCGGCCAGTTGGCCACGGCCGCGCAGAACGCCGCGGCCTGACCGTGGTCCAGGCACCGGCGGTGCGGGCGCCCGCGCGGGAGGCGCCCGCGTCCCGGCGGCGCGCACTCCTGCACGGCGGCCTGCTCGCACTGCTGGTGCTGCTCGCGGTCGCGGCGGCGGCGAGCATCGCGATCGGCGCCCGCGCGATCTCCCTCGGCGACGTCTGGTCGGCGCTGTTCTCCCCGACCGGGTCGGACGACGACGTGGTGGTGCGGTCGCTGCGGCTGCCGCGCACCGGGCTCGGGCTCGCGGTCGGGATCGCCCTCGGCGTCGCCGGCGGGCTGATCCAGGGGCACACCCGCAACCCGCTGGCCGACCCCGGGCTGCTCGGCGTGAGCTCCGGCGCGGCGTTCGCCGTCTGCCTGGCCGTCTACGCCTTCGGCGTCACCTCGGTCACCGGCTCGGTGTGGTTCGCCCTCGCCGGGGCGCTGGTCGCCAGCGTCGTCGTCTTCGTGCTGGGCACGCTCGGCGAGGGCGGGGGGACGCCGGTCACCCTGGCCCTCGCCGGGGCGGCGGTGACCGCGCTGCTCTCCGCGCTGACCAGCGCGCTCGTGCTCAGCGACCAGACCACGCTGGACGCCTACCGGTTCTGGGTGGTCGGCTCGCTGGTCGGCCGGGGCGAGGACGTCGTCGTCCAGGTGCTGCCGTTCCTGCTCGCCGGCCTGCTGCTGGCCGCGCTCAACGCGCCCGCGCTCAACACCCTGCAGCTCGGTGAGGACGTCGCCCGCGGCCTCGGCCAGCGGATCGCGCTCGCCCGCGCCACCGGCATCGCCGCGGTCACCCTGCTCACCGGCGCCGCGGTCGCGGTCACCGGGCCGATCGCCTTCGTCGGGCTGGTCGTGCCGCACCTCGCCCGCACGATCACCGGCCCGGACCACCGCTGGCTGCTGCCCTACGCCGGCCTGCTCGGCGCGATCCTGCTGCTCGTCTCGGACGCCGCCGGCCGGCTGCTGGTCCGGCCCGCCGAGCTGCCGGTCGGGCTCGTGCTCGCCTTCGTCGGGGCGCCGTTCTTCATCGCCCTGGTGCGCCGCCGCAAGCTGGTGACCCTGTGACCCTCGCGATCCGAGCCGTCCGATTCGGGCCGGTCTCCGCCGCCTGGCGGCCGCGGGCGGTGGTCGTGCCGGTGCTGCTGGCCGCCGTCGTCCTGCTGCTGATGGCCGTCAACATCGGCCGGGGCGACTTCCCGCTGACCGTGCCGGAGGTGCTGCGGGTGCTCGCCGGCGGGGGCGCCGACGCCGACCGGTTCATCGTGCTGCAACTGCGGCTGCCCCGGTCGCTGACCGCCGTCCTGGTGGGGCTGGCGTTCGGCATGTCCGGGGCCCTCCTGCAGTCGGTGGCCCGCAACCCCCTGGCCAGCCCGGACATCCTGGGCATCGGCTGGGGCGCCTCGGCCGCGGCGGTCGCGGTCATCGTGGTCGGCGGGGGAGCGAGCGGCGCACTGGCGAGCGTCGGGCTGCCGATCGCCGCGCTGCTCGGCGGGCTGCTCACCGCGGCGGTGATCTACGCGCTGGCCTGGCGGCAGGGGGTGACCGGCTTCCGGCTCGTGCTGGTCGGCATCGCCGTCGCCGCGGTGCTCGCGTCGCTGACCAACTACCTGCTGATCCTCGCCGACATCACCGAGGCGACCCGGGCCACCGTCTGGCTCACCGGCAGCCTCAACGGCCGGGGCTGGGAGCACGTCGTCCCGGTCGGGATCGTCGTCGGGCTCGCGGCGCTGCTGTGCGTCGTCACGAGCCCGTCGCTGCGCGCCCTGCGGCTCGGCGAGGACAGCGCGCGGTCGCTGGGCATCCGGCTGCAGAGCGCCCAGGCGGGGCAGCTCGCGCTCGCGGTGGCGCTGGCCTCGGTGTCGGTCGCCGCCGCGGGGCCGATCCCGTTCGTCGCGCTCATCGCCCCGCAGGTGGCGCTGCGGCTGGTCCGCTCCGCCGGCCCGCCCGTGCTGGCCGGCGGCCTGCTCGGCGCGCTGCTGGTCGTCGGCGGGGACGTCGTCTCGCGGACGCTGCTGCCCGCCGAGCTGCCGGTCGGCATCCTCACCGCCGTCATCGGCGCCCCGTACCTCATCTACCTGCTCGCCCGCCGCACCCGGAGGACCGACGCATGAGCACTCTCACCGAGGCCGTCCCCGTGACCTCCCGGCTGGCCGCCCGCGGGATCACCCTCGGCTACGGCGAGCGCGTCGTCGTCCGCGACCTCGACCTCGCCGTCCCCGACGGTGCGGTCACCGCCGTCATCGGGCCCAACGGCTGCGGCAAGTCGACGCTGCTGCGCGCCCTCGGCCGGCTGCTGCGCCCGCGCGGCGGCGAGGTGCTGCTCGACGGCAAGCGGATCGACCGGCAGCCCACCCGCGAGGTCGCCCGGGTGCTCGGCATGCTGCCCCAGTCGCCGGTCGCGCCGGAGGGGATCACCGTCGCCGACCTGGTCACCCGGGGCCGGCACCCGCACCAGGCGTGGTTCCGGCAGTGGTCCCGGGACGACGAGGCGGTGGTGGCGCACGCCTTGGAGGAGACCGGCGTCCTCGACCTCGCCGACCGCCCGGTGGACGCGCTCTCCGGCGGCCAGCGCCAGCGGGCCTGGATCGCCATGGCGCTGGCCCAGGGCACCGACCTGCTGCTGCTCGACGAGCCGACGACCCACCTCGACCTCGCGCACGCCGTCGAGGTGCTCGACCTGGTCGACCGGCTGCACATCCGCGGCCGCACCGTCGTCATGGTGCTGCACGACCTCAACCTCGCCGCCCGCTACGCCGACCACCTGGTCGCGATGCGCGACGGGCGGATCGTCGCCGCCGGCCCGCCGCGCGAGGTGATCACACCGGACCTGCTCGCCGACGTCTTCGGCCTGCAGGCCGTCGTCCTGCCCGATCCGGTGTCCGACGGCGTGCTCGTCGTGCCGGTCGGGAGTTCCCGCACGTCCCGACTGCAAGGAGAAGCGTGATCGCGCACCGCCCCCTCCGGCTGGCCGCCCTGGTCCTGGCCGCCGCCCTGCCGCTCGCCGCCTGTGGCGGCACGTCCGCGGAGAAGGCGGCCGCCGGGTCGCCGGCACCCTCCGAGGGCGCCTTCCCGCGGACGGTGGAGCACGCGATGGGCTCGACGGAGCTCGCCGAGCGGCCGGAGCGGGTCGTCGTCCTCGACACCGGCGAGCTGGACTCCGCGCTGGCCCTGGGCGTGACCCCGGTGGGAGCGGTGACCACCGACGTGGCCTCCGGCTTCCTGAGCCATCTCGCCGAGGGCGCCGCCGGCGTCGAGCGGGTCGGCACCATCGGGGAGCCGAACCTCGAGGCGATCGCGGCGCTCCGGCCGGACCTGATCCTGTCGAACAAGGTGCGCCACGAGGAGCTCTACGACGAACTGTCGGCGATCGCGCCGACGGTGTTCGCCGAGCGGGTCGGCGCGGTGTGGAAGGACAACTTCCTGCTCGCCGCCGAGGCGCTCGGCCGCGACGAGGAGGCCGTGTCGGCGCTGGCCGAGTACGAGGTCCGGGCCGCCGAGCTGGGTGCGCGCCTCGGGGAGCCGCTGCCCACGGTGAGCCCGGTGCGCTTCGTCGCCGGCACCGTGCGGGCGTACACGCCGGAGTCGTTCCTGGGCACGGTGCTCGCCGACGTCGGGCTGCCGCAGCCGGAGCTGCCGGCCGGCGAGGTGCCGCAGTTCGCCGAGCTGAGCCCGGAGGAGCTGACGCTGGCCGACGCCGACGTCGTCCTCCACTCCTCCTACGGCGACGCGGCGGAGTCGGGCGAGGAGGCGGTCGTCGGTGGGCCGCTGTGGCCGCGGCTGGGCGCGGTCGAGGCGGGCCGGGCGCACGCGGTGGACGACGACGTCTTCTTCACCGGCATCGGCCTGACCGCGGCGAACCTGATCCTCGACGACCTCGCGGAGCTGCTGGCCGCCTAGGTTGTCGGTCATGCCGGATCTCGCCGCCCGCGCCCGCACGCTGCTCGACCTGCACACCGCGCCGGAGATCCTGGTGCTGGCCAACGTGTGGGACGTCGTCTCCGCGCGGGTGGTGGCGGCGACCGACGGGGTGCGGGCGCTGGCCACCGCGAGCCACTCGATCGCGGCGACCTTCGGCTACGAGGACGGCGAGAACATCCCGCTCGACCTGCACCTGGACATGGTCGCCCGCATCGCCGCGGCCGTGGACCTGCCGGTGACCATGGACTTCGAGGCCGGCTACGGCGACCCGGCGGAGACCGCGCGGCGGGCGATCGCGGCCGGCGCCGTCGGCGGCAACCTCGAGGACCGGATGCGGCCGCTGGACGACGCCGTCGCCGCGGTGGAGGCGGTCGTGCGCGCCGGCCGGGACGCCGGGATCGACTTCGTGCTCAACGCCCGGACCGACGCCTTCCTGCACGCCGGCCGGGACGCCGACCGGGGGTCGCTGGTGGCCGAGGCGGTCCGCCGCGGCCGGGCGTTCCTCGAGGCGGGCGCCCCGGTGGTGTTCGTCCCGGGCGCGGTCGACCGGGACGAGATCGCCGGCCTGGTCGACGGGCTCGGCCCGCGCAGGGTCAGCGTCATCGCGGTGCCGTCGGTGTCGCCGTCGGTGCGCGAACTGGAGGAGCTGGGCGTCGCGCGGGTCTCCACCGGCCCGTTCACCCAGCGGGTGGCGCTGACCGCGCTGCAGGACGCGACGGCGGAGCTGCTCGCCGGCGGCACGCTGCCGGCCGGCACGCGCACCCTGAACTGACGGTCCGGCGCGGTTTCGCGCGATCAAGCGCGCGTGCTTGATCGCGCGAAACCGCGGGAGGTCAGACGCCGACGAGGCGCGCGGGCAGCACCGGCCCCTCCAGCACGTGCGCATGGTGCGGCCGCTCGATCCGCGGCCGCACCGGCCGCGGCGCGGGGTCGGCGACCAGCTGCTGCGTCGGCGTCGCCGGCAGGATGCGGTCGCGCAGCGCGAGGGCCGGGCGCTCGACCAGCACCGTCGCGGCGATGCCGACCCCGATCGCGGCGCCGTACTTCACCGCCAGGGCTCCCGGCGTCGACGCCTCCCAGTCCAGCCCCAGCCGGCCGAGCGCGATCTGCGCCGCGAACACGTGCCAGATGTAGATGCCGTACGAGAAGCGGCCCAGGGCGGCCATCGGCGCGGTCACCAGGCGCAGCCGCGGCACCCAGGCCGCCTGGTACAGCAGCAGCAGGACGGCGGCCGCGGTCAGGTAGGCGACGGTGAAGCCGAGCGTGCTGCCGACCGCTCCGGACTTGCCGACCGTGGCGAGGAACCCGACCCCCAGCGCGGCGACGCCGAGCCACAGCCGGCGCCGCCGCAGCAGTGCCTCGAACCGCTCCGGCCAGCGCACGCTGACGACGGCGAGCAGCACACCGGCGGCCAGCGAGTCGACCCGGAAGTGCGTCCGCCACTGCAGCCGCGTCTCGCTGACCCCGGACAGGCTGCCGGTCACCCGGAACACCAGGGCCGCGACCAGCACCCCGACGAGGATCCCCGCGAGCAGCTTCAGCGACCCGCGGCGGCGGGCGAACACCGGGAACAGCAGCGCCAGCGCCAGGTAGAAGTGCTCCTCGACGGCCAGCGACCACAGGTGCGTCAGCGACGTGCCGGCGTAGTTCTGCACGTGCAGCGCGTTCTGCCACAGGTAGGAGCCCAGCGGCTCGGCGCCGAACAGCGCGTGCACCGCGAGGAAGAGGTACAGCACCGGCCAGAGCTTGAAGACGCGGCGGACGGTGAACCGCCGTCCGTCGAAGGTGCCGGTGCGGGCGTGCTCGCCGAGCACGATCCGGCCCATGAGGAAGCCGCTGAGCACGAAGAACAGGTCGACCCCGGCCCAGCCGAACTGCTTGCCCGGCCACTGCAGGACGTCGACGACGACGTTGCCGCTCGGGCCGCTGAAGTGCCAGCCGAGGGCGAGCACGATCGCGGTGCCCCGGACCACGTCCAGATCGAGGCGGCGGCTCTTTGCGCCCGCGGCCGGCGCGGTGCGGTGTCTCCGAAGCGAAGGCATCGTCTGTCGACGGTAGGGGCGGCCGCTGGCGCTCGCAGGGGAAGAGAGGAGCCGTCCAGTAGCTCTCCGTCATCCTCCCCGGTCGGTGGGCTCCCGATGTGACGCGTCTCATGTACCCGGCGGCCGCTCGTCGTATTCACCCGGACGGGGGAGGGGCGCCGGGTGACCGTCGTCCTCCCGCTCAAGCACGGACAGCGACCTGCCGATCACCCGAGCAGGTGACGCAGGACCGCCCTGCCTGCCTGCGACCGAGACGTGAGGAGGAGAGGTCGTTGCCCGAACAGTCCGTGCTCGTCGTCGAGGACACCGACGAGATCCGCGAACTCGTCGCGACGGTCCTCGGCAAGGCCGGGTTCGACGTCCGTGCGGTGAGCACGGGCGAGGAGGCCATGGCGGAGGTCCGCCGGCAGGCGCCCGACCTGATCGTGCTCGACCTCGGCCTCCCGGACGCCGACGGCACCGAGATCTGCCGCCAGGTGCGCGCCGAGACCGAGTGCTACGTCCTCATGCTCACCGCGCGCGCCGAGGAGGTCGACCTGCTGATCGGCCTCGCCGTCGGCGCGGACGGGTACATGGCCAAGCCGTTCTCGCCCCGCGAGCTGGTCGCCCGCGTGCAGGCGATGCTGCGCCGTCCGCGCGCCGTCGTCCCCACCCCGCGCGAGCCGATCGAGGAGACGGTGCGCCGGCTCGCCGAGCTCGAGGTGGACGAGGACAGCCGCGAGGTCCGGGTGGACGGCGCCGTCGTCGACCTGACCCGCACCGAGTTCGACCTGCTCGCGGCGCTGGCCTCACGACCGGGCCGGGTGCTCCAGCGCGAGACGCTGCTGCGCGAGGTCTGGCAGACCGACTGGGAGGGCAACCTCCGGCTGGTCGAGGCGCACATGTCCAACCTGCGCCGCAAGCTGCAGGCCGCCGGCCTCAGCTCGCCGGAGATCAAGACCGTCCGCGGCGTCGGCTACCGCCTCGTCGCCTGAGAGCGGGCCGCACACGCGAGCGGGCGCCGAGGTGGCCCCGTGCCCACCCCGACGCCCGTGTCGGCCCCGTCCCCGGTCCCGCCCTGAGCGTGCGAAGGGTGGGGAGGACGGGGTCCTCTCTCAGACGCTCGCCAGCAGGGCGCTGGTCGCGGACCGGCTCCCGCTGGTGGCTCGCAGGCTGAGCAGCTGCAGCTTCATCAGCCGGCTCTGCGTGACCACGCCGCGGCGGGCCTCGGCGGCGATGTCCTGGCACACCGTGGCGATCTCCGGATGGCCCAGCTGACCGCTGGCCCCGGCCAGGGTCTGCGCGGCGGACGCCACGGCCATGGCGTCGCCGGAGCGGGCGCCGTCGGTGATCAGCGACAGGCGGTGCGGCAGCGCGCTGACGTACATCTCCTGCAGCCGGTCCATCGTGTCGGCGTCGATGTCGGCCTGGTGCAGGTCCTCCACCTCGCGGACGACCCGCAGGTGCCGGGCCGGTGCGGCGGGCCGCGCGGTCCGGCTGCAGAGGAAGTCGATGAGGGCCCGCGGGTCGATCGGCTTGGCCAGACACCCGAGGGCGCCGGCGGAGGCGGCCGCGGTGCGGATCCGCTGGGTCGGGTCCGCGGTGACGACCAGGAACCGGGCGCGGGAGCCGGACCGTCGCAGCTCGGTCAGCAGGGCCAGGCCGCTCTCGGCGCGCAGGACCACCTCGGTGACGACCAGGTCGAGGTCGCGGCCGGCGGCGACGCGCAGCGCGTCCTCGGTGCTGGCGGCCTCGACGACCTGCCAGCCGCCGAGCCGGAGCAGGACGCCGACGCGGTGGCGGCCGTTGCGCGAGGGGTCGACGACGAGGGCGGTCAGCACTTGATGGCTCCAGACAGTCCGGACTCCTCGGTCCAGCCGTAGGAGGTGAGGGTGGTGACGCTGACGCGGATGTTCTGCGACGCGTAGTAGACGTCGTAGGT
Organism: Geodermatophilus sp. SMS 5-13; assembly: GCF_059428245.1. Classification (NCBI taxonomy): domain Bacteria; kingdom Bacillati; phylum Actinomycetota; class Actinomycetes; order Geodermatophilales; family Geodermatophilaceae; genus Geodermatophilus; species Geodermatophilus sp. SMS 5-13. The sequence continues at coordinate 1,276,027 of NZ_CP165729.1, forward strand.
GCCGCTCAGCGAGGTGGTGGCAGCGTTCGTCTGGGCGACCGGGTACCGGGTCCCGTCGGCGAAGTAGGCCATCAGCACGTAGCCGGTGACTCCGCGCGAGGTGCTGGCGTTCCAGTCGACCTTCGCCTGCAGCATGGTCTTCCAGGACGCGGTGTTCGGGTCCCAGTTGGTGACGCACTTGGTGCCGGCGGCGCTCACCCCCGTGGGGGCCAGGACGTCGACGCTGCTGATGGCCATCGTCGGCGCGGAGGCGCTGTTGGAGAACTGGGCGTCGGCCGGGAGCACCGAGCCGAAGAGCACGGCGGCGGCGGTGCCCAGCAGGACGGCGGTGCGACGGATGCGGGTCATGGTCGGGTCCTCCCCTCGGATGCGGCTGGTTCAGTGGGTGCGGGAGCCGGAGGGTGTCTCCGGCAGGCGGTTCCAGAGCTCGGCGTCGAGGTCGACCTCGTGCAGGTCGTCGGCGTCGTGGATGGGGTCGAGGGCCGAGGAGGGGTGGGCCAGCCGCGCCAGCAGCCGCCGCACGCCGTCCTCGTCCAGGACGATGCGGGTCATTCGTCGTCCTCGTCGTCCTCGGCCGGCCGCCAGATGGAGAGGATCAGCCAGCCGGCGAGCAGCGCGGGGGCGCCGTAGATCAGCGCCTTCGAGACGACCGGGTCGCGCAGCACCTGGATGGCGTGCCCGAGCTCGGGGATCACGGCGCGCACCTGGTAGGCGGTGTCGCCCTGCAGCGTCGCCTTCCACGGGTCGGCCGCATTGTTCGCGTCGCCCTTGGTCTGGACGGTGATGCTGCCGTCGTCCCCGTGCTCGACCGAGATGACCCGGTGGGTGACGACCCGGTGGTCGTCGATCGGGATGTGGTAGCTGATCACCATGCCCTCGGTGACGTCCCCGATCTCCAGCGGAGTCGAGATGACGACGTCGCCCGGGTCGATCTGCGGCGACATGGAGCCGGTCAGCATCGTCATCGTGCGGTAGCCGAGGACGTGCGGGCCGACCGCCAGGATCGCGAACGCCAGCGCTGCCACGACGACCAGTCCGCGGACGAACCAGCGGGTGGTGCCGGCGAGCAGCGTGCGCGCCAGGTCGGCCCGGCGGGCGGTTGCGGGGGTGGTCGTCCCGACCTCCGGGGGCAGCGCGAGGGCTGCCCCCGGACGGCGGACGGGGAGCACGGCGGTCATCGGAGATCCCTAGGAGTCGTCAGACCGCGATCACTTGGCGGCAGCGGCGCGCTGCGTGCCGGTGAAGGTCAGGCTGAGCGAGGCGGTCTTGTTCTGGAACGTGTTGTCCGCCGACGTCGGCAGCGAGACCGAGAAGGCGAGGTAGTCCACGCCACCGGGGTTCAGGCTGGCCGGGCTCGACAGGGTGATGTTGCCGGCGGCGGCGGGGCCAGCGAACAGGCTGCGCTCGGTGCCGGAGCAGGTGTAGGCCGGCGCGGCCGGCGTCCCGCCCTGGGTCCAGGCCACGGAGCAGGCCTTGAGCGAGAGCTGGAGGCCGTTGATCGTGTCGGTGGTCAGGACGCTGGGCGTGCCGGTGGCCCCCGCGGTCAGCGTCACCGAGGACAGCGCCGTGCTGCCGTCGTTCGACAGGTTCACCGCGCGGGTGACCGAGTCGCCCGGGACGAAGTTCGGCGTGCTGACCGGGATCGCGTAGGACCCGGCCTGGGTCAGGTTGATGTCCAGGGTGCCGGTCTGGACCGTGGTCGCGACCGGGGTGGTGCTGTCGGTGAAGGTACCGAAGGTGCCGAGGCCGGCGACGGCGGCGGCGGTGCCGGCGATGGCCAGCGAACCGACGACCTTGCGGGTGGTGCTCCGGCGGGTCTTGCTGCTCATGTCCGTTCTCCCTGTGTCCGTGTCGTCGCAGGGCGTTCCCGGCGACAGGGAGAACTCTGAGCGGGCAACCGCAGGGCACCCGCCCGGAATCCGCAAGGAATCCGCAAGGCTCGTTCGGGAATCCCGCATGCGGGCCCGATCCAGGCGGTTCAGCCCCCAGCGAGGCGCTTTCGCGCGACAAAGCACGCGTGCTTTGTCGCGCGAAAGTACGGATCAGGCGGGGAGGGGCAGGGCGAGCGTGAAGGTGGTGCCCTCGCCCTCCACGCTGGAGAGCTCCAGCGTGCCGCCGTGCGCGGTGGTGATCGCCTTGGTGATCGACAGGCCCAGGCCGACGCCGGCGACGGCGGCGCGCCGCGCGGTGGAGGCGCGGAAGAAGCGGGTGAACAGCTTGCCCTGCTCGCCGGCGGGGATCCCGATGCCGGTGTCGCTGACCGACAGCTCCGCCACGCGGACGCCGTCGCGCGTGGCGGCGCGCAGCGCGATCGTCACCCGCCCGCCGGCGGGCGTGAACTTCACGGCGTTGGAGACGAGGTTGTCGCAGGCCTGGCCCAGGCGCATCGCGTCGCCCGAGACGACCAGCCCCTCCGCGGGGACGTCGACCCGCACGTCCACGCCCCCGGCCGCGGCGGTCACGCGGACGGTCTCCTCCGCGGCCCGGGCGACGGCGGCGAGGTCGACGTCCTCGGGGGTGAGCGTGAACCGGCCGGCCTCGACCTGCGCGGTGAACAGCAGGTCGCCGACGAGCGCGAGCAGCCGCTGCGCGTTGCGCTCCACGGTGCGCAGGTAGCCGGCCTGCGTGTCGGTCAGCGGCTCGTCCTCGTCGTCGAGGACCAGCTCGAGGTAGCCGAGGATCGACGTCAGCGGGGTGCGCAGCTCGTGGCTGATGAGGCTCACGAACTGGTCCTTCATGCGCTCGGTCGCCCGCGCCTCGGTGACGTCGGTGCCGACGAAGTTCCAGCCGGCCTGGACGCCGCGGTCGTCGGTGCGCGGCGTGATGGCCACCGAGACGGCGCGGTGGGTGCCGTCCGCGGCCACGTACGTCCAGTCGCGGACGTCGCTGCCGTTCTCCTGAGCGGCGTGCACGAGAGCCTCGATGCCGGCAGGGACGCCGGTCGCCTCGGCCGCCTCCTCCAACTCCTCGGGCAGGTGGAACTCGGTGATCGACCGCTGGCGGACGACGGCGGCCCGCGGCAGGCCGAGCATCCGCTCCGCGCCGGGGTTCCAGACGCGGACGACGCCGTCCCGGTCGGTGCCGATGATCGACTGCTCGGTGACCGCGTCGATGACGCTGGTCATCGTGCGCGCGCGGGCGCGCAGCATGCGGGTGGCGACCTCGAGCTCCTCGCCGCGGGTCTGCATCTGCGCGTGCAGGGTCGCCTGCTCGGCCTCCAGCCGCTCGATCTGCGCGGCCTGCCGGGCCACCGTGCGCCGCAGCTCGGAGATGACGTGCGTCGGGTTCGCCAGCTCGGTCATGCCGCGAGCTCCCGCACCCGGCCGACCAGCGCGGCGACGCCGAAGGGCTTGGCGAGGTAGGCGTCGGCACCGGCGGAGAGGCCGCGGGCGACGTCGTCGGCGGAGGCGCCGGCGGAGAGCAGCAGCACGCGGATGCCCGCGGTGGCCGCGTCGGCGCGCAGGGCGGTGCAGACCTCCAGCCCGGTGCGGCCGGGCATGGAGACGTCGAGAACGGCGAGGTCGGGGGCCTCGGCGCGGGCGGCGGTCAGCGCGGCGTCGCCGTCGGCGACGGAGGCCGCGACGGTGCAGCCGGCCTTGCGCACGGCCAGGCCGACGAGGGCGCGGATGTCCTCCTCGTCGTCGGCCACGAGCACGCGCGGCGCCGTCGGATCGTCCACGAGGAGGGCAACGGCGTCCGGACGGGGCGCCTGCAGCACGACGGCGCCGTCCCCACCCGGTCGGGTGAGGACGGCGCCGTCAGCGAGCGGTCAGTACGAGGTGCCGGACGAGTGGCTCTGCACCGTCTCCTTGGACTGCTGGGCCTGGCCCTGCACGTCCTGGGCGGCCATCTGGCCCTCCTCCTTGACCGTCTGGGCGGCGTCCTGGGCGGTGGCCTTCACCGACTCGACGGCGTCCTGCGCGGCCGGCTTGAGCTGCTCGCCCATCTGCTGCGCGGCCTCCTTGGCCGGTGCCAGCAGCGCGTCCTTGTTCTCGCGGACGGCCTGCTCGGCCTGCTGGGCCAGCTGCTTCTCCTTCTCCGAGGCGGGCAGCAGGCTCGAGACGAGCCAGCCGACGCCGAAGGCGATCAGCCCGGCGGCCAGGGGGTTGCCCTGGGTCTGCCGGACGACCATGTCCGGCGTCTCCTGCACCGTGCTGACGGCGGAGGACGCCGCGCTCTGCACAGAGTCGGCCGCGCTGGACGCGGCGTTCTGCACCGAGCCGGCCGCGTCCTGGGCCTTGTACTGCATGGACGAGGTCGTGTCCGAAGCGCTCCCCATCACCTTCTCCTTGGCCCGGGTGAAACGGCCCTTGGCGGCGGAGACCCGCCGGTCCATGACGCGGGCCGGGTTGACCTTCTCGTTGAGGGCGTCGACGTCGTAGCTCAGCTCGCGCCGCGTGTCCTCGATCTGCCGCCGGATGACGTCCGGGTCACTGCTGGTCATGTCTCGCTGCTCCTGAGTCTGATCAGTTCGGCTTGAGGGCACTGGGCACCTGCTGCAGCGTGTCCACGGTGCGTTCGGGCTTGGGGTTGACCTCGCGGAACTTCTTCCGGCCCATCACGAAGGCCACGGCCCCGATCACCGCCCAGATCACCGCGACGATCAGCGCGGACAGTCCGGCGTCGAGGACGTTCTCCAGCGCCCACCACAGGGCGAAGGAGAGGAAGAGCAGCACCATGTAGCCGGCGAAGCCCGCGGCGCCGAACATCCCGGCGCCCTGGCCGGCCTTCTTCGCCTCGACCTTGAGCTCGGCCTTGGCCAGCTCGAGCTCCTGGCGCATCAGTGTCGACAGGTCCTTGCTGACCTCACCGATCAGCTGGCCGACCGAGGTGCCCTCGACGTCGGGGCGGCCGGTCTCGGTCACCGGCGTGCCCAGGTTCCCGCTGTGGGCGCCGTAGGACTCCGGCGGCACCGCGTAGTTCGGGTCGGCGCCCTGATAACCGACGGTGGGGATGCCCTGCGTGTCGCCCGGGCGTGCCCCCGCGGCGGAGGCGCCGGTGTAGGGGGACGTCATCGATCACACCCCGCCCGGGCCGCGGTTCGGGTCGTCCCAGCCGGCCGGGGTGGTCGGCGGGACGGCGCTGCCGGCCGGGGGCACCGTGCCGTACGGCGGCGGCGGCAGCGGGGCCCCGCCGGCGGTGCCGGTGGTTCCGGTGGTGACCGTCTCGGTGTAGGTCGGCTCGGTGTAGGCCGGCTCGGCGTAGGTCGTCGTCTCGGTGGTGTACCCGGAGTAGGTCGGGGCCGGGTCCACGTAGTTGGACGTGTACCCGGTGTCGGCCATCCGGTACTGGCTGCCGGACGGGCCGTTGTCGGTGTGCGCGGCCTTGACGCCGCTGGTCAGCCGGCCGGCGGCGACGCCGAGCAGGGCGGCGCCGAGCAGGAAGGTGCCCGGCTTGCGGCGGGCGAAGCTGCGGACCTCGTCGAGGAGGTCGGCCGGCTCCCGGTTCTGCAGCTTGTCGGAGAAGGTCTCCATGTAGCCGGCGGCCTGGTGCAGCAGGTCACGGGCGGGGCCAGGGGCACCCTGGCTGGTGCCGTTGGCGAGCCCGCGCATCTCCTGGGCCAGCGACGAGAGGCCCTGGGCGGCCTTCTGCTGCTGGGTGATGGTCTGGTCCTTCAGCTGCGAGCGGCCCTGCTCGAGCAGGTCCTTGGCCTGCCGCTGGGTCTCCTGCGCGACCTCCTTGGCCTGGTCGGCGGCGGTCGAGGCGACCTGGCTGCCGGCCTGCTGGGCGGTCTGGCCCAGGTTCTTCGCCTCGTCCTTGGCGACGTCCGTCGTGGACGAGGTCCCGCCGACGCTGGTGGCTCCGCTGGTGCTCGTGGTGGTGCCCGTGGTCGTGGTCGTGGTTGCGGGCGGGGGCGGGAATGGGGCGTCGATGGAGTGAGTCATCGGGTCTCCTCGGCGGTCGTGTGGGGTCGCATCTGGCGCTACCCCGCAGTGGATCTCCCAACACGTGCCCCACCGGTCCGGACGGGGGCAGCAGGGGGTCACCGGGCGCATCCGTGCGCCGCGGGCGGGGGAGCGTCGTCGTGCGACGGGCTGCTACCCGGTAGCGCCCAACCGAAACGGAACCGACCAGCCGGGCGGCGGCTCAGCCGGCCCAGGGAAAGCGCGGGGACCGCCGCTCGGCGAAGGCGGCCACCCCCTCGGCGAGCTCGCCGCTCCTGATCGTCTCCCGGTACCAGCGGGCGACCTCGGCCTCGCCGTCCCGCCCGTCGGTCAGCGCGGCGACGACCTCCTTGGTGGCCCGCTGGCTCAGCGCCGAGCGCGAGGCCAGGACGTCGGCGAACCGGCTCACCTCGGCGTCCAGCTGGTCGGCCGGCACCAGCCGGTCGACCAGCCCGGCGCGCAGCGCGGTCGGCGCGTCGATCAGCTCGCCGCTGAACAGCAGGTACTTGGTCGTCGCGGGCCCGACCAGGTCGATCAGCGCCCGGGTGGACGCCGGGGCGTAGACCACGCCGACCTTGGCCGGGGTCACCCCGAACACGCCGGTCGGGTCGGTGAACCGCAGGTCGCAGGAGGCCGCGAGCTCCACGCCGCCGCCGATGCAGTGCCCGCGGATCGCCGCGACCGTCGGGTGCGGAAAGGCGCGCAGCGCCGCCTGGGCGGCCAGGTTGTCCCGGCGGACGGCGGCCATCGGGTCCTCGGCGTCGGGCCCGCTGAGCAGGTCGGCGATGTCGGCGCCGGCGCAGAAGCTCGGGCCCGCACCGGTGACGACGAGCACCCGGACGGCGCTGTCGCCCGCCAGGCCGGTGAGCAGGTCGGGCAGCGCCGCCCACATGCCCGCGGTCATGGCGTTGCGCTTGGCGGGCCGGTTGACGGTCAGGACCGCGACCGCGCCGTCCCGCTCGACGGTCAGCAGGTCGCTCACTCAGCCGAGGTTATTGGTCCCGAACGTGTCGCACTGGTCCGGGTCGCCGGTCTGCAGGCCGGTGGTGAACCACTTCTGCCGCTGCGCCGACGAGCCGTGCGTGAAGCTGTTCTGGTCCACCCGGCCGCCGCCCAGGTTGCGCTGGATGAAGTCGTCGCCGATGCGCGAGGCGGCGTCGAGCGCGCGGTCGACGTCGTCCTGGGTGAGGTCGGTGATCAGTGGCCTGCCCGTCTCGGTCGGCACGGTCGTGGCGTGGTTGGCCCAGACGCCGGCGTAGCAGTCGGCCTGCAGCTCCAGCCGCACGGACCCGCTGGTCGGGCCGGTGTCCCCGGGCTGCACCTGCGCGTTGGTGCCGAGCAGGTTCTGCACGTGGTGGCCGTACTCGTGGGCGAGCACGTAGGCGTCGACGAACAGCCCGCCCTGGGCGCCGAACTGGGTGCGCAGGTCGTCGAAGAAGGTCAGGTCGATGTACACCAGCTGGTCGGCGGGGCAGTAGAACGGCCCCGACCCGCTGGTGGCCCCGCCGCACTGGGTGTTCACCTGCCCGGAGAAGAACACGGCGTCGGTGCGCTGGTAGCGCCCGCTGAGGGTCTGCTCCCAGAAGTTCTGGATCGAGTTGATCTCGGCGACGGCGGCGCACTGCACGTCGCGGTTGGCGTCCTCACCGCTCCGGCAGTCCTGCTCGAGCTCGGTGTTGTCCGCCGAGCCGCCCTGGTCGATCGCCGGGAACCCGCTCACGGCGCCCGTGCCCGAGCCGCTGCCGCCGCCGAGCACGTTGATGAGGATGACGATGACGAGCCCGACCAGGCCCAGACCGCCACCGCCCACCGCGATGCCGCGGCCACCGAACCCCCCACCGCCGCCGCTGCCGCGGATGTCGGTGACGTCCGACGTGTCGAGGTCGGCACCCTCGTTGAACCTCATCTGCGCTGGCTTCCCGGATCGCGGCCCCGGAAACGCCGGCGCTCAGCCCAGGTCGGCGCGGATGGCGGCGGCCACCCGGTGCGCGACCTGCTCGTCGTCCCGGGCGCGGGCGCCGAGCAGGCCCCAGCCGAGGTCGCCGACACGGCGCGAGCGGCGCAGCCAGACCGACGTCCCGCGGACCGGCGAGAGCTCGGCGCGGGCGGCCGCGGCCACCTCGTGCAGCGTCAGGAGCGCGTCGTGCAGCGCGCGGTCGCTCGCGCCGCCGGGCCCGCCGTCGGCGGCGGCCAGCGCGGACCGGGTCGCCCGGGTCACCGCGGCGGGAAGCCGGCGGCTCGCGGCGCGGGGGAACAGCAGGCTGCCGGCGACCAGCGCCACCACCACCCCGACGACCGTCTCGGCCAGCCGGGTGGTGACCAGCTCGGGCACCGAGCGCGCCGGGTTGCCCACGTGCACCAGCAGCAGCGCGAGCGGCGTGATGGCCGAGACGGCGAGGACGTACTGGTGGACGACGAGCAGCTCGACGGCCATCTGCAGCAGGGCGACCAGCAGGATCGACACCCCGACCGGGAGGTGCAGCGCCAGCAGGCCGGCCGCGATCGCGACCCCGAGGAGGGTTCCGACGGTCCGCTGCGCGGCGCGGGCGCGGGTCTGCCGGACGTCGGTGCCGAGCAGCACCGCGACCGCCGTGGTGGCCGCCCAGTAGGAGCTGGACAGGCCGAGGGCGACGGCAAACAGCCCCGCCGCCGTCGTGGCCAGCCCCAGCCGGAGCACACCCGGCAGCCACGCGACCGCCCACCAGCGCGGCGGCCCGGTCGGCTCGATCACGCGCGGCAGCCGCTGGAGCTCCTCGAGCGGGATGTCGCCGTGCGGCAGCGCGCGGAGGAAGCGCTCCTCGACCTCGTGCAGCCGCCCGGCCAGCTCCTCCCGGCGCCGGGGACCGCCCCGCCGGGAGCCGGAGGCCACGGCCGTGTGCGCGAGGCGGACGGCGTGCGCGACGGCGCCGGGGCGGGTGGTCCGCAGCGCACCGCGCTCGGCCGCGGTCACCGCCGTCTCGGCGACGGCGACCGCCCGGCGCTCCGGGCCGTCGGGGGACCACAGCCACGGCAGCATGCAGACCAGCCACGAGAACAGCGCGCCGGCGGCCGCCGCGAGCAGGTGCGCGGTCAGCTCGCCGGGCGCCGTCCCGAGCGCGCTCGCGCCGCCACCGACCAGGACGGCGCCGAGCGGCCCCGGCGGGCCGATCCGCCACACCGTGGTCGCCGCCGCGGCGGCCGCCGCCAGCAGGCCGAGGATCGGCGCGAGGAGCAGCGGCCGCTGCCCCGCGGACGCGCCGAGCCCGAACGCGGCGACCAGGCCGGTGCCGACGCCGGCGAGCACGACCGCGCGGCGGCGGAACGGCAGCGCGTGCGCGTAGACGGCGGTGAACCCCGCGAGACCGGCCGCCGAACCGAGATCGGGGCGGCCGGCCAGCACGCCCACGGCCAGCGGCAGGGCGACGCAGCACGCCGCCGAGAGGGCCCGTCGTCCCCCCGTGGCCCACAGCGCGCGCGTTCCCGGCAGCGCCGGCCCGAGCACCCGCCGCGTCACGCCGGGTGGGGGAGTCGGGGGCACGCCGGCGATTCTCCCGTCGTCCTGCCGGGGCGCGGCGGCCGACCTAGATTCGGGGCATGCCCTTGGAAGGTGAGTACGAGCCGAGCGCCCAGGACTGGGTCCGCGAGCAGGTGGCGCGCTACGAGGCGACCGGCGGCCGCGAGGCCAACACGCTGCGCGACACCGGCCTGCCGATCGCGATCTTCTGGACCCGCGGCGCCACGTCGGGAAAGGTCCGGAAGAACGCCCTCATGCGGGTCGAGCATGGCGGCGCCTACGCGATGGTCGGGTCGGTGGGCGGCGCCCCGAACGACCCGGCGTGGGTCAGCAACGTCCGCCGGGCGCCCGACCAGGTCACCGTGCAGGACGGCCCGGAGCCCTGGGACGGCGTGGCCCGCGAGCTCTCCGGCGAGGAGCGCGACGTGTGGTGGGAGCGCGCCGTCGCGGCCTACCCGTCCTACGCCGACTACCAGGAGAAGACCGACCGCCTCATCCCGGTCTTCGTCGTCGAGCGAGCGGCCTGAAGAAGGACCCCGCTGCACCCCACCGCTCGCACGCTCGCGGCGGGGCCCTGCAGCGGGGCCTCCGAGGCCGGCCTCGCGGTCACCGGGCCAGCTGCTGCTCCTGGGTCTCGGGCACGTCCTCGACGCTGGCGTGCGGCTTGGGCATGAGCAGCAGCGCGATCATCGAGACGACCGCGCAGCCGACGATGTACCAGGAGATCCCGGTCGAGGACTGCGTCCGCGCGAAGATCGCCGTGGCGATCAGCGGGGCGGGTCCACCGGCGACCACCGACGCGAGCTGGTAGCCCAGCCCGGCGCCGCTGTACCGGACGCCGGTGCCGAAGGTCTCCGAGATCAGCGCCGCCTGCGGGCCGTACATGATGTCGTGCACGGCCAGCGACACCACGATGGCCAGCAGGACGAGCCCGGACTCCTTCGTGTTGAGCAACCCGAAGTACGGGAAGGCGTAGATCCCCACGGCGACGATGCCGACGCCGTAGACCAGCCGCCGCCCGAAGACGTCGGAGAGGTGGCCGAACAGCGGCACGGTGATGAAGCCGATCGCGGCGGCGACCAGGGTGTCGTTGAGCAGGTCGGTGCGCTCGAGGTCGAGGGCCTCCGTGCCGTAGGTCAGCACGAACGTGATGAACAGGTAGAACGGCGCCTGCTCGGCCATCCGGACGAACGCCGACGTGATGATCGCCCGCGGCTGGGTCCTGATGACCTCCCACACCGGCTGCTTCACGACGGCCTTCTGCTCGCGGACCCGCGCGAAGTGCGGCGTCTCGAGCACCGACAGCCGCACGTACAGGCCGACGGCGATGAGGACGACGCTGGCGAGGAAGGGCAGCCGCCAGCCCCAGGACAGGAAGAAGTCCTCGCCGCCGGCCTCCGAGACCAGCCGGACCGCGCCGGTCGAGAGCAGCAGGCCGATCGGGACGCCGAGCTGCGGCAGGCTGGCCATCAACCCGTGCCGCTTGCGCCGTCCCCACTCCATGGACATCAGCACCGAGCCGCCCCACTCGCCACCGACGCCGATGCCCTGCACGATCCGCAGCAGGGTCAGCAGGATCGGCGCCGCGATGCCGATCGTGGCGTAGCCGGGCAGCACGCCCATGAGCGCCGTCGCGGTGCCCATGAGGGCCAGCGTGGTGATCAGCGCGCCCTTGCGGCCCAGCCGGTCGCCGTAGTGGCCGAAGATCGCCGCGCCGATGGGCCGGGCGACGAACCCGACGAACTGCGTCGAGAAGGACAGCAGCGTGCCGGCGAGCACGGACTCGCCCGGGAAGAACACCGTGGGGAAGACCAGCGCCGCCGCGGTGCCGTAGAGGAAGAAGTCGTACCACTCGATCGTCGTCCCGACGGTGCTCGCGACGGCGGCCTTGGTCCGCTGCGAGCGGACGGTCGTGCCCTGCTGGCGGAGCCGGGCCTCGGCCGGGTCGTCGGGGGTGGGGGCGTTCGTCGTCATCAGGAGCTCCTCTCCTGTCGATCGCGATATGCCGTTGTTCACGGTTACTCGCAATCGGTTGCGGCGCAAAACGAACGCACTCCGGCCGAGATGCGCGGTCTCGTGGCTACCCGGCGCTCATGGCCACGAGACCGCGCGTGTCGCAGACGTCTAGAAGCCGACCACCGCGTGCGGGGTGTAGGGCTCCTCGAGCCGGGCGATCTCCTCGTCGGTGAGCCGGACGTCGACGGCGGCCACGGCGTCGTCGAGGTGCGCGTCCTTGGTGACCCCGACGATCGGCGCGGAGATCACCGGCTTGGCCAGCACCCAGGCCAGCGCCACCTGCGCCCGCGGGATGCCGCGTTCCCGCGCGATCTCGGCGACCCGCTCGACGATCGCGCGGTCGCTGCGCTCGTCGTAGAGGGTCTGGCCGAACCGGTCGGTGTCCGAGCGGTTCGTCGTCTCGTCCCAGTCGCGGGTGAGCCGGCCGCGGGCCAGCGGGCTCCACGGGATGACGCCGATGCCCTGGTCGGCGCAGAGGGGGTGCATCTCCCGCTCCTCCTCGCGGTTGAGCAGGTTGTAGTGGTCCTGCATGGAGACGAAGCGGTGCCAGCCGTGCTCGCCGGCGAGGTACAGGGCCTTGCTGAACTGCCAGGCCCACATGGACGAGGCGCCCAGGTAGCGCACCTTGCCCGAGCGGACGGCGGAGTCCAGCGCCTCGAGGGTCTCCTCGATCGGCGTGTGCGGGTCCCAGCGGTGGATCTGGTAGAGGTCGACGTAGTCGGTGCCGAGCCGGCGCAGGCTGTCGTCGAGCTCGCGCAGGATCGCCTTGCGGGAGAGCCCGGCGCCGTTCGGCCCGGGGTGCATCCGGCCGTGCACCTTGGTCGCGAGGACGACGTCCTCGCGGGAGGCGAAGTCGCGGATGGCGCGGCCGGTGATCTCCTCGCTGGAGCCGGCCGAGTAGACGTTCGCGGTGTCGAAGAACGTGATGCCGCTGGTGATCGCCTTCTCGATCAGCCGGCGGCTCTCCTCCTCCGGGAGGCTCCAGGGGTGGGCGCCGCGGTCCGGCTCGCCGAAGCTCATCATCCCCAGGCAGATCCGCGAGACCTCGAGACCGGTGGCGCCCAGGCGCGTGTACTCCATGTGTCCACCCTGGTGCGCCGACGGCCGCGCTGCCACCTCTCGGGCGTGGCAGGCTCGGGTCCGTGGTCGAGGTGCACGGCTACGCCGAGCGCCCGGTCGGCGCAGCGCTGACCGGTCTCGCCACGCGCGTGTGGGCGGTCCGCGGCGACGTGGGCCCGGTCGTGCCCGACGGCTGCACCGACCTGCTCTGGGACGGCGCGCGGCTCTCGGTCGCCGGCCCTGACCGGCGGTGGTGGGTCCCGCCGCGGCCGGCCTCCGGGTTCGTCGTCGGGCTGCGGCTGCCGCCGGGCAGCGGGCCGGCGCTACTCGGGGTCCCGGCCTCGGTGCTGGTCGACCGGCGTCCGCCGCTCGAGGAGCTGTGGGGTCCGCTGGACCGGTGGACCGACGCTCTCGCCGCGGCGCGGCGGCCGGCCGACGCCGCCGCGGTCCTCGAGCGGCTCGCGCTCGACCGGCGAGCGCAGGCGGGGGAGCCCGACGCCGCGGTGCTGGCGGCGGTCGCCGGTGCCCGGCGGTGGCGCGGCCCGGGCCTGGTGCGGGCGCTGAGCCGCTCGACGGGGTTCGGCGAGCGGCAGCTGCTGCGGCGCTTCGAGCTCGCGGTCGGCTACGGGCCCAAGCGGCTGCACCGGGTGCTGCGCTTCCAGCGCTTCCTCGGCCGGCTCGCCGCGTCGCCGGACGCCGACCTCGCCGCGGCCGCCGTCGCGGCCGGGTACGCCGACCAGCCCCACCTGACCCGGGACGCCGTCGAGCTCTCCGGGCGCACCCCGGCGCACCTGCGCGAGCGCGCGCGGCGGCTGCGCGGCGCCGATGTCGGAAACGTGCAAGACGGGGGCTGACCAGGGCGGGAGGCTTGCCCGCATGGACGTCGACCTGCGCGCCGCGACCACCTTCGTCACCGGCTCCGCCCGGCTGCTCGACCGGCGGCGCCTCGACCTGCTGCTCGGGGACGGCGACCCGGGTGCGGTGCTCGCCGCGCTCGACGGCTACGCCAACGCCGACGGCGGCTACGGCTGGGGCCTCGAGCCCGACCTGCGGGCGCCGGAGAGCCAGCCGGCCGGCGCGATGCTCGCGCTCGAGGTGCTCGTCGAGGCCGCCGACCCCGACGAGCCGCGCGCACCGGCCCTGCTCGACTGGCTGCAGCGGGTGACCCTGCCCGACGGCGGGCTGCCGTTCGCCCTGCCGGTGCGGGAGCCGGCGGGCTGCGCGCCGTTCTGGGTGAGCGGGGACCCGACCGCGTCCGCGTTGCAGACCACCAGCCAGGTCGCCGCGCAGGCGCACCGGCTGGCCCGGCTGCGGCCCGACGTCGCGTCGTCCCCGTGGCTGCGCACGGCGAGCGCGTACTGCGCGGCGGCCATCCGCAAGGTCACGGAGCCCCCGCACGCCTACGAGCTGCTGTTCGCGGTGCGCTTCGCCGACGCCGCGGCCGGTGCCGTCCCGGAAGCCGACGAGCTGCTCGAGGTGCTCGGCGGGTTCGTGCCCCCGGACGGCGCGGTGCCGGTGGCCGGCGGCTCGCCGGGGGAGGCGCTGCACCCGCTCGACCTCAGCCCCGAGCCCGACACGCCGTCCCGCCGGCTGTTCGGCGCCGGCGTGGTCGAGGCGGACCTGGCCCGGCTGGCCGCGGCGCAGCAGCCCGATGGGGGCTGGCGGGTCGACTTCGCGTCCTACTCGCCGGCCGCCGCGGTGGACTGGCGCGGCTACGCGACGGTCGAGGCCGTCTCCGTCCTCCGGCGCAACGGGATCGTCTAAGGCAAGGTGGCCGCCCGGGCCGCGATCGCCGTCCGGACGTCGTCGGCGAAGGCGGTGAACGGCTCGGCGGCCGGGGCCCGCTTCGCGCCCTTCCCGTTCCACCGCCAGGTGCCGACGATCCGGCCGTCGCTGACCACGGTCGGCCGGAACATGCCGTTGCCGCCGGGGACGATCCGGTCGGCGAACGCGGCGTCGAGGATCGCGCTGCGGTCGCCGTAGCCCAGCACGAACTCGTCGAACCCGGGCAGCAGGAGGACCCCGCGCGCCGCGCGGCGGGCATCGGCCAGCAGGTCCGGCGTCGCCGGGTCGAGCAGGTGCTCGACGCCGTCGACGTCGAGCGCGGCCAGCTGCGGGCGGACCCGCGTCAGCCCCGCCCGGACGGCGGTGAGGGTCAGGCCGGACCAGCGGGCGAGGTCGGCCACCGTGGCGGGGCCGTGGCCGCGGAAGAACCGCAGCGCGAGCTCGTCCACGGCCTCCTCACCCGCGAGCCGGCGCGGCGCCGCGATCCACTCGTCGGCGAGGACGAACAGCTGCTCGCCGCCCGGTCCGGCGGTCGGCCCCAGGCAGAGCGTGCCGGTCTGGGCGAGGTACCAGAGCAGGTGGTAGCCGCGCTGGCCGGTGGGGGCGACGCCTCCCTTGTCGAAGAGCTCCAGCAGCTGCGCGCGGGTCCGGCGGCCGCCGCCGGTCAGCTCGTCGAGGGCCAGCTCCCGCGCCCGCTCGGTGTCGGCCTCGGTCAGCCCGAGGCCGGCCCGCCGCTTGGCCGCGCCGGCCAGGACGCGGGGGCCGCAGAGGTCCCGCAGCCAGCCGAGGTCCTCGGCGGCGACCAGGTGCAGCGTGCTGCGCATCGGCCATGAGCGCACGACCTCGCCGGCGTCCAGGGCCGCCTCCACGCCGGCGCGGGTGCCGCCCCCGGTGCGCAGCGCGACCGAGGTCAGTGCGCCGGTGTAGTCCTGCGCCTGGACGGCGGTCAGCCACCGGACCGCCCCCGCCGCGCTGGGCAGCGGCGGGCCGGCGAGGCGCTGCGCGACCAGCCGCAGCAGCGCCACCTCGTGCGGCGTCGTCATTCCGCGACTGTGGCAGGCCGGTACGACATCCGGCCGTAATTCCCCGCCGCCGGACCGTGAGGGACGCGCATTCGTGGGTACCGCGTGCCCGAAGGAGGGATGTCGCCCCATGTCGCTGTTCTCGTGACCCGACTCGCCGGCCGCCGCGTCATCGTGACCGGCGGCGCCCGCGGGGTGGGCGCTGCCATCGTTCGTACCTTCGCCGCCGAGGGCGCCCGCGTGGCGCTGCTCGACCGCCGCGCCGAGGAGGCGGCCTCGCTGGCCGGCGCCGTCCGCGGCTGCCGGGCCTGGACCGTCGATCTCGCCGACGTCGACGCCACCCGCGAGGCCATGGACCGCGCGATCGCCTGGCTCGGCGGCCTCGACGTCCTCGTGAACAACGCCGGGATCCTGCGCTTCGGCGCGCTGCTCGACCTCGATCCGGCCGAGTGGGACGAGGTCTTCGGGGTCAACACGCGGGCGATGCTCGTGACCACCCAGATAGCGGCCCGCGCGATGATCGCGTTCCGCACGCCGTCCGACGACTGCGCCGGCAAGATCGTGAACATGGCCGGTGCCGGCGGCCGGACCGGCGGCGCCGGGTACGCCCACTACGCCGCCTCCAAGGCGGCGGTCATCGCGCTCACCCAGGCGTCGGCCCAGGAGCTCGGCCCGCACGGCATCACCGTCAACTGCCTGTGCCCGGGGTTCGTGCGCACCGACATGGGGACGGCGGACCGGACCGTGCAGGACATCGCGGCCTGGTCGGCGCTCTCGCCGCTGGGTCGGCTGGCCGAGCCGGAGGACGTCGCCCGCGCGGCGCTGTTCCTCGCCTCCGACGACTCCGACTTCCTGACCGGTGACGCGCTCAACGTCGCCGGGGGGATGGCCGTGCACTGACCCGACCCGGCGGCCTGCGCGCCGCGGAGCGGGAGTGGGACGCGCCCGCCGGGGCCGGCGGTGGGCCGGCTCGAGCAGGTGCGACGGGGGACGCCGGGGGCGGCGTCGTCCCCGGCACGCTCCCTGTGGGGACGGCGGACGCGTGAGCTGCCGATTGGACCTTGGTCCCTGGCGCCACGCCCGACCCATCGGTCATGGTGTGCAGCCGATACGGAACGGCGCAGACCGCGCGCCGCCCGATGACCCCAACGCGAGAGGACCGCCCATGACCTCGGTCGTCCCCACCGCCGACCCCTCCGTCGACCTGGCCGTCGCCCGGCTGGCCGAGGAGTTCAGCGACACGCTGCGTCCGCAGCTGATCGTGCGGGTGGTGCGGCAGAGCCGGCGGGACCTCGGTGGGTCGCCGGTGGGTGCGATGCCGGAGCTGGTGGAGCGGCTGGCGCGGTACCGGCTGCAGGAGTCGGTCAACTAGGGACGGCGGTTGCCGCTAGCCTGCCGCCCGTGATGGGGATGGGTGGTACCTCGGGCCCGCAGGGTGAGCGGCGGCGGCGGCTGGTCGCCGCGGTCCTCGTGCTCGCCCTCGTCCTGGGCGGGGCCGCCGTCCTCGTGTCAGTGCTCTCGAGATGACCGCGATGGCCGACGACATCGAGGACTGGTTCACCGCCGCCGGGCCCCGCGAGGCGGAGCTGCGCCGGGTCGACGCGCTGGTCATGGCGGCCGCGCCGGGAATCGACCGCCAGCTCGTGCCGGCGGGCAGCGGCCGGATGCTCGGCTACGGCCTCATGCCGTACAAGCCCAGATCGGCGAAGGTCGAGACCCGGACGCCGCTGATCTCCCTGGCCGCGCAGAAGCGGCACCTGTCGCTGTACGTGTTCGCGGTGGTCGACGGCGCCTACCTCGCCGAGGCCCGCGCCGACCGGCTGGGCAGCGTCTCCTGCGGGAAGAGCTGCATCCGGTTCAGCTCGCTGGACAAGGTGGACGCCGAGGAGCTCTCCGCCGTCGTCCGTGACGCGGTGGCGGCGACCGCCGCGGGACGCAACGCCGCCACCTCGGGCTGACCCGCCCGTATCTGGCGCGCGGCCCGGACGCTCCTTCCGGGCATGGTGTTCCTGGCCCTCACGGTGGTGGCCGACGTGGTCGGCGTCGTGCTGCTGGGCGCGGCCCACGGCTTCGACCGGCCGGGTTACCTGATCGGCGGCGTGCTCGCGCTGCTGCTCGGGTTCGTCATGTTCTCGTTCGCGACGCGGACGATCCCGGCCGGCCTGGCCAACGCGGTGTGGGCGGGGGCGAGCATCGTGCTGGTGGTGCTGCTCGGCCGGATCTTCCTGCGCGAGACGATCTCGGCGGCGCAGTACGTGTGCCTGGGGCTCATCCTCGCCGGCACGGTGGGGATCTACCTCCTCGGCCGGACGCCCGCGTGATGGCCACCCTCACCGAGCCGACGTGGGCGGTGCCGACGCCGGCCGAGCTGGGCCGGGAGCTGGCCGCGCTCGACCTGCCGGAGCTCGTGGCACGGCACGGCACGCCGCTGCTGGTGCTGGATCCGGCCCGGCTCGCCGAGCAGTACCGGCTCCTGCGCGCGGCGCTGCCGGACGTGCGGCCGTACTACGCGGTGAAGGCCCTGGCGCATCCGGCGGCACTGGCCGCCCTCCGCGACGACGGTGGCTGCTTCGACGTCGCCTCGCCGCAGGAGGTCGCGCTGGTGAGGGAGCTGGGTGTGGCGCCGGACCGGTGCATCTACACCCACCCGGTCAAGAAGCCGGCCGACGTCGCGGCGGCCGTGCGCGCGGGCATCCGGACGTTCGTCTTCGACGACGAGCGCGAGCTGGACAAGTTCGCCGGTGTCGAGGACCGCGTCGAGCTGCTGCTGCGGCTGCGGTACCGCAACCCCGCGGCGCTGATCGACCTCTCCTACAAGTTCGGCGCCGAGCCCGACGAGGCCCTGGACCTGCTGCGCGCCGCACGCCGGAGGGGCCTGCGGGTGGCGGGGCTGTCGTTCCACCCGGGCAGCCAGCTCAGCAGCGTCGCCCCGCTGGTGGAGGACATCCGGCACGCGGCGATGCTGCTCGACTGCCTGGCGGGGGTGGGCTTCCCCCTGGAGGTCCTCGACATCGGCGGCGGCCTGCCGGTGCCCTACGACAGCGCCGTCCCGCACCTGGACGGCTTCGTCGCCGCGATCGAGGAGGAGATCCGCCCGCTGATCGGCCGGGGGATCCGGGTGATCTCCGAGCCCGGGCGGTTCGTGGCCGCGCCGGCGATGCTGGCGGTGGCCGCCGTGGTGGGGGTGACCCGGCGCGGGGGGACGCCCTGGTACTACCTGGACGACGGCGTGTACGGCAGCTTCTCGAACGTGCTCAGCGACCACGTCCACCCCACGCTCTACGCCTACGGGGCCGCGGGCCGGGAGACGCTCCCCAGCGTCGTGGCCGGGCCGACGTGCGACAGCACGGACGTCATCACGACGGCGGCGGAGCTCCCGGCGCTGGACGCCGGCGAGCTCGTGGTGGCGCCCTTCATGGGGGCCTACACCAGCGTGACGGCCTGCGAGTTCAACGGGATCCCGAAGGCGACGGTGGTGGTCCGCTGAAACCCGTTTGCCCGTGCCGGGAGGATGGCCGGGTGGGTTTCGTCGACGTCTCCGGTGTGCGGCACACCCTGCCCGACGGGCGGGTGCTCCTCGACGACGTCTCGTTCCGGGTGGGGGACGGCGTCCGCGCCGCCCTGGTCGGCGAGAACGGCGCGGGGAAGACGACGCTGCTGCGGATCATCGCCGGCGACCTGACCCCCGAGGCCGGGACGGTGGCCCGCGGCGGCGGCCTCGGCGTGATGCGGCAGTTCATCGGCTCCGTCCGCGACGACACCACGGTGCAGCGGTTCCTCGTCGACCTGTCGCCGCCCGCCGTCCGCGCGGCGTGGGACGCCGTGGAGACCGCCGAGCTGACCCTCATGGAGACCGACGACGAGCCGGCCCAGCTCGCGTACGCGCACGCGCTCGGTGAGTGGGGCGACGCCGGCGGCTACGAGGCAGAGGTCACCTGGGACACCGTCACGGTCGCCGCCCTCGGCGTGCCCTACGAGCGGTGCAAGTACCGGGAGCTGTCCACGCTCTCCGGCGGTGAGCAGAAGCGGCTCGCGCTCGAGGCGCTGCTGCGCGGCCCCGACGAGGTGCTGCTGCTCGACGAGCCGGACAACTACCTCGACGTCCCGGGCAAGCGGTGGCTGGAGGAGCGGCTGCTCGAGACCCGCAAGACCCTGCTGTTCGTCAGCCACGACCGCGAGCTGCTGGCCCGCGTCGCCGACCGGGTGGTCACCGTCGAGGGCGGGACGGCGTGGGTGCACGGCGGCGGGTTCGCCTCGTACCACGACGCGCGGGCCGCCCGGCACGAGCGGCTGGCCGAGCTGCGCCGGCGCTGGGACGAGGAGCACCAGCGGCTGATCGACCTGGTCCGCACGCTGCAGCAGCAGGCGGCCAACTCGCCCGACATGGCGTCCCGCTACTCGGCGGCGCAGACCCGGCTGGCCAAGTTCGAGGCGGCCGGTCCACCGCCGGACCGCCCGCCCGAGCAGAAGGTGGCGATGCGGCTGCGCGGCGGGCGCACCGGCGTCCGGGCGGTCATGGCCGAGCAGCTGGAGCTGACGGGGCTCATGCGGCCGTTCGACCTCGAGGTCTGGTACGGCGACCGGGTCGGCGTCCTCGGGGCCAACGGCGCGGGCAAGTCGCACTTCCTGCGGCTGCTGGCAGGGGACGACGTCGCGCACACCGGCGGCTGGCGGCTGGGGGCCCGCGTCGTCCCCGGGTTCTTCGCCCAGACGCACGCCCATCCCGAGTGGTCCGACCACACGCCGGTCGACCTGCTCTGGCACGGCGAGCCCGGGCGGCCGGGCGTCGACCGCGGCCGGGCGATGGCCGCGCTGCGCCGGTACGGGCTGGCCGAGCAGGGCGATCAGCTGTTCCGCACCCTCTCGGGCGGGCAGCAGGCGCGGTTCCAGATCCTGCTGCTGGAGCTCTCCGGCGCGACGCTGCTGCTGCTCGACGAGCCGACCGACAACCTCGACGTGCTCTCCGCCGAGGCGCTGGAGGAGGCGCTCGCGGCGTTCGACGGCACGGTGCTCGCGGTCACCCACGACCGCTGGTTCGCCCGCTCGTTCGACCGCTTCCTCGTCTTCGGCGCCGACGGGCGGGTGTACGAGTCGGCCGAGCCCGTCTTCGACGAGACCCGGGTCCAGCGCGCCCGCTGACCTCCGCGGCCCAGCCGGTCGAGTGAGCAGTTGCGGTCGCCGACACGCGCCGGCACGCCGGACGGGACGAGCACAGCTGCACAGTCGGTCGGCGTCACGATGCCTTGACTGTCAGGTTCTCCTGACAGATGCTGAGCCATGGACGTCGCGGAGCTGGAGAAGCGGTGCACGCTGACGGCGGCCGTCGCCCGGTTCGAGGAGCTGCGGCTGCGCGACACGCTGGACGAGCCGCCGCTGAACCACGACGAGGCGCTGGAACTGCTGGCGCTCGGTGAGGTCATCGCCCGCAAGAGCGGCTACGGGCGCCAGCTCGCCGTCCGGACGGCGCGGGCCCGCGGGGCCTCGTGGGCGGCGATCGGCACGGCGCTCGGCACCACGCGGCAGTCCGCCTGGGAGGCCCACCGGCGCTGGATCGACCAGCAGGCCGCCCAGCACGGCACCGCCGGCGAGATCGGCTTCGACGCCGACGACGCTGCGGCCGCCCGCTCCCTCGCCGGCGACCGGCCCCGTTGACGCGTCAGAAGGTCCGGCCCTCGCCGCGGTAGGTGGGGACGGCGTCGACGACGGCGTCGACCGCCACGAGGTGCAGCTCGCTCACGTGCTCGCACAGCTCGCCGGCCTTCGCGTGCCGGAACCACACCCGGTCGCCGATGCGCAGGTCATCGGCCGCCGGCCCGCGCAGCGGCGTCTGCACCTCCCCGGCACCCTCGGCGGGCAGCAGGCGCAGCCCGGCCGGGTGGGTCGGGACCGGCACCCGGTCGGCGCCCGGCGGACCCGAGGCGATCCACCCGCCGCCGGCCACGGTGACCAGCCCCGGCGCCGGGCGGCGGGTGACCGGCAGCGCGAACAGCGCCGCCGGCCGGCCGCGGAAGGCGCGGTAGCCGTCGAACAGGCCGGGGGAGTAGAGCCCCGAACCGGCCGCCACCTCGGTCACGGCGTCCTCGGCGGCGGTCCGCTCGAGGCAGCCGGTGCCGCCGCCGTTGACGAACTCCAGGTCGGCCACGGTGCGGACCGCGGCGACCGCCTCGGCGCGACGGGCCGCGAGCTCCCGGCCGGAGAGCCGCTGCATGGCACGGACGGCGGAGCCGCGCAGCGGCCGCCCGGGCGGCGCGTCCCCGACGCCGGCGATCTGCGCTTCGTAGGCCATGGCGCCGACCAGCCGGACCCCGGGCCGCTGCGCCACCGCCCGCGCCAGGGCGGCCGCGTCGGCGGGGCGTGCACCGGCGAGCGACGGGCGCCCACGTGCACGCGGCCGCCGGCGGGCCGCCAGGAGGCGTCGAGGTCCAGGCAGATCCGCAACGACGGGCGCGCGCCGGGGGCGACCACGGCGTCGACGAACTCGAGCTGCTCGACCGAGTCGATCATCAGCGTGACGCGCGCGGCGGCCTCCGGGTCGCCGGCCAGCCGGCGCAGCGCGGCGCGGTCGGCGGTCGGGTAGCCGACCACGACGTCCCGGCTGACCGGGTCGTCCCCACCGGCCAGCCACAGCGCCTCGCGCAGCGTGTACGCGAGGACGCCGGCGAACCCCGGCCCGGCCAGCACCCGCCGCAGCACCGCGCGGCAGCGCACCGACTTGCTCGCCACCCGCACCGGCCTGCCGCCGGCCCGCCGCACCAGGTCCCCGGCGTTGGCGTCCAGGGCGTCGAAGTCGACGACCGCGAACGGCGGGTCGAGGTCGGCGGTCGCGCGGTCCAGCCGCTGCCGCTCCGCACGCGGCGCGACCTCCGCGGGCGTCGAGGTGACCATGTCGGGGCAGCGTGCTGGCTCGATCACGCCTGGTCAACCCGTTGACCGCGGACACGGAACCCGTGTTGAGTGCGGCGCCGTGGAGCAGGAAGCAGAACCTGCCGGCCCGAGCGGTGAACGCACCCGCTGGCGGAACTGGGCGGGCAACCAGCAGGCCACCGTGGACGTCGTCCGCCCCTCCTCGGCCGACGAGGTCGCCGACGTGCTGACCCGGGCCGCCGCACACGGCCGGCGGGTGCGCCCGATCGGCAGCGGCCACTCCTTTACCGGCATCGGCCGGCCCGAGGACGTGCAGCTCGTCACCGACCAGCTGGTGGGGATCAGGCAGATCACCGACGACGGGCTGGTCACCGTCGGCGCCGGGACGCCGCTGCACCGGCTCAACGCCGAGCTCGCCCGCCAGGGCTGGTCACTGACCAACCTCGGCGACATCGACCGCCAGACGGTCGCCGGCGCCCTGGCGACCGGGACCCACGGCACGGGCGCGCGCGTCGGCGGGCTGGCCACCCAGGTCCGCGAGCTCGAGCTCGTGACACCCGCCGGGGAGGTGCTGCGCTGCGACGCCGGGCACCACGCCGACGTCTTCTCCGCCGCACGGATCAGCCTGGGCGCGCTGGGCGTGGTCACCGCCCTGACCCTGCAGGCGGAGCCGGCGTTCGCGCTGCGCGCAGTCGAGGGCCCCGGCACCCTCACCCGGGCCCTGGCCGAGTTCGACGAGCTGATGACCGGCAGCGACCACGTCGAGTTCTACTGGTTCCCGCACACCGACGCCGTCCTCATCAAGTGCAACACCCGCGTGCCGCTGGCCGACGGGCTGGACCCCCTGCCGCGCTGGCGCGCCGTGTGGGATGACGAGGTCCTCTCCAACGCCGCCTTCGCCGGCGTGATCGCCGCCGGCAAGCGTGTCCCGGCGCTGGTGCCCCCGCTGGCGCGGCTGTCGGCGAGGGCGCTGACGCCGCGCACCTGGACCGACCACGCCCACCGGGTCTTCGTCAGCCGCCGCCGGGTCCGCTTCCTGGAGATGGAGTACGCGGTGCCGCGCGCCGAGGCCCCCGCCGTCCTCGGCGAGCTGCGCCGCGCGCACGAGGCGAGCGACTGGCGCGAGGCGTTCCCGGTCGAGGTGCGGGTGGCCGCCGCCGACGACATCCCGCTGTCGACCGCCTCGGGTCGCGACAGCGCCTACATCGCCGCGCACGTGCCGGCGCACACCGATCCCGGCCGCTGGTTCGAGACCCTCGAGAAGATCGCCGGCGAGGTCGGCGGGCGGCCGCACTGGGGGAAGCTGCACGGCCTGGACGCCGGCGTCCTCCGGCAGCGGTATCCGCAGTTCGGCGAGTTCACCGCCGTCCGCGACCGGCTCGACCCCACGCGACTGCTGGGCAACGACCACCTCGACCGGGTCCTGGGGTGAGGTGACGGCGCGCCGAGCCGGTCCTGACCGCGATCAAGCACGCGCGCTTTCGCGCGATCAAGCACGCGCGCTTTCGCGCGATCAAGCACGCGCGCTTTATCGCGATAAAGCGCAGGGAGTCAGAGGTCGATGTCGGGCTCGCCGGTGCCGCCGATGCGGTCGAGCTCCGCGAGCTCGACCGGGCCCAGCTCGCGCGCCGCCGCCCGCAGGTTCTCCTCGAGGTGCGCGATCGACTTGGTGCCGGGGATGAGCAGGATGTTGGGGGAGCGGGCCAGCAGCCAGGCCAGCGCGACCTCCATGGGCGTGGCCTCCAGGCGCCGGGCCACCGTCTCCAGCGCGGCCGACTGGATCGGGGTGAACCCGCCGAGCGGGAAGAACGGCACGTAGGCGAGGCCCGCGCGGGCCAGGGCGTCGATCAGCGGGTCGTCGTCCCGGTGCACCAGGTTGTAGTGGTTCTGCACGCACGCGACGGGCGCGATCGCCTGTGCCTCGGCGAACATCTGCGTCGTCACGTTGCTCACGCCCAGGTGTTTGATCAGCCCCTGCTGCTGCAGCTCGGCGAGGGTCTCGAACGGCTCGGCGAGCGATCGCTGCACCGGCGCCTCGAAGCCCGGCATCCGCAGGTTGACGACGTCCATCGCGTCCACGCCGAGCCGGTCGAGGTTGTCGTGCACCGCCTGGCGCAGCTCGTCGGGGGTGAGCGCCTCGGGCCAGTGGCCGTCGGGGGTCCGCCGGGCGCCGACCTTGGTGACGAGCGTGAGGTGCTCCGGATACGGGTGCAGCGCCTCGCGGATGATCTCGTTCGTCACGTGCGGCCCGTAGTAGTCGCTGGTGTCGATGTGGTCCACGCCCAGCTCCACCGCACGCCGCAGGACGGCGACGGCGCCCGCCCGGTCCGCCGGCGGACCCATGACGCCCGGGCCGGCCAGCTGCATGGCGCCGTAGCCCATGCGGTGCACCTTGTGGTCCCCGAGGGGGAACTGGCCCGACTTCTCCGCGGTGACGGTCATGCTCCACACCTGCCCCCGCCGGGCCCCGCCATGCGCCCGGGCCGGGAAAACCCGGCCCGGGCGCCGTGCCTCACGGCTTGAGCAGCACCTTCACCGCACCGTCCTTCTTCTCGCGGAAGTTCATGTACGCCTGCGGCGCCTCCTCGAGCGGCACGTGGTGGGTGGCGAAGCTCTCCACGCCCAGGAAGTCCTCGGCCTCCACCAGCGGCAGGATCTCGGGGATCCAGCGCCACACGTTGGCCTGGCCCATGCGCAGCTGGATCTGCTTGTCGAACATGCGCATGAGCGGCAGCGGGTCGGTGGCTCCGCCGTAGACACCGGACAACGAGATCGTGCCGCCGCGGCGGACCGCCTCGATCGCGGTGTTCAGCGCGGCCAGCCGGTCGATGCCGGCCACCTGCATGACCTTCTCCATGATCGCGTCGGGCACGATCGCGGTCGCCTTCTGCGCGATGCTGGCCAGCGGCGAGCCGTGCGCCTCCATGCCGACCGCGTCGATCACCGCGTCCGGCCCGCGGCCGTCGGTCGCGTCGCGGACGGCGGCGACCACCTCGTCCTGCTTCGTCGTCTCGATCGTGGAGACGCCACGTGCCCGGGCCCGCGCCAGCCGCTCGGGGACGTCGTCCGCCCCGAACACCTGACCGGCGCCGAGGTGCTGGGCGATGCGGGTGCTCATGTCTCCGATCGGGCCGAGGCCGAGCACCAGCACGCTGCCGCCCTCCGGGATGCCGGCGTACTGCACGGCCTGCCAGGCCGTGGGGAGGACGTCGGAGAGGTAGACGAACCGGTCGTCCGGCGGGCCGTCGGGCACCTTGATCGGCAGCGTGTTGCCGAACGGCACCCGCAGGTACTGGGCCTGGCCGCCGGGCACCTGCCCGTAGAGCTTGGTGTAGCCGAACAGCGAGGCGCCGAAGCCCTGGTCGCGGTTCTGGGTCGTCTCGCACTGCGAGTGCAGGCCCTGCGAGCACATCCAGCAGGTGCCGCAGGAGATGTTGAAGGGGACGACGACGCGGTCGCCGGGCCTGAGCGCGGTGACCTCGGAGCCCACCTCGCGGACGACGCCCATCGGCTCGTGGCCCATCACGTCGCCGACGGTCATGAACGGCGCCATGACCTCGATCAGGTGCAGGTCGGAGCCGCAGATCCCGGACGAGGTGATCTCGACGATCACATCGGTGGGCTCCTCGATCATCGGATCCGGAACGGTCTCGACTCGAACGTCGGCACGACCGTGCCAGGTGACTGCGCGCATGAAGGCGTCTCCCTCGATAGGGGCCCGAAAGGGGCTGTCGAGAGGGCCTCCTGCCCCTTCGTGACCCGGGTCGCGCTCTGAATCGTTCTCAGGCGGCGTGTCCGTGACTCTCTGTCGCTGTAGCAGCGACAGTCCGCCGAACGACATCGATGGGCCTTTGTGACGACGGCCACCATTTAAGGGCCTATACCCAGGCCGGTCAGGTCACGAACAGGTCACGGCATGTTTACATGGCTCCCGCCCGCAGCGCGGCGGGCTCCACCGCCTCCTCCCCGAGGCCTTGTCCTGTCCGCCGACGGAAGCCAGGTGCATGAGCTCGCTCGACCACGACCACCTTCTCGACGAGGGCCCGCGGCCCAGCACGCGCGGCGGATCATCCCTCGCTCCAGCCGGTGGGACGCGGACCCGGCGGCGGCCGGCCGCCCGCGCAGGGGAGAAGGCAGCAGGGAGCGCCTCGAAGCCGCGCCAGCGGCAGGCGCGGCCGGCCGGGGGCGCCTCGGCTCCCGGACGCGCGACGGCCAGAGCGACGGTGACCAAGGCCGCCGGCGCGGCGCGGTCGGCGGCCGAGGCCACGCGCACGGCCGGCACCAAGGTCGCCGCGACCGCGAAGCCCACGGCGGCGAAGGCCGCGAAGGCGGCCACGGCCACGGCCGCGACGGCGAAGCCCGCGGTGGCGAAGGCCGTGAAGGCGGCGACGACCAAGGCCGCGACCGCGAAGACCGCCAGGTCCGCGACGGCGAAGCCCGCGACGGCGAAGCCCGCCGCCACCCCGGCCGCCGAGGCGCCCCGGCCCCGGCCCCGGCCCACGCCCCGGCCCCGGCCCACCCCGAGCCCGCGCCCCGCCGCGGCCGAGCCGGCACCCGAGGTCGTCGCGGTGGCCGCCGCGAGGACCGTCCGTGACCTCGCGGACACCGCGGCGCTCGTCGCCGCCGAGGAGGCCCGCAGCCTCGCCGTCGTCGAGGAGCTGACCGAGGCCCCCGCCGACGTCGTCGTCAAGGAGATCGAGCCCGCCACCGGTTCGGCGCCCGGTCGCTGGAGCCGGCTGCGACGCCGTCCGGCGATGTACCTCGCCGCCGCCCTGATCGGCGCGATCGGCGTCGGCGCGGTCTCCGCGGGTTCCGCCGCTCAGGCCGACCCCGCCGAGCAGCCCAGCCACTCGATGAGCGTCGCCGCCGAGCTCGGCCTCTCCTCGCAGCAGACGGCGCTCGCCCCCGATGCCCACGACACCGACCGGCTGGCCGAGCTCGCCGCCAGCCGGGCCACCCGCGAGGCCGAGCAGAACGCCGCCGTGACGGCCCAGCAGGAGGCGGACCGGGTGGCCGCGGCGGCCATCGCCGAGGCGGCACGGCCCAAGGCGGTCCTGCCGGTCACCGGGGCGCGGCTCAGCAGCGGCTTCGGGTCCCGCTGGGGCACACTGCACGCCGGCATCGACCTGGCGGCGCCCATCGGCACCCCGGAGTACGCGGCGGCCGACGGCGTCGTCCTCGAGGCCGGTCCGGCCAGCGGTTTCGGGCTGGCCGTCTACATCCAGCACGAGAACGGCGACGTGACCGTCTACGGCCACATGGAGCAGATCCTCGTGCAGCCCGGCCAGGTGGTGAAGGCCGGCGACACGATCGCGCTGCTCGGCAACCGCGGCCAGTCCACCGGCCCGCACCTGCACTTCGAGGTGCACGTCGGCGGCATCAACGGCACGAAGATCGACCCGATCCCGTGGCTGCGGGACCGCGGCGTCCAGATCTGATCCGCGCGACCGCCCGACGACGCCCCCGGCCGGATCGATCCGGCCGGGGGCGTCGCGCGTCGGGCACACTGCGCGGTGTGCAGTGGGCAGGGAGGGAGGCCGCCTGATGGGGCACGACCACGCCGCCCACGCCCACGGCGGCACCGCCGGCGCCGCGCACCGCAGGCGCCTGCTCGTCGTCCTCGTGCTGACCCTCGGGGTGCTCGTCGCGGAGGTCGTCGGCGCCGTCCTGTCCGGGTCGCTCGCGCTGCTCGCCGACGCCGGCCACATGGCCACCGACGCTGCGGGCATCGCGCTCGCGCTCGGCGCGGTGACCCTCGCCCAGCGACCCGCCCGGGGACGGCGGACCTTCGGCTGGCAGCGGATCGAGATCCTCGCCGCCGTCGCCAACGGGCTGCTGCTGCTCGGCGTCGCCGGCTACGTGCTGGTCGAGGCGATCCTGCGCATCGGCGAGGACACCGAGATCGGCTCGGGACTCATGCTCGCCGTCGCGGGCGTCGGCCTGCTGGTCAACCTGATCGCCCTCGCGCTGCTGCACCGGGGCCGCACCGAGTCGCTCAACGTGCGCGGCGCCTACCTCGAGGTGCTCGGCGACGCCCTCGGCTCGGTCGCCGTCCTCGTCGCCGGCGTGATCATCGCCACGACGGGCTGGACCTACGCCGACGCGCTCGCCTCCCTGGCGATCGCCGTCCTCGTGCTGCCGCGGGCCTGGCACCTGCTCCGCGAGGCCCTCGACGTGCTGCTCGAGGCGGCGCCGCGGGGAGTCGACCTGGACGACGTCCGCGCGCACATCCTCGGGGTCGAGGGCGTCCTCGGCGTGCACGACCTGCACGCCTGGACGATCACCTCGGGGCTGCCGGTGCTCTCCGCGCACGTCGTCGTCACCGACGAGGCGCTCGAGGCCGGGCACGGCGGGCGGGTGCTCGACGCGCTCTGCGCCTGCCTCGGCGACCACTTCGACGTCGGCCACTGCACCTTCCAGCTCGAGGCGGAGACGCACGCCGAGCACGAGGCGCCCGTCCACGATTGACGTCCCTCGGTGGGACAGTGGGGACGCACAACTGATCGGCACGGCAGGAGGCGTCGGTGCAGCACGCGGACCACTCGGGCATGTGGATGCCCGACGAGCCGCCCACGTGGGGCCGGATGTTCTTGCCACACCTCGACGGCTGGTCGTTGCTGGCGTTCGCCGGCATCGCCGCGCTCGTCCTCTACCTGGTCGGCGTCGTGCGGCTGCGCCGCTCCGGCGTGCCCTGGCCGTGGTGGCGGACGGCGTCCTTCGTCGCCGGCGCGGTGTGCCTGTTCGCGGTCACCGGCACGTGGCTGTCCGGCTACGGCATGGTGCTGTTCAGCGTGCACATGGTCCAGCACATGGCGCTGTCGATGATCGTGCCGCTGCTGCTGCTCTGCGGCTCGCCGGTGACGCTCGCGCTGCGGGCGCTGCCGCGCGGCAAGGGCACCGCGGGGGCGCCGCGGGCGCTGCTGCTGGAGGCGCTGCACAGCCGGGTCGCCCGGTTCCTCGCCAACCCGTTCTTCACGGTGCCGCTGTTCCTCGGCAGCCTCTACGGCGTCTACTTCACGCCGATCTTCGACGACCTGATGGCCAACTCGCTCGGCCACCAGTTCATGCTGGCCCACTTCCTGGTCACCGGCCTGCTGTTCTTCGGCCCGATCCTCGGCCAGGACCCGTGGCCGCGGACCCTGGGCTATCCCGGCCGGATGCTGGAGCTGCTCGTCCCGATCCCGTTCCACGCCTTCTTCGGGGTCGCGATCATGATGGCCGGGTCGCTGGTCGTCGGCTCCTTCGCCGCGCCGCCGGCGTCCTGGGGGGTGGACCTGCTGGCCGACCAGGGCACCGCCGGCAGCATCGCGTGGTCCTTCGCCGAGCTGCCCAACGTGGTCGTGCTGGCGATCGTCTTCTTCTCGTGGGCCGGGTCGGAGGAACGCCGCGGCCGCCGGCTGGACCGCCAGGCCGAGCGGGACGCCGACGCCGAGCTCGAGGCCTACAACGCCCGGCTGCGGGCGATGGCCGCCCAGAACCGCGGCTGAGCGCCGTCAGCCCACGAGCTGACCCGTGGCGGACGACGACCACCCGTTGGGTGTGGTCACCACCCGCGCCGCGCCGGCGCCGTCCTGGCTCACCGCAGCGCGTCCTGGCTCACCGTGCGAGGTGAGCCAGGACGCGCTCCGGTGAGCTGAGCTGATCGTGGCGACGGCCGCCGGCGAGCTCAGCCCGCGTGGACCAGGGCGTCGCCCTCGGCCGGCAGGTCCTCCTTGGTCGCCTTGACCAGGACGGCGGAGACCAGCGCCCCGGCGAGCAGCAGGACGGCGCCCCAGACGAACGCCGTCGTGTAGCCGTCGGTCAGCGCCTGCGGGCCGGGCACCAGGGTGCCCGGGGCCGCCGGGTTCGGAACGCCCTTGCTCGGGTCCGCGATCAGCGACGCGGTGATCGCCGCGACCGAGATGGTGGCCAGCAGCGCGGTGCCGATCGAGGCGCCGACCTGCTGGACCGCCTGCAGCACCGCGCTCGCCGCGCCCGCGTCGTGCGCGCCCGCGCCGACCAGCGCCAGGTTCGACAACGGCACGAAGGTGAACCCGAGACCCAGGCCGAGGAGCAGCTCACCGGGGAAGGCCAGCGCCCAGAACGACGTGTCGACATCGAGGAAGGACATGAGGAACAGGCCGCCCGCGGCCAGCAGGCCCCCGACCACCATGAGCGGCTTCGGCCCCAACTTCGGGACCAGGGCGCTCGCGGCGCCGGCGGAGACGAGCACCCCGAGCGTGGTCGGCAGCGAGGCGAACCCGGCCTCCACCGGCTTGTAGCCCAGCACCAGCTGGAAGTACAGGCTCAGGAAGAAGAACGCGCCGATCAGGCCGGCGCCCACCAGGGTCGAGGTGAGGTACGCGCCACCGCGGTTGCGGTCGAGGATCAGCCGCATGGGCAGCAGCGGGTTCTTCACCCGCAGCTCCACGAGCACGAAGGCCGCGACGAGCACGGCGCCGCCGATGATGAAGAACCAGGCCCAGCCGTTGGCCCACGCGTTCTCCGTCGGGTGCTCCTGGGCCGCCTGCGCGACCTTGGTGAAGCCGTAGACGAACGAGGTGAGGCCGAGGGTCACGAGGATCGCGCCCGGGACGTCGTAGCTCGAGTCGCCGGGGGCCTTGCTCTCGGGCACGAACGGGATCGCGGCCACGATCGCGACGATGGCCACGGGCACGTTCACCCAGAAGCACCAGCGCCAGTCGGCGTACTCGGTGAGCACGCCGCCGAGCAGCAGCCCGACCGCGGACCCGCCGCCGGCGATCGCGCCGTAGACGGCGAACGCCTTCGCGCGCTCCTTGGCGTCGGTGAACAGGACCGTCAGCAGGGCCAGGGAAGCCGGCCCGAGCAGCGCGCCGAACGCACCCTGGGCCGCGCGGGCGATGAACAGCATCCCCTCGTTGACCGCCAGGCCGCCGACGGCGGAGGCGATCGCGAAGCCGGCGGCGCCGACCAGGTAGGTCCGCTTGCGGCCCCAGAAGTCGGCGATCCGGCCGCCGAGCAGCAGGAAGCCGCCGAAGGTGAGGGTGTAGGCGGTGACGATCCACTGCTGCGTCGCCGCGCTGATCTCCAGGTCGGCGGAGACCGACGGCAGCGCGATGTTCACGATCGTGGCGTCCAGGATGATCATGAGCACCGTGACGGCGATGACCGCCAGGGCCAGCCAGCGCCGGGGATAGGGCTCGCCGGGGTCCCCGGCGACGGGAGTCGAGGGAATGGGCGCGGGGTCTGTCACGGGTCGTCCTCAGTTGCGGTTACGGAACGGCCGGGTCGCCGGCCGATCGATGAACCTAGCGGGCTGCGAGCATGTCGTCGTGCCTGTTTCGCTCGTGGTGATCTCCGACACGCACGTGCCGAAGCGCGCACGCGACCTCCCCCGTTCCCTGTGGACGGCGATAGAGGCGGCCGACGTCGTCGTCCACGCCGGCGACTGGGTCGACGTGGCGCTGCTCGACCTGCTCGAGGAGCGCGCCCGCCGGCTGGTCGCGGTGCACGGCAACAACGACCACGGCCCGCTCCGCGAGCGACTGCCCGAGGTGGCGCGGGCCGAGATCGAGGGAGTCCACCTCGCCGTCGTACACGAGACCGGTGACAGGAAAGGCCGGGAGGAGCGCTGCGCCGCCCGCTTCCCGGACGCCGACGTCCTCGTCTTCGGGCACAGCCACATCCCCTGGGACACCACCGCGCCCACCGGCCTGCGGCTGCTCAACCCGGGCTCGCCGACCGACCGGCGCCGGCAGCCGCACGGCACCTTCGTCACCGCCGTCGCCGCGGACGGCGCGCTGCACGAGGTCACGTTCCACACCGTGCCGCGCTGACGTGTCGGCCCGGTTTCCGCTGCCCGAACGGGCGGTTGCGCTGCTCGCCTGCCCGGTCTGCGGCGCGGGGATGGCGGCGACGGCCGACGGGCTGCGCTGCACCGCCGGGCACGCGTTCGACCGGGCCCGGCAGGGGCACGTCACCCTGCTGCCGCCGGGTCACCGGCCGCCGTCCGGCGACTCGGCCGAGATGGTCGCCGACCGGGTCGCCTTCCTCGCCGCCGGCGCCTACGCCGGGGTCACGGCGGCCCTGACGACGGCGGTGCTCGCCGACGGGCCGCCCGGGACGCTCCTGGACCTCGGCGGCGGTACCGGGCACCACCTGGCCGCCGTCCTCGACCGGGCGCCCGACGCGGCCGGGATCGTGCTCGACTCCTCGCCCTACGCCGCACGCAGGGCCGCCCGCGCGCATCCGCGGGCGATGGCCGTCGTCGCCGACACCTGGGCGCGGCTGCCGGTCCGGGACGGCGCCGTCGACCGCGTGCTCGTCGTCTTCGCGCCGCGCAACGGCCCCGAGACCGCGCGGGTGCTGCGCCCCGACGGGCGGCTGGTCGTGGTCACCCCCGCCGCGGAGCACCTCGCCGAGCTGGTGACGCCGCTCGGGCTGCTGCGCGTCGACCCGGACAAGGGCGCCCGCACCGCGGCCGCGCTCGAGCCGCACCTGCGGCCGGTGGCCTCGGCCGGGCACCGCGAGGTTCTGGAGCTGGGGCACGCGGCCGTGCGCACACTCGTCGGCATGGGTCCGCACGCGCGGCACGTCGCCCCGGGCGCCTTGGCGGCGCGCCTCGCCGTCCTGCCGGAGCCGGTGCGGGTCACGGTGGCCGTCGACGTCACGACCTGGTCACCGGTCAGCTGACGTCGCGACCTCCCGCGGACGTGGCCTCGGTGTACGCGGCGCGGTCGGTGCCGACCGCGGCCGCGAGCCGCTGCTTCAGCTCGACCGGCTCGCCTCCGGGGCACTCGAACCACTCGACGCGGGGCGCCGGATCTCCTCAGTCGACGACGACGCCGCCGAGCTCGGCCCCGCGCAGCGCGGCGACGGCGGCCAGCTCGTCGGTGATGCGGCGCCCGTGGGCCGGCCGCCAGCCGTCGAGCGGCACGAGTCGCACGTCCAGCCGCCGGCCCTGCTTGCGGGCCCGCCACGCGCAGGAGACGGCGCCGTCGACCAGGGCGACGCCGGGGTTGGCGACCATCCGCCAGACCTCCTTCTGCTGCGCCCGGTCGGGGACCAGCGTCGCCCGGTCCGGGCCCTCCAGCGCCGCGTCGTAGGGCGGCAGCAACCGGATCCCCTCCGCCGGCTCCGCCGCCGTCAGCCCGGCCAGGTCGGCCTCCGGCACCCAGGCGCGGCGGCCGTCGAGCTCGACCTCGGTGAGCGCGGGCGCAGCGGCCCAGCGCTGCCGCGCCTCGGCCGCGCCCAGGCCGAGCCACGTCGCCAGCTCGCCCGGGGTGGTGGGGGAGTGGGCGCGCAGGAACCAGGCCAGCAGCGCCGCGGCGCCCGCCGCGGGATCCCGGTCGGGCGGATCGGCCAGCCACTGCTCGGGCCGGACGAAGGCGCCGTCCTCCCGGTCGGCCGCGCGGACCCAGCCGACGGCCAGCCCGACCATCGCGAACAGCCCGGTGTCGACGTGCACGGCCCGGCAGGGCGCGCAGAAGGCCGAGACGGAGGGCGGCAGCGCGGCCGTCACCACCTGGGAGAGCTGGCCCTGCGTCCGGGGCGCGGCGTCGAGCGCGGTCCGCGCCGCGTCCGCCCCGTTCCGCAGCAGCGCCCCGGGGTGCTGCCGGGCGGCCACGCCCCGGCGGCGGAGGCGGTCGACGAGGGCCTCGTCGTCCACCGGCAGCGCGCCCGCGGTCATGGCGCCGTGGTCGCGCGGGTCCAGCACCCGGGCGCCGCGCGCGGTCGGGGCCTCGACCCAGTGGCGGGCGTCCAGGGCGTCGCGGACGTCGTCCGCCCGGACGCCGTCCGCTCGCGCGTGCCAGCCGACGACGGCGGAGTCCGGCCCTCCGGTGCGCAACCCGGCCGGGCGCACCGCCTCGGCTCGGCGCCGCGCCGGCAGGCGGGCCGCCAGGCCGTGGGCCGACAGCCGCCAGGCCAGCACCTGGGCGCGGCTGACGGTCGGTCTCGGCATGCCGGGAGTGTGCCCGCCGCCGGGTCGTAACGACCCGGTCGCGATCATCGGCGCGCCTCCAGGGACCCGACGGGCGAGCTGTCAGCCACCGTCTAAGCTCCGGCTGTGACGATCGCACCTGCGCCCATCGTGAGCCGGCCCAGCCCGGTTCATGTGGCCCAGAAGGGGTCGCGGCTCTCGAACCTGCTGCGGACCACGGACCACAAGCTCATCGGCCTGATGTACCTGACGACCGCGTTCACCTGGTTCCTGGTGGGCGGGTTGATGGCGATGCTCATGCGCGGTGAGCTGGCCCGGCCGGGTCTGCAGTTCCTCTCACCCGAGCAGTACAACCAGCTGTTCACGATGCACGGCACGATCATGCTGCTGTTCTTCGCGACGCCGCTGTTCTTCGCCTTCGCGAACCTGGTGATGCCGCTGCAGATCGGGGCGCCCGACGTGGCGTTCCCGCGGCTGAACGCCTTCTCGTACTGGCTGTTCCTGTTCGGCAGCATGCTCGCCGTCTCCGGCTTCCTGACCCCGGGAGGTGCGGCCGACTTCGGGTGGACGGCCTACACACCACTCTCGGACGTCGTGAACAGCCCCGGGGCCGGCGCCAATCTCTGGATCGCCGGCCTCGCCGTGAGTGGCCTGGGCACGATCCTCGGTGGCGTCAACTTCGTCGCCACGATCGTCTGCCTGCGCGCCCCTGGCATGACGATGTTCCGGCTGCCGATCTTCACCTGGAACACCCTGGTCACCAGCATCCTGATCCTGCTGGCGTTCCCGATCCTCACCGCCGCCCTGTTCGGGCTGCTGGCCGACCGCAACCTCGGCGCCCTCATCTACTCGGATGAGAACGGCGGCCCGATGCTGTGGCAGCACCTGTTCTGGTACTTCGGCCACCCCGAGGTCTACATCATCGCGCTGCCGTTCTTCGGGATCATCACCGAGATCATCCCGGTGTTCAGCCGCAAGCCGCTGTTCGGCTACAAGGGCATGGTCTTCGCCACCCTGGCGATCGGCTTCCTGTCGCTGGCCGTGTGGGCGCACCACATGTTCGCCACCGGCGCGGTGCTGCTGCCCTTCTTCAGCTTCCTGACCTACCTGATCGCCGTCCCGACCGGGATCAAGTTCTTCAACTGGATCGGCAGCATGTGGAAGGGGCAACTGACCTTCGAGACGCCGATGCTGTGGTCGCTCGGCTTCCTGGTCACCTTCCTCCTGGGCGGGCTGACCGGCGTCCTGCTCGCCTCCCCGCCGCTGGACTGGCACATCTCCGACACCTACTTCGTCGTGGCGCACTTCCACTACGTGGTGTTCGGGACCGTCGTGTTCGCCGCCTACGCCGGCATCTACTTCTGGTTCCCGAAGATGTGCGGCCGGATGATGGACGAGCGGCTCGGCAAGATCCACTTCTGGCTCACGTTCGTCGGGTTCCACGGCACGTTCCTCATCCAGCACTGGCTGGGCAACGAGGGCATGCCGCGGCGCTACGCCGACTACCTGGCCAGCGACGGGTTCACCACGCTGAACACGATCTCGACGATCTTCAGCTTCGTGCTCGGCGCCTCGGTGATCCCGTTCCTCTACAACGTGGTGCGGTCCTGGAAGTACGGGCAGCTGGCGCTGCGCGACGACCCCTGGGGCCACGGCAACTCGCTGGAGTGGGCGACGTCGTCCCCGCCGCCGCGGCACAACTTCCTGGAGATCCCGAGGATCCGCTCGGAGCGGCCGGCGTTCGAGGCGCACTACCCGCACCTCATCGAGCGGCTGCACGCCGAGGCGCACTCCGGCAAGCGGCACGAGCCGTACGCCTCGGAGCTGGGCCTCACGGAGGGCCGGCGGCAGGGGCCGAACGACCCCGACCCCAGCTAGTTCCACAGCACCGCGACGCCCCGTCGGCCAGTCGGCCGGCGGGGCGTTCGCGTTGGTGGCCGACCCTCGCGGTGTGGTCGCCGCCCTCGCGGCACACCGCGCGGGTCGCGGCGACGCGGCGTGGGTGACCGCCCGTGAGGGGACGGCGCCGAGCCGGTGCCCGGGCCGGCGCAGCGCGTGGGGCACCATGACGACGTGTCGCTCCACCCCGCCTCGCAGGTCCCGGCCGTCGTCACGGGCGAGGGCCCCCGCGCCCTGCTGACCGTGACCGGGGTCGACCGCCCCGGCGTCACCGCCCGCCTGTTCGGCGCGCTGGCGGGGCCGGCAGACGGGACGCCGCCGCTGGTGGTCGTCGACGTCGAGCAGGTCGTCGTCCACGGTCAGCTCGTGCTCGGCGTGGTCGTCGGCGCGCTGCCGGTGGACGGCGCCGGCCAGGAGAGCGAGGACGCGCTGCTGGCCCGGCTGGTCCGGCTGGCCGGTGAGGTGTCGGCGGCCACCGGCGTGCAGGTGCGCGTCGAGCCGGCGTCCGACCCGGAGCCCGAGCGGCCCGGCCGCCCGCACCACGTGATCGTCCTCGGCCGGCCGGTGCCCCCCGGCGCGGTCGCCGGCGCGGCCCGGGCGATCGCCGCGCTGGGCGGCAACATCGACGCGATCCGGCGGCTGTCGGACTACCCGGTCACCAGCTTCGAGCTCACCGTCTCCGGCGCGGACTCCACCGCCCTGCGCACCGAGCTGGCGCACATCGCCGCCGCCACCGGCGCCGACATCGCCGTCGAGCAGGCCGGGCTGGCCCGGCGCAGCAAGCGGCTCATCGTGCTCGACGTCGACTCGACGTTGGTCCGCGGCGAGGTCATCGACGAGCTGGCCGCCCGCGCCGGGCGGGCCGCCGAGGTCGCCCGGATCACCGCCGCGGCCATGAACGGTGAGCTGGACTTCGCCGAGTCGCTGCGCAAGCGGGTCGGGGCGCTGGCCGGCCTCCCGGTCGAGGTGCTCGACGAGGTCCGGGCGGCGCTGGTGCTCACCCCGGGCGCGCGCACGCTGATCCGCACGCTCAAACGGCTGGGCTTCCGCTGCGGCATCGTCAGCGGCGGCTTCACCCAGATCACCGACCCGCTCGCCGAGGAGCTGGGCCTGGACTTCGCCGCGGCCAACACCCTCGAGGTCGCCGACGGGCGGCTGACCGGTGGGCTCGTCGGCGAGATCGTCGACCGCCCCGGCAAGGCCAAGGCGCTGGCGCGGTTCGCCGAGGAGCACGGCATCCCGCTCGAGCAGACCGTCGCGGTCGGGGACGGCGCCAACGACCTGGACATGCTCAACGCCGCCGGCCTGGGCATCGCGTTCAACGCCAAGCCCGTCGTCCGCGAGCAGGCGCACGCCGCGCTCAACCAGCCCTACCTCGACGCCGTCCTGCAGGTGCTCGGCTTCACCCGCGACGAGGTCCTCGACGCGGCACCCTAGGGGCGGTGGACCTGACCTTCGAGTTCCACCCCGGCGGTGCGCAGCTGCTCCAGCGCGGCGTCGGTGGAGGCCTCGGCAACGCCGGCGGTGAGCGGCAGCAGCACCCGGGTGGCGAACCCGGAGCCCACGGCGTCGAGGGCGGTGGCGCGCACGCAGTGGTCGGTGGCGATGCCGACGACGTCGACGGCGTCCACGCCGTGCTGCCTCAGCCAGTCGGCGAGGGGGACACCGTCCGCCCGGCCCTCGAACCCGGAGTAGGCCGCCGCGTACTCGCCCTTGTCGAACACCGCCTCGATCGGCCCGCGGTCGAGGTTCTCGTGCAGCTCGACCCCACCGGTGCCGACGACGCAGTGCGCGGGCCAGGTCTCCAGGAAGTCGGGGTGCTCGGCGAAGTGTCCGCCCGGGTCGACGTGGTGGTCACGGGTGGCGACCACGTGGTCATAGCCGGAGGAGCGCACGTGCTCGGTGATCGCGCTCGCCACCGCGGTGCCGCCGGCCACGGCGAGGCTGCCGCCCTCGCAGAAGTCGTTCTGGACGTCGACGACGATCAGTGCCCGAGTCATGCGGTCATGATCTCCACCGCGCACTCGCCGCGGGAGAGGGCCCAGGCCTCGGGCGGCAGCGCGGCGCGCACCCGCTCGTGGTGCGCCCGCGCCTCGGCCAGCGCCTCGGCCGGGGTGGCTGAGCTGAGCACCGTGCCGCCCTTCACCAGCGGGACGACGAGGTCGCGGTCGCCGTCCTGCGGCTCGATCCGCCCGCTGCTGATCACCTCGGCCGTCGCCGTCCCCGTGGCGTCGTGCCGGCGGACGGCGGACTTCCGCCCGCCCACCGAGTTCTTGCCCTCGGACCTCTTGGCGACCGGCACGCCCTCGCGCTCGACCAGCTTGTAGACCATGCCCATCGTGGGCGAGCCCGAGCCGGTGACCAGCGAGGTGCCCACGCCGTAGCCGTCGACCGGGGAGGCCATCAGCCCGGCGATCGCGTACTCGTCGAGGTCGCTGGTCACGATGATCCGGGTCTGCGTGGCGCCGAGGGAGTCGAGCAGCTCGCGGGCGTGCGCGGCGACCGTGGGCAGGTCCCCGGAGTCCAGCCGGATGCCGCCGAGCTCCGGGCCGGCCACCTCCACCGCCGTCCGGATGCCCTGGTCGACGTCGTAGGTGTCGACCAGCAGCGTCGTCCTCGTGCCGAGGGTGGCCACCTGCGCGCGGAAGGCCGCCGCCTCGTCGTCGTGCAGCAGGGTGAAGGCGTGCGCGCTGGTGCCGGTCGTGGGGACGCCGTAGCGCCGGCCGGCCTCCAGGTTCGAGGAGGAGGCGAACCCGACCAGGTACGCCGCCCGGGCCGCGGCGACGGCGGCCTCCTCGTGGGTGCGCCGGGAGCCCATCTCGATGCACGGCCGCTCGCAGGCCGCCGCCACCATGCGGGCCGCGGCGGACGCGATCGCGCTGTCGTGGTTGAGCACCGAGAGGGCGAGGGTCTCCAGCAGCACGCCCTGCGCGAACGGGGCACGGACGCTCAGCACGGGGGAGTTGGGGAAGTAGAGCTCGCCCTCGGCGTAGCCCTCGACGTCGCCGGTGAAGGTGAAGTCGGCCAGCCAGTCCAGCAGCCGGGAGTCGGTGATGCCCTGCTCGCGCAGCGCGGCGAGCTCGTCGTCCCCGAACCGGAAGCGGGGGAGCGCCTCGAGCAGCCGCCCGGTGCCGGCGAGCACGCCGTAGCGGCGGCCGTGCGGCAGCCGGCGGGCGAACACCTCGAAGACGCAGTCGCGGTCGGCGGTGCCGTCGGCCAGCGCGGCGGCCACCATGGTCAGCTCGTACCGGTCGGTGAGCAGCGCGGGGTGCGTCGGCGGCGCCTCGGTGAACGGCATGGTCCCGGAGCGTAGGCGGGGTACGCCGCGTCGGCGTCCGGGGGACGGCGGGCGTCCTAGAGTGGGGTCGTGGCCGGACCGCTCGCGCCTGCTCGCACCCCGGACGTCACGGTCGACGAGGAGACCGAACTCGACCGCCCGTGGGTCACCGTCGTGTGGAACGACCCGGTCAACCTCATGACCTACGTGACCTACGTCCTCCAGGAGCTGTTCGGCTACGACGAGGCGACGGCGACGAAGCTGATGCTGCAGGTGCACCACGAGGGCAGGGCGATCGTCAGCTCGGGCCCGAAGGAGCGGATGGAGCACGACACCAGCCGGCTGCACGCCTACGGGCTGTGGGCCAGCTACCAGCGGGACTCATGAAACCGTTCAAGCGCAAGGGCGAGGACGTCGTCGCCCGGTTCGATCCCGCGGAGGCGGGCATCCTCGGGCTGCTGCTCGACCAGCTCGAGCAGCTGCTGGCCGCCGATGCCGAGGACGTCGGCGACGATCCGGTGCTGGCCCGGCTGCTGCCCGACGGGCACCGCGGCGACCCGCGGCTGGCCGCCGACTACCGGGAGCTGACCGAGTCGGCGCTGCGCAGCGGCAAGGCCGACGACCTGGCCACCGTCCGCGCGACCCTGCCGCCGGACGGCGGCGACGTCCGGCTCGACCCCGACCAGGCCGGCGCCTGGCTGCGCAGCACCAACGACCTGCGCCTGGCGCTGGGCACCCGGCTGGAGATCACCGAGGACACCGAGCCGCCCGAGGACCTCACCGGCGACGAGGGCCAGCAGCTGGCGGTCTACTACTGGCTCACCGCGCTGCAGGGTTCGCTGGTCGACGCACTCGCCGCCGGTCGCGCCGGCCGAAGGTGAGCAGGATGAGCAGGCCGAACAGCAGGTCGAGGCCGAAGAACGTGTAGACCAGGCTCGGCAGCTCCAGGTCGCGGACCATTGCGCCGATCGCCGAGAGCAGCGTGATGCCCGAGAGGGCGAGCACCAGCAGCAGGACGAGCACCCGCAGCGCGACCAGCGTCACGAACGAGGCGCGGTCCTCGGCACGCAGCCCGCGCCGCCGGCTCACGCCGCGCACCCCGAGCGCCATCGCGGGCAGGGGCAGCACCACCACGCCGGCGATCAGGAGCGACTCGATCAACACGAGACCGCACCGTATCCGGCCGTCCCCGGCTGAACCGAACCCCCGGTCCCGCGCGTACCCCCTGGTGACCGCCTGTGTGCGCGGGCGGCCGCCCTGCCTGCAGTCTCTCGCCGGAGGAGCCACCATGGCCGTGCCCCGAACCCGATCCTTCCTGCTGGGCGTCACGATCCTCGTCACGGCGGCCGGCGCGCTCGCCGCCTGCGGGGGCGGCGACGACGAGAGCACGTCCGCGGCCACCTCCAGCGCCGCGGACACCGGTTCGTCGTCCGCCTCGTCGTCGGCGTCGGCGAGCGCCTCGGGGGCCGCGGCGACCGGAACCCTGACGGCCGAGGACCAGAACAGCGACGGCACCACCGTCGTCGTCGCCTCGGTCACCCTGGAGGGCGCGCCGGACGGCGGGTGGATCGCGCTGCACGAGGACGACAACGGCAAGCCCGGCCCGGTGCACTACTTCGCCCAGATCCCCGAGGGCACGTCGACGAACGTCGAGATCACCGCCGACGAACCGATCGCCTCGGGGGCCTACTGGCCGATGCTGCACCTCGACGACGGGACGATCGGCACCTACGAGTTCGGCGAGGTCGAGGGCGCGGACCCGCCCGTCGTGGTCAACGGGGCGCCGGTCATGCAGCAGATCCAGGTCACCGTCGGATAGCGCCGTCCCGCGGCCCGGCCGGGCCGTCCGGCCGGGCCGTCGGAACGCCCACCTAGACTGGCGGCGTGCTGCGCATCGACCGCGCGACCTACGACGCCATCGTGGCCCACGCCCGGGAGGACCACCCGGACGAGGCCTGTGGCGTCGTCGCCGGCCCCGAGGGCAGCGACCGCCCGGAGCGGTTCATCCCGATGCTCAACGCGGCACGGTCGCCGACCTTCTACGAGTTCGACTCGGCCGACCTGCTGAAGCTGTACCGGGAGATGGACGACCGGGACGAGGAGCCGGTGGTCATCTACCACTCGCACACCGCCACCGAGGCCTACCCCTCCCGCACGGACATCAGTTACGCCTCCGAGCCGAACGCGCACTACGTGCTCGTCTCCACTCGTGCCCACGGGCAGCAGACCGGGCTCGTGGACGATGAGATCGAGTTCCGCAGCTTCCGCATCGTCGACGGTGAGGTCCGCGAGGAGGACGTCGAGGTCGTCGAGTCCTACCTGTTCGGCCACTCGCCGACCACCGTCGTCTACGACTGACGAGTGATCCGCCTCGCCGTCCGGAATCAGCCGGGACGGCGAGGCGTTCCCCCGATCAACCCGCCAGGATCGCCGGCGCACTCTGCGCAGCGAGCCCCCACCCTTCCGAGGAGAACCGCAACCCATGGCCATCGAGGTCCGGATTCCGACCATCCTGCGCACCCACACCGGCGGCGCGAAGACCGTGGAGGGCAGCGGCAGCACCCTCGCCGCGCTCGTCGACGACCTCGACAGCAAGCACCCGGGTCTGAAGAACCGCCTCGTGACCGAGGAGGGCAAGCTGCACCGGTTCGTCAACGTCTACGTCAACGACGAGGACGTCCGCTTCACCGGCGCGCTGGACACCGAGGTCAAGGACGGCGACTCGGTGACGATCCTCCCGGCGGTCGCGGGCGGCTGCTGAGGGGTTCGCCCCTCGCCCCCGTCCCCCTCCCGGAAAGACCCCCTTCATGGCCCGCTTCGCCTCACTCGTCGACTCCCTCGGTGGCACGCCCCTCGTGGGGCTGCCCAACCTGTCGCCGACCCCGGACGTCCGGCTGTGGGCCAAGCTCGAGGACCACAACCCCACCGGTTCGATCAAGGACCGCGCGGCGATCTCGATGATCGAGAGCGCCGAGAAGGAGGGGAAGCTCAAGCCGGGCGACACGATCCTGGAGCCGACCAGCGGCAACACGGGGATCTCGCTGGCGATGGTGGCCCGGCAGCGCGGCTACAAGCTGATCTGCGTCATGCCGGAGAACACCTCGATCGAGCGCCGGCAGCTGCTGGAGATGTACGGCGCGCAGATCATCTCCTCGCCGGCGGCCGGCGGCTCCAACCAGGCCGTCGCCGTCGCCAAGGGGCTGGCCGCCGAGCACGACGACTGGGTGATGCTCTACCAGTACGGCAACCCGGCCAACGCCCAGGCGCACTACGACGGGACGGCGCCGGAGATCCTGGCCGACCTGCCGTCGATCACGCACTTCGTCGCCGGGCTCGGCACCACCGGCACGCTCATGGGCTGCTCGCGCTACTTCCGCGAGCACAAGCCCGAGGTGCAGGTCATCGCCGCCGAGCCGCGCTACGGCGAGCTGGTCTACGGGCTGCGCAACATCGACGAGGGGTTCATCCCCGAGCTCTACGACCCCGACCTGCTGGACTCCCGCTTCTCGGTGGGTCCGGAGGACGCCATCCACCGCACCCGGCAGCTGGTGGAGCGGGAGGGCATCTTCGCCGGCATCTCCACCGGCGCGATCCTGCACGCGGCGCTCGGCATCGCCGACAAGGAGGTCGCGGCGGGCCGGCGGGCCGACATCTGCTTCGTGGTGGCCGACGGCGGCTGGAAGTACCTGTCCACCGGCGCCTACGCGGGCACGCTCGAGGAGGCGACCGCGCAGCTCGAAGGCCAGCTCTGGGCGTGAGTGGCGCCCACCCGTCGGGTGCGCTGCACTAGTCGGTGCGCGGGTGCCGCGGCATCGGCGCATCTCTCCGCAGTCGCCTGAGACGAGGAGGCAACGCAGATGACATCCACGGGCGAGGCCGGCGGCGTCACCGGCACCAAGGACAAGGACTACAACCTTGTCTGGTTCACCGAGCAGTGCCTGAGCAACGCACTGCGGCTGGAGACCTACATCCAGGACGCCGAGCGCGACGGGGACAACGAGGTCGTGGATCTGTTCCGCAAGGCCCAGGCCGACAGCCGCAAGGGCGCCGAGCAGGGCAAGGCCCTGCTGCGTAGCAGGCTGTCGGGCTGACCCGCCGCCGTTGCACCACGAGGGCCCTCTCCCAGGACGGGAGGGGGCCCTTCACGCGTCCGGGTCTGCCAGGGCTGCCGACCGTGCCGCACCCGGCGACGCCGACGGCTAGCCTCACCTGCGACATGAGGACGACGCAGGCAGCCGGCCCCCGCCCCGACAGCACCGCCCCCATCGGCATCTTCGACTCGGGGGTCGGTGGGCTCACCGTCGCCCGGGCGGTCCTCGACCAGCTCCCGCACGAGGCGGTCCGCTACATCGGCGACACCGCGCACGGCCCGTACGGCCCGCTGCCGATCGCCGAGGTGCGGCGGCACTCGCTCGCGGTGATGGACGACCTGGTGGCCGGCGGCGTGAAGATGCTCGTCGTCGCGTGCAACTCCGCCAGCGCCGCCTCGCTGCGCGACGCCCGTGAGCGCTACGACGTCCCCGTGGTGGAGGTCGTGCTGCCCGCCGTCCGCCGGGCGACCGCGGCCACCCGCAACGGCCGGGTCGGCGTGATCGGCACCCAGGCCACGGTCACCAGCGGCGCCTACGAGGACGCCTTCGCCGCCGCCCCGCAGATCCAGGTCACCAGCGCGGCCTGCCCGAGCTTCGTCGACTTCGTCGAGCGCGGGGTCACCAGCGGCCGCCAGCTGCTCGGCCTGGCGCAGTCCTACCTCGACCCGCTGCTCGTGGCCGGCGTCGACACCGTCGTCCTCGGCTGCACGCACTACCCGATGCTCACCGGCGTGATCTCGCTGGTCATGGGCGAGGACGTCACGCTGGTCTCCAGCGCCGAGGAGACCGCCAAGGACGTCTACCGGGTGCTCACCCGCGCCGACCTGCTCCGCGACGAGGACGCCCCGCCGCCCGAGCACGTCTTCCTGGCCACGGGCGACCCGGAACCGTTCGCCCGGCTGGGCCGCCGCTTCCTCGGCCCGGAGGTCGGCGCGGTCCTGCACGCCTCCTCGGTGGGCGCCGCGTGAGGCTCACCGTCGTCGGCTGTTCCGGCAGCGCACCCGGCCCCCAGTCGCCGGCGTCCTGCTACCTGGTCGACCACGACGGCTTCCGGCTGGTGCTGGACCTGGGCAACGGCGCGTTCGGCACGCTGCAGGCGGTGGTCGACCCGGCGGCCGTCGACTCCGTCTTCCTCTCCCACCTGCACGCCGACCACTGCCTCGACGTCGCCCCGTTCGTCGTCTGGCACCGGTACTCGGGCCGGTCGGGCCGGCGGCTGGTGCCGCTCTACGCGCCGGTGGGCGCCGAGCGCCGGCTGGCTCTGGCCTACGACCTCGACGGCGACGGT
The DNA here is from genome assembly GCF_059428245.1 of Geodermatophilus sp. SMS 5-13. Classification (NCBI taxonomy): domain Bacteria; kingdom Bacillati; phylum Actinomycetota; class Actinomycetes; order Geodermatophilales; family Geodermatophilaceae; genus Geodermatophilus; species Geodermatophilus sp. SMS 5-13. The sequence goes on from NZ_CP165729.1 coordinate 1,320,608, forward strand.
CTGAGCGACGTGTTCGACTTCGTGCCGGTGGGCCCCGGCACGCTCGAGATCGGCCCGTTCCAGGTGGCGCTGGCCCGCACCGCCCATCCGGTGGAGTGCTACGCGATCCGGCTCACCGCCGGCGGGCGCTCGCTGGTCTACACCGGGGACACCGGGCCGAGCCCCGAGGTGATCGACCTGGCGCGCGGTGCGGACATCTTCCTCGCCGAAGCGGCGCATCCCGACGGCGATCGCGTCCAGCCCTCCGGTCTGCACCTGACCGGCCGGCAGGCCGGCGAGCACGCCGCGGCCGCGGGCGTCGGCCGGCTGCTGGTCACGCACGTGCCGGCCTGGGTGGACGCGGAGGCGCAGCTGTCGCACGCTCGGTCGGTCTTCGCGGCGGCCGAGCTGGTGGCGCCGGGTGCCTCGTACGACGTCTGAGGAGGTGCGGTGAGCGACGAGGAGCGGGACGGCGTCGCGCTGAGCAGCCTCGACGCGCCGCTCGGCGACGGCCTCGAGGTGACCAAGGGGGACCTGGTCGACTACGTGGACGCCTTCGCCGACCGCCTGCTGCCGCAGCTGGCGGGGCGGCCGCTGTCGGTGAAGCGGGTGCGCCCGGGGCAGGCGCCGTTCATGCAGCGCAACGTGTCCAAGGGCGCGCCGGACTGGGTGCGCACCGTCGCGGTGTGGTCGTTCGGGGCGAACCGCGAGGTGCACCAGGTGCTCTGCGACGACCGGCGGACGCTGCTGTGGCTGGCCAACCAGCGGGCGGTGGAGTACCACGTGCCGTTCTTCCGGGCGGGCGCGGAGACCGAGCCCACCGGCCTGGTGATCGACCTCGATCCGCCGGAGGGCGCCGACTTCGGTGTGGTGGTGCGGGCCGCCGGGCTGGTCCGGCAGGCGCTGGACGACAGCGGGCTCGCCGGCGCGGTCAAGACCAGCGGCTCCAAGGGCGTGCACATCGTGGTGCCGGTGCGTGGGGCCGGCCCCGAGGACGTCGCCGCGGCCACCCGGGCGCTGGCCGCGCGGGCCGCCGCGCACGACCCGGAGCTCGCGACGACGGCGTACATCAAGGAGGACCGGCACGGCCGCGTCTTCCTCGACTCCACCCGCTCGGGCTCGTCGACGATCGTGGCCGCCTACAGCCCGCGGATCCGCCAAGGCCTGCCGGTGTCGACGCCGGTCGCCTGGGACGCGCTCGCCGACGTCCGCCCGGGGGACGTCACCGTGACGACGGCGGCCGGCCGGCTCGGGGACGCCGACCCGTGGGCGGCGACCCTCCCGGAGCCGCAGGAGCTGCCGGCCGGCCTGGTCGCGGAGGGGCACACCATCCCGGTCGCCCGCGTGGCGGCCATGCACGAGGGCAAGCGCCGGAAGCGGGCGGCGCAACATGATCAGCTGAGCTGATCCGAGCGTTTCCTGGCTCACCGTGCACCGTGAGCCAGGACGTCCTGCCGTGAGCCAGGACGGCGGCGAGCCGGGGGCCGTCCACAGGGGCGGGCGTCGTCCACAGAACCGGATCGGCTCCGGTCCGGTTGTCGGTGCCCGCGCGCACCCTTCCGCGCATGACGACCGATCCGCAGCTCACCGCCTGGCTCGACCAGGAGGACGCGCACACCGCCCGGCTGATCCGGGAGCACCGCTTCACCGTGACCTACGTCCGGGGCGAGGGCCCGGACGAGCCGGCCTTCGGCTACACGACCGGCCTGTTCGGCCTCGGCCACCCGGAGCTCGTGATCGTGGGGCTGAGCCAGGAGCCGACGCACCACCACCTCGACCGGACGGCGCGGTTGGTCGTCGGCGGCCGCGACCTGGTGGCTGGCGAGCGGCTGACCTGGCCGGACTGGGAGGGCAGCCTGGTCGTGGAGGTGCTGCCGAACCCCGGCGGCATCCTCTTCGGCGCCAACCGCTTCTACCACCGCCCCGAGGAGTTCTCGGTGCCCGCCTACCAGCTCGCCTGGCCGCACCGCGACGGTTCGTTCCCGTGGGACGACGGCTACCCGTGCGGGCCGGACTGCCAGCCGCGACCGGGCACGTGGCGGGCCTGACCGGGGCGGGGGTCGTGTCCGAGCGCGACAGCGGACTGACCGTGTGCCTCCGGCGCGCCGCGGGGCGGCCGGGCCGGTCGTCCGGGGATGAGCGCCTCTGGAGGCCGGCGGCGCACTCCTCGCACGATGACCGGCGTCCGCCCGGGGCGCGCGGACGAGAGGAGAGCTCCATGGCCCGCATCCACCGCGGTCGGTACGCCGCCGAGATCGACGGAGACTTCGTCGTGTTCCTCATCGGCGCGCGGCTGAACAGGCCGTGGCTGGCGGTGCAGAGCTTCCTGGACCTCGGCGGCCGGCGGCGCGGGATGCAGGCGATGCTGAACTACCTGACCGCGCACCCCGAGAAGGGGCTGCTCGGCTACCGCATGGGCTTCGCCACGATCGTCCAGTACTGGCGCAGCTTCGAGCACCTCGAGGCCTTCGCCCGGGACGACGAGCTGCTGCACCGGGAGGCCTGGCTGAGCTGGTTCCGGCGGGATCCGAACGGGCGCACCGGCATCTGGCACGAGACCTTCCTCGTGCGGGCCGGCGAGTACGAGGCCATCTACAGCGACCTGCCCGAGGCGGGGCTGGCGGCCGCGGGCCGGGCAGTGCCCCTGAAGAGCAACAGCTCGGCTCGGCTCCGGCTGCGGGCCGCCGCCCGACCGTGACGGCCGAGGCGGCGCCGCACGGGTCCGCCGGTTCCGGGCGCCGGGGCCACATCTGGATCCGGCCGACGAGCGAGAGCTCGGGCGTCACGACGCTGGAGCTCTTCTTCGACCTGGTCTTCGTCTTCGCGATCACCCAGGTGACCGCGTTCATGGCCGACGACCTCGGCTGGCGCGGCGCGCTGCGCGGGCTCGTGCTGCTCGCGCTGCTGTGGTGGGCCTGGTGCAGCTACGCCTGGCTGGGCAACCAGGCGCGGGCCGACGAGGGCGTGGTGCGCGCGGCCGTGATCCTCGCGATGGCCGCGCTGTTCCTGGTCGCGCTGGCCATCCCGGAGGCGTGGGGCGACGAGGGCGGGGGCATCAGCGCCCCGGTGCTGCTGGCGGCTTGCCTGGCGGTGGTCCGGCTCGGGCACCTCGCGGTCTACGTGATCGCCGCGGAGGGGGACGCCGCCCTGCGGCGGACGGTGCTGCGCACCGCGGTGCCGGTGGCGGCCGCCGCCGTCCTGCTGGTGGTCGGGGCGGTGCTGGGCGGCGCGGCGCAGACCGCGCTGTGGGCGCTGGCGCTGCTCGTGGACTACTCGGGCGTCTACCTGCTCGGCGGCGGCTGGCGGCTGCCCGCGCCCGGGCACTTCGCCGAGCGCTACGGCCTGATCGTGCTCATCGCGCTGGGGGAGTCGCTCATCGCGGTCGGCGTCGGCGCGAGCGACCTGCCGGTCACCGTGCCCACGGTCGTCGCCGGGCTGCTCGGGCTGACCGTCAGCGTCGCGCTGTGGTGGCTGTACTTCGATGTCGTGGCGCCGGTCGCCGAGCGGGTGCTGCGCGGCAAGCAGGGCGCCGAGCGGGTCCGGCTGGCCCGCGATTCCTACACCTACCTGCACTTCCCGATGGTCGCCGGGATCATCTACCTGGCCCTGGGCCTGAAGAAGGTCGCCGAGTACGTCTCCGACACCGGCCACCACACGCTGGCCGACCCGCTGACGGGTACCCCGCTGTGGGCGCTCTACGCCGGCGTGGCCGTCTACCTGCTGGCGCACCTGGCCTTCCGCGAGCGCAACATCGGGTCGATCAACCGGCCGCGCGCGGTGACCGTCGTCGTCCTGCTGCTGGCACCGCTGGCGGTGCGCACGCTGCCGGCGCTGGCCCAGCTGGGCGTCCTGGCCGCCGTCCTGGTCGCGCTCATCTGCTTCGAGGTCGTGCGCTACGCCGAGGCCCGCGCGGCCGTCCGGGCCGAGCACGGGCACGACTGATGGCGATGAGTCCGGGCCCCCCGAGTTGTCGGTGCTGACATGGGTCGCTTCGACGGGAAGATCGCGTTCATCACCGGTGCCGCCCGCGGGCAGGGCCGCAGCCACGCCGTCCGGCTGGCGAGCGAGGGCGCGGACGTCCTCGCCGTCGACCTGTGCGCCGGCATTCCCACCGTCGCCTACGAGCTGGCCACCCCCGCCGACCTCGCCGAGACCGCCCGGCTGGTGGAGGCGCAGGACCGGCGGGTGGTCACCGCGCAGGTCGACGTCCGCGACGCCGAGGCGCTGGGGAAGGTCGTGCGGGACGGCGTCGCCGAGCTCGGCGGGCTCGACGTCGTCCTGGCCAACGCCGGGATCGGGCTGATGGACCGCGCCGCCGACCCCCGGCAGGCCTTCCGCGACCAGCTCGAGGTCAACCTCGTCGGTGTCTGGAACACCGTGCAGGCGGCCGCGCCGTTGCTGATCGAGCAGGGGCGCGGCGGCGCGATCGTGCTGACCAGTTCGGTGTTCGGGTTGACCGGCCGGGGCGGCAGCGGGCGCGGCGGCGACGACGGGTACGTGGCGAGCAAGCACGGCGTCGTCGGGCTGATGCGCACCTTCGCGACCTGGCTCGCGCCGCATGGCGTCCGGGTCAACTCCGTCCACCCGACCGGCGTCGCCACCCCGATGGTGCTCAACCCCGCCGTCGAGGAGCTCTTCGGCGGCGGCTTCGACCACGAGCCGCCGAAGCCGGCCGACGACGTCACCAACCTGCTCGACGTGATGCTCGTCGAGCCCGAGGACATCAGCGCCGCCGTCGCCTTCCTCGCCTCCTACGAGGCGCGCTACATCACCGGCGTCGCCCTGCCGGTCGACGCCGGGATGCTGGTGCGGTAGGTCAGGCCGGCTCCTCCCGGCGGTCGGCGCCCCAGAAGGTGTGGAAGGTGCCCTCCCGGTCGACCCGGCGGTAGGTGTGCGCGCCGAAGAAGTCGCGCTGCCCCTGGATGAGCGCGGCGGGCAGCCGTTCCGCGCGCAGCCCGTCGTAGTAGGCCAGCGCGCTGGCGAAGCCGGGGGCCGGGATGCCGTAGCGGGCGGCGTCTACGACCACCTGCCGCCAGCCGTCCTGGCCGGCGGCGACCGCGTCGCGGAAGTAGTCGTGCACCAGCAGGGTGGGCAGGTCCGGGTCGTCGGCGAACGCCTGGCGGATCCGGTCGAGGAACCGGGCCCGGATGATGCACCCGCCGCGCCAGATCGTGGCCAGCGCGCCGCGGTCGATGTCCCAGCCGTTCTCCTTCGCGCCGGCGGCGATCTGGTCGAAGCCCTGCGCGTAGGCGACGACCTTGGAGGCGTACAGCGCCTGGCGGACCGCCTCGATGTAGCCGTCGCGGTCCTCGACCGGCTCCGGCTCGGCCGCCGGGCCGGGCAGCACCTTCTGCGCCGGGCCCCGCTGCTCGGCGTGGCCGGACAGCGCCCGGGCGAACACCGCCTCGGCGATCCCGCTCACCGGCACCCCGAGGTCGAGCGCCGACTGCACGGTCCACCGGCCGGTGCCCTTCTGCTCGGCCTGGTCGAGGACGACGTCGACGAACGGCTGCCCGGTCGCGGCGTCCTCGTGGCGGAGCACCTCGGCGGTGATCTCGATCAGGTAGGAGTCCAGGTCGCCCTCGTTCCACCCCGCGAAGACGTCGCCGATCTCCCGCGGCGAGAGCCCGAGCCGGCGCCGGAGCAGGTCGTAGGCCTCGGCGATCAGCTGCATGTCGGCGTACTCGATGCCGTTGTGCACCATCTTCACGAAGTGGCCGGCGCCGTCGGTGCTCACGTGCGTGCAGCACGGTGTGCCGTCGACGACCGCGGCGATGCTCTCCAGCATCGGCCCGACGATCGCGTAGGACTCGTCCGAGCCGCCGGGCATGATGCTCGGGCCGTTGAGCGCGCCCTCCTCGCCGCCGCTGACGCCCGTGCCGACGAAGTGCAGCCCGCGCTCGGCCAGGGCCTTCGTCCGCCGGATCGTGTCAGTGAACAGTGCGTTGCCGCCGTCGATCACGATGTCGCCCTCGTCGAGCAGCGGCACCAGCTCGTCGATCACCGCGTCGGTCGCCGGGCCGGCCTGCACCATGATCAGGATGCTGCGGGGCCGCTGCAGCGCGGCCACGAACTCCTCGGTCGTGGTGGTCGGCACGAAGTCGCCCTCGCCGCCGTGCGCGGCCATCAGCGCGTCCGTCCGCGCCTGCGTGCGGTTGTGCAGGACGACCTGGTGGCCGTGGCGGGCGAGGTTGCGGGCCAGGTTCGCACCCATGACGGCGAGGCCGGTGACGCCGATCTGAGAGGTCATGCCGGGCATCGTGCCGGACACCCCCGGCCGGGGGACACCCCGGTCCCGGGGCCGTCGGGGGAGAGGTCAGGCCAGGCCGAGGTCGCGGCGCAGCTTGGCGACGTGCCCGGTGGCCTTGACGTTGTACGCGGCCCGCTCGATGCGGCCCTCGGCGTCGACGACGAACGTCGAGCGGATCACGCCGATGACCTCCTTGCCGTACATCTTCTTCGGGCCATAGGCGCCGTAGGCCCGCAGCACCGCCTTGTCGTGGTCGGAGACCAGCGTGATGCCCAGGTTCTCCTTCTCGCGGAAGCGCATCAGCTTCTCCGGCGGGTCCGGCGAGATGCCGATGATGTCCAGCCCGGCCTCGGCGAGCTCACCGGCCGCGGCGGTGAAGTCGACGGCCTGGGTGGTGCAGCCCGGGGTCAGCGCGGCCGGGTAGCAGTAGACGATCACGCGGCGGCCGCGGTGCGAGGACAGCGAGACGGCGTTGCCGTCGGCGTCGGGCAGCGTGAAGTCCGGCGCCGGGTCGCCGGGGGAGAGGCGCGCCGGTGCCTCCTGGACGCCGCTGTCGGTCTCGGTCATGTCCGGCATCCTGCCCTGTCCAGGCGACGGCGGGACACGGGGGAGCTCACCCCGCCAGGAACGAGAAGCGGACGTGCCGGGTGTGGTTGTCCGTGTTGGTGTCGACCAGGCAGATCCGCTGCCAGGTGCCCAGCATCAGCCGCCCCTCGAGGACCGGCACGCTCGCGTACGGCGGCACGAACGCGGGGACGACGTGGTCGCGGCCGTGGCCGGGCGCCCCGTGCCGGTGCCGCCAGCGGTCGTCGCGGGGCAGCAGCTCGTCGAGCTGGGCGAGCAGGTCGTCGTCGCTGCCCGACCCGGTCTCGATGACGGCCAGCCCGGCGGTCGCGTGCGGGACGAAGACGTGCAGCAGCCCGTCGGCCTCCGCGGAGACGAACTCGGCGCACTCATCGGTCAGGTCGACCACGCAGGGGACGCCGCCGGTGCGCACGGCACGCACTTCCGATCGCATGGCGCGATCCTGCCGGGTCCGCACGGGCGACGCTCCGGCGGCCGCCGGGCCCAGGGTCTGCGTGCCAGAGTGGCGCGGTGCTCGTGTACGACGAGGAGGGTTCCCGCCGCCTCGAGGAGGTCTACACGACCGAGGACGTCGTGGGGCAGCGCCGCGGCCTCCTGGAGCGGCTCGCGCTGCAGCCGGGGGAGCGGGTCCTCGACGTGGGCGTCGGGCCCGGCCTGCTGGCCGCGGAGGCCGCCCGCGCGGTCGGCCCGGGCGGCCGCGTCTGCGGCATCGACGTCAGCCCCAGCATGCTGGCCCTCGCGCAGCGGCGGGCGAGCGTGGCCGGTGGCGCGACGCTGGAGCTGCGCGAGGGCGAGGCCACCGCGATCCCGTACCCCGACGCCGCCTTCGACGTCGCCGTGTCCACCCAGGTCCTGGAGTACGTCACCGACGTCCCCGCCGCCCTCGCCGAGCTGCACCGGGTCGTACGCCCCGGCGGGCGGGTGCTGCTGCTCGACACCGACTGGGACTCGATCGTCTGGCGCTCCGGGGACGACGCCCGGACCCGGCGGGTGCTGACGACGTGGGACCAGCACCTCGCCGACCCGCACCTGCCGCGCCGGCTCTCCGGCTGCCTGCGCGAGGCCGGCTTCGAGGTGCGGGGTGTGCACGTGCTGACGCTGCTCAACGTCGGCTACGAGCCGCGGTCCTACAGCGCCGGGATCCTCGGCGTGATCACCGCCTTCGTGGCCGGCCGGGACGGCCTGACCGAGGCCGACGCGCAGGCGTGGGCCGCGGACCTGCGCGCCCAGGGACCGGACTGGTTCTTCAGCCTCGACCGCTACGTCTTCCTGGCCGCGCGGACGGGGTGACCGGCCGGCCGAACTAGGCTGGCCACCCGTGACCCGCCCCGACGGCCGCGCGGCCGACCAGCTCCGCCCGGTAACGATCACCCGCAACTGGCTCGACCACGCCGAGGGCTCGGTGCTGGTGGAGTTCGGCCGCACCCGCGTGCTGTGCGCGGCCAGCGTCACCGAGGGCGTGCCCCGCTGGCGCAAGGGCTCGGGCCTGGGCTGGGTGACCGCCGAGTACGCGATGCTGCCGCGGGCCACGCACACCCGCAGCGACCGCGAGTCGGTGAAGGGCCGCATCGGCGGGCGCACCCACGAGATCAGCCGGCTGATCGGCCGCTCGCTGCGCGCGGCCATCGACCTCGGGGCGCTCGGTGAGAACAGCATCGCCATCGACTGCGACGTCCTGCAGGCCGACGGCGGCACCCGCACCGCCGCGATCACCGGCGCCTACGTGGCGCTGGCCGATGCCGTCTCGTGGCTCGGCGACCGCAAGAAGCTGGCCAAGAAGAACGCCCTCGTGACCTCGGTGGCCGCGGTCAGCGTCGGCGTCATCGACGGCGAGCCGCGCCTCGACCTCGCCTATGAGGAGGACGTGCGCGCGGGCTCGGACATGAACGTGGTCTGCACCGGGGACGGCGGCTTCGTCGAGGTGCAGGGCACCGCCGAGGCGGCCGTGTTCGACCGCCGCACGCTCGATCAGCTGCTCGACCTCGCCGTCGCGGGTTGTGCCGAGCTGACGAAGGCCCAGCAGGAAGCGCTGACCCGGTGAAGCTCCTGCTGGCCACCCGGAACAAGGGCAAGCTCGCCGAGCTGCAGCGGCTGCTGGAGTCCGCCGTCCCGGGGGTGGCGGTGGTCGGTCTGGCCGACGTCCCCGAGTACCCCGAGGTGCCGGAGACCGGCGCGACGTTCGCCGACAACGCCCTGCTCAAGGCCCGCGAGGCGGTCCGCTACACCGGGCTGCCCGCGGTCGCCGACGACTCCGGCATCGCCGTGGACGCGCTGAACGGCATGCCGGGCATCCTGTCGGCCCGGTGGTCGGGCCGGCACGGGGACGACGACGCGAACACCGCGCTGCTGCTCGGCCAGCTCGCCGACGTGCCCGACGAGCGGCGCAGCGCCGCGTTCGTGTGTGCCGCGGCGCTGGTGACCCCCGACGGCGCCGAGCACGTGCTCGAGCGGCAGTGGCGGGGCCGGGTGATCCGCGAGAAGCGCGGCACCAACGGCTTCGGCTACGACCCGGTGTTCGTGCCCGAGGGCCTCGAACTCACCTCGGCCGAGCTGCCGCCGGAGGAGAAGGACGCCCGCAGCCACCGCGGCCAGGCGTTCGCCGCGCTGGTGCCGGTCGTCGCCGAGGCGCTCGGCCCGCGCTGAGCACGGCCGGCCCGCCGGGCTCAGCCGGTTCCGCCGGGCTCCCCGGGGTGCCAATCCTGGTTGAAGCCGCCGAGGTGCGGGTGGAACATCTCGTCGCCGGAGTGCTGGGTGAACTCGACCTTGAGGTGGTGTTCGTCGAGTCCGCAGGCCCGGGCGCAGGCCTCGACGATCCGGCGCGCGAGGAGGCCGCGGGTCTCGGCCGACCGCCCGGCGCGCACGTCGCACATGACCAGTCCGGCGGGGCTCGGCTCGTCGTCCCCGCAGCGCCACACGCCACCGGGGCCGAGGTCGTGGATGGAGACGGTGATGATGTCGGTCCGGACCTGCATCACCTCGGCGTAGATCGCGCCCAGCTCGCGAGCCAGGTGCTTCTTCGCGTCCGCGTCCAGCCGGAGCGGAAGGTCGAGTTGCAACGACGGCACGCGTCCTCCTCCTTGTTCGGCGCGCCGCGTCCACCGTCGCGGCCGTGACCAGGATCCGTCGCTCTCGCGTTCGGTAGGTACATCTGCCGACAGGCGGTCATCGGTCGGCTCCCCGCGCGGACTCATGCGTGCAGTGGGTCGAGCCGGTCCGGCGTCTCCGGAGCGGCGCCGTGGCCCGGCTCCAGGGGCGGCTGCGTGGCCAGACCTGCACCGTTCCGGCCCGGGAAGGCGGGTGGCGGCCGGCTCGAGAGAGACGGCGCTTTTCACTCACCAACCGTTGCCGTCCGCGTACCGTCCCGCCGTCGACGGAAGGGGAGTGCTCAGGTGCACGCGGACCTTCGGGCCTGGCGGACGTCGCTGCGGCCGGGCCCGATCGGCTATCGCCGGGCGGAGTTCCTGCGCGGCGCGCTCGGGGCGCTGGCCGGGATCGGGCTGGCGGCGCTGACCGCGCGTGCCCTCCCGGGCGGCCCCGAGGCGCTGCCGTTCATCGTGGCGCCGATGGGGGCGACGGCGGTGCTGCTGTTCGCGGCGCCGGCGAGCCCGCTCGCCCAGCCGTGGTCGCTGCTGGTCGGCAACGTCGTCTCGACGCTGGTCGGGGTCACCGCCGGCCGGCTGTTCGACGACGTGACGACGGCGGCCGCGGTGGCGGTGGCCGTCGCGATCGCGCTGATGATGGCGCTGCGCTGCGTGCACCCGCCGGGCGGCGCGTGCGCGCTGTTCGCGGCCGTGGGCGGCGCGGCGGTCGCCGAGCAGGGGTACGCCTTCGCGGTGCTGCCGGTCGGCGTCAACACCGTCGTGCTCCTGGCCGTGGGCGCGCTGGTCAACAACCTGACCGGCCGGCCGTATCCGCACGTCCCGGAGCCCGCGCCGCGGACCGCCGGCACCGATCCCGCACCGAGCGAGCGGGTCGGTGTGCGGACCGACGACATCCGCCAGGCGATGGCCCGCCTCGACCGGGGCCTCGACGTCATGCCCGGCGACGTCCTCGCGCTGGTGCGCGAGGCCGAGGCGCACGCGCTCGACCGCCGGCTCGGGCAGTTGCAGGTGGGCACGCTCATGGCCCGCGACGTGCAGACCGTCCGCGCGGGGGAGTCGCTGTACCGGGCCCGCCTGCTGATGAACCAGCACCACGTCAAGGCGCTGCCGGTGGTCGACGAGGAACGGCGCGTGGTCGGCATCGTGACCGTCTACGACCTGTTCAACCTCGACGTCGTCGACCTCGACCCGGTGTCGAAGGTGATGAGCAGCCCCGTCACCACGGTCGCCGTCGACACCCCGGTCGCCCGGCTGGTGTCGCTGATGACCGACCTCGGGCTGCGTCACCTGCCGGTCGTGGACGACGCCGGGCGGCTTGCCGGGATCGTCACCCGGACCGAGTTGATCGCCGTCCTCAACCAGGCGCTCATCGGCACCTGACAGGTCTAGATTCGCCCAATGGAAAGCCAACCCGACCGGGGTGGCAGGTCCGAGCAGAGCCAGCGGGAGCGGGGACACGCCCCTGCCGCCGCCGGCGAGACGATCACGACCCTCGGCGAGGTCATGGGCCAGCTGGCGCGCTCGCTGCAGCGTCAGCACGGCGACGTCGCGGCCACCCTCGATGCCATCACCGTGGGCGCCGTCGGGGCCGTGCCGGGCGCCGAGGAGGCCAGCATCACCTACGTGCAGGGCCGGCGGCGGGTGGAGTCCCGTGCGGCGACGAGCGATCTCCCCGAGAGACTGGACGACGCGCAGACCCGGCTGCAGGAAGGCCCGTGCCTGAGCTCGGTGTGGGAACAGAAGACGGTGCGCATCGACGACATGGCCGTCGAGGACCGGTGGCCGCGGTTCGCCGGCGAGGCGAGCGCCCTCGGGGTCGGCAGCAGCCTGAGCCTCCAGCTCTTCGTCGACGGCGACAACCTGGGTGCGCTCAACCTCTACGCCTCCCACGCGCACGCCTTCGGCGAGGAGTCCGAGAACGTCGGACTGGTCTTCGCCGCGCACGCCGCCGTCGCGCTCTCGGGTGCCCAGCAGGAGGAGAACCTCCAGCGAGCGGTGAGCAGCCGGGACCTGATCGGGCAGGCGAAGGGCATCCTCATGGAGCGCTACCGGCTCACCGGCGACCAGGCGTTCGCGCTGCTGGTCGGGGCGTCCTCCCGCACCAACCGCCGCCTCCTCGACATCGCCGCGGAGCTCTCCGCGACCGGCGACCTCCCTGACCGGCAGCCCGAGCGCTCGGCCTGACGACGGGCCCGAACGCCCCCTCGGCGGCGTAGGCTCCGGCCCCGAGCGAGGAGAGCTCGCGTCGTCGCGTCCGACAGTGGGCGCGGCCCGCCGCGGAGTGCGACATGTCCAGCGACAGCCAACCCGACACCCACGGGGACGGCGCCGCCGCCCTGGAGAGGCTCGGCCGTCTGGCGCTGCGCGAGCAATCCATGCAATCGCTGCTGCAGGCGGTGGTCGATTCGGCCAGGACGGTGATGCCCGGCCACCCCGAGGCATCGATCTCCGTCCTCACCCCCGGGCGGGCGGCCACCGTCGCCTACACCGGTCAGCTGGCCATGGATCTCGATGAGGTGCAGTACGGCCACGGCCACGGGCCGTGCCTGCACGCGGCCGCCACCCACGAGCTGACCGAGATCGTGGACACCCGTACCGAGGACCGCTGGCCGGACTACGCGCACCATGCGGCCGAGCGCGGCAACCTCAGCTCGCTGTCGGTGCCGCTGATGATCGACGGGACCACCTCGGGGGCGCTCAACATCTACGCCCGCGAGGCCGCCGCCTTCGACGAGGAGAGCCGAGCGGCGGCCATGGGCTTCGCTCCCTATGCTGCCGTCGCCATCGGCAACATGCGGGAGTACGAGAGCGCCCGCGAGCTGGCCGGGAACCTGCAGGCCGCGCTGGACTCCCGGGCCGTCATCGACCAGGCGAAGGGAATCCTCATGGAGCGCCACAAGGTCACCGCCGACCAGGCGTTCCAGTTGCTGGCCCACGCGTCCATGACCACCAACACCAAGGTCCGCGACGTCGCCGACCACCTCGTCCGCACCGGCGAGCTGCGCGGCCAGAAGCGCTGACCGGAGACGGGCGGCCTCCGGGAGGGCAACGGGGACAAGAGCAGCCGCGGTGGTCTCCCGGGGGACCGCCGCGGCGAGGCCCCGCTGCTCGAGATGGAGGGCAGCGGGGCCGCCTCTCTCACCTCGTCGTCCCGGCGGGGCGGACGCACACGTTCGGGTGACGCGTGGCTCACGTCCGCATTCTCGGTTTGCCGTTCGGCTGCGGCGGCTGCGCCGGGACCGGCCGCGGAGCACCGAGGCCTTCCGGATCATCGGGCTCGCGTACGGCTCCGCCGTCCCCGCGGCCTGGCGGCAGCTGCGCAGCTGACGCGGGTCCGTACGTCGCGCGACCGGCGACGACCGAGTGCGGGAGGGGGGAGTCGAACCCCCACGCCCGAAGGCACCAGATCCTAAGTCTGGCGTGGCTGCCGTTACACCACTCCCGCGTGACCAGCAGTCTAGGAACTCGCCCGGACGGGTGCCGCTGAGATACGCAGACGCGCTGGACGCAATGCCGTCTGGCAGGCTGTCGCCGTGCCTCGCGACCCTCGACAGATCCAGCTGGAGATCGACGCCGCCCGTGAGTCGCTCGCGGGGACCCTGGACCAGCTGGTCTACCGGAGCAGCCCCACGCGGCTGCGGGCCAAGGGACAGGCCGCCGTCCAGAACTTCCTGCAGACCCCCGTCGGCATGGCCACCATCGGCGCGGTCGGGCTGCTGCTGACCGTCGCCGTCGTCCGGCGCATCCGAAACCACGACTGACGCCGAACAAGGGGGCGTGAAGCCCCATCCCGCCGGGCCCGGGCAGGAGTCGGTGTGGGACTACCCGCGCCCGCCCTCGGCTCTCGTGACCCCGCGGCACGTCGTCGTCGAGCTCGGCGGCCGCGTCGTCGCCGACACCACCCGTGCGGTCCGCGTCTGCGAGACCAGCCACCCGCCGGTCTACTACGTCCCGCGCGCGGACCTCGCCGCGGGCGTGCTCGAGCGCGCGGCGGGCACCTCGTGGTGCGAGTGGAAGGGCGAGGCCACCTACTGGGACGCCGTCGTCGGCGGCCGGCGGGTCCGCGCGGTCGCGTGGTCCTACGAGCAGCCGACCGCCGGCTACGAGCACCTGCTCGGCGCCGTCGCCTTCTACCCAGGCCGGGTCGATCGCGCGCTGGTCGACGGCGAGGTGGTGCGACCGCAGCCGGGGGACTTCTACGGCGGGTGGATCACCGACGAGGTGGTCGGCCCGTTCAAGGGCGGGCCGACCACGCTCGGGTGGTGACTCAGGCCGTCGCCGCGCCCGCGCTCTTCAGCAGCGGCAGGACGACGGTCTGCAGCACCTGGTCGGCGTAGGCGTCGTCGACCGGCTCGCCGGTGAGCAGCCACCGCTGCACCAGCAGCGCGCTGGTCGCCTCGGCCGACAGGCTGCCGCTGACCCCCGCCCGCAGCTCGCCGCGCTGCTCGGCGCGCGCCCACACCTGGTCGAACGCGCTGCGCCAGACCTCCAGCGGGCCGGTGCGGAAGGCCTCGGCCAGCGCGGGCTGGTGCGGCACGGTCGAGAGCAGGGACAGCGTGGCCGCGCCCACCGGCCCGTTGATCACCGATACGAGCCGGTGAAGCATCACCCGGAGGTCCTCCTCCAGCGACCCGGTGTCGGGCGCGGCCGCCTCCTCGCGGTTCAGCTCGGCGATGGTGTCGACGACGAGGTCCTGCTTGGTGCGCCACCGCCGGTAGATCGTCGCCTTGCCCACGCCGGCCTCGGCGGCGACGGCGTCCATGGTCAACGCGCCGTAGCCGACATCGGCGAGCAACCGCAGGATCGCGGCCCGGATCACGCCGTCCCGGCTCGGGTCCCGGGGGCGACCACCCCGGCTGGATCGGGGCGGATCGAGGGTCGAAACTGCGGTCATGGGGCAAGACTTTAGACACTTAAGTCAGGAACACCAGAGGTCTGTGCCCGAGTTGGAACTTTCCCGGCCCGGAACTGATCCTGCCGCACCGCGCGCCTGTCCGGACAGGGGTCGGGCATCGGTCATCCTCGATTCGTGGGCACTGCGCAAGACCAGCGATGGGAGCTGCCGGGCCGCGCGACCCGGATCCTGCTCGCGACCCCGATCAGCCACGTCCTCCCGGCGATCGCGCGCACCGCGCGGGCGATGGGCCTGTCGGTGCACGCCGCGCCGCGGATGCTCGACATCGTCGACGAGCGCGGCGGCCGCTGGCTCGACCGGCTCCTCGCCCGCCTGGCGCACGAGCTGACCGACGCCGAGACCCAGGTGGTCCGCGTCGCGACCGACCCGCCGGCGGACGATGACGCCTTCGCCACCGCGCTGCTCAACGCGCCCACGCTCGCCGTCGAGCTGGCCCGCCGCGGCATCACCGTGGAGATCGGCGTCCTGGCCGAGGCGGAGTTCTGGTCGGTCTACCAGCCGATCGTGGCGCTGGACGGCCGGGCCAAGGTCGCGCACGAGGCCCTGCTCCGCGGCATCGTCGACGGCCGCGAGGTGTCCGGCGGCGATCTGTTCTTCGTGGCGGAGTCGGCCGGCTGGCTGCACCGGCTCGACCGCATCGGCCGCGAGGCGGCGGTGAACGGCGCCGCCGGGTGGCTGGGCGACGCCGACCTGTTCGTCAACTTCTCGCCGCGCTCGGTGTTCCGCGCGCAGGTCTGCCTGGCCAGCACCGAGCGAGCGGCCCACGACGCCGGGATCGAGCCCCGCCGGCTCGTCCTCGAGATCGGCGAGGCAGAGGCGATCGCGGACCGCGGCCACCTGGACTCGGTGCTCGAGCACGTCCGCTCGGCCGGCTTCCGGGTCGCCCTCGCCGAGGTCGGCGCCGGCTGGGCCAGCCGCTCGCTGCTGTCGGCGGTCCGCCCGGACGTGGTCAAGCTGGACAAGGCGCTGGTCCGCCAGCTCCCGGAGGACGGCGCGCGGACGATGATCCACGCCGTCGTCGAGCAGGCGCACACCTTCGGCGCCGTCGTCGTCGCCGAGGGCGTGGAGACCGAGCGGATCGCCGCCGCGGTCACCGAGCTCGGCGCCGACCTCGGTCAGGGCTGGCTGTTCGGCCGCCCGTCGCGGCCGCGCGCCGCGGTCGAGCAGCCGGTCAGCGGCTGGCAGCCGGTGAGGGCGTCCTAGCTGTGCTGCCCGGACAGGTTGGTCAAGCGCGTGATCGGGGGACGGTTTCCGATCGCGGTGTGGGGCCGGTGATGGTTGTACTCGTGCAGCCAGGCCGGCAGTGCCTTTCGGCGCGCTGATTCGCTGAGGAACATGCGGCCGAAGGCCCAGCCGTCGGCCAGGGTGCGGTGGAACCGTTCGATCTTGCCGTTGGTCTGCGGCCGATAGGGCCGGGTCCGCTTGAGATTGATCCCGAGCTCGGCGCAGGCATCGCGCCAGGCGTGCGAGCGGTAGGCCGAGCCGTTGTCGGACAGCACCCGCTGGGTGGTGACGCCCCGCGCGGCGAACCAATCCACCGCGCGGCGCAGCACGCCGATCGCGGTGGCGGCGGTCTCGTCGTCGTGGGTCTCGGCGTAGGCGACGCGGCTGTGATCGTCGATCACCGTGTGCACGAATGCCGTGCCGATCACCGGGTTGTGGTGGGCGTTGCGGGGCGTGCCGGGCGTGGCCGCCCGGTTCTTCTTGCCCTGCTGGCGCCCGACGTAGCGCCAGCCGCCGCCGTCGGGGATGTTGCCCAGCTTCTTGACGTCGACGTGCAGCAGCGAGCCGGGGTACTCATGTTCATAGCGGCGGATCGGCTCGCCGGTGGCCCGGTCGACATGGGAGAGCCGGTTGAGCCGGCAGCGAACCAGCACCGCGTGCACGGTCGAGGGCGCCAGGCCGACGCGGTCGGCGATCTGGACTGGGCCGAGGCGCTTTTTCCAGCGCAGGTGCACGATCTTGCGCACCACCGGCCGCGGCGTCCGGCGCGGGCAGGAATGCGGTCGTGAGCTGCGATCCTGCATCGCCGCCGGGCCGCCCCGGCGGTACCGGTCGGCCCAGCGCTTGGCTGTGGGCCAGGAGACGTTGAACACCGCCGCGGCGTAGCTGATCGACCAGTTCTCGTCGACCACGGCGCGGCCGAGCTTCAGCCGGTGACGAGGGGTCAGGGCAGCGTTAGCGTGAGACACGAGGACCTCCGGGTTGGTGAGCGGGTGCCTTCAGCAGCCCCACTCCACGTCCGGAGGTCCTCCCTCCACAAGATCGATCAGTCAGATCGAGTGGTCACACGCCCTCGACCAACGTCTCTGGTCAGTACACCTAGCGCAGTCCCCAGCCGGTGAGCGCCGGCCGGGCGTGCTCGTGCCCGAGTATCCCGAAGGAGCCGGCCGGCAGGGCGAACAGCGCGCCCGCCTCCGGGCCCAGCCGCAGCCAGCGCGCGGTGAGCACGCGCAGCACGTGCCCGTGCGCCACGAGGGCGACGTCGCCGTCCGCCAGCCGCGGGCGGAGCCGCTCCAGCACCCGGTCCACCCGCGCGGCGACCTGCTGCAGGGTCTCGCCCGGCGTCGTCCCCGGCACCACGGGATCGCGCCACACCGACCACTCCTGGCCGAGCTCCGCGCTGATCTCCTTCGTCGTCCGGCCCTCGTAGCCGCCGTAGTCCATCTCGACGAGGTCTTCGTCGACCGCCGTCGGGGACAGGCCCGCCAGCTCGGCGGTGCGCCGGGCCCGTTGTCGCGGGCTGACCCAGATCTCGGCGAACGACCGGCCGGCCAGGGTGCGCCCCAGCCCGCGCGCCTGTTCCTCGCCCTCGGGTAGCAGCGGCAGGTCGGTCACGCTGGTGTGCTGACCGCTGCGGCTCCACTCCGTCTGCCCGTGCCGCAGCACGACGAGCTCGCCCACGGGGCCATTCCTACCGTTCCACGGCCGGTCAGCTCCAGCGGTGGAGCGGGATCGCGCCCACCGGGGTGCGCGCGGGCCGCAGGCTGGGCCGCGTGCGCAGGCTCGCCGGGCGCCGTCCCGGCCCGGCCGGCGCGGGCGGTTCCGGCGCGACCCGCTGGTACACCGGGCCGTCGAGGGTGAGGACGTCGCCCAGGCCGGCCGCGCGGATCAGCCTCCGGGTGGCCGCGCTCGCGCCCACGATGCGGCAGCCGCGGCCGGTCCCGGCCAGCTCGGCGCTGACGTCGGCCAGCGCGCGCAGCGCCGAGCTGTCCCAGAAGCGGGCGGCGGCGACGTCCACCACGACGTGCGGCGTGCCGAGGCCGGCGGCCTGGGCGAGGGCGTCGGAGAGCAGCGGGACGGTGGAGAGGTCGGCGTCGCCGGTGAGGCGGACGACGACCTGGTCGGGAGCAGGGACGAGGACGACGTTGAGCAGTGGCACAGGGTCTCCGAACGGGGCGCTGTGTCAGGGGCCGGTGGGCTGCAGCCGCTTCCGACCCTATGCCGTTCCACTGCCTGGGCACAACACATTGTCATGACTTGACTCCGTTGTGTTTGGAGGAGTTCGCCAGCCGGCCACCGCGCGCCGGGCCGTGACCCGGCGCGGCCGCAGCGCCACGGAGGGGCCACCATGAGCGGCATGGACGCCGAGGACTTCCGCCAGATCCGCGACGCCGTCCGCCAGCTCGTGCGCGAGGAGGTCATCCCGCGCGAGGAGCAGATCGAGGACGACGATCGCGTGCCCGACGAGCTGCGCGCCCAGGCCGCCGCGATGGGCCTGTTCGGCTACGCGCTGCCCGAGGAGTACGGCGGGCTCGGCGTCACCATGTCCGAGGACGTGCAGCTCGCCTTCGAGTTCGGCTACACGACGCCGGCGTTCCGCTCGCTGTTCGGCACCAACAACGGCATCGCCGGCCAGGTGATCGCCAAGTTCGGCAACGAGGAGCAGAAGAAGGCCTACCTGCCGCGGCTGGCCGCAGGCGAGCTGATCGGCTCGTTCGCGCTCACCGAGGCCGAGGCCGGCTCGGACCCGGCCGGGCTGCGCACCACCGCCCGGCGGGACGGCGACGGCTGGGTGATCAACGGGTCCAAGCGCTACATCACCAACGCGCCGATCGCCGACGTCTTCATGGTGTTCGCGCGCACCAACCCCGAGGAGAAGGGCGGCCGCGGGATCTCGTCGTTCGTCGTCGAGACGTCGGCGCCGGGCGTGAGCGTCGGCCCCAAGGACAAGAAGATGGGGCAGTCCGGCGCGTGGACCGCCGAGGTGTTCTTCGACGACGTCCACGTGCCGGCCGAGGCGCTGATCGGCGAGGAGGGCCGGGGCTACGCGAAGGCGCTCACCGTGCTCTCCCGCGGGCGGCTGCACATCGCCGCTCTCTGCGTCGGCATGGCGCAGCGGGTGCTCGACGAGTCGGTCGCCTACGCGGCCGCGGCGAAGCAGGGCGGCGCCCCGATCGGCCGGTTCCAGCTGGTCCAGGCGATGCTCGCCGACATGCACGCCGAGCTGCTGGCCGGCCGCAGCCTCGTGCTCGACGTCGCCGCCCGCTACGACACCGGCGAGGACACCTCGGTCGGGCCGTCGTCGGCCAAGCTGTTCTGCACCGAGATGGTCGGCCGCGCCGTCGACCGGGCGGTGCAGGTGCACGGCGGCATGGGCTACCTGCGCACCACCGCGGTCGAGCGTTTCTACCGCGACGCGCGGCTGTTCCGGCTCTACGAGGGCACGAGCGAGGTGCAGCGGCTGATCATCGGCGGTGCGCTGCTGCGCGAGGCCGGCATGGCCCGTGGCTGAGGAGCGGGCCGCCCGTCGGGAGGCGGTCTCGGCCTTGGGCGAGGCGCTGCGCGAGCTGGTCGACGTCGCCGTCCGCACCGAGGTGCCGGTGGCCGACCTCGAGAAGGCTGCCCTGCTGGCCAGGGAGGTGACCCAGCTGCTGGCGGCAGACCTCCGGGACGTGCACGAGATCGCGTCGGTCGACGACCCGGAGACGGGCGAGCGCTGGTACAGCCCGGTGTACGGGCCGGGCAGCCCGGTGTCGCCGCCGATGGCGGTCGAGGACTTTCCGGAGGACGGCCGCTGCGTCGGCCGGGTCACGGTGGGCAAGCCGCACGAGGGGCCGCCCGGCCTCGTCCACGGCGGCGTCGTCGCGACGCTGCTGGACCACGTGGTGGCCCGGTCGGCCCGCGTCACCGGCCACGGCGGCCTGACCGCGACGCTCACGGTCATCTACCGGCGACCGGTGCACCTCGGGGTCCCGCTCGTGGTCACCGGCGAGCTTCAGTCGGTCGACGGCCGGCGGGCGAGGGCCGTCGGGCGCCTCGTGGCAGAGGACGACCCGGCCACGACACTGGCCGAGGCCGAGGGTGTGCTCGTGTCGTTGCGCGCCGAACGGGCGTCGGAGGTCTTCGCCCGGACCGGCCGCGCGGTGGGCGCCTGGACGTCGAAGTCCTCGGACGGCTGACCGGGCGAAAGGCGGCTGACGACGCGGTTCGGTTCGGCTACCGTCCGCGGCCGTGGAGCACGGTGCGGGATGGGTGACCTACGGCTCGGCTCCGGCGCCGGACGGCGGGGCGCCCGAGCCGCTGCGGCCCGAGCTGGCCGACGTCGGCCGGCTGCTGCGCCGTGGTGTGCAAGCGGTGGTGGGCGCCGCCCGCGCCGACGAGCCGGTCACGCTGTCCCGGATCCTGGCCGACCACCTCGGCGAGGGCGCCGCCGAGCTGGAGGTCGTGCAGGAGCGGGGGCCGAGCTACGAGCACGTCAACATGCAGGCCGGGCTCGACGCGTGGCTCGCCGATCCGGCGCGCACCTCGCAGCTGATCGGCATCGTCGGCTACCAGCACCGGCCGTTCGGGCTGGGGGAGCTGCTCACCGGCATGGAGGGCTCGAGACACGACCCGTTCGGACCCCGGCCGGGCAACCCGTCGCGGATCAACCGCGCGGCGGGCCCGGACGGCGAGGTCCGGGCGTGCATCCGGTGCGCCCTGTACCTGGTCACCGAGGGGGAGACCCGGCTGGCCGTGTTCTTCCGCGGGCCGGAGCCGGAGATCGGCATGCCGATCACGTCGCTGCACCTCGCCGGCACCGACCCGGAGCGGGCGCGGCGGGCGGCCGCCGAGATCCGGGCGGAGGCGCTGGCGCGCAACGTCTTCCGCGGCCAGGTGCTCTCGTTCGGTGGCGAGGTGTTCGGCGGGGAGGTGTTCGGCCCCAGCGAGGCCCTGCTGGCCTTCCACCGCCGTCCCACCCTGTCGGTCGACCAGCTCGTGCTGGACCCGGCGACCCTGGCCGAGGTGGAGCGGCAGGCCGTCGAGGTGGCGCGGCACAAGGACCGCCTGCTCGCCGCCGGCCAGCACCTCAAGCGCGGGCTGCTGCTCTTCGGGCCGCCGGGGGTCGGGAAGACGCACACCGTCCGGTTCCTGATGAGCCGGCTGGTCGGCACCACGGTGGTCCAGCTGACCGGCGATGCGCTGCGGTTCGTCGCCGAGGCCTGCTCGATCGCCCGCGCGCTGCAGCCGGCGATGGTCGTCGTCGAGGACGTCGACCTCATCGCCGAGGAACGCGGCATGCACCCCGGCCAGCACCCGCTGCTGTTCCAGCTGCTCAACGAGATGGACGGGCTGGCCGAGGACGCCGACGTCGTCTTCGTGCTGACCACCAACCGGCCGGACCTGCTGGAGCCGGCGCTGGCCGCCCGGCCCGGCCGGGTCGACCAGGCGGTGGCCCTCGAGCTGCCCGACGCCGGGGCGCGGCGGGCGCTGTTCGAGCTCTACCGCGGCGACCTCGACGTCGACACCTCCCGGCTGGACGACGTCCTCGTGCGGACCGAGGGCGTGACCGCCTCCTTCCTCAAGGAGCTGCTGCGCCGCGCCGCGCTGGTCGCCGCCACCCGCACCCCGGACGCCACCGCGCTGCACGTCTCCGCCGACGACCTGGCGGAGGCGCTGGACGAGCTGCTCGACAGCCGCAACGCGATGACCCGCGTCCTGCTCGGCAGCGCGCCCGCGCAGACGGTGGTCTGGCCGGAACGACCGCCGGGCTCCTTCGGCCCCAGCCCCGAGGCGTTCCCCGGCTGAGCCCAGTCTCCCCGTGCTTTCGCGCGATAAAGCACGCGTGCTTTATCGCGCGAAAGCACGCCTGGGTCAGTGCGCGCGGGGGCCGGGGGCGTTCGCGGGATCGCCGGCGGGGTCGCGCGCGGGGCCGCCGGCCGGCTCCAGCAGCGGCCCGGGCGCGCCCTCGCCGCGGCCCAGCGCGGCCACGAACTGGGCGAGCACCTCGTCGCCGCGGTGGGACGGCGCCCAGTCGAGCAGCTTGCGGGCCCGCGTGCTGTCCAGCGCCGGCGCCTGCAGGCCGATGTCCAGCCAGCCGGGCTCGGTGGGCACCAGCCGCGCGGTGAACGCCGCGCGCAGCGCCGTCCGCAGCGCGACCGCCGGCACCGGGACCCGGACGACGCCGAGCGCCCGGGCGATGGCGTCGCCGTCCATCAGCGGCTCGGCCGCCAGGTTGAACGCGCCGGACGCCCGCCGGTCGAGGATGCGGCTGACCGCGTCGGCGACGTCGTCGGCGTGCACGAACGCCACCGAGACGCCCGGCAGCGGCAGGGGGAGCAGGTGGGCCACCGCCGGGGGCAGCATCCGGCCGAGGCCGAGGAGCACCGGCCCGAGGAAGTAGCGGCCGATCTCGCTCGCCGCCTCCGGCTGCAGCACCAGCGTCGGGCGCACGATGCTCGAGACGACGT
Source organism: Geodermatophilus sp. SMS 5-13 (assembly GCF_059428245.1). Classification (NCBI taxonomy): domain Bacteria; kingdom Bacillati; phylum Actinomycetota; class Actinomycetes; order Geodermatophilales; family Geodermatophilaceae; genus Geodermatophilus; species Geodermatophilus sp. SMS 5-13. Next base: position 1,343,111 of record NZ_CP165729.1, read on the forward strand.
CCGGGTGACGGGTCATGATCTCGCGGACCGCCCGCTCCGCCTCCGCCTTGTCCCGGCTGTACTGCGACGTCGGGATGCCGGTGGTGGGCCAGTCCTCGGTCACCTTCCGCGCCGGGGCGCCGGCGGCGTAGGCGCCCAGCGAGGACATGTGGACGACGTGGCCGACGCCGGCCGCCACCGCGGCCCGCACCACCCGGCGGGTGCCCTCGACGTTGACCCGGCGCAGCTGCTCGGGATGCCGCCCCGGCTGCAGCGCCCAGGCCAGGTGGACGACGGCGTCCGCCCCGTCGAGGAACTCCGGCAGCACCTGCTCGCTGGCCGCCTCCCCGAGGTCGGCGTGGTGCCAGCGCACGCGGTCGTACGGCGCGAGGTCGGGCGGCTGCCGGCGGGCCAGCCCGCGGACCTCGGCCACGCCGCTCCCCGGTGCGGTCAGCCGCCGCACCAGCGCCGTCCCGACGTTGCCGCTGGCGCCGGTGACCGCGACGGTCAGCCCCTGGAGGTGGCCGGGAGAGAGCTTCGCCATGCGCTGCCGCTACCCATCCGGACCGCCGGGAACCTACGGTCGCACCCGTGATCAAGGGCGCACACGTGATCCTGTACAGCAGCGATGCCGACGCCGACCGGGCGTTCCTGCTCGACCTGCTCGACCGGCCGTCGGTCGACGCCGGCGGCGGGTGGCTGATCGCCCAGCTGCCGCCGGCCGAGGTCGCCGTCCACCCGGCCGAGGCCTCCGGGGCGGTCGAGCTGTACCTCGTGTGCGACGACGTCGACGCGACGGTCGCCGAGTGGAGCGCCAAGGGCGTCGAGTTCGAGACGCCGGTCAGCGACGAGGGCTGGGGCCGGGTGACCACGCTGAGGCTGCCCGGCGGTGGGCGGCTGGGCGTCTACGAGGCCCGCCACCCGCTGGCGTTCGAGCTCTGACAGCTCTCGGTCATCCCTCCAGCGCCCGGCCGCGCAGCTCCGGCAGGCCCCAGGTGGCCAGCGCGCCGAGGGCGAAGAAGGCGGCGAAGACGCCGAAGACCAGCCCGCTGCCGCCGGCGTCGAGCAGCGGCGGCACGGACAGCGGCGCGAGGATCGAGGCGATCCGGCCGAAGCCGGCGGCGGCGCCCGCGCCCCGGGCCCGCAGCGCGGTCGGGTAGACCTCCGGGGTCACGGCGTACAGCGCGCCCCACGCGCCGAGGTTGAAGAACGACAGCACCATCCCGGTGAGCAGGACGGCGGTCGCGCCGTCCGCCGCGGCGAACAGCGCCGCTCCGAGCGCGGAGCCGACGAGGAAGACCGCCAGCGTGGGCCGCCGTCCCCACTTCTCGATGAGGAACGCCGCCGCCGCGTACCCGGGCACCTGCGCCAGCGTGATGACCAGCGTGTAGCCGAACGACCGCACCAGCGAGAAGCCTGCCTCGACCAGCAGGGTCGGCAGCCAGATGAAGGCGCCGTAGTAGGAGAAGTTGATGCTGAACCACACGGCCCAGAGCGCGGCGGTGCGCAGCCGCGTGCCGGCCGCCCACAGCCCGCGGGCCCGTGGTGCGGCGGCCGGGGCGACCGCGCGAGCGGCCGGCGTGGGGACGCCGGCGGCGTCCTCGAAACGCCGCACCGCCGCCTCCGCCTCGTCGGTCCGCCCGCGCAGTTCGAGGAAGCGCACCGACTCCGGCAGCGTCCGCCGGACGAGCGCCGCGTAGACGGCGGGCACCGCACCGAGCGCGAGCGCCCACCGCCAGCCGGCGTCGCTGCGCGGGACGACGAGGTAGCCGATCAGCGCGGCCAGCACCCAGCCGACCGCCCAGAACGCCTCGAGCGCGACGACCACCCGGCCGCGCACCCGCGCCGGGGCGAACTCGCTCACCAGCGTCGAGGCGACCGGCAGCTCGGCGCCCAGGCCCAGCCCGATGAGGAAGCGGAAGACCAGCAGCGCGCCGACCGACCACGACAGCGCCGCGGCGCCGGTCGCGACGCCGAAGAGGAGCAGGGTCAGCGCGAAGACCTGGCGGCGGCCGAACCGGTCGGCGAGCAGCCCGCCGAGGGTCGCGCCGAGCGCCATCCCCACGAAGCCGATCGAGCCGATCCACGACAGCTGGCCGGCCGACAGCGACCACTGCGCGGCCAGCGCCGCCATGACGAAGGAGATCAGCCCGACGTCCATCGCGTCGAGCGCCCAGCCCAGCCCGGAGCCGACGACCAGCCGGCCGTGCTCCCGCGTGAAGGGCAGCCGGTCCAGGCGCTCGGCGCGGGTCGGCGCGCCGGTCGTGGTCGTCATGACCGGCCCGGATACCCGCGTGCGCGCCGCCCGTCACGCGGCGGCGGGAGTTCGTGCTCCGTAACCTGCGGGTTGCGGCAGCCGCCACGCCACCGAGCCGAGGAGCCGGCATGAGGTCCTACGAGTCGACGGCGTCGATCGCCGCGAGCCCCGACGACGTCTGGGCGGTGCTCGTCGACGCGGCCGCGTGGCCGTCCTGGGACTCCGGGGTGACCGCCGTCGACGGCACGATCGCGGAGGGGCAGAAGATCACCATCCGGTCCGCGGCCGCGCCCGGCCGCGCGTTTCCGGTCCGGGTGACGACGGTCGAGCCGTTCCGCCGGCTGGTGTTCAGCGGCGGCATGCCGCTCGGCCTGTTCCGCGGGGAGCGCACCTACACGCTGACCGCCGACGGCGACGGCACCCTGTTCCGGATGCGCGAGGAGTACACCGGCCCGCTGCTGGGGCTCATCGGGCGGTCGATGCCCGATCTGCAGCCCTCGTTCGACCAGTTCGCCGCCGGCCTGCGCACGCGCGTCGAGTCAGGGGCCTGAGCCGGGGGTCACGCCGTCCGGACGTGCGCGGTGATCAGCTCGGCGGTGCGCTCGGGGGCCAGCTCCGGGATCCAGTGCGGCACGTCCTCGAGCACCTCGAGCCGGTAGGGCGCGTCGACGAAGGCGGCGGTGGCCTCGGTGGCGGCGCGGCCGAGGAAGGCGTCCCCGGTGCTCCAGACGTGCAGCGTCGGCACCCGCACGGTGCCGACCGGGTGGCGGGCGCTCCACGGGATCGCCCGGTACCAGTTCAGCGCGCCGGACAGGCAGTCCGGCTCCTGCAGCCGGCCCACGTACTGGTCGACCTTCTCGGGCGGCAGGCCGCCGCGGGTCAGCGCCCGGCGCAGCGCCGCGCCGTCCCGGGCCATCAGCAGGGTCTCCGGCACGAACGGCAGCTGGAAGAAGGCCATGTGCCAGGCGCGCAGCCCCTGGTCGCTGCGCAGCAGCGCCTGCTGCATCGCCGCCGGGTGCGGCGTGGAGAGGGAGGTGAGGGTGCGCAGCCGGTCGGGGTGCCAGGCGCCGAGCGCCCAGGCCACCGCGCCGCCCCAGTCGTGCCCGACGACGTGCGCGCGGTCGATCTCCGCGGCGTCCAGCAGTGCGAGGACGTCGTCGGCCGCGTCCCGGATCCGGTAGTGCGCCCGGCCGACCGGCCGCGCGCCGGGGGAGTAGCCCCGCTGGTCGGGCGCCAGCGTGCGCAGGCCGGCGGAGTGCAGGGCGGGGGAGACCCGGTCGAAGGCGGTGCAGTCCTGCGGGAAACCGTGCAGCAGGACGACGGCCTCGCCGTCGCGCGGTCCGCCGTCCTGGACGTCGAAGACCATGTCACCGCGCCGGAAGCTGTCCACGGGCTCACTCTGCCGCTCGGCGCACCGGTCCGCGTGCGCGGGCCGCCGTCCTGGCTCACCGCAGCGGGTCCTCCCTCACGGTGCACCGTGAGCCAGGAGCAGCTGGGATCAGCTGGGCTGATCCCAGGTGGCGGCCGCCTGGAACGATGGGGGCGTGGCGGAGGAGCTGATCGTGCTGGTCGACGACGAGGGGACGGCGATCGGCACGCTGCCCAAGGCGCAGGTGCACCACGGTGAGACCCCGCTGCACCGCGCCTTCTCCGCCTACCTGTTCGACGACGCCGGCCGGCTGCTGGTGACCCGCCGCGCGGAGGACAAGCAGACGTTCCCCGGCATGTGGACCAACACCGTCTGCGGCCACCCCGGCCCGGGGGAGGACGACGCCGCCGCGATCGCCCGCCGCGCGGACTTCGAGCTCGGCCTCGACGTCGCCGAGCTGCGGCCGGCGCTGCCCGGCTACCGGTACCGCGCGGAGTTCCGCGGGGTGGTCGAGAACGAGGTGTGCCCGGTCTACCTCGGCCGGTTCGGCGGCACCCCGGCGCCGGACCCCACCGAGGTCGCCGACTGGGAGCTGCTCGACTGGGCCGCGTTCCGCCGCCGGCAGGAGACCGAGGGCGAGGCCTGGTCCCCGTGGTGCCGGGAGCAGGCCCGCCTCATCGAGGCCGCGGGCCTGGTCCCGTAGCCGGTCAGGCGCTGGTGGTCAGGTCCTCCGAGGTCTCCTGCGCTGACGTCTCCTGGCCGGGGATCTCCTCCCAGGACTCGCCGCGGACCAGCGACATGACCATGTCGGCGTCCACCGGCCGGGAGAACAGGTAGCCCTGCGCCAGGTCGCAGCCCAGCGCCGCCACGTGCTCCTGCTGCTGCGTCGTCTCGATGCCCTCGGCCACGGTGAGCAGGCCGAGCGTGCCGGCCAGCTCGACGATCGCGCGGGTGATGACGTCGTCGTGCGCGTCCCGGCCGAGGCCGTCGACGAACTCGCGGGCGACCTTGAGCATGTCGATCGGGAAGCGGCGCAGGTAGGCAAGCGACGAGTAGCCGGTGCCGAAGTCGTCGATCGCGATCCGCACGCCGAGGCCCTTGAGCGCCCACAGGGTGGTCGCCGCGGTGTCGCGGTCGTGCATGAGCATCGTCTCGGTGATCTCCAGGACCAGCCGGTGCGGCTCGAGCTGCGACTCGCTCAGCGCGGCGCGGACCTCGTCGACCAGTTCCGCGTGCTGCAGCTGCCGCGCCGAGAGGTTCACGGTGACCAGCAGCTCGTCGTCCGGGGCGATCGAGCGCACCCAGCGCGCAGCCTGCCGGCAGGCGTCGCGGAGCACGATGACGCCGATGTCGGTGATCAGGCCGGTGTCCTCGGCCAGCGGGATGAACTGGTCCGGCGTCCGCAGGCCGTCGGTCGGGTGCTCCCAGCGGACCAGGGCCTCCGCGCCGATGGGCCGGCCGGTGCGCATGTCGATCAGCGGCTGGTAGGCCACCACGAACTCGCCGTTGCGCACGGCCGCGGCCAGCTCGGACTCGGCGTCCTGCCGGGTGTCGGTGTGCTCGCCGATGCCGGGCTCGTAGAACAGGTGCGCGCTGCCGCCGCCGCGCTTGGCGGCGTACATCGCGGCGTCGGCCTGGCGGATGAGCGTGTCGGCGTCGCCGATGCCCTCCTCGCCGAGCGCGATGCCGATGCTCATGCCGACAGTGGCCATGCGGCCGTCGCCGAGGTCCACCGGGACCTCCAGCTGCGAGCGGATCCGCCCGATGACCCGCTCGACGCCCTCGCGGTCGATGGGGCCGCCCAGCAGGATCGCGAACTCGTCGCCGCCGAGGCGGGCCGCGGTGTCCGACGGCCGCAGGCAGGCGCGGAAGCGGTCGGCCACCGTGCGCAGCAGGAGGTCGCCGGCGTCGTGGCCGTAGGTGTCGTTGACCGGCTTGAAGCCGTCGAGGTCGATGTAGAGGATCGCCGGCCACACCTGCGAGCGCGCGGCCGACTCGACCGCCTGCTTGGCGCGGTCCAGGTACAGCGTGCGGTTGGGCAGCCCGGTCAGCGGGTCGTGCAGCGCCTGGTGGCGCAGCTGCTCCTTGAGGTCGGTGACCTGGCGCAGCGTCTCCTCCAGGCGGCCGCGCTCCAGGGACGTGCCCACGTGCCGGGAGAACGTCTCGAGCAGCGCGAGGTCGCTGTCGGTGAAGGTGGAGACCTCACCGTGGCGGCCGCCGATCACGAGCAGGCCGTGCACCCGGTCGTCGGTGCGCAGCACCGCGGCGATGGCGTCCTTGAGGCTGCGGTCAGAGGCGTAGGTCTCCAGCCCGCCCCGGCCCACGCCGGTGCGGGTGGTGAGCACGCCCGCGGCCATCGCCAGGCGCAGCAGGCCTTGGAAGGCCTCGCGGTCCTCGAGCGGGGCCAGCACGGTGGGCTCGACGCCCTCGCGGCTGCTGCTGACGGTGATGGCCTCGCGGTCGGTCGTGTCCAGGAGGACCAGCTCGGCCATCTCGGCCCGGAAGGCCGACCGCACCGAGGTCAGGAACTCGCCGAGGGCGGCGTGGCTGTCGCTGTGGTGCAGCAGCGCGGTCACCTCGTGCAGCCGGCGCAGGTTCTCCTGCTGCTGGTGGGCCTTGGTGAAGGCGCGGTAGGCGACGATGATCAGGGTGGTCGGCAGGGCCAGCAGGGCCAGCGCGGCCGGGTCGTCCGTCGCGGTGCGGGCCACGACGAGGCCGACGGCCGCCGCCGCGATCGCGGCGGGCACGGTCGGCGTGCACATCTCCACGAACTTGCTGAGGTCGACGCGGCCCTCGGAGACGCTGATGACCGCGAAGATGCAGGCGTTGCCGACCAGCGTCGCGGTGACGACGGCGACCAGCGCGGCCAGCCAGTACCAGGACGTGGCCAGCGGCGCGGAGAGCACCGCGTCGATGACCGTGGCCACGCAGCCGGTCAGCGCGCACAGGGCCGTGTTGAAGCAGAGCTTGAGGCCCCGCTGCTTGCGGTGGATGAACAGGGCGGCCGCGACGCCGGCGAAGTAGGCGATGACGAGGTCGCCCGGGGTGGTCAGCATCAGCCCGGCGGCCATCACCAGGTCGCTGACGGAGAAGCTGTGCGAGTCCTTCTTGACCTGGACGTGGACCGGGAAGGCCTCACTGATCGCGAAGGCTGCCGCCCAGAGCACCCACGGCAGGGACACGGCCGTGGGGGCTCCGGGAAGCGGACGGACGACGACGGCGAACAGCGCCACCGCCACCGCGGCCAGTGCGGCCGTGAGCAGCATGATCCGCTGGGGAACATTGAGCCGGATCGCACGCGATCCCTGAGCAGGAACACCGTTCGCCATCGTCGTCACCTCCTTATCGGTTCAGAATCGGTTCAGGACCAGTCGGTGCCGGACCAGGTCACCCCGGACCACGTGACACCGCTCCAGGTCACCCCGGACCACGTCACGCCGCTCCAGGTCACCCCGGACCACGTGACACCGGACCAGGTCACCCCGGACCACGTCACGCCGCTCCAGGTCACCCCGGACCAGGTCACGCCGCTCCAGGTCACCCCGGACCACGTGACACCGGACCAGGTCACCCCGGACCACGTCACGCCCGAGAGCTCGGGCTGCTCGGCCGGCGCGGCCTGCTGCTCGGTGACGCCCTCGGCGATCGTCTCGGCCGAGGAGTCCTCGATGTCCGTGCCGGTCACGTCGACCTCGCCGGTGACCTTGTCACCGTCGACCTCGACGTGGACCGAGCCACGCGCGGCCTCGAGGGAACCGTCACCCGTCGAGCGCGGGTAGTTCTGGACCGCGTTCGTCGGCGTGGGCGTGTTCAGGGCGGTGGCCAGGTCGAGCAGGCCGCTGCCCTGACGGGCCGCGCTGGCACCGGGGATCTCCTGGGCAGAGCCCATGAGCAGCGCCTTGACCTCGTCCGGCGTGATGTCGGGACGCTGCGAGATGAGCAGCGCCGCGGCACCGGAGACGACCGCGGCCGCCTGCGAGGTGCCGCTCCCGCGGAACAGCCGGTCACCGATGCGCGCGGCCGGGTGCTCCTGGTCGAGGAACGAGTTCGGGCTCCGCAGGCTGACCACGCGCTCACCGGGAGCGACCAGGTCGGGGTTGCGGGTGCCGTCACCGTCGTTAGAGAACGACGAGACCGTGTCGTCGGCCGTGGTGGCCGTCCCGTTGGCGTTGGCGCTGCCGACGGCGAGGACGTACGGGTCGTAGGCCGGGTTGTTCACCTTCTGGGTGCCGAAGCCCTCGTTGCCGACGGCGACGACGGCGACGACGCCCTTGTGCCAGGCCTGCTCGGCCGCATAGGCCAGCGGGTCGAGCAGGTAGCTCTGCACACCGTCGGTGCCGAACGACATGTTCAGCACCCGGATGTTCAGCCCGTTCTCCTGGCCGTGCTCGGTGACCCAGTCGATGGCGGCGATCGCCTGCGAGACGTCGGTGCGCCCCATGGCGTCAGCGACCTTGATGCTGACGATCCGGGCGTCCGGCGCCATGCCGACGTAGCTGTCCGAGTCACCGCTGTAGGGAGCGGTGGCGTCGGCGTCGCGACCGGCGATGATGCCGGCCATGGCGGTGCCGTGACCGTTGGTGTCCAGGTTCTCCACCGGCGTGCCGGCCTCGAAGGACAGGTCGGGGCCGTAGACCAGCCGGCTCGGGTCGTCGAGGCCCTCGACCGGGACGGTGCCCGAGTCGATGACCGCCACGTCCACACCCTGGCCGGTGTAGCCCGCGTCCCACATCGCCTTCGCGCCGGTGACGTCGTTGGTGAGCGTGTACAGCGAGCCGGCCTGGGCCGCCTGCGTCGCCACGTCACCGACCGCCGCCACGGCGTCCGCCGCGACGTCGGCGACCGCGGCGGTGGTGTCCTCCGCGACCTCGGCGACCGCGGCGGTGGTGTCCTCCGCAACGTCGGCGACCGCCGCCGTGGTGTCCTCCGCCACGTCGGCGACCGCCGTCGTGGTGTCCTCGGCCACCTGGGTCACGGTGTCCGTGACGGGGGCCGTCACGGTGCTGGTGACCTGGGTGGTGGACGACGTCACCTGCTGGGTGACCTTGCCCAGACCCCCGAGGGTGTCGGAGAGGCCGTTGAGGGTCAGCGTCGCGTCCTGCGTCACCGCGGTGACGCCGGGCACGGCCCGCAGCGCGTCGAACCGGTCGGCCGGCAGCTTCGCGCTGAAGCCCTGGAAGACCGAGAAGTGCTGGGTGACCGAGCCGCCGAACGTCTCGACGGCGCGCTCGGGACCGTTACCGGTGCCCTCCTGCTCCTGGACGATGACCGGGACGAGGTCGGCCGACGACGGGGTCGCGGCCGAGGCGGCCGATGCCATCGCGGGCCCGGCCACGCCGGCGGCCAGGAGGAACGCGGTCGCGACCGTCGCGACCCTGCGTGCGTGCAGGGGCAGCCCGCCCCATGTCACGCCCTGTGAGGCGAGGGCGGGTGCCCCCCCTCTGGTACTGCTGAGCATCACGTGCACCTCCGTGTGTTGGTTGCGATGCCTTGCGCGAAGGGCTTCGGCTCAGCGGGGGGATAGCTGGATGGACTCCAGCCGGAAAAGGCCGCAGGTTCACCCCTCCGGGGGGTAGGAACGCCGCCAACGGCTGTATGACGGACCTCGCCGTGCGGGCGGCCACACCGTGCGCACTTCGGCTGCATCACTCAGCGTGGTCGGACACGTGCTCGAAGCCACCGACTCTGTCACTGTCCGTATACTGCTTCTGACCGTGCGAACGGCTGCGGCGCGTCGCCCGCGCGCTGCCCGGGACCTCGTCCGGCCGTCGTTAGCGTCCCCGGCCATGGACCGACGGCGGTTCCTCCTCCTGCTGGCAGCGGGCGTCTCGGGCGCGGCGGTCGCCCACGGCGCCGAACAGATCCGGCCGGCCCGGGCAGCGGAAGCCCCCCGGCCGGCCGCACGGACGGCGGCCGCCGCCGGGCCGCCGACGGAGCCCGCGGCGAACGTCGTCGGCCTCGTGCCGGTCGATCCGCCGCTCGGGGAGGTGAGCACCCTGCCCGGGGAGGGGACGGCGCTGGCGCTGACCATCGACGACGGCACCAGCACCGAGGTCGTGGCCGCCTACGCCAAGCTCGCGGCCGACACCGGGATCCGGCTGACCTTCTTCCCCAACGGCAGGTACAGCTCCTGGACCGACAACGCCGCAGCGCTGCAGCCGCTGATCGACTCCGGGCAGGTGGCGATCGGCAACCACACCTGGTCGCACCCGGATCTCGTGACGCTGTCCGACACGGAGATCGCCGAGGAGATCTCCCGCAACCGCGATTTCCTCCGGAACACCTTCGGCGTCCGGGACACGCCGTTCTTCCGGCCGCCGTTCGGGTCGCACGACGATCGGGTGGACGGCATCGCCGCCGACCAGGGGCACCCGACGATCGCGATGTGGAACGGCACTCTCGGTGACTCCACCCTGCTCACCGGTCCGGAGCTGCTCGACTTCGCCCGCGAGTGGTTCATCGCCCAGGCGATCGTGATCGGCCACGCCAACCACCCGGCGGTCACCACGGTCTACGGCGAGCTGCTCGACCTGCTCAGCGAGCGCAAGCTGCGCACGGTGACCCTCGCCGACGTCTGGGCGACCCCCGCCGACCGGCTGCCCGGACTGGCCGCGCCCGGGCAGGCACCCACCCGCTGACGGCCCGAACTGCGGGCCGCCCGGTTGTCCGCGAGAGTGATCACGGGCAGGCGCTGATCACCGAGAACGGAGAACTGCATGGACGTCACCGGGTCGCTCAAGGGGCGTGTCGCCCTGGTCACGGGCGGGGCGAGCGGGCTGGGCCGGGCGACCTGCGTCGCCCTCGCCGAGGCCGGCGCCCACGTGGCCATCGGCGACATCAACGCCTCCGGGAGCGAGGAGACCCGGGCGATGGTGGCCGAGGCCGGCGGCTCGGCCGACGTCCTCCCGCTGGACGTCACCGACGACGAGAGCCGGCGCGACGTGGTCGAGGCGCTCTTCGACCGGCACGGGGACGCGTTCGACATCCTGGTCAACGTCGCGGGCATCGACCGCCCGGGCTACATCACCGACATCGACCTCGCCGACTACCGGATGGTGCAGGCGGTCAACTGCGAGGGCCCGATCTTCCTCACCGGCGAGTTCATGAAGCGCGTGCAGCACCTGCCGGAGGGGCGCACCGCCGACGTCGTCCACATCGTGTCCCTCTCGGCGATCACCTCCGGCAGCGGCGCGATCGCCTACAACGGCTCGAAGGCCGGCTTCCGCAACGCGACCAAGTGCATCCAGCGGGAGCTGCGGGAGAAGGCGATCCGGCTGCCGGACGGCAGCGAGCGGCCGTTCCCCTGCCGCGTCCAGAGCGTCGTCCCGGCGGCGATGGACACGCCGATGATGGAGCAGTGGGGCATCCCGTCCCACCTGATGATGCCGCCCTCCGCCGTGGCCGAGACCGTCCGCACGTTGCTCCTGCTGCACCCGGCGGCCTACGTTCCCGAGATGCAGATCGTGCCGCGGCTCGAGCCGAACTTCCCCCGCTGAGGAGATCTGCGATGAACCGCGACGACCTCCCCGACAGCGCTGAGTACCCGGACAGCGCGATGGCCTCCGGCTCCGACGCCGGCGAGCCCGGCGAGCACCTGGGCCCCGCCGATCTCGGGCCCGACGAGCAGCGGCTGCTGCAGGCGCTCGAGAGCGACGTCGACCGCACCCCCGACGACGAGGTCGACCTGGTCGCGGAGGCGGCCGAGGACGAGACCCCGCTGCCGGGGACCGGCGGCGCTCAGGACGACGGGCTGAACCCGCACTTCTCCAATCCCGAGCAGGCCTGACCTACCTCGGCCGGAGACGGACGGCGACCAGCGCGACGTCGTCCTCGGCCCGTCCCGGCAGCAGTCGGGCGAGGAGCGCGTCGCACAGCTCCTCGACCGGCTGCTCCCGCAGGCCCGCCAGCGCCCGCCGCAGGTTCTCCACGCCCTCGTCGAAGACCTGGTCGCGGCGCTCCACGAGCCCGTCGGTGTAGAGGACGACGGTGGCGCCGCGCTGCAGCAGGACCTCGCTGTCGGCGCGGGTGATCGCGGGCGCGACCCCGAGCATGAGCCCCGGCGCCGTGAGCACCTGCTGTGCGCCGTCCGGGCCCACCACCACCGGCGGCAGGTGGCCGGCGCTCGACCAGCGCAGCCGGGTGCCGGCGGCGGTCTCCTCGAGCCGGGCGACCAGCACGGTGGCCATCGCGCCGAGGCGGAGCCCCTCGATCGCGGCGTCCAGCCGGGCCAGGACGGCGGCCGGGCTGTCGGCGCTGTCGTAGGCGATGCCGCGCAGCAGCCCGCGCAGCTGCGCCATGCAGGCCGCCGCCTCGGTGTCGTGCCCGGCGACGTCCCCGATGACCAGCATGGTCGACCCGTCGGGCTGGCCGAACACGTCGTACCAGTCGCCGCCGACCTGGGCCTCGCGCGCCGCGGGCACGTACCGCACGGCCACCTGCAGGTGCTCGGGCTGCGGGGGATCGGAGAGCAGGCTGCGCTGCAGCGTCTCCGCGGCGCGCACGATGCTGCGCGAGCGGGCGTAGAGCGCCTCGAGCAGGTGGGTGCGCAGCTCGGTCGCCTCGGCCACCTGCCGGCCGGTCCAGGGCTCCGAGCGGCCGCGCACCGTCTCCCGCCAGCGGTCGAAGGACTTGCGCGGGGAGAGCCGGACCTCGTCGCCCTCCCGCTGCGCGATCGCCTTGTTGTGCGGATCGCCGCCCCAGTCGACGGTCTGCACCTGCTCGCCGCGGAACCAGAGGATGAACTGCCCCTCCGGCAGCGGCAGCACCAGCACGCCGCAGGCCAGCTCGACCGGCACGCCGAGCTCGGGCGCCTGCTGGGGCAGGGCGTCGGTGGCCACGACGTCGGCGCCGCGGCCGGCCGCCCACCCGGCGACGGCCTCGGCCAGGCCGTCCGGCAGCGCCAACCCGCGGGCGCCGGTGTGCCCCTGCAGCCGGACGACGACGCCGTCGGCGGGCAGCAGATCCAGCAGGTCCGGCGAGCCGAGCAGGGTGTCGGCCAGCGGGCGGTCCTCGTCGAGGGTGGCCGCGGTCAGCCACGCCAGCGTCGAGCGGACCCGCAGCGCCCGCTGGGTCTCCTCCTCCAGCGCCCGGTCGACCAGCCGCAGCGACAGCGTGGACCCGAGGAACTCCGCCGCGGCGCGGGTGGCGTACGGCGGGGCGTGCGGGCCCTCGTAGTGGTGGCAGGCGATGAGCCCCCAGAGCGTGTCGTCGCGCAGCAGCGAGATCGACATCGAGGCGCGCACGCCCATGTTCTTCAGGTACTCGATGTGGATGGGGGAGACGCTGCGCAGCGCCGAGTAGGTGAGGTCCAGCGGCCGGTCGTTGCCGGGGTGGTCGGCCGGGACCAGGCGCGCCGGCACGTAGTCGACGTCGGAGATCAGCCGGATCCAGTTCTTCTCGTACAGCGCCCGCGCCTGCGCCGGGATGTCGGAGGCCGGGTAGTGCAGCCCGAGGAAGGAGTTCAGGTGCCCGGCCCGGGCCTCGGCGACGACCTCGCCGTTGTACTCGGCGTCGTAGCGGTAGACCATCACGCGGTCGAAGCCGGTCAGCGAGCGCACCGCCTGGGCGGTGATGTCGTAGAGCTCCTGCAGCGTGCTGGCCCGGTTGAGCTCGCCGACCGTGCCGCGCACCGCCTGGTAGGTGTTCGGGAAGGAGAACGGCCGCGGGCCGCGGGCCGGCTCCAGCTCGACCACCAGGCTGGTCACCGCCTCGCCGCCGGTGTCCGCCGGCAGGCCGGGCAGCGGGGCGTCGCCGGGCCGGATGACCGCCCGGTGCAGGATGGCGTCGACCGGCACCGGCGTCCCGTCGACGTCGAGGGTGAGCTCGACCGGGTTGCGCTCGCGCAGGTCGCCGAAGGCGCTGGCGGTCAGCGCCACCGCCTCGGCGGGGACGACGCCGAGGGCGTCTCGCAGCGACCGGCCGAGCGCCTGCTCCGGCGTCACCCCGGTCAGCTCGGACAGGTTCTCCGACACCTGCTGGACGACGAGGTGCGGCTCGCTCACCGCGAGCAGGACGCCGCGCGGCTGGATGCTGCCGGGGACGTGGATCGGCTCCCGGGCGCAGTTGTCGAGGTCGACCGGGGTGCCGGGGGCGAGCCAGTCGACCTCCGGCACCGGCCCGGTCACGCGGCCACCGGTGCGCACCAGGCGGCCAGCGCCCGGAACGTGGCCCCGGCGGCGGCGACCACGCGGTCGGGGTCGGTCACGCGCTCGCGGGTGAACCGCCGGAAGGCGTGCCACATGGCACCGGTCTCTGCGCCGTAGGGGGAGAAGGCGGTCACCCGGACGCCGAGTCCGGGGAGGCCGGTGAGGTGGCGGTCGATGAACGTGCCGCCCAGCGTCGAGCCCTCGAGCACGTACATCCGGCCGAGCGCCTCGTCGGTGTGCTCGACGCCGGGCAGCACGGGGAGGTCCGGGGCCGCCGCGGCCCCCAGCGCGGCGAGGTCGGCGGCGAACAGCGCCGCCCGACGGCGGCGGCCCCACTCCACCGCGCCCGCGGGCTCCGGCTCGCGCTCGGCCCAGTCGTCCAGCCCCGCCTCGGCCGCCTGCCAGAAGCCGTGCAGCCGGCCGAGGACGTCGGCCAGGCGGGCGCGGTCCAGGTCGGGGCTCATGAGGTCCAGCGTGGACTCGACCCGCTCGTGCTCGCGCGCCGTCGCCGTCCGCAGCGTCCGCAGGACGTCGGCGCCGTGGCGAGGTGACGCCTCTTCTCCTGCAGCCATTCCGGCAAGCTTAGGCGAGCTATCGATCAGCGGCGTAGCCGCGCGGCCTTGAGCGCGGTGTGCAGGAGCAGGCGGTCCGCCCCGTCGGCGAGGTCGAGGCCGCTCAGCTCGGCCACCCGGCCCAGCCGGTAGTACAGCGTCTGGCGGTGGATGCGCAGCGCGGCCGCGGCCCGGGACGCGCTGCCGGCGCAGTCGAGGAAGACCTCCGCCGTCCGGGCGAGCGCCGGCTCGGCGAGCAGCGGGCCGACGGCGGGATCGGGCCCGGGCAGCGCGGTGACCGCCCGCCAGGCGCCCAGCTCCGCCCAGTGCGCGACCGGCGCGAACTCCTCGACGGCGGCCGCCACGCGTGCGGCCGCGCCGGCCTCGGCCCACTGGCCGGGGAGGTCGGCGACACCGGAGCGCACCGCCGAGAGCCCGGCGCTGCTGCCGGGCGGCAGCGCGGGCAGTGCGGCGGCGGTCAGCGCGGTCGCCGGCCGCAGGTCGCCGGCCCGTCGCAGCGGCACGAGCACCGCGACCCGTTCGCCGTCCTCGGCCAGGACCGCGCTCACCGCCCCGGCGCCCGGCGGCCGCCAGCCGGCCGGGAGCACCCCGCCGGCCGGGGCCAGGGCGACCACGAGCTGCGCGGCGCCGGCCCCGAACCGGTCGCCCAGGGTCCGGACGGCGCGGTCGCGGGCGGCGCCGCCCCCGGTGAGCGCCGCGCGCAGCACCCGGTCCAGCGCGCCCTCCGCGGGCTCGCGGCCCGCCAGCAGCCGGCCGGCCTCGGCGGCGAGGTCGACCGCGGCGGCCAGGGCCTCGTCGTCCGCGTCGTCGGGGTCGGTGCGGCCCTCGTCGAGCAGCCACAGGTAGCCGTGCGTGCGGCCGGCGTGCCGCACGGGGATCACCAGCCGGGTGAGGATGCCGGCGCCGGGGTCGGCCGGCGTCCGCAGCGGCCCGTCGGCCCGGGCGATCCCGAACTCCTCGAACCAGCGGCGGGTCTCCGGCGGGGAGCCGCGGGTGAGGATCGACCGGGTCCGGACGGCGTCCATGCCGGTGCCGGCCGCGCCGTCGTGCGCGCAGAACGCCAGCAGGGTGAACTCGGCGTCCTCCAGGGTGACCGGCGCGGCCAGCAGCCGGGACACCTGGTCGACCAGCTCCTGCAGCTCGTCGCGCACACCGCCTCCTCCTGTACAGGTGTATGAAATCAGTACGGGCGACGTCGTACGTCTGTCGCTGGTCCCGGGGCCCCCGGGTGCTTAGCGTCGGAGGCGTCGTCGACCGGCGTGGAGGTGGCTCGTGCTGATGCAGAGAGCGCTGCTCGCGGCCTCGCGCCGGCCCGCCCTGCGGCGGCTGGTCGTGGGCACCCCGGCCACCCGGGCGGTGGTCGACCGCTTCGTGGCCGGCGAGACGCTGGCGGACGCGCTGACCGTCGTCCGCACCCTGTCCGGCGACGGCATCGCGGTGACCCTCGACCACCTCGGCGAGGACGTCACCTCCCGGCTGGAGGCCAAGCGCTCGCGGGACGCCTACCTCGCCGCCCTCGACGGGCTCGCGCCGCTCGGCCTGGGCCCGGCCGCGGAGGTCTCGGTGAAGCTGTCGGCCTTCGGGCAGTCGCTGCCCGGGGGTGAGGACCTGGCCCTCGAACTGGTCCGCCCGGTCGTCGAGGCGGCCGAGGCGCTGGGGACGACGGTCACCCTCGACATGGAGGAGTCGCGCACCGTCGACGCCACCCTCGCCGCCCTGGCGGAGCTCCGCCGCGACTCCCCGGGGGTCGGCGCCGTGCTGCAGGCGATGCTGCGGCGCACCGAGGACGACGCCAGCGCGCTGGCCACCGCCGGCTCCCGGGTCCGGCTGGTCAAGGGCGCCTACCGGGAGCCGCCGGAGGTCGCCTTCCCGCACCGCCGGGAGGTGGACGCCGCCTACGCCCGCTGCCTCGGCGTCCTGATGCGCGGCGACGGCTACCCGATGGTCGGCTCGCACGACCCGGTGATGGTCGGCCTCGCCCAGCGGCTGGCCGCCGAGTACGGGCGGACGCCGGACTCGTGGGAGGTCCAGATGCTCTACGGCATCCGGCCCGACGAGCAGCGCCGGCTGGCCGCCGCCGGCGTCCGCGTGCGCGCCTACGTGCCCTACGGCGTCGACTGGTACGGCTACTTCATGCGCCGGCTGGCCGAGCGCCCCGCCAACCTGCGCTTCTTCCTGCGCTCCCTCGCGACGAAAGGCTGAGCCCCCATGGACGCCGTCACCCGGGTGCCCGCTCCCGGCAACGAGCCGGTTCTCACCTACGCCCCCGGCTCGCCGGAGCGGGCGGCGCTCGAGCTGCGCCTGGCTGAGCTCGCCGACGCTCCGTTCGAGCTGACCGCGACCGTCGGCGGGCAGCAGCGGATGCCCGGCGGCGCCGAGTTCGACGTCGTGCAGCCGCACCGGCACGCCGCCGTCCTGGGGCGCTCGGCGGTCGCCGACGCTGCCGACGCCGAGCAGGCGGTGCGTGCGGCCAGGGACGCCGCTCCCGGCTGGCAGGCCCTCTCCTTCGACGACCGCGCCGCGGTCTTCCTCAAGGCCGCCGACCTGCTGGCCGGCCCGTGGCGGCAGACGCTCAACGCCGCGACGATGCTCGGGCAGAGCAAGACCGCCTACCAGGCCGAGATCGACAGCGCCTGCGAGCTGATCGACTTCTGGCGCTGGAACGTGCACTTCGCCCGCGAGATCGTCGCCGAGCAGCCGGTGTCCTCACCCGGCGTCTGGAACCGCACCGACCACCGCCCGCTCGAGGGCTTCGTCTACGCGATCACGCCGTTCAACTTCACCGCCATCGCCGGCAACCTGCCGACCGCGCCGGCGCTCATGGGCAACACCGTGGTCTGGAAGCCGGCGCCGACCCAGCAGTTCGCCGCGCACTTCGTGATGCGGCTGCTGGAGGAGGCCGGCCTGCCTCCCGGCGTGATCAACATGCTGCCCGGCGACGGGCACCAGGTCTCCGACGTCCTCCTGGCCGACCGCGACCTGGCGGGCATCCACTTCACCGGCTCCACCGCCGTCTTCAGGAGCCTGTGGCGGCGGGTCGCCGAGAACCTCGACAGCTACCGCGGCTATCCGCGGATCGTGGGGGAGACCGGCGGCAAGGACTTCGTCGTCGCCCACGCCTCGGCCGACGTCGACGTGCTGCGCACCGCGCTGATCCGCGGCGCCTTCGAGTACCAGGGCCAGAAGTGCTCGGCGGCCTCGCGCGCCTACGTGCCGCGCAGCGTGTGGGCGCGGCTGCGCGACGACCTGGTCGGCGAGACCGAGGCGCTGCCGATGGGCGACGTCACCGATTTCTCGAACTTCCTGGGCGCCGTCATCGACCGGCGGTCGTTCGACAAGCTCGCGCGGGTCATCGACCGGGCGAAGAACGACCCGGCGCTCAGCGTCGTCGCCGGCGGAACGGTCGACGACAGCGAGGGCTTCTTCGTCCGGCCGACGATCGTCGAGGGCACCGACCCCGCGCACGAGGTGTTCGCGACCGAGTACTTCGGGCCGGTGCTCGCCGTGCACGTCTACGACGACGCCGAGTACGACAGCGTGCTGGCGCAGATGGAGTCGGTGGCGCCGTACGCGCTCACCGGCGCGGTCATCGCCCAGGACCGCGCCGCGATCGCGCACGCCGAGCGGTTCCTGCGGTTCGCGGCCGGCAACTTCTACGTCAACGACAAACCGACCGGCGCCGTCGTGGGCCAGCAGCCGTTCGGCGGCGGGCGCGCGTCGGGCACCAACGACAAGGCCGGGGCGGCGCAGAACCTGCTGCGCTGGACGTCGACCCGCTCGATCAAGGAGACGTTCGTCCCCCCGACCGACCACCGCTACCCGCACCAGGGCTGAGGGACTTTCCGCGCCGAAAGTCCCTCACGCGGGCCAGTGGACGAGGCCGTCGGGGGCGAGGACGGCCCCGTCCGAGGGGCGGTGCGCGGCGAGCCGGCCGTCGGGCATCAGGTGGCTCACCGGCACGCCCCGCCCGAGGACGGCGACGTCGGCGATCAGCCGCCGGTGGCAGCGCCACCACACGCTCTCGCTGCACATCACCGCGACCGCGGCGCCGGCCGCCTCCGCGAGCACCTCGTCGAAGGCCGCGGCGAACTCCGGCGTGCGGGTGTGCGCGGCGTAGGCGGCGAACGCGGCGTCGGTCCACCACCCGTCGGCAACCGGCTCGCCCCGGGGCAGCCGGCGCCGGCCGCCGAGCCGCTCCTCCCAGCGGTAGCCGATGCCGGCCGCGGGCAGCCACTCGGCCAGCGCCTCGCGGCGGACGTCCGGGTTCGACCGGCTGCCGGGGAACCGGCGGACGTCGACCAGGAGCGCGACCGAGGCGGCCGACAGCCGGTCGCCGAGGCGGGCGCGGTCGTCGGGACCGTGGCCGATCGTCAGCAGGGGCATCCGACCTGCATACCGTGGGGGCGTGGGCGGGGCAGAGGTGCGGCAGTCGCTGTGGCGGCTGCCGGCCATGCGGGCGCTGATCGCGGCGACCTCGCTCGGGTTCGTCAGCTTCTGCCTCACGCTGGCCTCGCTGCCGGCCTACGCGGTCGCCGGCGGTACGAGCGCCACCGCCGCCGGCGTCGTCACGACCGTGTTCCTGCTGGTCACGATCGCGGTCCAGCTGACGGTGCCCGCGCTGACCCGGCGGTTCGGCCTGGGGCCGGTGCTGGCCGGCGGGCTGCTGGCGCTCGGGGCGCCGTCCCCGCTGTACGCGGTGGATGACTCCCTCGGCTGGCTGGCCGGCATCTCGGCGGTGCGGGGCGCGGGCTTCGCGGTGCTCACCGTGGTCGGCGCGACGCTGGCCGGGCTGCTCGCCCCGCCGGAGCGGCGCGGGGAGTCCTTCGGCCTGTACGGCCTGGGCATCGCGGTGCCGCAGCTGATCGCCGTCCCGCTGGGGGTGGCGCTCGTGCTGGGCGGGCGCGCCGAGTGGCTGGCCTGGCTGGCCGCCGTCCCCGTGCTCGGCCTGCCGCTGGTGCCCCGGCTGGTCCGCGCGGCGCCGTCGGCACCGACCGCGGCTACGGAGCCGGGCGGGTCCCGCCGTGCCGTCCGCAGCGCCCTGGTCCCGTCGGTGCTGCTGTTCGTGGTCACCCTGGCCGGCGGGGCGGTCGTCACCTTCCTGCCGATCGGGCGGCCGGAGGGCGCGATCGCGACCACGGCGCTGCTGCTGATGAACCTCACCGCCGCCGTCAGCCGCTGGCGCGCCGGGGTGCTGGCCGACCGGCTCGGCCTGCGCGGGCTGCTGCCGCTGTCGGTGGTGCTGGCCGCCGCCGGTCTCGTCGTCCTCGCGCTCGGCGTGGAACAGGGGACGGCGACCGTGCTGGCCGGCGCGACGGTGTTCGGGTTCGGCTACGGCGCGACGCAGAACCTCACGCTGCTGGCCGCGTTCCGGCGGGCCGGTGACAGCGCGGCCACGACGGCGAGCGCGTTCTGGAACGCCGCGTTCGACGGCGGCACCGGCGTCGGCGCGCTGCTGCCGGGGCTGGTGGCCGCCGGCCTCGGCCTGCCGTGGACCTACGCGCTGATCGGCGCCGTGCTGGTGGCGGTGCTGCCGCTGGCCCGCGCCGCCACCCGCGGCGCCGGCTGACCGCAGCCCGGCTCGACCCCCGGTGCGGGTCAGCTGACGGCGCGATCCGCGGCGGCGCGCAGCGAGCGGAGGAACAGGATCTCCTCCCCGGACCGGCGCAGCCACGTCCGCAGCCCCTCCGGGTCGGTGCGGTTCGCGTCCCGGAGCTGACCGAGGCGCAGCTGCCGGGTGCTGGCCTGGGCCCGCTGCGCCGGGGGCAGCTGCCGCCCCAGCGTGCGGGCGACGGCGGTCAGCCCGGCGCCGAGGAAGGCCAGCTCGCGGATCGCGGTCACGCCGGCCAGCAGGTCGTCGGCGGCGGGGTCGCCGGCGTCGAGCAGGCGCAGGTACTCGCCGGCGCGGGCGTGGCCCTCGGCGGCGTCGGGGGAGGTGCTCATCGCCCCCACTGTCCCAAACCGCCGGCTCAGGGGCGCGCGGGCTGCAGCCGCACGCAGCACTGGCCCGGCGTGGGCTCCAGCGCCGCGTCGACCGTCCGCGCCTGCAGCCCCTCGAGCAGCCCGGTCACGAACGCGTGGTTGATCCCGCACACCAGCTCGGGGTCGCGGGCGGCGAGCGGGTGGAACGGGCAGTTGCGCAGCCGCAGGGTGGCGCCGGCGTCCCGGACCGGCTCGAAACCCAGCCGCGACAGGACGGCGCCGGCCAGGGCGAGCGCCCGCTCCGCGCCGAGCCGGCCGAGGCGCCGCGCGCTCCGCTCGGCCGCGCCGTCGGCGGCGCCGCGGGCTCGGGCCACGCGCAGCGCCGCCTCGCCCGCCGTCTCGGTCGGCTGCTCGGTGCGCACCGCCTCGACCAGCAGGTCGGCGAGCAGGTCGGGGCTGCGCGGCGGGATGCTGACGCGGACCTCCGTGCCCGAGGGGGCGTAGACCTTCGGACGGCGCCCGATGCCCCGGCCGACGTCCCCGGTCCGGGCCGCGAGCAGGCCGGCCGCGACCAGCTTGTCCAGGTGGAACGCGGCCAGCTTGCGGGAGATCCCGACCGCCTCGGCGGCCGCCTCGCGGGTCACCGGACCGGCCGCCTCCCGCAGGTGCTCGAAGAGCGCGCGGCGCACAGGGTCGGCGAGCGCGGCGACGGCCTGGACGTCCGGGAGCTGCCGGCCCGGGGTGCTCATGCGCGGCATCGTATCGCCAACGTCGGTGCGCCGATGCCCCTCCTCTTGACGCTCCGGGATCAAAAGACAAACATCGATTGGCAAATATCGACCCTCTCGGAGGTCGCGATGGAGCCAGTGGACACCCGCGCCAAGCGGCCGGCCTCGGCGCTGCTGGCCGGCCCCTACGGGCATCCCTTCCACCCGATCCTGGTGACCGTCCCGATCGGCGCGTGGGTCTCGAGCCTCGTCCTCGACATCGGCTCGCACGTGGTCGGGGACGGCGCCGCGCTGGCGACCGGCGCCCTGTGGCTGATCGCGATCGGCGTCCTCGGAGCGCTGGCGGCCGCGGCGGTCGGCTTCCTCGACTTCCTGCTCATCCCGTCGGGGACGCCCGCGCACCGGACGGCGCTGCTCCACATGGGCCTGAACCTGGCGATCACCGTCGGCTTCGCGCTCGGCTTCCTGTGGCGGCTGAACGCGGACGACGGGCCCACCGGCATCGGGCCGCTGGTGCTCTCCGCCGTGTGCCTCGCCGCTCTCGGCATCTCCGGCTCCCTCGGCGGCAAGCTCGCCTACCGGTACGGGGTCCGTGTGGCCGACGAGGCGGAGCAGGCTGAAGGGTTCGCCCGGCCCGGCGCACCCGTCGATGTTCGAGCCCCTGGAAGACGAGGAGACTGACATGGCCGTTGCCGCGCTGATCACCTGGATCGTCACGGCGGGGTTGGGCTTCACCATGCTCGGCCGCTGGCTGCGCGCCGGCGGCACCCGCTCCACCAGCGGTGCCTTCCGGCCCCCGGTGGTCTTCAGCCACTTCCTGCTCGCCGCCGCCGGACTCGTCCTCTGGATCGTCTACCTCGTCGCGGACGCCGACGCGCTGACCTGGGTGGCCTTCGTCGTCCTCGTCCTGGTCGCGGTCCTCGGTGACGTGCTCGTGCTGCGCTGGAACAAGACCCGCCGCGGCGAGCTGGTGGCCGGCGGGTCCGCCCGAGGGACCGCCGGCGCGGTCGCCGAGACCGACCCCGCGCCCGAGCGGCACATCCCGGCCGGCCTGGTGGGGGCGCACGGCGTGTTCGCCGTCGCGACCGTCGTCCTCGTGTTCCTGACCGCCATCGGGGTCGGCGGCAGCTGACGCCGGCTCAGGCGGCCTGCGACGCCGGACTCAGGAACGCCCGCAGCTCCCGGGCGGCGGCCTGCCCGGCGCGGTTGGCGCCGATCGTGCTGGCCGAGGGGCCGTAGCCGACGAGGTGCACCCGCGGGTCCCGGGCGGTGCGCGTACCGACCATCCGGATGCCACCCCCGGGCTCGCGCAGGCGCAGCGGCGCGAGGTGGGCGAGCGCGGCGCGGAAGCCGGTGGCCCAGAGGATCACGTCGGCCGGCACGAACCGGCCGTCGTCCCAGGCCACGCCATCCGGGGTGACGCGGTCGAACATCGGCAGCCGCCGCAGCGCGCCGCGGTCGAGGGCGGCGCGGACCCACGGCGTGACGACCAGCCCGGTGACGCCGACGACGCTGCCGGGGGAGCGGCCCGCCCGCACGGCCTCCTCGACCCGGGCGACCGCGGCGCGGGCCTCGTCGGTCCCGAACGTGCCCGCGCGCCAGACCGGCGGACGCCGCGTCACCCAGGTCGTCGAGGTGACCCGTGCGATCTCCCCGAGCAGCTGCACCGCCGAGGCGCCGCCCCCGACGACCACCACGTGCCGGCCGGCGAACTCCTCGGCCGAGCGGTAGTCGGCAGTGTGCAGCTGTCGGCCGGCGAAGCGGTCCTGGCCGGGGTAGCGGGGGACGAACGGCCGCGTCCAGGTGCCGGTGGCGTTGACGACCGCGCGCGCTGCCCAGCTGCCTGCGGAGGTCTCGACCAGCAGGCGCTCGCCCGGCCGTACCGCGGTGACCCGCACGGGCCGGTGCACCGGCAGGTCGAACGCGCGCTCGTAGGCGGCGAAGTAGGCCGGCACGACCGTGCCGGCCCGGTCGTCGTCGGCACCCGCGTCGAAGGGCAGGCCGGGGAGGTCGTGCACGCGGTGCGTCGTCCCGAGGGTGAGCGAGGGCCAGCGGTGCTGCCAGGCGCCGCCCGCCGCACGTTCGGCGTCGAGGACGACGAACCCGGTCTCGCGGGTGAAGCCCTGGCGGAGCAGACCGTAGGCGGTGGCCAGCCCGGCCTGCCCGGCGCCGAGGACGGCGACGTCGACAGGGCGCGGGCGGGTCACGGGAGGGAGAACCGCGGCGCGGCACGCAGGCTTCCCGGGGACGGGCAGGTGGAAGCACTCCCACCGGAGCGACTTGACCACTCCTGGGGCGGGTGGGGCGCCCGGGGCGGCCCGCCCGCGCGGTGCTTGGCCGGGCGCCCGGGCAGCTTGTTTCCTGGCCGGGTGAGGGCGATCCGGTACGGACAGGTTCGGTTCAGGCGGCTGTGGCGGGTCGCCGTCCTCGGGGCGGTGCTGACGGCGCTCGTGGCGGTCGCCGCACCCCCGGCGCTGGCCGACACGTTCTCCTCGCCGGCGACCGGCCGGCACACGGTGGTCGGCGCGATCCTCCAGCGGTACCTCGCCCTGGGCGGCCCGCGCGGCGTCATGGGCTACCCCACGACCGACGAGCTGCCGACGCCGCTCGTCCACGGCCGCTACAACCACTTCCAGTCCGGCTCCATCTACTGGTCACCGGCGACGGGCGCGCACCAGGTGATCGGCGCGATCCGGGACCGCTGGGCCATGCTGGGCTGGGAGAACGGACCCCTCGGGTTCCCGACCTCCGACGAGGTGCCCACCGCCGACGGCGTCGGCCGGAGCACCACCTTCCAGGGCGGCGCGCTGCTCTGGTCGCCGGCCACGGGGACCCGCTGGGTGGGCGGCGCGATCTGGGCGAGGTACAAGGCGCTCGGCGGGGACGCCTCGGAGCTCGGGCTGCCCACCACCGACGAGCTGACCACCCCCGACCAGCAGGGCCGGTACAACCTGTTCCAGGGCGGGGCGATCGTGTGGTCGCCGGCCAGCGGCGCGCACAGCGTCCACGGCGCCATCTGGGCCCGCTGGGGCGCGATGGGGTCGGAGAACAGCGCGCTCGGGTTCCCGACGTCCGACGAGTACGCGATCACGGGTGGCCGGGCGCAGGACTTCCAGTACGGCCGCCTCACCTGGACGGCGTCCGGCGGGGTCGTCGTGGCCGGGGCCCCGAAGGCCGGCGGCGGGACGGTCCCGCTGGGCGTGACGCCGCCCGGCACGCAGCTGGTCACCGTGGTGGCGCCGTCGGCGAGCTCGACGACCGCGACGCTGACCGCCTGGGAGAAGCGCGGCGCCACCTGGACGGCCGTGCTCGGCCCGGTGACCGCCCGCGTCGGGTCGGCCGGGATCGGGGTGCCCAGCGAGACGACGTCGCGCACACCCGCCGGCACCTGGACCCTCACCGAGGGCTTCGGCCGGCTGGCGAACCCGGGGACCGCGCTGCCGTACCGGGTGATCGACGGCAACGACTGGTGGGTCTCCGACGTCACCAGCGCCCAGTACAACCGCTACTACCGCTGTGTGCCCGGCACCTGCCCGTTCGACGAGCGCGCGGGGGAGCGGCTGACCTCTGCCGGCGCGGTCTACGACAACGCCGTGGTCATCGATGTCAACCGGCGCGGCGTGCGTGGCGCGGGGTCGGCGTTCTTCCTGCACATCGCGAACAGCTCGGCCACCGCCGGCTGCGTGGCGATCCCGCGGGCCGACCTGCAGACGCTGATGCGCTGGCTGAACCCGGCCGCGCGCCCGGTGATGAGCATCGGCGTCGGCTGACCGCCGTCCTCAGCCGGCCAGCGAGCTGGCCTGCCCGGCGCTGATCCGCGCCGCGGCGGCGTCGATCCAGGGTTGGTGGACGTCGAGGCCCTCGGCCTCCGCCGCGGCGCGCACGGTGGCCGCGGCGACCTCCAGCGGTGCGCCGGCCGCGCGGTCGGCGGCGAGCTCGTACACGAGCAGCGCCCGGAGACGGGCCTCGAGGGGCAGTCCGTCGAGGTGGGTGCGCCAGTCGCTCGGCGTCGTCATGGCACGCGTGTGCCCGAGCGACCGCGGCGGCACACGCGACACGCCGGAAGGCTGGTCGCGGATCCGCCGGTGCGCCCGTCCGGGTGACGACTTGGGAAAGAAAACGGACGTCGGGGAGCCGTAGCGGCGGCCCCGCCCCTATGGTTCCCGGACATGTGGGCCACGTCACAGCTGTTGGCCGGTGCACCGTGTTGAAGGTCGAGGACCTGCACGTCACCTACGGCGGGGCGGTGCGCGCCCTGCGCGGGGTGACCCTGGAGATCCCCGACGGGGCCGTCGTCGCCGTCCTCGGCAGCAACGGGGCGGGCAAGACGACGCTGCTGCGCACCATCTCGGGCACGCTCGGCCTGCACCGCGGCAAGGTCGACGCGGGCTCGGTGCGATTCGGCGACGTCGACCTCACCCGCCGGGATCCCAGTGGCACCGTCCGCGCCGGGGTCGTCCAGGTGCCCGAGGGACGGCGGATCTTCGGCCGGCTCACCGTCGAGGAGAACCTCCGCGCCGGGGGGATGGGCAACCGCGACCGGGCGGCCAAGGAGGAGGCGCAGAAGCGGGTCTACGACCTGTTCCCGGTCCTCGCCGAGCGCTCGGCCCAGCGCGGCGTCCTGCTGTCGGGCGGTGAGCAGCAGATGCTCGCCATCGGCCGCGCGCTCATGGCCAGCCCCAAGGTGCTGCTCCTCGACGAGCCGTCGCTGGGGCTCGCGCCGCGGGTGATCGGGCAGATCGGCGAGGTGATCGGCGAGATCAACCGGCAGGGGACGTCGGTGCTGCTCGTCGAGCAGAACGCCACGATGGCCCTCGGCGTGGCCGACCTCGCCTACGTGCTGGACGTCGGGGAGGTGTCCCTGTCCGGGGCGGCGCAGGAACTGGCCGCCACCGACGAGGTCCGCCGGCTCTACCTCGGCCACGACACCGACGAATCCGTGGCCCGCGGTCCCGCCCGGCCGCGCCGCACCCTCTCGAGGTGGACGCCATGACCGAGACCCTCGACCGCGACGCCGCGCCGCGGGCCGACGTCCCGACGCTCGAGGTGGAGCACGTCAGCGTGCGCTTCGGCGCCATCAAGGCGCTCTCCGACGTCTCCTTCACCGTCGCCCCCGGCACCATCCACGCCGTCATCGGCCCCAACGGGGCGGGCAAGTCGACGATGTTCAACGTCCTCTCGGGGGTCTACCAGGCCGCCGAGGGGGAGGTCCGGTTCGGCGACGCCCGGCTGGACCGGATGCGGCCGTACCAGATCGCCGGCGTGGGCGTGGCCCGCGCCTTCCAGAACATCGCCCTCTCCGGCTCGCAGTCGGTCGCCGAGAACCTCATGCTGGGCCGCCACCACCTGACGAAGGCCGGCTTCCTGTCCTCGGGGCTGCGGCTGCCGCGCGCCACCAGGGAGGGCCGCCGGCACGGGGAGCGGGTCGCCGAGATCGCCGAGTTCCTCGACCTGGGCGACAAGCTGCAGACGCCGGTCGGCGTCCTCTCCTACGGCGACCAGAAGCGGGTCGAGGTGGCCCGCGCGCTGTGCACCGAACCGCGGCTGCTGCTCCTGGACGAGCCCGTGGCCGGCATGAACGCGGAGGAGACCAGCCGGATGGCCGACGCCATCCGGGAGATCAGCTCCGGCCTCGAGATCTCGATCATCCTGGTCGAGCACGACATGGGCATGGTCATGGCGCTGGCCGACCGGGTGACCGTCCTGGACTTCGGGCGGCTGATCGCCGACGGGACCCCGGCCGAGGTGCAGGAGGACCCCGAGGTCATCCGCGCCTACCTCGGGTCGGGCAACGAGATCGACCCCTCCGCGGCGGCCACCGCCTCGTCCGACGCTCCCGCCTCGTCCGACGCTCCCGCCTCGTCCGGGGCCACCACTTCGTCCGACGCCACCACCGAGATCCCGGGGGACCGCTCGTGACCCAGTTCCTCTCGCTGCTGCTCAACGGCATCTCGCTGGGCGCGATGTACGCGCTCATCGCGCTCGGCTTCGTGATCATCTTCAAGGCCAGCGAGGTCGTCAGCTTCACGCACGGCTCGCTGCTGCTGCTCGGCGCCTACTCCATCGTCCGGTTCTCCGACGCCTTCGGGTTCTGGCTGGGCGTCCTCGCCGGCGTCGTCCTGACCGCGCTGGTGGCCCTGCTCATCGAGCGGCTGATCATCAACCCGCTGCGCGGGGCGCCGGTGATCAGCCTGGCGATCGTCACGATCGGCGTCGACATCATCCTGCTCACCGACCTGATCCGGCGGATCGGCTCGGACATCCTCAACGTGCCGCACCCCTGGGGCGGCCAGGTGTTCCGGATCGGCTCGGTCGGCATCAGCCTGAACCGCGCCATCGCGATCCTGGTGGCCGCCGTCCTGATCGGCGGGTTCTTCCTCGCCTTCAAGTACTCCACCTGGGGCGTGGCCATGCGCGCCTCGGCCGAGGACGGCGAGGCCGCGGCCCTCATGGGCATCCGGCAGGGCCGGGTCTCGATGGTCGCCTGGCTCGTGGCCGGCGCTCTGGCCGCGGTGGCCGCGCTCTTCCTGGTCGGCGCGCCCACGCCGGGGGTCAGCCCGGCGGTCTACACGGTCGCGCTCGGCGCGTTCCCGGCGGCGATCCTCGGCGGCCTGGACTCGACCGGGGGCGCCCTCGTCGGTGGCCTGCTCATCGGGGTCACCGAGGCGCTGGCCGCGGGCTACCAGGACCAGCTGCTCTTCCTCGGCCGCGGCTTCTCCGCCGTCATCCCGTACATCGTGATGCTCGTCGTCCTGCTCGTCCGGCCGTCGGGGCTCTTCGGCACCAAGGAGCTGACCCGTGTCTGAACTGACCGTGCCGGCCGGGGCCACACGGACCGCCGGCGCCCGCGCCGCCACAGTCCGACCGGGCCGGTCGTGGCTGCGCCCGGTGGTCCTGATCGTGCTGCTCGTGGTGCTGCTGATCCTCCCGCTCTACGTGGAGGAGTTCTGGCTGCGCACCGGGTTCGCCGTCTTCGGCGCCGCGGTGGGCGCCATCGGGCTGAACCTGCTGGTCGGCACCAGCGGCCAGCTCTCGCTCGCCCACTCGTTCTTCCTCGCGGTGGGCGCGGTCACCTACACCTTCGTCTCGGGGGAGTCCGGCGGGCTCGGCGTCGCCGACGTCAAGGGGCTCGGCTGGCCACCGCTGGTCGGCCTGGTGCTCGGGGTGGTCCTCGCCGGTCTGGCCGGGCTGATCTTCAGCCCGGTCGCGGCCCGGCTGCGCGGCATCTACCTCGGCGTCGCCTCGCTCGGGCTGGTCTTCATCGGCCAGCACGTGCTCAACAGCTGGACGTCGGTCACCGGCGGCTTCAACGGGCGGCGGGTCCCCGACTTCTCGCTGTTCGGGTTCAGCTTCGGCAACACCGACCCGCAGCTGTTCGTGCTGGGCATCCCGTTCCGGGAGGCGGAGCGGCTCTGGTACCTCGGGCTGGTCATCGCCCTCGCGTCGTACCTCTTCGCGCGCGCTCTGCTGCACAGCCGACCCGGACGGGCGCTGCAGACCCTGCGCGACAGCGAGGTCGCCGCGTCGGTGATGGGCGTGAACGTGCAGGCCTACAAGGCGCGCATCTTCATGGTCAGCTCGATGTACGCCGGCCTGTCCGGCGTTCTCTACGCCCTGTCGATCGGCAGCATCGCGCCGGAGTCGTTCGGCCTGTTCGTCTCGATCCAGTACCTGGCCATGATCGTGCTGGGCGGCCTGGGGTCCGTGGGCGGATCGGTGCTGGGGGCGCTGTTCGTCACGGCGCTGCCCCTGGTGTTCCAGCGCTACGCCGGGGCGATCCCCTTCGTCACCGGGGCGGGTGGCGGCGGTGTGGCGGCAGGCGAGGCCGCCCGATACCTCTACGGCGCCGCGATCATCCTCGTGATCCTCTTCCTGCCCGGTGGCCTGGCCGGGCTCGCGACCCGCTTCCGCCGGCGACGACCTCCTCCGGCGGCGGGCGCCGCGGCGCGGTCGTCAGCGCCCGAGGCTTCCCCCCGCACCACCCCGTCCGACAGTCCAGCCCAAGGGAGCACCACGAGATGAGAATCGGGAAGTACTCGCGCGCGGCGGCGCTCTGTGCCGCCGCCGTCGTCGTCACGGCGACCGGCTGCAGCACCAAGGCGCCCGACAGCGGCTCCGGCGGCGGGGGAGGGTCGGGCGGCGACGTCACCACCGACGTCGGTGTCGAGGGCACCACGATCAGTCTCGGCGTCCTCACCGACCTGACCGGCGTCTTCGCCGCCCTGGGCAACGACATCACGAACGCCAACACGCTGTACTGGCAGGACAACAAGGTCTGCGACAACTACAGCGTCGAGCTCAACGTCCAGGACACCGGCTACGTGCCGCAGCAGGGCGTGCAGCTGTACAGCTCGATCAAGGACAGCATCCTGGCGATGCAGCAGACGATCGGCTCGCCGATCAACACCGCGCTGGCGCAGGACTACGAGGCCGACCAGATCGTCAACTTCCCCTCGGCCTGGGGCGAGACGCTCACCCAGATCCCCGGCACCGGTGTGCTGGGCCCGACGTACGACGTCGAGATCTCCAACGGCTACGACTACCTGTTCAAGCAGGGCCTGCTGAAGGAGGGCGACACCGTCGGCCACATCTACTTCGAGGGCGAGTACGGCGCCACCGGCCTGGCCGGCACCAAGGCCGTCGCCGAGGCCAAGGGCCTCAAGGTCATCGAGGCCCAGATCAAGGCCACCGACCAGGACATGAGCGCCCAGGTCAGCCAGTTCGCCGCGGCCGGCGTGAAGCTCATCGCGCTGACCGTCGCCCCGACGCAGACCGCGTCGGTCGCCGCGGCCGCCCAGGCCCAGGGCCTCGACGTCCCGATCCTGGGCAGCAACCCGGTCTACGCGCCGGGCCTGCTGGCCGGTCCGACGGCGCAGTGGCTGAAGGACCACCTGTACGTCGCGGCCCCGCTGGCCACGTTCGAGGGCCACGAGGACATCCTCGACGCCTACACGAAGGCGTTCCCGGACGTGCAGAACCCCAGTGCCGGCGGCGTGCTGCTCGGCTACGGCATGGCGCAGGTCATGAACGAGGTCCTGAACGCCGCGTGCGACAACGGTGACCTCACCCGGCAGGGCGTGCTCGACGCGTTCAACGGGCTCAAGAACATCGACACCGGCGGCGTGATCGTGCCGATCGACGCGTTCGAGCTCGGCAAGTCGCCCAGCCTGCAGAGCTACATCGAGCGGCCGGCCGACGTCCCCGGTGGCGCCACGGTCGCCGCCGAGCCGTTCGAGGGCGAGTTCGCGGCGGACCTCGCCGACGCGCAGGGCTGAGCCCGCACCGCACGGACGGCGTCCCCTCCTCGCCGGGAGGGGACGCCGTCCGTGCGTTCTACAGTGCGCCGCGCCGGGCTGGGCGGACGAGCCGCACCGCCAGTAGCCCGCTCAGGCCGGCGGCCACCGCCAGCACCGCGGTCGCCGAGCCCAGCCGCGCCCCCGCGGTCAGCAGGAACGGCGCCGCGAAGCCCACGTAGGCCAGCGCCAGGAACACCGACGTCAGAGCGCCGCGCCGGGTCGGCGCGGCCAGGCGGGCGGTGAGCGTCAGGCCGGCGGCCAGGCACAGCCCGCCGCCCGCGCCCAGCAGCGGCGCGGCGACGACCAGCCAGGCCAGCCCGCCGGCGCCGACGAAGGCGGCCGCCGCGGCGAACCCGACCGTGCCCAGGACTGCGCCGGCGACGGCGGTCCAGCGGCCGAGCCGGTGCTGCAGGGGAGCGGCCACCGTGCCCGCCCCGAGCGTCACGCCGGCGAGCAGTCCCGTGACGGCCACGCCGCTGCCGGGCAGCGTCCCCAGCAGCGGCACGGCCGAGACGACGGCGCTCGGGAACGCGTAGACGCAGACCGCCATCGGCGCCAGCACGGTCGCGACGAAGCGCCCGTCACCGGGCCGGATCAGCGGCACGGCGGGCGCCGGTGCGCCGTCCGAGTCGTGGGCCCGCCGCGGCACGGTCTCGGGCAGCCCGGCGGCGACGACCAGCCCGGTCGTGGCCAGGACCGCGTGCACCAGGTACGGCAGCACGGTCGGGGCGGGGGCGAACTGGCCGAGCAGGCCGCTGGTCAGCGGGCCCAGCGAGAACCCCGCCGTCATGGCGAACGCCGCCCGCCGTCCGCCGGCCGCCTCGCCCGACGCTGCCGACAGCTCACCGACCCACGCGCTGCCCACGCTGAAGACGACGCCGCTGACCACGCCCTGCACGAAGCGCGCGGCGAAGAGCAGGGCGACGGAGTCGCCGGCGAACGCGAAGGCGAGCGAGGCCAGCACCGACAGCGCGATGCCGGGCAGGGCCACCGCCCGGCGGCCGAGCCGGTCCGACAGCGGGCCCGCGACGAAGAGCGCCGGCACCAGACCGGCGGCGTAACAGCCGAACAGCGCCGTGAGCACCTCGTTGGACAGCCCGAAGCGGTCCCGGTAGAGCAGGAGCAGCGGCGTCGGGACGTTCGTGCCGGCCGCGACGGCGAACAGCGCGAAGACGCCCCGCTTCCACGGCACCGGCCCAACCTAGGGTGCCGGGGCCGCGGGACGCGCGACGAAGTGCCCTTGACGCCCGCACCGCCCCGGAGGACCGTGGCTAACCGTGTTCGGAGAAGCGAACACGAGTTGGCAAGCCAAACGTCGTGAGGCGACGCGGGAGTCGATCCTCGCCGCCGCGTGGGACGTCGCGCGCGAGCACGGTCTCGCCGCGCTGACGCTGCGGCAGGTCGCCGAGCGCGTCGGGATGCGCGCGCCCTCGCTCTACTCGCACTTCGACTCCAAGCACGCCATCTACGACGCGATGTTCGGCCAGGCCTGGAGCGCCTACGCGGCGGCGCAGGCCGCCCTCGTCCTGCCGGCCGCACCGCGCGCGGGGCTGAAGCGCCGGGCGCACCTGTACGTCGACTTCGCCGCCGCCGACCTCGCCCGCCACCAGCTGATGAACCTGCGCACCGTCCCCGGCTTCGTCCCGAGCGCCGAGAGCTACGCCCCGGCGCTGCGGGTGCTCGCCCACCTGCGCACCCATTTCGTGGCGATCGGCCTGTCACCCGACGAGGACGTCGATCTCTACACGGCCCTGCTCGCCGGCCTCGTCGACCAGCAGTGGGCCAACGACCCCGGCGGCACGCGCTGGCAGCGCCTGGTCGACCGGGCCATGGACATGTTCGCCGACGCCGTCCACCTTCCGAAGGAGCCGTCATGATGACGACCGACACCGCGATCGCGCCGCGGCTGGACCGTGCCACCGCGATGCGCCTGGCCGCGACCGAGTACGCCCGCTACCTCGCCCTGCTGCGCTCGCTCGGCGCCGAGGACTGGGCCCGGACCACCGACTGCCCCGCCTGGGACGTGCGCGCGCTCGCGGCGCACAGCGTCGGCATGGCCGAGTACGCGGCCTCGCCGGAGGAGCAGCAGCGCCAGGTCCGCGCCGCCGCCGCCCGCGGCGGGGTGTTCATCGACGCGCTGACCGGCCTCCAGGTCGGGGAGCGGGTCGGGAGCACGCCGGACGAGCTGGTCGAGCGCTACGCCGAGGTCGCCCCGGCGGCCGCGCGCGCCCGTGCGGCCCTGCCCGCCGCGGCGCACGCGGCCCCGCTGCCGGTTCCGCAGACCGTGAACGGGGCGGCCGAGACGTGGACGGTCGGTTTCCTCGTCGACGTCGTCCTTACCCGCGACGTGTGGATGCACCGCGTCGACACCGCCCGGGCGACGGGCCGTGACCTGCAGCTGACCGCCGACCACGACGGCGTGCTCGTCGCCGACGTCGTCGCCGAGTGGGCGACCCGGCACGGCGGCGCCTGCACCCTCGGCCTGACCGGCCCGGCGGGCGGCCGCTGGAGCTTCGGCTCCGGCGGCCCGGAGCTGGAGCTCGAAGCCGTGGAGTTCTGCCGGATCCTGTCCGGCCGATCGCCGGAGGACGCGACCGCGCTGCTCGCCATCGGCGTGCCGTTCTGACGGGGGAGGGGACCGGGTCATGAGCGAGACCACCTACCTGTTCGACAACGAGGCCTCGGAATCCGGGCAGCGCTTCGCCGCCCTCGCCGCGCTGTTCGACGCCACGACGTTCCGGCACGTCGAGGCGCTGGGCATCGGCGCGGGGAGCCGGTGCTGGGAGGTCGGCGCGGGTGGACCCACCGTGGCCAACTGGCTGGCCGACCGGGTCGGCGCCGGCGGGCACGTCCTCGCCACGGACATCAACACCAGCTGGGTCTCCGATCGGCTCGATCCGCGGGTCGACGTCCTCCGGCACGACGTGACGCTCGACGATCCCCCGGCCGGCCGGTTCGACCTTGTCCACGCCCGGCTCGTCCTGTGCCACCTCCCGGCCCGGGACGAGGCCCTGAGCCGGATGGTGGCCTCCCTCCGGCCGGGCGGCTGGCTGCTCGTCGAGGACTTCGACACGGTGATCGCGCTGCGGTGCATCGACCCCCACCTGCCTGCACACCACCGCGCCAACAAGCTGCACGCCGGCGTGAACGCGCTCCTCGCCCAGCGGGGCGCCGACATGGAGTACGCCCGCCGCCTGCCCCGGATGCTCGCCGGCGGCGGGCTGACCCAGGTGGGCGCCGATGCCTACTTCGCGGTGGCCCTGGCGGCCGGCAACGTGCTCAGCGTCGCCAACGTCACCCAGGTCCGGGACGCCCTGATCGACCAGCGGCTCGCCACCGCGGAGGCGATCGACGCACATGTGGCCGCGCTCTCCGACGGCACGATCACGGTCGGCACACCGCCGCTGATCTCGGCCTGGGGCCGACGCGCCTGAGTCCGCGGGCGGACGCCCGCTCGCGGATCGCGCCGGCGGTCTTCCTCGTGCGCCGCTACCCGGCAACGATGGAGCCGCGGCACCGGGAAGCGGCGGCACGGTGAGGACGACACTGCGATGACGACCGACGACCTGACGACCGACCACACCATGCCGGTGGAACGGGCGACGGCGGAGCTGCGCGGGATCGGCCTGTTCGACGGGTCCGACGACGCACAGCTGCGCGAGCTCGCGGCATCGGGGGAGGTGGTCGCCTTCGCGCCCGACGACGTGTTGTTCCGGGAGGATCACCCGGCCGACTCCTGGTGGGTGCTGCTGGACGGCAGCATCGACCTGGTGCGCCACGTGGGCCGGGACGAGACGCTGCTCGGCGCTCTCGACGTCCCCGGCCGGTGGGCCGGTGGATTCCGCGCCTGGGACGAGCACGGGGCGTACCTCGCGACCGGCAGGGCCGCGACCAGCGGGCGGATCCTGCGGGTGCCCGCCGCGGAACTCCGGCGGCTGTGGATCTCCCGCTTCCCCCTCGGGCTCTCCCTCACCGAGGGCGTCTCGCGGTCCGCGCGCAACTACGAGCGGATGGCGAGGCAGAAGGAGGCGCTGGCCGCTCTCGGCACCCTGGCCGCCGGCTTCGCCCACGAGCTGAACAACCCCGCCGCGGCGGCGACCCGGGCCGTCGACGCCCTCGCCGAGGCCTACGGGGAGATGCTGTCCGCCCTGCGGCGGCTGGCGGCGGTGCCGATCGCCGCCGAGGAGTTCACCCGGCTCGACACCCTGCGCCGGGAGCTCGGCTCGGGGCAGCAGGTCGCCGATCCGCTGGCCCTCGCGGACCGCGAGGAGGTCCTGTCGGACTGGCTGTCCGGCCACGGCGTCGGGCGGGAGTGGGCGATCGCGCCGGTGCTCGCCGCCGGTGGCGCCGATGCCGACTGGTGCGAGCGCGTGGCCGCCGTGGTGGGGGAGGCGCCGCTCGAGGCCGGGCTGGAGTGGATCGCGAGCACCCTCGCCGCGGGCGGCCTGCTCGACGAGGTGAAGGAGTCCACCTCGCGCATCTCCGGGCTCGTCGCGGCGGTGAAGTCGTACTCGCAGCTCGACCGGGCCTCGATGCAGGTCACCGACGTGACCGAGGGGCTGGAGAGCACCCTGGTGATGCTGGCCCACCGCATCCCCGGGGGCGTGACCGTCGTCCGGGACTACGGCCCCGACGTCCCCCGCATCGAGGCACTCGCCGGCGAGCTCAACCAGGTGTGGACCAACCTCATCGCCAACGCGCTCGACGCCCTCGACGGCCGGGGGACGTTGCGCGTGTCGACGCGGCTGGACAAGCGCGCGGTGGTGGTGGAGGTCGGCGACACCGGGCCGGGGATGTCGGAGGAGACGCGGGAACACGCCTTCGACCCCTTCTACACGACCAAGGGCGTGGGCGGCGGCACCGGCCTCGGGCTGGACATCACCCGGCGCATCGTCGACCGGCACGGCGGGGACATCGGGGTCGACCTCCGTCCCGGCGAGACGGTGCTGCGGGTCCGGCTGCCGGTCGACGGCGCACGGATCGCGCAGCGGCACGCCGTCGAGACGGTCGGCTGACGGGCAGGGGGGGCGGCGGGCAGCGCCGCGCGCGGACTGCCGTGGGACGAGAAGTCCCGGGGGTGACCAGTCCTCCGCGACTGTCGTCCCGTCCTGGCTCCTCAGCCCGAGCGGGCGACGAGAATGTTTCGGGCCCGAGTCCGCGTAGGAACCTCCGTCTTGCCGGCGGATTCTGGGCCGTCGACCTCGCGGGTGGCCGCTGCACCCGTGTCTTCGTTGGCCCAGCCTCGCGGCGCCCCCAGATGGTTGTCGGTCTGGGTAGATTTCTACTGCGCCGTTCGGGCTCGTCGACGTGCCTGGCTTCCCGGGGGTGACGGGTTGACGCATTCCCGACTGAACCCTTGGCCGATCCTGCGGGCCCACTGGAGGGGACTCGGACGCGGGGACCGGCGGACGTCCGCCGCGGAACTGGGCGAGCGGTCGGTCGTCGTCGCCACGCTGCTGCTCTGGGTGCCGGCGCTCTACTGGAACTGGAAGCTGAGCGCGCCGGAGCCGATGTTCGCGGGGGTGTCGCTCCTCGCGGGGGCGCTGCTGGCTGCGTTCGGCTTCCTGGCGACGGTGCGCCTGCGCCTCCAGTACCGGGACCTCCATCCCGAGAGCAGCGGATCGCGGCGCGCCAGGGAGCACTTGGACGAGAGCGTGTCCCACCTGCTGGCCGCCGCCGTGATCTGCCTGCTGGACGCCGTCGCCCTGGTGATCGGCATGAACATCACCAGCGACCCGACGGGCGCGCTCGTCGGTGTGATGGCCGCGATCGTCATCGCGCTCAGCAGCTACCTGGTGGTCCTCTTCCTGATGCTCATGACGCGGCTCTACGCCGCCTACGTCGACACCGTGCGCGCGATGAGCTCGACGGACTCGTGAACCCCGTCGACCCTCGGGCCACCTGATGGCCACGCGGAGATCCGGCAGGTGGGCCGTCCAACGGAAGACTCCGGTGGGGCGGGTGGGGGCTCGAAGGCGTGACCGCCGCTCCGCGGCCCATGCCGCGCCTGCTGTCCCCACGATCGTGGTGCGCCATCAGGGACTCGAACCCCGAACCCGCTGATTAAGAGTCAGCTGCTCTGCCAATTGAGCTAATGGCGCGTGTCGTCCGGCATGCCGGGGCGACCAGGGGACGACGATACCAGCGCGTGCAGGCCGGAGAACGGCCGGGCGGGTGGGACTGGTCACTGTGATCCCCATCCTGTCGCCCGAACGTGGACACTGGGGTCCGGACCAGCACGTCCGCATGCCCAGGACAGGGCGGAACGAGAGAGGTCGGGTAGTGCGACGCACAGCCGCAGTGATCGCCGGAGCTCTGCTGCTCCTCACCGGGTGCAACGAGGGTGCCGAGAGCAGCGGTGCGTCGGCCTCCTCCACCCCCGAGGGCCCGCCCGCGCAGGTGACGGTCTCCCCGGCCGACGGCGCCGCCGACGTCTCGCCGATCGTCCCCCTGGAGATCAGCGTCACCGACGGCGAGCTCGGCGACGTGAGACTCGTCGACGCCGCCGGCACGCCGGTCACCGGCACGCTGGGCGACGCCCCGGCCGCGCCGGCCCCGGCCGGTCAGCCCACCACCGAGGTGTGGACCCCCGACTCGCAGCTGGCGTACGGCACCACCTACACCCTGACCGCCACGGCCACCGGCGCCGACGACGACGAGACGACGACGAAGGCCACGTTCACGACGGTCACCCCCGGCACCCTGTCGACGCCGTCCATCGGCCCGCTCGACGGCATGACCGTCGGCGTCGGCCTGCCGATCCGTGTCTACTTCGACGACCCGGTCGCCGACAAGGCCGCCGTCGAGAGCCACCTCGAGGTGGTCAGCTCGACGCCCACCGATGGCGTGTGGAGCTGGCTGAACGACTCCGAGGTGCACTTCCGCCCGTCGACGTACTGGCCGGCGAACACCGACGTCACGCTCAACGCCAACCTCTACGGCGTCGACTTCGGCGAGGGCGTCTGGGGCGAGAAGAACCGCACGGTGTCCTTCCACGTCGGCGACAAGCACGTCTCGGTCGCCGACGCCGGCGCCCACACGCTGACCGTCTACGACGGCGACCAGGTCGTGCAGAACTTCCCGATGAGCGCCGGCAGCAACGTCAACCCGACGCGCAACGGCGTGCACGTGGTCACCGAGATGAACCGCAGCATGGTCATGGACTCGAGCACGTTCGGCCTGGCCGTCGACGCGCCCGGCGGCTACCGCTCCGACGTCGAGTACGCCACCCGCATCTCCAACAACGGCGAGTTCGTGCACGCCGCTCCGTGGTCGGTCGCCTCGCAGGGCAACACCAACGTCTCGCACGGTTGCATCAACCTCTCGACCGACCGGGCGGCCTGGTTCTTCAACTTCTCCCAGCCGGGCGACGTCGTCGAGGTGAAGAACTCGATCGGCCCGCAGCTGTCGGCCAAGGACGGCGACATCTACGACTGGACGATGAGCTGGGAGGACTGGCAGGCCGGCAGCGCGCTGAAGTGAGCCGCGCGGGCGTCCGCGACGTCGTCCTGCTGACCCTGGGGTGGGAGGACCTGCCGCGCGGCGTCTCGGTCGAGGGCGCCCCGCCGGAGGAGCGGCTGCGCGAGCCGGTGCCCGGCGTCCTGCTGCTCACCGACGGCGGCTGGCTGCTGCTGGACACCGGGTTCAACACCGCCCTGCTGCACGACCCGGCGCTGCGCCGCCGCTTCCACGGCGATCCGGCGGAGCGGGCGATCCTGCCGGGGCCCGGCGAGCCGCTCGAGGAGGCGCTGGCGCACGCCGGCATCGAGCTGGCCGACGTCCACGCGGTCGGGCTGTCCCACCTGCACCTGGACCACGTCGGCGGGCTGCGGCACTTCACCGGCCGGCCGGTGCACTGCCAGCGCCGGGAGCTCGAGTTCGGGCTGACCGACGAGGCCGAGCAGCACGGGATCTACCGCATCGACTTCGACGACCCGCGGCACGACTGGCGGCTGGCCGACGGCGACGTCGAGATCGCGCCGGGGGTGACCGCGGTGCCCACCGCCGGGCACACCCCCGGACACCAGAGCTTCCTCGTCGACTTCGACGAGAGCGTCGGCGGCGGCGGGCTGGTGCTCGCGTTCGACGCGGCCGACCTGCGGGCCGAGAACATCGAGCAGGAGCTGCCGATCGGCGGCCGCGTGCACGCCACCCCCGAGGAGTGCGTCCAGCAGGTCCGCCGGCTGAAGTCGCTCGCCGCCGCCCGCGGCTATCCGCTGGTGCCCGGCCACGATCCCGAGGTGTGGCCGGAGCTGACCCGGGAGATGGCCGACCGGTTCGGCCGCGCGCCCGCACGCTGAGTTTTCCGGCGTCCGCCAGGGGGAACACCACGCGTACCGCTCAGGGAGGAGACGGCCGTGGACACCTGGCTGATCGTGCTCATCGTCGTGGTCGCCGTCGTGGTGCTGGCGCTGCTCGCGCTGATGGCCTCGAAGCGCAACCGGGTCGCGCAGACCAAGAAGCGCGAGCAGGCGCGCGAACACCTGCAGGAGGCCCAGGTCCGGCAGGCGCGTGCCGACCAGCAGCACGCCCTGGCCGAGGAGCAGGCCGCCCGCGCCCGCCGCGAGCAGGCCGAGGCGCAGGAGCGCGCCATGCGGGCCGAGCAGGAGGCGCAGGAGATCCGGTCCCAGGCGCAGGAGGACCGGACCGCGGCCGAGCAGCTGCGCGCCAAGGCGGAGAAGCTCGCGCCGGGGCTGTCCTCGGACGGCGCGGGGGGCCGGCACGCCGGTCCGGCCGACGAGCGGATGCCGGCCGGCGGGCGGGCGCCGGACCACGGGCAGGTGCCGGCCGACCAGCGGATGCCGGCCGACCAGCGCACGGCGGAGAGCACGGTGCCCCCGGAGCAGCGCAGCGACGGCGGCTCGACGCGCCGCTGAGTTCCCGCGGCTCGGGGAGTCGGAGTTCTCGTAGGGGCGCGTCGCGCGCGCGGCACCGGCTGTCGGTGCCCGGCGCTAGCGTCGCGCCCACGACGAGGACATCGACTCGGAGGCCGCCATGACCGACCTGCTCGCCATCGGCACGCGCAAGGGGCTGTGGCTCGCGCGCAGTGACGACGACCGCCGCAGCTGGACGCTCGACGGGCCGCACCTGTTGGCGCAGGAGGTCTCGGCGGTGTCGCTCGACACCCGCCGTCCGCAGCCGCGGGTGCTGGCCGGCATCCAGTACGGCCACTGGGGCCCGACGGTCATGTGGTCCGACGACCTGGGCGGCAGCTGGCAGGAGACCGAGCACGGCGCGATCCGGTTCCCGGAGGACACCGGCGCCGCGCTGGCCCGCGTGTGGCAGCTGCGGCCGGACTCGCCGGGGCGGCCGGACGTCGTCTGGGCCGGCTGCGAGCCGCACTCGCTGTGGCGCAGCACCGACGGCGGCTGCAGCTTCGAGCTGGTCCGCGGCCTGTGGGACCACCCGCACCGCCCGACCTGGGAGCCCGGCGGCGGGGGAGCGACGATCCACACGGTCCTGCCCGATCCGGCGTCCGACCGGGTCGTGGTCGCGATGAGCGCCGGCGGCGTCTACGTCAGCGAGGACGGCGGCGGCGACTGGGCGCCGCGCAACCGCGGCATCGCCGCCGGCTTCCTGCCCGAGGAGCCCGAGTACGGGCAGTGCGTGCACAAGGTGGCGATCGACGCCGGCGACCCCGAGCGCCTGTACGCGCAGAACCACGGCGGCGTCTACCGCAGCGACGACGGCGGCCGGAAGTGGACGTCGATCGCCGCGGGGCTGCCGGCCGACTTCGGGTTCCCCATCGTGTCCTCGCCGACCACGCCGGGCACCGCGTGGGTGATCCCGCTGGTCGCCGACATGCAGCGGGTCCCGCCGGACGGCCGGCTTCGGGTGCACCGGACCCGCGACGCGGGGGAGACCTGGACCGAGTGCGGTTCCGGCCTGCCCGACGGGTCGTGGACCTCGGTGCTGCGGGACGCGTTCTGCGCCGACACCGGCGATCCCACCGGCATCTACATCGGCACACGGGACGGCTGCGTCTACGCCAGCGCCGACGAGGGGGAGACCTTCGCGACCGTGGCCGAGCACCTGCCCGACGTCCTCACCGTCCGCGCGGCCCGGCTGCCGTGACGGTGCAGGTGCTGCTGCCCGGGGTGCTCGCGGACCTCGCCGGGGGCAGCCGGGAGCTCGACGTCGACGCCGACGGGCGCACGCTGGCCGACCTGTTCGACACGCTCGCCGCGCAGCACCCGCTGCTGGGCCGCCGGATCAGGGACGAGGCCGGCCGGCTGCGCCGGTTCGTGAACGTCTACGTGGACGGCGACGACGTCCGCTTCGACCAGGGGCTGGCGACGGTGCTGCGCGACGGGACCCAGGTGCACGTGCTGCCGTCGATCGCCGGCGGCTGACGGCGGGCTACAGGGCGGCCAGCTGGGCGCAGGTCGGGCAGAGCTGGTCGGGCTCGTAGCCGTCCGGCGGCCAGGGCAGCTGGTCGTCGCGGGCCACGTAGGCGCCGCAGAGCGCCTTGCGGCTCTGGCCGTTGACCCGGCCGATCGTCGCGTGGGCGGGGCCGATCTGCCGCGGGGTCAAGCCTTCCGAGCCGAAGGAGCCGACCATCACCACCGCGTGGGCGGTGCCGTAGGCGTACGTGCTCGTCATACCGGACAGGGTCCGAGCGCCGCGCGCGTCGGGCCAGTACCGAGCCCGGCGTGTTCCACGGGATCGGCTCAGCGGCCCCACCGGTCACATGCGCACGCCCCTCCGTGACCGGGGCGTGACCCCGCGGCCGCCCGTGGGGCGGCGAGACGATCACCCCGAAGTTGGACTTCATCCACTGGCCGGAACGGCCGATCTCCCTGCTGTGACGACGACGGACACCGTGCAGGCGGCGGCGCAGCCGGCCTCCGGATTCTGGGCCGCGATCCCGCGCGGCGCCCGGCTCGACGACAAGAGCTTCCTCACCCGCCACCGGATCATCTCCGCCGTCCTGGCGCTGCACCCCCCGGTCCTGGCCGCGATCGGGCTCTCGAGCGGGGT
Organism: Geodermatophilus sp. SMS 5-13; assembly: GCF_059428245.1. NCBI lineage: Bacteria > Bacillati > Actinomycetota > Actinomycetes > Geodermatophilales > Geodermatophilaceae > Geodermatophilus > Geodermatophilus sp. SMS 5-13. The sequence goes on from NZ_CP165729.1 coordinate 1,384,356, forward strand.
GGGCGGCTTCCTGCTGTGGGGTCAGCTCGCCGTCATCGCGGTCCTGCTCGTCGCCGGTCAGTCGCTGCGCAGTCAGGTCGCGCGGGCCAGCGCGGTCAGCCTCGGCCTGATGGTCGGCGCCGACGTGCTGGTGCACGTCGGCGGCGGGCTCACCGACCTGCACATCTGGTTCTACGCGGTGCTCGCGCTGGTCGCCCTGTACCAGGCGTGGACGCCGTTCCTGCTCGCCGTCGTCTTCGTCGCCGTCCACCACGCGGCGATGAGCCTCTGGATGCCGCACTCGGTGTTCTCCACCCACCAGGCGCAGCAGCACCCGATCCTCTTCGCCCTCCTGCACGCGGTCTTCCTGCTGGCGGAGGCGACGTTCCTGGCCTACGGCTGGAAGTTCACCGAGCAGGCCGACCGCGCCCGGCGTGCCGAGCAGCGGCGGGCCGAGGCCCAGGCGGCCGCCCAGGCGCGGGCCGTCGAGGAGCTGGCGGCCGAGCGGGCCCGCGCCGCGCAGGAGGCGGCGGCCCGGCTGGAGGAGCGCGAGCGGCGGGCGGCCGCCCTCGAGGCGCAGCTGGCCGAGCTGATGCAGGCCGGGCAGCGGCTCGACGAGAACGTGGGCACCGCGACCGATGTCATGGAGGCGCTGCGGTCGGCGATCGGCGAGATCGCCTCGGCCGCGAGCGTCGCCAGCGCCACCGCGACGGAGGCCAGCGACCGGTCTCGCAACAGTGCCGAGACCGTCGAGCGCCTCGCCGCCACCATGATCGAGATCGACCAGATCGCCGGCAGCATCTCGACGATCGCCGACCAGACCAACCTGCTGGCCCTCAACGCGACCATCGAGTCGGCCCGCGCCGGGGAGGCCGGAAAGGGATTCGCCGTCGTCGCCGGCGAGGTCAAGGACCTCGCGTCGGAGACCGCCCGGGCCACCGAGCGGATCCGCCGGGTCGTCGAGACGGTCCGCGGGGACGTCGGCGCCGCGGGCGAGGCGCTCTCCGGCGTGCAGCAGATCATCGAGGGCGTCGTCGAGGCGCAGGGCACCATCGCCGCGGCGGTGGAGGAGCAGAGCGCATCGACCGCCCAGGCCCAGGCCGCGATCAGCGGCGCCTCGCGCGAGGCGGCCGCGATGGCCGCGGAACTGCGCCGCATCGTCGCCGCCGACTGAGTCAGGAGCTGTCGACTGTCGTCATCCGGGTGTCGACAGCCCGGCTAGCATGGGCAGGGATCAACCGGAGGCGCGCATGACCATCGAGCCCTTGGCCAGCCTGGACCGCAGCACGCTCCGCGAGCGGGCGCTCGAGGCGGTCCGGTCCGCGATCCTGTCCGGCCAGTACCGTCCCGGTGACCACCTCGGCGAGGTGGAGCTGGCGACGTCCCTCGGGGTCAGCCGGGGAACGGTGCGCGAGGCGCTGCGGCACCTCCAGCAGGAGGGCCTGGTCAGCCCTGGGAATCGCGGGATGCTGCGGGTCAACAGCCTCACCCCGGGCGAGGTCCGCGAGCTCTTCCGGGTCCGCGCGGCGCTCGAGGGGCTGGCCGTCCGGGAGCTCATCGACTCCCCGCGGCGCGCGGCCGCCGTCGCGTCGCTCCGCGCGGCGCTGGAGAAGATGGCCGACGAGGGCCTGGAACCGGCGGCCCGCATGGACGTCGACCTGGCCTTCCACCTGGAGTTGTGCCGGCTCTCCGGCAACTCCATGCTCGTCGAGGCCTGGCAGCGGCTCGAGGGCCGGATGCGCGTGGCCATCCTCAACGGCGCCACGTGGCAGGTGCCGATGATGGCCCGCGACCGGCACGCCCCGATCGTGGACGCCATCGATCGCGCCGACGTGGCCGAGGCGGTGCGGATCGTCGAGGAGCACATGGCCTCGGCCGCGGAGCACTTCGCCGAGTCGGCCGCCACCGCCTGAGCCTCCCGCCGCGCCCGTCGTCGGGGGCGGACGTCGCGCTCACCAGCGGCGACGAGGTGACTCTTGACACTGTGACACGGGCCATCCAGACTTCGTCGCCAGTTGACTGTTAACAGTCAACTGCCAGCGGCCACTGGATCCCCCGCCCACACCGCTCCCGGAGGTCACCATGACCGAACGGCACCCCCCGCTCCACGACCCCTCCCTCGAGGCGGTCGCCGAGTGGCACCCCGTGTCCGGTACGCCGGCCAAGAAGAAGGTCGCCATCGGCTGCTCCATCGGCGCGACCATCGAGACCTACGACTTCATCGGCTTCGGGACCGCCGCGGCCCTGTACTTCAACGACGCCTTCTTCCCGGCCGACGACCCCCTCTCGGGCACCCTGCTGTCCTTCGCGACGCTCGGCATCGGGTTCGCCGTGCGCCCGCTCGGCGGGATCATCGGCGGCTTCCTCGGTGACCGGATCGGCCGCAAGCCGGTGCTCGTCGGCTCGCTGCTGCTCATGGGGATCGCGACCGTGCTCATCGGCCTGCTCCCCACCTACGCGCAGGTCGGCATCTGGGCCGGGATCCTGCTCGTCGCCGTCCGGGTGGTGCAGGGCCTGGCGTTCGGCGCCGAATGGGGCGGGGCGATCCTGATGTGCTTCGAGCACGCCCCCTGGCGGAAGAAGGGCCTCTACACCGGCATCACCCAGGCCGGGTTCCCGGTCGGCCTGCTGCTGGCCAACCTGGCCTTCCTGATCAGCGTGCCGCTCGGTGGCACGTGGGCGTGGCGGGTGCCGTTCCTGCTCAGCGCCGTCCTCATCGCCGTGGGCATCGTCATCCGGCTCAAGGTCGACGAGTCCCCGGAGTTCGAGGAGCTCAAGGAGGACGGCGAGCTCTCGAAGAACCCGCTCCTCGAGGTGCTCCGCGACGACTGGCGCAACGTGCTCCGGGCCTTCTGCCTGCGCATCGCCGAGACCGCCGGCTACGCGGTGTCCGTGACCTTCGTGCTCTCGTACCTGGCCAGCGAGGAGCTCGCCGACCGGCCGGTCATCCTCACCGCCCTCATGGTCGCGGCCGGCATCGGCATCCTCGCCACCACCGGCTGGGGTGCCCTGACCGACCGGATCGGCCGGCGCCCGGTCTACCTGTTCGGCACCGCGCTGACCGTGGTGTGGGGCGTCCCGCTGTTCCTCGTCCTGAACACCGGGGTGGCCGCGGCGATCGTGCTGGCCTTCGTCGTCAGCTACGCCGTCTGCCAGAACTCGCTGGCCGGCGTGCAGGGCGCCTGGTTCTCCGAGCTGTTCGCGACCCGGACCCGCACCACCGGGGCCTCGCTGGCCTACCAGCTGTCGGCGGTGGTCTCCGGGTTCACGCCGCTGGTGGCGACCGCGCTGTACGCCGGCTTCGGCTGGATCGGCCCGGCGCTGCTGTTCAGCGGCTACGGCCTGCTCGGCCTGCTCGCCGCGCTGATCACCCGCGAGACCTGGGGCCCGGCCGAGCGGGAGGACGTCGCCGCGCTCGAGCGCAGCGTCATCGGGTCCGCCGCGCCGAGCGGGCTCCCGGCCCCGCGCACCGCCGTCCACGAGCGGCCGACCGCCGACTCCACCACCGACTGACCCGACGAGGAGCAACCGTCATGACCGCACTGACGACGCAGACGGCGGGCGAGCGCACCGCCGACCGGACCGAACGGATCGAGCGCATCCGCCAGGCCGCGTACCGGATCCGCCGCAACGCCCTCGACATGGGGGAGGTGCAGGGCCAGGGCTACATCGGCCAGGCCCTCGGCATCGCCGACGTCCTCGCGGTGGTCTACACCGACCAGCTGCGCCACCGGCCCGACGACCCGCACTGGCCCGGCCGGGACCGGTTCCTGCTCTCCATCGGCCACTACGCGATCGCGCTGTACGCGGCGCTGGCCGAGGCCGGGACCATCCCCGTCGAGGAGCTGCAGACCTACGGCTCCGACGACTCCCGGCTGCCCATGTCCGGGATGGCCTCCTACACCCCCGGCATGGAGATCTCCGGTGGCTCCCTCGGCCACGGCCTGGGTGTGGCCACCGGGATGGCGCTGGGACTGCGCCACCTCGGCAACCCGGCCCGCGTGGTCAACCTGCTCTCGGACGGCGAGCTGGACGAGGGCTCCACCTGGGAGGCGGCGATGGCCTGCGCCCACCACGGCCTGGACAACGTCACCGCCATCGTCGACGTCAACGCCCTGCAGGCCGACGGCCCCACGGCCGGCGTGCTGCGGACCGAGCCGGTCACGGAGAAGTGGCAGGCCTTCGGCTGGCACGCCCGGCGGGTCGACGGCAACGACGTGGCCGCGCTCGTGACCGCGTTCGACGAGCTCCGCGAGCACCGCGGCTCCCCGACGGTGCTCATCTGCGACACCCGCATCGGCCGGGGCGTGCCCCTGCTCGAGACGCGGGAGAAGGCCCACTTCATGCGGGTCGAGGCCCACGAATGGCAGATCGCCCGCGACCAGCTCCAGGAAGGACTGGCCCGATGACCAGCACCGCCCCCGCCAGGAAGCTCACCACCTCGGCGATGATCGCCTCGTTCGCCGACCCCGGTCAGCGCACCACCAGCGCCCCCTTCGGGCACGCGCTGGTCCGCCTGGCCGAGGAGCGACCGGAGATCGTCGGGCTGTCGGCCGACCTCGCCAAGTACACCGACATGCACGTCTTCCGCGACGCCCATCCCGACCGGTTCTTCCAGATGGGCATGGCGGAGCAGACACTGCTCGGCGCGGCGGCGGGCATGGCCGAGGTCGGCCTGGTGCCCTTCGCCTCCACCTACTCGGTGTTCGCCACGCGGCGGGCCTACGACTTCCTCTGCCTCGACATCGCCGAGCCGGGGCTCAACGTGAACGTCGTCGGTGCGCTGCCCGGCCTGACCACCGGGTACGGGCCCAGCCACCAGGCCACCGAGGACCTCGCGATCCTCCGCGGCTGCCCGAACCTGACGATCGTCGACCCCTGCGACGCCGTCGACATCGAGCAGGCCGTCCCCGCGCTCGCGGCGGCGCCCGGGCCCACCTACCTGCGGCTGCTGCGGGGGGCGGTGCCCACGGTGCTGGACGAGTACGACTACCGCTTCGAGCTGGGCAAGGCCGCCGAGCTGCGCACCGGCCGGGACGTCGTCCTCATCTCCACCGGGCTGATGACGATGCGGGCGCTGCAGGCCGCGGCCCGGCTCGAGGCCGATCACGTCGACGTCGCCGTCCTGCACGTCCCGACGATCAAGCCGCTGGACACCGCGGCGATCCTCCGGGCCGCGCGGACCGACCGGCTCGTCGTCACCCTGGAGAACCACACCGTGATCGGCGGGCTGGCCGAGTCGGTCGCCGCCACGCTCGCCTTCGGCGGGGTCGGCACCCGGGTGGTGCCGATCGCGCTGCCCGACGCGTTCCTCGCGGCCGGCGCCCTCCCCACGCTGCACGACCGCTACGGCCTGTCGACCGACGCCGTCGTCGCCCGGGTCAGGGCCGAGCTCGCCTCGGCCTGACCACTCCGTCCCGCTCCGCTCGACCAGACCACGCCCGCCCAGACACCCCCGGAGGAACCCCATGACCGTCACCGACAAGACCGCCGTCGTCACCGGCGCCGCGTCCGCGCGCGGCATCGGCCGTGCCACTGCCCACACCCTCGCCTCCGCCGGCTGGAACGTCGCCGTCCTCGACCTGGACGAGGCCAGCGCCAAGGAGGCCGCCCAGGAGATCGCCGACCGGCACGGCGTGCGGGCCGTCGGCATCCGCTGCGACATCACCGACGAGGCCTCGGTCGAGAACGCGCTCGCGGTGCTCGACACCGAGCTGCCCCCGGTCGGCGCCCTCGTCAACAACGCCGGCATCACCTCGCCCACGCCGTTCCTCGAGGTCACCGGCGAGGAGTGGGACCGCATCTTCGCGGTCAACGTGCGCGGCGCCTTCAACGTCACCCGGCGGCTCGCACCCGGCATGGCCGAGCGCGGCTTCGGCCGCATCGTGTTCCTCTCGTCGGTCTCCGCCGAGCGCGGCGGCGGCGTCTTCGGCGGGGTGGCGTACTCCGCGGCCAAGGCCGCCGAGCTCGGCTTCACCCGCGCGCTCGCCCGCGAGCTGGGCCCGCAGGGCGTGACGGTCAACGCCGTGGCGCCCGGGCTGATCGACACCGACATCACCGGCGGGGCGCTGGAGGGCGAGCGCAAGGCGCAGCTCGTCGCCGGGATCCCCGTGGGGCGCAACGGCACGGTCGCCGACGTCGCCGACCTGATCACCTATCTGTGCCGGGAGGAGACCGGCTACATCACCGGCGCCACCCACGACGTGAACGGCGGCTCCCACATCCACTGACCACGGCCGGCCGGCCGCTCGTCCCTCCCGGGGGCGGGCGGCCGGTGAGGGTGTGCGTCGACCACGCCCGGGTGCAAGGCTGCGCCATCGACGAAGGGGAAGCGTGATGTTCCGCAAGGTGCTGGTGGCCAACCGGGGTGAGATCGCGGTCCGGGCGTTCCGTGCCGCATACGAACTGGGCATCGGGACGGTGGCGGTCTTCCCGTGGGAGGACCGCAACTCGGTGCACCGGCTCAAGGCCGACGAGAGCTACCAGATCGGCGAGGTCGGGCACCCGGTGCGGGCCTACCTGTCGGTCGAGGAGATCGTCGGGGCGGCCCGCCGGGCCGGGGTCGACGCGGTCTACCCCGGCTACGGCTTCCTCTCGGAGAACCCCGAGCTGGCCGAGGCGTGCGCGCGGGCGGGCATCACGTTCGTCGGCCCCTCTGCGGAGGTCCTGCGGCTGACCGGCAACAAGGCGCGGGCGATCGCCGCCGCCCGCGAGGCCGGGCTGCCCGTCCTGGTCTCGACCGAGCCGAGCGCCGACGTCGACGCGCTGCTGGCCGCGGCGGACGCGATCCCGTTCCCGGTGTTCGTCAAGGCGGTCGCCGGCGGCGGCGGGCGGGGGATGCGCCGCGTGGAGGACCCGGCGGAGCTGCGCGCGGCGGTGCAGGCGGCGATGCGGGAGGCGGAGTCGGCGTTCGGGGACCCGACGGTGTTCCTCGAGCAGGCGGTGGTGGACCCGCGGCACATCGAGGTGCAGATCCTCGCCGACGGGCAGGGGAACGTGATCCACCTCTTCGAGCGGGACTGCTCGGTGCAGCGCCGGCACCAGAAGGTGGTCGAGCTCGCGCCGGCCCCGAACCTCGACCCCGCGCTGCGGGAGCGGATCTGCGCCGACGCCGTCCGCTTCGCGCGGGCCATCGGCTACGCCAACGCCGGCACCGTCGAGTTCCTCCTCGACGCCGCCGGCCGGCACGTGTTCATCGAGATGAACCCGCGGATCCAGGTCGAGCACACGGTCACCGAGGAGGTCACCGACGTCGACCTGGTGCAGTCCCAGCTGCGGATCGCGGCGGGGGAGACCCTGGCCGACCTGGGCCTGGCGCAGGAGACGATCGCGCTGCGCGGCGCCGCCCTGCAGTGCCGGATCACCACCGAGGACCCGGCCAACGGATTCCGGCCGGACACCGGCCGGATCACCACCTACCGCTCGCCGGGCGGGGCCGGCATCCGGCTGGACGGCGGGGCGTCGCTGGGCGCCGAGGTCGAGGCGCACTTCGACTCCATGCTGGTGAAGCTCACCTGCCGGGGCCGCACCTTCGACATCGCCGTCGCCCGGGCCCGGCGCGCGGTCGCGGAGTTCCGCATCCGCGGCGTGGCCACCAACATCCCGTTCCTGGCCGCCCTGCTCGACGACCCGGACTTCCGGAGCGGTCGGGTGACGACGTCGTTCATCGACGAGCGGCCGCACCTGCTCACCGCGCGCACCTCGGCCGACCGCGGCACCAAGCTGCTGACCTACCTGGCCGACGTCACGGTGAACGAGCCGCACGGCGGCCGGCCGCACCTGGTCGACCCGGTCGAGAAGCTGCCGCCGGTCGACTCGGGCGCGGCGCCGCCGGAGGGCTCCCGGCAGCGGCTGCTCGCCCTCGGCCCCGAGGCCTTCGCGGCGCAGCTGCGTCAGCAGCCGGCGCTGGCGGTCACCGACACCACCTTCCGCGACGCGCACCAGTCGCTGCTGGCCACCCGGGTGCGCACCAAGGACCTGCTCGCCGTCGCCGGGCACGTCGCGCGCACCACGCCGCAGCTGCTGTCGCTGGAGTGCTGGGGCGGGGCGACCTACGACGTGGCGCTGCGGTTCCTGCACGAGGACCCCTGGGAGCGGCTGGCCGCGCTGCGCGAGGCGGTCCCCAACGTCTGCCTGCAGATGCTGCTGCGCGGCCGCAACACCGTCGGCTACACGCCCTACCCGGTCGAGGTGACCGACGCGTTCGTCCGGGAGGCCGCGGCGACCGGGCTGGACGTCTTCCGGATCTTCGACGCGCTCAACGACGTCGACCAGATGCGCCCGGCGATCGACGCCGTCCGGGCGACCGGCACCGCGGTCGCCGAGGTGGCGCTGTGCTACACCGGCGACCTGGCCGACCCCGGCGAGCGGCTGTACACGCTGGACTACTACCTGCGCCTCGCCGAGCGGATCGTGGCTGCCGGCGCGCACGTGCTCGCGATCAAGGACATGGCCGGGCTGCTCCGGCCGCCCGCCGCCGCCCGGCTGGTGCCCGCGCTGCGCGAGCGGTTCGACCTGCCCGTGCACCTGCACACCCACGACACCGCCGGCGGCCAGCTCGCCACCCTGATGGCCGCCTGGCAGGCCGGGGTGGACGCCGTCGACGGCGCGGTCGCCAGCATGGCCGGCACCACCAGCCAGCCGCCGCTGTCGGCGATCGTCGCCGCCACCGACACCACGGACCGCGCGACCGGGCTCGACCTGGCCGCGGTCAACGCGCTGGAGCCCTACTGGGAGGCGGTGCGGCGGCTCTACGCCCCGTTCGAGTCCGGCCTGCCGTCCCCGACCGGCCGGGTGTACACCCACGAGATCCCCGGCGGTCAGCTGTCCAACCTGCGCCAGCAGGCGATCGCCCTGGGCCTCGGCCAGCGGTTCGAGGAGGTCGAGGACGCCTACGCCGCGGCCGACCGGCTGCTCGGCCGGCTGGTCAAGGTGACCCCGTCGTCCAAGGTCGTCGGCGACCTGGCCCTGCAGCTGGTCGGCTCCGGCGTGACCGTGGAGGACTTCGCCAGCGACCCCGGCAAGTACGACCTGCCCGACTCGGTGATCGGGTTCCTGCGCGGCGAGCTCGGCGACCCGCCCGGGGGCTGGCCCGAGCCGTTCCGGACCCGGGCGCTGGAGGGCCGCCGGGAGGCAGAGCCGCCCGCCGAGCTCACCGGGGACGACGTCCGCGGCCTGGCCGAGCAGCCGCGGCCCACGCTGAACCGGCTGCTCTTCCCCGCCCCGGCCCGGGAGTTCGCCGCACACCGCGAACAGTTCGGCGACACCTCGGTCCTGCCCACCAAGGAGTTCCTCTACGGGCTGCGGTCCGGCGTGGAGCACGCGGTCGACCTCGAGCCGGGGGTGCGGTTGCTGATGGGCATCGAGGCGATCTCCGACCCGGACGAGCGGGGCATGCGCACCGTCATGTGCACCCTCAACGGCCAGCTGCGTCCGGTGCTGGTCCGCGACCGCACCGTCGACGCGCAGGTCAAGGCCGCCGAGAAGGCCGACCGCGCCGATCCCGGCCAGGTGGCGGCGCCGTTCGCCGGCGTGGTGACCCTCACCGTCGCCGAGGGCGATGCCGTCGAGGCCGGGCAGACCGTGGCGACGATCGAGGCCATGAAGATGGAGGCGGCCATCACCGCCCCGGTCGCCGGGACGGTCGCCCGGCTGGCCATCGGTGCGGTGCAGCAGGTCGAGGGCGGCGACCTGCTCGTCGTCCTGCGGTGACCCCGCGCTAGCTCAGCGCGACGTCGACGTCGGTCGCCGCGGCCACCCGGGCGAGGGCGGGGCAGAGGACCGCTCGGGGCGCGCCGCGGGCGACCAGCTCGACGCCGGTGATCGGGTGGCCGGACGAGGTGGCGATGGCATCGACCCACCCGCCGGCCGCGCGCACCGCCTGGACGGCACCCGCCACCGCATCCAGCGGGACCGGGGAACCGAGGATGGTCACCCGGGTCCGTCCCCGGTCCACGCCCTGGGCCGGCTCGGCGGGCTCGGCGTCCTCGACGTCCACCTGCAAGCCCGTGGCCGCTGACAGCCCGGCCGCGATCCGGACCAGCCGGGCCAGGAGCGCATCCTCGTGGTCCGGCCCGCTCTGCAGCGGGCGCACGGCGGCGACGAGCACGAGGCGTCCGCGGAGGATCGCCTGCGCGACGTCGGTGAGCTCGCCGGCGGCGCCGGTGCCGTCGCATCCGGCGAGGGCGGTGAACAGCTGCTCGACGACCTCCGGCCGGTGCGGGCCGGTGACGGTCACGACCGCCCCGCCCCGGAGCTGCCCGTGAGGGGCGCAACGGCGGCGTCCGGTGGCTCTTGGGGGCTGCCGGCGCACGGAGGTGGTCATGACAGCGACGATGCGCCGCGCCGGCAGGAGCCGCATCCCGCCGACCGGTTGCTTCTCCTCCCTCCGACCGGCGGGTCAGAGCGCCGCGACGGGGCGGGACGGATCCGGGAAGAGCGCCTCGACGAGGAAGCCGCCGTCCTCTGTCGGGACCGCACGCACCACGCCGCCGAGCAGCTCCGCCCGCTCCTGCAGACCGAGCAGACCGTGGCGCCCACCGGGGAGGGCGGACGACGGCGAGCCCGTGCCCGACGGGCGCCCGTTGCGCACCGCCACGGACAGCCCCTCCTTCCACGGCGTGACCAGCACGGTGACCGGAGCGCCGGGCGCGTGCTTGCTGACGTTGGTCAGCGCCTCCTGCACGGTGCGGTAGACGGCGCGCTCGACCGACTCCGGCCAGCGACGGTCATCGACCCCCTCCCAGGTCAGCGACGCGTCGAGGCCGCTGTCCTGGACGAGCCGGGGGAGGTCCCGGAGCCCCGGCTGCGGGGCGAGGTCCGGCACGTGCCCGCCGTCGGCACGCAGCACCGCGACCATGTGCCGCAGCTCCTCGAGGGTCTGCACGCTGAGCGAGCGGATCGCCTCCGCGCTCTCGCGCGCGGCGGGGTCCGCGGTGGTGACCCGCAGCGCGCCGGCCTGGACGGCGATGAGGCTGACCTTGTGCGAGACGACGTCGTGCATCTCGCGCGCCAGGTGCGTCCGCTCCTGCGCCAGCACGGTCTCGGTGACGAGGTGCTGCTCCCGCTCCCGGCCGGCGGTGAGCTCGGTCAGCCGGGCCGACAGCTCGCGCCGGGCCTGGACCAGCCATCCCAGCGCCACCGGGGAGGCGGCGTAGAGCCCGGCGTAGATGACGCTGGGGATGTTCCCGAGGTCGTGGAGCACAGCCGCCGGATACGGCGGCCAGGGGACGAACTTGCCGACCCCCGCGACGACCGCGCACAGCAGCACCGCGCCCCGCGACCGCGAGGAGACGGCGATGGTGTACAGGGCGACGAGGGGCGCCAGCAGCACGTCGGCGGTGTACAGCGCCGGCAGGGTGAGGGCGAACGCGACGTAGGGCCAGCGCCGGCGGAGGATGAGGGCGAGGGCGGCGATCACCGAGACGACGAGCCCGTTGTCCTCGTGGATCGCCCGCAGCCAGGAGTCGGCCAGGGCCAGGGCGACGACGGCGGCGTCGACCAGCACCGCCGCCGCCCGGCCCCTCACCGGGTCCCCCCGGTCTCGGCCGGGGCGGCGATCCCTGCCGCGCGGGCCAGGACGGCGGCCTGCACGCGGTTGGCCACGCCCAGGCGGTCGAGCACCGCGCTGACGTAGTCCTTCACCGTGGCGGTGGACAGGTGCAGCCGCCGTCCGATGTCGGCGTTCGACAGCCCCTCGCAGAGCAGCGCGAGCACCTCCCGCTCCCGCGGGCTCAGCGCCCGCACCAGCGCGAGGTCGGCTCGGGAGGCGGCGCCGAGGTAGCCGTTGATGACCGTCCGGGTGACCGTCGGCGACAGCACGCTGCCCCCGGCGGCGATCGAGCGCACCGCCTGGATGAGCTGCTCGGGCTCGGTGTCCTTGAGCAGGAAGCCCACCGCGCCGGCGCCCAGGGCATCGGCGACGAACTGGTCGGCGTCGAAGGTGGTGAGCACCGCCACGGCCGGTCGCACCGGCCAGGTCCGCAGCTCGCGGAGGATCGTGAGGCCGTCGACCTCCGGCATCCGCAGGTCGAGCAGGACGACGTCGGGCCGGTGGCGCCGGGCCTCGTCGAGGGCCCGGACGCCGTCGCAGGTGGCGACGACCTCGATGTCGGGGGCGGACTCCAGGATCAGCGTGAGGCCCGAGCGGATCAGCGCCTCGTCGTCGACGATCATCAGCCGGACCATGCGGTTCCTCCCGCGACGGCAGCGCACCGCTTCCGAGGCCCGCCAAGGTAACCCCGTGACGGCGCGTCTGCCGAGGTCTCGGCGCGGGATACGCGGATGTGGCGGTCAGACGTCCAGCGCGAGGGCGGCGAGTTCGACGCGGGACGTGACGCCGAGCTTGGCGAAGCAGCCGCGCAGGTGGAAGTCCACCGTGCGCGGGCTGACGAACAGCTGCGCGGCGACGTCCCGGTTGGACAGCCCCTGCCGGACCAGCGCGGCGACCTGGCGTTCCTGCGGGGTCAGGTCGGTGGCGGTGGACACGTCCCGGCGGCGGGCGGTCTCCCCGGAGGCCCGCAGCTCGGCCGCGGCGCGCTCGGCCCACACGGTCGCGCCGAGGTCCTCGAACAGCGCCAGGGCCGCGCGCAGGTGCTCGCGCGCGTCGACCCGGCGGCGGGCCCGGCGCAGGAACTCACCGAACGCCAGCTCGGTGCGCGCCCGGTCGGGCCGGCGCGGCGAGTCGGCGTGGGCCTTCAGGGCGCGGCGGAAGTGCTCCTCGGCGGTGCTGCCCTGCGCGATCAGCGCGTGGCCGTGCTCGACGACGGCGACCGCGGCCGGCGCGCCGGTCCCGGCGGCGAACGCCGCCAGCTCCTCCAGCCACGCGCGGGCGAGGTCGTCCCGACCGGCCCGGACGGCGGTCTCCAGTCGGTCGATCGCCGCGAGCCGGCGCCCCCCGGACTCGGTGATCTGCTCGAGGTGGTGCAGGGCGGTCGCCGGCTGCCGCGCGGCCCGCACGCCGCGCGCCCAGTGCAGCAGGTCGACGACGACGAGGTCGGTGACCCCGCCCGGGTGCGCCTGCCGGATGGTCGCCGCGTCGGCGAGGTGACGCTCGGCGGCATCGTCCCCGCGGAGCGCCGCCAGCAGGGCGAGCTGTGCGGTGGGCAGCGCCGTCATCCCCGGACGGCCGGTACTGGCCGCCAGCGGCACCGCCTCGCCCGCGGCGCTCGCCGCCGTCGGCCAGGCGCCCACGGCGATCTGGAACTGGACGCGGCGGGTCAGGGCGTACTCGACCACGGCCAGCGCTCCGGCGCGGCGGGCGGCCGTCAGCAGCTGCTCGTGCAGCCACAGCCCGCGGTCGTCGTCGCCGATCACCAGCGCGGCGATGCCCAGGTTGCGCTGCACGTGATCGAGGACGAACTCGCCGTCGGTCAGCGCGAACGCGTCGCGGAAGGCGCCGGCGGCCGTGGTCCAGTCCCGGCCGGCGGCGGCGACGAACCCGCGCAGCAGGGCCGCCGCCGCCCGCGTCCGGGGCGGGGCGTCCGGCGCCGGCGCGGGCACCAGAGCGGCCGGGTCCACCGCGCGCGGCGAGCGCGCGCCGAACACGGCCAGGGTCGCCGCGACCACCGCGAGCTGCCGCGCCAGCGCGGGGTCGACGCCGGCGGCGACCTGCGCGGCCTGCACGACGAGGTCGTACCCGTCGTCCAGAGACCCGCTGTTCCACTCGACCTGGCCCTGCAGGGCCACCAGCTGTGCCCGCAGCAGCGGATCGGTCACCTCGGCCGCCGCGGCGGTGGCCAGCGCCGCCGCCCGCGACGGGTGCGCACCCGACCAGGCCGAGGAGGCGGCCCGGTACAGCCGCCGTCCCCGGGCCTCCGCGCCGGTGGAGAGCTCGGCGGCGCGGGCCCAGGCGGCCGCGGCGGCCTCGTGGCCCCCGCGGCCGGCGGCCCGCTCGGCGACGGCGTCCAGCGCGGCCACGACGTCCTCGTCGGGACGCTCGGCGGCCGCGGCCCGATGCCAGGCGCGGCGGTCGTCGTCGGCGGCCAGCACGCCGGCCAGCGCGCGGTGCGCGGCCCGCCGCTGCGCGCTGGTCGCCGCGCGGTAGACCGCGGAGCGCACGAGCGGGTGGACCAGGGCGACGGCGTCCCCGTCGACGGCCAGCAGCCCGGCCCGCTCGGCGGCGTCCAGCGCGTCGTCGCCGGCCTCGAGCCGCAGGGCGGCCGACCGCACCACGGACAGCCGGCCGGTGTCGTCGGCCGCCGCGACGAGGAGCAGCCGCTGCGCCGGCTCGCCGAGTCGCCGGTAGCGGTCCAGGAACGCCCGCTCGACACCGCCGGTCAGGGGGAGCGGCGCCGGCAGCGGCGCCCGCCCGGCCAGCTGGTCGCCGGTGAGGACGGCGGCCAGCTCGACCAGCGCGAGCGGATTGCCGCCGGTCCCGGTGACCAGCTGGTCGCGCACGGCCGGGTCGACGGCGCCGCCGGTGCTCGCGGCCAGCAGCGCGGCGGCGGCCTCGCCGGTGACACCACCGAGGACGACGGTGGGCAGGTCCCCGGCGTCGAAGGCGTGCACGTCGCGGTCGCGGGCGGCGAACAGCAGCGCCACGCGTTCGTCCTGCAGCCGGCGGGCCGCGAACAGCAGCGCCGCGGCCGACGCGTCGTCCAGCCAGTGGGCGTCGTCGACCACCGCGAGCACGGGCGACTCCTCGGCGGCGTCGGCGAGCAGGCTCAGCGTCCCGAGGAAGGTCAGGAACCGGTCGCCGTCGCCCTCGGCCTCGCCCAGCGCGGCCCGCAGCGCCGTTCGCTGCGGCGCCGGCAGTGCCTGAAGGCGGGCCCGCTGCGGCCGGAGCAGCCGCTGGAGGGCGGCGAACGCCAGCGGCGACTCCGACTCCACGCCCTGCGTGTGCAGCACGGTCATGCCCGCCGCGGATCCGACCGCGTGGGCCAGCAGCGTGGACTTCCCGGAGCCCGCCACGCCGCGGACCACCAGCGCCCCTCCCCGCGAGGAGCGGGCGGCGTCGAGCAGGGCCGCGATGGCCGCCCGCTCGGCGTCGCGACCGGCCAGCACGGCGCCGACCGTACCGGCCTCCGACGCCCCCGCCCGGCTCGCGAGCGCCCACGGTTCGTGCCCGACGTGACCCGGGCCCATGACCATCGGCACATCTCCACGCCGTCGCCTCCACAGACGATCAGCGCCATGAGCACGCACACCCTCCACCGGCAGACCTGGCCACCCGTCCGGCGCTGCCTCGGGATGGCCGCGGCGATGCTCGCCGGGATGCTCACCCTCGCCCCGGTCGAGCGCCTCGTGTGGCCCGAGCTCGCCGCGCGCGCCGACGTCGGCGTCCTCGTGCTGGCGACGAACCTGTCGATCGGGCTGGCGGCCTGGATGCGGGTCCGGGGTCTCCGGTGGCGGGACGTCGCGGAGGCGTCCGCCCTGGTCTACCTGCCCTTCGTCGCCCTGCTGGTGCCGTTCTGGGCCGGGGAGATCGGCGAGTACGCCGTCCTCGGCTGGGGCCGGCTGCTGACGGTGCCGGCGATGGCGCTGGCCCTGCTGCTCCGGCCCGCCGGGTGAGAACCCGGCGACTTCGCCGGTCCGAGGACGTGCCGTCCACGACGACCCTCACCTACGCCGGAGACCCGCCGCCCCAGCCGGAGCTCACCATGACCAGCACCCCCGCCGTCCGAGCCCGCTCCGTCAGCCTGCGCACGCCGCTGGCGTGGGGCGCCGTCGTCGGCGTCCTCCAGGCCGCCTCCCCGTTCGCCTTCCCCTGGCTGGACCCCGCGACCGTGTACGCGCTCTCGCTCGTCCTGATCGCCGCGGTCTACCTCGGCTTCGCCGTCGCCGACGGGCGCCGGCACGTCCTCGCCGTCGAGACGGCCGTCGTGGCCGTGTTCGTGGTCGTCGCCGCGGCCGCGGTCACCGGATCGGCGTGGCTGATCGTCGCCGGTCTGGCCGGCCACGGCGTCAAGGACCTGTGGCAGCACCGCACCGGCTTCGTGGGCGGCACCCGCTGGTGGCCGCCGTTCTGCGTCACCGTCGACGTCGTGGCCGCTGGGCTCCTCGCCGTCGCGATCACCGCCGGCGTCCCCGTCCTCTCCTGACCGGACCCGGCGGAATCACCGGGTCGAGCGGCGCGACCGCCGCCGACGCTCGACCCCAGCCGTTTCCCCACCCACCGAGAGGCGGCACCATGACCACCACCGCACCGACCGCCGCGGCCGCCGTGCCCGCTACCGGCCGCGGACCCCGCCGCGGCTCCATCCGGCTGATCGTCGCCGGGTCGCTGGTGACCGGGGCGGTCCTGGCCGCCGTCCTGCCCCTGGTCGTGTTCGCCGGCGGACCGGAGCCGGTGATCACCGGGGCGGCCCTGCTCGGCTTCGCGGCCGGCTGGGCGCTGCTGGCGGTGCTCTCGGCCCGGATGACCGACCAGCCGCAGCGGTGGGCCTGGCTCCCGGCCGCCGGCCTGGCCGTGACCGGGCTGGGGCTGCTTGTCCTGGCGCCGGAGGACCGGGTGCTGACCGCCGCCGGCTGGGTCTGGCCGCCGCTGCTGCTGGCGCTGGCCGGGTGGGTCGCCCTCCGCGTGCGCGGCTCGCTGGCCGCCGGCCGCTGGCTGCTCTACGCAGTGGTGGCCGTCATGGCCGTCGCGGCCGTCGGCGGCGCGGCCGAGACCGTCGGGCTCGCCGCCGATCAGCGGGCCTACCCGATGCCCGGTCAGCTCTACGACGTCGGCGGCTACCGGCTGCACCTGGACTGCGCCGGCTCCGGCAGCCCCACGGTCGTTCTGCACAGCGGGCTCGGCGAGTTCTCGGCGAACTGGGCGCGGATCGCCCCCGCGGTCGCCGGCAGCACCCGGGTCTGCGCCTACGACCGCGCCGGGCAGGGCTGGAGCGAGAACGCACCCGAGGCGCAGGACGGGCTGGCCGCGGCCGACGACCTGCACACCCTGCTCGCCCGCGCCGGCGAGCAGGGCCCGTACGTGCTGGTCGGGCACTCGATCGGCGGGGACCACGCGATGACCTACGCCGCCCGCTATCCCGAGCAGGTCGCCGGCATGGTCCTGCTGGATGCCACCAGCCCCTACCGGACCGCCGCTGACCCGTCCCACGCCGGCCCGCCCGGCGCGGTCGCCGTGCTGCCCAGCCTGGCGCGCCTCGGCATCGGGCGGCTGCTGCCGGCCTCGTTCTGGTCCGCCCTCCCCGAGCCGGCCGCCGGCGCGTACCGGTCGTTCGCCGGCAGCCCGCGCGGCGCACGCAACACCGCCGCCGAGTCCGCCACCCTGCCCACGCTGCTCACCCAGGCCCGGGCGCTGACCGGCCTCGGCGGCACACCGCTGGTGGTGCTGACCGCCACCGGGCACGAGGGCGACCCGGACTGGGCGGACGCGCAGGACCGGATGGCCGCGCTGTCGACCAACAGCAGCCACCGCTTCGGCGACGCCACCCACGCCGGCCTGCTCGACGAGGAGCACGGCGCGGACCTGTCGGCGCGCGCCATCGACGACGTCGTCCGGGCCGCGCGCACCGGCACGCCCCTCCCGGCTTGACGGCCCCGGAAACGGGAGAGGCCCTGGTCAGTTCCCCGACCAGGGCCTCTCCGCGTGGGGTGAGTGACGGGGCTCGAACCCGCGACACCCAGGATCACAACCTGGTGCTCTACCAGCTGAGCTACACCCACCGTGTCCGCCGTCCGGCCGTCGGCCGTGCGGGGAACCGGGACAACGATACCGGAGCCGTTCAGCCCTCCGACGCGGCCGTCCTGTCGGCGCCGGCGTCACCGGCGGCGAGCAGGTCCGCGTACGAGTCGATCACCTCGGCGGCGGCGGCCTGCGCCTGGTCGCTGCTCGGCCCGGGCGGCGGGAGGAACAACGTCTTCCGGTAGTACGCCAGCTCGCGGACCGACTCGATGATGTCGGCCAGCGCCCGGTGCGCCAGGCCCTTGGGCGGCTGGGCGAAGTAGACCCGCGGGAACCAGCGGCGGGCCAACTCCTTGAGGGAGGAGACGTCGACCATCCGGTAGTGCAGGTGGTCGTCGAGCTCCGGCATGTCCCGGGAGAGGAAGCCGCGGTCGGTGCCGATCGAGTTGCCGCACAGCGGGGCGCTGCGGCGCTCGGGCACGAACTGCTTGATGTAGGCCAGCAGCTGCTGCTCGGCCTCGGCGAGGGTGAGCGTCGACGCGCGGACGGCGTCGGTGAGGCCGGACTTGGCGTGCATGTCGGCCACGACGGGGGTCATCGCGTCCAGGGCCGCGTCGGGTGCGTTGATCACCAGGTCCAGGCCCGGGTCCAGCGCGTTGAGCTCGGAGTCGGTGACGAGGACGGCGACCTCGATCAGCTTGTCCTTCGTCAGCTCCAGCCCGGTCATCTCGCAGTCGATCCAGACCAGGTGTCCCGCGCTCTCCGCCACGTGGTCCGACAGTACGCATCGGGCGTCCCGTCCGCCCCGCGGGCGCACCCCTAGCGCATCACCCGCCGCCGCGCGACTCGAGTGTGTCGGAATCGGGCCGATCCGACGCTACTGTCGGTGTCATCTCGTCCCCCCGGCTCAGGGAGTTCCACCGTGCCCGCACCATCCGCACCTGGCGCGACCGCGCGCGTGGTCCCGCCGGCGCCGGGCTCCCTCGGCCGGGCGCTGGTGCACCCGATCGCGACGGTCCGCTGGCTGTGGCTGGCGTACATGACCCCGGGCCGGCCGGGGCGGCCGGTGAGCCAGACCGAGCTGCGCTGGATGTACACCGGCTGGCTGGTCGCGTTCCTGCTGAAGATGCTCGGCTCGTCCTGGGACGTCTCCTGGCACTTCAAGTGGCTGCGCGACGACCTCGCCCCGCCGCACCTGCTCAACTCGGTGGGGACGGCGGTCGTCATCGCCCTGGTCGTGGCGCACAGCTACAGCGGCTACGCCGTCGACCGGCGGGCGCTGCGGCTGATGCAGTGGGGGATCGCGCTGTTCCTCATCGCCATCCCGCTCGACATCATCAACCACCGGCTCTACGGCCTGGACATCACCAGCTGGAGCCCGACGCACGCCGTCCTCTACCTGGGGACGGCGGTCATGCTCGCCGGCGCCATCCGCGGCTGGTGGCTCTACGCGCAGCCCGGCCGCACCCGGAACCTGATCTCGCTGGGGCTGTGGCTGTTCTTCCTGGAGAACGTGCTCTTCCCCAACCAGCACCAGGAGTACGGCGTCCTCTCGCTGCGCGACTACCTGGCGGGGCACACCACGGCTGAGCCGTCGCTGCTCGACTTCGCCGTCTCGCAGGGGCAGACCCCGACGACGTTCATGCTGCCGGTGCCCTCGTGGGTGCACCCGACCTGGCTGGTTCTCGCCGGGCTGCTCACCCTGGTCGTGGCCCGCAAGGTGGTCGGCCTGCGCTGGACGGCGACGATCCTCGCCGCCGCCTACCTCGGCTACCGCTGCATCGCCTGGGTGGCGCTGGTCGGCGGCGGGTTCCCGCCCTCGACGGTGCCGTTCGTGCTGCTCGTCGGCGCGGTGCTGATCGACCTCGCCGTCCTGACCCGGGTGCCGGGCTGGCTGGCCGGCCCGCTGGTGACCGGCGGGGTCTACGCCGCCGGCGCGGGGCAGGAGGCCCTGGGGTTCCTGCCGCCGTGGAACTGGTGGACGGTGATCCCGGTCGCCATCGGCTTCGGTGTGCTCTGGACGATCGTCGACCTCGTCGCCCGCAGCGCCTGGTTGGCGCGCTGGCGGCAGCCGGTGGAGCCGGAGCGGACCGCCGAGATGGAGCCGGTCGGCGCGACCTCCTCCGGCGTGTAGGGCCGGACCGACCCGTCACATGACGTAACGTCGACGGAACACAGACGCCTGGCGAGGGTCGATCCTCGCGATCCGGGCGCAGCGGCCCGGCGCCCGTGCGCCCTCCGCACCCACACAGACCCGACCTGCCGGAGGACCACGTGCTGGCACTCACCCCGACGCCGTTGCAGACGGCGGGGGAGCGAGCGCTCTTCGCCGAACTGGCCCGCTGGGACACCGGCGGCGCGGTGCGCGCCGCGGTCGTGGCGTCGGTGCCGTTCACCGACGGGGCGCTCGACCGGCGGCTCTCCGACGCCGTCCTGCTCGTCCCCGAGGGGCTGGCGGTCGTCCGCATCGTCGAGGTGGTCCGCCAGAGCGGCGTGGTCACCGCCCGCCCGGACGGCGCCTGGACGATCGGGCCCGGTACCGGCCCCGGCGACGTGCTGCAGCTCGCCGGCGGGGGCTCGACCCCGCTCGACGGGCTCATGCGCGCCGGCATGGAGGCCGCCATGCGGCTGCGCCGCGCCGGGCTGGAGCCGGGGCGGATCGCCCGGCTCACCGTGCTCGTCGGCGAGATCTCCGGTCTGGTCCCGGAGGACGGCGACCTCGGCGAGGGCGACCAGGTCGCGCTGCTCGAGCCGCGGTCGCTGCTGCTCGGCATCGCCCGCGCCGGCCGCTACTCCGGCGTCGACAACCCGCGGCTGTGGACCACCGCCGACGTCCGGGCGGCCCTCGAGGCGCTCGGCCTGGAAGGCCGCGGGCCCACCGTCGAGGAGCTCAACGGCGAGGGCTTCCCGTACTCGCCCTACGTGCTGCGCCGGCCGGAGCTGCTCGCGCCCGCCTCGATGACCGCCGCCTCGACCGCGCCGCCGGCGCCGTCGCCGGTCGCCGCCGCGCTGGCCGCGGCCGCCGGCGCCGCGCAGCCCGCACCGGTACCCGTGCCGCCGCAGCCCGCGCCGCCGCAGCCCACACCGGCCGCCGTCCCGCCGCAGCCCGCGTCGACCTCGGTGCTGCCGGCCGCGCCGTCGCCGGTCGCCGCGGCGATCGCCGCACAGGCGGCCGCCCAGGCCGCTGCGCCCCCCGTTCCGCCGACCTCGGTCACGGCCACCACCCCGGCGTTCGCGCCGCCGGCAGGCTCCCGGGATCCGTATGCCGGCGTCCCGTTCCGCGACACCATCGCCGTCGGCGCGCCGCCCGAGCCACCCGTCGACGAGACCGGGGGCATCGGCGGCCTGTTCGGCGGCGGTGTGCCGGAGAACCCGCCCCCGGCGCCCGCGCTGCCGCCGGTGCCGCCGCCCGCCGTCCCCGCGTCGCCACGACCTGATGCCGAGAACGCGGGCTCCCGTCGCCGCACGGCGCTGCTCATCGGTGCCGCGGTCCTGGTCGTGGCCCTGGTCGCGCTCGGCGGCGTGCTGTTGCTCGGAGGCGACGGCGACAGCGGCGGCGCCCCCGCCGGCACGTCCCGCCCCGCCGCGCAGAGCACTCCCGCCGGTCCGCAGCCCGGCGCCGTCCAGACCGTCGGCGGCGTGACCTTCACGCTCGAGGCCGTCGACGTCGACGACACCTGCGTCGGCCACGGGTACGGCGACGTCGGCGCGTCCTTCGGGACGACCGACTGCGTGGGGCTCTCCCGCGGGCTGTACTCGGCCCAGGTCGGCGGCCGGCCGGTCGTGCTCGCGGTGTCGCACGTGCGGATGCCGGACAGCGAGGCGGCGCGCAAGCTGCGGGCCCTGGCCGACACCACCGGCACCGGCAACGTCAACGACCTGCTGCGCGACGGCGCCACCTACCAGGGGGCGCCCGACGGGCTGCACGACGCGGAGTACGCCAGCGCGGTGAGCGCGTCGACGGTGACCATCGTCGAGAGCTCCTGGGCGGTGCCCGAGGCCGGCGGCGACGCGACGGCGCTCAACACCGCGGCCAGCAGCGGCCTGGTCCTCGAGCTGCCCGACCCGCCGACCGCCTGACGGCCAAAATGGCCATTTTGGCCGTCGGCACGTTCGCCCGTGCCGTCCCCCGGGGCCAAAATGGCCATTTTGGCCCCTACGAGGTCGCGGCGGCCCGGGCCATCTCGGTGAGCAGCGCCGCCATCGCGGGGCGGCCGAGCCGGCCGGCGCTGTGCGGGGTGGAGTTGATCAGCCCGAAGACGGCGTGCGCGCGGGCGCGGCAGGTGGCCGGGTCGGCGGCCGGGTGCAGCCGGGCCAGCACGGTCACCCAGACCTCGACGTAGCGGCGCTGCAGCCGGCGCACCTCGGCGGCGTCGGTGTCGGGCAGCGAGCCGAGGTCGCGGTCCTGCACGGTGATCAGTGCCGGGTTGTCGAGG
This sequence comes from Geodermatophilus sp. SMS 5-13, assembly GCF_059428245.1. Classification (NCBI taxonomy): domain Bacteria; kingdom Bacillati; phylum Actinomycetota; class Actinomycetes; order Geodermatophilales; family Geodermatophilaceae; genus Geodermatophilus; species Geodermatophilus sp. SMS 5-13. The sequence goes on from NZ_CP165729.1 coordinate 1,406,343, forward strand.
GCGAAGTCGACCTGGAAGTCGATGAGCGCGCGCAGCTGCGCCTCGGGGTCGGCGCCGGCCGCGGCCACGCACGCGCTGCCGCCGGCGAGCAGCCGCTGGCTGATCCGCAGCAGCATCTCGGCGAGCATCGCGTCCTTGCCCGCGAAGTGCCGGTAGATGGCCGGTCCCGTGACGCCCACGGCGGCGCCGATGTCGTCGACGCCCACCGACCGGGAGCCGCGCTCGGCGAACAGCTGGGCGGCGGCCCGCAGGATCTGCTCGCGGCGCGACGGGTTGTCGGCGTCGGCGTGCAGCGCGGCGTCCCTGACGCTCTCGCCCATGCGTCGCATGCTAGCCCACGGTGAACCGTCGTTAACAAGTTCCGCCAGACCCTGGACCATCGAGTGAACGACCGTTAACGTGTGCGCCGTGGATGCACCGGTGCTTCCCCGACCCCTCTCACCCGACCTCGATTCGGCCGCGCGCAACGCCGCGGCGCACCGCGAGCTGGTCGCCGACCTGACCGGGCAGCTGCAGCGCGTCGCCCAGGGCGGCGGCGAGCGGGCGCGCCGGCGGCACGTCGAGCGCGGCAAGCTGCTGCCCCGCGAGCGGGTCGACTCGCTGCTCGATCCGGGCAGCCGGTTCCTCGAGCTCTCCCCGCTGGCCGCGCACGGCCTCTACGACGGCGACGCGCCCTCCGCCGGGATCATCACCGGCGTCGGCCGCGTCTCCGGCCGCGAGTGCGTGGTCGTCGCCAACGACGCCACCGTCAAGGGCGGCACCTACTACCCGATGACGGTGAAGAAGCACCTGCGCGCGCAGGAGGTGGCCCTGCACAACCGGCTGCCCTGCGTCTACCTGGTCGACTCCGGCGGCGCGTTCCTGCCCATGCAGGACGACGTCTTCCCCGACCGCGAGCACTTCGGCCGGATCTTCTACAACCAGGCGACCATGTCGAAGGCCGGCATCCCGCAGATCGCCGCCGTCCTCGGGTCCTGCACCGCCGGCGGGGCGTACGTGCCGGCGATGAGCGACGAGGCGGTCATCGTCCGCGAGCAGGGCACGATCTTCCTGGGCGGGCCGCCGCTGGTGAAGGCGGCGACCGGCGAGGTGGTCACCGCCGAGGAGCTCGGCGGCGGCGACCTGCACAGCCGGGTCAGCGGGGTCACCGACCACCTGGCCGAGGACGACGCCCACGCGCTGCAGCTGGTCCGCCAGATCGTCGGCACGCTGGGCCCGCGCGGCCCCCGCCCGTGGGACGTCGAGCCGACCGAGGAGCCGCGCTACGACCCCGAGTCGATCTACGAGGTGGTCCCGCCGGACTCGCGCACGCCCTACGACGTCCGCGAGGTGATCGCCCGGCTGGTCGACGGGAGCCGGTTCGCCGAGTTCAAGCCGCTGTACGGGCAGACGCTGGTGACCGGCTTCGCCCGGCTGCACGGCCACCCGGTCGGGATCATCGCCAACAACGGCGTGCTGTTCGCCGAGTCGGCGCTCAAGGGCGCGCACTTCATCGAGCTGTGCGACCGGCGCAGCATCCCGCTGCTGTTCCTGCAGAACATCTCCGGGTTCATGGTCGGCCGCGACTACGAGGCGGGCGGCATCGCCAAGCACGGCGCCAAGATGGTCACCGCCGTGGCCTGCGCCCGGGTGCCGAAGCTGACCGTGGTGATCGGTGGCTCGTTCGGGGCCGGCAACTACTCGATGTGCGGCCGGGCGTACTCGCCGCGGTTCCTGTTCTCCTGGCCCAACGCCCGCATCTCGGTCATGGGCGGTGAGCAGGCGGCCAGCGTGCTCGCCCAGGTCCGCCGCGACGGCTTCGAGGCGCGCGGCGAGGAGTGGCCGGCCGAGGACGAGGAGGCGTTCAAGGCGCCGATCCGCGAGCAGTACGAGCACCAGGGCCACCCTTACTACGCCACCGCCCGCCTGTGGGACGACGGCGTGATCGACCCCGCCCAGACCCGCACCGTGCTCGGTCTCGCCCTCTCGGCGTGCGCCAATGCGCCGCTCGGCGAGCTCGGCTACGGCGTCTTCCGGATGTGAGCGCAGTGACCGTGCGCTTTATCGCGACAAAGCACCCAGGGGGCTGCTGATGTTCGACACCGTCCTGGTCGCGAACCGCGGCGAGATCGCCGTCCGGGTGATCCGCACCCTGCGGGCGATGGGCATCCGCTCGGTCGCCGTCTACAGCGCGGCGGACGCCGGAGCGCTGCACACCCGCGTCGCCGACGTCGCCGTCCCCATCGGGCCGGCGCCCGCCGGCGAGAGCTACCTGTCGATCGAGCGGGTGCTCGACGCGGCCGCCCGCACCGGCGCGCAGGCGATCCACCCCGGCTACGGCTTCCTCTCGGAGAACGTCGAGTTCGCCCGGGCGTGCGAGAAGGCGGGCATCACGTTCATCGGCCCGCCGGTCGCCGCGATCGAGGCGATGGGCGACAAGATCCGCGCCAAGCAGACGGTGAGCGCGGCCGGGGTGCCCGTCGTCCCGGGCCGGACCGAGCCCGGCATGGACGACGACGAGGTCGCCGCCGCCGCCGTCGAGGCCGGCTTCCCTGTGCTGCTCAAGCCCAGCGCCGGCGGCGGCGGCAAGGGCATGCGGGTGGTGCGCGGCGAGGCCGAGCTGCGCGACGCGATCGCGGCCGCCCGCCGCGAGGCCCGGGGCTCCTTCGGCGACGACACGCTGCTGGTCGAGCGCTACGTCGGCAATTCCCGGCACATCGAGGTGCAGGTGCTCGGCGACACCCACGGCACCGTGGTCCACCTCGGCGAGCGCGAGTGCAGCCTGCAGCGCCGACACCAGAAGGTGATCGAGGAGGCGCCCTCGCCGCTGCTCGACGCCGCGATGCGCGCGGCCATGGGCACCGCGGCGGTCGAGGCGGCGAGATCGGTCGGGTACACCGGCGCCGGCACGGTCGAGTTCATCGTGGACGCCGACCGGCCGAGCGACTTCTTCTTCCTCGAGATGAACACCCGGCTGCAGGTGGAGCACCCGGTCACCGAGCTGGTCACCGGCCTCGACCTGGTCGAGCTGCAGGTGCGCATCGCGGCCGGCGAGCCGCTGCCGATACGGCAGAGCGACGTCGTCCTCGACGGGCACGCCATCGAGGCGCGGGTCTACGCCGAGGACCCGGCGCGCGGCTTCCTGCCCCAGGCGGGCACCGTCCTCGGGCTCGCCGAACCGGAGGGCGCCGGCATCCGCGTCGACAGCTCGCTGGCCGTCGGCAGCGTCGTCGGCACCGACTACGACCCGATGCTGGCCAAGGTCATCGCCTGGGGCCGCGACCGCGACACCGCCCGCGCCCGGCTGGTCGGGGCGCTCGGGCACACGGCCGTCCTCGGGATCACGACCAACACCCCGTTCCTGCGGGCGCTGCTCGCCGATCCCGACGTCGTCGCCGGGCGGCTGGACACCGGGCTCATCGAGCGCCGCGGCGAGGCGCTCACCGTGGTCGCGCCGCCGTCCGCGGCGGTGTACGCGGCGGCCGCGCTGTTCGAGCTGTTCGAGGCCGAGCCGGCCGGCCCGGTGGTCGACCCGTGGGACGTGCCCGACGGCTGGCGGCTCGGCGAGCCGGCCTGGACCGTGCGCCGGCTGCAGGCGGCCGGCGGCGAGCCGGTGACCGTTCGGGTGCGCGGCCGGGCGGCCGACGCGCAGGTCTGCGTGGGGGACGGCGTCCCGCTGGCCGCCTCGGCGCACCGCGACGGCGACCGGCTGACCGTGACCCTGGGCGGCGTCACGCACCGCTTCGCCGTCGTCCACGCCGGCGGCACGCTGTGGCTGGCCGCCGAGGGCGCCGTGACCGCGCTGCGCGAGCACGAGCGGCTGCACTCCGCGGCCGAGGGAGCAGGGGGCGGCGGCGTCGTCACCTCGCCCATGCCGGGCACGGTGACCGTGGTGCAGGTGTCCGTCGGCGACCAGGTGAGCGCGGGGACCCCGCTGCTCGTCGTCGAGGCGATGAAGATGGAGCACGTGCTGACCGCCCCGGTCGACGGGACGGTCGCCGCGCTCTCCGTGACCGCCGGCCAGCAGGTCCGGCTGGACGAGCAGGTGGCCGTGGTGACCCCAGCGGCCGCCGAGGGGGAGTGACCCGATGCTGGACTACCGGCTCGACGAGGAGACCGAGGCGCTGCGCAAGACCGTCCGGGAGTTCGCCCTGGAAGTGGTCGCCCCGCAGATCGGCGAGTTCTACGAGCGCGACGAGTTCCCGGCCGCGATCGTGCGGCAGATGGGCGAGCTCGGCCTGTTCGGGCTGCCGTTCCCCGAGGGGTACGGCGGCGCGGGCGGCGACTACTTCCACCTGTGCGTGGCGCTGGAGGAGCTGGCCCGCGTCGACTCCTCGATCGCGATCACGCTGGAGGCCGGGGTGTCCCTCGGCGCGATGCCGATCTACCGGTTCGGCACCGAGGAGCAGAAGCAGCGCTGGCTGCCGCGGCTGTGCGCCGGCGAGGCGCTCGGCGCCTTCGGCCTGACCGAGCCCGGCGGCGGCTCCGACGCCGGCGCGACGAAGACCACGGCCCGGCTCGAGGACGGCCAGTGGGTGATCAACGGGTCGAAGGCCTTCATCACCAACTCCGGCACCGAGCTGACCGAGCTGGTCACGGTCACCGCGGTCACCGCTACCCGGCCCGACGGCGGCAAGGAGATCTCGGCGATCCTCGTGCCCAGCGGCACCCCGGGCTTCACGGTCGGGCAGCGGTACTCGAAGGTCGGCTGGAACGCCTCCGACACCCGGGAGCTGTCGTTCGCCGACTGCCGGGTGCCCGAGGAGAACCTGGTGGGGGAGAAGGGGCGCGGCTACGCGCAGTTCCTCTCCATCCTCGACGAGGGGCGGATCGCGATCTCGGCGCTGGCCACCGGCCTGGCGCAGGGCTGCGTCGACGAGTCGGTGAAGTACGCCGGCCAGCGCGAGGCGTTCGGGCAGACCATCGGCCGGAACCAGGCGATCCAGTTCATGATCGCCGACATGGAGATGCGGGCCGAGACCTCCCGGCTGGCCTACTACCGGGCGGCCGAGAAGATGCTGCGCGGCGAGCCGTTCAAGCGGGAGGCCTCGATCGCCAAGCTGCACAGCTCCGAGTCGGCGATGGAGAACGCCCGCTGGGCCACCCAGGTGCACGGCGGCTACGGGTTCATGAACGAGTTCCCGGTCGCCCGCTTCTACCGCGACGCCAAGATCCTCGAGATCGGCGAGGGCACCAGCGAGGTGCAGCGGATCCTCATCGCCCGCTCCCTCGGCGTCGGAGGCTGAGCGCGCAGGAGACCTGCGCGCTCAGCCTCCGCTCACGCGGTGACGTCGATCAGGACCCTGCCGACGGCGCCGTCCTGGACGGCCCGGTGCGCCTCGGCGGTCCGCTCCAGCGGGTAGACATGCAGCGGCAGGCCCGCCTCCTCGCCCACCCGGACGGCGCCGTCGAGCACCGCGGCGTTGACGTCCTCGACGCCGATCGCCTTGGCCCGCTCCGGCTCGGTGTAGACGAACACGAACTGCCAGCGGGCGTTGGCCTGCATCTGCGGGCGGATCGGGATGGTCGCCGTCTCGTCCCCGGTGCCGGCGTAGATCGCGACGGCGCCGTGCGGTGCGAGCACCTGCGCGTCGACCGCGGCGTTCTGGGCAGCGGCGACCTCGACCACGGCGGCGACGCCCTTGCGCGCGATCTTGCGCACCTCGGCGGCGACGTCCTGCTGCCGGTAGTCGATCACGTGCGTGGCCCCGGCGGCAGCGGCGAGCTGGGCCTTGCGAGCGCTGCTCACCGTGGCGATCACGGTGGCGTCCGCCCAGCGGGCCAGCTGGATCGCGGCGTTGCCGACCGCGCCCGCGCCGCCCTGCACCAGCACGGCGTGACCGGTCAGCGCGCCCGGGCCGAGCCGGTCGGGCAGCGACTCGGCGACGGTCAGGCAGCGGTGCGCGGTGAGGAACGGGATCCCGAGCGCGGCGCCGACCTCGAACGACGGCCCGGCCCCCAGCAGGACGACGTGCCGGGCCGGGACGACGGTGCACTCGGCCGCCGTCCCCCACGGGCGCTGCCAGGCCGCCTCCCAGATCCACACCCGCTCGCCGACGAGCACCGGGTCGACCCCCGCGCCGACCGCCTCGACGGTGCCGCTGCCGTCCTGGTTCGGGATCTGCCCGTCCGGCCCCGGCTCGGTGGTGGTGCGCGACTTCCAGTCGGTCGGGTTGACCCCGGAGAAGGCGACGCGGACCCGCACCTCGCCCGGCCCCGGCTCGGGCTCCGGGCGGTCGACCAGCTCGAGGACGTCGGCGCCGCCGGCGCGGCTGTAGGAGATCGCTCGCACGCGGCCTTTCCTACTCCTGCCGGAGGCGCCGCCGCTCGGTGACGGCGCCTCCCGGAGCGGTCAGGAGGTCGGGACGACGGGCAGCGGCGCGCCGATCATGACCTCGACGGAGACCCCGTAGGTGCCGTCCGGATCGGGCGGGGTGCTCTCCGCATCGAGCAGCAGGACCGATCCCGCCACGACGCCCGCGAAGCTGCGGCCGGTGCGCCGGGTCAGGTCGAGCCGCGCCTCGACCGCGCCGCGGACGTCGTCGCTCAGGAAGGTCAGGCCCTCCGGGAAGCCCTCGGCGGCGAGCGGAGCGACCCCGACGGCCGGGTCGAGCACCCCGCCGCCGGCCCGGAAGTGCACGGTCAGCGGGCGGTCGGTGCCCGGCTGGAGGGCGTAGTCGATCTGCTGGTTGCCCTCGGCCGCGTGCACGGGCCCTGCGGCCCGTAGCAGTCGAACCCACCGGCCTCCAACCCCGGCGTGGCCTCCGTCGGCGTGCGCGCGTAGTGGTCACTGCCGTAGGGCCAGGTGCGGTCCCGGAGGGCGTCCGTCGTGACCGTCAGGGTCAGCGCCGGGTAGCCGCTGACCTCCTCCGGCGGGTCGACGTCCCCGCCCTCGGCCACGGTGTAGGCGGCGTGCGCCGTCCGCACCGTGTCGCGGGAACGGGGCCGGGGATCGGACAGGTTCGTCGTCCGCCGCAGCTCGGGGTCGTGCACCTCGGCGATCAGGGCCCGCACGGCCTCGCCGTCCTCCGGCCACAGCCGGTCGAAACACGCCGCCAGCACGGCCAGCAGCCGGTCGTCCTGGTCGTCCTCGCGGTACTGGGGGGCGAGGGGCGGGTCGGGCGGGTCGACGTGGGCGTACTGCAGCGCGCCGTCAGGGGCGCCGACCAGGTCGATCACGGTGGCCCGGCGGTCGAGCTCGGCCGGGGCTCGCGGTTCCGGGGTCCGGCACCAGACCTGCACCGCCGCGTCGTTGGCGCGGACCTGGGCGCAGAAGAAGCCCGCGGCCTGCAGGGAGGTCGCCAGCTGCTGCACCTCGCCGCCGGTCGCGACCGGTCCGGCCGCCGAGGTCTCGTGCAGGGACGCGTGCTCGAACGGCGCTGCGGGGCCCGGCCGGGCGGAGAACGGCCCGCGCGGCGCCGCCTCCGCGCAGCCGGCCAGCGCCACGACGGCGAGCACCGAAGCGACGGCCGCACCGGTCCACCCACGTCGCACGCCGAGGACCCTACGGAGATCCGGGTCGATTCCGGGTCGTATCCCGGGGGCGCGCCGCTACAGCCGCGCCAGCTCGTCGCGCAGCGGACCCAGGCCGAGCGGACCGAGGTCGAGCACCGCCCGGTGCCAGGCCTTGAGGTCGAAGGCCGCGCCCGCCCGCGCCCGCGCCTCCTCGCGGCCGGTGAGGAAGACCCGCTCGCCGACCTTGTACACCGGCGCCTGGCCCGGCCAGCCGAGGTAGCGGTGCAGCTCGTCGGTGCGCATCCGGTCCTCCATCGACACGTGCCGCCGGAGGAAGGCCGCCGCCACCTCGTAGGTCCACCGGGGGCCGAACCCGGCCGCCGGGGGGATCGGCAGGTCCAGGTGCACGCCGATGTCCAGGACCACGCGGGCGGCCCGCAGCTCCTGCGCGTCGAGCATGCCCAGCCGGTCGCCCGGGTCCTCGAGGAAGCCGAGCTCGTCCATCAGCCGCTCGGCGTAGAGCGCCCAGCCCTCGGCGTGCGCCGAGCATTCGCAGAGCAGCCGCTGCCACCGGTTGAGCAGGGCGGCGTTGTGGACGGTCTGCCCGATCTGCAGGTGGTGGCCGGGCGCGCCCTCGTGGTAGACGGTCGTGGTCTCCCGCCAGGTCGTCATGTCGTCGACGCCGTCGGGCAGCGACCACCACATGCGGCCGGGCCGGCTGAAGTCCTCGGTCGGCCCGCTGTAGTAGACGCCCAGCCCGGAGATGCCGATGACCCGCCCCTCGAGCCGCCGCACCGGCTCCGGGATGTCGAAGTGGACGCCGTCCAGCGCCGCGATCGCCCGGTCGGCGGTCTCCTGCAGCCACGCCTGCAGCGCGTCACGGCCGCGGACCAGGCGGGCGGGCTCGGCGTCCAGTGCCGCCATCGCGCCCGCGACGCCGTCGCCCGGCGCGATCCGCTCGGCCACCGCCTCCTTCTCCGCGACGATCCGGGCCAGTTCCTCCCAGCCCCAGGCGTAGGTCTCCTCGAAGTCGAGGTCCACCCCGGTGAACCAGCGGGACTCGACGGCGTAGCGATCGCGGCCGGCCGCGTCCCGCTCCGGGGCACGCGGCAGCAGCTCCCGCTCGATGCGGTCGGCGAAGGCGGCCAGCGCGCCGGCTGCCAGGCCGGCGGCCCGGTCCAGGTCCCGCCGCAGGGCCTCGTCCTCGACGGGCGACCCGGCGGCGAGCCCGGCGAAGAAGCCGGGCCGGTCGGGGGACCCGGCCCACTCCCGGGCCACTCCCGCGGCCAGCCGCACCTGCCGCGCGGCCGAGGTGTGCCCGCCCGCCGCGGCCGCCTCCAGCCCGGTGGCGTAGCCGTCCAGGGCCTTCGGCATCGCCGCCAGCCGGCGCCCGACGGTGGCCCAGTCCTCCGCCGTCGCGGTGGGCATCAGATCGAAGATCATCCGGAAGTTCTGCAGGGGGCTGGCCGAGGTGTTGAGGTCCGCCTGGGCCAGGCCCGCCTCGTAGCGGTCCAGCTCCGCGCCGATCCGCTCCACCATCGCGGCTCGGGCGATCTCCTCCCGCCGGTCGGCCGGTGTCACGGCGGTGACCTCCGCCCGGGTCCGGCGCAGCAGATCCGCCATGGCGGCGTGCCCGTCGGGGGAGAGGTCCGGCCAGCGGTCGTCGTGCCCGGGGACGCCGATGTAGGTCGCGGCCACCGGCTGCGCGGCGGCGTAGTCCTCGACGAACCGGTCGGCGAGGCGGTCGAGCTCGGACGGCGGGCGGCCCTGTGGTGCGTTCACCGGCGCAACGTAACCCCGGCCCTTCTTCAACCGCACGGTTGACAACGTCGACGTCCTGGGGCTACGGTCCTCCTCAACCGAGCGGTTGAGAAAGGAGACGGGATGGCAGACCCCCTGTCCCGCGTCTTCTCGGCTCTCGCCGATCCGATCCGGCGCGACATGGTCGCCCGGCTGGCCTCCGGCGACGCCACTGTCAACGAGCTCGCCGCGCCCTACGACGTCACCGTCCAGGCGGTCTCCAAGCACCTCAAGGTGCTCGAGGACGCCGGCCTGGTCAGCCGCAGCCGGGAGGCCCAGCGCCGCCCGGTGCACCTCGAGGCGGAGGTGTTCGACCTGATGACCAAGTGGATCGAGCGCTACCGCCGCGAGGCCGAGGAGCGCTACCGCCGCCTCGACGACGTCCTCGCCGCCCTGCCGGACGAGGAGCCCACCAGCGCACCACCCCGGAGAGGAGCACCGTCATGACCGCCGCCCGCACGCACGAGACGCAGATCGAGGTCGACCAGAAGGTCCCACTCGTGCGCATCGTCCGCGAGTTCGACGCCCCGCCGGAGAAGGTCTACCGCGCACACGTCGACCCGGAACTGGTCGTCCGCTGGAACGGCCCGCGCGACCTGCAGATGACGGTCGAGACCTGGGACGCACGCACCGGCGGCGAGTACCGCTTCGTCCACCGGCGGGGCGACGAGGAGTACCGCTTCCGCGGCACCTTCCACGAGCTGCGGCCGAACGAGCTCATCGTCCAGACGTTCACCTTCGAGGGCATGCCGGACGGGGTCGCGCTGGAGAAGATCGCCTTCGAGGACCTCGGCGACGGCCGCACCCGGCTGGTCGCCACCTCGCTGGTCGACTCGTTCGAGGGCCGCGACGCTTTCGTCGCCACCGGCATGGAGACCGGCGTGGTCGAGGGTTACGAGCAGCTCGACGAGGTGCTGGCCGGGACCTGACCGCTCAGCGCCAGGTGACCGTCTCGGGACGCCGGCCGAGGAGCCGCTCGACCTTCCGGGCGTCCTTCTCGCCGGCGTTCACCAGCACCGGCCGCGGCGTGCCGGCGAACAGCGGCACGTCGGAGGTGCTGTCGCTGTACACGACGCGCCACGGTGGGGGATGACCGCGCTCGGCCAGCATCCGCACCTTCTCCTCGCCCATCGCCCGGCGCACCCGCGGCGGGCGGACCGAGCCGGTGGAGCCGACCACGTCGAGCTCGCCCAGCCCGATGGCGCGCAGGAACCCGCGGGCCAGCACCTCCTCGCAGCCGGTGGCGACGACGACCTCGTCGCCCTCGGCCCGGTGCCGGCGCACGCAGGCGATCGCCTCCGCGACCGCGGCCTCCGGCTTGCCGGTGAGGGCCTCGCCGTAGGCCTCGGCGACCACCTCGACGTCGGACTCCGCCCGGCCGCCGACCGCCAGCCGGGTCATCGCCCGCGCGGCCAGCGGGCGCAGTTGCGGCACCGCGGAGCCCGGCAGGAGCAGCGGCGCGGCGAGCAGCAGCGGCAGCAGGCGGCCCGGTGCCCGGCGCAGCCGGCCGTGCAGGAACAGCGTGGAGGCGTCGCCGCCGAGCAGCACCTTGTCGAGGTCGAAGACGACGGTCGGCGGCATGGCAGCTACATACCGCCGACGGAGGAAACGATGCGTTCCATGAACGGTGGACCCCGGGCCGCGACCCTGGCACCGTTCCGCCATGAGCAGCAGCGCTGCCGTGCTGACGCCGTCGGCGGTCCTCGCGCCCCGCGACTGCGCGGTCTCCGTGGTCGTCCTCGTCCCCTTCCTCCTCGACGGGGCGGGCGCGTCCGCGCCGGCCGCTGCCGTGAGCCCGCGGCTGCCGTCGCGGGCCGGGACGCCGCTGCCGGAGGACCCTGCCCCCGGGCTCTACCGGTACCGCAGAGTGCTCGGCGAGCTGCGGCTGTGGGGCTACTCGAACCAGGTCAACCTGACGTTGCGCGAGTCGCTCCCGCACCGCCTGCGCCGGGACCGGCTCGGCGCGCGGGTGCAGCCGGCGTTACCGGTCCCCGGACAGGGACGGTGGCGGGCCGTCGGCGCCGTCCTCGACATCTGGACGGCGGGCGTCGGGCTGGCCGCGCTGGTCTACGAGCTGACCGAGTCGGACGCGGTGACGTGGGCCGAGGTCCGCGACAGCGTGACCGGGACCGACAGCGACACGGGCAGGGACACGCCCGACGCCGTCCTCGCCCGGACCCGGAGGCTGCTCGACTCGGCCGCCGTGCCGACGAGCGGGTCGCACCGGCCGCTGTGGGCCCAGGCGCTGTTCATGGTGCGGGCGGGCGAGGGGCCGCAGCCCACCGACGTCGACGCCGTGGCGTGCGAGCTCACCCGCCGAGGGGACAGGCTGCAGCCGCGGGGTGACTGGCCGCGGGACGCGGCCCGCCTGGGCAGGGAGGCGTGCGTCGTGTCGACGGCCGAGGACGCGGAGCTGGCCGGGGCGCTGGGCCGCGTGCTGGCCACCCAGTCGGTGGCCTGGGCGGCGGCGATCGACATGGACCGCTACCTCGGCGGACTCCTGGTGAACGGCGGGACGGAGGCGCGCCGCCTGTCCCTGGAGAAGCTGCAGAGCCGCTCCATCGACCTGCTCGCGGAGTTCGAACGCGTCCAGCAGTTCCGGGCCGGTATCGAGCTCCTCCCGTTGCACCTCGGCGCGCCGGACAAGGCGGTCTGGGAGTGCGTCAGCGGCGTGTGGGAGCTGGACAAGCAGCTCGCGGCGATGGACACCAAGCTGACCGCCGTCGAGCACGTGTACGGCCACCTCGCCACGGCCATGGCCGACCGGCAGGCCCGGTTCCTCAACTGCGTGGTGCTCGGGGTGACCTGCCTGAGCCTGGCCACCTTCGTCCTCACCGTCTGGGACTTCACCCAGAAGAACTTCGACCCGTTCCACGGGCTCAGCGGCTGGGTCGCCCTGCTCTCGGGCGCGGTGGCGGTGCTGTTCTTCGTCGTCGTGTGGCGCACGAGCACGACGGACGCGCGGATCGGACGGCGGCCGGGGAGGGGCGGCTGAGGGTCGGCCACTCCTAGGATCGGCGGTGATGGCCTACCTGCTGCTCGGCTGCGCCATCGCGGCCGAGGTCCTGGCCACCTCGCTGCTCGGGCGCACGAACGGCTTCACCGTCCTGCTGCCCAGCGTCGTCGTGCTGGCCGGGTACGCGGTCTCGTTCTTCCTGCTCTCGATCGTCGTGAAGACCATGCCGGTGGGCATCGCCTACGCGATCTGGTCGGGGGTGGGCACGCTGGCCGTCGTCGGCATCGGCGTCACCCTGCTCGGCCAGCCGCTGACGGTGTGGCAGTTCGTGGGGGTGGCGCTGGTCGTCGCCGGCGTCGTCCTCATCAACGTCGGCGGCCCCGTCCACTGACCGGCGCTCAGACGGCGAACCCGGCCGCCCGGACGCGCTCCTCGACGGTGCGGACGGCGGTCTGCAGGTCCGCCAGGTGCAGCTGCACCATCCCGGTGAGCGACATGATCTGCCGCCGCCAGGTGAGGTTGATGCAGCCGACCACGCGGTCGCCCGGCCGGATCGGCATCGCGATCGACTCGCGGCCGTCGTCCACCTCCGTGCGCGGACGGTCGTGGTCGCCGCCGAAGTCGGGCGCGCGGACGCCGTAGCCGCGCCGCCGCGTGGTCGCGACCAGCTTGCGGACCGCGGCGTCGTCCCTCGCCAGCCGGTACGCCGGCCCCTCCTTGTGCCGGAGCCGGGCCAGCACCGCCTCGAGCTCCGGCTCGGGGCAGAACGCGAGATACGCGCGCCCGGACGCCGAGCCGAGCATGTTCACCCGGTAGCCGTGCGGCCGCGGCGGGAGCAGGTCGAAGTAGGTCCGCGAGCTGTTGGTCTCCAGCGTCACCATGTGGTCCAGCCGCGGCACCGAGAGCACCGAGGGCCAGCGCACCCGCGAGGTGAGCTCCTCCAGCACCGGCGAGGCGATCTCCACCAGCCACGCGTCGTCGTCGCTCGCGGCCCGGCGCTGCAGCGTGTGGCTCGGGAGGAAGGCGCCGTCGACCATCCGCTGCCAGACCAGGCCGTGCTGGTGGGCGGTCTTGAGGATCCGGGTCAGCGTGGGCTTGGGGATGCCGGTCGCGAGGTGCAGGTCGTGCAGGCTCGCGGCGCCCGCCTCCTGCAGCACCTGCAGCACCTGCAGGCCGCGCGACAGGGCGTCGATCGGCTTCACCCGGTAGTCCCGCACGGACCACCTCCGAGCGCTCCGATGAACCGTAGACGTCGAGGCTGCCACACCGTCCGCGCCGCGAAGACGGCTGTGCGGTGCCGCCGGCACGCCGGCGGCACCGCACTCGGGCGAGCGGTTACGGGGTCGGGGTGACCGCGTCGCCCGTGCCCTGGTCGACCGTGCCGTCGTCGGAACCGGTGGTCGCCGGGTCGGTGGCCGCCGGGTCGGTGGTGACGTCGCCGCTGCCCTGGTCGGCGGTGCCGTCGTCGGTCCCGGTGGACGCCGGGTCGGTGGTGGTGCCGGCGTCGCCGGTGCCCTGGTCGACCGTGCCGTCATCGGAACCGGCGGACGGCGCCGTCGGCGAGTCCGCCACCGGGAGCGGGACCTCCACCGCGTTGCGGGGGAAGCGGATCCGCCACACCTGGCCGCCCGGGGTGCTCTCGTCGACGTCGGCCGTGGCCGGGTCGTCCGCGAGGCCCTCGGCCGGCGAGGTGCTGTAGGCGGAGGCGAAGACCCGACCGTCGCGCCCGACCGCGATGCCGGAGGGCGCGGGGACCGCCACCTCCGTCCGGGTGCTCTTCTCGAGATCGACGCGGACGACGCTGCCGTCGCTGCTGTCGCTGCTGTCGGCCTCGGAGAGGTAGGCGTACCGGCCGTCGCCGTCCACGGCCAGGCCGCGGACCTCGGTGAAGCCGTCCCACCGGCCGTTCTCCTGGCCGGTCGCCGCGTCGTAGCGCACGAGCGACGTGCCGGCGGCCACGTAGACGTTGCCGTCGCCGTCCTCGGCCAGCGCGCTGGGCGCCGGCTGCGCGTCGCCCGCCTCGGCCTGGAAGGTCGCGAAGGCCGACACGGTCGCCGGCGGCAGGCACTCGGCGGTCAGCTGGCCGTCGGCGCAGTTCTCCGGCAGCGCCGCGGAGCTGTCCGGCGTCACCTTCCACACCGTGCCGGTGCCGGCGTCGGCCACGAGCACGTACCCGTCGGCGCCGGACCCCTGGTCCGTCGTGGGGTTCACCACGAGGACGGCGGTCGGGTTGCTGGCGGCGGTCCCGGCGGCGGTGACGTCGGTGGCGGCGTCGCCGGTGCCCTGGTCGAGGGTGCCGTCGTCGGAACCGGTGGTCGCCGGGTCGGTGGTGGTGGCGGCGTCGCCGGTGCCCTGGTCGAGGGTGCCGTCGTCGGAACCGGTGGTCGCCGGGTCGGTGGTCACGTCGCCGGTGCCCTGGTCGGCGGTGCCGTCGTCGGAACCGGTGGTCGCCGGGTCGGTGGTCACGTCGCCGCTGCCCTGGTCGGCGGTGCCGTCGTCACTGCCGGTGGTCGGGGTGGTGGTGTCGGCGGGGACGTCGCCGGTGCCCTGGTCGGCGGTGCCGTCGTCACTGGCGGCGGCGTCGAGGTCCACCCACGGCACGGTGACACCGTCCGCGCTGACCAGGAGCTCGCCCTGCGTGTCCGCCGAGGAGGTGCCCTCAGCCGCGCTCGCGTCGGACGGCGCCGACTCCTGCGCGATGATCACGAACCCGGACGTGGCCGCCACGCCCGCGGGACCGCTCGCGTCGCTGCCGTCGCGTCCGGCGACGGAGGCCAGCTGGGACGCGATCTCCTGGGGACCCCGGTCGGAGCCGCGGTTCCGCTGGCCGATCGCGGTGATCGCGCCGGTGTCCCCGCTGCAGAGCTCGTCGCCCGTCCCCGCCTGCGACGAGGACGCCGAGCCGTCGACGGCCGGCACGTCGCCGCTGCCCTGGTCGGCGGTGCCGTCGTCGCTGCCGGTGGTCGGGGTGGTGGTGTCGGTGGGGACGTCGCCGGTGCCCTGGTCGGCGGTGCCGTCGTCACTGCCGGCGGTGGGGGTGGTGGTGACGTCGCCGGTGCCCTGGTCGGCGGTGCCGTCGTCACTGCCGGCTGCTGTCGCGCCGGTGCCGTCCGCGGCAGCCGGGGACGCGGCCACGCAGTCCTCGCCGCCCGAGCCGGCCTCGGCGACCAGCAGGGTGCGCCCGGACCAGGCGAGCTGGCGCGGGTTGTCCAGGTGATCGGCGACGACCTTCGATTCACCCCCTCTCCCACTCGACGGGCCTTGATCGGCGTGAGCCGCTGTCGCGCTCCCCAGCAGGGCGGCGAACGCCCCTGCCGCAACGAGGTACCTGCGCATCGAATCCTCCGCAATGGCTGTGCAGTTCCGGGTCGACGAACCCCCACGCGGGAAGGGGTTGCGCTCGATGCGCGGGAACGCTAAAAGCCGCCTTGGGGGAGTTGGGACTCCCCAATGTGGGCCGAGACCAACGTCCCTGGCCGCCGGCTGCGTCTTTTCGCAGCGCGAAAAGCAGGCAGATGAGTGTTGCCGATCACACCCTCCGGAAGTCAGGGTTTCCGGCCATGGGGACGACGGCGTCGCAGGGAACCGGGCTCGCGGTGCGTGAGGGCGAACTGCTCTGGACGCCCTCGCCCGAGCGGGTCGAGCGGACCCGCCTGACCGAGTTCACCCGCTTCGCCGCCGAGCGCACCGGCCGCGCCTTCGACGACTACGAGGCGTTGTGGCGGTGGTCGACCACCGAGCTCGAGGAGTTCTGGTCGGCGATCTGGGACTTCTTCGACGTGCAGGCCTCGGAGCCGCCGACCGCGGTCCTGGCCGAGCGGGCCATGCCGGGCGCGCGGTGGTTCCCCGGGGCGCGGCTGAACTTCGCCGAGCACGTGCTGCGGCAGGAGCGCCCGGGCGAGCCCGCGCTGCTCTTCGTCGACGAGACGTCGCCGGTGCGCGAGCTGCCGTGGGAGGAGTTCGCCGGCCAGGTCCGCCGGTTCGCCGCCCACCTGCGGGCGGTCGGGGTGCGCCCGGGTGACCGCGTCGTCGCCTACCTGCCCAACGTGCCCGAGGCGATCGTGGCGATGGTGGCCAGCGCGAGCGTCGGCGCGGTCTGGGCGGCCTGCTCGCCCGACTTCGGCGCCCGCGGTGCCCTGGACCGGCTCGGCCAGCTCGCCCCCACCGTGCTGCTCGCCGCCGACGGCTACCGCTACGGCGGCCGCGACTTCGACCGGCGGTCCGAGGTGGCCGAGATCGTCGCCGGCCTGCCGAGCCTGCGGGACGTCGTCGCCGTCCCCGTCCTCGGCCTGGAGAGCACCGGGACGCCGTGGGCGCAGATCCAGGCCGGCCCGGACGTCGACGACTTCGCCTGCGAGCAGGTGCCCTTCGACCACCCGCTGTGGGTGCTGTTCTCCTCGGGCACGACCGGGCTGCCCAAGGCGATCGTGCACGGCCACGGCGGGATCCTGCTCGAGCAGCTCAAGGCGCAGGCCTTCCACATGGACCTGCGCGCCGGCGACCGGGCGTTCTTCTTCACCACCACCGGCTGGATGATGTGGAACTTCCTGGTCGCCACCCTGCTCTCCGGAGTGGCGCCGGTGCTCTACGACGGCAACCCCAGCCACCCGGACGTCGACGTCCTCTGGCGGGTCGCCCAGGACAGCCGCGCCCGCCTGTTCGGGGCCAGCCCCACGTTCGTCGAGCTCATGCAGAAGGCCGGCGTCGTCCCGCGGGAGCGCTTCGACCTCTCCGCCCTGGAGACGATCATGCCCGCCGGCTCACCGGTGGCGCCCGCGATCACCGCGTGGTTCTACAGCGACGTCAAGGCCGACCTCTGGATCGCCACCGGCAGCGGCGGCACCGACGTCTGCAGCGGCCTGGTCGGTGGCGTGCCGACGCTGCCGGTGCGGGCCGGGGAGATCCAGGGCCGCTCGCTCGGCGTGGCCGCCGAGGCGTGGGACGACGCCGGGCAGCCGGTCGTCGGCCGGGTGGGGGAGCTGGTCATCACCGCGCCGATGCCGTCGATGCCGCTGTTCTTCTGGGGTGACGAGGACGGCGCCCGCTACCGCGCCAGCTACTTCGAGACGTTCCCCGGGATCTGGCGGCACGGCGACTTCTTCGAGGTGAACGAGCGCGGCGGCTGCTTCGTCCGCGGCCGCTCCGACGCCGTCCTCAACCGGCAGGGGGTGCGGATCGGCACCGCCGAGATCTACCGCGTGGTCGAGGACGATCCCGCCGTCCGCACCTCGCTCGTGGTCAACCTCGACCTGCCGGGCGGCGGGTTCTTCATGCCGCTGTTCGTCGTCCTGGCCGAGGGCCAGGAGCTGACCGAGGAGCTGGCGGCGCGGCTGCGCCGCAGCCTGCGCCAGGAGTACAGCCCCCGGCACGTGCCGGACCGGATCATCGCCGTCCGCGCCGTCCCACTGACCCGCAGCGGCAAGAAGATGGAGGTCCCGGTCCGCCGGCTCCTCCTCGGCGCCGACGCAGCAACCGTCGCCGACCCCAGTGCCATGGCCGATCCCGAGGCCTTGGCCGACTACGTCGAGTACGCCCGCACGCAGCGGGACTACACCCTCTGACAAGGAGATCGAGAGAGCCATGACCGAGCGCTCGTTCCCGCTGCCCTCCCAGATCGCCGACGTCGCCGGCGCCGAGGGCTGGGAGCAGATGTACCCCTACTTCTCGCGGTTCCAGCCGGAGGACGACCAGCGGTTCTGGTTCTACAACTCCATGCACTTCCCCGAGGTGATCCCGGCGTTCGACGGCATCACCTCGGAGATCCCGTACACGGCGATCGGCGCCAACCTCGCCCGGATGTTCTCCTTCCCGACGACGCTCGGCATCGAGTACCGCATCCTCAACGGCCGGGTCTACATCACCGCCAACCCGGTGCTCGACCCGGCGCAGGTGGAGCAGCGGCTGCCGCACTTCCAGGAGCGCGCCGGCCACTACTACGAGAACTGGGACCGCATCTACGGCGAGTGGCAGCAGCGGATGGACGCGCTGATCGCCGAGATCGAGGCGGTCGAGGTGCCCGTGCTCGGCGACCTCGACGACCTCGCGGTGGTCACCGGCGGCCGGGGCATCGCGTCCAACCACTACCTGCGCGAGAACTACCACCGCTGCATCGACCTGTACTCGACGATGTGGCACTACCACACCGAGATGCTGCAGCTCGGCTACGGCGCCTACGTCGTCTTCTTCGAGTTCTGCAAGCAGGCCTTCCCGGAGATGGGCGACCAGATGGTCGCCCGGATGGTCGCCGGCATGGACGTCACCATGTACCGGCCGGACGACGAGCTGAAGAAGCTGGCCGCCCTCGCCGTCGAGCTCGACCTCGCCGATCTGTTCGTCGAGGGCGCCGAGCCGAACAAGGTCCTCGCCGCCCTGGGGGAGCGCGGCCAGAACGGCACCCGCTGGCTGGCCGCGTTCGAGGAGGCCAAGGACCCGTGGTTCAACGTCTCGGTCGGTGACGGCTTCTACCACCACCACCTGTCCTGGGCCGACGACCTGACCGTCCCGTTCGCGGCGCTGCCCCGCTACGTCGAGCAGCTCCGCGCCGGCGAGGACCTCACCCGGCCCACCGAGCGGCTGGCCGAGGAGCGCGACCGGATCGCCGACGAGTACCGGGCGCTGCTCGGCTCCGACGAGGAGAAGGCCGCCTTCGACCAGATGCTGGGCCTGTGCCGGCAGGTGTTCCCCTACATCGAGAGCCACAAGTTCTACTGCGAGCACTGGTTCACGACCCGCTTCTTCCAGAAGATCCGCGCTTTCGGGCAGCTGCTGGCCGACCGGGGCGTGCTGCGCGAGGCCGACGACGTGTTCCACCTGCGGCACGTCGAGGTCGAGGACGCCCTCGCCGACGTGCAGCTGGCCTGGGCCGGTGGTGGCACGGAGCTCGGCGCCCGCCACTGGCAGCCGATCGTGGCGCGGCGCAAGGAGATCGTCGAGGCGCTGTCGGCCTGGTCGCCGCCACCGGCGCTGGGCCCGGTGCCCCCGGCGCTCAACGACCCCGCGGTGAAGATGCTCTGGGGCATCACCGACGAGACGATCGAGACCTGGCTCGGCGACGAGGAGCTCGACGAGAACGTCGTCCGCGGCTACGCCGCCTCGCCCGGCGTGGTCGAGGGCGTCGCCCGGGTGCTGATGAACGTCAACGAGATCGGCTCGATCCGCGAGGGCGAGGTCCTCGTCTGCCCGGTGACCGCGCCCAGCTGGGGCCCGGTGTTCGGCAAGATCGCCGCGGCGGTCTCCGACATCGGCGGCACGATGTCGCACGCGGCGATCGTCGCCCGCGAGTACGGCATGCCGGCGGTCGTCGGCACCGGGACCGCCACCGCGAAGATCCGCACCGGCGACCGCCTCCGCGTCGACGGCGACCGCGGCATCGTGACGGTGCTGCGCTGATGATCACGATCGACACCCGTCCCGTCCTGCACTTCTCCGAGCTCGGCAAGGACGACGTCCCGCGCGTCGGCGGCAAGGGCGCCAGCCTCGGCGAGCTGCTGCGCGCCGGGATCCGGGTGCCCACCGGCTACGCGGTGACGACGGCGGCGTTCGCCCGGACCGTCGAGCACCTCGAGCTCGACGGCGTCCCGATCGCCGACGTCGTCGCGGCGCTCGACCCCGCCGAGCCCGAGGCGCTGGCCGCCACCGCCGCCCGGGTGCGCGCGGTGGTGGAGTCCGCGCCGCTGCCGGCCGAGGTCGCCGAGGCGATCGGTGCCGCCTACACGGCGCTGGGCGAGGAGTGCGGCGATCCCGACCAGCCGGTCGCCGTCCGCTCCAGCGCGACCAGCGAGGACAGCGCCGAGGACAGCTTCGCCGGCCTGCAGGACACCTACCTGTGGGTCCGCGGCGCCGACTCCGTCGTCGCGCACGTGCGCCGCTGCTGGGCCAGCCTCTACAGCGTCGAGTCGGTGACCTACCGCCGCCGGCGCGGCATCCCGGAGACCGACCTCGGCATGGCCGTCGTCGTCCAGCGGATGGTCGGCGCCCGCAGCTCCGGCGTGATGTTCACCCGCAGCCCGCTCACCGGCGACCGGTCGGTCGTCGCCGTCGACGCCAGCTGGGGGCTGGGCTCGGCCGTGGTCAGCGGCGACGTCACCCCCGACTCGTTCGTCGTCAGCAAGGTGACCGGCGAGGTCGCCAAGCGCACGATCGCGACCAAGACCCGCTGGCACCGGCCGGACCCCTCCGGCCACGGCGTGGTCGAGATCGACGTGCCGGCCGAGCTGCAGGACCGCCCGTCGATCTCCGACGAGGAGCTCGCCGAGCTGGTGGCGACCGCCCGCCGGGTCGAGGCGCACTACGGCCGCCCGCAGGACATCGAGTGGGCGGTCGCGGAGTCCGACGGCCTGGTCCACCTGCTGCAGAGCCGGCCGGAGACGGTGTGGGCGGAGAAGGACGCCGCGGCGAAGGTCACCGCCCCGACGGCGCGGCCGTTCGACCACGTCTTCAACCTGCTCGGCGGCAAGAAGCCGGGAGCGTGACGTGGACCTGACACCGGACGACGTGCGCGACGTCCTGCGGGTGCTGGACTCCAGCGGGCTGGCCGAGCTGCACCTGGAGACGGCGGACCTGACGCTGACCGTGCGCCGCGAGGGCGCGACCGGCTGGACGGCGGAGCAGACGGTCCGCCGGGCGCCGGCGGTGGAGCGAACCGAGCCGGTGGTGGACGTCGACGAGACCTCCTCGGCCGATGCGGAGGTCCCCGAGGGGCTGGTCGCCGTCCACCCGCCGCTGCTGGGCACCTTCTACCGGGCGCCGCAGCCGGGGTCGCCGCCGTTCGTCGACGTCGGGGACGAGGTCGACGAGGACACGGTGGTCGGCATCGTCGAGACCATGAAGATGATGACGCCGGTGCACGCCGGCGTCCGGGGGTCGGTCGTGGAGTTCCGTCTGGGCAACGGCGAGTTCGCGGAGAAGGACGCCGTGCTCGTGGTGGTGAAGCCGACATGAGGCGGATCCACCGCCTGCTGATCGCCAACCGCGGCGAGATCGCCGCGCGGGTGATCCGCACCTGCGCCCGGCTGGGCATCGAGTCGGTGCTGGCCGCCTCCGACGCCGACCTCGACTCGCTGCCGGCCCGGCTGGCCGACCGGGTCGTACGGCTCGGCCCGGCGCCGGCCGCGCAGTCCTACCTCGACCCGGCCGCGGTCGTCCGCGCGGCGCTCTCGGTGGGGGCCGACGCCGTCCACCCCGGGTACGGGTTCCTCTCCGAGAACCCGGCGCTGGCGCGGGCCTGCGCCGACGCGGAACTGATCTTCGTCGGGCCGAGCATCGAGTCGCTGCACGCGGTGGGCGACAAGCTGACCGCCCGCACGCACGCGCTGGCCGCCGGGCTGCCGGTCGTGCCGGGCGGGGAGGCCGCCGACCTGGCCGCGGCGCAGGCCGTCGCGGCCGAGGTCGGCTACCCGCTGCTGGTCAAGGCGGTCGGCGGGGGCGGCGGGCGCGGCATGAAGCGGGTGCACTCCGCCGCCGAGCTGCCGCACACCCTCGACCTCGCGGTGGCCGAGGCGGCCGCCGCCTTCGGGGATCCGCGGGTGTACCTGGAGCGGTTCGTGGAGTCCGGCCGGCACGTCGAGGTGCAGGTGCTCGGCGACGGGGTGTCCGCCGTGGCCCTGGGCGACCGTGACTGCTCGGTGCAGCGCCGCTACCAGAAGCTGTTCGAGGAGGCCCCGGCGCCGCAGATCCCCGAGCGGGTGCGGGCCGAGATGGCCGACGCCGCGCTCGCCCTCGCCGTCCACCTCGGCTACCGCGGGCTGGGCACGGTCGAGCTGCTCTACGACCGCGAGCGGGAGAGCTTCTACTTCCTCGAGATGAACGCCCGCATCCAGGTCGAGCACCCGGTCACCGAACTGGTCACCGGCCTGGACCTGGTCGCCGAGCAGCTCGCCGTCGCCGAGGGGCTGCCGCTGCGGCTGCGCCAGGAGGACGTCGTCCTCACCGGGCACGCGGTCGAGTGCCGGATCAACGCCGAGGACTGGGCGCACGGCTTCCGGCCCTCGCCGGGGCGGATCGACCGCGTGGTGCTGCCGGTCGGCGACGGCATCCGCGTCGACACCCACGTGCAGGGCGGCTCCGTCGTCCCGCCGTACTACGACTCCCTGCTGGCCAAGCTGATCGTGCACGGGGCCGACCGCGCCGACGCGCTGGCGCGGGCGCGCGCCGCACTGGAGCTGCTGCGCATCGACGGCGTGACGACGACGGTGCCCGTGCACCGGGCGCTGCTCGCGGACCCGGAGTTCGGGGCCGGCGGGGTGGACACGGCGTACTTCGAGCGGTTCCTCGCGGGGGTGGCGTGATGGCAGACATCGGGCTGGTCGACGTCTCGATCCGCGACGGCAACCAGAGCCTGTGGGGCGCGACCGGGCTGCGCACCGAGCACGTGCTGCAGATCGCCCCGGTGCTGGAGCGGGTCGGCTTCCGGGCGCTGGACTTCACGTCGAGCACCGCGATGGGCGTCTCGGTGCGCAACCACCGCCAGGACCCGTGGGAGCGGATCCGGCTGACCCGCGCGCTCATGCCGACGACGAAGCTGCAGCTGATCGGCACCGGCTTCCGGTTCATCTCCTGGGAGAACTCGCACCCGGAGACGATGCAGCTGGTCTACGACCGGCTCGCGGTCAACGGCATCGACCGGGTCGTCGTCCTCGACCCCATGCACGACATGGACGCCGCCCGCGAGACCGCCCGGCGGCTGAAGAAGGCCGGCATCGACGAGGTGGTCGGCGCGCTGACGTTCACGATCAGCGCGGTGCACGACGACGCCTTCTACGCCGATCTGGCCCGGCAGATGCGCGAGTGCCCCGACATCGACCGGGTGTACGTCAAGGACCCGGCCGGGATCCTCTCGGCCGACCGCGCCCGGACGCTGTTCCCCGCCATCAAGGCGCAGCTGGGCGACACCCCGCTGGAGCTGCACTCGCACGCCACCATCGGGCTCTCGCCGCAGACCTACGCGATCGCGCCGTCGCTGGGGGTCGAGGTGGTGCAGACCGGCTGCGGCGCGCTCGGCAACGGCTCGTCGCTGCCGGAGGCGCAGCGCACGGTGGCCAACCTGCGCGAGATGGGGCACACGGTCGACATCGACGACCGGGCGCTGGAGCTGGCCTGCCGGTTCTTCGACGAGCACGCGGCGGCCGAGCAGCTGCCGGTGGGCGGGCCGCAGGACTTCGACGCGGCGTTCCTGCACCACCAGATCGCCGGCGGGGTCATGACGACGACGCGGCGGCAGCTGCGCGAGATCGGCATGGAGGACCGGTTCGAGAGCCTCATCGAGGAGGTCGGCCGGGTCCGCGCGGAGCTGGGGTACCCGATCATGGTCACGCCGTTCCCGCAGATGGTGGTCTCGCAGGCACTGTTCAACGTGATGGGGGAGCGGTACGCGAACGTGCCCGACCAGGTGATCCGCTACGCGCTGGGCAGCTTCGGCCGCCCGACCGCGCCGATCGAGCCCGGCGTGCTGGACCGCATCCTCGACCGGCCGCGGGCCCGCGAGCTGGCGGCGGAACCGCCGCCACCGTCACCGGAGGAGCTGCGCCGCCGGTTCCCCGGCGTCTCCGACGAGGAGCTGCTGCTGCGCGCGCACATGCCGGCCGAGCAGGTCGACGCGATGGTCGCCGCCGGCCCCGCGCCGCGGCACTACAACCCGTCGCTGGCGCCGGTGCTGTCGCTGCTGTCGGAGCTGGGCTCGCGGACGTCGGTGCACGACCTGGCGGTGGCCAAGGACGGGTTCTCCCTGGCGGTGCGCCGTGGCTGAGTCGCTGGCCCGGGTGCGCGGCTTCGTCCTCGACATGGACGGCACGTTGGTGCTGGGCGACCGCAACAACACGGGGCTCACCCCGCTGCCGGGGGCGCTGGAGTTCCTCACCACGCTGACCGACCTCGGCCTCCCGTTCTGCGTCTTCACCAACGGCACGGTGAAGACGCCGGCGCAGTGCGCCGATGCGCTGCAGGACGCAGGCCTGCCGGTGCCGTCGGACGCGGTGCTCACCCCGGCGTCGTCGGCGGTCGAGGTCTTCCGTGAGCGCGGACACCGGCGGGTCATGGTGCTCGGCGTCAAGGGCATCACCGAGGTGCTGGAGCAGGCCGGGATCGAGGCCCTGCCGCCGCTGCGCGGGACGGCGTGCGACGCCGTGTTCGCCGGCTGGTACCGCCAGGAGCTCACGATGGAGGCGCTGGAGGCCGCCATCGACGCCGTCGAGGGCGGGGCGCCGTACTACAGCGCCTCGCAGTCGCCGTACTTCGCCACGTCGGAGGGTCGCAGCCTCGGCTCGTCCCGGGCGATCAGCGCGGTGGTCAAGGACCTGACCGGGGCGCGGGTCACCGTCGTCGGCAAGCCGTCGCTGCAGGCGCTGCGCGCGTCGTCCCGGCACCTCGGTGTGCCGGTGGATGAGCTGGCCGTGGTCGGTGACGACCCGGAGCTCGAGGTGCCGATGGCGCGCGAGGGCGGGGCGTTCGCCGTTGCCGTCCACACCGGGATCGGGCACGCGGAGTCCTTCGCCGACCTGCCCGAGGACGCGCGACCGCACCTCGACCTGCCCGACGTGGGGGCCCTCGCCGAGCTGATCCGCGCCCGGTAGGAGCGCCCGTGGCGGTGTCGGGGGATGCGCGCCACGGGCGCAGCCTCAGTCCCCGGATCTGAGGGACGTCGGGAGGCCGTTGCCGGCCAGGTGCTCGCGCAGCTCCGCGGCGATCCTGCGGCGGCGGTCCGCGCGTTCGTGGAACACCGCGGCCAGTGCCGGGTTGTCCGACCGGTCCGCCCGGCGGTCCAGCAGGGCCGCCGTCTCGAGGTGCACGGCCAGGCGCCGCAGGTTGTCGAGGATCTCGTGGCGCGCCGGTCCGAGGTGGTTCGCGGACGGACCGACGGGCAGGCGGGGTGCGCCGTCGTTCCGCGCGTGCGGCGTGAGCTCGACGAGGCGGGTGGGAATCACCGTGGGGTGCCCTTTCGCAGGGGGTTCTCCGGCCTTCGGGGATGAAGACGACGGACGGCGCCGGGGATGACGTGGCGCAGGTGCGGCGCCCGCGCCCCGGATCGGCCGCACGGCCGCGTCATGCAGCCGCGGTGAAGGCGTCACGGTCGCCGCCGCCGAGCCGGAACCGGACCGCCCACCCATACTGGCGCTGCTGCCGAGGCCGGGGAGGCTTCATGACCGCTCGGGAACCGCAGGAGATGGCGCAGGTCGCCACCGACGTCGGGGCCAAGAAGGTCCACCGCACGTGGGACCGCGTGCTGGTCAGCTCCTTCCTCGCCGGCGCGTACATCTCCTTCGGGGCGCTGGTCGCGATCACCGTGTCCTCCGGGCTGGACCCCGGCACCTGGGGCACGCTGCCGACCCTCTTCATGGGCGCCGCCTTCACCCTCGGCCTGGTGCTCGTGCTGATCGCCGGCTCCGACCTCGCGACCGGCAACATGATGCTGGTCCCGCTCAGCGCGATGCGCGGCAAGATCACCGGCAGCGACGTCGTCCGCAACCTGACGCTGGTGCTGCTCGGCAACCTGCTGGGTGCGCTGTTCGTGGCCTTCTTCCTGGCCGTGCAGACCGGGGTGATCGGGGACGCCCACTCCTCCGGCAACGCCGCCCTCACCTACGACCGGCTGGCCGCCATCGCCGAGGGCAAGGCGCTGCACGAGTCGGGGTGGCAGATCTTCCTGCGCGCGATCGGCTGCAACTGGCTGGTGTGCCTCGCGGTCTGGATGTCGCTCGCGGCGCAGTCGGTGTCGGGCAAGATCCTGGCGATCTTCTTCCCGATCATGGCGTTCGTCGCGATGGGCTTCGACCACGTCGTCGCGAACATGTTCTTCCTGCCGGCGGCGATGTTCGCCGGCGTCCCGGGCATCGGGTGGGGGCCGACCCTGGAGAACTGGCTGTTCGCGGGCCTGGGCAACGTGGTCGGCGCCGTCGTCTTCGTGGCGACGTCCTACTGGTACCTGTTCCTCCGAGACCAGCCCGACAAGGCGCCGGCCACGCGGCCGGAGCCCGCCGAGCGGGCCTGAGGCGCGCGCCCGGGCAGCGACGCGTCCAGGCGCACTGCACGCAGGGTGGCGGCGCGCTCCCCGGTGTCCAGCATGCCTGCATGAACTCTCCAGCGAGTCTCCCGGCGACCGCCAGCAAGGCCCTAGCTTCGCGCCCGTCCGTGTGATCTGGGTCACATCAGGGAGGGCGGGAAATGAGGCTGCACGGGAAGCTGCTGATCGGGGCGGTCGTCGCCCTGACCGTGCTCGGGGTCTCGGGGGTGGCCCAGGCGGGTGACGGTGGCAGGGGGCACGACCGGGAAGTGGTCAAGATGAAGGACGACTGCGACCCCAGGACGTTCAACGCGGCCATCGGGCCGGGCACGTGCGTCGGCCACGGCGACACCACGTTCCAGGAGTTCCTCGACCAGCTGGGGCGGCTCAACGAGGCCCCCGCGTGGCGCTTCAGCCCTCGGTACCTGCGCATCGACGAGGGGGATGTCCTCGTGGCCAAGAACGTCGGCGGCGAGGAGCACACCTTCACCCCGGTGAGGCACTTCGGTGGCGGCTGCGTGCCTCCGGTGGAGGACGCGCTCAAGCACCCGGAGCCGACCGTTCCCGAGTGCAAGGACGAGGCGCTGCTCGATGACACCTCCGCGGCACCGGGCGGTCTTGTGACGTTCGACGACCTGGCGCGGGGCAAGCACCGCTTCGAGTGCCTCATCCACCCGTGGATGAGGACGGTGGTCGTGGTCCGGGGTGACCACCACCACGGCGGGCATCACCACTGATCCGCAGCGGGCGGGGCGGTCGCGTGTCGCGGCCGCCCCGCTTCTTCATGCTGGCCAGCCTGTTTGTGACGCAGGTCACGCGGGTAAGTCGCCTCGCTGCCCCATGAAGGGCGCAGACGCAGGAGGTGCGGCATGGAACGCCAGAGCGACCTCAGCACTGAAGATCTCGCGCAGCCCGGAACCGCCCGACACCGCGAGGACGCCGCTCCCGGGGGCGGCACAGCGACCGGGGAGGAGAGCCTGCCGGGTGCCCGAGGCCCGGCCGGCGAAGGTCCGGAAGCCGGGCCCGGCGGCCGGTCGGAGCAGCAACCCGGCGACCAGGGGTCGATGCCGCCCGGCGACCAACGGGGGATGCCTGCCGGCGACCAACGGGGGATGCCTGCCGGCGACCAGCCGGACAGGCCGGCCGGCGGCCAGCCGGAGACGTCGGCCGGCGGCCAGGCGGCGACGACCGAGCGGACGGCGGGCACGGGGGCGGCGACCGAGCGGACGGGGGACACGGGGGCCGGCGACTCCGATGTCGCGCTGCTGAACCCCGCGGACGAGGACCGGTTCCGCCAGCGGTGGCGGGACATCCAGGCCCGCTTCGTCGACGACCCGAAGGACGCCGTCCAGAACGCCGACGGGCTGGTGGCCGAGCTGATGCAGTCGATGGCCCAGGGCTTCAGCGAGCACAAGGGGCGGCTGGAGTCCCAGTGGCAGGGCGGCGGGGACGCCGACACCGAGGACCTGCGCCAGGCGCTGCAGCGCTACCGGTCGTTCTTCGACCGGCTGCTGAGGACGTGACGCCATGACCGCGCTGATCATCGTTCTCGTCGTGCTGGTCCTGCTGGGCGTCGCGGTCGCCGTGGCGTGGCCCCGCATGCGCAGCAAGCGGTTGCAGCAGACGTTCGGCCCCGAGTACGAGCGCACGGTCGACACCACCGGCGACCGCCGGGAGGCCGAGCGCGACCTCCAGGACCGCACGGAGCGCCGCAAGGAGCTCGAGATCCGGCCGCTGGACCCCGGCGCCCGCAACGCCTACGCCCAGCGCTGGCGCAGCGCGCAGGAGCGCTTCGTCGACGCGCCGACGCAGGCCGTCGGGGACGCCGACCTGCTGGTCCAGGAGGTGATGCGCGACCGCGGGTACCCGGTCGGGGACTTCGACCAGCAGGCGCGGGACGTCTCGGTCGACCACGCCGGGGTGGTGTCGGAGTACCACGCCGCGCACGAGATCTCGGAGCTCAACGGTCGCGGCGAGGCCTCGACCGAGCAGCTTCGGGAGGCGATGGTGCACTACCGCACGCTGTTCGCCGAGCTGCTGGAGGAGGGCGACACCGCCGGCTCCCGCGGCTGACCCGCACGGCAGGAGGCAGGAGGCGGTCGCGTCAGCCGTCGTCCCCGGGGACGAGTCCTCCGGGGAGGTTGACGACGATCGCTTCCTGGCTGCTGCGGGCGATGACGACGACCGCCTCCTCGTCGCCCGGGTTCTCCTCGCGGTGCGGCGTCCACGGCGGGACGAAGACGTAGTCGCCCGGCTCGGGGGTCAGCCGGACCTCGCGGCCGTCCCGGGCGAAGACGAACACCGGGTGGCCGGAGACGACGTAGATCGCCGTCTCGGAGTCGCCGTGGTGGTGGTTGCCGGAGTTGGCACCGGCGCCCACGTGCGTCTGTCCCATCCACAGCTTCTCGGAGCCGACGGTCTTCCCCGACACGGCCTCGCGCCGGACCATGCCACCGGTCTGCGCGGTGTCGCCCGACAGCTCTGTGGCCGCGACGTGCCGCAGGGGCTGGTGCCAGTCGTCGGCCACGGTTCTCCTCAGGCTCGGCTGCCGTCGGCGCGGATCAGGACGCGGCCGTCGGCATCGGTGACGGTGTAGTGGATGGTCTGCGCGCGGATCGACCCGTCCTCGATCAGGTAGGAGTCTGCACCGTCGGGGATCCGGTAGGGCCCGGCGTCCACCGTCCACTCCAGGAACGCCATGCGGCCCTCGACCTGCGTCGACAGGTAGGTCCAGCGGCCGCTGGGGATCTCCTCGTAGAGCTGGCGCGCGAGCTCGCGGACGCCGTCGTGACCGCGGAACACGCCGCGGCCGGTCAGCACGACGACGTCCGCGGCGACGTTGCGGGCCAGGTCCTCCTCGACCGCGCCCTCGTCGGCGAGGCGCAGGTGGTCGTCGAGCACCTCGCGGGTGGTCCGCGTCCGCAGCTCGAGGGACGGCGTCACGCGCCGGTGAACCCGGTGGTCCGGTCGTTGCCGCGCTTGTCGGGCACCTCACCGCCGTGCACGCAGATCGCGTAGATGAAGACGACGTCCAGCACGATCACGGTCAGGGCGTACACCGGGGCGGCGGACAGGAACGCGAGGTTCGTCACCGCGCTCAGTCCCGCGGCACCGACGCCGATCACGCGCGCGAGCTTGTTGCGGTTGAGGACCCCGACCCCGGTGCCGATCAGCACGAGCCCCAGGATCAGGTGGATCCAGCCCCAGGTCGAGTAGTCCAGGTGCAGGACCGTGCCGCGTGGCCCGACGAGGTACTTCTCGGGCTCGGTGATCGCGACCAGGCCCTCGATCACGTGCACGACACCGACCAGGGCGATCATGATGCCGGCGAAGGTGACCCAGCCTGCCCACGCCGAGGGAGGCGGCGCCGGCGGTGGCACCACATCGCCCACGGCGGGTTCCCTGGATCCGGGGCCGTACGTGCCCGGCGCCGGCTCGGTGGGTTGTCTGCTCTCGGACATGGCCATCCCCCTGTCAGGTTCCGGCCAGCCTCGCGAAGCGGCGCCGGGGCGGCCTCGCCCCGGCAGGATGAGTACGGCTCAGACCGGGGTGATGGACAGGGTGAGCGCGCGGCGGCCTTCCTCGGACCGGGCGGTGCGCAGCCGCTCCTCGGACGGCGTGCCGTACTCGGTGGTGCGCTGCCGCGCCGGCCGGCCGATGGATGCCGCCAGCGCCTCGAGCTCGGCGATGGTCTTCAGCGAGCCGTTCTCGCTGCCGGCCATCCGGCTGATCGTCTCCTCCATCAGCGTGCCGCCGAGGTCGTTGGCGCCGCCCTGGAGCACCGCCTTCGTGCCGGCCTCGGCGAGCTTGACCCAGCTCGTCTGGATGTTGGGGATCCGCCCGTGCAGCAGCAGCCGGGCGACCGCGTGCAGTGCCCGGTTCTCCCGCACCGTGGGGCCGGGCCGGGCGACGCCGGCCAGGTAGATCGGCGCGTTGTGGTGCACGAACGGCAGCAGCACGAATTCGGTGAATCCGCCGGTCTCGTCCTGCTGGCGGGCCAGCGTGCGCAGGTGGGCGACCCAGTGCGCCGGGGTGTCGACGTGGCCGTACATCATCGTCGACGTCGTCGGGATGCCCACCCGGTGCGCGGTGCCGATGATCTCCAGCCAGGTCGCCGTCGGCAGCTTGCCCTTGGTGAGCACCCAGCGGACGTCGTCGTCGAGGATCTCCGCCGCCGTCCCCGGGACCGAGCCGAGGCCGGCCTCCTTGAGCCCGGTGAGGAAGTCGGTGAACGACAGCCCCGTGCGGGCCGCGCCGTTGACGATCTCCATGGGGGAGAAGGCGTGCAGGTGGATGCCGGGCTGGCGCTGCTTCACCTCGCGGGCCAGGTCGAAGTAGGCGGTGCCGGGCAGGTCGGGGTGGATGCCGCCCTGCATGCAGATCTCGGTCGCGCCTGCCGCCCAGGCCTGGTCGACGCGGTCGCCGACCTGCTGCATCGACAGCGTGTAGGCGTCGGCGTCGGTGCGCCGCTGGGCGAACGCGCAGAACCGGCAGCCGGTGTAGCAGACGTTGGTGAAGTTGATGTTCCGGTTCACGACGTAGGTGACGTCGTCGCCGTTGACCTCCCGGCGCAGCGCGTCGGCCACCGCGGCCAGCGCGTCGAGGTCCGGGCCGTCCGCGCCCAGCAGCGCGAGGTACTCGGCGTCCGACAGCCCGGCCGGGTCGGCCTCGGCGTGCCGCAGGGCCGCCCGCACCTCGGGGTCGCCGACGGCGAGCGCGGTGGAGTGCCCGTCCCGGGCCGACTCGGTGCGTGAGCGGAGGTCCGCCCAGTCGCCGTAGACGGCGTCGAAGTCGCTGCGCCGGTCGCCGGTGCGGCCGACGGTGTCGATCTCCACGTGCAGATCCGTCCGCCCGGACGACGTCCACGCCTCGTCCGGCTCCTGCCACGGGAGCCCGGCCGGCACCCGCCCCTCGACCGCGAGCCCGTCGGGCCCGGCCAGCGCGAAGACGTGCGGCCGCACCCGCGGGTCCAGCCACGGCTCGGGCTGGGTCACGTACGGCGGCTGGGCGGCGAGCCGCTCGCGCAGCGTGTAGCCGGCCTCGGCGGTGAGCGCGGCCAGCTTGTCGATGTTCGGCCACGGCCGCTCAGGGTTGACGTGGTCCGGCGTCAGCGGCGAGACCCCGCCCCAGTCGTCGACCCCGGCGCGGATCAGCAGGCCCAGCTCGGTGGAGTCGGACAGGTTCGGCGGCGCCTGCACCCGCGCCTTCGGGCCCAGCAGCAGCCGGCTGACGGCTACCGACGCGACGTACTCCTGCAGCTCCAGGTCGTCGTGCGCGGCCATCGCCGTCCGGGGCTTGGCCCGGAAGTTCTGGACGATGACCTCCTGCACGTGCCCGTGCCGCTGGTGCGCCGCCCGGATGGCGCCGATCGCCTCGACCCGTTCGGCGTAGTTCTCGCCGATGCCCAGCAGCACGCCGGTGGTGAAGGGGACGGCGGAGCGGCCGGCGTCCTCCAGCACCCGCAGCCGGACGGCGGGCTCCTTGTCGGGCGACCCGAAGTGCGGGCCGCCGGGCTCGGACCACAGCCGGGTCGCCGTCGTCTCCAGCATCATGCCCATCGACGCCGCGACCGGCTTGAGCCGCTGGATCTCCTCCCACGACAGCACGCCGGGGTTGAGGTGCGGCAGCAGGCCGGTCTCCTCCAGCACCCGGATCGCCATCGCCCGCAGGTAGCCCAGCGTGGAGTCGAAGCCGTGCGCGTGCAGCCATTCGGCCGCGACCGGCCAGCGCTCCTCGGGCCGGTCACCGAGGGTGAACAGCGCCTCCTTGCAGCCCAGGGCCGCGCCGGCGCGGGCGATCTCCAGCACCTCGTCGGGGGACAGGTACGGCGCCTTGCCGGCCTTGCGCAGCTGCCCCGGCGTCGTCACGAACGTGCAGTAGTGGCAACGGTCGCGGCACAGGTGGGTCAGCGGGATGAACACCTTGCGGCTGTAGGTCACGATGCCGGGCCGCCCGGCCGAGGCCAGGCCCGCGTCGCGCACCCGCGAGGCGGCGGTCAGCAGCCGGTCGAGCGGGTCGCCTTCGCCCAGCCCGCGGGCGTGCAGCAGGGTCTCCGCCTCGGTGGCGTCCAGCCGCACGCCGCGCTCGGCACGGGTCAGCGCACGGCGCAGGGCGGAGTCCGAGGGGGTCAGCGGCGCGTTCATCGCCCCCGACGCTAGTTCAGACGTCGCGGCGCGTGAACGACAGCGCCGCGAGGCCGCCGATCAGCAGCACCCAGACGACCACCCACGCGAGGTAGGCGCCGCTCAACGGGGCGGTGCCGAAGAACGGCGAACCGCGGTCGAGCCCGGCGACGCGCAGCAGCGAGGAGTCCTGGAACGCGTACATCGCGCCGTGCCACAGCCCGTCCGTGGGCAGCAGCACCCGCGAGATGGTGCCGACCCGCGCGACGCCCTCGTTGCCGAGCACGTCGCCGACGCTGCCGACGACGCCCGCGATCCAGGTCGCGCCGAACAGGCCGACGGCGACGATCCCCGACGCCATGGGCGAGATGACGGTGGCCAGCAGCAGGGTCAGGGTGAGCAGGACCGCCGTCTGGACGGCGAGCAGCAGCAGGCCGATGACCGGGTCGGGCGGCCAGTAGCCGATCGTCACCTGCACGACGACGAACTCCGCCAGCCCGGCGACGGCGACGAACGCGCTGCCGAACGCCACCAGGCCGAGCCATTTGCCTGCCAGGACGGTGCTGCGCCGCACCGGCCGCGCGAGGATCGCCAGGGCCATGCCCGACTCCACCTCGCCGGAGAGCGTCGGCCCGGCCAGGAAGGCCGTGCCGAGGGCCGCGATGAGGCTGAGACCGAACATCACCAGGTTGAGCACCTGCGCCGCGACCAGCCGGGACTCACCGCTGGTCAGGTCGCCGAGCTCGACGGAGAGCTTGGCGAAGCCCCAGGCCGAGAGGCCCAGGAGGGCGAGGGTGAGCACGGCGAGCGCACGCAGCACCTTGCGCCGCGACGCCTCGCGCAGCGTCAGCGCCGCGACGGTCATGACGGTCACGGGGTGTCCTCCTCGTGCCGCAGGATGCCCAGGAGCCGTTCCTCGAGGCTGATCCGGCCCGGCTCGACGGCGTGCACCCGCACGCCCAGAGCGACCAGATCGGCGATCAGATCGGGCACGGTCGCATCGCCTTCCGCGGGGAGCGCGACGGTGAACTCGTCGCCGCTGCGCGACATCCGCCCGGTGGCGGCCATCCGGGCCTCGGCCGCGGCGGTCACCGCACCGAGGCGCAGACGGAGCTCCCGCTGGCCGAGCAGCTCGGCCAGC
Source organism: Geodermatophilus sp. SMS 5-13 (assembly GCF_059428245.1). NCBI lineage: Bacteria > Bacillati > Actinomycetota > Actinomycetes > Geodermatophilales > Geodermatophilaceae > Geodermatophilus > Geodermatophilus sp. SMS 5-13. Next base: position 1,439,789 of record NZ_CP165729.1, read on the forward strand.
GTGCCGCTCGCGGCGACCCGGCCCTTGTCGAGGATCACCACGCGGTCGCACACCCGCTCCACCTCGCCGATGAGGTGCGAGTTGAGCAGCACCGCGACCCCGCGCTCCTTGAGGGAGAGCACGATGTCGCGGACGTCGGCCCGCCCGAGCGGGTCGAGCGCGCTGGTCGGCTCGTCGAGGACGACGAGCTCCGGGCGGGCGACCAGCGCGACGGCGAGGCCGAGCCGCTGCTGCATGCCCTTGGAGAAGCCGCCCACGCGGTCACCGGCCCGCTCGGCCAGCCCGACCAGGGCGAGGACGGCCCGCTGCTCGGCGGCGGGCACCCGCGCCCCGGCCAGCCGGACGTGCAGCGCGAGCACCTCGGCCGCGGTCAGCCACGGCTGGTACCGGAAGAGCTCGGGCAGGTAGCCGACCCGCTCCCGGGCCCGCGGCTCCCGCGCCCGCCGGCCGAGCAGCAGCACCTCGCCGTCGTCGGGGCGCACCAGCCCGAGCAGCATCTTGATGACGCTGGTCTTCCCGGCGCCGTTGGGGCCGAGCAGGCCGACCACCTCGCCGCGGCCGACGGCGAAGGAGACGTCGTCGACCGCGGTCCGCCGTCCGTACCGCTTGCGCAGCCCCGAGCACCAGACCGCCGGGGACGGCGGCAGCTCGGCCAGCAGCTGCTCGGCGGCCGCGACGGTGGTGCTGTCCACCGTCAGCGCAGGTCCCGCGCGATGGTGAGGACCTCGTCCTCGGTCAGCGAGCCGGCGACGCCGGTGACGACGCCGTCCTCCACCCAGACCACGCCGGTGATGCTGCCGTCGCGCGTGGCCACGACCGTGGCCGGGTGGCCGGCGACCTCGGCGGGCGACGTCGTCGCGAACTGCGCCGGGATCGGCAGCGGGAGCGTGGTGCCGTCACCGGTGAAGCTGCGCAGCTGGGTGGCGATGTCCTCGGGCAGACCGGGCAGGGAGAGGAGGAAGTCCCGCGCGGTCTCGAAGGGAACGCCGGAGGAGAAGGCCGTGGGCGCGGTGACCCGGGCGACGACCAGCGCCGGTGCGCCCGAGGAGCTCTGCCAGATTTCGGCCACCCCCGGCCCGGCGACGAGCCGGAACCGGCTGCCGTCCAGCCCCGCCGGGACCGCCGGCAGCTCCTCGCCGGCCGCGGCGGCGGCCTGCGCGACCTTGGCGGCGGAGAAGGTGAACTCGGCGACGAGCTGGCCGCCCACGGCGTACCGCGGCTCGCCGGTCACGCCGCCGGGCAGCGCGTCGACCTCCGGGACGTCGAGGCCGGAGGCCTCCTCGGCGGCCGCGGCGCCGGCCACGTCGTGCACATCGGGCTCGGCGACGACCTGCAGATCGCCGTAGTCGGAGAGGTCCGGCAGCGCCACGAGGTCGGTGGTCTGCACCTCGACCGGTGCCACCTGCTCGGTGCGGAAGATCTGCAGCCAGTCCGCGGCCGCCGCGGCACCGGCGCCGCCGAGGATCACCGCGACCCCGAGGGCGGCCACGAGCGGGCTGCGCAGCGGCGAGCGCCGGCGGCGGGCCGGTGCGGGGACGGCGGCCCGGGCGGGCGCCTGGGCGGCGGAGAACCGCCGCCAGGCCAGGTCGACGTCGGGCGCCGTCTCGTAGGACAGCGCGGCCGTGGCGGCCGCGGCGTCCTCCCGGGCGGTGGCCAGGCCGAGCAGGCAGGTGGGGCAGCCGGCGACGTGCGCGCGGTCGTCGTCGGGGACGCCGGCCGGCTCGTCGACCAGGCGGCGCAGCGTGCCGTCGGCCGGGTGTCGGTCAGTCAGTCGACGCATCGGTGCTCAACTCCTTGCGCAGGGCGGATTCGGCGCGCCGCACGGTGGTGCCGACGCTGCCGGGGGAGAGGTCGAGGGCGGCCGCCACGTCGGCGTAGCTCAGCCCGCTGTGCCGCAGCACGAGAGCGACGGCCTGCTTGCGCGGCAGCCGGGCGAGCGCGGCGCGCACGCGGCTGCGCTCCTCGCGGACGACGACGTCGTCGGCGATGTCGGGGGTGATCGGGTGGCCGTCGATCGCGGCCTCCTCGCGGGCCGCGCGGCGGCGGCCCGAGCGGAGGTGGTTCAGGGCGGTGTGGGCCGCGGCGACCGCCAGCCAGCGCGGCGCCTCGCCGGCCGGGACCGTGGTGCGGCCGAAGGCCAGGAAGACCTCCTGGGCGACGTCCTCGGCCTCGTCGCGGGAGCCCAGAACGCGGGCGGCGACACCGACCACCCCCGGGTAGCCGGTACGGAAGACCTGTTCGAGATCGGCCCGCACCGCGCTCCGGGGAGCGGTCACGGCCGTGCTCCTGCGGGCGGGGGTGCGCACCGCGGCGACGACATCCACATCTCTACAGCACCGCCGGCGCCCGGAATGTGACACCGGGCCTCATCGACCGGCGAGATCCCCCTTCTCGTCGACGTAGCGGCCGCGCAGCCGCACCAGCGGGCGGGCACCCGGGTTGAGCACCGGGACCGCCTCGACCTCGAGCAGCGCGAGCAGGTGGTCGCCGGCCTCGACCAGCCGGTCCACCCGGCAGTCCAGGGCGGCCAGGCCGTCGCGGAGCACGATCGCGCCGCTGCCGTCCGCGCGGGTCCACGGCACCGACTCCAGCAGGTGCCGGGCGCTGGGCCGCCCGGCCGAGGAGAACCGGCTGGCCACGATGGCGTGCTCGGCCGCCAGCACGGTCACCGCGCAGCGGCCGACCGCGCCGAGCAGCTCGGCCGGGTAGCCGTCGGCGGCGAGCCCGACCGCGATCAGCGGCGGCGCGGCGGACACGCTCATGACCGAGCTGACCGTCGTCCCCACGTCGTCGATGTCGTCCTGCAGCGTCAGCAGGCAGACCCCGGCGGCGTACTGCCGGAGGGCGGCGGCGAACTCGTCCGAATCGACCGGCATGGCGGCCAGTCGACCACACCGTCAGGATGGGCCGGGTGAGCAGCGCAGGGGAGCACACCGTCGACGTCGTCGTGGTCGGCGGTGGGTCGACCGGCGAGAACGTCGCCGACGTCGTCGTCAGGGGCGGGCTGTCCGCCGTGCTCGTGGAGGCCGAGCTGGTCGGCGGCGACTGCTCCTACTGGGCGTGCATCCCGAGCAAGGCGCTGCTGCGCGGGCCGGAGGTGCTCGGCGAGGCGCGCGCGGTCCGCGGCGCGGCGGCCGCGGTGACCGGGCAGCTCGACGTGGCGGAGACCTTGGCCCGGCGCAGCTCGTTCACCGGGGACGGCGACGACACCGGCCAGGTCAGCTGGGTGGAGGGCGCCGGGATCACCCTGCTGCGCGGCACCGGCCGGCTGGACGGCGAGCGGACCGTCGTGGTCACCGCCGCTGACGGCGCCGAGACACGGCTGACCGCCCGGCACGCGGTGGCGCTGTGCACCGGCTCGTCGGCCGCCATCCCGCCGATCGACGGGCTGCGCGAGATCTCGCCGTGGACGCCCCGCGAGGCGACCAGCGCCCAGGACGTGCCCGGCCGGCTGATCGTGATCGGCGGGGGAGTGGTCGGCTGCGAGATGGCCACCGCGTGGCGGGCGCTGGGCTCGACGGTGACCGTGATCGAGCTCGCCGACCGCCTGCTGGCGACGCTCGAGCCCGCCGCCGGGGAGGCGGTGGCGGCCTCGCTCAAGGACGCGGGCGTCGACGTCCGGACCGGGGTCGAGGTCATCGCCGCCCGGCGGGAGGACGGCGAGGTGGTCATCACCACCGAGGCCGGCCAGGTGCGCGGCGACGAGGTGCTGGTCGCGGTCGGCCGCCGGGCCCGCACCGCGGACCTCGGCCTGGAGGCCGTGGGCCTAGACGGCGGGAAGTACCTCGACGTCGACGACTCGCTGCAGGTCGAGGGCGTGCCGTGGCTCTACGGGGTCGGCGACGTCAACGGCCGCCGGCTGCTCACCCACATGGGCAAGTACCAGGCCCGGCAGGCCGGCGCCGCGATCGTCGCCCGCGCCCGCGGCGAGGAGGTCTCGCTGGCCGACTGGTCGCCGTTCGTGGCCACGGCCGACCACGTGGCGACGCCGTCCGTCGTCTTCACCGATCCGCAGGTGGCGAGCGTCGGACGGACCGCCGCGGAGGCGGAGAGGGCCGGCCTGCCGCACCGGGTCGTCGAGTACGACCTCGGGCACGTCGCCGGGGCGTCGCTGTTCGCCGACGGCTACCAGGGCAGGGCGATCGCCGTGGTCGACACCGAGCGCCAGGTGCTCCTCGGCGTGACGCTGATCGGGCCGGCGGTCGGCGAGCTGATCCACGCGGCGACCGTCGCGGTCGTCGGGGAGGTGCCGATCGCCCGCCTGTGGCACGCCGTCCCGTCGTTCCCGACGATCAGCGAGATCTGGCTGCGGCTGCTCGAGACCTACCGCGGCTGACGCCATGGTGCTCGCGCCCCGGATGGGCCTGGTCCTGCACCCGCGCCGCGACTGCGCGGGGGCGGTCGGCCAGGTGGTGGCCTGGACGTCGACCCACGGGGTCGAGCTCCTCGCCGTCGCCGACGACGTCGCCCGGCTCGGGTTGGCCGGTGTCACAGCGGTGACGCGTGACGAGCTCGCGGCGACCACCGAGGGGCTGATCGCGCTCGGTGGCGACGGCACGCTGCTCGGCGCGATGCGGCTCGTCGCCGAGCGGCCGGTGCCGGTGCTCGGGGTCAACTTCGGCCGGCTGGGCTTTCTCGCCGAGGTCGAGGGAGCGGAGCTGGACGCGGCGCTCGAGGCGATGGCCGAGGGGCGGGCGACCACCGAGAGCCGCAGCTGCCTGGTGGTGCGGCACGGGTCCGCCGAGCAGCTGGCGTTCAACGACGCCGTCCTGGCCCGCGTCCCGGGCGCCGGTCTGGTCGGGGCGACCATGTCCGTGGCGGGGCAGCCGTACGGGCACTACACGTGCGACGCCCTGATCCTGGCCACGCCCATGGGGTCGACGGCGTACAACTACGCGGCGGGCGGGCCGGTGGTCAGCCCCAGCGCGGCGGGGGTGCTGGTGACGCCGTCGGCGCCGCTGAACGGGATCGCGCGCAGCCTGCTGCTCGGGCCGGCCGAGGGGCTGACCCTCGAGCTGACCGCGGGGCCGCCGGCCGTCGAGCTCGACGGGGTGCTCACCGGCCGGCTGGAGCCGGGTGCCGTGGTCGAGGTGTCGCTGCGGCCGGACGCCGGCCGGCTGGTGCGCATCGAGGGCTCGCTGGCCGCGGCGCGCAGCCGGGTGAAGCTGTCGCTGCTGGACCTGCCGGTGCTGCCGCAGGAGCTGCTCGAGCTGCTCCCGGCCGACCTCCGCCGGCGGCTCGGTCAGCCCGACGCCCCGTCGACCTGATGCTCACTCCCGGTCGAGCAGGAGCAACGCGTAGGCGGCGACCGAGGGACCGTCGGGGAACCGGCCGTCGCGGATCCGCGCCCGCAGCTCCTCCTCGGCCAGGAACGTGCAGGTCATGTCCGCCTCGGTGGCCTCCCGGGCGGTCGGCCCGGGGGTGAGGTCGGTGGCCAGCCAGACGTCGAACTCCTGCGTCGACAGGCCCGGTGCGAGGTCGAGATGGCCGAGCCGGCGCAGCGTGCCGGCGCGCAGCCCGGTCTCCTCGGCGAGCTCGGCGCGGGCCAGCTCCTCCGGGGTGCCGCTCGCGCCGTGCGTCCACGTGCCCTGCGGGAAGCCGGGCACCCGGCGGCCGACGGGCAGGCGGAACTCCTCGACCACCCAGAAGCCGTCCCGCTCGAAGGGCAGGACCAGGGCGAAGTGCGGCTTCTCGACCACGCCGTAGACGCCGGCCGAGCCGTCGGCGTGCTCGATCGCGTCCTCGCGCACCCGGATCCACGGGTTGCGGTAGACCTCCCGGCTGCTCGTCGTCCGCACGCCGCCCACCCTGTCAGACGGCCTGGACCCGGGTGATCGTCGCCAGCCAGGCCGGCGCGCCGTCGTCGTGGAACCTCGTCTCGACGCGCTCGGGTTCGATGGCGGCGACCCGCCAGCCGGTGCCGCGGTGAAATGCCGCGCGCAGGTCGTCCCGACTGACGGGGTGCGGGCCGGTGTCGGTGCCCTCGTCGCTGAAGCACAGCACGTAGAGAGTCCCGCCCTGCCCGGTCACCGACGCCAGACTCGCCACGTACTGCGGGCGCTCGGCGGCGTCGAAGGTGTGGAACAGCCCGCAGTCCAGCACCGTCTCGAACCGGCGCCCCAGCCGCTCCAGGTGCAGCGCGTCAACCGCGGCGAACTCGACCTCGATGCCGCGCTCGTCCGCCTTCTGCCGGGCGATCGCCAGCGCCGTCTCGGCGACGTCGACGCCCAGCACCGGGGCGCCCAGTGAGGCGACGTGGAGCGCGTTGTCGCCGGTCCCGCAGCCCGCGTCGAGCACCGATCCGGTGAATCCGCCCGCGGATGCCACCCGCACGACCGCCGGCTGCGGCCGGCCGAGGTCCCACGGCGCGGGGCCCTCGGCGTACGACGCATCCCAGGGCAGCCCCGTCATGCGTTCGTGACTGGTCGGAGGCCGGTCACCGGATCGATCGTCGGCACGGGTTCCTGACACCGCCATCTCCTTCCTGCTGCGTGTGGCGTGCCGGTATGCGGACATGTCGATGTGCCGACATGTCCTCTCATGGTCAGGCGGGGGGAGGGGGCATGCAGCGCCAGGTCGGGGACTGCCGCCGGCCGGCCACCCGACTCGTCGGACTTCCCGATGGAGTTCCGGGGCCGATTCCGCCTTGCAATTGCGCCAGTGGAGATCTCCCGCGGCAGGCCGAATCCCTTCGGCTCCTTGGCGTCCGGGGCCCGAGGGGCCTCGCGCTCGCCACAACGGTGCTCAGCGGAGTTCCGATATCGCTTGCTTTATCTCGGCGGCGGCGGGCAATTCTATGACCCCCGCCACGACCGCGCGGCGCAAGATGTCGCCCGACAAGATTCCCCGGCGAACTCCTTGACCGGCAAGAGCGAGCGACAGCGCCGTGCCGACCAGTCCCCACACGAGACCTGCGCGAGATCCCACGATCCAGAACAGTGCTATCAGAGGTGGAGCAATGTTCACTCTGAACGCCGCTTCGGCGGACAAGCGATCGTATTCGCCATACAGGGACTGACTGGCGACCAACAACCTGGTTCGCAGGTATTCACGGCTCGGGGATCGGTCCAGCTCATCTCTCAGCTCGCGAGCCCGGTCCTCACCGAGTCGCGACTCGAGATCATTCACCTGCCTCCGCAGCCTGGACAGGAGTTCCTGGTACTCGTCCCGGGCGACCCTCCTTGCTTGCATGTCTGGGCGAACGGCATCCAGGAGACGGGTGGCGACCCGTCCTTCCAAGGGAAATGAAAGAAGGGCGCCGACCAGATACGCCGCAAATGATATGGCCACGAGGAGGGCCCCTTCTCCCACGACGGTTCCCAGATCGAAGAGGGCGGCAACCAAGCCACCCCCTGTGGGTCGACTCCTCGGCACGCGGTCGGCATACAGCAACCACGCCACAAGTAGCCACAAGTAGCCCACGGCCAGTGGGGTTCGCACGTCCCTCAAACCCGGAAGGAGACTCGCCAGCAAAGGTTGTCTCCCTCCTCGACTTCGGAAGGCGCTGTTGTGGCTGACTCGCAGGTCACCCCGCGGGCGAAATGCAGTCGCTCGGCAAGAACCGTGTCTGCGGACAGTGCCGACCAGGGGGGCATCCTAACAACGGGCGAGGTTGGCGCAGGTGGTCTGCTGGCCGCGGCGTGGTCGTGGTCGGCCCGGCCGGCCGCCGTCAGGGCTGGGGCGGGTGCGGTCGCGAATCCGGAGCCGTTGCGCGCAGCAGCAGGTCCCCCGAAATGGTCCGGGGACTCAGGGCAGCGGGAACGGGGTGTCGTCCGGAGTGGGCAGGTCGCCGTCGGCGGTCGCCGTCACCGTCATCTCCCCGAACGTGGCGACGCCGCCGAGCAGGGTGAGAAACGCCGTGTCGGCCGCGTCGCGGCCGGAGCAGATCCGCACCAGGGACGACGTCGGCGCGAGCCGGGTGGCGTCGACGACGCACCAGGTGCCGTCGACGTCGGCCTCGACGACGGCGTGGAAGTCCATCGGGTCCAGGCCCGGCGCGTAGACGGCGACCAGCCGCGCCGGCACCTCCAGCGCCCGCAGCAGCGTGATCGTGAGGTGCGCGTAGTCGCGGCACACCCCCCGCCCGGCCAGCAGCGTGTCGACGGCGGTGTCGACCGGCCGGCTGGCGCCGGAGGTGTAGGTCAGCCGGCCGTGGACCCAGTCGGCGACGGCGCGCACCTGTTCGCCGCGCGGGAGACCCGTGTCGAACTCCGAGCTCGCGAACCCTTCCAGCTGGTCGGAGGGGCAGTACCGGCTGGGGCGCAGGGCCGTCGCCCACTCGGCCGGCGTCACCGGACGCGGGGTGCCGACGGACGCCGCCGAGGCCGTGTAGGCGATCGTCGTGTGGCCGGCCGGCAGATGCAGCCGGTGCACCCGGGCGCCGTCCACCGCGAACTCCGAGGGCTCGACCGGCCGGCCGTCGGTGAGCACGGTGAGCGTCTCGTCGACCGGCGCGGCGACGGCGACCTGCAGCAGCGCCGTCGCCGGGGCGGAGGAGTCGACGGTCAGCGAGGCGGCGACGTCGATGCGCATGCGGGCATCGTGTCCGCGATCCGGCCCGCGCACCCTGTGTGCTCGGTCACCGTGGTGAAGTGGTTGCCGTGCGAAACGGTTCGTGGCGGCGCTACATCGCCCTCGGCGACTCCTTCACCGAGGGGCTCTCCGACCCCGACCAGGCGCGGCCCGGCGAGTTCCGCGGCTGGGCCGACCGGCTCGCCGAGCACCTCGCGGCCGCCGCCCCCGTGCACGACGTGGAGTACGCGAACCTGGCGATCCGCGGCCGGCTGGTCCGGCAGGTGATCGACGAGCAGCTCCCCGTCGCCCTGGCGGCCGACCCCGACCTGGTCAGCCTGGTGGCCGGCGGCAACGACCTGCTGCGTCCCGGCGGCGACCCGGACGCGCTCGCGGCCCTGATCGAGGACGCCGTCGGGAAGCTCCGGGCGACCGGCGCCGACGTGCTGCTGGCCACCGGGGTCGACGTCCGGCAGACCCCGATCATCCGTCGGATCCGCGGCCGGGTCGCCGTCTTCAACGCCAACCTCTGGTCGATCGCCGCCCGCCACGACGCCGTCGTCCTCGACCAGTGGGGCGCGGCCTGGCTGCAGGACTGGCGGTTGTGGGACGCCGACCGGATCCACCTGACCGCCGAGGGGCACCGCCGCGTGGCGCTGGCCGCCGCCGCCGCGCTCGGCGTGCCCGTCGCCGGCGACGGCGACTGGGCCGTCCCGCTGCCGCCGCAGCCGCCGCGGCCGTTCCGGGCCGCGGTGGGCGAGGAGGCCGCCTGGGTGCGCGGCTTCGTCGCTCCGTGGATCGGGCGGCGGCTGCGCGGCACGTCGTCCGGCGACGGGCGGGCGGCGAAGCGGCCGGTGCCGCTCGCGCTGCCGCGCGCCTAGAGCCGCGCCCGGAGGCCCTCGCGGACCGTCGGCCACTCCTCGGCGACGACGCTGAACAGCACGGTGTCGCGCACGCTGCCGTCGGCCCGCCGCTGGTAGCGGCGCAGCGTGCCCTCGTATTGGGCGCCGAGCCGGGCGATCGCCTGCTGGGAGCGCACGTTGCGGACGTCGGTCTTCAGCTGCACCCGGCCCGCGCCGAGCACCTCGAAGGCGTGCCCGAGCAGCAGGAGCTTCGTCTCCGGGTTGACGGTGGTGGCCCACACGGCCGGCGCGTAGGTGGTGAACCCGATCTCCAGGCGGGCATCGGGCACGGAGACCTCGAGGTAGGACGACATCCCGGCGACCGCGCCCTCCGGCAGCCCGCCCACCGGCCGGGCCAGCCGCACCAGCCACGGCAGCCGGCCGCCGGCTATCGCCGCGGTCAGCACGCCCGCGAGGTCGTCGGCGTCCGTCGGCCGCCCCGCCACGTGCCGCCAGACCGTGTCGTCGTCGAGCGCTGCGAACAGCTCCGCGGCGTCCCGCTCGGGGACGACGGGCGTGAGGACGACGGCGCCCCCGCGCAGGGCGGTGTCCGCGTCCGGCGGCCAGGTCATGGCCGGCCACGGACCGTCCCCGGGCCGCGGATCGGCGATGGCGGCGAAGCGCTCGGCGGTCACCGGGACAGCAGACCACGATGGCAGGAACGACGCGGTCGGTGTCATGCCTGCCACTCGTGGACGGCGAGGCGGCGCGGCAGGCTCGTCGCCATGAGCACGATCGTCCGGGTCGCGGCGCCCGAGGCCCGGTTGTTGCTGGCCCAGCAGCGGCGGGTGGCCGCCGTCCTCACCGACCTGCCCGACGCCGGCTGGCAGGCACGGCTCGGCCGCCGGGCCCGCCGCGCCCTCGTGCGCACCGGCCACTTTCCCGAGTACGCCGGCGAGCTCGACTGGACGCCGCTGCAGGTCGCCGGCCACCTGCGGGACTCGGCCCGCGTCTTCACCGACCGGCTCCGGCGGCTGCTGGCCGGCGACCCCACGCCCCTGGCCGACTTCGACCCCCTCGCGTCCGCACGAGTCGCCGGTTACGCGGCCGTGCCCCGTGCGGTGCTGCTCAGCGGGCTGCACGACGCGCAGCTGACCCTGCACTCCACGGTCGCGGCCGTGACCCCGGACGACCGCGGCCGGACCGGCCGGCGGGACGGCGGGGAGCCGGTCGCGGTCGCCGAGCTGCTGCGGTTCCTGCCGGCGCACCAGGCCGACCACGCCGCCCAGCTCGAAGTCCTCACCGGCCGGGGCTGACCGTGCTCGAGATGCGCGCGCAGTGCGAGCGGTGCGCCCGGCCGCTGCCGCCGGACGCCGAGGCGACCATCTGCGTCTACGAGTGCACCTTCTGCGTCCCCTGCGCCGAGGCGATGGCCGGCGTCTGCCCGAACTGCTCGGGCGAGCTGGTCCGCCGTCCCCGCGCGGGCACAGTGCCGCGCCCCGCCTGAAGCGGCTCAGTCCTCGGTCTCGTCGGGCTGGGCGTCGAAGAGCTCCCCGGTCGGGGTCTCGACCAGCTCCTCCGCCGGCTCCGCGCGGCGCGGCGCCGGGAACGGCAGCACGTCGGCGGGCGCCCCGTCGTCCTCGTCGTCGTCCTCGACACCGAAGACGCCGGCGAGGTCACCGGTCAGGTCGTCGGTCTCGTGGCCGACCGGCGCGGCGGGCCGCAGCTCCGGGTACCCGCCGGCCAGCAGCTCCGGGGTGTCCTCGACGGTCTCCGCGGCCGGGGCCTCGGTCACCTCGTCGATGAGCACCTCGGCCGGGCTGGGCAGCGGCGCGGGGCGGCCGAAGGCGAAGCCCTGGGCCATCGCGCAGCCGTGCCGCAGCAGCCAGTCGGCCTGGTCGAGGTCCTCGATGCCCTCGGCGATGACCTGCAGGCCCATGCCGCGGCCGAGCTGCAGCAGGCCGTGCACCAGCGCCGCGGTCGACGGCTCGTGGACGACGTCGGCGACGAAGGAGCGGTCGATCTTGACGGTGTGGATCGGCAGCCGGTGCAGCGCGGTGATCGCCGAGTAGCCGGTGCCGAAGTCGTCGAGCGCCAGGGTCACGCCGGCCTCGGTGACCACGGCCACCGAGTGCAGCGTCGCCTCGGCGGCGAACAGCGCGGTGGACTCGGTGATCTCCAGCTCGAGCCGCTCCGGCGCCAGGCCGGACTCCGCCAGCGCCTCCGACACCAGCTCGCTGAAGCCGTCCTCGGCGAGGTGGCGGGCGGAGATGTTGACGTGCACCCGCAGCTCCGAGGGCCAGGTCGCCGCGTCGTGGCAGGCCTGCCGCAGCACCCAGGCGCCCAGCTTGGAGGTGAGCCGGTTGTTCTCCGCCGCGTCGAGGAAGGCGCCGGGCGGCAGGAGCCCGCGGCTGGGGTGCTGCCAGCGGATCAGCGCCTCGTAGCCGAGCAGCGTCTCGTCGGCCAGGTGCACGATCGGCTGGTAGAACAGCCGCAGCTCCTCGTTGTCGAGCGCGTGCCGCAGGTCGGTCTCCAGCTGCAGCGCGTCGATCTCGCTGCTGGACAGCGCGCCCTCGTGCACCTCGATCCGCGCCCGGCTGCCGTCGGCCTTGGCGCGGGTGAGCGCGCTCTGCGCCTGCCGCAGCAGGTCGTCGGGGGTCATGTCGTTGCCGAGCGTGAGTCCGACGCTCGCCGACAGCGTGATCTCGCGGTCGCCCACCACGAACGGCTCGTCGAGCACCGACAGCAGCCGGTCGGCGAGCGCGCGCAGCCCCTCGAGGTCCTCGACGTCCTCGGCGACGACGAGGAACTCGTCGGCCCCCAGGCGGACGGCGGTGTCCTCGACCCGCGTGCTCCACCGCAGCCGGTCGGCCACCTGCGAGAGCAGCAGGTCGCCGGCCTCGTGGCCGAGCGCCTCGTTGACCGCCTTGAACCGGTCGATGTTCAGGTGGACCAGGCCGACCTGCAGGCCCCGGCGGCGGGAGAGCGCGACCGCGTGGCGCAGCCGGTCGGTGAGGGCGCGGCGGTTGGGCAGCCCGGTCAGCGGGTCGGTGAACGCGCGGCGGACGAGGTCCTCCTCGGCCCGCCGCCGGTCGGTCACGTCGACCAGCGAGAGGACGACGAACTGCGGCTCCCCGGTCGTGTGGCGGACGACGTCGTGCGCCTGGACCACCCACAGCTCGGTGCCGTCGGAGCGGCGCAGCCGGCGCTCGCCGTCCAGGAGCAGGTTCGGGTCGAGCCCCTCCTCGCCGGGCGCCGGGAGCACGTTGAGCTCGGTCACCGGCGGGTCGTCCGGGTGGGCCAGCAGGTCCACGTGCCGGCCGGTGAGCTCCTCGACGGTGCGGCCGGTCAGCCCGCACATCACCGGGTTGGCCACGAGGATGTGCCCGTCGAGGTCGACCAGCGCCTTGGCGATGGGCGCGCCGAGGAAGAGCGCCTGGAACAGCTGGCCGCGGTCGGCGAGCAGGGTGTCGATCGCCCGGAGCCGCTGGCCGGCGCCGGGCGTCCCGGCCGGGTTCCGCGGCATGCCGCGTGCAGGGAGGCTCACCCGAACAGGGTCGGGCATGCACGCTCCGAAATGGCGGAACCTGCTGACGGAGAGTCGTGTTCGAGTCGCTACACACGGTGATGACTGCCCGGCATGTCTGCTGGGGCTCGTCAAGGTCCGCCAAGGCGGGGCCCCGGAATGGGCAGCCCTGCACCTCGGGAATCCCGCGCCCGGCGCCGGCGCTGGCACCCGGTGACGAGAGGGAAGCTCCATGGACAAGAAGATCGGTTTTCTCAGCTTCGGGCACTGGCAGCCCATCCCGGGCTCTGCGGTGCGGACGGCGCGCGACGCGCTGGTGCAGTCGGTCGAGCTCGCGGTCGCCGCGGAGGAGCTCGGCGTCGACGGCGCGTTCGTGCGCGTGCACCACTTCGCCCGCCAGCTGGCCTCCCCGTTCCCGCTGCTGACCGCGATGGCCGTGCGGACGTCGCGGATCGAGGTCGGCACCGGCGTCATCGACATGCGCTACGAGAACCCGCTGTACATGGCCGAGGAGGCCGCGGCCGCCGACCTGCTCAGCGACGGCCGGCTGCAGCTCGGCGTCAGCCGCGGGTCACCCGAGACGGCGCTGCGGGGGGCAGAGGCCTTCGGCTACGTGCCGCCTTCGAGGTCCGACGACGGCGAGCTGGCCCGGGAGAAGACCGCGCTGTTCCGCGCCGCGATCGCCGGCGCATCCGTGGTGGACGCCGACCCGCGGATGACCGGCGGCGTGACCGGCCGGCTGGCGATCCAGCCGCAGGCGCCAGGCCTCGCCGACCGCATCTGGTGGGGCTCCGGCACCCGCGCCACGGCGGTGTGGACCGCGGAGCAGGGGATGAACCTGATGAGCTCCACGCTGCTGAGCGAGGACACCGGCGTCCCCTTCGACGAGCTGCAGGCCGAGCAGATCGCGCTCTTCCGGTCCGCCTGGGCCGACGCCGGCTGGGAGCGCGAGCCGCGCGTCTCGGTCAGCCGCAGCGTCATGCCGCTGGTCACCGACACCGACCGGATGTACTTCGGCGACCGCTCGGAGAGCTCCGACCAGGTCGGGCTGCTCGAGGGCGTGCGGGCGCGGTTCGGCAAGAGCTACGTCGGCGAGCCCGACGAGCTCGCCGAGGAGCTGGCCAAGGACGCCGCCGTGCGCGAGGCCGACACGCTGCTGCTCACCGTGCCGAACATGCTCGGCGTCGACTACAACGTGCACCTGCTCGAGACGATCACGAAGCACGTGGCGCCGGCCATCGGCTGGGTGCACCCCGACCGGCGCTGACCTCCTACCCGGCGACGAGGCCGTCCCACGTCCAGTGCGGCACCGGCTCGCCGTCCGGGACGACGGCGTCCACCGGCGAGTAGACGAGGACGTCGGAGACCGCCCACTCCATGTACGCGCGCAGCGCGGCGCGGAACTCGGGGTCGGCCGGCAGGGCGGCGTCGTCCGCGGCCGCCACGAAGCAGTCGACGAACCGGCGGCCGAGGTCGCCCATCTCGCCGTTGCCGGCGTGGATCCGCAGCAGCGAGGACTGGTCGGAGCACTCCTTCGAGTAGCGCGGCGGCCCGCCCAGCACCTCGGCCCAGTACGCGGCCAGCCGCGCGACGTGCTCGGGGTTGAGGTCGGCGTGCGAGAAGGGGTGGTTCAGCTCCGGATCGGCCAGGCAGCGCGCGTGGTGCGCGGCGGCCAGGCGCAGGAAGGCGTCGTCCCCACCCGCGAACTCGTACAGCGTCGGCCGCATGGCGGGGGAGTGTGGCACCGGCGGGGTCCGACGCGCGAGGGGCGGTGGCACCGGGGAGCCGGTGCCACCGCCCCTCGGGCGATGCGGGTGCGGATCAGGCGTCCTCGTACTCCACGGTGACGGTGCCGTCGGCCTCGACGATCGCGTCCACCTGGATGCTCAGCGAGGAGTCCTCGGCGTTGCTGACCGTGCAGGGGAGCCGCTCACCGGCCGGGTCGACCAGGACGGTGCGGTCGCTGTCGCAGCTGGTGTTCAGCTCGACGCCGGCCTCGGCCTCGACCTGGGAGTTGACCTCGTCGGCCACGGCGGACACCGGCACGAACGTGTTGTCCGCGGTGATCTCGACGTTGCCCTGGTCGTCCTTCTGCGTGACGGTGAACGAGATGTCCTGGCCCTCGAGGGTGGCGGTGCAGGCGAAGGTGCCGCCCTGCGCGACCTCGACGTCGGCCGGGCAGCTCACGCCCTCGGCCGGCGCCCCGATCAGCTGCTCGGACGCGGCGCTCACCTGCTGCTCGGCGTCGCCCCTGTCGAGGGTCTTGCTGCCGAACAGGAGGAGCGCGCCGACGACGAGGCCGCCGATGAGCACGACGGCGCCGACGATCGAGCCGACGATCAGCCCGGTCTTCTTCGTGGGCGGCTGCTGGTAGCCGAAGGGCGGGGCAGGCTGGCCGAACGGCGCGCCGGGGCCGCCGAAGCCGGGCTGGCCGTAGGGCTGGCCGTACGGCTGCTGGACGCCGGCGGGGGGACCGGCGGGGGGAAAGGTCGACTGGGTCACGGGGTCCTCCTCCAAGGTGGTGTGGCACCACGGTGGAGGAGGGCGCTTTCGGCGCACTTGACGATCACTGGGACCGCACTTGCGGTGCACCTTGCAGCGCCGGTCGCCCCGGCTCAGCTCACTTGGACACGTGCTCGCCCTTGCCGACGACGGTCACGCCGCCCTCGGAGACGGCGAAGCCGCGAGCGCGGTCGTCGTCCTTGTTCACGCCGATCTGGACGCCGTCGGCGATCGTCACGTTCTTGTCGAGGATCGCGTCCCGGACCACCGCGCGGCGGCCGATGTCCGTGCCGTCCATGACCACCGAGCGCTCGACCGACGCCCAGCTGTGCACCCGCACACCGGGGGAGAGGACCGACTCGCGGACCGTTGCGCCGGACACGATGGCGCCGTTGGCCACGACGCTGTCGATGGCCCGGCCGATGCGGTCGAGCTTCTCGTCGTCGTGCACGAACTTGGCCGGCGGGTGCGACGGGACGCGCGTGAGGATCGGCCAGCGGTCGTTGTACAGGTTGAACGCCGGGACGGTGGCGCACAGGTCCATGTGCGCCTCGAAGTAGGAGTCCAGCGTGCCGACGTCGCGCCAGTACCGCTCCGCCTCCGGGTCCTCGCCCGGGACGCGGTTGGTCTGGAAGTCGTAGACCTGCGCCGCACCCTGGCCGACGAGCAGCGGGACGATGTTGCCGCCCATGTCGTGCTTGCTGTTCTCGTCGGCGGCGTCGGTGTGGAGGGCGTCGAGCAGGGCCTCGGTGGAGAAGACGTAGTTGCCCATCGAGGCGAACGTCTCGTCGGGCCGGCCGGGCAGGCCCGGCGGGTCCGCGGGCTTCTCCAGGAACGCCTCGATCCGCCGTCCGTCCGTCCCCGTCTGGATCACCCCGAACGCGGTGGCCTCCTTCCGCGGGACGGGGATGCCGGCGACGGTGACCCCGGCGCCCCCGTCGACGTGCTGCTCCCACATCTGCCGCGGGTCCATCCGGTAGACGTGGTCGGCGCCGAACACCACGATCACGTCCGGCCGCTCGTCGTAGATGAGGTTCAGCGACTGGAAGATCGCGTCCGCCGAGCCGGTGTACCAGCGGGGGCCGAGGCGCTGCTGCGCCGGGACCGGGGTGACGTAGTTGCCCAGCAGGTCGCTCATCCGCCACGTCGTGGTGATGTGGCGGTCGAGGCTGTGGCTCTTGTACTGCGTCAGGACGGCGATCCGCAGGACCGACGCGTTGACCAGGTTGGACAGCGCGAAGTCGACCAGGCGATAGAGCCCGCCGAACGGGACCGCGGGCTTGGCCCGGTCGGCGGTGAGCGGGGCGAGCCGCTTGCCCTCGCCGCCTGCGAGGACGATGCCCATCACCCGGGTGTCGGCCATGGCGTTCCCTCCGCTCTCGTGGGAGGCGGGACGCGGGCTGCGTCACGCGCGACGCGAGCCTAGGGCCCGCCGGGCGTTCCCCGCCCGGCATGGGGTCCTGGCCACGCCTCGACCCCGCAGCGGCGCGCCCGGCAGGACTCGAACCTGCGACCAAGTGCTTAGAAGGCACCTGCTCTATCCACTGAGCTACGGGCGCTCGGCGCACGATCATCGCACCTCCCGGCACCCGTTCCACGCTGCGGCGGGGCCGGGAGCCGTTGACCCGCCCCGGCGTCGGCACGACGATGCGCCGAGCAGCCGCAGCACACCGGGAGGCCGGTCGTGGACCAGGTGCAGACGCCGCCGAGCCCGTGGGCGGGCGGCGACCGCTACGAGTCCTACGTCGGCCGGTGGAGCCGGCCGGTGGCCCGCCGGTTCGTCGCCGGCCTCGGCGTTCCACCGGGGCGCCGCTGGCTCGACGTCGGCTGCGGCACCGGCGCCCTGAGCGGCGCGGTCCTGGCCGACGCCGCGCCCGCGGCGGTGCTGGGTGTGGACCCCTCGTCCGACTTCGTCGCGCACGCCGCGGCGCACGTGACCGATCCGCGCGCGACCTTCCGGGCGGGCAGCGCCCAGGCGTTGCCGGTCGACGACGCCGCCGTCGATGTCGTGGTCTCCGGTCTGGTGCTCAACTTCGTCCCCGACGCGGCGGCCGCGCTGGCCGAGATGCGCCGCGTCGTCACGCCCGGCGGGACGGTGGCGGCCTACGTCTGGGACTACGCCGAAGGCATGCAGCTCATGCGGCACTTCTGGGCCGCCGCGGCCGAGCGCGACCCGGCGACGGCCGCCCTGGACGAGGGCGTGCGGTTCCCGCTGTGCCGCCCCGGCCCGCTGCGGGAGCTGTTCACCGGCGCGGGGCTCGACGACGTCGAGACCGGCGAGATCGTGGTCCCCACGGTGTTCGCCGACTTCGACGACTTCTGGACGCCGTTCCTCGGCGGCACCGGGCCGGCGCCGGCCCATGCGATGTCCCTGAGCGAGGCCGACCGCGACGCCCTCCGGGAGATCCTCCGCGCCCGCCTGCCGACCGAGGACGACGGCTCGATCCGGCTCAGCGCGCGGGCGTGGACGGTTCGCGGTCGCTCGGGTTCCTCGCACGTCCCGACCTGACCAGGCCGGGACGACGGCCCGCGCCCCGCCGTCCACAGGCGCCCGTCCCGTCCACAGATCGCCGCCGCCCCTCCTGCGGCCCCTCCCGGCCGCCCAGGGTGATCCGCAGCCCGGCACCGAGCCGGCCGCGCCCCCGGGCGCCGCGAGGAACGAGGAACGCCATGTCCAAGGAAACCGTCATCACCGTCGTCGGCAACGTCGTCAACCCGCCGCAGCGCAACCGCACGCCGAACGGCGCCGTCACCAACTTCCGCGTCGCGTCGACCTCCCGCCGCTACGACAAGGACGTGCAGGGCTGGGTCGACAACAAGACCCTCTTCCTCGACGTCGAGTGCTGGGGCGAGCTGGGCGGCAACGTCTCGCAGACGGTCAGCAAGGGCGACCCGGTGATCGTGTCGGGGTCGCTGTTCACCGACGAGTGGGACTCCGACCAGGGCCGGCGCAGCAAGGTGAAGCTCCGGGCGGAGGTCGTCGGCCCCGACCTCACCCGGGGCACCGCCGACTTCAAGCGGGTGCCGCGGTCGTCGGCGGCCGCATCCGAGCCGGGCGAGCCGCCGGCCGACGACGAGTTCGACCCCACAGCGGAGCTCCTCGCCGGCCGGGACTACGAGGCCGACCCCGAGACGTTGGACGAGATGAACTCCGACGACAGGGTCCCGGCACCGGCTCTCCGCTAGCCACCGGGAGCTGGGAGGATCGGAGTCGAGGACGCAGAGGGGCCGGGCCGGCGAACGGCGGGCCCGCCCCCGTTCGCGAGACAAACGGAAGGCTCCGAGGCCCAGTGGCTCAGTACATCTATTCGATGGTCCGTGCGCGCAAGTCGCACGGCGACAAGGTGATCCTGGACGACGTCACCCTGGCGTTCCTGCCCGGCGCCAAGATCGGCGTCGTCGGCCCGAACGGCGCCGGCAAGTCCACGGTCCTGCGCATCATGGCCGGGCTGGAGACCGCCTCCAACGGCGACACGGTCCTGGCGCCCGACGCGACGGTCGGGATGCTGCAGCAGGAGCCGCCGCTCAACGAGGCGCTCGACGTGCGCGGCAACGTCGAGGAGGCGGTCAAGCCGATCCGCGACGCGCTGACCCGCTTCGAGGAGGTCAGCGCGGCGATGGGCGAGCCCGACGCCGACTTCGACGCGCTGCTCGCCGAGCAGGGCGAGCTCATGGAGTTCATCGAGAACCACGACGGCTGGGAGCTCGACGCCCGCATCGAGCAGGCCATGGACGCGCTGCGCTGCCCGCCGGGCGACGCCGACGTCACCGTGCTCTCCGGCGGTGAGCGCCGCCGCGTGGCGCTGTGCAAGCTGCTGCTCGAGGCGCCGGACCTGCTGCTGCTCGACGAGCCCACCAACCACCTCGACGCCGAGAGCGTGGCCTGGCTCGAGCAGCACCTGGAGAAGTACGCCGGCACCGTCGTGGCCGTCACCCACGACCGGTACTTCCTGGACAACGTCGCCCAGTGGATCCTCGAGCTCGACCGCGGGCGCGCCTACCCGTACGAGGGCAACTACTCCACCTACCTGGAGACCAAGGCCGCCCGGCTCAAGGTCGAGGGCGCCAAGGACGCCAAGCGGCAGAAGCGGCTCAAGGAGGAGCTCGAGTGGGTCCGCTCGGGCGCCAAGGCCCGGCAGGCCAAGAGCAAGGCCCGGCTGGCCCGGTACGAGGAGATGGCCGCCGAGGCCGACAAGTACCGCAAGCTGGACTTCGAGGAGATCCAGATCCCGCCGGGCCCGCGCCTGGGCAGCGTGGTCATCGAGAGCCAGGACCTCACCAAGGGCTTCGGCGACCGGCTGCTGATCGACGACCTGTCCTTCACGCTGCCGCGCAACGGCATCGTCGGCGTCGTCGGGCCGAACGGCGCCGGCAAGACCACGCTGTTCAAGATGCTGGTCGGCGAGGAGAAGGCGGACGACGGCGACATCAAGGTCGGCGAGACGGTCAAGATCTCCTACGTCGAGCAGAACCGCAGCGGCATCGACCCGAAGAAGACGCTCTGGGAGGTCGTGTCCGACGGCCTGGACCACATCAAGGTCGGCAACGTCGAGATGCCGTCGCGGGCCTACGTCGCCGCCTTCGGCTTCAAGGGCCCGGACCAGCAGAAGCCGGCCGGCGTCCTGTCCGGTGGTGAGCGCAACCGGCTCAACCTCGCCTTGACGCTCAAGCAGGGCGGCAACCTGCTGCTGCTCGACGAGCCCACCAACGACCTCGACGTCGAGACGCTGACCAGCCTGGAGAGCGCGCTGCTGGAGTTCCCCGGCTGCGCCGTGGTGGTCAGCCACGACCGGTGGTTCCTCGACCGCGTCGCGACGCACATCCTCGCGTACGAGGGTGAGTCGAAGTGGTTCTGGTTCGAGGGCAACTTCGCCGACTACGAGAAGAACAAGGTGGAGCGGCTCGGCCCCGACGCCGCCCGGCCGCACCGCGCGACCTACCGCAAGCTCACCCGCGACTAGAAGGACCGCGTCCCCTTCCGTGGCCGGCCGGAGTTCCCACTCCGGCCGGCCGGCGGCGTCTGGGGCCGCAGTCGCGGCCGACGCCCCGGCCGACGCCCGGCGCGCCGGATGGGGCAGGGTGTCGCACCGTGCGGTACACGGTGCAGGTCCCGATGCGCTGGTCGGACATGGACGCCTACGGGCACGTCAACAACGTCGTCTTCCTGCAGTACTTCGAGATGGCCCGTGTGGACCTGTTCTTCGAGCGGGCGTCGCTGGAGGAGCGGACCGGCCTGCGCCGCGGCACCGTCGTCGCCGCCCACGACATCCAGTACAAGCGCCCGGTCGTCTACTCCCCGCGGCCGCTCGACGTGCAGATCTGGGTGTCGGGCATCCGCGCCGCCGCGTTCACCTGCCACTACGAGGCCTTCGACCACGAGCGGCTCGCCGTCACCGGCAGCACGCTCCTGGTGCCGTTCGACTTCTCGATCAACCGCCCCCGGCGGCTGACCACCGACGAGAAGGAGTTCCTGGCCCGCTGGTGCGACGAGCCCGCCGAGCCGTGAGACCGCAGCCATGACAGCGGAGCCCGTCGACGTCCTGGGCACCCCCGACCCGGTCGAGGCGGTGCTGGCGGCGTTCGCCGAGCGGCGGCGGATCTCGGTCCGGACCTCGGGAACCACGACGCGGCCGAGGTGGGTCGTGCGGACCGCGGAGTCCTGGGTGGACTCGTTTCCCGCCGTGTCCGAGCTGACCGACATCGGGCCCGGCTCGCGGGTGTGGCTGCCGGGCCCGCTGGCGGCCTCGATGAACCTGTTCGCGGCGGCGCACGCCCGCTTCGCCGGGGCAGCGGTCGTGCCGGCGCCCGACGGAGCGACGCACGCGTGCCTGACACCCTCCGCACTGGTCGGCGCGCTCGACGAGGGGATCGACGTCGGAGGGATGCATCTCGTCGTCGCCGGCGACCGGCTGGGGCGGGGCCTGTCCCGCCGGGCCGCCGCGGTCGGCGCCCGCGTCAGCCACTACTACGGCGCGGCCGAGCTGTCCTTCGTCGCCTGGGGCAGCCACGAGGAGGACCTGCATGCCTTTCCCGGGGTCGAGGTGCAGATCCGCGACGGCGTGATCTGGGTGCGCTCGCGCTACCTGTCCGAGGGCTACCTGGCTCCCGGCGGCCCCTTCCGGACCGGCCCGGACGGCTTCGCCTCGGTGGGGGACCGCGGCAGCCTCACCGCCGGCGTCCTCACCGTGGCCGGTCGCGGTGACGCGGTGGTGCTCACCGGGGGCGTCACCGTCCTGGCCGACGAGGTCGAACAGGTGCTGCGCCACGGCTCGGGCGCCGACGTGGTCGTCGTCGGAGTCGCGCACGCACGGCTCGGGCAGCTGGTCGCCGCCGTCCTCACCGACCCCGCGGCCGTGCCCGCAGCCCGCGCCGCGGCGAAGGCGGAGCTGGCGCCGGCGCAGCGACCGCGGCTGTGGTTCTCCCTGTCCAGTTGGCCGGTCACGGCAGCGGGCAAGGTGGACCGGGCCGCGGTTGCCGAGCTCGCCGCCGCGGGCCGGCTTTCGCCGGTTCGGACCGGCTCCCGGGTGCGGGCGTGACCGGCGATGCGGCGCCGGTGATCGTCGCGGCGCTCCGAAGCCCGATCGGCACGGCGGGCCGCTCGCTCGCCGCGGTACCCGCGGCCGAGCTAGCCGCGCCGGTCCTGGCGGCCGTGGCAGGGGCGACCGGCGGCGCGGACCTGCGCGAGGTCCTGCTGGGCAACTGCATGGGTCCGGGCGGTGACGTCGCGCGGGTCGCCGCCCTGCACGCCGGCCTGCCGGACACGCTGCCGGCTCTGACCGTCGACCGGCAGTGCGCCAGCGGGCTGGCCGCGATCGTGCTCGGCGGGTCGCTCGTGGCGGCCGAGCCCGGGGTCGTCCTCGCCGGAGGTGTGGAGTCCGCGTCGACCGCGCCGTGGCGGTTCTGGCCCCCGACGGGGGACGCCGACCCGCTCCGGTACGAGCGCGCCCCCTTCGCGCCGGCGAGCACGGGTGACCCCGACATGGGCCCCGCCGCCGACGCCCTCGCCAGCGAGTTCGGCGTTTCCCGTGCCGACCAGGACGCGTACGCCGCGCGCTCCCATGCCCGCGCGATCGCGAGCGTGCAGGCACACGACTTCGAGGCCGAGATCGTGCCCGTCGCGGGCGTCGGCCGGGACGACCGGCCCCGTGCCGGGCTCACGGCGCAGCGGCTGGCCCGGCTGCGTCCGGCCTTCGGCCCCGACGGCACCCACACGGCCGGCAGTTCCTGCGGGATCAACGACGGGGCCGCGGTCGTGGCCGTCGCCGACGCCGTCACCCACCGCCGGCTCGACGTCCCCGGCCTGCGCGTGCTCGGCACCGCGACCTGCGGGCTCGACCCCAACCGCCTCGGGCTCTCCCTCGTCCCCGCCGTGCGCACGGCGCTGGAGCGGGCCGGTCTGACGCTGGACGACATCGACGTCGTCGAGTTCAACGAGGCCTTCGCCGGCCAGATCCTGGCCTGCTGCCGGGCCCTCGACCTCGACCCGACCCGGGTCTGCCCCCAGGGCGGGGCACTGGCCCTCGGGCACCCGTGGGGCGCGTCCGGGGCGGTCCTCGTCGTCCGCCTGTTCTCCCAGCTCGTGCGGCAGCGGGCCGGCCGCTACGGGCTCGCCGCCATCGCCGCCGGGGGAGGCCAGGGCGTGGCGATGGTGGTGGAAGCGCTGGTCTAGACGATCCGCGGCACCGGACGGTCGGCGCCGGTCGGCGCACCGCGAGCCGCGGCCTCCTCGTCGGACACCGGCCGGACGACGTCGCCCTCGCGGATCGGGCCGCCCGCGAACACCGCCGCGTTGATCCCGCCCCGGTGCACCATCGCCTTGACCAGCTTGAGCCCGGTCAACCGCTCCAGGTGCGTGCAGGGCGGACACCGCTTCATGCCGAACATCAGCGTGTCGCCCACCGCGAACCAGCTGCCCACGAGCGAGGGCAGCGCCAGCCCGGTCGTGACCAGGTTCCGCCGCGTGTCGCCGGGGGAGAGGTCCGCGCCGACCTCGCGCGCGAGCGCCGCGACGTCGCCGGCGTCGATCAGCGTCAGCTGCTTCTCGAGGTCCGGGTACTGCGCCCACGTGCCGCCGCCGAGGGCGTACCGGTCTCCCTCCAGCCCGATCCCCGCCAGGAGCGTCGCCGCGGGTACCCGCTGCATCGGCGCCGCCGCCGTCGGCGTCCGCCAGATCTCGAGCAGCGTCCCGGTCACGAGGCGGCCGCCCGGGCGCGAGGGACGTCGTCCGCCCCGCGCGCGTCCAGCGCCTCGCTGACCGTGTGCGCGAGCTGCAGCACCTGGACCAGCAGCGGGACGACGATCGTCGTGAGACCGCGCACGCCGCGCACGGAGCCGCCGCGCGCCGCCTGGGCCTCGCGGATCCGGTCGGCGCGCTCGGCCACCAGCGGGATGAACCGCAGCACCATGGCCAGCGCCAGCCCGATCCGGGCCGGCCGGACGCCGAGGAACCGCAGCGGCGCGCAGACCCGCTCCACGACCGCGACCATCGCCGTCACCCGCGTCGTGGCGGTCACCACAGCCGCGGCCAGCACCAGCGCCAGCAGCCGCAACGCCGTCTCCAGGCCGGTGAGCCAGTCGGTGACCAGGGCGTGGACGACGACGATCGCCACCACCCAGACCGCGACCGCCCGTGCCTGCCGGGCCAGCAGCGCCGCGGGCAGCCGGGCCGCGAGCAGCCCGATCAGCACGACCCCGGCCAGTGTCCCGGCGGCCACGGCCAGGGTCGGCACCGCGAACAGCAGCACGCCGAGCGCCACGAGCACGAGCAGCTTGATCCCGGCCGGCGTCCGGTGCACCGGGCTGGCCCGCGGCACGTAGAGGGCGAGGGTCACCGGTCGGCCATCAGCTTCCGGTAGGCGCGGACCGACTGCTCGGCCGGCCCGTCCTCGACCACCCGGCCGCCGTCGACGACGAGCACCCGGTCGAAGCCCTCCAGCAGGTCCAGGTCGTGCGTCACCACGACCACCGACTGCGGCAGCTCGCCGATCACCCGCGCGATCCGCCGGGCGTTGACCAGGTCCAGCAGCGTGGTCGGCTCGTCGAACACGATCCGCGCCGGCCGCATGACCAGCACGCCGGCGATGGCCAGCAGCTGCTTCTGCCCGCCGGAGAGCAGGTGGGCCGGGTGGTCGGCGTGCCCGGCCAGGTCGTAGCGCTCCAGCACCTCGGCCACCCGCTCGGCCCGCTCGGCCGGCGGCACGCCCTGGTTCTCCAGGCCGTAGGCGACGTCCTCGGCGACCGTCGGGTGCACGATCTGCGCGTCGGGGTCCTGGAACACGAAGCCCACGCGACGCCGTACCTCCCGCACCGACGAGCGCGTGTCCAGGCCGTCGACCAGCACCCGCCCGGAGGTCGGGACGACGAGCCCGTTGAGCAGCCGCGCGAACGTGCTCTTGCCGGAGCCGTTGGCGCCGATCACCCCGATCCGGTGCTCGGTCAGGTGCAGGTCGAGCCCGTCGAGGACCGTCCGCTCGCCGTAGGCGTGGGAGACCCCGACGAGTTCGATCCCCCGTGAGGGGTCGGCGGCGGCCTCCGGCGCGGCCCGCCCACGCCGGCGCCTCATGGCGCGACGGGCGCCCGCCGCGGTCGCTCGATCACCGGGTAGGCGCGGCGGACCGCCACCGCGACCACGGCGGCGACGACGGCCTTGACGACGTCACCCGGCACGAACACCAGCGAGCCGGTGAACGCGACCGACAGCGGGGTGTCGGAGAAGACGCTGATGAAGGGGATGCCGATCGCGTAGATCACGGCGATCCCGCCCACGAGGGTGGCGACCAGCGCCCAGGCCAGGTTGAACCGGCGCCACAGCGCCTCGGTGATCAGGCCGGTGACGAAGGCGGCGATCGGCCAGGAGTAGAGGAAGCCGGCGCTCGGGCCGGCGAACACCGACAGCCCGCCCCGGCCGCCGGCCAGGACGGGCAGGCCGATCGCGACGACCACCAGGAACAGCAGGAGCGCCAGGCCGCCGCGGCGCGCACCGAGGACCGCGCCGGCCAGCATCACGCCCAGGGTCTGCGCCGTGATGGGGACCGGGACGGCGGGGACCGGGATGGCCGGCAGCAGCCCGAGCGCGGCCGTGATGGCGGCGAACAGCGCGACGTAGGCCAGGTCTCGGGTCTTCACGGCGACTCCTCGCAGGCGGTGCCCTCGTCGGCCGCAAGGTACCCGAGGGCCGATCGTGGCCGACGTCACGTCCGGCTCAGGCGTGCAGCCACACCGCGGCGTCGTCCGGGAGGATCCCGGCGGCGACGTCCCCGCTCGCCAGCAGCACGCGCCCCTCCGGCAGCGGCACCGGCGCCCCCGAGAGGTTGAGCAGGCACACCAGCCCGCCGGGGCGGCGGAAGGCGACGCAACCGTCGGGTGCCGGTACCCACTGCAGCTCCTCGCCCGCGAACAGCGGGGACGACGACCGCAGCGCCAGCGCACGTCGGTACAGCGACAGCATCGAACCGGGATCGGCCTGCTGGGCCTCCACGGTCAGCCGGCCCCAGCCGGGCGGCATGGGGAGCCAGGTCGAGGCCGCCGTCGAGAAGCCGTACGGGGGCTCGTCGCCGGACCACGGGACCGGCAGACGGCATGCGTCGCGGCCGCGGACCGTGTGCCCCGAGCGCTCCCACACCGGGTCCTGCAGCACCTCGTCGGGGAGGTCCACGTCGGGCATCCCGAGCTCGTCGCCGTTGTAGAGGTAGGCGACCCCGGGCAGCGCCAGCTGCAGCAGCGCGGCCGCCCGCGCCCGCGCCGTCCCCACGTCGCCGCCGCCGTAGCGGGTGACGTGCCGGGGCCGGTCGTGGTTGGACAGCACCCAGCAGGCCGGAGCCGGCGTGCCGGCGACGGTGGCCAGCGAGTGCTCCACCGCCGAGCGCAGCTCGGCCGGGGTCCAGTCGGCCATGAGCAGCCGGAAGTTGAACGCCAGCTGCAGCTCGTCCGCGCGCAGGTAGCGGGCCAGCCGCTCGTCGTCGTGCACCCACACTTCGCCGACGGCCATCGCGCCCGGGTACTCGTCCAGCACCCGCCGGATCCGCCGGTGCACGTCGTGCACGCCGTCCTGGTCGAAGCGCAGGTCGCCGGGCCCGTGGTCGTCGAGCAGGCCGGTGTCCTCGGCCGGCACCATGTCCGGCAGCCCGGCCGGCTTGGCCATCCCGTGCCCGACGTCGATCCGGAAGCCGTCGACGCCCCGGTCCAGCCAGAACCGCATCGTCGTCTCGAGGTCGGCCAGCACCTCGGGGTGGGTGAAGTCCAGGTCCGGCTGCTCGGGGGCGAACAGGTGCAGGTACCACTGCCCGTCGGGCACGCGGGTCCACGCCGGCCCGCCGAAGACCGACGGCCAGTTGTTGGGTGGCGCGTCGCCGTGCCCGTCCCGGAAGAGGTACCGCGCCCGCGCCGGCGAGCCGGGAAGCGAGGCCAGCGCCTCGACGAACCAGTCGCGCAGGTGCGAGCTGTGGTTGGGCACCAGGTCGATGGTCACCCGCAGCCCGAGCCGGTGCGCCTCGGCGAGCATCGCGTCGAACCCGGCGAGGTCGCCGAACGCCGGCTCGACGTCGCGCGGATCGGCGACGTCGTAGCCGTGGTCGGCCATGGGGGAGGGGTAGAACGGCGTGATCCACAGCGCGTCGACGCCGAGGTCGCGCAGGTACCGCAGCCGCGACCGGATCCCGGCGAGGTCGCCGACGCCGTCACCGCTGCCGTCGGCGAAGCTGCGGATGTAGACCTGGTAGAAGACGGCGTCCCGCCACCAGTCGGGGGTAGGGAGGTCCGTCATCTAGGCGAGGGAGAGGGTGCCGGACGCATCGTCGGGCCAGCGGTTCTGCATGCTGCGGGCGGCCATCTCCAGGTAGCCCCAGAGCGTGGCGTCGTGCTCGTGCGAGAGCTCCAGGGAGTCCACGGCGTCGCGCATGTGCGACAGCCACGCGTCGCGCTCGGCCGGGCCGATCGCGAAGGGGGCGTGCCGCATCCGCAGCCGCGGGTGACCGCGCTCCTGCGAGTAGGTCGTGGGCCCACCCCAGTACTGCTCCAGGAACATCCGCAGCCGCGTCTCGGCGCCGTCCCAGTCGTCCTGCGGGTACAGCGGCGCCAGGACCGGGTCGCGGCGGACGCCCTCGTAGAAGCGGTGCACCAGCCGCACGAAGGTCGGGTGGCCGCCGACCTCGTCGTAGAAGGTCCGGGCCGAGGGCAGCGTGCGGCTCGACTCGCTCATGACACCGATGGTCCCGCGGCGGGCTGCTCCCCGGCCACGTGACCCTGCGTACGTACGAAGGCGAGCAGCGGCAGCACCACCGCGGCCAGGCCGAGCGCCCCGCAGAGGACGACGACGCCGCTGGGCGCCAGCCCCTCCGCCGCCAGCCCCGCGGCCAGCGCCCCGAGCCCCTGCACGCCGTAGAGACCGCTGACCGCGACGCCGAACGCCCGGCCGCGGTAGGCCGACGGCACCGCCTGCACGAACGACGCGTTGAGCGGGATCAGCCATGCCGAGCCGAGGCCCGAGACGAACAGCAGCGCGACCACGACGCCGAAGCTCAGCGTGCCCGGACCGGCGAAGGACGCGACCAGCCCGGCCAGCAGGATCGGCGCGAGCGAGAGCCCGACCAGCGCCGGCACCAGCTGCTCGCGGCGGTGCGGCGCGACCAGCCGGGCCAGGACCAGGCCGCCGATCGTGACCCCGGCGGGGTTGGCCGCCAGCAGGATGCCCACCGCCGTCGCGCCCTCGCCGAGCTCGTCGACCAGCGGGATGGCGATGCCCTCGGGCGCGTAGGTGAACGCGGTGCCGATCCAGAGGACGGCGATGATCGCGAGCAGGCGCGGCGAGGAGCGGATGAAGGTGAGCCCCTCCAGCGCGTCGCGCAGGAACGGCTTCGCCTCGTCCTCGGCGACCGGGGCGGGCCGGCGGGTCAGGCCGGCGTAGAGCCAGATCGCGGAGACGGCGAACGTCACCGCGTCGATCAGCAGCGCGGCCGAGGGGTTCAGCGCCGTCACCAGCGCGCCGGCGAGCACGAAGCCGACGACCTGCGCCACCTGCAGCCCGACGTTGGTCAGCGAGTTCGCGACGGCGTACCGGTCGCCCTCCAGCACGTCGGCGACCAGCGCCGACCGGGCGGACTCGAACGGCGGGGCGCAGAGGGAGAGCAGGAACAGCAGCGCCAGCAGCACCGGCAGCGGCGTCCCGGGGATGGCCATGCCGGCGACCAGCAGCGCGCGGCCGGCGTCGGTGGCGATCAGCACCCGGTGCCGCGGCAGCCGGTCGGCCAGCGTCGCGAGCAGCGGGCCGCCGAGCAGCCAGGGGAGGTAGCTGATCGCGAAGGTGATCGCCGACAGCAGCGGCGAGGAGGTCCGCTGGTAGACCAGGACGGTCAGCGCCACCCGGGCCAGCTCGTCGCCGGCGGTGGAGAGCAGGAACGTCCCGAACAGCGGCCGGAACTCGCGGACGGCGAAGACCTCGCGGAAGGTCGCCGGGCGCTCCGTGTGTGCGCCGGCGGTCCTGGCTCCCTCCGGGGCGCGGCCGCTCACCGCGCGCCCGCCCCGCTCGCGGCACCGGCCAGCACCGGGCCCGGTGCCTTGAAGCCCTCGGCGGCGAACCGCTCGCCGAGCCGCTGGCGCAGCTCGCGGCCCACCCGCCACTGGTCGTCGTTGGTGGTGCGCACCTGCAGCCGCATGGTCACCCCCGCGGCGGTGATGGACTCGACGCCGAGCGACTCCGGCGCGGCGAGCAGCACCTCCGCCCACTCCTTCTCGGCGTGCATCTCGTCGCCGACCTCCTGCATCACCGTGCGGCAGCGCTCGAGGTCGGTGTCGTGGGCGACCGGCATGTCGATGACGACCTGCGCGAAGCCCTGGCTCCTGTTGCCGACGCGCAGGATCTCGCCGTTGCGGGCGTACCAGACCACGCCGTGGGCGTCGCGCAGCCGCGTGATCCGCAGGCCCACCGCCTCCACGGTGCCGCTGGCCTCCCCGAGGTCCACGACGTCACCGACGCCGTACTGGTCCTCGAGGATGATCCCGATGCCGGCGATGAAGTCCTTGACCAGGTTCTGCGCGCCGAAGCCGAGCGCCACGCCGATCACGCCCGCGCTGGCGATGATCGGCGCCAGGTTCACGCCCAGCTCGCCGAGCACCAGGACGACGGCGATGCCCAGGACGACGAACGAGGCGAAGCTGCGCAGCACCGAGCCGATCGCCTCGGCGCGCTGGGTCCGCCGGGCCGCGATCTGCTCGACGCCGTCCCGGTCGGCCTGCCGGCCCCGCCGGCGCCACGGCCGCAGGACGCTCGGCACCGCGCCGGTGGCCGTGCGGTCGGTGAGCCGCTGGATGCCGCGGTTGATCATCATCCGGACCAGCGCGGCCAGCACGACGACCAGCGCGATCTTCAGCGGCTTCCCGATGAGGATGTCCGCGTGCGCGGCCCACCACTCCTGGGTGAACAGGCCGGGCACCGCCGACACGAGATCGTCAGCGGTCTTGATCACGGACAGTGAGGCGCTCATCACCGTCGATACTCCCAAATGCGGAGCCGTCTGTCAGGGGGCTGACCGGTGTGACACGAGTCCCGTCGCGGCGGCCAGGAAAGCGAGCTGGTCGGCGGCGAGGTCGACGGTGCGGCTGACGGCGCGCGCGCCGTGCCCGACCGAGATCTCCCGCCGCAGCACGATCGGCGCCTCGGCGCTGGTGGCGTGCTGCAGGGCGGCGGCCAGCTTGCGGGCGTGCAGCGGGTCGACACGGGTGTCGGACTCGAAGGTCGTGAACAGCACCGCCGGGTACGCGGTGCCATCGCGAACGGCGTGGTAGGGCGAGTACCCGAGCAGCCAGCCGAGCTCGGTGGGGTCCTCGGCGGTGCCGTACTCGTCGTTCCACGTCCGCCCGAGGCCGAAGCGCTCGTACCGGACCATGTCGAGCAGCGGCGCGCTGCAGACCACCCCCGCGGCGAGGTCGGGCCGCTGGGTCAGCGTCGCGCCGACCAGCAGCCCGCCGTTCGAGCCGCCCATGACGGCCAGCTGTCCGTGCGTCGTCCAGCCCTGCGCCACGAGGTGCTCCCCGGCGGCGGCGAAGTCGTCGAACACGTTCTGCTTGCGCTCGCGCATGCCGGCGCGGTGCCACTCCTCGCCGTGCTCGGAGCCGCCGCGCAGGTTGGCCACCGCCCACACGCCGCCCGCCTCGACCCAGGCGAGCGCCTGCGCCGAGTAGGCCGGGGTCAGCGCCACGTCGAAGCCGCCGTAGCCGTAGAGGACGGCCGGTCGCGGCGTGTCCGGCGTCCCGGCCCGCGAGAGGACGAACAGGTGGACCGGCGTGCCGTCCTTCGACGTCGCGTGCGTCTCGACGACGGTCACGCCCGGGACGTCGCCGGCGACGTCGGCCTTCTCCCACTGGGCGAGGTCGGCGCCGGCGCTGTCCCAGCGGTAGACCGACGGCGGGGTGGCGTAGTCGGTGTAGCCCACCCACGCCTCCGTGCCGCCCTCGGGCCGGGAGACGACGCCGGCGATGCTGCCGACGCCGGGCGGGGTCACGTCGGCCAGCCGCCCCGACCCGTCCGCGGCCCAGACCGAGAGCCGGTCGGTCGCGTCGACGGAGTGGACGGCGAGGACGCGCAGGTCGCCGTCCGGGCCGTCGACGAGGGTCGCGTCGGAGAGGACGGCGTCCTCGGCCTGCGGGACGACGTCCCGCCAGGCGCCCGGGGCCCACGTCGCGGGGTCGGCCGGGTCGGCGACCGCGAGCCGCCAGCGCGGGGCGTCGCGGTCGCTCATCAGCCACAGCCGGCCGTCGCGGGCCACCCATGCGGTGGTCTGGGCGTCGACGCCGACCTGCAGGTCGCGCAGCGCGCCGTCCCCGGCGAGGTCGGCCAGCCAGACGTCGTCGCGCGGCGCGGTGCCGATCGAGGCGGAGACGACCAGCCACCGGCCGTCCGCGCTGGTGCGGACGCCGAAGTAGGTCGACGGGTCGCTGCCCTCGCCGTGCACGAGGACGTCGTCGTCCGGGTCGCCGCCGACGCGGTGGCGCCACACCCGCCGGTGGAACTGCTCCTCGCCGGCCGGCACCTGGTCGGGGGCGAGCCGGCGCACGTAGAACAGCTCGTCGCCGCCGGGCAGCCAGGCGACGGGGGAGTAGCGGCAGCGGTCGATCGGCCCGTCGACGACCTTGCCGCTGGCGACGTCGAGGACGTAGAGCTGCGACTCCTCGTCGCCGCCGACGGACACCTGGTAGGCCAGCCGCTCGCCCTCCCAGGACGGCGACCAGGCGTCGAGGGTCGTCGTGCCGGCGGGGTCGAGCGCCATCGGGTCGACCAGCACCCGCTCGCTGCCGTCGGGCTCGCGCACCCGCAGGACGGCGTGCTCCTGGCCCGGGTCGCGGCGCGTGGAGAACGCCCGGCCGGCCCGCCACACCGGCACGCCGACCGCGCCGGCGTGCACCAGCTGCGCCAGCCGCTCGGCGAACCGTTCCCGCAGCGGGAGAGCCGCGAGGTGCTCGGCGGCGAGGTCGTCCTGGGCCCGCGCCCACGCCCGGGTGCGGGGGTCCTCGGCGTCCTCGAGCCAGCGGTACGGGTCGGCGATCAGGTGTCCGTGCACGTCCTCGACGAGGTCGAGCCGTTCAGCCTCGGGATAGCGCATCGCAGGCACGGTATCGGACGGTCAGGGCGATACCAGGAGCGCAACCCCGCCGTCGCAGGTCAGAATGGAGCCGCCCCCGGGTTCCCGGAGCCACCGGCAGTCCGGGGCGTCGGAGGTGCCCCGTGTCGCGTGTCGCGTCCCGGTCGTCGACGGAGAGCCATCCAGGTTCTCGCCGCGACCCCTCTCCTCGACCACTGACGCCTGCCCCGTCACGCGTCACGACAGCGGCGACGCTGCTGCTGAATGCCACCTACGAGCCGCTGTGCGTCGTCTCCAGCCGGCGGGCGATCGTGCTCGTCCTGGCCGAGAAGGCCGAGGCGGTCGACTCCGCGGCCGACGTCGTCCACGCCGAGACCATCAGCCTCCAGGTGCCGGTCGTCGTCCGCCTGACCCGCTACGTCCGCGTGCCGTACCCGGCGCAGGTGCCGCTGTCGCGGCGCGCCGTCTTCACCCGCGACGGGCAGACCTGCGTGTACTGCGGCAGCTCGGCCACCAGCATCGACCACGTCGTCCCCCGGAGCCGCGGGGGCACGCACACCTGGGACAACGTCGTCGCCGCCTGCCGCCGGTGCAACCACACCAAGGCCGACCGGTCGCTGGCCGAGCTCGGCTGGAAGCTGCCGCACCCGCCGCGGACGCCGAGCGGGGCGGCGTGGCGGCTGCTCGGATCCCGCACGGTCGACCCGCGCTGGCGGGAGTGGCTGGGCGTGCCCGAGAGCGTCAGCGCGTGAGCGAGCTTGCGAGCTCACGCATGAACACAGCACGTCTCGGCACGCGGCCGACGAGCGCCGGCGAGGAGGTCGCGTGACGTCTCCCGCCACCGCGCGCCGGCTCTGGGCGCTCGGGGAGCCGTACCACGCCCTCACCTACTTCACCGCCGAGTCGAGGTCCGCCGCCGAGGCCGCCGGGCTGACCGGCTTCTGGAACGGCTACTTCGGCTTCCGCGCCGCGCCGCTCGGCGCCGTCGGCGCGGCCGTGGTCACCGCCACCTTCTACAACTTCGCGCCGGCGTTCGTGGCCCGCCGGGTGCCCGCGGTGTGGGACGCGGCCACGCCGGCCGCCGCGCTCGCCGCCCGGCTCTCCGGCGCCGACGCCGCGGTCCGGCGGGTCCTGGGGGAGGAGTGGCTCGCCTCGGCCGAGGCGGCGGAGACCGCCGGGCTCGTGCGGATCGCCGCGGAGGCGGTGGAGCCGTCCGGGCGGCCGCTGGCGGCGGCCAACGCCGGGCTGCCCGCGCCGGACGAGCCGCACCTGGCCCTCTGGCAGGGCCTGACCACGCTGCGGGAGCACCGCGGCGACGGGCACAACGCCGCGCTGCTCGAGCGGGAGGTCGACGGGACGGCGGCGCACGTCCTCGCCGCCGCGGCCGGCCGCGCCGACCGCGAGTGGCTGATGAAGGCCCGGGGGTGGGACGACGCCGCGTGGCAGGCCGCGGCCGCGCGCCTGGCCGACCGCGGCTGGCTCGACGGCGACGACCTGTCCGCCGAGGGCGCCGCGATGGTCGCCGCCATCGAGGCCGACACCGACCGGCTGGCGCTGGGGCCGTGGCGGGCGCTCGGCGACGCCCGCTGCGACCGGCTCGCCGAGCTGCTGGCGCCGCTCCGGCGGGCGATCGTGGCCGGGGGCGCGTGGGAGCCGGGCAACCCGATCGGCGTCCCCGACCCGGAGTGAGTCAGGGCGCCGCCGGCTCGCGCGGGGTGCGGAAGCGGTACAGCGCCGGGAGCGCCAGCGTGATCGCCGCGGTGCCGGCCACGCAGGAGAGCCCGCCGATGGCCGCCGCGGGGCCGGGCCCGACCAGCGAGCCGAGCACGCCGGCCCGGAAGTTGCCCAGCTCCGGGGCTCCGGCGCCGACGACGTACTCGACCGCGCTGACCCGGCCCCGGTAGCGGTCCGGCGTCACGATCTGGATCAGCGACGTCCGGAAGACGACGCTGAGGACGTCCGCCGTCCCGGCGACGACCAGGCAGGCGAGCGACGCGGCCAGCCCCTCGACCAGGCCGAAGCCGATCAGCCCGATGCCCCAGACGACCGTGGCGAGGAGCATCGCCCGGCCGTGCCGGTGCACGTGGGAGACCGGCCCGGACAGCGCCGAGCCGAGGATCCCGCCGGCGGCCAGCGCGGCGGTCAGCAGCCCGAGCGTCTGCGGCGAGCCGCCGAAGCGCTCGGCGTTGATCGCGGGGAACAGCGCGAGCGGCATGGCCAGGGCGGTTGCGGAGAGATCGGTGAGCAGCGCGCCGAGCACCGGCTTCGAGCCGGTGATGAACCGCAGCCCCTCGGCGACCGCGCGCGGGCCGCGGCCGCTGCCCGCTCCCTCCGGGCGCATGGCCGGCAGCCGCAGGACGGCGTAGAGCGAGGCCAGGAAGGTCAGCGCGTCGACGAGATAGCAGAACCGCAGCCCGGCGGTGGCGGTGATCAGCCCCGCCAGCGGCGGCCCGAGGACCAGGCTGACGTGCATCGAGAGCATGGCCAGGGCCGCGCCGGCCGGGAGCAGCGACGGGCCGAGCAGCCGCGGGACGAAGGTGCGCCGGGCCGGCCCGTTGATCGAGGTGAAGACGTTCTGCACCAGGACGAGGGCGTAGAGCAGCCAGACGTTCCGGTTGCCGGCGAAGGCCTGCACGGCGAAGGCGACCGAGACCAGGGCGAGGCAGCTGCTCATGACCAGCACCAGGCGGCGCCGGTCGACCGAGTCGATGAGCGGGCCGCCGAACAGGCCGACGAGGAGCGACGGGATCGCCGCGGCCAGCCCGACGCCGCCCACCGCGGCCGAGGAGCCGGTGATCCGGAAGATCTGCAGCATGACCGCGAAGGTGGTCATCTGGCCGCCGAGCTGCGAGACGGCCGAGCCCAGCCAGAGCCGCCGGAAGTCCGCCGAGGCGCGCAGCGGGCGCAGATCGATCAGCAGCCGCCGCACGACCGGGGAAGGTACCGCGCCCTCAGGTCACGCGGCCGAGCTCGGCGGGGTAGCGCGCGTACTCGCCGCTGGCGAGCAGGTCGCGGAACCGGTCCATGGCGTCCCAGACGTCGACGAAGCGGGTGTAGAGCGGCGCCGGTCCCAGCCGCACGCGGTCGGGGGTGCGGTAGTCGGGCACCACCCGCCGGTCGATCAGCGCCTGGGTCAGCTGCCAGGCCGCGGGGTGGGCGAGGGTGACGTGCGAGCCGCGGCGGTCGGCGTCCCGCGGCGAGGCCAGGGCGACGCCCTGCGGGACGAGCCACTCGTCGGCGAGCGCGACGATCAGCTCGGTCATCGCCCGCCCCTTGGCGGCGAGCCGGTCGATGCCGGCCTCGGCGACCAGCCGGGCGCCGACCTCGACCGCCGCCATCGCGACCACCGGCGGGGTGCCGACGCCGAACCGCTCGATGCCGGGCACCGGGACGTAGACCGGCCCCATCGCGAACTGGTCCTGCTGCCCGAACCAGCCCCAGATCGGCTGGCGCAGCGCGTCCTGGAGGTCGCGGCGCACGTAGAGGAAGGCCGGCGCCCCGGGGCCGGCGTTGAGGTACTTGTAGGTGCAGCCCACCGCCAGGTCCGCCCCGGACCCCGCCAGGTCGGTGGCGACCGCCCCGGCCGCGTGCGAGAGGTCCCACAGCACCAGGGCGCCGACGTCGTGCACCAGCCGCGTGACGGCCGGGACGTCGAGCAGCGCCCCCGACCGGTAGGCGACCGACGACAGGAGGACGACGGCGACCCGCTCGTCCAGCGCCGCCGCGAGCACCGCCGGGTCGAGGCCCTCGTCGATGTCGGCCGGCACCTCCCGCACGGTCATCCCGCGCGCCGCGGCCACCCCCGCGACGATGTAGCGGTCGGTGGGGAAGTCGTCCGCGCAGCAGACCAGCACGTCCCGCCCCGGGCGGGCGTCGGCCCCGGCGACCAGCAGCTTGTACAGGTTCACCGACGTGGAGTCGGCGACCAGCACCTCACCCGGCCCGGCGCCGAGGGCGCCCTCGGCCAGGACGTCGCCGATGCGCGTCGCCTGCTCGATCCAGGTCGACCAGGAGCCGATGAGCCCGCCCGCCCACTCGGTCTCCACCACCCGCGCCAGCGCGGCCGGGGTCTCCCGCGGCATCCGGCCCAGCGAGTTGCCGTCGAGGTAGAGCAGCCGGTCCGGGCCGTCGTCCTCCGTGCCCGCGAACCGGGCGCGGAAGCCGGCCAGGGGATCGGCGGCGTCGCAGGCCTCCGCGGCCGAGCGGCTCAGGTCCATGGCGGCCTGTCTACCCGGCCTCGGGCCGTCCGGCCGGGGACGCGGCGACGCAGCCCCCATCTGGTGACGAGAAGCGCCAGGTGCCCCGGTAAGTTGTCGCCGTGACCGTCGTCGAGACCATCCTCGTCTACGTCGTCGCACCGCTGGCCGTGATCGCGGTGCTGGCGCTGCTGACGTTGGTGCCGGGCCGGCGCAAGCGCCCCCGGTACAAGCCGGGTCAGCCCTGGCAGCACGAGCCCGTCTGGTACGAGCCGCACCCCGAGGCCACCGGCGGGCACGGGGGAGGACACGGCAACGGCCACGCCGCGCTGGAGGCCGGGGCCACCCGGGCCGCGCTCACGTCCGGCGACGCCAGCGGCTCCGCGACCCCGGTGCCCGGCGGCCCGCGCGGCGGCGCCCGCGGGACGTGGTGACCCGCCCATGACCCCCATCGACCCCCTGACCTCCGGAGACCGGCGATGACCCGCGCGCTCGAGGCCGAGCCCCACGACACGGCCACCGAGGAGACCGGCCCCACCGTCCACGAGGACGCGGCGCCGGACTCGATCTTCACGTGGCACGAG
Organism: Geodermatophilus sp. SMS 5-13; assembly: GCF_059428245.1. NCBI lineage: Bacteria > Bacillati > Actinomycetota > Actinomycetes > Geodermatophilales > Geodermatophilaceae > Geodermatophilus > Geodermatophilus sp. SMS 5-13. Next base: position 1,476,521 of record NZ_CP165729.1, read on the forward strand.
CTGGCCCGCCTCGACGAGGCGCTGACCATGGCCTCCCGCGAGACCGGGCTGCGGTTCACCCTCTACATCGGCGACCTCGGCCAGCGCACCCGCCTGCGCGCCGAGGAGCTGCACGCCTCCTCCGGTGAGGACCCCGCCAACTCGGTGCTCCTGGCCCTGTCGCCGGGCCAGCGGGTGATCGAGGTCGTCACCGGCGCCGCGGCCGCCCGCCGGGTGCCCGACCGCGCGTGCGCGCTGGCCGTGCTGTCCATGACGACGTCCTTCACCGGCGGCGACCTGGTCGGCGGGATCGTCAACGGCCTGCGCCAGATGTCCGACCAGGCCGGCCGGCTGCGCCACCGCACCGCTCACTGAACCGCGGCGAAGGGCCCGGTCCGCCGTAGCGGACCGGGCCCTTCGCCGTTCGACGACACCTGCCACAGGCGCCGGGCGCAGCCCCGGCGCGAACACTGTGCGCCGATGGCGCACCCGCGTCGCGGGACGGCGCCGTTCGCGCACATCGCTGCCGACGTTCACGGCCCCGGCAGGGGCCCTTCCTCAGCCCGCGGCGGCGTCGCACTCCCGGCAGCGCAGCGCCCGGGCGATGCCGTCGCGGCCCTCGGAGACCAGTCGGCGCAGCGACTGCGGGTGGTCCGGCGCGGAGAGCCAGGCGTCGGCCGCGGCGACCGTCCGCTCCTCGACGACCGGCGGGAACAGGTACTGGACGGCGTTCTTCGCGATCTCGCCCGGGCGGCGGTCCCACAGCGGCCGGATGTCGGCGAAGTACCGCTCCACGTAGCCGCTGGTGAGCTCGCGCTGCGCCGGGTGCCAGAAGCCGAGCAGCAGCGCCTCGTGGACCGCGTTCGGGATCTCGTCGTCGTGGAAGGCCCGCTGCCAGGCCACCTCCTTGGCCTCCGCGGTCGGCAGCAGCGCCCGCGCGGTGGCGGCGCGCCGGATGCCGGTGGCGGTGGCGTCGCGCTCGGCCTCCGCGTCGATCTCCGCCGGCCCGGCGGCGCCGATGGCGACCAGGCCGTGCAGGAACGCCCAGCGGGCGTCGGCGTCGACCGGCAGGCCGTCGAACGCCACCGACCCGTCGAGCAGCCCGCGCAGGACCTCGGCGTGCTCCTCGGTGCGGGCCGCGGCGGCGAACGTCCGCGACCACTGCAGCTGCTGGTCGCTGCCCGGCGCCGCCTTGTGCAGCGCGGCCAGCGACTTGTCCGCCAGCGCCGTCCACCCCTCCGGGGCCCACGCCGGGTCGGCGTAGGAGGACAGCGCGGACTGCACCCGGGCCAGGAGCGCCTGGACGACGCTGATCTCGCTCTCGGCGTCCACCCCGGAGAGGACCAGCTCGACCCACTCGCGGGCGGGCAGCTCGGCGTCGCGGGTCATGTCCCACGCCGCCGACCAGCACAGCGCCCGCGCCAGCGAGTCGGGCATCGTGCCGATCCGCTCCCGCAGGGTGGCCAGGGAGCGCTCGTCGAGCCGCAGCTTGGCGTAGGTCAGGTCGTCGTCGTTGACCAGCACCAGGTCCGCCGCCGGGTGACCGGCCAGCTCGGGCACCTCGGTGCGGGCGCCGCTGACGTCGAGCTCCACCCGCGAGCTGCGGGTCAGCCCCTGCGGGCCCGAGTTGTACAGGCCCACGGCCAGCCGGTGGTCGCGCAGCACCGGGTGCTCCGGGACGGCGGTCTGCTCGATCGCGAAGCTCTTGTACCGGCCGTCGTCCGTCAGCTCGTAGACCGGCCGCAGGGTGTTGACCTGGCTGGTGCGCAGCCACTGGTCCGACCACTGCGAGAGGTCCCGGCCGGTGCTCTCCGACAGCGGGCCGAGCAGGTCGGCCAGCGTCGTGTTGCCGTACTCGTGCTTGCGGAAGTACCGCCGGATCCCGGCGAAGAACTCCTCGCGCCCGACGTAGGCGACGAACTGCTTGAGCACCGAGGCGCCCTTGGCGTAGGTGATGCCGTCGAAGTTCACCTCGACCGCGGCGACGTCGACCATGTCGGCCGCGATCGGGTGCGTCGAGGGCAGCTGGTCCTGCGCGTACGCCCACGCCTTCTCGGTGTTGGCGAACGTCGTCCACGCCGTCTCGTACTCGGTGGCCTCGGCCTGGCACAGCGTGCTGATGTAGGTGGCGAAGGACTCGTTGAGCCACAGGTCGTCCCACCAGCGCATGGTCACCAGGTCGCCGAACCACATGTGGGCCAGCTCGTGCAGCACCGTCTCGGCGCGCCGCTCGTAGCGCGCGCGGCTGACCTTGGAGCGGAAGACGTAGTCCTCGAGGAACGTGACCGCCCCGGCGTTCTCCATGGCGCCGGCGTTGAACTCCGGCACGAACAGCTGGTCGTACTTGTCGAACGGGTACGGGTAGTCGAAGACCCGGTGGTAGAAGTCGAAGCCCTGCTTGGTGACCCGGAACAGCTCGTCGGGGTCGAGGTGCTTGGCCAGCGACGCCCGGCAGTACAGCCCCAGCGGGATGCCGTCGTGCGAGTCGGTGACCCGGGCGTACGGCCCGGCGATGAGCGCGACCAGATAGGTGGAGATCCGCTTGGTCGGCGCGAAGTGCACCAGCTGCGATCCGCCCGGACCGGCCTCGATGGTGCGCCCGCCGGTGTTGGAGACCACCTGCCAGTCGAAGGGGGCGGTCACGTGGACGGTGACGGCGCCCTTGAGGTCGGGCTGGTCGAAGCAGGCGAACATCCGCTTGGCCTCGGCCGGCTCGAAGTGGCTGTACAGGTAGACCTGGCCGTCCTCGGGATCCTCGAAGCGGTGCAGGCCCTCGCCGGTGTTGGAGTACCGGCAGTCGGCGTCGATCGTGAGGGTGTTGTGCTCGGCGAGGCCGGGCAGCGGCAGGCCGCCCTCCTCGGTGTAGGTGCTGACGTCGAGCTCGACGCCGTTCAGCGTCGCCGAACGCACCTGCTCGGCGACGAGGTCGATGAAGGTGTCCGCGCCCGGCCGGCGGCAGGTGAACTCCACCGTCGTCGTCGACCGGAAGGTCTTGTCGCCGGGGTGCCCGGCGCCGTCGGTGACGTCGAGGGACAGGTCGTAGGACTGCACGGCCAGCAGCTCGGCGCGGGCGGCGGCGTCATCGCGGGTCAGGTTGGGTACGGCCACGCGACGAAGCTTTCCATGCGGGGACGACGAATCGGCCCCGCCCGTCCGGCCGTCCACCCGATCGTTGAGGGAACAACCGTTGCCCGGCGAGACTTTCCAGCGACGTACCACCGGCGGCCCGCGCCGCCCCACGACTTCTGCGAGGAGCACCCAACGATGACCGAGGCAGTGCAGAGCGCCCCCACCACCGCCCGCGTGGACTTCTGGTTCGACCCGCTGTGCCCGTGGGCCTGGCTGACCAGCCGCTGGGTGCTGGAGGCCGCCAAGGTGCGCGACCTGGACATCCACTGGCACGTCATGTCGCTGTCGGTCCTCAACCGCGGCCGCGACCTGCCGGCCGACTACCAGGAGATGATGACCAAGGCGATCGGCCCGGTCCGCGTGCTCATCGCGGCCGCGCAGAAGTTCGGTGACGAGGTGCTGGGCGACCTCTACACCGCCATGGGCACGCTGCGGCACCACGAGAAGCTGGAACTCGACGAGATCGTCGTCCCGGCGCTGGAGAAGGTCGGCCTGCCGGCCGAGCTGGCCGAGGCGGCGACGTCCACCGACTACGACGAGGCGCTCGAGGTCAGCCACCACGCGGGCATGGACCCGGTCGGCGAGGAGGTCGGCACGCCGGTCATGCACATCGACGGCGTCGCCTTCTTCGGCCCGGTGATCAGCAAGGTGCCCACCGGTGAGGACGCCGGCAAGGCCTTCGACGGCGCCGTCCTGCTGGCCAACCTGCCCTCGTTCTGGGAGCTCAAGCGCACCCGCACCGAGGGCCCCGACATGGACTCGGTCCCCGCCGACACCCTGGCGGTCACCAAGCGCTGACGCGCGCTTCATCGCGATAAAGCACCGCCGGAGGGGGTGCGGCATGCTGACGCGGTGCCGCACCCCCTCCGCCAGCGCATCCTGATCACCGGCGCCAGCGCCGGCCTCGGCGAGGGCATGGCCCGCCGGTTCGCTGCCCTGGGCCGCGACCTCGCCCTCGTCGCCCGCCGCACCGACCGCCTGGAGCTGCTGCGCAAGGAGCTGCTCGCGGCGCACCCCGGCATCCGGGTCGAGACCGCGGCACTCGACGTCGACGACCCCGACGCGGTCGCCACGGTGATCCCGGCGCTGGCCGACCGGCTCGGCGGCTTCGACCGGGTCATCGCCAACGCCGGCATCGGCAAGGGCGCGTCGGTGGGCACCGGCAAGGCGGCGGCCAACCGCGCCGTCCTCGCCACCAACGTGCTCGGGACGCACGCCACCTGCGAGGCGGCGATGGAGCTGTTCCGCGCCCAGGGCGCCGGGCACCTGGTGGTCATCTCCTCGGTCGCCGGCATCCGCGGCATGCGCCAGACCCGGACGGCGTACGGCGCGAGCAAGGCGGCGCTGAACGCACTGGCCGAGGGCATCCGCTCCGACGTCTACGGCAGCCGGATCGTGGTGACGACGATCCTGCCCGGTTACATCGCCACCGAGATCAACGTCGGCCGCCGCGGCCCGTTCACCGTCGACCTCGACAAGGGCGTCGACGCGCTGACCGCCGCGATCGAGCGCGAGCCGGCGCGCGCCTACGTGCCCGAGTGGCCGTGGCGCCCCGTCGCCCGGCTGCTGCGGGTGCTGCCCCTCTCGGTCCTCCGCCGCGTCACCTAGGAGTCTGCTCGGTCGGTGACGTCCCCGTGACGGCCGGGCGGTTCGGTGTCGGCATGACCGATCTTCTCGGCGAGACGGCGTCGGCGAGCACGACCGAGGGCGCGATCGAGTGGACCACGGACGCAGACGGCGTGGCTGTGCTGGTCGGCGTCCGCGCCGGCCGCAACAAGGACTTCGACCGGCTGGTCTTCGACTTCGAGGGACCGACCCCCGGCATGCGCCTGCAGTACGTGGACGAACTGCTCCAGGACGGATCGGGGAAGCCGATCCCGGTGCGTGGCCGGGCCGTCGTCGAGATCGTCATCCGGCCCGCCGCCGCGCACCGGGACGACGGGCTCCCGTCGTTCAGCGGTCCCCTTCCCGACCTCGCCAACTTCGCGGCCTTCCGCCAGGTCGCCGATGCGGGTGACTTCGAGGCGGTGCTCACCTGGGGGATCGGCGTGGCCGCCAGGACGGGCCTGAGCGCCTTCACTCTCACCGGCCCCAGCCGGGTCGCCGTCGACGTCCGGCACGCCGAACCCGGCACGGGCAACCAGGTGCTGCGCCAAGGCGACCGCGGCGCGGCGGTGGCGACGTGGCAGTGGCGCCTGGTCCAGGCCCTCGACCGTGCCATCGCCGTCGACGAGCAGTTCGGACCGGCCACGGACCGGGCGACCCGCGACTTCCAGCGGGGCCAGGGGCTGGCGGTCGACGGCGTCGTCGGTCCCCGCACCCGCGCGGCGATGGTGACCGCCCTCGGTCTCTAGACCTGTCCCGCTCTCGGTGCCGAAAGCGGACGTCGTCACCACCAGATGCGCATGGGTCGGCCGCGGGGGTCGCGCTCGTCGTCGCCGACGGACGACGCGGTGCCCTCCGCGATGCGCCGCGCCGACCACGCCGCCGCGCAGGCGTCGAGGCAGTCGACCGCCGGCACCCGCGCCGGCGCGGCGGCGAGCGCGTCGAGGACGTCCATCGCCGGCTCCAGCGCCCGGATCCGCTCGGCCAGCCCGCGGGCGGTGGCCTTCGGCGACGTGACCCCCTCGTCCAGCGTCCGGAACGCCATCTCGGGGTGGACCTCGCGCACCCGGGGGTCGGGCGGGTCGCCCAGCGCGCGGTCGACGTCGTCGATCGAGCGCACCAGGCTCCAGGTCTGCACGGAGATCGCCCGGCCCGAGGCGCGCCGGCTGACCGCGCAGGCCGCGGCGTAGTCCGCCGCCGCCAGCACCGGGCGCACGGGGGCGGGGAACACCGAGCTGCCGGCGCGCCCCAGCAGCCGGCGCGCGGCGACGTCGCAGGCCCGCGGGCCGTCGTCCGAGAGCCCGATCGGCATGTCGATGCCGATCACCTCGACGCCGGCGACGGCGAGCACGGCGGCGGCGTCGGGCAGCACCAGCAGCGTCACCGAACGGCCGTCCAGCAGCGCCCCGACCCACTGCCCGCGCCAGCCGTCCACCCCCAGCACCGCCACGGCCGGAGCCTGACAGACTCCTCGCCATGCGCGTCTTCCTCGGTTCCGACCACGCCGCCTACGAGCTCAAGGAACACCTGGTGAAGGTGCTCGCCGAGGCCGGGCACGAGCCGGTCGACTGCGGAGCCCACGTCTACGACGCCGAGGACGACTACCCGCCGTTCTGCTTCGAGGTCGGCGAGCGCGTGGTCGCGGAGCCCGGCACCCTGGGCGTCGTCCTGGGCGGCTCCGGGAACGGCGAGCAGATCGCCGCCAACAAGGTGCCCGGCATCCGCGCCGCGCTGGCCTGGAACCGCGACACCGCCGCGCTGGCCCGCCAGCACAACGACGCCAACGTGATCGCGGTCGGGGGCCGGCAGCACAGCGCCGACGAGGCCGCCGAGCTCGTGCTGCTCTTCCTCGACACGCCGTTCAGCGGCGACGAGCGGCACATCCGCCGGATCGCCCTGGTCAGCGACTACGAGCGGGACCGGCACCGCCCGGCCGGCGGGCTGCCCACCCACACCGAGGCGTGAGGGGGGAGGAGCTCCGGCGGGCGGCGGTCGCCGCCCGGCAGGTCTTCGACACGGCGCCGGACGCGCGAGCCCCCGTGCCGATCGTGGCGACCGACGTCGCCGGCGTCGCCGCGCACCTGACCACGGTCCTGGTCTGGTACGCCCAGGACCTCGCGGCCGGACCGGCCGAGACCGGCGCCTTCCGGCTCACCCCACGGACGGACGTCGGCCTGCCCGAGCTGCTGCGCCAGCTCGACGCCGCCGCCACCGTCCTCGCCCGCACCGTCGACGGCGCCGGGCCCGGCGAGCGCGGCTGGCACGACTGGGGCCTCGCCGACGCCTCGGGCTTCGCCGGCATGGGCTGCGCCGAGCTGCTGGTGCACGCCGGCGACGTCGCCGAGGCGCTGGGCCTGCCCTGGGCGCCGCCGGCCGACCTCGCCGACGCCGTCCTCGCCCGGCTGTTCCCGTGGGCGGAGGCCGACGGCGACCCGCGCGCCACGCTGCGGTGGGCCACCGGCCGCGCCGCGCTGCCCGGCCGGGAACAGGTGACCTCGTGGCGCTGGCACTGCGCCCCGCTCGACGAGTGGGACGGCGCGCAGCCCCGCTGATGGCAATTCCTGCGGTCCGGTCCGCGGGCGGTGGCACACCTTGCCGAGCGGCGCCCGCGAACGCCGGAAGCGGTTGGGCCGACCCTGCCGCCCGCGGCGGGGAGGTCGCGTTCCACCCGGCGGCGTCCCTGTGCGTCGGCTGTACTGGTCCGCGCGGCAGCAACGGGGGACGACGCGGCCGACCGGCGGCCGCCTGCACCTGCCCTGGAGCACTTCGGTGACCCGACGCATCCGCACGACCAGAACCCTCGGCGTCGTCGCCGTGACCGTGGCCGCGACGATCGTGGTGCCGGCGGTGAGCGCGCAGGCGGCGCCCTCGACCGGCACCGCGGAGTACGTGGTCGCCTTCACCGGCAGCCCCGAGGCGGCGACGGCGGCGATCGAGGCCGCCGGCGGCGCGGTCGAGGACGTGACCGCGCAGGTCGGGCTGGCCCGGGTCTCCTCCGCCGACGCCGGCTTCCTGGCCGACGTCCGTGCCCAGGGCGGGATCACCGGGGCGGCGCACAACCAGTCGATCGGCACCGCGCGGCCGGGCATGCCGCACCGGTACGTCACCGAGCGGCCACGGGGCGCCGGGGGCGCCTCGGGGTCGGGGCGCGTGCCCGGCACCGCCCCGGGCGCCGAGCCGCTGGCCGACCGGCAGTGGGACATGGCGATGATCGGCGCCGAGGACGCCCAGCGCCGGGCCACCGGGCGCGGGGTCGACGTCGGGATCATCGACACGGGCATCGACGCCGGCCACCCGGACATCGCGCCCAACTTCGACCGGGAGCGGTCGCGGAACTTCGTCACCGACATCCCCGACATCGACGGGCCGTGCGAGGCGGCCGGCTGCGTCGACCCGGTCGACGTGGACGACGGCGGGCACGGCACCCACGTGGCCGGCATCGTGGCCGCGGCCGACAACGGCTTCGGCATCGGCGGGGTGGCCCCCCAGGCGACGCTGGTCAACGTCCGGGCCGGCCAGGACTCCGGCTTCTTCTTCCTCTACGAGACCGTGAAGGCCCTGGTGTACGCGGCCGACCAGCGGCTCGACGTCGTGAACATGAGCTTCTACACCGACCCGTGGCTGTTCAACTGCAGCTCGCGGGACGAGTACGTCAGCGGCGACGTCACCGACGAGGAGCTCGCGCAGCAGCAGCTCACCCGCCGGCTCCTCCTGGCGGCGACCGCCTACGCCCACCGGCGCGGGGTCACCATGGTGGCGGCGGCCGGCAACGACGTCACGGACCTGAACGCGCCGACGCGGGTCGACGCGACCAGCCCGGACTACCCGCCGGACACCGCCCGGCCGCGCGAGGTGGCGAACACCTGCCTGAACCTGCCGACGGAGGCGCCGGACGTGCTGTCGGTCTCCGCCGTCGGCCCGTCCACCACCAAGGCCGACTACTCCAACTACGGCCTCGGCGAGGTCGACCTCGCGGCGCCGGGCGGCTGGTTCCGCGACAACGTCGGCACGCCCGCCTTCCAGGCGCCCGGCAACCTGGTCCTCTCGGCCTACCCGCTGCACGTGGCCATCGCGGAGAAGCTGGCCAACCCGGACGGCACCCCGGCCGACGAGTTCTCGGTGCAGTACTGCGACGCCGCCGGGACCTGCGGGTTCTACACCTACCTGCAGGGCACCTCCATGGCCTCGCCGCACGTCGCCGGGGCGGCCGCGCTGATCATCGACCGCTTCGGCCGGTCCACCGGCCACGGCGGGCGGGCCCTCGACCCGGACACCGTCGCCCGGATCCTCGCCCGCACGGCCGCGGACCACGCCTGCCCCGCCGGCGGGACCGAGATCTACACCGACGAGGGCCGCCCGCCCGAGTTCAACGCCGTCTGCGAGGGGACGACGGACGAGAACGGCCTCTACGGCGAAGGCATCCTGAACGCGGCGGCCGCCGTCCGCCGGTGAGCTTTCAGAACTCCTCGGGGCACCAGGGCGAGACCGGCCAGCCGAACGCGGTCGAGGCCTGGATGACCGCGCCGGGGCTGACCTCGGTCACCCGCCCGGCCGCCTGGAGCGTGGCCAGCGAGACCCCGCCCAGGTAGGCCGAGGCCAGCGCCTCGACGTCGACGACCAGGTCGGCGTCGGCGTCGGTGCGGGCACAGAACGCGCCGGCCGGGGTGCCGCGCAGGTGCCAGCGGCCGTCGTTCCACGGGCAGAACCGGTCGCGCACCTCGAGGACCAGGTTGACCGGCGCCGGGTACCGGCGGGCGGCCAGCGCGCGGTCGACGTCCACCAGCCGGACCCAGAGCGCGTCGACCGGCTGGGCGTGCAGGGCCCGGGCGTCGGCGAGCAGGTACCGCAGCGGATCGTCGTCCGAAGCCATGGGGTAGCGCACGTGGCGGACCAGGTCGACCGACAGCAGGAACTGCCACAGCGCCGCGTAGGCCGGGGTGCTGGTCGCCCGGATCTCCTCGACGGTCAGCGTGCCGTCGGGCTCGCTCGTGTCGGTCCACTTGGCCTTCACCCGGTAGGCGGCGTAGCCGGTGACGGTGCCGTCGGGCTCGGTGTGCAGCAGGTGGCGCAGCGCCGTGGCGCCGTTGCGGCTCTCGGGGACGTCGCGCAGGGCGCGGTCCCACCACCGGTCGTCGCGGGCGAGGTTGCCGGGCACGAGCCGGCGCAGCTGGTCGTGGATGGGCACCGCCGCGGCCCGGTAGGCCTCGACGCCCACCAGGTCGACCCGGCCCTTGCCGAGCTCGACGTCGCGGCGCAGCGCCAGCCGCTGGACGGAGCCGGACAGGCCGCCGCGGTAGGTCGCCGGCGCGTACCCGTACCGGCCGTAGATGGGGTACTCGGCGGCCCACAGCGCGGCCACCGGCTCGCGCTGCTGCTCGTGCAGCTCGGTGAGCTGGCGCCGCATGATCGAGGTGAGCACGCCCTGCCGGCGGTGGGTGGGGGAGACGGTGATCCAGGTGATGCCGGCCATCGGGACGACCGCGCCCGGCACGGTCATCTGCAGGCTGTAGATGCCCGACGTCGCGACGATGCGATCGCCGTCCCAGAGGCCGAGCGAGCGGTCCAGCTCGGCGGTCGGCGCCGGCTCCTCCAGGAACGGGCCGGTCGGCTCCTCGCCGAAGACGTCGTAGAGGGCCCGCCAGAACGTCGGGTAGTCGTCACGGGTGGCGGGGCGGAGCTGGGCGTCGAATTCGGGCACGCGACGTGTCTACTCGGCCGGTACGACGCCGCGCCAACGAGTTACCGGCGGTGCGCGGCCGGGATCAGCTGACCGTGATCCCACGGCGTCCTGGCTCATGGTGTGCGGTGAGCCAGGACCCGCCGCGGTGATCTCAGCTGATCGTGGCGCCGACTCAGCTGCGCAGGTAGGCGAGGGTGGCCATCACGCGGCGGTGCTGGTCCTCGTCCGGGGCCAGGCCGAGCTTGGCGAAGATGTGCTGGGTGTGCTTCTCCACCGCGCCCGGTGTGACCACGAGCAGACGGGCGATCGCGGTGTTCGAGTGCCCCTCGGCGATCAGGCCCAGCACCTCCCGCTCGCGCGCGGTCAGCCGGCGCACCGGGTCGTCGGCCCGCCGGCGCGCGAAGAGCTGGGCGACCACCTGCGGATCGAGCACGGTCCCGCCACCGACGACGTCCTGCAGCGCGGCGAGGAAGGTGTCGACGTCGGCGACGCGGTCCTTGAGCAGGTAGCCGACGCCGCCGGCGCCGTCGGCCAGCAGCTCGTCGGCGTAGGCGACCTCCACGTACTGCGACAGCACGAGGACGGCGGTGCCCGGCACGGTCCGCCGCGCCTCGACGGCCGCCCGCAGCCCCTCGTCGGTGTGCGTCGGCGGCATCCGGACGTCGACCACCGCGACGTCCGGCCGGTGCTCGTCGACCGCCTTGACCAGCGAGGGGCCATCAGCCACGGCCGCGACGACCTCCGCGGAGGCCTCGGCGAGCAGTCGCACGAGGCCTTCGCGGAGGAGCACCGAGTCCTCGGCGAGCACTACCCGCACGGGAGCTCCGCGATCAGCCGGGTCGGGCCGCCGCGCGGGCTGTCGACGGTGAGCGCGCCGTCGACCGCGCGCAGCCGGTCGGCCAGGCCGGCCAGCCCGTGCCCGGGCGCGAGCACCGCGCCGCCCGTGCCGTCGTCCTCGGCCTCGACCCGCAGCAGGCCGCCGAACCGGGCCACCGAGACGCGGCAGGTCGTCGCGCCGCTGTGCTTGGCGATGTTGGCCAGCGCCTCGCTGACCACGAAGTACGCGGTGTTCTCGGTGACCGGGGCCAGCCGCTCGGCCGGCAGGGCCTCGACGTCGAGCTCGACCGGGACCGGCGAGCGGGCGGCCAGCGCGGCCAGCGCGGCGGCCAGGCCGCGGTCGGCGAGCACCGGCGGCGCGATGCCGCGGGAGAGCGCGCGCAGCTCCTCGAGGGTCTCCCGGGCCAGGCCGGCGGCGTCCCCGAGCGTCGTCCGGGCGGCCTCCGGATCGCGCTCCATCTGCCGCTGCGCGCGGGCGAGGTCCATCTGCAGCCGGACCAGCCGCTGCTGCGGGCCGTCGTGGATGTCGCGCTCCAGCCGGCGCAGCTGCTCGGCCTCGGCGGCAACCGCCGCGTCGCGGCCGCCGGCCAGCCGGCCGATCTCGGCCTGGGTCGCGGCCCGCGAGGTCAGCAGCGCCCGGCTCATCTGCGCCTGCAGCAGCGCCGTCCCGCGGACGACGAACGGCAGGATCAGCGCGAGGACGACGCCGAGCGCCGTGTAGAGCGCGATCCGCGAGCCGGCCGTGCTCTGGAAGCCGAGCAGCTCGAGCAGGTCGGTGTTGTCCGGGTCGGTGCTCGCGTCGGGCAGCGCCCAGTCCCAGGCGCCGTAGGTGAGCCCGCCGAGCGCCACCGACCAGAAGGTCACCGTGACCACGAAGCCGAGGATCGCGAACGGGAAGGCGACGATCGCGTGCAGCGCGTCCAGCCACGTCTGCGGGTCGCGCAGCGGCGTCAGCATCCGGCGGATCCGGCTGCCGTCGGGCTGCAGGTAGGCCGGCTGCGGCACGTCGTGCGCCAGGACGGCGGGGATCATGGCCCGCTCGGCGCCGGCGAGGCCGCGGGCCACCAGCAGCGTGACCGCCAGGACGGCCACGCCGACCCAGACCACCAGCAGGCCGGCGCCGACCGACAGGCCGGTCACGATCGCCACGAAGGCGACGATGCCGAGCGGGAAGCGGAGCAGGTTGTAGGCGGAGTCGGCGCCGAGCTGGGGCAGGAGGCCGCGCCGACGCACTGGGGATGCCTGGTCCGACGAAGCAGTGAGGACGGCGGTGTCGCTGGTCATGGCCTCGAGCCTGCCGACGGCGGGGTCGTCGTCCCAGCCCGCTGGCTGGCCGATCGGGGGTCGGGCTGGCCCGACTGCGGTGCGCTGGTCATCTCGGCCGCGATGCTCCTCGGACGGCCTTCCCGGTGTCCAGCGACCGGCCGGGGATCACCCGAGCCGTTAGGGTCGGGCAGCCGAAGCGCGCCGACGCCCTCCTGTGCCGCCGCGCGTCCGAGGATGGGGGAGCACGTGCGGGTTCGGGCGGGAGTGGCGGTGTGCGGTGCCCTGCTGCTGGTGGCGGGCTGCACCTCTTTCACCGAGGACCAGCGGACCGACCCGGAGGCCGCGGGGGTGACCACCCGGGCGCCGGACCAGCAGCTCACCGTGGTCGCGGACGCCGATCCGGTGGCCTCCGCGGTGAGCACCAGCCGCGCCCTGTTCGCCTCCTCCGACGTCGCCGTGCTGGCGCGGGACGGCGATCCGGCCGGCACCCTGCTCGCCGCCTCGGCCGCCGTCGGGCTCGGCGTCCCGCTGCTGCTCGAGCCCGAGGACGGCGCCGCCGACGACGCGCTCGCCGCCGAGCTGCAGCGGCTGGCGGTGGGCAGCGTCCTCGCGGTCGGGGAGGCCGACGGCGAGGGCGACGCCGAGACGGTCGCCGTCCCCGCGGCGCCCGACGCGGTGGCCGCGGCCACCGGCCTGCGGTTCGCCGACACGCAGCCGGTGGACGACGGCGGCGCGATCGAGGCCGTCGCCGCACTGGACGCGGAGCAGCCGGCCGCGCTGCAGCCCGCGGACGGCGGCGACCCGGCACCGGAGGCGGAGCCCGGCCGGCTGCCCGAGGTGGCCCGGACGCAGGCCCTCGACGGCGTCGTCGTCCTGGCCAGCGGCAGCCCCGAGGCGCTCGCCGGGGTGGCCACCGCCCGCGCCGCCGGCGCCCGCGTGCAGGTGATCGGCGGGACCGACCCGCGCTCGTCCGAGGACGCGATCGAGGCGCTGGGCGACGGCGCCGACCAGGTCGTGGCGCTCGGCGCCGACTTCGCCGGCGAGGACGGGCTGGACTGGAAGCTGGCGACGGCGCGGGAGGGCACGCAGCTGCCCGGGGGTGGGCAGACGCTGTTCCCCGGGCGGATGCTCGTCGCGCTCTACGGCTCGCCCGGGTCCGGGGCACTCGGCGTGCTGGGGGAGCAGGACGCCGACGCCAGCGTGCAGCGGGCCCGCGACCACGCCGCGCCGTACGAGGACCTGGTCGACGTCCCCGTCGTCCCGGCGTTCGAGATCATCGTGACCGTGGCCTCCTCGGCCGCCGGGCCGGACGGCAACTACTCGACCGAGCTGGACCTGGAGACCGTGCGGCCCTGGGTCGAGGCCGCGTCGGACGCCGGCCTCTACGTCTTCCTCGACCTGCAGCCCGGCCGCACCGACTTCCTCACCCAGGCGAAGGCGTACGAGCCGCTGCTCGAGCTGCCGAACGTCGGGCTGGCGCTGGACCCGGAGTGGCGGCTGGAGCCGGGGCAGCAGCACCTGACCCAGATCGGCTCGGTCGGCGTCGACGAGATCAACGGCGTGATCACCTGGCTGGCCGACCTGACCCGCGACCGGCGGCTGCCGCAGAAGCTGTTCGTGGTGCACCAGTTCCGGCTCGACATGATCGACGGCCGCGAGCGGCTGGACACCTCGCGCGACGAGCTGGCGGTGGTCATCCACGCCGACGGCCAGGGGGCGCAGGGCGACAAGCAGGCCACCTGGAACGCGCTGCACCAGAACCTGCCGCCGAAACCGTTGTGGTGGGGGTGGAAGAACTTCTACGACGAGGACGCCCCGATGCTCACGCCGCAGCAGACCATCGACCAGGTCGCCCCCGTCCCGAACCTCGTCTCCTACCAGTAGCGAGGACTCCCGAACTGTCGGCGCCCTGTGGTGTGCTGGGCGCCTCGACGAGAGGAGTCCTAGTGACCACCGTGGCGATCGGTCCGCTCGACCAACTCGACCCCCGGCTGCTCGAGCACCGCCGCGAACTGACCGGCTACTGCTACCGCATGCTCGGCTCGTCGTTCGACGCCGAGGACGCGGTGCAGGAGACCATGGTCCGCGCCTGGCGGGGGCTGGCCGACTTCGAGGGCCGCTCGGCGCTGCGGTCGTGGCTGTACCGGATCGCCACCAACGTCTGCCTCGACCAGCTGTCCGGTCGTCAGCGCCGGGCGCTGCCGATGGACCTCTCCGGCGATCCGTGGCAGCCGGTCGAGTCCTCGCTCGCCGCCCGCCGGCCGGGCACGGCCTGGGTCGAGCCGGTCCTCGACCGCGCCGTCCTGCCGGAGGACGGCGACCCCGCGGAGCGGGCCGTGGCCAAGGAGTCGATCCGGCTGGCCTTCGTCTCGGCGCTGCAGTACCTGCCGCCGCGGCAGCGGGCGGTCCTGCTGCTGCGCGAGGTGCTGCGGTGGAAGGCCGACGAGGTCGCCCAGCTGCTCGACACGACCGTGGCCTCGGTCAACAGCGCGCTGCAGCGGGCCCGGGCCACGCTGGCCGAGGTCGGCGGCCGGGGCGAGCCGCGGCCGCTGGACGACGACGCCAAGGAACTGCTCGAGCGCTACGTCGACGCGTTCGAGCGCTACGACATCGACGCGTTCGTCCGGCTGCTGCACGACGACGCCACGCAGCACATGCCGCCGTACGAGATGTGGATGCGCGGCTCGGCCGACATCGCCACCTGGATGCTCGGGCCCGGCGCCGGCTGCCGCGGCTCCCGGGTGTTCCCGATCGAGGCCAACGGTCAGCCGGCGGTCGTGCAGTACCGGCCGGTCGCCGCGGGCGGGCACGTGCCGTGGGCGGTGCACGTGCTCGACGTCGTCGACGGCAAGGTCGCGGGCATCACGAGCTTCCTCGACGAGGGCAACGGCCTGTTCGCACGGCTCGGCCTGCCCGCGGCGCTGGCGCCGGGGGAGGCCTTCAGCCCCGCCGGGTGAGTTCCCGCAGGCGGAGTCCGGCGAGGACGGCGACGACGGCGGCGGTCGAGATCAGCGCGGTCTGCAGCCCGACGTGGACCGGGGAGAGGCCGGCCTTGGCGTACTGACCGTCGAAGAAGCCGGACATCGCCGACAGCCCGGCGGCGAGCAGCAGGACGGCGGAGCCGGCGATCGCCCACGGGCGGCGGGCGGTCACGGCGAGGACGGCGGCGGTGCCCTGGACGGCGATCATCGGCCACGGTGCGGCGAGGGTCGCCGTCGACGACCAGGCGTCGGACCAGGTGTTGGCGCCCAGCGCGACGGAGACGGCGCCGCCGACGCCGCTCCAGGCGAGCAGGGAGGCGGCGCCGAGGGCGAGCCGGCGGGCGGTGGGAGAGCGGCGGGTGGTCAGCGCGGCGGTCATGGCGGGCTCCGTTCGGGAGGGGTGGACGTCGCCCACCGTGGCGGTCCCGGCGTCCCGGCCGCCCGGGTCGCCGCGTCCCGACCCGCGCCGGGACAGCGGGCCGCACGCTGCGCCGCGGCTGAGCGGGCCGACACGGTTCCGCACCGTGTTGACGTGCCGGTCCGCGGGCGGAAACCTCGCTCCATGACGGTGATCGCGCTCCCCACCCACGGCCGCTGGGCCTGGGACACCCGCGGCGAGGGCCGGGCGGTCCGCGTGTCGACGCACGCCGACGTCGGCCTGCTCAACGTCAGCGTCTGGCGGGACGACGTGTGCGTGGGCACCGTCCGCCTCGCCCCCGCCGATGCCGCGAAGCTGATCACCGGCCTGTCCGACGGGCTGGCCGAGCTTGCGGCCGCCCCGCAGGCGCCGGTCGCCGACCACCCGCGGCTGCGCGAACTGGAGGAGCGGCTGACCCGCCTCGAGAGCCGGCCCGCGCCGCTGTGGCGACGGGTGCCCGCGGCCGTCGCCGCCTGGGCGGAGAAGACCCCCCGGCTGCACCGGTAGGCCGGACAGCGGGACCTTCCTGCCCCCTGCGCCGACCACAGATCGCGCAGCCACGGAGCTGAGCGAGTCACGACCGACAAGCCCGCAGCCATCCGCCCGTTCTCGCTCCAGGTCCCGGAGGGGGAGCTCGCCGAGCTGCGCCGCCGCCTCACCGCGACGCGGATTCCCGGGCCGCGGAGCTGATCACGAGAGCGGCGGCTCCGGGGCTCGGAGTGTCCCCTGGAGCCGCCTCAGCCCTCGGCGGTGGCGAGGAGCTCGCGAGCCGCGGCTGCGTCGGAGGAGGGGACGAGGACCCGGACGCCGTCCTGCTGCAACTGGGGCTCCTGGCCCCCGGCGTCATCGGTCGCGCTGGCCGCGCGCTGGCCGTGGCTGCGCAGCAGCCCGACGATCAGGTCCGCCTCTGCGCGGCTTCGCACGACCGCCACAGGCACTGGTGCGCCGTCCACAGGGACACCTCCTCGTCTCGGTCCGGGCACGCAACCGTCGCGTCGCCCGACGGGCGGTCGCTCGCACCCGGGGAAGTCACCGGTCCGCTGCTACCCGACAGGTACGAGCGCGAGGTGCACCGATCGGATCGCGCTGGCGCCCTCGCCCACGGCGGCGGCGACCCGCTTCATCGAGGTCGACCGCACGTCACCGACGGCGAAGACGCCCGGCACGCTGGTCTCGTAGGTCAGCGGGGCGCGACCGAGCAGCTCCCACGCCGCGCCCAGATCCTCGCCGGTGAGGTCGCGGTCGGTCCGGATGAACCCGTCCTCGTCGACCGCGACGCCGGTGAGCCAGTCGGTCGCCGGCCGGGCGCCGATGAAGCAGAACAAGCCGTGACAGTCCCGCTCGACCGCGACCCCCGACGAGGACGTCAACGTGACCCCGCGCAGCCTGTCGTCGCCGTGCAGGGCAGTCACCTGCGTGGACGTGTGTACCGCGACCGCCGGGTGGGCGAGCACCCGGTCGACCAGATAGCGCGACATCCCGGCCGTCAGGTCGGGCCCCCGGACGACGAGGTCCACCGGGCTGTGGTTGGCCAGGAACAGCGAGGCCTGCCCCGCCGAGTTGGCGCCGCCGACGACGGCGACGCGCTGCCCGGCACAGGCCCGCGCCTCGATCTCGGTCGCGGCGTAGTAGATGCCGGCGCCCTCGTAGTCCGACCAGCGCTCGAGCGGGAGGGTGCGATAGCGGGCGCCGGTGGCGATGACGACGGCGCGCGTGTGCAGCACCTCGCCGTTCGACAGGGTCACGTGCAGGTGGCCGTCCGCGCAGTCCAGGGCGACTGCCTCGCACGGGCTGGAGACCTGGGCGCCGAACTTGTTCGCCTGCGCGAGGGCGCGCGAGGTCAGCTCGGTCCCGCTCACACCAGCCGGGAAGCCCAGGTAGTTCTCGATGCGCGGGCTGGCGGCCGCCTGGCCGCCCACCGCGACCCTGTCGACGAGCATGGTGCGCAGCCCCTCCGACACGCCGTAGACGGCGGCGGCCAGGCCGGCGGGCCCGCCGCCCACGACGACGACGTCGAAGTCGTGCCGGTCACCCGCGCGGAGCGCCAGCCCGAGGTGGTCGGCGACGTCGCCCACCGTGGCGCGGCGCAGGATCGCGGTCGGCGTGATCACCGCGGGCAGGTCCGCCACGGCGATGCCCGCGGCGCGGGCCAGTGCCTGCCCGGCCGGGTCGTCGACGTCGAGCCACGTGTGCGGGAGCTCCTGCCGCGAGGCCCACGTGCGCAGCGCGTGCGTCCCCGGCGACAGCTGGCTGCCGAGGATCTCGAGGCTCCGGGCGCCGGCGCCGCTCCGCAGCGTCTCCCGCCGGGCGAGCAGGGCGCGCAGCACGACGTCGGACACGTCGGCGTCCTCGGCCATGAGCTCGCGGAACCGGTCCGGCGGGATCCGGTGGACGACGCCGGCCGTCCGGGCCCGGGCCGTCACGATCGCCGTCTGCCCCGTCAGCAGGTTGAGCTCACCCAGGAAGTGCCCCGGTCCCCAGGTGGCGATGAGGGCTTCGGGGACGTCGGGCATCGCAGGGCGGACGGCGTCGACCTCGCCGTCCTCGATGACGATGAAGTCGAAGCCCCGGTCGCCGGCGCGGTAGAGCACCTCACCCGCGGTCGTGGCGTGGCGCGTCCCGCGCCGTGCCACCGCGGCGAGCTGCTCGCCGGTCAGCCGGAGGAACTGCGGGCGCGCAGGTGCGTCGGGGTCCGGCGGGGTGCGCAGGTTCGTCGCCATGGAGACCGCCCTCCGGGGGGCACGTCGTCATCCGTCCGCCTCGCCCCTCGGACCCACCGTCGCTCCCGGTGAGGCCGCGTCGCGCCCGTCGGAATCCCTGGTCCCGGCGCCGTGACCGCCGGAGCCCGGCCGGTTCGGCTCATCCGGTGAAGCGGTCGAGATGGCGGGTGGCCCAGTCGCGGAAGGACGCCGGCGGCCGGCCGACGACCTCGGTGACGGTCGGAAGGACGTCGGTGCCTTCGTCGCCGTCGAGGGTCCGGCGGAGGACGGCGTCGACCAGGGCGTCGGGCATGCCGCCGCGGATCATCCCGGCCCGCACGTCGGCGGGCGCCGGTTCCACCGCGTGCAGCGGGCGGTGCAGCAGGGCGCCGAGCACGGCGAGCTCCTGCGCGGGGGTGAGCGCCCCCGGGCCGGTCAGGCGGTACGCGGCGCCGCGGTGCGCGTCGTCCGTGAGCGCGGCGGCGGCCACGGCGGCGATGTCGGCCGGGTCGATGGAGGCGGCACGGCGGGAGGCGAACGGGATGGTGATCGTGTCGCTGCTGCGGACCTGCGGAGCCCACTGCAGGGCGTTGGACATGAACCGGCCCGGCCGCAGCAACGTCCACGTCATGCCACTGCCGGTGACGGCGTCCTCGATGCGGCGCCACCAGCCGGCGATGACGTCGCCGCCCTCGCCTCCGCTGTGGACCGACAGCAGCACGACGTGGCGGACACCGGCCCCCTCGGCCGCGTGCACCAGCCGCGGGACGTGCGTGGGCGGCGAGTCCGCGCCGATGGCTTGTGCGGACATGAGGAAGGCTCGGTCGACGCCGTCGACCGCGGCGGCCAGACCGGCCGGGTCGTCGGCGTCCCCGGCGACGGCGTGCACCCCGGGCGGCGCGGCGTACCGGTCCGGCCGGCGGGTCATGGCCCGCACGTCGTGGCCGGCCGCGGCGAGCTCGGCGACCAGCTCGGCGCCGACGTGGCCGGTGGCACCGGTGACGAGAATCGCCAAGGTCGTCTCCCTTCCAGAGCGGGGAACCAAGTCGGCGGGTCATGGACGCGGCTGGTGGCGGGCCAGCCGCGCCGCTGCCCGGCCGACGACGAGGAATCCGGAGAACCGGCCGATCGGGATCAGCCAGGCTGCCGGCTCGGCGACCAGGCACAGCGGGGCGAGCAGTCCGGCGGCCGCGGAGCCGAGCGCGGCATCGGCGAGCGCAGGGGCGAGCAGCCCGCGGCGGCGGCCGGCCGGCCCGACGGCGCCGACGAGGAGGCCGTAGCCGACCCCGTGCACCCGTTCCGGTGCGGAGCCGGGGCGCGGACAGGGCGCGTCGGACCAGACGTTGCCCGCGATGACGCCGGCGAGGAGGTGACCGCGGAGGTGATCCCGGACAGCGCTGCGCGGTCGGTCACCGGGTCGCCTCTCACCGGAGGGTCCCGCTGGTGGGCCGGGGGCTGCGGATGAGCGCGGCAGCGACGGCGGCCGCGGTGAGCAGGGCGACCGCCGAAACGGTGGTCGCGGTGGTGAACCCGTGCACGAGGGCGGCAGCGGAGGGGCCGTGCGCCGTCGCGTAGCGGGCTGTGGCCGCGACGGCGACGGTGTTGAGCACCGCCGTCCCGACCGAGCCGCCGACCTGCGTGGCGGTGTTGACGACCGCCGCGGCGACTCCCGCGTGCCGCGGGTCGACGCCGCTGGTCGCGACGCTGATCGCCGGCGTCATGACCAACCCCATGCCGGTGCCGAGCAGCAGCTCGGCCGGGAGGACGACGCTCAGGTAGCGGGAGGACGGCGCGAGCGTCGTCAGGACGGCGAGTCCGGCCGCGGCGAGCACGAGGCCGGGCACGATGAGGGCGCGCGGGGCCACCCGCGGGAGCAGCCGGCTGCCGAGGCCGTAGGCGCTGGCCGAGACGGCGACGGAGAGCGGCAGGAACGCCACCCCGGCCCGCACCGGGCTCCAGCCCAGGACGACCTGGAAGTGGTAGGTCAGCACCAGGAACATGCCGAAGGCGCCGACGACGGCGACGGCGGCCGAGAGGTAGGCGCCGGCCCGCGACCGGTCGGTGAGCAGCCACAGCGGCAGCAGCGGCCGGGCCGAGCGGGCCTGCCGCCGCAGGAAGGCCGCGACGGCGAGGACGCCGAGCGCGGCGGGAACGAGCAGCCGCGGTGACGACCAGCCGTCCCTGGCAGCCTGCGAGCAGGCCAGGACGGCGGCGGCCACGCCGACGGTGACCAGCAGGCCGGAGGCGACGTCGACGCGCGTCGCCGGCTGGCCGTCCCGGGCCGGGAGCACCGCCCGGCCGGCCAGGAAGGCCGACCCGGCGATGCCGACGTTCACGAACAGGCACCAGCGCCAGCCGGCGAACTCGGTGAGCGCGCCGCCGAGCAGCAGCCCGACCGCGGCGCCGCTGGAGGCCACCGCGCCGTAGACGCCGAAGGCCCGGGCCCGCTCCCGCGGCGTCGTGAACGTGACCGCGATCAGGGAGAGCGCCGTCGGGGTGAGCACCGCGGCGAATGCGCCCTGCGCGGCCCGGCCGGCGACGAGCCAGCCGAAGCCGGGGGCGAGCCCCGCGAGGGCGGAGGCGAGCGCGAACCCGGCCAGGCCGCCGAGGAAGGCCCGGCGCCGTCCGACCCGGTCGGCGATCCGGCCGCCGAGCAGCAGGAGGCCGGCGAGGGTGCAGGTGTAGGCGGTGACGACCCACTGCCGGGCGTCGTCGGCGAAGCCGAGATCGGCCTGCGCCGAGGGCAGCGCCATGTTCACGATGGTCGCGTCGAGCGCGACCATCAGCTGGGCGACGGCGATGACCGCCAGGGCCCGCCAGCGGAGGTCGGTGGTGGTGCGGGCCGCGTCGTGCGGCGTGGTCGTCGGCATGGGCATGGCGCCCCTCGCGAGAAGCAAGTGGAGGAAAGTCCTCCGATCCAGCATGCACCCCGAGGGGTGGCGGAGGGAAGGGAATCGGAGAGATTCTCTCCGTTTCTTGCTAGCGTGGGGAGGTGGCGCGCACGGTGGTGAACGAGGGCGGCCTCCGGGCCGACGCCCGACGCAATCAGGAGCAGGTGCTGGCCGCCGCGCGACAGGCGTTCGTGGAGGCCGGCCCCGGGGTGGCGCTGGAGGACGTGGCGCGGCGGGCCGGCGTCGGCATCGCGACGCTGTACCGCCGGTTCGGCGATCGCGAGGGCCTCCTCCGGGCAGTGGTGCTCGCCGCCCTCGAGGACTCCCGGACCGAGGCCGAGGCGGCCCTCGCGGCGTCGGGCGAGGGCGCCGACGGGCTCGAGGCGCTGGCGCGGTACATGCACGCCGTCCTCGATCTGCGGGTGTCGGCCGTTGTTCCGCTGGCCCTGGACCGGCTCGACCTGGAAGACCCCGAGATCGTGCCGGTCCGGGAGGCGTCGGCGGCGGCCATGGAGCGCCTCATCGAGGCCGCGCACCACGACGGCAGCCTGCCGCGACAGGTGGGCTTCGCCGACATCGGCACGCTGCTGGTACGGCTGTCCCGTCCGCTCCCGGGCCGGGTGCCGACGGCGCTGGACGACCAGCTCGCGCACCGCCACCTCGACCTGGCACTGGCCGGGATGCGCAGCGACCCGGAGGTGCTGCTGGAGGAGGGGTTGTCCCGCCGGGAGCTGCGAGCTGCACGCGGCCGCTGACGCACCCGCGCTCATCGAACGCGAGGACGCCGCCGTCGCGCGTCAGCGAAGCACGGACTCCATGTGCTGCCGGGCATCGGCGGCCGCCTGCTCGGGGGTGCGCTGCTGCTCGCGGGCCACGATGTAGGCGGCGTAGAAGTCCCACCAGTGGTGCGGCGGCGCGGTCGGCTCGTACTGGCCGTGGTGCTCCTCCGCCTCGCGCAGCAAGGCGGCCAGCTCCGGAACGTCCATGATCGGTTCCCCTCGGGCCGTCGTCCCCGTGGCCGACCACTCTCGCGCAGGCGATGCCGGGTCGCACCAGGGTCTTTCCCTGGGGCGAAGGAGCCGGGGGAGGCGGGAGCGTGACCGGTGCCGGTGCCGGCCGGTGCCGATCCCTCTCGCGCACGGAGGAGTCCTGACCGTGGACGTGGACGAGCCCCGGCGCACGCCGGACACCGGTGGGAGCTCACGACCGGGCTTCTGGGACCGGTTGCGCGGCCGGACGGGGGACGAGCGCGACCGTCGTCCGGCCCCGTGGCGGGTGGAGGGCATGCCGGACAAAGCCGCCGCGTCGAACCCTCCGCCGCGCCGCGGCGGCTTCTGGTGGCTGTTGCTGGCCGCGCTGGCGATCAACTGGGTCCTCGCGTCGATCTTCATGGGGCCGGCCGAGCGGACCGACGTCTCCTACACCTTCTTCACCGACCAGCTGAACGCGAGCAACGTCGAGACGGTCACGTCGACGGCGGACACCATCCAGGGCGAGTTCAAGAAGTCGGTGGACTACCCGCCGGGGTCGCAGGACCCGACCGCCGTCGACCGGTTCACCACGCAGCGGCCGTCGTTCGCGACCGACGACCTGCTCGGGACGCTGGAGGACAGGAACGTCACGGTCAACGCCGAGAACCCGGACGCGCCCCCTCCGCTGTGGCGGCAACTGCTCGTCGGCTTCGGCCCGACCCTGCTGTTCATCGGCCTGCTGTTCCTGTTCCTCCGGCGGAGCGCGTCGGGACTCGGCGGGCTCGGTGGGTTCGGCAAGTCCAAGGCCACCCTCTACCAGCCGGACGCGGGAGCCCGGACGACGTTCGCCGACGTCGCCGGCATCGACGAGGTGCAGCACGAGGTGCGGGAGATCGTCGAC
Organism: Geodermatophilus sp. SMS 5-13; assembly: GCF_059428245.1. Taxonomy (NCBI): domain Bacteria; kingdom Bacillati; phylum Actinomycetota; class Actinomycetes; order Geodermatophilales; family Geodermatophilaceae; genus Geodermatophilus; species Geodermatophilus sp. SMS 5-13. The sequence continues at coordinate 1,499,878 of NZ_CP165729.1, forward strand.
TTCCTCCGGGACCCGCAGCGCTACACCCGGCTCGGCGCCCGGATCCCGCACGGCGTGCTGCTCTCCGGGCCGCCCGGCACCGGCAAGACGCTGCTCGCCCGGGCCGTCGCCGGGGAGGCCGAGGTGCCGTTCTTCTCGATCGCCGCGTCCGAGTTCATCGAGGCGATCGTCGGGGTCGGCGCGAGCCGGGTCCGCGACCTGTTCGATCAGGCCAAGAAGGTCGCGCCGTCGATCATCTTCATCGACGAGCTCGACGCCATCGGCCGGGCGCGCGGCGGCACGTTCTCCGCCGGCGGGGTCGACGAACGGGAGCAGACGCTCAACCAGATCCTCACCGAGATGGACGGGTTCGAGGGCAACGAGGGCGTCGTCGTCCTGGCCGCCACCAACCGGGCGGAGATCCTGGACCCGGCCCTGCTGCGGCCGGGCCGCTTCGACCGCCGGGTCAGCGTCAGCCCGCCCGACCTCGACGGCCGGCTGAAGATCCTGCAGGTCCACACCCGGACGGTGCCGCTCGCGCCCGAGGTGGACCTCGTCGCGATCGCTGCCGCGACACCCGGCATGGTCGGGGCCGACCTCGCCAACCTGGTCAACGAGGCGGCGCTGGCGGCCGCCCAGCACGGCCACGACCGGGTCACCGGCACCGACTTCGGCGAGGCGCTGGAGAAGATCCTGCTCGGCACCGTGCGGGGCATCGTGCTCTCGCCCGAGGAGAAGCTGAGCACCGCCTACCACGAGTCCGGGCACGCCCTGCTCGGCATGCTCACCCCCGGGGCGGACCCGGTGCGGCGCGTGACGATCATCCCGCGCGGCCAGGCGCTGGGCGTCACCCTGCAGACCCCGCAGATGGACCGTTACGGCTACTCGGAGAAGTACCTCCGCGGCCGCATCACCGGGGCGCTCGGCGGGCGCGCCGCCGAGGACATCGTCTACGGCGACGTCACGACCGGTGCCGAGAGCGACCTGGACCAGGCCACCCGGCTGGCCCGCCAGATGGTCGGCCGGTGGGGGATGTCCCCGGCCGTCGGGCCGGTGTCGGTGCTGCCGCCGCCGGGGGAGGAGCAGCCCTTCGGCGTCGACGGCGTCGCGCCGGCGACCAAGGAGCTCGTCGACGCGGAGGTCCGGCGCCTGGTGGACGAGTGCTACGCCCAGGCGGTCGAGACCCTGCGCGGCAACCGCGAGCGGCTCGACCGGCTGGCCCACACGCTGCTGGAACGCGAGACGCTCGGCGAGGACGAGGCATACGCCGCCGCCGGCATCCCCCGGGAGACCGCCCCGGCTGCCGTCGCCCGCGGGGAGACGCCCGGCAGCACCCGTGCGCCCGGCCTGCCCCCGGCCGACGCCGTGCCGGCGCGCTGAACGGGGGCGGTCGCAGTGCAGCTGGGCATGGTGGGGCTGGGCCGCATGGGGGCCAACCTCGTGCGGCGGCTGATGCGCGACGGGCACGACTGCGTCGTCCACGACGTCGACCCCGGCGCCGTCCGTGCGCTGGCGCGGGAGGGGGCCACCGGGGCGGAGTCCCTGGCCGACCTGGTCGCCGGGCTGGCCCGGCCGCGCGCGGTGTGGGTCATGGTGCCGGCCGGGGAGATCACCGGGACGGCGGTCGCCGCGCTGGCCGACCACCTCGAGCCGGACGACGTGGTCATCGACGGCGGCAACTCCTACTACCGCGACGACATCGCCCGCGCCGGGGCCCTGGCCGGCCGGGGGATCCACTACGTCGACGTCGGGACCAGCGGGGGCGTGTGGGGCCTGGAACGCGGGTTCTGCCTGATGATCGGCGGCGACGACGCGGTCGTGGCGCGGCTGCGGCCGATCTTCGCCTCGATCGCGCCGGGCCTCGCCGCGGCGGAGCGCACCCCCGGCCGGGAGGGGGAGCCCGCCGACGCCGAGCTCGGCTTCCTGCACTGCGGACCGACCGGGGCCGGCCACTTCGTGAAGATGGTCCACAACGGCATCGAGTACGGGCTCATGGCCGCCTACGCCGAGGGCCTGAACATCCTGAAGAACGCCGACGTCGGGCTGCGGGGCAGGGCGGCCGACGCCGAGACGGCGCCGCTCGAGCATCCCGAGTTCTACCGCTACCGGCTGGCGATCGAGGACGTCGCCGAGGTCTGGCGGCGCGGCAGCGTGATCCAGTCCTGGCTGCTCGACCTGGCCGCGACGGCGCTGTTCCAGTCCCCGGGTCTGGAGGAGTTCGCCGGGCGGGTGTCGGATTCCGGCGAGGGCCGGTGGACCGCGATCGCCGCCGTGGAGGCCGGCGTGCCGGCGCCCACCCTCACCTCCGCGCTGTTCTCCCGGTTCGGCTCGCGCGACCTGGACCTGTTCGCCCACCAGGTGCTCTCGGCCATGCGCAAGGGCTTCGGCGGCCACGCCGAGAAGCCGGACCGGGTCGACGACGCGGGCGCCGTCCACCCCTGAGCGCGGGCCCGGGTGTCCAGGGACGGGCCAGGGTGTTCGACGGGTGCGACCCCCCGGCGGTGAGGACGAGCGTTCGGAGCCATGACCACCCTGTTCCGGCACGTGCACATGCCGCCCTTCGACGGGGCGACCGCGTGGCTCAACTCCGAGCCGCTCGATCCCGCGGGGCTGCGCGGCCGCGTCGTCCTCGTGGACTTCTGGACGCTGACCTGCATCAACTGGTTGCGCACGGAGCCGTACGTCCGTGCCTGGTCGCAGGCCTACCGGGACGACGGCCTGGTGGTGATCGGGGTGCACACGCCGGAGTTCGCGTTCGAGCACGACGTCGACCTCGTGCGGGAGGCGACGGCGGAGCGGGGGATCGACTACCCGGTCGCGGTCGACAACGACTACGGGGTGTGGCGCGCCTTCGACAACCACTACTGGCCGGCGGAGTACTTCGTCGACCGGGAGGGCGTCATCCGCGACTCGCACTTCGGCGAGGGGCGCTACGAGAAGTCCGAACGCCTGCTCCAGCGGCTGCTCGGGATCGACCGGCAGCCCGTCGCCGTCACCGGGGCCGGGCCGGAGGCGGAGGCCGACTGGGACCACCTCGGGACGCCGGAGACCTATCTCGGCTACGAGCGCAGCGAGCGCTTCTCGTCCCCGGAGGGCGCCGCCTTCGAGGAACCCCGCGCGTACACGCTGCCGGAGCACCTGCACCGCAACTCCTGGGCGCTCGCGGGGGAGTGGACGATCGAGGGCGAGGACGTCGCGCTCGAGCGGGCCGGCGGCAGCATCGCCTTCCGCTTCTCCGCGCGCGACGCGCATCTCGTGCTGTCCCCGGGCACGCGCGAGCCGGTCCCCTTCCGCGTCCTGCTCGACGGCGAGGCCCCCGGGAGATCGCACGGCGTGGACGTCGACGAGCAGGGCGACGGCGTGCTCCGGCACGGCCGCATGTACCAGCTCGTGCGCCAGACCGACCCCGTCCGCGAACGGACCGTCGAGATCACCTTCCACGAGCCCGGCGCGCGGGCTCACGTCTTCACGTTCGGCTGACCCCGCTGCCCGCACGGACCGACCGCCAGGAGGCATCCGATGTCCGTACCGACCCAGCCCACGGCGTCCGGCACCACCGTCGGGGCGGTGCCGGAGCCCCGCACCGCCCCGGAGGCGGAGCGGACGGCGATCCGCCCGTTCGAGGTGCACGTCCCCGAGGAGCAGCTCGTCGAGCTGCGCCGCCGGGTCGCCGCGGCGCGCCTGCCCGGCAAGGAGCTGGTCGACGACCGGTCGCAGGGCGTGCAGCTGGCGACGATCGAGGAGCTCGCCCGCTACTGGTCGACCGACTACGACTGGCGGCGCTGCGAGGCGAAGCTGAACGCGCTGCCGCAGTTCGTCACCGAGATCGACGGGGTGGACGTCCACTTCCTCCACGCGCGGTCCCGGCACGAGAACGCGCTGCCGCTGATCATGACCCACGGCTGGCCCGGCTCGGTGGTCGAGCTGCTGGAGACCGTCGGGCCGCTGACCGACCCGGAGGCGCACGGCGGCCGTGCCGAGGACGCGTTCCACCTCGTGCTGCCGTCCATTCCCGGCTACGGCTTCTCGGGCGAGCCCGGGGAGATCGGCTGGGGGCCCGGCCGGACCGCGCGGGCGTGGGCGGTGCTCATGCGGCGCCTCGGCCACGACCGCTACGTCGCCCAGGGCGGGGACGTCGGGGCCTCGATCACCGACGCCATGGGCCGCCAGGCGCCGGAGGGGCTGATCGGCATCCACATCAACCTGCTCGTGACGGTGCTGGCCGGCCCACAGTCGTCGGACACCGAGGCCGAACGCGCGGCGCTCGCCGCCATCCAGACGTTCCGGACCAGTGGCTTCGGCTACTTCCTGGAGCAGGCCACGCGGCCGCAGACGATCGGCTACGCGCTGCTGGACTCCCCGGTCGCGCTGGCCGCCTGGATGCTCGACCACGACACCGACGCGTACTACAAGATCTCCCGCGCCTTCGTCGACGGGCAGCCGTCGGGCAACCTCACCCGGGACCACGTCCTCGACAACATCTCGACCTACTGGCTCACCGGCACCGGTGCATCGGCCGCCCGGTCGTACTGGGAGAGCGGGCGCGAGCAGGCTCTCGCGGCCGGCCAGGCGCGTCCGCCGGTCTCGGTCCCGGTCGGCTTCACGACGTTCCCCGGTGAGATCTGGCGGACGCCGCGCAGCTGGGCCGAGAAGTCCTACCCCACCCTCAGCTACTTCAACGAGGTCGACCGGGGTGGCCACTTCGCCGCCTGGGAGGAGCCGGAGCTGTTCGCGAGCGAGGTCCGCGCGGCGTTCCGGCCACTGCGCTCGTGACCGCCCGCGGAGCGGAGACCCGATGCACCCCCACGAGTCGCTGCACGAGTGGCTGGCCGGGCTGGTCGGCCACCGGCAGCCCGTCCGGTTCGAACCGAGCCGCGACCCCACGCTGATCGCGTTCGCCGCGCTGTTCGCCGCGTCGGGGCTGTCGGCGTTCGCGGCGAACAAGCGGCTCCGGCTGGACGCGTACGCGCTGCTCTACGACTGCTGGACCGAGTCGACCCGGGAGCCCGGCGACCCCGCGGAGGTGTTCACCGTCGCGTGGACGCCGACCCGGCAGGGGAGCGATCCGCTGACCGGCTTCCGCACCGGCGAGGACTCGATCCTGCTCGGCACGGCGCCGCCGGCCGCGATGCCGCAGGACGAGCGCACGGAGGCGCTCCTGCTGCTGGTCACGAGCCCGTTCGTCCACCTGTTGGCGGAGGCGGGGGGTCCGTCGCCCGTCGTCCGGGGGGTCGTGGACACCGGCGGCGACGAGTACCGCTTCCTGGCGCTGCTCGACGCCGGCGTGCCGAGCGAGCCCACCGCGTGAGGCCGCACCTCCGTCGTCGCGCGAGGAGAGCTCGTGAGTGCGCTGCAGCGGCCGACCGGGGCCGGCGTCGCGCGGTGGCTCGACGGGCTCGACCGGGGCTCGCCGGCCGGCGGTGAGCTCACCCGTCTGATCGCGGAGCGGTCGATCACCGGGGCGATCGCGAGCCCGGCCGTCGGTGCGTCGCCGGCCGACGTCCGGCCGGCCTGCGACGAGCTGCGTCCGGTGTTCGACGCGACCGGTGGCGCCGACGGGTTCGTGTCGATCGGCCTGGCTGCAGGCCTCGCGGACGACGTCGGTGCCACCGTGGCGGCCGCCCGCTCCCTGATCGGACTGGTCGGCCGGCCCAACGTGATGGTCGGGATCGCGGCCACCGACCGCGGGGTCGGGGCGCTCACGGCCTGCCTCGCCCAGGGGATCAGCGTGCACGCCGCCGCGGTCTGCGGGCTGCGCCGCTACGCCCAGGTCGTCGACGCGTTCATGGACGGCCTGGAGAGCCTGCGCCTGGCCGGCGGCGACGTGCACGGCGTCGCCTCGGTCGCCTCCCTGCCGATCGCCGCGGTCGACGCCGAGGTGGCGCGGCGCACCGCGGACCACCCCGCCGCCGCGCTCCTGGCCGGCCGGGTCGGCGTGGCGCAGGCGCGCCTCGTCCACGGCCTGTTCGCGCTGTCGCTGCGGCTGCCCCGGTGGTGGGGGCTGGTCGCGGCCGGCGCACGACCGCAGCGGCTGGTCTGGGTGCTCACGCCCGGCGGAGCCGGCTCGCTGCCGGTGGCTGAGTACGTCGGGAGGCTGACCGTCGACGGCGTGGTCCTCGCCCTCCCGGCGGCGACCTGGGGTGATCTCGCGGCCGCCTCGTCCAGCGGTTGGGCGCTGGACGAGGCGGCGGCCCGCGGGGTGCTGGACGGGCTGGCCGCGGCGGGCGTCGACGAGGAGGAGCTGGCGGTGTCCGTCGAGCGGGACGCCGTCCGCACGGCCGCGGCGGCCCATCCGCCACGAGCCCCGGCGGGCACAACTGCTCTTTGACGGTGTCCGCAGCCGGTGGAAGCCTGGCGGCGCGCCAACTCGTCAGGCGGGCAAGCGATGTCGGATCCGCGATCGTGGCCGGAGTTGCGGGGGCGGCGGCGGGAGTGCGACACGTTGAGCAACGTGGTCGCCCGGGTGCGCGCGGGCCGGAGCCAGGCGCTCGTGCTGCGCGGCGACGCCGGGATCGGCAAGACGGCGCTGCTCGAGTTCCTGGTCGGCCTGGCGGCCGGCTGCCGGATCGCGCGCGCGGCGGGCGTCGAGTCGGAGATGGAGCTGGCCTACGCGAGCCTGCACCAGCTGTGCAGCCCCTTCCTGGACCGGGCGGGCGCCCTGCCCGAGCCGCAGCGCGCCGCGCTCGGCACGGCGTTCGGCCTGCAGTCGGGCGGCGGCCCGGACCGGTTCCTGCTCGGGCTGGCGGTGCTGTCGCTGCTCCGCGCGGTGGCCGAGGACGAGCCGCTGATCTGCGTGGTGGACGACGCGCAGTGGCTGGACCGCGCGTCGGCGCAGACGCTGGAGTTCGTCGCCCGCCGGCTGGGCGCGGAGCCGGTCGCCGTGGTGTTCGCCGTCCGCGGGTCGGGGGAGGAGCCCGCGCCGGCGGCCGGCCTGCCGGAGCTCGTGGTACGCGGGCTGAGCCGGGGCGACGCCGCCGCGCTGCTCGAGTCGGCGGTGCCCTGGCCGCTCGACCAGCGGGTCCGCAACCGCGTCCTCGACGAGGCCCACGGCAACCCGCTGGCGCTGCTGGAGCTGCCGCGGGGGCTGACCGCGGCGGAGCTGGCCTTCGGGAGCAGCGAGGCGAGCGGCACGACGTCCCTGATCGGCCGGCTCCAGCAGGGCTTCGTGCGGCAGCTGCGGCTGCTCCCCGAGCAGTCCCGGACCCTGCTCCTGGTGGCGGCCGCGGAACCGGTCGGCGACGTCACCGTGCTGTGGCGCGCGGCGCAGCGGCTGGGCATCGGGACCGAGGCCGCGACGGCCGCCGAGACCGCCGGCTTCGTGGAGCTCGACGACGGGGTCCGCTTCCGCCATCCGCTGGTCCGCTCGGCGGTCTACCACTCGGCGACCCCGGCCGAGCGCCGGCAGGCGCACCGGGCCATCGCCGACGTCACCGACCCCGCCCTCGACCCGGACCGCCGCGTCTGGCACCGCGCCCGGGCGGTGGTGGGCACCGACGAGACGGTCGCCGCCGAGCTGGAACGGGCGGCGGACCGCGCTCTCGCGCAGGGCGGCCTCGCCGCGGCGGCCGCCTTCCTCGGCGCGGCGGCCGCGCTGACGCCGACGCGGGCCCGGCGGGTGCGCCGCTCCATCGACGCCGCGCAGGCCAAGGCGACGGCCGGTGCGTTCGAGGACGCGCTGGCCCTGCTGTCGGTCGCGGAGGGGGGACCGCTGGGCGAGGCCGAGCAGGCACGGATCGACCTGCTGCGTGCCGAGATCGCCTACACCTCGACCCACGGCGAGGAGGCCGTCGCGCTGCTGATGGCCGCCGCGCGCCGGCTGGCACCGCTGGACGGGCGGCTCTCCCGGGAGACCTACCTGGACGCGCTGTCCGCCGCCGTGTCCGCCGGGCGCCTGGCCCCCGGTGGCGGGGTGCGGCAGGTGGCACGGGCGGCGCGCGCCGTGCCGAGGCCCGGGTCCCCGGGCAAGGCGGACCTGCTGCTGGAGGGGCTCGCCGTGCTCTACACCGACGGGTACGCGGCCGCCGCTCCCACGCTGCGCGGCGCGGTCCGGGCGTTCGCCGGTGAGCAGATGACCCTGGACCAGGCGCTGCGCAGCGGCTGGGTCCCGACGGCGGTGGCCGCCGACCTGTGGGACGACGGGCTCTGGGCGGCGCTGAGCCGGCAGCACCTCGACGTCGCGCGCCGGGCGGGTGCCCTCAACGTGCTGCCCCTCGCGCTCACCAACCGGGCCGTGTTCGCCGTCCACACCGGGGACCTGGCCGGCGCCGCCGCCCTGATCGCGGAGCGGCAGTGGCTGGCCGAGGTGACCGAGGGGGAACCGCGGCTGACCCCCATGCCCGAGGCGTGGCTCGCCGCCGTGCGGGGGCAGGACGACCTCGCCGAGTCGCTGATCGGGGACACCCTGCAGGAGGCGTCCGTCCGCGGCTTCGGGACGACGCTGACGATGATGCAGTGCGCGCGTGCCGTGCTCTTCAACGGCCGCGGTCGCTACGAGGACGCCGTGGCCGCGGCCCGCGAGGCGACGGCGGATCCGCTCGAACTCGGGCCGGCGAAGTGGGCGCTCGCCGAGCTCGTGGAGGCGGCCGTGCACGCCGGGCAGCCGGACGTGGCGGCGGCCGCGTTCGAGCCGCTGGCCGCGATGACCCGGGCCGGCGGCACCGACTGGGCGCTGGGGGTGGCGGCCGCGCGGGGCGCGCTGCTCCGCGAGGACGACGGCGCCGAGGACCTGCACCGGGAGGGCATCGACCGGCTCGCCCGCACCGGGATGCGCGTCGAGCTGGCCCGGGCCGAGCTCCGCTACGGGGAGTGGCTGCGCCGGCGGGGCCGCCGCGTCGACGCCCGGATCCGGCTGCGCGCCGCGTACGAGTCGCTCACCGCGATGGGGGTCGAGGCGTTCGCGGACCGGGCGCGGCGCGAGCTGCTGGCCACGGGGGAGACGGTCAGCAGGCGCAGCGTGGAGGCGCTCGGCGAGCTGACCCCGCAGGAGGCCCGCATCGCGCAGCTGGCCGCGGACGGGCTCACCAACCCGGAGATCGCGGGCCGGCTCTACCTCAGCCCGCGGACCGTCGAGTGGCACCTCCGCAAGGTCTTCACCAAGCGGGGGGTCAGCACGCGTCGGCAGCTGCGGCGAGCGCTGCACGACGTCCGCGACCGCTGACCGCCTGGTCACGCCGTGCGCGGCGGGTGAGACTGGGGCCCCCTCAGCCAGGAGGTGACCGGCGATGTCCACGTTTGCGGTCCCGCGCATCGAGGCCGAGTCGCGTCCGGACGGGCGGCTGCTGCTGCGCTCGGCCGAGCCACTCGGCGAGCACCCGGTGGGCGTCGTCCACTCGTTCCGCGCGGGCAGCGAGGCGCATCCCGACCGGCTGCTGGTCGCCGAGCGGGGTGGGGACTGGGCTCGCTCCACCTGGGGCGAGGTCCGGGAGAAGGCCGACCGGCTGGCGCAGGGGCTGCTCGACCGCGGGCTGGCCGACCGTCCGGTGCTGGTGCTGTCGGGCAACAGCCGGCTGCACCTGGTCGTCACCCTGGCCGCGATGACCGTGGGGGCGCCGGTCGTGCCGACCAGCGTCGCCTACTCGCTGCAGAGCGCCGACCACGCCAAGCTGCGGGCGATGGCGGAGCTGGTCGAGCCCGGCGTGGTGGTGGCCGAGGACGCGTCCCATGCCGCAGCGGTCGACGCCGTGCGCGCCGACCGGGTGGTGCTCAGCCGGGACGGCGACGTCCCCGGCTCCGTGCCGCTCGCCGGGTTCGGGTCCGCTCCGACGGCCGAGGTGGACCGGCGCTGCGCCGCGCTGGAGCGCACCGGCGTCGCGAAGATCCTGTTCACCTCCGGCTCGACCGCCGCCCCCAAGGGCGTGCTCACTACGCACGGGATGCTCAGCGCGAACCAGCAGCAGATGCTGCAGGCCTGGCCGTTCCTCGCCGAGGAGCCGCCGGTGCTGCTGGACTGGCTGCCCTGGAGCCACACGTTCGGCGGCAACTTCTGCCTCGGCATGGTGCTCACCCACGGCGGTTCGCTGTGGATCGACGACGGGCGGCCCGCACCGGCGCTGGTCGGGCGGACCGTGCGCAACCTCGCCGACGTCTCGCCGACCGTCTACTTCAACGTGCCGGCCGGCTGGGCGACGCTCGTGCCGCACCTCGAGCGCGACCCGGCGGCCGCGGCGGCGTTCTTCGACCGGCTGCGGATCGGCTTCTTCGCCGGCGCGGCGCTGCCCCAGCAGCTGTGGGACCGGATCGAGAAGCTCACCGCCGACACCGGCGCGCGCATGCAGATGACCACCGCCTGGGGGCTGACCGAGACGTCACCGGCCGCGACCGCGGCGCACTTCGCGATCACCCGCAGCGACGTGCTCGGGGTGCCGCTGCCCGGCGTGGAGCTGGCGCTGGTCCCGGTGGGGGACAAGACCGAGGTGAGGGTCCGGGGCGCGAACGTGACCCCGGGCTACCACCGCCGTCCCGACCTGACCGCGGCCGCCTTCGACGAGCACGGCTTCTTCCGCACCGGGGACGCCGTGGTGCCGGCCGACCCCGAGGACCCGGCGGCCGGGCTGCTGTTCCGCGGCCGCATCGCCGAGGACTTCAAGCTGGCCACGGGCACCTTCGTCAGCGTCGGCACGCTGCGACCGAAGCTGCTCTCGGCCGCGCAGGGGCTGCTCACCGACGCGGTGATCTGCGGCCAGGACGGCGACTGCGTGACGGCGATGGTGTGGCTGCACCCCGACGCCGCGGGGCGCATCGACGCCGACGGCGTCCCGTCGGACTCCCTGCGCGCGGACCTCGTGGCCGCCCTGCAGCGCCTCGCAGCGGAGGGCGGCGGCTCCTCGCAGTGCGTCGAGCGGCTGCTGGTCCTGACCGAGCCGCCGCACCTGGACGCCGGCGAGATCACCGACAAGGGCTACGTCAACCAGGGGGCCGTCCGGGACCGCCGCGCCGACCTGGTCGCGCTGCTCACCGCCGAGCCGCCGCCGGCGCGGGTCGTCGTCCGCACCTGAGGCCGGACACAGAAGTGGGAAAGGAGATATCTCCTTTCCCACTTCAACGTATAGCGCGTGGGGGGACTTGCGGCAAGACCCCGGTGGGGTCGCAGAATCGCCGTCCGATCCGGCAATGTCGCACTTCAGATCAGAGCGGACGACGTGAATTCCCTCAGCACCAGCGCGTTCCTCCTTCCCGACAACCTCGCCGCCAAGGCCGACCCGGCGCTGATCGCCGACGACGAGCGGCACTTCGCGGCCATCGCGGAGAGCCTCGGGCAGACCATCGCCGACCTGACCGACCGTCTCGACGCCGAGCGCAAGGCGCCCGGCGGCATCGGCCAGGAGGCACTCGACCGGGACCTGGAGATCCACCGGCTGACCGCGCGGCTGCGCCTGCTGCGCCGCTACGGGCTGGACCTGTGCCTGGGGCAGATGGTCGGGGAGGACGACGGCGAGCCCGTGTACATCGGCCGGCTCGGCCTCACCGACAGCACCGGTCGCCGGCTGCTCGTGGACTGGCGCTCACCCCTGGCCGAGCCGTTCTTCGGCGCGACGCACGGCAACCCGATGGGCCTGGCCAGCCGCCGCCGGTACCGCTGGACCCACGGCCGGATCACCGACTACTGGGACGAGGTGTTCACCCCCGACGGTTTCTCGGGGCACGCCGCCGCGCTCGACGACCAGTCCGCGTTCATCGCGAGCCTCGGTGGGAACCGTTCGGCGCGGATGCGCGACGTGCTCGGCACGATCGCGGCCGACCAGGACGCGATCATCCGCGCGGAGTCCGGCGGTCCGCTCGTCGTCGACGGCGGTCCGGGGACGGGGAAGACCGTCGTGGCGCTGCACCGCACCGCGTACCTGCTCTACGCCGACTCGCGCATCGGTCACCACCGGGGCGGCGTGCTGTTCGTCGGTCCGCACCAGCCGTACCTGTCCTACGTCGGCGACGTCCTGCCCAGCCTCGGCGAGGAGGGCGTGCAGACCGTCACCCTGCGGGATCTCGTGCCCGAGGGCGCCGCCGCCGGGGTCGAGACCGACCCGGAGGTGGCGCGGCTGAAGTCGTCCGCCGACCTGGTGGGGGCGATCGAGGCGGCGGTGCGGTTCTACGAGGAGCCGCCGTCTCGCGGGATGACGGTGGAGACGCCGTGGTCGGAGCTCCGGCTCACCGCCGACGACTGGGCCGAGGCGTTCGAGGCGGCGGACCCCGGCACGCCGCACAACGAGGCCCGCGACCAGGTCTGGGAGCACCTGCTCACGATCCTTCTCGACCAGCATTCGGACGACGACGTCCCGCCCGGCCGGCTCCGTCGGGCGCTGGCGCAGAACCGGGAGCTCGTGGCGGCCTTCAACCGGGCGTGGCCGCTGCTGGAGGCCGTTGATCTCGTGGGCGACCTGTGGTCGGTACCGGCCTACCTGCGGAAGTGCGCGCCGTGGCTGAGCTCTTCCGACGTGCTCGCGCTGCAGCGCACCGAGCCATCCGCGTGGACGGTGTCCGACCTGCCGCTGCTGGACGCGGCGCGGCAGCGGCTGGGCGACCCGGAGACGTCCCGGCGCCGCCGGCGGCACGAGGCCGTCGTCGCTGCTGAGCACGAGCGCATGTCGAGCGTGATCGACGAGCTGATCGCGACCGACGACTCCGAGCTGCTGCTGATGACGACCCTGCGCCATCAGGACCTGCGGGACGCCCTGATCGACGAGGCCGCGCTGCCCACCGCGGACCCGGACCTGCTCGCCGGTCCGTTCGCGCACATCGTGGTGGACGAGGCGCAGGAGCTGACCGACGCGGAGTGGCAGATGCTGCTGCTCCGGTGCCCGTCGGGGAGCTTCACGATCGTGGGGGACCGGGCGCAGGCGCGGCACGGGTTCACGGAGTCGTGGCAGGAACGGCTGGAGCGGGTGGGGCTGTCCTCCGTGCGCCTGGCCTCGCTGAGCATCAACTACCGGACGCCGTCCGAGGTGATGGCGGAGGCGGAGCCGGTCATCCGGGCCGTGCTGCCGGACGCCAACGTGCCGACGTCGATCCGTTCGAGCGGCATTCCCGTGATCTACGGATCCGTGTCGGAGCTGCAGTCGGGCCTGGACGCCTGGCTCGCCGAGCACGCCGAGGGGGAGGGGATCGCCTGCGTCATCGGCGACCCGACGTTCCGGGCGACGTCGCGCGTCCGGTCGCTGACCCCGGAGACGGTGAAGGGGCTCGAGTTCGACCTCGTCGTCCTCGTCGACCCCGAGGAGTTCGGCGAGGGGATCGAAGGCGCGGTCGACCGCTACGTCGCGATGACCCGGGCGACCCAGCAACTCGTCGTCCTCACGAGTTCCTGACGTCAGCCGGCACCCGGTTGTGCTGCGCTGCCTCGAGGCCCGCGGGCGACGGCCGATCGTGGTGGCGAGAGCCGTTCGGCTTGTCTAGCGATCAGCGCAGACGGCGAGCAGGGCCATGTCGTCGCTGCGGACGCCGGGGGCGAATCGCTGCACGGCCTCGCGCACGGTCGCCACGAGCCGCGCGGCACCCGTCCCGGATGCGGCGACGGCCGCCTCGAGCAGCCGTTTCTCGTCGAACTGCTCGGGGCCGCGCCGGCACTCGGTGATCCCGTCGGTGTAGAGCAACAGCGCATCGCCAGCGTCCAGCTGGTGCCGGGTGCAGTGCAGGTCGACGGTCTCGACCAGACCCAGTGCGGTGCCGAACCGGCCGATCAGCTCGGTGGTGCCGTCGGCACGGACCACGACCGGTTGGGCATGCCCGGCCAGCACCAGCTCCACGGTGACCGCGGACCGCCCGTGGTTGCTCGTCCGGCTCAGCATCACCGCCGCGAGCGTGCAGAACTGCTGCGGGTCGGCCGCCTGCACCATGACGTCGTTGAGCATCTCGATCGCCCGAACCAGCGGGCGGCCCTCGCGCACGAGCGCCCGCAGCACATCGCGGACCAGACCGGTGCGGGCCGCCGCCCGGGCGCCCTTGCCGCACACGTCGCCGATGGTGACGAGCCACCGATCGGGGGCCACCTCGACCACATCGTAGAAGTCGCCGCCGACGTCCGCCCCGGTACTCGCGGGCAGGTATTCCGCGGCGAACTCGATCTGCGGCACCTGCGGCAGGACGCGGGGCAGCAGGGCGGCCTGCAGCGCCTGCGACACCCGCACGTGCTCACCGACGGTCTGGGCGTTGTTGATCGCCAGCGCGGCGCGACGGGCTATGTCGTCGATCAGCAGCAGATCCTCGGGGGTGTGCGCGCGGCCGGCGGGGCGCCCCACCAGCAGCACCCCGGTCGAGGCGCCGGAGGCCCGCAGCGGGACCGCGATACCTTCCCCGGGGTCGGAGAACCAGGACGGCGCGGCACCCTGGTGAGCCGCAGCGAGGCGGGCCCGCAGCTGCGGCGGCGGACCTGGCACGGCGTCGGGGTCGACCACCGCGCGCAGCTCAGGCAGCCGGTCCTCGTCGGCGTGCGCGATCGCGGCCAGGCGCAACCGTCGTGACGGCTGGGGCAGCAGCACGGCGCACCACGAGCCCAGCCGCGGCACCACCAGTTGCGGCAGGAGCGTGACCGTCAGGTCGAGGTCGAGGGACTGGCTGAGCAGTTCGCTGGCCTCGGCCAGGTAGGTCGTCCAGGCCTGGCGGCGCTGGTCAACCTCGTGGAGCCATTGCGACTCGGCGGTGATGGCGACCCGCCCGGCGATCAGCTCGGTCAGCTCGCGGGCGCGTGTGACGTCGGCGCCCTCGTGCAGGAGGAGCCGGATGGCGCCCTGCAGGCCGGTCGTGGTCGGTAGCGGCACGTCGAGAACGCTCTCGGGCGCGATAGGGCCGTCGGGCCGGGGGGCACCGGCGCGCGCCAGCTCGCTGGGCCCGGAGCCGTCGCCGCGGTCGACCTCCACGACGACGGTCGCGGCGTCGACCATGTCCCGCAGCCGGCCCACCAGCTCCCGGACGAGGTCGACGGGGTCGAGGCGACGAGCCAGGGACGCCGGCACGTGCAGCAGCCAGCGGGCTTGCTCGGCCGCAGACCAGCTGCGCTCGTGTTGGGGTGCCGGGGCCGGCGCCGGCTCGGCGACGGATGCTGGTCGCCGGGCGAGGGTGAACCACACGGTGTGCCGGCCGTCGCTGTCGTGCCGCGTGCCCCAGGTCGTGGCCAGCCGAGTGACCAGCAGGAGGCCGCGACCGTGGGTGGCGGCGCGCCCGTAGCGCTGGCGCGGCTCGGCGAGGTGTAGTTCCAGCACGCCCGGGCTGCGGTCGGTGACGGACACGGTGACCTCGTCGTCGCCGGCCACCACCGCCACGTCGAACGCGGTGCCGGCGTGCAGCACCGCGTTCTCGCACAATTCACTGGCCAACAGCACCGCGTCGTCGAGGAACTCCGGCGCCGCCGTGTCGTCTCCGGCCGGGCCGGCGTCCGCCACCTCCGCCAGCATGTCGTGAATAATCCGCCGGACGAGTCTGATCGAGCGGATGTCGGGCGGAAACCGCATCCGCCGCTCGAGTCGAACGGGCACGCGTGCAGTCTGCTGCAGTCGTTCCGGTGGAGCCCAAGCGGGCGGCCGTCGGCCGTCGGTCCTGATCACGCGGCAGGTGGAGGCAGTGATGACGGCGACACGGCAGGCACCAGGGGTCGTCCCCGCCGAATCCGGGACGCCCGAGGACGCTCTCGGCGCAGGGACCTCCGGCGAGGACCAGCCTTTCCTGGCCGAGCTGGCCCACGGGCTGGCACAGGTGCGTCGCGGCCGCTTCGACGTCCGCCTGGCTCGCCGCGAGGGGCCGGCGAGCGAGGTCGTCGAGCAGTTCAACGAACTGGTGGCGCTGCAGGAGCGGCACAGCCGCGACCTGCTGCGGATCAGTCGCGTCGTCGGCCGCGAGGGACGCATGTCCGAGCGGCTCGACGAGGAGTTCTACGACGGCGCGTGGGCGGGGGGCGTGCAAGCGGTGAATGCCCTCATCGACGACCTGGCCGCGCCCACCGCCGAGATCGCCCGGGTGCTCGACGCGGTCGCCGAGGGCGACCTGTCGCAGCACATGGCCCTGGAGATCGAGGGCCGCAGGCTCCGTGGCGAGTTCCGCCGCATCGGCCGCACGGTGAACAGGATGGTCGACCAGCTGTCCTCGTTCGCCGACGAGGTGACCCGCGTGGCCCGCGAGGTCGGCACGGAGGGGCGACTCGGTGGTCAGGCCGACGTCCGCGGCGTCGCGGGCACCTGGCGGGCGCTCACCGACTCGGTGAACACGATGGCGAGCAACCTCACCAACCAGGTGCGCTCGATCTCCTCGGCGGCCACCGCCATCGCCGAGGGTGACCTGTCCCGCAAGATCACCGTCTCGGCGCGGGGCGAGGTCGCCGAGCTGGCCGAGACGATCAACTCGCTGACCGACACGCTGCGGCTGTTCGCCGACGAGGTCACGCGAGTGGCCCGCGAGGTGGGCACCGAGGGCCGGCTGGGCGGGCAGGCCGTCGTCCCCGACGTGGCCGGCACCTGGAAGAACCTCACCGACGCGGTGAACCTGATGGCCGCCAACCTCACCGGGCAGGTGCGCGGCATCGCGCAGGTGGCCACCGCGGTGGCCCGCGGCGACCTGAGCCAGAAGATCACCGTCGATGCCCGCGGCGAGATCCTCGAACTCAAGTCGACCGTGAACACCATGGTCGACCAGCTGTCCTCCTTCGCCGACGAGGTGACCCGGGTGGCCCGCGAGGTGGGCATCGAGGGCCAGCTCGGCGGGCAGGCGCAGGTGCCCAACGTCTCGGGCACCTGGCGGGACCTGACCGAGAACGTCAACCAGCTCGCGTCGAACCTGACCGGGCAGGTGCGCAACATCGCGCAGGTGACCACCGCGGTGGCCCGCGGCGACCTGAGCCAGAAGATCACCGTGGACGCGCGCGGGGAGATCCTCGAACTGAAGTCGACCGTGAACACCATGGTCGACCAGCTGTCCTCGTTCGCCGACGAGGTGACCCGGGTGGCCCGCGAGGTGGGCACCGAGGGCAAGCTCGGCGGGCAGGCGCAGGTGCCCAACGTCTCGGGCACCTGGCGCAACCTCACCGACAACGTCAACTACATGGCCTTCAACCTGACCGGGCAGGTGCGCAACATCGCGCAGGTGACCACCGCGGTGGCCCGCGGCGACCTGAGCCAGAAGATCACCGTGGACGCGCGCGGGGAGATCCTCGAACTGAAGTCGACCGTGAACACCATGGTCGACCAGCTGTCCTCCTTCGCCGACGAGGTGACCCGGGTGGCCCGCGAGGTGGGCACCGACGGCAAGCTCGGCGGGCAGGCCCAGGTGCGTGGGGTGTCGGGCACCTGGCGGGACCTGACCGAGAACGTCAACCAGCTCGCGTCGAACCTGACCGGGCAGGTGCGCAACATCGCGCAGGTGACCACCGCGGTGGCCCGCGGCGACCTGAGCCAGAAGATCACCGTGGACGCGCGCGGGGAGATCCTCGAACTGAAGTCGACCGTGAACACCATGGTCGACCAGCTGTCCTCCTTCGCCGACGAGGTCACCCGGGTGGCCCGCGAGGTGGGCACCGACGGCAAGCTCGGCGGGCAGGCCCAGGTCAAGGGTGTCGCCGGGACCTGGCGGGACCTGACCGAGAGCGTCAACCAGCTCGCGTCGAACCTGACCGGGCAGGTGCGCAACATCGCGCAGGTGACCACCGCGGTCGCTCGCGGGGACCTGAGCCAGAAGATCACCGTGGATGCGCGCGGGGAGATCCTCGAACTGAAGTCGACCGTGAACACCATGGTCGACCAGCTGTCCTCCTTCGCCGACGAGGTCACCCGGGTGGCCCGCGAGGTGGGCACCGAGGGCAAGCTCGGCGGGCAGGCGCAGGTGCGTGGGGTGTCGGGCACCTGGCGGGACCTGACCGAGAGCGTCAACCAACTGGCCGGCACGCTGACCACGCAGCTGCGTGCGATCTCGGCGGTGTCGACCGCGGTGGCGCGCGGCGACCTCACCCAGCGGATCCAGGTCGCGGCGCTCGGCGAGGTCGCCGAGCTCAAGGACAACATCAACCAGATGATCGTGGCGCTGCGCGAGACCACCGCCGAGAACGCCGAGCAGGGCTGGCTGGACTCCAACCTCGCGCGGATCGGGGGGCTGCTCCAGGGCCAGCGGGACCTCCGCGACGTCGGCCAGATGATCATGGAGGAGGTCGCGCCGCTGGTCGGGGCGCAGGTCGGCACGTTCTTCCTGGCCGCCGATCCCGGTGACCTCGCCGAGGCGAGTGCCCCCGACCGCTGGGTGATGTGCGCCGGGTACGCGATCCCGGTCGAGGATCCGCCGCGGGAGTCCCGCTTCGGGGAGGGCCTGGTCGGACAGGCCGCGCTGAGCAAGCAGAGCATCGTCGTCACCGACCTGCCCCCGGGCTACCTGGACGTGCGCTCCGGGACCGGTGCCGTCGCGCCCGGCGCGATCGTCGTCCTCCCCGTCCTGTTCGAGGGCGAGTCGCTGGGGGTGATCGAGCTGGGTACGACCACGCCGTTCTCCGCCCTGCACCTGACCTTCCTGGAGCGGCTGGTCACGACGATCGGTGTCGCCCTCGCGACCATCCAGGCCGGCCGACGCACCGAGCAGCTGCTCGCCCAGTCCCAGCGGCTGACCACGGAGCTGCAGGACCAGTCGGCCGAGCTCCAGCGCACCAACGCCGAGCTGGAGGAGAAGGCGCTCCAGCTGTCCGAGCAGAACCGCAACGTCGAGCTCAAGAACATGGAGATCGACGCGGCACGGCGCGGCGTCGAGGAGAAGGCGCAGCAGCTGGCGCTGGCCAACCAGTACAAGTCCGAGTTCCTGGCCAACATGAGCCACGAGCTGCGCACCCCGCTCAACTCGCTGCTGTTGCTGTCGCGGCTGCTCGCCGACAACCAGGACTCGAACCTGACGCCGAAGCAGATCGAGTTCGCCAGCACGATCCACGCCTCCGCGTTGGACCTGCTGCACCTGATCGAGGACATCCTCGACCTCTCCAAGATCGAGGCCGGCCGGGTGGACATCGAGCCCGCCCCGGTGCTGCTCGCCGACGTGTGCGCCGACGTGGAGCAGGCATTCGGCGTCCAGGCCGAGGACAAGGGGCTGGAGCTACGCGTCGAGGCGGCGCCGGAGCTGCCCGGGTCGATCACGACCGACGCCCAGCGACTGCAGCAGATCCTGCGCAACCTCCTGGCCAACGCCATCAAGTTCACCGCGGCCGGCAGCGTCACCCTGGAGGTCGGTCTCGCTCCCTCGCGCACGCTGCACGGGGTGCCCTCCCTCGACAGCGCCCCCTCGGTCGTCACCTTCGCGGTGCGCGACACCGGGATCGGGATCCCGGGCGACAAGTTGGCGATGATCTTCGAAGCGTTTCAGCAGGCCGACGGCACCACCAGCCGCAAGTACGGCGGCACCGGACTGGGCCTGTCGATCTCCAAGGAGCTGGCCAGGCTGCTGGGCGGCAAGATCGACGTGTCGTCCGAACCGGGAGTCGGGTCCGTGTTCACGCTGCTGCTGCCGGACGAGAGCCCGGCGATCACCGCGACGGCCTCCGCCGTCCCGGCCCGACGACCGGCCGGACCGCTGCCGGACGTCGCCGAGCGTGGCGAGCCCATCCTGCGGGCCGCGCCGCCGTCGGCGGTGCATCCGGCGCCGGACCTCGCCGGAACCACGGTGCTCATCGTCGACGACGACGTGCGCAATGTCTTCGCCCTCACCAGCGCGCTGGAGCTGCACGGTCTCGAGGTCCTCTACGCCGACAACGGCCTCGACGGCATCGCCCTGCTCACCGAGCACCCGGAGGTCCGGATCGTGCTGATGGACGCGATGATGCCCGACCTCGACGGCAACGCGACCACCCGCCGCATCCGGGCGCTCCCACAGTGGCAGGACCTACCGATCGTCTTCCTGACGGCGAAGGCGATGCCGGGGGACCGGGAGTCCAGCCTGGCCGCTGGTGCCACCGACTACGTCACCAAACCCGTCGACCTCGACGAACTGCTCGCGATCATGGCGTCCTGGGTCACCGGCAACGGTCATCCGACCGCCCAGGACGACGGCGCTCCGGCATGACCACCCCGGTCCGGGTCCTCGCGGTCGACGACCGGCGGGAGAACCTGATCGCGCTGCAGGCGATCCTGGAGGGACTGCCCATCGAGGTCGTGGCGGTGATCAACGGTGAGGATGCGCTCAAGCAACTGCTCGTCAAGGACTTCGCGCTCATCCTCCTGGACGCCCGCATGCCCGGGATGGACGGCTTCGAGACCGCCAAGCACGTCAAGCAGCGGGAGCGGACCCGGCACATCCCGATCCTGTTCCTGACAGCAGCGGACTACGACCCGCACATGGCCTTCCGTGGCTACCAGGCGGGCGCGGTGGACTACATCACCAAGCCGTTCGACCCATGGGTACTGCGGTCGAAGGTGGCCGTGTTCGTCGACCTCTACCTGTTGCACGCCGAGGTCGCCGAACGCGCCGCCGAGAGGGACGCGCTACGCAAGAGCGTGGACGAGGCGTTGGAGCTGCTTGACGCCGCCGAGCCCGCCGACGCCGCCACCTCCACGCTCGTAGACCGCATGCGGGCTGTCCTCGGCGTGGTGCGCCGCGACCAATCCTGGTAGCCCTTGCTTCTCGAACGAGCGAGACCGCACCTGGCTCGCCTTGTTTCCTGACATACGGGACTTGTGATGCAAGGACCGTTGTAGGGGAACCGCCCCGGGATGGCCGCACACGGTCGGCCTGCGCCGCGACCGATCTCCGGTCGCTGTGCCCGGCGCGGATCCGCTGGGGGACGACCGCGTCGCGCTGCGCGCGGGCCGACGGTGGGCGGGTCTTGGCCGCCCGGTAGGTGCCCGGGCGACTGGGGCATGCAGAACTCCCGGTCTGAGCCCGCTGGCCTCGACCTGTGGCGCGGGTTCCCGGCCGCGCCCTTGGAGCTCAGCCGGCGGACGCGCCGACGAGCATCCGGCCACGGGGTACGTAGTCGCCGCGCTGGTCGATGACGTACCGGTCGGCGCCTTCGGGCGTGGCGGCGATCTGCCGCAGCGCCTGTCCGAGCAGCGGGATGTCGGTGAGGTAGGTCTGCCGGTTGGCGCTGACCCGCACGGCGCCGGGGAGCCGGTGCTTGGAGCCGGCGCGGACGTCGGCGTGGAACTGGTCGACCTCCGCCGGCGAGAGCCCCAGCAGCCGGCCCATGTACGGGTGGGCGCAGAAGCAGCCGCTGCGGGTACCGATGGCGAACTCGTTGGCCAGCCGGGCCGCCAGGAGGCCGTGCGGCACGCCCTCGAGGTTGAACGCCGCCACCGGAAGCCGGTCGCCGGTCACCGGGCCGAGCCGCTGCAGGCCCGGGACGGAAGCCAGCTCCGAGTCCAGGCCGCGAACCAGGTGCTCCTCGTGGGCGAGGACCGAGGACCAGCCGTCGCTGCGGAGCTCGTCGGCCGCTGCGGTCAGGGCCACGACCCCGAGCACGTTCGGTGAGCCGGCATCCTCGCGGTCGGGGCCGTCGGCCCAGACGACGTCGTCGAACGAGACCGCCTGCACCGCCCCACCGCCGACGAGGAACGGTTCACCGGTGGCGAACCACGCACGCGGCGCCACGAGGCAGCCCGCGCCGAACGGCGCGTACATCTTGTGGCCGGAGAACGCGATGGCGTCGACCCCCAGCGCGGCGATGTCGACCGGACGGTGCGGCACGAGCTGCGCGCCGTCGACGACGACGCGGACGCCGCGCTGCCGGGCCGCAGCACAGATGCCGCGCAGGTCGGGCAGCCAGCCGGTGACGTTGGAGCCACCGGACACGGCGAGGACCTTGGGCCGCGGGTACTGATCGAGGGCCGCCTCGACCGCGGCGACGTCGAAGGTGCCGCGCTCGTCGACCTCCACGGTGCGCAGCCGGGCGTGCCGGGCCCACGGAAGGATGTTGGCGTGGTGCTCCGCGGCCGTGGTCACGACGACGTCGCCCTTGGTCAGCCGCAGCCGGTAGGCCAGAAGATTGAGGGCCTCCGTCGTGTTGCGCGGGAAGAGCGCGAGGTGCGTCGCGGGGTCGGCGCCCACGAAACGGGCCATGATCTCGCGCGCCTCCTCGTACCGGGCGCTGGTGATCTGCGACCGGATGCCGGCCCCGCGGTGGACGCTCGCGTACCAGGGGAGGAACTCCTGCACGGCCTGGGTCACGGCGACCGAGGCGGAGCTGGTGGCAGCGGTGTCGAGGTCGACGTACTGCCGCGGGCCGCCGTCCAGGACGGACACCCAGAGGTCGTCGCCGACGAACTGGCCGGCCGTGAACGCCGGGGTCATCTCCATGCGAACCCATCGAGCGGTGGCCGCCGGAACTTGAGCGCTGAAACCTTTACGTTTCACACTCTTGGGGTGACTGGGCAGATGTAGTCGCTCAAGCGACTCCACCGCCGGTCCGATGACTGGGGCATGACGATGCCACTGCCTCAGCGCGAGAGCCGATCCTCTCGCCGCCGGACGTTTCGGCTGACGTCCCGCGTGTTCTGGGACATGGCCATCTACATGGTGGGTCTCGGCGTGGTGATGGGCGTGATCTTCCCGCCCTTCGTGATCCTCCTCGGCGTGCCCGAGTCCATCGCCGAACGCACGGTGTTCCGCTTCGCCTGTCTCGTCGCCGGCTTCCTGGTCGGCGCGATGAACTACGCACTGGTCAAAGGAGTCGTCGGCGGGCGCATGGAGGTCCTGGGCAGTCACCTGCGGTCGGCGACCGACTCGATCACCACCGCGACGCAGACCGGCGACTGGTCGGAGGCTGTCTTCGAGCGGATCACCGTCGACTCGCACGACCAGATCGGTGAGGCCGGCCTGGCGTTCAACAGCCTGCTCGGTGCGGTCGAGGGCCGGAAGGAGCTGGAGGAGCGGCTTCGCTACCAGGCCTTCCACGACCAGCTCACGGGGTTGCCGAACCGCGCCTACATGATCGACCGGATCGCGGAGGCCGAGCGGCTCCGCGCCGAGGGGACGCCGTCGGCCGTGCTCTTCCTCGACGTGGACAACCTCAAGGCGGTCAACGACAGCCTCGGGCACGACGGCGGCGATGCGCTGATCAGGCAGCTCAGCGAGCGCATGGTCGCCAGCGTCCGCGACGACGACACCGTCGCCCGGCTCTCCGGCGACGAGTTCGCCGTCCTGCTGATCGGCCCCGGGAGCGAGCACCAGGCCGAGCGCGTCGCGCACCGCCTCATCAACTCACTGCGCGCGCCCACCAAGATCGGCGAGCACCTCGTGCGGACCGGCTTCAGCATCGGTCTGGCCACCTCCGCGACGTGCGCGGCCAGCGGCATCGGCATGCTGCGCGCCGCCGACCTGGCCATGTACGCGGCCAAGACCGGCGGGAAGGGCCGCCTCGAGGTGTTCCAGCCCAGCCACCACACCGCGCAGGTCGAGCGCGACGCGGTGCGTGGCGAGCTCGCCGGCGCCCTCGACGCCGAGCAGCTGGAGTTGCACTACCAGCCCATCGTCGACGTCTCGAGCCAGCAGATCGTGGGCTTCGAGGCGCTCCTGCGGTGGCGCCACCCGGAGCGCGGCCTCATCTCCCCGCTGGAGTTCATCCCGCTGGCCGAGGAGACCGGCCTGATCGTGCCGATCGGCCGCTGGGTGATCCAGGAGGCCACCCGCCAGGCAGCGGCGTGGCAGAACCGCTCCCCGCTCGGCCGGCTGCGCATGAGCGTCAACGTCTCCGTGCGCCAGTTCCAGCACCCGGACCTCGTCGGGGACGTCGCCGAGGCCCTGCAGCGGTCGGGCCTGGACGCCTCACTGCTCACGATCGAGATCACGGAGTCCCTGTTCGCCAAGGACACCGACGAGACCATCCGCAAGATCGGCCGGCTCAAGGATCTCGGCGTCCGCCTGGCGCTCGACGACTTCGGCACCGGCTACTCGTCGCTGAGCTACCTCCGCCGGTTCCCCATCGACACACTGAAGATCGACAAGTCCTTCATCGACGGCGTCACCACCAGCGCTGAGGGCCACGCCGTCGTCGCGGCCATCACCCAGCTCGGCCAGACCCTGCACATGGAGGTCGTCGCCGAGGGGCTGGAGACGTCGGAGCAGGTGGAGGCGCTCGACGCGCTCGCGTGTCCGCTCGGTCAGGGCTACCACTTCTCGAAGCCGCTGGCGGCGGGGGACGCCGTCAAGCTGCTGTTGACCGGCGGCAGACCGTCCACGGAGACTCTCGTCCCCGCCTGACCGGCTGGCCTCCCCGCTCCCGGGCCTTCCCTGCAGGCGCTGTGCGTCGCCGGTGTCGCCGGCGGGTTCCAGCGCGCGGTGCAGGTGCTGGCGGCGAACGGAGGAGCCGGACGGGCCACCGCGGTCACGTCCGTGCCGACGTCGAGGTCCGCGGGCGAGATCGACACCACGATGTCGCGAGGCGCCCGTGAACAGGTGTCCCGCGGCATCGCACTGGAGCGGGTGACCGGGATCGAACCGGCATGGCCAGCTTGGAAGGCTGGGGCTCTGCCATTGAGCTACACCCGCGAGACCGGGCAGCGAACGCGCACGTCCGCTGCCCGAAGCGTCCCTACCGATCGCGATCGGCCGGGACGCCAGTCCGGTTAGAGGTTAGCGCGGGCAGTCGCGGCTCTGCCGACGGGCGCGACGCCATGGCTACAAGGCATCGGCCGGGGATCCCTTGCGGCCCACGGCATGCGGCTGGCCGCCGTTCGCCATCAGTTCGGTGTAGGCGGCAGCGTGCAGCCGCAGGCCCAGGGCCGCCTCCTCGGCGTCGCGGGCCAGGGCCGAGTCCGCCGTCGGCACGCGCGATGCCGCCGCGACGGCCTCACTCACGTCGGCGAGGGTGGCCAGGTGACGGTCGGCCTGAGCCCGCAGCTCGTGCCCGGCCGCGGTCGAGCCGACGAGCTGGCCCAGCCCGGCTCGCAGCCGTCGTCCTTCCGCCTCCAGCCGGGGGAGCAGCGCCGGGACGTCACCGAGGTGGACGCCGGCCCGCTGCGCCTCGACCACCCGCAGCCGGAGCAGCCGCTGCTCGCGGGAGATGCGGACCGCCTGCAGCGCCGCGGCGCGGTTCGGCGTGGGGCGCAGCCGGGCCGCGGTGAGGGCGAGCGTGCCGTCGGCGATCGCCTGCGTCGCCGTCGCGACCAGCCGGCTGCGCCGGACCCGGCGCACCGTCAGCCACACGATCGTGACGAGCAGGCAGACGAACAGCAGGACGCCACTGGCGAGAACGGCCAGGAACTCCATCATCGGGCTCTCCCAGGGCTTCGAGCAGAACGGGCGACGGGCACAGCGGCCCTCCCGAGAACGGTACGAGCGGCGACCGGGTTCCGGATCCGCGTGCACCGACGCTCACTCGTGGGCGAGCTGCTCCGCGCGGCGGGCGACGAGCCGCATGCCGATCTCCCGCGCCACCTCGAGAGCCAGCGCGGCCTCCCCGGCGGACGCCGTCCGCTCCCCACGCGACGCCAGCAGCTCGGCGAGCGCGAGCCGGCCCCGCGCCTCCGCCGGCCGCAGGCCGAGCCGCTCCGCGGTGTCGATCGCCTCCCGCAGGTGCGCCTCGGCCGAAGCCGCGCGCCCGGCGGCCGCTTCCGCCATGCCCAGGTAGACGCCGACCGGCCCGAGCGCGCCGATCCCGCCCTGGATGGCGAGCTGGCCGGCGAAGGGCAGCAGCCGGTCCGCCACGGCCGCGGGCACCGCGGGGGCCAACCCCACCGACGGCACGAGCTCGGCCGCGATCAGCGCCTGCCAGCAGGTCAGCGACAGCGAGTCCCACTGCGGCGGGAAGGGCGCGAACCCGTTCACCGACGCCATGGTCGCGGCCGCAGCGGCCGGCTGGCCGGCCTGCAGCAGGGCCAGCGCCGTGAGCAGCGCCGAGCCCGCCGTCGGCTCGAAGCCCGCGACCTCCGGCGGCAGTGCCGCCAGCCGCTCCGGCAGGCAGCCCTGGTCGATCCAGACGAAGGAGCGCGTCACGACGTCGGTGCGCGTCTGCGCGTACAGCTGGGTCCGCTGGGTGAGCGCCCAGGCGCGGTCGATCAGCTCCAGCGCGACGTCGTAGGCGCCGCCGAGCATCGCTCGCGCCGCCCGGAAGCTGAGCAGCTGCGACTGGACCAGCGGCAGCTCGTGCTGCTCGGCGATCTCCCACGCCCGGGACAGGTCGGCCTCGTCGCCCTCCGCGTCGCCCAGCACCAGCCGGCCGACGCCGCGCCGGGCCAGCGCGATCACCACGGACTCCGGGCGCTCGCGCTCGTCGAGCAGCCCCAGCAGCTCGGTCGCCGTGTCGATCAGCGCCCGCTCGTGCCCCGGCAGCCAGGCGGCCGCGAGCTTGCCGAGCAGCGCGGTGGCCAGCAGGTCGGCGCGCCCACTCCTCCGTGCAGTGGTCAGGGCGCGCGACGCCTCGCGCAGCCCCCGGCCGCGGTCCGGGCCGTAGTGGCAGTACGTGGCCAGCGCGGCCAGGGCGCGGACCCGGGCGGCGTCGTCGTCGGCCGCCGCGGCGACCACGGACTCCAGCCGCTCCACCAGCCGCTCCGGATACGTCTCGTACTCCACCGGGAACCACAGGCCGCCGATGGTCGAGAGCTGATCCGCGGCGGTCCCCGCACTGGCCACGTCGTCCCGGGCCAGCGCCGAGCCGATCGCGTCGCCGAGCAGCCGCTGCGCAGCGGCCCACGAGCCCGCCCGCGCCATCGACGTCCCGGCGCGCAGCAGCAGGTCCTGCCGCTGGGCGGGCGCCGGATCGGCGTCCAGCGCCTCCAGCGCCCGCTCCCACCAGCGGGCCGCGGTCTCGTGCGCGTGGTCCAGCCCGGCGCGGGTCGCGGCTGCGGCGCAGGCGGCCACCGTCTCCCGGGCGTCGGTGAACGGGCGGCCGGCGACCAGGTGGTGCGCCCGCTCGAACGGGTCCGCGGTGGCCGGCAGGGCGGCGGCCAGCCGGGCGTGCAGCCGGCTGCGGCGCAGCTCCGGCACCTCCGCGAGCAGCGAGTCGCGGACCAGCGCGTGCGCGAACGCCAGCCGGCCCGGTCCTGCCGGCCGTACCAGGTCGGCGGTCTGCGCCGCGTCCAGCGCGTCGAGCAGCTCATCGTCGTCGTCCGTGCCGGTAGCCCGCTGCAGCAGGACGACGTCGAAGCGCTGCCCGGCCGCCGCCGCCAGCCGCAGCACCGCCCGCGCCCCCTCGGGCAGGCGGGCGAGCCGGCGGTCGACGACGTCGCGCACACCCGGGGGAACGGCGTCACCCGCCACCCGCGCGAGCTCGGCCGCGAAGAACGGGTTGCCTCCGGAGCGCTCGTGCAGGTCGGCCGCGGCCCGCTCGTCGAGCCCCTCGGCGACCCGCCGCACCAGCCGCGCGGTCTCGCCCGGCTCCAGCGGCCCGAGGGTCACCGAGGCGAAGCCGGCGGTGCGGGCCAGCGTCGCCCGCACCTGCGCCAGCCCCGGGTCGCGGACGTCGGTCCGGCAGGTGCACACCACCGCGATCGGACCGTGCTGCAGTTCCACCGCCAGGAACGACAGCAGCCGCAGCGACGCCGGGTCGGCCCAGTGCAGGTCGTCGACGACCACCACCACGCTCGCCCGCGCCGACGCCGTCACCAGCGCGGTCAGCACCCGCTCGAAGGCGGCGAAGGCGCCGTCCTCGGGTCCGGTGAGCTCACCACCCAGCGCGGCCACGATCTGGCGCCACGGCCACAGCGCGGGGGAGTCGTCGTCCTCGTGGCAGCGGCCCCAGGCGACCGCGGCCCCCTCGGCGACCGCGGTCAGCTCCGCGGCCAGCCGGCTCTTGCCGATCCCGGGCTCGCCGTCGAGCAGCACGAACCGCGGACCCGACCGCGGCAGCCCGGCCACGAGCCCGCGCAGGACGCCGAGCTCGCGTGTCCGGCCGACCAGCGACGGGCGCTCGTCCTCCGGCTCCGGCGCCGGCTGGTCACCGGCCGCGAGCGCCCGCGCCTGCGCGGCTCGCAGCGCCGGGCCGGGCGCGACCCCGAGCTCGTCGTCCATCAGCCGGTGGACGTCGGTGTAGCGGGCCAGCGCGTCCGCGGTCCGGCCGGCCGCGACGAGCGCGTCGACGAGCAGCACCCACGGCCGCTCCCGCAGCGGGGTCTCGGCCACCAGCGCCTCGGCGTCGGCGGCCGCCTCGGCGGAACGGCCCAGCGCGAGCAGCGCCGCCAGCCGGTCCTCCCGGCAGGCCAGCCGCAGCTCCTCGAGCCGGTCCCGCGCCCGGACGGCGAACTCGCGGTCGCCGGCGTCCTCGAGAACGGTGCCGCGCCAGAGCGCCAGCGCCTCGTCGGCCGGGGCCAGCGCGCCGGCGGCGTCCCCGGCCGCGAGCCTGCTGCGCGCCAGCGCGGCGAGCCCGGCGAACCGGCCGGCGTCCACGGCGTCCGGGGCCACGGCCAGCCGGTAGCCCGCCGGCGTGCGCAGCAGCAGCCGCGGCGGCTCGCCCGCTGCGCGCCCCGGCTCGAGCGCCCGCCGCAGCCGGGAGACGTAGGTGTGCAGCGACGCCTCGGGGTCGGTGGGCGGCGCCTCGCCCCACAGCTCGTCGACGATCCGGTCGAAGGAGACCGACCGGTCGGCCTCGGTGAGCAGCAGGCCCAGCAGCACCCGCTGCAGCGGGCTGCCCAGGTCGATCGGCGGGCTGGACGGGAACGGGCGCGCCTCGATGACGCCGAGCACGCCGAAGATCACCGCACCTCCTGACCTGCGCGTTCAGCGGGGGTCGAGTCAGGGTCGCGGCGCGTCGAGCGGGCGTCAAGGGACTCCGCGCACGGTGCCGACCACACCGCAGCGACCCGAGGAGCACGCCATGTCCCGCATCCTGTTCACCACCATGCCGATGGCCGGCCACCTGCGCCCCGGCCTGCCGATCGCGACCGCGCTGATCGCGGCCGGTCACGAGGTCGCCTGGTACAGCGGCGCCAACTACGAGGCCGAGGTCGCCCGCACCGGCGCGCGGATCTACCGGATGGACCCCGGCCTCGACTTCGACGACACCACCATCGACCAGCGCGCCAACAAGGCCGGCCGCAAGCCCGGGCTGTCCACCCTCAAGTGGGCGATCATGGAGATCTTCGTCCAGCCGATCCCCGCGTGGGTCGAGGAGATCGACCGCGTCCTCGACGAGTTCCGGCCCGACGTCGTCGTCGCCGAGCAGGGGTTCATGGCCGGCCCGCTGGCCGGGGCGCGGCGCGGCATCCCGAGCGTCGTCTTCTCCGTCTCGCCGCTGGGCATCACCAGCGTGGACGCCCCGCCGTTCGGCACCGGGCTGCTGCCCGGGTCGCGGCTGCGCAACCGGACGCTGAACTGGGCGCTGCGCAACGTCGTCTTCGCCGCGCCCCAGCGCGCCGCCGAGCAGGTGCTCGAGCGGCTCGGGCTGCCCCGGCGGAGCTCCTACTTCATGGACTGGGGCTCGGAGGTCGCATCGCGGTACCTCGTGCCCAGCGTGCCGCAGTTCGAGTACCCGCGGTCGGACCTGCCGGAGACGGTCGAGTTCGTCGGTCCGTTCCTGCCGGGGCCGGCCGCCGGCTGGACGCCGCCGGCCTGGTGGGACGACGTCCTCGACGCGAAGGCCGCCGGCCGCCCGGTCGTGCTGGTCACCCAGGGCACGATCGCCACCGACCCGGCGAACCTGATCCTGCCCGCGATCGAGGGGCTGGGTGGCGGCGAGCCCCTGGTCGTCGTGACGACGGTCGGCCACGACCCGGACGACGTGGTGGCGCCCGCGGACCGGCCGGCGAACGTGCGGATGACGCCCTTCGTGCCGTTCGGCGAGCTGCTGCCGCTGGTCGACGTGATGGTCACCAACGGCGGGTACGGCGGCGTGCAGCTGGCGCTGGCCAACGGCGTCCCGCTGGTCGTCGCCGGCATGACCGAGGACAAGATGGAGGTCTCCGCCCGCGTCACCTGGGCCGGGGTGGGGATCGCGGTGCGCACCGACACGCCCTCCGCCGCGCAGGTCCGCGACAGCGTCGCCGACGTCCTCGCCGCGCCGTCCTACCGGACCCGGGCCCGCGAACTGCAGCAGGCCTACGCGCAGTACCCGGGCGCGGGCCGCGCCGCGGAGGCGGTCCTCGAGGTGGCTCGCACGGCCCAGCCGGTCGGCTGACCCGCCGGGCGGGTGCCAGGCAAGGGTGGGGACGGCGGCCGATACGGTCCGCACCGTGACGGAGACCACGTGGCTGGACGCGACGGCGCAGGCGGAACTGGTGCGGACCGGCGAGGCGAGCCCGGCCGAGCTGGTCGAGGCGGCGATCGCGCGGATCGAGAAGGTGAACCCGCAGCTGGACGCCGTGATCCGCGAGCGGTTCGACGCGGCCCGCGCCGAGGCGGCCGGCGACCTGCCGGACGGGCCGTTCCGCGGCGTGCCGATGCTGCTCAAGGACCTCGGCTGCCACGTCGCCGGCGACGAGACCCGCTACGGGACGTCGTTCCTCGCCGGCGTCCGCTGGCCGACCGACAGCTACCTGGGCCGGCTGTTCCGGGAGGCCGGGTTCGTCGCGCTCGGCCGCACCAACGTGCCCGAGCTCGGGACGACGGTCACCACCGAGCCGGCGTGCAACCCGCCCGCCCGCAACCCGTGGAACCCGCGGCACTCCACCGGCGGGTCGAGCGGCGGCTCGGCGGCCGCGGTGGCCGCCGGGCTGGTGCCGCTCGCGCACGCCAACGACGGCGGCGGCTCGATCCGCATCCCCGCCAGCGAGTGCGGGCTGGTCGGGCTCAAGCCGACCCGCGCCCGGGTCAGCCAGGGGCCGGACATCGGCGAGGGCTGGGCCGGGGCGACCATCGACGGCGTCGTCACGCGGTCGGTCCGCGACACCGCGGCCGCGCTCGACGCGATCGGCCGGCCGATGCCCGGCGACCCCTACTGGGCCCCGCCGCTGCCCCGCCCGCTGGCCGAGGAGGTCGGCGCCCCGGTCGGCCGGCTGAAGGTCGCGCTGCTCGACACCGACCCGCCCGAGGCCTACCTCAGCTCCCCGCACTGCCGGGCCGCGCTGGAGCACGCCGGCCGGCTGCTCGAGGACCTCGGCTGCGCGGTCGGGACCGGCACGCCCGACGGCATGTTCGACGAGCTGTTCTCCCGCTTCTTCGTCGCCACCATCGCCGGGGACACCGCGCTGACGATCTCGGCCTTCGAGCGTGCGCTCGGCCGCCCGATCACCGACGACGAGCTCGAGCCGCGCAACCAGGTCTACCGCTCGGTCGGCGCCCAGATGCCGGCCACCGACTACCTCGGCGCGCGGGCCTGGCTGGGGCAGTGGGTGCGCCGGATGGCCGCGTTCTGGGACGACGGGGGCGTCGACCTGCTCGTGACGCCGACGGTCGGGGCGCCGCCGCCCGAGCTCGGCTGGTTCACCGCGGAGGGCCCCGAGCAGGAGGGCCGGCGGATCAACAGCTTCATCCCGTACACCGCGCAGTTCAACGTCACCGGGCAGCCGGCGATCAGCCTGCCGCTGCACTGGACCGACGACGGCCTGCCGGTCGGCGTGCAGCTGGTCGCCGCCTACGGCCGGGAGGACGTGCTGGTGCGCGTGGCAGCGGCGCTGGAAGAAGCCGCGCCCTGGGCGGACCGCCGTCCTCCCGTGTCCGCGTAGCTCAGCGGCGGACGCGGGCGGCGATGTGTGCCGCGATCCGCTTCGCGTCCAGGCCCGCGCCGGCGACGAGCATCGACGCGAACGCGGTCTGGAACAGCAGGCCGACGTAGTAGAGGCCCGGCAGGTCCTCGACGATGCCGCAGTCGCCGCGCGGGTAGCCGTCGTCCCCGGTGGGGTCCGGCCGCACGAGCCCGAACTCCTGCCGGAAGCCGGTGCACCAGACGACGTTGGCGACGTCGAGCACGGTGCCGTCGTCCAGCACCGGCCGTCCGTCGTCGGACCCGGCCGCGCGCGCCTCGACCAGGTGCACGCCGGCGGCGGACAGGTCGGCGCGGCGGACCCGGAGCAGGGGAGCGCCGCCCCTGCGGATCTCCGGCTGCATCCGCCGTCCGATCGGCGTCCTGACCGTGAACACGTGCTTGGCCAGGAAGAACAGCACCGGCGCGCCGAGCCGCAACCGGCGCGACCCCCACGGCACCGGCACCTCCGGCATCGCCCGCCCGGCCAGCCACGTCTCGTGGCCGGCCCGCACGATCTCCAGCGCGAGGTCGGCACCGGACTGGCCGGCCCCGACGACGAGCACCGGCCCGGGCAGCAGCTGGCCGGGATTGCGGTAGCCCGACGAGTGCAGCTGCCGGATGCCGGGGTCGAGGTCGGCGGCGCAGTCCGGCACGTTCGGGACCTGCTCGGCCCCGCAGGCGACCACGACGTTCTCGGCGACGAGGTCGCCGTCGCTCGTGGTCAGTCGCCACGTGCCGTCGGCCTGCCGGTCGACGGTCCGGACGGCGACGCCGCCGTGCACGTCGATGCCGATCTGCGCGACGTAGCGCTCCAGGTGGTCGCCCATCTCGGCGCCGCTCGGGTAGCTGCCCCGGGCCGCCGCGAAGGGCATGCCGGGCAGCCCGTCGTACCGGGCCGGGGTGTTGAGCAGCAGCGAGTCGTAGCGCTGCCGCCACTGGTCGCCGACGCGCCGGTGCTCGTCGAGGACGACGCAGGGAACGCCGGCGCGACCGAGGAAGTACGCGGTGGCGAGGCCGGTCTGGCCGGCGCCGATGATCACGGTGCCGAGCCGCTCGGGGTGCTGCTCGGCCGGCTCGACGGGGGAGTGCTGGGTGGTCGTCATGGAGGAGAAGCCTGGGCTGCGCGGGGGTGCCGCCGCGTCGACCGAACCGTGCATCCGCGCTGGTCGGCGCGTGGGTAGAACTGTGCACTCAGACCAAGCCGTGGTCGTACGCGTAGGCGGTCGCGGCGGCCCGGGAGGGGACGCCGAGCTTGGCGTAGATGTTGGCCAGGTGCCGGGCGACGGTCTTCTCGCTCAGGCAGAGCCGGTTCGCGATCGTGCGGTTGGTGTGCCCCGCGGCGACCAGCCGGAGCACCTCCACCTCCCGGTCGGTGAGCCCGCCCGGTCGGCTCCGCCGGCCGGCGGCGGCGAGCCCGTCCACGCGGGCGAGGTCCGGCGCGGCGCCCAGCCGCTCGAAGCACTCCCGGGCGGCCTCGAACTCCAGGTCGGCCGACTCCGCGTCCCCCAGCGCCCGCAGGCACCGCCCGGCCAGCACGCGGACCTGCGCGCAGGGGTGCGGCAGGTCGAGCTCGGTCCACCGCTGTTGCGCGGTGCGCACCGCCCCCAGGGCGTCGCCGGGACGGCCGGCGGCGAGCAGCACCGCCCCCTCGGCCTGGTCGGCGAGCGCCGAGAGCAGGGGAGCGGCCAGCTGGTCGGTGATCGCGCGCAGCTCGGCGGCCGTGGCGGTCGCGGCCGGGACGTCGTCCAGGGCGAGCTCGGCCTCCACCCGGGCGGCGAGCAGCTCGGCCCGGTCCTCGGGGGACCGGGGTTCGTCGCACAGGCGCCGCAGGGTGCGGCACGCCGCCTCCGCCCGGCCCTGGGCGACGCGCAGCCGGGACAACCCCGGCTCCGGCTGGACCCCGAGCGCGTTGGCCCGGCGGTAGGCGTCCTCCGCCTCGCGCTCGCGCCCCATCAGCCGGTGCACCTCGCCGAGCTGGTAGGCCGCCGAGCCGGCCGCGGGGGTCCCCTCCAGCAGGTCCAGGGCGGTGGCCGCCTCGCCCAGCGCGCCCGCCCAGTTGCCGCCGAGGGTGGACAGCTGCGCGCGGTGGACCAGACAGGTGCCGCGGTAGGCGACGAGGTCGGGGCGGGCCGCGACCCAGCGGTCCAGCGTCGCCGTCCACGACCGGGCCCGGACGACGTCGCGCTGCAGCACGCATGCCGCGACCGAGACGCAATAGCAGATGCCCACCACGATCGGCGAGGTCTCGTCCGACGACACCGAGAGCATGACCTCGTCGAACACGCGGATCGACGCGGCGCGCTCGCCCTGCAACAGCAGCGCGAAGCCGATGGTCAGCCGGGACAGCGCCGCCGCGTCGGGTACGCCGACCGCCAGCGCGACCCGCTCGCCCTCGCGCGCGGTGGCCAGCGCCTCCTCGACCCGCTCCTCGACGAGCAGTTCGTGACTGCGGCGGGAGAGCAGCCACCCCCCGGCCGCGCTGCCGGCGAGGCCGTGCTCCTCGACGAGCTGCTCCGCCCGGGCGCCCCAGGCGCGCGAGCGCACCAGGTCGCCCGCGTTCTCCAGGGCGAAGCAGTCCCAGAGCGCGCAGAGGGCCGCGGCGGGGACGTCGCCGGCGCGGAGGAACCACTGGTAGCCCCGGCCGAGCGCCGTCACGGCCTGCTCGTCGGCGCCGATCAGGTACGCGGCCTCGCCCAGCAGCACCAGAGCGTCGCCGTCCAGCGGGATCTGCCCGTCCGCCTCGCTCAGCAGCGCGACGCAGTCCCGCCAGCGGTAGGCGTCGAACAGCTCCCGGGCCTCGGCGAGGACCGGCCCGCCCACCTCGAGGCGCGCCATCCGGCAACGATAGGAGCGCCGTCCCCGGCCGTCACGGCTGCGCGGCGCCGTCCCCGCCTACACTCGCAGCGGCCACGGGGTGTGGCGCAGCTTGGTAGCGCACCCGCTTTGGGAGCGGGGGGCCGTGGGTTCAAATCCCGCCACCCCGACGTGATCGCGGGGGTGCAGCGGGCTCACATCCCGCCACCCCGGCCACCTCCGCGACGTCTCTAGACTCGTGGACCGACCCGGCGCCTCCATGCCCGCGAGGCGCCCACCCCCGCTGCGACCGAGGAGCACTGCCGCTGTGAAGAGCACCATCGAGGAACTCGGCCCCACGCGGGTCCGGATGGCGATCGAGGTGCCGTGGGGCGACCTGAACCACGCCTTCGGTGAGGTCTACAAGGAGCTCGGTCGCCAGGTGCGCGTGCCCGGCTTCCGCCCCGGCAAGGTGCCGAACCGGATCCTCGACCAGCGCATCGGCCGCCCCGTCGTGCTGGAGCAGGTCGTCCAGCACGCGATCCCGGAGGTCTACTCCGAGGTCGTCCGCGAGAACCAGGTCCGGGTGCTCGGCCAGCCCGACATCGAGGTCACCCGCCTCGACGACAACGAGACCCTGGCCTTCACCGCCGAGGTCGACGTCGCCCCGCAGGTCGAGCTGCCCTCCCTCGAGGAGCTGACCGTCACCGTCGACGACGTCGAGGTCGCCGACGAGGAGATCGACCAGCAGGTCTCGGTCATGCGCGAGCGTTTCGCCATGCTCACCGGCGTCGAGCGCGCCGCCGAGGACGGCGACTACGTCTCCCTCGACCTCGAGGCGACGCTGAACGGCGAGGTCCTCGAGGACGGCACCACGACCGGCATGTCCTACGAGGTCGGCTCCGGCCAGCTCATGGCCGGCCTGGACGACGCCGTCCGCGGGCTGTCGGCCGACGAGTCGAAGACGTTCACCACCCCGCTGCTCAGCGGTCCGGACGCCGGCGAAGAGGCCGAGGTCACCGTCACCGTGCGCTCGGTGAAGGCCAAGGAGCTGCCGGAGCTGGACGACGACTTCGCCTCCACCGCCAGCGAGTTCGACACGCTCGAGGAGCTGCGCGAGGACGTCCGCACCCGGCTGCAGCGGGTCAAGACGATGCAGCAGGGCGCGCAGGCCCGCGACAAGCTGGTCGAGCACCTGATCGAGACGATCGAGGTGCCGGTGCCGGAGAACCTCGTCGAGCGCGAGGTCGAGTGGCGCGGCCAGGCGCTGGAACGCGAGCTGGCCCAGGCCGGCATGGACTGGGACGCCTACTTCCAGGCCGCCGGCGTCGAGGACCGCGAGGCCTACGACGCCGACGTCCGGAAGAACGTGGAGCAGGCGGTCCGCACCCAGTTCATCCTCGACGCGATCGCCGACGCCCGGGAGATCACCGTCGACAACGACGACCTCTCCGCGCAGATCATCGCCCAGGCGCAGCGCAACCGGATGAGCCCGGAGCAGTACGCCCAGCAGCTGCAGCAGGGCGGCAACATCGCCGAGTTCGTCGCCGACGTCCGCCGCACCAAGGCGCTGGCCCAGCTGCTGGAGCAGACGACGATCAAGGACGAGTCCGGCAACGTCGTCGACCTCGAGGCGCTGCGCCCGCAGCCGGCGGAGCCGCAGGTGATCATGGAGGAGGTCGACGACGACGTCGAGGCCGACCTCGTGGTCAACGAGGACGGGTCGGTCGAGGAGACCGGCAAGGCGTAGATCCGCCCCCGCACGTGACGCCGACGCCGTCCCACCCCGACCCGGGTGGGACGGCGTCGGCGTTTTCGCGGGCGGATCGCTGCGCCCACGGCGAACACCGGCCTGCGGAGGACTGCCGCCGTCCGGACGCGCGTTAGGGTCGACAGGACTCAGGCGAATCCCGGCGGGTACCGCCCGGCGGGCGCCCGATCCGGGCCGATCCCGACGAGCCATCCGTCCACCGAGACCGACTGCGCACACAGTTCTACGGAGGTCTTTCCACCCGTGAGCACCCACCCGAACCCGGCGGGCGCGCCCCTGCTGCGCGCCGCTGCCGGAGGGATGAATCTCAACGACTCGGTCTACGAGCGCCTGCTGCGCGAGCGGATCATCTTCCTCGGCAGCCAGGTCGACGACGTCATCGCCAACCAGCTCGCGGCCCAGATGCTGCTGCTGTCGGCCGAGGACCCCAAGCGCGACATCCACCTCTACATCAACTCGCCCGGCGGCTCGGTGACGGCCGGCATGGCGATCTACGACACGATGCAGTTCATCGACTGCGACGTGGCCACCTACGGCATGGGGCTGGCGGCCTCGATGGGACAGTTCCTGCTCACCGCCGGCACCAAGGGCAAGCGCTACGCCCTGCCGCACGCGCGGATCATGATGCACCAGCCCTCGGCCGGCGTCGGCGGCACCGCGTCCGACATCGCCATCCAGGCCGACCTGTTCCGCCGGACGAAGCGCGAGCTCAACGAGCTGCAGGCCTTCCACACCGGCCAGACGGTGGAGCAGATCAACAAGGACTCCGACCGCGACCGCTGGTTCACCGCCCAGGAGGCCCTCGAGTACGGCTTCGTCGACCACGTGGTCAGCCGCGCCGCCATGACCGACAGCGCCAACCCGGTCACCGACAACTGAGCACGGAGGACACCGACATGAGCTTCCAGATGCCCTCCAGCCGCTACATCCTGCCCTCCTTCGTGGAGCGCACGAGCTACGGCATGAAGGAGAGCAACCCGTACAACAAGCTCTTCGAGGAGCGGATCATCTTCCTCGGGGTGCAGATCGACGACGCCTCGGCCAACGACGTCATGGCCCAGCTGATCACGCTGGAGTCCGCCGACCCGGACCGCGACATCACGATCTACATCAACTCGCCCGGCGGCTCGTTCACGTCGCTCATGGCCATCTACGACACGATGATGTTCGTCCGCCCGGACATCCAGACCGTCTGCATGGGCCAGGCGGCCTCCGCCGCCGCCGTCCTGCTCGCGGCCGGCACGCCGGGCAAGCGGCTGGCGCTGCCGTACTCGCGGGTGCTCATCCACCAGCCCTCCGGCGAGTCCGGCGGCCAGGTGTCCGACCTGGAGATCCACGCCGCGGAGATCCAGCGGGTGCGGTCGCAGATGGAGGACATCCTGGCGCGGCACACCGGCCAGACGGTCGAGCAGGTCCGCACCGACATCGAGCGCGACAAGATCCTCACGGCCGAGGAGGCGAAGGCCTACGGCATCGTCGACGAGGTCATCCAGAGCCGGAAGCTGAACGCGCTTCCGGCGTAGCTCCGAAACGGGACGGGCCGAAGGCTTGCGCGTGTCGCACCCTCGGCCCGTACCGTTCAGGGGCGCAGGGAGCACAGGCGACGGATGTGGTTCGAGCGGGTGCGTCATTGCCCTCTCGGGTCCGTGGCGACAGGTACGGTCGGCGAGCGCCCGATCCCCGGTTGGAACTGCCGGGAGGAGAGCCTCGTGGGGCGGACCGCCAGAGCGAGGCCGGGCACGGGGCGCAGCACCACGACATGCACAGATGGGGCACTTCCCAGGCCCTGAATCCGAGGTGGAGGTCATCACGTGGCACGAATCGGTGAGAGCGGTGACCTGCTCAAGTGCTCTTTCTGCGGGAAGAGCCAGAAGCAGGTCAAGAAGCTCATCGCGGGCCCCGGGGTCTACATCTGCGACGAGTGCATCGACCTCTGCAACGAGATCATCGAGGAAGAGCTCTCGGAGTCCTCGGACCTGAAGTTCGACGAGCTGCCGAAGCCGAAGGAGATCCACGACTTCCTCGAGCAGTACGTGATCGGCCAGGACAAGGCCAAGCGGACGCTCTCGGTCGCCGTCTACAACCACTACAAGCGGATCCAGGCCGGCGGTGAGCGCGGCAGCCGGGACGACTCGGTCGAGCTGGCCAAGTCCAACATCCTGCTGATGGGCCCGACCGGCTGCGGCAAGACGCACCTGGCGCAGACCCTTGCCCGGATGCTCAACGTGCCGTTCGCGATCGCCGACGCCACCGCGCTCACCGAGGCCGGCTACGTCGGTGAGGACGTCGAGAACATCCTCCTCAAGCTGATCCAGGCGGCCGACTACGACGTCAAGCGCGCCGAGACCGGGATCATCTACATCGACGAGGTCGACAAGATCGCCCGCAAGAGCGAGAACCCGTCGATCACCCGCGACGTCTCCGGTGAGGGCGTGCAGCAGGCGCTGCTGAAGATCCTCGAGGGAACGACGGCGTCGGTGCCCCCGCAGGGCGGCCGCAAGCACCCGCACCAGGAGTTCATCCAGATCGACACGACGAACGTGCTGTTCATCGTGGGCGGTGCGTTCGCCGGCCTGGAGAAGGTCATCGAGCAGCGGATCGGCAAGCAGGGCATCGGCTTCGGCGCCGAGATCCGCGGCAAGAAGGAGATCGAGGAGGCCAACGCCTTCGCCGAGGTCATGCCCGAGGACCTGCTGAAGTTCGGCATGATCCCCGAGTTCATCGGCCGGCTGCCGGTGATCACCAGCGTCCAGGCGCTGGACCGGCCGGCGCTGATCAGCATCCTCACCGAGCCGAAGAACGCCCTGGTGCGCCAGTACCGGAAGCTCTTCGAGCTCGACGGGGTGGACCTGGAGTTCACCGACGACGCCCTCGAGGCGATCGCCGACCAGGCCATCCTCCGCGGCACCGGCGCCCGCGGGCTGCGCGCGATCATGGAGGAGGTACTCCAGTCGGTGATGTACGACGTCCCCAGCCGGGACGACGTCGCCACCGTGGTGATCACCAAGGAGGTCGTGCTCGAGCACGTCAACCCGACGATCGTGCCGCGCAAGCCCGCCCGCGCCCCCCGCGAGAAGAGCGCCTGACCCGTCACGCATCGAGCGGCCCGTCCCCGGCAGGGGGCGGGCCGCTCGCGCTTCTGGATCAGTGTGCGTCGACGGCGCACTTCTTCGTCGGGAGCGCGCCGGATCCGCACATCATCCTCGGGTGGACAACACCTGCCGCCTCGCCGCGCAGACCCGGAGGATCTCCCGCCGGCAGGTGTCCGGCTCCGTCGTCAGCCGCCGATAGCTGAATCGAAGTACGACCCAGCCCAGCGCGGCCAGTGCGACGTCCCGGCGGGTGTCCCGCTCCCGGTCCTCGGGGGAGCCGTGGAACGCGGCACCGTCCAGCTCGATCGCGATCTTCAGCTCGGGGATCGCCGCATCGAGGTGAACGGTCGCGAACGGCAGGACGACGGGGTGCTGCTGCACGAACCGCGGCATGCCCGGTCCGCGCAGCACGTCGCGGACCCCCCAGATCTCCAGCTCGCTGTGGCAGCCCTTCTCCACCAGGCCGGCGAGGGCCACCAGCTGCCGGCGTCCCGGGAGGGTCGGCCGGAAGGCCAGCTCCTCGCGCAGCAGGTCGGCCGTCGTCCGTCCATCACGCAGGCTGCCGATGACCGCGCCGCGGGCCAGCTCGACGTCGCGACGGCGGCCCGAGGCACCGAACGCGAGCCCCCAGGTGTCGACCAGTGCGCGCGGGATGTCGGTGACCGGCAGGCCGCCGATCCGATCCGGACGGAATTGGCGGACTCGGTGGACGACGAGTCCTCCGGACGTCACCGCCCGGCGACCGAAGGGCACCGAGATGTGCACCGGCCCCGACCTGGGAGCGAGACGCCAGAGGGCCAGGGCGGACGTGTGGCTCAGCGCCCCGCGGGTGGCCAGCACGCCGGCGAGCGCTCGGGTGTGCCAGTCGTCGAAGCGCTCGGGGAGGGCGACGATGCCGGGATGCGGCCGGAACAACCGCCCGGTCCGGATCCACCGGGCGACGGTGTGCCGGTCCACGTGGGTCAGGAGATCGCGGACCGCGATCGCGCCGTCGCGGCCGACGAGGGCCGCCAGGTCGTGTGCCACGACGCCACGCTGGCTCGGTGGCCGGCCGGAATCTTGCGGCCGCACGCATCTGTGGAAGCGCCGGCCCGCTGTGGACCCGGCGACGATGTGCGTCGATGGCGCACTCCACGCGACGGAGTGCGCCATCGACGGATACTGATCGGCCCCGAGGGGCCGCGGTCAGCCCTCGACGGGGGCGAGGACGACGTCGACGGTGAGCTCGCCCTCGCCGGCGACGACCGACAGCGAGGCGATCCGGCCCGCGTCGACCAGGTCGGAGCGGGCGGCCTCGACCAGCGGCACCTGCGCGGCCGGGGCGGTCACCGTCGCCGACTCGACGTCGGCCCGCATCGACACCTTGGCGTCGGACTTGGCCTTGCGGACACCGGCCAGCGCCACCCCGGCGACCTCCAGCACGGCCGGGTCACCGCCGCGCGGCAGCTCGCCCGCCGACGGCCACGCCGACCGGTGCACCGAGCCGCTCTGCCACCAGGACCAGACCTCCTCGGTGACGAACGGCAGCACCGGCGCGAACAGCCGCAGCAGCACCGACAGCGCCACCGCCAGCGTGGCCTGCGCCGACTCCGCCGCCGAACCGGACCCGTACGCCCGCGACTTCACCAGCTCGACGTAGTCGTCGCAGAACGACCAGAAGAAGGTCTCCGCCACCTCGAGCGCGCGGGTGTAGTTGTAGGCCTCCATCGCCGCGGTCGCCTCGTCGACGACGTCC
The DNA here is from genome assembly GCF_059428245.1 of Geodermatophilus sp. SMS 5-13. Lineage (NCBI taxonomy): Bacteria > Bacillati > Actinomycetota > Actinomycetes > Geodermatophilales > Geodermatophilaceae > Geodermatophilus > Geodermatophilus sp. SMS 5-13. The sequence goes on from NZ_CP165729.1 coordinate 1,540,734, forward strand.
GCCAGCCCGGCCAGCAGCCCGAGGTCGATCGGCTCGGTGACCTGGTCGGCGGTCAGCCCGGACGAGGCGCCCAGCCCCAGCACGAAGTTGCCGACGTTGAGGATCTTCATGGCCAGCCGCCGGCCGACCTTCATCTGCGCTTCGTCGAACGGCGAGTCCGCGCCCGGCCGGGCACCGGCGGCCCGCCAGCGCACCGCGTCGGTGCCGTAGCGCTCCAGGACGTCGATCGGCGTGACGACGTTGCCCTTCGACTTCGACATCTTCTTGCGGTCGGGGTCGACGACGAAGCCGGAGATCGCCGCGTGCGACCACGGCACCGTGCCGAACTCGTAGTGCGAGCGCACCACGGTCGAGAACAGCCAGGTGCGGATGATGTCGTGCGCCTGCGGGCGCAGGTCCATCGGGAAGACGTGCGCGAACAGCTCCGGGTCGGTGTCCCAGCCCGAGGCCACCTGCGGGGACAGCGACGACGTCGCCCAGGTGTCCATGACGTCGGGGTCGGCCATGAACCCGCCCGGCTTGCCGCGCTGCGACTCGTCGAACCCCGGCGGGACGTCGGACGACGGGTCGACCGGCAGCGTCTCCTCGGCGGCCAGGATCGGCGCGGAGTAGTCCGGCTCGCCCTCGGTGTCGAGTGCGTACCAGACCGGGAAGGGGACGCCGAAGAACCGCTGCCGGCTGATCAGCCAGTCGCCGTTGAGGCCCTCGACCCAGTTCTCGTACCGGTGCTTCATGTGCTCGGGGATCCACTGGATCTCCCGCCCCCGCGCCAGCAGCGCCTCCCGCAGCTCGGGGTCGCGGCCGCCGTTGCGGATGTACCACTGCCGCGTGGTCACGATCTCCAGCGGCCGGTCGCCCTTCTCGAAGAACTTGACCGGGTGCGTGATCGGCTTCGGCTCGCCCTCGAGGTCGCCGGACTCGCGCAGCAGCTCGACCATCCGTTCGCGGGCCGCGTGCGCGGTCTTGCCGGCCAGCTCCGCGAACGGCCCGGCCGGGACGTCGGCCGGCGCCTCGGCCACGATCCGGCCGTCCCAGCCCACGATCGCCCGGGTGGGCAGCTGCAGCTCGCGCCACCAGGTGACGTCGTTGAGGTCGCCGAAGGTGCAGATCATCGCGATGCCCGAGCCCTTGTCCGGCTCGGCCAAGCGGTGCGCGACCACCGGGACCTCGACCCCGAACACCGGCGTCCGGACCGTGGACCCGAACAGGGGCTGGTAGCGCTCGTCGTCCGGGTGGGCGACCAGCGCGACGCAGGCCGCCAGCAGCTCCGGCCGGGTGGTCTCGATGTGCACCGGGCCGTCGGGGCCGTGGAAGGAGATCCGGTGGTAGGCGCCCGGGCGCTCCCGGTCCTCCAGCTCGGCCTGCGCGACGGCGGTGCGGAAGGTGACGTCCCAGAGGGTCGGCGCCTCCTGCGCGTAGGCCTCACCGCGGGCGAGGTTGTGCAGGAACATCCGCTGCGCCGTGGCGCGGGAGGTCTCCGAGATCGTCCGGTACACGTTCGACCAGTCCACCGACAGGCCGACGCGGCGCCACAGCTGCTCGAAGGCGCGCTCGTCCTCCTCGGTGAGGCGCATGCACAGCTCGACGAAGTTGCCGCGCGAGATCGGCTGCTGGTCCTTGCCGGGCTTCTCCGGCGGGGTGAACGACGGGTCGTAGTGCAGCGACGGGTCGCAGCGCACGCCGTAGTAGTTCTGCACCCGCCGCTCGGTCGGCAGGCCGTTGTCGTCCCAGCCCATCGGGTAGAAGACGTGCTTGCCGCGCATCCGCTGGTAGCGGGCGACGAAGTCGGTGTGGGTGTAGCTGAACACGTGCCCCACGTGCAGCGAGCCGCTGGCGGTCGGCGGCGGGGTGTCGATCGAGTAGGTCTGCTCGCGGGGCGCGGCCAGCGCGGCGGCGCGGTCGAAGGCGTAGGTGTCCTCGGCCGCCCAGCGGGCCGTCCACTTCTCCTCGAGCCCGTCCAGCGACGGCTTCTCGGGTACGCCGCTCACGGCTCCCGGGGCGGTGCCGGCCGGGGTCGCGATGCGGGTGTCCATGGGCTCCATCGTAGGAAGGCCTTCGATCGGTCTATCCGGGGCTGGCATCCTGGGCACCGATGAGCACGACCGAGCACGGCGAGATGGCGCGGGTCGAGAAGGCCCTGCTGGCCCGGTGGCCGGAGAACCGGCTCGAGCCGTCACTCACCCGCATCAACGCGCTGGTCGACCTGCTCGGTGGGCCGCACCGCGCGTACCCCGTCGTCCAGGTCGCCGGCACCAACGGCAAGACGACGACGGCGCGGATGGTCGACGAGCTGCTGCGCGGGTTCGGCCTGCGCGTCGGCCGGTTCACCAGCCCACACCTGCAGTCGATCCGCGAGCGCATCGTGCTGGACGGCGAGCCGGTCAGCGCCGAGCGCTTCGTCGAGACCTACCAGGACATCGCCCCGTACATCGACCTGGTCGACGCGGGCAGCGAGATCCCGATGAGCTTCTTCGAGGTCATGGTCGGCATGGCCTACGCGCTGTTCGCCGACGCGCCGGTGGACGTCGCCGTCATCGAGGTCGGCATGGGCGGCACCTGGGACGCGACCAACGTCGTCGACGCCCGCGTCGCCGTCGTCACCCCGGTGGCGCTGGACCACGCGGAGTACCTCGGGCCGGACGTCGGCACGATCGCCGGCGAGAAGGCCGGGATCATCAAGCGCGACGCCATCGCGGTGGTGGCCCACCAGGAGCCGGCCGCGCTGGACGCGCTGGTCCGCCGGGTGGTCGAGGTCGAGGCGACCCTGGCCCGCGAGGGCACCGAGTTCGGCGTGCTGGAGCGCACGGTCGCCGTCGGCGGGCAGCAGCTGCGGCTGCAGGGCCTCGGCGGCCAGTACGACGAGCTGTTCCTGCCGCTGTTCGGCGCGCACCAGGCGCAGAACGCGGCGACCGCGCTGGCCGCCGTCGAGGCGTTCCTCGGCGCCGGGGCGTCGACCGGGCCGATCGACGTCGAGACCGTCCGCGCCGCGTTCGCCGCCGTCCGCTCGCCGGGCCGGCTGGAGCGGGTCCGCAGCTCGCCCACGGTGCTGGTCGACGCGGCGCACAACCCGGCCGGCATGGCGGCCACGGTCGCCGCGATCCGGGAGTCCTTCGACTTCACCCGGCTGGTGGGCGTGGTCGGCTGCGTCCACGGCAAGGACGTCAGCGGCATGCTGGCCGCGCTCGAGGACATCTGCGCCGAGCTGGTGGTCACCCAGAACAGCTCCCCGCGGGCGATGCCGGCCGACGAGCTCGGCGCGCTGGCCGTCGACGTCTTCGGCGCCGACCGGGTGAGCGTGCACCCGCTGCTGCCGGAGGCGCTGGAGTCGGCGATCGAGCTGGCCGAGGCCGGCCCGGACGACGCGCTCGGCGGCTCGGGCGTGCTGGTCACCGGCAGCGTGATCACGGCGGGGGAGACCCGCAGCCTGCTGGGTGGGTCGAAGGCGTGACGGCCCCCGATCCCGTCCGCGCCGGCCGGGCGCTCAACGGCGGCGCCGCCGCGGTCCTGCTGCTCGAGGGCATCGTCGTCCTGTTCGTGCCCCGCGGCATCGCGCAGAGCGGCCCGGGGCTGACCGGGTTCCGGCTGACCGTCCTGCTCGTCCTCGCCGGCCTGCTGTTCGTGGCCAGCGGGCTGCAGCGCCGTCCGCAGGGACTGCTGATCGGCACCGCGCTGCAGGTGCCCGTCGTCCTCACCGGACTGTTCAACGGCGTGATGTGGCTGCTCGGCGGCGTGTTCGCGCTGATCTGGCTGTACCTGCTGCAGGTCCGCAAGGAGCTGCTGGGCTCGATCCTGCCCAGGACGCCCCCGGGCGAGCCGGACCAGCGGTAGCGCGCGTCGGGGCGCCCCGGACCGCCGCGCCGCCCTAGTCTGGCGCGGCTCACAACCGCCGCGGCCCCGACCGCCGCACGACCGGGGGACCGCCGCGTGCCGCACCTCGCCCGACCCCGCGGGGTGATCGCGCTCGCCGCGACGCTGCTCCTCGCCTCCGCCGCCTGCAGCGCCGCCGAGGAGCCGCGCAGCGCCGCCGCGACCAGGACCACCGTTGCCCCGACGACGACCCCACCGCCGCCGCCGCCCCCGCCGCCGGTCCTGTGGCCGCTGACCGGGGTGCAGACCGACGCGCTCGTCGAGCGGCCCGCCTTGGCGGTCAAGATCGAGAACTCGGTCGATGCGCGCCCGCAGACCGGCCTCGGCGCCGCCGACGTCGTCTGGGAGGAGGTCGTCGAGGGCGGCATCACCCGGTTCGTCGCCGTCTACCAGTCGGCCGTGCCGCCGGAGATCGGCCCGGTCCGTTCGGTCCGGCCGATGGACCCGGCGATCGTCGCGCCGATGCACGGCCTGCTCGCGTTCTCCGGCGGCCAGCGCCCCTTCATCGACGCGGTCGCCCAGGCGGGGACCCAGGTGATCAGCCAGGACGCCGGCGCCGGCGGCTTCCACCGCATCGGCAGCCGGCGCGCCCCGCACAACATCTACGCGAACCCGCAGCAGCTGCTCGACCAGGCCGACGACGCGCACCGGGCCCCGCCCGCGCCGCAGTTCGCCGTCGCCGCGCCGGGCAAGCCGTCGACCCCGCTCGCCGTCGGCGTCCCCACCGGCTCGGTGCGGCTCACGCTGTCCCCGATCGGCCATCCCACCTGGACCTGGAGCCAGCCCGACGGCGCCTGGCTGCGCACCGAGGGCGCCGCTCCGGCGGTGGAGGCCGACGGCCGGCAGCTGCGGGCGACCAACGTCGTCGTGCTGCGGGTCGACGTCGTCAACACGCCGTTCGTCGACGCGATCGGCACCCCGGTGCCCGAGACGCTGCTCGCCGGCGGCAGCGGGGACGCGCTCGTCGCCGCGGACGGCCGCACGCTCGCCGTCCGGTGGTCGAAGGCGTCGGTCACCGACCCGGTCGTGCTCACCGGTCCGGACGGCGGCCCGGTCGCGCTCGCCCCCGGCGCGACCTGGGTGGAGCTCGTGCCCAACCGGGGCGGCGCGGTCGCGACGGGCTGACCGACGCGGCGTTCCTACGCGGCGTCCGAGTCGGCCTCGAGGCGGCGGCGCAGGTCGGCGGGGTCGACGCCGAGGCGGGCGAGGACGGCGTCGGTGCGCCGCTCGCCGGCGTCCAGCACGCCGAGCAGCACGTGCCGGCTGTCGATCGACCGGTCGCCGCGCCCGATCGCCGCCCTCAGCGACAGCTCCAGGGATTTCTTGGCGGTCGGCGTGAACGGGATGTGGCCCCCTGAGCGGCGCTTCCGGTCGCGGGTGCGGTCGTCGAGCGCTCCGGCGCCGAACGCGGCCTCGGCGGTCGCGCGGACCCGCTCGAGGTCGATGCCGAGGGCGGCGAGCGCGGCGGCGTCCAGCCGGTCGTCGCCGGTCTCCCGGAGCGCCCGCCGCACCCGGCCGGCGTCCACCCCGCTCGCCCGCAGGACGGCGCCGCCGGGGCCGTCGACCGACGCGACGCCGAGGAGCAGGTGCGCGCCGTCGATCGTCGGCTCCTCGGCGTGCCGCGCCTCCTCCTGGGCGCGGACGACGACCTCGCGGGCCTCGGCGGTGAACCGTTCGAACATCTCAGCGATCCCTTCTCGATCGGGCGTGCTTCTTGTGCACGGCCTGCCGGGTGACGCCGAGGGCGTCGGCGATCTGCTGCCACGACCAGCCGCGGTCGCGCGCGTTGCGGACCTGGAGCACCTCGAGCCGATCGGCGAGCTCGCGCATCGCGCGAACCGCACGCAGGCCGGTGTCCGGGTCGTCCGCGGCGGCGGCCGTCGTGACGTCGGTGGGTGAGGCCATGCCTGTCAACGTAGGTTGACGACTCAGCGCTGTCAACCCTGGTTGACGATCGGCGTCCCGTACGCTGCCGCCTCGTGTCCGCACCCACTGCTGAGCGCACCCTGGTCCTGGTCAAGCCCGACGGCGTCGCCCGCGGCCTGGTCGGCGAGGTCGTCTCCCGGCTCGAGGCCAAGGGCCTGCGCCTGGTGGCCGCCGAGCTGCGCACCCTGACCGCCGACGTCGCCGAGACCCACTACGCCGAGCACCGCGAGCGGCCGTTCTTCCCCTCGCTGGTCGAGTTCATCACCAGCGGCCCGCTGCTTGCGCTGGTCGTCGAGGGCCCGCGGGCCATCGAGGCGTTCCGCGCCCTGGCCGGCGCGACCGACCCGGTGAAGGCCACCCCCGGCACGATCCGCGGCGACTTCGCGCTCGAGGTGCAGTCCAACATCGTGCACGGCTCGGACTCGCCGGAGTCCGCCGCGCGCGAGGTGAAGCTCTTCTTCCCCGACCTGGGCTGACATCGCGCCGGCGCGACGTCGGTCGTCGGCTGTCGGTGGCGCTGGTTACCGTCGGGGAGTGCGCATCGGCGGCCCCCTGATCAGCGCGCGCGGCCTGGTCAAGCGCTTCGGCGACTTCACCGCCGTCGACGGCATCGACGTCGACGTGGCGCCGGGCGAGGCCTTCGGGTTCCTCGGGCCGAACGGGGCCGGCAAGAGCTCGACCATGCGGATGATCGGCGCGGTCTCGCCGCCGACCGCGGGTCAGCTGCGCATCCTCGGCCTCGACCCGGTCACCGACGGGCCGGCGATCCGCGCCCGCCTGGGCGTGGTGCCGCAGACCGACAACCTCGACCTCGAGCTGACGGTTCTGGAGAACCTGCTGGTCTACGGCCGGTACTTCGGCCTGCCGCGGGCGACGGTGCGGGCCCGCGCGGCCGAGCTGCTCGACTTCGTCCAGCTCGGCGACCGCGCCGGGGACAAGGTCGAGCCGCTGTCGGGCGGCATGAAGCGGCGGCTGACCATCGCGCGGTCGCTGATCAACGAGCCGGACGTCGTCCTGCTCGACGAGCCCACCACCGGGCTGGACCCGCAGGCCCGGCACGTGCTGTGGGAGCGGCTCTACCGGCTCAAACAGCGCGGCGTGACGCTCGTCCTGACCACGCACTACATGGACGAGGCCGAGCAGCTCTGCGACCGGCTGGTGGTCATGGACAAGGGGCGGATCGCCGCCGAGGGCTCGCCCGCGGAGCTGATCCGCACGTGGTCGACCCGCGAGGTCTGCGAGCTGCGCTTCCCGATGGTCGAGGGCGGCGACGGCCCGGAGCAGTACGTCGACGCCCTGGCGCCGGTCCTGCAGCAGGGCGCCGCGGAGCGGATCGAGGCGCTGCCCGACCGGCTCCTGCTCTACGCGCCGGACGGCGAGGCCGCGCTCGCCGCCGTCACCGCGGCCGGGGTGCACCCGCTGTCCAGCCTGGTGCGCCGCAGCTCGCTGGAGGACGTCTTCCTCCGGCTGACCGGCCGGACGCTGGTGGACTGACATGGCCGTCGTCACCGCGGGCGCCACGGCGTTCTGCGCCCACCGGCTCACCGCCTACCGGCACTACTGGCGCAGCAGCCTGATCAGCAGCGTGCTGGAGCCGGCGCTGTTCCTCGCGGCGATGGGCCTCACCCTCGGCGTGCTGGTCGACCGCGGCTCCGGCCTGCCGGGCGGGCTGACCTACCTCGCGTTCTTGGCGCCGGGCCTGCTGGCCGCCGCGGCGATGCAGACCGGCACCTTCGAGTCCACGTATCCGGTGCTCGGCGCGATCAAGTGGGACAAGACCTACGAGGCGGTCCTGGCCACGCCGACCGCGGTCGGCGACCTCTTGGTCGGTCACCTGCTGTACGTGGCGTTCCGGGTGACGACGGCGGCGGCGCTGTTCCTCGCCGTCCTCGTGCTGTTCGGGGCGGCCGACAGCCCGCTGGTGGTGCTCGCGATCCCGGCCGCGCTGCTCACCGGGCTGGCCTTCGCGGCGCCGGTCACCGCGCTGGCCGGGCGGCTGGAGAACGACACCGGGTTCGCCGCGCTGCAGCGGTTCCTGATCGTGCCGATGTTCCTGTTCAGCGGCACGTTCTTCCCGGTCAGCCAGCTGCCGGCGTTCTTCGAGTGGGTGGCCTACGCGACGCCGCTCTGGCACGGCGTGGCCCTCGCCCGCGGGCTGGCGCTCGGCACGCTCGAGCCCGGCCAGGCGTTGCTGTCCACCGCGTACCTGCTGCTCTGGATCGCGGTCGGCGTCGCCCTGGCCACCCGCACCTTCCGCCGGCGGCTGGTCACGTGACCGCCGAGGCGCTGGCGCCGCCGCGGCAGTCGCTGCTGCTGCGGATCGTGCCGCTGCACCCGCTGTCCGCGCGGCGGGCCGGGTACCTGGTGCACCGCAACCTGCTGGTCGCCCGCCGCACCTGGCCGCTGTTCGTCTCGGGCCTGTTCGAGCCGTTCTTCTACCTGTTCTCGATCGGGATCGGCGTCGGCGGTCTGGTGGGCTCCGTCGTCACCGACTCGGGCTCGGCGCTGACCTACCAGGAGTTCGTGGCCCCCGGCCTGCTCGCCTCGGCGGCGATGAACGGCGCCGTGTACGACGCGGTGTTCAACCTGTTCTTCAAGCTGCGGTACTCGAAGCTCTACGACGCCATCCTGGCCACGCCGCTGTCGGCGCCCGACGCCGCGGTGGGGGAGACGGTCTGGTCGCTGCTGCGCGGCGCCACCTACTCGGCGGCCTTCCTGGTGATCATGGCGATCCTGGGGCTGACCGGGTCGTGGTGGGCGGTGCTGGCGCTGCCTGCGGCGGTGCTCATCGGGTTCGCCTTCGCCTCGGTCGGGCTGGCGGCCACCACGTTCCTGCGCGGCTGGCAGGACTTCGAGTTCGTGCAACTGGCCCTGCTGCCGCTGTTCCTGTTCTCGACGACCTTCTACCCGCTGTCGGTCTACCCCGGCCCGCTGCAGGTGGTGGTGCAGTGCACGCCGCTCTACCACGGGATCGAGCTGGTGCGCGGCCTGGTCACCGGCGACGTGCACTGGTCGCTGCTCGGTCACGTCGCCTACCTCGCCGTCCTCGGGCTGGCCGGCCTCGCGATCGGCGCCCGCCGCCTCTCCGGTCTGCTGCTGAAGTGAGCGCTCCCGCAGCTGATCACCGGCGGGTGGCTGCCGCTGCCGGCGTGTCGTGCCGAGTGAGCAGTTGGGGACGGCGACACGCGGGGACATGCCGCGCCCGGCGACCGGAAGTGCTCACTCGGCGGGGGAGCGGCGCCCGGGCGGCCGTCTACGCTGGATCGGTCATGACTGGACAGTCCCTGTATCCCCGCCTCGAACCGCTCCTGGCCCAGATCCAGAAGCCGATCCAGTACGTGGGCGGTGAGCTGAACGCCCAGGTCAAGGAGTGGGACGACGTCGCCGTCCACTGGGCGCTCATGTACCCCGACGCCTACGAGGTGGGGCTGCCCAACCAGGGCCTGATGATCCTCTACGAGGTGCTCAACGAGCGCTCCGACGCCCTGGCCGAGCGCACCTACGCCGTCTGGCCCGACCTCGCCGCGCTGATGCGCGAGCACGGCGTCGGCCAGTTCACCGTCGACGCCCACCGCGCCGTCCGCGACTTCGACCTGCTCGGCGTCAGCTTCGCCACCGAGCTGGGCTACACCAACCTGCTCGAGGCGCTCGACCTGGCCGGCGTCCCGCTGCACGCGGTCGACCGGGACGAGACCCACCCGGTCGTCGTCGCCGGCGGCCACGCGGCGTTCAACCCCGAGCCGGTCGCCGACTTCGTCGACTGCGCCGTCCTCGGGGACGGCGAGCAGGTCGTCGGGGACATCACCGACGTCGTCCGCGCCTGGAAGGAGCAGGGCCGGCCCGGCGGGCGGGTCGAGCTGCTCGCCCGGCTGGCCCGCGTCGAGGGCGTCTACGTGCCGCGGTTCTACGCGGTCTCCTACGCCCCCGACGGCACGATCGCCACGGTCACCCGCACCCGGGACGACGTCCCCGCGCGGGTCGGCAAGCGCACGGTCATGGACCTCGACGAGTGGCCCTACCCGAAGACGCCGCTGGTGCCCATGGCCGAGAGCGTGCACGAGCGGATGAGCGTGGAGATCTTCCGCGGTTGCACCCGCGGCTGCCGGTTCTGCCAGGCCGGCATGATCACCCGGCCGGTCCGCGAGCGGACGATCACCGGCATCGGCTCGATGGTCGACCAGGGGTTGCGCGCCACCGGCTACGAGGAGGTCGGCCTGCTGTCGCTGTCGTCCGCCGACCACAGCGAGATCGGGCAGATCGCCAAGGAGCTCGCCGACCGCTACGAGGGCACCAACACCGGCCTGTCGCTGCCGTCGACCCGCGTCGACGCCTTCAACGTCACCCTCGCCAACGAGCTGTCCCGCAACGGGCGGCGGTCGGGCCTCACCTTCGCCCCCGAGGGCGGCAGCGAGCGCATCCGCCGGGTGATCAACAAGACGGTGTCCAAGGAGGACCTCGTCCGCACCGTCACCACCGCCTACGCCAACGGCTGGCAGCAGGTGAAGCTCTACTTCATGTGCGGTCTCCCGACGGAGACCGACGAGGACGTGCTGGAGATCGCCGACCTCGCGGTCGAGGTGATCCGCGCCGGCCGCGAGGCCAGCGGCCGCAAGGACATCCGCTGCACCGTCTCGATCGGCGGCTTCGTGCCCAAGCCGCACACCCCGTTCCAGTGGGCGGGGCAGGCCGGCGCCGAGACGATCGACTCCCGGCTGCGGCTGCTGCGCCAGGCGATCAACGCCGACCGCCGGGTCGGCCGCTCGATCGGCCTGCGCTACCACGACGGCAAGCCCGGCATCGTCGAGGGCCTGCTCTCCCGCGGCGACCGCCGCGTCGGCCGGGTCATCGAGCGGGTCTGGCGGGACGGCGGGAAGTTCGACGGCTGGAGCGAGCACTTCTCCTACGAGCGGTGGACGACGGCCGCCGCCGAGGAGCTGGCGGCCTTCGGCGTCGACCTCGACTGGTTCACCACCCGCGAGCGCACCGAGTCCGAGGTGCTGCCCTGGGACCACCTGGACTCCGGCCTGGACAAGGAGTGGCTCTGGGAGGACTGGCAGGAGGCGATCTCCGAGGAGGAGGTCGGCGACTGCCGCTGGACCGGCTGCTACGACTGCGGCGTCTGCCCGACGATGGGCACCGAGATCCAGATCGGCCCGACCGGGCGCAGCCTGCTGCCGCTCACGGTGGTCGGCCGCTAGTGGCGCGTCAGCCGGAGGGGCCGCCGCCGCCCCCGACCGTGCAGAAGCTGCGCATCCGCTACGCCAAGCGGGGCCGGCTGCGCTTCGCCTCCCACCGCGACCTGGCGCGGGCCCTGGAGCGGGCGCTGCGCCGCGCGCAGGTGCCGATGGCGTTCTCCGCCGGGTTCACCCCGCACCCCAAGATCTCCTACCTCGGCGCCGCGCCGACCGGTGCGGCCAGCGAGGCCGAGTACGTCGAGATCGGCCTCGCCGAGCGGCGCGATCCGGAGGAGGTCCGGGCCGCCCTGGACGCCGCGCTGCCCGCGGACGTCGCCGTCCTCGAGTGCGTCGAGGCGGCCGAGGGGACCGGGGCGCTGGCCGACCGGATCGACGCGGCGGCCTGGCGGATCGAGCTGCCCGGCGTCGCGCCCGCCGACCTCGAGGCGGCGCTCGCCGCCTTCCTCGCGCGCGACGCCGTCCTGGTCCCGCGGCGCACCAAGAACGGCCTCCGGGACGTCGACGCGCGCGCCGCGGTGGCCCGCGCGTCGGCGGGCGGGGAGGCAGGTTGTGCCATACTGGACGTGGTCGTCCGGCAGGTGACGCCCGCCGTACGACCCGACGACGTGGTGGCCGCTCTGGCTGCCGTCGCCGACCTGCGCCCGCCGTCGCCCCCCAGGGCCGTGCGTGAGGCGCAGGGCCGGCTCGACGGCAGCGGGACCGTGGCCGATCCGCTCGGTCCCGACCGTGCGGCGCGCACCCGCTGCCAGGGGGAGCACGCGACGGTCTGACCGGTGCGGCACCGGCGCCCCCGACGTCACGCGCACGGCTGCCAGACGTGCCGCACCGCCCGTCGCCACCCGGCGCCGGACTCCGCAGACCTGCACCACCGCACCACCGGCAAGGCACCACCGGCTCGGCCGCGACAACCGTCGCGCAGGGGCCGGCCACAGACTTCCGCGGGTCGGGCGACCCGCCGCACCCTGTGCGGTCGCCCGGCCCCGACCGACCCGTGCTCCTGCGCGGCCGCCAGTCGATCCGATCGGCGCCCGGGAGCACCGCACAGGAGGCGAGCCCTCGTGGCAGACCAGAACGACGACAACGACGGCACCGCAGCAACGCCGGAGGCGCTGAGCCCGGCCGCGCCGGAGGACACGCCCGAGGAGGCGACCGCCGGACCCACGGCCGACGCCCCCGAGGACTCCGGGACGGCGGAGGCCGAGGAGGCCGAAGCCGAGGAGGAGCCCGAGCCGGAACCGGAGCTCGAACCGGAACCGGAGCCCGAGCCCGAGCCCGAGCCCGAGCAGGCGTCCCCGTTCGGGGCGCAGTTCAGCTCGCCCGAGCCGACCGCCGTCGTGGCGCGCCCCCGGCGCCGGGCCACCCGCCCGGCCGCCGCGGCCGACCCCGGCTCGGTCGAGCCCGTGACGCCGCCGGCGCCGGCGATCCCGGCCTTCGTCAGCTTCGTCGCCCCCGACGCGGACGTCGCGCCGCCGCCCCGTCGCCGCAGCCGCCGCACGGTCGCCGAGAGCCCCGAGACCGAGGACGTCGAGGCCCCGGCGGAGGAGGACGAGGAGTCGGCCCCGCCGCGCGCCCGCCGCAGCCGCTCCCGCCGCCGTCCCGAGGCCGAGGACGCCGACACCACTGCCGGCGAGGACGTCGAGGAGTCCGAGGACACCGACGAGTCCGAGGACGAGGACCGCGACGAGACCGCCAGCACCGGCAGCCGCCGCCGCCGCCGCGGCCGCCGCGGCCGCGGCCGGGGCCGCACCAGCGACGACGGCGACACCGACGAGGACGCCGACGAGGCCCGCGACGAGCAGGCCGACGAGGACGCCGAGGACGAGACCGGCGAGGAGCCCGACGAGGACGGCGAGGGCGAGGAGGCCGAGACCGGCTCCAGCACCCGCCGCCGGCGCCGGCGCCGCCGCCGGGGCAGCAGCGAGGACCGCGGCGAGACCGGCGAGGACGAGCGTCCCGAGCGGGCCGGCCGCGACGGCCGCACCACCAGCGACGACGACGTCCGCGGGGTCACCGGCTCCACCCGCCTCGAGGCCAAGCGGCAGCGCCGCCGCGACGGGCGCGACAGCGGCCGCCGGCGGGCGCCGATCCTCAGCGAGGCCGAGTTCCTGGCCCGCCGCGAGGCGGTCGACCGGAAGATGGTCATCCGCCAGCGCGGCGAGCGCACGCAGATCGCCGTCCTCGAGGACGACATCCTCGTCGAGCACTACGTGACCCAGGCGCAGGCGACGTCCTTCGCCGGCAACGTCTACCTCGGCAGGGTGCAGAACGTGCTGCCCAGCATGGAGGCGGCGTTCGTCGACATCGGCAAGGGCCGCAACGCCGTCCTGTACGCCGGCGAGGTCAACTGGGACGCCGCCGGCCTCTCGGGCAAGCAGCGCTCGATCGAGCAGGCGCTGAAGTCCGGCGACAAGGTGCTGGTGCAGGTCACCAAGGACCCGATCGGCCACAAGGGCGCCCGGCTCACCCAGCAGATCAACCTGCCCGGCCGGTTCCTGGTCTACGTGCCCGGCGGCTCGATGACCGGCATCAGCCGCAAGCTGCCCGACACCGAGCGCCAGCGGCTCAAGGACATCCTCAAGAAGATCGTCCCCGAGGACGCCGGCGTGATCATCCGGACCGCCGCGGAGGGCGCCTCGGAGGAGGAGCTCACCCGCGACGTCAACCGGCTGAAGGCGCAGTGGGAGGTCATCGAGAAGAAGGCCGAGACCTCCTCGAACGCGCCGGCGCTGCTCTACGGCGAGCCCGACCTCGCGATCCGCGTCATCCGCGACGTCTTCAACGAGGACTTCAAGGAGCTCGTCGTCTCCGGCGACGACGCCTGGGACACCGTCGAGGCCTACGTCGCGCACGTCTCGCCGGAGCTGGTCGGCCGGCTGACCCGCTACACCGGCACCGGCGACGTCTTCTCCGACCTGCGCATCGACGAGCAGCTGGCCAAGGCGCTCGACCGCAAGGTGTGGCTGCCCTCGGGCGGCTCGCTGGTGATCGACCGCACCGAGGCGATGACCGTCGTCGACGTCAACACCGGCAAGTTCGTCGGCTCCGGCGGCAACCTGGAGCAGACCGTCACGCGCAACAACATGGAGGCGGCGGAGGAGATCGTCCGCCAGCTCCGGCTGCGCGACATCGGCGGGATCATCGTCATCGACTTCATCGACATGGTCCTCGAGAGCAACCGCGACCTCGTGCTGCGGCGGCTCACCGAGTGCCTGGGCCGCGACCGCACCAAGCACCAGGTCGCCGAGGTGACCTCGCTGGGTCTGGTCCAGATGACCCGCAAGCGGGTCGGCCAGGGCCTGCTCGAGGTCTTCTCCGAGCCGTGCGAGCACTGCCGCGGCCGCGGGGTGCTCGTGCACACCGACCCGGTGGACGAGCGGCGCCGCGGCGGTGGCAACGGCGGCGGTGGCGGCAACGGCCGGCGCGACTCCGGTCGCCCCGAGCGCGCCCCGGCCAAGGAGACCGTCGAGGTCGAGGCCGCCTCGCCGAACGGCGGCGCGCAGCCCGAGGAGGACGGCGAGGTCGCCCGCACCGGCGGCGGACGGCGCAACCGCGGCCGGCGCAACCGCGGCCAGTCGGGGGAGGAGCGCGCGGCCGAGGACGCCGCCGTCCTCACCGCCATCCGCGAGGAGCCGGTGGCCGACGAGGCGCCCGCCGAGGCGACGGTCGCCGAGGAGGCGCCGGTCGTGGAGGCACCCGCCGAGGAGCCTCAGGACGTCGAGACGCCGGCCGAGGAGGCCGTCGCGGTCCCCGAGCCCGAGGCCGAGATCCCCGGCGAGACCGCGGCGGTGACCGCCGACGCGGAGTTCGACCCGGAGACCGGGTCCGCGGAGACCCTGGCGCCCGCCCCCGAGGAATCCACGGACGAGGACGAGATCTCCCCGGAGGTCAGCACGGTTCCCCGGCCGCGCCGCCGCCGGGCGGCGAGCCGGCCCGCCGGCCCGCCCTCCTGACGGCCCCGTCCCGAGGCTCGCCCCGAGCTTGCGAGGGGCGAGGAGGACGGGGTCCTTCTCCTCAGGTACGCTGGTCGGGTTGCATCGCCACGGGCTGCGCACCTCCGGGTGCGCGCCGCGCAGGCGGGCGCGACCCGTCCAGCACCCGGCGTCGGAACCGGACAGTGCACGCGGGACATGAAGCGTTGCGAGTTACGAGGAGTCAGTGGTGTACGCAGTCGTGAAGGCCGGCGGCAGCCAGCACAAGGTGGCTGTCGGTGACCGGTTCACGGTGAACCGCCTCGCCGGTGAGGCGGGCGACACCGTCACCCTCCCGGCGATCCTGCTGGTGGACGGCGAGACCGTCACCAGCGCCGCCGCGGACCTGGCCAAGGTCACCGTGACCGGCGAGATCGTCGGCCACGGCAAGGGCCCGAAGATCCGCATCCACAAGTTCAAGAACAAGACCGGCTACCACAAGCGGCAGGGGCACCGTCAGCACCTGACCGACGTCGTGGTCCGCGACATCACGAAGGGCTGACGCCGACATGGCTCACAAGAAGGGCGCCTCGTCCTCCCGCAACGGCCGCGACTCCAACGCCCAGCGGCTCGGCGTCAAGCGCTTCGGCGGCCAGGTCGTCAAGGCCGGCGAGATCATCGTCCGCCAGCGCGGCACCCACTTCCACCCCGGTCTCGGGGTCGGCCGTGGCGGCGACGACACGCTGTTCGCGCTCGAGCCGGGCGCAGTGACCTTCGGCACCCGCCGGGGCCGCAAGACGGTGTCCATCACCGCCGTCGAGGTCTGAACCACACAGTCGTCCCACTGGCACCCCGGCGTCGTTCGACGTCGGGGTGTCGGTGCTTGTAGCAGGTAGGAGGCCGCAGTCGTGGCCGCGTTCGTCGACCGGGTGACCGTGCACGTCGCCGCCGGCAACGGTGGCCACGGCGTGGCCTCGGTCCACCGGGAGAAGTTCAAGCCGCTCGGGGGCCCCGACGGCGGCAACGGGGGCGACGGCGGGGACGTCGTCCTCGAGGTCGACCCCAACGCGCACACCCTGCTGGACTTCCACCACCGGCCGCACCAGAAGGCCGGCAACGGCCGCCCCGGCGCCGGCAGCAACCGGCACGGCGCCCGCGGGGAGGACCGCGTCCTGCGGGTCCCCGAGGGCACCGTCGTCAGCACCGCCGACGGCCGGGCGATCGCCGACCTCGTCGGGGCGGGCACCCGCGTCGTCCTCGCGCACGGCGGCAAGGGCGGCCTCGGCAACGCCGCGCTGGCCAACCCGCGCCGCAAGGCCCCCGGCTTCGCCCTGCTCGGCGAGCCCGGGGAGGCCTTCGACGCGGTGCTCGAGCTGAAGAGCATCGCCGACGTCGGCCTGGTCGGTTACCCGTCGGCGGGCAAGTCGTCGCTGGTCGCGGCCATGTCCGCGGCACGGCCGAAGATCGCCGACTACCCGTTCACCACGCTGGTGCCCAACCTCGGCGTGGTCCGCGCCGGCGACGTCACGTTCACCATGGCCGACGTCCCCGGGCTCATCCCGGGCGCCTCGACCGGCAAGGGGCTCGGCCTGCAGTTCCTGCGGCACGTCGAGCGCTGCGCCGTCCTGGTGCACGTCGTCGACATGGCGACGATGGAGCCCGGCCGCGACCCGGAGACCGACATCGAGGTCCTCACCGCCGAGCTGCGCGAGTACGGCGGCGACGAGCTGGACCTGGTCGGCCGGCTGCGCTTCGCCGTCCTCAACAAGATCGACGTCCCGGACGCCCGCGACCTGGTCGACCTGGTGCGGGACTCGCTGGAGAAGCTGGGCCTGCGCGTCTTCCCGGTCAGCGCGGCGACCGGCGAGGGGCTGACCGAGCTCGGCTACGCGCTGGCCGCCGCCGTCGAGCAGCACCGGGCGACGCTGCCGCCGCCCGAGCCGGTGCGGGTCACGCTCACCCCGCGGGCGGTCGACGACTCCGGGTTCACCGTGGAGCGCGACCCGGACGACCCGGAGGGTTTCGTGGTGCGCGGCACCCGGCCCGAGCGCTGGGTCCGGCAGACCGACTTCACCAACGACGAGGCCGTGGGCTACCTCGCCGACCGGCTCAACCGGCTCGGCGTCGAGGAGGAGCTGGCGCGGGCCGGGGCGCACGAGGGCGACGCGGTCACCATCGGCGACGTCACCTTCGACTGGGTGCCGACCCTGCCGGCGGGCACGCTCACCGCGGAGGAGACCGCCGGGCTCGGCGGCCGCGGCACCGACAACCGGCTGGAGACGACGGACCGGGTCGGCGCCGCCGAGCGGCTGGCGGCCAAGCGGGCGCGGCGGGTGCCCTACGAGGTCACCGAGGACGGCTGGACCGACGAGGACCTGGAGGGCCTCGAATGACCGCGCGCCCCGAGATCGCGAAGGCGCAGCGGGTGGTCGTCAAGGTCGGCTCGTCCTCGCTCACCACGCTGCCCGGCGGCCTGGACGCCGAGCGGCTGACCGCGCTGGTCGACGTCCTCGGGGCGCTGCGGACGGCCGGGCGCGAGGTCGTGCTGGTCTCCTCCGGCGCGATCGCGGCCGGGCTGGCGCCGCTCGGCATCGCCGGCCGCCCGCGGGACCTGGCGACGGCGCAGGCCGCGGCCGGCGTCGGCCAGCTCCGGCTGGTGCAGACCTACGCCGACGCCTTCGCCCGCCACGGCGTCACCGTCGGGCAGGTGCTGCTCACCGCCGACGACCTCACCCGGCGCAGCCATTACCGCAACGCCGAGCGGACCCTCGACCGGCTGCTGGCCCTCGGCGCGCTGCCGATCGTCAACGAGAACGACACCGTGGCCACCGAGGAGATCCGCTTCGGCGACAACGACCGGCTCGCCGCCCTGGTGGCGCACGTCGCGCAGGCCGACGCGCTGGTGCTGCTCTCCGACGTCGAGGGCGTCTACGACGGCGACCCGCGCAAGGGCCCGGCGCAGCTGATCGACACCGTCCGCGACCCCGCGGAGCTCGACGCGGTCACCCTCGGCACCGCCAAGCGCAACGGCGTGGGCACCGGCGGCATGGCCACGAAGGTGGAGGCGGCGCTGATCGCCGCGCACGCCGGCGTGCCCGTCGTCGTCACCTCGACCCCGAACGCGGCCGCGGCACTGGCCGGCGAAGCGGTCGGCACCTACTTCACCGTCATGGCGCCGCGGCCCCGGGCCCGGCAGTTCTGGCTGCGTTTCGCCACCCGGCCGCGCGGCCGGGTGCTGCTCGACGCGGGCGCCGTCACCGCCGTGCGGGAGCGGCACGCCTCGCTGCTGGCCGCAGGCGTAACCGGGCTGGTGGGGGAGTTCCTCGCCGACGACCCGGTGGAGCTCGTGGGGCCGGACGGCGTCGTCGTCGCCCGCGGGCTGGTCGCCTACGACGCCCGCGAGCTGCCGGCGCTGCTCGGCCGCAAGACCAGCGAGCTGGAGCCGGAGTACCGGCGCGAGGTCGTGCACCGCGACGAGATGGTGCTGGTCCGGCGCCCGTCACTGGGTTGAGAGACTGCCTGCCGTGACCATCCGTCCCATCCGCGAGCTCGGCGACCCTGTCCTGCGCACCCCCGCCGACGAGGTGCGCGCGTTCGACAAGGACCTGGCCGCCCTCGTCCGCGACCTCGAGGAGACCGTCGACCACCCGGGCCGGGCGGGGCTGGCCGCGCCGCAGATCGGCGTCGGGCTGCGGGTGTTCTCGTACAACATCGAGGGCGAGATCGGGCACCTGGTCAACCCGCGGATCGTCGAGCGCTCCGAGGAGACGCAGGGCGGCGACGAGGGCTGCCTGTCGGTGCCGGGCATCTGGGCGCCGACGGAGCGGGCGATGTGGTGCGCGGCCGAGGGCTTCGACGTCGACGGCAAGCCGCTGCGGCTGGAGGGGGAGGGGCTGATGGCCCGCTGCCTGCAGCACGAGGTCGACCACCTCGACGGCAAGGTCTTCCTCGACCGGCTGACCGGGGACGCGCGCAAGACCGCGCTGCGGGCGCTGCGGTCCCGCTGAGTCTCTTTACCCGCCGCGTACCCTCGCGGGCGTGTCCGACGCCACCGACCTGCCGCTGATCGGTGCCGCCGCGCTGCGTGCGCGGGCGGCCGCCCGTGTGCTGCGCACGCTGCCCACCGACGTCAAGGACGGCGCACTGGCCGCGATGGCCGACGCGCTCGTCGAGCGGACCGACGAGATCCTGGCCGCCAACGCCCTCGACGTCGACGCCGCCCGCGCCGACGGGACGCCCGAGGCGATCATCGACCGGCTGCGCCTGGACGCCGGCCGGATCGCCGGGGTCGCCGACGCGCTGCGCACCCTGATCGCGCTGCCCGACCCGGTGGGCGACGTCGTCCGCGGGTCGACGCTGCCCAACGGGCTGCAGCTGCGGCAGGTGCGCGTGCCGCTGGGCGTGGTCGGGATCGTGTACGAGGCCCGGCCCAACGTGACGGTCGACGCCGCGGGGCTGTGCCTCAAGAGCGGCAACGCGGCGCTGCTGCGCGGCTCGGCGTCGGCGTTCCGCACGAACACGGTGCTGGTGGCGGTGATGACCGAGGCGGCGGCGAAGGCGGGGCTGCCCGAGGGCTCGATCGAGCTGCTGCCGGCCGACCGCGCCTCGGTGGGCGAGCTGCTCGGCGCCCGCGGGTTCGTCGACGTCGTCATCCCGCGCGGCGGCGGGTCGCTGATCCAGCGGGTGGTGAACGAGGCGAAGGTGCCGGTGATCGAGACCGGCGAGGGCAACTGCCACGTCTACGTCGACGCCTCCGCCGACGCAGGCGTGGCCGAGGCGATCGTGCTGAACGCCAAGACCCACCGGGTGAGCGTCTGCAACGCCGCCGAGACGCTGCTGGTGCACCGCGACGTGCCGTTCCTGCCGCGGCTGCTCTCGGCGCTGGCCGACGCGGGCGTGACGCTGCACGGCGACGACGCGGCCCGGGCCGCGCACCCCGCCGTCCTGCCCGCGACCGACGAGGACTGGGCGACCGAGTACCTGTCGATGGACATGGCCGTGCGGGTGGTCGACGACCTGCCGGCCGCGCTGGACCACATCGCGCGCTGGAGCAGCGGGCACACCGAGGCGATCGTGGCCGACTCGGCACGCGCCATCGCCGACTTCACCGCCGGGGTCGACTCCGCCGCGGTGATGGTGAACGCGTCCACCCGGTTCACCGACGGCGGCGAGTTCGGGTTCGGCGCCGAGATCGGCATCTCCACGCAGAAGCTGCACGCCCGGGGGCCGCTGGGGCTGCCGGAGCTCACCTCGACCACGTACGTCGTGACCGGCAACGGCCACGTGCGCTAGGAGATCTGTCTTGCCCCTCCCGCCCACCCAGTCGCCCCAGTTCTCCTCGGTCGCCGACGTCAGCAAGCGGCTGTCGACGGCCGGCTACCTGCCCGACGCGCAGATCGCCACGACGGTCTTCCTCGCCGACCGGCTGGGCAAGCCGCTGCTCGTCGAGGGCCCCGCGGGCACCGGCAAGACAGAGCTGGCCAAGGCGCTGGCGACGGCGACCGGCTCGGAGCTGATCCGGCTGCAGTGCTACGAGGGCCTCGATGAGGCCCGGGCGCTGTACGAGTGGAACTACAAGAAGCAGCTGCTGCGCATCCAGGCGGCGCAGGGCACGGACGGCGCGGACTGGGACACCGTCCACGACGACATCTTCGGCGAGGAGTTCCTGCTCTCCCGGCCGTTGCTCACCGCCATCCGGCGCAGCGAGCCGACCGTGCTGCTCATCGACGAGACCGACAAGGCCGACGTCGAGGTGGAGGGCCTGCTGCTCGAGGTGCTCAGCGACTTCCAGGTGACGATCCCGGAGCTCGGCACCGTGACCGCGGCCCGCCGGCCGACCGTCGTCCTCACCTCGAACGCGACCCGCGAGCTGTCGGAGGCGCTCAAGCGGCGCTGCCTGTACCTGGCGCTGGACTACCCCTCCGCCGAGCGGGAGCGCGAGATCGTGCTCTCCCGGGTGCCCGACCTCGCGCCCGGCCTGGCCGAGCAGCTGGTGCGGACGATCCGGGCGCTGCGCGCGCTGGAGCTGAAGAAGTCGCCGTCGATCTCCGAGACCCTCGACTGGGCGCAGACGCTGCTCGAGCTCGGGCTGGACACCCTCGACGAGGGCGCGGTGAAGTCGACGCTGGGCGTGGTGCTCAAGCACGCCAGCGACCAGGAGCGGGCCGCGGCCGAGCTGCGGCTGAACTGATGACCGCGCCGTCCACCGCCGTGGAGCCGGGCGGCCTGGCCGGGCACCTGGACGGCTTCGTCCGGGCCGTGCGCGAGGCCGGGATCCCGGTCGGGATCAGCCAGGCGGTCGACGCGGCGGAGATCCTCACCGTGGTCGACCTGCTCGACCGCGAGCAGCTGCGCCACGGCCTGGCGGCCGTGCTGCTGCAGCGGGCCGCGCAGCGACCGGCCTACGACGTGCTGTTCGACCTGTGGTGGCCACTGGGGGACCGCCCGGCTGCGCCGTCCGACGGTGAGGACGACGACGGCGACGGCGCCGGCGGGTCCACGCTCGACCTGCCGGACATGGACCCGGGCCAGCTGGCCGAGCTGATGCGGGCGCAGCTGCTGCAGCTGCTGCTCGACGGGGACGACGAGGCGCTGCGCCGGTTCGCCCGCCAGGCGGTGGAGCTCCTCGGGCAGGGGCAGGCCTCGCCGTCGGGGCAGTCGTTCTTCAGCTACCGGGTGATGCGCGCGCTCTCGCCGGACACGCTCGTCTCGCAGCTGCTCGCGGGCCTGCTGGGCGGCGGGGAGAAGGGCGGGCTGGCCGAGCAGGTGGCCCGGCAGACGATCCGCGAGCGGCTGGCCGCGTTCCGGGCGGCGGTGGAGGCGGAGGTGCGGCGGCGCTCGGCGGAGCAGCGCGGCCGCGACCGGGTGGCCAAGAGCGCGGTGAAGCCGCTGGCCGACCAGGTCGACTTCCTGCGGGCCCAGGCCGCGGACCTGGCGGAACTGCGCCGCACGGTGGCGCCGCTGGCCCGGCGGCTGGCGGTGCGCCTCTCCGCGCGCCGCCGGCACGGCCGCGAGGGCCGGCTGGACTTCCGCAAGACGGTGCGGGCCTCCCTCGGCACCGGCGGCGTGCCGGTGGTGACCCACCACCGGCCGCGCAAGGTGCACAAGCCCGAACTCGTGGTGCTCTGCGACGTCTCGGGGTCGGTGGCCGGGTTCAGCCACTTCACGCTGATGCTCACCCAGGCCCTGCGCGAGCACTTCACCGGCGTCCGGGCCTTCGCGTTCGTGGACTCCACCGACGAGGTGACCCGCTTCTTCCGGCCGGGCGCCGACGTCGCGGACGCGGTGGCGCGCATCGGCCGGGAGGCCGACGTCGTCTCCTTCGACGGGCACAGCGACTACGGCAACGCGTTCGAGGTGTTCACCGACCGGTGGCCCTCGGCGCTGGGACCGAAGTCGTCGCTGCTGGTGCTCGGGGACGGGCGCACGAACTACCGCCGGCCCGGGCTGCCGGTGCTGGGCGAGATGGTCAGGCGCTGCCGGTCGGCGCACTGGCTCAATCCCGAGCCGGAGCGGCTGTGGGGGAGCGGCGACTCCGCCGCCGACCAGTACCGCGAGGTCATCGACATGGTGGAGTGCCGCAACGCGGCCCAGCTGGCGGAGTTCGTCACCACCCTCTGAGCCGGGGCGTCGACCGGCCCCGTTCCCCGGCGACGTCGAGCACCGGTGGGCACGGCGGGTCGTAACCGAACGGCCCCGTCGCCGTTGGACAGGGCGGCGCCGTTGCTCCATGCGCGGCACCGGGTCCGGTCCGGGCACCCGCCGGGCCGGCGGCGACCGGCGGCACGGGGGAGCCGGTCGCAGGCGACCCGGCGCCCCCTGGCCGCCGGGGGCGCCGGGGCCGCCCCCGGCCGGTCCCGAGCGGGCCGCCTCCGCCGGGCACCCGATACGCTCGATCGGTGGTCAGCAGGCGGGTCGGCGTCATGGGCGGGACGTTCGATCCCATCCATCACGGTCACCTCGTCGCCGCCAGTGAGGTCGCGGGCCTGTTCGGACTGGACGAGGTCGTGTTCGTGCCGACCGGCCAGCCGTGGCAGAAGAGCGAGCGCGAGGTCGCCCCGGCCGAGGACCGGTACCTGATGACGGTCATCGCGACGGCCTCCAACCCCCGGTTCTCCGTCAGCCGGGTCGACATCGACCGCGGCGGTCCGACGTACACGATCGACACGCTCACCGACCTCAAGGTCCAGCGGCCGGACTCCGAGCTGTTCTTCATCACCGGCGCCGACGCGCTCTCCCAGATCCTCAGCTGGCGGGACAGCGAGAAGTGCTTCGCGCTGGCGCACTTCATCGGCGTGACCCGCCCCGGCTTCACGCTCGCCGACGCGCACCTCCCCGAGGGCGTGGTCAGCCTGGTGGAGGTGCCGGCGCTGGCGATCAGCTCGACCGACTGCCGGGACCGCGTCGCCCGCGGGATGCCGGTCTGGTACCTCGTCCCCGACGGCGTGGTCCAGTACATCGAGAAGCGCGGCCTGTACCGCGAGGACCGGCGACCCCGCCGGTCCGGCGGTCCCGCGTCGGACGGCCGGCCCGCCGGCGACCGGCCCACCTACGACCGCCCGCCGCCGGACACCGGCGCCCCGATCCGGGCACCCGACAACGGAGGCTCGTCCCGACCGCCGTCCGCCGAACCACCGTCCTCCCACGTACACGAGGTGCCCCGATGACCGCCTCCACCGAGGCGCGTGAGACCGCGTTGGTCGCCGCCCAGGCGGCCGCCGACAAGCTCGCCACCGACGTCTCCATCGTCGACGTGAGCGACCGGCTGGCCATCACCGACGCGTTCGTCCTCGCCTCGGCGCCCAACGAGCGGCAGGTGCAGGCCATCGTCGACGAGGTGGAGGACCGCCTGCGCCGGCAGGGCATCAAGCCGGTCCGCCGCGAGGGTGTCAACGAGTCCCGCTGGGTGCTGCTCGACTTCGTGGACGTGGTCGTGCATGTCCAGCACGCGGAGGAGCGCGCCTACTACGCCCTCGAGCGGTTGTGGAAGGACTGCCCGACCATCCCCTTCGTCGACCGCGACGCCGCCCGGCACGCCGCCGGCGAGGAGACCGGCGGCACGGCTCCCCGCGGCGACGGCGCCCACGAGACGCTCTCCGTCGACGACGTCGACCCCGCGAGCGCCGACCCGACGCCCCTTGCTCCGCCGCCGTCCCCGGACCCGACCGAGCGGTGACCGCGGACGCCACCGCCCTGCCGGTGCCCCGCCTGGTCCTCTGGCGGCACGGCCGGACCGAGTGGAACGCGGCCGGGCGCTTCCAGGGCCAGCTCGACCCGCCGCTCGACGACGAGGGCCGCCGGCAGGCCGCGCGCGTCGCGCCCTATCTGGCCGCCGGGCTGCCGGCCGGCGAGACGGTCGTCGTCTCCAGCGACCTCAGCCGGGCCGTGGAGACCGCCGGGCCGCTCGTGGAGCTGCTCGGCGTCCACCTGCTGCTGGACCCTCGGCTGCGGGAGCACGGGCTGGGCTGCTGGGAGGGCCTGACCCGCGACGAGGTGGCCGAGCGCTATCCCGACCAGTACGCCGACTGGCAGGCCGGCCGGCCGGTCCAGGGGCGCAACGGCGAGGAGGCCGCCCAGGTGGCCGGGCGCGCGCTGGCCGCCCTCGCCGACCTGCCCGAGGCGGCGGTCGCCGTCGTGGTGACCCACGGGGGCACCGCCGGCCGCACGATCGAGGCCCTGCTCGGGCTGGGCTCCGAGCACCGCCGCGTGTTCGGCCCGCTCGCCAACTGCGCGTGGAGCGAGCTGCGGTTCCAGGGCCGCGGGTGGCGGGTGACCCGGCACAACAGCTGGGTGCCGCAGCCGGTCGAGGGGGGCGGGCCGCCCTTCCCGGACGGGGCGGCGCAGCCGCGCGTGGGGGCGACCCCCGAGGAAGCGGCGCCGACCGGCGGGTCCGACGCCGACGCCGTCCTGTAACCCGGACGGGCGCCTTCCCGCGGTCGGGGCGTGTGGGGATCCGGCCGGCGCGGGCTAGCCTCGGCCGGTGTCCGTCGCCGTCGTCACCGACTCGACGGCATACCTGCCGGCCGCGCTGGTCGACGAGTTCGGCATCGCGGTCGTGCCGCTCTACGTCGTGCTGCCGGGGCGATCGGGCCGCGAGGGCCGCGACATCGGCCCGCAGGACGTCGCCCAGGTGATGGCCGCGCGCGGCCAGCAGGTCTCGACGTCGCGTCCCACGCCGGGTGACTTCGTCGCGGCCTACCGGCACTGCCTGAGCCAGGGCGCCGAGCGCATCGTGTCGATCCACCTCTCCGCCGAGCTCTCCGGCACCTCGGACGCCGCCCGGCTGGCCGCCGCGCAGATCGGCGAGCACATCGTGACCGTGATCGACTCCCGGGCCACCGCGATGGCGTGCGGGTTCGCCGTGCTGGCCGCGGCGCGGGCGGCGGCCGAGGGGGCCGACGCCGGCGCGGTCGCGGGCGCCGCCCGGGAGACCGCCGCCGCGACCCGCACGCTGTTCGTCGTCGACACGCTGGAGCACCTGCGCCGGGGTGGGCGGATCGGCGCCGCGGCGGCCGTGCTCGGCTCCGCCCTCGCCGTCAAGCCGGTCCTGCACGTCGTCGACGGCAAAGTGGTGCCGCTGGAGAAGGTGCGCACCTCCGGGCGCGCGTTCAACCGGCTGGTGCAGCGGGCCGTGGAGGCGGCCGGTGACGGTCCGGCCTCCGTCGCCGTGCACCACCTGGCGGCCCCCGAGCGGGCCGAGCGGCTGGCCGCGGAGCTGCGGGAGCGGCTGCCGAAGCTCCGCGAGCTCTACGTCAGCGAGCTCGGCGCCGCGATCGGCGCGCACGTGGGGCCGGGCGCCGTGGGCGTCGTGGTGGTTCCGGCGCCCGCCGATCGCGGGCTGCCGGAACCACCTGATCAGGGCGGCGAGCCCGGCGCGGAGCCGCCGACGGCGTGAGGTCGGGGTGGTGGGCATGCGGGGCACCCTGCACCCCGGCCCGGTGGTCGCGTCGTCCGTCGTCCACAGCCCAGGGCCTCGTCCACAGCTGATCCGTCACCGCCTCCGCCCGCCACGGGGCTCCCTAGCGTCGCGCCGGTGCGCCTCTCCTCCCGCCGCTCCGACGACGCCGATGTGATCCGTGCGCGGCTGCGCGTCCTCCTGGACGAGGGCCCGCGCGCAGGGGGCTGGGTCCCCGACGACCCCGACGACCCCGACGACTCCGGCGGCTTCGACGACCCGCGGGAGGAGACGTCCTTCCGTGACCGGGAACCCGAGGACGCCGACGACGTCGGGCTCCCGAACGGCTTCGGGCGGCACCGCGCCCCCGACGCCGCGGTGCGGCTGGACCCCGGACGCCGGGGTGCCCGGTCGCTCTGGATCGCCGGCGTGCTCGCCGCGCTGCTGCTGGTCGGCTGGACGTGGGTGGACCGGCCGCGGGTGGAGCCGGTGGAGCCCGCCGGGACGGAGGCCGTCACCTCCTCGCCCGCGTCCCCCGCGGTCGGGGAGGCGGCCGAGACCGCCTCGACCGTCGTCGTCTCCGTCGTCGGCCTCGTCGCCCGCCCGGGTCTGGTCACCCTGCCCACCGGAGCGCGGGTCGCCGACGCCGTGGAGGCGGCCGGCGGCTTCCTCCCTGAGGCGGATCCCGCGTCGGTGAACCTGGCCGCCACGGTCACCGACGGCCAGCAGATCGCGGTCGGCGTGCCCGGGGCCGGCACGGGCCCGGCGGCCACGGGCTCGGCGGCCGCGGGGCCGGCCGGTGGGCCGCTGAACCTCAACACCGCCACCGAGGCGGACCTCGACGCCCTTCCGGGCATCGGCCCGGTCCTCGCCCAGCGGATCATCACCTACCGGGACCAGCAGGGCAGCTTCACCACCGTCGAGCAGCTGGACGACGTCCCGGGGATCGGGCCGTCCATCTACGCGCAGCTCAAGGACCTGGTGACCGTGTGAGCGCGCCGGCTCGCTGGACCTGGATCGACCTGCGCCTGGCGCCCGCCGCGATCACCTCCTGGCTGACCGCCCTCGCCGCTCCCGGCCTGCCGCCGGGCGTGCTGGCCGTCGTGGCGGCGGCTTCGGCCGGTCTGCCGCTGTTCCTGGTCCGGCGGCGGACGGCGGCCGTGCTCGTCGTGTTCGGCGTGCTCGCGGCCCTCGCCCTGGGGACGGCGGCCGCGGCGGTCCGGGGGCTGGCCCGCGACGCCTCGCCCCTGCGTGCGGCGGCGGAGCACAGCCGCACCGTGGAGGTGGAGCTGCAGCTGCGCGACCTGCCGCGCCGGCTGACCGGCGCCGGGCCGCCGCGGGTCGTCGCCGACGCGACGGTGACGGAAGCGAGTCTCAGCGGTGGCGAGATCCGGGTGCGGGACCACGTGCTGCTCTTCGCGCCCGCGGACACCTGGGGCGAGGTCCCCCCGGGGCAGCCGGTGCGCGTCCGGGCGGCGGTGTCGATGCCGCTCGACGGCCACCTCGTGGCGGTCCTGTCCGCTCGGGGCCCGCCGGCCCCGGTGGGCGCGCCGGGGTGGCCGCAGCGGGTCGCGCACGCACTGCGGGAGGGGCTGGCCGGGTCCGCGTCCCGCGTCCTCGGGCCGGGGGCCGGCGGGCTGCTGCCGGGGCTCGTCGTGGGCGACACCAGCGCGATGGACCCGGTGCTGACCGAGGACTTCCGGCGCACGGGCCTGTCCCATCTCACCGCCGTCTCCGGTGCGAACGTGGCGATCGTCGTGGCCGGGGTGCTGTGGCCGCTGCGCCGGCGGGCGGTCGACCGCCGGGTCCAGGCGCTGGTGGCCGGGGGCGCGCTGGCCGGCTTCGTGGTGCTGGCGGGGCCGAGCGCGAGCGTCCTGCGTGCGGCCGTCATGGGTGCGGTCACGCTGGTCGCGCTCGCGTCGGGGCGGGAGCGGGTCGCGGTCCCGGCGCTGTGCGCCAGCGTGCTGGTGCTGCTGCTCGTCGAGCCCGCCCTCGCCGCCGACGGCGGGTTCGCCCTCTCCGTGGCCGCGACCGCCGCCATCGTGCTGCTGGCTCCGCGGTGGTCGCGGTCGCTGCGCCGGCGGGGGTGCCCGACCCCGGTCGCCGACGCACTGGCGGTCAGCGCGGCCGCAGGCCTGGCCACCGCGCCGGTGATCGCCGGTCTCAGCGGCCAGATCAGCCTCGTCTCGCTGCCGGCGAACCTGCTCGCCGCGCCGGCGGTGGCACCCGCGACGGTGCTGGGCCTGCTGGCCGCGGTGGTGTCGCCGCTGAGTGCGCCCGCTGCCGACGTGCTCGTCTGGCTGGCCGGCTGGCCGGTCCGCTGGCTGGTGCTCGTGGCCGAACGCGGCGCCGCGCTGCCCGACGCCGTCGCGGGGTGGACGGTCGGCACCGCCGGGGCGATCGAGCTCAGCGTCCTGCTCCTGGTCCTCGGCGTCCTGCTCTGGCGCTTTCCCCGGCTCCGGCCGGTGGCGCTGGCGGCCGTCGTGGGGCTCGTCGCGCTCGGCTGGCCGCTGCGTCAGGCGGTCCGCGGCTGGCCGCCGGAGGACACCGTCGTCGTCGCCTGCGACGTCGGGCAGGGCGACGCGCTGGTCGTGCCGACCGGCCCGGGGGAGGGCGTGCTCGTCGACACCGGGCCCGACGTCGCTGCGGTGGACCGCTGCCTCGACCGGCTCGCGGTCGACCGCCTGCGGATGGTGCTCCTGTCGCACCTCGACGCCGACCACGCGGGGGGCCTGGCCGGCGCGCTCGCCGGGCGGAACGTCGACGTGGTCGCCACCGGGACCCTCTCGCCCGCCGACGAGCGGGGCGCCGCGGTGGACCGGCTCGCCGCCGGGGCCGGTGCGCGGCGGACGACCCTCGTGCCGGGGGACCGGCGGACGATCGGCGGCGCGGCCCTGGAGGTCCTGGCGCCCCCGCCCGCCATCGCCTCGGTGAACGCGGCGGCCAACGACCTCTCGGTGGTCGCCCGCGTCACCGTGCACGGCGTCCGGGTGCTGTTCACCGGTGACCTCGGCGCCGAGGCGGAGGCGCGCATCCTCGCCCGCGGCGTCGATCTGCACGCCGACGTGCTCAAGGTGCCGCACCACGGCAGCGCCGACGTCGACCCCGACTTCCTCGCCGCCACCGGCGCGCGGGTCGCCCTCGTCTCGGTCGGCGCGGACAACGACTACGGCCACCCGACCGCCCGGGCGCTGCGGCTGCTGGCCGGCGACGGCATGCGGATCCACCGCACCGACCGGGAGGGCGACCTCGCGGTCGCGGGGACGGCGAAGGAGTGGGGCGTCGCGGCGCGGGGCGGCGCGTCGGCCGCGCCCCCGCACCCGCCGGCACCCGGTCTGCCCGCCACGACCCCCGCGCCGACCGGGGACCGTCGCACCCGCGTGACACGATGCAGGCGTGGCAGCGGCACCTCCGGCACCGACCTCCCGGCTCCGGGTCGTGGTGGGGGAGGAGGAGCTGCTGCGCGCCCGCGCGGTCTCCGCCGTCCGCGCCGCGGTGCTCGAGCGCCACCCCGACGCCGAGGAGCACGACCTGGTCGCGGCGGGACTGCCGGTCGGCCAGCTGGCCGACGTGCTCGCGCCCTCCCTGTTCGGGGGGCACCGGCTGGTGGTCGTCACCGGCGTGCACGAGGCGGCCGGCGCGCTGGCCGACGCCCTCACCGCCTACGCCAAGGACCCCGATCCGGACCTGACGCTGGTGATCGTCCACGCGGGCGGCAAGCGCAACGAGGCGCTGCTCAAGGCGTTCATCGGGGCCGGCGCCGCGGTCGACGAGTGCGCGAAGATCACCTCACCCGGCGACCGGGCGGCGTTCGTCCGCAACGAGGTGCGCCGGGTCGGCGGGCGGATCACGCCCGATGCCCTGGTCGCCCTGGTCGACGCGGTCGGCAACGACCTGCGGCAGCTGTCGTCGGCGGCCAGCCAGCTGGTCTCCGACTTCGGCGGCGCCATCGACGCCGACGCCGTGGCCCGCTTCCACCGCGGCCAGGCGGAGGTCACCGGCTTCACCGTGGCCGAGAAGGTGCTCGTCGGCGACCGGCAGGGCTCCCTGGAGATGCTGCGCTGGGCGCTGGAGCGCGGGGTGGCGCACGTCCTCATCGCCGACGCGATCGCCGACGGCGTCCGCACCGCCGCCCGGGTCGCCTCGCTGAGCAGCTCCAACCCCGGCGAGCTCGCCCGGGCGCTGAAGATGCCCCCCTGGAAGGTGAAGAAGGCGCAGGCGCAGTCGCGGGGCTGGAGCATCGAGGGCCTGCAGCGGGCGATCGGCGTCGCGGCCGAGCTCAACGCCGACGTCAAGGGCGCCGCGGCCAGCGCCGACTACGCGCTGGAGCGGGCGGTCCGCCGGATCGTCGAGATCCGCGCCGAGACCCGCCGGGACCGCGCCGTCCGCGGCCGGTAGCCGCCGACGATCCCGGGGAACGCCGGCCGAAACGCGAAGAAGCCCCCGTCCCGGGCGGGACGAGGGCCTCCTGCGATCTGGAGCGGGGTCAGCCCTGCAGGCCGGCGAACCGCTGCGCCATGCCCGACTTGCGGTTGGCGGCCTGGTTCTTGTGGATGACACCCTTGCTGGCGGCCTTGTCGAGCGCCTTGCTGGCGGTCTGGAGGGCGGTGGCCGCCGCGGCCGCGTCCCCGGCGTCGGCAGCGGTGCGGAACCGCCGGACCGCCGTCTTGAGGGCGGACTTGACCGCGACGTTGCGCTGCCGCGCCTTCTCGTTGGTCTTGTTCCGCTTGATCTGGGACTTGATGTTCGCCACGCGTAAGCCTCGGTGTCTGGAAGGGAATGCCTCTGCCAACGTCCGGGCGCACGTGCGCACACGGACCGGCCTGCCAAGATACCAGCGTCGCGCGGCCGACCCCAACCCGGCCGATCATGCGGCGGCCCACACCGGACGGCGGTCGCTGAAGCCGGGCCGTCGCCGTGGGACGATGGCGGCACTGTGACGACTCCCGCTGCCACCGATCCGGCCCGCATCCGGAACTTCTGCATCATCGCCCACATCGACCACGGCAAGTCGACGCTGGCCGACCGGATGCTCGAGGTCACCGGGATCATCGAGGCGCGGCAGATGCGCGCCCAGTACCTCGACCGCATGGACATCGAGCGCGAGCGCGGCATCACGATCAAGGCGCAGAACGTGCGGCTGCCGTGGAAGGTCGGCGACACCGAGTACGTCCTCGACATGATCGACACCCCGGGGCACGTCGACTTCACCTACGAGGTCTCGCGAAGCCTGGCCGCGTGCGAGGGCGCCGTCCTGCTCGTCGACGCCGCCCAGGGCATCGAGGCGCAGACGCTGGCCAACCTCTACCTGGCCCTCGAGAACGACCTGCACATCATCCCGGTCCTCAACAAGATCGACCTGCCCGCCGCGCAGCCCGAGCGCTACGCCGAGGAGATCGCGCACATCATCGGCTGCGACCCCTCCGAGGTCCTGCGGGTCAGCGGCAAGACCGGCGAGGGCGTGCCCCAGCTGCTCGACCAGATCGTCGCCGACATCCCCGCCCCGACGGGCGAGGCCGCCGGCCCGGCCCGCGCGATGATCTTCGACTCGGTCTACGACATCTACCGCGGCGTCATCACCTACGTCCGCGTCGTCGACGGCCGGATCTCCGCCCGCGACCGGATCAGGATGATGTCCACCGGCGCCACGCACGAGCTGCTCGAGATCGGCGTCATCTCCCCGGAGCCCAAGCCGGTCGAGAGCCTCGGCGTCGGCGAGGTCGGCTACTTCATCACCGGCGTGAAGGACGTCCGCCAGTCCCGCGTCGGCGACACGGTGACCCTGCAGAGCAAGCCGGCCGCCGAGCCGATCGGCGGCTACAGCGACCCCAAGCCGATGGTCTACTCCGGCCTGTACCCGATCGACGGCAGCGAGTACCCGCTGCTGCGCGAGGCCCTGGACAAGCTGCTGCTCAACGACGCCGCCCTGGTCTACGAGCCGGAGACGTCGGCGGCCCTCGGCTTCGGCTTCCGCGTCGGCTTCCTCGGCCTGCTGCACCTGGAGATCGTCCGCGAGCGGCTGGAGCGCGAGGGCGGGCTCTCGCTGATCTCCACGGCGCCCAACGTCGTCTACCGGGTGGTCATGGAGGACGGCACGGAGATCACCGTGACCAACCCCAGCGACTGGCCGAGCGGGAAGATCGCCGAGGTCCACGAGCCGGTCGTCAACGCCACGATCATCGCGCCCAGCGACTACACCGGCACGATCATGGAGCTCTGCCAGAGCCGCCGCGGCTCGCTGTCCGGCATGGACTACCTGTCCGAGTCCCGGGTCGAGCTGCGCTACACGCTGCCGCTCGGCGAGATCATCTTCGACTTCTTCGACGCGCTGAAGTCCCGCACCCGCGGCTACGCCTCGCTGGACTACGCCGAGGCCGGCGAGCAGCAGTCCCAGCTGGTCAAGGTCGACATCCTGCTGCAGGGCGAGCCGGTCGACGCGTTCAGCGCGATCGTGCACAAGGACAAGGCCTACAGCTACGGCGTCATGATGGCCGGCAAGCTGCGCGAGCTCATCCCGCGGCAGCAGTTCGAGGTGCCGATCCAGGCCGCCGTCGGCTCGCGGGTCATCGCCCGCGAGACCATCCGCGCGATCCGCAAGGACGTGCTCGCCAAGTGCTACGGCGGTGACATCACCCGCAAGCGCAAGCTGCTGGAGAAGCAGAAGGAGGGCAAGAAGCGGATGAAGATGGTCGGCCGGGTCGAGGTCCCGCAGGAGGCGTTCGTCGCCGCGCTGTCCAACTCCTCCGAGCCTCCCAAGAAGTGACCGCCAGGATCGACGCGGTCTGCGTCGTCGGGGCCGATCTCTTCCGGCTGCCCACCCGGCCCAGCGGCATCGACAAGCAGCCGGTCGCCGGCCGCGTCGCCGTCCACCCGCTCGGCCTCGACGGCGACGTCCAGATCAACAGGAAGCACCACGGCGGCGAGGGCCAGGCGGTCTACGCCTACGCCCAGGAGGACGCCGACTGGTGGGCCGCCGAGCTCGACCGCGCGCTGCCGCCCGGCCGGTTCGGTGAGAACCTGCGCACCCGCGGCCTGGACCTGGTCGGCGCGGTCCTGGGCGAGCGGTGGCGGGCCGGGACGGCGCTGTTCGAGGTCACCGGCTGGCGCACGCCGTGCGCGACCTTCGCCCGGTACTGGGACGTCCCCGACCTGGCGAAGCGCTTCACCGCGCGCGGCGCCACCGGCGCCTACCTCCGCGTGCTCGAGACCGGTGACGTCGGTGCCGGCGACACCGTCGAGGTCGTCGCGCGCCCCGACCACGGGGTCACCGTCGGGACGGCGTTCCGCATCGTCACGACCGAGCAGCACCGGCTGCCCGAGCTGGCGCCGGTGCTGGAGTTCCTGCCGCTGAGGAACCAGCCGAAGATCGCGGCGCGGATCGCGGCACGGTCCGGCGCCCGCGTCTGAACGGCGCCGCGCGCTACTGTCCGCCGCGGTACGCCGGGAGGTCCCCGGTCGACGGGGAGGTCGCCATGCTGCTGCGTCGTGCCGCCGCCCCGCTGCTCGCGCTGATGGTCCTGACCGCCTGCGGTGGCGGGTCCGACGAGTCGGCCCCGGACCTGCTCGCCCGCGCCAAGACGACCCTCGACGACGCCCCGAGCGCGCACTTCGTCCTCACCAGCGACGGCGCCCCCGACACCGGCACCCTGCTGGTCGGCGGGGAGGGCGACATCCTCCGGCCGTCGTCGTTCCAGGGCACCCTGCAGGTGCAGGCCGCGGGCAGCACGACCGGCATCAAGGTCATCTCCGTCGACGGCACCGTCTACGCCCAGCTGCCCCTGCTGCCCAACTACAGCGAGATCGACCCGGCGGCGTTCGGCTTCGGCGACCCCGGCGCCCTGCTCGACCCCGACACCGGCATCTCCCAGCTGCTTGCGAAGGCCGAGAACGCCGAGAACGGCGACGACAAGCGGGTGGACGGCGAGGTCGTCCAGGAGGTGACCGCCGACCTGCCCGGCCAACTGGTCGCCGACCTGCTCACCAGCCAGGACCCGAGCCAGACGGTCAAGGCGCAGTTCCTCATCGCCACCGACAGCGGCGAGCTGCGGCGGGCCGAGCTGACCGGACCGTTCTTCACCGCCGACGAGGACGGCACCTACACCCTCGACCTGAGCGACTTCGGCGCCGATGTCGAGATCACCGCGCCGCCCACCGGCTGAGCCGGCCGCGCCGGCGGCGCCCGGCCTCGCCGTCGTCGTCCTCGGGACCCTCGCCGTCCTCGTCACCGCGGCCGACACCTACGTCGTCGTCCTGGCGCTGCCCGACATCCTCACCGGGGTCGGGGTGGGCATCGACGAGCTGCAGCGGGCCACGCCGATCATCGGCGGCTTCCTGCTCGGCTACACCGCCACGCTGCCGCTGCTCGGCCGGCTGGCCGACCTGCGCGGCAGGGTGCCGGTGCTGGTCGGCTGCCTGCTGGTGTTCGCCTTCGGCTCGCTGCTGACCGCGACCGCCGAGACGCTCGGCCCGGCCGTCGCCGGCCGCGGCCTGCAGGGCATCGGCGCCGGGGGACTGGTGCCGGCCACTCTCGCGCTGGTCGCCGACCGGTGGCCGCCCGCGCGCCGGGCGCTGCCCCTGGGGGTCGTCGGCGCGGTGCAGGAGGCCGGTGCGGTGCTCGGGCCGCTCGCCGGGGCCGCCGTCCTCGCCGTCGCCGACTGGCGGGCGATCTTCTGGCTCAACCTGCTGCTCGGGCTCGGGCTGGCCGCCGGCGCGCTGGTCACCGGCCGCGCGCGCCGGCCGGAGCCGGTCGGGCTCGTCCTCGCCGCCGTCGCGCTGCTCGCGCTGGCGCTGCAGCTGGCCGAGCCGGCCGCTCTGGCGGAGGACGTCACGCTCGGCCTGCTGTGGGTGCCGCTCGTCGACGCCGTCCCGGCGTCCACCCCGCTGGTGCTGGTGGCTGTCGTCGCCGGCGCGGCGACGGTCGTCCGCAGCCTCACCGCGCCGGCGGGCGCCGTCCTGCCGCTGCGCGGGCTGCCCCGGCTGGCCCGGGAGGTCGACGTCCTCGGCTCCGTCCTGGTCGTCATCGGCCTCGGCGCGCTGGTGTGGGCCTTCGCCGCGGCCGACCCGGCCACGCAGGTGGTCGCGTACGGTCCGCTGCTCCTGCCGGTCGCCGGGCTGGCCGCGCTCGGATTCGTGCTGCACGAGCGGCGCACCCCCGACCCGGTCCTGCCCCTGCGCGCGCTGCGGCCGGCCGGCGCCTGGGGGGCGCTGCTGGTCAACCTGCTGGTCGGTGTCGCCCTCGTCGCGGCGCTGGTCGACGTCCCGCTGTTCGCGCGCAACACCACGACCCCGGGCGACCAGTTCGGCGCCGCGCTCGTGCTGCTGCGGCTGCTGGTCGCGGTGCCGGTGGGCGCGGTGGCCGGCGGCTGGCTGTGCCGGCGGGTGCCGCCGCGGCTGGTCGCCGCCGGCGGCATGGTCCTGACCGCGGTCGCGCTCGCCGTCATGACCCAGTGGGGGGAGCGGTCCCTGGACGGCGCCGCCTCCTACGCCGTGCTGCTGGCGGCGGGCCTCGGCTTCGGGCTGGCGATCGCCCCGGTCAACACCGTGCTGCTGGCGGTCACCGGCTCCGCGGTGCACGGCAGCGCCAGCGCGCTGGCCGTCGTCGCGCGGACGGTGGGCATGCTCGTCGGCCTGTCCCTGCTGACGGCGGTCGCGCTGCGCCGGTTCACCGCCGAGGTCGCCGCGATCGGCTCGCCCGTCGAGCTCTGCCCACGGACACCGGCCGACTGCCCCGCCTACGACGCGGCCACCGACGCGGCGATCCTCTCCCAGCTGCACACCGTCTTCGCCGGGGCGGCGATCGCCGCCGGCCTGGCCGCGGTCGCCGCGGTGATCCTGCTGAGGGTGCCGCGTGCTGAACCGATGAGTTGAGCGGACGCCGGTCGTCCCACCCGCATGAGCACAGCGATCCTGTTCGCGTCGGTGTAGAGGGCAGCGACATCTCCGGGACTGCCGGCGATATCGGCGGCCAGGAACTGATCGACCGGGTCGTGCTCAACCTGGTGCCCGCCGTCCTCGGCGCCGGCCGGCCGTTGTTCGGCACCGGCGGCCTCACCCAGCCGATCGCGCTTCAGCGACCCGCGGACGCTCGTGCAGGGCAAGCGGGTCACGCACCTGGTCTACGACGTCCTCCGCTGAACCCCTGTCTCAAAGCGGTTCCCCTCGTCTACCTTTCCCGCGACGGGGAGGGTGCGTGGACGGAGACCGGCTGCGGATCAACCTCCTGGGCGAGCTCACGGCCACCTGCGCCGGGGAACCCCTCGACCTGGGCGGTCCCCGGCAGCGCGCCGTCCTCGCCGTCCTGCTGCTGGCGCGCGGCGAGATCGTGCCGGCCGACCGGATCGTCGAGTCGGTGTGGGGCGAGCGGCCCCCGGCCGACACCACCGGCGCCCTGCAGTCCTACGTCTCGCACCTGCGCCGGCGGCTGGAGCCGGGCAGTGCGGCGCGCACGCGCTCGGCGGTGATCGTCCGCGAGGGCCCCGGCTACGCCGTGCGGCTGCCGCGCGCGGCCGTGGACGCGTGGCGGTTCGAGGACCTGCTCACGCTGGCGGCCGGCGCCGACCCGGCGCGGGCGGCCGAGCTGCTGGCGGAGGCGCTGCGGCTGTGGCGCGGTCCGGCGCTGGTCGACTACGTCGACGAGCCGTGGGCCGCGGCGGAGATCAGCCGGCTGACCGAGCTGCGCAGCACCGCCCGCGAACGGCTCTTGGCCGCGCGGCTCGAGCTGGGGGAGTCGGGGCTGCTCGTGCCGGACATGGAGGCGATGGTCGCCGACGAGCCGCTGCGCGAGGAGCGGTGGCGGCTGCTCGCCCTGGCGCTGTACCGGTGCGACCGGCAGGCCGACGCGCTCGCCGCGCTGCGCCGGGCGCGCAGCACCCTCGCCGACGAGCTCGGGGTCGACCCGGGGCCGGCCCTGCGCGAGCTGGAGGAGCAGGTCCTCGCCCAGTCGCCGGCGCTGCGCGCTCCGGCGCGGCCGGCCCCCGCGCCCGCGCCGCGGCCGGCCGCCCCTGCCGCCGCCGACGACCTGGTCGACCGCGACCGGGAGCTGGCCGCGGTGCGCGCGGCCCTCGACGACCTCGCCGACGGCCGGCCCGGCCTCCTGCTGGTCGAGGGGCCGGCCGGCATCGGCAAGACCCGGCTGCTCGCCGAGGCGCGGCGGCTGGCCGCGGAGCGCTCGGTGCGGGTGCTCTCGGCGCGCGGCAGCCAGCTGGAGAAGGCGTTCGGCTTCGGCGCGGTCCGCCAGCTCTTCGAGCCGCGGCTCACCGACGCCGAGAGCCGGGAGCGGTTGCTCGGCGGTGCGGCGGCGGCCGCCCGCGGCGTGTTCGACCTCGCGCCCGGCGACGCCCCGGACGGGTCGTTCGCCGCCCTGCACGGCCTGTACTGGCTGACGCTGAACCTGAGCGCGGCCGGGCCGCTGCTGCTCGCCGTCGACGACCTGCAGTGGTGCGACAGCGCGTCGCTGCGCTGGCTGGCCTTCCTGGTGCGCCGGCTCGACGCCGTCCCGGTGCTCGTCGTCGGCACGATCCGCACCGGGGAGCCGCACGAGGAGGAGGAGCTGCTCGCCGAGCTGGAGCTGGAGCCGGCGACCGCCGTCGTCCGCCCGGCGCCGCTGTCGCCGGAGGCGATCACGGGCATCGTCGGCCGCCGGCTCGGCGACCCGGTGTCGCCGCTGTTCGCCCGCGCCTGCTCCCGCACGACCTCGGGCAACCCGCTGCTGTTGCGCCAGCTGCTGCGGGCGCTGGAGGCCGACGCGGTGAAACCGGACGCGGCGCACGCCGACACGGTGGTCGCCGTCGGCTCGCGGGCCGTCTCGAGCATGGTGCTGGTCCGGCTGCGCCGGATGCCGCCGGACGTGACCGCCGTCGCCCGCGCCGCCGCCGTGCTGGGGGACGGCGCCCCGCTGCCGGCCGTGGCCGCGCTGGCCGGGCGGCCGGAGTCCGACACCGCGGCCGCGCTCGCGGCGCTGGCCCGGGCCGAGGTGGTCAAGGACGAGCAGCCGCTGGCGTTCGTCCACCCGCTCGTGCGCGAGGCCGTGTACCGCGACCTGCCCGCCGCGGAGCGCGGGCTGCGGCACGAGCGGGCGGCGGTCGTGCTGCGGGCCGCCGGCGCCACCGACGAGCAGGTCGCCGCCCACCTGCTGCTCGCCCCGGCCCGCGGGGACGACGGGACGGCGACCGTGCTGCGCCGCGCCGCCCGCACCGCCGCCGACCGCGGCGCGGCCGACAGCGCGGTCACCTACCTGCGCCGGGCGCTGGACGAGCCGCCGAGCTCGGCCACGCGGGCCGACGTGCTGCTCGAGCTGGGCCTGGCCGAGACCCTCCTCGAGGGCGACACCAGCACCGGCCACCTGCTGCAGGCCTACGCGCTGCAGGAGGACCCCGGGACCCGCACGGAGCTGGCGATCGCGATCGCCCGGACGCACGTGTTCGCCAGCCCGCCCGGCGTCGCCACCGCGTTCGCCCGGGAGGCGGCCGAGGTCGTGCCCGCGGAGCTCCCGGACGCCCGGCAGGCCCTGGTCGCCATCGAGCGGATGGGCGGCTACATGCACGGGCTGCACCCCGACGTCTGGCGGACGGCGGAGCAGCCGGAGCCGGAGGGGACCGGGACCGGCGCGCAGATGCTGGCCGCGGCGCTGGCGTTCGAGACCACGCTCGAGGGCGCCGACCGGGAGCGCGCCGTCCGGCTGGGCCGGTTCGCCCTGGCCGGCGACCGGCTGTTCGAGGTCGACACCGGGCTGTTCTGGGTGATCGCGGCCAACTCGCTCATGCTCAGCGACGACGACCTCGGCGACTTCTGGGACCGCGCCCGCGCCATGGCCCACGCCAGCGGCTCGCTGTTCACCGCACTGTCGGTCAACGCGTGGGAGGCCTTCTGGCGGTGGCGCCGGGGGGAGCTGACCGAGGCGCTGGGCTGCCTGCGGCTGGCGCTGGACCAGGACCGCATGTGGCGCGGCACCGGGATCGGCGAGCCCTACGTCCGCACCTTCGAGATCGGCTGCCACCTCGACCGCGGGGACCTGGCGGCCGCGCGGAGGGCCGCCGACGCCGGCCTCGCCGGCCCGCACGCGGGGGAGGGCGACCGGCTGCTGCAGCACGCCCTGGCGCGGTTGCTCGTCGTCGAGGGCCGGTTCGAGGAGGCGCTGGCCGCGGTCGTGCGGATCCCGGCGCCGGTGCCGATCCGCAACCCCGTCTGGCATCCCTGGCGGACGACGGGGGCGCTGGCGCTGCGCGGGCTCGGCCGCACGGAGGAGGCAGTGCAGCTGCTGGAGGAGGACGTCCGGCTGCTGCGCCGGTGGGGGGCGCCGTCCTACCTGGGCAGCGCGCTGCGCCACCTCGGCGAGCTCACCCGCGACGTCGACGCGCTGCGCGAGGCGGTCGACCTGCTCACCCCGACCTCGTGCGCGATCGAGCTCGCCCGCGCCCGGCTCGCGCTCGGCCGGCGGCGCGAGGTGGGCGACGCCGAGGCCCTGCCGCTGCTGCGCGCCGCCAGCGACACCGCGCACGCCCAGGGCGCCGAGGCGATCCAGGCCGCCGTCTGCGCGGCGCTCGAGGCGCGCGGTCAGGCCGACGCGCCGCACCGGGACGGGCCGCGGCTGTCGATCAGCGAGCGGCGGGTGCTCGACCTCACCGCGACCGGCCTCGGCGTCCGCGAGGTCGCCGAGCGGCTGTTCATGACGCCGGGCACCGTGCACGCGGTGCTCGAGGCGGCCGACGGCGGGCGTCTCAAGTTCCTCTCAAGTGTCCCGACGGACGCTGTGGGCCAGTGAGCAGAGGAGTCCCGTGACCGAGCAGCAGGTCCAGATCCCCGCCCCGGCCCGGGCGGAGGTCCTGCGCGGCCTGTGCGGGGGCTCGGTGCACCTGCCCGGCGACGCGTCCTACGACCTGGCGCGCTCGCCGTGGAACCTGCAGATGTCGGACTTCCCGGCCGCCGTCACCTACCCGGCGTTCCCCGACGAGGTCGCCGACGTCCTGCGGGCGGCCGCGTCCGCCGACCTCGCCGTCGCCGTCCAGGGCACAGGGCACGGCGCGCCGCCGCTGCAGGGCCGGCTGACCGAGGCGGTGCTCCTGCGCACCTCGGCGATGACCGAGCTGTCGATCGATCCCGAGCGGCGGACGGTGCGCGCCGGCGCGGGCGTCCTGTGGGGCGATCTGGCCGAGGCCGCCGGCCGGCACCGGCTGGCCGGGCTGCACCCGTCGTCCCCGGACGTCGGGGTCGCCGGCTACACGCTGGGCGGCGGGATCGGCTGGTACGCGCGCCGGTTCGGCCTGCAGTGCAACACCGTGACGGCGGTCGAGCTGGTGCTGGCCGACGGCACGTTCGTGCGGGCCACCGCCGACGCCGACGCGGACCTGTTCTGGGCGCTGCGCGGCGGCGCCGCGCCGCTCGGCGTGGTGACAGCGCTGGAGTTCGAGCTCGTCCCGCTGGACACCGTCGTCGCGGGCTACCTGGCCTGGGACCTGGCCGAGGTGGAGCGGGTGCTGCCGGCCTGGGTCGACTGGTGCGCCGGCGCCCCCGAGGAGGCCACCACTTCCTTCCGACTGCTCCAGGTCCCGGCGATCGACCCCATCCCGCGCGAGCTGCAGGGCCGCCGGCTGGCCATGGTCGACGGCGCCGTCCTGGGCGAGGACGCGTCCGCCGCGGAGCTGCTGGCGCCGCTGCGCGCGCTGGCGCCCGAGTTCGACACCGTGGCCCGCGTGCCGGCCGCGTCGCTGGTCCGGCTGCACCTGGAGCCGGAGGGGCCGACCTCGGCCTACGCGAGCAGCACCCTCGTCGGCGGGCTGCCGGACGGGGCGATCGCCGCGGTCCTCGACACGGTGGGCCCGGGGTCGGGCACCCAGCTCGCGGTCGCCGAGCTGCGCCAGCTGGGCGGCGCGCTCGGCCGCCCGGACCCGGCCGGCGGCGCGCTGTCCTACCTCGACGGCGCCTTCCTCGCGCTCGGCGTCGGGTTCGAGGGCGGCCCCGCGGACTGGCCGGCCCAGCGCGCCGCGGCCGCCGCGTTCCTGGACGCGCTCGAGCCCTGGGCCACCGGGCGCAAGTACCTGCCGATGCACGACGACCGGATCGACACCCGCAAGGTGTTCCCGCCCGGGGTGCACGCCCGCCTGTCCGCCATCCGGCGCGGCGTGGACCCGCGGGACCTGTTCGTCGCCCCGCACGCCGCTTCCTGAGGCCTGCCCTCAAGAGCGGCGGGCTCGCCCGTCAAGAGGCGCGCAAGAGCCCGGCAAGGCCACGGGTCCACGGTTTCCGCAGACGTCGACCGGACGTCAACCGGAAGCAGGAGGAAACCGTGAGCTTCACCCTCGACACCGTTGTCGACGACGTCACGATCGACGCCCCCTTCGACGTCCTGGACGCCGTCATCACCGGCTCCGTGCACACGCCCGAGGCCCCCGAGTACGCCGCGCACGTCACGCCGTGGAACCTCGCGGTGCCGCTGACCCCGACCGCCGTCGTGGACGCGCGCAGCGCCGAGGACGTCGCCGCCGCGGTGCGCTTCGCCGGTGCCTTCGGCCTCACCGCCGGCGTGCAGGCGACCGGCCACGGCGCGGTCCCCGGCATCGCCGGGCAGCTGCTGATCAGCACCAAGGGCCTCGACGAGGTCACCGTGCACCCCGAGGGCTGGGCCCGCGTGGGCGCCGGCGTGAAGTGGCTGCGCGTGGTCGAGGAGGCGGCTCCCTACGGGCTGGCCCCGCTCTCCGGCTCGGTCACCGACGTCGGCGTCGTCGGCTACACCACCGGCGGCGGCGTCGGCCCGATGGCCCGCACCCACGGCATCGCGGCGAACAAGGTGCGCGCGTTCGACGTCGTCACCGGTGACGGCGTGGTGCGCCGGGCGACGCCGACCGAGCACCCCGACCTGTTCTGGGCGCTGCGCGGTGGCAAGGGGACCGCGGGCATCGTCACCGCCGTCGAGTTCGACCTCGTGCACCAGCCGACGTTCTACGGCGGCTCGCTGTGGTTCGACGCCGAGGACGCGCCGCGGGTCATCGAGGCCTGGCGGACCTGGGCGGACGAGCTGCCCGAGGCGGGGACGACGTCCTTCGGCCTGTTCCAGCTGCCGCCGATGCCGGGTGTTCCCCCGATGCTGGCCGGCAGGATGACGCTGTCCATCCGGTTCCTGTGGACCGGCGACGCCGTGGAGGGGGAGCGGCACCTCGACCGGATCCGTGCCGTCGCCCCGGCGATCCTCGACGACTGCTCGCTCAAGCCCTACGCCGCGGTCGACTCGGTGCACACCGACCCGGTCGACCCGACGCCGGCGATCGACCCGGCGATCCTGCTGTCGCAGTTCCCGGCCGAGGCCGCCGAGCGGCTGCTCGAGACGGCCGGCCGCGACTCGGGATCGACTCTGATCCTGCTCGAGGTGCGGGCCCTGGGCGGTGCCTACGCCCGTGCGCCGGAGCACCCGGACGCCTTCTGCCACCGGGGCGCGCGCTTCAGCGTCCTCGCCGTGGGGCTGGCGGCGGAGCCGGACATGGCCGCCCGGGCGATGGTCGACGCCGAGGCTGTGTTCGCCGCGCTCGCGCCGTGGGACAACGGCCGGGTGTGGCCGAACTTCGGCCCGGTGCACGACGAGCACTCCGCTCGGCGGGCCTACGACGAGGCGACGCTGCGCCGGCTGGCCGACGTCGTCCGGACCTACGACCCGGACGGCGTGCTGCACATCGGGCGGTGGACGCGCACGATCTGATCGAAGGTCCTTCCGCACTGTCCTGAACGGGGGGAGAGCGGACTACCTTCAGCCCCGGCCCGGCGGCACGCCGGACCGGGGCCGCAGTCTGAGTGGAGGTCGCCATGACCTACGGGTTCGTCATGGACGTGCCGGCGCCGATCGAGGCGTACGACGCGATCCACGCCGAGATCGGCCGGCGGGTCACGGGGCCGGTGGAGGGACTGCTGCTGCACCTCGGCCGGGCCACGCCCCGCGGCTTCCAGATCATCGAGCTCTGGGAGTCCAAGGAGCAGTACGGCCGCTACGACGCTGAATTCGTCCAGCCGGTGATCGCCGAGCTCTCGGCCGGCCAACCACAGCCCGGCGAGCCCGTCGTCGAGGAGTTCGAGCCGCGCGGGCTGATCATCCCGAGCGCCGCGCTGGTCAGCTAGGAGACGGCGGCCTCCTCGCCGCCGGTCGCCGCGAGCAGGTCGGCGTAGGTCAGGGAGACCATCGTGTGGTGGTCGCCGCCGCCGGCCCACAGCAGCGCGTACGCGGCGAGGTCGACGTCCACCACCGCGCGCAGCGGCGCCGGGTGGCCGACGGGGGCGACCCCGCCGACCTCCTGGCCGGTGGCGGCGAGGACGAACTCCGGCGTCGCCCGCCGCACCCGTGCGGCGCCGATCAGCGCGGCGACCTTGGCGGTGTCCACCCGGTGCGCGCCGCTGGCCAGGACGAGCAGCGGTTCGCCGTCGGCGTCGAACACCAGGCTGTTGGCGATCGCGCCGATCTCGACACCGAGCACCGCGGCCGCCGCGGCCGCCGTCGGCACCGGGGTGTCGAAGCGGCGGACCTCCGCCGCGATCCCCGCGGTCCGCAGCGCCGCCACCACTCGACTCACCGGATCCATGGCGAGCCAGTCTCCCCGACGCCGGCGGCCTCTGTCGGCAGCGCCCCCGCGGTGACATCGTTCGGTCCACCCAGCAGCGGGAGGAATGGACGACATGGCCATCGATTTCACGCCGACCGACAGCCAGCGCGAGCTCCGGCAGAACGCGCACGACTTCGCCGAGGCGGTCCTGCGCCCCGTCGGCGAGCGCATCGACCGCGCCGCGGACGCGTGGGAGGCGTTCCTCGCCGGCCGGGAGGCCTATCGGGAGATGGCGAAGGCCGGGTTCACCAAGTCGTTCGTCCCCACCGAGTACGGCGGCGGCGGGTTCTCGATGCTCGACTTCGCGATCGCCGCCGAGGAGCTCACGCGGGTCGACGTGAACGTGCCGACGACGCTGCTGGCCACCGGGCTGGGCCTGCAGCCGGTCATCCAGTACGGCACCGACGAGCAGAAGGAGCGGCTGCTCCGGCCGTTCTCGCTCGACGACCAGGGCGACCTGCTGGCCGCCTACGCCTTCACCGATGTCGGCGGCGGGGCCAACTTCGACTCGCCGGACCCGGACGGCGGGATCCAGACCGTGGCCCGCCGCGAGGGTGACGAGTGGGTCATCACCGGCCAGAAGCACTACACGACCAACGGCACCGGCTGGGACCGCACCGGTTGTGCCCTCTACACGGTGGTGTGCCGGACCGACCCGGCGCAGGGCGCCGACGAGTCGTTGGCGGTCATCGCGGTGCCCGGTGGGCTGCCCGGGATCACCGTGGTCGACGTCTACGACAAGGTCGGGCACCGGGGCGTGGTGACCCCCCGGGTCGACTTCACCGAGGTGCGGGTTCCGCTGGACAACCTCATCGGGGAGCCGGGGCGGCGCGGCCGGGAGATCGTCTCCGGGGCGTTCAGCTGGACCGCCGCGCTGATCGGTGCCGCCTGCGTCGGCACGATGCGGGCCGCGTTCGAGTACGCGCTGGACTTCGCGCGCACGGAGAAGCGGCTGGGCACCGTTCCGGTCATCGAGCACCAGAAC
Source organism: Geodermatophilus sp. SMS 5-13 (assembly GCF_059428245.1). Classification (NCBI taxonomy): domain Bacteria; kingdom Bacillati; phylum Actinomycetota; class Actinomycetes; order Geodermatophilales; family Geodermatophilaceae; genus Geodermatophilus; species Geodermatophilus sp. SMS 5-13. The sequence goes on from NZ_CP165729.1 coordinate 1,585,085, forward strand.
GTCGGCTTCATGCTCGCCGACGTCAAGATGCGCATCGAGGCGTGCCGGTACCTCACGTGGAAGGCCTGCCACGACTTCGACCGCACCGGGGGACGTGCGGAGGAGCTGGCGATCATGACCAAGGTGTTCTGCTCGGAGACGGCGGTCAGCGCGATCTACGACTGCATGCAGGTGACCGGTGTCGTCAGCTACACGCGGGACAAGACGCCGCTGGAGCGCCTCATGCGGGACGCGATGGTCTTCCCGCTCTACGACGGCGGGAACCGGGGCGTGCGCCGGCGGCAGCTGCACGACATCCTCCGCCAGCCCGGCTACGACTCCATGCTCGCGGCGCGCGGCGAGGTGCCACCCTGGCGGGAGGAGGCGGGAGCGCTCAGAGGCTGAAGACGATCTTGCCGGCGGTGCGGCCCTCGAGCATCCGCTCGAACCCGTCGCGGGCCTCGGTCAGCGGGAGCTCGACGTCGATCTGCGGCCGGATGCCGGTGGTCCGGCACATCTCGATCAGGTCCTCGAGCTCCTCGCGGGTGCCCATCGTCGAGCCGATCACCGACAGCTGGGTGAAGAAGACCCGGTTCAGCTCCGCGCCGGGGTTGAAGCCGGTGGTCGCGCCGGAGGTCACGAGGACGCCGCCCGGCTTGAGCGACTTGACGCTGTGCGACCAGGTCGCCTCGCCGACGGTCTCCATGACGCCGTCCACCCGCTCGGGCAGCCGGGCGCCGGACTCGAAGGCCTGGTCGGCGCCCAGCGCCAGCGCGGCCTGCCGCTTCTCCTCGCTGCGGCCGGTCACCCACATCCGGTAGCCGGCGGCGCGGCCGAGCACGATCAGCGCGGTCGCGACGCCGCCGCTGGCCCCCTGCACGAGCACGGTCTGCCCGGGCCGCAGGCCGGACTTGACGAACAGCATCCGGTAGGCGGTCAGCCACGCCGTCGGCAGGCAGGCCGCCTCGGCGAAGGACAGCTCGGCCGGCTTGGGCAGCAGGTTCCGCCGGGGGACGGCGACCTGCTCGGCCATCGTGCCCTGGTGCAGCTCGCTGAACAGCGAGCGCTTGGGGTCGAGGGTCTCGTCGCCGGTCCAGCCGGGGCTGGCCACCACGCCGTGGACGACGACCTCGTTGCCGTCGGCGTCCAGGCCGGCCGCGTCGGTGCCGAGGATCATCGGCATCCGTTCCTCGGGCAGGCCGACGCCGCGCAGGCTGAACAGGTCGTGGTGGTTCAGCGACACCGCCTTGACCTGCACCGTCGTCCAGCCCTCCGGCGCCTCGGGCTCGGGGCGTTCGCCGACCTCCAGGACGGAGAGCGGGTCCTTCGGGGCGGGCTTCGAGACGAAGGCAGCGAGCATGCAGGCAACGTAACGAAGCCGCGTCGAGGCGGCGACGTGGGCCTTGAGCCCGAAAAAGTCCCTACCGGACGACGACGACGTATTCGCCGCGGGGGACCAACTCGCCGATCACCGGGGCGCCCGGGAGCTCGCCGCCGAGCAGCAGCCCGCCGGAGGTCTGCGCGTCGGCCAGCAGCAGCGCCTCGCCCTCGTCGACCGCGGACAGGTCGGCGTGCGGCCGCACCCAGTCGAGGTTGCGCCGGGTGCCGCCGGAGACGAACCCGCCGGCCAGCGCCTGACGCGCGCCCGCGAGGTAGGGAACGGCGGCGGCGTCGACCACCGCGGTGACCCCGCTGGCTCGCGCCATCTTGTAGAGGTGGCCGAGCAGGCCGAAGCCGGTGACGTCGGTGCCGGCTCGGATGCCCGCGGCGACCGCGGCCCGGCCGGCGTCGCGGTTGAGGGCGGTCATCGAGGCGATCGCCTCCTCGGAGACCTCGCCGGTCTGCTTCAGCCGGCTGTTGAGGACGCCGACCCCGAGCGGCTTGGTGAGCGTCAGCGGCGTCCCGGCGACCGCGGCGTCGTTGCGGATGATCCGGTCGACGTCCACGACCCCGGTGACGGCCATCCCGTACTTGGGCTCGGGGTCGTCGATCGAGTGCCCGCCGCCGACGTGGCAGCCGGCCTCCTGGGCGATCTCCAGTCCGCCGCGCAGCACCTCGGCGGCGAGCTCCGCCGGCAGCACGTCGCGCGGCCAGCCGAGCAGGTTCACCGCGACGACCGGCGTGCCGCCCATCGCGTAGACGTCCGAGAGCGCGTTGGCCGCGGCGATCCGGCCGAACGTGTACGCGTCGTCGACGACCGGCGTGAAGAAGTCCGTGGTCAGGACGATGCCTTGCCCACCGCCGATCCGCACGACCGCGGCGTCGTCGCCGTCGTCGAGACCCACCACGAGCTCGGCGGCGGGGTCGGCCGGCCCGGTGGCGGTCAGCCCGGCGACCACCGACTCCAGCTCGCCCGGCGGGATCTTGCAGGCGCAGCCGCCGCCGTGCGCGTACTGGGTGAGCCGCACCGTGGCGGGAGCGCTGGTCATGCCCGCGAATCTAGGGCGTGGGCGCGACTCAGGCCCTTCCGCCGGGCAGCACCACCAGCCCGCGGCGCGGGTCCGCCGGGTCGGGACGGCGACCGAGCGCCCGCCCGGCCGGGTGCGTCTCGGACGGGGCGCCGAACAGGGCCGGGTCGCGCCGCGGCGCGGTCTCCGTGGTGAGCTCGGCGCTGTCGATGCGGTCGGCCCGGAACCAGCGCGGCGCCTGGCGCTCCCGACACCAGCCGACGAGGAACCAGTGGTCGTGGCTGCGGGCCAGCAGGTGCGGCTCCACCTCGCGCCGGCTCAGCTGCCCCTTGCCGTCGCGGTAGCGGAGGACCAGCACACGCCGGCGCTCGACCGCCTGCTCGACGACCGTGCGCAGCTCCGCCGAGCGGCCGGCTTCGGCGCTCACCCAGAGGCTGGTGGCGAGCAGCTGCGCGCGCTTGCCGGCGTCGGGCTCGAGGACGCCGAGCACCTTCTCCAGCGCGCCCCGGCCGGCCTCGGCGTAGGGGCCGTCGGGCTGGGCGGCGAGCGCGACGGCGATGGCCGCCGCCTCCTCGGGCGTGAGCGTGACCGGGGACAGCGTCGCGGCGGGGCGGTGCTCGGTGCGGGCCATGCCGGGATGGTGGCCGCGCCCTCTGACAATTCCGGGACGTAGGCTGCGCGGCGGAGGCGTCAGGGTGCCTGGTGGCCCCCGCGGCCTCTAAAGCCGACGTGACCGAGCAGCTCGGTCAGGCGGGTTCGATTCCCGTCCGCCTCCGCCAAAGACTCCCGGCGCCCAGCCGGTCGTGCGCTACCGTTCCTTTGCGATGTGAGCTGGCTCACATCCCCTGGGAGGCCGAGACATGAGCGCACCCACGGACCCGGTCGGCACCCTCCGCGTGGTCGACCCCTCGCCCCTCAACTGGCTGTTCATCACCTGGAACACCATGGAGGAGCCGATCCGCATCGACGAGGCGGGCCGGACCGTCTTCTCCCTGGCCGAGTCGGCCGAGTGGCTCGACGACCGCACGCTCGAGCTGCGGCTGCGCCGCGGCGTGCGGTTCCAGGACGGCGAGCACCTGACCGCGCACAGCGTCAAGCAGAACTTCGACGAGATGCAGCGCTGGGCGGCGCCGCACCCGCCGGGCACCTGGCTGAACTTCCCCGCGCCGGAGTCCACCGCCGAGGTGGTCGACGACGCGACGATCCGCCTCCACCTCCCGGGGCCGGACGGGCTCGCGGTCGGCAAGCTCCGCGGCTTCCACGTCGCGAGCTCGGCGTTCTGGCACGGCAAGGACGCGCCCGGCTTCGGCTACAAGAAGTTCGGCTCCGGCGAGGGGCACTGGTAGGTGATCGACGAGCCGGGCCCGTGGGGCACCGGCCCGTTCACCCTGGTCCAGGGTGCGTCGTCGATCACCACCCGCGCCGCGATCATGAACGCCGATCCGTTCCGGGCGGCCTGGCTCATCGAGAGCGAGCAGCGCGACCCGCAGGTCGTGCTGGAGGCCAACCTCGACCACTGGAACCGCGAGGCCCGCGGCCCCCGCGTCGAGCGCGTGGTGTTCCGCAACGACCTCGCGCCGCACGAGGCGCTGCGCCTGGTCTGCGAGGCCGAGGGCGAGGTCGACATCCTCACCGAGGTCTCGCCGGCCGACGTGCAGCGGGTGCTCGAGTCCGCGCACGCCCGGCTGGTGGTCTGCGACGCCAACCGGGTGCTGACCGGGATCCTCAACCGCGGCAGCGACGCCCCCCTGCACGACGTCGAGGTGCGGCGGGCGCTGAACCTGGCCGTCGACCGCCAGGCCCTCGTCGAGCAGGCCTTCGGCGGCTACGCGTCGGTGATCCCGGCCCTGACCCCGCCCTGGTGCAGCGGCTTCCCGGCCGGGGCGGAGCCCTACGGGTTCGACGCCGTCCGGGCGCGGGAGGCTCTCGCGCGCGCCGGCTGGCCGGCCCGCCGGCCGCTCCGGCTGGCCACGCCCGAGCCGTTCGCGGGGATCGCGTACCTGCTCGCGGCGGGCATCCGTTCGGCCCTGGACCTGATGGTCGAGGTCCTGGTGGTGCCGGCCGAGGCGCTCCCGGCCGGGGCCCGGGCGCTGGTGGAGAAGAAGCTCGAGCTGCCCTGGGACGTGCTGCTGCACCCCTGGTTCGACCTCTCCTCCGAGGCGCCCCCGGCGGCGGTGCACCGCGAGTTCTTCGGGCTGGACGGCGCCTTCCGGGCCGGCCCGCCGCTGCCGGAGTTCGACGCGCTGTACGACGAGATGAAGGTGCAGCTCGACCCCGCCCGGCTGGTGGAGGTGGCCGAGCGGATCGACGCCTACGTGCACGACCAGGCGCTGGCGCTGTTCCTGTGCGCGCCGCAGGCGCTCTACGCGGTCAACGAGCACGTGACCTTCGCGCCGTACAAGACCACCTTCGAGCTGGCCGAGGTCACCGTTGACGGGCAGCACTGGTCGGTGGCCGGTACGGACGCCGGGACGGCGCGGCGGCCGGCGACCGTCGGGCCGACCTTCGCGGGGGCGTCGGGGAACGCCTGCTGAGCGGCGGGGCGCTTACGCTGCGGGTCTGATGATCACGGACCCGCGCCGGCAGGTGCCCCGCACCGACGCGCTGCTCGCCGACCCGGCGCTGGCCGCGGCCGGGGACCGGCTCGGCCGTGCGCTGGTCAAGAGCGCCGTCCAGGGGGTGCAGCAGCGCATCCGGGACGGCGAGCTGCCGGCCGGCGACGCCGTTGTCGCCGTCCTCGCCGCGCTGCCGGCGACCGCGGGCAGCCTGCGGCTGGTCCTGAACGCCACCGGCGTCCTCGTGCACACCAACCTCGGCCGCGCGCCCCTGTCGGCGGCCGCGGTCGAGGCCATGACCGCGGCCAGCGGCACCACCGACGTCGAGCTCGACCTGGCCACCGGCCGCCGCGGGCCGCGCGGGGAGGCCGCGCTCGCCGCGCTGCGGGCCGCCGTCCCCGCGGCCGAGGCGGCGCTCGTGGTCAACAACTGCGCCGCCGCGCTCGCGCTCGTGGCCACCGCGCTCGGCCAGGGCCGCGAGCTCGTGCTGGCCCGCGGCGAGCTGGTCGAGATCGGCGACGGCTTCCGCATCCCCGAGCTGCTCGCGTCGACCGGTGCCCGTCTCCGCGAGGTAGGGACGACGAACCGGGTCACGCTCGCCGACTACACCGGCGCGCTCGGCCCCGACACCGGCGCCGTCCTCAAGGTGCACCCGTCGAACTTCGTCGTCCGCGGCTTCACGCGGTCCGTCGAGGTGGCCGAGCTGGCCCCGGCGCTGGCCGGCACCGGCGTCCCGCTCGTTGCCGACGTCGGCTCCGGGCTGCCCGCCCCCGATCCGGCGCTGCCGGACGAGCCGGACCTGCAGTCCACCCTGGCCGCCGGCGCGGACCTGGTGCTCGCCAGCGGCGACAAGCTGCTCGGCGGACCGCAGGCCGGGCTGATCCTCGGCCGAGCAGGTCTGGTCCGGCAGCTGCGCCGCCACCCGCTCTACCGGGCGCTGCGGGTGGACAAGACCACCCTCGCCGGGCTCGAGGCGACGCTGCGCGGGCCGGTGCCGCCGGTGCGCGCGATGCTCGCCGCCGACGTCGACGGCCTGCGCGCCCGCGCCCACGCGCTGGCCGGAAGATTCGCCGCCGCCGGGCTCGACGCCCGCGCGGTGGACACCGAGGCGCGGGTCGGCGGGGGAGGAGCGCCGGAGCACCCGCTGCCGAGCGCCGGCGTCTCGCTGCCGGCGGAGTTCGCCGAACCGCTCCGGCGGGGCCGGCCGCCGGTGGTCGGCTACGTCGAGGCCGGGCGCACGCTGCTCGACCTGCGCAGCCTGCCGCCGGCGGACGACGACGCGCTGGCCGCCGCGGTGCTGGAGGTGGCCCGCCGGTGGACGTGATCGCCACCGCGGGCCACGTCGACCACGGCAAGTCCACGCTGGTCCGGGCGCTCACCGGCATGGAGCCCGACCGGTGGGAGGAGGAGCGCCGGCGCGGGCTGACCATCGACCTCGGCTTCGCCTGGACGACGCTGCCCTCGGGTCGGCGGCTGGCGATCGTCGACGTGCCGGGCCACGAGCGCTTCCTGGGCAACATGCTCGCCGGCGTCGGGTCGGTGCCGGCGGCGCTGGTCGTGGTCGCCGCCGACGACGGCTGGTCCGCGCAGACCGCCGAGCACGTCGCCGTCCTCGACGCGCTCGGCGTGCGGCACGCGCTGCTCGCCGTCACCAAGGCCGAACTCGCCGATCCGGCGCCGGTGCTGGCCGACGCCCGCGAGCGGCTGGCGAAGACCTCGATGGGGGAGGTGCCCGGGGTCGCGGTCAGCGCGGCCACCGGTGCCGGCGTGCCCGAAGTGGCCGGCGCCCTGGAGGACCTGCTCGCCCGGCTGCCGGCGCCGGACCCGGCCGCGCCCGTGCGGCTGTGGATCGACCGGGCGTTCACCATCCGCGGAGCGGGCACCGTCGTCACCGGCACCCTCGCGGCGGGCAGCGTGGCGCCAGGGGACCGACTGGAGCTGGCCGGCCGCGAGGTCACCGTCCGCGGGGTGCACGCGCTGGGCGAGCCGGTGCCGCGGGCCACGGCGACCGCCCGGGTGGCGCTGAACCTGCGCGGCGTCGCGGTCGAGGAGCTCTCCCGGGGGGACGCGCTGCTCACCCCGGGCGCGTTCCGCCGCACCGCGCTGGTCGACGTGACCCTGGACGCGACACCAGCGGATCGGCTGTCCGCCGAACCGGTGCTGCACGTCGGCTCGGCCACGGTGGCCGCCCGGCTGCGCCCGCTCGGCGGGACGGCGCTGCGGCTGCGGCTGGCCGCACCGCTGCCGCTGCGGATCGGCGACCGGGTGCTGCTGCGCGACCCCGGCACGCGCCGCGTGCTCGGCGCCGACGTGCGCGACGTCGACCCGCCGCAGCTGCGCCGCCGCGGCGCGGCCCGCCGGCGCGGTGACGAGCTGGCCGCGCGGGCGCCGGGGACGGCGGGCGCCGCCGAGGACCTCGACCGGCGGCGCGTGGTCCGGGCCGCCGACTTCGCCGCGATGGGCTGGCCCGAGCCGGCGGGCGCGGTCCGGATCGGTCCGTGGCTGCTGGCCGGGGGGCTGCCGGACGCGCTGGCCGCGCGGCTGCCCGCCCTGGTGGCCGACTGGCGACGGCAGCACCCGCTGGAGCCGGGGCCGCCGGTCGAGGTGGTCCGCCGGCAGCTCGAGCTGCCCGACGCCGAGCTGGTGGCCGCCGTCGTCCGCCCGCCGCTGGCGCTCCGGGACGGGCGGGTGGTGGCCGCCGACGCCGGGCTGCCTCCCGCCGTGCAGCGAGCCGTCGACGCGATCCGGGGCCGGCTGGCCGCCGACCCGTTCGCCGCCCCGGAGGCCGGCGAGCTCGCCGCCGCCGGGCTCGGCCCGCGGGAACTGGCGGCGGCGGTCCGGAGCGGGCAGCTGGTGCGCCTCGCCGACGGCGTCTACCTCGCGCCGGGGGTGGACGCCGAGGCGCGGGCCCGCCTGGCCGCGCTCCCGCAGCCGTTCACACTCAGCCAGGCCCGCCAGGCGTGGGGCACCAGCCGCCGCGTCGCCGTCCCCCTGGCGGAGTGGCTCGACGCCCGAGGCGTCACCGAGCGGCTGCCGGATGCCAGCCGCCGGCTGCGCTGACCCTGTCGTTCCGGACGCCGAACGTCCCCGGATCGGCCGCACCGAGTGGGGGACCTCGCGCCGGTCAGACGCCGCCGGCGCTGCGCAGGAAGCGCTCGCGCTCCTCGGTCTCCTCGTCCCGCTCGGGTCGACGCGACACGTCCACCGTCTCCACCATGTCCCCGGGCCGCACCTGCTCGGGCAGGTGCCGGAAGCGGTTCTCGTCCGCCCGCTCGCTCATGCGCACAGGGTGCAACGTCCTCCTGTCCCGGGCCAGTGCCGTCGTTCTGCATCGCCCATGGCTGGTGCGGGTCCGCAACGGCCTTGCAACCGTCCGTGATTGTTTCCTCGCCTAAAGTGACCCAGTGATCGACTTCTCCAACGGTTCCGTCTTCAAGCTCAGCCCCGCAAGCAACCAGGACATCGCTCCCTCGGTGGCACCCCTGATCATCCCGGGCGAGGACATCGTCGCCTGCTTCAAGGGCGTGAGGGACTTCGTGGTCTTCACGAACAAGCGGCTGATCGCCGTCAACGTCCAAGGCATGACGGGCAAGAAGCGCGACTTCACATCGCTGCCGTACAACAAGGTGCAGGCCTTCTCGATCGAGACGGCGGGCACGTTCGACCTCGACGCAGAGCTGGATCTCTGGTTCAGCGGGCTGGGCAAGGTCCGACTCGAGTTCAAGGGCAGCGCGGACATCCGTCAGCTGGGCCACATGATCGCGAGCTACGTGCTCTGATCCTCGAGGTTCCCGGACGCTTGTGCTCTGCCCACGATCGTGGGCAGAGCACAAGCGTGCCGGGGACAGGTCAGCCGGCCGGCACCCAGCGGGCCGGGCGCTTCTCGCGGAAGGCCGCGATGCCCTCCTGCCCCTCTTCGCTCGCGAAGAACCGGGCGGAGAGCTCCAGCAGGTCGTCGAAGGCCAGCGGCGGGGTGCCGGCGCGCAGCAGCCGCTTGGTCTCGGCCAGCGCGGCCGGGGCGCCCGCGGCCAGCGCGGTCACCTGGCCGGCCACCACACCGGACACGTCGTCGTCGGCGGCGACCAGGTCGACCAGCCCGCCGGTCGCAGCGGTCGCCGCGTCGAAGACCTCGCCAGTGAGCATCAGCCGGTGGGCGACGTGCGGCTGCATCCGCGGCAGGACCACTGCCGAGATCACCGCCGGCACGATGCCCAGCCGGACCTCGCTGAACGCGAACGTCGCCGAGGCGGCGGCCACGACGACGTCGCACGCGGCCAGCAGGCCGACCCCGCCGGCGCGCGCCGGGCCGCGGACGGCGGCCAGCACCGGCTTCGGCGAGGACCAGAGGGCCTGCAGGATCTCCGGGAACTCCCGCACACCCTGCTGCTGGGCGCCCCCGCCGGCGGCCTCGGACAGGTCCATGCCCGAGCAGAACACCCGGCCGGTGTGGTCCAGGACGATCACCCGCACCGCGTCGTCGGCGAGCGCGTCGGCCAGCGCCGTGCGCAGCCGCGCGCGCATCGCCCGGGACAGCGCGTTGCGGTTGGCGGGGGAGTCGAGGGTCAGCGTCGCCACCCCGCGCGCGACCTCGACCTGCAGCACCTTGTCGTCGCTCACAGCCCCGATCCTGCCGGTCGAGGGCGGCCCCGGGGGACACTGGGAGCAGATGGACACCTTCGAGCTGCCGGACGCCGCCCGCGACGGCCTGGCCACCACACCGTTCGGGCTGTACGTGCACGTCCCGTTCTGCGCCACCCGCTGCGGCTACTGCGACTTCAACACCTACACCTCCGAGGAGCTCGGCCCCGGCGCCACCCGCACCGAGTACGCGGGGACGGCGATCGCCGAGCTGCGGCGGGCCGCGGCCACCCTCGGCCCCGACCTGCCGACCGTCGAGACGGTCTTCGTCGGCGGCGGCACGCCCACGCTGCTGCCCGCGGACGACCTCGCCGCCGTCCTCGCCGAGATCCACCGGCTGTTTCCCGTCGCTGCCGACGTCGAGGTGACCACCGAGGCCAACCCCGAGACGGTCCACCCGCAGTACCTGAGCCGGCTGCGCGCGGCCGGGTTCACCCGGGTCAGCCTCGGCATGCAGTCCGCGGCCGAGCACGTGCTCGCGGTGCTGGACCGGCGGCACACGCCCGGCCGGGCGGTGGAGGCCGCGCGCGAGGCCCAGGCGGCCGGCTTCGAGCACGTCAACCTCGACCTCATCTACGGCACGCCCGGCGAGACCGAGGCGGACTGGACGGCGAGCCTGGACGCCGTCCTCGCCGCGCCGGTCGACCACGTCTCCGCCTACGCGCTCATCGTCGAGGAGGGCACCCGGCTGGCCCGGCGGATCCGCCGCGGCGAGCTGCCGACGCCGGACGACGACGTCCTCGCCGACCGCTACGAGCAGGCCGACGCGACCCTGCGCAAGGCCGGCTTCGAGTGGTACGAGGTGAGCAACTGGGCGATGTCGGAGGCGGCCCGCTGCCGGCACAACGAGCTGTACTGGGCCAACGCGAACTGGTGGGGCGTCGGGCCGGGCGCGCACAGCCACGTCGGGGGGCTGCGCTGGTGGAACGTCAAGCACCCGGCCGCCTACGCCGAGCGGCTGGCCAGCGGCGAGAGCCCGGCGCAGGACAGCGAGCTGCTCGGCGACGCCGACCGCGCGCTGGAGGCGATCATGCTCGGGCTGCGGCTGCGCGACGGCCTGCCGCTGACCGCGCTGTCGGCCACCGGCCGTGCCCGGGCCGCGGCCGCGGTCGCCGACGGCCTGCTCGAGCCCGGGCAGCACGCCGCGGGCCGCGCCGTCCTGACCGATCGCGGGCGGCTGCTGGCCGACGCGGTGATCCGCGACCTCACCGACTGACGCACTCCCGACATGGGCCGCCGCTTCGCCGTCCGCGACCGGATCGAGCAGCTCGACCCGGCCCGGGACTTCCGCGAGATCTACTGGCTGACCAGCGCCTACGAGTTCCCCTGGGACATGAACCAGGCGCTGTCGTTCGCGCTGTTCCGGACCTACGCGGTGCCGAGCATCGGCAGCCTGCTGGCGAGCACCCGCGAGCTGGTCGACCGGGTGCAGAAGCGCTACGACGACACCGTCCTGCTCCTCGAGGCGATCCTCCAGCACGGGCCGACCGAGGGCGACGGGCGGACGGCGCTGCGCCGGATGAACCAGATGCACGGCTTCCACCACGTCGGCCAGGACGACCTGCGCTACGTGCTGTGCACCTTCGTCGTCACGCCGATCCGGTGGCTGGACGAGTACGGCTGGCGCCGGATGAGCGAGACCGAGCGGATCGCGTCGGCCAACTACTACCGCGAGCTCGGCCGGTACATGGGCATCCGGGACATCCCGGAGACCTGGCAGGCGTTCGCCCGGCACCTCGACGCCTACGAGCGGGAGCGGTTCGCGCACAGCGACGGCGGACGCCGGGTCGCCGAGGCGACCCTGGAGCTGCTGAACACCTTCCCGCCGAACGACACGCTGCCGCCGGCCCTGGTGCGGCGGATGTCCTACGCGCTGATGGACGACCCGCTGCTCGACGCCTTCGACTTCCCGCACCCGACCCCGGCCTTCCGGGCGCTGGTGCGCGGCGGGCTCAAGGCGCGCGGCCGGGCGGTCCGGTTCCTCCCGCCGCGCACCGCGCCGCGGTTCGCCCGCGACCTGCCGCAGGTCCGCAGCTACCCGGACGGCTATGACGTCGCCGAGCTCGGCACCTTCCCCGTGACCGCTTGACACTTGTCACGCCGGACCGGCGACGTCTCGCACTGCCGCCGAAAGGCCTGGTCACGGCAGGCTCGACGGCGTGACCAGCCCGCTCGCCCTCGACGTCTCGAGGCTGTCCGTCCGCTTCGGCGAGACCTGCGCCGTGGACGGCGTCGACCTCGCCATCCCGCGCGGTCAGACCGTCGCCCTGCTCGGCCCCAACGGCGCCGGCAAGTCCACGACCGTCAACGCCGTCCTCGGCCTGCTGCCCCCGACGACCGGCACGATCCGGGTGCTCGGCCGCCCGCCGGCGGCGGCCGTCCGCGCCGGCAGCGTCGGCGCGATGCTCCAGCACGGCGGGCTGCCCAGCGAGGCCCGCGTCGGCGAGGTGCTCGACCTGGCCCGCCGCGGCTTCGCCCACCCGTGGCCGCTCGACGACCTGGTGACCACCGCCGGCATCGACGGGCTGCTCGGCCGGGCGACCGACGCGCTCTCCGGCGGCCAGCGCCAGCGGGTGCTGCTCGCCCTCGCGCTGGCCGGCGCCCCGCCGCTGCTGCTGCTCGACGAGCCCACGTCGGCCATGGACGTCGAGGGACGACGCGCTTTCTGGACGACGATGCGCGGGCTGGCCGAGCGCGGGCACACCGTCGTCTTCGCCACCCACCACCTGGAGGAGGCCGACGCCGTCGCCGACCGGGTGGTCGTCCTGGCCGGCGGGCGGATCGTGGCCGACGGCCCCGCGGCGCAGATCAAGGCCGGCGCCTCCGGCCGCACGATCTCCTTCACCGCCGCCGACGATCGCGCGTTCGCGGACCTGCCCGGCGTCACCGCCACCGAGCGGCGCGGCCGCAGCGTCTCCCTCACCACCGCCGACCACGAGGCCACGCTGCGCGCGCTGCTCGCCGACGGCGTTCCCCTGCCCGACCTCGAGGTCCGCGGCGCCAGCCTCGAGCAAGCCGTCCTCACCCTGACGGGAGCCGCCCGATGACCGCCGCCCTGCTGCTCTTCCAGCTGCGCCGCGTGGGCCGCAACAAGCAGTACCTCTTCTTCACCGTCCTGCTGCCGGCGCTGTTCACGATCTTCTTCACCAAGATCTTCGGCGCGCAGGCCACGTCGGCCGCCCAGTACCAGGACTACGCCAGCAACTTCCTGGTCTCGATGATGGCCTACGGCGCGCTCGGGGCCGCCCTCGGCGCGACCATCCGGCTCTCCTTCGACCGGGCGTCGGGCTGGCTGCGCCAGCTGCGGATCATGCCGGTCCCGCCCTGGTCGGTGCTCGCCGTCGACGTCGTCGTCGGCGCCCTGCTGACGCTGCCCAGCCTGCTCGTCGTCGCGCTGGTCGGCCGGTTCGTCAACGACGTGCAGCTGCCGCTGGGCACCTGGGTGGCCCTCGTCGCGACCCTCTGGGCCGGGTCGATCGCCTTCGTCGCGCTCGGCCTGCTCGTCGGGCTGGCGCTGGACGAGAAGGCGGCGGGCGGCGCGATCGGCATCCTCGGCGTCGTGCTGGCCGCGCTCGGCGGGCTGTGGGTGCCGGTTCAGGTCTTCCCGGAGGCCTTGCAGACGGTCGCGCACGCCATGCCCTCGTACTGGTACGCCGAACTGGGCCGCGACGTCGCCGCCGGGTCCGCGCCGGGCGTGAGCCCGGTGCTCGCCATGCTCGGGTTCACCGCCCTGTTCGCGGTCCTCGCCACCGTCGTGGGACGGCGCCGCCCGCTGCACGCCGTGAGCGGATGAGCGGCGCTACCGTCCGGTCCGTGGACCGACTCGGGCGCTGGCAGCAGATCGGCTGGGCACTGCCCTGGCTGCTCTTCCAGGCCTTCCCGATCGCCGACCTGGTGAGCACCCCGCGTCCGGCGGCCGTCCAGGTCGTCGCCGCCCTCGGCCTGCTGGCGTTCACCGTCGTCTACCTCGACATCTTCCGGCGGGCGTTCGGCGGCTGCGGGCCCGTCCTCGGCCGGCTGGCGGTGGTCGCCGTCCTCGGGGTCGCCCTGGCCGTCTGGCTGGGGCCGTCGTGGGCGGGCCTGATGATCTACGTGTCGGCAGCCGCCGCGGCGGCGCTGCCGGCCCGCTGGGTCGTGCCCACGGTCCTCGGCGCCGCGGCGGTCTGCGCGGGCGTCCTCGCGTCGGAGGGGTTGCTCGGCGAGCTGTTCATCCTGCCGGTCCTGTGCCTGCTCACCGCATTCGCGCTGCAGGGCACCCGGCGGCTGGTCTCGATGAACGCCGAGCTGATCGAGGCCCGCGACGAGCTGGCCCGCAACGCCGTCGCCGAGGAGCGGCTGCGCTTCGCCCGCGACCTGCACGACCTGCTGGGCCACAGCCTGTCGCTCATCGCGCTGAAGAGCGAGCTCGCCGGCCGGCTGGCCGAGCGCGACCCGGCCCGCGCCCGCCAGGAGATGGCCGACGTCGAGGCGGCGGCCCGCCGCGCGCTGGCCGAGGTCCGCGACGCGGTCTCCGGCTACCGGCAGGTCAGGTGCGCCCAGGCGCTGGCCGAGGCCCGGTCGGCGCTGTCGGCGGCCGGCATCGCTCTGCGCGCCCCCTCCGCCGTGCCGCCGCTGCCGGGCAGCGTCGACGCCGTCCTCGGCTGGGTGGTGCGCGAGGCGACCACGAACGTGCTGCGGCACAGCGGCGCCCGCGCGGTCACCGTCGAACTCACGCAGACCGAGGACGGCGCCACGCTGACCGTGACCGACGACGGCCGCGGCCCCGCCGGCGGCGAGGGCGCCGGGCTGGCCGGGCTCGCCGAGCGGGTCGAGGCCCTGGGCGGCCGGCTGGAGAGCGGCGCCGCGCCCGGGCGCGGTTTCCGGCTGTCCGCGCAGGTCCCGCTGGCGGTGCCGACGACGGTGGCCGCGCCGTGATCCGGGTGCTCATCGCCGAGGACCAGACGATGGTGCGGGGGGCGCTGCGGGCGCTCCTCGACCTGGAGGAGGACCTCGAGGTGGTCGCCGAGGTCGGCCGCGGGGACGCCGTGGTGGCCGCCGCCCGGGAGCACCGGCCCGACGTCGCGCTGCTCGACATCGAGATGCCCGGCGGCGACGGCATCGAGGCCGCCCGCGCGCTCGCCACCGCGGTGCCGGACTGCCGCGCCGTCGTCCTCACCACGTTCGGCCGGCCCGGGTTCCTGCGCCGCGCCATGGAGGTCGGCGCCTCCGGCTTCCTGGTCAAAGACGCCCCGGTCGCCGAGCTGGCCCGCGCGATCCGCGCCGTGGTGGCGGGGGAGCGGGTGATCGACCGGGAGCTCGCCGCCGCGGCGCTGGCGATCGGCGCGACGCCGCTGTCGGCGCGGGAGGCCGACGTCCTCCGCGAGGCCGCCGACGGCGCCACCGTGGCGGAGATCGCCCGCCGGCTGTTCCTCTCGGAGGGCACCGTGCGCAACTACCTGTCCTCGGCGATCGGCAAGACCGGCGCCCGGACCCGCGTCGAGGCGGCCCGGGTCGCCGAGGAGAAGGGCTGGCTCTAGCGGTTGCGCTGCTGCGGCGCCGGCACCGGCGGCTGGGCGGGCAGCGACTCGGTGGTGGGCCCGCTCGCCGGGTGGGCCACCGGCATGAGCGCGTCGAGGTCGAGCACCCGCACGTGGATCACGTTGCGCTGCTGCAGCGCCGCCCGCAGCGCCCGGTGCAGGCCGTCCTCGAGGTAGAGCTCCCCGTGCCACATCACCGCGTGCGGGAACAGGTCGCCGTAGAAGGTCGAGTCGTCGGCCAGCAGGGCGTCGAGGGCCAGCTCCCGCTTCGTGGTGGTGAGAGTGTCGAGCCGGACCTGCCGAGGCGGGATCATCGCCCAGTCCCGGGTCGTCATGCCGTGGTCGGGATAGGGGCGACCGTCGCGCACCGCTTTGAAGATCAGGGGAACGACCTCCGCTCTCCCGCCCCTGCCTGGGGCCGCCGACCGTTCCCACCCTAACGGGCGCCCCTGCCGGTCGCCGCTCCCTCGCCGGAGCGTCCGGTACGGCGAGGAGCGCGACGGGAAGGGCCGCCGGTCGTATGCTGGGCTGGCACTCGGTCCCTGCGAGTGCCAGGCCCCAGCACTGGCGTCGAAGGGCGCGTCGACCGGTACGGGGAGGTGTCACCGTGGCGCACGAGGAACGCCGCCTGCAGGTCCTGCGGGCGATCGTCCAGGACTTCGTCTCGACAAACGACCCGGTGGGCAGCAAGGCCCTCGTCGAGCGGCACGATCTCGGCGTCTCGCCGGCCACCATCCGCAACGACATGGCCGTGCTCGAGGAGCAGGGCTACATCACCCAGCCGCACACCAGCGCCGGCCGGGTGCCCACGGACAAGGGCTACCGGCTGTTCGTCGACCGGCTCTCGGCCATCAAG
Source organism: Geodermatophilus sp. SMS 5-13 (assembly GCF_059428245.1). Lineage (NCBI taxonomy): Bacteria > Bacillati > Actinomycetota > Actinomycetes > Geodermatophilales > Geodermatophilaceae > Geodermatophilus > Geodermatophilus sp. SMS 5-13. Next base: position 1,601,037 of record NZ_CP165729.1, read on the forward strand.
CCGCTGTCGGTGGCCGAGCGCCGGGCGATCGAGCGCTTCCTCGACGGCGCGGTCGACCTGCACGACGTCCTGGGCCGCACGGTTCGGCTGCTGGCGCAGCTGACCCGCCAGGTCGCCGTCGTCCAGTACCCGACCCTGGCGCGCAGCTCCGTGCGCCACCTCGAGGTGGTGCCCGTCGGCGCCTCCCGGCTGCTGCTGGTGCTGATCACCGACACCGGCCGCGTGGAGCAGCGGGTGATCGAGATCCCGTACGAGGTCGACAACGAGGCGGTCGCCGAGCTGCGCACGCTGCTCAACTCCGCCTTCGTCGGGGTCAAGCTCGCCGACGCCGGCGCCAAGGTGCCGGACGTGCTGGAGACCGCTCCGCTGCACCTGCGCGGCCTGGTCGGCACGGTCAGCGCCACGCTGATGGAGACCCTGGTCGAGCCCGGCGAGGACCGGCTGGTCATCGGCGGCACCGCCAACCTCGCGCAGAGCGGCGCGCTGGACTTCCCCGGCAGCGTCCGGCCACTGCTGGAGGCGCTGGAAGAACAGGTCGTGGTCCTGCGGTTGATGGGTGAGGTCGATGCGGGCACCGTGCTGGTGCGGATCGGGGAGGAGAACGCCCACGAGGCGCTGACGGGTGCGTCGTTCGTCTCGGTCGGGTACGGCTCCGGCGACCGCGCACTCGGCGGGTTGGGCGTCGTCGGCCCCACCCGCATGGACTACCCAGGCAACATCGCCGCGGTGCGAGCCGTGGCCCGCTACGTCGGCCAACTGCTGGCCGAGAGCTGAGGAAAGAGAAACTTGGCGACCGACTACTACGCCGTCCTCGGGCTGGCCCGGGGGGCGACGGACAGCGAGATCAAGCGCGCCTACCGGCGGCTGGCTCGTGACCTGCACCCCGACGTCAACCCCGACCCCGAGGCCAAGGAGCGCTTCCAGGAGGTCAACCGCGCCTACCAGGCGCTGACCGACCCCGAGAAGCGCCGCATCGTCGACCTCGGCGGCGACCCGTTCGACACCTCCGGAGTGGGTGCCGGCGGCAACCCGTTCGGCGCCGGGTTCGGCGGCCTCGGCGACATCATGGACGCCTTCTTCGGCGGGGGGACGACGACGCGCGGCCCGCGCAGCCGCGTCCGCGCCGGCGGGGACGCGCTCATCCGGATCGAGCTGGACCTGGACGAGACCGTCTTCGGCACCACCAAGGAGATCACCGTCGACACGGCGGTCCTCTGCGGCACCTGCACCGGCGCCGGCACCGCCCCGGGCACCCACGCGACGACCTGCACCACCTGCGCCGGGCGCGGCGAGGTGCAGAGCGTGCAGCGCTCCTTCCTCGGCCAGGTCGTGTCCACGCGCACCTGCCCGTCCTGCGCGGGCACCGGCCAGATCATCCCCGAGCCGTGCCCCCAGTGCGGCGGCGACGGCCGCGTCCGCGCGCGCCGCACGATTCCGGTCAAGGTGCCCGCCGGCGTCGAGGACGGCATGCGGATCCGGCTGACCGGCCACGGCGAGATCGGCCCCGGCGGCGGGCCGGCCGGCGACCTGTACGTCGAGATCGCCGAGCGGCCGCACCCGGTCTTCACCCGCGACGGCGAGGACCTGCACTGCCGGGTCACCCTGCCGATGACCTCGGCGGCCCTGGGCACCACGCTGAACCTGCAGACCCTCGACGGCGAGCACGAGCTCGACATCAAGCCCGGCACGCAGTCCGGCAGCGTGCTGACGCTGCGCGCGCAGGGCGCCCCGCGGCTGCGGGCCACCGGCCGCGGCAACCTGATGGTGCACGTCGAGGTCGTGACCCCCACCAAGCTCGACCCCGAGCAGGAGAAGCTGCTCCGCGAGCTGGCCGCGCTGCGCGGTGAGGACTCCTCGCACAGCACCCGGGACTCGCAGCAGAGCCTGTTCTCCCGCGTCCGCGACGCGTGGAACGGCCGCTGATGACGGCCTCGGGCGTGCCCGCGCTCGACGGCGCCCCGCTGTTCCTGCTCGACGAGCTGCCCGACGCCGGCGAGCTGCTGGTCGACGGCGCCGAGGGCCGGCACGCGGTCGACGTCCTGCGGCTGGGCGCGGGGGAGTCGGTACGGGTCGGCGACGGCCGAGGCGCGGTGATCGACGGCGTCGTCCTCTCCGCCGGGCCCGAGGGGCTGCGGGTGCAGGCGCAGGCCCGCTACGAGGTGCCGCCGCCGCAGCCGGAGCTGGTCCTGGTCCAGGCGCTGCCCAAGGGCGACCGCGGGCCGCTCGCCGTCGACCTGGCCACCGAGCTCGGCGTCGACCGGATCGTCCCGTGGACGGCGTCGCGCTGCGTCACCCGCTGGCGCGAGGACCGCGTCGACAAGGGCCTGGCCAAGTGGCGCGCGGCCGCGCGGGCGGCGACCAAGCAGGCCCGGCGGCCGCGGATGCCCGAGGTCACCGAGCCGATGAGCACCCGCCAGGTGTGCGGCCTGCTGGCCGACGCCGACCTGGCGCTGGTGCTGCACGAGCAGGCCCGCCATCCGCTGGCCCAGCTCGACGTGCCGCGGACGGGCACCGTCGCCGTCGTCGTCGGGCCCGAGGGCGGGCTCACCGACGGCGAGGTGGTCGCGTTCCGCGCCGCGGGTGCGCACGCCGTCCGGCTCGGCCCGGAGGTGCTGCGGACCTCCACCGCCGGCGCCGCCGCCCTCGCCGTCGTCTCCACCAAGACCCGCTGGGCCTGAGTGGAGTGGGAAAGTGGCGGTTACCGCCACTTTCCCACTCCGCTACAGGCGCACGACGGGCGCGGGCTGGCCGCGGCGGGCGGCCTCCTCGTGCAGGCGCCGCGCGAGCGGCCGGCCCTTGGCCAGGAAGCCGACCGTCCGGGTCAGCTTGTTGCCCGTGAGGCTCCAGTCGGTGAGCGGCCGCGCCACCCGCAGGTGCACGCGGCCGTCGGACGTGGGCTCCGCCGCGCCCACGAGGACGACGTTCTCCTGGCCGGTGAACGCCTCGTCGTGCCAGTGCGCGGTGAGGCAGGCGGGCCCGGCGCCGATGCGCACGCCGGCGGGTGGCTCCAGCAGGAAGCCGTCGGTCGTCCGGGTGGAGGACGGGCAGCGAACGGGCAGCGGCCAGCCGTCCTCGCCGACGACCGTGAGGACCGGCGCACCGAGCCGCTCGGCCCGGTCGGCGAACGGCCGCCAGTCACCGGCCGGCGTCGCCCAGCCCGAGCCCAGCGCGGGCCCGCTGGGCGGCGGGTCCGACGGCGGGGCGGTGGTGCCCTCGGGCGCCGTCCAGCGCTCCGGCTCGCGGTCGAGCCGCCCGTCCGGCCAGTGGAGCACCCGCAGCGGCGTGACCTGCACGTAGACGCGGGCGAAGTACCAGGCCATCCGCCGCAGCACCGCCTTGGGGACGCCGCGGTAGGCCTGCGGCAGCTTCGCCAGCGTGTCGTGGACGTAGCGGTCGAGGTTGGCCTGCAGGTCCGCGTCGCGCACCGTCGCCAGCCCCTGGACCAGGACGACCGCCGGGTCGCTGACCCCGGGCGCGATCCGCGAGGAGAAGAGGACGGCGACCCGCGGGTCCCGCCGGGCGCGCTCGGCCTTCGCGGGGTAGGTCAGGCCGGTGCTGACGTCGACCGTGGCGCCGTCCGGGCCGAGGTACGGGGTCACCGGCCAGGTGATCGGCCGGCCGCCGCGGGTGAGGCTCGCGTACTCGGCGGAGAAGCTGCGCCGACCGAGTTCGGCGAGGTCGGCCGGCCAGGCGACGGGAGTGGGGATCAGCGCGGTCACGGGGTGCTCCTGGGGTGCGGGGCTCGGAGGGACGGCGCCAGGCTGTGCCCACCCGCTTGACGGCCGCTGAACGGCGACTTGCACGCAGCCCTAGTGTCGGGGGCCGTGACCGACTGCCTGTTCTGCCGCATGGTCGCCGGCGAGATCCCCGCCGACGTCGTCCACGAGACCGACCGCGTGCTCGCCTTCCGCGACATCAACCCGCAGGCGCCCACGCACGTGCTGGTGATCCCCAAGGAGCACCACCGCAACCTCGGCGCGCTCGCCGCCGCGGACGCCGGGCTCCTCGCGGAGGTGGCCCGCGCCGCGCAGGCGGTCGCGCTGCAGGAGGGCCTGGTCAGTGACGGCGGGATCGAGCCGGGCTACCGGGTGGTGACCAACACCGGCCCGCAGGCGGGCCAGTCGGTGGACCACCTGCACTTCCACGTACTGGGGGGACGCCCCATGAAGTGGCCGCCGGGCTGAGTCCGGGCCGTGACGTGGCGAGGGGCGCCGGGAACGACTCGTCCCTGCGCCCCTCGGTCGTGTCGGCGGTCAGTTCAGGACGTCGACGGTCGGCCTAGTACCGGTTGTTGTAGTCGTGGTTGTCGTCGTGGTGGTTGTCGTCGTGGTGGCGGTTGTCGTCCCGGCGGTTGTCGTCGTTGCGGTTGTCGTCGTGGCGCTTGTCGTTGTGGCGGTCCACGCCCGACACGTCCACGTCGTCGGTCAGCGAGTCGAGGCGGTCACCGGTGTCCGCATCCTCGAAGCGCACTGTCACCTCGGCGTCGTCGTTGCGCAGGTCATCGCCGTGGTCCCGCACCGTGACCGTCAGCGTGTGCCGGTGGCCGTCGCAGTCGAGGTAACCCTTGCCGTTGAAGTCCGCGTCGAGGTGCGCGTCGCCCTGCGTGAGGTCGACCTCGACGTCGATGTCCCTCTCGTGACCGCTGCACTTGTAGTCGAACGACACCCAGGCGCGGTCGCCCTCGTCGTTCGCGCGTACGTCGTCGTCGATGCTGATGACCTCGGCGGAGGGTCCTCTGTGGCCGTGGTCACCGTGCGCCCAGGCGGGGGACAGCCCGGTGAAGACGAGTGCCGTCGTCGCGGGGACGACGAGGAGCAGGCGGGAACGATTCATGGGGGGCACCCCCTTCGGATCCGTCGTCGGTGCCGCTGCTTGACGCCGACCCGACGACCCTGGCCACCTCACAGCCGCCTCACAACCCCCGTCCGCCGGGGCTCGCCCGGGCGCGTGGGTCGGGCCATCGGGCGGGGCGTGACCCGCGGTAGTTCCCACTGCCGCCACCGTCGCCGGTCGACCGTGGGGCGCCGCCCGGACCGCCCTGCCAGGATCGGGCCCATGACCGAGGCAGCCCCCGTCCGGATCGAGCGGGACGGCGACGTCGCCGTCGTCGTCCTCGACAACCCGCCGCTCAACCTCTTCGACGAGTCGGTGTTCGCCGGCTTCGAGGCGGCGGTCGCCGAACTCGTGATGCTCACCGACCCCGGCCGCGCCGACCGCGCCCGCGCCGTCCTCCTCGAGGCCCGCGGCAAGGTCGTCTCCGGCGGGGTGGACGTGCACGAGTTCGACGCGATCGCGTCGTCGCCGGACGCCGTCGCGCGGGGCAGCGCCCTGTGGACCCGGCTGCTGCGCATCGCGCAGACCCTCGAGGACCTGCCGGTGCCCACCGTGTTCGCCGCGCACGGGCTGTGCCTCACCGCCGCCTTCGAGATCTCGCTGGCCTGCGACATCCTGCTGGCCGCCGAGCGGGCCTCGTTCGGCCTGGTCGAGATCGTGGTCGGGCTGACGCCGTCGATGGGCGGGCCGCAGCGGCTGGCCGAGCGGGCCGGGCCGGCGCGCGCGAAGGAGTTCATCTTCACCGGCGAGCGCTACCCGGCGGCCGTGATGGCGCAGTGGAACGTGGTCAACCGGGTGCTGCCCGACGAGGGGTTCGCCGAGGCGGCCCGCGACTACGCCCGCCGGGTCGCCGCCGGGCCCACGGTCGCCCACGCGGCCACGAAGGGGCTGGTCACCACCGCGGTCCGGGAGGGCGTCCGGGCGGCCGACGGCCTCGTTCCCGCGCTGTCGGGGGCACTGTTCGCCACCGAGGACCTGCGCGGCGCCGTGCGCTCCTTCCTCGCCGACGGTCCGGGCAAGGCCACCTACTCGGGGCGCTGACCTGCCGTAAGCGCTGCCCCGGCGGAGCCGAAGCAGGGGTTGCTGTCGGGCCCCGCGGGTAGACTCGCGAGGGTCCGTAGTTCCGTTTCAGGAAGGCAGGGTCGAGGGTTCTTGCCCGACACCGCCCCAGGCGCCCCCGCCGCCGGTCCGCCCACGTCCCGTGAGGCCTCGGCGCAGGCCGCCGCCGCGGACGACGCCGCCACCGGTCCACTCCGGCAGCAGCCGGCCGCCGTCCGCACCACGATCACCGTTCCCGACTCCGTGTCCATGGTCGCCCTGCTGGGCTCCGGCGACGAGCTGCTCCGGCTGGTCGAGACGGAGCTCGACGCCGACGTCCACGTGCGCGGCAACGAGATCGCCGTCACCGGGCAGCCGGCCGACAACGCCTTCGCCGTCCGCGTCTTCGACGAGCTGATCGCGCTGCTCGGCACCGGCCAGCAGCTGCGCCCCGACTCGGTGCGCCGGGTCATCGGCATGCTGCGCAGCGGCGGCTCGGAGCGGCCGGCCGACGTCCTGTCGCTGGACATCATCAGCCGGCGCGGCCGCACCATCCGGCCCAAGACGCTGAACCAGAAGCGCTACGTCGACGCGATCGACGCGCACACGATCGTCTTCGGCATCGGACCGGCCGGTACCGGCAAGACCTACCTGGCCATGGCCAAGGCCGTGCAGGCGCTGCAGACCAAGCAGGTCAACCGGATCATCCTGACCCGGCCCGCGGTCGAGGCCGGCGAGCGGCTGGGCTACCTGCCCGGCACGCTCTCGGAGAAGATCGACCCGTATCTGCGGCCGCTGTACGACGCGCTGCACGACATGGTCGACCCGGAATCCATTCCGAGATTGATGGCAGCCGGGACCATTGAAGTGGCGCCATTGGCGTACATGCGCGGAAGGGCGCAGCCGTACGACGCGATGGTGCTGACGCCGAATGGCTACATGCCTATCGGGACGCTCCAGGTCGGCGATCTCGTCGTAGGTTCCGACGGGCTGCCAACGCCTGTGCTCGGCGTCCATCCGCAGGGCAACAAGCTGGTCTATCGCGTCACCACTCAGGACGGCGGCTCCACGCTGGCCTGCGGTGAGCACCTGTGGACCGTGACGACTCCGGACGACCGGCGCCGCGGCGCCAGTCGAACCCTCGAGACGCAGGAAATGGTCGGCCGCCTTCGGTGGGGCGCCGGCGCGCATCGATACGAGTTGCCACTCGTCGACGCGGTCGAGTTCGAGCCGCAGGAGGTACCGCTCGACCCCTACGCGCTCGGACTCCTGCTCGGCGACGGCTGCCTGACTACCGCCACGACTCCCTCCTTCTCCACGGAAGACCCTGAACTGGCTGAAGCCCTGGAGAAGGCGCTCGACGGCATCGTCGTTCGCCACAAGGCCGGACCGGACTACGTCCTTCATCACGTCAACGGTGGGCGCGGCGGTCTTCGCATCGCGAACCCAGTGACGGCGGCGATCCGGGAACTGAACCTGGCGGGCACGCGGTCGGCAACCACGTTCGTACCTCGGGTCTACTCCCACAACTCCGCGGAGGTCCGGACGGCGCTTCTGCAAGGGCTGCTGGATTCGGACGGCGGACCTGTCACGCGGGCCGGCGGGACCTGCCGGATCCAGTACACGACGTCATCCGAGCGTCTGCGGGACGACGTGATGTTCCTGGTGCGGTCACTGGGCGGCGTCGTGACCTCTCGCACCCGCCCGGCGACAGGGCGGCGTCCCGTACACCACCGCCGCGCTGCTCACATCCTCGACATTCGGCTGCCGGCTGGCGTGCAGCCGTTCCGGCTGGAACGCAAGCGGAGGGTCTACGCGGCCACTGGCGGCGGTCGGCCGATGCGCTTCATCGACAGCATCGAGCCGGTGGGCGAGATGGAGACCCTGTGCATCCAGGTGGCGGCGCAGGACTCGCTGTACGTGACGGACGACTTCCTCGTCACGCACAACACGTTGAATGATGCGTTCGTCATTCTCGACGAGGCTCAGAACACCACCGCGGAACAGATGAAGATGTTCCTGACGCGTTTGGGATTCGGGTCGAAGATCGTGGTCACCGGCGACGTCACCCAGGTCGACCTGCCCGGCGGCGCGCAGAGCGGGCTGAAGATCGTCCGCGAGATCCTCGACGGCATCGACGACGTCCACTTCTCGAACCTGACCAGCAGCGACGTGGTCCGCCACCGCCTGGTCGGCGACATCGTCGACGCCTACGAGCGGTGGGACGCCGCCAACCAGCAGACGCGACCCGCGGCCGGCCCGCCGGTGCGCGGCCCGCGTCCGCGCCGGCAGGGGAGCTGAGCACGGTGCCCGTCGAGGTCGCCAACGAGAGCGAGATCGCGGTCGACGAGGCCGAGCTGGCCGGCGTCTGCCGCTACGTGCTCGCCCAGATGAAGGTCAACCCGATGGCCGAGCTGTCGGTGCTCTGCGTCGACACCGACTACATGAGCACGCTGCACGAGCGGTGGATGGGCGAGAAGGGCCCGACCGACGTGCTCGCCTTCCCGATGGACGAGCTGGACACCGCGCGGCCCGACGACCCCGAGCCGGGGCCGGCGCTGCTCGGCGACGTCGTCCTGTGCCCGTCGGTGGCGGTGCGCCAGGCCCGCGCCGCCGGGCACTCGATGGACGACGAGCTGGTCCTGCTGGCCACCCACGGCGTGCTGCACCTGCTCGGCTACGACCACATGGAGCCCGAGGAGGAGAAGGAGATGTTCGGCCTGCAGCAGAAGCTGCTCGACGGCTGGCGCTCCGCCCCCCGCGAGCCGGTGACCGGCGAGCCGGCGACCCGGGAGACGGGGCCCCGATGAGCAGCGGTGCGGTCACCCTGCTGGTGATCGCCGTCTGCCTGGTCCCGCTGGCCGGGCTCTTCGGCGCGATGGACGCCGCCCTGCAACGGGTCTCCAAGGCGCGGGTCGAGGAGATGCGCCGCGAGGGCGTCAAGCGGTCCCGCGCGCTGGAGGAGGTCCTCGCCGAGCGGGCGCGGCACGTCGCGCTCCTCCTGCTGCTGCGGATCGTCTGCGAGACCCTTGCCGCGGTGCTGGTGACCGTCGCTCTCATCGACGTGTGGGGCAGCGGCTGGCGGGCCGTGCTCACCGCCGCCGGCGTGATGATCGTGGTCAGCTACGTGCTCGTCGGCGTCGGGCCGCGCACCCTGGGCCGGCAGCACGCCTACGGGATCGCGCTGGCCACCGCCGGGCTGGTGAAGCTGCTCGGCCGGGTGCTCGGCCCCATCGCCACGCTGCTCATCCTGGTCGGCAACGCGATCACCCCCGGCCGCGGTTTCCGCGACGGGCCGTTCTCCTCCGAGGTCGAGCTGCGCGAGCTGGTCGACATGGCCGAGGAGCGCGGCGTCGTGGAGTCCGGCGAGCGCAACATGATCCACTCGGTGTTCGAGCTGGGCGACACCATCGCCCGCGAGGTCATGGTGCCGCGCACCGACGTGGTGTGGATCGAGCGCACCAAGACCGTCCGCCAGGCGCTGGCGCTGGCCCTGCGCAGCGGCTTCAGCCGGATCCCGGTCATCGGCGAGAACGTCGACGACGTCGTCGGGGTGGTCTACCTCAAGGACCTCGTCCGCCGGTCGCAGAACATCTCGGAGCGCAACGGCCCCAAGGTCGACGAGGTGATGCGCAAGCCGACCTTCGTGCCGGAGTCCAAGCCGGTCGACGAGCTGCTGCGCGACATGCAGGCGCAGCGCATCCACATCGCGATCGTGGTCGACGAGTACGGCGGCTTCGCCGGCCTGGTCACCATCGAGGACATCCTCGAGGAGATCGTCGGCGAGATCGCCGACGAGCACGACGCCTTCCAGCGCCCGCCGGTCGAGGAGCTCCCCGACGGCTCGATGCGGGTCACCGCCCGGCTGCCCGTGCAGGACCTCGCCGAGCTCTTCCCCGGCGTCGAGCTGCCCGAGGACGACGACGTCGAGACCGTCGGCGGACTGCTCGCCCGCACGCTGGGCCGGGTGCCGATCGAGGGCTCCGCGGCCGAGGTGGCCGGGTTGCGGCTGGTCGCGGAGAGCACCGGCGGCCGGCGCAACCGCATCGACACCCTGGTGGTCTGCCGGGCGCCCGAGGCGGCGGAAGGGGAGCCGGCCGAACCCGCCCGCGCGGAGGAGCCGGCCGGCGTGGAAGGCTGACGCCCCGTGCCCGACCTGCAGCCCGAGGACGCCAAGCTCGTCACCCTCGCCCGCTCCGCCCGCGGCCGCACCGGCGCGCCCGAGGGGGCGGCGGTCCGCGACACCGACGGACGGACCTACCTCGCGGCCAGCGTCGCGCTGCCGTCGCTGCAGCTCTCGGCGCTGCAGGCGGCCGTGGTGGCCGCGGTGTCCAGCGGGGTGACCGCCCTGGAGGCGGCGGCGGTCGTCTCCGAGGCGGAGGCGGTCGAGCAGGAGGGGCTGGCCGCCGTCCACGACCTGACGCCGTCCGCCCCGGTGTTCCTCGCCGGGCCCGACGGCGCCGTCCGCACCCAGGCCTGAGCGGGGACGACGTCAAGCCGCATGATCGACCGTTGAGCCACGCCACGCCACGCCACGGCGCGGGTCAACGGTCGGGGGAGCGGCTCAACCCGGCTCGGCGACGGCGGCCACTCGGGCCTGAGCGCGTTCGGCGCGACACAGCCGCGTCTCGGGGCTTCTTCGCGCGGGCGCGGGCGCGGGCCTCGGCCGTGATCTCCTCCGCGTTCGCCAGGTAGGTGTCGCGCCTGGCCAGGGCCTCGCGCACGTAGCCGGCCACCGCGTCGGGATCGACGTCGCCGCCGAACGGGAAGTCCCAGGTCATCAGCGTGGAGCTGCCGGGGCCGCAGCACCGGCCGCAGCTCCTCCCAGCCCGGCTCCTTGCAGCGCATCGCAAAGGCCTGGTGCTCGGCGTCCACCGGGTTGGACGTGTCGAGCACGCCGCCGTCCTCGCCGTGGAGCTGCAGGTGGTAGAGCCATTCGGTGCCGTCGGCGTCGGTGTGCCGGAACCTCGCCTCGAACGCCATGCGCTCGGCCGCCAGGGTGTCCAGGCACTCCTCGTACCGGTCGTGCAGCATGCCCATCCAGCGCTCGGTCTCCTGCTGCGCCCGGCAGCAGCCGGGCGCGGGAGAGCTCCAGGCGCAGGCCCGGGGGCACGGACGGCGGCATCGCGAAGTCACTCACGCCCGGACCCTGCCACCTCAGAGCGGGCGGTCGAGCGCCTCGGCGAACGCCTCGGGGTCGCGCACCCAGACGGTGAACGCGCGGTCGGTCTCGCCGTCGGGCCCGAGGTGGCGGACGGCGACCCGCGCGCGCCCCGGCCACCAGCCCCCGCGGCGCTTCGCGTGCGGCCAGCCGGGCGGGGGAGCGCCGCGCACCACGTCGCGGACGAGGCCGAGGGTCACCACGCCGAAGGACGACGACTGGCGCAGCCCGGCGATGTCCGTGGACACCGCGAAGTCCGACACCGTCAGCCGGCCGGTGGAGAAGGCCAGGACGAGCACCGACAGCACGAGCACGAGCGGCAGCTCGTCGGTCACCGCTGCGGCGCCGTCCCGCCAGCCGAGGAACCCCAGCCAGCCGGCGGCCGCCGCGGCGACCAGGACGACGACGACCCAGCGGGCCAGGTCGTACTGCCAGTAGCGCAGCGGCGGCGGGGTGACGGTGACCGAGCGCTTCGGCCGGCCCGGGAAGAAGAAGCCGAACGCGGTGACCTGGGAGATGTGCCGCTCCCGGTCCCGCGCGGCCCGCACCGCCGGTGGTTCGTCGTGCCCGCGCTGCGCCCGTCCCGCCATGTCGCCATCCTCCCAACCGCGCTGCGCGGTGGTGTCGGTCCGGGGTGGGAGACTGGTCGCCGTGAGCGCACCGGAGGAGCGGCCGTACCGCAGCGGCTTCGCCTGCCTGGTGGGCCGCCCCAACGCCGGCAAGACGACGCTGACCAACGCGATGGTCGGCGCCAAGGTCGGCATCGTCAGCAACCGGCCGCAGACCACCCGCCACGCGATCCGCGGCGTGATCACCCGCCCGGGCGGGCAGCTGGTGCTGGTCGACACCCCGGGCCTGCACAAGCCGCGCAGCCTGCTGGGCCGCCGGCTCAACGACGTCGTCCGCGACACCCTCGCCGACGTCGACGTGATCGTCTTCTGCGTCCCCGCCGACCAGCCGGTGGGCGCCGGTGACCGGTTCATCGCCCGCCAGCTCAAGGAGTTCACGGCCCCGGTCGTCGTGGTGGTCACCAAGACCGACGCCGCGAGCAAGAAGCAGATCGCCGAGCAGCTGATGGCGGCGAGCTCGCTGGTCGACGCCGCCGAGGTGGTGCCGGTCAGCGCGGTGAAGGGCGACCAGGTCGAGCTGCTCGAGGACCTGCTGGTCGGGCTGCTGCCCGAGGGCCCGGCCATGTACCCGGAGGAGCAGCGGACCGACGACGACGTCGAGCGGCAGATCGCCGAGCTGATCCGCGAGGCGGCGCTGGAGAAGGTGTACGAGGAGGTCCCGCACTCGCTCGCGGTGACCGTCGAGGAGCTGATCCGCCGTCCGGATGCCAAGAACCCCGGCCGGGAACTCGTCGAGGTGCACGCGCTGCTGCACGTCGAGCGGGCCAGCCAGAAGCCGATGCTGCTCGGCCGCGGCGGCGAGATGATCAAGCGGATCGGCACCGAGGCGCGGGCCGGCCTGGAGCAGCTGCTCGGCGCCCGCGTGCACCTCGACCTGCACGTCACGGTGCTGGGGGAGTGGCAGGACGATCCGAAGAAGCTGAACCGGTTGGGCTACTGACGTGAGCACCACGCCGAAGTCGCTCTACCGCGACGAGGGGGTCGTCCTCCGCACCCAGAAGCTGGGCGAGGCCGACCGGATCATCACCGTGCTGACCCGCCGGAACGGCAAGGTCCGCGCGGTGGCGAAGGGCGTGCGCCGCACGAAGAGCAAGTTCGGCGCCCGGCTGGAGCCGTTCAGCCACGTCGACCTGCAGTTCTACACGGGCCGCAACCTCGACATCGTGAACCAGGCGGAGTCGATCCGCGCCTACGGCCAGGCGATCGCCGGCGACTACCCCGCCTACACCGCCGGCACCGCGGTGCTCGAGACCGCCGACCGGCTCACCGCCGAGGAGAAGGAGCCGTCGCTGCGGCTGTTCCTGCTGGTCATCGGTGCGCTGCGGGCCCTGGAGGAGCAGACCCACCCGGCCGGGCTGGTGCTCGACGCCTTCCTGCTGCGGGCGATGTCGGTGGCCGGCTGGGAGCCGGCGCTCGGCGACTGCGCCCGCTGCGGCGAGCAGGGCCCCCACCGGCACTTCTCGGTCCCGGCCGGCGGCACCGTCTGCCCGTCGTGCCGCCCCACCGGTGCAGGGATGCCCAACCCGGTCACCATCGAGCACCTGGAGGCGCTGCTGTCCGGCGACTGGGACCGCGCCGAGGCCAGCCAGAACGCCCAGCGCCGGGAGGGCAGCGGCCTGGTCGCCGCGCTGCTGCAGTGGCACCTGGAGCGGGGGCTGCGCTCGCTGTCCCTGGTGGACCGCACGTGACCCGACCGGCCAAGGCCCCGAACCCGCATCCGTCCGGAGCCCGCCCCCCGCAGATCCCGCGCGCGAAGGTGCCGCGGCACGTCGCGATCGTGATGGACGGCAACGGCCGCTGGGCCAAGCAGCGCGGCCTGCCGCGCACCGCCGGGCATGAGGCGGGGGAGTCCTCGCTGTTCGACTGCGTCGAGGGCGCGATCGAACTCGGCATCCAGGCCATCAGCGCCTACGCGTTCTCCACGGAGAACTGGCGGCGCAGCCCGGAGGAGGTGCGCTTCCTCATGGGCTTCAACCGCGACGTGATCCGCCGCCGCCGCGACGAGATGCACGCGCTCGGCGTGCGGGTGCGCTGGGCCGGGCGCCGGCCGCGGCTGTGGCGCAGCGTCATCAAGGAGCTCGAGATCGCCGAGGAGCTCACCCGCGACAACGACGTCCTTACGTTGACGATGTGCGTGAACTACGGCGGGCGGGCCGAGATCGCCGACGCCGCCGCCGCGATCGCCCGCGAGGTGGCCGCCGGCCGGCTGGACCCGGACAAGGTCGACGAGTCCACCGTGGCCCGGTTCCTGGACGAGCCGGACATGCCCGACGTCGACCTGTTCGTCCGCAGCTCCGGGGAGAACCGGACCAGCAACTTCCTGCTCTGGCAGTCGGCCTACGCCGAGTTCGTCTTCCTCGACACGCTCTGGCCCGACTTCGACCGCCGGCACCTGTGGGCGGCCTGCGAGGAGTACGCCTCGCGGCAGCGGCGCTTCGGCAGCGCCTGACCCGCGGCCCGCGCGTGGGCAGTCGGCGATCCACGACCACTCGCCGTGCCGCTCCGAGCCGCCGCCGGGGCCCTCGAGCGGGAGGGGGTGTTCACGGCCGGCGAGCAGGAACGACCAGGACAACCGGGGCCGGCCTCCGCCGAACATCGTCCGGCCGGCATGGCCGAACAGCCGCCGTCCCGCCGGGGAGAGGGCCAGCGCCTGGACGCCCAACACGAGCCAGCCGCCGGCTCTCGTCAGGGTCGACCACACCGCGACCTCGTCCTCGTGCAGCGGGTGCGGGCCCATGAGGCTGAAGACGGCCACGACGCTCCTCGACCTGGTGTCGGACCGGGCTGCGCCGTGGACGGCGGACGGAACGTATGACGATCGTGCCCGTCCAAGGCGGGCGCAAGCCGCCTCCAAGGGGCCGCGGCGAGGGTGGTCCCAGCCACCGGGGATCCCTCCCGGGCAGGTCGGACCACCATTCGGCCTCGCCCGCTCCCGACGTGCGCGAAGCCGTTGACACGGCTATCCGCGCACCCGAGAGTGGCGGCTCCCCGTGAGAGGACGGATCCCCACAGTGAGCGAGAGCACCATCGCGCCGCAGCATGCCCAGGGTGTCGCGGCGCCCGCCCGCACGCCGGGCGACCTGAACGACCAGCTGATCGCCAGCGACTTCTGGACCGACCAGATGCTGGCCGAGGCCGGCATCCCGATCGTCGACGTCCCGTTCGTCACCTTCGGCGGCGGCATCGGCTCGTTCGTCACCGTCGACTACCTGCGGATCTGCGGGGTGCCGACCGGCGCCATCCGGGTGCTCACGCCGCTGAAGACGCCCTGGGAGAGCTACGAGTACCTGACGACGGTCTCGCAGATCCCGCGCGGCGAGCGGCTCCGGTCGGACTCCTCCTCCTGCCCGGACAACATCTGGGGCTTCCCGAGCTACGCCCTCCGCGAGGGGCTGCACGGCGACCTCAAGCAGCTGTGGAACGTCCTCGTCGAGCCCATCTTCGCGAACTACTACACGCCCAGGGCCGGGCATGCGTTCGAGTCGATGGAGAAGGAGATGTACCGCATCCGCTACCCGGAGATGGTCGTGCACGGCCAGGTCCGGATGGTGCGGCGGCGCGTCGGCGGCGGCTACTTCACGATCCTCACCCCGCCGGAGGGCGCGGCCCCCACGAAGCGGATCGCCTACCGCAGCCAGTGGGTGCACGTGGCCGTCGGCTACCCGGGGCTGAAGTTCCTCGACGACCTGCAGAACTACCGCTCGCAGTACCACGACTACTCCAAGGTCGTGAACGCCTACGAGCCGCACGAGCACGTCTACGACAAGCTCACGCTCAAGCCGGCCACGATCCTGATCCGCGGCGGCGGCATCGTCGCCTCCCGCGTGCTGCAGCGGCTCATCGACGACCGCGACCGGCTGGGACTGCAGACGCAGATCGTCCACCTGTTCCGGACCTATGTCGACAAGCCGCACGGCACCGGCCTCCTCAAGCGCCGCAAGGGCGCCGACGGCTGGGCCTACCAGGGCTTCAACTACCCGAAGTCGGTGTGGGGCGGCCAGCTCAAGCAGCAGGTGCGCAACAGCGAGGGCGCCGAGCGCGCCCGGCTCTACAAGGAGATGGGCGGCACCAACACCCCGATCCGCCGCAACTGGCAGGAGCAGCTCTCCCGCGGCCGGCGGGAGGGCTGGTACCGGGTCATGATCGGCCAGATCGACGCGATGCGGCCGGTCGGCGACCTGGTCGAGGTCGCCGTCTCCAGCGACCAGGGGCCGCAGCTCGGCACGTTCGACGCCGTCATCGACTGCACCGGGCTCGAGGCCGACATCCGCGAGCACCGCGTGCTCGCCGACCTGCTCGACCACTCCAACGCCACCCGCAACCCGGTCGGCCGGCTCGACGTGCAGAAGAACTTCGAGGTCACCGGGACGGCCAACGGCGGCAAGATCTACGCCTCCGGCAGCGCCACGCTCGGCGGCCCGTTCCCGGGGGTGGACACCTTCTTCGGGCTGCAGATCGCCGCGCAGGAGATCGCCGACGACCTGGTCGCGCAGGGCTTCGCCACGAAGCTGGGTCCGGGCCGGTCGACCAGCCAGTGGTGGAAGTGGGTCCGGAACGCGCCGATCTGACCGACCGCCCTCGACGACCCCTTCGAACGACCGAGAGAGACGACCGTGCTGCCCACCCTCAACGGCCGCATCCAGACGAGGATCTTCCTGCTGGCTGTGGTCGGTTCGATCTGGACCCTGATCATCACGCCGATCCTGCCCATCGACGCCCCGCTCTCCACCGCCTACGGCACCACCTTCTCGGTGCTGCTCGTGGTCCTCGTGCTCGGCGTGCTGTGGGAGTTCGTCTACCACGGCATCCAGCAGTTCCGGTGGGAGAAGGACTGGCCCACCCTCTTCGGGCTGCTGACCGCCGTCCCCGAGGGGCTGCTGGTGTGGTTCCTCTTCGCCGGCGGGGCGATCCCGTGGATCGACTCCCTCCCCGGCGCCGCGTTCGTGATCGACTTCGCGACGACCTGGCTGCTGGTCTGGCTGGTCGCCAACGGCCCGATGCGGGTGCCGTTCGTCCACTGGCGGATCCGTGGCGGGAGGCTGATCTGATGACGGTCGACAGCGCGCCGGCGCCGGTGGTCGTGCCGCCGTTCGACCAGGTCTCGGTGGCCATCGCGCCCGGGGACGACCTCGTCGTCCGGATGCCGGGCATCCTGCTCGTCGTCGGCGTGGCGGCCACCCCGGCACCGCCGCCGGCCGGCCCGCCGAAGCTCGACGGATGGGGCGCGACGCCGGTGCAGGCGCCGCCGGCCGCGACGGCGGGCGACACCACGGTCGGTGAGCTGGTCGCCCTGTGCCGGCGGGTCTCCGCCGCCGGCAGCCGGGCGCCGGGCCGCCGGCTGCACGACGAGCTGCGGACCTGGCTGCCCACCGTCTCCGGCCTGCCCTCCTTCGCCGTCGCCGCGGCGACCGAGGAGGGCCTGGCCGTCGCGCTGGTGGGGGAGGGCGTCGCCGAGGTGCCCGACCTCGGCCTGCGGCTGACCCCGGCGGACGGCGAGCGGCGCGACGACGGCACCCCGTTCCTGGACCGGCTGGTCGACTGGCCGCCGGCGCCGCTGCGGCTGTCCGCCGGTGCGGCGCCGGGCCAGGCCCCGCACCCGCTGGCCGACCTCGAGGCCGGGGCAGTGCCCGGTGCGGCGGCGATCCTGTCGCCGGCCGCGGCACCGGCGCCGGTGCCCGCGCCCGACGCCCCGTCGCCGACGGCGCTGGTGCGGCTGCCCTCACCCAGCGCCCTGCTGCCCCCGCCGGGCGTGCCGGTGCCGCCGGTGGCCGCGGCGCCGACGCCTCCGCAGCCGCCCGTGCCGCCCGCCCCGGAGCCGGCGCCGGCGGTGCAGCTGCCGGCCCCCGTGCTGTCGGCGTCGCTGCTGGCCTCGCCCGATGAGGAGGCGAAGCGCGAGCCGCTGCCGGTGCTGAGCACCGAGCAGCCGCCGGCCGCGCTGGCCGAGCAGGAGCCGGAGGACACCCGGCCCAAGGTCAAGGGGTTCCTCTGCTCGCGCGGTCACCTCAACGACCCGCGGGTGCTGTTCTGCAACCTGTGCGGCATCCGCATGGCCGAGCGGACCGGCGTCTTCATCGAGGGCGTCCGCCCGCCGCTCGGGCTGCTGGTGTTCGACAACGGCGCGACCGTGTCGCTGGACGTGGACTACCTGCTCGGCCGCGAGCCGGAGACCGACGAGCGCGTGCAGTCCGGCGCGCTCCGGCCGCTGCTCGTGGTCGACCAGACCGGCGGTGTCAGCCGGCACCACGCCGAGATCCGGCTGGAGGGGTGGGACGTCGTCCTGGCCGACATCGGCTCGGCGAACGGCACGCTGGTGGCGCCTCCCGGCGCGCCCGCGTGGTCCTCGCTGGTGCCGCACCAGCCGGTCCGGCTGGTCCCGGGCATGGCGGTGCGCATGGGCAGCCGGCAGTTCACCTTCGAGTCCCCGCACGGCACCACCTGAGAGGCGGTCGCCCGCGCCCCCGTCGGAAGGGGACGCGGGCGACCGTCGTCCTCAGGCCGTGGCGGGTTCCGGCGCTTCCGGCATCAGGCCGATCTGCTGCAGGTAGTCGGCCATGTTCCAGTAGAGGTGCTCCTCGGAGATCTTGCCGTCGCGCATCCGGCCGATGGACAGCCCGATGATCCGGAACGGCCGGCCGGTGTTGGGCAGGCCGTGCACCCGGTCCTCCCGGTCGTTCGTGCCGGTCATGACCCACTCCGCGGCCCACGTGTCGTCCGCGGTGACGACCAGGTCGCCCGGATCGAGGCGGAAGTCGCTGGAGAAGTTCTCCGTCATCTCGCTGAGCATGGTGCGCAGCGCGTCCTTGCCCTCGACGCGTTCCCCCATCGCCTTGTCGTCGAAGACGACGTCGTCGGTCACGCACTCGAGCACCTTCGCCGGGTCGTGGCTGTTCCATGCCTCGAGATAGGCCGTCGCCCAGCTGGGGATCCCGGAGCCTGCCGCGTTGTCCGCCATCGTTCCCACTCCTCGGTGAGCTGTGGCTCGTCCCCCTGACGCCCCCGTGGGACCGGCGAAAGCTACTCCCGGGCCGCCGACCCCGGAAGGGCCTCACGACGCGGAACGGGTGCCTCAGCGGCTGCCGGAACCCGCGGCGATACCGGCCAGCGTCTCGTCCATGTCGCGGTCGCTGTCGGCCGCGCCGGCGTGCACGGTGAGGACCGGAGTGAGGTCGTGCGCCGCCCGCTCCGGGACCGAGCCGGCCGGGGTCACCAGCAGGGAGGGCAGCGTCGACGGGTCCTCCTCGGCGACGAGCACGCCCGCGCGCCGCAGTCCCTCGGCGACGCCGGCGGCGCGGCGCTCGGCCCGCCAGCCGTCGCCGACGTGCAGTTGCAGCGCCGACACGCGGCTCAGCGAGGCCTGGGCGGCCAGCCGCAGCGCGGCCCGGCCGTGGGCGTCGCCGTCCTGGACGACGGCGACGGGGCCCTGCGGAGCCAGCCCCGGCTCGCCGAGCTCCCCGGACACGACGACGACGCTGCCGGTCAGCGCGGCCGGCCACGGGCTCGCGTCGGCGCTCCCCTCGGGGACCCCCCAGCCCGCCCGCACCAGGACGACGTCGGCGTCCGAGCTCGCCGCGATGCCCGCGATCTCCTGCCACGGGTCGTCGCTGAACCGGGAGGCGACCGAGGACTTCAGGCCTCGCGAGTCGACGATCCGGGCCAGCTCGCGCAGCTCCAGGCCGGCCGAGGCCATGAGCGCCAGATCGGCGCCGAGCCCCGTGGCCACCTCCGGTCTCGGCGTCGACCGGCGCACCGCCCGGGCCAGCACGACCTGGGCGGGGGACTCCCGGCCGACGAGGTCGCAGGCCAGGTGCACCAGCGACGCGTCCTGCTGCGGGTCGTCCACGACCACGAGGACGGTGTAGGCGTCGACCAGCCCCAGCGCCTCGCGCTCGGCCGCGGCGATGTCCCGCTCCAGCACCCGCTTCGGGTAGGCCAGGCTCAGCAGCGGCGAGGTCATCACCGTCGTCACCACGGCCATGATCACCATGAGGGTGAACATCTCGCCGTCGAGGACGCCGAGCTGCATGCCGATGGTGAGGATGACCAGCTCGGTCAGGCCGCGGGTGTTCATCAGCACCGACAGCGCGGTGGCCTGCCGCTTGGGCACCCGCTGGGCGCGCGCGGCGAGGAAAGCGCCGAGGAACTTGCCGGCGATCGCGACCAGCAGGATGAGCCCCAGCTCGCCGAGGCCGGCCAGGCCCACCGCGCCGATGTCGACGCTGGCCCCGGTGACGACGAAGAACACGGGGAGCAGCAGCAGGACGCTGACCTGCTCGAGCCGGTCGGTGATGTCGTGGGTGAGCCGGGCGGCGCCCTGCCGCGGCATGACCACGCCGAAGACGAAGGCTCCGAAGATGAAGTGGATGCCGATCTCCTCGGCGACCCACGCGCTGGCCAGGATGCCGACCAGTACCAGTGCCAGCATGTCGGGCGTGAGCTGGCCGAACCGCTCGTAGCGGGTCACCAGCCCCTTCAGCAGCCGCTTGACGACGGTGAACATCACGATCGCGAAGACGACGGAGAAGCCCAGGATCTGGATCACGCCGGTGAACGACGTCGCCGAGACGATCGCGACGACGATGGCCAGCAGCGCCCACGCCAGGACGTCGTCGACGGCGGCGCAGGCCAGGGCGAGGACGCCGGTGGGGATCCGGTGCATGTGGCGCTCGGCGAGGATGCGGGCCAGCACCGGGAACGCCGTGATGGACATGGCGACGCCGAGGAACAGCGCGAAGGCGAGGAAGGTGACCTGCCGCCCGTCGACGACGTCGTGCCGGCCGTGCAGGTACGTGGCCAGCAGGAAGCCCAGGCCGAACGGCAGCGCGATCGAGGCGACCGACACCGAGACGGCGATCTTCTCCCTGCCCTTGATGAAGGACAGGTCGACCTCGAGCCCGACCAGGAACATGAACAGCACCAGCCCGAGCTGGGCCAGCACGTTGAGGAACGGCCGGATGTCGGCCGGGATGAGCAGGGTGTCGAGGTTCCCGGGGAGCGCGCCGAGCAGGGTGGGCCCGAGCAGGATGCCGGCGACGATCTCGCCGACGACGGCGGGCTGGCCCACCTTGACCGCCAGCCGGCCCATCAGCCGGGCGATCACCACGATCACCGCCAGGTCGATGAAGACGTAGGCGATGATCTCGGGTACTTCCCGTTCCACGACTGCTCCGCGGTGCTCGATCGGCCTGTGCTGCCAGGTCCGGTGGACGAGGACGGCCGGGACGGCCTGCGCGAACACGCCGCAGCAGGCGTCGCTCGGCGCGGGATCGTAACGGCGCGGTGAGCCTCGTGGCGGTCCGTCGCACGCCGTGATCGGACGCGCGGCGCGCCACGGCGAACGGGGTTCCCCCGGGCCGACCCCACCGGCAGACTGACGCGCTGCCGCGCCGCGGCGCCCCGGTTCCGGACCGGGGATGTGCAGCAACGGGAGGACATGCATGGACGCCGCCGGCCTGGCGGGAGCCGCCCCCACCAGCATCGCGGACTACCAGGTGGTCCGGGTGCTCGGTGAGGGCAACAACGGCCGCTTCTACCTGGCCCGCCCACCCGCTCGGCTCGGACTGCCGGACGAGTTCGTGGCGGTGAAGGTCTTCTCCGGGCAGCACAGCGAGAAGGCCTACGAGCGCGGCGTCCGCGAACTGCGCGCGTTCGCGCAGGTGAACTCGCCGTACCTGGTGAAGGTCTACGACGCCGTCCTGCAGGACAGCTTCCTGTACGCGATGGAGTACCTGCCGCTGGGCTCGCTCGCCGCCCCGGCCCGGCCGCTCTCCCGCGGCGAGGTGCTGCGCGCGGTCGCGCACGCGGCGCACGCCATGCACGCGCTGCACCAGGCGGGGCTGACCCACGGGGACCTCAAGCCCGCGAACATCCTGCTCACCGAGAACGGCGGGAAGCTCTCCGACCTCGGCCTGGCCCGGTACCTGACGCCGGGGGTCACGGTCACCGGCATGGCGGGGGCGTCGTCGGTCGAGTTCCTCGACCCGGCGCTGCTGCGCGGGGACCGCCCGTCGCGGGCCACCGAGGTCTACGCGCTCGGGGCCACCCTGCACCGGGCGCTCACCGGCACCGGCCTGTACGGGGAGCTGCCCGACAGCGAGCCGCTGCTGGCCATCCGCAAGGTCATGAGCGCCGAGCCGGTCATCGCCGCCGGCCTCACCGCCGAGGAGGCCGCGCTGGTACGGGCCTGCCTGGCGCCGGTCGGGCAGCGGCCCGCGACCGCCGACGAGGTCGCCCAGCGGCTGGAGGCCCTCGCCGCCCCACAGCTCACGCACGCCTGAGAACGACGGCGGCCCCGCTCCCGTGCTCGGGAGCGGGGCCGCCGTCGCCGGTCAGTCGACCGTGAAGTCGCTGTTCGCCGGCTGGTTCCACCAGTCCCACAGCGTGGCCAGACCCTCCTGGCCGCCCTCGGCGAGGATGATCCCCTCGGCGTTGGCGTCGTCCTGGGTCCAGACCACCAGCGCCCGCTGGGTGTCCGGGTCGATGTAGCAGGCGACCCGGCCGGCCCGCTGGTCGTCGGATCCGCTGTAGAACCGGTAGCCCTGGGCGTCGGGGCAGTCGGTGTCGGTCAGCTCGGCCAGGTCCCGGGACTTCACGTCGGCGAGGAAGACGTCGTCGAGGGAGCCGCTGTCCGGGTACAGGTAGAACACCGACGCGGTCGGGCCGGGCTGGGCCGTGGCGCCCCCGCAGTCGACCGACGCGAGGTCGCCGTCGCCGGCCGGCTCGTTGGTGCGGCAGTTCGCCGGGTCGAACCCGCCCGGGACCCGCGCGATCAGCGTCTCCTCGTCCGTCGGCGCGGGCGTCGACGGCTCGGTCGTCGTCGGCGGGGTCGAGGGCTCGGTGGTCGGCGGGGAGGTCACCGGCGGGTTGTCACCGCCGCCGCCGTCCCCACCGGTGAGGACGACGACGAGCAGGACGATGCCGACGACCACGAGCGCACCGACGACGAGCAGCACGGGCAGCAGCCGCTTGCCGCCCCCGGAGGGCGGCGGCCCGCCGGGGCCGCCCGGGGTGGGCCCGAACGGGGGACCGGACTGCCCGGGCGGCGGGTAGCCGGGCGCACCCGGCGCGTACCCGGGCCGGCCCGGGTTGGGCGGCGGGCCGTAGCCGGTCGGCTGTCCGGGGTTGGAGGGCGGGCCGTAGCCGCCGGGCTGGCCGGGGTTCGAGGGCGGGCCGTAGCCGCCGGGCCGGCCGGGGTCGGACGGCGGGCCGTAGCTGCCCACCGCGCCGGGGTTGGAGAACCCGACGGTCTGCGGGATGAACGGCAGCGGCGTGATCGCCGTCGGCGGCGCGACCGGCGCCCGCACCTCGGGCTTGGGCGTGACCCCCGCGGCCGACAGCGCCCGGCGCGCCGCGGTCGCGAGCTCGCCCGCGGTGCCGTAGCGCTGATCGGGGTCCTTGGCCAGGCCCGTGAGCACCACCTCGTCCAGCGCCGCCGGGAGGTCCGGCCGCAGCGACGACGGGGCCGGGGCGTCGGTGTTCAGGTGGGCGTACATGAGGGTGGCCAGCCCGTCGCCGGTGAACGGCCGCCGCCCGGTGAGGCACTCGAAGAGGACGCAGGCGAGGGCGTAGACGTCGACCCGCTTGTCGACCGGCTTCTCCAGGAACCGCTCCGGGGCCATGTAGTCGAACGAGCCGAGCGCCGCGCCGGTCTGGGTGAGCGACGGGCCCTGCGCGTCGGTCGTCGAGCGGGCGATGCCGAAGTCGACGAGATAGACGAACTCGTCGTCCCCCTCGCCGGTGACCAGCACGTTCGACGGCTTGACGTCCCGGTGCACGAGCCCGTCGGCGTGCGCGGAGTCCAGCGCGCGGGCGGTCTGGCCGATGATCGACACGGCGCGCTCGGGACTCATCGGCCCCTCCTGGGCGAGCACCGCGGCGACGTCGCGGCCCGGGACCAGGCGCATGTCGAGGAAGAGCCGGCCGTCGATCTCGCCGTAGCGGTGGATCGGCACGATGTGCGGCTCGTTGAGCCGGGCGGCCAGGTGCGCCTCGCGGCGGAACCGCTCGCGGTAGCCCTGGTCGGCGGCCAGCGTCTCGGAGAGGACCTTGAGCGCCACGACCCGGTCGTGCTCGGTGTCGTAGGCCCGGTAGACCTCGCCCATGCCCCCGCGACCGAGCAGCGCCTCGATGCGATAGGCGCCGAACTGTTCGAATTCCACCGCGAAAGACCCTCCGTGTGCCGCCACCCCGGCGCTCGTCCGAACCGCCGCGCGGGTCGCGGTCGTCGGCGGAGTCTAAGGACGGACCGCAGGCGCGACCAGCGTCCGGGCCCCGGGCGAGCCGGATCACCGTGCGCACCGCCGCGGGCAGGCCGGTGCGGCGCTTCGTGACGGAGTCGTGACAGATACCGCGCATCAACCGGTAGGCGGGACGAGCGGCGATCACTACGTTGGCCGACTGCTCCGGGGCTCAGCGCCCGCCGTTCCCGAACGAGAGAAGGACGATGAGTCAGCCTCCAGGCCCCTACGGCGGACAGTACGGCCAGCCCGGCCCGTACGGTCCGCCCGGCGGTCAGCCCGGCCCGTACGGCCAGCCGGGTCAGCCGGGCCCGTACGGCCCGCCCGGTCAGCCCGGTCAGTACGGCGCGCCGGGTCCGTACGGTGCGCCGGGTCAGCCCGGTCCGTACGGGCCTCCCGGCGGCGGGTTCCCGCCCGGTGGCCCCGGCGGCCCCGGTGGGTACGGCCCGTACGGCCGGCCGCCGAAGAAGAGCGCCCTGCCGTGGATCATCACCGCGGTCGTCGTGGTCCTCGCCGGCGTCGGCGTCCTGCTGTTCTTCCTGCTCCGCGGGGACGACGACCCGGTCGCCACCGCGAGCTCGTCCGCCACCAGCACGTCGAGCACCGCGAGCCCGTCGTCCCCGGCCGAGTCGATGGCGCCCATGACCGACGTGAGCCTGCCCCCGGGCGCCGAGCAGCCCCCGCCCACCGACCCGGGCGGCAGCATGACCGAGGACACGGCGGCCGGCGACGGCGGCCAGTTCGCCGGCTCCGGCGACTCGGCCGTGGCCTGGGTGAACGCCATGTACAACGGCGACTTCACGACGGCGTGGGCGTCCATGTGCCCCGACCTGCAGGGCCAGCTGCAGCAGCTCGCGACGGAGAACGATCTGAGCAACGAGGACCTGCTCGCGGCGGTGTTCTACCAGGGCATCCTCGAGGGTCGCGGGATCACCGACGGCAGCGCGGACGGCGTCCAGTCGGGGGACGGCGTCGACATCGTGTCGTTCACCCTCGCTCTCGACGACGGCAGCACCTACAACCTGCTCGTGGCGATCGACCAGGACCTGGCGGTCTGCGGCTGGCAGTGACGCCCCGTCGGCGTTCAGGCCCGGGTCTGCTCCTCCCGCGCCGGGCCGGACGCCGGCGGCGCGAGGCGGCAGTCGGCGCAGGTGCCGAAGATCTCCAGCGTGTGGCTGACGTCGGCGAAGCCGTGCTCGTCGGCGACCGTGTCGGCCCAGCGCTCGAAGGCGGGCGGCCCGGCGACCTCCACCGTCCGCCCGCACTCGCGGCAGACCAGGTGGTGGTGGTGCTGGGGGCTGCAGCGGCGGTAGAGCGCCTCGCCGGAGTCGGTCCGGATCGAGTCGAGCTCGCCGTCGTCGGCCAGCGACTGCACCGCGCGGTAGACCGTCGACAGGCCGACCGGGTCGCCGGTCGACCGCAGCCGGGCGTGCACCTCCTGGGCGCTGTGGAAGCCCTCCAGGTCCTGGAAGACCGCCCGGACCGCGGCGCGCTGTCGGGTGGTGCGAGCCATGCCGCCATGGTGCCATTCCGTTCGGTGACCAGCGGCCCTACGAGAGGACGGCGACCGTGTTCGCGGTGACGCGCCTGCGGGTGCCCGAGAGCGGGGCGGCGGAGCTCGACGCGGCGGCGTCGGCGCTGCTGGCCGCGCTGGCCGCCCGCCCGGGCTTCGTCGACGGTGAGGTCGGGCGCTCGACCGAGGACGGCGGGCTGTGGGCGCTGCTCACCCGCTGGGACGGCGTCGGCTCCTACCGCCGCGCCCTCTCCGCCGCCGAGGTGAAGATCGCCGGCGCCCCCGTCTGGGTGCACGCCCTGGACGAACCCGGCGTCTACGTCGAGTCGGGGGAGGGGCCGGCATGAACCGGCCGCCGGAGCCCCCCGACGAGCCGCAGCCCACCCGCGAGCGGCCCCTGCCGGTGCCGCCGCCGGGCGATCCCCTCACCGATCAGCCCACCGAGCAGCTCGAGCCGCCGGATGCGCCCGATCCGACCAGCCCGCTGGATGCCGCGGAGCCGCTGCCGGCGGTGGCGCCGCGCCGGCGCAGCCCGACGCCGTACGTCATCGCCGCGCTGGTGCTGCTGATCGTCGCCGTGGGCGTGGCCGCCGTCCTGGTCTGGGGGTGACGGCAGGGGCGAACGCGCCCAACTACCGTGGACGGGTCAACCCGCCGACCGCCAGCCGGATGGAGCCCCCGTGGCAGCGCCCGCGAACGCCAGCACGTCCAAGCACG
This sequence comes from Geodermatophilus sp. SMS 5-13, assembly GCF_059428245.1. NCBI lineage: Bacteria > Bacillati > Actinomycetota > Actinomycetes > Geodermatophilales > Geodermatophilaceae > Geodermatophilus > Geodermatophilus sp. SMS 5-13. Next base: position 1,627,161 of record NZ_CP165729.1, read on the forward strand.
ACCCCGCCCGCCTCGACAAGGTGGTCAACCTCTGCAAGCGACGGGGCTTCGTCTTCCCGTCCGGGGAGATCTACGGCGGCACCCGCTCCGCCTGGGACTACGGGCCCCTGGGCGTCGAGCTCAAGGAGAACATCAAGCGGCAGTGGTGGCGCACCGTCGTCCAGAGCCGGGACGACATCGTCGGCCTGGACTCCTCGGTGATCCTGCCGCGGCAGGTCTGGGTGGCCTCCGGGCACGTCGGCGTCTTCTCCGACCCGCTGACCGAGTGCCAGAGCTGCCACCACCGGTTCCGGGCCGACCACCTCGAGGAGGAGTACGAGGCGAGGAAGGGCCGGGCACCGGAGAACGGCCTGGCCGACATCAGCTGCCCGAACTGCGGCACGAAGGGCGCGTGGACCGAGCCGCGCGACTTCAACATGATGCTCAAGACCTACCTCGGTCCGGTCGAGGACGAGTCGGGGCTGCACTACCTGCGGCCGGAGACCGCGCAGGGCATCTTCGTCAACTTCGCCAACGTCAGCGGCGCGGCGCGGAAGAAGCCGCCGTTCGGCATCGGCCAGATCGGCAAGTCCTTCCGCAACGAGATCACGCCGGGCAACTTCATCTTCCGCACCCGCGAGTTCGAGCAGATGGAGATGGAGTTCTTCGTCGAGCCCGGCACCGACGAGGAGTGGCACCAGTACTGGATCGACGAGCGGACCCGCTGGTACACCGACCTCGGCATCTCCCGGGACAACCTGCGCCACTACGAGCACCCGAAGGAGAAGCTGTCGCACTACTCGACGCGCACCGTCGACATCGAGTACCGCTTCGGCTTCCAGGGGTCGGAGTGGGGTGAGCTCGAGGGCATCGCCAACCGCACCGACTTCGACCTGAAGACCCACTCCGAGCACTCCGGCGTCGACCTGACCTACTTCGACCAGGCGACCAACACCCGCTGGACGCCGTACGTGATCGAGCCGGCGGCCGGGCTCACCCGCTCGCTCATGGCCTTCCTCATCGAGGCCTACAACGAGGACGAGGCGCCCAACACCAAGGGCGGCGTCGACGTCCGCACGGTGCTGCGGCTGGACCCGCGGCTGGCGCCGGTGAAGGCCGCCGTCCTGCCGCTGTCGCGCAACGCCGACCTCTCGCCGAAGGCCCGCGACCTCGCGGCGACCCTGCGGCGGAGCTGGAACGTCGACTTCGACGACGCCGGCGCGATCGGCCGCCGCTACCGCCGGCAGGACGAGATCGGCACGCCGTTCTGCCTCACCGTCGACTTCGACACCCTCACCGACGACGCGGTGACCGTGCGGGAGCGGGACACGATGACCCAGGAGCGCATCGGCCTCGGCCAGGTCGAGGCCTACCTCAAGGCCCGCCTCCCCGTCTGCTGACGGACTTTTTCGGGCTCAAGTCCCCGGACTTGAGCCCGAAGAAGTCCCACCCATGATCGATGTCATGGGCAGGTCGTGATGCGCGGCCGAGGTGCACGGGGCCGGCGCTGCCGATGCTCGGGGCATGGAACTCACCGCCCTCGAGACGCCGGCGGGTCCCCGCGCCGTCGCTCCCGCCGTCGCCCTGCGCGGGCTGACCAAGCGCTTCGGCACGGTCACCGCCGTCGACGGCCTCGACCTGAGCATCGAACCGGGCGAGATCGTCGCCTTCCTCGGCCCGAACGGCGCCGGCAAGACCTCGACCATCGACATGGTGCTCGGGCTCTCGCGCCCGGACGCCGGCACGGTCGAGGTGTACGGCCGCGCGCCGCGCACCGCCGTCGCCCACGGGCTGGTCTCCGCCGTCATGCAGACCGGCGGGCTGCTCAAGGAGCTGACCGTCCGGGAGACCGTCGAGCTGACCGCCGCCCTGTTCGCGCACACCCGGCCGGTCGCCGAGGTGCTCGAGCGGGCCGGGATCGCCGGGATCGCCGACCGCCGCGTCGGCAAGTGCTCGGGCGGGGAGCAGCAGCGGCTGCGCTTCGCGTTGGCGCTGCTGCCCGAGCCGGAGTTGATCATCCTCGACGAGCCCACCACCGGGATGGACGTCGAGGGACGCCGGGAGTTCTGGGCCGCCATCCGCGCCGACGCCGAGCGCGGCCGGACCGTCCTGTTCGCCACCCACTACCTCGAGGAGGCCGACGCCTACGCCGACCGCATCGTGCTGGTCAGCCGCGGGCAGGTGGTCGCCGACGGGACCGCGGCCGAGATCAAGGCCCGCTCCGCCGGGCGCCGCCTCACCGCCACCTGGGAGGGCATCGCCACCGCCGACGCGGTCGCCCTGCGCGCCCTGCCCGGCGTCGAGGACGTCGAACTGCGCGGGGACACCGTGCTCATCGCCGCCGCGGACTCCGACGCCGTGGCCCGCCACCTGCTCACCGCCACCCCGGCCCGCGACCTGCAGATCACCTCGCGCGGGCTCGAGGACGCCTTCCTCGCCCTCACCGGAGACAACCGATGACGACCGCCGTGCTCGACCGCCGCGTCCCGCCGCTGGGCGGGTTCTCGCTCACCTTCCTGCGGCTGGAGATCCGCCGGCTGCTGCGCAACCGCCGCACCCTGGTGTTCACGCTGATCATGCCGCCGGCGTTCTTCCTGCTCTTCGGCGGTCTCAGCGACGCCTACCAGCAGCAGGCCGCCGGCCGCGGCAACGTCTCGGCGTACCTGATGATCAGCTTCGCCGTGTACGGCTCGATGATCGCCAACACCGCGGCCGGGGCCTCGGTCGCCGTCGAGCGGGCGCTCGGCTGGTCCCGCCAGCTGCGCCTCACCCCGCTCAACCCGCTGGCCTACATGGTCACCAAGGTGCTGACCGCCATGGTGCTCGGCGCGGTGTCGGTGGCGATCGTCTTCACCGTCGGCGCGCTCAGCGGGGCCGTGCAGATGCCGGGCTGGGCGTGGGTCGTCAGCGGGCTGGTCGCCTGGATCTGCGCGATCGTCTTCGCCGCGTTCGGGCTGTTCATCGGCTACCTGGTGCCGTCGGAGAACGTGATGCAGCTGCTCGGCCCGGCGCTGGCGCTGCTGGCCCTGATGGGCGGCATCTTCGTCCCGCTCGACGTGCTCAGCCACACGCTGCAGACCCTGGCCTCGTACACCCCCGCGTACGGCGTCGGCGTGCTCGCCCGGGCGGCGCTGGTCGACAACAGCGTCGACATCGGCGCGGTGGTCAACGTGGTCGTCTGGACGGCGCTCTTCGCCGCCGGCGCGGTGTGGCGGTTCCGCCGCGACACCGCCCGGGTGTGAGCGGGAGTCACACTGCTCGCCGTGACCGCCGCACCGCCGTCGTCTCCACCGACCTCACGCCGGGTCGGTGGGGACGTCGCGCGTCCGCTCGCCCCCTCGAGGATCGGCTGGCTCTGGGCCGCCGTCTGGCTCTTCTACCTGGCCGTGCCGATCCGGACCGCGTGGCGGCACCGCGAGACCGTCGCCGGGGTGGTCGCCGTCGTGGCGCTCGTCGTCTTCGCCGTCGGGTTCGCCGCGTACTTCGCCTGGATGCGGGGCCACCGCATCCGCACCGGAGAGCTGCACGCGGGACCGGTCTGGGCGATGCTCGCCGTGATGGTGCTGCTGCTGGTGATCGCGGCTCCGGGTGCGGGGGAGGACGTCGTGGCCGGCGCGGTCTACGTCGGCGTCACCGCCGCGATGACCCTGCCCGGCCGGCAGGTGCTGGCGGTGGTCGCCTTCCTCACCGCGGGGGCGGTCGTGCTGCCGCTCGTCGTCCGGGGATGGGAGTCGCTCGACGACTTCATCCCGCAGCTGCTGCTGGCCACGTTCGCCGCCTACGGCGTCGGCCAGGTGCTCACGCGCAACGTCGAGCTGGCGCAGGCACGGGCGCAGCTGGTCGAGCTCGCGGTCACCCAGGAGCGCGAGCGGATGTCCCGCGACGTGCACGACATCCTCGGCCACTCGCTGACGGTGATCACGGTGAAGACCGAGCTCGCCGGGCGGCTGCTGGAGGCGACCGGCGCCGGGGACACCCGCGCCCGCGCCGAGCTCGCCGACGCCGAGCGGCTGGCCCGCGAGGCGCTGGCCGACGTCCGGGCCACCGTGGCCGGCATGCGGCAGCTCTCGCTCACCGGCGAGCTGGCCGTCGCCCGGCAGGCCCTGGACGCCGCCGGCATCGCCGCCGACCTGCCCAGCGCGGTGGACGACGTCCCCGCCCGGTTCCGCGAGCTGTTCGCGTTCGCGCTGCGGGAGGGGGTCACCAACGTCGTCCGGCACTCGGGGGCGAGCCGCTGCGTGGTCCGGCTGACGGCGGACCGCATCGAGGTGAGCGACGACGGGCGGGGCCCGGACGGGGTCGTCGGCGGCTCGGGGCTGGCCGGGCTCCGCGGCCGGGCGCAGGCGGCCCGGGCCCGGGTGGAGACCGGCCGGTCGGCCGAGGGTGGTTTCCTGCTCCGGGTGACGCGCGCGTGATCCGACTGCTGCTCGCCGACGACCAGGCCCTGGTCCGCGGCGCCCTCGCCGCCCTGCTCGACCTGGAGAGCGACCTGCAGGTGGTCGCGGAGGTGTCCCGCGGCGACGAGGTGGTCCCCGCCGCGGTCGAGCACCAGGTGGACGTCGCGCTGCTGGACATCGAGATGCCCGGCAGCGACGGGATCGCCGCCACCGCGGCACTGCGCGCGATGCGGCCCGCCTGCCGCGTGCTGATCGTGACCACCTTCGGCCGCCCCGGCTACCTGCGCCGGGCGATGGAGGCCGGGGCCAGTGGGTTCGTCGTCAAGGACACCCCCGCCCGGCAGCTGGCCGAGGCGGTGCGGCGGGTGCACGCCGGGTTGCGGGTGCTCGACCCCGCGCTGGCCGAGGAGTCGCTCGTCTCCGGCGCCAGCCCGCTGACCGCCCGGGAGACCGAGGTGCTGCGGGCGGCCCGCGGCGGGGACACCGTCGCCGACGTCGCCGCCGTCCTGCACCTGTCGGAGGGGACGGTGCGCAACCACCTCTCCGCCGCGATCGGCAAGACCGGCGCCCGCAACCGGGCCGAGGCCGTCCGCCTCGCCGAGGACCGCGGCTGGCTCCTGTAAGGGACTTTCCGCGCCGAAAGTCCCCTCGGAGGAGCCGATGCATGTCCGGATCAGGCAAGGACGACGTCCTGCTGGTGGAAGACGCCGGGGCCCCGGATCCTCTTCACTTCCCCTCGCACACGCCCGTCACAGTGGAGGAGGAGTCCCATGTCGCAGACGCCGGGGACCGAGTTCTGGCGCGATCTGAAGCCGATCGTCAATTCGATGAAGCCCGATGCGCAGCCGGAGGTCTTCCACCAGTTCTCGCCGATCGAGGACGAGCGCTACTACGTGCCCCTGAGCCCGACCGTCGGCTCGCGGCCGCTCTGGATCTCCCCGCGGGACAACCGCTGGGCCGACATCCTGTGGGCGAAGACCGCCGGCCTGGTGAACCGGCACTACCACCCGCACGAGGTCTTCGCCTACACGATCAGCGGCAAGTGGGGGTACCTCGAGCAGCCCTGGACGGCGACCGAGGGCTCGTTCGTCTACGAGACCCCCGGTGAGGGGCACACGCTCGTCGCGTACGAGTCCGACCAGCCGATGCGCGCCTTCTTCGTGGTCAAGGGCCCGCTGATCTGGCTGGACGAGGACGGCAACAGCGCCGGCCACTTCGACGTCCACGACTACCTCGCGCTCTGCCGGGAGCACTACGACCGGGTGGGCATCGGCGCGGACTTCGTGGAGACCCTCATCCGCTGACGGGGTGGCGCGGCGGCGCCTGGTCACACTCGGCCGGAACGGGTGGGTACCGTGTGCGGGCTCGCGAGGACGCAACGCCGAGAGGGTGCGGACGTCGCGGTAGTCGCACACCGTCGCCGGAGGTCCCGTGCCCGCACCCACCGTGCTCTCGTCGGTGTCGACGGTGGGCATCGACCAGGGCGAGCGCCTCGCGCTGTGGGAGCACTACAACGCCGAGGCGCTGGTCGGGCTCACCTGCCGGACGTACGAGGCCGAGGGGTTGCTCGCCCGCCAGGTCAACCTCGGCCTCGGGGCGCTGCGGGTGGCGGACATCTCCGGCAACCCGCACGTCATCGAGCGCTCCCCGGGGCTGGTGAGATCCCGCCCGAAGGACGCCACCTTCGTGAGTCTGCTGCTCGAGGGGGACGGCTTCTTCTACCACTCGGGCGGCTGTCTGACCGTCGGCGCCGGGGACGTCGTCGTCTACTCGACGGACCGTCCCTACCTGTTCGGCTTCGGCCGGGCCATGCGGCAGCTGCTGATCGACGTCCCCCAGGGCCTGTTCGAGGGGCGCGGTCCGGACGGCCCGCGGCTGGTCCCGGGAACGGGGTCCGGCGCGCAGAGCACCACGGCCCGGGCCCTCCGCGAGCTGCTGCTCGGCGCCATCACCGACCCGGTGACCGCGGACGACTCGGTGGGTGACCGGGTCCTGGACCTGATCGAGACGATGGGCACTCGCCGGGGCACGCCGCGGGGCGCCGCGCAGGTACTGGCCGCGAAGACCTACATCGCCGAGAACCTCCACGATCCCGGCCTGTGCGCGGACTCCGTCGGCCGGGCGGTCGGTGTCACGGCCCGGCACCTGAACCGCGCCTTCACGGCCGAGGGCACGACCGTCACCCAGCTCATCCGGAGCCGGCGGCTCGAGCGTGCCCGGCAGGACCTCCGGCTGCCGTCCGGGCAGGCGGGACGGATCGCGGACGTGGCGAGCCGCTGGGGTTTCGTCTCGCAGGCGCACTTCACCCGGCTGTTCAGGACCGCCTACGGCTGCACGCCGGGGGAGTACCGGTCGGCGCAGCGTCCGGAGCCCTGACCCGACGCTCCCGGCCGGCCGCCTCCTCACCACCTTCGTCCGACCAGGGAGCACCCATGCCTACGTCACCTGCCCATCCGACGCCGGATCCCCTCGACTGGTCGATGGCTGAGGCGGGGGAGCTGCTGGCCGCCGGGCTCGCCTCGCCGGTGGAGCTCGCCGAGGCGTACCTGCGGGCGATCGACGAACGCGACGCGGACGTGAACGCGTACGTGACGGTGACCGCCGAGCGGGCGCGCGCCGACGCCGCTCGGGCGGAACGCGAGCTGCGCGGCGGCCACCGGCGCGGCCCGTTGCACGGCGTGCCGATCGCGCTCAAGGACCTGATCGAGACCGCGGGGATCCGCACCACGGCCGGGTCGCGCATCCTCGCCGACCACGTGCCCCAGCGTGACGCGACGGTGGCTCGCCACCTCCGGGACGCCGGCACGGTGCTGCTCGGCAAGACCAACACGCACGAGTACGCCTACGGCGGGACGACGAACAACCCGCACTACGGGCCCACCCGCAACCCCTGGGCCCTGGACCGCATCCCGGGCGGCTCCTCCGGCGGCTCGGCCGCCGCCGTCGTCAGCGGTACCGCACCGGGCACGGTCGGCACCGACACCTGCGGCAGCGTGCGGATCCCCTCCGCGCTGAGCGGTTGCGTCGGTCTGAAGCCGACCCGCGGCCTGGTCAGCCTCGACGGGGTCCTGCCGCTGGCGCCGAGCCTGGACCACGTCGGCCCCCTCGCGCGGTCGGTCCTGGACGCCGCCCTGCTGCTCGATGCGATGACCGGGACGACGTCGGGATGGGACGCCCTGTCCGGCGCCCCGGCCGAGAACCTCCGCGGGATCACCGTGGGCGTTCCGACGGCGTACTTCTTCGACCTGGTGGACCCCGGCGTGGGCGCCGCCGTGCGTGGGGCAGTGGATCTGCTGGCGGCCGCGGGCGCGCACGTCCGGGAGGTGGACGTGGGTGATCTCCGCCCGCTCGTCGAGGCGATCTTCCTGCGGGTCCGCGCGGAGGCGCAGGAGGTGCACCGGGCGACGTTCCCGTCCCGCCGGCAGGACTACGGGGCCGACCTCGCCGAGAACCTCGGGCGTCCCAGCCCCACCGAGGACGAGCGGCGGGAGGCCGAACGGGTGATCCGGACCGGCGTCACGGCGCTCCGGGCCGCGTTCGCCCAGGTGGACGTCCTCGCGACGCCGACGACGCCCGCGACCGCTCCCTCGATCGGCGCCGTCCGGCTGCGCGTCGCGGACGAGGACCTGCACGTGGAGGAGATGCTGACCGGCTTCACGTCGGTCTTCAACGCCGCGGGCCTGCCCGCTCTGACGCTGCCGTGCGGCCTGGCGAGCGGGCTCCCGGTCGGGCTGCAGCTGGCCGGTCCCGAGGGGGCGGACGGGCTGGTCCTCCGGGTCGGTGCCGCGTACGAGGCACTCCGGGGACCGGTGCCCCGGCCGCCGGCCGGTGGCGGCGCGACGACGCCGTCGGGAGTCCCCGGCCCCGGGGACGAGGTCAGAACGGGAACGAGCGGTCCTGGTCGCGGGAGGTGATCCACTGCAGGTCGGAGAACTCCTCGGCGGCGAAGCCGAGCCCGAACCGGCCCCATCCGCTGTCCTTGACCCCGCCGAAGGGCATGTGCGGCTCGTCGTTGACCGGCTGGTCGTTCACGTGGACGATCCCGGCGTCCAGCCGGGTGGCGAGCGACAGCCCCCGGTAGGTGTCGCCGGTGATGATCGACGCGGCGAGCCCCAGTTCGGTCCGGTTGGCCCGTGCCACCGCCTCCTCGGCGGAGTCCACCGCCTCCACCAGCACGACCGGACCGAACGTCTCGCCCAGGGCGATCTCGGCCTCGTCGGGCACGTCCACCAGCACCGTCGCCGGATAGCACGGGGGTGCGGGAGTTCCTCCGGCGAGCACGCGGGCGCCCAACGCGACCGCCTCGTCGACCCGGCGCTGCAGCAGGGCCAGCGCCCACTCGTTGATCACCGGGCCGACCACGGTCGACGGATCCCTGGGATCGCCGGTGGGCAGCTGGGCCACCTTCGCGGCGAACGCCTGCGTGAACCGGTCGGCCAGCGGCCGCTCGACGTAGATCCGGCGCGCGCACATGCACACCTGCCCCTGGTGGACGAAGGCGCCGTAGGCAGCGGCGTTCACGGCGTAGTCGACGTCGGCGTCGGCGAGCACGATCAGCGGGTTCTGGCCGCTCAACTGCAGGACGGTCCGCTTGAGATGCGTGCCCGCCTTCTCGGCGAGGCGGCGGCCGGTGGGGGTGGACCCGGTGAAGTTGAGGCGCCGGACGTGCCGGTTGGCGAGCAGGGCGTCCCCGATGGCTCCTGCCTCCCCGGGAGCATGGGTGACGACGTTGAAGGCCCCGTCCGGCAGGCCCGCTTCCTGGAGGATCTCGGCCCACAGGGCCCCGCCGGTGTAGGGGGACTCCTCCGAGGGCTTGAGGACGACGGTGTTGCCCAGCGCCAGGGGCCCGATGGTGGCCCGGCCGCTGAGCACGAGCGAGGAGTTCCACGGGGCGATGGCGGCCACCACGCCCACGGGGCGGCGGACCGCCATCGCCCGCGTCCCGGGTACGTCCGAGGGCAGCAGCTCGCCGTGGGGCTGGTAGGCCACGGCGGCGGCCTGGCGGAGCAACGCCGTCGTGAAGTCCACCTGGGTCCGGCCGAAGTGGACACCACAGCCGGTCTCCAGCGCGAGGGCGAGCAGGATCTCGTCGCGCCGCCGCTCGACGACCTCTGCGGCCCGGAGGAAGATCCGCTGGCGCTGCGCCGGCAGCGTGGCCGCCCATCCCGGAAAGGTCTCGTGCGCCGCGTCGACGGCGCGTCGGGTGTCCTCGCCGTCGCCCGCAGCGACGTTCCCGAGCACCTCTCCCGACCACGGCGAGTGGTTGGGGTACCACCGGCCCGACTCCGCCTCGACCCAAGCGCCACCGATGAAGTGCGCGACGTCGCCCTTCTGCCACCCGTCTCCGGCGCCGTCCGAGCGACCCATCGAACTCATCTCCTTGCCCGCGCTGCCTGCGACGACCCGCGGAATCCGACGCTAGTCGACCCGGTCCGCGTCAACTCCGCCGCGAACCCTCGGGGAGACACAGGACCCGGTCAACGCGCCGTTCGGACCATTGGAACACCTACTCCGTATTCTGACCCCATGAGCAGCACGCCGGCCACGCCCGGAAGCAAGGCCGATCTCTCCGTGTCCTTGGAGCGCGGCCTGAGCATCCTGTCGGCCTTCAGCGGCAACCGCCCCGTCCTCGGCATCGCCGACCTGGCCCGGGCGGTCGGGCTCACCAAGAGCACGACCCATCGGTACATCGCGACGCTGGTCAAGCTCGAGTACGTCGAGCAGGACCCGGACACGAGGAAGTACTACCTCGGCCCGCGCGTGGTGGACCTCGGCTTCGCCGCGATCGACTCCATGGAGCTGACCCGGGTCGCCGCCCCCTCGCTCCAGGCGCTCGCCGACGAGACCGGCTACACGGTGAGCATGGCGCTCTGCGACGGTCCGGACGTCGTATACATCGACCGCCGGCGCAGCGGACGGCGCCGCACGCCGCTGACCATGGACCTCAACCTGCACATCGGATCCCGGCTGCCCGCCTACTGCACGGCCCTCGGCAAGGCGATCCTCGCGTTCAAGGACCCCGCGACGCTGCGCGAGATCCTGGACCGGACCGACATGGCGCGCCGCGGACCCAACACCGTGACCAACCGCGAGCAGCTCATGGCAGCGCTGGCGAAGGTGCGGTCGACGGGGGTGGCGGTCAACAACGAGGAGCTCGCGCCGGGACTGCGCTCGTTCGCCGCTCCGGTGCGCGACCGAACCGGCGCGGTGGTGGCCGCGATCAACGTCGCGGTTCACCTGAGCGTGGCGTCGTCCTCGGCCGACGCCCTGGCCGGACGCCTGGAACCGCCGCTCCGGCGGACCGCCGCGGAGATCTCCCGACGGCTCGGTTATCGCCCGGCATCCTGATTGGCGTTCGACTCAGCAAATTCGAGTTCTGATGAGCCGAACAACTGCTTGCCGCCCGTGTGGCCGCGCTCATACGGTTCCCCCGCTTCGCGCGACCGTCTGACGCTCCCTCCCTGCGCCGACGGTCGAGGTCGAGGTCGGAGCCGGCTCTCCACCGATGAGGCCGGCGTCCGGATGACGAACAGACTCGAACGACGCGGTTCGATGGCTCGGCCGCGGGATCCCTCAGGAGCACCCAGGTGACGAGCAGCACCACTGACGCGTCCCGGCAGGACGTCGTGGCGGCCCCCGACGGCGGCGCCACCCGCACCACCCCTCTGGGTCTGGCCAAGCGCGTGTTCGGCATGGAATCCACGAGCGTGCTCATCGCCACCGTGGCGCTGGTCCTCGTGATCGGCGCGCTGCACCCCGACTTCCTCGACCCGCGGCAGCTGCGCGACGTCCTGCAGCAGTCGGTCTACGTCGCCGTGCTGGCGGCCGGCGTGGCGTTCCTGCTGGCCATGCGCGAGATCGACCTGTCCATCGGATCGATCTTCGGGCTCTCCCTCATCAGCTCCGCGATGCTCATGCGCGGCGGACTGAACCCCTGGCTCGCCGCCGTCGCAGGCGTCGCGCTGGGCGCGGTGCTGGGTCTGGTCAACGCCGCCGTGGTCCAGCTGATCAAGATCCCGGCGATCGTCGCGACGCTGGCCACCCTGTCCATGTTCCGCGGCCTCTCGCTGGCCCTCAGCGAGGGACAGCAGGTCGTGGGCCTGCCCCTCGACCACCCGTTCTTCGAGTTCTTCGGCGGCCGCCTGCTCGGCATCCCGGTGAGCGTGCTCGTCCTCGTCGTCGTGGGCATCGCGCTGACCCTGGTCCTGCGCATGACCCCGTTCGGCTACCGCGTCCGCTCCATCGGCTCGAACCCGGACGCCGCGACCTTCTCCGGCATCTCCCTCGCCCGGGTGCGCATCCAGGCGCTCATGCTGATGGGCGGCCTGGCCGGACTCGCCGGCATGCTCGGTCTGGCCTTCTTCGGCTCGGGTGACCCGAACATCGGCGGCGGATTCGAGCTCCTGGCCATCGCCGCGGCCGTCATCGGCGGCACCCCGCTCCGAGGCGGCAGCGCGACCGTGGTCGGAGCGATCTTCGGCGCCGTCCTGCTCAGCGTCGTGACCAGCGGCCTCGTGTACTTCAACATCCCGGTCAACTGGAGCTCGTTCGCGACCGGCGCCGTCATCCTCGTCGCCGTTGCCGTGGACAGCCTGCTCCGTCGCCGGCGCGAGTCGCGGGCCGCTGCCGCCGGCCTCTGAGCCCCGCGGGTCCCGTCACCGCCGGGTCCTGCCGGAACCGATCCACCCGCACCACGGCACGTCGTCCGACGCTGCCGCGATCCGTCCCACCCTGCCCAGAAAGAGGTCCCATGCGATCCCTGGCCCCAGCGTCCGTGCGGCGTAGCGCCGTCGCCGCGTTCGCGATCACGTCCACCCTGGCCCTGACCGTGGCCTGCGGCGCGGACGACGGCGGCTCCGGCTCCGGCGGCTCGGCCAAGGAGGTCGACCTCTCGTTCGTCTACGCCACCTCCACCATCAACGCGATGCAGGAGATGGCCTTCGGCGCCGAGGCCGCGGCCGACGAGCTCGACGGCGTGAACTTCAGCGAGGCGGCGCCGGCCGGGGTCAACGGTCCCCAGCAGGTGCAGCTGTTCCAGTCCGCGACGCAGACCGCCCGTGACGGCATCGCGATGCAGACCCTGACCCCCGACCTGTTCGTCCGGCCTCTGCAGCAGGCCGTCAGCAGCGACATCCCGGTGGTCTCGGTCGACAACGCGCCGCCCGAGGGCAGCGGTGTCGAGACCTTCGTCGGCAACGACAACGAGCACGTCGGCCGGATCCTCGCCGAGGAGCTGGTCAAGCAGCTCCCGGCCGATCAGGGCGGCACGGTCGTCCTGGGCAACGCCATCCCGGGTCTGCCCCTCATCGAGGAGCGGCTCGCGGGGATGATCGACGTGCTGAAGACCGAGCGTCCCGACCTGGAGATCGTCGGCCCGCTCGCCACCGCCAACGAGCCCACCGAGAACTTCAACGCCTGGAACAACATCCTCAAGGCCCACCCCGACGCCGTGGCCTACCTGGGTGCGGGGGCGCAGGACTCGGTCTCGCTGTCCCGTCTGCACGCGAGCACCGGCGGCAGCTGGCTCGGCGGGGCGTGCGACCTCGACCCGGCCGCCCTCGAGGGCCTCAAGAACGGTGACCTGTTCGCCATCGCCTCGCCGGAGCACTGGCTGAAGGGCTACATCGCGGTGCGCCTGCTGGCGGCGAACGCCCAGGACGGCGAGGCGCTGCCCAAGGGGTGGTGGAACCCCGGCGAGCTGCTGGTCAACGCCGACAACGTCGACGAGATCATCGAGCGGCAGACCGACGAGGCCTCGCGGCTGGCGTGGTTCCACGACGTCGCCGAGAAGCAGTTCGCGAACCCGGACGACTACATCAGCGAGCTGGGGAACTGATGTTCGCCCTCGAGGCGCAGAGCGTGCGCAAGACCTACGGCGGAGTGTCCGCGCTGGCCGATGCCGGGCTTCGTGTCCGACCCGGCTCCGTGCACGCCCTGCTGGGGGAGAACGGTGCCGGCAAGTCCACGCTGGTGAAGATCATCACCGGCGCGGTGCGTCCGGATGCCGGCGTGCTGCGCCTCGAGGGGTCCGACGTCTCCTTCTCCGACACCGCCGACGCCGCGCGGCACGGCGTGGCGGTCGTCGCCCAGGAGCTGAGCCTCTTCCCCGACCTGGACGTGCTCAGCAACCTCTTCCCGATGCGTGAGCCGCGGCGGGGCCCGTTCGTCGATCGCCGGCGCATGGCCGCACAGGCCCGGCCGATCCTCGACGAGCTGGGGCTGCACGTCTCGCTGCGGGAGCAGGTCGGGAACCTGTCGCTGGCCCAGCGCCAGCTCCTCGAGGTCGCCAAGGCCCTCCTCACCGATCCGCGGGTGCTCATCCTGGACGAGCCCACGTCGGCGCTGGACGCCAAGACCGCGGAGGTGCTGCTCGGCATCCTGCGCGTGCTCCGCGACCGCCAGGTCGCCGTGGTCTTCGTCTCGCACATCCTCGAAGAGGTCATGCAGCTCTGCGACGAGGTCACCGTCCTGCGTGACGGCCGTACGGTCCTCGACGCCGAACCCCTGGCGAATCTGACGATCCCGAAGATCGTCGAGTCCATGCTGGGGGAGCGGCATGCCCAGCTGGCCGAAGTGCGGCCGCGCGCGACGGTCGACCTGAGCAGCACGGTCGCCGCGCCCGACCGGAACGGGACGCTGCGGGTGGAGTCGGTGTCCCTGGACGACCGGCTCCTCGACGTCTCGCTCGTCGCGTCCCCCGGCGAGGTGGTCGGGCTGGCGGGCGTCGCCGGCGCCGGGCACCAGACGGTGCTCGAGCTGGTCGCGGGGCTGCGGCAGCCGACCGCCGGACGGGTCCTGCTCCCCGACGGCGACCCGGCCCCCAAGGGCCTGCGGGCAGCCATCGCGCGCGGGGTCGCCCTGGTGACGGGGGACCGTCGCCGCCTGGGGCTCATGCTCGACAAGCCGATCTGGGACAACGCGGCCCAGGTCCGCTCCGTGGCGCTGGCGCGCGACGGGCTCTGGATCCGCAAGCGCGTCCTGCGGTCCCGGGCCAGGGAGCACGCGTCCCGGGTGAACCTGCGCACCTCGTCGATCGACAAGAGCGCGGGCCTGCTCTCGGGTGGCAACCAGCAGAAGGTCGTCCTCACCAAGTGGCTGCAGACGCAGCCGTCGGTCCTGCTCCTCGACGACCCGACCCGCGGGGTCGACATCGGGGCGAAGGCCGAGATGCACGGGCTCATCCGCTCCGTGGCCGAGGCCGGAGCGGTCGTCCTGCTCTGCTCCACCGACCTCGACGAGCTGTCGACGCTCTGCGACCGCGTGTTCGTCCTGCACCACGGCCGTGTCTGCGCCGATCTGACGGGGGAGTCGTTGCGCCAGCACGACATCCTCGCGGCGATGAACACGGGCACGGTCCAGACCGCGTGACCCGCCGGCCTCAGCCACTCCGGCCGGCCACCTGATCCAGTCCCATCCCGCCGAGACCCCCGTTCGAGGAGTCGCACCGTGTTCGAGACCAGCCTGCTCATCGGCACCGAGGAACTGCCCGCCAGCAGCGGCAGGGCCTTCGATCGGGCCAACCCCGTCAGCGGCGAGGCCGTGACCCGCAGTCAGGCGGCCACCGCCGAGGACGCCGTCCGGGCCGTCGAGGCCGCCGCGGCGGCGTTCGCGCAGTGGGCGGCCACGACGCCGAGCGAACGGCGCGCCCGGCTGCTGAAGGCCGCCGACCTGCTCGAGGCGAACACGGAGCGCTTCATCGAGCGGATGGCCGCCGAATGCGGCGCCACGGCGGGCTGGGGCCACTTCAACGTGCACCTGGCGGCGGGGATCCTCCGCGAGGCGGCCGGGCTCACGACCCACGTGGGCGGCCAGGTCATCCCCTCCGACGTGCCCGGCAGCCTGAGCATGGGCATCCGTCAGCCGGCGGGCGTCGTGATCGGCATGGCGCCCTGGAACGCGCCGGTGATCCTGTCGGCCCGCGCGGTCGCGTTCCCCCTCGCCGCCGGCAACACCGTCGTCCTCAAGTGCTCCGAACTGTCGCCGGCCACCCACATGCTGCTCGGCGAGATCCTGGTCGAGGCGGGCCTCGGGAACGGCGTCGTCAACGTGATCACCGTGGCCCCCGAGGACGCCGCCGAGGTGACCGAGGCGATGGTCGCGCACCCGGCCGTCCGCCGCCTCAACTTCACCGGCTCCACCCGGGTCGGTCGCCTCGTCGGCGAAGTGTGTGCCCGTCACCTGGTGCCCGCGGTCCTCGAGCTGGGCGGCAAGAACCCGCTCCTCGTCCTGGCGGACGCCGACATCGACGCCGCCGTGCAGGGCGCGACGTTCGGCGGGTTCGTCAACCAGGGCCACGTCTGCATGTCGACCGACAAGATCATCGTCCACGAGTCCATCGCGGAGGAGTTCGTCGCGAAGCTCGTCGCCCGGGTGGAGTCGCTCCCGTGCGGCGACCCGCGCACGGAGGACGTCGTCCTCGGCTCGGTCATCGGCACGAGCACGGTCGACCACATCCGGCGGCTGGTCGACGACGCCGTCGCCAAGGGCGCGAAGGTCCTGACCACCGGCGAGCCGCAGGGCACGATCATGCCCGGGGTCGTGCTGGACCACGTGACGCCCGAGATGGACGTCTTCCACGAGGAGATCTTCGGTCCCGCCGTGACCGTCACCCGCGTTGCGAGCGAGGACGCCGCGATCGCCGCGGCGAACGACAGCGCCTACGGCCTGTCCGCCGCCGTCTTCACCCGGGACGCCGCCCGCGGCTTCCAGGTCGCCCGGCGGATCGAGTCCGGCATCTGCCACATCAACGCGCCCACCGTGCACGACGAGGCGCAGATGCCCTTCGGCGGCGTCAAGGACAGCGGTTACGGGCGGTTCGGCGGCCTCGCCGGGATCGACGCCTTCACCGAGCTCCGGTGGATCAGCATGCAGGTGGAGCCGCGGACGTACCCGTTCTGACGCCGCCCGGCACGTCGCACACCGAGAGGGAGACGAGCAGCCAGATGAACCGCTTCGAGCAGGCCGTGTACGACTGCATGAACCCGACCGCCGAACTGGTGGAGCGGACGACCGACCCGCGGCACCGGGCGATCCTCCTGAACTGGTGGCGGCACGTGCTCCTGGAGGGCGCCGGCGAGTTCGACGCGATCGTCGCGCCCGACATGATGGCCGACCACCCCGTGTACCGGGTGACGTGGGGCGAGACCCCCACGGTCATCGAGGGCAAGGACGGTGTCGTGGCGTTCTACACCAGCGTCGGCGACTCGGTGCTCTGGCACTCCGACGATCGGCTGGCCGTGGCCGACTGGGGGATCGCCAACGAGATCACCTTCCACCAGCTCGCCGCCGGGCGGGACCTGCAGGCGGTGGGCTACGACGTGCCCGACGCGGACACGCTGTACCACGTGGCGAGCCGACAGGCGTTCGTCTGGCCCTACGACGACCAGGCCCGCCTGGCCGGGGAGCATCTCTACGAGGACAAGACGAGCCTCGTGATCGAGGAGGTCGACCCGGCGGAGGCCATCACCCCGGCCCGGGTCAGGGAGATCAACCGGGAGCTGCTCGCCAAGCTGGAGGCCGAGCGCGGACCGGGGTTCTGGCTGCTCGCCCGGAACTGACCGGGTCGGGGCGGCCACCGGTCCCCGGTGGCCGCCTACCCTGGGTCACGTGACCAGCACGCTCGAGCCGGCGACGGCGATCGCGCCGCTGCGGCTCGGCGGGCTGACCGTCGACCCCGCCGTCGTCCTCGCCCCGATGGCCGGCATCACCAACCCCGCGTTCCGCACGCTGTGCCGCGAGTTCGGCGCGGGCCTCTACGTCTGCGAGATGATCACCACGCGGGCGCTGGTGGAGCGCAACGAGAAGACGCTGCAGATGGTCCGCGCGACGCCGGACGAGAAGGACGCGTTCTCCGTCCAGCTCTACGGCGTCGACCCGGCCACCGTGGGCCGCGCGGTCGAGATGCTGGTCGACGAGGGCGTCGCCGGCACCCGCCCCGCGCACATCGACCTCAACTTCGGCTGCCCGGTGCCCAAGGTGACCCGCAAGGGCGGCGGCTCGGCCCTGCCCTGGCGGAGAAGGCTGTTCGAGAACATCGTGCGGTCCGCGGTGGGCGCGGCCGGCGACGTCCCGGTCACGGTCAAGACGCGGATCGGCATCGACGCCGAGCACCACACCTACGCAGAGGCCGGCCGGATCGCCGAGGACGCCGGCGCCGCCGCGATCGCCCTGCACGGCCGCACCGCCGACCAGCTCTACAGCGGCACCGCCGACTGGTCGCACATCGCGCGCCTGGTCGAGGCGGTCGGCATCCCGGTGCTCGGCAACGGCGACATCTGGGAGGCCGACGACGCGCTGCGCATGGTCGCCGAGACCGGGTGCGCCGGGGTCGTCATCGGCCGCGGCTGCCTCGGCCGCCCGTGGCTGTTCGGCGACCTGGCCGCCGCCTTCGCGGGGCGGGACCAGCGGGGCCTGCCCACCCTCCGCGAGGTCGCCGCCGTGATGCAGCGGCACGCCGAGCTGCTGAGCGAGGAGCAGGGAGAGCGGCACGGCTGCACCGACTTCCGCAAGCACGTGGCCTGGTACCTCAAGGGCTTCTCGGTCGGCTCCGACGTCCGCAAGGCCCTCGCCATGGTGAGCGGCCTCGACGAGCTGGCCGACCTGCTGGCCCGCATCCCCGACCAGCCCTACCCGCTCGAGGTGCTCGGTGCCCCGCGCGGGCGGACCAGCCCGCCGCGTCCGGTCGCGCTGCCCGAGGGCTGGCTCGCCGACCGCGACGACCCGCGCCCGCCGGCCGGCGCCGAGCTGGGGGTCAGCGGCGGATGACCGGGGGGCCTTATCTCTACGACGAGGGCCCGGAGGACCTGCACACCGGCGCCGGCCGCAGCCGGCGCGGCCTGCTCGTCGCGATCTTCGGGGGCACCGCGCTGGTCGCGGTCGCCGCCGCCGTCGCCCTGCTGGTGGTCCGCGGCTCGGCGGGGGAGCAGGCCACCGAGGCGGCCGGCGTCTTCGTCGCCGCCCTCCAGCAGGACGACCTCGAGACCGCCTACGGCCTGCTGTGCGCCGACGAGCGGGCCCGCCTGCAGCCGGAGGACGTCGCGACCGAGTACCTGCGCCCCGGAGCTCCCCGCGTCGGCGACGCCGCGGAGGGCGACGGCGACGCACAGCGGGTGCCGGTCCGCTGGACCGACGGCGACGCCGTGAGCAGCACCGTCCTCACCGTCGTGAACGAGGGCGGCGCGCGGGTCTGCGGCATCGCGGCCGGCTGAACCGTCGCCGCGGGATCCCTTCTCAGCAGCGGGTGCGCCTGCCACCATGTGCGCCGCCCATCCGCAGGGCCGTCGGCCCGTTCGAGAGGAAGACCGTTGTCGCAGCCGCCGTACCCGCCCGTTGCCGGCCCGCAGGGAGCGCCTGCCGCGCCGCCGCCCGCTGCGCCGACCCAGGTCATCTTCCCCGGTCAGGTGCAGCTCGCGCCCCAGCCGCAGTACGCCCCGACGCCTCAGCAGCAGCAGCCGCAGACCCTCGCGACCGGCTTCCCCCACTACGTGTCCCCGCCGCCGTCGCCCAGGAACCTGACCGGGCTGATCGTCGGCACGATCGTCTGCCTCGTCGTCCTCGTCTTCGCCGTCGTCGGATTCGTCCTGGTCTCCTGACCTGCGCGGTCGCCGCGCGCCGGGGGTGACAGCTCTCGGCGCGCGGTGACCCGTGTCACCCGCTCCCGGGCTCGCGGCAACCGCCGCCGTCCGCCACGATCACCTCCACACATTCTCGAACGGACGTCCCAGACGTCTGCTGTTCTCGCGGCCCGTCCTGCATCACGATGGACGGACATCGGGCGGGGGCTGACGAGCGCGGAGGTGCACGGTGACCGAAACGGCCCAGGCGACCAAGTGGGTCTACGACTTCAGCGAGGGCAACAAGGAGCAGAAGGACCTGCTCGGCGGCAAGGGCGCGAACCTCGCCGAGATGACCAACCTGGGCCTGCCGGTCCCGCCCGGCTTCACCATCACCACCGACGCCTGCCGGTACTACCTCGAGCACGGCGACACGCCGCCCGACCTCGCCGACCAGGTCACCGAGCACCTGACCGCGCTCGAGAAGGCGATGGGCAAGACCCTCGGCGACCCGGCCGACCCGCTGCTGGTGTCGGTGCGCTCCGGCGCCGCCGCCTCGATGCCCGGGATGATGGAGACCGTCCTCAACGTCGGCCTCAACGACGACTCGGTGCAGGGGCTGGCCGCGCAGTCCGGCAGCGAGCGCTTCGCGTGGGACTCCTACCGCCGGCTGATCCAGATGTTCGGCAAGACCGTCCTCGGCATCGAGGGCGAGCTGTTCGACGAGGCGCTCGACGCCGTCAAGCACGAGCAGGGCACCGAACTCGACCTCGACCTCGACACCGGGCACCTGAAGGACGTCGTCGGCCGGTACAAGGCGATCGTCACCGAGCACGCCGGCCGCGACTTCCCGCAGGACCCGCGCGAGCAGATGGACCTCGCGATCAACGCCGTCTTCAACTCGTGGAACGCCGACCGGGCGATCCTCTACCGCCGCCGCGAGCGCATCCCCGGCGACGCCGGCACCGCGGTCAACGTGGTCGCGATGGTCTTCGGCAACATCGGCATGGACTCCGGCACCGGGGTCGCGTTCACCCGTGACCCGGGCAGCGGCGAGCAGGGCGTCTACGGCGACTACCTGCAGAACGCCCAGGGTGAGGACGTCGTCGCCGGCATCCGCAACACCGTGCCGCTGACCGAGCTCGGGGAGATCGACAAGGGCGCCTACGACGAGCTCATGTCGATCATGGCCCGGCTCGAGGGCCACTACCGCGACCTGTGCGACATCGAGTTCACCGTCGAGCGCAACAAGCTCTGGATGCTGCAGACCCGCATCGGCAAGCGCACCGCGGGCGCGGCCTTCCGCATCGCGACGCAGCTGGTCGACGAGGGCCTCATCGACATGGACGAGGCGGTCCGGCGGGTCACCGGCGACCAGCTCGCCCAGCTGATGTTCCCGCGGTTCGTCTCCGGCGGGGACGCCACGCAGCTCACCCAGGGCATGAACGCCTCACCCGGAGCCGCCGTCGGCAAGGCGGTGTTCGACTCCGAGACCGCCGTCCGCTGGGCGCACGGCGGCGAGAAGGTCGTCCTGGTCCGCCGGGAGACCAACCCCGACGACCTGTCCGGGATGATCGCGGCGCAGGGCGTGCTCACCAGCCGCGGCGGCAAGACCTCGCACGCGGCCGTGGTCGCCCGCGGCATGGGCAAGACCTGCGTCTGCGGCGCCGAGGAGCTGCAGGTCGACACCAAGGCGCGCAGGTTCACCGCGCCCGACGGCACGGTCGTGAACGAGGGCGACGTCATCTCGATCGACGGCTCCACCGGCCGCGTCTGGCTGGGGGAGGTGCCGGTCGAGCCGTCGTCCGTCGTCCGGTACTTCGAGGGTGAGCTGGACCCGGACGCCGAGGACGCCGACGACCTGGTCAAGGCCGTGCACCGGATCCTGACCCACGCCGACGAGGTGCGCCGGCTGGGCGTGCGCACCAACGCCGACACCCCGGAGGACTCCGCCCGCGCCCGGCGCTTCGGCGCTCAGGGCATCGGCCTGTGCCGGACCGAGCACATGTTCCTCGGCGACCGGCGGCAGCTGGTGGAGAAGCTGATCCTCGCCGAGGGCGACGAGGACCGGCAGACCGCGCTGGACGCGCTCGAGCCGCTGCAGAAGCAGGACTTCACCGAGATCTTCGAGGCCATGGACGGGCTGGCGGTGACCGTGCGGCTGCTCGACCCGCCGCTGCACGAGTTCCTCCCCGACCTCACCGAGCTGTCGGTGCGGGTGGCCGTGGCCGAGGCGCAGGGCCACCCGGACGAGGGGAACCTGCGGCTGCTGGCCGCCGTTCGCCGGCTGCACGAGCAGAACCCGATGCTGGGGCTGCGCGGGGTGCGGCTGGGCCTGGTCGTGCCGGGCCTGTTCAACATGCAGGTGCGGGCGATCGTCGAGGCGACCTGCGAGCGGATGAAGGCCGGCGGCGACCCGCGGCCGGAGATCATGATCCCGCTGGTGGGCGCGGTGCAGGAGCTCGAGGCGATCCGCGAGGAGGCCGAGCGGGTCATCACCGAGGTCTGCAAGGACCACGGCGTCGACATGAAGGTGCCGATCGGCACGATGATCGAGGTGCCGCGCGCGGCGCTGACCGCCGAGGAGATCGCGCAGTCCGCGGAGTTCTTCTCGTTCGGCACCAACGACCTGACCCAGATGACGTGGGGCTTCTCGCGGGACGACGTCGAGGCGGCGTTCTTCCACGCCTACCTGGACAAGGGGATCTTCGGCGTCTCGCCGTTCGAGTCGCTGGACCGCGACGGCGTGGGCCGGCTCGTGTCGTTCGCCGTCGAGCGGGGCCGCCGCGGGCGCCCCGGGCTCAAGCTGGGCATCTGCGGCGAGCACGGCGGGGACCCCGACTCGGTGCACTTCTTCCACGAGGTCGGGCTCGACTACGTCTCCTGCTCGCCGTTCCGGGTGCCGGTGGCGCGGCTGGAGGCGGGCCGGGCGGCGCTGGGGGCGGAGCACGTCGGGAGCTGAACGGCACGCCGTCCCCAGGCGCCGCACGGCGTCGGTGCCGCGTGGTACCCATGACGCGTGGGGGTGCGGCTCGGCAGTCTGGTGGGCAGGGTGGTCGCGGCCGTCGTCCTGGCCGTCGTGCTGCTGGTGACCTCGACCGCCCTGGCCATCTGGTACACCGCCCGGCAGGACTCCCGCCCGCGGTCCGACGCGATCGTCGTCCTGGGGTCGGCGCAGTACAACGGCGTGCCCTCGTCGATCTTCGAGGCGCGGCTGGAGCACGCGCTTGCGCTCTACGAGGACGGCGTCGCGCCGGTGGTGGTGACCGTGGGCGGCAAGAAGGCCGGTGACCAGTTCACCGAGGCCGAGGCCGGGCGCGACTACCTCGCCAACGCCGGCATCCCGGTCGACTCGCTGCTGGCCGTGCCCGAGGGCGTCGACACGCTGGAGAGCATGCGGGTGGTGGGCAGGGCGTTCGCCGACCGCGGCTGGACCTCCGCCGTGCTGGTCACCGACCCGTGGCACGCCATGCGCGCCGAGCGGATGGCGGAGGATTCGGGCATCGAGGCGGAGAGCTCGCCGACCCGGCAGGGGCCGGCGGTGCAGACCCGCGCGACCCAGTTCCGCTACATCCTGCGCGAGACGGCGGCCTACCTCCTCTACCGCGCGACCGGCGAGAGCGTCGCCGGCGCACCGGGGATCGGCTGAGGAGGCGCGGGTGCTCGAACTGGGCAAGGCCGGCTCGGCCGGTGTGGAGAGAGGAACCGTGCCGGTGCTCCGCGACGGCGCCGTGGTGGCGACGCTGCGCGCCTCGAACTGGAAGGAGGCCGCCACGGCGGTCATCGACGGCCAGGAGTGGCGCTACGCCAAGGAGCGCCGCGAGCTCACCGCCCGCTGGGCCCTCGACCCGGAGGGCAGCGCGCGCTGCCGCGCCGGCCAGGTCTCGGTCTGGAAGGGGACCTGGACGGTCGACCTGGAGGGGACGGCGGTCGCGGTGCGCACCCCGTCGTGGTGGAAGGGCACGCACCGCTACCTGGTGGACGGCGCGGTGGTGGCCGCGAGCGGCACGGCCGGTCTCGCCCAGCGGCCGACGCTCACCGTCGAGGGCTCCCTGCCGCTGCACCACCAGGTCTTCCTGCTCTGGCTCGAACTGGTGGTCCGCCGCCGGGCCGCCGCTGCGAGCGCCGCCTGATGGCCGGGCGGGGACGGATCCGGGCCGCGGACATCGCGCTGGTCCGCGAGCGCGCTCGGGTCGAGGACGTCATCGGTGAGCACCTGCAGCTCAAGCGCGCCGGTAGCAGCTTGAAGGGCCTCTGCCCCTTTCACGACGAGAAGTCGCCGTCGTTCCACGTCACGCCGACGCGTCAGCTCTGGAACTGCTTCGGTTGCGGGGAAGGCGGCGACGTCATCTCCTTCGTGCAGAAGATCGACCACCTGTCGTTCAGCGAGGCCATCGAATACCTGGCGGGGCGAGCCGGGGTCCAGCTCCAGTACGAGGACGACGGCGGCCGGCCGACCGGAGCGCCGGATCGCGCCCAGGCCGGTCAGCGGGCCCGCCTGGTCGCGGCGAACACCGCGGCCGCGGACTTCTACGCCGAGCAGCTGAAGAGCCCCGAGGCCGCGCCGGCCCGGCAGTTCCTCGCCGACCGCGGCTTCGACCGCCAGGTCGCGCTCGACTTCGGCTGCGGCTTCGCCCCCGGCGGCTGGGACGCCCTCACCCGGCACCTGCGCGGCAAGGGGTTCAGCCAGCAGGAGCTGGTCACCGCCGGGCTGGCCAAGGAGTCGAGCCGCGGATCGCTGATCGACCGGTTCCACCGCCGGCTGATCTGGCCGATCCGCGACATCACCGGCGACGTCATCGGGTTCGGCGCGCGCAAGCTCATGGACGACGACCAGGGCCCGAAGTACCTCAACACCCCCGAGACGCCGCTGTACAAGAAGAGCTCGGTGCTCTACGGCATCGAGCGGGCCAAGCGCGACATCGCCCGGCGGCACCAGGCGGTGGTGGTCGAGGGCTACACCGACGTCATGGCCTGCCACCTGGCCGGGGTGACGACGGCGGTCGCCTCCTGCGGCACCGCCTTCGGGCCCGAGCACATCAGCGTGCTGCGCCGGCTGCTCATGGACCAGGACGAGTTCCGCGGCGAGGTCGTCTACACCTTCGACGGGGACGCGGCCGGCCAGGCGGCGGCGATGAAGACGTTCAAGGAGGACCAGCGCTTCGTCGCGCAGACCTTCGTCGCGGTCGAGCAGGACGGGCGGGATCCCTGCGAGCTGCGGCAGGCCCACGGCGACGCCGCCGTCCGCGACCTGGTCGCCCGGCGGACGCCGCTGATCGAGTTCGTCCTCAAGACCACGCTCGGCGAGTACGACCTCGACACCGTCGAGGGCCGGGTCGCCGCATTGGAGCGGACCGCGCCGCTGCTCGCCCAGATCAAGGACCACGCGCTGCGGCCCGCCTACGTCCGCCGGCTGGCCGCAATGATCGGCGACACCGACGAGGCCGACGTCATGCGCCGGGTGCGCCGCGCGATGGGCGGCGGCGAGGAGCCCGAGCCGTCCCGCGGGCGGGGGCGGCTGCCGAAGCGCAGCCCGGACGACGTCGCGGTCGGGGTCGAGCGCGAGGCGGTCAAGGCCGCGCTGCAGGTGCCGGAGATCGCCGGCCCGTCGTTCGACGCGATCGAGCCGGCCTCGTACACCGACCCCGACTACGCCGCGGTGGCCGCGGCGGTGGCCGCGGCCGGGGGAGCGGCGGCCGCGCGGGTGACCGGCCCGGAGTGGCTGGACGAGGTGGCGCGCCACTGCGAGCGGGAGACCGCGCGGGCGCAGCTGACCGCGCTCGCCGTCGAGCCGATGCGCGCGGTGGGGGGCGAGTCGGACACCGGGTACGTCAACGCGATCCTCGCCCGGCTGCAGGAGATGGCGACCGTCCGGCAGGTGGCCGCGCTCAAGGGCCGGCTGCAGCGGATGAACCCGGTCGAGGAGGCCGACGCCTACAACAAGGCGTTCATGAAGCTGCTGGCGCTGGAGCAGCAGGCGCGGTCGCTGCGCGAGCGGGCCATGGGCGGGCTGACCCCGTGAGCGTCCTCGACCGCGTCCGGCGCCGGTGGGCCCGGCCGCCCGAGCTCGTGCGCGCGGTGGTGCAGGCGTCACCCGACGCCGACGAGCGGGTGCTGGCGTGGGGTGTGCTGGCGCGCGAGGCCGGTTGGCTGGTGGCGACGTCCCGTGGCCTGCGCCGCGTGCCGGCCGACCTCGCGCTGGACCGGGCGGGGGAGGTGGGCGTGCTCGCGTGGCACGAGGTGGGGCGCGCGGCGTGGACTGCGGCCGGCAGCGGCGGCACGTTCGCCGTCACCCCGCTGACCGAGGTCGAGCCCGGCGTGCAGGCGCGGCTGCCGGTCGAGCGGCACGCGCTCAGCGACGCCGGCGACCTGCCCGGCGTCGTCCGCCGTCGGGTCGACCAGACCGTCGTCGCCAGCCGTCGCGCCCCGCTGCCCGGAGGGGGAGGGGTGATCCTGGTGGCCCGGCGGGTCCCGGGTCAGGCCGTGCGGGAGTGGACCGTCGTGTTCGACGACGACGCCGACCGCAGCGACCCCGAGGCGCGCGAGGTCGCGCGGCAGAAGCTCGCCGACGCGGTCGCCGCGGACTCGCCGGAGTGAGCGAGCTCCTCCTCGCCGTCGGCGGGCTCACGGTCCTCGTCGGCGTCCCGACCGGTTATGCCTGGCTGGGCATCCGCGCGCGGCGCCGCGGCATCGGCGGCTCGGTGCTCGCGCCGCTCGAGGAGGTCTGGGACCCCGTCGCGCATCGCACGAACATCGAGGTCCAGGTGCAGGCCGAGCGCGAGGCACCGGCGCCGTCCCCGGACGACCGCCCGTAGGTCAGCGCGGGGCGTCGCTGCCCATCTTCGCCTTGACCGACTGCGCGACCGCGTCGGCGCGGGCCTGGGCCATGCCCGCGACGCTCTGCAGCCGCGGGTCGTCCTTGGCGTGCTCCCACGCCCGGCGGATCTGCTCGTACCGCTCGCGTCCGGCGCGGGCGCCGAGCACGTAGCCGGCGCCGAAACCGGCGAGGAAGGACAGCTTCGCCACGAAGACCTCCGGGGGCTGGGAACGTCGGCGATCACGCTACCTGTGGCGACGCCCACTCGTCGGCTCAGCGGGGCGGTCCCGGTCCCACGGACGAGGTGAGGTAACCTTGCCGGGCGCGCGGGCCACGCCCGCCCGTCCCCCGTAGCTCAATTGGCAGAGCATGCGACTGTTAATCGCAGGGTTATTGGTTCGAGTCCAATCGGGGGAGCCAGCAAGGCCCTGATCAGGGCGTTTCGCAGCGGCCAACGACTGTGACGTGCACTCTTCATGCACTCAAACCCTCGAGCGGTGCCTCTCGCGTCGGATCACCCGGGCGCCGGGCGGGCCGGCGCACGGGCGGGCACGACGTCGACGGGGCGATGACGGCGCGCGATCCGCAGGTGCCGGCGTTCTCCCTCCTGTCAGCAGCCGGCGGCGGCCTGCGTCTGGGTTGAGGGGGCGGGCTGGTCGTAGCGGGTGTAGGTCGGGGCCATCGACCCGGTCGGATCGAGGCGGGTGAGCAGGGCGTCGCCGATGGCGGCGAGCTGGTCGATCTGCTCGTCGGTGAGCGCGTCGATGACATGCTGCCGGACGTTGTTCACGTGGCCGGGAGCCGCCTGCTGGACCTTCGTCCACCCGGTCGCGGTGAGCCGGGCGTTGGTCGCCCGGCGATCCTCCGGACACGGGAAGCGCTCCACCAGGCCGCGGGCCTCCAGGCGGCTCACCACGTGCGAGAGGCGGGGGAGCGTGGCATTTGTCTGACGGGCCAGCTCGGTCATGCGCAGCGTGCGACCGGGCCCCTCGGACAACATCGCCAGCACGTAGTACTCGAACTCGGTCACGTCGGCGTCCCGGCGCAGCTGCGCATCCAGGACGCCGGGGAGCAGCTCGAGGACGCCGCGCAGGCGGATCCACGCGCGCAGCTGGCGGCGGTCGAGCCAGGGGGTGTCCACGGTCACATCCTCATCCGGAATGGTTGTCGCAACAAGTACGCTCACGCATGATGACAGTTGTCGCAACAACCAATTAGGTCAGGAGCAGCGACATGGCACACGTGAGCATCATCGGCACCGGCAACATGGGGCAGGCCATCGCCGGTCTCGTGCGCAGGGGCGGCAACACCGTCGAGCTGATCGGCCACGGGGACACCGGCAGGCCGGTCACCGGTGACGTCGTCGTCCTCGCCGTCTACTACGGCTCCGTTGCCGATGTCGTCGCGGAGCGCGGCGAGCAGCTGGCCGGCAAGGTCGTCGTCGACATCACCAACCCGGTGAACACGGCGACCTTCGACTCCCTGGTCGTTCCGGCCGACGGCTCCGCGGCCGCCGAGATCGCCTCGGCGCTGCCGCAGTCCCGCGTGGTCAAGGCGTTCAACACGAACTTCGCCGCCACCCTGGCCTCCGGCACCGTCGGCGACCAGCCCGCGACGGTCCTGATCGCCGGCGACGACGCCGACGCCAAGTCGCTGCTGGCCGGCATCGTCACCGCCGGCGGGCTGCGCGCCATCGACGCCGGCTCGCTGCGCCGCGCCCGCGAGCTCGAGGCACTCGGCTTCCTGCAGATCGGCCTGGCCGCCGGCGAGAAGATCGGCTGGACCGCTGGGTTCGCCGTCATCGCCTGACGACCCGACCACCCGGCCCCCTCGGCATCGACAGGATCCGCCATGACTCTTCCCGCTCCCGCCCGTGACCTCGCCGTCCTGCTGATCCGCATCGCCGTCGGCCTCGTCTTCGTCGCCCACGGCTGGCAGAAGCTGAACACCTTCGGCATCGACGGCACCGCCGCCTTCTTCGACTCGGTCGGCGTGCCCGCCGCCTCCGCCGCCGCGTGGTTCGCCGCCATCGTCGAGCTCGCCGGCGGCGCCGCGTTGATCCTCGGCCTCGCCGTCCCCGTCGCCGGCCTGCTCCTGCTGCTCGACATGATCGGCGCGTTCGTCTTCGTCCACGCCGGCGCCGGCGTCTTCGCCGAGCAGGGCGGCTACGAGCTCGTCGTCGTCCTCGGGGCGGCCGCCCTGCTGCTGGCCTCCGCCGGCGCCGGGCGCTTCAGCGTCGATCACCTGGTCGCCGGCCGGCGGCGCACCGCCCAGCCCGTGCACGCCTGACCCGGCGCAGCCGATCCCGCTCCCACCACCCTCGAGGAGTCCGCATGACCACGCCCGCGTCCACCACGACCGCCGTCGCCGACGCCCGCATCCCCGACGCGCACCCGTTCGCCGCGCACCTGCGCCGCGTCAGCGCGCTCGAGGCCGCCGACCCGCACCGGCCGTGGACGCCGGAGGACGGGCCGCTGCCCAGCCTCTACCTGTCCCACGGCGGCGGGCCGATGCCGTTCGCCGACCGTGCGTGGCTGGACCCGCTGCACGGCTGGGCCCGCTCGCTGCCCAAGCCGCGCGCGATCCTGATGGTCTCGGCGCACTGGGAGTCCGCGCCGCTGTCGGTCAGCGCCGCCCGGCCCGACGAGCTGGTCTACGACTTCGGCGGCTTCGACCCGCTGTACTACACGTTCCGCTACGACACCCCCGACGCCGGCCAGCTGGCCCGGCGGGTGACCGGCCTGATGCCGGACACCGAGCAGGTGCACCAGCACGCCCGCCGCGGGCTCGACCACGGCGCCTGGGTGCCGCTGAAGATCATGTACCCCGCGGCCGACGTCCCGGTGCTGCAGCTGTCCCTGCCCACCGAGGACCCGGAGAAGCTGCTGGCGCTCGGCGAGCGGCTGCGGCCGCTGCGCGAGTCCGGCGTGCTCGTCGTCGGCTCCGGCCACATGACCCACGGCCTGCCGTTCCTGACCCGGGAGATGTTCACCGAGAACAAGGTGCCGGGCTGGTCGGCCGACTTCGACGCCTGGGCGGCCGACGCCCTGGCCCGCGGTGACGTCGCAGAACTCGCCCGCTTCCGCACCGCAGCCCCGGGGATGCCCTACGCGCACCCGACCGTGGAGCACTTCACCCCACTGTTCGTCGCCCTCGGGGCGGCCACCGACCCGACCGCCCCGGTGGTCACCACGCTGGACGGCTACGGCGTCGGGCTCTCCCGGCGTTCCTTCCAGGCCGCCTGAGCCCCACCGGCGCCACCCCGGCCACCGGCGAGCAGCCGAGCCTTTCCGACGACCTGAGAGGCGGTGCCCATGACCGCGCAGCAGCGCCCGTTCGAGATCGGGCTGTTCACCTTCGGCGAGATCACCGCCGACCCCGCCACCGGCCGCCCGCTGGACCCCGCCGTGCGGCTGCGCGAGTTCATCGACCTGGCCGTGCTCGCCGACCAGGCCGGGCTCGACGTCTTCGGCGTCGGCGAGCACCACCGCCCGGACTTCGCCATCGCCTCCCCGCCGGTCGTCCTCGCCGCGGTCGCCCAGGCCACCGAGCGGATCCGGCTCACCAGCACCGTCACCGTGCTGTCCACCGCGGATCCGGTGAAGGTCTTCGAGGACTTCACCGCCGTCGACCTCATCTCCGGCGGCCGCGCGGAGATCACCGCCGGCCGCGGCGCGTACGTCGAGTCGTTCCCGTTGTTCGGCCATGACCTGGCCGACTACGAGTCGCTGTTCGACGAGAAGCTCGAGCTGCTGCTGCGTCTCAACCGGGACGAGAAGGTGACGTGGTCGGGGCGGCACCGCGCTCCGCTGGAGGACGCCGAGATCCACCCGCGGCCGGTCCAGGAGCAGCTGCCCGTGTGGATCGCCGTCGGCGGCACACCGGCGAGCGTCGTCCGCGCCGGCCGCCACGGGCTGCCGCTGTACCTGGCCATCCTCGGCGCACCGACCCGGTTCGCGCCGCTCGCCCAGCTCTACCGGCAGACCGCCGCCCAGTACGACGCCGACCGGGGGAGCAGTCGCATCGGGGTCACCAGCCACTTCTACGTCGAGCCCACTTCCCAGGGAGCCCGCGACACCTTCTACCCGTACTACGCGCGCTACATCGGCGACAACATGCCCGGTGCCCGTGGGCGTGCCCTGCCGCGCGACGCGTTCGACGAGTGGGCGGGTCCGCGGGGCGCGCTGTTCGCCGGCAGCCCCGCCGAGGTGGTGGACAAGGTCCTCTGGGAGCACGAACTGCTCGGCCACGACCGCTTCCTCGCCCAGATCGGCCTCGGCGGGCTGCCCTTCGCCGCCACCGCGCGGTCCATCGAGCTGCTCGCCACCGACGTCCTGCCCGCCGTCCGCGCGGCCCTCCACCGCCCCGCCTCCACGCGGCCGCCGGCCGACGACGCCGACCACGTGTCGCACCGAGCTTCCTGAGGCCGGCGTTCGGCGACGACGTCTCGCCGCCCCACGCGGGGGAGACGCCGGGATCCCGACCGGCTCGCGCTCTCGAGATGCGGGCTCGACTGCGTTCCGGAAGGGGACGCGCCGGCAGCCCGGCACTGCTCGCCGTACGCAGCCCGGCGGAGGCCCGGGCCTCCGAGGCGACCGGTGAACGCGACGTCGACCACCAGCTCCGCCCCGACGCCGCAGCCGCCTCCTCGGAGGGGAGAAGCACCCGCTCTCGCGAGGTTGTACGCGCGTCCCGTTCCCCGCAGCGAGATCCGAGCCTCTGGCGTCGCGCTCGACCGCTGACGCCATCGCAGGCGTCCGGACCGATCCAGGCAGGATCGTGTCGACGCGGACACCACGTGGCGCCGATCTGCGTCGCGATGACGGGGTACTCGAGGGACATGCGCCGTTGGCGCCGAGGACGGTGGGGGCGGTTCGGGACGATCGCAAACCTTGTTCAGACGCAATCCGCCCGGGTGGTCTGGACGACCCTTCAGCACTGCCTCCACCGGCGAGAGGGAACGCGAGGATGACGACTGAGGAACGAGCTGACGACCGGCCGGTGATCGTGGTCGGCGGGGGACTGTCCGGCCTGGCCACGGCGCTGGGCTGCGCGCTGCGGGGCCGACGCGTGGTCGTGCTCGAGGCGGCTGACCAGCTGGGTGGTGCGGCTGCCTGGTCGGGTGGTCAGGTGTGGGTCGGTGCGAACCACGTCGCCGCCGAAGCAGGGATCGCCGACGACCTGGACCGCACCGAGCGCTACGTCCGCGGCCTCGCGCACGAGCACCCGGAGCTGCTGGACGAGTCGGCGCTGCGGCGGTGGCTGAGAGCCGCACCCGCCGCGATGCAGTACTGGGAGGAGGTCGGTGCCGTCAGCTGGACGCTCATCCAAGGGCTGGCCGACTACCACGCCGATGTCGACGGCGCGCTGTCCTCGGGTCGCTACCTGACCACGCTGCCGGTCGACGTCCAGAGGCTGGGGTCGTGGCGGGACCGGGTGCGGGTGAGCCCCTGGTTCCGGCCCGGCACGACGTACGAGGAGCTGTTCGCCAAGGGACGGCGCACCACCACGACCTCGACCGATGCTTCAGCGGCCGACCGGCTGACGCTGGGCGCCGGCCTCGTAGCGGGCTTCCTCGCCCGGCTGTTGCAGGAGGAGCGCGTCGCCTTGTTCCCCGGCACCCGCGTCACGGAGCTCCTGCGCGACGACGCGGGCGGCCTGGTCGGTGTCCGTGCCCAGACCTCGCCAGGCGGGCCGGGCGCCGCGGTCGAGCACCGCGGGCCGGTCGTGCTGGCCACCAGTTCCTTCGACCACGACCCAGCGCTGGTGCGCGAACTCCTCGGTCTCTCGGCCGAGGACTTCGGCAGCATGGCGCCAGACAGCATCTGCGGCGACGGTCTCCGGCTCGCCCGCGGGGTCGGCGCGAAGGTGGCCCGCATCCCGGCCACGAGCGTGCCCATGGTGCCCGGCTGGCGTCTACCGAGCGGCGAGGTCGTCAACGGTCCGGAGTACGCGATGCCGCACGCGTTCATCGTGGACCGGTCCGGACGCCGCTTCGGCAACGACTCCTACTGGCCCGACCTGGTCCACCGGGGACTCGACCCCGCAGACCGCCACCTGCCCTTCTACCTGATCCTTGACGAGGAGCACCGCCGCCGCTACGGGCTGGGGAAGACCGCACCGGGGGATCCGTACCCCGCCGGTCTGGTCACCTCGGCGCCCACGCTCCGGGAACTGGGAGCGGCGCTGGGTATCGACGGGAACCAACTGGAGGCGACGGCCGCGCGCTTCAACAGCGCAGCCGAGCGCGGGGAGGATCCGGACTTCGGCCGGGGCTCCATCGACTTCGTCAACCGCTTCTCCGGCGACCCGTCCCACCGGCCCAACCCCGTGCTCGGTCCGGTCGCGGAGCCGCCGTTCCACGGCCTGCGGCTGCTCTGGGTCGGCACCGCCATCGGCTCCAGCGGCATCCACATCGACGCCGACGGACACGTCCTCGACGAACGAGGCGCACCGATCCCCGGGCTGTGGGCGGTCGGCTCCTGCGCGGCGACGACGACCTTCGGCAGCGGCTACAACAGCGGGATGGCGCTCAGTCGCGGCCTCACGCTGGCCCACCTCGTGGCGGCCGAGCTCGCCGGCGCGCCTGTTCCCACCACCGCCTGACCACGACGACGGCCCGCTGTTCCGGCCCGTCGCCGTGGGCGCGATGGCGCTGGCCCACCGCCTCGTCGTCCCGCCGCACAGCGGTGGCGGCGGTGCGCTGCTCGACACGGACGAGCAGCTCGATCGGGGTGCGCCGGTACCGGCTCGCCCGGGTCCGGCTTCGAGCCCAGCGGCGTGTGGCCAACGGCGCCGCGGTGTCGGTGGTGGCCGCCTCGGTGACCGTCAACTCGCCGGAGGACGCTGGCCGGCGGGGCAGCGCAACGTGGTCAGGCGGAACGCGGCCGGCTGACCCGACGCTTCACGAGGCCGACCACCGCGACGACGACGGCGCCCACGACGAGGCCCAGCAGCGCGCTCCCCAGCGTGTTGACCAGCCAGCCGACGAGCCCGCCGGCGGCCTCGTGCGCCGCCTCCTCCAGGAAGTGCACCGCGCCGTAGAGGGCGTGCAGGCCCAGCTCGTCGCTGCCCACCAGCAGGATGTGGCCACCGACCCAGAGCATCGCGGCGGTGCCGACCGCGGTGAGGACGGCGAGCAGCCGGGGCATGGCCCTCACCAGGGCACGCCCGGACGCGGCGACCGCCCGGCCGGGCTTCTGCGAGAGGTGCAGCCCGACGTCGTCCATCTTCACGATGACCCCGACGACGCCGTAGACGAGGACGGTGATGCCCACCGCCACAACCGCGAGGATCACCGCCCGGGACCAGAACCCCTGGTCGACCACCTCGTTCAGCGAGATCACCATGATCTCCGCGGACAGGATGAAGTCGGTCCGCACGGCGCCGGAGACCACGGCGTCCTCGTCCGGCAGCACCTCCTCGTCGCCGGTGTGTTCCTCGTGGGCGGGCCGGAGCTTGTGCCACACCTTCTCCGCGCCCTCGTAGCAGAGATAGGCGCCCCCGAGCATGAGGATCGGGGTGAGCAGCCACGGCAGGAACTGGCTGAGCAGGAGCACCGCCGGAAGCAGGACCAGCAGCTTGTTGCGCAGCGAGCCGAGGGCGATGCGCCGGATGATCGGCAGCTCCCGCTCGGCGGCGAGCCCGTGGACGTACTGCGGCGTGACGGCGGTGTCGTCGACCACGACCCCGGCGGCCTTGGCGCTCGCTCGGCCGGCCGCCGCGCCGATGTCGTCGAGGGACGCCGCGGCGGCCTTCGCCAGTGCCGCGACATCGTCGAACAGAGCAACCAGTCCACCCGCCACGGAACGACGACGTCCGGGCCCGGTCAGGCGTTCCCAGGGAACGCACAGGAGCTCAACCGGGCTGAGAGGCCGTCCACCGCCTCTGACCCGTTCCGGCTCCGACTTGCAGGAGGTCGACCCCGACTGTCGTGCACCCCTTCATGACCGTGAACGGCCAGCCATCGACCGCCCGTGGGCGGTCGATGACGCGCGTGCGGCCTGGCCTACCGTGCTCGGCGTTGTCCCGGGCGACCTCTCCGCGCACCCGAACGAATGGGTTCGCCGTCGCCACGGGGCGGTCAGGGGTTGGCCGAGAGGGCCGAGGGGTGCTCCGTCAGCGGGGTCACCGCGAGGGTCATGAACGGGAACAGCGGCAGGTTCCAGAGGATCTCGTGCAGCTCGCCGGGGCTGTCGACGTCGAAGACGCTGATGTTGCTGTAGTGGCCGACCACCCGCCACAGGTGCACCCACGTGCCCGCGCGCTGCAGCTCCAGCGCCCGGGCCTTCTCGGTGGCCAGCAGCGTGGTTCGCTCGTCGGGGTCGAGATCCCGGGGGAGGACGACGTCCATGCGGACGTGGAACAGCACGGTGCATTCCCTCCTCGTCAGGCCCGGGTGAAGCGGGCGACGGCGGCCGGGTCGAGCTCGACGCCGAGCCCCGGACCGTCGGGCAGGTGCAGCGCGCCGCCGGCGTACCGCAGGGGCTCGGTGAGCAGCTCCTCGCGCATGAGCAGCGGACCGAACAGCTCGCTGCCGAAGGTCACGCCCGGAGCCGCGCAGGCCAGCTGCAGCGAAGCCGCCGTGCCGATCGGCCCCTCGATCGCCGTCCCGCCGTGGCAGGGCACGCCGGCGGCGGCCGCGATGTCGGTGATGGCGCGGGTGCGGCGCAGCCCGCCGGACTTCGTCGTCTTCAGCGAGAAGACGTCGGCGGCCCGCAGCCGCACCAGCCGCAGGGCGTCGGACGGCGTGCGCAGGCTCTCGTCGGCCATGACCGGGATCGGCAGGGCGGCGTTGATCTCGGCCAGCCATTCGACCTCGGCGCCGGGCACCGGCTGCTCGATCAGCTCGACGCCGGCCTCGGCCAGCCGCGGGAGCCAGCGCAGCGAGGTGATCAGGTCCCAGCGGGCGTTGAGGTCCACCCGGATGCCGGCCAGGCAGGACAGCTTCTGCGCCACCTCCACGACGCGGGCGACGTCGTCGGCCGGTTCCTGGGCGCCCATCTTCAGCTTGAAGCTGGTGTGCAGTCCGGCGTCGAGCTTGGCGCGGGCCTCGTCGACCACCTGGCCGGCCGACTCGGTGCCCAGCGCCCAGGTGACCGGGACGGAGGTGCGGGCGAGGCCGCCGAGCAGGGTGTGCACCGGCACGCCGAGGCTGCGCGCCCACGCGTCGTGCAGGGCCACCTCGACGGCGGCCTTGGCGTAGAGATTGTTCGCGACGGCGTCGTCCATCGCCTGCTGGATACCGGCGAGGTCGTCGATCCGGCGGCCGAGCAGCAGCGGCACCAGGTACCGCTCGATGATCACCTGCATCGTCTCGACCGATTCACCGCCCCACCAGGGACCGCCGGGGACGACTCCCTCGCCGGTGCCGATCGCCCCGCCGCGGGTGGTGATCCGCACCAGCAGCAGGGGCTGGGCGTCCATCCCGGTCCGTGCGAACCGGTGCGGGCGCACCAGCGGGACGTCGAGGAGGGTGGTCTCGACGCGCTCGATCGTCAGCTCGCTCATCGGGTTCCGTGCGTCAGGCGGCTGCTGCGGACTCGGCCCGCTCGAGGACGAAGTCGTAGGTCGCCCGCTGCGTCCCGTTCCCGGAGTCCTCGGGGGTCAGGACGAGCTCCGGCTTGACCGCTTCGGCGACGTCGCTGTCGAGCCAGTCACCGCCGGAGAAGTACAGCTGGCTGGTGATCTGGCGGTAGCCGGGCGCGCGCACGAGCAGGTGCAGGTGGGCCGGGCGCCACGGATGCCAGCCGGCGGCCCCGATCATCTTCCCGGTCGGCCCGTCGGTCGGGATCTGGTACGGCGCGGGCCGGACCGTGCGGATCTCGAACCGGCCCTGCTCGTCGGTGACGACGACGCCGCGCAAATTGCCCGCGGGGATGTCCGGGGCGAAACCCGAGTAGTAGCCGTCGGCGTCGGCCTGCCAGATGTCCAGCTCCGCGCCGGCGATCGGGTTGCCGTCGAGGTCACGCACCTGGCCGGTGAGGTCGAGCGGCGAGCCCTTCTCGTCGGTCCGCATGGGCAGGGTGGCCCGTGCCGGCAGCCGCGCGGCGCCGGGGAGGTAGTACGGACCCAGGATCGTGCCCTTGGTGCCGTGCTGCGTCTGGGCGGCGACCTCCTCCACGACGTGCTCGACGAACACGTCGAGGAACAGCGGCCACTCGCCGCCCTCCCCGACCTCGATCAGCCACCCCTTGGCGGCCTGGAACTCCGGGTAGGTGACCTGCTGCTCGCGGATCGCCCGGTGCACGCCGTCGAGGACGGCGCTGACGACGGCGGCGACCCGCTCGGGCGTCACGGCACCGGTGCCGCGGTACTGCTCCGTGGTCCGGAAGGACTGGGTGGCGCTGGCGCCCGAGCCGGCGGCGGTCGGGCGGTGCTGCTCCATGGTGGTCATGGCGGTGCTCCTCGAGGGGGACGGACGGGTCAGCGCGTGCGGGAGAAGAAGGAGACGTCGTCGTTGCCGATGAGGTCGGGCACGGTCCAGCCGTCGAGGTCGTACTCGGCCAGGCAGGCCTCGGCGAGCCCCTTCATGGCGTCGGTCTCGCCCTGCGCCTCGGCGGCGAAGAGGAGTTCGGCGCGGACGTTCTCGTGGTTGCCGGAGTAGTTGCGCTCGTAGAGCTCGTGCCGGCCGCCGAACTCGGTGCCGACCGCGTCCCACAGCGCCTTCATGGTCTTCACGCGGTCCACGGCGTCGATGCCGTTCGAGCCGCGGACGTACCTGTCCAGGTACGGCCGGATCTCGGGGGTCTTGAAGTCCATCGAGTGTGAGTTGAGGTAGATCAGCCCGCTGGCGACGTCGGACTCGATGATCTCCTTGACCCGTGGATAGCCCTGGATCATGAACATGCGGTAGGTGAGCCCGTAGTCGAGCTTGGGCAGCACTGCGCCGTCCACCCACTCGTCGGGGTTGCGGGCCATGGCGTCGGACAGCGCCCAGAACACGTTGCGCCAGCCGATGACCTCACCGACGCGGGTCTGCACGCCGCGGAAGTCCTTGCTGCCGGTCGCCTCCAGGGCCTTGAGCAGCAGCCCGGCGATGAAGTCGAGCTTGACGGCCAGCCGGATGCAGCCGTGGAAGGTGAACCGCGGGATGAAGCCGGAGACCGGGAAGAAGCCGTTGACCTTCTCGACGTCGCCGTAGACGAAGACGTTCTCCCAGGGCACCAGGACCCGGTCGAAGACGAAGATCGTGTCGTTCTCGTCCAGCCGGCTCGACAGCGGGTAGTCGAACGGGCTGCCCATGACCGCGGCCTGCTGGGCGTAGGAGGC
Source organism: Geodermatophilus sp. SMS 5-13 (assembly GCF_059428245.1). Taxonomy (NCBI): domain Bacteria; kingdom Bacillati; phylum Actinomycetota; class Actinomycetes; order Geodermatophilales; family Geodermatophilaceae; genus Geodermatophilus; species Geodermatophilus sp. SMS 5-13. The sequence goes on from NZ_CP165729.1 coordinate 1,664,177, forward strand.
GCGGCAGATCAGCTTCACGCCCGGTGCGTCCATCGGCACCGTGCAGATGAGCGCGAACTCCTTCTTCTTGATGGGCAGTCCGTAGTGGCCGATGAAGTTGTAGTTCGTGATCGCCGAGCCGGTGGCCACCACCTTGGCGCCGGAGACGACCAGCCCCGCGTCGGTCTCCTTCTCGACCTTCATGAAGACGTCGCCGACCTCCTCGGGCGAGAGGTTGCGGTCGACCGGCGGGTTGATGATCGCGTGGTTCCAGTACAGGACCTTCTCCTGCGACTCCCGGTACCAGCGCTTGGCGTTCTCCTGGTACGGGTCGTAGAAGGGGCTGTTGGCGCCGAGGGTGCCGAGGAAGGCGGCCTTGTAGTCGGGGGAGCGGCCCAGCCAGCCGTAGGACATCCGGGCCCACGTGGCGATGGCCTCGCGGTCGGCGAGCATGTCGTCGACCGAGTGCGGGCTGCGGAAGAACGGGTGGGTGAACCCGCCGTTGCCGGTGTCGGTGGACGTCGTCAGCACGTCGTGGTGCGCGGAGTCGTGGAGGGCGTCGTAGAGGCGGGCGGTCATGCGGACCGGGTTGCGGAAGGCGGGGTGGGTGGTGACGTCCTGCACCCGCTCGCCGTAGATCCACACTTCCCGGTCGTCGCGAAGGCTCTCGATGTACTCGTTCCCGGTCATCGGCCGGGCGGCCGTGTTCTCGGGGGGAGCAGCGGGGCGGTCCTGCTGGAGTGTCACGGGAGAACCCTTCTGACTCGGGGGAGGGGTCGCTGCGGAACCAGCGGGCGAGAGCCGTGCCGCGCTCAGGACGCGGCGCGACGGGTCGAGGAGTGCAGCGCGGGAAAGGAGGTGCCGGCGTCGAACCAGCCGAATTCCGGGCTGTCCAGCGAGCCGGCCCAGTGGACGCCGGTCACCGGCGGCGCCAGCTCGCGAAAGCGCCCGCCGAAGAACAGCAACGGCTCGATGTCGGCGATCTCCAGGTCGACGACCTCACCGATGACGATGAGGTGGTCACCGCCGTCGTAGGTGCGCCAGGGCCGGCAGGAGATCGTCGCCGCGTTGCCCACGAGGACCGGGGCGGTCGGCCCCGAGGCCCAGGCGGGCTCCGGGGACTGCGGGCGCCCGGCGAAGTGCCAGGCGGTGTCGAGCTGGCCGGCCGCGAGGACGTTGACCGCGAACGGCGCCCCGTCGAGGTAGCGGCAGGCCCTGGACTGCCGGGTCAGGGTGACCTGGCACAGCGGCGGCTCCAGCGACACGGCGGTGAAGGCGTTGACCGTGGTGCCGTGCGGATCACCGTCGTCCCGGGCGCAGGTGACCACGGTGACGCCGGTGGCGAAGCGGCCGAAGGCGGTGCGGAGGGTGCGGGGGTCGGGCATCGGGGTCCTCCCCGGAGGTTGGCCCGCCTGTACGCACTGCGTACAGTATGACCGCAGGGCGTCCGAGAAGTGTGCTCCGGGTCACAGGCCGGGTCAAGACCTGGCATGCGGGAGGATCGGCGGCGATGGCGATCGCAGGCGAGGGTGAACCCGCACAGGGCGACCGCGACCACGTGCAGAGCCTCGCGCGCGGCATCGCGGTGCTGCTTGCATTCGACGAGGAGCACCCCGAGCCGACCCTGGCCGAACTGGCGCAGCTCACCGGGTTCTCACGGCCGGCGGTGCGACGCTTCCTCCTCACGCTGGAGCGGATGGGCTACGTGCGCGGCAACGGTGGCCGCTGGTCGCTCACACCCCGCGTCCTCTCCATCGGTCAGCACTACACCGCCTCGCACGCCCTCATCGAGCTCGCGCAGCCCCATCTGCTCCGCCTCGCGGAGGAGACGCACGAGTCGGCGTCGCTGGCGACACTGGACGGCGACGAGGTCGTCTACGTCGCCCGGGTTCCGGTCCGGCGGATCATGAGCATCAACGTCTCCGTCGGCACCCGGGTCCCGGCGTACGCGACCTCGATGGGGCGCGTGCTCCTGGCCTGGGCTCCGACCGGGGTCGTGGACTCCGCGCTCAACCGTCGTCCGCTGCGGGCCATCACGCCCACCACGGTGACCGACCCGTCGGCGCTGCGTGCCGAGCTGGCGCGCGTCCGGGACCGGGGCTGGTCGGTCGTCAGCGAGGAACTGGAGCTGGGACTCCTCTCGGCCGCCGCGCCCGTGCACGACCGTCTCGGGCAGGTCGTGGCAGCGCTCGCCTCGTCGACCTCCGTGGGCCGCTCCACTCGCGGCGAGCTCGAGCGCAGCGTCGTTCCACTCCTGGTCGACACCGCGCGTCGGATCACGGCCGAACTGGCCCGCGCCTGACCGGCGTGGACCGGCGTGGACCGGCTGCCACAGCGGCACTACCGCTGCCCGGTGATCGGCGTCACCCTTCTCGTGTCGGTCACGCGCCCGAGACGGCGAGGTGCACATGTCCATTCCCCAGCAAGCCCAGCCGCATCCGTCCGAGACGGTCGAGGGCCGCCCGGCCCGCGAGTCCGCCGCTCCCGTTCCCGACGACCGTCGACCGGACGCGGTCGCCGACGTGGTCGTCGTCGGGGGCGGCGGCGGGGGACTGCCCACGGCCCTGTTCAGTCGTTGGCTCGGCAACGAGGTGGTGCTCCTGGAGAAGGCCGACGAGCTCGGCGGCACGGCCCGGAAGGCGGCCTTCTGGTACTGGGTGCCGAACAACGAGCCGATGCGCGCGGCGGGAATCGTCGACGAGGAACCCGACTTCCTGCGTTATGTGGCCCGGCTGGCCCGGCCCACCGCCTACGACCCGGCCTCGCCGACGCTCGGGCTGTCGCAGTGGGAGTACGACATGTGCCGGGCCATCTACGCCAGCGCCTCACCGGCGACGGAGTTGCTGGCGGAGAAGGGCGCGCTGGAGTACCGGCACTGCGGCGGCGTCCCGGACTACTGGTCGGAGATCCCCGAGGACAAGACCCCGACCGGGCGGGTCCTCGTGCCCAGCGGAGCCCGGGAGTCGATGTCCGACGGTGGCGCCGTGGGCGTGGCGACGATGAGCGCCGCGGCCCGGCGCGACGGGGTGGACATCCGCACCGGCCACCGGGTGCAGCGGCTCGTCGTCCGGGACGGCGCGGTCGTGGGCGTCGAAGCCACCACCGCCGACGGGCGCACCCACCGGATCGCTGCCCGCAAGGCCGTCGTCTTCGCGACCGGTGGGTTCACCCATGATGTGGACCTGCGCCGCAACTTCCTGCACGCTCCGGTCTACGGCGGCTGCGCCGCGATGACCAACGAAGGGGACTTCCTGGCGATCGCCGCGCCGGTCGGTGCCCAGTTGCGGAACATGAACTACGCCTGGATGTGTCCCATCCCGCTGGAGCGGGCGGTCGCACGGGACCCGAACATGAGCGGGATGTTCTCCGTCGCCGGGGACTCGATGCTGTTCGTGGACAAGACCGGCCGGCGCGTGGTCAACGAGAAGCTGCAGTACAACGAGCTGGCGCAGAAGTTCTTCACCTACGACGGGGAGAAGAGCGAGTACCCCTACCTGGTGCTCGTCCAGATCTGGGACCAGCGCAGCCAGGACGCCTCGGCCAGCGACGAGTACGGCCGGCTCATCGTCTCGCCGGGCGCCGATGACTCCCATGTCATCCGCGGCGAGACCCTCGAGTCGCTCGCCGACGCCGTCGCCGACCGCCTCGACCGGTACAAGGGCGTCACGGGCGGGCTCGCGCTCCAGCCGGACTTCGTCGCCACCCTGCGGCGGACCATCGAGCGCTTCAACGGGTTCGCCGCGCGCGGCGTCGACGAGGACTTCCACCGCGGTGAGAAGCTGATCCAGTTCGTCTTCAACGGCCCGGTAGGCGACGAGCCGGGCCGGACCAACCCGACGATGTGGCCGATCAGCGACCGCGGTCCCTACTACGCGGCCCTGGTCACCGGCGGGACGCTCGACACCAAGGGCGGGCCACGGACGACCCCCGATGGCCAGGTCCTCGACGACACCGGGACCCCCGTTCCCGGCCTCTACGGCGTCGGCAACTGCGTCGCCTCGGCGTCCGGTCAGGCGTACTGGGCGGGAGGGGCCACCCTCGGCCCGATCATCGCCTTCGCTTACCGCGCCGCGCAGGCCGCCGACCGGGAACCGTCCACCCAGCTCACGACGGCCTGAAGCCGTCTCGCGAGAGGAGCGCCGTTTCGGCGCGTCGAGGACACCTGCTCTGCGGCGCCGTGTCCGGCGCCGCCGGCGCCGTCGTGCCCCACGGGCCGGTCACGTCGCTGCTCGCCGGGACCGCCGCACCAGCAGCGGAGATCCCCTAGCCGCTGCACCGGCTCGGAGCCGGGGAATCCCGACATGCGGGACGTTCGCGCGGTGGATCAGGCGCTGCAGCGTTACGAGGAAGCGGTCTGCCGGCTGAGGATCGCGTCGACTTCGGCCGTCTCCTGAGCGGAATGGCGGCCGAGGACCAGGTCCAACTCATGGCGCTCGACCGGGGTCCGATAGCAGGCCAGCTCCCATGCGAGACGCCGGCGCTCGGCACCAGCGGCGCGGCGCTGGGCGAGCGAAGAGCGTAGCGAGGAAACGGTGGCGAAGGGCATGGCGGAGTCTCTCTGGCGCGATGTGCAACCCAGCGTTTGGGTCGAGCTCAGTATTGTCTCGCGGGGCCACGAATTAACTTATTGCCACTGTGATCCGCCTCAACGGACGTTGTGCCCGTAATACCACACGGCACGCCCCCACATATGCCGCGACCCGCCCTTCAGTCAGAAGGTGGGCGCCATCACGGCAGTTCTGAAGCTTCGCCCATTCAGTCTGGCGTTGGGCGCCTGGGCTACTTGACCACGAGCTCCAAGCAAGGTCCATGCCGGGGATCATTCGTCAGCTGTCCGCTGTTCGCCGAGATCCAGGACCGTCCCGGCAACTGGCGTACATGACAGTCAACGGCGTCGGTCTGCACACGGGGACGTCTTCGCCCCAGGCTCGAGGACGGCGACGTCGCCACCGCCAACGGGGCCGGCGGCCGGTCGGATTTCCCTTGGCGACGTGACCGGACGCGCGACGCCGTCCCCCTGACAGCGACGTGCCGAACCACCGGCCAGGCCCGGCGTTCGCGCATCCTTCATGCATCCAATATGGCCGAGAACTGCCAACGATAGCCCTCGAGAGTCAATCACCGAACCGGCATTCCACCAGCTCTGTCAGCGGTGTCCGACCTCGGTCAATCAATTCAGGGTCAAATCGCCGGGTTATTGGTTCGGGTCCAATGGGGGGAGTGACAGCCCAGCTCACCGCAGAGGCTCCTCCGGCGAGGAGGTTCTCGCTCCCCCAGTAGACCCCCGTCCTTCCCCTCGCTCGTGGCTGGACTGCACCAGCCTTGGTGTGGGGCGCCCTCGCGGCCTGAGCCTCGTCGTCCGGCATCTCCGGCGTTCCTCCGATGTCCAGGGTGGGGCGTGCGTCAGCCTCCTGCCACCGAGCCTGAGTGGCGTCCACCAAGGTGGTGTGCGACGGCCCCGGTGAGTAGCGGGCCTTGCACGTAGAGGCGGCCACCGCGTGATCTTCTGGATACCTTCCACAGCCCCAGGAGTTCGACGCGATGACCGCCCCTTCCAGTATCGACCCTGCCCGCTTTCTGGACGAGCAGCTGGCCCAGGCCAGCCCTGACCTGCTGCGCCAGATGCTGACCACGTTCATCAACACGCTCATGAGCGCCGAGGCCGACGCGGTCTGCGGCGCGGAGTACGGCGCCCGCTCGGCCGAGCGGACCAACGTGCGCAACGGCTATCGGCTCCGGGAGTTCGACACCCGCGCCGGCACGCTGGACGTGGCGATCCCCAAGCTTCGGTCGGGCAGCTACTTTCCCGACTGGCTGCTCGAGCGCCGCCGCCGGGCGGAACGGGCGCTGACCACCGTGGTGGCCACTAGCTACCTGCTCGGCGTGAGCACGCGCCGGATGGAGAAGCTCGTCGAGTCCCTCGGGATCACCCGGCTATCGAAGTCGCAGGTCAGCGAGATGGCCAAGGACCTCGACGCCCAGGTCGCCGACTTCCGCCACCGCCCGCTGGATGCCGGCCCGTACACGTTCCTCGCCGCCGACGCCCTCGTGCTCAAGGTCCGCGAGGGCGGCCGGGTGGTCAACGTGCACGCCCTGGTCGCCACCGGGGTCAACGCCGACGGGCACCGGGAGATCCTTGGCCTGCAGGTCACCTCCGCCGAGGACGGCGCCGGCTGGCTGGCCTTCTTCCGCGACCTGACCGCCCGCGGCCTCACCGGGGTGCAACTGGTGACCTCCGACGCTCACCGCGGTCTGGTCGACGCGATCGGCGCCACCCTGCCGGGTGCGGGCTGGCAGCGCTGCCGCACGCATTATGCGGCGAACTTGATGGCGGCCACGCCGAAGGCGTCCTGGCCGTGGGTGCGCGCGCTGCTGCATTCGGTCTATGACCAGCCCGACGCGAACTCGGTGCACGCCCAGTTCGACCGGGTCCTCGACGCCCTGACCGACAAGCTGCCCCGGGTGGCCGAGCACCTCGAGCGGGCGCGAGCCGACGTGCTGGCCTTCACCGCCTTCCCCAAGGAGGTCTGGCGGCAGATCTGGAGCAACAACCCCTCCGAGCGGCTCAACCGGGAGATCCGCCGGCGCACCGACGTGGTCGGCATCTTCCCCGACCGGGACGCGCTCATCCGCCTGGTTGGGGCGGTGCTGGCCGAGCAGCACGACGAATGGGCCGAAGGCCGCCGCTACCTCGGACTCGACGTCCTCGCCCGCTGCCGCATCCGACCCGTCACCGACACCGCCGACGCCACCGAGGAGGTGACCACCCAGACGACGATCCCGGCGCTCAGCGCCTGACCCAACCGAAGATCACGCGGTAGTCGTCACACACCACGCCAGCGGGCTTGACCCGAGCCTGCCGTCACCTTCGACGAAGCCTGCGCCGGTTCCCGGATCTGCGCGCGAAGGCCCTCTGCTCGAGTTGCTGTTGCTTCGCGAATGCCGGCCGTTGCGGACACGACGCTCGTAGCGGGTCGTTCGGGTTGCACTGCCGCCAGGGGATGTACTCGCCGAGGCCGCTGCCCGGGCGGCCCGGCATCGAGTTGCCGAGCTCCTGCTGCTTCACCGGCAGCGCGACGCACTCCAACCAGGCCACCCGCCTCGTGGTCGGCGGTGACCGCTGATCGGCGGGATCGACCTTGCTACCTCACCCCGTCCAGGCCCGGTGCGACCGTCGCGGTGGGCCGGACGGATTCCGCCCGGGCAGACCGGTAGCCACTCGGCCGAGAGGACCATCTGTGCGGTGGGTGCGCTGTGACGCGCCGGTGACGGGTCGACGGGGACGCTGACGCGAGGGGTCCTCCCCAGCCCGCCGCCTCCTGCTGCGTCGCCTTGGGACGGGAGATCAACATGCGTGTCTCTTCCGGGCACGAGCTTCCGCGTCTTGCCGCGCCGGCACTGTCAAATGCCACGCTGGCCGACATCGTCCTCGTCGCCGTTGCCGTCCTCGTGCTCGTCGGACTGATCTGCGTCGTCCTGCACCGGTTCCGCATGCAAGCGCGCCAACACGCTGGCTCAGCGGAGACCAGCATGACTCGTCCGGTGCTGGCGGTGCTCTTGGTGGGAACGCTGCTGATCCTGGCCGCAGCGTCGCTGACCTTCACCGACGCCCAGGCGCGCAACCTGCTGGTTGGGGGAGTCGTCTCCCTCGGGTCGGCTGCGGCGGCCTTCTACTTCGCCTCCAGCAACGCGACAGAGGCGCGTCGGGATCTACTCACGGCTACCGGCGCTACCGTCCAGATCCCCGATCTGACCGGGAAGACCTTCGAGGAGGCGCGGGCCCTGGTCAGCCGGCTGGGTCTCGCCATCACCACACGGGCGGTCCTGACGGACACGTCCGCGAAGGTCACCTCCCAAGACCCTCCGGCGGGACTGAGTCCGAGAGGTATCCACACGATCCAGGTCTTCTTCGGCGGGGAGCCTGGGCAGCCCTAGGACTCCAGGCGGCCCGTCGGAACAGCACTCCGCGCGAGCTCGCCCGGGGGTGCAGGGGTGGCATCAGGTTCCGGCGGTGGCCTGGCGTCGGCGTCCCTTCGTTTCCGTTCCGAGCAGACGGCCCGTCCATGCCGTCAGCCGATCCGGGGCCCTCAAGCCCAGCGCCCGATCGCGATCCAGGAGAAGTAGATGGTCTGGTTCCTCGATTGATTGCACTTGTAGAGCACGGTGAATCCTGACTGGTTCACCTGCCAGGCGCCTGCCCCGGCTTCAGCGGTCACCTTTCCGTAGCCGGGGTCGTCGATGCTGACCGTGACGGCCGGGACACCGGCGAATCCGACGGGGAAGGCGACCGGGATCTGGTACTCCCCGAAGAAGGCGCCGAACGATTCCAGCCCCCAGCACAGCTGCACGAAGCCGAGTCGCAGGTAGTTCGCCCCGGACTGGTCTCCGTCCCAGTGGACCGCGCCGTGCACCCACAGATCGGCCGGGACCGCGCCACCGATGTGCACCGGCTGGCCGCTGTCCCAGTTCAGGAACAGCGGATCGTTGCTGTCCTGTCCGTAGTGCTTGCCGTCGATGTGCCGGGCCCAGAGACGACCGTTGGCGCCCGGGGCGACAGTGACGCGGTCACCCGCGACGCCGAGCCGCGGCGCATAGGCTTGGGTCGCCGGGTCGAAGGTGTGCAGCAGGATCGAGTTCGGCGACTGCAGACGCAGGTTCATCCCGGGCTGGGACACCCCCACCGTCTCGTACGGCCACGGATAGGCCATCCGGGTCGGATCCGTCGGCGGCGAGAGACCCTGGGTGCCGGCGGTCACACCGTTGACGATCCCACCCCCGGTCACTTCCAGGGGCGCGTGCGGCTCCGACGTACCGACGCCGAGACGGTCGGAGATGCTGACGGTGCCGGTGGTCCCGTCGACGGCCAGCCGGAGATTCCAGCCCGTGGGATGCGCGGGTGTGGTGGACCACACCTGGAACCGTGGGTGGGCATTGTTGTCGTCCATCTCGATGGTCACCGCGGAACGGGTGGGGTCGGGGAACACCCACGCGCCGTTGGCGTCGTCGTGGTGTGCGTTGTAGGACAGGCTGCTCCAGCCCGGCGCCCCGGTGAGGTACAGGGCGTTCTGCCGGATGCCGCGGGTGCCGGTGACGTGCAGCGGGTGGCTGGGGCTGGTGGTGCCCAGCCCGACGGCCCCGCCGGCCTGCACGAACAGTCGGCTGTCGGCGACGCCGGTCTCGGCCACGTTGAGCCCCGGGCGGCCGCCGGGGTTCTGGTTGAGCTGCCACCGTGTGTTTCCCTGCGCGTCCTCGAAGCTGAGCAGCTCCTCTCCGGGGCCGGCGCCCCGGATCCCGATCGGGCTCCGCGGGGAGGCGGTGCCCACGCCCAGGGTGGTGTGGACCGCGTCGAGAGTGAGCGGCTGGTCGCCCTGGGCCCCGCGGAGGACGATCCGGTCGGCGGCGACCGACAGCTCGCTGAACCGCCCGGCGGCGGCGGTGAGGTCGATCCGGTCGCTGGGGTCGGTGACCTGCAGGCGGAGCCCGCCCCCGGGGCGGGCGAGCAGCTGCCCGGCGAGGACGTCGGTGACGCCGAGCCGGCCGGCGACCGTGCCGGACCCGGTGCTGCGCAGCTGCAGCGCTGCCACGGCCGGGGCCGGACCGGAGCGGCCGCCGGGGGTGAGCCCGCCGGCGACCACGGCTCCTCCGGCGTCGAGGGTGACCGTGGCCAGTACCACCTGGTCATCGTCCGGAGGACCGCCGGCAGGGACGAGGCGCAGCCATGGCGTGTGGTTGTCCTGGTACACCTTGTTTCCGGAGCTGGCGTACAGGGCCTGGTCGAAGGTCTCCCGCCATTGCACGACGACGTCGCATGGTCCGGTCCGTCCGGTGGTGGGCAGGTCCACGCCGGTGGCGCCGACCGGGACCAGGATGCTGGTCACCCCGGGCGTCGCGGAGATCTCGGCCGAGCCGCCGGTGGCCAGCGCGATGTGCCGGCCGTTTCCGTCCAGCGCGACCCCGGGCTCGACCCGCACCGCGGAAGCACCGGGGGTGGCGCTCACGGCGAAGCCCTCCACGACGCCCCGGCCGTGCGCGCTGCCGTGGACCTGCTCCAGCGGGCGCATGTAGCCGTCGACGTCCACCGCGCTCTCGGCATGCGACGTCGCGCCCAGCCGCGGCACCTTGCTGCCGCCGGGAACGTAGTACTCGGTGCGCACGATCGGTCGGCCGGCCATCGCTCAGCCCCCGCTGTCGGCGTCCGCAGCCTCGGCCAGGACCTCCTCCAGGACCTGGACGGCGCCGCTGATGCGCAGCACGGTCTGGTGGAGCGCAGCCTGCTCGCGCTCCAGCTCGCGCACCCGGTCCTCGCCGAGCCGCAGCTCGTGCCGCAGCACGGTCAGTCGTTCCTCCACGCGGCGCCGCAGGTCGGCGTCCGTCGTCGTGCCCAGGACCGTCATGCTTCCTCCTCGTCAGCGTCGTCCTCCGGTCAATCCAGGAGTCAGTCCAGGAACCTCAGCGTCGCGTGGCGCTCTTCGCCGGCTCCCTCGGATCGGAGCAGGGCGTCGGTCAGGCCCTGGTGGGTCTGCACCAGGGCCTGGTTGCGCGGCCAGTGCACGCTCTTGGTCAGCCCTTGACCGAACACGGTCGGGTGCCGGTAGTGGCCCTTCTCGGCGTCGGGCTTCTCCTCCTCGACCGACAGTGGATGGGCCCGGGCCCAGGCGTCGTCGCGCACGCCCGTCAGCTGCCAGGAGACCCTCAGCCCGGGGGAGCCGCCGGCGATCGTGAAACCCCCGTCGGCGACCTCGTCGGCGATGTACACCGGGGCGTGCCGGCCCAGGCAGGTGAGCTGGTAGCGGAAGTCGGTGTTGGCGGACTCGGTCCACTCAGGTAGCCGGACGCGGGCCTGGCCGCCGTCGTCGAGCACGGCGGTGCCGCTGTAGATGTTCACCCGCTCCGATGACTCAACGCCGGTGTGCACGAGGTACTTGTTCTCGGGGTCCAGCGGGTGGTCGATCACGAAGTTCTTCGTGGTCGCGGTCAGCGTGCCGGTCACGTCGACGTCGCCGAGCAGTTGGGACTTGCCCAGGGCCCACAGGGCGATCGCGCCCACCGCCTTCACCGCGGTCTGGTTGGCGTCCCCCTGGCTGGCGACGGCGCAGAAGGCGGTGCCCTGCCTGTTCGTCGTCGTCAGGGCGGTGGTCGTCGTGCTGTCGAGGCGTACGGCGGCCCCGCCGTCGACCCGCAGCCGGTTGGTGACGGCGACCGTGGTGGGGTCCACCGCGAACCGAAGGCTCCAGGCCGTGGGCGCGGCGGGGGTGGTGGTCCACACCTGGAACCGTGGGTTGCCGCCGAAATCGTCCATCTCGGCGGTCACCGCCGGGCGGCTCCGGTCGGGGAAGACCCAGCCGTCGTTGCCCTCGTTGTGGTGGGCGTTGTAGGAGAGGCTGCTCCAGCCGGGGGCGCCGCTGAGGTGCAGCGCACCGTTCGCACGGATGCCGAGGGTGCCGGCAACGGTCAGCGGATGAGTGGGCGCGGTGGTGCCGTCCCCGACGCCGAGCCGGCCGGTGGCGGCGTCGAGCGTGAAAGGCCGGCCGCCATCGGCGCGCCGGAGAGCGACCCGGTCGGCGGCGATCGACAGCTCGGCGAAGGCGCCGGCGTCGGCGGTGAGGTCGATGCGGTCGGTCGGGTTGCTCACCTGCACCTGCAGCCCGCCGGCGGGGTGCGGGCGCAGCTGCACGGCGGAGACGTCCGTGACGGTGACCCCGCCTCCCGCCGTCGTCGTCGCGGCGGCGCGCAACCGCAGGGCCTCCACGGCCGGGACCGGCCCGGCCCGGCCGGCGGAGCTGAGCCCGTCCGTGGCGACCGCGCCGCTGTCGTCGAGGATGACCGTGGCCAGCACCACCTGGTCGCCTTCGGCGGACGGGGTCAGCCGCAGCCACGGGGTGTGGTTGTCCTGGAAGATCTTCTGCCCCGAGCCGGCGAAGAGGTCCTGGTCGAAGGTTTCCCGCCACTGCACGCTGACCACGCGACTGCCCGTGTGCCCGGTGGTGGGCAGGTCCACCCCGTCGGCGGTGACCTGCACGAGCCGGCTGGCGGCAGCCGGGTCGGTGGCGACCTCGGCGAACCCACCCGGGGCCAGGGCGATGTGCCGGCCGCCGGGATCCAGGGCGACCCCAGGGCCGATCCGCACCGTCATGGCGCCGGGGGCGGCGCCGACGGCCAGGCCCTCGAGCACACCGGAGCCGTGCGCGCTCGCGTGCACCTGTTCGAGCGGCTGGAGGTAGCCGTCGACGTCCTCGGCGCTCTCGGCGTGGGAGGTGCCGCCGAGGCGCGGCACCCCGCTGCCTCCGGGCACCCGGTACTCGGTGCGGCTGATCCGCTGGGTGGCCATGGCCTGTCCCCTCGACGAGCTGGCTACTGGCCGTCGATCCGCGCCTGCAGCCGGTCCAACGTGTCGCTGATCTGCTTGACGACCTCGGAGATGCGCTTGAACTCCTGCTCCAGCGCCTGGAACCGGACGTTGAACCCGTCGTCGCCGGCGGCTCGCACGAGGTCCTGGCCGTCCTGGTAGGGCCGGAACGACACGCTCGGGGTGTAGCTGATGCTCACGACAGTCCTCCTCGGGGTCGGGTTGCGGTTCACGGCGGGGGCGCGGCCGGACGCGGAAGGGGAGGCGGCCGGCGGGCGCGGAAGTCCGGGTAGGTGTAGCCGGGGAAGACGTCGAGGGCATCCGACAGCTCGGTCACGTGGGTGCGCAGCTCGCTGGTGTCCACCTCGACGCCGACCGGGTGCAGGGCGTTGAGCAGGTTCATCACCAGGTCGTAGTCGTCCTTGGAGACCTCGACGGCGGTACCGGACGCCTCCTTCGCGCGCACCGCGTCGGAGAAGCGGAGGCGGAAGGTGCGCGGGGGAGACCGGTCGGGCCACAGGTACGAGGCGCGGATCAGCACCGATCCGGCGGCCTGGGCTCGCAGGTCGACCTCGGGCTTGGTCGTGCCCGACAGGCTGGCCCGCGCGGGGCGGGCCACGTGCAGCGACCAGGACAGGCGCTCACCGTGACCGGTGCCCAGCGGCCAGGCTGTGAGGACCTGGCTGGGCGCGGCCACCGACAGGACGGTGACGTCGTCGGTGCTGCGCCCGTCGCCGGAGTCCTGGCGCACCACGTAGGCCTCGGTCGCGGTCACCTCCACCGCCACGGGAGCGCCGCTGAGCGGCACGAATCCGCCGGCCCCCGCCGTGGTGTCGGCCGTCCCGTCGGCCTTGCGCAGGTACAGCCCGCCGTCGACGCTGTCGACCACGTACACCCTGGCGCCGTCGTCCGACACGGCGACCATGCCGGGGCTTGAGCCGACGTCGGGGACGACACCGACCACCGATCGGCCGGCCACGTCGAGCACGGCGAGCTGGCGGCCGACCGACATCGTGACGTAGGCACGGGCCGGCCCGACGGCGATCCGGGCCGGGGTGTTCGGCAGGGCGATCGTGCCGATGGTGGTCAGGGTGGCCGTGTTGACGACAGCGACCTGGCGGGCCTGGCTGAGCAGCACCCACGCCTGGGCGCCGTCGCCGGTGAGTGCGACGTCGACCGGCAGCGGCAGGTTCACCGAACGGGTCAGGGTGGGCGCAGCGGAGCTGTCCAGCTCGAGCAGCCGGGCCAGCGCCGGAACCGGGACGTACAGCCGCGGGCGACCGGGGTGGTGCACCACCGCCGAGGGGCCGCCCCCGACGTCGGCGGAGGTGGTCTGACCGGTGGACAGGTCGACGGTCGTGACGGTCGCGCTGCCCGCGTCGGCGGTGAAGACCCGTCGTCCGTCCGGCGCGACGGCCACCGCGAGCGGCGTCGCGCCGACCTTGACGGCCCGGCGGACGCTGCCGGTCGTCCGGTCGATCTCGCTGACCGTGTCCGTCTCCGCGTTGGCCACGTAGAGGTTGCCCAGGGCCGGCGAACCGGCTGCGCCGAAACCCGCCGCGACGGCGCTGGCGCGCGCCCGCGGGCTGATGGAGAAGGTGGCCGGTTCGTCCTCCTTGAGCTCGGCGGGACCGATCAGTGTCACCGGGTCCCCGGTCCGGTGCAGCACCCTGATGGTCCCCGCGTCGTTGCGCACGTAACTGAACCCGACGGCGTGCGCCAGCGCACCGAGCCGCGGGGCGCTCAGGCTGAGCGGGGCCGGGTCGAACGCGAGCGACCGTCCGACCCCGGCCGGCCCGGGGTCACCGGGTACCCAGCCGCCCACGAGCCGCAGCAGCCCGGTGCCGCCGTCGGCGCTGATGCGGTCGAGCAACGCGCGCAGGCGATCGGCGACCGCGGGCTGCATACGCCGGTCGTCGACCGTGTCCGCCTCGATCGCGCCGCCGGGGTCGTCGAAGGTGACGAGGTAGGCGGGGTCGAAGAAGCCCTCGTCCGGGGCGCCCGCCACGGCCGGATCGGGGTCACGGGTCCCGTCGGCGGCGATCGCCGCGCCCGCCGGCAACCGGTCGATGCCGATCCGCAGTTCCCGGGTGGCGGTGTGCGCCTGCGTGCCGCGCTGGATCTCGACCCCGACGAACAGCCGTCCGGGTGCGGTGGCGTGCAGCTGGGCGGTGGCGTCGCCCAGGTCACGGTGGAGGTCGGCGGCGCCCGCTCCGCAGGGGATGGTCGTCCAGCGGTACTGCGTGCCGATCGGCAGCGGAGGGTCGACCGACAACTGCGCGTTCCCGCCCACGAGCAGGTCGAAGCCGTCCTGGTCCGGCGCCGCACCGGAGATCTCGATCAGGTCGCCCGGCGGGACGGAGGCGTAGAAGACCTGCCCGTCCGGGCGCAGCTGCACCCAGGAGAACCCGGCGAGGTGGGCCAGCGCCGCCACCGCACCCGGCGACAGGGCGGCCGCCGCTCCCGGATAGCTGAGCAGCAGCGCGCGCCCCACCGATCGTAGGTCGCCGGCGTCCGGGTCGAAGGCGCTCTCCACCCGCAGCCGGGCCTGGCTGCCCAGCGCGCTGAGCCGGTCGAGGAGGGCGACCAGGGCGGTACGGGTGCGCACCTGCATGCGATGCGGGTCCGCGGCCGCCGACGGTGCCGCGGCGTAGTCCGCCCGGGGATCGTCGCACCGGACCAGGAAGTGGGCGTCGAAGTGCAGGTCGGCCGCGCCGCTGGCCTGCGTCTCCGGCGTCTGCCGGCCGCCGTCGGCGGCGATCGACTCGTCCGGCAGCAACGAGGCGGGATACACCGTCGCGAACTGCGCGCTGGAGACCACGGTCGCGTCGCTGTCGTCGACCGCGAACGGGTTCGGTTCCCCGGCCACCTGGTCGACCGCGTCGTTGAGGGCTGCCTCCAGCGTCGGGGGGGTGGGCAGGATCCACTGCCGGAAGATCCGGAGCCGGCGCCGGTACCGCTCGTCGCTCTCGCCGAGCACCGGGGAGAAGGCCCGGCGGGCAGCCCGCGACACCCGCACCTCGTCGATGACTCCGGTGAAGCTCTCCGCGGCGGTGGCGCTCGCGCGGCCCATCCGCAGCGGCGCGGCGTTGGCGGCCGCACCCAGGTCGTGGAGGTCGCCCTGCGCCCGCACCGCACCGTCGAGGAGCAGCCGTGCCTGCCCCGCCGTCCGGTCGACGACCAGAGCGAGGTGGGTGAAGCGGCCTGTCTCCAGGGTCGCGTCGGCGTACAGGGTGAGCGTCCGGGTGCCGTCGGCGAGGGCTGCACGCACGTTGCGGGGCAGCCCACGGCCGAACTCGCCGATGACCAGAGACCAGCCGGGGGCGTCCGGCGCGGCCGGGTCGTCCTTGGCGACGACGGGGCCGGACCAGTCGCCGGGGTCGGGCTTGACGAAGCATTCCACGGTGACGTCCCCGTCGGCGTCGACCTGGAGATCGGGGTGGTCGTCGACGACCACCTCGGCCCCGGGAGCGCGGAAGGCGTACCCCCCGCCGAACCGGCCGACCGCGCCGGGGGCGGCGGTCATCGTGCTGCTCGGATGTCCTGGGCCGCCGTAGCGGGCCTGCGCGTCGGCGGCCTGTGTCGCCGAGGCCGGTTCGTCCAGGTGGTACAGAGCGGCGGTGCCCTCGTGGCGGCCGTAGGGAAGCGGCGGGAAGCGCGGTACCCCGATGTCGTATCCGATCAGATCGAGGGTCAGCCCGACCGCCTGCTCGAGGCGCTCCTGGTCGCGCACCTGCGCCAGGTAGCCACGCAGCGCGTCGCGCCCGCCGCCGACGACCCACAACAGCTTGGCCAGGTTGCCGAGCAGGGCGGTGACGGCCCACTGCCGGCCGGCGGTCGTCCCTGCCGTCGGGGCTGGGGTGACGTGCAGCGCCCGCAGCCGCACCGCCGGGCCTGCGTCGGCACCCAGCGGGATCGTCACCGACGTGCCGGCCGGCGCGCCGGCGGGGAACGCACAGGTGGCGGTGCGGGAGTGCGCGGGATCGTCCGGCACCGCGTAGTCGATCGTGAGCGTGGTCGCCTCGGTGACCTTGCCGAGTGCGGTGAGCACGTAGCGGGCGTCCGGGTCGTCGCCGAATCGTGCGACGTGCTCGGCGAAGTCGTACGGATCGATCGCCGCGGTGGCCGCGTCGGCGCCCGGCCGCAGCACGAGGGCGAGCCGGTCGGCGCCGCGCTGGAACGGGACGGTCAGCCGGCCGGCCATCCGGTCGACCGCGGTCATCGCGGGCTCACCTGCAGATCGAGCAGAGTGCTGTCCAGGCGGAACACCGCGATCTCGGTGGGTCCCATCACGAGGTTCTCGCCGGCACCGGCCTCCACGACCTCGGACTGGAACGGCACCGCGCCGAACGAGATCCGGCCGAATGCCGGCGGGCAGCGGCGCAGGTGGAGGTTCTGCACGTCGAGCACTCCTGGCTGCTCGACGAACGCCCGCATCACCTGGGAGTAGAGGACGTCGCCGCCCAGCTTGAGGCCGCCGAGGCCGGCGAGCTGCGACGTGACCGCCGCCACGAGTGCCTGCGTGTCGTAGCCAGGCTGAGTGAAGACCTGGGCCCGCGCCCCGACCTCGATGTGGTCGGCCTCGACGACGTTCGGGTGGATGGCCACCGGCCGCACTCGGTCGACGGCCTCGGTGACCTGCTCGAAAATCCCGGGAACCGCCCCCGTGGTGCGCCAGGGGCGGACGAACTCGTGGGCCACGACGACGTCGAAGAAGTACGGGTCGACGACGCGCCGCTCGGCACTGAACGGCCGGCGTCCGAATGCGAAGATCCCGAAGTAGCTCTGCGAGACGTCGACCCCGCCGAGAGGGTCGGACAGCAGCACGTCCACGACGCCGGGGACGTCGAGCGCGGCGGCCCGGACGCTGTCGACGGTCCACATGCTGCGCGGCCAGCCGATCAGCCGCTCCCGGTAGGTCTCGTCCGGTTCGCGGTCAGAGCCACCGGTGAGCGGCTGGTCGTTCGTGACCGTCAGCGTCGTCGGCGCCACGACCGACAGGTACAGCTGCTGGTAGACCGGGTCGACCGCGGTGATGGCGCGGGCGGGCACGTCGCCGTGCGGCCCCGGCTGGAACGCCGCGACCCCGACGGTCGCCGTGGGCGCGGCACCGGTGAGGACGACCGGTGCCGTGGTGTGGAAGGCGACGGGCGGCGTGTCGGCGGTGATGACCACCGTTCCTTCCGGGAGGCGGTAGTCCCGGCCCTCCTGGGGATCGTCCACCGTGACGGTCACCGCACCCGAGGCGAACAGGAATCTTCGCGGCACGCCGACGTCGTCGCCGAGCAGGTCCAGGTCGATCCCGACGGCTGCGGAGAGGAACCGCGAGTAGTACAGGTCCTCCAGCCGCCGCCACAGATCGGCGTCCTCGCTGGCCGTCACCTCGAGGATCTTGCGCAGCGGGCTGGTCGGTGAGAGGTCCACGTCGTCGCCGAATACGTCCCGGGCGCGGCGCATCGCGTCGCCGAGGAGCACGTCGAAGCCCTTGGCGACGAAACCGTCGGCGGTCACCCCGAAGTCCGCCATGTCAGGTCCCCACAGGAACGGTGACGGTCTGCTGGCTGCCGTCGAGGACGACGAGCGTGACGATCACCGGCCATGCCCGGCGGGAGGTCGAGGCCGGGACGTCGAGGAAGGTCACGTCGCGGATCTCGCGGACGCGCGCGTCGGTGCCGAGCGTGCGCACCAGGTTGAGCTGGAGCAGATTCCGGGTGGTGCGCACGCTGCCCGCCGCGCCGAACACGGTGGCGGCGTCGAACCCGTAGCCGGTGTTGAAGATGTCGTCGCCGAGCGGCGTGAGGACCCGCAGGGTCAGCGCCTGCGCCAGGTTCTCCGCCCCGCTGACCTCGTCGAAGGTCCACACGGTGCGCGCCGCGCCGTCCTCGACGAGGACCCGGCTGCTCATGACCAGGTCGCCGTCGGCGACCGCCAGGCTGCGCCCGAGGGGGCTGGTGTCCGCCATGGCCGTTCCTCGATCCTCAGGACGCGTCGAGCACGTCCTGGCCGGGCGACTGCACCGACCAGGTGCCGTTCGGGTTGCCGTTCGTCGTGCCCGTCGCGGTGTCGAGCAGGACCGCGGTCCCGCCGACCGTGAGCTTGGTCGACGCCCCGGTATCGGTGGTGAGGACCTTCTTGCAGGGGATGCTGGGCGAGGTCAACGGGCACCCGTCCACGGTCGCGGTCGCCATGTCGGTGAGGAGCAGCGCCGGCTTCCGGGCGATGACGAGCTTCTGCTGGCTCGCGGTCACCGACACCGTCCCCTGGTGGGAGCAGACGATCACCGCACTGCTGGTGAGCACCTTCGCCATCACGCCACCTCCACGCTCGAGCCGCCGAGCTTGACCTTGCCGCCGCTCAGGGTGATCGACGCGCCGCCGCTGACCAGGCTGATGTCCTTGCCGCCGGTGTCGATCGTCACCGCGCCGTCGCTGCCGATCGTGATCTTGGCGCCGCTCTCGTGCTCGATCAGCAGCCTCGAGGCCAGGTCGGTGGGCACCTCGGGCCGTTCGCCGACGTCGGGCAGCGTGCCGTCGCCGACGGTGATGCGCAGCCCCCTGGCCTGCAGGACCCGCATCCCGGAGCGGTCGGTGAGATCGTTGACGCCCTTGCCGGTCGGCAGTCCCCGCCCGTCGAGCCCGGTGGGCAGGCACAGCCACCAGTCCCCGGCCTGGTTCTTCGGCGGCGCGAGCTTCGGCTGCTCGGACCAGAGGAAGCCCGTGACGACGGCGTCGTTGACCATGCCCCGGTTGTGGGCGAGCAGGGCGCGCATCCCCGGCAGCACCGGGACGACGAGTCCGCACTTGTGGTAGGCGAACGGCGACGCCACCGGCTTGCTGTGCAGCAGCGGCTCCCGGTCGACGGCGACCTCGACGCTCGGCGCGACGGCGTCGGCCGGTGGCGACTGGCCGTAGCGCATCGTGGCCAGATGCTGGCCGCCGCTGCCGGCGTCGTAGCCGGAGATCTCGCCGACGTCGACGGCCGGCCGCTGGTCGCGAACGGTCTCGGCGAGGTCGCGGAAGCGGGTGACCACACCCGGTGCCCCGGAGAGCCGCCGGGCCGCCTCGCCGGGCTTGGCGACGACCAGCGTCACCTCGCAGGTGTAGCCGCGGCGGGTGCTGAACACGTGCCGGGCGCGTTCCACCCGAAGCGGCCCGGACAGTGCGTCCGCCGGGTCGGCCGGTTCGAGCACGGCGGCCCGGCCGACGCGGACGCCCGGGTCTCCCAGCGCGATGAGCTCGACGCTGGTGCGTGTGGCGGCGGGTGCGCTCGCCCCGGCCGCGCCCGCCGCGGAACCGCCGCTGTCCGGAGCGGACGACACCGGCGGTTCCTCCGGCTCCTCCTGCAGCCCCTCGAGGGCGACGATGTTCTTCGTCGCGGAGAACGTGACCGCCCCTCCGGCGCCGACCACGTCGCCGATGTAGACGGTGCCGTCGCCGATGACCAGGGGGGCCTGCGCGGAGTCGGCGACCGTGCGCAAGGCCTCCAGTCCGTTGCCGGCGCGCAGCGTGAAGTCCTTGACCTTGGTCAGCGGGCCGGCCTGCACCTGGATGTCGGTGCCGGCCACCTTCCGCACGAACTGGTCGAGCGACTGCTCGTCGCCCTGATCGGCCGAGACCGTCGTCCTGAGCAACCGGTAGCCGGCCACCTCGGTGCCGCGCAGCTCCGTCTCGAGCAGGCCGTCGGCGCTCACCCGCGTGCGCACCGACGTGACGACCGCGCGCAGCACGGGGTCGAGCTGGCTGGCGGGATCGTCGAAGTAACCCAGGCCGATGTTCGCCCGCAGCGGGTCCTTGCGGGCGAACCGCTCGCGGTGCTTGCTCTTCAGGCCGTCGGCGACGTCGGCGGGCAGGTTGGCCAGCACCGCGGAGAACGAGCTCGCCGTCGCGCCGGCGACCAGGTCGATCCGGATGTCGGCGTCGAGGATGTAGTCGCCGCTGAACACGTCGTTGGAGACCCGCAGCGGCAGCAGCCCGCCGAGACCGGCCTCGGGGATCTCCAGCTGGAACCAGATCACGAAGCCCATCGCGCAGCCACCCCTCCGGTGATCCTGGAGCCGAACGCCCCGGCGGCGTTCAGGTTGCGCGGGCTGACGGTGATCTCCGTGAAGACGAATGCGAGCTCGGCCGCGTCGTACTCGTGCTGCAGGACGAGCTTGCGGCGGAGGAGCACCTCGGCGTCCCCGGGCCCGTCCCTGGCGACGACCATGACCATGAACGCGCCCGGCACCGGCAGCCGCAACGGCTGCGGCGAGCTCAGCAGGGCCTCGTCGACGACGGTCACCGACAGCGCGACCACGTAGGTCCGCCGTCCGAGCGTCATCCGGAACGCCTGCGGGAACCCCTCGTCGGCGTTCGCCGGGAGCTGCAGATAGGCGTAGCGGCGGCCGGTCATCGCGGCAACGGAGTGGTCGGGGCACGGGGCACGGGAGCCGGGGCGGGGGCCGGCCCGGAGATGGCGGTGCCGGCGGCCAGCGCCAGGTCGGCGACCTCGCCGAGGATGGCGACCAGGCTGGACCGGGGAACGTGGCGCAGCGTGATGCTGACGTCGAGGGCGTCGCGCTTCTGCACGCTCTCGCTGAAGCGCAGATCGGTGATCTGCATGTCGAGGCTGATCGTCAACCCGGAGACCACCGGGATGCCGGCCACCGCGAGCAGCGGAGCGGTGGCCGCCACGAGCACTCGCGACACGAGCGCCAGCGCCTCCAGCGCCTTCTTCAGCAGCAGCCGCTCCGGCCCGGCCAGGATCGCCTCGACGGCGATCGTCTTGGTCGTCGGCGCGAGCGCCTGGGAGAACCGGCTGCCCGCGATCCGCTCGATCTGGTAGCCCTCGCTGATGCTGAGGCTCTGCACGTAGAGCAGCGGCACCGGCCCGATGAGCACGGGGGTGTTCACCTCGGCCACGGAGGCCTCCCCCCGGTCACGGGACCTGCTCCCCGCCTCGGAGCCGGATCACCTTCGAGGTGTCCTCCGCGGTGATCACGAACTCGAGGTCCGGATGGCGCTCGCTCAGCCCGCGGAGCACCCCGGCGCGTTCGGACTCGCCCAGGCCGGCCGCGCACGACGAGCAGACCTCCTGGTCGACGTGGACCCAGATCGTCCCGCCGCTGGCCGCGGCGCGTGCGTCGGGGGGAAGCGCCTCGAGGCGGTCGGATATCTGCTGGCCGATCGCTTGTTCGGCATGGCCGTGGGCCTTCGGGTTCTGGATCGTCTCGGGTGGGCGGATCGGGTGGTGCGGGTCGTACGTGCCGAACGCGAAGGGGGACGCGCCCTCGAACACCTCCCCGGAGAACGCCGGGATGTCGGAGACCGCCACCGCGATGGTGCCGCGCTGGCGCAGCAGCTCCTTCCGGGTCGGTGGCACCTCCTGCTCGCCGGCGCGCGTCTGCACGACGTCCCACGTGGCCGGGGCGGCCGGATCGAGCCTCGGGTCGCGCTGCACGGGCCGCCCCTCGGCCCGCAGCCGCTCCTGCTCGGCGAGGAGCCGGTGACGCCGCGCCTCGACGCGCTCCCGCACCCTCGCGAGCTCGGTCCGGAGCCGCGGGAGGATCCCTGGGTCGGTGGGTCGGTCGGGCGCGTACGGTCGCCCCCGGCCGCCCCACCGGCGGTTCAGCAGGCCCGTGGCGACGGGGTCGCCCTGGGCTTCCCGGGCCCGCAGCTGCTCGCTGCTCTGGTCCTCGTACCAGTGCAGATCCTGGCCGGCCGATGGCTCCGTGCGGGCCGCCCGCTCGAGCTCCTGCAGGTTCTTCCACCGGAGCGGCGGTCCCGGTGGCCCGGTCGGTGGCGCGCCGGCCCCGGCCTCGGTCCCGCCGGGCGCCTCCTGGGCGGCGGGCGGCTCGACCGACCGGCCGGACGGTGGCTCGCCGTCCGCGCCGGCCGTGCCGGTTCCCCCTGGGGGCTCGTCCCCGGTGCCGGTTCCCGCAGGCGGCTCGCCGCCCGCGCCGGTTCCCGCGAGCGGCTCGCCGCCCGCGCCGGTTCCCGCGAGCGGCTCGCTGCCCGCGCCGGTTCCCGCGAGCGGCTCAGCGAGCCGCCCGAAGGCCTCGGTACGCCGACCCAGCTCGCCGGCCTCCCGGACGCCGCCGACGGCGGACACCGCGATCATCGTCCCGTTGAAGACCGCGGTGGCGAAGATGCCGTTGATCCTGGCCTCGCGCTCCCGCAGCCACCGCTGGTGGCCCTCCGCCGCCCCGTAGACGTGCTGGTAGTTGGCGAGCGACTCCTGGTCGAACTCGGCGTCGACCGCCTGCAGCTCCTGCCACGTGCTGTAGCCGAGCACCAGGGCGTTGGCCGCGTCCGTGCCGAGCTGGGTGAGCACCAGGGCCCGCTGGACCTGGAGCGTTGTCCGGAGGGCCGCGACGGTCCCGGTGGAGAGCTCCTCGGCCGTGGTCACCGCCCGGGTCAGTGCCGAGGCGCGGGTGCCCGCTGCCAGCACCCCTACCTGCGCCAGCGCGGCGGCGATGTTGGCGATGTCGGCGAACGTCTCGGTGTCCCACTCGAAGTCGTTGTGCGCGACCCGGTCGGCGATGTTGACCGCTGAGATGGCAGCGCCGGCCAGGGCGGTGACGAGAAGCACCGGAGCCAGCGCGGGGAACACGATGGCCCCAGGCAGGGCGAGCAGGCCTACCGCTGAGACGCCGAGGGTGAACCACTCCCAGGCGTCCTTCTGCCAGCTGTCGGTCTCGACGACGAAGTCCTTGACGGCGGGGAAGTTCGCCGGCGGGGTGATTCCGTTGCGCGTCAGGTCCTCGCGGGTGACACGCGCCAGGATCTGCCCCGGGGGATAGGTCCGGCGGATGCTCGTCTCGGAGTCGTGGAACGCGGCCTCGAGCCCCTCCAGGAAGGTCCTGCCCTTCCCGGTGTAGGTGCGGAAGGACGCCGGGTACGTGAGGTCGAGGAAGGACCAGTGGTAGGGAAGGTCGATCCACTCGCCCTCCTCGAAGTTGCCTCCTTCGTCCGGCTGCCACTCCAGATCCGATCTCAGCTCGAAGGCGAGGAACAGCGACACCGCCCGGGTCTGCGACGTCCTTCGCTCCATGAAGACGGCGTGGACGGGGAAGGCGTTGAGCGACCGGTCGCTCGGGTAGAGCTGGTCGCGGAGCTTGTCGATCGCCTTCTCCAAGGCCCGGATTCTGGCCTTGTCCGGTTCGGGTCTCGCCTTCTCCGCGCTGAGCTCGGTCTCGAAGTTCGTCAGCAGCTCGACGCCGGAGCCCACCCAGATCTGCTCGCGGGGATCCTTCGGGTCTTCGCGGTGCTTCTGCTGCTGGCGCTCCAGGGCCGCCAGCTGCAGCGACATGAGCTGCGCGCGGTCGTAGACCTTCTCCTCGCGCGAGTCGGTGGCGGGGCGGCCGGAGACGCGCTCGCGGTGCACCGTGACGGTGCACTCGACCCGGTAGGTCCCGGGGTCCTTCCAGGTGTACCGGATGCTGCGCCGGTCGTAGCCGCCGACCTCGTACACGGGGTTCGGGGCCGCCCGGCCCTGCGTGGCGTGCCGGGTGATCCGCCAGTGGAACAGGGGGGTGAGGCCGAAGCCGGCGACGTCGTTCACCGCCAGGGGCCGCCCGTACTCGTCGACATCCCACAGATCGGTGATCGCGGTGTAGACGCTCTCCGCGTCGGTCGCCAGCGACGACGCGGGGTTGCCCACGTGGATCCGGGTGAGGACGACGAACTGCCAGCTCGGCTTCCGCGGGGCGGCTGCGTGCAGCGGGTCGACCGCGAAGGCGACGGTGAGGTCGAGGTGGTGCGGGTTCTCGATGGGGAGGCGCCAGCCGATGTCGTGGCGGACGAGCAGACTCTCCCCGGTGGGCCGGAAGATCACGGTGTAGTAGCCCGCGCCGAGGCCCAGCGGCACGCGCAGCTCCTCCTCCCGGACCCCGGCCGGCCTGGTCCGGGAGGGGAGCAGGTACAGGAAGAGCGAGTCGAACACCTCTCGGTCGCCCTCGCTGCGGACGAAGTAGACGTTCGGCCGCTCCTCCCTGGCCACCAGCCCGTAGATGCCGTAGAAGACGCCGCGGCGCGGCGCGCCCGCCGACCCGGGGAAGGCCTCCCGGATGGCCGCCCTGAGCTCTGCGGACGAGCGGTAGCGATCCGGTTCCGGCGACTCGGTCACCGGCACCGCGACGGGGGCCCCGCCGTCGTCGAAGCTCGGCAGCACCCAGACGCCGCGCTCGGGGGCGGGCCCGTCCCCGGCGAGGGCCGCCTGCGCGCGACCCCGTGGAGCGGCCGACGACGGCGCCGACGCGGCGAGGGCGCGCCGGACGCCGGCGGTGACCGCGCGCTCGATCCGCCGCCGGAGGTCGGCGTCCTCGGGGCCGTCCCAGCGGACGATCGCCGGCAGCAGGCTCCGGGTGCTCACGGCCGGCCGCCTGCTGCGCCGGCCGGCCGGGGGCGGCCGCGCGGCCCCGGGACCGGCCGGATCACGGGGTGCCTCCCTCGAACGGAGCCGAGACCGTGAAGCCCGGGCGGCCCGGCGGGAGGGGGCCGGGCGGCTCGAGGGTGAAGTCCAGGCGCAGCGTCCGGCCGGGCTGGCCGCCTGGAGGCCGGACGGTGAACTCGTACCGGAGCTCGGCGAGCGCTCGACCGTCCGCGACGGTGCGCGGGAAGCTGCGGCTGGTCGCCCTGACCCAGACCTCGCCCCCCGCACCGATGTCCCGCTGCAGGGCCTGGAGCACCTTCTCCAGCTGCAGCTGCACCCCGCGGTTGAACCCGGCCCGGGCGTACAGCGTGCCGGCGGCCGCCTCGTCACCGAGGATGGGGCCCCACAGGTGCGCTCGATCCCAGCCGTGGAGGCCGACCTCGCTGCCCGGTCGGAGGATCCGCTCCTCGAGGCCGGTGCGCGCGATGGTGGGTTGTAGCCGCCCCTCGATCGTGGTGACGGCGCTGCCGTCGGCCTGCGCGACCCGCGCGATGCTCCGGATGCCGCCGCGGCCCGCCGTGAGCGGGCTCGCGCCGCCACTGACGGCCGGTCCGGCGGCGCCCGCCGCGCCTGCACCGCCCGCCCCGCCCGAGCCCGTTTTCGCCTCGGCGGCGGTCGCCTGGGCCAGCTCCTCGGCGGCGGTGGCCTTGGCGATCTGGCCGATCGGCTTGCCGTCCTGGGCGACGACGACGATGTTCTCGCCGGCTTCCATGAGCACGATGCCCTCGGCGGTGGCGAGGCGGGGCACCGGGTTCCTGAGAAACTGGCCGAAGGTCTCGAGCGTGACCCCGAGGGCACGGATGCCGGCCAGGCTCAGCCGGGCCAGCTTCACCGCGACCTCGGCCAGGGCGACGGCGATCCGCGGCAGGCTACGGACGAACGTCGGAAGGGTCAGCAGCACCACGACGACGTTGCCGATGATCCGGCCTGCGTCGAAGAACTCGAGGTTCCACATCTTGTCGGTGAACGTCTTCTCCAGCAGCTGGATGCCCCGCTGGGCGTTCACCAGGGGATGGGCGAAGAACTGCTTGAGGCCCTCGTAGAGCTGACGGCGCTCGTGTGACGCCCGCTCGGAGACGCCGACGAGGGTGCCGAGCACCTTGAGCACATCGAGGACGTTCTCCGCCGCGCCGACCAGGACCCCGCCGAACACCGCCGCGCTGTCGTTGAAGCTGGGCTTCCAGTTGGCGAAGACGAACGACCACTCGACCCCGGCGTCCTTGAGGAACTGCCGCATCTCGCGGACCGACACCAGGTTGAGGAACTCGCCCAGCCGGCCCACCCGGTCCAGCCGGAACAGGATGTCCATCATCTCGTCGGGGGTGAGCTCTGCCGGTCGCAGGTGGGAGAGGATCGCGGCGGTCGTGGCCCGCGGCGCGAAGGTGATGCCGGCGGCGTCCAGGACCTCCAGCACCCTGCTGGTGAGGGCGGCGGTGTCGCGTGGCCGGCGCGCCTCGACGATCGTCTCGGTCACGTAGATCGTGCGGGCGGAGTAGGCGAGGATCCCCTCCGAGATCGACTCCAGGCCCCAGGTGATCACACTCAGCCCGGTGTCCCGCCGGCCGCCCCGGTCGTCCACCTGCTGGATCCGGTAACCCCCGCCCTGGGCCAGCGCGGCCAGGCCCAGGCTCTCCCGTGCGACCGGCCGCAGGTAGAAGACCCCCTCGCCGAGTTGGGCGCTGACGGTGCCCGCCCCGGACCCACCCACGGCCACCAGCCGGTAGGTCCGGTCGCCGTACTCGAGCTCGTTGCCGTTGATCCGCGCGAGGGTCAGGCCCGCGAACCCGCGGATCCGCCGGGTCAGCGCGAGGAGGAAGGCGTACACGTTCCGATCGGTGTCCGGTCCCCGGACGCGCAGCCGGCCGTCGCGGGGCCGGGGCCGGCGCGCGGGCGCCTGGCCGGCAGGGGGCCGGGTCCGACCGCCCCGGACGGGATTTGCCGCCGTCCGTGCGACCGGCCGGTCGGGAGTCCCCGCGGTGAGGACCCACGGACCGGCAGTCGTGCCCGGAGCCGCTGATGTCCCCGGTCGGCCGGCCCGCGTGAGCTGTCGACCGACCGCCCGGGCCACGGCCGCTTCCAGACGCGCGAGGTCCTCCTCGGTCGGCCGGCCGACGACGCGGACCCGGATGGGCACCCGGCACTCCATCTCGCCCATGGGCAATTCCTCACCCCAGGCCGCGCAGCGCGGTGTCCAGCTCGTCGAACACGTGGGCCGCGACCGTGCGCAGGTGGTCCTCGGACAGGTCGCCGACGATCTCGACCTCCACCGGGAAGGTCCAGGTCACCGCCTCGCCGGGCAGGCCGGTGGGCGGCGGGGAGAGGACGGCGGCGCTGCCGGGCGCCGGGACGACGTACTCGCCCTCGTGCACCAGCGCGATCCCGGTGCGCTCCACCCGGCCGCCGAGCTCGAATTCCGGCACGGTCGCCGGCCCACCGGCGACGGCCGGCCGCTCCGCCGACGGTTCGCGCGGCGGTTGCTCGGGGGCGCCGTCGCCGAGCTCACCGAGGGCTCCGGGATCGTCGTCGGCCATGGTCAGTCGATCCCGGCGCTCAGCGACATGCAGTTGAAGCTGGCGGTCGGCGCGCCGTCGATCACGACGTTGCTGGGGTTGGCCGACGTGATCACGCAGCGGCCGAACTTCAGCGCCTTGAACGCCCAGTCCGTGCCCTTCTTCTCCGACACCGTGATCTCGAACTCCTGGCCCTTGACCGCGAGCTCGGTGAGGTCGGCGACGGTCGTTCCGATCGCCTGCACGGTCATGGTGAAGGTGAAGGTCTGCGGCTGGCGGACGTATCCGACGTTGTCCGCGTCGATCGAGTGGATGACCGTATGCGGGGCGTTGAACGTGGGCGTGAACTGGGAGATCGGCGCGACGACTGCGGATCCCAGTCGCACCTCGAGGCGGGTGTTCCAGTCGGGCATCGTCGTCCCCCTACTCGAACTTCAGCGTGATGGCGAGACGGTGGATGGCGCCCGCGTAGTCGACCGCGACCAGCACCTCGACGACCCGGTCGTTCTGCGCGTCCTGGATGGCCTGCAGCTGCGCGGCGGTCAGTGCAGAGGGGTCGGCGTCGAGCAGCTCGAGCACCGGGACCGTGATGCTGTGACCCTCGACGACGCCGTCGGCGACGAGGCGGTCGAGGACCGCCTCCATCTGCACCACCAGCGAGCGCAGGCCGGACCGGCTGATGCGCAGCTCGCCGATGCTCCGGATCAGGCGTGCCTTGAGCTTGAACGACACGTCGTCGATCGCCCGCTGGACGTCGATGTACTTCTTGCCGGCCGGATTGCCGGTGTAGCCCTCGCCGAGGTAGATGCCGCCACCGGCGATCAGGGACGGGTGGGTCAGCCAGTTGACCCCCCGGCCGGCCGGGCCGCTGTCGAACGTCTCGGAGCCGTTCAGGGCGTCGATCTCCGCCGACGTGAACGGGTCGCTGTCGATCGCGACCTGCTTCAGCAGTGCTGACACGTGCGGCGGGTAGCCGGCGACGGTACCGGCGACGGCGGCTCCCGCGTCCTGGTCGCTCTTGTGTGCCACGTAGATCATGCGGTCGCTGACCAGGCCGCCCTTGCCGGTGACCAGGGCCGGGTCGGCCGCCCCCTTCGCCAGCATCGCCACGCCCATGCGTTCCTTGCCCTCGCCGCCGGTGGTGGACACCGAGGCGACGTGAGCCGCCAGCCTGCCGATCGCGCCGTCGGGCGCACCGCTGGCGTCGGTCAACGGGGTGCCGGCGAGCACGACGAACTGCACGTCGAGGCTCTCGACCGACTGGAGAGCCGCGGTCGGGTCGGCCACCGCATCGGTGGCATTCCCGGCCGCCCTCACTCCCCACACCTGACCCGGACCGGGTGTCTGCTGGAACAGCAGGTCCAGGGACGCGCTCACGCTGGAGGCGGGCCTGGAACGGTCCGGGTCGGCCGGGTCCGGCTCGGACACGGGGCCGAACGCCGCGACGGCGTCGCTCGGACTGCTCACCTGCACCGGGACGTTCTCCGTGCCCCTGGCCGCCGTGCCGATGACGGCGACGTTTCCGGTCGCGCGGATCACGGGCGAGAACAGGTCGGCGACGGGATTGACCCGTACGTATCGGACGGCCACGGGGTGCTCCTTCGGCCTCAGTGGAACTTGTCGCGCAACTTGCGGCGCAGCGCCGCCTGCTCGGCAGAGCTCAGCCCCCGCCCCGGCCGGTTGCTCCGCGGCTCGGCTTCGGCGCCGGGGATGCCGGAGCCCGCCGGCTCCGGGGTCCGGATGTCCTCGCCGGCGGCCGCGCCCGGTGGAGCGTCGGTCGGCGCCGGTGCGGTGTCGTCGGAGCTCGAGGCGCTCCGCGACGGGCGCTGCCGGGGGCTGGGCGGCATGAGGGACCTCCTTGTGTCGGTCAGGGGGCGGTGAACACGGCGAGGACGTCCTGGGCGGCGAAGAAGGCCGTCAGGTCGTCTGGGCTGAAGCCGGTGGCGGCCACCGCGGCCTCCGGCATGAGCAGGACGGGTGCATACGGCGTGCGGAGCTCGGCCTCGCCGGTCGTGCGGCGGTACGCCAGGGTGCGTTCACAGATCTCCCGCGCCCGTCGGGCGTCGCGCAGGCCGGCGACCACGTCGACGGCGTCGCGGATGAGGATCGCCAGGTCCAGGGCGAAGCGGCGCTGGTTGGTCGGATCGTCCGGGTCGAAGACCCCGGGCTGCTTGACCGTGATCTCACCCAGCAGGTACCGGTACATCCGCTTGAGCTCCTCGACCGTGGTGATCTGGTGCTCGGCGAGAAACGCAGCCAGGTCGAAATGGCGGAACTTGGCCTCGAACTCGGCGAAGGTGTCGAAGTCGCCGATGTCGTCGATCCGGATCGTCTCGACCTCCCCGGCGTCTACCTCGAGGACCACGGTCACGGCGAGGTGCGTCGCCACGTCGAGCCATTCCGGGACGAGTCCGTCGAGGCCCTCGTAGAGGACGTCGGTACGGACGTGGCTCGGCGTTGTCTGCGTCCAGGTTCCGGCCATGCGCCGCGGGGCGAACAGCGGCCGCTGGAACTCGGTGGCCAGCACGTCGACGGCGGTGACGTCGTGGATCGCGGCGTAGGGGAGCGCATAGACCGCCGCGAAGAGTTGCTTGATCCGCTGATGCGACGCGTCGGAGGCGGGTGCGAGGAGTTCCTGGAGCCTGGCGGGATCGCTGAGACCGATCAGCACGGAGTCCACGAATGCGCTCATGCGGTCACGCCCGATCGCCGCCTTCGGGCTCTGCCCTCAGCGGTCGGCTACCGGCCTGCCTGATGGCCTCCACGAGGTTCTCCGGCCAGCATGTGCTCGACCACGCCCAGGAGCGGGTCTCCACCGCGCCGTCGGAGCGTTCGGGTTCCACCATGACCAGCCCCACCCACGGGTGCTCCCGCAGGAGGTCGGGGTCGAGGTCATCGGCCGACGCCACGAGCACGACGTCCGGCTCGACACGCTCGACGAGGGCACGGTCGACCGCCCGGCGGGTGCTGATCCGACCCACGACGGTCATGTCGGTCTGTTCCCTCACGATCCGCGTGACGATGTCCGCGTGCAGGGCGGCCAGTTCCGCGATGAGTACTCGGATCGGTCTCATGCCCTTCTCCCGCCGGCCTCGCGCCAGCGTCCCGTCCGTGACAGGGGCACCGGAATGGACCGCGGGGGGCCAACTTCGGCCCACGCGCGGGTTCACCCGGCGGTTCAGAGAGGACCCAGGCGGCGCATGGGGCGAGCCGACTCGTCCGGCTGACCCTTCCCTCGGCCGGGCCGACCGCTGGCGCGTGTCCTCCGGCACGCCCCGCGCCTCGCGCCGCGGCGGGCGGCACCGACTCGAGACTTCCGAGCGCGGAGGTACGGACGGCGGTCAGACCCTCTGACCGGCCCGCAGCGAGGCAGCGACCTCGGCGCGCCGGCTGACACCCACCTTCTCGAGGATGTTGTGGACGTGGTTCTTGACCGTGGCGAGCTGGATCTGCAGCCGTCGGGCGATCTCCTTGTTGGACAGTCCCATGGCGATCAGTCCGACGACCTCTTGCTCGCGCACCGTCAGTCCCGATGGAGGGCACCGCACCGCGGCCTGCCGGCCCACCGCCCCCACGTGCCTCAACAGCCAACCGCTGATGTGGGGCGGGCAGGCGAAGTCACCCCTCGCCGCGTCCCGCACCGTCCGCATGAGCTGCATGACCGAGTCGCGGCTGGTGACGTAGCCGGCGATACCGGCCTCCGCCAACGCGATGACTTCTTCTTCGCACTCCACCACGCCGAGGGCGACGATTGCCGGCCGCCGGGGAAGTTGGGGCAACAGGCGCATGCGAGTCAGCCCGGCGTCGAGGCCGACATCGATGAGTGCCACGTCGACATCGGTCTCCACGAGCTCAGGGCTGGCCTCTTCGATGCTGGCGACCATTCCGACGACGCGGATGTCGGGCTCCTGCTCCAGGACCCGGGACAAACCCTCGCGGTAGATCCGCATCGCGGAGACGACCATGACGCGGATCTCGTGCTGCCGGCTGCAGACCACCATGACGGGCGTTCCTTGCGCGTGGTATGGAGGATGGCGCGAACTACAATGAGGCCATTCCACGGGCTGGCTCGATCATGTGAGGCATATGCCTAGGACCGATACCGGGCTGTTCCGGGCGTGCGGCCATCCTCTGCGGACGCGCACATCTTGGATCATCGTTCTTCCCCGCTACCGCATCTCAAGTGGTCGATGTGCCGGAGTGGAAATGGTCGACGTGCCGTGGTGACGCCGCACAGGGTCGATCACCGCC
Organism: Geodermatophilus sp. SMS 5-13; assembly: GCF_059428245.1. NCBI lineage: Bacteria > Bacillati > Actinomycetota > Actinomycetes > Geodermatophilales > Geodermatophilaceae > Geodermatophilus > Geodermatophilus sp. SMS 5-13. The sequence goes on from NZ_CP165729.1 coordinate 1,695,674, forward strand.
GTCACCCCGACGTCACGGATGCGTCATCCGTCTCGGGATCCTCCGGCAACCGGCGACCCGCGTCAGGCGTGATCGTCGGATCGTGGCGACCGGGTCGGTAGAACTGTGCGCTCGGGTTCGGATCCGGTCTCAGTTGTGCCGTCGATCCGATTCGGACTGCACGGACGCCGGAGGACTGGGCTGCGACTGCGGAGTCTCAGGCTCGAACTGTGGGGCAGCGGATGCGGGCTCTGCGGCAGGCTGGAGGGCAGTGACCGGCAGGAAGAAGCGGTCATCGGGCTGCCCGTACAACTCGGGGTGCAAGAAGTGGTTGCGTTCGGCAGCCGGTTTTTCCTCCACGACAGGAATTCGATTGGCCTCCGCCCAGGCGTCCTGACGGACGCCGGTGACCTGCCAGGACACGGTGACTCCCGGTTGGTCGGTCCGGATCGTGAAGGCGTTGTCTCGCACCTCGCCCTCCACGGTGGCCAGGGCCAGTCGGCCAATAGCGGTCAGCTGGAACCGGTGGTCGCGATTGAGAGCCTCGAAGAAATCGGGCAGAGTCACGGTCGCCCTGCCGTCGTCGTCGGTCACGACTACACCGGCGTACAGATTGGTCATCTCGGGCGACTCGACGAAGGAGTGTGAGAGGTATTTCTGCTGGGGTTCCAACGGGTGATCGATCTTGAATCCGCCGCCTGGCTTGTTCAATCTGCCCTGCACCGTGACTTCGCCTCGGAGGTAGGTCTTGCCGCCACCGCTCTGGAGTTGCAGCCAGCCGTCGCCGGCGTCCCAGATGTCGGAGCCGAACAGTTTCAGGGTGGCTGTGCCGTCCCAGTGGCCGAAGATCTCGCCGGTGTAGACCTGCCCGCGCAGCCAGGACTGCCCAGTGGTCTGGTACTGGAACGCGTCGATCACCCCACCCACCGATAGGCCGCCCGGGATACCACCGGGCAGCGAGACCTGGCCCTGCACGGTGACGTCGCCTCGGAGGTAGGTCTTGCCGCTTCCGCTCTGGAGTTGCAGCCAGCCGTCGCCGGCGTCCCAGATGTCGGAGCCGAACAGTTTCAGGTCGGCTGTGCCGTCCCAGTGGCCGAAGATCTCGCCGGTGTAGACCTGCCCGCGCAGCCAGGACTGCCCAGTGGTCTGGTATTGGGACGCGTCCACCGTCCCACTCACCGAGAGGCTGCCAGCGGCGGACAGTCCGGCAACGCTGACGTCGCCCGCCTGGATCGATCCCGACACCGACAGGCTCGTGCCCGATATCCCCGCCGCGGTGACGTCCGCAGCGGAGAGACCGCCGCCGAAAGCCGCGTCGCCCGCCACCCGCAGGCCGCCGGTGGCTGTGTCGAAGACGATCGGCTCGGCACCGTCGGCGCGTCGGAGGGCGACCAGGTCGACGGCCAGGGACAGCTTGGCGGCGTTTCCCTGCTCGGAACGTATCTCGATCTCGCCGCTTGGGTCGCTGACCTGTAGTTGCAGCCCGCCCCCCGGCCGGGCGCGGAGGCGCCCAGCGGGCGTGTCGCTGACCGTCAGCGCACCTGACGGCATAGCCGCTGACGATCCGCCGCGAAGAGTGACGGCTTCCACCCCGGGCGCTGTGCCGTGCCGCTCGTCGGCGCTGACCCCGTCGGGGAGAACTGCGCCCGTGTTGTCGAGGACCACCGTGGCGAGCACGACCGCGTCGGGGTCGACGGAAGCCGCAGGGGACACCTGCAGCCAGGGAGTGTGGTTGTTCTGGAAGACCTTCTGACCGGAGGTGGCGAACAGATCCTGATCGAATGTCTCCCGCCACTGCACGGTGACCCGGCAGGTGCCCGTCTGGCCGGCGGTGGGCAGATCCAGCCCGTCAGCGTCGACCAGTACCAGTTGGCTGTTCTGGTCGGGGGTAGGCGAGATCTCGGCTTTCCCACCTACGGCCAGGGCGACGTGCTTCCCCCCGCGATCGATGGCGATTCCGGAGGACACCCGCACGGCCGCCGAACCGGGCGTGGCCGTCACCGTCAATCCCTCCACGACCCCGAAACCGTGGGCGGAACTGTGCACCTGTTCCAGCGGCCGCAGATAGCTTTCCAGCTCGATCGCGCTTTCTGCGTGCGAGGTCGAGCCCAGGCGCGGCAGACCACTGCCGGGAACGCGGTATTCGGTACAGGTGATCCGGCGGTCGGTCATCCTTCGATCTCCGTCCTTCACAGCGATGCCGGCCCACGAGCTCGATCAGAACGTCGCGCGAGTCCAGCCGTCGCTGTGTCCAGGTGCAGGCGGACACCGCTGCGATGGCCGCTCTGATGGACCTCCCGCGTCCCGTGCCGGTCCCGGTGCAGCATCTCGCCCGCTGGCGCGACGAGAGAATGGATCGCCGAGGTCCGCTTTCGGCTGGACCGGGATCTACTACCCGGGTTCATCCACGTCATTGCTGCGCCCCGCGGTCAGGTTCATCCGGCTCGCGGTTCGCGGTCCTGGCGCACGGAGAACGTCGGCAGAGCGTCGTGGGCGCGCCGGCCGTGCGGGTTGACGGGCGGGTGCCCCCGGGGTGACGGCCGGCGCACGTGATCCCGCGAGGAGAAACCCGTCGTTCGGTGGACGTCGAAGCGGCGTCAGCGGCGCCGCAGACACCTTGATCAAGCCGAGCGCCGGATCGGAGATCAGCGCGATCGCCGTCGTCCCCCGGTGGCCTCACCCACGGTCGCGGCATGTTCCGGATGGACCTCTCCGCGGCGTGAGGCGGCCGTGACGGTCGGGTGGCGCCACCGTCGGGACCCTGGCACCTCCCACGTCCCGGGAAGTGCCGCGGACGACCGCAACCAGCACGAGTTGGGTCCCGCCGTGCTGTCTGGCCGGTTCAGTCAGCAGGAATCCACGCAGAGCCCGTTTCCGAGGGGACCTCCCAGAATTCTCGGCGACCGCGGCTTGACGTGTCAGTGACGGACGGCTGGTCTCGTTGCACGGTGACCACCGATGAGGCTTCCCTCAGCGAAACGCTGGGGCTGTTCGACCTGGACGCGGCGCTGGCCGAGCTGGCTCGATCCGGACAGCGGGCCTACTACGATGCCGAGGCTGATGGTGCTGCCGCCGACGCCTACTACCGCGGGAGCACGGCCGAGCAATTTGCGGATCTCGTGCGGCGGTCGCACGTGCGGACGCCGCGCTATCAACCGGCGAGCGAGCTGTATCCCTGGGTGGACCTGCAGCCCACCGGGCGGGTGCGCAGCCTCTATACCGGCCAGGAGTGGGATCCGGCGGAGCTGATCCGAGCCGATCTGGCGATCGCACAGGCCCGGGCTCGGGAGCTGACCGCCCGGCTTACCGCTCGCGGGCCCGGGGCCGCCCTCGAGACGCAGGCCGAGGTGGAGGCGGCCTTGCCGTTCAACTGCGAGCACGTGGTCCCTCAGAGCTGGTTCGGCAAACGGGAGCCGATGCGCGGGGATCTGCACCACCTGTTCGCGTGCGAGGCCCGCTGCAACAGCTTCCGCGGCAACACCCCCTATGAGGAATTTGCCGACTTCCCCGAGGAGATCGGGGGCCCGGTGCTGCGGGTGGTGCGGTCCGAGTGCGGCAAGAGCCAGGCGAATGGCTTCGAGCCCCTGCACGGCAAAGGGGCGGCCGCCCGAGCCGTCTTCTACTTCCTGCTGCGCTACCCAGGAGTCGCCCAGCCGGAAGAGATGCCACCGCGGCGCAGTCAAACGCTGCTGGAGTGGCACGAGCAAGAGCCGGTCGTCGAGTGGGAGCGGCACCGCAACGCCGCCATCTTCGACCGCCAGGGCAACCGCAACCCGTTCATCGACCACCCCGAACTGGCGCACAGCCTGGCGCACACCCTGCCTGACGCAGAGATCGGAAACGGCCGCTGACGTGGACTTACACGACCAGCGGGGACGTCACGACCGCCACCGAGCTGACCGCGCTGCTCGAGGCCGGTGGGCCGGACCCACCGCCGGACCCCGGGTGACGGACCGGTGATGCCCGAGTGACGCGCCTGTTCCTACGGTGTGCAGCGCCGCCGGGCCAGGTCGTCGGCGAGACGCCGACACCTTCCGCCGGCCGTCGTCGAACCTGCCGAGGCCGTTGCCGTCCAGATCGAGCCGCCGGACGGCTCCCGGCGGGCGCACCGTCCCTGCCCGTTGATGCGAGAGAGGCCTACCGATGTCCGAGCAGAACCCCAGGTTCTTCTGCATGGTCCCCATGCCGGCCGAGTCCGCCGGCAAGACCAGAGCCGCGCTGCTCAACCAGTTCAAGTGGCAGCCCGGAACCGACATCACCGTGCGCTTTCTGGAGGGGGAGGGCGACCTGCACAAGCGCGTCGCCGCGGCCGCGCAGGAATGGGTCGGCCCGGACATGGCCAACCTGGGGCTGAGGTTCACCGACAACGGGGACGCCGACGTCCGCGTCGCCTTCCAGCAGGGGAACGGCTCCTGGTCCTACCTCGGCACGATGTGCCAGCAGATCCCGGCGCCCGAGCCGACGATGAACTACGGCTGGCTGACGCCCGACTCCGAGGAGGAGGAGGTGCGGCGGGTCGTCCTGCACGAGTTCGGGCACGCGCTCGGGCTCATCCACGAGCACCAGAACCCCAACCGGCCGATCGAGTGGAACCGTCCCGCGGTCGAGGCCGATCTCTCCCGCCCGCCGAACAGCTGGGGACCGCAGACGATCGAGAACAACATCTTCAAGCGCTACGACCCGGCGGAGCTCACGAGCACACCGGTCGACGCGCTGTCGATCATGATGTACCCGATCCCCGCATCCTGGACCCTCGACGGGTTCTCGGCGGGACTGAACCCGGACCTCTCGGAGACGGACAAGGAGTTCATCCGGGTGGCCTACCCGTGGTGACGCACCGGGACCGCTCGAGGGGGCGGGAGGGAAACGGAGGATGACCGACTTCGCGGTGGTCGTCGGCGTCGCCCGGTACCCCGCGCTCAGCACGCTGGGGGTGGCAGCGGACCTCGCCGGACCTGACAACGACGCCCGGGCCGTCCACGACTGGCTGATCGCTCCGGACGGCGGGGGACTGGAGCCGGGCAACGTGCGGCTCGTGCAGTCGGCCCAGTTCGCGCCTATCGACCCGGACGACCCGCAGCCTGCCCGGGGGAGGATCGAGCGGGAGCTCAAGTGGGTGGAACAGCAGACTGCCGACGTCCCCGGGAACCGGCTGTACCTGTACTTCTCTGGGCACGGGTTCTCCCCGGTGCTGGAGGAGGGCGCGCTGTTCACAGCCGACGCGACGCAGATCAGCCCGGAGTACGTCTACGCGCATGCCTGGATGCGCTGGTTCCGCAAGGCCCAGCGGTTCCGGGAGACGGTGCTGTGGATGGACAGCTGCATGAACTACGAGCAGTCCATCCCCGTCAACGAGGTGCTGATGCGGCCCAAGCTGGGCACCGGCGTGCCCGGCCCGGCCTTCATCGCGCTCGCCGCCCAGACACGGAGCGCCCTCGAGCACGAGATGCCGGACGGGCAGGTGCACGGGGTGTTCACCTGGACGCTGCTCCAGGGGCTGCGCGGTGGCGCGGCCGACGAGCGGGGGCGGGTGACGGGGGAGAGCCTTCGCAGCTTCCTGTACACCGTCATGCCGGAGTTCCTGCCTGTCGGTGCGCGCACCGCCGCGGCGGTGGACCTGCAGCCCTTTGTCCGGGCTGACGACGGCATGGTGTTCCGCCGCCTGGCGGCACGCCCCACCTTCCGGGTGAACCTGGTCCTGCCGGCCGGCGCGGTTGGTCAGGAACTGCGGATCTGGACCGGTCGCCCGCTGGCCCGGGTGGTGTCGGAGCCGCTGGCTCATCCCGAGTGGCACGGCGACCTGTTGCGCGGCCTGTACGTGGCCGAGGTGCCCGCCGCCGGGGTGCGTCACGGCTTCCAGGTCAGCGGCGCGGGAACGGTGGACGAAGTCGTCACGCGGACCGGCCCGCCGGTCATGCCCCCCGAAGCGGCGGAGCTGTTCTCGCTCGACGTCGCGGCCGGCAACGCGGCAGCGGCGATCAGCGTCACCGATCACCGGTTCGAGCGGATCTTCAGCGAGACCGGGCAGCTGCACGAACGCGAGGTCCCGGGCGTCTACAAGGTACGGATCGAATTCGGGCGGGACATCACGACCGGCTCGGATGAGGTGGTGCTGCTCGACCGGGACACCGTCGTCGGCCCGCCTCCAGGCCCGCAGCTGGCCTCGCCCGCACCGATCGCCGGCACCGCCGCCACGCACGAATTCCACATCGGGCCGTTCGAGGACGCCGCCAACCGCCAGGGCGTCTTCACCGGTCCCGAGCCCGGCCTGTCGACCATCTCCGTGCTGGCCCGGCTCTGGACCGACCCGAACGGTCCGGTGTCCATGGGAACCAGCACGCCCTCCCCGCACCCGATGCAGGGCCTCAGCCTCGTCGACGCCGACGGCGGGCCGGTCGTCGACGCGCACGGCAGGACCATCGGGGACATGGCGCACGAGTGCGTCCTCGAGCACCGGACCGCGGTCGACCCGGTGGCGGTCTGGGAAGCGGAGCTGCGACCCGGTGCCTACTTCCTGCGCCAGGTGCTCGACGGGCGCCACTACGAGGGCTGCGTCGTCGCCGCGCCGGACTGGGTGACGCAGGTGGCCGTCCAGCGCATCAACCCGCCCTCGGCCGCCGCCGATCCGGCCCGGGAGGCCATCGTCGACGTCACGGTCTTCATGCGGCGCGCCGGAAGCAGCCGCACCCCGGAGCAGGACGCGACGATCGAGGCCGCGCGGCTGGCGCTCGGCCAGGGCCGCGACCTGCTCGCGGTCGGTCACGGTGCGCAGTTGGCCGACCTGCTGCTCTCCGAGTACGCAGACCCGATAGCCGGCATCATCGGGGCCCACCTGCTGCTGCGCGCCATGGACAAGACCGATCCCGATCCGGTCCGCACGGCGCAGTTCGACGCCGCTGTCGTCAAGCTCCGGACGCTGGTCGGGCCGGACCACCCCGACGTGGAGGCGCTGTCCCTGCGGTGCGCCGACCCCGCGATGCGCGCCGGTCGGCCGTTCGCGGCGCCGCCGATGTTCCGCGAGAGCTGGCAGCTGGTCACAGAGGCCAGCTATGCGAGGCCGGATCTCGTGCCCGTCGCCCTGTGGCGGCGCGTGCACGCCTCGGTCTCGCTGGGGGCCTTCTTCGCGTGGGCCGCCGACGGGGAGACGAGGGAGGCGCACGCCGCCCAGTTGTCTCACTGGATCAGCGCGTACGTCGAAGACGCGTACGTCGAAGACGGGGATGGACGTGCGGCGACCCTGACCGGTGCGGTCCCGGCCTCGGCTATGGCCCCCACCGCCGGGCCGGCGGCGGCCCTGCCCTTCGCTCCGGCGGTCCCGGTCACCGCCACCGAGCCGCTTCCGGAGGCCGTCCGTGCCGCCGCTACCCGGCTCCACCTGCCGGCCAACGCCGCTGCTGCGTTGTGGGCGGACCGCGCCGCCGCACAGCGGGGAGGCCCGCCGGTGGGTTGATGTACGAGTACCCCCTGGCGCCGGCGCTGTCGGTCTCCTTCCAGCGCTACCCGTACCCGCCCGCCGGCGTGGTCTCCGACCTGCCGTCGAGCTGGGGTGCCCTCCCGCTGCTCGAGCGCTCGCCGCGGCACCTGGTCGTGTCGTGTCCGGCGGGCGAGGCCTTCTGGCTCGGGCTCGTCGCGTCGCCCGCGGGGACCGCCATCCTGCTGCGCGTCCGGGTGACGACGGCCTCGGGCGAAGTGGTCGACGCCTGGACCGGTGCCCCGCCGGGACGCGGAAAAGCGAACAACGTCGAGGGCTTCCGGACACCGCCCCGGCCCGGTCTCGCCGGCATCGTCCGCGGGGACGGGAGTTGGTGGGCGCTCGCGCACGACGCCGGCGACCCGACCGCGCCGCGGTGCCGCGCGATCGCACTCGACTGCCGGCTCCCCGCAGAGCCGCAGCAGCTGCAGAGCCACCGGACGCGCGTCGAGGTGGCTGGCCCGCGCCGATTCCGCGAGCTCGGCGGCCCGCCCGTGCCAGACCTCGACGAACGGAGCCGGTACCGCGGGTGGCGCCTGCCGTGATGGGGGCGATGAGCTTCCCGTCCCCGGACGGTCCGTTCTCCTCGGGAGACGCGGCGAACGGCTACGCCTGTGACCGGTTCAGCGAGCAGGAGGACGGTCGCGGTGGTGCGCTGCGTGCCTTGCCGAGCTACCGCTCGGTCGTCACGGAGCCGTGACAGGCCAGTGACGGCTCCCGCCTATCGTCCCGCGCACGTCGCGACGCCGACCCGGCCCGCCGCGACGGAGCACCGACGGACGAGGTGGGTGACATGCGACTCGACCGCGTCGAGATCAAGGTGACCCTCGGCGGTGAGCAGACCGAGGCGGCCGTCGCCGCGCTCGGCCTACCGTCCGGCCGACCGCAGTGGCGGATCCACTTCTGCGAGGACGTCGCGGCAGGTACCTCACCTGCCACACCGCTGCTCGATGCGGGGGTGATCCTCCGAGTGCGGGACAAGCCGGACGGCAAGGACGACACGACGGTCAAGCTGCGGCCGGGCCGTCGGTCCCAGATGACCGACCAGTGGCTGACCGCGACCAAGGGCGAGGACTGGGACGTGAAGATCGAGGCGGACTGGGCCGGGGACCGCCGGACATTGGCGGTGTCGCACTCCGCCGACCGCCATGCGGGGCTCATCGCGGAGACTGCAGCGGGACGGCGCGACGTGGAGGACCTCTTCGTGGCCGCCCAGCTCGACTTCCTCCGGGACTGCGCCCCGGTGCGGATCAACGTCGGAGCTCTCACGCTGCTGCCGCCGGTCCTGGCGACGCGGTGGGGAGCGGTGGACGGGACGCCGGCCGGGCTCGACCTCCGGGCCGAACGGTGGACCGTCGGGACGCTCGACTTCCTGGAGGTCTCCGCCGTCGCCGACCTGGGCGAGGCCCTGGCCACGCAGGAGGCGCTCTCGGCCCACCTCGCCGCGCTGGGTCTAGCGCCGGCGGAGGATCAGGAACCCAAGACCCAGCAGGTGGTCAGGCTCCTCGTCCAGCAGGCCCTGGGGACCTCCTGACGTGACCACCGGCGGCGCGGAGGATCGACCGTGCCGGAGGCCGACAGCAGCCTGGTTGCCGAGTGCCTGTTGTCGGTCAGCCCCAGCGGCGTCCTCGACGGCACCCTCATGGCGGGGGCCGGGCTTCCGCTGACGGATTCGAACTGACACCGCCAGCGGTGGCTCGGTGCCCGCGGCCATCGCGGGCAAGCTGAGCGGCGCGTTCGCCTCTCAAGCACCGTCTGACCGGTCGTCATCGTTTCGGGACCGGCACGTGCCTTTGCGGTTGTCTCCGCGGACGACATCGAGCGGCCGGACGGAGAGCCCGCCGGTGAGTGAGGGGCGGGCTCCCGGCCTCGTGACGGCGGGGTGACGCCGAACTGACGGCTGGCCACAAGCATCGTTCTTGCACATCTCCCGAGATCCGCTTGGGGATCGCGACGGACTGGCCCGGAAGGCAGCGCCTTGATCACCGTGGAATTCAGGTATCTGACCGGGCTCACTCGGCCGATCTTCCGAAACGCCCGGCTCACCGGGGACTGGAACCAGTGGGCCGAGATTGCGATGGATGACGTCGTGGCCGATGACGGCTGTCCCGCGTTCGCTGCCACGGTGCAGTTCGACGACGCGCAGGCGGGGCGGCCGGTCCGATGGGGAGTCCGCCTCGACGGGCCTTCGGGGGCAAACGTCTGGGGGATCTGCACCGAGGTGCCCCTCGCCGACTCGCAAGAGCGTCACTGCGAGTTCCGTCTTCCCGCGGCGGGCGCAAGCAGGGAGGTCCGCTATCTCCTGACCTGGGGGCGGCACCTCGGCGCGCAGAAGGCCTATTCCGTTCCGCCGGCACAGCCGGGCGTGCGCTTCGCCCTGTGGGCGCCCCACGCCCACAGGGTCGACGTCGTCTTCGGGCGGCCTGACCGCGGCTACATCGGAGATGACGGGTCGGGGATCGACCCGGGCATGCCGGCGATCCCGCTCGTCCGCGGCCCGGGGGACATCTGGGAGAGCACGCCGGAGCCGGACTTCGGCCGGTTCACAGGTAGGCCCTACATGTTCAGGATCGAGAGCCCATCAGGCCAGATGCGCTTCCGCACCGACATCTACTCCCGGTGGCAGGCCGGCCGAGGCAGCACGAACCCTGCCGGCGGCGCATGGGACGGCGATCTCCGGAGTCTCGACGGCACGGTCAGCTGCAGCGTCGTCATCGACCCCGACCGGGTCCGCGAAGAGTTCGAGCCGACGACCTCACCGCCGCGGCTCATCGGGGACGACGACTTCTGGCGCGACGAGTTCAGCGTCGAGCGTCCCGTACCGACTCGGGTCGAAGACCTGGTGATCTACGAATTGCACGTGGGCGCCCTCGGGTATCCCCGCGGGGGGCCGGGCACCCTCGCGGACGCCATGAGGCTGCTCGACCACCTGCGCGAACTGGGCGTGACCGCGGTTGAATTGATGCCACTCGCCGAGTTCTCCGGCGACCTCAGCTGGGGCTACGGCGACACCCACCACTTCGCGATCGAATCGAGCGCAGGAGGACGGGACAAGTACAAGCATTTCGTGCGCGAGTGCCACCGCCGGGGCATCGCCGTGATCCAGGACGTCGTGTACAACCACTTCGATATGACCGCCGAGCGGGCGGAATCGCATTACGACTCGTCTGCGGATGAGGAGAACATCTACTACTGGTATGAGGGCAGGAGCACCGACTACCCGGATCCGCGTGACGGCTACGTCGAGAACGGCTCGTCCGGTGACGCGCCGCGCTACTGGGCCGAACCGGTGCGGCGCCTGTTCGTCGGCAGCGCACTGCAGCTGGTGGAGGAGTTCCACGTCGACGGGCTGCGGGTCGACCTGACCCAGGCGATGCACCGGGACAACACACTGAGGGCGGACAAGCGGAACCTGGGTAGCGCCAACCTCTTCGGACAGAAGCTGCTGCGCGAATGGAGCCGCACGCTCAAGACGGTCCGCCCATCGGTGCTGTTGATCGCCGAGGACCACAGCGGTTGGAGCGCAGTGACTCAGCCGCCTGCCGTCGGGGGGCTGGGTTTCGACTCGACGTGGTTCGCCGAGTACTACCACGACCTGATCGGTGACTCGGACATGGCAGGTGGGGCGGCTCGGCTGCTGCACGACGCCGGTCTGGGTGACGACAGGCCCCTGCGCCTGGAGACCTTCGCCGACGCATTGTGGCGCACGCAGTTCGACAAGATCACCTACCACGAGTCCCACGACGAGGCAGGCAACGCGAGCGGCTCCGCGCGCACCAGCACCGTGGCGGTGGGCCGCGCCCCGCTGTGGGGTGTTACCAGGGAGTACGCCGAGGCTCGATGCAGGGTGGTCGCCGGGCTGTCGATCCTGTCGGCCGGAACTCCGATGTTCTTCATGGGTGAGGAGGTGGTGGCGCAAAAGTCCTACCGCTACGACAACATCGACGACAGCAAGGAGGATCTGAGCGGCGAGCGGAGCGGAGCCGGCGCGGCGATGTTCCGCTTCTACCAGGACCTCATCCGGCTGCGACGAGCCAACGCCGCGGTCCGGTCGCGGCATGTCGACATCGTCCACGTCGACGGGCAGCGCAGGGTGATCGCGTTCACGAGAAGATCCGGTCAGATCGAGGTTCTAGTGCTCGCGAGCCTCAACAACCACCCCTTCCTCGACGGATACGTCGTCCATGCCGACAGCAGCAGACTTCCCTCGGGAATGTGGCAGGAGACGTTCAACAGCGACTCACACCTTTACGGTGGGCGGAATGTCGGCAACTTCGGGGCTGCCATCCCGGCGGCGGAGGGGCGTCTGCAAGTGCGCCTGCCGAGCAACGGATTCCTCGTCCTGCAGAGGCGATAGCAGTCCCGCGTGCCCGAGACCGCTATAAGGCTCTGCGTCGGGGTTCCATTGTCGAGGTCGACACCGCAATCCGCCGCCCGGAATGCGGCCTTTGCGGCTCGGGGAACGGTCGCCGAAGTGCCGCACCATGGCACACGGCCCTCATGACTTCAGTCAGGGTCGGCGACGGATCGAGGCCTGTCCTGCTGCCATCTGTCGAACCAGCGCTCCTGGTCAGAATTGCTCGTCTGCGCGACGCGTCTCGGTCAGCCGCACTGCCGGGTCGCCAAGGACGACGTAGCTACGTGCGTCGTTGTTCTCCGTCCACAGACCCGTGATGGCCTGGTCGTCGAGCACGCGCTCGAAGTTCCGCGCACTGTCGAGGTTGTCGTTCAGTTCGGCGGCGAGCGTCGCGTACCTCTCGTCGAAGAACTCCATCGCATGGCCGACGCGCCTGCCTTCGATCAATGCCTGGAGCGCGGACCAGAAGGTCTCGCGTGCGTCCTTCACTCCCGGCGATGAGAAGGAGCACCCCCACGCCCGCTCGATGTGCCCGATGAACGCCAGCGTCCCGCCTCGGGGATGAGCGAGCAGCCGCTGCGGCAACCTGGCGATGAACGGCCGGTGCGCAGGCGGGGTGTCGGGTACACCCAGCAAGCGGGCGTAATCGTCGGTCCGCGGAGTGCCCGCGCCGTAGCAGGCGAAGGCGAACACGATGTCCGGGGTCAGCCTCGAGTCGTCGGGCACATCTGCGGCCGCGACGTAGAAGTCATCGCGCAGAGACTGGCGCCACAGCAGCGGCCCCGGCCAGTCAGCGCACAGCAGTGCGCCCTGAGTGTCCTCCTGGCGCGCGTCACCGCAGGGGAACGCGACGCCGTGGGTGGCGGTGAAGAGCAGTGAAGGCGCCATGTCTCCGCACAGCCGTTCGAGCAGCCGCTCCTTGGTGGCCATCTCACGTCCGATCACGGGGTCGACCGGCCGCGCGGGCTGGATTTCTCCGGCAAGGGGGGTGACGAGCTGCTCAGCGCTGAGCTTGGTGGCGCGGTCTGCGCGACTTTCCGGGCCGAAGAGGGAAACGTGGCTGGCGTGCGTCGGCGGGCGGTCCTCTGGCCCCGGCTGCTCGGCGCGCACCACGGACGCGGCATAGCAGGCGTACTCGTCCGGTGTGTCAAAGCTGAGGCGGCCGACGGCGTACTGAACGTCCAGTTGGTACTGGAATTCGAACGGGATGTCCTCCGGGCCGCCGACGAGCAGGACGTAGTAGGGAAACTTCTCCGGGTTGGCCGCAGAGGACGAAGCCACGCCGACCCTCGCCAGGAAGTCGCGCTTGCTCTGTCCCCGCCGGTGTCCCTTCGCCCCGGTTCGTCGTTGGAACCGATTCCCGGCCTGACTCTCCCGGAGCGAGAGCAACGGCTCCAGCGCCTCGAGGACCGCGGGGTCGGTCTGCTCGGCGGCGACCAAGGCCCAGCCGGCCTGCGCGAGGTCCTCCGGGTCCTGCCCGTACACCACGCCGAAGTCCGGCCGTCGGCTGTTCCGGCGGTCGTACAGCTCCTTCAGTTGGTCGCGGGCGAACGTCTCGCCCTGGATCGCCTGCGCGACGACGTGCAGGTCCATGGGCGGCACGAGGTAGTTGCCGGTGGTGCCGTCGACGCCGTTGACGTGCAGCTCATCTGTCACGCGCCCGCTCCCCTCAGTCGGTGTCGTCTCAGCGCCAGCCATGTGATCGCCACCGCTTCGAGGACAGCAAGAGCCGTGAGACCGGCGACCTTGGTGTTGGCCCGCTGGCGCAGGCGCGCCTCCTTGTTCGCGGTCTGGGACGCGACCACGAACTCGCGCTCAGCCCTCTCCGCGGCTGTCCGGTCTTCGTGCCGCTCGGCGACCTTGCGCTTCGCCGCGTGCAGCTGGTCGCCGGTAAGCAGGAGGGTCCGGTCGCGACCGGTGCGCTGCCAATTGCGCGCCAGCTGTTGCACCTCGCTCAGGTACTTGTTGTTGTCCGCCAGCAGGGGCTCGATCATGCGGTCGTGGCTCAGCTCCCACCATGTGGTGCCGGCTCGGACGTCGGCCCGCACGAGGTAGCGTCGCTCTAGCTTGTGCATGACCTTGTCGGTGAGCTGGGGATCGCCGGTGTCCGGGCCTACGGGACTTTGGCGGCGCAGCATGCGCTCGTCTATCAGTTCGGTTTCGAACCAGTCCCGTATCACCGTCTCGGCGACACCGCTCTTCCGGGCGGTCTCCTGAACCGCCTCGGAGTAATACGCGCTCAGCGCTCCTTCGACGTCCCGGAACGGTTTGATCTGCTCCGCGCTAATGCTGTCGAAGCTGCCGCCGGACGTGTCGTGCAGACGTCGCCAGAGGCGGTGGCAGACAACCTGCAGCTGCACTGGTTCCACGTAGGGGCCGGGCACCTTCTCCGCGGCGTGCTGGCTGCCCTGCCGGCGCACCTTGCGCAGGTCGTCGAAGAGCGTCAGCGCGGCGTCCTCGGTGATGGTGACCCCTCGGTCGGCTGCGGGACGGCAGATGGCCTGGAGCGCCGCCTCACGTTCGAGGAAGTCGAGCCGGTAGCGGGTGCGCAGCTCGGTGGGAAGGTACCGGGCGAACCGGTCCAGGCCGCCCATGTAGTCCTCGCGGATGGCGAACAGAGCCCATCGGCGCTGCGCGTCGAGTGCCTCGCCCAACTGCTTGAAGAACTCCAGCTTGGCGTCGCGATCCGCGGGGTCCAGGACCAAGACCTCCTCCAGTTGGTCGAAGATCAGCAGCTGGTACGCCGATGCCGCGGCACCCTCGCTGACGAGGTCGAGGGCGTTGGAGAGGCTGAGATCGGCCAGCTGTGCCGGCTCATCGCGCGGGAGCAGGCCCAGGACGGTGCTCATGACGTAACGGTTGCCGACGGCCAGGCCGTCCGGTGGCAATGTGCCGACGCGGAGCCCGGCCAGCGTCGGTGTGGTTCGCACGCACAACTGGAACCCGGAGGCCTCCATCTGGGGAGCCACCGCGGCCTGGATGAGCGAAGTCTTGCCGGCGCCCGAGGGGGAGTGCAGTAGCAAGATCCGTTCCGCGAGCAGCTTTCCGATGAGGCCACTCGCCTCCCGGTCACGTCCGGGCAAGGCCTCCCCCTTGCGGAAGGCGCGCGGCCCAACGTAGGGATTGTCGCTGTCCGGTGCAGTGGTCATGCTGCGCTCCGCCTGCGCTTGTCGAGCTCGCGCAGGAAGTCGTAGCTCCCACCGAAGTAGATGGCGAGCCTGGGTTCCGCGAACAGGGACTGCAGGTAGTCCTGCGCTGCCTCCGGCTCGATGTCCGGCGTGTCCTCCAGCCGGAATTGCACCGCCCCGTGCACGTAGTCCTTCAGGCGAGAGCTGCCGGGGAAGCTCTTGATCCCCTGATAGAGGACGCGGAACTCCCAGCCGTCCAACCGGTAACCGAGGAACAACAGCGATCGACTGGTGAGCGCCTCGCGAACCGCGTTAGGGATGCGCGCGTCGGCCCGGACCCAGGAGATCAGCCAGGAGAAGTAGTCGTCCTCCGTCAGCACGATGGACTCCGGGTCCTCCAGCCTGCCGAACAGGTGGTACACCAATGGATGGCGGAGGTCCTTTTCGTCGAACTCGATCGCGCCATGCACGTCGCGGTCGCGGCGCCAGTCGAAGGACGCTATGACGGGCTCCCGGTCAACCTCCCGCAGCGCGTCCTCAAGCAGGTCAGACCAGCTCGTCGTCACGTACACCGGTAGGCGGAGACCCGCGACGAGGCGGTAAGGGTCGTTGCCGTCTTTCCTTCGATGCAGCGCGGCGACCTCGCGGAACAGCTCGGGCAGTCGGAGCGGGTCGAACAGCTCCTTCGGGAGCTGTTCGCCCCATTGCTTCTTGAACTCGGCGAGGACGAACCGGCGCAACTCCGTGCGGGGGGTGTCCAGGGAGGTTCGGGCCCGGAGGTACTGGGCGACCTTTGCGAGTTCGTTGCGCGCGTAGACCGTCATCGGCAGCTGCCACCGGTCCGCCCAGCGTTGGGCGACGACCTCGCGGGACGGGAGAAGCTCGTCGGACATCCCCGATCCGACGACCGGCGTGCATTGCCCGAACTCGATCTTGCCGTTCAGCGCTTCGAACCAGTAATCGGCGGATTCGGTGAACCCAGGGTGATAGTAGGTGCGCCCGCTGCGCAGTCGAGAGAACAGCACCGGCACCCACCAGTCGTGCGTCTCCCGCACCTTGTTGCGCGCCGAGGCCACCGCACGGTCCACCACCCCGTCGACGCCGAGGGAGCGGAAGAACTCGATGAGGAATCTCTCCGCGGTCTCCATGGAGATGTTGCCCTGCATGGCCACGACCGCAGCTACACCGGCGGCGGCGAGGCGGGGGCCCAGCGCGGACAGCTCCCCCTCGTCCGAGGTGCTCGTCAAGGGCTGCCCATCACCGGCGGACTGGCATGAGCAGAGCACGGCGAGGGTCGGCCGATGCCCGAGGTTGGCGATACGGTCGGCGAGGACGCCGCCGTTCACTTCGTCGGCGGTGCCGTCCTCCTGCTCCAGGAGGAGCCGCGATTCATCCCGCGTGTAGGCGCCGTGGCAAACCAGGTAGAGAACGTCGACATCCGCGTCGAGCGCCGCCGTCACCGCGTCCAGTGTGGCGCTTCCGCGCGAAGCGAATTCGACAATTTCCATGCCTGCAAGGGCATTCCGGGCTCGCTCCAGCTCCTCGTCCACCTTGACGGCAGGGAGGGGCTTCCCGTCACGCCGGTACCGGTTGAGGTCGCTGGGATTTGAAACCACCACGAGGGCCTTGAGATCATGGCGCGGAGGTGGAGCGACAGGGCGCCACACGGCGCTGGTGAGGTAGCGCGACAGCAACACGTTCGGCGTCGTGGCGATCGGCTCCCCGTGGTCCGGATCGCGCAGGCACTCCCAGCGCACGGCGTGGAACCGACGAGGGGCCTGCGGGTCGAGGTGTAGGCGCAGATGCAAAGGCAACCCTCGCGCGGACACCGCGGCGCGAGACTCGGTGAAGAACGTGTGCGCCTGCTCCGAAGCGAAGAGCATTCCGGTGAGCGTCTTGCCGTACTCCGGCTCGTTGTCCGACACGAGGCCGAGTTTCGTGGTGTCGATCGTGATCGGATCGTGCACGAGGTCGCGCCGGTCGAAAGGGTTCGACGGGTCGTCGTAGGCGAGACTCAGGTCGAACTGATCGCTACCCCGATGCCACCGGAGCACGAACTCCAGATCGGCCTCATGACGATTCATGGTCGGACCCGCCAACACGCGAGGCGGGTCGGAGTAGCGTCTCCGCCTATCAGGCACTCGTGAGCCAAGCCATTCGCCACGGTGGCAAGGCGTGTTCGAGGTCGCATGGCACCACAACCATCATTGAGCCAGACGCCCATTCGCGTCCCCAACCAGTCTCCGAGCGTCGCGTCACCGCCCCGTCATTTCTGCGTTACACGAGAGCAAGCGCCCCACTGCCCCTGTCTGGGGAGCCGCAGCCCGGGACACCCCCGGGTACGGTTGTGACCCCTGGTCGATCGCGCAAGCCGGCGGCGGACAAGCGTGGTTATCCGCCGGAGTTTCGGCGCGTGGTAGTGGATCGTGCGGTGTCCGGCTCTGCTGTTCGGGGGATAGGCCATGCGGTCCACGACAAGACCGGGACGACGGAACCTGATCAATGTTCCGCCCTCCGGTTGGGAGACGGCCTGTGCACCAGGTCTGGGAGGGACACTCCTCACCACACCGGCCTCGTGGCGCGCGAACTATCTGCGCCCATTAGTCGGCCATGGCCGCCCGAG
Source organism: Geodermatophilus sp. SMS 5-13 (assembly GCF_059428245.1). Classification (NCBI taxonomy): domain Bacteria; kingdom Bacillati; phylum Actinomycetota; class Actinomycetes; order Geodermatophilales; family Geodermatophilaceae; genus Geodermatophilus; species Geodermatophilus sp. SMS 5-13. The sequence goes on from NZ_CP165729.1 coordinate 1,713,232, forward strand.
GGCGGCCATGGGCGCGAGCGCAGTGCGCGTAAGGGCGCTCAGCCTGTGCTTCGCATCCGGCATTTCCGACTGGCGAGCGCGGCTAGCCCGCCGGACTCCGCGTCCGCGAAAACGGGATGACGTGCCTCAGTCCTCCCGGAGGACGGGGTTTCGCGGAATCAGCGCAACACGGTGATCCGGCGACTGCCCGCGCGCTAAGGCAATGACCGGCGCCATCCCCCCGCATTCGCCGGGCGCTTCACACTGCAACGCTGGGCGTCCGGCGGTGGCAACTGGAGCGTGCGGCAGCCTGTCTGGATCCTTTCGGTCGGACCCCGAGATGCAGCTACTGCGCGGGATGCCTCGGCGCGGTGTGCCAATTTGCGCGCCACCGGTCGTCGTCCAGGCTCGTTCGGGACGGTCCTGGCCGTCTCGGGGAGGTCTTTGACCCGCCATTCGTGCGGTAGTGAACGGTCGCGAACCTCGTCCCCGTGGACTGCTAATCGCACGGTTATTGGTTCGAGTCCAATCGGGGCAGCAGAACCGCAGGTCAGAGGCCTGAAATTCGAGAACTCGGACAGTGAACCCCATCGAACCCCCAGCGTTGGGTTATGTGGTTGTCCCGCTCAGGAACCATCCAGGGGAGCGGTCCACAAATTCCGGGATGTCGCCCGAGGACCTGCCTGCCCCCAGTGAGCATCAGGTGTGTGGCACCTGATCTTGCGCCTTGCTCAGTGACAGTGGCGTCGACATGGCTCGGTGGGTGATGTCCCCGGTCGTGATGTAGCTCGTGGCCGCGGAGAGCTTCTGCGGTTGGGACCATGACGCCATCAGGGCCGGCTGTGCCACCTCCTCGTCTGACCGCTGCGGGCGGTGGAGTTGGGCCATGGAGCCTTCGGAGAGGTAGCGGCGGTCGGCGACCTGCCATTCGTGGTGCGCCTCGACCAGGACGGCGCCGGCCGGCCGCAGCAGTGCAGCGGTGTGCACGTGCTCGGCATCCGGTTGGGCGAACACGGTGCGGATGGCCGCGGCCACCATCTCCGCGTTGCTCTTGGGCACGCGGGCGACCACGTTGCGCATGAAGTGCACCCGGCTGTCAACGACGGTCGAAAGTTGACCCCCTGGCGTCGGCAACTTTCAGTGCCTCGAGCAACTCGAGCAGGGCAGACTGGTCCAGGGCTGTCGCGTGGCCTTTCTCTTCCGAGTGTTCCTTGGCGGGGTCACGCAGAAGATCCACGCGGTGGCCTCTCGCACGCCAGCACTTCGCCGACGAGCTCAAGACCTGCGACCAGCTACACCACTTCCAGGGACGTCACCCGCCGCGCAGCTACCCGTTGTTGCCCCGGCGTCCTGGGCGGCCCCGCCGGCTCGTGGTTGGACCGGCGAGGCCTCACCGCGTGAGCCACCCGGGTGACCCCAGCGGCTGATCAGGAGTGCCGTGAGCCTTCTCGGCCGCGGTGCCCGCGGCGGAGGCCGCGGCGGCCGTCGTCGCCGTGCGGCGCCGTCCCGAGGAGCTTGCCGGCGTGGATGAGGTGGTCGGCGACGTCGCGCAGCTTCCGGTTGCTGTCCATCGACGCCCGGACCAGCAGCTGGAAGGCCTGGCCGGGTGTCAGCTGGTAGCGCTCGATGAGCACGCCTTTGGCTTGGTCGATGACCCCGCGGGAGTCGAGCGCCCTCTGCAGGTTGTCGGCCTTGTCCCGGGCGCGCTGGTAGAGGTGCAGGTTGCCGGCGGCAACGGCGGCGTAGGGCGCGATGCGGCCAGCGACCGCACGACTGTCCTCATCGAAGACTTCGGCCTGGCGGGCGTAGATGTTCAGCGCCGCGGTGACCTGGTCTTCCCGGTCGATGGGGAGCGGGACCGACAGGGAGCTGAGGCAGCCGCACTCGACCGCACGTGGCAGGTAGTCCCGCCACCGGGTCTCGGTGCGGGTGTCGGTGATCAGGATCATGTGACCGGTGCGGGCGGCGTGCAGGCACGGTCCGTCGTCACGTTCGTACTGGCGCTCGTCGAGGTCGTCGGCGAGCTGGCCGGTGCTCCCCAGCGTGGTGGGGCGGTCCTGGACCAGGAAGGCCACCGAGGCCTCGGGGTCACCGGGCATTACGGCTTTGGTGAGCTCGGCCACCGTCTGCAGCAGGCTGTCCATCGACAACTCGCGCAGGGACAGCCGTCCCAATCGCTCCAGCGCCTCGGCGGGGTTCGCAGGGGGCGGGTCCGGATTAGTGGCCACGGCACGGCCTTTGGTCTGATCGGCACCGCGGTGCACGCCCTTGGCGGCGGACCGGGCCAGGACCCGGAGCTTGAGCAGCGCGACCCGCTCGTGTATCGCGTCGACCTTCTCCCGCGCCAGCCGCGCATCGCGCGCGGCCTCCTGGGCGGCCCGGCGTTTCTCGTCGGCGCGTCGGCGCGCATCCCTCGCCCCAGCGACCCGCGCGTCGACGGGCTGGCCGGCTCCGCCGGGCGCGCACTCGACCGGTTGCTGGGTCGCGCCCTCGTCGCGAGGGTGGCCCGGGGCAGGAACAGCACGGGCCGGAAGGTCGGAACGTGTCATCGTGATTCGCTCCGGTGGACGAAGCGCGAGCGGGCACTCGGCGCGGTGGCGGGTCCGGGGGATCCGGGCCGGGCGGGTCGGTGCCGGACCTGCCCCATCACATGCGGAGCGGCATGCGACCCACCAGTCCGGTTGTACGGTCCCCGGATGGGAGGAGTCCGGTCGCCGGGTCAACGTCGGATCAACGAATCCGGCGGAGGGGGTGAGCGCGGTGGGGACGCTCGTCCGCCCGGTGGTCGTCCTGGTGGAGGACGAGCGTGACCTCGCGGTGATGGCGGGGGAATTCCTGCGCCGCGAGGGGTTCGACATCGTGCTCGCCGGCGACGGCCGGACCGGGATGCAGCGGCTCGACGACCGTGCGGTGGACGCGGTCGTCCTCGATCTGGGGCTGCCCGACGGCAACGGTCTGGACCTGCTGCGGAGCCTGCGACGGTCCGGGCGGGCGGTGCCCGTGGTGGTGCTGACCGGCCGCGGCCGGGAGAGCGAACGGGTTCTGGGGTTGGAGCTCGGCGCCGACGACTACGTGGTCAAGCCGTTCTCGCTGCCGGAACTGGCGGCTCGTCTGCGCGCCGTGCTGCGTCGGTCGTCGGACGTCCGCCCTGTGGCGTCGGTAGTGGTGGGAGACCTGGTGATCGACACCGCGGCCCACGAGGCGACCGTCAAAGGCGAGGCCCTGCCGTTGCGACCGCTGGAACACGACCTGCTGGCCTTCCTGGCCGCCTCCCCGCGGCGGGTGTTCTCGCCGGAGCAGCTGCTGGAGCAGGTGTGGGGTGCAGCCGCGGACCGGCAGAGCGCGTCCACGGTGGCCGAGCACGTCTACCGGCTCCGGCGAAAGCTGCAGCGTGCAGGGGTGACGACGCCGCGGATCGTCACCGTGCGCGGCGTCGGTTACCGGCTGGACCCGTGAACCGGCGATGACGTCGGCACACGATCTGGACTTCCGGGCGCTGTTCCAGGCCTCGCCATCGCCCTACCTGGTCATGACGGCGGACTTCGTGATCGTGGCGGTCAACCGGGCCTACGCCGAGGCCACGTTCATCGACCCCGACGCCGTGGTCGGCCGGCCGATGTTCGACGTGTTTCCCGACAACCCCGACGACCCGCTGGCAGACGGGGTGGTGAACCTGCGCCGGTCGCTGGAGACGGTGGTGCGCACCGGCTCCCCGGACGCACTCGCGCTGCAGCGCTACGACGTCCGCGGGCCGGACGGCACCTTCGTCAAGAGGTACTGGAGTCCGGTGAACACCCCGGTGCTCGACGATGACGGCCGGGTGGCCGTGATCATTCACCGGGTCCAGGACGTCACCGATCTGGTGCGGCTCTCCCAGGCCGGCCAGGAGCGGCAGCGGCGCGAGGACGCGCTGTGGACCCGGCTGGAGCAGATGGAGGCCGACCTGTTCACCCGGGCCCGCGAGGTGCAGGACGCGAACCAGCGCCTGCGCGAGCTCAACGACCAGCTCGAGATGACCACGGCGGCCCTGCGGGCGCAGACCCGCTCGAAAGACCAGTTCCTGGCCACCCTGTCGCACGAGCTGCGCAATCCTCTTGCCGCGGTACGGGCGGCGCTTGACGTGCTGGCGCTCGACCTGGCCGGGCACCCGGCTATGGAGGTGCTCGATCGCCAGAGTGGGGCGCTGACCCGGATGAGCGATGACCTGCTCGACGCGGCCCGCGGTCTCGCCGGCCGTCTGGCGGTGCAGCGACGGCGGATCGACCTGCGCGCGGTGGTCGAGCAGGCCGTCCACGACACCGGGGCCGCCCGTGGCACCGCGGGCAGGCCGGTCGGGCTGCACCTCACGAGCAGGCCGGTGATGGTCAGCGGGGATGCCGTGCGACTCGCCCAGGCCGTCGCCAACCTGCTCGACAACGCCTACAAGTACACCCCGGCCGGCGCGGCGATCACCGTGGAGCTCGCCCGCCACGGAGACGTCGCCGAACTGTGCGTCCGCGACACCGGGCCGGGGCTGCCCCCGGATCTGGCTGGTTCGCTGTTCGAGCCCTTCACCCGGGCGGCCGATCCCGGGCGGGGCGGCCCCGAGGGTCTCGGCCTGGGTCTGGCCGTGGTCCGCGGCGTCGTCGCTGCGCACGGGGGCACGGTGACCGCGCACAGCGACCCGGCCGTCGGAGGCGCCGCGTTCACCGTCCGGCTCCCGGTCCTCACGCCATCGGACGACGGCGCCGATCACGCCCCCGCGCCCGCGACCGCTGCGCCGACGGCGTCGCTGCGCATCCTGGTGATCGACGACAACGAGGATCTGGCCCGCTTCTACGGCTTCCTGCTGCGGGAGCTCGGACACGAGGTGACGCTCGCGTCCAGCGGCGAGCGCGGGCTGGCTGCCGCGCAGGACCCCTTCGACGTGGTGCTCTGCGACATCGCGCTCGGCGCGGGCATCGACGGCTACGAGGTGGCCCGGCGGCTGCGCAGTTCGCCGATCCACCGCGCGACCGGCCTCGTCGCCGTCTCCGGCTTCGGCCGGGAGGACGACGGGGCGCGAGCCCGTGAGGCCGGGTTCGACCGGCATCTGACGAAGCCGCTCGGGATGGACGACCTCGATCGCCTCCTCCGCTCGTTGGCCGGCGGTCCTCCGGAGCGCGGAACCGGCTGAGCGCTGCGTAGCCGATCGACGAGCTGACCGCCCGCCGCGCCGTGGGCGCGGTGCTGGATAGCAACCCCGCGACCTTGCGCGACTGGGTCGAGCGGGAGGAGATCGACACCGGCGTGCGCCCGGGCGTGACGACCGAGGCATCGGCTGAGCTCAAGGCGCTGCGCCGGGAGGTCGCCGAACTACGCCGGGCGAACGAGATCCTCAAGACCGCGTCCGCGTTTCTCGCCCAGGCGGAGCTCGACCGCCGACTCAGGTAGTCATCGACGACATCGCCGCGTTCAAGGACCGGTTCGGGGTCGAGCCGATCTGCCGGGTGCTCTCCGAGCACGGCCTGCCGATCGCCCCGAGCACCTACTACGAGCGCGTGGCCTGCCCGGTCTCGGCTGCCGAGCTGGCCGACGCCTGGGCCGCGAACACCCTGGTCGACCTGCACCGGGCGAACCGCGGCCTCTACGGGGTGCGCAAACTGTGGCACGCCGCCCGACGTGCGGGGCAGCCGTGGGGCCGGGATCAGGTCGGCCGGCTGATGGGCGTCGCTGGCCTCGACGGCGTGCGTCGCGGTCGCCGGACCACGATCACCACCCGACGGGATCAGACGGCGCCGCGGCATCCGGACCTGGTTGACCGCGCGTGGGCCACCCCGTCGCGGCCGGATCAGTGGTCGGTCGCGGACTTCACCTACGTGTGGACGCTGGCCGGGTTCGTCTACGTCTCCTTCGTCACCGACGTCTACTCCCGCCGGATCCTGGGCCGGCGGGTCAGCTGCTCGAAGACGACTCCGCTGGTGATGAGCGCGCTGGAGCAGGCGCTGTTCACCCGCCGGCGGGGGAATGCTGCCTGCATCGCCACCGGCCTGGTCCATCACTCCGATGCCGGGTCGCAGTACACGTCTCTAGGCGTTCACCGAGGCTCTGCTCGAGGCGGGCATCGCCGGCTCAATCGGGGTCGGTTGGCGACGCCCTGGACAACGCGCTGATGGAATCGTCGATCGGCCTGTTCAAGACCGAACTGATCGACCGGCAACGGTCCTGGACCGGCCGCAACGACGTGGAAAGGGAGACCGCAGCCTGGGTGCACTGGTTCAACACCAAACGCCTGCACTCCGCGATCGGCTACTGCCCGCCGATCGAGTTCGAAGATCACCACTACCGTGACACCACGGCCCCCGCGGGACCTCGCAGTGGCCCAAACCGAGCGTCCGTCAGATCCAGGACGGGTCGGACAGCTCCGGCTCATCGTCCGCGACGCCGTGCGGTGATACGCCTGCCTACCGCCGTGCCCACCGGTGGCCGGCGGCACCCCCGCGCGGACTCGGGGGACACGTCTGCGTCGCATCGAAGACCTGAGCCGCCCGCCCGCCGGGTCGGCGACTCGGGCTCCGGGGATGTCATCGGCTCTCGCGCGGGTCGAGGACCGAAGGTGCTGTCGCTGGGGAGTATCAGCACGGTGGCCGCCAGGCTCAGATAGGTCCGGTAGGCAGACCCGTACTGGGGGCAGCATGAAGGTCGATCTGTTCGCGCTGGTGTGCACGGTCCTGGGCTACGACCCGGCCACCGTCGTGCTGATCCGGGTCGACCAGCGCGAGGCCAGTGTGACCTACACCGAGCCATCGGGCATGCCTCGGAGCAGGGTGCACCACGATGGCGAGCAGGTCGTGCGCCATGTGGCCCCTCGGCCCTGATCGTGCCCGGTAAGAGGGCTGAGCCGACCCTGATCCCGGCGCGTCGACCTTGCGGGCACCGGCCGGTCGCGGGGATCCGGTCAGGACTCCGAGCCAGGTGCATTCCGAGCCCGAGGTATCACGAGCGCCGTCGGAGCGTCCGATCCATGACGCCTGGCCCGTGACCGCACGTGAAGGAGCAACGCCTTGACCATCGCGCCCGCCGACATCGCCGCTCAACAGTTCCGGATCGTCTTCCGCGGGTACGACGTCCAGGAGGTGGACGCGTTCCTGGACCTGCTGCAATCGGCTCTGAGCGGGGCGGTGTCCGACCCTGCCGCGCCACCCCAGGACGACGAGAACCCGGACGACGGCGCGCCGGTACCCGGCCCGGAGACCGACCCCGCCGAGCCCGTCGGCCCGGAGGAGGACTCGTCCTCGCGTGCGCTGCGCGCCCTGCTGCGCGCCGAGGAGGTGGCCGAGCAGGTGGTCGCCGAGGCCGCCGCCGAGGCCGAGCGCATCCGGGTGCAGGCGCAGGTCGAGCGCGAGCAGCTCCTTGCGGAGGCACGGGCCGAGAGCGGCCGACTGGAGGCGGAGATCCGCCTCCGCCGCGAGCGCGAGGTCGGCGTGCTGGCCGTCCGCTGCGAGCAACTGCACGCCGAGGTCGACCGGCTCGGTGAGGTCCGGCGTCGGGCCCGTGAGGAACTGCAGGCATGGCTGGCCGGTCACCAGCAGCTCGTGGACCGGGCCGTCGGCCCGGTCGACGCCGATCGCCCGTCCTCCGAACCCACGCTGGCCCTCGAACTGCCGGTCGCCGCGGCCTGACGCACCGCCGCGGCGCACTCCGCCGCCCGGACGGCCGCGTCCGGTGCCCGTTGAAACCTTCCCGGCCGGCTCGCACGCCGGACCGCCCACCCTGCCTGCGGCTGCCGACAGCGGCAGGACACCCCGAACCCCTGGGAGCTCAACCGTGCCGCGAACCGCCCGTTCCCGTTCGTTCCTCATGTGCCGGCCGACCCACTTCACCGTCTCCTACCGCATCAATCCCTGGATGCAGCCGGAGAAGCCGACCGACACCAATCTGGCCGTGCTGCAGTGGGAGGACCTCGTGGCGGTCCTCCGCGGGCTGGGTCACCTTGTCGACGAGCTCACTCCGCAGCCGGGCCTGCCGGACATGGTCTTCGCCGCGAACGGGGCGACCGTCGTCGACGGCAAGGTCCTCGCGGCCCGCTTCCGCTACCCCCAGCGGGCCGCCGAAGGGCCCGCGCATGCCGAGTGGTTCCGGCGGCGCGGCCACGAGGTCCGCACCGCTCGGTACGTCAACGAGGGGCAGGGGGACTTCCTGCTCGATGGGGACCGGCTGCTCGCCGGCACCGGGTTCCGCACCGACCCGCGCGCCCATGAGGAGGCGCAGCGGTACTTCGGGCGACCTGTGGTCGGGCTCGAGCTGGTGGATCCCCGCTATTACCACCTGGACACCGCGCTGGCGGTCCTCGCCGAGCGCGAGATCATGTACCACCCGCGGGCCTTCTCGCCGAGGAGCCGGGCGCTGTTGCAGCGGCTGTACCCGGATGCCGTCCTCGCGGACGCGGCCGACGCCGCGGCGTTCGGGCTGAACGCGGTCTCCGACGGCCGGCACGTCGTCCTCAACCAGCAGGCAACGGGCCTTGCCGACACCCTGCGCGAGCGCGGCTTCGTCCCGATCGGGGTGGACATGTCCGAGCTGGCGAAGTCCGGCGGCGGGCCGAAGTGCTGCACGCTCGAGGTCGGCACCAAGGCGACATGACGCAGATGGATCCGCTCGTGCTCGCGGCGCCGGTACCGCCCCTCCCGGCGCAGGAGGTCCTGTACCTGCTCACGGCCGTCGGGACATTGCTGGGTGCGGCCGTCCTCCTCGGCCGGCTGGCGGTCGCGTTCCGGCTGCCGGCCGTCCTGGGGGAGCTGGCGACCGGCGTGCTGCTAGGACCCTCGGTCCTGGGCCACCTGGCCCCGGACCTGTCCGGCCGGCTGCTGTCACCCGACGGCGGCTCCCTGCAGCTGGTCGACGCCATCGGCCAGATCGGGGTGCTGCTGCTCGTCGGCCTGACCGGAATGCACCTGGACGCCTCACTGCTCCGCTCGCGCCGCACCGTGGCGGTCGCGGTCAGCGCGGGAGGGCTGGTCGTCCCGCTCGGGCTCGGGATCGGGCTGGGTCTGCTGGCTCCGCAGGTGCTGCTGGGAGCGGGCGCCGAACGGCCGGTCTTCGCGCTGTTCCTGGGTGTGGCGATGTGCGTCAGCGCCATCCCCGTCATCGCCAAGACGTTGTTCGACATGAACCTTCTGCACGGGCGGGTCGGCCAGCTGATCATCTGTGCCGCCGCGGTGGACGACCTCGCCGGCTGGCTGCTGCTGTCCGTGGCATCGGCGCTGGCCGCGACCGGGGGCGGCATGGCGTCCTCGGTGTGGCCCCTGTGCTCGTTGATCGTCATCCTCGCCGGCTGGCGGCTCGCCGGACGGCGCCTCCTGCGGGCCGCCGTCCGGTCGCGCCGGATGCCCCAGGAACCCCGGACGTTGGCCGCCGCGGTCGTCGTCCTGTTCCTGCTGTCGTCGGCGGTCACCCAGGCCGTGGGCCTGGAGGCGCTGCTCGGTGCCTTCCTCTGCGGCGTCGCCCTCGCGTCGACCGGAAAGATCTCGGCCGAGCGGCTCGCACCGCTGCGTTCGGTCGTGCTCGGGGTCCTGGCGCCGATCTTCTTCGCCACCGCGGGTCTACGCATGGACCTGACCGCCCTGGCCGACCCGACCCTGCTGGCCTGGGGACTGGGGATCCTGCTGATCGCGATCGTGGGCAAGTTCGCCGGCGTCCTCGCCGGTGCGCGAGCGGCGCGGCTGGGCGCCTGGGAGGCGCTCGCAGTCGGAGCCGGGCTGAACGCCCGCGGCGTGATCGAGGTCGTCGTCGCGACCGTCGCGCTCCGTGCCGGGGTCTTCGGCACCGGCATCTACACCGTCGTCGTCCTCATCGCGCTGGCGACCTCGACGCTGGCGCCACCGCTGCTCCGGCTCGCCGCCGGGCACCTGGACCGCGCGGCCACGACGGGCGACCACGAACTCGCCCCCGCCCTCTGACGGACCCGGCCCCTCTTCCGAAGACAGGTGACACTCATGCCCCCGCAGACAGCGGCGCAGGCCCCCGGCCTGTGGACGACGTTCCGCGAATCGCCGGTCGCCGTGAAGGCCATCCTCGCCGGCGTGTTCATCAACCGCCTCGGCGGGCTGCTGAACATCTTCCTCGTCCTGTTCCTCACCTCGAAGGGCTACTCGAACCGGCAGGCGGTGATCGCCCTCGGCATCTATGGCGCGGGCGCGGTCATCGGCCTGCTCCTCGGCGGAGCGCTCGCCGACCGACTGGGCGCGCGGGCCGCCACCGTGATCAGCATGGCCGGCTCCGGGGTCCTGCTGGCCTCCCTGCTGTACCTGCCGAACTACCCTCTGCTGCTCACCGCGGTCGCTCTGGTGAGCCTGGTCGGCCAGGCGTACCGCCCGGCGTCGTCGGCCCTGCTGTCCGATCTCACGCCCAAGGACCGGCAGGTGCTGATCTTCGCGATCTACCGGTTCGGGCTCAACCTCGGGACGACGGCCGCGCCGCTCGTGGGCTTCCTGCTGTATGAGCTCGGCGACCAGCACTACGCGCTGCTGTTCTGGGCCGACGCCACGGCCGCGACGCTGTACGCGGTGGTCGCCCTGGTGGCACTGCCGAAGCGCGTCATCCGGCGCGCGGCCACGACCGCGGCGTCCCCGGCCCCGCGGGCCGGCTACCTGCGGGTGCTGCGTGACCGCAGATACGTCTTCTACCTGCTGGCCACGCTGCTCAACGCCGTCGTCTACGTCCAGTACCTCTCGACCCTGCCGCTGGACATGCAGGCGGCCGGGGTGGACGTCCTGTGGTACAGCGTCGCGATCGCGCTCAACGGCTTCATCGTCATCGCGTGCGAGCTGCCACTGACCAAGTTCACGCAGAAGTGGCCCCGACGGGTGGTGATCAGCCTTTCCTTCCTCCTCGTCGGCGCGGGGATGCTGCTGTACGGGCTGCCGCTCGGTGCCACCGTCATCGTCGCGGGCACGCTCACCTGGACCGCGGCGGAGATCATCGGCGGTCCCGCGGTCTTCTCCTATCCGGCGCTCGCCGGGCCGCCGGAGCTCAAGGGGCGCTACATCGGGTCCTTCCAGTTCGCGTTCGGCCTGGGCACGGCACTCGGCCCGCTGATCGGGGGCGCCCTGTTCGCCGTTCTCGGACACGCCGTGTGGGTGGCTCTCGCAGGCGGATCACTGCTGGCGGTCTTCTTCGGGCTGCTCGGGGTTGTTCCGTCGGTGCTGCCGCGGCACGCACGGACGGCGTCCTGGCGGAAGGTGGCGGTGCGCCCGTCCGCGGCCCGGCGGAGAGCCGAGGCGGCGGCGTGAGCCCGATCGCCGCAGGACGTCGCCCGTAGGGGAGGGGATCCTTCGCATGCGCGGAATCGCCCACCGAGCCGGAACCCGGCCCGGTGGGCGATTCCGCGCCTGGCGGTCGTGGGGCAGCAGAGCCTGGCCGTCGACGCCGGCGGCCAGGCACGCACGTGGCGGTGTTCAGGGAAAGATCGGCACGACAGCGAGCAGCGCGACCAAGTGACCTTCGCCCGAAGCACGCGCCACCCTGCCGAGGAGTGCCGTTCCGGGCCGGAACCCGTCCCCGCGATGACCGCCGCCCTGCCGGCGCTGGGTGACTGGTTTGGCCGAGCTGGGAGTGAGCCGGGTGGTGATGGGGGCGACCAGCGACCACTGGCGGGCGCCGGCCCTCTGCTGGAGGACCGCGTGGAGACCTGGCCGGTCAACGCTCATGACGTCACGCACCTGCTCAGGCCGAAGAGCGATCGGCAGATGCTGCGTCCACGTTTCGTGCCGCCCGCCGCAGATCCGGACGCTGCGGCCCCTGACGCGCCAGCGCGTGGACCTGCCCGCCGAACGCACCGCGGGAGAGCAGCGGGTGGAGACGCTGCTCGAGGGCGTCCTGATCAAGCGTTCGGTCGTGGTCGGCGACCCGTTCGGGGTCTCCGGGCGAGCGATCATGGCGGCCTCATCGCCGGCGAGCGAGCCGCGGCGGTCCTCGCCGAGCCGGGCCCGCACGTCCGCGGACTCCAGGCCTGGGCTCACTCCGTCACCCTCAACCCCACCGCCTGACCACGGACCGGATCTTCGGATCGTGGACCGCTTCGGGACGCCCGAACCCCACTCACCGGACAGTTGGGGCGCTCCTCCGGAGAGAACCAGGCGGACCCTCGTTGGTCCACTTCTCGGGACACGAGCCTCGAGCAGGCCGTCCCCGAGCGGGCCGCCGCCTCGCGGACGTGCGTCTCCGAGCGGCCCCTCGCCGTCCTCCTGCATGGATGCCAGGTGCGACGCGACGGTGTGCCGGCACCGGGCGCCTCCTGGAGGCGCCCGGTGCCGGCACACCGTCAGAGCAGTCGGGTCAGCCCGCCACCGCGTGCATCGCGCAGCCCACCGACGAGCCGCTGCCGAGGTTGATCACCCCGACGCCGGAGTCGACGGTGTTCGCGCGGGCGAAGACGCCGCCGTAGCCGGTGGACACGGTGAACACCCCCCAGGCGACGATCCACGGCACGAGGCCGCCGTCCGGACCCGGGAACTGCTCGGGTACCGGCCGGATCCGGCGCTGCACCACGTACGGGCCGTCGATCGCCTCGGTCACCTGCCGGCGCCAGGACTCCTCGGTGGTGTCCTCGGCCCAGCCCAGCAGCACGCCGTGGCCGCCGTGCAGCAGGGTCGGCTTGAGCGCCAGGTCCTCCCGGTGGGCGAGGGCGTACTCGACGAGGTCGACCCGGCTGCCGTCCTCGAGGGTGATCGGGCCCGGCCGCACCATCCGGGTCCACGGCAGGATCCGGTCCAAGCTGGCCAGCTCCTCCGGGTCGAACAGGTGCCGGTTGCGCTCGTCGGAGAGCATCGCCAGGGCGCCCTTGCTGGCGTACACCTCCGAGTCCATCGGCGTGAACATCACGACCTCGCCGCGGGCGGCCGCGTCGAGGATCGGGTCCATCAGCGCGGGGGCCTCCGGCGACTCCAGCAGGTCCTCGATGAGGAACATCCGCGAGATGATGTCCACCGGCCGATCCCTCAACCAGACCCGCCCGTCGCGGACCTCCAGTTCGCCGATGTGGCACGGGTGCGCGTCCAGGCCGAGCTCCCGCCAGCGGGCCGTGAACTGGCGCATGTAGGGAGCCATGGTCGCGTAGCTGCTCGGCCAGTCGGTCAGCGCGACCATCGGGAACGATCCGGGCTCGAACCCGCTCTCGGCCAGCAGGGTGTGCACCTGCTCCTGCATGGTGTCGGTGTAGCCGAGGCCCTGCGCCTGCGCGAAGCCACCGAGCACCGGATGGGTCAGGTAGGCGCGAACCATGTCCGCGTTGTCCATCCCGCCGAGCGCACTGCCCATGTTGAACTCCAGCAACCGGAACCCCGTGGGGTCGGTGTACAGGTCGGCGCGGGTCTGCCGGGTGACGCATGCACCGCGGCTGCGCAGCACGGCGGAGACCTGGACGTCGTCGAGGCCGACGGCACGCGCGAACGCGGCGAGGTCGCCGCCGAACAGCCGGCCGGGCAGGCTGACCAGGGCCGAGCGGAGGTTCTCCAGGTCGGCGTGCAGCCGGGCCCGCTCGGCGGCACCGAGGAACAGCGGCCGGGAGAGGAACCGCTCGGGGGGCAGCCGCCGGATCAGGTCGGTGTGCGCGTCCGCACCGACCAGGGCGGCGGGGTCGGCCCCGCTCGCGGTGACTTCCTGGAGGAACATCGAGGTCAGGGTCGTGCGGTCCATCGGGTGTCCTTTCCGGGGAACGCGCCGTCCTGGGTCAGGCGGCGGGCGAGAGCTGGAGCAGGGAGTCGGCCGCGGCCCGGCTGGCCGCGAGGGCGGTCTTGACCGCGCCGCCGCTGCCGCCGGTGAAGCTGAACAGCGGCGTGGCCGGTGCGGCCCGCCGCAGCGCCAGGCCAGGGGCGTCGGCGTAGCAGTCGAACGAGGCGACGGTTCGGACCGGCCGGCCGGACGCGGTCCCCAGCCGGCCGCGGGCGGCTAGTGCGACCCGGTCGGCGAGGCCGGGATCCGGGACGACGGCCTGCGGGTCGACGTCCCAGTCCTGCGACGGCAGGCCGACCAACAGCGCGTCACCGCCGAAGGGCCGGCCGTAGAGGCCACTGGTCTCGTCCACGAATGCACCCAGGCCAGGCGGGCAGCCGGCGCGGACGTCGTACTGGATGCGTCTCGTGCGCAGGGCGCCGGTCTCCACGCCCGCGATGGCGAGCAGGTGCGCCGACCAGGCGCCGGCAGCGACGACCACGGCGTCGAAGCGGCGGTGCGCGCCCCCGGCGAGGCGCACGGCCGGGGCCGTGGTCACCCCCTCGACAGAGCGGTCGTGGACGGCCGCGCCGGCGTCGGCGATGCGGGCCAGGACGGCGTCGCGCAGCCGGGCCGGTGACACGTAGCCGGCATGGCGCTCGACGACGCCGACCGTGCCCGGCGGAAGGCCGCGGAACGGGCTCCGGGCGGCGAGCTGGGCGGCGGTCGCGGCGGCCGCGGACCCCGGCAGCGAGCGCTCCATCTGCTCGAGGGCACCCGTCGGGTCGTCGGCGGTCAGGTACAGCGAACCGATCTCCCGGTAGTCCGACCAGGTCCGCAACGTGGCGCTGTCCCGCAGCTCGGCGAGGCTCTCGGTGGCCAGCAGCCGGGCCTGCGGATCGGGTTCGTAGCCGCGGACCAGCCCGCCGGAGGCACCCGTGGCGTCCGCCGAGGGGGGCCGGTCGCCGAGGAACACCTCGACGGCGGCCGTCCGCGGGTTGTGCGCGGTCAGCCGCCAGGCGAGCAGCGCGCCGGCGATTCCGCCGCCGACGATCGCCACCCTCATCGACCGGCCGCCCTGACGGCGACGGCACGGCGTAGCTCGTCGGCTGCGTCCGTCAACGTGCGGCGGCTCAGGGGGACCGGGCGGTCGTCGCGGGCCAGCAGCTCGGGCATGAAGAGGGCCTTTCCGGGACCGGATCGGGGCAGGGGAGGATCGGGCGGCCGGAAACAAGGACGGCAGCCGCGGGGCTGGCGGTCGGCGATCCCCTGGGCGCGGAGCCGGACGGCCGCGACCGACTTCGGGAGGCACATCGACCAGGCGTCGATGATCAGTTCACGCATCTCGGCCGGCTCCAGCCGGGCCAGCCACGTGCGCACCCAGGTGTAGCGGAGGTGGTCGGACGGGACGGGCATGCGGAACTTCTCGTGTCCCGGCGACGAGCGCGGCCCGTTCCTCCTCGGGGAAGGCGAACCTCATGGAGGTCTCGTCGGGGGAGTGCCGCCTCGTGGGTGCGCGGCAGGCTCAGGGCGACGCGGCGAACGTCGTGCCCGGAGACCATCGAGGGCAGCCTTCCGCTGGGTCGTCCAGGGGGTGCTCAGGCGGTACCGGAGAACCGGTCCCCGAGATAGGCGATCTTGTCCCGCCGCCGCCGGCCAGAGCGCAGGTACCGGATCCACGCCTCGCGTTCGTGGACCACCGCCCGGAGCTCCCAGACGCAGAGGACCGCACGGTGGCTGCCCTGCGGGAGGAGCACGAACCCCTCGCTCTCGCGAATGTCCCGGGCGTAGACGGTCTCCCACATCTCGTTGTCGTTGCGCCAGGTGCAGACGATGAGGAAGTAGAACGAGTCCCCGCACAGGTGCAGGATCGTGAAGCCGAGCTGGCCGGCGATCGGGAGCCGCCCGGCGGAGACCTCCGCGGTGAGGAAGGTGCGCGCCTGCGCGCGGACGTCCTCGTCGACCTGCCTCTGCGGCCGGTGCACGTCGTACCACTTGAGGTGCGACCGGGGCAACGGGAGGTCGTCGGCGGGCCGGATCATCTTGTCGACGTGGCGGTAGTCGTCGGCGACGTCGCCGACGTGGTCCAAGTGCGCGAGGACCGTCGGGGCGGTCATCTAGGCACCCGCCCCGGTGGCGGGGTCGGTGGTCTCCCGCGCGGCGGCGAACTCTGCGACCAGCGTGGGCGTCGCGGGCATCACCGCGATCCGGTAGTCCTCGATCATCCCCATGACGGGGGCGTCGAAGTCCCGTTCCCAGGTATCGGTGGCATAGAGCGCGTTCGCCTGCTGCTTGCGCTGCTCCTCCGAGGAGAACGCCCGGAGCAGGTAGTAGAGGTCGTCGTTGTTGGTGGCCGGGCCGTAGGCGAGGACGTCGATGCCCAGGCTGCGCATCAGCGGGATCGTCCCCTCGACGCTGATCCGGTGGAACTCCTCGCGGGTGCCGGGCCGGACCCGGAACAGCCGCATCTCGAGCAGGGGCGGGGAGGTGTCGGTCATCGGGCGTCCTCTCGGGACGGGGAGGGAGCGGGGATCGTCGTGCCGGCGAGCACGAGGGCGGGGGGAGGGGCCACCTCCACGCGGAGCGCGGCCTGGGCGGCGTCGAGGGCGCGCCGGCACTCCCCGACGCTGTCGCCGACGACGGTGGCGTAGGCGATGCGCCCCCACACCGTTCCCCTCGGCGGCGGCGAGACGACCGATCCCGGCACGGCGACCGCGACCGCGCGGTCGGTCGCCGGTGGCAGGGCACCGGCGTCGAAGGACACGTCGCCCAGCGGAGTGTCGTCGTCGTCCACGTAGAAGAACCGGATGCCGGCGACACGACGGCGGGTGGGCGTCAGGTCCGGCTCCTGAGCGCAGGCGACGGTCGCGGCGACCAGGCCGGGGTCGAGGCCGGTGGTGAGCGCACCCAGGTAGGGGATGAGGTCACCGCCGAGGCGGCCGTTCACCTCGATCAGCCGCGGGCCGGCGTCGGTGAGCATGAACTCCGTGTGCGTCCAGCCGTCACGGAACCCGAGCGCGGTGTGGGTGGCCTGCAGCGCCTCCCGCAGGGTCGGGTCGGCGAGCAGCGGATCGGCGGCGTCCACGAAGTGCCCGACCTCCTCGGCGTAAGGCGGGTAGCCGACCACCTTCCGGGCCACGAACAGCGGGGTCACGACGCCGGCGCGGACCACCGCATCGATGCTGATCTCCTCGCCGACCACGCACTCCTCGACCAGGACGGGGTGCTCGGAGCTGTACACGACCGGATCCGGTGCGGTCGTGTCCCGGGTGAACGGGAACATCACGCGCAGCTCGGCCGGGTCGCCCACCCGGACCACACCCAGGCTCGCGCCGAGTCCGCGGGGTTTGAGCACCGCCGGGTAGCCCACGGCCGCGGCGGCGTCGAGGGCCTCCTCGACGGTGCGCACGGGCACCGACCGTGGTTGGGGGACACCGGCCGCCCGCAGCGCGGCCCGGGTCTGCGCCTTGTCCCGCAGCCGCCAGATCACGGCGGGGTCGCCGTTCGGCAGGCCGAGCGCTCCGGCGACGTACGCGGTCGCGTGGATGCGGCCCTCGTCCCAGCACAGCACCCCGCTGACCGGGGTGTCCCGGTGCACCGCCGTCGCGACGGCCGCCATCGCCGGCCCATCGACAGTGCTGGGCACGACCGTCCAGCCGGCCAGGTACGGCCGTTCCCACGACGGCTCGGCGGTGTGCAGGAGATGGACGTCGAAGTGCGTGCTGATCGAGCGCAGCAAGTACTCGCGGTAGGTCCGCATGCCGCTCGCGACGAGCATCAGCACCGGGCGGCCGCTCACGACGCGTCCTCGAGGTAGTGCCAGTTCTCCGGGTTGATCATCCCGAAGGGGTTCACCGGCTCGAAGCCGTGCAGCTCCTCGGCCACCTCGAACAGCCGGATGGGGAAGTTGGGCGTGAAGATCACCGGCACCTGCTCGGCGATGTGGTCCTGGTACTCGTGCAGCGCCCGCGTGTCCTCGCTGGTCACCGTGCGGGCGATCAGCTCGTCGGTGCGGGGATCGCTGTAGTGCCCGAAGTTCCCGCCCGCGTCGGTCTTGAAGAGGATCTCCCCGGTGGGGTGGTGGTAGACCCAGCCGCCGTTCCAGCAGCACATCTCCCACAGGCATGGCGAATCCGGGCCGGGGACGCAGGGCGCATCCTCGGCAACCAGGACCGAACCGTAGACCTCCTGCAGCCGCAGCTCGATGCCCGCGGCGGCGGCGTCCGCCCGGTACTTCTCCATCAGCCGGGTCAGCGCGGGGCGGCCCTCGACGTAGCGGAGCAGGATCGACAGCTTCGCCCCGGCAGGGATGCCCGCGCCCGCCTGCCCCGGGCCGGTGCCGGGACGCACGCACACGGCCGGTGTCGTGCTGGGGTCCCAGCCGTTGTCCTCCAGCAGCCGCCTGGCCCGAACGACGTCGAACGGCAGCGGCCAGGCGCCCTCGCGCTGGCGGGGTGACACCAGATCGGTCCGGGGGATCATCGGCACGGGGCCGTTCTGCCGGTAGGCGTAGCCCTGGTAGATGTCACGCACCGCGGAGTCCTGGTCGAGCGTGCTCTGCAGGGCCTGCCGCAGGTAGGGCTGGGCGAACAGCTTCCCCGTGACGGTCGGGTTGTTGAAGTTCAGCGAGATGTACCGGATGCAGTACGCCACCTGGGGCACCAGCCGGTAGCGCCCGGCCAGCGGGTTGACCCCGCCGACCGTGGGATCCACGGTGGGCTCGGGAGCGAAGCTCAGCGGCAGGTAGCCGACCTGGACCGCATCCCGGCCGTCCGGCCCCGCCTCGAGCAACCGGTACTGCTCCTCGTCGGTGAACGTGGGCACCTGCCGGAACTCGTCGAGGTACGGCCTCGCTGGGCCGGAGTAGCACTCGTTCGGCACGAACGTGACGACGCCGTCGACCGTGTAGCTCTTCAGCCGCCACGGCCCGCTGACCGTGCTCCAGATCGGGCTGTCGGCCCACCGGGTCCGGTGCTCGTTGCCCTCGTCGCAGATGTCGCCCTGCTCGGCCATCAGGTACTCGTAGACCGCCTCGACGTCGGCGATGTCGCCGGAGGCGTTCGCCGGTCCGGCGGCGGTCCGGTCCCAGGCCTTCGGCAGCGGCGTGATGGTGCTGAGCTGGTTCATCAGCACCCAGCGCTTCGAGTACACACGGTCGAAGGTGAAGAAGACGGTGTCCTCGGCGGTCTTGCCGTACGCCGTCAGGTTGTCGGGGAAGTAGCCCGGTACGTACTCCCCGTAGCGGGCGCCCTTGACCTTCATCAGGTTGACCCAGAAGAGGACGTTGTCGGCGCACAGCGTCTCGCCGTTCGACCACCGCCAGGGCTTGACCCGGACGGTCACGGTCAGCCCGTCCTCGCTCCACACCGGCGCCTCGCCGATGCTGTTCACGAGGTCGACCTCCGGCGTGCCGTCGCTGCCGAAGAAGTACAGCGGCCGGTACATCAGGGCCTGGAACTCCAGGACGTTGCGCGTTCCCATGCGTTCAGCCGGGGTGAACGGGAAGATCACGGCGGGCGGGAAGCCGGGGGCGCAGGCCCAGGTGACGACGCCGCCGTGGCGGGGCCGACGGGACGTGTGCTGTCTGATCGCGGTCGGCGCGGTCACCGCAACCTCCTCGGAGTGATCGGGGTCGAAGGGATCTCCTCGATGCAGGACGTCCCGATGCCGGCGCGGGAGCCGTAGCGCTCCCACGTCTCGTGCAGGCGGATCCGGCCGTCGGCGAGGATCTCGGGGATGCTGCGGCAGCGGCCGGAGACGACCTCCCCCGTGTCGAGGACCATGGAGTAGCCGAACTCGAGCCGGCCGTCGGGCGCCGCTGTGCCGGTCAGGGCGCCGCGGCGCGCGCAGCCGCCGGTGAACTCGCCCCACACCAGATCCCCGGACTGGCGGTAGGCCGCGACCCGGCCCTCCTCGCCGGCCGGGCCCCCGACGGGGCGGAACCGCTTCTCGTCGTAGTCGATCACCGGCGCAGCTCCTCCGTGTCGCTATCGGTGTGGGTGGGGCCGGGGCCGCGCCGGGCGGGATCGCCACCCGGCGCGGCCTCCGGGACTGCTGGTGGCCGCCCTGTCGGTCGGGTCAGCAGGTCCGGGGTCACCGCGCGAACGTCACGGTGATGCGGTCGGCCAGATGGTTCATGGTCGCCAGCGCGTCGGCCTGCGACCTCCCGGTCGTGCCGAGGAAGCCGAGGATGGTGTTGCCGTCCGGCGGGCGTCTGATCACGTCGCCGGGTCGCGCGGTGATCTTGAGCAGGAAGGTCCGGTCGGACTCGCTCACCTCGGCCGGCACCTCCACGTGCTCGACCTGGCCCGCCTCGCAGATGAGGCACATCGCGGTGACGTGCGTGCCCGTCGGCCGGTAGTGCCCGACGTCGGGCCGGCGGCCCAGGCCCACGTCGACGACGGCCTTGATCGGGTCGTGCCCGGCGGTGAGCCGGGCGATCTGGTCCAGGCCGCCGCCACCCACGCGGGCGGCGATCTCGAGCAGGTGCGGCTCGCCCTCGTGGAACCGGACCTCGGCGTGCATCACACTGCGCCGCAGACCCTGGCCGTGCGCGGCGGCCTTCACGACCGCATGCACCTTGGCGAGGTCGTCGGGGCCGAGCGACGTGGGCGCGCTGTGGACGTCGTCGTCGAAGGTGCCGCCCTCGACGGTGATCCGGTCCACCACGGAGCCGAGGTACACCTCGTCGTCCCAGGCCACCGCCTCGATCAGGTGCTCGCGGCCGTCGAGGAACGACTCGACCAGCAGCCCCTGCGGACCGAGATCGACGCCGTCGGGCTCGGAGACCGCCCAGAACATCTGCCGGATCCCCGTGCTCGCCTGCTCGAAGCGCTCGGCCAACTGCGCGGCGTCGTCGACCTTGAACACGAAGTTGCTGCCGGCACCCATCGTGGGTTTGAGGATCACCGGGTAGCCGAACTCCTCGGCCGCTGCCAGCGCCTCGGCCGGCGTCGCCACGAAGCGGTACCGCGGGTTGGGCGCCCCGGCCCGCTCGTACGCCTGGCGCATCAGGTACTTGTTGCGGCTGCGGCGGGCCGCCTCCACCCCGATGCCGGGCAGTCCGAGCGCCTCGGCGACGGCGGCGACCGTGATCACCGACGACTCGGAGAAGGTGATGACGCCGTCGAACCGCTCGTGCTCGTGCCATGCCCGGGCCCGGGCGACGATCTGGTCGATGTGGGTGGAGCCGACCGGCCGGTAGCGGTCGGCGGGCCAGAAGTCCGGGGTGCCCTCGCCGTTGAGCACGTACAGGTCCACGCCGAGGGCCTCGACCTGCTGGTAGCGGGAGACGTAGTAGGACAGGTACTGCCGCGTCTCGATGGCCAGGAGTTTCACGCCGCACCTCGCGCGGGGACGTCGAACGCGGGACGCCGGTCCGACCGGTCGGGCACGGCCGGCGGCAGCAGGGGCAGCCGGAAGGCCGCGACGGCGTCCGCCGGCTCCCCACCGAGGCGGAGGTCGACGTCTTCGGCCCTGGCCTGCGCGGCCGCGTCGATCAGGATGGGTGCGGCACCGGCCAGCAGGGTGCGGACCTCGAGCAGGAGGTCGCCCACCGAGTCGCGGGCGTCGAAGGACTGCACCGCCTCCGCCGTCCGGCGCAGCCGGCCGAGGTTGCTGAGCACCGTCTCGGCGGCCCGTGCCGGGCTGAAGTCGGCCAGCTCGTAGCAGAGCCGGAACCGCGAGTGCAGCACCGCCGCACGCGCCCGCCCGGCCGGGGTGACGGGCAGCGGCCGCGACGTGTCGACGCCGCCCAGGGCCCGCGACACCGCGTCGGCGAGCTCGTTCCACGGCCCGACGAGCCGCCGGCCGATCACGTCGGTCAGCGCGCCGCGGTCGAAGTTGGTCCGCTGGTACTCGGGGCCGGTCAGGGCCAGGTGGAAGCGGACCAGGTCCCGCGGCACCTCGGCCACCAGGTCGGCGCTCCACACGAGGTGGTTGCGGCTGGTGGAGAACTTCTCGCCGGCGAGGTCGTAGAACTCGTTGCACACGTTCGCCTCGGGGGTGATGTACCGGTCCCCGTGGGCCATCAGGAACACCAGGTCCATCAGGCCCCAGTGGTAGACGTTGTCGAACCCGTGGAAGTAGACGAGCTCGGCGTCCTCCTCGCGGCGCCACAGCCGGTCGGTGTCGACCTCCGGCCGGCCGGTGGCCCGCCAGGTGCTGTACATCGACGCGGGCATCGCCTCAACCCACGGGTAGAGCACCTGCCCCGGCGTCTCCGGGAACGGCGCGGGGATGCCCCAGCTGCCCGGAACGGTCACCGGCACGTCCGGCAGCGGCCGCGCCAGCAGCTCGCGGACCAGCTGCCGGGCGTGGGGCCGCCAGCGATCGGCGTGCGCCGCGAAGTAGGCGGTGAGCCGCTCGCGGTACTCCTCGAGGGGGAACACCAGGATCTGGTGCTCCCGGTGGATCACCGGATCGTCCGGATCCAGGGTGGACGTCGGCTCGAGCAGCTCGTCGTAGTTGTTGGGATGCCCGCAGTTCTCGCAGCCCCCACCGCTGCTCGACGCCAGGCAGGTCGGGCATACCCCGCTGACCAGGCCGTCGTAGAGCCAGGTGCCCGACCGCTGGGCGTAGGGCAGCCGCACGGTCCGCAGCCGGAACCGGCCCGCCGCGTGCAGCGAGCAGAGGAAGTCCAGGACGGTCGTGCGGTACCCGTCGTCGATCGGAGGCAGCGGCGCCATGGAGATGCCGGTCAGGTCCAGCGTGCGCTGGATGGCCGCCGTCGAGCGGCGGACCAGCTCCTGCGGCGACGTCCCCTGCCGGTGAGCGGTCGTCACCACGTAGCTCTGGCTGTCGTCGGTGCAGGTGGTGTAGACCACCTCGCGGCCGGTGGCCCGCAGGTAGCGCGCGTAGACGTCGCTGGAGAGATAGGGCCCCGCCAGGTGACCCACGTGCAGGTCACCGTTCGAGGTCGGTGTCGCGGCGATCACGATCGCCGTGCGTCCGGTGGTGCTCATGCCGTTGCCTCCCGATGCCTTGCCGTGAACCGTTCCGTCATCTCCGGGTCCCACCAGACGGCGTACATCTCGAACTGCTCGTCGCCGTCGTTGACCACCTGGTGCCGTTCGTGCGGGGAGAAGTGGACGACGTCGCCCGCGACGAACGGCACGCGCGCGGTGTCGGTGACGATCTCCGCGGCGCCGCTCATCGCCACCCAGATCTCGTACTCGGCGTGGCCGTGCGCGCCCGATGCGGCGCCGGGCGGGACCACGCACCAGGAACCCTCGAACGGCGCGTTGAGCGCCGGCCAGGGGAGCAGGCGCTGCGCCACCAGCCCGTTGTCCTCGGTGAGGCCGTCCCGGTCGAGACGGCGGATGGTCATGCTCATCGTTCGGTCCTCTCAGCCCGCGAGCGGGAGGGGGGTGGGCAGCCGCCGCGGATCGCGGCGGCCGAGCAGGTCGGTGACGATCTCGCCGGAACGGGCGGCGAGCACGCTCAGCAGCGAGTCGGCGATGCCGTGCGTCGCCTCGTTGACGCCCTGCAGGTAGCAGCCGGCGGTCGCGCTGCCGGGAATCTCCATCCGGTAGGCGCGGTCCACCGTGGCCTCACCGAGGCCGACGGACCGGGCGAGGTCCTGGATCAGCCGCGGCATCCGGGGGGCGAAGCCGGTGCCGAGCAGCACCGTGTCGCACCGCAGCGTGCTCTGCTGCCCGGTCTTGCGGTCGGCGAGGGTCAGGACGACCTCGCCCTCGTCCGCGCCGTCCGCCGGACCGGCCGGCCGGGCACCGACGATCTCGGTCATGGTGACCATCCGGAGCCGCTCGGTGCTGGTGAGGCGCTCCAGGTACATCTGGTGGTACAGCGTCTCGAGCATCGCCGGGGACAGCCCCGCGTAGTTGGTGCGGTGCATCTCCCGCAGCAGCTGGGCGCGCGCCTCCGGCGGGGAGGCGTGGAACTCGTCGACGAACGACGGGTAGAAGAGCTCGTTGGTGAACTTGCTGCTCTCGTAGCCGTTGAGGCCGATGGACCGCATCACCATCGTGCACTGAGCGTTCCGGAAGCCCTGGTGGGTCGCCCACAGCATCTCCGCCGCGCTCTGCGCCCCGCCGACCACGACGAACCGGTGCGGCCCCTCGGGGTCCAGGTCGGCCACCCGCGCCTCGAACTGGGTGCTGTGGATGACCTTGTGCGGCGGCAGATCGGCGAACTCCGCGGGGACGTGCGGATCCCGACCGGCACCGATGACCAGGTCCCGGGCCCCGATGGTGCCGCCGTCGGCCGTCCTCACGAGCCAGCCGGTGACCGCTCCGTCCGGGGCGTGCCGGGGCCGGATCGCGACGCACTCCCGGCCGTAGTCGATCTCCACCCGCCGCAGGGATGCGGCGACCCATTGCAGGTAGTCGGAGATCTCCCTCCGGTATGGCGTGAAGCTGCCCAGATTGATGAACTGGTCCAGCCGCCCGACCGAGTGCAGGTAGTTGACGAAGGAGAACTCGCTGCGGGGGTTGCGCAGCGTGACCAGGTCCTTGAGGAAGGACACCTGACTGCGGGTCCAGGGCTGCAGCATGCCGCGCTGCCAGACCACGTTCTCGTGCTTCTCGATGATCAGCGAGTGGGCGGCCACCTCGGGAGCGAGCTCCTCGAGCGCGACGGCGAGGGCGAGATTCGCCGGTCCAGCCCCGATCGCGAGGAGCTCGACGTCCTGGTGCTGCACGGAAACCTCCATGGTCGGTCGCACGGATGCGTGCGTCTGCTTGCTGCGGGTGCTAGCGCCGGACATGCGCCGACGGGTTCTCGCGCGTCGTCCGGATCAGCTCGACGAGGTCGCCGATCGCCCGCGCCCCGCGGTAGTCGCGCAGGTCCAGCGCCACGTCGAGCCGTTGCTCGAGCTGCACCAGGGCCTCGAGGGAGGCCAGGCTGTCCCAGTCGTACGTGCCGAGCAGGGGTTCGGCGCGCAGGGCGTCCACCGGCTCGGCCAGCACCGCGCTGAGGACGGCGACCACGATGTCCTCGACGGTCGCCTCCGGGGTCGTTGCGTTCATTCGTCGCCGTCTCGCAATCTGATCCAGGGCGGGCAGGTGTCGGGTCGGCAGGACAGGTCCATCGCGCACCAGCCGTCCTCGCCGGACGGCAGGAAGCCGGCCTGTTCCAAGACGCAGGCGGCGGCGGCGTTGCGGCCGGTGGGCACGAAGCGGGCGGCCAGCCGGTGCGCGCCTGCGGCGGCAGCCCGGCGGGCGATCCACTCGACCATCGCCAGCTCGACGCCTCGGCCCAGCACCCGGCAGCTGAGGACGATGTTGTCGATGCGCCAGACCTGCGGCGTGACGCCGGCCCAGAGGGCACCGACGATGCCCTCGTCACCGAAGCGGTCGGTCACGGCGAACGCCGCGACCAGGGAACCGGCGCCCGCTCCCCTCGCGGCGGTCGTCGCCTCGTCGAAGCGGATGCCGGTGAGGTTGAACTGGTTGGTCCGCGCCGCCAGCTGGGCGACGCGCGGCACGGTGTAGCCGGTGACCGGCGTGCCCGACACCTCGAGGGACAGCGCCTGCAGGTAGTCCTCGGTGGTGGCGAAGGAGGCCGAGTGCTCGATCCGGCGCGACCGGGCCCGGTAGAGCTCCGGCCGGTCGCGGTCGGTGTCGGTCAGGTCCAGGACGTCGAACCACCCGTGCCGCAGCAGCCTCCGGGTCAGGTGCGCCGGATCGCCGTCCGCCGGGACCACGGCGACCTCGGGCAGCTGGGTCCGGACGGCGCCGCACTCGAACGGTGAGTCGTCCAGGAAGACGAACGACCCCGTCGACAGGGACAGTGTGTCGGCCATCCGGCGCAGGTTGTCCGGTTTGGGGGACCAGTTCACCGCCCGCACGGAGAAGGCCTCCGGGCGCAGCACCATCTCCGGGTGCTCGGTCAGCGTGCGCTCCACCAGGTCCGCGTCGTTCTTGCTGGCCAGCGCCAGGACGACGCCCTGCTCCCGCAGACGTGCCGCGGTCCGTTGCAGCTCGGTGTAGCAGTTGCCCGGGTAGAGGCCGCCGAGCTGCACAGCCCCGGCGCCGAGCTCGCCGACGCCCCCGCCCCACAGGGTGTTGTCGAGGTCCAGCGCGAGGACCCGGCGGGAGAGCCCGAGCCGGGCCTGGACGACCCGGCGGACCTGCTGCGCGAGGAGCTCCAGCACCGGCTCCGAATACGGCATGTCCGCGTACCGGTGCAGCCGGTCGTCCCGCGCGGGGGCGGGCACGTCGGCCAGGAGACCGACGAGGTCGATAGCGACCACCTGCGGCCGTGCCACGGCCAGCTCGAGGATCGCGGCGTTCAGCCGGTGCCAGGCCGCGGTCACCGCGGCGCGGGCCCGCCAGCTGATCAGACCGTCGCGGACGTCGGCCGGCAGCGGCACGGTGTGCAGCACCATCGTCGCGGTGCTGCGCTGCACGGCGCCCAGGACGAGGTCGCGGAGGTGGGCCGCGCGGGCCTCGAGGACGTCGACCAACGCCGGCACGTCGGCCGCGCTCCAGCCGGTGGGCAGGAAGAACGCGTCGGCCAGCAGGCAGGCGACCACGTCCGGGTCGTCGTCGCGCGCGACGGTGCTCGTGGCCAGGGACATCTCGAAGGACCCGTACCGGCCTACGGCGATCGACGGGAGGGTCCCCGCGCCGATCAGGGCTGTGCGCAGCAGGTGCTCGAACGCGCCCACGGTGAACGTCGAGAGGACCGAGACCCGTACCGGTCGCAGGTCATCGGAGTCCGCCGGCTCCAGCCGGGTCAGGATCCGGCCGGCCCTGCGCCGCACGCCGAGGTCGTCCGAGTGCTCCAGCGCCTGCCGGGTCGCAGGGTCGGGCGCCCGTCGGGCAGCGACCGCCGCTCGCAGAGCCGTGAGGAGGGCTTCGTCGTCCGAGGCGTGGTGGCCCCGGACGTCGCACATCGCCATCGGCTCAGACCTCGACCAGCGTGCAGTACCAGCGCATGCCGATGCCGATGCCGCACAGCGCCACCAGGTCGCCCGGCGCGAGCTCGCCCCGTTCCACGTGCTGGGCGAGCGAGACGAGCTGGTCGGCGGCGCCCATGTGGCCGTGTGCCGCGGCGAGCTCGGCGTTCGTGCGGTAGATCGGCAGGTCGAGCAGCGTGGCGATGTCCTGCACCGAGTCGGGGCTGTCGTTGATGTAGAACACCCGGGCCAGGTCCCGGGTGCGCACACTGGCCCGCCGACACGCCCCGTCGACGACCTTGACCACCCGGGTGTTGAGCAGGTCGACGAACTGTCGCAGCCGGCGCGGATCCCGCTGGAAGTGCTGCTGGATGCGCTGCAGCCCGCTGACGGCCGTGGCACTCGACCATCCCTCCGGCGGCACAGGTGCGACTGCGGCGCCGTAGTCGCCGCGGAAGAAGTCGCAGTACTCGGGATCGGTGAATTGCTCGGTCGCGAGCCATCGGTTGCGGAGATGCCCCCGCGCGAGCACCGCGGCGACGGCGCCATCGCTCTGGATGGAGCTGTTCACCGTCATCCGGTTGCGGTGGTGCTCGCTGACCCGGTTGACCACGGCGAACAGCACCGTGTCGATCTCCGGCTGCACGGCCATCAGGCCGGCGACCGTCCCGAGGCCGGTGACGCCGGAGGCGCAGCCCTCGTTCAGCAACAGCGTCTGCCGGCCGGAGATCCCGAGCTCGCGGGCCAGGGCCGCCGAGGAGTCCCAGTAGTGGTAGTCGGGCATCTCCGAGTTGACCAGCACGACGAGGTCGACGTCGTCGGGATCGGTCGCGGTGCTGTCGAGCGCGCGCCGGGCGGCCTGCGCCGCCATGGCGGTCGACGTCGTGCCGGGCGGTGCCCGGTGGAAGGTGTGGTAGCCCCACCGGGCGATGCGCTCGGGGTCCTTCACGTACGTCCCGGCGACCTCGTTGACGTCCTGGTCCTCGCCGAGGCACAGACCGAACCCCGCGATGCCGAACTCGATCGGCGGACGGCCCATCGCCCGTGCCGGCCCGGAGCCAGGATCATGTCGAAGGCGCGCAGATTCGTGCGAGGTGATGGACAACCGAGAACCTTTCCCGTGCCGGATGAGTGGGGGAGGTGCGCCGGCGCCCCGATGCGCGTCCGCTGCCTGCGGCTGCGCTGGCTGCTCACCGGATCTCCCGCTGTGCACAGGTACCGATGTCGGCGACGACCGTCTGATACGCGCTGCCGGTCCGGTGTGCAGTAGCCCGCGTCGTGGTGCTGCAGGGCACGTGGATCCGTGCATCGCCGTCAGGGGTCTGCGCCGACTTCTGGGGGAGCAGGATGCCGAGGCATCGGAGACCCCTGACGCTCGTCGGCGAGGCATGTCGAGGTCGGGCGGACGTCGAGCACGCGCGGCAGCGGGTGTGCTCTCCATGGTTGGTCATCACACAGCGGTCGACGTCGGCCGCGGTCCATTCCGTAGCCCGCGCTCGCCGATGCCCCGGAGCGGCTGGCCAGACGTAGCCGGCCGGGTCCAGCTGCGCCCGGTCTGGAGCACGGTCATCAATCCGTCGGCGCCGCTGACGGCGGTAGCGGCAGGTCCGCCGGCGGCAGCAGCCGAGTGACCCACTCCCCGGCGGGCAGGAGCTCCTCGGTCACCCATCACTGCCTCGGCAGGCCTGGTCGGCATTCGCCGAGGAGGGTTCGGCGCCGACGCCGGGGTGTCCGCGTCCCGTGCCCCTGATGTCGTATCCGGCTTTGTCCCCGGGCATCGACGGTATCCCTCACGCCGAATCATCGACATCGCACCAGATCGGCCATGGATCGTGCCTGAGTCTGCGCGAATTCACGAGCCTGCTGTCGCGGAGTGGCCCAACAGCGATGGCGCCCTCTCCAGCCGGCCTCGCCGAGAACATCACGTCTTCGGGGAATGCATCCGGGGCGCGCTGATGGCTGTCCGTGAGGATCGATTGGCATATCCGACGGGAAGTCTCGTGCACGTGCGTCCACCCTCGACCGGAACGGAGTAAGGATCCGTCTCCCGGACCATGTGAACGTAAAGAACCCCGTCTGCAGGATCGTAGGTGTTCACCGATCTCTCCCCGGTGCCGTGACGGTGACGCTTCTGCGGTGACACGAAGTCATCGCCGGATAGCCGGCTCGCCGGGGGTGGCGGTGCCGAATGGGTGGCACCCCCTCCGACAAGGGCGTTGGCCGGCGGACCTGCTTGTCAGACGCATGTTGACCAGTCTTGATACCGCCGCTGGTTCGACTCCTACCGTCATGAAGTTCGCCGTCCCGGCAATCCGCTCTTGCATCCGGCGTTCCTTCTCCTGCACAGCGGGATCGTCAGCGTGGACGGCGAATGCGCGCGGCGGCGACCCACTCCATTTGTGCTGGAACGGAATTGGCTGGGCCTTTCCGACGGCGGTGGCCATCGGTGAGCTCTCGGACCGGGTTTCGGCCCCATCGTCCGCCAACTGTCACAGGGGTGCGGCGAGGACCATCTCGATGTACACGTCCAGGATCTGGTCGATCTGGGCCTGGCGCTCCCGGACCGCCGACCGGTTGTCAGGTGTGTCCTTCTGTCGGTGGCGCAGGCGGGCCTGGACGAGTTCCTGGCGGGCTCTGCCGAAGTCGGACACGAGTTCCTCACGCAGGTCATCGGCGATGACGGTCATGACTGCTCCCGATCCCGGTCAGGCCGCACAGCGGCGAGGTCCGGCGGCCGGCCGGCTCGGCGGTTCTCCAGGTTGGGCACCGGCGGTTTTCGGTCGGCGCTCGGATCTGCCTGACCGATCGCGCCGGAGGCGTCCTGATACAACGTGCGGCTCCGGCCGATCACCGTCGTGCACGGGGGTGCCGCCCGTTGCCGAGATGGTCGTATTAGTGGGCCGATTGCGGCATCCGTCTGGATGAGGCGCGATCGGCGGGGAACGGGGGGAGGACCGAGCAGTCCCTGGCGATCCGATGTCGAGCGGTGCACGATGCAGCGCAGACCTCGATCCGAGGCGAAGGGAGGTCACCTCCGGTGACATCGCAGGGTGGGGATGAGGACGACTTCCTGTTGGAGCAACTGCGCACGGCCGTCCGGCGAGCAGGGCAGCCGACTGCCACGATGATCGCCGCGGGCCAGGCCGCCTTCTCCTGGCGGACGGTGGATGCGGAGCTCGCCGCGCTCACCTACGACTCGCTCTCGGACGAGTCGGCGCTGGTCCGCGGCAGAGCCGCCGCGCCGCGCTCCCTCGTTTTCGAGGTCGGCGAGCTCACCCTGGAGCTCGATGAGACCGACGACGGCCTGGTCGGTCAGCTCATCCCGCCCGCTACTGGCGAGGCGGCGCTCCTGGGGCCAGACGGGGAAATCACACACTCGGACATCGACGAGCTGGGCTGTTTCTGCTTCGACTTCCCGGCCGTCGGTCTGGTCCGGCTGCGCTGCCGAACTTCCTCAGGTCTGCTCATGACGGACTGGATCCGCCTCTGACGGTGAATGGCGCGACCGAGCCGATCGTCACCTTCTTCTCCTCTGCGAGCGCATCCAGGGCAGGCAGCTCACACGAGCCACAGGAACGGGGGACGCACTCCGGGCTGCTCCCTCTCGAGTTCGTCGACGATCCTCTGCCAAGCCTGCCGTGCGGACCGCTCGCGCGGCACGGTCCTGGCCGCGATCTCCCCGCTGACCAGGGCTGCCGAGAACGAGGTGCCGCTGCCCTTGGCATACCCCTTGAACGTCTCCGAATTGTGCTGCCCCGGCGCGCTC
The DNA here is from genome assembly GCF_059428245.1 of Geodermatophilus sp. SMS 5-13. Lineage (NCBI taxonomy): Bacteria > Bacillati > Actinomycetota > Actinomycetes > Geodermatophilales > Geodermatophilaceae > Geodermatophilus > Geodermatophilus sp. SMS 5-13. The sequence continues at coordinate 1,743,507 of NZ_CP165729.1, forward strand.
GCCACGCTCACTTGCCCCTCGAGGTAGGTGCTGGAGACGTCCACACCGTTCGAGAGCACGTCGATCCATAGGACATTGTCCGGAGTGAAGGGCGCTTCCTGTCGCATGTTGTCGCCTGCACCGACCGCGATGACGTCGTCCAGTGCGGCCGGCCACGACGGCTTACGCCGGTCGCCGGCCGTGATGGCGGGATGTTCCGCGTCCCCGGGCTTCTCCTGGAGGTCGCCGTGGTTCCCGGCGGCGGCCACCACCACGATTTCCGGGTCGAGGCGGTCGATCGCTGTGGCGAGAACGAGAGGCGGCTGCCCGTCCTCGGTGTAGCAGCCGAGCGACAGGTTGAGCACGTCGAGTCCGGTGCGTCCCAGGTCGACGATCTTCTTCGCCACGTCCCACGACGTGGCCGCGCCGTCCTCATCCGACAGGCCCTTGCGAAACTCGATCACGCAGCCGGGTGCCCTCTGCATGACCAGTCCGGCCACGAAGGTGCCGTGTCCGGCGTCGGCCGGGTATTCGAGCCCTGGCGCCAGGAAGTCCTCGTCCGGGCCGATCAGACCACCGACGAGCCACGGATGGCGAGAGATGGAGGTGTCCAGTACCCCGACCCGTACGCCGCGCCCGGGCTCCGTCGGGCGGACTTCGTGCTCTGGTCGCCATGCGGATGGCTTCGGGGGCCTGACTTCTTGATGCGAGATGTGTCCGTTGCCGTCCTCCACGTCCCCGACCAGCCGGTTCTTGCCCAGCGTCGGAATCCATCCCTCATATTTGGCGGCAAAGTACGTGCGCAGTGCCCACAGGAGTCGATCCATTCCAGGTTTCAGCGACCCCTGCTGCACATCGATGGCCGCATCCACGGTCTTGACCGCGACTGTCGCCTTGTCCAGGAGGACGGCCGCCACCGCTGCGTCCTCGCCGGCTTCACGCTTGAGCCCCGCCACCGCGCTGGCACCTGCCTCGACGTCGTCGACGAGCGGAATGAGAGCCAGACCGAGATTGTGGCTCTCGAAAAGGTGCTTGTTGTCATTGGTCGGGGGCTCGAAGCCGACGTTCCACTCTTTCAAGACCCGCAAAACTTCTGGGCGGTGCTCCAGGACGACGACGAGTTCCGAGCTGTACCAAGCGTTTCGTTCGCTCTGACGCCGTGTCGTGGCCATGATTCCCCCTACCGATGCACTTCGCGCTGGGTCCGGGAAGTGTCGCGGGCAACTCGCGCGAGGAAAACCCGTGACACCTCATGACCCGTTGACTCGCCCTCCTCACGGGCGCACCGTGATGGGGTGAGTTCCGTGCGTGACGTGCTCACGAGCCCTCGGACCGACGTCGAGACCGACCTGGAAGTGTCGGGGACCAAGGCGCTGCAGTTGGCTCGGCTGCGACCGACCGAGGCGCGAGTGATCGGCGCGTCGATCCTGGAACCGGCTCGGCGCAGCGGCGCCTGGCACGTCGTCAGCTTGGCCGAGCGGGCGTTGGGCATCGCGGCCATGAACCTCAGCGAGATCGAGCCGGCCCTCACCCATCTGCGCGCTGCCGTGGCGGCCGGCCGGCGGGCGCGCTCCCGGCCTGCGGTCGGCGAGGCGCGGATGAGCCTGGCCTCCGCCCTGGTCCTGCGCGGCCAGTCCAGCCAGGCGTTGCGCGAGATGGAGGCGGCGCTCCCGGACCTGGACGGAGTCCCGGCGGCCCGCGCCCGTGTGCAGCGGGCCGCCATCCTGCAGGAGCTCGGGCGTAATGACGCTGCCCTGGACGAGCTGCGCCGTGTCCTGCCGGTGCTCCGGCAGGCCGGAGAGGTCGAGTGGGCCGCCCGGGCGCTGTCGAACCGCAGCCTGATCCACACCTCACGCCGCGCCTTCGCTGCAGCTGAGGCCGACCTCGTGGACGCACGCCAGCTGTGCCTTGATCATGACCTCGACCTGCTGGCCGCCATCGCCGAGCAGAACCTCGGCTGGGTCAAGGCCAATCGCGGCGACGTTCCGGCCTCGTTGCGGCACTACGACGCTGCCGACGAGCGCTACCGCAGGCTCGGGTTGGTCGAGCCGTCACTGCTGGTCGCCCGCGGGGAGGTGCTGCTGTCGGTGCGACTCCTGGAGGAGTCGCGGACGACCGCCGAGGCAGCCGTGGCCGCGTACCGGCATCAGAAGCGCGACGTGCACCTGCCTGAAGCGCAACTGCTGCTGTCGACCATCGCCCTGGTGCAGGGTGACGCTGCCACGGCCTGTGACAGCGCAACTGCGGCCATCCAGGGTCTGCGCCGGCTGGGGCGGGCCAACCTCCTGGCCTTGGCCCGATTTGCGCGCCTACAGGCGCAGGTTGCCGCGGACCCCACCGGCATCAACGCGGAGCGGGCGGCACGCGTGGCGAAGGACCTGGAGGCGGCCAAGTGGAAGGTCCCGGCGCTGGAGGCGCGGGTTCTGGCCGGCAGGATGGCACTGAACCAGGGGCATCGCAGAGCGGCCCAGCGGCATCTGTCGATGGCCAGCGGCGCCAGGAACGCCGGCCCGGCCGACGCCCGCGCCCGCGCGTGGCTGGCCGAAGCGCTGCTCCGCCGTGCCGACGGGCGCAGGGCCGCCGCGCTGTCGGCCCTGCGGGCGGGGCTGCGCATCGTCGAGGACTACCAGGCCACCCTCGGAGCCACCGAGTTGCGCGCGCACGTCAGCGTGCAGCGCGGAGCAATCGCCCGGTTGGGACTGCAGATGGCGCTCGAGGACCAGGATCCGAGGCGCGTGCTCTGGTGGGCGGAACGCGGGCGGGCCAGCGCCTTGCGGCTCCGGCCGGCCCAGCCACCGGAGCACCCAGAGCTCGCCCGCGATCTGGCGGACCTGCGGTCGACGATGGCCGAGATCGAGGAGGCCCGCGCGCAGGGTCGCTCCGACGAGACGCAGGTCGCCCACCAGGTCCTGCTCGAGCGCCGCATCCGCGACCGCTGCCGCACCCTCGAGGCCGGGGACAACGGCCAGCGGCGACGGCTCCGGCAATCCGTGACCGAGCTGACCGGTCCGCTCGGGGACGCCGCTCTCGTGGAATACGTCGAACTGGACGGCGACCTCCATGCCGTGACCGTCGCCGGCGGGCGCATCCGGCTGCACTTCCTCGGCCGGGCCGAGACGGTCAGACAGGGACTGATGCACGTCCCCTTCGCCCTGCACCGTCTGGTGAAGCCCCGAGCCGGCACGCCCGGCCGGGAAGCCGCGGCCTTCGCCGTGCTCGAGCGTGCCGCTGCCAGATTCGACGATCTGCTGCTGCGTCCACTGCGACGGGATCTGGGTGATCGTTCGCTGGTCGTGGTCCCTACCGGTGGCCTTCAGTCGCTGCCGTGGTCGATCCTGCCCTCCTGCCGGAACCGGCCGGTGAGCGTCAACCCGTCGGCCACGATCTGGCACCAGGCGGTCACCCGTGACCGGCCGCCCGACGGCGCCCCGGTCGTCGTCGTGGCCGGCCCAGCCCTGCCGGGGGCGACGCTCGAGGCCGCCACCATCGCGCAGCTGTACCCGGGGTCCATCCTGCTGTCCGGTCCGACCGCGACGGCGCCGCAGCTCACCGCGCACATGGACGGCGCCGCGGTCCTGCACCTCGCCGCCCACGGCAACGTGCGGTCGGACAATCCGCTGTTCTCGTCGCTGGCGCTCGCGGACGGCCCCTTGACCGTGTACGAGCTCGAGAACCTGGCACGCCCGCCCCACCACGTGGTACTGGCCGCGTGCGACACCGGTCGGCCCCAGATCGTCGCGGGTGAGGAGCTCCTCGGCTTCGGCGCCGCCCTGCTTGGTGGCGGTACCGCGACGCTCGTCGCGCCTGTCGTGCCGGTACCCGACGCCGCGACGGTGCCGTTGATGCGGTCGTACCACGTGGGGCTGCGCGCCGGTCGCTCGCCGGCCGAGGCGCTTGCGGCGGCGCAGGGAGGCCTCGACGCCGATGACACCACCGGCCGTGCCGCGGCCGCCGCGTTCGTCTGTCTCGGAGCCGGTTGAGGCCGTCGGACCGGCGGGATTCAGGCGTCCAGGAGTGCCTGGACCGCCTGGAAGGCACGCACCCGGGCCAGGGCCCGAGCCCGCGTGGGACCGATGCTCCCCACGGGCAGACCCAGGCGTCGGCTTATCTCCTCGTAGGACACCGGGGGCTCCTCGATGAGCAGCAGCAGGAGGGCGCGCTGCCGTTCGGGGAGTTCGGCCAGGGCCATGAGGAGCGCTTCATGCCGCTCGGTCTGGAGCAGGTCGGCGTCGATGGCCGCCTCACCGCTCTCGTCGGGCCACCTCGCTTCGCCGGTGTCGACGGGGATCACGTTCCGGTGCAGGCGGAGCACGTGCAGACACTCGTTGCGCGTGGTCGTGGCGATCCAGCCGGGCAGCGCCTCGGGCTGCCGGATGCCACGGAGGTTCTCGATCAGCCTCAGCCAGAGCGTCTGCACTACGTCCTCGGCGTCACTGCCCTGCAGGCGGTAGCGGCGGACGATGGACAGCACCAACGGCGTGTACCGGTCGACGAGAGCGTTCCAGGACTCGTGGTCACCCTCGATGGCAGCCGCAAGCAGCTCGGCAACCGGATTCGCATTGCCGTCAGGAACCAACGGTCCATCCCCTCTCGAACGGGGCGGTGACGGTTCAGGCCAGCGTAGTGGCGCAGGTGGCGCAGCCACACATGCTCGGTGCGGTCCGCACCGGGCCCTCGGCGTCACCAACGGGTGGAGGGGCCGGGTCGCGTCGTCGGCTCCCCGGCTCCACGTCGGCCGGCAGGCTGCTTCACGCGTGGCCCTCTCGGCCCGGGCTCGGTGAGCCCCAGCTCGTTTGTCGGCGACCACGTCGGCGACGACGTCCAGGGACTCGCGGCTGCTCGGCTGCGTTGAGATGGCCGAACGACAAGGGAACGGACAACCAGCGGATCGTTCATCGTGGTCCTCGGTCGCTGGTGGATGAGGGGTTCTCGCTCGCCTACCGGCCGACTGCGGATTGCCGGAGACGCTCTTGCGGCTCACGCCCCGGAGGTGCAGTCGGTTCCGCCGTCGTGGCAGCCGTACGTCCGGCTGCCTCACCGCAGCGGGGTGCCTGACGGTGTCCATTGAGAGGACGCTGCCCCCGCCCAGATACACGGGACACGGAGGTGGGCACAGACGCATCTGGCCCGTCGGATGCTCCCACCCGTGACCAGCCTCGGTTGTCGCTGCAGAAGCGCTGCGGACCGCCACTCGGACGAAGATCCCGCTGCTCGAGGCGGCCCACCGTGGGCGCCCGCGGAGCGGGATGGGCCTGCGCACCGGCGGCGGCTCGATGGTGGGTCCCGCCTCGCCGCCTGACCTCTGCCGGGCGACGCAGGGGCCGAACGACGTATCTGCCGGCCCGGCGGTGGCTCAGATTGGGGGAGCGGCCGCCGATCGGGCCGAGTCACCCGGCACAGGTCCCGCCGCCCCGAGACCACCCACTGGGAGCTGGCCATGCCGTTGCGCGCTCGTCATGCGCTCGTCCCCCGCTGGCGACGGCGCAATGGAGTCGTCCTGTCGGCCGTCGCGGTCGCCGTGCTGGGCGGTGGGGGTGCGATCGCGCAGGCGGTCCACTCGCCGACCGGTTGCGACGACGCGCGCCCCAGCCTGGAGGTGGTCGCGGCACCGGACATCGCTCCCGCTGTTCTCGCGGTGGCCGAGTCGGTCGACGACCGATCCGGCCGGAACGGATGCCTCCGGGTCCGCGTGCGCGCTGCGGAGGATCCCGACGTCCTGGCCGGGCTGGGTCGCGCATCAGCCCGCCGTCCTGACGTCTGGATCCCTTCGTCCTCGCTGTGGGTGCAGCGCGCCGCCGCCCGATCCCTCACCCCCGCACGTCACACCAGCATCGCGTCCAGCCCGCTGGTCGTGGCGGTGCCGGCGGCGCTGCGGGACTCGCTGGCCGGTGCCGGCGGCGAACTGAATTGGGGGGCGCTGGTGACGGGCGCCCTCGCCGACCACGTCGTGCTGGACGTCTCCAAGGGCGCGACGGCTCCGGCCACGGTGGGGCTCGTCCTGTCCTTGAGGGCGACGGTGGACCGCGGGCCGAACGGCCGGGCCGCGATGACGCAATTGCTCCGCGGACTGCGCACCGAGGGGGCGATCGGAGACCAGGCCGTTGTCGCCGTGCCCGGAACCGAGCAGGCGGTCTGGGCCAGGGGCGGCACCGGCGATCGCCCCCGGGAGACCCACCCGGAGGCATTCGCCGTCTACCCGTCCCCGGCCGCGACGCCCTTCGACTATCCGTTCGTCAGCCTCGCGGCCGGTGGAAGCGCTGCTGCGGATGCCGAGCGGTTGCTCGCCGCCCTGCAGGACGCCGACGGCCAGGCCCGACTCCGCGCAGCGGGTTTCCGGGGGACCGATGGCAGGGGCGCCGGCCTGACCGCAGACCGCGGGGTCGATGGGTCCCAGCCCAGCGCGGTAGCCGTTCCCGACGTTGCGACGGCGGACGAGGTGGCACGGGTCCTCGACTCGGTGCACTGGAACTCCCGGCTGCTCGCCGTCGTGGACGTCTCGGGGTCCATGGCCGCCCGCGTCCCCGACGCGGGCGGCGGACATACGCGCCTCGAGCTGTCGATGGAGGCCGCGGCCACGGGCCTCGCTTTGTTCCCCGATTCAACCGAGATCGGGCTGTGGGCCTTCTCCGAGGACGTCAGCGCGGCGTCCGACCACCGCGAGGTTCTCCCGCTCACCCCGCTCGCCGGCACCCAGCCCAGCGGGCGCGAGCTGCTCGCCCACGCGATCCGTCAGCTGGAGCCGGTTCCCCACGGCGGCACGGGGCTCTACGACACCACGCTCGCCGCGGTGCGAACGGTCCGCGCCGGTTGGGACCCCACTCGGGTCAACGCGGTCGTGATCCTGACCGACGGCGAGGACACCGACGACGACGGCATGGGCCTGGACCAGTTGCTGACCACGCTCCGCGATGAACAGGCCGGTGGCAGGCTGGTGCCGGTCATCACGATCGCCTACGGGGCCGAGGCCGGGACCGACGCTCTCGCCGCCATCAGCGACGTCACCGGCGGGGCCGCCTACCGGGCGACGAACCCCGAGGAGATTCGACAGATCTTCCTCGACGCTGTCGGGCAGCGCGCCTGCAGGCCACACTGCGCCCCGCGGTGACCGGCTGATCGCCGGGCGACGCCGTCGTTGCATGACTCGCCGGCAGGTCGGCTCGGGGACCGCTGCAGACACCCGCTGCTCCGTCGTCCAGCAGAAGCCTTCCCAGGTCTGTTCGGCCACGGCAGCCGCGAACTCGAGCCCCGAGCGGTGCGCCGTCTCCTCGGCGACCGGGATGCCGGCTGCGTCCACCAGGGGACGGACCGCGTCTCGCGTCCCCGACTCCAGCAGCAGGAGGCGCCGCAAGGCGTGCTCCCGACCCGGAAAGGCCTGCCGGGTCAGGGGGTCGGCCGGCCCAGCGCAGCGGCGCCGGGTAGTCCTCGCCGCGTGCGGCGGCCACACCGGGTGGTGTGGCCACCGGCTCGGGGTCGGTCACGCGGGTCCCGGGCGACGCTCGTCGATGCTGGGGACGCGGCCCAGGTCGAGGGCGTAGGCGCCCATGGTCAGGTTGACCAGCTCACCGGTCTGCTGGTCGAGGCCGAACTGGATGCCGACCGTGCGCCGGGCGGTCAGGTCGATGAGCACCATGCCCTCGACGCCGACGTTCTTCTCCAGCCAGGAGAACAGGTAGGTGCGCTCCCGCAGCTTCCAGTAGGTGGCGCGGTCCGTGTCGCCCAGCCCTGCCTCGGCGCCGCCGACGCAGATCCAGGTGAAGAGGTGCTCGTTGAGGTAGACGTGGTCGTAGACGTCGTCGCCGCTGTAGGCGTAGCGGATCCGGTGGCCGAGCAGCTCGGCCGTGCGCGGGTGGGCACCGTCGCCGGTGGCCGTCGATCCCGCGATCTCCCCCTGGAACCACTGCTGGCGGGCCAGGTGGGGGTCCGGCTCGAGGCCGAGCTCGCCGACCGCGCCGGTGGCCTGGCCGCTGTGCGTGTCGAGCGCCATGGTCACCACCACGGGGTGGTCCTCGCCGCTGCGCCGGTAGTGCAGGAAGAACAGGCCTGGCTGCATCTCGAACAGCTCGTAGGTCTCGGTGCCCTCCCGGGTGCCGCTGCGCTCGTGCAGGGTCCAGCGCACGGTCCCAGCCCCGAACTCGTGCACGAGGGTGTGCTCCGAGCCGGGCTCGCCCGGCACGTGGCAGCGCAGTTCCAGGCGCCGTCCCTCGAGCGCTGACGAGAGCGGCGGGCGGTACTCGTCGAAACCGTCGGCCATCTCGGCGAGCGGCGTCCAGTCGTCCTTGGCCCAGCTGAAGGTGCCTCTGGCGGTGGTGGTCATGTCGGGTCTCCTCGTGGGTGGGTGGGGCGTGGGTCCGGGGGTGTCGAACTCGAGCGGGGGCAGCGCGGAGCGGGCGACGTAGCCGGAGTCGGCGACGATCGGTGCTCGGGCTGCATGACCGGCAGTCCCGTCCCCGAGAAGCCATGAGGGCGGCCGAGATCGCCTCGGGACATCGGCGTGTCGACGACCCCCGGGCAGAGGCAGTTGACCCGGATGCCGGGGTGGTCGACCGCCAACGACCGGGTGAGCATCAGCACGGCGCCCCCACGGCGACCGACTGCAGCAGCATGGTCAGACCGGCCTTCGTGGCGCTGTAGCCGGCGATCCCGCCGGACGCGCGGACAGCGCTGGTCGAGGCGATGCCGACCACCGAGCCCTGGCTGTCGATCAGGTGGGGCAGGGCCTCGCGCAGCAGCCGGTAGGGCGCCGTGAGATTGGTGGAGACCATCGCCTCCCAATCGGCGTCCGCCAGGTCGCCGACCGCTCCGGGCCGGACGATGCCGGCGTTGAGCACGAGCCCGTCGAGCCGGCCGAATCGCCGCACGGTCTCGGTGACCAGGTCCCGCGCCCTCCCGGGATCGGTCACGTCGGTGGCGATCGGATGCGCACCGGTGGTGTCGGCGGTCGCCCGCAGGGCCGAGGACCGGCGTCCGCAGACCACCACCGACCAGCCGGCCGCGCGCAGTACGGCCGTGGTGGCCGCGCCGATCCCGCTGCCCCCGCCGGTGACCAGGGCCACCGGTGCGGCAGCGCTCGAGCCAGGTTCCTCGGACGTCGACATGGTTCTTTCCGGGGCTTGTGTCGTGGGCTGCCGGCGGGGGATCCGCCGGACGGATGCGGGCACCGTCCAGCGGATCCCGGTGCGGGTGTCAGGAGTGCGCGGCGGCAGCCGGCGGTGGGGCGGGTGCCGCCAGGGCGATCGCCTCGGGGTCCGGGGTCTCCTCAGCCCGGTCCCGCCACTGCAGCTTCCGCTCGTCCTGGACGACCTGGCGGTAGACGAACAGCACCACCGAGAGCACCAGGATCCCGACGCCGATCAGGGTCTCCTTGATGCCGCCGTAGCCGGCGTCGGAGGGGTGGGTCGCTCCCCAGAGGGTCACGAAGACGTTGAGCACGAAGATCGCCGCGGCGATGGGCATCCAGACTCGCCCGTTCTTGATGGGCCGCGGCCAGCCGGGCCGGTCCTTGCGGAGCAGCAGGAAGGCGCCGACGCCGAGGGTGATCGCCGTCATGTACCCGAGGTTGCTGGCCAGCAGGATCGCCACGGGGCTGGACAGCAGCAGGATGTGCGCGCTGTTGATGACCGCGTCCAGGGTCAGCGACCGCCCCGGAACTCCCCAGCGGTTGAGCCAGTCGAGCTGGCGGATGGTCATGCCCTCCTGGGCCAGGCCGTAGAGCGCCCGCCCGCCGTCGGCGGTGGTGGAGACCATGGCAAGCCACAGGGAGAGGACGAGGACGACGGTGCCGATCCAGCCCTGGCCGCCGAAGAGGCTGTCGAAGGCGACGGTGATGTAGCCGACGGGGTTCTCGGTGAGCGTCTGCTCGCCGAGAACCCCGGTGACGCCGACGGGGATCGCGATGAAGGCGATCAGCATGAACGTCGCGGTGGCCTTCAGCGCCTTGGCGGTGTCCCGGATGGTGTCCTTGTACTCCGGGGCGAAGGACGCGGCGATCTCGACGCCGTAGGTGGTCCAGGCGGTGATGTAGTACCAGACGATCACCGCGCTGAACGTGACGCCCGGGCCCCAGGTGAGGTTGCTCGCCTGCCACTGGCCCTTCGCGAGGGCCACGATGACGACGACGGCGAGCGCGACGGTCACCATCACGCCGACGATCTTGTTGATCGTGGCCGCGAGACGGATGCCGACGTAGTTGACCGCCCACGCGGCCCAGATGGCGACCAGGGCGAACAGGTGGCCGACGCCGAGGGTGTTGCCGAGGAAGTCCACCGTGGCTGTCGAGTCGGCGAACCACTCGGCCTGGATGATGCCGCCCAGCGCCGACGCAGTGACCGCGATCGACAGCGACCAGCCGATCCAGTAGCCGAACGAGGCGATGGCCCCCAGCGGAGCGAAGTAGCGCTTCCACCCCTCGATGGCGTAGCGGGCGACGCCGCCGGACTTGCCGGGGAACATGGAGGCCAGTTCGGCGAACAGACGGTTCTGCATCAGGCCGACGATGGTGGCGGCGACCCAGATCGTGATCGCCGTCCAGGCGCCGAGGATCCCGACCGCGAAGCCGAGGGCGACGAACAGGCCGTTGACGCTGACGATGGACAGCGCCAGGCCGTCCTTCCAGGACAGCGTCTTGTGCAGGTGCGGGGTGGTGGTCTCCACCTCGTCGTGCGCGTGGTTCATGACGATTCCTCGGTGAGGTCGGGTTCGGATGGGTGTGGTCGATCGGGTCAGGGGACGGGCATCCAGGCCATGTCGATCGACACGACCTCGCTGACCGCGGCCATGCGGCCGAACTCGGGCATGTCGACGGCCTTGGCGTTGGCCGCCTCGGCCTGCTCGACGCCGTCGTAGATCCACACGTCGGTCCAGAGGCCGTCCTCGCCCTTGGCGATGACCGGGGCGCCGACGAAGCCGGGGATGGCGGCCGCCACCGCGGCCACGGCGCCGGGCCGGCTGGCGAGGAACTCCGCCTCCTGGCCCTCGTGCACGCGGATGTGGACGAACTCGACGAGGTGCTGGGTCACGGTGGTCTCCCGGGGTCTGCGTGGTCGGGTCAGGAGCGGGCGATCGCCGGCGCGGGCAGGACGCCGGCGGCGGTGGTGATGTCGGAGGTCAGCAGGTCGTGGACCGCGCGCGCGGCGCGCATCCCGCTCTCGATGGCGCCGTCGATGAAGCCCGCCCAGCCGTCGGCGTAGTCGGCGCCGGCGAGGGCGACCCGGCCCTCCGGGCGCTGCAGCTCGGCGAGGGCCCCGGTGAGCTGACCGGCGCGCTGCATGGGCCAGGTCTCGCCGGCCAGGGGGTCGGCGACCCAGTCGTGGCAGGCGACGTCGATGACCTCGACGTCCGGCAGCCACCTGCGCAGGGCCTCCTCGACGGCGGCGCGGTCGGTCCCGTCGATGCGGGTGCTGTCCGAACCGAAGGCCACGACGGTCGTCGTGCCGTCCTGCACGTACTCGACCTGGCAGAGCGTGAAGGGCGCCGAGCCCGGGGCCAGGGCCACGAACGGCTGGAGCTCGCCGCGCACCCGCGCCCAGACCTTCGTGCCCTTCGAGGTCTGCCCCTGGCGGGAGGCGTGCCGCTTCGTGTCGGACAGGGGCGGGTCGAAGGTGAGGCTGTCCAGGACGTTGAGCGGCAGTGTCACCAGCACGGAGGCGGCGGTGAGCTGCTCGCCGCCGGACAGCGTCACGGTCGCTGTGTCGGCGTCCTGGGTCACCCGGGTGACCTGGGCGTCGAGCCGGACGTCGGCGTCCGCGTCGGCGAGCATGGCCTCGATGAGCCGCCGGGTACCGCCCTGGATCTTGTAGGTCGCGCAGGCCTCGAACATGAGCTGCCAGCTGCCGCCGGCGAGGGCGCACCAGCGCAGCGCCTGCGCGTACCCGCCGTCGGCGGTGTCACCATTGAAGTTCGTGGCCCACATGCCTTCGACGGCGTCGAACTCGTCATTGTCGAGACCGAGCCGGTCCAGCGCGTCCCGGATCGTCAGTCGATCCACCTGCGCGAGCCGGTCCCCGAGCAGCAGCGGCTCGTAGGGGCGGGGGAAGTAGGTGAGCGCCTCCTCGGTGCTCGCGGTCATGCCGCGGTCGAGGAGCTCGAGCAGCTCGTCCGCGCTGCCGGTGTGCAGCCGGCCGCGGGTGAGCCAGTAGCCGTCGACCGGGGTGGGGGAGGGGACGGTCTCGAGGCCGTAGCGCGTCAGCTCCGCCCAGACGTGCGGCTGGATCCAGTGGACCCAGGTGCCGCCGAGCTCGAGGTCGCGACCCAGGCGGGAGTCCGTCCAGGTCCGGCCGCCGATGCGGTCCCGGGCCTCGAGGACGAGGACGCGGTGTCCCTGGCGGCGCAGTTCGCGGGCCGCGGCGACGCCGGCGAAGCCGGCGCCGACGATGATCACGTCGGCGTCGTGGCTGGTGGTCACGGGTTCTCCTCTGCAGGCGGCCTGCGGGCGGATGCGGCGTCGGTGCCGGCGGTCAGCTCCGGCGTTCCGGAGCGGCGCTGACCATCTGGACAGTTGTGATCGGTGGCACACAAGATGCACCAACCCGAGAAACTGGTCAAGTGGACAGCGGCACTTTCTTCAGGCATGCTTGGCGATGCCCCCGCGGGCCGCGAGGCTGTCCCGGCAGGCCGTACGGCCGCGACCGGCTCTCGCCAGGGGCTTCACCGTCAGGAGGTACGAGGACAGTGACCGCCGTCGAGACCCGCTCGCAGGGTGCGGGCCCCAGGTACGGAGAGGGTCGGGCCGCGCTGCTGGCTGCGGCCGTGCGCGTCGGCGCCCGGAAGGGGCTGCGGCACCTGACGTATCGCTCGGTGGCCGCGGAAGCCGGCGTCGCGCACGGGCTCGTCGCCCACCACTTCGGTACGCGGGATGCACTGATCGAGGCGGCTCTGCAGTTCTCCCTCGACCACGGCATCGCATCGCTCAGCTCGGCACCCGGCAGCGGCGACGTCGAGGCGCTGTTCGTCGGCGTCCCCGCCTGGTTCGAGCAGGACACCGACGACGCGGTCTTCCAGTACGAGCTGATCCTGGAATCCCGCCGGCAACCCGAGCTGCGGCCCCACGTGGAGCGCCTCTACGAGGCCTACAGGAAAGCCTTGCGCACGGAACTCGAGGCCTGCGGTCTGCCCGACGATCCGGACCTGGTGCACCTGGTCTTCGCGGCTCTCGACGGCCTGGTGTTCCAGCAGGTGTGCCTGGGCGAGACCGCGGCGACCGAGGCGGCTCTCGAGCGCCTGCGCGGGCTGCTGGGCCGCCTGCGCTGACGAAGGTGCACAGTCCCGCCACCGTCAGCGCTACAGATCGAGGACCAGGCATGGCCCGACGGCCCCGGACGCGCAGATCGGGTGGGCGTCGACTCTGCTCGGCGCCGCCCTCACCGGCGTGCTGCGCGATCCGCACCACGCCGACGACGACGGGGCGACCACCTGACCCCGGCGCAGCAGGCGACACCGCCGAGGAGGCAGCGGACCGGATCGTCGAATGGCTCAGCGCACTGTCGGGCGATCGGTCCCTGCCACCGTCGAGCGCCGGGCGGCCGCTGGATGCCGAGAGATCACCGGCGAGGAGGGTCACGTCGCCCGCACGGTCGGTGCCCACCGGCGGCGACTGTGCGGAAAATCACTGCAGACCCTTGCCCTGCGGCGACCCCTCTGGTTCCCTCATGCGAAGCGAGTCTCACATGACGCAACACGATTGGGGATTGCCATGGAGCGACCGCGTCGCGAGCCAGCCTCGTCCTCCACCCCGCTGAACGGCCGACCACACGACGCCGGCGAGGACCCGGCGCTCGGCACGGCCATTCATCGGGAGCGGGACGAGCAGCCCGCTGTCGAGGAGTCCGGGACGGGGACCCACCCGGCGATCGCGAAGCCACCGCCCTGTGTGGCCGACCGGCACTGGGCCGTCGACAGGGTGCTGTTCGCGGTCGCCGCGGCCATGGCCCTGGGCTTCGTGGCGTGGGGCTTCGCCAGCCCCACGGGGCTGGGCACCGCGAGCAGCACGGTCCTCGGCTGGATCACGGGCAACCTCGGCTGGCTGTTCGTGCTGCTGGCGTCGGCCTTCGTGGTCTACGTGATCTGGCTCGCGGCCAGCAAGTACGGGCGGATCCCGCTGGGGCGCGACGACGAGCGGCCGGAGTTCCGCACGATCTCGTGGATCGCGATGATGTTCAGCGCGGGTATGGGCATCGGGCTGATGTTCTTCGGCGTCGCCGAACCGCTCTCGCACTATGTCTCCCCGCCGCCGCTGACGAGCCAGGCCGAGTCGGCCGAGGCGATCCAGACGGCGATGGCCACGACGCTGTTCCACTGGACCCTGCACCCGTGGGCGCTGTACGCCGTCGTGGGGCTGGCCATCGCCTACGGCACCTTCCGGCGGGGCCGCCGTCAGCTGATCAGCTCCGCTTTCATCCCGCTGCTCGGCGAGCGGCGGGCCACCGGTCCGGCCGGCCGGGTCATCGACGTCCTCGCCATCTTCGCCACGCTGTTCGGGTCGGCCGCCTCCCTCGGGCTGGGCGCGCTGCAGATCGGCAGCGGGGTCGAGATCCTGGGCTGGGCCGGCGACGTCGGCAACGCGGTGCTGGTCGGGATCATCGCGGTGCTGACTGCCGCGTTCGTCGCCTCGGCCGTCTCCGGCGTCGCCAAGGGCATCCAGTGGCTGTCCAACATCAACATGGTCCTGGCGCTGGCGCTCGCGCTGTTCGTCTTCGTCCTCGGCCCGACGATCTTCATCCTCAACCTCATCCCCGATGCGGTCGGCAGCTACTTCTCCGACCTGGGCGAGATGGCGGCGCGCACGGAGGCCACCGGCGGTGACGCGATGGCCACCTGGCTGCGCGGCTGGACGGTCTTCTACTGGGCGTGGTGGATCAGCTGGACGCCGTTCGTCGGGCTGTTCATCGCGCGGATCAGCCGCGGCCGGACCATCCGCCAGTTCGTCACCGGCGTGCTCCTGGTGCCCAGTCTGGTCAGCCTGCTGTGGTTCGCCGTCTTCGGCGGTGCGGGCATCGCCGCCCAGCGCGGCGGGCTGGACGTCGCCGGGCAGGGCACCACGGAGGGGCAGCTGTTCGCGGTGCTGGAGCAGTACCCCTGGGCCACCGCCGCGACCGTGGTCGTCATGCTGCTCGTCGGCATCTTCTTCGTGTCCGGTGCGGACGCCGCCTCGATCGTCATGGGATCGCTGTCGCAGCGCGGCACCCTGGAGCCGAGCCGCTGGGTCGTCATCTTCTGGGGCGTGGTCATGGGCTCGGTCGCGGCGATCATGCTGCTGCTGGGTGAGGACGGCGCCGCGCTGACGGGGCTGCAGAACCTGACGATCATCGTGGCCCTGCCGTTCGCACTGGTCATGGCCGCGATGGCGGTGAGCCTGGTCAAGGACCTGCGCCGCGATCCCATGGTCCTGCGCGGCAACTACGCCACCGTGGCGATCGAGCAGGCCGTGGTCGACGGGATCAGCCGCCACGGGGACGACTTCGTACTCGTCGTGGAGCGGACTCCCGGCCCGCCGGCAGCGCGGGTGTCCCCCTCGAGCCCGGAGGAGGACGGCCAGCGGTCGGTGGGTCTGAGCGGCAACTTCGTGTCGGCCGAACGGCCCGCCATCCCCGAGCAGGGTCAGGCCGCCCCCGAGGTCGTCGGCCGCCCCCTGGATCCGCGCGACTAGCGCACCGCCCGGCGGGCTGCCCGGCACCGGAGCGACAACCGACTCCGGTGCCGGGCGGCCGCGCGCCGAGCGCCGGGCTCAGGGGCTCGCCCCAGCACCGGCCGGCACGGGCCTCGGCGCCTCTGCCGCGCCGTCCACGGCGGTCGACGGGCCGCCGTCGTGACGGGACAGGACGACGGCGGCGGCGTTGGCCAGGACCACGACGGCGATGCCGAGCCACTCGTGCCCGGCCAGCAGCTGGCCGAGCATGACCATGCCGGCGAGTGCGGCCATCACCGGGTGGACGCTCATGAACACCCCGAACAGGCGCTGCGGCACCACCCGCAGGGCCATCAGGTCGACCGCGTACGGGACCACCGACGCGAGCACGCCCGCCGCGACGGCGTAACCCAGCGGCGCCAAGCCCAGCCGCCCGGAGCCGGCGAGGAGCACGAGCACCGGCAGATAGGCGAGCGCGCACAGCGCCGTGGCCACCGCGGGCGCCTGCAGACCCGGCAGCCGGGCTCCCGCGACCCGGTTGAGCACGATGTAGGCCGCCCAGCAGCCGGCGGCCAGCAGGCCGAGCCCGACGCCGAGGTAGTCGCTCGACGGTCCGGGCAGGACGAGGACGTAGACGCCGGCCGCGGCCGCCACGGCGATCAGCAGGTCCCGCGGCGAGCGGGAGCCGGCGAGGGCCACGGCGAGCGGGCCGAGGAACTCCAGCGTCACGGCCAGGCCGAGCCCGATCCGGTCGATCGCCGTGTACAGCGACAGGTTCATGCAGCCGAACACGACCGCCAGCAGCAGCACCGGCCACCACTGCGCCCAGGTCATCCGCCGCCAGGGCGGCCGCGCGACCGGCAGGAGCACGGCCGCCGCGACCACCTGCCGGGTCGCCACGACGCCCGCCGGCCCGATCGACGCGAACGCGTGCGCACCGAGAGCGGCCCCCACCTGGTTGCTCGACGCGCTGCCGAGCACCGTTCCGACGCCGCGCAGCAGGGACGACGCCCGTCCGCCGCCCGTTCCTCCCTGGCTGATCACCTGCCCGAGTGTGGGCACGGACGGCTCACGAGGGAAATGTCGGACACGTACGGACCGATACGCTGACCGTATGGATCCGGAGGTGCGCCAGCTGCGGGCCCTGCTCGCCGTGGTCGACGCCGGAACCTTCACCGGCGCCGCCGACGTCCTCGGCACGTCCCAGGCGTCGGTGTCCCGCACCGTCGCCGCGCTGGAGCGCGCCCTGGGTGCCCGGGTCCTGCAGCGGACCACCCGCGAGGTGTCGCTGACCCCGGCGGGGGCAGGGATCGTCGGGCACGCGCGCCGCGTGCTGGAGGAGGTCGCCGCGATCCGCCGCGCCGCCGACCAGGCCGGCGGCGGCCTGCGCGTCGGCTACGCCTGGTCGGCGCTCGGCCGGCACACCACCGCGGTGCAGCGCCGGTGGTCGCTGGAGCACCCGGGCTCGGCGCTGGCGTTCGTCCACGCCAACACCCCGACCGCCGGCCTCGCGGAGGGCACCGCCGACGTCAGCGTGCTCCGCCGTCCGGTCGACGACCCGCGGCTGCGGACCGCGCTGATCGGCGTCGAACGCCGGTTCGCCGCCCTGGCAGCCGACGACCCGCTGGCCCGCCGTCGCGGCCTGAGCCTGAACGACCTCGCCGGCCGGACCGTCGCCGTCGATCCGTTGACCGGCACCACGAGCGAGGAGCTGTGGTCACCGCCGGCGGCGCCCGCCGCCATCCGAACCGTCCGCGGGATGGAGGACTGGCTCACCGTCATCGCCGCCGGTGAGGCCGTGGGCATCTCCGCCGAGGCCACCGCCGCCCAGCACCCCCGGCCCGGCGTCGCCTACCGGCTCGTCCGGGACGCCCCGCCCATCCCGGTGTGGCTGGCCTGGTGGGCCGACAGCCCGCCGCCGAACCTCGACGCGTTCCTGCGCGTCGTCTGCGAGCAGTACGCACGGCAGCCGCCGCGGGTGTCGAGCGGCACCCGCGGCGGTCCGGTTCGGGGATGACGAGGGGACCGGCTCAGCGGGTCAGGACGACGCCGGCACGGCCGAGCGCAGCTGTCGGCGCCACCGCGTGAACAGGCGGGGCTGGTTCATGCCGAGCACGGCCACGGGGTCGCCGTCCCGCTCGTAGACGACCAGGAAACTGCGGTCGGCGCAGTCGCCCTCCACCACCCGTGCGACGTCGCCCTCGCGGCGCGAGCCGGCGAACTGGATGCGGGCGCCGTACTGGTCGGACCAGAAGTACGGGACCGTCGCCGGCGCCGTCGCTCCGGTACCGAGCAGGGTGGCGACGGCGGTGGCCGGCTGCTCGAGCGCGTTGGTCCAGTGCTCGATGCGGACGTGCCGCTCCGCGGAGCGCGACCACGCCGCGGCGCAGTCGCCGACGGCGACCACCCCGGGGAGGTTGGTGGCGCCGCGCTCGTCGGTGAGGACGCCGTTGCCGAGGGCCACGCCGGAATCGGCCAGCCACTCGACGTTCGGGACGGCGCCGATCCCGACGAGCACCACGTCGGCGGGGAGGCGGGTGCCGTCGGTCAGCTCCACGGCCTCGACCCGGCCGGTGCCCACCAGGCCGGCGACCCCCGTGCCGGCCAGCAGGCGGGTGCCGTGGTCAGCGTGCAACCCGGCACAGACCCCGCCCATCTCGGCGCCCAGCGGGCCGGCGAGCGGGACGGGCTGGGCCTCGACGACGGTGACCTCGAGCCCGAGCGAGCGGGCCGTGGCGGCGACTTCCGCGCCGATGAAGCCGGCGCCGATCACGACGAGACGTCCGGCGGTGGCCAGGTCCTCCCGCAGGGCGAGGGCGTCGTCCAGCGAGCGCAGCACGTGCACGCCGTCGAGCCCCTCGCTGCCGGGCAGGCGTCGCGCGCGGGCACCCGTGGCGAGGACCACGCCGTCGGCCCGGATCTCGCTGCCGTCGCCCAGCAGCACCGAGCGGCCGAGGCGATCCAGGCCGACCGCGGTGACCCCCAGCCGCCACTCGAGTCCGAGGTCCGCGTCGTCCTCCGTGCCCAGGACGATGTCCTCCAGCGAGGCCGTGCCCGCGAGGAACTCCTTGGACAGGGGCGGCCTGTCGTAGGGGGCGTGGACCTCGTCGCCGACGACCACGATGCGGCCCTCGTAAGACTGCTCCCGGAGCGCGCGTGCCGCGGAGAGGCCGGCGAGGGAGGCCCCGACAACGGCGACCGTGGGGCTCATGCGACGTCCTCGGCGTCGGCCGCGGCCTGCACGTAGATCATGCCGTCCTGCACGACGACCCGGTGCGTGTGGACCGGCGTCTTCGCCGGGGGACCGGAGACCTTTCCGGTGCGCAGGTCGAAGCAGGACGCGTGCAGGGGGCACTCCACGGCGCAGCCGTCCAGCCAACCGTCGGCAAGCGAGGCGTCCTGGTGGGTGCAGGTGTCGTCGATCGCATAGAGGGTGCCGTCGACGTTGAAGACCGCGATGGGCTCGTCGGCTTCGACGCGGGTCGCCTCGCCGGGCGGCAGCGCAGTGATGGGGCAGACCGGGATCATGGGTGCTCCAGGCTGGTGAGAGTGTTGCGTCTATCAAAACTCTTAGCCGATAGCGCAACAGCATGGTCGCGCACGCCGGCGCCGTCAAGAGCGGCGACCGAACTGCGCGGGCCGCGACCTACGCTGAGGTCATGAGTGGGCCGCAGGAGGAGAACGGCGAGCGGAACTCGGTCGCTGCGGTCCAGTCCGTGGACCGCGCGTTGAGCGTCCTCGAGATCCTGGCGGCACAGGGCGAGGCCGGCGTCACGGAGGTGGCCGCCGAGCTGGGCGTGCACAAGTCCACGGCCTTCCGGCTGATCGCGGCGCTCGAGAGCCGAGGCTTCGTCGAGCAGCTGGCCGATCGAGGCAAGTACCGGCTGGGTTTCGGTGTCGTGCGGCTGGCCGGCGCCGCTGCCGCACAGCTGGACATCGCCCAGCAGGGGCGGCGGATCTGCGAGGCGCTGGCCGCGGATCTCGAGGAGACCGTGAACATCGCCATCCTGGACAGCGACCGCGCGGTGAACGTCAGCCAGGTCCGCGGGCCGGCGGCGCTCAGCACGCACAACTGGGTGGGACAGGGCACCCCCTTGCACGCGACCTCGAGCGGCAAGGTGCTCCTGGCCCACGCTGCCGACGCCGTCCGCAAGGGCGTGCTGTCCCGGGAGCTGCAGCGCTACACGCCCGCCACGATCACCGATCCCGACGCGCTGCACCGGGAGCTCGACCGGATCGTCGAGCGGGGCTGGGGGTCGACCGCCGAGGAGTACGAGGTCGGGCTCAACGCCGTCGCCGCGCCCGTGCGCGACGCGCACGGCGACGTGGTCGCCGCCCTCAGCGTCTCGGGCCCGTCCTTCCGCATGGACGTCGAGGAGTACCCGAGGATCGCCCGGCGGGTGGTGTCGGCCGCCGACGAGCTGAGCAGAAGGCTGGGCTTCTTCAGCTGATCGGTGCGCCCCGGCGTGGTTCGTGTCGCCGGGAGCGGCGAGCCGCTCCGCCGGTAGCGAGGCGGGCCGGATCGACGCTGCCTGGGTGCCGTTGCGCGCGGGATGACTGTTGCGCAGGACGCACCGCAATGTGTAATGTGCAACACATAGCGGTCGTCATCGAGGTCGCAGGCGGACGACGACCGTGGTTGCCACAGACCCGCGTTCTCCGACTTCCGGCGCGTTCGCATCGCCCGACGGAATCCCGAGGTGCCGCATGACCACCACCGACCTGCCCGCGAGCCTGATCTCCACGCTGCCGGGCCAGTACTACACGGATCCGGCCGTCTTCGGGCTGGAGCAGTCCCACCTCTTCGAGAGCATGTGGTTCTGCGCCGTGCGCTCGAGCGACCTGCCGACGCCCGGCTCCTTCAAGAAGGTCCAGGTGGGCACGGAGAGCGTGCTCGTCGTCCGCAGCCGGGACGGGCAGCTGCGGTCGTTCCTCAACATCTGCCGGCACCGGGGTGCGCAGATCTGCACGGAGGACTCCGGGGCGGTCAAGCGGGCCTTCCAGTGTCCGTACCACGCCTGGACCTACGACCTCGAGGGCAAGCTCGTCGCGGCCCCCAACCTGACGAAGATGCCCGACATCGACCGGGTCGAGTACGGCCTGGTGCCGGTGGCGCTGCGCGAATGGCTGGGCTACGCGTGGGTGTGCCTGGCGAAGGACCCGCCGTCCTTCGAGGACGAGGTCGTGGCCTCCGTCGTGGAGCGTCTCGGGAGCGTGGAGGCGATCGAGCACTACGAGCTCGACTCGCTGTCGGTGGGACGCCGGATCACCTACGACGTCAAGGCGAACTGGAAGCTCATCATCGAGAACTTCATGGAGTGCTACCACTGCGCGACGATCCACCCGGAGCTCACCGAGGTGCTCCCGGAGTTCGCCGAGGGCTACGCAGCGCAGTACTTCGTCGGGCACGGCGCGGAGTTCGGGGGCGACGTCCAGGGGTTCACCGTCGACGGCACCGAGGGCTTCGACCGGCTCCCGGGCGTCGACGAGGACCAGGACCGTCGCTACTACGCCATCACGGTCCGGCCGACGGTCTTCATCAACCTGGTCCCCGACCACGTCATCTTCCACCGCATGTTCCCGGTCTCGGCCGACCGGACGATCGTGGAGTGCGACTGGCTGTACTCGCACGACGTGGTCGGGTCGGGCAGGGACGTGACGCGGTCGGTGGAGCTGTTCCACCGGGTCAACGAGCAGGACTTCGCCGCCTGCGAGCGGACCCAGCCCGCGATGTCCTCGCGGGCCTACGCCAACGGCGGCGTCCTGGTGCCCTCGGAGCACCACATCGGTGAGTTCCACGAGTGGCTGACGCAGCGCCTGTCGCGCTGAGCCCGACGTCCGTCGCGCGGGGCCGGGAGGACGACGTCCTCCCGGCCCCGCCGGCCCACGTCCGTCCGGGTCACACGGCGAGATAGCCGTCGTCGGTGGGGACGACGAGGCCCCGGCGAGCGAGCCGTTCCAGGTGCAGGAGCGCGGTCCGGCGTTCGACCGCCTCGACGAACGGCAACCGGACGCGCGGCCGGTACACCAGGCGATGGGCGAGGACGCCCTCCAGCGTTCGTGGCTGCCGTAGCAGCTGCGGCAGCGTCTCGTCCCTGCGGTGGGACGTCCCGTATCAGCGAGCGTCGATGTCGCGGAGGCGCTCGATCGAGCTGATGAAGTCGTCGAGGCTGCTGGAGCGGTCGCCGTAGTAGGGGCCGAACGACGTGAGGTCGACGTCCCCGAGGAAGAGGAATCCGTCCGGCTCGACGAGCAGGCCGCAGTGGCCGGCGGTGTGCCCGGGGAGGTGGACGACCGTCACGGAGCGCCCGCCGGGGTCGAGCACCGCGCCGTCGTCGACGGTGTCCACTGGGACGCTGCTCTCCGTCCCGCTGATCAGCAGGGAGTTGCCGCACGGGTAGCGGCCGCCTTCCGGCGAGGCGAGCAGCGTGACTCCGCCGTACCGCACGTCCGCCGGCATCCCGCTACCTCGTTACGGGGTCGGAGAGCCGGGCCAGCCACGCCTGCCGCCACGCCTCCGTGCGCGCCACCTCGTTGAACGTGAACAGGTGGAGGCCCCGGAGGGTGGTCCCGGGACGCCCGAGCGCCGGCGCGAGGCGTTCGACGAGCCGGTCCGGTCGATAGCCGTGGGGCAGGAAGAAGCGCCAGAACATGCTGTGCTGCTTCGCCAGGAACCGGGCCGAGGGGCCGAGCCCGAGGCCGGCCGAGATGCGCACCAGCTTCTGGCGCGTCACCGCGCCGGGGAGCCCGACCCGGATCGGCAGGTCGACGCCTCGCCGCCGGACCTGCCGGGCCCAGGCCGTCGTCGTGCGCGGGTGGAAGCACAGCTGGGTGATGACGTGAGTGGCGTGCGGGGCCTTGCGCTCGAGGGCGCGCTCGATCAGCTCCGCGCTGATGTGCCCGTGCCCCTCGGGGTAGCCGCCGATCCCGACGTGCTCGAAGTGGTGGCCGACGGCCGCCAGCTCCTCGAGGAGGGAGAGCGCGTCGGGGAACCGCCCCGCGGGCTCGGCGGCGTCGCCCGCGACGACGAACACGCCGTTGACGCCGGCCGCCCGCAGGCGGGCCACGAGGTCGGTCAGCTGGGCCCTGTCGCGGACCAGCCGGGCGGCCAGATGCGGTGTGGCGGTGAACCCGTGACCGGCCAACCGCTCGGCCAGCTCGATGGTCGGGGTCAGCCCCTTCGCCTCCGTCGTCGTGATGCTCAGCGGCACGGTGCGCGGAACGTGCTCGACGACCGCCTCCTCGGCGTTCCGCAGCGGCAGGACCTCGTAGCTCGCCCCGCGCAGCGCCGTCTCCACGGCGCTGCGCGACGGCGTGCTGTCGACGTCGAAGCTCCGCCCGTCGAGGCCGACGACCCCAGGGACCACCGCCTTCTCGATGCGCGGGGTGATCACTTGTCCAGCACCACGACCGAGCGGAGCACCTCGCCCTGGCGCAGGTTGTCGAAGGCCTCCTCGACGTCGTCCAGGCCGATCGCCTCGGTGACGAACTCGTCGAGCGGGAAGCGGCCCTGCAGGTACAGGTCGATCAGCATCGGGAAGTCGCGCGAGGGCAGGCAGTCGCCGTACCAGGAGGACTTGATCGCGCCGCCCCGGCCGAAGATCTCGATCGCGGGCAGCTCGATCGTCATGTCCGGGGCGGGGACGCCGACCATCACCACCCGGCCGGCCAGGTCGCGGGCGTAGAAGGCCTGCTCGAAGACCTTGGGGTGGCCGACCGCGTCGATGGCGACATCGACGCCGAAGCCGCCGGTCGCCGCCTTGACCGCCTCGACCGCGTCGGTGTCCTTCGAGTTCACGGTGTGGGTGGCACCGAGCTTCCTGGCCCACTCCAGCTTCCGGTCGTCGATGTCGACGGCGACGATCGTCGTCGCCCCGGCGAGCCGTGCGCCGGCGATCGCCGCGTCACCGACGCCGCCGCAGCCGAAGACCGCCACGCTCTCCCCGCGCTGGACCGCGCCGGTGTTCATGGCCGCGCCGACGCCGGCCATCACGCCGCAGCCGAGCAGGCCCGCGGCGGTCGCGGGTGCGGCGGGGTCGACCTTCGTGCACTGGCCCGAGTGCACCAGGGTCTTCTCGGCGAACGCGCCGATGCCCAGCGCGGGGGACAGCTCGGTGCCGTCGGTCAGCGTCATCTTCTGCGCGGCGTTGTGGGTGTTGAAGCAGTACTGCGGCCGGCCCTTGAGGCAGGCGCGGCACTGCCCGCACACCGCCCGCCAGTTGAGGATCACGTAGTCGCCGACGGCCACGTTCGTCACGCCCTCGCCGACCGCGGAGACGACGCCGGCGGCCTCGTGGCCGAGCAGGAACGGGAACTCGTCGTTGATGTTGCCTTCCCGGTAGTGCAGGTCGGTGGCGCAGACGCCGCACGCCTGGACGTCGACCACCGCCTCACCGGGGCCGGGATCGGGCACGACGATCGTCTCGACGGTCACCGGGGCACCCTTGCTGCGGGCGACGACGCCCTTCACCTCGTATGCCATGGCGGTTCGATCTCCTCTCGGGGATGTGCGGGCGGGCCCGTTCTCCGACAGCTCTTGACCCCGCCCGGCGGCCACCCTACGGTGTTGGACGACTGATATACCAGTCCTCGCCAATCTTTCATGGCAGGAGGAACCCCCGGCATGGTCGTCCAGGTTGAACAAGCGCAGCCGGCCGTCACGGATCAGGTGCTCGACCGCCCGTTGGCCGACACCGACCCGGAGGTCTTCGCGGCGATCTCCGCCGAGCTGACCCGGCAGCAGACGACGCTGGAGATGATCGCCAGCGAGAACTTCGCTCCGGTCGCGGTGATGCAGGCCCAGGGCTCGGTGCTGACCAACAAGTACGCCGAGGGCTATCCGGGCCGGCGGTACTACGGCGGCTGCGAGCACGTCGACGTGGTCGAGCAGCTGGCCATCGACCGGCTGAAGGAGCTGTTCGGCGCCGAGTACGCCAACGTGCAGCCGCACTCGGGGGCGCAGGCCAATGCCGCGGCGATGTCCGCGCTCCTGCAGCCCGGCGACACCATCCTGGGGCTGGACCTGGCCCACGGCGGCCACCTGACCCACGGCATGAAGCTGAACTTCTCCGGCAAGCTCTACGACGTCGCGGCCTACCACGTGCGGGCCGACGACCACCGCGTGGACATGGCCGAGGTCGAGCGGCTGGCCCACGAGCGGCGGCCCAGGCTCATCGTCGCCGGCTGGTCGGCCTACCCGCGGCAGCTGGACTTCGCCGGGTTCCGCCGGATCGCCGACGAGGTCGGCGCCTACCTGATGGTCGACATGGCCCACTTCGCCGGGCTGGTGGCCGCCGGGCTGCACCCCTCGCCCGTCCCGCACGCGCACGTGGTCACCTCGACCACCCACAAGACCCTCGGCGGCCCGCGCGGCGGCGTCATCCTGGCGACGGCGGAGCTGGCCAAGAAGTTCAACTCCTCGGTCTTCCCCGGCCAGCAGGGCGGCCCGCTCGAGCACGTGATCGCCGCCAAGGCCGTCGCCTTCAAGCTCGCCGGCGAGCCCGCGTTCCGGGAGCGCCAGGAGCGCACCCTCGCCGGCGCCCGGCTGCTCGCGGAGCGGCTGCTCGCCGCCGACTCCCGCGCGGCCGGCATCAACGTGGTCAGCGGCGGCACCGACGTCCACCTGGTCCTGGTGGACCTGCGCGAGTCCGAGCTGGACGGCCGCCAGGCCGAGGACCGGCTGCACGCGATCGGCATCACGGTCAACCGCAACGCGGTGCCCTTCGACCCCCGCCCGCCGATGGTCAGCTCCGGCGTCCGCATCGGCACCCCGGCGCTGGCCGCCCGCGGCTTCGGCCTCGACGACTTCGCCGAGGTCGCGGACGTGATCGCGACCGCGCTGCGGCCCTCGGTGGGGGAGGAGCAGCTCGCCGAGCTGCGCACCCGGGTCACCCGGCTGGCCGACCGGCACCCCCTCTACCCCGACCTGACGGAGGTCTCCCGATGAGCCCCCGCACCCCGGGCGCCGACATGCCCGAGCACCCCGACTTCCTGTGGCGCAACCCCGAGCCCAAGCGCTCCTACGACGTGGTCATCGTCGGCGGCGGCGGGCACGGCCTGGCCACCGCGCACTACCTGGCCAAGAACCACGGCATCACCAACGTCGCGGTGCTCGAGAAGGGGTGGCTGGCCGGCGGCAACATGGCCCGCAACACCACGCTGATCCGCTCCAACTACCTGTGGGACGAGAGCGCGGCCATCTACGAGCAGTCGCTCAAGCTCTGGGAGGGACTGGAGGAAGACTTCGGCTACCCCATCCTGTTCAGCCAGCGCGGCGTGCTGAACCTCGCGCACACCCTGCAGGACGTCCGCGACAGCGTGCGGCGGGTCGAGGCGAACAAGCTCAACGGCATCGACGCCGAATGGGTGGAGCCGGACGAGGTCCGCAAGATCTGCCCGATCGTCAACACCTCGACCGACATCCGCTACCCGGTCCTCGGCGCCACGTACCAGCCCCGCGCCGGCATCGCGAAGCACGACTACGTCGCCTGGGGTTTCGCCCGGCGGGCCAGCGAGGCCGGGATCGACCTCATCCAGGACTGCGAGGTCACCGGGTTCACCACCGAGGGGAACCGGGTCACCGGCGTGCGGACGACGCGCGGCGACATCGCCGCCGGTCAGGTCGCCCTGTGCGCCGCCGGGCACACCACGGTGCTCACCGACATGCTCGGCTTCCGCGTGCCGGTGCAGAGCCACCCGCTGCAGGCCCTGGTCTCCGAGCTGCTCGAGCCCGTGCACCCGACCATCGTGATGTCCAACGCGGTGCACGTGTACGTCTCCCAGGCGCACAAGGGCGAGCTGGTCATGGGCGCCGGCGTCGACTCCTACAACGGCTACGGGCAGCGCGGCGCCTTCCACATCATCGAGCGGCAGATGGCCGCCGCGGTGGAGCTGTTCCCGGTGTTCGCCCGGGCGCACCTGCTGCGCAGCTGGGGCGGCATCGTCGACGTCAGCCCGGACGCCTCGCCGATCGTCGGGCGGACCCCGTACGACAACCTCTACCTCAACTGCGGCTGGGGGACCGGCGGCTTCAAGGCCACGCCGGGCATCGGCTGGTGCCTGGCCGCCACCATCGCCGACGGCGAGCCCCACCCCACCGTGGCGCCGTTCAGCCTCGACCGCTTCGTCACCGGCGCGCTCGTCGACGAGCACGGCGCCGCCGCCGTCGCCCACTGACTCAGGGAGTTCTTGCGATGCAGCTCATCGAGTGCCCGTGGTGCGGCCCCCGCGAGGAGATCGAGTTCCACTACGGCGGCCAGGCCCACGTCCCCTATCCGGACAACCCCGCCGAGCTCTCCGACGAGGAGTGGGCGCACTACGTCTTCTTCCGCGACAACACCAAGGGCCGCTTCGCCGAGCGCTGGTCGCACAGCGCCGGCTGCCGCCGCTGGTTCAACGCGATCCGCGACACCACCACCTACCGCTTCGAGCGCGTCCACCGCCTCGAGAACCCGAAGCCGGTGATCTCATGACGAGCAGCTTCCGCACCGCCGAGGGTGGCCGCATCGACCGCGCCACCACCCTCGAGTTCACCTTCGACGGGCAGACCTACACCGGCCATCCCGGCGACACCCTCGCCTCGGCGCTGCTCGCCGCCGGCCGACACTCGATCGCGACGAGCATCAAGCTCGGCCGCCCACGCGGCATCGCCGCGGCCTGGGCGGAGGACCCGGGCGGCCTCGTGCAGATCGAGGAGCCCTTCCCCGAGCCGATGCTGCTGGCCACCACCGTCGAGCTCTTCGACGGGCTGGTCGCCCACGGCCTGCCGGGGCAGGGCCGCCTCGCCGAGATCCCCGACTCCGCCCGCTACGACGCGGTCCACCACCACGTCGACGTGCTGGTCGTCGGGGCAGGGCCGGCCGGGCTGACCGCCGCGCTCACCGCCGCCCGGGCCGGCGCCCGGGTCGCGCTGGTCGACGAGCAGGCCGAGGCCGGCGGCTCCCTGCTGTCGGGCACCGACCAGCTCGACGACGCCCCGACGCCGGCCTGGGTCGCCGCGGCGGTGGCCGAGCTGGCCGCTCACCCGGAGGTGCTGCACCTGCAACGCACGACCGCGTTCGGCAGCTACGACGACGGCTTCGTCCTCGCGCTCGAGCGGCGCACCGACCACCTCGGCGCCGCCGCGCCCAGGCACCTGCCCCGCCAGCGGGTGTGGCGCATCCGGGCCCGCCGCATCGTCGTCGCCACCGGGGCGCACGAGCGTCCGGTCGTGTTCGGCGACAACGACCGCCCGGGCATCATGCTCGCCGGCGCCGCCCGCACGTTCCTGCACCGCTACGGCGTGCTGGCCGGCCGCGAGGCCGTCGTCTTCACCACCAACGACAGCGCCTACGACGCCGCCCTCGACCTGCACCGCGCGGGGGTGCGCGTGCAGGCGGTGGTCGACGCACGGCCCGAGGGCTCCCCGCTCCGGCGCGCGGAGTGCGAGCGCGCCGGGATCCGGGTGCTCCCCGGTTCCGTCGTCACCGGCACGCAGGGCGTCGAGCGCGTCACGCACGCCCTCGTCGCCCCGTTCGCCGGCGGCGAGGTCGGCGCCGGCAGCGCGATCGCCTGCGACCTGCTCCTGGTCAGCGGGGGCTGGAACCCCGCGGTGCACCTGTTCAGCCAGGCCCGCGGCCGGCTCCGCTACGACGAGGGCCTCGGCGCCTTCCTCCCGGGGGAGGAGCTCGACGGCCTGGCTGTCTCGGGCTCGGCCGCCGGCGTGCTCGACCTGGCCGGATGCCTGGCCGACGGGCAGCGGGCGGCTCGCGCCGCGCTGACCGCGCTGGCCATCGCGCCGGCGGGCGAGGACCGGCTGCCCGCCGCACCGGAGCCCGTCGCCCCCGCGGCGCCCCTGGTGCTGTGGCGGGTGCCGGACACCTCCGGCGCCGAGGGGAGCACCTCGTTCGTCGACCTGCAGCGGGACGCGACGGTCGCCGACATCGCACGGGCGGTGGACGCCGGCCTGCGCTCCATCGAGCACATCAAGCGCTACACGACCATCGGGACCGCGCACGACCAGGGCAAGACCTCCGGCGTCCTCACCTCGGGGATCGTCGCGGAGCTGCTCGGGATCCCGGTGCAGGACACCGGCACCACGACGTTCCGGCCGCCCTACACCCCGGTCGCCTTCGCCGCGCTGGCCGGCCGCGACCGCGGGCGGCTGTTCGACCCCGAGCGGGTCACCGCGCTGCACGAGTGGCACGTGTCGGCCGGAGCGGTGTTCGAGGACGTCGGTCAGTGGAAGCGCCCCCGCTACTACCCGCGGCCCGGCGAGGACATGGAGGCCGCCGTCCTGCGGGAGTGCGCCGCCGCCCGCACCGGCGTCGGGATCCTCGACGGCTCCACGCTCGGCAAGATCGACGTCCAGGGCCCGGACGCCGCCGCCCTCCTCGACCGGCTCTACACCAACCTGATGAGCAGCCTGAAGGTCGGCTCGGTTCGCTACGGCGTCATGTGCGGTGTCGACGGCATGGTCATCGACGACGGCACGGTGCTGCGCCTGGCCGAGGACCGCTTCCTCGTCCTCACCACCACCGGCGGCGCGGCGAAGATCCTCGACTGGATGGAGGAGTGGGGCCAGACCGAGTGGCCGGACCTGCGCGTGCACTGCACCTCGGTCACCGAGCAGTACGTCACCTTCCCGGTCGTCGGCCCGCGTTCCCGCGACGTCGTCGGCGCCGTCTTCCCCGGCGTGGACGTCGCCAACGAGGCGTTCCCGTTCATGACCTGGCGGGACACCAGCCTCGACGGGGTGCCGGTCCGGCTGGCCCGGATCAGCTTCTCCGGCGAGCTGGCCTTCGAGGTCTACGTCAATCCCTGGTACGCGGTCGCGGTCTGGGAACGCCTGCTCGAGGCCGGCCGCCCCTACGGCATCACGCCGTACGGCACGGAGACCATGCACGTGCTCCGCGCCGAGAAGGGCTACCCGATCATCGGCCAGGACACCGACGGCACCGTCACGCCGCAGGACCTGGGCATGGCCTGGGCGGTGTCGAAGAAGAAGCCCGACTTCGTCGGCAAGCGCTCCTTCGCCCGCCAGGCCAACCAGGACCCGCTGCGCAAGCAGCTGGTCGGGCTGCTGCCGGTCGACCGGCAGACCGTGCTGCCGGAGGGCTCGCAGATCGTGGAGTTCGCCGCCGACGGCCAGCTGCCGCCCCCGCCGGTGCCGATGCTCGGCCACGTCACCTCCAGCTACCGCAGCGCCGAGCTGGCCCGGCCCTTCGCCCTCGCGCTGGTCAAGGGCGGCCGGGAACGCATCGGCGAGACCGTCCACGTCCCCGTCAACGGCACCCTCGTCCCGGTCGAGGTCACCGGCTCGGTGCTGGTCGATCCCGAAGGAGCCCGTCGCGATGGCTGAGCTGCTGCGCACCTCCCCGCTCGAGGCGTGGACCGCCGCCTTCGAGCGCCTGCCCGGCACCGTCGGCATCACCGCCGAGCCGTACGTCGCGATGGTCGACGTCCGGCTCGGCGAGGTCGGCCCCGAGTCGGGGGACGCACTCCGCGTGGAGCTGCCGACGACCGCGAACACCTGGGTGGCCACAGACGCCGGTCGCGCGGTCTGGCTGGGCCCCGACGAGTGGCTGCTCAGCAGCACGGCGGAGGCACCGGAGGACCTGGAGACCCGGGTCCGCGCCGCCGTCCACCCGCTCGGCGGGTCCGCGACCGACGTCTCGGCCCAGCGGATCGGCCTGCGGCTGACCGGCGCCCGGGTGCGCGACGTGCTGGCCAAGGGCTGCTCCATCGACCTGCACCCGCGGGTCTTCGGCCGGGGCAGCAGCGCCCAGACGACGCTCGGCCAGGCCGGCGTCGTGCTGCTCGCGCTCTCCGACGCCGGCGACGACTACGTGGTCCTCGTCCGGTCCTCCTTCGCCGGCTACCTCGCCGACTGGCTGCTCGACGCGGCCCTCGAGTTCACCCCCACCAACAACTGACCGCAGTCCCCGGATCCACCGGCACGTCAGGAGCGAAGCAATGTCCACCACCCCTCGTGTGGTCATCATCGGAGCGGGGATCGTCGGGGCCAACCTCGCCGACGAGCTGACCGCCCGTGGCTGGGACCGCGTCACCGTCGTCGATCAGGGACCCCTCCCGCTGACCGGGGGCTCCACCTCGCACGCCCCCGGGCTGGTCTTCCAGACCAACGCGTCGAAGACGATGACGGCGTTCGCCAGCTACACCGTCGAGAAGCTCAAGGCCATCGACGTCGACGGCGCCTGGTGCTTCAACCAGGTCGGCGGCCTCGAGGTGGCCACCACGCCGGAGCGGCTCGCCGACCTGCACCGCAGGCAGGGCTGGGCCACCTCGTGGGGCGTCGAGGCGCAGGTGGTCGACGTGGACGAGTGCGTGCGGCTGCACCCGCTGGTCGACCCCGAGCGCATCGTCGGCGGACTGCACATCCCCAAAGACGGCCTGGCCAAGGCCACCCGGGCGGTCGTCGCGCTGGCCCGCCGGGCCGAGGCCCGGGGCGCCCGCTTCCAGGGCTCGACCCGCGTGACCGGCATCGAGCAGGCCGGCGGCCGGGTGACCGGCGTCCGGACCCCGGACGGCGTGATCCCCGCTGACGTCGTGGTGTCCTGCGCCGGCTTCTGGGGTGTGGAGCTCGGCGGCATGGTGGGGATGGACGTGCCGCTGCTGCCGCTGGCCCACCAGTTCGTCTGGACCGGGCAGGTGCCCGATCTGGTCGGCCGCAACGACGACCTCAGCGAGGCGAGCCTGCCGATCCTGCGCCACCAGGACCAGGACCTCTACTACCGCGAGCGCGTCGACCGCCTCGGCATCGGCTCCTACGCGCACCGGCCGATGCCGGTGGACCTGCGCGAGCTGCCCCAGGGGGACGGCGTCGGCGAGTCGGCCATGCCCTCGATGCTGCCGTTCACCGACGAGGACTTCGCCCCGGTGTGGGAGCAGAGCCAGCTGCTGCTGCCCTCGCTGCGCACGTCGAAGATCGACTCCGGCTTCAACGGGGTCTTCTCCTTCACCCCGGACGGCGGCCCCCTCATCGGCGAGTCCGCCGACGTCAAGGGCTTCTGGATCGCCGAGGCGGTCTGGGTCACCCACTCCGCCGGGGTAGGCCGCGCGGTGGCCCAGCTCCTCGTCGACGGGCGGTCGGAGATCGACCTGCACGGCTGCGACGTGCACCGCTTCGAGCAGTTCCAGCTCGCGCCGGAGTACGTCAGCGAGACCTCGCAGCAGAACTTCGTCGAGATCTACGACGTGATCCACCCGCTGGAGCCGCGGCTGTCCCCGCGCGATCTGCGGGTCAGCCCGTTCCACGCCCAGCAGCAGGAGCTCGGCGCGGTCTTCCTCGAGGCGGCCGGCTGGGAGCGGCCGCACTGGTACGAGGCCAACGCCGGGCTGGTGGCGGAGCTACCGGCGGAGTGGGTCCCGCCGGCGCGCGACCCGTGGAGCGCGCGGTTCCACTCGCCGATCGCGGCGGCCGAGGCGTGGAAGACCCGCACCGCCGTGGCGATGTACGACATGACCCCGCTCAAGCGGCTCGAGGTCAGCGGCCCCGGCGCCCTCGGTCTCCTGCAGCGGCTGACCACCGGCGAGATGGACAAGTCGGTGGGGTCGGTGACCTATGCGCTCGCCCTCGACGACGCCGGCGGCATCCGCAGCGACCTCACCGTCGCCCGGCTGGGCGAGCAGCTGTTCCAGGTGGGCGCCAACGGTCCCCTCGACCACGACTACCTGCAGCGCCAGGCGCCGGACGACGGCAGCGTGCAGATCCGCGACATCACCGGCGGCACCTGCTGCATCGGGCTGTGGGGCCCGAAGGCCCGCGACTTGGTCCAGCGGCTCAGCTCCGACGACTTCTCCGACGCGGGGCTGAAGTACTTCCGCGCCAAGAAGGCGCGGATCGGGGGAGTGCCCGTCACGGCGATGCGGCTGTCCTACGTCGGCGAGCTCGGCTGGGAGATCTACACCAGCGCCGACAACGGCCGGCGGCTGTGGGAGGTGCTGTGGACCGCCGGCCAGGACCTCGGCGTCATCGCCGCGGGCCGCGCCGCCTTCAACAGCCTGCGGCTGGAGAAGGGCTACCGCGCCTGGGGCCACGACATGACCACCGAGCACAACCCCTACGAGGCCGGTCTCGGGTTCGCCGTCCGCACCCAGAAGAAGGACGACTTCGTCGGCCGCCAGGCCCTCGCCGGCATCGGGAACGACTCGGTCGGCCGCCGGCTGACCTGCCTGACCGTCGACGACGGCCACAGCGTCGTCCTCGGCCACGAGCCGGTCCTCGTCGACGGCCGCCCCGCCGGCTACGTGACCAGCGCGGCCTTCGGCCACACCGTCGGCCGGCCGATCGCCTACGCCTGGCTGCCGGCCTCCGCGACCGTCGGCACGGCCGTCGAGATCGAGTACTTCGGCACCCGCATCGGCGCGACCGTGGCCGCCGAGCCGCTCGTCGACCCGGACATGACCCGCATCCGCGGCTGAGCGGACTCACCCGGGCCGCGGTCGTGCTGGTCGCGGCCGTCGGCCGACCGAACCTCCTCACGGCCGAGCACGTCGCCGAGGACCCGATCGTGATCGACGTCGGCACCGCTCCGACGTCCGGCGGCGGCCTGGTCGGGGACGTCGACGCCGCCTCGGTCACCGGCCGGGTCGCCGGGCCCCCCGGTGCCCGGCGGTGTCGGCCCGGTCACCACCGCGTTCCTCCGGCAGCACACGATCCGGGCGGCGCGTTCCTAGCCCCTGCCCGTCCGTCCGGGCGGGGCGGTCCTGCCCCTGCCGCCCCGCCCGCCGACCCCGCGAGATCGGAGCCGGTCATGACCGTCATCGCCGTGGCGGACAGCGCCACCGCGTCGCACCCGCTCAGCCGAGTGCTCGGCGAGGGCCGGCCGCTGGTCTGCGGGATCCTCAACGTCACCCCCGACTCCTTCTCCGACGGAGGCCGCTTCGACAGCCTCGACCGGGCGGTCGAGCACGGCCACCGGCTGGCGGCCGAGGCGGCGGACCTCATCGACATCGGCGGGGAGTCGACCCGGCCCGGCTCCCGGCCGCCGTCGGTCGCCGAGGAGCTGGACCGCGTCGTTCCGGTGGTCGAGGCGCTGGTCCGCGAGGTCGGCGTGCCGCTGTCCGTGGACACCTCGCGGCCCGAGGTCATGCGGGCGGCCGTCGCCTCCGGCGCGAGCATGATCAACGACGTCCGTGCGCTGCGGCTGCCGGGCGCGCCGGAGGCCGCCGCGGAGCTGGGGGTGCCGGTGTGCCTCATGCACATGCAGCGCTCGCCGGAGACCATGCAGCAGGAACCCCGGTACTCCGACGTCGTCGCCGAGGTGCGCACCTTCCTCGCCGACCGGAAACGGGCCTGCCTCCACGCCGGCATCCGGGCCGAGCACCTCGTGCTCGACCCCGGATTCGGGTTCGGCAAGACGCTGTCGCACAACGTCGCGCTGCTGGCGTCGCTCGGCAGCCTGCGCAGCCTCGGGGCGCCGATCATGGTCGGGCTGTCCCGCAAGTCGATGCTCGGGCAGCTCACCGGACGGGCGACGGGGGACCGGCTGTCCGGTTCCCTGGCGGCAGCTCTCATCGCCGCCCAGCGCGGGGCCACGGTGCTGCGCGTGCACGACGTCGCGGCCACCCGGGACGCGCTGACGATCCTCGACGCGGTCGGCCTGGTGACGTGAGGGAACGGCCACCCTTCAGGGACCCGCGCCGAGCGTGCGAGGCGTGGGGGGAAGGGTGGCCCTTTCTCAGATCACGGCGCGGATGGCCTGCTCGAAGCCCAGGACGTGCTCGCGGGCGAGGTCGTCGGCCCGGTCGGCGTCGCCGGCGGCGATGGCGCGCAGCAGCTGCACGTGCTCCCCGACGTGCTCGTCCACCGTGGGCAGCCGGTCGAGGAACAGGCAGAAGATCCGGGTCGCCAGGTTGTCGTAGCGGATCAGGACGTCCTCGAGGTGCGGATTGCCGGACGCCCGGTAGATGGCCCGGTGCACGGCCAGGTCCCACCGCATCAGCTCGCCCGGATCGACCCGGGCGACGTCGAGCTGCTCGATCCGGTCGGCCAGCTCCGCGAGCTCGCCGGGTGCCGCGCGGAGGGCTCGCTCGGCGGCGCGCCGGGCAGCCAGCGGCTCGAGCTGCGCGCGGATCTCGGAGATGTGCGCCAGATCGGAGATGTCCATCCCGGTCGCGAAGGTTCCGCGCCGCGGATAGGACACGACGAGCCGGTCGCCCTCGAGCCGCTTCAGCGCCTCGCGTACCGGGGTCCGGCCCACGCCCAGGTCCGCGGCCAGTGCGTCGTCGTCGATCGGATCGCCCGGCCGGATGGCGAGCATGATGAGCCGGTCCCTGATCGCCACGTAGGCCTTGTCCGCCAGGGACGTGGTGGCTGCGGGGTCGAGATCCAGCGGGACGGCGGTCACGCTCGGATCGTAGGCGCTGACGGCCAACAAGGCTTGCCTCCTTGTGGGGAAAGACATACTCTTTGTTTGCTATTGGTATATCAGTAGTGTACCTGATTCCATGCGGACCACGGACCGGTGAGGGGCCACGCATGACCATCAGCGCGTTCGACCTGTTCAAGGTGGGGATCGGGCCGTCGAGCTCGCACACCGTCGGCCCGATGCGGGCGGCCTGCACCTTCGCGACCCGGCTGCGCGACGAAGGCCTGCTCGGACGCGTCGCCGGGGTGCGCTGCGAGCTGTTCGGATCGCTGGGTGCGACCGGGCACGGGCACGGCAGCGTCAAGGCCGTCGTCCTCGGGCTCGAGGGGGAGCAGCCCGATCTGGTCGACCCGGTGGCCGCGCAACCACGGGTCGACGCCGTCCGCACCGAAGGCAAGCTCCGGCTGGCGGGCGAGCACGTCGTCTCGTTCTCCGTGGACGACGACGTCGTCCTGCACCGGCGCAAGCGACTCGACTTCCACACCAACGGGATGCTCTTCGTGGCGCTCGGGCCCGACGGGCAGGAACTCCGCCGCCGCGAGTACTACTCGGTCGGCGGCGGCTTCGTGCTGGACGAGGACGAGGCCGGCAACCCGGTCATCGTCGAGGACCCCACTCCCGTGCGGTATCCGTTCCGGACCGGCGAGGAGCTGCTGGCCCGGACCCGCGGGACGGGACTGCGGATCAGCGACGTGATGCTGGCCAACGAGCTGGCCTGGCGCAGCGAGGCCGAGGTGCGCGCCGGGCTGCTGCACATCTGGTCGGTGATGCAGGAGTGCGTCGAGCGTGGCACCCGGACCGCCGGCGTCCTCCCCGGTGGGCTCAGGGTCCGCCGGCGTGCGGCCGCGCTGCGCGCCCAGCTGGAGGAGCACCCGGACGACACCGACCCGCTGCGCGCCATGGAGTGGGTCACCCTGTACGCGCTCGCGGTCAACGAGGAGAACGCGGCCGGCGGTCGGGTGGTCACCGCGCCGACCAACGGGGCCGCGGGCATCGTGCCGGCCGTCCTGCACTACTACCGGGACTTCGTCGACTCCTGCTCCGAGGACGGGGTGGTGCGCTTCCTGCTCACCGCCGCGGCGATCGGGCTGCTGTTCAAGGAGAACGCCTCCATCTCCGGAGCGGAGGTCGGCTGCCAGGGGGAGGTCGGCTCCGCCTGCTCCATGGCCGCCGCCGGCCTGGCCGAGGTCCTCGGAGGGACGCCGGAACAGGTGGAGAACGCCGCCGAGATCGGCATCGAGCACAACCTCGGCCTCACCTGCGACCCGGTCGGGGGACTGGTGCAGATCCCGTGCATCGAGCGCAACGCCGTCGGCTCGGTCAAGGCCATCACCGCGGCCCGCATGGCCGTCCGCGGCGACGGCCGGCACCACGTCCCGCTGGACAAGGCGATCAAGACCATGCGGGAGACCGGCGCGGACATGAAGGACAAGTACAAGGAGACCGCCCGGGGCGGGCTGGCGCTCAACATCGTCGAGTGCTGAGGAGGCACCCGTGACCCACCCGTACACCCTCACGCTGAGCTGTCAGGAGCGCCCGGGCATCGTGCACGCGGTCAGCTCGTTCCTGTTCGAGCACGGCTGCGACATCGTCGAGCACCAGCAGTTCGACGACGCCGTCCGCGGCCAGCTCTTCCTCCGGACCGCGTTCGTCTCCACCGAGGACACCGACGACGACCGCCTCTCGGCGGCGTTCCGCCCGGTGGCCGACGAGTTCGGCATGAGCTACCAGGTCACCGGCGGCCAGCCGCAGCGGGTGCTGGTCATGGTGTCCAAGCTGGGGCACTGCCTCAACGACCTGATCTTCCGCTGGCGCGCCGGCAGCCTCGGCGCCGAGCTCGTCGCGGTCGTCTCCAACCACGAGGACCTGCGCCCGATGGCGGAGGCCGCCGGGCTGCCGTTCGTCCACGTGCCGGTGACGCCGGCGACCAAGCGCGAGGCGGAGCAGCGGCTGCTCGAGCTGGCCGACGAGCACCGGGCGGACCTCGTCGTCCTGGCCCGCTACATGCAGGTGCTCTCCGACGAGGCGTGCGCCGCGCTCCACGGCCGGGCGATCAACATCCACCACTCCTTCCTGCCGGGGTTCAAGGGCGCCAAGCCCTACCACCAGGCCTTCGACCGCGGCGTGAAGCTGGTCGGCGCGACCGCGCACTACGTGACCCCCGACCTGGACGAGGGGCCGATCATCGAGCAGGAGGTCATCCGCATCGACCACACCTTCGATCCCCGTGCGCTGGCCACCGTCGGCCAGGACGCCGAGGCGCTCGCGCTGTCCCGGGCCGTGCGCTGGCACAGCGAGCGGCGGGTGCTGCTCAACGGCCACAGCACGGTCGTCTTCCGCTGATCCGGCCGCCGTGGGTCCGATGGCGACCGGGACAGCGACCTGGGCCCGCTTCGACGACCTCCGCACCGGAACGGCCGTGCGGTGCCCCGCGCCGGACCGGATCCTGGTGGCCGACCATCCCGGTGAGGTCGTCGGCGTGCTGGCCGAGGTCGAGCGGGCCACCGACGCCGGCCGGTGGGCGTTCGGGTACGTCGCCTACGAGGCGGCCGCCGGGCTCGATCCGCAGCTCGCCGTGCACCCGTCAACGCCCATGGGGATGCCGCTGGCCTGGTTCGGCATCTGCGACGAGCCGATCCCGGTGCCGCCGCTCGACGCGGCGCAGACGGAGCCGCCGACCGGCGTCCGGTGGCAGCCCACGTGGACGGCGGAGGAGCACGCTGCCGACGTCGCCGTGATCCGGGAGCGGATCGCCGCCGGGGACACCTTCCAGTGCAACCTCACCGTGCGCATGGCCGGGCACGTGCCCGGCGACCCCTTCGCCGTGTACCGGGGCCTCGCGCTCGGCCAGCGCGGGGCCCACAACGCCTACCTCGACCTCGGCAGCTTCGTCGTGGCCAGCGCCAGCCCTGAGCTGTTCTTCGAGCGCCGCGGCGACCACGTGCTGCTGCGCCCCATGAAGGGGACGGCGCCGCGGGGACGGCACCGGGACGAGGACCGCCGGCTGGCCGACGAGCTCCGTGCCAGCGCGAAGGAGCGAGCCGAGAACGTCATGATCGTCGACCTCATGCGCAACGACATCGCCCGCGTCGCGGAGATCGGCAGCGTCGACGTGCCGGCGCTGTTCACCGTCGAGCGCTACGAGACGGTCCTCCAGCTGACCTCCGACGTCACCGCCCGGCTGCGGCCCGGCACCGGGCTGGTGGAGCTGTTCCGCGCGCTGTTCCCCTGCGGCTCGGTCACCGGAGCGCCCAAGGCGAGCTCCATGGAGATCATCCGCTCCGTCGAGACCGATCCCCGCGGGGTCTACTGCGGCGCCATCGGTCTGGTCGGGCCGCCGGACGCGCCGGTCCGGGCCCGCTTCAGCGTGGCGATCCGGACCGCCGTGGTGGACACGGCCACGGGCGAGGCCGTGTACGGCACCGGGGGTGGCATCACGTGGAGCTCGGACGCCGGGGCCGAGCACGCCGAGGTGCTCACCAAGGCCGCGGTCCTGAAGGCCCGGCCACGGGACTTCGAGTTGCTCGAGACGATGCGCTACGACCCCCAGCGCGGCCTGCGGAACCGCGACCGCCATCTGCGGCGCCTGGCCGAGTCCGCCGAGCACCTGGGATTCCGCTTCGACCCGGTGGCCGCGCGCGAGCTCCTGAGCTCCCGGTCGGACGGCGGCCGGGCCGCACGCGTCCGGCTCCGGCTGGCGCGCAGGGGGGCGCTCGCCGTGGATGTCGAGCCGCTGCCGCCGCAGCTCTCCGGCCGGGTCCTGCTCGCCGTCGACGACGAGCCGGTCGATCCGCAGGACCGGGCTCTCTACCACAAGACGACCGTGCGGGAACCGTACGACCGGCGCCGTGAGCGGCGCCCCGACGTCGATGACGTGATCATCATGAACACGCGGGGAGAGCTGGCGGAGGTCACCCGCGCCACCCTCGCGCTGCAGCTCGGCGGGCGGTGGTGGACGCCGCCGGTGGAGTCCGGGTGCCTCCCCGGCGTCGAGCGGGCGCGCCTGCTGGACCTGGGGCTGCTCCGCGAGCGGGTGCTCCGGCCGGCGGACCTGGACCGGGCGCAGGCGGTGGCGGTCGTCAGCTCGCTGCGCGGCTGGCGCGACGCGACGCTGCACCGGACCTGGCCGCGCGCCGCGGCCGAGCTCGCGCGCCCGGTGGTGACGGGAGCTGGCTAGTACCGCGACCTCCACCCCTTGCCCGGGCACGGGGGCGGGACTCGGTTGCCGACGCCACCGGGTGTCGACTCGTGGTGGTGTCGCGCGCCCCCGAGACCACCACGATCCGACATCCGGCGGCATCGGCGCGGTTGGGCCGTCACGGGGCCGGCGGCGAGCCGACGACAGGGCGAAGGTCGCCTGACACGGCGCTGGACCTCGGGGCGGGCCGCTCGGCCACGAGCCGTGTGGTGGCGCCGTCCGCAGCACGGCGCGCACCAGGCCGACGACGTCGAGCTCGCTCTCGCCGAGCAGCCGCCGGGCGGCCCGGGCTGGTCGTCGAACCAGCTGCGGTGGCCGACATCGGTCGACGTGCGCGTCCGCCGCGGAACGCTGGAGGATCCCCACGGGCCCACCGGCTCGGCGGGCTCTTCGGGCCGAAAGGACGGGGCCATGACCGCTCGACGGCTGCTGACCATCTTCGACGAGCTCGTCGACGCCGATCCGGCCGCCACCGCGCTCCTGGATGCTTCCGCCGGCCGCGCGCCGGCCCTTCCGGTCACCCGGCGGCAACTGAGAGACCTCGCCGCAGGGGCGGCACAGGGTCTTCGTGCCCGGGGGGTCGGAGGCGGCGACTGTGTCGCCGTCTGGCTGCCGAACTGGTCCCAGTCGGTGGCGGTCCAGCTCGCTGCGCTCTCGGTCGGGGCGCACGTGATCGGCGTCAACACCCGCTACAACGTCGACGAGGTGGCGCACGTCCTGGCGATGTCGCGGCCCCGGGTGGTCGTGATCGCGCACGGCTTCCACGGTCTGGACCTGCTCGGCCGCTACCGGGCGGCCGTCGA
This sequence comes from Geodermatophilus sp. SMS 5-13, assembly GCF_059428245.1. Lineage (NCBI taxonomy): Bacteria > Bacillati > Actinomycetota > Actinomycetes > Geodermatophilales > Geodermatophilaceae > Geodermatophilus > Geodermatophilus sp. SMS 5-13. Next base: position 1,783,476 of record NZ_CP165729.1, read on the forward strand.
CGCGGCCGCTGCCGAGGCCCCCAGCACGCTCGTCGTCGCTGCCCCCGGATCCGAGCCGCTCGCCGACGTATCGGCCTACGACGTGGGAGGCGGCGCCGCCCCGTTCCCGTCGGCGTCCCCGGATGATCGGCTGGATCCCTCGGAGACCGCGGCACTTGCCGCCGCGTTCACCACGTCCGGCTCCACCGGTCGCCCCAAGCTCGCCGCCCACAGCGAAACAGCGCTCGTCGAGCACGCCCTGGCCGCGGGCCGGCGCATGGGGATGCAACCAGGCGATCTGGTGCTCGGGGCGCTACCGCTCTCCGGAGTCTTCGGCTTCAACGCCGCGATGGCGGCACTTCTCGCCGGCGCCGCGGTGCTCCTCGAGCCGACGTTCGATGCCGGCGGGGTGCTCGCCGACATGGCCGACCACGGCGTGACCCACGTGGCGGCGGGCGACGATCTCCTCGGCCGGGTGGCCGACGCCTGGAGGGAGGACCGGCCGGCGCTCTCCGTGCGGTGGGTCGGCATCGCGGACTTCGAAGGGCGCTCCCAGGAGCTGTGCGCCTGGGCCGAGGCCGAGCTGGGGGCGACGGCGACCGGCCTGTACGGCTCCTCGGAGCTGTTCGCCCTCACCGCCTCCTGGCCGGCCGAGCGCCCCTCGCCGTTGCGCTGGACCGGCGGTGGGCAGGTCGTCATGTCCTCGATCGATGTCCGGGTGGTCGATCCGGCCACCGGCCGGCCGCTGCCCCAGGGGGAGGACGGCGAGCTGCAGTTCCGCGGCCCGGTCGTCGTGGACGACTACCTCGGCGCCCCCGACGTCGCCGCGACGGCGTTCACCGCGGACGGGTGGTTCCGCAGCGGGGACCTGGGCCGGATGGTCGCACCCGGCACCTTCCAGTACACCTGCCGGATGGGCGACGTCCTGCGGCTGCGAGGTTTCCTCGTCGAGCCCGCGGAGATCGAGAGTCGGCTCGTGACCCATCCGGCCGTCCGGCTCGCGAAGGTCGTGGGCGTGCCGGGCCCCGGAGGCGGGGGCACCGTCGCCGTTGCCTTCGTCGTCCCGGAGCCTTCTTCGGAGCCGGGCGAGGAGGAGTTGAGGCAGTGGTGCGCGTCGAGCCTGGCGGCGTTCAAGGTTCCGACGCGTGTGCACGTCATCGACCGCATGCCGACGACGTCGGGGACCAACGGGACGAAGATCCGAGCCGCCGCCCTGCGGGAGCTGGCCATGCTCCACCAGCGACAGCCTGATCGGTGAGGGGACCCTCATGGACTTCGCGCTGTCGGAGGACCAGCAGGCCATCCGGAAGGCCGTCGCCGAGCTGGCCTCGCGCTTCGACGACGAGTACTGGATGCGCAAGGACCAGGCGCACGAGTTCCCGACGGAGTTCTACGACGCCTTCGCCCAGGCGGGCTGGCTCGGCATCACCACCCCCGAGGAGTACGGCGGGCACGGTTTCGGCATCACCGAGGCCTCACTGCTGCTCGAGGAGGTCGCCGCCTCGGGTGCCGGCATGAACGGCGCCAGCTCGATGCACATGTCGATCTTCGGCATGCACCCGGTGATCGTGCACGGCTCGGAGGAGATGAAGAGGGAGAACCTCCCGCGCATCGCCAGCGGCGACCTGCACGTGTGCTTCGGGGTGACCGAGCCCGGCGCCGGCCTCGACACGACCAGGATCACCACCTTCGCCCGCCGGGACGGCTCCGACTACGTCGTCAACGGCGCGAAGGTCTGGATCTCCAAGGCGATGGAGTCCGAGAAGATCCTCCTGCTGACCCGGTCGACGAGGTACGAGGACTCACCGCGCAGGACCGACGGCCTGACGCTGTTCTTCACCGATCTCGACCGCAACCACGTCACCATCCGGCCCATCCCGAAGATGGGGCGCAACGCGGTCACGTCGAACGAGCTGTTCATCGACGACCTGCGGATCCCCGAGGAGCACCGCGTGGGGGAGGAGGGACGGGGCTTCACCTACCTCCTCGACGGCCTCAACCCGGAGCGGTGCCTGATCGCGGCGGAGGCGCTCGGCATCGGCCGGGCCGCCCTGCGCCGGGCCACCCGGTACGGGAACGAGCGGGAGGTGTTCGGCCGGCCGATCGGCATGAACCAGGGCATCCAGTTCCCGCTGGCCGACTCCCTCGCCCGCCTCGACGCCGCGGAGCTGATGCTGCGCAAGGCGACCTGGCTCTACGACCAGGGCCTGCCCTGCGGCCGCGAGGCCAACACCGCCAAGTACCTCTGCGCGGACGCCGGCTTCGAAGCCGCCGACCGGGCGCTGCAGACGCACGGGGGCATGGGCTACTCGGAGGAGTACCACGTGGCCCGCTACTTCCGGGAGGCGCGGCTGACCCGGATCGCGCCGATCAGCCAGGAGATGGTGCTGAACTTCCTCGGCTCGCACGTCCTCGGCCTCCCGCGAAGCTATTGAGAGGGATCGACGGCGGGTGGGTGACGCCGGGGTGACGGCCGGCGCGCATGATCCCGCGAGGAGTGCCCCCGTCGTTCGGTGGACGCCGAGCGGACGGTCGGAGGGAGAACCGATGCTGAAGGCTCGGATCGAGACGACTCTCGCGGTCGTCACCGGGATTCTCGCCGTCGTGACCCTCGTCTGGCCGACCTGGATCGAGTCCCTCTTCGGCGTCGAACCGGATGCCGGAAGCGGCGCCACCGAGTGGTGGCTCGTGCTCGTCCTCGCCGGATCGGCCGTTGCGTCGGGACTCCTCGCCCGCCGGGACTACCGGGCCGCCCGGCGACGCCCGGCGGAGGGCTCCTGACCAGGACCGGACGAGGCGCAACGGTGACGCAGGGGTGACGGTTCTCTGCCAGGCTCCGGCCCGAGCCGAGACGGGGAGGCGCGCATGGTGCAGCCGATCCCGCTGGGCGTGGCCGACGACGGTCGCCTGGCCGTCGTCGGTACGCGGAGCGGTGAACTCGTCGCCATCGATCCCGGGGGAGGGATCGTCCGCTGGCGTGCCGGGCGGGGACTGCGGCCCTGCGCCGTCACGGCCGGCGCGGTCGTCGCGCTCCGCTCTCTCCCGCCCGCTCCTCCCGAGGTCGTCGTCCTCGACGCGACGGACGGACACGAGCTCTGGACCGCCGGGCTGCCGGAACCTGCCATGCCGGCCGACCGGCCGTCCGTCGAGCTGAGCTGCGTCGTCGAGGACGGCGGGGTGGTGCTCCGCTGGGCCATCGCGACGCACTACGGGGGCGGCGCCGCGCCGAGCCGGCGCGTGCTCGAGGACTCCACGCACCGAGTGTCCGGCGCCGTCCGCATCGATCTGCGGGCCCGCACGGTGCAGGCCGTGGAGCCCGTCGACGCGGAGGCCGCCGTCCCCGAGGCGGTCCCGGCCGCTGCGCCCGGCGTCGCGCCCGACGTCGTCCAGCACGGACGGCTCGGGCCGTTGCGCCTCGAACTGGCCACGCCGCCGGCCACCGGGCACGTCGTGCTCCGCGCGGTGGACGCGGCGTCGAACGCGCAGGTGTGGCAGGTCGTCGTCGACGAGCAGGCCCCGCGCCGCCCGCCGCCGCTGCGTCCCTGATACCGGGTTCCAGCCCACTGAGAGGTGACCATGCCCATCTCCGACGAGGACCTCGCCCAGGCCAAGGGCATCAGCGTCGAGCAGGTCGGTCTGCTCCGGGCGACCCGAGGCGCGACCAACGACACCCTCGACGGGCTGTCGGAGGCCGCGCTGCGACGGGCCGTCCGGCGGATCGGCTACCCCGACCTGCCGCGCGCGCGGGCGGAGTTCCGGCTCCTGCAGGCGACGGACGACGCCGGCGAGGTCCCGCCGAACGCCCTGGCGACCGCCGCGCAGCGGCGTGCTCTCATGCTGGCCACCTCGGCCAGGCGGAGCGCCGCCGGGGTGCCCGTGGCGCCGGCCGCGCCGTCCCCCGGAGCTCCGACCGCAGGCCTGCAGGGTGCGACGTGGGAGTGGATCGGGCCCGGCAACATCGGTGGCCGGACGCGCGGCATCGTCATCGACCCGGCCGACCCGTCCCGGATGTGGGCGGCGAGCGCCGGTGGCGGTGTGTGGCGGACGGACGACGGCGGCGGCAGCTGGACTCCCGTCGACGACTTCCTCGACAACCTCGCCTGCACCTGCCTCGCCATGGACCCCACCGACGCCTCGGTGATCTATGCCGGCACCGGGGAGGGCTTCCTCAACGCCGACGCCATCCGGGGTGCGGGCATCTTCCTGACCACCGACGGCACGAACTGGACGCAGCTCCCGTCGACGACCGGGACCGACTTCCACTTCGTGAACCGGATCGCCGTGTCACCCTCGGGCGACGTCGTGCTCGCCGCCACGGGGACCGGGATCTTCCGCAGCAGCGACCCGGCGCGCGCGGTCTGGACCCGGGTCCACGACGTCCCCACCGGCGACGTCAGGTTCGATCCCCAGGACGGCTCGCGAGCGGTCGCGGGCGCGCTCGGGGTGGGGGAGGCCTGGTACAGCCGCGACGGCGGGACCACGTGGACCGCCGCCGCGCACGGGCCCTGGTCGGGCCGGGTGGAACTCGCCTACGCCGAGGCGGACCACGACACCGTCTACGCCTCCGTGGAGGCGACGAGCGGCCAGGTCTGGCGGTCGATCGACGGCGGGGAGAGCTACGAGCAGCGCAAGACGCTCGACGCCACCGGCGCCCCGGCCCCCTACCTCGGGGACCAGGGCTGGTACGACAACTCGATCTGGGCGGGCGACCCCGCCGATGCCGACCACGTCGTCGTGGGCGGGATCGAGCTGTGGCGCAGCCGGGACGGCGGCGACACCCTGGCGGAGATCAGCACCTGGTGGGCGTCACCGGACTCGGCCCACGCCGACAACCACGCGATCGTGAGTTCCCCGGGCTACGGCGAGGGCAGCCAGATCGTCTTCGTCGGCAACGACGGAGGGGTCTACCGGGGCGACCTCGCCTCGGTCGGTTCGGAGGCCCAGCCGCCGTACACGACGGGCTGGACCGAGCTGGAGAACAACTACGGCGTGACCCAGTTCTACGGCGCCGCCGGCAACGCGACCTCCGGGAAGATCGTCGGGGGAGCGCAGGACAACGGCAGCCTGTGCTACGACCCCGCGGCGGGCACCGAGAGCTGGACCACGTTCTTCGGCGGTGACGGCGGCTGGTGCGCCGCCGACCCCGGCGATCCGGACGTCTTCTACGGCGAGTACGTGTTCCTCAACATCCACCGCAACACCGACGGCGGCACGACGGACGACACCACCGGTGACCGCTACATCAGCGGCCAGTTCTGGAACCCGGCCATCAATGACTGGGACTGGAAACCGGTGCCGTTCCGGATCCCGGACGCGCAGTCGCGATCGGCGCTGTTCATCGCCCCGTTCGTGCTCGACCCCAACGACGCCGATCGGCTGCTGGCCGGCGGGCTGCAACTGTGGCGCACGAACGACGCGAAGACGCCGAACACCCCGACCTCCGGGCCCCGCTGGGCCTCGATCAAGCCGAGCGCCGGATCGGAGATCAGCGCGATCGCCGTCGTCCCCGGGGATCCCGACACGGTCTGGGTCGGCCACCGCAACGGCATGGTCTTCCGCACGACGAACGGCACGTCGGCCACGCCCACCTGGCAGCGCATCGGCGCGACCGGGCCGACCGGGCTCACGCCGCAGCGGTACTGCACCTGCATCACCGTCGACCCCGCCGATCCGGACACGGTGTACGTGGGCTTCGGCGGTTACCAGAGCGACAACGTCTGGGTCACCCGGAACGGCGGCATCGACTGGGCGCCGCCGTCGTCGATCCTGCCGCCGGCCCCGGTGCGGGCCGTCGCCGTGCACCCCAGGCGGTCCGACCACGTCTACCTGGGCACCGAGGTGGGCGTCTTCGCCAGCGACGATGCCGCGGCGACGTGGTCACCGAGCAACGAGGGGCCGGCGAACTGCTCCGTCGACGACCTGATCTGGATGGGGGAGACGCTGGTGGCGGTCACCCACGGTCGCGGCATGTTCCGGATCGACCTCTCCGGCGTGTGAGCAGGCCCTGACGGGCGCGGACGGCCGTCCTGCCCCAGAGCGGGGACCCGATGGCGGTCGGTGACGGCACACAGGGCGGCCCGGACCGGGAGTCCTGACCGGGCTGTTCGGCCGCGTGACCCGGCACCATCACCCCCACCTCCGGCAGGACGCCGAACCGAGGAGGTGGCCGTGATGCCGCCACTGTTCCGCCACTGCGATCCCATCCGGACGCCCGGGGATCCCGGACACGGGCCGGTGACCCGGTGATGGCCTCCATGGTCGGGGCGGCCGTCGTCCGCAAGGAGGATCCGGCCCTGCTCACGGGGCGGGGGCGCTTCGTCGACGACATCCACCTGCCGGGCATGGTCCACCTCGCCTTCGTGCGCAGCGTCCAGGCCCACGCACGGGTCCTGTCGATCGACACCAAGGAGGCGGGGGAGCGGCAAGGGGTCCTCGGCATCTGGACGGCGGCCGACCTCGAGGAGCTGCCGCCGGTCCCCTCGCTCCCCGGGATGGAGCGCCCCTGCCTGGCGTCCGACGCCGTCCGCTTCGTGGGCGAGCCGGTCGCCGTCGTCGTCGCGACCGACCGGTACCTGGCGGCCGACGCCGCCGCGGCGGTGGCCGTGGACTACGACCCCCTCCCGGTGCTGGCCACCCTCGACCAGGCGCTGGCCGAGGGAGCGGCGCCGATCCTGCCGGGGCAGACCAGCAACGTCGTCATGACCGTGCCCCTGACCGAGGACGACGCCGAGGCGGAACTCGCCGCTGCCCCGCACCGCACCACGCTGCGCATCCGCAACCAGCGACTGGCCCCCGTCCCCGTCGAGCCCGGCGGCTGCCTGGCCGACTGGAACAGCTCGGGCCTGACGCTGTACGCGACGGTGCAGGCGCCCCACTCCCTGCGCAACGCACTGGCGGTGATGTTCGGGCTGCGGCAGGACCAGGTCCGGGTCGTGGCCCCGGACGTGGGCGGCGGCTTCGGGGCCAAGGCGAGCTTCTACCCGGAGTTCCTGCTCACCGCCGAGCTGTCCCGGAGGCTGGGCCGCTCGGTGAAGTACGTCGAGACCCGCAGCGAGAACCTCGTCTCCATGACCCACGGTCGCGCGCAGGTGCAGGACGTCGACGTCGGCTACGACGACGAGGGCCGGTTGCTGGCCATGCGCCTGGCCATCGTCCAGGACTGCGGGGCCTGGCCGAATCCCACCGGGGCCACGTTGCCGACGCTGACGAGCTTCATGTCGGGCGGCTGCTACAAGATCGGCACGATCGCGGCGTCGTTCCGGAGCGCCACGACCAACACCACCCCGGTCGCGGCCTACCGAGGGGCAGGGCGGCCGGAGGCGGCCTTCCTCATCGAGCGGGTGGTCGACGTGGTCGCCGACGAGCTCGGCCGCGATCCGCTCGAGGTCCGCCGGGTGAACTTCATCCAGCCCGAGGAGATGCCGTACGCGACGCAGTGGCCGGGGATCGTCTACGACGAGAGCGACTTCCCGCGGCTGCTCGACACCCTGCTCGGGCACCTCGACCACGACGGGCTCCGCGCGGAGGCCGACGAGCGACGGCACGACCCGAGCCGGCCGCTGCTCGGGATCGGCTTCTCCACCTTCGTCGAGCTCGGTGGCGTCGGACCGACCCCGCTCGCCGAGCAGTTCGGCTTCATCGGCGGCTGGGAGTCCTCCACCGTCCGCATGAACCCGGACGGCTCCGTCGTCGTCTCCGTGGGCACGAGCCCGCACGGCCAGAGCCACGAGACGGCCTTCGCGCAGATCGCCTCGGACGCCCTCGGCGGCATCCCGATGGACCGGATCACCGTCCTCCACGGCGACACCCACACCGTGCAGGAGGGCATCGGCACGCTGGGCAGCCGAGGCGTCGTGGTGTGCGGTCCGGCGGTGCAGCGCTCCAGCGACAAGCTTCGCCAGAAGCTGGTGCAGATCGCCGCGCACCTGCTGGAGGCCGCCGAGGAAGACATCGAGCAGGACGGCGAGACGTTCGGCGTCCGGGGAACCCCGGGAGCAGCGGTGACCCTCGCCGAGGTCGCCCTGACCGCCTACAAGCCGCACCGGTGCCCGGACGGCATGGAGGTCGGCCTGCACGTCACCGACTACTACGAGCCGGCCAATCTCAGTTTCCCGAGCGGCGCGCACGCCTGCGTCGTCGAGATCGACCGGGACACCGGGCAGGTGCACATCCTCCGCTACGTGGCCGTGGACGACTGCGGCACGGTGATCAACCCGCTCACCGCCCGCGGCCAGGTCGAGGGGGGCGTGATCCAGGGCATCGCGCAGGCCCTGCTGGAGGAGGTCGTCTACGACGACGAGGGGCAGCCGGTCACGTCGTCCCTCGTCGACTACGCCGTCCCCGGTGCACCGGACGTGCCCGGGCCGGAGACCTACCACCTCGAGGTGAGGACCAGCTTCAACCCGCTGGGCGCGAAGGGGCTGGGCGAATCCGGGGCGACGGCGGCACCGCAGGCCGTGGTCAACGCGGTCGTCGACGCCCTCTCGCACCTCGGCGTCCGGCACATCGACATGCCACTGACCCCCTTCAAGGTCTGGACGACGATGCGCGACGCGACGGCCGGACCCACCGACGACGGGCAGGTGACCCCGTGAGACACGACGTCGAGCTCCGCGTCAACGGAGTCGTCGGCCAGCACACCGTGGAGTCCCGGCAGCTGCTCGTGCACTACCTGCGCGAGACACTCGGCCTGACCGGGACGCACGTCGGCTGCGACTCCTCCAACTGCGGCGCCTGCACGGTGCTGCTCGACGGGGTCGCGGTGAAGTCCTGCACGGTCTTCACCGCGGCAGCGGACGGCAGCGAGGTGCTCACCGTCGAAGGCCTGGCCACCAACGGGCAGATGTCGCCGGTGCAGGAAGGCTTCCGGCAGCGCCACGGCCTGCAGTGCGGCTACTGCACGCCCGGCATGGTCGTCGCCGCCACCGGTCTGCTGCTCGACAACCCGGACCCCACTCCTGGGGAGATCCGTGAGGGCCTCGAGGGCAACCTGTGCCGCTGCACGGGCTACCAGATGATCGTCGAGTCCGTGGCGTGGGCCGCGCAGCACGGCGGCCCGGGACCACGGGCCACCGCGCACGCTCAGCGGGCCGCCGAGGTGGGTCGGCGATGATCCCCGCCCGCTTCGACTACCTGCGCGCCGACTCGCTCGCGCACGCCGCGGCGCTCAAGGACGAGCACGGTGACGACGCCACGTTCCTCGCCGGCGGCCACTCGCTGATCCCGCTGATGAAGTTCCGGCTGGCGGCACCCGAGGTGCTGATCGACATCAGCGGCGTGCACGAACTGCGCACCCTGGAGCAGTCCGACGGGGTGCTGCGGCTCGGTGCCGCCGTGCGCTACCGCGACGTCGAGTTCTCGTCCCTCGTCCGCGAGCACGTGCCGCTGCTGGCCGCCGCGGTGGCCACCGTGGGGGACCGGCAGGTGCGCGCCCGCGGGACCATCGGCGGCGCGGTGATGCACGGCGACCCGGCGGCCGACGTCCCGGCGGTGCTCCTGGCGCTCGGCGCGACGCTCGTGCTGCGCGGCCCGGGCGGCGAGCGCTCGCTCGCTGCCTCCGACTTCTTCCTCGACTTCTGGGAGACGGCCGCCGAGCCCGGGGAGATCCTCGTGGAGATCCGCGTACCGGTGCAGACCGGTCGGCCGTGGAGTTTCCAGAAGTTCCGGCAGCGCAGCCACGACTGGGCGATCGTCGGGGTCGCCGTCCAGCAGACGGCCGACGGGCACGCCGTCGGGCTGGTCAACATGGGGCCGGTTCCGGTGCGGGCGCACGCCACGGAACGCGCGCTGACCGACGGCGCCGGCGCCGATCAGGCGGCCACCGTCGCGGCCGAGGGAACCAGCCCGCCGTCGGACCTGCGTGCCGACGCCGCCTACCGGTCCCACCTCGCTCGGGTGCTCACCGCCAGGGCACTGGAAGAGGCCGGCGCCGGCCGGTGAGCCGGCGGACCGCGGACGAGCTGAGAGACTCCCCGGAACCTGGCAGAGTCGTGCGGCGTGACGCGTGACCTGCCCCTGCTCGGGTTCGGCCTGCCGGTGTCGGGCGGCTGGGCGACGCCGGAGAACATGCGGCGCACCGCCCGTCGCGCCGAGGAGCTCGGGTACGCGTCGCTGTGGAGCTTCCAGCGCGTGCTCTACCCCGCCAGTGGCAAGCTCGACGCGCCGTACCGCACGGTGCACGACCCGCTCATCTCGCTCGCGCTCGTCGCCGGGCACACCGACCGGATCGGACTCGGGACGGCGACCATCTGCGCCCCGTACACCGCACCCGCGCTGCTCGCCAAGGCACTGACGTCGCTGGACGTGCTCTCCGGTGGCCGGCTCACCGCCGGGCTCGGGATCGGCTGGCTGCGGCAGGAGTACGCCGCCGCCGGCGTGCCGTTCGAGCGGCGCGGCGCACGGATGGACGAGTACCTGCGCTGCCTGACCGCACTCTGGACGCAGGACCCGGCCGAGTTCGCCGGCGAGTTCTACACGGTCCCGCGCTCGCACCAGAGCCCCCCGCCGGTGCAGCGACCGCACCCGCCGATGCTGCTCGGCGGCGCGGCCGAGCCCGCCCTGCGCCGCGCCGGGCGGCTCGCCCAGGGCTGGATCAGCAGCAGCCGGCACGACCTCACCCGCATCGGCGCGGACATCGAGACGGTGCGCGACGGCGCCCGGGAGGCCGGCCGCGACCCGGAGGCCCTGCGCTTCGTCGTCCGCGGCCTCGTCGACCTCGTCGACGACGACCCCGGCGGGCAGCGGCCGCCCCTCCACGGGACGCGCGAGCAGGTGCTCGACGACCTCGCGGCGCTGCGCGCGCAGGGTGTCACCGAGGTCTTCCTCGACCTCAACTTCTCGTCACGGGTCGTGTCTCCTGACGTCGACCCGGACGCGGCACTCGCCTATGCCGACCAGGTCCTGGAGGCGTTCGCTACCCGGCGTCCACCTTCGGCATGATCTCTTCCCGGAGACGCTTCATGTCGTCGAGGGTCTTGGCGACCGGCACGTCCGCGAACGGCGGCCAGAGGAGGGGCATCGTCAGCCCCACGTCCTGGTAGCGCTTGAGCGTGTCGGTGATCTGCGCGACCGTCCCGGCCAGCAGGTTGGTGCCCTTGCCGCGCGGCGTCTGGTCGGTCTCCTCGTCGGTGATGACGAACCAGATCATGCTGGAGATCTCGAGGTCGTCGATCGACTTCCCGTGCTGCTCCTCCAGCTCGCGCGCGATGGCGCCCCGCCACTGCTGGAGCTCCTCGGGCGTGTCCTGGATGCCGATCCAGCCCGCCAGGCCGTACTTCGCGACGCGGCTGGCCGCCCGCTTCGGGTCCCGGAGCCCGCTGAAGTAGATCGGCGGGTGCGGCTTCTGCAAGGGCTTGGCGCCGAAGCCGCACCGGTCGAAGTCGGCGAACTCGCCGTGGTACTCGAACAGGTCGTTCGTCCAGATGCCCTGCATGATCTCGATCGTTTCGCGCACGTGGGTGTGCCGCTTCGGGAAGATGTGCGACGCGCTCGCCGCGGCGAACTCCTCCGGCATCCAGCCCGCCCCGACGCCGACGTTGAGCCGGCCGTTCGAGAGGTGGTCCACCGTGGCGAGCTCGGTGGCGAGGACGCCGGGAGCCCGGTACGGCGTGTCGGTGATGCTCATCCCGATCCGCACCTTCGACGTCTTGGCCGCGAGCCACGGGATGAGCGGCCAGCCCTGGTACCACTGGCCGCGGGAGGAGACCGGCAGCGCCTTCGGGAACTCCTCCATCATGCCGAACGAGTACTGCAGCTCCTGTCGGTCGGAGGCCTCCGGGACGACGATCCGGTCGAGGGTCCAGACCGAGTCGAAGTCGAGCTGTTCGGCCAGGCTCGTGAGGTCCTCGAGCTCCTGGACGGTCACCTTGTCGCGGAAGTTCGGCAGGTAGAGGGCGAGCTTCATGGCGGGAGTCCTTCCCGAGCGGTCACGGGCCTCGATGGCCGACGCTGTCGTCGGGTGGCACCTCCGAGCCATCCGACTCGCCTGCCGAGGCGGACCGTAACAGCTCCCCGGGCGGGCGTCGCCCCCCTCAGGCGCCGGCCGCCTGGAGCCGCTCGCGCAGCTCGCGCTTGAGGACCTTGCCGTAGTTGTTCGTCGGCAGGGCGTCGACGAACCGGTAGTCCTTGGGGCGCTTGTACCGGGCGATGTGCTCCAGGCACGTCCGGTCGAGGTCCTCCGTCGGCGGCGGCGCGGCGCCGTCGGCGGCCACGACGAAGGCGACCACCGCCTCGCCCCACTCCGGGTCGGGCCGGCCGACGACGGCGACGGCCCGGACGCCGGGGTGGCGGAGCAGTGCCTCCTCCACCTCGCGGGGGTAGATGTTCATCCCGCCGCTGATGATCAGGTCCTTGGACCGGTCCCGCAGTGTCAGATAACCCTCGTCGTCGAAGCTGCCGACGTCCCCGGTGTGCAGCCAGCCGCCGCGCAGCGACTCGGCCGTCGCCTCGGGCTGCTTCCAGTAGCCGGCCATCACGACGTCGCCCCGGACCACCACCTCGCCGATCTCGCCGACGGGGAGATCGCGGTCCGCGCCGTCGACGACGCGGACCTCGACGTCGGTGCGGGGGAAGCCGACGCTCTGCAGGCGCTCCCGCCACCGCGGGTGGTCCCGGTCGGCGTGGTCGGCCTTGGACAGGCCGGTGATCGTCATCGGCGCCTCGCCCTGCCCGTAGATCTGGGCGAGGCGGGGACCGAAGACGCCGAGGGCGTCCTCCAGGTCGGCCAGGTACATCGGCGCGCCGCCGTAGACGATCGTCTTCAGGTGGGACAGGTCCGCGGCGGCGACGGCACGGTCACCGGCCAGGCGCTTCACCATGGTGGGCGCGGCGAACAGCGACATGCCGGGCCAGCGACCCAGGAGGGCGGCGATCTCGTCGCCGTCCACGCCGCCGGAGTGCGGCACGACGCTGACCGCTCCGCGCGCCACGTGGGGCAGCGCGTACAGCCCCGAGCCGTGCGACAGCGGCGCGGCGTGCAGGATGCAGTCCTCCGGCATCACCTGGTCGATGTCGGCGAAGTAGCTCAGCGACGCCATGAGCACGTTGCGCTGCGTGAGCGTCGCTCCCTTGGGCCGTCCGGTGGTGCCGCTCGTGTAGAAGAGCCAGGCCGCATCCCCCGGCTGCCGGTCGGCCAGCGGCGCCGGCGGCGACCCCGTGAGCCGGTTCCACCGCGGTCCGGGCGCGAGCACCGCCGCCCGCAGCCCGTCGACGGCGCCGACCAGCGACTCGACGTCCTCGGCGTGCTCGTCGTCGGTCACGACGACCGCCGACCCGCTGTGGCCGAGGATGTAGCCGATCTCGTCGCGGTGCAGCCGGGCGTTGACCGGCACGGCCACGAGACCGGCGTGCCAGACGGCGAACAGCGCCTCGAGGTACTCGGGCCGGTTGCGCATCACGATGGCCACCCGGTCGCCCGGCGACAGCCCGAAGCTCTCCCGCAGGCCGCCGGCCGCGGCGGCCGTCCGGCCGGCGAACGCCCGCCAGCTCGCGTGCACCCGGTCGCCGTCCGCCAGGGCCGGGGCGTCCGGGCGCCGTCGGCCGTGGCGCTCCACCCACGCTGCTACGTTCATCGCACACCCACCTGCTGAGGTGACAGCGAGTAACGGACGCCCAGGCGCCCGGGTAAGCGTAGGCCCGATGAGGCTCACCGAGACCGAGGCGCGTGCGCGACTCGCCTCGCACGACCACGGCGTCCTGTGCACGGTGCACGCCGAGCGCGGCGTCGACGCGGTGCCCGTCGTGTACGTGGTGGACGACGACGGCTGGGTCGGGGTCCCCATCGACCGGGTCAAGCCGAAGTCGTCGTCGCGGCTGCAGCGGGAGCGGAACCTGGAGGCCGATCCGCGGGCCGCGCTGCTGGTGGAGCACTGGGACCGCGCCGACTGGTCCCGGCTGTGGTGGGTGCGCGCCGAGCTGCGGGGCCAGGGCGACGCCGCGGCCGCCCGGACGGCGGAGCTCGCCGCCCGGCTGGAGCGCGCCTACCCGCAGTACCGGGACCAGCCCTTCACGCGGGTGCTGGTGCTCCGGGTCGTCGGCGTGACGGGATGGGCCGGCGACCGGTGACCGCGGGTCAGCCCGATCAGTTCTCCAGGCTCGACAACTGCGCGGCGAAGTCGGTCGCGAGGCGCTCCCACGAGCCGGGATGGGCGGCCGGGCGCACCACGAACTTGCTGACGCCCGCGTCCACGTAGCGGGACACCAGCTCCCGCGCGCCGGCCCATCCCAGCGCGACCAGCTCGAGCGGATCGGCGTCCGGGCGCCGGGCGAGGGTCTCCGCGAGCACCGCGTCCGCGGCATCGTCGAGGACGACGCGCAGCGACATCCCGTAGTGGTCGGGCTCGATCGCCCTGCCCGCCTCCGCGGCCGCCGCGGCGATGGTCGCCACTGCGGCGGAGGACTCGCTCGGCGTGAGCAGGCTGCCGAGCCATCCGTCCGCGAGCCGCCCTGCCCGGCGCAGCGCACCGGCGGCCGACCCGCCGAGCCAGAGGTCCGGCGGGCGCGACGGCAACGGCCCGATGCCGATCCCGTCAACGTCGAAGAACTCGCCGTGGAAGGTCACGGTGGGCTGCTCCAGCAGGAGCCGGACGAGCTGCATCGCCTCGTCGAGGACCGCGCCGCGACGCCCGCCCGGAACGGGGAACAGCACCCGGTCGGCGGGGCGGAACGGCTGCAACCCGAAGACCGGCAGGATCCGGCGCGGCGCCAGCCACGCGAGCGAGGCGACCTGCTTGGCGACCAGGGCGGGGTGCCGGCCCGGGAGGACGGTCACCGACGTCCCCACCTTCAGACGGGTGGTCCGGGCCGCGGCGTGCGCGAGCCCGATCATCGGCTCCACCTGCGCCGACTGGGTCTGCTCGGACAGCCACAGCGAGTCGATGCCGGCTTCCTCGATCCGTCCGACCACGGTCGCGAAGTCGTCCGCCGGGTGCAGCGGGCTCAGGCCCAGCCCGATCCGGATCTTCATGTCGTCTCCGTTCCGCACCGTCCCCGTCGTCGCGGTCATGCTCCCCGTGTCCAGCGCGGTGTGGATGACTAGGCGCACTCGGCCGGAATCACGCCGTAGCGTGTGTACCGGTGCCGTGGAGCCGTCGGACGACCGGCGCAGCCGCGTGTCGCACCCGCGAGGGAGGACAGGTGGGAGCCAGGCCGCTCGATCCCGACGGCACCGGCGAGGACCGGCGGCCGGCCACCTCGCTGGCCGCGGAGCTGGCGGTCGCGTCGGCCGGGGTCGGAACCTTCACCTGGGACCTCGACACCGGCGAGTTCGACTGGGACGACCGGCTGCTCGCGCTGTTCGGCTACGACCGGCGGATCCACGGGTCCCAGGACGTCGGGACCTTCGAGTCCCGCCTGGACCCCGAGGACCTCACCCGGCTCCGGCTCCTGGCGCGGACGGCGATCGACACCTGCGGCGACTTCGACACGCTGTGCCGGATCCAGGGAGTGCACGGCGACACGCGGTGGATCTCGGCACGCGGCCGCGCGCTCTGCGGCCCGCACGGCCGGGCGACGCGGCTGCTCGCCGCGGCCCGGGACGTCACCGCCGAGCGGACCCGCGAGCCAGTCCTCAGGCGCGTGCCGGGGAGCATCGCCGTCGACGCCGCGACCGCCCGGCTGCGCCTGATCCTGCAGGTCGGAGCCGAGCTCGCCGGCACGCTGGACGCGTCCGTGGTCGCCGAACGGCTGCCGCGCCTCCTCGTCCCGGCGCTCGCCGACGGTTGCGTCGTGACCGTCATCGACAGCCGGGGCGTCCCCGACGCCCTGGGCAGCTGGCACGCCGACCCCGCCCGCCGCGGCCCGCTGGAGGCGTACGCGAGGGAGCGACGTGCCGTCCTCGCGGGCATCTCCGGTCTGCAGGGGGCCTGGAAGACCGGCGGCCGCGCGCAGACGAGCTTCGCCGACGCGCTCGAGGACCTCCCGCCGGGCCGGGCGCGGGAGCTGTTCGCCCCGCTGGCCCCGGCCTGGGTGATGGTCGTGCCGATGCGCGCGGGCGGCCGCATCCTGGGCGTCCTGACCCTGTTCTACGACGGCGGCGAACCGGACGCCGAGGAC
Source organism: Geodermatophilus sp. SMS 5-13 (assembly GCF_059428245.1). NCBI lineage: Bacteria > Bacillati > Actinomycetota > Actinomycetes > Geodermatophilales > Geodermatophilaceae > Geodermatophilus > Geodermatophilus sp. SMS 5-13. The sequence goes on from NZ_CP165729.1 coordinate 1,799,505, forward strand.
ACGGCGACAGCGCAGGAGATCGCCGACCGCGCCGGGCTGTCGCTGGGCATGGCCCGGCAGTACGACCTGCAGCACCAGCTCGCCGAGCAGCTGCAGCGCAGCATGCTCACGGCTCCGCGGCAGCCCGACGGCGCCGAGATCGCCGTCCGCTACCTGCCGGCGGCCGAGGCCGCCGCCGTCGGCGGGGACTGGTACGACGCGTTCCCGCAGGCCGACGGCTCGACGATGCTGGTCATCGGGGACGTCACCGGCCACGACACCGCGGCGGCGGCCACGATGGGCCAGCTGCGCAGCCTGCTGCGCGGGATCGCGACCACGCACGACGACGCGACGCCGGCCGCGGTGCTGACCAGGCTCGACCGGGCGATGCGGCTGCTCGGCATCGACACGCTGGCCACCGCGGCCGTCGTCCGGCTCGAGCGGGCGCCGGACGGCGGGTTCGTGGTGCGCTGGTCGTCGGCCGGGCACCTGCCGCCCGCCGTCCTGAGCCCGGCCGGGGACTCCCGCTGGCTGACCGGCGCCTCCGGACCGATGCTCGGCCCCGGCCTGGGCCATCCCCGGCAGGACGGCGCCGCGGCGGTCGAGCCCGGCAGCACCGTGCTGCTCTACACCGACGGGCTCGTCGAGCGCCGCCACATCGGTCTCGACGCCGCGCTGGCCCGGCTGCAGGAGGCGCTGTCCGGGCTCGCGGACCGGCCGCCGGCGCAGCTGTGCGACGAACTCCTGCACCGCCTCGTCCCGGGCCACCCGGTCGACGACGTCGCCGTGCTCGCCGTCCGCCTGAACCCCCACGACGCGAGCGGTTGATCGTCTGCGATCTGCGGACGCCGATCGGCGTCCCATCCGGCACTCGCTCCCCCTAGCGTCGGCACCGTCCTACCGGAGGACGACGGGAAGGGGAGATCCCATGACCGGCACGACCACACTCACGCGCGAGCGGGCCGACCTGATCGAGTCGCTGCGGCGGCACCGGGCCTTCCTGCGCTTCACCGTCCGCGGCCTGACCGACGAGCAGGCGCTGCGGCGGCCGACCGCCAGCGCACTCAACCTGGCCGGGCTGATCAAGCACGTGGCGGCCACGGAGGCCGGATGGGTGCGGTTCGCCGAGGGCGGAGCGGACGCGATGCACCGCAACTGGGGTCCGGATGCCCTGGCCCGGCACTGGCACCTCGCGCCCGGGGAGACGCTGGCGGGGGTGCTGTCCGACTACGAGGCGGTGGCCAGGCACACCGATGAGCTGGTCGCCACCCTTCCGGACCTCGACGCCGAGCACGAGCTGCCCGAGGCCCCGTGGTTCGAGCCGGGCGCGCGCTGGTCGGCCCGACGGGTCTTCCTGCACGTCATCGCCGAGACCGCTCAGCACGCCGGTCACGCCGACATCCTGCGGGAGTCGATCGACGGCCAGAAGACGATGGGCTGACACCGTCCGATGCTCGTCGTCCACGTGCACGTCCGGATCAGGCCGGAGGACGCCGAGGCGTTCCTGGCGGAGACCCGGCGCAACGCGTCGGCCTCGCTGCAGGAGCCCGGCGTCCGCCGTTTCGACGTGCTGCACGACGAGGCCGACGCCGGGCACGTCGTCCTCACCGAGGTGTACGTGGACCAGGCGGCGGCCGACGCGCACAAGCGGACGGCGCACTACGCGCGCTGGCGCGACGCGGTCGCCGGCCTGATGGCCGAGCCGCGCGCCTCGACGCGCTTCACCGCCGTCTTTCCCGGGGACGACGGCTGGTGAGCGGGTTCGACCTCGCCGTTCCGCGGAGGGTGCTGTTCGGGCCGGGCCGTGCCGCCGAGCTCCCGGGGCTGCTGCCCGCCCTGGGCCGGAGGGTGCTGCTGTGCACGGGGGCGGACCCGGCGCGCCACCGCCACCTGCTGGGCGGGGTCGACCCGGTCGCCGTGGTGACCGTGCCGCACGAGCCGACGGTCGGCGACGTCCGTGCCGCGACCGCGGAGGCGCGCCGCGCCGGCGCCGACGTGGTCGTCGCGATCGGCGGGGGCAGCGTGCTGGACCTGGGCAAGGCGGTCGCGGTGCTGCTCGGCAACGGGACCGATCCGCTCGACCACCTGGAGGTGGTGGGCCGCGGGATGCCCGTCGAGCGCCCGGCCGTGCCGTACGTCGCGGTGCCCACCACGGCGGGCACCGGTGCCGAGGCGACCGCCAACGCCGTGCTCAGCTCACCCGAGCACGGCCTCAAGGCGAGCATCCGCAGCCCCCATCTGCTGGCGGCGGTCGCCCTCGTGGACCCGCTGCTCACGCTCAGCTGCCCGCCGGCGGTGACCGCGAGCAGCGGGCTCGACGCGCTGACCCAGTGCCTGGAGCCGTACGTCTCGCCACGGGCCAACCCGGCGACCGACGCCGTGGCGGCCGAGGGGCTGCGGCGGGGTGCCGGGGCCCTGCGGCGCGCCTACGAGCACGGCGAGGACGCCGAGGCCCGCGAGGAGATGGCGCTGTGCAGCCTCTTCGGCGGCATCGCGCTGGCCAACGCCAAACTGGGCGCGGTGCACGGCGTCGCGGGCGTCGTCGGTGGCATGGTCGACGCACCGCACGGCGCGGTCTGCGCCGTCCTCCTGGCACCGGTGGTCGAGGCGAACCTGCGCGCGCTGCGCGAGCGTGCGCCGGGCTCCGCCGGACTGCGCCGCTACGCGCAGGTCGCCCGGCTGCTGACCGGACGGGACGACGCCACGGTCGAGGACGGCGTGGCCTGGCTGCGCGCGACCGTCGTCGCGCTGGACGTGCCGCCCCTGGCGGAGGTGGGCCTGCGGCCGGAGCGGTACGCCGAGGTCGCCGAGAAGGCGGCCCGCTCCAGCAGCATGCAGGGCAACCCCGTGCGGCTCACCGCGGCGGAGCTGGTCGGGGTGCTCCACGCCGCGGCGTGACCTGGGCTGTGGGAGGCCCTACTGTCCGAGACCAGAGCCCGCATCGTCGGGGTGGCCCGGTCACGGGGAGAAGACGGCGCATGCCCGAGCACGACGTGGTGGTCCGGGGCGGCACGGTGGTGGACGGGACCGGGGCGCCGCGCCGCACGGCGGACGTCGCGATCACCGGCGACCGCATCACCGAGGTGGGGCGGGTGGCCGGCCGCGGGCGGCGCGAGATCGACGCCGAGGGCGCCGTGGTCGCGCCCGGCTTCGTCGACATCCACACCCACTACGACGGCCAGGCGACCTGGGACTCGCGGCTGCAGCCCTCGGCGTGGCACGGGGTCACCTCGGTGGTGGCCGGCAACTGCGGGGTCGGGTTCGCCCCGGTCGTGCCGGCCCACCACCAGCGGCTGATCGACCTCATGGAGGGCATCGAGGACATCCCCGGGACCGCCCTGCACGAGGGGCTGCCGTGGAACTGGGAGTCCTACGCGGAGTACCTCGACGTCCTCGGCGGACGGCGCTTCGACCTGGACATCGGCACCCAGGTGCCGCACGCGGCGCTGCGCGTGCACGTCATGGGGGAGCGGGCGGTGGCCGGCGGCGCGGCGACGGGCGAGGAGGTCGCCGAGATGGCCCGCCTCGCGGCGGCCGCGGTCGAGGCCGGCGCGCTGGGGTTCTCCACGTCGCGGACGCTGAACCACAAGAGCGTGGACGGCGAGCTGACGCCGTCCTACGACGCCGGCGTCGACGAGCTGATCGCGATCGCGACCGCGGTCGGCGCCACCGGCCGCGGCGTGCTGCAGCTGGTCACCGACTTCCTCGACGTCGACGTGGACGTCGACATCATGCGGCGGATGGTGCAGGCGTCCGGCCGGCCGCTGTCGGCGTCGCTGGTGCAGAGCCACTTCGACCCCTCCGGTTACCGCAAGGTGCTCGAGCGGCTCGCCGAGGCCCAGGCGGACGGCCTGGCGATGCGGGCCCAGGTGGCCGCGCGCGGCGTCGGGTTGGTCATGGGGCTGGAGCTCACCCTGCACCCGTTCATGACCAACCCGGTCTGGCAGGAGATGGCCGCCCTCCCGCTCGCCGAGCAGGCCGCCCGGCTGGCCCGGCCGGACACGAGGGCGGCCGTGCTGGCCGCACAGACCGGCGAGAAGAGGACCGCCCTGATCGGCGGCCGGCTCATCGACAAGTACCACCTGATGTACGAGCTGTCCGACCCGCCGGACTACGAGCCGGACCCGGCCGACTCCCTCGCCGAGCGCGCCCGGCGCGAGGGCCGCGAGCCCGCCGACCTCGCCTACGACGTGCTGCTGGCCGACGGCGGCCGCGGCCTGATCTACGTCATGACGGCGAACTGGGAGGACCGCAGCCTCGAGCCGGTGCGCGAGATGCTCGAGCACCCGTGCACGCTGCCCGGTCTCTCCGACGGCGGCGCGCACGTCGGCTCGATCTGCGACGGCTCGTTCCCGACGACGCTGCTGCAGCACTGGGCCCGTGACCGCGCGCACGGCACGCTCGGCCTGGAGTTCCTCGTGCGGCGGCAGAGCCGCGACACCGCCGCCGCCGTCGGGCTGACCGACCGCGGCGTGCTCGCGCCGGGCTACCGCGCCGACCTCAACGTCATCGACCTCGACCGGCTGCGGCTGCGGCGGCCGGAGGTGCACCACGACCTGCCCGGCGGAGGACGACGGCTGCTGCAGCGGGCCGAGGGCTACCGGCACACCGTCGTCCGGGGCGTCGAGACCTACACCGACGGCGCGGAGACCGGCGAGCTGCCCGGCCGGCTGATCCGCGGCCCGCAGGCCGTCCCGGCGTGAGCGGGTTGCTCGCACCGGCGGGTCTGGATCCGCGGGCTCCGGCTCTCCGGAGGTGGCTCGACGAGCACGTTCCCGGCGCGATCGGCCCCTACGACGCCACGCTGATCGCCGGCGGCCGATCGAACCTCACCTATCGCGTGAGCGACTGCCACGGTCACGCCTTCGTCCTGCGGCGGCCGCCGCTGGGTCAGGCCCTGTCCACCGCGCACGACGTGCTCCGCGAGCACCGGATCTACGCGGCGCTGCAGCACTCCGCCGTCCCGGTCCCGGCGATCCACGGGGCCTGCGCGGACCCGGACGTCATCGGTGCGCCGTTCTTCGTCATGGACTTCGTCGAGGGCGCCGTGCTCAGCTCGGTGCAGGCCGCGGACGGCTATCCGCGCGAGGCCAAGGTCCCACTCGGCCTGCACCTCGTCGAGGTCATGGCCGCGCTGCATGCCGTCGATCCGGACGAGGTCGGCCTGGGCGACCTGGGGCGCCGCGACGGCTACATCGAGCGGCAGCTGCGCCGGTGGCGACGGCAGTACGAGACCTCCGGCAGCGCCGACCGGCCGCTGCTGGACCGCGTCGCGGGCATGCTCGCCGCGGCGATCCCGCCCCAGCGGTGGACCGGCATCGTGCACGGGGACCTCCGCCTGGGCAACGTGCTCGCCTCGCCCGCCGGGCGGGTGCGGGCCGTCCTCGACTGGGAGCTCACGACGCTCGGCGACGAGCTGGCCGACCTCGGGTGGCTGCTCATGGGATGGGCCGAGCCCGGGGAGCCGTTGCTGCTGCCGAACATGAACGCCAGCGGCTCCGCCGGTTTCCCGCCGCGCGTCGACCTGGCGGCCCGGTACGCCGAGGTCACCGGCCGGGACCTGTCCGATCTGCCGTACTACCGCGCGTTCGCCTTCTGGCGTTCGGCGTGCATCAGCGTCGGCGTCCTGGATCGCTACGCCGGCGGGCACATGGGAGGGCAGATCGACACCGAAGCGGTGGCGAGCGCCATGCGAGGCGCGGCCGAGCACGCGCTCGCCCTTGCGACGGACCTGGTCTGAGCCGACGGTTGCGCTCACCGGCGCACCAGAGGGCCCCGACACCGAGGAACGAGAGGACAGCAGCGGATGCGAGCAGTGCGGGTGACGCGAGCGGACGGGCCGGAGGCGCTCGAGGTCGGAGAGATCCCGGACCCCGCCCCGGGCCCGGACGAGGTGCTGGTCGAGGTTCGGGCGGCCGGCGTCAACTTCCCGGACCTGCTGCTCAGCCAGGACAAGTACCAGTACAAGCCCGAGCGGCCGTTCGTCCTCGGTGGCGAGTTCGCCGGGGTCGTGCTCGAGGCGCCGACGGACTCCGGGTTCCGTCCCGGGGACCGCGTCGCCGGGACCAGCACCATCGGCGCCTTCGCGGAACGGGTCAGCGCTGCGGCGGACCACGTGTTCCCGCTGCCGGATACCGTCGGCTTCCCCGCCGGGGCGTGCCTCCCGATGAACTACCTGACGATGACCTTCGCGCTCACCACCCGAGGTCAGCTGCGCGAGGGCGAGACCGTGCTGGTGCAGGGCGCGGCCGGCGGCATCGGGACGGCGACCATCCAGCTGGCCGTCGCCATGGGGGCCCGCGTCATCTCGGTGGTGTCGTCGCCCGAGAAGGCGGAGTTCGTGACGCGGCTCGGCTCGCACGAGGCGGTGCTGGCCGAGGGGTTCAAGGACGGCGTCCTGCAGCTGACCGGCGGCAGGGGGGTCGACATGGTGGTGGACCCGGTGGGCGGTGACCGGTTCACCGATTCCCTCCGCTGTCTCGCACCGCTCGGCCGGCTGCTCGTGCTCGGCTTCACCGCGGGCGACATCCCGACGGTGCGGGTGAACCGCCTGCTGCTCAACAACGTCGACGTCCGGGGCGTCGGCTGGGGCGCGTACGCGATGCCGCGGAAGGGCTACCTCCGCGAGGAGTGGGACCGGCTGCGCCCCCACCTGGACTCCGGCGTCGTGGATCCTCCCGTCAGCGCGACGTATCCCCTGGAGAAGGCGGGGGAGGCCGTGGCGCAGCTGCGCGACCGGAGCGTCCTGGGCAAGGTCGTCCTGGTGCCCTAGCCGGGCAGACCCTCCGGCGCCGGCACGTGCTTGGCGCGCAGGTACTCGCCGACCGACTTGCCGATCTGGTCCACGCGCAGGTTGGACGACCCGCCGGTGCCCAGCAGCCCCTTGAGGACGAAGTGCACGGCGCGCAGGTGCGGGAACTCGTGCCGGACCACGGTGCAGTCCTTGGCCTCGGGCATCAGGGCCAGCAGCCCGTCGGTGGACAGCGTGCCGCGCAGCCACTCCCAGTGGGCCGCGTCCGGCACCCAGACTCCGACGTTGGAGTTGCCGCCCTTGTCGCCGGCGCGCGCGTACGCGAGGGCGCCCAGTTCGATCCGTCGTCCGCTGCTCCGGGCGGGGGGCGGTTCGGGGCAGCGGTCCTGCGCCAGTTCCTCGGGGGTGGCCCAGCGGGAGGGGAGCGGGGCGTCGCGCACCGCGCCGTCGTCGAGGACGGCGCGGTGGGGAAGCACCTCCGCGGCCAGCAGCGCGGGCCAGTAGTCGATCCGCGGCCAGGGCTCGCGCGCCTGCTGGGCATGGCCGTCGTGGTGGAAGCCGGGAAAGCCCTGCAGGTACAGGCCTGCGACGGCGGCCGGGAAGCCCCGCAGCTGCTCGCGGCTGCGGGCGGTCGCGATCACGCGGATCGGGACCGTGGCCTCCCACTGCGACGCCGGGTCGACCGCGGCGGTGCCCAGCGGGGTGACGTCGAGCTGGTCGACCACCCCGTCGAGCTGCAACCCCAGCTGCTCGCGCAGCAGCGCCACCTTCTCCGCCACGTGCGGCGCGGTGCAGAAGAGCATCGTCGAGATCTCGTAGCCGATCTGGGCGAACACCGCCACCTTCGCCGTCGGCGGCGGCGGGGACCCGGTGACCGGGCCGATCGCGACCCGGTCGGGCCCGGCCTGGGTCAGCCGCACGGTGTCGAGGTGCACGGTGGCGTCGGGGTTGAGGTAACTCGGCCCCTGGATCTCGTACAGCAGCTGGGCGGTGACCGTGTCCACCGTGACCATGCCGCCGTCCCGGGCGTGCTTGGTGATCACGCTGCTGCCGTCGGCGGCCACCTCGGCGATCGGGAAGCCCGGGCGGGCCATCCCGGGCACGGTGAGGAAGCCGGAGAAGTTGCCGCCGGTGGCGTGCGCGCCGCACTCGATCACGTGCCCCGCGACGACCGCGCCGGCGAGCGCGTCGACGTCGTCGGGAGTCCAGCCGTGCCACCAGGCGGCCGGGCCCACGGTCAGCGACGCGTCGGTGACCCGCCCGGTGATGACGATGTCGGCGCCGGCCCGCAGCGCCTCCGCGATGCCGAACCCGCCGAGGTAGGCGTTCGCCGCGATCGGCTCCATGCCCCAGTCCTTCAGCGGGGCCTCGGTGTCGAGGTTCTCCAGCGCGTGGCCCTCGGCGTGCAGCTCACCGAGCCGGTCGATCAGGTTGTCGCCCTCCACGTGCGCCACCCGCAGCGACAGCCCCGCCGCGGCGACCATGGCCCGCACCGCGTCGGCCATGCGGTCGGGGGCGAAGCCGCCGGCGTTGCTGATCACCTTGATCCCGCGCTCGGCGATCGTGGCCAGGTGCGGCTCGAGTTGCCGGAGGAAGTAGCCGACGTAGCCGCCGCGCTCCGGATGCTGGCGGAAGCCGGTCGCCAAGCCGGCCAGCGTGACCTCGGCCAGGTAGTCACCCATGAGGACGTCGACCGGATCGCCGGCGAGGGCCTCCTCGATGGCGGTGAACCGGTCGCCGAGGTAGCCGGAGAAGTTGGCGATCCGGACGGCGCGGTCGCTCACGATTGCCTCCCGGGGCGGTGGTCGAGCGGGGGACCGCGGCTGTGCGGGCCCGCCGTCGCAGGATGGCCCGAGCTGTCGGTTGACGTCAACGTCGATTGAGCCGCCGTGGACCGGTGACTCGGCCGGCAGAGGCGGTGAGGAGAATCGTCGGACATGCGCCGAGCCCTGCTGCTGGAGAACATCGACCCGGTAGCGGTGGAGCTGCTGTCCGCGGCCGGCTACGAGGTGGACTGCCGGCGGGGAGCGCTGGACGAGGACGACCTGACCGCCGCGCTGGACGGGGTCGACCTGCTGGGCATCCGGTCGAAGACCCAGGTGACCGCGGAGGTCGTGAAGCGGAGTCCGGGTCTGGCGGCGGTGGGCGCCTTCTGCATCGGCACCAACCAGATCGACCTTGTCGCGGCAGCCGCGGCCGGGGTGGCGGTGTTCAACGCGCCGTACTCCAACACCCGCAGCGTCGTCGAGCTGGCGATCGCCGAGATCATCAGCCTGGCCCGGCGGCTGAACGACCGGGACCGCGCGCTGCACGCCGGGATCTGGGACAAGTCCGCGAAGGGCAGCCACGAGATCCGGGGCCGGACGCTGGGCATCGTCGGCTACGGCAACATCGGCAGCCAGCTGTCGGTGCTGGCCGAGGCACTGGGCATGCGCGTGCTGTTCTACGACCTGGAGGACAAGCTCGCCCTCGGCAACGCCGAGGCCTGCGGCAGCCTGGAGGAGCTGCTCGAACGCGCGGAGACGGTGACGCTGCACGTCGACGGGCGCGCCGGCAACGCCGGTCTGTTCGGCGCCGAGCAGTTCTCCCGCATGCGCCGGCGCAGCCTGTTCCTCAACCTCTCCCGCGGGTTCGTCGTCGACCACGAGGCGCTGCGCGACCACATCGAGGGCGGCCACATCGCCGGCGCCGCCGTCGACGTGTTCCCGGACGAGCCCAAGGAGCAGGGCGACGCCTTCCACTCCGTGCTGCGCGGGCTGCCCAACGTCATCCTCACGCCGCACGTCGGTGGATCGACCCAGGAGGCGCAGTACGACATCGGGCGGTTCGTCGCCGGCAAGCTGATCGACTACGCCCGCACCGGGACGACGACGCTGAGCGTCAACCTGCCGGCGGTGGCCCTGCACGGGTCCTCGGCGGCCCGGTTCGCGCTGCTGCACCACAACGTGCCCGGCGTCCTGGCCCGCGCCGACGCGCTGGTGGGCGAGCACGGGCTCAACGTGGACGGCCAGGTGCTGGCCACCCGCGGCCAGCTCGGCTACGTGGTGACCGACGTCAGCGGCGAACTGCCGCCGGACCTGCTGGCCTCGCTCCGGACCCTGCCCGAGACCGTCCGCCTCACGACGTTCGCGGGGAGCCGCTGAGGTACGGACGGCGCCGATGCAGCGGCTCGCGGTCCCCCGAAGAGATCGACCCAGTGGAGTGGTATCGGTGAGTGAGCGCAAGCAGCAGGCCGGCGAGGACCGCGACGGCCTGGCGGCCAGGGTCGACGACCTGATCCGCCAGATGTCCCCGGCGGAGAAGGCGGGCCAGCTGACCCAGTACTTCTACTTCCGCCTGCCCGCGGGGGAGGAGCCCGAGCCGGCCCTCGACGTGGACCTGGAGGCCCAGCCCCGCATGGTGGAGGAGGCACTGGGGCGCGGCGAGGTGGGGTCGCTGCTGTTCGTGACCGATCCGGCGGAGATCAACCGGCTGCAGCGGCTGGCGATCGAGGGCAACCGGCTGGGCATCCCCGCGCTGTTCGGCTTCGACGTCATCCACGGGCTGCGCACGATCTTCCCGGTGCCGATCGCGATGGCCGCCTCGTGGGACCTGGAGACGATCGAGCGGGGCCAGGCCGTGGCCGCCCGCGAGGCCTCCGCCGTCGGCATCCACTGGACCTTCGCCCCGATGGTCGACATCGCTCGCGATCCCCGCTGGGGCCGGATCATCGAGGGCGCGGGGGAGGACCCGTTCCTCGGCGCCGCGGTCGCCGTCGCCCAGGTCCGCGGATTCCAGGGCGGCGCGATCGGGCAGCCCGAGCGCGTCATCGCCGGTCCCAAGCACTTCGCCGGCTACGGCGCCGCGCTCGGCGGGCGCGACTACGACGAGGTCAACCTCTCCGACGCCGAGCTGTGGAACACCTACTTCCCGCCGTTCAAGGCCGCGGTCGAGGCCGGGGCGGGCAACGTGATGACCGCCTACATGGACCTCAACGGCGTCCCCGCGTCGGCCAGCCGGTTCCTGTTCACCGAGGTGCTGCGCGAGACGTGGGGCTTCGAGGGATTCGTGGTCAGCGACGCGAACGCGGTCCACAACCTGGTCACACACGGCTTCGCCGCCACCCTGACCGAGGCCGGCGCCCGGGCCGTCACCGCGGGAGTCGACCTGGAGATGGCCACGCACGACCCGGCGTACGGCCGCCTGCCCCGGGCGCTGGAGGACGGCACGGTCAGCGAGGCGGCGCTCGACGCGGCCGTGCGCCGCATCCTCGAGGCGAAGCTGCGCCTGGGGCTGTTCGACGACCCGTACGTCGACGAGGACCGCGCCGGCCAGGTGCTGGCCGACCCCGGGCACCGCGAGGTGGCCCGGATCGCCGCCGAGCGCTCCGCCGTCCTGCTGCGCAACGCGGGCTCCCTGCTGCCGCTCGACGCCGGGAAGCTCACGTCGATCGCCGTCCTCGGGCCGCTGGCCGACTCCCGCCGGGACACCCTCGGGCCGTGGGTGTTCGACTACGACCTGGACGAGGTCGTGACCGTCGCCGAGGGCGTCCGGCGCGCGGTCGGCGACCGGGTGCGCGTCGACGTCGCGCCCGGCGTCCCGGTGGTCCAGCGGGTGTTCCCCTCGATGTTCGACATGTTCGGCAACAACCGGCCCGAGGATCCGGAGGGCTTCGACGAGGACGCCGAGTTCGCCCGCGCAGTGGAGCTGGCCGCCGCGGCCGATGTCGCGGTGGTCGTCGCCGGCGAGTGGCAGAACATGATCGGCGAGGCCGCCTCGCGGTCCTCGCTGGAGCTGCCGGGCCGGCAGCTGGAGCTGCTGCAGGCCGTCGTCGCCACCGGCACCCCGACCGTCCTGCTGGTCATGAACGGCCGCCCGCTGGACCTGCGCTGGGCCGCCGAGCACGTGCCGGCGATCCTCGACATCTGGTACCCCGGCAGCCAGGGCGGCGCGGCCGTGGCCAACCTGCTGTTCGGGGACGTCTCGCCCGCCGGCAAGCTGCCCTTCAGCTGGCCGCGCACGGTCGGGCAGGTGCCGCTCGTCTACTCCCACACCCGCTCGCACGACCCGGACCGGCAGGGACGGCGCTACTGGGACGAGGCCAGCACGCCCCTGTTCCCGTTCGGGCACGGGTTGAGCTACGGCTCCTTCAGCTACTCCCACCTCGCCGTGGACGCCCGCTCGATCCCCCTCGACGGCAGCGTCACCGTCTCGGTGCAGGTCACCAACACCTCCGACCGGGACGCCGCGGAGGTCGTCCAGCTCTACCTCCACCAGCGCCACGGCACCGCCTCCCGTCCGGTCCGAGAGCTCAAGGGCTTCGAGCGGATCACCGTTGCGGCGCACGCCTCGCGCCAGGTGGAGTTCGTGCTCGGCCCCGAACACCGGCGCTACTGGAACAGCGCCGCGCGCGACTGGGTGCTGGACAGCTCGACCTTCGACGTCCGGGTGGGCGGCGACTCCACCACCGAACTCGTCACGACGTTCGAGGTCACGCCCGACTGACCCACGCCGGACGCCGAGCGCCTCCGGGACAGCGTGGCGGACCTCGAGGCCGGTTCGGTGCAGTCGCACGAGTTGGCTGAGTGAGGATCGCGTTCACAGCGCACGGCTGGGAGGACCACACCAGCTGGACCGAGGACCGGAAGACGCTCGCGCAGATCAACCGAGTGATCCGCGAAGCCGCTCGGGATCCTGCGACGGGAACGGGCAAGCCGGAACGCCTCAGTGGAGATCTGTCGGGCTGCTGGTCGCGCCGCATCGACCAGGAACACCGCCTGGTCTACACGGTGGACGGTGATCAGCTCGTCGTCCTTCAGGCGCGCTACCACTACTGAGCCCCGTGCCCGATGCGGCGGCCGTCCTCGACGACCCCGAGCCGGGGCCGCCGACGTCCCGGACATGCTCGACCTGGCCGACCCGACCCGTCCGGCCCCTTCGGGTCACAGGTCAGGCGATCCGGCGCACGCGGTTGACCGACAGGCCGCTCTCGTCGAGCAGGTCGGGGATCCGCGCGGCGAACTCCTGCAGATGCGGCGCCGACAGGTGGGCGTCCAGGTGGTCCCCGGACTCCCAGTTCTCGTAGAAGAAGAAGCGGTCGGTGTCGAGCACGCGGCCCTGGAGTACACGGCGGAGCCCAAAGGCGTCGCCGCCGCGGAACTGGACGCCGAACAACGGGGAATGCTGCGGGCGCTGCTCGGCACCTACCTCGACCGCGCCCCCGCCGAGGTGTCGGTGCTCTCCCGCTACGACGACGACGCCGCCCTCGACGCCGTCCACCTCGCCTGGGCCGGATCGACCGATCCAGGCGAGCCGAGCTACTACCGGCTGCAGGGGCCGCGGTTGCTGCTCGAGTGGGACAACACGCAGCGGGGCGCGAACCACGCGCACTCCGTGTGGCGCGATCCCAGCGCGGACTTCGGCCTCGACGTCCTGGCCCGGCACCGGGCCGCGATGCACGCCTGACTGGGTCGACACCGGGTCGACCTGAACTCGCCGGCCGCCGTCGACCGCGGACTGCGCCGCCCGGCTAGGGCCGCGGGAAGTAGGTCTCCAGCCCGGCCGCGCGCAGCAGCCGGTCCACCGTGCCGGACGCCGCGCGCAGCACCGGCAGGCCGCCGGCCGCGGCGGCGGCCTCTGCGCAGCGCACCATGATGGCGAGCCCAGCGGAGCCGAGGAACGTCACGGCGCCGGCGTCGATCTCGTCGACCACCACCGGCAGGCTGCCCTGACGGCTCTCGAACTCGGCGACGGTCGCGGAGTCCACGTCACCGGTCAGGCGCAGCACCCGCCGACCGCCGGCCTCGTGCTCGATCGTGAGCGATCCGGGAAAGGGGCGCGGGCCCTGCGAGTGCGGGCTCATGTCCGCCGCCACGCATGCCGGCCGCCGGCCGTCGGGCCGAGTTCGATCGTGATCGACTCGGCGCAGGCGGCACGCCGGCCGCAGGGCCGGCCGGTGGGTGGGATTCCGGGGGACTCCAATGACCGCCTCGATCCACCGGGGACCGACATGGACTGCGCGTCGGACCAAGATCACGCTACTCCGTGCCCTCGGGTGCGAACAATCTCGCCGCGGCTCCTCAGCTGTCCGCGCCATCGGCTCGACACAGCGGCCCCGGCCACAGGCCGCCCCGGCTCACCGGGTCGGGCCCGCGTGGGGCGCCTGGCCGACCACGGTGGCGTCCGGGCCGGGGAAGACCAGGCTGAGCCGATCGGCGTCCAGCCAGCGGATGACGTAGGGCGGGCTGCCGTCGGCGTGCGGAACCTCGACGACGAGCCCCTCCCGCACCGGTGCGTCGAGCGTGCGCCCGTGCACCACCAGCCAGTTCCCGACCTCGGCGCGCATCGCGCCACTCCTTCCATGTTCCCGTCGACCAGGTTCCGCCGACGCGCTCACCGCCAGGTGGTCCCTCCACGTCCGTCGGGGACCGGTCGGTGCACCGGCTCGGCGGCGGTGCCCGTCTGCGGGTTCGGGACCAGCGACGGCGCGGGCCGCGTGCTGTTCTGCACCACCGTTCGGCGCGGCCGCCGGGCCGTGGGGTCGGCAGGAGCCGCGCGGCCGACCCGCAGCAGGACCTGGGGGACGAAGGGCGCGGTCAGCCCCGCCAGCCGGACGCGGGTCTCCGGTACCTCGAATGCCTGGGTGATCGGCCCGGCCACCCAGTCGAGCCGGGTCAGCTCGAGCCACAGCCGCTCGAGCGCCTCGCCGGCACGCAGCCACGCCGTCGGATCGTCGGTCGGGGTCGCGAGCACGACGAGGGTCTGGTCGGTACCCGACCCGGTGTGCCGCGGCAGGCCGCCGTGGCCACGGACGTCGAAGTCGCGGACGGGGACGGGGTCGGTGCGCGAACCGGTGCGCGGGACGGAGCTGGCCGGCACGCCGTCGCCCTGCGCGGGTGTCCGGCTGGTCCACCGCTCGAGCTCCGGGCGGTAGGCCGGGTCCGCGTTCTGCAGCCGCTCGGCCTCCCTGGTCAGCTCGGCCGCCAGCGCCCGCTGCTGCGGGGTGCGGAGCGGGACGAGGTGCGCGTCCTCGGCGGCGACCGCGTCGGCGAGCTCGTCCAGGACCTCGTCCGGCACCGTCTCCGGGCCGAACGGCCGGCGGTTGGTGTGCCGCTGGACGACGGCCCGGTCCAGCCGGGCCAGCGCCCCGTCGGGCTCACCCTGGCCGGGCCGGACGACGGCCATCAGGTCGGGCTCCTCCGCGGCGGGCAGCCGCTCCACCTTCACGGCGAACCGCGAGGCGGACAGCGAGGCCCGCACGTTGAACAGGGCCGCGCCGACGCTCTGGGCGAGTGCCCGGCCGTCGGGGTCGAGCACCGCCAGCTGCCGGGCGCGGTCGGCTCTCAGCTCGAGCCGGTCCGCGAACAACCCGAAGGTCCAGGGCTGCGTGTTGTGCACCGAAGGGGCCAGCCGGCCGTGATCTGCGGCGACCTCGAGTGCGGCCCGCCATGCCTCGATCGATCCGGGGGCCGGCCTGTGGGGATTCGGCTGTCTCACGTCCGCACCAGCCCGGTAGCGACGACGTCCTCCGCGGTCTCGCGCATGGGCTCTCACCTCGCCGGGGAGCGGGTCCGACCTCGTGAGCGTCTCCGTTCCGGCCGGCTCCCCACCGCTGGAAGACGTCCTGCAACCGCTCGCCCAACGGCCGTGCCGAACGGGGCCCTAGGTCACTGCGCCCCGGTCCGGGTGCCGCCGGTGCAGCGACACCTGCAGGCTGCCGCTGGGATGGAGCCGGTACTCCTCGCCGAATACGCGGACCGGGAGGACGCCGCGGCGCTGAGTGCCGCCGCCGACGACGAGGCTGTCGTGGGTGATCGCCACGTCCACCTGCAGGTGCCGGCGATAGCGCAGCCGGAACCGCATGCCCGTGAGCGCGTCGGGCAGGAAGGGCTCGAAGCCGAGGGCGTCCCCGCGGGTCTCCAGACCGGTGAAGGCACGCTGCACCAGGTCGACGGTGCCCGCCATGGCCCCGAGGTGGACGCCCTCGGCTGTCGTGCCGCCCTGGACGTCGGCGATGTCACTCTCCAACGCCTCGAGGAAGTACTCCCATGCCTTGCGTCGGTTGCTGCGGGCGAGCACCCAGGAGTGGACGACCTTGGACAGCGTCGAGCCGTGGCAGGTGCGGTCGAGGTAATAGCCGATGGTCCGGGGGATCGTCTGCCGGTCGTAGGGATAGCCGAGCCGATCGAGGACCCGGTAGAACTCGTCGGCGTTGAGCAGGGGGAAGATCATCAGGGCGTCGGCCTGCTTGGACACCTTGTACCGGTTGGTCGAGTCGCCCTCCGCCTCGAGGATCCGGTCCAGCCGGCTGATGTCCCCGTGGCGGTGCCGGTAGCCCGCCCAGTCGAACTCCTCCAGCCGGTCGTAGTCCCGGAACTGGCTGAGGATCCCGTCCCCGTGCCAGCACAACCGCAGCTTCCGGCTGACGTGCTCCCACCGCTCCAGCTCGGCGCGGCGGATGTCCAGCGTGTCGAGCAGCTCGTGCCGCCGGTCCGACGGCAGCAGGTCGAGGCAGTCGCGGGCGCGTGCGAGCGTCCAGGCGGCCAGCACGTTCGTGTATGCGTTGTCGTCCAGCCCGGGCTCGGTCCGCCACGGCAGCCCGTCGTGGTACTCGTCGGGCCCCATCACCCCGCGGATGTCGTACCGGTCGTCCACCGGGTCGTAGTGCGCCAGGTCGGCGAAGAACGCGGCGACCTCCAGGATCGTCTCCGCGCCGTACGTGGCGAGGAAGTCCAGGTCGCCGGTGGCCTCGTAGTAGCGCCAGGTGTTGTAGGCGACCGCGAGTCCGACGTGCCGCTGCAGCGCCGAGTTGTCCGGCAGCCAGCGGCCGGAGCGGGGGTTGAGGTGCCGCGTCTGCGACTCCTCCCGCCCGGTGGACCCGCTCTGCCAGGGGAACATCGCCCCGCGGTGACCGGCGGCGCGGGCCAGGGCCCGGGCCTGCGGCAGCCGCCGCCAGCGGTAGAGCAGCATCGCGCGGGCGACCTCCGGCAGCCGCAGCGAGAGGAACGGGAGCACGAAGACCTCGTCCCAGAAGACGTGGCCGCGGTAGGCCTCCCCGTGCAGGCCGCGGGCGGGGATGCCGACGTCGAGATCGATGCTGTGCGGGGAGACCGTCTGCAGCAGGTGGAAGATGTGCAGTCGCAGGGCGAGCGAGGCCCGGCCCGGACCGTCGATCTCGACGTCGCAGCGGTACCAGAGGTGGTCCCAGGCGAGCTCGTGCCGGGCCAGCACGGCCCCGAACTCCCCGGCTCGCCCGATCTCGTCGCAGGCGGCCTCGAGTGGCTCCCCGATGCCGCGGTCGCGGGAGGTGCACAGCGCGGCGATCTTCTCCACGGTGATGGTGCGACCGGGCGCGGTCTCCAGCAGGAGGTCTACCGCTGCCGTCCCCGGCTCGAGCACCGGGACGGGCGCGACCGGCCGCGGTTCGCCGTCCACGAGGATCCGGTGCCGGGCGGCCAGGGCGATGCGCACCCGCGACTGGTCCGTCTCCGTTGCGAGGGTGACCACGCCCGCGTCGTCCACGTCCGTCTCGGCCGGCCGCAGGTGCCGGCCGTCCAACTCCCGGTACCGGGCGACCCCGGCGTTGGTCACCCGCCCGTCCAGGCCGGAGCGGACGGTCAGCGTGCCCGACCAGTTCTCCGCGACCAGCGTGCAGTCCAGCGCCGCGGTGAACGAATCGGCCATCGAGACCAGCCGCCGCTGCGCCACCCGCGTCCGGCGGCCCGCGGCGTCCTCGACCCGGAACCGGCGGACCAGCACCCCGCGGCGCAGGTCCAGCTCCTGGACGTAGTCGGTGACGGTGAGCGCCGTCAGGTCCAGCCACTCGCCGTCCTCGACGCGGAACGTGAGCGACTGCCAGTCGGGCAGGTTGACGATGCTCTCGTTCAGCAGGCGGTGCCCGTCGATGTCGTCGGCCAGCCGGTTGAACACCCCGGCGGCGTAGGTGCCCGGGTAGTGACCCTCACCCGCCCGCGCCTCGGGCGCCGCGGCACGGGTGACGAAGCGGCCGTTGCCGAGCGCGCACAGGACCTCCCGGAGCGTCTCTCCGGCCGGATCGAGCCGGTCGTAGCGCAACAACCACCCGGTCACCTGCCGCTCCTGTCCGCTGGTCCCCGGTCGCCGTCCGGGGACTGGGTCCCGCCGGGTGGGGACGTCGACGAGCCCCCGGCCCCGCGCAGCCTCGGGGCCCGGTTCGGGGTCATCCGGGTCTCCTCGGTCTCACATCACCAGGTGGGCCGGATGGCCGCTGACCTGCTCGACGTCCTCGGTCGCGGCCTGCAGCAGCCGGTGGCTCAGGTCGGCCAGGGCGCGGGCGACGGCGAGCTCGTCCCCGATCTCCGGGACGTCGCGATCGGCGGGGTTGAGGCGCGCGAACCCCACGCCGGTCAGGTGCTCGGTGTCCCGGGTCCGCAGGTGCGCCACGGCGCGGGTGTGGCCCTCGTGCTCACCGATGTCGATCCGGACCGTCCAGGTCTTGGTCTCGTCCACGTCGACCTCCCTCGGTCGGAACGGTGTGCTGAGGACTCTGCGAGGACGGCCAGGTAGGCGACGCGGCCGGAAGGCCGCTGCCCGGAGGACCATCGGCCCCTGCCCTAGCGGTCGCCGCGGCCCGACGGTGAGGGGCGTGAGCGGACAGCAGGGGCAACCGCGGGCTCCGCGCGTGCTCGTGGCGGTGGCCAGCCGGCACGGGGCCACCGCCGAGCTCGCCGTGGCCGTGGCCGACGGAGTGCGCCACGCGCTCCCGCCCGGCGGTGCGGTGGGCGTCCGCCGGTGCGCGGAGGTCGACGACCTCCGCGGGTTCGACGGGATCGTGCTCGGTAGCGCGATCTACTTCGGCCGCTGGCTGGAGGAGGCGCGCGACTTGGTGCTGCGCGGCGCGATCGACCTGTGGGACCGCCCGGTGTGGCTGTTCTCCAGCGGCCCGGTCGGCGTCCCGCCGCGGCCGCCGGAGGTGCTCCTGGACGTCGACGAGATACAGCGGCTGAGCCGGGCCCGGGACCACCGGGTGTTCGGCGGCCGGCTGGAGCGGGACCGGCTCGAGTTCACCGAGCGGGCGGTGGTCGCCGCGCTGCACGCTCCCGAGGGCGACTTCCGCGATCCGGCGGCGGCCCGGAGCTGGGGGGGCGGGGATCGGCCGCGAGGTCGCGGCGTGGACCGGCGTCGAAGCGCCGGCATGAGCGCAACGCTCCGGCGGAGGACGCGGTCCGGATCATGCCGGCGCGGCCGGTCCGGCCGAGCCGCGTGTTGCTGCCCGACGGCGTCCCGGCACTGGTCCGGCAGCTCGACGAGCAGGACCTGGCCCGGGTGCTCGCGCTGCACGAGACGCTGACCGAGCGAGCGCGTCACCTGCGCTTCAGCACGCTGCACCCCGCCGACCTGGCCGGGCGCGCCGGTCCGGACGGCCGTCGCGGCCCTTCCCGAGCACGGGCTGAGGAGGGCGCGGCTCACCCGACTCATCCGGCTCGCCCGGCCGGCCTTCAGGGAGTGATGGTCACCGACGGCCCCAGCGGAAGTAGCACAACGGCCCTACCCAGTTGACGGCGATGATCGCCGCCCAGACGGCCTTGCGGCCGTTGACCTCGTCCGGATGGCGACGGGCGAGGTCGACCCACGCGCCCGCGGCCAGGGCCAGCTGGGCGGATCCCAGGCCGATCACCGCGGCCCGCTGCCGGCCGCTGAGCTCGCGCCAGGTCTTGCGTGCCACGCCTGTCTCCTTCCGTCACAGGCCAGGGCTCGTCCCTCGGCGGCGGCGGCCGAGGCGCTTGGCCGCCGCGTCGGCGAGGAGGACCGCCGGAATGGCGGCGGCGGCGACCGTCAGCCCCAGCGGCGGCGGCGGTGCCATGCCGAGCAGGTCCGCCACCGGCGGAGCGAGCAGCAGGGTGACGAGGACGAGGAGTTCGACGCCCACCGCGGCGACCAGCAGGGGGTTGCTTCGCCAGCCGAGGCGCCAAGCGGGCCGGCTGGTGCTGCGGCAGGCGAAGGCGGTGGCGAACTGGCCCAGCACGACCGCGGTGAACGCGGCACCGGACGCGACGGCCAGGTCCGCACCGGGCACGTCCGCGCCGTACGTCCAGCCGGTGCTGGTCAACACGACCAGGAACGCCGTCATCGAGACCAGCGCCTCGACCGGCCCGAGCACGCCGAACGCCCGGCGCAGCACGGCGCCGTCGATCAGGCGCCGTCGCGGCGGCGGCCCGTCGAGCACGTGCGCGGACGGCGGCTCCGCGCCCAGCGCGAGGGCCGGGAGCAGGTCGGTGGCGATGTCCAGGCTGAGGATCTGCAGCACACCGAGTGCCAGCGGAACAGCGCCGGCGGTGACGGTGAAGACGACGAACGGCGCGAGCTCGGCCACGTTGTCGGTGAGGTGGTAGGTCAGGAACCGGCGGATGTTGGCGAACGTCGTCCGGCCCCGGCGGACGGCGGTGACGATCGTGGCGAAGTGGTCGTCGAGCAGGACCAGGTCCGCGGCCTGGCGGGCGACGTCGGTCCCGCTGACGCCCATCGCGACACCGATGTCGGCGGCGCGCAGGGCCGGCCCGTCGTTGACGCCGTCCCCGGTCATGGCGACCACGTGGCCGCGGGCGCGCAGGGCCCGGGCGATGCGCAGCTTGTCCTCGGGGTCGACCCGGCAGACGATCGCGCCGTCCCGGTCCAGCAGTTCACCGAGCGCGGCCGGCTCGGCGGGCAGGTCCCTGCGCTCGACGACGAGGGCGTCCTCCCCGGCCAGTCCGGTCTGACGGGCGATCGCCGCGGCGGTCGGGCCGGCGTCGCCGGTGATCATGGCGACCCGGATGCCGGCGCGCCGGCACTGCTCGACCGACTCCCGGACGCCCGGGCGGGGCGGGTCCTCCAGGCCCACGAGCCCGAGCAGCTGCAGGTCCTGCTCCACCTCCTCGGGGCCCGCCTCAGGCGCCAGGTCCAGCCGTCGCCGGGCGACGGCGAGCACGCGCAGCCCGGAACCGGCCATGCGGGTGGCCGCCTCTGCCGCACCGTGGCCGGCGGCGGTGCGCGCCAGCACCGCGTCGGGTGCGCCCTTCAGGAAGAGAACGCCGTCCTCCCACACCGACATGCATCGCCGACGGGGATCGAAGGGGAAGCGCCGCGTCCCCGGAGGCGTGCCCGTGTCCGTGCCCGGGACGCCCACTCGGTGCGCGAGCGCGTCGAGGGCAGCCTCCATCGGGTCGCCGACCGCCGTCCACGCGCCCTCCTCCAGGTGAATCCGGCCGGTGGAGCAGATCGCCGCGGCGCCGGCCAGCTCACGCACCGTGCCCAGCACCTCGGCTCCCGCCACCACGGAGGCGGTCGGCTCGTAGCCGTCGCCGTGGACCGTGGCGGTGCCCCGCGGGGTCCACACCTGCACCACCGACATGCGGTTCTGGGTCAGCGTTCCGGTCTTGTCCGTGCAGATGAACGTCGTCGAACCGAGGGTCTCGACCGACTCCAGCCGCCGGACCAGGGCATGGTCCCGCGCCAGGAGCTGGGCGCTGCGGGCAAGCGACAGGGTGACGGTGGGCAGCAGGCCCTCGGGCACCAGGGCGACCGTGACGCCGACCGCGAACAGGAAGCCGTTGCTGAGCGGAAGGCCGAGCAGGACGCCGGCTCCGAAGCACAGGATCCCGAGGCCGACGGCGATCACGGTGATGATCCGGACGATGCGGTCCAGCTCGCGGGCCAGCGGTGTCTTGGCCCGCTGCACCGATCGGGTCATCGTGGCGATCGATGCGAGGCGGGTCTTCCCGCCGATCGCGGTCACCGTGGCCGACCCCTCGCCCTCGGTGACGAAGCAACCGGCGAGGACGGCATCGCCCGCAGCCTTGCCGACCGGCTCGCTCTCGCCGGTCAGCGTGGCCTCGTCCACCCGCAGCCCGTGCACGTCCATCGCGGTCAGATCGGCGGCGACGCGGTCGCCGGCCTCGAGCAGGACCAGGTCGCCGACGACCACGTCGGCGGCGTCGATCCGCTGACGGAGTCCGTCCCGCACCACCGTGACCCGGTGCGGCACCAGGTCGCGCAGCGCGTCGGCGGCCCGGTCGGCGCGGTACTCCTGGACGAACGCGAAGATCCCGTTCAGGACCACGACCACGGCGATCGCCACGGCGAGCTGGGGCATGCCGCCCACGAAGGCCAGCACGGCCGCACCCCACAGCAGCAGCGCGAAGAAGTGGACCATCTGCTGGAGGAGCAGGTGCGCCGGGGACGGCGGTGACTCGACCGGCAGGCGGTTGCCTCCCGGCGGCCGGCGAGCGGTCGCCTCGGCGCTGGTCAGCCCGCGTTCAACCGTCGCCGCGTCGGGTGAGTGAAGTCCGGGGCCCCAGTCCGCCGTGGGCAGCCGCGCGCCGGGGATGGCGTCCCGGGGATCTGACACGAGCCGACCCTTCGCGGGCACAAGGAGAGGCGGCCAGAGACCAAGGGCGCGCCCGAGAGGGCCGCTCTACCCCGAGGTCAGGCGCGGTCAGTGCCCGTCAGTGGTCCGGCGGGCGGCTGCCGTGTCCCCCCGGTCCTCATCGAGGGCCCATGTGCCAGCCGTCCCACCCGTCGTCGTCGCTCGTCCACCTCCGTACGTGCTCCGTCATCCAGGTGACCATGTCCCGGCAGGTCTCGGTCGGGTCGCCGGCCGCGCCGGGAAGGCCGGACATGGCCCGGACGCACGTGACGAGCATCGCGTCCGGATTCCGCCACATCATCGGGCCCACCATGCGGCCCGACGCCATCTGGTCGGTCATCCAGCCGGTCAGTCCCGCGCACCACTCGGCGTCAGGACCGGGCTGCCCGCGGGCGGGGGCGTCGGCCAGCCACTGCCGGCAGGCCTGCTGGATCTGCGCGGTACCGGCCGACGACGAGGCCGTCCCCGAGCCGGTGCCGTCCGCGGAGCGGGTGAGCGCGAGGAGGGCGACGACGATCGCGGTCACGGCGACCGCAGCCGAGAGGACGACGGCGATCACGACGCCGCCGGAGCGGCGTCGTCGCGGCGTGTTGTCCGGCGTGGCCGGCCGGTCGATCAGGCTGCTCACAGACCTTCCTTCCCGATGCTCGGGTCGACCGTCGCGCCGATGACCGGGGCGGCGACAGCGCTCCTGAGCCCTGCCTGCAGGTGCCTTCTGCCCTGCGGCTCCTCGGGGACCCTGCGGCGGCATGGCACAGGGCCCTATCGAGAGCAGACGCACGCCTCTGCCGGCGACGGCCGGGTGATCGCACGCTGCACCCAGCCGGAGGCGGCTCGCATCGCCTCTGCGTCAGGGGGAGTGGTCGATCATGGCGAACTCGTCGGCGAGAACGCGCTCTCCCGCCCGTGCGGCGGTGTTCGCGCTGCTCCTGGGCTTGTCCGTCGTGCTGTCCCCGGCGCCCGCCAGGTCCGCCCCCTGCACCGAGACCGACCCGATCGCCCGGCACTACTGCGAGCTCGGTGGCGCGGCCTCCCTCCTCGGGACGCCCGTCGGGGTGCCGTTCACCGTGGGCGCGGGCCGAGCGCAGGAGTACACCGCCGGCACGATGTACTGGTCGGCCGAGACCGGGGCGCACGAGGTGCACGGCGCCATCAGGGCGCTGTACCGGCAGCTCGGCGGACCGCTGGGCTCGGCGACCATCGCCCTCGGCTTCCCGCTGAGCGACGAGACGCCGACGCCGACGCCGGACGGCATCGGCCGCTTCAACCACTTCCAGCTTGGCTCGATCTACTGGACCGCGGCCACCGGCGCGGTGGAGGTGCACGGGGCCATTCGCACGCTGTGGTCGGCGCTGGGCTGGGAGCGCAGCGGGCTCGGCTACCCGGTCACGAACGAGACGGGGACGCCGGACGGCGTCGGGCGGTTCAACCACTTCCAGCGCGGCTCGATCTACTGGACGTCCACGACCGGCGCGCACGAGGTGCACGGCTCCATCCGCGACCGGTGGGCCGCGCTCGGCTGGGAGCGGAGCCCGCTCGGCTATCCGATCACCGACGAGTACGCCGTCAACGGTGGGCGGCAGAGCGACTTCCAGGGCGGGTTCCTGCGCTGGGACGCCGCTGCGGGGAGCGTGACCGTCGCCGTCCTGGCGCCGTACGAGCGCGCGGGAACCTGGGTGACCCGGTTCCGCTTCAGCCGCGAGTTCGCCGGTACCGCGCCGCCGATCACCCCGGCCACCGTGGATCTGATGGCCGACGCGGGCGTGCACACCGTCTACCTGCAGGCCGCCGTCGACGACCCGCGCTATCCGGACCTGCTCAGCCCCGACCTCCTCGGGCAGTTCCTCACCCGCGCCCACGCGCGCGGCATGCACGTCGTGGCCTGGTACCTGCCGATCTTCACCGACGTGCCGGGTGACCTCCGGCGACTGCAGGCCATGGCGGCGTTCCGCGCCGGCGGGCAGGCCTTCGACGCTCTCGCGCTGGACATCGAGGACGTCAGCGTCACCGACGTGGCCGCGCGCAACGCCGCCCTGCTGGACCTCTCCCGCCGCCTGCGCGCCGCCACCCCCGGCACCACCCTCGGCGCGATCGTCCTGCCACCGGTCGTGACCGACGTGCTGAGTCCCGCTTTCTGGCCGAACTTCCCCTGGCGCCAGCTCAGCGGGCTCTACCAGGTGTGGCTGCCCATGGCCTACTGGTCCAACCGGACCGACCCGACGTGGAGCGATCCCTACCGCTACACCTCCGAGAACATCGCCCGGGTGCGCAGCAACCTGGGCGAGCCCTGTGCCGCGGTCTCGGCGATCGGCGGGTTCGGCGCCACCGAGACGGCGGCCGACTACGCGGCCATGGCCGGTGCGGCGAGCGATCGCGGCGCGGTCGGAGTCTCGATCTTCGACTGGACGACGACGCCCGCGACCGCCTGGCCCGCCATGCGCGGCTACGACGTGCGCGGCTGCTGAGCCGGTCCGCGACGGTCGCCGTCCGTCGTGTGCCGCAACGGGCTGACAGCCCCGCCCGCCGTGCCTACCCTGCCCTCACGGCACCCGCCGGGAGGCCCGATGCACGAGCTCGCGATCACGCAGAGCGTGGTGGAGGCGGTCGTGGAGCGGGTCGGGCCGGCCCGGGTCACCGCCGTCCACCTGACCATCGGCCGGGTCTCCGGGGTCGACGTCGACGCGATCCGGTTCTGCTTCGACCTCGTGGCGGCCGGGACGGTCGTCGAGGGGGCGCGGCTGGAGATCAGCGAGCCCGCGGGACGGGCGCGCTGCCGGCAGTGCGGCGCCGACTTCGCCGTCGACGACCTGGTGCTGCTCTGCCGGTGCGGCAGCGTGGACGTCGAGCTGAGCTCGGGCCAGGAGTTGCTGGTCCGCGCCGTGGAGGTGGTCTGACGATGTGCGGGACCTGCGGCTGCGGCGAGGAGCCGGTGCACGACCACGATCACGACCACGCCGGCCCGCGCACCGTCGTCCTCGAGGAGAAGGTGCTCGGCCGCAACGACCACCTGGCCGCGCACAACCGCGCCGAGTTCGCGGCCCGCGGCGTCGTCGCGGTCAACCTGATGAGTTCCCCGGGCGCGGGCAAGACGACCCTGCTCGAGCGCACGCTCCGCGAGCTGCCGACCGACCGGCCGCTCTGCGTCGTCGAGGGCGACCAGGAGACCAGCCTGGACGCCGACCGCATCCGCGCCACGGGGGTGCCGGTCGTCCAGATCAACACCGGCTCCGGGTGCCACCTCGACGCCGCGATGCTGCACCGCGGCGTCGACGCGCTCGCGCCCGCGCCCGGCGCGCTGCTGTTCGTGGAGAACGTCGGCAACCTGGTCTGCCCCGCGCTGTTCGACCTGGGCGAGTCCGCGCGCGTCGTCGTCATGGCGGTCACCGAGGGGGACGACAAGCCGCTGAAGTACCCGCACATGTTCCGCACCGCCGACCTCGTGCTGCTCAACAAGGCCGATCTGCTGCCCTACGTCGACTTCGACCCGGCCCGCTGCACCGAGCACCTGCGCCACCTGCGGCCCTCGGCCGAGGTGCTGCTGGTCTCGGCGACGCGGGGCACGGGCATGGCGGAGTGGTACCGCTGGCTGACCACGCGTGCACACGTGCGGCCCACCGTTGACAAGCAGGTCAGCAGGGGTGTGACCTAGACCACACTTCGTTGCCGCGCGCACCCGAGACGGGGGTGGGCCAGTGCTTCCCGACCCTTCCGATGCGGGCGGCGCAGTGCGGTGAGCGCGTCGCCGCGGCGCGGCACAGGACCGTCGGACGACGGCCCCGCAGTCGTGCCCGCGGTGATCCGGGAGGGTTTCGACGCCGCCCGCGCGGTCGCCGACGCCGTCCTCTACGAGGGCTACCTGCTCTACCCCTACCGCCGGTCGGCGGCGAAGAACCGCGTCCGCTGGCAGTTCGGCGTCCTCGCCCCGCGGCCGTTCGTCGAAGCCGCCGGTCCTCCCGACGACGGCGTGGCCGGGTCCGCCGACGCCTGGCAGCAGCGCACCGAGGTCCTGGTCGAGGGCCGGGACGACGCCGAGATCGCCGTGCGGCTGCGGTTCCTCCAGGTGCTGCGGCGCACCGTCGAGCGCCGCACCGGCGCCGGGTGGACCGCCGTCGAGGAGCTGGAGGTCGACGGCGAGCGGCACCTCTCCTTCGACGAGGCGCTGCCGCGCGAGTTGGACGTCGTCGCGCGGCTGGGGGACCTGCACGCGCACGACGTCGCGTTCACCGCGCCGGGGGAGCGGACCGTCGAGCCGCTGGGGAACGGGGCGGGCCGCGTCGTGCGGGAGAGCCGGCCGGTGCCCGTGAGCCTGCGGCTCGAGGTCGAGCCGGCGGCGGCGCCGTTCCGGCTGCACCGGCTGCGCTGCGTCGTGGCGAACGCCTCGGGGGAGCTGTCGCCGTCCCGGCCCGAGGCCCTGCGGGTCTCGCTCGTCGCCGCGCACACCCTGCTGGGGGTGCGCGGCGGCCGTTTCCTCTCGCTGCTGGACCCGCCGCTGTGGGCGGCCGACGCCGCGCAGGCCTGCCGCAACGTGCACACCTTCCCGGTGCTGTGCGGCCGTGGCCATGGCACCGATGTCGTCCTGTCCTCGCCGATCATCCTGTACGACCACCCGCGGATCGCCCCGGAGAGCCCCGGGCCGCTGTTCGACTCCGGCGAGATCGACGAGATCCTCTCGCTGCGCACGCTGACGCTGACCGAGGAGGAGAAGCGGGAGGCGCGGGCGACCGATCCGCAGGCCGCGGCGCTGCTCGACCGCGTCGACACCCTCCCCGACGAGGTGCTCGCCCGGCTGCACGGCGCCGTCCGCTCGCTGCGGCCGGTACGCCGGGAGCCCGAGCAGCTCCTGGTCGGCGGCGTCCGGATCGCCCCCG
Organism: Geodermatophilus sp. SMS 5-13; assembly: GCF_059428245.1. Taxonomy (NCBI): domain Bacteria; kingdom Bacillati; phylum Actinomycetota; class Actinomycetes; order Geodermatophilales; family Geodermatophilaceae; genus Geodermatophilus; species Geodermatophilus sp. SMS 5-13. The sequence continues at coordinate 1,826,464 of NZ_CP165729.1, forward strand.
GCAGCCGGGTGCGACTGCGCCCCCGCCGCCACGGCACCGACGCCCAGGACCTCTTCCTCGACGGGCGGACCGCCACGGTCGACGACGTCCTCGACGACGTCGACGGCAGCCGGTTCGTGGCGGTCACCCTCGACGACGACCCCGGCGCGGACCTGCTGCGCTGGTACGGCCGGCACTACCAGTTCACGCCCGACGAGATCGAGGCCCTGCCATGAGCGGCCAAAATGGCCATTTTGGCCCCTCCGGCCGGGTGCTCGTCGCCGGCATCGGCAACGTCTTCCTCGGCGACGACGGCTTCGGCGTCGAGGTGGTCCGCCGCCTGGCGACGACGCCGCTGCCCGACGGCGTGGACGTCGCCGACTACGGCATCCGCGGCGTGCACCTCGCCTTCGACCTGCTCGACGGGCGGCACGACGTGCTGGTGCTGGTCGACGCCGTCCCCCTCGACGAGCCGCCGGGGACGCTCGCCGTCCTCGAGGTGCCCCTGGACGGGGTGCCGGCCGGGGCCGCGGCGGTCGACGGCCACGGCATGACCCCGGTGGCGGTCCTCGACCTGCTGCGCACCCTCGGCGGGTCGCTGCGCCGGGCCGTCGTCGTCGGCTGCCGGCCCGCTGTCCTCGACGAGGGGCTCGGCCTGTCGCCGGCCGTGCGGGCGGCGGTCGACCCCGCCGTCCGCCTCGTCGCCGACACCGCCGCCGACCTGCTCACCCCGGAGATCCCCACCACCGCCAGGAGGCCCCGATGACCGGCACGGTCGCCGACCCGCAGCAGCGCACCGCGGGCGTGGAGGAGGTGCACATCCTCTGGATCTCGGAGGGCATGAGCTGCGACGGGGACACGGTGTCCATCACGGCCTCGGACTCGCCGGCCATCGAGGACGTCGTGCTGGGCCTGGTCCCCGGGCTGCCGAGGGTGCACCTGCACAACAAGGTGCTCGACCCGAGCCTGGGCGGCGAGGAGTTCCTGGCCCCCTACCGGGCCGCCGCCCGCGACGACCTCGGCGCCCCGTTCGTCCTGGTGATCGAGGGCTCGATCCCGAACGAGAACATCAACGGCGAGGGCTACTGGACCTCGTTCGGCAACGACCTCGCCACCGGTGAGCCGCTGACCCTCAACTGGTGGATCGACCAGCTCGCCCCGCGCGCGTGGGCGGTCGTCGCGATCGGCACCTGCGCCACCTACGGCGGCATCCACGCGATGGCCGGCAACCCGACCGGCTCCATGGGGCTGGCCGACTACCTCGGCTGGGACTTCCGCTCCGCCGGCGGGCTGCCGATCGTCAACGTGCCCGGGTGCCCGGTGCAGCCGGAGAACTTCATGGAGACGCTCACCTGGCTGCTCTTCCACGCGGCCGGGACCGCGCCCGCCCCGCCGCTGGACAGCCTGCTGCGCCCCCAGTGGATCTTCGGCAAGACCGTGCACGAGGGCTGCGACCGGGCCGGCTACTACGAGCAGGCCGACTTCGCGCAGGACTACAACTCGCCGAAGTGCCAGGTGAAGATCGGCTGCTGGGGCCCGGTCGTCAACTGCAACGTGCCCAAGCGCGGCTGGATGCACGGGATCGGCGGCTGCCCCAACGTCGGCGGCATCTGCATCGGCTGCACGATGCCCGGCTTCCCCGACAAGTTCATGCCGTTCATGGACATGCCGCCCGGCGGCAGCCTCTCCTCGCTGCTCGGTAAGCCGTACGGCGCCCTGGTCCGGCGGCTGCGCGGGATCACCAACGCCACGGCGAACAAGGAACCGAAGTGGCGGCACAACCGCGAGGCGCTGACCACCGGATACGACCCCCGGTACCGCCCAGGAGAGGTGAGCCCACGATGACGATGACCGAGCGAGCTCCCGGCGGCGGCACCGAGCCCGGCCAGCTCGTCGAGATGGCCTGGGACCCGATCACCCGGATCGTGGGCAACCTGGGCATCTACACGAAGATCGACTTCGCCAACCGGCAGGTGGTGGAGTGCCACAGCACGTCGTCGCTGTTCCGCGGCTACTCGGTGTTCATGAAGGGCAAGGACCCGCGCGACGCCGGCTTCATCACCAGCCGGATCTGCGGCATCTGCGGCGACAACCACACGGTCTGCTCGGTCTACGCGCAGAACATGGCCTACGGCATCAAGACCCCGCCCATGGCCGAGTGGATCACCAACCTCGGCGAGGCCGCGGAGTACGTCTTCGACCACACGATCTTCCAGGACAACCTGGTCTTCGTGGACTTCTGCGAGGCCATGGTCAAGGCGACCAACCCGAGCGTGCTGGCCCGCGCGGAGAACACCGAGGCGCCGCACGCCGGCGTGCACGGCTACCGGACGATCGCCGACATCCTGCGGGCGTTCAACCCGTTCGAGGGCGAGGTCTACCGGGAGTCGCTCAAGGTCAGCCGGGTGACCCGGGAGATGTTCTGCCTGATGGAGGGCCGGCACGTCCACCCGTCGACGATCTACCCGGGCGGCGTCGGCACGATGCCGCAGCCGACGCTGTTCACCGACTACCTGTCCCGGCTGCTGTCGGTGCTGGACTTCGTGAAGAAGGCGGTCGCCCTCAACGACGACGTCTTCGACTTCTTCTACGAGGCGCTGCCCGGCTACGAGGAGGTCGGCCGGCGGCGAGTGCTGCTCGGCTGCTGGGGCGCCTTCCAGGACCCGGACGTCGTCGACTACCGCTACGAGTCGATGAACGAGTGGGGCAAGGCCATGTACGTCACCCCGGGCGTCGTCGTCGACGGCCAGCTGGTGACGACGAACCTGGTCGACATCAACCTGGGCCTGCGCATCCTGCTGGGCCACTCCTTCTACGAGGACTGGACCGGCGAGGCGCCGTTCGTCGACCGGGACCCGCTGGGCAACCCGATCGACATCCGCCACCCGTGGAACCAGACGACCCTGCCCGCGCCGGCCAAGCGCGACTTCGAGGGGAACTACAGCTGGGTGATGAGCCCGCGCTGGAAGCACCCCACCACCGGCGAGCACCTCGCCCTCGACACCGGCGGCGGCGCGTTCGCCCGGCTGTACGCCACCGCGCTGGCCAACCGGGTCGACACCCCGTATGTGAAGTCGACCGGTGCGAGCGTGCAGATCAACCTGCCGAGGAGCCACACGCTGCCGGAGCAGACCCTGGAGTGGCGCATCCCGCCGTGGTCCAACGCGATCGAGCGCGACCGCGCCCGGGTGTACTTCGTCGCCTACGCCGCGGCGATGGCCGTCTTCTTCCTCGAGCAGGCCATGGCCCGCATGCACGCCGGCGACATGAAGGTCTTCCAGGAGTTCGAGGTGCCCGACGAGTCGATCGGCTGCGGGTTCCACGAGGCTGTGCGCGGCGTGCTGTCGCACCACCTGGTGATCCGCGACGGCAAGATCGCCAACTACCACCCGTACCCGCCGACGCCGTGGAACGGCAGCCCCCGGGACAGCTTCGGCACGCCCGGCCCGTACGAGGACGCGGTGCAGGGCACCCCGATCTTCGAGGAGAACGGGCCCGACGACTTCCGCGGCGTGGACATCATGCGGGCGGTCCGCAGCTTCGACCCGTGCCTGCCCTGCGGCGTGCACATGTACCTGGGCGGCGGCAAGACGCTGAAGACGGTGCACTCGCCGATGTTCGGCGCCAGCCATGGCTGACCCGGCCGGCCGGGACGACGCCGACGTCGAGCGGCGGCTGGCCGAGCTCGACGAGCTGCTCGCGCGGGTCGAGCAGCTGACCGGCCCGGCCGGCGAGCTCGCCCTGGAGGCGGTGGCGGCCGTCGTGGAGATCTACGGCGCGGCGCTCTCGCGGGCGCTGCTGCTGGCCCGGTCCCCGGAGGCGTTCACCGCCGATCCGCTGCTCGGCCACCTGCTGCTGGTGCACGGGCTGCACCCCGACCCGGTGGACGTCCGGGTGCGGCACGCGCTCGCGACGGTGGGGGAGCGGGTCGCCGGGGCGGACCTCGAGCTGCTCGGCGTCACGGCCGGGACGGCGCAGGTGCGGGTGACCGGCGGCGGAGGGTGCGGCGCGCCCGCGCCCGACGAGCTCGAGGCAGCCCTCCGGGAGGTGCTGCTGGCCGCCGCGCCCGAGCTCGTGGCCGTGGAGACGATGACGGCCGAGGCCCCCCGCCGGGCGACGTTCATCCCGCTCGACAGCCTGGCCCGCCGGGTCCCGGCGTGAGCACCGGCGCGCTCCAGCGCCTGGCCCGGCGCCCGCCGGTCCGCCGGGACGACCCGCGCTGCGAGCTGTGCGGCCTGGGGCTGCCCGAGCGGCACCGGCACCTGCTGGACGAGGAGCGCGACGAGCCGCTGTGCACCTGCCGGGCGTGCAGCCTGCTGTTCGAGCGGGAGGCGGCCGGCCGGGGGCACTTCCGGCTGATCCCGGACACCCGGCTGCGGCTGACCGACGTCCCGGCCGATCTCGGCGTCCCGGTCGGGCTGGTCTACGTCGTCCGCGCGCTCGACGGCACCGTCGTCGCGCACTACCCGAGCCCGATCGGGGCGACCCGGCACGAGCTCGACCCGGAGACCTGGGCGGAGGTCGCGCGGCGCTGCCCGCCGCTCGCCGGGATGGCGCCCGCCGTCCAGGCGCTGCTGGTGCACACCGCCCGCGGCGCCGACGAGCACTGGCTGGTGCCGATCGACGACTGCTACCGGCTGGTGGCGCTCATCCGGCGGGAGTGGCGCGGCCTCTCCGGCGGCAGCACGGTCTGGCCGGCGGTCGGGGAGTTCTTCGCGGGGCTCCGGGAGACCCGCTGAGAGGAGGAGGCATGGGCATCAAGGTCGGCACACCGGACGTCCGGCCCGACGCCACGTCGCACACGAAGGGCGTGCACCAGGGCAACGCGCCCGGCGCGTACGCCAAGCAGGTCGGCCATCACGCCGACGGGACGGCGGACGCCCGCCGCTCCACCGGGGTCGCGCCCAAGCGGCACGACACCGTCCTGCCCAGCATGCCCAACCTGCCGCCGGGGTGAAGGAGGCCGCCGTGTACGTGCCCAAGTGGCTGCTGGTCCTGCCGCTCGCGGTCCTGGCCGCCATGGCGTGGAAGGAGTTCCCCGCCCTGACCCGGTACTTCAAGATCGCGCGGATGTGACCGCCGGAGCCGGCCTGCGCGAGCGGCGTGCCCCGCCCGTCCGCTCGCGGCGCCGGTTCGAGGTGCGCGGGGTCGTGCAGGGCGTGGGCTTCCGGCCGTTCGTGCACGCCCTGGCGACCGGGCTCGGCCTCACCGGCTCGGTGCGCAACGACACCGGCGGCCTGGTCGCCGAGGTCGAGGGCGACGCGACCGCGGTGGCCGACTTCGGCGCGCGGCTCCGGTCGCAGGCGCCGCCGCTGGCGCTGATCGAGGAGGTCTCCGAGCGCGAGCTGCCGCTGCGCGGCGACCGGTCGTTCGAGATCGTCGCCTCCGCCGTGTCGGCGTCCGCGCGCACCCTCGCCTCGCCCGACGTCGCGACGTGCGACGACTGCGTGGCCGAGCTGAACACCGCGGGCAACCGGCGCTACCGGCACCCGTTCATCACCTGCACGAACTGCGGGCCGCGGTTCACGATCACCGTCGACCTGCCCTACGACCGGGTCAACACGACGATGGCCGGCTTCGCGATGTGCCGCGACTGCGCGCGCGAGTACGCCGACCCGGCCGACCGCCGCTTCCACGCCCAGCCGATCGCCTGCCCGGTGTGCGGGCCGCGGCTGGAGCTGGTCGGGCCCGGCGGCGAGACGGTCACCGGCACCGAGCCGGCGCTGGCCGCGGCCCGGGGGCTGCTCGCGGCCGGCGCAGTGGTGGCCGTGAAGGGCATCGGCGGGTACCACCTGGCCTGCCGCGCCGCCGACGCCGACGCGGTCGCCCTGCTGCGCACCCGCAAGCGGCGCGGCGCCAAGCCGTTCGCGGTGATGGTCCCCGACCTGGCGACCGCGCGGCGGCTCGTCGTCGTGGACGACGTCGCCGCCCGGCTGCTCACCTCGCCGGCCCGCCCCATCGTGCTGCTCCCGCGCCGGGATTCCGGCGCCGCCGTGGTGGACGCCGTCGCCCCCGGCAACCCCGACCTCGGCGTGCTGCTGCCCTACAGCCCGCTGCACCACCTGCTGCTCGGCGACGGACCCGACGGTCCGGGCCCCGGCGTGCTGGTGATGACCTCCGGCAACCTCTCCGGCGAGCCGCTCGCCGCCGACGACGCCGACGCGCGGACCCGGCTGGCCGGGCTCGCCGACGCCTGGCTGCGCCACGACCGGCCCGTGCACGTGCCCTGCGACGACTCGGTCGTGCGCGTGGTCGACGGCGAGGCCCTGCCGGTGCGCCGCTCCCGCGGCTACGCGCCGCTGCCGGTGCCGCTGGCGGTCCCGGTGCCCCCCAGCCTGGCGGCGGGCGCGGACCTGAAGAACACCGTCGCGGTGGGCGCCGGCCGGCACGCCTGGCTGTCCGGCCACATCGGGGACATGGAGGACCTCGCCACCTGGGACACCGCGACCGCCGCCGCGGACCACCTCCAGCACCTGACGGGCGTGCGTCCCGGGCTGCTGGCGGCCGACGCGCACCCCGGCTACCGCAGCCGCGCGTGGGCGCACGCGCGGGCGGCGGGCCGCCCGGTGCGCACCGTCCAGCACCACCACGCGCACGTCGTGAGCCTGCTCGCCGAGCACCGGTGGGACGACGACCAGCCGGTCATCGGGATCGCCTGCGACGGCACCGGCTACGGCACGGACGGCGCGGTCTGGGGCGGCGAGGTGCTCGTCGCCGGGTACGCCGGGTTCACCCGCGCCGCCCACCTCGGCTACGTCCCGCTCGCCGGCGGGGACGCCGCGGTGCAGCGGCCGTACCGGATGGCGCTGGCCCATCTCCGGGCGGCCGGCGTCCCCTGGACCGAGGATCTCCCCCCGGTGGCCGCGTGCCCGCCCGCCGAGCGGACCGCGCTGGCCCACCAGCTGCGCACCGGTCTCGGCTGCGTGCCGACCTCGAGCACGGGCCGGCTCTTCGACGCCGTCGCCTCGCTCGCCGGCGTCCGGCACGTGGTCGACTTCGAGGCCCAGGCGGCCATGGAGCTCGAGGCCCGCACCCGGACCGTCGGGCTCGACGGCGTCGCCGGCTACCGGTTCGGGCTGCCCGACGCCGGGCTGCTCGTCGCCGATCCCGGGCCGGTGATCCGCGCGGTGGCCGCCGACGTCCGGGCCGGCGTGCCGGTGGAGATCGTCGGCGCCCGCTTCCACGCCGCCCTCGTCGTCCTCGTGGTCGAGCTGGCCCGGCGGGTCCGCGCCGAGCGCGGCCTGTCGACGGTCGGGCTGACCGGCGGGGTCTTCCAGAACGCCGTCCTGCTCTCCGCGGCCGGGCGGGCCCTGGCCGAGGACGGCTTCACCGTGCTGAGGCACCGGCTGGTGCCACCCAACGACGGCGGGCTGGCCCTGGGGCAGCTGCTCGTCGCCGCCTGCTCGGCCGACCGGCGCCCCGGAGCGAGGTGAGAGACGGATGTGCCTGGCGGTCCCCGGACGGGTGGTGTCGGTCTACGAGCGCGACGAGACACCGATGGCGCAGGTCGATTTCGGCGGGGTGCGCAAGGAGGTCTGCCTGCAGTACGTGCCCGATGTGCCGGTCGGGGGCTGGGTGATCGTCCACGTCGGGTTCGCCATCCAGCACCTCGACGAGGAGTCGGCGCGGCAGACGCTGGAGGCCTTCGAGCAGCTCGGCGTCCTGGAGGAGGAGTTCGGCGACGGCTTCACCGCCGCCGCGCGGCAGGCGGGAGTGGAGGCGCGACCGTGAAGTACCTGGAGGAGTTCGCCAACCCCGAGCTGGCCGGCCGGCTGCTGGACCAGATCCGGGCGATCACCACGCGCCGCTGGGCGCTGATGGAGGTCTGCGGCGGTCAGACGCACTCGCTGATCCGGCACGGCATCGACCAGCTGCTGCCCGACTCGATCGACATGATCCACGGCCCGGGCTGCCCGGTCTGCGTGACGCCGCTGGAGGTCATCGACAAGGCGCTGGAGATCGCCGCCCGCCCCGGGGTGATCTTCTGCTCGTTCGGCGACATGCTGCGGGTCCCCGGCAGCGGCTCCGACCTGTTCCGGGTGAAGGGCGCCGGCGGCGACGTCCGCGTCGTCTACTCGCCGCTGGACGCGCTGCACCTGGCCCGCGAGAACCCCGACCGTGAGGTCGTGTTCTTCGGCATCGGCTTCGAGACGACGGCGCCGGCCAACGCGATGACCGTCTACCAGGCCCGCCGGCTCGGCGTCCGCAACTTCTCGCTGCTGGTCAGCCACGTGCTCGTGCCCCCGGCGATCGCGGCGATCATGGAGTCGCCGTCCTGCCGGGTGCAGGGCTTCCTGGCCGCCGGTCACGTCTGCAGCGTCATGGGGACGACGGAGTACCCGCCGCTGGCGGAGAAGTACGAGGTGCCGATCGTGGTGACCGGCTTCGAGCCGCTGGACCTGCTCGAGGGCATCCGCCGCGCGGTGCTGCAGCTGGAGTCCGGCCGGCACGAGGTGGAGAACGCCTACCCCCGCGTGGTGCCGGCCGAGGGCAACCCGGCGGCGAAGGCGATGCTGGCCGACGTCTTCGACGTCACCGACCGGGCATGGCGGGGGATCGGGGTCATCCCGGCCAGCGGCTGGCGGCTCTCGGAGCGCTACCACGAGTTCGACGCCGAGCACCGCTTCGACGTCGGTGGCATCTCCACCGCCGAGTCGAGCATCTGCCGCTCCGGCGAGGTGCTGCAGGGCCTGATCAAGCCGCACGAGTGCGCGGCGTTCGGCCGCGAGTGCACGCCGCGCAACCCGCTGGGCGCGACGATGGTCTCCTCCGAGGGCGCCTGCGCGGCCTACTACCACTACCGGCGGCTGGAGCTGGTGGACAGCCGTGGCTGAGCTGATCGACCGCCCCGACGTCGACCGCCCGGACCTCGCGGCCTGGAGCTGCCCGCTGCCGCTGGCCGACTCGCCGACCATCGTCATGGGCCACGGCGGCGGCGGGGCGATGTCCGGCGAGCTGGTCGAGCACCTGTTCCGGCCGGCGTTCGGGGCCGAGGGCGAGCTGACCGACTCCGCGGTGCTCGACGTCGGCGGCGTCCGGCTGGCGTTCTCCACCGACTCGTTCGTCGTCCGGCCGCTGTTCTTCCCCGGCGGGTCGATCGGCGACCTCGCGGTCAACGGCACGGTCAACGACCTGGCGATGTCGGGGGCCCGGCCGCTGGCGCTGTCGACGGCGTTCATCCTCGAGGAGGGGACGGCGCTGGAGGAGCTGGGCCGGGTCGCCACCGCGCTCGGCGAGGCCGCCCGGGCGGCGGGGGTGCGGCTGGTCACCGGGGACACGAAGGTGGTCGACGCCGGCCACGGCGACGGCGTCTACGTGAACACGGCGGGGATCGGCGTCGTCCCCGACGGCGTCGACATCCGGCCCGGCCGTGCCCACGTCGGGGACGTGCTGCTCGTCAGCGGCGACATCGGAGTGCACGGGGTGGCGGTGCTCAGCTGCCGGGAGGGCCTGGAGTTCGGGACGACGGTGCGCAGCGACACCGCGCCGCTGCACGACCTGGTCGCCGCGGTGCTCGCGACCGGGAGCGACGTGCACGCGCTGCGCGACCCCACGCGGGGCGGGCTCGCCGCCGCGCTCAACGAGATCGCGCGCACCGCCGGCGTCGGGATGGCGATCGTCGAGAGCCAGGTGCCGGTGCCGCCGGAGGTCGCCGACGCCTGCAGCATCCTCGGGCTGGACCCGTTCTACGTGGCCAACGAGGGCAAGCTCGTCGCCGTCGTCCCGCCGGAGGCCGCCGAGCCGGCGCTGGACGCGCTGCGCGCCCACCCGCTCGGCGCCGGTGCCGCGGTGATCGGGCGGGTCGTCGCCGAGCACCCCGGCATGGTGGTCGCCCGGACCGGGCTCGGCGGCACCCGCGTCGTCGACCTGCCGGTGGGGGAGCAGCTGCCCCGGATCTGCTGACGGGCTTGTGCCCGGTCGTGCCCGCTGACAGCGTCAGGGTCGGGAAGCCGATCCCGAGCCGCAGGGGGAGATCATGGTCAAGCGGGTGCTGATCGCCGGGGCGAGCGGGCTGGTGGGCGCCGCCGCCGTCGACGCCTTCCTGGAGGAGGACTGGGACGTCGTCGCCGTCTCGCGCCGCCGTCCCGAGGTGTTCTCCGACCGTGAGTTCACCCATCTGCCCCTCGACCTGCAGGACGAGGCCGCGTGCAAGGCGGCCGTCGCCGACCTCGGCGACGTCAGCCACGTGGTCTACGCCGCGGTGTTCGAGAAGCCCGGGCTGATCGCCGGCTGGACCGAGCGGGACCAGATGCAGACCAACCTCGCGATGCTGCAGAACCTGCTTGAGCCGCTGGCCGGTGACGCGGCGCTGGAGCACGTGACGCTGCTGCAGGGGACGAAGGCCTACGGCATCCACGTGCACCCGATGCGCGTCCCGGCCCGGGAACGGATGCCGCGGGACCAGCACGAGAACTTCTACTGGCTGCAGGAGGACTACCTCCAGGAGAAGGCCGCCCAGCGGGGGCTGCGGTACACGATCTTCCGGCCGCAGCTGATCGTGGGGCCGAACTACGGCGTGGTGATGAACCTCCCGCCGGTCATCGGCGCCTACGCGGCGATCTGCCGGGAGGAGGGGCGGCCGTTCGGCTTCCCCGGCGGTGTGTCCTACGTGTGGGAGGCGGTGGACACCCGGCTGGTCGCGCACGCCATCCGCTGGGCGGCCACCGCACCGCAGGCCGACGGCCAGCACTTCAACCTCACCAACGGCGAGGTCTTCGAGTGGCGCGACCTGTGGCCGGCCCTGGCCGAGGTGCTCGGCGTCGAGGTGGGGCCGGACGAGCCGGTCAGCCTCGCCGAGTTCCTCCCGGCCCGGGCCGGGGTGTGGGACCGGATCGTGCAGCGGCACGACCTGCGCCCGATTCCCATGCCGGACCTGCTCGGTGAATCGCACTTCTACGCCGACTTCTGCTTCGCCTACGGCGCGACCCAGCTCCCGCCGCCGGCCTTCGTCAGCACGGTGAAGATCAAGCAGGCCGGCTTCTGCGAGACCTACGACACCGAGGAGTCGTTCCGGCACTGGCTCCGGGTGCTGCAGGATCGCCGGGTGCTGCCGCCCGCCGGGTGAGCCGGCCGGCCCCCACGGCAGCGCCCCCGCCCGGGATCCGGCCGGACGGGGGCGCCGCATGGTCGTGTCAGGCGATGACGTCGCGCACCCCACCGGTGACCGCCAGCGCGAGCCGGCGGGCCACGCGCAGCGCCTGGTCGGCCAGGGCGTAGGTGGTCTCGATGAGCTCCTCCGGCCGGGTCAGCGCGGTCGGCAGGACGCCGCGGACCACGGTCACCACACCGCGGACGACGCCGGCCACCGCGTCCTCGCTGCTCTCGGCGGCCGCGGACAGCTGCCGGCGCGCCTCGTCCTGCTCCTGGGCCCGCAGCTCGGCGAGCAGGTCCCGGCGGGCGGTCAGCACCAGGCGGTCGGCGGCCTCCCCGTCGGTCGACCGGACCTCCTGCAGAACCCGCGAGGTCAGCAGCTCCTTCGCCCGGTCGGCGGCCTCCTCCTGGGTGCGCGCCAGCTCCTCCAGGCCGTCGGCGTCCCGCGAGGCATCCGCGGACGCTCCGCCGGGGGACGAGTCGGCCTCCCGGCGGGGGCGCCCGCCGGTCGAAGCGGTGCGGGACGACGTGTTGCTCGGGCTGGTCATGGTGCCTCCTGCTGGTCGGCCGGGAAGGACACCGCCGACCCTCCCCGGGGTAGGTGGCGGGCAGGCGAGGAACCGGCACACGGCAGGGGAGAGGCGCCCCGACAACGCGCTGCCGGGGCCCTCCGTCCGTAGCGGTGGCGCGCTCGAGGCCGGGTTACCGCGTGCCGGCCACCTGGGGGCGGGTGGGCCGCGCGTGGGCGAGCGCCCAGTCCAGCACGTGGTCGGCGATCGACTCCCAGCCCTGCTGGGCCGTGAGCAGGTGCGCGAAGCCGGGGTACTCCTCGCGCTCGGTGAGCGCCTGCGGTGAGCGGTAGTGCTCGACGTTGGACCGCTGCACGCTCGGCGGCATGAGGTGGTCCTCGCCGCCGGAGACGAACAGCAGCGGAGCCCGGTCGTCGTTGGCGTAGTCGACCGCCGCGTCCTGCGGGCCCGGCATGAAGTTGGCCAGCACCGAGCTCCACAGGATCCGGCCGGAGGCCGGGATCGCGTAGCGCTCGTAGAGCCGCCGGGCCTCCTCCTCGGGGAACGTGTTGGTGAACGCGTAGTGCCACTGCTCGTAGGTGAGCCCGACGGCGCGGTGCCGGTTCGCCGGGTTCTTGAACGCGACGAAGGTCGAGCGCAGCTGGGACAGCGGCAGCACCCGCACACCCTCCGTGGGAGCAGAGTTGAGGACGACGCCGACCGCCCCGTGGCCGCGGTCGAGCAGGAGCTGCACGACGGTGCCGCCGGCAGAGTGGCCCATGAGGATCGGCGGCCGGTCCAGGCCGCCCAGCAGCTCCTCCAGGGACGCGACGATCTGCGGCAGGGTCAGCTGGGCGATCGGCGTCGGGTCGGCGTTGAGGGCCTCCACCTCCACCTCGAAGCCGGGGTAGGCCGGGGTGAGCACCTGGTAGCCGCGCCGCTCGTAGCGGGCCTTCCAGTCCTCCCAGCTGCGCGGGGTCACCCAGAACCCGTGCACGAGGACGATCGTGTCGGGCGCCCCCGAACCGGACGGCGCGGCGCGTGGCGTGGGGATCTGCGGTTCGCGCAGGGAGCGGAACGCGGCCCGGAGTTCGGTGGCGAACAGCTCGGGCTCCTCCCAGGCGGCGAAGTGGCCGCCCCGGTCGACCCGGTTGTAGTAGGTGAGGGTGGGATAGACCTGCTCGACCCAGCTGCGCGGCGCCGCGAACGCCTCGCCGGGGAAGGTGGTGAAGGCCGCCGGGACGGTGACCGGGGGAGGAGCCTGGCCGCCGGCGCGGGCCTGGGCCTGCCCGGTCTCCCAGTACGCCCGGGCGGCCGACGCCCCGGTCCCGGTCAGCCAGTACAGGGTGATGTTGTCCAGGACCTGGTCGCGGGTGAGGTTTCCGCTCGGGCGCCCGTCGAGGAAGGCGCCGCGGATCTTGTAGTAGCTGTCGGTGTCGTGGTCGAGCAGCCAGGCCGCCAGCGCGACCGGTGAGTCCAGCTGGGGGTAGCCGATGGTCTGCGGCCGGGTGGCCTGCTCGACGAAGTAGCCGGTTCCAGTGGCCTGGCGCTCGGCGATCGCGGCGAGCGCGGTCCGTTCCTCGTCGGTGCCCGAGGTCCGCTCGCTGCCGTCGGCCGGCATCGCGAAGAGCAGGTTGGAGTGGATGCCGAGCAGCCCCGCGGGCGCCTGGCGGCCCATCGCGTCGACGACGTAGGCGCCGAGGTCGCCGCCCTGCGCGACATACCGGGGATAGCCGAGGCGGCGCATCAGCTCGTGCCAGGCGCGGCCGATGCGACCGGGGTCCCAGCCGAGCTCGGTCGGCTCACCGGAGAAGCCGGAGCCGGGGATCGACGGCAGGACGAGGTCGAACGCGTCCTCGGCGGCGCCCCCGTGCGCGGGCGGGTCGGTGAGCGGGCCGATCGTGTCGAGCAGTTCGATGACCGAGCCCGGCCAGCCGTGCGTCATGATCAGTGGCAGCGCGTCCGGGTGCGGCGAGCGCACGTGGACGAAGTGGATGTCCACTCCGTCGATCTCGGTGGTGAACTGGGGCAGCGCGTTGAGCCGCTCCTGGCTCCGGCGCATGTCGTAGTCGGCCATCCAGTACCGCGCGACCTCGTGGACGGTGGCCAGCTGCACGCCCTGCGAGCGGTCGTCGACGAGTTCTCGGCTGGGCCAGCGGGTGGCGGCGATGCGGCGGCGCAGGTCGTCGAGCGCCTCCGCGGAGATCTCCATCCGGAACGGGCGGATCGCGCTGCCGGTCTCCTGCTCGTTGGTGGTCATGCTCTGCCCCTCTCCTGGGCGGGCTGTGCCGGCGGTCGTCGGTGTGCTCAGCTGCGCGGCTCGGGGATCCGGGGTGCCCGCAACGGCCGGAACGCGGCTCGCAGCTCCGCCGCGAACAGCTCCGGCTCCTCCCAGGCGGCGAAGTGGCCGCCCCGGTCGGCCTCGGAGAAGTAGCTGAGGGTGGGATAGGCCCGCTCGACCCAGCTGCGCGGAGCCCGGAAGATCTCGCCGGGGAACACGGTGAAGCCGACGGGCACCGCGACCGGGGCCGGAGCCTGCCCGGCCGCGGCGGCACGCGCCTGGGCTCGTGCGCCCTCCCAGTACGACCGGGCCGCGGACGCCCCGGTGCCGGTCAGCCAGTACAGGGTGATGTTGTCGAGGACGTGGTCGCGGGTGATCCCGCCCGTGGGCTGCCCGTCCACGAAGGCGCGGGAGATCTTGGCGTAGCTGTCGGTGTCGTGGTCGGCCATCCAGGCGGCCAGCGCGACGGGGGAGTCCAGCAGGGCGTAGCCGATCGTCTGCGGCCGGGTGCCCTGCTCGAGGAAGTAGCCGAAGCCCGTGGTCCGGAACGTCGTGATCGCGGCGACCGCCGCGCGTTCGGCCTCGGTGTCCGCCGGCCGGCTGCCGCCGGCCAGCGCCGTCCGGAACAGGTTGAGGTGGATGCCGACCAGCCCGTCGGGCGCCTGCGAGCCCATCGCCTCGGTGACCGCAGCGCCCTGGTCCCCGCCCTGGGCGACGTAGCGGTGGTAGCCGAGGCGGCGCATCAGCTCCGCCCACGCCCGCGCGATCCGGCCGGCGTCCCAGCCGACCTCGGCCGGCGTGCCGGAGAAGCCGTAGCCGGGCAGCGACGGCAGCACGAGGTCGAAGGCGTCCTCGGCGCGCCCGCCGTGCGCCGTCGGATCGGTCAGCGGGCCGATCGAGTCGAGCAGCTCGACCACCGAGCCGGGCCAGCCGTGCGTCACGACCAGCGGCAGCGCGTCCGGATGGGGCGACCGGACATGCAGGAAGTGGACGTCCAGCCCGTCGATCTCGGTCGTGAACTGCGGCAGGGCGTTGAGCCGCGCTTCGCAGGCGCGCCAGTCGTAGTCGCCGGCCCAGTAGCGGGCCAGCGCCCGCACCGTCGCCAGTTGCACGCCCTGCGAGGGGTCGTCGACGAGTTCCATGCTCGGCCAGCGGGTCGCCGCGATCCGGCGGCGCAGCTCGGTGAGCGCTTCGTCGGGGACGTCGACGGAGAACGGGCGGATGGCCTCGGTCTGCTGCTCGAGAGTGGTCATGCTGCGCCCCCTGCTCGAGACGGCGAACGTTCGAGGTGGACGGCCGAGCGCACCAGCAGCGAGCACCGGAACGGTCGGCATGCCCGGGACCCGACCACCCTCGACCGCACGGGTCCGGAGCGCACAGGGTCGAAGGTCTCCCCAGGGCGTGCGGCGCCGACGACCAGGCTGTCCTGGCCGCGGTCCGGTCTACGCTCGCGTCAACGGGTCGGGCTGCACAGCAGGGGGCAGCATGGTCCACGGCCTTTCCCTCGGAACCGGGGCGTCGTCCCCGGTCGGCGTCGTGTGGCCGTGCCCAGTCCGCCGTCCACTGCCCTCGGACGCTTCCGGAACTGATCTCCCGCCGCTCGGCGTGGGGTGAACCAGGGACCGACGATCGAGGAGTCCGCGATGCCGGCATACCGCATGGTCTACGGGGACGACGAACAGGTGATCCGCGAGACGTTCCACGACGTCCAGTTGGAGCAGGAGGACGGCTGGACCGTGCTGTTCCGCGGGACGGACGCGATCCTGCGGGTGCGGGACGAGCACGTGCAGTCGCTCGAACTGCTGGATGCCGCCGTGCCGGCCGGGCTGGAGGGTCGGCCCACGGTGGGCGACCTGATGCGGCCCGCGGTGATGAGCGTGGAGCGGAATGCCCATCTGGCGGCGGCCACCTATCTGTTCAAGAAGGCCGGCGACACCGCCCTGGTGGTGGTCAACGACCCGGTCGACCAGGTGCCGGTCGCCGTCATCACCGACGCGCACGTCGCTCAGGCGGTCGCCGACGGCAGGGATCCGAACGACGTCCGGATCAGCGAGCTCGTGAGCAGCGACCCGATGACCGTGTCGCCGGACACCCCGGTCGCCGCGGCGGCCGAGCTGATGATCGCCTCACGGCTCAGTCACGTGCCCGTGGTGGACGGCGTTCGCCTGGTGGGCATCGTCGACGTCAGCGACGTCTGCCGGGGCCTGCTGGCCATGGAGCCGGCCGCGATGGCCGCGCCACGGCCGTGACTCCGCTCGCCGGTATCGATCCGAGCGCGCCGCCGTCCGGCGAGGGTTGCGCGGAGTGCCTCGGAGGGGCGTCGCCGGGGTGGTGGTTCCACCTGCGCCGCTGCGCGCAGTGCGGTCACGTGGGCTGCTGCGACTCCTCGCCGAGCCAACACGCGCGCGCCCACTTCGGCGCGACCGGCCACCGCTACATGCAGAGCTTCGAACCGGGCGAGGACTGGTTCTGGGACTTCGAGGACGAGGACGTCGCCAGCGGACCGCTCCTCGCCGCGCCGCGGCACCACCCGGTCGAGCAGCCGGTGCCGGGGCCGGCCGGGGCGGTGCCGGCGGACTGGGTCCGGCACCTCCATCAGTAGCTGCTCGCGGCTTCCCGGAGTCGTCCCGGCGACTGCACGGGGTCGTCGGAGATCCTGCAGGCCACCAGGAGAGCCCGGATCCACAGGACCTCCTCGCCACCGGCAGCAGCTACACGGCCACCGCCGAGCTGCTCCGGGTGCACAAGAACACCGTCCAGTACCGGGTGCGCAAGGCCGAGGAGGCGATCGGCGGCCCGGTGCACGATCGGGAGTCCGACGTGGAGGTGGCTCTGCGCGTCTGCCGTGCGCTCGGTGCGCCGATCCTGCAGCCGGCCGTCTGACCGACGTCGTCGACGGCCGGCTCCGCGGTGCGGGATCAGGTGGCCACGGACCGGGCCGCCTCCTCGGCGTCGTGTCGCGCGAGGACGGCGTCGAGCACCGCGTACTCGGCCTCCTCGATCGGGGAGTAGGCGAGATCGATGGAGTAGGCCGCGTAGGACTCGGTGTCCTCGGCGTCGGCCTCCGCGCGATCGGCGGCGTGCTGGGCCCTGCGGGCGTCGATCCGCTGGCGGGCCTTCGCGAGGTGCTCGTCCCAGGAGCGCTGGATGTCGTCGGCCCGGGCATCGGCCTTGCCGGCGGCCGCTGCGGACTCGGCGCGCAGCTTTGTCCGCGGTCTGCTGCGTGCTGTCCCGGGCCTCCTGGATCGCCTGCTGCAGCTGGTCGCGTGCCTGTGCCTTCGCGGCTGCGGCACGGTCCTCGGCCTGCTTGGCCCGGACCGCGAGACGGGAGAGATCGTCGGAGACGGCCATGGTTCCTCCTGCTCAGGAGTTGTGCTGTGCGGACGGTCGCAGGTCCCCGCGGTGGCTACGTGCCCAAGCCCGCGACGACGCTGACCGTCGTCGCGATGATCACGGCGTCGAAGACGAAGGACGTCACCGCGTGCCGGAGGGCGGTCGCCCGGATGGCGGTCTTCTGCAGGGACGTGTCGGACACCTGGAAGCACATCCCGATCGTGAAGGCGAGGTAGGCGAAGTCGGGGAAGGTCGGGTCGTCGTCCTGGTTGAAGTCCACGCCGCCTCGTGGCTCGCTGTAGTACAGCCGCGCGTACCGCAGGGTGAAGACGGTGTTGAGAACCAGCCAGGACGCCGCGATGCACGCCACGCCGAGCACGATCCGGTCCGGTGGGTTCTGGTGCGCCCGGAAGATCACCAGCACGACGGCCATCAGCGTGCCGACCGAGAGGCTGACCAGCGCGAGGTCCCGGACGGGGCGCGACCCGTCCTCGCGCGCGGCCACCCACGCGGTGTCCTCCGCCCCGAGCGACCACAGTGACGCCCAGGTCCAGACGAGGAAGACGAGCGCCGCCGCCACCCAGGCGCTCAGCCCTGCGATGCCCCAACCCAGCACGGGAGCCGTGATGCTGCCGGCGAGGACGGCGGCGAGGAGGGAGACCAGCAGGTGGACGCCCGCGGGGGCGTTCCGCCATCCGCGTCGGGCGGCCCGGACGGCGGTCGGCTCGGATGCATCGCGCGTCATCGGGGGACGCTAGCGACCCGGACCTGCGCCGTCATCGTCCCCCGACGCGGCTGCCCCGCGCCCGCGCGCAGGACCGGCTGATCGGCGGTCGAGGCGCTATCACCCGCTGCGGGTGAGGCGGGGTCCCGGTGCGCCCTGTGGGTTGCTCGTGTGCTCCGGCGGCCGGCCCCGGTGCAGGAGGAGTACCGATCGGCCGGTGCTGCGGACCCCCCGACCAGCAGCGCGACGGGCCGCCCGCGGGCGTCGAGGCGCGAGTTTCCCATCGCGACGCGTCACCCGAGGAGAGCCCATGTCCGCGCCGACCGACCCGAACACCACCACCGCTGCCGCCGGGGCGGTGCCGCGACCGCGCGCCGCCGCGGAGCCCGGTCAGGCCGCGATCCGCCCGTTCGAGGTCCGTGTGCCGGAGGCGCAGCTCACGGAGCTGCGCCGCCGGATCAGCGCGACCCGCTGGCCGAGCCGGGAGCTGGTCGACGACCGGTCGCAGGGCGTGCAGCTGGCGACGATCCAGGCGCTCGCCTCCTGGTGGGGGACCGAGCACGACTGGCGGCGGTGCGAGGCGAAGCTGAACGCGCTGCCGCAGTTCGTCACGGAGATCGACGGCGTCGACGTCCACGTCATCCACGTGCGGTCGCGGCACGAGAACGCCTTGCCACTGATCATGACGCACGGCTGGCCGGGCTCGGTCGTCGAGATGGTCGACTCCGTCGGCCCGCTCACCGACCCGACCGCGCACGGCGGCGCCGCCGAGGACGCCTTCGACCTGGTGCTGCCGTCGCTGCCCGGCTACGGCTTCTCCGGCGAGCCGACCGAGCTCGGCTGGGACCTCGCCCGGACCGCGCGCGCCTGGGCGGAGCTGATGCGCCGGCTCGGCTACGACCGCTACGTCGCCCAGGGCGGGGACGTCGGCGCCGGCGTCACCGATGCGATGGGCCGCCTGGCACTCGAGGGACTGGTCGGCATCCACACCAACCTGCTCGTGCCGGCGCTGAACAACCCAGCCGCCCTGCCCGCCGGCACCGAGGCCGAACGAGGCGCGCTGGCCGCCATCAAGACGTTCCAGACCAGCGGCAACGGCTACTTCGTGGAGCAGTCCACCCGGCCGCAGACGATCGGCTACGCCCTGCTCGACTCTCCGGTCGCCCTGGCGGCCTGGATGATCGACCACGACACCGACGCCTACTACAAGATCGCCCGCGCCTTCGTCGAGGGGCAGCCGTCGGGCAACCTCACGCGGGAGCACGTCCTCGACAACATCACCGCCTACTGGCTGACCGGCACCGGGGTTTCGGCCGCCCGGTCGTACTGGGAGGCCTACGGCGCCGACGCCCCCGGGGCGGGCAGCCCGCCCCTGCCGCCGCCCACGGTCCCGGTCGCGTTCACCACGTTCCCCGGCGAGATCTGGCGGACGCCGCGCAGCTGGGTGGAGGCGTCGTATCCGACCCTCAGCTACTTCAACGCGGTCGACCGGGGCGGCCACTTCGCCGCGTGGGAGGAGCCCGAGCTGTTCGCGACCGAGCTGCGAGCGGCCTTCCGGCCTCTGCGCTAGCGGCCGCCCCGACGACGGCCACACCTCCACCGGAGCCGACCTCGGCCGATCGGAAAGGAGAACGCCATGAACTCGCCGTCCGCCCGTGTGCCCGAGGGGCCGGGCTCCGTCTCCGGCGCGCCGAACCTCCCGGACGGGTTCGCCGAGACCTTCGCCAGCGGGTTCGTCGACACCGGGCAGCTGCGCCTGCACGCCGTCATCGGCGGCGCCGGCCCGCCGCTGCTGCTGGTGCACGGCTGGCCGCAGACCTGGTACCAGTTCCGCCTGGTGATGCCGGTGCTTGCCCGCGAGTTCACCGTGATCGCCGTCGACCAGCGCGGCATCGGCCTGTCCGACAAGCCCGAGACCGGCTACGACACGGGCGCCCTCGCCGCCGACCTCGTCGCCGTGATGGATGCGCTCGGCCACCAGCGGTTCGCCCTGTACGGCACCGACACCGGCTTCCCGATCGCCTACGCCCTGGCCGCCGATCACCCGGATCGGGTGGCGCGTCTGGTCGTCTCCGAGGCCTTCCTGCCCGGTGTCGGTCCCGCGATCCCCTTGCTGGTCCCGGCGGCCCGCAACGAGCGGATCTGGCACATCGCGTTCAACCGGTGCGCCGAGATCAACGAGCGGCTCGTTCGAGGGCGCGAGGACATCTACTTCGGCAACGAGTTCGCCGTCGCGGCCGTGAAGCAGCTGCCCGACGACGCGGTCCGGTACTACGTCGACATGCTCCGGGCCGACGAGCACGCCCTCCGTGGCAGCTTCGGCTGGTACCGCGACATCGAGACCACGGCCGCGCAGAACCAGCAGCGCACGGCCGGGCGGCTGACCGTGCCCGTCCTCGCCATCGGCGCGCAGTACAGCGCCGCCGACGCCGTCGGTGCCGTGATGAGGCTCGTCGCGGACGACGTGCAGTCCGTCGTCCTGGCCAGCTGCGGCCACTGGGTCGCCGAGGAGGCTCCCGAGGCGCTGCTCGCGGTGCTGACCACGTTCCTCTCGGCCTACCGCGACGCAGCGGCCGCGGCGACCACGCGGGGGAGCTGACGCGGCCGTGACGTCCACCCTGGTCCCGAGGTGGCCTCCGGTCTCCTACGACCGGTGGCCGGCGACGTGCGACACGCTGCACGCGGACACCCAGGTGCTCGGCAAGCTGGCCGCGCAGCTGGCCCCACCCGAGCCGGAGCTGCAGCACGCCGCGCTGCGGTTGACCGCGCGCGGCTGGGAGACGGCGGCGCTGCCCGCTCCGGACGGCTCCGGCGGGCTGGTGGTCGCCCTCGACCTGCGGACCCATCAGGCGGTCGTGGAGCACAGCGGTGGGTGGACCGAGCGGATCCCGCTGACCCCGCACCGCTGCGTCCGGGACGTCACCCGCGAGGTGCTGGCGGCGGTCCGACGGCTCGGCGGTCCGGTCGAGATCAACCCCGTGCCGCAGGAGGTTCCCTGGACGGTGCCGCTGGACGAGGACGAGGAGCACGCCTACTACGACCCCGAGCCGGCGGCGCACTGGAATCCCGACCTCGGGGAGTTCGTCCTCGACTGGGACGACGTGCGCGCAGCCGCGGACCCGCACGCCGACGCGCTCCAGTTCGCCCGCTCGGCGTTCCGCCACGCCGCCGCGCTGGGCGGCTGGGACGACGGGCTGGCCGGCAGCATGGACGGGCGGCCGCCCCCACTGCGCTGACCCTCGCTCGACGTCGGCCTGACTGTGCTGTCGCAGGCGGCCTGCGGGGAAGCAATGATCGCTTCCGGGAGTTGAGTGAAGTGCGCTCAACCTAGGAAGTGATACAGCGTGACCGAAGCACTTCGTCTTCCCGTTCTACCGCTCGTCGACGACGTCCTGCTGCCCGGCATGGTCCTGCCGGTCACCCTCGACGCGGAAGCCCAGGCTGCGGTGGACGCGGCGCAGGCCTCCGCCGGGTCGCGGCTGCTGGCCGTTCCCCGTCTCGACGGCGTCTACAGCGCCGTCGGCGTCCTCGCGACGCTTCAGCAGGTCGGCCGGCTCCCGTCCGGTGAGCCCGCCGCGATCATCCGGGCCACCGAGCGCGTCCGCATCGGCGCCGGAATCCCCGGTGCCGGCGCCGCGCTCTGGGTCGAGGCCGCGACCCTGGAGGACAGCGTCCCGACCGACCGGACCCCGGCACTGGCCGCTGAGTACAAGCAGCTGGTCATCTCGGTGCTGCAATCCCGCGGCAACTGGCAGACCATCGACTCCGTCCAGCGCATGACCAACCCCAGCGCTCTGGCCGATCTGGCCGGCTACGCCCCCTACCTCGACGCCCGGCAGAAGCTCGAGCTGCTCGAGACCGCCGACGTCGACACCCGGCTGGAACTGCTGGTCGAGTGGGTGCGCGCGCAGATCGCCGACATGCAGGTCTCGGAGAAGATCCAGAACGACGTCCGCGAGGGGATGCAGAAGTCCCAGCGCGAGTTCCTGCTGCGCCAGCAGCTGGCCGCGATCCGCAAGGAGCTCGGCGAGGACGGCGGTGGCTCAGGTGGCGGCCCCGATCATCGTGCCCGCGCCGAGGCCGCCGACCTGCCCGAGAACGTCCGCGAGGCGGTGTTCAGCGAGATCGACCGGCTCGAGTCGACCAGCGAGCAGAGCCCCGAGGGCGGCTGGATCCGCACCTGGCTGGACACCGTCCTGGAGCTGCCCTGGAACGTGCGCACCCCGGACAACTCCGACGTCGTGGCGGCGCGGGCGGTGCTCGATGCCGACCACTACGGGCTGGCCGACGTCAAGGACCGGATGATCGAGCACCTCGCCGTGCGGGCGCGCCGTGCGCAGCGCGGGCTGCAGGTGGTCGGCGGCCGCGGGTCCGGCGCCGTGCTGGCGCTGGTCGGCCCGCCCGGCGTCGGCAAGACCAGCCTCGGTGAATCGGTCGCACGGGCCCTGGGCCGGAAGTTCGTCCGCGTGTCGCTCGGCGGCGTCCGGGACGAGGCCGAGATCCGTGGCCACCGGCGCACCTACGTCGGCGCGCTGCCCGGCCGGATCGTGCGGGCCATCCGCGAGGCGGGCTCGATGAACCCCGTCGTCCTGCTCGACGAGATCGACAAGGTCGGCAGCGACTACCGTGGCGACCCCGCGGCCGCGTTGCTGGAGGTGCTGGATCCGGAGCAGAACCACACGTTCCGCGACCACTACCTCGACCTGGACCTCGACCTGTCCGACGTGCTGTTCCTCGCGACGGCGAACGTGGTCGACACGATCCCGCAGGCGCTGCTGGACCGCATGGAGTTCGTCCAGCTCGACGGATACACCGAGGACGAGAAAGTCGCCATCGCCCGCGGACACCTGCTGCCGCGCGAGATGGAGCGCGCGGCACTGACCGGAGACGACCTCGTGGTCGACGACACAGCGCTGCACGCGGTGGCGGCCGAGCACACCCGCGAGGCGGGCGTTCGCCAGCTCGACCGGGCGCTCGCACGGATCCTGCGCAAGGCGGCGGCCACCCTGGCCACCGATCCCTCGGCAGCGCCGCTTCGGGTGAGCGCGGCCGACCTGCGCGGCTACCTCGGCCGTCCCCGGTTCACCCCGGAGACGGCGGAGCGCACCGCCGTCCCCGGTGTGGCGACCGGCCTCGCGGTGACCGGCACCGGTGGTGATGTGCTCTTCATCGAAGTGACCGCGGTCGACGGCGAGCCGGGCCTGACCGTGACCGGCCAGCTCGGCGACGTCATGAAGGAGTCGGCGCAGATCGCGCTGTCCTACGTGCGGGGCCACACGGCACAGTTGGGGCTCGACGCCGCGGTGCTGAACAGGCGGCTGCACCTGCACGTGCCGGCCGGCGCGGTGCCCAAGGACGGGCCGAGCGCCGGCGTCACGATGGTGACCGCACTGGCCTCGCTCGCCTCGGGGCGGGCGGTGCGGGCGGACGTCGGCATGACCGGCGAGGTCACGCTGTCCGGCCGGGTGCTGCCGATCGGCGGGGTGAAGCAGAAGCTGCTCGCCGCCGATCGGGCCGGCCTGACCACGGTGTTCCTGCCGGCGCGCAACGAGCCCGACCTGGACGACGTCCCGGCCGAGGTCCGCGAGCGGCTCACGATCCACCTGGTCGGCGACGTCGCCGACCTCGTCTCCGCGGCGCTCGCACCCGCTCCGGACCGGCCGGCCGCCGTCGGCGTCGCGGCCTGACCCGCGGGGCCGTGGTCCGGCGACCTCACGACGAGGTCGCCGGACCACGGCTGATCGACGGTCAGGTGCGCGGGCCGGCCGCCCCGTGGTCCGGCGCGGAGCGCGGGGACGGCGGTGGCGCGAGATCCGGCGGCCGCAGCGGCGGAACCGGGGGAGCGCCGGAGCGTCGCGGTCCCGACCACAGTGCCGGCGGGGCGGGGACGGCCCAGGCGATGGCGTAGGCGGCGCGCTCGTAGTTCACCCGCCAGCCGACGAAGTGCGGCCACGCCTGCTCCGGCTCCCGCTCGATCCCGGTGGGAGCGGAAGTAGACACGGACGAGACCCCGGACCCCAGGCCGTAGTGCGTGCGGGCGAGCAGCTCCGGGCCCCAGGTCGGCACGCCGGCGTGGGCGTCGAGCAGAGCCACCGAGGTCTCCCGGCGGTTGTACGCGGCGTAGAGCGTCGGCAGGTAGCCGATCTGCACCGCGAGTGTGCCGAGCGAGACGAAGGCGGCGATCACCGGGACGGCCGTCGCCGCCGGGTTCTCGGGCCGGGAGAAGCCCAGGGTGGTCATGGCCGAGCCCGCCTCGGTGAGGGTGAAGCCCAGGCCGTGGGCGACGAACGGCAGCAGCAGCAGCGCGAAGCCGAGCAGGTAGGCGGCCGGCTGCCGTACGCGCGGGGGACGACGACCGTGCCGATCACGCCGGCCGCGGAGGCGAGCACGAGGAACGCGCCGAGCGCCGCCAGCACCCCGCGGACGATCACGGCGACGGCTCCGAGGCCGGTCGTTCAGGCGCCGCTCACCGCGGGCGTCGTGGCGTCGACCGCCTGCAGGATGAGCTGGGTCGCGGCCTCGGGCTGCGACACGAACGACACGTGCGAGGCCGGAACCTCCACGATGGTGGCGCTCGCGCGCTCGGCCATGAACCGCTGCAGCGCCGGCGGGATGGCGTGGTCCTCGGTGCCGAGCAGATACCAGCAGGGGACGCCGTCCCTCCAGGCCGGGCGGCCCGAAGCTCATCCACGCCCAGAAGACGGCGAGCAACGCGAGGCAGAAGCCGCCGATCGCCGCGCCGAGGTGCCCTCCGCGAGGTTGTCCGCGAGCTCGTCCGCCGCGGCGCCGAAGGCGACGACGAACGTGAGGTCGTAGAGGAGCTCCAGGGGCGTCGCGGCCCGGTGCGTCTCGCTCGGGTCACGGGCCGACAGCGGTCGGCGCCGATGGCCCCTGCCACGGTCGGCCTCCACCAGCCGACGATCCTCCCCGCCCGGCCGGAGGTCAGGAAGCAGCGGTCGTCGCGCCACGCGACCGGAGTCGTGTCAGCGCGGTCATGGCTCTACGGTCGGCAACATGAACGACGGCCTCTGGCTGGTTGAACGTCGCGTGAGCCCCGTGCGGCACGTCGAGGTGGAGGCCGCCGGCCGGTGGTGGCCCGGCGTCCAGCACGCGTGGCGCATGTACGACGACGGAACCGGGTGGCGTGCCGCGGTCCGCTTCATCACCGACGCCGAGGGGCTCGCCTCACAGGACGCCGACCTGCCGCTCGAGCGCGTGCGCGAGCGGAGACCGGAAGCGGCAGGGCACTCCGTCCGCTAGTCATCGCCGCCACGGGCCGGCCGGATCTCAGCCGCCCCGGCGCAGCCGCTCCTCGGTACGGCGGACGGCGGCGCGGATCACGGGGGCACGCTCCGCGTGGGCCCGGGCCGACGGGCTGTCGGGGCCGTGCCGCCGCAGCATGTCCGCCAGCCGGTCCTCGACGTCGATCGGCTCGCCGTCGGGCCCGGTCGTCTGGTCGGCGTACGTGAGCGCGTCGGGCAGCGGCCCGAGGGCGTACCGCGTCGCGTCGAACGCGGCCATCTGCGCGTCCAGGCCGCGCACGGCGGCCACGAAGCGGGCCCCGGAGTGATGAGCGACCAGGCCGGCAAGGGCCTGTCCCCAGGACGTCTCCTGCAGGTGCCAGGCCCCGTCGAGCGGGTGGAAGGTCGAGCGCCGCAGCGGCTCGGCGTAGCCGATGTCATGGAGCCAGGCGGCGGCCACCAGCAGCGACCGGTCGGAGTCCGCAACTGCTCCCGCCGCGCTCGCCGCCCGGTCGGCGACGCCCTGGGTGTGCCGCCATCGGCTGTCCATCTCGTGCAGCAGCTGCTCGGCCAGGCGGTGGGCGTTGTCGACGAGGGGATCGCCCCCCACGGCGCTCATCGCGTCACCGGGGAGTCCCCGCTGCTGGGGAGTGCGCACCCCACGACGGTACTGAGCCCGGCGGTGCGTGCTACCTCCCCGAGGCACACCGTTCAGGGGACGTCAGCCCGCCGGAACAGCCGGATCATCGACGGGGCGGTCCACAGGTCGGCCGGCTCCCGTGCGGGGTGGGGGTCGGGGCACAGGGCCAGGACGGCGACCGCCCCGCCTGGAAGGCGCCCAGGGCGGCGCCGCCCCCGAGGACGACGTGGGTGCGCCCTGCCATCGACTACCGCAGCCAGCGGTGGAGGGACTTGCGGCCGGCGGCCTGCCACGCGGTCGCGAAGTGCTCCTGCGACTGCGCGCTGCGGGCCTCCTCCTGCGCGTGCAGCCGACCGTAGAGGAAGGCCACCTCGGCCGAGGGGGAGCGCAGGGCCAGCTCGTGCAGCCGTTCCCGGGTCAGCACGGAGTCCTGGTGCTCACCGAGCGCCTCCTGCACGGCCTCCATCGCCGCCGCGAAGGCGGTGGCGTCCTTGCCGAAGACCGGCGCCACCGTCTCCGCGGCGTAGCGGGACTGCTTGCCGGCCTTGCGGGCGTCGTGCCACAGCTCCTCCTGCTCGGGACCGGCGGGCAGCGCCCGCGCCTGGTCCACGTACCGGCGGACGCGGTCGTAGGTGCGCGCGACCAGCGGGGGGAGGGCCGTGCCCGCGCGTGCCTTGGCGCGCTTGCGCAGCGGGGGCGCCTCGACCAGCTGCTGGAGCGTCGTGAGGATCCCGTGGTAGCGCTCGCCGTCCAGCTCGGCGAGCACCCGGTCGTGCGCGGTGCGGTACGCGGCGTCGAGCTCGGCGCGGGCGGCGTCGGCCCCGGCGTGCCCGGCGCCCTCGACGGCGCGGCGCACGCGGTCGCGCATGACCTCGGCGTCCCGGGCGGCGCCGAGCTCGCCGGCCAGCCACTTGAGCTCGTCGCCCAGCGGGCCGACGACGTCGGGGTCGAACAGCGGCTTGAACGTGCGCAGCGCGCTGCGCAGCCGACGGGTGGCCACCCGCATCTTGTGCACGGCGTCGGGCGCGTCCAGTCGCACGGGCAGATCCTGGGCCCGCACCTGCGCCACCTGCTCGCGGAGGTGCGCGAGCACCACCTCGCCGGCGGTGGACCTGGCGGTCAGCCCGCGTCCGGCACCGCCCTTCCGGCGCGCGGTCCGGGCCGCGCCCAGGACGTGGGCAAGCTTCGACGACGCGGCCTCGCGCAGCCCGTGCTGCCGCAGCCGCGCGTCCACCGCGTCCACCAGATCGGCGTCGGCGAGCTCGACCTCGATCTCCCGCCAGGTCGTCGGCGCGCCCACCGCCTCGCCCGTGCCGGTGAGCGCGGACAACCGCGCCGCGGTGACCCGGTCGTCGGCGACCTCGACCAGCACCTGCCCGGTCGGATCGCTCAGCCGCCGCAGGGTGCGTTCGGTCGTGATGCGGGCGACGGGCTGCAGCGGCCGGCCCAGGGTCTGCGCCCACACCATCGACTGCAGCTCGTCGGGGACGGCGCGCGGGGTGCGGCCGGGCGGCACCCGGCCCGGGGGCAGCCGGATCTCCGACCGGGTCGCGGTGCCTGCCGGCACCTTGAGGTGCCAGCCGGAGTCGTCCCCGCCGGTGCGCCGGCGCAGCGTCAGCCCGGCCGCTGCCAGCCGCAGGTCGGCGGTGTCGAAGTAGAAGGCGTCGAGCCGCTGCTGGGCCACCACGCCGTCCGACAGCGGGACGCCGTGCGGCAGCGAGCCGCCGGCGGCGTCGTCCACCAGCTCGACCAGGGAGGGCAGCTCGAGGTCGTCGTCGGCGGCGTACTTCAACTCGACTTCGCGGTGAACGGCAGGCACCGAACAGGTCTACACCCGGCCGGTGACCAGCCGAACCCCCTGGCCGACGATGCGGAACGAGTTCGCTGACCGCACTCCGATCGACCGACGCACTCCCGGGGTAGCTCCGCGGAACGGAGAACCGAAGCCATCGACCCGGGGAGCTCCCGTGCGCCGACCACTCGCCCCTGCCACCGTCGCGCTGTCGTTGGGGGTGTCGCTGCTGCTCGGCGTGCCCGCGGCCGCCGCCGGCGACCGGCACGGCAACCGGCCCGACGTCTACCTGCTGCACGGCGACGAGGGCGTGTCGAAGTTCGAGGGCATCGGCGTGGACCCGGCCGAGCGGACCTTCTACGTCAGCGAGACCACCGGCGGCGAGATCCACCGCGGCGACGTCCGCACCGGGGAGACCGCGGTGTGGCTGGACGAGGGCGCGGACGGGCGCACCACCGCCCG
The DNA here is from genome assembly GCF_059428245.1 of Geodermatophilus sp. SMS 5-13. NCBI lineage: Bacteria > Bacillati > Actinomycetota > Actinomycetes > Geodermatophilales > Geodermatophilaceae > Geodermatophilus > Geodermatophilus sp. SMS 5-13. The sequence continues at coordinate 1,854,516 of NZ_CP165729.1, forward strand.
CGGCATCACGACCGACCACCGCGGGCGGGTCTACATCGCCGGCGGACCCAACGGGATCGGCACCGACCGGCCCGACCTGTGGGTCTACTCGCCGGACGGCGACCTGCTCGCGGCCCTGGACGTCGGCGTGGAGAACGCCTTCCTCAACGACGTGGCCATCGGCCCGGACGGCGCGGCCTACTTCACGAACTCGAACGCCCCGCAGATCTTCCGCGTCGCCCACCGGCACGGCGAGTGGCAGGTGAGCGTCTGGGCGGACGCCACCGGCACGATCGCCACGCAGTCCGGGTTCAACCTCGGCGGGATCGTGGTCTCGCCCGACGAGCGTTCCCTCGTCGTCGCCCAGGGGACCACCGGCATCCTCTGGCGCTTCGACCTGCGCACGCGGCAGGCCGCCCGGATCGACACGGGCGACGTCGACCTGACCGACGCCGACGGCCTGGTGCTGCGGGGCTCGACGCTGATCGTGATCCGCAACTTCTCCCGCGTGATCACCACGCTGCGCCTCGACCGCGACGCCGAGGCCGCCCGGCTCCTCCGCGAGACCCCCACCGACCCGGACCGCGTCTTCACCACCGGCAAGGAGGCCCGCGGGCGCCTGCTGCTGGTCGACAGCCGCTTCGACGAGCAGGCCCCCACCGCCCCGTTCGAGGTGGTCGCCCAGCGGCTGCCCCGGTGAGCCGGGCGGGTCGCGGCACGGCCGGTGCCGGGTGCTCGCACCCGGCACCGGCCGGCGCCCCGGCCGCGCTCAGTCGTCGAAGCGGTCGGGGAACTGGCTCATGATCCCCGAGCTGAGCAGGTCGGCCATCTCGAGGATGTGCTGGTGGATCTCCTCGTAGCCGGCGACGCTGGCCGCGTAGTCGCCCGTGAGCTCCGCCGACGCCTCGGCCAGTGTCTGGTCGAGGTGGGTCTTCATGGCGTCGCGCAGCACGTCGGCGGCCCAGAAGCGGGGGTTGGCGGCGGCGAGGAAGTCCGCGATCTGGTCGGCATTGGCGTACCAGCGGGTGTTGGCGTCGTCGAACGCCGCGGTGTCGCCCGCCTTCGCGGCCTGCAGCAGCTCCACGGCGATGGTGATGTGGTCGTGCAGCAGCGCGGTCAGCTGGTCGCCGGCGGCCGGGCCGTAGAACGGCTTGACGGCGTCGCCGATGTCCACCTGGTTCTGCAGCAGCCGGGCGGCCGTGGCGTCGAACCCGCCCGACCCGTCGGCGAAGGTGACGATGGCCAGCCGCGTCCAGGTGATGTGGTCCTCCCAGAGCTTGCGCATCTGGTCGTGGAAGGCGACCTGGGCCGCCGTCGGCAGTCCGGCGGCGTGGTCGTGGCCGTGACCGTGACCGGGGCCCGGTGAGGCGTCCGCCTGCCGGCCGGCGGTGAGCGCGACCAGCAGTGCGCACAGCAGCGCCGCGATGAGCAGGGTGATCGCGACGGGGCGGCGGCGGAACACCGGGAGGGTGGTCATGACACGTCCTTTCGGTCGAGGCCGGAACCGGGTGCCAGGCGTGGGCGGTGTGCGTCCTCGGGCGGGTGGCCGTGCAGGCCCAGGATCCGTTCCGGCCTCGGCAGCGAGGCCGCGCCGCTGTCCAGCCAGGCAGCGGCGGAGGCGTGGGACCGCCGGGCCAGCACGGCCGCGTGGCGGAAGTCGACCGCCGAGATCCGCAGCGGGCACAGCGGCGGCAGGACGACGAGGTCGACCCGGTCGGCGAACAGCGCGACGTCGGCGATGAGCCGTTGCTGCACCAGCAGCGTCAGAGCCTGGACGGCGACGGCGAGGGGCCGGGTGGGCGGCGCCGCGAGGGCGCAGGCGTAGCCGGTCGGCAGCACGTAGATCCGGTCGGCGCCGAGGGCGACCGCCTGGGAGATGGCCGCGTTGTCGGCCAGCCCGCCGTCCACCAGAGTGCGCCCGTCCCGCAGGACAGGAGGCAGCACCGCGGGGACGGCGCTGCTGGCCAGGACGGCGCTGAGCACGTCACCGTCGGAGAGCAGCACCTCCTCGCCGGACAGCAGGTCGGTGGCCACGAGGTGCACCGGGATCGGGGCGGCCTCGAGGCTCGCCAGCGCCACGTGCCGCCGCACCAGGCGTTCGAGGCCGTCGTGCGCGCACAGCGAGTCGCGGGCCCCGGCCAGCGCGAGCAGCATCTGCGGCGCCCGCACCGGGAAGACGTCGTCGCGCCGCAGCGCCGCCCAGGTCGCGGCGAGCCGGTCGAGCGCGGCCGGCCCGGTGCCGTGCGCCGCGACGAAGACGGCGTTGAGCGCCCCGGCGGAGGTGCCCACGAGCAGGTCCGGGGTGATCCGCCGCTCGGCCAGCGCCCGCAGCATGCCGACCTGGACCGCACCGAGGCTGCCGCCGCCGGACAGGACGAACGCCGTCGTCATCGCCGGTGACCTGCTCGCCGTCCCACATCTGGTTGGTGTCGCCGCGGGCGGATCTCTTACCCCGGCGGTCAGAGGTCACGGGCAGACTCGCCATGTCGTCGTGCGTGGGGGAGTGCCGTGGTCGCCGAAGCAGCCGGGTCCGCCGTCCTCGCCGGCCTGCGCGACACGCGGCCGTGGCAGGAGGAGCTGTACCGCGACGTCCACCGGCACCCCGAGCTCTCGCACCGGGAGACGCGGACCGCGGGCCTGGTGGCCGACCGGCTCCGGGGCGCCGGGTTCGAGGTGCACGAGCGGGTGGGCGGGACCGGCGTGGTCGGCGTCCTGCGCAACGGGGACGGCGTGACCGTGCTGCTGCGGGCGGACATGGACGCGCTGCCGGTGCGCGAGCAGACCGGGCTGACCTACGCCAGCGAGGTCACCGCCACCGACGCCGACGGCACAGAGGTGCCGGTGATGCACGCCTGCGCCCACGACATGCACGTGGCGTGCCTGGCCGGGGCCGCGCAGCTGCTCGCCGACGGCAGGGAGCACTGGCACGGAACATTGATCGCGCTCTTCCAGCCGGCCGAGGAGGTCGGCGACGGCGCGCGCGGGATGGTCGAGTCCGGGCTCGCCGACCTGATCCCGGCCCCGCAGGTGGCCCTGGGACAGCACGTCCTGCCGTTGCCCGCCGGGCGGGTGGGCACGATCGCCGGCCCGGCGCTGACCACCGCCGACAGCATGCGCATCACCGTGCACGGGCGCGGGGCGCACGGCTCGATGCCCCACGCCGCGGTCGACCCGGTGGTCCTGGCCGCGATGATCGTCCTGCGGCTCCAGACGGTCGTCTCCCGCGAGGTCGCACCGGGGGAGACGGCGGTGCTGACGGTCGGCAGTCTGCAGGCAGGGACGAAGAGCAACGTCATCCCCGACTCCGCCACGCTGCAGCTCAACATGCGCACGTTCAGCGACCGGACCCGCACGGCGATCCTGGACGCCGTCCGCCGGATCGTGACGGCGGAGTGCCAGGCCTCCGGCAGCCCGCGCGACCCGGAGTTCGAGCTGTTCGACCACTTCCCGCTCACCGACAACGACCCGGCGACCACCGAGCGGGTCGCCGCGGCGTTCGCGGACTTCTTCGGCGAGCGGGCGGCACCGGCCGGCCGGCAGTCGGCCAGCGAGGACTTCAGCGACATCCCGGACGCGCTGGGTGTGCCCTACACCTACTGGTTCGTCGGCGGCACCGACACCGAGGTCTACGACGCGGCCGAGCGGGCCGGCCGGATCGCCCAGGACATCCCGGTCAACCACTCCGCCCGCTTCGCCCCGGTCCTCCAGCCGACGCTGGACACCGGCACCCAGGCGCTCGTCGTCGGCGCCCTGGCCTGGCTGGCTCCCTAGCGATCTGCCGGGGGGTCGTCGCGGGGCCCCGGCCTCGGCCGCTCCGGTGGCATCGGCGCGTTGAGGTCGAAGCGGACGCCGATCATCCGGATGCCGAAGCACAGTGCGGCCGCGGCCAGCGCCGTGGCCAGGCCGTAGCCGTCGAGCTCCTTGGCGACGACCGTGGCCGTGGCGGCGACCAGGGCCGGGATGGCGTAGAGGCCGCTGCGCAGGACCGACGGGATCTGCCGGATCAGGACGTCGCGCAGAGTTCCACCGCCCACGCCGGTGACCGCGCCCAGGATGACGGCCTGGGCCGGGCCCAGCCCCGCGGCGAGCGCCTTGCTGGCGCCGGTGACGGCGAACAGGCCCAGGCCCGCGGCGTCCAGCACGGTGATCGGGGTGTTCAGCCGCTCCAGGTGGCGGCCGAAGAGGAAGGCGATGAGACCGCCGCCGGCCGCGACGGCCAGGTAGCGCCAGTCGCTGAAGGTGGCCGGCGGGAGCCTGTCGAGCAGGACGTCGCGGATGATCCCGCCGCCGAGCGCGGTGATCATGCCGAGGGTGATGACGCCGACGATGTCCAGCCGGGTCACCCGCAGCGCGGTCAGCGCGCCGTTGAGGGCGAACGCGAACGTGCCGGCGAGGTCCAGCGCGAGGAGCAGCGCCTGCGAACCCATCCCGCGGTTCTACCAGGGCCCAGGAGCCGGGCAGCTCACCAGTTGGCCGGCGGATCGCTCGCGGGGAAAGAGTCCAGCCCCCACTGGTCGACCAGGTCCACCGTCTGCGGTGGCGCGGCGTCCCCGGGGCTCGGGCGTGCTCGCCGGACGCGGGATGCGGTCGCGCCAGTTGTCTGCGCCCGGTCTCGTACCGGGCGGCGGGTCAGGGTCGTCGTCACAGCGGCCTCCATAGGATCGTCACCGTTCATGAGTCGGCCGGCAGCGGCGTCGCCGGCCATTCGAGCAGCCGCGCGCCGACCACGGCCGCGTGCAGCGCGAACCGCTGGTCGGGCTCGGCGACGCTGTACCCGGTCAGCTGTGCGACCCGGGCCAGGCGGTAGGTGACCGTGCGGACCGAGACGTGCAGCCGCCGGGCGGCCTCGGTCGCGACCTCGCCGGCGTCGAAGTACGCCCGCAGCGTCTCCAGCAGCACCCCGGCGCCGCCGCGCACCTGTTCCAGCGGCGTGAGCACGTCGCGGACCAGGTCGACCATGGCCGCCTGGTCCCGGCCCAGCACCCGGTGGACGAGCAGGTCACGGACGTCGACGACGTCGTTCTCGAGACCCAGCCGGCCGGCGACGGTGATGGCCTCGAGGGCCTCCTCGTAGCTGCGCGCCACGCCGAAGGCGCCGGGAAAGGCGCGCCCGGCCGCGACCCGCCACCGGCCGGGCACCCGGAGCCGCCGGAGCTCCTGGTGCAGCACGGTGCCCACGTCGCCGCCCGGCGTCCGGGGAAGGGCCGGCGCGGGCCCGCCGGGGACCACGACGACCACCCGGCCGTCCTTGGTGGCGACCAGCACCTCGCGGTCGCCGAACCGGTCGACGACGGCCCGTTCGAGGGTGGTGGCCGCGCGGTCGAGCGCGGCCTCGCCGTCCTGGGGCGCGACCAGCGCGACGTGGTGGGGCTTGCCCAGGTCGATGCCGAACGGTTCGGCGCGCTGGACCATGCGGGAGACGTCGGCGTCGCCGCGCAGCAGGTCGTCGACGAACTCCGCGCGCAGCGCCTCCTCCCGGCGGATCATGTCGCGGCGCTCGGACTGGTGGCCGTCGACGAGCACGCCGATGGCGTCGTCGAGCACCCGCAGGACCGCCTCGGCCGCCCGGCGGACCTTCTCCGGATCGGACGAGCGCACCACCACCGGCAGCTGCCGCCACAGCCGCCAGGCCGCGGACAGGTAGAGGTCCACCGCGCGCCGGGCGCCCACGCCCTGCGCGGCCGCGCGCCGGCCGAGCTCGCGGACGGCCTCGAGCTCGACGTCGTCGGGGCGGCGGCCGTTGATCGCGGCCTCGGCCAGCAGCGGCAGGTACTCACCGAGCAGCTCCGCCGGCGCCTGGACGGCGGCCGCCGCCGAGCTCCCGACCGCGGTGAGCCAGTCCTCCGGCGCTGTCGCGCGCCGGCCGGGCGGCCGGCGCTCGGCGCTGCGGGGCATGTCCGCTCCTTCCCGTCCGGTCGCGACCGGCCGCGGCCGGTGGACGTCGGATTGCCGGGGACCGGCAACGGCAGCCTGCCCCATCAGGCCGGGGGAGGCACCACTCATCGGCACAGCCGCCGCGGGCGGGTCCGTGGCCGTCCGGTCGCTCGCGGGCCGCGCCGCTGCGGGGGGTCTCCCTCCCTCGGGTCGACGGCCACCCGGTCGGCCAGACCGCTGAGGTACAGCGTGCGGAGCGCCGCGCGCCGGCCGCCGGTGCGGATCACCAGCCGGGCGCCGCGCAGCCGGCATCGGCGGTCCGCCTGCTCCAGCACCGTGACCCCGGCCGCGCCCAGGAACGTCACCTGGCCCAGGTGGACGACCAGTTCGCGGACGCCGGGCTGCCGCGCCTGGGACTGCAGGCAGACGTCCAGCGCGGGGGCGGTGTAGGCGTCGACCTCGCCGACGACCTCGACGACGACCCGGCCGGGCCGCGGGTCGGGGAGGGTGGTCACCGACAGCAGCCGGCCGGGGTCGGCCGCGGGCCGGGAGACGGTGGGGTGCAGCACGGGGAGTCGTTCCTTCCGGGAGAGGGATGCCGGGCCGGTCAGCGCAGCGGGTCGAACGGGGCCAGCTCGGCCGGGGTCTCGCCCTTGAGCACGGCCTGCGCGATCAGCTGGCCGGTGATCGGGCCGAGCGCGATGCCCCACATGCCGTGGCCGCCGGCGACGAACACCCGCGGCGAGGCGGTGGGCCCGAGCAGCGGCAGCCCGTCGGGGGTGCAGGGGCGGGAGCCGACCCACTCGTTGCGCCGGTCGTCGAGGTCCACGCCCCGCAGGAAGGGGCGGACGGCGTCGACGATCGCGGTGATCCGGCGGCGGTCGAGCGGATCGCCGGGACGGCGGAACTCCATCATCCCGGCCACCCGCAGCCGCTCACCGAGCGGCGTGCACGCCACCCGCTGGGTCGGGAAGTACAGCGGGCCGCGCGGCATCCGCTCCACCGGCACGCTGAAGCTGTAGCCGCGCCCGGCCTGCACCGGATACCGCACCCCGAACGGGGCGGCCAGTCGTCCCAGGTCCGCGCCGGTGGCGAGGACGACGGCGTCGTGCTGCAGTCGCTCGCCGGCCTCGGTGACGACGGTGACGCCGCCGGCGCGGTGCTGCAGATGGGCCACCTCGGCGCCCTGGACCACCTGGCCGCCGCGGGCCTGCACCGCGAAGGCCAGGCCGGTGAGGAACTCCGGCGGGTGCAGGTAGCGCTGGCCGCGGATCTGCACGGCCGCGCCGACGCGGTCGGTCAGCGCCGGCTCCACCGAGCGCACCCGCCAGCCGGTCACCGGGGAGAAGCCGGCGTGCTGCCCGGCGGCGCGGATCTGCTCGAGCTCGGCGCACAGCCGCGCGGCCTCGCGCTCGCTGCGGAAGCAGGCCAGGAACGCCTCGGCCCGGTGGGTGGGCGCCATGACCCCGCCGGCGGCGAGGACGTCGAACGCCTCCAGGGCGCGCTCGTTCAGCGGCACGTAGGCGGCCAGGCCGCGCCGCCACGCCCCCGCCGTGCTGTGCGCGACGAACCCGGACAGGAACCGCAGCAGGGTGGTGTCGGCGCGCAGCGGCAGGGACACCGGGGAGCGCGGGCTGAGCACCGCACGCAGGCCGGAGCGCAGCACCGCCGGCCCGGGCAGCGGGGCGGTCAGGGCCGGGGTCAGCCAGCCGGCGCTGCCCCAGGAGGCGCCGGCCGCCACGTGGTCCCGTTCGTAGACGGTGACCTGGACACCGGCCTCCTGGAGGAACCAGGCGCAGGACAGGCCGACCATGCCGGCGCCGACCACCGCCACGTGCGTCGGTGAGCCGGCCACGAACGCCGGCCCCTGGGAAATGTGGGTCACGTCCGCTCCTGTCAGCGCACCGAGGCCTGGCAGGCCACGCAGCCGGCCGCGAACGGCCGGAACTCCAGGCGCTCGAGGGGGATGTCGACGCGGCAGTGCGCGCACACGCCGTAGCTGCCGTCGGCGATCCGGCCGAGCGCCGCGTCGATCTCGTCGATGGTGTGCAGCAGGCTCGCGGCGCGGCTCAGCGCGACCGGATCCGGCACCGAGGTGGCCGCCTCGGCCAGCGCGAGCTCGCGCTGCCGGACGCAGTCGGCGCGCTGCTCCTCGAGCAGGACCCGGAAGGAGTCCCACCGCGTCGCGGTCGTCGTCGGGGTGGTGATGGACATGCGTGCTTCCCTCCAGAAAGCAGAAAGCGCGCCCACCGGCCGGTGGAAGCGCTCGTCACCCGACCTTCCGCCGTCGCAGCAGCCGGAAGTAGGGCGGCCGTCGGTCAACTGGCGCCCCCGCTCCTTGCCGACGACCGGCAAGGCCGATTCGGCCGTCGTCCCGTTGCCGGTGGCCGGCAACGACGACTCCCTCGACGTGACCGGTGGCGGCCCTGGCCGGATGCCGTCGGCCGCCGCACGGTGGGGCCAGGAGGTGGACCGTGCTCAGCGATCGAGAACAGCGGGCCTGGCACGAGGTCGAGCGGTCGTTCGCCGCCGAGGCCGTGGGGCCCGACCGGGGCGCCGACGGGCCGCGCGCCCTCGCGGTCGGCGGCGTCTGCGTCGCGATCATGTTCGTCCTGGTCGGGGCGCCTGCCGCCGGGCTCGGGATCGGCGGCGTCACGGCGCTGGGCTGGCTGCTGTGGCGCTACTGGGGGGAGGTGGGCAAGGCGTGCACGACGACCTGCCTGCCGCTGATCGGCGGGCTCGCGGAGGCCGGGGGAGAGGAGCACGAGGGGCGGGACGACGCGTCGCCCGGCCGTCCACGGCGCCGGCCGGAGGCAGACTGAGCCGGCGGAGGAACGGCGGTGGACGACGCCATGACGGTGCGCGAGGTCGTGGTGGGTGTCGACGGCTCGGCCGGTGCCGAGCGGGACGCGCGCGCCCGGATGCGAGCGGAGGCCGCCGGGGTCGCGGGGTGCGACGCCGTCCCCATGCACGCCGAGGTGCGGTACGGCCAGCCGGCCCGGTGGTCGTGGTGCGCGACGACGACTCCTCGCACGGCGCCGTGCTGTGGCGGGGAGCCGCCAGCCGGGTGGTGGTCGGGGTCGACGGTTCCGCCGGTTCCGTCGACGCCCTGCGGTTCGCCACCGACGAGGTACGCCTGCGCGGCGGGGAACTGCACGTCGTCCACGCCTGGATCGACAACCTGTCCGGCTACGCCGGTCCGCCCTGGGCCTGGCCCACCACGACCCTGCGCGAGCAGGCCGACGCGGCTCTGCGGGAGAGCGTGCGTGCCGCCTGGCCGGACGGGGATGCCGGGATCCCGGTCCGCGCGGAGATCGTCCAGGGCGCCGAGTGGGACGTCCTGAGCGAGGCGGCCGAGGCCGCCGACCTGCTCGTGGTCGGGGCGCGCGGCCGGACCGGCTGGGCCGCCCTGCTCCTCGGGTCCGTGAGCCTGCGCTCACTCACCCACGCGCCGCGCCCTGTCGTGGTGGTCCGGCCGTCCCGGGCTGACATCCTCGCGGGGTCATGACCGGACCACTGCTCACGACCAAGCTCCACGTCCCCCGGCGGCGCCGCGGCCTGGTGGCGCGGCCGCGGCTCCGCGAGCGCCTCGGCCGTGCCGACGAGGCGGCCCTGACGCTCGTCTCGGCGCCGGCCGGCTTCGGCAAGACGACGGTGCTGACCGAGTGGCTGACCGCGGCGGAGGGGCGGCCGGTGGCGTGGCTCTCGCTCGACCAGCGGGACAACGATCCCGCGCTGTTCTGGTCCTACCTGATCGCCGCCCTGCGGACGGCGGCGCCCGACGTCGGGGCGGGCGCCCTCGCCCTCCTGTCCTCGCCGCAGTCGTCGACGGAGGCGGTCCTGGGGGCGCTGGTCAACGACCTCGCCGCCCTCCCGGACGACGTCGTCCTGGTGCTCGACGACTACCACGTCATCGAGTCCCCCCAGATCCACGACGGGACCGCGTTCCTGGTCGAGCACCTCCCGGCGCAGGTCCACCTCGTGCTCGCCGGCCGCGCCGACCCGCCGCTGCCCTTGGCCCGATGGCGCGGCCGCGGCGAGCTGGTCGAGCTGCGGGCCGCCGAGCTGCGGTTCACGCCCGAGGAGGCCGCGGAGTACCTGACGGAGGTCATGGGGCTGCCCCTGACCGCCGGCGACGTCGCCGCCCTCGACGGGCGCACCGAGGGGTGGATCGCGGCGCTGCAGCTCGCCGCGCTGTCGATGCAGGGCCGCGACGACGTCGGCGGCTTCATCGCGGGCTTCACCGGGGACGACCGCTACATCGTCGACTACCTCGTCGAGGAGGTCCTGGCGCGCCAGCCGGAGCGGATCCGCGGCTTCCTGCTGCAGACGTCGGTCCTCGGCCGGCTGAGCGGCCCGCTGTGCGACGAGGTCACCGGCCGGGACGACGGCCGGGCGATGCTGGCGGCCCTGGAGCGGGACAACCTGTTCCTGGTGCCGCTCGACGACCAGCGCCGGTGGTACCGCTACCACCACCTCTTCGCCGACGTGCTGCAGGCGCACCTGCTCGACGAGCAGCCCGGGACCGTCGCCGAGCTGCACCGGCGGGCCGCCGCCTGGCACGAGCGCCACGGCGACCGGGCCGAGGCCATCGGTCACGCGCTCGCCGGCGGGGACGTCGCGCGGGCCGCCGACCTCGTCGAGCTGGCGCTGCCCTCCCTGCAGCAAGGCCGGCAGGAGGCCACCATGCGCCGCTGGCTGGAGGCGCTGCCGGACGACGTGCTCCGGGCCCGGCCGGTGCTCAGCGTCGGGTACGCCGGCGCGCTGATGATCCACGGCGAGATCGAGGGGGTCGAGGCGCGGCTGCGCGACGCCGAGCGCCGGCTGACCGGCACCCCCGAGACGGGGCCGATGGTCGTCGTGGACGCGGCGGCGTTCCGCCGGATCCCCACCGCGATCTCGATGTACCGCGCCGGTCAGGCCCTGCTGACCGGCGACGCGGCCGGCACGATCACCCATGCCGGGCAGGCGCTCGACCGCGCCGGCGCGGAGGACCACCTCGGCCGGGGAGCCGCCGCCGGCCTCCTCGGCCTCGCGCACTGGGGGAGCGGCGACCTGGACGCCGGCTACCGCTGGTACGCCGACGCCACGGTGCACCTGGAGCGGGCCGGCCACCTGTCGGACGTGACCGGCTGCTCGATCGCCCTGGCCGACATCCGCCTCGCGCAGGGCCGGCTCGGCGACGCGCTGAGCGTCTACGAGCGGGCGCTGCGCCTGGTGACCCCCGGGACCGGGCCGGTGCTGCGCGGTGCCGCGGACATGCACGTCGGCATCGCCGGGGTGCTGACCGAGCGCGGGGACCTCGACGCCGCCCGGCGGCACCTCGCCGTCGCCGCGGAGCTGGGCGAGCACCTGGGCCTGCCGCAGAACCCGTACCGCCGGCGGGTCGCGACGGCCCGCCTCCACGAGGCAGAGGGCGACCTCGACGGCGCGCTCGCCCTGCTCGACGACGCCGAGCGCCGCTACGTCGGGGACTTCTTCCCCGAGGTGCGGCCGATCCCGGCGCTGCGGGCGCGGGTGCTCGCCCGGCGGGGCCGGTGGGCCGAGGCGCTGGCCTGGGCGGGGGAGCGGGGGTTGTCGGTCGACGACGACCCGCACTACCTGCGCGAGTTCGAGCACCTCGTCCTCGCCCGCGCGCTGGTGGCCCGGGCCGCCGCGGACGGCGACGGGCGCTCGATCGCCGGGGCGCTGCGGCTGCTCGAACGCCTGCTGCAGGCGGCGGAGGAGGGCGGCCGGACCGGCAGCGCCCTCGAGGTGCTGGTGGTGCGGGCGCTGGCCGAGCAGACCCGCGGCGACAGGGGAGCTGCACTGGCCGCGCTGCGGCGGGCGCTGGCGCTGGCCGAGCCGCAGGGCTACGCCCGGACCTTCCTCGACGAAGGGCCGCCCATGGTCGCCTTGTTGACGGCGGCGGGCGTCGCCGCCGGCCGGCTCCTCACGGCCCCGGACGGGAACCGCGCGCCGTCACCGGGCCTGGTCGACCCGCTGAGCGCGCGGGAGCTGGAGGTGCTGCGGCTGCTCGGCACCGATCTCGACGGCCCGGACATCGCCCGGCAGCTGTTCGTCTCGGTGAACACCGTCCGCACCCACACCAAGAACATCTACGCCAAGCTGGGCGTGACCAACCGCCGCGCGGCCGTCCGCCGGGGCGAGGAGCTCGACCTGCTGGCGTCCGACCGGTAGGGACCGGCCGCCAGTCACCACCCGGAATCACCACACATGGTGATCCGCGCTCACCACCCTCCTTCCTACGTTTCCTCCATGACGGAGACCACGAGCGGCGGAGCTGCCGACTCGGTCCGCTACGAGATCCGCCTCGGGGGCCGCCTCGGCCCCCGGTGGGCGGCCTGGTTCGACCCGATGACCGTTAGCCCCGCCGGCGACGGCACCACAGTCCTGTCCGGTCCGGTGACCGACCAGGCGGCCCTGCACGGCGTGCTGACCCGGATCCGCGACCTGGGGCTGTCCCTCGTCTCGGTCACCCGGCTCGACCCGGACCGTCCGAACACATCCGCCCGCTGATCCCAGGAGGAAACGACATGAGCAGCACCGTGCACACCCCCGCAGCGACCCGCCCGTCGCCGGACCTGATGCGCGGTACCTCCCGCGCCGCCGGCATCCTCTACCTGCTGACCTTCGTGTCGGTCCCCACGCTCATCCTGTTCCAGCCGGTGCGCGACGGCGCCCGCTTCGTCCTCGGCGCCGGCAGCGACACCGGCGTGCTGTGGGGCTCGTTCTCCGAGGTCGTCGTCGCCCTGACCGGCATCGGCACCGCCGTGGTGCTCTACCCGGTGACCAGGCGGGTGAGCCAGACCGCGGCGCTGGGCTTCGTCGCCTCCCGCGTGGTGGAGGGCAGCCTGATCATCGTCGGCGTCGTCAGCATGCTGTCCCTGGTCACCCTGCGGGACGGCGTCGACGGAGCGGACCCGTCGTCACTGGTCACCACAGGCTCCACCCTCGTCGCGGCCTACGACTGGACGTTCCTGCTCTCGCAGAGCCTGATGCCGGTCTTCAACGCGCTGTGCCTGGGCACCGTGCTGTACCGCTCCGGCCTCGTGCCGCGCGCCCTGCCCGCCCTGGGGCTCATCGGCGCCGCGCTGCTCCTCGCCGCCGACATCGGGATCTTCTTCGGGGTCTTCGACCGGACGGGCCCGATCGCGCTCGCCGCGCTCCCGATCGCCGTCTGGGAGTTCTCCCTCGGCGTCTACCTGACCGTCAAGGGCTTCCGGCCGTCCGCCGTCGCCGCCCTGCCGTCCGCGCAGGCCCTCCGATGAGGGCCGCGGTCTACCGCCGCTTCGGCGGGCCGGACACCGTCCGGGTCGAGGAGGTCCCTCGGCCGTCGGTGGGGCCGGACGACCTCCTCGTCCGGGTGCACGCCAGCACGGTCAGCGCCGCCGACCACCGCGCCCGCACCCGTGAGGTGCCCCGCGGGCTCGGGGTGGTCGCCGCGCTCGGGATCGGCACCTTCCGGCCGAAGCGCCGGGTGCTGGGCATGGACGCCGCCGGCGTCGTCGAGGCCGTCGGCGCGAACGTCACCGCCTTCGCCCCGGGCGACGAGGTCATCGCCATGCTGGGCGGGGACTTCGGCGGGCACGCCGAGTACGCCCGGGTCCGGAAGGGCGACGCGATCGCGCGCAAGCCGCGGACCATGGGCTTCGAGGACGCCGTGACGCTGGTCTTCGGCGGGCTCACCGCCCGCGGCTTCCTGAAGGCGGCGCCCCTGGCACCGGGGGCGGCGGTCCTGGTCAACGGGGCGTCGGGCGCCGTCGGGACGGCGGCGGTGCAGCTGGCCGCGGAGGCCGGCGCGCACGTGACCGGCGTCAGCAGCGGCGCCAACCGCGAGCTCGTGACGTCGCTGGGCGCCGACCGGGTGATCGACCACACGACCGAGGACTTCACCGCGGACGCGGCCACCTACGACGTGATCGTCGACTGCGTCGGCAACGCGCCGTTCGAGCGGGTCCGGCACCTGCTCCGGCCGGGCGGCGCGCTGCTGCTCGTCATCACCGACCTGCGCGGGCTGCTGCGGGCGCCCCTGCGCAGCCGGCGGAGCGGGCACCTGGTCACCGCCTTCGGCAAGCCGACCTCCGAGGACCTGGCGTTCCTCGCCGAGCTCGCCGACGCCGGCCGGTACCGGGCGGTCCGCGACCGCACGTTCGACCTCGCCGACGTCGCCGAGGCGCACCGCTTCGTCGACACCGGACACAAGCGGGGCAACGTCGTCCTCCGGATCATCGGCGACGGGCCGGCGCAGTCCGCCACCGAGCAGGCGGCGGGGGAGGCGTCGCCGTGACCCGGGCGCCCGTCCGCTCCGGGGTTCTCCGCAGGTCGGGGCGCCGCTAGCGTGGCCCGGTGACCTCCGACGACGAGACGGCGGTGCTGCGGCGGGCGCTGGACCAGCTGGCCGTGCTGCTCGACGACGTCCCCCGCGGGGCGCTGGGCGACGGGACACCGTGCGAGCAGTGGACCGTCCGGGACCTGGTCGACCACATCGTCGCCGCGCCGGAGAGGTTCACCCGCATGGTGCGCGGCGAGCCGATCGACTGGTCGGCGCCGACCCCGTCGGCCGGTGAGGACCCCACCGCCGAGTTCCGTTCGCACGCCGACGAGCTGGTCCGCGCGTGGGACGACCGCGATGCCGGAAACGTTCCCGTCGCCCTCGACTGGCTGTGCGCGGAGTTCGCGGTGCACACCTGGGACCTCGCCGAGGCCACGGGCCGCTCGACGGGCGCGCTCGATGCGGAGGTGGCCGAGCGCGGCCTGGCGTTCATGCAGGCCAACCTCTCGGACGCCAACCGGAGCGCGGCCTTCGGTCCCGAGCAGCCGGCGCCCGACGGCGCGGACGCGTACCAGCGAGCGGCCGCGTTCGCCGGCCGCTCGGTCTGACGGCCGGCGAACACCTCCGCCGCCGGCCGGCCCCCGCGGTGGCCACGACCGGCGGCGGCGCGTCAGTGGCCCGGACCGAACAGGGCGGCGTACCGGTCCAGGTACAGCGGCCAGCCCGCGTCGTCGGCGACGCCGGCGGAGACGGCCTCCCAGCCCGGGCCGTGCCGGTCGAGGTTCCGGTGCTCCAGCTCCACCCGGGTGCGGTCCGGCGACTCCGCGATGAACCGCACCTCGACCTCGCTGGCGTTCTCCGGGTCGGCCACCAGCTGCCAATCCGGCCCGATGTCCCAGCTGAACACCACCCGGTCGTGCGGCTCGTAGACCAGGACCCGCGCCCAGCGGCACTCGCTGCCGTCCTCGGCGACGTCGACGATGTGCCCGCCGACGCGCGGCTCGAACACCGTCCTCGCGATCGGGGAGGCCATGATGTTGTGCTCGCGCGGCTTGAAGTCCCCGAAGCCGGCGGTGAACACCTCGAAGGCCCGCTGCTGCGACGCGGCGACGACGATCTGCTTGCGGACGGCGGTGGTGGCTGCCTGGGTCATGGCCTCTCCTGTCCTTCTTCCTCGGGAACGTCCTGCTGCCCGCCGGCGCCCGGTGCGTCGGCGGGATCGGTGGCGTCGGGGGAAGCGACGGCGTCCTGGTAGCCGGCCAGCGCCCGGTTCCAGTAGGTGTCGAGCTGGTCGCGCAGGGCGGCCACCCCGGCCGGGTTGAGGCGGTAGATGCGGCGGGTCCCCGCCGCGCGGTCGGTGACCAGGCCGGCGGCCTTGAGGACGGCGAGGGCCTGGGAGACCGCCGGGCGGCTGATGGGCAGCGCGTCGGCCAGCTCACCGACCGCGCGCGGCCGCTCGGCGAGGCACGCGACGATCGCCCGCCGGGTCGGGTCGCCGAGCGCACTCCACGCCTCGTCGGCTCCGTAAGTGCCCACGAACGGTAAGCGTGAACGAACGGAGTTCGACGGTCAAGAGGTGGATCGCTGGCCGGAACCGAGGTGACCGCGCCCGGCGGCATTGCCAGACTCCCGCCGTGCGATGCCAGCCGGGTCCGGGAACGCGGGGGCTGCTCGGCGGGGACGTGCACACCGTCGTGCTGGTGGAGGGCGCCAGCGACCGGGCGGCGGTGGAGGCCCTGGCCACGCGGCAGCACCGCGACCTGGCCGCGGAGGGCGTGTCCGTGGTGGCGATGGGCGGGGCGATGGGCGTCGGCCGGTTCCTCCGGGAGCTGGGACCGCGGGGGCTGGCCGTCCCGGTGCGGGGGCTCTGCGACCAGGCCGAGGAGGGTTACGTCCGACGCGGTCTGCAGCAGGCCGGCTTCGGTGGGGACCTGACCCGCACGTCCATGGAGTCGCTCGGCGTCTTCGTCTGCGTCGCGGACCTCGAGGACGAGCTCATCCGCGCGCTCGGCGTCGCGGCCACCCTGACGGTGCTCGCGGCCGAAGGGGACCTGGCGCGGTTCCGCCTCTTCCAGAACCAGCCGGCGCAGCGCGGCCGCAGCATCGAGCGGCAGCTGCACCGCTTCCTGGGGACGACGAGCGGTCGCAAGGCCCGGTACGCCCGGGCCCTGACCCTCGCCCTCGAGCCCGGCCGGATCCCCCGTCCGCTGGACCGGTTGCTGGCGTGAGGGGCAGCCCCTCCTCGGCACGGTGTAGTGATACAGGGCACCGGAGGAGTCGAGGAGCGCGGCATGGAGGAACTGAAGGACAAGGTCGTCGTCGTGACCGGCGGCAGCCGGGGCATGGGCCGGGAGATGGTGCTGGCCTTCGCCGAGCGCGGCGCCCGGGTGGCGATCGCCAGCCGGAAGCTGGCGAGCTGCCAGGCGGTGGCCGAGGAGGTGCGGGAGGCCTACGGCGTCACCGCGCTGCCGGTCGCGTGCAACGTCAGCTCCTGGGAGCAGTGCGACGAGCTGATCGACACCGTCTACGGCGAGTTCGGGCGGGTCGACGTCCTGATCAACAACGCGGGGCTGTCCCCGCACTACCCGAGCCTGGCGGAGGTCTCCCAGGAGCTGTTCGACAAGGTCATCGGGGT
The DNA here is from genome assembly GCF_059428245.1 of Geodermatophilus sp. SMS 5-13. NCBI lineage: Bacteria > Bacillati > Actinomycetota > Actinomycetes > Geodermatophilales > Geodermatophilaceae > Geodermatophilus > Geodermatophilus sp. SMS 5-13. Next base: position 1,871,279 of record NZ_CP165729.1, read on the forward strand.
CAACCTGCGCGGGCCGTTCCGGCTCACCGCGGTCATCGGCGCCCGCATGGCCGAGGGGGACGGCGGCTCGATCATCAACATCGGCTCGATCGAGGCGATCCGGCCCCGCGGGCTGGCCCTGCCGTACGCCGCCGCCAAGGCGGGCCTGCACGTGCTCACCGAGGGCTTCGCCCAGGCCTACGGCCCCAAGGTCCGGGTGAACACCATCCAGGCCGGCCCCTTCCTCACCGACATCGCCACCCACTGGCCCGAGGGCATGCGGGCGGAGATGGAGCAGACGGTCGCGCTGCAGCGGTGCGGCGAGGCCGACGAGATCGTCGGCGCGGCGCTGTTCTTCGCGACCTCGGCGTCCTCCTACGCCACCGGCGCCCTGCTCCGCCTCGACGGCGGCTGGCGTTGATCACGGCCCCCGCCGAACCCCGTTCCCAGCAGAGAGGCTGACCGCGCATGTGGAGTTTCGAGACCGACCCCGAGTTCCAGGTGGAGCTCGACTGGATCGACACCTTCGTGCGGGAGAAGGTCCAGCCGCTGGACCACCTGCTCGGCAGCCAGTGGAACATCCACGACCCGGAGTTCGTCCGGCTGGTCCGGCCGCTGCAGGCGGAGGTCAGGGCCCGCGGGCTGTGGGCCTGCCACCTCGGGCCCGAACTGGGCGGCAAGGGGTACGGCCAGCTCAAGCTCGCGCTGATGAACGAGAAGTTCGGGATGTCCCGGTTCGGGCCGATCGTGTTCGGCGCCCAGGCGCCCGACACGGGCAACTCCGAGATCCTCGCCCATTTCGGCACGCCCGAGCAGAAGACGAGGTACCTCGAGCCGCTGCTGGCCAACGAGGTCGTCTCCTGCTTCTCGATGACCGAGCCGCAGGGCGGCGCCGACCCGCTCGGGTTCCGGACCTCCGGCGTCCTGGATGGCGACACCTGGGTGATCAACGGGGAGAAGTGGTTCGCCTCGGAGGCCGAGACGGCGGCGTTCTACATCATGATGGTCGTCACCGACCCGGACGCGCCGAGCCCGTACCGCCGGGCGTCGATGTTCATCATCCCGACCGACACCCCCGGCATCGAGATCGTCCGCAACTACGGCTTCTACGGCGAGCCCGAGGACACCCACGCCCACCTGAGGCTGACCGACGTCCGCGTGCCGGCCGACAGCATGCTCGGCGGGCGCGGCGAGGCCTTCGCCGTCGCCCAGACCCGGCTCGGCGGCGGCCGCATGCACCACGCGATGCGCACGCTGGCCCAGGCCACCCGCGCGTTCGAGATGACCTGCGAGCGCGTGCTGTCGCGCACCACCAAGGGCGAACTGCTCGCCGACAAGCAGATGGTCCAGGAGAAGATCGCCGACGGCTGGGTCCAGCTGCGCCAGTTCCGGCTGCTCGTCCTCGAGACCGCTTGGCTGGCCGACCAGGGCCACGACTGGAAGGCGATCCGCAAGAACGTCTCGGCGGTCAAGGCGATCATGCCCAAGGTGCTGCACGACATCGCCGCCACCGCGCTGCACCTGCACGGCTCCCTGGGGCTCAGCCACGAGATGCCGTTCGCGGAGTGGGTGATCAACTCCTTCCACGTCGGCCTCGCCGACGGCCCCACCGAGGTGCACAAGATGGTCGTGGCCCGCGAGGTGCTCAAGGAGTTCGAACCCGAGCCGGCCCAGTTCCCGTCCTACATCCGGCACGAGCAGCAGCGCCGCGCGCGCGAGCTCTACGGGGAGCCGGCGGCCCCCTGACCCGGGCGGGGGCGCCACCGCTTCCAGTGCGCCACCGCGCCGGCCCGCGGCTTGCCGTCCCAGACGATCTCGACAGCGGCGGTCATCTCGGCCTCACTGGCCTCGGTGACCGTCGCCACGAGCTGCAGCGGTTCGGCGAGCGGGGTCGGCCGCAGGAAGCGGACGTCGAGCCCGGCGGTGACGTAGGGCAGCGCGGCGTCCGCGGTCGACGCCCAGCCGCGCCGGTGCGCCTCGAGGACGACGGCGGCGGCGCTGTGGCAGTCGAGCAGCGTGGAGATGATCCCGCCGTTGAGGTAGCCGAGGCCGTTGTCGTGCTCCGGCCACGGCGTGAAGATCGCGGTCACGCCGTCCGCCGCCGGGTAGCTGCGCAGCCGGAGCCCGGCGGCGTTCTTCTGACCGCAGCCGAAGCAGGTGAGCTCGGGGTAGAGCTGTTCCTGGATGCTCAGCGCGTCGTCGCGCATCAGCGGGCGTAGGGGAAGAAGCCGCGCCCGGTCTTGCGGCCCAGCAGGCCGGCGTCGACCATCCGCAGCAGCAGCGGGGGCGGCGCGTAGAGCGGCTCCTTGAACTCCTCGTACATCGACTGCGCCACCGCGGCGGTGGTGTCCAGGCCGATCAGGTCGGCCAGCGCGAGCGGGCCCTGCGGGTGCGCGCAGCCCTGGACCATGCCTCCGTCGATGTCCTGCGCGCTGGCGAACCCGGACTCCAGCATCCGGATGGCGGAGAGCAGGTAGGGGATCAGCAGCGCGTTGACGATGAAGCCGGCCCGGTCCTGGGAGCGGATCGTCGTCTTGCCCAGCCGCTTCTCGGCGAAGTCGGTGACCGCGAGCAGCGTCTCGTCGGAGGTCAGCAGGCTGGCCACGATCTCCACCAGCGGCAGGACCGGGGCGGGGTTGAAGAAGTGCACGCCCACGACCCGGTCGGCCCGGCCGGTGACGCTGGCCATCTTCACCAGCGGGATCGAGGAGGTGTTCGAGGCCAGGATCGCGTCCGGGCCGAGGATTGCGTCGAGCTTGCGGAAGAGGTCGAGCTTGAGCGACTCGATCTCGGGCACGGCCTCGATGACCATGTCGGCCGTCGCCGCGGCCTCGAGCTCGGTGGCCACCTCGATGCGGGCGAGCGCCGACTCGGCCTCGACGGCGGTGAGCCGGTCCGCGCGGACGGCGCGCTGCAGCGAGGTCTCGATCCGCCCCCGGCAGCGGTCCACGCCGTCCGGATCGGCCTCCACGACGACGACCGCCGAGCCGGCTCGGGCGCACACCTCCGCGATGCCCGCGCCCATGGTGCCCCCGCCGATGACCGCGATCCGGTCCATGCCGTTCCTCCCCACGCCGTCCAGCCGAATAGTTGGACGTCCTAGCAGTTCTCCCGTAACTTACATGGACGTCCTACTAGTTCTTCGCCAGGGAGTGGCATGACCGGCGCGCCGTCCGACCTGCACGTCCCCGTCCACCCGGTCCGGTTCGTCACCGCTGCCAGCCTGTTCGACGGGCACGACGCCGCGATCAACGTCATGCGGCGGCTGCTGCAGGCGCAGGGCGCGGAGGTCATCCACCTCGGCCACGACCGCGGCGTCGACACGGTCGTGCGCGCGGCGATCGAGGAGGACGTCCAGGGCGTCGCGATCTCCTCCTACCAGGGCGGGCACGTCGAGTACTTCAGCTACCTGGTGGAGCGGCTGGCCGCGGCCGGCGCCGGCCACGTGCGGGTGTTCGGCGGCGGCGGGGGCGTCATCGTCCCCGAGGAGATCGCGCTGCTGCGCGAGCGCGGCGTCACGATCTTCTCGCCGGAGGACGGCCAGCGGCTCGGCCTGCCCGGGATGATCAACGAGCTGATCCGGGAGTGCGACGAGGACCTCACGCAGGAGCAGCCCGACGTCGAGGCGCTGCTCGCCGGCGACCCGGCCGCGCTGGCCCGGGCGGTCACCGTGCTCGAGTCGGGGCGCTCGCCGGAGCTGGCCGCCCGGCTGCGGGAGGCGGCCGCGGGTCGCACCGTGCCCGTGCTGGGCATCACCGGGACCGGCGGCTCGGGCAAGTCGTCGCTGACCGACGAGCTGCTGCGGCGGCTGCGGCTGGACCAGGAGGACAAGCTGCGGGTCGCCGTCCTGGCGATCGACCCGACCCGGCGGCGCGGCGGCGGCGCCCTGCTGGGCGACCGGATCCGGATGAACGCGCTGGAGACCGGCGACCGGGCCCGTACCTTCTTCCGCTCGCTGGCCACCCGCACCGCCGGTGCGCAGGTGCCCGAGCACCTCGACGACATCCTGTGCGCGGTCAAGGCCGCCGGGTTCGACCTGGTGGTCATCGAGACCCCGGGCATCGGCCAGGGCGACGCGGGCATCGTGCCGTTCTCCGACGTGGCGCTCTACGTGATGACGCCGGAGTTCGGCGCCGCGTCGCAGCTGGAGAAGATCGACATGCTCGATTTCGCCGACGTCGTGGCGATCAACAAGTACGAGCGCCGCGGGGCCGAGGACGCCCGCCGCGACGTCGCCCGCCAGCTGGTCCGCAACCGGCAGGAGTTCGGCGTCCCGTGGGACCGGATGCCGGTGTTCGGCACCAGCGCCGCGCGGTTCAACGACGACGGCGTCACCGCGCTCTACCAGCAGCTCAAGGACCTGCTGGTGGCCGCGGGGCTGCCGGCCGGGGCCGGCGTGCTGCCGCGGGTCGACGTCCGCGCCTCCTCCGGCCTCACCAGCGTCGTGCCGTCGGCGCGGTCGCGGTACCTGGCGGAGATCTCCGACGCCGTCCGCGGCTACCACCGGACGACGGAGGCGCAGGCCGACGTCGTGCACCGGCGGCAGTCGCTGCGCACCACGGCCGGGCTGCTCGGCGACGAGCCGGCCGCCGCCCGCGTGCGGGAGCTCGAGGGGCAGGCGCACGGCGAGCTGCTGCCCGAGGTGCGCGAGCTGCTGGAGTCCTGGCCGGCCCGGGTCGAGGACTACTCCGGCGACGAGTACGTCTACCGGGTGCGCGACAAGGAGATCCGCACGCCGCTGACCCGCGAGACCCTGTCGGGCAACAAGGTGCGCCGGGTGGCGCTGCCGCGGACCCGCGACGAGGGCGACCTGCTGCGCTTCCTGCGCCGGGAGAACCTGCCCGGCTTCTTCCCGTTCACCGCCGGGGTGTTCCCGTTCAAGCGGGAGGGCGAGGCGCCGGCGCGGATGTTCGCCGGCGAGGGCGACGCCTTCCGCACCAACCGCCGCTTCACGCTGCTCTCCGAGGGCGGCGAGGCGACCCGCCTGTCGACGGCGTTCGACTCGGTGACCCTCTACGGCCGCAACCCGGACCTGCGGCCGGACATCTACGGCAAGGTCGGCACCTCGGGCGTCTCGATCGCGACCCTCGACGACATGAAGGTGCTCTACGGCGGGTTCGACCTCTGCTCGCCGTCCACCTCGGTGTCGATGACGATCAACGGCCCGGCGCCGGCGATCCTCGCGATGTTCCTCAACACCGCGATCGACCAGCGCCTCGACGCCTTCCGCGCCGACGAGGGCCGGGAGCCCGACGCGGCCGAGGCCGAGGAGATCCGGGCCTGGGTGCTGGCCAACGTCCGGGGCACGGTGCAGGCCGACATCCTCAAGGAGGACCAGGGCCAGAACACCTGCATCTTCTCCACCGAGTTCGCGCTGCGGGCGATGGGCGACATCCAGCAGTGGTTCATCGATCACAAGGTGCGCAACTTCTACTCGGTCTCGATCTCCGGCTACCACATCGCCGAGGCCGGGGCGAACCCGATCAGCCAGCTGGCGTTCACGCTGGCCAACGGCTTCACCTACGTCGAGTCCTACCTGGCCCGCGGCATGGACATCGACGACTTCGCGCCGAACCTGTCCTTCTTCTTCTCCAACGGCATGGACGCCGAGTACTCGGTGATCGGCCGGGTGGCCCGGCGCATCTGGGCCGTCGCCATGAAGGAGAAGTACGGGGCGGGGGAGCGGTCGCAGAAGCTGAAGTACCACGTGCAGACGTCGGGGCGGTCGCTGCACGCCCAGGAGATGGACTTCAACGACATCCGGACGACGCTGCAGGCGCTCTGCGCGATCTACGACAACGCCAACAGCCTGCACACCAACGCCTACGACGAGGCGGTGACCACGCCCAGCGCGCAGTCGGTGCGCCGGGCGCTGGCCATCCAGATGATCATCGACAAGGAGTGGGGCCTGGCGGGCAACGAGAACCCGCTGCAGGGCTCGTACATCATCGACGAGCTCACCGACCTGGTCGAAGAGGCGGTGCTGGCGGAGTTCGACCGCATCGCCGAACGGGGCGGCGTCCTCGGCGCGATGGAGACCGGCTACCAGCGCGGCCGGATCCAGGACGAGTCGATGCTCTACGAGCACCGCAAGCACGACGGCAGCCTGCCGATCGTCGGCGTCAACACCTTCCTCGCCCCGAGCCGGGACGACGAGCCGCGGACGCTGGAGCTGGCCCGGGCGACCGAGGCGGAGAAGCAGTCGCAGCTCGACCGGCTGGCCGACTTCCACGCCCGGCACGCCGACGAGGCGCCGGCCGCGCTGGCCCGCCTGCAGCAGGTCGCGATGGAGGGCGGGAACGTCTTCACCGAGCTGATGAACGCCGTCCGGGTGTGCTCGCTGGGGCAGATCTCGGACGCGTTCTTCGAGGTCGGGGGCCAGTACCGCCGGAACGTGTGATCGACGACCTGGGCCACCAGGTCGTCCTCGACGGGCCGCCGCGGCGCGTCGTGTCCCTGGTGCCGTCGCTGACCGAGGCGCTCGCCGTCACGGTGCCCGAGCGGCTGGTGGGTGCCACCGACTGGTGCACCCACCCGGCCGGGCTGGACGTCGTCCGGGTCCGTGGCACGAAGAACCCCGACCGGGCGGCGATCGCCGACCTCGCTCCGGACCTCGTGGTGGCCAACCGCGAGGAGAACCGGCGCCTGGACGTCGAGCGGCTGCGGGCCGCCGGCGTGCCGGTCTGGGTGACCGTCATCGAGTCCGTGGACGAGGCGCTCGCCTCGATGCGCCGGCTGTTCGCCGACGTCCTCGGTGTCGGCGAGCCCGGCTGGCTGGCGACCGCGGCCGCCGACTGGGGCCGGCCGGCGCCGCGGCCGGAGCTGCGGGTCGCCGTCCCGATCTGGCGGGACCCCTGGATGGTGGTCGGCGCCCGCACGTTCACCGGCGACGTGCTGACCCGGCTCGGCCTGGTCAACGTCTTCGGCTCGGCGGAGGAGCGCTACCCGCGGGTGGAGCTCGACGAGCTGCAGGCGGCGGGGGCCGACCTGGTGCTGCTCCCGGACGAGCCCTACGTCTTCACCGCCGAGGACGGCCCGGAGGCGTTCCCCGACGTGCGCACCGTCCTGGTCTCCGGCCGGCAGCTGACCTGGTACGGCCCGTCCCTGGCGACCGCGCGGACGGACCTGCTGCGGCGGATCCGCGGCGACGGCTGAGGGGCAGGGACGCCGGCCGCCACTACCGGGCCAGGCGCAGCGCCGGGGCGGCGGGGCCGGGGCGGTCGGTGGCCGCCGCGCCTCCGGGCAGGAGGACGAGGGCGGGTCGGGCGCCGGCCGTGGGGGAGTCGCCGAGCCGGGACCGCAGGGAGGCGTTCGCGTAGTCGGCGGGCAGTGGGGTGCACTCGTCGCGGAGCTGCGGCGGGGCCGCGGGAGCGTCGGCGTCCTGGGCCAGGTGGACGTAGCGGATGCGGTCCGCGGGGTCGTACGTCCTCATCTCGTCCTCCGCCCTGTCCCCGGATCCGCCGGTGCGATCCGGACAGGAACAGCGTGGCCCCCGGGTACGACAGAAAGCAGACCCCGATGCGGGGCCGGGGGGCGCCCACAACTGGGGGTCCGCGCGCCGACGAACCGTCCGCGGCGTCCGGTCGTTGGGTGACCGAGCGTGGGATCCGGGTCAGAATCGGTTCTCGCACCGGCGTGAGGACTCCCGATGGACGACATGTCTGGCCGGCGTCCCGTGATGCCGCCCATCCCGCGCCGGGAGATCCGCTCGGCCCGCTTTCCCCAGGGGCTGCCGGACCGGTGCGACGACACGGTCGTCGAGGCGTTCGACGGCGCGTGGCTGCTGCTGGAGCAGACCGGCACCGGCTACCGGATCCTCGGCGTCGCGGAGGACTACGAGTCGGCCCGGGCCTGGCTGATCGCCCCCGAGGACGCACCGGAGTCCTGACCAGGGCGATCAGCGCAGGACGTGCATCGCCCGCAGCCGCGCCACGACCTCCTCCGCGGCCTGCTCCTGCGTCGTCGCGGTGGTGTCGATCCGGATCTCCGGGTGCTCGGGCGGCTCGTAGGGCGAGTCGATGCCGGTGAAGTTCGTCAGCTCGCCGCGGCGGGCCTTGCCGTAGAGGCCCTTGGTGTCGCGCTGCTCGGCGACGGCCGGCGGGGTGTCGACGAAGACCTCGCAGAACTCGCCCGGGCCGACCAGCTCGCGGGCCCGGCGGCGCTCGGCCCGGAACGGGGAGATGAACGAGACGAGCACGACCAGCCCGGCGTCGACCATCAGCCGGGAGACCTCCGCGACCCGGCGGATGTTCTCCACGCGGTCGGCCGGGGTGAAGCCGAGGTCCCTGCTCAGCCCGTGCCGCACGTTCTCGCCGTCCAGCAGCGTGGTGTGCACGCCCAGTGCGTGCAGCCGCTTCTCCACCAGGTTCGCGATGGAGGACTTGCCGGCGCCGGGGATGCCGGTGAACCAGACGACGCAGGGCCGGTGCCCCTTGAGCGCCGCGTGCGCCTCCTTGTTCACGTCCAGCGCCTGCCAGTGGACGTTCTGCGCGCGGCGCAGCGCGAAGTGCAGCATCCCGGCGCCGACGGTGGCGTCGGTGAGCCGGTCGACGAGGATGAACCCGCCGGTGTCCCGGTTCTCGGCATAGGGGTCGAAGGGGACCGGCCGGTCGAGGTTGAGGTTGCAGACGCCGATCTCGTTGAGCGCCAGGGTGCTCGCCGCGGCGTGCTCCAGCGTGTTGACGTCGACGCGGTACTTGGGCCGCCCGATGGAGACCGGCACGGTGGCCGTGCCGAGCTTGAGCAGGTAGGGGCGGCCGGGGAGCATCTCCTGCTCGGCCATCCAGACGACGTGCGCCTCGAACTGGTCGGCGGCGCCGGCCGGCGACCCCGCGGCACAGAGCAGATCGCCCCGGCTGACGTCGATCTCCTCGGCCAGCGTGACCGTCACGGCCTGCTCGGCGACCGCCTCGTCGAGGTCGCCGTCCATCGTGACGATCCGCGCGACGGTGCTCTCCTGGCCGGACGGGACCACCCGGACCCGGTCGCCGACGCGGACCCGGCCGCCCACGACGAGCCCCGCGAACCCGCGGAAGTCCAGGTTCGGCCGGTTCACCCACTGCACCGGCATCCGGAACGGCCCGTCCTGCGCGGAACGGCCCACCGGCAGCGTCTCCAGGCAGCCGATGAGCGTCGGCCCGTGGTACCAGGGCGTGCGCGGGCTCGGCCCGGTGATGTTGTCGCCGCGCAGGGCCGACATCGGGATGCACACGACGTCGGTCAGCCCGAGGCGGGCGGCGAACGCGCGGTAGTCGGCCTCGATGGACTCGAAGACCTGCTGCGAGTAGCCGACCAGGTCGAGCTTGTTGACCGCGACCACGACCTGCCGGATGCCGAGCAGCGAGACCAGGTAGCTGTGCCGGCGGGTCTGGGTCAGCACGCCCCTGCGCGCGTCGATGAGGATGACCGCCGCCTCGGCCGTCGACGCGCCGGTCACCATGTTGCGGGTGTACTGCTCGTGCCCGGGGGTGTCGGCGACGATGAACTTGCGCTTCTCGGTCGCGAAGAACCGGTAGGCGACGTCGATGGTGATGCCCTGCTCCCGCTCGGCGGTCAGGCCGTCGACCAGCAGCGCGAAGTCCAGCTCACCGCCCTGGGTGCCCACCTTCTTCGAGTCCGCCTCCAGCGCGGCCAGGTGGTCCTCGAACACCAGGTGCGACTCGTAGAGCAGCCGGCCGATCAGCGTGGACTTGCCGTCGTCGACGCTGCCGCAGGTGATGAACCGCAGCATGCTCTTGTGCTGGTGGGCGCGGAGGTACGCCTCGACGTCGGCGGCGATCAGAGGAGAGGGCGCGGTCATCAGAAGTAGCCCTCCTGCTTCTTCTTCTCCATCGAGCCGGTGGAGTCGTGGTCGATCACCCGGCCCTGCCGCTCCGACGTCGTGGTCAGCAGCATCTCCTGGATCACCGCGGGCAGGGTGTCGGCGGTGCTCTCCACCGCGCCGGACAGGGGGTAGCAGCCCAGGGTGCGGAACCGGACGCTGCGCAGCTGGGGCTCCTCGCCCGGGAACAGCGGCATCCGCTCGTCGTCGACCATGATCAGCGCGCCGTCCCGCTCGACGACCGGGCGGGGCGCGGCGAGGTACAGCGGCACGATCGGGATCTGCTCGAGCAGGATGTACTGCCAGACGTCGAGCTCGGTCCAGTTCGACAGCGGGAACACGCGGATGTTCTGGCCGTTGCCGTGCCGCACGTTGTAGGTGCGCCACAGCTCGGGACGCTGCTGCTTGGGGTCCCAGCGGTGCTGCGCCGTCCGGACGGAGAAGATGCGCTCCTTCGCCCGCGACTTCTCCTCGTCACGGCGGGCGCCGCCGAACGCGAGGTCGAAGCCCCACGCGTCCAGCGCCTGCTTGAGCCCCTGGGTCTTCCACATGTCGGTGTGCACGGCCGACCCGTGGGTGAACGGGTTGATGCCCAGCTCCAGACACTCCGGGTTCTGGTGCACGAGCAGCTCGAGGCCCAGCCGCGTGGCCGTCTTGTCCCGGAACTCGTACATGTCGCGGAACTTCCACGTGGTGTCCACGTGCAGCAGCGGGAACGGCGGGGGAGACGGGTGGAACGCCTTGCGGGCCAGGTGCAGCATCACCGAGCTGTCCTTGCCGATCGAGTAGAGCATCACCGGGCGCTCGCTCTCGGCGACCGCCTCCCGCAGGATGTGGATGCTCTCGGCCTCCAGCCGCTGCAGGTGGGTCAGCGTGTCGGTCACGGCCACTCTCCTCGGGAACCGGCACCCGGCTGGGGCTCGGCGATCGGGCCGGGGGGCTGCCGGAGCCGGCGCTGCCAGGCGCGCGGCGGTTCCCCCATGCGGGTGCGCAGCCAGACCCAGGCGATCGAACCGGCGGCCACCGCCGTGCCGACGATCGCGAGGACCAGGCCGGTCGGGACGCCGAGCAGCTTGAGCCCCGACGCGAACAGCACGACCGCGAGCGCCCTGCGGACCAGGCCGCCGCGCGATCGGGAGGACAGCCGCGCGCCCAGCCAGACCCCCGGGATCGCCCCCACCAGGACGCTCACGGTCAGGCCCAGCGTGAAGTCGCCGAACAGAAGATGCCCCACGGAGGCGGCCGCGACCAGGGGCACGGCCTGGACCAGGTCGGTGCCGACCAGCTGCCCGGCCCGGAGCGCCGGGTAGAGCAGCAGCAGCGCGACGATCATCAGCGATCCGGCGCCGACCGAGGTCATGCCCACTACCAGCCCGCCGCCGAGGCCGACCAGCACGGTGGTGAGCCGGCGCACCCGCACCGTGGCGAGCGCCTGCTCGGGCTCGGGCTGCCCGCCCGCCCGGCGCAGGCGCTGCCGCAGCAGCAGGTTGAGGTAGGCCTTGGCGACCATGCCGGCCGACGCCAGGACGAGGACGCCGCCGAGCACGAGCAGCAGGACCTCGGTGAGCTGCTCGCCGGAGCCGAGCGCGCGCAGCAGGAGCACGCCGCAGAAGGCGCCGGGGACCGAGCCCACGCACAGCCAGCGGACCAGCCCCAGGTGCACCGTGCCCCGCCGCAGGTGCACGAGCCCACCGATCGGCTTCATGAAGAAGCTGGCGACGACGTCGCTGGACACCGCCGCCAGCGGGTCGACGCCGAAGAACATGATGAGGACGGGCGTCATCAGCGCGCCGCCGCCCATGCCGGTCAAGCCCACGACGATGCCCACGAACAGGCCGGCGGTCGCGACCGCCGGATCGCAACAGTCCATCGGTCCCCCGGGAGGGAAAGCTCGTGGGGACGCCGACCTTAGGCCCCGGCCGGGCGATCGGCATCCGCGAAACGGGCCGAGGGCCCGCCACCGGTCGGTGGCGGGCCCTCGGGGTTCAGCCGGTGCGGGTCACGCCGGCGGCGCGACCGGGGTGATCTGCAGCGGATCGGACGACGGGCCCGCGCCGGAGCTGTTCACCGCTCGGACCCGGACCGTGTACCGGGTGCCGTTGAGCAGTTCGGCCACCGTCGCCTGCAGGGTGTCCGGGGTGGCCGTCGCCCGGAAGACCACGCCGGCCGGGTCGACCGCGGTCACCAGGTAGCGCAGCAGCGGCGACGTGCCGGTGCTGGTCGGCGCGACCCAGCTGACGGCGATCTGGCCGTTCCCAGCCGTGGCCTGGACACCGGTCGGGGCGCCGGGCAGCGAGGCCGGATCCGGCGGGGTGTCGCCGGTCCCGGTGCCCGGCGTGGCCGGGCCGGACAGGATGGTCACCGGGAGGGTGGCCGTGGTGCCTGCGCCATCCTTGACCGTCACCGTGGCCGGCGGGGCGAGCACGGGGGTGCTCACCGGCGCGGCCGAGGTCAGCTTCACCGCGGCACCGGCGGCGTTCTTGAGGCCCACGACCTCGAGGGGGTAGGTGGCCGGTGCGATGGCCGTGGCCGACACGGTGAGGTTCGTGCCGTCGTACGTGGCCTGGCTCACCGTGACGCCGCTGATCTTGTAGGTCTTCGAGCTGACCGGGCTGTCCCCGGTGTTGCGGACGACGACCTCCGTGGGGAGGGCCGCGCCGGCCTGCAGCGGGACGCGCGCGTAGAACCGGTCGCTGCCGGGGTCGGTCTTCATCGGGGTGGTGGGGAAGCGCCCGTCCTGACCGGCGACCTCGAGCTGGCTGCCCTTGCTGGTGGCGAACACGTCCAGGAAGCCACCGTTGACGGCGGCCCGGTCGACGGTCAGGCCGGTGTTGGTCGCGATCTTGCCGGTGATGCTGAACAGGTCGGTGGTGCCCTGCTGGTTCGCCCCGAGCCAGACGGTCATCCGGTTGAAGTTGGTCGGGCTGCCGATGACGCGGTGCAGGACGTCGGGGTCGCCCAGGTAGCCCGCCGGCGCGGCCGGCGTCACGGCCGGGTTCCACCGCAGGAACGGGCCGAAGTTCCCGGTCTTCACGAGGTCGAAGTTGCCGACCGAGACGCCGATGTCCTCCACCAGGCGGCCGCGGCCGTCGGCTTCGGTGTCGACGGTCATCTCACCGAAGGGGTGCTTGATGCGGTACGTCGAGCTGGCCGCCCCGTCCCGGATGTCCACCCGGGCCCGGGCGAAGACGATCTGGTCGCCCGCCGCCGGGTTGCCGATGGAGAAGGTGGCCTCCAGGCCCAGGGTGAGCTTGGCCGTGCCGCCACCGGTCAGCGGCAGGTCGGCCGCGACCAGCTGGTAGAAGGACTCGCCGGGGAAGTTGCCCGGGAACGAGATCGGCGCCGAGGGGTTGGGCGCGTCGGCCGGGAGCAGGCCGCAGAGCGGGTTGTTCACGTCGAAGCATGGCGCCACCCGCCGTCCGGCGCTGTCCTCGTACCAGGCCGGGAAGCCGTTCGCGGGGTCCACCGGTCCGGCCTGCACCAGGCCGCCCGGGTTCTTCACCGTGACCTCCTGCGCCGCCACCGGCGACGTGGCCAGGCCCAACGGCAGCAGCAGCGCGGCCAGGAGCAGCACCAGCAGCCGTCGACGGCGCAGGAGCGGGACGTGCCGCCGGTCCGCGGAGCTCGCGGTCCGGCGTCGGATCAGGTCTGGCATCGGATTCTCCGGACTATTCGTTGGCCTCCGTGGCAACCGCGAGGGCGGCTGTACCGAGGACATTCGTGGAGGTGGAAGCGGTGGGGCAGCCGCGCGTGGGGGTGGCTCGGCCGCCCAATCCGTGGGGGTCAGCGGTGCTGACAGCTGTCAGCCGAGGACGCCGGTGAACCACAGCGCCCAGGCGAGCCCCCCGAGGGCGAGCAGTCCGTTGACCGTGCGCCGCCGCCACCGGGCCGGCTGGAGCGCGGTGAGCGCGGCGATCAGGAGCGCCTCGGCGGCGACGGTCGCGGGGCCGAGGAGCCCCGGCGCGTGCCGGGCCGGCGCGACCTCGCCGGCCATGGCGACCGGACCCGACCGGATGGCGATGCCCGTCGAGTAGTCGACCCCGGTCACGGGATCGATCCCCGGGTCGTGCCTGAGCCCGCCGTGCCCGGCGTGCCCACCGGCGCCGTCCGTGATCGCGAAGGCGTCGAGCAGGTTGGTCGTGTAGGCCACGACGTAGAGACCGATCAGCGCCACGGTGCCGACGAGGGCCAGGGTCACCAGCCGGCGGTCCGGCCGGAAGCCCGTCCAGCTGGTCATGAGCAGCCAGCCGGCCAGGCCGAGCTGGGCGGCCGCCGTGAGCAGGAAGAAGCCGACCGCCAGCTCCCCGGCGCCCAGGTGGTCGACCGCCACGGCGACGTGCAGCCCGCCCGCGGCCCCGGCGCCGAGCGCGCCGACCCGCAGCCACCGGGCCAGGGGAGTCCCGGTCTCGGCCCCCGGAGCGGACGTCGTCCGCTCCGGGGTGATCACCGAGGCAGTCACGCCGTACCGCCGGAGGTGGTCGTCGTGGTGCTGGTGGTCTCGGACGTCGTCGTCGCGGTGCTCGTGCTCTCGGAAGCAACGGGCTCGGCAGCAGCAGGCGGGATGGGCCGGACGTCCGCCGGCAGCTCCCCGGTCAGCTCCGGAGCCGGCAGCGGCTGCGGCGGCGCGGCGTTGATCGAGTCGCAGTCGATGTCGTGATGCCCCACCTGGTACTGGAACATCATGTCGTGGTCCTCGTGCGAGAGGTTGTGGCAGTGGATCATGTAGCGCCCGTCCTCGTGCTCGAAGCGCATGAGCAGGCGGACGGTCTCGTTCTCGCCGACGTAGACGACGTCCTTCGGGCCCTTCTCCTCCGGCCGCGGCGGCTGGCCGTTGCGGCTGAGGACCTTGAAGTCGATCAGGTGGATGTGCAGCGGGTGGAACCAGCCGCCCGAGTCGTTCGTCACGTCCCAGATCTCGATGGCGTCGCGCGCGGGGTTGGCGAAGACGTACTCGTACTTGGACTGGACGACGTCGTCCCAGGTCAGGTCGTTGATCTTCCACATGCTGTTGCTGCGGTGCAGTCGCATGCTTCGGACCGCGGACCGGTCGGCGGCCTTGAGCGCCATGACCGGGTGCCCGGGGCCAAGGGCGCTGGGCCACTGGTTGCCGTCGAAGCTCGTGACACCCTTGCCGACCTCGAACTGCATCACCTTGCCGGTGTGGTCGAAGTCCCGGGCGTTGGCGACGCCGTCGTTGAGCAGCTGGACCTTGGCGCCCTTCAGCGGCGCGAAGTCCGCGATGATCTCGTAGCGCTCGGCCATGCCGATCGTGAGGGTGGTGACCTCCTGCGCGGTCTGCATGAAGCCGCCGTCGGTGGCGATCACCTTGAACGGCATGTTGTTGCTGAACCGGAGCTTGAAGCCGCGCGCGAGCGTGCCGTTGAGGATCCGGAACCGGTACTTGCGCGGCTCGACCTTCATGTTCGGCCACGGCACCCCGTTGACCAGGATCACGTCGCCGTAGACGCCGGACTGGCTGCTGTCGTCGAACAGCAGCTGGCCCTCCGCGGTGAACGCGACGTTGCCGAGGATGAGCGGGAACTCGTACTGCGGCTTACCCGCCGCGGCCTTGTCCCGGTCCCAGCGGGGGATGCCGAGCGCCTTCTCCAGCTCCTCGTCCACGAGGTGGTACTGGGCGGCCAGGCCCATGTAGACGTTCTCGGCGGTGTGGTGGACGCCGTGATCGTGGTACCAGAGGGTCCGCGGGGTGCAGTTGTTCGGGTACTGGTAGTGCTTCCACTCGCCCGGGTTGGTCAGGTCGGCGGCGTACCCGTCGTACTGCGGCTTGGACGGCGACCCGTGCAGGTGCAGGGAGGTCCACGGGATGTAGCCGAGCGTCGGGTGGCGCTTGGGGAGTTCGTTGGCGACCTGGATGACGGCCCGCCGGGGGATCTTCTGGCCCGGGTTCGCCGGGTCGGGCTGCAGGTAGGTCCGGATGGTGGGGCCCGGGACCGAGCGGTTGTAGCCCCACATCTTGGTCCAGATGCCCGGGATGAGCTGGACCTGGACGTTGCCTTCCGTGATCCGGTAGTAGTCGGTGCCCAGGTATTCGCTGCCCCGGATCGGCTCGCCCGGCTTGTGGCCGCCGTCGGCCGGGGGAACGAAGTCGTCGGGGACATATCCGTAGACGTCGCTGCGGATGTCATCCCTGTGGACCGGCTCCAGAACGGCCGGCGCCTTGAAATTCTGCGTGAATGGCGTCGGCATTTGGCTCGCCGGCAGTTGGGACGCCGTCGCGGCCTTCAAGACCGCCGACACGGGAAGGGCCATTGCCGCCGTTCCCGCCGCCGAGATCTTGAGAACGTCACGTCGCGACAAACTGGGCGTTTCCATCCACCTGCTCCCTCGAGCGAATCCCCGTACTGACTAGGCAAAAGACTGCTGACAGCGGACTCACAGTCACAGCCGAAGCAGGGGGGAGGAGGGATCCCAAAATTGGGGGGAGCAGACGGCGGCGGACCCCTTCGTCTCACCGACGGCGACCGGTTGCTACCGCTGCGTAGATGCAGGTGGGAGAGCTGCTGGTTGCTTCTTGCAACCGTTTGCAGACGCAACCAATGGCGCGGTCGACGGCGATCGCAGGGCGGCGCAGGAATCAGTGGTCCGGGAATGCCGGAACATCGGCATGAATCGATTTAACCGATACACCGGAATTCCCGACATGCGGAATGGACCGTCAATTCTCGGAGTGACTCGGCTCCGGGGTCAGCCGCGGTTGTTCTGGATGGTCGTGCCGGAGGCGCTGTTGGTGATCTTCGTGGCGTTGGTCAGGCCGGTGAAGTCGTTGCCCTCGATGACCACTCCGCTGCAGGCCGCCGACACCCGGACCGCGCGGGCGGTCGTCGCCCCGGCGGCCTGCCGGAAGGTGGAGCCGGCCACCCGGGCCCCCTTCGCGCCGACCAGGTCGACCCCCCAGAACCCGTTCCCGATCTCGGTGAACTGGCACTGCTCCACGGAGAAGTTCGTCACCGGTGCGGTCGGCCCGGCCACGAGCAGCCGCTTGCCGGGAGCACCCGTGAAGGTCGACCGGACCATCCGCACGGTGTCGGCCTGCTCGACCACCGCGAGGACGTTCACCGTGCCGGACGGCTTGGCGAAGGTGCAGGTGTCGAACGTGATCCCGCTGATGTTGGGGCCGCCGATGCGCAGGACGCTGTTGACCGGCCGGGTGATGCTCGTGCGGAGGAACGTCACGTCGCGGACGGCGCCGCGGGAGGTCGGGTCGGTCTGGATGCGGATCTCCTGCGTTCCCGCGTCGGCGGCCCGCGCCATGTCGACGGAGCAGTCGGTGAACGTCACCCGCTGGATCGCGCCGCTGCTGTGCGTGTTCTTGACGACGATGCCCCGGTTGGTGCCCGCCCCGCGGCAGTTGGTGAAGGAGCAGTCGCTGACCGAGGCGGTCATGCCGCCGTCCCCGCTGGTCCACTCGAGCAGGGCGACCATGAACCGGCTGACCGTGCTGGTGCCGGTGCAGCCGACGAAGCTGCCCCGGGTGATGCTCATGTCGAACAGCAGCGCGGCCGGGTCGCCGATGGGCACGAACTGCAGGCAGTCGTCGCCGGACTGGACGTCGCAGTCGGTGGCGAGGAAATCCGCGCCGCCGATCACCCGGATGCCGCCGGTGCCGGTGGCCGCCGCGCTGTTCCGGATGCGCACCTTGTCCATGCGGCCCCGATCGCCGGCGTACATCACCGCCTGCCCGCCGGCGTAGGTGTCGATGGTGAGGTCCTGCAGCAGGACGTCGTTGCCGTACAGGGCGACGATCACCCCGGTCCTGGTCTGGTTCCGCGCGCCGATCGTCCCGGGGCCGGTGATGCGCACGCCGTCGGACCGCACGGCGAAGTCCTTGTTCCGCAGGAAGGCGTTCGCGAGGCCGGGGGCCGCCGCCCAGTCCTTGAGCAGCCGCGCGCCGCTGCCCAGCTGCAGCTGCGCGCCGGCCGGCAGGAGCAGGCTGCGGGTGCAGCGGTAGGTGCCCGACGGGAACACGCCCACGCCGGCCTGCTGCGCGGTCGCGTCGATGAGCCGCTGCACGGCAGCGGTGTCGTCGGTGGTGCCGTTGCCGGTGGCGCCGAAGTCCTTGGCGTTGAGGGTCGTCGCCGCCGGCGCCTCGGCAGGGAAGAGCCAGTCGACCAGCGGGACGACGGCCAGCCCGGCCCCGCCGACGCGGAGCACCGTGCGGCGGCTGACCAGCGAGGCGGCCGCCCGCGGGGGGTCGGCGTGCGGTTCGTCGTGCATCGGAGACCTCCCCGTGGCGCACCGGCTGGCAGCTGCGCGGGGCCGGCCGCCGCCGTGGCTGGGCGGGGGGCGGACCCGACGGCAGCCTGGGCCGGGCGCCGTGCGGGTCAGGATGACGCCGAACCCCGACCCTGACCAGTGGACCGGCGACGGACCGTCCGGTTCCGGTGGAGCGGGCTCACCGGCCCCGGTTGTCCCCGAGGGTGGTGTCGGCTGCGCCGTCGGCGACCGGCTGGGCGTCGGTGATCCCCGTGAAGTCGTTGCCCTCGATCACCACGCCGCTCGCGCCGGGGGAGACCCGGATCGCCCGTGCGGTCGTCGCTCCGTCGGCCGCGCGGAAGGTCGAGCCGGCCACGCGGGCGCCGGTGACGCCGAGCAGGTCCACTCCGAACGCGCGGTCAGCGATCTCGGCGAACGTGCAGTCCTCGACCGACAGGTCCGTCACGGGGGTCCTGGGACCGGCCACGAGCAGGCGCTTGCCGGGGGCGCCGACGAAGGTGCACCCGCGGAACCGCGGCCGGTCGGTGCCGTCGACGACCGCGGTGATCGGCGCCGCCCCGGTCGGCGCGGTGAACGTGCACTCCTCGAACGTCAGGCCGCCGATGTTCGGGCCGCCGACCCGGAGCGTGCTGTTCACGGCGTGGGTGATGTCGGTCCGGGTGAAGGTCACGTCGCGGATCGCGCCCCGGGACGCCGGGGCGGTCTGCACGCGGATCTCCTGGGTGGACGCGTCCGCGGCCGCGGACATGTCGACGGTGCAGTCGGTGAACGCGAGCCGCTCGATGGCGCCGCTGCTGTGGGTGTTCTTCACGACGATGCCCCGGTTGGCCCCGGACCCGTGGCAGTCGACGAACGAGCAGTCGGTCACCGAGGCGTCCATGTCCGTCGTCCCCGGCTCCCCGCCGGTGAACTCGAGCAGCGCGACCATGAACCGGCTGACCGAACTCACGCCGGTGCACCCGACGAAGCTGCCGCCGGTGATGCTCTGGTTGTACAGCGTGGGCTCGGCGTCCGGGTTGCCGATCGGCACGAACTGGAAGCAGTCGTCGCCGGACTCGACGTGGCAGTCGGTGCCGAGGAAGTCGCTGCCGCCGATCACCCGGATGCCGCCGGTGCCGGTCTTCGTGGCGGAGTTGCGGACCGTGACCCGCTCGAAGCGGCCCCGCTCGCCGGCGAACATGACCGCCTGGCCGCCGGCGTAGGTGTCGACGGTGATGTCGCGTACCGACACGTCGTCCCCGTAGAGGGCGAGCACGACACCGGTGCGGCTGTGGTCGGCCGCCCCGATCGTGCCGCCGCCGCTGATCTGCACCTTGTCGGACTTCGCCGCGAAGTCGGCGTTCCGGAGGAAGGCGCTGACCAGGCCGGAGGGTGCCGCCCAGTCCTTGAGCAGGCGGGCGCCGTCGTCCAGCCGCAACTGGGCGCCGGCCGGCACGAGCAGGCTGCGGGTGCAGCGGTAGGTGCCGGCGGGGAGCACACCGACGCGGGCCTGCTGGGCCGTCGCGTCGATCAGCCGCTGCACGGCGTCGGTGTCGTCGGTGGTCCCGTCCCCGGTGGCGCCGAAGTCCTTGGCGTCGAGGGTTCCGGCCGCGGGCGACCCGGCGGGCGAGGGCACGGTGGTGGATCCGGTGGGGGAGGACACGGCCGGCGACCCGGTGGGGGAGGGCGCCGCGGACGACCCGGCGGAGGACAGCCGGTCGACCACCGGGACGGCGGCCAGCCCGGCGGCGGCCGCGCCCAGGGCGAGCAGGACTGTGCGGCGGCCGACCCGCGGGCCGGGCGCCCGCCCGTCCTCCTGCTCCTGGCGGGGCTCAGGCTGTGGTGGATCGTCCATGGGACACCTCCCCGGGGCGCACCGGCAGGATGCCGCCCGACCGCGACCGTGACCAGCACCCGGCCGACCGATCGCCCAGGTTCCGGGTGCGGCCGCGGTGTCTACAGCCCGGGGTTGCCCCTCAGGGTGGTGTCGGTGGCGCGGTCGAGGACCGGCAGCGCGTGGGCGATGCCCGTGAGGTCGTTGCCGTCGATCACGACGCCGGTGGCGTCGGGCGCGATCCGCAGCCCCCGCGAGGTCGTGGTCCCGGCGGCCGAGCGGAAGGTGGAGCCGGCCACGCGGGCGCCGGTGGCGCCGAGCACGTCGACCGCGAACACGCCGTCGGGGATCTCGGTGAACGTGCAGTTCTCCACCGACAGGTCCGTCACCGGGTTCACCGGGCCGGCCAGGAGCATCCGCTTGCCGGGTGCGCCCACGAAGGTGCACCCGCGGAACGTCGGACGGTCGGTGCCGTCGACGACCGCGATGTTCGGCGCCGCGCCGGTCGGCGCGGTGAAGGTGCACTCGTCGAACGTCAGGCCGCTGATGTTCGGGCCGCCCACGCGCAGGGTGCTGTTCACCGCGTTGAGGATGTTCGTGCGGGTGAAGGTCACGTCACGGATGTCGCCCTGGTCCCCGGCGTCGGTCTGCACCCGGATCTCCTGGATGGACCCGTCGGCGGCCGCGGACATGTCGACGGTGCAGTCGGTGAACGCCAGCCGGGCGATGTGCCCGATGCTGTGGGTGTTCTTGACGACGATGCCGCGGTTGGCCGCCGATCCGTGGCAGTCGACGAACGAGCAGTCGGACACCGAGGCGTCCATGTCCGTCGTCCCCGGGTCGCCGCCGGTGAACTCCAGCAGCGCGACCATGAACCGGCTGACCGCGCTGGTCCCGGTGCACCCGACGAACCTGCCGCCGGTGATGCTCTGGTTGTAGAGGGTGGGCTCGGCCTCGGGGTTGCCGATCGGCGCGAACTGGAAGCAGTCGTCGCCGGACTCGACGTGGCAGTCGGTGCCGAGGAAGCCCGTGCCCGCGACCACGCGGATGCCGCCCGTGCCGGTCTCGACGGCGCTGTTGCCGACGGTGACCCCGCTGATGCGCCCGCGGTCCCCGCCGTACATGAGCGCCTGCCCGCCGGCGTAGGTGTCGAGCGTGACGCCGCGGATCTCCACGTCGTCCCCGAGGATGCCGATCAGGACCCCGGTCTGGCTGTGGTCACGGGCGCCGATGCTGCCCGTCCCGGTGATCCGCACGCGGTTGGCCTTCTGCGCGAAGTCGGCGTTGCGGAGGAAGGCGTCGATCATCCCCGGCGGCGCCACCCAGTCCTTGAGCAGGCGGGCCCCCGGATCGAGCTGCAGCTGCACGTCGGAGCGCAGCAGCAGGCCCGTCGTGCACCGGTAGGTGCCCGCGGGAACGAACGCGAGGGCGCGGCGCTTCGCCGACTCGTCGAGGAGCCGCTGCACGGCCCGGGTGTCGTCGGTCACGCCGTTGCCCTTGGCGCCGAAGTCCTTGCGGAGGTCGAGGACCTGCTGGGTGTCCTTTCTCAGCGCGAGGGCGGGGCTCGCCGTCGGCCGGGAGCCGAGGACCGAGACGCCGGCCAGCCCGGCCACCCCGAGGAACAGGGCGCTGCGGCGGCTGAGCGTCGGCCCGACCGGCCGGTGCGGAGCGGTCGTGGCGTCCCCCTGAGGGGCAGCTGCGGGACTGCGCTTGATCACGGCACTCTCATCTCGAAGGGGCACGTCGGTGTCGGCCCGGGGCAGCAGGGGAGGGGTGCGTACCGGTGCGGGTCACCGGCTGGTCGCCGTGCGGACCGCGGTGTTCAAGGCCTGCCGCTGGACGGCGGCCAGGGTGCGGATCAGGATCACGACGTCGCGCCAGAGCGACCAGTGCTCGATGTAGGAGTTGTCGAACCGGGCCCGCTCCTCGATCGAGGTCTCGCCGCGCAGGCCGTGGATCTGCGCCCAGCCGGTGAGGCCGACCGCCAGCCGGTGGCGGTCGCGGTAGCCGTGCACCGAGTCGGCGAACCGGGCGGCGTAGGTGCACTCCTCCGGCCGCGGCCCGACGAGGGACATGTCGCCGCGGAGGATGTTCCACAGCTGCGGCAGCTCGTCGAGGCTGGTCCGGCGCAGCAGGTTGCCGATGCGGGTCTGCCGCCGCTCCACGTCGATCTGCCGGGCGTGCATCGTGCTGCGCGTCGAGCCGGTGCCCCCGAGCCGCTCGGGGGACTCCTCCGGCGCGGGCATCCGCAGGGTGCGGAACTTGAGGATCGAGATCTCCGTGCCGTCGTGCCCGGTGCGCGGCTGGCGGAACAGGACCGGGCCGGGGCTGCTGAGCCGGACCGCGCCGGCGACGACGAGCAGGAGCGGGGACAGCAGGGTCAGGGCCACCCCGGACACCGCGACGTCGATGAGCCGCTTGACCCGGTAGACGTTGCGGCGCAGCGCGTCCCGGCGCACCCGGTGCAGCGGGATGCCCCACAGGTCCTCGACGTCCGGGCCGCTCGGCGTGGTGCCCACGTCGAAGAACCGCGGGACGACGTAGACCTCGATGTCGCGCCGGGCGGCGCTGCGCACCAGGCCGACCAGGTCGGCCTCGCGGGTCGTCCCGTAGGCGACGATGACCGTGCGGACGCCGTAGGTGTCGAGGACGAGGTCGAGGTCCTCCAGGCCGCCGAGCGGCTCGCGGTCGTCGAGCGGGCTGCCGTCGGTGAGGAAGCCGACGCCGCGGAGGCCGAACTCGGGGTGCTCGCGCATCGTGGCCAGCAGGTCCATGCCCAGCCGGCCGCCGCCGACGACGAGCGTGGACCGCCCGACGAGCCGGTGCCGGCGCGCGCCGCGGAGGGCCGCGTAGCCGATGCTGCGGCCGATCACGAAGCAGGGCACGGCCCACAGCGCGTGCATCGCCACGGCCAGCCCGGCGAGGTTGGCGAACGGGGCCACCAGCAGCAGGGCGAGGGCGAGCCGCGGGAGCTGGCGCGGCGCCTCGTCGAGCGCGCTGAGGGTGATCCGGGGCCGGTACGCGCCGGTCAGGGCGAGGACGAGGAGGGTGGCGGCGACGAGCGCGGGGCCGGCCGGGTCGACACCGCCCAGCCAGAGCATCGGCAGGGCCAGCGCGACGGCGTCGAGGGCGAGCAGGCCGCCCCGGACCAGCCCGCGGTGCTCGCGCGGCTCGCGGTCGGCCGGGAACAGGTGCTCGGGCGCGGTGGCCGGAAGGCGGTCCGGGGCGGAGAGCTCGACGGCTCGGGCGCGCGACAGCGTGCGCACCGCCGGTCGCCGGCTCTGCCGGTAGGACACCTCGATCATCGCGGGCCCGCCCTTTCTCTCGTGATCACAGAGTCCGGGAGGACGGCTTTCGGGAACACTCCCGCCC
Source organism: Geodermatophilus sp. SMS 5-13 (assembly GCF_059428245.1). Lineage (NCBI taxonomy): Bacteria > Bacillati > Actinomycetota > Actinomycetes > Geodermatophilales > Geodermatophilaceae > Geodermatophilus > Geodermatophilus sp. SMS 5-13. The sequence continues at coordinate 1,894,498 of NZ_CP165729.1, forward strand.
GTGGGTCCGGCCGACCCCCAATGCGGGGGTGGCGCGGCGCGGGCGCCGGTGGGGCGGGATGCGGGGACGGCGCCGGTAGCATCCGGCCGGTGACGGACGCCCCGGACTTCCTGGTCATCGGGGCGGCGCGGAGCGGGACGACCGCGCTCACCTCGTTCCTGGGCGAGCACCCGGACGTCTTCGTCTCCACCCCCAAGGAGCCGCACTTCCTGGCCTTCCCCGGCGGTGCCCCGCGGTTCACCGGCCTCGGCGACGACGACCTGATCAACCGGGTCGCCGTCCGGGACGAGCAGAGCTGGCGGAACCTGTTCCGGGGGCGGCCCGAGCGGCGCCGCGGCGAGGGGTCGGTGACCACCCTCGCCCACCCGGACGCGTCGGTGCCGGCGATCGGTCGGTACTGCGCGCCCGGCTGCCGGCTGGTGGTGCTGCTGCGGGACCCGGTGGACCGGGCCTTCTCCAGCTGGCTGTACCTGCGCTCGCGGGGCTACGACGCCGGGTCGTTCGAGGAGTGCCTGGCCGCCGAGGACGAGCGCACCCGGGCCGGGTGGGGCCACATGTGGCAGCTGGCCCGGCTGAGCCGCTACGCCGAGCAGCTGGCGCCGTTCGCCGCCGCCTTCGGGGACCGGCTGCTGGTCGTGATCCAGGAGGAGTTCGCCGCCGACCCGGCGGGGGAGTTGCGGCGGGTCCTCGAGTTCCTCGACGTGGACGCCGACGTCCCCATCGACGCCTCCCGGCAGGTGAACGCCGCGGGGCTGCCCCGCAGCCGGGCGATCACCTCCGCGCTCAACACCCTGCGGCGCTCACCGGCCCTGCGCCGCGTGGTCACCGCGGCGGTGCCGCAGCGGCAGCGCGAGCGGATCCGCTCGGCCAACCTGGACCGGGCCGCGGTGGCCCCGGCGACCCGCGCCCGGCTGGCCGCCGACCTGGCCGGCGACGTGCGGGACCTGCAGGACCTGCTCGGCCGCCGGCTGACGATGTGGCCGACCGCCGTCGCCGCGGACGAGCAAAGATGAGCGACCGGATCAAGGTGCTGCAGCTGACCGGCATCACCGTCGGCGGCTCGGCCGAGCACCTGCTCCAGCTGGCCACCCTGCTGCCGCCGGACCGGTTCGAGACCACGATCGCCCTCTCCGGCGGCGGCCCGCTCGACGACGAGATCCGGGCGAGCGGCCTGCCCGTGCTCGACTACGCCCCCTCGCACGGCGCCGGCCACTTCAAGCAGGCGACGCCGGACGGGCCGGTCGAGCTGCTCCGCCAGTTCCTGCGGATCCGGGCGCACATCCGCCGCGCCCGCTACGACGTCGTCCACACGCACACCTCGGTGGCCGGCGCGATGGGGCGGGTGGCGGCCTGGTCGGCCGGGACGCCGGTGCGGGTGCACATGCTGCACGCCTACGCCGGCCACGCCGGGGTGCCGCAGCCGAAGCGCTCGCTGTACCGGCTGGTCGAGCGGGCGCTCGGGCTGTTCACCACGCACTACGTCGCCGGCTCCCGGTTAATCGCCGACGTCGGCGTCCGCACCCGGCTGTTCCGGCCGGCGGACGTCACGGTCATCCACTACGCCAGCCGGATGGCCGTCGGCGACGCGACCGCCGCCGACCGCGCCCGGCTGCGGTCGGAGCTCGGGCTCCCGGCCGACGCGCCGCTGATCGCGCTGGTCGGCCGGATCGAGGACCAGAAGGGCGCCGACCTGCTGATCCGCGCCGTCCCCACGGTGCTGGCGCAGGTGCCCGGGGCACACGTCCTCGTCGTCGGGGACGGCACCCGGCGGGCCGAGGCGGAGGCGCTGGCCGACGAGCTCGGCGTGGCCGGCCACGTGCACTTCACGGGCTGGCGGTACGACCTCGCCGACGTGATGCGCGCGGTCGACGTGCTGGCCCTGCCGTCGCGCTGGGAGGCGTTCGGCATCGTCAACCTGGAGGCGATGGCCGCGGCGAAGCCCGTCGTGGGCTTCGCCGTCGAGGGGATCCCGGAGGTCGTCGTCCACGGCGAGACCGGGCTGCTCTCACCCGCGGGCGCCGTCGACGACCTCGCCCGCGACCTGGTGCGCGTGCTGACCGATCCGGAGCTCGCCGCCCGGCTCGGCGCAGCGGGACGGCGCCGCTTCGTCGAACACTTCGCGCCGGAGCGGATGGTGCAGGCGCACGTCGAGCTCTACGGGACGCTGCTCAGCCGGCGTCACCGAGCACGCCGCGGACGAGCCCGCTGAAGGTGGCGCCCAGGTCCTCGACGCGGTAGTGCGCCCGGATCAGCGCGGCGCCGGCGGCGCTCATCGCGGCGCGGCCGTCCGGGGGCAGCGCCGCCAGCTCGGCGATCCGCGCCCGGATGGACGCCGGGTCCCCGCTGCGGGCCAGCAGCCCGTCGCGGCGCTCCTCGAACACCGGCGGCCGGCCCGAGCAGTCGGTGAAGACGGTCGGGCAGCCGGCCGCCATGGCCTCCATGACGGCGAGCGGCAGCGCGGGGCCCTCCCAGCGGGCGGTGTGCACGTAGCCGTCGGCGGCCGCCAGCAGCCGGCCGACGTCGTCCCGCCAGCCGAGGAAGGTGACGGCGCGCGCCAGGCCGAGGTCGCGGACCTGCCGGTGCAGGGACCCCGCGAAGTCCGCCGTCCGCCGGGCGGCGACCGAGTCCCCGGCGGAGCCGACCAGCGCGACGTGCACCGGCGCGTCGAGGCCGTCGAGCGCGGCCAGCAGGAGGTCCTGGCCCTTCTGCGGGTCCAGCCGGCCCACGTTGAGCAGCAGGACGTCGCCCTCGCCGGCGCCCATCTCCGCCCGCAGCCGGGCCCGCTCGGCCTCGGACAGCGCGACCGGCGGGGTCACCGAGATGCCGTTGGGGAGGACGACGGTGCGCTCGGCGGGCACGCCGAACGCGGTCATCTCGTCGCGCACGACGGTGGAGGTGCAGACGGCCAGCGTGGTGGCGCGGGCGACGACGGCGGCGTAGCTGCGCCGCTTGAGGGCGGCCAGCGGGCGCGGGCCCCAGAAGTGGTGCTGGTTCTGCACCATGAGCACGCCGGGCACGCCGGCGCGGGCGGCGGCGAGCAGGGCGGGGGCGCGATCGCGCTGGTTGACCCCGATGACGCACCGGCCGGCGTCCCGGCGCACCCGGTCGGCCAGGGAGGGCACCAGGCGGGGGTCCCAGGGCCGCTCCAGCCGGGGTTCGAGCACGGTCCGGACACCGAGGGCCGCGACGTCGGGCAGGATGCTCGGCCCGTGCCGCGGAACGGGGCCGTGCACGAGGGTCAGGTCGAAGCCGTCGGCGCGCAGCGCCCGCGCGAACTCCAGCGCCATCTTCGCCGCGCCGGTGCGGTCGGGCAGCCGCAGGGTCATGAACAGGCGGGTCATCCGCGGCTGCGCGCCCGCCGTTCGGGGGCCCGCCACGCGGCCACGTCGAGGCCGGTGACCTGCTCGAGCACGTCGAGGTCGGGGCCGAAGGTCTCCACCAGCGCGCGCCGGGTCTCGGGCCGGTAGCTGGTCCGGACGATGTTGCGGGCGACGATCTGCCGCCGCAGCCGCCGGCGCAGCGACGTCGGGACGACGGGGGAGAGCAGCTTCTTCAGCGGGTGGTGGGTGCTCACCACCCGGCCGAGGAACCGGCTGCGCGGCTCGCCGGAGCGGTGCGGGTCGGGATCGACCGTGCGCGGGACGGCCGGCACGCCGAGGTGGGCGTACACCCGGGCCAGGACGGCGTCCGGGTCGGCGCTCATGTCCTCGTGCCGCAGCACGAGCAGCTGCTCGCGGGGGAAGACCTCCAGCACGTGCCGCAGCTGCTCGCCGTACCGGCTCATGCCCGTGTAGTGCCAGATGTGGTGCCAGCCCTCGGCGATCCGGCGGGGCTCGTCGGCCAGCGCGTCCTCGAAGGTCGCGCACGGCTCCCAGCCGCGGGTGCGCATGAACCCGTAGGCGGAGAAGGCGCGGTCCACCGGGTCGCGCAGCAGGGCGACCAGCCGCGCGTCGGGCGCCATCTCCCGCAGCCGGGTGACGGCGTCCGGGTAGTACATCGTCGACACCGACGCCTCACCGCGGAGCTGGTCCGGCCGGGCGTCCCGAAACAGCTGCAGGTAGGCGTCGCGATCGGTGACGGCGAGCCGGTTGATGGTCTGCCGGTCGCCGGGCCCGGTGAACGCCGGGGTGGAGCCGGCCAGCGCGAGGTAGTGCGGCTCCTTCGGCTCGGTGAGGAACAGCCGGGGGTTCTCGGCGAGGTACTGGAACAGCGCCGTCGTCCCGGATCGCGCCGCGCCGATGATCAGGAACTGCGGGCCGGGCATCACTGTCCTCTCCGTGCCGGGAGGGCGATCGTACGGATGCCCAGCGTCCGGTGGGCGGCCCGCGCCAGGTACAGGTTGCGCAGGCTCATGGCCACCGCCGCGGCCGCGGCCACCCCGGTGCCGCCCCAGACCGAGCCCCACCAGGTCGCCAGCCCGGCGAACGCCAGCGAGGAGACCAGCGCGCTGACCGCGACGACGTGCTGCCGCCCGGCGTGGGAGAGCACCACCGAGCACGGCCCGGTCCAGGCGTTGACGAGGACGCCGGCGGACATGACCAGCGAGGGCACGAGCGCGGCCTCGTACCCGGCGCCGAAGAGCGCGGGCAGGAGCACCGGGCCGGCCGCGGCGAGCACGGCGACGGCGAGCGCCGTGGCCGCGGTCGACCAGACCGCGAACCGCCGGACCGGCTCCTGCAGCGCCGCCAGGGAGCCGGCGCCGGAGGCGGCGGCGATCCGCGGGGCGAGGGTGCGCATGCCGATCGCCGTCGGGACGGCGACCAGCACCGCGATCCGGACCGCGACGGAGAACACCGCGACCTCCTCGACGGGCGCGACCACCGCGAGCAGCCACACGCCCGCCTGCGGCACGGTCACCGACGCCAGCGTGGCGAGGGTGAACGTGCTGCCGGAGCGCAGCAGCCGCCACGGCGAGTCCGCCGGGACCGCGCCGGCCGGCCCGGTGCGCGGCACGGAGCCGGCCGCGTGCCGGCCGTTGCCGCCCGCGGTCACCACGCGGATCAGCAGCAGCAGCCCGAGGAGGTAGACGGCGGTCTCGACGGCGACGGTCCACTCGATCGCCTCCTGCGCCGACGGGGTCGCGGCGGCGGCCGCGACGAGCAGGACGGCCACGAGGACGACGCGCCGCACGTGCTCGCCGAACATCAGCGCGGACCCGAACCGGTCGCGGGCCCGCAGCACGTTGACCAGGTCCGGGCCGACGGCCGCCACGGGCAGCCACAGCGTCACGAGCAGCACCAGCGGCCGGTACACCTCGGGCGGGGTGCCGGCCGCGGCCGTCGCCGGCCCGACCGCCCACTGCCAGAGCACGGCGGTGGCCAGGATGCCGACGGCCTGCGCCGCGAGCAGTCGCCGCAGCAGGGCCGCGTGGGTCGAGCGCTCCTGCTGGGCGAAGGCGATGGTGGCCACCTGGGTGAGCCCGAACTGGGCCAGGACGGCGAGGAAGGTCAGCCAGCTCAGCGCCCAGGACAGGGCGCCGAACTCGTCCGGCGGCAGCACCCGCGCCCCGACCAGGGTGAGCAGGAAAGCGCTGGCGACGGCGACCAGCTGGCCGACGGCGACCAGGCCGGTGTCACGGCGCAGGGCCCGGCGCGCTGCGGCGTCCCCCGGGCCTCGGGCGAGCGGAGCGGTCAAGGAGCCGACGCCGTCCGTTCCGCGCCGGCGCCGTCCTCCCCGGCCGGCCGCGGCGGTGCGGGAGCGGTCACCGGCTCGTCGCGCGCCCGGCGGACGAACAGGTTGACCAGCAGGGTGAACGCGATGAGCGGCAGCCCGAGGGCCACCCATTTCGGCGCGGAGGTCGCCCACACGCCGCCGGGGAAGATCCGGATCATGAAGACCAGGCTGAAGCCCCAGATCAGCGGGTCGCGCGTGAACCGGCGGAAGGCGAACTGGGCGGCGCGGGCGACCAGGCCGCTGAGCAGCCCGCCGAGCACGACGCCGGCGATGCCGAGGTTGACGTACCAGTCTCCGACGGCGGTCGCCGGAAAGCCGTTGTTGCGGTTGATGTAGGTCTGGGCCAGCTGCACCGCGGGGGAGACGAAGGGCTCCTGCTGGCCGATGAGCACCGAGGGCAGCGCGGCCACCGAGCCGTTGACGAAGTCGGCGCCCCCGGTGAAGTCGAACCGGTCGGGCCAGTCGTCGATGTAGAGCAGCAGCGCGTCGTAGAAGGTGTTGTTGGTGGCGACGGCGACCTGCCGGACGGTGCCCTGCCCCTCGATCGTCGGCGCGAGGTCGCCCCACAGCACGGTGTCCCGGGCGGTGCGCAGGGTGAAGGCCAGCAGCAGCGCGAGCACCGGCACCAGCAGGAAGCGGCGGCGCCAGCGGGGGTCGCGCAGCCAGTGCCCGTCCGGGCGGCGGGCGGCGCGCCGGCCGGTCCGGCCGAAGATCAGCGACCCGGCCAGCAGGGCAACGACCGAGAGCACGGGCACGTCGCGGGCTCCCCAGGTCCAGCTGAGGTAGCCGTTGACCGCGATCATCCCGAAGACCATCAGCTTCAGCAGCGGGGCCCGGCGGACGGAGAAGAAGGCGGCGATGCCCACCAGCGCGGCCAGCATGGGGAACGACCGCAGCGCCCGGCTGTCGGCGAGGTCCCGGTCGACCTTCGACGCCTGCAGCAGCCCGGCCGGCCCGCCGTAGCGGATCCACAGCGCGACGGTCGCGGCGAAGGCGACGCCGGTCAGGACGACGGTGAGGATCACCAGCGTCCGCGGGGACAGCGGGCCGCGGGACTGCGGGAAGATCACCGACACCGGCCGCACCAGCGGGGTGAGCAGGCGGGCGCCGGCCCACAGGGCCAGCAGGAACAGCACGACGATCGCCTGGGCCTGCAGGATCAGGGTCTCGGTGTCGCGGTCCTCGAACAGCACCGTGGGGAAGGGCGTGTCGAGCCCCGAGGCCAGCATCAGCGGCCGCCACAGCAGCTGCAGCGCCAGGTAGTAGAGGGTGAGGGCCATCGCGTCCAGCGGGTGGCGGACCACACTCCGGTAGACCAGCGCCCAGACGACGAAGGACGCGGCCACGGCCAGCAGCGGCACGATCACGATCGCGCCCGCCTGTCGTTCGAGGAACTCACCGCACTCCTCCGGGCGTCCGCCGTCCCCCGACGGCGGTACGGCGGGGCGAGGGTAGCTCAGCGGAGCCGCGTTTCCGGGCTGTCGGGCCCTACCATCCCCCGAATGCGTCCCGGGCCGAGGCTGATGATCGTCGGTGCGCCCAAGAGCGGCTCCACCGCGCTGTTCCAGTACCTGGCCGGCCATCCGGACGTCCGCAGCCACGTGCACCGGGAGATGCCGTTCTTCGGCCGGGACGACGAGTTCGCCCAGGGCTGGGGGCACGCGGTCGAGAAGTACTTCCCGCCGTCGGTGGGGGAGGGCCCCCTGGTCGCCAAGCACACGATGGCGATGTACGACCCCGTCGCGGTGCGCCGCATCGTGGACGCCACGCCGGCGGTGGTGGTCGCCGTCCTCCGCAACCCGGTCCCGCGGGCGTACTCGCACTTCCACTACGCCCGGCTGCGCGGCTGGGAGGACGCCGCCACCTTCGAGGACGGCCTCGCCCGCGAGGCGGGCCGCGCGGTCAGCTCGCCGCCCCAGGCGCGGGACATGCAGTACGTCGGGAACGGGGTCTACGCGCCGCACGTGCGCGCGCTGCTCGACGCCGTGCCCGCGGAGCGGCTGCGCATCTACCTCTCCGACGACCTGCGCAGGGGCGCGCGGGAGATCTGCGCCGAGCTGTTCGACCTGGCCGGGCTCGCGCCCTACGAACCGGACGTGACCCGGGGGCACAACGAGGGGCGGGCACCCCGGTCGGCCCGGTTCGCCCGGGCCTTCCTCGCGGTCCAGCGGCCCGGCAGCCCGCTGCGCCGGGTCGCCGCCCGGGTCCCGAGCCGGACGCTGTACCGCGCCCGCCACCTGGTCAATCGGCTCAACGAGGGGCCGGCGTCCTTCCCGCCGATGGCCGCGGAGACCGCCGTCCGGCTGAGGGAGACGTTCGCCGAGCCGAACGCGTCGCTCGCCGGGCTGCTCGGACGATCACTGACCGCATGGGACACGTGACGGTCGGGGTTCTCCCGTAATGGCTGCCGTCCCGGTACCTTGACCGCCGTGCTAGAGACTGCCGCCGACGAGACGTCGCGCTCGTCCGCCGACCGGACCGGCGGCGTCCACCGCGACCCCGAGTCGTACGACTCGGAGCCCGGACTGCGCGACTACCTGGCCGCGCTGCGCCGCTACTGGTGGCTGGCGCTGGTGACCTTCCTCGTCGTGCTCGGGGTGGCCATCGGCTCGCTGTACGTCATCGACCCGGTGTACCGCTCCGAGGCCGAGGTGCTGATCCGGACGGAGGACAGCCAGCAGCTGTTCCCGCGGACCAGCGGCAGCTCGGGCGCGGCACTGGTCCGCTCGACCGGCTCGGAGCTCGTGTACGTGCAGGGCGACGCGTTCGAGAAGCTCGCCACCGACGCCGCGGGTGACGACGCCGAGGTCGAGGTGCGCAGCGCCACCGCCCTGGACTCCAGCGGCCTGGTGTTCTCGGCCGAGGCCGCCACCAAGCGGGCGGCCCAGGAGGCCGCGCAGACCTGGGCGGAGACCTACGTGAAGGCCCGGCACGACAGCGACGTCGCGCAGGCCACGGCGCTGCGCGACCTGCTGGTCGGCAACCGGGACGCCCTGGCGGCACGGCAGCAGGAGATCCTCCAGCCGGTCGCCGCCCTGGACGAGGCCGTGGCCACGGAGACCGACCCCGTGGAGCTGTCCCGGCTGCTCAACCAGCGGCTGCAGATCCAGCGCACGCTGGCGCCGGAGCTCGACCCGGTGGAGACCGAGCTGCGCCGGCTGAACACCCAGATCTCCAGCCTGGACATCGACCTGAAGGTGATGGAGGACCCCGCGTCGCTGGCCTACGTCAGCAAGGCGGCCGAACTGCCGGAGGACCGGGCGAACGGCTCGATGACGCAGAGCGTGCTGATCGGCGTCGTCGCCGGGCTGGTCCTCGCCGCCGGCGCCGTCGCGGCCGCGAGGGCGCTGCGCCGCCGTTAAGGGGGTCCTTTCTCAGCGGGCGGTCACCAGGTCCGGGTGCTGGGAGAACCACTCGATCGTGCGCTTGAGGCCCTCGTCGAGGGCCACCTGCGGCTCCCAGCCCAGCGCCCGGCGGGCGTAGCCGATGTCGGGCTGGCGGACCGTCGGGTCGTCCTCCGGCCGGGGGATGAACTCGATCGGCGAGTCCGACCCGGTCAGCTCCTTGATCCGCCGGGCCAGGTCGATCACCGGGATCTCGTGCGGGTTGCCGATGTTCATCGGCCCCGTCTCCGACGACAGCAGGAAGCGGACCAGGCCCTCGACGAGGTCGCTGACGTAGCAGACAGAGCGGGTCTGGCTGCCGTCACCGGCGACGGTCAGGGGCTCGCCGGCCAGCGCCTGCCGGATGAACGTCGGGATGGCCCGGCCGTCGCGCGGCCGCATGCGCGGGCCGTAGGTGTTGAAGATCCGCACGATCGCGGTGTTGACGCCGTGCGTGCGCCGGTAGGCCGACGTCAGCGCCTCGGCGAAGCGCTTGGCCTCGTCGTAGACGCCGCGCGGGCCCACCGGGTTCACGTTGCCCCAGTAGGTCTCCGGCTGCGGGTGGATCAGCGGGTCCCCGTAGGCCTCCGACGTCGAGGCGAGCAGGAACCGGGCGCCCTTCTCCTTGGCCAGGCCCAGGGTGTGCAGGGTCCCGATCGAGCCGACCTTCATCGTGTGGATGGGCAGCTCGGCGTAGTCGATCGGCGAGGCGGGGGAGGCGAAGTGCAGGACGTGGTCCACCGGCCCCGGCACGTGGACGTAGTCGCTGACGTCGGCGCGGACCAGCCGGAAGCCGGGGTGCTCCATCAGGTGCGCCACGTTGGCCGGCGTGCCGGTGAGGAAGTTGTCGAGGCACAGCACCTCGATGTCGCGGTTCAGCAACGCCTCGCACAGGTGGGAGCCGAGAAAGCCGGCCCCTCCGGTCACGACAGCACGAGACATCGTTGTCCCCTCCGTTCGCACGCCCTCGCCCTCTGATCGCGCACCGTAACCCGGCGGATCGCCTTCCGGCTGCCCGGATCTCACTCCGGCGCGCGCGGGCTCACTCGATCAGCGTGAGGGAGTCCACCGGGGAGGTCGCCTCCGGGTTGATCTGCTCCGCGGGGTCCAGGGGCTCCGGCCCGGTCCCGACGTCGGGCACGGTGTCCGGCGCGTCCTCGGGCGGGATGATCCGCGAGCGCGGGTCGAGAGCGTCGGCGAGCAGGATCACGTCGCCGATCTTCTTCGTCTCCTGCCACTGGAAGCCCGGCTTGGCGTTGAAGTAGGAGTCCGGGTCCAGCGCCATGATGCCGAGGATCACCTCGGCCACGATCCGGCCGCCGACCGGGCCGAGCTTGCGGCCCTGGTTGAGCAGCTCGGCCTCCTTGAGCACGTAGTACCAGAGCGGCGCCTTGCCGCCCCAGCCCGGCTGGGTGAGACCCAGCTGCGCATTGGTCAGCGGGGTGACGCCCATGGCGGTGGCCACGTCCTGGCCGCAGGGCAGGCCGAGCCGCTTGCCGCGCAGCAGGTTGCGCTCGGCCAGCGCGACGATCGCCTTGGTGGTGGGCGCGACGACCGTCGACGGCAGCGTGAACAGCGGCAGCGACAGGTTGCTGTCGATGCGCCGGGACATGTTGCGGTCGTCCGGGGGCTCGAGACCCGGGATCTCGAAGAAGTAGTTCCAGTCGGCCCACAGGTTGGCCGGGATGGGCCGGTTGCCGCGCAGGTCCTCGTAGCCGTCGGGGCCGAAGATCGGCACGGTGTGGCCGTCCTGCATCTCGTACTCGGCGCGGATCATGCTGTGCCCGAACCGGTAGGCGGCGCCGGCGTACTCGATCGGCATGTACGGGTTCTCGGGGTGCTCGGGCTTGTAGAACGTCCCGAAGAACTTGATCGTCCCGTCGCGCTTGATGAGGCTGGTGACGACGTCCTTGCCGACGATGCGCGGCAGGTAGTCGTTGACGATCAGCCACTGGTAGTGCCACCGGGTCTGCCGCTGCGCCTGCAGGTAGGTCATGCCCTGGGACATGAACTTGTTGTGCAGCTTGATGAAGATCATGTGCACCTGGTTGACGATGAGGTTCTCGTCGTTGCGCGGGTCCCCGAGGTAGGCAGCGCCGACCTCGTCGCGCGGCACGTCGGTCAGGCCGTCGTGCTCCACGACCTTGAGCCAGCCGTACTTGGCCGGGTCCTGGTCGTAGAGCTCGGGGCTGCCCTTGATGCCCTTGCCGTAGACGCTGCCCAGGTCGAACCACGGGGTGTCCCAGTTGCGCATCGCCAGCGGGTCCTGGAGCTTCTGCGTCAGTGGCGTCTTGTCCAGGGTCATGTCGTGGTCGACGAACTGGCCGAAGTACACGTAGCCGGCCGGGATCGCCGGGTTGTCGAACTTCCCCTCGCTGAACTTGACGTCGTGCAGCGGTGCCTTGCCGTCGTTCATGCTCACGGCCAGGTTGCGCAGCAGCCCGTCGGTCGGCGCGAACGGCGGCAGGTCCTTGAACATCAGGCCGAAGCGGGCCTCGACCTTCCGGTTCACCTTGACGGCGACGGTCGCGCCGCGCGGGTCACCGACCGCGTGCGCCCCGAGCTCCGCGGGAACCTCGGTGGGCGCCGGCGCGGGCGCCGGCGCGGTGGCGTCGGTCGTCGTGGCGGGGTCGGTGGGGACCGGCTCGTCCGCCGCCCGCGCCGTCCCGCCGAACCAGCCGACGGCCGGCACCATCGCCGTGGCCATCGCCCCGGCGAGGAAGCCGCGCCGGCCCACGCCGCTGGCCGGCTTCGCCCCGCTGAACGGGCAGCCGCCCGCGCTCGCGTCGTCCTGGTGCACCTCATCGCCCCCCGGCTCGTTCCGGACCTGCTGGCCCGTGCTGAGGAGCAGCATCGAGGTCACGGGGCGCGGCCCGGCAGACGCGTCCATGGGGTCGGCCGACCCCAAATTTGTGGGGGATGTGCCGGCGGGACGGCCCAGGTGGGGGTGCGGTAGGACTCTCGTCGTGCAGATCGACCGCCTGGACCACCTGGTGCTCACCGTGGCCGACATCGACCGGACGGTCGGCTTCTACACGCGGGTGCTGGGCATGCGGGAGGAGACCTTCGGGGCCGGCCGGCGCGCCCTGACGTTCGGGCGCCAGAAGATCAACCTGCACCAGGCCGGGCGGGAGTTCGAGCCGAAGGCGGCGCACCCGACCCCGGGCAGCGGCGACCTGTGCTTCGTCACCGAGTCCCCGCTGGACGACGTCGAGCGGCACCTGGCCGCCTGCGGCGTGCCGATCGAGGAGGGTCCGGTCGACCGGACCGGGGCGCTCGGCCCGATGCGCAGCGTCTACGTCCGCGACCCGGACGCCAACCTGGTCGAGATCTGCACCTACTGATGCAAGCGGAGAGGAACGGCGTGAGCTCGTTGTTCGACCTCAGCGGCCGGACGGCGCTGGTGACCGGCGGTGGCTCGGGCATCGGGCTGGCCATGGCCCGGGCGCTGGCCGAGGCCGGGGCCGCGGTCGCCCTGTGGGGGCGGAACGCGCAGAAGGTGCGCAGCGCCGCGGACTCCATCACCGGGGCGGGCGGCGTGGCGCACGCGCTGCAGGTCGACGTCTCGGACGAGGCCGCCGTGACCGACGGCCTGCGCGACACCCTCGAGCTGCTCGGCGACCTGGACGTCGCCGTCGTCAACGCGGGCGTGGCGCCCCCGCTGGCCCCGCTCGTCACGGCGTCCACGGCGGACTACCGGACCACGATGGCGACCAATCTCGACGGCGCCTTCTGGACGGTGCGCGAATGCGCGCGGGTGATGGCCGACCGGGCGCAGCGCGGCCGGCCGGGCGGGTCGATCATCGCCGTGGCCAGCCTGGCCGCCATCGAGGGCGCCGGCCGCAACCACGCCTACGGCATGGCCAAGGCCGGGCTCACCGCGCTGGTCCGGTCGTCGGCGGTGGAGCTCGCCCGCCACGGCATCCGCGTCAACGCGGTGCTGCCGGGCTGGATCGCCACCGACATGACGACGGCGGCCCAGGAGGCCCCCGCCTTCGCCGAGAAGGTCATCCCGCGGGTGCCCGCCGGGCGGTGGGGCCGGCCCGAGGAGTTCGGCGGGATCGCCGTCTACCTCGCCGGCGACGCGTCGTCCTACCAGACCGGGACCACGGTCGTGATCGACGGCGGCTACAGCATCTTCTGAGGACGGCGGCCGCTACCGGCCGCGGAAGCCGGCGCGCGGCTCGAAGCCGCCGTCGGCCAGGCCGTGCACGGCGAGCGCCACGAGCAGGACGACCAGCAGGACGGCGAGGACGGCGGCCAGGGCGGCGACCACCACGCGCCGCGAGCGCAGGCCGCCCTGCAGCTCGGTGCGCGCCTGGGCCGCGGCCATCGAGCCGACGGCGCGCCAGCCGGGCGCGGTGGGGACGGCGTCGCGCGGGAGGTCGGAGGTCAGGGCCGGCAGCTCGTCGAGGAAGCGGGCCTCCAGCGCGGCGGCCATCCGGTCCCCGCCCTCCTCGGCGGTGAGCAGGCCCCGTCCCACCGCGTCGTGGAGAACGGCCACGGTCGCCGTCCGGTCGGCGTCCGAGGCGCGGATGCGCGGCCCGGGCGCGGCCCCTTCGGCGGTCGCGGTTCCCTCGGTCATGTCGTCCCCCTGCTCGGCTCGCTCGGTGTGCGGCTCGCACGTTCCCGGCCGAAGCTGTGCGCAGGCTGGGGCTCGCCTCTGGGTCCCCGACAGTGTCGGCGAGATTGTTGACAATCTGGTCGACACCCTCGAGGCTGGGCGGGCCGGCTGCTCGGACCGACGGGGGAGAAGCATGATCATCGACTGCCACGGCCACTACACGACCGCGCCCGCGGCGCACACCGCCTGGCGGGAGGAGCAGGTGGCGGCCTGGCACGCCGGGGTCTCCCCGGAGCCGTACCCGTCGATCAGCGACGACGAGATCCGCGAGACGATCGAGTCCAGCCAGCTGCGGCTGATGGACGAGCGCGGCATCGACCTCACCGTCTTCTCGCCGCGCGCGTCGGCGATGGCGCACCACGTCGGCGACGCCGCGGTCAGCCTCGAGTGGGCGCGCCGCTGCAACGACCTGATCCACCGCGTGGTCGGCCTGTTCCCCGACCGGTTCATCGGTGTGGCGCAGCTGCCGCAGTCGCCGGGCGCGCCGATCGAGGGCTCGATCGCCGAGCTGCGCCGCTGCGTGGAGGAGCTCGGCTTCGTCGGCTGCAACCTCAACCCCGACCCCAGCGGCGGGCACTGGACCGCGCCGCCGCTCACCGACCGGACCTGGTACCCGTTCTACGAGGCGATGGTCGAGCTCGACGTGCCGGCGATGGTGCACGTCTCGGCCTCGGCGGTGCCGGCCTTCCACGCCACCGGCGCGTACTACATCAACGCCGACACGACGGCGTTCATGCAGCTGGTGCAGGGCAACCTGTTCGCCGACCTGCCGGACCTGCGCCTGGTCGTCCCGCACGGCGGGGGAGCGGTGCCCTACCACTGGGGCCGCTACCGCGGCCTGGCCGACATGCTGAAGCAGCCCGCGGTCGAGACCGCCGTGATGCGCAACGTCTTCTTCGACACCTGCGTCTACCACCAGCCGGGGATCGACCTGCTGCTCGACGTGATCGACACCGGCAACATCCTGTTCGGCTCGGAGATGGTCGGCGCGGTCCGCGGCATCGACCCGCGGACCGGGCACCACTTCGACGACACCCGCCGCTACCTCGAGGCCTCGAGCCTGGACGACGCGGCGCGCGCCGCCGTCTACGAGGGCAACGTCCGCCGGGTCTACCCCCGCCTCGACGCCGCCCTGACGGCGGCCGGCCGGTGACCGACCCCGGCGCCGGCCGGCTGCTCGCCGAGCAGCGGCTGCGCGCCGCGATCACCGACGGCGACATGGCGCCCGGGCACCGTCTGGTCGAGGCCGACCTCGTGGCCCTGCTCGGCGTCAGCCGCAGCAACGTCCGGCTGGCGATCGACGCGCTGGCCGCCGAGGGGCTGGTCGAGCGCATCCCGAACCGCGGTGCCCGCGTGCGGATCGTCTCGGCCGAGGAGGCCGTCGCGATCACCGAGTGCCGGATGGCCCTCGAGGGCCTGATCGCCCGCAAGGCCGCCGAGCGCGTCACCACGGACGACGTCGAGCGGCTGCGCGCCCAGCTGGACCGGATGCGCGCGGCCGTCGACGGCGGCGACCTGCTGAAGTACTCGGCGCTCATCCAGCAGCTGCACGGCCAGCTGCACGACGCCGCCGGCCAGCCGGTGGCGGCGGGGCTGATCGACCGGCTGCAGGCCCAGCTGGTGCGCCACCAGTTCCGGCTCTCCCTCCGGCCGGGCCGCCCGCAGGTCAGCCTGGCCGAGCTCACCGCCCTCGTGGACGCGGTGGCCGACGGCGACGCCGACCGCGCCGCGGCCGCGTCCGGAGCCCACTTCCGCAGCGTGATCGCCGCGCTGTCCGAACCCACGCTGAACGAACCCACCGCAGGAGGACCCGCATGAGGAACGTCGTCGTCACCGACCCGCCGCGCGCCGACATCGGGGACGCGCAGACCCTCGGCGGTTTCGGGGTGGCCACCGTGCACGAGGCGCTGGGCCGGGTCGGCTACCTGGGCCCGGCGTTCCGGCCGGCCTGGGCCGGGGCCCGCATCGGCGGCACCGCCGTCACGGTGCTGTGCTGGCCGGGGGACAACCTGATGATCCACGTCGCGGTCGAGCAGTGCCGGCCCGGCGACGTGCTCGTGGTCGCGACCAACTCGCCGTCCACCGACGGGCTGTTCGGCGAGCTGTTCGCCACCGGGCTGGCGCACCGCGGCGTGCGCGGGGTCGTGCTCGGCTGCGGCGTGCGCGACGTCGCCGAGCTGCGCGAGATGGGCTTCCCGGCCTGGTCGCCGGCGGTCAGCGCGCAGGGCTCGGTCAAGGCCACTGCCGGCGCGGTCAACGTCCCGATCGTCCTGGGCGGGCAGACCATCTCCCCGGGGGACGTCGTCCTCGCCGACGACGACGGGGTGATGGTCGTGCCCCGTGCCGACGTGCCGCGGGCGCTCACCGCGTCGCAGGCGCGGACCGACAAGGAGTCCGCGACTCGCGCCGCGTTCCAGCAGGGGCAGCTGGGGCTGGACCGCTACGGCCTGCGCGACAAGCTGCCCGACTTCGGCATCGAGTACGTGCCCTACGAGAAGTGGGCGAACGGATGAGTTACGACGACACCGGCGTGCGCGCCACGATGCTGCGCGGCGGCACCTCGCGCGGCCTGTACGTCGAGGCGAGCGACCTGCCCGCCGACCCGGCCGAGCGCGACGACCTGCTGCTGCGGCTGATGGGCACCCCGGATCCGCGGCAGATCGACGGCCTCGGCGGCGCCACCTCGCTGACCAGCAAGGTCGCCGTCGTCTCGCCGTCGGACCGGCCCGACGTGGACGTCGACTACCTGTTCCTGCAGCTCGGCGTCGACGAGGCGACGGTCAGTGACCGGCAGAACTGCGGCAACATCCTGGCCGGCGTCGGGCCGTTCGCCGTCGAGCGCGGGCTGGTCCCGGCCGGCGACGGGGAGACCAGCGTGCGGATCCGGATGGTCAACTCCGACAGCGTCGCCGTCGCCACGTTCCCGACCCCGGGCGGCCGGGTGGAGTACCGCGGCGACGTGGCCATCGCCGGCGTCCCCGGTACCGCCGCGCCGGTGTCGCTCTCCTTCACCGACACGGAGGGGTCGAGCACCGGCCGGCTGCTGCCCACCGGCTCCGTGCGCGACACCGTCGACGGCATCGACGTCACCTGCGTCGACAACGGGATGGCCGTCGTCGTGGCGATCGCGGAGTCCTTCGGGCTCACCGGCTACGAGTCGCACGAGGCGCTGGCCGCCGACGCCGCGCTGCTCGCGCGGATCGACGCCTTCCGGGTCAAGGCCGGCCAGCTCATGGGGCTCGGCGACGTCACCGGGTCCAGCGTGCCGAAGACGGCGCTGCTGGCCCCGGCGCGCGACGGCGGCCAGGTCTGCACCCGCTCGTTCATCCCGGTGCAGCCGCACAGCTCGATCGGCGTCCTGGCCGCGGTCAGCGTCGTCACCGGGATGCTGCTGCCCGGCGCGGTCGGCTCCGAGCTGACCGCCGGCTGGCCGGCCTCGCGGGTGGACGTCGAGCACCCGACCGGCCACCTGCTCGTCGACGTCGAGGTCGACAGCTCGGTCACGCCGCCGCGCGTCGTCCGCTCGGGCGTCGTCCGCACCGCACGCAAGCTCTTCGACGGCACCGCCTACCCGCGTTGAGCTCACCCGCCCGACCCACCCTCGGAGACCCGATGCCCCTCCTGCACGAGATCGCCCACCTCGCCCACGTCGAGCTCCGGACGGCGGTGCTCGACGAGAGCGTCGAGTTCTTCACCCGCTACCTCGGGCTGACGCAGACCGGGGAGGCCGGCGACTCGGTCTTCCTGCGCGCGTGGGACGACTACGAGACGACGACGATCAAGCTGACCGCCCACACCACCTCCGGCGTGGGCCGCACCAACCTGCGCGCGGCGAGCCCCGAGGCGCTGGAGCGCCGGGTCAAGGAGATCGAGGCGGCCGGCCGCGGCATCGGCTGGGCCGACGGCGACCCGGGCTACGGGCCGACCTACCTGTTCACCGACCCGGACGGCCACGAGCTGGGGCTGTACTACGAGTCGGAGTGGTACGACCCGCCGGCCGACCTGACGCCCTCCCTGAAGAACCAGGCGCAGGCCTACCCGAACCACGGCGTCGCGGTGCGCCGGCTGGACCACGTCAACTGGCTCGGGGTCGAGCCGGTGGCCAACCGCGACTTCTTCCGCGACACCCTCGGCGCGCTGGTCACCGAGCAGATCGTGCTCGACGACGGCACGATCGCCGGCACCTGGACGACGTTCACGAACAAGGGCTACGACGCCGTCTGGACCCGCGACCGGACGCAGACGCCCGGCCGGCTGCACCACATCGCGTTCGCCGTCGACACCCGCGACGGCATCCTGCGCGCCGCGGACCTCGCGCTGGAGCAGGGGGTGCACATCGAGACCGGCCCGCACAAGCACGCCATCCAGCAGACGTTCTTCCTCTACGTCTACGAGCCCGGCGGCAACCGGATCGAGCTGTGCAACGCCGGCGCCCGCCTGGTGCTCGCACCCGACTGGCAGCCGGTGAACTGGACCGAGGCCGAGCGCGCCAAGGGCCAGGCCTGGGGGCTGAAGACGATCGAGAGCTTCCACACCCACGGCACCCCGCCGGTCGAGGTCACCCCGTGAGCCCGCGGATCGCCGTCCTGGGGCTGGGCGAGGCCGGCTCGGAGATCGCCCGCGACCTGGTCGCCGCGGGCGCCGACGTCCGCGGGTACGACCCGAAGCCGATCACGGTGGACGGCGTGGCGCCGCGTGGCAGCGAGGCCGAGGCGGTGGCCGACGCCGACCTCGTGCTCAGCGTGAACAGCTCGCACGACGCGATGACCGCGCTGGTCAACGCGCTGCCGGGGCTGCGGCCCGGCACGCTGTGGGCCGACCTGAACACCGGGTCGCCGGGGCTCAAGGTCGCGCTGGCCGAGAAGGCGGGGGAGATCCCCGTCGTCGACGTCGCGCTGATGTCGCCGGTGCCGGGCAAGGGGCTGCGCACGCCGATGCTGGTCTCCGGCGAGGCCGCGGAGCGCTACGCGTCGCTGCTGGGACCGCTGGGTGCCGAGGTCACGGTCCAGCCCGGCCCGGCCGGGACGGCGATCTCGCGCAAGCTGCTGCGCAGCGTCTTCTACAAGGGGCTCGCCGCGTCCGTGGTGGAGGCGCTGCGGGCGGCCGAGGCCGCGGGCTGCGCGGACTGGCTGCGCGAGAACATCGCCGCGGAGCTCACCTCGTTCGACGCGCGGACCGTCGACCGGCTGGTCGACGGCACGCACGCGCACGCCCGCCGGCGCGCGGACGAGATGACGGCGGCGACGGAGCAGCTCGAGGAGCTGGGCGTGCCCGCGCGGATCGCGCCCGCGGCCCGCGACCTGCTGATCGAGTTGCGGGACGCGGCCGCGACGGCGCTCTCCGCGACCGCCGAGGTCGCCACGGACGCGCCGGCCCGCTACGCCAAGCAGCTGGTGAGCCACCTCGGCCGCCGGCTGACCTGGCAGATCGACGGCGACACGTCGCGGGCCGCGATCGGCGACGGGGTCGGGACGGTCGTCGTCGGGGACGGCGTGCTGACCCTGCGCGCCGAGGCGCCCGACGAGGAGACGCTGGCCCGCATCCAGCACGTGCTGGGCAGCCACCTCGAGCGCTTCGGGCAGCGCAACGAGCTCGCGGTGGCCTGGCGAACCACCTAGCCCGGCGCGCACGCTCGCGCCAGGCTGCGCGGTACCGCCTATGCAAAGGAGCGCAGATGCGCAGAGTCCTCGCCCCGATCGCCGTCCTGTCGGTCCTCGCCACCGCCGCCTGCGGCTCCGCCAGCAGCGGGGGCGGCTCGTCGTCCGGAGGTGGGTCGGGCGGCACCACCCAGATCGCGGTGGGCGTCATCCCGATCACCGACGTCGCACCGATCTACCTCGGCATGGAGCAGGGCTTCTTCGCCGACCACGGTCTGGAGCTGGAGCTCACGCAGCTGACCGGCGGTGCGGCCGCCGTCCCGGGTGTCGTCGCCGGCGACTTCCAGTTCGCCTTCGGCAACGTCACGTCCACGCTGCTCGCGGGCTCGCAGAACATCCCGCTGCGGATGGTGGCCGAGGGCGTGTCCTCCACCGGGGACCCGGAGACCGACTTCTGCGGCATCGTCGTCCCGGGCGACAGCCCGATCCAGTCGGCCGCCGACCTGGCCGGCAAGAAGGTCGCCATCAACACGCTCAAGAACATCAACGAGGTCACGACGCGCAAGGTCGTGGAGGACGCCGGTGGCGACCAGTCGACCATCCAGTTCGTCGAGCTGCCCTTCCCGGACATGGGCGCGGCCCTGCAGAACGGCAACATCGACGCGGCGCAGGTCGTGGAGCCGTTCCTCAGCGCGGCGAAGGCCCAGGGTGCCCCGCAGGTCGCGGCGAACTGCGCCGAGGCCGTCGACGACCTGACGGTGGCCACGTACTTCACCACCGAGCAGTACATCCAGCAGAACCCGGACGTCGTCGACGACTTCCAGGCCGCGATCCAGGAGTCGCTCAAGTACGCCAGCGACAACCCCGACGAGGTGCGGCGCATCGTCACGACCTACACGCAGATCACGGCGGACGTCGCGGCGGACATGAACCTGCCGGCCTGGCCGGAGGAGATGAACGTCGACTCGATCAAGGAGGTCGCCGAGCTGATGACGAAGTACGGCATCACCGAGGAGACCGTCGACGTCGACTCGCTGATCGCGACCGACTGACGCCTGCCCTTCTCCCCACGACGACCGCTCCGGGCGCCGGCCCGGGCGGTCGTCGGCGTCCGAGCACCGCGTGTGACCGTCCGGCGTCCGCCCGTACGGCACCTCCCGCGGCGAGTACCGCGCATGGCGACATGCGCCCGAGCGGACTTGTCGTTTCGGCGTCTCCTCGGCCCCGCTGGGAGGGACGTCCGCCCTACCCTGCCTGGGCGCCCCTCGCGTGACCCGGACAGGAGAGGACGCCTCGGTGAGCCCGAACACGCCCGTTCCGCCCGGGAAGCCCGGGAAGCCCGGGAAGCCCGGCGGCCGGCCGCTGCCGCCCCGCCTGGACCCGCGGCTGGGCCGGTCCGGCGGCCCGCACCGCACGCGGCGGGCCACCGTCGCCGCGCGCGTGCTCGCCGGCCTGGTCTCCGCGGCGGTCCTGGTCACCTCCGGCTGGGGTTGGTACCTGGGCCAGGTCGCCGAGGCGGGCATCAACCGCACCGACGCCATCCCCGCCAGCGGCAACGAGGACACCGGGGACGCGCCCGAGGCGATGAACCTGCTGCTGGTCGGCAGCGACAGCCGGGCGGACCTCACCGAGGAGCAGCTGGCCGAGCTCAGCGCCGGCACCGACTCCGGCATGAACACCGACACGATGATCCTGGTGCACGTGCCGGCCGACGGCTCCCGGGCGTCGTTCGTCAGCTTCCCGCGGGACTCCTACGTGGACATCCCCGGCCACGGCAAGGGCAAGCTCAACGCCGCCTACGCCGACGGCTACGGCTCGGTGGACGACAGCGCCCCGGAGGCCGACAAGCAGGCCGCCGGCGCGCAGCTGCTCGTGCAGACGATCAGCGGCCTCACCGGGCTGCGGATCGACCACTACGCCGAGGTCGACCTGCTCGGCTTCTTCGAGCTCACCAGCGTCGTCGGCGGCGTCGAGGTCAACCTCTGCGCGGCCGTGGACGACCGCGAGTACTCCGGCGCCTTCTTCCCGGCGGGGAAGCAGACCATCTCCGGCGCGGACGCGCTGAAGTTCGTCCGGCAGCGGCACAACCTGGGCCCCAACGGCCGCGGCGACTACGACCGGATCGTCCGCCAGCAGGTCTTCATCGCCGGCGTGCTGCGCAACATCCTGTCCGAGGACGTGCTCCTCGACCTGGGCCGGCAGCGGAAGCTCGTCGAGGCGGCCGCGAAGGCGCTGACCGTCGACCGGGACCTGGACCTGTTCCAGCTCGCGCGGCAGATGCAGTCGGTGACGCTGGGCAGCATCACCTTCCAGACCGTGCCCTACGTCGGCGACGAGAACCTCGACGGGGTCGGCTCCATCGTCCGGCTCGAGGACGAGGAGACCCTGCACCGGTTCTTCTCGCAGCTGTCGGCCGAGCCCGAGGCGCCGGCGGGTGCGCCGGCCGAGGCCCCGGCGACCGTGGACCCGTCCACGGTGAGCGTCGAGGTGCTCAACGGCGCCGGGGTCCCCGGGCTGGCGGCCGGCGCCGAGGGCGAGCTCGAGGCGGCCGGCTTCACGGTCACCGGCACGGGCAACGCCGACACGGCCGACCACACCCGGACGCTGGTCCGGTACGCGCCCGGCGACGAGGCCGAGGCCGCCACCGTGGCCGCGCAGATCCCCGGCTCGGTCACCGAGGCGGACGACGCCCTGACCTCCGGGACGGTGCAGCTCGTCCTCGGCTCGGACTTCACCGGCGTCGGGGCGCAGACCACCGCCGAGCCC
The DNA here is from genome assembly GCF_059428245.1 of Geodermatophilus sp. SMS 5-13. Taxonomy (NCBI): domain Bacteria; kingdom Bacillati; phylum Actinomycetota; class Actinomycetes; order Geodermatophilales; family Geodermatophilaceae; genus Geodermatophilus; species Geodermatophilus sp. SMS 5-13. Next base: position 1,916,541 of record NZ_CP165729.1, read on the forward strand.
GCGCCGGACGAGGTCCAGGGCGAGGACCTGCGCACCGCCGAGGACCAGAGCTGCATCAACTGAGCGGGGCTCGTGCCCGGCCCGGCTTCATGATCACCTCGGGTGCAGCGGTGCCTCGGCGATCGCGAGGCACCGGCGCACCCGAGGTGATCTTGGAAGGACGGCGGGATGAACGCAGACCACCGGCTCGCGACCTACGGCAGCCTCGCGCCCGGCCGGCCCAACCACCACCACGTCGCCGGACTCGGTGGCCGCTGGTTCGCGGGGAAGGTGCAGGGGCGGCTCGTCGAGGCCGGCTGGGGCGCCCCCCTCGGCTATCCCGCGCTCGTCCTCGATCCCGACGGCCCGGCCATCGACGTCCAGGTGCTGGAGTCGGCCGACCTGCCGGCGCACTGGACCCGGCTGGACGACTTCGAGGGGCGTGGCTACGCGCGGGTCCTCACCACGGTCCACACCGCCACCGGTGTCGTCGAGGCGCAGATCTACGTGGTCGCGCCGGCTGACGGGAGCTGATTGACCGGGTGGTGGGCGCGACGCCACGATGGCCGGGCTCACCCCGGAGTCCCTCACGGCAGGGAGAGATCATGAGCAGCGCAGAGACGATCACGGTGCCCCACCTCGGCACCTCGGCCATCGGCTACCGGCTCGGCAAGGCCTACGACGCCTCGCTCCCGACGCTGGTGCTGGTCAACTCGTTCAGCACCTCCGTCGAGCTGTACCGGCCCCAGTTCGCGGACGAGAAGCTCGCCGCCACCGCCAACCTGCTCGCGATCGAGCCGTACGGGCACGGCCGCACCCGCGCCGGGTACGAGCACTTCACCTACTGGGACTCGGCCATCGCGAACCTGCAGGTGCTCGAGGCGCTCGGCATCCCCGAGGCGTTCGTCCTGGGGACCTCGCAGGGCGGCTGGATCGCGGCCCGCATGGCCATGCTCGCCCCTGGCACCGTGAAGGGGATCATCCCGCTCGGCACCTCGATGGACTTCGAGAGCCCGCGCAGCCGCGACCTCGGCTGCTGGAACGGGGTCGACTTCTGCACGCCGGCCATCGACGCCCTCGCCGGGAGCGTCGGCGACGACTGGGTGATCCCGGTCGAGCTCGTCGACGCCGTCCTCGCGGAGGGCTTCGGTGACGTGCCGCCCGAGGAGCGCGCGTTCTGGCACGAGACGCACCAGCAGAACTACACCGGCGATGCGGGACGGCAGCGTCTCCGGATCTGCAGCATCAACCTGCGGGACCGCGACGGCCTGCACGGTCGGCTGGACAGCGTCCGGTGCCCGGTCCTGTGGATGCAGGGCACGGCCGACCCGGTCTACTCCGTCGCCAACGCCCAGGACGAGATCGAGCGCTTCGTCAACAGCGCCGACGCCACGCTCCGCGTCGTCGACGGCGGCCGGCACTTCCTCAGCGCCACGAACCCGGAGGACGTCAACGCCGCGACGGTCGAGTTCGTCAACCGCTGGAAGTAGCTGCCGCTGCCGAAGGCAGGGCGCGGATCAGCACCACCGCCGCCCCCGCGGCGACCGCGCCGGTCGCGTTGAGGACGGCGTCCAGCGGGCTGACGACCCGGCCCAGCGGCAGTGCCCACTGCAGCAGCTCGATCGATGCGCCGGTGGCGAGCGCGGCGCCGGCGAGCAGGGACACCCGCCCGAGCGCGGGCCACCGCAGGACGGCGAGGGCGGCCGGCACCGCGAGCAGGCCGAGGTTGCCGACCAGCTGGAGCAGCGTGGCCCGCGAGTCCAGGCCGGTGAGGTACCAGCACAGCTCCACGGCCGGCGAGCCCCAGGCCCACCCCGACCCCTGCGGTGTCAGCGTGAGCAGCGCGACCGCGGCCAGGGCCGCCACCAGCGCGGCCGTCCACGTGCATCGGGTTCGCCGGTCGTCCATGCCCTGACTGTCGGCCGCCCGCCGGGACGGGGTCTGTGCCGCGGCTGGCGGTCGGCTGTGCGACGCCTGCGCGTAGTCACAGGAGCGGCCCAGCCGGGACACAGGGCTCGTGCCGATCGTGGGGAGGGACATGGAGGAGGACGCCGTGCAGACCGTTCCCGCGCCGACCCCGCTCCGCTCCGCCGCGGCCGGCGGCGGCGGCGTCCTGGTGGTCATCGGCGGGCTGCCGGGCAGCGGCAAGACGACGCTGCTGCGCCGGCTGCTCGCCGGCGCACCGGCGGGGGTGGCCGGCTTCGACTCCGAGCAGGTCACCGCGCGCCTGCGGGCCGCCGGGGTGGCGCTGCCGTACCGGCTGCTCCGCCCCTGGGTGCATCTGCGGCACCGCCGGCGGGTCCTGCGCGGGCTGCGCAGCGGCGTGCCGGTCGTCGTCCTCACCGATCCGTGGACCAGCGACCGGTGGCGGACGGCGGTGCGGCGGACCGCGGCGCAGGCGGGCCGGTCGGTGCGGCTGGTGCTGCTCGACGCCTCACCCGGCCTCGCCCGCAGCGGTCAGGCCGCCCGCGGCCGCCGGATCTCGCCGCGCGCCATGGCCCGCCACGTCGCGCGGTGGGACGACGTCCTCGTGCAGGCGGCGGGCGCCCGGTTCCCCGGCGTCGCGTCGGCCGCCGTCGTGGACCGGGAGGGGGCCGACCGGCTCACCCTGGCCGCCGTCCTCGGCGAGCCCTGAGCCTTCCAGCGAACTCCCAGCCGCCGTCCAGCCCCGCTACCGTCCGGGCGGCGAGGCTGGTTCCCGACCGATCCGACACCGATGGGGGAGCAGTGCAGGAACAGCGACGCAGCTACGAGGGCCGCCCGTTGCCCCGGCCGGACGACGAGCTGGTCGACCAAGGGCTCGCCTTCGACGTCGGCACCCTGCTCTCGCGGCGCCGGATCCTGCAGGTCCTCGGCCTGGGCGCCGCGACCGTCGGCCTGGCGGCCTGCACCGGCGGGTCGAGCTCGTCGTCGGCGTCCTCGTCGTCGGCGTCCTCCTCCTCGTCCGGGACGGCGGGCACCGCGGCCGGGGAGATCCCCGACGAGACCGCGGGCCCGTACCCCGGCGACGGCTCCAACGGGCCGGACGTGCTCGAGCAGAGCGGGATCGTGCGCGGCGACATCCGGTCCAGCTTCGGCGACGCCACCGGGACGGCGGAGGGCGTCCCCATGACGCTGCAGCTGACCGTCACCGACCTGGCCGGCGGCGGCGTGCCGTTCGAGGGGGTGGCCGTGTACGTGTGGCACTGCACCCGTGAAGGCGGCTACTCGCTCTACTCCGACGGCGTCGAGGACCAGAACTTCCTGCGCGGCGTGCAGATCGCCGACGCGACGGGCACGGTGACCTTCGCCAGCATCTTCCCGGCCTGCTACGACGGCCGGTGGCCGCACATCCACTTCGAGGTCTACCCCGACCAGGCGAGCATCACCGACGCCTCGAACGCGATCGCCACCTCGCAGGTCGCGCTGCCGCAGGACGTCTGCGAGACGGTGTACCAGCAGTCGGGCTACGAGGCGTCGGTGAGCAACCTGTCCCGGGTCAGCCTCGCCACCGACAACGTCTTCGGCGACGACGGCGGCGCGAAGCAGCTCGGCACCGTCACCGGCGACGTGCGCGGCGGCTACACCGTCTCCCTCGCCGTCGGCGTCGACACGACGACGGCTCCCTCCGGTGGCGGGGACGGCGCGCCGTTCGGTGGCGGCCCGGGCGGGCCACCGCCGGGCCGCCCGACGTCCTGACCGGTCAGCGTCCGCCCAGGACGTGCCGCTCGAGCCAGTCGTTGCGGAAGGCACCCCGCGGGTCGAGCCCCTCGGCCAGCCGGACGAAGTCCGCGTGCCGCGGGTACCGCGGGGCGAGCTCCGCGGCCCCGGCGGCGAAGACCTTGCCCCAGTGCGGCCGCGGCTCGAACGGGGCGAGGGCGCGCTCGAGGTCGGGCAGCAGCGCCGTCACCTCCGCCGGCCGGCGCGCCCAGGTGAAGTGGATGGCCAGGGAGTCGCGGTCGGAGCTGGTGCTCAGCCACAGCCGGTCGGCGGCGACGGTGCGGAGCTCGCAGACCAGCAGCAGCGGGCGGATCCGCCCGGCCAGGCCGCGGACGGCGTCGACGGCGGCCAGGGCGTGCCGGCGGGGCACCAGGTACTCCGACTGGAGCTCCTCGCCGGCGCTGGGGGTGAAGCCCATGCGGAAGTGCGGCAGCCGGTCCGACCACAGCCCCGGCCGGCCCAGCTGCGGCGTGCACGGCGTGGGGTCCAGGCCGAGGATCGGGTGCCGGTCCACCGCGGCCGGCACCGCCCCGAACAGGTCGTCCGGCTCCGGCTCCCCGGCCCGCGACTTCACCCACACCTGGTCGACGGTCTCCCGGAACCGCGTGAAGACGCTGACGCTGTAGCCGCAGGACAGGACCTCGTCCAGGTGCTCCTCCAGCGCGTCCCAGCGCAGCCCCTCGAACACCCGCTGCCGGACGTCGAAGGCGGGCTCGACGTCCAGGGTGATCCGGGTGACCGCGCCGAGCGCCCCGAGCCCGACCACCGCGCCGTCGAAGTCGGCGTCGCCCCGGGCCAGGCGCAGCACCTCGCCGGCCGAGGTCACCAGCTCGAGCGCGGCGACGGTGGTGGCCAGGTTGCCGTTGCGCACCCCCGAGCCGTGCGTGGCGGTGGCGATCGCGCCGGCCACGGAGATGTGCGGGAGCGAGGCGAGGTTGTGCAGCGCCAGCCCCTCGTCGCGCAGCACCTGGGCCAGCTCGCCGTAGCGGAGGCCGCCGCCGAACGAGACCGTTCCCGCCGCGCGGTCGACCGCCACGTCGGCGGGCAGCCCGGTGGCGGTGGTCAGCGCCTCGAGGGAGATCAGCTCGGCGGAGTCGGCGATGCCGGTGAACGAGTGACGGGAGCCGAGCACGCGCACCCGGGGCGCGGCGGCGACCAGCTCCTGCACCTGCTCCAGCGTCCCCGGCCGGTGCAGCCGTCGCGCTCCGTAGGTGTAGCTGCCCGCCCAGTTGCCGCCCGGCTCCGTCACGGTGCCCATCCTCGCGGGCTTCGGGACGAAGTCTTGCCACCGCCCGGGGGCGCGGGGAGCGTGGACCGGACGCGTCCCCGGACGAAAGGCCCCCTCATGCCGCGCACCGCCCCACCGCCGGCCGCGGTCTTCGGGGAGGAGACTGCAATCATCGGGCACCGGGGGCTCGGGCGGGGGGTCGTGGCCGGCCACCGCGAGAACACCCTGGCCTCGTTCACCACCGCGGCCGGCCTCGGCGTGGGCTGGGTGGAGGCGGACGTGCGCCGGACGGCCGACGACGTCCTGGTCGTGGCGCACGACGCGGCCTACCCCGACGGCGCCCGCGTGGCCGAGGTGACGGCGGAGGTGACCGACCGCCGCGGCACGATGCGGCTGGCCACCCTCTTCGAGCGGCTGCCACCGTGGGTCGGCGTGAACGTGGACCTGAAGTCCTGCATCGAGGACAGCCTGCGGCCGCCGGAGCGGACCACCGCGGCCCTGCTCGCCCCGGTCGTGGCCGACGAGGCGTTGAGCCGGCCGGTGGTGGTCTCGGCGTTCGACCCCTCGGCGCTGCGCCGGTTGCGCCAGGAGGCGCCCCAGGTCCCGCTGGCCTGGCTGACCTGGTACGGCTTCCCGCTGGACGCCGCGGTGGCCGGCTGCGCGCACCTGGAGGTCGACGCCCTCGGCCTGCAGGTCGGCTCGCTCGCGGCCGACCCCTGGAGCGGCACCGTCGACCCGGAGACGGTCTCCCGGGCGCTCGGGTTCCTCCGCGGCAGCGGGCGCGCGCTGCTGGTGTGGTGCCCCTCGCCCGGGCCGGCGCACCTGCTCGTCGAGGCCGGGGTCGACGCGATCGTCGTCGACGAGGTGCCGAGCGTGGTGGGGAGACTGCGCCGGACGGCCTGACGCCGTCCGTCAGTGGCTCTCCAGCCGGCCCCGCTGCGCCAGCACGAACAGCAGGGCCATCGCGGGGACGACGAGCAGGAGCGCCGCGGCGGCGACGACGGTCAGCGACCACAGCGTCGCGGTCGGCGCCGCGGCCTGCGCGATGGTCAGGTGGGTCCCGAGCAGGTAGGGGTACTGGGCGACGCCCCAGCCGGCGACGACGGCGGCGACCGCGGTCACGGCCAGCCCCTGCAGCAGCCGCGGGGCGCCCCGGCGCAGCAGCACGACCGAGCCGAGGCCGCAGACCGCGGAGAGCAGGACCAGGGGCAGCCCCGGGCCGAGCAGGTCGTCGAACAGCCGCGGGGCGTCCGCGCGCAGGATCGCGATGCCGGCCAGGGCGACCGCGCCGGTGACCAGCGCCGCGGCCAGGGAGCGGCGGCGGAACCAGGCCTCGAGGTCGGGCTCGTCGCGCCGGCGCGCCTCGGCGGTGAGGAAGACGGCGGCCACGAACGCGCAGGCGAGGACGGCGAGCGCCCCGCCGAGCAGCGAGGTCGGGTTCAGCCAGCTGCCGACGGGGTCGCCGCGCCCCGCGGTGGGCACTCGCCCGGAGGCGATCCCCCCGGCCACGGTGCCGAGGAAGAACGGCGTGAGCACCGAGGACGCCGCGAACGCCGCCCCGGTGACCCGCTGCTGGTCGGTGCGGACCATGACCTTGCGGAAGGCGAAGCCGGCGCCGCGCAGCACGATCCCCAGCGCCGCCAGGCCCAGCGGGACGAACAGCGTGGTCATGATCGCCGCGAACGCGATCGGGAAGCCGGTCCACAGCATGACCAGCACGAAGACCAGCCAGACGTGGTTGGCCTCCCACACCGGCGCCAGCGACTCGTCGACCAGGTGCCGGGGACGGCGGCCGTGCTCCGCCCCGCCGGCGGTCAGGTCCCAGAACCCCGCGCCGAAGTCCGCGCCCCCGAGGACGGCGTAGGCGAGGACGCCGAGGAAGAGCACCACCGCCGCGAACGTGCTCACGGCGCGCCGTCCGCGGCGGCGGCCTCCCGGGCGCGGGAGGGGCCGTAGGGCACGTCGGCGTCCCCGGCGTCCACGGCGTCCCCGCCCGCCTCCGCCGCGCGCCAGCGGCGGCGCAGCAGCCGGAGGGCGAGGAAGGTGCCGTAGCCGACCGCCGCGTACAGGGCGACGGTCGCGGCGAAGAACGGCCACACGTTCCCGGTCGTCGTCACCGCGTCCCGGGTCAGCAGCAGCCCGACGACGGTCCATGGCTGCCGGCCCACCTCGGTGACCATCCAGCCGGCCCACAGCGCGATCAGCGCCAGGGCGCCGGACACCGCGGTGGCGCGCAGGAACCACCGGCTCTGCGGCATCTGCCGGCGCCGCCACCAGGCCAGCGCCCACCAGAGGGCCAGGCCCAGCAGCAGGAAGCCGATGCTGACCATCACGTCGAACGCCAGGTGGACGGTGGTCAGGATGCGGTCGGCGGGGCGGACGTCGGCGGGGATCGCGTCGACGCCGGCGATCCGGGTGTCGGGGCTCTCGCCGGCGAGGATCGAGGCACCCCACGGGATCTCGATGGCGAACCGCGGCCGGCCGTCGGCCATGAACCCGCCGAGCAGCAGCGGCACGTGCGTGTCCGTGCGCGGCACCAGCTCCATGGCGGCGAACTTGGCCGGCTGCTCCTGGTACACCTCCCGCGCGGCGAGGTCGCCGACGACGACCTGCAGCGGTGCGCAGACGGCGGCGACGGTGAACGGGATGGCCAGCGCGAGGCGGTGGTAGCGGTCCCGCCGGCCGCGCAGCATGCCGACGGCGTACACCCCGGCGACGGTGAAGCCGGCCACCATGTAGGCGGCCAGCAGCATGTGCACCGCCTCGTGCCAGAACGCCCCGTTGAAGAAGACCTCGAACGGCCGGACGGCGACCACCCGGCCGGCGCGCAGCTCGAAGCCCTGCGGCTGGTTCATCCAGCCGTTCGCGGCCACCACCGACACGGTGCCGCCGATGCCGGAGAGCACGATCGGCACCCCCGACCAGAAGTGCGCCCACGGTCGCATCCGGTCCCAGCCGTAGAGGTAGATCGCGACGAAGATCGCCTCGAGGAAGAAGAACAGCCCCTCCACGGCGAACGGGATGCCGAACGCCGCCCCGAAGCGGCCCATCAGCCCCGGCCACAGCAGCCCGAGCTCGAAGGACAGCACCGTCCCCGAGACCGCCCCGACGGCGAACAGCACGCCGGCCACCTGCGACCACCGCCGGGCCAGCAGCATCGCCTCGTCGTCCCCCCGGCGCAGCCCGCGGTGGTTGGCGATCAGCATCAGGAAGGTGAACGCGACGCCGAAGGGCACCAGGACGATGTGGAAGCCGAGGGTGAAGGCCATCATCTGCCGCGCCGGCAGCAGCTGAGACGGCGCGTCCGCGGCTGCCAGCAGCGCCTGGCCGACCGCGGGAACCAGGTCCGGCATGTCTGCAGAGGTTCCTCCCGAGCCGCCGGCGGGGCCACAGCGGGCGGGGCTGTGTCGGGTCCGGCGTCCGGGAGATAGTGCTTCCTGCACCCCGCACCGGACGTGAGGACCAGACCGTGACCCTGCCCAGCGCCGACGAGCTCACCCGCCAGGCCGAGGAGGCGCTGCGCCGCTGCGGCGTGGACGTCGCCGCCGTCGCGGGGGATCGCCCGGTGGTCTCCCCGGTCAACGGCCTGCCGCTGACCGCCGTCGGCTGGTCCGACGCCGCCGCCGCCGACGCCGCGGTGGCCCGGGCCGGCGAGGCGTTCCTCAGCTGGCGGACGGTCCCCGCGCCGGTCCGCGGCGGCCTCGTGCGCCGCTTCGGCGAGCTGCTGCGCGGGCACAAGGCGGACCTCGCCGCGTTGGTCAGCCTCGAGGTCGGCAAGATCACCTCCGAGGCCCTCGGCGAGGTCCAGGAGATGATCGACATCTGCGAGTTCGCCGTCGGGCTCTCGCGGCAGCTCTACGGCCGGACGATCAGCTCCGAGCGCCCGGGGCACCGGCTCATGGAGACCTGGCACCCCCTCGGCGTCGTCGGCGTGATCAGCGCCTTCAACTTCCCCGTGGCGGTGTGGTCGTGGAACACCGCGCTCGCGCTGGTCTGCGGCGACCCGGTGGTCTGGAAGCCCTCGGAGCTGGCGCCGCTGTCCGCGCTCGCCGCCGCCGCGCTGCTCGACCGCGCGATCGCGGAGCAGGGCGCCCCCGAGGGGCTCAGCCAGGTGCTGATCGGCGGTCCCGAGCTCGGCGAGGCGCTGGTGGACGCGCCGGGGATCGCGCTGCTGTCCGCGACCGGCTCCACCCGCATGGGCCGGGCGGTCGGGCCGCGGGTGGCCGACCGCTTCGGCCGCGCGCTGCTCGAGCTCGGCGGCAACAACGCCGCGGTCGTGACGCCGTCGGCCGACCTGGACCTCGCGATCCGCGGCATCGTCTTCTCGGCCGCGGGGACGGCGGGGCAGCGCTGCACGACCATGCGCCGCGTGATCGCCTCCGACGAGGTGGTCGACGAGCTCACCGAGCGCCTCGCCGCGGCCTACCGGCGGCTGCCGATCGGCTCGCCGGTGGGGGAGGGGACCCTCGTCGGGCCGCTGATCGGCGGCCGCGCCTACGAGGCCATGCAGCAGGCGCTGAAGGAGGCCGTCGCGCAGGGCGGCGAGGTCGTCGTGGGCGGCGCGCGCCGGTTCGAGGACGAGGCCCCGGACGCGTTCTACGTCGAGCCCGCCGTCGTCCGGATGCCCGGCCAGACCGACGTCGTCCGGCGGGAGACCTTCGCGCCGATCCTCTACGTCCTGCCCTACCGGACACTGGACGAGGCGATCGCGCTGAACAACGACGTCCCCCAGGGGCTCTCGTCGAGCATCTTCACCGCCGACCAGGCCGAGGCCGAGCGGTTCCTCGCCGCCGACGGCTCGGACTGCGGCATCGTCAACGTCAACATCGGCACGTCGGGGGCCGAGATCGGCGGCGCGTTCGGCGGGGAGAAGGAGACCGGCGGCGGCCGCGAGTCCGGCTCCGACGCCTGGAAGAGCTACATGCGCCGCGCCACCAACACGGTCAACTACTCCGGTGAGCTGCCGCTCGCGCAGGGCGTGACGTTCACCGTCTGACTCACGGACCGGTGGTGGGCAGCGGCGCGGTCAGGTGCGGGACGGCGCCGCGGCGGGCGAACGCCCAGCGGCCGTTGCGCCGCTCGTAGACGTCGGTGTAGGTGTAGACGCCCTGCATCCACGCGCCGTCGGCGCCCTGGACGAACGCGAGGACCTGCGCGGACCCGGTGCCGGTGTCGCCGTCGATCTCGACGGTGTGGTTGGTGGTCAGGTGGCGGGTGGCCGGCAGCGAGCCCCAGGCCCCCTCGGTCGCCGTGCGGATGCCCTCGTGGCCGGTCAGGACGGTGCCGGGCAGCAGCTCCCAGATCGCGTCCTCGTGCCAGAGCGCCAGGAACCGGTCCAGCACCCGGTCGTCGAACGCCTGGCAGTAGTCGGCGGCCAGCCGGCGGACGGCGGCCTCGCTCTCCAGGCGGTCGAGGCGGGCGGCGACGTCGTCCGGGATACCGGTCACGAGTGCTCCTCGGTGGCGTGGGGCGGCTGTCCCGCATCCCAGCAGCACCGGGCCGATCCGGGCAATCCTCGCCGTCAGGTCAGGACGCCGCGCACCAGCTCCCGTGCCTGACGGGTGGCGAACGACAGCCGCCGGGGCGCGTACGCGTCGCCGAGGACGTGCACCGCCGGGTGCCAGCCGCGCAGCTGCTGGAACAGGGCGTCGTCGGGCACCGAGCCGCAGGCGAGGACCACCCGGTCGACGCCGTCCAGCCGCCACCGCCGGTCGCTGTAGGTGTGCGCCAGGTGGACGGCGCCCGGCTCGACGGCCACCAGCCGCGCCATCGGGACCAGGCGGACGCCCGCCCGGTCGAGCCCGGCGAGCATCGAGCCGATCGAGTACTTGCCGACCTGCGGGGACGGCGCCGGCGACTGGTGCACGAGGGTGACGTCGTGCCCCTCCCCGGCGAGGTGGTTGGCCACCGCGAGCGGCGCCGCGCGGTCGTCCTCCGAGACGACGACGACCCGCTGCGCCCCGGGGAGCGGCCGGGTGAGGGCCGCCGCGGCCGTGACGACGTGCGGGAGGTCGATGCCCGGCAGCTCCGGGATCCGGGGGAGCGCGCCGGTGGCGACGACCACGACGTCGGTGCCGCGGCCGAGGACGTCGGCGGCCGTCGCCTCGGTGGACAGCTCGACGGGCACGCCGAGCCCGCGAAGACGGCGCTCCTGCCAGGCCAGCCAGTCGGCGTACTGCCGGTTGGCGCGGGCGCGCGCCGCGATCGCGAGCTGGCCGCCGAGCCGCTCCTCCCGCTCCACCACCGTCACCCGGTGGCCGTGCTCGGCGGCCAGCGCGGCCACCTCGGTGCCCGCCGGGCCGCCACCGACGACGAGCACCGCCCGGCGGGGCGCGGTCGACTCCGGCGGCGGCTCGGACTCGCGGCCCGCCTCCGGGTTCACCGCGCAGGCGAACGGCAGCCCCTGACCCGACCGGCGGTCGATGCAGTCGTTGACCGCGATGCACGGCCGGATGTCCGCGCGCCGTCCGGCCCGCGTCTTCGCGACGTACTCCGGGTCGGCGATGGTCGCCCGCGCGAGCCCGACCAGGTCGGCCTGCCCGGCGCGCAGCACCGCCTCGGCGACCTCGGGATGCACGACCCGGCCGACGTACACGGTCGGCAGGTGGGTGCCCTCCTTCGCCCGCCCGGCGAGGGCCGCCCACTCCGCCTCGCCGTGCCAGCCCACCGGCACGTAGCTCGGCTCGCCCCAGTTGCTGCCGACGTCGAAGCTGAAGTAGTCGACGGTGCCGTCCGCGGTGAACGCCTGCGTGAGGGCGGTGGCCTCGTCGATCCCGAAGCCGCCGTCGATCCGCTCGTCGAGGCACAGCCGCAGGCCGAGGGTCAGCGGGCGGGCCACGCGCGCGCGGATCGCCTCGCAGATCTCCCGGACCAGCCGCCGCCGTCCCGCCAGGTCGCCGCCGTAGGCGTCGCCGCGGTGGTTGGTCCGCGGCGAGAGGAACCACTGCAGGACGTCGTCGTGGTTGCTGTGCAGCTCGATCGCGTCGGCGCCGGCCTCCGCCGCGAGGGCCGCGGACGCGGCGTACTCCTCCACGAGCCAGCGGATCTCGTCGGCGTCGAGCGCGTGCGGGACGGTGTGGTCCAGGTACCCGGACAGCGTCGGCGAGGGCGCGATCGGCAGCCCGCCCTGCAGCACCATCTGCACGGTGCCGAAGCCCCCGGCCGCGTGCAACCGCTGCAGGTAGCGGCCCATCCGGTCGACGAAGAGCGGGTGGCGGAAGTAGCCCTCCACGTTCGCGCCCACGCCGCTCGGCTCGAAGCCGGGGATGACCGGGTTGCGGACGAAGACCGGTCCGCCGCCCACCCACTGCATGCCGCCCTCGACGCGGGCGAGCCAGTAGCGGCACATCCGCTCGAACTGCTCCTCGGAGAGGAGCAGGGCGCCCCCGCCGCCGCTGTGCGGCGGCACGACCAGCCGGTGGTCGAGCGCCATCGTCCCGACGGTGATCGGCCGGAACAGCGGATCCGCCGGCTCGGTCATCGGCGAGACCTCCGTCGCGTGGCACGGCAGACTGACGCGGTGCCGATCGTCCTCCTCGTCCGCCACGGCCAGGCCTCCTTCGGCCACGACGACTACGACCAGCTCTCCGCCCTCGGCCGGGAACAGGCCGAGGCCACCGGCCGCTGGCTGCGCGACCGGGGACTGCGCCGGCCGGTCGCGGTGCACGGCTCGCTGCGCCGGCAACGCGACACCGCGACCCTCGCCCTGGCCGCCGCCGGGCACGACGTCGAGCCGCGGACCGATCCGCGGTGGGACGAGTACGACCACATCGACCTGGTCCGGCGCTACGCCGCGGCGCACGGGGCCGAGGAGCCGAAGAGCTCCCGCGAGTTCCAGGTGGTGCTCGACGCCGCCCTGGTCGCGTGGGTCGAGCACGGCGACGCGGGCGGCTGGCCGGAGTTCACCGCGAACGTCCGCGACGCGCTGCACCAGTTCGTCGCGAGCCTCGAGCCCGGTCAGGACGGCGTCGTCTTCACCTCGGCCGGGGTGATCGGCACGGTCTGCGCCGACCTGCTCGGAACCGGCGCGGCCGGCCTGGTGGCGCTCAACCGGGTCGCCGTCAACTGCGCGGTCACCAAGCTCGCCTCCGGGCGGACCGGGATCGCGCTGCTCACCTTCAACGAGCACAGCCACCTGGACGGCGACGCGGTCACCTACCGCTAGAGGAGGGTTCATGCGGATCGAGGGCAGGACGGCGCTGGTCACCGGGGCGAACCGCGGCCTGGGCCTGGCCTTCGTGCACGGGCTGCTCGCCCGCGGCGCCGCCAAGGTGTACGCCGCGGCGCGCGACCCGGGCGCGCTGTCCGCCGTGAGCGACCGGGTGGTCCCCGTCCGGCTCGACGTCACGAGCGCGACGGACCGCGCGGCCGTCGTCTCCTCCTGCGGGGACGTGGAGCTCCTCGTCAGCAATGCCGGGCTCTCGCCGACCGGCCCGGTGCTGGAGAGCGACGAGGCGGTCATCCGGGAGACCTTCGAGGTGAACGTCTTCGGCCCGCTCGCGCTGGTCCAGGCGCTGGCGCCGGCGCTGCGCCGCGCCCGCGGCGGGGTGCTGATGGTCAACTCGGTGACCGGGCTGGTGGTCTCGCGCAGCTCACCGGTGTACGGCGCGAGCAAGGCGGCGATGCGCATGCTGGCGCTCGCGCTGCGTCAGCAGCTGAAGGCGGACGGCGTCGTCGTCACCACCTCGCACCCGGGCTTCATCGACACCGACATGGCCGCCGACGTGCCCTACCGCAAGGCGTCGCCGGAGTCGGTCGTGGACCGGTCGCTGGACGGGTGGGCAGCGGAGGCGACCGTCGTCTTCCCCGATCCGCTCGCCGAGCTGGTGGAGCGGACGCTGGCCGAGCGCGCGCCGGAGGTGCTCGCCGAGCCGCAGCAGGTGATGACCGGCCTGGTGGCCGAGCTGGAGGGTGGGTGAGAGTCAGCCGCGGGCGGCGGCCAGCACCGCGCGGGTGGCGTCGTGCAGCCGGCGCGCCACCTCGGCGGCCGGCCGTTCGTGGAGCTCCGCGGAGATGACCTCGACCGACAGCGGGATCCGGACGCCCATGCCGTCCAGCAGGCGCAGGAAGCCCGGCAGGTCGAACTCGCCCTCGCCGGGGACGTCGCGGTAGCGGGTGCAGTCGGTGTAGTAGTCGGGGTCGACCGGCCGGCGCGGGCCGTCGTCGAGCTGCACGGTGAAGATCCGGTCGGCGGGGATGCGTCGCAGCATCTCCTCGTCGTCGGCGCCGCGCAGGTGGTGCCAGACGTCGAGGCAGATCCCGCCGGTGGCGCGGCCGGAGCGGCTCACGATCTCCATCGCGGTGGCCGCGTCGGGGATGTTCGACATCTCCGGCAGGAACTCGATCGCGGCGCACAGCCCGTGCTCGGCCGCGCGGTCGCACACCCCCGCGAAGGCCTCCGCGGCGTCGTCCAGGGTGCCGGCGTAGGGCCCGATCACCTGCACGTGGTGCCCCGGCCCCAGGGCGTCGCTCATGCCGAGGACGGCGCGCTCGGTCTCCAGGTACTTCTCGCGCTCCGGTCCGGTGGCGCCCCAGCCGCGCAGCGCCTCGATCTCGACCACGCGCATCCCGTGGGAGTCGAGGACCGCCCGCAGGTCGGCGTCGCGGGCGCCCTCGGCCCGCAGCCGCTGGTACTCGCCGATGTAGAGGCCCATCGCCGCGAACCCGGCGTCCGCGGCGGCCGCGACGCGCTCCTCGAACGGTCGGTGCCGGCCCAGGCTGAAGTGGCTGAGGATCAGGTCGTCCGGCCCGAGGTCCGGGAAGCCGGGCAACGCGGCCAGCCGGTCCTCAGCCGTCAGCCCGGTCACTCCGCCGCGCCCTCGGGATCGCCGGGGAGCCCGCTCCGGCCGGCCTCCCGGACCAGGTCGCGGCGGCTGGCCCACCGGCCGTGCTCGCCGGGGGCGACGTCCTCCCGGGAGCCGGTGGTGAGCCCGCCGTCGACGACGAGCGTGTGGCCGCTGACGAACCCGGCGTCGTCGCTGGCCAGCCACAGCGCGGCGTGCGCGATGTCGTGCGCCTCGCCGATCCGGCCGCGCAGCGGCGTGCGGGTCGCGAAGGCGACGCGCGCCTCGTCCATGGCGTCCGGGTCGCCGACGACGTTCGCCGCGTTCATGGGGGTGAGGATCTTCCCGGGCGCGATCGCGTTGACCCGGATCGACCACGCGCCGAGCTCGGCGGCGACGTTCTTGGTCAGCGCGACGACCGCGCCCTTGGCGGCGCCGTAGATGTGCGGGCCGAGTCCGCCCTGCAGCCCGCCGATGCTGGCGGTGGTCAGGATGACGCCCGAGCGCTGCGGCTTCATCACCCGCGCGGCGTGCTTCATCCCGAGGAACACCGAGCGGAGCAGCACGGCCATCGTGAACTCGTACTCGTCCAGCGGGATCTCGTCGATCCCGCCGTGCGCACCCACGATGCCGGCGTTGTTGAACATGCAGTCGAGCCGCCCGAACTCGCGAACGGCGGTGTCGACGACCCCGGCGACGTCCGGCTCGCGGGTGACGTCGCAGTGCACGTACCGGGTGCTCTCGCCGAGCTCGGCAGCGAGGCGCTGCCCGCGGTCGTCCTGGACGTCGGCGAGCACGACCCGGCCACCCTCGGCGGCCATCAGCCGGGCGGTCGCCTCACCGAGTCCGCTGGCCGCCCCCGTGATCGCGATGACCTTGCCGTCGACGCGTCCGCTCACGGTCCCCCCAGGGGTAGTAACTTGTGATCCACTACACTAACGTCGCGGCAGGGGTGACCACCAGTGCGCCCCGGACGCCAGGGAGGTCGCAGATGGCCCGCCTCGACGGGAAGGTCGCCTTCATCACCGGGGCCGCGCGCGGCCAGGGCCGCGCGCACGCCGTCCGGATGGCGCAGGAGGGGGCCGACGTCATCGCCGTCGACGCGCTGACCGACGTGGGCAGCGTCGGTTACCCGATGGCGACCCAGGAGGACCTGGACGAGACCGTCCGGCAGGTCGAGAAGCTGGACCGGCGGATCGTCGCCCGGCGGGCCGACGTCCGGGACAGCGCGGCGCTCGAGCAGGCGGTCGCCGACGGCGTGGCCGAGCTGGGCCGGCTGGACATCGTGGTGGCCAACGCGGGCATCGCGTCCTTCGGGCCGGCCGAGACGCTCACGGACGACATGTGGGACGAGATGATCGCCATCAACCTCAGCGGGGTCTTCCGCACGGTGCGGACGGCGATCCCGCACCTGAGGGCGAGCGGCGACGGCGGCGCGATCGTGCTGATCGGCTCCGTCGGCGGGCTCAAGGGCGTCCCGAACATCGCGCACTACTGCGCGGCCAAGCACGGGCTGGTCGGGCTGATGCGGGTGCTCGCCCAGGAGCTGGCGGCCGACCGGATCCGGGTCAACGTCGTCCACCCGACCAACGTCGACACCCCGATGATCCAGAACGACTCGCTGCGCGGCTTGCTCTTCCCCGACCGGGACCCGGCCACGGTCACGCGCGAGGAGGCCGAGGAGGTCATGCGCGGGACGAACCTGCTGCCCGTCGGCTGGATCGACCCGTCCGAGATCAGCGAGGCGATCCTCTTCCTGACCTCGGACACCGGGCGGCACATCACCGGCATCGAGCTCCCCGTGGACGCCGGCTACAGCACCAAGTAGCCGCCCGTGCCAATAGCGCGGCGGCGGGCCGCTGCGGCAGACGCTCAGCGGGCGGTGACCTCGGCGTTGCCGCGGGTCCACCAGCGGTCGAGGCGGCGCTCGCGGATCCGCCAGCCGTCGTCCGTGCGGACGAACCGGTCGCGGTACTGCCCGGCGATGACGAACTTGTCGCCGCCGGGGACGCCGTCCCGCACGTGCTGGGCGAGCAGGTAGCACGAGGACGACGCCTCGTCGCCCCGCACCTCGGCGGCGATGTTCGTGACCAGGTGCTGCGTGCGGGTCAGCGGCGTGACCGCGGTGCGGATCGCGTCCTCGATCGCCGCGCGCCCGGACAGCGGCCGGTCGGCGTGGTAGATCCCGACGGCGTCCGGGACGAAGCAGGACCGCAGCCGCGCCCAGTCGCGGTCGTCGATGGCGGTGGCGTAGCGGATGCAGACGGCGGCGATCTCCCGCTCGTCGAGCAGCCGCTGCAGGACCGGGTCCACGGGACTCTCCTCAGGTCGTGGGGTCGTAGAAGCGGCGCGCCTTGCTGCCCGGCACCTCGCTGGCGCCGTCGACGACCAGGCAGGTGCCGTTGACGTACCAGGCCTCGTCGCTGGCGAGGAAGGCGGCTGCGGCGGCGACGTCCTCGGGCAGGGCGGGGCGACCGAACCGCTCCCGCAGCCGCTCGGTCACCGCGTCCAGTGCGGTGCTGTCGCCGGAGACGGCCTGCGCGGTCATCGCGCTGACCGTCGCACCGGGCGCGACCGCGTTGACCCGGATCCCGGAGGGCGCGAGCTCCACCGCCGCGGACTCGGTGAGCCCCACGACGCCGTGCTTGGCCGCGGTGTAGGCGTGCGGGCCGAGGCCGCCGCGCACCCCGGCGGTGCTGGCGGTGTTGACGATCGCCCCCGAGCCCTGCGCGCGCATCACCCGGCCGCCGTGTTTGATGCCGAGGAAGACGCTGGTCAGCAGCACGGAGAGGGTGGCGTCCCAGGCCTCCCGCGAGGTGTCCAGCAGCGAGCCGGTCGGGCCGAGCACGCCGGCGTTGTTGAACAGGCAGTCCAGCCGGCCGAACTCGGCCACGGTGAACTCCATCAGGTGCGCGATGTCGTCCTCCGCGCCGACGTCCACGCGCAGCGGGCGGACGCCGTCCCCCAGCTCGGCGGCCAGCGCGGCCGCGCGGTCGGCCTGCAGGTCGGCGACGACGCACGCCGCGCCGTCGGCGACCACGCGGCGCACGATGCCCTCGCCGATGCCGCTCGCGCCGCCGGTGACGACCGCGACCCTGCCCTCGAACCGCCCGCTCACGGCGTCCTCCCGTCGGCTTGACCGTCGCTGCCCGACCGGCCATCGTGTCCGGCACGCTGCGACAGGGGGCCGGGCCCATGGCCGACGCGACGATGACACGCGAAGCGCTCGAACGGTTCCTCGCGTGCGCCGAGCCGGGCCGGCGGGCCACCGTCGGGCAGCTGCGGCCCATCACCGGCGGCTACAGCCGGCTCTCCGCCGTCGCCGAGGTGACCTGGGACGACGGGACGGCGGAGCGCCTGGTGCTGCGCGGCGACCCGCCGCCCGGCGACGGCGTGTTCGTCAGCGACCGCGACGCGGAGTGGGCGCTGCTGCAGGCGCTGGCGGCGTCCGGCGCGGTGCCGGTGGCCCGGCCGCGGTGGTACGACGCGACCGGCGAGCACTTCGGCACCAAGTGCATCGTGTTCGACCACGTCCAGGGGCGGAACCTGCAGGACCTGCTCGCCACCGCGCCCGAGCCCGCCGCGCCGGCCCGGCTGTTCGTCGACACGATCGCGCAGATCCACCGGGTGCCGCTCGAGTCGCTACCGATGGCGCCCCCGGCGAGCTGGGACGACCACCTCGACGGCGTCCTCGACCTCTACCGGACGGTGGAGCGCGAGCTCGCCGAGCGCAGCCCGGTGCTGCGCTACGTCAGCGCCGTCCTGCGCCGCCACCGCCCGCCGCCGGTGCCGTTCACCCTGGTGCACGGCGACTGCCAGCCGTCGAACGTGCTGGTCGGCGAGGACGGCGGCCCGGTGGTCATCGACTGGGAGTTCGCGCGGATCGGCGATCCGCGGGAGGACCTCGGCTACTACACGCAGATCCCGATGCCGCCGAACGTCTACGCCGACGACCCGGAGGGCTTCCTCGCCCGCTACCGCGAGCGGACCGGGCTGACCGAGGAGCAGGTGAACCCCGGCACGGTCGAGTACTTCCTGGTCATCGGGATGGCGCCGCTGCTCGTGCAGATCCTGCGGGCGCTCGACGCCGTCGCCCACGGCGAGACGCGCGGCGTCATGGGGACCTACCTGGTCAACGCCGTCACCCACCAGTACCGGCTCTACCTCGACGTGTGCCGGCGGCTCACCCACGACCGGACGGGAGCGCGATGATCGGGCGGCCCACCACCGAGCAGGTCCTGCTCGACTGCTGCCGCGTGCTGCGGGACGACGTCCTCCCGGCCGTGGCCGACGAGACCGCCCAGGTGCGGCTGGTGATGCTGGACAAGGTGCTGCGCAACGCGGCGGTGCGGGCCGGGCACGAGATCGCCTGGATGGACGCGGAGGTGGCGGCGGTCGAGGCGTACGGCCGGGCCGTCGAGGCGGCCACCGGGGCCGGCGAGCTGCGCGGCGCGCTGTCCGAGCTGGCCGCGGCGCCGCGGGACAGCCTGCACCTCGCCGACGTCGCGGAGGTCTACGCCCGGGCCGGCGAGGTGCTGTCCGTGTCCCTCGAGGTCGTGCTCGCGGCCGAGCGGCTCGACCTCGTGCGCCAGGGCGAGGCGCTGCTGGCCGACCGCCTCGCGCACGAGGACGACGTCGTCGGCGGCTGGGACTCCGCCGGGCGATGACCGCGCCGCGGCTGACCGTCGGCCTGCCCAACTACGCCGACTACCTGGGCGCCGGCGCGTGGCGGTCGCTGCCGGCCCTCGCCGTCGCCGCCGAGCGCGCCGGGATCGACGGCGTCTCCGTCGTCGACCACGTCGTGATGGGCTCGCGCGTCGACCGGTACCCCTACGGCCGCTTCCCCGGCGGTCCGCAGGCGCCCTGGCTGGAGCCGCTGACCGTGCTGGCCGCGATCGCCGCCGTCACCGAGCGGGTCGAGCTGGCCACCGCGGTGCTGATCTCGCCGCTGCGCCCGGCCGCGCTGCTGGCCAAGACGGCGGCCACCGTCGACGTGCTCAGCGGCGGGCGGCTGGTGCTCGGCGTGGGCACCGGCTGGCAGGAGGAGGAGTACCGCGCCCTCGGGGTGGACTGGGAGCGGCGCCACCAGGTCCTCGACGACCAGCTGGCCGCCTGCCACGCGCTGTGGACCGGGGGGCCGGTGGACGTCGACCTGCCGACGGTGGCCTTCGAGGGCATCCACTGCCGGCCCCGCCCGGCCGCGGACGGCGGCGTCCCGTTCTGGATCGGCGGCGCGCTCACCGAGCGCAACCTCGCTCGGATCGTGCGATGGGGGAGTGGCTGGATCCCGGCGCCGGTCGACCCGCCCGACGCGGTCGCCGCCGGCGTGCGCCGGCTGCGGGCCGCGCTCGAGGAGGCCGGGCGCGACCCCGCCTCGGTCCGGGTGCGCGTGACGCCGCAGGCGGTCCGCGACGACGACGGCCGGGTCGACGTCGCCGCCTCGCTGGCCGGAGCGGACGGGCTGGTGGCCGCCGGCGGCACGGATCTGTTTGTGTCGCTCATGGGCTGGTGCCCCGAGGCCGCGCGGGCGCCGGCGTTCCTCGAGGAGCTCGCCGCCGCGCAGCGGGCATCCGCGACCTGACTGCAGGCCGCGCGACGGGCCCGATCACTGTGCGTCCACGGCGCACCATCCGGCCGGACATTCGCCGATTCCGCACATCGATCGGCTCTCAGCGGCAACAGCAGTCAGCCGCCGTCCGGGGTGGCCGAGAACCCGGCGACGCGACCGTCGCTGCCGAAGCGGAACCAGCTGACCCCCTGCTCGTCCAGCGGCAGCCGGTCGGGCGCGTCGGTCCCGAGCGCGACGTGCACCTTCTGGGTGCTCCACTTGGCCACGTCCAGGCACAGCTCGGCCAGCTCCTCCGGCGTGAGCAGCGCCCGCGCGGCGGCGGCCGCCTCGGGCGTCAGGCTCGACGGCAGCGTGATCACCGCGTCGGTGACCCGCAGCGCCGCCTTGGTGCGCTCGTCGAGGTCGCTGGTCTCGTAGCGGTCCACGGCGGCGGTCACGGCGTCGTCGGCGCCGGCGTCGCGGGCGTCGGCCAGCCGCAGCGTCCGGCAGATCCGGCAGTTGTGCGTCCGCGCGCAGCGCAGCCGGACCAGCTCGGTCAGGACCGGGTCCAGCGCGTCGCCGCGGACGACGGCGTCCTGGTAGTCGGCCAGCGCCTCGCGCAGCGCCGCGGACGGGTCGGCCGACGGGGCGGGCCGGACCGGCTCGGCCACGACCGGGCCGTCGAACAGCCGCGCGGACACCAGTTCCAGCCGCAGCGCGTACTCGACGACGAAGAACGCCCGGACGACGTCGGGAACCACGGCCTCGTCGAGGTGCTGCCGCAGCGCGTCGCCACCTGCCTCGCCGACACCGGCCACGTCGAGCACGACCTGCTCGGCGAACTCCACGCAGGCCCGCACCGTCTCGTCCGGCGCGTCGACGCGCTGCCCGGCCGGGTGGCCCAGCAGCACCGCCGCGCGGTCCCGCATCGCGCCCAGCACGGCGGGGTCGACCGCGGCCCAGGCCCGCGCGCAGGCGACGTCCAGCAGGCCGGTCGCCTCCGCGCGCAGCGCGCGCAACGGCGCCGCCAGCCCGACCCCGGGTGCGTCCATCTCGTCCCCCCTCACCACACCGGCGGCACCACCGGGCGGGCGTCGGTCCCGATCCCGGCGGCCCGCTCCCGGATCACGGCGCGGTAGTCGTCGTGGGTGAGGATCCAGAACCGGCGGGCGCGGACGGCGTCGACGACCTGCGCGGCGGCGTCGTCGGCGGTCATCGTCGGCTGCACGCCGGAGACCGTCCGGGGTCCCGTCGATGCCGCCGTCTCGCCCAGCGCCTCCGGGCGGTTGCGGGCGCTCTCGGTGATCCGCGTGGCGATGAACCCGGGGCAGAAGACGGAGACGCCGATGTCGGCGCCCTCGGCGTCGAGGTCGAGCTGCAGCGACTCCGACAGCGCCAGGACGCCGGCCTTCGCCGTCGCGTAGGCGGCCAGCTTCGGCATCGGCAGCAGCCCGGCCATCGACGCCGTGTTGACCACGTGGCCGGGCTCGCCCTGCTCGATCATCCGCGGCAGGAAGGCGCGCACGCCGTGGATGACGCTCCACAGGTCGACGCCCAGCACCCATGTCCAGTCGTCCTCGGTCAGCGCCCAGGCGCGCGCGTTCTTCACCACGCCGGCGTTGTTGCACAGCACGTGGACGGCGCCGAACCGGGCGAACGCCTCGTCGGCCAGCCGCGCCACCTCGTCGGCGCGGGAGACGTCGGTCGCGACCGCGTGCGCGTCGCAGCCGGCGCCGGCCAGGGCCGCGGCCACCTCGTGCACGCCGTCCCGGTCGATGTCGGCGACGACGAGGCGCATGCCCTCGGCCGCGAACCGCTCCGCCATCGCTCGGCCGAGCCCGCTCGCGGCGCCGGTGACGACCGCGACCCGGCCACGCAGCTCATCCACCGGCCCCGACCTCCAGGATGCGGAACACGATGTCGTCAGGGGAGCGCAGCCCCCGGGCGTAGCTGTCGGCGAAGCCGCCCTCGCCCTCGACGCGGTCGGTGCGGCGCCAGTCGAAGGCGCAGACCCGGGCCTTGATCCGCCACTCGCCGGCCCGTCTCTCGAACCGGTCGACGTAGCGCAGGCCCGCCCACATGTCGGTCGGCTGCCCCTCCGGGTCGGTGTAGCGGTGGAAGGCGACCGCGTAGGTCTCGGCGCGGGCGACGTCGCGGTCGAGGTCGACGTCGATGAGCACGTTGCCGAGGAAGTGGGCGGTGCGCTCGAACCGGTTCAGCGACTTCTCGACGAACACGATGAAGTCGTCGACCCCGCCGGCGAACGAGCCGTGGTCATCGGTGCCGTCCGGCCAGTAGCAGGCGCGCACCGACTCGAAGTCGAACCGGTCGACACCGCGGGAGTACGTGGTGAGCACGCGCTGGATCGCCCGCTCGGCCAGCAGCAGCTCCAGCTCGTCGGTCACGCCGGGCCTCCTCGGGGGTCGACCAGCACCTTGACGTCCGCCGAGGGACCGGCGGCCAGCGTGCGCAGGGTCGCCTCGAGGTCGGCCAGCCCGACCGTGCGGCTGTGCAGGGGCGCGGCCCGGACCCGGCCGTCGGCCAGGAACGCCATGCTGCGGCGGAAGTCGTCGTGGGTGAAGGCGTTCGACGCGACGAGGGTGAGCTCCTTGGCGAGCCACCGGGCGCCCTGGATCGTGGCCGGCTGGGCCAGGAAGCTGATCAGGCCCACGACGCCGCCGGTCCGGGTCAGGTCGGCCGCGGTCTGCAGCAGGCTGGGCACGCCCGCGCACTCGAGCACCACGTCGGCTCCCAGCCCCCGGGTGGCCTCCTGGACCGCCTCGGCCGCCTGCTCCGGGGCCAGTGCGGCGGAGGCGCCCAGCTCCAGAGCCAGCTCCCGGCGCGCCTCCGAGGGCTCGACGACGAGCACCTGGCCCGCGCCGGCCACCCGGGCGAACTGGGCGACGAGCAGCCCGATCGGGCCGGCGCCCTGCACGACGACGGTGTCGCCGGGGGCGATCCGCGACCGTCGCACGCCGTGGAAGGCCACCGTCGCCGGCTCGACCTGTGCCGCCTCCTCGTCGGTCAGGTCCGGGTGGGCGGGCAGCAGCCGGTCGGCCTGGACGGTGATGCTGCGGGCGAAGCCCCCGTGCGGCGGGGCGAGGTCGTTGCGGCCCCGGGCCACCATCGACGTCGTCCGGCAGTGCTCGGCCAGCCCGCCGCGGCACTCCGGGCAGCGGCCGCAGGGCGGCGGGACGGCGACGACGACCCGCTCGCCCTCACGGACGCCGTCCACGCCGTCGCCGACGTGGGTGACCGTGCCGACCCACTCGTGCCCGCAGACGGCGGGGCTGTGCAGGTGCCCGCTGCGGTAGGAGGCGATGTCGGTCCCGCAGATGCCGCACAGCGCGATGTCGACGGTCGCCCGCCCCGGGGCGGGCGGTTCCTCGGGGAAGTCGCGGAACTCGACGGTCTCCCTGCCGGTGATGAGCGCGGCGGTGACGTCAGCCACGGGCGGATCCCTCCGGGACGGGCACGGCGGCGGCCGCCGCGGCACCGGCGACGCGGCCGAAGACCAGGCAGTTGGCGTAGGAGTTGCCGCTGCCGACGTACGCCGGCCCGATCACGCCGCCGACGCACTCTCCGGCGGCGAACAGGCCCGGCACCGGCCGGCCGCCCGTGTCGAGCACCCGCGCGTCCCGGTCGATGCGCGGGCCGCAGGCGGTGAAGCAGACCGTCGCGGGCCGGATCTCGGCGCCGTAGAACGGCGGGGTGGCGATCGGCTCGAGGAACGTCGGGTCCTTGAGGTAGTCGGCGTCCTCACCGGCGGCGACCTGGGCGTTGTGCCGGGCGACCGTGCCCTCGAAGGCCCCCATCGGGAGGCCGAGCGCCTCGGCGAGCGCCGCGACGCTGTCGGTCCGGTGCACCTTCCCGGCGGCGACCATCTGCTCGATGACGTCGGCGTTCCAGTGCGGGCTCTGCTTCTTCGTCGACCCGGGGATCTTCTGCTTGTAGCGCGCCACCCCGGCCGCGGTCGCCGCGGTCAGCGCGGCGTCGTCGAAGACCGCCCAGGCCACGTCGCCCTGGGCGCGCAGCAGGCCGTCGGTGATCCCGTAGGGCGCCGTCTCGTTGAAGAACCGGTGGCCCTCGCGGTTGACGATGACGATCCAGCCGGGCAGGTACGCCTCGTAGATCTGCGCGAAGCCGGCGTGCAGCAGCCGCAGCCCGCGGTCATGGCCCAGGATCTGGGCGTCCACCTGCTCGGCGAGGCCGAGCGCGTCCCCGCGCGAGCCGTCGGCGCCGATGTACCAGGTCCACCCGGTCGCCGCGGCGGAGGGGAAGCGCTCGGCGAGCAGCTCGGGATCGTTGCCGAACCCGCCGGAGGCAAGGACCACCGCGCCGGCGGTGATCTCGTCGTCGCCGACGGCGACACCGGTCACGGCGCCGTCCTCGACCAGCAGCCGGTCGACCCGCTGCCCGAGGGCGATGTCCACGCCGGCCTGCCGGCAGGCCCGGTGCAGCACGTCGACCACCGCCTGACCGCGGCCGATCGGCACGTGCACCCGGGGCACCCGCTCGTCCCCGCCGTAGACCATCTGGTCGTAGAACTCGACGCCGAGATCGCCGAGCCACTCGACCGTCGGGCCGGCGAGATCGGCGAGCCGCCGGGCGACCGCCGCCTCGACGTCCCAGTGGTTGAGCGTCATGTAGTCGTGGAAGAGGGAGTCGGCGTCGTCCTCGATCCCGAGCGCGCTCTGGTAGCGCGTGCCGGCCCCCATCGTGAGCGCGCCCGACAGCCGCGACGAGCCGCCGACGACCCCCTCGGCCTCCGCGATCAGCACCCGCTCCGCGCCGCCCTCCCGGGCGGCCAGCGCGGCGGCCAGTCCGGCGGCGCCGGATCCCACCACGAGCACGTCGACGTCCCGGTCGGTGATCATCGCTGTGCACCCTCCCGCTGCCCGGTCCGGACCCGGGCGATCAGCTCCCGGACGCGGTCTCCGGCGACGCGGGCGGCCTCGACGGGGTCCATCGCCTCGGTCTCCGGCGAGATGACCTCGGGGCCGACCCAGCGCAGCGCGCCGATCCGGTCGAGCGCCGCCACCACCCGGGGCAGGTCGAACGAGCCGTCCCCGGGCAGCAGCCGGTGCTGGGTGTCCTCGCGCATGCTGCCGCGCGGCTCGGCCTCGGCGTCGTCGATCTGGACGGCGAAGATGCGCTCGCCCGGCACCCGGTCGAGGACGGCGAAGTCCGGGTCGCCGCGGTAGAAGTGCCAGGTGTCGAAGAGGATGCCGCCGTTGGGCCGGTCGGCGCCGCGCACGATCGTCCAGGCCGTCGCCAGGTCGCGGATCGCGGTCATCGGGATGAACTCCAGGTGGACCTGCGCGCCCAGACCGGCGGCGCGGTCGCAGAACGCACCGAAGGGTCCGGCGACCTCCTCGGCCGGCAGGTCGCTGGTCGCCTGCCCGATCACCGTGATCGAGACGACCTGCAGCGCCTCGCACATGCGCAGCGACTCGTCGGCCGTGAACCGGGCGAACCGTGAGTCGGCCCGCGGCGCGCCGCCGTACCAGTTCATGACGGGGTCCAGCACGATCTCCAGGCCGGCGCCCCGGATGCGACGGCCCAGCTCCCCTGCCGAGATGCCCTGCTCCTCAGCTCGGGCCACGTCGAGCGGGCTCACCGACAAGCGGCTGTATCCGCCGGCGACGGCCGCCTCGATCCGGCCGGGGATCGGGCTCTCCAGACCGAGGGTGCCCGACCACAGGACCCAGCCGATGCCGTGCAGGACGTCGTCCACGCCGCGAACCTAGCGGACTTACTGGAGGCGGTCTACAGGAACTTCGCGAGCCGCTCAGAACCCGACGCGCTTGGTGTAGCCGCCGTCCACGACGACGTTCTCGCCGTTCACCCAGCCGGCGACCGGGCTGGCCAGCACCGCCACGATGTCGGCCACCTCCTCGGCCGTGCCCATCCGCCGGAGCGGGTGCCGGTCCCGGTCGCGGGCGTAGATCTCCGGCCGGCGCTCCCGCAGGCTGTCCCACTTGCGGCCCTCGATCAGGATCGGCCCGGGGGAGACGGTGTTGGCGCGGATGCCGAGCGGCCCCCACCGCTGCGCGAGCTGGGCCATGTAGTTGATCGTCGCCGCCTTCAACGCCCCGTAGCTGGGGTTGATCGGCACGTCGTGGTGCTCGATGGCCGTGATCGTGCCGATCTGCACGATCGCGGCGGCATCGGACGCCTCGAGGTAGGGCCGGGCCGCCTCGCACAGCGCGACACAGCCCAGGACGTCGACCCGGAAGTTGACCTCCCAGGGCCCGGCGCCGTCCCCGTGCTGGCCGCTGGCGCTGGCGTTGCTCACGACGATGTCGATGCCGCCGAGGGCCTCGGCGGCGCCGTCGACCCAGCGGCGCACCGTGTCGCCGTCCCCGGCGTCGCACACCGAGCCGTGCACGGTCCCGAGCTCCGCGAGCTCCTTGGCCGCGCTCCGGACCCCCTGCTCGTCCCGCGCGCAGATCGCCACGCCGGCCCCTTCCCGGAGCAGGCGGGCGGCGACCGCGCGCCCGATGCCGTGGCTGCCGCCGGTGACGACGGCGCGCCGTCCGGCCAGTCCGAGGTCCATGACGGGCTCTTCTCTCAGGCCGGCGGCAGCTCGGCGGCGGACGGCGCGACGCCGGGCCAGCGCTTGCGCTCCGGCCAGGCCAGCCCGCCGGCCACCAGGTCCCGCAGCGGCATGGCGTACAGGGTCCGGACGTCCCGGCGGCGGAACCGCCAGCGGTCGGCCTCCCGCGCGTACTCGTCCTCGTAGCGGAAGACGGTCACGACGGTGTCGTCGGCGGTGGCGAGCTCGGCCCGGGCGACCACGGTGCCGCGGGCGCGGTCCGTGTCGAGGTCGTGCAGCACCTGGAAGAGCGGCACGTGCAGCGTGGCGCCGTACCGGTCGAACCGGACGCGGAAGAAGTCGACGACGGCGTCCCGCCCGACCGACGGCGGGCTGTTCGGCGAGGCGAAGACCGCGTCGTCGGTGAAGCAGTCCGCGAGGGCCCGGGCGTCGTGGTCGTCGACGGCGAGGGCGTAGCGGCCCAGCAGCTCCTGCAGCTCCAGGCGGGCCTCGAGGCGCGCCAGGCGCCGGCCGCCGTCCTCGTCCATCGGACTGCCACGCACCCGGCCGACCGTAGTCATCTAGACGTTTCGGGGGAAGGGCCGGTCCGGCCGCTACGCTGCACGCATGGCCGCGCCGCGCCGGGGGGAGGTCCCGCTATACCAGCGGGTGCGCACCGTCCTGCTCGACCGGATAGCCTCCGGCGAGTACGCCCCCGGCGACCGGCTGCCGAGCGAGGGCGTGCTGGCCGAGGACCTCGGCGTGCACCGGCTCACCGTCCGCCGCGCGCTCGACGAGCTCTCCCGCGAGGGCCGGCTGCGCGCCCGGCAGGGCGCCGGGACGTTCGTCTCGCCGCGGCCCGAGCCGATCGCGATCACCATCCCGCTGACGCCCGAGGAGTTCTCCGGCAGCCTGCGCACGATGCTGCGCAGCCAGGGGCAGCGCTACCGCGACGTGCTGCTCGGCACCGCCCGGGACGACGACGCCGCCGTGCGCGCGGAGCTGCAGCTGCCGGACGCCCCGCTGCGCCGGGTCGAGAGCGCGCTCGAGGTGGACGGCGAGATGTGGGTCTGCTCGACCGCGTGGGCCCCCGAGGAGCGGCTCGGCGACGTCGTGGGCCGGTGGCGGGAGTCCGACGGGCTCTACGGCCTGCTGCTGGACCGCTCGGGCGAGCCGCTGCGCTACGTCTGGCGTACCTTCGCCGCGGAGGCGGCCACGGTCGAGGACGCCGCCGTCCTGGGGATCCGGCCCGGCGCCGCCGTCCTGGTGCGCGAGGGGCTGACCGCCGACGCGGACGGCCGGCCGGTGCTCCGCGTGCGCCGTCGCGCGCGGGCCGACCGGGTGCGCTACCGGCTGGACTACTCGGCGGTCGCGGCCTCGGCCTCGGTCGGCGCCGAGGCCTGAGCGCGCCACCGCCGCGCCGGCACGCCCGGCACGTCGACCCGGAACCGGAAGACCGCGCCCGCGAGCTCCTCCACGTCGAGCGGCACGTCGCGGATGCTGCGGCGGGCCGTGGTCACGTACAGGTCGCGCAGGTCCGGGCCGCCGAGGCAGCAGCTCGTGGTGCGCAGCACGGGGACGGCGCGCTCGTCGAGCAGCCGGCCGTCCGGCGCGAACCGACGGACCGCGCCGCCGCGCCAGAACGCCACCCACAGGCAGCCCTCGGCGTCGATCGCCATCCCGTCCGGCAGGCCGGCGAAGCCGGAGAGGTCGATCGACGGACGACGGCCGCTCACCGTGCCGGTGCCCGGGTCGTAGGCGAGCCGGTCGACGCGGCGCAGCGGGGTGTCGATGTGGAAGAGCGTGGTCCCCGCCTCGTCCCACACCAGCCCGTTGCTGACGGTGAGGCCGCCCAGCACCGGCACCGCGGCATCGGGCGGGTCGAAGCGGTAGAGCACCCCGCGCCCGGTGACGACGTCGCGCGTCATGGTCCCGGCGAGGAAGCGGCCGACCGGGTCGCAGCCGCCGTCGTTCATCAGCACGTCCGGGTCCACCGGCGCGAGCGGCTCGCTGCGGCCGGACGCGGGGTCCAGGGCGCGGAAGCCGCCGTGCGCGGCGAGCAGCAGCCCGTCGCCGTCCTCGCGCAGGACCAGGCTGCCCAGGTGCCGGCCCACGTCGACGCGCCGCTCGGTGCCGGCGGCCACGTCGAGGGAGAGGACGGCGCCGGCCAGCGCGTCGACGCGGTGCAGGACGCCGGCGCGCTCGTCCCACACCGGGCACTCGCCGAGCTGGTCACCGGCGGCGACCAGGACGTCCACGACTAGCGCTCGGCCGGCATGTCCATGAGGCGGCTGATCCGGTGGTGGCCCGTCGGCCGGGGGGAGGACACCCACAGGCACAGCTCGGGATCGGCCTCGAACAGCGGGCCCTCCAGCCACAGCCCGTCCTTGCGGAACCGGCCCCAGCGCTCGCCCATGGTCACCCGGACCGTGCCGCCCTCGTCCGGCGTGTAGAGCGCGCGCGGGTTGAGCGGGTGGCGGATCCCGCCCTGCGGCTCCATCACCGGGCGTCCTCCTCGGCGCGCTTCTCGACCCACTCGGTGAGCAGGTCGTGCCGCCAGGTGATCACGTCCTCCTGGAAGTCGGAGATGATCGCGTGCGGCATGCGGGTGGTCTGCAGCCCGCGCTGCACGGCCTCCATGTTGAACGTGTCCTGCTCCATGACCAGCGCGAGCGTCTGCAGCTCGCTCGCCTTGGTCCAGGAGTCCTCGAAGTCCAGCCAGGTGATCGGCGCCGGCGGCGGCCGCTCACCGCGGTACGGCGTCAGGAACATGACCTCGAAGATGCACTCGTCGTGCCGGTCGCCGTTGGGCCGGTACCGGTAGACGATGCGGTTGTAGCCGCCCCACGGGTGCAGGTTGGGGAACACCGCGTAGTTCCAGTGGTCGAGCAGCTCGCCGTCGGAGATGTTCTGGGCCTCGGCGCCCAGCACGTCCCGCCAGCGCTCGCGGGCGGCGCGGGCCATGCTGTCGCGGGCCGTCGTCCGCTGGGAGAACGGGATGGGCAGCTCCTCGCCCTCCCGGACGTCGAGCATGCGGGCGAGGATGTCGCGCTCGCTCGGCTCGACCGGCATGTCCTCGATCGGCGTGCCCGACGGGCTGATCTGGCGGGCGTAGTTGCCGTACACGTCGACGGCGCTGTTGGCGTCGCCGACGTAGGGGGCCGACTGCGGGTGCGTGGCGCCGAGGTGCAGCCCCTCGTCGAAGGCCTCCTGGGCGACCTTCCAGTTGCAGCGGATCTTCTTCGCGACGTGCGCCTGCAGGTAGCGGTGCTCGAAGTCCCACAGGGCGAAGTGCTCGGGCAGCGTGCCGAGGAAGTCCTCCAGCGGCTCGCAGTCGGGGTCGGGGTTGATGAACACGAACCCGCCCCACGTGCCGACCCTGGCCTCGGGCAGCCGCCACGCGTCCCGGTCGGCCTCGATCTCGGGGAACTCCCGCGACCCCGGCATGTAGCGCAGGGTGCCGTCGAGCTTCCAGGTGAAGCCGTGGAACGAGCAGCGGAACTCGCTGCACCGGCCGTCGAAGTCCTTCAGCGCCCGGCCGCGGTGCAGGCAGGCGTTGACGTAGGCCTTGATGCCGCCCTCGCGGGTGCGGGCCACGAGGTAGGAGTCGCCGGCGATCTCGTAGACGACGTAGCTGCCCACCTCGGGCAGGTGCTCCTCGCGACAGGCCATCTGCCAGACCCGGCGCCACAGGTGGGTGCGCTCGAGCTCGTGCCAGGCGCGGCTGGTGTAGCGCTCCACCGGCACGTGCTGCGTGCGCGCACTGTAGGGGAACCGCTCCCGCAGGTGCTCGGGCACCGGCTGGTCGTCCTCGAGCACCAGGTCGTACCAGCTCAGCCCCGGCGTCCGCTGCTTGGCGGGCCGTTCGGAGATCGTCACGGCGGTCCCGGCTCCCCTCCGCCCGACGAGGGCGCGCGCCATCGGTACTTACTGGAGGCTCACCGTACAAAGTAGCCCCGGGGTTGTCGACCGGCACCCTGGACCGCGACGGGGTGCACCCTTACTGTGCACGGACAGCAGTTACTGCCCGCGGGAGACGCCGCCCGGCCGGCTGCCCGCCCCGATGGAGGGTCGATGCGCAAGATCCAGCACGCGCTCAGCCGCGCGATGTACGAGTGGGCCCCCGACGACCACGGCCCGGTGCTGGTCACCGAGCGCGACGGCAAGCAGGGCCGCTTCGACCGGGACGGCAACTGGGTGGCCGGCGAGGTGTTCCGGGCCGACCCGGAGCTGTGCCGCTGGATCGTCAGCGGCGGCAAGCACGCCGGCGGTCCCGGCAGCCGCAGCCGGCGCTTCGAGACCGAGGAGACCTTCTCGTGACCACGGATCCCGACGTCCGTTCGCGCACCGGCTTCCGGGGCAACGGCCCGACCTACCAGGACCTGCTCGACCGCGACAGCAAGCCGGTGCCGCCGCTGCTGCGCATCGACGAGCCCGGCTACTTCGGCGAGGACGACATCCCGGTCGAGCGCTATCTCGACCGGGCCTGGCACGAGAAGGAGAAGGAGCACCTCTGGTCGCGGGTGTGGCAGTTCGCCTGCCGCGAGGAGGTGCTCGCCGAGGTCGGTGACACCGAGGTCTACGACATCGCCGACAAGTCCTACCTGCTGGTCCGCGCGGCACCCGGGGCCGGCGGCATCAAGGCGTTCGTCAACGCCTGCCTGCACCGTGGCCGGGCCCTGCGCGACGGGCCGGGGCGGGTCGGCGAGCTGGAGTGCGCCTTCCACGGGTTCTGCTGGTCGCTGGGCGGCAAGCTCAAGCGCGTGCCCAGCGCCTGGGACTTCCCGCAGGTCAAACCGGACAGCTGGATGCTGCCCGAGGTCAAGGTCGGCACCTGGGCCGGGTTCGTGTTCATCAACCCCGACCCCGAGTGCGAGCCGCTGGAGGACTTCCTCGGCAACATCGACCCGCTCTTCGAGCGCTGGCCGCTGGACGAGCGCTACACGCGGGTGCACGTCTCCAAGGTGCTGCGGACCAACTGGAAGGTCGCGCAGGAGGCCTTCATGGAGTCCTTCCACGTGATCACCACGCACCCCCAGCTGCTGCCCGGCTTCGGCGACGCCAACTCCCAGTACGACGTATTCGGCAACGTCTCGCGGGCGATCTCCCCGCGCGGCGTGCCCAGCCCCTACCTGCCGTGGGACCCGACGGAGCAGGAGCGGCTGAACTCCCAGATCGACCAGCGCATCGACGACCCCCCGATGCTCGAGGTGCCCGACGGCTGGACGGCGCGCCAGACGCTGGCCGAGTCGGCCCGCCGCTCGCTGCGGCCGGTGATCGGCGACCGGGTCGAGGAGCTCTGCGACGCCGAGCTGGTCGACAGCCACTTCCTGACGGTGTTCCCCAACATGCACCCGTGGGGCGGCTACAACCAGATCACCTACCGCTGGCGGCCCAACGGCGACGACCACGAGAGCTGCATCATGGAGGTCTTCCTCCTCTCGCCGTTCTCGGGCGAGCGGCCGCCCCCGGCCCCGCACCGGCAGCTCGGTGCCGACGAGCCGTGGCGCAGCGCCGTCGAGGAGCTCGGCTCCCTGGCCCGGGTGTTCGACCAGGACGAGTTCAACCTCGAGGCCGTGCAGAAGGGCCTGAAGGCCACCCGCAAGACGGGCGTCTCCTTCGCGGTCTACCAGGAGAGCAAGATCCGGCACTTCCACTCGCTGTACGACACGTGGGTGGCTGACGGGGCCTGAGCCGTGTCGATCCTGGACCTCTTCCGCCTGGACGGCCGGGTCGCGGTGGTCACCGGCTCCGGCCGGGGCATCGGCCGGGCGATCGCCCTGGCCCTCGCCGACGCCGGGGCCGACGTCGTGGTGACCGCCCGCCGCGCGCACGAGGTCGAGGCGGTCGCCGACGAGGTGCGCTCCCGCGGTCGCCGGGCGGTCGCGGTGCCCGCCGACCTGCGCGGCGACACCCCGGAGCTGCTCGCCCACCGGGCGGTGGACGAGCTCGGGCGCCTGGACGTGTGGGTCAACAACGCCGGCGGCACCGACGACCCGTCGGTCCGGCCGCTCGCGCGGACGTCCGACGAGCAGCTGCGCGACATGCTCGAGCTCAACCTGGTCGCGCTGCTGGCGTGCGTCCGCGCGGCGACCGCCCGGCTGCCCCGCGGGGGCGCGATCGTGAACATCGCCTCCGGCGCCGGCATGCGGCCGGCGCCCGGGACCGGCGCCTACGGCGCGGCCAAGGCCGCCGTCCTCAACCTGACCGCCACCCTCGCCGCGGAGCTGGCGCCCCAGGGGATCCGGGTCAACGCGGTGTCGCCGGGCATGGTCCCCACGGAGACCTTCTTCTCGGCCCTGAAGCTGACCGAGGCCGACCTGCCCCGGCTGATCTCGACCGTCCCGCTCGGGCGGCTGGGCACGCCGGAGGACATGGCGGCCGCGGTGCTCTACCTCGCCAGTCCGGCGTCGTCGTGGGTCACCGGGCAGAACGTGCTGGTCGGCGGCGGCCGCGAGGGAGGCCGCACGGTGGAGGACCGCTGGCAGTCCGAGTGACGTGACGACGACAACAGTGAGTGGAGGTCTACGTGGACAGCTTCGACGTCGTGGTGCTGGGGACCGGCGCCGCCGGTCTGGCCGCCGCCATCGCGGCCCACGACGGCGGCGCGCGGGTCGCCGTCTTCGAGAAGGCCGACAAGGTCGGCGGGACCAGCGCCTGGTCGGGCGGGATGGTCTGGATCCCGCGCAACCACCACATGGCCGAGCTGGGGCTCGAGGACAGCCGCGAGGACGTGCTGACCTACCTGATGTCCATGTCGCACGGCCTGATCGACGAACGGCTGGCCGCGGCCTACGTCGATGCCGGGCCCGAGGTGCTCGTCTACCTGGAGGAGCACACCCCCGCCCGCTTCCAAATCATCAAGGACTTCCCCGACTACCACCCGGAGCACCCGGGCGCGGCCCGCCGCGGCGGCCGCTCCCTGGAGTGCCCGCTCTTCCCGTACGCCGACCTCGGGTCGTGGCAGCAGCGGGTCACCGTCGGCCCGCAGCTGTCCGGCAACATCCTGATGAGCGAGACCTCGCTGGGGCGCGGCGCGCCGGGCGGCGTGCCGGCCGACGAGCTCGCCCGGCGGCAGGTCCGCGACGAGCGCGGCGCCGGCCAGGGGCTCGTCGGGGCCCTGCTGAAGGGCTGCCTCGACCGCGGCATCGAGCCGGTCACCGGCGCCCGCGCGGTGCAGCTGGTCCGCGAGGACGGCCGGGTGACCGGCGTCGTCGTCGAGACCGCGGAGGGACGCCGCACCGTGGGCGCGCGCGGCGGCGTGGTGCTGGCGACCGGCGGCTTCGAGTGGGACCGCGACCTGGTGACCACGTTCATCCGCGGCCCCCTGGAGCGGACGGCGGCGGTGCCGACCAACACCGGGGACGGCCTGCGCATGGCGATGCGGGTCGGCGCGGGCCTGGGCAACATGCGCGAGGCCTGGTGGGTGCCGATCATCGACGTCCCGATGCCCGACGGGACCCTCGCCGGCTGGCAGGTCAACGGCGAGCGCAGCCGGCCGCACAGCATCATGGTCAACAAGAAGGGCCGCCGGTTCGCCGACGAGGCGGCCAACTACAACGCCCTCGGCGCCGCCTTCCACGTGCTCGACGTGACCGAGTTCGACTACGTCAACCACCCCGCCTGGCTGCTCTTCGACGACCACTACCTGCAGCGCTACGGGCTGGCCGGCTTCCGCTCGGGGCAGGGCCGGGCCACGCCCGACTGGATGGTCGAGGCGCCGGACCTCGCCACGCTGGCCGACAGGATCGACGTCCCGGCCGACGAGCTCGAGAAGACGGTCGCCCACTGGAACGCCTCCGCCACCGAGGGGCGCGACCCCGACTTCCGGCGGGGCGAGAGCCTGCACGACCGCTGGTGGGGCGACAGCTCCCTCGGTGACGGGCCGGAGACCACCATCGGCCCGCTCGACACCGCGCCGTACTACGCCGTGCGCGTGTACAGCGGCTGCCTCGGCACCAAGGGCGGCCCGCGCACCGACACGAACGCGCAGGTGCTCGACGTCGACGGCGCGCCGATCGAGGGCCTCTACGCCGCCGGAAACGTCATGGCCTCGGTGCTCGGGATGACCTACGGCGGTGCCGGCGGCACCCTCGGGCCGGCGATGGTCTTCGGTTTCCTGGCCGGGCGGCACGCGGCCGGACGGGTCGCCGCCGCGCCGGCCGGGGCCGCGGGCTGATGGCCCGCTTCGACGGCCGGGTCGCCGTCGTCACCGGGGCCGCGAGCGGCATGGGCCGGGCGATCGCGCTCGCGCTGGCGGGGGAGGGGGCGGCGGTCGTCGTCGCCGACGTCGCGGTCGACGGCGGCGAGCAGACCGCCGCGGAGATCGCCGCCAAGGGCGGCCGGGCGGTCTTCCGCCGCACCGACGTGTCCGACAGCGGCGACGTCCAGGCCATGGTCGAGACGGCGGTGCGCGAGTTCGGCCGCCTCGACCACGGGGTCAACGCCGCGGCCATCGAGAACGAGACGCAGCCGCTGGCCGACTGCGAGGAGGACACCTACGACCGGATGCTCGCGGTCAACCTCCGGTCGGTGTTCCTCTGCATGAAGTACGAGATCCGGGCGATGCGGGCGCAGGGCCGCGGCGGCACGGTGGTCAACATCGCGTCGACCAACTCCTTCCGCCCGCAGCCGCACCAGGCCGCGTACACCGCCAGCAAGCACGGCGTCCTCGGGCTGACCAGGGCGGGCGCGATCGACCACGCCGCCGACGGCATCCGGATCAACGCCGTCTGCCCCGGCGCCATCGAGACGCCGATGCTGCTCGGGGCGATCGCTGCGCGCGGCCGGGATCCGCAGGAGGTCGCCGGGCGGCTGAGCCTGTTCGGCCGGTTCGGCACGCCGGACGAGATCGCCGGCGCGGTGCTGTGGCTGTCCTCCGACGACTCGTCGTTCACGACCGGCCATGCGCTGGCCGTGGACGGCGGCTACCTCGCGCGATGAGCGCCGAGGAGTACGACGTCGTCGTCCTCGGCACCGGTGCGGCCGGCCTCACCGCGGCGCTGCGGGCGGCCGCGGACGGCGCGTCCGTCGGGTTGTTCGAGAAGGCCGACACCGTCGGCGGCACCACCGCCTGGTCGGGCGGCGTCGCCTGGCTGCCGCTCAACCGGCACGAACGGGATCTCGGCATCCCCGACGACCGGCAGACCGTGCTCACCTACCTGGACTCGCTGTCGCACGGGCTGATCGACGCGGACCTGGCCGCGGCGTTCGTGGACACCTGCCCGGAGGTCGTCGACTGGCTCGAGGAGAACAGCCCCGTCGTCTTCGAGACCGTGCGGGGGCTCTCCGATTACCACCCCGAGCACCCCGGCGGGCGGCGCGAGGGCCGGTCGGTCGAGTGCCCGCTCTTCCCGTTCGGCGAGCTGGGGGAGTGGGCCGGCCGGGTCACCCGCGGCTACCAGCTCACCGGCGACGTCGCGATGAGCGAGACCTCGCTCGGCCGCCGGGCGCCGGGCGGCGTGCCGGCCGAGGAGGTGGCGCGCCGGCGGCGGGACGACGAGCGCGGCTGCGGCCAGGCGCTGGTCGGCCGGCTGCTGCGGGGCCTGCTCGACCGCGGCGTCGTCCCGCGCACCGGCTGCCGCGGCGACCGGCTGCTGGTCGAGGACGGCGCGGTGGTCGGCGTCAGCGTCCTCGGGCCGGACGGCCCGTTCGAGGCGCGCGCCCGCGGCGGCGTCGTCCTCGCCACCGGCGGGTTCGAGCACGACCGCGAGCTGGTGCGAGCCTTCCTCCGCGGCCCGCTGGAGCGGCCGGTCAGCGTGCCGACCAACACCGGCGACGGGCTGCGCATGGCGATGCGGGTCGGCGCCGCCCTCGGCAACATGCGCGAGGCCTGGTGGGTGGCCGCCATCGACGTGCCGATCGCGGGTCGCGGCGTGCAGCCGTGGCAGGTCAACTCCGAGCGGACCCGGCCGCACTGCATCATGGTCAACCGCGACGGCCGCCGGTTCACCGACGAGGCGGCCAACTACAACGCCCTCGGCAACGCCTTCCACGTGGTCGACGTCGCCCGCTTCGAGTACGTCAACTCCCCGGCCTGGCTGCTCTTCGACGGGCACTACTTCGCCACCTACGGCCTGGCCGGGCGCACGGCCGCCGAGCCGGCGCCGGACTGGATCGTGGCGGCGCCCACCGTCGCGGGCCTCGCCGAGCGGATCGGGGTGCCGGCCGGCGCGCTGGAGGACACGGTGGCGCGCTGGAACGCGCAGGTGACGGCCGGCTCCGACGCCGACCACGGGCGCGGCGAGAGCCACCACGACCGGGCCTGGGGCGACACGGCACGCTTCGGCGAGACGCGGCAGGCCACGCTCGGCCCGCTGGACACCCCGCCCTACCACGCCGTGCCGGTCCGGGTCGGCGCGCTCGGCACCAAGGGCGGCCCGCGGACGGACGGCGACGCGCGGGTGCTCGATGTCGACGGGGCGCCGATCGAGGGCCTCTACGCCGCCGGCAACGCGATGGCCTCGGTTATGGGGATGACCTACGGCGGGCACGGCGGGACGCTCGGCCCGGCGCTGGTCTTCGGCTTCCGCGCCGGGTGCGACGCAGCGCTGCGGGCCCGCGCCCTGGTCAGGTGAGCGGCATCTCGTCGCTGCGCGCGTTCGACCCCCGACTGGTCGGGGAGCTCGAGTGCCGCACCTGGGTGACGTACTACCGGCACGAGTGGCGGGCCTTCCTGTTCGCGGCCGTGCGCGTGGTCCGGCACGCCTTCGGCCTGTCCTGGCCGCGAACCGTGCGCGGCGCGTGGTGGGTGCTGCGGGCCAACCAGGTCTGGGCGCCGTATCCGGACAACCGGCCCGACCTCGCCCGGGAGTACATGCGCCGGTTCTACGTCCTGGTCGCGCGCAGCTCGGACGAGCGGTTCGACCCGGATGAGGCGGCTCGGCTCGAGGTGGAGTGGTGGCGGGTGCACCGCGAGCTGCAGCACGCGGACGGGCCGGCCGACGACGAGCCGCTGGTCGCCGCGCTGCAGGCGCTGTACTCGGCGACCTACGGAGTGCCGGAGGACGCCGTCCGGCCGGCCGCGGCGGAGCGGGCGGAGGCGATGCGACTGTCGGATGCGTGGGTCGCGGGGGACCGGGATCCGGCCGGCCCACTCGTCGCCGAGGAGCGGGCGGCACTGGTCCGCTCGTACGCCGCCCTCCTCGCGGCCGTGCACCGGCCCGCCCGGCGGCCGTGACGTGCCGGGCAACCGTGAGCGTCAGCTGTCGCTGGCCTCCCTGAGCGCGCTGCACGTCCCGCCGCCGGAGCTGGTGCGGTACGCGGCCGCGGCCGGCTTCGACCTGGTCGGGGCGCTGCGCCTGGTCCCGGCCAGTGACGGGACGGGGTTCGACCTCGTAGGGGACGTCGCGCTGCGCCGCGCCACCGCGGCCGCCCTCGCCGACACCGGACTGGGCGTGCTCGACGTCGAGGTGTTCCGGCTCCGCCCGGGGACGGCGGCCGCCGACGCCGAGCCGCTGCTGGCGATCGGCGCCGAGCTCGGCGCCCGGTTCCTGCTCACGGCGGTGGAGGACCCGGAGCCGGCCCGGCGCGCCGAGGTGTTCGCCGAGCTGGCCCGCCTCGCCCGCGGGCACGGCCTGCGCTGCGCCGTCGAGCCGATGGTCTTCTCCGCGCTGCGCACACCGGCCGACGCCCTGGCCCTCCTCGAGGCCGCCGGTGCGGACGACGCCGGCGTGCTGGTCGACGCCCTCCACCTCGCGCGGGCCGGTGCGGTGCCGGCCGACCTCGCCGTCCTCGGGCCCGGCCGGCTGCCCTATCTCCAGCTGTGCGACGCGGCGTCGGCCGCGCCGGCCGGCACCGATCCGGCCGGGCTGCGCCGCGCCGTGCAGGAGGCGGTGGGGGAGCGGCTGCCGCCGGGGGAGGGCGTCCTGCCGCTGGCCGGCCTGCTGGCGGAGGCGGGGCCGGACGCCCCGGTCAGCCTGGAGGTACCGAACCCGGCGGCCCGCACCGACCCGGCCGGCTGGGTCCGCCGCCTCGGCGCCGCCACCCGCGCCCTGCTGTGAGGGGAGTGCCAGGGGCGCATCTTCCGCGCCGTGGCACTCTGCTCAGGCCGACGAGGTGCGGCTGCGCACGCGCACGGGGTCGGTGACGCCGTCCCACTCGGCGTGCGAGTCGCGGAACAGCGCGAACAGGTCGCGGATCTCCTGGTTCTCGCCGTGCAGCTCGACGAAGCAGCCGATCGCCTCGCGGCAGTCGATGTAGGCCACCGGGACGTAGGACCACAGCGTGTCGGCGACCTCGAACCCGGCCGCCTCGAACCGGGCCACCTCGGCGGGCATCTCGGCCTCGGGCACGAGGACGGCGATGTGGTGGAAGCCCTCCTCGCCGGGGCCGAACATCTCGCGGTAGATCGAGGGCGTGTCGTCGTCCTGCTGGATCAGCTGCACGTGGGTGGGACCGGTGCCGGCGAAGGCGTAGGACAGCAGGTGGTCCGACGGCTGGCCGCGGTAGGTGTGGTCGCGGCCCCGGTGGTTGCGGCTGACCCAGAACGGCCCGGCCCCCGTGGTCTCGATCCAGCGCGGGATCGCCTCGTCGAGGTCGGCCACGACGAACGCGTGCTGCTGCACCGGGTACCGGATCAGGGGC
This sequence comes from Geodermatophilus sp. SMS 5-13, assembly GCF_059428245.1. Taxonomy (NCBI): domain Bacteria; kingdom Bacillati; phylum Actinomycetota; class Actinomycetes; order Geodermatophilales; family Geodermatophilaceae; genus Geodermatophilus; species Geodermatophilus sp. SMS 5-13. The sequence goes on from NZ_CP165729.1 coordinate 1,955,900, forward strand.
GCCACCGAACCTCCTCGAGTCGACTTTCTGCAGTCTCAGCCTAGTAACTGCGCCGAGTTCGGTCCAGGCCGTTGACAGCCCGCTCCGGACGGTGTTTCTGTAGGCCCCCTCAACAAAGCCTGGGAGGGCGTCATGCGCTTCACGGACAAGGTGCTGTTCGCCACCGGCGGCGGCTCGGGCATCGCGGCGGCCGTGGCCCGGCGGTTCACCGCCGAGGGCGGCCGGGTCGCCGTCGCCGACCTCGACGAGGGGCGCGCCAAGGCGGTCGCCGCGGAGCTCGAGGGCGCGATCGGCCTCGGCTGCGACGTGTCCGACGAGGAGTCGGTGCGCGCCGCCCTCGCCGCGGCCGAGCAGCAGCTCGGCGGCGTCGACGCGGTCTTCAACGCCGGCGGGCACGCCGAGTTCGGGCCGATCGAGGAGTGGTCGCTGGAGCGCTGGAACCGGATGATGCTGGTCCACGCCGGCGGCACCTTCCTGGTGTGCAAGTACGCCCTGCCGCTGCTGCGCCGCCGCGGTGGCGGCTCGATCGTCAACGTGGCCTCGGTCGCGGCGCTGCTCGCCCAGAAGCAGAACGCCCCGTACGGCGCCGCGAAGGCCGCCGTCGCCGGGTTCACCCGGCAGCTGGCGCTGGAGGTCGGCCCGGAGATCCGGGTCAACGTCGTCGCGCCCGGCCGGACCCGCTCCGGCATGACCGAGCCGATCCTGCTGGCCCGCGGCGAGGGCGACGTCGAGAAGGGCGCCGCCGTGTTCGGGCAGGGCAACATCCAGAAGCGCACCGCCGAGCCCGAGGAGCTGGCGGCGGCCGTGTGCTTCCTGCTCTCCGACGACGCCAGCTTCGTCACCGGCACCACGTTGGTGGTGGACGGCGGCGAGACGGTCATCTGACGACGGCCACCGGCCTCCGCGAGCTGGAGGGCCGGGTCGCCGTGGTGACCGGCGCGTCCGGCGGGCTCGGGCTCGCGGGCCGACATGCGCGCCATCGTCACCGAAGTCTCCGCGGGGACGACCTCGACCGGCTGGCCGAGGAGTCCTTCGACGCCTTCAAGGCGAGCCCACGCACGTGGTGACCACCCGTCGATGACCGCCCCGCTGCCGATGCCGAAGCAGGCCGTGTACGGCGCGTCCAAGGCGACGGTCGCGACGCTGTCGGAGTCGCGGAGGGTCCCGACATCGGCGTCTCCGTCCTCTGCCCCGGGTGGCTGGCCACCGGGATCGCCGAGAGTGCGCGCAACCGGCCGCCCGAGCCCGCCGCCACCGCACCGGCGAGCGGCCCGCGCACGATCTCGGGCGCGACTCCGACGATCACCGCCGACGAGGCCGCCGGGCGCGTGCTGGACGCCGTCCGGACCGGGCGCTTCTGGGTGCTCACCCGGTCCGCCTACCGGGAGGTGATCCGGGAGCGGGCGGCCGGGATCGGCACCGACGCGGTCCCGGCGGTGCCGCCCGTCTGGTGACCCGGGGCGGATGATCCGCAACGACGAACGGGGCCCCGGCGCGATGCCGGGGCCCCGTCCGTCGTTCAGCGGGCTGCTAGCAGGCCGACTTCCACAGCTTCTCGAAGTAGTCCGAGTAGTTGTCGACGCCGACGTAGTACCCCTCGCTGTCGAGGGGTGCGTCGCCGATGTTGTCGGGGGTCAGCAGCTGCGTCGGCAGGTTGGAGTACCCCTTGATCCCGGTGGGGTCCTGACCGGCGAAGATGCGGGCGAGCGCGTCGATCCGGTACATCCCGTGGATCTCCGCGGCGAACCCGGTCCATTGGTCATCGGTGCCGTTCTTCAGCCCCTCGACGTTGGCCGTGCTCGCGCTCTCCCCGCCGACGCTGACGTCGAGCCCGGCGGCGCTCAGTGCGGCGTCGAGCCCGGTCGTCATGTCGCCGAGCGACAGGAGGACCCAGTCGATGTCCGGGTTGCGCTGCAGCTCGCTGACGATCCGGTCGGGGATGGTCCCGCCGGCCAGGTCGGTGAGCTGGGCGTCGTAGGTCGTGTTCTCGATGCCGTAGCCGTCCAGCGTCTTGGCCGCGCTCTCGGCCCAGGCGTGCAGGATCGGGTAGAGGGACAGGTCGATGATGAGCACGCTCTTGGCGCCCTTGGAGGCGGCGTAGTCGGCGTTCATCTTGCCCCAGAGGCCGGTCTGGTTGAAGTCGTCCAGGCCGATGGTGTAGGCGGTGCCGTTGACGCTCGGGTCCTCGCCGTTGTCCGAGAGCAGCACGGGGATGCCGAGCTGGTTGGCCCGGTCGAGCTGGGCCTGGAACGTCGAGGAGGGGTTGCCGGAGACGAGCACGGCGTCCGGGTTCTGGTCGAGGGCGGCGTCGAAGGCCTTCTGCGGGCTCTGCGGATCCGCGGGGTCCACCGGCTGGCGGACGACGGTCCAGCCGAGGAGCTTCGCGCCGACCTCGAGGCCGTCGTTGGTCTTGCGGGTGACCGCCTGCGGGTTCTCGGTGACGATGATCGTCTTGCCCCCTGCGGGGCAGGCGGTCATCGGCTCGTCGAGCGGGATGTCCTCGGGCGGGGACAGGAAGGGCTCGATCTCCGACTGCGCGGCCGAGTTCTCCTCGCCGCTCCCGCCGCTCCCGCCACTGCCGCTGTCGTTGCCCTGGCTGCACGCTGCCGCGGTGGTCAGCGCGACGACCGCGAGGAAGGTCCGGATTGTGGTCTTTCGGCTCCGCATTGGTGCGACTCCTTGTCCGGGGTTCCGCCCGGGATCTCGAGGTTGCCGACGACCAGGTTCCGGAGCACGACAGCAGCGGCGCACTCGTCCCATGTCAGCCGGATCAGGCGGCAAGGTAACAGTGACCTGGGTCATAGCCAAGGGGGTTTCTGTAGTCCGATACAAGTTCGAGACCTGGCCCGCGACCGCGCCGCAAGGCTGACCCGGCCAGTTCGTTCTCCGGTCGCCGGAGGGCGGCCAACCCTTGGCGCAGGGGTGTGACGGGGGCTACAGTTCGCCGAGTTTCTGCTGTCGGTGTCAGAAAACTCCGCGACGTTGCCCGGTCCCCCCTTCCTCCCTGGCGCAAGGAGTCGGATGTCCTCAACGCCCGCTGTCGAGATCCGTGGGTTGTCCAAGACCTTCCCGGGACAACGGGCGCTCATCGAGGTCGACGTCGAGATCCAACCCGGTGAGATCCGCGCCCTGGTCGGTCAGAACGGTTGCGGCAAGTCGACGATGATCAAGATCCTCGCCGGCTATCACGATCCCGACCCCGGTGCCGAGGTGTTCGTCGACGGCGAGCCGCTCGCGCTGGGCACGGCCGGCGCGGGGGACCACGCCGGGCTGCGCTTCGTCCACCAGGACCTGGGTCTGGTGCCGACTCTGGACACCCGGGACAACCTGGCGATGGGGCACGGCTACGAGCGCAACCGGTTCGGGCTGATCTCCTGGCGCCGGGAGCAGAAGCTGGCCCGCGACACGCTGCGGGGACTCGGGTACGACTTCGACGTCAAGGCGCCCACCAGCCATCTGGTGATCAGCCAGCGGACCGCCATCGCGCTGGCCCGGGCGCTCTCGCCGCGGTCCACCCCGGCGCGGCTGCTGGTGCTCGACGAGCCGACGGCGAACCTGCCGGCCGCGGAGATCGACCGGCTGTTCGCCACCGTGCGGGCCGTGCGCGACCGGGGGGTGGCGGTGCTGTTCGTGTCGCACCACCTCGACGAGGTGTTCAGCCTCTGCGACAACGTGACGGTGCTGCGCGACGGCCGGCACATCGTCACCCGGCCGGTGAAGGGGCTGGACGAGGACGGCCTGATCGCGCTGATGATCGGCCGGCAGCTCGAGCAGTTCCAGGTGCCCTCGGAGGTCACCACCCGCGCCGGCGAGCCGGTGCTGCGGGCGCAGGACCTGCGCACCGGGGCACTTGCCGGGGTCGACCTGCAGGTGCGCCCCGGCGAGATCGTGGGCGTGGCGGGCATCACCGGCTCCGGACGCGAGGAGATCGCGCTCGCCCTCTTCGGCGGCATCGACCGCGAGGGGTCGGTCGCCATCGACGGGCGGGAGCTCGAGGCGCACCGGCCGGACAAGGCGGTCGAGGTCGGGCTGGCGCTGGTGCCGGCCGAGCGGCACGCCAACGCGGCCTTCCTGGACTCGAACCTGCGGGAGAACGTGTCGATCGTCAACCCCGGCCATTTCAAGGTGGGCTTCCTCCTCAACCGCAAGAAGGAGGTCTCCGAGGTGACCTCCTGGCTGCAGAAGCTCAAGGTGAAGCCGCCGGTGCCCGAGCGCGGGCTGTCGACGCTGTCGGGCGGCAACCAGCAGAAGGTCGTGCTGGCCCGGTGGATGCGGCAGAAGCCGAAGGTCCTCGTGCTCGACGAGCCCACCCAGGGCGTCGACGTCGGCGCCAAGGCCGACATCCACGTCCTGGTCGAAGAGGCGGCCGCGGAGGGCGCGGCCGTCATCGTGGTCTCCACCGACCACAGCGAGCTGACGCGGCTCGCCGAGCGCGTGGTCGTGCTGCGCAACGGCCGGATCGCGGACGTGCTGCGCCGGCCCCACATCGACCCTGACCGGATCACGGCGGCCACCATCGGCCAGAGCAAAGGAGCGGCGGCATGACTCGGCCAGGCACCACCGGCGGTCCGTCCGCGGGCGGCACCCCGGGCACCGACCCGGTGGTCACCCCCACCCCCGAGTCCGGCGTCCACCTGTCGGCCGCGGAGGCCGGGAACCCCGTGGTCGAAGCGGACCAGGCGACCCGGCCGGATACCACGCACGAGGAGAAGACGTCGGCAGGGTTCAGCCTGGGCCTGGACCGCTTCAGCGGGCTCTACGTGTGGGCCGCGCTGATCATCCTCTTCGCGCTCTGGGTGCCCGACACGTTCCTGCGCACCCAGAACCTCACGATCGTCGCCGGGCAGTCGGCGATCACCGCGATGCTGGCGCTGGGCATCATCATCCCGCTCGCCGCCGGCGTCTTCGACCTGTCCTTCGCCGGGGTCGCCGGGGTCTCGGTCGCGTTGACCATCTGGCTGCAGACCCAGGGGTGGAACCCGATCCTCGCGGCGTTCGCGGCGATCGTGGCGGCCACGTTCATCGGCGCGGTCAACGGCTTCGTCGTCGTCCACCTCAAGGTCAGCTCGTTCATCGCCACGCTGGGCATGAGCAGCCTGCTCGTCGCGGCCGAGTACTGGATCACCGACGGCAAGCAGATCGTCAGCGGCTTCAGCCAGGCGTTCGTCGACTTCTTCTCCTGGAAGATCATCGGCATCCCGCTGCCCTTCTACCTCATGCTGGGCCTGGCGGCGATCATCTACATCCTGATCGAGTACCTGCCGGTCGGGCGCTACCTGTACGCCTCCGGCGGCAACCCGGTGGCCGCCCGGCTGGCCGGCGTGCGGGTCGACCGCGTCGTGTTCGGCTCGCTGGTCGCCTCCGCGCTGGTCGCCGGCATCACCGGCGTCGTCCTCGCCTCCCAGCTGCGGCAGGCCTCGCCGACGGTCGGCCCGTCGTACCTGCTGCCCGCGTTCTCCGCGGTCTTCCTCGGCTCGACCCAGATCAAGCCCGGCCGGGTGAACGTGGTCGGCACGCTGATCGCGATCTACCTGCTCGCGACCGGCGTCAAGGGGCTGCAACTGGCCGGTGCGCCGACCTACGTGACCGACCTGTTCAACGGTGCCGCGCTGATCATCGCAGTCGCCCTGGCCGCCCGGTCGGCCCGGAAGGCCTAGTAGGTCAGCAGGCCAGGGTCGGCCGTGGTGACGTGGTCGCGGTCGTTCAGGCTGTGCAGGACCCGTCGCGGGCCCAGCAGCCGCACCCGGCTGACCGAGGTGTGCGCGGGGAGGAAGAACATGTCCTCCTCGATGCCGAGCAGGTGCGCCAGATAGGCGTTGATGACCCCGCCGTGGCAGACGACGACGAGGTTGGCGGCGGGATGCAGAGCCAGGAGGCCCTCGATGGTCGAGACGACGCGGTGACGCAGCTCCGCGCTGCTCTCGCCGAACGGGACGAGGTCCCAGCGCCGCTCCCGCGGGAAGCGCTCCTGCACCCCGCGCCAGAACGGCTCGGCGAGCGCGTCGGCGGGGGTTTCGCCGTCGGCCAGGTCGCGGTACGTCTCGACCTCGCGCAGGTCCTCCAGGACGACCGGCTCCATGCCGTGCTGCGCGGCGATGGCCCGCGCCGTCTCGTGCGCGCGGCTCAGGTGGCTGCAGACGACGGCGTCGACCGGCCGCCCGGCGAACGCCTGGCCCACCAGCTCGGCCTGCCGGCGGCCGGTCTCCGACAACGGCGGGTCGACCCACTCGGCCGGCGTGAACACCGGGGACGTCGGCAGCTGCTGCTGGCCGTGGCGCACGAGTGCGAGTTCGGTGGCCTCGGCCTGCGCGAGCAGGAAGGTGTGCTGCATCGAGAACGGGGGCGGCGCCGGCGCCGGGGGCCGCCGGGGCGGCGAGGGGGTCGCCGGTGACGCGGGGACCGGATGAGCGGTGGTCACCCCACGGACGCTATCGAGGACGCCGAAGGAGCGCGCAGTGAGCTGGTTCGGGACCCCGCCCGCCGGGCTGGACATGTACCACGTCGGGATCGTGGTGCCCGACGTCCGCGAGGCGATGGCGCGGTACTCCACCGCCCTCGGGTTCACCTGGAGCAAGGTCGGCGACAGCAGGCTCGACGTGCTGGTCGACGGCCGGCCGCGGGAGGCGCGCATCGCGGCCACCTACTCGATGCAGGGGCCGCCCTACCTGGAGCTGATCGAGGAGCTCTCCGGCAACGTGTGGGCCGCGCACGCCCTGAGCCTGCAGCACGTCGGCTTCTGGGTGGACGACCTCGAGGGCACGATCAGCCGCTTCGACGACGCCGGGATGCCCGGGCGGGTCCGCCACGTGCCGGCCGAGGGGCAGCCGGCGATGTTCAGCTACCACGACACGGGCGCCGGGCTGTGGTGGGAGCTGGTGGGCCCCGCGTTCCGGCCGCGGCTCGAGGCACGGCTGCGGGCGGGGGAGGCGCAGCCGTGAGCGCGGCCGACGACGAGCTCGCCGTCCGCAACCTGGTCGCCCGGTACTGCGACGCGGTCTGCCGGCGCGACCCCGCGGCGTGGGCCGCCACCTGGGCGGTGGACGCCACCTGGGACCTCGGCGGCGGCCGGGTCACCCACGGCCGGGAGGCCGCGGTGCAGCTGTGGACGTCGGCGATCGCCAAGTACCCGTGGGTGGCCCAGCTCGCCCCGACCGGCACCGTCGAGATCACCGGAGACACCGGGCGGGGCGCCTGGTGGGTGCTCGAGCTCAACCACCTGGCCGACGGCGCCGGCGTCCTGCACCTGGGCCACTACGACGACACGTACCGGCGCACCGACGAAGGTTGGCAGTTCGCCTCCCGCCGTTTCGCGATGGTCTACCGCGGGGCCATGGACCCCGGCACCGTCGTCCCGCTCCCGCCGTCCTGACCCGCCCGCCCTCGGGCCGGGCGGCCGGGTGGTGTTCGTGCATGGCGCATTCCGCCGCCGAAACCCGCCAGGAACGCACATCGCCTGATTCCGGAGGCCCCGGCGCGGCGGCGCTCCCGTCAGCCCTCGAGCAGCTCGGCGCGCAGCCGCTGCACCGCCTCGGGGGCCAGCCCGCCGGCCTCGGCCCAGCGCCGTGCCCCGCCGTGCTCGTCGTCCAGCCAGGCCAGGAAGTCGCGCATGGTGGCCGGGTCGGACTCGAAGATCCAGGCGGGGGCCGCGGCCAGGCCGTTGCCCTGGAAGAACGGGGAGGACCGGATGCGGGCGAGGATGCCCGGCATGTTGTCGGTCGTCGCGGCGTAGTCGGCCACGACCTGCTCGCGCTCCACCCCGAGCAGCTCGAGCAGGAGGGCGACCAGGAGGCCGGTCCGGTCCTTCCCGGCGGTGCAGTGGATGACCGCGGGCAGGGAGTCCTCCGCGGAGAGCAGCTCCAGGGCGGCGAGCAGCTGCGGGCCGTTGTCCCGGGCCTGCAGGACGTAGTCGTCGTAGAGATTGGTCGCGAGGCCCGCCGCCACCTGCTCGGGGTTGAGCGCGGCCTTCGGCTGCATCGGCACGTTGACGTAGCGGACGTGCTCCACGGCCGCCAGCCCGCGGCCCTCCCGGGCGGTCTCCTGCTCGGTGCGCAGGTCGATGACCAGCCGCGGCGCCACGTCGCGGACGAGGGTGACCGCGCCGTCGTCGGTCAGCCCGCGCAGGTTGTCCGACCGGACCACCAGGCCGCGCCGCACCCGTGCGCCGTCGCGCGTGGTGAGCCCGCCGAGGTCGCGGACGTTGAGCAGGCCCTCCACGACCAGGGCGCGCACCGCTGCCGCCTCGCCGCTCACGACCCCAAACTAGTGACGCTGACAAGTAACCCACAACCCGGCGGCGCGGAAGTGGGTGCGCACTTTGTGGAGTGCCTCTACAGTTCTCCGGAAACCCGGCGCCGTGAGCCGGGTCACAGCCGCGGGCCTCGCCCGCCGAACAGGAAGGACCGTCGTCGATGTCAGAGCAGCACGGCTGGCTGATCGACACCGTTCCGAGCGAGCGGTTCCCGGTGTACACGCGGCTCAACGCCAACGACGTGCTGCCCGACCCGATCACGCCGCTGGGTGCCAGCTTCTGCTGGATCCCGCACATCATCCCGGGCTGGGCGGCCGGCTACGTCGCGCTCGACGCCTTCACCCCGACGGAGCTGGCCCAGGAGGACATGGCCCCCGTCGCCGGGTTCTTCTACGGCTACCTGTACATCAACCAGTCCAACGTCCGGGTGGTCGGCATCCGCGCCGGCATCGGCTGGCAGGCGATCGACGCCGCCTTCTTCAGCGCCGACTCCCCGCCGCACGACGAGCGCCCGGACGACGTCAACGACGAGCTCAGCGCCAAGATGGGCGCGCGCACCCAGTGGGCGCTGACCACCACGACCTTCCCCGAGCTGGAGGAGGAGCGGGAGATCGCCGAGCGCGTCCGCGCCAACCGGCCGGACCTCGCCGCGATGTCGCCGGCCGCGTTGGTGATGTACGCGCGCTCGCTCATGCCGTTCGAGCGGCTCTGCTGGCGCAGCGAGACCATCGGCAGCAACCAGGCGGCGACCGGCCCGGCCGTGCTCGGCCAGCTGCTCGGCCAGGCCGACCCGTCGCTGATCGTGAAGGTGATCGGGCAGGCCGGGGACGTCGACTCGGCGGCGCCGTCGTTCGCGCTGTGGGACCTGTCCCGGACGGTGCGCGCCGACGCCGGGCTGATGAAGGTGTTCGACGAGGGCGTGCCGGGCCTGCTGGACCGGCTGGACGGCGGGCACGCGGAGTTCCTCGCCCAGTTCCACCGCTTCCTGCGCGACTTCGGCTACCGCGGCCCGAGCGAGTGGGACATCGGCGCCGACTCGTGGGAGACCCGGCCCGAGCTCGCCCTCGGCCTGGTCGACCGGCTGCGCACCCTCGGGGACGAGGCCTCGCCGGCCAGCCGGCAGGGCGACCAGGAGCGGGAGCGCACGGAGGCCACCGCGAGGGCGCTGGAGATCCTCGGCGACAACGCCGAGGCGCTGGCGACCTTCGAGCTCGCGGTCAGCTCGGCCCGGAAGTTCGGCGCCTGGCGCGAGCGGGCCAAGACCAACTGCATCAAGGTGCTGCACGAGGCGCGGATGGCACTCACCGAGGTGGCCCGGCGGCTGCACGCCGACGGGCACCTGGAGAGCCCGCAGCAGCTGTTCATGGCCACCGACGACGAGCTCGACATCCTCGTCGCCGAGCCGGAGGCGCTCAAGGAGCGACTGGCCGAGCGGGAGCGGAGGTGGCACGAGCTCGCCGGCCTGGACATCCCGACCTTCCTGGACTCCCGCAAGGGGGTGCCCGCGCTGGCGGACATCCCGCGGAGGACGGAGGTCGAGGTCGAGGTGGCCAAGGCCGGCGACGTCCTGCAGGGCGGCCCGGCGTCGGCCGGGGTGGCCCGGGGCATCGCCCGCGTCATCCACGACACGGCGGCCATCTCCGACTTCCAGCCTGGGGAGGTGCTCATCGCGCCGCAGACCGACCCGTCGTGGACGCCGCTGTTCATGGTGTCGGCCGCGGTGGTCGTCGACGTGGGCGCCATGGGCAGCCACGCGATGATCGTCAGCCGCGAGCTGGGCATCCCGTGCGCCGCCGGCGTCACGAACGCGACCCGGCGGATCCCCACCGGTGCCGAGGTGGAGGTCGACGGGTCGACCGGCCGGGTGACGGTGATCAGCGTGCCGGAGCCCGCGCTCACCTGACGGGACGGGAGGGGATCCGGCCGCGTCAGACGGCCGGGTCCCCTCCCGCTGCCTCGGTGGGCCGGCGGACGACGTCGCGGTTGCCGCTGGCCCACATGCGGTGCAGCGTGCGGTGCGCGATCCGCCAGCCCGACGGCGTCCGGACGACGCGGTCGCTGTACCGGCCGCCGAGGAAGTAGTGGTCGCCGCCGGGTGTGCCGCTCCGGATGTGCTGCGAGATCAGGTAGCAGTCGGCGGTCGCCTCGTCGCCGCGCACCTCCACGACGACGTTGCCCACGAGGTGCTGGGTCGCGTCGAGGTCGGCGATGGTGCCGCGGACCAGGTCGGTGATCGCCTCGACGCCGTGCGGGTTGCCGAGCGAGCCGTAGTCGCAGACCGCGTCGGGCGCGAAGACCTCCCGGAGGAGGTCCCAGTCCCGCGTGTCGAGCGCGGTGGAGTAGCGCGCCAGCAGTTCCGAGATCGCGACCTTGTCGAGCAGCTCCTGCAGGGCGTCGGGCATCGGGCATCCCCTTCTCCAGCGACCGGCTCGGGGCCAGAAACTAGACACCGTCTCCAGTTAGCGCAAGACTCCGCTCACGCGTCTGGAGGGAGACCCCCGATGTCCGGTGACCCGATGCAGGGCGACACGGCCCGCGACTGGGAGGACGTCCGCTCGTACACCCTGGAGGAGCAGCAGGAGGCCGAGCTGCTGGAGCGGCAGACCGAGTGCACCTTCATCTGGCTGGGCAAGGACGGCCACCCGATGGGCGTGGTCATGAACTATCTCGCCCGCGACGGCCGCTTCTGGCTCACCGCCACCGCCGGCCGGCCGCGGATCGCCGCGGTGCGCCGCGACCCTCGGGTGAGCATCGCGATCACCTCGAAGGGGTCCGGCATCACCGTGAGCAAGTCGCTCACCTACAAGGGCAGCTGCGTCGTCCACGACGACGACGACACCAAGGCCTGGTTCTACCCGGCGTTCGCCGCCCGGCTGCGGCCGGACGACCCCGAGAAGGCGGCCTCCTTCGCCGCCCACCTCGACTCGCCGGGGCGGGTCGTCCTGGAGATCGTCCCCGAGCGCCGGATCGGCTTCGACAGCGCCAAGATGTGGGCGGCCGCGCCGTCGGCCGCGCCGACCGCGCGCTGACCCGGGCGACCGGTTGACGGCCGGGGTGATGCACAGCACACTCCGACGCGCGAGGAGTTTCTGGGTCCGGAATCGAGTAACTCCCATCGCCTCGGTCCGCTCCCGCCGCCCCAGGAGGCAGGCACATGCGCGCACTTCGCCAGACCAGGTGGCAGTCCGACCCCGAGCTGGTCGACGTCCCGGAACCGGAGGCCGGCCCCGGGCAGGTCGTGATCCGGGTGGGCGGCGCCGGGGCCTGCCACTCCGACCTGCACGTCATGCACGACTACGCGGAGGGGATGGTGCCCTTCCAGCTGCCGTTCACCCTCGGCCACGAGAACGCCGGCTGGGTGCACCAGGTCGGGGCGGGCGTGACCGGCTTCGAGGTCGGCGAGCCGGTCGCGGTCTACGGCCCGTGGGGCTGCGGCTCCTGCGCCCGCTGCAGCGCCGGGGCGGAGATCTACTGCGAGGACCCGGCGCGTGCCCTCGTGCCCGGCGGGGGCGGCGGCCTCGGTGCGGACGGCGGCATGGCGGAGTACATGCTGGTGCCCGAGGCCCGGTTCCTGTTCCCCCTGCCGGACGGGCTGGACCCGGTGCAGGCGGCGCCGCTCACCGACGCGGCCCTCACCCCCTACCACGCCGTCCGGCGCTCGCTGGCCAAGCTGCTGCCCGGCAGCACGGCCGTGGTCATCGGCGTGGGCGGGCTGGGCCACCTCGGCGTGCAGGTCCTCAAGGCCCTGACCGCGACCCGCGTGCTCGCCGTCGACGTGAAGGAGGACGCGCTGCGGCTGGCGGAGAAGTGCGGCGCCGAGGCCACGTTCGTCTCCGGGGAGGACACCGCGGCGCAGGTCCGCGAGGCGACCAAGGGCAAGGGCGCCGACGTGGTGCTCGACTTCGTGGGCGCGGAGGCGACCCTGGCGCTGGGCAGCAGCGTCGTGCGCAACGTCGGCGACCTGACGATCATCGGCGCCGCGGGCGGCGTGCTGCCGGTCAGCTTCTACACGATGCCGTACGAGGCCAGCGTCCAGTCGACGGTCTGGGGCTCCCGGCCCGAGCTGGCGGAGGTCCTCGAACTGGCCGCGGCCGGCCACCTCACCCCGGAGATCACGACGTTCCCGCTCGACGACGCCATGGACGCCTACCGCCAGATGGCCGACGGCACCCTGCAGGGCCGCGCCGTCATCGTCCCGAACGAGCGGTGACCCGGCCGAGCGCCTCCGTCGCCGTGGATCCGGTCGAGCGGCTGGTCGCGATCGAGGAGATCCGGCAGGTGGTGCTGCGCGCCTGCCGGGGCGTGGACCGCCTCGACGCCGACCTGCTGCGCGGCGCCTACCTGCCGGGGGCGGTCGACGACCACGGCGTCGTCGTCGGGGACGCCGCCGCCTTCTGCGACCGGGTGATCGCCTCGCACCGCCGGTACGAGGCCACGATGCACTGCGTCCTCAACCACCTGGTCGAGCTCGACGGGCCGGACGACGCCCGCGGGGAGGCCTACGTGCTGGCGCACCTGCTGCGCACCGCCGACGACGGGACGCCGGTGCTCGACTCCTGGTGGGGCCGCTACGCCGACCGCTACGGCCGCCGCGACGGCCGGTGGGGCATCGCGCACCGGGTGGTCGTGCACGAGTGGACCCGGCGCACCCCGCGCGGGGAGCCGATGCCGATGGAGGTCGCGCTGTTCCACCAGGGCGCCGAGGACCGGGGGACCGGCGCGCCGGTCGGGCCGGACGGCTTCCCGCCGCGCCAGGGGACGCCGTGAGCTCAGCCCAGGTCGGGGTGCGCCCCGGCGATCACGCACTCCAGGTGCCCCGTGCCGCGCTCGGCCGGGTCGTCGAGGTTCTCGAAGGTCGCGAAGTGCTCGGCCCACGCGTCGGGCCGGGCGCGGAAGAGGCCCTTCGGATCGTGGACGGCGCTGGGGGAGGAGACGTCCCAGACCTCGCCCTCGCCGTGGTCGTCGCCGCGGTAGACCCCGCGGCCGAGGCCGTCGTCGAAGCCCTGCCAGTAGCCGCCGCCCTGCAGGTAGACCGGGGTGCCCACGACGGTGTACGCGAACCGGTCGACGTCCCCGTCCGGCCGGCGCAGCGCGATCGTGCCGGAGCGCAGCCGGCGGTGGCCGGGCACCAGCCGGAGCTCGAGCTCCGCCGGCTCGCTGTAGGACCACGGCTCCGCGCCGGGCGTGCGGGGCAGCACCCGGCTCTCGAACATCCCGTAGGAGCCGTCGGCCTCCTGTTGCAGCTGCCAGAAGAGGACGCGCTCAGGCAGGCGCACCATCGACCACTGCCGCACCGCGAAGGTCCGCTGCCCGACGCCGGCCGGCAGGGGAGCGGCGGCGGGGGAGGCCGGCCCCCCGGTGCGGCCGATGCCCCAGGAGTGGTCGCGCACACCGACCCACCGGTCGGGCGTGACCTCCAGCCGCCGGCCGTCGACCTCCAGCCAGCCCGAGACGTCGCAGCACTGGTCGTAGTTGCAGCGCTGCGCGGTCAGCCGGCCGGCGGCCCAGCGGTCCACGTACCCCTCCAGATAGGGCTCGTGCAGGCCGGACCAGGTCAGGTCGTAGGCGATGCCGTGCTCGTTGGGCGCGCAGGTGGTGCGCAGCCGCTCCAGCGGCTCGAGCACCTCCACCCGCAGGGGGCCGACGGCCAGGTCGTCGATCGCCGGGCGCAGCCGGCGCGACCAGCGCAGGTTGTGCTGGCGGCCGTCGATCCCGACGCAGGCGTACCCGTCCATCACGTCGTTGTTCGCGTACAGCCGGATCGCCGTGTACAGCGACGCGGTCCCCGCGTCGTCCGAGGCCGTGAAGTAGTAGCCGTCGCTCCAGTGCGGCGAGTCGCTGGCGACGGAGTCGAAGGTGCGGGCCACCTGGTGGCGGGGCCACTCGTCGGCGCGGGTCAGCCGGCCGCCTGGGGGCGTCGTCATGGGGGCAGTCTGGTCCCGCCCCGGGGGTCGTCGCGCGTTCTGGGCCAATGGAGGGGGAGGTGCCGGTGAGCACTCTCGTGCTGGGTGGATCGAGCTTCGTCGGCGGCCGGCTGGTCGAACACCTGCGGCGAGACGGCGCGGAGGTCACCCTGCTCAACCGCGGCCGGTCCGCGCCGCCACCCGGGGTCGGTCAGCTGGTCGCCGACCGCAAGGACCCCGACGCGATGCGCGCCGTCCTGGGGGGGACGGAGTGGGACGCCGTCTACGACGTGTCCGGGTTCGTCATGGCGGCCGGCGGCTCCTCGTTCGAGGACCTGGTGCGGCTGCTCGACGGCCGCACCGGCCGGTACGTGTTCGTCTCCTCGATCATGGCCTACCGGCCCAGCGGGTTCTTCCCGTGGACGGAGGACCAGCCGGTGCGCGACGAGCCGCCGACCACCTACGGCGGCTTCAAGGTCTACGCCGAGCGGGTGCTGCTCGACGCCGCGCGCGAGCGCGGCTTCCCCGCGACGGTCGGGCGGCCGGCGGCCATCTACGGCCCGACCAACAACATCTACGACATGGAGGCGGCGATGTTCACCCGCCTCCGCCGCGGCCTGCCGATCCTGCTGCCGCACCAGGGGCTGGTGGCCACCTCCTACGGGCACGTCGACGAGCTGTGCGCCGGCCTGCTCGCGCTCGGCCGGCACCCGGCCGCGGTGGGGGAGGTGTTCAACCTCAGCGGGCAGGGGGTGACGGCGGCGCAGTACGTGGCGACGGCGGCCGAGGTGGCCGGCGCCGAGGCGGACGTCGTCCCCGTGCCCGACGACGCCCTCGCCGGACTGCAGAAGCTGCCGTTCAGCCACCTGTTCGCCGCGCGCCACCACGGGATCGTGAGCACCGAGAAGGCGCAGCGGCTGCTCGGGCTGCCGCCCGAGCGGGACTTCCGCACCGGCATGGCCGAGACCTACGCGTGGTTCTGCGCCTCCCCCCTCGCCGAGACCGACGGCGCCATCGCCGATCCGCTCTGGGGCTCCGGCTTCGACCTGGCCTACGAGGCCGAGGTCGCCGACGGGCTGCGCCGGTGAGCGACCGGCCGGTGGACGACGCCGTCCTGTGGCGGGCCGTGGCCGCGACGATCGGCGACGTCCTCGCCCCGGCGCTGCCGCCCGGGCACGCCCTCGACACTGCCGTGCAGCTGACCGGCCTGGCCCGCTACGCCGCCGCCCGTCCCGCCGCCGACCCGGAGGGGAGGGCCCGGCGGCTGTTCGAGGCGCTCGGCACGCCCGCAGCCGAGCCGGACCTCGGCGCGGCGCTGCGGCAGGCGTCGGAGGTCCTCGTCCGGGCGGTCGGCGCACCCTCGTCGGACGGGCCCGCGGCGCCCGTGCGGGCGGTGCTGCTCGACCAGCTCGACGAGGACATCCGGGTCGCCGCCCCGCTGCTGGAGACCTTCAGCGGCCACCCGGCCACCGACGTCGAGCCGGTGGAGCGCGGCGTGCCGGCCGACGAGCTGGACCGGCTGACCCGCTGGTTCGCCGAGGTCCACGCGGGGCCGGTGGAGGTGGACCGCGCCATCGTCGTCTCCGGCGGCCACAGCCGCCGGATGCTGCGGATCGAGCTGACCACCCCGCAGGGCCCGGCGGGCTACATGGTGCGGATCGAGCAGGGCGGCACGTTCGGCACCGACGGCACCCTGGAGGCCGGCGCCATGCGGGCGCTGGCCGAGGCGGATCTCCCGGTTCCGCCGGTCCGGTGGATCGAGGGCCCCGAGGTGCTCGGCCGGCCCTTCTTCGTCATGGAGCTCGTGCCGGGCCGCAACGCGGTGGACGACGAGGTGCTCGACGCGTTCGTCGCCGCCCTGCACGCCATCCACGAGGGCGACCCGGCGGTCGTCTCGGCCGCGCTCGGGCCGGTGCCGGAGCCGCAGGCCGCGGTCGCCGGGCAGATCGACCGGTGGGAGGACGTCTACCGGTCGTCGGTCCCCGAGCCGGTGCCGCTGCTCGACGAGGCCGCGGCGTGGCTGCGGGCGCACCTGCGCCCGACCGGCCGGACCGTGGTCGTGCACGGCGACCCCGGTCCGGGCAACTTCCTGTCGCAGGACGGCCGGATCGTGGCGCTGACCGACTGGGAGTTCGTGCACCACGGCGACGCCGCGGAGGACTGGGCGTACCTGGCGATCATCCGCGGTCGCAAGCTCGGGCCGCCCGAGGCCTGGTTCGACCGCATCGAGCGGATCACCGGCATCCGGCTCGAGCCGGCCGACTGGCACGCATGGGAGGCGTTCAACCAGTTCAAGGGCGCCTGCGCCAACCTGACCGCGCTGCGGCTGTTCCGCGACGGCGTCGCCTCGACGCCGAACCTGCTCGCGATCGGCACCGCGGTGCACGCCCGGTTCCTGCGGCGGCTGGCCGACCTGGTCGCGCCGTCCCCCCGTTGACGACGACAGCCGCCCGGCCGCCAGGAGGAGGAGAGGTCCATGGACGCGGTCCTGCAACGGCTGCTCGACGAGCGCGACATCACCCAGCTCAGCTACCGCTACGGCACCGCGCTCGACGATCGCGACTGGTCGCTGCTGCGCACCTGCTTCACCGAGGACGCGGTGACCGAGTACGAGGGGCTGGGCGGGTTCGAGGGCTACCCGGCGATCGAGCAGGCGTGCCAGGGCGCGCTCGTCCCGCTGGACCGCAGCCACCACCTGATCGGCAACGTCCAGGTCGAGGTGGACGGCGACGCCGCGACGGCGCAGTGCTACCTGCACGCCCAGCACGTGAAGGCCGGCACGCCCGGGGGCGACCTGTACGTCATCGCCGGCCGCTACACCGACCAGGTGTCGCGCACCCCCGACGGCTGGCGGTTCACCCGCCGGCGGCTGGAGACCTGGTGGACCGACGGCAACCCGGCGGTCCTGGGCGGCTGACCCGGGGAGTCACCGGGCGGGATGGCCGACGCTGTGCGTCCACGGCGCACGTCCCGGCCGGAAACGCGCCGCTTCCGCACATCGTCACCGGGCTGCGCCTCGACCCGGAGGCGGGGCGGGTCAGCGGGCGGGGTCCTCGCCCTCGGTGTGCGTCACCGGGATGATCGCCGCCTCCGGCGGGAGGTGGGCGCCCGCGTCGACCTCGACCGTGGGCTCGACGAGCGGCGCCACCCGCATCTCGGCCGGAGGCTGGTGGGCCTGCTCGGCGGCGGCCTCCGCGGCCGAGACCGCCTCGTACGACGGGCCGGTCGCGCCGCGGGGGACGGGCACCTCCTCGTTCATCAGCGGGACCGCGCCCGCCTCCGCGGCCTCGGCGGTCGGCGCCACGCGGGCCTCGGCCGGCATCTGCTCGTTCTCGCTGGTCACGGAAGTCCCCCTTCGTCAGGAACCGGGCGTCTGCAGGGAGCGGGCCCGGGAGCCGCCGTCGTGGTAGTCGACCTCGAGCCGGACGCGGTCGCCGTCGAGGACGACGTAGCTCATGCCCGGCGCCTGCCACCGGCGCCCCGCCGTCCCCGGGCCGAAGCGGTCGTCGGACACGGTCGCCGACATGACCCAGGTGAAGGCGAGTCCGTCGTCCCGGCTCCACCACTCGCCGGTCGGCACCAGCCGGAGGTCGGGCCAGCTGGCCAGGCCGCGGGCGAAGTAGGCGCGGATCGCCGGCCACCCGCGGTACACGCCGCCGATGACGTCGTCGAGGACGGCGTCCTCGGTGAGGTAGGGCCGAGGCGCGTCCGGGTCGCCGCTGGACCACGCGGCGAACAGGGCCTCGACGAGCGCGATCCGTTCGTCCACGTCGCACCTTCCGCCGGCGCCGTCGTCGGCGCTCATTCTGGGGGTCGGCGGCCGGACGTGCCAGGTGGTCCGGTTGACGCCGATCGTGCCCGCGACCACACTCGGGCGACACTTTCTGTGCTCGCAGTCGAGTAACGAGGGGGACGGCCCATGACCGCGGCCGAGCCGACCACGGCCATGGCCACGATCTACTCCGAGCACGTCGACGAGCTCGTGGTCGCCGAGCGGACGCAGGTCGCGGACGGCGTCGTGAGCCTCGTCCTCGAGCACCCCGACGGCCAGGACCTCCCGGGGTGGACGCCGGGCGCGCACGTCGACCTCGTGCTCTCCCCGGACCTGACCCGCCAGTACTCGCTGTCCGGCTCGCCCGCCGACCGCGGCCGCTGGCGGCTGGGCGTGCTGCTCGACGAGGGCGGCCGCGGCGGCTCCCGCTTCGTCCACGAACGGCTGGAGGCCGGCGCCCGGCTGCCGGTGCGGGGACCGCGCAACCACTTCCCGCTCGTGGCCTCGGAGCGCTACGTCTTCATCGCCGGGGGCATCGGGATCACCCCGATCCTGCCGATGGTGGCGCAGGCGGAGGCCACGGGGGCGGACTGGACGCTGTTCTACGGCGGCCGCCGGTCGGGCTCGATGGCGTTCCGCGACGAGCTGGCGGCCTACGGCGAGCGCGTCGTGCTGCGGCCCGAGGACGAGCACGGGCTGCTCGACCTGGCCACGATCCTCGAGCCCCAGCGGGACACCCTGGTGTACGCGTGCGGGCCCGAGGGGCTGCTGCAGGCGGTCGAGCAGCGCTGCGCGGCCTGGCCGGCGGGCAGCCTGCACGTCGAGCGCTTCGCCGCCAAGCCGGTGGCCGAGGGCGCCGCCGCGACCGGCTTCGAGGTGGTCTGCCAGCGCTCGGGGATCACGGTCACCGTGCCGCCGGACCGCTCGATCCTCGACGTCGTGCAGGAGGCGGGCGTGAACGCGCTGTCGTCGTGCCTCGAGGGCGTCTGCGGCACCTGCGAGACCGCCGTCGTGGAAGGCTCCCCGGATCATCGCGACTCGCTGCTCAGCGAGGAGGAGAAGGAGGCGGGCGACTACATGATGATCTGCGTCTCGCGTTCGAACTCCCCGCGTCTGGTGCTGGACCTGTGACCGGCCCGGGCAGCGGCAGGGAGCCCGCGGCCGACTACCCGTTCGACTGCTGGTACCTCGCCGCCACCGCCGACGAGGTCGGGGCCGAGCTGACCAGCCGGCGGCTGCTGGGCCGGCAGGTGGTGCTCTACCGCGCGAGCGACGGCGGCGTGGTCGCGCTCGAGGACCGCTGCGCCCACCGGGCGCTGCCGCTGTCGATGGGCCGCCTCGTCGACGACAAGGTGGTCTGCCGCTACCACGGCTTCACCTACGACCGCACCGGCGCCTGCGTGCTCGTGCCGTCGCAGGAGCACGTGCCCTACGGGGCGGCGGTGGCCGGCCACCCCGTGCGCGAGGAGGGCCGGCTGGTCTGGGTCTGGCTGGGCGACCCCCGCCGGGCCGGCACCGCCGCGCCCCCGCGGGCGCCGTGGCTGGACGACGCCGCGTGGTCGGTCCTCGGCGGCAGCCGCACGGTGGCCGCCGGCTACCAGCTGCTGCACGAGAACGCGCTCGACCGCACGCACTTCGCGTACGTGCACCCCGACACCTCGCACCGCGGCTACCTCGAGGGGCCGCCCCCGCTCGAGATCGAGGTCACCGAGACCTCGGTCTCCTACGCCCGCACCTTCCCGGCCGCGCCGCTGGCCGCCTGGCAGAGCGCGGCCACCGGGCTGCCCCCGGACACCCGGGCCGTGCAGCACGAGTCCGGCATCTTCGTCTCGCCGGCCATGCACGTCGACCACATGCGCATCGAGGCGGACGGCGTCGTGCTGCGCTCGGTGTTCGTCCGCGCGTTCACGCCGATCGACCCCGGCGCCACCCGGGTGCACTGGTGGGCGGCGCGCGACTACGCCCTCGGCGACCGCGAGGTGGACGACACCCTGCGCCGGATCCACGAGCGCACGATGGAGGAGGACGAGCCGCTGCTGGAAGCGATCCAGCAGACGGTGGACCGGGACGGCCCGGGACGCCGCGTGCACGCCGCGGCGGACGCCGCCTCGGTGCGCGCGGAGCAGCTCGTGCGGCGGCTCATCGACGAGGAGCGGCCCCGCCGACTTACTTGACACCGACTCCGCTTTCGGGAATCGTCGGCCGCGGATCGTGCCCCAGGTCACAGCGGCCGCAGTAGCCCTGTCACCCCGTCTTCCGGAGGGTTCCGTGGTCTTCGTCCCCACCCGAGGCGACCTGCCCTACCGGCACGGCCCCGGCGTGCCGCTGCTGCCCCCGGACGCCGAGCCGTCGGAGCTGCCCGCGTCGGTGTACCTGGACCCGCAGCGCTACGAGCAGGAGCGCAAGAAGGTCCTCAACCGCACCTGGCAGATCGTCTGCCGCTCCTCGGAGATCCCGAACGCCGGCGACCACGTCGTCTGGGAGGGCCACGGCGAGACGATCGTGGTCACCCGCCGGCGCGACGGCGGCGTCGCCGGGTTCCACAACGTCTGCATGCACCGCGGCGCCCGCATCGTGAAGGAGTCCGGCTGCGGCGCCCGCCGGTTCACCTGCCGCTGGCACAACTGGACCTACGACTTCGAGGGCAACGTGCTCGGCGTCCCCGACCGCGAGGACTTCGCGACGTCCCAGCTCGAGGGGCTCGCGGCCCCGGCGGTCGAGTGCGACGAGTGGGGCGGCTGGGTGTGGGCGGTCCTCGCCGGCCCCGGGGTGGCCCCGCCGCTGGTGGAGTACCTGGGCGAGGAACTGGTGGGTGACCTCGGCGCCTACCGGATGGAGGACATGATCCTCGTCGAGAAGCTGGTGTGGGAGCTGCCGGTCAACTGGAAGGTCGTCATCGACGGCTTCAACGAGAACTACCACGCCCCGGCGCTGCACAAGGTCCCCGCACAGGACGCCAAGGACGGCCGCGAGAGCACCTTCTTCCACTGGGGCCCGCACGGGATGATGATCGTCCCCTACAAGGGCGTGCTGCCCCGGCTCAAGGAGACCCGCGACCACCAGAGCCTGGCCATCTGCCACTACACGGTCTTCCCGACCGCGGTGTTCAACAACAACCCGAACCACATCCAGCTCTTCCGCGCGGTGCCGCTCGCGGTCGACCGCACCCGCTTCGAGACGTGGGAGCTGCAGTACGACCCGGAGGGCGACGAGGAGTACCTCGCCGGGGTCAACAAGCACTGGAACCGGCTGAAGGACGTCGTGGCCGAGGACGTGGAGATCTACCAGGAGGTCGGCGCCACCAAGCACTCCTCCGCGTACGAGAAGAACCGCTTCAACGACCACGAATGCAAGATCACGCACTTCCACCAGGTCGTGCAGCAGATGCTGGACGCCTGACGGGAAGGGCGGTCAGCGTGGCATCTCAGGACGGTCCCGCGGTCATCGTCGCCGGCTGGATGGACTTCGAACCGGCGGACCGGGAGGCGGCGCTGCGCGCGTTCGCCGGCGTCGTGGCGAAGAGCCGCGAGGAGCCCGGCTGCATCGACTACGCGTTCACCCCGGACCCGGACCTCCCCGGCCGGATCCGGGTCTTCGAGCACTGGACCAGCGACGCGGCGCTCACCGAGCACCTCACGCTGCCGCACGTGCAGGACCTGCGCTCCGCCATCTCGGGCCTGACCAGGACCGGCCGCGAGATGACCCACCACACCGTCGCGGCCTCCCGCCCGATGGGGTCCGCGTCCGCTCCCGCTGCGGCGACCTGAGAGGAAAGAGACCGGCCCATGACCGCCGTCCCGCGCTACGTGTCCGGCATCGACTTCACCTCCCCGGCGGTCCGCAAGGACGCCTTCGACGTCATGGCGCGCCTGGTCGAGCACTACCGCGCGACCACGACGGACATGGTCGAGTCGCAGTGGCGCGAGCCGGTGCGCAACTACCGCGACCCCGAGCTGTGGGAGCGCGAGGTGCAGGCGATTCACCGCACCAAGCCGCTGCCGGTGGCGCTGTCCTGCGAGCTGCCCACCCCCGGCTCGTACAAGGCGCTCGACGTCGTCGGCACCCCGATCATCGTGACCCGCGGCCGCGACGGTGAGCTCACCGCGCTGGTCAACTCCTGCCGCCACCGCGGCGCCGAGCTCGTGCCCGAGGGGGCCGGGCACGCCCGCCGCTTCACCTGCCCGTACCACGCCTGGTCCTACGACCTGGCCGGCTGCCTGCTGGGCGTCTACGGCGAGGAGACCTTCGGCCCGGTCGAGAAGGGCGACATGGGGCTGCGCCGGCTGCCGGTCGCCGAGCGGGCCGGCATCGTGTTCGTCTGCCTGACCCCCGGCGGGGAGCTGGACCTGGACGCATGGCTCGAGCCGGCGCTGGTCGAGCTGCTCGAGGCGCTGGACCTCGCCGGCTGCTACCACCACTCGACGCGGATGCTCGAGGGCCCGAACTGGAAGGTGGTCGTCGACGGCTACCTCGAGGGCTACCACTTCGCCTCGCTGCACCGCACCACCGTGTTCCGCACCAACCTGTCGAACATGGCCGCCTTCGACTCCTGGGGGCCGCACCAGCGCAACGCGTTCGCGCTGCGGCCGATCGCCGAGGCGGTCGACACCCCGCCGGACAGCTGGGACCCGCGCCGCTGCGTCGGCGCCATCTACTGGCTCTTCCCGGGGCTGGCCATCGCCGGCGGCTGGCGCGAGCAGGTCGCGGTGTCGTTCGTCTTCCCGGGGCGGACCTGGGACAGCTCGAAGACCGAGCAGCACATCCTGCTCCGTCGCGAGCCGCTGGACGACGAGGAGCGCAAGAACGCCGACCACACCCGGGACTGGTTCCACGACGTCGTCCTCGACGAGGACTACGGCGCCGGGTTCGGCGTGCAGCGGGGGCTGGCGGCCATGGCCGACCAGGAGTTCGTCTTCGGGCGCAACGAGCCCGGGGTGCAGCACTTCCACCGTGCCATCAAGGAGCAGCTGTCATGAGCGCTGGCGGAACCACGGACATCGAGGAGATCGAGGACGTCGCCCCGCACCCGGCCGGCGACCGGCGGGGCAGGCTGGAGGGCCGGGTGGCGGTCCTCACCCAGAGCACGCGCAGCATCGGCCGCGGCATCGCCGAGGCGTTCCTCGCCGAGGGCGCCCTGGGCGTCGTCGTGAGCGGCCGGACCGAGGAGAAGGGTCGCAAGGCCCTCGCCGAGATGGGCGCCGGTGACCGTGCCGACTTCTTCCCCTGCGACGCGACCCGGCAGGACCAGGTGGAGGCGCTGGTGGACTTCGCCTACGACCGCTACGGCCGGCTCGACATCATCGTGAACAACGCCGGCGGCACGTCCGGCTGGGCGCTGGTCGGCGACCTGTCCGACGAGGCCTGGCAGCAGGCGCTGAACTGGAACCTCAACGCGACCTTCTGGGGCACCCGCCGGGCGCTGCGCTACATGCTCGAGAACAACTGGGGCCGGATCATCAACATGTCCTCGGTCGAGAGCAAGATGGCCAACAAGCCGATGGTCAGCCACTACATCACCAACAAGCACGCGATGAACGGCCTGACCAAGGCGACCGCCTACGAGTACGCGCAGCAGGGGATCACCTGCAACGCGATCTGCCCGGGCGCGATCGAGACCGACCTGATGATGGAGGTCGGGCCGCTGGTGGCGCAGCAGTCCGGGATCACCTACGAGGACTTCCTGCAGAGCTACGCGAACGAGTCGATGATCAAGCGGCTGAACACCGTCGAGGAGGTCGCCGCCTGCGCCGTCTGGCTGTGCAGCGAGCCCGGCGGCGGCGTCACCGGCACGATGATCAACGTCGACGGCGGAACCTCCCCCTGGTGAGCCCGGGGCTGGTGGACGAGGGCATGGACCGCTGGATCACCGACTCGCACCGCTGGGAGCGCCTGCCGTACTACACCCGGGCCAACGCCGGTGAGGTGCTGCCCGACCCGTGCAGCCCGCTGGGCTGGACGCTGGTGTTCGAGCAGGGCCTGCTCATCGGGTGGCTGAAGGGCTTCGTCGACTTCGGCGTCTACGCCGAGGGGGAGCTGCCCGAGGACCCGCCGCCGGTCGCCGGCCTGTTCGGCGGCTACTTCTACCTGAACCTGTCGCACATGCGGCTCATGGGCCTGCGCATGGGGCAGACGGTGGAGCAGTTCGACGCCGCCCTGCTCGGCTCGCACCCGGACGCCCCGCCGTACCGGCCGCACCCGGACGACCTGAACGAGGCGTGCAGCGCCAAGTCCGCGCGGACGATCGGCGAGATCCTCGGGCGCACCGAGTTCCCGGAGATCGACGAGGACAGCCGGCGGGTGCGCGAGCTGCGCGCCGACCGGCCCGACCTCGCCGCGATGTCCGAGGCCGAGCTGGTGGGCTACGCCCGCTCGTTCCTCGGCGAGCTCGACAACGCCTTCGCGCGGCACGACTACTCGTCGCTGGCGTCCACGGTCGGGCAGGCGATGCTCGCGCAGCTGTGCGCGAAGGTCGGCCGCCCCGACCTGCTGCTCGAGCTCATCTCCGGGCTCGGGGACGTCGAGTCGGCCTCGCCGAGCGTGGGCCTGTGGGAGCTGTCCCGGCTGGTCCGCGGCTCGGCGCAGCTGACCGCGCTGTTCGACGAGGGGCCTGCCGCGGTCGCGCGCGCCCTGGTGGCGGGTGCGGAGGGCGACCTGGCGGGCTTCCAGACGGCGTTCGCGGAGTTCCTCGCCGAGTACGGCATGCGCGGGCCCAACGAGTGGGACATCCGGGCGCGCTCGTGGGACGCCGACCCGCTGCAGGCGCTGGCCCACGTCGACTCGCTGCGCGCCTCGCCCGACGACGGCTCGCCGCAGGCGCGCGCCGCCCGGCTGTCCGCGCGCCGGCAGGCCGTCTCCGACGAGCTGCGCACCCTGCTCGCCGGTGACGAGGAGGCGCTCGGCACGCTCGAGGTCGCGCTGCGGTCGGCGAAGGACACCATCCCGCTGCGGGAGCAGACCAAGGCCAACAGCGCCGTCGTCATCAACGAGGTGCGGCTGGCCGTGCGCGAGCTCGGCCGGCGCGGGGTCGCCGCCGGGCGGCTGTCCGAGCCCGA
This sequence comes from Geodermatophilus sp. SMS 5-13, assembly GCF_059428245.1. Taxonomy (NCBI): domain Bacteria; kingdom Bacillati; phylum Actinomycetota; class Actinomycetes; order Geodermatophilales; family Geodermatophilaceae; genus Geodermatophilus; species Geodermatophilus sp. SMS 5-13. The sequence goes on from NZ_CP165729.1 coordinate 1,980,875, forward strand.
GGACGTCACGATGCTGCTCGCCGACGAGCTCGACGCCTACGTGGCCGACCCCGGCTCGTTCACGGAGGTGATCCGCGAGCGGCTGGCGGGCTACCAGTCCCTGTTCGACCTCGAGCCGCCGTTCATCATCGCCGACGAGCTGCCGCCGCTGTCGGAGTGGAAGCGGCGCTCGCGGCCACCCGAGGCCACGGCCGCGGAGGGCACCGTGCTCACCGGCGTGGGCGGCAGCGCCGGCACCTACACCGGCCACGCCCGGGTGGTGCGCGACCTGGCCGCGGCGGCGGCGCTCGAGCCCGGTGAGGTGATGGTGGCGCCGCTGACCGACGCCGCGTGGACGCCGCTGTTCCTCGTGGCCGGCGCGGTCGTCGTCGACATGGGCGCGCTCAACAGCCACGCCGTCGTCGTCTCCCGCGAGGTCGGCCTGCCCTGCGTCCTGTCGGTCACCGGGGCGACGTCGCTGCTCGCCGACGGCATGCTGCTCACCGTCGACGGCACCGCGGGCACGGTGCGGATCGACGCCGTCCCGGCCGAGGTCCCGTGACCACCGTCGGCCTGTGCCTGCCGCAGCTCGGCGGGCACGTGACCCGGGACGCGCTGCGCTCGTTCGTGGAGAACGCCGAGGAGCTGGGGTACGGCGGCCTGTGGGTGCAGGAGCACATGTTCTACCCGCACGAACCGGTCTCCGGGTACGCCGCCCGGCCGGGCCTCGCCGTCCCCGAGGCCTACCGGACGACGCTGTCCGCGCTGGAGACGCTGGCCATGGCGGCGGCGTGGTCCACCCGGGCGGAGATCGGCACCAGCGTGCTGGTCGCCGGCTACCACCGGCCGGTGCAGCTGGCCCAGCGGCTGGCCACGCTGGACCTGCTCTCGGGCGGCCGGCTGGTCGTCGGCTTCAGCGTCGGCTGGTCCGACGACGAGCACCGGCAGGCCGAGGTCGACCCCCGGACCCGCGGCCGGCGGCTCGACGAGATGCTCGACGCCCTGGAGGCGTGCTGGGGCCCGGACCCCGTGCGCTTCACAGGCGAGTTCTTCGACATCCCGACCTCGGACGTCCGCCCGAAGCCGCTGCAGCGACCGCGCCCGCGGCTGCTCTCGGGCATGCGCTCGGAGGCCGGCCTGCGGCGCACCGCCGAGCGGTTCGACATCTGGAACCCCGCGTCCGGCGCTCTGGAGGACATCCTGGCCACGGCGGCCCAGCTGCGGGAGCGCCGGCCCGCCGACCGCCCGCCGCTGGAGATCTACTCGCGGGTGTACACCGTGCCGCCCGTGCCGGTCCGGGGGCTCCGCCCGCTGTCGGTCGACGAGCTCGCCGCCGACGTCGGCCGGGCCCGGGAGGCCGGGATCGCGCAGGTGATCGTGGACGCCAACTTCGACGGCGCGGTCGACTCGCCCGAGGCGTGGGCGGCGCTGCCGAAGCGCCTGGAGCCGCTGCTGGCGGCGGCGCGGTGACCACCGGGCCGTCGGCCGAGGACCGCGCCGCCGTCCTCGACGTCCTGGCCCGGTTCGCCCACGGCATCGACGGCCGCGACTGGCCGCTCTACCGCTCGGTGTTCACCGACGAGATCGACGTCGACTACACCTCCTACCGGCCCGGCTCGCTCAGCCGGATGGCCGCCGACGACTGGGTCGACCGGGCCCGCCGGCTGTTCCCCGGCCTGGACGCCACCCAGCACGTGCTGGTCAACGCGTGGCTTCAGCCGGACGGCGACGCCGTCCGCGTGCGGACGTCGATGCGCGCCGACCACTTCCTCGACGGGGCGCGCTACACCCTCGGCGGGCACTACGTGCACCGGCTCGTCCCCGCGGACGGCGGGTGGCTGATCAGCGCGGTGACGCTGACCGTCACCTGGGAGGAGGGGGACAAGGGCATCCTCGCCCGGGCCGCGGACGCGGTGGCCGCCCGGTGACCGGCTCGGGGCGGCGGCTCAGGTGGGCGGGCGCGGTCCGCCGTCGACGCCGAGCACCTGCCCGTTGACGTAGGAGGCGGCCGGCCCGGCGAGGAACCGGACGACCGACGCGATCTCCTCCGGCTGCGCCGGACGCCCCGCGGCGATCTCGGTCAGCAGGGCGGCGTGCCGCTCGGGGGTGATGCGGCCGGCCACGAGATCGGTCCACGTGTAGCCCGGCGCGACGACGTTCGCGGTGATCCCGTCCGGCCCGAGGCGGCCGGCGAGGCTGAGCACCCAGCCGTTGAGCGCCGACTTCGCCGCCACGTACGCCGGGGTCGCGCCACCGGTGACGGCGACGCGGGAGCCCACCAGCACGACCCGCCCGCCCGGCCGGGCGAGGAGCGGTTCCAGGGCGGTCGTGAGCAGCACGGCGGAGAGGACGTTGCTGTGCCAGGCCTGTGACCAGGCGTCGGCGACGTCCTCGAGCGGTGCGTCGGCCGGCAGGCGGGTCGCGGCGGCGCCGGCGTTGTTCACCACGACGTCGACCACGTCGGTGAGGCCGCGCAGCTCGTCGACCGCCGACTGCACCCCGGCTGGCGAGCTCACGTCGCAGGGGAGGGCACGCACCGTGGCGCCGCCCTGGCCGTCGAGCTCGGCCGCGGTGTCGTCGAGCACGTCCGGCCGGCGGCCGAGCAGGACCACGTCGAACCCGTCGTCGGCGAGGGCGGCCGCGCACGCCCGGCCGATGCCGGTGCCACCGCCGGAGACGACGGCCAGCCGCCGACGCGCCGCGACGAAACTACTGCTCATCCGCTTACTGTAGTGGCAGGCTAGTAACTGCGGTCACACGCCGGCGATCCGCTCGGCGAGCCGTGAGGTCTCCTCGAGGAACTTCTTATGACCGAGCCCAGCCAGCGACTCGTCCTCGGTGAGCCACGACGTGGCGGAGGTCTCCAGCAGCGAGAGCAGCGCGGTGGCCACCACCGCGGCCTCCGCTGTCGAGATCCTGTCCCGGGTGGCCTTGGCGGCACGGGTGAACACGGTGATGAGGTCACCGCGGACCTCCCGGCGCAACTGCTCGACCGCCAGGCTGACCCCGGAGGACTTGACGAACCAGACGGTGGCCTCGGCCCGCCGCTCGTCCATCCACTGGATCAGGCGCACCGGGAGGTCGCCGATCGAGGCGCCGCGCGCGGCGATGTCCTGCTGCGCCCGGCGCGCCTCGGTCACCAGCGACTCGCCCAGCGACCGCAGACCCTCGAGCAGGATGTCGTCCTTCGAGGCGAAGTGGTAGTAGACCGCTGCGGATGTCATCCCGGCCGCGTCGGCGATCTCGGCTACCGTGATGGCGTCGGACCGCTGCGAGGCGAACAACTCCATGGCGGAGTGCACCACGGTCGCCCGGCGGGATGGTCTGTGCGCCGGACGCTTGTCACGCGCGATCATGGTGCGAGACTAGAGGGTCCCCGAAAGGTCACGGGGTTACGCGCGACCCCGAGGGGGATCTGTTGCTCAATCGTGCAGAGGTGTTCGAGATGACCGGGGAACTCCCGGCCAAGCTCCCCGCCCACCGGCCCTCCCGGCGGCAGGAGATCATCGACGCCGCCATCAAGGTCTTCGCCCGCACCGGGTTCGCCGAGACCAGCGTCCAGGACGTCGCCGAGGAGGCCGGCGTCGTCCCGACCGCTGTCTACTACCACTTCGCCGGCAAGGACGAGCTGTTCGACGTCGCGCTCCAGTCGGTCATCGGCGAACTGGACGAGGTCGTCGAGAAGGCCCGGCCCGACGGCGACCAGGGCAACGCCCTGCCGCTGATCATCACGGCCGTGTGGGACTGGATCGAGATTCGCCCCGACCACGCCCGCATCCTCTACAGCCACCTGCCCGGGGCCACCCGGCAGGCGCAGCTGCTGCGCGTGCAGTTCGAGGAGCAGCACATCGAGCGGGCGTTCGTCTACGCGCGGCAGGAGACGGGACGACGACGGCTGCGCAGTGCCGACGCCGCGCACGCCGCCACCCGGCTCTCGGTGCGCACCCTGATCAGCCTGCTCATCGCGATCCACCCGATGCGCCTCGACGGCGGCCCGCTGAGCCGGCGTTCACCGCGGGCTCTGCGGGCCGCCCTCGAGGAGGTCTCGCTGCGGATCATGGCGCTGGACTAGCGAAAGGACCCGCCCCTGCGGCAGGTTCTAGCCGGCGACCGGGGCGGACGTGGTCTGCCGCCCCAGGAAGCCGTCGTCCACCATGCGCTGCGGCCAGACGAACTGCAGGCTCTGCCGTGAGATGCGCCAGTCGTCCCCGGAGCGCCGGTACTCCTCCTCGTACACGCCGAGCCAGTAGAGCGGGTTGCCGCCCTCGCGCATCTGGTCGCCGGTGACGAAGTCGAGCAGGTACACCAGACCCGTCGCGGTGTCCGGACCGGTGAGCTCGACGGCGTGGTTGGTGACCACGTGCAGGTTGGAGAAGTACCCGCTGGCGTAGAACGGCGCCTCGGCCGCGGCGAAGTTGTCGCGGAACGTGTCGCGGCCACGCCAGGTGCCGTAGGGGCCGAACTCGCAGACGGCGTCCTCGGTGTAGAGGGCGACGAGGTCGTCGAGCCGGCCCGAGTCGAGGTACCGCGAGCCCAGGACGCGCAGGTTCTTGATGGACTCGACGGCGAGCAGCTCCTCGACCGTCATCAGTAGGCGGCCGTTCCGCCGTCGACGGAGAGCATCGCGCCGGTGATGCCGGCGCCCGCGTCGGAGGCGAGCAGGACGGCCATCGCGGCGACCTCCTCGACGGTGTTCGGCCGCTTGATCGCCGACTCCTGCGAGAACAGGTCGACCATGCCCTCGAACGTCAAACCCATGCTTTCCGCCGTCCGGGGCCCGTTCTCGCGGACGATCTCGGTGATCACCAGGCCGGGACACAGCGAGTTCACCGTGATGCCCATGGTGCCGACCTCCTTGGCGGCGACCTTGGTGAGCCCGTTGATGGCGTGCTTGGCGGTCACGTAGCCGGAGAGCACCGGCTTGCCGTGCTTGCCCTCGACCGACGACATGTTGATGATCCGGCCCGACTGCTGCGGGATCATGTACTTCAGGGCCCGGCGCATCCCGTAGAAGGTGGAGTACAGGTTCCACTTCATGTTCAGGTCCCAGTCCTCGTCGGTCACGTCCACGACGGGAGAGGTGGCGCCGGTGCCGCCGGCGTTGTTGACCATGATGTCGATCCGGCCGAAGTGCTCGACGGCGAAGTCGACGAGCGACTCGATGTCCTCCTTCTTCAGGACGTCGCCCTGACGGAAGACCGCTCGGTCGCCGGCGCCGAGGTCGGCGACGATCTTCTCGCCCTTGTCCGCCCGCCGGCCGTTGAGCACGACCTTGCCACCCTCGCGCAGGAACGCCTCGCCGATGCCGAGGCCCAGCCCCGCCGTCCCACCGGTGATGACGGCGACCTTGTCCTGCAGCAGAGCCATGGTTCCTCCTCCAGCGCCCGCGGCGCGGTTCTAGTTTCTTGGGGTGGACTACAGTGAAGCACGCCACAATCGCACGAAACAGCCCCTTTGTGCAGCACACGGGCCAGTTCCGGATCAGGGGTTTGCGCGGACACCCGGAGCAGTTACTCTGCGCTGAGTCAACAAACCTCAGGCGCCGCGAGCGCCGGTCACCGGGCGCGTCGGCGTGCCACGGGAGGGTCCATGTCGAACAGCGCGGAGTCCGGCTGGTGACGACGGCGCACGTCTCTCCGACCCGGGTCGTCACCCTGGCCAGGCGCCCGACGGGAGCGCCCGCGGCTGAGGACTTCGGCCTCGAGGAGCGGCCGGTTCCCGACCTGTCGAGCGGTCAGCTGCTGGTGCGCAACGCCTACATGAGCGTCGACCCCTCGATGCGCGGCCGGCTCGAGGAGACCGAGAAGCACTACACGACGAACTTCCGGGTGGGGGAGCCGCTCGACGGGTCGGCGCTCGGGCAGGTGGTCGAGAGCCGGGCCGACGCCGTGCCGGTCGGCGCGTGGGTGCGGCACCGGCTCGGCTGGCGCGACGTCGCGGTCGTCGACGCGGCCGCCGCCACCGTCGTCGACCCGGAGCTGGCGCCGCTGCCGCACTGGCTCGGCGTCCTCGGGCAGACCGGGTTCACCGCCTACGCCGGCCTGGTCCGCGCCGGCGAGTTCCGCCAGGGCGACGCCGTCTTCGTCTCCGCCGCGGCCGGCGCCGTCGGCTCGGCGGCCACCCAGTTCGCCCGGCTGCTCGGCGCGTCCGCCGTCGTCGGCAGCGCGGGGGGAGCGAGCAAGGCCGCGCTCCTGGTCGACGAGCTCGGCCTCGACGGCGCGATCGACTACCGCGCCGAGCGGGTGCGCGACGGGCTCGCCCGCGTGGCCCCCGACGGGATCGACCTCTACTTCGACAACGTCGGCGGTGACCACCTCGTCGCGGCGCTGGACTCGATGCGGCTGAACGGCCGGATCGCGCTCTGCGGGATGATCTCGCAGTTCGACACCGACGAGCCGCGGCCGAGCATCGACCACCTGATCCAGGCGGTGCTCAAGCGCATCACGTTGCGCGGCTTCATCATCCGCGACCACGAGGACCTGCGCCCGGAGTTCCAGGACCGGGTGGCCGGCTGGCTGCGCAGCGGCGAGCTGGTTGCCAAGCAGACCGTCGTCGACGACCTCGCGCACGCCGTCGAGGCGTTCCTCGGCATGCTCCGCGGCCAGAACGTCGGGAAGATGCTCGTCCGCCTCGACCCGTCCGTGGACGCCTGAACCCATCCAAGAGAGGACGACATGGACCTTCAGCTGACCGGCAAGCGGGCGCTGGTGACCGGCGGCAGCCGCGGCATCGGCCGGGCGATCGCGGAGACCCTCGCCGAGGAGGGCTGCGCCGTCTCGCTGTGCGCCCGGGGGCCCGAGACGCTGGACAAGGTCGCCGCCGGCCTGCGCGAGCGCGGGGCGACGGTGCACGCCGAGCCGGTCGACGTCACCGACCCCGACGCGCTGACCGCCTTCGTCGACCGCTCCGCGCAGGAGCTCGGCGGGCTCGACATCGTCGTCTCCAACGTCTCGGCCGGGGCGTCGAAGGCGCCCGACCAGTGGCAGAAGAGCCTGGACGGCGACCTGGTCCCGCTCGTGCGGCTGATCGAGGCCGCCGTCCCGCACCTGGAGCGCGCGGGCGGCGGGGCGATCATCTCGATCGGCACCACCAACGCCTTCGACACCGTCCGGCCGGCCTCGCCCAACGCCTACTCGGCGATCAAGGCGGCGGTCATCCACCACGCGGCCGCGCAGGCCCGGGCGCTGGCGCCGAAGGGCATCCGCGTCAACACCGTCTCGCCCGGTCCGATCGAGTTCCCCGGCGGTGACTGGGAGAAGATCCGCGAGGGCCGCCGGGAGGTCTACGACGAGGTGCTGGCCAAGATCCCGGTCGGCCGCTACGGCCGGGCCGAGGACGTCGCGGCCGCGGTCGCGTTCCTGGCCAGCCCGCGCTCGGGCTTCACCAACGGGGTCAACCTCGTGGTGGACGGCGGCATCGTCACCCGCGTGCAGTTCTGAGCCGGCCATGGCCGGGCCCGCGGGGCGGCTGGACGTGGTCCTCGTGTGCGGGGGCCGATGGCACGACTTCGACTACGCGCGGGTGCGCCTGCTCGAGCTGCTCGGGCGGCACGAGCGGGCGCGCACCCGCGTGTTCGAGGACTACGCGATGGGCAGCGCGTCGGCCGGGGACGCGCTGGCCGGCGCCGACCTGCTGATCACCTACACCTGCGACCGGCGGCCCGACCCGGACCAGCAGCGCCGGCTCGTGGACTGGGTCGAGGCCGGCGGCCGCTGGCTGGCGCTGCACGGCACGAACTCGGCCATCGACGCCCCGCCGCTGGACGGGCCGCGCCTCTTCCGCACCCCGCGCGCGCTCGGCCCGGTGGCGGAGGTGCTCGGCAGCCAGTTCCTCGGCCACCCGCCGATCGCGCCCTATCGCGTGGAGCTCACCAGCGCCGAGCATCCGCTGGTCCGCGGCATCCAGCCGTTCGAGGTCACCGACGAGCTCTACATCAGCGAGCTGCACCCGCCGCTGGAGGTGCTGCTGCACACCCGGTGGACGGGGCCGAGCCGCGGCTTCGAGGAGGGGGAGACCACCGACGACGAGCCGCGGCCGGTGCTCTACCTGAAGCGGTCCGGCGCCGGGACGGTCTGCTACTTCACCCTCGGGCACGCCCGCGGCCGGTTCGACGTCCAGGACCTCGGCGTCGACGACCTCGGCCGCACCGACCGCGGCAGCTGGGTGATCCCCGAGTTCGAGACCGTGCTGGAGCGGTGCCTGATCTGGGGCCTCTACGGCGACGTCCCCGCCCCCGAGGGCGCTTTGTCGCGATGAAGCACGCGTGCTTCATCGCGACAAAGCGCGGGATCAGGCGGTGCGGGGGAGGGGGTGCGGCGGCCGGTGGTGCTGCGCCATCACCGCGTTGATCGCGCGGTGCAGGTGCTGCACGCCCGGCTCGTTCCGGCCGAAGATCATGGTCTGCTCCGCCATGGCCGGGATCCCGCGCTGCACGCCGTAGCCGGTGAGGTAGTCCTCGCCGTAGGTGACGTCGTAGAACCAGTCGCGGGCGAACTCGGCCTCCTCGCGCTCGCGGTCGTCCGACGGCGGCGTGCGGGTGAGGATGCGCTGCTCGGTCATCGACTCGGTCGGCGTCGCCCCGGGCAGCGGGAAGGCGACGGCGATCCGGTCGCGCAGGCCGCCGGCGATCGCGAAGCCCGGGAACAGCCAGACGATCGGGCCGATGAGGGTGGCCGGGTCCCACTCCTCGCGCGGGGCGTCCCCGAGCTCGGCGATCGGCCGCAGCGCGAAGGCGTTGCGCTGGTGCCAGCCGAAGGAGTCCCAGGCCGCGGTGTTGCCCAGGTTGGTCTTGAACACGGTGTTCGTGTGCAGCGAGGCGAAGTGGTAGCCCTCCAGGTAGCCCTCGACGGCCACCTTCCAGTTGGGCCCGGGCATCATCCGGGTGGAGAAGTGGTGGGTCTCCTCCAGGCGCAGCGAGGCGAGCACGGGCGCGACGTCGCCGAGCCAGGCGTCCAGATCCATCTCCGCGCCCGGGGTGAGGCACACGAAGATCAGGCCGAGCCGCTCCTCGACCGGCAGCCGCACCAGCCCGCGGGCGTCCTTGTCGAAGTCGCCGAAGGTCGCGGCGCCGTAGACGCCGGCCAGCTCGCCGTCCATCCGGTAGGACCACGCGTGGTACGGGCAGGTCAGCGTGCGGCTGCGGCCGATCCCGGCGGGGCAGACCTCCGCGCCGCGGTGCCGGCACACGTTGAGCATCGCGTGCACCGCGCCCTGGGCGTCCCGGGTGATGACCACCGGCGTCCCGGCGACCTCGATCGCCTTCCAGCTGTTCGGGCCCACCAGCTCGCAGGACAGCGCGAGCGGGAGCGGCACGCGGCGGAACAGCAGGGCCTTCTCGGCCTCGAACAGGGCCGGGTCGAGGTAGTTCGCGACCGGCTCCACCCAGGTGCCGTCGGCCTGGTCGGTGGTCTTCCCGGCGACCAGCGCGCGCACCCGGTCGACGAGGGAGAGGGCGTCCTCGCGGTCGGCGAGGTCGAGTTCGAGACCGGGGACGTAGTCGGGGACGACGGAGGTCATGGCAGCTCCCGCGGTGAAGTCATATAGATGACTTCACCCTGGCAGTCGGGAGCGGCCGGGTCAATCCCGGGTCGCGACGAGGTGCGCCGTCTCGTTGACCGACACCACGACCACCCGCTCGCCCGGCATCCGGCGCAGCCGGGCCACGGACGTGTAGCCGGGGTTGTGCCAGAACAGCGCCGGGATCTGCAGCAGGTTGCCGATCATCGCGTTGATCGTGCCGCCGTGGCACACCGCCGCGATCCGGTTGTCCGCCCACCGGTCGAGCACGTCGGTGAGGCAGTCGGCGACCCTCCGCCGGAACGCCTCCCGGTCCAGTTCGGGGACGAAGTCGTCGTAGCGGCCCTCGGCGATGGCGACGGCGCGCGGGTCGGTCGGGCCCATCTCCTCGACGGCCATGTACGCCCGGGACGGCAGATCGGTGTCCCACTCCCGCAGGTCGTCGACGACGGCGTCGATGTCGCGGCCCATCTCGCCGGCGATCGCGTCGGCGGTCTCCCGGGCGCGGCGCATCGGGCTGGTGACGAGCACGTCGACGCCCTCGCTCTTCAGCCAGGTGCCGAGCCGGCGGGCCTGCTCGATCCCCTCGGGCGAGAGCGGGGGCTGGACGACCCCGGAGACGGGCAGGCCGTGGCGGATCAGCAGCAGGTCGGTCATGGTGCCTCTCGGTGCGGGGGGTGGTGCGCGCGGTCAGCCTGCGATCGTGCGATCGCCGGCCCAGTACGGCTTGCGCAGCGCGCGCTTGTCGAGCTTGCCCATGACGTTGCGCGGCAGGGCGTCGACCAGTTCGTAGCTCTTCGGGCACTTGTAGGAGGCCAGCCGCTCCCGGCACCAGGCCGCCAGCGCGTCCGCGTCGGGCGCCGGGTCCCCGGGGACGACGAGCGCGCGCAGCGCCTCGCCGAGGTCGCGGTCGGGCACCCCGATCACCGCGACGTCGACCACCTGCGGGTGCTGCAGCAGCACCTTCTCGCTCTCGGCCGGGTACAGGTTCACCCCGCCGGAGACGACCATGTCGGCCACCCGGTCGGTGATGTACACGAAGCCGTCGTCGGTCACGTAGCCGACGTCGCCGAGCGTCGCGACGCCCGGCGCGAGGTAGGCGGACCTCGTCTTCTCCGGGTCGGCGTGGTAGCTGACCTCGCGGCCCGGCGGGGTGCGGAAGCCGAGGACGCCGACCTCGCCCGGGCCCTGCTCCTCGCCGTCCTCGTTCAGCACGACCACCTGGAACGGCTCGACGACCCGCCCGACCGAGCCGGGGTGGGCCAGCCACTCCTCGCTGGTGATCCGGCAGACGGTGCCGATCTCGCTGCCGCCGTAGCTCTCGACCAGCACGGGGCCGAACCAGTCGATCATCGCCCGCTTCACGTCCGGCGGGCAGGCCGATCCGGTGTGCGCCACCGAGCTCAGGCTCGAGACGTCGTAGCGCCCGCGCACCTCGGGGTCGAGGGCGAGCAGCCGGGAGAAGTGGGTGGGCACCATGACCGACGAGGCCACCCCGTGCCGCTCGATCAGCTGCAGCACCCGCTCGGCGTCGAACCGGCCGAGGACCACCACCGGCCGGCCGGAGAGCAGGTGGCGCACCGAGGTGAGCGGGCCGTTGTGCTGCAGCGGGCCGACGACGAGGTGCGGGCCCTCGGGGAAGCCGGAGCGGCCCGAGAGCACCTCGGCGTACTCGGCGGCCGAGGCCACCGTCGTCGGCGCCCAGCGCACGGGGGTGCCGCGGGCCTTGCCGGTCGTGCCGGAGGTGTAGACCAGCGGCGGGCTGGCCGGGCGGTCGGTGGACTCGGGCAGCGTGCGGCGGCCGTCGGTCCAGGCGCTCCAGGCGGTGGCGCCGTCCGGGACGTCGTCCGTGCCGTGCACGACCACCGTGCCGACGCCGGCCTCGCGGGCCGCGTCGACCGCGGCGGCCAGGCCGGCCGGCCCGGTCACGACGGCGACGACGCCGGCGTCGCGGAACTGGTCGGCCATCTCCGCCGCGGTGAGCTGGCGGGACACCGCGACCGTCCCGACGCCGGCCAGGATGCCGGCCGCGTGGGCCATGAGCGTGGGCGCGACGTTCTCGCCCACCACGGCCACGCGGTCCTCGGGCCGGGGCGCCACCGCGAGCAGCTCGCCGCCGACCGCGTCGACCTCGCGGGCCACCTCGCGCCACGTCCGCGTGCTCGTGTCGTCGACGAGCGCGACGCCGTCCGGATCCTCGAGGGCCCGTGCCCCGATGCCTGCCAGTCGCTGCACGGCCGCTCCCTCCACCGGTGCGTTATGGTTCCCGCCAACTGGAGTCAGCGTCAAGAAACCCTTCCGGCGCCCCGGTGCCGGCGAGCGGAGCGCCGCCATGACCACACCGCAGCAGCACCCCTTCCGGTTCGCCGTCCAGGCCTACCGTCCCGAGTCCGGCAAGGCCTGGCGGGAGCTGGCCCGCCGGGTCGAGGCGCAGGGCTACTCGGCGCTGCACACCTCCGACCACTACCTGGGTCCGGGGCCGGTGTCGGAGTCCACCGGGCACCGGCCGGTGACGCTGGCGCCGGTCCCCGCGATGGCGGTCGCCGCGGAGGTCACCAGCACGCTGCGCATCGGCTGCCGGATGTTCTGCGTCGGCTACCACGCGGCCTACGTCCTGGCCAAGGAGATCGCCACCCTCGCCGAGCTCTCCGACGGCCGCACCGAGGTCGGGCTCGGGGCCGGCTGGCTGCAGGCCGAGTACGACGCGATGGGGCTGCCGTTCCCGTCGGCAGGGGAGCGGATCCGGCACCTGTCCGAGTTCATCGCGCTGCTCAAGGAGTTCCTCGCCGGCCGCCCGGCGAACATCTCGGGCGAGCACGTGCGGGTCTCCGGCATGTCGCCGCTGCCGCTGCTCGACAGCCCGCCGCCGATCACCGTCGGCGGCGGCGCGCCCCGGATCCTGCGGCTGGCCGGCGCCGAGGCCGACGTCGTCAGCATCAACTTCAACAACCGCTCGGGGGTCATCGGCGCCGACAGCGTGGCCAGCTCCGGGCACGAGGAGACGCTGCAGAAGCTCGGCTGGGTCCGGGAGGGCGCGGGGGAGCGCTTCGGGGAGCTGGAGCTGGAGTTCGCGGCCTACTTCCTGGCCGTCGAGGGTGGCGCGACGACCGAGGAGCAGCTGTCCGCTCAGACCGGCATGGCCGGGCAGGAGCTGCGGGAGTTCCCGCACGCGCTGGTCGGCTCGGTGGACGAGATCTGCGAGGAGCTGGAGCGTCGCCGGGAGGTCTACGGCTTCTCCTACGTCACGGTCGGCGACCGCGCGATCGACGCCTTCGCCCCCGTGGTGGAGCGGCTGACCGGCCGCTGACCGGGTCGAGCCATCGGGAGGGCACGTGTTCACGCTCGACGACAGGACGGCGATCGTCACCGGCGGCGCGGTCGGCGTGGGGCGGTCCCTCGCGGCCGCGCTCGCCCGGGCCGGCGCCGTCGTCACCATCTGCGACGTCCGGCCCGACGTGGAGCAGACGGCGCAGCAGCTGAGTGCCGACGGCGGGCAGGTCACCGGCGTCGTCGCCGACGTGTCCCGGCCGGACGACGTGCTGCGGGTGGTGCGGCAGGCCGCGGCGCGCACCGGCGGCGTCGACGTCCTGGTCAACAACGCCGGCGTCGTCGCCGTCACCACCCCGACCGACGACTGGGAGAAGTCGCTGGCCGACTTCGACACCGTCGTCGGGACCAACCTCAAGGGGGCGTTCCTGTTCGGCCGGGCGGTCGCCCCGCTCATGGTGGAGCGGGGCTACGGCGAGATCGTGAACGTCTCCACCGACCACGTGCACACCTGCGGGTGGCCCGACCCCGTCGGCCACGACGACGCCCCGACCTGCCCCTGGCGGCACGAGCGGCGCACGACCGGCTGGGTCTACCTCGACCTCTACGACGCCTCGAAGTGGGCGCTCAACGGGTTGACCCAGTCCTGGGCGAAGATGCTGCGACCACACGGCATCCGGGTGAACAACCTCTGCATCGGGGCGACCGACTCGGCGATGAACCGGGGGTTCTTCGGCTACGGCGACGAGCCCGGCACCGAGCCGCCGGCGGAGCTGCTCGCCTGGTGGATGGACCCCGACCGGGTCGCCGAGGTGATGCTCGAGCTGCTGGCCGAGGGGCCCGAGGGGCGCTCCGGCGACAACGTGGGGCTCTGGCTCGGCCACCCCACGGTGCTGCCGCCGCCGTCGCCGGTGCTCGACGTCCGACCCGACTTCGACCTCACCGCCCTGCCGAACCTGGGCGACCCGCCCAAGGGCGCCCGCACCTGAAACGGAGTGCCAGGGGCGCGTCTTCCGCGCGTCTTCCGCGCCCTGGCACTCCGCTCAGCGTTCGGCGCGGGCCCAGGCGGCGGCCTCGTCCGAGGCGACCCAGTCGACGGCGTTGCCGATCAGCTGCCGGTACCCGGGCAGGCCGAACGTCGTCCCGCTGTCGCCGGCCTGGACGTAGACCACCGGGCTGGCCGCCGCGGAGGTGGCCCAGGCGACGAGGTCGCTGGCCGGCGGGTGCCCGGCGCAGTCCGGCGCGGCCTCCTCGCCGACGAGGACGTGCTCGTACGTGCGGATGAACCGGGTGGGGGAGACGTCGGCGTCGTGCCGCAGCAGCGGCACCACCCGGTCCTCGAACACCGGGCAGCAGTAGAGCTCGTCGGTGAGGGAGAAGTCGCCGAGGCCGGCGCACACCGGGTGGTCGGGGGCCACCACGCGCGCGGTGTAGTCCGTGATCCGGGTGCCGGACGACGGCCACGGCTGCCCGTGCAGCGGGCCCGGGGCGTAGAAGAACCGCCCGCCGAGGGCGTCGGCCCAGCCGTCCCACGCCGGCCACCCGGCCAGGGCGTGGTGGGTGGCGACGACTCCGACGCCGCGCTCGAGCAGGCCGGTGAGCGCGGCGGCCACCTCGTCAGAAGGCCCCACGGGCCGCGGCGGCTCACCGCGGCGCAGGTGCAGCCCCGGCAGGTCGTGCAGCAGCAGGGCGTCCCACGCACCGGCGTGCTCGGGAGCGAGCCACTCCTGCGCGGAGGGCTGGACGGCGTGCGCCCAGAGCCAGCTCCGCTCCTCGGCCAGCGCGGCGAGCATGCCCAGCAGCGCGTCGAGGTCGACGCGGTGGCCCCCGGTCACCACCAGAACGCGGGTCGTGCGCCCGGCCATCGGTGCTCCTCTGCGGTGGGCTGTTCCCGCCTCCCTGCTTACTGTAGCTTCTCACCAGTAACGGGCGTGACCTGAGGCACACCGGGGCGCCCTGGAGCAGCTCCGCGCGCGGCGCGCGCCGGACCGGATGACCGAGGCGGGCACATGACGGAGGCCGGGGGAACGGCGACCTTGGCGGGGGGCTCCCCGACGATCGAGGGCTTCGGCGCGGACGACGTGCTGGACATGCACCGGCGCATGGTGCGGATCCGCGTCTTCGAGACCGAGGCCGGCCGGCTGATGGAGGGCGGCCTGCTGCCGGGCTTCCTGCACCTCTACGTCGGCCAGGAGGCGGTCGCGGCCGGGGCCATGTCGACCCTCACCGACCTCGACCAGATCACCTCCACCCACCGCGGCCACGGCCACGCGGTCGCCAAGGGCGCGCAGTTCCGGCCGATGTTCGCCGAGCTGTTCGGCCGGATCGACGGCTACTGCCACGGCCGCGGCGGCAGCATGCACATCAACGACCTGTCCATCGGCATGCTCGGCGCCAACGGGATCGTCGGCGCGGGGCTGCCGATCGCCGTCGGCGCCGCGTTCGCCAGCTGGTACAAGAACGACGGCGGCGTGGCCATGACCTTCTTCGGGGACGGCGCCAGCAACATCGGCGCCTTCCACGAGTCGGCGAACATGGCCGCGGTGCTCAAGCTGCCCGTCGTCTTCATGTGCGAGAACAACGGCTACGCCGAGTTCACCGCGCAGGACCGACACATGCTCCTCACCGACGTCGCCGACCGCGCCGACGCCTACGGGATGCCCAAGGAGATCTGCGACGGGATGGACGTCGTCTCCGTCCGGCAGGCCGTCCAGCGGGCGGTCGACCGCGCCCGCGCCGGCGAGGGCCCGAGCCTGGTCGAGGCCAAGACCTACCGCTACTACGACCACCAGGGCGTCAAGGGGCTGCGCCATCCGTACCGCACCGAGGAGGAGGTCGAGGCCTGGAAGAAGCGCGACGCCATCGAGCTGCTCGAGGCGCGCGCCGCGGCCGACGGCGTCGTCGACGCCGCAGCCTTCCAGAAGATCTGGGACGAGACCCGGGCCGACGCCGCGGACGCCATCGCCTTCGCCCAGAACAGCCCCGAGCCCGACCCCTCGACCGTGACGCGCAATGTCTACAGCGACTGAACCCGGGACCCGGCCCGCCGCCCCGCAGGAGGAGACCCGCATGCCCGTGCGCGAGCTGACCTACGTCAAGGCCTACAACGAGGCCCTGCACCAGGTCATGCGCGAGGACGAGAACGTCTTCGTCGTCGGCGAGGACGTCGCCGGGTACGGCGGCGTGTTCCGCATGTACGACGGGCTGCTCCAGGAGTTCGGCGACCGGCGGATGATCGACACCCCGATCTCGGAGATGGCGATCGTCGGGCTGGGCGTGGGCGCGGCCTCGCGGGGCCTGCGCCCGGTCGTCGACATCATGTTCATGGACTTCCTCGCCGTGTGCCTGGACCAGGTGGTCAACCAGGCGGCGAAGATGAAGTTCATGTTCGGCGGCGAGGTCCGCGTGCCGATGGTGGTCACCGTGGCCGCCGGCGCGGGGCTGTCCGCGGGGGCCCAGCACAGCCAGAGCCTGGAGGCGTGGCTGGCGCACACCCCGGGTCTGAAGGTCGCCATGCCGTCGTCGGCCTACGACGCAAAGGGGCTGATGGTCACCGCCGTCCGGGACGACAACCCGGTGATCATGATGCTGAACAAGAAGCTGCTCGGCGCCAAGGGCGAGGTGCCCGAGGAGATCTACGGGATCCCGTTCGGCGAGGCCGCCACGCTGCGCGAGGGCACCGACGTCACGATCGTCGCGCTGGGCCGGATGGCGGTCGAGGCGGCCGCCGCCGCCGACCAGCTGGCCGCCGAGGGCATCTCCGCCGAGGTCATCGACCCGCGCACGGTGCAGCCGCTGGACACCGCCACCATCGTCGCCTCGGCGCGCAAGACCAACCGGATCCTCGTCGTGCACGAGGCGGTCACCTTCGGCGGGCTCGGCGCGGAGATCTCCGCGCAGATCCAGGAGGCGGCGTTCGACTACCTCGACGCCCCGGTGCTGCGCGTCGGCGCCCCGTTCTCCCCGGTGCCGTTCAGCCCGGTGCTGGAGGGCACCTACGTCCCCGATCGCACGAAGATCGCCGACGGCTGCCGCCGGCTGCTGGCACGGGGCTGAGCCGTGGCCCAGGAGGTCCTGCTGCCCAAGCTGGGGCTGACGATGGAGGAAGGCACCATCGTCGAGTGGGTCGCCAAGGCCGGGGACGTCGTCAGCCACGGCGACGTGCTGCTGCGGATCTCGACCGACAAGGTCGACGCCGAGATCGAGGCCGAGGGCAGCGGGCGGTTCCAGCCGGTGGCCGACGAGGGGGCCACCCTGCCCCCCGGCGCGCTCATCGCCTGGCTGCTGGAGGGTGACGAGCAGGCCCCGGACTCCGCCCCCGACGCGGCGGTCGCGGCCCTGCAGTCGCCGGCCGCCGACGACGTCGGCGAGCTGCAGCTGACCGCGCCGGAGCGCTCGGGGCCCGTGCACCGGGAGGGCCGGCTGCTGGCCTCGCCCAACGCCCGGCGGGTCGCGGCCGAGCTCGGCGTGGACCTCGAGACCCTGCGCGGCACCGGTCCCGGTGGGCGGATCGTGTCGGAGGACGTCGAGGATGCCCTGGCCCGCGGCGCCGCCCAACCGGCGCCGGCGCCCGCGCCCGCCCCTGCCGCCGAGGCGCAGCCCGCGGGCACCGTCGTCTCCCCGCTGGTGCGCCGGCACGCCGCGGCCTCCGGAGTCGACCTCAGCCAGGTCCGGGGCACGGGCCTGGGCGGCCGGATCCGCCGCGCCGACGTGACCGCTGCTGCGGCCGCCGTCCCCGAGCCCGTGGCGGCCGTCCCGGCCGGACCGCGGGCCGGCCAGGTCATCCCGCTGACCGGCATGCGCGGCGCGATCGCCCGCAACATGCACGCCAGCCTGCAGGAGATGGCCCAGCTGACCCACGGCTTCGAGGCCGAGGTCGGTGCGCTGCTGGCGTTGCGGGAGAACCTCAAGCGGGAGTGGGCGGGCACCGGCCTGCGGGTGCCGTCCATCAACGACTTCGTCGTCCGGGCGGCGGCGCACGCGCTGATCGAGCACCCGATCCTCAACGCGACGGTGAAGGACGACGGGATCCACCTGCTCGAGGAGATCCACGTCGGCGTCGCGGTGGCCGTGCCCGACGGGCTGCTCGTCCCCGTCGTCCGGGACGCCGACAGGCGCGGGCTGGTCGACATCGCCGAGCAGACCCGGGAGCTCGCCGAGACCGCCCGCGCGGGCCGGCTCACGCTGACCCAGCTGGAGGGCGCGACCTTTGTCGTCACCTCGCTGGGCTCCTACGGCGTCGACTTCTTCACGCCGGTGGTCAACCCGGGCAACACCGGCATCCTCGGCGTCGGCCGGGTCCGGGACGGCGTCCGGTGGGAGGGCGACGTGCCGCACCGCACCTCGGTGCTCACCCTCAGCCTGTCCTTCGACCACCGCGCGGTCGACGGCGCCCCCGCCGCCGAGTTCCTGCGCACGGTCAGCGGCCTGCTGGCCCGTCCGCACCTGCTGCTCGCCGGCTGACCGCCGGCGGGAACTGGAGGACCTGCCGTGCCCGATCCCGCTCCGGTCGACGCCGTCCCGGTCGACGCGGGCCTGTTCGCCTCGCTGGACCCGCCGCGGCTCGCGGGCAGCCGGTGCGACGCCTGCGGCACCGTCACGTTCCCGTCGTCCGGGTCCTGCCCGAAGTGCATGAACCCGGCGATGACGCCGTACGCCCTGCCCGACCGCGGCACGGTGTGGACGTGGACGGTGCAGGGCTTCGCGCCCAAGGCGCCGTACGTGCCGCCGGCCGGCGGCTTCCAGCCGTTCCCGGTGGGCTACGTCGACCTGGGCGAGGTGCTCGTCGAGTCGCACCTGCTGGCCGACCCCGAGGTGCTGCGGATCGGCCTGCCGGTGCGGCTGGTGCTCGAGCCCGTATGGGAGACCGACGGCGCGCCGGTCGTCACCTACGCCTTCGCGCCCGCTGAGGAGGACGCATGAGAGCGGACGACGTCTACGTGGTCGGCGGCGGCATGCACCCGTTCGGCCGGCACGAGGGGGTCACCGGCCTGGACATGGCCGAGCACGCCCTCCGCGCGGCGCTCGCCGACGCCGGCGTGGCCTGGACCGACGTCGACTTCGCCGTCGGCGGCAGCAACGTCTCCGGGAAGCCGGACTCGCTGGTCGCCCGGCTCGGCCTCACCGGCCTGCCGTTCACGACGGTGCGCAACGGCTGCGCGACCGGCGGGGTGGCGATGGCCACCGCGGTGAGCGCGCTGCAGTCCCGGCGGGCCGACCTGGTCGCCGTCGTCGGGTTCGACAAGCACGGGCGGGGCGCGTTCGGCGCCGATCCGGCGGCCTACGGCCTGGGCGTCTGGTACGCGCAGACCGGGATGATGGTCACCACGCAGTACTTCGCGATGAAGACCCGGCGCTATCAGCACGAGCACGGCCTGTCCGACCAAACGCTGGCCCGGATCTCGGCGCGGGCGTTCCGCAACGGCGCCGCGCACCCGATGGCCTGGCGGCGCAAGCCGCTCACCGAGGACGAGGTGCTCGCCGCCGCACCGGTGAACGAGCCGCTCACGCAGTACATGTTCTGCCAGCCGAACGAGGGGGCGGCGGCGCTCATCCTGGCCCGCGGCGACCGGGCCGCCGACCTCTGCGACCGGCCGGTGCGGCTTGCCGCGGTCACCCAGCGCACCCGCCGGTTCGGCTCGTTCGAGGTCTTCTCGCCGTGGCTGGCACCGGAGCCCTGGCACAGCCCGAGCATCGACGCCGCGGCGGCCGCGTTCGCCGAGGCCGGCGTCTCGCCGTCCGACGTCCAGGTGGCGCAGCTGCAGGACACCGACAGCGGCTCGGAGATGATCCACCTCGCCGAGACCGGGCTGTGCGCGCACGGCGAGCAGGAGCACCTGCTCGCCGAGGGCGCCACGGACGTCGACGGGCGGTTGCCGGTCAACACCGACGGCGGCTGCCTGGCCAACGGCGAGCCGGTCGGCGCCTCGGGGCTGCGGCAGGTGCACGAGGTGGTGCGCCAGCTGCAGGGCCGAGCGGCGGGCAACCAGGTGCCCGGGGGCCCGCGGGTCGGGTTCACCCACGTCTACGGCGCGCCGGGCATCTCGGCCTGCGCCGTCCTCACCGTCGACGAGGGGGCCGCATGAGCACGCCGGACCTGGAGACCTGGCGCGCCGGGGTGCGCACCTGGCTGACCGCGACCGTGCCGCCGAAGAGCGCCGAGGCCGAGGACGACGGCCCCCCGGACCTCGCGGTCTTCCGCAACCTCTCCGACGAGGACGAGGAGCGGCTGCTCGACGCGGTGCGCGGCTACCGCCAGGCCCGCTACGACGCCGGCTACGGCGCGCTCACGCTGCCCGTCGAGCAGGGCGGGGCCGGGCTGCCGGCGTCCTTCGCCATGGTGATGGCGCAGGAGGAGGCGGGGTTCGCGGTGCCGCCGTCCACGGAGCTGATCAGCGTGACCACCGGGCTGGTCGGCCCCGCGGTGGCGATGTTCGGCACCCCGGAGCAGCGCGCGACCTACGCCCAGCCGTTCCTGCGCACCGACCTGCTCGCCTGCCAGCTGTTCAGCGAGCCCGGCGCCGGGTCCGACCTGGCTGCGCTGGGCTGCCGGGCGGTGCGGGACGGCGACGGCTGGGTGGTCGACGGGCAGAAGGTGTGGACGTCGGGGGCGCGGCAGGCCGACTACGGGCTGCTGCTCGCGCGCACCGACCCCGACGTGCCCAAGCACAAGGGCATCACCGCCTTCCTGCTGCCGATGGACACCCCGGGCGTGGAGATCCGGCCGATCCGCCAGATGAGCGGCGGCGCCTCGTTCAACGAGGTGTTCCTCTCCGACGTGCACGTGCCCGACGACCTGCGGATCGGCGGGGTGGGGGAGGGCTGGCGGGTCGCGACGGCGACCCTGTCGTTCGAGCGGACGGCGTCCGGCTCGGGCACGCGGCGCAAGGGCGGCACGTTCGCCGACGTGCTCGGGGTGGCGCGGTCGGTGGGCCGCGCGGGCGATTCCGTGGTCCGCCAGGCGCTGGCCGACCTGTACGTGCGCACCGTGCTGCGGGCGGCGACCGCCGAGCGGGTGGCCCGGGCCGCGGCGGCCGGCGTCTCCCCGGGACCGGGCGCCTCGATCGGCAAGCTGCTGGCCTCGGACGTGCTCGTGCGCACGGGAGAGGTGGCCGCCGACCTGCTCGGTGCGCGGATCACCGCGGACACCGGCCAGCCGGGGACGTTCGGGTGGACCGAGCACATCCTCGGCGCCCCGGGCTACCGGCTCGCGGGCGGCACCGACCAGATCCAGCGCAACATCATCGCCGAGCGCGTGCTCGGGTTGCCCGCGGAGCCGCGGGTGGACAAGGACGTGCCCTGGTCCCAGCTCGGCCGCCGCTGAGCTCGCCGGTCCGGGGCCCGGGTTCGGGCTCTTGCGGTGTTGTGCACGCTCTGGCGGCGCTGTGTGCACGACCGCACGAGCACGCAGAACACCGCAGAACCCGCCCGGAGCCGGCCTTCCTGCGAGTGGTGGGGGGCAGGAGCGCCCGTCACCAGCCGAGGAGGCGGGCGAGGCGCTCGCGGTGGTGGGCGGCGCCGCCGAGGAGCAGGGCGTCGGCGCGGGCGCGGCGGAAGTACAGGTGCGCGTCGTGCTCCCAGGTGAAGCCGATCCCGCCGTGCAGCTGCACCGTCTCCGCGGTCACCGTGCGGAAGGCCTCCGAGCACCACGCCTGGGCCACCGACGCCGCCTCCGCCAGCGCCTCGGGGAAGCCCTCGGCCTCGACCGCACGGACGACAGCCGAGCGGCACGTCTCCACCTGCACCAGCAGGTCGGCGCAGGCGTGCTTCACCGCCTGGAAGCTGCCGATCGCCCGGCCGAACTGCCGCCGCTCCTTGACGTAGCCGACGGTCAGCTCGAGGCAGGCCTCGGCGCCGCCGAGCTGCTCCGCGGCCAGCGCGATGGCCGCGATGTCCAGCGCCGCGGGGACGACGTCGCCCGCCGCCCCGCCCGTGGTCAGCCGGGTGGCCGGGGCATCGGTGAACGTCACGGTGGCCGCAGGCCGGGACAGGTCCAGGCTGTCGAGGCCGACCGCGCTCACGGCGGGCCCGGCGTCGACGGCGAACAGGTCGGGGCCCGCATCGGTCTGCGCGGCGACGACGAACAGCGCCGCGCCCGCGCCGCCCGGCACCACCGAGAGGACGCCGTCCACCGTGTCCCCGCCGGCCCGCAGCTCCACCACCGCCGGGTCCCACACGCCGTCGGGCCCGGTCACGCCGGCCGCGGCGACCTCGCCGGCCGCGACCCGGGCCAGCGCGGCGTCCGCGGACGGGCCCGCCGCGGCGAGCAGCTGGCCGGCGAGCACGGTCGAGGTCAGGAACGGCACGGGCAGCAGCGCCCGGCCGAGCTCCTCGCAGACCGCGGCCACCTCGGCCAGCCCGCCCAGGCCGTCGGCCCGCTCGGGCAGCCCCAGCCCGCCGAGGCCGATCTGGCTCGCGAGGACGTCCCACAGCTGCGGGTCGAAGCCGGGGCCCGCGGGGTCCAGCCGGCGCACGGCCTCGGGTCCGCCGGCGTCCTGGCACACCTCGCGGACGGCGGCGCGCAGGTCCTCCAGCTCCGCGGCGCGTTCGGCGTCGAGGAGTGTCATGCCTCGGCGTCCTTGTCGGCGGCGTGCGCCGCGGCCAGCCGGGCGATCGGCACCCGCTGCGGCGAGCACGAGACGTAGTCGAGCCCCAGCGGCGCGATCCGCGGGATCGACACCGCGTCCCCGCCGTGCTCGCCGCAGATGCCGAGCTTGATGCCGGGTTTCACCGACCGCGCCTTCTCGGCGGCGATGCCGACCAGCGCGCCGACGCCGTCCGGGTCGAACTCCGCGAACGGGCTGGCCGTCAGCAGGCCCTCGCCGATGTAGTGGGTGAGCAGCCGGCTCTCCACGTCGTCCCGGGAGAACCCGAAGGTCATCTGGGTGAGGTCGTTGGTGCCGAAGGACAGGAAGTCCGCGTGCTCGGCCAGCTTGTCGGCCATCAGCGCGGCCCGCGGCGTCTCGACCATGCTGCCGACCAGGTAGGGGACCCGCACGCCGGTGACCCGCTCGACCCGGTCGGCGGCCCGGTGCACCTGGCCGATCGCGATCTCCAGCTCCTGGGGGATCGAGACCAGCGGGATCATGACCTCGAGCTGCGGGGTGATGCCCTCCCCGGTGACGGTCACCCACGCCGAGAACAGCGCCTCGGCCTGCGCGGTGTAGAGCTCCTCGTTGAGCAGCGCCAGCCGCACCCCGCGCAGCCCCAGCATCGGGTTGACCTCGCGCAGCTCGGTCGCCCGCCGGGCGTGCTCCGGGTCCTCGTACGTGGCGTCGTGCGGCAGGAACTCGTGCAGCGGCGCGTCGAGCAGGCGCACCGTCACCGGACGGTCGCCGACCGCCCGCAGCAGGGCCTCGAAGTCCTCGCGCTGCGCGTCGGTCAGCGCCTGCAGCGCCGCCCGGTGGGCCTGGTCGTCCTCGGCGAGCAGGAAGCGGCGCACCACCGGCAGCCGCTCGCCGAGGAACTGGTGCTCGGTGCGGCACAGCCCGATGCCCTCGGCCCCGAGCCGCATCGCGATCTCGGTCTCCCGGGCGGTGTCGGCGTTGGTCCGCACGCCCAGCTGCCGCTCGGCGTCGGCCCAGGCCAGCAGGCAGTCCAGCTCGGCCGGCGGCTCGGCCGCGCGGATGTCGACGCGGCCGAGGTAGATCCGCCCGGAGCGGCCGTCGACGGTGACCTCGTCACCCTCGCGGATGGTGTGCCCGCCGGCGGTGACCGTGCCCTCGTCCCGGTCGATCTTCAGCGAGGTGACGCCGCAGACCGCCGGCTTGCCCGCGCCCCGCGCCACCACGGCGGCGTGCGAGGCCAGCCCGCCGGCCGTCGTCACGACCGCCTGGGACGCCACCAGCGCCGGGACGTCGCCGGGCGTCGTCTCGGTGGAGACCAGCACGGTGGGGACGCCGCCCGCCGTGAGCTCCAGCGCCCGCTGCGCGGTCAGCGCGACCAGGCCGGACGCCGCCCCCGGGGACGCCGCGAGCCCCTCGGCGAGCTGCGTCTCCGCGCCGGTGAGCCGCAGCTGGGGGTGCAGCAGCTCCTGCACGGTCTGCGCGCGCACCGCCCGCACCGCCGCCGAGCGCTCGATCGTCCCCGCGTTGGCGAGGTCGACGACCAGCCGCAGGCCGGCCCGCGGGCTCGGGTGCTCCACGCGCGACGCGGACAGCAGGGCCAGCTTGCCGTCGCGCAGCTCGAAGGTGACCTGGGCGACGGAGCGGAAGTGGTGCTCGAGCGTGGCCAACGTGTGCCGGAGCAGGTCGGTGCCCTCGGGCAGCGCCGACAGCGGCTCTCCGGTGCCCGCCGGCTGCGGCGAGCTGCGGCCCACGCCGCGGTGGAACGTGCCGTGCGGCTCCAGCGCGCCGGTCTCGGGGTCGCGGCTGCTCGCGGTGCCGTGACCCGACCGTTCCCACGGGCCGATGTACAGCGCCTGTACGTGCAGCGCCAGGCCGAGGTCGTCGGGCAGCTTCTGCGCCCGGCGGGCGCGGCGGCCGCGGGGGGAGTCCCAGCGCCGCAGCAGGGCCCGCGCGGCCAGGGCCAGCTGCTCGGCGGGGTCGTCGGGGAACGGTGCGCTGCCCTTCTGCGCGATCAGCTCCATCACCCGGGGGAGCTGGTCGGGGGTCGTGACGCCGGTCAGCGCGTCGTCGAGGTCGTCCGGGTCGACGTCGAGCGCCTCGACGGCGATCAGCCGCAGCGTCGTCGTCCAGACCTCGTGCAGGTGCGCGTCGCGGCCGATGACGTCGACGATCCCGGTGGCGTTGGCCGGGGTCACGCCGAGCGCCGGCAGGTCCGGCGGCAGCCCGGCGGCCGGCACGGGGGCGCTCGGGACCAGGCGCAGCAGCAGCGGACGGTCCGCCGAGCCGACCCGCCGGCCGGTCATCTCCTCCACGAGGTCGACGGCCTCGCGGGCGGCGGCGACGTCGGTGAGCTCCCGCGCCCGGCTGACCGGCGCGGTGAGGCCCGAGACCGTGGGCAGGCCGAGAGCGACCAGGCGGTCCATCTGGTCGCCGTGGACGCCGAGCTCCTCCGGGCCCAGGCCGCGCACCCGGCCCTGCCCGAACGGGACGAGACGTGCGGTGGGGGCCGGCGAACCGGGCGGGAAGGCCATCAGACCGTCTGGCCGCGGACCAGCTCCGCCTCCAGCCGCTCGTCCTCG
The DNA here is from genome assembly GCF_059428245.1 of Geodermatophilus sp. SMS 5-13. Lineage (NCBI taxonomy): Bacteria > Bacillati > Actinomycetota > Actinomycetes > Geodermatophilales > Geodermatophilaceae > Geodermatophilus > Geodermatophilus sp. SMS 5-13. Next base: position 2,005,782 of record NZ_CP165729.1, read on the forward strand.
GCGCGGCTGATGCCGAGCAGCAGCAGGAGCTCCTGGTGCAGGTGCATCCAGACGGTGTGGTACGAGTGCGACAGCGGCGAGGTGAGCGCCGACGGGTCGCCGTCGTCGAGCTTCTCCAGCGCCGTGGTGAGGTCGGTGCGGTAGTGCCCGAGCCGCGGCTGGGCCTCCGACATGCGCCGCAGGATCCGGCCGATCGCGTCGTCGACGTCGTCCAGCCGGTCGCGCACGCTGGCGTCGTAGGTGGCGTCGGCGTGGTCGTTCGGGGAGCCGTCGGGCTTGAGCTGCCAGGCCGAGCACACCTCGCGCAGCTCGTGGTTGACCGGCAGGAACTTCTCGAACAGCGGCCGCAGCGCCTTCTCCTCGTCCCCGCCCGCGGGCAGGCGGAGCAGCTCGTTGGCCGCGGCGGTGCCCTGGGGCGTCGGCATGATCAGCGGGCCCTTGGCCATCGCCAGCCCGGCGTCGACCAGTCGCTGCTGGTCCGGCGAGAGGGCGCCGCGGTGCATCCCCTGGACCACCAGCGCGACGAGCGCCTCTCGTGTCGATTCGTCGAGGGAACCTGCGGAGGCGTCGGTCATGCCTGGACTTCCTGTCGTCGAGAGGCGGGCCACGGGGTCAACGGTCGGCGGCCGACGGATGTGACAGCCGCCATAGTCACAGTAAGCGGATACGTCGTCAAGAAACCCTCGACCTCGCCCTTGCCCTGTTCCGGCGGGGTCTTTATGGTCGCGCAACCAAGTAAGTCGGGACGACGACGGAGGGTGCCATGACGGCGGAAGGACTGCAGGCCGCGCGCGGCCTGGGGGAGCGCTACGCGGACGTGGTCGCGAGCCTGGCCCCCGACGACTGGACGCGGCCCAGCCGGTGCGCCGGCTGGTCGGTGCAGGACCTGGTGGCCCACACCGGCTCGAACTTCCGCGTGCTGGCCGAGCCGCCCGACCCCTCCGCCCCGGCGCCGCAGGTCGACACCGCCGAGCAGCTCCAGGACCTGCTGGTCGAGCAGCGGCGCGGGTGGTCCAGCGAGCAGGTCGCGGCCGAGTTCCGGGACTTCCTCGACCCGGCCATGGCGGCACTGGCCGCGGTGCAGGAGGAGCCGATCGCCTCCGCCCCGCTCACCCTCACCGACCTGGGCACCTATCCGATGCACGCCCTGGCCGACGCCTTCGCCTTCGACCTGTGGTGTCACCTGACCGTCGACCTGCTCGCGCCGTCCGGCCCGGTCGAGCGGCCCCGCCCGGAGGCGACCGACGACGTCCTCGGCCCGGCGATCGGCTGGATGCTCGCCGGGCTGCCGCAGATGTGCCCGTCGGTGTCGAAGGTGCTCGACCGGCCGTTCGGCCTGCGGCTGACCGGCCCCGGCGGCGGCGAGTGGACCCTCGTGCCGGGCGAGCCGTACCTCACGACCGTCCAGGGCCTCCAGGGCGCGGTCGCCACGGCCACCTCCAGCGCGACCGACTTCGTCCTCTGGGGGACGACGCGGACACCGTGGCGGGACTCCGTGCGCATCGACGGCGACGAGCACTACGCCGAGCGGGTCCTCGACGAGGTCAACATCGTCTGATCAGGCCGGCGCGCCGTCGCGCACGTAGGTGCCGGGCGCCGGCTCGCGGGCGGGGTGCTCGGCGGACCCGGCCGCGGCCGGCGCCGGCACCTCGTCGCCCGAGCGCTCGAGCATCCACTCCGACCAGGCCTCCCACCAGCTGCCGGACCGGCGCTCGGCGGTGGCCTGCCAGGCGTGCGGGTCGGCTCCGGGCTGGCCGCCGGTCCAGTAGCTGGCCTTCGGGTTGCCGGGCGGGTTGACCAGGCTCTGGATGTGCCCGGCGTTGCTCAGCACGAAGGTGCTCGGCCCCGACAGCAGCTGCGTCGTCCGGTAGCAGCCGTCCCACGGAGTGAGGTGGTCGGTGACCGCGCCGGTGACGAACGTGGGCACGGTGATCCGGCTCAGGTGCACGGGGGTGCCGAGCACGTTCAGGGCGCCCGCCTTCACCAGGGAGTTGCCGCCGAAGATGTCCAGGAACTGCTCGTGCAGCCGCGCGGGCAGGTTCGTCCCGTCGGCGTTCCAGGCGAGGATGTCGAACACCGGCGGGTCCTCGCCCATCAGCCACTGGTTCACCAGGTAGTTGAAGACCAGGTCGTCCGGGCGCATCCAGGTGAAGACGGCGCCCATCTCGCGGGCGGAGATGATCCCCTTCCGGCGGGAGTTGCGCCGCGCGATGTCGAGCATCCGCGGCCCGGAGAACGCCCCGATCGGGGCGCGGCTGTGGAAGTCGAGCAGCGTCACCGCGTAGCCGGCGTTGCTCACCCGGTCGTCGCCGGTCGCCGCGAGGTGGTTGAGCACCGTCGTCATGACGATGCCGCCGGCGCAGAAGCCCAGGGTGTTGACGTCGGGGGAGCCGGTGATCTCGCGCGCGACGTCGACGGCCTCGACGACGCCACCGGCGTACGTGTCCAGGTCCCAGTCGGCCTGCTCCTTGGACGGGTTGCGCCAGCTGATCATGAAGACCTGCAGGCCCTGGCTCACCGCGTACTCGACGAAGCTGCGCCCCGGCCGCAGGTCCAGGAAGTAGTAGCGGCCGATCGGCGGCGGCACGATCACCAGCGGGCGGGTCCGGACGGTCGGCGTCGACGGCGTGTACTGGATCAGCTCCAGCACGTCGCTGCGGTGGACGACGGCGCCCGGGGTGACGCCGAGGTCCTCGCCGACAGTGAACGCGGTGCGGTCGGTCTGCGCGGGCAGTCCGCCGTTGTGCCGCAGGTCGGAGAGCGCGTGGCGCGCCCCGCGCAGCACGCTGCGGCCGGCGGTGTCGAAGGCCCGCTTGAGCGCGGCCGGGTTGCCGGGCAGCGTGTTGGTGGGGGCGATCGCGCTGGTCAGCGCGTTGACGACGAACCGCGCCGTCTCCACCTCGCGCCAGTCGGCGCCCCCGGCCTCGTGCGCGTCGACCAGCCGGGTCAGCGAACCGGTGACCGCCAGGTACTCCTGGGCGAGCCGCCGGTAGACGGGGTTGATCGTCCACGCGGGGTCGGCGAACCGGCGGTCCTTCGGCGCCGGCGCGATCTCGTCGGTGCCGCGCAGGATGCCCACCGTCTCGCGGCCGAGCCGGGCGGCCTCGCGGGCGAGCGGCCGCGGCTGGGCCAGGACCGAGAGCAGGGTGCGAGCGATCCCGCGGGGCGAGGGGACGCCGACCGCTTCCCCGCCCTCGACCGACGCCAGCGCCTCGGTCTCGGAGCTCGGGACGGGCTGCTCCGGCGCGCCCGGCCGGTCCGCCGGACCGGTCTTCCGCGATGGCCGCTCGGTGGTGGTCATGCCGCCCCTCCCGGGCTGTGAGCTGCATCACTGTCCGTTCCGACCCTAGGTGCTCGGAGGGGGAACGGCACGGCATGGCCTGGTGCCGGCCGGGGCCCCGGGCCACGATGGGCCATGCCCTTCGACGTCGACCGGCTGCTGCGCCTGCGGTTCGAACCCCTTCCGGACGACGCCGCCGAGGCGGCTTTCCGCGAGCTCTACAACGACCCCGTGTCGGTCAACGGCGACCCCGTGGGGACGACGGAGCTCGTGGCCCGGGCGCGGGCCCTCCGGGCGGCGATCGAGTGGCCGGCCATCCGGGTGCTGTCGGTGGTCGACGGGGGCTCGAAGGTCACCGTCGTCTACCGGATCCAGGGCCGCCAGATCGGCCCGCTGACGACCGCGATCGGGCCGGTGCCCGCCACCGGCCGGGTGGTGGAGCTGCGCACCATCGAGGTGTTCACCCTCGCCGGGGGCCGGGTCCGGGAGATCTGGACGGTGGCCAACGAGCTGGGCGCGCTGGCCGCCGTCGACGCGGTGTGGCTGTCGTCGCAGGCGCCGCCCGACGGCGGCGACTCGTTCTACAAGCCGTGGGAGCACGAGGAGAGCGAGCACCTGCACGGGCACGACGACGAGCACGACGAGGAGCTCGCGGGCTGAGCGGCCGCCCTCAGCCGGCGTGCCGCTCCAGGCCGTCGAGGATCAGGTCGAGGCCGAACTCGAACTCCTTCGCGTAGTCGTAGCCGGGCTGCATCACGTGGAAGGTCGTGAACTCGTACAGGTGCGGGAACTCCGCCACCGGGAACTGGGCGAGCATCACCTGGGCCAGCTCCGCCGTCTCCTCCGGGGTGTCGAACGGCAGCCCCCGCTCCTGGAGGGCGAACCCGTAGACGTAGCTGTCGATCGCCGAGAACGCGTGCGCGGCCAGCTCCAGCGAGAAGCCGGCCTTCCGGAGGCAGCCGAGGACGGCGTCGTGCGCGCGCAGCGTCGCCGCGCCGGGATGCGTGCGGGACTCCATCAGGCCGATCGCCCAGCGGTGGCGGGACAGCGCCGCGCGGGCCGAGATCGCCCGCTGTCGCATCGCCGTCTTCCAGGCCGCGTCGGCCGGTAGCTCGATCTCGGCGAAGACGACGTCGATCATGCCGTCGAGCAGGTCCTCCTTGCCGGCCACGTGGTGGTACAGCGACATCGCCTCGACCCCGAGCGCCTGGCCCAGCCTGCGCATGCTCAGCGCGTCGAGGCCGCTCTCGTCGGCCAGCGCGACGGCGGCCCGCAGCACCTGGTCCCGGGTGATGCCCTTCTGGTTCCTCGGCACGTTGACAACCTTACGACGTAAGGGGCAAACTTACGCCGTAAGTCACCCCGAGGCAGGAGAACCGTGATGGCCCACACCGGGTTCGAGCAGCGCAGCGCGACGATGACGGCGGTCCTCCAGGACCGGTACGGCTCCGAGCCGGAGGAGGTCCTGCGGCTCGGGACGGCGCCGCGGCCCGCGGCCGGGGACGGCGAGGTGCTCGTGCGGGTGCGCGCGGCCAGCGTCGACCGCGGCACCTGGCACCTGATGGCCGGCCTGGCCTATCCGATCCGGCTGGTGTTCGGCCTGCGCCGGCCGCGGTTCGCCAACCCCGGCCGGAACCTCGCCGGCACCGTCGAGGCGGTCGGTCCCGGCGTGACCGGTTTCCGGCCCGGCGACGAGGTGTACGGCGTGGCCGCCGGCAACGGCACCTTCGCCGAGTACGCGGTCGCCGGCGTCGATCGGCTGGCGAAGAAGCCGGCGAACCTCTCCTTCGAGCAGGCCGCGGCCGTCCCGGTCTCCGGCAGCACGGCGCTGCAGGCGGTGCGCGACCACGGCCGCGTGCAGGCGGGGGAGAAGGTGCTGGTCATCGGCGCCTCGGGCGGGGTCGGCAGCTTCGCCGTCCAGATCGCGAAGGCGATGGGGGCGCACGTGACCGGCGTCGCGAGCACCGCGAAGCTCGAGCAGGTGCGGGCCCTCGGGGCCGACGACGTCCTCGACTACACCGCGGGGGACGTCGTCGACGGCCGGCGCCGGTACGACGTCGTCCTCGACATCGGCGGCAACCGCCCGTTGTGGAAACTGCGGCGCGCCCTCACCCCGAAGGGACGGCTGGTCATCGTGGGCGGGGAGACCGGCGGCCGGTGGCTCGACGGCCTCGACCGTCAGCTGCGGGCGGTGCTGCTGTCCCCGTTCGTCGGCCAGGGGCTCGGCTTCTTCATCAACAAGGAGAACGCCGCGGACCTGACCGCGCTGCGCGAGCTGATCGAGGCCGGCGCGGTCACGCCGCTGGTCGACGGCAGCTACCCGCTCGACGAGACCGCCGCGGCGATCCGCCGGATGCTCGACGGCCGGACCACCGGAAAGCTGGTCGTCACGATCGGGTGATGCCTGGTCGGGGCGGTGCCGACATAGGATCCGGCGCGTGCGGCCGTTCCTGTTGCTGGCGTCGCGCGCCGAGGACGCCGCCGCCGACGGCGAGTACGCCGCCTTCCAGCGGTTCTCGGGCCTGCCGCCCGAGCAGCTGCACCGCGTCCGCCTGGAGGCGGGGCCGCTGCCCGAGCTGGACCTCGACGACTACGCGGGGATCATGCTGGGCGGCAGCCCGTTCAACTCCAGCGATCCGCACGAGGCCAAGTCGCCGGTGCAGCGCCGGGTCGAGCAGGAGCTGGCGGGCCTGCTCGACGAGGTCGTCGCGCGCGACTTCCCGTTCTTCGGCGCCTGCTACGGCGTCGGGACGCTCGGCACGCACCAGGGCGGGGTCGTCGACCGGACCTACGGCGAGGCGCTGGCCTGCGTGCCGATCGAGCTGACCCCCGAGGGGACGGCGGACCCGCTGCTGGCCGGCGTGCCCGAGACGTTCGAGGCCTTCGTCGGGCACAAGGAGGCCTGCCGGGTGCTGCCGCCCTCGGCGGTGCTGCTCGCGACGTCGGCGGCCTGCCCGGTGCAGATGTTCCGGGTGAAGCAGAACGTCTACGCCACGCAGTTCCACCCCGAGCTGGACGCGCCGGGCATCTGCGCGCGGGCCCGGGTCTACCAGCACTACGGCTACTTCCCGCCCGACGAGCTCGAGGACCTCATCGCCCGGCTCTCCCTCGGCGTGGTCACCGAGCCCGGCCGGCTGCTGAAGAACTTCGTCGCCCGGTATGCCTGACGAGGCGACGCCGACTTTCGCCTGAGGGTCGTCATCGCCCGTCCGTGACGACCCTCAGGCGAATCTCGGCGCTGTTCAGCCGACCGGCTGGCGTTCGTAGCGGCGGACGACGTCGAGCCCGACGACCCCCGAGGTCCCTGCCGGCTCCGGGCCGAGGGTGCGCGCGAGCACCGGCGCGAGCTGATCGGCGAAGAATCTCTCGGCGTGCTCCTTCGACTCCCACAGGGTCACGATCCGGAGCTCGCCGTCGTCCGAGCTGCCGACGAACCGTGCCTCCATGCCCTCCGGCGGGCTGCCCAGCGCGGCGAGGACGGCGTCCACCTGCTCGAGCCGCTGCGGCGGGGTGCCGATGGTGATCCACTGCATGGCTTCCTCCTCATCGACGGTGGCCGGATCGGCCACGGGAGGAACGCTAGGAATCGGGCCGGGGCGCGAGATCCGCCGGATGACTCATTCCCCTGCTCATCCGCGCACGCCGGCGATCCAGGCCGCGATCTGGCTGCGCGTCGTGAAGCCGAGCTTGGTCAGGATGTGCTGCACGTGGTTCTGGGCGGTGCGTTCGGAGATCACCAGCCGCGCCCCGATCTGGCGATTGGTGAGGCCCTCGGCGACCAGCCCGGCCACCTCGCGCTCGCGGGCGCTCAACCGCGTGCTCGAGCCCGCGCCGAGGTGGGCGACCAGCGCCGCGGCCCGTTCCCGGTACGCCGCCATGCCCAGCGCCCGGACGAGCCGATCGGCGTGGCCGGCGGCGGACGACGCGCGCGCCGCGTCGCCCGGCTGGTCCCGCGCGACCAGGGCGGTGGCCAGCCAGTAGCCGGCCTCCGCGGCGAAGCTCGGGGCGCCTGCCCGTTGCGCCGACTCGGCCGCGGTCGCCAGATCGTCGATCGCCCGGTCGAGCCGGCCGAGCGCCAGGGCCCCGCGGCCCAGCGTCAGCTCGACGGGCCCCCGGTAGGCGACGTTCTCGGCGACCACGTGCTCGCCGCGGAACGGCTCGAGCCGCTCGAGCAGGGCGGCGACGTCGTCGGGCCGGTCCAGGCCGGCGGCGGCGAGCACGCCCGAGGCGTAGGTGTACAGGACGTGGAAGGGCGGGGGACGCCATCCCGCGACGGGACCGGCCTCCTGGTACGAGGCCGCCGCCTCCTCCGCCAGGCCGGTCGCCAGCAGCAGGAGGGACCGGTGGACGGGGCCGAGCGTCCGGAACAGCGGCAGCGGTTCGAACCCGCGCCGCGCGAATTCGGCCGCCTCGTCGGTCATCCCGAACTGCTCGGCGAGGATGTACAGGAGCACGACGTACGCCCCGCGGGCCGGACGGCGCTCGATGACCGTCATCCGGTCGTACGCTCGCCGGCCGGCGGTGGTCGCCTCGGCATGCCGACCTGTCGCCTGGGCGAGAAAGGCCGTCGTCCGTTCCAGATGCCAGTGGTCGATCGGCCCCCCGGCTCGCTCGACGGTCATCCGCAGGGCGGGGATCTCGTCGAGGGCGGCGGCGAGCCGCCCGGCTTCCACGAGGGCGTCGATCCGCCACAGCCGGCCCCACATGGCGGCGCGCAGGTCGTTCCGGCGGTGGGCCAGCAGGAGCATCTCGGTGGCGACCCGCTCGCGCTCCGCCCGGCCCGAAGGCCCCGGGAGGGCTTCCTTGCGGGCGTGCAGCGCGTCCATGAGCGCCCCGTCGTCGCCCGAGGCCCGAGCGAGTGCGAGGGCGTCCGCGCTCGACACCCTGACCCGGGCCTGGTCGCCGTCGTAGAGCGCGAGGTGGCTGCGCTGGGCGAGCAGCCGTGCCCGCAGAGCGGGGGAACCGGTGTCCCCGAGGGTGGTCAGCGCCAGCTCGCACAACTGCCCGGCGACGGTGTTGAGGCCGGGGTCGGCTGCGGCCTCGACGACCAGCGCGGCCTCGGCGAGCAGCTCGGGGCTGTGCGCCGCGGCTGCGGCCTCGGCGGCGTCGGCCGCCGCATGCGCGCACCCGGCGAGATCTCCGGCCAGGTGGGCGGCCCGGGCCAGTGCGATCAGCACGCGGCAGCGGTCGACGTCGGGGAGCGGGGTCGCCGGCATGCCGAGGGCTGCTCGATAGAGGCGGATCGCATCCGCGAACGCCAGGCGCCGAGCCGCCTCGCCCGCGGCCCGGAGGGTCCAGTCGCGCGCGGTGCCGGCCTCGCCGTACGGAACCAGCGCCGTCCAGTGCGCGGCGATCGCCCCGAGGTGGTCGCGCAGGTTCGCCGAGAACTCGGTCTCGATCGCCTCGGCGACGGCGCGGTGCAGGGCGATGCGAGCGGCGGTCGTGAGGGATCCCTCGACCGCGTCGCGGGTGAGCGCGTGGACGAAACGGTGTCCGGAGCCGATGAGTTCGATCAGCCCGGACGCGATCGCCTCGTCGACGAGCGGCAGGCACGCCGCGACGTCCTCGCCGAGCACTCGGGTCACCAGGGCCGGCGAGAACTCCCGCCCCACGATCGCGGCCGCCTGGACGAACCGGCGGCACTCGGTCGAGACGCGGTCGAGACGTGCCCGGACGACGTCCACCACTCCGCGGGGCGGCCGGTCCTGCTGCCACGTCCCGTCGGCCATCGCCCGGGCCACCTCCCGGACGAACAGCGGGTTGCCGCCCGTGAGGGCCAGCACGGTCCGGGCGTCGTCCCCGCCGAGCCCCGCTCGGGACAGTTGCTCGCCGACCTCGGCGAGGTCGAAACCGGCCAGCTCGATGCGTTCGACCGCCGGGGACCGGTGGAGGTCGGGGAGGACGCCCGACAGGACGCCCGCGGGCTCGACGTCGCGGAAGGTGGCGACGACGAGCAGCGGCCGGTCGCGGAGTCCGGACGCGAGGTGGCGGAGGGTCAGCAGGGAGGGCTCGTCGGCCCAGTGGACGTCCTCCAGGACGACGACGAGAGCACCGCTGCCCGCCGCCGCGAGCACCGCCTGGCTCACGTCGTCGAAGACGCGGAACCGGTCCGCGGGGGAGGCCACCTCCACCGAGAGAACGCGGTCGGCGTCGATGCCCAGGGCGCGCAGCACCTCCCGCCACGGCCAGAACGGGGGTGCTCCCTCGGCCTGCGGACAGCGCCCCCAGGCGACCGAGCAGCCGGCGGCGAGGGCCGTGCCGGCGAACTCCTGAGCCAGCCGCGACTTGCCGATGCCCGACTCCCCGGCGCAGAGCACGAGCCGCCCGGCGCCCCCGCGGGCGGCGCGGAGCCAGGCGCCCAGTGCCGCGAGCTCGCGCCGGCGTCCGACGATGGCCTCGGGCGCCACCGCCGGCACCGGCCTCCTCGGGGGGCTCGCCATGACCACGGAGCCTGGTCCCCTGGTACAGCGGGCACCAGGGCCCGCCGGCTACTCCTGCGGGACCGGGAGACGGGTGCGGGCGCGGCGGTGGGCGGCCATGCGCACCGGGGCGTCGGCCGTCCCGTAGCCGTCGTAACCGTCGAGCCGCTGCACGAACTCGACGAACAGCCGGTCGCCGAGCACCTCGGTCGCCAGGTGCAGGTAGCCGCCGCGCTCGTCCTCCTCGTACATCAGCCCGTGCTCGCGGACCGCGGCCAGCAGGGTCTCGTCGAGGTCGAAGCGGGCGTCGAGGTCGTCGGCGTAGTTGGCCGGCAGCGGCAGCAGCGGGGCGCCGGCCGCGCGCAGCGCCGTCGCCGTCCCCACGAGGTCGTCGGTCGCGAACGCGACGTACTGCGGCTCCGGGACGCCGGGCGCCCACCCGCCGCGGCGCAGCGCGGCCGCCGACAGCGCCAGGCGCACCGCACGCCCCGGGTCGGTGACGGCACGGATGCGGACCAACCCGAACGGCGCGGCCACCTCGGTCAGCGCCTGCGGCTCCAGCCCCAGCACCGCCCGGTAGAACAGCCCCGCCTCGTCGAAGGAGTCGAACGGCTGCGTCAGGCCGATGTGGTCGACCCCGGTGACGCCCACGCCCGGGCCGGCCTCCTCGCCGGTGTCGAGGAAGTCGTGCGGCCAGCCGTCGGGGACGGTGCGCGTGAAGAACAGTTGCGTGCCGTCGGGCGCGGCGACCGCCGACAGCTCGGCCTCGGCGCGGCCGCGGCTGCGGGGGAGCACCGGCGCCTTGACGAACTCGGCGCGGGCCGCCGAGCGGCCCGGGTCCGCGCTCTCCAGCCCGAGCGCGGTCACCGCCGCCTCGCCCGCGGCCCCGGGACGGACGACGGCGCCGTTGAGCAGCACCCGCGCGCCGCCCTGCTCCCACAGCTGCACCGGCTTGGAGCGGTGCTGGCCGGTGTGGGTGAAGCCCAGCCGGCCGAGGACGTCGGCCAGCCGCGGGCCGGAGATCCCGTCGACGCCGACCTCGACGAACGACCAGCCGGACAGCGCCGGCGCGGCCGGGGGAGCGGTGCGCCCGAGCGACTCCTCCAGCCAGACCAGCGAGCGCATCGCGTCCACCGCCGTCCGCGCCGGGTCGGACTGCCGGAAGACGTCGTTGAACACCTCGAGCGAGAGCGGGCCGGTGTACCCGGCCGCGAGGACGGCGTCGACGAACCCCGCGAGGTCGAACGCGCCCTGCCCGGGGAAGAGCCGGTGGTGCCGGCTCCACGAGAGCACGTCCATCGACAGCTGCGGCGCGTCGGCCAGCTGCAGGAAGAACAGCTTCTCCCCGGGGACGGCGGCGAACCCGGCCGGGTCACCGCCGCGGGAGAGGACGTGGAAGCTGTCCAGGCACAGCCCGAGGGCGGAGTGGTCGGCGCGGCGGACGGCGTCCCACGAGGCGTCCCAGGTGGAGACGTGCCGGCCCCAAGCGAGCGCCTCGTAGGCGATCCGCAGGCCGCGCTCGCCGGCGCGGGCGGCGGCGGTGGCCAACTGCTCGGCGAGCCGGTCGGGGTCGGCCACCGCGTCCGGCGCCACCGACGAGCAGACCAGCACGGTGTCCACGCCGAGCTGCTCCATGACGTCGAACTTGCGCGCGAGCCGGCGCAGGTTGCGGGCGAACCGCGCGTCGTCGGTGGAGTCCAGGTCGCGGAACGGCTGGTACAGGTCGATGGACAGGCCGAGGTCGGCGCAGCGGCCGGCGAGCTCCTTCGGCGTCCACGGCGAGGAGATCAGGTCGGGCTCGAAGACCTCGATGCCGCCGAAGCCGGCGCCCGCGGCCGCGGTCAGCTTGTCCTCGAGCGTGCCGGACAGGCAGACGGTCGCGATCGACCGGTGCGGCTCAGCCGACACGGGCGCCGTCCCCGACGAGCTCGGTGAAGTGCCGGAGCATCCGCTCCGCGTCGGGCTCCACGCCGGTGAACAGGCGGAAGGCGTCGACCGCCTGGAAGACCGCCATGCCGCCGCCGTCGAGGACCCGGCAGCCGCGGGCGCGGGCGGTGCGCACGAGTTCGGTCTCCAGCGGCCGGTAGACGATGTCGGCCACCCACAGCGCGGGCCGCAACAGCTCCGCGGGGAGCGGCAGGCCGGGGTGCGCGGCCATCCCGGTGGGCGTCGCGTGCACCAGGCCGTCGGCCGCCCGCACCACGCCGGCGAGGGCGGCGAGGTCGTCGCCGTCCACCCGGGCCGCGCCGAAGCGCTGCCGCAGCGCCGCGGCCAGGCCGCGCGCCCGCTTCGCGTCGACGTCGAGCACGGTCAGCCGGCGGACGCCGAGGGTCAGCAGCGCGTGCGCCACGGCCGCGCCGGCGCCCCCGGCGCCGAGGAGGACGACGCGGTCGAGCGCGGCGTCGGGCAGGCCGCGGTCGAAGGAGCGGGCGAAGCCGGACCAGTCGGTGTTGTGCCCGACCGCCCGGCCGTCGCTGAACACCACGGTGTTCACCGCGCCCAGCGCCGCGGCGTCGGGGGAGAGCTCGTCGAGGTGGGGGAGGACCAGCTGCTTGCACGGGTGCGTGACGTTGAGGCCGTCGAAGCCGGCCAGCCGGGCCGCGGCCAGCAGGTCGCCGATCGCCTCGGCCGGGAGCCGCAGCCGGTCGAGGTCGAAGCGCCGGTAGAGGTACCGGATGCCGAGCTCGTCGGCCTCGCGCTCGTGCAGGGGCGGGGTCAGCGACGGCCCGATACCGGTGCCGACGAGGCCGACCAGGAAACCGCGGGAGCTGGGGGTCACGAGCGCCTCCGGCGTTGTGTACCAACTGGTGAGTTAGTAGAGAGGGGACCACATCCGAGCGCCGACCGCCAGCCCCTGGTGTGATTCGGATCGCCGTCGGCCCGCCGTAGGCTCCGATCCGGGACCGTCGATCCGTGGAGGAACCGTGAGCGCACTGCCGTCCGGCGCCGACGCCGCCGAGCTCGGCGTCCCCCCGGAGCGGATCCGCGACGCGGAGCGGACCCGGGCCGACATCCTGGCCGTGGCGACGGCGGAGTTCGCCGACCGCGGCTACGCCGGGGCCCGCATCAACGAGATCGCCGCCAAGACGAGCACCACCAAGCGGATGATCTACTACTACTTCGGCGGCAAGGAGCAGCTCTACATCGCCGTCCTGGAGCAGGCGTACAGCCGCATCCGCGGGCTCGAGCAGCAGCTCGACGTCGAGCACCTCGACCCGGTCGACGCCGTCCGCGAGCTGTGCGGGCTGACCTTCGACCACCACGAGGCGCACCCGGAGTTCATCCGGCTGGTCAGCATCGAGAACATCCACCACGCCGAGCACCTCGCGCACTCGGCGGTGCTCTCCGGGCTGGCCAATCCCGCCCTCGACGTCCTCCGCGCGATCCTCGAGCGGGGCTGGGCCGCGGGCCTGTTCCGCGAGGACGTCGACGCGCTCGACGTGCACCAGGTGATCAGCGCGTACTGCGTCTTCCGGACGGCGAACCGGCACACCTTCGGCGCGATCTTCGGCCGCGACATGCTCGACCCGGCGCGGCGGGAGCACTCGCGGCGACTGCTCGGCGACCTCGTCGTCGACTACCTGACCGCCCGGTAGTCAGCCGGTCAGCTCCGCGGTGTAGACCGGCCACTCGTCCGGGACGCCCTTGAGCCGGTGCGTGCCGCGGTCGGCGAACGCGAAGCCCGCGCCGGACACCAGGTCCTTGACCGTGCGCGTGCAGAGCACGTCGTCCGGACCGGCGAGGGCCATCACCCGGGCGGCGATGTGGACCGCGATGCCACGGACATGCCCGTCGACCAGTTCGCACTCGCCGGTGTGCAGCCCGACCCGGTACCGGACCCCCAGCTCGGCGAGCTGGCGGCGGGCGGCGACCGCGGCGCGGATCGCCCGCGCGGGGCCGTCGAACGTGGCCAGGAAGCCGTCGCCGGTCGTCTCGACCTCGCGCCCCCGGAACCGGACGAGGTTCGTGCGGACCACCTCGTCGTGCTGCTCGAGCAGGCGGCGCCACCGCCGGTCGCCCAGTTCGGCGGCCCGCGCGGTCGAGTCGACGATGTCGGTGAACATGACCGTCAGCACCACCCGGTCGGCATCCGTGGCGGGCAGCCGGCCGGTGAGGAACTCCTCGGTGAGGGCCAGGACGGTGTCCTGGTCGCCGAGGAAGGGCAGATGCTCGGCGCCGGGGAGTTCGCGGAACGTCGCCCGGGGCAGGTGCTCGGCCAGATGCCGGCTCGCCCCGATGTCGGCCATCCGGTCACCGGTCCGGTGCAGCACGAGCGTCGGGGTGTGGACGGCGCCCAGCAGGCCGCGGATGTCCACCGGCCCCAGGGCGGTGATCTCGTCCACCGCCTCCACCGGGCTCGTCGCCGAGGCCAGGAACGTGGCGAACCAGCGGCGCGCCGCCGGGTCGGCCGCGTCCTCCGGCGCGATCTCCCGGAAGAGGGCGTCCGGGTCCAGGGCGGCCTCCCGGAATCGCCGGAGGACGTCCGCGCGCTGCGCCGGGGTGCTGCCCCACGGGTAGTCGTCGGCGTGCAGCGTCGCGGGGGACGCGGCGAAGGTCACGACCGCGGCCGTCTGCTCGGGGTGTGCGGCGGCGAACAGCAGCGCCAGCCGGCCGCCGAGATGGCAGCCGAACAAGGCGGTCCGCCGGGAGTCCACCGCGGCGAGGACGGTCGAGATGTCGTCCTGCCAGTCCTCGAAGGCGTATCCCGTCGGCCCGCGGTCCGACATCCCGGTCCCGACCCGGTCGAACAGGATCAGCCGGGAGAACGACGCCAGGCGCTCCAGGAACTCGGCGACGGGCGGGTACTCCCACTGGAGCGCGAGGTGACTCGGCCACCCGAGGAGGAAGACCAGGTCCAGGTCGCCGTCGCCGAGCACCTGGTAGGCCAGCGCAGCGCCCCTCGAGGTGTGGACGAAGGAGACCGGCGGGCCGAACCGCATGGCGCACCGTAGCCCCGGTTCCGCCCGCCCGGGGTTGTCCGCCGGGCTGACCTGGCCTTCTGCGTCGGGCTTGACAAGGTGACCGCGGTCACCTCACCATCTGGTACGTAACCAGTTGGTACATAAGCCGCTGGGGACGCACGGGGCCGGGGATCCCGGCCGCTTTCCGCAGGACTGCATCGACGCACCGCTGACCGCACCCGGGTCCGTCCCGGACCGCCCTCCGGCAGGACGAGATCGCTGCCGCCGCGCCTCCCAGGAGACCGACATGAGCACGACCACCACCCCCGGTGGGCCCGCCGTCGAGCGAGTGCCGCGCAAGGCCGCGCTGGCCAGCTTCGTCGGCAGCGCCCTCGAGTACTACGACTTCTTCATCTACGGGGCCGCCGCCGGGCTGGTGTTCCCCGACGTGTTCTTCCCCGAGTCCGACCCCAGCACGGCCACCCTGCTGTCGCTGGCCACGTTCGGGGTCGCCTACGTGGCCCGCCCGGTCGGCGCGGTCATCATCGGCCACTTCGGCGACAAGGTCGGCCGCAAGAAGATGCTGGTGCTGACCCTGCTGATGATGGGCGTCTCGACGTTCCTCATCGGCGCGCTGCCCTCGTACGCCGCCGTCGGCGTGCTCGCCCCGGTGCTGCTCGTGACCCTGCGCATCCTGCAGGGGCTCTCGGCCGCCGGTGAGCAGAGCGGCGCCAACTCGATGACGCTGGAACACGCCCCGGAGGGCCGGCGCGGCTTCTTCACCAGCTTCACCCTCGAGGGCACGCAGGCCGGCCTGATCCTGGCCAACGTGGTCTTCCTCCTCGTCGCGCTGCTGCCGGAGGACCAGCTGCTCAGCTGGGGCTGGCGGATCCCGTTCTTCCTCTCCGCCCTCGTCGTCGCCGTCGGGTACTGGGTGCGGCGGTCGCTGCCCGAGACGCCGGAGTTCGAGCGGGAGCAGCAGGAGCACAAGGTCGCGAAGCTGCCGGTCGCCGTCCTGTTCCGCGACCACTGGGCCTCGGTCGTGCGGGTCGTCCTGTGCGCCCTGGTCTCGGTGGTCAGCACGATCGTCGGCACCTGGTCGCTGGCGCAGGGCACGAGCGACGCGATCGGCATGGAGCGGACGACGCTGCTGTGGATGGTCATCGCCTCCAACGCCGTCGCGCTGGTCGCCCTCCCGCTGTGGGCGAAGCTCTCGGACAAGATCGGCCGCCGTCCGGTTTTCGCCTTCGGCGCCCTCGGCTCGGCCGCGCTGGCCTTCCCGTTCCTGTGGGCGCTGCAGCAGGGCGACGTCGCGCTGGTCTTCCTGTTCGGCATCCTGCTCTCCGGCGTCGTCTACTCGGCGGCCAACGGCATCTGGCCCTCGCTGTACGGCGAGATGTTCGACACCCGCGTCCGCTACTCGGGCATGGCGATCGGCACGCAGGTCGGCTTCGCCCTCGGCGGCTTCTCCCCGGCGATCGCCACGGCCATCGTCGGCGAGGGCTCGGGTGGCTGGGTGCCGGTCGCGCTGCTCACCGGCGGAGCCGCCGCGATCGCCGGGCTGTGCGCCCTGACGGCGCGGGAGACCGCGCACGTGCCGCTGGAGCAGCTGGGCCGCAAGGACCTCGGGGTCCGGAGCGACAGCCAGCTCGCCACCGCCTGATCCGTCCCGTCGCGGGCCCCGGCCGTCCGGCCGGGGCCCGTGCCTGTTCCCGAGGAGGTCGCGTGTCCCGGGTCCTCACGTCCGCGGGTCCCGTCGCCGGCCGGGTCGCGGACGGCGTCCGCAGCTGGCAGGGCATCCCGTACGCCACGGCCGAGCGGTTCGGCCCCGCCCGCCCCGTCACCCCGTGGACGGCGGACCTCGACGCCACGCGGCCCGGGCCGGTCGGCGTCCAGGACCTGCCCGACGGCACCCTCACCGGGACCGAGCGCTGCCTGACCCTGGACGTGTACGCCCCGGCCGACGCCGACGGCCCGCTGCCGGTGCTGTTCTGGGTGCACGGCGGGGCCTTCCTCACCGGCGCCGCAGCTGACTACGACGGCTCGCACCTTGCCGCCCGCGGTCCGGCGGTCGTCGTCGCCGTCTCCTACCGGCTGGGCCCGTTCGGCTTCCTGCAGCTGGGCACGGCCGACCCGGAGCCGTCGCCGGCGATGACCGACCTGGTGGCCGCGCTGGGCTGGGTGGCCCGCGAGATCGGCGCGTTCGGCGGGGATCCCGGCCGGCTGACGCTGGCCGGGCAGTCGGCCGGCGCGAGCCTGGTGTGCGCCCTGCTGGCCACGTCCCCCGGCCGCCGGGCGCGTGCGGCGATCGCGCTGTCGGTCGGCGGCGCACCGCTGGAGCCGGCGGAGGCGGCCGACGTCGCCGGCCGCGTGCTCGCCGAGCTGGGCGTTCCCCGCACGGCGCTGCGCGACGTCCCGGCGTCCGCGGTGGTGGACGCCGCCCGGCGCGTCTCCCGCGCCTCAGGCAAGGTCGGCGGCGCGATCTTCGCCCCGGTGCGCGATGGTGCGGTGATCCCGGCGCAGCCGGCCGACGTCGTCGCCTCCGGCGAGCTGCGCGACACCGCGCTGTGGTTCGGCTCGTGCCGCGACGAGATGGCCGGGTTCGTGCGCGGCGGCGCGGCGGCGGCCACGGCCGTGGCCCGGGGCAGGGTCGGGGACGACCGGTTCGACCGGCTGCTCGAGGCCTACACAGCGTCCGCCCGACCGGGGGAGGACCCGCTGCAGGCGCTGCTCACCGACGAGATGTGGGTGCGGCCGGTCGTGGATCTGGCCGAGGCGCAGGCCGGCGTGGGTGGCCGGGCGTGGCTCAGCCGCTTCGATCACACGCCGTCGCTGGCGCCGTTCGACGTCCTCGGCCCGTCGCACGGCGCGGACAACGCCTGCCTGTGGGCGCACCCGCCGCGGTTCGTCGAGCGGCCGCTGCTGCTGCGGCCCGGCGGCCCGATGACCGCGGCCGATCTCGCGGTGACCGAGGCGCTGCAGGCGTCGGTGCTCGCGATGGTCACCGGCGGCAGCCCGGCGACCGGGGTGCTGGCCGACTGGCGCCCCTACGACGCCGACGAGCGGGCGACCGCCCTGTTCGACGCGGTGACCCGGGTGCAGTTCGACCCCGCCGCCGCGCGCCGGCGCGCTTGGGAGGACGTCGCCGCCCCGGCCTGACCGCTATCGGCCTGTGTCCGGTCGGTCAGGGCCGCCGTCGTCGCCGTGAACGAGCCGGCCGGTGCACACGCAACTGCCGGCACCTGTCTCAAGAGCCGTCCTATGGTCGGCACGTCGGGCTCGCTCATCCAGCAGGGGATGATCTTGATGGCCGCGGATATGACAACCTTCGTCGACATCGACGCGACGCCCGAGCGGGTATGGCAGGTGCTGACCGATCTGCCCGCCTATCCGGAATGGATGCCGTTCGTCGCCGCCGCGCAGGGAACGGTGGCCGTCGGCGGTCGGCTGTCGGTCACCGTCAGGTTGGGGAACGGCCTGATGCGCCGAACGCTGCAGGTCACGGTCCTGGAGGTGGTCCCCCCTCGGCGCCTGCGGTTCCGGGGCAAGGCCGCCAGGTGGGCGCTGCCGGGCCTCCTCGACATCGAGCGCACCTTCACGATCACGCCCCGCGACGGCGGCGTGCGGCTCTGGCAGCAATCGTTCTTCCGGGGAGTGTTCGTCCCCGTCATCACTCCCTGGATGAACCGCCAGGCTCGTCAGGATCGTGGAGCCATGGAGGCAGCTCTCAAGGAGCACGCTGAGCGCACGGACGACGTGCGCGAGGTCTGACTCGTACCGACCCATCCGCGCATCCGGCGGGGCGGTCTCAGTGACGCGCGGCTGCGTCCAGCTTCTCCTTCAGCAGCTCCGCGGTGACCTGGTGTGCGGGACCCGGGAAGTCCGAACCCGGAGCGACGTAGGGCTGGCCGTAGGCCGGGGTGTCGGGCTGGTAGCGCC
Organism: Geodermatophilus sp. SMS 5-13; assembly: GCF_059428245.1. Lineage (NCBI taxonomy): Bacteria > Bacillati > Actinomycetota > Actinomycetes > Geodermatophilales > Geodermatophilaceae > Geodermatophilus > Geodermatophilus sp. SMS 5-13. Next base: position 2,024,321 of record NZ_CP165729.1, read on the forward strand.
AGCTCTCCGAGAGCGGGCCGACGTCGTAGGCGTCGTACCCGATCGAGTCGAGGAACTGCGCCACTGTCTGCTTGGCCGCCTCGTCGTCGCCGGCGATGGCGAGCACCGACCGTTCGGGGGAACCCGCCGGACGCTGCAGGCTGCCGAGGTGGCCGAAGTAGATGTTGTTGAACGCCTTCACCACGCGGGAGTCCGGCAGGTGCGCCTGGAGGAGCTCGCTGCTCGTCGCCGACTCGTCGTCCAGCTCGGCGATGTGCCCGTCGCGCTGCGGGTAGTAGTTGTTGGTGTCGATGACCACCTTGCCGCGCAGCGGCTCGACCGGCACCTGGCGGTAGGCCTTCAGCGGGATGGTCACCACGACGATGTCGCCGGCCGCGCCGGCCTCGGGCGCGGTGGCCGCCCGGGCGCGCGGGCCGAGCTGATCCACCAGTTCGGTGAGGGTTTCGGGTCCACGACTGTTGCTCAGCACGACGTCGTGTCCGGCGTCGACCGCCAGCCGGGCCACCGTGCTGCCGATGTGTCCACTGCCGATGAGTCCGATGGTCGCCATGTACGCCGCCAACACGGCCGCGGTGGCATCATTCCCGCCGCTGTCGCCGGCTCGAGAGGCCGATCCGCCGGCTACTGGACCTCGAAGAAGTCGAAGGTCACCGAGCGCGGCTGCCGGGTGCCGGTGCCGACGAACACGTGCGTGGTGAGGCGGGCCAGCCGCGGGGACGCCGTCTCGAACCGGGGCGTGCTGCGGAAGTAGATCCGCGCCGGGGCGACCGGCTCGTCGCGGCGCAGCCGGGCGATGTCCTCGGCCGACCCGGTCCGCAGGCCGCTGTTGTGCACGGTGACCAGCTCGCCGTCGTCGCTCTCGAGCAGGTAGCGCGCCTCCACCTCGGTCTCCGTCTCGGTGCGGATCAGCTGGAAGTCCGCGCCGCCGGGCAGCACCCGGCCCGTGAACAGGCCCGAGACGGTGCCGCCGGTGATCGGCACGACCCGGCGCAGCCCGGCGGGCGTCGTCCCCACCTCGAGCGGCGCACCCACCTCGACCTCGAGGTGGAGCACGTGCACCAGCCCGGGCGCCTCAGGCACTCCGGCCCGCCACCGCGTAGCGCTCCCGCAGGCTGGGCTTGCGGATCTTGCCGGTGGCGGTCTTGGGCAGCTCGTCGGCGAACTCGACCAGCCGGGGCACCTTGAAGCCGGCGAGCCGCTCGCGCAGCGCGGTGCGGATCGCCTCGGCGTCGCGCTCGGTCCCCGGAGTCACGACGACGACGGCCAGCCCGACCTCACCCCACTTCTCGTCGGGGACGCCGATGACCGCGGCCTCGACGACGCCGGGCACCTCCAGCAGCGCGGACTCGATCTCGGCCGGGTAGATGTTCTCCCCGCCGGAGATGATCATGTCCTTGTACCGGTCGCGGATGTAGAGGAAGCCCTCGTCGTCGAAGGAGCCCGCGTCCCCGGTGTGGTACCAGCCGTCGACGAGCACCTCGGCGGTCTTCTCGGGCTCCTGCCAGTAGCCGGCCATGATGTTCGGGCCGGAGACGATCACCTCGCCGACCTCGTCGACGTCGACGTCCGTGCCGTCCGGGCGCACCACGCGCAGGTCGGTGAAGAACACCGGCTTGCCGGCCGAGCCCACCTTGCGCTCGGCGTCGGCGGAGTCGAGGACGGTGCAGCCCGGCGCGGCCTCGGTCATGCCGTAGCACTGCTGCATGGTCACGCCGCGGTCCAGCCAGGTGCGCAGCGTCGGCAGGGGGAGCGGGGCGCCGGCGGCGCCGATCGTGCGCAGCTGGGAGAGGTCGCGGGTGCGGAACTCCGGCAGCCGGGACATCGCGTCGAGCATCGTCGGGACGGCGAAGAACGAGTTGACCCGCTGCTCCTCGATGACGGCGAGCGTCTCGGCCGGGTCGAACCGGCGGACGAGCACCGCGCAGCCGCCGCGCAGCAGCGCCGGGTTGACCGTGCCGTTGAGCCCGCCGATGTGGAACAGCGGCGCCAGGGCGAGGGTGCGCTCGTCCTGGCTGAAGTCCATGCCCATGAACTGGTTGACCGCGTTCCACGTCATGTTGCCGTGGGTGAGCACCGCACCCTTGGGCTTCCCGGTGGTGCCGGAGGTGTACATGACCAGGCACGGGTCGTCGAGCGCGACCGGCTCGTCGCGGAGTTCGTGGGCGGCCGCGGCCAGCAGGTCCTCATAGGGCAGGGACGCCGTCCCGCCCTCGACCGGCGGTTCCGCGGCGATCCACGTGGGGACGACGTCGCGCAGCCCGCCGGCCAGCCCGCCGTGCTCGCGGCCGTGCACGACCACCGAGGCGCCCGAGTGCTCGAGCACGAAGCGGGCCTCGGGCGCGGTCAGCCGGGCGTTGACCGGCACCCAGATCGCGCCGAGCTGCCCGCAGGCGTAGAGGGTCTCCAGCCCCGAGGGGTGGTTGCCGCTGACCCAGGCCACGCGGTCACCCCGGCCGACGCCCAGGCCGGCCAGGGCGCCGGCGGTGCGGCGCACCCGCTCGGCGAACTGCGCGTGCGACGTCGTCCGCCCCTCGAACCAGATCGCGTCCCGCTCGGGCGAGATGCGCAGCCGGCGCTCCGGCCAGGAACCCAGTCCGGCGTTCCTCATCGGAGCCCCAGGGCGCGGATCGCGTTCTCCTTCATGATCAGCGGCTTGACCTCGTCGCGGATCTCGAGCGCCTCGAAGTCCCTGATCCACCGCTCGGGGCGCAGCAACGGGTAGTCCGAGCCGAACAGCACCTTGTTCTTGAGCAGCGTGTTCGCGGCACGGACCAGCTGCGGCGGGAAGTACTTCGGCGACCAGCCGGAGAGGTCGATGTAGACGTTCGCCTTGTGCTGGGCGACCGCGATCGCCGCGTCCTGCCAGGGCACCGAGGGGTGGGCCATGATGATCGTCAGGCCGGGGAAGTCGGCGGCGACGTCGTCGAGCAGCATCGGGTCGGAGTAGCGCAGCTTGATCCCGCGCCCGCCCGGCAGGCCGGAGCCGATGCCGGTCTGCCCGGTGTGGAACAGCGCCGGGACCCCCAGCGACTGCAGCTCCTCGTAGAGCGGGTAGACGCGGCGGTCGTTGGGCTCGAAGGCCTGGATCGACGGGTGGAACTTGAACCCGCGGACGCCGTGCTCGGTGACCAGCCGGCGGGCCGCGCGGATCCCGGAGGCCCCGCGGGCGGGGTCGATCGAGCCGAACGGGATGAGCACGTCGGGGTGCTCGGCGGCGGCCTGCGCGATCTCCTCGTTGGACAGCGTGGGGTGGCCGGTGGCCAGCTCGCTGTCGACGGTGAAGATCACCGCGGCCATGTTCTTCTCGCGGTAGTCGGCGGCGATCTGCGGCACCGTGGGGTGGTACGGGTCGCCCTTGAAGTACTTCGACGCCGCGTCGAGCAGCTCGTCGTCCATCGACAGGTGCCCGTGCAGGTCCTGCTCGACGTGCACGTGCACGTCGATCGCGACGACCGCGTCCAGGTCGATGCTCACTTGGGGGGCTCCGGCAGCTGCTGGCCGACGGTCTGCTGGGAGCCGGCGAACGTGTCGGCCCAGACGCCGGCGATGGCGTCGGCCGACCAGCCGGTGCCGTCGGCGAACTCGACGACGACCTCGCTGGGGTGGCTCCACAGCGCCAGCCGGTCGCCGCCGATGCCGACCGCCTGGCCGGTGATCTCCGCGGCGGCGTCCGAGGCGAGGAAGGCGACCAGGCCGGCGGCGTCCTCGGGGGAGCCGAAGCCGAGCTGCTGGCGGGCGAAGGCGGGGAGCGGCTCGCCGGCCTTGAGCGCGTCGATGTAGGGCTTGAGGAAGGGCACCGTCTCGGTCATCGCGGTGGCCGCGACCGGCACGATCGCGTTGACCGTGATGCCGGCGCGGGCCAGCTCCATCGCCCAGGTGCGGACCATGCCGACGATGCCGGCCTTGGCCGCGGCGTAGTTGGTCTGGCCGAAGTTGCCGACCTGGCCGGTGGGGGAGCCGACGCAGATGATCCGGCCGCCCTCGCCCTGCTCGCGCATGCGGATCGCGGCGGCGCGGGTGCAGGTGAACGTGCCGCGCAGGTGGGTGGTGAGGACGGCGTCGAACTGCTCGTCGGTCATCTTCCACAGCGTCGTGTCGCGCAGGATGCCGGCGTTGTTGACCAGGATGTCGAGCCGGCCGAACTCGGTCACGGCGCGGTCGACGAGCGCCTGCGCGGCCTCGCTGGTGCCGACGGCCACCACCTCGGCGACCGCGGTGCCGCCCGCGTCGGTGATCGTCTTGACGGCGGACTCGGCGACCTGCGGGTCGACGTCGTTGAGGACGACGGCGGCGCCCGCGCGGGCGAGCTCGGCGGCGTAGGCGAGGCCGAGGCCCCGCCCGCTGCCGGTGACGATGGCGACCTTCCCGGTCAGATCCATGGGCACTCCTCGGGGAACACAGGGGGATGCCCGCTCCGGGCATCGTTGCCAACCGGGACGCTAGGCCGATATCGTGGACATTGTCAACGATTGAGGAGTTCACCTATATGACGGCGCTGAGCGACGACGTCGGCTTCCTGCTGACGCGGGCGAGCGGGCTCGTCGTCCGTGCCACCAACGCCGCCCTGGCCGATCTCGGCCTGCGGGTCCGGCAGTACTCGGTGCTGGTGCTGGCCGACGACACCGTCGAGGGGATCTCCCAGCGCGACCTCGCGGAGGTGCTCGGCCTCGACCCCAGCCAGGTCGTCGCGCTGGTCGACGAACTGGCCGCGGCGGGGCTCGTGGAGCGGCACCCGTCGCCCACCGACCGCCGGGCGAAGCTGGTCGCGGCCACGGCACGGGGCGTCCGGCTGCGGCGGCGGGCGGACGAGCGCGCCGCGGCCGGCGTGCAGCGCCAGCTGCGCGGGCTCGCCGTCGGCGAGCAGGAGACGCTGCGCGATCTGCTCGCGCGGGTGCTGTCCACGACCGAGGAGAGCGCCGCGAGCTAGCCCTGCGGCACGACCCGGTCGAGCCAGCGCAGCAGGTCGGCGACGACCTCGTCCCGGTTGGTCTCGTTGAACACCTCGTGCCGGGCGCCGGGGTAGACGACGAGCGACACGTCGGTGAGGCCGGCCTCCTGCAGCCGCTGCACCAGCGGGTGGACCAGGGCCAGCTGGCCGTTGACCGGGTCCTGGTCGCCCACCGCGATGCAGACCGGCAGGTCCGCGCGCACCCCGGCCAGCCGCGCGGGGTCGGCCAGTTGCCGGGCGGAGGCGAACATCTGCTTGCCGTCGACGTCCGCGAGGCCGAAGCCGCACCGCGGGTCGGCGACGTACGCGTCGACCTGCGCCTCGTCGCGGGAGAGCCATTCGTAGCCCGTGCGGTGCTCGAACGGCGCGTTGAACGCGGACAGGTCCAGCGGCTGGTCGAGGTCGAGCGCGGGCTCGAGCAGGTCGAGCAGCGCCGTCCCGGTGAGCACCAGGCCGGCGTACTCGTCGCTGTGGTCGAGGACGTGCTGCTGAGCGGCGAAGGACCCCATGCTGTGGCCCAGCAGGACCACCGGCAGCTCACCGCGCACCTGGTCGCTGACCCGGCCGATGTCGCGCACCAGCTCGTCCCAGCCGCCGGCGCCCAGCACGCCCCACGCGCCGTCCCGGGCGGTGGCGCCGTGGCCGCGGTGGTCCTGGCCGACGACCACGAACCCGGCTCCGGTCAGCGCCTCGGCGAGCGGCTCGTACCGCAGCAGGTGCTCGCCCATGCCGTGGGTGAGCTGCACGATCCCGCGCGGCGCCCCGGGCGGATCCCACCGGTAGGCCGTGATCGAGATCCCGTCGGTGGAGGGCACGCTGAGTTCGGTGGGCGGCATCGCGCCACCGTAGCGGCGTGCGAACGGTTGCGGACCCGGGTACAGCCGCGGCATGACTCGGGTCGGCCTCGTCCTCGGGGGCGGCGGTGTGGTCGGTCAGGCGTACCACTCGGGGGTCCTGGCGGTCCTGCAGCACGACTTCGGCTTCGACGCCCGCAGCGCCGACCTGATCGTCGGCACCTCGGCCGGCTCGATCACCGGCACCCTGCTGCGGCTCGGCGTCTCACCCGAGGACCTCGCCGCCTGGACGGTGAAGGCGCCGTTGTCCAGCGAGGACGCCGTCCTGTCCCAGGTGGCCGCCGCGGACCTGCCCGAGCTGGCCCCGTTCCGGCCACTGGACCTGCTGCGCCGGCCCGCCCGGCTGCCGGGATGGCACATGATCCACCGCGCGGTGACCCGGCCGTGGCGGTTCCGTCCGCTGGCCGCCGGGCTGGCGCTGCTGGCTCCGGGGCGCCACGACATCGTCGAGCAGCTCGCCGCGCTGCGGGAGCTCGAGGGCGCCACCTGGCCCGAGCACCTGTGGATCACCGCGGTGCGGCGGCGCGACTCCCGCCGGGTCGTCTTCGGCCGCCCGGGCGCGCCGCCGGCGCCGCTGCACCTCGCCGTCGCGGCGTCGTGCGCGGTGCCCGGGTACTTCGCGCCGGTCTCGATCGCCGGGCACAGCTACGTCGACGGCGGGATCCACTCCCCGACGAACGCGGCGGTGCTGCGGGGTTGCGGCCTGGACCTCGCGATCGTCGTCTCGCCGATGAGTGGCCCGGCGGGACTGCGCCCTGACCTGTACGCGGCCACCCGGCGGCACGCCGCGCGGCTGCTCAGGCGGGAGGTGCGCGCCCTCGAGGAGGCGGGGGTGCGGACGCTGGTCTTCACCCCCGGCGCGGCGGAGCAGGAGGTCATCGGCAACGACATGCTGTCGCGGCACCGCCTCGACGAGGTGCTCCAGCAGTCCTTCTTCGCGGCGGGCGCCCGGGCGGCCGCGGCCGACGCCGCCGACCTGCTCCGCCTGGCGACCGACGGCCGCTCCGAGGCGGGCTGATCGCCGCCCCCCGCGCGGTGCCGTCGCCGGCCTCGCGGCACACCCCGCGGGTCGCGGCGATGCGGTGAGGGTGAGCGCCGTCCGCCGTCCTGGCTCACCGCAGCGCGTCCTGGCTCACCTCCCACCGTGAGCCAGGAGCCTCTGGGGATCAGGTCACCTGATCATGGCCGCGCCCTCAGTCAGGACGACGGCGGCCGATCTTGGAGCCCAGCCAGGTCAGCGGGTCGAACTTGCGGTCCACCACGCGCTCCTTGAGCGGGATGATCCCGTTGTCGGTGAGGTGGATGCCCTCGGGGCAGACCTCGCTGCAGCACTTGGTGATGTTGCAGTAGCCGAGGCCGAAGTCCTCCTGCGCGGCCCGCCGCCGGTCGGTCGTGTCCAGCGGGTGCATGTCGAGCTCGGCCAGCCGGATGAGGAACCGCGGCCCGGCGAAGGCCGTCTTGTTGTCCTCGTGGTCGCGGATGACGTGGCAGGTGTCCTGGCAGAGGAAGCACTCGATGCACTTGCGGAACTCCTGCGAGCGCTCGACGTCGACCTGCGCCATCCGGTGGTTACCGTCGGCGTCGCGCGGCTGGGGGCTGAACGCCGGGATCTGCGCGGCCTTGGCGTAGTTGTAGGAGACGTCGGTGACCAGGTCGCGGATGATCGGGAACGTCCGCAGCGGCGTCACCGTCACGACCTCGTCCTCGGCGAAGGTGCTCATCCGGGTCAGGCACATCAGCCGCGGGCGGCCGTTGATCTCGGCGCTGCACGAGCCGCACTTGCCGGCCTTGCAGTTCCAGCGGACGGCGAGGTCGCCGGCCTGGGTGGCCTGCAGCCGGTGGATGATGTCGAGGACCACCTCGCCCTCGTTGACCTGCACGGTGAAGTCCTGCAGGTCGCCGCCGGCGGCGTCCCCCCGCCACACGCGGAACCTCGCGTCGTAGCTCACTTGCCCTCCTCGCTGGCGCTCGTCGGCCGCGTTCGCGAAGCTGCTCTGCTTCTTGGTGAGCTCGCAAGCTCGCTCACGTCTGCTCCTCGAAGATCCCGGCGAGGTCGGGCGGCATCTGCGGCAGCGGTTGTCGCCGCACCTCGACCGCGCCGTGGGGACCGCGGGTGCAGATCAGGTTGGTCCTCGCCCACTCCGCGTCGGCGGCGGGGAAGTCGTCGCGGGTGTGCCCGCCGCGGCTCTCCTGCCGCTCCAGCGCCGCGCGGGCGATGCACTCGCTGACGACGAGCATGTGCGGCAGGTCCAGCGCCAGGTGCCAGCCCGGGTTGTACTGCCGGTGGCCCTCGACGGAGAGGTTGGCCACCCGCTCCTTGAGCTCGGCGATGCGGTCCAGCGCGCTCTTCATCTCCGTCTCGGTGCGGATGATGCCGACCAGGTCGTGCATCGTCTGCTGCAGGTCGTGCTGGACGGCGTAGGGGTTCTCGCCGCCCTCCCGCTCGAACGGCGCCAGCGCGGCGCGGGCGGCGTCGGCCAGCGCCTCGTCGGAGACCGCGGTCCGGCCGGCCCGCGCCCGGGCGTGCCCGGCCGCCGCGACGCCGGCCCGCTTGCCGAACACCAGCAGGTCCGACAGCGAGTTGCCGCCGAGCCGGTTGGAGCCGTGCATGCCGCCGGCCACCTCGCCCGCGGCATAGAGCCCGGGCACCCGCGCCGCCTCGGTGTCGGGGTCCACCTCGACCCCGCCCATCACGTAGTGGCAGGTCGGCCCGACCTCCATCGCCTCGCGGGTGATGTCGACGTCGGCCAGCTCCTTGAACTGGTGGTACATCGACGGCAGCCGCTTGCGGATGTACTCGGCGTCCCGGCGCGAGGCGATGTCCAGGAAGACGCCGCCGTGCGGCGAGCCGCGGCCGGCCTTGACCTCGCTGTTGATCGCCCGGGCGACCTCGTCACGCGGCAGCAGCTCGGGCGGCCGCCGGTTGTTCTTCTTGTCGGTGTACCAGCGGTCGGCCTCCTCCTCGGTCTCCGCGGTCTCCTTGCGGAAGAAGTCGGGGATGTAGTCGAACATGAACCGGTTGCCGGCCGAGTTCTTGAGCACCCCGCCGTCCCCGCGGACGCTCTCGGTCACGAGGATGCCGCGCACCGACGGCGGCCAGACCATGCCGGTCGGGTGGAACTGGACGAACTCCATGTTCACCAGCGACGCGCCGGCCTGCAGGGCGAGGGAGTGCCCGTCGCCGGTGTACTCCCACGAGTTCGAGGTGACCTTGTACGCCTTGCCGATCCCGCCGGTGGCCAGCACGACCGACGGCGCCTGCCAGGAGACGAACCGCCCGGACTCCCGCCAGTAGCCGAACGCCCCGGCGATGCCGTCCCCGTCGGTGAGCAGCCGGGTGACAGTGCACTCCATGAAGACGTCGATGCCGAGGCCGACCGTGCGCTGCTGCAGCGTCCGGATCAGCTCCAGGCCGGTGCGGTCGCCGACGTGCGCGAGGCGGGCGTAGCGGTGCCCGCCGAAGTCGCGCTGGCTGATCAGGCCGTCGCCGGTGCGGTCGAACAGCGCGCCCCAGTCCTCGAGCTCGCGGACCCGGTCGGGCGCCTCCTGCGCGTGCAGTTGCGCCATGCGCCAGTGGTTGAGCATCTTCCCGCCGCGCATGGTGTCGCGGAAATGGACCCGCCAGTTGTCCTCGGGGTAGAGGTTGCCCATCGCCGCGGCGATGCCGCCCTCGGCCATGACCGTGTGCGCCTTGCCGAGCAGGGACTTGCAGACGACGGCGGTGCGGGCGCCGGCCTCGTGCGCGGCGATCGCCGCCCGCAGGCCCGCGCCGCCGGCACCGACGACGACCACGTCGTAGGCGTGCTCCTCGAGCTCCATCAGAAGAACCTCACGTCCGAGATCACGTCAGCGGCCAGCAGGAAGACGTACAGGTCGGTGAGCGCGACACCGAACATCGAGATCCAGGCGTACTGCATGTGCCGGGCGTTGAGCTTCGACACGAACGTCCAGTACCGGTAGCGCAGCGGGTGCTTCGAGAAGGAGTTCAGCCGGCCGCCGACGATGTGCCGGCACGAGTGGCAGGACAGCGAGTAGATGGCCAACAGCACCGCGTTGGCCAGCAGGATCAGCGTGCCCAGACCCATGTGCCCCCACTCGCCGGTCTCGTCGCGGAAGGCGAGGACGGCGTCGTAGAACAGGATCACGTTGATGACCAGCGCCGCGTACAGGAAGTACCGGTGCACGTTCTGGAAGATCAGCGGGAAGCGCGTCTCACCGGAGTACGTCTTGTGCGGCTCGGCCACGGCGCACGCCGGCGGGGAGAGCCAGAACGACCGGTAGTACGCCTTGCGGTAGTAGTAGCAGGTCAGCCGGATGCCCAGCGGGAAGATCAGGATGTAGATCGCCGGCGAGATCCAGCTCGGCCCGGTGAACAGCTCCGGGAAGGTGTCGCCCTCGCACCGGGTGGACAGGCACGGCGAGTAGAACGGCGAGATGTAGGGCTCGGCGAAGTAGTAGGCGTTCTGGAACGCCCGGAACGTCGCGTAGACGACGAAGGCCAGCAGGACGGCGACGGTGATCACCGGCTGCACCCACCAGCGGTCGGTGCGCAGCGTGCGGGCCGCGATGCTCGCCCGGGTGGTGGCGGCCGACCAGATGTGCCGCCGGGTGGTGCCCCGCCGGGGGACGCGCAGCGGCGCCTGCGGCAGGGCTTCGCCGGTGCGCCGACGTCGTCCGAGCAGCCCGACGAAGGCGACGACCGACGCGGCGGCGACGATCGGCCATCTGCGGCTGGGGGAGCGGTCGGGCTTCGTGCCCCGGGGCGCTGTGGTGGTCACGACGGCGTGCGGGTCGTCGCGACCCCGTCGCGGTTGCCGTCGTCTTGCTCCTGCTCCAGTGACATCGCTGCCCCCAGGCCGCTCCCGGCGTCGCCGTCGTTGGCGACGACGCGAAGTCGACCACGGACGGCGCGTCGTGAAAAGGGGGAGACGGCGCGGGGTTCAGGACAGCAGCGTGTCGGGGGCGGCGCCCCGGATCGAGGCGTCGAGCACCTCGACGGTGTGCGCGGTCGCGATGCCCGTGCCGGCGCGGCGCAGGGCGTCGGTGACCTGCATCAGGCAGCCGGGGTTGGCGGTGACCAGCAGCGGCGCCCCGGTGGCCGCCACGTTGGCGGCCTTGCGGTCGCCGAGCGCGCGGGCCGGCTCGGGGTGCAGCAGGTTCCAGACCCCGGCCGAGCCGCAGCACAGGTCGCCCTCGGCGATCTCCCGAAGCCGCAGCCCCGGGACCGCGCGCAGCAGCTCCCGCGGCTGCGAGCGCACCCGCTGGGCGTGCGCGAGGTGGCAGGCGTCGTGGTAGGCGATGGTCACCGGCAGTGGGTGCCGCTCGGCGACCGGGCCGAGCTCGACCAGCAGCTCGGTGACGTCGCGGACCGCGCCGGCGAACGCCCGCGCCCGCTCGGCGTAGCGCGGGTCGTCCTCGAGCAGCTCGGCGTACTCCTTCATCGTCGAGCCGCAGCCGGCGGCGTTGACGACGATCCGCTCCACGCCGGCGTCGGTGAACGCGTCGACCAGGGCGCGGGCGAACCGCCGGCCCTCCTCGGCGCGCCCGTTGTGCACCGACAGCGCGCCGCAGCAGCCCTGCGCCGCGGGGACGACGACCTCGCAGCCCTCGGCGGCGAGCACCCGGACGGTCGCCGCGTTCACCCCCGGGAAGAACTCGCGCTGCACGCAGCCGGTGAGCATCCCGACGACCATCCGCGTGGGGCCGACGGCCGGCGTCCGCTCGGGGATCGGCTCGCGGCGGCCGATCGGCGGCGCGACGGCCTCCATGGTGGCCAGCGTGGGGGAGAGGCGGTCCAGGACGCCGCTGCGCCGGACCAGCCGGGAGAGCCCCGAGCGCTGGTAGAGGGCGAGCGGCAGGCGCAGCAGCCGCAGCCGGCCGGGGTGCGGGAACAGCGCGAAGATCAGCGTGCGCAGCAGCCGCTGCCACACGCTGCGGAACTGCCGCCCGCGCCGCTCGACCTGGGCGCGGGTGGCCTCGACGAGCTTGTCGTACTGCACGCCCGAGGGGCAGGCGCTGACGCAGGCCATGCAGCCGAGGCACTGGTCGATGTGCTGCACGATCGACGGCGTCATCGGCTCGCCGTCCAGGCCCTCCTTCATCAGGTAGATCCGGCCGCGCGGGGAGTCCATCTCGTCGCCCCACAGCGTGTACGTCGGGCAGGCCGGCAGGCAGAACCCGCAGTGCACGCAGTCGTTGACCAGCTCCCGCGACGGCGGGTGGTCGGCGTCGAACGCGCTCTCGGTGAGCAGGTCGGGCAGCGCGCTGCGCCCGGGGGTCGGTCCCGTCTCGCCGGACGCGCCGCGGGTGGCCTCGACCGTCATCAGATCCCTCCCACGAAGCGGCCGGGGGCGAGCAGCCGCCCCGGGTCGAACTGGTCCTTGAGCCGGCGCATGAGCTCCAGGCCCGGCACCGGGCCCCACGCGTCGACGGCCGCCCGCACGTCGGGCGGGGCGCGCAGCACGGTGACCGTGCCGTCGGCGGGCGAGGGCGCGGCGCGGCGCAGGTCCGCGACGACCGCGGCCACGGCCTCGGGGGGCCCCGAGACGGCGGCCCACAGCACCCCGCCGGCCGAGCCGCGGACGGCCACCGGCACGCCGTGCGCCTGCTCGGCGGCCCGGGCGGCCTCGAGGACCGCGGCGACGCCGGGCAGGGCCGCGGTCACCTTGAGCAGGACGTCGTCCGGACCGGCCGGCAGCCGCCCCCACCAGCCCGGCTCGCCCGCCGCGCCGCCGCCGAGCAGGGCGGCCGCCGCCTCCTGGCGGGCCGGCACCGCGGCCGGCACCCCCTCCAGCAGCACGGCGACGGTCGCCGCGTCGGACCCGGCGGGCCGGTCGAGCTCCACCGCCGCCGGGGCCAGCTGGGAGCGGACGACGGCGCGCGCCGCCTCCGCCGCCTCGCGCAGCCCGGCCTGCCCGACCACGAACGCGCGCGCCGCCGGCAGCGGGTGCAGCCGGAAGGCGGCCTGCACGACCACGGCCAGGGTGCCGTAGGACCCGGTCATCAGCTTGGCCAGGTCGTAGCCGGCCACGTTCTTCACGACCTTGCCGCCGGAGCTCGCGACCACGCCGTCGGCCCGGACGACGGTGGTGCCGAGCACGAGGTCGCGCAGCGCGCCGCGGGAGAGCCGCCGCGGCCCGGACGGCGCGGTGGCCAGCGCGCCGCCGACCGTCGACCCGCCCCCGAGCCGCTCCCGCGGCACGTCGGCCACCAGCTCCTGCCCGGCGCCGGCGACCTCCTCGCCGAGCCGGACCAGCGGCAGCCCCGCCTGGGCCACCACGACCAGGTCACCGGCCCCGTGCTCGACGACGCGGTCCAGGCCCGTGGTGTCGAGGACGACGTCGACCCGCTCCGGCGGCGCGCCCCAGTCCAGCGCGGTGCCGCCGCCGCGGGCCACGGTCACCAGCCCGGCCCGGGACGCCTCGCGCAGCAGGGCGCTCACCGCCTCGACCGACGTCGGCCGGGCGACGGCGACCGGCGGGACGCCGCCGACCAGGTCCTCCGGGCCGGCCTCGCGCAGCTCGCCGTCCCCGCCCAGCGCCCGCTGCAGGACCGAGAGGTCGACCGTCGCGGCGGTCATCAGAACACCTCCGCCAGGCCGGCCTCCTGCAGCGGGTGCGCACCGGTGCGCCGCCCCGGCCGCTCGCCGCACAGCCGCGGGGTGGGGAAGACCTTGCCCGGGTTGGCCAGGCCGGCCGGGTCGAAGGCGCAGCGCAGCAGCTGCATCGTGTCCAGGTCGGCCGCGCTGAACATCTTCGGCATGTACTTCGCCTTGTCCGAGCCGACGCCGTGCTCGCCGGTGATCGACCCGCCCGAGGTGATGCAGAGGTCGATGATCGCGCCGCTGACCTCCTCGGCCCGCTCGGCCTCACCCTCGACGGCGTCGTCGAAGAGCACCAGCGGGTGCAGGTTGCCGTCGCCGGCGTGGAAGACGTTGGCCACCCGGACGCCCTTGTCGGCGGCGACCTCGCCGATCGCGCGCAGCACCCGCGGCAGCGCCGTCCTCGGGATCACGCCGTCCTGGACGATGTAGTCGGGGCTGATCCGCCCTACGGCCGCGAACGCGGACTTGCGGCCCTTCCAGATCAGCGCCCGCTCGGCGTCGTCGGCCGCGATCCGGACGTCGGTAGCGCCGTTGTCGCGGCACAGCCGCAGCACCTCGTCGAACTCGTGCTCCACGTCGGCGGACGGGCCGTCGAGCTCGACGACGAGGACGGCGCCGGCGTCGCGGGGGTAGCCGCAGTGCACGGCCTCCTCGGCCGCCTCGATGGCGAGGGCGTCCATCATCTCGATCGCCGCGGGCACGATGCCGGCGCCGATGATCGCGCTGACCGCTCCGCCCGCCTCGTCGGTGGACCGGAACGCCGCCAGCAGCGTCTTCACCTCCTGCGGCAGCCGGGTCAGCCGCACGGTGACCCGGGTGGCCACCGCGAGCGTGCCCTCCGAGCCGACCAGCGCGCCGAGCAGGTCGTAGCCGGGCGGGTCGGGGGCCTTGCCGCCGAGCTCGACGACGTCGCCGTCGGCGGTGACCAGCTCCAGCCCGGTGACGTGGTTGGTGGTGAACCCGTACTTCAGGCAGTGCGCCCCGCCGGAGTTCTCCGCGACGTTGCCGCCGATCGAGCAGACCTGCTGGCTGCTCGGGTCCGGCGCGAAGTAGTACCCGTCGGGGGTGGTCAGCCGGGTGAGCTGGAGGTTGACCACCCCGGGCTGGACGACGGCGCGCTGCGCCTCGGCGTCGATCTCCAGCACCTCGCGCATCTGCGCCAGCACGACGAGGACGCCGTCCGCGTGCGGCAGCGCCCCGCCGGACAGGCCGGTGCCCGAGCCGCGGGCGACGAACGGCACGCCCTCGGCGGCGCAGGCCCGGGTGGCGGCGACGACGTCCTCGACCGAGCGGGCGAGCACCACGACGCCGGGGACGACCTTGTAGTGGGCCAGCCCGTCGCACTCGTACGTGCGCAGCCGCTGCCGGTCGGTGATCAGCTGCTCCGCGGGGTCCGGCAGCGCCGCGCGCAGCCGCTCCGCGACCCGGCCCAGCGGGGTGCCGGGCCCTGGCCCGTCCGCGTCGGTCGTCCTCGCCGGCTTCTTCAGCTTGAGCGACACCATGGCCGTTTCGCCTCTCAGGGCATCCGCTCGTAGGCGGGCAGGGTGAGGAAGTCCTCGTAGTGGTCCGCGACCGCGACCTCGAGGAAGGTGTCCCGGGCCGCGGCGTAGTCCTCCGGGTCGCCGGGCAGCTTCGCCAGTTCCTCGGCGACGATCCGGTCGACCAGCTCGCGGGTGACCCGCTCGCCGCTGTCGAGGGTGACGTCGTTGTGCAGCCACTGCCAGACCTGCGAGCGGGAGATCTCCGCGGTGGCGGCGTCCTCCATCATGTTGTTGATCCCGACGGCGCCGGAGCCCTTCAGCCAGGCGTGCAGGTACTGGATGCCGACGCTGACGTTGTTGCGCAGCCCCGCCTCGGTGACCTGCCCGGGGGTGGCGGCGACGTCGAGCAGCTGCTCGGCGGTCACGTGCACGTCCTCGCGCAACTTGTCGATCTGGTTGGGCCGGTCGCCGAGGACGGCGGTGAACACCTCCGTGCACAGCTCGACCATGCCGGGGTGGGCGACCCAGCTGCCGTCGAAGCCGTCGCCGGCCTCCCGCTCCTTGTCGGCCCGGACCTTCGCGAAGGCCTGCTCGTTGACCTCGGGATCCTTGCTCGGGATGAACGCCGCCATGCCGCCGATGGCGTGCGCGCCGCGCTTGTGGCAGGTGCGCACGAGCAGCTCGGTGTAGGCGCGCATGAAGGGCACCGTCATGGTCACCGAGTTGCGGTCGGGGAGGAGGAACTCCTTGCCGCGGGTCCGGAAGCACTTGATGACGCTGAACATGTAGTCCCAGCGGCCGGCGTTGAGCCCGGCGGAGTGCTCGCGCAGCTCGTAGAGGATCTCCTCCATCTCGAACGCGGCCGGGTAGGTCTCGATGAGCACGGTGGCCCGGATCGTGCCGCGCGGGATGCCGAGGAAGTCCTGGGCGAGGACGAACGCGTCGTTCCACAGCCGCGCCTCGAGGTGCGACTCCATCTTCGGCAGGTAGAAGTACGGGCCCAGCCCCTTCTCCAGCTGCCGCCGTCCCGCCGTGGCCAGGTAGAGCGCGAAGTCGACGAGGCTGCCGGAGGTCTCCTTGCCGTCGACCAGGATGTGCTTCTCCGGCAGGTGCCAGCCGCGGGGGCGGACGACGATCGTCGCCAGCTCCTCGTCCGGCCGGAGCTCGTACGCCTTGCCCTCGGGGCTGGTGAAGTCGATCGTCCGGTTGATCGCGTCGAGCAGGTTGAGCTGCCCGCCGACGACGTTTTCCCACAGCGGGGTGTTGGCGTCCTCGTGGTCGGCCAGCCACACCTTGGCGCCGCTGTTGAGCGCGTTGATGGTCATCTTCCGGTCGGTCGGGCCGGTCATCTCCGCCCGCCGGTCCACCAGCCCCGGGGCGGGGTCGGCCACCCGCCAGGAGTCGTCGTCGCGGACGTGTGCCGTGTCGTCGCGGAAGCCGAGCGTGCCGCCGGCCGCCAGCTCCGCCATGCGGTCGGCCCGCGCGCGCAGCAGCTCGTGCCGTCGCTCGCCCAGCTCGCGGTTCAGCAGCCCGATCAGCTCCAGCGCCGTCGGGGTGAGCACCTCCTCGAAGCGGTCGAGGACGGGCGCGGTGATCTCGATGCCGGCAGGGACGTCCACGGGGTCTCCTCTTCGGGCGCACGGGTCGGGGGAACTGCGCAGGTCCCCTGACCCGACACGCTCCTGCCGGGAGCCCGGCGCGTCAACCGGCGGCGGGCCCAGGAGCCGCGCGGCGGGGGCTGGGCGCCCGCCGCGTAGGGTCGCCGGCAGCTGGCGACGAGGAGAGGACGGACCCCTGAGCGAGGTGCTGTCGGACGCCGTCCGGGTGCGGGCGGCGGCCCGCGCCACCTACGCCGCATTCATCGGCTCGGGGTTCGCGTTCGCGAACTGGGCCGCACGGATCCCCCAGGTGCGCGACCGCCTGGACCTCGGCCCGTCGGAGCTCGGGCTGGTGCTGCTGGCCATCGCCGCGGGCTCGGTGGTGGCGCTGCCGCTGGCCGGGCCTGTCGTGACCCGCTTCGGGTCCCGGCGGACCGTCGCCGCCATGGCGGTGCTGTTCGCCGCGTCCCTGGCGGTCGCGGCGCTCGGGCACCTGGCCGGGATCGCCCCGCTGGTCGTGGGGCTGTTCGTGCTGGGCTTCGCCAACGGCGCGTGGGACGTCGCGATGAACGTGCAGGGCGCGCTGGTCGAGCAGGGGCTGGGCCGCTCGATCATGTCCCGCTTCCACGCCGGCTGGAGCCTGGGCACCGTCGCGGGCGCGCTCGTCGGCGCGGCCGTGGTCGCCGCCGATGTGCCGGTCGCGGTGCACCTGACGGTCGTCGCGGTGGTGGTCGGCGTCGTCGTCCCCGTGGCCGTGCAGCGGTTCCTCCCCGACGGGCAGGCGGCGGAGGACGCCGGCGAGCCCGGGCCGGGCGGCGCCCGATCGGCGCTGCGGGCCTGGCGGGAACCCCGCACCCTGGCCGTCGGCGTCTTCGTCCTGGCCTTCGCCTTCGCCGAGGGGACGGCGAACGACTGGGCCAGCGTCGCGCTCATCGACGGGTACGACGCCTCCGCCGCCGTCGGCGCGCTGGGCTTCGCGGTGTTCCTCGCGGCGATGACCACCGCCCGCTGGTTCGGCCCGCCGCTGCTCGACCGCTACGGGCGGGTGCCGGTCGTCCGCCTGTGCGCCGCGCTCAGCGCCGCCGGGCTGCTGCTGTTCGTGTTCGCGCCCGGCCTCCCGCTGGCCCTGGCCGGCGCCGTGGTGTGGGGCCTGGGCACCTCGCTCGGCTTCCCGGTCGGGATGAGCGCGGGCGCGGACGACCCGGCGCGGGCCGCGGCCCGGGTGAGCGTCATCGCCTCGCTGGGCTACTGCGCCTTCCTCGCCGGCCCGCCGCTGATCGGCTTCCTCGGCGAGCAGGTCGGCGTCCTGCGCGCGCTCGCCGTCGTCGCCGCGCTGCTCGCGCTGGCGCTGGTGCTGGCCTCCGCCCTGCGCCCGCTGCGCGTCGGCAGCCACCAGCGGGACTGAGTCTCACGGCCGGTCCCCGGCGGCGTCGTCCCCCGGGCGGGCACGTCGCCGGGCGGCGAGCTCCCGGGTCAGCGTCCGCGCGGCGGCGGCTACGACGACGAGGTTGAACAGCAGCTGGGCGATCACGATCTGGCGGGCCAGCTGGCCGACCGCGTGCACGTCGCCGTACCCGACGGTGGTCAGCGTCGTGAGCGCGAAGTACAGCGCGTCGGTCTTCGTCGCCAGCCCCGCGAACTGGTCGGGGTCGAACCGGGCGACGACGTAGTCGACCAGTGCGAAGCAGACGACACCGGCGATCACGGCCAGCGCGAGCCGGTCGACGTGCACCGCCGCGCTCTCGGCGCGCACCTCGTGCGCGACGGTCCGGACGACGTACCAGAGCACCCCGGCGAGGAGCAGGGCGGCGCCGGCCGCCCGCGCCCACGTCCGGCCGGCGGACGCCTCGCCCAGGGGGATCAGGTAGTAGACGCCGACCAGCGCGATCGCCTGGAGGACCAGCACCGCCGTCCGCCGGCCCGGGACGTGCCGCTCCGCCATGCGCCGCTCCGTTCGGTCGCCGCCAGCCTGGCGCACGGGTCCGCACGTGACGAGGCCCCCGGCTCGTGGAGCCGGGGGCCTGGTCACGCGGTGCGTCAGAACCAGTGGCGTCTGCCGCCGACAGCGCGCCCGGTGGTGCCCAGCAGCAGGAGGACCAGGCCGATGACGATCACGATGATGCCGATCGTCCACAGGATCGAGATCTTCAGCAGCAGACCGAGCAGGAGCAATATCAGCCCCAGGATGATCATGTTCGCCTCTCTTCGGAGCTCCGGTGGTGCGTACCGACCTCGGGGGGATTGCCCTGACCGGCGCCTTTCAGGCGTGCATTCACCCATCCGGGTCACGGCCGCACGTCCGCGAACGGTTCAGTCTCGCCGTGCCACACTCCGCGGCGTGGCCCGGGGCAGCGGCGGGGAGTCGGTGCTCACCCGCGCCGTGCGCATCCTCGAGGTCTTCACGCCGGAGGAGCCGGCGCTGCCGGTCACCGAGATCGCCCGCCGGGCCGCCCTGCACGTGGCGACGGCGTCCCGGCTGGTCGCCGAGCTCACCGGGCACGGCCTGCTCGCCCGGGAGCCCGACGGCCGGGTGCGGATCGGCGTCCGGCTGTGGGAGCTGGCCTTCCGGGCCTCGCCGGCGCTGAGCCTGCACGAGGCCGCCATGCCGTATCTGGAGGACCTGCACGCGATCGTCGGGCACCACGTGCAGCTCGGCGTCCTCGACGGCGAGCAGGTGCTCTTCCTCGAGCGGCTGTCCGCGCCCAACGCCGTCATCAACTACACCCGGATCGCCGGCCGGCTGCCGCTGCACGTCTCGTCGTCCGGCGTGGTGCTGCTCGCGCACGCCGACCGCGCGCTGCAGGAGCGCGTCCTGGCCGGGCCGCTGCCGCGGTACACCGGTGCGACGATCACGGCGCCGGACCGGCTGCGCTCGCTGCTGGCCGACGTCCGCCGGCAGGGGTTCGTGCAGCTCAACGGGCACGTGCACGAGGAGGCGACCGGCATCGCCGTGCCGGTCCGCGACCGGCGGGGCGACGTCGTCGCCGCGCTGTCGGCGATCGTCCCCAACGACGGGCAGGGCCACACCCGCATCCCGGTGCTGCTGGCCGGTGCGCGCGGCATCCAGCGGGCGCTGAGCTCGCCGCCGCCGCCGTGGTCTCTCATTGGATGAGAGAGCCGTTCCGGCGGGGGTGACCCGCGTCCCATCGTCTTCAGCCATGACCGCCGCGACCACCGCACCGGCGCCGGGCCCGACCGCCACGACCGTGACGCTCGCCGTCACCGG
The DNA here is from genome assembly GCF_059428245.1 of Geodermatophilus sp. SMS 5-13. NCBI lineage: Bacteria > Bacillati > Actinomycetota > Actinomycetes > Geodermatophilales > Geodermatophilaceae > Geodermatophilus > Geodermatophilus sp. SMS 5-13. Next base: position 2,044,031 of record NZ_CP165729.1, read on the forward strand.
CAAGCAGGTGGTCGCCGACGGCGTCCTCACGCTGACCCTGGCCCACCCGGACGGCACGCGGCTGCCCGACTGGACGCCGGGCTCGCACATCGACGTCGTCCTGCCCAACGGGCTGACCCGGCAGTACTCGCTGTGCGGCGACCGGTGGGACGCCTGCTCGTACCGGGTGGGCGTGCTGCTGGAACCCGAGAGCCGGGGCGGCTCCACGTACGTGCACGACGTGCTGCGGCCCGGCGACCTGGTCGGCGTCGGCGGGCCGCGGAACAACTTCCACCTGGTGCCGGCCGAGCGCTACCTGTTCGTGGCCGGCGGCATCGGCATCACGCCGCTGCTGCCGATGGTGCGGCAGGCCGACCTGCTCGGCGCCGACTGGCGGCTGCTCTACGGCGGGCGCCGGCGCGGCTCGATGGCCTTCCTCGACGAGCTGGCGCAGTACGGCGACCGGGTGCTGGTCCGCCCGCAGGACGAGTACGGCCTGCTCGACCTGGCCGGCTTCCTCGGCGAGCCGCGGGACGGCGTGCGGCTCTACTGCTGCGGCCCCGCCCCGCTGCTGGCCGCGATGGAGGCCGCCTGCGCCGGCTGGCCGCCGCACACCCTGCGCACCGAGCGGTTCGTCGCGGAGGAGGCCGCGGCGCCCGCGCGGACGGCGCCGTTCGAGGTCGAGCTGGCCCGCACCGGCACCGCGGTGACCGTGACCCCGGACGAGACGGTGCTCGAGGCGGTCGCCCGCGCCGGGGTGGAGGTGCTGTCCTCCTGCCGCCAGGGGATCTGCGGCACCTGCGAGACCGACGTCCTGGCCGGGCTGCCCGACCACCGGGACACCCTGCTCGACGACGACGAGCGCGCGGCCAACGACTGCATGTACATCTGCGTCTCCCGCGCCCGCTCCGAGCGCCTCGTCCTCGACCTCTGACGGGACTTTCGGCGCCGAAAGTCCCCAGGAAGGAACTGCCGTGACCGCCATCCAGGAACGGCCGGTCGACGTGCCGGTCAGCGACGTCGACCCGTTCGGCCACGAGGTGCTCGAGGACCCGCTGCCGATGCACGCCGCGCTCCGCGACGCGGGGCCGGTCGTCTACCTGACCAGGTACGACGTCTATGCCTACGCCCGCTACGAGCAGGTGCGCGCCGCCCTCGTGGACTGGCAGGACTTCCAGTCCGCGGCCGGCGTGGGGCTGTCCAACTTCCGCTACGAGAAGCCGTGGCGGCCGCCGAGCCTGCTGCTCGAGGCCGACCCGCCCCGGCACGACGCCCCGCGCCGGGTGCTCAAGAAGGTGCTCGGGCCGCGGGCGCTGCGCACGCTGCGGGAGGACTGGTTCGCCGACGCCGAGGCGCTGGTCGACGACGTCCTCGCCGCAGCGGAGTTCGACGCCGTGCGCGACCTGGCGCAGGCGTTCCCGCTGCGCGTCTTCCCGGACGCGGTCGGGATCCCGGACGAGGGCCGGGAGAACCTGCTGCCCTACGGAGACCACGCGTTCAACGCGTTCGGCCCCTCCAACGACCTGGTGGCCCAGGGGGCGCCCCGGGTGGGGGAGCTCTCGGCGTGGGTGAACGCGCAGTGCGCCCGCGACGTCCTGGCCGCCCAGGGCTTCGGCGCCGACATCTGGGCGGCCGCCGACCGGGGCGACATCACGCCGGAGCAGGCGCCGCTCGTGGTGCGCTCGCTGCTCACCGCCGGCGTCGACACGACGGTGCACGGGCTGTCCGCCGTCCTCTACGCCTTCGCGACCAACCCCGACCAGTGGCGGCGGCTGCGGGAGGACCCGGGCCTGGCGCGGGTGGCGTTCGACGAGGCGGTGCGCTGGGAGTCGCCGGTGCAGACGTTCTTCCGGACGGCGACGCGCGACGTGCGGCTCGGCGACGTCGTCGTCCCGGACGGACGCAAGATCCTGATGTTCCTCGCGGCGGCCAACCGCGACCCGCGGCGGTGGGCCGACCCGGACCGCTTCGACCTCTCCCGCGATCCGTCCGGGCACGTCGGGTTCGGCATGGGCATCCACCAGTGCGTCGGCCAGCACGTGGCTCGGCTCGAGGCCGAGGCGCTGCTCACCGCGCTGGCCCGGCGGGTGGCGGCGATCGAGCTCGCCGGCCCGACGGTGCGGCACCACAACAACACGCTGCGCGCCTGGGAGAGCATCCCGGTGCGGGTCCGCCTCGCCTGAGTCACCCCGCGGGGACGGGCGGCCGGTCGGGGGCACGGTGGGACCGCGGGTCCCGCCCGCGGGCGATGGCGGCGAGCGCGCCCATGGCCCGGAACGCGCCCACCGGCTCGATGGACGACGGCGAGGCGCCGGGGTGGCGGACGGCGATGCGCACGCGCAGCACCCCCGGCCGGCAGCGGAAGACGGCGGGCGCCTCGAGCAGCGCGGCCTCGCCGTCGATCCCGGCCGGCACCGGCCCGTCGGACTCGACCCGGAACTCGACGGCGGAGAACTGCCGCCACGGCAGCTGACCGCCCGGGCCCTTGGAGACCGAGCTGCGCGGGTCGACCACGGTGATGCCGAGCAGCCCCTCGTCGACGGCCGGGCGGGTACCGGCGCCGGCCGCGCCGCCGAGGCGGTACTGGCCGTTGCTCACCAGCACGACCGCGGGGCCCCGCTTGACCCGGCCGCCCGGCGTGGTCCAGCGCAGCTCGGGGCCGCCCTCCCCGGTGCGGACCACCGTGGGCACCGTGGCGAGCAGCGTGCGGATCTTCGCGGCGCGGTAGCCGGTGTTCTGCACCGCCTCGGCGTAGACGCCCAGCGACACGTTGTTCACGAACACCCGGCCGTTGACCTCCGCCAGGTCCACCACGCGTTCGCCGCCGTCGACGAAGGCGTCGAGGGCGCCGACGACGTCCTCCCGGTCGACCCCGAGGTCGAGCGCGAAGTGGTTGCGCGTGCCCGACGGGATGCAGGCGTAGGGCAGGCCGGTCTCGGCGGCGACCGCGGCGACGATCGCCTGGGAGCCGTCGCCGCCGGCCATCGCCAGGCCGTCGGCGCCGTCGGCGACGGCGCCGCGGACCAGCCGTTCCAGGTCGTCGCCGGGCCGCAGCTCGACCGGCGCGATGCCGCGCGCCCGCGCCTCGTGGTCGAGCCGGAACCGGGCCGCCTTGCCGTCGCCGGAGCGCGGGTTGACGAACAGGACCGGCCGCCGGGGGCGCTCGGCCGGCGGCAGCTCGACGTGCGGGTCGAAGGCGATCCGGGCGGCGACGTGCCAGACGAGCGCACCGAGCGCGAGGTAGAGCAGGAACCGCGCGAACCCGTCGTCGATGAGCACGTACACCGCGGCCGCCAGCGAGGCGGCGGCGAGGGACAGCGCGCCCAGCCGGGCCCAGCCGCGGCGCAGCACGCCCTCCCAGATCCCCCCGAGGGCGAGCAGCCCGAGACCGAGGAACACCAGCCCGCGGGGGAAGTCGTCGAACGCGGCGGTGACCAGCACGATGAGGGTCCAGACCGCGGCGGCCAGCGCGAGGAGGGCCGCGAGGCGGTGCCGGGTGGTCCGTCGGTGCATGGGGGCACCTCCGTCCCCGTCGGGGGAGATGCCCGACCTTCCAGCGACGGCGGCGCCGGGTCAAGGGTCCGAGGTCCGGGGGCCCGCCGTCGTCCGACGAGCTCAGCAGGCCGTGGCCGCCCCCACCTCGGCGCACCGGTCGTCAACCGTCGTCAGGCCGCCGGTTGCGCCGCCGGTCGTGCCGGTGGACGTCGGCGCGAGCACCGCGACGGCGACGGTCGCGGCGACGACGAGCGCCATGGCGATCGCGGCCACGGTGAGGAGCAGGCGATGGGCGGCGGCCCACGCGCTCGGGGAGCTGTGCAGGACGGCGGACATCGGGTTCTCCTCGGCGGGACGGGGGTGGGACGGAGGCCCACGCTGGCCCGTCCGCCCCCGCGCGGACCATTCGCCTTCGGGCGTATTTCCGCGTCCGCCCGGCGGTCCTACGGTGGCGTCGTCCCCGGCAGAGGAGAGGCGCCATGGGCAGCGGCCACCTGCGGGAGAAGGACGCCGAGCAGATCGTCCGCGTGATCGAGGACGGTCTCCGCGATGCCGCGGGACGCGCGATGCCGGACGCGCTGATGACCGGGCTGCAGGGCCTCGTGCCGTGCGACTGCGGCGTCAGCTACCAGCATCACCGCCCCGCCGTGCGGCAGACCGCCGTCATCCAGTGGACCCAGCTCGACGGGAGCGGCGGGCTCACCCAGCCCTGGCCCGATCTGCCCGACCACCCGTTCTGGCATTTCTGGCCGACGTCGATGTGCTCCTGGCCCCAGCGCATGGGCGACGTGCGCTCGGTCATCCACACCGGCGACTTCTACCCGACCGACCGCGACTGGTCGGCCGCCCCGATGCGCGAGTTCATGGGCGACGTCCGGTACTCGATGCTCGTCTCCCTGCCGGCGCCGCCGGGTGAGGCCCGCCGGGTGATCTTCCAGCGCGGCGCCGGCCCCGCGTTCACCGAGCGGGACCGGCAGGTGGCCGTCCTCCTGCGCCCGCACCTGCAGGAGATCTGGCTGGAGGCCGAGCAGAAGCGACGCGGCGTCCCGCACCTCACGCCGCGGGAGTGGGAGGTGCTGGAGCTCGCCGCGGCCGGGATGTCGTTCGCCGAGATCGCCGCGCGGCTGTTCGTCTCGATCGGCACCGTCCGCAAGCACATGGAGCACGTGCGGGAGCGCCTCGGCGTGCACAGCATCGCGGCCGCGGCCGCCGTCGCGCTGCCGCGGCCGCCCGCTCAGCGCGTGGGCAGGTAGCCGGTCACACGTGCTCCTCGGCCCGGATCTCCGGCTTGCGGCCGGTGGCCAGCAGGAAGACGAGCAGGCCGACGCCGATCGCGAGCCAGACGAAGCCGAGCCGCTGCGCGGCCACGTTGGCGTTGATGACGACGAACAGCAGGATGGCGAACCCGATCACCGGCACGGCGAGGTGCTTCCACCAGTCGTGGCTCTTGTTCTTGACCACGAAGTACCAGACCACCGAGAAGTGCAGCACGAGGAACGCGGTCATCGCGCCGAAGTTGACCAGCGTCGAGAGCAGCACGATGCCGTCGTCCCGGATCTCCCACATGTACAGGCCGAGCAGCAGGGAGATCGCGGCGACCACGAACGTGGCGTTCACCGGCACCCGCCGCGTCGCGTGCACCTTCGCGAGGAAGCCGGGCAGCTGCCGGTCGCGGGCCATCGCGAACAGCAGGCGCGAGGTGGCCGCCTGGGCGACCAGGGAGTTGGCGAAGCCCCAGGCGATCGCCGTGGCGATGGCGGTGAGCTTGGCCAGCCACGCCCCGCCGGCCACGCCGGCGGCGTCGTAGAACGCGGTGCCGCCCGGATCGCCGTTGGCGATCAGCCCCGCCGGGTCGGGCACGAGCAGCGCGGCCAGCCAGGTCTGCACGATGAACAGCGCGCCGGCCAGGGCCAGCGCGGCGATCATCGACTTGCCGATCGAGCGGGCCGAGTCGCGGTTCTCCTCGGCCAAGGTCGAGATCCCGTCGAAGCCCAGGAAGCTCAGCACCGCGATGGAGACCGCGCCGAGCACCAGCTGGAGGGAGAACGTGTCGCTGTTGTAGATCGGCGAGAAGTCGAAGCCGCGGCCCTCACCACGGGCCAGGGCCACGATCGCGATGACGATGAAGATCGCGAGCACGAGCAGCTCGCCGACCAGCATGATCTTGTTGACGCGGGCCGTGAACTCGATGCCGAGGTAGTTCACGACGGTGTTGAGGACGACGAAGACGACCAGCCAGACCCACACCGGGATCGTCGTCCAGATCGAGTTCATCGCGACCGCGGCGATCAGGTAGAGCAGCGCCGGCACGAGGACGTAGTCGAGCAGGATCATCCAGCCGCCGAGGAAGCCGACCCACTGGGCGATGCCGCGCCCGGCGTAGGTGTAGACCGAGCCGGCCATCGGGAAGGCGCGCGCCATCTGCGAGTACGAGACGGCGGTGAACATCATCGCCACGCCGCCGATCGCGTAGGCGAGCGCGATCATGCCGCCCGAGGCCTGGAAGACGCTGCCGAAGATGCCGAACGGCGCGATCGGCACCATGAAGATCAGGCCGTAGACGAGCAGGTCGGTGAAGGTCAGGGAGCGCTTGAGCTCCTGCTTGTAGCCGAAGGCCTCGACGCCGGCGCCCTCGGCGGACTCCGCCAGTGCAGGGGTGGTGGGTGGTTCGGGCACGGCGACCCCTCCTTCGAGATCCCCGGCGACGGCCGGGCGAGGGGAGAGTAGGCCCGATCAACCGCGTTCCAGGGCACGGAATGCGCGGTTCTGCGAGTCCGGATCAACCGATTCCGGCGGCGTCGTCGTCCGGGAACAGCACACCGAGGCCGAAGCGGGTGGGCCGGGCGAACGGCCGCCAGCGGTCGGCCGGCTGGGCCAGCCGGTCGGCGACCACCCACAGCACCGCGGGATCGAACCCCATGCCGAGGTGGCTGGCGCGGACGGCGACGTTCTCGCTGGTGGGGCCGGGCCGCTGCAGGCACGCCCGCCAGTCGACGACGCCGTCCCAGCGGGAGTAGACCGACGTGCTCGGGACGGGCGGCGGCCGGCGCGACCCGGCGACCTGCGCGAACGGCGAGCCCAGGGTGATCACCTGGCGGACCTGCGCGGACGTGTGCTGGGCCAGCCGCCGGGCGTAGATCCCGCCGAGGCTCTGCCCGACGACGCTGACCGGCGAGCCGTGCCGGCGGTGCAGCCGCTCCAGCAGCTGCGGCAGCGCGGTCAGGACCTCCTGCGTCGGGCCGCGGTTGCGCCCGAGCTCCCAGCCGACCACGGGGTAGCCGAGCCCGCGCAGCCACCGGCGCAGGGTTCCGGTCGAGAGGTCCGTCGCGCCCAGGCCGGGCAGGACCAGCACCGGGTGCCGGTCGCCGCGCGGGGCCAGGGTGAGCAGCGGCCAGGTCGCGGCGAACGCGCCGGCGCTGGCCATCGCGCGCATCGGCTCGGTCGCGGCGAGCAGCCCCCGGCGCCGGTCGTAGGGGACTCCCTGGGCGGACATCGGCACCTCCGTACGGCGTCGGACGACGGCTGGCTGCTACCCCGGGGCGGACGCCTCCGCACCCCCGGCATGACGCGGGTGGGACGACGGCGCGCCGCGGCGGCGGGGGGAGTGCACCGCCGTCATGCCGGCCGGGCCCGGGCGTCTTCATCTGCGAGGCCGGTGCGGGCACCCCACCCCGGCCGGGTGCACCGTGACCCTGCCCCGGCCGGGGCCCGCACCGGCCCGCCACTCCCGGTCACTGCCCGCCCGGGTAGTTCCGCCGCGTCATGTCGAAGGGCGCGAGCACCTCGAGGAAGAACTCCGAGGCCGCGGACGCCACCTCGGAGAGGTCCTCGCCGCCGCCCTCGCGCAGCAGCCCGAAGACGACCTCGTGGTGCACCCGGGCGACGTCGAGCAGGCTGAGCCCGCCGGCCATGGCGGCGCGGCCCAGCTCGTAGCCGCGCAGCAGGGCGGCTTCCTCCCGGCGCGGGAGGAAGCCCAGGAACGCCGCCCGGTAGTCCCGGAGCAGGTTCTCGACCGGGGTCATGGGCTGGCGCGTGCGCCCCGGCCGTCCAGGTAGGCCAGCCCCTCCTCCAGGTCGAGAGCTGTCGCGAGGGTGCCGGCGCCCATGCCGAGGGAGACCATGGCGAAGGCGACGTCGGGCTGGATGCCGACGATGACCGTGGTGGCGCCGCGCAGGCGGGCCATCTCCGCGACGGTGCTCAGCGTGCGCGTGCCGAAGGAGTCCAGCACGTCGAGGGCCGCGACGTCGATGATGACGCCGCGGGAGCGGTGCCGGCCGATCTGGTCGATCAGGTCCTGCTGGAAGCGCACCATCTCGGTGTCGTCCAGCGCGGTGTGGATCGATGCGATCAGGTACGGCCCCTGCCGCAGGATCGAGACGAGTTTGGGTCCGGCGGTCACGGACCCCCCACGCCATTGCCCGTGCTCACGCTGTATCCGAGCAACCGCTCGGCCTCCTCCAGCCCCCCTTGCAGGTCCCCGATCGTGTCCATCTTGCTCAGGTCGACGCCGATCGTGACCAGCGTCTGGGCGATCTCCGGCGAGAGCCCCGTGATGATGACGCTCGCACCCATGAGGCGTGACGCGTCGACCGTCCGGACCAGGTGGTTGGCCACGGCCTCGTCGACGTCCGGGACGCCGGTGATGTCGACGACGACGACCTTCGCCCGGTGCGTGCGGATGCCGGTGAGCAGCTGCTCGGTCAGCTGCCGCGCCCGCTCGCTGTCGAGGATGCCGATGATCGGCAGGATCAGCAGCCGCTCGCGCACCGGCAGGACCGGGGTGGACAGCTCGCGGATCGAGTCCTGCTGCTGGCGGATGACCCGCTCGCGCTCCTCCACGAAGCTGACCGCGACGGTGTTCGCGATCCGGTTCGCCGCCGGCTCGTAGGCGTCGAGCACCCGGTTGAGCAGGGCGAAGTCGCGCTGGTACTTCTCGAACAGCGACCGGGCGAGGACGTCGCGCAGCAGCAGCACGATCCCGACGACCTCGTTGGTCTCCACGCCGCGGGGGATGATCCGCTCCGACAGGTCGCGGGCGTAGCGCTGCAGCGCCTCGACGCTGCCGGTCTCGAGCACCTCGACGTAGTTGTCGTAGACCGAGGTCGTCTCGGCGGCCATCTCCTGCGGCGTCATCGCGTGCAGCAGGTGCGCGCCCTGGATGCGGTTGGCCCACTCCTGGCGCAGCTTCGTGCGGTGTTCGCGCAGGTGGGCCACGAGCTGGGGGAGCAGCTGGGCGCCGTCCGTGTCGTCGAGGGCCGTGCCCGGGCCGGGGACGCTGGCGACCCCACTGCGGTCCTGGTCCATGCTCATTCCTCTCCACGCCACTTCGTCATCGTCACGGTCGTCCCGCGACCCACCTCCGAGACGACGGCGAACTCGTCCATGAGCCGCCGCGCCCCCGGCAGGCCGAGCCCCAGCCCGGCGTAGGTGCTGTAGCCGTCGGTCAGCGCCTGCTGCACGTCGGCGATGCCGGGCCCGGTGTCCCGCGCCACGACGCGGATGCCCCGCCGCGGCTGCTCGAGCAGCTCGACGACGACCTCGCCGTTGTGCGCGAACCGCACGATGTTGCGCGCGATCTCGGACACCGCGGTCGCGATCATGGTCAGCTCGGTGGCCGGGAAGGACAGCCGCGCCGCGACCTCCCGCGCCGCCTGCCGCGCGGCCACGATGTCGGCGTCGACCCGGATCGGGATCCGCACCTCGTCGTCGCGGGGGTGGCCCCGCTCCAGCAGCGGTCGGCTCAGCCGCGCGCAGACGTCGCACTCGAGCAGGTGGCGGGCGGCGTCCACCTCCCGCTGCCGCCGGCGGTCGCCGCCGGACAGGGCCAGCAGCACCGGCCGGCACCGGTCGGTCGGGGGCTCGGTGCGCTCGAGCGCCAGGAGGTACTCGACGCGCAGCCGGGCCCGGGTGCGGTTGAGCTGGGCGGCCACGGCGCCGGCGGTGCTGCCGAGCTCGGCGGCCAGGGTGCGGGTGTCCTGCCCCGACACCTCGTGGGCCAGCAGGGTCTGCCGCTCGCGCTCGGAGAGCCGGGTCAGCGCGGCGGCGACGGCGGAGTGCTCCTCCTGCGCGAGGAGGTCCTCGTCCGGCACCTCCGGCGGGCGCAGGTCGACGACGCGGTGCTGGTTGCGGCGGTGGCGGTCCTGCTCGCGCCACAGGGACGCGACGACGTTGCGCGCGGTCACGATCGCGTACGGCTCGAGCATGCCGGGCTCGACCCGGCCGGTCGCCGCGAGCACCCGTGCGAGGGTCTCCTGGACCAGGTCGTCGACGGTGGCCTCGTCCGGCACGCGGGCGGCGACGATCCGCCGCACCATGGGGATCAGCGCGGCGACGTCGAGGGGTGGCCCGGCCCGGTCCTGGGCGTCGGTGGACTCCGCCGTCCCCACCTCCTGGACGCTACGCCCGGGCGGCCCCGGCGGCTTCTCGACGACGATCAGTCGGTCGGCGGCAGGACGCGGGGGAGGAACACCTCGTCGATCGGCCGCGGGCCGACGTACTGCCGGCAGGTGCACGGCACCCACGTGTGCCCGGTCCAGCGGCCGCGCTTGTCGTAGGCGTCGCGGCGCAGCTCGGCGTAGCAGGTGGAGGTCTCGGTGTCGTGCTGGCTGAGCGGGTGACCGCAGCCGCACACCGGCGTCACCGGCTTGGGTGGGGCGGGGGCGCGCCGCTGCAGCCGCCCGGCGACGAAGCCGATGGCCAGCAAGGCCCCGCCCACCAGCAGGCTGATCGGTTCCACCGGTGCTCCTCCCGTTCCGTCTCCTCTGACGGTAGCGCCGGACGGGCGGGAGGGAAGGGGTCAGCCGGTCGTCTTCCCGCGGCCGCTCACCGCGTCGCGCAGGTGGTCGAGCAGGCTCGCGACCGGGCCGAGCACCGTCCGCACGGTGGCGTCGTTGGGCGTCATGGGGTGCGCGCGGGTCGGCGCGAGCTTCTTGACGCCCTCGACCTTCTCGGCCATCTCGACCAGCTCCGCCTGGCTGAACGTGGGGCGCAGGTCGGCGAACATCCGGCCCTCCTCGTCCTCGACGTGGTGGCGGATCTCGCGGATGAGCGTCTGCACCTCGGTGTCGAACGTCGCGTCGTCCGGGTCCATCCGCTCGAGCCGCTTCATGGTCTCCTCGGCCTCGGCGTGCTCGTGCTTGGCGTGCTCCGCCTCGTCCTTGTCGACCTGCTTCTCGACCCGCGGATAGACCTGCGTCTCCTCGGCGACCGAGTGCTTGACCAGGCCGATCGTGACCTCGTCGACCAGGTCGCGCTTGCGGCGCAGGTCGTCGGGCCCGGTCCGGCCGACCAGCCCCTCAAGCTCCCGGAAGATGCGGTCGAACTCGCGGTGGTCGGCGGTGAGCAGGTCGACGACGTCGCGCTGCTGGGTGTCGGTCATGACGCCTCCTCGGGACTGCCCGGAAGGACGGCGGGGACGGCTTCCCCGCCGCCCCCTTTCCCCGCCACGACCGGCTCGAACCCCGCGGCGCGACGGCGTCCGGTGTCGTTCGATCGTGGCGATTGATCGCTTGTGATCCGGGGCACAAGGAGGCCGTGGAGAGCTACGCCGTCGGGTTCGCCCGACCCGACCGCTGGTCCCGGGGGAGGCCGGCGGAGCAGAACTGCCCCTGGCATGCCGTCGAGGCGCACCGCCCGCCGGCCGAGCTGGACGGGGAGGTGGAGCTCGCGGTGTGCGGGGCCATCGTGCAGGTGTGGGGCGCCCAGAAGTGGGACCGCGTCGGCACCGGCCGGACCGCCTGCCCCGAGTGCGCCCGCCTCACCGCCGTGCTCCCCGTCCTGAGCGCCACCGGCTGACCGGTCCGCGTCCGAGCGGCGTCAGCGGCGGTCGGGACGGCGGCCGCTGATCGCCGACAGGCCGGTGATCTCCCGGCCGACGATCAGCGCCTGCACCGAGTCGGTGCCCTCGAAGGTGAAGATCGCCTCCATGTCGGCGTGGTGCCGGGCGACGTGGTGGTCGAGCAGGATCCCGTCGCCGCCGAGGATGTCGCGCGCGTCGGCCACGATCGCGCGCGCCTTGGCCGCGTGGTTCATCTTCGCCATCGACGCCATCGCCGCGGTCATCCGGCCCTCGTCGGCCAGCTTCGACAGCCGCCAGCACATCAGCTGCATGCCGGTGATCTCCGCCAGCATCCGCGCCAGCTTGTCCTGCACCAGCTGGTAGCCGGCGATCGGGGAGCCGAACTGCTCGCGGCGCAGCGCGTGCGCCAGCGCCAGCTCGTAGGACGACGTCGCCAGGCCCAGCGCCCGCCAGGCGACGGTGTAGCGGGTGCGGTCGAGGACCTTCGAGACGTCCTTGAACGACGCGCAGTGGGCCAGCTTGTTCTCCACCGGCACCCGGACGCCGTCGAGGGTGATCTCGGCCTGCCACACCGCGCGCAGCGCCGTCTTGCCGGTCATGACCGTTGCCGTGTAGCCGGGGGTGCCCTTCTCGACGACGTAGCCGCCGACCGCGCCGTCCTCGCCGCGGGCCCAGATGAGCACGTAGTCGGCGATCGAGCCGTTGCCGATCCACTTCTTCTGCCCGTCGAGCACGTAGCTGTCGCCGTCCCGGCGGGCGGAGGTCTCCAGCGCGACGGCGTCCGAGCCGTGCCGGGGCTCGGTGAGGCCGAACGCGCCGATCTTCTCCAGGCGGGCCATCTCCGGCAGCCAGCGCTCGCGCTGCTCCTCGTCGCCGAGCAGCGCGATCGACTGCATGGCCAGGAAGCTGTGCACCCCGTAGAAGGTGCCGATGCTGCCGTCGGCGCGGGCCCACTCCGCGGCGACCAGCCCGGCGGCGACCGCGCTCATGCCGGGGGAGCCGTAGCCCTGCACGGTGCCGCCGGAGATGCCGAGCTCGGCGATCTTCGGCACCAGCTCGAACGGGAACTCGGCGCGCTCCCAGTACTCGTTGATCCGCGGCGTCACCTCCCGCTCGCAGAAGGCGCGGACCCGGTCGCGGATCTCGATCTCCGCGGGCTCGAGCAGGTCCTCGATCGCGTAGAGGTCGGTGGTCGGCGAGGTCACGCCGCGACGCTAGTGCGCCGCCGTGATCACCGCGCGCCGTCGACCCGCTGAGCAGGGCGGGGACGGCGTTGACCCGCTCACGCACCGGGTCGACACTGACCGGCGCGCGGAAGGAGCCCGCCATGTCGTGGAACCTGAGGGGCAGCTACACGGAGACCTGCTCGTGCGAGCTGATGTGCCCGTGCAATCTCTCGCTCGACCACGGCGCCACCTACGACTTCTGCCGGGTGACGCTCGTGTTCAACATCCGCGAGGGGCAGATCGAGGGGACCGACATCGCGGGGCGGAAGGTGGCCGTCATCGCCGACACCCCGAAGGTGATGACCGAGGGCAACTGGCGCGTCGGGGTCTTCATCGATGACCAGGCGAGCAACGAGCAGTTCGACAAACTGGTCCAGGTCTTCGGTGGGCAACTCGGCGGCCCGATGGCCGCCATGACACCGCTCGTGGGCGAGATGCTCGGGGTGGAACGGGCACCGATCGAGGTGACCGACGACGGGCTGCGGCACGCCGTGCGCGTCGGGGACGCGATTAACTTCGAGATCCAGGACATCGTGCCGTTCGGCAAGGAGGACGGCCGGCCGGTCCGGTTCGACGGCATGTTCCACCCGCTGGGGGTCTCCGACCTCACGATGGCCGAGGCGCAGCGGTCCCGGATCGACGCCTTCGGCATCCGGTACGAGGGCAAGACGGGGTTGTCCTACTCGGACTTTTCCTGGGCCGCCTGACCCGATGACCGCGTCGGCGCCGGCAGGGGCCCCCGCGGGCCTCGCTCCCGCCTCCGCCGCCGTGCGGGTGCGGCTGGGGCTGGTCGCGCTGCTGTTCGCCCTCGCCGCCGTCGGCTGGTGGTGGACGGTCCGCGAGATGCGCGGCATGGACGAGGGCCCGTGGACCCGCCTCGGTGCGCTCGGCTGGTTCCTCGGGGTCTGGGTCGTGATGATGGCCGCGATGATGTTCCCGTCGATCGCCCCGACGGTGGCGCTCTACTCCCGCATGACCCGCTCGCGCGCGCCGTTCCAGCCGCTGGTCTTCGCGGCCGGCTACCTGCTCACGTGGGTCGTCGCCGGCCTGGTCGCCTTCGCGGCCGTGGCGCTGGTGAACCGCGCCGCGGGGGACGTGCTCGCCTGGGACCGCGCCGGCCGGTGGGTCGCCGGCACCACGCTGATCGTCGCCGCGGTCTACGAGCTCACCCCGCTCAAGGACGTCTGCCTCGGCAAGTGCCGCAGCCCGCTGGGACTGCTGCTCGGCTCGTGGCGGGACGGGCCCACGGGCGCGCTGCGGATGGGCGCGCAGAACGGCGCCTGGTGCGTCGGGTGCTGCTGGGCGCTGATGGCGTCGCTGTTCGCACTCGGGGTGATGAGCGTCGTCTGGATGGCGGTCGTCGCCGGGATCATCGCGGTGGAGAAGACGCTGCCCTGGCGGCGGGTGGCCACCTACGGGACGACTGTCCTGCTGCTCACGCTCGGTGTCCTGATCCTCGCCGCTCCCGGAGCGATCCCGGCGCTCACGGTCCCGGCTGGCGACCAGATGATGGCGCCGTAGTCACGCGGAGGTGAGCAGCCCCCGCACGTAGGCGGCCTGGCCGGCGTGCTGGAGGTCGTCGGAGAGCACGCTGACCAGCCGGACGCCGAGGGTCACGGGCGGGTCCCACCGCTCGTCGACGACCCGGTCGAGGTCCTCGTCGCTCAGCCCGGCCAGGTACTCCGCCGTCCGGGCGTGCACCGCGGCGGCGTACTCGAGCAGCAGGTCGGGGGAGTCGACCCGGACGGCGGCGACGTCGTCCGGGCCGAACCCGTAGCCGGTGGCGTCGTCGTCGAAGGGCAGGCCGAAGCGCCCGGCGAACCCGTCGGCGGTCCACACCTGGTCCCGGCCGGCCACCTCGGCGACGTGGTCGTCCTGCACGCGGACGAGGTGCCACGCCAGCCAGGCGATGGTGTTGGCCTCGGGCTCGACGCGGGCGGTGAGCTGCTCGGCGGTCAGCCCGTCGAGCGCCCGCCGCAGTGTCTGCTGGATCCGTTCGTAGCCGTCGATCAGCACGTCCCGGCTTCGCATCACGCCTCCTCAGCCCAGGCCGAACGTGCGGACTATCAGCCAGATCAGCCCCACGATCACCGCGATCGAGACCACCAGGACCGTCACCACCGGGACGACGACCCACCGGCGCTTGAACCGCCGCCGGCGGGGAGGCGCGGCCGGCGGGCGGTCCGCGACGGGGCCCGGGCCGGCCTGGCCGCGCGGTTCGCGGCGGCGCCCCGCCAGCGAGTCGCGCGCGTCGCGGGCGACCGAGCCCAGCACCGCCTTCGACGCGGCGGCAAGGATCTTCAGGTCGGCCTGGTCGAAGCGGTGCACCGAGCCCTCGCTCGGGATCGGCGGCGGGGGAGGGGGCGGCGGGGTCTCCGGCGCGGCGGCCGGCTGCGCGTCACCGGCCAGCACCGCCTCCAGGCCGCTGCGTGCCTGCTCGGCGGTGCTGCGCCGGGCGGGGTCCTTGGCGAGCAGCCCCCGCAGCACGGGCTCCAGCGGACCGGCTCGCACCATCGGCGCCGGGTGCTCCGACACGACCGACATCGCGGTGGCCATCGGCTCGCCGCGGCCGAACGGCGGGCGCCCCTCCACTGCCGCGTACAGCGTGGCGCCGAGCGACCACAGGTCCACCGCCGGCCGCGGCTCGTCGCCGTGGATCCGCTCCGGCGCCATGTAGGACGGCGAGCCGATCAGCGCCCCCTGCGTGGTCAGGCTGTCGTCCCCGGTCGCCGTGGCGATGCCGAAGTCGGTGAGGCAGGCGTGCCCGCTGCGCTCGACGAGCACGTTGGCCGGCTTGACGTCGCGGTGCACGATCCCGGCGGCGTGCGCCGCCTCCAGCGCGGAGAGCACGTCCAGCCCGATCTGCGCCACCGCCTTGGGCGAGAGCGGGCCGCCGTGCTCGAGCATCCGCTGGAGGCTGTCGGCGTCGACGTGCTCCATGACCAGCCACGGCTTGCCGCCCTCCTCGACGACGTCGTAGACCGTGGTCACGCACGGGTGGTCGAGCCGGGCGGCGGCGCGTGCCTCGCGCAGGGTCCGCTCGCGCAGCACCTGGCGCTCCTCGTCGGTGGCACCGATCGCGAAGGTCAGCTCCTTGATCGCGACCTCGCGGCCCAGCGTCCGGTCGGTGGCCCGCCAGACGATGCCCATGCCGCCGCGGCCCAGGACGTCGGTCAGCGCGTACCGGCCGGCGAGGACCCGGTCGGCGGGCGCTGCCTCGGCGCTCATGGGCGGACGGTACGCCGGAATCGGACGGCCGAAACCCGTTACGGCTGCTGGTCCTCGGTGCCGGTCGCGGAGTCGCTCTGCGCCTCCATCTCCGCGGCCTGCTCGGGTGTCTCCTGCTCGAGGGCGATGTCGCGGGGCTCCGGCAGGCTGCGCTCGACCGGCTCGTTCGGCTCGGGTGTGGTCATGCTGCGAAGCCTGCCGCAGTCGCGGCTCATCCGCCGGGTCGGACCAGCCCCGACTCGTAGGCCAGCACGACGGCCTGCACCCGGTCGCGCAGGTCCAGCTTGGTCAGCACTGCGGTCAGGTGGGTCTTCACGGTCGACTCGCCGAGGAACAGCCGGGCGGCGATCTCGGCGTTCGACAGCCCGGTCGCGACCAGCGCCAGGACGTCGCGCTCCCGCGGGGTGAGCCGGGCGAGGCGGTCGTCGGCGCGGGGGACCGGCGTCCGGGCGAACTCGGCGATCAGCCGCCGGGTGACCGATGGCGCCAGCAGCGCCTCCCCGGCGGCCACCACCCGGATCGCGTGGACCAGCTCGTCCGGCGGGGCGTCCTTGAGCAGGAACCCGCTGGCCCCGGCCCGCAGCGCCTCGAAGACGTACTCGTCGAGGTCGAAGGTGGTGAGGACGACGACCCGCGTCCCGGGCTGCCCCGCCAGCAGCCGCGCGGTCGCCTGCAGGCCGTCCAGCCGCGGCATCCGGATGTCCATGAGGACGACGTCCGGCCGGGTCCGCCGCGCCACCTCCAGCGCCTCGAGCCCGTCGGCCGCCTCGCCGGCCACCGCGATGCCGGGCTCGCCCTCCAGCAGCCGCACGAACCCGGCGCGCACGAGCGTCTGGTCGTCGACGACGAGCACGGAGACGCTCACGCCGTGCCCACCGGCAGCCGCGCGCGCAGCCGGAACCGCCCGTCCGGCTCCGGCCCGGCCTCCAGCGTCCCGCCGTGCAGTGAGACCCGTTCCCGCAGGCCGACCAGCCCGTGGCCGCCGGGAGCCGGCGGACCGGCGGGACACGGGTTGACGACCTCGACGACGAGCGCGTCGGGGCAGTGGTCGAGGCGCAGGTCCGCGGCGCCGCCGCAGCCGTGCTTGCGCACGTTGGTCAGCGCCTCCTGCACGATCCGGTAGGCGGCGAGGTCGAGGGCGGCCGGCAGCTCCGCCGGTTCGCCGCGCACCTCCAGCCGCACGTCCAGCCCGCCGCCCCGGGCCGCGGCCAGCAGGCCGTCGAGCTCGCGCAGGGACGGCGGCGGGCGGCGGTCGGCGGCCGGGTCGCCGGCGCGCAGGACGCCGAGCATGCGCCGCAGCTCGGTCAGCGCCTCTCGGCCGGCGGTCTCGATGTCGGTCAGCGTCCGGCGCGTCGTCGTCCCCTGGGGCACCGCGCGGGCCTCCGCGGCGGCCTGCACGACCATGACCGTGACCGCGTGGGTGACGACGTCGTGCAGTTCCCGGGCGATCCGGGCCCGCTCGGCCGCCGCGGCGCGCGCCGCCTCCTCCGCCCGGCCGGCCTCCGAGGCCGCCGCCCGCTCGGCCGCCGCGACGGCCTGCTGCTGGCGCAGCCCCACCACCCGGCCGACGCCGAAGGCCAGGGTGAACAGCACCCAGGACGGGATGACGTCGCTCCACGACCGCCCGGCGAGCACGGCCGGCACGTCCGTGGAGACCAGGAAGGCGACCATCGCCACCGCCACGGCCCACGCGGACCGCGCCCGCGGGACGGCGGCCGCGCTGAAGGTGACCAGCAGCAGCGCCACGGCCGGCGAGAACGGCGGCTGCGGCTGGTCGCCGTAGAACAGCAGCAGCCACAGCCAGGCCGCGCCGAGGACGACGGCGAAGACCGGCAGCGGGTGCCGGCTGCGCCAGGCGAGCGGCACGCACACGAGGACGAGGAAGGCGGCGTCCACCAACGGTGGCGCGACGAGGTCCGACTCGCTCGCCGGCAGCGCCACCAGCGCGTAGAGGCTGCCGCCGAGCAGCGCCGCGGCCAGCAGGGGATCGACCCAGCGCTGCGCCCGCCGCCAGTCGGCCATGGCGAACGGTAGGCCGCCGGACCCCCGCCTGACCTCCCCCTGGGGTACGAGGACCGGCCCGGAAATCCCCTCCTCCAGAAGGAGTGCCCGGACCGCCGGGGCGGAGGCGCGCACGGGGTCCGCGTCCCTAGCGTTCTGCCGTCTCCGCGGCCCCGGACGCCGCGGACGGATCGGGAGGTCTGCCATGACGACGCGGGTGAGGCTCGCCGCCCCGGTGCTGGGCGTCGGCGCGGTGGTGCTGCTGAACGTCGGGAACGAGCTCTCAAAGGTCGGCGGAGGCTCGCCGGACGTGCACGCGTCCCCCGAGGGGTACGCCGACACGGTCGGCTCGTCGCCCCTGGTGGTCGTGGGCATCTACCTGGCCGTGGTCGCCTGGCTGGCCGTGGGCGGCTTCTTCCGGGTGGTCGCCGAGCGGCTGCGCGGCACGGTCGACGGGGACCGCGCCGCCCGGGCGGTGACGGCCGGCGGTGTCCTCGCCGCCGCCGTCGGCATCTCCGGCGCGCTGCCGCTGCTGGCCGCGGCCGTCATGGCCGGCGACGGCGACCTGACGCCGGAGTTGGCCAAGGCGCTGCAGCTGATGAACGGCGCGGTGTTCGTGCTCGGCTGGCTGGTGGTCGCCGTCCCGGTGTGGATCGCGGCGCGGGCCGGGATGCGCGCTCGGGTGCTGGGCCGGGTGCTCGGCTCGGGCGGGATGGTCGTGGCGGCGCTGCTCGCGGCCGCGTCCCTGGCGATCTGGTGGGTGGAGGGCTTGGTCATGGTCTGGCTGCTCGGGATGCTCTGGATCGCCGCGACCGGCATCGCGCTGGCCCGGCGGTCGCCGGCGACCGAGCCACGG
Organism: Geodermatophilus sp. SMS 5-13; assembly: GCF_059428245.1. Taxonomy (NCBI): domain Bacteria; kingdom Bacillati; phylum Actinomycetota; class Actinomycetes; order Geodermatophilales; family Geodermatophilaceae; genus Geodermatophilus; species Geodermatophilus sp. SMS 5-13. The sequence goes on from NZ_CP165729.1 coordinate 2,062,614, forward strand.
GACACCCACGACGGGCTGGTCGGCGTGACCGCCTGAGCCCCGACCTACACTGCCGCGGATGGCGATCACCCGGCTCCTGGTCGCCAACCGCGGCGAGGTCGCCGTCCGGATCCTGCGGACGGCGGCGGCGATGGACCTGCGCACCGTCGCGGTGGCGCCGGCCGACGACGCCGGCGCGCTGCACGTCCGCCGGGCGGACGACGCCGTGCGGCTCGAGGGCGCCGGCCCGGCCGCCTACCTCGACGCGGCGGCGGTCGTCGACGCGGCGCTGGCCACCGGCGCCGACGCCGTCCACCCCGGCTACGGCTTCCTCGCCGAGAGCGCCGAGCTGGCCCGCCGCTGCGCCGACGCCGGCCTCAGTTTCGTCGGCCCGGACGCCGCCGTGCTGGAGCTCTTCGGTGACAAGACCCGGGCCCGGGCCCGCGCCCGCGAGCTGGGCATCCCGGTGCTGGCGGCCACCGACGGCCCGGCCGACCTCGACGGCGCCCGCGCCTTCCTGCGGAGTGTCGGCGGCGCGGTCATGGTCAAGGCGCTGGCCGGCGGCGGCGGGCGCGGGCAGCAGCCGGTGCGGTCGGAGGACGAGCTGGCGGAGGCGCTGGAGCGCTGCCGCTCGGAGGCGCGCGCCGCCTTCGGCTCGGGCGAGGTCTACGTCGAGCGGCTGCTGACCGGCGCCCGGCACGTCGAGGTGCAGCTCGCGGGGGACGGCGCGGCGGTGGCCGCTCTCGGCGACCGCGACTGCAGCGTGCAGCGGCGCCGGCAGAAGCTCGTGGAGATCGCTCCGGCCCCCGCGCTGGACCCGGCGCTGCGCCGAGAGCTGGCCGACGCGGCGGTCGCGCTGGGCGGCTCGGCGGGGCTGCGCGGCCTGGCGACGGTGGAGTTCCTCGTCCGCGGGTCCGAGTTCGCGTTCCTCGAGGTCAACCCGCGGCTCCAGGTGGAGCACACGGTCACCGAGCAGGTCACCGGCCTGGACCTGGTCGAGGTCGCGCTGCGGCTGGCGGACGGCGCGACCCTCGCCGAGCTGGGGCTGGACGGCCCGATCGAGCCGCGGGGGGCCGCCGTCCAGGCGCGGGTCAACGCCGAGACGCTGCGGGCCGACGGCACCGTGCAGCCGGCCGCCGGGACCCTGGAGCGCTTCGTCCCGCCGACCGGGCGCGGCGTGCGCGTCGACACCGCCGGCGTCCCCGGCGACGCGGTCAACCCGCGCTACGACTCGCTGCTGGCCAAGGTGGTCACCGCCGAGCGCGACCTGCCGCGGGCGCTGGCCGGCGCGGCCCGGGCGCTCGCCGAGTTCGACGTCGCGGGCCCGCTGACCAACCTGCCCCTGCTGGCCGCGCTGGTCGCGCGCCCCGAGCTCGCCGAGGGCCGCGCGACCACCGACTTCCTCGACGCGCACCTGGCCGAGCTGCTGCCCCCGGAGGAGCCGGCGGCGGCGGCCCCGGTCCGGCTCGACGGCGGGCTCGCGGTCGAGGCGCCGCTGCAGGGCGTCGTCGTCGAGGTCACCGCGGCCGAGGGGGACCGGGTCGGCGCCGGCGCGACGCTGGTCGTGCTCGAGGCGATGAAGATGGAGCACGTCGTGCGCGCCCCGGTCACCGGCGAGGTGGCCGGCCTGCGGGTGGCGGTGGGCGACGTCGTCCCGGCCGGTGCGCCGGTCGCCGTCCTGACCCCGTCGGACGACGACGCCGCGGCCGACGCCGGGGCGGCCGAGCTGGACCTCGACGAGATCCGCCCCGAGCTGGCCGAGAGCGCCGAGCGGCACCGGATCGGCCTGGACGCCGCGCGGCCGGAGGCGGTCGCGGGCCGGCACGGCGCCGGACGGCGAACCGCGCGGGAGATGGTCGCGGCCCTGGTCGACGACGGCAGCTTCGTCGAGTACGGCGCCCTCGGCATCGCCGCCCAGCGGCGGCGCCGCACGCTGGAGGAGCTGGTCGCCCGCACGCCGGCCGACGGCATGGTCACCGGGATCGGCGAGGTCGACGGCGTCCCGTGCGCCGTCCTCGCCTACGACTACACGGTGCTGGCCGGCACGCAGGGCATGGTCAACCACAAGAAGACCGACCGGTTGCTGGCGCTGGCCGAGCAGCGGCGGCTGCCGGTGGTGCTCTTCGCCGAAGGCGGCGGCGGGCGGCCCGGCGACACCGACACGGCGGGGGTGTCGCTGCTCGACGTCCCGACGTTCACCACGATGGCCCGGCTGGCGGGCAAGGTGCCGACGATCGCCGTCGCCTCCGGCTACTGCTTCGCCGGCAACGCGGCGCTGGTCGGGGTCTGCGACGTCGTCGTCGCCACCGAGGGCAGCAGCATCGGGATGGGCGGGCCGGCGATGATCGAGGCCGGCGGGCTGGGCGTCGTGGCCCCCGGCGACGTCGGGCCGACGGCCGTGCAGGCGGCCAACGGCGTCGTCGACGTCCTGGTGGAGGACGACGACGCCGCGGTCGCCGCCGCCCGCGCCGCGCTGGGCTGCCTCACCGGGCGGGTCGCGCCGGGGGAGTGCGCCGACCAGCGGCTGCTGCGGCACCTGCTGCCGGCCAACCGGGTGCGCAGCTACGACGTCCGGCCGGTGCTGGAGACCCTCGCCGACACCGGCAGCGTGCTGGAGCTGCGGCCGCGGTTCGGCCCGGGGATCGTGACCGCGCTCGCGCGGCTCGGCGGGCGGCCGGTGGGCATCCTGGCCAACGACCCCCGGCACCTCGGCGGCGCGATCGACGCGGAGTCGGCCGACAAGGCCGCGGCGTTCCTGCGGCTGTGCGAGGCGCACCGGCTGCCGGTGGTCTCGCTGGTCGACACCCCGGGGTTCATGGTGGGCCCGGAGTCGGAGAAGACCGGGACGGTGCGCCGGTTCGGCGGCCTCTACGTCGCCGGCGCCGGGCTGACCGTTCCGCTGGTCGCGGTGGTGCTGCGCAAGGCCTACGGCCTCGGGGCGATGGCGATGACCAGCGGGGACCTGCGGGCGCCGTTCCTCACCGTGGCCTGGCCGACCGGTGAGTTCGGGCCGATGAGCCTCGAGGGCGCCGTCCGCCTGGGCTACCGCCGCGAGTTCGACGCGCTGCCCGACGCCGCCGCCCGGCAGGCGCGGTTCGACGAGCTGGTCGCGGAGGCCTACGAGCGCGGCAAGGCGCTCAACGTGGCCTCGGTGTTCGAGATCGACGACGTCATCGACCCCGCCGACACCCGCGCCGTGGTCATCGAGGCCCTCCGCGCCGCGGGTGGCCACGATCAGGTCGGCTGATCCCAGCGGTTCCTGGCTCAGTGCAGGACGTGAGCCACGAACCGCTGCGCTGAGCCAGGACGCCGTTGACCGCCCCGCTCGGTGCCTCTACGGTAACCGTTACCGATGAGCAACCAAGCTGCAGCAGACGACGCGTTGGACGCGCTGGGTGATCCCATGCGGCGCCGGATCCTCGAGTGCCTGCGCGACGGCGCGCTGCCGGTGGGGGAACTGGCCGACCGGCTGCCGGTGGGCCGCCCCGCCGTGAGCAAGCACCTGCGCGTGCTGGAGGGCGCCGGCCTGGTCGAGCACCGCTCGCGCGGCACCCGCAACCTGTACGCGCTCGCACCCGGCGGGCTGGCCGGGGTTCAGCAGTGGCTCACCGGAGTCTGGGACACCGCGTTGCAGTCGTTCGCGGCGTTCGTCGAGGACGAGGAGAGGAAGCACCCGTGAGCAGCGTCCGGCCGGTCGTCCGTCAGGTCTCCGTCGCCGCGCCGCCCGAGCGCGCGTTCGCGCTGTTCACCGAGCGCATCGCGGAGTGGTGGCCGTTGGGCGCCGGGCACAGCGTCTTCGGCGAAGGCGGCACCGTCGCGTTCGAGAGCACCGGGCTGGTCGAGCGGCACGGCGACCGGGTGTCGGTGTGGGCGGAGGTGACCGTCTGGGAGCCGCCGAACGCGCTGGCACTGGACTGGCACCCCGGCCGGACGGCGGAGACGGCCACCCGCGTCCGCGTGACCTTCGAGGCGGACGACGACCGGACCCTGGTGACCCTGGAGCACGACGGCTGGGAGCGGCTGGCCGATCCCGAGGCCGCGCGCGGCTCCTACGACGAGGGGTGGGCGTTCGTGCTCGCCCGGTTCGCCGAGGCTGCCGGGGACCGCTGGTTCGCGCTGCTGCACCGGCCCGGGCCGGCCCTGCCCGAGGGCGCGTCGCTGTTCGCCCAGCCGGAGTTCGCCGAGCACCTGGCCTTCCTCGGCCGGCTGCGCGAGCGCGGCCTGCTCGTCGCCGCCGGCCCGGTGCTCGGCGGCGAGGACGGCTCCGGCATGACGGTCGTCCGCGTGCGTCCCGAACACGGGGACGTCGACGTCGCGGCGCTGGCCACCGAGGACGACAAGGCCGTCGCGCTCGGCCTCCTGCAGGTCGAGGTCCGCCCGTGGCGGGTGGTGCTCAGCGCCTGACGCTGCCGAGGGGTCAGGCGGCCGGCGTGGTCGCCGGGGCGGGCAGCACGCAGAGCGGGGCGAGCGGGTCGGCCGCGATGATCTCGGGCAGGTTCGGGACCTCGCCGACCGGGCAGGGGGGCTCTGTCGGCGTCGTCGTCGCCGGGGCGGCGGTGGTGGTCTCCGCCGCGGTCGTCGGGGCCGGGGTGGTGGTCTCGGTGGTCGGCGCCGCCGCGGTCGTCGTCGCGGCTGGGGTGGTGGTCTCGGTCGTGGGCGCGGCCGGGGTGGTCTCGGTGGTCGGCGCGGCCGGGGTGGTCGCGTCCGGGGTCGGCGCGGCCGGGGTGGTCGCGTCCGGGGTCGTCGTGCCCGGGGTGGTGGTGTCCGGGGTCGTCGTGCCCGGGGTGGTGGTGTCCGGGGTCGTCGTGCCCGGGGTGGTGGTGTCCGGGGTCGTCGTGCCCGGGGTGGTGGTGTCCGGCGTCGTCGTGCCCGGGGTCGTCGTGTCCGGGGTCGTCGTGCCCGGGGTGGTGGTGTCCGGCGCCGTGGTGACCGGCGTGATCGTGTCCGGCGTCGTACCGGGGGCCGTCGTCGGGTCCGGGGCCGTCGTCGTCCCCGTGGCCGTCGTGCCCGAGGCCGTCGTCGTGCCCGAGGCCGTCGTCGTACCGGCGGCCGTCGTCGTGCCCGCCGCGACCACCGGGACCGACGCCGGGGCGGGCAGCGCGCCGGTGACCGGCGCCGTCGCCGTGACGGTCAGGCCGGGCAGCATGGACGCCGAGGCGATGGGGCCGAGGACGAGGCCGCGGGTGATGTCCGGGGCGATGTACTCGGAGGGGACCAGCGCAGCCGGCACGCCCTGCGCGGCGAGCGAGAGGTAGGGGTCGTCGAAGCCCGGGGCGACGACGCCGATGCTCGGGATCAGCAGCGGCCCGGCCTCGAAGGCGGACTCGTCGGAGGCCGCACCGAGGGCGCCGGCGAGCGGGCCGACCGCGGCGGCGCCGACGTTGGTCGGCACGGTCGCCTCCAGCGCCGCCAGGAGTGCGGCGACGGCGAGTGTGCCGGCGCCGACGCCGATCGCCGACGTGGTCGTCAGCCGGTGCCGGCCTGGCGAGTGCTTGCCCATGGTCTCTGGATCCCCCGAAGGTTCGGACGGCTGCAACAGCATCCTGACCGGCGCGGACGCCGACGGTCTACGAAAAAGGCGCGTTCACCCCAGGTCTGGGGGACGGTTCGGCGGTGGTCGTCCGGCGCCGGCCCCACGCCGGTGACACTCGGTCGGCGACGCGACTACGGAGCCGATCGGCGGTGGTGCAGCAGGACGACGCCGTTCTTGGGCATGTCGCGCCAGATGCGGCGAACTCGACCAGGGCGGCGGGCCGTCGGGGTCCTGGTCCGAGGTCCGCCCCCATGGGGCGGAGCACCTCGTTGACGCGCGCGTGGTTGACGTGCGCGTGCACGACGTTGCCCATCCAGGCTCCCTCTCGTCCGGCCGGCCCGGCGGCGAACCGCGCGGCGTCATCGGGGATCCAGGGCGGAGAGGACGGCGCCGACGTCCCACTGCACGCGGGCGAACGCGGCCGTGACCCGGCCCCGCCCGTCGAGGACGAACAGCTCGGTCCGGTGCCGGTTGACCGTGGCGGCGCCGTAGTTCACGCCGAGGTCGAAGCGCCGCCGGACGTCGTCGAACCCCGCGGGGACGCGGAAGAACCGCACGTGCTCGCCGAACCGGATGCCGCGGTCGGTGCCGTAGCGCCGCAGCCGGTCGGGCAGGTCGAAGGCGGGGTCGTAGGTGATCGCCGCGATCCGCACCGCGCCGTCCGGGCCGCGTTCCTCGAGCGCCCGCTGCAGCGCCGCCAGCTTCGTGACGGTCAGCGAGCACTTCCGGGGGTTGTCGCAGCGCGTGTAGAAGAACGCGACCACGGCCGGCCGGCCCCCGAGGAAGTCGTCGCACGCCGTCGTCCGGCCGTCCTGGTCCTCGAGCAGGATCGCCGTCGGGACGTCGTCCGGCAGCGGGGCCGCCGACAATTCCGGTGCGGCGCAGCACGCGCACGTCCCGGATCCGCAGCACCCGCCGTCGGCCGCCGGCACTTCCTCGCGCAGGGCGGCGGGGAAACGGTCGTCCCGGGCCAGCTCGGCGAGCCGGTCCGCCGCCGGTCCCGCCCGCTCACCGAGCAGGACGATCGTGCGGACCACCTCGGTGAGCGCCGTCGTCGGCGCCGCGTACGGCCACACCGGCCGGTAGGCCTCGAAGCTGACCGTGGCGTCGGCGCCGGCGAGGTTGTCGAGGGCCCGCAGCAGCGGCGTCCCGACGTCGACCGCCGTCGTCCGCAGGCCGCGCAGCGCGATGGCCGCGCCGGCCACCTCGTCGGGGTCCTGCCCGGCCTCCAGCGACTCGACGACGTAGGGCAGCGCGGCGTCGGGGAGCCCCGCCCCGGCGAACGCAGCGAGCACGTAGGCCCGGAAGCGGGTCATCTCGGCCGCGCTGCGCCCGGCATGCAGCGGCAGGTTCTCCGGCAGCAGCGCGGCGAGCTCGTTCGCGGCGTCCGGCCCGTCCCGCAGCGCGTCGACCAGCGCGCCGAGGTCGGTGGCGGTCGACGTCACGCCGGGGGCCGCCGGTCGAGCAACTGCTGCGCGACCTGCGTGACCTGCGACGTGGACTCCTCCCGGCTGATCGCCTCGACGCGGCCGACGAAGTCGGCGTCGCCGTAGACCCGCTCCGGATCGCCGAGGTGCTGCAGCGCGGTGAGCGAGGCGGTGCGGACGTCGGGGTCGTCGTCGGTGTCGGTGGCGATCTCCTTGGCGGTGGCCTCGTAGGTCTCCGGCGCCAGGTAGCGAAGCGACGCCGCGCTCTGCCGGCGCACCTCGGGGGACTCGCTCTTGTCGCGGAGGATGCCCTCGAGGGTGTCGCGGGCGTCGGGGTAGGACCCCATGAACCGCACGGCCTCCTGCTTGGCGTCCGGCGAGCCGTCCCGGTACATGTCCTGCAGCAGGGGCAGGACGTCGACGTGGTCGTCCTCGGCCAGCAGCCGGACGGCGCGCTCGCGGTCGACCGGCAGCGGACGGTCGCCGCGCAGTCCGGCGAGCAGGCTCTCCTGGACGACGGGGTCGTGCCGCTGCGCGAGGATGCTCACCGCCCGGTCCCGCATCTCCGGGTCCGGATCGCCGACCAGGTCGTGCAGGGTGTCCTCGTAGGGCTGCTGGTGCGGGGCGAACCGCTCGACCTGGAACGCGGCGGCGGCCAGGACGCGCAGCGCGGCCTGGCGGACCGCGGGGGCGTCGTCGGCGTCCCGGACGACGGCGAGCAGGCCGTCGATGTAGTCGTCCCGGCGGCCGAGCGTGCCGGCCAGGCGGCGCAGCAGCTCGAGCCGGTCCTCCTCCGGCTGCCCGCGGTCGGTGAGGATCCGCAGCACCGGATCGCCGTCCACGCTCTCCTCACCGCCGAGGGTCTGCGGCGCGGCGGAACGGAGGCCGGACAGGTACTGCGTGCGGCTCTCCTGCGCCTCGCTGACCTCGCGCCGCAGCTCGTCCGCGAGGCTCTCGACTGTCGGTTCGGACACGGTGTCCTCCCTCTGCTGGGACCGCTGCGGGTGACGGCGCGATCTACGGCGCGACGCCGAACGGGATGCCGTCGTAGGCGAAGTTCAGATCCGCCGCGGGGGTCAGGAAGCCGGCGTAGTCGATCATGTCCCGGATCCGCGGCGTGGGGCCCGGAGCGGACGACGTCGGCACGACCGGGAACGGGCCGCGCGGGGCGGTCGGGGGCCGCGGGGGAGCCGTGTCGCCGTTCCACGGCCACAACGAGTCGAGCAGGTTGTGACCGATGAGGGCCGATCCCGGCTGGCCCGCCGTCCCGCGGAAGAAGTAGGTGTCCGGACGGGTGCCGTCGAACCGGCCGTTGAGGAACTGCCACCCCGCCCACAGCCGGTCGACGTTGCAGTGCAGCAGGAAGAACAGCGGGTCGCGGGGCGCGGTGGCCGGGTCCTGGATCCAGCCGTCGAAGCTGGTGTGGGCGCTGCCGTGCGGGTCGCCCTCCATCTCGTCGAAGCCGCCCGTGTTGGTGCCCGTGTCGAAGATCGAGGTGGGCGGCGGGCCGCCCATGATCAGCGTGTCGCCCTGGCCGGCCACGAAGGCGGCCTGCGTCTGCGCGTCGAACTGGGGCGTCCGGGTGATCCCGGGCGCGCCGTCGGTGCGCCATTGCGCGAGCAGGTTGGTCGGGCTGAAGACGGCGGTGCCGAGGCTGCTGCTGCGGCCGATGAAGTCGGGCGTGAAGAGGTTCGGCGCCGGCCGGTCGAAGCGCCAGTAGGGCAGCGCCACGCTCGGGTCGATCTTCTGCAGCTCGCGCTCGAGGTCGAGCAGGTAGGCGCGGTGCCAGGCGAGGAAGCCCGGCGCGCCGTGGGCCTGGCGCAGCGCGACCCGCTGGCGGTGCATCTCGCGGAAGCTCTGGAACTGCCCGGCGCCCTGGTTGTTGAGCGTGGCCAGGGCGATCGTGAACCGGTCCCGCTCGGCGGGGGTGAGGGCGTTCGCGTTCTTGCGGATGCGGACCATCACGGCCTTGGTCGCCAGCGGCTGCGCCGCCCCGGCCGGGGTCACCGTGAGCACGGCGTCGCCGTCCGCACGGCTGGCCCGGCCGACGACGCCGGCGACGAAGAACTCGACCGGCGAGCTGTCGGTGGGCACCTTCACGTCGAGCGTCGCCGTTCGCGGGTCGCCGCGGGAGGCGGCGAAGGCCAACTGACCGCCCGCCTGGGCGTTCTGGTTCCGGACGGTCACCGTGAGCGGTCCGCCGCCGTTCGGGGGAGCGTCGAAGAGGCGGATGCTGGCCCGCACCGGGGCCCAGGTGAGGTAGTTCCGGCCCGCCGCGTCCGTGTTGGCGATGGAGATCTCGATCCGCATGGCCATCCCCCTGACCGAGCCGCGGCGCCGACCCAGGGCGCCGTCGGTGACCGAGCAGTGTGGCCCTGGCGCATCAGCGGTACAAGACGTTTCCCCATCTCCCGGGGACCTGCCCCGAGGCGGCCCTCGCGGTCAGCGGCGCGGCCCTCGCTCCGCCCCCAGGCCGGCGGCGTCGATCGGACGACGCTCGTCGTCCTGGCCAGCACCGACGACAGCAGGCTCAGGACGCACAGCCCGAGGACCAGATCGACCAGAGCCGTCGCGAGCTTGCCGCCGAAGGACCCGTCGGCGGCGAACGGCAGGACGACGCCGACCACCGTGGCCAGTCCGACGATCCAGGAGAAGAACGCGCGCGGGCGCGGTGTGGTGAGCACCAGGAGGTGAGCCAGCCCGGTGGCGACCAGGGCCAGAGCGGCGGCGGTGAGCGCGTACCGCAGCATGAACGAGTCGCCGATCGGCAGCAGCGGTGGCGCGACCATCTCGACGTCGAGCACTGCGTTTCCGATGAGGACACCCACCACGGCGACGAGCGCGGCGACCACCGCGGTGGCCGCTCCGCCGGCCCACAGCCGGCCTGCGTCGACCGTCGGCCGTACGGGTGGCGAGGATCCGGGAGTCGGGTTCATGCCGGGCCTCCGGAGTCGAACGGACTCGTCGGACGCCGACGGTAGGAAGCGGCCCAGGAGGTCGCCTCACCTCCGGCGGGTGATGCCGGGACCCACCCCGGGCTGACATCACAGGGGTTGGGCGCGCCTCACTTCGGTGGCCGGGTGCGACCGACACAATGCGCGACACCTGACCGAGGTCGGTGATCTGAGAGGAACGCCGGTGAGTGGTCCTGGCGGTGGCCAGTTCTGGGCCGGCCCCGAACCATCGGCGGTAGCGGCTGCCCTGGCGGCGTTGGCGGCCGGCCACACGATGGCCATGGACCGACCGGTCGCCACCCGCCGGACGTGGCTGGACAGCGCCGACCTGCGGCTCTACCGCAGCGGGATGGCGCTGACCGCCGTCGAGGGCCCGGACGGCCGCGGATGCATGCTGGAGCTCAGCCGCGCCGGCCGTGCGCCGGTCACGGCCGGTCCCGACACCCTCGGCTGGCCACGCCTGCTGGCGGGTCTTCCCGAGGACCTGCGCGTGCACCTCGAGCCGGTCCTCGGGGTGCGCGCTCTGCTGCCGGTGGTCGAGGCATCGGGCACGTCCGTCAGCGGCAGGTTGCTGGACGCCGAGGGCAAGACCGTGTTGCGGCTGGTCCACGAACGTCCGGCGGCCGTCGTCGGCAGCCGTGACCGGCTGCCGGGGGGCCTGTGGCTGTCCCCCTTGCGGGGGTACGACGCGGTCGGCGAGTGCGCCGTCCGCATCGCGCACCGGTCGGGGCTGGTCCCTGACACGCCGTCGCGCTACCCGGCGGCGTTGCGCGCCGCGGGAATCGATGCGGACGCGCCCTCGAAGCCGGTGATGGAGACGGGTCTCCCCGCCCGTGTGGCGGTGGCCAGGGTGCTCCTGTCCTTCCTCGGCGAGATGGAGGCCGCCGTGGACGGCACGGTCGGCGATGTCGACATCGAGTTCCTGCACGACCTCCGGGTCGCGGTGCGGCGCAGTCGCTCGGCGGTCAAGCTGCTCGGCGACGTCCTGCCGCCCGCTCTGGTCGCGTGGGTGACACCGCAGCTGAAGCTGCTCGGCGACCTCACCACGCCGTCCCGCGATCTCGACGTCCTGCTGCAGACGCTCCCGCGCCTGACGGCTGAGCTGACGAGCGGCCGGCGTGAGGACCTGGCGCCTCTGGTACTGCGCCTCAGAGGGCTCCGCGCGGACGAGCGGCGCGGGCTCGTGGCCGGCTTGCAGTCGCCGCGGTTCGAGCGGTTCCGCGCACGATGGCGCGCCTCGCTGCTGGCGCTGGCGACCTGGGACGGGCAGCCCGGTGCGGGACCGACCGCGGCCGAGGTGGTCGTGGAACGGCTCGACCGCGCGCATCGTCGTGTGCTCCGCCGCGGCTCGCGGATCACGGACGCGTCGCCTGCGCAGGACCTGCACGACCTGCGCAAGCGGGCCAAGGAACTGCGCTACCTCCTGGAGATCTTTTCCCCGACGACGGGCCGGGCCGCCCCCGTCGCCCTCAAGGAGTTGAAGGCCGTGCAGGACGTACTCGGGACGTTCCAGGACAGCGAGGCCCAGCGCGAGGCGCTCTACTCACTCGCCAGCGACATGATGGCCGGCGATCACGCCCCGGCCCGGACGATCTTCGCGATGGGGGAGATCGCGGCCCGGCTGCAGGAGGACCAGGACACGTCGCGTGCGCAGTTCGCCGCCCTGTTCGAGCGGTTCTCGCGGCGGTCGCCGCGGCGCCGTCCGGCCCAGCCAGGACCGCGACCTACGGCGACGCCGGAGCCGGCCACGGCCATGGCAGGAGCGGCGCGGTGAAGGTCGTGGCGACGTACAACATCAAGGGCGGCGTCGGGAAGACGTCGGCCGCGGTCAACATCGCCTGGTTCGCGGCCCGCGACGGTCTGCGCACCCTCCTCTGGGACCTCGATCCGCAGGGTTCGGCCACGTACCTGTTCCGGGTCAAGCCCAAGGTCAAAGGTGGCGGCACCGCCCTGGTCAGGGGAAAGCGCACGTTGGACGACGGGATCAAGGGGACCGATTTCGACCAGCTCGATCTGATGCCGGCCGACTTCAGCTACCGCAATCTGGACCTGGACCTGGACTCCACGAAGCGCCCCACGGATCGGATCCGCCGCCTGCTCGCGCCCCTGAAGAAGGAGTACGACCTCGTTGTCCTCGACTGCCCGCCGAGCGTGTCCCTGGTGTCGGAGAACGTGGTCCACGCCTGCGACGTGCTGCTCGTCCCCCTGATTCCCGCCACGCTGTCGGTGCGCACCTACGACCAGCTCATCGACTTCGTCGACGCGATGCCGGGGCGGAAGCCGCAGGTGATGGGCTTCCCGTCGATGGTCGACCGCCGCAAGAAGGCCCATCGCGAGTTCACCCAGCGGCTGCCCGACGATCACGCGTCCGTCGTGCCCGAGGCGATCCCGAGCCGGGTGGTGATCGAGCAGATGGCCGACGAGCGCGCACCGGTTCCGGCGTTCGCGCCGGCCAGCTCCGCGACGGCCGCCTACGAGGCGCTCTGGGCGCGGGTGCGCTCCTGCTTGAACGGCACCGGGTGACGGGGTCACGACCGGAGGCGTGTCGCCACGTCGTCGTTGACGGCCTTGGCGATCGCCGCGAGGAACTCGGGGTTGCTCGCCAGCGCGGTGGCGACCGCGGAGGCGTCGACGGCCGGCTGCTCGAGCTGGGCCACCCTGCCGGCGAGCTGACGCACCTCGGCGCGGATGGAGAGCTGCTGCCCGAACGGGGTGTCGGCGTTCGGGCCCGGCCGGCCCACGAGGTCCAGTCGCGAGCTCAGCTCGCGGTCGAGCGCGGCGAGGATCTGCACCATCGTCAGCCGCGGCTGCTGGTCGGCGGTCACGTTGTGGCGTGCCATCGGCCAGCCGAGCCGGTTGGGCCCTCGGAGCTCGGTGATGATCTCGTTGAGGGCAGCCTGGATCGTGTTGATGTCAGCCAACGTGAGTCCTCCGGTGGTGACGCCGTTCTGCGCGGCGGTGATGATGGTGGGCAGCTGCGCGATCTTGGTGGCGCCGGGGCAGACCTTCCCGGTGGCCGACGACCACAGCTCGCCGCCGGCGACCCGCCACGGGTTGATCCCCAGGCGGTGGTAGCCCACTCCTCGGGACGTGGGCCGCGAGTCGGGCATCACGGCGAGCGGGATCCCCTCGGTGTCGTGCGCCCAGCGGGCGATCGAGGCGAGACCGGTCAGCTGCTCCGTCGTCCACGGTTCGCCGTCCGGGTTGATCACCCCGCCTTGCGTCTCCACCGAGATCAGCGTGGCGTTGCCCTCGAGCTGGGCGAAGGCCACGAGGTCGGTGTCCACGTACTGCTCGATGACGCCGCTGCGCGTCACGTAGAAGTGCGAGTCGACGGTGGCCGTGGAGAAGAAGCCGAACAGGCTGGGGGCCTCGGAGACGGCCACGTGGAGGCAGACACCGCGACCCTTGACCCGCCGCTGCCGGGACACGGCCACGGGGATGGGGCGAAACACGGCGCCGGGCATGATCGCCACGGTCCTCAGCTCACCGGGACAGCGGACCGGAGGCGCTGCGGCGCTGCCGAGCCCTGCACGCGGGTCCTCATCGGTCCGCCTCCACGGGTGGGCCGTCGCCGGACGGCTCGAGTTCCGGCCGGACGTGCCAGGGCGACGACGATCCGCCGCGGGGCGACCCGGAGAGGACGGCGGCCGAGGGGGCGGACAGGGCTGAACTCGGAAGGGCGGGGCCGGAGAGCCCGAAGCCAGGGCTGAGGCCCGGGACCGGGCGGGTGGCCGGGGTCCAGGCCCGGCCGTCGAACCACCGCTCGCTCCAGCGGAAGGGATCGTCCGGGTACGGGTCCCGGTACCACCCGGCGGCCTCCAGGGCGGGATCCGCCTGGGCGAGGGGTGAGCGCGGCGCCGGTGGGGCGTCCCTCGGGTCCGGACAGGCGGGAAGCGTGCCTGCGGCCGGTCGCCGTGGCCGCAGCAGGCGCAGCCACAGATCGCGCCCGGCGACCAGCCAGGACGCCGCGAATGCCCAGACGGCGACGGTCTCGGCCGCGTAGAGCAGGGGAATCGGCCCGAGACGGATCGGCCGGTAGCCGGCGAAGGCAGCCGCGATGACGGCCAGCAGGATCAGCCCCGCGCACACCCGGTGGAACGACGCAGCCCCGAGGTTGCGGCCGTACGCCCGCTCCCGCCGGGCGAAGATGCAGGACAGCGCCGCGAGGAGCAGGAAGCACACGCCGGCGGCGATCAGGTGGACCTGCTGGGTCGGTGTCTCGCCGAGCAGTTGCTGGACCGGCGAGCAGCCGGACGGCGTCGGGGAGCTCCCGCACGGAGCTGCTCCGAGGCGGCCGGGACGTTCGACCGGGAAGACGACCACCCCGAGCAGCGCCACCCCCGCGCCGAGGCTCAGCCGGAACTCCCACGTGCGTGGTTGCCCCGCGAGGTAGGTCGCCAGGAGGACGGCCATCACGCACAGGATGCCGACGAACAGGTCGTGCACGGGGGAGTGGTAGTAGGAGCTCAGGGACCCGCCGATGGGCACACCGAGCCAGCTGCCCCCTCCGATCAAGGCCGCCGGCAGCAGCAGACCGAGGACCCCCACCGCCGTCCTGATGAGCAGGTACGAGCGGACGTAGAGAGCCGCCGGGTCGTGCGGGTCGGCCAGGTCACGCGGGCGCTGGAGAGAGTTCGGGGTCGGTCTGCGCATCGTTCCTCCGGGGTCGGCTCGTGCGGCCGGGGCAGGAGATGGAGAACTGACAGGTGGCCGCGCCTCGCCGACCACCCCCGACCCACGGAGGAAGGCGGGGATGTCGTCGCGACGCGGTCACCTCACCCTCGTCATCGCCGGGCACCGGCGAAGGGGTGCGCGCGTCGGCGAAGATTCTCGAGCGACGGCGTCGCAGGTCCCTGACCTGCGCCTCCCATGACACCGTCTCGCGAGGACGTGATCGCCGAGGCCGGCCGCAAGTGCGCCGCCCCCTGCGCCCGCCAGGCCGCCGAGGGATGCGCACCGGCCGGGCGGCGGACCGCTGCTGACACCCTCGTCGCGGAGTACCTGGCGCTGCACGAGAACCAGGGCGTTCCCCGAAGGTGCGACGGGCTGCTGCGCACTCACCCCGGCCTCGCCGCCGTCCGCCCGGCGAGGCCGTTCGGTCACCCGCGTCGGCGGACGTCATGCAACCCGCCCAGCGGCCGGGCTACACCACGCTGATGTGCGACTCGGCCGGCCAGCTGCCGGGCCACCGAGCCTCAAGCCGCAAACTCACCCCGCAGCGTGGGTGGTTCGGTGGCGTGGTATGGGTAGCGAGGTGTGTATGAGTGAAGAGCCTCGTACGACGGACGCTGGGCCAGCTCCCACCTCGAAGACGACGGAGACACGGACCGAAACGACGGAGTTCCAAACCTCGTCTGACGTCCGGACGTCGACATCCGCGAAGGAGGAAGGCGCCCGCGATCAGGGTGAGGAAGCCAGAGACGACCAGCGTGACCGGACGGATGAAGGCGCCCGCCGCCAGGGTGAGGAAGCCAGAGACGACCAGCGTGACCGGACGGATGAAGGCGCCCGCCGCCAGGGTGAGGAAGCCAGAGACGACCAGCGTGACCCAGGTGATGCCGCCCAGGGCGGCGGCCTTGGCAGCAAACTCGGCAACAAGCTCGGCCTGGGCCATCACCGCGACCAAGCTGACAGGGATGAGACCGAGTAGACAGCGTCTCGTGTGCAGAGGCACGGCTGGGCGATGGCACCAAACGGCGTCTTGACGCACAGCCGCTCCCCTACGGGCGGCCTCGTCCGTAGGGGGCCATGACTGAGCGAACGCGCACCTCCCCGTGGTGACCGGCTACATCTTCGAGGTCACTTTGTTCGCGGCTCGCGCACCCCTGCGGAGGACGGCGCGGTCAGGCTCCGCACACACCCGGCATCGACCACCGGTTTCTCGCGACGCGTCGATGACCACATCCGCCGCTCTCACCTGCCCCGCTGGGGGCCCGTGTGTCGATAGCGACCACGAGTGCTGGCCCGGCGAGCTGCACCGCGTCCAGTCCCAGACCAGCTACTCCCAGCCATGCGATCGACTCGCTCAGAGCCAGTGGGGCGGGTGGGGCTCGAACCCACGACCCAGGGATTATGAGTCCCATGCTCTGACCAGCTGAGCTACCGCCCCGAGGCCTCCAGCCTCCCATGGCCCGCGACACGGATCGCACCGGCGCCTGCCGACCGGGAGCTCACGCGTCGCGCACCATGGAGACGTGCGGACGGCGCTGGAGCGGACCTGGGTCCGCGCGGGGATCCTGCTCGTCCTCCTCCTCGCCGGCGTCGTCCTCGCGCTGACCGTGGACCTCCCGAGCGTCGACTCGGTCCGCGCCTGGCTGGCCTCTGCCGGGACCGCCGGGTTCGTCGTCCTGGCCGGCGCCCTCGGGCTGGCGCTGCTCGCGCCCGTGCCCCGCACGGCCCTTTCCGTGCTCGTCGGCCTGGTCGCCGGGTTCTGGGTCGGGCTCGCGGTCGCCCTCGGCGGCGCGCTGCTCGGCGGGCTCGCCGGGTTCGCGCTCAGCCGCTGGCTCGGCCGCGGCGCCGCCACCCGGCTGGCCGGCCCGCGGCTGGCCCGCGTCGATCAGCTCGTCGGCGAGCGGGGCTTCGTCTCGGTGCTGACGGCGCGGCTGATCCCCGTCGTGCCGTTTACCCTGCTCAGCTACGCCGCCGGGCTCACCGGCGTCCGGCTCGTGCCGTACCTGGCGGCCACCGCGGTCGGCCTGGTGCCGAGCACCGTCGTCCAGGTCGGCCTCGGTGCCTCGGCGCCGTTCGTCGTCGAGCAGGCGACCACCTTCACCGTCGTGCCCGTGCTGCTCGTCGCCGGACTGCTGGCGGCGCTCGGCGCCGTGGCCTGGCGGCGCCGGAAGCGGCGCGCGGCGGAGCGGGAGCCCATCCCCGGCTAGCCGCGCCCGAACAGCCGGCCGAGCATCCCGCCCGCGCCGCCGAGGGTGCGCGCCGCCAGCTGCAGGATCGGGCCGCCGGGGATGCCGGGCGCCGCCTGCACGATGGGCGCGAGCCGCAGCAGGCCGCCGATGTCGTGCACCTTGAGCCGTCGGCGGGCCACGGCGGGCACCGGGTTGACCCGCCCGGACGCCGCCTCGAGCAGCAGATCGGCGCGCGCCTCGACCGACGTCCCGGACGTGTCGCCGGGCGACACCGGGGTCACCGTCCAGCCTCGGCCGTCGGCGGCGAACCGCCAGCCGCCGTCCGGCGTCACCAGGGCCGCGCCGCCGGTGATCCCGGACGACGCCGCCAGCGCGCCGGTCACGTCGGCGAGCGCGGCCAGCCCCGACTGCAGCACCTCGCGCGGCACCGGCGGGGCCCCGGCGTCGGCGAGGTCGAGCCCGTGCACGGCCAGCTCGTAGGCCTGCCCCAGGACGACGCTGAGCAGCGGCAGCCGACCGACGACGGCGACCGTGGGCGCCGTGTCCAGCTCCTCGGGCTCCTCGGTCAGGTACCGCTCCGTGGCCTCGCGGTTGCGCCGCAGCCCGGCCAGCACCTCCTCGCGGGCGGCGTCCCGGTGCGCGGCGGTCACGCGGGCGTTCACCGCGTCGACGTCCGGCGGCGTCCCGGTGCCGCCGGCCTTCGCCGAGGAGATCAGGTCGGCCATGGCGGTGTTCTCCGGCCACAGGCCCAGGTGCACGCAGATCTCCTGCGCCCGCCAGCCGGGCAGCCGGGTCTTCCGGCCCAGATCGACGGACTCCGCCTGGGCGAGGAACGCGTCCCAGGCGCCGAGCACCATCCCGGCGACCTTCTTGCGTCCCGCGTCGGCCATTCCGTGGGTTCGAGTGGCGTCGCTAGCCATGGCCGTTGCCTACCCGGGCAACCGCGTTCGCCCACGTACGCGTGCCACGAACCGGGTGCGACCCGCCACACCCGCACGGGTGAGATCGGTCAAGGCCGCGAGCGCGCGCACCGATGCCCTCTCCGTGGACCGACCAGCGGGGGACCGCCGGGCGCCGGGAGCGCGACCGCGCCCCGTGCGCCGGCTGGGTGCTGCGCTGCGCGCCGGCCTCTACCGGCAGCTGGCCGAGGACGACGACCGCGCCGCCCACTGGGTGCGGCACGTGCGCATCGGCGTCCTGCTCAGCGAGGTGGCCGCGTGGGCGGTCGTCGGCTACGCCCTGCTCACCGACACGCCGGCCCACGGCTCGCCGCTGGTCTTCGGGCTGGCCGCGGCCGTCATCGTCGGCACGCCCGGGCTGCTGCTCCTGCCGCTGGCCGACATGATGCGGGACGTCCGCGGACCGGTGCTCTTCTACGCCTGGAGCGTCGCCGTCACCGCCGTGGTCGCCATCGGCTCGCGCCTGGACGGCGGGGGCGTCAGCCCCCTGTTCTCGCTGCTGTTCCTGACCCTGGCCTACATGGCGTTCATCTACCCGCCGGGCGGCGTGGTCGCGATCGGCGCCCTCATGGCCGGCACCCACGTCGTCGTGGTGGCGCCGCCGCACGTCACGCTGTCGGTGCTGTTCATCACCGTGATCATGGGCGCCTTCACCATGGTCTGCGCCTCGCGTCGGCGAACTCCTGGGCCGCCTACGACCGCCAGGTCCTGCTCATCCGGACCCAGGAGACGCTGGCCACCACCGATCCGCTCACCGGCTGCCCGAACCGGCGGGCGTTCCTGCAGCGGCTGGAGGCCGCCCTCCGGGCCGGGACGACGTCGGCCGTCGTCTGCCTGGTGGACCTCGACGGCTTCAAGGGCGTCAACGACCGCGGTGGGCACGCCGCGGGTGACGCCGTCCTGCAGCGGGTGACCGCCGCGCTGTCCGCGGCCGTCCGGGAGACCGACACCGTCGCCCGGCTCGGCGGCGACGAGTTCGCCGTCCTGGCCGAGATCACCGCGACGCTGCCGGCGGACGACCTCGCCGAGCGGCTGCGGGCCGCCGTGGCGTCGGTCGGCCGGGACTGCGGCGTGACCGCCAGCGTCGGCATCGCCGAGGTGCGCCGCGGCGACGACGTCCACGACCTGCTGCACCGCGCGGACGCCGCGATGTACCGGGCCAAGACGGCGGGCGGCGACCGGGTCACCGCGCTGCACGCCTGAGCGACCACCGACCGCTTGTCCGGGCGCAGAGACCGGGCCAGCCTGGGCGCATGGCGCGCAGCGGCACGAGCCTCGGCACCGTCATCCGGTGGGACGAGGCGCAGGGGCGCGGGTTCATCGAGTCGTCGGACCTGCCGGGGGAGTGCTGGGTGGAAGCGGACGTCGTCCGCCGCAGCACCGGGGCCGAGACGCTCCGCGCGGGTCAGGTGGTCGAAATCGAGTGGGAGGAGCCGGCCGAGGGCGGCCTGCGCGCCGTCCGGGTGACACCGAGGGAGGACCTGCAGGCCAGCCTCGGTGGGTGAGTCACCGCGTCCGCAGGTCGCCGGTCTCCACCATGCGCTCGGCCACGTCCCGGACCTTGGTGTTGCTCTCCATCGACACCCGCGCCAGGGCCTGGAACGCCTGATCGGCGGTGAGCCGGTGCCGCTCCATGAGGATCCCCTTGGCCTGGTCGATGACCGCCCGCGAGTCCAGGGCCGCCTCCAGGTGCCCGACCCGTTCGACCGCGCTCGTGTAGAGGTACATGTTCGACACCGGGACGACGGCGTACGAGGCGAAGCGGGTGGCCAGCTCCCGGTTGCGCTCGTCGGCGCCGTGGGACCGGCGGGCGTAGACGTTCAGCCCCCCGGACACGCGCTCCTGCACCGGCAGCGGCACCGAGAGCACGCTCTGGAAGCCGGACTCCGCGGCACGCCGGGCGAACTCCGGCCACCGTCGCTCGGTCCGCGTGTCGAGCACCTCTGCGGGGTGCCCCTCGGTCGCCGCGGTCAGGCAGGGGCCGCCGCCCAGGGCGTACTGCACGAGGTCGAGCTCGGCCGCCAGCGCGTCGCTGGAGGCGACGGTGCGCGGCGTCCCCTGGGACACGATGGTCACCGAGGTGACCGGGTCGACCGGGATGACCCGGGCGGCCAGGTCGGTCACCGTCTGGATCAGCGACTCCAGCGAGTGCTCGGCGAACGAGATGCGCCCGAGCTCCTCGAAGGCGCCCTGCGCGGGGCCCACGGGCATGTTGTTCGGGTCGTGGCGGGTCACGGTTCCTTCTCCGGCGAGGTCAGGTCACCGGGCGAGCCGGCGGCGACGGAGAGGCCCCCACGGGTTGAGGACCCCACCTGGCGAGGACAGGCCTCGCCTCGCACGCCGCCTGTTGGACGCGCCTTCCGCCGCGAAATATAGCCCGCGCGTTCTCGTCCTGGGGTGGCGGGGGACACGCCCACGTGGCGTGGCGCGCCGGGACCGGGGGCGCGTGTCCGTTACCGTGCGTCATCGCCGGGCGGACGGCCGGCGGGACGCCGATCCGGCACTCCGGCCGCCCCTTGACACCGGCCCGTGGGCGCTTCTCGGAACGGGAAAGGCTCGGTGGACGCCGGGCCGTTGGTCGTGGTATGGCCCCTGACCAGCGGTAAGAGGTAACACACGTCACCTTGCGTCACATTCGGCGCATCTGCCTCACCCCCACTGGCGCGATGGGGTCCCCATCGGGCAAACTGTCTGCGGGAGCCCTGCTCCGTCACTGCCGAACACAGCGCGTCACCGAATCGATGGGTCCGTAGGGGAAGACGAGACCGATCGAGTCGATGGAGGTGCCTCGTGCAGCGACGGTCTACCCAGGGTGTCGTCTTCGTGCACGCGTGCCCGAAGGCGCTCTGCCAGCACGTCGAGTGGGCGCTGGAACGCGTCGTCGGCGCGCCGGTCTCCCTGTCGTGGGCCGAGCAGCCCGCGGCGCACGGTTCCTACCGTGCCGAGGTGGCCTGGACCGGTTCCCCGGGAACCGGCGCCCGGCTGGTTGCTGCGCTGCGCGCGTGGCCGATGCTGCGCTTCGAGGTGACCGAGGAAGCCAGCCACGGCAACGACGGCGAGCGCATGTCCTACGTGCCGGGCCACGGCGTCTACCGGGCGCCCACCAGCGCCAACGGTGACCTCGTGGTGACCGAGCAGCAGCTGCGGCACCTGGCCGCGACCGCGACGTCCATCGAGGCGTTCCGGCACGGGGTGGACGAACTGCTCGGTGCCGCCTGGGACGCCGACCTCGAGGTCTACCGCCACGCCGGCGACGGCAGCCCCATCACCTGGCTGCACCAGGTCGTCTGAGGAGCGAACCAGCAGGTCACGATCCGACTACGACACTCCCAGCGGAGGCGCCGAGGCGTCGTAGGCTACAGACCGGTCATCCGGACGTCGTCGGGGAAGCGGCGTCCGGATGACCGTCTTCTTGTGCGGGGGCGCCGTCCTGCGCGTCTGGCTCACGCGACACTCGCCGTGTGGTCGCCGCCCTCGCGGCACACCGCGCGGGTCGCGGCGACGCGGCGCGGGTGACCGCCGTCCGCCGTCCTGGCCCACGCCCCACCGCGAGCCAGCCCAGCTGATCCCAGCCGGCCCCCGCCGGTGTGTTACAGCGGGATGTTGCCGTGCGCGCCGCGTCCGGACGGCGCCGCGGCGAGGGCCTGCACGAGCCGGCGCCGGGTCTGGCTCGGCTCGACCACCTCGTCGACGACGCCGATCTCGCGGGCGCGGTTGACCCCGCCGGCGATCCGCTCGTGCTCGGCGGCCAGCTGCGCGTGCAGCGCCTCGCGCTCCCCGGGCGGCGCGGCGGCCAGCTTCTTGCGGTGCAGGATGCCCACGGCCGCCTTGGCGCCCATGACGGCGACCTCGGCGCCCGGCCAGGCGAACACCGCCGTGGCGCCCAGTGAGCGCGAGTTCATCGCGATGTAGGCGCCGCCGTAGGACTTGCGGGTCACCAGGGTCACCCGTGGCACCACGGCCTCGGCGAAGGCGTGCAGCAGCTTCGCCCCGCGGCGCACGACGCCGTCCCACTCCTGGCCGACCCCGGGCAGGTAGCCGGGGACGTCGACCAGCACCACGAGCGGCACGCCGAACGCGTCGCACATGCGCACGAACCGCGCCGCCTTCTCGGCTGACGCGGAGTCCAGGCAGCCGCCCAGCCGGAGCGGGTTGTTGGCGATCACGCCGACGGTCCGCCCGGCCAGCCGGCCCAGCGTGGTGACGATGTTCGGCGCGAACCGCGGGTGCAGTTCCAGGCCGGGGGCGTCGAGGACGGCGGCCACCAGCGGCTTGACGTCGTAGGCGCGCTGCGGCTGCTCCGGCAGCAGCGCCCGCAGGTCGACGTCCGGCTCGTCCTCGGCCGGGGCGAACGCGCCCTGGCCGGCGAGCAGGTCCACGGTCCGCCGCGCGGTCTCCAGCGCCTCGGCCTCGGAATCGGTCACCACGTGGACGACGCCGGAGCGGCGGCCGTGGGTGTCCGGGCCGCCGAGCCGCTCCATGTCGACGTCCTCGCCGGTGACCGAGCGGACGACGTCCGGCCCGGTGACGAACACCCGCCCGGCCGGGCCCATGATCACCAGGTCGGTGAGGGCCGGGCCGTAGGCGGCGCCGCCGGCGGCCGGGCCGAGGACGACGGAGACCTGCGGCACCCGGCCCGAGGCCCGCACCATCGCCGCGAAGACCTCGCCGACGGCGTGCAGCGCGGTCACGCCCTCGGCCAGCCGGGCGCCGCCCGAGTGCCAGATCCCCACGACCGGGACGCGCTCGCGCACGGCGGTGTCGATCGCGTCGACGATGTGCCGGCAGCCGTCGACGCCCATGGCGCCGCCCATGACGGTCGCGTCGGTGCAGAACGCGACGGCCGGCGCCCCGCACACGGTGCCGCGGGCGGCCACCACCCCGGAGCCGTCCCGGCCGGCCAGCAGCCGCAGGGACCCCTCGTCGAAGAACCGCAGCAGGCGGTCCTCGGGGTCTCGGGGGTCCGTGGCAGTCGACGTCGGGGGAGCGGCGTGCAGGGTTGTCACGGAACCTCCGGGACCGGGGACGGGTCAGGCGGTGGTGAAGACCAGCGCGATGTTGTGCCCGCCGAAGCCGAACGAGTCGTTGACGGCGGCGGACAGCTGCGCCTTGCGGGGCTCGTGCCGCACGATGTCGAGCGCCTGGACGGCGGCGTCGTCGTCCGGGTCGTCGAGGTTCGCCGTCGCCGGCACGATCTGGTCGCGCAGCGCCAGGATGGTGAACACCGACTCCAGCGCGCCGGCGGCGCCGAGCAGGTGGCCGGTCTGGCTCTTGGTCGCGGTGACCAGGACGTGCTCGCCGATCGCGTTGCGGATCGCGGCCGCCTCGGCGGTGTCGCCCACCGGCGTGGAGGTGGCGTGCGCGTTGACGTGCCCGACGTCGGACGGCGACAGGCCGGCGTCGCGCAGCGCGGCGCCGATGGCGCGGCCGGCGCCCTCGCCCTCCGGGTGCGGGGCGACCAGGTCGTAGCCGTCGGCGGTGGCGCCGGCCCCGGCCAGCCGGGCGTGCACGGTGGCGCCGCGGGAGGACGCCGCATCGGCCCGCTCGAGCACCAGCGCCGCGGCGCCCTCGCCGAGCACGAAGCCGTCGCGCGACTTGTCGAACGGCCGCGAGGCGCGCTCGGGCTCGTCGTTGCGGGTGCTCATCGCCCGCATCGCCGCGAAGCCGGCCATCGGCAGCGGGTGGACGCACGCCTCGGCGCCGCCCACCAGGACGACGTCCGCCCGGTCGAAGCGCAGCAGGTCCAGCCCCCAGCGGATCGCCTCGGCGCCCGACGCGCACGCGCTGACCGGCGCGTGCACGCCGCCCTTGGCGCCGATCGCCAGGCCGACCGCGGCCGCCGGGCCGTTGGGCATGAGCATCGGGATGGTGAAGGGGGAGACCCGCTTGGGCCCCTTCTGCTCGAGGACGTCGTCCTGACCGAGCAGGGTGAGCGCCCCGCCGATGCCGGTGCCGAAGACCACCGCGATCCGCTCCGGTGCGACGCCGGCGTCGGCCGCGCCGGACGCGGCCCAGGCCTCCTGGGCGGCGACCACCGCGGCCTGCTGGCTGCGGTCGAGCCGCCGTGCCCGGACCCGGTCGATCTGCTCGACCGGGTCGGTGACCATGCGGGCGACCAGCTGGGCCGGGTACTCCTTGATCCAGTCGTCGGTGATCCGGCTGACCCCCGACCGCCCGGCCAGCAGCGCCTCCCACGTGCTGGCCACGTCCCCGCCGAGCGGCGTGGTGGCGCCGAGGCCGGTGACGACGACGTCACTGGTTGACGTGCTCATCGCAAATTCCTCTCAGATGGCCGGGCGGCCGGTCGGTGACGTACGGGAACGGCCCCGCTGCAGAGGCCGTGAGGCCCCGTCCCGGGTCCCGCCCTGAGCGTGCGAAGGGTGGGGAGGGCGGGGTCCTTCTGCTACTGGTTCTTCTCGATGTAGCTCATCGCGTCGCCGACGGTCTTGATGTTGCCCAGCTCGTCGTCGGGGATCGCGACGCCGAACTTGTCCTCGACGGCGGTGGCGATCTCGACCATCGACAGCGAGTCGACGTCGAGGTCGTCGGTGAAGGACTTCTCAGGGGTGGCGTCGGCAGGCGTCACGCCGGCCACCTCCTCCAGGATCTCGGCGAGCCCGGCCTGGATCTCCTGGGTGCTGGCCAACGTGGGGTCCTCTCTCTCGGAAGGTGGCGACGTCCTCGGTGGTCCGTCGCCGTCGTCCGGGACGGGTGTCCCGGCTCACTGCAAGGGTGGTACGTGGCTAGGGAAGTCGCAGGACCTGGCCCGCGAAGGTCAGCCCGGCGCCGTAGCCGAGCACCAACGCGAGGTCGCCCGACTTGGCCTCCCCGGACTCCAGCAGCGCCGACAGGGCGAGCGGGATGGACGCCGCGGAGGTGTTGCCGGCCTGGACGATGTCGCGGGCGATGACCGTGCGCTCAGGCAGGCCGAGCTTCTTGGTCATCGACTCGATGATGCGCAGGTTGGCCTGGTGCGGGGCGAAGACGTCGATGTCCTCGGGGCCGACGCCGGCGGCTTCCATGGCTTGCGCCAGGGCCACGGTCAATTTCGTCGTCGCCCACCGGTACACCGCCTGCCCGGCCATGGTCATGGTCGCGCTGCCGGCTGCGATCTCGATCGCGTTGTGCTGGTCGCCGTCGCTGCCCCAGGCGACCGGGCCGATCCCGGGCTCGTCGGAGGCGCCGACCACCGCCGCGCCGGCGCCGTCGGCGAAGATCACCGCGGTGGACCGGTCGGTCAGGTCGGTGACGTCGGTCAGCCGCTCGACCCCGACGACGAGCGCGTTGCGGGCCGAGCCGGTGCGGATCGCGTCGTTGACCAGGCCGAGGGAGTAGCAGAAGCCGGCGCAGCCGGCGTTGAGGTCGAACGAGCCCGGCCGCGGGACACCCAGCCGGTAGGCGATCTGCGGGCCGATGCCGGGGATCGGTGCCCGCAGGCTGGCGCTGGCCGCCACCACCAGGTCGATCTCGTCGGGCGCGAGGCCGCTGGCCGCGATGGCCTTGCCGCCGGCGGCGACCGCCATCTCGACGAGTGACTCGTCCTCTCCCGCCCAGCGGCGCTCGGCGATGCCGACCCGGCTCTGGATCCACTCGTCGTTGGTGTCCATCACCTGGGAGAGTTCGTCGTTGGTGACCCGCCGGCGGGGCCGGTAGCCGCCGATCCCGAGGATGCGGGCACCGGGCGCCCCCTGCCGCTGCTGGATGGTCACTGCGACACCTCCGGGTAGAGACGGGCCAACGGGTCCCCGGCGTCGACCAGGTCTCCGTCGTGCACGAGCCACTCCGCCAGTACCCCGTCGTAGCCGGCCGAGACGTTGACCTCCTCGCGGCGGCTGCGCACCGAGCCCAGCAGCGTGCCGGCGGGGAGGCGGGTGCCCTCGGCGAGGTCGGCGGGGCTCACCGTGCCCCGGGCGGGGGCGACGACGATCCGCCAGCCGAAGACGCTGCCGGCGTCAGCCACGGCCGGCCGCCAGCAGCTCGCGGGCGCGGTCGAGGTCGGCCGGGCCGGTGACGGCGAGGATCTCGATGTCGGCGCCCTTCCACTCGCGCTTGGCCAGGCCGGCCAGCGCGCCGGCCGGCGGCAGCTCGATGGCCGCGGTGACGCCCAGCTCGCGCATCGTGGCCAGGCACGCGTCGAAGCGGACGGGGCTGGTGACCTGGCTGACCAGGCGGGCGAGCGCCTCGGCGCCGCTGCCGACCGCCGCGCCGTCGGCGTTGGAGAGCAGCCGCCGGCTCGGGTCGGCCGGGCGCAGCCCGCCGACGAGCCCCTCGAGCTGCTCGCGGGCCGGCGCCATGTACTCGGTGTGGAAGGCGCCGGCCACCGACAGCGGCATCACCCGGGCCTTGGCCGGCGGGTCGGCCTTGAGCGCGGCCAGCCCCTCGAGCGGCCCCGCGACGACGACCTGGCCGCCGCCGTTGTAGTTCGCGGCCACGAGGCCGTGCTTGTCCAGCGCGACCGGCAGCTCGTCGGGGTCGCCGCCCAGGACGGCGGCCATGCCGGTCGGCGTCCGCGCGCAGGCGGCGGCCATCGCCCGGCCGCGGACGGCGGTCAGCGCGATCGCGGCCTCGACGCTCAGCACGCCCGCCAGGGCGGCGGCGGTCAGCTCACCGACGCTGTGGCCGGCGACGACGACGTCCTGGCTCGGCTGCGCACCCGGCTCGGGCAGCCCGCCCAGCTCGCGGGCGATGAACAGGCTCATCGCCACCACGAGCGGCTGGGTGACCGCGGTGTCCTTGATCGCCTCGGCGTCGCCCGTGGTGCCGAGGGTCAGCAGGTCGGCGTCGGCGATCGCACCGGCCCAGCGGAAGAAGGACTCCGCGCCGGGCAGGTCGAGCCAGTCGGTGAGCATCCCGGGTTTCTGGGCACCCTGTCCGGGGGCGAGAACGGCCAGCACGTGCTTCACCGTGCCAAAGATCAACGACTCCCGCGCCCCGGAGCGGTACGAAAGCACACCGCTGATCTTTGGAGGGTTCCCACAAATCGGGCTCGGTCAGAGGCCGGTTCGGTGCCGATTCGTGGTAGAGACCACACGTCTCAGTGCCACAGAGAACTGTCCCGCCCGAGCTGTGACAGGGCGAGCGCCACCTGCAGCGTCCAGCTGCCGCGCGGATCGGTCGCCGACAGCCCGGTCAGCTCGGCGGCCCGCTTGAGCCGGTACCTGACCGTGTTCGGGTGCACGAACAGCGCCCGTGCGCTGGCCTCCAGGTTGCCGCCGCCGGCCAGCACGGCCCGCACCGTCTCGAGCACCTCGCCGCCGGCCGCCTGCAGGGGCGCGGCGATCCGCTCGTTGAGGGCCGTGCGGGCCAGCGGGTCGCCGTCCAGGGCGCGCTCGGCGAGCAGCGCGTCGGCCGGGACCGGCCGCGGCGCGCCCGGCCACGCCGGGGCGGCGTGCAGCCCGGCGAGCGCGGCCGCCGCGGACTCCGCCGCCCGGCTGAGCCCGTCCACCCGCGGTCCGGTCACCACCGGCCCGGGCCCGAACTCGTCGGAGAGCCGCTCGGCGACCGCCTCCAGGTCCTCGTGCCCCCCGAGGACGACGACGAGCTGGTCGGCGTGCACCCCGACCAGCACCTCGCTGCGCATCGACCGGGCGACCCGGCGGACGACGGAGTGCGCGTCGACCCCGCTCGGGGCGTTGCCGACGAGGACGACGACCGGGCTCATCGTCGCCCAGCCCAGCGCGGCCGCCCGGCCGGGCAGCTCCTCGGACCGCTCGCCGCGGACCAGCGCATCGACCACCAGGGCCTCGAGCCGGGCGTCCCACGCGCCGCGGTTCTCGGCGAAGCTGGCGTAGACGTGCGCGGTGGCGAAGGCGACCTCGCGGCTGAAGGTCAGCACCGCGACCCGCAGCGCCTCGGCGTCCCCGGGCTCGGCGACGGAGGCCACGTGGTCGTCCATCACCTCGACGGTCACCTTGATCAGGTCGACGGTCTGGCGCAGCGGGACGGCGCGGACCAGCTCCCGCGGCGCCGCGCCGAACACCTCGCCGGTGAGCCGGGGCGGGCGGCTGGGGTTGCGGCACCACTCCACGAGCGAGGCGATGCCGTGCTGCGCGACGAGCATGACCCAGGAGCGCTGGTCGGCCGGCATCGTGCGGAACCAGGTCAGCTGCTCGTCCATGCGCGCCACGGCCTGGGTGGCGAGCGCGCCCGATGCCCGCTCGAGCCGCCGCAGCGTCGCCTCGCTCGGTGGGTGGTTGCTCACCCGGGACACGGTGCCTCCCCGTCGCGGTCGTTCCCCTTCCAGCGTGTCACGTGCGGCCGGGGCGGGGAGAGTGGACCCGTGGACGTTCCCCCGGACGGTGCGCCGCGGGCCACCCGCCGGCATGCCCTGATCGCGGCCGTGGCCGGCTACGTCGTCGTCGCCCTGCTCGGGCTCGGCGTCCTGGTCCACTTCGGCCCGCAGCTGCGCCTCGACGGCGCGGTGAGCGAGGCGCTCTACGCCGGCGACGACCGCGCCGCGGGCCTGAACGAGCTGCTGCAGGTGCTGACCGCGCCCGGGCTCACGCTCTTCCGCGTGGTCGCGCTGCTGCCGGTGGCCCTCTGGCTGGTGTTCCGGCGGGCCTGGTGGGTCGCGGCCTGGGTGCTCACCGCGACCGTGCTGGTCGGGCCGCTGAACACGGTGCTCAAGGAGTTCTTCGGCCGGTTGCGGCCGCACTTCGAGAAGGGCGGCGACCGGCTGGCGTCGCTTAGCTTCCCGAGCGGCCACTCCTCGGGCGTGGCCACCCTCGTCACCGTCGTCCTGCTGCTGGTGTGGCCACTGCTCGCCCGGCCGGTCCGCCGCACCTGCCTGGCGCTGGGGGTCGCGCTCGTCCTCCTGGTGGGGCTGACGCGGATGTGGCTGGGCGTGCACTTCCTCACCGACGTCGTGGGCGGCTGGGCGTTCGGGGTGGCCTGGACGCTGACGGTGGCGCTGGCGTTCGGCGCGCTGCCCGGCGGGCGGGCCGCGCTGCCGGTCCGGCGGGACGCGCTCGTCGTCGAGGAGGAGCCGTGAGCCTCGAGCAGGACGTCGTCCTCACCGCGGACGACGGCTCCCTCGGGCCGCTGCTGCGGCTGGCCGACGACCGGCTGGCGCCCGGCGCCGGCTACGGGCGGCACGAGCACCGCGCGGTCGACGTCGTGGCCGTCGTCGTCTCCGGGTCGGTGCGGCACGCGTGGGGGCCCGGCGCGCGGCTGGGCGCCGGGGACGTGGCCGTGCTGCGCGCCGGCGCCGGCCTGGAGCACGACGAGGTGGCCGGCGAGGACGGGGCCCGGCTGCTGCAGACCTACCTGCGGGCGGCCGAGCCCGCGGCCGAGCCGGCGCACGACGTGCATCCGCAGCCGGCCGGCTGGGTGGACCTCGGGCGGGCCGACGCGCGGCTGTGGGTGCACCGGCCCACGGCGGGGGAGGTCGCCGACGTCCCACCCGGCCTGCTCGTGGTGGCCGGACGGGGGGCGACCGCCACGCACGAGCAGCCCGGCGGGCCGTTCCGTGCGACCGACCCCGCGCTGCTGCTCGTGTGGCAGCTGGACCGGCAACGCCCCGACTGGGCCGCCTTCTGATCCGGCGGCGAGACTGGGGCCATGCCGACCAGCGCCTCGGACCTGCTCGCCGCCGCCTACTCCGACGCCGACCGCACCATCGACCTGCGCCGGCGGCTGCACCGGCAGCCGGAGATCGGGCTGCACCTGCCGAGGACCCAGGCGACGGTCGTGGAGGCGCTCGCGGACCTGCCGATCGAGGTGACGACGGGGCGGTCCACCAGCTCGGTGGTCGGCGTGCTGCGCGGGGCCCGGCCAGGCCCGACGTTCCTGCTGCGCGGCGACATGGACGCCCTGCCGGTGCACGAGGACTCCGGGCTGCCCTTCGCCTCCGAGGTGCCCGGCGCCATGCACGCCTGCGGGCACGACACCCACGTGGCGATGCTGCTGGGCGCGGCCCGGCTGCTGGCCGAGCGGCGCGACGAGCTCGCCGGGCAGGTCGTGTTCATGGCCCAGCCGGGGGAGGAGGGCTTCCACGGGGCGCGGTACATGCTCGAGGAGGGCCTGCTGCAGGCGGTGCCGGAGGCCCCGGTCACCGGCGCCTTCGCGCTGCACATCTCCTCGTCGTTCGCCAGCGGCACGATCAACGTGCGGCCGGGGCCGATGATGGCCGCCGCCGACCAGTGGCGGATCACCGTCCGCGGCCGCGGGGGGCACGCCTCGATGCCCTACGCCGCCAACGACCCCATCCCGGTGGCCGCGGAGATCGTGCTGGCGCTGCAGACGCTGGTGACCCGGCGCGTGGACGTGTTCGACCCCGCCGTCGTCACGGTGGCGCACATCGAGGCCGGCTCGACCAACAACGTCATCCCGGACTCCGCGTTCCTGGAGGGCACGATCCGCACCCTCTCGCCGTCGACGCGGGCCGCGGTGGTCGCGGCGGTGCAGCGGGTGGCGACCGCGATCGCCGGCGCGCACGAGATGACCGTCGAGTTCGAGCACGTCGAGGGCTATCCGGTGACCGCCAACGACGCGGGGGCGACCGCGCAGGTCCTCGACACCGCGGCCTCGCTGCTCGGCCCGCAGGCCAGCGTGCTCATGTCGGACCCGCTCATGGGCGCCGAGGACTTCTCCTACGTGCTGCAGCGGGTGCCGGGCGCCCTGGCGTTCCTCGGCGCCTGCCCGCCCGGGCTGGAGCCGGAGGACGCGCCGCCCAACCACTCCAACCTGGTCGTCTTCGACGAGGAGCCGCTCCCGGCCGGCGTCGCCCTCTACGCCCGCATGGCCCTGGACGCCCTCGCCGGCTGATGCGGAGTGGATCCGTCGGCGTCACGCCGACGGATCCACTCCGCTCACCAGCGCGAGGACGTCGGCGGCGCAGCCCCAGGAGAGCGTGACGCCGGCGCCGCCGTGCCCGTAGCAGGCGATCACCGGGCGGCCGTCGACGACGGTCCGGTCCAGCCGCACCGTCGGCCGCCCGGGCCGCAGCCCGACCGCGCGGGAGAGCACCGGCTGCCCGCGCAGCGCCGGCACCAGCGCGCACGCCCGCGCGAGGATCGCCGCCTCGACCGCCGGATCGGGTTCGGTGCCGGTCGCGCCCGCGACGGCGGTGCCGCCGCAGACGACGTCGCTGCCGCGGGGCACCACGTAGGTCAGCCCGGCGGGGTTGTCCTCGTCGAGCACCCAGCCGTCCAGCCCCGGATCGGCCAGCCGGACCACCTGCCCCTGCACCGGCACGAGCGAGTCGTCGCCGAGCAGGGCGCCCGAGGTCAGGCCGGCGGCCACCACGACGACGTCGCCGGGCACGTCGGCCAGGCGGTCCATCCGCCGCCGGACCACCTCGACGCCGGCGGTCCGGCACGCGCCCAGCAGCCACGGCAGGTAGCGGTTCATGTCGGCCACCGGGAGGGCGCAGCGCGTTCCCGCGGGAACGCCCGGTGGCAGCTCCGCCGCCGTCGCCGGCCGGTGCCCGGGCACGCCGGGCGCCCACCAGAGGTCGGGCTCGGGGGTCCGGGAGACGACGGTGCCCGGGCGCAGCGTCACGCCGGTGGCGGGGTCGCCGGCCAGGTCGGTGAGCACGCCGAGCGTCGTCGTCCCCCAGCGCAGGACGGCATCGGCCGGCGCCGCGGCGTACGGGAACCACACCGCGGCGGCGACCGCCGACGTCGTCCGTTCGACCGGGTCGGCCGTGACGACCCGCACCCCGTGGCCGGCGCGGGCCAGCTCCAGGGCGCAGGTGAGCCCGACGACCCCACCACCGACGACGGTGACCTCGCGGTCACCGCCGCCGGCCACGGTTTTCAGGTCGCGGGGCTCTCGTCCGCCCGCTGCTCCTCCGGCGCCGCCTGGACGTTGCGGATCTGGTACTTCTCGACCGCCTGCCGGACGACGTCCCGGTCGAGCATGTTCCAGTCGGCCAGCGAGGCGAGCGTCCGGACGACGATCGACTCGGCGTCGACGTGGAAGTACCGGCGCAGCGCCGGGCGGGTGTCGGACAGGCCGAACCCGTCGGTGCCCAGGGACTTCAGGCCGTTGGGCGCGTAGGGCGCGATCAGGTCGGGGACGGCGCGCATCCAGTCCGACACCGCCACGACCGGGCCCTCCGCCTCCTGCAGCCGCCGGGTCACGTACGGCACCCGCGGCTCCTCCTCGGGGTGCAGGAGGTTGTGCTTCTCCGCCTCGTCGGCCTCCCGGCGCAGCTCCGTCCAGGAGGTCACCGACCAGACGTCGGCCGAGACGCCCCAGTCGTTCGCCAGCAGCTCCTGCGCCCGCAGCGCCCACGGCACCGCGACGCCGGAGGCGAGGATCTGCGCCTTCTTGCCGCCGTCGACCTGCGGGCCCTCGGCGTAGCGGTACATGCCGGCCAGCAGCCCCTGCAGGTCGACGTTCTCCGGCTCGGCCGGCTGCTGGAACGGCTCGTTGTAGACGGTCAGGTAGTAGAAGACGTCGGGGCTGCGATGCCCGCCGAGCGGCGCGCCCGGGTCGTTGCCGTACATCCGCAGCAGCGCGTCCTTGGTGATGTGCGCGACCTCGTAGGAGAACGCCGGGTCGTAGCTCACCACCGCGGGGTTGGTGTGCGCGAGCAGCAGCGAGTGCCCGTCCTCGTGCTGCAGGCCCTCGCCGTTGAGCGTCGTCCGCCCGGCGGTGGCGCCGAGCAGGAAGCCGCGGGCCATCTGGTCGCCGGCGGCCCAGAAGGCGTCGCCGGTCCGCTGGAACCCGAACATCGAGTAGAAGATGTAGATCGGGATCATGTGCTCGCCGTGCGTGGCGTAGGAGGTCCCGACGGCGGTGAACGAGGCCGCGGAGCCCGCCTCGTTGATGCCCTCGTGCAGGATCTGGCCCTGCTCGGACTCCTTGTAGGCCAGCATCAGCTCGCGGTCGACCGAGGTGTAGCGCTGGCCGTGCGGCGAGTAGATCTTCTGCGTCGGGAACAGCGAGTCCATGCCGAAGGTGCGGGCCTCGTCCGGGATGACCGGCACGAAGCGCGGGCCGAGCTCGGGGTCCTTGATGAGCTCCTTGAGCAGGCGGACGAACGCCATCGTCGTCGCCACCTCCTGCTTGCCGGAGCCCCGGCGCAGGACGTCGAGCGCCTTGTCCTCCGGCGCCTTGAGCGGCTTGGCGTCGGTCCGGCGCCGCGGCACCGATCCGCCGAGGGCCCGGCGCCGCTCGTGCATGTACTGCATCTCGTCGGACTCGGCGTCGGGCTTGTAGTACGGCGGCAGGGTCTTGTCGAGCGCCTCGTCGGGGATTGGCAGGTAGAGCCGGTCACGGAAGGCGGCGAGGTCCTCCGCGGTCAGCTTCTTCATCTGGTGCGTGGAGTTGCGGCCCTCGAAGTGGCTGCCGAGCGTCCAACCCTTGATCGTCTTGGCGAGGATGACCGTCGGCTGGCCCTTGTGCTCCACCGCCGCCTTGTAGGCCGCGTAGAGCTTGCGGTAGTCGTGCCCGCCGCGGGAGAGGTCCCAGATCTCCTTGTCGGACATCCCCTCGACCATCTTGCGGGTGCGCGGGTCCCGGCCGAAGAAGTGCTCGCGGACGAAGGCGCCGTCCTCGGCCTTGTAGGTCTGGTAGTCGCCGTCCGGGGTCTGGTTCATCAGGTTGACCAGCGCGCCGTCGCGGTCGGCGGCCAGCAGCGCGTCCCACTCCCGGCCCCAGATGACCTTGATGACGTTCCAGCCGGCGCCGCGGAAGAACGACTCCAGCTCCTGGATCACCTTGCCGTTGCCGCGGACGGGGCCGTCGAGGCGCTGCAGGTTGCAGTTGATGACGAAGGTGAGGTTGTCCAGCTCCTCGCGGGCGGCCAGGCCGATGGCGCCGAGCGACTCGGGCTCGTCCATCTCGCCGTCGCCGAGGAACGCCCAGACGTGCTGGTCCGAGGTGTCCTTGATGCCGCGGTTGTGCAGGTAGCGGTTGAACCGGGCCTGGTAGATCGCGTTGATCGGGCCCAGGCCCATGGAGACGGTGGGGTACTCCCAGAACTCCGGCATCAGCCGCGGGTGGGGGTAGGAGGACAGCCCGCCGCCGGGGTGGCTGACCTCCTGCCGGAACCCGTCCATCTGGTGCTCGGAGAGCCGGCCCTCGAGGAAGGCGCGCGCGTAGATGCCGGGGGAGGCGTGCCCCTGGAACCAGATCTGGTCGCCGCCGCCGGGGTGGTCCTTGCCGCGGAAGAAGTGGTTGAAGCCGACCTCGTACAGCGACGCCGACGAGGCGTAGGAGGAGATGTGCCCGCCGACGGCGATCCCGGGCCGCTGCGCACGGTGGACCATGATCGCGGCGTTCCACCGGATGTAGGCCCGGATCCGCTTCTCGACGAACTCGTCGCCGGGGAAGTAGGGCTCGCGCTCCGGCGGGATCGTGTTGATGTAGTCGGTGCTGCGCAGCGAGGGGACGCCGACCCGCTGTTCCCGGCTGCGCTCGAGCATCTTGAGCATCAGGTACCGCGCCCGGGTCCGCCCCGCGTGGTCGACGACCGCGTCGAGGGACTCGACCCACTCCTGGGTCTCGTCGGGATCGGTGTCGACCAGCTGGCTGGGCAGACCTGCGGTGATGACCGCGCGGGGGGTGGTGGCGTCGCGGGCGGTGTCGCCGTCCGGCTGCTGCGGTGCGCTCATGTCCTTATCGTCTCCCGTCAGGGGTTCCGCGTCACGTGAGGGCCCGGTGTCCAGCCGGTACGCGCTCGTACCAACGGACGACGGTGTTCCGCGTCGCTCGTGGACGGGCTTGCGCCGCGCCGGGCATGCCCTACGCTTCCGCCAACGGTCGCCCGGCGGACGGGCCCGTTCCCGGGCATCCGGGCCGTTTCGGGCCGGACGGCGGGTCCGATGCAGGGCGAGAGGGGTGACATGACCAGGGTGCGGGCAACCCTCCCGCTGGTCGTGTCCGCCGCCGGACCCCCGGTTTCCCCGGCTCTCGCGTGCGAGCGCTCGTGAAGCGATGTCCGCGCGCGTACCGCGTTCCGACAGTGCACCATTTCGCAGACAGCCGGTCAGCAGGCGACCGTTCCACGGAGGAGCAGCAGGGATGAGCGTCGACTCGGGCAGCGCCAGCATGGCGGCCCGGCTGGGCATCAAGCCGGGCATGGTCGTGCAGGAGCTCGGCTGGGATGAGGACGCCGACGAGGACCTGCGCGACTCCATCGTCGAGGCGGCCGGCAGCGAGATGGTCGACGAGGACACCGACGAGGTGGCCGACATCGTCGTCCTGTGGTGGCGGGAGGACGACGGCGACCTCTTCGACGCGCTCACCGACGCCCTGACCTCGCTCGCCGACGACGGCGTGGTCTGGTTGCTGGTCCCGAAGTCGGGGCGGCCGGGGCACGTCGAGCCGGGTGACGTCACCGAGGTGGCGCCGACCGCGGGGCTGCAGCAGACCAGCAGCATCTCCGCGGCCAAGGACTGGTCCGGCATCCGGCTGGTGACCCCGAAGGCCGCGCGCACCCGTCGCTGAACCTCGGTTCGGCTCTGCGTTCCGGATACGGCACGATCGGGCGCATGACCCTTTCCGTCGGAGATCCCGCGCCCGAGTTCAGCCTTCCCGACCAGGACCGGCAGGTCGTCTCGCTCGGCGAGCTGCGCGGCACGCCGGTCCTGCTGGTGTTCTACCCGTTCGCGTTCTCCGGCATCTGCACCGGCGAGCTCTGCCAGCTGCGCGACGAGCTGGCCACCTACACCGAGGCCGGCGTGAAGGTGCTGGCGATCAGCACCGACCCGGTGTTCAGCCTCAAGGCCTTCCGCGAGAAGGAGGGCTTCGACTTCGCGCTGCTGTCGGACTTCTGGCCGCACGGGGCGACGGCCCAGGCCTACGACGTCTTCAACGAGAAGGCCGGCATGGCGCTGCGCGGCACGTTCCTGATCGACGCCGAGGGCAAGATCGCCTTCGCCGAGGTCAACCAGCCCGGCGACGCACGCGAGCAGTCCGGCTGGAAGAGCGCGGTCGGCCAGCTGGCCGCCTAGTTTCCCTGGTGGAGTGCCACGGCGCGGATTCCGCGCCTCTGGCACTCCACTCACTCGCCGCCCCGGGCCACTTACCCTGGGCGCGCGGGGCGCGTAGCTCAGCGGAAGAGCTCTCGCCTTACAAGCGAGCGGTCGCCGGTTCGATCCCGGCCGCGCCCACCAGCCTTCAACTCGGCCCGTTGGGTCGCGCCGGGGCGTCCACATTCCTGGCCGACTGCCGCGCGTTCAACGGAAGGGTCCCGCTCACTCGATCGAGGAGCGGGACCCTTGCCGTTACTGCCCTGCTAGAAGCTCCACTCCCAGCCGCCGCCACCGCCAAGCGACGACGGAGCGAACACGATGGCGCCTGTTGCGGCGGGGAGGTCCAGCACGATGGTTCCCACGTACTGCTGGTTGGGACCGAGCGTGTCGCTCGTAAACCGCTCGGACTCGTCGAGACAGCTATAGCTCGCAAAGGTCGAGACAGCGTCGTTCGTAATGCCGTCCGCTCCGATGAAGCGGAAGTCTGAATCGACGAACTGGTAGTAATCATCGACTGTCGCGCTCGCCCCGGTGGACACGCGCAGCGCGACTCCAACGAGGTGACCATGCTCGGCCGGAGACGCGTAGTCCGCTGTGCACGGGATGTCGGGGACGATCTGGTCGATCGTGAAAGCCACCTCGACCTCGTCGGTTTCAAGGTCGACGATGCGGGCTTCCTCGCCCAGCTTCTTCACGAGATGTCCCCGCGCATTGGTTGAGGGCGACGCAGCTGTCGTCGTCGGCGCCGCGCTCGACGTATTTGGCGGCAGAGTGATCTCGGACTCGGTGTTCGCGGCCTTATCGCTGCCGCAAGCGGCGAGGAAGAGGGCCGCAGCGGTCGTGGCGACGACCAGTGAACCTGTGCGTTTCATCAAAGTTCCCAGGGAAGATCAGGCGGGTGGCGATCCGGTACGGAACAGGCTGAAAGCCAAGGAGGCAAACACCCCCTGGGGCGGGTGGATGCGGAACGGAACGGGTGTGGCCCGTGGGTGCAAATGAGGTGGGGAAGGCTGGCCCCGCGGCCATGCACTCGCGGCGGGCAGGCTCCGTAGCTTCAGGCGTGCCCAGTCGCCTAGCTGGCCTGGAC
The DNA here is from genome assembly GCF_059428245.1 of Geodermatophilus sp. SMS 5-13. Classification (NCBI taxonomy): domain Bacteria; kingdom Bacillati; phylum Actinomycetota; class Actinomycetes; order Geodermatophilales; family Geodermatophilaceae; genus Geodermatophilus; species Geodermatophilus sp. SMS 5-13. The sequence goes on from NZ_CP165729.1 coordinate 2,099,343, forward strand.
GAATCGCTGAGCCACACGGCCGGTCAGTGGCGCGGGCCGGCGTCGGCCATGATCAGCCGGCGACTGGCGGCGCCACGGTCGCCGGTTCGATCCCGGCCGCGCCCACCTTGCACTTCGCTCGTCGCGGTTGACCGCAACCTCCGCGGGTAACGCTCGTTGCGCTCGTCAACGGGGAATTCGAAGACACACGTAACGCGATCGTCGAGGAAGACGGTGCGGCAAGCGATGGCCCTTGCGGTGGATCAGGCGGACCGGACGGCGGACCCCGGCGGGGACGGCGCCCCGCCCCGGCGCGGCCTCCGGCGGCGGTGGCCGTGGGCCGTCGCCGCGCTGGTCGCCGCGAGCGCGGGACTCGCCCCCGCGGCCGGCTCCGACGACGGGCTGCGCGCCGTCGCTCAGGTCGACGACGCCTCGCTGCCCTGGCCGGTGGCGCGGGCGATCGTGGCCGCCGACCTGTCCGCGGGGGCGCCGTCCGGAGCCCGCACGCTGCCCCCCGCGCCGGCCGTCGCCGCCGATCCGGCACCGGCCGCGGCGCCGGTCATCACCGGGCTGGCGGCCAACGGCATCCCGAACGTCGCGCTCAACGCCTACCGCGTCGCGGCCGCGCGCATGGCCCACGCCCAGCCGTCCTGCGGCATCGACTGGTCGCTGCTCGCGGGCATCGGGCGCATCGAGTCCAACCACGGCCGCTTCGGCGGCGCCACGCTGAACCCGGACGGCACGTCGACGCCGCCGATCGTCGGACCCGCCCTGGACGGCGGGCAGTTCGCCTACATCGGCGACAGCGACGGCGGCGCCTACGACGGCGACCGCACCTACGACCGCGCGGTCGGGCCGATGCAGTTCATCCCGGCGACCTGGCGCTCCTACGCCGTCGACGCGGACGGCAACGGCGTGGCCGATCCGAAGAACATCAACGACGCCGCGCTCGCCGCCGCCCACTACCTATGCGTCGCCGGCGGCGACCTGCGCTCGGACGCCGGCCGGCGCCGCGCCGTCCTGGCCTACAACCACTCCGACAGCTACGTGGCCCAGGTGCTGGCCCTCGCCGCGGCCTACGCCGGCGGGATCCCGGTCGCCGACCTGCCGCTGGTCGGCAACACGACCGGCCCGGTGCCGGCGCCGTCGGGCAGGTACGCCGCGCCCGCGGCGCCCGGCCCGGCCATCGGGGCCCAGGACACGACGTCGTCCCCACCGGGGACAGCGCGCGGCGAGGCACCGGCACCGGCCGCCTCCCCGGCGCCGAGCGCGCCCGCGCCGAGCGCGCCCGCATCGAGCGGTGGCGGCGCGAGCCCCGGAGCCGCGCCGGCCGGCGGGTCCGGCTCGTCCGGCGGGGGAGTGACGCCGTCCGGCGGGACCGGCGGCGGCACACCCGCCCCTGCCCCCGCTCCGGCACCGGAGGCCGGGCCGGGCCCCGCCCCGGGGCCGAGCAACCCCCTGCCGCCGCTGCCGGTGGAGCCGCCGCAGGCACCCGCGCCGACGCTGCCGGACCCGGTCGACACCGTGACCGACACCGTGACCGGAGCGGTGACCGACCTGGTGCCGGGCGTCACCTGCGGAACGCCGATCACGCCGCCTTGCTGAGCCCGCGCCGAGATGCGCCTGAGGGCGGTGTCCGCACGCGCGGACACCGCCCTCAGGCGCATCTCGATGCAGGGGACTACGCGGCGGGGTTCTGCGCGGTGAAGGACTCGCCACCAGGCTGGTCGGGGCGCGGGAACGCCGGCCGCAGGAACAGCGGGGCCTTGAACGGCCGCCAGGTGCCCTCGGGCTGCGCCAGCCGGTCGGCGATCGCCCAGATGGCCGCCGGGTGGTGGCCCAGCCCCAGGTGGCTGGCCATGACGGCGATGTTCTCGCAGCGCTCGCCGGACCGCTCCAGGCAGGTCTGCCAGTGCACGATGCCGTCGAAGTGCGAGTAGATCGAGGTCGAGGGCACCGGCAGCGGCGTCGTCTCGCTCTCCAGCGGCAGCGTGCGGTGCTCGACGTGCAGGTGCGAGTAGCGCGCGAACACCTTGGACGCGCGGCTCTGGCTGTTCCGCTCGAGCCGGAACGGGCTGCCGAGGGTGACCACCTGGCGTACCGAGTCGGGGGAGCGGCGGGCGATGTCGCGGGCGAAGATGCCGCCGAGGCTCCAGCCGATCAGCGAGACCGGGCGGCCGTAGCGGTCGGAGAGGTCCTCCATCCGGTCACGGAGCCCGGCCACGCAGGCGGCGGTCGGGCCGATGTTGCGGCCCAGCCGCCAGCCGTGGACCCGGTAGTCCAGCCGGCGCAGCACGTGCCGCAGGATCCGCGTCGAGGCGTCGTCGGCCATGAGACCGGGGAGCACGAGCACGGGGTGCCCGTCGCCGTGCGGAAGCCGGTCGAGGAAGGGGCGCGCGGCGAGGTACAGGCCGAAGTCCGCGGCCGCCCGGCTGGGTTCGGTCAGGTAGAGCGGGAGCCCGGGGGCCTCGTCCTGTCGTGCCACGTGTCCTCCTCGGGTGCGGGCTCTTTCGGACACCTCTGTACCGAGACGACAAGTGCGTCACACGTCCTTCGCCTCCGCGTCATCCCATCGACATGAACTCGTGATGCAGGACACTGCGGGTGCCGCAGGTGCGGCGCCTCCGCCGCGGGTAGCACCGTCGGCACCGACGAAGGGGATCGATGGACGAGCGCACGCAGCCGGGGACCAGCCACACCGTCGACTGGGACGGCCCGGTGCACTACGTGGACTTCGGCGGCGCTCCCGACGGGCCGACCGTCGTCCTGGTGCACGGCCTCGGCGGCTCGCACCTCAACTGGGACCTGCTCGCCCCGCTGCTCACCCCGCACGGCCGGGTCCTGGCACTCGACCTGCCCGGCTTCGGCCGCAGCGAGCCCGGCAGCCGGCGGGCGACCGTGCAGGCCAACGTCGCCGTCCTCCGGCGCTTCCTGCGGGAGGTGGCGGGGGACCGGGCCGTCCTCGTGGGCAACTCGATGGGCGGGATGATCTCGATCTTCACCGCCGCGTCCGCACCGACGGCGGTCAGCGGGCTGGTCCTGCTCGACCCGGCCCTGCCCGGCGGGCGCCGGACCCTCGACCCGCTGGTCGCCGCCCAGTTCTTGCTCTACGCGCTGCCGTTCGTGGGGGAGCGCTACCTCTGGTTCCGCCGTCAGCGGCACGGCGCGCTGCACCGGGTGCGGGAGATGCTGACCCTCTGCGGCGTGGACCCGGACGCCGTCCCGTCCGACGTGATCAACCGGTCGGTCACGCTGCTCGAGGAGCGCCGGGACGTCGACGGCATGGACAAGGCGTTCCTCGCCGCCGCCCGCTCACTGCTGAAGCTGCTCGTCGACCCTCGCTCCTACCGCGGCGCGATGGCCGGCATCGCCGCACCGGTCCTGCTCGTGCAGGGCGACCGCGACCGCCTCGTGCCGGTGGCCGCGGCCCGCGCGGCCGCCGAGCAGCACCCGCACTGGCGCTACGTCGAGCTGGCCGGCGTGGGGCACGTGCCGCAGCTGCAGGTCCCCGACACGGTGGCCAAGGAGATCCTCACCTGGCTGGAGGAGACGGCCGGGACGCCGTCGCCGGCCTGAGCCTCAGCGCTCCAGCGTGGCGCGCAGCGCCTCCAGGCCGGTGTAGCGCGGCCGCCAGCCGAGCTGCTCCCTGGCGCGGGTGGTGTCCATGATCGACGGCCGGCTCACCGCCTCCACCCACTCCCCGGACGGCGGCAGGAACGGCAGCCGCGCCAGCGCCCGGGCGGTGAACTGCGCCGGACCGGGCGGCACCCGCAGCGGCAGCGCCCCGAACTCGCGGGCGACGTCGCCGGCGGTGACGACGCCGTCGCCGGCGATGTTGTACGCCCCCGGCGGTCCGGCGCCGAGCACGCACAGCAGCAGCGCGCGGCCGACGTCCTCCTCGTGGACGAACTGCAGCTCGAACTCGGGGACGACGACCGGCACGGGCACCGGCAGCCGGCGCGGGCGGCCCAGCAGCCGCCGGCCGAGCGGGGCCAGCGGGCCGGGGAGGACGTCCTTGCCGCCCACGGCGTTCGGGCCGAGCACCACCGGCGGGCGCAGCAGGTAGAGGTCGAGGCCGGGAGCGCTGGCCGTCTCGGCGTCGAGCAGCTCCTCGAGCTCGGCCTTCTCCTGCGCGTAGAACAGCCGCTCGGCCGGCCGCACGGGCCAGTCCTCGGCGATCCGCTCGGGGTTGTCGGCGTGCCAGCCGTAGGCGGCGACGGACGACGCGTACACGAACCGGCGGGCGCCGCACGCCGCCGCGGCCCGGAACACGTTGAGCGTCCCCTCGACGTTGATCGCCCGCGTCGTCCGCCGGGAGGCGTTGCCGGTGATCAGGAAGGCGAGGTGCACGACGACGTCGGCGTCGCGGAACGCCTCGGTGAGGGTGTCGGGGTCGCGGACGTCGCCCTGCCGGTACTCCATCTTCGTCCAGCCGCGCTCGACCGGGTCGAACGGGCGGCGGGCCAGGCCGAGGATCCGCGCGACCCGCGGCTCGTCCTGCAGCAGCGGGATCAGGCCGGAGCCGAACGTGCCGGTCGGGCCGGTGACGGCGACGGTGAGGTCGCGGTCGGCCGCAGGGCTCACTGCTGCGCCGCCGCGGCCGGCTGCTTGCCCGCGATCTCCTTGAGCTCGTCGACGCCGCGGCGGATCCCGGTGGCCAGCACGTCGATGTCCGGGAAGGCGTCGAAGTCGGCGTTGATCCCGAAGGTCATCGTGTTCAGGTAGGAGAAGATCCCGATCGACAGGCGCATGCCGCCGGCGATCGGCACGTACGCGTGCGCCGAGACCATCCGCCGGCCGAGCACGTACAGCGGCACCCGCGGGCCGGGCACGTTGGTCGTCACCGCCTGGCACCAGAACTGGCCGGCCTGCACGGCGGCGCGGACGCCCAGCGAGAGCAGGGTCGGCGCGACGAAGTCGGCCATGCCGATGATCGACCGCGCGTCGACCGCCTGCATCGACCGCTTGTAGTCGTCCATCTGCTTGCGGATGCGGGCCAGCCGCTCGGCCGCGTCCGGCTCACCGACCGGCAGGTCCACGAAGACCGCCGAGACGCGGTTGTCCAGCGAGCCGCGCTCACCGGGGCGCCGCACGGACACCGGCACCATCGAGCGGACGACGGCCTTCTCGGCCAGCGCGCCGCGGCCCTGCAGCAGGTCGCGGAACCCGCGGGTGATCGCGGTGAGGACGACGTCGTTCACCGTGCCGCCCAGCGCGGTGCGGACCGCCTTGAACTCCTCGAACTGCGCGTCGGTCCACGCCCACCGGCGGTGCGGGCCGATCGGCCCGGTGAGCGTGCGGGCCAGCGGCGTCGTCGCCTGCCGGGCGAGGGCGGGCAGGTTGCCGGCCAGCGTCCGGCCGGAGCCCAGCAGCCCCTTGGCCGCCCGCGTGGCGCTCCCGGTGCCCGGGAGGCTGGACAGCTGGCGCAGCGGGTGGGCCAGGTTGTCCTGCACGGCCCCGGCCATGAGCTCGACGCTCGACGGGTTGCGCTGCGCCGTCCACTCCGTGGGCTCGGGGTGTCTCACGTTCGGGTCGAGGTCGAAGATGACCTGCATCAGGTCGGTGCCGGCGATGCCGTCGACCATGCAGTGGTGGACCTTGGAGATGATCGCCCAGCGGTCGTTCTCCAGGCCCTCGACCAGCCACACCTCCCACAGCGGCTTGGCCATGTCCAGGCGCTGGCCGAGCACGCGGCCGGCGAGGTTGCGCAGCTGCTCGTCGCTGCCCGGCTTCGGCACCGCCGTGTGCCGCACGTGATAGAGGATCTGGAAGTGCGGGTCGTCGACCCACATCGGCCGGCCCAGGTTCAGCGGCACCTCGCGCACCCGCTGCCGGTAGCGCGGGACCAGCGGCAGCTTGGACAGCAGCAGCCGCACCAGGTCGCCGTAGGACGGCGCCGGCCCGTCGAACACGGCCACCGATCCGACGTGCAGCGGGGTGTTCTCGCTCTCCGCGTAGAAGAAACCGGCGTCGGTCGGGCTCATGCGGTCCACGATCAGCTCCTGGAGAGGTCGGCTGGCCGCCGAAGCTAGGAGCCTCCGGCGGGGGGTGCAACCCGATCATGAACTCACCGGTAACAACCGTTCAACCGGTCCGGCGGGATTCACCCAGCCCGGTCTCCACCCGGTCCAGCAGGTCGAGAAATGCCTGGTCGACGACGGCGGTGCGGGTCAGGTTGACGCTGTGCCCGGCACCGGGGACGACGACGAGCTCGGTGTCTGGACCGAGCCGCTCGGCCATCCGGCGGGCGTGCACGGCCGGGGTCAGCCGGTCGTCGGAGGCGGCGACGACGGTGACCGGCACGCGGGCCAGCACGTCGAGCGACGCCGTCTCGTCGTGGTCGAGGAAGGTCGCGTAGAAGGCCGCCGTGACCGGGTAGGGCGTCTCCTCCAGCAGGTCCTGCACCATGCGCACGTGCGCGGGGTCGGCGTCCTCCCGGCCGAACAGGTAGCGGCGGGTGAACCAGCGGCCGAGCCGGGTGCCGCGGCGGCGGAATCGCTCCAGCAGCGGCGCCCACAGCTGCAGCAGCCACAGGTACAGCGGCAGCAGCCCGAGCCACCGGACCAGCTTCACCGCCCAGGCGACGACGCCGGTCTCCACCAGGCCGCCGGCCGACGTGGCCAGCAGGAGGACGCCGACCACCCGCGACCCGAACAGCTCCGGGCGCTGCCGGGCCAGCGCCATCACGCTCATGCCGCCCATCGAGTGCCCGGCCAGCACCACCGGCCCCTCCGGCGTGGTGGCGTCGAGGACCTCCCCGAGGTCCCGGCCGGTGCGGTCGATGGTGGCCGCGGTCAGCCGCGTCCAGCCGGACCGGCCGTGCCCGCGCTGGTCGAAGAGCACCAGCCGCGCGCGGTCGCGCAGCACCCGGCGCTGCAGCTCCCACTCGGCCAGCCGGGCGGTGAACCCGTGGGCCAGGACGACGGTCAGCCGTGCCCGTGCGTTCTCCTCCACCTCCACGTGCAGGTCCACGCCGTCGTCGGTGCGGACGGTCCGTGACCCGGGCGGCGGCGGATCGGACAGCGGCGGCAGGACGACCATGCCCCCATCCTCAGCGCCCGGGCGCCGCCTCGCGCACCAGCCGGCGGGCGGTGTCGATCTCGCGGGCGACCGGGGCCAGCACGCCGTCGGCGAGGATCTCGGCGTCGTCCGCGTCCGGGTCGGCGCGGACGTCGTCCTCCAGCTGCCGGATCGCCCGGCGCAGGACGGCGACCTGGTCGAGGTCCGGTTCGGGCTCCCCGGAGCGGATGGCGATGACCGCCTCGGTCACCGCGTCCGACGTCCGCTCCAGCTGCACGATCACCGGCCACCAGGCGGCGGCGCGGGTGCTGATCGGCGGCGGCTCGGCCAGCCGCCGCTGCAGCTGGGTCTGCAGCTCGGTGAGCGCCCGGTAGCAGCGCCGGCGGGCGCGGCGGCGCTCGGTGGGAGTGCCGGTGAAGGCCGCCGCGACGAACCCGTCGAGCGCGAGGGCGGCGCCGCGCAGCGCCTGGTCGAGGGGCGCGCGCCAGGTCTGCGGCCAGAGCAGGTAGCCGAACACGAGCACGATCGCGCAGCCGATCAGGGTGTCGAGCAGCCGGGCGACGACCAGCCCGCTGCCGCTGGGCACCGCGAGGTCGAGCAACAGGATCACCAGCGGGGTGAGGAACACCGAGAACAGCCCGAAGTTGGCCCCCCGCGCCCAGGGCAGCACGGCGGCGGCCACGGCCATGGCGACGAGCACCCCCGGGCTGCGCGGGATCACCGTCAGCAGCAGCGACCCGACGAGCACGCCGAGCACGGTTCCGACCCCGCGCTGCACCGCCCGCGTGAACACCGAGCCGAAGTCGGGCTTGAGCACGATCGCCACGGTGAGCAGCACCCAGTACGGCCGCTGGATCGGCAGCAGCTGGCGGGCGATCTCGGCGATGGTCATGCACAGCGTCAGCCGGATCGCGAACGCCCGGCTCTCCTTGCTCGCGATCGTGCTCTCGGCGAGGTCGCGGACCCGGCTGCGCCAGTCTGCGTCCGGGGGCACGACGGCCGCGACGGCGCGCTCCTCGGGGTCGCCGACGACGTTCCACACCAGCCGGATGCCGTGCCGGGTGGCGCGCCGGCCGGGCGGCCCCTCCTCGAGCGCGGGCGGCCGCTCCTCCGGCAGCTCCCGGTCGCCGGCGACCGCGGCGGCCAGCGCGTGCGCCGCGGCCACGTCCTGCGGATCGGCCGGCACCCCGGCGCGGGCGGCCGCCACCGCGCCCTCCACCAGCGGCGCCGCGGCGTTGAGCACGCCGGCCAGCTCCGAGAGCTCGCGGCTGCGGCCGGCGGAGCGGCTGCGGCTGCGGATCACGCGGTCGTAGCCGTCGTTGAGGGCGGTGGTGAGCTCGCGGCGGGCGTCGTCGGCGGACGGCGTCCCGCTGGCGGACAGCAGCGCGCCGATGCGGGTGAAGACCGCCGCCACCGCCGCGCGGTCGGCGTCCACCGGCTCGGTGCGCGACTGCACCAGCGTGGTCAGGGTCGCCCAGGCCGCGCCGGCGAAGAAGAAGCCGATCTCGGCGGCGACCGGCAGCGGCGTGACCAGGCCGGAGGACAGCGCCGTGTAGACCAGCAGCTGCAGCGCGCCGAGGGACAGCGCCGCGTTGATCCCGCTGATCAGCGCCGCGAGCGCCGACAGGACGGCGATGACGACCACCGGCTGCCACCCGCCGCCCTCGGCGTACTGCCCGGCCAGCAGCCCGACCACGCCGAAGCCGGCCGCCGCCGCGATCCGGCGCAGCTTGTCGCGCAGCGGCCCGGCCTGCGGCGCGAGCGTCGCGGCCAGCGCGCCGGTGGTGGCGAAGACGCCGGCGCCGAGCGCCGCGCCGTTGTCGAGCCCACCGCCGACGAGCAGGGCGACGGCCAGGGGAGCGGGGATGGTGACGGCGAAGCGGACGACGTCCCGCCACGGCACCGGCGGCCGCTTGGTGCGGACGAGTTCCTCGAGCCAGGCCGGCGCCCGAAGCCCCCTCTCCGCCACCGTCGCAGCTTGTCACCCGCCGGCGGGCCTGTCGCACGTGCCGCCGGCGGGGCACCCTGGTCGGGTGGCACGGGAGGCGCTGCCGGCCGGCAAGGCCGCGTCCGGGCCGGGGACCGGGACCGCTCGGCTGCCCGTGCCGCTCACCTCGCTGATCGGCCGCGGGGCCGAGCTGACCGCGCTCGCCGAGCTGCTGGGAAGGGTCCGCCTGCTGACGCTGGTGGGCCCCGGGGGCTGCGGCAAGACCCGGCTGGCGATCGAGGCGGCGAGCCGGCAGGCGCAGCGCGGGGCGACCGTGGCGTGGTGGCCGCTGGCCGCGCTGCGGGAGCCCCGGCTGGTGCCGTCCTCGCTGGCCACGGCCCTGGGCCTGCAGCACAGCCCGGCCGACGCCGGCGCCCTGGTCGAGGCGCTCGGTGACCGTCCCGTCCTCGTCGTCGCCGACAACTGCGAGCACCTCGCCGGGGAGGTGGCGGGGCTCGTGGCGGCGCTGCTGCCGGCCTGCCCGCGGCTGCGGGTGCTCGCCACCAGCCGCCAGGCGCTGCGCGTCCCGGGGGAGCACGTCCGGGAGGTGCCTCCGCTGGGGCTGCCGGCCGACGCCCGCGACGCGGCCGAGTCCCCGGCCGTCCAGCTCTTCCTCGACCGTGCCGCGGCCGCGGGGGCGTCGCTCGGTCCGGCCGACACCGGGGTGGTCTGCCGGCTCGCCCAGCGGCTGGAGGGGATGCCCCTCGCCCTGGAGCTCGCCGCGGCACAAACCGCGACGCTGACCCCGCGCGAGCTGGACGAGCAGCTCGGCGACGCGCTGCGGCTGCTCGTCGACGACCGGCCGGGGATCCCCGCCCGCCAGCGCACGCTGGAGGCGACGGTCTCCTGGAGCCACGACCTGCTGGACCCGCCCGAGCAGGCGGTGCTGCGCCGGCTCGCCGTCTTCGCGGGGCCCTTCGACCGCGACGCGGTGGCCGCCGTCGCCGGGCAGCGCGGCGGGCCGCCGGTCGCCGATCTGGTCGAGCGGCTCGTGCAACGCCACCTCGTGCGCGCAGCGTCGCTGGACGGTCACCGGTACTTCCGGCTGCTCGAGCCGATCCGGCAGTTCGCCGCCGAGCGTCTCGCGGAGGCGGGGGAGGACGGCGCGGTCGCCCGGTGCCACGCGCTGCACCTGCACGACGTCGCCCGTCGGCTGGACCCGGGGATCCGCGGCCGCGCCGGCGCCGACGCGCAGCGGCGAGCGCTGGACCTGCTGGACCGCGCCAGCGACGACCTGCGGTCCGCGCTCGGGTGGGCGTGGCGCACGCCCGGCCAGGAGCGGCTGCTCGTCCGCACGGTGACCGCGGTGTGGTGGGGGTGGTGGCGGCTGGGCCGCTTCGCGGAGGGGCTGGCCTGGCTGCGGGCGGCCCGGGCGGTCGGCGCGGGCAGCGACCGGGAGCGGGCGGAGGTCTGCCACGGCCTGGGCTGGCTGGCGCGGCACCAGAACTCCCCGGACGAGGCCCGCGAGGCGCTCACCGAGGCGCGGCACCGTTACGAGGTGCTCGGGGACGACGGCGCCGTCGCCACCGTGCTGCACCGGCTCGCCGCCGTCGACATCGACGGCGCCCGCGGCGCGGCGGCCGAGGCCGGCGCGTTCCTGGCGGCCGGCGCCGTCCGGGCGCGGCGCAGCGGGAACGTGTGGGTGCAGGGCGGCGTCGCCCACTGGCAGGGCCTGCTCGCCCTCGCCGAGGGGGACCCCGCGTCGGCGGCGGAGCTGCTGACGCAGGCGCGGGCGCTGTTCGTCCTCTCCGGCGACCGCTGGGCGGTCGGCCGCGCCTCCGGCGTCCTGGGCGTCGCGCTGGTGCGGATCGGCCGGCTGCGGGACGCCGACGCGGCGCTGCGCGAGGCCCGGGAGACCAGCGCCGCCGTCCGTGACCCGTGGGGCGCGGCGCGCTGCGCGACGTCCGCCGCCGAGCGGTGGTCCCGGGCGGGGCGGCCCGGCGCGGCGCTGCGGTGCTGCGCGCAGGCCGCGGCCGGCTTCGGCGACCTGGGGGACGGCGTCCGGGTCGTGGAGGTCGCGGAGCTGTGCGCCGGTGTGCTGGACGACGTGGACCGCCGGACCGAGGCCGCCGAGCTGCGCGCGGCCGTCGCCGGCCTGCGCCCGGGGCGCCCGGCCGGACGGCTGGCCGAGCGGGTCGTCGATCTCGCGGGAGCTCCCGACGGCGGGGACGCCGGCGCGGAGCCGGTCGCCGACGGCCCGGCGGAGGTGCTGAGCCGGCGTGAGCTCGAGGTGCTCGGGCTGGTCGCCCGCGGCTGCAGCGACGCCGAGGTGGCCCGGGCGCTGTTCGTCAGCCCCCGCACCGTGGGCGGCCACCTCGGCTCGGCCTACCGCAAGCTCGGTGTGGGCACCCGGACCGCGGCCGTCCGGCGCGGGGTCGAGCTCGGCCTGCTGGAGGGGTGACCGGGTAGCGAAACGGGGGGTTCTACGCATCCGCGGCGCCGCCGTCGCCACGAGGCTCGGGTCGCCGCCGGCCGGCGGCGCGACCCGACCGCAGGGAGGCCCCCGTGACCAGGACCGTGGACGACGCACCCGAGGCCATCACCGAACGACCGGGCGAGGAGATCCCCGCCATGACCGCCCGGCTGGTGGTGCTGCACGTCCCGGCCGCGGGCGGACCGCCGCGCGTCCCCGGGGTCACCACGAGCCTGGTGGAGGTGCGCCGGTCGAAGAGCTCCGGAGAGGCTGACTAGCGTCCGGGGTGTGACGCCGACGCTCGGCGAGGTGATCGCCGCCCTCGAGGCCCGTTACGACCCCGCGCTGGCGGAGAGCTGGGACGCCGTGGGCCTGGTCTGCGGCGACCGGTCGGAGACCGTGGCCCGCGTGCTGTTCGCCGTCGACCCGGTGGACGAGGTCGTGGAGGAGGCGCTGGAGACCGGCGCGGACCTGGTCGTCACCCACCACCCGCTGCTGCTCACGCCGGTCCACGGCGTGCCGGCGGACGACCCGAAGGGCCGGGTGGTGCACCGGCTGATCCGTGCCGGCGCCGCGCTGTTCGTCGCGCACACCAACGCCGACCGGGCCGCCGACGTCGGCGTCAACGACGCCCTGGCCGCGGCGCTCGGGCTCACCGGCTGCGTGCCGCTGGAGCCGGTGGCGCCGGGCAGCCGGGAGGGCCTCGGCCGGGTGGGGCAGCTGCCGCAGCCGCTGACCGTGCGCGGGTTCGCCGAGCGGGTGGCCCGCGCGCTGCCGGCGACAGCCGGGGGCGTGCGCGTGGCCGGGGATCCCGACCGCCCGGTGCGCACGGCCGCGGTCTGCGGCGGCAGCGGGGGATCGCTGCACGAGGCCGCGTCGGCCGCCGGCGCCGACGTGCTGCTGACCAGCGACCTGAAGCACCACTTCGTCTCAGAACGGCAACATTCGACAGGCGCCGCGCTCTGCGATGCCGCACACTTCGCCACAGAGTGGCCCTGGTTGCCGGTCGCCGCGGAGACTCTCGCCCGCGACCTTGACGGTCGGGTGGAGGTGTCCGTCTCCGCGCGGCGAACCGACCCGTGGACCGCGCACGTGGGACAGGACGTGGCACCGGATCCCGTCGGATCCGCCGCCGGCTGAGGACCGGGGGCCAGGCTCCCGGGGAAGGGGAGCCCGTTGACCACCGAGACACCACCGACCACGACGGGCGTGGACGACGTCGCGCCGCGCCGCAGCGATCGCAGCCCGTGGAACTGGCTGCTGCTGGTGCCGATCGTCGTGCCGCTGCTCGTGCCGCTCTACAACAAGGTGGAGCCGACCCTGTTCGACTGGCCGCTGTTCTACTGGCTGCAGCTGGCCTTCGTCGCCCTCGGCGTCGTGACCACCGTGCTCGTGTACCGGATGACCCGCCGGCCGGCGGCCGAGCGGGAGGCGGCCGCCCGTGCCGCCGCCCGGGATCAGGAGCGCTGAGCCATGAAGAACGTCAACCTCGTCGAGCTGACCATCGTCGTCCTGCTCTTCCTGCTGGTCGCCGTCATGGGCTTCGCCGCGGCCCGGTGGCGGCGGGCAGAGAGCCTCATGCACCTCGACGAGTGGGGTCTGGGCGGCCGCAGCTTCGGCTCGTGGATCACCTGGTTCCTGCTCGGTGGTGACCTCTACACCGCGTACACCTTCGTGGCGGTGCCGGCGCTGATGTTCGGCGCGGGCGCGGCCGGCTTCTTCGCCGTCCCGTACACCGTCGTCATCTACCCGCTGGTCTTCCTGGTGGTCATCCGGCTGTGGTCGGTCAGCCACGTGCGCGGCTTCGTGACGCCGGCGGACTTCGTGCGCTCGCGGTTCGACTCGCCCACGATGGCGCTGCTGGTCGCGATCACCGGGATCGTCGCGACGATGCCCTACATCGCCCTGCAGTTGGTCGGCATCTCCGCCGTCCTCAAGTCGATCGGCTTCAGCGGTTCGGGGCTGGCCGGCGAGCTGCCGCTGATCATCGCGTTCCTGGTGCTGGCGCTCTACACGTACAGCTCCGGGCTGCGGGCGCCGGCGCTGATCGCCTTCGTCAAGGACGCGCTGATCTACCTGACGATCATCGTCGCGGTGATCGTCATCCCGGCGAAGCTGGGCGGCTGGGGCGAGATCTTCGGCGCCGCGGAGGCCAAGTTCTCCGCCAACGGCGGCCCGGGCGTGATCCTGCCCGCCACCGGCCAGCTGGGCTACGCCACCCTGGCGTTCGGCTCGGCGCTGGCGCTGTTCCTCTACCCGCACTCGATCACCGGCGTGCTCGCCGCGAGCAACCGCGACGTGCTCAAGCGGAACATGAGCGCGCTGCCGGTCTACAGCCTCGCGCTGGGCCTGATCGCGCTGCTCGGGTTCATGGCCATCTCGGCCGGGACCAAGCCGATCGGCACCGACGGCAACACGATCGTGCCGGAGCTGTTCCAGGACATGTTCCCGAGCTGGTTCGCCGGCATCGCGTTCGCCGCGATCGCCATCGGCGCCCTGGTCCCGGCGGCGATCATGTCGATCGCCGCGGCGAACCTGTTCACCCGCAACGTCTACAAGGAGTTCCTCAAGAAGGACGCCACCTCCGAGCAGGAGGCGCGGGTCGCCAAGATCACCTCGCTCGTGGTCAAGGTGGGCGCGGTCGCGGCGATCCTGTTCATCAACCCGCAGTTCTCGATCGACCTGCAGCTCATCGGCGGCGTGATCATCCTGCAGACGCTGCCCTCGGTCGCCCTGGGCCTCTACACGCGCTGGATGCACCGCGGCGCGCTGATCGCCGGGTGGGCCGCCGGGATGGTCGTTGGCCTGTGGATGCTCTACGCGATCCCGAAGATCGACCCCGCCACGAAGGCGGTCGTCAAGGAGCACTTCGGCGGCTCGTCGTTCGCGCTGTCGAAGCTGGGCTTGGACACGCAGCTCACGATCTACCCCGGAATCGTGTCGCTGCTGGTCAACCTGCTCGTCGTCGTGATCATCACGCTGATCCTGCGGGCGATGAAGGTCGACGACGGCCTCGACGGGACGGCGGACACCGACTACACGGCCGAGCGGGAGGACCCGACCGTTCGCGATCTGCCCGACCCGCTGGCCTCCGCACCGCCGGGGGTGGCGTCGTCGGGGACGGAAAGGGAGGTCCGCTCGCGCAGGTAGCGGGTCCGGTCGCGGAAAGTCCGCCCCCGCGCAGATAGGTTGGGCGGGTGAAGGCCGACCACTTCGACCAGCAGAAGCTGCTGGCCCTCGCCGCCGAGGACGTCGCGCTCACCCAGCTCGCGCACCGGAAGCGGACGCTGCCGGAGGCGGCCGCCGTCGAGGCGGCCGCCGAGGGCGAGCGCGAGCAGGCCGCGGCGCTGGTGCGCGCCGAGACCGAGGCCCGCGACCTCGAGCGGGAGGTGTCCCGCCTCGAGGGGGACGTCGACGTGGTCCGCCAGCGGGCCACCCGCGACCAGCAGCGGATGCAGGCCGGCGGCCTGCCCGCGCGCGAGGTCACCGCGCTGCAGCACGAGCTGGACTCCCTGGCCCGCCGGCAGGGCGACCTGGAGGACCAGGAGCTCGAGCTGATGGAGCGGCAGGAGGCCGCCGACAAGGCCCTGTCGGCGGCCCGCGAGGGGCAGGAGAAGGCCCGCGCCGAGCTGGAGCGGGCCACGCAGCTGCGCGACGACGCGCTCGCCGACGTCACCGACGCCACCGCCCGGCACGAGGCGGCGCGCACCGAGGTGGCCGGCGGCATCCCCGCTCCGTTGCTGTCGCTGTACGACCGCATCCGCGCGCAGACCGGCACGACCGGCGCCGCGCTGCTCAAGGCCCGCCAGTGCCAGGGCTGCCGGATCGAGCTGTTCGGCAAGGAGCTCGCCGCCGTCCGCGCCGCCGACCCGCACGAGGTCGTCCGGTGCGACAACTGCGGCCGGATCCTGGTCCGGACCGGCGAGTCCGGCCTGTGAGGCGGCTGATCGTCGAGGCGGACGGCGGCTCGCGGGGCAACCCCGGCCCGGCCGGCTACGGCGCGCTGGTCCGCGACGCGGAGACCAGGCGGGTGCTCGCCGAGCGGGCCGCCTCGGTGGGGCGGGCGACCAACAACGTGGCCGAGTACGGGGGCCTGGTCGCGGGGCTGCAGGCCGCGTTCGAACTCGACCCTGAAGCTGAGGTCGAGGTCCGGATGGATTCCAAGCTCGTCGTCGAGCAGATGAGCGGCCGCTGGAAGATCAAGCACCCGGACATGCAGAAGCTCGCGCTGCAGGCCCAGCAGATCGCCCGGCAGCTGGGCGCGGTCCGCTACACCTGGGTGCCGCGGGCGCAGAACGGCGCCGCCGACGCCCTCGCCAACAGCGCCATGGACGGCAAGCCGGTGCACCGGGACGCCGCCGCCGAGCCGGTCACCATCGAGGACGACGTCCAGCCGGCGCCCGAGCCGCAGCCGGTGGTGACCACGCTGACCCACCTGCTCCGGCACGGGCAGACCGAGCACACCCCGGAGCGCCGGTTCAGCGGCAGCAGCGACCTGCCACTCTCGGAGCTGGGGCGGGCCGAGGCGCGGGCCGCGGCGCTGTCGCTGAAGGACCGCGGCATCGACGCGATCGTGTGCTCGCCGCTGCAGCGCTGCCGGGAGACCGCGCAGACCGCGGCCGACGTGCTGGGCCTGCCCGTCGTGGTCGACGAGGACCTGCGCGAGCTCGACTTCGGCGAGTGGGAGGGGCTGACCGGCGACGAGGTGCGCGCCCGCAACCCGCTCGCCGTCCGCCGCTTCTTCGGCGGGACCGACGTCCGCGCGCCGGGCGGGGAGTCGATCGCCGACGTCAGCGCCCGGGTGGCGCGGGCCCGCGCGCGGATCCTGGCGAGGCATGCGGGGGAGACGGTGCTCGTGGTCAGCCACGTGACGCCGATCAAGCTGCTGGTGGCCGCGGGGCTCGGCGCCGGCGACGAGGTGGTGCACCGGGTCTTCTTGGAGGCGGCGTCGCTGTGCACCGTCGCCTGGTCGTCGGACGGGCGGACCAGCGTGCGACTGGTGAACGACACGAGCCATCTGCGCTGACCGGACGCTACGGTTCCGCTCATGCGAGCGGTCCTGCGGTCGGTCTGGTTCTGGGTGGCGCTGACCGCCGTGGGCGGCTTCGTCGTCCTGGCGCTGCTGCCGACCGGCGACGCGCTGCGCCCGCCGCTGGGCGAGCTGGCGATCCTGTGGCTGCCGTTCGCGGCCGCAGCAGTGCTGGCGGGGGCCGCCGTCACGGTGGCCCGCCGGCTCGCCGCCGCCCGGCGCCGATCACCCGGCTGAGCGCCCGCCGCGCGGGGAAATGTTCGGTACGGATGTCGAGAACGGCGTGACGACTCCGTCCCAGGGGCAGGAGCGACCACCGTGGCCGCACCGCCCTCAGGAGGTCCAGCATGACGAACGACCAGATCAGCGAGGTCCTCGATCGCCCGCTGAGCCAGAAGATGCTGGCTCGTGATGTCTGCCGCCTGGCCTACGTGGCCACGGACGGGACCCCGCGGAACATCCCGATCGCCTTCACCTGGAACGGCACGGAGGTCGTGATGTGCACGTCGAAGAACGCCCCGAAGCTGGCGTCGCTCCGTCAGAACCCGGCCGTCGCCCTCACGATCGACACCGAGGTGCACCCGCCCACGATCCTGCTCATCCGCGGCACCGTCGAGCTCGACGAGGTGGACGGCATTCCCGCGGAGTACCTCGAGATGAACGGCTCCTACGAGATGACGGCCGAGCAACGGGTCGAGTGGGAGGCCGAGGTCCACTCGCTCTACGACGGCATGGTCCGCATCGTGATGACGCCGACCTGGGCGAAGCTGATCGACTTCGAGACGACCCTGCCCAGCGCCGTCGAGGAACTCGTCCAGCAGCGCGCGGAACGTCAGCAGCAGACCGAGACGGGTTCCTAGAGGCGGCCGGCGTCGATCACCCGGCTGAGGAACTGGCGGGTGCGCGGGTGCTCCGGCTCGCCGAGCACCTGCGCCGGCGGCCCGGACTCCAGCAGCACGCCGCCGTCCAGGAAGGCGACGGTGTCGGCGACCTGGCGGGCGAAGCCCATCTCGTGCGTCGCCATCACGATCGTCATGCCCTGGGCCGCCACCTCGCGGACCAGGCCGAGCACCTCGCCGACCAGCTCGGGGTCCAGGGCGCTGGTGATCTCGTCGAGCAGCAGCACCCGCGGGCGGACGGCGAGGGCGCGCACGATCGCCACCCGCTGCTGCTGGCCGCCGGAGAGCCGGTCGGGGAACTCGCCGGCCTTCTCGGCGAGGCCGATGCGGCGGAGCAGCGCGTGCGCCTCGTCCCGCGCCTCCGCCCGGGACCGGCCGTGGACGACGGTCGGCGCCAGGGTCACGTTGTCGAGCACGGACAGGTGCGGGAACAGGTTGTAGGCCTGGAAGACCACGCCCATCCGCCGGCGCACGCGGTCGGCGTCCACCCGCGGGTCGGTGACGTCCTCGCCGTCGAGGAAGACCTGCCCGTCGTCCACGGTCTCGAGCAGGCTGGCGCAGCGCAGCAGGGTCGACTTGCCCGACCCGGAGCCGCCGATCAGCGCCACGACGCGGTGCTCGTCGACCGCGAGGTCGATCCCGCGGAGGACGACGTTGTCGCCGAACGCCTTCACCACGTTCTCCAGCTCGAGGACGCTCACAGCAGGCTGCCCGACTGCTGGCGCCGCCGCGCCCGCGCGGTCACGTGGTCGGCGACCCGCGCCGAGGGCACCGCCAGCAGCACGAACAGCAGGCCGGCCACGACGTACGGGGTGAAGTTGAAGGTCTGGCCGACGATGATCTGCGCCGCCCGGACGGCGTCGATCGCACCGAGGACCGAGATCAGCCCGACGTCCTTCTGCAGCGCGACGAAGTCGTTGAGCAGCGCCGGCGTCACGGTGCGCAGCGCCTGGGGGAGGACGACGATCCGCATCGTCTGCCGGTGGGTCAGTCCCAACGAGCGCGCCGCGGCCCGCTGGCTGGGGTGCACCGACTCGATGCCGGCCCGGAACACCTCGGCGACGTAGGCGGAGTAGACCAGCACGATCGCCGCCGTCCCCAGGACGAACGCCGAGTTCGGCACGCCCTGCAGGCGCAGCGCCGGGACGCCGAAGCCGACCAGGTACAGCACGATGATCAGCGGCATGCCGCGGAAGAGGTCGACGTAGGCGGTCGCGACGATCCGCAGCGGGGCGAACGCGGGCCCGCGCAGCGTGCGCAGCACCGCGATCAGCAGCCCGAACAGCAGGACCAGCACCGCGGCGACCACCAGCACCTGCAGGTTCAGCCACAGGCCCGCCACGACCTCGGGGAACGCGTCGACCGCGGCGTCCAGCGAGAAGAACGTCGTCTGCACCCGCGGCCAGCCCGGCGCGCGGGTCACCAGCAGGTAGGCGACGACCGCGAAGGCCAGCGTCGACAGGATCGCGACCAGCGTCGACCGCCGGGCCCGGCGACGCCGCCAGGCCCGGCGGGAGAGCTCGAGCTGGCTGGGGGCCGGGAGGTCGGCGGTCAGCTGAGGACGGGCGCGTCGGCGACGTCGGACAGCCACTGCTGCTCGAGGTCGGCCAGCGTGCCGTCGTCGCGGAGCGCGTCGACCGCCTGGCTGACGCAGTCGGTGAGCGGGCTGTCCTTCTCCAGCAGCAGGCCGAACTGGTCGCCGCCCTCGCCGGAGTTCGCCAGCTGGCCGACGATCACCCCGTTGTCCAGCTCGGCGGCGGTGATGAAGAAGGCCGTGGGCAGGTCGACGACGATGGCGTCCACCTGGCCGTTCTGCAGGGCCAGCTTGGCGTCGTCGTTGGTGTTGAACACGACCGGGTCGCTGTCGGGCGCGATCACGTCGGTGAGGGCCTGGAGGCTGGTCGTCGCCACCTGCGCGCCGATCCGCAGGCCGCGCAGGTCGGCGAGGCTCGTGGCGCCGTCGGCGGGGGAGCCTGCGGTGGTGATCACGGCCTGGCTCACCGTGTAGTACGGCGAGGAGAAGTCGACGGCCTGCTTGCGCTCCTCGGTGATCGAGAACTGGTTGATGTCGAAGTCGAAGGGCCGCTCGCCGGGCTGGATCGCCGCGTTGAACGGCACCCGCACCCAGGTGACGTCGTCCTTCGCGTAGCCCAGCTGGTCGGCGACGGCGTAGGCCACCGCGGACTCGAAGCCCTTCCCGTTGGCCGGGTCGTCGTCGACCATCCACGGCTCGAACGCCGGCTGGTCGGTGGCGATGGTGAGGGTCCCGGGCTCGAGCGTCTGCAGGCCCTCGGGGGAGCAGGCGCCGGCCGCCGCCGATCCCGACGTCGCCGCGCTCTCCTCCGAGGACTCCTGCGGGGCGCAGGCGCTCGCCGCCAGCGCGACGGCGGCGAGGGCGGTCAGCGGGACAAGGCGTCGCATCGGGGCCCCTCGGGTGGTTGAACGGTGCAGGACAGCGGGGATCCTAGGGGCGCGGCCAGGCCTGGGAAGATGAGCGCTCCGCGCGGGGTTCCTCCTGTGACGGCCACGACGACCGACCCCTGGAGCCCGCGTGACCGCGACCATCGCGCCCGCGACCCCCGCCGTTGCCGGCGACGAGCGGACGCTCTCGCCCGCCGAGTACGAGACGTGGGCCGCCGAGGTCCGCGCCCTCGCCGCCGAGCGCGGGGCGGTGATCCTCGCGCACAACTACCAGGTGCCCGAGATCCAGGACGTCGCCCACTTCACCGGTGACTCCCTCTACCTGTCCCGGGTGGCGGCCGAGACCGACGCCCGGGAGATCGTCTTCTGCGGCGTCCACTTCATGGCCGAGACGGCGAAGATCCTCTCGCCGGGGAAGACCGTGCTGCTGCCCGACCACGCGGCCGGCTGCTCGCTGGCCGACTCGATCACCGCCGAGCAGCTGCGCGAGTGGAAGGCCGAGCACCCCGGCGCGGTGGTGGTCAGCTACGTCAACACCACCGCCGCGGTGAAGGCGGAGACCGACATCTGCTGCACGTCGTCCAACGCCGCCGACGTCGTCCGGTCGATCCCGGCCGACCGGGAGATCCTCTTCTGCCCCGACCAGTTCCTCGGCACGCACGTCAAGCGGGTCACCGGGCGGGCGAACATCCTCGTCTGGGCGGGGGAGTGCCACGTGCACGCCGGCATCAGCCCGTCCGACGTCCGCGCGCAGGTCGCCGCGCACCCCGACGCCGAGATCCTGGTGCACCCCGAGTGCGGCTGCACCACCTCGGTGCTCGACCTGGTCAGCCACGGCGACCTCCCGGCCGACCGCACCCGCGTGCTGTCCACCGGCGGCATGGTCGAGGAGGCGGCGCGGACGTCGTCCCGCGAGGTGCTCGTGGCCACCGAGGTCGGCATCCTGCACCAGCTGCGGGCGCTCAACGCCGGCACCGCGTTCATCCCGATGAACGACCGCGCCGCGTGCCGCTACATGAAGATGATCACGCCGGCCAAGCTGCTGCACACGCTGCGGACCGGCGAGGGCGCCGTCGACGTCGACCCGGACACCGCGGCGCGGGCGCGGGCCGCGGTCGAGGCGATGATCGCGATCGGCGAGCCCGGCCGCGGCGGCGAGTAGCCGCCGACCTTCTTGACGCCGGGCAGCCAGGCTCGGGAGGCTCCGCTTTTCATCCGGAGGAGCCCCGATGACCGCTGCCCAGATCATCGACACCCGCGAGATGGTCGTCGTTCACACCGCCTTCCGGCGGGAGTTCGCGGAGGCCCCGGCGCTGATCCGGTCCGTCGTCGCGGGCGACCGGGAACAGGTCCGGCGGGTCGGCGACCACGTCCGGCTGATGCTCGACATGCTCCACCACCACCACGACGGCGAGGACCGGCTGCTCTGGCCCAAGCTGCTCGACCGGGTCGAGGTGGACCTGCGGCCGGTGATCGAGCTGATGGAGCGCCAGCACCAGGGAATCCACGCCGAGCTGGAGCGGGCGACGGAGCTGCTCGGACGCTGGCGCGAGACGGCGGGCGAGGACGAGCGCGAGCAGCTGGCCGGCAGCGTGGAGCGGCTCACCGCGCTGCTGGAGGAGCACCTGGCCGCCGAGGAGTCGCAGCTGCTGCCGCTGGCCGCCCGCTGCCTGACCCAGCCGGAGTGGGACCAGCTCGGCGAGGAGGGCATGGGCGGCATCCCGAGGAAGCAGCTGCCCACGGTGTTCGGGATGATCATGAAGGACGGCGACCCGGAGGTGATCCGGACGATGCTCTCGCACGCCCCGCCGCCGGTCCGGGTGCTGCTGCCGCGGGTGGCGCCGCGGCTCTACGCGCGGTACGCCCGCCGCCTGCGGGCGAGCTAGGCGAGCTGCAGAACCGCCCACAGCGCGGTGGTCGCGGCCAGCAGGGTGAGCGGCACGGTGGCCACGCCCAGGGCGGAGAACCGCGCCGCCGGGGGAGCGTGCTCGCCGAGCATCCGCCGCCACAGCAGGTTGGCCAGCGACCCGACGTAGGTCAGGTTCGGCCCGACGTTGACGCCGACGAGCACCGCGAGCACCGGCGCCGGGCCGCCGACGGCCGCCACCGGCAGCAGCGCCAGCGTCGCGGGCAGGTTGTTGAGGACGTTGGCGACGACGGCGGCGATCCCGGTCACCGCGAGCAGCGCGAGCAGGCCCGTGCCGTCGGGGAGGACGGCGGCCAGCGCGGACTCCAGGCCGCTGTGCAGCACCGCCGTCACCACGACCGAGAGCCCCAGCACGAACAGCGCGAACGGCAGGTCGGCGGCGCGGACCAGGCCGCCGACCGTCGTCCGCCGCTTCAGCAGCTGGCGGACGGCGAGCACGGCGACCCCGCCGACTGCAGGCCACACCGGCGGGATGCCCGCGAGGGAGGCGACGGCGAACCCGGCCACCGTCGTCCCGACGACGACCAGCGCGACGACGGGGGCGGGCGGCGTCTCGGTCACCGGGGCGGTGACGGGCACCTGCAGGTCGGTGCGGAACAGCCGGCGCAGCACCAGGTACTCCACCGCCACCGCGGCCAGCTGCGGCGCCAGCATCAGGCCGGTGAAGTGCACGAACGACAGGCCGGTGGCGGCGAAGGCGAGCAGGTTGGTCAGGTTCGACACCGGCAGCAGCAGCGAGGCGGAGTTGGCCAGGTGCCCGGCCGCCCACGCGTGCGGCCGGGCCGGCACCCGCATGCGCCGCGCGGTGGCCAGCACGACCGGGGTCAGCAGGACGACGGTCGCGTCGAGGCTCAGCACCGCCGTCACCACCACCGCCAGGACGACGACCCGCACCAGCAGCCCCTCCGGTGACGTGCCCGCCCGCCGGGCGGTGACCGCCGCCGCCCAGCGGAACAGGCCCTCGGTGTCGGCGAGGTGGGCGAGCAGCAGGACGACCACCAGGAAGGCGGCGGTCGGCGCGACGTCGCGGACCGTCGCCTCGGCGTCCGGCCAGCCGATTGCGCCGACGGCCGCGAGGTAGACCGCGCCGGGCACGGCGACCGCGGCCGGCGGGACGCGCGGGCTGCCGACCCCGGCGGCGACGAGGACGGCGACCAGGACGACGGCGGAGACCGCCAGCGCCAGCGGGTCCACCGCTCAGCCGCGCAGGAACAGGTAGATCGAGACGATGACGCCGAAGGCGACGATCAGGACGCGCAGCGGCGTGGAGGGGATCTTGGTGGCGAGCCGCGCGCCGAGGAATCCGCCGAGCAGGCTGGCCGGGGCGGCGACCGCGACCACGACCCACTGCACCGGCCCGAACAGGCCGAAGATCACGACCGTGACCGTGGCGGTGACCAGGGAGAGCGCCGACTTCAGCGCGTTGGCCAGCTTCAGCCGGTGCAGCGCCAGGCCGAGCACCCCGACCAGGATCACGCCGAGCGCGCCGCCGAAGTAGCCGCCGTAGACGGTGGCGAAGAACAGCGCGACGTAGAGCCAGACGGGGTCGCGGTGGGCGGCGGCGTCCTCGGCCCGGCGCAGCCGTGTGTTCAGCAGTGGCTGCACGGCGAGCAGCAGGCTGGCGAGGAGGACCAGGACCGGGACGACGACGTCGAAGGCCTCGGTCGGCGTGGTCAGCAGGAGGACGCTGCCCGCCGTCCCCCCGAGGGCGGCGACGATGCCGAAGCGGATCAGCCGGTTGCGCTGCCCGGCGTACTCCGCGCGGAAGCCCGCGACGCCGCCGAGGTAGCCGGGCCACTGGGACACGGAGTTGGTGACGTTGGCCTGCACCGTGCCCAGCCCCAGCGCCACGAGCGTGGGGAACAGGATCAGCGACCCGCCACCGGCGATGGAGTTGATGCCGCCGGCGAGGAAGGCCACGCCCGCGGCGATGATCAGGTCGAGGGCGGACACGATTGCGGAGCCTACGGTCGCGCTGCGTCGGCTGCTCCGCGGGTGTTTTCGGCGGCAGACTGCGCGCCATGCCCGCGGCTCCGATGCCCGACGACTGGCAGCGCGCCCTCGTCGTGGCCGCTCATCCCGATGACATCGAGTACGGCACGGCCGCCGCCGTCGCGGTGTGGACCGCGGCCGGCAAGGAGGTCCACTACCTGCTCGCCACGCGAGGGGAGGCGGGCATCGCCGGCATGCCGCCGTCGGAGGCCGGGCCGTTGCGCGAGGAGGAGGAGCGGCGTGCGGCCGCCGCCGTGGGCGTGCGCGAGGTCGAGTTCCTCGACCACCGGGACGGCGTACTCCTGTACGGGACGGAGCTGCGCCGGGACCTCGCGGCGGCGATCCGCCGGCACCGGCCCGAGCTGGTCGTGACGATGTACGGCGGTGACACCTGGACGCCGCCCGGCATCAGCCCGGCCGCGCTGAACTCGGCCGACCACCGGGCGCTGACCCGCAGCGTGCTGGACGCGGTCGCCGACGCGGGGAACGAGTGGATCTTCCCGGACCTGCCCGAGGAGCCGTGGCGGGGCACGCAGTACATCGCCGTCCAGACGGCCGGCGGCGAGGCGCCGCACGTGATGGACGTCGAGAGCGGCGTCGAGGGCGCGGTGGCGTCGCTGCGGGAGCACCGGCGCTACCTCGAGGTGCTCTCCGACGTGCCGGTCGACGAGCAGGCACGTCAACAGATCGACATGGCGACCCTGACGGAGGAGGGCACCCGGCGAGTGGGCTTCACGCTGTACTGGGGCTGATGGCTCGTTGCGCCTACCGGACGGTTGACCTGCGGGTTTTCTTCCCTGCGCTCTTGCTCGTCGTTCGACTCGAACATATGATCGAATATGTGACCACGTCGTCCGCTCCGCCACTCGACTACGTCGGCTCGGCGCCGGCGCCGTGGCCGGTGTTCGGGCCGGCGGTGGGCCTGGCGGAGGGGCCGCTGGGGGTGGTGCAGGCGGCGGATCGGGAGATCGCCCGGCTGACCGCGGTGCGGGCCCGGGCGGTGGCGGAGTTCGCCGCGCAGCGGCCGGCGTCGGTGGATCGGGCGCAGGGCGAGCCGGGGGCGATGAGCGCGGAGCGGTGGGGGGCCCGCCCGGAGGTGCTGAAGCCGGTGTCGGAGTGGGCCACGCAGGAGTTGATGGTGGCGCTGTCCTGTTCCGAGGGCGCGGCGCAGCGGCTGCTGGAGCAGTCGCTGACCCTGCAGGCCCGGCTGCCCGGCGTGCTGGGCGCGCTGGAGGCCGGCGGGCTGCACGCCGGGCACCTGGGGCCGCTGCTGGATCTGGTCGGGCCGATCGCCACCGACCGGGTGCGGGACGCGGTGCAGGCCGAGCTGCTCGAGTGGCTGGCCGCCCGCGCCGCGGCGGGGACGATCACCACGCCGCCGCAGCTGCGGGAGCGGGTGCGGCGCGTGGTGGCCCGCCGGGATGCGCGGGCGGCGGCGGATCGGGCGGCGCGGGCGCTGCGCGAGCGCGGGGTGTTCCGACAGACCACCCGCGGTGAGGGCCTGGCCTGCCTCGGCGTGATCGGCAGTGAGCCGGAGATCGCGGCGCTGTCCGCGGCGCTGGAGGCCTACGCCGACGCGGTCGACGACGAGCCGGGCGCCGAGCCCCGCACCAAGGCGCGGAAGATGCTGGACTGCCTGCTGGATCTGGTGCTGCGCCCGGGGGAGGGGGACCAGCCGCCGGTGCAGGTGACGCTGACCCTGGTCGCGGCGGTGCAGACGCTGCTCGGTGGCAACGCCCCGGCCGAGCTGAACGGGCAGGTGGTGTCGGCGGAGACGGCGCGGCAGCTGCTGCGCGCGCTGACCGGCGCCGAGCTCGGCGACGCCGCGCTGGCCGCCTACCTCACCAACGCCACCACCCCCGCCGCCGCGGACTTGGACGTCGACGCCGACGTCGTCGATCCCGCGCGCACCGACGACGAGGGCTACCTCGACCGCTGCCCGGATGAACCGGACTGGACCGCGCAGATGCGCGCCGCGCACGCGGTATGGGAGGCCGACTGGGAGCGGCGGCTGGCGGCCGGGGAGTTCGACGGCCCCGATCCGTTGACCGAGGCCGACATCCTCGCCGCGGCCGAGCGGGCGATCGCGAACGGGGAGATCGATCTGGAGCTGCAGCGGGCGATGATCGACGCGGACGAGCGGTGGTGGGCCGACTTCGAGGCCGGCCGGATCACCGACCCCGACCCGGCCGACGACCCGCCACCGGAGCAGCCGGCCTCCGGCGATCCACCGCCCACTGCGGGATGGTGGGCGGCGGCTGAACGGGCGGTGGAGGAGGCCGGGCGGGCGCAGTACCGGACCGAGCTGGCGCTCGGGCACGCCCGCCGGCTGGTGACCACCGCCGAGCGGGCCGACGCCGCCGACGAGACCGTCTGGCGGGCGAGCACCGCCGGCCGGGTGGACGCCGCCGCCGACGCGCTCGCAGCGATCGCTGCCGCGGCAGGCACCGATCGGACCGCGCTGGCCGAGCTGCTGTCCCGTGGTGGCGGCGGCGGTGGCCTGGCCGAGCGGCCGCGGATCGCCCTGGTCGACGTCCTCTCCGGGGCGCTGGTGTCGCTGACCGACCTGCCCGGGCTGCGCCGCACGGCGCACTGCGGCGCCGACGCCTGCCGCCGCGCACCCGAGACCTGCACCCACGACCTGGGCGGCCGGCCCGGCCTCGGCGCCCCTGGCCCGACCGCCGGCTACCGGCCCTCGACAAAACTTGACCGGTTCGTACGCGCCCGCGACCGCCGCTGCCGGTTTCCCGGCTGCCGCCGCCGCGTGGCCACCGGCGAGCTGGATCACCGCATCCGCTATCCCGACGGGCCGACCGCCGCGGCCAACCTGGCCGGCTTCTGCGTCAGCAACCACCGCGGCAAGCACCAGGCCCCGGGCTGGTCCTACGACGGCACCCCCGAGAGCACGCTGACCGTCACCACCCCGACCGGTCTCGTCGCCACGACGGAACCGCCCCCGTTCTGAGGTCTGCCTACACTGGGATCACGACGGACGAGTCGGCTGGGCGGTCGCGTCGGCGGGGGAGACCCCGTCGCCGAGGAACGTCCGGGCTCCACAGGGCAGGGTGGTCGTTAACGGCGACCCGGGGTGACCCGCGGGACAGTGCCACAGAGAACAGACCGC
This sequence comes from Geodermatophilus sp. SMS 5-13, assembly GCF_059428245.1. Lineage (NCBI taxonomy): Bacteria > Bacillati > Actinomycetota > Actinomycetes > Geodermatophilales > Geodermatophilaceae > Geodermatophilus > Geodermatophilus sp. SMS 5-13. Next base: position 2,126,134 of record NZ_CP165729.1, read on the forward strand.
CAGCGCTCGCGCTGGTAAGGGTGAAACGGCGGTGTAAGAGACCACCGCACACCGGGTGACCGGTGTGGCTCGGTAAACCCCACCCGGAGCAAGGTCGAGAGGGACGGCGGTCCGCCGCCGTCCTGCGCAGGCGTTCGAGGGCTGCCCGCCCGATGCCTGCGGGTGGACCGCTCGAGCCTGCCGGCAACGGCAGGCCTAGATGGATGACCGCCCATCGGGAGGCCGCAAGGCACCCGAGGACAGAACCCGGCGTACAGGCCGACTCGTCCGTCGTCCTGGCTGATCCGGTCCGGCAGGCGGCGACGAATCCTGGTCGGCGGCCTCACGGTGTCCGCGCAGCAGGCGCACAGCGCGCTCCCAGGCGGGACCGGGACCGTCGAGCCGGTACCGAGGAGGTGCGCCATGACCGTCGCATTCGTGATCTTCGCCCTGTTCCTCGCGCTGCTGACCGTGGCCGACCTGCTGCCCGCGTTCGCCGAGCCGCACGGTTCGGAGCAGTCACACCGGAGCCGATGAGTCCTGCCCTCCCGCCCGGTCCTGTCCGGTAGAAAGCCTTCGAGGACAGGGAGGACGACGTGGAGAAGACGACCTCGGCGGACGGGACGACGATCGCCTACGACGTGTGGGGCGATGGCCCGGCCGTGGTGATCGTCGGCGGCGCGTTCAACGACCGGAACACCTGGGCGGAGCTCGGGCGGGCGCTGGCGGGTCAGGGCCTGCGCGCGGTGTCGTACGACCGCCGCGGCCGCGGGGACAGCGGCGACACCGCGCCCTATGCACTCGAGCGGGAGTTCGAGGACCTCACCGCCGTGCTCGACGCCGTCCAGCCCGGCGCGCCCGTCCTCGCGCACGGCGTCTCCTCCGGCGGGGCGCTCCTGCTGCGGGCCGTCGCCGCCGGCATCCCGGTCACCCGCGCCTCGGTCCTGGAGCCGCCCTACCGCATCGAGGGCGCGCCCCCGGCGCCGGAGAACTACGTCGGCACGCTGCAGGGCTACGTCGACCGGGGCGACCGCTCCGGCCTGGTCGAGTACTTCCAGACCCAGGTCATCGGCCTGCCCGCCGAGATGGTGGCGTCGTTCAAGGCGACGCCGATGTGGCAGGGCCTGGAGGCCCTCGCCCCGACCCTCGTCCACGACGCACACGCCATGGGCGGCGACGAGCAGTCCCTGCCGGTCGACCTCCTGGCGCAGATCCGCGTTCCGGTGCTCGGCGTGACCAGCGAGGGGACGGCGGTGCCCTGGATGCGGCAGACGGTGGAGGCGGTCGCCGCCGCCGTGCCCGACGGGCGGTGGCTGCGCCTGCCCGGCGGCTTCCACGAGGTGCCACCGGAGGTCCTCGCGCCCGCGCTGGCCGAGTTCTACCGGGCGTAGGGGGAACTCGCGCGTCACCCGCACGATCGGGCGACACCGCGCGAGGCGATGTTGACTCTCCGCAATCAGCCGTGGTCTCTAGCGGGTGTTAGCGCCGGTGTCGGGGGACGACCGCAAGGTCATGTCGCCGGCAGGGGGACCGCGCGCCAGACCTGCTGATCGCGGTTCACGGGGGTTCCACCATGGCAGAGGCCATCACGGCGCCGCAGCGCGCCCATCGACGGGGGCGGGCCGCTTCGGCGCCGGTCGCCGTCCTCATGGCGCTGGGGCTGGTGCTGCTCAGCCTCGTCGTCCCGGGGGCCGCCTCGGCCGACACCCGGCCGGACGCGGGCGTCCCCGCGACCTTCGCCGCCGACGGCCTGGGCACCGTCCAGGTCAACGGCGTCGTCTGGGCCATGGCCACGGTCGGCAACACCGTCTACGCCACCGGCAGCTTCACGCGGGCCCGCCCGGCGGGTGCGGCCGCGGGCGTCAGCGAGACGGCCCGGGCGAACCTGGTCGCGTTCAACCTGACCACCGGCGCGATGACCTCGTTCAACCACTCGCTCAACGGCCAGGGCCGGACCATCACCGCCTCGCCGGACGGCACCCGCATCTACGTCGGCGGCGACTTCACCACCGTCGACGGCGTCGCCCGCGGGCACGTCGCCGCCTTCAACACGGCGACCGGCGCCCTGCTCACCACCTTCGCGCCGAACATCAGCGGCGCGGTCTACAGCCTCGCGGCGACCAACAGCACCGTCTACGCCGGCGGCATGTTCTTCACCGCCGGCGGGCAGGGCCGGACCCGACTGGCCGCGTTCAACGCCTCCAACGGGGCCGTCACCTCCTGGGCGCCGACGGCCGACCACACCGTCCGCGGCCTTGCGCTCAGCCCGGACGGCACCCGCGTCGTCCTCGGCGGGCAGTTCTCCCAGGTGAACGGGGCGGACGCCGTCGCCGTGGCCTCGGTGAACACCGCCGGCACCGACCTGCGGACCCAGAACCTCGGGATCACCAACGCCGGCGACGCGGGCGGCGCCTACAGCCTGCGCGCGGCCGGCGGCAACGTCTACGTGACGCTGTACGGCTTCCAGGTCGGCAACATCGAGGGCACCGTCGCGCTCAACGCCAACACCCTCGACCTGGTGTGGATGAACGACTGCCACGGCGACCCGTACGACACGTTCACCACCGGCGGCGTCGTCTACACCGCCGGGCACCAGCACGACTGCGAGACGTCGGGCAGCTACCCCAACCCGGTGCCGACGACGTGGCAGCGGGTCATCGCCAACACGGTGACCCCGACCTGCACGCTGAAGGCCACCACCCAGACCCCGCGCTACACCAGCTGGGCCGGGCGGCCCTGCCCGACGGTACTGAACTTCTTCCCGACGCTGGCGGCCGGCACCTACACCGGCCAGTCGCAGGCGGCCTGGGCGCTGACCGGCAACAGCAACTACATGGTGCTCGGCGGCGAGTTCCCCACCGTCAACGGCGCCCGTCAGCAGGGTCTGGTCCGCGTCGCGACGACGGCGATCGCGCCCAACCGCCGCGGTCCCGAGCGGACCGCCGCCCAGATGCAGCCGGCGGCCGCCTCGAACGCGCCCGGGCAGGTCACCGTCACGTGGCCGTCGTCCTGGGACATGGACAACCAGACCCTGACCTACACGCTGTACCGGACCGGCACCACGGCGCCGATCCACACGACCACGGTCAAGTCCGACTTCTGGAACCGGCAGAACATGACGTTCACCGAGACGCGCCCGGCCGGCAGCACGGCCAGCTACTCGGTGCGGGTGTCCGACCCGTTCGGCAACACCGTCACCAGCACGACCAGCCCGACGGTGACCGTGGCGTCGCAGGACCAGCCGTACGCCACCGCCGTCCTGGCCGACGACCCCGCCGCCTTCTGGCGGATGGGTGAGACCTCCGGCACCGCGATCGCCGACTCGGCGAGCAACTTCAACCTCACCGCGGGAGCCGGCGTCAGCCGCACGACCGCCGGTGCGGTCGCGGGCAACGGCGCGATCACCGGCAACGGCACGAGCACCGGGCGCGCGGTCACGAACCAGCAGGTCCCGCAGTTCGTCCAGACCCGGGCCTCGCTCTCCGTGGAGGCCTGGGTCCGGACGACGTCGACGGCCGGCGGCATCATCGCCCAGTACGGCAACTCCGCCTCCGGCGCGGGCGGCACGACCGACCGGACGCTCTACGTCGACGCCCAGGGCCGTGTGTCGTTCGGGTACTCCCGGACGCAGAGCGACGTCCTGACCTACACGGCGACGATCCAGAGCCCGGCGGCGGTCAACGACGGCCGGTGGCACCACGTGGTGGCGACCACCGCCAACCCCGGCGGCACCACCCTGTACGTCGACGGCGCGCAGGTGGCCAACATCCCGACCATGACGCGGATGAACACCCAGTTCACCGGGTGGTGGGTGGTCGGCGGCGGGTCGACGACCGCGCTGACCAACCGGCCGGCCGCCGCGTACCTCAACGGCTCGATCGACGAGGTCGCGGTGTACCCGGCCGCGCTGACCGCGGCGCAGGTGGCCGGCCACTACTCGGCGGCCACCGGGACGGCGACGAACCCGTCGCCGACCGCGTCGTTCACCAGCGCCGTGAACGAGTTCACCGTCTCGGTGGACGCCTCGGGCTCCTCCGACACCCCGCCGGGCACGGTCGCCGCGTACGCGTGGAACTGGGGCGACAACACCCCGGCGGGCACCGGTGCCACGGCGACCCACACCTACGCCGCCCCCGGCAGCTACCCGGTCACGCTCACCGTGACCGACGACGGCGGCGCGACCGCGACGACGTCGCGGACGGTGACCGTCACCGGCCCGGCGAACACCCCGCCGACCGCCGCGTTCACCGCGACCCCGACGGGCCTGCAGGTGGCGGTGGACGGCTCGGCGTCCGCCGACGCGCAGGGACCGATCGCCTCCTACTCGTGGAACTGGGGCGACGGCACCGCGGCGGGCAGCGGCGCCACGGCGACGCACACCTACGCCGTGTCGGGCACCTACACGATCACGCTGACCGTGCGCGACAGCGCGAACGCCGGCGGGACCGCGACCCGGACGGTCACGGTGACCGCTCCCGGGGTGGCGCCGTTCGCCCAGGACGGCTTCGCGCGGACCGTGCCCGCCGGGAGCTGGGGGACGGCGGACCTCGGGGGCGCCTGGACGGCCTCGGCCGGGGCCGCCCGCCTGTCGGTGACCCCGGGCGCCGGCGTGCTGAACCTGCCGGCGGCGGGCAACAACACCGGCGCGTACCTCGGCGGCGTGTCGCAGACCAGCGCGGACATCACCACCGCGTTCTCGCTGAGCTCGATGCCGACCGGCGGCGGCACCTACGTCTACGTGACCGGCCGGCGGGTCGCCGGCCAGGGCGAGTACCGGGTGCGGATCCGGGTGGCCTCGGACGGGCAGGTCTACCTGGCGATGTCGCGGCTGGTCGGCACGACCGAGACCTGGCCGAACGGCGAGGTGACCGTGACCGGTCTGCGCTACACGGCGGGCAGCACGCTCAACGTGCGCGTCCGGGTGTCGGGCACCGGCACCACGCAGGTGCTGGCGCGGGTGTGGACCGGGTCGGCCGAGCCCGCGGCCTGGCAGCTGAGCCGCACCGACACGACCGCCGCCCTCCAGGCGCCGGGCGCCGTCGGCCTGGCCGCCTACCGGACGTCGAGCGCCACTGCGGCCACCGCCGTGCGGTTCTCGGCCTTCAGCGCCGGGCCGGTCGCGTGACGCCGTCCCCGGCCCGGCGGAGCCTGCTGCTCCGCCGGGTCCTCCCGGCCCTCGCGCTCGTGCTGGTCGCGACAGTCGTCGGGTTCGTCGCGCTCCGCGGGAACGGGGACGACGCCCCGGCTGCCGCCGCCGCGTCGACCTCGGCACCCGCCGCCCCCACGGCCCAGGAGGCCGAGGACAGCCCGACCGCCTCGCCGTCCCCGGCGACGGAGGAGCCGGCAGCGCCGGTGGTCGCCCGCGACGGCGTCCCGGCGTCGGCGCGGACCCTCGAGGTCACCGCGGCCGACTTCGCGGCACCGGCGTCCTGGTCCGACGGCGCGACGGTCCGGGTGACCGACGCGCGCCGGCAGGTCACCACCGGCACCGGCCCGGGGGAGCGGACCGGGCAGCCGCAGACCGTCTTCAGCCTGGAGCTGACCAACGACTCCGGCGCGCCGGTGGACCTCAACTCCGTGGTCGTGCAGGCCACCTACGGAACGCCGCCGGCGCAGGCCAGCCCGATCTACGACGCGCAGAGCGCCGACTTCGGCGGCACGCTCGAACCCGGGGCGAGCGCGACCGCGGTCTACTCCTTCGCCATCCCCGCCGACCAGCTGGGCGACGTGACGCTGTCGGTGGACGTCGACGGCTACCGGTTCCCCGCCGTCTTCCAGGGAGCGGTCCCGGCGCGCTGACGTCGGGCGCGAGGTCAGCCCTGCAGCAGCAGGCCCTTGCGCCAGACGTCGCCGCGCACGCTGTGCCAGGCCGTCGGGCTGTAGACCCGGTCGACGCTGCTCTCGCCGTGGTCGTCGACCAGGATGATCAGCTCGCCGCCGGCGCCGACGTGGAAGCAGTAGGTGCCGGCCGTGAGGTCGGCATCGGAGAAGGTGGTGGAGCCGCCCGGGTTCGGCATCCCGTTCAGCTCGACGTCGACGCTCATGCTCGTCCGCCCTCCCGCGGCTCGCGCTGGCCGTTGTGCGGCGGACGGTAACCGCTCCGGCGGCCTTTGGCGCGGCCGAGCCGCAGCCGGATCAGCCGGTACCCGATGCCGGCGGCGAAGACGGCGAGCCCGGCGACGACGGCCGGCCACGGCAGGGTCGCGACCAGCAGCAGGCACCCGGCGGCCCCGGCCACCTGCAGCGCGCGCGGCCAGCGACGCCGGTCGGCGGGCTGGGTGAACGCCGCGACGTTGGCGACGACGTAGTAGAGCAGGACGCCGAACGACGAGAAGCCGATCGCCCCGCGGACGTCGACGGTGAGCACCAGGGCGCACACGGCGACGGCCAGGGCCACCTCGGCGCGGTGCGGCACCCGGAACCGCGGGTGCACCGCCGCCAGCGGGCGCGGCAGGTCGCCCTCGCGGGCCATGGCCAGCGTGGTGCGGCCGATGCCGGCGATCAGCGCGAGCAGCGCCCCGAGCGCGGCCGCGGCGGCGCCGACCCGCACGACCGGCGCGGCCCAGGCGGCGTCCCCGACGACCGCGGCCAGCGGCGCGCGGGCGCTCGCCAGACCCTCCGGCCCGAGGACGGCGAGCGCGGTGACGGCGACGACCGCGTACACCGCGACGGCCAGGCCCAGCGCCAGCGGGACGGCGCGGGGGATGGTCCGGGCCGGGTCGCGGACCTCCTCGCCCATCGTGGCGATCCGCGCGTAGCCGGCGAAGGCGAAGAACAGCAGCCCGGCCGACTGCAGCACGCCGTACCAGCCGTCCGGTGGGGCGCCCCAGTCGCTGAGCCGGCCAGCGTCCGCCTGCCCGAGGCCCGCCGCCACGACCACGGCCAGCGACACCAGGACGACGGCGACCAGCACGCGGGTCAGCCCCGCCGTGCGCGTGACGCCGCGGTAGTTGACCGCCGTCAGCGCGAGCACCGCCGCCACCGCGACCGGCCGCTGCCACGCCGCCGGGACGGCGTAGGCGGCGAAGGTCAGCGCCATCGCCGCGCAGCTCGCCGTCTTGCCGACGACGAACCCCCAGCCGGCGAGGAACCCCCACCACGGGCCGAGGCGCTCGCGGCCGTACACGTAGCTCCCGCCGGAGGTCGGGTACTGCGCGGCCAGCTGCGCCGAGGACGTCGCGTTGCAGTAGGCGACGGCCGCGGCCAGGGCCAGCCCGGCGAGCAGCCAGGTGCCGGCGGCGCGGGCGGCGGGGGCGAAGGCGGCGAAGACGCCCGCGCCGAGCATCGAGCCCAGCCCGATGAGCACCGCGTCGGCGGTGCCCAGCCGGCGGGCCAGCGGCGGGTCGGTGCTCACCGATCGGCCTCCCGGGCGGCGTGCGGTGCCCGTGCGAGGCTGGCCCTCGTGTTCACGACGGCGACCGTGCTGCTTGCGCTCGCCGTCGGTGTGCTGGGTCTCGGGGTCGGCGCCGTCGTCAACCGGGCCGCGGGCGCCTTCCCGTGGGAGGAGCGGCGCCTCGCCGCCCCCGCCGTCCGGCCGCCGTGGGTCGAGCTCGCCACCGGGCTGGTCCTCGGCCTGGTGACGCTGTGCCTCGGCCCCACCTGGGAGCTGCCCGCCTTCCTGGTGCTCGGCGTCGTCGGGGTGCTGCTCGCCGTCCTCGACCTGCGGCACCGGCTGCTGCCGAACCGGGTGCTGCTGCCGGCGGGCGTCGCCGGGCTGGTCCTGCTCACCGGCGCCGCGGCCGCGGAGGGGGAGTGGACGTCGCTCCTGCGCGCGGTGCTCGGCGCCGTCGTCCTCTTCGCCGTCTTCCTGGTACTGGCGCTGATCGCGCCGAGCGGGCTGGCGATGGGCGACGTGAAGCTGGCCGCGCTGCTCGGGCTGTACCTGGGCTGGCTCGGCTGGGCGGCGGTCGCGCTCGGCGGTGCGGCCGGCTTCGCCGTCCAGGCGCTGCTGGCGCTGGTGCTGCTGGCCACGCGCCGCGTCGGGCTGCGCGGGGAGCTGCCGTTCGGCCCGGCGATGCTGATCGGCGCCGCGCTGGCCCTGGGCTGGACGACGCTCGCCGGATAGCGGTCACGCAGCGTCACCGCGGCCTCCGACCGGTAGACCGGTCGCGTGGTGGAGGTCCCGCGAACGGCTGAAGAAGTTTCAGTTCGGCGCGAGCTCGACCGACGTCCCCTCCCGAGCCGCGACGACGGGTCACCCGACCCGGCCTGGCCGGCCGCCACCCCCCAGGAGCACCCCATGCACAAGGCCTACGCCACCTTCGTGACCCTCGCCGCCATGGCCCAGGACCGCCTGAAGCGCGAGGAGAAGGGCGCCACCGCTGTCGAGTACGGCCTGATGGTCGGGCTGATCGCCGTCGTGATCATCGCCGCCGTCATCGTCCTCGGCAACAAGCTCGACGGCCTGTTCGACACCATCGGCAACAAGCTGCCCAGCGGCTCGACCACGGCGCCCGCCGCCGGCTGATCGCACCTTTCCGGCGCAGCGGCCCTCACCCCGAAGGGTCGCTGCGCCGGTGTGCATCCGGACCCCTCCGAGGTCCGGCCGCGATGACGACGACGACCGGGCAGGGAAGGGAGGACGGCCATGTGGCAGCGACTGCGGGACCAGCGCGGCGCCAGCGCGGTGGAGTTCGCCCTCATCGTGCCGCTGCTGATCGTCCTCGTGATCGGCATCGCCGAGTTCGGCCGCGCGTTCCAGGTGCAGAGCACGCTCTCGGCCGCCGCCCGCGAGGGTGTGCGGACGATGGCGCTGCAGAACGACCAGGCGCAGGCCCGGGACATGATCCGCTCGGTCGCCTCCTCGCTCGACCCGGCGATCACCGACGGGCAGATCGACTTCGAGCCCGAGTCCTGCCCCGCCGTCTACACCCCGGGCGCCTCGGTGCGGGTGACGATCAGCTACCGGCACCCCTTCTTCACCGACTTCTTCGGCGCGGGCGTCGACCTGACCGGCACGGGGGTCATGCGATGCAACGGCTGACCCGCCGGGTGCGCGCCCGCCTCGCCGAGGAGCGCGGCGCCTCCGCCGTCCTCCTGGCGCTGCTGCTCGTGCCGATGCTCGGCTTCACCGCGCTCGCCGTCGACATCGGCGCTGTGTACGCCGAGCGGGCCCGCCTGCAGGTGGCCGCCGACGCCGCCGCCCTGGCCGTGGCCGGGGACTGCGCCCGCGGCAACTGCGGCGACATGCTGGCGACCGCGTCCGCGCTGGTCGCCGCCAACGACCCGGACGTGAGCACCGCGCCGCCCGTGCTCGCGAACTCGCCGATGAGCGTCACGGTGACCGGCGACAAGCCCACCCAGCACTGGTTCGCGCCGGTGCTCGGCATCGAGTCGACCCAGGTCTCGGCCAGCGCCACGGTGGCCTGGGGCACCCCGGGTGCGGGGGTCGCGCAGCTGCCGCTGGTCTTCTCGTGGTGCGAGTTCGCCGCCCAGACCGGCGGCGGCCTGCCCTCGGGCACCACGCCCCGCACCATCGAGTTCCCCAAGAAGTCCGACACCGGCTGCACGGGCCCCTCGCACCTGTTCGTCCCCGGCGGCTTCGGCTGGCTGGTCGCCGACGACAACTGCGAGGCGGCCAGCGCGCTGAACGGCCGATCGCCGTCGTCCACCGGCAACTCGGTGCCGCAGGGCTGCTCGCCCGACGACTTCGCGGCGCTGCAGAACCGCACCGTGCTCCTGCCGATCTTCGACGAGGCCGGCGGCACCGGGTCGGGCGCCTGGTACCACGTCTACGGCTACGCGGCCTTCAAGATCACCGGCTTCTACTTCGCCGGCCAGTACAGCTGGAACAAGCCGTGCAGCGGCAGCGACCGCTGCATCGCCGGCTACTTCACCCGCTTCGTCGACGCCTCGGAGCGCTTCACCTTCACCGACGACGGCCCCGACCTCGGGGCCGCGATCCTGCGACTGATCAGGTAGGCCGCCGTTGAGACGCATCCTCGCCGCCCTCGCGGCGCTCGTGCTCGCCCTCGTGGGCACCGTGGTCCTGGTGGCCTACGTCCGCGGGGCGGACGCGCGCGCCCTGGCCGGCGTGCAGACCGTGTCCGTCCTGGTGGTCGACCGGACCGTGCCGGCCGGCACGCCCAGTGACCAGCTCGGCGGCCTGGTCCGCAGCGAGCTGCTGCCGGCCAAGGCCGTCGCCGCCGGCTCGGTCACCGACCTGGCGGATCTGGCCGGGCTCGTCGCCACGGTCGACCTCCAGCCCGGCGAGCCGCTGCTCGCCGCCCGGTTCGCGGCGCCGGACGAGCTGCGCGCCCCCGGCACGGTCGACGTGCCGCCGGGCGACCAGGAGCTGAGCGTGCTGCTCGAGCCGCAGCGTGCCGTCGGCGGACGGCTCGCTGCCGGGGACACCGTCGGCGTCTACGTGTCGATCGAGGGGGCGACGCACGCCGTCCTGCACCACGTGCTGGTCACCCAGGTGCAGGGCGCGCCGGCCGCCGCCACGACCGAGACCGCCGCGGCCGACGACTCGGGCGCCTCGGCCCCGCCGACGCAGCAACTCATGATCACGTTCGCGGTCACCGCCGAGGAGGGCGAGCCGATCGTGTTCGGGATGGAGCACGGGACCGTCTGGCTGTCCCTCGAGCCCGAGGACGCCGACAACGGCGACACCACCGTCATCACGCCCGACAACGTCTACACGGAGGTCTACCAGTGAGCCGGGTCGTGCTCGCGGCGGCGGGGGAGGACCTCGCCCTGCGCGTGAAGGAGGCGACGGACGGCGACCTGTCCGTGCTGCCGCCCGGGCGGCTGCCGGGCGACCCGGCGCGGCTGTTCGAGCAGCTCGTCGACGGCGAGCTGCCCGACGTCCTGGTGATCGGGCCCGGCGCCCAGCCGGCCGAGGCGCTGTCCCTCGCCGCCCGGCTGGACGCGCAGGCGCCGGGCATCAGCGTCGTCCTGCTGACCGAGCCCCTGCCCGAGCTGTGGCAGGCGGCGATGCGCTCCGGCATCCGCGACCTGGTGCCCCCGGACGTCGACGCCGCCGCGCTGCGCGGCGCCATCGACCGCGCGGCCGCGGCCGCCACCGGCCGGCGCCGGGTGCTGCGCCCTGCGACCGAGACCGCCCGCTACACCGGCCGGGTCATCACGGTGGCCTCGCCGAAGGGCGGCGTGGGCAAGACGACGGTGTCGGCCAACCTGGCGATCGGGCTGACCAAGGCCGCACCGCAGTCGACGGTGCTGGTCGACCTCGACGTCCAGTTCGGGGACGTCGCGTCGGCGCTGGGGCTGGTCCCCGAGTACAGCCTGCCCGACGTCGTCCGCGGGCCGGCCAGCGAGGACACCATGGTCCTCAAGACCTTCCTCACCCAGCACCCGAGCGGCCTCTACGCGGTCTGCGGCGCCGAGTCGCCGGCTGCGGGCGACGGCGTGACCGGCGAGGACGTGACCCGGCTGCTGGCCGCCCTGGCTCGCGAGTTCCGCTACGTCGTCGTCGACACCGCGCCCGGCCTGTCGGAGCAGACGCTGGCCGCGCTGGACCGCGCCACCGACGTGGTGATGCTGACCAGCATGGACGTCCCCGGCGTCCGCGGGCTGCGCAAGGAGCTCGACGTGCTGCGCGAGCTGTGCATGATCCCGGCCGGCCGGCACGTGGTCATGAACTTCGCCGACGCCAAGGGCGGGCTGTCCGTCCGCGACGTCGAGACGACGATCGGCACCGGCGTCGACGTCGTCCTGCCCCGCTCGAAGGCCGCCCCCACCGCGACCAACCGCGGCGTCCCGCTGCTGGAGAACGGCACGAAGGACCCGATGACCAAGGAGCTGCGCCGGCTCGTGGCCCGCTTCGCCGCGACGCCGCTCAAGCAGAGCCGCCGCGCCAGGCACCGGGCGGCGTCGTGAACCTCGCCTCCCGGCTCGAGGCCGCCCGCGGCCGCCCGCCCGTCCCCGAGCACCCGACGGCAGGAGCGGCCGTGCCCCCGCCGCGTCCCGCCGTCGCCGCCCCGCCCCCGCCGCCGCCGACCGACGCGCTCACCCGGCTCAAGGACCGGGTCGGCAAGGCCCTGTTCGAGCGGATGGGCAGCCGGCTCTCCGACCCCACGGTGGCCGAGGAGCAGCTGCGCGCGCTCGTGCTCGCCGAGCTCGACGCCGTGGTCGAGGAGGAGAAGGTCCCGCTGTCCGGCGAGGAGCGGCAGCGGCTGACCGCCGAGCTGGCCGACGACGTCCTGGGCCTGGGCCCGCTGCAGCGGCTGCTCGACGACCCGACGGTCACGGAGATCATGGTCAACGGCCCCGACATGGTCTACGTCGAGCAGGGCGGCAAGCTGGTGCGCACCGGCGTCCGGTTCACCGGCGAGGAGCACCTGCGCCGGGTGATCGACCGGATCGTCTCCCGGGTCGGACGGCGGATCGACGAGTCCTCGCCGCTGGTCGACGCCCGGCTGACCGACGGCTCCCGCGTCAACGCGATCATCCCGCCGCTGGCCTTCAGCGGGTCGACGCTGACCATCCGCAAGTTCTCCAAGGACCCGTTCACCGTCGAGGACCTGCTGAACTTCGGCACTCTCTCGCCGGAGATGGCCGAGCTGCTGCACGCCTGCGTCGAGGCCCGGCTCAACGTGATCGTCAGCGGCGGTACCGGCACCGGTAAGACGACGCTGCTCAACGTGCTCTCGTCGTTCATCCCCGACGGCGAGCGGATCGTCACCATCGAGGACGCCGTCGAGCTGCAACTGCAGCAGGAGCACGTCGTCCGCCTGGAGTCGCGGCCGCCGAACATCGAGGGCAGGGGCGCGGTGACCATCCGCGACCTGGTCCGCAACTCGCTGCGGATGCGGCCGGACCGGATCGTGGTCGGGGAGTGCCGCGGCGGGGAGTCGCTGGACATGCTGCAGGCGATGAACACCGGCCACGACGGGTCGCTGTCGACGGTGCACGCCAACTCGCCCCGCGACGCGATCGCGCGGCTGGAGACGCTGGTGCTGATGGCCGGCATGGACCTGCCGCTGCGCGCCATCCGCGAGCAGATCGCCTCGGCCGTCGACGTCGTCGTCCAGCTGACCCGGCTGCGCGACGGCACGCGGCGGGTCACCCACGTGACCGAGGTGCAGGGCATGGAGGGCGAGACGGTGACCCTGCAGGACGCCTTCCTCTTCGACTACTCCGCCGGCGTGGACCCCGCGGGGCGCTTCCTCGGCAAGCCGGTGCCGACCGGCGTGCGGCCGCGGTTCACCGACCGCTTCGCCGAGCTGGGGATCACGCTCTCGCCGCGGGTGTTCGGCGCGGCCGAGCCGCCGCGGGCCCGGGGCTGGGCCTGATGACGGCGCTGCTCGTGGTCGGGCTGGCCGCGGTGCTCGGCGCGCTGCTGCTGCTCACCCTCGTCGTCCTCCCGGCGCCGGCGAAGGTGCCGCTGGCTCGGCTGGACCCCTCGCTCGCGCCGCCGCCCTCGGCGCTCGCCGGCGCCGGCGCGGCGGCCGGCGCCGCGGTGCAGAAGGCGCTGACCAGGCGCGGCCGGCTCGCCTCCGGCACCGCCGCGCTGGAGCGGGCGGGCATCGCGACGTCGCTGCCGGACTTCGTGCTCGCCGTCGGGCTGGCCACCCTGGTCGCCGGCACCCTCGGCACGCTGCTGGGCGGCGTCCTGCTGGGCCTGCTGCTCGCCGTCCTGACGCCGCTGGGCGCCAAGCTGCTGCTGTCGGTGAAGGCGGGACGGCGGCAGGCGGCCTTCGCCGACCAGCTCGACGACTCGCTGCAGCTCATGGCCAGCAGCCTGCGGGCCGGGCACAGCCTGCTGCGCGCGGTCGACTCGGTCGCGCAGGAGGCCGCCGCCCCGACCTCGGAGGAGTTCACCCGGATCGTCGTGGAGACGCGGGTGGGCCGGGATCTCAACGCGGCCCTCGACGAGGTCGCCGAGCGCATGGGCAGCGACGACTTCACCTGGGTGGCGCAGGCGATCGCGATCCACCGCGAGGTCGGCGGCAACCTGGCCGAGGTGCTGGACGCGGTCGGCCACACGATCCGGGAGCGCAACGCGATCCGCCGGCAGGTCAAGGCGCTGTCGGCCGAGGGGAAGCTGTCGGCGGTCGTGCTGATGGCGCTGCCGTTCGGCATCGGCGGGTTCATCGGGGTCACCAACCCCGGCTACCTCGCCGGGTTCACCGAGACCGTGTTCGGCTACGGGATGCTCGCCCTCTCCGCGCTGCTGCTCGTGGTCGGCGGGTTCTGGCTCAAGAAGATGGTGAGCATCCGGTTCTGATGAGCAGCCTGCCTCCCTCCGTGCTCGCCGCGGCCGGCGCCGTGGCCCTCGCCCTGCCGCTGGTCGGCTGGGCGCTGTTCGCCCGCCCCGGCCGGGCCGCCGTCCAGGCCCGGGACAACCTGGTCCGCGGGCTGGACCCCGCGGGCGGTGCCGGCGCGCCCGCCCGCCCCGGGCCCGGGGCGCTCGCCGGCCTGGCCCGCGCGCTGACACCCGCCGGCACGGTGCACCGGATCAACCGGCTGCTCGGCACCGCCGGCCGGCCCGCCGCGTGGCCGCTCGGCCGGGTCGTCGCCGCGAAGATCGTGCTTGCCGCGGTCGCCGGCGCGCTGGGCCTCCTGCTCGTCTCGGCCCGGCCCAGCCTGCTGCTGGCGCTGGGCATGGTCGTCGTCGCCGGCGTCGCCTACGTCGTCCCGGAGCTGCTCCTCTACAGCCGGGGGCAGGAGCGGCAGCAGGCGATCGCGCTGGAGCTCGCCGACACCCTCGACCAGATGACGATCGCGGTCGAGGCCGGGCTGGGCTTCGAGGCCGCGATGGCCCGGGCCGGGCAGAACGGCAAGGGTGCGCTGGCCGAGGAGCTGGTCCGCACGCTGCAGGACATCGCCGTCGGCCAGCCGCGCCGGGAGGCCTACCTGGCGCTGGCCGAGCGCACCGGCGTCCCGGACCTGCGCCGATTCATCCGCGCCGTCGTCCAGGCCGACGCCTACGGCATCTCCATCGCCGACGTGCTGCGCACCCAGGCCGCGGAGATGCGGCTCAAGCGCCGGCAGCGGGCGGAGGAGAAGGCGATGCAGATCCCGGTGAAGGTGATCTTCCCGCTGATCCTCTGCATCCTGCCGACGCTGTTCATCGTGCTGCTGGGCCCCGCGGCCATGGACATCGTCGACGCCTTCAGCGGCGGCTGACCCGGCGAGATCTGCACACTCGCCCCTTTCGGCCGCCGGAAGAGCGCGAGTGTGCAGATCTCGCCCGGAAGGAGCGGCTCAACGGGGCTGGGTCGGGTTGCTCGGGTCGCCGTGGGACGGCGGGTTCATCGGGGGGCCGCTGGTCGCCTCGGACACCTTCGACCCGCCGGCCGCGGGCTCGGGCGCGACATCGGCCGCGGGGTCGCCGCCGGAGGGCTGCGCGCCGTTCTTCAGCGCGCTGAGCCGGTTCTGCAGCACCTGCACGACCTGCAGCCGATTGCCGTGTGCCCGCTCGTAGTCCAGCAGCGCCTGCACCCCCGCCGCATCCAGCGTGCGGATGCGCGACGTCAACCCGCCGATCGGCAGGTGGTCGTAGTCGGGCAGGGGCAGCGTGTCGCGCTCGGTCATGCCGACCGCCTACCCCTGCCCCCGGGATCCGACACGGCGTGTGAGTGAGCGATCGGTGGGTAGGCGGCGATTCCGACGGGGTGTGCCGGTGCGCGCCCCGCGAGTCGCCCCCCGAACCGATCCGAGGAGTTGTCCCCCCTCATGGACGTGTCGTTCCTGGAGACCGTCTTCAGCAGCCCCGGGCCCTACGCCACGGTGTGCGCGGACGTGACGCACACGACCGCGACCGCCGATGCCGAGCTGGACCTCCGCGTCCGGGCGGTCGGCGAGAAGCTGACCGAGCAGGGTGCGCCGGAGGCGGTTGTCGAGGCGGTGCGCGGCCGGCTGCTGGAGGGCAACGCGGGCGGTGTGGCCGGGACCCTGCGCGGGCGGGCCGTCGTCGTCGCCGCCGACGGGTCGGTCCTGCTCGACGAGGCGCTGGTCGACCAGCCTCGGACGGAGGTCGCCGAGTGGTCGCCGCAGCCGGACCTGCTGCCGGTGCTCGGCGCGCTGCCGGGCCGCGTCCCGCACATCGTCGTCGTCATGGACCGGGTGGGCGCCGACATCACCGTGTCGGGCTTCGCCGGCGAGCCCGTGGAGGAGCAGGTCGACGGCGAGACCTTCCACATCCAGAAGGTCAAGGTCGGCGGCTGGGCGCACGACCACTGGCAGAACAGCGCCGAGGAGGCGTGGGACCGCAACGCCGCGCAGGTCGCCGCGCACATCACCTCCTACGTCCGCCGGCTCGGCGGGGTGAAGTTCGTGCTGGTCGCCGGCGACGTCCGCGCCCGCCAGCACCTCCTGGAGAACGCCGGCGACTCGTGGAAGGACCAGGTCGTCACCCTCGACGAGGGCGGCCGCGCGGCCGGCGCCGACCGCGAGCCGATCGACCGGCGGGCGGCCGAGTTGCTCGCCGAGCACGACGCGCACGAGGAGGCCCGGGCTGTCGAGCAGATCGAGGCGGCCGCGGCGCACGGCCTGTCGGTCACCGGGACGGCGCCGGTGGTCGAGGCGCTGCGGAAGAACCAGGTCGAGACGCTGGTCCTCGGCTCCCCGCAGGACGACGAGCAGCTCTTCGTGGGCGGCTCCCCGCTCGAGCTCGGCGTCGACCAGGGCGACCTGCAGGCGCTCGGCTCGCAGGAGAGCCACGCGGTGCCGGCCGGGCGGGCGCTGCTCGCCGCGGCGGTGGCGACCAAGGCCGGCGTCGTCGTCGTCCCGCGGTCGGCGCTGCCCGGGAACATCCCGGTCGCCGCCGTCCTCCGGTTCACCGACGCCTCGACCCCGGGCGGGCCGGACGCGTGAGCGATCCGCACCAGCCGGCCACCGCGCCGGCAGCGCTTCTGAGGAGGCCCGCATGACCACGCAGAAGGAGCCGAGCCCCGAGGCCCTGGCCAACGTCACCGAGGACAACATCGAGACCCGCGCCCAGCTGCTCCCGGAGGAGAAGGAACTCCAGGGCAGCGGGATGGAGGAGGTCGCCGCCGAGGTGATCCTCGCCGAGTCCGAGGAGCGGACCGTCCATCCCGACCCGGACGACGCCCAGGGCGGGCACCGGCAGTCCTCGGACACGGCGGACCTGCCCTGAGCGCGCGGCACGAGCACCCGGTCCAGCTGCGCTGGTCGGACCCGGACTCCTACGGGCACGTCAACCACGCGCGGGCGCTGAGCCTGTTCGAGGACGCCCGCCTGACACTGGCCGGCGAGGCACCGGCTGCCGCTCCCGGGCGGCAGCCGGACGTCATCCTGGCCCGGCTCGAGGTCGACTACCTGCGGCAGCTGTACTACCGCGCCGGCGAGCGGCTGTGCGTGTCCAGCTGGATCACCCGGCTCGGCACGAAGTCCTTCACCATGCGCCAGGAGCTGGTGCAGGACGGTCAGGTGGCGATCCGGCTGGACGCCGTCCTCGTGGTCTTCGACGTCGCGACCGACACCTCGCGGCCGCTGACCGACGAGGAACGCGGCTTCTGGTCGCGCTACCTCGACGGATGAGCGGCGGCCTTCCCCCGAACGGCTGACCTGCACGAATGAGCTCGGCCACCGCCGGGTAGGCCGCTGGTGATTCCGGAGGGAGCGGTCCATGCCGAAGACGACCAAGAACGGCACGGCGAAGAAGAGCGAGCTGCCCAGCACGCTGCGGCGCTCGCCGGCCAAGGCGCAGCGGACCTTCGCCAAGGCGCACGACTCCGCCGCCGACGAGTACGGCGACGAGCGGCGCGCCAACCAGGTCGCGTGGGCGGCGGTCAAGCACAGCTTCGAGAAGGTGGGCGACCACTGGGAGCGGAAGTCCGGCGGCAGGAAGGGCCCGTCCGACGCCCAGGCCGCCGGCGGGCGGAACACGGGGAGGAAGACCAAGGGCGGCGTGGACGCCAACGCGTCGAAGGAGCACCTGCTCGACGTCGCCAAGCGGCTGTCGATCTCCGGCCGGACGAAGATGAAGAAGAAGGAACTCGTCGACGCCATCCAGAAGGCGAACGGCAGGAAGACCGCGGACGCCCGCAAGAAGTGAGCCGTCCGCGGCCGCTCAGCCGCCGGGGAT
Organism: Geodermatophilus sp. SMS 5-13; assembly: GCF_059428245.1. NCBI lineage: Bacteria > Bacillati > Actinomycetota > Actinomycetes > Geodermatophilales > Geodermatophilaceae > Geodermatophilus > Geodermatophilus sp. SMS 5-13. Next base: position 2,144,129 of record NZ_CP165729.1, read on the forward strand.
GAGGATCAGCTCGGTCTGCCGGCCGTCGAGGTACTCGACCCCGCGGTCGGTGAGGGCGATGCCCTGCTCCAGCGCCATCCGGACCGTCTGGCCGTCCCACTCGGGCACCGGCACGCGCACGCACAACTCCAGGGCGTACGCGGTGTCGGGGCGCAGGCGGCGCTCGCCGGTGCCCGGGACGCCGTCCTGCTGGTCCCACAGGCCGATCGCCGGGCCGGCGCCGTGCCCGTGGTAGCCGACCGGGTGCGAGTAGACGTCGCCGTCGAGGCCCTCGGCCGCCCCCGCGGCGCGGGCGGCGGCCAGCACCTCGTTGCCGGTGCGCCCGATCCGCAGCTCCGCCGTCGTCAGGTCCTGCATCCGGTTGCCCGCGGCCATCGCCGCCTGCAGCCCGGCCGGCGCGGCGGTCTCGCCGGGGCGCAGCACGTAGCCGTTGCGCTGGGTGTCGGTGGTCAGGCCCAGGCTGGACAGCCCGACGTCGCAGTGCACGAGGTCACCGGGCTCGATCACGGCGTCGTAGGGGACGGCGGGCAGCGTCGTCCCGCGCTCCTCGACCAGCGGGACGCCGGCGCGCTGCAGGCCGACGGTCGGCTGGAACCAGGCGCCTGCGCCCAGGTCGGCGAAGCGCTGCCGGATCCACCAGGCCAGGTCCAGCGCCGTCGTGACACCGACGGTGATCGCGTCGGGGGAGTAGGCCTCGGCGATGACCTGGTGGGCGAGGCGGTTGAGCGTGTGCAGGACGGCGATCTCCTCGGGCAGCCGGGTCTCCAGCCACCCGACGGCCAGCTCCTCCGCGGACACCAGCCGGTCGGCGTAGGAGCCCAGCGCCTCGGTGAGCAGCCCGTGCTCGGTGTGCGAGAGCCCGTCGGCGAGCGCGGCGTCGGCCGAGACGTCGATGCCGATCCGCTGCGGCTGGGCCTGCGCCACGATCCGCCGGACCTCGGCCCACTGCGACTCCTCCGCGGGGACCCCGGCGTGCTCGTCCGGCGACCACGCCGCGAGGAACTGCCCGACCGGGTAGCGGGAGACCGCCGCGGCGGTGACGCCGTCGTCGCTGCGCTGCAGGGCCAGGATCGTGCGGCGGCGCGCCGACAGCCAGGTCGCCGGCAGCAGCGTGGCCAGCACCGGGTCCTCGTTGTACTCCCGCCCGATGACCAGCCACAGGTCGATGCCCGCGCGGTCCATCAGCCCGGGCAGCAGGTCGAGCAACCGCTGGGTGAGCCAGCGGTCGCGGACGTCGGCCTGCTCGCGCAGCGGCAGCGGCACCGTGCGCGTCGGATCCGGCACGACGAGGGTCATGCCGACAGCGAAGCAGAGAACCGGCAATGCCACCGGTCGAGCTGAGCCACCGGGCTCAGGCGACGTCGCTGGCCTGGCTGTCGGCGAAGGGCTCCGCGGCGCGCGCCGGGCGGGGGTGCGGGACCAGCAGGGCCGCCACACGGTCGCGGCCCTGCCGCTTGGCCTCGTACATCGCCGCGTCGGCCCGGTCGATCAGCCGCCACAGGCCGTCGCGGGGGTCCTCTCCGTCCACCGGCCGGGTCAGCGCGACGCCGATCGAGGCGGTCACCCCGTGCCCGGCGTCGGTGCGGCAGGCGGAGACCGCGGCGCGCAGCCGCTCGGCCAGGTGGCGGGCCTCGGCGCCGTCGCTGACCATGCCGAGCACGACCAGCTCCTCCCCGCCGGTGCGGGCGAGGACGTCGGCCGGCCGGACGCTCGCCGACAGGGCAGCGGCCACGGCGCGCAGCACGGCGTCGCCGGCGGCGTGGCCGTGGGCGTCGTTGAGCCGCTTGAAGTGGTCGAGGTCGAGCACCATCGCCGTCACCCGTGTGCCGTCGCGGCGGGCCTGCCGCCACACCCGCGGCGCCTGCTCCTCCAGGTAGCGGCGGTTGTAGAGGCCGGTCAGCGGGTCCCGGACCGTGAGGGCCTCCGTCGCCTCGAGCAGCCGCTGGACCCGCCGGCGCAGGACGAACAGCCCGACGGCGGCGGCGTCGAGCATCCCGGCGTTGACGGCGACCTGGACGGCCAGGCCCGTGGCGTGGGGGTAGCTGGTCCACATCGCCACGAGGACGGCCAGCGGGGTCACGGCGAGGTTGACCGCCAGCTGCCAGCGGCCGAGGAACCAGGCGGCGACGAACGCCGGGAACAGCAGCATCAGGGGCGTGGCGTAGCGGACGGCGTCCTGCACGCACAGCGCCACCACGACGTAGATCAGGTCCCCGAGCAGCACCAGCGCGAAGGTCTGCGCGCGGGTGGCCCGCCGACGAGCGGCCAGCGCGATCGCCGTCGCCATGCAGAACAGCATCGTGCCGCCGTAGACCCACTCCTGGACGCCGTCGTGGATCATGCCGTCGACGAAGAGGTTCACCGAGCCCATGACGCCGCCGAGGAACAGCAGCACGGCCAGCGTCAGCGCGGCGACCCGGTGCTCCGGTCCCCGGCTCAGGGCGGCCAGCCCGGACCCGTGATCCGCGTCCACCACCTGGCCCCCGTGCATCACCGGAGAGGATGCCGTACTTCTCGCGATCTGCGGGGATTCCGCTGCGCGATCACCCGGGTGGGGGTCGCCCGGAGGCGGGGTGCGGGGCGGCGTCCTCACCGGCTGCCACCGGTGGGCGGCGGTGCCAGGGTGTCCGACATGTCCCATCCCGATCCGTCGCTGATCGACGTCCGGACCTTCGCCGACCACCCGCTCGTCGCCAACGGGGCCACCAGCTCGCTGCGCATGGTCGCCACCGGCGGGGTCACGAAGGGCCGGTACGGCCTGGTGGAGTACCGGGTCGCGCCGCGCTCCGCCGGCGCCCCGCCGCACTACCACCAGACGTTCTCCGAGTCGTTCTACGTGCTCACCGGCGAGCTGACCGTGTACGCCGACGGGTCGTGGCAGCCCTACCGGCCGGGGGACTTCGCGCTGGTGCACGAGACCGGCGTGCACGGCTTCCGCAACGACGGGGACGAGGAGACGTCGTTCCTCATCCTGTTCGCGCCCGGCATCGCGCGGGAGAACTTCTTCGCCGAGGTGGCGGAGCTGCGCAACAGCGGCCGCAGTCCGGCGGACCTGACCCCCGAGGAGCGGACGGCGTTCTACGCCCGGCACGACCAGGTGAACGTGGACCTCTGATGGCGGACCGGCGTCCGCGTGGTTGTCTGAGCAGCGTCGACGCGAGAAGGAGACGACTGATGGCCGAGCAGGGTCCCTGGTTCTTCTGCCTCAAGCACCACACCGTCGAGCCGCGGGACGGCTGCGCCGAGCGCCACCGGCTGGGCCCGTACGCGACGCGGGAGGAGGCCGAGCACGCGCTGCAGTCGGTCGCCGAGCGCGAGGAGCGCCTGACCGCCGAGGACCGCCGGTGGGAGGGCGACTGACCCACCCGGCATGATGCGGCCCGGGACGCCGCGGCGGCGCCCCGGGAAGGGGAGACGTGACGAGCGGACGCGCGGTCGAGGAACTCGTCATCGGGGTGCTGGGCGGCACCGGTCCGCAGGGCCGCGGGCTGGCGGTGCGGCTGGCCGCGGCCGGGCAGCGGATCCTGCTCGGCTCGCGGGACGCCGGCCGGTGCACCGAGATCGCCGCGCAGGTCGCCGAGCGGGCGGCCACCTTCGCGGGCGCGGACGTCTCCGTGCAGGGCGGCGTCAACGCCGACGTGGCCGGCGCGGCGGACCTGGTGATCATCGCCGTCCCCTTCGGCGGGCACGCCGACACGGTGCGCGACCTGGCCGCGCCGCTGGCCGGCAAGGTGGTCGTGGACTGCGTGGTGCCGATGGGCTTCGACGAGCTGGGCGCCTACGTCATCGACGTGGCGGAGGGCAGCGTCGCCCAGCAGGCCGCGGCACTGCTGCCCGATTCCACGGTGGTGGGGGCTTTCCACCACCTGTCGGCGGTGCTGCTGGAGGACCTGTCCAAGCCGACCCTGGACGGCGACGTGATGGTGGTCGGCGACGACCGGGCGGCCACCGACCTGGTGCAGGCGCTGGCCGGGCGGCTGCCGGGGATGCGCGGCATCTACGCCGGGCGGCTGCGCAACGCCCGCCAGGTCGAGGCGCTCACGATCAACCTGGTGTCGGTCAACCGCCGCTACAAGGCGCACGCGGGCGTCCGCATCACCGACGTCTGAACCGCGCTACGCCGAGGCGGTCTCGGGGACGACGCCGAGCTGCTGCAGCAGTGACATCGCGTCGTAGTACTCCCGCTCCCGGAGGACCTTGCCGTCCCTGGTCTCGATGACGTTGCAGACGAACACCTCGACGGACCGGCCGGTGGCCGGGATGCCCTCCAGCTCCGCCTGGTGGGTGCCCCGCGCCGTCATCTCGATCACCGACACGTCGTCCCCGCAGGCGTACCGGCCGCGGACCTCGAACGTCAGGTCGGGGAACGCGGTCAGGAATACCTGCGCCACCGCCACCCCGGCCTCGGGCCCGGGCAGCACCTTCCCGTCGCCGGCCATGTAGGTGTAGTCGGCGTGCAGCGCCCCCCGCAGCGCGTCGTAGTCGCGCTGGGTGACGGCGTCGAGCATCTGCTGGTGCAGGGTGCTGGCCTCGGTCATGACGGATCCCCTCCAGGGCCGGCCCGCGGGTCGGGCCGGATGCGCACAGTGCGCCGCGGGACGGACCGGCGGATCAGCCGGTGGGAAGGTGACCTCGACGCGGGTCCGGCGGTGCCAGACTGACGCCGTGCTCCTGGCGGCCGCGGACGCGGTGGCGGTGCTGCACGGCGCCGCCGTCCTGTTCATGCTGTGCGGGGCGCTGCTCGCCCTGCGCTGGCGCCGGCTGGCGTACGTGCACGCACCGGTCGCGCTGGCGATCCTGGCGGTCAACCTGGCCGGCGCCGCGTGCCCGCTGACCAGACTCGAACTCGCGCTGCGCGCCGATGCGGGGGCACCGGCCTACTCCGGCGGCTTCCTCGGCCACTACCTGTTCGCGCCGCTCGGCCTCGACGTGCACGACCCGGTCGTGCAGGCCGGCATGTACACGGTCGCCCTCGGCCTGAACGCCGTCGGTTACCTCCTGCTCACGACCCGCGCGGTGCACACCCGGCAGGCGGGGTGAGACGCAGCGCCGGTCAGAGCCACCCGGCCGGCGGGACGACCCGCGCCGGCCGGGCGACATCACCAGTGCGGCGCCGGGGCGGCCGGTGGATCAGTGCCCCGCCCGGCTCGCCACCACCTCGGCCAGGACCGGCACCAGCTCGGCCGGGTGCGGCATGGCCGCCATCTCCGCGGCCACCTCGCGGGCGGCCGCGGTCAGATTCCGGTCGGTGACCAGGCGTTCCAGCAGCGCGGGGGAGAGGTCGGCCAGGTCCGCGGCCAGGCCCGCGCCACGGGCGGCGACGAGGTCGGCGTTGACCCGGCGGTCGCCGGCGCCGCGGACGACGAGCTGCGGCACCCCGGCGGCCAGCGCGGTGAGCACGGTGCCCGCGCCGCCGTGGTGGACGATGCCGGCGGCGGCGGGCAGCACGGTGGGGAAGGGCAGCCAGTCCGTCATCGCGACGTTCGGCGGCAGCTCGCGCTCGGCGACCCAGCGGTCCGGCCGGACCAGGACGACGTCGAGGTCGGTGCCGGCCGCCGCCTCGGCGACCGTGGTCATCAGTCGGTCCCGGCGCGGATCGGCGACGGTGCTGCGGCTGACCAGCACCCGCGGCCGGTCGCCGGGGCGGGCGAGGTCCTCGGGGAACGGCCGCTCGCCGGTGGCGGGCACGTACCGCATCGGCCGGCCCCGGCGTCCGCCGACCAGGCTGGACGGCGCGGTGGTGAGGACCTCGGCCGGCGGCGGGAAGCCGTCGGCGCCGCGGGGCGGGGCGTAGCAGGCGACGGTCGCGGCCAGCAGTTCCTCCGCGTCGAACAGCGAGGCGTCGACGAGCACCGAGGGGATCCGCTGCCGGGCGGCGGCCTCGGCGGCGGCCACCGCCAGCGGCTCGTGCAGCACGAGGTCGGGGGAGAACCGCCCGGCCAGCTCGACGACGCCGTCCACCATCCGCTCACCGACCGCCGCGAACAGCAGCCCGACGACGCGGGTCCCGCCCCGGCCGGCCATCTCCTCCCGCGCCAGCCGCGGATGCCGCGACATGAGGCGCAGGAACAGCGGCCGCATCCGCAGGTCGGGGGCGACGTCGTCCGTCGGCACCGCGCCGGCGCAGGCCGCCAGGCCGTCACCGCTGGTGCCGACCACCACCTCGTGCCCGGCGTCGCGCAGAGCGGTCGCGATCGGGAGCAGCGGGAGCACGTGCCCGGTCAGCGGCGAGGCGACGACGAGGACCCGCATGAGGCCCGACCCTGGCCGTCCTCAGGGTGCGGCACAAGCCGGTCCGGCGTCCTACTCGAACGAGTGCTCCGGGCCCGGGAAGGTGCCGTTGCGGACGTCGTCGGCGTACTCGCGGGCCGCCCGCAGCAGCTCGCCGCGGAGGTCGGCGTACTGCTTCACGAACCGCGGCACGCGGCCGCCGGTCAGCCCGGCCATGTCGGGCCACACCAGCACCTGGGCGTCGCAGTCGACCCCGGCGCCGATCCCGATCGTGGGGATCGACAGCTCCTTGGTCACCTGGGTGGCCAGCTCGGCGGGCACCATCTCCAGGACGACGGCGAACGCGCCGGCCTCCTGCACCGCGTGCGCGTCGGCCAGCAACTGGTCGGCGCCGGCGCCGCGGCCCTGCACCCGGAAGCCGCCGAGGGCGTGCTCGCTCTGTGGCGTGAACCCGATGTGCGCCATCACCGGGATGCCGTTCTCGGTGAGCGCCCGGATCTGCGCGGCCACGCGGACGCCGCCCTCGAGCTTGACCGCCTGCGCGCCGCCCTCCTTCATCAGCCGCATGGCGTTGGCCAGCGCCTGAGCCGGCCCGGCCTCGTAGGTGCCGAACGGCATGTCCCCGACCACCAGCACCCGCTTGGTGGAGCGGGTGACCGCCTTGGTCATCAGCAGGATGTCGTCGAGGGTCACCGGCACCGTGCTCGTGTAGCCGAGGACGACGTTGCCCGCGGAGTCGCCGACGAGCAGCACCGGGATGCCGGCCTCCTCGAAGACCGCGGCGCTGTTGGTGTCGTAGGCGGTGAGCATCGCCCACTTCTCGCCGCGCTCCTTGGCCTGCTGCAGGTGGTGCACGCGCACGCGGGCGGAGGACTGCCCGCCGTAGAGGACGCTCTCGGTCATGAGTGCGATGCCGCTCCTTCGCGGACGCTGGGCAGGCTCTCCCGCCAGCGGTTGGTGATGGGCAGGCGCCGATCCCGGCCGAACGCCTTCATCGAGATCTTCGTTCCCGGTGCCGACTGCCGGCGCTTGAACTCGGCGATGTCCACCAACCGGAGGACCCGCGCCACCACCTCCGGGTCGTGCCCGCGCTCGAGCAGCTCGGCCATGCCGAGGTCGTGGTCGACGTAGTCGCCGATGACGGCGTCGAGCTCGTCGTAGGAGGGCAGCGAGTCGCTGTCCTTCTGCCCGGGCGCCAGCTCGGCCGACGGCGGCTTGTCGATCGAGTTCTGCGGGATCGGCTCGGTCTCCCCGTGCTTCCTGGCGTAGGCGTTGCGCCAGCGGGCCAGCTCCCAGACCAGGGTCTTCGGCAGGTCCTTGATCGGGGCGAACCCGCCCGCCGCGTCGCCGTAGAGGGTGGAGTAGCCGACGGCCGCCTCGCTCTTGTTGCTGGTGGCCAGCAGCAGGTGCCCGTGCTGGTTGGACAGGCCCATGAGCAGCGTGCCGCGCACGCGCGCCTGCAGGTTCTCCGCCGCCACCCCGGTGAGCTCGATCTGCTTCTCGAAGCCCTCCACGATCGGCGCGATCGGCACGACCGAGTAGTGCAGCCCGAGCCGGGTGGCGAGGTCCTCGGCGTCGGCGAGGGAGTGCTCGCTCGACCACTTCGACGGCAGCCCGACGCCGTACACCCGGTCGGCGCCGAGCCCGTCGACGGCGATCGCGGCGACCAGCGCCGAGTCGATGCCACCGGAGAGCCCGAGGATCACCGAGGGCATGCCGTTCTTGTCGATGAAGTCCTTCAGCCCCAGCACCAGGGCCCGCCAGACCTCCTCGCAGTCCTCCAGCGGGTTCGCGATCGAGCACGGCTGCGCCTCGAACGGCTCGACCGGCTCCTCGGAGACCACGTGCCGGACCACCGTCATCGGCCCGATCCGGCCCTCCCGCCGCTCGGCCACGGCCGCCCGGTCCAGCGTCAGGTCCACGCACATGAGGTGCTCCACGAACTGCGGCGCCCGGGCCAGCAGCTCGCCGTCGCCCAGCACGACCATCGAGTCGCCGTCGAAGACCAGCTCGTCCTGGCCGCCGACCTGGTTGCAGTAGACGACCGGCGCGTGCGCCTCGGTGGCGCGGCGGCGCACGAGCGGCAGCCGCGCGTCGTCCTTGGCCCGCTCGTACGGCGAGGCGTTGGGGGAGACGACCAGGTCGACGCCGGCCTGGCCGGCGACGCCGCACGGGCCGCCCTCGACCCAGAGGTCCTCGCAGATGGTCAGCGCGACGTCGACGCCGTGCAGCCGCACCACGTGCAGCTCGTTGCCGGGCACGAAGTAGCGCGCCTCGTCGAAGACGCCGTAGTTGGGCAGGTGCCGCTTGTAGTAGCGGGCCACGACCTCCCCGCCGCACAGCAGCGCGGCGGCGTTGCGGGGGGCGCCGCGGCGGGGGTTGGCGTCGCCGGGGCGGTCGTCCTCGTCGGTGGGCGGGCTGTCGACCGGCGCCGGGCCCACGCCCTCGGTGTGCGCCAGGTACCCGACGACGACGGCGGTGCCGCCCAGCCCCTGCCGGTCGAGGTCGCCGGCGAGCCGGACCAGCGCGTCCTCGCTGGCCCGCGCGAAGGACTCGCGGAGCACGAGGTCCTCGGGCGGATAGCCGGTGAGCGTCATCTCGGGGAACACGACGAGGTGCGCGCCCGCGTCCCGTGCCTTCGCCGTCCACCGGGTCACCAGCTCCGCGTTGCCCGACAGATCACCGACGCGGGTGTCGACCTGGGCCAGGGCCACCCGCAGCTGCACCGGCTGCTGTTCGTCCACGCCTCCATCCTCGTCCCGCCGCAGGTGGGGCGGCCACGTGGGGGCGGGGTTCAGGCGCTGGGCACCGATCGACGGGTGTGGCCGACGACGGCAGGCGTCCACACGACGTCAGCGGCCTCCGGACGAGGGCGAGCAGGCTGATGAAAGCGGCACGTGAACTCGGGGCCGCTACTTGACCCGCTCCAATGTCTCGATCCGAGAACGCAGGAACTCCACCTGGGCACGGAGTTCCTTCGCAGCTCCTAGCAAGGCCGCGATCAAGCCGTTGTAGTCGACCGCCTTGTACCCGATGTCGCCGTACTCCTGGACGAGTTCAGGAAATACCGCCTCCACCTCCTGCGCGATGACTCCAATGCCCGGCCGACCCGACCTTCCGCCGGTCACCTCGGGCGCATCGACCCAGTCGAAGGCAACGCCCCGAATGTTCTCCAGCCTGTCCAGCATGCCGCTGAGCGGCCGGATGTTGGTCTTCGCGCGCACGTCCGACGGGGCACCGGGTCCGGCGAACGGGACCGTCGAACGCACCTCGACCGAGGTGACCCGAAGCCTTTCCGCGCTACCGTTGTTCGTGTCGACGCGGATTCGCAGCCCGTCTTGAGGGTCCGTCGATCGCACGTCGATGAAGCCGGCCGGGATGTTTCCGTTGACGTTTCCGCCGAACAACCGAAGTCCGGTCTCGCCGGCGTCCGTGCGCCCGCCGAAGTAGAGATTGCCGTCGTTCCCGCTTTGCGCATCGGGCAGTTGGACGTTGCCGGCCCCCATCGTCAGCCGCTGACCGGGCGCGTCCGTTCCTATTCCGACATTGCCATCCGCCCTGATTCGCAGTCTCTCCGTGCCACCGTTGGTCGTGTCGACGCGGATTCGCAACCCGTCTCGGGGGTCCGTCGATCGAACGTCGATGAAGCCGGCCGGGATGTTTCCGTTGACGTTTCCGCCGAACAACCGAAGTCCGGTCTCGCCGGCGTCCGTGCGCCCGCCGAAGTAGAGATTGCCGTCGTTCCCGCTTTGCGCATCGGGCAGTTGGACATTACCGGCCCCCAGCGTCACCTGCTGCGTGGGGTTTGTCGTCGCAATGCCGACCCGACCCCTTGCCGCCGGGGAGGAAGCCGTGATTCGCAGAACTTCTTCGAGATTGCCGGGAGTGTTGTCCGTGTTCGTCCTGATGACGAGTGGCGCATTGTTCCGCGTGCCCAGGAAGTTGTTGTTCCCATTGATGTTCTGATTGCCATTGGTTTCCCAGGACATGTCGCCTTCACTCCTCTGGAGGGGACGCGTCGGGCTCGGCGCTTCCTTGCTCGTGCCGGCAGGGCAGGACGTGAAGCATCATCGTCACACCGCGCCGTCAATGTGCCGTCACGTCGGCGTCACCTGCGTTCCATTCGAACGGCGGTGAAGGGTCCGAATCCTGGCCGTGTCGCGCTCCCAGTAGGGGTGAACGAATTCAGCGGAAGCGTCGGCTGACCAGCGTGCCGCAGGAGCGCACACGAGGCGGCGTCCTGAACGGGGGTCGGCGGCTGTGCCCCGACAGATCACCGACGCGGGTCTCGACCTGGGCGGGGCCACGTGCTGCGCGGGTTTCAGGCGCGCGGCACCGCGAAGTCGTGCAGCGTCGCCGTGCCCGGCGCGATGGCCGCGAACGCAGTGGTGAGGGCGAACACCGCGAGGGCGGCGGCCGGGAAGCCGTCGCCGAGGTCGCCGCGGCCGTCGTCGAGGACGCCCGCGAGCTCGCCGATCGACGGGTTGTGGCCGACGAGGGCGAGGGTCCGCACGTCCTCGGGGGTCTCGCGGAGGACGGCGAGCAGCGCGTCGACGGTGTTGTCGTAGATGCGCTCGTCGCTGATCGGCTCGGGGGCCGAGGGCAGCTCGCCGCCCGCGCGCTCCCAGGTCTGCGCCGCGCGGAGGGCGGGGGACACCACCACCCGGTCGGGCGTCAGCCGCGCGCCGGCCAGCCAGGCCCCGATCGCCGCGGCGTTCTGCGCGCCCTGCCGCGTCAGCGGCCGCTCCGCGTCGGCGCCGCCCTGGGCGGCCTGGGCGTGGCGGATCAGCAGCAGCCGGCGCGGTTCCACCGGCCGAGTCTGGCACCGGAGTCGGCCACGGCCACCCACTTTGGGGATCGGCGGGACATCGGCCTGGGGGAGGAACCCCGGGCCTCCCCGCCACGATCATCGTTCCCGAGCGGACCGGCACCGGCCGGACCGGCTGCACCCCGGGGGTTGCTGTGCTCTTTCGTCTTCGCCGTGCCGCCGTGGCTGCTCTGGCAGCCATCGTCGCCGTCCTGGTCCTCGGGGTCGGGGTGGCATCGGCGCACGTCAGCGTCGGCTCGAACGACGCTGCCGCCGGCGGGTTCGGCGAGCTGACCTTCCGCGTCCCGACCGAGAGCGACACCGCCTCGACGACGTCCCTGCGCGTGCAGCTGCCCACCGACACGCCGCTTGCCTTCGTGAGCGTCAAGCCGGTGCCCGGCTGGACCGCCGCCGTCGAGAAGACGCCGGTCGACCCGCCGGTCACCGACGACGACGGCAACCAGGTCACCGAGGCGGTCAGCCAGGTCACCTGGACCGCCGACCCGGGGGCCGGCATCGAGCCGGGCGAGTACCAGTCCTTCTCGATCAGCGCCGGCCCGCTGCCCGACGCCGAGAGCCTCACCCTCCCCGCCATCCAGGGCTACGACGACGGCACCGAGGTCGCCTGGGTCGAGCCGAGCGTCGAAGGCCAGGCCGAGCCGGAGCACCCCGCGCCGACCCTGTCGCTGGCCGCGGCCGCTGACGACGCCGCCCCCGCGGCCACCACGCCTGCGACCGGCACCGAGGACGACGGCAACGGCCTGGCCGTGACCGCCCTGGTCCTCGGCGTCGTCGGGCTGCTGGCCGGCATCGCCGGTGTGGCCCTGGCGCTCGGCGCCCGCCGGCGCAGCGCGCCGGTCGCCTCCGCCGCGGTCGAGCCGCAGCGGGACACCGCCGGGGTCTGAACCGCCGGACCGGGCTCAGTGGCCGTTCGGCGACGGCGGCGCGAGCTCGGGGGCCGGACGGGCAGCGGGCACCTCCGGGGTCGATGACGGCTCCGGAGGTGTCGCCCGTTCCAGGAAGCGCAGCAGCTCCACCGGGAAGGGCAGGACGACGGTCGAGTTCTTCTCCGCGGCGACCTCGACCATCGTCTGCAGCAGCCGCAGCTGCAGCGCCGCGGGCTGCTCGCTCATGACCCTGGCCGCCTGGGACAGCTTCTCCGAGGCCTGCAGCTCGCCCTCGGCGGTGATCACCCGCGACCGGCGCTCGCGCTCGGCCTCGGCCTGCCGCGACATCGACCGCTTCATCGACTCGGGCAGGGCGACGTCCTTGATGTCGACGCGGTCGATGTGGATGCCCCAGTCGACGGCCGGGTTGTCGAGCATCAGCTCCAGGCCCTGGTTGAGCCGCTCGCGGTTGGACAGCAGGTCGTCCAGCTCGCTCTTGCCGATGATCGACCGCAGCGACGCCTGCGCCACCTGCGCGATCGCGGCCTGGTAGTTCTGCACGCCCACGACCACCCGCACCGGGTCGTAGACCTTGTAGTAGACGACCGCGTCGACCTTGACGGTGACGTTGTCGCGGGTGATGCCCTCCTGGGCGGGCACCGGCATGGTCACCACCTGCATGTTCACCTTGTGCATGCGGTCGGCGGCCGGGGCGATGAAGGTCAGCCCGGGGCCGCGGGGCTCACCGCGCAGGCGGCCGAAACGCAGGACCACGCCCTGCTCGAACTGGTTGACGACGCGGACGCTCAGCCCGGCCAGCACCGCCACGCCGAGGAGCACGACCACGAGCACTGCGAGAACGGCGTCCATCTCGCCCTCCGCCACCGGCGCCGCGGCGGACGCGCAGGTCGCGCCCGTGCCGCGGCGCCCCGTGATGGCGCCCACATGCTAAGCCGGAACTGGTGCGTCCGGCTGCCAGGCGGCGATCACCTTCGTGCGCAGCGACGCGCCGAGCCGGCGGACGTCGGCGGTCACGACGCGCTCACGGTGAACGGGGCGGTGATGACCCGGCCGTCGGCCAGCCGGAACTGCGCCCACAGGCGGTACACGCCGGGGGTGTCGAAATCGGCGTGCACGTCGAGCTCGGGGCCGAAGCGGGTGCCCGGGACGGCGAACACCGGCCGGCCGTCGGGGTCGGTGACCTCGGCGTGCTCGTGGGCGAAGGTCTCGCCGTCCGCCCGCATGACCACGATGTGCCCGGCCGCGGCCAGGTAGGGCTGCAGGTCGTCGATCGGCCGGCCGGTCGCCGCGTCGGTGAGCACGAACTCCAGGTCGCTGGGCGTGCCGACCTCGGCGTCCCCGCGCAGCTGCACGCGGACGCCGTCCACGACGACGCTGCGCGGGCCGGGGGAGGCGACCTCGGCCGCCGGCGCCGTGCCGCGCACGGTCACCACCTGCCGCTGGTGCAGGTCGGCCATCTCGCCCCGCAGCCGGAACTCGGTGTTGACCACGTACTCGCCGGCGGTCGGGAAGACCAGGTCGACGGCCAGCTCGCCGGGGTTCCCGGTGGGCCGGGGGTGCTCGTGGGCGAACGTCGCCAGGTCCGCGCGGGTGGCGATGAGGTGCATCCAGGCCTGGTGGCTGCGGGTGAGGTCCTCGACGGGCCGGCCGGCCTCGTCGACGACGGTCGCGGTGATCCGCGCCGGCCGCCCGGGGCGCACGTCGGCCGGGACGCCGAGCCGGACGGACAGCCCCGCCTCGGCCGCCTCGCCGGCCTCGACCTCGGCAGTCATCATCTCGCTCATCGCGGGCCGCATCGGCATGCCGGTCGACTCGGTCCAGGCCAGCAGGCCGTTCATGCCGCGGGTGGCCGCCTCGGTCCGCGAGGCCCAGGTGAACCCGGCGCCGAGGGCCAGCGCGACGACGGCGACCGTCGCGAGATAGGCCGCGGAGGACAGCCGCGTCCGCAGCGGCGGGGACGCGATCTCCGCGGGGGAGGCCGGCCGGCGGAACCGGCGCAGCCGCAGCGCGTTGGTGACCACGCTGACCGAGCTCATCGCCATCGCGGCCGAGGCCAGCACGGGGTCGAGCAGCAGCCCGTCCCACCAGTACAGGGCGCCGGCCGCGACCGGGATGAGCAGCACGTTGTACCCGAAGGCCCACACCAGGCCCTGCCGGATCGTGGCGACGGTGCGCCGCGACAGCGCGATCGCCGACACGATGCCGCGCAGGTCGCCGCCGATCAGCGTCACGTCGGACGCCGCGATCGCCACGTCGGCGCCGGTGCCGATGGCGATGCCGAGGTCGGCCCGGGCGAGCGCCGGGGCGTCGTTGATGCCGTCGCCGACCATCGCGACGACGTGGCCGTCGGCCTGCAGCCGGGCGACCGCGGCGTCCTTCTGCGCGGGCAGCACGTCGGCGATCACGTTCGCGATGCCCACCTGGGCGGCCACCGACCGGGCGGTCGCCTCGTTGTCGCCGGTGAGCATCCAGACCTCGAGGCCGAGCGCCTGCAGCTGCGCGACGGCGTCCACCGACTCGGGCCGGACGGGGTCGGCCACGGTCACCACCGCGACGGCCTCGCCGTCGACGGCGACGAACATCGGCGTCCGCCCGGCCGCGGCGGCCGCCCGCGCGGCGTCGTCCAGCCCGCCCAGGTCGCTCCCCCGCAGGAGGGCCCGGTTGCCGACGCGCACCCGCCGGCCGGCGACGACGGCGTCCACGCCGCGGCCGGGCACGGCCTCGAAGGAGTCCGCGACCGGCAGCGGCAGGCCGCGCTCGCGGACCGCCGCGACGATCGCCTCGCCCAGCGGGTGCTCGCTGCCGGTCTCGGCGGCGCCGGCCAGGGTCAGCACCTCGGCCTCGGTCCAGCCGGGCCGGACGGCGACGTCGACGACGGCGGGCCGGCCGCGGGTGATCGTGCCGGTCTTGTCGAGGACGACGGCGGTCAGCCGCCGGGCCTGCTCGAGCGCCTCGCCGTTGCCGATGAGGACGCCGAGCTCCGCGGCGCGGCCGGTGCCGACCATGACCGCCGTCGGCGTGGCCAGCCCCAGCGCGCACGGGCAGGCGATGATCAGGACGGCGACCGTCGTGGTGATCGCCATCGTGAGCCGGCCGGGCTCGGGCCCGAACAGCGCCCACACCGCGAAGGTGGCGGCGGCCAGCAGCAGCACCGTCGGCACGAACACCGCCGCGACCCGGTCGACCAGCCGCTGCATCGGCGCCTTGGCGCCCTGTGCGTCCTCGACCAGCCGGACGATCTGGGCCAGCGCGGTGTCGGCGCCGACGGCGGTGGCGCGCAGCACCACCGAGCCGGTGCGGTTGAGCGTCGCGCCGATGACGGGATCGCCGACGCTCTTCTCGACCGGCAGGCTCTCGCCGGTCAGCATGCTCTCGTCGACCGCGGTGCGGCCGGCGGTGACCACGCCGTCCACCGGCACCTTCTCGCCCGGCCGGACGCGCACCAGGTCACCGGCGACGACCTGCTCGACCGGCACGTCGACCTCGACGTCGCCGCGCAGGACGCGGGCGGTCTTCGGGGCCAGGCCGACCAGCGCGGTGATCGCCGCGGCGGTCCGCTTCTTCGCCTTCGCCTCCAGCCAGCGGCCCATGAGCACCAGCGCGATGACGATCAGCGACGTCTCGAAGTAGACGTGCAGCGGCAGGCCCCAGCTCTCGGCCTGCCCCGGCCAGAGGGTCACGAAGGCGCTGTAGCCGTAGGCGACGCCGGTGCCGAGGGCGACGAGGGTGTTCATGGTCGTGCTGCGGTGCCGGGCGGCGGCCCAGGCGGCGCGGTAGACGTCCCGGCCGGCCCAGAACTGCACGACGGTGGCGACGACGAGGATCGCCGGCATCAGCCAGTCCATCGTGTCCAGGTAGAGCGGGACGTACATGACCGCCATGAGCCCGAGGCCGGTCGCCAGCGCGACCTGCCAGCGGCGCTTCAGGGCGGTCAGCCCGTCGTCCTCCGGCTCCGTGTCGTGCGCGGCGGGCTCGGGGTCGGGACGGCGCAGCGTCGCGCTGTAGCCGGCCCTGGCGACCGCCGCGGACAGGTCGGCGGGGCCGGTCAGCCCGGCGTCGTACTCCACGGTCGCCGTCTCGGTGGCCAGGTTGACCGCGGCCTCGCGGACGCCGTCGACCCGGCGCAGCGCCTTCTCGACCCGGCCGACGCAGGACGCGCAGGTCATGCCGCCGACGGTGAACGTGTCGCACACGGTGGGTGCGGTGGTGGTGGTCATGGCCGGCGTCCTCAGCAGTGCGCGTACTCGGCCGGGCGCAGCGCCATGGCCAGCGCCATCGCGAACAGCATCCCGACGTGGCCCCAGAGCAGCAGCGCGCCCGAGGTGATCAGGCCGAGCGCCAGGGGGAGGAACAGGACGACGAACGGCAGGTACATCGCGATGCCCATCTCGGCGATCGGCCGCGGGCCGTGGCCGCGGAACCACATCCAGGCCGACATCGCGACCGTCATGTTGGTCGCCATGATCAGCGCGCCGGTGTAGTCGTTGTGCATCAGCCACGACGCGCCGAGGGCGTCGAGCAGGAACGACCAGGCGGGGTGCAGGGCCACCATGCCGACGGCCATCGCCAGGACCATCTCGAGGTAGTGCAGGACGAACTTCTTCGTGCTGAGGCGGTGCGCGTGCAGCGTGCTCATCGGGGGTCTCCAGGGGTGGCGGCGGGTCAGGGGAGGAGGACGTAGCCGGCCTCGTCGACGGCGGCGGCGATGTCGGCGCGGTCGACCGGGCGCTCGGCGGAGACGGTGACCGTGCCGGTGGGCACGTCCACGACCACGCCGGTGACGCCGTCGACGCGGCCGATCTCCTCGGTGACCGCGCGCCGGCAGTGGTCGCAGGTCATGCCGGTGACCTGGAAGGTGGTCGTGCCGACGAAGGCGCGGGGGGTGTTGGTGAGCATCGGGATCGGAACTCCTGGATCGGGGTGATCGGACGGACCGAGACTCGGTCCCGCGGCACCCTGCTGGCGCCGGGGAAATCGCCAGGTTCATCACCGGGATGTGGCCGGGGTGGCCGCCGCCGCGCCGGGAGGTCGCCGCCGTCCCGGCCGATCCCGTGCCGCAACTACGCTTCGGACCCGTGTTGCTGGGCCGCGAGACCGAACGGGCCGCGGTCGCCGACCTGATCGAGCGGACGCGGGCCGGCCGCGGCGGCGCGCTGGTGCTGCGCGGGCAGCCCGGCGTGGGCAAGTCCGCCCTGCTGGCCGACGCCGTCGCCGACGGGCTCACCGTCCTCCGGACCCAGGGGATCGAGTCGGAGTTCCCGCTCCCGTTCGCCGCGCTGCAGCGGCTGCTGCGCCCGGTCATGTCCTGCGCCGACCGGCTGCCGGCGCGGCAGACCCGGGCGCTGCGCGCCGTCTTCGGGGAGGTCGAGGGCGGCGCCGACGACCGGTTCCTCGTCTACCTCGCGGTGCTGAGCCTGCTGGCGGAGGCGGGGGAGCGGCAGCCGGTGCTCGCCGTCGTCGACGACGCGCACTGGCTCGACGAGGCCTCCGCCGGGGCGCTGCTGTTCGTGGCCCGCCGGCTGGAGCTGGAGCACGTCGGCGTGCTGTTCGCCGCCCGCACCGGCGACGTCCGGACCTTCGACGCGGGGGACCTCCCGGCGGTCGACGTCGGGGGCATCGACCCGGACGCGGCCCGCGCGCTGCTCAGCGACCGCGCCGGTGTGCCGGTGCCGCCGGCGGTCAGCGAGACGCTGCTGGCCAGCACCGGCGGCAACCCGCTGGCGCTGGTCGAGCTGACCCGCGCGCTGGGCGCCGACCAGCTGGCCGGGACGGCGGCGCTGCCCGAGCGGCTGCCGCTGACCGAGGGCGTCGAGCGGGCGTTCCTCGACCGCTGCCGGCGCCTGCCCGAGGACGCGCAGACCGTGCTGCTGGCCGCCGCGGCGGACGACTCGGGCCGGGTGGCCACCGTCCGGGGCGCCGTCGCCGAGCTGGGCGTGGGGGAGGACGGGCTGGAGGCGGCCGAGCGCTCCGGGCTGGTCAGCTTCCGGGGCGGGACGGCGGAGCTCTGGCACCCGCTGGTCCGCTCCGCCGTCTACGGCGCCGCGACCGGCACGCAGCGGCGACGGGTGCACCGCGCCCTCGCCACGGCGATGACCACCACCGCCGACGACGCGGACCGCCGGGCCTGGCACCTGGCGGCCTCGGTCGCGGAGCCCGACGAGGCGGTGGTCGCGGAGCTCGACCGCGCGGCCGAGCGGGCCCACCACCGGGGCGGTCACGAGTCGGCGTCGGCCGCGGCCGAGCGGGCCGCCGAGCTGTCGGCGGGCCGGGAGGCCCGGGCGCAGCGGTTCTACACGGCGGCGCGCTGCGCCTGGCTGGCCGCCCAGCCGGCCCGGGCGCGGGCACTGGCCGACGCCGCGGCCGCGCAGGCGGAGGAGCCGGAGCTGCTGGCCGACGTCCGGCGGCTGCGGGCGCGGATCGAGTGGAACACCGGATCGCTGGACCTGGGACACCGGCTGGTGCTGGAGGCCGCGGCCGAGGTCGCGTCGGCCGACGAGCAGCGCGCCCGGGAGATGGCCATGTTCGCCTCGGCGCTGGCCGCGTTCGGGGCGCGGTCGGGCACCGGGATCGACCCGACGTCCCTCGTGCCGGTGCCGCCGCCGGACGCGCCGATGCGGGAGCGCTGCTTCGACGACCTGCTGCGCGGCCTGGCCGCGGTGGCCGCGGGCGACTGGCCGTCGGCCGCGGCGCACCTGCACCGAGCGCTGGTGCTGGCCGAACAGCTCGCCGACGACGACCAGGACCTGCTGCCCAACCTCGGCATCGCCGCCGTGCACATCGGGGACGACGGCGCGGCGTTCCGCTTCGACGACCGGCTGCTGGCGCGGGCCCGCGGGACCGGCGCGCTGGTGATGGTGCTGTACGCGCTGACCCGGCGGGCGCTCCCGCAGCTGGCGACCGGCCGGTGGACCGCGGCGGTGTCCGGCGCGACCGAGGCGCTGCCGCTGGCCGAGAGCACCGGCCAGCGCGGGCTCACCGGGTTGCCGCTGGCCGTGCTCGCGCTGGTGGCGGCGTGGCGGGGGGACGCCGCGGCGGCCGACGCGCACCTGGCCGCCCTGGACGAGGTCATCGCGCGCCATCCGCTCGGGATCCTGGCCGGCACGGTCCCCGACCTGGCGCGCTGGGCCCGGGCCGTGCGCGCCGGCGCGGGGACGGCGGCCTCGCTGCGGTACCTGCAGCAGCTGGAGCACCCGATCGTGCGGCGCTGGGCCGGCCTCGACCGGATCGAGGCCGCCGTCCACGCCGGCCGGCCGGACCTTGCCGACGAGTGGCTCGCCGACCTCGCCGGGTTCGCCGAGGCCACCGGCTCGGCGTGGGCGACGGCGCTGGCCGAGCACGGGCGCGCGGTGCGCGCCGACGGCGCGGCGGCCGAGGCGCACTTCGTACGGGCGCTGGAGGCGCACGCGCGGTCGATGCGGGTGCCGGCGCGGGCCCGCACCCAGCTGGCGTACGGCGAGTTCCTGCGCCGCTCCCGCCGCCGCGTCGACGCCCGCAGCCACCTGCGCGCCGCGCTGGAGACCTTCGAGGACCTCGGGGCCGAGCCGTGGGCCGAGCGCGCCCGGCAGGAGCTGCGCGCCTCGGGTGAGACCGCCCGCCGCCGGGACGACGCCGCCCTGCCCGCGCTCACCGCGCAGGAGCAGCAGGTCGCCGCGCTGGTCCGCCAGGGCCTGACCAACCGCGACATCGCCGCGCGGCTGTTCCTCAGCCCCCGCACGGTCGACTTCCACCTGCGCAACGTGTTCAGCAAGCTCGGGGTGAGCAGCCGCACCGAGCTCGCCGCGCTGCCCCTCGACTGACCCAGGCACCCCAAGCCCGGTGATTTCGCCGGTCCGAGGAACAGGCGCGGTTCCTAGCGTCCCGGCATGACCTCGAACCTCGACCAGCCGCTCGACGTCCTCGTGATCGGCGCCGGCCAGGCCGGTCTCGCCCTCGCCTGGCACCTGGAGCGCGCCGGCACCCGGTCCCTCGTCGTCGACGCGGGCGACCGGATCGGGCACGTGTGGCGCTCCCGCTGGGACTCCCTGCGGCTGTTCACCGCCGCCGAGTACGACGGACTGCCCGGCATGGCCTTCCCGGCACCGGCCGGCACCTACCCGACCAAGGACGAGGTCGCCGACCACCTCGCCGCCTACGCCGAGGCGTTCGACCTGCCGGTGCGCCTGGGCACCCGGGTCACCCGGCTGTCCCGGGCCGCCGGCGGCTTCCGCGCCGAGACGACGACCGGGCCGATCGCCACGCGGCAGGTCGTCGTCGCCACCGGGCCGTTCCAGACGCCGCACGTGCCGGCGCTCGGCCTCGGCGCGGAGGTGCCGCAGCTGCACAGCGCGGGCTACCGGCGTCCGGACGACGTCCCCGCCGGGTCGGTGCTGGTCGTCGGCGCGGGCAACTCGGGGCTGCAGATCGCCGAGGAGCTGGCCGGCGCGGGTCGCGCGGTCACCGTCGCCGTCGGCACCCGGCCGAAGACGGTGCCGCAGCGGCCGCTGGGCCGGGACCTGTTCTGGTGGCTCACCGCGCTCGGCCTCGTCGGGGTCCGCGCCGACTCGCGCCTGGGGCGGCGGTTCCGCGCGCGCGAGCTCGTCGTCGGGACGACGTGGCGCCGGGTGCGGTCCCTCGGGATCGGGCTGCGGCCTCGGGCGGTGGCGGCCGACGGCCGGACCGTGCGGTTCGCCGACGGCTCCGCGCTCGACGTCGGCGCCGTGGTGTGGGCGACCGGCTACCGGCCCGACCACTCGTGGCTCGACGTCCCCGGGGCGCTGGCCGACGGGCAGGTGGTGCACGAGCGCGGGATCAGCCCGGTGCCCGGGCTGGCCTTCCTCGGCCTGCCGTGGCAGTGGACCCGCGGCTCGGCGCTGCTCGGTTTCGTCCGCGAGGACGCCGCCTGGCTCGCCGAGCGGCTGTCCGCCGGGGACCGGGCCGTCGCATACTCCCCGGCGTGAGCCGGATCCGCCTCGCCCGGATCTACGACCGGGAGGCCCTGCCGCCCGGACGGCGGTTCCTCGTCGACCGCCTCTGGCCCCGGGGGCTGCGCCGCGACGAGGTGCCGCTCGACAGCTGGCTCCGCGACGCGGCGCCCAGCGACGGGCTGCGGCGCTGGTTCGGTCACGACGTCGCGCGGTGGCCGGAGTTCCGACAGCGGTACCTCGCCGAGCTCACCGACGCCCCGGGCGCCGTCCGCCCCCTGCTGGACGCGGCCGAGGCCGGCGACGTCGTCCTGCTGTACGCGGCCCGCGACGCCGAGCACAACAACGCGGTGGTGCTGCGCGAGCACCTGCTGGGGAGACTGGACGGCGGCAGGGCAGGCTGAGGGCCGGCAGACGGCGTCGTCACAAAGAGGAAACGAGCGGACTGGATCATGGCGAGCATGGACCGACAGCAGGAGTTCGTCCTGCGCACCCTCGAGGAACGCGACATCCGCTTCGTGCGGCTGTGGTTCACCGACGTCTCCGGTTACCTGAAGGCGGTGGCCGTCGCGCCCGCCGAGATCGAGGCGGCCTTCGCCGAGGGCATCGGCTTCGACGGGTCGGCGATCGAGGGCTTCGCGCGGATCTACGAGTCCGACATGCTCGCCAAGCCCGACCCCGGCACGTTCCAGGTGATGCCCGCGCGCGAGGGCCGGCCGAGCGACACCGCGCGGATGTTCTGCGACATCACCCTGCCCGACGGGTCACCGGCCTGGGCCGACCCGCGGCACGTGCTGCGGCGGACGCTGGCCAAGGCCGCCGACATGGGCTTCACCTTCTACACCCACCCCGAGGTCGAGTTCTTCCTGCTCAGGGACCTGCCCACCGACGGCAGCTGCCCCGAGCCGGCCGACACCGGCGGCTACTTCGACCTGTCCACGCACAACGTCGCCCACGACTTCCGCCGCGAGGCGGTCTTCGCGCTGGAGGCGATGGGCATCTCGGTGGAGTTCAGCCACCACGAGGTCTCGCCGGGGCAGCAGGAGATCGACCTGCGCTACGCCGACGCGCTGTCGATGGCGGACAACATCATGACGCTGCGGCACGTCGTCCGTGAGGTGGCGCTGGCCCAGGGCGTGCACGCGACGTTCATGCCCAAGCCGTTCACCGACCTGGCCGGCTCGGCGATGCACACCCACCTGTCGCTGTTCGAGGGCGACCGCAACGCCTTCCACGACGCGTCGGACCCGATCCGGCTGTCGACGACGGGCAAGCAGTTCATCGCCGGCCTGCTCACCCACGCCCGCGAGTTCACCGCGATCACCAACCAGACGGTCAACTCCTACCGGCGGCTGCTCGCCGGCACCGAGGCCCCGACCGCGGTGACCTGGGGCCGGGCGAACCGCTCGGCGATGGTGCGGGTGCCGTCGTACAAGCCGTCGAAGGCCAACTCGGCGCGGGTCGAGGTGCGCTCGCCCGACTCGGCGTGCAACCCGTACCTGACCTTCGCCGTCCTGCTGGCCGCCGGGCTGCGCGGGATCGAGAAGGGCTACGAGCTGCCGCCGGAGGCCGAGGACGACGTCTGGTCGCTCACCGACACCGAGCGCCGCGCCGCCGGCTACGAGGACCTGCCGGTCTCCCTCGGCGAGGCGCTGACCGCGATGGAGAGCAGCGAGCTGGTCGCCGAGACCCTGGGCGAGCACGTCTTCGACTTCTTCCTGCGCAACAAGAAGGAGGAGTTCGCCTCCTACCGGAAGAACGTCACGCCCTTCGAGCTGCAGCGCTACCTCCCCGGCCTGTAGCCGCGCTTTATCGCGACAGAGCACGCGCGCTTCATCGCGATAAAGCGCGGCCACGGGGGCCGGCGCGGCGGCCATTACGCTCGACGGCGTGTCAGCCAGCACCGCCCGCCTGCTCGTCGTCGTCCCCAGCCGCACCGATCCGCCGGCCCGCCTCGGCGAGTGGCTGCGCGCGGCGGGTCTCGAGCTCGACGAGCGGTACGTGCAGGCCGAGGACGGCGGCGACGAGCTGCCGGCCACCCTCGACGGCTACGACGGCCTGCTGGTGCTCGGCGGCCCGCAGTCGGCGCTGGACCCGGCGGAGGTCAGCCCCGAGCTGGTCGGCGTCCGCGCGCTGCTGCGGCAGGCGATCGCGGACGACGTCCCGACGCTGGCGGTCTGCCTCGGGGCGCAGCTGCTGGCCGAGGTCGGCGAGGGACGGGTCCGCAGGGGCGTCGACGGGCCCGAGGTCGGGGCGCTGCTGGTGGCCAAGCGCGACGTCGCCGACACCGACCCGCTCTGCCGGCCGCTGCCGATGACCCCGGACGTGATCCAGTTCCACCACGACGAGATCTCGCAGCTGCCGCCCGGCGCCACCCTGCTGGCCAGCAGCCCGATGTACGCCCACCAGGCGTTCCGCGTGGGCCGGCACGTCTACGGGATCCAGTTCCACATCGAGACGACGCCGGAGATCGTCGAGGAGTGGGCCGAGCGGGACGTCGTCGGCGTCGCCGCCAGCCCATGGGACCGGGAGACGATCTGCGCCCGCTCCGCCGCCGCGCACCCCGACATCGCGGAGGTCTGGGCGCCCTTCGCGGGCCGGTTCGCCGAGCTGGTCCGCACCGCCTCGCGACAGGCCGCCTGACGGTGGCGGGCCCCGGCGCGGCCGAGGTGCCGCGCCCGGCCGTCGTCCGGCTGGTCCGGTTCGGCTTCGAGGACGGCGAGCGCGCCGCGCGCTACCTCTCCGACCCCTCGCTGGGCCTGTGGGACCTCGAGCGCAACGAGCCGGCCGACCCGGAGGCCGGTCCGGTCGTCTCAGCGCTGGCCCGCGCCGGCGACCCCGACCTGGCGATCCGCTCGCTGCACCGGCTGGTGGAGTCCCTCGACCGCGAGGACCCCGGCGGCGGCTCGGCCGCCGCGCTGCTCGCCCGCCTGCGCGGCTCGGCGCCGCTGCGCAGCCGGCTGCTCTCGCTGCTCGGCGCCAGCGCCGGCCTGGCCGACCACCTCGCGGCCAACCCCGGTGACTGGACCGTCCTGGACGCCGACGACCGCGGCGCCGTCCGGCCGACCGCGCACGCCCTCGAGCGGCAGATGCTGGTCGCTGTCGGCGCCGACCCCGACGACCCGCCGTGGGGCGTGCGCATCGGCAAGGCCGCGCCGGACGCCGCCCCCGACCGGGTCACCGGGCTGCGGCTGGCCTACCGGCGGGCGCTGGTCTCCCTCGCCGGCCGCGACCTGGGCGAGAACCTGTCGGCCGAGGACGTCGCCGGCGAGCTGGCCGACATCGCCGCCGCGGTCCTCAACGCCGCGCTGGCGATCGCGGTGGCCGAGCAGCCGGCCGACGCCGCCGCCTGCCGGCTGGCCGTCATCGGCCTGGGCAAGTGCGGCGGCCGCGAGCTGAACTACGTCAGCGACGTCGACGTCGTCTTCGTGGCCGAGCCGGTCGACCCGACCGACCCCGAGGCGCCGGCGGTGCAGAGCGCGACCCGCGTCGCCGCCGCGCTCATGCGGATCTGCCGCGAGGCCGCGTGGGAGGTCGACGCCGCGCTGCGCCCCGAGGGCAAGGCCGGGGCGCTGGTGCGCACCGTCACCGGCCATCGGAGCTACTACGAGCAGTGGGCCAGCACCTGGGAGTTCCAGGCGCTGCTGAAGATGCGGCCGGTCGCCGGCGACCCCGACCTCGGCCGGGCCTACGTCGAGGCGCTGTGGCCGCTGGTGTGGAAGGCCGGCGACCGGCCCGGCTTCGTCGGCGAGGTGCAGGCCATGCGCCGCCGCGTCGAGGACAACATCCCGCCGGCCCACGCCGAGCGCGAGCTCAAGCTCGGCCGCGGTGGGCTGCGCGACGTCGAGTTCGCCGTCCAGCTGCTGCAGTTGGTGCACGGCCGCGTCGACCAGAGCCTGCGGGTGGGCGGCACCCTGCCCGCGCTGATGGCGCTGCGCGCCGGCGGCTACGTCGGCCGGGACGACGCCGACACCCTCATCGCCTCCTACCGGTTCCTGCGCACCGTCGAGCACCGGCTGCAGCTGCTGCGGATGCGGCGCACCCACCTGCTGCCCACCGACGAGCAGCAGCTGCGCTGGCTGGCCCGCTCGCTGGGTTACAAGCCCGACAACCGCGGCGGCGCCGTCGACGTGCTGCGGGCCGAGCTCGGGCTGCACAACCGCGAGGTCCGCCGGCTGCACGAGAAGCTCTTCTACCGCCCGCTGCTCACCGCGGTCGCCCGCGTGCCCGGCGAGCAGCTGCAGCTCGGGTCCCAGGCCGCGGGGGATTGGCTGCGGGCGCTCGGCTTCGCCGACCCCGAGGGGGCGCTGCGGCACATGGCGGCGCTCACCGGCGGCGTCTCCCGCTCGGCGTCGATGCAGAAGTACCTGCTGCCGGTGCTGCTGCAGACCTTCGCCTCCTCCGCCGACCCCGACGCCGGCCTGCTCGCCTACCGCAAGGTCAGCGAGGCGCTCGGCGGCAACCAGTGGTTCCTGCGGCTGCTGCGCGACGAGGGCCAGGTGGCCGAGCGGCTGGCCATGCTGCTCGGCTCCAGCCAGTACGTGGCCAGCCTGCTGACCCGCACGCCGGAGGCGCTCAAGCTGCTCGCCGACGACGCCGAGCTCGAGCCGCGCGGCGCGGCCGCCCTCGCGGGGGCGTGGCGGTCCGCGGCCGGGCGGGCGCCGGACGCGCAGGCCGGCATCCGCGTGCTGCGCGGGCTGCGCCGCCAGGAGCTGCTCCGGGTCGCCTGCGCCGACCTGCTGGGGCGGCTGGACGTCGTCCGGGTCGGGCAGGCGCTGACCGACATCGCCGTCGCCACGCTCCAGGCCGGGCTGGACGTCGCGCTCCGGGCGCACGCGCAGGAGACCGGCATCGACGTCGCCGACGTCCCGATGGACCTCGCCGTCATCGGCATGGGCCGGCTCGGCGGCGGCGAGATGGGCTACGGCTCCGACGCCGACGTGCTGTTCGTGCACCGGGCCCGGGAGGGGGCGGACGACGGCAAGGCGGCCGCGGCCGCCAACGCCGTCGCCCACACGCTGCGCCGGCTGCTCGGCGAGCCCGCGCCCGATCCCGCGTTCGAGGTGGACGCCGACCTGCGCCCGGAGGGCCGCCAGGGCGCGCTGGTCCGCAGCCTGCACGCCTTCCGCGAGTACTACGAGCGGTGGGTCGACGTCTGGGAGGTGCAGGCGCTGCTGCGGGCCGCCCCCGTCGCGGGCGACGAGGAGCTCGGCGCGGCGTTCGTCGCGATGATCGACCCGATCCGGTACCCGGACGGCGGCCTCTCCGCCGAGCAGGTCGCCGAGATCCGCCGGATCAAGGCCCGGGTCGAGCGGGAGCGGCTGCCGCGCGGCGCCGACCCCGCCACGCACACCAAGCTCGGCCGCGGCGGGCTGGCCGACGTCGAGTGGACCGTCCAGCTCCTGCAGCTGCAGCACGCGGCCGAGGACGACGCCCTGCGGGTGCCGTCGACGGTCGAGGCGCTCGCGGCCCTCGAGCGGCACGTGCGGCTGACGGGGGACCGCGCCGGTGCGCTGCGGGCCGCCTGGGAGCTGGCCAGCCGGGCGCGCAACGCGATCTTCCTGGTGCGCGGCCGGCCGAGCGACCAGCTGCCGCGGGCCGGCCTGGAGCTGGCCGGCGTGGCCCGGGCCTGCGGCTACGGGCCGGACCAGGACCCCGGCCAGTTCGTCGACGACTACCGCCGGACCACCCGGCGGGCCCGCGGGGTCGTGGACGAGGTCTTCTACGGCACGGCAGGCTGAGCGCCGTGTACGTGCCGGCCCACTTCGCCGCGCCCGCCGACGCGCTCGACCGGCTGCTGGCCGCGCCGGGCGCGGTCGACCTGGTGAGCAGCACCGCCGACGGGCTCACCGCCACGACCCTGCCGATGCTGCACGACCCGGACGCCGGCCCGGACGCCGGTTCGCTCGTCGGCCACCTGGCCCGGAGCAATCCGCAGTGGCGGGAGACCGTCGGCGACGTCCTGGTGATCGTCCGCGGGCCGGACGCCTACGTCTCGCCGGCCTGGTACGCCAGCAAGGCCGAGCACGGCCGCGTCGTCCCCACCTGGAACTACGTGGTCGCGCACGTCCACGGAGAGCTGGTCGTGCAGGACGACCCGGAGTGGCTCGACGCGCACGTCCGCCGGCTCACCGACACCCACGAGGCGGACCGCGGCACCCCGTGGGCGGTGGCCGACGCGCCGGAGCGGTTCGTGGCCGGGCAGCTGCGGGCGATCGTCGGGATCGAGGTCCGGATCCGCCGCGTCGAGGCGAAGTGGAAGCTGTCCCAGAACCGCCCGGGCGCCGACATCGACGGCGTCGTCGCCGGGCTGACCGCCGGCGGCCGCCCCGACGTGGCCGGCGCCGTCGCGGAGGCGCGGCCCGCGGATCGCTGAACAACGCGGTACCGGATGCCTCTGGCGTGTCGCGCCGGAGGGGGCCAACCTGTGTCCCGACCCGCATCGTTGCCGTGGACGGGCGGCTCGGGGGAGCGGCTGCGGCGCCGTGGAGGTCTGGTCGTGTCTCCCACGCTCGTCCGCTCGCTCATCGCCGAGTTCGTCGGCACCCTGCTGCTCGTCTTCCTCGCCGTCGGGGCGGCCGTCGCGGGGGTGACCGGAAGCGGCCTCGTCTCCGGTGTCGTCGGCGTCGCGCTCGCGTTCGGCCTGGTGCTGCTCGCCCTGGCCTATGCGATCGGCCCGATCTCCGGCTGCCACATCAACCCGGCCGTCACCCTCGGGGTGCTGCTCTCCCGGGGCATGACCGCGAGCGAGGCCGGCTACTACTGGGTGGCCCAGTTCGCCGGCGGCATCGCCGGCGCCGCCCTGCTCAAGCTGATGACCAGCGGCTTCGGCGGCGTCACCGACACGACCGGCGCGCTGGGCTCGAACAACTGGGGCGCGACCATCAGCATGGGCGGGGCCTTCCTGCTCGAGGTGCTGATCACGATGGTGCTGGTCACCGTCGTGCTGCTGGTCACCGGCCGCGCCGCGACGCCGGGGTTCGCCGGGCTGGCGATCGGCTTCACGCTCGCCGTGGTGCACCTGTTCGCCATCCCGCTCGACGGCACGTCGGTCAACCCGGCCCGCTCGCTGGGCCCGGCGCTGTTCGCCGGCGGCGAGTCGCTGGCCCACGTGTGGCTGTTCATCGTCGCCCCGCTGGTCGGGGCCGTCGTCGCCGTGGGGCTGGTCCGCCTGCTCACCCCACCGGTGGTGACGGAGGAGGCGCTCCGCGAGGAGGCCGGGGCCGTCGACCAGACCGGCGCCCAGGTGCCCTCCGAGGCCATCCCCGACGCGCGGCGACCGGCGGACGACGAGACGGCGGTCGAGGTCGTCTTCGACATCGAGGCGGGCGAGACCCGGCGGATGCCCCCGCCCGGGTGACCCCGGGTGTGCCGGCCGCCGCCGCGGGGCAGGGGAGGGGCGTGCCCGAGCCCGAGGATCCCCGCGCCACCATCACGCCGTACCGGGACGGCCCGCTGATCGTGCGCGGCGACTTCCGGCTGGTCGACCAGGACGGCGTCGAGATCGATCCGGGCCGCGACACGATCGCGCTGTGCCGGTGCGGCAAGTCCGGCATCAAGCCGTTCTGCGACGGCACCCACAAGCGCGCGGGCTTCTCCGCGCCGAGCGCGCCGTCCCGCCCGCGGCCGGCGGCGCAGATCCTGCGCGCGGCCCGGGACGAGCGGCCCTGACCGCGGTCAGTCCACGAAGTGCGCAGAGGCCGGGTTCCAGGCGGTGGAACCCGGCCTCTGCGCACACTGTCCAGTCCGGGTGACGCCTCAGGCGGCCCGGAGGCGGGCGTTCCGCAGCGCGGAGCGCCCGGACTCCCAGGCGGCCAGCAGTTCCCGGGCGGCCAGCCCGTCGACGGCGAGCGCGCAGGCCGCGCCGAGGAGCACGTCGCCGGCCAGGTCGGGGAACTCGGCGACCAGCGAGCCGCACATGTCGACCGCGGCGATCTGCTCGTGGACGGCGTCGGCCTCCACGTGCTCGTCGTAGAAGACCGTCGTCCGCTCGTCGAAGCCCAGCCGCCGCAGCCCCGCGGAGTAGCGGCGGCTCGGCTCGGACGACGTCATCTCCACCGCCGTGAGGTGGCCCAGCGCGGCGCCGCGCCAGCGCCGGTGCAGCCCGAACAGCGACATCGTGTTCACCGAGGCGAAGGCGACCGCGGGGGCGTCGTCCCACAGCGCGCCGTAGGCCGCGTCGAGGTCGAGGTCGCGCATCAGCCCCGCGAACAGCTCGCTGTGCATGCGCTCGGGCGCGCCGCCGCCGTACTCGTCGGCCTGGATCTCCACCATCGCGGCCTTGGCCCGGCCGGAGAGCCGCGGCACGGCGAAGGTGTGCGGATCGCCCTCCTTGAGGTGGTACACCGACCGGACGGTGAGGTACTCCCGCCACTGCTCGAGGGTGCCGGTGCGCGCCAGGTAGGACGACAGGGACGGCGAGTCGTCGGCCGCGATCAGGGCGGTCAGCTGCCGGTCGATCGGGTCGCCGGTGGCCTCGACCGGGCCGGCGAGCGCGCGCAGCGCCTCGGCGTGCCGGCGCTCGAGCAGCGCGCGCAGCCGCAGCAGCTCCGGGTCCCACTCCCACTCCTCGGCGACGCCGTCGAACCCGCGGTAGTGCAGCTCGTAGCAGACGGCCAGGGTGAGCTGCAGGTCCTCGTCGAGCAGCGGGTCGGCCGACGTGGCCGCGGCGCGCTCGGCGAGGGCGAGGGTGGTCGCGGGCAGGGCGGTGCCGCCGGCCAGGTCGGCGCGGACGGCGAGGCTCAACGGGCCCCTGGGTTCGGGGAGCTGCATGCCGCCAGCATGCCCACGACCAGCGGGTTCGATGCGCCCCTGTGTGCGATGTCGCCCGCGCGGGTGTGGCGCTCATGCCGCGGCGGGCACCCCCAGCCGCAGCTCGACCGCCCCGTCCGTCGAGGGGACCAGCACCTCGGCCCGCTGGACGCCCGGGACGACGACGTACCGGATCGAGCCGCGCACGCTGACCAGAGCGAGCACCCACCACAGCGCCCGCGCGTAGGCGTCTGCCTGCTCCCGTCCGTCGTACTCGTACACGCCGCGGTAGACGCCCCGCTCGTCGGCCGCCACCCACCACTTCGTGAGCAGGCCGGGGAAGCCGGCGAAGAGCGGACCGTTGAGCCAGCTCTCCGCCCGGAACAGCACGTGCGCCCGCCCGCGCACGCCGCGCAGCCGGAACTCCACGACCAGCACGCACGGGTCGGCGGCGGGCGGCCGGTCGACCACGGTCTCCCGGTAGACCCAGGACGTCGTGCCGCCGGGGAAGCGCAGCCGGGTCCCCACCGCGGCGCGGGGGTGGTGGATGCGCCGGCGCGCCATGAGCAGGGTGCTGACGAGCGCGCAGCGGGCCAGCGCGCGGACGGCGGCGGGGAGCGGCAGCGGCGGGTGCTCCGCGGGAACGAGGTCCCCGGTCCGGGGGGTCGCGGCGGCGGGCGTCAGCTCCATGATCCGAGCCTGCTCGCGCCACCGTCCGGACGACGAGGCCGAAGGACTCCCCGGGACGGTGCCGGAGCGCAGGTTTCGGCGCCGCCGGGTAGGCACGCGGCATGAGCTCGCTGCGCGACCGCGTCGTCCTGGTCACCGGCGGCAGCGCTGGCATCGGCCGCGCCACCGTCCACCGGCTGGCCGCCGACGGTGGCCGCGTCGTCACCTGCGCCCGGCACGGAGACCGGCTGGCCGAGGCGCTGGCCGGCGTCCCCGGGGCGACCGGCGTGGTGGCCGACGCGGCCGCCGCTGCCGACCGGGTGATGCTGGTCGAGCGGGTGCTCGCCGAGCACGGCCGGCTCGACGCGGTCGTGCTCAACGCCGGTCTCGGCTGGGCCGGCCTGTTCGAGGACATGCCGGGCGAGGCGGTCGAGGGCACGGTCACGCTCAACCTCACCGGCGTCCTCGAGCTGACCCGGCTTGCGCTGCCGCACCTGTTCGCCGCGGCGCGGGACCGGGGCCGGGGCGACGTCCTCACGATCGGCTCGGCCGCCGCGTGGTCGCAGGTCCCGCCGCTCACCGTCTACTCGGCCACCAAGGCCGGCGTGCAGGGGTTCGTGACGGGGCTGCGCCGCGAGGTCACCCGCCGCGGCGTGCGGGTGCACACGGTCAACCCCGGGTTCGTCGCCACCGAGTGGCTGGTCCGCGGGCGCGGCTTCCCACCGGTCTCGGACGGCGACGCCCGCGGCCGGCTCGCGCCGGGGATCGACCCCGCACGGGTGGCCGAGGCGGTGGCGCGCTGCCTCACCGCGCCCGGGTCGCGCACCGTCGCCGTCCCCCGGTGGTTCGGGCTGGCCCGCCTCGGCGAGGTGCCGCCGGTGAACCGGCTGCTGGACGCCGTCCTCTCCCGGCAGACCGAGCGGATCCGGGCCACGACGCACCGGATGCTGGCCGCGCGTGGCGTGCGTCACGCCGGAGCGGGTGAACGCGATTGATCCACTTCATGAACGGGAAAGAAGGGCGCGGTGCACAACCATCCAGCCCAGCCCGGAGGCGTTCAATGGCGACGACCCGTGAGGCGTCGGCACCCGGAGTGATCCGCAGTCTCATCCCTGCACGGATCGACCGGTTGCCGTGGTCCCCCTTCCACACCCGCATGGTGATCGCCCTCGGCGTCGCCTGGATCCTCGACGGCCTGGAGATCACCGTCGCCAGCTCGGTGACGTCGGTGCTCACGCAAGAGGACACGCTGCACCTGTCGTCCGCGGCCGCCGGTGCGATCGCCACCGTCTACCTGGCCGGCGAGGTGTTCGGCGCTCTGCTGTTCGGCAACATGTCCGACCGGCTCGGTCGGCGCAAGCTGTTCATGCTCACGCTCGCCATCTACCTGGTCGGCAGCGGGCTCACCGCGTTCACCCTCGGCCACTCCGCCGGCTGGATCGTCTTCCTCTACCTCACCCGCTTCATCGCCGGCATGGGCATCGGCGGTGAGTACGCCGCCATCAACTCCGCCATCGACGAGCTGATCCCGGCCCGTTACCGCGGCCGGGTCGACATCGCCGTCAACGGCACCTACTGGGGCGGCGCCATCCTCGGCACCCTGGGCACGTTCATCTTCCTGAACGTGATGAGCCCGAGCACCGGCTGGCGGATCGCCTTCCTGCTCGGCCCGGTGCTGGGCCTGGTGATCATCTTCGTCCGCCGGCACCTGCCGGAGAGCCCCCGGTGGCAGGTCATGCACGGGCACGCCGACGCGGCCGAGGAGTCGATCAGCTACATCGAGCACGAGGTCGAGCAGACCGGCAAGACCCTGCCGAAGGTCGACGAGAGCAAGGCCATCGAGATCCGGCCGACCGACCAGATCGGCTACCTCGCGCTGCTGCGGGTCCTGTTCAAGGAGCTGCCCGGACGGTCGGTCCTGGGCGCGACGCTCATGATCACGCAGTCGTTCCTGTACAACGCGATCTTCTTCACCTACGCGCTCGTGCTGAAGAACTTCTTCGGGGTCGCGGACAACGTGATCCCGCTGTTCTTCATCGCCTTCGCCGCCGGCAACCTGATCGGACCGCTCACCATCGGCCACCTGTTCGACACCTGGGGCCGGAAGAAGATGATCGCCGGTACCTACATCCTCTCCGGGGTGCTGCTCGCCATCACCGCGGTGATGTTCCAGGCCGGGATGCTGAACGCCATCACGCAGACGGCGTGCTGGACGGTGATCTTCTTCTTCGCCTCCGCCGGCGCGAGCTCGGCCTACCTCACCGTGAGCGAGATATTCCCGCTCGAGGTCCGGGCGAAGGCGATCGCCGTCTTCTTCGCCATCGCGCAGATCTTCGGGGCCATCGGCCCGCTGGTCTACGGCGCGCTGATCGGCGACGGCACGCGCACCACGCCGCTGTTCCTCGGCTACCTGCTCGGGGCCGCGGTGATGATCCTCGGCGGTGTCATCGCCGCATTCCTCGGCGTCAACGCGGAGGGGAAGTCCCTGGAGGACATCGCCCTGCCGCTCTCGGCCCGCCGGGGCAGCACCCGCGCGGAAGGCGCTGCGCAGCCGCGGCTGACGACCTGACCCACCTTGCCCGTGGCCCCCGGCGTCGATGGCGCCGGGGGCCGCGGCGCGTCCGGGGGTGGTGACGGCGCCGGCCGCGCGCAACGCTGGTGGGCGATGAGGGACAAGTGGGGCGACGAGCGCGTCACCGCGTGGGTGCTCGCGCTGATCGTGCTCGTGCTCGTGCTCTGGGCCGGACGGCTGCTCGCCTGAGCCGTGCCGTCGCCTGATCGGCGGTCGGCGGGCGGAGGTGCCTTGCCAGCTCCCCGACGGAGGGGTTCCCTTTCGGGAACCGTTTCGGACGGCGAGGAGCGCGATGGACTTCCTGCAACCGACGTCGTGGGAACAGGCCCTGGCCCTGCGGGCCGAGCGGCCGGACGCGCTGCCGATCGCCGGTGGCACCGACGTCATGGTCGAGCTGAACTTCGACCGGCGCCGGCCGGGGGCCCTGCTCGACCTCGGGCGGGTGCCGGAGCTGCGGGAGTGGTCTCGCGACGACGGCGTCATCCGGCTCGGCGCCGGGGTCACGTACGCGCGGGTGATCGGGGAGCTCGGCGGGCAGCTGCCCGGGCTGGCGATGGCGGCGCGGACGGTCGGCTCGCCGCAGATCCGCATCCGCGGCACGGTCGGCGGCAATCTGGGCGCGGCCTCCCCGGCCGGCGACGCGCACCCGCCCCTGCTGGCCGCCGACGCGGTGGTGGAGGTGGCCTCGGCCGAGCGGGGGAGCCGCCTGGTCCCGGCCGCCGAGTTCTACACCGGCGTGAAGCGCAACGCCCTCGAGCCCGACGAGCTGATCGCCGCGGTGCTGGTGCAGCCGGCGGCCGGCCCGCAGCAGTTCTGCAAGATCGGCACCCGCAACGCGATGGTCATCGCGGTGACCGCGTTCGCCGTCGCGCTGCACCCCGACCGGCGGGCGGTGGGCACCGGCATCGGCTCGGCCGCGCCCACGCCGCGGCGGGCGGTGCCGGCCGAGGAGTTCCTCGCCGGCGAGCTCGACGCCGCGGGCCTGTGGGACTCCCGCGCCGCCCTGCCCGAGTCGCTGGCCGGCGCCTTCGGCGAGCGGGTCGCGGCGGCGGCCGACCCCGTCGACGACGTCCGCGGCAGCGCGGCCTACCGGCGGCACGCGCTGTCGGTGATGGCCCGGCGCGCGGTCACCTGGGCCTGGGACGACCTGCGGAAGGCGGCATAGCGGCATGCGCGTCACCACCACCGTGAACGGCACCGAGCAGGCGGTCGACGACGTCTGGCCCGGCGAGAGCCTGCTGTTCCTGCTGCGCGAGCGGCTCGGCCTGCCCGGGTCGAAGAACGCCTGCGAGCAGGGCGAGTGCGGCTCGTGCACCGTCTACCTGGACGGCGAGCCGGTGTGCTCGTGCCTGGTCGCCGCCGGCCAGGCGATCGGCCGGGACGTCGTCACCGTCGAGGGGCTGGCCTCGGGCGAGCGCCTGCACCCGGTGCAGGCGGCGTTCGTCGAGGCCGGCGCCGTCCAGTGCGGGTTCTGCACGCCCGGGCTGGTCGTCGCCGCGCACGACCTGCTGGCCCGGGTGCCGCAGCCGTCGGACCTGGAGATCCGCGAGGCCCTGGCCGGCAACCTCTGCCGCTGCACCGGCTACGAGAAGATCCTCGACGCGGTGCGGCTGGC
Organism: Geodermatophilus sp. SMS 5-13; assembly: GCF_059428245.1. Classification (NCBI taxonomy): domain Bacteria; kingdom Bacillati; phylum Actinomycetota; class Actinomycetes; order Geodermatophilales; family Geodermatophilaceae; genus Geodermatophilus; species Geodermatophilus sp. SMS 5-13. The sequence goes on from NZ_CP165729.1 coordinate 2,178,582, forward strand.
CGCGACGGCGGTGCGGACATGACGCAGACCGTTCCCACCCGGACGACGACCGGCCGGATCGGGGACAGCCCGCTGCGGCCGGACGGCACGCTCAAGGTCACCGGCGAGTTCGCCTACGCCAGCGACCTGTGGCACGACGACATGGTCTGGGGCGTCACGCTGCGCAGCCCGCATCCGCACGCGCGGATCCGCGGCATCGACCTCGCCGGGGCGCTCGCGGTGCCGGGGGTGTCCGCCGTCCTCACCGCGGACGACGTCCCGGGGGAGAACGCCTACGGGCTGGAGCACGCCGACGCACCGGTGCTCGCCGCCGACGTGGTGCGCTACGAGGGCGAGCCGGTGGCGCTGGTCGCCGCCGACCACCCGGAGACCGCGCGCCGGGCGGCCCGCCGGATCCGGGTCGACTACGAGCCGCTGCCCGCGGTCACCGACCCCCGCCGGGCCCTGGACGACGACGCGCCGCTGGTCAGCCCGGCCGGCAACCTGGTGCGGCACCTGACGCTGCGCCGCGGCGACCCGGCCGCCACCGCGCCGGTGGTCGTCTCGCTCGACTTCGAGGTCGGCATGCAGGACCAGGCCTTCCTCGGGCCGGAGTCCGGGCTCGCGGTGCCGGCCGAGGACGGCGGCGTCGACCTGTACGTGGCGACCCAGTGGCTGCACGTCGACCAGCGGCAGATGTGCCTGGCGCTGGGCATGCCGCCCGAGAAGGTGCGGCTGACCCTCGCCGGCGTGGGCGGGGCGTTCGGCGGGCGGGAGGACCTGTCGGTGCACATCCACGCCTGCCTGCTGGCGCTGCACACGCGCCGGCCGGTGAAGATGGTCTACGGCCGGGAGGAGTCCTTCTACGGCCACGTGCACCGCCACCCCGCCTGGCTGCACTACGAGTTCGGCGCCGACCGGGACGGCACGCTGGTCTACGCCCGGGCCGACACCCTGCTCGACGGCGGGGCGTACGCGTCGTCGACCACCGCCGTCGTCGGCAACGCCGGCACGCTGGGGCTCGGGCCGTACCGGATCCCGAACGTGGCCGTCGACGTCCGCGGGGTCTACACGAACAACCCGCCGTGCGGCGCGATGCGCGGGTTCGGCTGCGTGCAGGCGGCGTTCGCGCACGAGGCGCTGATGGACGAGCTGGCGTCCGTGCTCGGCCTCGACCCGGTCGAGATCCGCCTGCGCAACGGCATGCGGGAGGGCGACCGCAACATCACCGGTCAGGTCGTCGACTCCGCCGCGCCGGTCGCGGAGCTGCTGCGTCGCGTCCGCGACCTGCCGCTGCCGCCTGAACCGGACGGCGAGCGGGACCTGCTGACCCTGCCCGGCGCCGTCGGCAACACCACGCACGGCGAGGGCGTGCGGCGCGGGATCGGCTACGCGGTGACCTACAAGAACATCGGGTTCTCCGAGGGGTTCGACGACTACTCGACCGCGCGGGTGCGGCTGGAGCTGACCGGCGGCGAGCCGGTCGCCACGGTGCACACCGCCGCGGCGGAGGTGGGGCAGGGGCTGGTCACCGTCCAGCAGCAGATCGCCCGCACCGAGCTGGGCGTGGAGCGGGTGGTCGTCGTCCCGGCGGACACGCAGGTGGGGTCCGCGGGGTCGACGTCGGCGTCCCGGCAGACCTACGTCACCGGCGGCGCGGTGAAGGCCGCCTGCGAGGCGGTGCGCACGCAGGTGCTGCAGCGGGCGGCGATCGCACTGGACCGGCCGGTCGGTTCGCTGTCCCTGGACGGCGAGAAGATCGTCGGGCTCTCCGGCGAGGTGCTGGCGAGCCTGGGCGACGTCCTCGGGACCGACGCGGTCGAGGAGACCGTCGAGTGGCGGCACCGGCCGACCCACGCGGTCGACCCGGAGACCGGCCAGGGTGACGCGCACGTGCAGTTCGCGTTCTCCGCGCACCGCGCCGTGGTCGACGTCGACACCGAGCTCGGGCTGGTCAAGGTGGTCGCGCTGGACACCGCGCAGGACGTCGGCAGGGCGATCAACCCGGACGCCGTGATCGGGCAGATCCAGGGCGGCAGCGCGCAGGGCATGGGGCTGGCACTGATGGAGGAGGTCGTCGTCACCGACGGGCACGTGCGCAACCCGTCGTTCACCGACTACCTTATCCCGACGATCCTCGACATGCCGCCGATGCGGGTCGAGCTGCTCGAGAACCCCGACCCGCACGCGCCCTACGGGGTGCGCGGGGTGGGGGAGCCGCCGACGATCTCCTCCGGCCCGGCGGTGGCGGCGGCCGTGCGCGCGGCGACGGGCGCCGAGCTGCGCCGGGTGCCGATCCGCCCCGAGCACATCACCGGCACGTGACCGACGGCGGTCAGGCGCCCGGAGCGCGGAAGACGGCGCGGCCGCTCTTCACCTTGCCCAGGACGGTCTGCAGCTCGTCCTGGTCGAACAGCTGGTGGGTGCCCAGGCTGCGGACGGTGCCCGTGCTCGCCGAGGTGAGCGTCACCGCGGCGGCGGTCTGTGCGTCCGGCGCCTCGAGGATCACCATCCCGTCCGCCTCGCCGAGCATCCAGTACAGGGCCTCCAGGCGGGCGCCGACGGCCTCCGCCGAGGCGCGCACGGCTGCGGTGCGGTCTCCGGGCTGCTCGACCATGCGGCCCCACGTCTCGGGGGTGTAGGCGAAGAAGATGACGAACCTCGGCATTCCGACCACCTCGTTGCGCGTCGCTGGGGTCGCCGATTGGAACAGCGGTCGGATGGTGCATCCGGTTCCGGTAACGCGACGGCCGCGCAGACGGTGCGTGCCGGGACGCGGCGCGACGTGCTCGGCACCGTCCGCTGTTCTGCACAGCGGCCGTAGGGTGCCGCCGTGAGCGAGGTCGAAGCGCCCGTGCCGACGCTGGTCGGGGAGGTCGTGGTGGTCGAGCCGGACGCCGTCCGGATCCTCGACCGCCGGGTCTTCCCGTTCGAGCGCAGCTGGGTGGTCTGCCGCTCGTACGAGGACGTCGCCAAGGCGATCGAGGACATGGTCACGCAGAGCCTCGGCCCGCCCTTCGCCGCCGCCGGCGGCATGGTGCTGGCGGCGCGCAGTGGTGGGCTCGACGTCGTGCGCCAGGCCGCACAGCGTCTGGTCGCGACCCGGCCGACCAACAACGGCATCCGGGACGTCGTCGCCGAGCTGCTCGCGGTCGCGGAGGCGGGCGGGGACGTCGAAAGCGCCGCCGAGGACCTGGCACAGCGGTACCGCGCCGGCTACCGGGCGCTGGGCGAGCACGCCGCGCCGCTGATCCCGGACGGCGCCACCGTGCTCACCCACTGCTGGGCCGACGCCTACCTGACCGAGACGGTCGCCGCGGTGCTGCGCGCGGGCAGGCGGATCTCCGCGGTCTGCACCGAGACCCGCCCCTACCTGCAGGGCGCCCGGCTGACCGCGGAGAGCCTGGCCGAGATGGGCGTGCCCACCCGGCTGATCACCGACGGCATGGCCGCGCACCTGATGAGCCGCGGCGAGATCACCACGTTCGTCACCGGCGCGGACCGGGTGACGATGGACGGGTCCGTGGTCAACAAGATCGGCACGCTGCAGATCGCGGTGTCGGCGCAGGCCTTCGGGGTGCCGTTCGTCGCGCTCGTGCAGGCCCCGGACCGGCACGCGGCGACGGCCGCCGACGTCGAGCTCGAGGACCGGGACGGCGACGAGGTGCTGCACTGCCTGGGCCGGCGGACGGCGTCGACCCGGGTCACCGGCGTCTACCCGGCCTTCGACGTCACCCCGCCGCGGTTCGTGAGCGTCGTCGTGACCGACCGCGGCCGGTTCGCGCCGGCCGACGTCGCGTCCTACTACTCGTGACGCCGGCCGGCAGCCGTGACGAGGCGGTCGAGCAGCTGATGGAGGTCGGCCGACTGTCCGTCGAGCGCGGCCTGGTACTGGCCAGCGGCGGCAACCTGTCGGCGCGGCTGCCCGGCGCCGCCGAGTTCGTCGTGACCGGCGCCGGCACCTGGCTCGACCGGCTCACGCTCGCCGACTTCAGCACGCTGACCCTGGACGGTGACGTGGTCGGCGGCGCGGACCGGCCGTCCACGGAGTGGAAGCTGCACCAGCGCACCTACCGGACGCGGCCGGACGTCAACGCGGTCGTGCACCTGCATCCGCAGCACGCCGTCCTGGTCGACGCCCTGGGCCACCCGATCCGGCTGATGACGCTCGACCACGCCACCTACGTGCGCTCGATCGGCACGGTGCCGTACTTCCCGAACGGCTCCGACGAGCTGGCCGACGCCGCCGCCGAGCAGGCCCGCGAGCACGACTGCATCGTGCTGTCCCACCACGGCTGCTCGGCGCTCGGGCCCGATGTCGGCATGGCCTTCCGGCGGGCGCTCAACCTCGAGGAGGCGGCGGTCGCCACGTACCGCGCCCTCCTCCTCGGCGACACGACCACCACCTTCCCGGCGGGCGTTCCGCTGCACGCCTGACCGGCAGCCCCGTTATTCGGTCACCGGTCGTTGAGCGCAATGCCATCGAACACTCGAGGAATACTTTCCCGCTTTTTGGCGATTCAGGCCTCGCGCGCGGCGTGCGATATGCGTCCCAGGCCACAGAACGGGTTCGACTCGCACCTGCATTGTGACCCGGCCGCCACTGGCGGCCGAGTCACCCCGTGGAAGAAAATGCCACCGGCGATCACCGGGAACCTCCGCCGTTCCCGGTGAGGGATCAGGCCACCGTCAGGGTGACGTTTTCTTGGTCGCTCTGACCGGCCGAGTCGGTCACCTGCAGCGTGAACGTGTACGTACCGGCCACCGTGGGGGTGCCGATGATGTTGCCGGCGTCCGTGCCCTGCGAATTGGGGCCGGTCATTCCAGTGGGGATGGTTCCCGCCACGACTTTCCACTGCACCGGCGTCGGCGTGGCCCCCGTGTCGAACGTGGTGTTGCAGTCCGAGGTGGTGAAGAAGTAGCTCGTGGACCGGTTCAGCGCCAGCGTTGCGGGGGCAGCAGGGGAGATGACGCAGGTACCGGTGGGGTCGGCCGGTGCCGTCACCGGCGTGATGGAGGGAGTGCAGCCGGGCAGGGTGACGGTCGCGGTCGGCGTCCGTCCGCCGTCAGAGATGGTGACCTTGCAGTCAGGAGCGGTGAAATCGGATGCCTGGATGACGAATCTGCCGTCGGCGCCGGAACGGGCGCCGGCAGAACTCGTCGTGGAACTGGCCATGGTGAAGATGCCCCGGGCCGAGGTTCCTTCGACTCTCAGCTGACCGCTTTTCAGTTCCGCCTTGGCGACCGCGACGGCGGAGGCACCACCGGCGAGGACGACCTGGCCCGCGCAGAGGGAGAGAAAGATTGCCGGCACGGCCGCCGCACGCATGATTCTCATCAGTTGCAACATCCTTCCAGAATGCGCAGAACATGAGCGTCCGGTCACTGCTCCGGTCGGCCAAAGGCTGCGACTCGGGGTACCGCAGCAAGCACTCTCCACAGAGTCGGGTCGGGACGGGAACTGGACCTTGGTCCTAGGACAGAAGTGCACCGAAATGACCCGTAGCCGGGCGCCGGCGGGGCGGGGGGGTGGTCGTCCCGACTCCCCGGGCGAGCGATGAGTTCCGGTGGCCGTCGTCGTTCCAGTAGACAGAGCAGGCACACCCCCTGCGGAGAAGAGGCAGACCATGGACTGGAAGCTCGAAGTCGTCGCCGTCCCGGTCAGCGACGTGGACCGCGCCAAGGCGTTCTACGGCGAGACGCTGGGGTTCCCGGTCGACGTCGACTTCTCCCCGAACGACGACTTCCGGGTCGTCCAGGTGACCCCGCCGGGCTCGGCGTGCTCGATCGTCTTCGGCAAGGGCCTGCCCACCGGCGCCGCCCTCAAGGGCTGCCAGTTCGTCGTCGCGGACATCCGAGCGGCCGTCGACCACCTGACCGAACGGGGGGTGCAGCACAGCGGACCGGTGCACTTCGTCGACGGCGTGCAGACTCCGGGCATCGACCCGCAGGACCAGGACTTCGGCACGTTCCTCTTCTTCGACGACCCGGACGGCAACACCTGGTCGGTGCAGCAGGGGAAGCGGTGACCGCAGCGCCGGCGCGCGACTTCGACGGGGCGACGTCGCCGCACCGGCGCGAGCTGCACGTGCACTGCTACCGGATGCTGGCCTCCTTCGACGACGCCGAGGACGCCGTCCAGGAGACCTACCTGCGCGCCTGGCGGGCGTGGGACCGCTTCGACGGGCAGCACCCGCGCGCGTGGCTCTACCGGATCGCGACCAACGTCTGCACCGACCTGATCCGCGCCCGGGCGCGGCGCGCGCCGGAGCAGGCCACCGAGGTCGCCTGGCTGACGCCCTACCCCGACCGGCTGCTCGACGAGATCCCGGCGGACGACGCCTCGCCGGACGAGCTCGCCGTGGCCCGGGAGACCATCGAGCTGGCCTTCCTCGCCGCGCTGCAGGTGCTGCCGCCGCGGCAGCGGGCGGCGCTGCTCGCGCGGGAGGTGCTCGGGATGCCGGCCGCGGAGACGGCCGCGCTGCTCGAGACCAGCGTCGCCGCGGCGAACAGCGCGCTGCAGCGGGCGCGGGCGACCATGGCCGAGCACCTTCCCTCACACCGCGCCGACTGGTCGGCGCGGGAAGCGAGCCCGGCCGAGCGGGACCTGCTCGACCGGTTCATCGACGCGCACGAGCGCTACGACGCCGCCGCCGCGCTGGCGATCGCCGCCGAGGACATCCGCGTGACCATGCCGCCCTACCCGTGGCGCTTCGACGGGCGGGACGGGTTCGTGCCGCTCCTGGAGCGCGCCTTCGGGCCCGACCGGGACGGCGACTGGCGGCTGCTGCCCACGAGCACCAACCGGATGCCGGCCGCGGCGAGCTACCTGCGCCGGCCCGGCGACACGGTCTTCCGCGCCTTCAAGCTCGACGTGCTGCGCATCGAGGACGGCGCGATCGCCGAGATCACCACCTTCGGCCCCGCCCTGTTCGAGGCCATGGCGCTCCCCGAGACGCTCGACGGCTGAGACGGCCGAGGGGGCTGCGCGGGCCGGAGGACTCGACCATGCTGCGGGGCATGACTGACGCCTCCGGTCCTCCGTTCCGCGCCGACCACGTCGGCAGCCTGCTCCGGCCCGAGAAGCTGCTCGACGCCCGTGCCCGGCACGCGGCCGGCGAGATCGACGAGGACGAGCTGCGCGGCATCGAGGACGAGGCGATCGCCGACGTCGTCCGCCTGCAGCGCGACGCCGGCCTGCGGACGGCGACCGACGGTGAGTTCCGCCGCGCGACCTGGCACATGGACTTCATCTACTCGATCACCGGGATCACCAAGGTCGAGGGCCAGGGCCGGCCGGTGCACTTCCGCAACGCCGACGGCACGATCGACTGGACGCCGGCCGGGCTGCACGTCGACGGCCCGCTCTCGATCGACCAGCCGATCTTCGGCGACCACTTCGCCTACCTGCAGCGCCAGGTCGGCGAGGGGCAGACGGCGAAGCTGACGATCCCGTCGCCGTCGATGGTGCACTACCGCGGCGGCCCCGCGGCGATCGATCCGGCCGTGTACGCCGACGAGGACCAGTTCTGGGACGCGCTGTCGGCCGCCTACGCATCCCAGGTGCGCGGCATCGCCGCGCAGGGCTGCACCTACCTGCAGCTCGACGACACCAGCCTGGCCTACCTCAACGACCCGGCGCAGCGGGCCGAGCTCGCCGAGCAGGGCCGCGACGCCGAGCACCAGCACGAGCGCTACATCCGGCAGATCAACGCCGCGCTGGCCGGCCGGCCCGAGGGGCTGACCGTCACCACGCACATGTGCCGCGGCAACTTCCGCTCCTCGTGGGTGGCCGAGGGCGGCTACGACTTCGTCGCCGAGGCCCTCTTCGGCGGACTGGAGGTCGACGGCTTCTTCCTCGAGTACGACGACGCCCGCTCCGGCGGGTTCGAGCCGCTGCGGTTCGTGCCGCCGGGCAAGCGCGTCGTCCTGGGCCTGGTGACGACGAAGCGACCGCAGCTGGAGAGCAAGGACGAGCTCAAGCGGCGCATCGACGAGGCGGCGAAGGTCGTCCCACTCGAGCAGCTCTGCCTGTCCCCGCAGTGCGGCTTCTCCTCGACCGTCGAGGGCAACAACCTGACCCGCGACGAGCAGATCGCCAAGCTGGCGCTCATCGTCGAGACCGCCGAGGAGGTCTGGGGCTGACGGCCCGTTCACGGTGATGGACCCCGCCGCGACGGCGAGCGCCTGACCGGTCTCGGAAATCCGAGAACCGAAACCGTTCCGACCGGTGTTCCGCGACGGCGCTGCGGGGAGGACGCTGCGGGGCACGGCTTCCCCCAGTGAACGGGTGCGTCGATGGACCTCCTCCACCCCCACCACGGAAAGCACCGCCGCCGGCGGAGGCGGCTGCGCCTCGCGCTGATCGCCGTCGCGGTGCTCGCCGCCGCGACCATCGCCGGCGTGCTCTGGTGGGACGGCGACGACACCCCGCAGGCCCGGGGGAGCACCTCGGACGCCGGCGCCCAGCGCGCGGAGCCCTCGCCCGACGCGACGGCGTCCCCGGCCGCGACGGCGTCCCCGGCCGCGACGGCGTCCCCGGCGGCGACGGCGCCGGTGGCCAGCTCGGCCACGCCGACGCTGGGGCGGCCGATCGCCGTGGGGACGGCGCCGCACGCGGTCGCGGTGTCGCCCGACGGCGGGTTCGCCTACGTCGTCGACCCCGAGGAGGACGCGCTGTACCGGCTGGACACCGGGACCCGCCGCGTCACCGGCAAGATCCCGATCCCCGAGGGGCCGCCGCAGATGCTGGCGTTCTCCCAAGACGGCCGGCAGGCCTACGTCGGCGTCTACACCGACGACTACACGACCAACCTCGTGGCCGTCGTCGACACGGCCACCGACGCGGTGGTCGGCCGGGTGCCTACCGGTCCCGGCCCGTACGCGCTCGCCCCCAGCCCGGACGGCCGCCTGGTCTACGTCGCGCTGTACGGCGGCGACGCGGTGGAGGTCCTCGATCCGGCGGCGGGCACGCTGGTCGGCCGGATCCCGGCGCCCCCGAGCCCGCACTGGATCACGCTCAGCCGCGACGGCCGCACCGGCTACGTCGCCAACCACTTCTCCGACGAGGTGAGCGTCCTCGACCTGGCGGCGGGGCGGGTCGTCTCCGCCATCCCCGTGGGCGACGCCCCGCACAGCGTCGAGATGTCACCGGACGGCACGCGGCTGGCGGTGGCCGACTACCTCAGCAACGACGTCACGCTGATCGACCCGGCGACCGCCGCCGTCGTCGCGACCGTGCCCGACGTCGGCGCCGGACCCCAGGATCTCGCCTTCGCGCCGGACGGCCGGCACCTGTACGCCACCAACGGCGGTGACGGCACCGTCGCCGTGGTCGACGTGGCGGCCGCAGCGGTCACCGCCCGGCTGCCCTCCGGTGCCAGCCCGACCGGCGTCGCGGTGACCCCGGACGGCCGCACCGCGCTCGTGACCAACTTCCACGACGGCACCGTGGCGGTGCTCGAGACGGGGTCGTGAGGACGCCGGTCAGGGGTCGATCAGGTCCCGCAGCCGGGCGGCGTCGTCCTCGGTCCAGCCGGCCGGCCGCAGCACCTGCGCCCAGGCGTCGACGTAGTCGCGGGTGTAGACGTGCCCGTGCCCGGAGGGCACGCCCGACGCGAACGGCAGATCGGCGGTGACCTGCCAGAAGGTCACGAACGGGATCCACGTCATCGCGCCGAGGACGTCGTCACCGGGGTCCTGCTCCAGCCAGTCCGGCCGTGCGTAGATCAGTTGCGGGCTCCACCAGACGATGGGGTCCGAGGAGTGCATCACGTAGAGCACCCGCGACCCGCTCCACGCCGAGTCCACCGGACCGATGACGCTGGCCGGGTCGTCGGTGAAGCGGACCGTCCGCCCGTCCCGGTACTCGGGTGCCACCTCGGGACTGCCCGAGTCGCGGCCGTCGACGAACTCCCGGAAGAGGGTGTTGAAGTTCGGCGGGCCGGTGAAGATGGCGCCGCCGGTCCGGTTGCGCAGGTCGTACTCGCCGCTGAACGCGGTCTCGGCGCCGAAGGAGCCCAGGCTCTCGCCGACGACGATCAGCCGCGGCCGGCCGGCGAGCGGCAGCCGCGACCAGCGGTCGTACACGACGTCGAAGAGGTCCCGGCCCGCCTCGCGCGCCCGGTCCTGGTCGACCAGGTAGGACAGCACCGACGGCAGGTACGAGTACTGCATCGCGACCGTCGCGACGTCGCCGCCGGTCAGGTACTCCACCGAGTCGACCCCGCCGGGGTCCACCCAGCCGGAGCCGGTGCTCGTGACCACGACCAGCGTCGCGCGGTCGAACCCGCCCGCGCGCTGCAGGTCGTCGACGGCGAGCCGGGCCCGCCGCTCGGACGTCGGGGCCGAGTCCAGGCCGGCGTAGGCCCGGATCGGCTCCTGCGCCGCGGCGCCGGTGAACTCGCCGATCTCGGCCGCGGTCGGGCCGGTGCCGGTGAAGTTGCGGCCCTCCCGGCCCAGCGACGTCCAGGAGATCAGCGAGGTGGGACTGCCGGAGCGCTCGGGCGCCTCGGGGCGGGTGGCTTCCTGGTCGGTCCGCCCGTTGCTCAGCGAGAACGTGCTGTCCGCCGCCGACACCAGCCCGTCGAGCACGACCCCGTTGCCGACCAGCAGCGCGGTGACGGCGACGACGGCCCAGCCGACCGCCCGCGCCGCGCGCTCGCCTATCCACCGGTTGAGCCGGCTGGCCAGCCACCGGTAGACCCAGCGCAGCGCCCGGGACACCGCGATCAGGAACGCGAACACGACCGCGGCCACCAGGGGGACGACGAGCAGCGAGCTCAGCCCGTCCGGCGGCACCCCCATCAGATCCCGGATCCGCGTCTGCCAGGAGCGCCCGAACGCCGAGGCGACGACGAACGCGACGAGGGCGACGACGGCGAACACCTGCCAGGTGCGGCGGCGGGGCGGATGCTCCTCCCGGTCGGCGAAGGCCCGCCAGATCCACGCGCCCAGCACCCCGACGCCGTAGCCGATCGCCGCGGTGATGCCGCAGACGATGCCCTGCACCAGCCCGCTGCGCGGCAGCAGGGACGGCGTCAGCGACAGGCAGGCGAACACCAGCGCGCCGGAGAGGCCGGGCAGCGTGTACCGCCAGCGCCAGTGCCACCGCTGCAACCGTCGCTCGGGCCGCTTCCGCGTGCCGGCCGGCGCCGGCGCAGGCGCCTCGACCTCGTCCAGCGTCGTCATCTGCCCACCACCAGCGGTCCGAGAGCGGGTCGGAACACGGGGTCGTGCGGGCGTCGGGGCGCGGGCCGGCGCTCGGAAGGAGAGCGTAGGCGGCCGACGGACCGCGGTCGATCACCTCGATCGGCACCGGTGACGTTGGTCCCGCCGCGGTCGGCTCCGGAACGACCCCGTTCCCTCTACGCTGGCCGCGCACCATCCCCCGGTATCAGTCGGCGGGTCCCGCGCCTCTTCTGCTGTCGACACCCGTCGGAGGAGGGCACCGTGGACGTTCGGAGCCGGCGGTCGGGCGGGCGGGCGGTCGCCCTCCTGTCCGGACTGGCGCTGTGCGGCTGTGCGTCGCAGGCGGCGACCTCGTCATCGGCGGCAACATCGGCGGCAACGACGGAGGCGGCGTCGGAGGCGGCGTCGGAGACCGCGACGCAGGCTGCCTCGACGGAGGCGGCGTCGCCGACCGGGCAGTCGCCCGCGACCTCGCCGTCGTCATCGGAATCGGCCGGGTCGCCCTCGTCCGGGTCCTCGTCGTCCGGGTCCTCGCCCGGATCCACCTCCTCCCGGACCTCGTCCGGCTCCTCGGCGGCCCGGACGACGGCGTCCTCGGCGTCCTCGGCGTCCTCGGCGTCCTCGGCCTCCCGGTCGCGGTCCAACCCGAATCCGCCGCCGGGGACGACCTCGTACGACCTCCCCGGGCAGGGCGACGACCTGCACCAGCAGCAGCAGTGGGAGGAGCGGCTCCGCAACGGCTGCGACGACAACGGTTTCGCCCGGGACTGCCTGACGTTCAGCTACGACGTGTACGCGGACGAGGACGGCGTGCTCGCCCCGATCGCGAACCCCGGCGACGAGTACGACGACCGGGAGGGCACCTACACCTGCGCGGTGGAGAAGCTCGATCCACCGCCGGGGACCCCGGTGGCCGTCGGGACCGTCATCCACCTCACGATCGTGTGCCGCGCGGACGAGGACGAGTCCGGTGGCGGGGGCACGGAGGACGGGAGCGACGGCACCGGCCAGGAGAGCGGGACCACCACACCCTGAGGACCGTGCCGCGCCTGTGCCGGTAGTGCGGCGGGCCGCCCTGCGGTTACGGTCACGCGGGTGACCAGGACGCGGGTCGTCGTCCCGGCGCTCGCCGTGGCCGCGGCCCTCCTCGTCGGGTGCGACCAGACGGCGTGGCTCGACGAGGTCGCCCGGGCGGCGATGCCGACCGACGGCCCCGCCCTGGCCGCGTTCCTCCGGGAGGGCACGGCGGACCTGCGCAGCGCCCACGTCGAGCAGGAGGCCACGGCCGCCGGCGCCACGATCACCGGCAGCGGCGACGAGACGCTCGACAGCGGGCGCACCGAGACCCTGGACCTCACGCAGACGATCCCCGGGGCCGGGGACATCCGGGTGGTGCTGGTCGACGGGAAGACCTACGTGCAGCTGCCGCAGGCGGTCAACCCCTCCGACAAGCCGTGGCTGCTCATCTCCTCGACCAGCAGCAATCCGGCGGTGCGGCGGCTCGCCGCGTCGCTGGAGTCGCTCACCCAGTCCAGCAACCTGGACCGGTACGCCGCGTTCGCCGAGGCGGCGACGGTCGAGGTGATGGGGGAGGAGCGGGTGGCCGGCGTGGTGGCGACCCACTACGGGCTGACGGTCGACGTCCTCCAGCTGCCGAACGACATCCCCGGCCGGCGGGACCTGCTCAGCGCCGGCGTGGTGCGGCTCCCGGTGCAGCTGTGGGTCGACGTCGAGGGCCGGCCGGTGCAGGCCGGTCAGGAGCTGACCGTCCAGGGCCAGGACGTCGCCACGATGGTGACTCTGGGTGACTTCAACGAGCCGGTCAGCATCAGCGCCCCGCCGGCGGACCAGGTCGACACCGCCTGAGCGACGCGTCACCCCCTCGCCGACCGCGCAAGCACTTGTCGCCGGGCGCTGCGGGCTGCACTGTGGTTGCCGTGGATTCCTGGCCATGGGGTGGGCCGGACCTGTCGGCCGGCAGCATCGAGGTGAAGGCAGAGCAGGACGGCGTCGTCCTGCACATGCAGGGGGAGATCGATGCGCTGGCGATGGACCGGTGGCGGAACTCGTCCGACGACGACCGGTCGGCGATCATCGCGGTCGACGTCGGCGCGATGACCTACATCGACTCGACCGGACTGGCCTTCCTCGTGCAGTGGGCCAAGAACTGCGCGGAGGAAGGCCGGCCCGCGTTGATCCGGGGCGGCACCGCCCGGTTCGACCAGACCCTGGAGCTGATCGGGCTGAGCTCCATGTTCGTCCGCGAGAGCTGACCGGCCCGGTCGGAGCCGGTCAGCGCACACCGTCCAGCAGACCGAGGCGTTCGAGGACGCCGACCAGGTACAGCCGGCGCGGCCGGATCAGCCCCGGGACGTTGCACCACCCGTGGCCGGCAACCTGGGCCATCCGGCCGAGGGTGCGGTCGACCTCGGCGCGCGCCTCCTCCGGTAGCTGCGCGTACACCGCGACCAACTGCTCGCCGGTCAGCTCCGGCAGGCTCGGCCCGGTCGACACCGGCACGTCCGCGGCCGGGACGGCGGGCGCAGCAGGCGCTGCCGGTACGGACGGGGCGGCAGGCGCGGCAGGCACCGCAGCGACCGGGGCCGGCGGCGGGGAGGCGGGGACGACCGGCCGGCTCCGCGGTGCGGCCGGGCCGCCGGCGGCAAGCAGCCGGCGCAGGTAGGCACCGGGGCTCTTGATCTCGGCGAACCGCGTGGAGATCTCCCGCAGCGCGGCCTCGAGCACCTCCGGGTCGGCGGTCCGGACGACGGACTCGGCGTCGAACACGCCCCACTGCTCGAGCATCGCGATGACGTCGGAGGCCGGAAGGCCGGCGACGACGACCGGCACCGAGACCGCGGCCGGACCCGACTCGTCGCCCCGGGACCCGACCGGCGGCGGCGTCAGCCGCGCGTCGGGCGTCGAGAGAGATGAATGATCTTCATTCATCTCATCCTCATGACGGTGACTGCGCGCACCGGTGTCGGAGAAGCTGCCACCGGTATGACCTGCGGATCCGGTCCTGATGTCAGGTCCGCTGACACCGGTCGACGTGATGTCGGTTTCGGTGACATCGGCTGCCCGGGAACCGGTGTCAGATTCCGTGACAACGGTGGGCGCATCACCCAACGGCCGGTCACTGTGCGTGAGGGTCTGCCGGCGTTCGACCGCGCGGTAGAGCTCCGGGCAGAGCACGTACCGGCCGCGGCCGAACCGGTCGGCACGGCCGCCGACGCCGCGGGCCTGATGGCGGTCGAGGAAACCGGCCTGCTCCAGCTGGGTGACCATCTCGCCGGCCTTCTGCCGGCTGCAGCCGAGCTGCTCGGCGAGCTTCGAGGCGTTGGTGTCGACGACGAGGCGATAGCCGTCGTCGCCGGCCATGCAGATCAGCGTGAACAGCGCCGAGAACAGCTTGACGCCGAGGGCCTTCTGCAGCTGCAGGGCGGCCTCGGGCATCACGGTCACCTTCAGGCCACCGCCGGGGGCGATCCCGTCGGTGGTGTAGGCGGCGATGGTCTTGGTGACCTCGAAGACGAGCGACGGCCGGGCAGCGGTCGTCGCACTGGCCCCCGGTGGCGGGGGAGTTGAAAGGGTCATCGTGTGGCGGCTTTCCGAGCGCAGGGCGCGCGGCACCGCAACAGCGGACCCACGCGTCCCGAAGGCAACAAGACAACATGTCGACCCGGCGGACCCTTGCTAGCCTTTGTGGCGTCTACTCCGGAGGCTCTAGCAGGTCGTCGGGCGTGTGCGTGGCATCAGCTGGCAGGCTGGTGCCACGTTGCGTTTCTGGGGGCGGTCAGCTCACGACGCCGCTCCGGCAGGGCGCGCCAGCGGTGTGCGGACGCATCGTCACTGCGCTTTTCCCCGACACCGGGACGATCACGCGGCGGCGTCGGCGGCCACGGCGGGCACCGACAGGGTGATCACGAGCAGCGACGCGTCCGGCAGCGGATAGCTGCGCAGGTAGTCCGCCAGCCCGCTGGGGTCGTTCAGCAGCTCGACGTCGCCGTCCCCGTCGATGACGACCAGGCCGCTCCAGCCCGGCTGCAGCCGCTTGCGCTTGAGCCGCAGCGCATCGCTGAGCCGGCGTAGCTGCTCACCGCGGACGCCGAGCCGGTGCGCGGCCATCGCGAAGCGGCCGACGGCCAGATCGCTGGTCGAGTAGAGGACCGGGCGGGTGTCGCCGCGACGGCGTCGCTGCTCGGCACCGAGCACGCCGGCCCGCTCGAAGGTGTCCAGCTCCGTCGCCGTCAGTCCGAGCTCGTCCTCCACCTGGGCCCGGGTGTAGAACCCCGGCTCACGAGAGGTACGGCGGGCTCGGGTGGGCGCCGTGGTGCTCGTCGCCACCAGACCTCCTCGAGTTACACGCGAGTGATTAACCGGCGAAATCCTCACACGGTCCGCGGGGGTCCACCGGCGCGACTCGCGGGGTGCGTCCCGGGAGTTCGGGGGTCTCGTCCCTCCAGTCCCAATCAGGGGGCACACCCCCCGAGTGACACACGTGCGGCACGGAGTCTCCGGGGGTAGCGCTCCCTAGTTGCGAAAGAGCGGAGTTGCGCAACTACTTCGGTTCCTGTTGTCCTGAGTTGCGCAACTTCGGTAGGGATGACTTCTTCGAACCCTGTCGTCACGTTTGGTGTCGACGTCGGCACCTTCCGGGTAGCGTTGCGCAGGATTCGCAGGCGCGACGAGGCGTTGCGCAAGAACGGACGCGAGGTTGCGCAAAATGACCGATTCGCCGGCTGACGGCCTGGAGGGTGACTTCCTCACGGTCGAGCAGCTGGCCCAGCTGCGCCAGGTCACCCCGGCGGCGATCCGCGCGCAGCTGCGGGCCGGCAACCTCGCCGGCGAGCAGGTGCTCCAGGGCCAGCGGACGGTCTGGCGCATCCCGGTGAGCGTCGCCCGCGGGTACCTGGAGCGGTCGGGCGGTGCGGTCCCCACGGCGCCGTCCGAGCCGTCGCCGTCCGAGCCGTCGCCGTCCGAGCCGTCGCCGTCCGAGCCGTCGCCGTCCGAGCCGTCGCCGTCCCAGCCGTCGCCGTCCCAGCCGGCGCCGTCCCCACCCGGTCCGGCGGCGGACGTCCGCCCGGCACCGCCGGTGACCGCGTCGGAACCGGAGCCGTTCCCGCGGACGATCGGGCGTGGTGCAGTCGCTCCGGTGTCGTCCGGTCGGGTCGAGGCGCTCGAGGCCGAGGTGCGCCGGTTGCGCCGCCGGCTGTCGGCTCTGGCGGAGGCGCACCGCCGGCTGCTCGACGCCGTGACCGCCGATCTCGACGAGGCGTGACCGGGGGACTCCGTGGTCAGCGGGCGGAGGGGCGTCCGTTCTGCAGCGTGTCCCGGATGCCGGGGGGAGCGGCGGCGTCGGGGCCGGCCGGCACGAGGATCCACAGCAGCGGGTAGACGAGGATCCCGGCGCCGATGAGGGCCAGCGCGATGAAGCCGATCCGCCAGATCAGGGCCTCGACGCCGCTGTACTCGGCCAGGCCGCCGCAGACGCCGCCCAGGACCTTGTTGGTGGTGCTCCGGCGCAGGTGCGGACGCGGCGGGACGACGGCCTCCGGGGCCGGTGGCGTCGGCTGGGCGGCCTGCGACGCGCCGTCGGGGGAGGGGGTCTCAGGGCGGGACGTGGCTGTCATGCCGACGAGAGTCGCGCCCGCCCGAGCCGCGGACCACGGCGAAAGGTCCCCGCCGCCACCGGGTCTTCGGGCCCGAGCCGGCGACCTGGTTCCCCTCGCCCCCCCCGGCCCGTTCAATGCGGGGGAGCGCAGTGCCGAGCACGCCGGAAGGTGCACCGATGGCTGTGGACATGCTGCCCCCGTGGGTCGAGCCAGAGCTGGCCACGCTGACCCACGACCGGTTCTCCGACGCGGCGTGGATCTTCGAGCGGAAGCTCGACGGCGAGCGGTGTCTCGCGTTCGCCGACTCGTCCGGGGTGCGGCTGATGAGCCGGAACCAGAAGGAGGTCACGACGGCGTTCCCGGAGGTCGCGGGCGCGCTGGCCGGCCGGCGGCGCGGGGACCTGCTGGTGGACGGCGAGATCGTCGCGTTCGACGGGGAGCAGACCCGGTTCGAGCGGCTGCAGCACCGGCTCGGCTTCGTCCGCCCGTCGGAGGAGCTGCTCCGGGAGGTGCCGGTCGTCTACTGCGTCTTCGACGTGCTCTACGCCGACGGCCGGGACGTCCGGTCGCGGCCGCTGCTGGAGCGCAAGGAGCTCCTGGCCCGCGGCCTCGGCTTCGGCGACCCGCTGCGGTTCACCGAGCACCACGCGCGGGACGGCGAGGCCCTCTACGCGCAGGCCTGCCGGGACGGCTGGGAGGGGCTGATCGCCAAGCGTGCCGACTCCCCGTACCTGAGCGGGCGGACCCGGGACTGGCTGAAGTTCAAGTGCCTGAACGAGCAGGAGTTCGTGATCGGCGGCTGGACCGACCCGCAGCGCTCGCGGGTGGGCTTCGGTGCGCTGCTGCTCGGCTACTACGCCGGCGGCGAGCTGGTCTACGCCGGGAAGGTCGGCACCGGGTTCGACACCGAGACGCTCAGAGAGCTGCGGAACCGGCTGGCCCCGGCGGAGCGCCACTCCCCGGCCTTCGCCGCGGGCCGGTTGCCGGCTCCCCGCGGAGTGCGCTGGGTGGAACCGCGCCTGGTCGCCCAGATCGGCTTCGCCGAGTGGACCGACGATGGCCAGCTCCGCCAGCCGCGGTTCCTCGGCCTGCGCGACGACAAGGACCCGGCGGAGGTGGTCCGCGAGGTGCCGGCGTGACCTGCCGGTTCCGCGCGTGGTGGCTGTCAGTCCGCGGATCGCCCGTCGTAGCTGAGCAGGTCACCGGGCTGGCAGCCGAGGATCTCGCACAGCGTGGTGAGGGTGGAGAACCGGATCGCGCGGGCGCGGTCGTTCTTGAGGATCGACAGGTTCGCGATGGTGATGTTCGCGCGCGCGGCGAGTTCGGTGAGGGTCATGCCCCGTTCGGTCAGCAACCGGTCGAGGTGCACGCTGATCTGGTGCTCGGTCTGCTCCGGGGCCATTCAGATCGTTCCCGCGACGTCGTCCCGCAGTTCCGCGCCGTGGGCGAAGACCGCGGCGAGCACGAAGGCCAGCAGGCCACCGAGGAGCAGGCCGCCCGGCAGGGTGAAGCCGGCGACGCCGAGGTCGACCGACGGCAGGGGTGGCAGGTCGTCGAACAGCGCCGTCCGCAGCGAGTAGTCGATCAGCTCGACGACGAGTCCGCCGGCGACCAGCAGGGTGCCGAGGCTGCGCAGCCGGCGGACGTTCCGCGGACCGAAGGGGTCGTTGCGCACCACCGACTGCAGCAGTCCGCGCACGAGCCACAGCCCGCCGATGACCAGTGCGACCGGGCCGACGTCCCGCGCCGACTGCAGGAGCATCTGCCCGACCGTGGGGTCCCTGACCTCGACGGTGACGTCGGCCCAGTTGTCCAGGACCAGCGCGGGCGGGAGCGGCCCCAGGTCCTCGGTGGAGATCTGCATCGGCACCCGCAGCGTGTCGCCGTAGAGGAGCGAGTCGCCGCCGCGGGCGATGCCCACCCCCATCGAGACGAGAACCAGCACGCCGAAGGCCACCGCGCCGACCAGGAGGACGGTGGCGAGCCCGTAGGCGAAGGTGACGGCGGTTCGGGGAGTCGACGTAGCCGGCATCGTGCACCACCGATCGACAAACGATGTTATCGATGAACGATAACATCGTTTTCCGATAAGCCAAGTCCCTGGGCAACCGGGGCCGGACAGCGACGAGTTCGCACGAGCAGCCGTGGCTGCCAGTGCGGACTCGTCGGGGACTGCGGCCGCCGACCTGCGGGGGAACCGCAGGCCAGCAGCTAGCGGAACTCAGATGTCGTAGTACATCGCGAACTCGTGCGGGTGCGGGCGCAGGCGGATCGGGTCGATCTCGTGCTCCCGCTTGTACTCGATCCACGTCTCGATCAGGTCGGGCGTGAACACCCCGCCGTCCACCAGGTACTCGTGGTCGGTCTCGAGGTTGTCGAGGACGGCGTCGAGCGAGGCCGGGACCTTCTCGATGCCCAGGGCCTCCTCGGGCGGCAGCTCGTAGAGGTCCTTGTCGACCGGCGCCGGCGGCTCGATCTTGTTCTTGATGCCGTCGAGGCCGGCCATCATCATCGCCGAGAAGGCGAGGTAGGGGTTGGCCGACGGGTCGGGCACGCGGAACTCGATGCGCTTGGCCTTGGGGTTGTCGCCCGAGATCGGGATGCGGCAGCAGGCCGAGCGGTTGCGGGCCGAGTAGACCAGGTTGATCGGCGCCTCGTAGCCCGGCACCAGGCGGTGGTAGCTGTTCACCGTCGGGTTGGTGAAGGCCAGCAGCGACGGGGCGTGGGCCAGCAGGCCGCCGATGTAGTGGCGGGCGGTGTCGGACAGGCCCGCGTAGCCGGTCTCGGCGTGGAAGAGCGGCTCGCCGTCCTTCCAGAGGCTCTGGTGGCAGTGCATGCCGGAGCCGTTGTCGCCGAACAGCGGCTTGGGCATGAAGGTGACGGTCTTGCCGTGCGCCCAGGCGGTGTTCTTGATGATGTACTTGAACAGCATCAGGCTGTCGGCCGCGCGCAGCAGCGTGTCGAACTTGTAGTTGATCTCCGCCTGGCCGCCGGTGCCCACCTCGTGGTGCCCGCGCTCGAGCTCGAGGCCGGCGTTGGTGAGGTTGACCATCATCGTCGAGCGCAGGTCGCTGTAGTGGTCGAACGGCTCGACCGGGAAGTAGCCGCCCTTGGGCCGGGTCTTGTAGCCCAGGTTCGGGCCGCCGTCCGCGCCGGACGCGGCGCCGGAGTTCCACGAACCCTCGACCGAGTCGATGTGGTAGTAGCCCTCGTTGATCCCGGTCGAGTGCCGGATCGAGTCGAAGATGTAGAACTCGGCCTCCGGGCCGAAGTACGCGGTGTCGGCGATGCCGGACGCCGCGAGGTACGCCTCGGCCTTCTTCGCCACGTTGCGCGGGTCGCGGCTGTAGGCCTCCCGCGTGATCGGGTCGTGGATGAAGAAGTTGACGTTCAGCGTCTTGTGCTGGCGGAACGGGTCGAGGTAGGCGCTGTTCGCGTCGGGCAGCAGCAGCATGTCCGACTCGTTGATGGCCTGGAACCCGCGGATCGACGAGCCGTCGAAGCCGAGGCCGTCGTTGAACACGTCCTCGCCGAACGTCGATGCCGGGATGGTGAAGTGCTGCATGACGCCGGGCAGGTCGCAGAAACGCACGTCGACGAACTCGACGTCGTTGTCGCGGATGTAAGCGGCGACCTCGTCGGGACTGGTGAACATCGATCCTCCGGGAGTGGGCGGACAGCCGACGGCGACGCTACGAGCGCGGAGTTGCCCTCCGGTGTCTCGGTTGTTTCAGGCCGGTAACAAGGGTTCCCGGCGTGTCGCCGTGGCCCCCTGCAGGGTCCCACCGCGAGCTTGCGAGTGGTGGGGGCAGGGGGTCCTTTAACTACGCTGGCGGTCATGGTCAGGGACGCAGCTCAACCCTCTCAGGAGCGCCGGCGCGGCGCCTCCCTGGGGTTGCCCGCCGAGGGCCCCGGCTCCCTGGCGAGCTTCGGCACCCGCGTCGTCGCCTTCCTCGTCGACGCGATCGCCTCGGCGTTCATCGCCGGCCTGTTCACCGCCCCGCGGCTGCCCGGCAACTGGAGCCTGGTCAGCTTCGCGGCGATCACCGTCGGCACGCTGGTCGTCTTCGGCCAGACGCCGGGCATGCGGGTGTGCGGCCTGCGGCTGGCCCACCCGCAGGAGGGCTCGCGGCTCGCCCCCTGGCGGGCCGTCGTCCGGACGGCGCTGCTGATCCTGCTGCTGCCGGCCCTGCTGGTCGACGCCGACGGCCGGGGGTTGCACGACCGGCTCACCCAGACCGCCGTCGTCCGGGAGCGGTAGCTACCGCTCGACCTGCAGACGCGACTCCATCGCGAACACGACGAGCTGGGCCCGGTCGCGCGCCCGCAGCTTGAGCATCGCCCGGCTGACGTGCGTGCGCACCGTCGCCGGGCTGACCACGAGCTCGGCGGCGATCTCGTCGTTGGAGCGGCCGGTCGCCACCCACGCCACGATCTCCCGCTCGCGCTCGGTGACCTCGCCGATGCCGGGACGCGGGGCCGAGCGGCGGGCCGGCGCAGCGGCGAACTGCTCGATCACCCGCCGGGGACGGTGGGGGAGAGCAGCGACCCGCCGTCGGCGACCACCCGGATCGCCCGCAGCAGTTCCGCGGGGTCGCCGTCCTTGAGCACGAAGCCGCTGGCGCCCGCCGCCAGCGCTTCGAAGACGTACTCGTCGAGCTCGAACGTCGTGAGGACGACGACCCGGACGCCGGCGAGCGCCGGGTCCTCGCTGATCCGGCGCAGCGCGGTCAGCTCGTCGGTGCCCGGCATCCGGATGTCCATGAGGACGACGTCCGGCCGGGCCGCGCGGACCAGGTCCAGGCCGGCCGCGCCGTCGGCGGCCTCACCGACCAGCTCGGCGTCCGGCTCGGACTCGAGCAGCACCCGCAGGCCCATGCGGACCAGCGCCTGGTCGTCGACGACCGCCACCCGGATCACGGCGATTCCACCCGTGACGAAACCGCGAGCGGGCTCGGCCCGGACCTCGAACCCGCCCGCCGGCGCCGGACCGGCACTGAACCCGCCGCCGACCGCCTCCGCGCGCCGGCGCATCCCGGCGAGGCCCGACCCCGGCGGCGCCGCCGTCCCGGGACGGACGGCGCCGCGGTCGCGCACCTCGACGGTCAGCCCGCCGTCGCCGCAGGTGAGGCGCGCTTCCGCCGGGGCGCCGCCCGCGTGCCGCAGCACGTTGGTCAGCGACTCCTGCACGATCCGGTAAGCCACCGAAGCGATCTCCGCCGGGACGTCGGGGCAGGGCTCGATCCTGCGGCTGCGCCGCTGGCCGGCGCTGTGGGTCCTGCTCGGCGTCTGGATAACCCTCAACGTGAGCTTCGGGTACGTGTTCGACTACATCGCCTACCGCACGGGGGACCCCTCGACGGTCGGTCCCGCCGCCGGCGCCCCGGCCGGGACGCTGCTGGCCGGCCTGCTGCCCGCGGCCGCGCCGGTGACGCTCACCCAGGGCATGCCGATGTTCGGCGGTGCGCTGGTGATGATCATGGGCGCCCTCGCCGTGGGCAGCGGCTACGGCTGGGGGACCTGGAAGACGGTCCTCACGCAGGGACCTTCTCGCGCGGCGGCGTTCGGGGGCACGCTCGTCGCGCTCGCCGTCTTCGTCGTCGGCCTGGTGCTGGTCTCCGCCGTGGTGGACCTCGGCGTCTCCAGCGGGATCGCGGCGATCGAGGGGCAGCCGATCGACCTGCCCTCGGCCGGGAACTGGATGCAGGCCCTCGGCACCGGGCTGCTGGTGCTCGGCATGTGGACGGCGGCCGGCGTGCTGGTCGGCGTCCTCACCCGCAGCCCGGCGCTGGGTGTCGGCCTCGGGCTGCTCTGGGCGCTGGTCGTGGAGACGCTGCTGCGGGGGGTCAGCGGTGTGCTCGACGCGATCGCCGTCGTCACCGACCACCTGCCCGGCACCGCGGCGGGGTCGCTGGTCGGGGCGCTCGGCGGGACCGGCGAGCGGACCCCGGGCGTGGTCGACACCCTGACCGGGCCGGTCGCCACCGCCTGGGTCGCGCTCTACCTGGCCGGGTTCGCCGTCCTGGCGCTGGCCCTGGTGCGCCGTCGCGACGTCCCCTGAACGCCGCAGGGGACTTTCGGCGCGGAAAGTCCCTCGCGAGCTCCGGACTTTCCGCGCCGAAAGTCCGGAGCTCAGCGGCGGCGGACCTGGCGCTGGCTGATGGTCATCGACTTGCCGCCGGGCAGCGGGCCGCCGGGCACCGGCATCTTCGGGCCGCCGAGCGCGCTCATCCGCCGGCCGAGGGCGTTGACCTCGGCCGCGGTCAGGTTGCGCGGCAGCTTCATCACGTGCGCCGAGAGCTTCTTCAGCGGCACCTGGCCCTCGTCGTCGCCGACGATCACGTCGTAGATCGGGGTGTCGCCGACGACGCGCGCGACCTTCTTCTTCTCCTGCGCCAGCAGGCCGCGGACCCGGTTCGGCGCACCCTCACCGACCAGGACGATCCCCGGCCGGCCGAGCACCCGGTGGACGGCGTCCAGCTGCGGGGTGCCGGCGACGCCCGAGGTGACCCGCCAGTCGCCGCGCATGCCCTCGAGCACCCAGGACGCCGCGCCCGGCTGGCCCTCGACCTGCCGGTAGGCGGTGCCCTGCGCGCGCCGGCCGAAGACGATCAGCGCGGTGAGGACGGCGAGCAGGATCGCGATCGGCAGGAACAGGAACGGTGAACCCAGCAGGATCGCGATCACCTCGACGACGGCGAAGACCGCGACGAAGACGATCAGCAGGATCCACGGCAGCTTGGGGTCGTTCTTGCGGGTCATCGTGTAGGCCTGCTTGATCATGCCCAGCTGCGCGCCGAAGCGCTTCAGCCGGCCAGGCTTCTTCTCGCCGCTCTTCTTGTCGCCCTTGCGGCCGGACGCGGTCGCGCCGCTCGCAGCGCCTCGCCCCCGCCCGCCGGCCGCGGGCCCGCGTCCGGCCTTGCCGCTGGGAGCAGGGGTGTCTGTGGGCTTGCTGCGTGCCATGCCCCCAGGATAAGGGCGCGTCGGCGCCGTCCCGAGGATCAGGCCTGCGCCGTCACCCCACGCGCCTCGATCGCCTGCTGGTAGAGCCGCCCCGCGCGGTAGGAGCTGCGCACGAGCGGCCCGGCCAGCACCCCGGCGAAGCCGATCTTCTCCGCCTCGGCGGAGAACCCGACGAACTCCTCGGGCTTGACCCAGCGGACGACGGGGTGGTGCCGGACCGACGGGCGCAGGTACTGGGTGATCGTGAGCAGGTCGCAGCCGGCCTCGTGGAGGGCCTGCATCGTCTCGACGACCTCGTGCGGCTCCTCGCCCATGCCGAGGATCAGGTTGCTCTTGGTGACCAGGCCGGCCTCGCGGGCCGCGGTGAGCACCGACAGCGAGCGCTCGAACCGGAAGCCCGGGCGGATCCGGCGGAAGATCCGCGGCACGGTCTCCACGTTGTGCGCGAGCACCTCGGGCCGGGAGGAGAACACCTCGGCCAGCTGGTCGGGCTTCGCGTCGAAGTCGGGGATCAGCAGCTCGACGCCGCAGCCGGGGACGGCGGCGTGGATCTGCCGGACCGTCTCGGCGTACAGCCACGCCCCGCCGTCGGGCAGGTCGTCGCGGGCGACGCCGGTGACCGTGGCGTACTTCAGCTGCATGGTCGCCACGCTCTCGGCCACCCGCCGCGGCTCGTCGGCGTCGAAGTCGGCGGGCTTGCCGGTGTCGATCTGGCAGAAGTCGCAGCGCCGCGTGCACTGGTCGCCGCCGATGAGGAAGGTGGCCTCGCGGTCCTCCCAGCACTCGTAGATGTTGGGGCAGCCGGCCTCCTCGCAGACCGTGTGCAGCCCCTCGCGGCGGACCAGCGACTTGAGCTCGGTGTACTCCGGGCCGGTGCGCAGCCGGGTCTTGATCCACTCCGGCTTGCGCTCGATCGGCACCTGGCTGTTGCGGACCTCGAGGCGCAGGAGTTTGCGGCCGCCCGGCCCGATCGGCGATCCCGGGTCCGTGGTCGGCGCGGCCGTCTCCGTCATGACCTGCACGGTACCCGGACACACGGCCGCCCCGGGCCGAGCGCGGGGCTCGTCCCGGGGCGGACGAAGGACCTCCCTGCCCCTCACCGCTCGCACGCTCGCGGCGGGAGCCTGCAGGGAGGCCGGGTCAGGCGGGGTCCTGCGGGTTCAGGCGCGGTTCCTGGCCGCGGTCGGCCAGCGGGGTGCCGCCCGGGCCGCGAGGGGTGTCGGTGGGGTTGGTGGCGTCGGTCCGCGGGTCGACACCGCTCGGGCCTTCCGCCACGGCGTCCGGACCGGCGACGGTCTCGGAGAGCGCCGGGTCCGCGGGACGGATCGAGCCGGGCTCGGGAACGTCACCCCGGTTCTCGTCGTCCGGACCGCCGACCGGCTGGTTGATCTGCGTGCCGAGGTCGTCGTCCGGCGGCGACGCGTCGCCCGGTGCGGTCTGCCCGGCAGAGGGCGTTCTCCCTGATTCACTGCTGGGCACGGGGTCCTCCCGGTAGCTGGGAACGGGGCCGTCACCGGCCGGGGCGGGGGTCCAGGACTCGTTCGACCCCTTCAGCCGCCGGAGGACGGCGAACGCGACCCCGCCGACGGCGAGGACGGCGAGCAGCCACGGCCAGCGCCGCGGCTCGGGCTCCACGCCGACCTTCCGCTTGACCTTGGTGGCGGTCTTCGCGGCCTTCTTCTCCAGCTGCTTGCGCTGCTTCTTGGCCTTCTTCTGCGCCTGCTTGCGTGCCTCGGCGGTGCTCGCGGCGAGCTCCTCGCGGCGCACCTCGATCTCGTGCAGCGCCGTCTCGGCCGCCGCGGCCACGGCCTCCCGGGCCGCGATCACCCTCGGCGCCGCGTAGGCCAGCGCGGCCGCCTGGCCGGCCGCCAGCTTCGGGACGACGTCCTTCTCCAGCGCCTCACGGGCCGCCTCGACCCGCGGCGCGAGATCGGCGGCGGCCTTGACCGCGGCGGCCCGGGCGGCCTCCACCCGCGGGGCGGCGGCCACGCGGGCGGCGTCCACCCGCGGCCCGATCGCCTCGCGCGCGGCCTCGACCCGCGGGGCGACGGCCTCGCGGGCCGCCTCGACCCGCGGGGCCAGGCTGTCGCGGGCGCCGGCCACGACCGGCGCGGCCGCCGCGACGGCGGCTGCCACCTTGGGGGCGGCGGCCTCGCGGGCGGCCTCCACGCGGGGCGCGAGCTCCTCCGCGAGGGCGCGGCCGGCCTCGGTCGCGGCCGTCCCGAGGTGGCTGAGGCCCTCCTGCAGCTCGGCGCTGATGACCTCGCCATGCGTCTTCTTGCGGAACACGGCATGCACCCTTTCCAAAAGATCGACTCGCGGCCATCCTGCCCGGTCCGGGTCGCGAGCACACCCCGGGCCGGCCCGGTGGGCGCAGGTCCGCGCCGCTGGCTAGCGTCGGGCGCGTGCAGCTGCGGATCTTCACCGAGCCCCAGATGGGCGCCACCTACGACGACCTGCTGGCCGTGGCGCGACGAACCGAGGAGACCGGCTTCGACGCCTTCTTCCGGTCCGACCACTACCTGACGATGGGCGGGGACGGGCTGCCCGGCCCGACCGACGCCTGGATCACCCTGGGCGGCCTGGCCCGGGACACGGCGCGGATC
Organism: Geodermatophilus sp. SMS 5-13; assembly: GCF_059428245.1. Taxonomy (NCBI): domain Bacteria; kingdom Bacillati; phylum Actinomycetota; class Actinomycetes; order Geodermatophilales; family Geodermatophilaceae; genus Geodermatophilus; species Geodermatophilus sp. SMS 5-13. Next base: position 2,204,935 of record NZ_CP165729.1, read on the forward strand.
CGGCTGGGCACGCTGATGACGTCGGCCACCTTCCGGCTGCCGGGGCCGCTGGCCATCGCCGTGGCCCAGGTCGACCAGATGAGCGGCGGGCGGGTCGAGTTCGGTCTCGGCGCCGGCTGGTTCGAGGCCGAGCACACCGCCTACGGCGTCCCGTTCCCGCCGACCGGCGAGCGCTTCGACCGCCTCGAGGAGCAGCTGGCGGTGCTCAGCGGGCTGTGGCAGACCCCGCGGGGCGAGACCTTCGACTTCGACGGCGCGCACTACCGGCTGGCCGGCTCCCCGGCGCTGCCCAAGCCGGTCCAGGACGGCGGCATCCCGATCATCGTCGGCGGCAAGGGCGCCCGGCGGACCCCGCGGCTGGCTGCCCGCTACGCCGCGGAGTTCAACGTGCCCTTCGCCGGGCCCGAGGAGAACGGGCGCCTGTTCGCCGGGGTCCGCGCGGCCTGCGAGGAGGCCGGCCGGGACGCCGCGTCGCTGGTGTACAGCTCCGCGGTGACGGTCTGCGTCGGCAGGGACGACGCCGAGGTCGCCCGGCGGGCCGCCGCGATCCGGCGGACGCCGGGGCAGTGGGGGCCCTCGGACGTCGGCGGCACGCCGGCCCAGGTCGTCGACGTCCTGGGCCGGTATGCCGAGGCCGGGGCGCAGCGGGCCTACCTGCAGGTGCTCGACCTCGCCGACCTCGACCACCTGGACCTGATCGCGGCCGAGGTGGCGCCCCAGCTCGGCTGAGGCGCCCCCTCCCGCACTTTGTCGCGATAAAGCACCCGTGCTTTGGCGCGACAAACCGCACGGTCGAGCTCAGGCGGCCGGCGTCCAGGCCGGGTCGCGGCCCTGCCAGGCGACGAGCCGGTCGATCGGCGCGGCGTCGTCCGGCACCGGGACGACCGGGCCGAACGGGATGCCCTCGCCGCGGCCCTCGGCGGGCAGCACGCGGTGGGCGGCGGCGAGCGCGGCGCTGACGACGTCGTCGTCCCAGTCGGGCGTCTGCCGGGTGGCCGCCGCGACGTCCCAGGAGTGGGTGGTCAGCTCGCCGGTGTAGGTGGCCAGCGCCGCGGCGCCGGGGAAGGTGCCGAACGGCAGGGTGAGCTCCCGGGTGAGCAGCGCGTCGTCGGCCCAGACGGCGAGGACGTCGTGCGCGGCGGCCCGCGCCGCGGCGGCCCAGCCGTCGTCGGGCACGTCGGTGGTCACCTGCGGAACCGAGAACGGCGGGGCGCCGCGGCCCACGGCGGCCACCCGGCGCAGCACGGACACGAGGTGGCCGAGCAGGGCGCGCACGTCGTACTCCGTGCACGGCGTCGGGCCGGCGAGCTGGTCGGGCCGGACGGCGGACGCGACGGCGACGGCGGTCGCGGTCGCGGCGGCGAACCGGGGGCGGGGGTCGGTCGTCGGCGGTGTCGAGATCGTCATGCCGCCACCGTCGCAGCCAAACTGGCCATCCTCTGGCCAGTTTCCGTGAGAAGGTTCGACCGTGCGCGCCGACCGGCTGATCGCCGTCCTCCTGCTGCTGCAGACCGGCGGCCGGCTGACCGCGGCCGAGGTCGCCCGCGAGCTGGAGATCTCCGAGCGCACGGCCCGGCGCGACCTGGAGGCGCTGAGCCTGGCCGGCGTCCCGGTGTACAGCTCGCCCGGCCGCGGGGGTGGCTGGGCGCTGGTCGGCGGCGCCCGTACCGACCTGACCGGGCTCACCGCCGACGAGGCGACGGCGCTGTTCCTGGCCGCCGGCTCGGCGTCGGCGGCCACCCCGGAGGCCCGGGCGGCGCTGCGCAAGCTGCTCGGCGCGTTGCCGGCGCCGCTGCGCGAGGGCGCGCGCGTCGCCGGGACCGCGGTCGTGGTGGACGCCGCGACCTGGGGCCGCACCGCGCCACCGGAGCCGGAGCACCTGCCGGCCTTGCAGCGGGCGGTGGTCGACGGCGAGCAGGTCGTCCTCGGCTACGCCGGGCGGGGCAAGGCGCCGTCCACCCGGACCGTCTCCCCGCTCGGCCTGGTGACCAAGGCGGGGGTCTGGTACCTGATCGCCGGCACGGACGCCGGGGTGCGCACCTTCCGGGTCGGCCGCGTGACCGAGGTGGCGCCGACCGGCGCGCCCGTGCGGCGGCCGGAGGGGTTCGACCTGCGCACGGCGTGGGAGGCCAGCGCGGAGGAGGTGGAGCGCCGCCGGGTCGAGGCGCGGGTGCAGGCGCTGGCCGACCCCGCCCTGGTGCCGCTGCTGCGGCGCTGGCTAGGGCCGGCCCAGGTGAGCATCGGAGAGCCGGCCGACGACGGGCGGGTGCCCGTGGAGCTCGGCGGCCCCTCCGTGGAGGTGCTCGCGGCGCAGTTCGCCGGGTTCGGCCGAAGGCTGGAGATCACCTCGCCGGAGGCACGCCCCCGGCTGCTCGCCCTCGCCGAGGAACTCCGGCGGCTCTACGCCGGCTGAGCTGGGCGCGGCCCCGGTGTCCGGCGTCGGGCGTCCGGGCGGCGGGGTATTCTGGGCGTGTGTCCGGTGGGCTGCTCCTTCTGCGGCCGTGCTGACCTGAACGAGACGGACAGCACGGCGACCCCTCCTGCGCGAGGGGTTTTTTTCTGCCTACCGACGCCTACGAGCACCCAGGAGCGAGCGCGATGAGCCAGACGGCCAGTCAGACGGGCACCGAGCCGAGCAGCACCGGCCCGGGCAGCGAGGTGCCCCCGCACCGGTACACCCCGGCGCTGGCGCAGCGGATCGAGCTCTCCTGGCAGGACCGCTGGGAGGCCGAGGGCACCTTCCACACGCCGAACCCCACCGGGCGGCTGTCGGCCGGCTTCGACAAGGTGGCCGACCGGCCCAAGTTCTTCGTGATGGACATGTTCCCGTACCCCTCGGGTGCCGGCCTGCACGTCGGCCACCCGCTGGGCTACCTGGGCACCGACGTCACCAGCCGGTTCCGCCGGATGGACGGCGACAACGTGCTGCACCCGATGGGCTACGACGCCTTCGGCCTGCCCGCCGAGCAGTACGCCGTCCAGACCGGGCAGCACCCGCGGATCACCACCGAGGCCAACATCAAGGCGATCAAGGCGCAGCTGCGCCGGCTGGGCGTCGACCACGACGACCGCCGCAGCTTCGCCACCATCGACCCGGGCTACTACAAGTGGACCCAGTGGATCTTCCTGCAGATCTTCGGGTCCTGGTTCGACGAAGCGGCCGGCAAGGCGCGCCGGATCGAGGAGCTGGTCGCCGAGCTGGACGCCGGGGTGCGCGAGCCCGCGCCCGGCACCAACCCGTCCGGCCGCCCGTGGGCCGAGCTGGACGAGGTCGAGCGGCGCACCGTCGTCGACGCGCACCGGCTGGCCTACCTGCACCAGGCCCCGGTCAACTGGTGCCCCGGGCTGGGCACCGTGCTGTCCAACGAGGAGGTCACGCCGGACGGGCGCTCCGAGCGGGGCAACTTCCCGGTGTTCCGGCGTCCGCTGACCCAGTGGATGATGCGGATCACCGCCTACGCCGAGCGGCTGCTGACCGACCTGGACCGGCTGGACTGGTCGGACTCGCTGAAGCAGATGCAGCGCAACTGGATCGGCCGCTCGACCGGCGCGCGGATCGGGTTCAGTTGTGGCAGCGAGACCGTCGAGGTCTTCACGACCCGCCCCGACACGCTGTTCGGCGCCACCTACATGGTGCTGGCGCCCGAGCACCCGTTGGTCGAGGCGCTGACCGCGGCCGCGTGGCCGGACGGCACCGACCCCCGCTGGACCGGCGGTGCGGCCACCCCCGCCGAGGCGGTCGCCGCCTATCAGAAGCAGGCCTCCCGCCGATCCGAGCTGGACCGGCAGAACGAGGCGCGCGAGAAGACCGGCGTCTGGCTGGGCGTCACCGCGGTCAACCCGGTCACCGGGGACGAGCTGCCGGTGTTCATCGCCGACTACGTGCTGACCGGCTACGGCACCGGCGCGATCATGGCCGTGCCCGGCGAGGACACCCGCGACTGGGAGTTCGCCGAGACGTTCGGCCTGCCGATCGTGCGCACCGTGCAGCCGCCGGACGGCTGGGACGGCGGTGCGTACACGGGCACCGGGCCGATGATCAACTCCGCCAACGACGAGGTGTCGCTGAACGGCCTGGGCAAGGCCGAGGCGATCGCGGCCATCACCGACTGGCTGGTCGCGCACGGCCACGGCGAGGCGACGACCACCTACAAGCTGCGGGACTGGCTGTTCAGCCGGCAGCGGTACTGGGGCGAGCCGTTCCCCGTCGTCTACGACGAGAACGGGCTGCCGCGCGCCGTCCCCGAGTCGCTGCTGCCGGTGCTGCTGCCGGAGGTCGACGACTACTCGCCGAAGACCTTCGCCGACGACGACGCCGAGTCCGCGCCGGAGCCGCCGCTGTCGCGCGCCACCGAGTGGACGACGGTCGAGCTGGACCTGGGCGACGGCCCCAAGAAGTACCGCCGCGAGACCAACACGATGCCCAACTGGGCCGGCTCCTGCTGGTACTACCTGCGCTACCTGGACCCGAGCGACGACGAGCGCATGGTCGACCCCGAGCTGGAGCGCTACTGGCTGGGCCCGCGCGAGCCCGGCGACGTCGGCGGCGTCGACCTGTACGTCGGCGGCGTCGAGCACGCCGTGCTGCACCTGCTGTACGCGCGGTTCTGGCACAAGGTGCTGTTCGACCTGGGCTACGTCTCCAGCGAGGAGCCGTTCCGCCGGCTGGTCAACCAGGGCTACATCTCGGCCTACGCCTACACCGACGAGCGCGGCTTCTACGTGCCGGCCGCCGAGGTGGAGGAGAGGGACGGGCAGTTCTTCTACGAGGGCAAGCCGGTCAACCGCGAGTACGGCAAGATCGGCAAGAGCCTGAAGAACATGGTCACGCCCGACGAGATGATCGGGGCCTACGGCGCCGACACCTTCCGGGTGTACGAGATGTCCACGGGGCCGCTGGACCAGTCGCGGCCGTGGGAGACAAAGGCCGTCGTCGGCTCGCAGCGGCTGCTGCAGCGGGTCTGGCGCGTGGTCGTCGACGAGGAGACCGGTGCGGTCCGGGCGGCCGACGTCGAGCCCGCCGAGGAGACGCTGCGGGCGCTGCACAAGGCGATCGCCGGCGTCCGCGACGGCATGGCGACGCTGCGGTTCAACATCGCGATCGCGCGGATCACCGAGCTGACCAACCACCTGACCTCGACGTACGGGGCGGACCAGGCGGTGCCTCGGTCGGTGGCCGAGCCGCTGGTGCTGCTGCTGGCGCCGCTGGCCCCGCACATCGCCGAGGAGATGTGGGCGCGGCTGGGCCACTCGTCGTCCCTGGCCTGGCACGCCTTCCCGGTGGCCGACGAGCGCTGGCTGGTCGAGGACACCGTCGAGGTGGCGGTGCAGGTCAACGGCAAGGTGCGCGCCCAGGTGCGGGTGCCGGCCGATGCCGACGCCGCGGCGCTGGAGGCGGCGGCGCGCGCCGACGAGAAGGTCGCCGGCTACATCGACGGCACGACCGTGCGCCGCGTCATCGCCGTCCCCGGCCGGCTGGTCAACTTCGTCGTGGGCTGACGCGGAGTGGATTCGTCGGCGTCACACCGACGAGGCCACTCCGATCAGCACCTCGCGCATCGCGGACTCGACCGCGTCGATGACCTCGGTGACGGGGACGTCGCGGCCGAGCTCGGCCGACAGCGAGGTGGCGCCGGCGTCGACGATGCCGCACGGGATCATGTTCGCGAACGCCGCCATGTCGGGGTCGCAGTTGAGCGCGAAGCCGTGCATGGTGACGCCCTTCGCCACGCGGACGCCGATCGCGGCCACCTTGCGGTCGGGCCCCCGCTCGTCGGCACGCACCCAGACGCCGCTGCGGCCCTCCACCCGCTCGGTGGCGACGCCGAGGCCCGCGCAGACCTCCATCAGGGCCTGCTCGAGGCGCCGGACGTGGGAGACGACGTCCTTGCGGTCGGGCAGCGTGACGATCGGGTAGCCGACCAGCTGTCCGGGACCGTGCCAGGTGATCTTGCCGCCGCGGTCGACGTCGATGACCGGCGTCCCGTCGAACGGGCGCTCGTGCGGCAGCGTGCGCCTGCCCGCGGTGTAGACCGACGGGTGCTCGAGCAGCAGGAGCGTGTCCGGCGCGGAGCCCTCCACCACCTGCGCGTGGAGTTCGCGCTGGCGGTCCCAGGCCTCCTGGTAGTCGATCAGTCCCAGCCGCAGCACCTGCAGGTCGCTCACGGGCATCAGCGTATGCGTCGCGGCTCCAGGCGCGTCTCGACGACGCCGCCCTCCGGGCTGCGTTCGACGCGGTAGGCGGCCCTGTCCGCGCGGTCGGCGACCGCCTCGACCAGTTCGGTCCCGCGGTAGACCAGGCCGACGCCGTCGTCGGTCGCGTGCCCGGCCGGCAGCGTGCCGTCGGCCACGAGCCGCTGGTAGAGGGGACGGCGCTGCTCCTCGCTGTCGTAGTGCACGCCGTTGGACGTGGGGATCAGCCCCAGCCCGTTCGTGACCGGCCGCAGGTCGGGGCCGTAGGAGTCCGTCGTCCCCCCGACGTGCCAGCACAGCGAGCCGGCCGACACCCCACCCAGGACGACGCCGGCGCGCCACACCTCGCGGAAGATCTCGTCGAGGCCGTGCACACGCCACACCGCGAGCAGGTTGGCCACGCTGCCGCCGCCGACCCAGACGACGTCCTGCGCGAGCAGGTGCGCGCGCATGTCGGGCACCGTCGGCATGGTGAACAGGCTGAGGTGGCTGACCTCGACGCCGCTGCCGGCGAACGCGCCGTACACGCCGGCCACCCGCACCGGGTCGTCGCCGGTCGCGGTGCCGAGGTAGCACAGCTTCGGCCGCGCGGGCGCGCCGGCCAGCTCGAACGCCAGGTCGAAGACCGGACCCGGCGCCCAGTCGTAGGGGCCGCGGCCGCGGCTGTCGAAGCCGATGCTGGTGGCCAGGATGGTCGGTGCGGACGCCGGCATGCCCCGAACCTAGGTCGGCGGCCTGTGGACAACGGCGGCGGGGGACCGCGCCGCCGACCTACCGTCCCGGCATGCCCGCTGACCCGGAGGACGCCGTCGCGCCGATCGTGCCCGGCTACCGGCTGCTGGAGCGGCTCGGCCGCGGCGGCTCCGGCGAGGTGTGGCGGGCGGTGCCGCGCGGCGGGGGAGCGCCGGTGGCGGTGAAGGTGCTCGTCGCCGGCAACCCTGAGCGGCAGGCCCGGGAGGCCGCCCTGCTGGCGGAGCTGGACCATCCGCACCTGGTCCGGCTGCACGAGGTCGTCCACCAGCCCCGGCGGGGCGGTGAGGTCCGCGTCGCGCTGGTCCTGGACCTGCTGCCCGGGGGCAGCCTCGCCGCGCTGCTCGGCCGGCGTGGGCGGCTGCGGCCGGGCGAGGTGGTCACCGCGATCGCGCCCGTGGCGGCCGCGCTGGCGCACGCGCACGAGCACGGCGTCGTCCACGGCGACCTCTCCCCGGGCAACATCGTCTTCACCGCCGAGGGCCGACCCGTGCTCACCGACCTCGGGGTGGCGCGGGTGCTGGGGGAGTCCGCGGCGGGCGAGGTGACCCCCGCCTACGTCGACCCGACGGTCGCCCGCGGCGGTGCCCCGGGCCCCGCCTCGGACGTCTTCGGCGTCGCGGCCGCGGCCTTCCACGCGCTGACCGGCATCGCGCCGTGGAACGCGGCGAGCCCCGCCGACACCCTCGCCGTCGCCGCGGCGGGCGTGCTGCCCGACCTTGCGGAGCTGGCGCCCGAGGCGCCCGCGGAGCTGATCGCGGTCATCGCCCGCGGCCTGGCCGACGACCCCCACGAGCGCGGCTCGGCCGGCGCGTTCGCCCTCGACCTGCGGCACGCCTGCCGGCCGGAGCCGGTCCGGCTGCCCGCGGCGGGGGTCCCCGACGAGGAGCTCGGCCGCACCGGCCGCGGTCCGCGCACCGAGCTGACCCACCAGGTGCCGGGCCGGCACCGCCGCGAGCCTCCGCCGGAGCCGGTCGAGTCGCGGCGGGACCGGATCGTCCCCGTGCTGCGCCGGGTCGCCGTCCTCGCCGCGGTGGGGGTCACGCTCGCCGCGGCGGTCTGGCTCGGCACCCGGTGGGGGGCGGGCGGCGGCGCCGTGTCGGCGGCTGCCACCGCGCCGGCCACGGCGGCCGCACCCGTGCCCGTGGAGGAGCCGCTCGCCCCCGACCGCGCCGAGGCGCCGGCCGACCCGGCCGGGTGGCGGCCGGTGCTGGCCGAGCTGTACGGCCGCCGCGCCGAGGCGTTCGCCACCGCGTCGCCCGGGCCGCTCGACGGCGTCTACACCGAGGACAGCGCCCAGCGCGCCGCCGATGCCGCGTTCGTCGACGAGCTCGCCGCGGCGCGGCAGGTGCTGCGCGGGTTCGCGCCGTCCGTCGTCCGCGTGACCGCCGCGACCCTCGACGGGGACCGCGCCGAGGTCGAGCTCGTCGACGCCTGGCCCGGCTACGACGTGGTGCCCGCCGGCACGGCCGACGGGCTGGCGGTCCGTGCCGAGCCGGGGCGGCCCGAGGCGACGGTGCGCATGGTGCTGCGCCGCACCGGCGACGGGTGGCGGATCGAGCGAGCCGAGCGCTCCTGAGGCCCCCTCTCGGGTACCGCCGCGAGCTTGCGAGGGGTGGGGAGGAGGGGGTCCTTCTTCTCAGTGCTGCCGCAGCGCCGCCCGCAGGGCCGGTTCCAGGTCGGGGTGGGTGAAGCGGTAGCCGGACGCGAGCAGCTTCTCCGGCAGCGCCCGCCGCCCGCCGAGGATGCTCGAGCGGGCGAACTCCCCGAGCGCCAGGGACAGCGCGAAGCCGGGCACGGGCAGCGGCGTCGGGCGGTGCAGGACGCGGCCGAGGCTGCGGGTGAACTCGGCGTTGGTCACCGGGTTCGGCGCGGTCAGGTTGACCGGGCCCGAGACGTCGGAGCCGAGCAGGTGGACGATCGCCTCCACCTCGTCGGTCAGCGCGATCCACGGCCAGTACTGCCGGCCCGAGCCCATCCGGCCACCGAGCCCGAGCCGGAACACCAACCCGAGGATCCGGACCAGGGCGGCGTCCGGGGCCAGGACCAGCCCGGTGCGCAGGGTCGCCACCCGCACGCCCGCCGCCGCGGCCGGGGCGGTGGCGCCCTCCCACTGCACGCACACCTGGGCGAGGAAGGAGTCGCCGGGCGGATCGGCCTCGGTGACCGCCCGGTCGCCGCTGACGGGGTACCAGTCGATGCCCGAGGCGGAGATCAGCACGCGCGGGCGGCCGGGATCTGCGGCGGCGGCCGCGGCCAGCGCCTCGCTGATGGTGGACGTGCCGTCCACCCGGCTCTGCAGCAGCCGCTGCTTGTACCCCTTGGTCCAGAGCCAGGGCCGGATCGGCTCGCCGGCCAGGTGGACGACGGCGTCGACGTCGGCGAGCAACGCCGGGTCGATGCGCCGGTGCTCCGGTGCCCAGCGGTGCTCCTCGGCGGTGCGGGGAGTGCGCCGGACCAGCCGGAGGACGTCGTGGCCGTCGGCCTGCAGACGGGGGACCAGGACGCCGCCGATCAGGCCCGAGGCGCCGGTGACCGCGATCTTCACGCCAGGTTCTTCTCCTCCCGAGCCCCCCGTGGACGCAGCGGGGCCCCGGCGATCTCCGCCGGGGCCCCGAGGTGAACCTCTAGGCGAGCCCGAGGTCGCCCTGGAACTGACCGGCCTCCAGCCGCTCCCGCACGGTGGTGAGGAAGCGGGCGGCGTCGGCGCCGTCGACGATCCGGTGGTCGTAGGTGAGGGCCAGGTAGACCATCGACCGGACCGCGATCACCTCGCCGAGGTCGGCGTCCTGCACGACCACCGGACGCTTGACCACCGAGCCCGTGCCCAGGATCGCGACCTGCGGCTGGTTGATGATCGGGGTGTCGAACAGCGCCCCGCGGCTGCCGGTGTTGGTCAGCGTGAAGGTGCCGCCGCCCAGCTCGTCCGGGGTCACCTTGTTCAGCCGGGTGCGCTCGGCCAGGTCGGCGATCTTGCGGGCGAGGCCGCCGATGGACAGGTCGCCGGCGTCCTTGATGACCGGAACGAGCAGGCCACGGTCGGTGTCCACCGCGATGCCGAGGTTCTCGTTGTCGTGGTAGGTGACCGTGCCGGCCTCGAGGTCGATCGAGGAGTTGACGCTCGGGTGGGCCTTGAGCGCCTCGATCGCGGCCTTGGCGAAGAACGGCAGGAAGGAGAGCTTGACGCCCTCGCGAGCCTCGAACTCGTTCTTCGCCTTGGTGCGCAGCTGCGCGATCCGGGTGATGTCGGCCTCGACGACGGTGGTCAGCTGGGCGCTGACCGCCAGCGACTCCACCATGCGCTTGGCGATGACCGTGCGCAGCCGGGACAGCTTCTCGGTGCGGCCGCGCAGCGACGGGTCCTGGCTCGCCGCCGGGGACGGCGTCCGGGTGCCGCCCGCTGCCGCGGGAGCCGGCGCCGCGGCCGGCGCCTGCGCCTGCTCGGCGGCGGCGAGGACGTCCTGCTTGCGGATCCGCCCGCCGACGCCGGAGCCCTGGACGCTGCCGAGGTCCACGCCGTGCTCGGCGGCGAGCCGGCGCACCAGCGGCGTGACGTACGTGCCGCCGCCGTCGCCCTCCGCGGCCGGAGCGGCCTCGGGGGCCGGAGCGGGGGCGCGGGAGGGTGCCTGCGCCTGCGGCTGAGCCTGGGGCTGCGCCTGCGCCTGCGCCTGCGGTTCGGGCTCCGGCTCCGGCTCCGGCTGCGGGGCGGGCGCCGGGCGCTCCTCCTGCTGGGGTGCGGACGGCGCGGGTGCGCCACCGCCACCGCCGCCACCGCCACCGCCGCCACCGCCGGCCGCGGCGCCGGTCCCGATGACGGCCAGCTGGGCGCCGACCTCGACGGTCTCGTCCTCCTGCACCGTGATCTCGAGCAGCGTGCCCGAGGCCGGTGCCGGGATCTCGGTGTCCACCTTGTCGGTGGAGACCTCCAGCAGCGGCTCGTCGGCGGTGACCTCGTCGCCGACCGCCTTGAGCCAGCGGGTGACGGTGCCCTCGGTGACGCTCTCGCCGAGCGCCGGCATGGTCACGGGCGTGCCCTCGCCGGAACCACCGGAGGACCGCGCCGGGGCGGCCTCGGGGGCCGGTTGCTCCTCCGCCTGCTCGGCGGGCTGGGCCTGCGGCTCGGCCTGCGCCGGCTGCTGCTCGGGCTCGGGGGCGGCCTCCTCCTGGGGAGCCGCCTCGGCCTGGGGCGCGCCCCCACCGCCGCCGTCCCCGCCGATGACGGCGAGCTCGGCGCCGACCTCGACGGTCTCGTCCTCGGCGACGAGGATCTTGCTGAGCACGCCCGCGGCGGGCGAGGGGATCTCGGTGTCGACCTTGTCGGTCGAGACCTCGAGGAGGGGTTCGTCGACCTCGACCTGCTCGCCCTCTTGCTTGAGCCAGCGAGTGACCGTGCCCTCGGTGACGCTCTCGCCCAGGGCGGGCATGGTGACGGACGTCGGCATCGAGGCAGTGCTCCTTCTGGCGCTGTGCGGTTGGGGACCGTGCGGGTCTAGCTGTGCGCGTGCAACGGCTTGCCGGCGAGGGCGAGGTGGGCCTCGCCCAAGGCCTCGCTCTGCGTGGGATGCGGGTGGATCAGGGCGGCGACCTCGTCGGGGAGGGCCTCCCAGTTGTAGATCAGCTGGGCCTCGGCGATGAGCTCGCCGACCCGGCTGCCGACGATGTGCACGCCGACGACCGGGCCGTCGGCGGTCCGGATCAGCTTCACCGCGCCGGCCGTGCGCAGGATCTGGCTGCGGCCGTTGCCGGCGAGGTCGTAGGTCAGGCAGGTCACGTCGCCGTACTTCTCGCGGGCCTGGGCCTCGGTGAGACCCACCGAGGCGACCTCGGGGTCGGAGTAGGTGATCCGTGGGACGCCGGCGTAGTCGATCGGCGTGACGGGCAGCCCGGCCAGCCGCTCGGCGACGAGGATCCCCTCGGCGAAGCCGGCGTGCGCCAGCTGCAGCGTCGGGATGAGGTCGCCGACGGCGGAGACGGTCGGGACGGAGGTGCGGCAGTACTCGTCGACGAGGACGAAGCCGCGGTCCATCGCGACGCCGGTCTCCTCGTAGCCCAGGCCCTGGCTGACCGGCCCGCGGCCGACGGCCACCAGCACGAGCTCGGCCTCGACGTTCTTGCCGTTCTCCAGCTCGACCCGGACGCCGACGTCCGTCGTCCGTACGCCCGTGACCTTGCTGCCGAGCTCGTAGCCGATGCCGCGGCGGCGGAAGGCCCGCTCGAGCAGCTTGGAGGAGGACTCGTCCTCCAGCGGGACGAGGTGGGGCAGCGCCTCGACGATGGTGACGTCGACGCCGAAGGACTTCCAGGCGCTGGCGAACTCGCAGCCGATGACGCCCCCGCCGAGGACCACCGCCGACGTGGGCACCCGGTCGAGGCTGAGCGCGTGGTCGCTGGTGAGGATCGTGGTGCCGTCGATCTCGATGCCCGGGAGGCTCCGCGCGTACGAGCCGGTGGCCAGCAGGACGTGGCGGCCCTCGTAGGTCTGCCCGTTCACCGCGACCGCGGTGGGGGAGACCAGCCGTCCCTCGCCCTCGACGTAGGTGATCTGCCGGCTCTTGATCAGGCCCTGCAGACCCTTGTAGAGCCGGCTGATGACGCCGTCCTTGGAGGCGTTGACGCCGTCCATGTCGATGCCGGCCAGCGTCGTCTTGACGCCGAAGTGCTCGCCCTCGCGGGCGGCGTCGGCGATCTCGCCGCTGTGCAGCAGCGCCTTGGTCGGGATGCAGCCGCGGTGCAGGCAGGTGCCGCCGACCTTGTCCTTCTCGACGAGCACCACCGACAGGCCCAGCTCGGCAGCGCGCAGCGCCGCTGCGTAGCCACCCGAGCCGCCGCCGAGGATCACGAGGTCGGCCGGCGAGGTCGGTGCGCTCACGGGTTCTCCTCGATCCATCGACGGCTGGCAGCGGCGGGGTCCGTGGCTCATCCTGCCACTCCGGGAACGGCGCGGCCGTGCGCACCGTTGGGGCCAGGCGAAACGTCGCGGCGCGGGCCGCGACGATGCGACGACAGGAGAGCGGAATGGGGCTGCTCGACCGGTTGCGCGGGCGCGGTTCCGGGGGGCACGGCCGGCGCGGCACGCTGGACCGGGGTTCGCACCGCGGGGACCTCGCCCACCTGGAGCAGTTCGTCGCCACCCGCCGCGGCGTGGAGGGTTACGTCGAGCCGCGGACGGCGGTCACCGAGACGACGATCGTGCTGGTCGCCGCCGACGGGGAGTGGACCCGCCGGCGCATCGACGGTCCCGACGTCGCCCGCCGGCTGTCCAAGGAGCTGGCGATCCCCGTCTACGACGCCCAGGTCACCGGCTACCCCCAGCGCATGCGCGACTGGTCGAGCCGCCAGAAGGACAACCGCCTCGACTGAGCTTTGTCGCGATCAAGCACGCGCGCTTCATCGCGATAAAGCGCCGGGGTCAGTCGGCGATCAGGTCCTCGATGGTGGCGAGGAGGGTGCGCACGGGGACGCCGGTGCCGCCCTTGGGCGTGTAGCCCCACGCCGCCTGCGCGTTGTAGGCCGGCCCGGCCACGTCGATGTGCGCCCAGGGCAGCCCCTCGGGCACGAACTCCGCGAGGAAGTGCCCACCCACGAGCATGCCGCCGAAGCGGTCGGCGTTGGAGTTGACGAAGTCGGCGACCGGCGAGTCGATGCCGCGACGCAGCTCCGCCGGCAGCGGCATCGGCCACATGCCCTCGCCGACGCGCGTGCCCGCGGCGACGACGGCGTCGCGCAGCTCGTCGGAGCCCATGACGCCGGAGGTGCGGTTGCCGAGCGCGACCTGCTGGGCGCCGGTGAGGGTCGAGGTCTCCAGCAGCGCGTCCGGGGAGTCCTCGGCGGCGCGGACGATCGCGTCGGCCAGGACGACGCGGCCCTCGGCGTCGGTGTTGGTGATCTCCGACTTCTTGCCGTTGCGGAAGGTCACGATGTCGGCCGGCCGGTAGGCGCTGCCGCTGGGCAGGTTCTCGGCGATCGGCACGGTGGCGGTGACCTCGACCGGCAGGCCGAGCTCGGCGACCAGGCAGACGGTGGCGATCACCGCGGCGGCGCCGGCCATGTCGCTCTTCATGTTCTGCATGTTCAGCGCGGGCTTGATCGACAGGCCGCCGCTGTCGAAGGTGATGCCCTTGCCGACCAGCGCGATCTTCTTCTTCGCCTTCTTCCCCTTGTAGGTCAGGCGCAGCAGGCGGGGGCCGCGGGTCGAGCCCTGGCCGACGGCGAGGATCCCGCCGTAGCCGCCGGCGGCGAGCTCCTTCTCGGCGAGGATCTCGACCGCGAGCCCCGCCTTCTCGCCGGCGGCGGCGCCGCGGGCGGCCAGCTCGGCGGGGTAGAGGTCGTTCGGCGGGGTGTTCACCAGGTCGCGGACGAGCGCGACCGCGTCGGCCACGGCGCGCACGCGGGACAGCGCCGCCTTCGCGTCGCCGGCGTCGGGCACCACCACGGTGAACTCGCGCGGCGGCGTCGGCCGGTTGGCCGGCAGGTCGGACTTGTACTCGGTGAACTCGTAGGCGCCGAGCAGGGCGCCCTCGCCGACGGCGTGCAGCCGGCCGGCGTCCGGGGAGCCGCCCACGGCGGCCAGCAGCGTGACGACGGAGCCGCGCCCGGACAGCGCCCGGCTCGCCGCGCCCGCGGCCCGGCGGACCGCCTCGGCGGAGTAGCCGCCGCCGTTCTCGGGCGCGCCGAGGCCCACCACCGCGACCACCGGGAACGGGCCCTGGCCGAACGTGGGCAGCCGGGTCACCTCGTCCTCCGCGCCGCGGGCCCCGAGGTCGGCCAGCGCGGGGAACAGCCGGCCGCCGAGCAGCCGGTCCACCGCCTCGCTGCCGGGAGTGGGCAGGGGGCCGTCCGGGCCCTTGCCGACGCCGACGACGACCGCGTCGGCGGAGAGCTTCTCGAGGGGGCGGTCGGTGGCGGAGATCGTCGGCGGCACGGCGACGATCGTAGAAGGACCCTCCTGCCCCCCACCGCTCGCAGGCTCGCGGCGGGCCCCTGCAGGAGGGCCGCACTAGCGTGAGGGCCCGTGAGCCCGCGGACCTCCCCCCTCCATGACCGGCACGTCGCCGCCGGCGCCAAGCTGGCCGACTTCAGCGGCTGGTCGATGCCCATCGAGTACGCCGGGGGAGGGGTGCTGGCCGAGCACACCGCCGTCCGGACGGCGGTCGGGCTCTTCGACGTCTCCCACCTCGGCACCGGCACCGTCCGGGGACCGGGCGCGGCCGCGTTCGTCGACCAGTGCCTCACCAACGACCTGTCCCGCATCGGGCCCGGGCAGGCGCAGTACACGCTGTGCTGCACCCAGGACGGCGGCGTCGTCGACGACCTGATCCTCTACCTGCACGGTCCGGACGACGTCCTGCTCGTGCCGAACGCCGCCAACGCCGCCGACGTGTTCGCGCGGCTGGCCGCCGAGGCGCCGGACGGCGTGCAGATCACCGACCGGCACGAGGAGGTCGCCGTCCTCGCCGTCCAGGGACCTCGCTCGCCGCAGGTGGTCGAGGCCGTGGGCCTGACGGCCGATCTGCCGTACATGTCGTTCGTGGCGGGCGACGTCACCGTCTGCCGGACCGGTTACACCGGCGAGCACGGCTACGAGCTGCTCGTCGCGGCCGAGCGGGCGGGGGAGCTGTGGGACGCGCTGCTCGCCGCCGGCGAGGCCGAGGGCATCCGCCCGTGCGGGCTGGGCGCCCGCGACACCCTGCGCACCGAGATGGGCTATCCGCTGCACGGGCACGAGCTGTCGCGGGACATCACGCCGAACCAGGCCCGCGCCGGCTGGGCCGTGGGCTGGAAGAAGCCGCGGTTCTGGGGTCGTGAGGCGCTGCTGGCCGAGAAGAAGGCCCGCCCGGCGCGGCTGCTGTGGGGGCTGAAGGCGACCGGCCGGGGCATCCCGCGGCCGGGGATGGCGGTGCTCGACAGCGAGGGGAACAGGATCGGCGAGGTCACCAGCGGCACGTTCTCGCCCACGCTGAAGACCGGCATCGGGCTGGCGCTGCTCGACACCGCGGCGGGCGTGCAGGAGGGCGCCGAGGTGAGCGTCGACGTCCGCGGCCGCCCGCAGCCGGCCGAGGTGGTCAAGCCGCCCTTCGTGGACTCACACGTCCGCTAAGCGCTCTGCTTCGACTCCTTGGTCGGCTCGGGCGGGTCGGGCAGGGTGTCGGCGACCGTGGCGTCGCGCTTGCCCATCGGCTGCGGGTGCCCCTCGGTGGTGTCCCGCGCGGTCTGGTGCTCGGCCTCGGCGTTGATCTCCGCGCCGAGCAGGATCAGGTAGCAGGTCAGGTACAGCCACAGCATCAGCACGATGACGCCGGCGATGGCGCCGTAGGTCTTGTCGTAGGACCCGAAGTTGTTCACGTAGAGGCTGAACAGCAGGCTGACGACCGCCCAGACGACCGTGACGACGATCGAGCCGAGGCTCACCCAGCGGAGCTTCGGCGCGTCCCGGTCGGGGGCGACCCGGTAGACGACGGCGAGCCCGCCCGCCATCACCGCGAGCAGGAGCACCCACCGGATGACCTGGCCGAGGATCGTGCCGACCACGCCCAGCGGCAGCGCGTCGAGCACGGCGGGGACGACGGCGAGCAGACCGATGGTGACCAGGAAGAACACGATGCCGCCGAGGGTGAGCGCCAGGGAGAGCAGCTTCAGCTTCACGAAGTTGCGGGTCTCCACCTCGTCGTAGGCGAGGTTGATCGCGGTCACGAGGTTGCTCACGCCGCCGGACGCGCTCCAGAGGGCGAGCAGGATCGACAGGATCAGCCCGAAGGTGAGCGCGCCGCCGCTGTTGCTGGTGATGCTCTTCAGCTGCTCCTCGATCAGGGTCTGCGCCTCCTTGGGCAGCCCGATGGAGGCCAGCGACTGCACCGTTTTCGCCACGGTCTGCGGCGAGGCCACGAGACCGTAGAGCGAGATCGTGGCGATCAGTGCCGGGAAGATCGCGAGGAAGCCGAAGAAGGCCACGCCGCCGCCGATGATCGGCATGTTGTCGGCCTTGTTCTCGGCCCACGCCCGCTTGACGATCTGCTTCCAGCCCTTGAGCGGGATCTGCGTGGGCTTCTCGGCCGTGACGCCGGGCAGCTGCCGCTCGTCCGGCGCACCGCGCGGCGGCTGGTCGGCGTCCGGCCGCGGGGCGGCCGCGGCCTCCTCCGCGGCGGCCTTGGCGGCCGCCCGGCGCGCGGCCTTCTCCTCGACCCGTTCCCGGATCCGGTCGACGGCGCTCTCGCGGTGGCTGGTGCCGGCCATGTCGTCCCCCTGACGGATCGGTGCGGGAAGCGGGGTGCTGCAGGGGTCAGTCGCCCGGCCAGGACCCCGTCAGCCTGGTGAAGCCGCGTGCGCCGGCGCGGTCGATCGCGGCCTTGGTCGCCGCGAAGATGGCGCCCTGGATGGCCGCGGCGAGGACCACCTCGCGCATCGAGTACTCGCTCTGCAGCGCGCTGGGCGCCTCGTCCTCGTCGGCGATCTGCTTCCAGATCTGCTTGAAGACGATCCCGGACAGGGTGCCCGCCAGGATGCCGCCGATCAGGCCGATCGGCCGGTAGGCGATCTTGGCTCCCTTGCTCACCGTTTCCTCCTCGAAGGTCTCGAACGCTTCCGGCGCCACACCACCAGACCGACCGTCACCGCCACCAGGGCCAGGGCCGCGCCGACCACGATCGGGGGGCTCTCGCGGTAGGTCTCGACGGCGGTGTCCCGGGCGCGGTAGGCGCCCTCCCTGGCCCGCTCCCGGGCCCGGGCGGGGACGTCGAGGCGCCGGCTGAGCTCGTCGACCGTGCGGCTGAGCTGCTCGCGGGTCGCCTCGATGTCGGCCTTGATCGCGTCCGGGTCGTTCGGGCGTGCGCCGTCGGGGCTCCGCGCGGTCATGGGTCCTCCGGTCCTCGGATGGGCGCATCGATGCACGTGCATGCCCGCGCGGCGCCGCGGATAACCAGGCGTTGATCACACTCGCGCAACGGGGGCGGTGCCGGCCCGCTAGCCTCGCCGTCCATGACCTGGCACTGGCGCCTGGAGGACCCGTCCGGCGCGGCGATCGACCCGGCCACGCTCGGGGTCGAGATCCCCGACTCGGACAACCAGGGCGACGCCGAGTCGTGGCTGGGGGAGAACTGGCGGGAGCTGCTGGCCCGCGGCGTGGCCACGGTGACGCTCTTCGACGGGGCGAACGAGGTCTACGGCCCGATGGGCCTGGCCGCGACCTGAGCGGAGGAGATCCGTGCGCGTGACGCGCACGGATCTCCTCCGCTTCGTCAGCCGCGGGAGGTCTTGGCCGGGTCGCGCTCGACCACGTCGCCGAGGACCTCGTCGATCCGCTTGAGGACGTCGTCGTCGAGCTTCACGCCGGCGGCCTTGACGTTGTCGTGCACCTGCTCCGGCCGGCTGGCCCCGATGATCGCGGCCGCGACGTTCGGGTTGGCCAGCACCCAGGCGACGGCGAGCTGGGCCATCGACAGGCCGAGGTCGTCGGCGATCGGCTGCAGGCCCTGGACCGCGGTGAGGATCTCGTCGGTCAGGAAGCCCTGCATCGAGCCGCCCACGGTGGAGTTGCCGGCGCGGGTGTCGGCGCCCGGCTGCTCGCCCGGCCGGTACTTGCCGGTGAGCACGCCCTGCGCCAGCGGCGACCAGACGATCTGGGAGAGGCCCTCCTTCTCCGAGGTGGGCACGACCTCCGCCTCGATGACCCGCCACAGCATCGAGTACTGCGGCTGGTTGCTGATCAGGTGGATGCCCAGCTCGCGGGCGAGCTGCGCGGCCGCGGCGATCTCCTCGGCGCGCCACTCGGAGACCCCGATGTAGAGCGCCTTGCCGGCTCGGACGAGGTCGGCGAAGGCGGTCATCGTCTCCTCGAGCGGCACCGTCTCGTCGTAGCGGTGCGCCTGGTAGAGGTCGACGTAGTCGGTCTGCAGCCGCTTCAGCGAGGCGTGGCAGCTCTCGATGATGTGCTTGCGGGACAGGCCGCGGTCGTTGGGGCCGGGGCCGGTCGGCCAGTAGACCTTGGTGAAGATCTCCAGGCCCTCGCGACGCTGGCCGGCCAGGGCGCGGCCGAGCACGGACTCGGCCTTGGTGCCGGCGTAGACGTCGGCGGTGTCGAAGGTGGTGATCCCGACATCGAGGGCGGCGCGGACGCAGGCGTGCGCCGCGTCCTCCTCGACCTGGCTGCCGTGCGTCAGCCAGTTGCCGTATGCGATCTCGGAGATGGTCAGGCCGGAACGGCCGAGTCTTCTGTACTCCACGTGCTCCGACGCTATCCCTGCGCTCCGGGCGCCGCGGAGGCGCCTCCGGTCAGGATTCGGCGCCGATCTTGACCTCCGGCTTCGGGAAGCGCCAGCGCCGGATCATCGTGGAGCGGCTGATGCCGTACCAGACCGCGCCCTTGGGGCTGTCGTTCGGCAGCCGCTCGGCGATGGCCCGCTTGATCCGCCGGGACAGGAGCACCGAGTCGACGATGAAGACGAGGAAGAACGCGAACAGCACGAAGCTCGCGTAGCTGCGGACGACGAGGTTGGGCGCCAGCGTGCCGATCACCGCGATCCCGGCCACGAAAAGGAACAGGCTGCCGACGTTGCGGCGGGCGTCGACCACGTTGCGCACCAGCCGCTTGACCGGGCCCTGGTCGCGGCGGGGCAGGTAGGAGTCGTCGCCGCGGGCGGCGGCCGCGCGGGCGTTCACCCGGTTCGCCGCCTGGTTCTCCCGCATCCGCTTGTAGGCCTCCTTGCGGGTGGTCGGCGGCGGCGGGGGAGGGCCGGGACGGCGTCCCTGGGCCTCGCTGCGCTTGGGGGTCGGCCGGCCCTTGCCCGAGCCCTTGACCGACTGCTCGGTCAGGTCGGTCGAGGAGTCCGGTGTCGTCTCGGCGGTCGACCGGCGGCCTGGCAGGCGAAGCTTCACGACCGGCAAGTCTACGTGCGCTCCTTCGTGTGCCTCGGCGAACGCGTGGGAGCGCCGTACAGTGGGAAGAAGCTCCGCCGCGGCGGTGTTACCCGCTCTCGGAAGGACCGCTGCGGGACCTCGGATGTGGGAGGACACAACATGACGGTGCAGGACACGCAGGCCCCCGACGCCACCAGCGTCAACCTGAGCGAGGCCGCCGCCGCCAAGGTGAAGGCGCTGCTGGACCAGGAGGGCCGCGACGACCTGCGGCTGCGCATCGCCGTCCAGCCGGGTGGCTGCTCGGGTCTTCGCTACCAGCTCTTCTTCGACGAGCGCTTCCTCGACGGCGACCAGACCTACGAGTACGGCGGCGTCGAGGTCATCGTCGACCGGATGAGCGGCCCGTACCTCGGCGGCGCGGTGATCGACTTCGTCGACACCATCGAGAAGCAGGGCTTCACGATCGACAACCCGAACGCGCAGGGCTCCTGCGCCTGCGGCGACAGCTTCCACTGAGCCGACGCGACAGCGCCCCGGTTCCCCTCCGCGGGAACCGGGGCGCTGCTGCGTTCAGCGGACCTGGCCCACGCCGGTCTCCTGGCGCATGCTCTCCAGCCACGCGGTGTTCTCCCGGGACGTGACGTCCTGGAGCACGGCGGCCAGGCGCGCGCGGCGCAGGGCCGGCTCGGCGTAGGGCGGCAGCTCCGCGACGTAGCGGAAGCCCTCCCGGCGCAGGATCTCCGCCGCGGCGCGGTAGGAGATCCAGCGGGTGTGCAGCTGGAACAGCTGCTGGGCACCCTCGGCCACCACGACCACCGCGGCCAGGCTCGCCGTGAGCGCCGGGTGGGCGCTGATCGCCGCGAGGACGGTCACCGCGGCCCCCACGAGCAGCGCGACCAGACGCATCGCCAGGTAGGCGACCCGGTGGCGGCGGGCCGCGGCGTCGTAGCGCCGGAACTCGCGGTCCAGCTCCCGCCACACGACGTCCTCGGCGTCCGGCGGGGCGGGCAGCGCGCCGGCGCGCTGCGGCCGCGGGCTCCGGGCGGCGGGCGGGGTCTGGATCGCACTGGCCATGGGCGGCAGCCTGGCACCGCGGTCGCCGCCCGGACAGGCCCCGCGGCCCGGCGGGCTACAGCCGGACCGGGTAGACCGTCTCCGGGACCTCGGGCTTGATCCGGCCCTCGACGAAGATGCCGTGCCAGACCATGAACACGAGCAGGGTCCACAGCTTGCGGGAGTAGTCGACCGCGGAGCCGGCCCGCTGGTTGTCCCGGTGCTCGTCGAGCATCCAGAGGATGTGCCGGCGGTCGAGCCACTCGTCGGTCTGGCTCTCCTCGATGATCTGCCGCGCCCACTCGTGCAGGTCCTCGGCCAGCCAGTGCCGGGTGGGCACCGGGAAGCCGAGCTTGCGCCGGTTGAGCACGTGCGGCGGGACGATCTGCTCCAGCGCGCGGCGCAGCGCGTACTTCGTCGTCTCCTTGGTGACCCGCTGGTCGACCGGCAGCGTGCTGGCCACCGCGAACACCTCGGGGTCGAGGAAGGGCACCCGCAGCTCCAGCGAGTTGGCCATGGTCATCTTGTCGGCCTTGACCAGGATGTCGCCGCGCAGCCAGGTGAACAGGTCGACGTACTGCATCGCGGTCACGTCGTCGTAGCCGGCCTCGCGGGTGCGCCGGTACAGCTCGGCGGTGACGGCGACGTGGGAGAGGTCGGGATCGCGCTTCTCGAGGAAGGTCAGCTCGTCGTCGCGGAAGATCCGCGCGTTGCCGTAGTAGCGCTGCTCGAGCGGGATGGAGCCGCGGCGCAGCAGGTCCTTGCCGCGCATGCCGTCGGGCAGCTTGGTCGACAGCGCGCCGAGGGCCCGCCGGACACCGCGCGGCAGCTTCTCGAAGGCGGCCAGCGACAGCGGCTCGCGGTAGATGTTGTAGCCGCCGAACAGCTCGTCGGCGCCCTCGCCGGAGAGCACGACCTTGACGTGCTTGCGGGCCTCGCGGGCGACGAAGTACAGCGGCACGAGCGCGGGGTCGGCCACCGGGTCGTCGAGGTACCAGACCACCAGGGGGATCGAGTCCGCGAACTCCTCGGGCGTGACCACCTTGGTGATGTGCTCGACCCCGATCGCCTTCGCCGACTCGGCCGCGACGTCGATCTCCGAGAAGCCCTGCCGCTCGAAGCCGACGGTGAAGGTCATCAGCTTGGGGTTGTAGCGCTTGGCCAGCGCGGCGATCGCCGTGGAGTCGATGCCGCCGGAGAGGAACGACCCGACGGTGACGTCGGCGCGCATGTGCACCCGCACCGAGTCGTCGAGGACCCCGGCGATCCGGTCGTAGAGCGCCTGCTGCTCGTCGGGGGCCACCGGCCGGACCGGGAACGCCGGGTGGAAGTAGCGCTTCGTCGTCAGCTCGCCGTCGGCGACGGTGAAGCTGGTGCCGCTCTCGATGCGCCGGATGCCGCGGTGCAGCGTCGCCGGTTCGGGCACGTACTGCAGCGTCAGGTAGTGCTGCAGGCTCGCCCCGTCCACGCCGCCGGCCGCGTCGCTGCTGCCGAGCAGCTCCAGCAGCGCCTTCTTCTCCGAGCTGAAGACCAGCCCGCCGTCGGCCAGCCGGGCGGTGAACAGCGGCTTGATGCCGAACGGGTCCCGGGCGCCGAACGCCGTCCTCGTGTGGGTGTCCCAGATGACGAAGGCGAACATGCCGCGCAGCCGCTCGACGACCTTCTCGCCCCACAGGTGGTACCCGGCGACGATCGTCTCGGTGTCGCCGTGGGTGTGCAGCTCGGCGCCGGCCGCGGCGAGCTCCTCGCGCAGCTCGACGTAGTTGTAGATCTCGCCGTTGAACAGGATCCGGTAGCGGTCCTGCGCGTAGGGCATCGGCTGGGGGCTGCCCTCGATGTCGATCAGGGCCAGCCGGTTGAAGGCCAGGACGGCGTTGGCGTCGGACCACACCGCGGTGTCGTCGGGGCCGCGGTGGTGCAGGCAGTGCAGGGCGCCGCGCATGCCGGCCACGCGCGCCTCGTCGACGCGGTCGGCGTCCGTGGAAAGGTAGGCGAGCAGACCGCACATGCGGGTGGTCTCCTGGGATCGGGGAACGGGGGAGCGTTCGGTGGGAGAGCCGGCTACAGCGCTTGACCCGCGCGGACCCGGGCCGTCACCCGGCGCTCGGCCCAGAAGGACAGGAAGGGGACGACGCCGGCCAGCAGCACCAGGACGGTGCCCTTGCCCGTCCAGCGGGCCTTGAGCGCCAGGTCGAAGGCGGCCACCAGGTAGACGATGTAGAGCAGCCCGTGGATCGGCGAGACGATCTTGGAGACCTCGGGGATCCCGGCGAAGTACCGCAGCGGCACCGCGACGAAGACCAGGATCAGCAACATCACGCCGACGACGTAGGCCATCACGCGGTAGCGGGTGAGAGCGGCGCCGAGGGCGGGAGGGAGCTTCTGCGTCTGCTGCGCCATCAGCGGCCGGCCGCCTGGCCGCGGGAGCTCTTCAGCGCCCGCTCGTTGAGCTCGGCCAGGTAGGCGTTGTAGGCGGCCAGCTCCGGGTCGTCGGACGTGTCGATGCGCGGGCGCTGGTACAGAACGACCTCCGTGCCGGGTTCGTCCGCGTCGGGATCGCGGTGGAGCTCCTCGCGGATCATGCGGCTGTAGAACCACAGGCCCATGAACCCGTAGAGGGGCCATTGCAGGGCGTAGCTCCAGTTCACCGCGCCGCCGCCGGCCTCGGCCTTGGTGAGCTGCCAGTAGCCGAGGAACCAGGTGGCGATGAACAGGGCCGCCACCAGCAGGTGCAGCAACACCCACTTCGGGGTCAGCAGCCGGCGGAACACGCCTCCGACTCTAACCGTCGCCGCCGTCCCCCCGGAGCGCGTTCCCGCCGACACGGACGGCGCCCCGGATGCGCATCCGACACGTCCCTGGTCACGGCGCGGCCACGACCCGTCTGGCGGTGAGGAGCCGCCGAGCGGGGTCGGATAGTCTCGGCCCACACTGTGATCGACGTGTGGGCACCGTGTGCCGGGGACGGCCGGAGGCCCGCGCGGGGAGGACCGTCCGGGCCGTCCGGGCGGAGGACGAGGAGGCAACGAGCAGTGGCTCGAGTCAGCAGGCTCGCGCGGGTGGGCGCGCTCGGTCTCCTGGGAGGAATCGCCCTCACCGGGTGCGACCTCAACAACGAGTTCTGGCGCTTCGGCTGGCCCGCGGGCATCACCGAGCAGGCCGAGGACATGCGCCGGCTGTGGACCGGGTCGGTGATCGCCGCCCTGATCGTCGGCATCATCGTCTGGTTCCTGATCGGCTGGGCCATCGTCCGGTACCGGAAGCGCGGCGACGAGCTGCCCCGGCAGACGGCGTACAACCTGCCGCTGGAGATCGTCTACACGATCATCCCGTTCGTCATCATCGCGGTGCTGTTCTTCTTCACCGTGGTCGTGCAGAACAAGGTGCAGGCGCGCAGTGACGACCCCGACCTGGTCGTCGACGTCAACGCGTTCAAGTGGAACTGGCAGTTCGTCTACCCCGAGACCACCGGGCCGAACGACCAGCCGGTGCAGACGATCGGCACCAGCGAGCGGATCCCGATCCTCGTCCTCCCGACCGACCGGACGATCCGCTTCGAGGTCGCCTCGGCCGACGTCATCCACTCGTTCTGGGTGCCGGAGTTCCTCTTCAAGCTCGACGTCATCCCCGGCAACGAGAACGGCCGCAACAACGTCTTCGAGGTGACCGTCCAGCAGGAGGGCGCCTACGTCGGCCGCTGCGCCGAGCTGTGCGGCACCTACCACGCGTACATGAATTTCGAGGTCCGGGCGGTGTCCGGGTCCGACTTCGACGCCTACATCGCCGCCCGCGAAGGCGGGGCCACCACGGCGCAGGCCCTGGAGAGCATCGGCCAGAGCGGCACCGCGACGACCACGCACCCGTTCGACCTGGTCAGGGACACCCAGCGGGCCGACGACGGCGGCAATGGCTGACGCGCGGGTCGCGGGCCTCACGAGGCAGCAGGAGGGACGGCCGTGAAGGTCGAGGCGCTCATCTTCAACGTCATCGCGTTCTTCTGCGTGGTGGCCGCGGTGGTCTACGGCATCTGGGCCCAGGAGCCGATCGGGACGACGGCGCTCGTCCTCTCGGCCGGCCTCACCGGGCTGATCGGCGGGTTCTTCTGGTTCATCTCCCGGCGCATCGACGCGCGCCCGGAGGACCGCAAGGACGCCGACATCGCCGAGGGCGCGGGGGAGCTGGGCTTCTTCAGCCCCAGCAGCTACTGGCCGTTCGCGATCGGCCTGTCCGCCGCCCTGATGGGGCTGGCGCTGGCCTTCTGGTACGCGTGGCTGATCATCATCGCCGGCATCGCGCTGCTGATCACCATCGGCGGCCTGCTGTTCGAGTACTACGTGGGGCAGAACGCCACCCAGAGCTGACGCTCTGCAGCACTCGACGAGGGCCCCTCCCGCACCCTGCGGGAGGGGCCCTCGTCGTTGTGCCACACGCCTGGGGAGCCCGGCTCGACCTGAGCGCGCACGTCGGCGTGGGCGCGGGGGAGCGGCGTGCGCGGCGGGCTCGTTCCGGGCGCTGGAATGCACCCAGGGCGCACATCACCGCCTCGTGAGGCCCCGGGGCCTGGGCGCAGGCCTACCGCCGTGTGGAGTGCCTGACTGATGCGCGCGCGCCGGCAGCACCGTGGGCGCTGCAGCGGGTTGCGGCGCCTGGAACCCGGCCTGGGCGCACCACGACGGCTCGCGGTGGCAAGCCCGCCGGGCGGCGTCGGCCCACGGGGGCAGGAAAGCAGCAGGGCCCCGACGGACGGATCCGTCGGGGCCCTGCCTGGTGAGGTCCTGGTGTGTCAGTCGCGCGGCTCCTGCGGGCGCCCGCCGTCCGACGGCCGGCCACCCTCGGCGGGACGACCGCTGGTGGTGAGCTCGCGCTCGGCGGCCTCCGCGGCGGCCAGGCCGTGGCCCTCCGCGCGCTGCTCGAGCTCGACCTGCGCCGGCGACTCGATCGGGCTGAAGAACCCGCGGATGGCGCGGCGGGCACCGCCGACGTGGTTCATCCGCTTGGGCACCGGAGCGCCGCCGTAGGCCAGCTGGCCGTGGCCGTGCTCGTCGACCGGGCCGAGCGGCTGGTGCACCTCGATGAACTCACCGTGGGGCAGCCGCCGGATGACGCCGGTCTCGATGCCGTGCTCGAGCACCTCGCGGTCGTGCCGCTGCAGGCCGAGGCAGATCCGGTAGGTGAACACGTACGCCAGCGGCGGGAGGACCACCATGCCGATCCGGCCGAACCAGGTCATCGCGTTCAGGCTGATGTCGAACTTGTCGGCGATGACGTCGTTGCCGCCGGAGATGAACAGCACCAGGTAGAAGGCGAGCGCCATGGCGCCCAGCGACGTCCGGACCGGGACGTCCCGCGGCCGCTGGAGCAGGTTGTGCGTGGCCGTGTCCCGGGTCAGCTTGCGCTCGATCATCGGGTACAGCGCCATGACCGTGAACATGATCCCGGGCAGCACCAGGGTCGGCCAGAGCAGCGCCGGGATCGTGTAGTCGCCCGGCAGGTTGATGTCCCAGGCCGGGAAGAGCCGGGTCGACCCGTCGAGGAAGCCGATGTACCAGTCCGGCTGCGACGCCGCGGACACCTGCGCCGGGTTGTACGGGCCCCACAGCCAGACCGGGTTGATCTGCACCAGGCCGCCGAGCAACGCGCAGACGCCGAAGACGATGAAGAACAGACCGCCGGACTTGGCCGCGAAGGTGGGGAAGAACCGGTTCCCGACGACGTTGTGCTCGGTCCGCCCGGGGCCAGGGAACTGGGTGTGCTTCTGCTTGATCAGGATCAGCAGGTGCACCGTGATCAGCGCGAGGATGATCCCGGGGAGGAGCAGCACGTGCAGGATGTAGAACCGGCCGACGATCAGCTCACCCGGGTAGTCGCCGCCGAAGACGGCGAAGTACACCCAGGTGCCGATCACCGGGATGGCCAGCATGATCGCCGACGCGATCCGCAGACCGGTGCCGGAGAGCAGGTCGTCCGGGATCGAGTAGCCGGCGAAGCCCTCGACGAGACCGAGCACGAGCAGCCCGATGCCGATCAGCCAGTTCGTCTCGCGCGGCCGGCGGAAGGCGCCCGTGAAGAAGATCCGCAGCAGGTGGACCACGATCGACGCCACGAACAGCAGCGCGGCCCAGTGGTGCAGCTGGCGCATGAACAGGCCGCCGCGGACGTCGAAGGACAGGTTCAGCGTCGAGTCGTAGGCCGCCGACATGGACACGCCGCGCAGCGGGGCGTACGAGCCGTCGTAGACGACCTCGCGCATGGAGGCGTCGAAGAAGAAGGTCAGGTACGTGCCCGAGAGCAGCAGGACGACGAACGAGTAGAGCGCGATCTCGCCGAGCAGGAACGACCAGTGGTCGGGGTAGACCTTGTTCAGGGTCCGCCGGAACCAGTTGGCCGCCACGAACCGCTCGTCGAGCTCGACGGCGGCCTTGCCCAGGCGGGTGGTCGGCACTCCCGGCGCGGTGGCGGTGCGAGCCATCAGATGCGCTCCCGGTTCCAGTACGTGGGGCCGACGGCCTCAGAGTAGTCGGCGCGGGCGATGAAGTAGCCCTCGTCGTCGACCCCGATCGGCAGCTGCGGCAGCGCGCGGGTGGCCGGTCCGAAGACCGGCTTGGCGCCGTCGGTGATGAGGAACTGCGACTGGTGGCAGGGGCAGAGGATCCGGCTGGTCTCCTGCTCGTACAGCGACACCGGGCAGCCGGCGTGGGTGCAGATCTTCGAGTAGGCGACGTAGTCGGCGTAGCCGTAGTCCGCCTGGCCCGGCCGCGGCTGGTTGACCGCGAGCTGCTCGGGCCGGAGGCGGAAGAGCATCGTCGCGGCGTCACTGGCGCGGTCCCCGCCCTCGACGCCCGGGAAGACCGTCTGCAGCGAGCCCGGCTCCGCGTCGCCGGGGCGGATCGGCGTGCCGTCGAGGCGGACCAGCCGCACCCCGGGGCCCCACGGCGTGGTGCCCAGCGGGTTGCCCTTGTTCGGGTTCTTGATCAGCCCGCCCAGCGGCAGGATCAGCGCCAGCCCGATGCCGCCGCCCATGAACAGCAGGGAGCGGGTGATCAGCTTGCGCCGCGCCAGGCCGCTGCGGTGGCCCCAGCCGGTCAGCGTCGCGCCCGTCGTCATCTGGTCGAAGTGCGACGTCTCGTGCTTGACCTGCACCGCGGTCTCGTGCGGCAGCAGGCGCTTGGTGAACAGCACCAGGCCGACGCCGACGAGGGTCAGTGCGAGCCCGAGGCTCAGGCCCAGCAGTGGCGTGAACAGGGCGCTCCACGTGCTGGTGTTCTCGGTCCACGACCACTCCGGCAGGAACCAGCCCGAGCCGACGTAGACGACGACGAAGCCGAAGGCGAGCAGGCCGGCGAGGAAGAACAGCGTCCCCACCTGGCGGATGGCGCGCCGCTCGACCCGCGAGCCCGGCTCGGGACCCAGGTCGACGTGGACGACCTCGACGCCGTCCTGCTGGGCACCGAGCCGGTCGAGGTCCTCGCGGCTCATCGTGGCCAGGCGCTCGCGGCTGTACTCCGCGTCCAGCCCGCCGTGCTCCGTGCCGCCCGTGCTGCCGGGCCGCTCCTCCCGCGAACTCACGCCTTGCTCCCCATCCAGAAGACTCCGAACAACAGTGCGCCGATGCCGACGACCCAGATCACGAGGCCCTCGGCCACCGGACCGATCCGCCCGATACCGGCGCCACCGGGGTCGGCCTGCTCCTTGATGGTCTGGACGTAGTTGATGATCGAGCGCTTCTCGTCCGGCGTGAGCTGGTTGTCGCCGAACACCGGCATGTTCTCCGGGCCGGTGAGCATGGCGGCGTACAGCTCGAGATCGGAGGTGTCGTTCAGGCTCGGCGCGGCCTTGCCGGACGAGAGGGCGCCGCCCTTGCCGACGAAGTTGTGGCAGGAGGCGCAGTTGAGCCGGAACAGCTCGCCGCCCAGGGCCAGGTCGCCGGCGCGCAGGTCACCGGAGGGCAGGGTCGGGCCGCCGCCGTTGGCCTCGACGTACGCCGCCAGCTGGTCGATCTCCTCGTCGGAGAACACCGGCGGCTTGTTCTGCGCGTCGGCCTCCTGGCGCACCAGCGGCATGCGGCCGGTGTGCACCTGGAAGTAGACGGCCGCCTCGCCGACGCCGATCAGCGACGGGCCGCGCCGCGGGACGCCCTCGAGGTTGTCACCGTGGCAGGTGATGCAGCTGCGCTCGTACAGGGCCCGGCCGGCTTCCTCGGCGCTGGACGCCGAGGTCGTGTCGTCGGCGGCGTTGGCCGGCGCCACGATCGAGTACAGGGCGCCGGTCAGCACGAGCGCGGCCATCAGGCCGGCGACGTTCGCCAGGCGGCGGCGCGACTTGGAACGGCGGCGTGCGCGGGCCCGGTCGCTCGGGGTGGCCTCGGACTTCGGGTTCGTGGTGGACACCGGCTTCCTAGCGGATGAAGTAGATCGTGCTGAACAGCCCGATCCACACGACGTCGACGAAGTGCCAGTAGTAGGAGACCACGATCGCCGAGGTCGCCTGTGCCGGCGTGAAGCGGCCCATGGTGGACCGGATGAGCATGAAGACGAACGCCACGAGGCCGCCGATGACGTGCAGGCCGTGGAAGCCGGTGGCCAGGTAGAAGACCGAGCCGTAGGTGGACGACGAGATCGTCGTCCCCTCCTCGACGAGGGTGCGGTACTCGTTCGCCTGGCCGAGCACGAAGGCCAGACCCATCAGGAACGTGATCGAGTACCAGCGCCGCAAGCCGTAGACGTTGCCCTGCTCGGCCGCGAACACACCCATCTGACAGGTGACCGACGAGGCGACCAGGATGATCGTGACGACGAGGGCGTACGGGATGTCCAGCTCGGTCGGCGGCTGCGGCCACCCCGTGGTGGAACGGGCGCGCGCGGTGAAGTACATGGCGAACAGGCCGGCGAAGAACATCAGCTCGCTGGCGAGCCAGATGATCGTGCCGACGCTGACCATGTTCGGTCGGGTCAGGGAGTGCACCCGCGTGGTGTCGAAGGCGCTGCTCGCAACGGGGGCCGTTGTCACGGGGTCATCATGGCATCGGCACAGGGTGGTCACGACTGCGGGTGGGATGGCGTGGCGGCACCGTGACCTCCTCGATATGCAGCCCTTCGCCGCCTGCCGTGGATCGTCGCTGGTGGGCACTAGGCTCCGGCCCGTGACTGACGCCGTACCGGCCACCGTGCTCGTCTACAGCCACCGGCCCGAGGTCCGCGACGCCGTGCGGACGGCGGTCGGGCGACGGCCGGCCGCGGACGTCGGGCCGCTCACCTGGGTGGAGTGCGAGACGGGTGACGAGGTGGTCACCGCCGTCGACCTCGGCGGCATCGACCTGTGCGTCCTCGACGGCGAGGCGCAGCCCACCGGCGGCCTGGCGCTGGCCCGCCAGCTCAAGGAGGAGCTGGCCGACTGCCCGGCGCTGTGCGTGCTCATCGCCCGCCAGCCCGACCGCTGGCTGGCCCACTGGTCCCTCGCCGACGGCACCCTGCCCTTCCCGGTCGACCCGCTGACCGCCCCCGGCGTCGTCGCCGAGCTGGTGCGCGAGCACGCGGCCCGGCCGCCGGCCGCCCGCCGCTAGCCGCCGATGAGCGCGCCGACCTGGCCGGGGCTGCTCGGCCGGCTGCTGGCCCGGCAGGACCTGTCCTCGGCCGACACCGCGTGGGCGATGGGCGAGATCATGAGCGGGGAGGCATCCCCGGCGCAGATCGCCGCCTTCGTCGTCGCGCTGCGCGCCAAGGGGGAGGCGCCCGAGGAGGTCGCCGGCCTCGCGGACACCATGCGCGACCGGGCCACGCCGGTGGACCTGCCGCTGGACTGCGTCGACATCGTCGGCACCGGCGGCGACGGGGCGCACACGGTCAACATCTCCTCGATGGCCGCCGTCGTGGCCGCCGCGGCGGGGGTGCCGGTCGCCAAGCACGGCAACCGGGCGGCGTCGTCGTCCTCGGGGTCGGCCGACGTGCTCGAGGCGCTCGGCGTCGTGATCGACCTGCCCGCGCCCGGCGTGGCCCGGTGCGTGCGGGAGGCCGGGATCGGCTTCTTCTTCGCGCCGGTCTTCCACCCCGGCTTCCGGCACACGGCGGTGCCGCGGCGGGAGATGGGCATCGGCACCGTCTTCAACTTCCTCGGGCCGCTGACCAACCCGGCCCGCCCGGTGGCGGCCGCCATCGGCTGCGCCGACCTGCGCATGGCCCCCGTGCTCGCGGCGGTCCTGGCCGGCCGGGGCACGCGGGCGGTGGTCTTCCGGGGGGACGACGGCCTCGACGAGCTGACCACCGCCACGACGTCCTCGGCGTGGGTGGTGCGCGACGGCGAGGTCGAGCCCGACCGGGTGGACCCCTCCGCCCTCGGCATCGCCGCGCCGCCGCAGGACGCCCTGCGCGGCGGCGACCCGGCGTTCAACGCGGCGGTCTTCCGGCGGGTGGTGGACGGCGAGCCCGGCCCGGTGCGCGACGCCGTGCTGCTCAACGCCGCCGCCGCGCTGTCGGCCTTCGAGACCCGCGCCGAACGGCTGCACGACGCCTTGGCCGCCGGGATGGCGCGGGCGGCCGCCGCGGTCGACGACGGGCGCGCGGCGGCGCTGCTCGACCGCTGGGTGACGGTCAGCAGCGCGATCGCCGACCGCTGAGCTTCAGTCGGCGGTCTCGAAGCCGATCGAGAAGGCCGCCTCGAGGTCGTGCTTCGAGTAGGCGCGGAAGGCGATGTGGGTGTCGGTGTCGACGACGCCGGGGACCTTGTTGATCCGGCCGGCGATCACCTCGGCGACCTGCTCGAACTCGCGCACCCGCACGATCGCGATGAGGTCGGTGTCGCCGGCGACGGAGTAGACCTCGCTGACGCCCTCGAGGTCGGCGACCGCCTGGGCGACCTCGCCGATGGAGTCGGTGGCCGCGTCGATCATCACGATGGCGGTGATCACGCCGGGGAGCCTAGCCGGGCCGCACCCTGGCCGCCCGGAGCCGGCGTGACGCGTTCGGGCCGGGCGCGGGTGCCCAGCGAGCGCGCGTCGGCGAACGGGTCCCGCTCGATCCGGCCGGCCTCGACACGGGCGAGGAAGCCGCTGTACGCGCCGGTGCCGGGGGCCGGGCAGGCGAGCGTGCCCTCGACCTGGACCAGCCGGGTGCCGGGCTTCTCGATCCACCGCATCACCAGCTCGGTCTCGTCGACCGAGGCCGCCGGCTCGTCCGCCGGGCCGATCGGCGTCTCCGCGGTGGCGAGCAGGCCCGGCAGCGTGCCGCGCACCGACGTGCCGCGGGGGGCGTTGCCCGCCGCCACCAGCCGCCCCCTACGGACGACGGACAGCTGCCAGCCGCCGTCGCCGTCGGGGCGGGCCAGCACCAGCTCGGGGACGGCGGCCAGGGACTCCAGCCGCTGCCGGCGGCGGACGGCGCGGACGAGCACGGCGACCCGGTCGCGGAGCACCGCGGCGTCCTCATAGCGCTCCGCGGCGGCCAGCCGGTCGACCCGCAGCAGCAGCGGCGCGATCAGCTCCCGCGGGTCCGAGGCGACGGCGGCGCGGAACACCGCGGTGATCCGGGCGTACTCCTCGACCGACTGGGCGCCGGTGCACGGCGCGCCGCAGCGGCCCATGCCGGCCAGCGCGCAGGCGGTGTTCCCGGTCGAGCGGGGCGAGAGCCGCGCGGTGCACTGCCGCAGCGGCAGGGCCTCGTGGACGGCGGCGGCCGCGGCGTCGGCGGCCCGCCGGTCGGGGAACGGCCCGAGGAACACCCCGGCGCCCGGCCGCACCCGCCGGACCACCGACAGCCGGGGGAAGGGCTCGTCGGTCAGCCGCAGCCACAGCGCCCGCTCCGGGAACCGGGACCGGCGGTTGTAGCGGGGCTTGTGCTCGGCGATCAGCCGCAGCTCGCGCACCGCCGCCTCCAGGTCGTGCGCGCAGGGCAGCGCCTCGACCCGCTTGGCGAGGCCCACCATCTCGGTGATCCGGCTGCGCTGCTCGCCGGAGGTGAAGTAGCTGCGCACCCGGCTGCGCAGGTCGTTCGACGTCCCGACGTAGAGGGGCTCGTCGCGCGGGCCGCGGAAGACGTAGACGCCCGGGCCGTGCGGCACGTCGTCGGCGAGGTGCCGCTTGCGCCGCCGCTCGGGGTCGATCTGCCGGGTGAGGCCGGTGAGCTCCTCGAGCGAGGTGATCCCGAGCGGGCCGAGCCGCTCGAAGAGCCCGTGCAGCACGTCGACGGTCGCCCGGGCGTCGGCGAGGGCGCGGTGGCAGGGCTGGGTGCTGGTGGAGAAGTAAGGAGCGAGCGTGGCCAGCTTGCAGTTGGGCACCTCGTCGCGGGTGAGCAGCCGCCGGGCGAGGACGGCGGTGTCGACGGAGGCGGCCGGGGGCCACGCGAAGCCGTTCTCGGCGCAGGCGGCCTTGAGGAAGCCGATGTCGAACGGCGCGTTGTGGGCCACGAGCACCGCGCCCTGCGCGAACTCCAGGAAGGCCGGGAGGACGGCGCCGATCCGCGGGGCCGCCGCGACCATCGACGTGGTGATCCCGGTGAGCACGCTGATGTAGGGCGGGATCTCCCGGCCCGGGTCGACGAGGGTCTGGAACTCGCCGAGCACCTGGCCGCCGCGGACCTTGACCGCGCCGATCTCGGTGATCGCGCTGTCGGCCGGGGAGCCGCCGGTGGTCTCGAGGTCGACGACGACGAAGGTGACCGCCGACAGCGGCGTGCCCAGCTCGTCGATGGTCCCCTGCACGTAGCCCGGCGGGTCGAAGACGGCGGCGCCGGCCCGGGGAGCGGGGAAGAGACCGGGGGAGGGGGGCACGGGGCGGACGGTAGGTGGGGGCAACGACAGTCCCGGGGAAGCGCGCCGGTCGGTGACGGCCCGCGGCCCACCCGATTTGGGGGCCGCCAGGAGACATTCGTGGGTGCCGCCGGTCGCCCGCCTGGGGGAAACTGGCTGCTCACGTGGCGGGACGCGGGGGCCCGGGCAAGGATCCCCTCGCCGGTCAGAGCAGGCCAGACAGCCCAGAGGTGGATCCGATGCCCGTGCGCTCCCGGTGGCGCACCCGACGCCGGTCTGCGGCGTCCCTCCTGGCGGTCGTGGCGGCGCTCGTGCTGGCCGTGGCCTTCCCGCTCGCCGTCCCCGCCTCGGCCGATCCCAGCGACCAGCCGGGCGGCACCTCCGGCGTCCTGGACTCCTCGGCGCTGGACGAGCTGCAGCAGCGCGCGGCCGAGGTGCAGGTGGGCCTGCAGGAGCGCCAGGTCGAGATCGTCAAGGCGCAGGAGGACCTCGCCGCGGCCCAGAAGGACGTGGACGCCGCCCAGGCGGTGCTGGACGACAGCGAGGGCGTGCTGGCCGAGCGCCAGGCCGTGGTGGCCCAGTACGCGGCGGCGGCCTACCGGGACGGCGGCTCGCTGACCCCGCTCACCGTGCTGCTCAACGGCGGCGACCCCGGCGACATCGTCGCCGCGATGGGCTACCTCGAGGCCGTCGACCGCCACACGGCGGACGTGCTGGCCGCCGCCGAGCAGCAGCGCCAGGCCGCGCTCGCCGACCATTCCGCGGCGCAGGCCGCGCTGGACGAGGCGAAGCGGCGGGCCGGCAAGGTGCAGGAGCAGATCGACGAGCTCGAGGCGCAGGCCGACGCGGTCACCGACGAGCTGGGCCGGGCCCTCGACGCCGTCGACGACCAGCTCACCCAGCTGCAGCGCGAGCAGCTGGACGTCAACTCGCGGACGGCGGCCAACTGGCGGGTCTACCTCAAGCAGCTGGCCGACGCCGGGATCGTCGCGCCGGCCGCGGCGGCCCTGCGCGACCCGGCGTCCGCGCTGCCTCCCGGCCTGGAGCCCGTCGCGTCGAAGGCCGGCGGGGCGCAGCGGGGCGCGGCCCAGATGCCGCGCCAGCCCACGTCGCTGCTGGTGCTGCCCGCCGAGACGCTCAACGCGGTCACGTCCGCCATGGACGCGCTCGGCAAGCCCTACGCCCCCGGCACCGCGGGGCCGGACTCCTGGGCCTGCGGCACGCTGGTCCAGACCGTGTACCGGTCGGCCGGGATCGAGCTGCCCGGCGACCAGGCCGGGCTGTTCGCCGTCACCACGCCGGTCGACCCCGCCGACGTGCTCCCCGGCGACCTGATCTTCCTCGGCACCGCCGAGTCCGGCCTCGGGCACGTCGGCATCGCCCTGGACCCGCAGACCATGCTGGCCGCCGACGCTCGGGCGGGGGCGGTCGTCGTCCGCAAGCTGCCGGCCGACCAGGTGCTCGGCATCGGCCGGCCGAGCCTGGGCAAGCGTGCGCCGGTCGACGTGCCCGGGCCCACCGGCGGGGCGCTGAAGGTCGAGTGCGGCAACACCGTCTACCCGCCGAGCTTCGACGGCGCGCGGGCGTGGGGCGGCTATCCCAACGGGCTGATCCCGCCGAGCGCCATGTGCCCGCTCGGGGTCGGCGGGCACCAGCTGCGCTGCGACGCCGCGGCGGCGTGGAAGGCGATGTCCGCGGCGTTCGCCGACGCCTTCGGGTCGCCGATCTGCATCACCGACTCCTACCGCAGCTACGCCAGCCAGGTGAAGCTCTACGGGGAGAAGCCCGCGCTCGCGGCGGTCCCCGGCACCAGCAACCACGGGTGGGGCCTGGCGACCGACCTCTGCGGCGGCATCCAGACGTACGGCACGCCGCAGTACAACTGGATGGTGGCCAACGCCGGCCGGTTCGGCTGGCTGCACCCCACCTGGGCCGATCCCGGCAACGGCCGCGAGGAGCCGTGGCACTGGGAGTACGCGGGCACCTGATCGGCGTCCGTGTCAACCCCCGGACACGACAACGCACCGGAATTGTCGGTGGCTCCTCCTACCGTGCGGACGACTCACGGAGGAGAGAAGCGATGCTCATCGACTGCGACACCTGCACCGCCCGCGGCACCGGCTGCGCCGACTGCGTCGTCACCGTGCTGCTCGGCGCGCCCCCCGGCTGGCAGACCGACGACCCGGTCGTCGTGGCGCTGTCCGACCGCGCACCCGCGACCGACCGCGCACCTGCGACCGCCCGTGCCGGCGGGGAGCCGGCCGCGGAGGACGCCGTCGTCCCGAGGCCGGGGGTCGTCGTGGACTTCGACGACGTGGAGCGCCGCGCCGTCCGTGCGCTGGCCGACGTCGGCCTGGTGCCCCCGCTGCGCCACCGCTCCGGCGGGGCGAGCGGCCGCCGGATCGGCTGAGCCCCGGCACTCCTGCCGTCGGACCTGCGGCTCATCACGCGGCGCGCCCGTGATGCTGCTCGCAGTGACGATCACGACAAATGAGGGGGGGCCGGTTTGTCACAACTGCATCACGCCCGTACGGTGGCGGAGTTCGACCGGGTGGTCGTCGCCCCACCGGGGTGACCTCGGACGAGCACCGCCGAGTCGTCCGACGGCACGTCACGTGCCCGAGGAGGAACCGGGGACCCACCGCAGCACTGGGGTGAATTCAGCGTGCGCCGGCTTGCCGGGGCACGAAGATAGGGCGCCATCTTCCCAGCCCGAACCCGTCAGCTAACTCGGTAGGCGGTAGCTGAGGAAGAAGGAGAGCCGCCGCACGTGGCGACGCCTCGCCCTGCCCTGGGGCATGCACGCGAACGAAACGACAACCGCCATCCGGGCCGCACCCGCCCCTCCGCCTGGCTCCGCTCCGGGCTCCTGTTGGGTGCTACCACGGCCCTGACCGTGACCCTCCTACCCGGCACGGCCGCCGCCGAACCCGGCCGGGCCACCACGCCCGAGCAGGCCGCCCAGCTGGTCGCCGACGCCAGCCACCAGCTCGAGGTCGTGCAGGAGCAGGTCAACACCGCCCGCGAGGAGCTCGAGCAGCAGAAGGCCGCCGCCGAGGCCGCCGACAAGGCCGCCGAGGAGGCGCAGCAGCAGCTCGAGGAGCTCGACGGGCAGATCCGGGAGATCGCCCGCAGCGCCTACACGACCGGGGGCGACGACGTCACGACCCTCAACGCGCTGCTGACCAGCGAGTCGGCCGACGACTTCGTCTCGTCGCTGGGCACGTTGAACGCGATCGCCGGTCACACCAACCAGGTGGTCGACCAGGTCTCCGAGGCGGCCGACGCCGCCGAGGCCGCCCGGACCGAGGCCGACGAGGCCGCCGCGAAGGCGCAGCGGACCCTCGACGGCATCAAGGCCCAGGAAGCCGACCTGAAGTCGGACATCGCCGACTACCAGAAGCAGTACGACCGGCTGACCGCGGCGCAGCGGCAGCAGGTGGCGGAGTCCCACGGTGGCCGGGCGCTCACCGCGCCGGCGGCGGCCCCCGCGGCCGCCCCGGTGGCCGCGGCAGCGGGCGGCGGCAGCGCCGCCGCGCAGACCGCGGTGAACACCGCCCTGGCCCAGGTCGGCGACCCGTACGTGTGGGGCGCGGGCGGCCCGAACAGCTTCGACTGCTCGGGTCTGACCCAGTACGCCTACGCGGCGGCGGGCATCAGCCTGCCGCACTCGAGCAGCATGCAGTCGCGGATGGGCACGCCCGTCTCGCGCTCGGAGCTGCAGCCGGGTGACCTGATCTTCTTCTACAGCCCGGTCAGCCACGTGGCGATGTACATCGGCAACGGGCAGATGGTCCACGCCTCGACCTCCGGCCAGCCGGTCAAGATCGCGAGCGTCGACTCCATGCCGGGGTACAACAGCGCCCGCCGCATCTCCTAGGCGGCAGCACTCGGCGAGGGCCGGTGGACCCGCACGGGTCACCGGCCCTCGTTGGTGGGACTGGGCCGTGGCCCCCTGCAGGGTCCCGCCGCCGGCCCCATCCCGGGCACCGCCCCGAGCTTGCGAGGGGTGGGGAGGACCGGGTCCTTCAACGGTGGGGGGCAGGGGGTCCTTCTAGGATCGGCGGCGTGAGCGGGGCGGGGCGGAGCAGTGCCCGCGCCGCCCTGGCCGTGGCGATCGTGCTGGGCGCCGCGTTCGTGCTGGTGGTGGTCCTCCGCACGCCGTGGACCCCGCTGCCCACGCCGCCCGGCGGCCACGTGCCGTTCGACCCGACCGCCGGGCTGCCGGCCGAGGTCGTCGACCGCGCCGACTCCTTCGCCGCCGCGCTGCGGCCGGCCTCGCTGGCGAACCTGGTCCTCGGGCTGGCGGTCTCCGCGGTGCTGGGGCTGACCAGGCTGGGCAGCCGGCTGGTCCGCGCGGTCGCCGCCCCGCTCGGCGGTGGCTGGGTGTGGCAGGTTCTGCTCGGCACGGTGGCGCTGGTGGTCGTCGGCCGGCTGGTCACCCTGCCGCTCGCGGTCTACGGCGAGGTGGTGCGGCACCGCTACGGGCTGTCGACCCGCAGTTGGCCGCTGTTCCTGCGCGACGTCGGCGTCTCGACGGCGATCGACGCCGGCCTGACCGCGCTCACCGTCCTCGTGCTCGTCGTCCTCGCCCGCCGGGCGCCCCGGTTCTGGTGGGCCTGGGCCGCGGCCGCCGCCGCGCTGCTGGTCGTCGTCGGCTCGTTCCTCTACCCGGTGGTCATCGAGCCGGCGTTCAACCGCTTCGAGTCGCTGCCGGCCGGGGAGCTGCGCACGCAGATCCTGGCGCTCGCCGAGGAGAACGGCACACCGGTCCGGGACGTGCTGGTCTCCGACGCCTCCCGGCGGACGACCGGGCTGAACGCCTACGTCTCCGGCTTCGGCTCCACCCGCCGCGTCGTCCTCTACGACACGGTGCTGCAGACCCTGCCGGACGACGAGATCGAGTCGATCGTGGCGCACGAGCTCGGTCACGTGTCCACCGGCGACGTCCTCACCGGGACGCTGCTCGGCGCGCTGGGCGCCGCGGCCGGCGTCGCGCTCCTGGGCTGGCTGTTGTCCTGGACGCCGCTGCTGCGCCGGGCCGGCGCCGACGGGCCGGGCGACCCACGGGTCGTGCCGCTGCTGCTCTTCCTCGTCGCGGTGGGGATGTTGCTGACCACGCCCGTGCAGAACCTCGTGTCGCGGCGCATCGAGGCCCGCGCCGACGTCCATGCGCTCGACCTCACCGCGGACCCGGACGCCTTCGTGTCCATGCAGCAGCGGCTGGCCGAGACCAACCTCGCCCAGCCGGACCCGCCCGCGGTGTGGCAGTGGTTCTTCGGCAGCCACCCGACCACGGCGGAGCGGGTGGCCATGGCCGGCGACTGGGAGAAGCTGGACCGGCGATGAAGACCCTCGTCGTCACGAACGACTTCCCGCCGCGGCAGGGCGGCATCCAGACCTTCGTCGCCGCGCTGCTCGAGCGCCGCCCGCCGGACTCCCTGGTCGTGCTCGCCTCCCGCTCGCCGGGCTGGGAGGCCCACGACGCGGCGCTGCCGTATCCGGTGGTGCGGCGGCCGA
This sequence comes from Geodermatophilus sp. SMS 5-13, assembly GCF_059428245.1. Taxonomy (NCBI): domain Bacteria; kingdom Bacillati; phylum Actinomycetota; class Actinomycetes; order Geodermatophilales; family Geodermatophilaceae; genus Geodermatophilus; species Geodermatophilus sp. SMS 5-13. Next base: position 2,244,034 of record NZ_CP165729.1, read on the forward strand.
CGTCGGTGCTGCTGCCGACCCGGGCCACGGCGCGCGCCGCCGTGGCGCTGGCCCGCGAACACGGCTGCGACACGGCCTTCTTCGGCGCCGCCGCCCCGCTGGGCCTGCTCGCCCCGGCGCTGCGCGCGGCCGGGGTGCGGCGGCTGGTGGGCGCCACCCACGGGCACGAGACCGGCTGGGTGGCGCTGCCCGGCGCGCGGCAGCTGATGCAGCGGATCGCCTCGGGCCTCGACCTGGTCACCTACATCAGCGCGTACACCCGCGGCCGGCTGGCGCCCGCGCTCGGCGGGCGCGCCGAGCTGGCCCAGCTCTCGCCCGGCGTCGACGTCGAGGCGTTCACGCCGGCCGCCGACGGGGCCGCCGTCCGCCGCCGGTACGGGCTGGGGGAGGAGCCGGTCGTGGTCTGCGTGTCCCGGCTGGTGGCGCGCAAGGGCCAGGACGTCCTGGTCGCGGCCTGGCCGCGGGTCCTGGCCCGGCACCCCCGCGCCCGCCTGCTGCTGGTCGGCGGCGGTCCGGCCGAGGCCTCGCTGCGCCGCGCGATCGACGCCGGCGGGCTCGGCGGCTCCGTCGTCCTCACCGGGAGCGTGCCGGCCGACGAGCTGCCGGCCCACTACGCCGCGGGCGACGTCTTCGCGATGCCGTGCCGCACCCGCCGCGCGGGGCTGGACGTCGAGGGCCTCGGCATGGTCTTCCTCGAGGCGGCCGCGTGCGGGCGGCCCGTGGTGGCCGGCACCTCCGGCGGCGCCCCGGAGGCGGTGCGGGACGGCGTCACCGGGCACGTCGTCGAGCCGCGCTCACCCGAGGCCGTGGCCGCGGCGATCACCGGCCTGCTCGACGACCCGGCCAAGGCGCAGGCCATGGGCGCGGCCGGCCGGGCCTGGGTCGAGGAGCGGTGGTCGTGGACGACGATCGCCGCGACGTTCGCCCGCCTGCTGGAGGGCTGACTAGCGGGCGTAGAGCGCCTCGACCTCGTCGCCGAACTCCTTGAGGACGACGGCGCGCTTGAGCTTCAGGCTCGGCGTCAGCATCCCGTTCTCCTCGGTGAAGTCCGAGCCGAGGACGCGGTACTTCTTGATCGCTTCGGCGTGCGAGACGGCCTTGTTGGCGTCGGCCACCGCGGCGTCGAGCTCCTTGATCAGGTCCTCGTCGTCCCGGAGCTTGTCGACCGGGGTGTCCTTCGGCTTGCCCTTGGACGCCAGCCAGGCGGGCAGCGCCTCCTCGTCGAGGGTGATCAGCGCGCCGATGAACGGCCGCTGGTCGCCGACGACGATGGTCTGGCTGACCAGGGCGTGGGCGCGCAGCCGGTCCTCGAGGACGGCGGGGGCGACGTTCTTGCCGCCCGCGGTCACCAGGATCTCCTTCTTGCGACCGGTGATCTTGAGGAAGCCGTCGCCGTCGATCTCGCCGAGGTCGCCGGAGTGGAACCAGCCCTCGCCGTCGATCGCCTCCCGGGTGGCGTCCTCGTTCTTCCAGTAGCCGCGCATGACGATGCCGCCCTTGATGAGGATCTCGCCGTCGTCGGCGATCGCGGCGGAGACGCCCGGCAGCGGGCGGCCGACGGTGCCGATGCGGAAGGCCTCGTCGTGGTTGACCGCGGCGGCCGCGGTGGTCTCGGTGAGCCCGTAGCCCTCGTAGACGGTGACGCCGATGCCCCGGTAGAAGTGGCCGAGCCGCTCGCCGAGGGGCGCGCCGCCGGACACCGCGCCGATGCAGCGGCCGCCGAGCGCGGCGCGCAGCTTGCCGTAGACCAGCTTGTCGAACAGCGCGTGCTGGGCGCGCAGCGCGAGGCCGGGGCCGCCGGTGTCCTGCGCCTTCGACCAGTCGATGGCGACCTGCGCGGCCCGGTCGAAGATCTTGCCCTTGCCGCCGGCGTCGGCGGTGGCCTTGGCCTGGTTGTAGACCTTCTCGAACACCCGGGGGACGGCGAGGACGAACGTCGGCTTGAACTCGCCGAGGTCGGCCACCAGGTTCTTCACGTCCGGGGTGTGCCCGATGACCGTGCGGGTCTTCACCGCGCCCACCTGCAGGACCCGGGCCAGCACGTGCGCGAGCGGGATGAACAGCAGCAGCGAGCCCTCGATGTTCAGGAAGCGGCCCAGCAGGCTCATGCCGTTGCCGATCTCGAACAGGAAGTTGCCGTGGGTGAGCTCGCAGCCCTTGGGCCGGCCGGTGGTGCCGCTGGTGTAGATCAGCGTTGCCAGGCTGTCGGCCTTGAGCGTGGCGCGGCGGGCGTCGAGCTCGGCGTCGGGGACGTCGGTGCCGGCCGCGGTGAGGGTGCCGACGGCGTCGTCGTCCATGACCCAGACCGGACCGAGGTCGGGCGTCTGGTCGCGCACCGAGTCCATGGCCTCGGCGTGCTCGGCGCGCTCGACGATCGCGGCCGTCGCGCCGGAGTCGGACAGGATCCAGGCGACCTGGTCGGCGCTGGAGGTCTCGTACACCGGCACGGTCACCGCGCCGGCGGCCCAGATGGCGAAGTCGCAGACGGTCCACTCGTAGCGGGTGCGGGCCTGCAGCGCCACGCGGTCACCCGCGGCGACGCCGGAGGCGATGAGTCCCTTGGCGACGCCGGCGACCTGGGCGCCGAACTCCCGCCACGTCACGTCCCGCCACTGGCCGTCGAGGTGCACGCGCAAGCCCACCTCGTCGCCGTGCTCGGCGACGTTGGTGGCCAGCAGATCCGGGATCGCCTCGTCCGGGCCCACCTCGGTCGTCGCGGGAACGCTGAACTCGCGCACGCCTGATCCTCTCCGCCCGACCGTCCGCCGAGCACCCTCGCTCGCGGCTCCCGGTACGGGTCACGATCAATCTAGCGGCTGGGCAGGACATCTCCTACCCGCGAGTAGCAGAGGACGGCCCGCCCCGCCCGGAAGGGTGGGCCCCCAGCGGTTAGCCTGCCTCCCATGGCCGACCAGTCCACCCAGTCGATCGTCGTCGACGCGCCCGCCGCCGACGTGATGGCGGTCATCGCGGACTTCCCGTCCTACCCGCAGTGGGTCGCCGCCGCCAAGAAGGTCGAGGTCGTGGAGGCCGGCGAGGACGGCCGCGCCCGCCGGGTGCACTTCGTGCTGGACGCCGGCGCGGTCAAGGACGACTACGTCCTGGACTACACGTGGGACGGCGACCGCCAGGTCTCCTGGACGCTGGTCAAGGGCCAGATGCAGAAGCGCCAGGACGGCTCGTACACGCTGGTGGAGTCCGGCGGCCGCACCGAGGTCACCTACTCCATCACGATCGACCTCTCGATCCCGATGCTCGGGATGATCAAGCGCAAGGCCGAGAAGGTCATCCTCGACACGGCTCTCAAGGAGCTCAAGAAGCGCGTCGAGGGCTGAGCCCCGGTGCGCAGGCTGCTGTTCACCGGCCCCGGTGGCGCCGGGACGACGACGCTGGCCGCGGCCGCGGCGGTGCGGGCGGCCCGGTCGGGGGCCCGCACCGTGCTGCTGTCCCGTCAGCGCCCGGCCGTCGCCGGGCTGGACGCCGTCCCGGGGCTGGACGTCGTCGCCGTCGATGCGCAGGCCGCCGCCGAGCAGACCTGGCAGACCCACGCGGGCACGCTGGCCGGGCTGCTCCCGCAGGTCGACCTGCCGCCGGCGAGCTCGGTGGTGCCGCTGCCGGGCGCCGCGGAGCTCGCCCTCCTCACGGCGCTCGGGCGGGCCGAGGCCGACGTCGTCGTCCTGGACGCCGGCCCGCTCGAGTCCGGCACCGCACTGGTGGCCCTGCCCACGACCCTGCGCTGGTGGCTGGACGTCGCGCTGCCGCCGCGGATGCGCGCGCTCGCCGCGATCCGCACGGCCGCCGTCCGCTCCGGGGTCGCCCGCTCGGGGCCGGTCGACGCGCTGCTCGGCGCCGTCCCGGCGATCGAGGCGCTGCTGGCCCGGGTGCCGCTCGCCGACCCCGAGGCCACCGCCGTCGTCCTGACCGCCGCGGCCCGGCCGGCCGCCGTCCCGGCGCTGCGGTCGGCCGCGACCACGCTCGGGCTGCTCGGCCAGCGGCCGGTGGCGGTCGTCGCCCGGGTGCTGCCCGAGGGCGGGTCCGGGAACTGGTGGGCGCGGCGGATGGCCGAGCAGGAGGCCGTGCTGGCCGGCCTCGGCGAGGTCGCCGCGCTGCGCCGGGTGCCCGAGTCCGCGGGGACGCCGTCCGGCGTCGAGGAGCTCGCCGCGCTGGTCGACGGGCTGGACCTGCCCGAGCCGGCGCCGGTCGCGGCGCCGGCGCCGGAGCGGCTGGACGGCAGCTGGCGGCTGGCCCTGCCGCTGCCGTTCGCCGAGCGCGAGCAGGTCGAGCTGACCCGCTGGGGTGACGAGCTGGTGGTGACCGCCGGGGGCCTGCGCCGGTCGGTGCGGCTCGACGCCCTGCTGCGCCGCTGCTCGGTGACCGGCGGCCGGCTGGCCGACCCCGGGACCGCGGGCGCGCGGCTCGAGGTCACCTTCGCCCCCGATCCCCGGCTGTGGCCGGCCGACCTGCTGCCCGCCGAGGAGGGTGCGTCATGACCACCGGAGCCGACTGGGCCGACCAGGCCCGCCGCCTGTTCGAGGCGGCGAAGTCCGCCGCCGAGGCGCACGAGCCCACGGCCGAGTGCAAGTGGTGCCCGCACTGCCAGCTGCTGGCGGTGCTGCGCGGCGACCGGCCCGAGCTGACCGCGGTGCTGGGTGACGTGCTCGCCACCGCGTCGGCCGCGCTGCGGTCCTTCGCCGAGCAGGCGCCGGCCGCGGATCCCCCCGCCCACGCGGAGGAGCCGACGCACCGTGATCCCGCTCCGGTGGTCCAGCGGATCGAGCTCGCGTGAGCGCAGGCGCCGCGGAGCTGCCCGCGGTCGGCATCGACATCGGCGGCACCAAGGTCGCCGGCGGCCTGGTCGCGCCGGACGGCCGCATCCTCGACACCGCGCGGCGGGCGACGCCGGGCGCCTCGGTCACCGAGACCGAGGACGCCATCGTGGGCGTCGTGGGCGAGCTGCTCGGGCGGCACGAGGGTCCGGTGGTCGGCGCCGGGGTCGGCGCGGCCGGCTGGTTCGACCGCACCGGTGACACCGTGCTGTTCAGCCCGCACCTGGCCTGGCGGCACTCGACGCTGCGCAAGGACCTCGCGGGCCGGCTGCAGCTGCCGCTGTGGGTGGGCAACGACGCCGACGCGGCCGGCTGGGCCGAGTACCGCTACGGCGCGGCGCGCGGCGCCGACCTCGCCCTGATGATCACCCTCGGCACCGGGATCGGCGGCGGGATCGTCCTCGACGGCCGGCTGCGGCGCGGCTCGCACGGGGTCGCGGGGGAGTGGGGACACATGCGGGTCGTCCCGGACGGGCGGCTGTGCGCCTGCGGCAACCGCGGCTGCTGGGAGCAGTACGCCAGCGGCACCGCGCTCGGCCAGACCGCACGCGAGGTGGCGACGTCGTCCCCGGCCGCCGCGGCGCAGCTGCTCGAGCGGGTGGACGGCGATGCCCGCCGGCTGACCGGCGAGGACGTCGCCGCGGCCGCCGCGGACGGCGACGCGCTCGCCCTCGAGCTGGTCACCGAGGTCGGCACGTGGCTGGGCCAGGGCATCGCCGACCTGGCCGCCGTCCTCGACCCCGAGGTCGTCGTCATCGGCGGCGGGGTGAGCAAGCTGGGCGAGCTGGTGCTCGGCCCCGCGCGCGACCGGCTGGGGCACGCGCTGCCCGGCCGCGGCTTCCGGCCGGGCCCGCGGGTGGTCGCCGCCGAGCTCGGCCCGCAGGCCGGCCTCGTGGGCGCCGCGGACCTCGTGCGCCACGAGCTGTAGCGGAGTCGCTCGGTGACGGTTTCCGTCACCGAGCGACTCCGCATCAGCACAGCTCTCGGGCGAGCTGCTCGAGGAACAGGCCGATGTCGGTGACGATGCCCATCGCCTGGGCGCTGCCGCGGTCGGCCAGCTTGGTCACCGTCGCGGGGTTGATGTCGACGCAGACCAGCGGCACCGACGCCGGGAGGATGTTCCCCGTCGCGATCGCGTGCAGCATCGTCGCCACCATGATCGCGAAGCCGACGCCGGGCAGCTGCGCGCGCATCGCCCGCTGCCCCTCGATGACGTCGGTGTGGACGTCGGGCAGGGGGCCGTCGTCGCGGACCGAGCCGACCAGCACGAACGGCTTGCCGGCCTCCACGATCGCGTGCATGACGCCGCCGGTCAGCACGCCCTTCTCCACGGCGGCCCGGATCGAGCCGGCGGCCCGGATCGTGTTGATCGCGCGGATGTGGTGCTCGTGCCCGTGCGGCACGCCCGAGCCCTTGGCGAGGTCGACGCCGAGCGAGGTCCCGAACAGCGCCGCCTCGATGTCGTGCGTGGCCAGGGCGTTGCCCGCGAACAGGACGTCGACGTAGCCGGCGCGGACCAGCCGGACCATCGCGGGCGCGGCGCCGGTGTGCACGATCGCCGGGCCGCCGACCCAGAGCACCTTCTCGCCGGCCGCCTTGACCTCGCGCATCCGCTCGGCGATCTGGCGGACCAGCAGCGCCTGCGGCTTCTCGCTGGAGGCGATCGAGGACATGAACCCGAAGGCCTCCTCCTCGCCGCGGGCCGGCGCCGGCGGCATCACCACCCGGACGCCGTGGGCGCCGCAGACGACCTGCTCGCCGGCCCGCACGTCGCTCACCGGGACGGTGCGGACGACGACCTGCCCGTCGTCCTCGGTGACGACCAGGCCGCAGTCCATCTCGGCGCGGTCGACCCGCACCCAGTCGCGGTCCAGCCGGACGAAGGTGTCGAGGTTGGTCGTGGAGTAGAAGTCGTCGGGGAAGACCCCGTCGGCCGGCGCCGGCCGCAGCGTCGCCGTCCCGGGGTCGACGGCGTTGGCGCCGTGGGTCTGCAGCCGCATGACGATCCGGTCGAGCAGGTCCCCGTCGGCGGCGCGCAGCGAGATGACGGCGCGCGACTCGTCCTCGTGCTCGCGGCCGAGCTCCAGGCTCTCGATGCGGTAGTCGCCGCCGTACTCGAGGACGTCGTCGAGGACCTTGGCCAGGATGCCGGTGTCCATGAGATGCCCGGTCAGGGCGACGGTGGCGGAGGACGGTGCGCTGCTCACCAGCCGCACCGTAGAGGCTGTCACACCACCGCGCCGTCGTCTCCGTCGTCGGTCGACCGGTCCCGCATGCGGGAGACGGCGGTGAACACCCCGGCGGCGACCGCGGCCACGCCGAGGACCAGCCCGACGTCCGACGACAGGCCGACCACGCCCGGCGCCCACACCAGCAGCACGCCGGCGGCGATCAGCAGGAACGCGTAGAGCGAATGGGGCGACGGCAGCGGCACGGGCGGGGCCGGCGGCGGCTCGAAGTGCTCCTCGGGCCGGTCGAGGACCTCGGGCTCGGCCGGCGGCGGGGGCGGCGGGACGGGATCGTCGGCGGGCGCGTCCTCGACCACGGTGTGGCCGTGCTCGGCCTCGAAGGCGGCCACGATCCGCTCCCACTCGGCGTTCTCGTCGAGGTCGCGGCGGATCCGCGCGCGCTCGGGCACCGGGCCGCGGACGTGCTCGTCGGCCTGCGCGTCGACCAGCGCGCGGGCCTCGGCGCGGTGGGCGCGGTCGACGTAGAGCCGGTCCGACGGCGGGCTGGGCAGGAAGACGGTGCGGGTGTAGGGGCCGACGTCGGCGGCCGGCTCCAGATAGGCGGCGATGCCGGCGGCGTACAGGACGTCGAGCAGGTGCTCGCCGACCCTCGGGTCCACGTCGCGCAGCGGGCTCCAGAGGGCGGCGTCCAGCCCGTTGTCCCGCCGTCCGCGGCCGTTCACGTCGTCTCCGGCGCGGTCGCACCGGTGCGGGCACGGATCCAGTCCACGGAGCCGGCGAAGATCGCCGGGGCGTCGTTGTCCAGCGTGGCCACGTGGTAGCTGTCCTCCAGCACGACCTCGGTGACGTCGGAGCTGCCGACGCCGGCCAGCAGCACCCGGCTCGACTCCGGCTCGACGACGTGGTCGACCGCGCTGCGGTAGAGCAGCACGGGGGCGGTGATCGCGGCGAGGTCGGCTCGGGTCGCCGTCCAGAGCCGGCGCAGGCCGAGCATGGCGCGCAGCGGCAGCCGGGGATAGGCGAGCTCGGTGACGCCGGGCTTCTTGATGTCGCTGGCGATCGGCGCCCAGCTCGTGGTCAGCCGGGCCAGCAGCGGCAGCAGCTTGGCGTCCAGCCGCTGGGTGAGCAGGGAGGGGTTGACCAGCACCAGCGCGGCGACGTCGTCCGGGCGGAGCTCGGCCAGCCGGATCGCCAGCGTGCCGCCCATCGACAGGCCCGCGACGACGACGCGGTCGACGTCCCGGGCCAGCGTGTCGAACGCCTCGCCGACCGCCGTCGTCCAGTCGTCCTCGGTGACCAGGTTGCAGTCCTGCCACCGGGTGCCGTGCCCCGGCAGCAGGGGGCAGCGGACGGCGAACCCCGCGGCCGCGAGGTGCTCACCCCACGGCCGCATGCTCATCGGCGAGCCGGTGAAACCGTGCACCAGCAGCACGCCGGTGCGCCCCTCCGGGCCGTCCCCGCCCGGGAAGGCGAACGGCTCGGCACCGGCGAGCACCTCGTCGGGCGCGGGGGGCTGCGGCACGGTGGCTCCTCCTCGGTGCCGGGCGGCCGCGCCGACCAGCGGATACAGGTCACAGCACCCGCCGATTGTCCACGGGCCGCCGACCTCCCTAGTCTGGCAGCTCACGAGGGAGGCGTGTTGTTCTACTGGTTCCTCAAGTTCGTCGCGATCGGCCCGGCCGTGAAGCTGGTCATCCGACCGCAGGCGGAGGGCACGGAGCACGTGCCCTCCGGGGGTGCCGCGATCCTGGCGAGCAACCACCTGTCGGCCGCTGACTGGATCTTCATGCCGCTGTCGCTGCGGCGGCGGGTCACCTTCCTGGCGAAGCAGGAGTACTTCACCGGGACGGGCCTGAAGGGCTGGGCGCAGCGCGTCTTCTTCGCCGGCAGCGGGCAGGTGCCCATCGACCGGACCAGCGCCAGCGCCGCCGAGGACGCGATCCGCACGGGCATCGGGATCCTGCGCAGCGGCAACCTGCTGGGCATCTACCCCGAGGGCACCCGTTCGCCCGACGGCCGCCGTCTCTACCGCGGCAAGATCGGCGTCGCCCGCATGGCGCTGGAGACCGGCGCCCCCGTCGTCCCCGTGGCGATGATCTACCGCTCCCGGAAGCTGCCCTTCGGCAAGAAGCTCGTGCGCGTGTGCGTGAAGTTCGGCAAGCCGCTGGACTTCTCCCGCTACGAGGGCATGGCCGGCGACCGGTTCGTCGAGCGGTCGATCACCGACGAGATCATGTACGAGATCATGACCCTGTCCGGGCAGGAGTACGTCGACGTCTACGGCGCGACCGTGAAGAAGTCGATGGACGCCACCGGTGACAGCGCCGCCGAGGTGCTCGGCCGGCTGCAGCCCCCGACGGACGAGTCCGCCGACCGCCTCGACACCCTCGCCGGCTGAGGGGTCGCCCTCCCGTGATCATCGGCGAGTGGCTGGGCCCGTCGGCGTGTCGAGCAGCCACCTGCCGATGATCAGCCCGGGGGCGACTCGTCCGGACCGCCGCCGAAGCCGATCTCGTTGCCGTCCGGATCGCGGTAGGTGATCTTGCGGACGCCGTTGTCGTAGGTCTCCCGCTGGGCCGGCTCGAGGCCCCGGGCGGCCATCGCCTCGACCCGCGCGTCCAGGTCGTCGACGAACAGGGTGTGCCGCGCGTGGCCGGCGTGCTCGGGCAGCAGCTCGACGTAGACGAACCGGTGCTCGGCGACCTCCCACACGGCCTCGACGTCGTTGGGCAGGAACGCCGGTCCGGCCCCGAGCAGCCGCTCGTACCAGTCCTTGGCGCGCGCGAGGTCGCCGACCGGGATGCCGGCGAAGAGCTCGACCGTCATGCGCGAACCCTAGGGCTCAGCCGCCCAGCACCTGCCAGGCCAGGCGGACGATCAGCGCCCCGACCACGAGGAGGAACACGACCCGGACGAAGCGGCTCCCGGCACCGACCGCCGTGCGGGCGCCCAGGTAGCCGCCGGCCAGGTTGGCCACGCCCATGACCAGCCCCAGCCCCCACAGGACCGATCCGTGGAGGGCGAACACGACCAGCGCGCCGACGTTGGTCGCCAGGTTGACGATCTTGGCGGTCGCGCTGGCCTCCAGGAACGCGTAGCCGAGCAGCCCCACCAGGGTGAAGACGAGGAACGCGCCCGTGCCGGGGCCCGCGATGCCGTCGTAGAAACCGATGACCGCCCCGACCGCGGCCGCGACCGCCGTGTGCCGGTGGCCGCGGAAGCGCAGCTCGGTCGCGCCGCCGAGGCTCGGCCGCAGCAGGGTGTAGACCGCCACCACCACGAGGGCGACCAGCACGATCGGCTCCAGCACGCCGTCGGGCACCGCCGCCGCCGACAGCGCGCCCAAGGCGGAGCCCAGCGCCGCCACCGCGGCCATGGGCAGCGCCGTGGCCAGCCCCGGCCGCACCCGGCGGTAGTAGGTGACCGCGCTCGTGCCCGTGCCCATGGCGCTGGAGAGCTTGTTCGTGGCCAGCGCCTGCACGGTCTGCATCCCGGGCACGAGCAGCAGCGCCGGCAGCTGGATCAGCCCGCCGCCGCCGACCACCGCGTCGATCCAGCCGGCGGCGAAGGCGGCCAGGACGAGCAGGACCAGCGTTCCCGCACCGAGGGATCCGAGGGTGGTCGCCGTCAGCTGGTCCAGCCCCCCGCGCGCCGGACGGCGTCGCGCCAGCGGTCGTAGCGGCCGTCGTCCCGCCGCTCGGGCGTGGGCTCCCACCGCGCGTCGAGCGTCCAGGTCGCGGCCAGCTCGTCGGTCGACGCCCACACCCCGGTGCCGAGCCCGGCGAGGAAGGCCGCGCCGAGGGCCGTCGTCTCCGCGACCACCGGACGGCGCACCGGCACGCCGAGCTGGTCGGCCTGCAGCTGCATGAGCAGCCCGTTGGCGCTGGCCCCGCCGTCCGCGGACAGCTCCGGCACCGACAGCCCGGCCTCGGACACCATCACGTCGACGACGTCGCGCACCTGGAAGGCGATCGCCTCGAGCGTGGCCCGCACCAGGTGTGCCCGCGTCGTCCCCCGGGTGATCCCGAGGACGGCGCCGCGCGCGTGCGGGTCCCAGTGCGGCGCGCCGAGCCCGGTCAGCGCCGGCACGAAGACGACGTCGCCGGAGTCGGGCACCGTGCGGGCCAGGCCCTCGGTCTCGGCGGCCGAGTCGAGGAGGCCGAGCCCGTCGCGCAGCCACTGGACCGCGGCGCCGGTGACGAAGATCGAGCCCTCCAGCGCGTAGACCAGCCCGTCGCCGATGTCCCAGGCGACGGTGGTCAGCAGGCTCTCCGACCGCACCGGCCTCGACCCTGTGGTGGTGAGCACGAACGACCCCGTGCCGTACGTGCACTTGGTGTCGCCGGGGGAGTAGCAGGCCTGCCCGAAGAGCGCGGCCTGCTGGTCGCCGGCCAGCCCCGCGATCGGCAGCTCCAGGCCGAGGAACGAGTCGGGGTCGGTGGTGCCGACGACCCCGGAGTTGGGCACGAGCTCGGGCAGGGCGTCGCGGGGAACGTCGAACAGCTCGCACAGCTCGTCGGACCAGGCGCCCTTCTCCAGGTCGAACAGCAGCGTGCGGCTGGCGTTGCTCGGGTCGGTGACGTGCCGGGCGCCGCCGGTCAGCCGGGCGACGACGTAGGAGTCGACGGTGCCCAGCGCCAGGGAGCCGCCGCGGACGCCGTCCCAGAGCGCAGGCTCCTCGGCGGCCAGCCAGGCGAACTTGGTGCCGGTGAAGTAGGGGTCCAGGCGCAGGCCGGTCAGCGCCGCGACCCGCTCCTCGCTGCCGGCGTCGCGCAGCCGGTCGCAGATGCCGGAGGTGCGGCGGTCCTGCCAGACGATCGCCGGCCGGGGGGCGCGCAGCGTGCGGCGGTCCCAGACGACCGCGGTCTCCCGCTGGTCGGTGATCCCCACGCAGGTCGGCGCGGCGTCGGTGCCGGCGAGTGCCTCGCGGCAGGCGGCCAGCGTCGCCGTCCAGATGTCGTCGGGCTCGTGCTCGACCCAGCCCGGGCGGGGGAACAGCTGGGCGAACTCGCGGTAGCCCTTCGCCAGGACGCCGCCGTCCTCGCCCACGACCAGCGCGGTCACCCCGGTCGTGCCTGCGTCGATGGCGAGAACCGGCATGGCCGCACGCTAGCCCACGCCTCTTGACCTCGGGCCGACGTGAACCGGTCCACTGGCAGGCATGACGAGCTTGAGCACCGCGCAGATCGAGTACCTCGCCGGCCAGCGGCTGGCCACGGCCGGCGCCGACGCCCGGGCGCACGTCACCCCGACGTCCTTCCGCTACGACGCCCGAGGCCCCCCTTCAGGGTCCCGCCGCGAGCTTGCGAGCGGTGGGGGGAAGGGGGGGTCCTTTCTCAGGCGAACGGCTGGGCGGCGCTGTGCGTCGACGACCCGGTGTCGGTCGACCCGTGGCGGGCGCGGTTCCTCGAGATCCGCGGCCGCGCGGAGGCCGTCCCGACCGGCGGCGCGCACCGGGGCCCCGGGTTCGGGGAGGCCTTCATCCGCCTCCACCCGGACACGGTGCGCAGCTTCGGCCCCGAGTAGCGCCCCCTACGGTGGGCGGCGTGCGCCGGTTCTTCTACGACACCGAGTTCATCGAGGACGGGACGACGATCGACCTCGTCTCGATCGGCGTCGTCGACGAGGCCGGCCGCGAGTTCTACGCCGTCAGCACCGAGTTCGACGACCGCAAGGCGATCCCGTGGGTGCGCCGCAACGTGCTCGACAAGCTGCCGCCGCCGGCCGACCGGGCCTGGCGCAGCCGCGAGCGGATCCGCGAGGACCTGCTGGCCTTCCTCACCGGGCCGGGCGAGGAGATCGAGCTGTGGGCCTGGTTCGCCGCCTACGACCACGTGGCGCTGGTGCAGCTGTGGGGCCCGATGCCGGCGCTGCCGCGGCCGATCCCGCGGTTCACCCGGGAGCTGCGCCAGCGCTGGGACGACCTGGGGCAGCCCCCGCTGCCGCCCAAGCCCGGCGGCGCGCACGACGCCCTGGTCGACGCCCGCTACAACCTCGCCCGCTGGCGGGCGATGGACGGGACGCGGCGGTGAGCTGAGGCCGGCCGAGACGGCGATCCGTGCGCGCCCGCGCGGCGTGTCGCACCGTGTCGCGTGCACGAACTGCCTTCTCGACGGCCCGGCGCGCGGCAGGCTGGCGCCCGTGGAGCTGACCGTCGCAGAGGCGCGCACGCTGCTGGCGCGGGCCTTCGTCGACGACCCGCTGATGGTGTGGTTCTTCCCGGACGGCGGCACGCGGCTGCACGCCTGCGCGGCGATGTTCGGGCTGTTCGCCGAGCACTACCTGCGGGCCGGGCGGGTCGACGTCGTGCGCCGGACCGCGCCGGTGGCCGTCGCGATGTGGCGCCTGCCCGGGACCGGGAACCCGCCCGAGGACGTCCTGCCGACGGCGTCGGGCCTGATGACCGCCCTCATGGGGGCGGCCGGCGCCGCCGAGCGGGGGCGCGCGATGTCCGTGCTCGGCGAGGTGCGCTCGCCGGAGCCGCACGCGTACCTGCACCTGCTGGCCGTCGACCCGGAGCTGCGCGGCCGGGGCCTCGGCGGCGAGGTGCTGGCGCCGGGGCTGGCCGCCGCCCGCGCGGCCGGCCTGGTCGCCTGCCTGGAGACGATGAACCCGGCCAACGTGCCGTTCTACGAGGCCCACGGGTTCGAGGTCCGGGCCGAGGTCCGGCTCGCCGCCGGAGGGCCGACGGTGTGGTCGATGGCGACCGCCCTCAGCCGCTGAGCACCGCCTGCGTCTGCGTCGTCTGCGCGACCAGCCGGCCGTCGTCGTCGGTGACCTCGACGCCGACGAGGATGAACGACCGCCCGACGTGCACCGGGCGCGCGACGGCGTGCGCCGAGCCCGACCGCACGCCGCGCACCAGGGACGTCGTCGACGAGACGGTGGACGTCGACGCGCCGGCCGGCAGGTTGAGGAAGGCGCAGACCGCACCGACCGAGTCGGCCAGCGTCATGAGCGCGCCGCCGTGCATCAGCCCACCGGCGGTGCACCGCTCCGGCGCCCAGGCCAGCCGGCCGGCGACCTCCTCGGGACCGGCGCGGTCCAGTTCGATCCCGGACGTGACGGCGAAGGGCATCAGTGCGAGCAGGTCGGCGGTCACGGCCGCATCCTGCCGCGCCGATCAGCTCAGCGTCGCCTCCACGATCGACACCGGGGTGGCGGTCGACCGGACGGCGTCGAGGCGGAAGCCCGCCGCGACCAGCAGCTTCTCCAGGGCCTCCGCGGTGCGCCCGCGCCCGGGGAGCGGGTCCTCGCCGGGCGGGGCGAGCGACTCCAGCACGACCAGCCGGGCGCCGGGCCGGGCCGCGGCGGTGATCGTGCCGAGGATGAGCCCGCACGCCTCGTCGTCCCAGTCGCTCCGGAGCGTCGAGAGCAGGTAGGTGTCGGCGGTGGGGACGACGACGAGGTAGTCGCCGCCGATGACGCCGATCCGGTCGGCCAGCGGCGAGCCGACCAGGCGGGCGCGCGTGGCGGCGACGACGGACGGTGCGTCGAAGACGATCCCCAGCCGCCGCGGGTCGGGGTCGTGCGCGAGCACCGCGCTCACCAGCGAGGCGCCCCCGATCTCGGCCACCGTGCGTCCGCCGGGGGCCGTGTACCCGGTCAGCGCGAGGGCCACCAGGTCGGCCGTCAGGCCGGGCGCGTACGGGGTGCCGGTCATCGCGGGCTCCCGATCCATCGGCGGGCGACGACCGGGACCGCAGTCGTCCGTCCGGGTATACGTCGCCGGGGGCGCGATCGGATCACCGGACCAGCGACGCCCAGTCCTCGGGGTGCGCGCGCAGGTGCTCGGCGACCGTCAGCGCCGGGTGCCCGGTCAGCCGCGGGACGGCGTCGCCGACGGTGGCCAGCTCGCCGGCGGCGATCGCCAGGTAGCTGGTCACCCAGCCCTCGATCTCCCAGTCCGGGTGGCCCGACGGCCGGCGGGTGTCCCACGCCTCCTCGACCGTCTGCTGCCGGTACTCCACCGGCCGGCCGAGGACCTCGGTGAGCACCGCCGCGGCCTCGGTCATCGACAGCGCCTCGGGGCCGGTGACGTCGAGCGCCCGCCCGTCGTGCGTCCGGGAGTCGTCGAGCAGGACGGCGGCGCCGACGTCGGCGCAGTCGTCACGGGAGACGAAGCTGGTCCGGCCGTCCCCGGCCGGCGCCGCGATCACGGCGCCGTCGCCCTCCGGCACGGCGAAGAACGGCACGAAGTCGGCGTACATCGAGTGCCGCAGCGCGGTCCAGCGCACCCCGGTGGCGGCGAGCGCCTGCTCGGTGGCCCAGTGCTGGCGCACGAGCGTGAAGACGGCGTCGGGCCGGGCGTTGAGGAACGACGTGTATACGATCCGCTCCACCCCGGCGGCCGCGGCCGCCTGGACGGCGGTGAGGTGCTGGCGCAGCCGGTCCTCGGCCTCGGCCGCGGAGACCAGGTAGAGGGTGTGCACCCCCTGGAGGGCGGCCGCGAAGCCGGGACCGTCGGCGTAGCCGCCCGGGAACTCGGTGACCGCGGCGCCCGGCAGGCGTGGCACGCGGGACGCGTCGCGGACGACGAGCCGGACCGTCGCGTCGGCGGCGGCCGCGCCCGCGGCGACCCGTTCGGCGACGCGGCGGCCGAGCGTTCCGGTCGCGCCGGTGACGGCGATCACCCTGGTCATGCGTGCACCAGTCCCACCTGCGGCATCATGACGCGGGACAACCCGCCAGCACCCCCGTTCCTTCCCCTAAGGACAGCTCATGCGCATCGGCATCCTCACCGGCGGCGGCGACTGCCCCGGCCTCAACGCGGTGATCCGCGCGGTCGTCCGCAAGGGCGTCACGGAGCACGGCGACGAGATCGTCGGCTTCCGCGACGGCTGGCGGGGCGTGCTGGAGGCCGACACCGTGCCGATGGAGCTCTCCGCCGTCCGCGGGATCCTGCCGCGGGGTGGCACGGTGCTGGGCACCTCCCGCACCAATCCCTACGGCGTCGAGGGCGGCCCCGACCGGCTGCTGGCCAACCTCGAGCGGCTCGGCATCGAGGCGCTCATCCCGATCGGCGGCGAGGACACCCTCGGAGTCGCCACCAAGCTCTCCGAGGCCGGTGTCCGCGTCGTCGGCGTCCCGAAGACCATCGACAACGACCTGGACTCGACCGACTACACCTTCGGCTTCGACACCGCCGTCGGCGTCGCCATGGAGGCCATCGACCGGCTGCACACCACCGGCGACAGCCACCACCGCACGCTCGTCGTCGAGGTCATGGGCCGGCACGCCGGCTGGATCGCGCTGCACGCCGGCATGGCCGGCGGCGCCAACGTCATCCTCATCCCCGAGCACCCGTTCGACGTCGACGCCGTCGTCGCGCACTGCCAGCACCGCTTCGCATCGGGCTACTCGCCGATCGTCGTGGTCAGCGAGGGCGCGGCGCCCAAGGGCGGGGAGCTGTCGCTGTCGACGGGGCAGACGGACGCGTTCGGCCACGTCCGCCTCGGCGGCATCGGCGCGGCGCTGGCCTCGCTGATCGAGGAGCGCACCGGCCGCGAGGCGCGGGCCGTCGTCCTCGGGCACATCCAGCGCGGCGGCACGCCGTCGGCGTTCGACCGGGTGCTCGCCACCCGGTTCGGCCTGGCCGCCACGGAGGCCATCCACGACGGCGAGTCCGGGGTGATGGTGGCGCTGCGGGGCACCGACATCGTGCGCGTGCCGCTGACGGCCGCGACGGCGCAGCTGAAGCTGGTGCCGGTCGAGCGGTACGCGGAGGCCGAGGTGTTCTTCGGCTGAACCGGGGGCCCGTACCCTGAAGCGTGTGAGTCTCACCGAACCTGCTGACCTGGTCCCCGGCCTGGACCGGTGGCGGGAGCTGCCCGCCGCCCAGCAGCCGACGTGGCCCGACCGGGGCGCCCTGGACACCGTCCTCGAGACGCTGTCCACCGTGCCGCCGATCGTGGCCCCGGCCGAGGTCGACCACCTGCGCGACCAGCTCGCCGACGTGGCGCGGGGCAGGGCGTTCCTGCTGCAGGGCGGGGACTGCGCGGAGACCTTCGACCTCAACACCGAGCCGCACCTGCAGAGCACCACGCGCACGCTGCTGCAGATGGCCGTCGTCCTGACCTACGGCGCGAGCGTGCCGGTGGTGAAGGTGGGCCGGGTGGCCGGGCAGTACGCCAAGCCGCGCTCGTCGGACACCGACGCCCTGGGCCTGCCGTCCTACCGCGGCGACATGGTGAACGCGCTGGACCCGGTGCTCGAGAAGCGGCTGCCCGACCCGACCCGGCTGGTGCGCGCCTACGCGAACTCCGCCGCGGCGATGAACATGATCCGCGCCTACGCCCGCGGCGGGCTGGCCGACCTGCACGCGGTCCACGACTGGAACAAGGACTTCGTGGCCAACTCGCCGGCCGGCGTGCGCTACGAGGTGATCGCCCGCGAGATCGACCGCGCGCTGGCGTTCATGAAGGCCTGCGGCATCGACCACGCCGCGATGCGCTCGGTGGAGCTCTTCAACAGCCACGAGGCGCTGATCCTCGAGTACGAGCGGGCGCTCTCCCGCGTGCACGAGGGCCGGGCCTACGACCTGTCGGCGCACTTCGTCTGGGTCGGCGAGCGCACGCGGCAGATGGACGGCGCGCACATCGAGTACGTCTCGCGGATCGCCAACCCGATCGGCGTCAAGATCGGCCCCACCACCACGCCGGAGCAGGCCGTGGAGCTGGTCGAGCGGCTCGACCCCGAGGGGGTCCCCGGGCGGCTCACGCTGATCAGCCGGATGGGCAACGGCAAGATCCGCGACGTGCTGCCCGGCATCGTCGAGAAGGTCACCGCCAGCGGCCACCTGGTGGTCTGGCAGTGCGACCCGATGCACGGCAACACCCACGAGTCCTCGACCGGCTACAAGACCCGGCACTTCGACCGGATCGTCGACGAGGTGCTCGGCTTCTTCGACGTCCACCGGGCGCTGGGCACCTGGCCGGGCGGCATCCACGTCGAGCTGACCGGTGAGGACGTCACCGAGTGCCTCGGCGGCGCCATGGAGATCAGCGACGAGGACCTCAACAGCCGGTACGAGACCGCCTGCGACCCCCGGCTGAACACCGGGCAGTCGCTGGAGCTGGCGTTCCTGATCGCGGAGATGCTGCGCGGTTGATCGTGCCCACCCCACCACCCCGGGCCGACCTGATCGACCTCCGCTCGGACACCGTCACCCGTCCCACGGAGGCGATGCGCCGCGCCATGGCCGAGGCCGAGGTCGGTGACGACGTCTACGGCGAGGACCCGACGATCAACGCGCTCGAGGAGCGGGTCGCGGCGCTGATGGGCCACGAGGCGGCGCTGTTCGTGCCGTCCGGGACCATGGGCAACCAGATCGGCATGCGCCTGGTGGCCGAGCCCGGCCAGGAGGTGCTCTGCGACGCCGACGCGCACGTGGTCACCTACGAGATGGGCGCCGCGGCGGCGGTGTTCGGCCTCTCCACCCGCACCGTGGTGTCGGCGGGCGGCCGGCTGGACGCCGACGCGCTGATCGCGCAGGTGCGGCCGAAGGACGACTGGCACCTGACCGCGACCGCGGCGGTCGCCGTGGAGAACACGCACAACCGCGGCGGCGGCATCGTGCAGCCGCTCGCCGAGCTGCGCAAGCTCTGGGACTGGTCGCGGGGTGCCGGCGTCGCCGTCCACCTGGACGGCGCCCGGCTGTTCAACGCGCACGTCGCCTCGGGCGTCGACCTGGCCACCTACGGCCGGCTGGCCGACACCGCGTCGGTCTGCCTGTCCAAGGGCCTCGGCGCGCCGGTCGGCTCGGTGCTGGTCGCCTCGGCGGAGCGGATCGCCGTCGCCCGGCTCTGGCGCAAGCGGCTCGGCGGCGGGATGCGGCAGGCCGGCGTCCTCGCCGCGGCCGGGCTGCACGCGCTGGACCACCACGTCGACCGGCTGGCCGAGGACCACGAGCACGCGCGGCTGCTGGCCAAGCGGCTCGGCGCCGACCCGGCCGGCGTCGAGACGAACATGGTCGTGCTGGACGACGTCCCGGCGCCGATGGTCGCCGAGGCGGCGAAGGCGCAGGGCGTGCTGGTCAGCCAGGTGAGCGCGCGCCGGTTGCGGCTGGTCACCCACCTGGACGTCGACCGCGCCGCGGTGGAGCGGGCGGCCGACGTCCTGGCGGGCCTGCTGGAGCGCTGAACCGTCAGTAGCTGGTGAACAGCAGGTCGTTGTTGGCGGTGCGGGGGGTGCCCACGGCGTCCTTGGTGGTCGCCGCCTTGAGGGCACTGGCGACCGAGGCCGGGCTCGCCGTCGGGTGGGTCTCCAGGTGGAGCGCCGCCACGCCGGCCACGTGCGGGGTCGCCATCGACGTCCCGCTGATCGTGTTCGTCGCCGTGCTGCCGGAGACCCAGGAACTGGTGATGCCCACCCCGGGCGCGAACAGGTCGACGCAGGAGCCGTAGTTGCTGAACGAGGCCGGCTTGTCGTTCTGGTCGCTGGCGGCGACGGTGAGCGCTCCGCCGACGCGCGCGGGGGAGGACTTGCAGGCGTCCTGCGGCACGCCCATCGCGTTGCCGTTGCCGGCGGCCACGGCATAGGTGACGCCGTCGGCGATCGACCGGCTCACGGCGTTGTCGAGTGCGGTGCTGGTGCTGCCGCCGAGGCTCATGTTGGCCACCGCCGGCGTGCCGGCGGCGTGGTTGGCGGTGACCCAGTCGATCCCGGCGATGACGCCGGAGGTGCTGCCGTTGCCGGAGCAGTCGAGCACCCGGACGGCGACCAGCGACACGTTCTTGGCGACGCCGTAGGTCGCGCCGCCGACGGTGCCGGCGACGTGCGTGCCGTGGCCGTTGCAGTCGTCGGCGCTGCCGCCGTCCACGGCGTCGAAGCCGGAGACCGCGCGGCCGCCGAACTCGGCGTGGTCGAACCGGATGCCGGTGTCGATCACGTACGCGGTGACGCCGGTGCCGGTGGCCGAGTAGCTGTAGCTGGTGCTCAGCTGCCGGGTCCGCTGGTCGATCCGGTCGAGACCCCAGGTGGCGCCGGCCTGGGACGCGGTGGCGGTCACCGGCGCGTCGACCTCGACGGCCTGCACGCCCGGCAGGCGGCCGAGCCGGTCGGCGACCGTGGTCGGCAGGGTGACGGCGAAGCCGTCGAGCGCGGCGCTGTAGAGGTGGCTGATCCGGCCGCCGAGCGCACGGGCGCGCTCGGCGACGGCCGCGGCCGGGCTGCCCGGCGTCAGCGTGACGATGTAGGACTGCAGGACTGGGGCGGCGGGAGCGGCTGCCGCGGGGACGGCGGTGAGGCCGATGCCGGTGGCGGTCAGGGTCGCGGTCGCGGCAGCGGCCAGGGAACGGCGGGAGAGCACAGGCGCCTCGTCTCGGTTCGCGGCACGCTCGGATCGCGTGCGGGCGCCGGAAGTGAACCCGGCCGAAACGGCAGCGCAAAGTCACCACGCGGTCGCGCCGCGTAGCCCACAGGGGGTACGCGGCGCGACCGCGCGGCGGGTGGACTCAGGACCTCGCTACGCGCCGGGCGGCCGGTACCTCACCTGGCCGGCCCGGCCCAGGGCCTCCAGCGTCTCGTCGACGGTCAGCAGCACCGTCGTCTCCAGCGAGCTGATCGCCCCGCCGCTGCTCAGGGCGATGGCGACGGTCGCCATCGACACGTGGTCGGGGGCCTCCCAGAGGTTGTACCCGTCGTGCGTGCCGAAGGCGTACCAGAACCCGTGCAGCTTCCCGCCGACCGACTCGATGTAGGTGCGGGCCGCCTCCCGCCGGTCCTCCGGGTGCGCGATCAGCCGCGCCCACGTCTCCGGGGTGTAGCTGAACTTCGACAGGTAGAGCGCCATCGCCGCCGTCCCCTCGTCGTGCGCGCGGGTCGCGCGCCGGAGGGGACCGCAGCGTAGCGGGGGTCAGTCGCCGGAGGGGTGTTCCACCTGGCCGGCGAGGTAGAGCTGCTCACCGAGGTGGTCCATCAGCGACAGCTGGGTCTCGAGGTAGTCGATGTGGTGTTCCTCGTCGGCGAGGATCTCCTCGAACAGCCGCTTGCTGGTGTGGTCGCCGACCTCCTCGCAGTGGGCGATGGCCGGGCGCAGCCGGTCGACGACCTCGACCTCGATCGCCATGTCCGACTCGAACTGCTCGCGGACGGTCTGCCCGACCCGCAGGGCCAGCAGCCGCTGGTAGTTCGGGAGGCCCTCGAGGAACAGGATGCGGTCGGTCAGCTTCTCCGCGTGGGTCATCTCCTCGATGGACTCCGCGCGGGTGTGCGACGCGAGCTTGGTGTAGCCCCAGTTCTCCTGCATCTTGGCGTGCAGGAAGTACTGGTTGATCGCGGTCAGCTCGCTGGTCAGCTGCTCGTTGAGCAGCTCGATCACGCGCGCGTCACCCTGCATGGGTCCTCCTCGGTCCGGGTTGCGGCCGAGGCTATCGGCTCAGGCGACGGCGGGAATCTCCAGCCCGTGCAGCGGATCGACCACACGCAGCCGGTCGCAGATGCGCTCCAGGCAGTTGCCGCAGCCGGTGCCGGCGGCGCAGGCGTCGCCGACCTCCTCCTCCGTGCGCGCGCCGTCGGCGATGACGTCGGCCAGCTGGGACTCGCTGACGGCGAAGCAGATGCAGACGTACATCGGCGGTGCGCTCCGGGAGGTGCGGGGAAGCAAGGCACCCCTAAGTTAGCCCAGCCTCACCTAGGTGCCAAGAGACCGCAGTCGATCGAATGACGTGCGCCCTGTCCCTTGCGCGCCGCGCCGGGATGTGCTCCAGCCCACTCAGAAGCCGTGCGTCAGGATCGCCGGCACGCCGCCGCGCCGCAGTCCGTCGAGAACCCGCAGCTCGTGGGGCACGACCGGATGAGGGAGGACGGCGAGGTCGAACCAGCGCAGCTCGGCGGCCCGGTGGGGCTCGCGGCGCCGGGGCTCGCCGGCCCAGCGGCGGCACTGGAAGAAGAAGTCGACCCGTTCCTCGCCGGGCTCCGAGCGGCCGGCGGTGCGGTGCATCGCGCACAGCGGCACGAGATCGGCGCGGTCGAGGACGACGTCGAGCTCCTCGGCCGCCTCGCGCACGGCGGCCGCCACGGCGTCCTCGCCGGGCTCGACGTGGCCGGCGGCGGAGACCGCCCAGTGGCCGTCCATGTACCCGGTGCCGCGGCGCAGTTGGAGCAGCACGCGCTGCACGCCGTCCTCGGTCCGCCGGAGCAGCACGTAGGACGCGGGCACGAGCGCGATCACCTGCCGCAGCCTGCCCTACGCGGCGATCAGCAGACCCTCGGCGGCCTCGAGCCGGTCGCAGATGCGGTCCAGGCAGCCACCGCAGCCGGTGCCGGCCGCGCAGGCGTCGCCGACCTCCTCCTCGCTGCGGGCGCCGTCGGCGATGACGTCGGCGAGCTCGCGCTCGGTCACGGCGAAGCAGATGCAGACGTACACGGCGCACTCCCTGGTCCGGCGACCCCCAGAGCCTGCGGCACCCGGCCCGGACGGGCTGTACCGATCCGGACGTCTTCCCTGACCGATGCGGTCAGGCCGCGGCGTCCTCCGCGACGTCGTCGCGCAGCGAGCACAGCAGCGCGATGTCGCGGGCGTGCCCGGCCCACGGCGACCCGTCGAGCTCGCTCGGCGTCTCGATGACGACCGGGACGCCGGCCAGCGAGCGGTGCGCGAGCAGCTCGCGGAACGGCTCCACGCCGATCGAGCCGGCGCCGATCGTGGTGTGCCGGTCGCGCTTGGAGCCGCACGCGTCGAGGGAGTCGTTGGCGTGCACCAGCCCGAGCCGGCCGGGGCCCACCGTGGCCTCGAGCGCGTCGAGGGTCGCCGTCATGCCGCCCGGCACGGACAGGTCGTGCCCCGCCGCCCAGGCGTGGCAGGTGTCGAAGCAGACGCCGACCAGCGGGTGGTGCTCCAGCGCGGCCAGGTACGGCCCGAGGTCCTCGACGGTCGCGGCCAGCGACTTGCCGCCGCCGGCGGTCGGCTCGATGAGCAACCGCGGCCCGTCGTCCGGGAGGGACTCGAGGACCGGCAGCAGCCGCTCGCGCAGCTGGGTGAGCGCGGCCGCGTAGCGGTCCTCGCCGACCGCCGACCCCGCGTGGACGACGGCCCCGCGGCAGCCGAGCTGGGCGCCGCGGAGCAGGTTGTGCCGGATCGTGGCGATCGACTGCTCGACGGTGGCCTCGGTGGGGGAGCCGACGTTGACCAGGTACGGCGTGTGCACGAACGAGGGCACCCCGCGCTCCGTGCAGCCGGCGGTGAACGCGGCGTCCTGCTTCGGGTCGCCGTCGGTCAGCCTCCAGCCCCGCGGGTTGCCGACGAAGACCTGGACGGCGCGGGCGCCGACGGCGTCGGTGTAGGCCAGCCCGCCCTTGGCCAGGCCGCCCTTGATCTGGATCTGCGCGCCGATCGGCGTGGCGTGGTGCACCACTAGCCGAAGCTCACCGCGAGCTGGACGGTCGTGCCCTCGTCGACGGTCTCGCCCGGCTTGGGGCTCTGCTGGTAGACGCGGTCGCCGGCGATGAACGTGTTGATCTTCACCTTCAGGTGCATGCCCTCGAGGATCTGCTTGGCCTCGGCGGCGCTCTTGCCGCGCACGTCGGGCACGTCCACCTGGGGCACGCCGGCCGAGACCTGGATGGTCACCGTGCTGCCGTAGTCGACCGGCCCGGCGGCCGGGTCGGGGGTGACCGCCATGACCTGGCCGGCCGCGACGTCGCGGCTGCGGCCGTCGTCGCCCTTCTGCACGGTGAAGCCGAGCTCCTCCAGCGTCGCGGTCGCCGCCTCGGGGGTGGACCCGATGACGTTGGGGATGTCGACCGGCTCGTGGCCGAGGCTGACCAGGACGGTGACGACCTCGCCGCGCTTGATCGGCGTCCCGGCCGGCGGGTCGAACCCGATGACCAAACCGGCGTCGACGTCGTTGTCGTACTGCTTCTCCGTCGTCACCTGGAGTTCGGGCAGGTCCTCCTGCAGGGCGGCGACGACGTCGTCCTCGGACTGGCCGGCGAGGTCGGCGCGGACGGTGTACCGCTCCTGCCCCTTGCTGACGACCAGCCGGATGTCGGAGCCGCGGATCGCGTCGCCCCCGGCGGGGTCGGCGGAGATGACGACGCCGGCCGGGACGTCCTCGCTCCACTGCTCGTCGCAGCAGTCGGGGTCGAGGTCGGCCTCCTGCAGCAGGCCGATCGCGGTGTCCTTGGGCTTGCCGACCAGGTCGGGGATCGTGGTCCACCGGCCGGAGCCCAGCCACCAGCCGACGGCGCCGATGGTGATCGCGAGCAGCGCGATGATCGCGATGATCAGCCGCGCGCGCCGCTTGCGGATGTGCTCGGGGACGGTGCCGGGCCGCGGGCGCACCGGCGGACGGCTGGACACGCTCGTGGTCGGCCCGGCGCCGAGGACGCTGGTCCGCCCGTTGGTGTGCCGGCCGGGCCCCAGCACCTCGGTGCCGGGGCGGATGTCGCGGGTGCCCGGGTCGCTCGGGTGCCGCGGGCGGGTGGTGTGCGGCCGGTTGGTCGGCCGGAGCGTGTCCGGCCCGGCGGTGCTGCGGCCGGTGGGCACGGGCACCCGCTCGATGCCGAGGTCGGTGCGCAGGTCGGTCAGCTCGGCGAGGAAGGCGCCGGCGTCGATGGGGCGGACGGCGGGATCGCGGCGGGTGACGCGGGCGACGAGCTCGTCGACCTGCCACGGGATGCCGGGGACCTCCGCCGACGGCACCGGCATGTCGTGGTGCACGTGCTGGTAGGCCACCGCCAGCGGGGTGTCGCCCCCGTACGGCGGGTGCCCGGTGAGCATCTCGTAGAGCACGACACCGGCGGCGTAGACGTCGCTGCGGGCGTCGGCGCGGCCGCGCTCGAGCTGCTCGGGGGAGAGGTAGGCGACCGTGCCGATGAGCACGCCGCCGGTGGCGACGCTCTGCCC
The DNA here is from genome assembly GCF_059428245.1 of Geodermatophilus sp. SMS 5-13. NCBI lineage: Bacteria > Bacillati > Actinomycetota > Actinomycetes > Geodermatophilales > Geodermatophilaceae > Geodermatophilus > Geodermatophilus sp. SMS 5-13. The sequence goes on from NZ_CP165729.1 coordinate 2,268,897, forward strand.
GTTGCCCTCGACCGCGCGGGCGAGACCGAAGTCGGCCACCTTGACCACGCCGTCGGTGCCGATGAGCACGTTCTCCGGCTTGATGTCGCGGTGCACGATGCCGGCCCGGTGGGCGGCGGTCAGCCCGGCGAGCACCGGCTCGAGGACGGCGAAGGCCTCGGCCACGGTCAGCCGGCCGCGTGCCTGCAGCAGATCGCGCAGCGTGCGGCCGCGGACGAGCTCCATGACCAGGTAGACCAGCCCCCGGTCGCTGCCCTGGTCGCTGACCGACACCACGTTGGTGTGGCTGAGCATCGCCGCGGCGCGGGCCTCGCGGGTGAACCGGTCGACGAACGTCGGGTCGTGGACCAGGTGGTCGGCCATGATCTTGACCGCGACCGTGCGGTGCAGCCGCAGGTCGGTCGCGGAGTAGACGGTGGACATGCCGCCGCGGGCGACGCGCTCCTCGAGGCGGTAGCGCCCCTCGAGGACGGCGCCGACCACGGGGTCGGTCACGACGGTGTCCACCCTGGCGAGTGTAGGAGCGACGGGCTGCCGGTCCGGCGAACCACGCGGTGAACGAGGTGGCCGGGGCGGCTGGGACGAACGGGTTCGGTCACCGTGCGGCGGCGACCGTGTCCCGCGGCACCCCGCCGACCGACCCGAGCCCGCACAGCACCATGGTGTGCGCCAGCTCCTCCGACAGCCCGGCGAGGACCCGCGCCACGCCGTCCGCGCCGCCGGTCGCCAGACCCCAGACCGCAGGGCGGGCCACGAACACCGCCCGCGCGCCCAGGGCCAGGGCGGTGAGGACGTCGGATCCCGCGCGCAGGCCGCCGTCGGCGTAGACCTCCGCCTCGTCGCCGACCGCGGCGACGACCTCGGGCAGCGCGTGCGCCGTGGCGACCACCGGGTCGGCCTGCCGGCCGCCGTGCGCCGAGACCCACACCGCCGCGGCCCCGGCCTGCACGCAGCGGGTGGCGTCGTCCCCGCGCAGCACGCCCTTGACCACGACCGGCAGGCCGGACAGCTCGCCGAACCGGGCGATGTCGTCGAACGTCCAGACCGGGCTCGGCGCGGTCGGGATCCCGGAGACGGTGGGCAGGTTGGCCATCGGGACGTCCGGGGGGAGCGCGAAGTCGTTGGCCACGTCGCGCAGCCGCCGTCCGTACACCGGCAGGTCCACGGTGAGGACCAGCGCGGCGTAGCCGGCCTGTCCGGCGCGGCGGGCCAGGTCGTCGGTGTACGCGGGGGAGTGCAGCCGGTAGAGCTGGAACCACTTGGGCGCCTCCGGCTCGACCGCGGCGACGTCGCCCAGTGCGGTGTTGGCCGCGGTCGACACGGTCATGAGCGCCCCGGCGGCGGCCGCGCCGCGGGCCGTGGCCCGTTCGCCGTCCGGGTGCGCCAGGGCCTGGTAGCCCCAGGGGGCGACGCCGATCGGCGTCGCGACGTCCGTGCCGAGCAGCGTCGTCCGCAGGTCGGCCGTGGCCAGCCCGCGCAGCACCCGCGGGCGCAGCCGCCAGGAACGCCAGGCGGCGGTCGCCTCGGTCAGCGTCGTCTCCCGCTCGGCGCCGCCGGCGTAGAAGTCGTACACGTCGGGCGGCAGCAGGGCGCGGGACCGCTCCTCGAGGGCGGCGAGGTCGAGGAAGGCGGGCCGGGCGCCGGGGTCCTCGGGCGTCCGGCGGCGCAGTCCCGGATCGTTCTGCGCGGCCGCCACGACTCGACCCTAGGGCTTGCGCTCCCTTCCCGAAGTGCTACACACTTCTGACGCCGCGACAATCCGACGTAGGACGTACGCGCACCCGGAGGGAATGCCATGACGGGATCGATGACGCAGACGGGCAACGCTCCCGAGCCGACCGGGCCGCTGAGCCCCGTCGACTACTCGCAGCGGATCCCGAACAACGTCGACCTGGCCAACGACCGCCGGCTGCAGCGCGCGCTCGAGGGCTGGCAGCCGAAGTTCCTCGACTGGTGGAAGACGCTCGGCCCGCAGCTGGAGCACCGGGACGTCTACCTGCGCACCGCGATCGCGGTCGGCCGCGACGGCTGGGCGCACTTCGACCGGGTGCCGATGCAGGACTACCGCTGGGGGATCTTCCTGGCCGAGCGCGACCCCGAGCGGCGGATCGCGTTCGGCCGGCACAAGGGCGAGCTGGCGTGGCAGACGGTGCCGGGGGAGTATCGCGCCGACCTGCAGCGGCTGATCGTCGTCCAGGGCGACACCGAGCCCGCGTCGGTGGAGCAGCAGCGGCAGCTGGGCATGACCGCGCCGTCCCTCTACGACCTGCGCAACCTCTTCCAGGTCAACGTGGAGGAGGGCCGCCACCTCTGGGCGATGGTCTACCTGCTGCACGCCTACTTCGGCCGGGAGGGGCGCGAGGAGGCCGAGCAGCTGCTCAAGCGCAACTCCGGGGACGTCGACGCCCCGCGCATCCTCGGCGCGTTCAACGAGGACACCACCGACTGGCTGCAGTTCTTCATGTTCACCTACTTCACCGACCGGGACGGCAAGTACCAGCTCGGGACGCTCAAGGAGTCCGGCTTCGACCCGCTGGCGCGCACCTGCGAGTTCATGCTCAAGGAGGAGGCCCACCACATGTTCGTGGGCACCACCGGCGTGCAGCGGACGGTGGAGCGCACCGCCCAGGTGATGAAGGAGCACGACACCGAGGACACGTTCGAGCACGGCGCGATCCCGCTGTCGGTGATCCAGAAGTACCTGAACTTCCAGTTCGCCGTCTCGATGGACCTCTTCGGCTCCGAGCAGTCGACCAACGCGGGCAACTACTTCACCTCCGGCCTCAAGGGCCGCTGGCAGGAGACCCGCCGCAAGGACGACCACGTGCTCATCGGCCAGGAGCGGCCGATGAACGTCGTCCGGGACGGCGCGATCGCGCAGCAGACCGTGCCGCTGCTGAACGCGCTCAACCTCGACCTGCGCGACGAGTACGTCGCCGACTGCGAGAACGGCGTCCGCCGCTGGAACCAGGCGCTGGAGGACGCCGGGCTGCCGCACCGGCTGACGCTGCCGCACGAGGGGTTCTTCCGGAAGGTGGGCGCCTACGCCGGGCACCACCTCAGCCCCGAGGGCGAGGTGCTCGACGAGGCCGCCTGGGAGGCCCGCATGGCGGAGTGGGTGCCGACGCCGGAGGACCGCGCGCGGGTCGCCGAGCTGATGGTGCCGCACTACGACGAGGGGGACTTCGCCGGCTGGATCGCCCCGCCGCCGCAGGGGATCAACAACATGCCGGTCGAGTACGACTACGTCCGCTTCGAGCACCTCGACGACTGACCCGAGGGGCCAAAATGGCCATTTTGGCCCCTCAGATGCGGGCGGCGGCCGTGGTGGCGAGCTCGGTCCAGTGCAGCTGGGCGGCCTCGTGCCACTCGTCGTGGCGGCGGTGGAACAGGTCCGCGGCCGCCGGGCCGGGCCAGGTCTCCGGCAGCAGGGACGGCGGCAGCGCGGGGTCGAGGAACGGGAACCGGCGCCACTCCTGGACCAGTCGCACCTGCGCGCCGAACGCGTCGGCCGGCGTAAGCACCCGCTGCGCGGCGACCTCGTCGAGGAAGGCCCGGTAGCGCTCCTCGACGTCGGCGAGCCCCCACGCCTCGGCGACCACCCGCTGCTCGTCGCCGACCTGCCCGAACGGGCCGGTGAAGGAGAAGGCCTCGACGCCGAGGTCGGCGACGACCGCGGCGACCTCCTTCTCCTTCTCCACGTCGGGGGTGACCCACAGGCCCGGCATGGGTGAGCCCAGCCCGGCCCAGGTCAGGCGGGTGCGCAGCTGGTGGCGCAGCCGGCGGTGGGTCTCGGGCACGCTGACCGCGAGGACCAGCCAGCGGCCGTCCCAGTCGGCCAGGCCGCGGCCGAAGGTGTAGATCCGCTCGGCGCCCTCGGACAGCAGCGTGTGCCCGGCCGGCGTCAGCCGCCAGCGGACCCGGCGGCCCTCCCGCTCGGCGACGATCAGCTCCTCGGCGGCGGTGCGCGAGAGCGCCTGGCGGGCGGCCTTCTCCTCGACGCCGACCTCGGCCAGCCCCGCGACCAGGGCGCCGGTCCAGGCGGCGGCGCCGGTGGGCAGCACGAACTCGCCGAGCAGGGTGAGCAGCAGCGAGCGCGCGCTCGCGGCGCCGGTCTCGCGGCGGCGGGCGCCGGCCTCCGGGGTCACCCGGTCATGACACCACAGCGGTGCGGCGCGACCAAGATCTGTCAACCTTCTACACCCCCTTGACGGTATGCCGGTTGTGCGTAGTGTGTTCTGCGCCACGCCCCGCCTCGACACGACACGCCACGCCTGTCTCGCCCCGCCCGCGCCGCCGGAGGAACGACCGTGAGCCAGCCCTTCAACGCCGCCCACTACTTCCTCGACCGGCACGTGGACGCCGGCGCCGGCGGGCGGACCGCCGTCCGCAGCGGGGGCAGCACGCTGACCTACGCCGAGCTGCGCGACCTGGCGGCCAACTTCGCGAACGGCCTGCGGGCGCTGGACGTGCGGCCGGGGGAGCGGGTGCTGTTCGTCTGCTCCGACCGGCCCGAGCTGCTCGCGGGGCTGCTCGGCTGCTGGCGCCGCGGCGCGGTCGCCGTCCCCGTGTCGACCATGCTGACCGGCCCGGAGCTGACCAAGGTGGTCACCGACTCCGGCGCCCGCGTGCTGGTGGCCACCCCCGAGTTCGCCGCGGCGGCGCAGCCGGCCGCGGAGGCCGCCCCCGAGCTGGCCCACCTCGTCGCCGTCGACGGCGCCGAGCTGGCGCCGACCGCGACCGCCGGCGTGCTGTCGTGGGACGCCGTCCTGGCTGCCGGCGCCGACCGGGACGACGCCGTCGCGCCCACCACCGACGAGACCCCGGCGCTGTGGCTCTACACCTCCGGCACGACCGGCACGCCCAAGGGCGCCATGCACCGGCACGCCAACCTGCGCTGGGTCTGCGAGACCTACGCCCGCGACGTGCTGCGCATCGGCCCGGACGACGTCTGCTACTCGGTGGCGAAGCTGTTCTTCGCCTACGGCCTGGGCAACTCCGCGCTGTTCCCGCTCTCGGTGGGCGCGACGACGGTGCTCGAGCCGCGGCGTCCCTCGCCCGCCGTGGTCGCCGAGCGCATGGCCGAGGACCGGCCCACCCTCTTCTTCGCCGGGCCCACCTTCTACGCCGCGCTGCTGGCGGCCGAGCTGCCGGAGGACACCTTCGGCTCGGTGCGGCTGTGCGCGTCGGCCGGCGAGGCGCTGCCCGCGGCGCTCTACCGGCGGTTCACCGAGCGCTTCGGCGTGGACATCCTCGACGGCATCGGCTCCACCGAGGCGCTGCACATCTTCCTGTCCAACACCGAGGGCGCCGTCCGGCCCGGGACCTCCGGCACGCCGGTGCCGGGCTACGACATCGCGCTGCGCGACGAGGAGGGCCGCCCGGTGCCCGACGAGACGCCGGGGGCGCTGTTCGTCCGCGGCGAGTCGATCGCCACCGGCTACTGGTGCCGCACCGACGCCACCCGCGCGGTCTTCCAGGGCGAGTGGCTGCGCACCGGGGACACCTACGTCCGCTCCGCCGACGGCTACTACACCTGCATGGGCCGGTCGAACGACCTGCTCAAGGCCGGCGGCATCTGGGTCTCCCCGGCCGAGGTGGAGGAGCGGCTGCTGCAGCACCCGGCGGTCGCCGAGGTGGCGGTGGTCGGCGTCCCCGACAGCAACGAACTCGACAAGCCGGTGGCCTGCGTCGTCCTCGCCGCGGGCGCCGCCGTCACCCCGGACGAGCTGATCACCTGGTGCCGCGAGGGCCTGGCCGCGTTCAAGCGGCCGCGCGCCGTCCTCGTCGTCGAGGAGCTGCCCAAGACCGCGACCGGCAAGATCCAGCGGTTCCGGCTGCGCGAGACCGCGCGCACGCTGGTGCCCCCGCAGCCGCAGGGGCGGCCGTCGACGGAGGCCCCGGCGCTCCCGGCTACCGTCTGAGTCCGTGCTCGACGGTCACGTCCTGGTGGACGCGCACGTCCACGTCCCGCACCTGTCGTCCCTGGCGCCGGCCTGGATCGACTGGGCCCGCCAGTTCGGCCCGCCGGGCATCCTCGAGGCGGTCTGGCGGGACGACGGCACCCCCGACCCGGCGCGGCTGGACGAGCTGTTCGCCGAGCAGGGGGTGGACGTCGCCCTGCTGTTCTGCGAGTACAGCCCCAAGGCGACCGGCTACCAGCTCTTCGACGACCTGCTGCCGATCGTCGAGCACAACCCGCGCCGGTTCCGCCCGGTGGCCAACGTCAACCCGCACCTGCACTTCCCGATCGCGCGCGAGCTCGCCCGGCAGCTCGACGCCGGCGCGGCGGCGCTGAAGATCCACCCGGTGCACGGCGGTTTCCGCCCCGACGACGCGGCGCTCTACCCCGCCTACGCGGTGCTGGTCGAGCGGGGGGTGCCGCTGATCGTGCACTGCGGGACGAGCACGTTCCCCGGCTCGACCAACGCCTACGCCGACCCGATGCTGCTCGACGCGGTGCTGCGCGACTTCCCGGATCTGGACGTCGTCCTCGCCCACGGCGGGCGCGGCTGGTGGTACGACGCGGTGGCGTTCCTCGCGCTCTCCCGGGAGCACGTGTGGCTGGAGCTGTCGGGCCTGCCGCCCAAGCGGCTGCCGGAGTACTACGCCCGCTACGACCTGGGCCGCCTGGCGCGCAAGTGGATCTACGGCACCGACTGGCCCGGCGTCCCCGGCCAGGCGGCCAACGCGCGGGTGGTCGCGGGCCTGGGCCTGCCCGAGGACGTCGTCCCGCTGGTCCTGGGGGAGAACGCGCTGCGCGTCTACTCCGGGCTCGACCCCGCCCGCTGAGGGCCAAAATGGCCATTTTGGCCCCTCGCGGCGCGGAACCTGCTACGCCGTCTTGACGCGACGCCAAGAGTCAGTAGTGTGTTTGGCGACACGTCGACGGCCCCGGAGGTCCCCGCCATGACGCTGCTCGCCGACACCGCCACCGAGAACCCCGTTCCGGTGCGCGTGGAGTTCGAGACCTCGCCCGAGCGCTACCGCCACTGGCGGCTTTCGTTCGACGGGCCGGTCGCGACGCTGACCCTGGCCGTCGACGAGCAGGGCGGCCTGGTGCCGGGCTACGAGCTGAAGATGAACAGCTACGACCTCGGCGTCGACATCGAGCTCTACGACGCGGTGCAGCGGCTGCGCTTCGAGCACCCCGAGGTGACGGCCGTCGTCGTCACCGGCGGCCTGGACCGCATGTTCTGCGCCGGCGCGAACATCCGGATGCTGGCCCAGAGCTCGCACGCGTGGAAGGTGAACTTCTGCAAGTTCACCAACGAGACCCGCAACGGCATCGAGGACGCCACCGCGCACAGCGGCCAGACCTACGTCGCCGCGCTCAACGGCACCGCGGCCGGCGGCGGCTACGAGCTCGCGCTCGCCTGCGACGAGATCGTCCTGGTGGACGACGGGTCGTCGGCGGTGTCGCTGCCCGAGGTGCCGCTGCTCGGCGTGCTGCCCGGCACCGGCGGGCTGACCCGCGTGGTCGACAAGCGGTTCGTGCGCAAGGACCGCGCCGACGTCTTCGCGACCAAGAACGAGGGCATCAAGGGCCGCACCGCCGTCGAGTGGGGCCTGGTCGACGAGACCGTGCCGATGAGCCGCTTCCCCGACGCCGTCCGCGCCCGCGCCGAGGCCGCGGTGGCCCGCTCGGCCCGCAGCGGCGAGCGCGGCGTCGCGCTCACCCCGTTGCGGCGCACCGAGGACGGCGACACGATCCGCTACCCGCACGTCGAGGCGCGCCTGGACCGCGCGGCCCGCCGCGTCGACATCACCGTGCACGGCCCCGACGCCCCGCCGCCGGCCGACGCCGCCGGCGTGCTGGAGCAGGGCGTCGACTACTGGCCGATGGCGCTGGCCCGCGAGCTGGACCACCTGGTGCTGCACCTGCGCACCAACGAGCTCGAGCTCGGCACCTGGGTGGTCCGCACCCGCGGCGACGCCGACGCCGTCCTCGCCTACGACGCGCAGCTGGAGGAGCTGGCCGGCGACTGGTTCGTCAACGAGGTGAACCACTACCTCAAGCGGGTGCTCAAGCGGTTCGACGTCACCAGCCGCAGCCTCATCGCGGTCATCGAGCCGGGCAGCTGCTTCGCCGGCACGCTGCTCGAGCTGGCGCTGGCCTGCGACCGGCAGTACATGCTCGACGGCGTCCCGGAGGAGGAGCTCGAGGGCATCGACCCGGCCGACGGCCCGGCGCGGATCGTCCTCGGCTCGGCCAACACCGGCCGCTGTCCGATGGGCAACGACCTGACCCGCCTGCTGTCGCGGTACTGGGGCCGCGACGACGAGCTCACCGCCGTCCTCGACCGGATCGGCGAGCCGCTGGAGGCCGCCGACGCGATGGAGCTCGGCCTGGTCACCCTCGCGCCCGATGACCTGGACTGGGAGGAGGAGCTGCGGATCGCGCTGGAGGAGCGCGCCTCGCTCTCGCCCGACGCCCTGACCGGCATGGAGGCCAACCACCGCTTCGTCGGCCCGGAGACCCTGGAGACCAAGATCTTCGGCCGGCTCACCGCCTGGCAGAACTGGATCTTCATCCGGCCCAACGCCAGCGGCCCGGACGGCGCGCTGCGCCGGTTCGGTACCGGCACCCGCGCCGCCTTCGACCGGGTCCGCGTCTGATGGCCGACCACGACGTCGACCTGCTGCTCGTCGGCGCCGGCCCGGTCGGCCTCTACGGCGCCTACTACGCCGGCGTCCGCGGGCTGTCGACCGTCGTCGTCGACTCGCTGCCGGAGCCGGGCGGCCAGATCACCGCCATGTACCCGGAGAAGCCGATCTTCGACGTGGCGGGCTTCCCGAGCGTCCGCGGCCGCGACCTGGTCGACAACCTGGTCGCCCAGGCCGCGCAGTACGACCCGGCCTACGTGCTCGGGCAGTCGGCGGTGTCGGTGCACCGGGGGGACGACGGCCGGTTCGCCGTCCGCACCGACGCCGGGACGACGGTGCGCTGCGGCGCCGTGGTCGTCACCGGCGGCATCGGCACCTTCACGCCGCGGCCGCTGCCGGCGGGGGAGGAGTTCCTCGGCCGGGGCCTGGCCTACTTCGTGCCCGCGCTCGCCGAGCACGCGGACAAGGACGTCGTCATCGTCGGCGGCGGTGACAGCGCCTGCGACTGGACCCTCGCGCTGCTGCCGATCGCGCGCAGCGTGACGCTGGTCCACCGGCGCAGGGCCTTCCGGGCGCACGCCGCGTCGGTGGCGGCGGTGCAGGCCTCGGCGGCCACGGTGCTCACCGACGCCGAGGTCGGCCGCGTGCTCGGGGCCGACCGGGTCGACGCGGTCGAGGTCACCGTCAAGGGCGAGGCCGAGCCGCGGATCTTCCCGGCGCAGACCGTGGTCGCCGCGCTGGGCTTCCTCGCCGACCTCGGCCCGGTGCGCGAATGGGGCCTGGAGCTGCACGACAACCGGCACGTCGTCGTCGACACCCGGATGCGCACCACCGTGCCCGGCATCTACGCCGCCGGCGACATCGTCGACTACGACGGCAAGGTGCGGCTGATCAGCGTCGGCTTCGGCGAGGTGGCGACGGCGGTCAACAACGCCGCCGTCGAGCTCGACCCGGCCGCGCAGCTGTTCCCCGGCCACTCCACCGACAACGCCCCCGTCCCGACCCCTGTCTGAACGCCCGCGAGATCTGCACACTCGCGGGCATCAGCGCCGGATGACCGCGAGTGTGCAGATCTCGCCGAGGAAGGAGCGCCCCGTGCCGTACGTCATCGCCGAGCCGTGCATCGACGTCAACGACAAGGCCTGCGTGGACGAGTGCCCGGTCGACTGCATCTACGAGGGGGAGCGCAAGAGCTACATCAACCCCAAGGAGTGCATCGACTGCGGCGCCTGCGAGCCGGTCTGCCCGGTGGAGGCGATCACCCAGGACCGCCGGGTGCCCGACGAGTGGGAACCGTTCATCACCGACAACCGGGCGTTCTTCACCGAGATCCTGCCCGGCCGGGACGCCCCGCTGGGCGCGCCCGGCGGCTCGCGCAAGGTCGGCGAGCTCGGCGTGGACACCCCGCTCGTCGCGAACTGGGAGGGCTGAGATGGAGGGCCGGCCGGCGCGCGACCTCTCCGACGAGGAGCTGGAGCAGCAGGGCACCCACGCCCACGCGACCCGCAACTGGGTCTTCCTGCACGGCACCGCCGAGCAGTACCAGCGGCACACCGAGCGGATGCTCGAGCTGGAGCAGGAGTACCTGCGGCGCTATCCCAAGCGCACCTGGCAGGGCTCGGGGGAGGACGGCGGCGTCGTCGACGAGGCGACCCGGCTGCGGCTGGCGCTGCGCGGGCTGCAGCGGCAGATCGACGCGATCCTCGCCGAGGGCCTCGACGAGCGGCCCGAGGACGAGCCGGACCCGCAGAAGGTCGCCGCGCTGCTCGACCGGGTCGAGGCCAACGGCGGGCGGATGCACAAGCTCGAGCTGCACCAGGTGGCGCGCGAGCTCGGCATCGGCCCGGCCGCGCTCGCCCGGCTCTACCGCGGCGAGGACGCCGTGCTGCGGACCGAGAAGGACCAGCGCGTCCTGGTGCGCTCCCGCCCCTGACCGGCGGCGACGCGTCATAGGCTCGCGGGCGTGGAGACGCTCACCCCCGCCGAGGTCGCCCAGACGCTCGGGGTCTCACCGAACCGGGTCCGCCAGCTCATCCGCGACGGCAAGCTGATGGCGGTACCCGGGAGCGGCAACAGCAGGATCCCCGCCGATTTCGTGCAGAACGGCGCCGTCCTCAAGCACCTGCCCGGGCTGCTCACGGTGCTGCGCGACGGCGGGTTCAGCGACGAGGAGGCCTTCGAGTGGCTGTTCCGCAGCGACGACTCGCTGCCGGGGACGCCGGTCGAGGCACTGCGCGGCGACCGGCACACCGAGGTCACCCGCCGCGCCCAGGCGCTGGCCCTGTAGTGGGACTTTCGGCGCCGAAAGTCCCGCCATGGAGCGGCTGACCTACCTGGCGCTGCTGGCCGGCTGCCTCGTGGTGACGGCGCCCCTGGAGATCGTGCTCCGGGTCCGGGTCTACGCCCGCTGGCGGCGGCTGCTGCTCGCGCTGCTGCCGGAGTTCGTCGTCTTCGTGGCCTGGGTGCTCTACGCGATCGCGGCCGGGCACTGGGACTACAGCGACAGCCGCACCCTCGGCGTGCGGCTGCCCGGCGGCATCCCGGTCGAGGAGGTGCTGTTCTTCCTCGTCGTCCCGGTGTGCGCGGTGCTGGCGTTCGAGGCGGTCCGCACGGTCACCGGCTGGCGCGCGGGATACGAGGAGTCGTGAGCTACTCCGCGCTCGCGGTCACCGCCGTCGTCGCCGTCCTCGTGGTCGACCTGGCCGTGCTGCGGACCCGCCTGGTGACCCGGAAGGTCTTCTGGGTCACCTACGCGATCGTGCTGTTGTTCCAGCTGCTGATGAACGGCGTCCTCACCGGTCTGGACGTGGTCCTCTACGACCCTGACGCGATCTGGGGGCCGCGGATCGCCTACGCCCCGGTCGAGGACCTGCTGTTCGGGTTCGCCCTGGTCACGCTCACCCTGGCCAGCTGGGCGGCGGTCAACCGGCGGGCGAACACCGCGAGGCGCCGGGGCTTCGGCACCCGCACCCGGCGGTCGAGCACCCGGTAGTCCGCCCGCTCGATCTCGCGGAGGATGCCGCCGTAGAGGTCGGTGGCCGCCCGCACGCAGTCGCGCGACTCGGGGGCCAGCAGCGGCGTGCCGGGGGCGGCGTCGTCGTAGCGGCGGCGGGTGATCGCAACCATCTCGCGCATGAGCTCCCGGAAGCCGGGGGAGTGGTGGCGGGCCGCCAGCTGCTCGCGGGTGACCCCGTGGGCGACCAGGAGGTCCGCCGGCAGGTAGACCCGGCCGCGGTCGGCGTCCTCGGCGACGTCGCGGCAGAAGTTGGTCAGCTGGAACGCCTCGCCCAGCGCGATCGCGTACGGCGCCGCCTCCTCGCGGGACACCCCGGGCGCCGTGCCGAGCACCGGCAGGACCATGAGCCCGATGACGGCGGCCGAGCCCCACATGTAGCGGTCGAGCGCGGCGAGGTCGGCGTAGCCGGGGACGGTGAGGTCGCTGGTCATCGCGGCCAGGAAGTCGACCAGGTGGTCGACGTCGATCGCGTACCGGCGGTAGGTGTGCACCAGCGCGAGGCGAACCGGGTCGTCGGACCAGCCGTCGTCCAGCTCGGTGAGGACGGCGCGCGACCAGCCGGCGAGGTCGCCGGCCGGGTCGGCCCCCGGGACGTCGACCAGGTCGTCCGCGGTGCGGGCGGCGGCGTAGAGCGCGTGCACCGCCGGCCGCCGGTCGGGGGTGAGCAGCCGGGTGGCCAGGTGGTAGCTCTTGCCGTGCCGGGCGGCGATCTCCGCGCAGTGCCGGTAGGCGGCGTCCAGCTCGGCCTGCCGGCCCGCGACGGCCGTCATCCGGTGATCCGCTCCGCGGCCAGCCGGCCGCTGATCAGCACCATCGGCACCCCGACCCCCGGCTGCACAGACGACCCGGCGAGGACGACGTTCTCCGGGCCGGTCCGCGGCAGCGTCGGCGGGCGGAACGGGCCGGTCTGCCCGACGGTGTGCGCCAGCGCGAACGGCGTGCCGGCGGCCATGCCCTGCGCGGCCCAGTCGGCTGGGGTGGCCAGCTCCTCGACCTCGATCGCGCCGGTCAGCCCGGTCCAGCCGCGGGCCTCCAGCGTGGCCAGCAATTCGTCGCGGTAGCGCGGGCCGAGCGCGCGCCAGACGAGGTCGCGACCCACGTCGAGGTTCGGCGTGGGCGCGACGACGCTGAGCACCTGCCCGCCGTCGGGGGCCAGCGAGCGGTCGGTCACCGACGGCATGCTCACCAGCAGGCTCGGGTCGCTCATCGGCCGCCCGTCGCGGGTCAGCTCGTCGAAGACGGTCCGCCACGACTCCCCGAAGCTGATCGTGTGGTGCGCCTGCCCCGGCAGCTCCGCGCGCACGCCCAGGTGCAGCGCCACGCAGGACGGCGAGTACACCGGCCGGCGCGGTCCACGCAGCCCCGGCACCAGCCGGTGCGGCGCGTCGGCGGTGACGACGACGGCGTCGGCGGGCAGGGTCTCGCCGTCCGCCAGTCGCACGCCGGTGACCCTGGAGCCCCGGGCGACCAGCTCGCGGACCTCCGCGCCGTACCGGAACACCACCCCCGCGTCGGCCGCCGCGTCGGCCAGCGCTCGCGGGACGGCGCCGATGCCGCCCACCGGGTGCCAGACCCCGGCGCCGATGTCGAGCTGGGCGATGACGGCGTACGCGGCGATCGCGCGGAACGGCGAGACCCCCGCGTAGAGCGCCTGGAAGCTGAACAGCCGGCGCAGCCGCTCGTCGGTGAACGCCCGTCCGACATGCGTGGACAGGCGACGGAACCCGCCGCGGCGGGCCAGCTCGGCCAGCGGCCGCCCGAGCAGGTCCAGCGGGGAGTCGAGGTTGCGGTCGATGAACGTGGTCAGCTGCAGCCGGTAGAGGTCGGCGAGGCCGGCCAGGTAGCGGCGCAGCGCGGCCGCCTCGGCCGGCCCGCACAGCGCCTCGACTTCGGCGGCGAACGCGTCGGGGTCGGCGTGCACGTCGAGCTGCGTGCCGTCGGCGTACTGCGCGCGGTACGTCGTCTCGAGGGGGAGCAGCGTCAGGCGGTCGGCGAGCTTGTCGCCGACGGCGGCGAGAGCGTCCTCGAGCACCTCCGGCGCGGTGAACACCGATGGCCCGGTGTCCAGGACGTATCCGCCCCGTCGCACGACGCCCGCCCGGCCACCCGGACCGGGAAAGCGCTCGACGACGGTCACCTCGCGGCCGGCGCCGCGCAGCCGCAGCGCGGCGGCCAGCCCGGCCAGCCCGGCGCCGACCACGACCACGCGGTCGGTGCGGCCGGGGACGGTCCTCACGCGGTGCGCGAGGTGGCCGCGACGGCCAGCGCGTCCAGCGCCGCGCGGGCGTCCTCGGCGATCGGCGCGGCCGCGATCGCGGCGCGGGCCCGCCGGGTGCGCTCGGCGATCCGCTCCTCGACGCGGGCCCGGGCGCCGGTGCTCTCGATCAGGTGGCGCAGCGCGTCGAACTGGTCGGGGCCGGCATCGGGGTCGCCCAGCGACTCGCGCAGCAGGGTCCGCCCGGGCTCGTCGGCCTCCAGCTCGGCCAGCGCGATGAGCAGCGTCCGCTTGCCCTCGCGCAGGTCGTCGTCGGCGGACTTGCCGGTGACGGCCGGGTCGCCGAACACCCCGAGGACGTCGTCGCGCAGCTGGAACGCCTCGCCGAGGGGGAGCCCGATGGCGCTGTAGGCCTCGAACAGCCGCGGGCCGGCGCCGGCGATCGCCGCGCCGAGCTGCAGCGGCCGCTGCACGGTGTAGCCGGCGCTCTTGTAGCGGGCGACGGTCAGCGCCCCCTCCGGGCCCGGCAGTCCGCCGGCGGCGCGCAGCAGGTCGAGGTACTGCCCGGCGGTCACCTCGGTGCGCATGGTGTCCCAGACGCCGCGGGCCCGGGTCAGCGCGGTGTCGGTGAGTCCGGAGCAGCGCAGCAGCTCGTCGGACCAGACCAGCGCGAGGTCGCCGACGAGGATCGCCGCGCCGACGCCGAACGCCGTGGGGTCGCCGGCGAGGGCGTCGGCGCCGTGCCGGGTGGCGAAGCCGTGGTGCGTGGCGGGGCGGCCGCGCCGGGTGCTGGCGCCGTCCATCACGTCGTCGTGCACCAGCGCGCTGGCGTGCACGAACTCCAGGGCGGCGACCGCCCGGAGGACGGCGGTGTCGTCCTCGACCGGGCCCGGGGCACCGGCCGCGGCGCCGCGCCAGCCCCAGTAGGCGAACGCCGGGCGCAGCCGCTTGCCGCCGCGGGCGAGGGCGCGCACCTCGTCGGCGACGGGGGCGAGGGCGGGCTCCATGCCGGCGAGCGTGCGGTGCTGCAGGTCGAGGAAGTCGTCGAGCGCCGCGGCGACGGCGGTGCGCACGCGGTCGAGGTCGACGGCGGCCAGCCGGTCGGCGGCGTCGAGGCCCTGCGTCCCGGCGGTCACCGGTTCAGTATCGCCCCACCCTGTGGGGCGCCATCCCGGCACCAGGGTCGTCCGCGGTCTGCCGTCGACGCTCACCGGCGTCTCCTCCCGTGTGGTGAAGGTGCGTGCCGACGGTTCTTCCGCCGCGCGGTCCCGGGCGGATGCACGGGCCGGCATTTCTCGTTCCGTACCCTTCCCCCCGTGACCCGGACCGTGCGCGAGCTGCTCCAGCAGGGGCGGCCCACGTGGTCGTTCGAGTTCTTCCCGCCCCGCACGCCCGAGGCCGAGCGCCAGCTGTGGACGGCGCTGCGCGAGCTGGAGCGGCTGCACCCGTCGTTCGTGTCGGTCACCTACGGGGCCGGCGGCACCACCCGCGAGGGCACCGTCTCGGTCACCGAGCGGATCGCCACCGACACCACGATGACCCCCCTGGCGCACCTCACCGCCGTCGACCACAGCGTCGCCGAGCTGCGGCAGGTGGTCAGCCGGCTGGCCGCCGCGGGGGTGCGCAACCTGCTGGCGCTGCGCGGCGACCCGCCCGGCGCCGACCCGCAGGCGGAGTGGATCGCGCACCCGGCGGGCTTCCGCTACGCCGCCGAGCTGGTCGAGCTGATCCGCTCGATGGGCGACTTCTCCGTGGGCGTGGCCGCCTTCCCGGAGCGGCACCCGCGCTCGCCGGACTTCGAGTCCGACGCCGACATGTTCGTGGCCAAGTGCGCCGCCGGCGCCGACTTCGCGATCACCCAGATGTTCTTCCGCGCCGAGGACTACCTGCGGCTGCGTGACCGGGTGAGCGCCCGCGGCTGCGACGTCCCGATCATCGCCGGGGTCATGCCCGTGACGAACGTGAAGATGATCAACCGGATCGTGCAGCTGTCGGGGCAGGCCTTCCCGTCCGAGCTCGCGGAGCGGTTCGCCGCGCTGGACGGGGACACCCCGGAGGCGAGGGCCGCCGTCCGCGCGCTCGGCGTCGAGGTGGCCACCGAGCTGTGCCGCCGGCTGCTCGCCGAGGGCGTGCCCGGCATCCACTTCATCACGATGAACCGGTCGACCGCGACGCGGGAGATCTACGCCAACCTGGCGGCGCTCGCGCCTACCCCCTGACGCTGAGTGCCCGGCCGGCCTGCACGGCGGCCTTGCGCTGCGCCTCGCGTTCGGCCTCGTATCCCCCGAGCACGCCCACCACGGGCAGGTTGGCCAGCGCGCGGTGGTGCAGCCTGCCCTTCGGGCGGGCGTCGAGCGCGTCGTCGATCCGGCCGAGCAGCCGAGACATCCGCCACACCGTGCGGATCGTGCCGAACAGGCCGCCGCGCCGCGCGCCGAAGGCCTCCTCCCGGTAGGTGCCCGTGGCATGGGTCAGCAGCGGCCGGACCCTGTCCGGCGGAAGGTCGCGGTCGAGCAGCACCCGCGCCAGCAGGGACACCCGCTCGGCCGGATCGGTCACCTTGTGCTCGCCGGCCACGCCGAGGACGACGATCGACTGGACGGCGCTGCCGACGGTGTTCTGCAGCGGCAGGATGTCGGCCAGCTTTCCCGCGAACCGCGGGAGCGCGGCGACCACGGCCGCGACGACCGGGAACCGATCGGCCCACCACGCGTCGCGCTCGTCCTGGGGCCGGGCCTGCGGACGGCCGAACCGGCGGACCAGCGGGGTGGCCAGCCGGTCGACCCGGCGCAGCACGTCCACGACGACCGCATCGCTGATCGGAGCCATGGGTGGTGCGTGCCCCGATCCGCCGACCCTCACGCGTGACCGCACCCATGATCACCTCGGGTCCACCGGTGCCTCAGCCGTCGCGAGACACCGGTGGACCCGAGGTGATCATGTGAGACCGTGCTCCATCAGCTCGTCGAGCACGGGATGGAGCTCCTGCCAGCCGTTGTGGAAGGCACTCAGCAACTGCTCCACATAGTCCGGGATCTCGTTTGTGCCCTCAGCCGGTGGCACGTAGGTCCAGACCGCGAACGCGTCTCCCGTCTTGACCGACCAGCCGAGGCGTCGCGCGACCGGCAAACACTTCGCCTTGACGAATTGGGACTTCTCCTTGCCTGCAGGCTGATCGTCCGCCACGTACACGACGATGTACGGCCACGGGGCCCGACCGGCCGGATCGAAGGCGCTTCCCGTGTTCCATCCCAGCGCGACCCGCAGGTCCCAACCCGCCGACTTCCACGTCGTCTTGGTCAGGCCGAGCTTGGAGAACTGCGAGTCTTCGGGCACGGGCACAGCGCCATCCGGTGCCCCCATGTTCGCGATCCGGTCCTGGGCAGCCCACAGTTCGGTCGTCAACGCCTCCCGTGCGCCGGTCCGCAGTGCCGCCCACTCTTCGATCTGCGTGCGATGGCGGAAGTAGAAGGCGGCCTTCTCGTCGATGCTCATCCGTTCAGTTCCTCTGAAATTGGTTCAGCGTGGTCAGGTAGTCGCGGACACCGTGTGCCGCGCGGTCATCGGGTAGGTCACGGACGGCCTCGTCGATGAGGGAAGCCACGTCTGACCAGCGAAGAGAGCGCCACTGGTCTCGTTCGGTCGCCGTCGCGGGTGCACGCCCGTCCCGCGTGAGGAAAACGAGAACGGGATCCTCATCGGCCCACAGCCGGGCGAGGCGAGCGCATTGCTGCGGCTGTTCGCCGGCCCACACCTTTGCCTCGACCAGGATCGTCGCCCCTGGCACCCGAATCACCAGGTCCGCTCGGGTCAGATCGTCGGATCCCTCGGTCTGGCGAGATTCCTCGGTGACAACCCGCGCGGGGTGCAGCGATTCCACCGGGATTCCGAGGTGATCGACGAAACGGCGCAGAACGCCCTCCCCGAGACGGTGATGCCCGTCTGGCTGCAGCAGCCACTTCAAACCAGCGGTCAGCATCACCTCGTGGTGGTGGAGCCCGAGGGCGTGGAGCAACGTGCGAGGGCCACCCACCCACCGCCCGGCAGCGCGAAGGTCAGCGACCTCGGCGTCCATCCCGTTCAGGTGGAGCGTCCACTCGGCAACCAGCTCAGCATCCGAGATCGCCGCTTGCTCGATCTGCTCCCACTCGTGGCGCAGTCGAGCGAATGAGGCCACCCATGTGTCGCCGTCCATCTACGTCCTTCTCGGCAGGATCATGTGCGGCAGCGACCGCCGCACATGATCAACACACGGTGAGCGCCCTCTCGCACGGCGGCTGAGCGTGTGTGCGCGCACAGGGCGGCGTCGTACCGTCTGATCCGTGGTGCGGGAGCGGTACGGCGCGGCCCGGCGCTGGTCGCTCGTGGCCGCGCTGGTCGCCGTCCTCGCCGCGCTGCCGGCGGCCATCGGGGCGCTCCCGGCCACCGACTCCGACGTCTCCGCCGCCGACCTGCGCGCCGCGGTGCTCGCCAGCGCCGGCGTCGGCTTCTCCGGCTACGCCGAGTCCGCCGGCGGCCTGGCGCTGCCGGTGTCCGACGAGCTGCCGAGCCTGGCCGACCTGTTCAGCGACCGGACGACGATGCGCGTCTGGTGGCGCGGCCCCGACGAGCACCGCGTCGACGTGGTCACCGCCGGCGGGGAGACCGACGTCCACCGCGACCGCGAGGGCAGCTGGATCTGGGAGTACGAGGCCAACCGGGTTACCCGTACCGAGACCGCCCCGCTGAGCCTGCCCGCCGCCCCCGATCTGCTGCCGACCACGCTCGGCCGCCGGCTGCTGTCCGAGGCCACCGACGACGAGCTCAGCCGCATCGGCGCCGCCCGCATCGCCGGCCGCGACGCCCTCGGCCTGCGGCTGGTGCCCGCGGAGGCCGCGGCGTCGGTCGCGCGGGTCGAGGTCTGGGTGGACGGGCCGACCGGGCTGCCGCTGAAGGTCCAGCTGTTCGGCAAGGGCGCCGGCAACCCGGCGCTGGACACCCGCTTCCTCGACCTGGACCTGCGCCGCCCGTCGCGGGAGGTGGTCGCGTTCATCCCACCGCCGGGCGTCGTGTTCGGCCGCGACGTCGAGAACGGCGTGCTGGACACGGCGGACCGCCGGCTGCGGCCGGTGGACCTGCCCGCCGTCCTCGCCGGGCTGCCGCGCCGGTCGATCGAGGGCGCGCCGGACGCGATCGGCCTCTACGGCCGCGGGGTGACGCTGCTGGCCGTCGTCCCGGTGCCGCGGCGCTTCGCCGGGGACCTGCGCCAGGCGGCCGCGGCCAGCCCGACCGCGGTCGACGACGAGCTCGGCACCCGGCTGACCGCCGGCCCGCTCGGGATCATGCTGGTCGGCTCCCCGGGCGAGCAGACCTACGTGCTCACCGGCACGGTCACCCTCGACGCGCTCGAGGCCGCCGCGCGGGAGCTGCCGGACCTGCGGAGCCGCGGATGACCGCGGTGATCGCCACGCGCGGCCTGGTCAAGCGCTTCGGCCGGGTGCGCGCCGTCGACGGCATCGACCTCGACGTCCGCGAGGGGGACGTCTACGGCTTCCTCGGCGCCAACGGGTCGGGCAAGACGACGACGGTGCGCATGCTGCTGGGGCTCGTCCTTCCGACCAGCGGCGAGGTGGAGCTGCTCGGCGGCCGGATGCCGCGGGCCGGACGGCGGGTGCTGCCGCGGGTCGGCGCGCTGATCGAGGGCCCGGCGCACTACGGGCACCTCTCGGGCCGGGAGAACCTCGCGCTGCTCGACGCCTCCGGCGCGGGCGGCGGCTGGCGTACCCGCCGGCGGCGGATCGATGAGGTGCTCGAGCAGGTCGGCCTGGCCGGGGTCGGCCGCCGTCCGGTCAAGGCGTACTCCCTGGGGATGCGGCAGCGGCTGGGACTGGCCGGCGCGCTGCTGCGGCGCCCGGAGCTGCTGGTCCTCGACGAGCCGACCAACGGCCTCGATCCGCAGGGCATCCACGAGGTGCGCACGCTGCTGCTCGACCTGCACCGCGGGGGGACGACGATCTTCCTGTCCAGCCACCTGCTGGCCGAGGTGGAGCAGATGGCCACGCGGGTCGGCGTCCTCGACCGCGGCCGGCTGGTGCTCCAGGAGGAGCTGTCGGTGCTCACCGCGCCCACCGGCTCGACGGTCGTGCACACCCCCGACCCCGACCGGGTGCGGGCCACGCTCGACGGGCGGGTCACCGCGGTCGACGGCCAGCGGGTGGTGGTGCGCGGCGCGGACCCGGCCGAGGTGAACGCGGTGCTCGTGCGGGCCGGCGTGCCCGTGACCGGGCTGGCCCTGGAGCGCCCGACGCTGGAGCAGGTCGTGCTGGAGGCGGCCGGCGCCAGCCCGGACCGGGTGGAGGCCCGGGGATCCCTCCGATGATCACGGTCGAGCTGCGCAAGCTGTTCCGCCGGCCGCGGACGTGGGCGACGATCGCCGTCCTCAACGCGCTGCCGATCACCGTCGCCGTCCTGCTGGTGATCACCGACCTGGCGCCGCGGCCGGGAGAGGGGCCGCCGTTCCTCTCCGCCGTCCTCACCAACGGAGCGCTGTTCCCGCTGGCCGCGCTGGCGATCGTGCTGCCGCTGTTCCTGCCGATCGCGGTGGCCGTCGTCGCCGGCGACGCGGTGGCCGGCGAGGCGCAGGCCGGCACGCTGCGCTACCTGCTGGCCCGCCCGGCCGGTCGCACCCGGCTGCTCGTGGCCAAGCTGATCGCCGTCCTGGCCTTCGTGCTGGTGACGGTGGTCGTGGTGGCCGCCGTGGGCTACCTCCTCGGGACGACGCTGTTCGACGCCCAGCCGGTCGGCGGGACGTCGGTGTCCGGCACCTCGCTGACCGCGCAGGAGCTGACCGGCCGCACGCTGCTCTCGATCGGCTACGTGACCGTGTCGATGTGCGGGGTGGCCGCGTTCGCGCTGTTCTTCTCCACGTTCACCGACTCGCCGCTGGGCGCGACCCTCGGCGCCCTGGCGGTGCTGGTCGCCTCGTCGCTGCTGTTCACCCTCGACGCCGCCTCGCCGATCGCCCCGTACCTGCCGACGCGCTACTGGCTGGCGTTCGTCGACTTCTTCCGCGACCCGATCCAGTGGCGCGACATCACCCGCGGCCTGGCGCTGCAGGGCGTCTACGTCGGCGTGCTGCTCGCCGCCGCCTGGGCCAACTTCACGACCAAGGACGTGACGAGCTAGCCAGGTGGTACATCCGGGCGCCGAGGACGGCGTACCAGACCAGCATCACGGTGACCGCGGCGTAGAACGCCGGCTGCCCGAGGGGCAGGAGGAACACGACCACGGCCGCGGGGGCGTTCACGACGGAGTACACCCAGAAGCCCGCCCAGGCCGGCGCGCCGCGCAGCGCGAGGCCCGCGGCCACGAACGCGACCAGGTTCCCGACCATGAGGAACACGAAGCCGAGGCCGTGCAGCGCCCCGTGCCACGAGGCGGCCTCGCCGGGCAGGTCGGTGGGAAACGCGCTGAGGACGCCCGAGAGAACCACGGCACCCAGCGCCACCACGGCGACCGCGCCCGACCAGCGGTGCCGGAACTGGGTGCGCAGGGCCCGGGCGAACAGCGGGCACAGCACGCTCAGGACCACCAGGAAGTTCAGCGACTGGATCGCGCCGAGATCGCCCCGTGCCAGGCCGCTCGGGTAGTTGACCTCGTGCGCGTCCAGCACGGTCCAGCCGAGGCCGTGCAGGAAGTCCCACTCCGCCCACGTCAGGAGCACGACGGTGATCGCGAAGACCGGGAACATGAGGATCCCGGCAAGGCCCCCGATGCGCAGTGACCGCTGGAGAGCTGTCGGGTGTCCCGCGGCGGGCAGCGATGGTGCGCTCATCGGCGTGCCTCCAGTCGGAGGAGGGTCAGGCCGCGCGGCGAGACTACGCGGGTGCTCGCGGGGCGAACAGGGGTCAGCGGCGCACCAGGCGGGCGTGCGTCACGGCCTCCGAGGGGACGAACTCGGCCAGCTCGAGGTCGGTGCCGACGCCGTCGCCGAGCAGCCGCTCGCCGCTGCCGAGCAGGACCGGGGCGACGGCCACGTGCAGCTCGTCGACCAGGCCGGCGCGGAGGTACTCCCGGACGGTGGCCGCACCGCCGCCGAGCCGCACGTCCCGCCCGCCGGCCGCGGCGAACGCCTGCTCCAGCGCCGACTCGATGCCGTCGGTGACGAAGAAGAACGTCGTCCCGCCGGCCATCTCGATCGGCTCGTGCGGATAGTGGGTCAGGACGAAGACCGCGTGGTGGTAGGGCGGCTCCGGCCCCCACCAGCCCTTCCAGTCGCTGTCGCCCCACTCGCCGCGGACCGGGCCGAACATGTTGCGGCCCATGATGTGGGCGCCGATGTTCTCGTCGCCGCGGCGCGCGAAGTCGTCGTCCCGCCCGGTCGATCCACCGGGCTCACCGACCATGTCGTGCCAGTACGCGGTCCGGAACATCCACTCGTGCAGCTGCTCGCCGCCGACGCCCAGCGGCTCGTCGGTGCTCTGGTCCGGCCCGGCGGCGTAGCCGTCCAGCGACATCGACAGGTTGTGCACACGCAGTCTCGGCATGGCGTCCTCCTCGTCTCGGTCTCGTCCCTGACGACTCCGCCGCGGCTACGAAGTCATCGGTCCCGAGTTGACGCGCCCGGGCTACCGGGCGAAGGTCGCTCTCGCCGGGAGGGGTGGTCCGTGGACGTCGACGTGATGGTCGAGATCCCCAAGGGATCGCGGAACAAGTACGAGTGGGACCCGCGCTGGGGCCGCATCCGGCTGGACCGGATGCTGTTCACCGCGACCGGCTATCCCGGCGACTACGGGTTCGTGCCCGACACCCTCGCCGAGGACGACGACCCGATCGACGTCCTGCTGCTGCTCGACGAGCCGACCTTCCCCGGCTGCCTGGTGCACGCGCGGATCATCGCCGTGTACTGGATGCGCGACGAGGCCGGCCCGGACGCCAAGCTGCTGGGCGTGCCGGCCGAGGACCCGCGGCACGCGCACCTCAAGGAGCTCGAGGACGTGCCGATGCACCAGATCGCCGAGATCTGGCACTTCTTCGACATCTACAAGCGGATCGAGCCGCACAAGACGACCGAGACCGGCCACTGGGAGCGCAGCACGGAGGCCGTGCAGGCCCTGGAGCAGGCGCGGCGGCGGTTCGCCGAGCACGGCGCGTCGGTCTAGCCGCCGCTCAGCCGCGCGCAGTCGGCGGGGGTCAGCGCGACCGGGTCGCCGGGGGCGAGCTCGGCCTCGACCATCGCCTGCACCAGCGGTGACCGCGGCAGCCCGCCGTGGCCCACCTGCGCGTCGGCGCACACCGACTGCACGGTCAGGTTCAGCGCGCCGTCCAGCCGGGCAGAGTCCGGGGGGGTGACCGTCTCGTCCTGCGTCGTCCAGATGGAGACCCAGGTCGGGCCGGCCGGGGTCTCGTCGCCGGCGTTGAGCTGCGCCAGCAGGGCGCTGTCGGTGGCCAGCTGCTGGCAGCCGGTCGGGCAGCGGCCGGGGGCGACCCGGCCGGCGAGGTCGGCCAGGGTCGTGCCGTGGTGCGGGGTGCCGAGGGTGACCACCCGACGGGCGACGGCGGCGCCGCCGTCGGCGATCCACAGCCGGGCGATGACCCCGCCCGCGGAGTACCCGACGACGTCGACGCTGTCGGCCCCGGTCCGCTCCAGCGCCTCGCTCGCGGCGTCGTCCAGCGCGTCGGCGGAGGCGTGGAGGTCGCCGGTCCCGTCGCCCGGGACGGCGACCACGGTGGCGTCGCGCCCTGTGGCGGTGAGCCGGTCGGCGAGCTCCCGCAGCGACTCCGTCGACCCGCCGTAGCCGGGCACGAGCAGCACCGGTCCCGGCTCCTCCTGCGAGACCGGCTCGTCGCCGCGGCCGGGTCCGTGGGGGACCAGCAGGACGGCGGCCAGCGCGACCACGGCGACCCCCACCAGCGCCAGCAGGACGAGGACGACGCGTCGGCGGGCGGGGGAGAGGCCGGCGAGCACGTTCCCACTGTCCCTGATCGCGCGGCCCGTTGATGCAGACTGCGCCCGTGATGAGCCGCGACGAGTACCTCGCCGCGTGGGCGCGCTGGCACGGCGGGACCGAGCCCGCCGACAGCCGGCTGGTCCGCGGCTGGCTGTCGCTGGCCTACGGACTGGCCCGCCCGCTCGCCGGGCTGCCGCCGCTGCTCGTCACGGCGCTCGGGCTGCTGGTGTCGGTGGCCGCGGTCGGCGCCGCCGTGGCCGGCGGCGGCTGGCTGGTCGCCGCCGGGCTGCTCGTGGGGTTCTCCGGCCTGCTCGACAGCCTCGACGGGGCGCTGGCGATCGCGACCGGCCGGGCGTCGCGGCGCGGCTTCGTGCTGGACTCCGCCGTCGACCGGCTGACCGAGGCCGCCTACGCGGGCGCGCTGTGGGCAGCGGGCGCGCCCGGCTGGCTGGCGGCCGCGTTCGGCGCGCTGTGCTGGCTGCCGGACTACCTGCGGGCGCGGGCAGGGCAGGCGGGCGTGGCCGAGACCGGCGCGCTGTCGGTGTGGGAGCGGCCGACGCGGGTGGCGATGGCCGGGTTCACCCTCGGCGGGGCGGGGGTCGTCGGCGGGGCCGCGGCCGCCGTCGTCACCGCGGGGACGGCGGCCGGCGCGGTCCTCGGCGCGGTCGCCGTGGTGCAGCTCGGCGTCGCCCTGCGCCGCGCCCTCGGGGGCCGCACCGGACCACCGGCGGGCGGCCCCTCGGGGGCGCCCCTACCCTGAGGTGCTGTTTCCCGCGACGTCGCCCATCGTTCACCGTCCTCACCGAGGAGCGCCCGCCGTGCCCGTCGCCGTCACCGGCTCCATCGCCACCGACCACCTGATGACCTTCCCGGGCACGTTCACCGAGCAGTTCGTCGAGGGCCAGATGGAGAACGTGTCCCTGTCGTTCCTCGTCGACGACCTGGTCCAGCACCGCGGCGGCGCCGGCGCGAACATCGCCTACGGCCTGGGCCTGCTCGGGCTGGGGCCGGTGCTGGTCGGCGCCGTCGGCAGCGACTTCGCCGACTACGAGGCCTGGCTGTCGCGGCACGGCGTGGACACCGGCAGCGTGCACTGGTCGGAGCTCAAGCACACCGCCCGGTTCGTGTGCACGACCGACGCCAAGAACAACCAGATCGCCTCGTTCTACTCGGGGGCGATGGCCGAGGCGGCGCAGATCGAGCTCGCGCCCGTCGAGCGGCGGGTGGGACCGCTCGACCTCGTCGTCGTCGGCCCCAACGACCCGACCGCGATGGTCCGCCACACCGAGGAGTGCCGACAGCGCGGCTACGCCTTCGCCGCCGACCCCAGCCAGCAGCTGGCCTGGGCCGACGGCGACATGATCCGCTCGCTGGTGGCCGACGCCGAGCTGCTGTTCACCAACGAGTACGAGGGCGCGCTGCTGCTGCAGAAGACCGGCTGGAGCGAGGGGGAGGTGCTCGCCCGGGTCGGCACCTGGGTGACCACCCGCGCGGCCGAGGGCGTGCTGGTGCGGCGGGCCGGCGAGGAGCCGCTGCGCGTGCGTGCGGTGCCCGAGACCAAGCCGGTCGAGCCGACCGGCGGCGGCGACGCGCTGCGGGCCGGCTTCATCGCCGGCCGGGTGTGGGGGCTCTCCCTCGAGCGGTCGACCCAGCTGGGCTCCGCCGTCGCCACGGAGGCGGTCGAGGTGGTGGGCACGCAGGAGTACTCGATCGTCCGCGAGCCGTTCCTCGAGCGCTTCGCCGACGCCTTCGGCCCCGACGCCGCCGCGGAGATCGCGGAATTCCTGCCCGCCTGAGCCCTAACCGCCGCGGAGGCGTTCGCCGATCGAGGGGTCGCCCGACCACTTCTTGTACGGGATCCGCGGGATCTCCAGGATCTCGCCGAGCGTCGTCCACTCGTTGCCGCCGAGCCGGGCGACCGGGTCGAGGTGCTCGATCCGCGGCCGCCCGTCGCGCACCGCGTGCTCCCAGACGCTGATCGCCAGCACCCGGCCGAAGACCACCCAGCAGTCGCCCAGCTTCGTCGTCGAGTGCAGGGTGCACTCGATGCTGACCGGCGACTCGGCCACCCGCTTCGCCGCCACCCGCTCGCTGGGCTCCAGCCGGACGCCGGTGTGCTCGGCCTCGCTCTCGTCGGGCGGGAAGTCGGTGCCGGTGGCGTTGATCTGCTCGAACAGCGCCCGCGGGGTGAGGTTGACCGTGAACTCGCCGGTCGCCTCGACGTTGTTCAGCGAGTCCTTGCGGCCCACCGAGGTGAACTGCACGATCGGCGGGTCGACGCAGGCCACGGTGTAGAAGGAGTGCGGCGCCAGGTTGTCCACGCCGTCCGCCGAACGGCTGCACACCCAGGCGATCGGGCGCGGCACCACCACCGAGTTGAGGATCCGGTAGAACGCCCGGGACTCCATCTCGGCGGGGTCGAACTGCATGCGGGGCGGCGAGTCGGCCGAGGTCACGCCCTCATCGTCGTCCCCACCCGGTCCGGCGGCCGAGCGGGGGTCACACTGGGCGGGACCCGCCGCGGGGACGGAGGACGCCATGGCCCACCAGGTCGAGGTCATCGGGAGGGACGGCGTCGTCGCCCGCCGCACCGGGAGATCCCTCGCGCCGCGCGCCCGCGCCCTCGTCCCGGCCCTGGCTCGGGCGGCCACCGCCGGACCGGTGCTCGCCGCGTCCGCGGTCGCGGTCACCGCGCTCGCCGCGGCCAAGGCGGTGGAGGCGGCCGGTCGGGTGGCGGCCCGTCAGCTCGCCGGCCGCAACCCGTAACCGCCCACCGGCGTCACCCGGCTCGAGGTCACCTGGATCCGGGTCGACATCCGCCGGCCCTCCTGACCTCCGGCATCGCGAGCCTCCGGCCGCGCCAGGTGAGCGTGCCGCGCCGGTGCCCCAGAACCGAGCGTGCCATCAGCGCGTCGAGGACCAGCAGCGAGACGGGGTGCGCCAGCGCGTCCGGCCACACCCGCCCGCCGGTGCGCGCGGCGACGACGGCCCGCCCGGCCACGCCCGCGAGGTAGCCGGCCAGCCCGGCCCGGGACCCGCGCAGCGCGGCGACCGCGGGGACGACGCCCACCGCGGTGAGCACCCCGGCCGCGGCCAGGCTGGCCGCCGGCGAGCCGCCGACCGTGCCCCACAGCGACTTCGCGTAGCCGTCCCGCAGCGCCGGCCAGCCCTCGTACATCCGGCAGGCGGCCAGCCGCGACCCGTCGACCGGCACGCCCCGGCCCCCGGCCCGCTTGACCGCCCGCAGGAGGGCGAGGTCCTCGAGCACCTCGCCGCGTACCGCCGCGTGCCCGCCGGCCCGGCGGTAGGTCGCCGTCCGGACGACGAGGAACTGCCCGTTGGCCGCCGCGAGCGACGGCCGCGGCGAGCGCTCGGCCGGTCGCAGCGGCAGCGTGGTCGCCCACAGCCACGGTGACAGCGGCTGGACCAGCCGCTCCGCAAGGCTGCCGGCCAGCGGCCGCGGCCACGGCGACACGAGGTCCAGGCCGTGCGCGTCGAGCAGGGCGACGGCCGCCGCGACGGCGTCCGGCCACAGCCGCACGTCCGCGTCGAGGAAGACCAGCACGCCGTCGTCGTCCGGTCGGGTCTCGGCTGCCCCGACGGCGCAGGCGTGCGGCTTGCCGAGCCACCCGGCCGGCGGGCCGTCGGTCTCGATCAGGTGGACCCGCGGGTCGGCGACCGCCCGGACGACCTCGGCGGTGCCGTCGGTGGAGCCGTCGTCGACCACCACGACCCGCAGGTCGGGGACGCCGCGCTGGTCGAGCACCCCGGCCAGGCACTCGCCGACCTGCCGCTCCTCGTCGCGCACCGGCAGGACGACGGTCACCGGGCGGTGCACCGGCGGCGGAACGGCGGGCGGGCGGCGCAGCAGGGCCATGTTGACCGCCGCGTGCACCGCTCCAGCCGCAGACAGAGCGGCGAGCACACCGACCGGGCGGCTCACGACCGGGTCCGCTGCCGGGCCAGCGCCACCAGCACCGGGACGGCGAGGACCGCGCCCCACACCGCCGATCCCGGCAGCCCGAGCCAGCCCGCGTGCGCGAGCGCGCCGCCCAGCGTCATCCAGCCCAGCGCGAGCAGCGGCGCGGCGTCGCCGATGCGTGGCGCGGTCGCGGTGCGGGCGACCAGCGCGTCGAGCAGCGCCATGAGCCCGAGGCCGGCGAGCAGCCAGCCGCCGAGGTTGGTCAGCGGGACGGTGTCGATGCCGGGCAGCCCGGGCTCCGGACGGGCCCACGTCCAGTACCCGGCCTGCACCATCTGCGGATCGAGGACGACGTCCCACGCGGCGAACACCGCGGAGGCGACGGCGACGCGGGCGAGGCGGCGGCGGGCCAGCCGGGCGGCGAGCACCCAGCTCGGCCAGGCCATCATCAGCCAGGCCAGCGGCACGAGGAACGGCACGCCGAGCAGCCGCGGCCCGAGCACGTCGCCGTAGGTGTAGCGGCCGTACGGGAAGCCGGTGGCCAGTCCGACCGCCTCGACCGCGATCGCCGTGACCACGACGAGAGCGGCGACGCCGAGCCCGGTGCGCCGGCCGCGGGAGACCCCCGCGTGGGTCACCGAGACGGCGGAGCCGAGCAGCACGATCGCCCAGGTCACCGCGTCGCGCGCCCCGCCGTCGGTGAGCGGGTAGGCGATCGCGGTCAGCACCAGGAGCACGGCGAGCACCAGGGGGACCCGCCGTCCGACCACCCCGGGCACGGTCGCGGTCGTCACCGGCGCCACCGTACGAACCGGCGCCTCCTGCGGTCGGCCAGCACCAGCCGGGCCGCCGTCCGGCCGGAGTTGCCCGACACCCCGCCGCCGGGGTGCGTGGACGCGCCGGCCAGGTACAACCCGGCCAGCCCCGGCACCCGGTAGCCGGCCAGCGCCGGCGTCGGCCGGAACGCGAACATGCTGGCCAGCCCCATCTCCACGTGCATCACGTTGCCACGGGGCAGCGACAGTTCCTGCTCCAGCCGCAGCGGCGTCTGCACGTACCGGTCGACCACCGAGGCGGCGAAGCCCGGCGCGAACCGGTCCACGGCCGCGATCAGCCGGTCGGCCTCGGCGTCGGCGAGGCCGGCCCAGTCGCCGCCGTCCTCGAGCTCGTACGGGTACCACTGCCCCCAGACGGTCACCACGTGCCGGCCTTCCGGGGCGAGGGTGTCGTCGGATGCGGAGAAGCACATCGCGAGCGGCACGGGCACGCGCGGCAGCCGGCCGGCCCGCCAGTCGCCGTGCGCCGCGGCGAGCTCGGCGCGGTCGGTGCACAGCAGCTGCAGCCCGCCCTGCGCCTCGGGACCCGCGCCGGGGTAGGACGGCGGCGCGTCGGTCAGCGCGCGGACGACGAGGCCGAAGCCGTTGCCCAGCGGCGGGCGGGCGTCCGCGAGCGCCGGGGGAGCGGCGGCGCCGGCCAGCTCGCGGGTGGCCAGCACGTGGCAGGCCGCGACGACGGTGCCGGCCGCGATCCGCCGTCCGGACGCCGTCCGCACCCCGGTGACCCGGCCGTCCTCGACCAGCAGCCCGGTGGCGGCATCGCCCAGGGTGACCCGGCCGCCGTCGGCCTCCAGCCGGCGGCGCAGCGCCTCCGTCAGTGCTCCCGAGCCACCGACGGGATGACCGGGCGGGACGTCGTGCAGCAGCGCCACCCAGCCGACCATCGCCGCCGTCCCCGGCTCGGACATCGCCGGGCCGGACTGCGCGCCGAACCAGGCCAGCGCGGCCTTGAGCCGCTCGCTGGTGAACCAGCGGTCGAGCAGCGCGTCGCCCGAGCCGAGGAAGTCGACCGCGAGCTCGCCGCCGGGCGTGCGCGGCCGCCCGTTGCGGGGCGCCCCGAGCGGCCAGAACGCGCGCAGCAGATTGCCGGCCGCCGGGCGACCGCCGAAGGAGGCGGCCACCGCGCGGCTGCGCGGTCCCCACACCTCGACGAAGCGGCGGTAGGCCGCGGCGTCGTCCGGGCCGCAGGCCGCCTCGATCGACGCGGCCGTGGCGGCGAGGTCCCTCCGGAAGACCAGGGGCGGGTCGCCCGGCGCGAAGCCCCACGGGTCGCAGTCGACGTAGCGCAGCCCGTGGGCGGCCAGGTCGAGCTCCTCGACGATCCCGCTGTGCCGGATGATCACGTGCGCGCTGGAGCCGCGGTCGACCCGCACGCCCGGCCAGCGCTCCACCGTCGAGACCGCGCCCCCGAGGACGGCGTCGCGCTCGACCACCTCGACCGACAGGCCGGCGCGGGCCAGGTAGCAGGCGGCGACCAGCCCGTTGTGCCCCGAGCCGACGACGACGGCGTCGACGGACGAGGTGCCCACCCGTGGGCTCAGGTGCCGGCGGGCCGCAGCGGCAGGCGCGCGCCCAGGATGGCGAACGGCCGCGAGTCGCCGGGGAAGTGGTGGCCGCGGGCGAGGTCGACGAAGCCGTCGGCGTGGTAGAGCCGGAAGGCCTTGGTGTCGGCGTCCGGCGTGGACAGCAGCGCGGCCGGATGGGACAGGCCGGCCACCAGGGCGTGCAGCAGCTGGCGGCCCAGCCCGCGGCTCTGGTGCTCGGGGTGGACGTGCAGCTCGCACACCTCGAACGCGCCGGGCAGCCAGCGCTTCGCCGTCCGGCGGTCGAGCGCGGCGCGGACCTGGTCGTGCCACCACTGCCCGGGGGCGACCAGGTAGCCGTAGCCGAAGCCGACGAGCTGCTCGCCCTCCGGCGTCTCGGCGAACGCGCCGACGGCGCGGAAGCCCGGGCGCTCGGTGTGCTGCATGGCGTAGCCGTAGCGGCCGGCGACGACCGAGGGGTCGTAGCCCATGGCCAGCCCGTAGATGGCCAGGGCCTCGTGCATGTGCTCGCGGATCCACGAGACGGGCAGCTCGGTGACCCGTGCGGTGGGCCGGGTGCCGGTCATGGGCCGACCACCTCCTCGACGTCGGGATCGAGCATGCCCCCGGCGACCTCCGCGGCCGTGCCGGCGGTGAGCCGGAGCAGCTCCTCGTAGGTGGTGGGGAAGACCGCCGAGGGGTGTCCCGCCGAGGCCCACACGCGGTCGTAGCGGGCCAGCTCCACGTCGACCAGGGTGCCGATCGGCTCGGGGTGGCCGATGGGGGCCACGCCGCCGATTGGCTGCCCGGTGTGCTCCCGGACGAAGTCGGGCGAGGCCCGCCGGACGTGCGGGACGCCGAGGAGCCCGGCCACCTGCACCTCGTCGACGCGGTGCCCGCCGCTGGTCAGGACGAGCAGGGGCTCGCCGTCGACGTCGAACAGCAGGCTGTTGGCGATCGCGCCGACGGGGACGCCGAGCTGTGCGGCGGCCGCCGAGGCGGTGCGGGCGCTGCCCGGCAGCTCGCGCACCTGCCCGGTCGCTCCGGAGACCGCGAGGAGCTCGGCGACCTCGGCGACCCGTGGGTGCGCGGGACGGGTCATGGCTGAATCCTGCCACCGGCCCGGCGACCCGCGCGCCCCGATCCGGCGCGGTCGGCGGCGGGACACGGGCGGCGCACCACTTGACGGGCCCGGCCGCGTCAGGTCTACTTCTCCGTGTTCGAACATGCGTTCGATCAACAGGGTTCGGACACAGCCGACACCCGCCGCTCTCGGGTCCTTCCCCGCCCGGGGCGGTGGGCCGGACGGCCTTGGCGGGAGAGCGAGACAGGGGAGTGTGCCATGAGCCGGGTGCTCGGCGGGCCGGCCGGTCGGGTCGGCGAGGAGGTGCAGGTCGAGCGCGGCGCGCTGGGCCCGGTGCAGTTCTGGCGCGGCGAGTCACGCTACGTCGTGGGCGAGCTGCTCGACTCCTGGGTGGAGACCGCCCCCTGGTGGCAGCAACACGCCGTCAGCTCCTCCGGCGGCGCCTCGGCCGAGCTGGTCGCCTCCCGCGAGGTGTGGCGGGTGGAGGCGGTGCGGGCCGGCCGGTCGCGGATGAGCTTCGCCGGCGTCTACGACCTGTCCTGGGACGCCGCCGGCAACCGCTGGTGGCTCGTGCGGGTGCACGACTGATGGGCGCCGCGCGAGTCATGCCCGCCGACCAGCTGCCGCTGCCGCCGCCTCTGCCCCCGGCGGCGGCCCAGCTCCTCGACCAGGCCCACCGCGCGCTGGCCGAGGCCGCGGGCTGCACCGACGACCCCCGGCGCCGGTACGCCACCGCCCACCTGGGCGCGCTGCGCGCAGCCGCCGCCGTCCTCGCCGCCCGCACCCGGCCCGAGGCCGGTCGGCGCCGGCCGCGCAGCGCGTGGGTGCTGCTCGGTCAGGTCGCGCCGGAGCTGGGGGAGTGGGCCACCTTCTTCGCCGCCGGCGCCGCCAAGCGGGCCGCGGCCGAGGCCGGCCTCTCCCGCGCGGTCACCGAGCGGGAGGCCGACGACCTGGTCCGCGACGTCCGGGCGTTCCTCACCGTCGTCGAGCACACCCTCGGCGCCCTCGCCCCCGAGCCGGTCCGGCCGGCGGCCACCCGCCCCCGGGTGGTCGGCGGCTCCGACCACCGAAGGTGAGCGCCGACCCCTTCGTCCACCTCCACGTCGCCTCGGGCTACTCGATGCGGTACGGCGCCAACCATCCCGCCGACCTCGTGGCCCGGGCCGCCGAGCACGGCATGGCGGCGCTCGCGCTGACCGACCGCGACGGCCTCTACGGCGCGGTCAAGTTCGCGCTCGCCTGCCGCTCGGCCGGGGTGCGACCGATCTTCGGGGTGGACCTCGCGATGGCGCCGGCCGTCGACTCCGCCGTCCCGCGGCCGCTGGCCCGGCCGCTGGGGAACGGCGCGGCGTCCCGGCTCGGCGGCCCGGCCGGCCGGCGGGTGCCCGCGCGCGGCGGGGCCAGCGTCGACCCGCGGCTGCCGCGGGTCACCTTCCTCGCCCGCGACGGGGAGGGCTGGCGCTCGCTGTGCCGGCTGACCAGCGCGACCCACCTGCGCGGCACGCGGGGGGAGCCGGTGAGCTCGCTGGCGCTGGCCGCCGAGCACGCCCCGGGGCTGGTCGCGCTGCTCGGGCCGGAGTCCCCGGTCGGGCGGGCGCTGGCCGAGGGCCGGGCCGACGCCGCCGCGGCGACGCTGGACGCCTGGCGGGCGATCTTCGGCCCGGGCCGGCTGGCGGTCGAGCTGGTCCACCACCGCGGCCGGGGCGACCGCGCCCGGGCCGCGGCGATGCTGCGGTTCGCCGCCGAGCAGCAGGTGCCGGTGGTGCTCAGCAACGCCGTCCGCTACGTCGACGCCCTCGACGCCCCCACCGCCGACGTGCTCGACGCGTCCCGCCGACTGGTCCCGCTCGACCTGCGGCACGTCGACCGGCGCACCGCCGAGGGCTACCTGAAGTCGGGCAAGGAGATGGCCGAGGTGGCCGAGGACCTCGTCGGCCCCGACCGCGACGCCGCGCTGCGGCTGCTCGAGGGCACCGCCCGGCTGGCCGAGCAGTGCGCCGTCGACGTCCGCGAGGACCTCGGCATCGGCACCGTGCGCTATCCCGAGCTCGACGTCGTCACCACCGCCGCGGAGCGGGGGATGAGCCCGTCGCAGGTCCTGCGCGCCCGCTGCGAGGCCGGCCTCGGCCGCCGCGGGATGGCGCTGACCGAGCGGGTGCGCGTCCGGCTGGAGGAGGAGCTGGGCGTCATCGACTCCCTCGGCTACCCCTCCTACTTCCTCACCGTCGCCGACGTGGTCGACCTGATCAAGAGCCTGCGGGTCCGGGCGGCGGCGCGCGGCTCGGGCGCGGGCAGCCTGGTCACCTACCTGCTCGGCATCTCCGACGTCGACCCGATCCGCTACGGGCTGCTGATGGAGCGCTTCCTCTCCCCGCTGCGCCACCAGCTGCCCGACGTCGACATCGACGTGGAGTCCGCCCGGCGCATGGAGGTCTACGACGCCGTCCTGGAGCGCTTCGGCGCGCACCGGGTCAGCTGCATCTCGATGATGGACACCTACCGGGTCCGGCACGCGATCCGCGACGTCGGCGCCGCGCTGGGGATGCCGGTCGCCGAGGTCGACGCCATCGCCAAGGCGTTCCCGCACATCCGGGCCAACCAGGTGCACGCCGCGCTGCGCGACCTGCCGGAGCTGCGGGCCAGCCGGATGGGCAGCAAGCGCGGGGGCGGCACCGGCGACCTGGACCTGATGTTCGACCTGGTCGCCCGGCTCGACGGGCTGCCCCGGCACATCGCCCTGCACCCGTGCGGGGTGCTGCTCTCCGACGCCACGCTGCTGGACCGCACGCCGGTGGAGAACAGCTTCCTCGGCTATCCGATGAGCCAGTTCGACAAGGACGACGTCGAGGAACTCGGGCTGCTCAAGCTCGACCTGCTCGGCATCCGGATGCAGTCGGCGATCGCCCACGCGCTCGGCGAGATCGAGCGGATGGACGGCGAGACGGTCGACATCGACGCCGTCCCGCGCGACGACCCGACCACGTTCGAGCTGATCCGCAGCACCCGCACGCTGGGCATGTTCCAGATCGAGTCGCCGGGGCAGCGGGAGCTGGTCGGCAAGTTCGGGCCGCGATCGTTCGAGGACATCGTCATCGACATCTCGCTGTTCCGGCCCGGGCCGGTGAAGAGCGACATGGTCACGCCGTTCCTCATGGCCCGGAACGGCTGGCGGGACGTGGTCTACCCGCACCCCGACCTCGAGTTCGCCCTCGAGCAGACCGCCGGCGTCGTCGTCTTCCACGAGCAGGTGCTGCAGATCGTCTCCCGGATGACCGGGGTGTCCCTGGCCGAGGCCGACGAGGTGCGCCGCGCGCTGGGGGAGAAGGACGCCCATCCGGAGGTCCGTGCCTGGTTCATGCCTGCCGTGCTGGAGGCCGGCTACCCGGTCGAGGTCGCCGAGCGGGTGTGGGAGGTGCTGGCGGCCTTCGGCTCGTTCGGCTTCTGCAAGGCGCACGCGGCGGCGTTCGCGCTGCCCACCTACCAGTCGGCCTGGCTCAAGGCGCACCACCCGGCGGCCTTCCTCGCCGGGGTGCTCACCCACGACCCCGGCATGTACCCGAAGCGGCTGATCCTCGACGACGCCCGCAACTTCGGCATCCGGGTGCTGGGCCTCGACGTCAACGCCTCGGCCGACACCTACCGGGTCGAGCGGCTCGGCGATGAGGAGGAGCCGGACGACGCGGACGAGGGGCGCCGGCTGCGGCCGGAGTGGATGCCGGCGTCGATGCCCGACCCGTCCCGCTACGGCATCCGGCTGTCGCTGACCGACGTGAAGGGCATCTCCGAGGAGGAGGTGGGCCGGATCGTCGACGGGCAGCCGTTCCGGTCGCTGGCCGACTTCTGGCAGCGGGCGTCGGTGTCCCGGCCGGTGGTGGAGCGGCTGGTGCTGGCCGGCGGGTTCGATTCCCTCTACGGCTTCGGGCTGCGCGACCGCGAGGCCGGCCGGCCGACCCGGCGCCGTCACCAGGTGAACCGGCGCGACCTGCTGCTGCAGATCGGCGAGCTCGACCGGTGGACCCGCAGCGGCGCCCGGGCCGGCGCCCGCGGCCAGCTCAGCCTGGACTTCATGGACATGGATCTCCTGGGGCTGGAGCTGCCGGAGGAGGAGGCGGCGCCGGAGTGGGCCGACAGCAGCGGGCTGCCCGAGTTCACCGATGCCGAGCTGGTGCGCGCCGAGCTCGAGGTCCTGGGCCTGGACGCCAGCCGGCACGTGATCGACTTCTACCGGCGGTTCCTCGGCGAGCTCGGCGCGGTGCCGGCGAGTCAGATGCTGACCTGCCGCAGCGAGGCCGAGGTGCTGGTCGCCGGGGTGAAGGTGGCGACGCAGACGCCGCCGATCCGCTCCGGCCGCCGGGTCGTCTTCGTGACCCTCGACGACGGCACCGGCTGCACCGACTCCACCTTCTTCGAGGACGTGCAGGGTCCCTACGCTGCGACGGTGTTCCACTCGTGGCTGCTGGTCATCCGCGGGGTGGTGCGCCGCACCGGCCCCCGTGGGGTGTCGCTGCGGGCCACCGGGGCCTGGGAGCTGCCCGCGCTGCACGAGGCGTGGGAGGCCGGGGGCCTGGCGGCGGTGGCCGAGCAGATGGCGGCGCCGGGGGAGTACACCGAGCGGGCGATCGCCGGCGCGGCGGCGTCGCACGGCTCGCGGCCGGTCATGGTGCGGCCGGTGCTGGTGCACCCGACCGGCTTCCGCATGTCGCCCTACGCCGACATCAAGCCGGCCGGCGAGGACACCAAGCTGGCCGCCCGCCGGACGGCCGCGGCGCCGCGCAAGCTGTGGCACTCCAGCCCCGGCAGTTCGGGCCACTGATGCCGGCGCCGTTGGTTCGCCCCGCTCTTCCTGCGGGTTGCCGGCGCTGCGGGCCCGGTGATCCGCGCGAACAGCGGGCGAAACCTCCTCGACCGATGAGTTCCTGCCCCGCCGAGCGTTCCTACTGACGAGACCGCACACCAGGAGGACGACGATGCCGAAGACCGTGATCTGCCTGTGGTTCGACACCGAGGCCGAGCAGGCCGCCGAGTACTACACCTCCATCTGGCCCGACGCCGAGATCCTCGGCGTCCTCCGCTACGGGGATGAGGACCCGCAGCGCGCGGGCACCGTGCTGACCGCGAACTGGCGGCTCGGCGACACCGAGTACGTCGGCCTCAACGGCGGCCCGCAGAACTGGGCCTTCACCGAGGCCATCTCCTTCCAAATCATGTGCGCCGACCAGGCCGAGGTCGACCACTACTGGGACCGGCTCACCGACGGCGGCGAGGAGAGCCAGTGCGGCTGGCTCAAGGACCGCTTCGGCGTCTCCTGGCAGGTCGTGCCCACCCGGCTGATGGAGCTGCAGAACGACCCCGACCCGGCCCGTCGGCAGCGCGCGGTCCAGGCGATGTTCGGCATGAAGAAGATCGTCATCGCCGACCTCGAGCGCGCCGCCGACGCCGTCCCCGCCTGACGAGCCTCAGGCGCGGGCGGGTGCCGCCGCGAGCTGCGCCCGCAGCTCGTTCTTGCGGATCTTCCCCGAGGCGGTCAGCGGAAAGGCGTCGACGAACACCCACGTCGTCGGCGTCTTGTACGCGGCGAGGTGCGCCCGGCTGAAGGCGTGCAGCTCGGCCTCGGTCACCGTGGCACCCGGCGCGGGCCGCACGAACGCCGCGACGGTCTCGCCCCACGTCGCGTCGGGCCGGCCCACGACGGCGACCTCGGCGACCGCCGGGTGGCGGTGGAGCAGCTCCTCGATCTCCCGGGGATAGATGTTCTCCCCGCCGCGGATGATCATGTCCTTGATCCGGCCCTCGACCCGCAGCCGGCCGTCGCCGTCCATCTGCGCGAGGTCGCCGGTGTGGTACCAGCCGTCGGCGTCGATCGCGGCGGCGGTGGCCTCCGGCTCCCCGAAGTAGCCGTGCATCACCAGGTAGCCGCGGGCACAGAGCTCCCCGACCGCGCCGACCGGGACGGG
Source organism: Geodermatophilus sp. SMS 5-13 (assembly GCF_059428245.1). NCBI lineage: Bacteria > Bacillati > Actinomycetota > Actinomycetes > Geodermatophilales > Geodermatophilaceae > Geodermatophilus > Geodermatophilus sp. SMS 5-13. The sequence goes on from NZ_CP165729.1 coordinate 2,305,983, forward strand.
CCTCCCGCCGGCCGGATCGGCGACCATCACCTCGGTCTGCGGCAACGCCGTCCCCAGCGTGCCGGTGCGCGTCTCCGGAGGGTCGTCCGGGCCGGTCATGGTGATGATCGGCGAGCACTCGGTCGTCCCGAAGACGATCGAGAACCGGACCCCGAACCGGCGTTCGCACTCCTGGGCCACCTGCGGCGGCACCGGCGCCCCTCCGGAGACGAGGGTCCGCAGGCTCGAGAAGTCACGTCGTCCGGCGTCGGGATGACCGAGCAGCGCCAGCAGCATGGTCGGGACGCCGCCGCTGACCGTCGCGCGCTCGGACTCGATCAGCGCGAGCTGCAGACCGGGGTCGAACTGGGTGAGGCAGACGAACGTGGCCCCGGCGGACAGCGCGCCGAGCACGCCCATCCCGCAGCCCGCGGTGTGGAACAGCGGCATGGGCCACACGAAGACGTCGCCCGGCCCGGTGCCCATCCGCTGCATCACCAGCCGGGCGTTGTTGAGCATGCCGTGGTGGTGCAGCAGGACGCCCTTGGGGGAGCCGGTGGTGCCCGACGTGTACTGGATCTGCACGTCGTCGTACGAGCTCACCGCGGGCAGCGCGACCGCGGGGTCGGCCGTGGCGAGGAACCGCTCCCAGTTCGCCAGGGCGATCACCTCGCGGAGGTCGTCGAGCCGAGGACGCACGTCGGCGACGATCTCGGCCATCGGGTTCCCCCGGAAGCCGGCGCCGTGCACCAGGCCCGAGCTGCGGGATCGGCGCAGCACGTCCTCCAGCTCCGCGCCCTGGTACGCCGGGTTGACGGTGACCAGGACGAGCCCGGCGAGCGCGGCGCCGTGCTCGAGCAGGATCCACTCGAGGGAGTTGCCCGCCCAGACGGCGACGTGCTCGCCGGGGCGGAACCGGCCGAGCAGCGCGCGGGCGGTCCGCTCGGCGGCGTCGAGCAGCTCGCCGTAGGTCAGCGCGCGCCGCGCCGTCCCCCCGGGCCCGGCCTCCACGACGGCGATCCGGTCGGGGGCGGTGGCGGCCGCGGCGCGTAGGGCGTCGCCGACGGTCCGCTCCAGCAGCGGGACGGCGCCGTCCGCCGGGCGGTAGGCGAGCGTGGCTGTGTCCATCGGTCCTCCCGGGTCCCGAGGCCCTTGGCGGCCCTCCGGGGGAACGGTTCACTGGATGCGGGCGGGGCGCACCGGGGTGCGCACCCGAGGATTTCGTCCGGCCGGTGCCTGACGAGGAGGCCCGACGATGGACCGGGAGCACCTCCCGCTGCTCGAGCGCGAGGGCGAGATGGCCCTGGTGGCCGATCGCGTCGTCGCGGTGCGGGAGGGAGCCGGCGCGCTCCTGCTGCTCGAGGGGCCGGCCGGCATCGGGAAGACCCGGCTGCTGCGGGGGACGTGCGGGCGCGCCATCGCCGACGGGATGACGGTGCTGCGGGCCCGCGGCGGGGAACTGGAGCGCGGTTCCCCGTTCGGGATCGTCCGGCAGCTGTACGAGGCGCCCCTGCGCCGGGCCGCGCCCGCGGACCGGGACGCGTTTCTCGACGGGCCCGCCTCGCTCGCCGCGCCGCTGCTGGGGGACGCCCCCGCCGCGCCCCTCGGTGACGCCTTCGCCGGGCTGCACGGCCTGTTCTGGCTGACCGCCAACCTCGCCGAGCGGGGGCCGCTCGTGCTCGCCGTCGACGACGCGCACTGGGCCGACGAGGCCTCGCTGCGCTTCCTCGTCTACCTGCTGCGCCGGATCGAGGCGCTGCCCGTGCTGCTCGTCGCCGCCTGCCGGTCCGACGAGCCGGGGCGGCCGGACTCGCTCGACGTGCTGCGCGACGACCCGCTCGTCGTCCGTCTCCGGCCCGCGGCGCTCTCCGCACCGGCCGCGGCCGTCCTGGTCCGGTCGGTGTTCTCGCCGCGCGCGGATGCGGCCTGCTGCGCCGCCTGCTTCGCGGCGACCGGCGGCAACCCGCTGCTGCTGCGGATGCTCGCCGAGGCCCTCCGCGACGAGGAAGGGGCGCCCACCGGGGAACGGGTGACGGCGCTGGCCGCCCAGGTGGCGGCGGTGTCGGTGCTGCCCCGGCTGCGCCGCCTGCCGGGCGGGGCCGTGGCGTTCGCCGGTGCGGTCGCCGTCCTCGGGGACCGGGTCGAGCTGCGGCACGCCGCCGCCCTCGCGGGGCTGGCCGGCGGGCCGGCGACCCGGGCCGTCGACGCGCTCGCGGCCGCCGGGATCCTCGCGCCCCGCCGTCCGCTGGAGTTCGTGCACCCGACCGTCCGCCGGGCGGTCTACGAGAGCCTGCCCGCCGCCGAGCGGCACCGCGCGCACCGGGCGGCGGCCGACCTCCTCGACGCCGAGCACGCGCCCGCCGACCGGATCGCCGCCCACCTCGCGGCCACCGAGTGCCTCGGGGACACGCGGGTGGTCGACGTCCTCCGCGCGGCGGCGCACCTGGCGCTGGACCGGGGAGCGGTCGAGGAGGCGGCCGGCTATCTCCGCCGCGCGCTGGCCGAGCCGCCCCTGCCGCAGGATCGGCCCGGCGTGCTCGCCGAGCTCGGCTCGGCCGTGGCGCGGACCCGGCCGGCCGAGGCGTGCCGGTATCTCGAGGAGGCCCTGGAGCGCAGCACGCGGGACGGGGACCGGGCCGTGATCGCCCTCGAGCTGGCCCGGGTCATGAGCACCGCGCGGGACACCCGCGGGGCGGTCACCGTGCTCCGTCGCGCGCTCGCCGCACCCGGGACGCTCGAGCCGGACCTGCGGCTGCGGCTCGACGCCACCTACATCAGCATCGGCCGCCGCTATCCCGACACGCGCGACGACGTCACGCGGCGGCTGCGCGAGCTGGCCGGCCTGGCCGGACCGGACAGCACGGCCGGGTGCCTGCTGCTGGCCGACCTGGCCACCGACGCCCTCGAGGAGCGCGGCTCCGCGGAGGACGCCGCCCGGCTCGCCGCCGCCGCCCTGCGGGACGGCCGCCTGCTGCACGCCGGCGAGGCCGACGCCGCGCTCATGGCCAGCGGGGTGCTGATGTCCACCGACCGGCTCGACGCCGCGGAGGAGGCGTGGGACGCCGAGGTGGACCGTGCCCGACGCGGCGGGTGGGTGATCGGGTTCGCCGCCGCCGCGACCGTGCGCGCCTGCCTGGCCTACCGCCGCGGCCGCCTGGCCGACGCCGAGGCCGACGCGCAGCTGGCCGAGGACATGCTCCGCGAGCACGGCCTGGACCTGACCCGCCGGTACAGCCTCGCGTTCCTGGTCGGCGCGCTGGTCGAGCGGGGGGAGACGGCGAGCGCCGCCGAGCGGCTGGCCGCCGGCCCCGTCCCGATGAACCTCTCCCTGCTGCTGGACAGCCGCGGCAGGCTGCGTTGCGCGCAGGCCCGGTTCGGCGACGCCGTCGAGGACTTCCTGGACGCGGGCCGCCGGCTGGTCGCCCGCGGTACCTCCCACCCCGGCATGCTGGCCTGGCGGTCCAGCGCCGCGCTGGCGCTGCTGCGCCTGGACCGGCCGCGGGAGGCCCGGCAGCTGGCCGAGGAGGAGCTCGAGCTCGCGCGGCGGCTCGGCGTGCCCCGCGCGGTCGGCATCGCGCTGCGGGCCGCCGGTCTGGTCCGCGGCGGTGGGCCCGGCCTGGCGCTGCTGGAGGAGGCGTCGACGGTGCTCGCCCGGTCCTCGGCGCGGCTGGAGGAGGCGCGGGCGCTGGCCGACCTCGGTGGGGCGCTGCGCCGCGCGAACCGGCGGATCGAGTCGAGGGAGCCGCTGCGCCGCGCGCTCGACCTGGCCCAGCGCTGCGGCGCGACCCCGCTGGCCGAACGGGTCCGCGAGGACCTCGCCGCGGCCGGCGTCCGGCCGCGCCGGGCCGCCATCGGCATCGACGCCCTTACCCCCAGCGAACTGCGAGTCGTCCGGATGGCCGCCGAAGGCCTGGGCAACCGGGCGATCGCCCAGTCCCTGTTCGTCACGGTCAAGACCGTGGAGCTCCACCTGCGCAGCGCCTACCGCAAGCTGGGCATCTCGTCGCGCACCGAGCTCGCGGAGCAGCTTCCCGGGGACCGCGCCGGGGGAGCCCTCGCCGGCGCCCGCCACTAGGGTCGGCCGGGTGCAGCCCTCTGCCTCGACCGCCGCGGAGCACCAGTCCGCCCGCGCCGCCGCCGTCTGGGCCGCCCTCGACCCGGTGATCCGATCGGGCACCCCACTGCGGGTGCTCGACGTCGGCGGCGGCAGCGGCATCTTCGCCGTGCCGCTGGCCCGCCTCGGCCACCAGGTGACCGTCGTCGACCCCAGCGCCGACGCCCTGGCCACCCTCGGCCGGCGCGCCGACACCGCCGGCGTGGGGGGCAGCGTCCGGGGCGTCCAGGGGGACGGCGACCTGCTGCACGAGGTGCTGCCCGCCCTCGGCGACGGCGGCTACGACCTCGCCCTGTGCCACTCGGTGCTCGAGGTGGTCGACGACCCCGCGGTCACCCTCCGCGAGATCGCCGGCGCCGTGCGGCCGGGCGGCCAGGTGAGCGTGGCGACGGTCAACCGCGCCGGCGCCGTCCTCGCCCGTGCCCTCTCCGGCCACCCGGTCGAGGCCCTGGCCCTGGTCGAGGACCGCGACCCCGCGCCGGGGCGGGCCCGTCCCGCCCGGCGCCGGTTCGCCCCCGAGGAGCTGCTCGCCCTCGTCGAGGAGGCCGGGCTGCGCGCGGACAGCTGGCGCGGCGTCTCGGTCGTCGCCGACCTGCTCGACGCCTCGTCCGAGGCGGACCCGGCGAACGTGCGCGCGCTCGAGCTCGCCCTCGCCGAGACCTCGCCCTACCGGGACGTCGCCACCGGCCTGCACGTCCTGGCCAGTCGGCCATGACGCTGCCCCCGGACCTCGCCCGCCCGCACTACGGCACGGCCACCCTCGCCGACGTCCTGCCCGGCGCGGCCGCGGCCATCGGCGTGGACGTGCGCCGCGGCGACCTGCCGGCCGATCCGCTCGGCCTCACCGCGGCGCTGGCCGGTGCCCGCCGCGTCGCCGTCCTGCTGGTCGACGGGCTCGGCGTCGACCTGCTGCGCGCGCACGCCGGCCTCGCCCCGACCCTGGCGGCGCTGGCCTCCCCGGTCGGGGTCCTGCAGGCGCCGTGCCCCAGCACCACCCCGGTCAGCCTCGCCACCCTGGGCACCGGCCTGCCGCCGGGCAGCCACGGCATCCTCGGCTTCGTCACCGACGTGCCGGGGGAGGACCGCCTGCTCAACCACACCCAGTGGCGCGACGACCCCGACCCGATGGCCTGGCAGGCGCAGCGCACCGTCTTCGAGCAGGCGTGGGACGCCGGGGTCGCGGTCACCGCCGTCGGCCCCTACGCCTACCGCGGGTCGGGGCTGACCGAGGCGGCCTACCGGGGCGCCGACTACGCGGGAGTGGTCAGCCCCGGCGACCTGACGGCCGTGACCCTGCAGGCGCTCCGGGCGGTGCCGCGGGCGCTGGTCTACGCCTACATCCCCGAGCTGGACCTCACCGGGCACGTCCGCGGCGTCGACTCCGACAGCTGGCGGGCCCAGCTGGCGATCATCGACCGGCTCGTCGAGCAGCTGGTCGCCGGCCTGCCCGAGGACGCCGCCCTGCTGGTCACCGCCGACCACGGGATGCTCGACGTGCCGCCCGACACCCGCCTGGACGTCGACGACGAGCCGGACCTGGCCGATGGCGTCCGGGTCCTGGCCGGCGAGCCCCGGGCCCGCTACGTGCACACCCTCCCGGGCGCCGCGGACGACGTCCTCGCCCGCTGGCGCGACGTCGTCGGGCACCGCGCGTGGGTCGTCGGCCGCGACGAGGCCATCGCCAGCGGCGTGTTCGGTCCGGTGGACGACGGCGTCGCCGCCCGCATCGGCGACGTCGTGGCGCTGGCCCGCGGCTCCTGGGCGCTGACCGCGAGCCGGCACGAGCCGGGGCCGAGCCGGCTGGCGGCCTACCACGGCTCGCTCACCGCGACCGAGCTCGCCATCCCGCTGCTCGCCGCCCGGGGCAGCGCCCTGGGCTGAGCTCAGCCCAGCGACTCCAGCCGCCACAGCCGCATGTGCGCGGGATGCAGCGCCGAGCAGGTCAGGTGCGCCGCCTCCTCCGACGGGGCGCTCTCGACGGTCGCCGTCAGCTCGCCGTCGGGGCCGGCCAGGGTCACCGTCCAGCGCTCGATCTCCGCGCCCGGCACGGTGAGCTGCCGGACGCCGAGCGGCCGCAGGTCGTCGACGCCTGCCAGCCCCAGCTCGGTGCGGGCCAGCTGCTGCGCGGCCTGCGCCGGCGGGGCCAGCCCGGCCCGGCCGCGCAGCCACGGCAGCGCGACCTGCCCGCGCGCGTGCGCCGCGACCAGGTCGCCGCCGTCCCCGGGCACCTGCCCGTAGTAGAAGCCGTGCGGGAGGACGACGACGTTGGCGGCGAACCGGTCGCCGCCGAGGTGGCTGCACTCCCAGACGTCGGCGGGCCCGGGTGCCGGCAGGCTGCGCGCCAGTGGCCGGCCGCGCAGCGCGCAGCACGCGTCGTGCGCGCCGTGCGTGCACACGAGGTAGACCGGGCCGGCCGCCGGCTCGCCGGCCGAGCCGTCCCACGGGACGTCGAGCAGGTCGGCGTCGCTGCCGCGCACCGACCACCACAGCCCCTCGCGGCCGGGCCGGGAGTCCACGTAGGCCCACCGCCGGCCGGAGTCGGTCAGCCGGTCGCCGGGCCGCCGGATCAGCAGCAGCCGCACGTTCTCCCGCCGCGACCGCCGGGCCAGCAGCGGCGCCACCTCCGGATCGAACCGCGACTGCTCCAGGGCGTCGCGCCCCCACGGCCCCGGCTGCTCGATGAGCAGCCAGCGCTGCGCCAGGGAGGCGGTGGCCATCAGGGGGTCCCGCCGGGCCAGGGCCTGCACCGAGCACCGGGAGGGGTCGAGCCGGCCGGCCGGCCGCGCGGCGCCGGTCACGGCCGGCTCCCGGGGGAGCGGGCCCTCACCGTCGGGTCCCGGGCTCCTCCGCACGCGGCCCATCGTGCCCCGCGTCGCCGGTCCCGGCGACGGCGTCGGGCACGACCGCGATCCCCTCGGTGACCAGCCGCTTCGCCAGCGTCAGCCGGTCGTCGCCGTCGAGGCCGGGCAGGTCGGCGACCTTGAGCTCGCCGACGGCCAGCAGCTCGGCGAGGGCCGGCCGGGTCTCGGCGGGCAGGTCGTGGGTCCGCCGTCCCGCGACCAGGGTGACCCGGCCGTCGGCGGCCGGTCGGAGGCTGCAGCGCAGCCGGCGGCGCAGCTGCAGCACGGTCCCGGGGGTCAGCGCGGCCGCCGCGGCGGACTGGGCGAGCGGGGCGACCGGCTCCGGGCGCACCTGCGCCCAGGTCCGCGCGCGCAGCCGGTCGGCCACCTCCGCGGGGTCCACCCGGCCGAGCCAGTCCTGGAGGGCGGCGAGCACGGTCGCGACGTCGTCGGTCGCCGACGACGGATCGGCGAGGTCCAGCCCCAGCGGCAGCGAGCGGCGCAGCTCGGGATCGTCGGCGGCGAGGGTGCGCACCAGGTCCAGCGCCGACTCCGCGGCCGCCCAGCGGGTCACCGCGTGGACGCCGACGGTCAGGTGGCCGCTGATCGCGCCGAGGGCCGTCGCCGAGTGCAGGTAGCCGCGGGGCAGGTAGAGGGCGTCGCCGGGCCGCAGCACGGTGTCGATCACCGGCTCGTGCTCCGCGGCCGCGGCCACGTCGGCGGCCCGGTCGTTCCACGGCTGGGTGCGCAGCGGGTCGGCCAGCACCGGCTCGAGGATCCGCCAGCGCTTCTCGCCGGCGAACTGCAGCACGAAGACGTCGTGGACGTCGTAGTGCGGGCTGAACCCGCGCGAGGACGGCGGCGTGAGGTAGGCGTTGACCTGCGTCGGGTGGCCGAGGTCGGCGGCGAGTTGGTCGGCGAACTCGATCAGCGGCGGCCACAGCCGGTGCAGCCCCTGCAGGACGACGGTGCTGCCCTCGGCGAACAGCCGCAACACCGCGTCGGAGGAGACCTGGTCGGCGATCTCGGCGCCGGCGCCGCCCGAGGTGGTGAACCGCTTCGCGTCGACGACCGCGCCGTCCTTGGCGATCCGCAGGAACGGCGTGCGCAGCCCGCGGCGGGTCAGCAGCTCGTCGACGTCGTCGAGGGTGAGCAGGTCGGCGAAGGACTCACCGGTGTCCTCGGCGCGGGCGAGCAGCGGGCGCCGGGACCAGTGCTCCCGGGCGAACGCGTCCGGGTCGGTGTGCGTGCACCGCCACAGGGCCGGACGGGCGTGCTGCCCCGTCCGGCCCCGGGAGGTGAGGTCGTCGCTCAGGCGCCACCGTCCGCGCCACCGTCGGCGCCACCATCGGCGCCGCCGTCCGCGCCGCCATCGGCGCCGCCGTCCGCGCCGCCATCGGCTCCGCCGTCCGCGCCGCCATCGGCGCCGCCATCGGCGCCGCCGTCCGCGCCGCCATCGGCGCCGCCATCGGCGCCGCCGTCACGGCCCGCGCCGCCGTCGGCTCCGCCGTCCGCGCCGCCGTCGTGCTGGCCCGGAGTGCCGGACGCGCCGCCGTCGGCGGGCCCCTCCGTGCTGGTCATGTCGTCGTCGTCGAGCGCCATGTGCTCCTCCGCCCTCTCGTTCACCGGCCGCCCCGGTCAGGCGCCCGTTGCGCGTCTTCCTACCGCACCCGACCAGTGCTCACACCTGTTCGGTTGCGTGCAACGAGGTTGCTGGGGGCGGCCGGCGGGTAGCCGCCCCCGCGTGCGTCCCGCCGGCGTGGTCTGTGCGCCCGATGCCGGGCCCGCGACGGTCGCCGCGGCCGTCACCTCCCTGCTCGGCGAGGGGTGGGCGGTGCCGGTCCCGGGCGGCGGCGCGACCCGCGAGCGCTGGCGGCAGCTGACCTGCCTGGGGGCGCAGAACCTGTCGCTGGCGCGGCTGCTGGAGGGCCACGCCGACGCAGCGGCGATCCTCGGCGAGCTCGGCGGCCCGACCCCCGGTCCCGGCAGCCGGCTCGGCGTGTGGGCGGCGGAACCGCCGGACGCCCGGCTGCGTGCCCGTCGGGCGCCGGCCGGGTGGTGCGTCGACGGCCGCAAGGCGTGGTGCTCGGGCGCCTCCGTGCTCACCGCCGCGCTGGTGACGGCGGAGGCCGACGACGGGCCCCGGCTGTTCCTCGTCGAGCTGACCGGTCCGGGCGTGAGCGTCGAGCCGTCGACGTGGGCTGCGCAGGGGATGCGGGCCAGCGACACCGCGGACGTGGGTTTCGCCGCCGTCCCGGCGGTGCCGGTCGGGCCGCCGGGCGGCTACGTCGAGCGGCCCGGCTTCTGGCACGGCGGAGCGGGAGTGGCCGCGGTCTGGCTCGGCGGTGCGCTCGGCGTGGCACGGGCGCTGTCCCGGGCGGGCGCCCCCGACGTGCTGCACGACCTGGCCCGCGGGACCTGCGAGGTCGCCCTCGGCGCGGCCGGGGCGGTGCTGGACACCGCTGCCGCGCAGGTCGACGCCGATCCGCACGACCTGCCGGCGGCCCGGCGGCGGGCGCTGCTCGTGCGCGCCGTCGTGGCGGGTGCGGCCGAGCAGGTCCTCGCCACGGTCGGCCACGCGCTCGGCGCCGGACCGCTCGCCCGCGACCCGGCGCACGCCGCCCGGGTCGCCGACCTCGGCGTCTACCTGCGCCAGCACCACGCCGAGCGGGACGTCGCCGCGTTCGGGGCCCTGCTGCGGGAGGAGGGGGCTCGGTGAGCCTGCCGGACTCGTACTTCGACGGCCTGTACGCGGCCTCGGACGATCCCTGGTCGATGCGCAGCCGCTGGTACGAGCGGCGCAAGTACGCCGTGACCGCGGCGGTGCTGCCCCGCCGGCGCTATCCCGACGCGGTCGAGGTGGGCTGCTCGGTGGGGGAGCTGACCGCGCTGCTCGCATCCCGCTGCGACCGGCTGACCGGCTGGGACGTCAGCGCGGCCGCCGTCGCGGCGGCTCGCGCGCGGACCGAGGGCCTGGGCCAGGTGACGGTGGAGCGGCGCCGGTTCCCGGTGGACCCGCTGCCGCCGTGCGACCTGCTGGTCCTGTCGGAGGTCCTGTACTACCTGGACGACGACGACCTCCGGGCCGCCGTCGTGGCCGCCCGCGACGCCGTCCGCCCCGGCGGGACGCTGCTGGCCGTGCACTGGCGCCACGGGGTCGCCGACTACCCGCAAGGAGGGGACGCCGTCCACGCGGCGCTCCGGGCCGGCCTGGCCTGGCCGCGCGCGGCGGCGCACGAGGAGCCGGACTTCCTGCTCGACTGCTGGGTGGCGGCCGACGACGCCCGGGCCGCCTCGGTCGCCGCGGCCGAGGGGCTGGTCTGAGGCGGCGGGTCGCAGCGCGCCGATCCGCCCTCCCACCCTCTATCCTTCTCGAACACGTGTTCGATGAAGTGGAGGTGGGCATGCTGGGGCGCGCCGAGGGGTGCACCGTCCTGCACGTCGACATGGACGCCTTCTTCGCCAGCGTCGAGGTCCGCCGGCACCCCGAGCTCGCCGGGACGCCGGTCATCGTCGGCGGCGCGGGCAACCGCGGCGTGGTCACCTCGGCCACCTACGAGGCCCGCCGCTACGGCGTGCACGCCGCGATGCCCACCGCGCGGGCGCTGCGGCTGTGCCCGACCGCGACGGTGCTGCCGGGGGACATGGCGCTCTACGCCGAGGTGTCCCGGTCGGTCATGGCGCTGTTCCGGTCGATCACCCCGCTGGTGGAGCCGCTCTCCCTGGACGAGGCGTTCCTCGACGTCGCCGGCGCCGGGCGGCGGCTGGGCGACGCCGCCGAGATCGGCGAGTACCTCCGTGCCCGCGTCTACGACGAGCAGGGGATCACCTGCTCGGTCGGGGTGGCGCCGACCAAGTTCGTGGCCAAGCTCGCCTCCACCCACAGCAAGCCCGACGGGCTGCTCGTCGTCCGCCCGGCCGAGGTCATGGACTTCCTGCACCCGCTGCCGGTCGGCGCGCTGTGGGGCGTGGGGCCCAAGACCGAGGAGCAGTTGCTGCGGCTCGGGCTGCGCACCGTCGGCGACCTCGCGCACGTGCCCGCCCGCACCCTGCAGCGGGCGGTCGGCGCCGCCGCCGGGTCGCACCTGCACGAGCTGGCGTGGGGCCGCGACCCGCGCCGGGTGGTCCCCGACGAGCCGGAGCGCTCCACCGGGGCGGAGGAGACCTTCGCCACGGACGTCGACGACCCGGCGGTGATCCACCGCGAGTTGTTGCGGCTGGCCGAGCGCACGGCGGGCCGGTTGCGGTCGGTCGGCGCGCTGGCGCGCACGGTGAGCATCAAGGTCCGCTTCGCCGACTTCGCCACGATCACCCGCAGCCGGACCCTCGCCGTCCCCACCGACGTGGGCCACGAGCTCTACGAGACCGCCCGGGCGCTGTTCGACGCGCTGGGGCTGGACCGCGCCCGCATCCGCCTGGTGGGCGTGCGCGCCGAGCGGCTGGTCGACGAGGAGTCCGCGCCGCGGCAGCTGGAGCTCGGCGCCCGCGAGCACGGCCGCCGTGAGGCCGAGCTCGCCGCCGACCGCGCCGCCCGCCGCTTCGGGGCCGGCGCGGTCCGCCCGGCGACGCTGTTGCACCGAGGAGGGACATCCGCCGACGGCTGGCGGCGCGGGGGAGCCGACGACGGGCCGGTCGCCGCCGTCCCGATCCCGCGCCCGGACCGGCCCCGGCGCCGCCTGCCGGCGCTCGGAGCTGCCCCGTCGGCGGCCCCCGGGCACCCGGGAGAGTGATCACGCCGGCGATCCCCGGCGGGTCGGCGGCAACTCGCCTTTCGCCCGTTGCGATCGGCTCGTATCCTCGGTGACACCGCCGGCGGTGACGACCGGCGGTACCTGGCTATGGCCCACGTGGAGGTCGACGTGCCGCTCTCCGAGCACGAGCAGCGACTGCTGGAGCAGATCGAGCGCGCCCTCGTCGATGACGATCCCAAGTTCGCTTCCTCGGTCCGCACCGGTGACCGCCGGCTGAAGGCCCGCCGCAAGCTGCAGCTCGGTGCCGCACTCGTCGTCGTCGGGCTCGCGGTCCTGACGGGCGGCGCCGTCGCACACTCGGTGATCCTCGGGGGCATCGGTTTCCTGGTGATGTTCGGCGGGGCAGCCCTCGGCGTCCTGAACTACAAGTCCGCGACCGGGGCCGTCGAGGCCGGCGCCCCCGCGAGCGGTGGTCGCGGCCCGGCCGGTGGCCGGGGCAAGGGTGGCCGCCGTGGTCGCCAGCCGCTGAAGAACCGCCTCGAGGAGCGCTTCCGCCGCCGCTACGACCAGTAGCCCGCAGTCGTCGCCGAACGGCCGCCGTCCCACCCGGGACGGCGGCCGTTCGCGTATCCGGGACGGGGCGACCCGCGCGGTGTGGTCGCCGACCTCGCGGTCCATCGCGAGGGTCGCGACCGCGCGGCGAGGGTGACCGCCCACCCAGCGGCGGACCGGCGGTCAGGCCGTCCGCGTCCGGCGGCGCACGAGCGTGGCCAGCCGGCGGCTCACCGCGTCCGCGGCGCGCCGGCCGGCGCCGCCGAGCAGCGAGCCGGGCCACAGCAGCGCCAGCAGGCGGGCGCGGGGCGGGGTGGCCCGGACCAGCCCGCGCCGCGCGGTGCGCAGCGCCGCCGCCAGCTCCGGGTCGGCGGCAACGCTGCCGGGCCGGGCGTAGCTGGCGGCCTCCTCGGCCAGCGCCAGCCGCCGGAGCGCGTCGTCGGCCGCGGCCTCGGCGGCCGAGTCGGGACGGCGCACGGCGCGCCCCGCCGCGGCCCCGGCCGAGCGGGTGACCACCCCGGCCAGCTGCCGGGCGGTCTGCCGCGGGGTCAGCGCCGGGTGCAGCGGCACCCCGAGATCGCGCGCGGTGGCCGCCAGCTCGTCCCACAGCGCCGCCGGTGCGCCGTCGGCCAGCCGCCGGCGCCGCTGCAGGGCGCGCAGCGCCGCCGGCGTCGCCAGCAACGCCAGCACGAGCACCGCGACACCGCCGCCGATCAGGACCGGGCGCAGCCAGGGCGCGGTCTGCTCCTGCGGCAGGTTCAGCGGGACGAACTGGTCGTCGCGGTCGAGCTGGCGGGTGGGCACCGAGGGGGCCGAGGGGAGGGGCGCCGAGGCGCTCGCCGCCGGGTCGCTGGGCTGCGGGGCGTCGGCGCGCGGCGCCCACGGCAGCGCCACCCGGCGCTCGACGGAGATCGGCGTCGGGTCGAAGGGCACCCAGCCGAGGCCGGCGAAGTAGACCTCGACCCAGGCGTGCGCGTCGTCACTGGTGATCACCCGGGTGCCGTTGCGGTCGGCGCTGCCCGGTGTGTAGCCCAGCGCCACGCGGGCGGGCACGCCCGCCGCCCGCACCATCACGGCCTCCGCGCCGGCGTACTGCTCGCAGTAGCCGCGCCGCAGCCGCAGGAAGTCGGCGAGGTCGTCGCCGCTGGTGCCCGGCGCCGTCGACAGGCTGTACACGAAGCCGTTGGACCGGTCGGTCAGGAAGGCGTGGATGGCCCGGACCCGCTCGTACGGGGTGGCCGCGTCGGCGGTCAGTCTCCGCACCAGGTCGACGACGGTGGGGTTGAGCAGCGGCAGCTCGGTGTAGCGCGCCTGGACCGGGTTGTTGCGGGGCAGGGCGGGCGACTGGGCCAGCAGCTCGGCCGAGGGCTCCGGCTGGCGGGCGGTGACCCGGTAGGTGAGGCCGGACGTCGTGACGTTGCGGCCGAAGACCGTGCCGGTGGCCGGGTCGAAGCGCCAACTGCGGTCGCCGTCGCCGGCGACGCTCACCGTCAGCGGCGAGGTCAGCAGCGGCAGGAACCGGTCGGAGTGGCCGACCGAGGTGATGGTCGCGGTCATCTGCCGGCCCGGCTCGCCGTCCGGCAGCGGGGCGAGCCGGTCGTCGTCCGCGATGGACCGCTCGCCGTCGAGGTTGGACAGCGACCAGCCCTCGTCGCTGTCGTACTGGTCGAGCGAGACGACCCGCAGGTAGCCGGGGTCCTCGACCGAGGCGTCGACGCGCAGCAGGTCGATGGCCTCGGGCAGGGTCAGCTCGCCGCGCAGCTGGGCGACCGGGTCCAGCGACGTGCCGGTGGCGCTGCCGGTCCCGCTGCCCGCCCCCAGGCCGGTGGTCAGCGACCCCTCGCGCAGGGTCGGGACCAGCGCGCCGAGGACCAGGCCGGTGGCGAGGGCGAACACGCCGGTGCGCACCGCGAGCAGGGTGCCGGTGCCCAGCAGCGACCGGCGGCCGGAGCGGGCCCGCTGCGCCAGCCGGCGGCGCTGGTCGGCCCACAGCAGCACGGCCAGCCCCGCCGCCGGCGCCGCGATGGCGGTCAGCCCGATGCCGCCGGTGATCGTGCCGACCGGCACGCAGTAGAGGATCAGCAGCCCGAGCCCGGCCAGCGCCGGCTGCCGGCCGGCCACCGCGACCAGGTCGACGGCGACGGCGACCAGCCCGACCAGGATCACGGTCAGCGCCAGCAGGCCGCGCAGCGGCAGGGCGGGCGTGGCCTGCTCGCGCAGCTCCGCCGAGCCGTCGGCCAGCACCTCGGAGAGCCCGGTGAGGCTGGTCGGCGTCGGCACCACGCCGAGGAAGGCGTCGGTGGGCGCGAAGAACGCCGTCAGCAGGCAGCAGACCAGCGCGACCTGGCCGATCGGGACGAGCGGGACGCCGGCCGCGGCCAGCCGGGACGGCACCGGCCGGTCGCCGGCCAGCCGCACCCACAGCGCCGGGCCGGCGGTGCGCAGCAGCAGCCCCCCGGCCAGGACGACGACGACGGTGGCGAGGACGGGGGCGAACCAGCCGCCGGTCGCGTACACGGGCGCGAGCGCGAAGGCGCCGAGCAGCGTCGCGGCCGCCGCCGCCAGCGCCGAGCCGATGTCCTCGCGGTTCACGCCGGCACCCCGGCGGCGGACAGCGAGGCGGCCTCCGGTCCGGTCAGCTCCGCCCAGACCTGCTCGACCGGGGAGTCGGCGCGGGCCACGGCGACGTGCCAGCCGGCGGCGCGCAGCAGGGCGGCGGCGTCGTCGCGCTGCCGGTCCAGCTCGGCGCGGGCGGTCGACGACGGGGCGCGCCGGCCGCGCTGCAGCCCGGCGTCGGCCCAGCTGCCGATGTCGACCAGGACCGCGAAGTCGGTGCTCGGGCCCGAGCGGGCGCGGACCAGGTCGGCCGCCTCGTCGGCGCCGGCCGCGCCGAGCAGGCAGATGACCGGACCGTCGCCGGCGGCCCGCGAGAGCAGCTCCACGCCGGTGCCCAGGCCGGACGCCTTCGACGGCCGCACCCCGGCCAGGGCGTCCAGCAGCTCCTCGGGGTCCAGCCCGCCGCGCGTGCCGGCCGTGGCCAGCTCGCCGGACTCGGTGACCACCCGCAGCGTGGCGCCGCGGCGGCCGAGGGCGGCGCCGATGCTGGCCGCCGCCTCGATCAGCCACTCGAGGCTGTCCGGCGGCGGGTTGTCGTCCCCGGCCGGGCCGGCCGCCAGGACGGCGCCCCGCGCCGCGGCGTCGCGGTGGGCGAGCAGGTGCGCGCGGGTCCGGGTGTCGAGCAGCAGGGTCGCCTGCGCCCGCCAGGGCCGCTCCTCGAGGCGGACCATCAGCTCGCCGGTGCGGGCCGTCGTCCGCCAGTGCACCTTGCGCAGGTCATCGCCGTGGCGGTACTCGCGGACGCTGACGTCGTCCTCACCGTGGACGGCGATCGACCGGCGGCTGCCGTCGCCTCCGCCGCCGTGCCCGCCGGCCGGGCCGCACGGCCCCAGCGGCCGCACCCGGGGGACGACGACCAGCGGGACGGTATCCGCCCCCGTGGCCGTGCGCAGCACCAGCCCGAACGGGTCGACCAGGCGCAGCCGCAGCGGGCCGAGGGTGTGCCGGCCCCGGCGGGTGCCGTGCACGCGGTAGCCGAGCTCGGCGGTCTCCCCGCCGGCCAGCCGCTCGACCACGAACCCCGGCGAGGCCCCCAGCTCGGGCGGCAGCTGCTCGGAGAGCAGCCACAGCCCGCCGGTGCGGCTGTCGGCGTTGCTGATCTCGAGCAGCACGTCGGCGTCCTGCCCCCGCGGCACCCGGGCCGGCGTGACGGTGCGCCGCGAGGCGAGCCGGAAGCGCTCCCGCGCCACGGCCGCGGCCGACAGCAGCGGCAGCGCCAGCACGAACACCGCGAGCTGCACCAGCGCGCGCTCGCCGAGGACGGCCCCGAGGAGCAGCAGGGTCCCGCCGGCCGCGATGAGGCACCGGCCGCGCAGTGTGAGGGAGGACAGCGCCGTCCCGACCCGCCCGCGCACGGCCGTCAGCGTCCGCGGGGAACCGGCACGGTGGCGAGCAGGTCGGTGACCACCTGCTCGGCGCTGCGCCGGGCGAGGGTGGCATCGGCGGTGAGCAGCAGCCGGTGGGCGAGCACCGGGACGGCGAGGGCCTGGACGTCGTCGGGCAGCACGTGGTCGCGGCCGGCGAGGGCGGCGGC
Source organism: Geodermatophilus sp. SMS 5-13 (assembly GCF_059428245.1). Lineage (NCBI taxonomy): Bacteria > Bacillati > Actinomycetota > Actinomycetes > Geodermatophilales > Geodermatophilaceae > Geodermatophilus > Geodermatophilus sp. SMS 5-13. The sequence goes on from NZ_CP165729.1 coordinate 2,322,309, forward strand.
GGCCCGCGCGGCGCGCAGCAGCTGCAGCCCGGCGCGCGGCGAGGCGCCCACCCGCAGGTCGGGGGAGCGGCGGCTGGCGTCGACCAGGGCCACGACGTAGCGGCGGATCGCCTCGGCGACGTGCAGCCGGCCGACCGCGCCGATCAGCTCCTGGACGGTCGCGGCGTCGGCGACGGCGGGCAGCGACGCCAGCGGGTCGGCGGTGGCCCGCTCGTCGAGCATGGCCAGCTCGGCCTCGCGGTCGGGATAGCCCATCGACACCCGCGCGGTGAACCGGTCGCGCTGCGCCTCGGGGAGGGGATAGGTGCCCTCCATCTCGATGGGGTTCTGCGTGGCCATCACGAGGAACGGACGGGCCAGCTCGTAGCTGACGCCGTCCACGGTGACCTGCCGCTCCTCCATGCACTCGAGGAGTGCCGACTGCGTCTTGGGGGACGCGCGGTTGATCTCGTCGGCGACGACCAGGTTGGCGAAGATCGCCCCGGGCTTGAACTCGAACTCGCGGGTCTCCTGGTCGTAGACGCTGACGCCGGTCACGTCGCTCGGCAGCAGGTCCGGCGTGAACTGGATCCGCCGCACGCTGGCGTCGATCGACGCGGCGAGGGACTTGGCCAGGGTCGTCTTGCCCACCCCGGGCACGTCCTCGATGAGCAGGTGCCCCTCGGCGAGCAGCACCACGAGCGCGAGACGGACGACGTCCGGCTTGCCCTCGATCACCCGGCTGATGTTGGCCGCGATGCGTGCCCCTTCCGCTGCGACGTCGACCGAGGACCCGGCCGTTCCGTCGGCGGTCCGTGTCGCCTCCGTCACGCCGCCCACCGTACGTGTCCCGGCGCGTCTCGGGGCGTTCTCGCGCCCCACTGCTCCCCACCGGCCCTCTGGCGCGCTGACCTGGGCCCCTGTGGGGCAGCCGGAAGGTCACGACACGGCGACGAGTGGTGTCCAGTGGGGGCTAGTGGGTTACTGTGTCGGCCGGTGGGGAGCAGTTCCCGATCCAGGGGGAGCTGCACAGCAGTCCCTCATCTCCAAGGGGGAGGACCAGTGACGGGGGTGATCCGGTGTTCGTCGGCAGCTATCCGCTGCGGCTCGACGAGAAAGGCCGGCTCGCCCTTCCTGTCCGCTTCCGCGACCAGGTGGCGGGAGGCATGGTGATCAAGAAGGGCCAGGAGCGCTGCATCTACGGCCTCACCATGGACCGCGTCGCCGAGCAGAGCACCGCCCTGCAGCAGATGGCCCCCGCCGACACCGCCGCCGCCCGCATGCGCGCCCGCATGAGCTTCGGCTCGATGGTCGAGGTCGAGCCGGACAAGACCGGCCGCATCACCATCCCGGCCAACCTGCGCGAGTACGCCCACCTCGACCGCGACGTGGTCGTGGTCGGCGTCGACACCCGCTTCGAGATCTGGGACGCCGCCACCTGGGAGGCCTACGTGGCCGAGCAGGAGGCCGCCTTCGCCGACATGGAGAGCGAGGGGATGCCGACTCTGTCGTGACCCCCGAGACCTCGTCCGCCACACCCCGGACCCCCGCGCTCCGCGATCGAGCCGTCTTCCCCGCGGCTCGAGAGCAGGACCGGCCCGAACCGCCTTCCCCGCGGCTCGGTCCGCCCGCGCGGAGGATCGGGGCCCGGCGGACCGCACCGTCCCCGCGGGGTCCCACCTGACGCACTTCCCCGGCGCCAGGCGGGCCCCGCGGGGGACGACGATCCCCTCCGTCCCGGGACGCCACCCCACTCGGCCCCACATTCCCCACTCCGCCCCACCCCTGTCCCACGTCTGCCCCCGCGCCCGCGCAGCCGCGGTGCTTCCGCGCGCCTCGCCGCGGGGTCCCACAGTCCGCCGCGTCCCTCCGTCACCATCGGGGGACGCCGTCCGACCCGTTCGAGAGGCAGCCCGAGCATGAACAGCACCGAGCACGTGCCCCCGGTGCACGTGCCCGTGCTGCTCGACCGGGTCACCGAGCTGCTCGGGCCGGCCTGCGCCGAGGACGGCGCCGTCCTCGTCGACGCGACCCTGGGCCTGGCCGGGCACTCCCTGGCCCTGCTCGGCGCGCACCCCGGGCTGCGGCTGATCGGCCTGGACCGCGACCCCGAGGCGCGCGCCGAGGCCACCCGCCGTCTGCAGGCGGCCGGGGTCGCCGAGCGCGCCACCGTCGTCCCAGCCGTCTTCGACGAACTGCCCGACGTGCTCGACCGGCTGGGCCTGCCCGAGGTGCGGGCGGTCCTGTTCGACCTGGGCGTCTCCTCCCTGCAGCTGGACCGCAACGAGCGCGGCTTCAGCTACGCCGCCGACGCCCCGCTGGACATGCGCATGGACCCCACGGCGCCGCGCACCGCCGCCGACGTCGTCAACACCTACTCCGCCAAGGAGCTCGCGCGGGTGCTGCGGGTCTACGGCGAGGAGCGCTTCGCCTCGCGCATCGCCGCGGCTATCGAGCGCGAGCGGGCGCGGGCGCCGTTCACCAGCACCGGCCGGCTGGCCGAGCTGGTCCGCGACGCGATCCCGGCGGCCACCCGGCGCACCGGCGGGCACCCGGCGAAGCGCACCTTCCAGGCGCTGCGGATCGAGGTCAACGACGAGCTGGGCGCGCTCACCCGCGCGCTCCCGGCGGCGATCGAGGCCCTCGCGGTGGGCGGCCGGATCGCCGTCATCACCTTCCACTCCCTCGAGGACCGGATCGTCAAGCAGACCCTCGCGGCCGGTGCCACCGACTCGACTCCGCCGGAGCTGCCCGTGCCCCTGCCCGAGCACAGCCCCGTGCTGCGGCTGCTCACCCGCGGCGGCGAGGCGCCGTCCGAGGCCGAGACCGCGGCCAACCCGCGGGCCGCCTCCGCCCGCGTCCGGGCCGCCGAGCGCATCCGGCGGGCGGCATGACCGACGCCGCCCGCCGCCCCGCGACCGGCCCGGTCCGGACGACGTCCGCGCGGTCGCACCGCACCGGGGTCATCCGCACCGGCAACCTGCGTCCCTCCACCGGCGCCGGGCGCAGCACGCCGATCCGCCCGGACCTGTGGCTGGTGCCCGCCGGCGAGCCGGCCCGCCGTCCCCGGTCGTCCCTCCGCAGCCGCCGCGCACCGTTCGTGCTGCTCGTCGTCGGCCTGCTGGTGTGCACGACGCTCGGGCTGCTCTTCCTCAACACGGCCATCGCGGTCGACTCGCTCAAGGCCACCCACCTGCGCACGGAGAACGCGCAGCGGGTCGAGGACGTCCAGCGCCTCCAGCGGCAGGTCGTCGACGGCCGGACGCCGGAGGAGGTGGCGGAGCAGGCCGCCGACGCCGGCCTGGTGCCCGCCGGGCCGCCGGCCTACCTGGTGCTCGAGCCGGACGGCAGCTCGACGGTCCGCGGTGAGCCCCAGCCCGCCGTGGACCCCGCCGCGCCCGATCCGGACGAGGGGAACTGACGGTGTCGAGCACTCTGCGCCCGCCGGGCCCGGCCCGCCGCGCCACGCCGCCGCCCCCGCGGACCGGGGCGTTCACCCCCCGCCGCCGCCCGGGCAGCCGGCGCAGCAGCGGCGGCCTGAGCCTGGACCAGCGCGGCCGGCGCGGGAAGGTGGGGCTGGTCCTCCTCGTCCTGCTGCTGGTCGTCGTCCTGGTCAAGCTGGTCTTCGTCCAGGGCGTCGACGGCAGCGACTACGCCAACGCCGCCCAGCAGGACCGGCTGCGCACCTATCCGATCGCGGCGCTGCGCGGGGCGATCGTCGACCGCGCCGGCAACCCGCTGGCCTACACGGTCGACGCCTACCGGGTCGTGGCCGACCCCACGGTGGTCGACGACCCGGCGCGGACCGCGCTGGCGCTGACGACCCTGCTCGACGTCCCCGCCTCCGAGCTGACCGACGAGCTCTCCGAGGACAAGCGCTACGTCGTCCTCGCCTCGCAGGTCGAGCCCGAGACCAAGGACGCCATCGACGACCTCGGCCTGGCCGGCGTCTCCTTCGAGGACGACCCGCTGCGGCTCTACCCGGCCGGCACGGTCGGCGGGCAGGTGGTCGGCTTCGTCAACCGCAGCGGCGCCGGCGCCGCCGGCATCGAGCAGCGCTTCGACGACCAGCTCGCCGGTACCGACGGCCAGCGGCGGGTCGAGGTGGGCAGCGGCGGCAACCCGATCCCCTCGGGCATCGACGAGTCCACGCCGGCGGTCGACGGCAGCACGGTGACGCTGACCCTGGACCAGGACCTGCAGTACGTGGCCGAGCAGCGGCTGACCGAGGCGTGCGCGGACGGCTACACGACCCGCGCCTCCGCCGTCGTCCTCGACGTGCACACCGGCCAGGTGCGGGCGATGGCCAGCTGCCCCGGCTACGACCCCGCGCACTACAACGAGACCGACCCCGACCTGCTGGGCAACCCGGTGGTCTCCGACGTCTTCGAGCCGGGCTCGGTGATGAAGGCGGTGACCCTGTCGGCCGCGCTGCAGGAGGGCGTGGCCACGCCGGACACCGTGCTCACCGTCAACGGGCACATCCAGGCCGGCGACCGGGTCGTCACCGACGCCCACGACCACCAGCCGATCGGCTGGACGGTGACCGGCATCCTCGCCAAGTCCAGCAACGTCGGCACGATCATGCTCGCCCGCGAGGTGGGCGACGCGACGCTGGAGAAGTACCTGCACGCCTTCGGCCTGGGCAGCGAGACCGGCATCGAGCTGCCGGGGGAGAGCGCCGGCATCCTGCAGAACTCCGCCGACTGGGACCCCGGCCGCGCGGCCAACGTCCCGATCGGCCAGGGCGTCTCCGTGACGACCCTGCAGATGGCCTCGATCTACCAGACCATCGCCAACGGCGGGGTACGGATCCCGCCGCGGGTGGTGCAGTCGGTCACTGCCGCCGACGGCTCCGTGCGGACCTCCCCGGCGCCCGAGGGCACGCGGGTGATCAGCGAGTCCACCGCCGACCGGATGGCCTACATGCTCGAGGCCGTCGTCGGGCCCGGCGGCACCGCGCCGCTCGGCGAGATCGAGGGCTTCCGCGTGGCCGGCAAGACCGGCACCGCGCAGCGGGCCAACCCCGAGACCGGCGGCTACGAGGGGGGCGGCTACGTGACCACCTTCGTCGGGTTCGCGCCGGCCGACGACCCGCAGTACGTCGTCGCGGTCAACCTCGAGCGCCCCGACAGCGACGAGGAGGGCGGCCAGGTGGCGGCCCCCGTCTTCGCCGACGTCATGCGCTACGCCCTCACCTCGGGCGGCATCGTGCCGTCGGGCACGCCGCGGCCGGACTTCCAGCTCACCGCCCCCTGACGGCGCCGCTCCCGGGGTCGGGTTCGACCTCTCGGGGGGCTCCGGACCTACGCCGACCTGCGGGGATGCCGATCCGGCCGCGCTCGCGCCCCGCGCGGATCCGCGCGAATGATCGGGTCACGCAGCGTGCGCCGGTAGATTGAAGCCCCGTGACCCCGACCGATCCCGGGTCGGCGCCCCGGCCCGCGGGGAACCGACCGGTGCCGCTTCCCGACCTGGCCGACCTGATCGGCCGGCCCGTCGGCGGTGACGACGCCGGGACGGCGGTGCGCGGCGTGACCCTCGCGTCGGCCGAGGTCCGCCCCGGCGACCTCTACGCCGCGCTGCCCGGCGCGCGCACCCACGGCGTCCGCTACCTGCCGGACGCGGTCGCGCGCGGCGCGGTCGCCGTCCTCACCGACCCCACCGGCCGGGACGAGGCGCTGGCGAGCGGGCTGCCCGTCTGCGTCGTCGACGACCCCCGCGCCGTCCTCGGTGACGTCGCCGCCCGCGTGTACGGCGACCCGGGGAGCCGGCTGACCGTCATCGGCATCACCGGCACCAACGGCAAGACGACGACGAGCTACCTGGTCGAGGCGGGGTTCGCCGCGGCCGGCCGGGACACCGGGCTGATCGGCACGGTGCAGACCCGCACCCGCAGCGGCAGGGCCGTCACCGCGCTGCCCAGCGTGCGGACCACCCCCGAGGCGCCGGTGCTGCACGGGCTGCTGGCGAGCATGGCCGAGGCCGGCGTCACCGCCGTGGTCATGGAGGTCTCCAGCCACGCGCTCGTGCAGGGCCGGGTCGGCGGGCTGCGGTTCGCCGCCGCCGGGTTCACCAACCTCAGCCAGGACCACCTGGACTTCCACGGAGACCTCGAGGAGTACTTCCGCGCCAAGGCGCTGCTCTTCGACGGCCGCGCCGCGGTCGAGGTGGTCGACGTCGACGACGCCCACGGCCGCCGGCTGGTCACGGACGGCACGGTGACCGTCTCCGGCACCGGCGCGGACGCCGACTGGACGGCGATCGACGTCGCCCGGGCCGCCGACGGCGGGTCGACCTTCACGCTGCGCGGCCCCGGCGGGCGCAGCTGGCCGGCCCGGCTGCGGCTGCCCGGCGCGTTCAACGTGGCCAACGCGGTGCTGGCGGTCGCGCTGCTCGACGCGGTCGGCATCGACCCCGCGACGGCGCTGGCCGGCCTCGCCGCAACGGTCGTCCCCGGCCGGATGGAGCCGGTGGACGCCGGCCAGCCGTTCGTCGCGGTCGTCGACTACGCGCACACCCCCGAGGCCGTCCGGACGGCGCTGGACGCGCTGCGGGCCGCCGGCTCCGGCCGGCTGATCACCGTGCTCGGTTGCGGCGGCGACCGCGACCCCGGCAAGCGGCCCGCCATGGGCGCCGCGGCGGCCGAGGGCAGCGACGTCCTCGTCGTCACCGACGACAACCCCCGCTCGGAGGACCCCGCCGCGATCCGGGCCGCGATGCTGGCCGGTGTCCCGGCCGGCCACCGCGCCGAGGTGCTCGAGGTCGGCGACCGGCGCGCCGCGATCACCGCCGCGGTCGGCCTGGCCCGGGCCGGCGACACCGTGCTGGTCGCGGGCAAGGGCCACGAGAGCGGCCAGGAGGTGGCCGGCGAGGTCACCCCCTTCGACGACCGCGAGGTGCTCCGCGAGGCGCTCTCCGCGCTGGGCACCCCGGCGGGGACCGCATGATCGCGCTGACCCTCGCCGAGATCGCCGCGGCGGTCTCCGGGAACGTTCCCGCGGGCGCCGACGCCACCGTGACCGGCGCCGTCACCGTCGACTCCCGCACGGTCGGCCCCGGCGACCTGTTCGTCGCGCTGCCGGGGGAGCGGGTGGACGGCCACGACTTCCTCGCCGCGGCCGCCGCGGCCGGCGCCGTCGCCGCGCTCACCACCCGGCCGGACCCCGCGCTGCCGACGGTCGTCGTCGACGACCCGGTGGCCGCCCTCGGCAGGCTGGCCTCGGCGGTCCACGGCCGGCTGACCGACGCCGGCCTGCGCACGGTCGGCATCACCGGCTCCTCCGGCAAGACCTCGACCAAGGACCTGCTCGGCCAGGTGCTCGCCGCCGCCGGCCCGACGGTCAGCCCGCCGGGGTCCTACAACAACGACATCGGCCTCCCGCTGACCGTGCTGTCCGCCGACGAGGCCACCCGATTCCTCGTGCTCGAGATGGGCTCGCGCGGGCCCGGGCACATCGCCCGGCTGTGCCGCGTCGCCCGGCCCGAGGTGGGCGTCGTCCTCAACGTCGGCTCGGCCCACCTCGGCGAGTTCGGCTCCGCCGAGGTCATCGCGCAGGCCAAGGGCGAGCTGGTGGAGGCGCTGCCCGAGCACGGCACCGCCGTCCTCAACGCCGACGACCCGCGGGTGATCGGCATGGCCCCGCGGACCCGCGCCCGCGTGTGCACGACCGCCCGCGCCGCCGATGCCGACGTCCGCGCGACCGGGGTGCGGCTGGACGAGCTCGGCCGCGCCCGGTTCACCCTCGCCGCCGCGGGGGAGGAGCGCGACGTCGCGCTGCGGGTGGTCGGCGAGCACCAGGTCGCCAACGCGCTCTCGGCCGCCGGCGCGGCGCTCGCGCTCGGCATGGCGCCGGCCGACGTCGCCGCCGCCCTGTCGGCCGCCGAGCCGCGCAGCCGGTGGCGCATGGAGGTCACCCGCCGTCCGGACGGCGTCACCGTCGTCAACGACGCCTACAACGCCAACCCCGAGTCGATGCGCGCGGCGCTGGCCGCGCTCGCCGCGCTGCCGGGGGAGCGGCGGATCGCCGTCCTCGGCGGGATGGCCGAGCTGGGCCCCGGCGGCGGGCAGGAGCACGAGCGGCTCGGCCGCGACGCGGCGGCGGCGGGGGTGGACCTCGTGGTCGCCGTCGGCGCCGATGCGGTAGGCATAGCGAGCGGGGCAGCGGCCGCCGGAAGGCGGCCAGGAGAGGAGTCGGTGCACGTGCCGGACCGGGCTGCCGCCCGCCACCTGCTGTCGGAGCTGCTGCGCCCCGGCGACGTGGTCCTGGTGAAGGCCAGCCGCTCGTACGGGCTGGAGCGCCTCGCCGAGGACCTGCTGACGGCCGGGGCAGGCGCGTGAAGTCGGTCCTCATCGCCGGCGGTTTCGGCCTGATCATGTCGATCCTGCTCACCCCGCTGGCCATCCGCGCGTTCCGCCGGCACGGCCTGGGGCAGGAGATCCGGGACGACGGGCCCGAGAGCCACCTGTCCAAGAAGGGCACGCCCACGATGGGCGGCACGGTGATCGTCGGCGCCACGGTCGGCGGCTACCTCATCGCCCACCTGTTCCTGCTCGACCAGCCCGGGCGCGGGGTGACCACCAGCGGGATCCTGCTGCTCTACCTCATGGTCGGCATGGGCACCGTCGGCTTCCTCGACGACTACCTGAAGATCCGCTTCCGCCGCAGCCTGGGCCTGAACAAGACCGCCAAGCTGGTCGGGCAGCTCGTCGTCGGTGTCAGCTTCGCGATCCTGGCGCTCAACTTCCAGAGCGACGGGATGTCGCCGGCGTCGACGAGCGTCTCCTTCGTGCGCGACATCGCGCCGATGGGCCTCGGCGCGGTCGGGTTCGTGATCCTGGCCTACCTGTTCATCGCCGGCTTCTCCAACGCGGTCAACCTCACCGACGGCCTCGACGGCCTGGCCTCGGGCTGCGCGGCCATGGTCTTCGCCGCCTACGTCTTCATCTCCTTCTGGCAGTTCACCCACGACTGCACCAACGAGCTGGTCGACGGCTGCTACGCGGTCCGCGACCCCCTCGACGTGACGCTGGTGGCCGCCGCGGCGCTCGGCGCCTGCCTGGGCTTCCTGTGGTGGAACACCAGCCCGGCGCGGATCTTCATGGGCGACACCGGCTCGCTCGCGCTCGGCGGGCTGCTCTCCGGCCTGGCCATCGTCACCCGCACCGAGCTGCTGCTCGTCGTCCTCGGGGGGCTGTTCGTCGCGGTGACGCTGTCGGTGGTCATCCAGGTCGCGTTCTTCCGCGCCACCCGCCGCCGGGTGTTCCGGATGGCGCCGCTGCACCACCACTTCGAGCTCGCCGGCTGGACCGAGAACACCGTGATCGTCCGGTTCTGGCTGGTGACCGGCATGGCGGTGGCCTTCGGGATCGGCCTGTTCTACGCCGACTGGCTGTCGGTCGTGGGGCTGTAGGCGGTGGAGCTCTCCGGCCGGACCGTGCTCGTCGCCGGCCTGGGCGTGTCCGGAGCAGCGGCGGCCCGCGTGCTGCTCGCCCGCGGCGCCCGGGTGCTGCTCGCCGACGCCGCCCGCCCCTCCGCGGTCGACCCGCTGCTCGAGGGCGGCGCCGAGTGGCTCGGCGCGCTGGCCGAGACGCCGTCCGGCACCGACCTGGTGGTCACCTCGCCCGGCTGGCGGCCCGACGCGCCGCTGCTGGCCGACGCCGGCCGCCGGGGGGTCGAGGTGATCGGCGAGCCGGAGCTCGCCTGGCGGCTGCGTTCCGAGCCGCCCGCCCCGTGGCTGGCGGTCACCGGCACCAACGGCAAGACGACGACGGTCACCATGCTCGAGGCGATCCTGGTCGCCGGGGGACGGCGGGCGGTCGCGGCGGGCAACGTCGGCCGTCCGCTGGTCGAGGTGGTCACCGAGACCGGGGCGGACGGCGCCCCCGCCTACGACGCGCTGGCCGTCGAGCTGTCGAGCTTCCAGCTGCACTGGTCGAGCACGCTGGCCCCGGAGGCGGCCGCCGTCCTCAACGTGGCCGACGACCACACCGACTGGCACGGCTCCTTCGCCGCCTACCGGGACGCCAAGGCGCGCATCCTCCGCGGCGCGCGGGTGGCCGTCGCCGACGCGGGAGACCCCGTCGCGGCCGCGCTGGTCGCCGCGCACCCGCGCCCGGTGACGGTGACCCTCGGCGAGCCGGCGGCCGGCCAGCTCGGCGTCCGGGACGGCGCCCTGGTCGACCGCGCCTTCGCCGACGACCCCGCGGGGGAGGTGCTGCTCGAGCAGGGAGCGCTGCAGGTCCCCGGGCCGCACAACACCGTGAACGCGCTGGCCGCCGCCGCCCTGGCGCGGGCCGCCGGGGTGCCCGCCGAGGCGGTCGGCCGCGGCCTGGCCGGCTTCCGCGGTGGCGCCCACCGCAACGTGCGGATCGCCACCGTGGCCGGCGTGGACTACGTCGACGACAGCAAGGCGACCAACCCGCACGCCGCCGGCGCCTCGCTGGCCGCCTATCCACGCGTGGTCTGGATCGCCGGCGGCCTGCTCAAGGGCGCCGACGTCGACCCGCTGGTCGCCGCGGTCGCGCCACGCCTGGCCGGGGCGGTGCTGCTGGGCCGCGACCGGGCCGAACTGGTCCGTTCGCTGGCGCGACACGCCCCGGCGGTTCCGCGGGTGGAGGTGCCGAGCGGCGACGATGAGGGGATGGGGCGCACCGCGGAGCAGACCATGCGGGCGGCTGTGGCGGAGGCCGCCCGGCTGGCCCGGCCCGGCGACACCGTCCTGCTGGCGCCCGCGGCGGCGTCGATGGACGTGTTCACCGACTACGCGCACCGCGGCCGCGCCTTCGCCGACGCGGTGCGCGAGCTGGGCTGAGCGCCCGATGACCGCGAGCACCCGCCCCCGCGCCACCGCCACCGGCCCGTCCGCGGCCGGCACCGCCCGCCGCTACCGGGTCCGCCGGCTGCAGGGACCGGACTGGCTGGCCGGCCCGATGACCAGCTGCCACCTGGTGCTGGGCGCGGCCGGTCTGCTGCTGGCGATCGGCCTGGTCATGGTCTTCTCCGCCTCGGCGGTCAAGGCGGCCCTCGACGAGCAGTCGGCCTGGCGGCCCGGCGTCGAGCAGCTCACCTGGGCCGGGCTGGGCGCGGTGGCCCTGCTCGTGGCGCTGCGGCTGCCGGTGGGCTTCCTGCGCCGGTGGTCGGGCTGGGCGATGCTCGCCTCGCTGCTCGCGCTGCTGCTCGTGCTGGTCGTCGGCGTGCGGCTCAACGGCGCCCGTCAGTGGTTCGACCTCGGCGTCGCGCACCTGCAGCCCTCGGAGCCGGCCAAGCTGGCGTTCGCGCTGTGGGGCGCGCACATGCTGGCCACGCGCGACCGCTACCTGACCACGAAGTCGCTGCTGCTGCCGCTGGTGCCGGCCTTCGGGCTGATCGCCCTGCTGCTGCTGGCCGAGCCCGACTTCGGCGGCGTGATGACCTTCGCGGTCATCCTGGTCGCCCTGCTGTGGGCCGGCGGCGCCCGGCTCAAGGTCTGGCTCGGCCTCGGCGCGGTGGGGCTGGCCGGGATCGCCTACCTGATCAGCGAGCCCTACCGGTGGGCCCGGGTCACCTCGTTCCTCGACCCGTTCGCCGACGCCTCCAACTCCGGCTACCAGGCGGTGCGCGGCCTCTACGCCCTGGCGACCGGCGGCTTCTGGGGCGTCGGTCTCGGCAACAGCCGGATGAAGTGGGGCCTGCTGCCCTACGGGGAGTCCGACTACATCTTCGCGATCATCGGCGAGGAGCTCGGCTTCCTCGGCTGCCTGGTCGTGGTGACCCTCTACGGGGTCCTGGCCTACGCCGGTTTCCGCATCGCCCGCCGCTCCACCGACCGGTTCGTGCAGCTGGCCAGCATCGCCATCACCACCTGGCTGGTCGGCCAGGCGACCATGAACATGGGCTACGTGGTCGGGCTGCTGCCGGTCACCGGCGTCACCCTGCCCCTGGTCTCCGCCGGGGGGACGTCGCTGGTGCTCACCCTGTTCATCGTCGGCCTGCTGGCCCGCTTCGCCCGCTCGGAGCCGGCCGCCATCGAGTCGCAGCAGCGGCGCTCCCGCGGCCGGCTCGCGCGCTGGCTGCTGCCCGTGCCGGCGGCCGCGGTCGACCCGGTCCGGGCCCGCCGCCGTTCCGCGCCCGCCGGCCGCCCCGACGCGGGGGAGCGGGCCGGTCGCCGTCCGGTCGTCGCGGGGCGCCGCACCGTCGCGAAGGTGACCGAGGGGGCCGCCCCGCGGGAGCGCAGCGTCCCCGGGCCCGCGCGCCCCCGCCCGCCCGCCGAGGACCGCGGCCGCGCCGCGCCGCGGCGGCCGGTGCCGGGCCCCGGGACGCCGGTGCCCGGCCCCGCCCGCCGGCCGGGGAGGCCGCGGTGAGCGAGCTGAGCATCGTGCTGGCCGGCGGCGGCACCGGCGGGCACATCGAGCCGATGCTGGCGCTGGCCGACGCGCTGCGCCGACGCGACGAGGGCGTGCGCATCACCTGCCTGGGCACCGCGCGCGGCATGGAGACCCGGCTGGTCCCCGCCCGCGGCTACGACCTGCGGCTCATCCCGCCGGTCCCGCTGCCGCGCAAGCCGACCCCGGACCTGCTCAAGGTGCCCGGCCGGGTCGTGGGCGCCGTCCGCGAGACCCGGGAGCTGCTCACCCGGCTCGCCGCCGACGTCGTCGTGGGCTTCGGCGGCTACGTCGCCCTGCCTGCCTACCTCGCGGCGCGGCGGGCCAAGGTCCCGGTGGTGGTGCACGAGCAGAACGCGCTGCCCGGCCTGGCCAACCGCATCGGCGCCCGGCTGGCCGAGCGGGTGGCGGTCACCGTCCCCGGGACGCCGCTGCACCGCGGCGAGCACGTGGGCATGCCGCTGCGGCGGACGATCACCGGCCTGGACCGCCCCGCGCGGCGGGCGGAGGCCCGGGCGGAGTTCGGCCTGGACGCCGAGCGGCCGACCCTGCTCGTGTTCGGGGGCTCGCAGGGCGCCGCCTCGCTCAACCGGGCCGCCGTCGGCGCCGCCGACGCGCTCACCGCGGCCGGGGCGCAGGTGCTGCACGCGCGCGGGCCGAAGAACACCGACGTGACCGTGCCCCCGCGCCCGGCGGGCGGCGCGCCGTACGTCGTGGTCGACTACCTGGAACGCATGGACCTCGCCTACGCCGCCGCCGACCTCGCCCTGTGCCGGGCCGGCGCGGTGACCGTCGCCGAGCTGGCCGCCGTCGGGCTGCCGGCGGCCTTCGTGCCGCTGCCGATCGGCAACGGCGAGCAGCGCCGCAACGCCCTGCCGCTGGTCGAGGCCGGGGGAGGGCTGCTGGTGGACGACGCCGACCTGAGCCCGGCCTGGATCGCCGAGCACCTCGTGCCGCTGCTCACCGACCCCGGCGCGCTGGCGGGCTACGCGGCGGGTGCCAAGGCCGCCGGGGCGCCGGACGCCGACGAGCGGCTCGCCGACATCGTGCTGGAGGTGGCCCGTGCCCGCGGCTGACGTGGCCGCCTGGAACGCGCCGGTGCCCGCGCCGGGCGAGCTCGGCGCGGTGCACTTCGTCGGCATCGGCGGGGCCGGCATGAGCGGCATCGCGCGGATCCTGCTCGCCCGCGGCGTGGTGGTGTCCGGCAGCGACCGGCGGGACACCCCGACCCTGCTGGCGCTGCGCGCGCTCGGGGCGCGGGTGGAGGTGGGCCACGACCCGGCGCACCTCGGCGACGCGGACACCGTCGTCGTCTCCACCGCGATCCGCGACGACAACCCCGAGCTGGCCGCCGCCCGGGCGCGGGGCCTGCGGGTGCTGCCGCGCGCGGTCGCCCTCGCCGCGGTCATGGCCGGCCGGCGCAGCGTCGCCGTCGCCGGCACCCACGGCAAGACCTCCACCACCTCGATGCTCACCGTCGCCGTGCAGGCCTGCGGGGTCGATCCGTCGTTCGCCATCGGCGGCGACCTCAACGAGTCCGGCAGCAACGCGCACGCGGGGCAGGGCGACGTGTTCGTCGCCGAGGCCGACGAGAGCGACCGGTCGTTCCTGCTGCTCGCCCCGCACGCCGGGATCGTCACCAACGTCGAGGCCGACCACCTCGACAACTACGGCGACCTGGCGGCGGTCGAGGCCGCCTTCGACCGGTTCCTGCAGACCGTGCACCCCGACGGCTTCGTGGTGCTCTGCGCCGACGACCCCGGCGCGGCCCGGCTGCGGGGGGTGCCGACGCCGGCCCGGGTGCGCACCTACGGCACCGCCGAGGACGCCGACCTGCGGCTGACCGACCTCGACGTGGCCGGCGACGGGACGTCCTACACCGCCGTCCTCGACGGCACCGACCTCGGCCGGGTGCGCATCCGGGTGCCGGGGGAGCACATGGCCCGCAACAGCGCGGCCGCGCTGCTCGCGGGCCTGGAGCTGGGCCTGCCGCTCGCCGGGCTGGTCGAGGGGCTCGGCCGCTTCGGCGGGGTGCACCGCCGCTTCGAGCTCAAGGGCGTGGCCGGCGGGGTGCGCGTCTACGACGACTACGCCCACCATCCGACCGAGGTCCGCGCGCAGCTGGCCGCGGCCCGGGCGGTGGCCGGCGACGGGCGGCTCGTCGTCGCCTTCCAGCCGCACCTCTACAGCCGCACCCGCGAGTTCGCCGACGGCTTCGGCGACGCGCTCGCCCTGGCCGACGACGTCGTGGTGATGGACGTCTACGGCGCCCGGGAGGACCCGGTTCCCGGGATCACCGGCGCGCTGGTCGCCGACGCCGTCCCGCTGCCGCCCGGCCGGGTGCTCTTCGAGCCCTCCTGGTCGGCCGCCGCCCCGGCGCTGGCCGCCCGCGCCCGTCCCGGCGACCTGGTGGTCACCATGGGCGCCGGCGACGTGTCGATGGTGGGGCCGGAGGTGCTCGAGGCCCTGCGGCGGGCCGACCTCCCCGAGTCCGCGGACGCCGAGCGGTGAACCGCGCCGGCACGACCACGCGTGACCGCGCGCGGGGGCCGGCGGCCCGGCCCGAGGCGAGCCGCCGCGCCCGGCCCGCGCCGGCCGCCAACCGCCGTCGCCGCGTCCGGAGCCGTCGCCAGCGCCGGCTGCGCGCGCTGCTCGTCGTCCCGCTGCTGGCTTCCGTGGCGTGGGTGCTGTGGGCCGGCCCGGTGCTCGCCGTCCGCACGGTGCGGGTGGACGGCGCGGTGTCGCTCACCGCGGACGAGGTCCGCGACGCCGCGGGGGTGGCCACGGGGACGCCGCTGCTCCGCGTGGACACCGACGCCGCCCGCGCCCGCGTGGCCCGGCTGCCGCAGATCGCCGCGGTCCAGGTGAGCCGCGGGTGGCCCGCCAGCGTGGTGATCACGGTGACCGAGCGGTCGGCGCTCGCCGTCGTCGAGGCCGGCGGGCAGCGCTACCTGGTCGACGACGAGGCCGTGTTGTTCGACACCATCACCGGCGACCCGCCGCCCGGCGTGGTGCCGCTGGACGTGCCGGACCCGGGCCCGGGGGACCGCGCCACCGAGGCGGGGCTGGCCGCGCTGGCGTCGCTGCCCCGCGACGTCCGCGCCGACGTCGTCGGCGCGAGCGCCACCAGCGGCGAGGACGTCACGCTGACGCTGACCGACGGGACGACGGTCCGCTGGGGGGACGGCGGCGACAGCGCCGCGAAGGGCAGGGTCCTCTCGGCGCTGCTCGACCAGCTCTCGGCGGGGACCCTCGAGCCGGCCGAGACCATCGACGTCAGCGCGCCGGACGCGGTGGTGCTCCGCTAGCTCCCGACGGAGCATGGCGGCATGAGCGACGCCGCGCCGTCCGACGCCGGACCGATCAGCCGTTTCCCCGTCGTCCCCACCGAGCAGCTGCCCGGCGAGCTGCGCGAGCGCTATGCCGAGGTCGAGGAGCGCTCCGGGTTCCTGCCGAACATCTTCGGGGCGCTGTCCTGGCGCCCGGCGGAGGCGGCGGCCTTCTTCGCCTACCACGACGCGCTCATGGACAAGGAGACGCCGGGGCTGTCGAAGGGCGACCGCGAGCTGATCGTCGTCGCCACCAGCGCGGCCAACGACTGCCTGTACTGCGTCGTCGCGCACGGCGCCATCGCGCGGATCCGCAACCGCGACCCGTACCTGGCCGACCAGGTCGCGGTCGACTGGCGCAAGGCGCCGCTGTCGCCCCGCCAGCACGACGTGCTCGACGTGGCGGTCCGGCTGGCCGTCGAGCCGGCCGCGGTGACCGCCGCGGACGCCGACCGGCTGCGCGGTCACGGCCTCACCGAGGACGACGTCTGGGACGTCGGCGCGATCGTCGCTCTCTTCGCGCTGTCCAACCGGCTGGCGCACTGGGCGGCGATCCCGCCGAACGAGGAGTTCTACCTCCTCGGTCGCATCCCTCGGGCCTGATGGAGGGTTGGTCACACCCGTCTCAGCCGACACGCTCGACACGCGCGACACGCCCGGTGCAGGAAGAGATCTGCCACGACTGCGGACGACGCCGCGCCGGACCCTGGAGCCCGCCATGAGACGTTTCCGGGGCGGGTCGTCACACTTCGTGAGGCCCTTGTGACGAACGGGTCGCCTGAGGTCGGTGAGAACTCGTGCCACCGACACGCCGATCGCCTCGGGGTGTTTGTGCCGCCCCTCCGGCCTGCCTAACTTCCTCTCCGTCGACCGAGTTGACATAACTGTAAGCCTGTACTTGAGGATGAGGGTCCACGTTGGGGAGCGCCGCATGACACCTCCGCACAACTATCTAGCGGTCATCAAGGTCGTCGGCATCGGCGGCGGCGGGGTGAACGCGGTCAACCGGATGATCGAGGTCGGCCTCAAGGGGGTCGAGTTCATCGCCATCAACACCGACGCCCAGGCGCTGCTGATGAGCGACGCCGACGTCAAGCTCGACGTCGGCCGCGAGCTCACCCGCGGCCTCGGCGCCGGCGCGCAGCCCGACGTGGGCCGCCAGGCCGCCGAGGACCACCGCGAGGAGATCGAGGAGGTGCTCAAGGGCGCCGACATGGTCTTCGTGACCGCGGGCGAGGGCGGTGGCACGGGCACCGGCGGTGCGCCGGTCGTCGCCTCGATCGCGCGCAAGCTCGGTGCGCTGACCATCGGCGTCGTCACCCGCCCGTTCGCCTTCGAGGGCAAGCGGCGCGCGGTGCAGGCCGAGTCCGGCATCGAGGAGCTGCGCAACGAGTGCGACACGCTCATCGTGATCCCGAACGACCGGCTGCTGCAGCTGGGCGACCGCAACGTCAGCGTCATGGACGCCTTCCGGACGGCCGACCAGGTGCTGCTCTCCGGTGTCCAGGGCATCACCGACCTGATCACCACGCCCGGCCTGATCAACCTGGACTTCGCCGACGTCAAGTCGGTCATGTCCGGGGCCGGGTCGGCGCTGATGGGCATCGGCAGCGCCCGCGGGGACAACCGTGCCCTGCTCGCCGCCGAGCAGGCGATCGCCAGCCCGCTGCTCGAGGCCTCGATGGAGGGCGCGCACGGCGTTCTGCTGTCGATCTCCGGCGGCTCGGACCTCGGCCTGTTCGAGATCAACGAGGCCGCCTCGCTGGTCTCCGACGCCGCGCACTCCGACGCCAACATCATCTTCGGCGCGGTCATCGACGACGCCCTGGGTGACGAGGTGCGGGTGACGGTCATCGCCGCCGGCTTCGACGGCGGGCGGCCCAGCAGCCGCAAGGACGCCGGGGTCGCCGCGGTACCGGCCGGCACCTCCGCCGCGGGCGCGTTCACCCCGGGCCTGCCGCACCGGACGCCGGCCGCGCCGGTCGCGCCGGTCGCCGCCCCGATCGCCACGGGGGAGCGCCTGCTCGGCTCGCCGGCGACCTCGGGCGCGACCGCGTCGGCCGCGGCCGCGGCGCCGGTGCCCCCGCCGGCCCCGGTCGTCCCGCCGGCGCCCGCCGTGCCGGCGCGGCCCGCCGCGCCGCTCACCGTCCCGCCGCTGCCGCCGGTCTCCGGGTCGGTCACCGGCCGCCGGCCGCTGTCCAGCGAGGACTTCGAGGAGGAGCTCGACATCCCGGAGTTCCTGCGCAACTGAAAGGACCCCGCTGCCCCCACGCCCCGCCCGCTCGGCGCGGGACCCTGCAGCGGGGCCGTAGCGTGACGCGCATGACCTCGTCCCCGGCCGCCTCGCCGTCGGTGCGACCCCGCAAGGTCGTCACCGATCGGCGGGGCGGCCGGTCCGCGTCTCCGTACGACTCGTTCAACCTCGGCGCGCACGTCGGCGACCGGCCGGAGGACGTCGCCGCCAACCGCGAGCGGCTCGCCCGGGAGCTGGGCGTGCCGGGGGAGCGGCTGGTCTGGATGACCCAGGTGCACGGCGCCGGCGTCGCCGTCGTGGACCGGCCGCAGGAGGCGCCGCTGCCCGACGCCGACGCCCTGGTGACGGCGCAGCCGGGGCTGGTGCTGTGCGTGCTGGTCGCCGACTGCGTGCCGGTGCTTCTCAGCGACGCCGACGCCGGGGTGGTCGCCGCGGTGCACGCCGGGCGCGAGGGTCTGCGGCAGAAGGTGGTGCCCGCCGCGCTCGCCGCGATGGGCCGGCTCGGCGCCCGCCCGCGGAACATCACCGCGCTGCTGGGCCCGGCCGTCTGCGGTGCCTGCTACGAGGTGCCCGCCGCGATGCAGGCCGAGGTGGCGCGGGTGGCGCCGGGCGCCGCGGTCCGCACCCGTCAGGGGACACCCGGCCTGGACCTGCGGGCCGGCGTGGCCGAGCAGCTGGGCCGGGCCGGCGTCGGGCAGGTCGTGCACGACCCCCGGTGCACCGTCGAGGACCGTTTCCTCTTCTCCCACCGCCGCGACGGCGTCACGGGCCGCCAGGCCGGTCTCGTCTGGCTGAGCTGATCTGGCCATGACCGCGGGCGTCCGGTCTCGCTGCGACGATGCACCCGTGTCTGCGAGCCGCTTCGAGGAGAACCTGCGCGCCGTGCGGGAGCGGATCGCCGCGGCCGCCCGGGCCGCCGGGCGGGACCCGGCGGGGGTGCGGCTGGTCGCGGTCAGCAAGACCTGGCCGGCCGGCGACGTCCGCGCGCTGGCCGCGCTCGGCCAGGCCGACTTCGGCGAGAACCGGGCCCAGGAACTGCTGGCCAAGGCCGCCGAGCTGACCGACGTTCCCGTGCGCTGGCACTTCGTGGGGCAGCTGCAGCGCAACAAGGCCGCCGCCGTCGCCCGGCTCGGCGCCGTCGTCCACTCGGTCGACCGGCTGTCGCTGGCCGAGACCCTGGCCCGCGCCGGCGAGGCCGGCGGGCGGCCGGTCGACGTCCTCCTGCAGGTCGACCTCGGCGGCCCGGCGGGGGAGGAGGCCGCCCGCGGCGGCGCCGACCCGGCCGACGTCCCCGGCCTGGCCGACGCCGTCGCCGGGCTGGACGGGCTGCGGCTGCGGGGCCTCATGGCCGTGGCGCCCCGCGGGGTGGAGCCCGGCCCCGCCTTCGCCCGCCTGGCCGCGCTCGCCGAGCGGGTGCGGGCCGACCACCCGGGGGCCACCGAGCTGTCGGCCGGCATGAGCGAGGACCTGGAGGCGGCGATCGCATCCGGCGCGACGCTCGTGCGTGTCGGAACCGCGATCTTCGGCGCGCGCCCCCTACCCTCCGGTGAGGATCGGGGGATCCCAGCCACACGAGTCACACCAGTCACACGGGACACGGACGACCCACGAGTGTGATGTCTCGTTGGACGAAGTTGACGAAACGACCGCGACGCTGAGGACACCAGTAGAGGGGGAGGTCCGATGGCCGGAGCCATGCGCAGGATGGGTATCTATCTCGGGCTCGTCGAGGACGACGACGCCCGGGCCTACGGCCGGTACGACGCCCGCCAGGCCGACTACCCCGAGCGCGCCGACGACCGCCGTTACGGCCGGTACGAGGACTCCCGCTACGGGACCGCCGACTACCCCGACGACCGGTACGCCGACAAGAACTTCGCCGACGAGCACTACGGCGCCGGCTACGCCGACGACGAGCTCGACGCCGAGGAGCCGCCGCCGGCGCGCGAGCCCGAGCCGGTGACCGCGCGCCGGCCGAGCACCGCGCGCCCGCCGCTGGGCCTGGCCCCCTCCGGGTCCACCGCCGGCGCCGTCCGCACGGGCAGCAGCCTCGGCAGCGGCTCGTCCGCCGGTGTCGGCGCGGCCGGGCTGGCCGTCCGCGAGCCGGTCGCGGCCGCTCCGGAGCCGGCGCCCGCGCCCCCGAAGACCTACCGGATCACCACCGTGCACCCGCGCACCTACAACGAGGCGCGCGAGATCGGCGAGCGGTTCCGCGAGGGCTGCCCGGTCATCATGAACCTCACCGAGCTCGACGACGCCGACGCCAAGCGGCTCGTCGACTTCGCCGCGGGTCTCATCTTCGGACTTCGCGGTAGTATCGAGCGGGTCACGGCGAAGGTGTTCCTGCTCAGCCCGAGGGACGTCGACGTGACCGCCGAGGACAAGGCGCGGATCCGCGAGGGCGGGTTCTTCAACCAGTCCTGAGGCGTTGGCAGGCAGGTGACAACGGCACGCGAGGTGCCCCGAACGAGCGAGGACCGTGGCTCTCTTCTGGCAGATCGTCTCCTCGGTGCTGCTCGTCTTCCTCGTGCTGCTGTTCGCCCGTTTCGTCGTCGACTGGGTGATGGTGCTGGCGCGGAGCTGGCGCCCGCAGGGCCTGGTCGCAGCGGGTCTGGAGGTCGTCTACTCGACGACGGACCCCCCGCTGAAGGCCATCCGCAAGGTGATCCCGCCCTTGAACCTGGGGTCGGTCCGTTTGGACCTCGGGTTTATGGTGCTGCTCATCGCCGTACTCATCCTTCGCAGCTTCACGTTGTCGCTCGCTAACCCCCTGTGACCGAACGACAGCCCAGGGGCGCAGGCCGCACCAGGTGCGTGGTCCACCGCCGCTCGCCCGAGAACGACCCTGTTCCCGCCGTCCGACCCGAGGTGACCCGATGCCACTGACGCCTGCCGACGTGCACAACGTCGTCTTCAAGAAGCCGCCGATCGGCAAGCGCGGCTACGACGAGGACGAGGTGGACGCCTTCCTCGACGTCGTGGAGGCCGAGCTCGCCCGCCTGATCGAGGAGAACAACGAGCTGCGCGCCAGCGGCAGCCGCGCCGCCGCCCCGCGGGTGGACGAGCGCCCCGAGCCGCCGGCGCCGGCCCCCGTCGTCCAGGCGCCCCCGCCGCCGGCCGTCGCGGCCCCGCGCGAGGACGACAGCGCCCGGGCCTCCCGGATGCTGGCGCTGGCCACCGAGACCGCCGACCGGTACGTCAACGAGGCCAAGACCCAGGCCGAGCAGATGCTGGTCAGCGCGAAGACCAACAGCGAGCGGCTGATGTCCGACGCGCGGGCCAAGAGCGAGCAGATGGTCAGCGAGGCCAAGCACCGCGCCGACTCGATGGTCGGCGACGCCCGCACCCGCGCCGACACGATGGAGCGCGAGGCGCGCGCCAAGGCGGCCGCCCTCGAGCAGGACGCCGAGCGCCGGCACGCCGAGGCGGTCAGCACGCTGGAGGAGAAGCGCACCAGCCTCGAGCGCAAGATCGAGGAGCTGCGCACCTTCGAGCGCGAGTACCGCACCCGCCTGCGCTCCTACCTCGAGTCGCACCTGCGCGACCTCGACAGCCGCGGTTCCGCGGAGCCGGCGATCAACAGCCGGCAGACGCAGCACGCGGGCGCCTGACGCCCCCAGGCTCGCCCAGCGGCCCCCGGACCTCGTGTCCGGGGGCCGCTGTCGTTCCCCGCGGTTATCGTGCAGGCGTGATCTTGGCTGCGGGGCTGCTCGTGCTGCTGGGGCTCGGCCTGTTCGTCGCCGGGCTCGCCACGGGGACGACGGTGCTCTACTGGGCCACCGTGGCGGTCTGCGCCGCGGCCGCCGTCCTCCTGGTGCTCTCGCGGCGCGGCCTGGCCGCGGAGGCGTCCCGGGGACGCCGCCCCGCCGACCTGGCCACCACTGCCGAGGTCCCCGGTGCCACCCCGGATGCCCCCGCCGCGCCCACCGGGCCGGACGCCGACGGCCAGGCCGCGGCCGCCGCCGAGCCGGAAGCCGTCGAGCGCGCCCCGGTGACCCCGCCGCACGCGCCCGCCACCGAGGCGAAGGGCGAGCCGCCGGTCGAGGACGTCGAGGTCACCGACCTGCTGCTCGTCGTCGACCTCAAGGACGAGGTGTTCGTCGTCGACGAGCACCCGCGCTACCACCTGGCCGACTGCCGCCGCCTCGCCGGCCAGACCGCGATCCCGCTGCCGATCGACGAGGCTCGCACCGACGGCTTCACCCCCTGCGGCGTCTGCTCGCCCGACCGCGCCACCGCCGAGCGCGAGCGCGCCCGCCGAAGAGCCTGAGGGAAGGCCCTCGTCCCTGGGACTTTCCGCGCCGAAAGTCCTCAGAGAGCTGCGGCGATCCGGGTGACGACAGCCGTCATGTCGCGCAGATCGGCCGCGCTGAGCCGGATCACGCGCCAACCGGCCGCGACCAGCCGGCGGTAGCGCTCGTCGTCCCGCCGGATCTGCATGCCCTCGAAGTGGTAGGCGCCCTCGTACTCCACGACGAGCCGAGCTTCTGGCCAGGCCAGGTCGACCCGTCCCAGGAACTCCCCGGACTCCATGACGACGTACTGAGGCACCGGAAGCGGCAACCCTCCTCTGATGCAGGCCACGCGCACCCAGGACTCCGGCGGGCTCTCGCTGCGGCCGTCGATCAGTGGAGCGACCACGGCCGCGCGGCTCGACCGCCAACGACCCCGTGCGGTGTCGGTCAGTCTGCCGAATGCGGCCACGTCCAGGGTGCCGGCTCCGGCCATGGCATCGAGCAGGCCTACGGCGGTGGCCACCGTTTCCAGGGTCGCCACGTCCCAGGCCGTCCGCAGCGCCGTCGTGAGGCGGAGGTCGTCGGCGAGGGTGACCTCGTTCGGCGCCAATTCCGTTCGATGGACCCGCACACCACTCGGGCCTCGCCAGGCGGAATCCGGCGCCACCAGGACGACGACGGGCTCGGTCACCGCGGCGAAGGGCGCCCCGTACCAAGCGGCTGCGGACCGGCCCCCCAGTGCCGCATCAGCGGGCATGAGGAGTCCCGCGGCCCGGGCGCGCAGCTGATGGTTGACCGGGATGCCCGGATCCGCATAGACGTTGCGCAGCAGGCGGCGGTAGAGCCCCGACTTGAGCTGCTTCTCGGTGGCGGCACCTTCGGCGACCGCGTGCGACCCGAGGAAGACACCGTGCAGTGCTTGGATCCGTGACACCGACGCAGCGTGAACGAACCTCGGGTGCCCGCGCCGTCGTCGTCCACAGGGGGCGGTCGAACGGGACTTTCCGCGCGGAAAGTCCCTAGAGGTCAGGCGGTGGCCCTCGCGAGCCAGAAGCGGGAGCCGTCGGGACCCTCCAGCGCCGTCCCCGGGCCGGCCTCGCGGGCGTGGACGGCGACCGCGAGCACCTCGCCGGCGACCTGCTCGGCGTGTTCGGCCAGCGCCTGCGCCATCGCGCCCTCCGCCGTCCACCACAGCTCGATCCGGTCGCTGACCGCGAGCCCGCTGGACTTGCGGCCCTCCTGGACCAGCCGGACCGCCTCGCGCACCAGGCCGGCGCGCTCCAGTTCCGGGGTGAGCTCCAGGTCCAGCGCGACGGTGAGGCCGCCGCCGCTGGCCACGGTCCAGCCCTCGCGCGGGGTCTCGGTGACGATCAGGTCGCCCTCCTCCAGCCGCACCGGCGCGCCGTCGACCTCGACCGTCGCCGTCCCCGCCCGGTAGGCGGCGACCAGCTCCGCCGGGTGGGCCCCGGCGACCGCCTTCGCGACGGCCTGCACCTGCTTGCCGAGCCGCCGTCCGACGGCGCGGAAGTCGATCTTCACGCTCACGTCGACCAGGTCGCCGCCGACCGCGGCCAGCTCGGAGAGCTCGGCGACGTTGAGCTCGTCGGCCACCTCGGCCACCAGGTCGCGCGGCAGGTCCCGCCAGCCGGGCGCCGCGACCACGGCGCGGGCCAGCGGCTGCCGGGTGCGCACCTTCGCCGAGGTCCGCGCGGCGCGGCCGAGCTCGACCAGTCGCCGCACCAGGGCGACCTGCTCGACCAGCCGCTCGTCGCGGGCGCCCTCGTCGACGGCCGGCCACGAGGAGAGGTGGACGGAGTCGGCCGCGTCGACCAGCCCCGGGGCGACCGCCCGGCCCCACACCTCCTCGGTGACGAAGGGCGTGAACGGGGCCATGAGCCGGGTCAGCCCGTCGAGCACCTCGTGCAGCGTGCCGAGCGCGGCCGGGTCGCCGTCCCAGAACCGGCGGCGCGAGCGCCGGACGTACCAGTTGGACAGGTCGTCGACGAACTGCGCGATCAGCCGGCCGGCGCCCTGGGTGTCGAAGTCCTCGAGCGCCCGGGTGACCCCGTCGGTGACCGAGGCCAGCTCGGCCAGCGCCCAGCGGTCCAGCAGCGGCCGGTCGGCCCGCGGCGGGGCGGGGGAGACGGCCGGGTCCCAGCCGTTGGTCTCGGCGTACAGGGTGAAGAAGCTGGCGGTGTTCCAGTAGGTCAGCAGCACCTTCCGGACCACCTCGGACAGCGTCTCGTGCCCCACCCGGCGGGCCGACCACGGCGAGCCGCCGGCCAGCATGAACCACCGGACGGCGTCGGCGCCGTGCCGGTCCATCAGCGGGATCGGCTCGAGGATGTTGCCGAGGTGCTTGCTCATCTTGCGGCCGTCCTCGGCCAGGATGTGGCCGAGGCACAGGACGTTCTCGTAGGAGCTCTTCCCGAACACGAGCGTGCCGACGGCCATGAGCGAGTAGAACCAGCCGCGGGTCTGGTCGATCGCCTCGCAGATGAACTGGGCCGGGTAGGCCGCCTCGAACTCCTCGGCGTTGCGGTACGGCGCGCCCCACTGGGCGAACGGCATCGAACCGGAGTCGTACCAGGCGTCGATGACCTGCGGCACCCGCCGGAAGGTGCCCTCCTCGCCGGGCAGCGTGAAGGTGACCTCGTCGATGAACGGCCGGTGCGGGTCGAGGTCGGACAGGTCGCGGCCGGTCAGCTCGGACAGCTCGGCCAGCGAGCCGACGGCGACCACCCGCGACGGGTCGGCGTCGTTGCGCCAGATCGGCAGCGGGGTGCCCCAGTACCGGTCGCGGGAGAGCGCCCAGTCGACGTTGTTGCGCAGCCAGTCGCCGTAGCGCCCCCACTGGATGGTCGGCGGGTACCAGTGCGTGCGCTCGTTCTCGGCGAGCAACTGGCCCTTGACCGCGCTGGTCCGGATGTACCAGGACGGCTGCGCGTAGTACATGAGCGGCGTGTGGCAACGCCAGCAGTGCGGATAGCTGTGCTCGTAGCGCTGCTCGCGGAAGAGCACGCCGCGCTTCTTCAGGTCCTCGACCAGGCCGGGATCCGCCGCCTTGAAGAAGTGCCCGCCGACCAGCCCGACCTCGGGCAGGAAGTGCCCCGACGGGTCGATCGGGTTGACCACCGGCAGCCCGTAGGCCCGGCAGACCGCGAGGTCGTCGGCGCCGAACGCGGGGGACTGGTGCACCAGGCCGGTGCCGTCCTCGGTGGTCACGTAGTCGGCCAGGACGACGTAGTGCGCGTCCCCGTCGGGGAACTCGACCACGTCGAACGGCCGCCGGTAGTGCACCCGTTCCCAGTCGCGGCCGCTCGTGCGGGCCAGCACCTCGGCGCCCTCGCCCAGGACCGCGGTCAGCAGCGGCTCGGCGACGACGAAGATGCCGGCGTCCGTGCGCGCCACCGCGTACGTCACGTCCGGGTGGACGGCGACGGCGGTGTTCGACGGCAGCGTCCACGGCGTCGTCGTCCAGATGAGCAGGTCGGCCTTGCCGGCCCACTCGCCGCTGGTGACCGGCAGCCGCACGTACACCGACGGGTCGGTGATCGACTCGTAGCCCTGCGCGACCTCGTGGTCGGACAGGCCGGTGCCGCAGCGCGGGCAGTACGGGGCCACCCGGTGGTCCTCGACCAGCAGGCCCTTCTCGAAGACCTGCTTGAGCGACCACCAGACGCTCTCGATGTAGGCCGGGTCCATCGTCCAGTAGGCGGTGGACAGGTCGACCCAGTAGCCCATCCGCCGGGTCAGCTCGGTGAACGCGTCCACGTGCCGCTCCACCGACTCGCGGCAGCGGGCGTTGAACTCGGCGATGCCGTAGCGCTCGATGTCGGGCTTGCCGGCGAAGCCGAGCTCCTGCTCGACCGCGATCTCCACCGGCAGGCCGTGGCAGTCCCAGCCGGCGCGGCGCGGCACGTGCCAGCCCTGCATGGTCTTGAACCGGGGGAAGACGTCCTTGAACGCCCGCGCCTCGATGTGGTGGGTGCCCGGGCGGCCGTTGGCCGTGGGCGGGCCCTCGTAGAAGTTCCACTGCGGCGACCCCGCGGTGCTCTCCATCGACCGGGCGAAGACCTTGTCGGCCTCCCAGCGCTGCAGGATCTCCTGCTCCAGCGCGGGCAGGTCGACCTGCGGGGGGAGGGCCGAGAAGGGGCCGGTGGCGCGCGGATCACTCACGGCGCCCATTGTCCCCGAGCCGACAACCGGGTTCGCGCAGGCGGGTCGCCCAGCGCCTAGCCTTCCGCCGTGACCCGCTACCGCTTCCTCGACGGGATGGGCGACGTGGTGGCCGAGGGGGAGTTCGACCGGCACGCGGACGCCCTGGCGTGGGCCGAGGACGACGAGCGCGAGGAGGAGGTCCAGCGCGTCGAGTTCCTCGGTCCCGACGGCGACTGGCGCTGGGCCGGGGCGCTGCGCGGCTGAGTGCGTTCCCGGCCGGAGCGGGCGCGGTACGGAAAACTGCGCGCATGGAGCGGGGCGCGCGGTGAACACGATGGTCACCGTCGGGCTCGCCGTCGGGGCGCTCGTCGTCCTCGTCGCCGCGGTGGCGCTGCGCCTCGCCGACCGCCTGGGCCTGCCCAGCCTGCTGCTCTACCTCGCCCTCGGGGTGGCGCTGGGGGAGGCCGGCGCCGGCGTCCAGTTCGAGGACTTCTCCCTGACGCAGACGCTCGGCGTCGCCGCGCTCGTGGTGATCCTCGCCGAGGGCGGGCTGACCACCCGCTGGGCCGACGTCCGCCGGGCGATCGGGCCGGGGCTGGCGCTGGCCACCGTCGGTGTCGCGGTCAGCGTCGTCGCCACCGCGGCGATCGCGGTCTGGCTGCTCGACTTCTCCTGGGGGCTCGCCCTGCTGCTCGCGGCGGTGGTCAGCTCCACCGACGCCGCCGCCGTCTTCGCCACCCTGCGCCGCCTCCCGCTGCCGCGCCGCATGGCCGCGGCGCTGGAGGTCGAGAGCGGCCTCAACGACGCCCCCGTCATCCTGCTGGTCACCGTGCTGGCCGAGCGGCTCACGACCGGCACCGAGCAGGCCTGGTGGCTGACCGGCCTGATCATCGCCGGCGAGCTGCTCGGCGGCGCCGCCATCGGCGTCGTGACCGGGTTCGCCGGCGTCGAACTCCTGCGCCGCTCGGCGCTGCCGCTGTCCGGCTTCTACCCGCTGGCCACGCTGGCCCTGTGCGTGCTGGCCTTCTCCTCGGCCGCGCTCGCGCACACCTCCGGCTTCGTGGCCGTCTACCTGTGCGGCCTGGTCCTCGGCAACGCGCCGCTGCCGCACCGGTCGGCGAGCATCGGGTTCGCCGAGGGCATGGCCTCGCTGGCCCAGATCGGCCTGTTCGTGATGCTCGGGCTGCTGGTCTCCCCGGACCGCCTGACCGGCGCCGTGGGGCCGGCGCTGCTGGTCGGGCTGGCGCTGCTGCTGCTGGCCCGCCCGCTGTCGGTCGCCGCCAGCCTGGTCTGGTTCCGCATGCCCTGGCCCCAGCAGGCGTTCGTCTCCTGGGCGGGGCTGCGCGGCGCCGTCCCCATCGTGCTGGCCACCTTCCCCCTGACCGCCGGCGTGCCCGGGGCGACCGTGGTGTTCGACACCGTGTTCGTGCTCGTCGTCGTGTTCACGATCGTGCAGGGCTGGTCGCTGCCCTGGGTGGCGCGCCGGCTCGGCATCGCCACCCCGCTGACCCCCCGCGAGGTGCAGGTGGAGTCCGCCCCGCTGGAGGAGCTGGACGCCGACCTCATGCAGATGACCATCCCCGCGGGGTCCCGGCTGCACGGGGTCTACCTCCCGGAGCTGCGGCTGCCCGAGGACGCCGCCGTGGTCCTGATCGTGCGGGGCGGGCGCTCCTTCGTGCCGGACGAGACCACCCGCCTGATGCGCGGCGACCAGGCGCTGCTGGTCTCCGCCAGACGGTCGCGGGCGGAGGCCGAACGGCGGTTGCGGGCGGTCAGCCGGGCCGGCCGGCTGGCCAGCTGGCGCGGGGAGAGCGGCGCCGCGGGCGAGGCGGACTGAGCGCTGCCTGGCCGCCGGGGCCGCCGCGGCCGACGATGACGCCGTGCCCGCCGGCGTCGACCTCATCGAGAGCGGTGACCCGCCGTTCCGGCGCTGGGCGGCGCTCCCGCGGCGGTGGCGCCGGGCCGCGGTCCTCCTCGCCGTCGTCGTCCTGCTGGGCGCGGGGCTGCTCGCGGTGCGCGGCTGGGCCGCCGAGCGCGCGCTCCGGCAGCAGGTGCGCATCACCGCGGCGCTCGAGGTCGAGATCAGTCCGGCGTCCCCGGTGGGCGGCTCGGTCCTCTACTACGTCGTCGTGCGCAACGACGGCGCCCGTCCGCTGTGGGTCACCTCGGTGGAGGGCGGGTCCGGCCGGCTGCGGCTGCGCACGCGGGACGACGCCGAGCGGCGGATCGACCCGGGGCGACTGGCCCTGATCCCCGCGTCGCTCCGGCTGACCTGCACCGCGGGGGACGGCGCCCCGGCGGCCCTGACCGTGGACGTCCGGGTGCGGCGCGAGGACGCCGGGCCGACGTCGCGGCGGGTCGAGGTCCGGCGCGCCGGCCCCGCGCTGGACGCCGCCGAGACGCTCTGCGCCGCCCGCCCCGGGCTCCGCGGGCACGAGCTCTCCGGCCCCGTCGTCCGGTCGGGATGACCGTGCGACCGACCCCTCGAGACGCCCGCAGCGAGAAAGATCACCGGCAGGTAACGGTACGGATCGGTTGAGGTCCTCCCTGTGGCACGCACCACAAGCGCGTGCCAAGGTTCCGATGAACGCACCTGGAGGTCGAGCAGCGGCCGGGCCTGACGCGCGGGCCGGCGCGGCTCTCCGGGTGCACCGGCAGAGCGGAGAGGATCGACCCCGATGGCCGCAATCACGTACGACCACACGACCATCCAGTACCCGGGTGCTGAACGGCCGTCGGTGAACGCTCTGAACCTCGACATCGCCGACGGTGAGTTCCTCGTGCTCGTCGGCCCGTCCGGCTGCGGCAAGTCCACCTCGCTGCGCGCCCTCGCCGGGCTGGAGGCGGTGACCGAGGGCTCCATCCGGATCGGCGACCGCGACGTCACGCACCTGCCGCCCAAGGAGCGGGACATCGCGATGGTGTTCCAGAACTACGCGCTCTACCCGCACATGACGGTGGCCGACAACATGGGCTTCGCGCTCAAGATCGCCGGGATGAAGAAGGAGGAGATCCGCAGCCGCGTCGAGGACGCGGCGAAGATCCTCGACCTCGAGCCCTACCTGGACCGCAAGCCCAAGGCGCTCTCCGGCGGCCAGCGGCAGCGCGTCGCCATGGGCCGCGCGATCGTCCGCCACCCGCAGTGCTTCCTGATGGACGAGCCGCTGTCGAACCTCGACGCCAAGCTGCGCGTGCAGACCCGCACCCAGATCGCCGCGCTCCAGCGGCGGCTCGGGGTCACCACCGTCTACGTCACCCACGACCAGGTCGAGGCCATGACGATGGGCGACCGGGTCTGCGTGCTCAAGGACGGCTACCTGCAGCAGGTCGGCACGCCGCGCGAGCTCTACGACCGCCCGGACAACGTGTTCGTGGCCGGCTTCATCGGCTCCCCGGCGATGAACATCGTCGACCTGCCGCTGCTCCAGGACGGCGCCTGCATCGGTGACCGCACGCTGCCCCTGCAGCGGAACCAGCTCTCCGCCCTGTCCGGCGAGGGCGCCCAGACCGCGACCGTCGGCTTCCGCCCCGAGGCGGTCCGCGTCGTCGGCGACGGCGACGGCTTCCCGTTCGAGGTCGTCGTCGTCGAGGAGCTCGGCTCCGACGCCTACGCCTACGGCACGCTGCACGCCGGCCAGGGCGCCGGCGGCGGCGACAAGCTCATGACGATCCGCGTCGACGCCAAGCGCCCGCCCATGAAGGGCGAGACGATCCACATCCAGATCGCGCCCGAGGAGCTGCACGTCTTCAGCGCGGAGACCGGCCGCCGCATCTCCAGCGACGACCGGGTGCCCTCCGCCTGACCCTCGACCGCCGTCGTCCGGCGCCCACGCCGGCGCCGGACGGTCCGGACCCGTCCCCTCGCACCGCTTCCCCGCACCGCTCGAGCCAGCAAGTGTCCGAAGGAGTGCACATGCGCATCAGATCCACGTTCGGGGCGGTGGCGACGGCCGGCGCCGTCGCCGTCCTCACCACCGGCTGCCTGAGCTCCGGGGGCGGCGGGGGAGGCAGTGGGAACACCAGCAGCAGCATCGAGATCATGTACGGCTTCACCGGCCAGCAGTCGGACGACTTCATCGCCGTCGTCAAGCCCTGGGCGGACGACAACAACATCGACATCAAGTTCTCGCCGACCGCGAACTTCAACCAGCTCATCAACACCCGGGTGCAGGGCAACCAGCTCCCGGACATCGCGATCTTCCCGCAGCCGGGCATCATGCGGTCCATCGCCGACCGCGGGGACCTCGCCGACCTGTCCGACGTCCTGGACATGGGCGACCTCACGGACAACACGGTGCCGGGCGCGCTCGAGGCCGGGCAGTCCTCGGACGGCACGCAGTACGCGGTGCTGATCAGCTCGAACGTGAAGAGCATCGTGTACTTCCCCAAGGCGGCGGCGCAGCAGGCCGGGATCACGGTGGAAGGTCCCTCGACCTTCGACCAGCTCTCGAAGCTGACCGACACCATCGCGGGCACCGGGACCACGCCGTGGTGCTTCGGCATCGGCGCGGAGGCGGCCACCGGCTGGCCGGCCACCGACTGGGTCGAGAACCTCATGCTGATCAATTACGGCGGCGACGTCTACGACCAGTGGGTCAACCACGAGATCCCGTTCAACGACCCGAAGGTCCTCGACGTCCTCAACCAGATGGAGGCGCTGGTCCTCGCCGACGGGCACGTCAACGGCGGTCGGCAGTCGGTCGCGTCGAACAACTTCGGCACCGCCGGCAACGTCATGTTCGACACCCCGCCCGGCTGCTACATGTACCGCCAGGGCAACTTCCTGGTGCAGCCCGGCTTCTTCCCCGAGGACGTCGTCTCGAACCTGGACGACAGCGTGGGCGTGTTCCCGATGCCGGGCACGGCGGCGGACTCCAAGCCGGTCCTCGGTGGCGGTGACATGGCCGGGCTGTTCAGCGCCGACAACGACGCCGCGAAGAAGACGCTCGAGTACCTGACGTCCACCGAGTTCCAGGACGCGGCGATCGCGCAGTCGGACTCGTACATGGCCCCGCGGACCGACGCGGACCTGAACGGGTACAAGAGCGAGACGGCGAAGACCTTCGCCACCATCCAGAACGGGGCCACCGAATGGCGGTTCGACGGTTCGGACCAGATGCCCGGTGAGGTGGGCTCCGGCTCCTTCTGGAAGGAGATGACCGCCTGGATCGCCGGTCAGGAGGACGCCAAGACGGCGCTCGACAACATCGAGAACAGCTGGCCGGCCTGACGCCCGCTCGCCGGTGCCGGCGGTTCGCCGCCGGCACCGGCGAGGTCACCGCTGCCCCGCACCGCCCCGACGGGAGGGTCCCGTGACCATCAAGATCCTGAACGCGCTCATCGCCGTCGTCGGCGGCGTGATCGGCGCGATCCTCGTGTACTACCTGCTCAACAAGCTCGCCGAGATCCTCCCGGGCCGCTGGGAGGACCGGGTCAAGCCGTACCTGTTCCTGCTGCCGGCCCTGTTCGCCATCGGGCTCTACCTGATCTACCCGACGATCCAGACGGTCGTGTACAGCTTCGCCAACGCGGCCAGCACCGAGTTCGTCGGCCTGGACAACTACGGCAACCTGCTGTCCTCCAGCGGGTTCCAGAACACCCTGTTCAACACGCTGTTGTGGATCATCGTCGTCCCGGCCGGGACCATCGTGCTGGGCCTGCTGATCGCGACCCTCGCCGACCGGCTGCGGCCGCGCGGGGAGAAGTTCGCCAAGACGCTGATCTTCCTGCCGATGGCGATCGGGGGCGTGAGCGCCGCGGCCATCTGGCGGTTCATCTACGCGGCCAACCCGCCGACGCAGGACCAGGTCGGCCTGCTCAACGGCATCTGGGTCGGCCTCGGCGGGGAACCGGTCAACTGGCTGCAGCTGACGACGCTGCGGTTCAACAGCTTCCTGCTCATGGTCATCCTGCTGTGGGTGCAGGCCGGGTTCGCCATGGTCCTGCTCTCCGCCGCGATCAAGGGCGTGCCCACCGAGACCCTGGAGGCCGCCCGGCTCGACGGCGCCGGTGAGGGCGCCATCTTCTTCAAGATCATCGTGCCGCAGATCCGGACGACGATCATCACGGTGTTCATCACCGTGCTGATCACGGTGCTGAAGAGCTTCGACATCGTCTACGTGATGACGAACGGCAACTTCAACACCAACATCATCGCCGTCGACTTCTTCAACCAGTTGTTCACCAACAACAACGCCGGCTACGCCGCGGCGATCGTCGTGATGCTCATGATCATCATGATCCCGATCCTGGTGTTCCAGGTCCGCCAGTTCCGCGCCGAGGAGGCCGCCCGATGACCGGCAGCCAGACCGTCGCCCCGGTCCAGGTCCCCAAGGAACCGACGGCCGTCGGCGCCCGGGCCGGGCGAGGGCGCAAGCACGACCCGACGGCGCGTGCGTCCATCTGGGTCAAGATCGCGATCGTGATCATCTGCCTGCTGTGGATCATCCCCACGTTCGGGCTGGCCATCACGTCGTTCCGCCCGCAGGAGGCGGCGAACTCCACCGGCTGGTGGACCATCTTCACCAACCCGGCCCAGCTCACCGAGCTGACCCTGCAGAACTACAGCGACGTCTTCGACTTCGCCGACATGGGGACGGCGTTCGTCAACAGCCTGGCGATCACCATCCCGGCGACGATCATCCCGATCCTCATCGCCGCGTTCGCCGCCTACGCGTTCACGTTCATGGAGTTCCCCGGGCGCGATCTCCTGCTGATCCTGATCGTGGGCCTGCTGGTCGTGCCCACCCAGGTGGCGCTGGTCCCGCTGCTGCAGATCTACGGCAACCTGGGCATCAACGGCACGTTCCTCGCCATCTGGCTGGCGCACATCGGCTTCGGCATGCCGCTGGCCGTGTACATCACCCGCAACTACATGGCGACGCTGCCGAAGGAAGTGATCGAGTCCGCCAAGATCGACGGGGCCAGCCACTTCCAGACCTTCTGGCGGCTGATCCTGCCGATGTCCACCCCGGTGCTGGCGTCGTTCGCGATCTTCCAGTTCCTCTGGGTGTGGAACGACCTGCTCAACGCGCTGGTGTTCATCGGTCCCGGTGACAACCAGCCCCTGACCGTCGCCCTCAACCAGCTGCTCGGCCAGCAGGGCCAGGGCTGGCAGCTGCTCACCGCGGGCGGCCTGTTCACCATGCTGGTGCCGATCATCGTGTTCCTCTCGCTGCAGCGGTACTTCGTCCGCGGCCTGACCGCCGGGTCGGTGAAGGGCTGATCTCCGGCGACGTCCTCGCTCGCGTCGCCGTCGACCGGGAGCGGGCGCTGGTCTACGAGCACGGCTGGCAGTCGTGGAGCCCCACGACCGCCTACCGGCTCGACGAGCGCCCGTTCCGGCCGGTCAGCGACGCCCGGCGCGTCGGCAACTACCACCCCGAGCGGACGGCGCCGCACGAGGCCTTCTGGGGTGAGGGGCTGCTGGCCGTCGACCCGGGCACGGGGGACGGCGTGCACGTCTTCGCCGCCCCCTCGCCGGGGGCGATCCCGTCCGTGCACGCCGAGGTCGCCGGCGACGAGGTGGTGGTCAGCGGGACGCCCGACGTCGTCCACACCGTCGACGGCGACGGCGGCGGGCTCGACGCCGTCCTCGCCCGGTGGGGGAGCGGGTTCGCCGCGGCCGCCGGCGTGGGCCCGCTGCGGCCGCCGCCGACGGTCTGGTGCTCCTGGTACCACTACTTCGAGCGGGTCACCCAGGCCGACATCGAGGAGAACCTCGCCGCCATCGACGAGCTCGGCCTGCCGCTCGACGTCGTGCAGATCGACGACGGGTACCAGGCCGAGATCGGCGACTGGCTGGCCCTCTCCGACCGGTTCGCCTCGCTGGAGCAGGTGGTCGGCGACATCCGCGGCGCCGGGCGCCGCGCCGGGATCTGGGTGGCCCCGTTCATGGTGGGCGAGCGCTCCGCCCTGGCCCGTGAGCACCCGGACTGGCTGATCGGCGGGGCCGACCCCGGCCGGGGCTGGGAGCAGCAGCTGGCCTGCCTGGACGCCACGCACCCGGGTGCCGAGGCCTACCTGCGGGAGGTGTTCGGCAGCCTCCGCTCGACCGGGATCGACTACTTCAAGATCGACTTCATCTACGCCGGGGCCATGGAGGGTCGCCGCGCCGACCCCTCGGTCACCGGGGTGGACGCCTACCGGCACGGGCTGGGGGTGATCCGCGAGGCGATCGGGCCGGATGCCTTCCTGCTGGGCTGCGGCGCGCCGATCCTGCCCAGCGTGGGGCTGGTCGACGGCATGCGCGTCGGCCCCGACATCGCCCACCACTTCGAGCCGCTCGACGGCGATCTCTCCCAGCCCTCGCAGCGGGCCGCGGCCATGAACAGCCGCTGGCGGGCCTGGCAGCAGGGCCGCTTCTGGGTCAACGACACCGACTGCCTGGTCGCCGGGCCGCACGTGGAGCGGCGCGAGGAGTGGGCGCCGATCGTCGAGGCGTACAGCGGGCTGCGCAGCAGCAGCGACCGGCTGCGCGGCCTGGACGAGTGGGGCCTGGACGTCACCCGCCGGCTGCTGCGGCCGGGCCTGGTCGAGCCGCTCGTCCCCTGATCCGCGCCTTCTCGAGGTCCGCCGTGCGCTTCGTGTTCACCCCACCGGCCGAAGCGGCCGCCGGCCTGCTGGACCTGCCGTGGGACCGCCCGCTGGAGGACTGGGACGACGACCGGCTCACCGAGATCCCGCAACGCGGCCTGTCCCGGCACGTCGTGCGGTTCGTGGCCGAGGCCGGCGAGGTGTTCGCGCTCAAGGAGATCGACGAGCGGCTCGCGCGCAAGGAGTACTCGATGCTGCGCCGGCTCAAGGAGCTGGGCATCCCGGCCGTCGAGGTCCTCGGCGTCGTCGTGGACCGGCCCGACGACCTCGACGCGATCCTGGTCACCCGCTTCCTCGACTACTCCTCGTCCTTCCGCGCGCTGTTCGCCAATCCGCGCGGGGCGCACATGACCGACCGGCTCATGGACGCCCTGGTGGAGCTGCTCGCCCGGCTGCACCTGGCCGGGTTCATGTGGGGCGACTGCTCGCTGTCGAACACCCTGTTCCGCTTCGACGCCGGGGCGCTGGCCGCCTACCTCGTCGACGCCGAGACCGGCGAGCTGCACGACCAGCTCTCTCGGGGCCAGCGCGAGTACGACCTCGAGCTGGCCCACGAGCGGGTGGCCGCGGAGCTGATGGACCTGCAGGCCGGCGACTGCCTGGCCGAGGACCTCGATCCGCTCGAGGTCGCCGACGACCTGGTGCACCGCTACAACCACCTCTGGCACGAGCTGACTGCCGATGAGGTGATGAAGCGCGAGGAGCAGCGCTACCGGATCGCGGAACGGATCCGCCGGCTCAACGAGCTCGGCTTCGACGTCGACCAGGTCGAGCTGATCGACGACCCGAAGGGCGGCAGCCGGCTCAAGCTCACCACCCGGGTCGCCGAGCCCGGCCGGCACCGCCGCGAGCTGATGGCGCTGACCGGGCTGGACGTGTGGGAGAACCAGGCCCGCCGGCTGCTGGCCGACATCGCCAGCTTCCGCGGCTGGATGGAGCAGGTCCAGCAGCGCCGGGTGCCCCTGGCCGTCGCGGCCACCCGGTGGCTGCGCGAGGTCTACCAGCCGGTGCTGGAGTCGATCCCGCCCCACCTGCGCAGCCGGCTGGATCCCGCGGAGATCTTCCACGAGATCCTGGAGCACCGCTGGTTCCTGTCCGAGGCGGCCGGCCGCGACGTCGGCACCACGGCCGCGGCCGCGGACTACATCACCAACGTGCTGCCGCAGGTGCCCGAGGAGCTGGTGACGCCGGCGCCGGTCAGCTCCGAGACCTCGTGACGGCGCGCCCCGGCTT
Source organism: Geodermatophilus sp. SMS 5-13 (assembly GCF_059428245.1). NCBI lineage: Bacteria > Bacillati > Actinomycetota > Actinomycetes > Geodermatophilales > Geodermatophilaceae > Geodermatophilus > Geodermatophilus sp. SMS 5-13. The sequence continues at coordinate 2,358,459 of NZ_CP165729.1, forward strand.
CCACGTCACCGCGCCTTCCGGCTGGATCAACGACCCGCTCGGCGTGACCTGGCACGACTCCCGCTACGAGCTGTTCGTGCAGTACAACCCGGACGCGCCGGAGTGGGCGCCGGCCTGCCGGTGGGGACAGCTGACCGCGCCCGACCTCGTCCGCTGGACCTGGGTCGGCACCGCGCTGACGCCCGGGCCGGGGGAGGACGGCTGCTGGTCGGGGGCCGTGGTGGTCGCGGACGACGGGTTGCCGGTGATCGTCTACACCAGCGTGCGCGCCGGCTCGCTCGACCTCGGGGCGGTCGCCCTGGCGACGGGGGACCCGGCCTGGCGGACATGGACGGCCGACCCCGGCGGGCCGGTGCTGCCCGGTCCGCCGGCGGGCCTGGGCCTGCGGCACTTCCGCGACCCGTTCGTCTTCCGGCACGGCCGCACGTGGCGGATGGTCGTCGGCGGCGGGCGGGACGACGGCACGGCCGTCGCGCTGCAGTACAGCGGGCCCGACCTGCGGCACTGGTCCCTGGACGGCGTCCTGGCCGAGCGGCCCGGGACGGCGCAGCCGGCGACGGGCTCGGTGTGGGAGTGCGTGCAGCTGTTCCCCCTGGACGGCGCGTGGGTGCTGCTGGTCTCGGTGTGGGACGACGGCGAGCCGCGGCGGGTCGCCTGCGCGGTCGGGGACTACGACGGCCGCCGGTTCACCGCGCGGTCATGGCAGCGGTTCACCGCCACCGACGCGGTATACGCCACGACCACGTTCGCCGACGCCGCCGGCCGGCGCGGCGCGCTGTCCTGGATCCGCGAGCCGGCGTCCCCGGGGCCCGCGTGGGCGGGGCTGCTGTCGCTGCCCGTCGTCCTCGCGCTCGACGGCGACCGGGTGGCGTTGGCGCCGCACCCGGACGTCGACGGGCTGCGCACCGGCGTCCTCGCCGACCTCACCGAGCCGCGGGGCGCCGGGCCGTTCGAGCCGTTCCTCGACGTGCGCGCCGAGCTCGACGGGCCGGCGCAGCTGGTCCTGGGCGACCTGCTCACGCTCGACGTGGGCGCCGACGCCGTGGTGCTGCGGCGCCCCGGACGCCTGGACGAGCGGCTGCCGCTGCGGCCCGGGACGGCGGAGCTCCGGCTGCTGCTGGACGTCGGCGTGGCCGAGGTGTTCGCCGGCGGGGACGCCGCCGTGGTGCGACTGGACCCCGCCGGCGAGCCCGTGCGGCTGACCGCCCACGGGCTGCGCCGGGTCACCGTCCACGGCCTGCTCAGGCGTTGAGCTCCAGGGTCTGCATCGTCTCGGCCCGCACCTGCGCGAGCAGCGCCGGGTCGTCGGCCAGCGAGCGCCCGTAGGAGGGGATGGCCTCCTGCAGCGCCGGCCGCCACGCGTCGATCCGGTCGGGGAAGCAGCGCTCGAGCAGCGTGAGCATCGCCGACACCGCGGTCGAGGCGCCGGGGGAGGCGCCCAGCAGGCCGGCGACGGTGCCCTCGCCGCCGACGACGAGCTCGGTGCCGAACTGCAGCACGCCGCGGCCGGTCGCCGGGTCGCGCTTGATCACCTGGACCCGCTGGCCGGCGGTGATCAGGTCCCAGTCGTGCTGCTCGGCCCCGGGGACGAACGCGGTCAGCGTCTCGTGGCGGGCGTCGCGGGACTGCAGCAGCTCGCCGATCAGGTACTTGGTGAGCGCCATCTCGGTGCGGGCGACCCCGAGCATCGAGCCGAGGTTGTTCGGCTTGACGCTCTTCGGCAGGTCGAACATCGAGCCGGCCTTGAGGAACTTGGGCGAGAAGCCCGCGTACGGGCCGAACAGCAGCGAGTGGTCGCCGTCGATGAGCCGCAGGTCCAGGTGCGGGACCGACATCGGCGGGGCGCCCACGGCGGCCTGGCCGTAGACCTTGGCCTGGTGCCGGGAGACCAGCTCGGGGGAGTTCGTGCGCAGGAACATGCCGCTGACCGGGAAGCCGCCGAAGCCGCGGATCTCGGGGATGCCCGCCGTCTGCAGCAGGGGCAGGGCGCCGCCGCCGGCGCCGACGAACACGAACCGGGTGCGCAGCACGCGCCGCTCGCCGGTGACCGTGTCGCGGACGGTGACCCGCCAGCGGCCGTCGGTCTCCCGGGCGAGGCCGGAGACCCGCTGGTTGCAGTGGACCTGCACGCCGCGGCGCTCGGCGTCCTCGAGCAGGAACCGGGTGAGCGCGCCGAAGTTGACGTCGGTGCCGGCGAACGAGCGGGTGGCGGCCACGACCTGGCTCGGGTCGCGGCCCTCCATCATCAGCGGCAGCCACTCGGCCAGGTCCGCCTGGTGCTCGGCGTACTCCAGGCCGGCGAACAGCGGCTGACGGGCGAGGGCCTCGTACCGGGCGCGCATGTACGCCCGGCCGTCCTCGCCGGTCACGAAGCCGACGTGGGGGACCGGGGTGATGAACGTCTTCGGCGAGCCCTCGGTCATGCCCTCGCGGACCAGGTGCGACCAGAACTGCCGCGAGACCTGGAACTGCTCGTTGATCGTGACGGCCTTGGACGGGTCGACCCGCCCGTCGGGGCCGGCCGGCGTGTAGTTCAGCTCGCAGAGGGCGGCGTGCCCGGTCCCGGCGTTGTTCCACGCGTCCGAGCTCTCACCCGCGACGTCCGGGGCGGACTCGAACACGGTGACGCTCCACTGCGGCGCGACGACACCGATGAGCGCGGCCAGCGTCGCGCTCATGATGCCGCCCCCGACGAGGACGACGTCGGGGTTCGCGCTGTCGGTTACTACGCCGGGGTCGGAAGTCACGACTGCCTTTCCTCGCTGCGGTGGCGGCGGAACGATGGGGGAGCGCCGGAGGCGCCTGTCCGATCGTCGGACGTTCCGGGCCGTGACATGCGGGTTCGGCGGTGTGAGGAATCTCCGGTCCGTGATGTTCGCCATGTTTCCGGCTCGAGAACGGCCGTTTCAGGGTGGTCGCGGCGGTCGCCGTCACTCCTCCGGGTGGTGCGGCGACGCGCCCCCGCGACGGACCGCCCCGCCCGCGGACCGCCGTATCGTCGTCGGGGAGCGCGGCGTCCCGGCCGCACCGACCACAGGAGCGCCGTCCTGGCCGAGCACCCCGACCCCGACCCCGCGGGGGACCAGCCGGTGGACGCCGGCGCGCGCCGGCCGCGGACGCGGCTGCTGCTCTCCCTGGCCGCGGCCGTGCTCGCCGTCGACGTCGTCACCAAGGTCCTCGTGGTCGCGACCATCGACGAGGGCGAGAACATCCGGCTGCTCGGCGGCGCGGTCTACCTGACCTTCTGGCGCAACACCGGCGCGGCGTTCTCCTTCGCCGAGGGCGCGACGATCCTGTTCAGCCTGATCGCGGTGGCCGTCGTGGTGGTCATCGTGCGCACCGCGCGGCGGCTGTTCTCCACCGGCTGGGCGGTCGCGCTCGGCCTGGTGCTGGGCGGCGCGCTCGGCAACCTGATCGACCGGATCTTCCGGTCCCCGGGCTTCCTGCGCGGCGGCGTCGTCGACTTCGTCTCGGTGTTCGCCCCCGACGGCCGGGTGTGGCCGGTGTTCAACGTCGCCGACTCGGCGATCGTCTGCGGCGGCATCCTCGGCGCGCTGCTGGCCCTGCGCGGCATCGAGTTCGACGGCTCGCGCGGCCGCGCGACGTCGGTCTCGGGCACCGGGGCCGACGACGGCGGCGCGGCGCGCGGCTGACCGCCCGGGCGGCTGCGGCGCCGGGCCGCGCCCGCCGGTCACAATGGGCACCGTGACCTCCTCCTCCGGCCTGTACCGCGCCCTGCCGGTGCCGGACGGGCTCGAGGGGCAGCGGGTCGACCAGGCGCTGTCCCGGCTGTTCGGGCTCTCCCGCACCACCGCCGCCGAGGTCGCCGACGCGGGCAACGTGCAGGTCGACGGCCGGGTGCGGGGCAAGGGCGACCGCGTGACCGGCGGCAGCTGGCTGGAGGTCGAGCTGCCGCCGCCCCCCGGCGAGCCGTCCGCGCCGGAGCCGGTCGAGGGGCTCGCCGTCCTGTACGACGACGAGGACGTCGTGGTCGTCGACAAGCCGGTCGGCGTGGCCGCGCACCCCAGCCCCGGCTGGGAGGGCCCCACGGTGATCGGGGGGCTGGCGGCCGCGGGCTACCGGATCTCCACCTCGGGCGCGGCCGAGCGGCAGGGGGTCGTGCACCGCCTCGACGCCGCCACCACCGGCGTCATGGTGGTCGCCAAGAGCGAGCGGGCCTACACCGCGCTCAAGGCGGCGTTCAAGGAGCGGACGGTCGAGAAGGGCTACCACGCCCTGGTGCAGGGCCACCCCGACCCGTCACGCGGCACCATCGACGCGCCGATCGACCGGCACCCCCGGCACGACTGGAAGTTCGCCGTCGTCAGCGGCGGGCGACCGTCGGTGACGCACTACGAGGTCATCGAGGCGTTCCCCGCCGCGAGCCTGGTCGACATCGCGCTGGAGACCGGGCGGACGCACCAGATCCGCGTGCACTTCTCCGCGATGCGCCACCCGTGCGTCGGCGACACCACCTACGGCGCCGACCCGACCCTGGCCGCGCGGCTGGGCGTCGGCCGGCAGTGGCTGCACGCGGTCCGGCTGACCTTCCCGCACCCCGCCGACGGCCGGTGGGTGGAGTTCACCAGCGAGTACCCGGCCGACCTCGCCGGCGCGCTCGCGATCCTGCGCGCCGAGGCCTGAGCCCGGCCGTGACCTGGCTGCCCGAGTCCCTGGACGCCTTCGGCCCCGCCGCGCTGGCGGCGGTCCTGCTGGCCGGCTACCTCGTGGCCGGGGAGCCGGTGGCGGGCTACGTGCTGCACCGGCGGTTCGAGGGGCGGCTGCAGCGGGACCCGGCCGCGCGGCGCTCCTTCTACGGCCGGCTGCTGATCCTCGAGTGGGGGCTGGCCGTCGTCGCCGCCGTCGTGTGGGCGGCCGCGCCGGGGGTCGGCGCCGAGGCGGTGGGACTGCGCTGGCCGCAGGCGTGGCCGGGTCCGATCACCGCGGTCGCCGTCCTGCTGGTGCTGGCCTTCCTGCTCGTCTCGCTGCGGGCGATGGCCGCCGGGGCGCTGCGCGCCGCGGCCGAGCAGCTGCGCCGCCCCGGCGACGGGCGGCACGCCGAGCCGCCGGTGCACGCCACCCTGGCGCTGCTCCCGCGGACGCGCGGCGAGCGCCGGCTGTTCACCGTCGTCGGCCTCACTGCCGGGATCTGCGAGGAGTGGCTCTACCGCGGGGTCTTCCTGGCCGTCGTCGCGGCGCTGCTGGGCCGCCCGCCGCTGCTCGTCCTCGTCGTCGTCGCGGCCGCCGCGTTCGGGCTGGCGCACGCCTACCAGGGCGTGGCGGGGATCGTCACCACCGCGGTGCTCGGCGGCGTCCTCGCCGCGCTGTACCTGGAGACCGGCTCGCTGCTGCTGCCGGTGCTCCTGCACGCGGTGATCGACCTGCGGTTCCTGCTGCTGCCGGCGTCGGTGCTGCCGCCGTTCGTCCGCGGCGCCCGGGAGGTGACCGGTGGCTGAGCCGCGGGCCGGGCTGGCCGGCCCCGCGGACCGGCCGGCGATCGCGGCGCTGCGCACCCGCGTCTTCGTCGAGGAGCAGGGCGTGCCGCCGGAGATCGAGCAGGACGACGCCGACGCCACCGCCGTCCACGCGGTGAGCCGGGACGCCGACGGCCGGGTGGTCGCCACCGGGCGGCTGCTGGAGTGCTCCGGTCCGGAGGGGAAGGGGACCGCGGTGATCGGCCGGATGGCCGCGGACCCCGCGGTGCGCGGGCGGGGCCACGGCGCCGCCGTCCTCGCCGAGCTGCACCGGCAGGCGGTGCTGCGCGGCCTGCGGCAGGTCGAGCTGCACGCCCAGGTCACCGCCCGCGGGTTCTACGAGCGGGCCGGCTACACCGCGGTCGGCGAGGAGTACGAGGAGGCCGGCATCGCGCACATCACGATGCGCAAGCAGCTCGTGTGACGGATCGGTCCACCTGTGGCCGACACGTTCTGTCAGACCCTCGGCGTACACCCTCCTCAGTGCGAGGATCGCGGTACCGCCCACCGAATCCCCCCGCACCGCCGGTCTTCCCCGCCGGTCGCCCGCCGGATCACCGACGGTGGGCACGCACGACCACTGAGGAGCAGGACCGCCCGTGAGCAGCAGCCCGTCGAAGGATTCGTTCGTGCACCTGCACGTGCACACCGAGTACTCGATGCTCGACGGCGCGGCGAAGCTGCCGGAGGTCACCAGGGCGGCCGCCGAGCAGGGGATGCCGGCCCTGGCGATGACCGACCACGGCAACGTGTTCGGCGCCTACGACTTCTACAAGCAGGCCAACGCCGCCGGCGTGAAGCCGATCATCGGCATGGAGGGCTACTACACGCCCGGCTCGCGGTTCGACCGCGCGCCCTTCGACTTCGGCGACAACCTCATCGACGAGGACGGCGAGGGCGGCTCCTCGCGCGGCAAGGCCGCCTACACGCACATGACATTGCTCGCCCGCACGACCGAGGGCATGCACAACCTCTTCCGCATCTCCTCGCTGGCCAGCCTCGAGGGCCAGTACCGCAAGCCGCGCTTCGACCGCGAGCTGCTCGAGCAGTACGGCAAGGGCCTGATCGCCACGACCGGCTGCCCGTCCGGCGAGGTCAACATGTGGCTGCGGGCCGGCAAGGAGGACAAGGCCCGGCAGGCGGCGGCCGACTTCCAGGACATCTTCGGCAAGGAGAACTTCTACGCCGAGCTGATGGACCACGGCCTGTCCATCGAGAAGAAGACCCGCCCGCAGCTGCTCGCCATCGCCAAGGACCTCGGCATCCCGCTGCTGGGCACCAACGACCTGCACTACACGCACAAGGAGGACGCGGAGGCGCACGACGCGCTCCTGTGCATCCAGACCGGCTCGCGGCTCAACGAGACCAACCGCTTCAAGTTCAACGGCGACGGCTACTACCTCAAGAGCGCCGCCGAGATGCGCGCGCTGTTCCCCGGCGAGCTGGCCGCGGCCTGCGACAACACGCTGCTGATCGCCGAGCAGTGCGAGATCAAGTTCACCGAGGGCGCCGACCTCATGCCCCGGTTCCCGCTCCCGGAGGGGGAGGACGAGACCTCCTGGTTCGTCAAGGAGGTCGAGCGCGGCCTGCACAAGCGCTGGCCGGGCGGCATCCCCGACCATGTGCGCAAGCAGGCCGACTACGAGGTCGGGATCATCACCCAGATGGGCTTCCCGGGGTACTTCCTGGTGGTCGCCGACTTCATCAACTGGGCCAAGGACAACGGCATCCGGGTCGGCCCGGGCCGTGGCTCGGCCGCCGGCTCGCTGGCCGCCTACGCCATGGGCATCACCGACCTCGACCCGCTGGCGCACGGGCTGATCTTCGAGCGGTTCCTCAACCCCGAGCGCGTCTCCATGCCCGACGTCGACATCGACTTCGACGACCGCCGCCGGGGCGAGGTCATCCAGTACGTCTCCCGCAAGTACGGCGAGGAGCGGGTCAGCCAGATCGTCACCTACGGCACGATCAAGGCGAAGGCCGCGATCAAGGACGCCGCCCGCGTGCTCGACCGCCCCTACTCGGTCGGCGACGAGCTCACCAAGCTCATGCCGCCGGACGTGATGGGCAAGGGCATCCCGCTGTCCGGGGTGTTCGACCCGGCCCACCCGCGCTACAAGGAGGCCGCGGAGTTCCGGTCCAGGTACGAGTCCGACCCCGGCGCGGCCGAGGTCGTCGACCAGGCCCGCAAGCTCGAGGGCCTGAAGCGGCAGTGGGGCGTGCACGCCGCCGGCGTCATCATCGGCCGCTTCCCGCTGATCGACTCGATCCCGATCATGCGCCGCGAGGCCGACGGCGCCGTCATCACGCAGTTCGACTACCCGACCTGCGAGACGCTCGGCCTGCTCAAGATGGACTTCCTGGGCCTGCGCAACCTCACCGTCATCGACGACGCGCTGCGCAACATCGTCGCCAACGGCAAGGACGCGATCGACCTCGACGAGCTGTCCAAGAACCTCACCGACCCGGCCACCTACGACCTGCTCGCCCGGGGCGACACGCTCGGCGTGTTCCAGTTCGACGGCGGGCCGATGCGCTCGCTGCTGCGGCTCATGCGCCCGGACAACTTCGAGGACATCTCCGCGGTCGGCGCGCTCTACCGGCCGGGCCCGATGGGTGCGAACTCGCACACCAACTACGCGCTGCGCAAGAACGGCCAGCAGGAGATCACCCCGATCCACCCGGAGCTCGCCGAGCCCCTGGAGGACATCCTCGGCGGCACGTACGGCCTGATCGTGTACCAGGAGCAGGTCATGGCGATCGCGCAGAAGGTCGCCGGGTACTCGCTCGGCAAGGCCGACCTGCTGCGCCGCGCGATGGGCAAGAAGAAGAAGTCGGTCCTGGACGCCGAGTTCGTCGGCTTCGAAGCCGGCATGAAGGAACGCGGCTACTCCGACGCGGCGATCAAGACGCTCTGGGACATCCTCGTCCCGTTCGCCGACTACGCCTTCAACAAGGCCCACTCGGCCGCCTACGGCCTGGTCTCCTACTGGACGGCGTTCCTCAAGGCCAACTACCCGGCCGAGTACATGGCCGCGCTGCTCACCAGCGTCGGCGACGACAAGGACAAGCGGCCGATCTACCTGGCCGAGTGCCGGCGCATGGGCATCAAGGTGCTGCCGCCGGACGTCAACGAGTCGGCCGCCGACTTCACCCCGGTCGGCACCGACATCCGCTTCGGCCTGGCCTCGATCCGCAACGTCGGGCACAACGTCGTCGAGGCGATCGCCCGCGCCCGCGAGGAGCAGGGCCGGTTCAAGGACTTCTCCGACTTCCTGCGCAAGGTCGACGCCGTCGTCTGCAACAAGAAGGTCATCGAGTCGCTGTGCAAGGCCGGCGCCTTCGACTCCCTCGGCCACTCGCGGCAGGGCCTGGTCGCCGTGCACGCCAACGCCGTCGAGATGGCGATGGCGCTCAAGCGCAAGGAGGCCGAGGGCCAGTTCGACCTGTTCGGCGGCTTCGGCGCCGGCGACGGCGCGGACGACCCGTTCGGCGGGGCGCTGGACATCGCGATCCCGACGGCGGACTGGTCGAAGTCGGAGCGACTCATCTTCGAGCGCGACATGCTCGGCCTCTACGTCTCCGACCACCCGCTGCACGGCGTCGAGCACGTCCTCGCGTCGCACGCGGACACCCCGATCGCCGAGATCAACGCCGGCGGGGTCGAGGACGGCGCGAACGTCACGATCGCCGGGATCCTCACCGCCGTCGGGCCGCGGACCAACAAGCAGGGCGCGCCCTGGGCGATCGCCACGGTGGAGGACCTCGAGTCCGGCATCGAGGTGCTGTTCTTCCCGAAGACGTGGGCCGAGGTCTCCGAGAAGGTGGTCCGCGACCAGATCGTCGTGGTCAAGGGCCGGATCAGCCGCCGCGACGACCAGCCCTCGCTGTTCGGCTCGGAGGTGAGCATCCCCGAGCTCACCGAGGGGCCGCGCGGGCCGGTGCTGGTCTCCATGCCGGCCACCCGGTGCACGCCGCCGGTGGTGGAGCGGCTGCGCGAGGTGCTCGGCAGCCACCCGGGCACGACCGAGGTGCAGCTGAAGCTGGTCAACGGCAGCCGGGAGACCGTGCTGCGCCTCGACCAGGGCCTGCGGGTCCGTCCGAGCACCGCGCTCATGGGCGACATCAAGGCACTGCTCGGCCCGACCAGCGTCGCGATCCTCTAGCCGGCAACCAGCCGGCGGAGCACCGCGAGGTCGTGGTGGTCCACCGCGCGCAGCTCGTAGCCGGAGCGCCAGTCGATCTGCTGCGTGGCCGAGATGCAGCCGACGGTCCGCCCGGCGACGGTCCCGGTGGTGAAGCAGACCGCCGGGTAGACCCAGCACTCGCCGTGCGGGCCGAGCTGGATACCGGTGCCGTCGGCGTCGAAGGTCACCGGGTGCACGTCGACCCAGCCCCGGCCGGGCGCGACGAGCTCGACGCGGGTCGGCCGCTGGTCGGTCTCGACCGCGTAGCCGAGGTCCCCGAGCGCGGCCAGGACGGCGGCCTCCTGCATCGCGTCCACGGCCAGGTCGAGGTCGCGGTGTGCCCGCGTCTGCCGCCCGGCGAGCGCGTCGACGCCCCACCCGCCCTCGAGCCACGCCGGGCAGCCCGCGGCCGCGAGGGCGTCCAGCACGGCGACGACCTCCGCCGCGCGCATCCCGCCGAACTCGGGCACGCGGCACGCTAACCGTCCGCCCCTTCCGCCGTCTCCCCGGCGGCCGGGGTTCACTGGGGGCATGAGCGACGCCCCCGACGACTCCCCGGCCGCCTCCGCAGCCGGCCCCGGGGCGGCGTGGCCACCGGCCGTTCCGCTGTCGCACCCCGTCGACCCCGGCGTCGCCGCCGGGTCGGCCGCCCTCGGCGGGCTGACCGGACCGGACGGCGCACCCGTCCTCGCGGCCCGGCGGCCGTGGTCGGCCTGGTCGGAGATCCGCGGCGACCTGCGCCCGGCGGGTCTGCTGGTCGCGACGCTGGCCCTCGTGGGGTTCCCGGTCGGGCTGCTCTGGTGGGCGCTCGCCCCGCGCGCGGACTTCCGCATCACCGCCGACGGTCCCGCGGCGATCGGCAACCCGTCGGCCGAGCTGCTGGCCGCGGACGACGCCGTCTTCGCCCTGCTGCTCGCCGCGGTGGGGCTGCTCGCCGGTGTCCTGGCCTGGGCGTTCCTGCGCCGCCGCCGGGGCGTGGCCGTGCTGCTCGCGCTCGCGGTCGGCGCCTCGGCCGCGGCCGGCATCGCCTGGCAGCTCGGTGAGCTGCTCGGGCCGGCCCCCACCCATGCCGAGCTCTCCGACGTGGGGGCGCGGGTGACCACCAGCCTGGCCCTCGGCTCGCTGCCCGCGCTGGCCGTGGGGCCGTTCTGCGCCGTCCTGGCCTATCTGATGGCCGCGCTGTTCACCCGCCGCGACGACCTCGGCCGGCCGGCCGGGCAGCCGGCCGCCGAGCGCCCGGTCGCCGGGGAGCCGGCGCTGGCCTGGTCGCCGGCCGACCCGGCGCCGGGCCGGCCGCGGGACTGATCACTCCCCGGCGAAGGACAGGCCGCGCTCGGCGAGGGCCTCCCGCAGCAGCCGCAGTGCCTTGGGACCGACGCCGTGCAGCGCGGCGAGCTCCTTCTCCCGGTGGTCGGGGAGCTGCGACAGCCGGGTGATGCCGGCCGCGTGCAGGGCCGCGGTCGCGGGGCGGCCGATGGCCCGGGGCAGGTCGTCGTCGGTCACGTCAGCGGGGACCGGCCGGCCGGCCGGATCTCATCGGTCTCAGTTGACGGTCATCGGCGTGGCGAACTCCTGCAGCGGCACCGGCACCGCACCGAGCGTCTGCAGCAGGGTCAGCTCGCGGCGCAGCAGCCGGGACTCGGCGGCCAGCCGGCGCCGGGTCGCGGACACGGCCAGCAGCGCCTGCCGGTCCTCGGTCGTGAGCAGCGCCGCGGAGGCGACGAGCCAGGACAGCGCCCGCGGGTCGTCGGCCACCTCGCGCAGCAGCGCCGCGGTCTCGGCGCCGACCTGCAGCCGCTCGGGGCCGCCGGAGGGGTCGGCCAGGTCGGGGTCGACGTCCTCGTCGTCCCCGGGGGCCCAGCCGCCGCCGCGCAGCGCGGCCACCTCCGCGACGTAGCGGCTGAACAGGTCGCGGACCCCGCGGACGAGCACCGCCATGGAGGAGCGCGCCACGTCGGCGGCCACGTCCGCGCCGGCGGGCCCGACCAGGCCCTCGGTGTCGGCGGCCGCCTCCTGGGCGGCCTCCTCGTCGGCCAGCCACTCCACCTCGCCCTGCAGGTACGGCGGGTCGTCGCCGACGACGACGTCGAGCAGGCGGAAGCGCCCGCCGCCGACCGTGACGATGCGGAAGCCGCCGTCCGGCTGCGGCCGCACGGCCTGCAGCCGGGCCGCGCAGCCGACGTCGTAGAGCGCCTCGGCGGGGGCGACCTGCTCGACCTCCCAGCCCTGCCGGATCGCGACCACGCCGAAGAAGCGCCGGTCGCTGCCGGCCGGCAGGGCGATCAGGTCGTGCACCAGCCGGCGGTAGCGCGGCTCGAAGATGTTCAGGGGCAGCACGACGCTCGGGAACAGGGGTGAGCTGAGCGGGAACATCGGGATGAGCTCGCCCACGGGAACCGAGCCTACGGGCGGCGGCGCGCGGCCGGGGGAGGGGTCACCGCGTGGTCCTGGCTACCCTGGGTGCCGCCGTTCGCTACCCCGGAGGTGTCCCGTGCTCGGCCGCATCGACCTGCGTGGAAACGCGCTGCCGGGGATGCGTGAGCTCACCGGCCTGCTGCCCCGGGCGGCCACCGACATCGATTCGGTGCTCGCCACCGTGCGCCCGCTCTGCGAGGACGTGCGCCTGCGCGGCGCCCAGGCGGTCCGCGAGATCACCGCGCGCCTGGACGGCGTCGACCTCGAGGACTTCGCCGTCCCGCGGGCCGCGCTCGACGGCGCCCTCGCCGCCTGCGACCCGACGCTGCGGTCCGCGCTGGAGGAGGCGATCTCCCGGGTCCGGAAGGTGCACGCCGACCAGCGGCGCACCGACGTCGTCACCCAGGTGGTTCCCGGCGGCACGGTCACCGAGCGCTGGCTGCCGGTGCGCCGGGTCGGGCTGTACGTGCCCGGCGGGCTCGCCCCGCTGCTGTCCAGCGTGGTGATGAACGTCGTCCCGGCGCAGATCGCGGGCGTGGCGTCGATCGCCGTCGCCTCGCCGCCGCAGCGCGACCACGGCGGGCTGCCCGACCCCGGCGTCCTCGCCGCCTGCGCCCTGCTCGGGGTCACCGAGGTCTACGCCGTCGGCGGCGCGCAGGCGATCGCGATGTTCGGCTACGGCGCGGGCTCCTGCGAGCCGGTCGACCTGGTCACCGGCCCGGGGAACGTCTACACGACGGCGGCCAAGCGGCTGCTGCGCGGGCTGATCGGCATCGACTCCGAGGCCGGGCCCACCGAGGTGGCGATCCTCGCCGACGAGACCGCCGACCCGGTGCACGTCGCCGCCGACCTGATCAGCCAGGCCGAGCACGACCCGCTGGCCGGGGCGGTGCTGGTGACGACGAGCGAGGAGCTGGCCGACGCCGTCCTCGGGCTGGTGCCCGGGCAGGTGGCGGCGACCAAGCACTCGGACCGGATCACCACGGCCCTCGACGGCAGTCAGTCCGGGATCGTGCTGGTCGACGACCTCGAGGCCGGGCTGACGGTGGTGGACGCCTACGCGGCCGAGCACCTGGAGATCCAGACCCGCGATCCCCGCGAGGTGGCGATGCGGGTGCGCAACGCCGGCGCGATCTTCGTCGGCGCCTGGTCGCCGGTGTCCCTCGGCGACTACGCCGCGGGCTCCAACCACGTGCTGCCCACCGGCGGCTGCGCCCGGCACTCCAGCGGCCTGTCGGTGCAGTCGTTCCTGCGCGGCGTGCACGTCGTCGAGTACGACGAGGCGGCGCTGGCCGAGGTCGCGCCGCACATCGACGCCCTCGCCGGCGCGGAGGACCTGCCCGCGCACGCCGCCGCCGTCCGGGCGCGTACCCGCGCATGACCGATCTGGACTCGCTCCCGCTGCGGCCGGAGCTGCGCGGCCGCACGCCCTACGGCGCCCCGCAGCTGGCCGTCAAGCACCGGCTCAACACCAACGAGAACCCGTACCCGCTGCCGCCGGCGCTGCTCGCCGACCTGGGCACGGCGCTGGCCGAGGCCTCGCGGGACCTCAACCGCTACCCCGACCGGGACGCCGTCGGCCTGCGGGCCGACCTCGCCGCGTACCTGACCCGGACGTCGGGGGAGCCGGTCGAGCCCGCGCAGGTGTGGGCGGCCAACGGCTCCAACGAGGTGCTCCAGCAGCTACTGCAGGCCTTCGGCGGCAGCGGGCGGACGGCGCTGGGCTTCACGCCGTCCTACTCGATGCACCCGATCATCTCCGCGGGCACCGGCACCGGCTGGGTCGACGGGCACCGCCGGGCCGACTTCACGATCGACACCGCGCAGGCCGTCGCGCAGGTGCGCGAGGTGCGGCCGGACGTCGTCTTCGTGACCAGCCCGAACAACCCCACCGGCACCGCGGTGGCGCTGGAGACGATCACCGAGCTCTACGACGCGACCGAGGGCGTGCTGATCGTCGACGAGGCCTACGCGGAGTTCGCGCGGGCGGGGACGCCGTCGGCGCTGACCCTGCTGCCGGGCCGGCCGCGGCTGGTGGTGAGCCGGACCATGAGCAAGGCGTTCGGGATGGCCGGGCTGCGGCTGGGCTACCTCGCCGCCGACCCCGCCGTCGTCGACGCGATCCAGCTGGTGCGGCTGCCGTACCACCTGTCGTCGCTCACCCAGGCGGCCGCCCGGACGGCGCTGGCGCACACGCCCGCGCTGCTGGCCACGGTCGAGGCGGTCAAGGCCGAGCGCGACCGCATCGTCGCAGCGCTGCCCGGCATGGGGCTGACCAGCGTCCCGTCGGACGCGAACTTCGTGCTCTTCGGCCGCTTCGCCGACTCCCGCGCCGCCTGGCAGGCGCTGCTCGACCGCGACGTCCTGGTCCGCGACGTGGGGCTGCCCGGGTGGCTGCGGGTCACCGCCGGGACGCCGGAGGAGACCGACGCCTTCCTCACCGCCCTGAGTGAGGTCGCGCCGGACTTCCGCGCGCCTCTGGGAGGATGGCGCCCATGAGCCGCACTGCACGGATCGAACGGGCGACGAGCGAGACCAAGCTCGTCGTCGAGATCGACCTCGACGGCACCGGCGCCGGCGACATCAGCACGGGGGTCGGCTTCTACGACCACATGCTGACCTCGCTGGCCAGGCACAGCGGCATCGACCTCACCGTCCGCGCCGACGGCGACCTGCACATCGACGCCCACCACACGGTGGAGGACGTCGCGATCGCGCTCGGCCAGGCCTTCGCCGAGGCGCTGGGCGACAAGAAGGGCATCACCCGCTACGGCGACGCCACGATCCCCATGGACGAGGTGCTCGTGCAGGCGGCGGTGGACCTCTCCGGGCGGCCGTACTTCGTGCACGCCGAGCCGGAGAACATGACGCCGATGATCGGGCCGGACTACCCGACCTCGCTCACCAAGCACGTCCTGGAGTCCTTCGCCTTCAACGCGCGGATCAGCCTGCACGTCCGGGTCCTCTACGCCGGCCGGGACGCCCACCACATCGTGGAGGGGCAGTTCAAGGCGCTCGCCCGGGCCCTGCGCACGGCCCTCGCGATCGACCCGCGGGTGTCCGGCATCCCCTCGACCAAGGGCGCGCTGTAGTTCCGTGGACCTCGGTCCGGTCCTGCTGATCGCCGGCGGGTTCCTGCTCGGCGGCGCCTGGAGCATGTGGCGGATGAGCGCGGAGGACGACGACAGCCCTCCCGCCGGCCGCAGGGCCTCGGGCGCCGAGGCCGCCGAGGCCCGCGGTCGTTCGGCGCCCCAGGTGGTCCTCGCGGTGGTCCTGCTGATCGCCGCGCTGCTGGCCACCGCGGCGGGCGTTCTCCGCCTGCTGTGACGCCGCCCGGGACGGTAGGTGGGGCCCGTGTGACTGTGGGGAGTCCCACGCGCCAAAGCTGAGCTGCGCATTCATGCACAGTTGCCGAGGTGCGGGTTGACGGTCACGCAACGCGCAGGTTTGATTACAGATCGATAACGCCTGTGGTCGCCGCGCACAGCCGCGCTGGGCCCGCACCCCCGCGCTCGGAAGGCTTTCCATGCTGCCCGCCTGCCACCTCCCGTCGGGAGGGCCGGCATGACGTCGGTCGTCAGCCCCTCGCAGAACCGCGTCATCTTCCACGACCCGCACCCGAGCGGGCACCGGTTGATCCAGCTCCCGAACGGCCATCGGGAGGTCCAGCCGGGCGTCACCCGGGCTCGCCGCGCCGCTCCGGGGCGGAGCGCCCACCGGCTGGGGTGGCTCGGGCTGCACGTGCTCGTCGCAGTCGCCCCGCTCGCCCTGTGCCTCCCGCAGCTGAAGCCGGGGCGGGGCTTCCTCGTCGACCTGTCCGTCGCGCTGGGCTTCGTCGCGCTGTCGGTCCTGGGTCTGCAGTTCGCGCTCGCCGCCCGCTTCTCGCGCAGTTCGGCGCCCTTCGGCATCGACGTCGTCCTCGCCTACCACCGGCAGATCTCCCTGCTCGCGACCACCGCGGCCTTCGGTCACCCCGTGCTGCTGTTCCTGGCCGACGAGAAGTACCGGGCGCTGCTGGACCTCGCGGACCTGCCGTTGCGGGCGACGTTCGCGTGGCTGTCCGTCGCGGCGCTGGCGCTGCTGATGGTGACCTCGATCTGGCGCCGGGCGCTGCGGCTGAGCTACCGGGTGTGGCACGTCCTGCACTCGGCGCTGGGCGTCCTCATCGTCCTAGCCGCCCTGGGGCACGCCTTCCTCGTCGACTACTACTTCGGCCAGCCGCTGGTCCGCGGCGTCTGGCTGGTCTACACCGCCGCCTTCCTCTGGCTCGCGGTGTGGGTGCGCCTGGTCAAGCCGCTGCGGCTGAGCCTGCGGCCGTGGCGGGTGGCCGAGTTGTGGCCGGAGCCGGGCGGCAGCCTGACCGTCGGGCTGGAGCCCGCGTTCCGCCACGCGGGACCGGGCTTCTCCTTCCGGGCCGGCCAGTTCGCCTGGATCCTGCCCAGCCGCAACCCGTTCACGCCGACGTACCACCCCTTCTCCATCTCCTCGAGCGCCCTCTCGTCACAGCTGGAGTTCACGATCAAGCAGGTGGGCTCCTTCACCGGATCGCTGCGGTCCCTGCGGGTCGGCGACCGCGTCTACGTGGACGGTCCGCACGGGTCCTTCACGCTGGAGGACCACCCCGGGATGGGCTACGTCTTCGTGGGCGCGGGGGTCGGGGTGACGCCGTTCCTGTCGATGCTCGCGACGCTGGCCGACCAGGGGGACAGCCGGCCCATCTGGCTGTTCCTCGGCAACCGGCACGAGGACCAGGTGACCGGGGTGCGTCAACTGGCCCGCCTGCAGGGCCGGCTGAACCTGCGCGTCGTGCACGTGATCAGCCGCCCGTCCGATCAGTGGCAGGGCGAGCGGGGGCGCGTCGACGCCGCGCTGCTCGACCGGCACCTGCCCGCCGCCCGCCGATCCCTCCAGTACTTCATCTGCGCCAGGGAGGACGTGGTCTGCTCCGTGGAGTCCGCGTTGGGGACCCTCGAGATCCCGGCCGACCGTGTCCACAGCGAGAAATTCGGGATGGTGTGACGTGCGCACATCGGTGACGTCGGCGACCGTGGGGGTCAGCGTGCTGCTGCTGGCCTTCTGCCTGCTCTGGTCGGTGGTCCAGGGCTGATCCGGCCGCGCCGGACGGGGCCGGCCTCATCGGGGTCAGTCGGGCCGGGTGCGGATCAGGTTCATCGCAATCATGCGCAGCACCACGTCGTCTGCCTGGTTGACCAGCTCGATGCGGGTGCGCACGATGCCCCGATCCGGCTTGCTGACCGAGCGTCGTGCCTCCTCCACGGTGGTGCGCAGCGTCAGCTCGTCGCCGGGCCGGACCGGCAGGATCCAGCGCAGTTCGTCGACGCCCGGCGATCCCAGCGAGGACGCCGGGGAGAGGTACTCCTGGGCGAACAGCCGCATCATGAGCGCGCACGTGTGCCAGCCGCTCGCGATCAGGCCTCCGAAGGGTCCGGTCGTCGCCGCGTCGGGGTCGACGTGGAACGGCTGCGGATCGAACTCCCGGGCGAAGTCGACCACCTGCGTCTCGTCGACCCGGAGGGGGCCGTACTCGGCGGTCCCGCCCGGGACGTAGTCCTCGAACCAGCGCTCCACCACCGGCTCAACGTAGAACCGCCGTGCACCGGCTGATCCCGCCGGGGGTGCGGGCGCTCGCTCAGCCGGCGCGGGCGAGCTCCGGGTCGTCGGCGGGTGGCCGGAGCACCAAGATCTCGGTGCCGTCGCGGCGGTAGGTGTGCCAGCGTCCGTTGGTGTCTCGTTCGACGCGGAAGCCGTGGTGGGCCTGGGTGTGGTGCCGCTCGCACAGCAGCGCGGAGTTCTCCGCGGAGGTCTCGCCGCCGAAGAGCCGATGCACGACGTGATGAACCTCGCACCAGTAGGTCGGGGCATCGCAGCCGGCGAACACGCAGTGCTCGTCCCGGAGTTCGACGGCCTTGCGCAGGCCGGGGGTGACCAGCCGCTGGGCGCGGCCGTAGTCGAGCAGTTCGCCGTCGGCGGAGAGCAGGTAGCGGCGCAGCTCGGCGTCGCAGGCCACCTGGCGGGCGCGGGCGGCGGAGAAGATCGCGCCGAACCCGGCCCGCGCGGCGCCCCTGCCGGTGGCCGGGTCGGCCAGGTCCTCGCTGCTCACCCGGACCGCGACCTGGGGCTTGACGCCGCGCAGCAGCGGCAGGGTGCCGCAGCCGAGATGGATGTCGGCCAGCTGGACGAGGGCGTCGGCCTGCTGCTGGGGCCGGGTGCGCGCATCGCCGGCCGGCCGGTGGGCCTGCAGCAGCGACTCGATCGCGGCCTGCAGCTTCTCCATGCCCAGCGGGTCGAGGTGGAAGCGGCCGGTGCCCGAGCCGTCGGCGTGCTTGGCGAAGGACAGGAACCGTTCCTCGGTGGGATCGGGCTCGGGGCCGTCGGCGTCGAGCCGCTCGAGCACGGTGTGCACGAGGCGGACCAGCTCGTCGTGCCGATGTCCGGCGGCGAAGCGGGCCAGCACCGCGGCGACCTCGGTCAGGTCGATGCCCTGGGCGGCGGCCAGCGCGACCGGCCGCGGACCGGTGATCTTGCCGATGGCATCGACCTGATCGGCGGTGAGCTGCCCCGCGGCGTGCGCGGCGGCGACGGCGGGCAGCTGCTCCAGCGTCCGGCCGTGGCGGACCACGCGCGACGCCGCCTTGCCGGAGAGGCGACAGTGCCCGCGCAGCCAGGACTGTGCCGTGGCCATCCCATCGGTGGTGAACGCCTGCTTGTTCTCGGCGGTGCGCACGGTGCGGGCGAGCTCGGCGGCGATCCGGTTCTGCTGTGCCACCAGGTCGGCGGTGCGGTCGAGCAGCTGTGATCCGGTCAGGGCGTGGAGGTCCTCGTCGGCGAGGGCGTCAAGCACCGACGTGAGCTCGTCCACGAACACCTCCCCGACACTCGATCAGATGTTCGAAGCATACCGCTCCGAGGAGTGTTCCGCGACCTGAATCCCCAGGTCAGCAGCCTGTCCACAGATCGCCCGACGCACTGCACGAGGTGATGGGTGACGGCCCGATGCGAACGACTTCATCTGGCGGAGCGGATCTCCCGCCGGACGTTGAACAGGTACCCGGCGGCGCCGAACACCCAGGTGAGCGCGATGATCAGCAGCCACTCGACCTTGCTGGACGCGGCCTTGTGGAACTCGTCGCGGGGAGTTCGGGCAGCGTCGACCAGGGCCCACGCCCACAGCAGGTTGCCGGCCATGATCACGATGATCGCTGAGCACGCGGATCCCTTCGACGGGGTGAGGGACGCGGTGGACACGGGCCGTCCCCCGTCACCTCTTGTATCGGCATGAGGCCCGCACGCGCCACTAGCGTGACGACGATGACCGAGGGGAGGCCGGCCGGCTCCATCCGGGCCGCGACGGTGAACCTGTTCGCCCGGCACGGCGACTGGGAGCGGCGCCGGCCCGCGTTGCAGCGGCGCCTGCGGGAGCTCGACGCCGACGTCCTCGCGCTGCAGGAGGCGATCGTCGACGGCGGCTACGACCAGGCCGCCGAGCTGCTGGGGGAGGGGTACCACCTCGTCCACCAGCAGCAGGGCCTGGTCGGCGACGGCACCCACCGCGGCTCGTCGGTCGCCAGCCGGTGGCCGGTCCGCGCGGTCCACGAGGTGGACCTGCACCTGACCGACCGCACGCACGACTACAGCTGCGGAACGGTGCTCGCCGAGGTCGACAGCCCCGTCGGCCGGCTCATCGTGGGCAGCCACGGCAACTCGTGGGCCCGGTGGGCCGAGCGGGAGCGGGAACTGCAGGCCGTGGCGGTCGTGAGAGCCGTCGAGGAGCTGATCGCGAAGGAGCCGGCGCACGTCGTCCTCGGTGGCGACTTCAACGCCGAGCCGCAGGCGAGCAGCATGCGCTTCCTCACGGGCCGGACGTCGCTGGACGGCGTGAGCACCGCCTACCGCGACGCCTGGGAGGCCGTCCACGGCGACGCCGAAGGGCACACGCTCGTCCCGAGCAACCCGCTCCGCGAGATCGACGAGCCCGGCGAGACGCAGGGACGGCGGGTGGACTACGTGCTCGTCCGCTGCGGCGACCACGGCCCGACGCTGCGCATCGTCGCCGCCGGGCCGGCCGTGCACGAGCCGGTCGACGGCGTGCAGCCCAGCGACCACTACGGCGTCCACGCCGACCTCGCGCCCCGCGGACGTGCGATGCCCGACACCTCCGCCGCCGGGAATCGCCGCGGCCGGTGATCCGCTGGCACGTACCGTGGGCAGCGTGAAGAAGGTGGTCGTCCTCGACTACGGGTCGGGCAATCTGCGCAGCGCCGAGCGGGCGCTGGCCCGCGTCGGCGCCGACGTGACGGTGACCGCCGACGCGCAGGCCGCCCTCGACGCCGACGGCCTGGTCGTGCCCGGCGTCGGCGCCTTCGCCGCGTGCATGGCGGGGCTGCGCGCCGTCGACGGCCCGCGCCTGATCGACCGGCGCCTGGCCGGCGGCCGCCCGGTGCTGGGCATCTGCGTCGGCATGCAGATCCTCTTCGAGCGCGGGGTCGAGCACGGCCACGACGCCGAGGGCTGCGGGGAATGGCCGGGTGTGGTCGAGCAGCTCAAGGCGCCCGTCCTGCCGCACATGGGCTGGAACACGGTGCAGGCACCGGAGGGCACGGTGCTCTTCGACGGGCTCGCCGACCAGCGCTTCTACTTCGTGCACTCCTACGGCGTCCGCGAGTTCCCGCTCGGCACCGAGGGGCCGCCGTCGCCGATCGCCCGCCCGCTGGTCACCTGGGCCGAGCACGGCGACCGGTTCGTGGCCGGCGTCGAGAACGGCGCCCTCTCCGCGACCCAGTTCCACCCCGAGAAGAGCGGGGACGCCGGCGCCCAGCTGCTCACGAACTGGCTGGACACGCTGGCCTGACGACGGTCCGCTCAGCCTTCGCCACCTAGGGTGACGCCGTCCTGAAACCGGCGTACCTGGAGGCACGCGTTGCGGTCCACCACCCGCCTCGGCGGCCTCGTCGTCGTGGCGCTGCTGCTCGGGCTGATCGCGTGGACGGTCGTCGCGCTGCAGCCGCCGTCGCCCGAGCCCCGGGACGCCCCGGCCGACCGGTTCAGCGCCGAGCGCGCGTTCGACCACGTCCAGCGGCTCGGCACGCAGAACCACGTCGCGGGCAGCGCCGCGGACGCCGACGTCGTCCGGTACCTGGCCGACACGCTGACGGGCCTCGGGCTCGAGACCCGTGTGCAGAACGCCGTCGGCTCCTGGTACTCGGACACCCACGGCGCGCAGTTGGCGGACGTCCGCAACGTCGTCGCCGTCCTCCCGGGCAGCGACCCGACCGGCCGGCTGTTCCTCACCGCGCACCACGACTCCGCCGAGGCCGGCCCCGGGGCCAGTGACGACGGCGCCGGTGTCTCGGCGCTGCTGGAGTCGGTGCGCGCGCTGGCCGCCGGACCGCAGCTGCGCAACGACGTGGTCGTCGTCCTCACCGACTCCGAGGAGGCGTGCCTCTGCGGCGCCGAGGCGTTCGTCGCCTCCCATCCGCTCGCCCGGGGCGGGGTGGTGCTCAACTTCGAGGCCCGGGGCACCGGCGGCCCGCCGATCATGTTCGAGACGTCGCTGGGCAACGCCGACCTGGCGGCGGTCTACGCCGACGCCGTGCCGAACCCCGTGGCGACCAGCTTCGCCGTCGAGGTCTACCGGGCGCTGCCCAACGACACGGACTTCACCCCGTTCCTCGCCGACGGCGGCTACACCGGGCTGAACACCGCCTTCATCGACGGCGCCGCCGCCTACCACGGGCCGCAGGACACCCCCGACCGGCAGGACCCGGCGAGCCTGCAGGGGCTGGGCGACGTGGCCCTCGCGCTGACCCGCGACCTGGGTGACCGCGACCTGACCACGCTGGCCGAGCCGGCGGACGACGACGCGACCTACTTCCCGGTGCTCGGGCAGCTGGTGCGCTACCCGGCCGCGCTGGTCTGGCCGCTGGCGATCGCCGCGGTCGTCGCGGTCGGGCTGCTCGTGCTGGTCAACGCCCGCCGCGGGATCAGCTCCCTCGGCCGGACGGCGGCCGGGACGGCGCTGGCCCTCCTCCCGCTCGCCCTGGCGCCCCTGGCCGCCCAGGCGCTGTGGATGGCGCTGGTCCTCATCCGCCCCGGCTACGCCTCGATGCTGGACCCGTGGCGGCCGGGCTGGTACCGGGTCGCCACGGTCGCGCTCGTCCTCGCGGTCGTGCTGAGCTGGTACGCGCTGCTGCGCGAGCGGATCGGCGCGCCCGCCCTGATCACCGGCGCCCAGGTCTGGCTCGCGCTGATCGGCGGGGCGCTCGCGGCGCTCGCGCCCGGCGGCTCCTACCTGGCCGCGCTGCCCGCCCTTGCCGGCGCGCTGGCGGCGCTGGTCACCGCCCCGGCCGCCCGCCCGATCGCCGCGCTCATCGCCGGCGCGGTCGCCGTCGCCGTCCTCGTGCCCACCGTGACGCTGTTCCTGCCGGCGCTCGGACTGTCGTCGGCGGCGGTGCCGTCGGTCTTCACGACGCTGTGCGCCCTCGCCCTGCTGCCGGCGGCCGAGCTGCTGTTCGCCGACGACGGCCGCCGGCTGCGCGCCGTGGCCGTGCCGGGGATCGCGGTCCTGGTGGCCGCGGCCTGCACCGCGGCCGGGCTCGTCGTGGACCGGTTCGACGAGCGCCACCCCGTGCCCAGCCAGCTGGTCTACGTGCTCGACACCGACACCGAGCAGGCGTGGTGGGCCTCGGCCGAGTCCGACCCCGGCTCGTACACCGAGCACTACATGGACGTCCGCCGTCCGCTGGACGCCGAGTACCCGTACCTGCGGGAGCTGGACGACTACTGGACGGGGAAGGCCCAGGTCGCGGCGCTGCCCGCCCCCGCGGTCGAGACGCTGGCCGACCGGGTGTCCGGCGAGCGGCGCGAGGTCTCCCTGCGGATCCGGCCGCAGCGCGACGGCGTCCGCTTCGTCCTGCTGGACCTCGACACCGGCGGCGGCACGGTGGTCGGCGCCCGCGCCCAGGGCCGGGACGTGGCCGAGGAGGCGCTGGGGGAGTCGTCGCTGTGGCTGTCCTTCCACGCGCTGCCCCCCGACGGCATCGAGGTCGTGATCACCGTGGAATCGGCCGGCGCCCTCGGCCTGCGGGTGATGGACGGCAGCAACGGGCTCGACGGGCTGCCCGGGTACGCGCCCCGGCCGCCGGGCGTCGACGCGGCCGGCACGCACAGCTCCGACCTGGTGCTCGTCTCGGCCACGGTCCCGCTCGGCTGATCACTGCAAGGGGAACGGCGACTGCAGCCACCACGGCGCGTCGACCACCTCGACCCGCACCACCCACTTCACCCACCAGAAGCCGCGCCGGCCGGGGGCGACCAGCCGCACCGGCGCGCCGTGCCCGGCCGACAGCGGCCGCCCGGCCGCCGATGTCGCCAGCAGCAGGGCGCCGGCGTCGGACAGCGGCAGCCGCCGGCGGTAGCCCGTGGCCGAGACGACGTCGACGCTGCCGCCGTCCGGGAGGTCGCCGGCCACCTCGGCGAGCAGCCGGTCCAGCCGCACCCCGGCCCAGTCCTGGACGGCGTACCAGCCGCCGGTGCAGTCGAGGACGGCGCGCACCCGGTCGCCGCGGGCGAGGTCGGCCACCGGCACCGCCGTCCGCCGGCCGCCGCTGACGACGTCCACCACGTCGCCGCGATCGGAGGGCGCCGTGTCGGTGAACCACTGCGTCACCGGCATCGCGGCGGGATCGCCGCTGCCCTGCTCGGCCGAGCCGGTCGCGCGCCGGTCCGCCCCGGGGGCGCCGGTGAGCCGCAGCGTGCCCTCCGCGGCGCCCCACAGCGCCGCGGCGCCGACCGCGAGCCCGCCGGCCTGCAGCAGCGCCCGCCGGCCGAGGTCCGCCCGCCGGAACCGCTGCCGCCGTCCCCACGCGTGCAGGACCAGCACCGCCGGCGTGCACACCGCCGCCGCGACGTGCACCTGCAGCGTCAGCCCGCCGCCGGTCACGCCGACCGCGTGCAGCACCCCCGAGCCGACCGTGACGGTGACCAGCCCCGCCAGCGACAGCGCCGCGGCCGGCGCCCGGCGCTCGGGCGGCAGCCGCCACGCCCGCCGGACGACGACCGCCTTCCACGGCACGAGCAGCAGCAGTCCCAGCCCGGCCGCCCCGTGGACGGCGACCACGACCCGCGCCGCGGTCGTCGTCCCGACGCCGTAGGCGAGCACGCCCGTGGCCGCCGCGACGACCAGCAGCGTCAGCAGCCCGAGGTTGGTGCGCCGCCCGGCGCGGCGCAGCCCCAGGCCCCGGCGCAGCCCCAGGACCACGCGGGTCCTACCAGCGCCGGCTCCAGCGCTGGTGGCGCAGGAACAGGAACGCCAGGATCAGCGGCAGGATCGGCGCGACGCCGTAGGCCACCAGGGACACCGTCCACGCCGCGGCGAGCACCAGCAGGACGGCGGCCACCGCCGGCGGCGGGCCCGGCCGGCGGACCGGCCGCGCGGGGACCGGCGCCGGGGGCTCCGGCAGGTCGGCGGTCAGCGCCGGCAACTCGTCCAGGTACACCGCCGCGTGCGCGCGGACGACCCGCTCGTCGAACTCGTCCATCGTCAGCCGGCCCTCGCCGAGGTGCCGGCCGAGCTTCTCCACCACCTGCTGCCGGTCGGCGTCACCGGCACGCATCCGGGGCGCAGGCATCCGGGGCTCGGGCATCTGGCCGCCTCCTGTCGTTCTCCGCGCGCCCATGGTGCGCCGCTTTCCTGTGCGCCGTCGTCGTCCTGGGAGCGGTATTCCGCCTACGCAGGCCGACGTACCCGCCCAACGCTCCGGACCGGCTCACCAGTGCCCGCGGTGCACCACCTCGTCGGTGCCGCGCCGGCCGCGCCGCAGGGAGGGGGAGCGGCGGTCCGCCGTGCCCGCGTAACCGACCGACACGCAGCCGATCGGGGTGTACTCGTCCGGGACGCCGAAGGCAGCGCGGAAGGACGCCAGGTGCTCGGGCTGGATCCCGAAGAAGCAGGCGGCCAGCCCCTCGTCGACGGAGGTGAGCAGCATGAGCAGCGCCGCCATGCCGGTGTCGATGTCCCAGTACGGCACCGGCCAGCGGGCCTCGTCGCGGTCGGTCCAGCCCTTGTCGGGCTCGGCGTAGCGGGCGAGGTAGGCGGCCTTGTGCGACAGCGGCACGATCAGCAGCGGCGCCCGGCGCATGCGGGTCAGCCAGGAGTCGGGCGGCCCGCCGGACGTCGTCGCCGTCCAGAACCGGGCCCGCTCCTCCTCGGTCTCCAGCACGAGGAACGCCCAGCCCTGGCTGAAGCCGGCCGACGGCGCCCGGATCGCGTGCTCGAGCAGCCGCTCCCGCAGCTCCGCGGGCACCGGCCGGTCGGGGTCGTAGTCGCGGACCATGTGCCGCCGCCGGACGACGTCGCGGAACTCCACGTGGCCACTCTGCCGGATGCGCCCGATACGTTGCGGCTCCCCACCGCTGAGGAGGAACCCGTGGCAGGACGCCTGGAGGGCAAGGTCGCCTTCGTCACCGGCGCGGGGCGCGGCATGGGCCGCAGCCACGCCGTCCGGCTGGCCCGGGAGGGCGCCGACGTCATCGCCCTGGACACCCCGGGCGAGCTGCCCGGCATCGCGTACGACCAGCCGAAGCCCGGGGACCTGGACGAGACGGTGCGGCTGGTCGAGGGCGAGGACCGGCGGGTGGTCGCGGTGCGCCGCGACGTCCGCGATCTCGAGGGCATGCGCGCCGAGGTGGACGCCGCCGTGGCCGAGCTCGGCCGGCTCGACGTGGTCGTCGCCAATGCCGGTATCTGCACGCCCAGCGCCTGGCACGCCGTCACTCCCCAGCAGTTCCAGGACACGATGGACATCAACGTCACCGGCGTCTGGAACACGGTCATGGTCGGCGCGCCGCACCTGGTGCGGGCCGGCGGCGGGTCGATCGTGCTGATCAGCTCGGTGGCGGGGCTGAAGGTGCAGCCGTTCATGGTCCACTACACGACCAGCAGGTTCGCCGTCCGCGGGATGGCGAAGGCCTTCGCGGTCGAGCTGGCCCGGCACAACGTCCGCGTCAACAGCGTCCACCCGACGGGTGTCGCCACCCCGATGGGCTCCGGCGGCATGCAGGAGGTCATCGGCGCGGCCATGGCGGAGGACCAGCGGCTCGGCGCGATGTTCATGAACCTGCTCCCCGTCGAGGGCACCCTGCCCGAGGACGTCTCCGACGCCGTGGTCTTCCTCGCCTCCGACGAGTCGCGGTTCGTGACCGCGCACGAGCTCGCGCCGGACGCGGGGATCTCCGAGATCTAGAAGGACCCCCTGCCCCGCCGTCGCACGCTCGCGGCGGGACTCTGCAGGGGGCCGCATACGCTTTGGTCGTGCCGAAGCTGCAGCTGCTCCCCGCCGTCGACGTCGCCGATGGCCAGGCCGTGCGCCTGGTCCAGGGCGAGGCCGGCAGCGAGACCTCCTACGGCGACCCGCTGGAGGCCGCGCTGGCCTGGCAGCGCGACGGCGCGGAGTGGGTGCACCTGGTGGACCTCGACGCGGCCTTCGGCCGCGGCTCCAACCGCGAGCTGCTGGCCCGCGTGGTCGGGGAGCTGGACGTCGACGTCGAGCTGTCCGGCGGCATCCGGGACGACGCATCGCTGGCCGCCGCCCTGGCGACCGGCTGCCGGCGGGTCAACCTCGGCACCGCCGCGCTGGAGTCACCGGAGTGGTGCGCCCGGGCGATCGCGGAGCACGGCGACCGGATCGCCGTCGGCCTCGACGTCCGCGGCACCCGGCTGGCCGCCCGCGGCTGGACCCGCGAGGGCGGCGAGCTGTACGAGACCCTCGCCCGGCTCGACGAGGAGGGCTGCGCGCGCTACGTGGTCACCGACATCACCAAGGACGGCACGCTGCGCGGCCCGAACCTGAACCTGCTGCGCGAGGTGTGCGCGGCGACCGCCCGCCCGGTGATCGCGTCGGGCGGGGTCAGCTCGCTCGACGACATCCGCGCGCTGGCCGGGCTGACCGCGATCGGCGTGGAGGGCGCCATCGTCGGCAAGGCCCTCTACGCCGGCGCGTTCACGCTGCCCGAGGCGCTGAAGGTCACCGAGGACGCCGCATGAGCGTGCTGCGGTTCGGCTCCGGGGCGCCCTGGGAGCCGGTCGTCGGCTACAGCCGGGTGGTCGTGCGCGGCGACACGGCCTGGGTCAGCGGCACGACCGCGACGGTGGACGGCGTCGTCGTCCACCCCGGCGACGCCGGCGCGCAGACCCGGCAGGCGATCGCCAACCTGCGCGACGCGCTCGAGCGGGCCGGGTTCTCGCTGGCCGACGTCGTCCGCACCCGCATGTTCGTCACCGACATCAGCCGCTGGGAGGAGGTCGGCCGGGCGCACGGCGAGGCGTTCGGCGACGTCCGGCCCGCGACCTCGATGGTGCAGGTCGCCGGGCTGATCGACCCCGGGATGCTGGTCGAGATCGAGGCCGACGCCGTCCGCGGATTTCCGGCATGAGCCTCGCCGTGCGGGTCATCCCGTGCCTGGACGTCGACGCCGGCCGGGTGGTCAAGGGCGTCAACTTCGTCGACCTCGTCGACGCCGGCGACCCGGTGGAGATGGCCCGCGTCTACGACGCCGAGGGCGCCGACGAGCTGACCTTTCTCGACATCACCGCCAGCTCCGGCGACCGCGAGACCACCTACGACGTCGTCCGGCGGACGGCGGAGAGCGTCTTCATCCCGCTCACCGTCGGCGGCGGGGTGCGCTCGGTGCAGGACGTCGACCGGCTGCTGCGCAACGGCGCGGACAAGGTCGCCGTCAACACCGCCGCCGTCGCCCGGCCGGAGCTGATCGCCGAGATCGCCGACCGCTTCGGCAACCAGGTGCTCGTGCTGTCGCTGGACGCCCGCCGGGTGCAGGACGGCGCGGTCACCGACTCCGGGTTCGAGATCACCACGCACGGCGGGCGACGGGGCACCGGCCGGGACGCCGTCGAGTGGGTGGTCCAGGCCGCGGAGCTCGGCGTCGGCGAGGTGCTGCTCAACTCGATGGACGCCGACGGCACCCGCGCCGGGTTCGACGTCGAGCTGATCCGCGCGGTGCGCAGCGAGGTGAGCGTGCCGGTGATCGCCAGCGGGGGAGCGGGCGCGGTCGAGCACTTCCCGCCCGCGGTGGAGGCCGGCGCCGACGCCGTCCTGGCGGCCAGCGTCTTCCACTTCGGCCAGTT
This sequence comes from Geodermatophilus sp. SMS 5-13, assembly GCF_059428245.1. Classification (NCBI taxonomy): domain Bacteria; kingdom Bacillati; phylum Actinomycetota; class Actinomycetes; order Geodermatophilales; family Geodermatophilaceae; genus Geodermatophilus; species Geodermatophilus sp. SMS 5-13. The sequence continues at coordinate 2,386,697 of NZ_CP165729.1, forward strand.
GCGCATCGGGGACGTCAAGGAGGGCCTCGCCGCCGCCGGCGTCCCCGTGCGCGCCTGAACGGCGTGGATCCGTCGGCGTGACCCCGACGAATCCACTCCACACGAGGGAACTCGCTGGACGATCGCGTACCGGGCTGCCGAGACTCCAGCGGTGCTCCTGACGCTGTCGACCACCCACGCGCCCGCCACCGACCTGGGCTTCCTGCTGCACAAGAACCCGGCGCGGGCGCAGACGGTCGAGGTCTCGGCGGGGACGGCGCACGTCTTCTACCCCGAGGCATCCGACGAGCGCTGCACGGTCGCGCTGCTGCTCGAGGTCGACCCGATCGCGCTGGTCCGCGGCTCGCGGGGCGCCGAGGGGTTCAGCCTCGGCCAGTACGTCAACGACCGCCCGTACGCGGCCTCCAGCCTGCTGGCCGTCGCGCTGGGCAAGGCGTTCGCGAGCGCACGCCGCGGCGTGAGCAAGGAGCGGCCGGAGCTGGCCGAGACGGCGATCCCGCTCGAGGTGCACCTGCCGGCGCTGTCCTGCCGGGGCGGCGCGGGGATGGCCGCCCAGTTCTTCACGCCGCTGGGCTGGCGGATCGACGCCCGGCCGGTGCCGCTGGACCCACGGTTTCCCGAGTGGGGCGACTCGCGCTACCTCGACCTGCGGATGACCGGCACGCTGCGGCTGGCCGACGCGCTCAACCACCTCTACGTCGGCCTGCCCGTGCTCGACGACGCCAAGCACTACTGGGTCAGCACCGACGAGGTCGACAAGCTGCTGCGCGCCGGCGGCGCCTGGCTGGCCGGCCACCCCGAGCGCGAGCTGATCACCCGGCGCTACCTCGCCCACCGGACGAGCCTCGCCCGCGAGGCCATGGCCCGGCTGGCCGAGGTCGACGACCTCGACGCCGACCGGCTGGACGACGCCGTCCCGGACCCGGCCGACGTCCCCGACCGCCCGGTGCCCCTGGTCCAGCAGCGGCACGGCGCGGTGCTGGCCGCCCTGCGCTCCGCCGGCGCCACCCGGGTGCTCGACCTCGGCTGCGGCAACGGCGCGCTGCTCGCGGCGCTGCTGAACGACCGCGCGCTCACCGAGATCGTCGGCGTCGACGTCAGCGCCCGCGCCCTCGACGAGGCCGCCCGGCGGCTGCGCCTGGACCGCCTGCCGGAGCGGCAGCGCGCCCGCATCACGCTGCGCCAGGGCGCCCTGACCTACACCGACGCCCGGCTGCGCGGCTACGACGCCGCCGTCCTCATGGAGGTCGTCGAGCACCTCGACCCCGACCGGCTGCCGGCACTGGAGCGGACCGTCTTCGCCGACGCCGCGCCCGGCACCGTGATCGTCACGACGCCCAACGTCGAGCACAACGTCCGCTACGAGAACCTGGCCGCCGGCACCATGCGGCACCGCGACCACCGGTTCGAGTGGACCCGCGCGGAGTTCGCCGCGTGGGCCTCCGGCGTGGCCGGCCGGCACGGCTACGCCGTCCGGTTCGTGCCCGTCGGCGCCGACGACCCGGAGGTGGGCCCGCCCACGCAGATGGCCGTGTTCAGCCGTGCGCAGGAGGTGGCCGCATGAGCGAGCTCGCCGTCCCCGATCTCGCGCTGGTGGTGCTGATAGGCGCCTCCGGCTCGGGCAAGTCCACGTTCGCCCGCCGGCACTTCCGCGCCACCCAGGTGCTCTCCAGCGACTTCTGCCGCGGCCTGGTCGCCGACGACGAGAACGACCAGGCGGCGACGCCGGAGGCCTTCGAGGTGCTGCACGCGATCGCCGGCGTCCGGCTGCGCCGCGGGCTGCTCACCGTCGTCGACGCGACCAACGTCAAGCGCGAGGACCGCGCCTCGCTGGTCGCCCTCGCCCGCGCGCACGACGTCCTGCCGGTCGCGATCGTGCTCGACCTGCCGGAGGGGGTGCTGCTGGAGCGGACCGCCGCGCGCCCCGACCGCGACCTCGACCCGGGCGTGATCCGGCGGCAGCGGGCCGACCTGCGCCGCGGCCTGAAGGGCCTCGGCCGCGAGGGGTTCCGCAAGGTGCACGTCCTGGCCACCCCGGAGGACGTCGAGGCCGCGACGATCGGCTACGAGAAGCAGTTCAACGACCGCCGCGAGCTGACCGGCCCGTTCGACGTGATCGGTGACGTGCACGGCTGCCGCGCCGAGCTCGAGGAGCTGCTCGCCGCGCTCGGCTACGCGGTGACCCGCGACGCCCAGGGTCGCCCGGTGGACGCCGTCCACCCCGACGGGCGGACGGCGGTGTTCGTCGGCGACCTGGTCGACCGCGGCCCCGACTCCCCGGGCGTGCTGCGGCTGGTCATGGGGATGGTCGCCGCCGGGCACGCCCTCTGCGTGCCGGGCAACCACGAGAACAAGCTGGTCCGGGCGCTGCGCGGGCGCGACGTGCGGATCAGCCACGGCCTGGAGGAGACCCTCGCCCAGCTCGAGGAGGAGCCCGAGGAGTTCCGCGCCGAGGTCGAGCGGTTCTGCTACGGCGTGGTCAGCCACTACGTCCTCGACGGCGGCAACCTGGTCGTCGCGCACGCCGGGCTGCCGGAGAGGCTGCACGGCCGGGCCAGCGCGCGGGTGCGGGACTTCGCGCTCTACGGCGACACGACGGGGGAGACCGACGAGTTCGGCCTGCCGGTCCGCTACCCGTGGGCGACCGAGTACCGCGGCCGCGCGATGGTGCTCTACGGCCACACGCCGGTGCCCGAGCCGGAGTGGGTGAACAACACGATGTGCCTCGACACCGGCTGCGTGTTCGGCGGCCGGCTCACCGCGCTGCGCTACCCGGAGCGGGAGGTCGTCGCCGTCCCGGCGCACCGGACCTGGTACGCGCCGGCCCGGCCGTTCCTGCCCGAGGGTTCTGCGGCTCCCGCCGTCCAGACGCGCGCGGACGACGTCCTGGACGTCGACGACGTGCTCGGCAAGCGGATCGTCGAGACCCGCGTCGCCGGGCGGGTGACCGTGCGCGCGGAGAACGCCGCGGCCGCGATCGAGGTGATGAGCCGGTTCGCGATCGCGCCGCAGCAGCTGCTGTACCTGCCGCCGACGATGAGCCCGGTCGCCACCTCCGCGCTGCCCGGGCTGCTCGAGCACCCCGCGGAGGCGTTCGCGTACTACCGCGGGGAGGGCGTCGCGCAGGTCGTCTGCCAGGAGAAGCACATGGGGTCGCGGGCGGTCGCCCTGGTGCGCGCCGACGGCGGCGGAGCGGTGCACACCCGGACCGGCCGCTCCTTCTTCGGGGGCGCCCTGACCGCGGAGCTGCTGACCCGGCTCGCCGCCGCCGTCCGGACGGCGGGGCTCTTCGACGAGCTGGCCAGCGACTGGGTGCTGCTCGACGCCGAGCTGCTGCCGTGGTCGGCCAAGGCCGGCGAGCTGATCCGCACCCAGTACGCGGCCGTGGGCGCCGCGGCCCGCGCCGCGCTGCCCGCTGCGGTGTCGGTGCTGGAGGCCGCCGCCGCGCGCGGGCTGGAGGTCGGCGACCTGCTGGACCGTCAGCGGGGGAGGGCCGACGACGGCGATGCGTTCACCGACGCGTACCGCCGGTACTGCTGGCCCACCGACGGGCTGGCCGGGATCTCGGTCGCGCCGTTCCAGCTGCTCGCCGCGGCCGGTGCGACCTTCGCCGACCGGGAGCACTCCTGGCACCTGGCGCTGGCCGACCGGCTGGTCGCCGCCGACCCGGAGCTGCTCCGGCCGACGGCGCACCGGTTCGTCGACGTCACCGACCCGGCCGCGGAGGAGGCGGCCACCGCCTGGTGGACCGAGCTCACCGCGGCCGGCGGCGAGGGCATGGTGGTCAAGCCCGCCGCCAACCTGACCCGGGGCCGGCGCGGGTTCGTGCAGCCGGGGCTCAAGGTCCGCGGCCGGGAGTACCTGCGGATCATCTACGGCCCGGACTACACCCGCCCGGAGAACCTCGACCGGCTGCGCGAGCGCGCCCTGGGCCGCAAGCGCGGGCTGGCGCACCGCGAGTACGCGCTCGGCCTCGAGGGGCTGGAGCGGGCCGCCCGCGGGGAGCCGCTGTGGCGGGTGCACGAGTGCGTGTTCGCCGTCCTCGCGCTGGAGTCCGAGCCGGTCGACCCGCGCCTGTAGCCGGGGACTTTCGGCGCCGAAAGTCCCTCAGGAGACGGCGACGCGGGCGACGTCCTTGCGGCCGCTGATCCACAGCAGCAGCTCCAGCGGCTCGCCGGTGAGCACCTTCCGCCGCTCGCCGCTGCCGATCCGCTTCTCGGCGCCGGGGACGTCGGCGCGGCGCAGCACCAGCGTCCGGCCCCGGCCGGCGGCCTGGCGGGCGAGCAACCCCACCGCCCGCCACAGCTGGTCCTGGTCGGCCCGGGAGAGGCGGCGGGGCGACCAGCCCGGGCGCGCGCGCCGGACGTCCTCGTGGTGGATCACGAACTCGGTGGTGTTCAGCAACGTCCCGATGCCCGGCCAGCCCATCGGCAGGTACGCCGCCGGACCCGACCGGACCCGCGCCACCACGTCGGCGTAGCCGGTGGACTCGCGCAGCCGGTCCTCCAGCCGGTGTCCCCACGCGCCCAGCGCGGGATTGATCCGCTCGAGGCCGTAGCCGGGCAGCGCGTCGGGACGGCGGTCCCGGACGACGAGGTGGGCGGCCAGGTGCGCCGTGTCCCAGTCCGCGCAGCACGTGGGCGCGTCGGGTCCGAGCGTGTCCAGCAGGTCGGCGAGCTCGGCGCGCTCGCGCTCGGCCAGCGGCCGGGAAGGGCTGCTCATCCCGCCACGTTAGCCACGGTGTCCGCGCGACCGCCGCCACAGCGGTTAGCGTCCCTAACGATCACGTACAGTCGGAAAGCCGTCCGCACGACCTGAGGAGAGCTGTGCCCCGCCGCCGAGACGCCGTCGTGCGGCGCGGACTGCGCCACGTCGGGCGCGCCGTCAGCGAGCAGCGGGGGATGTTCGCCCTCGCCCTGCTGGGCAGCAGCGTCTACGCCGGCATGACGGTGGCCAGCGCCTACGTCATCGGCGAGGTCACCGACCGGGTCATCCTCCCCGCGTTCCGCGACGGCCGGACGACGGCCGGTGCGCTGGCCCTCGCCGCCACCGCGATCGTCGCCGTCGCCGTCCTCAAGATCCTCGGCATCCTCGGCCGGCGGCTGTTCGCCGGCGTCATGCAGTACCGGCTGCAGGCCGACTACCGCCGCCGGGTCACCGGCCAGTACCTGCGGCTGCCGCTGTCGTGGCACCAGCGCCACCCCACCGGCCAGCTGCTGTCCAACGCCAACTCCGACGTCGAGAGCGCCTGGTTCTTCGTCGCGCCCCTGCCGTTCGCCTGCGGCTCGCTGGTGATGATCGCGATCACGGTGACCGCGCTGCTGCTCACCGACCCGTGGCTGGCGCTCGTGGGCCTCGTCGTCTTCCCGCTGGTCTTCCTCACCAACGTCGTCTACTCGCAGGTGATGAGCCCGCGCATGCAGCGGGCGCAGCAGCTGCGTGCCGAGGTCAGCGAGATCGCGCACGAGAGCTTCGACGCCGGCCTCGTGGTGAAGACCCTCGGCCGCGAGGACACCGAGACCCGCCGTTTCGAGGAGCGGGCCTTCGAGCTGCGCGACGGCCTCGTCGCCGTCGGCCGGGTCCGCGGGCTGTTCGACCCGATGCTGGAGTCGCTGCCCAACCTCGGCATCCTCGCGATCCTGCTGATCGGCGCGAGCCGGGTCGCCGACGGCGCCACCGACGCCGGCGCGCTGGTCTCGATCGCCTACCTGTTCAGCCTGCTGACCCTGCCGATCCGGGCGATCGGCTGGGTGCTCGCCGACCTGCCGCGGGCGCTGGCCGGTTTCGACCGGGTCACCCCGGTGCTCGAGGCCACGGGCGAGACACCGCACGGTCCGGACGCCGCCCCCCGGGGCACCGGCGGCGCCGCGCTCACCGTCGCCGGCCTCGACTTCGCCTTCGACGGCGCCCACCGCAGCACGCTCACCGGCGTCACGTTCGACGTCGTCGCCGGCAGCACGCTCGCCGTCGTCGGCCCGACCGGGTCGGGCAAGTCGACGCTGGCCGGGCTGCTGGTCCGGCTGGTCGACCCGGCCGACGGGCACGTGCTGCTCGACGGCGTCGACCTGCGCACCCTGCGCGAGGGCGAGGTCAGCGGCCAGGCCGCGTTCGTGCCGCAGGGCACCTTCCTGTTCGACGACACCGTGCGCGGCAACGTCACCCTCGGCGGCGAGTTCTCCGACGAGCAGGTGTGGACGGCGCTGCGCACCGCCGCCGCCGACGAGTTCGTCGCCGCGCTGCCGCGGGGCCTCGACACCCGCGTCGGCGAGCGCGGCGCGTCGCTCTCCGGCGGCCAGCGGCAGCGCCTGGCGCTGGCCCGCGCCGTCGTCCGGAAGCCCCGGCTGCTGGTCCTCGACGACGCCACCAGCGCCGTCGACCCCGCGGTCGAGCAGCGCATCCTCGACGCCCTCCGGGCCACCGACCCGCCGTCGACGGTGGTCGTCGTCGCCTACCGGCAGGCGACCATCGCCCTCGCCGACGAGGTGGTCTGGCTCGAGCACGGGCGGGTGACCGCGCGCGGCACCCACGAGGAGCTGCTGGCGAGCGTCCCCGGCTACGCCGCGCTGGTCCGCGCCTACCAGGAGGCGGCCGCGGCATGAGCGAGATCGAACTTCCCGCCGACCGGAACACCGAGGGCGCGTTCGCCACGCTGCGCCGCGGCCTGCGGATGATGCCCGAGTTCCGCCGCGGGCTCCCGCTGACCTTCCTGCTCGCGCTGATCGCCACCGCCGGCCGGGTCGTCGTCCCGATCGCGGTGCAGCAGACGATCGACGAGGGGCTGTCCGGCTCCGGCGGCCCCGACCTCGGCCTCGTCCGCTGGCTGGTGGCCGCCTGCGCGGTCGTCGTCCTGATCACCGCCGTCGCCGTCTACCGGATGAACGTCCGGCTCTTCCGGACGACGGAGACCGCGCTGGCCGGCCTCCGGGTGCGGGCGTTCCGGCACGTGCACGACCTCTCCGTGCTGCACCAGCAGGGGGAGCGGCGGGGATCGCTGGTCTCCCGGGTGACCAGCGACGTCGACCAGCTGTCGGTGTTCATGCAGTGGGGCGGCGTGCTCGGCGTGATCAGCGTCGGCCAGCTGATCGTGGCGATCGCGGTCATGTCGGTCTACTCGTGGCAGCTCACCGTGCTGGTGATCGTCTGCTTCCTGCCGCTGGCCGTGGCGGTGCGCTTCTTCGCGAAGAAGCTCGCCGTCGTCTACGGCACCGTGCGCGAGCGGGTCGGCGACGTGCTGGCCGCGGTGTCGGAGTCGGTCGTCGGCGCGCCCACCGTGCGGGCCTACGGCGTCCGCGAGCGCACCGCCGCCCGCATCGACGGCGCGATCGGCCGCCACTACTCCGCCTCGGTGCACGCCCAGAAGACGACCGCCGCCGTCTACGTCACCGGCGAGCTGGTCGCGGCGATCGCCAACGCCGCCGTCGTCATCGTCGGCGTGCTGCTCGGCCTGGGCGGGCACATCACCGCCGGGACGCTGGTCGCCTTCCTGTTCCTGGTCACCCTGTTCGTCGCGCCGGTGCAGACCGCCAGCGAGGTGCTCAACGAGGCGCAGAACGCCCTCGCCGGCTTCCGCCGGGTGCTCGACGTCCTCGACACCGAGCCCGACGTGCAGGATCCCGCCGTCACCGGCTCCGCGCGGACCCTGCCGGAGGGCCCGCTGTCGGTGCGCTTCGCGCACGTCTCCTTCCGCTACGCGCCGGGCGCGAGGAAGGCCCTGGACGACGTCGACCTGGAGATCGCCGCGCGCCGCCGGGTGGCCATCGTCGGCGAGACGGGCTCGGGCAAGACGACGTTCGCCAAGCTGGTGACCCGGCTCATGGACCCGGTCGAGGGGCAGGTGCGGCTCAGCGGCGTCCCCCTGAAGGACGTCGCCTTCGCGAGCCTGCGCGAGCGGGTCGTCATGGTGCCGCAGGACGGGTTCCTCTTCGACGCGACCGTCGCCGACAACGTCCGCTACGGCAAGCCCGGCATGACCGACGCGCACGTCGTCGCCGCCTTCGACGAGCTGGGCCTCGGCGCCTGGGTCGAGGGCCTGGCGGACGGCGTGGCGACCCCCGTCGGCCAGCGCGGCGAGTCGCTGTCGGCGGGGGAGCGGCAGCTGGTCGCCGTCGCCCGCGCCTACGTCGCCGATCCCGACCTGCTGGTGCTCGACGAGGCGACCAGCGCGGTCGACCCCGCCACCGAGCAGCGGCTCACCCGGGCGCTGGACAAGCTCACCGACGGCCGGACGACGCTGACCATCGCGCACCGGCTCTCCACCGCCGAGCGGGCCGACGAGGTGCTGGTGGTCGACGCCGGCCGGGTCGTGCAGCGCGGTACCCACGCGGAGCTCGTAGGCGCCGAGGGCCCCTACGCCCGGTTGCACGCCTCCTGGCGGCGCTCGTCGGCGGGGCAACCCGAGCCCGTGGCCTGAGCGCGAGCCTCGCCTCGACCACTCGTGGTCGGCGCCGACTTTCGCCTGAGTGTCGTGACCCCCGCGTCGATGGCGACACACAGGCGAATCTCGCCGCGGAACGATGCGCGGCTCGGGGAGGCCAAGGACGGGACAACGGCCGTAGTCTTCGGCTCGTGCCCGCCGCCAGCGATCCGGAGCGCCGCCCGCCCCTCGTGGCGATCACGGCGGCCGTGCTGGCGCTGCCCTCGGCGTACCTGCTGCTCGGCATCGGCAACGGCGCGCTGGCGCTGGCGACCGACCGCTCCGACGGCGGCGCCGCCACCTGGGTGGTCCTGCTGCTCACGATCGGCTGGGTCGCCGGCCTGCTCGTCGGCGCCGTCCGCCTGCTGCTGGGCCGGGCGTGGCTGGGGCTGACGGTGTCCGCGGGCCTGATGGCCGCCCTGCTGACCGTCGGCCTGGTCCTCGGCGGCCTGGGCGGGGCGGGCTCGGCGGCCACGATCGTCGCCTGGCTCATCTCCGCCGCGACGGCGGTGCTCGCGGCGCTGCCGGGGGTGCGCCGGTGGGTGTCCCTGCGGCGGTGGCACCGGCTCTACCCGGGCGCCCCACAGCCGACGTCCAGCCGTCCGTGACCTGCTGACCGGGTTCCGGCCTACGCTGTCGCCCCATGCCGTCCCCCTCCTCCCGCTCCCGGGTGGCGGCGCGGCGCTCGCCGCGGTCCGCGCCGCTGCGCCCGGCCGCCGCTCCCGCCGCCGCGCAGACGCCGCCGCTCGAGGCCCCGTTCGCCGCGGTCTTCGGCTTCCTGGTCGCCGCCGAGTACCTGTACCTGGGCTGGCTGCTCTACACGCCGGGGTCGACGTGGGACTGGTACATCGCGGTCCCCGTGCTGCTGGCGGGACTGTCCCTGGTCGGCGCGGTCCTGGTCGTCGTCGGCCGCGGCCGGGGCTGGCTGGTGCTGACCGCCGTGAGCGTCGTCCTGCTGCTGGGCCTGCTGGCCCTGGTCGCGCTCTTCGGCGCGCTGGCCGGCGGGACGGCGCTCTGGCAGCCGCTGCTGCTGCTCATCGGGCCGATCGGCTGCCTGGCGCTGACCCTGCGCCGGCCGGTGCGCGCGTGGACCGGCCGGGCGCGTCGCTCCCCAGGGGGACGGCGGGGAGGCGGACGGTCCCGCTAGCGTCGCGGTCGTGACAGCGCAGACCGACGTCGTCGTCGTGGGAGCCGGCCTCGCCGGGCTGGTGGCCGCCGCCGAACTGGCCGACGCCGGCAAGCGGGTGGTCCTGCTCGACCAGGAGCCGGAGGGCTCGCTCGGCGGGCAGGCCTGGTGGTCGTTCGGGGGACTGTTCCTCGTCGACTCGCCGGAGCAGCGCCGGCTGCGGGTCCGGGACTCCCTCGAGCTGGCCCGCCAGGACTGGTTCGGCACCGCGGGCTTCGACCGCGCGGAGGACCACTGGCCGCGGCAGTGGGCCGAGGCCTACCTGCAGTTCGCGGCGGGGGAGAAGCGGGCCTGGCTCAAGGAGCAGGGCATCGGGTTCTTCCCGATCGTCGGCTGGGCCGAGCGCGGCGGCTACACCGCCACGGGCGCCGGCAACTCGGTGCCCCGGTTCCACATCGTCTGGGGCACCGGGCCCGGGGTCGTGGCGCCGTTCGCCCGCCGCGTGCGGGCCGCCGCAGAGGAGGGCCGGCTGCAGCTGCTCTTCCGCCACCGGGTCGACGAGCTGGTGGTCACCGGCGGCGCGGTCACCGGCGTCCGCGGGCACGTCCTGGAGCCCAGTGACGTGGCGCGGGGCGAGGCCAGCTCCCGGGTGGAGGTCGAGCCGTTCGAGATCGCCGCGCAGGCCGTCGTCGTCACCGCCGGCGGCATCGGCGGCAACCACGAGCTGGTGCGCAGGAACTGGCCGGCGCGCCTCGGTCAGCCGCCGCGGCGGCTGCTCTCCGGCGTCCCGGCGCACGTCGACGGCCGGATGCTCGAGGCCACCGAGGCCGCCGGCGCCAGCGTGGTCAACCGCGACCGCATGTGGCACTACACCGAGGGCGTGGCCAACCACTCGCCGGTCTGGGACAAGCACGGCATCCGGATCCTGCCGGGGCCGTCCTCGCTGTGGCTGGACGCGACCGGCCAGCGGCTGCCGGTGCCGCTGTTCCCCGGCTTCGACACCCTCGGCACGCTCGCCCACATCGGGCGGACCGGCCACGAGCACACCTGGTTCGTCGCCACCCACCGCATCGTCGGCAAGGAGTTCGCGCTCTCCGGCTCCGAGCAGAACCCCGACCTCACCAACCGGGACCTGAGGCTGCTGCTCAAGCGGGCGCGGGTCGAGGTGGCCCCGCCCGTGCAGGCCTTCCTCGACCGCGGCGAGGACTTCGTCGTCGCCCGCACGCTGCCGGAGCTGGTCGAGGGGATGAACCGGATCACCGGCGGCGAGCCGGCGCTGGACCTCGCCACCGTCGAGGCCGAGGTGGTGGCCAGGGACCGGGAGATCGCCAACCCGTTCACCAAGGACCTGCAGGTCACCGCGATCCGCGGCGCGCGCTCCTACCTCGGCGACAAGCTCATCCGGGTGGCGCCGCCGCACCGGCTGCTCGACCCCGACGCCGGCCCGCTGGTCGCCGTCCGGCTGAACCTGCTCACCCGCAAGACGCTCGGCGGGCTGGAGACCGACCTGTCCGGCCGCGTGCTGCGCCCCGGCGGCGAGGTGTTCGCCGGGCTGTACGCGGCCGGGGAGGTCGCGGGCTTCGGCGGCGGCGGCATGCACGGCTACCGCTCGCTGGAGGGCACCTTCCTGGGCGGCTGCCTGTTCTCGGGCCGGACCGCCGGGCGCGCCCTGGCAGCGGCGCTCTGATGGGCGGTCCGAGCCCCTGGGCCGACCCGGACTCGCCCACCGAGCCGGGGGCGCCCTACGGCGGCCCGCCGGCGACCGCGCCGGCCCACCCGGCGCCGGGCTACGGGACGGTGCCCGGCTACGGGACGGCGCCGGCCTACGGCTACCCGTACGGCTACCCGCCGCCCTGGCCCGTGGTGCCGCCGCGCGCGAAGAGGCCGGGCCAGGTCATCGCGGCCGCGGTCCTCGCCTTCGTCCAGGGCGGGCTGGTCCTGCTCTCCTCGTTCTACGTGGCCTTCCTCGCCTCGGTCGCCGGGTTCGCCGTCGGCGCGGACCCGTCGGCGGCGCCGGACGAGGTGGGCGCGCTGGCCACCGAGGGCGTCGTCCTCGGGATCGTCCAGGTGGCCTCGGCCGTGCTGCTCATCGTCGGCGGGGTGATGGCGCTCAACACCCGCAGACGGCGGGCGCTGGTCGTGCTCGTCGCCGGCTTCGCGGTGCAGGTGCTGCTCTGCCTCTACTGGGCGGTCCGGCTCAGCGCGCTCGCCGACGAGATCCCCGGCGCCGACCCCACGAGCGCGTTCCTCGCCTTCACCCTGCTGTTCGCCGCCAGCCCGGTGGTCGGCCTCGGGCTGGTGCTGCTGGGCTCCGGGCGGCGCTGGTTCGACCCGGCGGCGGCGCCGGCCTGAGCGGCCCGGGCACCCGCGCCCGACCCGGTCCGGGGAGAATCGGCGGCATGTCCGCCGTCCCGCCCGTCGAGTCCGCCCTGGACCCCGGCGTCGCCGCGCTGCTGCGCCGCGACCCCGCGGGTCTGGTCGCCGCCGTCGTCCAGCAGCACGACACCGGCGAGGTGCTCATGCTCGCCTGGATGGACGACGAGGCGCTGCACCGCACCCTGACCACCGGGCGGGCGACCTACTGGTCGCGCAGCCGCGGCGAGTACTGGGTGAAGGGTGAGACCTCCGGGCACCGGCAGTGGGTCCGCGACGTGCGGCTGGACTGCGACGGCGACGCGCTGCTCGTCCTCGTCGACCAGGAGGGGCCGGCCTGCCACACCGGCGAGCGGACCTGCTTCCACCGGCCGCTTCCGGCGGAGGTGGCGGCGTGAGGCTCGGCGTCACCAGTCCCTCCCGGGAGGACTTCGCGCGGCTCGACCAGCCGGTCGTGCCGGTCACCCGGCGGCTGCTGGCCGACGGCGAGACCGCCGTGGGCATCTACCGCAAGCTCGCCGCCGGCCGCCCCGGCACCGTGCTGCTGGAGTCGGCCGAGCAGGGCAAGCAGTGGTCGCGGTTCAGCTTCGTCGGCGTGCGCAGCGCCGGCGTGCTCACCGAGCGGGACGGCGCCGCGCAGTGGCTGGGGGAGCCGATCCCCGGGCTCACCGACGACCTGCCGGCCGACCCGCTGGCCGCCGTCCACGCGCTGGCGCGGGCGCTGCGCTCGCCGCGGACCGAGGAGCTGCCGCCGCTCACCGGTGGGCTGGTGGGCTACCTCGGCTACGACGTCGTCCGGCGGCTCGAGCGGCTGCCGGTGCGCAGCGCCGACGACCTCGGCATGCCGGAGCTGGCGATGATGCTGGTGACCGACCTCGCCGTCCTCGACCACCACGACGGCACGGTGCTGCTCATCGCCAACGCGCTGGACCGCTCGCCGGCCGCCTACGACGACGCGCTGACCCGGCTCGACGCCATGGCCGCCGACCTGACCAAGGCCGCGCCCGCATCGGTCGCCGTCCTCGAGACCGCCGACGCGCCGCCGGTCGAGAGCAACATGGCGCCGGGGGTCTTCGAGGACGGCGTCGAGCGGATCCGCGAGCACATCCGGGCCGGGGACGCCTTCCAGGTCGTGCTCGCCCAGCGCTTCGAGCTGGCGACCGACGTCGACGCCCTCGACCTGTACCGGGTGCTGCGCACCAGCAACCCGTCGCCGTACATGTACCTGCTGCGCTTCGAGGGGCGGGAGACGCCGTTCGACGTCGTGGGCTCCTCGCCGGAGGCGCTGGTGACGGTGACCGGCTCGTCGGCGGTCGTCCACCCGCCGGCCGGGACCCGGCCGCGCGGGGCGACCCCCGAGGAGGACCTCAAGCTCGCCGACGACCTGCTCGCCGACCCCAAGGAGCGCGCCGAGCACGTCATGCTCGTCGACCTGGCGCGCAACGACCTGGGCCGGGTCTGCGTCCCGGGCTCGGTCGAGGTGCCCGACTTCATGCGGATCGAGCACTACAGCCACGTCATGCACCTGGTCTCCACCGTCTCCGGGCAGGTGGACCCCGGCCGCGACGCCCTCGACGTCTTCGACGCCACCTTCCCGGCGGGCACCGTCTCCGGGGCGCCCAAGCCGCGGGCGATGGAGATCATCGAGTCGCTGGAGCCCACCCGCCGGGCGCTCTACGCCGGCACCGTCGGCTACCTCGACGCCGGCGGCGACATGGACATGGCGATCGCCATCCGCACCGCGGTGCTGCACCAGGGCCGGGCGTACGTGCAGGCCGGCGCCGGGGTCGTGGCCGACAGCGACCCGGCGACCGAGGAGGCCGAGACGCGGCACAAGGCCCGGGCGGTGCTCTCGGCGATCGCGACGGCGGAGGGCCTCCGGGAGATCCGGTGAATGTCAGACGCCAGCTGACGACGGCGGTCCTGGGGGCCGCGGTCGCAGGCGGGCTGGCGCTGTTCGCCGCCGGCCAGCGCTGGGCGGAGGTGACCGTCGACCGGTCGCCGCCGCTGCCGCCCGTCGGCGGGGCGCTGACCGGCTCGGCCGCGGCGCCGCTGGTCCCGGCGATGGGGCTGCTGCTGCTCGCCGCGGCCGTCGCGCTGGTCGCCGTCCGCGGGGCCGCCCGGGTCGGCATCGGCCTGGTGCTCGCCGTCGCGGGCGGGGTGCTGGCCTGGTCGGGGATCGGCGCGCTCGGCGGGCGGCTCGACGTCGCCGCCGCCGGGCTGCCGGTGCCCGGGGACGCGCTCGCGGACGCCCGCACCGACCTCGCGCCCGCCTGGCCGGTCGTCGTCCTGGCCGCCGGCCTGCTCGCCGCGGGCGCCGGGGTCCTCGTCGTCCTCCGGGGGCGCGCGTGGCCCGCGATGGGACGGCGCTACGAGCGCCCCGGCGCGCCCGCAGCGCGACGCCCGGCGCGCGAGCGCACGGAGGAGGAGCGCGCGACGGACGCCTGGCGGGCGCTGGACCGCGGTGTCGACCCGACCGCGGACTCGTCGGAGCACCATGCCGACGCGCCCGGCTCCGGGACGCAATAGCAGGTCGGCGGGCAGGCCGCAGCCCCGCCCCGGGGGCGGGGCGGTCCCGGACCCCTTCTAGAGTGAGTCCACCGATCCGGCTGGTGAGGGGACGTACCCGTGCAGAGTTCGAGAAACCCCGGAGGCGTGTGCGCAAGCCCACACCGCCGCACGGTGGCGTCGTGACGCACTCGCCGGGCCACAACGGCAACGTGCTGGACTCGATCGTCGCCGGCGTCCGCGAGGACGTCGCCGCGCGCGAGGCGCTCACCCCGCTGGCGGCGGTCATGGCCGCCGCCCGCGACGCCCGCCCGGCGCTCGACGCCCTGGCCGCGCTGCGCGCCCCCGGCGTGGGCGTCATCGCCGAGGTGAAGCGGCAGAGCCCGTCGAAGGGCGCCCTCGCCGACATCCCGGACCCCGCCGAGCTGGCCCGCCAGTACGAGGCCGGGGGCGCGCGGGTCATCAGCGTGCTCACCGAGCGCCGCCGCTTCGGCGGGTCGCAGGCCGACCTCGACGCCGTCCGCGCCGCGGTCGACGTCCCGGTCCTGTGCAAGGACTTCGTGGTCTCCAGCTACCAGGTGCACGAGGCCCGCGCGCACGGCGCCGACGTCGTCCTGCTGATCGTCGCCGCACTGGAGCAGAACGCCCTGCTCGGCCTGCTCGAGCGGGTCGAGTCGCTCGGCATGACCGCGCTGGTCGAGGTGCACACCGAGGCCGAGGCCGACCGCGCGCTCGCCGCCGGCGCCTCGGTGATCGGCGTCAACGCCCGCGACCTGACCACCCTGCAGGTCGACCGGTCGACGTTCGAGCGGATCGCGCCCGGGCTGCCCTCCGGCGTGGTCAAGGTGGCCGAGTCCGGTGTCCGCGGGCCGCACGACCTGATCAGCTACGCGGCCGCCGGCGCCGACGCCGTCCTGGTGGGGGAGGGGCTGGTGACCGCCGGCGACGCCCGCCAGGCGGTCGCCGACCTGGTCACCGCCGGCTCGCACCCGGCGACCCCGCGCACCGCTCGCTGACCCCCCTGCGCGGAAAAGTCCTCCCGGCGCGGGAGACTAGGGGCATGACGACCGGCTCGCTGCACCCGCCCGAGGACCGACTCGTGCCGGCGCGCCCGAGCTGGCCGGACGAGACCGGGCATTTCGGGATCTTCGGCGGCCGGTTCGTGCCCGAGGCGCTGATCGCCGCGCTCGACGAGCTGACCGAGGCCTACGAGGCCATGCGGGTCGACCCCGCCTTCCTCGCCGAGTTCGACCGGCTGCAGCGCGACTACACCGGGCGGCCGAGCCCGATCACCGAGGTGCCCAAGTTCGCCGAGCACGCCGGCGGCGCCCGCGTGCTGCTCAAGCGCGAGGACCTCAACCACACCGGCTCGCACAAGATCAACAACGTGCTGGGCCAGGCGCTGCTCACGAAGCGGATCGGCAAGACCCGGGTCATCGCCGAGACCGGTGCAGGCCAGCACGGCGTCGCAACGGCGACCGCGGCCGCGCTGATGGGCCTGTCCTGCACGATCTACATGGGCGAGGAGGACACCCGCCGCCAGGCGCTCAACGTGGCCCGGATGCGGCTGCTCGGCGCCGAGGTCATCCCGGTCGCCACCGGCTCGCGCACCCTCAAGGACGCGATCAACGAGGCGTTCCGCGACTGGGTCACCAACGTCGAGACGACGAACTACGTCTTCGGCACCGTCGCCGGCCCGCACCCGTTCCCGGCGATGGTCCGCGACTTCCAGCGGGTCATCGGCGACGAGGCGCGCACCCAGGTGCTCGAGCGGGAGGGCCGGCTGCCCGACGCCGTCCTGGCCTGCGTCGGCGGCGGCTCGAACGCGATCGGCATCTTCACCGCGTTCGTGCCCGACGGGGGTGTGCGGCTGGTCGGCCTGGAGGCCGGCGGGGACGGCGTCGACACCGGCCGGCACGCCGCGACGATCACCGGTGGGACGCCGGGCGTGCTGCACGGCGCCCGCTCGTACCTGCTGCAGGACGAGAACGGGCAGACGATCGAGTCGCACTCGATCAGCGCCGGCCTGGACTACCCGGGCGTGGGCCCCGAGCACTCCTACCTGCACGACATCGGCCGGGCCGAGTACCGCGCGGTCACCGACGCCGAGGCGATGGAGGCGTTCGCGCTGCTCTGCCGCACCGAGGGCATCATCCCGGCGATCGAGTCGGCGCACGCTCTCGCCGGGACACTGGTCCTCGGCCGCGAGCTGGGCCCGGACGCGCTGCTGCTGGTCAACCTCTCCGGCCGCGGGGACAAGGACGTCGAGACCGCCTCGACGTGGTTCGGCCTGGGCGACCACGACGACGCCGCCCCGGGCCCCGGTCTGGACACCGACCAGCAGCCCACCGAGGGTGCCGTGAGCAACGACGAGGCCGTCGCCGGCCCGGACGCGGGAGAGGAACTGTGAGTCAACTGGCGGACGTCCTCGCCAAGGCGAAGGCGGAGGACCGGGCGGCGCTGGTCGCCTACGTGCCGGTCGGCTACCCCAGCGTGCCGGGCTCGATCGCGGCGATGGTGGCCGCCGTCGAGAACGGCGCCGACGTCGTCGAGGTCGGCATCCCCTACAGCGACCCGGGCATGGACGGGCCGGTGATCCAGCAGGCGGTGGACGTCGCCGTCCGTGCCGGGGTGGGCATGCGCGACGTGCTGCAGGCCGTCGAGGCGGTGGCCGCCGCCGGCGCCGTCCCGGTGCCGATGAGCTACTGGAACCCCATCGAGCGCTACGGCGTCGACCGGTTCGCCCGCGACCTGGCCGCCGCCGGGGGAGGGGGCGCGATCACGCCCGACCTCATCCCCGAGGAGGCGGCGGAGTGGATCGCCGCCTCCGGCCAGCACGACCTGGACCGCGTCTTCCTGGTGGCGCCGTCGTCGACCGAGGCCCGGCTGCGCTCCACCACGGCCGCCTGCCGCGGGTTCGTCTACGCCGCCTCCACCATGGGCGTCACCGGCACCCGGGCCACGGTGGGCGACGCCGCCGAGCGGTTGGTCGCCCGCACCCGCGCCGCGGCGCCCGACCTCGCCGTCTGCGTCGGCCTCGGCGTCTCCAACGGCGACCAGGCCGCCGAGGTGGCCGGGTTCGCCGACGGGGTCATCGTGGGCTCGGCGTTCGTCCGCGTGCTGCTGGACGCCGACGACGAGCCGGCCGCCGCCGCGGCCGCGGGCCGGCTGGCCGCCGAGCTCGCCGAGGGCGTTCGCCGGCGGGGCACGTCGTGACCCTCGCGTCCATCCCGAGCCCGGCGCAGGGCGTGTGGCAGCTCGGGCCGCTGCCCGTGCGGGCCTACGCGCTGTGCATCATCGCCGGGATCGTCGTCTGCTGCTGGATCAGCGAGAAGCGCTGGGTGGCCCGCGGCGGCGCACCCGGCGACGTGCTCGACATCGCCGTGTGGGCGGTGCCGTTCGGCATCGCCGGCGGCCGGCTCTACCACGTGATCACCACGCCCGAGCCCTACTTCGGGGCGGGCGGGGAGCCGCTGAAGGCCTTCGCCATCTGGGAGGGCGGCCTCGGCATCTGGGGCGCGATCGCGCTCGGCGGCGTGGGCGCCTGGATCGGCTGCCGGCGCCGCAAGATCCCGTTGCCCGCCTTCGCCGACGCCATCGCCCCGGGCATCCTCGTCGCCCAGGCGATCGGCCGGCTCGGGAACTGGTTCAACCAGGAGCTCTACGGCAGCCCGACCGATCTGCCGTGGGCGCTGCAGATCGACCCCGAGCACCGGGTGGCCGGCTACCTCGACGTGGCCACCTACCACCCGACGTTCCTCTACGAGCTGGTGTGGAACCTGATCGCCGCGGCGCTGGTGATCTGGGCCGATCGCCGGTTCCGGCTCAGCCACGGGCGGGCGTTCGCGCTCTACGTGGCGCTGTACTGCCTGGGCCGGGGCTGGATCGAGATGCTGCGCATCGACACCGCGGAGCACTTCTTCGGCCTGCGGCTCAACGTCTTCACCTCGATCGTCGTCGGCCTGCTGGCCGTCGCCTACCTCGTCTGGCAGCGCGGCCGGCCGCGTGAGGTGATCACCCGGGGCGCGACGAAGACCACATCCGGCCGCGGGCGCCCCGCGACCGCGGAGAAGGACCGTGCCGGCGCCGTCGAGGGCGCCGCGGACCCGGCGGCGCCGGTCCGGGGACGAGCCCCTGACCAGGGCAAACAGGCCGACCGTCCGAGGGACGCGCCCGGCTGACCGGGACGCGCCGCGGCCGACGTTCGAGCGCACGAGTCTTGTGTTACGGCTGTGTACCCTTCTGCCCAGACCCACCAGCGATCCTGGGCGGGTCGGACCTCGTCGGAACCGGGCCAGCGCCGCCCCGAGGACGACAGCCCAGCGGACACCAGCCCGGTGGGCTCGGGAGCGCAGCCACCCGGGTGGGTACGTAGTCCCCCGGGGCGCCGTGCTCGCCCTGCCGTCCATCACCCTTTTGAGACCACCCGGCCCCTGCCCGCGAACCGCCCCTCCGAGGGCGCGGGCGCCAGCCGACGACGGGAGTGACATGTCCGACCTCACCGCCCCCGCCACGACGCGCTCGTCCGGGCAGGCCGTCCCCTTCTCCGCCGTGCCGCCGGCCTCCGGCCTGTACGACCCGGCGAACGACAAGGACGCCTGCGGTGTCGCCTTCGTCGCCGACGCCAAGGGACGCCGTTCGCGGGCGATCGTCGCCGCCGGGCTCACCGCGCTGCACAACCTCGACCACCGCGGCGCCGCGGGCTCCGAGCCGAACTCCGGTGACGGCGCCGGGATCCTGACCCAGATCCCCGACGCGCTGCTGCGCGCCAACGTGGACTTCGACCTGCCCCCGCTCGGGGAGTACGCCGTCGGCGTGGCCTTCCTGCCCACCGACGAGGCCGAGCGCGCCCAGCGGGTCGAGGACGTCGCCCGGCTGGCCGGCGAGGAGGGGCTGACCGTCCTCGGCTGGCGCGAGCTGCCCGTCGACCCCGAGGGTGCCGACGTCGGCCCCACGGCGCTGGCCGTGATGCCGCACTTCGCCCAGCTGTTCGTCGCCGAGAGCATGTCGGCGCGCGCCGACGAGAAGGCCTTCGGCGGCGCGGTGACCTGCAACGGGGTGACCCGCCTGGAGCGGCGCGCCTTCGTGCTGCGCAAGCGGGCCGAGCGGTCCGCGCGGGAAGCGGGCAGCTCCCTGTACCTCGCCTCGCTGTCCTCGCGCACCATCACCTACAAGGGCATGCTGACCACCGACCAGCTGCCGGCGTTCTTCCCCGACCTGCGCGACGAGCGGTACGAGTCGGCGATCGCCCTGGTGCACAGCCGTTTCTCGACCAACACCTTCCCGAGCTGGCCGCTGGCGCACCCGTTCCGGGTGATCGCGCACAACGGCGAGATCAACACCATCAAGGGCAACCGCAACCGCATGCGGGCCCGCGAGGCGATGCTCGAGACCGAGCTGTTCGACGCCCCCGAGGGCAGCCCGGCCGCCGAGCTCGGCCTCGAGCGGATCTTCCCGGTCACCGCCGGCGACTTCAGCGACTCGGCGACCTTCGACGAGGTGCTCGAGCTGCTGCACCTGTCGGGCCGCACGCTGCCGCACGCGGTGCTGATGATGATCCCGGAGGCGTGGGAGAACCACGAGGAGATGGACCCGGAGCGCCGGGCCTTCTACCGGTTCCACTCCTCGATCATGGAGCCGTGGGACGGGCCCGCCGCGGTCGCGTTCACCGACGGCACGCTCATCGGCGCCGTCCTCGACCGCAACGGGCTGCGCCCGGGCCGCTGGTGGCACACCCGCGACGACCTCGTCGTCCTGGCCAGCGAGGTCGGCGTCCTCGACATCCCGGCCGCCGACGTCGTCGCCAAGGGCCGGCTGCAGCCGGGCCGGATGTTCCTCGTCGACACCGCCGCCGGGCGGATCATCTCCGACGAGGAGGTCAAGGGTGACCTGGCCGCCGCGCAGCCCTACGACGACTGGCTGCACGCCGGCCTGGTGCAGCTGCCCTCGCTGCCCGAGCGGCGCCGGGCCCGGCCCAGCCACGAGTCCGTCGTCCGCCGCCAGCTGGTGTTCGGCTACACCGAGGAGGAGCTGCGCGTCCTGCTGACGCCGATGGCGTCCTCCGGCGCGGAGCCGATCGGCTCGATGGGCACCGACACCCCGGTCGCGGCGCTGTCGGACCGCTCCCGGCTGCTCTACGACTACTTCGGCCAGCTGTTCGCCCAGGTGACCAACCCGCCGCTGGACGCCATCCGCGAGGAGCTGGTGACCAGCCTCGGGCGCACCTTCGGCCCGGAGCAGAACCTGCTGCAGGCCGTCCCGGCCTCGTGCCGGCAGGTGTTCCTGCCGTACCCGATCATCGACAACGACGAGCTGGCAAAGATCCTGCACATCGACGACGACGGGGACCTGCCTGGCTTCGCCGCCGTCCGGATCACCGGCCACTTCGACGTCAACGGCGGCGGCCCGGCCCTCGCCCAGGCGATCGAGGGCCTGCGGACCAAGGTCAGCAAGGCGATCGCGGCCGGGGCGCGGGTGATCGTGCTCTCCGACCGCGACGCCGACGAGCGCCGCGCGCCGATCCCGTCGCTGCTCATGACCGCCGCGGTGCACCACCACCTGATCCGGGAGAAGACCCGGATGAAGGTCGGCCTGGTCGTGGAGTCCGGCGACTGCCGCGAGGTGCACCACGTCGCGCTGCTGCTCGGCTTCGGCGCCGCCGCGGTCAACCCGTACCTGGCCTTCGAGAGCGTCGAGGACCTGATCCGCGACGGCTCGCTGATCGGCGTGGAGCCGGCCCAGGCCGTCCGCAACATGATCAAGGCCATGGGCAAGGGCGTCCTGAAGGTCATGAGCAAGATGGGCATCAGCACCGTCGGCTCGTACACGATGGCGCAGATCTTCGAGGCGGTCGGCCTGTCGCAGGAGGTCGTCGACGAGTACTTCACCGGCACCTCCTCGCCCCTCGGCGGCGTCGGCATCGACGTCCTCGCCGAGGAGGTGGCCATGCGCCACCGCCGCGCCTACCCGCCGAACCCCAGCGAGCGGGCGCACCGCCGGCTGGAGACCGGCGGCGAGTACCAGTGGCGCCGCGAGGGCGAGGTGCACCTGTTCAACCCCGAGACGGTGTTCCTGCTCCAGCACGCCACCCGCTCGCGGCAGTACGAGGTGTTCCAGCGCTACACCGACACCGTCGACCGGCTCTCGCACGAGGCCGCGACGCTGCGCGGCCTGTTCGACATCAGGAAGGGCGAGCGCCCGCCGGTGCCGATCGAGGAGGTCGAGCCGGTCAGCGAGATCGTCAAGCGGTTCTCCACGGGCGCGATGAGCTACGGCTCCATCTCGCAGGAGGCCCACGAGACGCTGGCCATCGCGATGAACCGGATCGGCGGCAAGTCGAACACCGGTGAGGGCGGCGAGGACCCCGGCCGCTTCACGGCCGACCCGAACGGCGACCTGCGCCGGTCGGCGATCAAGCAGGTGGCCAGCGGGCGCTTCGGCGTCACCAGCGAGTACCTGGTCAACGCCGATGACATCCAGATCAAGATGGCGCAGGGTGCCAAGCCCGGCGAGGGCGGCCAGCTGCCCGGCCAGAAGGTCTACCCCTGGGTGGCGCGCACCCGGCACTCGACGCCGGGCGTCGGGCTGATCAGTCCGCCGCCGCACCACGACATCTACTCGATCGAGGACCTCAAGCAGCTCATCCACGACCTGAAGAACGCCAACAACGAGGCGCGGGTCCACGTCAAGCTGGTCTCCGAGGTCGGGGTCGGCACGGTCGCGGCGGGCGTGAGCAAGGCGCACGCCGACGTCGTCCTGATCTCCGGGCACGACGGCGGTACCGGCGCCGCGCCGCTGACCTCGCTGAAGCACGCCGGTTCGCCGTGGGAGCTCGGCCTGGCCGAGACCCAGCAGACGCTGCTGGCCAACGGCCTGCGCGACCGGATCGTCGTGCAGTGCGACGGGCAGATGAAGACCGGCCGCGACGTGCTCATCGCGGCGCTGCTCGGGGCGGAGGAGTTCGGCTTCGCGACCGCGCCGCTGGTGGTCTCCGGCTGCATCATGATGCGGGTCTGCCACCTCGACACCTGCCCGGTCGGCGTGGCCACGCAGAACCCGGAGCTGCGCAAGCGGTTCACCGGGCGCCCGGAGTTCGTGGTCACCTTCTTCGAGTTCCTGGCCGAGCAGGTCCGCTCGTACCTGGCCGAGCTGGGCTTCCGCTCGCTGGACGAGGCGATCGGGCACGCCGAGCTGCTGGACACCCGCGCCGCGGTGGACCACTGGAAGGCCGCCGGCCTCGACCTGTCGCCGATCCTGGTGGTCCCGGAGCTGCCCGAGGGGGCGCCGCTGCACCGGGTGCGCACCCAGGACCACGGCCTCGACGTCGCGCTGGACCAGACGCTGATCCAGCTGTGCGAGGGCGCGCTGCTCGACGCGCGGCCGGTGAGCCTCGAGCTGCCGGTGCGCAACGTCAACCGGACCGTCGGCACGATGCTCGGCTCGATGGTGACCCGCCGCTTCGGCGGTGAGGGGCTGCCCGACGGCACGATCGACCTGACCTTCACCGGGTCGGCCGGCCAGAGCTTCGGCGCCTTCCTGCCCAGCGGCATCACCATGCGGCTGTTCGGCGACGCCAACGACTACGTCGGCAAGGGCCTCTCCGGCGGGCGGATCGTCGTCCGCCCGGCGCTGGAGGCGACCTTCGCCGCCGAGGACAACGTCGTCGCCGGCAACGTCATCGGCTACGGCGCGACAGGGGGCGAGATCTTCCTGCGCGGCCGGGTCGGCGAGCGGTTCTGCGTGCGCAACTCCGGCGCGCTGGCGGTCGTCGAGGGCGTGGGCGACCACGCGCTCGAGTACATGACCGGCGGCCGCGCCGTGATCCTCGGCCCGACCGGCCGCAACGTCGCCGCGGGCATGTCGGGCGGCATCGCCTACGTGCTCGACCTCGCCCGGCACCGGGTCAACACCGAGATGGTGGACGTCGACCCGCTGGACGGCGAGGCGGCGCAGTGGCTGCGCGACGTGCTCGTGCGCTACTCCGAGGACACCGAGTCGCCGGTCGCGGCGGCGCTGCTGGCCGACTGGGGCCGCTGGGCCGAGCAGTTCAGCGTGATCATGCCGCGCGACTACCGGCGGGCGCTGGAGGCCCAGCGGATGGCCGAGGCCAACGGTACGGATGTGGATCTTGCTCTGATGGAGGCGGCTCGTGGCTGAGCCGCGTCGCGAATTCTTGGACTACGGACCGACGGCGGAGAAGGAGGCTGCTCGTGGCTGACAGCACGGGATTTCTGAAGTTCGAGCGCAAGCTCCCGCCGCGCCGTCCGGTCGACCTGCGCCTGCTGGACTGGAAGGACGTCTACCTCTCCCGCAGGAACGGGGAGGACGAGGTCTTCCCGCTCGGTGACGTGCGCGAGCAGGCCGCCCGCTGCATGGACTGCGGCATCCCGTTCTGCCACCACGGCTGCCCGCTGGGCAACCTGATCCCGGAGTGGAACGACCTCGCCCGCCGGGACGACTGGACCGAGGCGATCGAGCGGCTGCACGCGACCAACAACTTCCCGGAGTTCACCGGCAAGCTGTGCCCGGCCCCGTGCGAGGGCTCCTGCGTGCTGAACCTGCAGGAGTCGCCGGTCACGATCAAGCAGATCGAGTGGGAGATCATCGACCAGGCGTTCCAGCGCGACCTGGTCACGCCGCGCCCGCCGCAGGAGCGGACCGGCAAGAAGGTCGCCGTCGTCGGCTCCGGGCCGGCCGGGATGGCCGCCGCCCAGCAGCTGACCCGCGCCGGGCACGACGTGACCGTCTACGAGCGGGCCGACCGCATCGGCGGGCTGCTCCGCTACGGCATCCCCGAGTTCAAGATGGAGAAGGCCGTCCTCGACCGGCGGCTGGACCAGATGCGCGCCGAGGGCACCCGGTTCGTCACCGGCGTCGAGGTCGGCGGCCCCGGGGACGACGACCTGTCGGTCGAGGCGCTGCGCGCCGAGTTCGACGCGGTCGTGCTCGCCGGCGGTGCCACGGTCGGCCGCGACCTGCCCGCCCCGGGCCGGGAGCTCTCCGGCATCCACCTGGCGATGGAGTACCTGCCCTTCGGCAACCGCCAGGCGCTCGGCGAGCTCGACGAGCCGCCGATCTCGGCCACCGGCAAGCACGTCGTGATCATCGGCGGCGGCGACACCGGCGCCGACTGCCTCGGCACCGCGCACCGCCAGGGCGCCGCCTCGGTGACCCAGCTGGAGATCATGCCGGCGCCGCCGGACCGCCGGGCCCAGAACAACCCGTGGCCCACGTACCCGATGGTCATGCGGGTCTCCAGCGCCCACGAGGAGGGCGGGGAGCGGCTGTACTCGGTGAACACCGAGCGCTTCCTCGGCGACGAGAACGGCCACGTGCGGGCGCTGCTGATCCACGAGGTCGAGCGCGTCGACGGCCGGTTCCAGAAGATCGAGGGCACCGAGCAGGAGCTCCCCGCCGAGCTGGTGCTCCTCGCGATGGGCTTCACCGGCGCGCAGCGCGAGGGCCTGATCGACGGCCTGGGCGTCGAGATCGACGGCCGGGGCAACGTGGCCCGCGACGCCGAGTTCATGGCCACGGTGCCCGGCGTCTTCGTGGCCGGTGACATCGGCCGCGGCCAGTCGCTGATCGTGTGGGCGATCGCCGAGGGCCGCGCGGCCGCCGGCGCCGTCGACACCTGGCTGACCGGCGAGTCGATGCTGCCCCGGCCGATCACCCCGACCGCGGTCGCCCTGCGCTGAGAGCGCCTCCGCTCGACACGGCCGGGTCCCCGCACGGGGACCCGGCCGGTGCCGTCCACGACGAGGTGTGAGCGCTCACAGGGCCCCTCCCGGCGGTGCGCCGGCCCGCCGGATAGCGTTTGCGGCATGTCCCGCCGCGCCAAGATCGTCTGCACCCTCGGGCCGGTCACCAGTTCCCTGGAGCAGGTCACCGCCCTCGTCGAAGCCGGGATGGACGTCGCCCGGCTGAACTTCAGCCACGGGTCGCACGCCGACCACCAGGCCGCCTACAACGTGGTGCGGCAGGCCTCCGACCGCACCGGCCACGCGGTCGCCGTGCTGGCGGACCTGCAGGGGCCGAAGATCCGGCTCGGCACGTTCGCCGAGGGCCCGGTCGTCTGGGAGACCGGCAGCCGGGTGTGCATCACCGTCGAGGACGTCGAGGGGACGGCGGAGCGCGTCTCCACGACCTACAAGGGCCTCGCCGACGACGTCAAGGTCGGCGACCGGCTGCTCGTCGACGACGGCAAGCTCTCGCTGTCCGTGGTCGACGTCGACGGGCCGGACGTCTCGTGCCTGGTGGTCGAGGGCGGCCCCGTCTCCAACAACAAGGGCCTGTCGCTGCCCGGCGTGGCGGTGAGCGTGCCGGCCCTGTCGGAGAAGGACGAGGAGGACCTGCGCTTCGCCCTGCACCTCTCGGTCGACTTCGTCGCGCTGTCGTTCGTGCGCTCGCCCGCGGACGTCGACCTGGTCCGCGAGATCATGCGCCAGGAGGACGTCGACGTCCCGGTCATCGCCAAGCTCGAGAAGCCCGAGGCGATCGACAACCTCGAGGAGATCGTCGAGGCCTTCGACGGCATCATGGTCGCCCGCGGCGACCTCGGCGTGGAGCTGCCGCTGGAGCAGGTGCCGCTGGTGCAGAAGCGGGCGGTCCAGGCCGCGCGCGAGCGCAACAAGCCGGTCATCGTGGCCACGCAGATGCTCGAGTCGATGATCGGCTCCTCCCGGCCGACCCGCGCCGAGGCCTCCGACGTCGCCAACGCCGTCCTCGACGGTGCCGACGCGGTGATGCTGTCGGGCGAGACCTCCGTCGGGAAGCACCCGATCGCCGCCGTCCGCACGATGGAACGGATCATCGACGCGGTCGAGAGCCACAACAGCGTCGCGGTGCCGGAGCTGTACCGCCGGTCCCGCTCGCGGTCCAGCGCGATCGTCCGCGCCGCCAAGGACGTGGGCGAGACCCTCGACGTCAAGGCGCTGGCCACGTTCACGCAGACCGGCGACACCGCCCGCCGGCTGGCCGCCCTGCACCCGAGGCAGCCGCTGCTGGCCTTCACCGTGGACGCGCGGGTACGCAGCCAGCTGGCGCTGTCCTGGGGCGTGGAGACGTTCATCGTGCCGTCGGTCGCGCACACCGACGACATGGTCCGCCAGGTGGACTTCTCGCTGCTGTCGATCGGCCGGCTCAAGGAGGGCGACCGGGTCGTCGTCGTGGCCGGCAGCCCACCCAACACGGTGGGCTCGACCAACCTGATCCGGGTGCACGAGGTGGGCACGGACTCATGACGTCGACCGTCGCGCCGCTGATGGCGGTGCTCGCCCTCGAGCAGCGCGACGGCGACGTCTTCGTGGGCCGGACCCCGTCGGCGCCCCAGCAGCGGATCTTCGGCGGCCAGGTGGCCGGTCAGGCGCTGATGGCGGCCGGCCTGACCGTGCCGGGGGAGCGGGCGGTGCACTCGCTGCACTCCTACTTCCTGCGGCCGGGCGACCCGCACGAGGAGATCCGCTACTCCGTCGACCGCATCCGCGACGGCCGGACGTTCAGCACCCGGCGGGTCCTGGGCCACCAGCGGCGCAAGGGCGAGGACGTCGCGATCTTCGGGCTCACCGCCGACTTCACGGCGGGGGAGGAGCCGGTCGCGGAGCACGCGCTGCCGATCCCGGAGGTCGCCGGGCCGGAGGGGCTGCCCGGCATCCCGGAGATGTACGCCCGGCATCCCGACCGGGCCTCGTGGATGCACGCCATGGGCGAGGCGGTCGAGCAGCGCTTCCTCGAGGACCCGTTCGTGCCGGTCGCGAAGACGCCGCCGGACACCCAGCACCGCACGTGGCTGCGGGTGCGCGGACGGCTGCCCGACGACCCCGCCGTCCACGCCGCGGCGCTGACCTTCGCCAGCGACCTCACCCTGCTGTCGGCGGGCGTGGCGCGGCTCGGCGTCGGCTGGGGCGCCTTCATCGGCGCGAGCCTCGACCACGCGGTCTGGTTCCACCGGCCGTTCCGGCCGGACGAGTGGTTCCTCTACGAGGGGGACAGCCCGGTCGCCTCGGCCGGCCGGGCGCTGTGCCTCGGCCAGATCTGGGCGGCCGACGGCACGCACGTCGCCACGGTCGCCCAGGAGGGCCTCATCCGGTCCCTGTCGGACTGACCGGTCAGGACGGCGTCGGCAGGTCCTCCTGGGCCACCGCCTGGGTGCGCGTCTCGTCCTGGGCCGCGGGCGTCTCCACCTGCGCCGGTGGCTCCTCCTCCGGCGCCGCGGCGACCTGCTCCGCGGCGGCCGCCTCGGCGGCGGCGCGCTCGGCGGCCGCGCGCTCGGCCTCGGCCCGCGCCGCGGCCTGCTCCGCCGCCCGCTGGGCCGCCTGGTCGGCGAAGTCGGCGGCCAGCCAGTCGTGGTTCTCGCACAGCAGCGCCCAGGCCCGCTCCACGTGCGCGCGGGTGGTCGCCGGCGCCCCGATCGCCACCCGCAGCACCACCTGCCCGCCGACCGTGGTGTGGGTCAGGAAGACCTCGCCGCCGTCGTTGAGCCGCTCGAGCAGCGTCATCGTGGCGACGTCGGCGTCGACGTCGTCCGCCCACCGGGGCTTCAGGCACACCAGCGAGTACGGGTGCTTGGTCGCGACGTCGAAGCGGTCGTCGGCATCGGCCCAGCCGGCCAGCTCCTGGGCGAGCGCCACGGATCCCCGGATGTGCTCGCGCAGCCCCTCGGCCCCGTACCAGCGCAGCACGAACCACAGCTTCAGCGCCCGGAAGCGCCGGCCGAGCTCGATCTGCCAGTCGCGGTAGTCGACGACCGCGCCGGCGTCGGTGGCCGCGTTGCGCAGGTACTCGGGCAGGATCGCCAGCGCCCCGGTGAGGGCGGCGCGGTCGGCGACCCAGAACAGCGTCGCGTCGAAGCCGGTGAGCAGCCACTTGTGCGCGTCGGTGGTGTAGCTGTCGGCCCACTCGACGCCCGCCTGCAGGCCGCGCAGCTCCGGGACGACGCCGCTGACGCCCGCGTAGGCGGCGTCGACGTGCAGCCACACGTCGTGGTCGCGGCAGATCGGGCCGAGCTCGGCGAGCGGGTCGACCGCCGTCGTCGACGTCGTCCCGACCGTGGCGCACACCAGCACCGGCGTGTAGCCGCGGGCGACGTCGCGCTCCAGCCGCGCCCGCAGCGATGCCGGGCGCATGGCCAGGTCGCCGTCCACCTCGACGATGCGGACGGCGTCCGTGCCCAGCCCGGCGATGCGCACCGCCTTCTCCATCGACGAGTGGGTCTCGGCCGAGACGTACACGGTGGCCCGCTCGGGCTCCACGCCGCGCCGCACGGTCGCGCCCTTGCTGGCCCGGTGCAGCGCGGCCAGCAGCGCGACGAGGTTGGCGCCGGAGCTGGAGTCCTGGATCACGCCACCGCCGGCACCGGTGGAGAGGAAGGACTCCGGCAGGCCCAGCAGTCCGGCGAACCAGTCGAGGACGTGCTGCTCGAGCTCGGTGGCCGCGGGGCTGGTCACCCAGGACATGCCCTGCACCCCGAGCCCGGCCGAGACCAGGTCGCCCAGGACCGACGGCCCGGAGGTGTTCGCCGGGAAGTAGCCGAAGAAGCCCGGGTGCTGCCAGTGGGTCACGCCGGGCAGGACGACGCGCTCGAGGTCGGCCAGCACGGCGGAGACCGGCTCGCCCTGCTCCGGTGGCGACTCCGGCAGCGCGGCCCGGACGTCGCCGGGGGAGAGCTGCGAGCGGACCGGGAACGAGCCGATGCGCGTCCAGTAGTCGGCGATCCAGTCGACGACCTCGTGGCCGTGCTGGCGGAACTGCTCGGGCGTCATGTGGCCGGTCACGCCCTGAACCTATGGCTCCGCGACGGCCGGCCGGTGCCCGGGGTTGAGCCGGATCACCGGCCGTGGAGCCGCACCACGACGCGGCGCCACGGCCGCCCACGCGGGTTGAGCCGCACCGGAGGCCACGCGGAGCCGGGGACGACACCTCGCCGCGGTGCGGTCCACGGCACGTGGCCGCGGTGCGGCCCGGAGGGCTGCAATCCAGCTCAGTGCCCCCGGTGCGACTCGAACGCACACTGCGCGGGTTTTGAATCCGCTCCCTCTGCCGATTGGGGTACGGGGGCGCGCCGGGATGCCCCGGCCCAGAGCAGGGTAGCCGCCGGTCCCGCCGACGTGGCGCACAGCACCGGCAGGGTCCAGCGGTCCTCGATAGGCTTCCCCCTCGTGAGCAGCGAGACGACCCGGGTCCTCATCGCCGAGGACGAGGCACTGATCCGCCTCGACCTCAAGGAGATGCTGGAGGAAGAGGGCTACACCGTCGTGGCCGAGGTGGGTGACGGTCAGCAGGCTGTCGACCAGGCGCAGCAGCTGCATCCCGACCTGGTCATCCTCGACATCCAGATGCCCGTCCTCGACGGCCTGTCGGCCGCCGAGCAGATCGCGGGCGCGCGCACCGCCCCGGTCATCGTGCTCACGGCGTTCAGCCAGCGGGAGCTGGTGGAGCGCGCCCGGGACGCCGGCGCCATGGCCTACCTGGTCAAGCCGTTCTCCAAGAACGACCTCGTGCCGGCCATCGAGGTGGCTCGTGCCCGGTTCGCCGAGATGACCGCGCTCGACGGCGAGGTCCGGACGCTCGAGGAGCGCCTGGAGGCCCGCAAGATCGTCGAGAGGGCCAAGGGCAAGCTCATGGCCGAGCGGGGGATCACCGAGGCCGAGGCGTTCCGGTGGATCCAGCGGACGGCGATGAACGAGCGCACCTCGATGAAGGCGCTGGCGCAGAAGCTGCTCGCCGAGGACGCCGCCCCGGAGGGCTCGCCCGCCTGACGCGCCGTTCAGGAACCGGGTTCGTGACGCTGCGTGAGTGGGCCGCCGCACGGCGAGCCTCGCGAGGTCACGACCTCATCACGGAACGTCTCGGGGCAGGAGCCCAGGCCGCTCCCGGCAGTTAGGTTCGGCGCACTGATCGGGCCTTCCGACCGGCGTGTTCGCCGTGCGGGTGCCCGCGGAGCGACGCACGACACTGGGAGTTGCTTGATGCGCACTGGCATTACCGCCCGCAGCATCGCCGTCTCCGGTGCCGCCCTGCTCGCGCTCGCCGCCTGTGGCGGCGGCGGCGACGACAACGGCGGCGACACGGGGACGGCTGACAGCGGCGAGAAGCAGGTCAACGTCTACGGCACCGACGGCAACATGGGCAACGCCCTGGGAGAGGACTTCCAGGACTCGGGATCCCTCGCCGGCATGGGTGGCACCACGCCGCTGACCGACCTCGGCGACGACTTCAAGAACCGGCTGAAGGAAGTCGACCCGGCCCTGCAGGACTACAACTACGCCGGTGAGTCCTACGACGCCGTCGTGATCTCCGCGCTGGCCGCGACGATGGCCGGCACGAACGACGCCAACGTCTTCAAGGCCTACGTCAACGGCGTGACCTTCGGCGGCGACAAGTGCACCGACTACGCCAGCTGCCTGAAGATCATCACCGACGGCGGCAACCCCGACTACGACGGCGTCACCGGCCCGCTGAGCTTCTCCGACCCCGGTGAGCCGGCGCAGGCGAGCTTCGCGCTGCTGCACTTCGGCGACGACAACAAGCTCGACGACTCCAAGACCGAGTACGTCATCGCGGGCGACGAGGCCAACGCGGCCTCCGACGAGGGCCCGGCCCCGGCTCCGGCCGCGACCGGTGGCGCGCCGCTGATCGTCGGCACCCTGCTGCCGCTGACCGGTGACCTCGCCTTCCTCGGCCCGCCGGAGGTCGCCGGCGTCAAGCTGGCGATCGCCGACATCAACGCCGCGGGCGGCGTCTTCGGCCAGCCGGTCCAGCTGGTCGAGGGTGACTCCGGCGACGCCTCCACCGACACCGCGACGCAGACCGTCGACCGCCTGCTGCAGTCGAACGTCAACGTCATCGTCGGTGCGGCGGCCTCGGGCGTGAGCCTCACGGTCATCGACCGGATCACCGGCGCCGGCGTCATGCAGATCTCGCCGGCGAACACGTCCGACCAGTTCACGACCTACAACGACAACGGGCTCTACTTCCGGACGGCGCCGCCGGACGTGCTGCAGGCCCAGGCTCTGGCGGACCTGATCCAGGCCGACGGCAACAACACCGTCGGGATCCTGGCCCGCAACGACCCGTACGGCACGGGTCTGGCCGACAACACCGAGAAGGACCTGATCGCGGCCGGCCTCAGCCAGGACGACATCACGAAGATCGTCTACGACCCGACGGCGTCGAACTTCGACTCCGAGGTGCAGCAGATGGTCGACTTCAACCCCGACGCGATCGTGGTGATCGGGTTCGAGGAGTCGTCGAAGATCATCCAGGGTCTCAACGCCCAGGGCATCGGCCCGCAGCGCTGACCCCTAGCTCCACGACGGAGGCCCGGCACCCGCGAGGGTGCCGGGCCTCCGTGCCGTTCGGGGGTCCGAGCCCGCGCCGGGAGGGCGCTCAGCGCTGCAGGGTCTGGCCGGGCGGCTGCCAGTCGGCGGGGCGGCCGACGTGGTTGGAGAACTCCACCGACCAGCGCCACCAGGAGCGGTCCGGGGCGTGCTCCCAGGCGGTCAGGACGCCGACCTCGCCGCCGGGCAGCAGCACCGGCAGGCCGAGGTGGCCGTCGTCCGGCCAGATCTCGCTGCGGCGGAAGCCGTCGCCGTCGACCTCCAGCAGCGTGATGGGGGAGTAGTCGCCGTCCCGGTCCGGCTCGCCCCGGGCGACGGTCGTCCCGTCGTCGGTGGCGACGTGCACGCGCAGCAGAGCCGGGGCGGCGTGCACGAGCACGCGGGAGAAGCCGCTCGCCGTCAGGGCGCGCGCGAACTCCAGCCCGTTCATCCCGCCGTCGCGGGAGCGCAGCTCCCAGGTCCAGTTCGCCACGGGCGCGGGCCTCACTGCGCCTTGGCGAGGGTCCCGAGGTAGAGCTCGACGACCTTGGGGTCGGTCATCAGCGACTGGCCGGTGTCGGTGTAGGCGTTGCGGCCCTGGTCGAGCACGTAGCCGCGGTCGCAGATCTGCAGGCAGCGCCGGGCGTTCTGCTCGACCATGATGATCGAGACGCCGGTGGCGTTGATCCGCCGGCAGCGGATGAACACCTCGTCCTGGTAGGCGGGGGAGAGGCCGGCCGAGGGCTCGTCGAGCAGCAGCACCGACGGGTCCATCATCAGGGCCCGGCCCATGGCCACCATCTGCCGCTCGCCGCCGGAGAGGGTGCCGGCCTTCGACCTGCGCCGCTCGCCGAGCAGCGGGAAGAGGTCGACGACGTAGTCGAACCGCTCGCGGAAGGTCTTCGGCCGCAGGTAGACGCCCATCTGCATGTTCTCCTCGATGGTCAGCGAGGGGAACACGTTGTTGTTCTGCGGCACGTAGCCGACCCCGAGCGAGACCAGCCGGTGCGCCGGCGCCGAGGTGATGTCCTCGCCGCGCAGCGTCACCGCTCCCGACCGGACGGGGATCAGCCCGAAGATGGTCTTCAGCAGCGTGGACTTGCCGGCCCCGTTCGGGCCGATGATGCCGACCAGCTCGCCGTCCTGCAGGTAGAAGTCGCAACCCCGGAGGATGTTCACGCCGGGCACGTAGCCGGCGACGAGGTCGTCGGCGCGCACCAGCGCGCCCTCGGCGAGGCGGACGTGCTCCTCCCGGGTCGCGGCCTTCTCGGCCGGGGACAGCGTCGTGGTGGTCGCGGCGGCCTGGTCGGCGCGGGTGAGGTCCTCGCCGGACTCGTCGACCTCGAACAGCGGGTCGCTCATCGGTCGGTCCTCTCCTGGGTCTCCGAGGTGAGGACGTCGCCCTCGAGGTTCTCCTCGCGCGCGATGGCGCGCTCGGCCTCGGCCAGGACGCGGTCCTCCTCCTCGACGGTGAGCGGGGCGTCGTGGTGCGCGCCGAGGTAGGCGTCGACGACGGCCTGGTTCTGGCTGATCGACTCCGGCGGGCCCTCCGCGATCACGCTGCCGGCGGCCATGACGACCACCCAGTCGCTGATGTCGCGGACGACGTCCATGTCGTGCTCGACGAAGATCACCGTCATGCCCTGCTCGCGCAGGTCCTTGACGTGCCCGAGCAGGCTCTGCGTCAGCGCCGGGTTCACGCCGGCCATCGGCTCGTCGAGCATGACCACCTTGGGGTCGCTCATGAGCGCGCGGGCCATCTCCAGCAGCTTGCGCTGACCGCCGGAGAGCGTGCCCGCGAAGTCGTCCTTCTTCGTGTCCAGCTTGAACCGCGCGAGCAGTTCCTCCGCCTTCTCCGTGTTGGCCTTCTCCTGGGCCTTCCACGTGCCCGGGATCAGCGCGCGCAGGAAGCTCTCGCCGCGCTGCCCCTGGGCGCCGAGCAGCATGTTCTGCAACACGGTGAGCCGGGACAGCGCCTTGGTCAGCTGGAAGGTGCGGACGACGCCCTGCCGGGCCACCTGGTGCGGCGAGGTGCGGCCCATGTCCTTGCCGTCGAACGTCCAGGTCCCGGTGTTGGGCTGGTCGAAGCCGGTGAGCAGGTTGAACAGCGTGGTCTTGCCGGCCCCGTTGGGACCGATCAGGCCGGTGATCCCGCCGCGCTGGATCTCGAGGTGGTCGACCGCCACGGCGGTCAGGCCGCCGAAGGTGCGGGTGATGTTGTCGACGACCACGACGGGGTCGGGCTTGGCGACGCCGACCTCCCACTTCACGTCGCGCAGGGCCGCCTGGGCCAGCCGGCGCGGCTGCCCGGCACCGGATGCGGATGCACCGGCAGGGGTGGGCTCAGCGGGCATCGATCATCACCTCTCGTCGGTCGCCGAAGATGCCCTGGGGCCGGAAGATCAACAACAGCATCAGGCCGACACCGACCAGCACGAAGCGGATCTGCGCGACGTCGGTCGAGGAGAGCAGGCCCGACGGGATGATCCCGTTGTCGATCAGCAGCCGGAGCCCCGTGTCGGCGAACTGCAGGATGAACAGCAGCAGCATGCTCCCGATCACCGGTCCGAGCACGCGCGCGGCGCCGCCGAGGATCAGCGCGGCGTAGGCCAGGAACGTGTTGGCGTTCTGGTACTGGTCGGGGTTGGCCGAGCCGGTGCCGACGGCGTACACCATGCCGCCGATCGCGCCCAGCACACCGCCGAGGACCAGCGACTGCATCTTGTACGCGTAGACGTTCTTGCCCAGCGCGCGGACGGCGTCCTCGTCCTCGCGGATGGACTTGATCACCCGGCCCCAGGGGGAGCGGACCAGCAGCCAGATGAGCAGGCAGGAGAGCGCCACCAGCAGCCAGCCGACGAGCGCCACCCAGAGCTCGCCGCCGCTCCAGCGGGTGCCCAGGATCGGGTAGCGCGTGGAGGTGTCCCACGGCGCCAGGGCGACGAAGTCCTGGTTGAACTGCGCCAGTCCACGGGTGCCGCCGGTCACCGGGGTGGCCTCCACCGCTCGGAACAGCAGCCGCAGCCCCTCCGCCGTGGCGATCGTGACGATCGCCAGGTAGTCGGCACGCAGCCGCAGGGTCGGCAGGCCGAGCAGCAGCGCGAGGAAGACCGCGGCGCCCAGGCCGATCAGCACGCCGGCCCAGAACGGCAGGCCCCACTGCGACACCGAGATCGCGATGCCGAACCCGCCCAGCATCGCGAAGGCGATCTGGCCGAAGTTCAGCAGGCCGGTGTAGCCGAAGTGCATGTTCAGGCCGATGGCCAGCAGCGCGAAGAAGATCGCCTGGAAGCCGAGGGCCGACTTGCCCGCGACCGCGATCGCGTTGAGGAGATCACCCATGGCTCAGCCGATCCGTACGCGGCTGCCCAGGATGCCCTGGGGCCGGATGACGAGGATGACGATCAAGAGCAGCAGCCCTCCGACGTACTTCATGTCGTCCGGGATGATCAGGGTCGACATCTGCACGAAGATCCCGACGATGATGCTGCCGACCAGTGCGCCGTAGGCGGTGCCGAGACCGCCGAGCGTGACGCCGGCGAACATCAGCAGCAGCAGCCGGAAGCCCATGTCCCAGGTGACCTGGTCGGACAGGCCGAGCAGCACGCCGCCGAGCGTGGCCAGTGCGCCGCCCATCATCCAGACGACGAGGATCACCCGGTTCACGTCGATGCCCGAGGAGGAGGCCAGGTCGCGGTTGTCCGCGACCGCGCGCATCGCCTTGCCGATCTTCGTCCGCTGCAGCATCACGGCGACGAGGACCAGCACGACGACCGAGACGATGATCGACCACAGCGCCCGGTTGGTCATCGTGAAGACGCCGTAGTCGACCGCCCGCTGGTTCTGGAAGCTCGTGTAGGGGTTGGAGAACCCGCCGTACACGATCTGGATCAGGTACCGCAGCGCCAGCGACAGACCGATCGACACGACCAGCGCGGCGATCAGGCCGGTGCCGCGACGCCGCAGCGGCCGCCACAGCCCCAGCTCGTTCAGGGCGCCGACCCCGGCGCCGGCGACCATCGCGATCAGCGCCGCAGGGATCAGCGGGACACCGGCCCGGACGTTGATGTACCAGGCGATGATCGCGCCGATCGTGACCAGCTCGCCGTGCGCGAAGTTGGTCAGCCCCGTCGTGCCGAAGATCAGCGACAGACCCACGGCGCACATGGCGATCAGCAGGCCGAAGCGCAGGCCGTCGACGAGCAGCTGCACCGCCCGGACGTTGCCGCCGCCGGAGCCGCGGCTGCCGTCGTTGAGGCCGATCGTGACCGGCTGCCGGCGGCCGTTGTCGACGGTCACCGTTCGGCTGTCCTCGCCGGCGAGCTCGATGCCGTCGGGCAGGTCGTCGGCGTTGATGCTGACGATGTACTCGCCGGCGCCGGGCAGCTCGACCGACCAGCGCCCGTTCTCGTCGGTCTCGTCGGACCCGACCTCGTCCCCGGCCGGCGTGGTCACCGTGACCTCGATGCCCTCGATGGGGCCGCTGCGGCTGGTCTGCAGCGTGCCGAGGACCTGCTCACCCTCGGCCGAGGCGATCCCCGGGGCCAGGGTGGCGATGCCACCGGCGAACACCAGGACGAGCAGGAGCCGGATCAGGCTCCTGCGCGCCCTCGTCGGTCGCCGGGATCGCAGTCCCGCGTGCGTCACGCCAACTCCTCGTCTGTCGGAATGACCACGGACCGTAGTTCATCTCTGTTGCGCCGCCGTCTCTCAATGCGCGGCTGTGACCTTTCCGCGACACGCCGGGTGCTGACGGTCGGTGGCAGTGCGGCGCGCCGCCGTGATCCCGGCTGGTCGCGGGTGCAGTCTTCGGCCACCGTCCAGGGGAGGGCTCCGGTGGCAGGATCCGGTTCTCGGTCTCGCGTAGGAACGCGCACCGCGCGGCCCGACGACCTGCCCGCTGTCCTGGCGCTGGTCCGCCAGCACCGGGCCGAGGCGCACGCCGAGGGAGTGCTGACCGGCATGGCGCCCGGATCGGCCGCCGCGGAGGGGTTCCGCCGCCTGCTCGCGGATCCGGGGTACCGCGTCGTCCTCGCCGTCCTGCCCGGTGCCGCCGCCGCGGACGGCAGCACGGACGGCGAGCTGCCGGTGGGTCTGGCCGTGCTCGGTGTGGACCCGCTGTCGGTCGTCCTCGGGGTGCCGCAGGTGACTGTCGACAACCTGGTCGTGCACCGCGACCACCGGCGGCGCGGCGTCGGGACGGTGCTGCTCGCCGCCTCCGCAGCCTTCGCGGCGGAGACCGGTGCCGACCACGTGGTCGCCGCCTGCGGCGGGCACGAGCCCGAGCGGCTGCGGTTCTTCGCACGGATGGGGTTCGCGCCGCTCACCACCCGGCGGATCGTGCCCCGGGAGACCCTGCTGCGCTCGCTGGCGGCCTGGCGCCGCAGCCGGCCGGCGATCCCCGCCCCGCGGCGGGTGCCGGAGCTGCGCCCCTTGCCGCGCCGGGTGGGCTGACCCGGTCAGCCCTCCTTGGTCAGGCAGGTGAGCCGGGCGCTGGCCGTCGGCCGGCCGTGCTCGTCGGCGACCTCGACGCGGAAGGTCGTCAGCGTGCGCCCCCGGCGCACCGGCGTGCAGACGGCGGTGACCGTCCCCTCGGTGGCCGCGCGGAGGTAGCTGACGTTGAGCTCGATGCCGACCACCTGGCGGTCCGGCCCGGCCGACAGCGCCGCGGCC
The DNA here is from genome assembly GCF_059428245.1 of Geodermatophilus sp. SMS 5-13. Classification (NCBI taxonomy): domain Bacteria; kingdom Bacillati; phylum Actinomycetota; class Actinomycetes; order Geodermatophilales; family Geodermatophilaceae; genus Geodermatophilus; species Geodermatophilus sp. SMS 5-13. The sequence goes on from NZ_CP165729.1 coordinate 2,424,105, forward strand.
CAGGAGCCGACCGTCTCCACCAGGGCGCAGGTCGCGCCGCCGTGCAGGAGGCCGTAGGGCTGCTGGTTGCCCTCCACCGGCATCGTGGCTACCAGCCGGTCCGGGTCGTAGTCGGTGATCGTGATGCCGAGCTTGTCGTCGAGCGGGCTGATCGTGTCCGCGGGCGCCCAGTCGGGACGGGTGGTGGTCACGTCCGGACGGTAACCAGCGTCGACGGCGGTTCCGTCGGCGGGCGCACCTAGGATCGACGCCGATGTCCGCTCCCGCTGCTGCTCCCGCCGGAACGATGACGGGGCCGCGTCCCCGCCTGCTGCTGCTCGACGGCCACTCGCTGGCCTACCGCGCGTTCTTCGCGCTGCCCGTCGAGAACTTCTCGACGACCACGGGGCAGCCGACCAACGCGGTCTACGGCTTCACCTCGATGCTGATCAACATCCTGCGCGACGAGGCGCCGACCCACCTCGCCGTCGCCTTCGACGTCGGCCGCAAGACCTTCCGCTCGGAGATCTACGCCGAGTACAAGGCCAACCGCTCCGAGAGCCCGACCGACTTCCGCGGCCAGGTCAGCCTGATCCAGGAGGTGCTCGGGGCGTTGCGCATCCCGTTCATCACCGCGGAGGGCTACGAGGCGGACGACGTCATCGCCACGCTGACCGTGCAGGCGGTCGACGCCGGCATGGACGTGCTGATCGGCACCGGCGACCGCGACGCGCTGCAGCTGGTCAACGACCACGTGACCGTGCTCTACCCGCGCAAGGGCGTCTCCGACCTCACCCGGTTCACCCCGGAGGAGGTCGAGACCAAGTACGGCCTGTCGCCGGCGCAGTACCCCGACTTCGCCGCGCTGCGCGGGGACCCCAGCGACAACCTGCCGTCCATCCCGAGCGTGGGGGAGAAGACGGCGGCCAAGTGGGTCCGCGAGTACGGCTCGCTGGACGCCCTCGTCGACCAGGTGGACACGGTCAAGGGCAAGGTGGGCGACAAGCTGCGCGAGCACCTGTCGTCGGTGCTGCAGAACCGCCGGCTCACCGAGCTCGACCGCTCCGTGCCGCTCGAGCTGGGGCCGGTGGACCTCGCCGTCCAGCCGTGGGACCGCAACGAGGTGCACACCCTCTTCGACAACCTGCAGTTCCGGGTGCTGCGCGACCGGCTGTTCGCGACGCTGACCAGCGCCGAGCCGGAGGTCGAGGGCGGCTTCGACGTCACCGCCGACCAGGTGCCGGCCGGGCAGCTGGGCGCCTGGCTCGAGGCGAACGCGACGACCGGCCGGACCGGGCTGATCTTCCGCGGCACGTGGGGCCGCGGCGTCGGTGAGCTGACCGGCATCGCGCTGGCCGCGGCCAACGACCACGCCACCTTCGTCGACCTGGGCCCGTCCCTCGACGTCGCCGACGAGCAGGCGCTGGCCGCCTGGCTCGCCGACCCGGCGACCCAGAAGGTCGTGCACGAGGTGAAGGGCCCGCTGCTGGCGATCTGGGCCCGCGGCTGGGAGCTCGACGGGGTGGTCAGCGACACCGCGCTGGCCGCCTACCTGGCGCTGCCCGGCCAGCGCTCGTTCGACCTCGGCGACCTCGCGGTGCGCTACCTGCGCCGCGAGCTCAAGGACGCCGCCGCCGAGGAGGCGCAGCTGACCCTCGACGGGATGGGCCCGTCGGAGGAGGACCTCGCCGCCGAGGCCGCGAAGGTCGACGTCCTCAAGGCCGTCGCGGTCAACGACCTGTCCGACGCGCTCGAGACCGTGCTCGGGCAGCGCGGCGGCGACCGGCTGCTCGGCGAGCTGGAGCTGCCGCTGTCCTTCGTGCTGGCGCGCATCGAGCAGCGGGGCATCGCCGTCGACCTGGACTTCCTGACCGAGCTGCAGCGCGAGTTCGCCGACGAGGTCGCCGCCGCGGCCGGCGAGTGCTTCGCGGTGATCGGCCGGGAGGTGAACCTCGGCTCGCCCAAGCAGCTGCAGACCGTGCTGTTCGACGAGCTGGGCCTGCCGAAGACCAAGAAGATCAAGAGCGGCTACACCACGGACGCCGACGCGCTCACCTGGCTGCTGGCACAGACCGGGCACCCGTTCCTCGAGCACCTGCTGCGGCATCGCGACGTGACGCGGCTGCGGACGGTCATCGACGGCCTGATCCCGATGGTGGACGACGCCGGGCGCATCCACACGACCTTCCAGCAGACGATCGCGGCCACGGGCCGGCTGTCGTCCATCGACCCGAACCTGCAGAACATCCCGATCCGGTCGGCCGAGGGCCGGCGGATCCGCCAGGCGTTCGTGGTCGGCCCCGGCTACGAGTCGCTGATGACGGCCGACTACAGCCAGATCGAGATGCGGATCATGGCGCACCTGTCCGGGGACGCCGGCCTGATCGAGGCGTTCACGTCGGGGGAGGACCTGCACTCCTTCGTCGCCGCCCGGGCGTTCGGCATCCCGATCGAGGACGTCGACCCGGAGATGCGCCGGCGGATCAAGGCGATGAGCTACGGCCTGGCCTACGGGCTCTCGGCGTACGGCCTGTCCCAGCAGCTGCGGATCACCCCCGAGGAGGCGCGCGAGCAGATGCACGCCTACTTCGAGCGCTTCGGCGGGATCCGCGACTACCTCGACGGCGTGGTCGGCGAGGCCCGGCAGACCGGGTTCACCGAGACCACCCTCGGCCGGCGCCGCTACCTGCCCGACCTCACCAGCGACAACCGGCAGCGCCGCGAGATGGCCGAGCGGATGGCGCTGAACGCGCCGATCCAGGGCTCGGCGGCCGACGTCATCAAGGTCGCGATGCTCAACGTCGAGCGGGCCATCGCGGCCGAGGGCCTGGCGTCGCGGATGCTGCTGCAGGTGCACGACGAGCTCGTGCTCGAGGTGGCGCCGGGGGAGAAGGAGGCGCTGGAGGCGCTGGTCCGCCGGGAGATGGCCGGCGCCGCCGAGCTGTCGGTGCCGCTGGAGGTCTCGGTCGGCTTCGGCCGGACGTGGGACGACGCCGCCCACTGAACCACGCTGCGAGGATCCCCCGATGGCGGCGATCACCGTGGCGCACACCTCCCAGCTCGATCCAGGGACGCTGGACCGCGCGTGGCTCCTCGTCCGCGACGCCTTCGGCCCGGGCGGGTTCACCGAGGAGGACTGGGAGCACGCCCTCGGCGGGATGCACGCGCTCGCCTACGACGGCGACGAGTTGGTCGCGCACGGCTCCGTCGTCCTGCGCCGGTTCCTCCACGCCGGCCGGGCCTGGCGGGTCGGGTACGTGGAGGCGGTGGCGGTGGCGGCGGGAGCCCGCCGGGGTGGCCACGGCTCGGCCGTCATGGGCGCACTGGAAGAGGTGATCCGCCGCGCGTACGACTTCGGCGCGCTCAGTGCCACGGACGACGGGGCGCCCCTGTACCGCTCGCTCGGCTGGGAGCTCTGGAGGGGGCCGGCGTCCGCGCTCACGCCGTCCGGGATCGTCCGGACCCCCGACGAGGACGGCGCGGTGTTCGTGCTGCCCTGCTCCGCGGACCTGGACCCGGCGGCCGAGCTCACCTGCGACTGGCGCGACGGCGACCTCTGGTGATCAAGCGGCCGGCTTCTCGCAGACGAGGATCAGCGTGCCGGGCACCAGCGCGCCGCGGGCGGGGGACCACTGGCCCCAGACCTGCGTGCGCCCCGGCGTCCACTCGGGCTCGAGCAGGTCGGTGAGGACCAGGCCGGCGCCGACCACCGCGCGCACCCAGTCGCCGACGGTGCGGTGGTGCTCCACGTACACCGTGTCCCCGTGGTCGTCGGTCTCCACGTACGGGGTGCGGTCGAAGTAGGAGCCGATGATCCGGAGGTCGTCCGGGTCGGGGGAGTCGGGCAGCGGCCAGCGGATCGGGTGGTTCACCGAGGCGACGAACCGGCCGCCGGGGCGCAGCACCCGGGTGACCTCGGCCAGCGCGCCCTCGACGTCGGCGACGAAGGGCAGCCCGCCGAAGGCCGAGCAGGCCAGGTCGACGCTCCCGCCGGCCAGGGGCAGCGCGCCGGCGTCGGCCTGCAGCAGCGGCACGGGCAGGCCGGTGGCCCGGTTGAGCCCGGCCGCCCGGCGCAGCATCCCGGCGGAGAGGTCGAGGGCCACCGGCCGCGCGCCGGCCCGCAGCAGCCAGCGCGAGCAGGGCGCCGAGCCGCAGCCGATCTCCAGCACCCGCCGGCCGGCGACGTCGCCGAGCAGGTGGGCGTCGGCCTCGCGCAGCCCCTCCGGGCACCAGAGGAAGTCGACGTCGCCCAGGTCGCGGCCGTGCTCGGCGAGGTAGGCCTCCGCGGCGGCGTCCCACCACCGCCGGTTGGCCCGCGCCGACTCCGCCGTCCCCGCCGGGCGGCGGGCCACCCCGCTCGCGGCCGGGTACCCGTCGGTACCGAGGGGCAGTCCGTCGTCGGGCGGCGGGGGAGCGCTCATGACACGCCCAGGGTGACACGCCCGCGCCGGACCGGGCCGAAAGACCCAGGTGGACCGAGCCCCCGCGACGTCCGTACGATGGGAATGCGCCTGAGGTCTGTCAGCGTTGTGCCCCGGTCCGGGGAACTGCGCCCGCCGGCTCTCCCCGCTCTTCCCGCGGCACACCCGGCCGCGGGTCGCCCTGTCCCTACGTATAAACCGTCCGGAGCACTCGACCACATGACCTCTACTCAGGTCCGTCCCGACAGCACCCCCCAGATCGCGATCAACGACATCGGCACCGCCGAGGACTTCCTTGCCGCGATCGACCAGACCATCAAGTACTTCAACGACGGCGACATCGTCGAAGGCGTGATCGTCAAGGTCGACCGGGACGAGGTGCTGCTGGACATCGGCTACAAGACCGAGGGCGTCATCCCCTCGCGTGAGCTCTCCATCAAGCACGACGTCGACCCGAACGAGGTCGTCAAGGTCGGCGACGAGGTGGAGGCCCTCGTTCTCCAGAAGGAGGACAAGGAAGGCCGGCTGATCCTGTCCAAGAAGCGCGCCCAGTACGAGCGCGCCTGGGGCACGATCGAGGCGAAGAAGGAAGCCGACGAGGTCGTCACCGGCACCGTCATCGAGGTCGTCAAGGGCGGTCTCATCCTCGACATCGGCCTGCGCGGGTTCCTCCCCGCCTCGCTGGTCGAGATGCGCCGTGTCCGCGACCTGCAGCCCTACGTGGGCCGCGAGCTCGAGGCGAAGATCATCGAGCTCGACAAGAACCGCAACAACGTCGTCCTCTCCCGCCGGCAGTGGCTGGAGCAGACGCAGTCCGAGGTCCGCAGCGAGTTCCTCAACAAGCTCGCCAAGGGCCAGGTCCGCACGGGCGTCGTCTCCTCGATCGTCAACTTCGGTGCGTTCGTCGACCTCGGCGGCGTCGACGGTCTGGTGCACGTCTCCGAGCTGTCCTGGAAGCACATCGACCACCCGTCCGAGGTCGTCGAGGTGGGCCAGGAGGTCACCGTCGAGGTCCTCGACGTCGACCTCGACCGCGAGCGCGTCTCCCTGTCGCTGAAGGCGACGCAGGAGGACCCGTGGCGGCAGTTCGCCCGCACGCACCAGATCGGCCAGGTCGTCCCCGGGAAGGTCACCAAGCTGGTGCCGTTCGGTGCGTTCGTCCGCGTCGACGAGGGCATCGAGGGCCTGGTGCACATCTCCGAGCTGGCCGAGCGCCACGTGGAGATCCCCGAGCAGGTCGTGCAGGTCGGCGACGAGATCCTGGTCAAGGTCATCGACATCGATCTCGACCGGCGCCGCATCTCGCTGTCGCTCAAGCAGGCCAACGAGGGCGTCATCGGCGACGAGGACGTGTTCGACCCGGCCGCCTACGGCATGGCCGCCTCGTACGACGAGCAGGGCAACTACATCTACCCCGAGGGCTTCGACCCGGAGACGGGGGAGTGGCGCGAGGGCTACGAGGCCCAGCGCGAGGAGTGGGAGCGGCAGTACGCCGAGGCCCAGTCCCGCTACGAGGCGCACCGCAAGCAGATCGCCGACGCCCGCGCGGCCGACGCCGAGGCTGCGGCCGGTGGCAACTACTCCAGCGGTGGCGACGTCGAGACCGGCGACACCACCGGCGGCGGCACGCTGGCCAGCGACGAGGCGCTCGCCGCGCTGCGGGCCAAGCTCGCCGGCGGGGAGTGACCTCCTAGCGGTCACCGCCTGACGTAACGGCAGAGGCCCGGAACCCCCGCGGGGTTCCGGGCCTCCGTCGTTGGCGCGGCCCGTTCTCCGGGCACGAGAGCCCCGCGGACCCGTGGTCCGCGGGGCTCTCGTGCGCGATCGGCTAGAGGCTGAGGATGATCGCGAACGCGGTGCGCGGTCGGCCGCCGGACATCGCCAGGAAGTTCCAGGTGTGCCGCCCGGCCGGGGCCGTGGGCAGCAGCCAGCGCATGAAGGCGTTGCGGTGCGGCACGCCGCGGCCGTCCGCCTGCAGCCGCTCCCGGACGGCGGGCAGGTCCGTGACGCGGACCCCGCCGGCGCGCGTCGCCCGGTGGCGGCCAGGGCCCCGTCGGCCGGGGGCGGAGTGACCGGCGGACGCGGTCGAGGGCCGGGCGTGCATGGGACGGGACATGGTCGGGTTCTGCCTCTCTCGGCGGGGAAGATCGCCGGGACGGACGTTAGGTCCCGTGACTGGTGTGACTGGTGCGACGCGCCGGACGGGATGGACTCGTGTTGCCGATCCGTGATCTGCCGCCGGATAGGTTCGCCGGGTGCTGAGCATCGGGCTGACCGGCGGGATCGGATCGGGGAAGAGCACCGTCTCGGCGCTGCTGGCCGCGCGCGGTGCGGTGGTGATCGACGCCGACCGGATCGCCCGCGAGGTCGTCGAGCCCGGCACGCCCGGCCTCGCGGCCGTGGTGGCGGCCTTCGGGGAGCAGGTCCTCGGTCCGGACGGCGGGCTGAACCGGCCGGCCCTGGCCGCGGTCGTGTTCGCCGACCCGGAGGCCCGGGCGCGCCTGGACGCCGTCGTGCATCCCCTCGTGCGGGCCCGTGCCGCCGAGCTGGCCGCCACGGCCCCGCCGGACGCCGTCGTCGTCCACGACGTGCCGCTGCTGGTCGAGACCGAGCGGTGGGAGCCCTACGACCTCGTGCTCGTCGTGGAGGCCGATCAGGAGACCCGGGTGGCCCGGCTGGTGCAGCGGGGGCTCCCGGAGGCCGACGCCCGCGCGCGGATCGCCGCACAGGCCACCGACGAGCAGCGCCGCGCGGTCGCCGACGTCATCCTGGACAACCGCGGCACCCAGGAGGAGCTGGCCGCCCAGGTGGACCGGTTCTGGTCCGAGCGCGTGGCGCCCCGCGCCGTCTGACCCGCCGGCTCCCGGCCGAACGCGACGAGGCCCCGGTACCCGCTGTCCGCGGGCCGGGGCCTCGATGTTGTGGGCGATACTGGGATCGAACCAGTGACCTCTTCCGTGTCAGGGAAGTCAGGACGTCCCGCTGACGTGCCGTTATGCCCCTGAGCTGGCCGTTGTAGGTCCAAGACTGTCGTCTGCACCCACTGTTGTGCACATTCCTGACCCACGTTTGACCCACGCCGGGCCCCGAAACCCTTGGCCCCGGCCAACCGTTCGCACCACAGAGGAGGAGTCCCATGTTCGTCCGTGCGTTCACCGAGGTCGCCGGCGCGGCGATGCTCACCCGCCGGTTCTGGTCGGTGCTGGCCGCGCTGCTGCTGCTCGGCTGGCTGATCTCCAACCCGTGGCTGTGGCTGGTCCTGGGCGGCCTGCTGCTGCTCGGCGCGCTGCTCGCCTGGACGCACGACCGGGAGACCGTCGTCGTCGACGGCCGGACGATGACGCCGGAGCAGCTGCAGTGCGAGCGGTGCGGACGGGTCGGGCTGGCGCTCGCACGTCGAGTGCTACCGGACGGAAACGGCCGTAAGGTGCGCTGCGTGATCTGCCCCATCTGCGGAATGACGGAGCCGGCCGAATGACCCGCCGACTGGCCGTGCTGGCCGCCGTCGTGCTCGCCGTGGGCGGCTGCGCCGCCGACGTCCCCGACGACGACAGCGCCGCCGCCTCCACCCCGACGCTGCCCGCCACCACGACCGCCACGTCGACCAGCTCGGCGCCGACGACGACCGGGCCGTCGATCAACGCGCGCGGGAACATCGAGAAGAAGCTGGGCGAGGAGGCGGGCATCGCGAACGAGGACGGGACGCGGTGGCTGACCTTCACCGTGGACGCGATCACCGTCGACCCGCCGTGCGACAACCAGTTCGCGCAGGCGGCGCAGAACGGGCACCTGCTCAAGGTCGACCTGCGGGCGTCCACCGGGGCGACCATGCCGAGCGACCTGTTCTACTCGATGAACCCGAACGACTGGAAGGTGATCACCCCCGACGGGCTGACCGTCTCCGACCTCGCGACGGGGCCCACGTTCTCCTGCCTCAACCAGACGTTCACCAGCGACCAGCTCGGCCCGTCGCAGCAGTACGCCGGCCCGATCGTGCTCGACGTGCCCGCGCCGACCGGAACCCTGGTCTACCGGCCGGTCTACATGGAGAGCGGCTGGGAGTGGGCGTTCTGACCCCAGGCACGCCGAAAGGGCCCCCTCCGCCGTAGCGGAGGGGGCCCTTTGCCCGGAGCCGATCCCGGGGACGTCCGGCGGGTAGCTCGCGTCGCGAGGCTACGCGGTGAGGGTGACGGTGTCGCGATCGACGACGACCGTGCCCTCCGGGGTGCGCAGGCTGCCGGTCAGCGTGTAGACGTCGGGCGGCACCCGGACGTCGAGCCAGCCGTCGACCAGCCGGACCGGCACCGGCGCGGGGACGACGACCCGGCCGCCGGTCTCGCGGCGGGTCTGGCCCTGCAGCGTGACCTGCCCGTGCAGCGGCCGGCCGGTCGGGTCGGTGTAGGCGCGGCGCAGCCGGACCAGCGGCCCGCCGGCCGGGGTGCGCGGCTGCGGCCGCGCCGGGGCGGGCATCAGGCCTCGTCCAGGTCGGCGAGCACGTCGACCGTGTGATAGCCCGACGTCGGGAACGTCTGGGTCCGCCCGTCGGCCCAGGTGACCTCCCACTCGGCCACGTAGTGCTCGGGGGCGTCGGTGTCCCCGGCCGCCCACTCGTAGGCGACCACCCCGTTGACGTCGTCCTCGACGGTGGCCGGGCTGTTGACCGTCGGGGTCGCGCCGGCGATCGGCACCCCGGCGGCGTCGGACTGCAGCATGATGAAGTCCACGCCGGTCGCGGTGGACAGGTCGACCGGTGTCGCGGTCTCCGGGGTGGCGCCGCTGGTGAGGGCGGCGCGGATGACCGGCAGCCTGTCGTGGGCCTTGATCTGGAAGTCGGGCACGCGGGGCTCCTCTCAGGTCTGCACGGTGGCGAACCCGGTGGCGGGCTCGAGGTCGGCGTGCCCGGCGTCGGCGGCGAGCAGGGTGGCGTGGCCGGTCGCGGCCGGGGCGAGTGCGGCGAACCCGGCGGCCGGGGCGAGCTCGGCGCGGCCGGTGTCGGCCGGGGCCAGGCCGGCGAACCCGGCGTCGGCGGCGAGGGCGGCGAACCCGGCGTCGGCGAGCACGGCGGCGTGCCCGGGCCGGTGCTCCAGCGCCGTCGGGCGGGTGAAGCTGGCGGTCCAGACGGTGCCGCCGGACGCGGTCCCGGTGTGTTCGGTGGCCCCGGCCGCGGCCCCGGTGACGGTCCAGGCCCCGGCGGCGGCCCCGGTTGGGGTGGAGGTGCTGGCGGCGTGGCCGGTGACGGTCCACGACCCGGCCGCCGCGCCGGTGTGCTCGGCCGTCCCGGTCGCGGTGCCGTCGACCGTGAACCCGCCGGCCGCCGTCCCGGCGTGGTCGCTGGTGCCGGCCGCCGCGCCGCCGGCGGTCCAGCCGCCGGAGGCGGACCCCTGGTGGTCGGTGGCTCCGGCTGCCGTGCCGGTGACGTCCCAGCCGCCGTCGGCCGCGCCGGCGTGCTCGGTGCTGCCGCCGGCCGCGCCGGACGTCGTCCAGCCGCCCGAGGCGGCCCCGGCGTGCCCGGTGGCCCCGGCGACGTCGCCGGAGGTCGACCAGGCCCCGGCGACGCTGCCCTGGTGCTCGGCCGCGCCGGCCGCCGTCCCTCCGGCCGTCCACGCGCCCGCGCTGCTCCCGGCGTGGTCGGCGCGACCGGCCGCCGTGCCGTCGGCCGACCACGACCCGGCCGCGCTGCCGGCGTGCCCGGTGGCCCCGGCGGCCGCGCCGGCCGCCGTCCAGCCGCCCGAGGTGCTGCCGGTGTGCTCGGCGGCCCCGGCGACGCCGCCGGAGACGGTCCACGACCCCGAGGCCGCGCCCTCGGCCGGGGGCTCGGTGGCCTGCCCGTCGGTGACGGTCAGGTCGTCGAAGTCGTAGAAGCGGCCCAGCTCGCCGGACTGCGCGCCCAGCCACAGCCGGCCCGCGCCGAGCGGGTTCGGGTCGTTGTAGGTCAGGTCCCAGGTCGCGGGCTCCGGGCCGGTCGGATCCCAGATCTTCGCGCGCACGACCCCGTCGAGCACCTGCCAGCGCACCGTGTAGTCCGTCAGCGCCACCAGGGCGCCGTCGGCCGGCCGGTCGGTGACGGTGGGGGTGTCCTGCCGGTAGAGGGTCCACAGGCTGGTCGAGCCGCTGGTGTAGAGCGACAGGGCGTAGCCCGACGACGGGAACGCCGCCCCGCCGGCCGCCGACTTCGTGGTGCCGGTGCACAGCCCGAACACCGCGAACGTCTCGTCGGGGTTGGACAGCCGGTAGGTGACGACGGCGTCGACCTCGGCGGCGGTGAAGTCGTTGCGGTAGGACGACTTCCCCTTGTAGCCGGCCTGCGGGGCCATCCGGCCCCGGTTGGACCGGATCTGGATGGGGCCCGCGTCCTGCCCGGCCGGCTGGGACCACGTGGACGGCCAGGGGTCCTGCTCGGCGCCCGTCCACGTCTCGGTGGCGAGGGTCGCCATCGGGTCAGGTGGCGGAGCCGTCGATCGTCAGCGACGTGATCGTGTAGTCGCCGGCGGCGTTGAACGCGAGGTCGTGCGACCCGTCGGTGGGGATCGGGAAGGCGCCGTAGAAGGTGCCGGTGCCGGCGGCCTGCGCCGACCACAGCCCGACGTGGGACACCGCGCCGGACGACGCGCCGCCGGTGAACGCCTTGTCGGCGATGACGAGGTCGCCGCTCGAGGCGGCCGGCCAGGCGGCGGCGACCCGGCCGGCGCTGGTCTCGTTGGTGCCGGTCGCGCCGGGGTCCGCGGAGTGCAGCGACAGGTACGGGGCGGCCGCGGCGAGCGCGTCGGCCATCACGTCGAGGGCGTCGGTGTTCAGAGGCACGGCAGGGTCTCCTTCGGGTCAGGCGGGCGGGGCGGGCAGGATGTGCGCGGACGGCGCCTCGGGGGCGGTGTGCTCGCCGGGCTCGTCGACGGCGTTGGGCACCTGATAGACGGCGAACGTGCCGAGCAGGGCGACCAGCACGGCGGTCACGTTGACCTCCACCGTCGGGTCCTGAAACAGCACGGCGACCGCGGCGACGGCCTGCAGCACGCCGGAGACGATCGCCTTCGCGGCGGGCAGCTGCGGCACGTTCGGCACCACGTAGGTCAGCACCGCGCCGCCGACGGCGGAGATCACGGGGAACAGGTCGAGCCACTGGAAGCCGTCGCTGCCGGTGTGCAACTGCCAGGCCAGCAGCCCGGCGTGGGCGACCACGATCAGGGAGGCGATGACCGCCTTCGCTGCTTGGGACACGGGGTTCTCCTTCACACGTTGTCGGGCACGCGGGTCAGCGCGTCCGGGTACGGGGCGGGGTCGCCGCCGAGGTCTTCGACCTGGCGGCGCAGGCGCACGACGTAGTCGCGCCAGATCCACTCGCGGGAGGTCCACCGGCTGCGCTCGCGCTGCAGCGTCTGGTCCCCTTCCTGCACCTGATCCCACAGCCGGTCGGCGAGGTTGCTGCGGTCGGTGGCCCGCCGGCCGCGCGTCGCGTAGACACCGCCGAGCACGCCGATGAGGGCGCAGACGATCGGGACGACGTACTCACCGCTCATCGCCGCCCTTTCGCTCGTCCAGCAGGGCGTCGATCACCTCGGCCCGAGGCGGGTTGACCATCCGCGACCAGCACACGATCAGGCCGAACACGCCGGCGGTGGAGACCGCGTAGACGATCGACCCGCCGTAGAAGAACCAGCCGATCAGCAGCGCCGCGGACCACACGGCGTGCATGAACGCCAGCGCGAAGATCCCCGGCCGGTCCCGCAGCCGGAACGCGCACCAGATGCCGAGCACGGCGGCGATCAGCCAGCCGACGCCGATCCCCTGGGTGATGCGGCCGGCCAGGGTGAGCTGGTCGATGCCGGGCGGCAGCCGGTACGGGACGTCGAACGTGTACCGCCAGCCGGGGAACAGGCAGGAGATGCCGATGATCAGCAGCCCGGCGCCGCGCCAGCCGTTGAGCCGCACGCCGGGCCTACTCGGCGAGGCGGGCGGCGAGCCTGGCGGCGAGCTTGTCGGCGAGCACGTCGCCGAGGTCGCCGGTCAGCCGCTGCGCGAGCTGCTCGACGATCGCCGCCTCGTCCACCGCCGGCATGGTCACCTGCGACCAGTCGATCGCCGCCGGGTCGATCGCGGCCGGCGCGGGGGCGGCGTTGCGGGCCGCGTCGACCAGCTCGGCGGCCAGCGCCCGCGTCGACAGCACCTGCCCGAACACGGTGTCCAGCTCCGGGCCGGGCCGCTTGCCCAGGTCCAGCCGGCCGTTGATCTCCCGGTCGATGCTGCGCAGGTAGTCCACCAGGGTCAGGGTCTGCTGGTACTTGTCCGGGCCGAGCCGCCACGTCGGCCAGCCGTACTTGTTGGCCCGCCAGCCCGGCCCCATCAGCTCCGAGGCGATCCGGTCGGTGTTCTCCAGCAGCCGCCGCTGCTCGTCGTCGTTCAGTGTCATCAGGAACCCTCCGTCGGGGGCGAACCCGGCGACGCGGTCCCGCCGCCAGTCCATCGAGTAGCGCGGGTCGGACTTGCGGCCCGGCGCCCATTCCTTGTGGCCGATCACGCGCGAGGTCGGGAGCATCAGCCGCACACCTCCAGCACCGCGCGGAACAGGGCGTCGGTGGCGTAGTCGGCGGCGTCGGTGATCGCCTCGCCGAGGCCGTTGTTCGCCCACTCGGCGCCGTACAGCCAGGCGTTGGCGACGTCGGCGGGGATCACCAGCCCGTCGGGGAACCGGTAGGCGCCGCCCCGGCCGGCGTGGTTCGCGCGGCCGGCGGCGACGATCGCCACCTTCGGCACCCCGTCCAGGCAGCGGGCCCGCTGGAACTGGCACAGCGGGCCGGGCACACCCGGGCGGCCGCCGGGCAGGATCCCCAGCGACCCCCACTCGCCGGACTTGATCGAGGAGGCGTCGTGGTGGTCGACGATGCCGACCGGCACCCGCGCCCACGTCAGGCCGCGCGCCTCCCAGCCGGGCAGCTCGCGGGTGACGACGTCGAAGGCGTGCAGCCGGTCGATGATGGCCCGCATCCGGCGGACGTCGCCGGCGTCAGCCAAGGTCGAGCCCTCCCCCGTAGAGCAGTTCGGCCGGGGTGACGTCGGCCGGGTCGCGGTCGGGGTCGAACAGGAACCGCAGCTCGTCGGCCGGGATCGCGCCGGAGGCGATCAGCGCCTGGTGCGCCTCCAGCCACTGCTGGTCGGTGACCTCGCCCAGGCCGCCCTCCAGCCCGGCGTCGGCGTCGTCGGGCGGCGCTGTCGGATCGGTCATGCGCTGCGCTCCGTTCCGGGCATGACGAAGGCCCCGCCCCCGGACGGGGATGGGGCCTTCGACGGATGAGTGGGGGTGGGTGGCTAGAGCCTGTTCTGGGGATCTTGTGGGCCATCCCTGCTGGCCGTGTCCCTAAACGGCCCACTGATGAGACATCAGCTCATCTGTGGCTGGACCAGTGCTTCCATAGGTCTCGGCCGACGAGCAACACGCCTCCTCCTGCTGCGAGGTAGCCGAGAAGGAGGATGAGACCGCCGCCAATGTCCCCTGGGTCGCCGATCGTCGTCGTTGCGGCGAGGACGAAGTAGGAAGCGATCAGGGCGACACCCAAGGCGAGCATCTTCAGCGAACTGCTGCGGACAACGCCGGGCCCGGGCTCCTCCGCCATGACCGTGACCGTAGGTCAGCAGTGGAGCCCTTGGGGCACTGCTTTGCTCGCTCGGATGGCACAGGACGGGGTCGGTGTCTCTAGGCGGCCCACTAAGGGACGTTGCACGGATGGCCGTTACGACGGCTCTTAGCGTGCGCCAGCGCGCCCGCTCCTGGCGTAGAACTGCTCGGCTATCGGGTCAACGGTTGCGATCAGGGCATCGACGATCGCCCAGACGGTCGTGATGCGGGGACTGCTAAGGGCTTCCTCCCGGCTCATGGGGCGCCCGAGCAATGCCGGGACTTCCTCCCCCTCATCGAAGGCGAGGGTGACGAACGGGTCCACGGCCATGACCCCTTGAGGCCTCGGCCTGATGAGGCAGGAGAACGTTTCGTGATCATCGGGGTTGTGGTCACCCCAAGTGCCAAGGGTGAGGTCCAACGCGACCTCGTGCTCTGGGTGCCCGTGGCACACGGCGTAGTAGGAGGCCAGCGTGTGACCGCCGTGTGGCGCATGAACGAAGCCGGTGACGCGGGCGAAGTTGCTGTCGCAGTCGGCGCAGTAGTGGGTCTCGACGGTGTGGTCGGTGGTGTCCAGGGCCGGCTGACGACGTCGGAAGATGGGCACCGCCTCACGCTACGTCCTTGGCAAGGTTGGGACTGCCCCCGGTTCGGTTGACTCCTTGCCTGTGAGGCTTCGGCCTCGCTGGAAGGATTCGCATCGTGCCCAAGCCCTATCCGGCGGAGTTCCGTCGTGACGTGATCGCGGTGGCCCGCAAGAGCGAGGCCTCGGTCGCCCAGGTGGCCAAGGACTTCGGCATCTCTGAGACCTGCCTGCAGCGCTGGCTGAAGATCGCCGACCGCGAGGACGGCCCGGCGCCGGCGAGCACGTCCGGTGACCGCGGAGGCGGAAAAGAGCAGGACGCGGAGCTGCGGGAGCTGCGCCGGCGCAACAAGCTGCTGGAGCAGGAGAACGAGATCCTGCGGCGAGCGACGGCCTACTTCGCCCGCGATGTCCTCCCAAAATGATCTACCCGCTGGTCCGTGAACTCGCCGCCGAGCAGATCCCTGTCGCGGTGACCTGCCGGGTGCTGGGCTTCTCCAAGCAGGCCTTCTACAAGTGGCTGGCCCATCCGATCAGCCAGCGCGACTGGGACGACGCGCACCTGATCAACGCCGCTTACGGCATCCATGCCGACGATCCGGCGTTCGGCTATCGGTTCATCGCCGACGAGCTGCGCGAGCAGGGCTACCGAGTGGGCGAGAACCGGGTCGCCCGGCTGCACGCTCCGCCCTCTCGACGTGAGGGAGAGCGGGCATGACCGAGGAGGTGCGGCCCAATGCGCTGCAGGACCTGGTGCTCACCCGGCTGCGGGAGATGGGCACCCCCGACGCGCCGATGTCCAGCCTGCAGGCGGCCAACCTCGCCGAGGGTGCGATCTCGTACGAGAGCCTGCGCGCCATCGCGCGCGGCGAGCACGGCGGCCGGCTGCAGCCCCGCACCGCCGAGGGGCTGGCGAAGGCGCTGCGGGTGCCGGTCGACCGGGTCTACGAGGCCGCCGGCCAGGCCCCGCCGCGCGGCCCGTGGAACCCGCCGAAGCGGCTGGAGCAGCTCACCGGCCGGCAGCGCGATCTGCTCGAGCAGCTCGGCACCGCGATCCTCGACGCCTACCAATCCGGCTACGACCAGGGCAGACAGGACGAACGCCGCGGCCGTTACTGAACCGAAACCTTGCCGGATACCAAGGATCGGGTGCCGCAAACCACACCTTCCGGTCTATGGTCGCGGCACCGCACAGCAAGAGGGCGGCCACGAGCGCGCCCGAGGGGGAGAGGACGGCGGCCGTGGGGGAATCCAGCGGGGACGTCGGAACCAGCGGTCCGGCCGGCGGGCGCGAACAGCGACCGAAGCTGACGCTGCTGCACGGGTGCGAGGCGTGGGAGGAGACCGTGTTCCGGGTGTCCCACCTGCCGCCGGACGTCGACTACGTGTGGCACCACGACGAGAACATCATGGAGTTCTCCGACCGGCTCGACCGGGCCGGGCGCAGGCGGGCCGCCGAGACGCTGTGCGACAACTGGCTGCGCCGCCACCTGCGGCGCATCGAGGGCCTCGGGCTGGGCGTCGCCGCCGCCCTGTCGGCCGGGCTGTTCCTCGTGCACGGGCCGCTGACGGTCGTGACCAGCTCGGTCGCCGAACTGGTGTAGGCGGCGCGGTGGCCTACATTCGCAGGCTGCCCAGCGGGAACTTCTCCGCCGTCGTCCGGCACCCGTCCGGCCGCCGCATCTCGTTCACCGACCCCTTGAAGCGGGTGGTGAAGGCGTGGGCGGACGAGCTGGAGGCGTCGTTCCGATCCGGGCAGCCGCTCGCGGTCGAGGACGGCCGGCGCACCACGGTCGCCGAATGGCAGCGGCGGTGGACGGCGACCCGCAACGTCGAACCGGCGACGGCGGCCAAGGACGACAGCTGGATGCGCAACCACGTGCTGCCGCAGTGGGGGCCGTGGCCGCTGGCGTCGATCCGCCGCTCCGACGTGCAGGCGTGGGTCACCGCGATGACCAAGGCCGGGCACGGCCCGGACACCGTGACCGGGGCGTTCCGGCTGCTGTCGGGGATGCTGCACGACGCGACGCTGGAGGGGCTGATCGGGGCGTCGCCGTGCCGCGACGTCGACCTGCCGCGGATCGGGCAGCGGCGGGTGCGGTGGCTGACCCACGACGAGCACGACCGGATCCAGCTCGCGCTCGCGTCGCGCACCGTGCACGGCCAGCCGGATCCGCACGCGCCGGTGTGGCAGGCGCTGGTGGCGCTGGGCTGCTACTCCGGGCTGCGCTGGCCGGGCGAGCTCGCCGGCCTGGACGTCGAGTCGATCGACTTCGACCGGCGGATGGTCTACGTGTCGCAGACCCTGACCCGGGCGGGCTTGAGGCCGTACGGGAAGACGGACCGGTCGACCCGGTGGGTTCCGTTCCCGCGGCACGTCGGCGAGCTGCTGTGGGCGATCGTCGCCGACCGGCCGGCCGGGCCGGTGTTCACCGCGCCGGGCGGCGGCCGGGTGGGGGAGTCGAATTTCCGGCAGCGGGTGTGGGCGCCGGCGCTCGAGCAGGCGAAGGTGGAGGCCGCGCGGCCGTACGTGATGCGGCACACCTGCGCATCGTGGCTGACCCAGGCCGGCGTGCCCGACGCCGAGGTCGCGCAGATCCTCGGGCACTCCAGCACCCGGATGCTGGCGGTGTACGCGCACCTGACCCCGGACCGGCACGACCGGGTGCGGGCCGCGTGGGGCGAGGACGCCGAGGATCCGCGACCCACATATGACCCACGCCGGATCTCCGGCGACCGTGCTCGGGGGTGAAAGTGCTGGTGAAGCTGGTGGGCGATACTGGGATCGAACCAGTGACCTCTTCCGTGTCAGGGAAGCGCGCTACCGCTGCGCCAATCGCCCGTCCCGGTCGTGCGACCGGACCCTCCTCCGCGCTCGCGCTCCGCGGGGGAGAACGAGGTGGAGACGGGATTTGAACCCGTGTAGACGGCTTTGCAGGCCGTTGCCTCGCCTCTCGGCCACTCCACCGCACACGGGCGCCGGTCTCGCGACCGGCGCCCGAGGTCCGAGCGGACGACGGGATTCGAACCCGCGACCCTCACCTTGGCAAGGTGATGCTCTACCAACTGAGCCACGTCCGCGTTGCATGCAGAACTCTACACGGCCCCCGCCGGCTCCCGAGGGAGGGGGGTCCCGGGAGTCTGCCCTGGCAGTGTTGCTGCAGGTCAGCGTCCTGTCGGGTCGGCACCGCCGTTCGACAGCAGGGCCACCAGCTCCCCGTCGAGGTCGAGCACCTCGTCCTCGGAGCCGGAGGGGACCAGTGCCTCGGTCTCGCGGAGGAACGCCCCCAGCGTCGCCCGCGACAGCTCGAACAGCGCCTCACCCGAGGGCGCCCGCAGGTGCAGGAACAGGGCGTCGGCGGTCGCCGACGCCGGCCACACGCGGACGTCGCCGTCCCCGGCCGGCCGGTCCAGCCCGATCCGCAGCAGCTCCCGGCCCACCAGCCACGTGACGCCGTCCTCGCCCGCGTCCCCGAAGGTGATCCGGACCGCGTACGGGTCGGCGGCGAGGTAGACGAGCTGCGCCGGGACCTCGGTCCACGAGCGCGGGCCGATCAACTGCAGCGTGAGCGGGCAGGAGTACCGGGAAGAGGAGCGGTGCGCCATGTCTCTCACAACGACGCACTACCCACTCGGTCACGCCGCCATCCCGCCTCGGTCACATCAGTCACACCCGTCACACCCGAGGGTGTGTGAGACCGAACCGGAGGGCCTGCCGGGCGCGAAGGGAACGTGTGACGATGGGAGCCGTGAGCCGTCCGGAACGGCGCCCGGCGGAGGATCCGGCCGACGCCGCCCTCGTCCGGCGCATCCGCGCGGGGGACCGGTCGGCCGTGGACGACCTCTACTCGCGGTTCCGCCGTCCGGCGTTCGCGCTCGCGCGCCGGATCCTCGACGACGACGTCCTCGCCGAGGACGTGCTGCAGGACGTCTTCCTCACCGTCTGGCGCGACCCGGGGGCCTTCGACCGGTCCCGCGGCAACTTCGCCTCGTGGCTGCTGGCGATGGTGCACCACAAGGCGGTGGACGTCGTCCGCCGCGAGGAGTCCCAGCGCCGCCGCCGGTCGCGCGCCGAGGACGACCTGGCTCTGGCCGAGCCCACCGCCGTCCAGGACGTCGAGGAGGAGGCGTGGGCGCGGCTGGTCTCCGAGCGCGTCCGCGTCGCGCTGGCCGTGCTGCCGGCCGCGCAGCGGGAGGCGCTGACCCTCGCCTACTACGGCGGCTACACCCAGCGGGAGGTCGCCGCCCTGACCGGCGCTCCGCTGGGCACCGTGAAGACCCGGATGCTGGCCGGGATGCGCCGGCTCAAGGAGGAGCTCGGCGGCCTGGCCGGCGGGCCGTCGCTGGGCGGTGCCCTCGGCGGCGCCGCGCCGGTGGACGGGACCAGCCGGTGACCGGTGACCCCCGCGCCCGCCGCGCCGATGACCACGGGCTCTTCGACGAGCTGGCCGTCGGCTGGGCGCTGCACGCCCTCGAGCCGGAGGACGAGGCCGCGTTCGTCCGCCACCTGCCCGACTGCGCCCGCTGCGCGCGGACCGTGGCCGAGACCTCCGACGTGATGGCCGCGATGGCCGCCGACCTGCCACCGGCCGAGCCGTCCGCCGGGTTGCGCGACCGGCTGCGCGCGGCGGTGGAGCGGACCGACCAGGTGCGGCCGGAGGACGAGCGCCCCGGCCTCGAGGACCTCGACGAGCTGGACCTCCCGGCGGCGTCCGCCGGCGCCGAGCCGCCGCGGCCGGCGACCGGATTCCCTCTCTACGCGCACGGCCGGCTCGAGCGGTCGGGCTGGCGCCGGGCGCTGCCCACGGCCCTGATCGCGGCGGCGGTTGCCGCGATCCTCGGCCTGGCGACCTGGGTGGTCGTCCTGGCCGAGGCCCGGGACCGCGCGGAGGCCGTGGCGGCGCAGCAGGCGGAGGTCATGGACTCGCTGCTGCGGCCGGGACAGGTCGCGATCGCGCCGATGGCCGACAAGGGCGGGCACTCCGTCGCGACGGTCGTGGCCCGCGACGCCCAGGTGCAGGTGATCGCCCACGGCCTGTTGATGAACGACCGGTCGAAGACGATCTACGTCGTGTGGGGCGTGCGGGACGGCGCGGCGGTGCCGCTCGGCACCTTCGACGTCGTGCGGCCCGATATGGACCTGCGCACCGTAGGCTCCGACAAGACCGGTCTCGACGACTACCCGGCGTACGCCATCAGTTTCGAGCCTGGCCGCCAGATGCCGAGCACACCCTCGGACGTCGTCGCGAACGGGCAGGTGACCAGCTGAACGCACAGGGGACGGCGCGGGCGTCGGGGTCGCACCCCGAGCGGGAGCCCCGCCGCCGACGGGAGACCGAGCAGCAGCGGCGGGACCGCTACGACGCCGACGAGCACCGCAGCCTGCGCGAGCGCGTCCAGGACTCCGGGTGGCGCCGGCGGCTGGCCGCCCGCCGGACCACGAACCACACCTACCGGGTGATCGTCGGGGTCGTCGGCGGGCTGATCGTCGCGTTCGGCCTGGTCACCATCCCGCTGCCCGGGCCGGGCTGGCTGACGGTGATCGCCGGCCTGTTCGTGCTGGCCACCGAGTTCACCTGGGCCGAGCGGCTGCTCGAGTTCACGAAGAAGCACGTCAAGCGCTGGACCGACTGGGTGGGGGCGCAAGCGGTCTGGGTGCGCATCCTCATCGCCCTGGCGACGGCCGCCTTCGTCTACGGCGTGCTGGTCGTCGTCCTGCACGTGACCGGGGTGCCGGACTGGGTGCCGGGGTGGGTCCCGCTCTGGCGCTGACCCATTGGCTACACTCGTAGCCGCTCCGGGCGATTGGCTCAGTGGTAGAGCGCTTCGTTCACACCGAAGAGGTCACTGGTTCGAACCCAGTATCGCCCACCGGAGAGAAGGGCCGGGTCCGTCGCGGACCCGGCCCTTCGTCGTCGTCCGGCCAGGATCGACCGCGCGGTTCCGCTCAGGTCGGGTCCCGGGCGACCGGGATGGCGACGCCGGACGGTCGGGCGGACGCCGGGGGCGGGGGCGCCGCCACCGGGGCCGGCGGGCGGCTGCGTGCCCCGGTCCGCCGGGCGAGGAGCTTGCCGAGCTCCCAGAGGACCAGCAGCCCCAGGGCGGGCACGAGCGCCCAGCCGAACTGGGCAAGGTTGATCGCGGTGGTGTCCAGCAGCCGCTGGAAGACGTCCATCTGGGTGATCAGCACCGCGAGCGCGAACTCCGCGAGCAGGGTCCAGTTCATCTGCTTGCTCTCGAACGTGGCCGTGGTCAGCACGGTCCCGGTCTCGCTGCGGCACTCGAGCGCCGCCACGATCAGGCACAGCGAGAACGAGGTGAACGCGACCGACCGGGCGACCTCGAGGCCGCCGAACGCGCTGGTGCCCACCGAGATCAGCAGGAGCAGGCCGATCGTGATCACCAGGCCGGTGAGCGCGACGGTGGCGATCAGCCGCGGCGTCAGCAGCGACTCGCCGCGGGGGCGCGGACGCGTCTGCATGAGTCCCGGGGTCTCCCGGTCGAAGCCGAGCGCCAGGCCGAAGGCGGCGTTGACGAAGAAGTGGATCCACAGCACCTGGGGCGGCGTGAACGGCTCGCCGGCGGCGATGTTGAACAGGCTGGCGCCGAGGAAGGTGAGCACGAACACGACGAGCAGGATCAGCACGAAGCGGATGTACTTCGTGAGGTTGTCGTAGATCTTCCGGCCCTGCTCGACCGCGAAGACGATCGTGGCGAAGTTGTCGTCGGACAGGATCATGCGGCCGGCGTTCTTGGCGACGTCGGTCCCGCTGCCCATGGCGATCCCGATGTCCGCCGCCTTGATCGCCGGTGCGTCGTTGACGCCGTCCCCGGTCATCGCGACGACGTCACCCTTCTTCTTCAGCGTGTCGACGAGCAGCACCTTGTGCTCGGGGGCGACGCGGCCGACGACGCCGATCGAGTCGATGCGGGCCAGCCGCTCGTCCTCGGACAGCGCGGCGAACTCCTCGCCGAGGATGGACTCGCCGGGGATGCCGAGCTGCTCCGCGATGGCGGCGCCGGTGATGACGTCGTCCCCGGTCACCATGCGGACGCGGATGTGCGCGGCCTGGGCGCTGGCGACCGCTGCCCGCGACTCGGCCCGCGGCGGGTCCACCATCCCCACCAGGCTGGTCATCTGCAGGTCGGTCACGTAGCCGAGCAGGTCGCCGGCCGGGTCGAAGTCCGCCGGGTCGAGGTCGCGCACGGCCGCGGCCATGACGCGGCGCCCGGCCTCCTCCATGCGTTCCATGTGCGCGTTCGCCCGCTGCTGCAGTCCGGCGTCCCAGGCGATGACGCGGTCGGCGGACAGCGCGGTGGCCGCCCGCGCCATCACCGCCGGGGCGGCGCCCTTCACGAAGCAGCGGACGACCGGCCGCCCGTCCGCGCCGATCGTCGAGTGGAACGTCGCCATGAGCTTGGCCGTCGGGTCGAACGGCAGGGTGGCCAGCCGGGGCAGCCGCTCCCGCGTGGCGTCGATGTCGAGGCCGGCCTTGAACGCCAGCACCAGCAGGGCGCCCTCGGTGGGGTCGCCGACGACCCGGCCGTCGACCAGGTGCGCGTCGCTGGCGAGGACGTAGGGCAGGACCGCGGCCTCGATCGAGGCAGAGCTGCCGACCGCGTGGTGGACGCGCCCCTCCAGGCCGTAGCCGCTGCCGGAGACGGTGTACCGGTCACCGGGATCCACGACCTCGACCGCCGTCATCTGGTTCATCGTCAGCGTGCCGGTCTTGTCCGAGTTGATCGCGGAGGTGAAGCCCAGCGTCTCGACCGAGGGCAGCTCCTTGACGATCGCGTTGCGCTTGGCCAGGTCCACCCCGCCCAGCGAGAGGATCATCTGGGTCACCGTCGGCAGCGCCTCGGGGACGGCGGCGATCGCCAGGGCCACCGCGCTGACGAACAGCACGTCCCACGCCTCGCCGCGCGAGCGGCCGAGGACGAACATCACGACCATCGTCAGACCGGCCGCGGCGGCGATCCACAGGGTCAGCCGGTCGAGCTCGGCGGTGAGCGGGGTCTTCTCCTTGGCCCCCGCGGACAGCATCGCCGAGATCTTGCCGAGCTCGGTGTCCGCCCCCGTGCCGGTGACGATCATGGTGCCGCTGCCGTGGGTCACCGGGGTGTTCATGAACGCCATGTCGGTCTGGTCCCCGGGGCCGAGCCCGCTGCCCTCGGGCGCCGACGCGTCCTTGGCGGCGGGCACGCTCTCCCCGGTGAGCGCGGACTCGTCGATCTGCAGGGCGCTGGCCGCGACGATGCGGCCGTCGGCCGGCACCTGGTCGCCCGCGGCGAGCAGCACCACGTCGCCCACGACGAGCTGCTCGGCGGGGATCTCGGCCGCCTCCCCGTCCCGCCGGACGCGGGCCGTGGCCTTCATCATCGACTTCAGCGCGTTCATCGCGCTCTCGGCCTTGCCCTCCTGGCGCAGCCCGATCACGGCGTTGAGCACCGTGAGCACCAGGAGGAGGACGGCGGTGCCCCATTCGGCGATCAGCAGCGAGACCACCGCGGCGGCCACCAGGATGATCTGCATGTAGCTGCGGTACTCCTCGAGGAACCGCAGCCAGCCCGGCTTCGGCCGCTCCTCGGGCAGCGCGTTCGGGCCGTTCGCGCGCAGCCGTTCGGCCGCCGTCGCCGCGGACAGGCCCACGGCGGGATCGACCCCGAGGGTCTGCGCGACGTCTGCCGGGGAGTGCGCGTACCAACCGTCGGCAGGCGCCCTGGTCGCCTGCGGCGCGGGTCCGGTCTGCACCGTCGGTCTCCGATCTGCGGGCGCCGGGCCGGTCAGGCCCCGGTCTTCGCCGCCTCCGTCGTCTTCCTCGGCTCAGGGATCCCCGACGGCGCCGCGTCTCCCTTGCCGCGCCGGCGCCCGTGGTGGCCCGGCTCGTGCGCCGTCGCGTACGGGTCCGCGGCGGCGCCCTCGGGGGCCTCCGCCTCGAGATCCCGCTTCACGGCCGCCAGCTCCTGCCGTACGTCCTTGCCCACCGTCGGGTAGCGGGGGTCGAGCTCGATGAGGGTGTGGGCGAGCACCGCCGCCGCGCAGATGCGGGCGAACCACTTGCGGTCGGCGGGGATGACGTACCAGGGCGCGTGCTCGGTGCTCGTCGCCGACACCATGTGCGAGAAGGCCCGCTGGTAGTCGTCCCAGTACGCCCGCTCACGGGCGTCGGCGGCCGAGAACTTCCAGTTGTGGTCCGGGAGGTCGATCCGCTTGAGGAACCGGGTCCGCTGCTCCTCCCGGGACAGGTTGAGCAGCAGCTTCACGACGGCGAAGCCGTTGTCGACCAGGTAGCGCTCCCAGTTGTTGATCTCCTGGTAGCGGCGGTGCCAGATGCCGTCACCCGCCGCGTTCGGCGGCAGCTTCTGCCGGGCCAGCGCCGCCGGGTGGACGCGCACCACGAGGACCTCCTCGTAGTGCGACCGGTTGAAGATCCCGATCTCCCCCCGGGCGGGCAGGCGCCGGGCGTAGCGCCAGAGGTAGTCGTGGCCGAGCTCGTCGGCGGACGGGACCTTGAAGCTGCTGACGTGCACGCCTTGCGGGTTGACCCCGCTCATGACGTGCCGGATCGTCCCGTCCTTGCCGCCGGCGTCGAGGGACTGCAGGCACACGAGGACGCCGTGCGTGCTCTGCGCGGCCAGGCGGGCCTGGTACTCGGCCAGCAGGGCGATGCCGGTGTCGAGGAGCTCGCGGCCGTCCTTCTTCTTGACGAGGTCGGAGCGGAAGCCGGGATCGAAGTCCTCGCCGAGGTCGACCCGCGCCCCGGGCCGGACCCGCAGGGGGTCGATCAACGCCTCGATGTTCTTCTTCTGCCGGCCGGTCACCTCCACCACGCCGACCACCTCCAGTCCCTCGGGTTCGGGGAGCGCGGGCCGGTGGACCCTCTCCCGGCGGGGCGCCGTCCGAGGATGACCGGGTCGTGCCGGGGTCGGCGTCGTCCGGGCGGGATGAACGCCGCGCGCGAGCGGGCGCCGGGTCTGGTTCCACGACCCGGCGGCGCCCCCGGCGACCGCGGTGGTCCCGTCGGCGTTCGTCGTCGTTCCGGACCTGCCGATGCAGCTCCCGGTCCGGCGCTGGCTCGAGCAGTGCCTGCGGACCGACGCCGGCGGTCCGTGCCTCGAGTGACTCCACTTGGCATGCTGCGGGGATGACCGCCCCTGACGACGGGACACCGATGCCTCCGGCGGGCGGCGGCGGTCCGGACCTGTTCACCCTGCGGGCGTGGCTGGCCGCCGAGCGGGCGATGGAGCAGGGCGTCCCCCTCGACGCCACCGTCACGTTCATGCAGGACCGGGTCGACGAGATCTTCGGCCCGCGGGCCATCCTGCGGTTCAACGGCTTCCTCGAGGAGCACGGGTGGCAGGACGCCGGCACGGACTGGCTGCTCCGGAGCGAGGGCCGGCTCCAGCTGCTGCTCGACCACCTCCTCGCCGACGACGAGGCCCCGGCCCCGCCGCCCGCTGATCTCGTCTGGACGGCGTACGGCCCCGGCGACCTGAGCGGCTCCCGGTACCGGTTCCGCAAGGCGGTGCGGCAGCGGCGGCAGAACCGGCGCGTTGCGCTGCTGCGGCCGCGCCCCGCCCGGGTGGCGGGCGGCCGCGGGCGGGCGGGCCGTTAGCGGCGCACCATGGGGGAGTGCCCCAGCTCGACCGCGCCGACCGGCTGACGGCGATCGTCGAGCGGGACGGGCCGACCTGCGTCTGGTGCGGCCGCGGCTTCGCGCCGCTGGTCCGGCCCACCACCGAGCACGTCGTCCCCCGGGTGAAGGGCGGGCCGTCGCGCCTGGAGAACGAGGTCGCCGCCTGCGGCCGGTGCAACGGCGAGCGCGGCCACCGGACCCCGGTCGAGTGGCTGGAGGAGTGCGAGCGGCGCGGGTGGCGGCCGGACGCGGCGCGGCTGGGCCGGGTGCTCGCCGCACTGCAGGATGCGATCGCCCGCGACGGCGGCCACCGGAGGGCGCGGCCCTATCTCGACGCGCAGCTGCGCCGGCTGCGCCGACGAGAATCCCCGCGCGTCGACCGGGCCACCCGTCGTAACGTCGCCTCGTGAGTGTCGTCGGCGCCGTCGAGCAGGTGAGCGTCTACCCGGTGAAGAGCCTGGGCGGGCGCACCGTCGGCGAGGCGCGCATCGAGCCGGGCGGCGTGGTCGGTGACCGCGTCTGGTCGGTGGTCGACGCGACGACGGGGGAGCGGGTCACCGTCAAGACGACGCCCGTCATGGCCGAGGTCGTCGCAACCGGGGACGACGAGGCCGACACGATCACGCTCACCGAGGTCCTGGGCCGCCCGGTGCGGCTGCAGCGGACCGAGGCGCCACAGGTGGACGCCGCCGCCGTCCACCTGGTCAGCCGCGCCGCGATCGATCGCGCCGCCGGCGGCGACGTCCCCGAGGGTTGCTCGGCCGACGACCCGCGGGCCAACCTCCTGCTCGCCCTGGACGCCGGCGCCGACGAGCGCGACTGGGTGGGCCGCGGCCTGCGGATCGGCGACGTCGAGCTCTCCGTCACCCGGACGCCGAAGCACTGCCTGGGCGTCTACGCCGAGGTGCGAACTCCCGGGCGGGTCCGGCCCGGGGACCGCGTCGAGCTGCTGCCCTGACCGGCCGGCAGCCCTCCGGGCACTAACCTTCTGACTGTCCTCGCCGATCGGCCAGGCCCTCCGTCGACTCCTTGGAGCTCCCCGTGTCTGCCGCACCCCTCCCCGCCGCGCTCGCCCCGATCCGGGTGCCGGCCGGGACCACCGCGGCCGACGCGCTCAAGGAGGCCGGCGCCGCCCTGAAGGGGCCCGACGGCGCCGTCGTCGTCCGGGACCTCGCCACCGGCGACCTCAAGGACCTCGCCTGGACGCCGGACGCCGACGCGGAGATCGAGCCGGTGCCCGCGGCCAGCCCCGAGGGCCGCGCGGTGATCCGGCACTCGACGGCGCACGTGCTCGCACAGGCGGTGCAGGAGCTCTTCCCCGGCACGCGGCTGGGCATCGGCCCGCCGATCGAGAACGGCTTCTACTACGACTTCGACCCGGAGCGGCCCTTCACGCCCGAGGACCTCGCGGCCCTCGAGAAGAAGATGACCGAGATCGTCCGGGCCGGCCAGCGCTTCTCCCGCCGGGAGATCAGCGACGACGACGCCAGGACCGAGCTGGCCCACGAGAAGTACAAGCTCGAGCTGATCGACCTCAAGGGCGGCGTCGGCCCGTCCCAGGAGGCAGTCGCCGAGGGTGCCGACGTCGAGGTCGGCGGCGGCCAGCTGACCATGTACGACAACCTCGACGCCCGCACCGGCGAGCGGGTCTGGACCGACCTGTGCCGCGGCCCGCACCTGCCGCGCACCAACAACATCCCGGCGTTCAGCCTCACGCGCAGCGCCGCCGCGTACTGGCGGGGCAGCGAGAAGAACCCGCAGCTGCAGCGGATCTACGGCACGGCGTGGGAGAGCAAGGACGCGCACAAGGCCTACCTGGAGCAGCTGGCCGAGGCCGAGCGCCGCGACCACCGGCGCCTGGGCGCCGAGCTGGACCTGTTCAGCTTCCCCGACGAGATCGGCTCCGGCCTGGCCGTCTTCCACCCCAAGGGCGGCGTGATCAAGCGGGAGATGGAGGACTACGTCCGCCGGCGGCACATCGAGGAGGGCTTCCTCTACGTCGGGACGCCGCACATCACCAAGGCGCACGTGTTCGAGCTGTCCGGGCACCTGCCGTACTACGCCGACACCATGTTCCCGCCGATGGAGCTGGAGAACGCGGAGTACTACCTCAAGGCGATGAACTGCCCGATGCACAACCTGATCTTCAGGTCGCGCGGGCGGTCCTACCGCGAGCTGCCGCTGCGGTTCTTCGAGTTCGGCACGGTCTACCGGTACGAGAAGTCCGGCGTCGTCCACGGCCTCACGCGGGTGCGCGGCCTCACGCAGGACGACTCGCACAGCTACGTCACGCCCGAGCAGGCCGCCGGCGAGATCCGGCACCTGCTGTCCTTCGTGCTCGGCCTGCTGCGCGACTTCGGCCTCGACGACTACTACCTGGAGCTGTCGACGCGCGGCGACGACCCGGACAAGCAGGCCAAGTTCATCGGGTCCGACGAGCAGTGGGAGATCGCCACCAAGGTCCTCGAGGAGGCGGCCACGGAGACCGGCCTCGAGCTGGTCCCCGACCCGGGCGGCGCGGCGTTCTACGGCCCCAAGATCTCCGTGCAGACGCGCGACGCCATCGGCCGGACGTGGCAGATGTCGACCATCCAGTACGACTTCAACCAGCCGGCCGGGTTCGGCCTGGAGTACACGGCCGCCGACGGCTCGCACCAGCAGCCGGTGATGATCCACTCGGCGAAGTTCGGCTCGATCGAGCGGTTCTTCGGCGTGCTCACCGAGCACTACGCGGGCGCCTTCCCGGCCTGGCTGGCCCCGGTGCAGGTGGTCGGCATCCCGGTCACCGACGACCAGGTGCCCTACCTGCGCGACGTCGCCCTGAGGCTGCGCGAGCGGGGCATCCGCGTCGAGATCGACGACTCCGACGACCGGATGCAAAAGAAGATCCGCACCGCCAGCAAGCAGAAGGTGCCGTTCGTGCTGATCGCCGGGGCGACCGACGCCGAGGCCGGCGCGGTCTCCTTCCGCTACCGCGACGGAAGCCAGCGCAACGGCGTCCCGATCGCCGACGCCGTCGAGCAGGTCGTGAACTGGGTCGAGGCGCGGCACAACGCCGACCCGACCGCCGAGGTCCCGGTGTGAGCGAGCAGGACGAGGCTTTCCGGGTCGCCGTGGACAACGACGGCGGCGGCCCGGCGTCGGTGTTCGAGCACCTGTGGACGCCGTACCGGATGGCCTACATCCGCGGCGAGGGCAAGCCCACCGGCGACCACGACTGCCCGTTCTGCCTCATCCCGAAGATGGACGACGTGGAGGGGCTGATCGTCGCCCGCGGCCGGACGGTGTTCGCCGTCCTCAACCTCTACCCCTACAACGCCGGGCACCTGATGGTGGTCCCGTACCGGCACGTCCCCGACTACACCGACCTCACCGTGGAGGAGGTCGCCGAGCTCGGCGCCTTCACCCAGACCGCGATGCGGACCATCCGCGCGGTCAGCGGCGCCCACGGGTTCAACATCGGGATGAACCAGGGTCACATCGCCGGCGCCGGCATCGCCGACCACCTGCACCAGCACGCGGTGCCGCGGTGGGGCGGGGACACCAACTTCATGCCGGTCCTCGGGCTGACCCGGGTGCTGCCGCAGGTGCTCACCGAGACCCGGGCGCTGCTGGCCGGCGCGTGGGCCGAGCACGCCGCGCAGGAGGACTGAGTGCTCGGCATCAACGCCCGCCCGAAGGTGGCCAAGGTGCTCGCGCCGGTCGTCACCCGGCTGGCGCGCGCCGGGGTCACGCCGGACATGGTCACGATCGTCGGCACTCTCGGGTCGATCGCCGGCGCGGTGTTCCTGATCGGCACCGGCCACCTGTTCTGGGGCGCGTTCGCCGTCACCCTGTTCGTGCTGCTCGACCTGCTCGACGGGGCGCTGGCCCGGGCCCGGGGCGGCGGCTCGCTGTTCGGGGCGGTGCTGGACTCCACCTGTGACCGTGCGTCCGACGCCGCGATCTTCGCCGCGCTGGCCTGGTGGTTCTCCGGCCGCGGCGACAACCGGCTGCTGGTGCTGCTCGCCCTGATCTGCCTGGTGCTCGGCGTGCTCACCTCCTACGTCAAGGCCCGCGCCGAGGGCGTGGGGCTGTCCGCGGACGTCGGCATCGTCGAGCGCACCGAGCGGCTGATCCTCGTGCTGGTCGGCACGGGCTTCTTCGGCCTGGGCGTGCCGTACGCGATCCACGTGGCCCTGTGGGTGCTGCTGGTCGGCAGCGCGGTCACCGTGGGGCAGCGGTTCGCCGCCGTCCACCGCGCCGGCCGCGCCGCGCTGCCCGCCGGCGAGCCCGTCCCGCCGACTCCGCCGGCGGCGCCGTGAGCGAGGCACTTCCCGGGGAGCCCGCCGTCCCCGCCCCCGGCCTGCGCGCCCGGGCGGGGGCCCGGCTCACCGACGCCGGCTTTGCCGCCGGATGGGGCGCGGTCAAGCTGCTGCCGGAGGGCGTCGCGACCCGGGCGTTCGACGGCGCGGCCTCCTGGGCCGCGCGCCGGGACGGCGCCGGCACCCGTCAGCTGCGCGCCAACCTGCGCGTCGCCACCGGCGGCCGGCTCGGCGAGCGCGAGCTCGACGACCTCACCGGCCGGGCGCTGCGGTCCTACGCCCGGTACTGGCGCGAGGCCTTCCGGCTGCCGATCATCCCTGGGGAGCGGATCGTCCGCGGCACGGAGACCCCGGGGATCGAGCACCTGGAGAAGGCCGCGGCCGGCGGCAGGGGTGTGGTCTTCGCCCTGCCGCACAGCGGGAACTGGGACGCCGCCGGGGTCTGGCTCATCGACTGGCTGGGCGGTCCGTTCATGACCGTGGCCGAGCGGCTCAAGCCCGAGTCGCTCTACCGGCGCTTCCTGGACTACCGCGAGTCGCTGGGCATGCGCGTCGTCCCGCTGACCGGCGGGCCGCGGCCCAGCTCGACCGTGCTGCGGGAATGGCTGGCCGACGGCGGCTCGGCGTGCCTGCTGGTCGACCGCGACCTCGGCGCCACCGGCGTCCCGGTCTCGCTGTTCGGCCGGCCCACCACCATGCCGAGCGGCCCGGCCGTCCTCGCCGCGCAGACCGGCGCCGCGCTCGTCCCGGCGGTCTGCCAGTTCACCGACCGCGGATGGCGGGTCGTGTTCCACCCCGAGGTGCAGGTCCTGGGGGAGGCGCGGCTCAAGGACCGCGTCGCCGCGGCCATGCAGGGGGTCGCCGACGCGTTCACCGAATCCATCGCCGCGCAGCCCGAGGACTGGCACATGCTCGGCCGGATCTGGTCCGATGTGCCACGCGATCCCCCGAGGAGAGGGGCCTCCTGATGCGCGTCGGCCTGGTGTGCCCCTACCAGTGGGACGTGCCGGGCGGTGTGCAGTACCACGTGCGGGACCTGGCCGAGACGCTGCGCGGCCTGGGCCACCACGTCGAGGTGCTGACGCCGGCCGAGCACGAGGAGTCGCTCACCGACCCCTTCATCACGTTCGCCGGGCGGACCGTGCCGATCCCGTACAACGGCTCGATGGCCAGCGTGCAGTTCGGGCCGGTCTCCGCCGCGCGGGTGCGCCGCTGGCTGCGCGAGGGGCACTTCGACGTCGTCCACGTGCACGACCCCGCGCCGCCGTCGATCGGGCTGCTGGTCTGCATGATGGCCGAGGGCCCGATCGTGGCGACCTTCCACGCGGCCACCGTCCGCTCGAAGTGGCTGGCCGCCTGGGGGCCGATCGTGCGGCCGTGGCTGGAGAAGATCAGCGGCCGGATCGCCGTGTCCGACTTCGCCCGCCGCGTGCAGGTCGAGCACCTCGGCGGGGACGCGGTGATCATCCCCAACGGCGTGCACGTGTCGGCGTTCGCCGAGGGGCTGGGGCTGCCCGGGCACACCCGGGGGGTCGGCGGCCCGACGATCGGGTTCCTCGGCCGCTACGACGAGCCGCGCAAGGGCCTGCCGGTGCTGCTCGAGGCGATGCGGACCGTCGTGCGGCGGCACCCGGGCGCGCGGCTGCTGGTCGCCGGCCGCGGTGACCCCGACCAGCTGCAGGAGCTGATCGGCGCGGACCTGCGCCCGCACGTCTCGCTGCTCGGGATGCTCTCGGAGGCCGACAAGGCGGCGTTCCTGCGGTCGGTGGACGTGTACTGCGCGCCGAACCTGCTGGGGGAGTCCTTCGGCGTCATCCTCATCGAGGCCCTGGCCGCCGGGGCGCCGATCGTCGCCAGCGACCTCGACGCCTTCGCGAAGGTGCTCGACGACGGCGCCGCCGGCGTGCTGGTGCGCCGCGGCGACCCCGCCGCCCTGGGCCGGGCGCTGGGCGACCTGCTCGCCGACCCGGAGCGCCGCGCCGCGCTCGCGACCCGGGGCCGGAAGGTGGCGGCCGGCTACGACTGGGCGGTCCTGGCCCAGCGGATCCTCGCCGTCTACGAGACCGTGTCCCTGCCCGGCGGGGAGGTCACCGCGGGCGAGGACGACGAGTTCCCGGCGCTGGCGTCCCCGGACGGCGAGCCGCGCCTGGCCCGGCGGATCCGCGTCCGGCGCTAGCCTGACCCCCCGTGACGACCGGGGCCTGGCTGATGGTGCTGGCCGCCGTCGTCGTCCTGCTGCTCGCCTGGGCGGCGTGGACGCTCACCCGGCTGCGCCGGCTGCAGGAGCGCGCCGACCGCGCGTGGACGGCGCTGGACACCCAGCTGCAGCGCCGCGCCGGGCTGGCCGAGGAGCTGGCCCGCGACCACGCGGCCGCCCTCGGGCCGGGGGGCGCCGCCCGGCTGGCCGCTGCCGCGGCGGGCGCTCGCGCCCCGCAGGCCGGGGACCGGGAGCTGGCTGAGAACGCGCTGGGCCGGGAGCTGCGCGACCTGCCCCCCGACCTCGCCGTCCCGGAGGCCCTGCGGGCCGACCTGGCCGGCACCGGCACCCGGCTGCAGCTGGCCCGCCGCTTCTACAACGACGCCGTCCGCGACACCCGCGAGCTGCGCCACCGGCGCCTGACCCGGCTGATGCGGGTGCACGCCCGCCGGCCGCTGCCGCGGTTCTTCGACATCGACGACGGTCCCGTGCAGGGGATCGGCGGGACGGCGCCCGCCGATCGCGGTGCGGAACGGCCGTAGGATCGCAGCGTTCCGAGAAGTCGTCGACACCTTTGAGGCAGCAACCCGTGGCATCCGACCAGACCCCCGCCCCCTCGCCCGCGACCGGCACCGATCTCGTCAAGCGCGGCATGGCCGAGCAGCTCAAGGGCGGCGTGATCATGGACGTCGTCACGCCGGAGCAGGCCAAGATCGCCGAGGACGCCGGCGCGGTCGCCGTCATGGCGCTCGAGCGCGTGCCGGCCGACATCCGCGCCCAGGGCGGGATCGCGCGGATGAGCGACCCCGACATGATCGAGGGCATCATCGGCGCCGTCTCGATCCCCGTCATGGCCAAGGCCCGCATCGGCCACTTCGTCGAGGCCCAGGTGCTGCAGGCGCTCGGGGTCGACTACATCGACGAGTCCGAGGTGCTCACGCCGGCCGACGAGGCGCACCACATCGCCAAGCGCGAGTTCACCGTGCCGTTCGTCTGCGGCGCGACCGACCTCGGCGAGGCGCTGCGCCGCATCGCCGAGGGCGCGGCGATGATCCGCTCGAAGGGCGAGGCCGGAACCGGCAACGTCGTCGAGGCGACCCGGCACATGCGCGCCATCCGCGCCGGCATCAAGCGGCTGGGCACGCTCGACGAGACCGAGCTCTACGTGGCCGCCAAGGAGCTGCGGGCGCCGTACGAGGTGGTGGCCGAGGTGGCCCGGCTGGGCAAGCTGCCGGTCGTGCTGTTCACCGCCGGCGGCATCGCCACCCCCGCCGACGCGGCGATGATGATGCAGCTCGGCGCCGAGGGCGTGTTCGTCGGCTCGGGCATCTTCAAGTCCGGCGACCCGGCGCAGCGCGCCGCCGCGATCGTGCAGGCGACCACGTTCTTCGACGACCCGGCCGTGATCGCCAAGGTCTCCCGCGGTCTCGGCGAGCCGATGGTCGGGATCAACGTGTCGACGCTGCCGGAGTCCGAGCGCTACGCCACGCGCGGCTGGTGACCTACCGGGGCCGGTCGACCCCGAGCAGCTCCCGCAGCGCCCGGACGTGCCCGCGGGCGGGCACCTCGTAGAGGGCGTGCTCGACGCGGCCCTCCTCGTCGAGCACGAACGTCGACCGCAGCGTGCCGACGACGCGTGCCTCGCCGACGGTCTTCTCGCCCCAGGCGCCGTAGGCCTCGTGGACGGCGTGGTCGGCGTCGGCGAGCAGCGGGAAGGTCAGGGCCTGCTCGTCCCGGAAGCGGACGAGGTCCTCCGGGGCGTCGGGGGAGATCCCCACGACCGCGTAGCCGGCCCCGGCCAGCGAGGCCATGCTGTCGCGGAAGTCGCAGGCCTCGGCGGTGCAGCCCGGGGTGCCGGCGCGCGGGTAGAAGTAGACCACCGCCTTGCGGCCGCGCAGATCGGCGCTCGAGAGGCGGCCGCCGTCGTCGCCCGGCAGGACGAACGGAGGAGCGGAGTCGCCGGCGGAGAGCCGGCTCACCAGCCCTGCCCCGGGTCGAAGGCCGGGCCGGGGTCGGGCGCGTCCTCGCGCCGGACGGTGCCCTCGATCAGCCCGTAGGGACGGTCGTCGGCGTGGAAGACCTCGTTGGGGTTCTCCAGCCCGAAGGGGGAGAGGTCGATGACGAAGTGGTGCTTGTTCGGCATCGACAGGCGGACCTCGGCGACCCCCGGGACCTCGTCGAGCACCTTGCCGCCCATCTCGAAGAGCGTCTGCTGCAGCGCGTAGCTGTAGGAGACGGCGAACGCCTCGCACAGGGCGGCCCGGACGGCGTCGAACGACTTCCCCCAGTCATCGGCGTCGGCGGTGTGGAACCACTGCGCGGTCACCGACGAGGCCATCACCCGGTCGTTGGTCGGCTGCAGCGTCGTGTACCGGTCCTGGTAGAAGCCCCAGAACTCCGAGTCGGTCGTCTTGAGCACGGTCAGGTCGCGCAGCCCGGAGACGACCCAGGCGCGGCCGTCGGCGTAGGTGACCGTCGCGGTCCGGGTGTACTCGCCCGAGCGGGCGAAGGCGTGCGGGTGCGGGGTGCCGCCCGCGTCGAGCCGCTGCCACGGGTAGGCCTCGATCTTCACGCGGGCGCGGGACACCTGCGGCACGTCCTCGACGAAGTGGCGGGCGAGGGCCAGGCCGAAGGACTCCGGCTGGCGCGCCGCCTCGCCGTGTTCCTTGGCGAACGCGTTGACCGTGTTCTTCACGCCGTCCGTCGTCAGCACCTTCGAGTTGTCGCCGGTGAGGTGGGTGTCCGCGAAGTCGCCGGACAGGGCGGCGCTCACGTTGTAGTCGACGATCTCGTGCGGATCGATGTCCCGGTAGATCCGGACGACGCGGGTCTCGGCCTTGCCGTACTGGTTGTGTCCCAGCTGGTGTGCCATGGGAGCTCAGCTTCCTCGGTAGGTGGAGTAGGCGAACGGGCTGAGGAGAACAGGAACGTGGTAGTGCCGTTCCTCGGTGATCCGGAAGACGATCGCGATCTCGGGGTAGAACCCCGCCCCGCCGTCGGTGTACGCATCGGTGTCGAAGACCAGCCGGTAGACCCCGGGCTCGAGCGGTACCGGTCCCAGGCCGCTGATCCGCCCGTCGTCGTCAGTCGTCCCGCGGCCGACGGCGGCCCAGTCCGCACCCGGTGCCGACCGCCGGTCCAGCGCGACGGGCACACCGGGAGCGGGGGCGCCGGCCACGGCGTCGAGGACGTGGGTGGACAGCGTGCTCATGAGTCCAGCAGCCTCTCGACCCGCAGCCGGGTGATCTGGGCCAGCTGGTCCACGACCTCGCGGCGCTCGGTCGCGGGGTCGTTGCCGAGGCGGCGGCGCAGCTCGGCCAGCATCTCCGTCGCGGACCGGCCGGCCGCGCGGATCAGGAAGACGTGCCCGAACCGCTCCTCGTACGCCCGGTTGGCCGCGACGAGCTCGTCGCGCGTGCGCTCGTCGGCGTCCGACACCGAGGCCTGCTCCTGGCGCGACCAGCGCGCCTCGGTGCCCGATCCGGACGCCCGGTCCCCGATCCTCGGGTGGCCGGCCAGCGCCAGGTCCAGCTCGGCGTCGTCGAGCTCGCGGCAGGCGGTCTCGGCGGCGTCGAGGAGCTCGGCCCGGTTGCGGTACGGCCGGCCGGCCCAGATCTGCGCGACCCAGACCGGGCTGGCGCAGCACGCGTGCAGCGCGGCCCGGCCGGCCTCGTCGTCGAGGGCGGAGAACCGCTCGAGCGCCGCGTCGCCGGTGTCGAGCTGCATGATCGTCGCCTCTGCTCCCGCATCTGAGAGAACACGTCGTGTCGGAGATTTGGTATACCAGTGACCGCCAGGGGAGCGCCAGGGGCTCGGGTCCCGTCCGGCGACCCCTCCCAGGAAAGGGAGCACTGCAGCCATGACCGGAGTGAGCAAGGAACTGGCCGACCTCCTCGACGAGCGCCTGGCCGCGGCCGACGAGGAGCTCCGCACGCGCTATCCGGGCGAGCGCGGCAGCCGGCAGCCGGTGCACACGGTGTACGTGCCCGCCGACCGGTTCTCCGCCGACGTCCCGAGGGAATGGGGACGGGCGGCCCTGGACCTGGTGGACCGGCACGCGCCCACCGCCGGCGACCTGGCCGCCGGCACCGCGCTGCCCCCGGCCGTCGTCGAGGACGTCTACGAGCGGGTGCGGGCGAAGCTGGCCCGTGAGCCGGTCGAGGACCTGCGGATCGACTTCGAGGACGGCTACGGGAACCGCCCCGACGACGAGGAGGACCAGGCGGCCGCCGACGTCGCCGCGGCGCTGACGGCACTGGCGCACCGTGAGGGGCGCCCGCCGTACCTCGGGATCCGGTTCAAGAGCTTCGAGGCGCCGACGCGCCGCCGCGGGCTGCGCACGCTCGACCTGGTCCTCGGCGCGCTGGCCGAGGGGGACGGCCTCCCGGACGGCTTCCTGCTCACGCTGCCGAAGGTCACGTCCGTCGACCAGGTGTCGGCGATGGCCGAGGTTTGCGCCCGCCTGGAGCAGGCGCACTCCCTGCCGCCGGGCCGGCTGGGGTTCGAGATCCAGGTCGAGACCCCGCAGGCGGTGCTGGCCGCGGACGGCACCGCTCCGCTGGCCCGCATGATCACCGCCGCGGCCGGGCGGTGCACCGGCCTGCACTACGGCACGTTCGACTACAGCGCGGCGCTGGGCATCGCCGCCGGGTACCAGAGCATGGAGCACCCCGCGGCCGACCACGCCAAGGCGGTCATGCAGGTCGCCGCGGCCGGCACCGGCGTGCGGCTCTCCGACGGCTCCACCAACGTCGTCCCGACCGGGTCGCCCGGCGCCGTCGCGAGCGCGTGGCGGCTGCACGCCCGTCTGGTCACGCGGTCGCTGGAGCGCGGCTTCTACCAGGGCTGGGACATGCACCCCGGGCACCTGCCCACCCGCTACCTGGCCACCTACGCCTTCTTCCGCGGCGGACTCGACGACGCGGGCGCCCGCATCCGGGCCTACCTCGGCCGGCTCGAGGGGGGCGTGATGGACGAGCCCGCGACGGCGCAGGCCCTCGCCGGCGCGATCCTGCGGGGACTCGACTGCGGGGCGGTGGACGAGGGGGAGGCGGCCGCCGCGACCGGCGTCGACCGCGGCCGGCTGGAGGTCCTGGCCCGCCGCGCCCCGGCCTGACCGGGCCTCCGCCCGCAGCGGGTTGACTCTGGTATACCAACGCGGCTAGCTTTTCGTATACCACGGCCACCCCACCTGTGAGAGGGCCGCTCATGCCGTCGCGTCGCTACGCCGTCAACCTGTCGATCCTGTTCACCGAGCTGCCGTTGCTCGAGCGCCCCGCGGCGGCCCGGGAGGCCGGTTTCACCGCGGTCGAGTTCTGGTGGCCGTTCGCCGAGGCGGTGCCGGCCGACGCCGGGGTCGACGCGTTCGTCCGGTCCGTGGAGGACGCCGGCGTCTCGCTGATCGGGCTCAACTTCTTCGCCGGGGACATGCCGGGCGGCGATCGCGGGCTGGTGTCCTGGCCGAAGCGGTCGGCCGAGTTCCGGGACAACGTCGACGTCACCGTCGGCATCGGCGAGCGCCTCGGCTGCCGCGCCTTCAACGCCCTCTACGGCAACCGCGTCGACGGCGAGCCGCCGTCGGCCCAGGACGAACTCGCCGTCGAGAACCTGGCGCTGGCCGGACGGGCGGCGGCCCGGATCGGCGGGACGGTCCTGGTCGAGCCGGTCAGCGGGGCGCCGCGCTATCCGCTGCTCACGGCCGCGGACGTCGTCGCCGTCATCGACCGCGTGCGCGAGGAGACCGGCGTGGCGAACCTGGGCCTGCTCTGCGACCTCTACCACCTCGACGTCAACGGCGACGACCTCGACGCCGTGATCGGCCGGTTCGCCGACCGGGTCGCGCACGTGCAGATCGCGGACGCACCCGGCCGCCACGAGCCCGGCACGGGGCACATCGACCTCGACCGCCACCTGAGCGCGCTGGCCGCCGCGGGCTACGACGGCTGGGTCGCCCTCGAGTACAAGCCGCTCACCAGCACGGCCGAGGGCCTGGGCTGGCTGCCCGCCGGCCACCGCTCCGCCGTCTGACCAGCAGTTCCCCCCGACGAACAACCGCACACGACCCAGGGAGCACCCCATGACCACCGTCGCGGTGATCGGACTCGGCATCATGGGCGGCCCGATGGCCGCCAACCTGCTCAAGGCCGGCTACGAGGTGATCGGCTACGACCGCGGGAAGGACAAGGTCGACAACCTGGCCGAGCAGGGCGGCCGCGGGGCGGCCGACGTCGTCGAGGCGGTCGGGGAGGCCGACGTCGTCGTCACGATGCTGCCCGACTCGCCGGACGTCGAGAACGCCGTCCTGACCGAGGGCGGCATCCTCGACTCCGTCCGCCCCGGCACGCTGCTCATCGACGCCAGCTCGATCCGCCCCGACGTGTCGGTGCGGGTCGCCGAGGCGGCGCGGGCCCGTGGCG
The DNA here is from genome assembly GCF_059428245.1 of Geodermatophilus sp. SMS 5-13. NCBI lineage: Bacteria > Bacillati > Actinomycetota > Actinomycetes > Geodermatophilales > Geodermatophilaceae > Geodermatophilus > Geodermatophilus sp. SMS 5-13. The sequence continues at coordinate 2,462,249 of NZ_CP165729.1, forward strand.
TGCGCATGGTGGATGCGCCGGTCTCGGGCGGTGAGGCCGGCGCCATCGAGGGCAGCCTGTCGATCATGGTCGGCGGCGAGGCCGAGGACTTCGAGGCCGCCCGGCCGGTGCTGGAGGCGGTCGGCTCGACCGTCGTCCACGTCGGCCCGGCCGGCTCCGGCCAGACGGTGAAGGCCGCCAACCAGCTGATCGTGGCCGGCACCATCGAGCTCGTCGCCGAGGCGCTGGTCTTCCTCGAGGCGTACGGCGTGGACACCGACGCCGCGATCAAGGTCCTGGCCGGTGGCCTGGCGGGCAACCGGATCCTGGACCGCAAGGCCGCCGGCATGGTGGCCCGCGAGTTCACCCCGGGCTTCCGTGTCGACCTGCACCACAAGGACATGGGCATCGTCACCGGCGCGGCTCGGGAGGCGGGTGTCGCGATCCCGGTCGGCGCCCTCGTGGCCCAGTTGATGGGGTCCCTGCGCGCCCAGGGACACGGATCCCTCGACCACTCCGCCCTGCTGCTCCAGGTCGAGCAGCTCTCCGGCCGCACCCGCGGCTGACGCCGACATCTTCCCTTCCCCTGAGCAGACAGGAGACAGCCATGCCCCGGATGCGGGCGATCCAGGCCGCCGTGCAGATCCTCGAGCGGGAGGGCGTGACCCGCGCCTTCGGCCTGCCGGGCGCGGCGATCAACCCGTTCTACGGCGCGCTGCGCGACAGCCGGATCCAGCACGTGCTGGCCCGCCACGTCGAGGCGGCGTCGCACATGGCGGAGGGCTACACCCGCGCCGCGGCCGGCAACATCGGCGTCTGCGTCGGCACCTCGGGGCCGGCCGGCACCGACATGATCACCGGCCTGTACTCGGCGTCGGCCGACTCGATCCCGATCCTGTGCATCACCGGGCAGGCGCCGGTCGCGCGCCTGCACAAGGAGGACTTCCAGGCGGTCGACATCGCCGCGATCGCCGCGCCGGTCACCAAGATGGCGACGACGGTGCTCGAGCCGGCGCAGGTGCCCGGAACCTTCCAGCAGGCGTTCCACCTCATGCGGTCCGGCCGCCCGGGGCCGGTGCTCGTCGACCTGCCCTTCGACGTGCAGATGGCCGAGATCGAGTTCGACATCGACACCTACGAGCCGCTGCCGGTCTACAAGCCCCGGGCCAGCCGCGCGCAGGTGGAGAAGGCGCTGGACATGATGGCCACCGCGCAGCGGCCGCTGATCGTGGCCGGGGGCGGGGTCATCAACGCCGACGCGGCGGACCTGCTCGTCGAGTTCGCCGAGACGCTCGGCGTGCCGGTGATCCCGACCCTCATGGGCTGGGGCGCCATCCCGGACGACCACCCGCTGATGGCCGGCATGGTGGGTCTGCAGACGGCGCACCGCTACGGCAACGCGACGCTGCTGGAGTCCGACTTCGTCCTCGGCCTCGGCAACCGCTGGGCCAACCGGCACACCGGCGGGCTGGACACGTACCGGCAGGGCCGGACGTTCGTCCACGTCGACGTGGAGCCGACGCAGATCGGCCGGGTCTTCGCCCCCGACCTCGGGATCGTGTCCGACGCCCGGGCCGCGCTCGAGCTCTTCCTCGAGGTGGCGCGCGAGCGCCGCGCGGCCGGCCGGGTGCCCGACCGGAGCGGCTGGGTGCGGGACTGCCAGGAGCGCAAGCGGGACCTGCTGCGCAGGACGCACTTCGAGACCACGCCCATCAAGCCGCAGCGGGTCTACGAGGAGATGAACCGGGCCTTCGGGCGGGACACCCGCTACGTCAGCACGATCGGACTGTCGCAGATCGCCGGCGGCCAGTTCCTGCACGTCTTCCGCCCGCGGCACTGGATCAACTGCGGGCAGGCCGGCCCGCTGGGCTGGACGCTCCCGGCGGCGCTGGGCGTCTGCGTCGCCGATCCCGGGGCCACCGTCGTGGCGCTGTCGGGCGACTACGACTTCCAGTTCATGATCGAGGAGCTCGCCGTCGGCGCCCAGTTCCAGCTGCCCTACATCCACGTGCTGGTCAACAACTCCTACCTGGGCCTGATCCGGCAGTCCCAGCGGGCCTTCGACATGGACTTCTGCGTGCAGCTGGGCTTCGAGAACCAGAACTCGCCGGAGATGCAGGGCTACGGCGTCGACCACGTCAAGGTGGCCGAGGGCATGGGGTGCAAGGCGATCCGCGTGCGCGACCCGGAGGAAATCCTCCCGGCGTTCGAGGAGGCCAAGAAGCTCATGGCCCAGCACCGGGTGCCCGTGGTCGTGGAGATCATCCTGGAACGGGTCACCAACATCTCGATGGGCACCGAGATCGACGGCGTCGTCGAGTTCGAGGAGCTCGCCGCGACCCGCGAGCTGGCGCCGACCGCGATCGGCGGGCTCGACCTCGAGCACATGCAGTACCTGGACTGATGAGCGCACCCGTCGTCGTCGTCGCCCCCGACAAGTTCAAGGGCAGCCTCGGGGCGGCCGGGGTGGCCGCCCGCGTGGCCGCCGGCCTGCGCGCCGTGGTGCCGGACCTCGACGTCCGCGAGATCCCGGTCGCCGACGGCGGGGAGGGGACGCTCGACGCGGCCGAGGCGGCGGGGTTCCGGCGGGTGCCGGTGCGCGTGGCCGGCCCCACCGGCGAACCGCTGGACGGCGCGCTGGCCGTCCGCGGCCCGACCGCCGTGGTGGAGATGGCGGCGGTGTCCGGCCTGGCCGTGCTGCCGGGCGGGCGGCGCGCGGCGCTCGCGGCGACCAGCCTCGGCACGGGCCAGCTCGTCCGGGCCGCGCTCGATCTCGGCTGCCGCGAGGTCGTGGTCGGGATCGGCGGCAGCGCCTCCACCGACGGCGGCGCGGGGCTGCTCGTCGGCCTCGGCGCGCGGCTGCTCGATGCCGCCGGCGCCGAGCTGCCCCTGGGCGGCGGCGCGCTCACCCGTCTCGCCCGCGTCGACCTCTCCGGGCTCGACGTCCGGCCGGCCGGCGTCCGGGTGGTGCTCGCGACCGACGTCGACAACCCCCTGCTGGGACCGCACGGCGCCGCCGCCGTCTACGGCCCGCAGAAGGGTGCGACGCCGGCCGACGTCGCGGTGCTCGAGGCCGGGCTGACCCGGTGGGTCGCCGAGCTCGGGGTGGCCCTCGGCGAGCCGGCCGTTCTCGCGGCCGAGGAGCCGGGGGCCGGCGCGGCCGGCGGCGTGGGCTACGCCTGCCTCGCCGCGCTGGGGGCCGAGCGCCGGCCGGGCATCGACGTCGTCCTCGGGCTGACGGCCTTCGCCGACGTGCTCCCGGAGGCCGGGTTCGTGATCACGGGGGAGGGGTCGCTGGACGCCCAGACGCTGCACGGCAAGGCGCCGGCCGGAGTCGCCGCGGCGGCACGGGCGGCCGGCGTCCCGGTCGTCGCCGTCGCCGGGCGCTGCCTGCTCGGGGCGGCGGAGCTGCGCGCGGCCGGCATCGACGCGGCCTACGCGCTCACCGACCTCGAGAGCGACGTCGACCGGTGCATCGAGCAGGCCGGTCCGCTGCTCGAGCGCCTCGGGGAGCGCATCGCGCACGACCGGCTCGGGGTCTCCGTGGCGGGGAGCGCGCCGTGAGCGGCTGGGACCTCGTCGTCCGCGCGCCGCGGGCCGTCACCGGGCGCGGGGAGGAGGCGGTCTGCGTCGGCGTGCGGGACGGGCGCATCGGGGCCGTCGTTCCCCTCGGCGACCGGCTCGACGGGGCCGACGTGCTCGAGCTGGGGTCCGACGAGGTGCTGCTGCCCGGGCTGGTGGACACCCACGTGCACGTCAACGAGCCCGGCCGCACCGAGTGGGAGGGCTTCGCGACGGCCACCCGCGCCGCGGCCGCCGGCGGCGTCACCACGATCGTCGACATGCCGCTGAACAGCCTCCCGCCGACGGTCGACGTCGCCGCGCTGGAGACCAAGAAGCGGGCGGCCGAGGGCAAGTGCGCCGTGGACGTCGGCTTCTGGGGCGGCGCCGTGCCGGGCAACCTGCCGGAGCTGCGCGCGCTGCACGAGGCCGGCGTCTTCGGCTTCAAGAGCTTCCTGCTCGACTCCGGCGTCGAGGAGTTCCCGCCGCTGTCCGCCGAGGAGCTGGAGACCTATCTGAAGGAGGTCGCCTCCTTCGGCGGCCTGATGATCGTCCACGCCGAGGACCCCGACGAGATCGCGCACGCCCCGCACCGGGGCGGACGGCGGTACGCGGACTTCCTCGGCTCCCGGCCGGACGCCGCCGAGACCCGGGCCGTCGAGACGGTGCTCGGGGCCGCGCGCCGCACCGGCGCCCGCACGCACGTGCTGCACCTGTCCAGCGCCGCCGTGCTCCCGGCGCTGCGCGCGGCGCGCGCCGAGGGCGTGGCCGTCACCGCCGAGACCTGCCCGCACTACCTGTCCTTCGCCGCCGAGGCGATCGGCGAGGGCGCCACGCAGTTCAAGTGCTGCCCGCCGATCCGCGGGGAGGCCAACCGCGAGGCGCTGTGGCGGGCGCTCGCCGCCGGGGACATCGACTGCGTCGTGTCGGACCACTCGCCGTGCACCGCCGAGCTCAAGCGGTTCGACGCCGGCGACTTCGCGCTCGCCTGGGGCGGGGTCAGCTCGCTGCAGCTCGGCCTGCCGGCCGTCTGGACCGGGGCCCGGGCGCGCGGGCACCCGCTGGCCGACGTCGTCCGGTGGATGGGCGAGGGCCCGGCCCGCCTGGCAGGGCTGCGGACCAAGGGGCGGCTCGCGGCGGGCTACGACGCCGACTTCTGCGTCTTCGCGCCGGAGGGGTCCTTCGTCGTCGATCCCGCGCGGCTGCACCACCGCAACCCCGTCACGCCCTACGCGGGCCAGCGGCTGGACGGCGTCGTCCGGGGGACGTGGCTCCGCGGCCGGCCGGTGGACGGCGAGCCGCGGGGCCGGTTCCTGGCCCGGGGCGAGGCATGACCACCGACATCACCGAGCCGCGGCCGAGCGGCTCTTCGCGGAAGGACGACGGGCGTGACAGCGACGGAGACGAGGGCGCCGTACTACGCGCCCCGCGGCGGCCTGCCCGGCCAGCACGAGCTCACCACCAACCGGGCGATGTTCACCGAGGCCTACGCGGTGCTGCCGAAGGGGACGATGACCGACATCGTCACCAGCAACCTGCCGTTCTGGGAGGGGACCCGGCTGTGGGTGATCGCCCGGCCGCTGTCCGGGTTCGCGGAGACGTTCTCCCAGTACATCGTCGAGGTCTCCCCGGGGGGTGGCAGTGACCGCCCGGAGACCGATCGGGCCGCCGAGGCGGTGCTGTTCGTCGTCGAGGGCACGCTCCGGCTGACGGTCGGCCGGCAGGAGCACCGGCTCGAGCCGGGCGGCTACGCGTTCCTCCCGCCGGCCGCGGACTGGACGCTGCACAACGACGAGGCGGCGCCGGCCCGCTTCCACTGGATCCGCAAGGCCTACCAGCGCGTCGACGGCGTCGAGGTGCCCGAGGCGTTCGTGACCGACGAGCGCGACATCGAGCCGCTCCCGATGCCCGGGACGAACGGCGCGTGGACGACGACCCGCTTCGTCGACCAGACCGACGTGCGGCACGACATGCACGTCAACATCGTCAACTTCCAGCCCGGCGGCGTGATCCCGTTCCCGGAGACGCACGTGATGGAGCACGGGCTCTACGTCCTCGAGGGCAAGGCCGTGTACCTGCTCAACCAGGACTGGGTCGAGGTCGAGGCCGGCGATTTCATGTGGCTGCGCGCGTTCTGCCCGCAGGCCTGCTACGCCGGTGGCCCGGGACGGTTCCGGTACCTCCTCTACAAGGACGTCAACCGGCATGCCGCGCTCAGCCGGCAGCTGCTCTGAGCTGGGTCCCCCACCAGGGTGAACGAGGTGTACCCCGAAGAGGCCACCCGTCCCGACCCCGCGAAACGCGCCGAGCTGCTGCGAGGGACGATCTACGGCGTGAGCATGCAAGCCGAGTCCCTCCCGGGGCCGGTGACCCCGGTCGAGAGCCTGCCGCTGCGCGACGTCGTCCGCGAGAAGATCCGGACGCGCATCGCCGAGGGGGTCTGGGCGCCGGGCTTCCGTCTCGTCGAACGGGACCTGGCCGAGGAGTTCGACGTCTCGCGGGTGCCCGTCCGCGAGGCGCTGCGCGCGCTGGAGAGCGAGGGCTTCGTCGAGCTGCTGCCGCGCCGCGGCGCGGTGGTCCGCGACCTGACCCGCGCGGTGGTCGCGGACCTGTTCGACATCCGGCAGGTGCTCGAAGGGCTGGTCGCCCGGCTGGTCGCCGAGCGCGCCGACGAGGCGGGCCTGGCCCGGCTCGCCGCCGTCGTGGAGGACGGACGGCGCGCGGTGGAGGCGGGCGACCACTCGTGGGCCGGGACGGCGAACACCGCCTTCCACGAGACCCTGCTCGACCTCAGCGGCAACCCGTCGCTGCGCGCGCTGCTGGAGCCGGTGACCGGCCGGCTGCGGTGGCTGTTCCGCCAGACGACCGACCACACCCGGGTGCAGGCCGAGCACGAGCAGCTCTACGCCGCGCTCGTGATGGGCGACGCCGAGCTCGCCGCGGCCGTCGCGCTGGCGCACGTGCGGGCCAGCCGGCACATGGTCCTCGACGCGATGCCGGACTGAGTCCACCCTTCCGGCAGAACTCCGTTCGGTATACCACTCGCGCCTCATCGGCCGTGAGCTCGACCGATTACTCCGTCAGGCCGCCATCCCCCGAGTCTTGGTATACCAAATCCTTGACGGCGCTGTGAGGGCGCCCTACTGTGCCGCTGTGGCCCGGTTCACACCGGACGCCGGGTGCCGGGCCCGCCCGATCCTCTGAGGCGAGGAGGCGCCATGGCCGGCACCGATCCGGACGCGCGGCTGCGCATCCTCCTCGTCAACGTCAACACGAGTGCGTCCGTGACCGGCACGGTGGTGGCCGCCGCCCGGAGGGTCGTGGCGCCGACGACCGAGGTCGTGGGCCTCACCCCCCGGTTCGGCCCGGAGGCGGTCGAGGGCCAGGTCGACAGCCACCTGGCTGCCGTCGCCGTGCTGGACGCGGTGGCCTCGTTCGACCGGCCCTACGACGCGGTCGTGCTGGCGGGGTTCGGCGAGCACGGCCGCGAGGGCCTGCAGGAGCTGGTCGACGTGCCGGTCGTGGACATCACCGAGGCCGCCGCCCAGACCGCCTGCCTGCTGGGCCGCCGCTTCGGGGTGGTCACGACCGTGCCGCGCGCCGTCCCGATGATCGAGGACCGGCTGCGCCTGGCCGGCCTCGACGTCCGCTGCGCCGGCGTCCGGGCGAGCGGGGTCACGGTCGGCCAGCTCGAGGAGGACCCCGTCTCGGCCGTCCCCGCGATCGCCGCGCAGGCCAGACGGTCGGTCGAGGACGACGGCGCCGACGTCCTGTGCCTCGGGTGCGCCGCCATGGCGGGGCTGGGGGACGCCGTGGGGGCGGACACCGCGGCGCCCGTCGTGGACGGCGTCCAGGCCGCCGCCCTGCTCGCCGAGGGTCTCGTCCGGCAGGGCCTGCGCCCGAGCCCGGCCGGCCCCGACGCCGCCCCGCGCGGAAAGGACTTCGGAGGCTGGCCGCTCGGCCGCCTGTCGACCGTTCGCTGAACACGCCCCTCGTCATCACCCACAGTCACCCCCGACAGCGAGGACCGTCATGTCCACGACAGCCCGCTCGACCGCACCGCGCAAGCGCAAGCACCCCGTCGACGAGGTCCCGCCCCCGGGCAAGCTCGCCGTGTACGGCATCCAGCACGTGCTGGCGTTCTACGCCGGCGCGGTGATCGTCCCGATCCTGCTCGCCGGGGCCATCGGTCTGACCGAGCGCGAGTTGATCCACCTGATCAACGCCGACCTGTTCACCTGCGGGATCGCGTCGATCATCCAGTCGGTCGGTTTCTGGAAGGTCGGCGTCCGGCTGCCCCTGCTGCAGGGCGTCACCTTCACCGCCGTGTCCCCGATGATCGCGATCGGCCTGGCGGCGGGCGGCGGCACGGAGGGGCTGCTGGTCATCTACGGCGCCGTCATCTGCGCCGGGCTGTTCACCTTCCTCATCGCCCCGTACTTCAGCCGGCTGATCCGCTTCTTCCCGCCGGTGGTCACCGGGACGGTCATCACGATCATCGGCATCGCGCTGCTGCCGGTGGCCGCGCTCGACGTCGTCGGGGGCGGCGCCAACCCCGACCCGGGCAACGCGCGCAACCTCGCCTACGCGCTGGGCACGCTGGCGCTGATCGTGCTGATGCAGCGGTTCTTCCGCGGCTTCCTGGCGACCGTCGCCGTCCTGGTCGGCCTGGTCGTCGGCACGCTGTTCGCCTGGATCCTCGGCGACGCCACCTTCAGCGGGGTCGCGGACTCCTCGTGGGTCGGCGTCACGACGCCGTTCTACTTCGGCTGGCCGAAGTTCAGCGCCGCCGCGATCGTCTCGATGATCGTCGTCATGCTGATCACCGCCGTGGAGACGACGGGGGACGTCTTCGCGACCGGCGAGATCGTCGACAAGCGGGTCGGGCGCAAGGACATCGCCGCGGCGCTGCGGGCCGACGGCCTGGCGACCACGATCGGCGGCGTCCTCAACTCCTTCCCCTACACCTGCTTCGCCGAGAACGTCGGGCTGGTCCGGCTCACCCAGGTCAAGAGCCGCTGGGTCGTCGCCGCGGCCGGCGGGTTCATGATCCTGCTCGGCCTGCTCCCGAAGGCCGGCGCGATCGTCGCCGGCATCCCGGCCCCGGTGCTCGGCGGCGCGGCGCTGGCCATGTTCGCGACCGTGGCCGTGGTCGGCATCCAGACCCTGGGCAAGGTCGACTTCAACGATCACCGCAACGTCGTGATCGTCGCGACCAGCCTGGGCCTGGCCATGCTGGTCACCGCCCAGCCGGGGATCGCCGAGGCCGTGCCGTCCTGGGCGCGGATCATCCTGGGCAGCGGCATCACGCTCGGCAGCCTGGTCGCGATCGGCCTCAACATCCTGTTCCACCACGTCGGCCGCAGCCGCGGCGCCGCGGTGGCCGGCATGCCGGGGCAGCACCAGGTCCGGCTGGACGACGTCAACATGATGAGCAGCGAGGAGTTCGTCGCCACCTTCGGCAAGCTCTTCCAGGGGCCGACCTGGGTGGTCGAGAACGCCTACACGCAGCGGCCGTTCAGCAGCACGAGCGCGCTGCGGCTGGCCTTCCAGGAGGCGCTGTTCGCGGCCACGCCGGAGCAGCAGCTCGAACTGATGCACGCCTACCCGGCGCTGGGCAGCGACCCGGTCGCCGAGGGGGAGGCGGGCGAGCAGTCCACGCTCGACCAGGCGACCGCGGGCCTGACCCGGCTGACCGACGAGGACCACGAGGCCTTCCGCGAGGTCACCACGGCCTACCAGGAGAAGTTCGGCTTCCCGCTGATCGTCTGCGTCCGGGACAACCCCAGCCGCGAACGGATCCTCGAGCAGGGGCGGCTCCGGCTGCAGAACTCCCCGACGCAGGAGCACGCGGCCGCGCTGATCGAGATCGCGAAGATCGCCGGCTACCGCTTCGACGACCTGGTCGCGGACGCCAACCCCATCCACACCGCCCGGACCCAGACGTACGACACCCCGGCGCTGTAGCCCGGTTCGAACCGACGGGACACCACCAGACGGGAGCAGCACCTCATGGAATCGCCAGCCGTCACCGTGAACGGCCGGTCGATGCCGATCGACGGCGTCGCACCGCACACCACCGCGCTCGACTGGCTGCGGGCGCGCGGCCTCGTCGGGGCCAAGGAGGGGTGCGCCGAGGGGGAGTGCGGCGCGTGCTCCGTCCTCGTGGCGCGTCCGGGCCGGTCCACCCCGACGGAGTGGACGGCGCTCAACGCCTGCCTGGTCCCCGTCGCGGCCTTCGACGGTCAGGAACTCGTGACCGCCGAGGGCCTGGGCACCTCGACGGCGCTGCACCCCGTGCAGCGGGAGATGGCCGAGCGGGGCGGGTCGCAGTGCGGCTACTGCACGCCCGGCTTCGTGTGCAGCATGGCGGCCGAGTACTACCGCCCGGCCCGGTCACCGGCCGGCTCCGACGGGCCCAGCGGCAACGGGCACAGGGGCAACGGGGCGGACCACCTGCACGGCCCGAACGGCTTCGACCTGCACGCCCTCTCCGGCAACCTCTGCCGCTGCACCGGCTACCGGCCGATCAAGGACGCCGCGTTCGCGCTCGGCGCGCCCGCGGACGCCGACCCGCTGGCGGCCCGGCGTGGCCAGCCGCCGCCCGCCGTGACCGCGACCCGGCTGGCGGCCGACGGCGCGGAGTTCGTCCGGCCGGCCGACCTCGCCGGGGCCCTGCGGGTCGTGGCCGAGCGGCCGGAGGCGGTCCTCCTGGCCGGCTCCACCGACTGGGGCGTCGAGGTGAACCTGCGCGGGGTGCGGGCCCCGCTCGTGGTGGCCATCGACCGCCTGCCCGAGCTGCGCGGGTTCGACGTCTCGGCGTCGGCGATCGAGATCGGCGCGGCGCTGAGCCTGTCCGAGATCGAGGCCCGGCTGGAGGGGCGGCTGCCGCTGCTGGACGAGGTCTGGCCGCAGTTCGCCTCCCGGCTGATCCGCAACGGCGCCACGATCGGCGGCAACCTCGGCACCGGCTCGCCGATCGGCGACACCACGCCGGCGCTGCTCGCGCTGGACGCCGTCGTCGTCCTGACCTCGCTCGAGGGTGACCGCGAGGTCGCGCTGGCCGACTACTTCACCGGCTACCGGCGCAGCGTGCGACGGCCGGACGAGCTCATCCGCGCCGTCCGGATCCCGCTGCCCGCGGCCGGGCTGGTCGCCTTCACCAAGGCCGCCAAGCGGCGCTTCGACGACATCTCCAGCGTCGCCGTCGCGTTCGCCCTGGACGTGACCGACGGCGTCGTCCGGCGTGCCGCGATCGGGCTCGGCGGGGTCGCCGCCACCCCGCTGCGGGCGCGGGACACCGAGGCGGCGCTCACCGGCCGGCCCTGGACCGAGGAGACGGTGCGCGGCGCGGCGGAGGTGCTGGCCGGCGAGGGCACCCCGCTCGACGACCACCGGTCCAGCGCCGCCTACCGGGCGGCGATGTTGGGCCAGTCCCTGCACAAGCTGTTCTCCGAGCACCCGGAGGTGAGGGCATGAGCGCCCTGTCCGAGCGGCCCGGCGACCCGGTCGTGGGCCGGGCCGTCCCGCACGAGAGCGCCGCCTTGCACGTCACGGGCGAGGCGCTCTACACCGACGACCTGGTCGAGCGGACCAAGGACGTGCTGCACGCCTGGCCGGTCCAGGTGCTGCAGGCGCGCGCCCGGGTCACGGCGCTGCGGACCGAGCCGGCGTACGACGTCCCCGGCGTGGTCCGCGTGCTGACCGCCGCCGACGTCCCCGGGGTCAACGACGCCGGGGTCAAGCACGACGAACCGCTGTTCCCCGACGAGGTCATGTTCCACGGCCACGCCGTGTGCTGGGTGCTCGCCGAGTCGCTCGAGGCGGCCCGGCTGGGCGCCCTGGCCGTCGAGGTCGAGGTGGAGCCGCTGCCCTCCCTGATCACCGTGCGGGAGGCGATCGCCGCCGGCAGCTTCCAGGGCGGGCAGCCGCACATGGAGCGCGGGGACGTCGAGGCCGGCCTCGCCGGCGCGGCGCACGTGTTCAGCGGCGAGCTGGAGTTCGCCGGGCAGGAGCACTTCTACCTGGAGACGCACTGCGCCCTGGCGCACGTCGACGAGAACGGCCAGGTGTTCGTGCAGAGCAGCACGCAGCACCCGTCGGAGACCCAGGAGATCGTGGCGCACGTGCTGGGGCTGACCAACTCCCAGGTCACCGTGCAGTGCCTGCGGATGGGCGGCGGCTTCGGCGGCAAGGAGATGCAGCCGCACGGGTTCGCCGCCGTCGCGGCCCTCGGCGCCACCCTCACCGGCCGGCCGGTCCGGCTGCGGCTCAACCGCACGCAGGACATGACCATGTCCGGCAAGCGGCACGGCTTCCTCGCCCGGTGGCGGGTCGGTTTCGACGAGTCCGGCCGGCTGCAGGCGCTGGACGCGACGCTCACCTCGGACGGCGGCTGGAGCCTGGACCTGTCCGAGCCCGTGCTCGCCCGCGCGCTGTGCCACATCGACAACGCCTACTGGATCCCGAACGTCCGGGTGAACGGCCGGATCGCGAAGACCAACAAGACCTCGCAGACCGCGTTCCGCGGGTTCGGCGGCCCCCAGGGGATGATCGTGATCGAGGACATCCTCGGCCGGTGCGCCCCGCTGCTGGGCCTCGACGCAGCCACCCTGCGCCGGCGCAACTTCTACGCGGCCGGCCACACCACGCCGTACGGCATGCCGGTGCGGCACCCCGAGCGGCTGCAGGCCATCTGGCAGCGGGTGCTCGAGGGCAGCGACTTCGAGGACCGCCAGCGGGAGATCGCCGCGTTCAACGCCGCGCACCCGCACACCAAGCGGGGGCTGGCGGTCACGCCGGTCAAGTTCGGCATCTCGTTCAACCTGACCGCCTTCAACCAGGCCGGCGCGCTGGTGCACGTCTACAAGGACGGCTCGGTCCTGATCAACCACGGCGGCACCGAGATGGGGCAGGGCCTGCACACCAAGATGCTCCAGGTCGCGGCGACGACGCTGGGCGTGCCGCTGCAGCGGGTGCGGCTCGCCCCGACCCGCACCGACAAGGTGCCCAACACCTCCGCCACCGCGGCCAGCTCCGGCGCCGACCTCAACGGGGCGGCGGTCAAGAACGCCTGCGAGCAGATCCGGGGCCGGCTGGCGCAGGTCGCGGCCGAGCGGCTCGGGGTGGCCGCGGCCGACGTCCGCTTCGGCGACGGCCTGGTGCGCGGGGTGGCCTTCGCCAGCGAGCGGATCCCCTGGGAGGACGTCGTCCGCCAGGCGTACTTCCAGCGGGTCCAGCTGTGGGCGGCGGGCTTCTACCGGACCGAGGGCCTGCACTGGGACTCGTCGCGGATGCTCGGCGAGCCGTTCAAGTACTTCGCCTACGGCGCCGCGGCGTCGGAGGTGGAGATCGACGGCTTCACCGGCGCCTACCGCACCCGGCGGGTCGACATCGTGCACGACGTCGGCGACTCCCTGTCGCCGCTGGTGGACGTCGGGCAGATCGAGGGCGGCTTCGTGCAGGGCGCCGGCTGGCTCACCCTCGAGGACCTGCGGTGGGACGAGAGCGACGGACCGAACCGCGGGCGGCTCAGCACGCAGGCGGCCAGCACCTACAAGCTGCCGAGCTTCTCGGAGATGCCCGAGGTCTTCAACGTGACGCTGCTGCCGAACGCGACCGAGGAGGGCGCGGTGTACGGCTCCAAGGCGGTGGGGGAGCCGCCGCTGATGCTCGCCTTCTCGGTGCGCGAGGCGCTGCGCCAGGCCGCCGCGGCGTTCGGGTCCCCGGGGCTGTCGGTGGACCTGGCCTCACCGGCGACGCCGGAGGCCGTCTACTGGGCGGTCGAGCAGGCCCGCCGGAGCACCGAGCACGGGCACGTCGCCGTGGGGGCTCCCGGGGTCGTGCCGGACCAGCCGGGTCCGGACGCGCCGCCGATGGTGCCGTTCTCGGAGCGGGCCCAGCAGACGCTCACCCGGACCTGAGGACGTCGCCATGCACTGGACGACGGCGGTCGCGGAGCTGCGCGCCTCCCGGCGCCGGGGGGTGCTGGTCACCGTGGCGGCGGTCCGCGGCCACGCCCCCCGGGAGGCCGGCGCCAAGATGGTCGTCACCGCGGACCGCACGTGGTGCACGGTCGGCGGGGGCAACCTGGAGGCGGTCGCGATCGCCCGTGCCCGCGCGATGCTCGAGGGCGCCGGGGGAGAGCCCGAGCTCCTGACGGTGGCGCTGTCGGACAAGGCGCCCTACCAGCACGGCGTCCAGTGCTGCGGCGGCGAGGTCACGCTGCTGCTGGAGCCGCTGCCGGTCGTGCCCGCCGTCGCCGTCTTCGGGGTCGGCCACGTGGGTCTCGAGCTCGCGCGGATCCTCGCCCGGCGCGACCTGGACCTGCACCTGGTGGACTCGCGGCCGGAGCAGCTCACCGCGGAGCGGCTCGGCGTGCTGGCCGACGCGGTGGCCTCGGTGCACGCCCACGACGTGCCGGTGCTGCCGGAGCTGGTGCTGGCCGAGCTGCCGCCCGGCGCGCACGTGCTGATCATGACCCACGACCACGCCGAGGACTTCGCGCTCTGCGACGCCGCCCTGCGGACCCCCGGCCTCGGCTCGATCGGGCTGATCGGCTCGGCGCCCAAGTGGGCCCGCTTCCGCCGCAAGCTCGCCGACGAGGGCCAGCCGGACGCGGCGATCGACCGGATCACCTCGCCGATCGGCCTGCCGGGCCTGACCGGCAAGGACCCGTCGACGATCGCGATCGGCGTGGCGGCGGCGCTGGTCGAGCGGCTCGAGCGGGAGGCGGCCGGCGCCCGCCTGGAGCCCGCCGCCGGGAGGGACGAGTCATGACGCTGTTCCGCGCCACCGTCCTCGACACCCCGCAGAACCCGTTCGCCGGGGGCGCGCTGCGGGCCGAGGCGGACGCCGGCCTGCGCGTGCGCGACGGGGTGATCGCCGACCGCGGTCCCTTCGCCGCGCTGACCGCGCGGTATCCCGGCGACGAGGTCGTCGACCTGCGCGAGGGCCTGCTGCTGCCCGGCTTCGTGGACACCCACGTGCACTTCCCGCAGGTCCGGGCGATCGGCGGGCTCGGCATGCCGCTGCTGCAGTGGCTCGAACGCTGCGCGCTGCCGGAGGAGGCCCGGCTGGCCGACCGTTCCTACGCGGAGGCCGTGGCCGCGGACTTCGTCGCCGGGCTGGTCCAGGCGGGGACGACGTCGGCGCTGGTGTTCGGCGCCCACTTCGCCCCCGCAGTCGACGCGCTGTTCGCCGAGGCCACCCGGACCGGCCTGCGGATCACCGGCGGCCTCGTCGTCAGCGACCGGCTGCTGCGGGACGAGCTGCTGACCACACCCCAGCGCGCCTACGACGAGGGCCTGGCGCTGGCGCGGCGCTGGCACGGCACCGGCCGGACCCGCTACGCGGTCACCCCGCGGTTCTCCCTCTCCTGCGACGAGCCGCTGCTGGACTCCTGCCGCTCCCTGCTCTCCGACGTGGACGGCGCCTTCTTCACCTCGCACGTCAACGAGAACGCGGTGGAGATCGCGACGGTCGCGCAACTCTTCGACGGGTGCGGCTACGTCGACACCTACGACCGGACCGGCCTGCTCGGCCGGCGCAGCGTGCTGGCGCACAACGTGCACCCGACCGAGGTGGAGCTGACCTGCCTGGCCGACCGCGGCGCCACCGTGGCGCACTGCCCGACCAGCAACGCCGCGCTGGGCAGCGGCCTGTTCCCGCTCAAGCGGCACCTCGACTCGGGCGTGCGGGTCGCGCTGGGGTCCGACGTCGGGGCCGGCACGGGGTTCTCGCTGCTCAAGGAGGGCCTGCAGGCCTACTTCGTGCAGCAGCTGTCGGGGGAGGACGGCGTCCCGCTCACCCCGGCGCACCTGCTGTACCTGGCGACGTCGGCGGGCGCCGAGGCGCTGCAGCTGGCGGACGTCGGCGACCTCGGGGCCGGTCGAAGGTTCGACGCGGTGTGGCTGCGGCCGCGCGCCGGCAGCACGCTGGCCGTCGCGCTGCGGCACGCCGTCGACGCCGAGGA
Organism: Geodermatophilus sp. SMS 5-13; assembly: GCF_059428245.1. Classification (NCBI taxonomy): domain Bacteria; kingdom Bacillati; phylum Actinomycetota; class Actinomycetes; order Geodermatophilales; family Geodermatophilaceae; genus Geodermatophilus; species Geodermatophilus sp. SMS 5-13. The sequence continues at coordinate 2,477,763 of NZ_CP165729.1, forward strand.
TGCCCTGGCCAAGACCTTCGCGCTCGGCTCCCCGGCCGACGTCGCCGGGGTCTGGGTGGACGGCGAGCGCCTGACCGCGTCGCCCCAGGAGGAGGCCGCCGTCCTCGCCTGACGCGGCGGCCTGCCGACCGGCGTCCGCGTCCGGCCCGGATCGCCGTAGCCTGGACGATCGTGTCCAGGCCAGCCTCGCGCCGTCCCGTCGTGGGGGTGCTCGCGCTGCAGGGCGACGTCCGCGAGCACCTCGCGGTCCTGCGCGCCCAGGGCGCCGAGGCGGTGCCGGTGCGCCGTCCCGAGGAGCTCGACGCCGTCGACGGGCTGGTGCTGCCCGGCGGGGAGTCGACCACGATCGGGAAGCTGGCCGACCGGTTCGGGCTGCTCGACCCGCTGCGCAAGGCCGTCGCCGGCGGGCTGCCGGTCTACGGCTCGTGCGCCGGGATGATCCTGCTGGCCGACCGCCTGCTGGACGCGCCTCCCGGCCAGCAGACGATCGGCGGGCTGGACGCCACCGTGCGCCGCAACGCCTTCGGCCGGCAGGTGGACAGCTTCGAGGCCGACCTCGGGTTCGAGGGCCTCGGCGGGGCGCCGGTGCACGCGGTGTTCATCCGGGCGCCGTGGGTCGAGGAGGCCGGCGAGGGCGTGCAGGTGCTCGCTCGGGTCGTGGGCGGACCGGCCGACGGTAGGATCGTCGCCGTCCGCCAGGGGAATCTGGTGGCCACCAGCTTCCACCCCGAGCTGACCGGGGACCGCCGGGTGCACGCGCTGTTCGCGGACATCGTCCGTGCCCATCTGGCTCGAGAGACCGCCGGCGAGGTCGCCGGCGCAGAGGAGGACTCGTGAGCGGCCATTCCAAGTGGGCGACGACGAAGCACAAGAAGGCCGCGATCGACGCCAAGCGCGGCAAGCTCTTCGCCAAGCTCATCAAGAACATCGAGGTCGCGGCGCGCACCGGCGGCGGCGACCCGGCGGGCAACCCGACGCTCTACGACGCCATCCAGAAGGCGAAGAAGTCCTCGGTCCCCAACGACAACATCGACCGCGCGGTCAAGCGCGGGTCCGGCGCCGAGGGCGGCGGGGCGGACTGGCAGACGATCATGTACGAGGGCTACGCCGCCGGCGGCGTGGCCGTGCTCATCGAGTGCCTCACCGACAACCGCAACCGCGCCGCCTCCGAGGTGCGCACGGCGATGACCCGCAACGGCGGCTCGATGGCCGACCCGGGCTCGGTGTCCTACCTGTTCTCCCGCAAGGGCGTCATCGTCGTCCCCAAGGCGCAGGAGAGCGGCGAGACCGACGAGGACGCGGTCCTCCTGGCCGTCCTGGACGCCGGCGCCGAGGAGGTCCGCGACCTCGGCGACACCTTCGAGGTGATCAGCGAGCCGACCGACCTGGTCGCCGTCCGCACCGCGCTGCAGGACGCCGGGATCGACTACGACTCGGCCGAGGCCGGGTTCGTGCCGAGCACCACGGTCGAGCTCGACGAGGACGGCGCGGGCAAGGTCTTCCGCCTGATCGACGCCCTCGAGGACTGCGACGACGTGCAGAACGTCTACGCCAACTACGACGTGAGCGACGACGTGCTGGAGAAGGTCGACGCCTGACGCGTGTTGCGCCGCCGCCTCGTCGTGGAGGACGGTTAGCGTGGGTCGAACACCCGTTCGGCTCACTGTGGGAGGCGCGTCCATGCGGGTCCTCGGCATCGACCCCGGCCTCACCCGGTGCGGGTGGGGGATCGTCGACGGCCGCCCCGGCGCCCGGCCGGCCGCGGTCGGCGTGGGGGTGATCCGCAGCTCCGCGGAGCTGGACCTGGAGCTCCGGCTGCTCGAGCTGCACACGCAGGTGACCGCGCTGCTGCGCGAGCACCGCCCCGACGTGGTCGCCATCGAGCGGGTCTTCACCCAGAACAACAAGGGGACGGCGATGGGCACCGCGCAGGCCGCCGGCGTGGCCGCTCTCGCCGCCGCGCAGGCCGACCGGCCGGTCGCCTGGCACACCCCCAGCGAGGTCAAGGCCGCCATCTCCGGCAACGGCCGCGCGGACAAGGAGCAGGTCACGCTCATGGTCACCCGGGTCCTCGGCCTCGCGGCCGCGCCCAAGCCCGCCGACGCCGCCGACGCGCTGGCCCTGGCCATCTGCCACGTGTGGCGCGCCCCGGCGCAGCAGCGGCTGCGGACCGCGGCGCTGGCCGGCGGGATCGGCGCCCCGATGCCCGGCGCGCGGACGCTGCCGCGCTGGACGGGGGTGTCCCGGTGATCGCCAGCGTGAACGGCCGGGTCGCGGCCGTGTCGCCGGACGGCGCCGTCGTCGAGGTCGGCGGCGTCGGGCTGGCGGTGCAGTGCACGCCCGGCACGATCGCCCGGCTGCAGGTGGGGGAGCAGGCGCGGCTGTCCACCAGCCTCGTCGTCCGCGAGGACTCGCTGACCCTCTACGGCTTCGCCGACGACGACGAGCGCCAGCTCTTCGAGCTGCTGCAGACCGCCAACGGCGTCGGCCCGCGGCTGGCGCAGGCGGTGCTCGCCATCCACCCGCCCCGCGAGGTGCGGCGCGCCGTGTCCATGGGCGACCTCAAGGCGCTCATGCAGGTGCCCGGCATCGGCAAGAAGGGCGCCGAGCGCCTGGTGCTGGAGCTGCGCGACCGGCTCGGCTCCACCACCGTCGACACCCAGCTCGACGGCGCCCCCGCGGCCGGCCTGCCCTCGGTCACCCCGGTGGCCCCGTGGCGGGACCAGCTGTCGGCTGCCCTGGTGGGTCTGGGCTGGAGCGGCCGTGAGGCCGACTCGGCGGTGACCGCGCTCGAGCCGGTCGCCGAGGAGCAGGCCGCGAACGGCGGCGTGCAGGTCGCCGTCCTGCTGCGGCAGGCGCTGCAGATGCTGGGCCGCTCATGAGCAACCCCTTCGACATCCCGATGTCGGCCGAGCTGGCCGAGGGGTACGGCCGGGACTTCTCGGTGTCGGCCTCGTCGATGTCAGGCGGGGCCGGCGACGAGGAGCGGGTCGTCGAGTCGGCGCTGCGGCCGCACTCGCTGGCCGACTTCATCGGCCAGCCCAAGGTGGCCCGCCAGCTCGACCTCGTGCTCGAGGGCGCCAAGCGGCGCGGCCGCCCGCCGGACCACGTGCTGCTCTCCGGCCCGCCCGGGCTGGGCAAGACCAGCCTCGCGCTGATCATCGGCAGCGAGCTCGGCACCTCGGTCAAGATCACCAGCGGCCCGGCGATCGAGCGCTCCGGGGACCTCGCCGCGATGCTGTCCAACCTCGGCCCCGGCGACGTGCTGTTCATCGACGAGATCCACCGCATCGCCCGGCCGGCCGAAGAGCTGCTGTACATGGCGATGGAGGACTTCCGCGTCGACGTCGTCGTCGGCAAGGGACCGGGCGCGACCGCGATCCCGCTGGAGATCAGCCCGTTCACCCTCGTCGGCGCCACCACCCGAGCGGGCCTGCTCACGGGCCCCCTGCGCGACCGGTTCGGCTTCGTCGGGCAGATGGAGTTCTACGAGCCGGCCGAGCTGCAGCTGGTGCTGTCCCGCAGCGCGGCGCTGCTCGGCGTGGAGCTGACCGGGGAGGGCTCGGAGGAGATCGCCCGGCGCTCCCGCGGCACACCCCGGATCGCCAACCGGCTGCTGCGCCGGGTCCGCGACTTCGCCGAGGTCAAGGCCGACGGCCGGGTCACCCGCGAGGTCGCCCGCGCGGCCCTGGCGCTCTACGACGTCGACGAGCTGGGCCTGGACCGGCTCGACCGCTCGGTGCTCGACGCGCTGGTGACCAAGTTCGGCGGCGGGCCGGTCGGCGTCGCCACGCTCGCGGTCGCCGTGGGGGAGGAGCCCAACACCGTCGAGGAGGTCTGCGAGCCCTTCCTCGTGCGGGCCGGCCTGCTGGCGCGCACGCCGCGTGGGCGGGTGGCCACCGAGGCGGCCTGGCGGCACCTCGGCCATCCCGTGCCGCGCGGCGCGGGGATCCTCGGCTCCCTCCCAGGGGTCCCACAGACCCCAGGGTCGTCGTCAGAGACGCTGTTCGACGCCTAGACTCACGAATCGCTGGCGCGCAACTCGTCCGGCCGCGGCCGCGCGCGTCCTGCCCGGTCGCGCCGAGCCGCACGGACCGCGCGTCGCACCTGGACGCACCCGAGCGTCCCCGATCCGCGGGGGCGCACCCACCGCGGAGACGCTGCGCGGTAGAGAGGCACAGCACTCGTCATGGAGCAGTACTTCCCGCTCATCCTGCTCGCCCTCGCGGCGGTCCTGCTGTTCGTGCTGCCCGCCCGGCAGCGCAAGCGGATGCAGGCCCAGCAGCAGGCGATGCGGGACTCCCTCGCCCCCGGCACGCCGGTGATGACCACCGCCGGCCTGCACGGCACGGTCGTCGCCAAGGGTGACACCACCGTGGACCTCGAGATCGCCCCCGGCGTCGTGGTCACCTTCGCCCAGCAGGCGGTCCTCGAGGTGCGCAAGCCCGCCGGCGAGATCCCGGGCGGCACGGTCGGCCCGGAGTTCCCGGGTGACGACGCCGGCGCCGACGGGCGTCCGGCCGACGGCCCCCGCTGACCCGGAGGACCCCCGTGGCCAACCGTCAGCTCCCAGCGCGGCGCTACTTCGCCGCGCTCCTGCTGATCATCGCCGGGATGTACGCCCTGATCTTCTTCGCCGGCGACACCCGGACCCCGCAGCTGGGCCTGGACCTGCGCGGCGGCACCACCGTCACCCTGACGGCGCGCACCCCGAACGGGAACGCGCCGGCCAAGGAGGACCTCGAGCTCGCCCGCCAGATCATCGAGCAGCGGGTCAACGGTCTCGGCGTCGCCGAGGCCGAGGTCGTCACCGAGGGCGACTCCAACATCGTGATCTCGGTGCCGGGCGACAACGGGGAGCAGGCCCGTGAGCTGGGCGCCACCGCCCAGCTGCGCTTCCGCCCGGTGATCCAGGGACCGGAGGCCGCCGCGCCGGCCACCACGGACAGCGCCACGCCCACCGACAGCGCGGGGGCCACGCCCACCGACAGCGCCGCGGCGACCCCGACGGACAGCGCCGCGGCCACGCCGACGGACAGCGCGGCGGCGTCCTCCAGCGGGGCGGCCGGGGACTCGACCGCCCCCGACCCGGACGCGCCGCCGGTGACGCAGGAGGAGGCGGCCGCGGCCTACGCGACGCTGACCTGCGACGCCGAGGACCCCACCGGCGAGACCGCCCGCCCCGACGACTACGTCGCGGCCTGCAGCGCGGACGGCACCGCGAAGTACCTGCTCGGCCCCACGATCATCGAGGGCACCGAGATCGACGACGCCAGCGCCGGCACGCAGCAGACCACCGGCGAGTGGGTCGTCCTGCTCGACTTCAAGTCCGAGGGCCGCACGACGTGGGCGAACTACACCGCCGCGAACGTGGGGAAGAACGTCGCGTTCACCCTGGACGGCCGGGTCATCTCCGCGCCCACCATCCAGGGGGCGATCAACGGCCAGACGACGATCACCGGCAGCTTCGACCAGCAGAGCGCGACCGAGCTGGCCAACCAGCTCAAGTACGGCGCCCTGCCGCTGACGTTCACGCAGGCGACCGCGCAGTCGATCTCCACCGAGCTCGGCGCCGAGCAGCTCAAGGCGGGGCTCATCGCGGGCGCCATCGGCGTCGCGCTGGTCTTCGTCTACGCGCTGGTCTACTACCGCCTGCTCGGTCTGGTGATGATCGCCAGCCTGATCATGTCCGCGGTGGTCGTCTACGCCAGCCTCGTGCTGCTCGGCCGGGAGATCGGCTTCACGCTGAGCCTGGCCGGCATCGCCGGGTTCATCGTCGCGATCGGCATCACGGCCGACTCGTTCGTCGTCTACTTCGAACGGATCAAGGACGAGATCCGGGAGGGCCGCAGCCTGCGCTCGGCCGTCCCGCGGGCCTGGGTCCGCGCCCGGCGGACGATCCTGTCCGCGGACGCGGTCAGCTTCCTCGCCGCCGCGATCCTCTACATCCTGGCGATCGGCGACGTGAAGGGCTTCGCGTTCACGCTGGGCATCTCCACGGTCCTGGACCTGATCGTCGTCTTCCTCTTCACACATCCGCTGCTGGCCGTGCTGTCGCGCTTCCGCTCGTTCGGCAGCAGCCGGTTCTCCGGCCTGGGCCAGGTCGACCGGGCCGGGCACGCGCCCCGCCCGGCGGCGGCCGAGCGGGATCTGGTCGGCGCCGGGACCTCCGCGTCCCGCGCCCAGAACAGGAGCAAGGCATGACCCGCCGCGAGACCCAGGACGTCGACGACGTCGACGTGCCGGTGGGCAGCGACGCCGACGAGGCGACCGACGCCGATGCGGTCCTCGACGACGCGGCCGGTGCCGCCGACGACGCGGCGCTCGACGACGCCGGTCTGCCGCACGAGGAGGAGGGCGGCCGGCGGCGCCGCGCTCCCCAGCGCAAGGCCTCGCTGGCGCACCGGCTCTACAACGGCGAGGCCGGACTCGACGTCGTCGGCAAGAGCAAGCTGATCTACCGGATCACCGCGGCCATCGTCCTCGTCTGCATCCTGTCGATGGTCTTCCGCGGGTTCAACTTCGGCATCGAGTTCGCCGGCGGCAACAGCTTCCGGGTGCCGGCCTCGAGCGCGGAGCTCTCCGCCGTGCAGACCGCGGCCGAGGACGCCGGGGCGGAGGTGGCCAGCGCCCAGGTGGTCGGCGGGAACGAGATCCTGCTGCGCACCGGCCAGCTGACCAATGCCGAGGAGGCCGACGTCCAGGCCGCCGTGGCCGAGGCCGCCGGCGTGCAGCCCCAGGAGGTCAGCCCGCAGTCGGTCAGCGCGGCCTGGGGCCAGGACATCACCGACCAGGCGCTGATCGCGCTGGTGGTCTTCCTGGTCGCGGTCGTGCTGTTCCTCGCCGTCCGCTTCCAGCCGAAGCTGGCGGCCGCGGCGATCATCGCGCTGCTGCACGACCTGCTGGTCACCGCCGGCGTGTACTCGATCATCGGCTTCGAGGTGACGCCGTCCACGGTCATCGGCCTGCTGACCATCCTCGGCTTCTCGCTCTACGACACCGTCGTCGTCTTCGACAAGGTCGACGAGAACACCAAGGGCCTGGCGACCAGCGCCCGCATGACGTGGGGCGAGGCGGCCAACCTCGCGGTCAACCAGACGCTGATGCGGTCGATCAACACCTCGATCATCGCGCTGCTGCCGGTCGCCGGCCTGCTGTTCGTGGGCGCCGGGCTGCTCGGCGTCGGCACGCTCAAGGACCTCGCGCTGGTGCTCTTCGTCGGCCTCGCCGCCGGCGCCTACTCGTCGATCTTCCTGGCGACGCCGATCGCGGCCGACCTCAAGGAGCGCGAGCCGGAGCAGGCCCAGCTGCGCAAGCGGGTGCTCGCCCGGCGCTCCGCGGCGGCCCGCCAGGCCGAGGCCCGCGCCGCCGGCGGCGGCCGGACGGCGGTCGCCAGCGCCCGCCGCGGCGGCGCGGCGCCGCGGGCCGCCGGGAAGTCGTCGGTCGCGGTCGCCGACCGGGAGGGCGAGCTGCCGGACCGCGTGGAGGCCGACGTGGTGATCGAGTCGCCGTCGTCGGTGCGGCCCGAGTCCGGCAGCGCCGCGACCGCGGCGCCCCGGCCGGGCGCCAAGCCGCAGCGGCCGGGCAACCGTGGCGGCAAGAGGCGCCGGTGAGCGTTCCGTCGGGTGAGTCCCGGGGCGAGGCGCTCGACGCCCTCATCGCCGGGATCGCCGTCGACGTCCCGGACTTCCCGACCCCCGGGGTCGTCTTCCGCGACCTGACCCCGGTGTTCGCCGATCCCGTGGTGTTCCGCCGGATGGTGGAGGGGCTGGCCGCCCCGGCGCTGTCGGATCCGCGCGCGGCGGCCGTCGCCGGCCCGTGCGGCGCGGGCGATCCGGGCTACGACCTGGTGGCCGGGGTCGAGGCGCGCGGGTTCCTGCTCGCCGCCGCGGTCGCGCTGGAGGTCGGCGTGGGCGTCGTGCCGGTCCGCAAGGCCGGCAAGCTGCCGCGGGAGTCCGTGTCCGCGGACTACGCCCTCGAGTACGGCACCGCCACGCTCGAACTGCACACGGACGCCATCCGCCCGGGGCAGCGCGTGCTCGTCGTCGACGACGTGCTGGCCACCGGAGGGACCCTCGCCGCCGCGATCGCCCTGGTCGAGCAGCTGGGCGGCGTGGTGACCGCGGTATCCGTGGTCATCGAGCTCTCCGCGCTGGGCGGCCGCGAGCGGATCGCCCCGCACGCCGTCCACGCCCTGTGGACCACCTGAGCCGCCTCCGGCGGGGGAGACGTTCCCCGGCGACCGGGCCCTCCGGCGTGTCGCACGGCTAGCATGGACCCAGGTTTCTCCCTCCTCCGCCCCGCAGGAGTCGCCGTGGCCCCCGACGTAGCCGCCGCCAACGCGGCCGCCGCCCGGCCGGGCGCGGCGTCGCCGCCGGGCGAGAAGGACACCCCCGGCGCGGTACCCGCGGCCGCGGAGGCACCCGCCGCGCCGAGGCGCCAGCCGCTGCCCGACCGCCCCGCGGTCCGCCGTCCGGACGACGTCGCGGCCGAGCCGCGCGCCGAGAACGAGGTGCCCCGCCGCCGGGTCCGCGACCGGCTCGCCCGGCGGATCGTGGCCGGCCAGCGCAGCGGGCTGGTGCGTCCGGTGCTGGAGCCGCTCGCGGCCCTGCACCGGCAGAGCCATCCCAAGGCCGATCTCGCGCTGCTGCAGCGGGCCTACGACGTGGCCGAGGCCGCGCACGCCGACCAGCGGCGCAAGAGCGGCGACCCCTACATCACCCACCCGCTGGCGGTGGCGACGATCCTCGCCGGGCTGGGCATGGACACCACCACGCTGGTGGCCGCGCTGCTGCACGACACCGTCGAGGACACCGGCGCCACGCTCGAGGCGATCACCGCCGACTTCGGCCCCGAGGTCGCGCACCTGGTCGACGGCGTCACCAAGATCGACAAGGTCAAGCTCGGGGACGCCGCCCAGGCCGAGACGATCCGCAAGATGATCGTCGCGATGGCCCGCGACCCGCGTGTGCTGGTCATCAAGCTGGCCGACCGGCTGCACAACATGCGCACGCTGCGCTTCCTCCCGCCGGAGAAGCAGGAGAAGAAGGCGCGCGAGACGCTGGAGGTCCTCGCCCCGCTGGCGCACCGGCTGGGCATGAACACGATCAAGTGGGAGCTCGAGGACCTCGCGTTCGCGACCCTCTACCCGAAGCGGTACGACGAGATCGTCCGCCTGGTCGCCGAGCGGGCGCCGTCCCGTGACACCTACCTGGCCGAGGTCACCACGTCGGTGACCGACCAGCTGCGGGCGGCGAAGATCGAGGCGGTCGTCACCGGCCGGCCCAAGCACTACTACTCGATCTACCAGAAGATGATCGTCCGCGGCCGGGACTTCACCGACATCTGGGACCTGGTCGGCATCCGGATCCTGGTCGACTCGGTGCGCGACTGCTACGCGGCGCTCGGCATCATGCACGCGCACTGGCAGCCGGTCCCGGGCCGGTTCAAGGACTTCATCGCGATGCCGAAGTTCAACATGTACCAGTCGCTGCACACGACGGTGATCGGTCCGCAGGGCAAGCCGGTCGAGCTGCAGATCCGCACGCACGACATGCACCGCACCGCCGAGTACGGCATCGCCGCGCACTGGAAGTACAAGGAGAAGGCGCGCGCCGGCGGCAAGCCCGTGCCCGGCGAGTTCGGCGCCCCGAAGCCCGGCACGCCCGACGACATGCTGTGGCTGCGCCAGCTGCTGGACTGGCAGCGCGAGGCGCAGGAGCCCGGCGAGTTCCTGGAGACGCTGCGCTACGACCTCGGCCCGCAGGAGGTCTTCGTCTTCACGCCGAAGGGCGATGTCATCAGCCTGCCCGGCGGGTCCACGCCGGTCGACTTCGCCTACGCGGTGCACACCGAGGTCGGGCACCGCACCATCGGGGCCCGGGTCAACGGCGCGCTGGTGTCGCTGGAGAGCAAGCTGTCCAACGGCGACGTCGTCGAGATCTTCACGTCGAAGTCGCCGACCGCCGGCCCGTCGCAGGACTGGCTGTCGTTCGTCGGCTCCTCCCGCGCCCGGACCAAGATCCGGCAGTGGTTCACCAAGGAGCGCCGCGAGGACGCCGTCGAGGCCGGAAAGGAGGCGCTGACCCGCGCGATGCGCAAGGCGGGCCTGCCGCTGCAGCGGCTGCTCGGCGGGGAGGCGCTCTCGACGCTGGCCAAGGACCTGCACTTCGCCGACGTCACCGCGCTCTACGCGGCGGTGGGGGAGAACCAGGTCTCCGCGGCCTCGATCGTCGACAAGCTGATGACGGCGCTCGGCGGCACCGAGGGCGCGGTCGAGGACATCGCCGAGACGACCATCCCGATGCGGCGGCCGATCACCCGCCGTCCCGCCGGCGGCGACCCCGGAGTGATCGTGCACGGGATGGCCGACGTCTGGGCCAAGCTCGCCAAGTGCTGCACCCCGGTGCCCGGCGACGACATCCTCGGGTTCGTCACGCGCGGCGGCGGCGTCAGCGTGCACCGCACCGACTGCACCAACGCCGAGGACCTGCAGCGCAAGCCCGAACGGCTGGTCGAGGTCGAGTGGGCCAGCGCCCCCGGCTCGGTGTTCCTGGTCGCGATCCAGGTGGAGGCCCTGGACCGGCACCGGCTGCTCTCCGACGTCACCAAGGCGCTGGCCGACGAGCGGGTGAACATCCTGTCGGCGTCGGTGCAGACCAGCCGCGACCGCGTGGCGATCAGCCGGTTCACCTTCGAGCTGGCCGACCCCGCGCACCTCGGCGCGGTGCTGCAGACGGTGCGCAACGTCGAGGGCGTCTTCGACGTCGAGCGCGTCACCGCGTGACTTAGCGGACGACGGGGCTCAACGCGGGTCGGGGACGGCACCTGGCCGCGGTGTCGGCCGGTAGGCCGACGATGTCATCGCATCGAGTCGATCGTCACCGGCTCGGACGGCGCGCCGTCGCCGGGGCCGTTCGCCCCGTCGTTGCCGTTGGCCGCGATCCGGTCGAGGACGGCGAGCCCCGCGTCGTCCACCGTGCCGACCACCGTGTAGTCCGGCGTGAGCTGGGCCTCGCCCCACACCAGGAAGAACTGGCTGCCGTCGAAGCCCTGCCCGCTGTTGGCCATGGCCACGGTGCCGCGCGGATAGCTCTCCGACCCGTCGACGTCGGTCGGGTAGCTCCAGGGCGGGCCGCCGGTGCCGGTGCCGGTCGGGTCGCCGCACTGCAGCACCTGCAGGCCGGCGGAGTCGGTCTCCCGGTGGCACGGCGAGCCGTCGAAGAAACCCTGGCCGGCGAGGGACAGCAGCGCCGCCGCGGCGCACGGCGCGCCGGCCTGGTCGAGGGTCAGCGTGAGGTCGCCCTGGCCGGTGGCCATCCGCAGGGTCGCGGTGCCCGTGGCGGGGACCTGCTCCGGCGGCTGGTCGGCGTCCACGGCCGACACGCTCGAGTCCGGCGTCCACTCGCAGGCGACCGTGCCGCCGCCCGAACCGCCCGCGCTGCCGGAGCCGGGGGACGCCGTCCCCTGGATGCTGCTGGAGCAGCCGGCCAGCGCGACCAGCAACCCGGTCAGCCCGAGCGCGGTGCGGGTCCTCACTGACCGAGCGTCATCGTCTGGATCGTGACCGGCTCGGCCGGGGCGCCGTCGGTGGCGCCGTTCGCGATGCCCTTGGCGGCGATGGCGTCCAGGGTCGCCAGGCCCGCCTCGTCGATCGTGCCGACGACGGTGTAGTTCGGGTCGAGCTGGCTGTCGCCGTAGACGAGGAAGAACTGGCTGCCGTCGGTGCCCGAGCCGCTGTTGGCCATCGCCAGGGTGCCGCGCGGGTAGGTCTCCGTGCCGGTCACCTGGGTCGGGAAGGAGTAGCCGGGGCCGCCGGTGCCGCTGCCGGTCGGGTCGCCGCACTGCAGCACCTTGAGCCCGTCGGAGGCGGTCTCCCGGTGGCAGGGCGTGCCGTCGAAGAACTTCTGCTGGGTCAGGTAGACGAAGCTGGCCGAGGCGCACGGGGCGTTCGCCTGGTCGAGGACCAGCCCGATCGGACCGTCGTTCGTGGTCATCGTCAGGTTGACCTTGCCGGAGGTGGCGACCTCCGCGGGCGGCGTGCCGACGGTGCCGGTCTCGTCGGCGGTGAAGTCGCAGGTGCCGTCGCTGCCGTCGACGGTGGGGGTCGCGGCGGCGCTGGTGTCGCTGGCGGCGGCGGCCGTGGTGTCGTCGCCGCCGCCCACGCCGGCGATCAGCCAGGCGGCACCGCCGACCACCAGCACCGCCACGACGGCGGTCACGATGAGCAGGTTGCGCCGCCGCTTGCGCTGCAGCTCGGCGCGGCGCTCGATCTGGCGCTGCAGGCGGCGCTGGGCGGCCTGCCGGCGCTGCTTGTTGGTCGGCACGGGTCGACTCCTCGGACAGCTCGCTTGTCGTGGGCGGGGCGCCGCGGGCGTTGCCTCGCCCGTGCGGCTCGCGTCCCGCCGTTCGCGCGCAGTCTAGGTGGCGTTCCTGGGCGATCCCTGGCACGTCGAGCGCGCCGGGGCGCCGTGATCACCCCCGCGTAACCTTTCGGCGTGCTCATCCGCTCGTTCCCCGCCGGCGCGTTCGGCACCAACTGCTACGCCGTCGCCCCCGGGGCGGGGCAGGAGTGCGTGGTCATCGACCCCGGTATGGACGCCGTCGAGCCGCTGGCGCAGCTGCTGCGCGCCGACGGCCTCAAGCCGGTCGCCGTCGTCCTGACCCACGGCCACCTCGACCACACCTTCTCCGTGCTGCCGGTGTGCGAGGGCTACGACATCCCCGCCTACCTGCACCCCGCCGACAACGGCATGCTGGCCGATCCGCTGCGCTGGCACGGCCCGGCGCTGGCCCCGCTGATCGGCGCCGTGAAGCTGCCCGACCCCTCCGAGGTGCGGCCGCTGGACGACGGCGCCGTCCTCGACCTGGCCGGCGTCCGGCTGACGGTGCGGCACGCGCCCGGGCACACGCAGGGCTCGGTGGTGTTCTCCCTGGACCTCGACGACGCCCCGGCGCTGCTGGCCGGCGACGTGCTGTTCGCGGGCTCGGTCGGCCGGGTGGACCTGCCCGGCGGGTCGTGGGAGGACATGCTGCGGTCGCTGCGGGACGTCGTCCTGCCGATGGACGACGCGACCGTGGTGCTGCCCGGGCACGGGCCGGCCACCACGATCGGCCGGGAGCGGGCGACCAACCCGTTCCTCGCCGAGGCCGCGGCCGGTGCCGGCCCGGCGCCGAAGGGGCGGGGGCTGTGAGCGAGGGGTTCCTGCGGGCCCCGAAGGGCACGTTCGACGTCCTGCCGCCGGACTCGGAGCGGTTCCTCGCCGTCCGCGAGACGCTGACCGCGCCGCTGCGGCGGGCCGGGTACGGCTACGTCGAGACGCCGGTGTTCGAGGAGACCGCCGTCTTCTCCCGCGGCGTCGGTGAGTCCACCGACGTCGTGACCAAGGAGATGTACACGTTCGAGGACCGCGGCGGCCGGTCGCTGACCCTGCGCCCGGAGCTCACCGCCGGGCTGATGCGGGCGTTCATCGAGCACCGGCTGCACACCGGCGCGCTGCCGGTGAAGCTGTGGACGATCGGCTCGGCGTTCCGCTACGAGCGGCCGCAGGCGGGCCGCTACCGGCACTTCACGCAGGTCGACATGGAGGCCCTCGGCGTCGACGACCCGGCGCTGGACGCCGAGGTGGTGGCGCTGGGCGTGCAGGGGTTCCGCGACCTCGGGCTGACCGACTTCGAGCTGCTGCTCACCTCGCTGGGCGACGCCACCTGCCGGCCGCAGTACCGCGAGAAGCTCGTGGCCTTCCTCGACAAGCTCGACCTCGACGAGGACACCCGCCGCCGCGCCGAGATCAACCCGCTGCGGGTGCTCGACGACAAGCGGCCCGAGGTGCAGGCGCAGCTCGAGGACGCCCCGCTGATGGTCGACCACCTGTCGGACCCGACGAAGGCGCACTACGACGCCGTCCGGCAGTACCTGACCGACCTCGGGGTCACCTGGACCGAGGCGCCGAAGCTGGTGCGCGGCCTGGACTACTACACGAAGACGACGTTCGAGTTCGTGCACAACGGCCTCGGCGCGCAGTCGGCGATCGGCGGCGGTGGCCGCTACGACGGGCTCTCGGCCCTGCTCGGCGGCCCCGACGTCTCCGGCATCGGCTACGCCATGGGCGTCGACCGGACGCTGCTGGCGGTGCAGGCGGAGGGGCTGGACATCGTCCCGGCGACCGGTGTGCAGGCGTTCGTCGTCCCGCTGGGGGCCGAGGCCAAGCGGGTCGCGGTGCGGCTGGTCGGGCAGCTGCGCCAGGCCGGCGTCTCCGCGGACACGGTCTACGGCGACCGCGGGCTCAAGGGCGCGATGAAGGCCGCCGACCGGTCGGGGGCCTCGCACGCGGTGGTCATCGGCGAGCGCGACCTCGCCGAGGGCGTCGGCCAGCTCAAGGACCTGCGGACGGGGGAGCAGCGGGCCGTCCCCATCGGCGAGCTGTTCGAGACCGTCCGTGCGACGGTGGGGACGTGATGGAGCAGCGGCCGCTGGGCCGGACCGGCGCGGACGTCGGCGTCGTCGGGCTTGGCACCTGGCAGCTCGGCGGCGACTGGGGGGACGTCGACGACGACACCGCCGCCGGCGTCCTCGACGCCGCGCTCGACAGCGGGGTGACCCTGATCGACACCGCCGACGTCTACGGCGACGGCCGATCCGAGGTGCGCATCCGCAAGGCGCTGGTCGCCCGGTCCGAGCGCCCGTTCGTCGCCACCAAGGCCGGCCGCCGCGCGGACCCGTTCGAGGCCGCCCAGTACACGCCCGAGAACCTGCGCGCCTGGATCGACCGGTCGCGGACCAACCTCGGTGTCGACACCCTCGACCTGGTGCAGCTGCACTGCCCGCCGTCCGCCGTCTACTCCGATCAGCGGGTCTACGACGCGCTCGACGGGTTCGTCGAGGACGGCGCGATCGCCGCGTACGGGGTCAGCGTGGAGACGGTCGCCGAGGGGCTGACCGCTCTGGAGCACCCGGGCGTGGCCTCGATCCAGGTGATCCTCAACGTCTTCCGCCGCAAGCCGCTGGAGGAGCTGCTGCCGATGGCGGCCAAGGCGGGCGTCGGCGTCCTCGCCCGGGTGCCGCTGGCCAGCGGGCTGCTGTCCGGCAAGTTCAGCGAGTCGACGACGTTCGCCCCCGACGACCACCGGAACTTCAACCGGCACGGGGAGGCCTTCGACGTGGGGGAGACCTTCTCCGGCGTCCCCTACGAGGTCGGCGTCGGAGCGGCCCGCGAGTTCGTGGAGATCTGCGGCGACCGGAGGCCGGCCGCGGTCGCGCTGCGCTGGGTGATCCAGCAGCCCGGCGTCACCTCGGTCATCCCCGGTGCCAGCTCCGTCGCCCAGGCCCGGTCGAATGCGGAGGCGGCCGACCTGCCCGGCCTGACAGACTCGGAGCTGGCCGACCTCGAGCGGCTCTACGACGAGCGCATCCGCGCCCACGTGCACGACCGCTGGTAACCCCTCCCTTCTCGAAAGGCCCCCGCTGTGCTCCGCACCCACGACGCCGGCACGCTGCGCGCGTCCGACGCCGGTACCACCGTCACCCTCGCCGGCTGGGTCGCCCGCCGCCGCGACCACGGCGGCGTGGTCTTCCTCGACCTGCGCGACGCCTCGGGCTACGTGCAGGTCGTCGTCCGGGAGGAGGAGGCGCACCACCTCCGCAACGAGTACTGCGTGCTCGTCACCGGCGAGGTGCGCCGGCGTCCGGAGGGCAACGAGAACCCGGAGCTGCCGACCGGCGAGATCGAGGTCGCGACGTCGTCCCTGCGGGTGCTCTCGGCCTCGGCGCCGCTGCCGTTCCCGATCGAGACCGACGTCGCGGCCGGCGACGACGTCCGCTACAAGTACCGCTACCTCGACCTGCGCCGGCAAGGCCCCGCGCGCGCCCTGCGGCTGCGGTCCGAGGTGAACCGGATCGCCCGCGGGGTGATGGCGGGGCACGGCTTCGTCGAGGTGGAGACCCCGGACCTGACCCGCTCGACGCCGGAGGGGGCCCGCGACTTCGTCGTCCCCGTGCGGCTGCAGCCGGGCAAGTGGTACGCGCTGCCCCAGTCGCCGCAGCTGTTCAAGCAGCTGCTGATGATCGGCGGCCTCGAGCGCTACTACCAGATCGCCCGCTGCTTCCGGGACGAGGACTTCCGCGCCGACCGGCAGCCGGAGTTCACCCAGCTGGACTTCGAGATGAGCTTCGTCGAGCGCGACGACGTCCTGGCCGTGGCCGAGGACGTCGTCCGGGCGCTGTGGCGCGAGCTGGCCGGCTACGACGTGCCGGAGATCCCGCGGATGAGCTACCGCGAGGCCATGGACCGCTTCGGCTCCGACAAGCCCGACCTGCGCTTCGGTCTCGAGCTCACGGAGCTGACCGACTTCTTCGCCGACACGCCGTTCCGGGTCTTCCAGGCGCCCTACGTCGGCGCCGTGGTCATGCCCGGCGGCGGGTCGCAGCCGCGGCGGGCGTTCGACGCCTGGCAGGACTGGGCGAAGTCGCGCGGGGCGCGTGGCCTGGCCTACGTCACGGTCGGCGAGGACGGCACCCTCGGCGGCCCGGTCGCCAAGAACATCTCCGACAAGGAGCGCGACGGCCTGGTCGACGCCGTCGGCGCCCAGCCGGGCGACTGCGTCTTCTTCGCCGCCGGTTCCCGACGCTCCTCGCAGGAGCTGCTCGGCGCCGCGCGCAACGAGATCGCCCGCCGCCTGGAGCTGATCGAGCCCGGCACGTGGTCGTTCCTGTTCGTCGTCGACTTCCCGATGTTCGAGCAGACCGAGGACGGCGACTGGACCTTCATGCACCACCCGTTCACCTCGCCGACCCCGGAGTGGCGGGAGCGCTTCGCCGAGGACAAGGGGGCGGCGCTCTCCGACGCCTACGACCTCGTGGTGAACGGCAACGAGCTGGCCAGCGGCTCGGTGCGTATCCACGACGCCGCGCTGCAGGAGAAGGTGTTCGAGACCCTCGGCATGTCGAAGGAGGAGGCCCGCGAGCGGTTCGGCTTCTTCCTCGAGGCGTTCTCCTACGGCCCGCCGCCGCACGCCGGCGCCGCGATCGGCTGGGACCGCACCTGCGCGCTGCTGTCGGGGGTGGAGTCGATCCGCGAGGTCATCGCCTTCCCGAAGACCGGCGCCGGCTACGACCCGCTGACCGGCGCGCCGACGCCGATCAGCGAGGCGCAGCGCAAGGAGGCCGGCATCGACGCGAAGCCGGAGGACCCGCCGCTGCCCGGCGAGCCGGGCGCCCCGGGGCCGACGAACCCCGCGCACTGAGGGGCCGAGGGGCCCTTGTCCCTCCGGGGGCGGCGGCGGACCATCCGGTCCGTGGAACTGCACGTCGTCCTCCACCCGGACGCCGGCGCCGACCCGGAGGACGTCGACCGCCTCGGCCGGCAGCTGCGCAACGAGCTGCGGGCGCTCGACGTGGACGAGGTCGCGACCGTGGACGACGGGCCGGCGCCGGCCGGCGCCAAGGGCGGGGTGGCGGTCGGCCTCACGGAGTGGCTGGTCACCCTGAGCGCCGGCGGCGGCGTCTTCGTCGCCGTGATCGGCACGATCAAGGACTGGCTGACCCGTCGCGGGGCCGGGCACAAGGTGTCGGTCACCATCGACGGTGACACGCTCGAGCTGGACAACGCGACGGACGCCGAGCGCGCCCAGCTCGTCGCGACCTTCGTCCGGCGGCACCAGCCGGCCTGAGGCCGTGGCGCCGCAGCGGAAGGCGCTCCTGGTCGCCACCTACGGCTACCAGGACCCAGGGCTGAGCCGCCTCGCCGCGCCGGCCCACGACGCCGAGGCGCTCGCCGACGTCCTGCGCGACCCCGACGTCGCCGGGTTCGAGGTCACCGTGCTGCTCGACGAGCCCGCGCATGTCGTCGGCGAGGCGATCGGCGACTTCTACGGCGGCTGCCGGCGCGAGGACCTGACGCTGCTCTACTTCTCCGGGCACGGCCTCAAGGACGACGACGGCCGGCTGTACCTGGCCATGACCAACACCCGCCGGGACACGCTGCTCTTCACCGGGCTGCCGGCCGCCTCGATCAGCGACGCCATGGACGGCTGCTCCTCCCGGCGCAAGGTGCTGGTGCTCGACTGCTGCTACAGCGGCGCCTTCCCCGCGGGCCGGACGGCGAAGGCCGACCCCGCCGTGCACACGCTGGAGCGGTTCCAGGGCCGGGGCCGGGCCGTGCTCACCGCGTCGGACGCCACCTCGTACTCCTTCGAGGGCGACGAGCTCACCGGCTCGGGCAGCCGGTCGGTGTTCACCCGCTACCTCGTCGAGGCCATGCGCAGCGGGGCCGCGGACCTCGACGCCGACGGCGACATCACCCTCGACGAGCTCTACAGCTGGGTGCGCGACCGGGTCGTCACCGAGATGCCGCAGCAGCGGCCCAAGAAGCAGGAGGACGTCGAGGGGCGGATCGTGATCGCCCGCAACGTGGCGTGGGAGCTGCCGCGCCACCTCCGCTACGCGATCGACAGCCCGATCGCCGCGCAGCGGCTCGGTGCCCTGGACGGCCTCGGTGACCTGTACCTGCGCGGCAACGAGCGGGTGCGGGAGGCCGTGGAGCGCGAGCTCACCACCCTCGTCGACGACGACAGCCGGTCGGTGTCGACGGCGGCGACCGACCTGCTGGTGCGGCTCGGGACGCCGCCGGAATCGGTCGAGCCGGAGCCGCCGCCGGAACCCCCCGTGGTCGTGGCGGTGACCGAGGAGCCTCCACCGGCGCCCGAGCCCGGCCCCGCCCCCGCACCGGCGGCGCCCGTGGCCCTGGCGCCGCGCGAGGCGCCGGCCCGGCCGACGGGCGTCGAGCTGCGCCGGGCCGGGGTGCTGGCGTGCGTGGCCGTGGCCGGCGCGCTCCTCGCGATGTCGCGCTTCCTCGTCTTCGAGTCCGGCAACGGCTATCGCGCCGCGGACCTGTCCTGGACCACGGTGACGTGGACGGTGGAGGTGACCCTGCCGCTCCTGCTCGCGGCCGGGTTGCTGCTCCTCCGCCGGTGGGGGCGCTCGGGCGACGCCCTCGCCGCCGGCCTGCTCGCGGGCGCGCTGCTCGGCCTGGTCGGCGAGCTGATCGGGTGGCGGGCGATCTTCACGTACTCGGGGTACGCGGTCGGGCCGGCCTGGTGGGCGTGGCTCGCTGGTCTGGTCGTGCTGGCGGCCGGCCTCGCGGTCGCCGTCTCCTCGGGCGTGCTGCGCCCGGCGCCGTCCCTGCGGCGCGACCCGGCGGCCCTCGTGGCCACCGCCGCGGTCGTCGTGTCGCTCGGCGTCTGGCTGTTCGCGATCGCGCACGACCTGACCGTCGTCCAGTGGTTCTGGTACCTCGCCCCGGGCGTCCTGTTCACCCTCGCCTGCCTGCCGGTCACCCTGCTCCGGCTGACCCCGGACCAGCGGCGCTTCGCACTCGCGGCGGTGACGATCTTCGGTGCGGCGCTGGAGGTCGGCGGCATCGCGATCATCACGCGGTCCGACTCGAACTACGACGTCCCGGCGGTGGTCCGCGCGATCGGTGCGGTGCTGCTGTCGCTGATCGCCTGCTACGCGGCCCAGTTGCTGCCGGCGCGGGCGGCCGGCCGGGTCCCGGCCGACGCGGAGGGGCCTCGGTAGCCTCCGCCGCATGCCGCTGCGTGCCCGCACCCTGCTCGGACCCGGACCGTCGAACCCCTACCCCGAGGCGGTGGCCGCCCTCGGGTACCCGCTGCTCGGGCACCTCGACCCGCTGTTCCTCGAGGTCCTCGACGAGACCTCCGACCGGCTGCGGCGGGTCTTCGGGACGGCGAACCGGCGCACGCTGCCGCTGTCCGCGACCGGCTCGGCCGGCATGGAGGCCGCCTTCGTCAACACGGTGGGCCCGGGCGACGTGGTCGTCGTCGCCGTCAACGGCCTGTTCGGCCAGCGGATGGTCGACGTCGCCTCGCGCTGCGGCGCCGAGGTGGTCGCCGTCGAGCACGAGTGGGGCTCGCCCGTGGACGTCGAGCGCGTGCTCGCCGCCCACCCGTCGCCGAAGCTGATCGCGGCGGTGCACGCGGAGACCTCGACCGGCGTGCGCTCCGACCTCGCGCCGCTGGGCGCGGGCAAGGGCGACGCCCTGCTGCTCGCCGACTGCGTCACCTCGCTGGGCGGCATCCCGGTGGAGCTCGACGAGTGGGGCGTGGACCTGGCGTACGCCGGCTCGCAGAAGTGCCTGGGCGTCGCGCCGGGGCTGGCGCCGTTCACCATCAACGACCGCGCCTGGGAGCGGCGGGTCGAGCGGCCGCAGAGCTGGTACCTCGACCTCGGCATGCTCGGCGGGTACGCCGGCGAGGCGGCCGGCACCGGCGGGCGCACCTACCACCACACCGCGCCGACCGGCATGGTCGTGTCGCTGCACGCGGGGCTCGGCCGGATCCTCGGCGAGGGGCTGGAGGCGGTGCACGCCCGGCACGAGGAGGCCGGCCGGCTGCTGCACGCCGGCCTCGAGGACCTGGGCCTGGAGCTGTTCGCGGCCGAGGGGCACCGGCTGCCCGAGCTGACCACCGTGCGGGTGCCGGACGGTGTCGACTCCGCCGCCGTCCGCAAGGAACTGCTCGAGCGCTACGACCTCGAGATCGGCGGGGGCGTCGGGGCGTACGCGGCCACCGTCTGGCGGATCGGCCTGATGGGGCACAACGCGCGGCCCGACGCGGTGGCGCTGCTGCTGGGCGCCCTGCGGGAGGTGCTGGGCCGCTAGGGCGCGTCTGCCGGATCCATGCCGACGGAAGCGCCGTCCAGGCGGATGCACCGCAAGGCCGAGGGGGCGCTGGATACCGGGTTTGTATCCAGCGACCCCTCGAACGCAGCGGGGCGCCGCCCGGGCGGTGCTAACCAAGGCTGGAAATCCGGCAGACATGCCCTAGGGTCCCGGGGCGTTCCGTTTCCTGGAGGTGCCCCCGTGCGCGTGCTGGTGGCCGCGATGCCGTTCGCCGGCCACGTCGCGCCCATGGCCGCCGTGGCCGCTGAGCTCACCCGCCGCGGCCACGACGTCGTCGCCTACACGGGCAAGAAGTACGGGCCGCGGTTCACCGACGTCGGGGCGACCTGGCTGCCGTGGGCGCAGGCGCCGGACTTCGACGAGTCGGACCTGGCCGCGACGTTCCCGGCGGTGACACACGGCCGCGGGCCGCGTGCGGTGACGGCGAACGTCGAGCACGTGTTCCTCCGGACCGCCGCCGGGCAGGCCCGCGACATCCTGGCGGCCGGCCCGTTCGACCTGCTGGTCTCCGATCAGCTCGCGGGAGGCGCGGCGCTGGCCGCGGACGCGAGCGGCACGCCGTGGGCGTCGGTCGCCCTGGTGCCGCTCGGGCTGCCCAGCCGGGACCTGCCGCCGTTCGGGCTGGGCCTGCGACCGGGGCGCGGACCGCTCGGCCGGGTGCGAGACGCCGCGCTGCGCGGGCTCTCGGCCCTCGTCCTCGGCCGGCGGCTGGACGCCGTCGCCGCCGAGGTGCGGGCGTCGCTGGACCTGCCGGCGACGCGGGTCCCGGCGCTCGAGGCGTTCTACTCGCCACAGCTGGTGCTCGCCAACGGCGTCCCCGAGCTCGAGTTCCCGCGCAGCGACCTGCCGCCGCAGGTCCACTTCGTCGGCCGGCTGGCTCCGCCGGCGGCCGGGCGGCCGCTGCCACCGTGGTGGTCGTGCCTGGACGGCGACCGGCCGGTCGTGCACGTCACCCAGGGCACCTACGACGTCGACCCGGCCGACCTGCTGCTGCCGGCCCTGGCGGGGCTCGCGGGCCTGCCGGTCACGGTCGCTGCGGCCACCGGCGGAGCGGCGCTGCCGGCCGACCGGGTGCCCGCCAACGCCCACCAGGCCGCGTTCCTGCCCTACGACCGGCTGCTGCCCCGGACGGCGGTGATGGTCACCAACGGCGGCTGGGGCGGCGTGCTGGCGGCGCTGGGCGCGGGCGTGCCCCTGGTGGTGGCCGGCGGAACGCTCGACAAGCCCGAGATCGCCCGGCGGGTGGCGGCGTCCGGGGTCGGCGTGGACCTGCGCACGGGCCGGCCCACACCGTCGCGGGTGCGGGCGGCCGTGGAGCGGTTGCTGGCCGAGCCGTCGTTCGCCGCGCGGGCGCGGGCGGCGGGGGAGTCGCTGGCCCGGCACGGCGGTGCGCCCGCCGCGGCCGATCTGCTGGAACGGCTGGCCGCGACGCGGTCGCCGGTGCTGCGAGACGAGGGAGATCCGTGGACGTGAGCACCCCAAGGCTGCCGGTGTGGGCGCTGGTGCCGCTCGCCGGGCTCGTCTGGTGGGCGGGGGGATACCTGTTCTGGGTCCTCGACGGCCTGCGGGCGGTCCCGGTGGGCCCGCGGATGGCCCTGCCGCTGTCGGCGTCGCTGCTGAGCGTCCTGGTGCTCGGTGCGCTGGCCGGCGGGGTGGGTGCGGGGGTGCTGTGCCTGCTCACGCCGCGGCGCGGGCTCGGCGTGGTCGCCACGCTCGGCGGCCTGGCGGTGGCCCTCGCCGTGGCGCTCGCGGACTCGGCGGCGACGCTGATGGGGGAGTCGCCCGACGCGTTCAGCGGCGACGGCGTCGTCGTCGGCGGGCTGTGCGCGGTGGTCGTCGCGGTGGCACTGGCGGGCTGGGGACTGGGCTCGGCCGCGGCGCTCGGCCGGCCGGGGCTGGCGCTCGGTCTGGCGGTGCTCGCCGGGGCGGCGCCGGCGTGGGTGTCCTCGGTCGCGGCCGCCGTCATCGGGCCGTCCGAGTCCTTCGACGTCGTCGGGCGGGTGGCGGTGTGGGCGGGCGCCGCCGTCCTCACGGTCGCGCTGGTGACGGCCGGAGCCCGGCCGCTGACCCGGCTCGCGTGGTGGCCGCCGGCCGTGCTCGCCGCCTGGTTCGTCTCGCCCGCGCTCACCGCCGCGGGGTACCTGGAGCAGCTGCTCCGGCCCGGCACCGGCCTGCCCCGGACGCTGCCGGACTCGCTGGCCGCGGCCTGGCAGGTCTTCGGCCTCGCCTCGTCGCCGACCCAGCGCGACCTCCTGCCGTGGGTGGTCGCTCTCGTCGTCGCGGCCTTCGTGGCCTTCCTCCGCGCCGGCCGGCGCGGTTCCGACCGAGTTGATCATCGGCACGTGGCTACCCCTGTCGGCGTGTCGGGCAGCCACTCGCCGATGATCAACGAGCCGTAGGGCGCCATCCTCGGCTCAGCAGCGCCCCGCGCGTGCGTTCGACCACCGTGCCGCGGTTGAGGTGCCGCTGGGCGAAGCGCAGGACCAGCCAGCCGCCCGCCGCCATGAGCGAGTACCGGTCGATGTCGCTGCCGAACCTGTCGAGCTCCGCGTGCTGCTGGCCCTCGTACTCGAGCAGCACCTTCCACCCGGGGTAGCCGAGGTCGCCGTGCGCGACGGTGCGGCCCCACCGGTCGTGCACCGGCACCTGTGGCTGCGGATCCGGCAGGTCGCTGCCCAGCTGCCAGTACCTGATCAGGCTCTCGGGACGCGACATCGCCTGGGCCGAGAGCATCGGGGCGCACTCCCTGGCGCGGACCACGCCGCGCACCCGCTCGGCGCGGCCCAGCCGCTCCGCCAGATCCTCCGCGTTGAGGTGCTTCGCGGCCGTCAGCGCGTCGCCGACCGCGACCAGTTCGGCCGGCGGCAGAGCCTGGGCCAGGTCCAGGAAGGTCTGGGCGCCGGAGGTGACGCGCAACCCGTCGAGCTCGACGACGTCCGCGGGCTCGAGGCGGCGGGCGTGGACCAGGAACTCGGCGCGCTGGGGCAGCACCCGGCGAGGGGTGAGCGCCACGTGCGCCCGCGGGGGAGCGTCTACGTGCCCGCCGAGGAGATGCGCGGCGGTGAGGTGGCTGTAGGCGGCATCGGCAGGGAGCACCGAGGCGAGCAGCTGCAGCCGCTCACGGACGTCGATCGCGTCGTCGAGGCGGACGACGAGGTCGTGGCAGAGGCGCACGAACGCCGGTCCGCGGAGGCGACCCCGGGTCAGCCCGGCCGCACGAGCCGAGGCGAGTGAGTAGGTGGGAGGAAGGGACACAGCCAGGCAGCCTCGGCCCGCGACCGGCCTGCCGATGGCCGTCGTCGCCAACTGTGGACGAGGCAACCGGCTGTGGATCGCGGTTGATCATCGTCAGGTGGCTGCGCGACACGCCGATGAGGGCAGCCACCTGACGATGATCACGGTTGATCGAGGCGGGCGAGGTGGGCGTCGGTGAGTGTCAGGTCGGCGGCCGCGGCGCAGTCGGCGATGGACGACGGCCGCGAGGCGCCGGGGATGGGGATCACGACGTCCGCCTGTGCCAGGTGCCAGGCCAGCGTCACGCGGTGGACCGAGACGCCGAGCTCGGCGGCCACCTCGGCGAACGCGGGCGCAGCCGTGTCCAGCGACCCGGCCGAGCGGATGCCGCCGAACGGGCTCCACGGGAGGAACGCCAGGCCGTGCGCCGCGCAATGGGCCAGCTCGTCGGCCGAGTGCCGCCAGCCGGGGGAGAACTGGTTCTGCACGCTGACCAGCGCGTCGCCGCAGATCTTGCGCGCGACGTCGATCTGGGCGATGTCCGCGTTCGAGATGCCGACCATCCGCACCAGCCCGGCGTCGGCGAGCGCGCGCAGGGCGCCCATCGACTCCTCCCACGGCGTCTCCGGGTCCGGCCGGTGGTACTGGTAGAGCCCGATCGCGTCCACGCCGAGCCGGCGCAGCGACGCCTCGCAGGCCTGGCGCAGGTAGGACGCCGAACCGTCCAGCTCCCAGGCGGAGCCCCGCCGGGTGTGCCCGCCCTTCGTCGCCACCAGGACCTCGTCGGAGCCCCCGTAGGAGCGCAGCGCGGCGGCGACCAGCTCCTCGTTGTGCCCGAACTCCGCCTCGTCCCGCGCATAGGCGTCGGCGGTGTCGATCAGCGTCACCCCGGCGTCCAGGGCCGCGTGCACCACCGCCTCGGCCTCGTCCGGCGACGGCCGGTCGTCCTTGGTGGACAGGGGCATGGCGCCCAGCCCGATCGCGCTGACCGTCACGTCCCCGATGCGTCGCGTGTGCACGGGTTCCGTCGTGCCCCGCGGGTAGCGTCAGGAACCGTGAGTTCGTTGTTCGACCAGCCGGCCGAGGACGCGCCGGAGGTCGACCCCGGGGCGCCGCTGGCGGTGCGGATGCGGCCGCGCTCGCTCGACGAGGTGGTCGGCCAGCAGCACCTGCTCGGCCCGCGCTCACCGCTGCGCCGGCTGGTGGAGGCCGACGAGCCGATGTCCGTCGTCCTCTACGGCCCGCCGGGCACCGGCAAGACGACGCTCGCGCACGTCATCTCCCTGGCCACGAAGCGGCAGTTCGTGCAGCTCTCCGCCCTGGACTCCGGCGTCAAGGAGGTCCGCGCGGTCATCACCGCGGCCAAGCGCGAGCTCACCTACGCCGGCCGGCGCACCGTGCTGTTCATCGACGAGGTGCACCGCTTCTCCAAGACCCAGCAGGACTCGCTGCTCGCCGCGGTCGAGGACCGCATCGTCAGCCTGATCGCCGCGACCACCGAGAACCCGTTCTTCTCCGTGGTCAGCCCGCTGCTCAGCCGCAGCCTGGTCCTGGCGCTGCAGCCCCTCGAGGACGACGACATCCGCACCCTGCTGCACCGCGCGCTCACCAGCGACCGCGGTCTGGACGGCGCGGTGACCCTGGCGCCCGAGGCCGAGGAGCACCTCGTCCGCATCGCCGGCGGCGACGGCCGCAAGGCGCTCACCGCGCTGGAGTCCGGCGCCGGGGCCGCCCAGCAGGCCGGCGCCAGCGAGATCGACCTGGTCACCCTCGAGACGGCGGTGGCGCAGGCCGCCGTCCGCTACGACCGGCAGGGTGACCAGCACTACGACGTGGCCAGCGCGCTGATCAAGTCGATCCGCGGCTCCGACGTCGACGCCGCGCTGCACTACCTCGCCCGCATGGTCGAGGCGGGGGAGGACCCGCGGTTCATCGCCCGCCGGCTGGTCATCTCCGCCAGCGAGGACATCGGCATGGCCGACCCGACGGCGCTGCAGACGGCGGTGGCCGCGGCCTCGGCGGTGGCCCTCATCGGCATGCCCGAGGGGCACTTCCCCCTGGCGCACGCGGTGGTCCACCTGGCCACCGCGCCCAAGTCGAACGCGATCACGGTGGGGATCGGCGAGTCGGTCGCCGACGTGCGGGCCGGGCGGGCCGGCCCGGTGCCGCCCGGGCTGCGCGACGCCCACTACGCCGGGGCGAAGAAGCTGGGCCACGGCAGGACCTACGTCTACCCGCACGACCACCCCGACGGCATCGTGCCCCAGCAGTACCCGCCCGACGCCCTCGTCGGCCGCGACTACTACCGGCCCACGAACCGCGGCGCGGAGGGCGCCATCGCGGCCCGGCTGGCCAAGCTGCGCGCCATCCTGCGCCGCCGCTGACCGCCGGTACGGACGGACAGCGGCGGAGCGCCCCGGCTACTGTGACCACGCCGGGTCGTCGCACCCGGTGCCGCCGCGACGACAGGAGAAGACCGCGTGTCCGCAGGAGAGTGGGCCGGACTGATCGCAGCCCTCGCCTTGGTGCTCTTGGTGCTGCTCCTGGCCATCCCGCTGCTCAAGCTCGGCCGGGTCCTCGACGAGACCACGCTGACCATCCGGCAGACCCGGGAGCAGGCCGCACCGATCCTGCTGCAGGCCAACACCACGGTCGCGCACGTGAACAGCAACCTGGAGCGGGTGGACGACATCACCGGCAACGCGGCCAACGTGTCCAGCAACGTCGCCGCGCTGAGCAGCATCGTCGCCGCCACGCTCGGCAGCCCGCTGATCAAGGTGGCCGCGTTCAGCTACGGCGTGCGCAGCGCCGCCCGCAAGAAGCGGGAGGGCCAGGCGATCGCCGAGGCCGCCCAGCGGGACAAGGACGCGCGCCGCGCGCGCCGTGCCGCCCGGCGGGCCGCCTGATGCGCCGGCTGTTCTGGCTGGCGATGGGCATCACCATCGGCGCGCTGGTGGTGCGCAAGCTCTCCGCCGCCGCCGAGAAGATGACCCCCGCCGGGATCCTGGGCTCGCTGGCCGACGGGCTGCGCGAGCTCGCCGAGGCGATCGGCGACTTCGGCGCCGACGTGCGGGCCGCGGCCGCCGAGCGCGAGGCGGAGCTGCGCTCCGGCACCGGCCTCGACGCACCGCTGCCCGCCCGCGAGCAGCTCGCGCTGCCGTCGGTGCTGCCCGGCCGGCACGCCGCCGATAACTGATCACCGGGGGCGGGCGCCGTCCCTACCGAAGACACCACGGACGAAGTAGAGCCGAATGCAGACCGCCGAGATCCGCCGCCGCTTCCTCGAGCACTTCGCGGAGCGCGGCCACACCGTCGTCCCCAGCGCCTCGCTGGTGTCGCCCGACCCGTCGCTGCTGTTCACGGTCGCCGGCATGGTGCCGTTCATCCCGTACCTGACCGGGCGGGAGCCCGCGCCCTACCCGCGGGCCACCAGCGTGCAGAAGTGCGTGCGCACCCTCGACATCGAGGAGGTGGGCAAGACCACCCGCCACGGCACGTTCTTCCAGATGAACGGCAACTTCTCCTTCGGCGACTACTTCAAGGAGGGCGCGATCCAGCACGCCTGGGACCTCGTCACCGGCTCCCAGGCCGACGGCAAGCTGGGCTTCGACCCCGAGAAGATCTGGGTCACCGTCTACCTCGACGACGACGAGGCCGCCGACGCCTGGAAGCGGATCGCCGGCCTGCCCGAGGAGCGGATCCAGCGCCGCGGGCTCAAGGACAACTACTGGCACACCGGCCAGCCCGGCCCGGGCGGCCCGTGCAGCGAGATCTACTACGACCGCGGCCCCGAGCACGGCCAGGACGGCGGCCCGGTCGTCGACGAGGACCGGTTCCTGGAGATCTGGAACCTCGTCTTCATGCAGTACCAGCTCGACGACGTGCAGTCCAAGGAGGACTTCCGCATCGTCGGCGACCTGCCCAGGAAGAACATCGACACCGGCATGGGCCTGGAGCGGGTCGCGTACCTGCTGCAGGGCGTGAACAACCTCTACGAGATCGACGAGGTCTCGCCGGTGCTGCACCGGGCCGCCGACCTGTCCGGCGTGACCTACGGGCGTGACCACGCCGACGACGTGCAGCTGCGGGTCGTGGCCGACCACATCCGCAGCGGCCTGATGCTCATCGGCGACGGCGTCACCCCGGGCAACGAGGGCCGCGGCTACATCCTGCGGCGGTTGCTGCGCCGGGCGATCAGCTCGATGAAGCGGCTCGGCGTCGACGACGCCACGCTCCCGGAGCTGCTGCCGGTCTCCCGCGACGCGATGAGCCCGAGCTACCCCGAGCTGGCCGCCGACTTCGACCGCATCTCCGCCGTCGCCTACGCCGAGGAGGAGGCGTTCCGGCGCACCCTGTCCCAGGGGACGACGCTGTTCGACACCGCCGTCCGGCAGGCCAAGGCGTCCGGCTCCCCGCGGCTGTCCGGCGAGCAGGCGTTCAGCCTGCACGACACCTACGGCTTCCCGATCGACGTCACCCTCGAGATGGCCGCCGAGCAGGGCGTCACCGTCGACGAGCAGGGCTTCCGCGCGCTCATGCAGCAGCAGCGCGACCGGGCCCGCGCCGACGCCCGTGCCAAGAAGACCGGCTCGGTCGACGTCCTGGCCTACCGCCAGCTGCTCGCCGAGCACGGCCCCACCGACTGGCGGGCCTACGACACCCTGCGCACCGACTCGCTGGTTCTCGGGGTCGTGTCGGAGCTGGAGGAGTCCGGCACCGAGGCCGTCGCCGGCCCGGGGGAGATCACCCGCGTCGTGCTCGACCGCACGCCGTTCTACGCGGAGTCCGGTGGGCAGATCGCCGACGCCGGCCTGCTGACCTGGGACGGCGGCCGCGCCGAGGTGCTCGACGTGCAGCGGCCGGTCAAGGGCCTGGTGGCCCACCAGGTGCGCGTCCTCGAGGGCGAGCTGCGGACCGGCGCCGAGCTGGTGGCCGAGGTCGACCGCGAGTGGCGGCTCTCGGCGTGCCAGGCGCACTCCGGCACCCACGTGGTGCACGCCGCGCTGCGGCAGGTGCTCGGGCCGCAGGCGCTGCAGTCGGGCTCGTACAACCGGCCCGGCTACCTCCGGCTGGACTTCGCCTGGCAGGGCGCGCTGACCCAGCAGCAGCGGCACGACATCGAGGAGGTCGCCAACGCCGCCGTCCGCGCCGACCACCAGGTGACCGCCACCTACATGTCGCTGCCCGAGGCGCAGGCGATCGGCGCCCTGGCGCTGTTCGGAGAGACCTACGGCGAGCAGGTGCGCGTGGTCGAGATCGGCGGCCCGTGGTCGCGGGAGCTCTGCGGCGGCACGCACGTGCGCGGCAGCGCGCAGATCGGCCCGCTGGCGCTGACCGGCGAGTCCTCGGTCGGCTCGGGGGCGCGGCGCGTGGAGGCGGTCGTCGGCCTCGACGGGTTCCGCTACCTGGCGCGCGAGCGCGACCTCGTCCGCCAGCTCGGCGAGCTGCTCAAGACCCCGACCGACGGGCTGGTCGAGCGGGTGAGCGGCATGCTCGCCCGGCTGCGCGACGTGGACAAGGAGCTCGCCGAGCTGCGCGCCCAGCAGACCGTCGCCGCGGCCGGCACCCTCGCCCAGGACGCCCGGGACCTCGACGGCGTCTCGGTGGTCACCGGCGCGCCCGGCGGCCTGGGCGGCGGCGACCTGCGCACGCTGGCCCTCGACGTCCGGGGGCGGCTGCCCGCCGACCGCCCCGCCGTCGTCCTGCTCGCCTCCGAGGCCGGCGGCAAGGTGGCCCTCGTCGCCGCGCTCAACCCGGCCGCGGTCGGGCGCGGGCTCTCGGCCGGCGACCTGATCAAGGCGGCCGCGGCGCCCGTCGGCGGGCGCGGTGGCGGCAAGCCCGACGTGGCCCAGGGCGGTGGCACCGATCCCGCGGGGATCCCTGCGGCGCTCAAGGCCGGAGAAGAGGCGGTCGCGGCCGCCGTAGGGAGGTAACAAACTCGTGAGCGAGTGGAACCCGGAGGACACCGGCCCGGTCGGCGAGCGGAAGCGGAAGCTGCCCGCAGTGCCGCCCGCGCGGCCGCGCACGAATCCGTCCGGCCAGCCGCAGTACCACCCGACCACCGAGATCGACCTGACCCAGGGCTTTCCTCCGGTCTCGCACGAGACCGCCGAGATCGACCTGTCCAAGGGCTGGCCGGCCGGCCTGCAGGTGCCGCCGCGCCCGAACCGGCCGGCCCGCCGCGGCGGCCGGGTGATGGGGGTCGACGTCGGCACCGTGCGCGTCGGGGTGGCGCTGTCCGACGCCACCGGCACGCTCGCCAGCCCGCTGGAGACGGTCAAGCGGGCCAAGGACGAGTCGGACCTGGACCGGCTGGCCTCGCTCGTGGTGGAACACGAGGTGACGGAGGTGGTCGTGGGGGAACCGAAGCACCTCTCGGGTGCGTCGGGCGCCTCGGCCGAGGACGCCACCGCCTACTCTCGGGCCCTGGCCGGGCGCATAGGTGACGTGCCCGTGCACCTCGTCGACGAAAGGCTCTCCACCGTGACCGCCGCCCAATCCCTCCGGGAAGCAGGCCGCGACAGCCGCGCGCAGCGCTCGGTGATCGACCAGGCCGCCGCTGTGGTGATCCTGCAGCACTTCCTCGATTCGCGGGGGTCCACGCCGTGACCGGCCCGGGAGCGCCGCGTCCCCGCGGGCGGCACGCCTCGCCCGACGACGACGCGAGCGGCGTCCCGGCCTCCCGGACCCCCCGCCCCGCGCCGCAGGCCTACGGCCGCCGCGCCACCGACTCCGCCCCGCGCGACTGGGCGGAGGACGACACCGCTGCCTGGACGCCGACCCCGCAGCACCGCCGCGCCGACGTCCTGGCCGCCGCCGCGACCACGGCCGGGATGCCCCGCGTCCCCGGCCCGGTGGACCGCTACGCCGAGGACACCGGGCCCGTGCCGCTCGAGTGGCGGCACTCCGGGGACGGACCCGAGCGCCCCGAACCCCGTCGCTCCGGCGACGACGCGCCGTCGGGCTGGCGCAGCGCCCCCGACGACGCCGGCCGGCACCCGTCGGCCCCGCTGCCCCCGCCCCCGCCGGGCGCGTGGTCGCGGCTGAGCCGGCGCCCGGACGCCCCGGCCGGCGGCGCCGATGCGCCGACCGAGGCCCAGTCGGCGCTGCCGCTCCCGCCGTCGGACGAGCCGTACGAGCTCCACGACGACGAGGCCCCCACCGACGCCCACGAGCTCGACGCGGACGCGTGGGGCGACGAGACCGGCGGGCTCGAGGTCATCGGCGCCCACGTCGACGACGCCCCCCGGCGCGGACGCCGCGGGCGCCGGCGCGCCGAGGAGCACGACCTCCACGAGGACCTCCACGACGAGGTCCACGACGATCTTCACGACACCGTTCTCGGCGACGAGCTCCACGAGGACGAGCTGTACGACGAGGACATCCCCGTCCAGCCGTACGACCGGCGCGGCGGCCGGCGGCGGCGCCGCCGTCCGGTGGCGGTCGCGGTCGCGCTGCTCGTCCTCGCCGCGCTGATCGGCGGCGTGTTCTTCGGGGGCCAGAAGCTGCTCGGGCTGTTCACCGCGGAGGACTACAGCGGTCAGGGCTCCGGCAGCGTCGACATCCGGGTGCAGAACGGCGACACGCTCAGCGACATCGCCCGCACGCTCGCCGACGCCGACGTCATCGCGTCGGTGAGCCCGTTCGTCGACGCGGCCGAGACCGAGCCCGCCGCCATGGGGATCACCGCGGGCGTCTACCGGCTGCGCAAGCAGATGAGCGGCGCGGCCGCGCTGGACCTGCTGCTCGACCCCGCGTCGCGGCTGGTCTCCCGGGTGACGGTCCCCGAGGGCCTGATCGTGACCGAGACGCTGCAGCGCATCGCCGACTCGTCCGACCTGCCGATCGCCGACCTGCAGGCGGCGGCCGCGGACCCGGCCGCGCTCGGCCTGCCCGCCTACGCCAACGGCTCCCTCGAGGGCTTCCTCTTCCCGGCCACCTACGACGTCGAGCCCGGCGACACCGCGGCCGACGTGCTGAGCGGGATGGTCGCCCGCACCACGCAGGCGCTCGACGAGCTCGCCGTGCCGGAGGACCAGCGCCTCACGGTGCTCACCAAGGCCAGCCTCGTGCAGGCCGAGGCGAGCTCCACCGAGGACATGGCCAAGGTCGCCCAGGTGCTGGAGAACCGGCTGCGCATCAGCATGCCGCTGCAGCTGGACACCACGGTCAACTACGCCAACGGCAAGACCGGGATCACCACGACCCCGGAGGACCGGGCGAACCCCTCGCCGTACAACACCTACCTGCACCCGGGCCTGCCGCCGGGTCCGATCGGCAACCCGGGGGAGGACGCGATCCGCGCCGTCCTGAACCCGACGCCGGGGGACTGGCTGTTCTTCGTGGTGGTGAACCCCGACTCCGGCGAGACCCGGTTCGCGGTCACCGCCGAGGAGCACAGCGCCAACGTGGCGCTGTTCCAGCAGTGGCTGCGGGAGCACCCCGGCGGATGAGCGCGCGAGCGACCGGCCGGCCGGGCGGTGCCCCGTGAGGGCAGCGGTCATCGGCCGGCCGGTCAGCCACTCGCTCTCGCCGCTGCTGCACCGGGCGGCGTACGCGGCGCTCGGGCTGACCGACTGGACCTACGACGCGCTCGACCTGGGCGCCGACGACGTCCCCGTGCTGCTGGCCGGCCTGGGGGAGGAGTGGCGGGGCTTCTCCGTCACCATGCCCTGCAAGCAGGCCGCGGTCGCCGCCGCCGACGAGGCGGAGCCGCTGCCGCGGCTGCTCGGGGCGGCGAACACCCTGGTCCGCACCGACACGGGCTGGCGGGCGGAGAACACCGACGTCACCGGCGTCGGCATGGCGCTGCAGCTCGGCGGGGTCGAGCGGGCGCCGCACGCCGCGATCCTCGGCGCGGGCGGCACCGCCGTCGCGGCGGCGGTCGCGCTGGCCTCGCTCGGCGCCGAGCGGATCGACGTCGTCGTCCGCGAGCCGGCGCGGGCCGCCGAGCTGCTGCGGGTGCTCGGCGTGCTGGGCCTGACGACGACCGTCGTGCCGCTGGCCGGCGCCGTCGTCGACGCCCCGGTCGTGGTCAGCACGGTGCCGATCGACGGGCAGCCGGCGCTGCTGGGCCTCGGCTGGCGACCCGGCCAGACGGTGCTCGACGTGCTCTACGCGCCGTGGCCGACTCCGCTGGCGCACCGGGTGGAGAACGCCGGCGGCCGGGTGATCAGCGGGCTCGAGGTGCTGTTCTGGCAGGCGACCCTGCAGGTCGAGCTGATGACCGGCCAGCCGGCGCCGATCGCCGAGATGCGCCTCGCCCTCGACACCGCCCTCGACGCGCGCTGACGCGTGCTCGCCCTCCTGGCCGTGGCCGGCCTGCTCACCGGCCCGTGGCTGGCGCAGGCCTCGGCCCGGCTGGCCGCCCGGGACCGGGCCGCCCGTCCCTCGGCGCTCGCCGTCGTCCTCACCGGGCTCGCCGTCGCCGCGCTGCTGCCGGGGGCCGTCGCGCTGACCGGCGCGCGCCCGGCCACGGCCGCGTTCGTCTGGCTGGCCGGCGCCGCGCCGGTGCTGGCCGCGGTGGACCTGGCCGGTCACCGGCTGCCGGACGTCGTCACCTGTCCGGCCGCCGCCGTCTGCGCGGCCGCGCTGGTCGCCGACGCCGCGCTGCTGGGCACCTGGCCGGTGCTGCTGCGCGCCGTCCTGGCCGCGGCCGCCGCCTTCGGGGTGGCGGCGCTGGGCGCGGTCGTCTCCCCGGAGGGGCTCGGCTTCGGCGACGTCAAGCTGCTGGGACTGCTCGGCCTGGTGCTCGGCTGGGTGGGCTGGGGCGTGCTGCTCGCCGGCGTGTTCCTCGGCCTGGTCTGCGGCGCGCTGGTGTCGGTCGCCCTGCTGGTGACGCGCCGCGCGGGCTGGCGCACCGCCGTCCCGTTCGGCCCGCCGCTGCTGCTCGGCGCCGCCGCCGCGCTCACCCTTGCGGGGCCGGTTCCCCTGCCGTAGCGCGGAGCGCCGTTCCCCGCCTGGCAGAATTCGCGGCATGTTGCGCTGGCTGACCGCCGGTGAGTCGCACGGCCAGCAGCTCACCGCCATCCTCGAAGGCCTCCCGGCCGGCGTCGAGGTCCGGACCACGGACGTCGACGTCGCCCTCGCCCGCCGCCGCCTCGGCCACGGCCGCGGCGCGCGCATGTCCTTCGAGCAGGACGAGGTCACCTTCACCGGCGGCGTCCGCCACGGCCGGACCCAGGGCGGCCCGATCGCGATCCAGGTGGGCAACACCGAGTGGCCCAAGTGGACGACGGTCATGTCGGCCGACCCGGTGGAGCCGGAGGTGCTGGCCGGGCAGGCGCGCAACGCCCCGCTGACCCGCCCCCGCCCCGGGCACGCCGACCTGGCCGGCATGCAGAAGTACGGCTTCGACGACGCCCGCCCCGTGCTCGAGCGGGCCAGCGCCCGCGAGACCGCGGCCCGGGTGGCGCTCGGCGCCGTGGCGCAGGCGTTCCTGCGGCAGGCCCTCGGGGTCGAGGTGGTCAGCCACGTCGTCGCGATCGGGCCGGTGACCGTCCCCGACGGTGTCGTTCCCGGCCCGCACGACAACGGCCGCATCGACGACGACCCGGTGCGCTGCGCCGACCCGGCGACCAGCGAGCGCATGGTCGCCGAGATCGACGACGTCCGGAAGAACGGCGACACCCTCGGCGGCGTCATCGAGGTCGTCGTGCACGGCCTGCCGCCGGGCCTGGGCAGCCACGTGCACTGGGACCGCCGGCTGGACTCGCGGCTGGCCGCCGCGCTCATGGGCGTGCAGTCGGTCAAGGCCGTCGAGGTGGGCGACGGGCTGGAGACCGCCCGCCGGCGCGGCTCGGTCGCCCACGACGAGATCGTCACCGAGGGGGGCCGCGTCCGCCGGGTCACCGACCGGGCGGGCGGCATCGAGGGCGGCATGACCAACGGCGAGGTGCTGCGCGTCCGCGCCGCGATGAAGCCGATCTCCACCGTGCCCCGCGCGCTGCAGACCGTCGACGTCGCCACGGGCGAGGCCGCGGTGGCCATCAACCAGCGCAGCGACGCCTGCGCGGTGCCCCGCGGCAGCGTCGTGATGGAGGCGATGGTCGCCCTCGTGCTCGCCGACGCCGCGCTGGAGAAGTTCGGTGGCGACTCGGTGGCCGAGACCCGCCGCAACGCGCAGGCCTACCTCGACGCGCTGACCATCCGATGACCCGGCCTCTCGCGGTGCTGGTCGGGCCGCCGGCGTCGGGCAAGACCACCGTCGGGACGGCGCTGGCCGCGGCGCTGGGCGTGGCCTTCCGGGACACCGACCACGACGTCGAGGCCGAGGCCGGCACCAGCGTCGCCGACCTGTTCGTGCAGCACGGCGAGCCGCACTTCCGGGCGCTGGAGGCGGCCGCCGTGGCCCGGGCGATGGCCGAGCACGACGGCGTCCTGGCGCTCGGCGGGGGAGCGGTGACCAGCGCGGCGACCCGCGCGCTGCTGGTGGCCTACGGGCGGGACGGCGGCGCGGTCGTCTGGCTGGACGTCGACCTGCCCACGGCCGCCAAGCGGGTGGGCCTCTCCCGGGACCGGCCGATCCTCGGCGTCAACCCGCGCGCGATGCTGCGCACGATGCTGGAGACCCGGGCGCCGCTCTACGGCGAGGTCGCCACGCTCACCGCGCACACCGGCGGCCGCACGCCGGAGGAGATCACGGCCGAGGTGCTCGCCGGGCTGACGGAGGCGGCGCGGTGAGGCGCGTCCTGGTGGCAGGTGCACAGCCCTACGACGTCGTCATCGGCCCGGGCGCGGTGACCGAGCTGTCGATGGCGCTCGCCGGCACCCCCCGCGCCGCGGTGGTGCACGCCCCGCCGCTGGCCGCGGTCGCCGGCGCCGCGGTCGAGACGCTGCAGACCGCCGGGGTGGGCGCCGAGGCGGTCGTCGTCCCCGACGGCGAGGCGGCGAAGACGGCCGACGTCGCCGCGGGGGCGTGGGAGGAGTTCGGCCGGCTGGGGCTCACCCGCTCCGACGCGGTCGTCGGCATCGGCGGGGGAGCGGTCACCGACCTCGCCGGGTTCCTCGCCGCCACCTGGACCCGCGGTGTCCGGGTGGTGCAGGTGCCGACCAGCCTGCTGGGCATGGTCGACGCCGCGGTCGGGGGCAAGACCGGCATCAACACCGGCGCCGGCAAGAACCTGGTCGGCGCCTTCCACCCCCCGTCTGCCGTCCTGGCCGACACCGACGTGCTGGCCGGGCTGCCCGAGGCGGAGTTCCGCTCCGGGCTGGCCGAGGTGGTCAAGTGCGGGTTCATCGCCGACGGCCGGATCCTCGAGCTGCTCGACGCCGACCCGACCGGGCGCCGGGACGCCGTCGAGCTCATCGAGCGCGCCGTGCGGGTCAAGGCCGAGGCGGTGGGAGAGGACCTCTTCGACACGGGTGTGCGCGAGTTCCTCAACTACGGGCACACCCTCGGCCACGCGATCGAGCGGGTCGAGGACTTCGGCTGGCGGCACGGCGAGGCGGTCGCCGTCGGGCTGGTGTTCGCCGCCGAGCTCGCCGGACAGGCCGGGCTGCTCACCCGGGCCGAGGTCGACCGGCACCGCGCGCTCGTGACCGCGATGGGCCTGGCCACCCGCTACCGCGGCGACTGGGGCCGGCTGCAGTCGGTCATGCGCGTGGACAAGAAGGCCCGCGGCGCCTCGCTGCGGTTCGTCGTCCTCGACGGTCTCGGCAACCCGACCATCCTGACCGACCCCGACCAGGCCTGGCTCGACGCCGCCTGGGCAGCAGTGGAGGAACAGTGACCATCCAGGTCCTCAACGGCGCCAACCTCGGCCGGCTCGGCACCCGCGAACCGGACAAGTACGGCGCGGTCACCTACGCCCAGCTGGTCGAGGTGATCGAGAAGACGGCGCACGAGCTCGAGATGCCCGTGCAGGTCCGCCAGACCGACGACGAGGCCGAGCTGCTGCGCTGGGTGCACGAGGCCGCCGAGGCCAACGACCCGGTGGTGATCAACCCGGCTGGCTGGTCGCACACCTCCGTCGTGCTGCGCGACGCCCTCGCCATGGTCGGCGCCCCGGTGATCGAGGTGCACATCACCAACATCCACCGGCGCGAGGAGTTCCGGCACCACTCCTACGTCTCCGGCATCGCGACCGGCGTCGTCGCCGGCCTCGGCGTCGAGGGCTACGTGCTCGCGCTGCAGTGGATGGCGCTGCGGGGCGTGCGGTGAGCCGTACCGCCGTACGGCGCGCGCAGCTGCGCAAGACCGCCGCCGAGCGCGGGCTGGACGCCGTCCTGGTCACCAACCTGCTCAACGTGCGGTACCTGACCGGGTTCACCGGCTCCAACGGCGCGCTGCTCGTGCGCACCGACGGCGACGACGTCCTCGGCACCGACGGCCGCTACACCACCCAGGCCGGCACGCAGGTGCCCGACGTCGAGCTGCTCATCGACCGCAACACGGTCGCCGCGCTGGCCGCCGAGGCGGTGCGCCGCGGCGCGGGCCGCCTGGGCTACGAGAGCCACCACCTCACCGTCGACGGCCTCGCGGCGCTGGAGGCGGTGCTCGCCGACGCCGCCCCGGGGCGGCCGGTGCCGGAGCTGACCAGCATCCGCCGCGCGGTCGAGGCGCAGCGGGCGGTCAAGGACGACGACGAGATCGAGTCGCTGCGCCGGGCCTGCGCGATCGCCGACCAGGCGCTGGCGGAGCTCGCCGCCGAGGGGGCGCTGCGGCCGGGGCGCACCGAGCTGCAGGTGGGCCGCGAGCTCGACGCGCGCATGCTCGCGCTCGGCGCCGAGGCGCCGTCCTTCGAGACGATCGTGGCCGCCGGGGCCAACTCGGCGATCCCGCACCACCGGCCGGACACGACCGAGCTGCGCGCCGGCGACTTCCTCAAGCTGGACTTCGGCGCCACCGTCGACGGGTACCACTCGGACATGACCCGGACGCTGGTGCTCGGGCACGCGGCGGACTGGCAGCGGGAGATCTACGACCTGGTCGCGGCGTCGCAGGCGGCCGGCCGGGCGGCGCTGGCCGTGGGCACGGACGTCGTCGCCGTCGACGCGGCCTCGCGCGACGTGATCGCCGAGGCCGGGCACGCCGAGCACTTCACCCACGGCCTGGGCCACGGCGTGGGGCTGGAGATCCACGAGGCGCCGGGCATCGGCCCGCTCGGCGCGGGTAGGCTGGCCGGCGGCATGGCCGTCACCGTGGAGCCCGGGGTCTACCTGCCCGGCCACGGCGGTGTCCGGATCGAGGACACGCTCGTCGTCACGGCGGACGCGCCCGAGTTGTTGACCCTCACGAGCAAGGAACTGCTGGTCCTCTAGATGGCTACCACCAACGACCTCAAGAACGGCCTGGTCCTCAACCTCGACGGCCAGCTCTGGACCGTCACCGAGTTCCAGCACGTCAAGCCGGGCAAGGGCGGCGCGTTCGTGCGCACCACGCTCAAGAACGTGCTCTCGGGCAAGGTGGTCGACCGCACCTTCAACGCCGGCACCAAGGTCGAGACGGCGACCGTCGACAAGCGCGGCATGACCTACCTGTACAAGGACGGCGCGGACTTCGTCTTCATGGACGGCGACACCTACGACCAGATCCACGTGCCGGCCGAGACCGTCGGCTCGGGCGCGGACTACCTGCTGGAGAACACCGAGGCGACCGTCGCCGTCCACGAGGGGACGCCGCTCTACGTCGAGCTGCCGGTGACCATGGAGCTCGTCGTCCAGCACACCGACCCCGGGCTGCAGGGCGACCGCTCCACCGGCGGCACCAAGCCGGCGACGCTGGAGACCGGCGCGCAGATCCAGGTGCCGCTGTTCGTCAACACCGGCGACAAGCTCAAGGTCGACACCCGCGACGGCCGGTACCTCGGCCGCGTCAACTGATCTCGCTGTGGCCGCACGGTCCAAGGCGCGCAAGCGCGCCGTCGACGTCCTCTACGCGGCCGACCTGCGCGGTCGTGACCGCCGCGAGCAGCTCGCCGAGGAGGTCGCCACCGGCCAGCCGCCGGTGAACGACTACACCGTCCGGCTGGTCGAGGGCGTCGCCGGGCACGCCCCGGACATCGACCGGCTGATCGACGAGCACGCGTCCGGCTGGTCGCTGGAGCGGCTGCCCGACGTCGACCGCGCGATCCTCCGGATGGCGGTGTTCGAGCTGCTCTGGGCCGACGACGTGCCCGACGCCGTCGTCATCGACGAGGCCGTGGAGCTGGCCAAGGTGCTGTCCACCGACGACTCGCCGGCCTTCGTCAACGGCGTCCTCGGGGCGATCGCCGAGGCCAAGGTCTAGCCGGACCCGCCCCTGGGCCGCTGACCAGCGGCGACGCCCCCGGAAGCAGTTCAAAGTCGTACGACCATCGGCCTATGGCCGGGGGACCCGGCGGCCCGCCAAGGTGACTCCGTCGTCGCCACCGGGACGCGGGACCCCCGCCCTCGTCCCGGGTCGCTGACCGAAGGGCTCCTCCCGGACCCCCGCCGGGAGGAGCCCTTTGCTGTCCGGGGACGCCCCCGTGCTCCGGCCCGCCCGAGGGTCGAAAGCGCAGGTCAGAGGTCTGGTCGTACGACGAACCGCCAGTGGTCGGCGCTCCCAGCTTTCTCCCAGGGTGGCGAAACCCACTCCGAGGAGGACACATGAGCGCAGCCGCCCCTGACCGAAGACGTCCAGGCCGTTCCACCCGCCGCGTGCGCGGGGCCCTGATCGCGTTCGCCCTGCTGGTCCCGATGATCGCCCTGGCCTCACCGGCGCAGGCGGCCTCGTCCAAGGCCTGCGAGGGCGGCGGCTTCCAGCTGGTCAACGCGAGCACCGGCCGGATCGTCGCCAACGGTCGCACGGGCAGCCGGGTGCGGACGACGATCCCGGCCGCCAACCTGGGCGAGCGGTTCATCGTGCGCGGCGTCCACAACGAGTTCACGGTGCGCGCCGGTGACTTCGCGGTGTTCGACCACCTGTTCACCGGGGCGCCCAACCCGCTGCGCATGGTGACCGCCCCGACCGTGGTGTGGGCGAGCAAGATCCCCGACCACCGTGGCCTGACGCTCACCAGCGGGATCTCCGTCGAGCTGGACAAGGACGCGGTCGAGCTCGGGCGCACCGGAACCGGGCTGTCGATGAAGATCCAGGCCAAGGACTGCGCGCAGGGCGGCATCTTCCAGATGGAGCCCGAGCGCGGGGACGGCACCCGCACCCGCATCGTGCACACGCTGGGCGGGCAGTCGTTCTACTTCGACAACCCGAACTTCCGCGCCCGCATCGGCCAGTTCCTCGGCTCGGGCTGCACCAGCGTGCAGACGGGACCGCCCGGGCAGTTCTGCGTCCAGGTGAGCGCCCGGGTCAACATCGCCAACGACAGCCCCGCCGCCCGGAACCTGGTCGCCCGGGACAGCGCGCAGGTCGCCACCCGGATCAGCCAGCCTGGCTGCGACACCGTGGGTCCGCCGGTCATCACGGTCGGCCACTGCGGCAAGCAGTCGATCTGGGACGTCGCCAGCGGCGGCCGGATGGGCTTCGTGACCGGTGAGGACGCCGTCGAGGTGGCCAACCCGCCGACGAACTGCGTCCAGGACTGCCAGGCGCAGAACCAGGTCCGCGGCCGGCTCGCCGTCCTCGGCTTCCCGTCGCCCGTGCCGGCGGCCAACCGGCTCACCCCCGACACGTTGCCGCTGGGCACCCCGCCGCCACCCCTGACGGCGCCGTGACCGGAGCCCCCGGCCGCTGGGCCCGGGGCCGATGAACGAAGGGCTCCTCCCGTCACCACCCCGACCGGGAGGAGCCCTTCCTCGTCCGCGCCGCGGTCAGTGCAGGTCGCGGCGGGCGAACAGGACGACTCCCGCGCCCACCAGCACGGCGGCGGCGACCGTGAGGACGACGCCGCCCTGCAGGTTGCCGATCACGTACTCCTTCGTCGCGGCGAACCCGTTCTCGTCCAGCGGCCCGATCTCGAGGAACACCCGAAGCCCGCCGGGGTTGAGCAGGGCGACGGCGTTGTTGGTGAGCAGCCACGGCTCCCAGGCCGGCCGCAGCCCGCGGATCGCGGACTCCACGACGGCGAAGTAGACGAACCCGGCGCCGAGGGCCGCGCCGGTGTTGCGCACCAGGTTGGCGATCGCGAACCCGCCCAGGGCCGCCAGCACGGTCAGCACGACGGCCCGGCCCTGGGTGGCGAGCAGCTCGTCCCAGAACCCGGCCGGCAGCGCGGCGCCGTCCCCGGCGACCACGTCGAGGATGCCGGCCATCGCCAGCCAGGCCGCCTGGGCGAGGACGCCGAACAGCGCCGCCGCGCCCACCAGCATGCCGATCTTGGTGGCCATGACCTTGTACCGCCGCGGCTCCCAGAACAGCAGCGCGACGATCGAGCGGGTCGACCACTCGGCGCCGATCCAGGTGGCGCCCAGCAGGAACGCCAGGACGGCGGACGCGGCGGCGAACCCGAGGGCGCCGTCCTGCCCGTTCGCCGCGAACGAGAACGGCGGGTCGGCGATGAACTGATCGAGCGGGATGTCGGCCTCGGTGATCGGCGGGCCGCAGAACTGCTCGGCGGGGACGTCGTCCGGCCGGTTCGGGTCGGTCAGGCACTGCTCCCGGCCCTGGTCGGCGCTCAGCACCGCTTCCTGCTGCTGCTGCCGGGCGGCGCCCAGCTCGGCCGCACCGGGGTGACCGTAGGAGCTGAGCCCGACGGCGACCGCGATCAGCCAGCCGAGGACGGCGAGCGCCAGGATGCCCCGGATGAACAGCCGGGCGCGGAAGCGGTGGGTCTCGGCGCGCAGCAGGCTGCCGTTGCGCTCGGCCGGCGGTGCGGCGGTGGGGGCGCTCACGCCTGGTCCCCGGTGATCGCGAGGAAGGCGCTCTCGAGGTCGGCGGACAGCGGGGTCAGCTCCTCCAGGTAGTGACCGGCGTCGGCCAGCACGCGGGTGATCTCGGACGGCGTCGCCACCGCGTGCACGAGCAGGGCGGCGTCGGGGGCGGGCGACACGGCGAAGCCGGCGCCGGTGAGGACGGCCGCGGCGGCCGGCAGGTCGGCCACGAGGACCCGGACGTCGCCGGAGGCGCGGCTGGCCAGCACCTCGGCCACGAGTCCGTGGGCGACCCGCCGTCCGCGGGCGAGGATCGTGACCGAGTCGCACACCTGCTGGATCTCGGTGAGCAGGTGGGAGGACAGCAGCACGGTCGTCCGCCCGTCGCTGCCGAGCCGGCGGATCAGCTCACGGACGTCGCGGATGCCGGCCGGGTCGAGCCCGTTGCTCGGCTCGTCGAGGATCAGCAGCCGGGGCGCCTTCAGCAGCGCCGCGGCGATGCCCAGCCGCTGCTTCATGCCGAGCGAGTAGCCCTTGAACCGGTCCTCGGCGCGGTCGCTGAGGTCGACCAGCTCGAGGACCTCCTCGACACGGGCCCGGGAGACCCCCGACGCCTCGGCCAGCAGCCGCAGGTTGAGCCGGCCGGAGAAGCCGGGGAAGAACAGCGGCGTCTCGACCAGCGCGCCGACGTCGCCGATGACGTCGGGCAGGGCGTCCGGGACCG
The DNA here is from genome assembly GCF_059428245.1 of Geodermatophilus sp. SMS 5-13. Classification (NCBI taxonomy): domain Bacteria; kingdom Bacillati; phylum Actinomycetota; class Actinomycetes; order Geodermatophilales; family Geodermatophilaceae; genus Geodermatophilus; species Geodermatophilus sp. SMS 5-13. Next base: position 2,520,147 of record NZ_CP165729.1, read on the forward strand.
GCCGGTCGAACAGGCGCGCCTCGCCGCCGTCGGCCGCGATCAGCCCGAGCAGCACGCGGATCGTGGTCGTCTTGCCCGAGCCGTTGGGCCCGAGGAAGCCGTGCACGCCGCCGGTCTCCACGAGCAGGTCGAGCTCGTCGAGCGCCTTCTGCGGGGCCCGCCCGCGTCGCCGGTAGGTCTTCGAGACCCCGACCATGTGCACGGCCGGCATGCCGCCTCCTCGCTGCTGGGGGGGCACACCTTGGCACAGGGCGGGCGCGAGCGGTGGTAACGAAACGCTGAGGTCCGCGCCGAGCAGCGTCGCCGTCCGGGTCGACCCGGGCGGACGGACGGGGAGCCGCGCCACGACGCGGCTGCACGTCAGGTGGCGCGGCTCAACCCGCGGGCAGACGGCGAGGGCCCCGACCGTCGCGGCCGGGACCCTTCCCGCGGGACCGCCCGCCGTTCTCTCGCGTTGCCCGTTCAGCAGCGCGGGCGACGCCGGCGAGGAGCGGGCAGTCCGTGTCAGCGCGGGCTGCGGCGGCGCTCCCAGTGCGGGTCGAGGTCGTCGTCGTCCTCGTCGTCCCCGCTGCTGGCGATGCCCTCCATGCCGGGGGAGAGGACGCCCCACTCGATCAGCCGCGAGGTCAGCTCGTCGGGGCTCATGTCGTAGATGATCGCCAGCGACTTGAGGTCCTCGGCGCGGATGGAGAGGACCTTGCCGTTGTAGTCGTGCCGCTGCGCCTGGATCGTCGAGGCGTAGCGGGCGAGCGGGCCGGCCTCGTCGGCGGGCAGCGAGCCCAGCGACTCGAGGTTCAGCACGATCTTGGTGGTCGCGGTCACCGCGGAGCTCGGCCGCGGGTCGGGCAGCAGCTCGGAGACCGGCACGCCGTAGAACACGGCGAGCTCGGAGAGCCGCTGCACGGTCACGGCGCGGTCACCCCGCTCGTAGGAGCCGACGACCACGGCCTTCCAGCGCCCATGCGACTTGTCCTCCACTCCCTGCAGGGAGAGACCCTGCTGATTGCGGATCGCGCGCAGCCGGGCCCCGAGGGCCCGCGAGTAGTCGGTGCTCATTGGCAGTCCTGCTCACTGTCCGTCGTCGGGAGGGGCGGTCATCGGTCACTGAGCGTACTGGTCACTGCAAGCACGCAACAGCAGACACACCCTGTCACCATGTCCCACCTGCGGGGTACCTTCCCGCGCCCGAAACGGTGAGCCGGGCTCAGCCCGCCTGCCGGGCGACCCGCTCCACCTGGGTCCAGCCCGTCCAGCCGCGCTGCTCGACGAGCGCCTGCAGCCGCGTCCACGCCGGGGAGGCGGGCACGATCCACGCATCGAGCAGCTCGACCAGGTGCTCGGAGACGTCGCCCTCCTCGCTGTCGTGCAGCTCCGCCTCCATCCGGGCCAGGAACGCGGCGACGTCGTCGGCCAGCGCCTCGAGCCGGGGATCGTCCGGGTCGAGGTCGAACGCGCGGTCGAAGGCCAGGTACAGCCCGCGGAACTGCGGGTCCTGCAGCTGCTGCTGCTTGAGGGCGGCCCACTCGGCCGCCCGCCCCGGCGCCCGGGCGGCGATGATCACCCAGCCCTCCCGCTCCATCGTGATGCCGCGCTCGCTGACGCCCATCGCCCGTAGCAGGTCGAGCTGGGCGACCACCTCGTCCGGGAGCACCAGGTGGTCGCCGGCGGTGAGGCGGGCCACCCGTTCCCGGGAGCGCTGCAGGCGGTCGATCTCCGCCCGCAGGCCGGCGTCGATCTCCTCGATCGCCCGCGCGAACTCCTCGGGGGTGGCGCGCAGCAGGGTCTGCACCCGGGACAGCGGGACCCCGGCCTCGGCCAGCGTCCTGATCCGCGCGAGGTCGGCCACGGCCTGCGCGCCGTAGCGCCGGTAGCCCGAGGCGTCCCGCTCGGGCTCGGCCAGCAGCCCGCAGGCGTGGTAGTGCCGGACCGCCCGGACGGTGACGCCGACGTAGTCGGCCAGCTGCTTGATCGTCAGCACGGCGACCTCCTCAGGCCCGCGGCGCCCGCGGCCGGTCGAACAGCCGCACCGCCCAGACGAAGCATGCCGCGGTGATCGCCGCGCACCAGGCGACGGCGGCCCAGGCGGCTCCGGCGTCGACCGGCGTGCCCGCCAGCAGCGAGCGCAGCGTGTCCATCATCGGCGTGAACGGCTGGTACTCGGCGAACTGCCGCAGGCCCGGGGGCATGGACTCCACCGGCACGAAGCCGCTGCCCAGGAACGGCAGGAACACCAGGAACATCGGGGTGTTGCTGGCCGCCTCGACGCTCGGGCTGGCCAGCCCCAGGGCGACCGTGAACCAGGTGAGCGCCAGCGCGACGAGCAGCAGCAGGCCGGCGGCCGCCAGCCGGCCGCCCGGCCCGGCGGGGCTGCGCAGGCCCAGCAGCAGCGCCACGGCCAGGACGGCGACCAGTGCCATCGCCGTGCGGAGCAGGGCGCCGAGCACGTACCCGGTCAGCAGCGCCGCCCGGCTCACCGCCATCGTCCGGATGCGGGCGATGATCCCGCCGGTCCTGTCGCCGGCCACCGAGATCGCGGTCGCGGCCGCGACGCTGGCCACGGTGAGCATCAGGATCGCCGGCGTGATGTAGGCCAGGTACTGCGCGCGCCCGCCGCCGGCGGTCAGCCCGGCGCCCATCGTCGCGCCGAAGACGTAGACGAACAGCAGCAGGAACACGATCGGCTGGCCGACGACCAGCACGGTCAGCGACGCGTAGCGCCGCATGTGGACGAGGTCGCGGCGCAGCATGGTTCCCGCGTCGCGGGCGGTCGGCGTGAGTGCGGTCATGACACGGTCTCCTTCGCGCGCCCCGTGAGAGCGAGGAACACGTCGTCGAGGTCGGGGGTGTGCAGGGCGACGTCGTCGACCCCCTCGTCGTCCGGGAGCGTGTCGAGCACCCGGCGCAGCGCGCGGGCGGACCCGTCGCTGGGCACGGTGAGGGTCAGCGCGTCGTCGTCGCGGACGCCGCCCGGCAGCGCTCCCGCCGCGGCCGTCAGCGCGGGCACGTCGCGGAAGCGCACCGCGACGCAGCCGCCCCGCACCCGGGCCTTCAGCTGCGCGGGCGTCCCCTCGGCCACGACCCGGCCGGCGTCGAGCAGGGCGACGTGGTCGGCGAGCTCGTCGGCCTCCTCCAGGTACTGGGTGGTCAGCAGCACCGTGACGCCGTCGGCGACGAGCTCGCGCACGATCTGCCACAGGTCCCGGCGGCTGCGCGGGTCGAGGCCGGTCGTCGGCTCGTCGAGGAAGATCAGCCGCGGCTCGCCGAGCAGCGTCATGGCCAGGTCGAGCCGGCGGCGCATCCCGCCGGAGTACGTGGCCGCCCGCCGGCCGGCGGCGTCGGTGAGGTCGAAGCGGTCGAGCAACCGGGCCACCCGGCGCCGGCCGGCCGCCGCGCCGAGGTGCTGCAGGTCGGCCATGAGGCGGAGGTTCTCCGCGCCGGTGAGCAGATCGTCGACCGCGGAGAACTGGCCGGTGACGCCGATCGAGCGACGGACGGCGTCCGGGTCGGTGGCGACGTCGTGCCCGGCGACGACGGCGCGACCGCCGTCGGCCGGGAGCAGCGTGGAGAGGATCGAGACCGCCGTCGTCTTGCCCGCCCCGTTGGGTCCGAGCAGGGCGAACACGGTGCCGGCGGGGACGGCGAGATCGATGCCGTCGAGGACGACGTGGTCGCCGTACGCCTTGCGCAGCCCCTCGGTCGTGATCGCGTGCGAACTGGTCATGCCGGGATGGTCGAGGGTTGACGCTGCGTCAAGGTCAAGCCCCTGTCGGGAGTTGTCGGCGCGGTGCAGTACGGTGGCAGCCGGTCCACCCCACTCCTTTAACGACCCGTCCCGTGAGGCGGGGAAGGAGGCCTGATGGCCGGCTCGTCCCCTGCTGCGCCCAGCAGTTCCGAAGCGCGCAGCCCCGCAGCGCCGGGAGCGCTGCTCTCCGCCACCGACGTCGCCCGCGTGGTCGACCGGATGGCCCACCAGCTGATCGAGAAGGCCGGTGACCACCTCGCCGAGCTGGTGCTCGTCGGCATTCCCACCCGCGGCGCCCCGCTCGCCCGCCGCCTCGCCGCCCGCGTCGAGGCCTTCTGCGGCACCGCGATCGACGTCGGCACCGTCGACATCACCCTCTACCGCGACGACCTGCGGATGCGGGGTGTCCGCGCGCTGGAGCCGACGGTGCTGCCCGACGCCGGTATCGATGGGCGGCTCGTCGTCCTCGTCGACGACGTCCTCTACTCGGGGCGCTCGGTGCGCGCGGCGCTGGACGCGCTGCGCGACCTGGGCCGGCCGCGGGCGGTGCAGCTGGCCGTGCTGGTCGACCGCGGGCACCGCGAGCTGCCGATCCGCGCCGACTACGTGGGCAAGAACGTGCCCACGTCCCGGACCCAGCAGGTCCGGGTGCGCCTCGCCGAGACCGACGGGGCCGACGAGGTCGTGCTGACCGAGGGGGAGACCACGTGAAGCGGCACCTGCTGGAGGCCGGCGACCTGGACCGCGCCGACGCCACCCTGGTCCTCGACACCGCCGCGCAGATCGACTCGGCGCTGGCCGGCCGCGAGGTCAAGAAGCTGCCCACCCTGCGCGGGCGGACGGTGGTCAACCTCTTCTACGAGGACTCCACCCGCACCCGCATCTCCTTCGAGCTGGCGGCCAAGCGGCTGTCGGCCGACGTCATCAACTTCTCGGCCAAGGGCTCGAGCGTCAGCAAGGGCGAGAGCCTCAAGGACACCGCGCTGACCCTGGAGGCGATGGGCAGCGACGCGATCGTCGTGCGGCACAGCGCGAGCGGCGCTCCGCACCGGCTGGCGCACTGGGTCCGCGGGAGCGTGGTCAACGCCGGCGACGGCACCCACGAGCACCCGACGCAGGCGCTGCTCGACGCCTACACGATCCGGCGGCGGCTCGGCCGGCTCGACGGCGTCCGGGTGGCGATCGTCGGCGACGTGCTGCACAGCCGGGTGGCCCGCTCCAACGTCTGGCTGCTCAACACCCTCGGCGCCGAGGTCACGCTGGTCGCGCCGCCCACGCTGCTGCCGGTGGGCGTGGGCAGCTGGCCGGTGACGGTCAGCTACGACATCGACGCCGTCCTGCCCAAGGCCGACGTGGTGATGATGCTGCGCGTCCAGGCCGAGCGGATGAACGCCTCGTTCTTCCCCAGCGCCCGCGAGTACAGCCGCCGTTACGGCCTCGACGCCGTCCGGATGGCCACGCTCGCCGACGACGCGATCGTCATGCACCCGGGCCCGATGAACCGGGGTATGGAGATCGCCGCCGAGGTCGCCGACTCGGTCCGCTCGACGATCGTCGAGCAGGTCGGCAACGGCGTCAGCGTCCGCATGGCCGTTCTGTACCTGCTGCTCGGGGGAGCTCCTTCGTGACCACGCTGCTCAAGGGGGCCCGCCTCTACGGCGAGGACCCCGCCGACGTCCTGCTCAAGGACGGGAAGATCGCCTCGATCGGCGAGCACCTGTCGGTGCCGTCGGCCGAGGTGGTCGACGCCGCCGGGCTGATCGCGCTGCCCGGCCTGGTGGACCTGCACACCCACCTGCGCGAGCCCGGTCGCGAGGACACCGAGACGGTCGAGACCGGCAGCCGTGCCGCCGCGCTCGGCGGGTTCACCGCGGTGCACGCCATGGCCAACACCGACCCGGTCGCCGACACCGCCGGCGTCGTCGAGCAGGTGTGGCGCCTGGGCCAGGAGGCCGGGCTGGTCGACGTCGTCCCGGTCGGCGCGGTCACCGTGGGCCTCGGCGGCGAGCGGCTGGCCGAGCTCGGCGCGATGGCCGACTCGGCGGCGCGGGTGCGGGTGTTCTCCGACGACGGCAAGTGCGTCGCCGACCCGGCCCTGATGCGCCGCGCGCTGGAGTACGTCAAGGCCCTGGACGGCGTCGTCGCGCAGCACGCCGAGGAGCCGCGGCTGACCCTCGGCGCGCAGATGAACGAGGGCGACCGCTCGGCGCGGCTCGGCCTGGGCGGCTGGCCGGCCGCGGCCGAGGAGTCGATCATCGCCCGCGACGTGCTGCTCGCCGGCCACGTGGGCGCCCGGCTGCACGTCTGCCACGTCTCCACGGCCGGCTCGGTGGAGATCCTGCGTTGGGCCAAGGGCCGCGGCGTCCAGGTGACCGCCGAGGTGACCCCGCACCACCTGCTGCTCACCGACGAGTGCGTCGAGGGCTACGACCCGGTGTTCAAGGTCAACCCGCCGCTGCGCACCGACGAGGACGTGGAGGCGCTGCGGGCCGGGCTGGCCGACGGGACGATCGACGCCGTCGCCACCGACCACGCCCCGCACGCGGTGGAGGACAAGGAGTGCGAGTGGGCGCAGGCCCGGCCCGGGATGCTCGGGCTGGAGCAGGCGCTCTCCGTCGTCGTCGCGACCATGGTCGAGACCGGCCTGCTCGACTGGCGGGGCGTCGCCGACCGCATGTCCGCGCGCCCGGCCGCGATCGGCCGGCTCACCGGCCACGGCCGCCCGCTCGCCCCTGGCGAGCCGGCCAACCTGCTGCTGCTCGATCCCGCGCACCGGGCCCCGGTGGACCCGGCCGCGCTGGCCAGCCGCAGCCGCAACAGCCCCTACGCCGGCCGGGAGCTGCCCGGCCGGGTGGTCGCCACGTTCCTGCGGGGCACGGCGACCGTTCTGGACGGAAAGGCAGTTCGTTGAGTGAGGCAGTGCTCGTCCTGGAGGACGGGCGGACGTTCCGGGGCGAGGCCTACGGCGCGGTCGGGACGACGGTCGGCGAGGCCGTGTTCGCCACCGGGATGACCGGCTACCAGGAGACGCTGACCGACCCCAGCTACGCCCGCCAGATCGTCGTGATGACCGCGCCGCACATCGGCAACACCGGCGTCAACGACGAGGACGACGAGAGCCGCCGCATCTGGGTGGCCGGCTTCGTCGTCCGCGACCCGGCCCGGCGCCCGGCCAACTGGCGGGCCACCGGCTCGCTGGACGACGAGCTGGCCGGGCAGGGCGTCGTCGGCATCAGCGGCATCGACACCCGCGCGCTCACCCGGCACCTGCGCGAGCGCGGGGCGATGCGCGCCGGCATCTCCAGCGAGGTGGGCGCCGAGGAGCTGCTGGCCCGCGTGCAGGCGGCCGAGAGCATGGTCGGCGCCGACCTCGCGCCGACGGTGAGCACCGGCGAGCGCTACGTCGTCCCGGCGGTGGGGGAGAAGCGGTACACGATCGCCGCGCTCGACCTCGGCATCAAGACCGCCACCCCACGGCACCTGGCCGAGCTCGGCGTCGAGACCCACGTGCTGCCGGCGACCGCGACCGCCGAGGAGCTGCTCGAGGCGGGTCCGGACGGCGTCTTCCTCTCCAACGGCCCCGGCGACCCGGCCGCCGCCGACTGGGCGGTCGACGCGGTCAAGGGCGTGCTCGACGCCCGCCGCCCGCTGTTCGGCATCTGCTTCGGCAACCAGATCCTCGGCCGGGCCCTCGGCCTGGGCACCTACAAGCTGCGCTTCGGCCACCGCGGCCTCAACCAGCCGGTGCTCGACCGGGTCAGCGGCACGGTGCGGGTGACCAGTCACAACCACGGCTTCGCCGTCGACGCGCCGCTCGACCGGCCGACCGACACCCCCTACGGGCGCGTCGAGGTCAGCCACGTGGGCCTCAACGACGACGTCGTCGAGGGACTGCGCTGCCTCGACGTCCCGGCGTTCAGCGTGCAGTTCCACCCGGAGTCGGCGGCCGGCCCGCACGACGCCGCCCCGCTGTTCCAGCGCTTCGTCGACCTCATGGGGGAGAAGAACTAGTGCCCAAGCGGGACGACATCCACCACGTCCTCGTGATCGGCTCCGGGCCGATCGTCATCGGCCAGGCCAGCGAGTTCGACTACTCCGGCACCCAGGCCTGCCGGGTGCTCAAGAGCGAGGGGCTTCGGGTCAGCCTGGTCAACAGCAACCCGGCGACGATCATGACCGACCCCGAGGTCGCCGACGCCACCTACGTGGAGCCGCTCACCCCGGAGTTCGTCGAGCGGGTCATCGCCAAGGAGCGCCCCGACGCGCTGCTGGCCACCCTCGGCGGGCAGACGGCGCTCAACATCGCGATCGGCCTGTACGAGAACGGCGTGCTGGAGAAGTACGGCGTGCACCTCATCGGGGCCGACGTCGACGCGATCAACCGCGGCGAGGACCGGCAGATGTTCAAGGACATCGTCCGGTCGGTCGGCGCCGACGCGCCCCGCTCGACGGTCTGCGGGTCGGTCGAGGAGGCGCTGGAGACGGCCGCCGAGGTCGGCTACCCGGTCGTGATCCGGCCGAGCTTCACCATGGGCGGGCTCGGCTCGGGCATCGCCACCGACGAGCCGATGCTGCGCCGCATGGCCGGCCACGGGCTGGCCGACTCCCCGGTGCACACCGTGCTCATCGAGGAGTCGGTGCTCGGCTGGAAGGAGTTCGAGCTCGAGCTCATGCGCGACCGCAGCGACAACGTGGTCGTCATCTGCTCGATCGAGAACATCGACGCGATGGGCGTGCACACCGGCGACTCGGTGACCGTCGCCCCGGCGATGACCCTCACCGACCGCGAGTACCAGCGGATGCGCGACGTCGGCATCGACGTGCTGCGCGCGGTCGGCGTCGACACCGGCGGCTGCAACATCCAGTTCGCCGTCCACCCGGAGACCGGCCGGCTGGTCGTCATCGAGATGAACCCCCGCGTCTCGCGGTCCAGCGCCCTCGCGTCCAAGGCGACCGGCTTCCCGATCGCCAAGATCGCCGCGAAGCTGGCGATCGGCTACACGCTCGACGAGATCCCCAACGACATCACCGGCGTCACCCCGGCCTCCTTCGAGCCGGCGCTGGACTACGTCGTCGTGAAGATCCCGCGGTTCGCCTTCGAGAAGTTCCCCGGCGCCGACCCGCGGCTGACCACGACGATGAAGAGCGTCGGCGAGGTCATGGCGCTGGGCCGCAACTTCCCCGAGGCGCTCGGCAAGGCGATGCGCTCCACCGAGACGTCGGTGGCCGGCTTCTGGACCGGCCCGGACGACGGCTCGACCGCCGAGGAGCTGCTGGAGGCCCTGCGGACGCCGGTCGACGGCCGGCTCTACCTCGCCCAGCGGGCGCTGGCCGCCGGCGCGACCGTCGAGCAGGTGGCCGCCGCCTCCGGCTACGACGCCTGGTTCGTCGACCAGATCGCGCTGGTGGACGAGATCGGCGAGGAGATCCGCGACGCGCCGGCGCTGACCGCCGCGCTGCTGAGGAGGGCCAAGCGGCACGGCCTGTCCGACCGGCAGATCGCCGCGCTGCGCCCCGAGCTGGCGGGGGAGGACGGCGTCCGGCGGCTGCGCTGGCGGCTCGGCGTCCGTCCGGTCTACAAGACCGTCGACACCTGCGCCGCCGAGTTCGCCGCCCGCACGCCCTACCACTACTCCTCCTACGACGAGGAGACCGAGGTCGAGCCGCGGGAGAAGCCCGCCGTCCTGATCCTGGGGAGCGGACCGAACCGGATCGGCCAGGGCATCGAGTTCGACTACTCCTGCGTGCACGCGGTGATGGCGCTGCAGGACGCCGGCTACGAGGCGGTGATGGTCAACTGCAACCCGGAGACCGTCTCCACCGACTACGACACCGCCGACCGGCTGTACTTCGAGCCGCTGACCTTCGAGGACGTCCTCGAGGTGGTCGAGGCCGAGCGCGCCGCCGGCCCGGTCGCCGGGGTCATCTGCACCCTCGGCGGGCAGACACCGCTGGGCCTGGCGCAGCGGCTCAAGGACGCCGGGGTACCCGTGCTCGGCACCGCGCCCGAGGCGATCGACCACGCCGAGGACCGCGGCGCGTTCTCCCGGGTGCTGCACGACACCGGCCTGCTCGCGCCGAAGCACGGCACCGCGACGGCCTTCCCCGAGGCGAAGGAGATCGCCGCCGAGATCGGCTACCCGGTGCTCGTGCGGCCCTCGTACGTGCTCGGCGGCCGCGGCATGGAGATCGTCTACGACGACGCCACGCTCGAGGCCTACATCGCCAAGGCCACCGACGTCAGCCCGGAGCACCCGGTGCTGGTCGACCGGTTCCTGGAGGACGCCGTCGAGATCGACGTCGACGTCCTCTACGACGGCACCGAGCTCTACCTCGGCGGCGTCATGGAGCACATCGAGGAGGCCGGCATCCACTCCGGCGACTCGGCGTGCGCGCTGCCGCCGATCACGCTGGGGCAGGCCGACCTGATCCGCATCCGGACGGCGTCGGAGAAGCTGGCCGCGCGGATCGGCGTCCGCGGGCTGATGAACGTGCAGTACGCGCTCAAGGACGACATCCTCTACGTCCTCGAGGCCAACCCGCGGGCGTCGCGGACCGTGCCGTTCGTGTCCAAGGCGACGGCGGTGCAGCTGGCCAAGGCCGCCGCCCGCATCGCCCTCGGCGAGTCGATCGTCGACCTGCGCGCGGCCGGCGTCCTGCCGGCCACCGGTGACGGCGCCGACCTGCCCGAGGACATGCCGATCGCGGTCAAGGAGGCGGTGCTGCCCTTCCACCGGTTCCGCACCGTCGAGGGGCACAACGTCGACACCGTGCTCGGCCCGGAGATGAAGTCCACCGGCGAGGTCATGGGCCTCGACGCCGGCTTCGGGACGGCGTTCGCCAAGTCGCAGGCCGCCGCGTACGGGTCGCTGCCCACCGAGGGGACGGTGTTCGTCTCGCTGGCCAACCGCGACAAGCGCTCGGCGATCTTCCCGGTCAAGCGGCTGGCCGACCTCGGGTTCACCGTGCTGGCCACCTCCGGGACCGCCCAGGTGCTGCGCCGCAACGGCGTGGCCTGCGAGGTGGTCGGCAAGTACAGCGAGGGGCCGGGCAACATCGTCGAGCGGATCCTCGCCGGGGACGTCGACCTGGTCATGAACACCCCGTTCGGGGCGCCGGGCAACAGCGGGCCGCGGCTGGACGGCTACGAGATCCGCACCGCCGCGGTGTCCGCCGGCATCCCGTGCATCACCACGGTGCAGGGCCTGGCCGCCGCGGTGCAGGGCGTCGAGGCGCTGCGCACCGGGGGCCTCGGGGTGCGCAGCCTGCAGGAGGTCCACGCCTCCCTCGACGGGCGCCGTTCGTGAGGGGCCAAAATGGCCATTTTGGCCCTCTGCTGACGACGCCGGCCGCGCCGGCGGGCAACCGGCCGGTGCAGCGGGAGGTCGAGGTCGTCGGGCGGCGCCCGGTCGCGGCGTACGTGGAGCTGACGCTCGACGCGCCGGAGATCGCCGCCGTCGCCGAGCCCGGGCAGTTCGTCGCCTTCGCCGTCGGCGGCCCGCTGTCGGCGGCACTCCTGCGCCGCTCGATCGCGATCGCCGGCGCCGGCGACGGCCGGGTGACCGTGGTGGTCGCCGCGCACGGGGCCGGGTCGACCTGGCTGGCCGGGCTGCGGCCCGGCGACCGGGTGGACGTCGTCGGCCCGCTGGGCCGCCCGTTCCCGTTGCCGGCGCCGGGCACTCCCGCGCTGCTGGTCGGCGGCGGGTACGGCGCCGCGGCGCTGGTGCCGCTCGCCGCCGCGCTGGCCGAGCGCGGCTCGCCGGTCACCGCGGTCGCCGGCGCCGCCTCGGCCGACCGGCTGTGCTCGATCGAGGAGCTCACCGGCCGGTGCGGCCGGGTCGAGGTCACCACGGACGACGGCAGCGCCGGGCGGCAGGGGCTGGTCACGCTCGCCGTCGACGAGCTGATCGGCGACGCCGGCGTCGTCTACGCCTGCGGGCCGATGCCGATGCTGCGCGCCGTCGCCGAGGCGGCGAGCGCAGCGCGGCTGCCCTCCTACGTGGCGGTGGAAGAGGCCATGGCCTGCGGCATCGGCGTCTGCATGACCTGCGTGCTGCCGGTGGTGGGCGCCGACGGGCGGACGCGGTTCTCCCGCTCCTGCACCGAGGGGCCGGTGTTCGGCGGTGACCGGGTGCGCTTCGCCGACGTCGGCACGCTGACCGCGGACGTTCTTGGCGCGGATGCGATGGGGGTGACCGCGTGAGCACGGTGGACATGACCACCTCCCTCGGCAAGGCCGAGATCCCGAGCCCGGTGCTCACCGCCTCCGGCTGCTCGTCGTTCGGCCGCGAGCTGGAGCCGTTCGTCGACCTCGCCGCGATCGGCGCCGTGGTCACCAAGTCGGTGCAGCTGCGTCCCCGCTCGGGCCGGCCGACGCCGCGCATGGCCGAGACCCCGAGCGGCATGCTCAACTCGATCGGCCTGCAGGGCCCCGGCATCGACGGCCTGCTCGCCGAGGAGCTGCCCTGGCTGGCCGAGCGCGGCGCGCGCGCCTTCGTCTCGATCGCCGGCACCCGCGTCGAGGACTTCGCCGAGCTGGCCGAGCGGCTGCGCGGCGTCCCCGGCGTCCTCGGGCTCGAGGTCAACATCAGCTGCCCGAACGTGGAGAGCCGCGGCGAGGTCTTCGCCTGCGACCCGGTCGCCGCGTCCGACGTCGTCCGCGCGGTGCGGGAGGCGGCCGACCCCGCGCAGCCGGTCTACGCCAAGCTCAGCCCCGACGTCACCGACATCGTGGCGGTCGCGCGGTCGGTCGCCGAGGCCGGCGCCGACGGCCTGTCGATGATCAACACCCTGCTCGGCCTGGTCATCGACCCCGACACGATGAAGCCGGTCCTCGGCGGGGTGACCGGCGGGCTGTCGGGCCCGGCGATCCGCCCGGTGGCGCTGCGCTGCGTCTGGCAGGTCCACCAGGCCCTGCCCGGCGTGCCGATCCTCGGCATGGGCGGCATCCGCAGCGGCCTGGACGCCCTGCAGTTCGTGCTCGCCGGCGCGAGCGCGGTCTCCGTCGGGACGGCGGTCTTCAACGACCCCACCGCGGTGGCCCGGGTGCACGCCGAGCTGGCGGCCGCCCTGGCCGCCCGCGGGTTCGCCTCGCTGGCCGACGCGGTCGGGTACGCGCACCGATGACCGCACCCTTCGGGGAGCGGCTCGCCGCCGCTGTCGCCGCGCGTGGCCCCCTGTGCGTCGGCATCGACCCGCACGTGCCGCTGCTGGAGAAGTGGGGCCTGCCCGACAGCCCGGAGGGCCTGGCCCGCTTCACCGACGCCGTCGTCGACGCGCTCGCCGGCACCGTCGCGGTCCTGAAGCCGCAGCTGGCGTTCTACGAGCGGCACGGCTCCCGCGGGGTCGCCGTCCTCGAGGAGGCCGTCGCCCGGGCGCGGGCCGCCGGGGCGCTGGTGCTGCTCGACGCCAAGCGCGGCGACATCGGCTCGACGATGGACGCCTACGCCGACTACCTGCGGCCCGAGCACCCGCTCGCCGTGGACGCGATGACGGTCAGCCCGTTCCTCGGCCCCGGCTCGCTGCAGCCCGCCGTCGACACCGCCCGGCTCTGCGGGGGCGGGCTGTTCGTGCTCGCCCGCACCTCCAACCCGGACGCCGGCACGCTGCAGCACGCCGTGGTGGGCGGGCCGCCCGGCCGGGAGAGGAGCGTCGCCCAGGTCGTGGTCGACACCGTGCGCGGCTGGAACACCCCGGGCTGGGTCGTCGGCGACCCGCTGCCGGACGTGGCGGCCGCGCGGGACGTCGCGAGCCGGTTCGGCCCGGGGACGGGGTCCTTCGGGCTGGTCGTGGGCGCCACGCTGCCGGAGATGGACGTCGACCTCGACGGCCTCGGCGGGCCGATCCTGGCGCCCGGGCTGGGCGCCCAGGGCGGCTCGGTCGCCGACCTGCGCCGGCTGTTCGGCACCGATCGCGCCGTCGTCCCCACGGTGTCGCGGGACGTGCTCGCCGCCGGGCCGGACGCCGCCGCGCTGCGGGCCGCCGCCGACCGCTGGACCGCCGCGCTCGCCGGCTGAGGCGGCAACGCGGGACGAAAGGCCCTGCTCAGAGGCGTTTGCCCCGTCACCGCGGCGTCACGCCCCGGCGTGTCGCGTCCGGCGTGTCCGAGACTTTTCGGCGGCGTTACGCGCGGAACGCGTGCGGACGGAACCGCGCTGACCAGGGATCATCACCCACGGTCACGAGCGGGCCCAACAGTGGGTGAACGCAACCACACCGGATCTCGACGATCCTCGCCGGGGGGCGCGTGACCAGCGCATATGCCGGGAACTAGTTTGGCCGCCGGGCTCGCATCACGGGCCCGGAACCGAAGCACCACCCGACCCGCCGGGTCCAGACCGCCGGCGACGACACGATTGGGTCGCAACCATGCCTCTTCCCTCCCTGACCCCAGAGCAACGTGCGGCCGCACTCGAGAAGGCAGCTGCGGCTCGCAAGGCCCGCGCCGAGCTCCGCGAGCGGCTCAAGAGCAAGGGCGCGACCGTCGGTGACGTCCTCAAGCAGGGCGAGACCGACGAGGTGATCGGCAAGATGCGGGTCTCCGCGGTCCTCGAGTCCCTGCCCGGTGTGGGCAAGGCGCGCGCCGCGAAGATCATGGAACGCCTGGAGATCTCGCCCACACGCCGGGTCCGGGGGCTCGGCGCCAACCAGCGCAAGGCGCTGGAGCAGGAGTTCAGCGGGGAGAAGGTCGCCCCCTGACGCAGGGCGCGGACGGGCACCACGCGAGGATGGACGAGTGGGAGATGGCACCTCGGCACGGCTGACCGTGCTCTCCGGCCCCTCGGGGGTCGGCAAGGGCACCGTGATCGCGGAGGTCCGGCGGCGGCACCCCGAGGTGTGGGTGTCGGTGTCGGCCACCACCCGGGCCCGCCGGCCCGGCGAGGTCGACGGGGTGCACTACCACTTCGTGGACGGCGCGGAGTTCGACCGCCTGATCGCCGAGGACGGCCTGCTCGAGTGGGCCGAGTACGCAGGCAACCGGTACGGCACACCGGCCGCCCCGGTCCGCGAGCGGCTCGCGGCCGGGGCGCCGGCTCTGCTGGAGATCGAGCTGCAGGGCGCGCGCCAGGTGCGGGCGCGCGAACCCGAGGCGCAGCTGGTGTTCCTCGCCCCGCCGTCGTGGTCGGCGCTGGTCAGCCGGCTGGCCGGTCGGGGGTCGGAGCCGGCCGCGGTCCAGGAGCGCCGGCTGGCCATCGCGCAGGCCGAGCTGGACGCCGCCGGCGAGTTCGACGTGGTGGTGGTCAACGACGACGTGGCCCGGGCCGCGGACGAGTTGGTAAGCTTGCTGACTGCGCCGTCGTCCCCACGCTTGAGCCAGGGCACCGGCGCTCCTGTCACCGACTGAGGAGCCTGCCCGCACGTGTCCGGAGTCGCACCCCATCCCGAGGGCATCACCAACCCGCCGATCGACGAGCTGCTCGAGCGCACCAGCAGCAAGTACGGCCTGGTGATCTTCGCCGCCAAGCGCGCGCGGCAGATCAACGCCTACTACAGCCAGCTCTCCGAGGGCCTGCTCGAGTACGTCGGCCCGCTGGTCGACACCGCCCCGCAGGAGAAGCCCCTCTCGATCGCGCTGCGCGAGATCAACGAGGGCCTGCTCACCCACACCGCCGGAGAGAACTGAACCCGGCACCCACAAGTGATGACGACGCACCCGGCACCCCGTGCCGGGTGCGTTCTCGTATGGGGAGGATGGACGCCGTGAGTCGCATCGTGCTCGGCGTCAGCGGGGGAGTGGCCGCGTACAAGGCCGCCCTGCTGCTGCGCCTGTTCACCGAGGCCGGGCACGACGTCCGCGTCGTCCCGACGCCAGGGGCCCTGCACTTCGTCGGCGCGGCCACGTTCGAGGCGTTGTCCGGCAACCCGGTCACCACCGACGTCTGGTCCGACGTCCCCGAGGTGGCCCACGTGCGGATCGGGCAGAGCGCCGACCTCGTCGTCGTCGCGCCCGCCACCGCCGACCTGCTCGCCCGCGCCGCCGCCGGCCGGGCCGACGACCTGCTCACCGCCACGCTGCTCACCGTGTCCTGCCCGGTGGTGTTCGCCCCCGCGATGCACACCGAGATGTGGCTGCACCCGGCGACGCAGGACAACGTCGCCACCCTCCGCCGCCGCGGCGCCGTCGTCCTGCCCCCGGCCGTCGGCCGGCTGACCGGACCGGACTCCGGCCCCGGGCGGCTGCCCGAGCCGGCCGACATCGCCGCCCTCGCGCTGCTCGTGCTGGAGCACGGCGCGGACGCCCTCGCCCCGGACCTGGCCGGCCGGCGGGTCGTCGTCAGCGCCGGCGGCACCCGCGAGCCGCTGGACCCGGTGCGCTACCTGGGCAACCGCTCCTCGGGCAAGCAGGGCTGGGCGCTGGCCCGGGTCGCCGCGGCGCGCGGCGCCGACGTCGTCCTGGTCGCGGCCAACGTCGACCTGCCGGCCCCGTTCGGGGTTCGCGTCGTCCCGGTGGGGACGGCGGAGGAGCTGCGGGCCGCGATGCTCGCCGAGGCTGGGACGGGTGGGGGGGAACCAGCCGACGCCGTCGTCATGACCGCCGCGGTCGCCGACTTCCGGCCCGGGAACGTCGCGGCCACGAAGCTGAAGAAGGGCAGCGCCGCCGAGCCGAGCGCGGTGCCGCTGGTGCGCAACCCCGACGTCCTGGCCGAGCTCGTGACGAAACGCGCGCCGGGTCAGCTGGTGGTCGGGTTCGCGGCCGAGACCGGCGACGACGAGGGCGACGTGCTCGCCCATGGGCGGGCGAAGCTGGCCCGCAAGGGTTGCGACCTGCTCGTGGTCAACGACGTCTCGGCCGGGCAGGCGTTCGGCCGGCCCGACAACGCGGCGGTCGTGCTGGCCGCGGACGGCAGCGCGACCGAGATCCCCCGCGGCAGCAAGGACGCCGTCGCCGCGGGCATCTGGGCCGCCGTCGCCCCCCGCTGGCCGCGCCCCGCCGAACGCTGAGCGTCGATCCGTCCCGCAACGCCGGTAACGTTGCGGGAACGGTCGCCCGACCCACCCGCCGATCCAGGGAGAACCGAGTGCCACGCCGTCTCTTCACGTCCGAGTCGGTGACCGAGGGCCACCCGGACAAGATCGCCGACCAGATCAGCGACGCCATCCTCGACGCGATGCTGGAGCAGGACCCGCGCAGCCGGGTGGCGGTCGAGACGCTGATCACCACCGGCCAGGTGCACATCGCCGGCGAGGTCACCACCGGCGGCTACGTCGAGATCGCCGAGATCGTGCGGCAGACGATCCTCGGCATCGGCTACGACTCCTCCCGGAAGGGCTTCGACGGGGCGTCGTGCGGGGTGAGCATCTCGATCGGCTCCCAGTCGCCCGACATCGCCCAGGGCGTCGACACCGCGTACGAGGCCCGCAGCGGGGGCGAGGACGCCGGGCTGTCGGCCGAGGAGGTCGAGATCGACCAGATCGCCCGGCAGGGCGCGGGCGACCAGGGGCTGATGTTCGGCTACGCCACCGACGAGACCCCGGAGCTCATGCCGCTGCCGATCGCGCTGGCGCACCGGCTCTCGCGCCGGCTCTCCGCGGTGCGCAAGGACGGCTCGGTGCCCTATCTGCGCCCCGACGGCAAGACCCAGGTCACCGTCGTCTACGAGGACGACCGCCCGGTCGCGGTCGACACGGTGGTCGTGTCCTCGCAGCACGCCGAGGACATCTCCATCGAGCAGCTGCTCGCCCCCGACGTCCAGGAGCTGGTCGTCGAGCCCGAGCTGAAGGCGCTCGGCCTGCCCACCGCCGGCTACCGGCTGCTGGTCAATCCGACCGGCAAGTTCGTCATCGGCGGCCCGATGGGCGACGCCGGCCTCACCGGCCGCAAGATCATCGTGGACACCTACGGCGGCATGGCCCGGCACGGCGGCGGCGCCTTCTCGGGCAAGGACCCGTCGAAGGTGGACCGCTCCGGCGCCTACGCGATGCGCTGGGTGGCCAAGAACGTGGTCGCCGCCGGGCTGGCCCGCCGCTGTGAGGTGCAGGTGGCCTACGCCATCGGCGCCGCGCACCCGGTCGGCCTGTTCGTCGAGACCTTCGGCACCGGCGCGGTGGCCGACGACGTGCTGGAGAAGGCGGTCAGCTCGGTGTTCGACCTGCGCCCCGGCGCGATCGTGCGCGACCTGGACCTGCTGCGGCCGATCTACCGGCCGACCGCCGCCTACGGGCACTTCGGCCGCACCGACATCGAGCTGCCGTGGGAGCGGGTCGACCGCGTCGAGGCGCTGCGCTCCGCCGTCGGGGTCTGAAGGGGGCCGTTCCAGTCGGTACCGACGGGGAGACTCGTCCGGTGTTGATCGCGCGGGTCGTCGTCGACGTGCCGCTCGCGCACCTGGACCGGCCCTTCGACTACGCCGTCCCCGAGGAGCTCGCCGACGACGTCCGGCCCGGCTGCCGGGTGCGGGTGCGCTTCGCCGGCCAGCTCGTCGACGGCTTCGTGCTCGAGCTCGCCGGCTCCACCGAGCACGGCGGCAAGCTGGCGCCGCTGGCCAGGCTGGTCTCCGGCGAGCCCGTGCTCACCCCCGAGGTCGCCGCGCTGGCCCGCTCGGTGGCCGACCGCTGGGGCGGCACGATGATCGACGTCCTGCGGCTGGCGATCCCGCCCCGCCGGGCGGCGCCGGAGAAGCGGCCGCGGACCGACCCCGTCCCGCCGCCGGAGCCCCCGGGCCCGGCCGGGCTCGCCCGCTACCCGACGGGCCCGGCGCTGCTCGACGCCGTCGCCTCCGGCGCGCCCGCCCGCGCCGTGTGGACCGCGCTGCCCGGGGAGGACTGGCCGGCCCGGCTGGCCGAGCTGTGCCAGGCCGCGCTGTCGGGTGGGCGGGGCGCGCTGGTCGTCGTCCCGGACGGCAAGGACCTCGACCGGCTCGAGGCGGCCGCCGCGCGGGTCCTGCCGAAGGGGTCGTTCGTCGTGCTGCGGGCCGACGCCGCGCCGGACACCCGCTACCGGCGCTTCCTCGACGCCGCCCGGGGCAGCGCCACGGTCGTGCTCGGCACCCGGGCGGCCGCCCTGGCGCCGGTCGCCGACCTCGGCCTGGTGGCGATCTGGGACGACGGCGACGACCTGCACGCCGAGCCGAGGGCTCCCTACGCGCACGCCCGCGACGTGCTCGTGCACCGCGCCCACCTGGCCTCCTGCGCGGCGGTCGTGGCCGCCACCGCGCGCACCGCCGAGGCGGCGCTGCTGGTCGAGTCCGGCTGGGCGCACGAGCTGGTCGCCGAGCGGGCCGTGCTGCGGGCCGCCGCGCCCCGCGTGCAGGCGCTGGGGGACGACGCCGAGCTGGCCCGCGACCCCGCGGCCCGCACCGCGCGGCTGCCCAGCCTCGCCCATCGCGTCGCCCGGCAGGCGCTGGCCGACGGCGCGCCGGTGCTCGTGCAGGTGCCGCGCGCCGGTTACGCGCCCGGCCTGTCCTGCGCCCGCTGCCGCGCGCCCGCCCGGTGCGCGGTCTGCTCGGGTCCGCTCGGCATCGCGGCCACGCCCGGCCCCGGCGGGTCCCGGGTGCCGGCCTGCCGGTGGTGCGCCCGGCCCGCGGCCACCTTCGACTGCCCGCACTGCCACCACACCAAGCTGCGCGCCTCCGTCGTCGGGGCCGCCCGCACCGCCGAGGAGCTGGGCCGGGCGTTCCCCGGGGCGGCGGTCCGGATCTCCGGCCGCGGCTCCGGCGTGCTCGCGACCGTGCCGGGCGGGCCGGCCGTCGTCGTCGCCACGCCGGGGGCGGAGCCGGTGGCAGAGGGCGGCTACGGGGCGGCGCTGCTGCTCGACTCGTGGGCGCTGCTCGCCCGGGCGGACCTGCGGGCGGGGGAGGAGACCCTGCGCCGCTGGATGAACGCGGCCACCCTCGTGCGGTCCGGCGGGCAGGTGGTCGTGGCCGCGGACGCCGCGCACCCCGTCGTCCAGGCGCTGGTGCGCTGGGACCCGGCCTGGCTGGCCGAGCGCGAGCTGGCCGACCGCCGGGCGCTGGGCTTCCCGCCGGCCACCCGGATGGCGGCGCTGTCGGGCACCCCCGCCGCGCTGGCGGAGTTCCTCGAGGCGGCCCGGCTGCCCGCCGACGCCGACCTGCTGGGGCCGGTGCCCGAGCCGCCCCGCCCGGGCCAGGACGACGAGCGCGAGCGCTACCTGGTGCGGGTGCCGCGCACCGAGGGGTTGGGGCTGGCTCGCGCGCTGGCCGAGGTGCAGGGCGTGCGCAGCGCGAAGAAGGTCGCCGAGCACGTCCGCGTGCAGCTGGACCCGCTCGAGCTCGTGTGACGCCAGGATGGCCGGATGCGGACCATCGGGCTGCTCGGCGGGATGAGCTGGGAGAGCAGCGCCCTGTACTACCGGCTGCTCAACGAGACCGTCCGGGAGCGGCTCGGCGGCCTGCACTCGGCACACTGTGTGCTCCTGTCGGTCGACTTCGCGGGGATCGAGCGGCTGCAGGTCGCCGGCGACTGGGCCCGCGCCGGGGAGCTGCTGGCCGCCGACGCGAAGGCGCTGGAGGCAGCCGGCGCCGACCTCGTCCTGCTCTGCACCAACACCATGCACCGGGTCGCCGACGCGCTCACCGCCGTCCTCGGGGTGCCGCTGCTGCACATCGGGGACGTGACCGCCGCCGCGGTCCGCACGGCCGGGCTGGGCCGGATCGGGCTGCTCGGGACGGCGTTCACGATGGAGCAGGCGTTCATGGCCGACCGGCTGGCCGCGCACGGGCTCGACGTGCTGGTCCCCGAGCCCGCCGACCGCGCCGAGGTGCACCGGATCATCTACGAGGAGCTCTGCCTCGGCCTCGTCCGCGACGAGTCCCGCGCCGCCTACCGGGCCGTCGTGCAGAGGCTGGTGGCCCGCGGCGCCGAGGGCGTCGTCCTCGGCTGCACCGAGATCGAACTGCTCCTCGGCGAGGACGACGTCGACGTCCCGGTGTTCCCGACGACGAGGCTGCACGTCGACGCGGCCGTGACTGCCGCACTGGCCCCCTGAGCCCGCCACCTACCCTGGTCGGCGTGAGCGTCACCCCGATCCGCCTGATGGGCGATCCCGTCCTCCGCACCCCTGCCGCCCCGGTCGTCGACTTCGACCGCGAGCTGCGGCAGCTGGTCACCGACCTGACCCACACCATGCACGCCGCCGGCGGCGCCGGGCTGGCCGCCCCGCAGATCGGCGTGGGCCTGCGGGTGTTCACCTGGTACGTCGACGGCGAGGTCGGGCACCTGGTCAACCCGGACGTGACGCCGGTCGGGGAGGAGATGGACGAGGCCGAGGAGGGCTGCCTGTCCATCCCCGGGTTCCGCTTCGACTGCCGCCGGCACCTCCACGTCGCCGCCACCGGCTGGAACATGCACGGCGACCCGGTGCGGATCGAGGGCTCGCACATGCTCGCCCGCGCGGTGCAGCACGAGGTCGACCACCTCGACGGCGTGCTGTTCGTCGACCGCCTGGACGCCGCGGCCCGGGAGGCCGCGCTCGCCGTCCTCCGCGACGCCGAGTGGGCCGGCGAGCAGGCCTACCTGCCGGCCGGCGAGCCGGTGCCGGCGCCGGTCGTGAAGGTGAGCCCGCACTGAGACTGCTGTTCGCGGGCACCCCGGAGCCCGCCGTCCCCTCGCTGGAGGCGCTGCTCGCCTCCGGGCACGAGGTGGCCGCCGTCCTCACCCGGCCGGACGCCGCGTCCGGCCGCGGCCGGAGGATGCACCGGTCGCCGGTCGCGGAGCGGGCCGACGCCGCCGGGCTCCCCGTGCTGCAGCCGCGCTCCCCGCGGGAGCCGGAGTTCCTCGCGCGGCTCGCCGAGCTCGCCGTCGACTGCGTGCCGGTCGTCGCCTACGGCGCGCTCGTCCCGGTCGCGGCGCTGGAGATCCCGCGGCACGGCTGGGTCAACCTGCACTTCTCGCTGCTGCCGGCCTGGCGCGGCGCCGCCCCGGTGCAGCACGCGCTCATGGCCGGTGACGAGGTCACCGGCGCCTCGACCTTCCGGATCGAGAAGGGGCTCGACACGGGGCCGGTGTACGGCACCCTCACCGAGACGATCGGCCCCCGCGACACCGCGGGCGACCTGCTGACCCGCCTCGCCGGCAGCGGCGCGCGGCTGCTGGTCGCCACGCTCGACGGCATCGAGGCCGGCACGCTCGAGCCGCGCCCGCAGCCCGCCGACGGGATCAGCCTGGCGCCGCGGATCGAGGTCGCCGACGCCCGGGTCGACTGGGCGCTGCCGGCGCACGTCGTCGACCGGCGCATCCGCGGGGTCACCCCGGCGCCGGGCGCGTGGACGACGTGGCGCGGCGAGCGGCTGCGGGTCGGCCCGGTCGAGCTCGTCGCCGACGCCCCGGCCCTGGAGCCGGGCGAGCTCGCGGTCGGCAAGCAGGTGCTCGTCGGCACCGGCCGCGGCGCCGTCCGGCTCGGCCAGGTGCAGCCGGCCGGCAAGCGGATGCTGCCCGCCGCCGACTGGGCCCGCGGCGCCCGCCCGGCGCCGGGGGAGAAGGCCGGGGAGTGACCGGCCCCCGACGACCCCGGCGGGGCCCCCGGCCGGGACGGCGGCCCGCGCCGCGCCCGCAGCTCGACGGCGCCCGGCTGACCGCCTACGACGTCCTGGACGGCGTCACCTCCCGCGACGCCTACGCCAACCTCCTGCTGCCGCAGCTGCTGCGCGAGCGCGAGCTGGAGCCCCGGGACGCCGCGTTCACCACCCAGCTCACCTACGGCGCGCTGCGCGCCCGGGGCACCCTCGACGCGGTGCTCGCCCGGCTGGTCGACCGGCCGCTGGCCGACCTCGACCCGCGGGTGCTCGACCTGCTCCGCCTCGGCACCTACCAGCTGCTGGACCTGCGCGTGCCCGCCCACGCGGCGGTCGCGACCACCGTCGACCTGACCCGCGCCATCGTCGGCGCGGGCGCCTCCGGCCTGGTCAACGCGGTGCTGCGCAAGGTGGCCGCGGGCGGCGACCGCGCGCAGTGGCTGGCCATGCTCGGCGCCACCGGCGACGAGCGGCTCGCGCTGGCCACCGACCACCCGGTCTGGATCGTGCAGGCCTGGCGGGACGCCCTGGGGGACGACGTCGAGCTCGAGGCGGCGCTGCTCGCCGACGACGCCGCCCCCGAGGTGCACCTGGCCGCCCGGCGGATCGACCGCGACGAGCTGGTCCGGCAGTCCGGCGGCGAGCCGGGGCCGTGGTCGCCGTACGCCGTCCGGCTGCACGGCGGCGACCCGGGCCGGGTGCCCGCCGTCCGCGAGGGCGCCGCCGCCGTCCAGGACGAGGGCAGCCAGCTGGCGGCGCTCGCCCTGGCCCGGGCGCCGCTGGACGGCCCGGAGACCGCCTGGCTGGACATGTGCGCCGGGCCCGGCGGCAAGGCCGGGCTGCTGGCGGCGGTCCGCCCCGCCGGCGTGCGGCTCACCGCCGCCGACCGCGCCCCGCACCGGGCCGAGCTGGTCCGCCGGGCCCTCGACGGCAGCGAGGACGTCGAGGTGCTGGTGGCCGACGGCCGGACCCCGCCGTGGTCCGAGGCCGCGTTCGACCGGGTGTTGCTGGACGCGCCGTGCACCGGCCTCGGTGCGCTGCGCCGGCGGCCGGAGGTGCGCTGGCGGCGGACGCCGGACGACGTCCCCCCGCTGGCCGGGCTGCAGGCCGAGCTGCTGGCCGGCGCCCTGCGCTCGGTCCGGCCCGGCGGGGTGGTCGCCTACGTGACCTGCTCCCCGCACACCGCCGAGACCGTCGAGGTGGTCGACGCGGCCGCCGGCCGGGACGACGTCGAGGTGCTGCCGGTGGCGCCGCTGTTCCCCGAGGTCCCCGGGATCGCCCGCGGGGACGCAGCCCAGCTGTGGCCGCACCGGCACGGCACCGACGCGATGTTCATGGCCCTGCTGCGCCGCACCCGCTGACCGGCGCGACGCGCCCGTCTCCTGTGAACCGATCGGCGTCCAGCGCCCGTGAACCGGGATGGATCGCCATCGACGGGAGGCACCGGATGCCCGCACGAACCCCAGGCGCGGCGGCCTAGCCATGCGGCCCGCCTCCCTCCTCGAACGGACTGCCGCCCCGACGGCCCCGCGAATTCTGACCCTGTTCGTGCGCGTCGTCGGGGCGGCGCTCCTCGTGATCACCGGCTGGCTCCACCTGGACCTGTGGCTCGACGGGTACCGCGACATCGCCTGGATCGGCCCGCTGTTCCTGGTCAACGTCGTGCTGGCCGGGCTCGCGGCGCTCGCGGTGCTCCTCGCGCCGGCCCGCTGGCTGCCCTGGGTGGCCCTGCTGGCCGGGCTGCTGGAGATCGGCACGCTGGGCGGGCTGGTGCTCAGCCTGACCACCGGGCTGTTCGGCTTCCACGAGTCGATCCAGGCCCAGTACGTCGTCCCGACGATCATCGTGGAGTCGGCCGGCTTCCTCGTGCTCGCCGGCTACTTCGCCTACGAGTTCGGAAGGTCTCGACAGCGCGGGCGCCGAGCGTGATCGTGGGCTCTGTGAGCCGGATCGGGGCGGAGGCCGACGACGAAGAAGTCCTCCGCCGGCTGTGGGACGAGCACGCGGGTCCGCTGCTCGCCTTCGTCCTGCGGCTGACCGGCGGGGACCGCGGCCGAGCCGAGGACGTGGTCCAGGAGACGCTGCTGCAGGCCTGGCGGCATCCCGAGGTGCTCGACCCCGAGCGTGGTCCGGTCCGGCCGTGGCTGCTGACCGTGGCGCGGCGGGTCGCGATCGACCACTACCGGGCGCGCCAGGCCCGGCCGAGCGAGGTCGGCGACGAGGGCCTGGCCGACCTCATGACCGACGACGGGATCGACGAGGCGCTGGAGCGCTGGCTGGTCGCCGACGCCCTCGCCTCGCTCGCACCCGCGCATCGCGAGGCACTGCTGCACACCTACTACGCCGGACGCACCGTCAGCGAGGCGGCTACCGTGCTGGGCATCCCCGTCGGCACGGTGAAGTCCCGGGTGTTCTACGGGCTGCGCGCGTTGCGGCTCGCGCTCGAGGAGAGGGGGGTGGCGACGTGAGATGTGATCAGGAGATCTCGGTCGGTGCCTACGTCCTCGACGCGCTGGAGCCCGACGAGCAGCTGCGGATGGCTCAGCACGTGCACGAGTGCCCCGCGTGCGCCGAGACCCTGCGCGAGCTGGAGGGCCTGCCGCGGCTGCTGGCCGTGGTGCCGACGCCGGGCGAGGAACCGGTGGCGCCGGTGCCCAGCGAACTGGCCTACGAGCGGTTCCGCCGCAAGGCCACCGAGCCCGTGCCGGCCGCGCCGCGGCGGCGGCGGAGCACACGGTGGTGGGTCGCGGTCGCCGCCGCGGCGCTGCTCGTCGTCGGTGCGGTGACGACCGGCGTCGTCGCCCTGCTGACCCCGGACCCCATGGTCGCGGAGGCCACGGAGAACGGCCTGCACCTGACCGCCTCCTACCTGCCCGCCGACAACGGCGGCACCAAGGTCAGGATCGAGCTCGAGGGTGTGCAGCTCGGGCAGTGGTGCGAGCTGCTCGCGGTCGACGAGGCGGGCAACCACTTCGCCGCGGACGAGCCGTGGCAGGTGACCTACCGGGGGCCCTACCACTGGTCGGGCTGGATCGACATCCCCGCCGAGGACGTCGCCTGGTTCCTCGTCCGCGACAAGGAGGGGTCCCAGCTGATCGCCGCGCCCGCCAGCCGGCCGGCGTAGACCGGCTCACCACGGGGGCGGGCTGCCGCGGCGGCGGGGCCGGCCGTCCCACTCGTCCAGCGGCGCGCTCTGCCACCACCAGTCGGCGTCCGCCGGCGGGACGTCGCCGAGCGGCGCGCGCCCGGTGGCCTGGAGCAGCCGGCCCCACCCGTCGCCGGGCGGCGCCCAGGGCAGCACGCGGTCGACCACGCGGCCCGCGAGGGGGTCCAGGGCGGCGTCGTCCGGGTCCGGGCCGGTCGCCTCCCGCGTGTGCACGAGCAGCTCGGTGCACGCCATGCCGACCCAGCCGGCGCGGTCGGCGACCCCGGAGGGGTGGAAGGCCCGCTCGCCGTCGGCCAGGGCGGCCAGCAGGGCGGCCAGCTTCTCCGCGCCGAGCGTCAGCTGGGCGAGCAGCTCGGCCCGGGAGGCGCCGGGATCGCCGTCCCGCGGCGGCGCCAGCTGCCCGGCCGCCCGGGTGGTGACGTAGGCCGAGTAGAGCTCCATCACGTCGACCAGGTGGTCCAGCGTGCGGTGCGGCGTCCACTCGGGTGCCGGCCGCTCCCATCCCTCCTCGGGAGGACGGCGAAGCGGCGGACCGCCCAGTGGGCGGCCGCGTGCAGGTCATCAGGGGTCAGCACGGCCCCCGTGAGCTGCCGGTTCGCCATGAGGCGCAGGCTAGTGGGGCACCCGGCCCGCCGCCCGGGAAGCGGTGATCACCGGCCACCTAGACTCGGCAGACGTGTCCCGCGCACCGCTGATCGCCCCGAGCCTGCTCGCGGCCGACTTCGCCCGCATCGCCGACGAGGCCCAGCGGGTCGCCGACGCCGACTGGCTGCACGTCGACGTGATGGACGCCCACTTCGTCCCCAACCTCACCCTGGGGCCGCCCGTGGTGGAGGCGATCGCGCGGGTCAGCCCGGTCCCGCTGGACTGCCACCTGATGATCGAGGCGCCCGAGCGCTGGGCGCCGCGCTACGCCGAGCTCGGCGCCCGCAACGTCACCGTGCACGCCGAGGCGTGCACCGGCGATCCCCGCGCCGTCGCCCGCGACCTGCGGGCGGCCGGCGCGCTGGCCGGCCTCGCGATCAAGCCGGGCACCCCGCTCGAGGACTACCTCGACGCGCTCGGAGAGTTCGACACCCTGCTGGTGATGACCGTCGAGCCGGGCTTCGGCGGCCAGGAGTTCATCGCCGAGGTGCTGCCCAAGGTCCGCCGGGCCCGCGAGCTGGTGGAGACCGGGCACCTGTCGCTGTTCGTCGAGGTCGACGGCGGCATCAACCCCGACACCATCGAGCAGGCCGCCGAGGCCGGCGCCGACGTCTTCGTGGCCGGCACCGCGGTCTTCGGCGCCGACGACCCGGGCAAGGCCATCGCCGCGCTGCGCGCGCAGGCCGACGCCGCCGCGCGCGGCTGACGGTGGACGTCTCGCCGGCCGAGCGGTCCGCCATGGCGCGCGCCCGCGAGCTCGGCGCGGCCGTCCTCGGCTCGACCAGCCCCAACCCGCCGGTCGGCGCGGTGGTCCTCGCCGCCGACGGCACGGTGGCCGGGGAGGGGGGCACCGCCCCGCCGGGCGGCCCGCACGCCGAGGTCCGCGCGCTGGAGCAGGCCGGGGAGCGCGCCCGCGGCGGCACCGCCGTCGTCACGCTGGAGCCGTGCGCGCACACCGGCCGCACCGGTCCGTGCGCGGACGCCCTGATCGCGGCCGGGATCGCCCGCGTCGTCGTCGCCGTCCCCGAGCCGA
The DNA here is from genome assembly GCF_059428245.1 of Geodermatophilus sp. SMS 5-13. Classification (NCBI taxonomy): domain Bacteria; kingdom Bacillati; phylum Actinomycetota; class Actinomycetes; order Geodermatophilales; family Geodermatophilaceae; genus Geodermatophilus; species Geodermatophilus sp. SMS 5-13. Next base: position 2,547,203 of record NZ_CP165729.1, read on the forward strand.
CCGAGCTCGCCGTGGGCGGCGCCTCGCGGTTGCGGGAGGCCGGCGTCGACGTGGTCCTCGGGTTCGAGGAGGCCGAGGCGGCCGACGGCGCGCTGGCCTCGTGGCTGACCGGCGTCCACGAGCAGCGCCCCCGGGTGGTGTGGAAGGTCGGCGCGACGCTCGACGGCCGGGTGGCCGCGGCCGACGGCACCAGCCGGTGGATCACCGGGCCGGAGGCCCGGGCCGCGGTGCACCGGCTGCGGGCCGGCTGCGACGCCGTCGTCGTCGGGGTGGGGACGGCGCTGGCCGACGACCCGCAGCTGACCGTGCGCGACGCCGAGGGCCGCGACGCCGTCCGCCAGCCGCTGCGGGTGGTCGTGGACCGCGGCGGCCGGCTGCCGGCCACCGCGCGGGTCCTCGACGACGCCGCGCCGACCCTGGTCAGCGCCGCGGCGGCGCCGCGCGAGCTGCTCGCCGAGTTGTTCGGGCGCGGCGTCCGCCGGGTGCTGCTGGAGGGCGGCCCCACGCTGGCCGCGTCCTTCCTCCGCGACGGCGTGGTGGACGAGGTCGTGGTGCACCTCGCGCCGAAGCTGCTGGGCGCCGGTCCCTCGTTGGTGGGAGACCTGGGAATCGCGACGATCGCCGGCGCGCTGTCCCTGGAGCTCGTGGACGTCACCCGGCTGGGCGGGGACGTGCAGCTACGGCTGCGCCCGACCCGGCACACTGAGGGTGGCGCACGGCGTACGAACGGGAGGTCCTGAGGTGTTCACCGGCATCGTCGAGGAGGTCGGCACCCTGCTGGTCCGCGAAGACCAGTCGGACGCCGCGCGGCTGCTGATCCGGGCGTGCACGGTCCTCGACGGCGTCGCCCTGGGCGACTCCATCGCGGTCAACGGCGTGTGCCTGACGGTCACCGACGTCCGCCCCGACGACGGCCCCGAGCCGGGTCAGTCGATCTGGGGCACCGACGTCATGGCCGAGACGCTCGCGCGCAGCAGCCTCGGCGCCCTCGCCGCCGGCGACCCGGTCAACCTGGAGCGGGCGGTCACCGCGCACACCCGGCTCGGCGGCCACCTCGTGCAGGGCCACGTCGACGGCGTCGGCCGCGTGCTCGACCGCACGCCCGGTGAGCACTGGGAGGTCGTCCGGCTCGCCCTGCCGCCGCAGCTGGCCCGCTACGTCGTCGAGAAGGGCTCGATCACCGTCGACGGCGTCTCCCTCACCGTCAGCGCGGTCAGCGCGGCAGCCGACCCCGAGCCGTGGTTCGAGGTCAGCCTCATCCCCACCACCCTCCGGGAGACCACGCTGGGCGTCCGCGCCCCGGGTGACCCGGTCAACCTGGAGGTCGACGTGATCGCCAAGTACGTGGAACGACTCCTGGAGGCACGGCGGTGACCGATTCCCTCCGCCTGGACTCGATCGAGGACGCCATCGCCGCCATCAAGGACGGCCGGGCGGTCGTCGTCATCGACGACGAGGACCGTGAGAACGAGGGCGACCTGATCTTCGCCGCCGAGCTCGCGACCCCCGAGCTGGTGGCGTTCATGGTCCGCTACACCTCCGGCTACATCTGCGTCCCGGTGACCGAGGGCGACGCCGACCGGCTGGACCTGCCGCCGATGTTCCGGGTCAACCAGGACCGCCGCGGCACGGCCTACACGGTCACCGTCGACGCCCGCGAGGGCGTGAGCACGGGCATCTCCGCCGCCGACCGGGCGCACACCATCCGGCTGCTCGCCGACCCGACGACCTCCCCGGCGGACCTCACCCGGCCCGGCCACATCGTGCCGCTGCGGGCCAAGGACGGCGGCGTGCTGCGCCGGCCCGGGCACACCGAGGCCGCGGTCGACCTCGCGGTGCTCGCCGGGCTGCGGCCGGCCGGGGTGCTCTGCGAGATGGTCAGCGAGAAGAACCCGACCGGCATGGCCCGCGGGGACGAGCTGCGGGTGTTCGCCGACGAGCACGACCTGTGCCTGATCTCGATCGCCGACCTGATCGCCTACCGCAAGCGGTTCGACAAGCTGGTCACGCGGGTCGCCGAGGCGAGCGTGCCGCTCGCCCCGGGCACCTTCACGGCGGTGGGCTACGCCAGCTCGTACGACAACCGCGAGCACGTCGCGTTCGTGATCGGCGACATCGGGGACGGCGAGGACGTGCTGGTGCGCGTGCACTCCGAGTGCCTCACCGGCGACGTGTTCGGCTCGCTGCGCTGCGACTGCGGGCCGCAGCTGCAGGCGGCGCTCGAGGCGGTCGCGCAGGAGGGCCGCGGCGTCGTCCTCTACATCCGGGGGCACGAGGGCCGGGGGATCGGCCTGCTGCACAAGCTGCAGGCCTACCAGCTGCAGGACGCCGGCGTGGACACCGTCGACGCCAACCTCGACCTCGGCCTGCCCGCCGACGCCCGCGACTACGGCACCGGCGCGCAGATCCTGGTGGATCTCGGCGTGCACACCATGCGGCTGCTCACCAACAACCCGGCCAAGCGCGCGGGCCTGGAGGGCTACGGGCTGAAGATCGTCGGCCGGGTGCCGCTGCCCAGCCACGTGACCGCCGAGAACCTGGCCTACCTGCGCACCAAGCGGGACCGGATGGGCCACCTGCTCGACATCATCGAGCCGGAGACCGAGGCCGGTCCCGCCGACACCCCCGCGCAGGAGCAGCTGTGAGTGGTCAGGGCGCGCCGGAGGCGGCGGCGGTCGACGCGACCGGGCTGACCCTCGGCATCGTCGCGACGACCTGGCACGCCGAGCTCACCGCCGCGCTGCTCGAGCGGGCGATCGCCGCGGCGAAGGAGTCCGGCGTGGACGAGCCGACCGTCGTCCGGGTGCCGGGCGCGATCGAGCTGCCGGTGGTCGCCCAGGCGCTGTGCGAGCGGCACGACGCCGTCGTGGCGCTGGGCGTCGTCGTCCGGGGCGGCACGCCGCACTTCGAGTACGTCTGCGACTCGGTCACCGCGGGCCTGACCCGCGTGGCGCTGGACGCCGGCAAGCCGGTCGGCAACGGCGTCCTCACGACCGACGACGAGCAGCAGGCCCGGGACCGGGCGGGGCTGCCCGGCTCGGTGGAGGACAAGGGCTGGGAGGCCACCATCGCCGCGCTGCAGACCGCGCTCGTGCTCCGCGACCTGCGCGCCCCGCAGCGGCCGACCGGCTTCCGCATCACGCCCGCCGCGGGCGGCCGCGCGTGAAGACCTTCGACGAGCTGTTCGCCGAGCTGGCCGGCAAGGTCGCCGCCGCCGACCCCGCCTCGGGCACCGTGACCGCCGTCCGCGACGGCGTGCACGCCGCGGGCAAGAAGGTCGTGGAGGAGGCGGCCGAGTCGTGGATGGCCGCCGAGCACGAGTCCCCCGAGCGGACGGCGGAGGAGATCAGCCAGCTCCTCTATCGGGTGCAGGTGCTCATGCTGGCGCGGGGTCTGACGCTCGACGACGTCTACGCTCACCTGTAGTCACCCCGGTCGGACAGGAGCTCCCGCAGTGCTGCGCATCGCCGTGCCCAACAAGGGCGTCCTGAGCGAGCCCGCGGCCGAGATGCTCGCCGAGAGCGGCTACCGGCAGCGGCGCAGCACCAAGGACCTCGCCGTCTACGACCCCGACAGCGACACCGAGTTCTTCTACCTGCGGCCGCGCGACATCGCCGTCTACGTCGCCTCCGGCACCCTCGACGTGGGCATCACCGGCCGCGACATGCTGCTGGAGACCGCGCCGCCGGACGGCGAGGGGCCGTCCGCGGTCGAGGTCATGTCGCTGGGCTTCGGCCGCTCGTCGTTCCGGTTCGCCGCGCCGGTGGAGTCGGGCATCGAGGGGATCGAGCAGCTCGCCGGCAAGCGGATCGCCACCGCCTACCCGGTGCTGCTGCAGCGCTACCTCGCCGACGCCGGCATCAAGGCCGCCGTCGTCAAGCTCGACGGTGCCGTGGAGACCGCCTGCCGCCTCGGCGTCGCCGACGCCGTGTGCGACGTCGTCGAGACCGGGACGACGCTGCGCGCGGCCGGCCTGCAGACCGTCGGCGACGCGGTGCTGACCAGCGAGGCGATCCTGGTCCGCCGGCAGGGTGCCGAGGAGATCCCGGCCGTGGCCCAGCTGCGCCGGCGGCTGCGCGGCGTCCTGGTCGCCCGGCAGTACGTGATGCTCGACTACGACTGCCCGAACGAGCTGCTGGAGAAGGCGACCGCGATCACCCCCGGGCTCGAGGGCCCCACGGTCAGCCCCCTGCAGACGCCGGGGTGGTCGGCGGTGCGCGCCATGGTGCTGCAGACCGAGACCAACCGGGTGATGGACGACCTGTGGGAGCTCGGGGCGCGCGCCATCCTCGTGACGCGGATCCACGCCTCCCGCATCTAGGGCACCTCGTCCGCCCGTTGCTGGTGCTGGCGGCGCTGCTCCTCGCCGGGTGTGCCGGGCACGCCGGGCGCGACCGGGCAGCCGCGGGCGGACCAGCCGGTGCTCCTCGACGAGCTCGCGGTGGAGCTCGACCGCGGCGACGGGGCGCCGGCCCAGCGCTGGGCCCTCGTCTGCGGCGGCGCCGTCGCGGGCGACCTCCCCGACGCGGCGGCCCTCGGCGCGGGTGGCGACCACACCGCGAGGGCGGCGCCCCCCGCAACGCGACGAGGCCCCCCGCCCGCATCGGGCAGGGGGCCTCGTCGCCGAGCGGTCAGCGGACGCGCGCGGTGCGGTCCACGAGGTCGATCGCGGTGCACAGGCCGAGCGCCATGGCCCGGCCACTGGTGGAGCCGGTGGCCAGCAGGCCGGCGATCGCGGGGGCCAGCGGCCGCTCGCCGACCAGGCCGTGCAGGACGGCGGCGTACTCGCCACTGACCCGCCCCGCGGCCGCGTGCCGCAGCAGCGCCCGCGAGAGCTCCGTGGTGCGGCCGCCGGCCAGCGAGTAGACGCCCGCGGCGAAGCGCTCCGCGGCGGGGTGGCCGAGCAGCACCAGCCCGGCCATCGTGCCGGCCATGACGTCGTCGCCGGCCGGGGTGAGGCCGGGGCCGAGGCCGATCAGCCGGGCCGCCGTCCGCAGCGCCGCGTCGAGGTCCGCCCGGCGCACCGCGCCGCGCAGCGCCGCGAGCGGGCCGCCGGGACCGGTCGGCAGGCCGGGCAGGGTGAACGCGCTGTGCGGGACGCCCTCGCCGTAGAGCGCGTTGCGCAGCTGGCGCACGCCCTCGGGCAGCAGCGCCGGCCGCGGGTGCGGCAGCCGCGGCCGCGGGTCCCACCAGGCCGCCGCGCTCACCGCGAGGTCGCCGACGACGATCCGCCCGCCGCCGACCTCCGCGGGCGCCCCGGTGGGCAGGGCCACCAGCGGCCGGCCGTTGCTGGGGCGGAAGAGCACGCAGCCGAGCGGCAGCCGGGCGGCGTCGCTGGTGAGGACGCCGACCACGTCGGAGCCGCGCTCGGTGGCGACCTGCAGGTACACCGCGGCGGGCAGGCTCATGAGCACCCGCGCGGGGCGCACCGGCCCGCGCAGCAGCTCGGCGACGCCGGTGCTGGCCGACGCGGGGACGGCGGTGGCGGCGCGGGCGGGGGGAGCGGTCCGGGCGGCGGCCTGGGCGGACTCGCGGGGGAGGGGGATCAGCGGGAGCCCGGCGCGGGCGGCGCGTTCGCGGTGCGACGCCTCCGTCTGCGCGCGGTGGCCACCCGGGCCTGGGATGTCGTCGATGGTGCGCATGGCGGCGGCCCTTCAGCGGAGGCGTCGGCGGGGCGCCGGTGCTGGTGACCCCCCGCCCCGGCCCACCCCCGCCTGACGGAGGGCCCGGCGATCACCACCTCGGGTGACGGCCTACCATCCAGCGGGCTGAGACGAACCGGGTCTCGAACCTATGCGGCGCGTCGCACGCCCTTATATGGCGGATATCGCCAAGAATGAGGGACGGCGTCCAGGCACACCTGACAGCAGCGAGGAGTGTGGCACTCTGGACGGCAACCGAAGGGGGACAAGTCGTGACGCAGGGTGATGGCTCACTCGCGGCCACCACGCAACGTAGTTCTGCGACTCCGTTCCGTCGCGGCGGGAGCGGTGGGCGAGCCACATTCTCACAGCCGTTCGAGTCGCGCAGCAGCTGGCACGAGCGCATGGGGCTGACCCTCGACGAGGCGCTTCGGCTGCCCGGGCTCGCGGGCACCGCCGTCGTCGCCGGCGCCGGCGGCCTCGAGCGCGCGGTCCGGCACATGGTGGTCGACGACCCCTCCGACCCGCTCGCCGTCGCCGGTCCCGACGTGCTCGTCGTCCTCGGGGCGCGGCTGCCCCCGGCCGACCCGGCCAACTGCCGGGCGCTGGTGGAGCGCCTGGTCTCCATGGGCACGGCCGGGCTGGCGTTCCGCCGCGCCGAGGGACCCGCGCCGGTGCCCGGCGAGGTGCTGGCCGAGGCCGACCGCCGCGGTTTTCCCGTGCTGGCGCTGCCGTCCGGTGCGCGCATGGACGAGGTCCTCTCCGAGGTCCTCGGCGCCGTGGTGGCCAAGCAGAGCGAGGCGCTCGAGCTGTCCTCGCGGATGCAGAACCAGTTCATCGACGTCGCGCTCTCCGGCGGCGGGCTGGAGGAGGTCACCGAGCAGCTCGCCTCGTTCCTGGCGGGCGCCGCCGTCCTCGGGCTCGGGCCCGACCGCGAGATCGTCACCAGCGCCGGGCCCCCGGAGGACGTCGCCGAGATCAGCGACTGGCTGTGGCTGCTCGACGCCGCCGCGGACGACGCGCTCGCCGAGCTGGCCCCCGCGCGCCGGGTCTCCGCCGTCCGCGCCGACCAGAGCGTGGTCACCCCCGCCGACGTGCTCGCCGACGCCGACCTCTCGCCGGCCGACGGCATCCTGCTCGTGCCGGGCCACCACGAGCTGCCCGGCGGGGTGGGGGAGTACGCCGTCGCCCCGATCATGGCCGGCGACCAGCGGCACGGGTGGCTGGTGGCGGTCAACCGGACCGGCCCGCTGCTGGTCGGCTCCGGCGGTGTCCTCGAGCGCGCGGCGATGGTCAGCGCGCTGTCGGTGATCCGCCAGCAGGCCGTGCACTCGGTGGAGCTGCGGTTCCAGGGCGACCTGGTCCGCCGCCTCGTCGGTGGCTCGCTGCGGCACACCGAGCGGGCGCTGGCCCAGACCCGCTCGTTCGGCTGGCGGCTCGACGGCCCGGTCGTCGTCCTCGTCTCGGCGACCGAGACCGTCGCCGACCCCGCCGCCGACCCCACCCGCGCCCTCGACGTGCTCGACCGGCTGGCCGACGGCTGGCGGGCCGCCCTGGAGGGCGAGGTCGCCGGCGCCGCCGTCGCCGGCCTCTCCACCGAGATCGTCACCGTGCTGCCGCTCGACGGGCGCAGCCCGGAGGACGTCTCCTCGCTGGTGTCGGCGGTGACCTCGCGGGTGAACGCGCGGCTGCGGCGGGTGGGGCGTGTGCTCGGCACCGGCATCGGCCGCCCGGCGGCCACCATCGGCGGCCTGGGCGACGCCTACCAGCAGGCGCAGCGGGCGCTGTCGGTCGGGCAGGAGATCCACGGTACGGCGGCGGTCACGCACTTCGACCAGCTCGGCGTCTTCCGGCTGCTGTCGCTGATCCCCGACAGCACCGAGCTGCGTTCCTACGTCGACGAGGTGCTCGGCCCGCTGGCCGACAGCAGCGACCCGGACTCCGCCGACCTGCGCGAGACGCTGCGCGTGCTGCTGGAGACCAACCTCAACGTCGCTGAGTCGGCCCGCCGGCTGCACTTCCACTACAACACGATGCGCTACCGGATCGGCAAGCTCGAGCGGCTGCTCGGGCCGTTCACCTCCGACCCGACGCTGCGGCTGAACCTGCTGCTGGCCCTGCACGCCGCCCGGATGCGCGGGCTGGACCAGCCGCACCGCCCGCCGATCGAGTCGGTGCCCGCGCTGCTCACCGACGACGGCCTCGACGCGCTCATCTGACGAGGGAGGACGCGTGGGCGGAGAGGTCGACCGGCTCATCGCGCGGATGGCGGCGCTGCAGGCCGAGCTCGAGGCCGACGGCGATCCGGGCCGGTTCTTCCTCGGCACCTACCTGCGGATCACCCGGGCGGTCCGGGCCGCGCTGGACGACGCGCTGTTCGAGGACCCCGCGTGGCTGGAGCGGTGGGACGTCGACTTCGCCGGCCTCTACCTCGACGCGCTGGAGGCCTACCGCCGCGACCCGGCCACCGCGCCGGAGCCGTGGCGGCGGGCCTTCGGCGCCGACCCGGGGCTGCGGCCGGAGGGGCACGTGCTGCTCGGGGTGAACGCGCACATCAACTTCGACCTGCCGCGGTCGCTGGTCCGGGTCATCCCCGACGAGGAGTTCGCCGACCCGGCCGCCCTCGCCCTCAGGGAGCGCGACCACGAGCGGATCGACGCCGTGCTGGCCTCCCGCGTCGCCGCCGAGGACGTCGAGCTGCAGCGGGCCGGCGACCCCCGCACGCTCGTCGACCACGTGCTGGGCCCGCTCAACCGCACCGCGACCCGGCTGTTCCTGCGGGAGGCCCGCCGCAAGGTGTGGGCCAACACCGCCGTCCTGCACCGGGCCCGCCTCGCCGGCGAGGCCGAGCACCGGCGGCGGGTGGCCGAGCTCGAGGCGCTCAGCGCCGCCCGGATCGCCGACCTGCTGCGGCCCGGGCCGGTGCTGCTCCGCCTGGCCGTGCGCGGCTTCGGCGTCGCGCTGCCGGCCTGATCGGCCCTGGCGACAGGAGGTGAGGACGGCGGACGTCGACGGGCCGGACCGGCGGTTCCCGCGGCGCGTGTACGGCGTGGGAGAGGAGCCCGACCCCCGGTTCAGCCTGGCCAACGAGCGGACGTTCCTGGCGTGGATGCGCACCTCGCTGGCACTCTCCGCGGCGGGCGTCGCGCTCGAGGCCCTGGACGTCCCGATCGCGCCCGGCCTGCGCCTCGCCTGCGCACTGGTGCTGATCGGGCTGGGCCTGATGGCGCCCGTGCAGGCATGGCTGGGCTGGTCCGCGACCGAACGGGCGCTGCGCCGCTCGCGGCCTCTCCCCGCGCCCCGCCTGGCGCCCGTGCTCGCCGCCGGCGCCGTCGCGGCCGGCGCGCTGCTCGTCCTCGGTCTGCTGCTGCGGTGACCGACGACCCCGCCCGCGTGTTCGACAGCGGGTTGCAGGCCGAGCGGACCGCGCTCGCCTGGCGGCGGACCGCGCTCGCGATGGCGGTGGGTGCCATCGGCGCCGCCCGTCTGGCCGGCCCCGTCCTCGGCCTGCTCGCGGTTGTGCTGGGGGCTGTGGGTCTGCTCCAGGCCGGTGTCGTCGCCGTCTCGTCCGGACGGCGGTATCGGGCCGTCCACCGGTCGCTCACCAGGCGCGGCGACCTGGGGGATCTCGTCCAGGGCGGCCTGCCCATCGCCGCCCTGGCCGCCAGCGGGGTGGTGATCGCGCTGCTGGCCGTCGCGTTCGTGGTGTCCGACGACGTGGTGCTGCACTGAGCGGAGAGGAGTCCGTCATGACGGCCTGCTGCACGCCGGCCCGGGCGGCCGCTGGTGGCCCCGGGTCGGCGCCGGCCCCGATCACGCGGCCGGCGACCGCCGGTGGCACGGGGATGGTGCGCCTGCCCGGCGGCCGCTTCCGGATGGGCACCGACGACGCCACCGGGTTCCCCTCCGACGGCGAGGGGCCCATCCGCACGGTGGAGCTCTCGCCGTTCCTGATCGACCGGTGCGCCGTCCGCAACGACGAGTTCGCGCGCTTCGTCGCCGACACCGGGTACGTCACCGAGGCGGAGCGCTTCGGCTGGTCCTACGTGTTCGTCGGCTTCCTGCGGGCGGAGCTGCGCAAGGTCTCCCCGCGGCCGGACGTCACGCCCTGGTGGGCCGCGGTGACCGGGGCGGACTGGCGGCGGCCGGAGGGGCCCGGCAGCGTCCTCGACGGCCGCGGCGACCACCCCGTCGTCCACGTCTCCTGGAACGACGCCGTCGCCTGCGCGGCCTGGGCCGGCAAACGGCTGCCCACCGAGGCGGAGTGGGAGTACGCCGCCCGGGGCGGGCACGACCAGCGGCGCTACCCGTGGGGCGACGAGCTCACCCCGGGCGGGCGGCACATGGCCAACATCTGGCAGGGCCGCTTCCCGGTCAAGAACACGACGGAGGACGGCTGGGCCGGCACCGCGCCGGTCGACGCGTTCCCGCCGAACGACTTCGGGCTGTTCGACATGGCCGGCAACGTGTGGGAGTGGTGCGCCGACTGGTGGGGGACCGAGCACCCCGCCGGCGAGGTCCGGGATCCGGCCGGCCCCGCATCGGGCCCGGGCAAGGTGATGCGCGGCGGGTCGTACCTCTGCCACGAGTCCTACTGCAACCGCTACCGGGTCGCCGCCCGGTCCCGCAACGACGTCACCAGCGCCGGCGGCAACCTCGGCTTCCGCTGCGCCCGCGACCCCGCCTGACCCACTCCGGGAGGAACCGCCATGCGCATCATCTACGTCGACGTCGACACCCTGCGGGCCGACCACACGACCCCGTACGGCTACTCGCGGCCGACCACGCCCAACCTCCGGTCGATCGCCGACAAGGGCGTCACCTTCGACCGCTACTACTGCTCGGACTCGCCCTGCCTGCCGTCGCGGACGGCGCTGACCAGCGGCCAGTTCGGCATCACCAACGGCGTCATCGGGCACTTCGGCGAGGCCGCGCGCTACCGGCTGGACGCCGGCCACGCGCCGCACCCGGATCGCCCGCTGCTCGGTCAGCGACTCGGGCAGCACGGCTACTACACCGCCGCGGTCTCGATGTTCGCCGAACGGCACCGGGCCTACTACTTCCTCGGCAACTTCCAGGAGTCGATCCGGGCCACCAACGAGCTCAACGACGAGGACGGCCGGGACATCAACCGCGTCGGCCTGGACTGGATCCGCCGGCACGCGCAGGAGGACGACTGGTACCTGCACCTGACCTACTGGGAGCCGCACACTCCCTACCTGACCGAGCCGGGCTGGACCGACAAGGCCGCCGCCTCCGGGCCGCCGCCGGCGTGGCCGGACCAGGCCGCCATCGACGGGCACCAGGAGGTCTACGGCCCGCGCAGCGCCCAGGACCTGCACTACGCCTTCGCGCCGCGGAGGTCGCCGACGCCGTACAACGCACCGGACCGGATCCGCGGCCGGGAGGACTTCGAGCAGCTGATCAACGGCTTCGACGGCACGATCATGTACTGGGACCAGCTCTTCGGTGAGCTGCTGGACACCCTCCGGGAGTGCGGCATCGCCGAGGAGACGGCGATCCTCGTCAGCGCCGACCACGGGGAGTCCTTCGGCGAGAACGGCTCGTACGCCGAGCACGGGCACGCCAACGAACCGGTGCAGCGGGTGCCGCTGGTCGTCTACTGGCCCGGCGTGACCGACGACCTGCCCGACGAGGCGCGGCACAACGACAGCCTGCTGTACCACATCGACCTCGCGCCGACCCTGTGCGACCTGCTCGGCATCCCGGTCCCGCGTGGCTGGCAGGGCGCCTCGTTCGCCGGCGCGCTCCGCGGGGAGGACATCGGGTCGCGCGAGTACCTCGTCCTCGGCCAGGGCGCGCACACCTACCAGCGCGCGGTGCGCACCCGGGACCACATGTACATCCGCACGTACCACCCCGGGTGCATGAAGGTCGACTGGGAACAGCTCTACGACGTCACGAACGACCCGCACCTGACCGACAACCTCGTCGACGAGCAGCCGGAGCTCGCCGCGCGGATGCGCAGCCACCTGGCCGAGTGGCTGCACACCTACGCCGGGCGGCCCGGTGCGCTGCCCGACCCCATGCAGACGACGCTGCAGGTGGGCCCGACCTACTACAACGATCCCGTCGCCTACGCCCAGCACCTGCGGGAGACCGGCCGCGCCCACCTCGCCGACGATCTGGAGAGCCGGCTGGCGGAGGCCACCGGCGCGACCCCCGTCTCCTGGCACGCCCCCGACGTCCCCTGGACGCCGGAGAAGCGCGCGCTCGTCGCCCGGATGTTCGGCGACACCGACGAGGACCTCGACTGACGCCTGAATAGATATTCACTCTCGCGGTGATATGTTCCGCGGAGCCACCGCCGGCAACGAGGAGACAGAAGATGCGCGAACTCACCGGAGCACTCAACGGCCGTGCCGACGGCCGCCTCGAGGAGGTCGTGGAGCGCTTCGAGCAGTTCCTGTCGAACGATCCCGACTACTCGTTCCAGGCGGTCGCCTACCAGCACGGGGAGCCCGTCCTCGACGTCTGGGGTGGGCCGCACCTGTCCGGGGACTCGGTCCTCGTGCCCTACTCGGTCACCAAGAACACGATCGGGCTCTCCGCCGCGCTGCTGATCCAGCGGGGGCAGCTGGAGCTGGACCGGCCGGTGTGCGAGTACTGGCCCGAGTTCGCGGCCAAGGACAAGCAGGACGTCACGGTGCGCATGCTGCTGTCGCACCAGGCCGGGCTGCCGCAGGCCGAGCCGGCGCTCACCTGGGACGAGCTGTTCGACCACCACGAGGCCGCCGCGCGGCTGGCCGACACGCGCCCGTTCTGGCGGCCGGGTACCGCCTTCGGCTATCACGCCATCACGATCGGGAACCTCGCCTCCGAGCTCGTCCACCGCATCACCGGTCAGACGCTCCACGAGTTCTTCGACGGCGAGATCCGGGCGCCGTACGACCTCGACTTCTACCTGGGCCTGCCCGCCGGCCAGGAGTCGCGGCGGGCGGACGTCCTGCCGATGGTCGCGCCGGTCGGCGTCGTGCGACCGGCGCCGGCGTCGGCGCTCGGCCCCGTCGTCATGAACACGCCCGGCCCGCGCGTGGACCTCGCCAACGACGAGGTGAGCTGGCGGTTCGGGCACCCTGCGGGCTCCGGGACCGGCTCGGCCCGCGGGCTCGCCCGGATGATGGCGGCCGCGGTGACCGGTCTCGAGGGCGGCAAGCCGTTCCTCGACGACGACACGGTCGGGATCGTCGGGCAGCAGCAGGTGCGCGGTTACGACGAGGTGCTCGGCATGGCGCACCGGGCCCACTCGATCGTCTTCCAGAAGCCCACGCCGGAGATGCGGTTCGGCGGACCCCGCGCGTTCGGCCACGACGGCGCGCTCGGCGCCCTGGCCTGCGTCGACCCCGACACCGGCGTGGCCTTCGCCTACACCGTGGCCCGCTCGCCGTGGCCCGGCGGCGCGGACCCGCGCGCCCTCGACCTGGCGGGTGACCTGGGCCGTCTCCTGGCCTGAGCGGGCGGACGGGCGTGCTGCTGCAGGCGGCGCCGTCCGCCCCGCTGTGGGGCATCGGCGAGCTGGTGCTCTCGTCGGGGACCGAGTACGGCAACCCGTTCCGGGACGTCGACGTCGTCGGCACCTTCCGGTCCCCGTCGGGGCGCGAGGTGCGCGCGCTCGGCTTCCACGACGGCGGCCGGATCTGGGGCGTCCGGCTGATGCCCGACGAGGTGGGCACCTGGACGTTCACGACGGCCTCGGCCGACGGCGAGCTGGCCGGCCACACCGGGTCCCTCGAGGTCTCCGCCGCCCGGCCCGGCTCCCACGGGCCGGTCCGCGTCTCCGGGGAGCGGCACTTCGCCCACGCGGACGGCACGCCGTACTTCCTGCTGGGGACGACGCTCTACTTCGGGCTGGCCGGCGGGCCCGAGGAGCTCACCCGCACCGTGGCGAAGCTGACCGGGTCACCGTTCACCAAGGCCCGGTTCATGCTCCACGGCGGACTGATGCGTCCGGGACCGTCCGCCGGCCCTTTCGAGCGCACGACCGACGGCCTGGACTACGCGCGGCCGGACCCCGCGTTCTTCCGGGCGGTGGAGGAGGGGCTCGGGCAGCTGCAGGCGCTCGGCGTCGAGGCCGACCTGATCTTCTTCCAGCCCTACTTCGACTTCTTCGCCCGCGGCGACTTCGGGGAGCGCAACCCGTCAACGTGTGGTGGACGCTGGCCAACGAGTTCGACCTGTTCCGGGAGCAGAAGGACTGGCCGGCGCTCGCCCGCGCCGTCGCCGACGGCGACCCCTACGGGCACCTGCTCAGCAACCACCACAGCATCCTCGGCTTCTTCGACAACCGGCAGCCGTGGATCACCCACGTCAACCTGCAGGACGTGCTCCTGCAGCGCTCGGCGGGCGGGCCCCGGAACCTCGCCGAGCTCCCGCTGGACGCCCGCGCGATCGGCAAGCCGGTCGTCGTCGACGAGTACGGCTACGAGGGCAACAACGGCTTCACGTGGGGAAGCTTCAGCGGCCCGGAGATGGTCGAGATGCACTGGGCGGCGACGTTCGCCGGCGGCTACGCCTCCCACGGGGAGAGCTTCTCGGGCGCCGACGAGCCGCGGTTCGTGGGTGACGCCGTGCCGAGGCTCGCGTTCCTGCGGGAGGTCGTCGAGTCGGCTCCGTACCGGGAGATGAGCCCGGCGGAGGACGTCCTCACCTGTGCCGGCGACGCCTTCGTCCCGATGAGCCTGGCCAAGCCGGGGGAGGAGTACCTCGTGTACTTCCCGGTGCCGCGCGAGCTGCCGGACTGGAACCTGGGCAACTTCGGGCCCGCGACGCCGTCCCGGCCGCTGCCGCTCACCGGGCGCGCCCGGTTCGCGATGACCGACACGGGCGGTCACCGTCACGGTGGCCGAGGGCCGCTACGAGGTGGCGGTGATCGACCCGTGGCGCATGACGGTGGCACGCCTCGGCGTCACCGACGAGACGACGTTCACCGTCACGCCCCGGCTGACCCCCGGGATCCTCCGGCTGCGCCGCGACCGGACGTCGGGGGAGCCGGCGCGGCCGGTCGCGGACCTGCTCCGCGCGGCCGGCCTCGGCTGAGGCTCGGCCGCGCGGAGAGACTCAGCTCGCGACCAGCTCGCGCGCGACGGCGGCGATCCCGGTCGCGGAGATGCCGAAGTGCTCGAACAGCCACTCCACGGAGCCGGTCGGGGCGAACCGGTCGACCCCCACGAACCGGACCGGCACCGGGTGGTGCCGCACGACGGTCTCCGCGACCGCGCCGCCGAGGCCGCCGGTGGGCAGCGCCTCCTCCACGGTGACCAGCCGTCCGGTCTCGCGGGCGGCGGCGACGACGGCGTCCTCGTCGAACGGCTTGAGGGAGGGCACCGACAGCACCCGGGCCGAGATCCCCTCGGCCGCCAGCAGGTCCGCGGCGTCGAGCGCCCGCCCGACCGTCGTCCCGGTGGCCAGGACCGTGACGTCGGAGCCGTCACGCAGGGGGACGGCGCGGCCGGGGGTGAACCGGTAGTCCGGGTCGTTCACCGCGGGCACGCCCATGCGGCTGACCCGGATGAACACCGGGCCGTCGTGCTGCGCCGCCCAGCGCACCGCCTCGGCGGTCTCGACCGGGTCGGCGGGCACGAGGACGGTGAGGTCCGGGATGGTGCGCATCCAGGCGTGGTCCTCGATGGAGTGGTGGGTCGGGCCCAGCTCCCCGTAGGCCATGCCCGGGCTCTGCCCGCACAGGACGATGTGGTGGCGGGAGTAGGCGGCGTCGACCTTGATCTGCTCCATCGCCCGTGCGGTGAGGAAGCACGAGGCCGCGGAGACGAACGGGATCTTGCCGCCGTTGGCCAGGCCGGCGGCGACGCCGACCATGTCCTGCTCGGCGATGCCCACGTTGATCAGCCGGTCGGGGAACTTGGAACGGAAGCCGCCCAGCTTGCTGGAGCCCACCGAGTCGTTGACGACCGCGACGATGCGCGGGTCGGCCTCGGCGAGGCCGATCAGGGCCTCGGCGAACGCGTCGCGGCAGTCGTGGCGGTCCTGCCGGACCGCCTCCGTCGCCTGCGTGGTCATCGTGCCTCCAGCTCGGAGAGGGCGGTCGCCAGCTGCTCGGCCGAGGGCACCTTGTGGTGCCAGGCGACGTCGTCGGACATGAACGAGATCGGGTGGCCCTTCACCGTGTGGGCGATGACGGCCGTGGGCTTGCCGGAGGCGGCGGGGACGCGGGCGAAGGTGTCGACCAGGGCGCCGTGGTCGTGCCCGTCGACCTCGACGACCTCCCAGCCGAAGGCGCGCAGCTTGTCGGCCAGCGGCTCGAGGCTGTTGGTGTCGTCGACCCGGGCACCCTGCTGCAGCCGGTTGCGGTCGACGATCGCCACCAGGTTCGACAGCCCGTGGTGGGCCCCGGTCATCAGGGCCTCCCAGTTGGAGCCCTCCTGCATCTCGCCGTCACCGAGGACGACGAAGGTCCGGCGGCTGGAGCCGTCGAGCTTGCCGGCCAGCGCGGTGCCGACCGCGATCGGCAGGCCGTGCCCGAGCGGGCCGGTGTTCGCCTCGACGGCGTCGATCTTGGTGCGGGCGGGGTGCCCGTTGAGCTGGGACTCCGGCTGCATGAAGGTCTTCAGCGACTCGACCGGGAGGAACCCCGCCGCGGCCAGCGTGCTGTAGAGCGCCGCCGCCGCGTGCCCCTTGGAGAGGATGAAGCGGTCGCGCTCGGGGTCGTCGACCCGGTCGGGGTCGATCTCCAGGACGTGCAGGTAGAGGGTCACCAGCACGTCGATGACCGAGAACTCGCCGCCGATGTGGCCGAGCCCGGCGGCCTGCACCATCCGGATGTCCTGCCGGCGGACCAGCCGCGCGGCCTCGGCGAGGTGGGCGACCACCTCCTCGCGCGGGGCGTCGCGGCCGATCCGGCCGACGACCGGCAGGTCGACCCCGGAGTCGTGGACGTCCGGGACGTTGTCCTCCTCGACCAGGTCGATCGCGTCGAGGTTCTGCAGGTCGGTGCTCACCGGTCCCCCGCCATGCAGCTGAGCAGGGCGTCCTGGACGATCCGCTGGGCGCCCATCGCGTCCTGGCGGCTCTGGGCCTCCTGCAGGGCCGCGACGTCGAGCTGGTCGAGGGCGCGGTGCAGCGCCTTGAGGAACCGGATGGACAGGCGGGCGGCCTCGACGGAGTCCTCGCGGAACGGGAACTGGTCGAGCTGCCACACGCCGTCCCAGTTGTTCTTCCGGAGCGTGTAGAAGAACTCGAAGATCTCGGTGAGGTGCACGGTGCCGACGACCAGGTCGTCGTCCCAGCCGCGCAGGTTGTCGTTGACGTCCATGCCGTACAGCAGGCCGTGGTCGATGAGCAGCTGGGCCGAGTCGGCCGGCGACTCCCCGCCGTAGAGGGCGTGCCCGAAGTCGAGCAGGACGCCGACGTTGTCCAGCCCGATCTGCTGGATGCCCAGGATGCTCCGGGCGGCGGAGTCCCAGGTCATCTTCACCCGCGGCTCGCGCGGCTTGTACTCGATGGCGAAGCGCAGGTCGGGGTGCGCGCCGGCCAGGTCGCGCATGCCGTCGACGGCGAGCTTCCACAGCTCGCGGTGGTCGACCTGGAAGGGGTAGTCCCAGCCGTCCTGGCCGGGCCAGATCTTGACGTAGTCCGCGCCGAGGTCCCGCACCACGCCGGCGGCCTCGTGCATGAGGTCCAGCGCGGCCTTGCGCGCGTCCGGGTCGGGGTTGGTGAAGGCGCCCTTGCCCCACCGGCGCAGGTAGATCTCCGGCGTGATGCCGATGGCCTGCAGGCCGGCCGCCTTCAGGGCGTCCTTGACCTCGTCGAGGCCCACGCCGTCGGTGAAGGGGTAGTTGAGGTCGACGACGGACAGCTCGCCGACCGAGCCGGCGCGCTCGATGGCCTCCAGCGTGGTCACGGGCGGGGCGTAGCCGTCGACGGCGTAGCGGTCGACGTAGCTGGCGAAGTGCCAGAGGCCGGCCCCGAAGCGGGGGAGTGCGGACATGACGGTCATCTCCGGTCGGTCGTCGGTGCGGGGGTCGGGGGTGCTGGGGGCGCGTTCTGCCCCCGGGAGCGGCGGACGGCGTCGGCCCAGGCCGCGCGGGCCTGCCGGCGCTGGTCCTCGGGCAGCTGCGGGTGGACCACGGAGCCGGGGTCGGTCAGCTCCCGGTCCCCGACGGCGAGCCCGAGCGACCGGGCGGCGAGCAGCGCCGCGCCCACGGCCGAGGCCTCGGCGGAGGCGGCGACCGACACCGGCCGGCCGAGCAGGTCGGCCTGCAGCTGCATGAGCAGCCGGCTGGCGCTCGCCCCGCCGTCGGCGTGCACCAGGGCCAGGTGCACCGCGCCGTCGGACTCCATGGCGTCGACGACGTCGGCCACCTGGTGGGCGACGCACTCGAGGGCGGCGCGGGCGAGATGCGCGCGGGAGGTGGCGGCGGTGAGCCCGGTCAGCAGCCCGGTGGCGTCGCGGTCCCAGTGCGGGGCGCCGAGGCCGGAGAACGCCGGCACCAGCACCGCGCCGGCGGCGTCCGGGACCTCGGCGGCCAGCCGGCCGAGGAAGTTGCCGCCGGCTTCCTCCGCCGGCGCCCCGAGCACGCGGGCCATCCAGTCCAGGGCCGCCCCGCTGGCGAGGATGTTCCCCTCGCGGGCGAGGGTCGGCCCCTCGGCGGTGAGCCAGGCGAGCGTCGTGCTGACCCCGGCCGGCGCCTGGGGCGCGCCGGGGGCGGGCGCCATGATCGAGGAGCCGGTGCCGTAGGTGACCTTCGCGCCGCCGGGGCTGGTCGCGCCGTGGGCGTACAGCGCGGCCGAGGAGTCGGGGAGGACGGCGGCGATCGGCAGGCCCGCGGGCAGCCGCCCGGAGGCGACGGTGGTGCCGAAGCCGGCGTCGGAGGCGCGCACCTCGCCCAGGCACGCGCGGGGCACGCCGAAGGCGGTGGTCAGGTCCTCGTGCCAGTCGAGGGCGGCCAGGTCGAACAGCAGCGTGCGGGCCGCGTTGCCGGCCTCGGCGGCGAACACCGCGCCGCCGGTGAGCCGCCACACCAGCCAGGAGTCGACGGTGCCCAGGCAGACGTCGTCCGCCTCGGCGCCCCCGGCGAGCGCGGCGTCCAGCAGCCAGCGCATCTTGGGCGCCGAGAACATCGCGTCGACGGCCAGCCCGGTCCGCCGGCGGACGACGGGGTCCAGCCCCTGGTCGACCAGCTCGGCGCACCGCTCCGTCGTCCGGGCGTCCTGCCAGCCGAGCACCGGACCGAGTGGCCGGCCCGTGCGGCGGCTCCACGCGACGACGGACTCGCGCTGGTTGGTCACGGCGACGGCCGCGGGCACCGCCTCGGGGAAGCGGGCGAGGCAGTCGTCGACGGCCCGGACGACGGAGCTCCAGAGGTCCTCGGCGTCCTGCTCGACCCAGCGGGGGCGGGGATGGGCGATGCCCACCGGGGCCGACCCGGTGCCCACGACGGCCCCGGATCCGTCGACGAGGACCGCCTTCGAGTTGGTCGTCCCCTGATCGATCGAGAGCACGTACGGACCGGCACCGATGGTCCGGGTCATGGCACTCCTGTCGAGCTCTCGGCAATCGGGGTGAATAACAATTCAGTAATGAATAGATCCACCGTAACGAAGCCGTGGCTAACGTGTCAATGTTCGTGGCGCAGGCACGGGTGTGCAGTGCGGGAGCGGTACGGGGCACGGGAGAGGTGCGCGATGGCGTCCGGAGCAGGAGGGCGGCTGGCGCAGTCCGACGACCAGCTGCGCCTCATGGTGCGGATCGCCCGCATGTACCACGAGCAGGGCATGCGGCAGGCGGACATCGCCGCCGAGCTGCACGTCTCGCAGCCGCGGGTGTCCCGGCTGCTGAAGCGCGCCAGCGAGGTCGGGGTGGTCCGGACGACGGTCGTGGTGCCCAGCGGCGTCCACTCGGACCTCGAGCAGGACCTCGAGGGTGCCTTCGGGCTGCGCGAGGCCGTCGTCGTCGACGCCTGGGGCCGGGACGACGAGCTGACCACGCCGCTGGGTTCGGCCGCGGCCGCCTACCTGGAGGCGACCCTCACCGGAGGGGACACGGTCGGGATCTCCTCCTGGTCGGCCACGCTGCTGGCCGCCGTCCAGGCGATGCGCACGGCCCGGTCGACCGTCGTCGACACGGTGGTCCAGGTGGTCGGCGGCGTCGGGGACCCCCAGGTGCAGATGCAGGCGAACCGGCTCATCGCGGGCTTCGCGCAGGCCACCGGGGCGACCCCGGCGTTCCTGCCGGCCCCCGGGGTGCTCGGGACGGCGGCCGCGCGCCGGTCGCTGACCCGCGACTCCACGGTGAGCACCGTGATGGACCTGTGGAAGCGGCTGACCATGGTCCTGGTGGGGATCGGGTCGCTGGAGCCCTCGCCGCTGCTGCGGCAGAGCGGCAACGCCGTCTCCGCGGAGGACCTGCAGCTGCTGCGGGACGCCGGCGCGGTCGGCGACATCTGCCTGCGCTACTTCGACGAGCACGGCGAGCCGGTGCGCTCCTCCTTCGACGACCGGGTGGTCGGCATCTCCGTGCCGCAGCTGCTGGACGTGCCCCGCCGGGTCGCCGTGGCCGGCGGGGAGCGGAAGGTGACCGCCGTCCTGGGGGCGCTGCGGGGCGGCTGGGTGAACGTCCTCGTCACCGACGTGGAGACGGCGCGGCGCCTGCTCGCGGCGGCCTCCGGCGGGGACGAGGGACGGCCCGGGGCCTGAGGCTCCTCGTCCCGCAGTTACTGTCGATCGCCCGCCGGCGGATGCCGGCCGTGCAGGGAACCGAAGGTGGATCGTGGAACCGAATCGCGAGGCGACGGGCGTGCGTCTCGATCCCGTCGAGACCGCCGTGGAGGCCCTGGCCCAGGGCCGGTCCGTCGTCGTGGTCGACGACGAGGGGCGCGAGAACGAGGGGGACCTGATCTTCGCCGCCTCGACGGCGACCACGGAGCAGACGGCGTTCATGGTCCGCCACACCTCCGGCTTCATCTGCGTCGGCATGACCGGCGGCGACCTGGACCGGCTGCACCTGCCGCCGATGACGGCGGTCAACGAGGACCGCAAGGGCACCGCCTACTCGGTGACCGTGGACGCCCGGGGGGTGCACTCCACCGGCATCTCGGCCGAGGACCGCGCGATCACCATCCGCGCGCTCGCCGACGCCGCGACCACCCCCGAGGACCTGACCCGGCCCGGCCACGTGATGCCGCTGCGCGCCGTCCCGGGCGGGGTGCTGCGCCGGCCCGGACACACCGAGGCGGCGGTGGACCTCGTGCGGATGGCCGGGCTGCCGCCGGCGGGCGCGCTCTGCGAGATGGTCAACGACGACGGCACGATGATGGACGCGCCGGCCTGCCGGGAGTTCTGCGACCGGCACGGACTGCCGCTGGTGTCGATCGCGGACCTCATCCGCTACCGCCTGGCCACCGAGACGCTGGTCGAGCGGGTGGCGGACACCGTCGTCCCCACGGACCACGGGCCGTTCCGGGCGATCGCCTACCGCAGCACCGTGGACGCCTCCGCGCACGTCGCCCTCGTCCGGGGCGAGGTGGGGGACGGGCAGGACCTGCTGGTGCGGGTGCACGCCGAGTGTCCCGTGGGCGACCTGTTCGGGTCCCAGCTGTGCGAGTGCCGGGGGAAGCTGGAGGAGGCGCTCGCCCTCATCGCGGACGAGGGGCGGGGCGTCGTCGTCTACGTCCGGCCGCAGGCCGACCAGGTGCTCGGCGCCAACCGGCCGATCCTGGGGCACGTCGCGCCCGAGACCGGCGACGCCTCCCCGGACGACCTGGAGTACGGGACGGGCACGCAGATCCTCCGCGACCTCGGCGTCCGGAGCATGCGGTTGATCACCGCTCACCCCGGTCGCCGGTACCGGCTCGAGCCCTTCGGCCTCTCGATCACCGGGACCCAGGAGGCTGCTCGGCCGCTGTAGACGGTGTGGCGGTCCCCGCCCGCGCGCCGTCGCACGTCCCTGAGGGCGGCGTCAGAGACGCCTCATCGGCGAGGTCGCCACCGAGTCGCCCAGAGTGCGCCGCTCAGGGACGCCAGCCGGACGGCCCTGTTGCGATGAGTTCAGCGGCGCGTGATCGTCCAAGTGCTCGTGAGCGTTCAGGATCAAGCGCCGGCTCTACGGCGGGAGGCGTCGACGATGCGTTCGATCGCTCGGCGGATGTTCGAACTCGTCGAGCCGATCGGTGTCGTCCCGTACTCGACCCACGAACCCAACGAGGCGTTGTTCTCCCTGGGATTCACCGACTACTGGGACACCTACTTCGCCGGGCGCGCGGCCCCGCTGGGCCTCGCCACGGCAGAGGTGGTGGACGCGCTCTTCTACAACTTCGCTCCTGGCGAGGTGGCCCGCCACATCCCGAAGGTGTGGCGAACCACCACGCCCGAAGCGGCGATCGCGGCTCGTCAGTCAGGATGCGGAAACGCGCTCCGGCGGATCCTCGGCGATCGCGTCGACTCGCCCGCCTTCGCCCGCGCCGCCGACCTGTTGCTGAAGGCGGCGACCAGCGCCCCGCCCGAGGGGCGACCGATGTACGCCGCGCTCCGCGCGCTCCCGGTGCCCGATGACGCGGTCGGCCGCCTCTTCCACGCAGCGTCCCTCCTCCGCGAGCACCGCGGCGACGGGCACATCGCGGCCCTGAGGGTCGAGGGCGTCGGCGGCCTCGAGGCGCACGTCCTCCTTGCCCTCGACATGGGCATGCCGGCGGAGAAGTTCGGACGCATCCACCACCTTCCTGCGGCTCAGATTGCCGAGGTGATCGACGGGATGCGCCGCCGTGACCTGATCGGGGAGGACGGTTGGCTGAGCGAATCGGGTCGCGCCGTCAGACAGCGGGTCGAGGCGCTCACCGATGACCTCGCCGCGAAGCCCTACGAGTGCCTCGCGCCTCGCGAGCTCGATGAGCTCATGGTCTCTCTCGAGCCGCTTGCCGCGCTGCTCCTCGCCGCACCCGACTAGGACGACGGCGCGGGTCCCGAGTCGTCAGCCATGGCGCTCGTCGGCTGATGCGCTGCCCAGCGCTTGCAACCAGGCCGACGGATCCCGCGACTACTGCGGTCCAAGCATCGGGGGTCTGCGGGCGGCGCACGCAGGCACGGTGGGTCATCGCCCCCTGCCTGAAATCTGCAGGCCAGACCCTAGACGGTATGGGGGCTGGGGCCCCGCCACGAATGATCGTGGGTTGCCGCGCAGGGGTGGGCCCTGGCGGTAGAGCCACAGGCGTGGGAGGCCCCAGTGATCGGTCAGCGTACGAGTGTCGGGCTGGATGTTCACGCCCGTTCGGTCGTCGGGTGTGGGCTGGATGTGCAGACCGGCGAGGTGCTGCGAACGCGGTTGACGCCCGCCCATGAGCAGGTCATTGACTGGCTGCGGTCGCTGCCCGGACCCGTGAAGACGACCTATGAGGCCGGCCCGACCGGGTTCGGGCTGGCCCGAGCGTTGCAGGCAGCGGGGATCGACTGTGTGGTGGCGGCGCCGTCGCGGCTGCTACGCCCGTCCGGCGATCGGGTGAAGACCGACGCCAAAGACGCGCTGCACCTGGCCCGGCTGCTGGCGGTGGGCCAGGTGACCCCGGTCGCGATGCCGGATGAGGAGACCGAGGCGGCGCGGGATCTGGTGCGCGCCCGCGAGGACATGCGTGGGGATCTGATGAGCGCCCGGCACCGGGTCACCCACCTGTTGCTGCGGCAGGGCATCGTCTATGCCGGGGGCACGGCCTGGACCCGGCAGCACGAGAACTGGCTACGCACCCACCGCTTCGCCCAGCCGGCGCTGCGGGCCGCCTACGACGCCGCGCTGGAGGCGCTGGCCGCGGCCGAGGGCCGCCGGGACCGTCTGGATGAGGCGATCGCGGGGCTGGCCGCCGCCAGCCGGTTCACCCCGGTCGTCGATCGGTTGGCCTGCCTGCGCGGCATCTCCACGTTGACCGGATTCGGGTTGGCGGTGGAGATCGGCGACTGGTCTCGGCTCTCGCCGGCCACGATCGGGTCCTACTTGGGGCTGGTGCCCTGCGAGGACTCCACCGGGGAAAGCCGCTCGCAGGGCGGGGTGACCAAGACCGGCAACACCCATGTGCGCCGGCTACTGATCGAAGCGGCCTGGCATCACCGCCCGCCGTATCGGCCCTCGACCAAGCTGCAGCGCCGCTGGTCCCACGCGCCGGGGCGGTGGTGGTGCACGCGGCGAAGGGGAACCGGCGGCTGCACGCCCGCTGGCGGTCCTTCGACGCCCGCGGCAAACGGCCGGTGGTGGCCAACACCGCGATCGCTCGGGAGTTGGCCGGCTGGTGCCAGGCGCTGGCGGTCATGGCGCCCGAGCCCTGACCCATCGGGGCGTGGAGACACCCGGGCGATGTCCTCGCCGGCGAGAGGCTCTCCGGGCCCGTGTCGATGGTCAACGTCGTTCATGCTCGCTGCGCTGCGCGTGCTCCACGTTGACCCCCGCCCCGGCTCCCGGAGCAGCGCCGTTGAGCGAGGACCGGCAAGCCCGGCGGCCCGCACACGTCCGTTGATGATCACCGGCCCGGTGACGGCAGCGTGAGGAGCGAACCCGCGACCGTTCTATGAGCAGCCCGCACCGGCCACGCTCGTCACTAGACCCGCGGCAACGCTCCCGCCGAACAACCCGTCCTGCGGTCCCGACCCGCGCATATGAGAGTGACCACGCGTCGACACCGACACGCTCGTCACCGCCCGCATCAACGGCCAGAGGCAGCCCCTCGAGCGACGGCTGGAGGGGCTGCCTCACCCTGCCCCTAGAAGGGAGGGACTCCATATGAGAACGGCGGGGGATCGGTGGCGGCGACCAGGCCGGTGGGGGTGGTGACGGTCAGCGTGCCGTCGGGGTCGTCGTCGTAGGACCAGCCCGGGGCCTGGTGTTTGCCGCGGTGGTTGCCGACGCAGAACCCGGCCAGGTTGCCGGCGGCGGTGGGGCCGTCGGGCCAGCGGATGCGGTGGTCCAGCTCGCCGGTGGCGATCAGGCGGCGGCAGCCGGGGAAGCGGCAGCGGCGGTCGCGGGCGCGCACGAACCGGTCGAGCTCGGCGCCGGGCCGGTAGCCGTCGGTGGGGCCGGGGGCGCCCAGGCCCGGCCGGCCGGTCAGGTCGTGGTCGCAGCGCTCGGGGCGGCGGGTGCAGGCCGGCCGGTCGCAGCGCGCGGCGCGGCCCAGGGACGGCAGGTCGGTCAGGCAGACCAGCGCCCCGGTCGGGGCGTCGACCAGGGCCAGCCGCGGGCGGTCGGCCAGGCCGCCGCCGGCGGTGCGGCCCAGCAGGCCGGCCACCGCCCGGCGGTCGGCGGCGGCCGCGGCGCACAGCGCGCCCACGGCGTCGGTGGCGGCGCTGACCCGGCCGGCCGGGCCGGCCCGCCACGCGGCCTCGTCGGCGTCATCGGCCCGCTCCGCGGTGCGCACCAACCGGCGGGCGTGGCTGACCGCGAGCTGGGCGTCGCGCAGCGCCCGGGAGGCGTCCTGCACCGCCCGGTCCGCGGTCGCCCACCAGCCGCCGCCCGGTGCCGGGGTCATCGGCGGCGGGTCGGGGGCGTCGTTCGGCCAGCCGTCGCCGTGTGGGTCGGGATCGGGATGCCGGCCGGCCTGGAACTCCGCCCACCACCGCTCGGCGGCCTCGGTGCCGGCGCGGTGCTCCGCGGCCCAGCCGGCGGCGGCGGCCCGCGCCGCGGCGGCGCGGACCTCCGCCTCGCCGATCGGCTCGGGATCGTCGAACTCACCGGCGGTCAGCCGGTCTTCCCACTCGGCCCAGTACTGCGCCTCGAGCCGGCGCAGCCAGCGCCGCTGCCCCGGCGTCAGGAACGGATCATCGGCCAGGTCGGCGGGCGCGATGCCGTCGGGCAGGCCCGCGATCGGCTCCACCGCCCCCTCGGCGTCGAGCTCCTCGTCGACGTCGTCGGGAAAGTCGTCGTCGAAGTCCTGGTCGGCGTCCTCGTCGTAGTCCTCGTCGCTGAGGAGGCCCTCGTCGCGGTCCTGGCCGGTGACGAGGTCGGACCCGCGGTCGTCGGCGGTGCCCGCGCCGGCCCTCCGATCGCTGGACACCGCGGCATCGGGCGTGGCGTCGTCGTCGCCGCCTGCCGCCGCGCCGGCCGCCGCTTCAGCGGCCGCCTGCTCGGCGAGGCGGCGGTACTCGGCCCGGGCGGCCTCGCCGAGCGGGCTGCCGGTGAGCAGCCGCAGCAGCGCCCGCCCCGCCTCGGCCGACACCTGCACGCCGTCGACCTCGACCGGGCCGTCCCCGTCCAGCGCCGCCTGCATTCCGGCCACCACCGTCAGCGTGACCTGCAGCGGCAACACCGTGCCGCCCGGGCGCAGCACCAGGTCCAGCAGGCAGTCCCACATCTTCTCCGCCCGCGACCGGACCGCCGCCCCCGGCTCGTCCTCCACCGCATCCGCGTACGCCCCCAGCGCCGCCAGCAGCGCCGCGATCTCGGTCGCGGTGCCCACCCCGGCGATGCCCGCCAGCCCCGCGCCGCGCTCGCGCTGGCGGAACACCCCCCGACCCCGTAGCGCCTGCAGCGCCTCCTGCGCCTTGTCCCGGGCGTTCCGCTTGGCCACCAGCCGCCGCGCCTTGTCGGCCAGCTGCGCCGGCGTGGTGATCGTCCGCTGCTGTGCCCGCGCGGCCACCCAGCGCAGCAGCTCCGCCTCGACCTCCGCCCGCAGCGCGTCGTCCCGGATCGGCGCGACCTGCTCCAGCATCGGATGCCGGTGCTCGATCGTGAGCAGCCCACCCTCGAGCGCGGCCACCGTGCCCGGCAGCCGCTGCACCAGGGTCAGCGACTCGGCCACCAGCCCCTCGGCCCGGCCCTGGGCGCAGGTCAACCCGATCGACACCTCCTGGGCGGTCCACTCGCTGGTCTGCTTGAGGATCTCCGGCCGCGCCGCCCACCGCGCCGCGCTCATCGCCCCCGGCTCGCCCTGCGCCCGATCCGTCTCCGGGGAGCGGGACAACGCGAACTCGGCCAGCGCCCGCGCCCGCGCCGCGAACGAGCGGGCCAGCTCCCGGTCGGCGGCCTGCGCCAGCCCCAGCGGGCCGGCGGCCAGCCCGGTCTGCGGCGCGAACGACGGCCAGCCGGTCGAAGCGGCCACCGCCCGGGCGACCGCCGCCCGCTGCCGCACCCGCCGCATGGTCACCGCCGCCGGCGTGCGGCCGAGCCCCCGGATGTCATCGAACACGTGTTCGATCATACTCGAACGACGGCGCCCCCGCGAGCGCTGTGGACAACGAAATCGCAGCTCAGCCGGTCTGAGTTCGGCACGAAGGTGTGACAGATGTGCGCCAGTCCCGGTAACTCGCGGCGGCGATGCTCGCGCGCCCAGTCGTCGAGAAGTCGAGTTGTTGCTGCCGAGGAGTTGGCCGAGCGGCTGGCCGCATGGCTGGACCGGCAGGAAGCGTTGTCCGGACGCTGGGTGCGTGAGGAACCGGACACAGAGGAGAGTCTGCGCGCCGAGACCGAGTCGGCTAGGGAACTGCTCACCCTGGCCCACGACGGGCAGCACGAACTGGGCCCCGCCGTCGAGGTGCTCCTGCACGGGCGGCCGCTAAGCGAGCACCGCCGTCCCTGACCGGACGCTCCTCCTGACATCCATCGGGCCGGCGACCGAACGGGGCAGCACCCTGGTGAGCGTGCGCCTCGCCCTCGCCGGGCGGAAGGCAACCATCGACAGCCGCGGTGTCAGGCGCCGCCCGCGGCTCCCGGGCCCAGGTGGACCGGCACGTCGTCACTGGGCTCGTGGCCGAGCCGCCAGGCGCGGAACCAGACCTGACCAGCAGGCGCGATCGGGCCGGTGTACAGCCGCCAGTACCGCCCGTCCTGTTCGGGCATCCCGACGGCACCACCCAGCGCAGTGCCCGGCTGATCGCCGGACGACGGCGACCCGGGTGGGTCCGTCGTCCAGCCGATGGACGCTCCCGGTGTGGCGCAGCGGGCCTCGAGCCGGCCGTCGCGGGCCGTGACCTCGGGAGCCTCGGTCGGCCGGAGGCGCCCACCGGGCCGCCACCGCTCGACGAGCTCGTCCTCGGGCAGCAGCCCCAGGTCGCCGTAGCGGACGGTCCACTCGTCCAGGGCGCCGCGCAGGCGCTCGAGGGTCCCGGCGTGCGCCGGGTCGGCGGCGAGGTCGCGGGTCTCGTGCGGGTCCTCGACGACGTCGTAGAGCTCCTCCGCAGGCTTGACCGGCGCGACGACCGACCGCTGCAGAGGGGTCAGCCGGTCCCGCGGCACGCCGAGGGCCAGCTGGCCGGCCTCCTCGAAGTGCAGCCGGCGGAACTCCCGCCAGGTGCTCAGGTGGTCGGGGTAGTCGCAGTGCCCCATGCCCGGGCGGTCCGGGTGCAGGTTCCGGATGTAGCGGTAGCGGGCGTCCCGCACGGTCCGGACGGTGTCCTCCTGCTCGTCCATGCGGTCACGGCCGCCGAAGACGAACTCGTTGGGCGCGAGGAAGGCGCCGGACCGGTCGAGGAACGGCCTGCCGTGCATGTGCTCGGGCACGCCGATGCCGCACACCTCGAGCATCGTCGGGGCGAGATCCAGCAGGTGGACCAGCTCCGTGCGTGCCTGGCCCGGCGCGAGGACCCCCGGCCAGCGGACGATCAGCGGTTCCCGCAGACCGCTCTCGCAGGCCCATCGCTTGGCCCGCGGCATGCCCAGGCCGTGGTCGCTCCAGAACACCACGATCGTGTCCCCGGCGAGCCCGTCGTCCGCCAGCTGGTCGAGGAGCCCGCCGGCCCAGCGGTCCATCTCCGTGACCAGGTCGGCGTAGCGGGCCCACGCCTGCCGGAACACCGGGGTGTCCGGGTGGTAGGGCGGGAGCGGCGCGGCGGCGGGGTCGTGCCGGTCCTCGGGGCGCACCCGCGAGGTGGCGGCTTCGAAGGCCTCGTCGTCGAGGTAGATCTGCGACTCGTGGGTGATCAGTCCGTGGAAGGTCGCGAAGAAGGGCGTGTCCGGCGAGGGCCGGTTCCGCCAGTGCGCCGTCGGGCTGCAGTCGTCGAACGCCGTCCCCGGGATGTGCACCTGGAAGTCGGTGAACCAGTTGTTCGTCGTGTAGTAACCGGCCGCGCGGAAGTGCTCGGTGAACAGCCGGACCTCCGGCGGTGGCACGGCCTTGGTCCGCATGTGCATGGTCCCGATGGCCGAAGGGTGGCAGCCGGTGTAGATCGCCGAGCGGGACGGCGCGCACACCGGAGCGCTGGCGAAGGCGTTGTCGTAGCGGACCCCCTCCGCCGCCAGGCGGTCCAGCCGGGGCGTGACCGCGTACTCCGCGCCCGGGTACACGCCCCGGTAGCAACCCAGGTGCGGGTTGATGTCGTGCGTGCTGATCCACAGCACGTTGGGTGTGGTCACGCCGTCGGCCCGTCGGGGCTCACCCCGCGGCGGTGAGCCGCAGCGCCATGTACTGCCGGGCCGGCAGGGGCACGGTGAACGTGCCCTCGAACGTCCCGGGCAGCCGCTCGACCGTCGTGTTCCAGGTGTCGAGGACGTCGACGTGCACTCGCTGACCCGGCGCCAGGGAGATCGTCCGGAACCGGGGGCGGTTGAAGCCGAAGTAGATGATCGTGTACTCGCCGTCCACCCCGCCCCACGGCGCGTCCCACTCCGAGGGCAGCGGGTCGAGCACGCCGGTGGGCGACTCGGCCGTGATGCGGGCGAGGAAGGCGATCCGCTCCGGGCTCGTGCCGCGCAGCGTCCCGCCCTTCGCCCAGAAGATCTCCTCGTCCTCGGCGAAGTACGTCTCGCCGTGGCCGACGTAGCCCCCGCGGACCGCGCCCTCCCAGAAGCGGCGGGTCATCTCCTCGCCGGTCAGGTTGCCCCAGCCCTGGTCGAGGTCGCCCTCGTAGCCGCACTCGTCGATCACGGCGGGCTTGCCCCACCGCGTGCGCCACTCGTCGGTGTTCTCGGCGGTCCGGTAGGTGTCCACCCGCTGCAGGCTGCAGTGCGTGATCCACGGGCGCGAGTGGTCGTAGAACCCGAAGCAGTTGTGGATCGAGCGCAGGTGCCCGACCGGGTCCTCCTCGACCACGATCGCGGCCAGCCGCTCCCAGTCGTCCACCGTCTTCGAGAACAGCAGGTCGTACTCGTTGGCCATCGACCACCAGACGTTGCCGAACGCGGCGAGACGACGGACGACGTAGCGCAGGTAGCGGTCGTCGGCGTCCGGACCCAGGTCGGAGAAGCCCCAGCGGTCGTAGGGGTGGAACAGGATGAGGTCCGCCTCGATGCCGAGCGCGGCGAGCTGGTCGAGCCGCTCCTCGAGGTGCGCGAAGTAGGCGGGGTCGAAGCGGGTGACGTCCCAGCCGCCGTCCCCGTCGCTCGGGAAGACGTACCGCTCGGGCTCGTTCGAGTTGTACAGGTAGGACTTGGGGAACAGGCACATCCGGATCTTGGTGAAGGGCGAGCCCTCGAGCGCCGCGAGCGTGCGCTTCTCGACCTCGTCCCCCTGGTGCGTCCACGCGTACGCGGTGGTGCCGATCGGCAGGTAGCGGCTGCCGTCGGCGTACCGGAAGTGGAACCCGTCGACCCGGACGGGCCCCTTCGCGGAGGACGGCACCACCTCGACCGTGCCCTCGATCCCGTCCAGCGACCGCGCGGTCGACCGCGTCGTGAACGTCCACGTGCCGGCGGTGGGCGGGAGGTACCGGACGGCGTAGCGCCCGTCCCCGTCGTAGAAGCCGCCGACGGCGACCGTGCTGCCGTCGGGGCCGGTGAAGTCGGCGCAGAGCTCCACGTCCACGAACGGGTTGCCGTGGGCGGGTCCGGCGAGGTCGAGCTGGAAGCGCTCGTGGACGCCCACCGTGGCGGGGGAGGACGCAGTCGCCGAGCCCCGCGGGACGTCCTCGCCCTCGTAGCCCGGGTCGGGATCGATCCGGCGGGAGCCTTCGGGGTGCCGCGCGTGCTCCTCGACCTGGGCCAGCCGCTCCCAGAGCCGGTCGACGGCCGCCGGGTCGCCGGACAGGGCCCGGTCGCGGGCGATGATGCCGCCGATCGGGAAGGCCTGCAGGTGCTGCACCATCGGCGAGTTGAGCACGCCGGGCAGGGTCTCCTGCAGGATGCGGCGGGCCTCGCCGCTCTTGAGCAGCGCGCCGACGGTCGAGTCGGGCCCGAAGTGCCTGGTCATCGAGCCTCCACTCGAGCGGTGACGGGGGCGAGCCCGGTCGCGGTCACGGTCACGGTGATCACGCCCGGCCCGGTGGGGCGGACGACGGCGAGCGCCCGGCCGTCGAAGGTGGTGTGCACGTCGTCGAGGTAGGACTCCTCGGTGGCGGGCGCGGCGCTGCCGAGGCCCTGCAGGACGGCGGGCCCGTCGACGGTCACGGTCACCGCGCGGTCGGCGCCCAGGGCCGGCGTCCCCGCGGCGTCGGTGAGCGTGATGTCGACGTAGGCGAGGTCGGTGTCGTCGGCGCGGATCGCGTCCCGGTCGGGGGTGAGCGACAGCCGCACGTCGCCGTCCGCCGTCCGCAGCGTCGTCCGGCCGGTCTCCTGGCCGCCGGTGCGGGCGACCGCGGTCAGCTCGCCGGGGGACCAGGCCACCTCGAACGAGGCGCGGTACCGGTGCTTCTCACCGGCCGGGGCGGTGCCCAGCGAGCGGCCGTCGAGCAGCAGCTCGACCTCGTCGGCGTCGCTGTAGACGTCGACGGCCAGCGGCGTCCCCTCGGCGCCCGGCCAGGTCCAGCTCTCGACGACGTCGGGCCACGACCACGGCGTCAGCACCAGCTCCCGGCCGGCCCGCTCGGCCCGCTGGACGGCGAGGTACGGCTCGCTGCGCAGCCCGAAGACGATCTCCCGGTAGTAGGAGGCCGGCCGGCGGTGCCCGGTGATGTCGATGTCGCCGCACCAGGCGGCCAGCCAGGGGTAGGGCGCGGCCAGCTGCGCGGCGTCCGGGTCCTCGGCATCGGAGACCCGGCCGATGCCGGCCTCGCCGAGGTAGTCCCAGCCGGTCCAGGTGAAGTCCCCGACGACGTGCGGGTGGTCCTGCACCTGCCGCCACAGCCGGTCGATCTGCGCGGGGAAGGTCTCGCTGCCCACGATCACCCGGTTCGGGTACAGCTCGCGGTCCTTCTCGTAGCGGGAGTCCATGTAGTTCATGCCCGCGACGTCGAGGACGCCGAAGGTCTCGGCCGTCGCGTTGCCGACCGTCTCCGACCCGGCGAAGGTGGTCATCAGCTCGCCCATGCTGGCCATGAGCGTGTTGATGCCGACCTCCTCCACGTTCGGCAGGTTCATCTGCGTGGGGTCGTGCGGCGTGGAGAGCGTGCCGTTGACGCCGTTGGTGACCAGCCGCGAGGGGTCGAGCTCGCGGACCTTCTCCGCCAGCCGCCGCGACCACAGCGCCCCGTGCGGCTTGCCGACCTCGGGGATCTCGTTGCCGATCGAGTAGAAGACGACGCTGGGGTGGTTGGCGTCCTTGCGGACCAGCTCCTCGACCTCGCGCTCCCACCAGTGCGGGAAGTGCAGGGCGGCGTCGAAGTCGGTCTTGCCCTCGGTCCAGATGTCGGTCAGCTCGTCCATGACCAGCACGCCGAGCCGGTCGCAGGCGTCGAGCATGGCCCGGCTCATCGGGTTGTGGGCGCTGCGCAGCGCGTTGAAGCCGGCCGCCTTGAGCAGCTCGACGCGGCGCTCGTCGGCGCGGTCGATCGCGGCGGCGCCGAGCACGCCGTTGTCGGAGTGCACGCAGGCGCCGCGCAGCAGCACCTGCTGCCCGTTGATCCGCAGGCCGCGGTGCGGGTCCACGGACAGGGTGCGGATGCCGAAGGTCACGGTGTCGTCGTCGACGGTCTCCTCGCCGTCGCGCAGCGCCACGGTGGCCGTGTGGAGGGCGGGGGAGTCCGGCCCCCACAGCGCCGGGTCGGCGACGGTCAGCCGCTGCCGCACCACGGACGGCTCCCCGGGCCGCACGGTGACCGGCACCCGGTCGCTCGCCACCACGGCGCCGGTGGGACCGCGCAGTTCGGTGGCCACCGTGAGGGTGCGCAGCCCGCGGCCGTCGTGCTCCACCGTCGTCGCCACCTCGACCACCGCGTAGTCGGCGTCGACGTCCTTCGCCGTCACCCGGACGCCGTCGAGCGCGATGTGCGTGAGCGGGCCGACGACGAGGTGCACCGGCCGGTGGATGCCGGCGCCTGCGTACCAGCGCGAGTCCGCGTGGGCCCGGCAGTCGACCCGCACCTCGTTGTCCTCGCCGTAGCGCAGGAAGTCGTCCAGCGCGACGGCGAAGCCGGTGTAGCCCGAGCCCCACTGCCCGGCCAGGGCGCCGTTCACGTACACCATGGCCGAGCGGTAGACGCCCTCGAACTCCAGCAGCACCCGCCGGTCCCGCCACTCCGGCGGGGCCGTCAGCGTCGCCCGGTACTCGTAGGCGCCACCGGGGAAGAAGCCCGACGCCGCGCCGTGCTCGCCGTCGCGCTCCCGGCCGAGCGTCGCGTCGTGCGGCAGCGTCACCGCCTGCCAGGGCGGGGCGCCGCCGGTCAGCTCGGCGAACGGGTTCGCCTTGGGGCGGGTCTGCCAGCCGGCCGTGAACGGCGTGCGGCGCACGGTGCTCCTCTCAGCTCAGGTCCAGTCCGGACCCGTACGGGTACAGCGGGTCCTCGGTGTCCGACGGCACGTCCGGCCGGCTCGCGCGGACGGCGTCCATCGACCGGGGCAGCTCGAACGGCAGCCGGCCGCGGGGCGGGATGCGCCCGGTCAGCGCGTCGAGCAGCGCGGCGTCCGAGGCGCCGAAGCCGGCGGTCAGGCCCGAGACCACGCCGTCGAACGGGGTCAGGATCGCCGGCCGGTCGAGGTAGACGTCGAGGACGACGGGCACCTGGGCGGCCAGCTTCGCGACGCGCTCGACCACCTCGGCCGGGAAGTCCAGCGAGCCCTGGTGGAAGTGCCCCTCCAGGAAGTACTGGTCGCGCGGCTCGAACGGCGCCTGCACCCGGACGACGGCGACGTCGGCCTGCGCCGGGTCGGTCACCACCTCGCCGTACCCGGCCGCGACCTGCGGGTCGACGCCGTCCACGAACAGCCGCCCGCGGAGGGGGAGCACGCCGTCGTTCTTGAGCACCGTGATCGCCTCCGCCTGCGCGCGGTGGCCGGCCTCGCGGAACTCCGCGGCGCCCACCACCCGCCCGGCCTCGTCCTCGTCGACGTAGGGGTCGTCGAACAGGCCGAGCGCGAACTTGACCAGCAGGACCCGCCGGACCGCCTCGTCGATGCGCGACTCGGCCACCTGGCCGCTGTCGAGGAGCTCGAGCACCAGGTCGGTGCGGCTCTCGCCGCCGAACTGGTCGGCCCCGGCGTCGAGGATCCGCGCCATGCGGTCGACCGGCGCGAGGTGCTCCACGCCCCAGGCCCGGGCGGGGAAGGGCCGGCCGAAGATCTCGACGTCGGTGACCAGCCCCCAGTCGGTGAGGATCACGCCGTCGTACCCCAGCTCCTCCCGGAGCAGGCCGGTGATGATCCGCCGGTTGAAGGAGAAGGCGACCTCCTCCACCGGCTCGCCGCCCCGCTCCAGCCCGACGGGCAGGCCGTAGTACGGCATGATCCCGCTGGTCCCGGCGTCGATCGCGGCGCGGAAGGGCACCAGGTGCTCGTCGAAGCGGCCGCCGGGGTAGACCTGCTCGCGGCCGTACTCGAAGTGCGGGTCCTCGCCGTCCAGCTGCGGGCCCCCGCCGGGGAAGTGCTTGGTCGTGCACGCGACGCTGGCCGGCCCGACCGTGTCGCCCTGCATGCCCGCCAGGTAGGCGGCGACGAGCTCCGCGGCCGTGGCGGCGTCCTGCCCGAACGTCTGCACCTGCCGGCCCCAGCGGGGCTCGGTGGCCAGATCCACCTGCGGGTGCAGCGCCGCGCGCAGGCCCAGGGCCACGTACTCCCGGCGGGCGATGTCGGCGAACTCCCGCACCCGGTCCGCATCGCCGATCGCCGCCAGGCCGAGCTGCTCGGGCCACTGCGAGAGCGCCCCGGCGGCGAGCGCGACGCCGACGTTCTGCGTGAAGGCGTGCCGCGGGTCGGAGGAGAAGGTGATCGGGATGCCGTGCGGGGTCTCCTCGGCCAGTTCCTGCATCGCGTTCTGCCAGCGCACGGTCTCCCGCGGCGCGGGCAGCTCGTGCACGTTGAAGTGGTTCATCAGCTTGCCGGTGACCAGCTCCCGCGCGGTCTCCGGGCTGAACCCGGCCGGGTCGTCGTGCTCGCCCGGGGCGCCCACGCCGATGATCGTGTGGAAGAGCAGGCCGGCCTTCTCCTCCCGCGACAGCCGGGGCACGAGGTCGGCGACCCGCTCCTCGGGGGAGAGCCGGGGGTCCTCGTACGGGGCCATCACCCCGTCGCCGTCGAGGTCGCGGAAGCGCATCCCGTCGGGCGTGGTGGCGACGCGGCGGCTCATGCGAGCCCGGACGCGGTCAGCCAGGCCAGGAACGCGTCGAACCAGCCGTCGGACGGCGCTCCCTGCGCCTGCATGCCGAAGCCGTGCCCGCCGCGGGCGTACGCGTGCGCCTCCACCGGCGCGCCGGCGCCCCGCCAGGCGTCGTAGAGCCGCAGCGACGAGCCGATGATCGCGTCGCCGAGCTGGTCGTCGCTCGCCCAGGCCAGGAACATCGGCGGCGCGGGCTCCGGCACGCGGATCTCGTCCCACCACGCCGGGTAGACCGGCGCCACGAACGACGGCCGCTCCTCCGGCGCGCCGTCCAGGGTGGTCACCAGCGACACGTAGCCGCCGGCGGAGAAGCCCAGCATGCCGATGCGCTCCGGGTCGAGGCCCCAGGAGCCGGCGTTCTCGCGGACCAGCCGCACCGCCGCGCCGCCGTCGGCGAGGGCGGGGCCGCGCTGCACCCGCGAGATCTCGGCCATGTACGCCTGGTCGCCGAACAGCCGCTCGGTGACCGCGTCGAACTCCGCGGCGGGGACCGGGGTTGGGGTGACGCGGTAGTGCAGCACGAACGCGGCGATCCCGCGCTCGGCCAGCCGCTCGGCCACCCACGCGCCCTCGTTGTCGATGGACAGGAAGTGCAGTCCGCCGCCGGGGGCGATCACCACGCCGGTGCCCGTCCGGGTCTCCGGGTCGGGCAGGTACGGCGTCAGGGTGGGGACGGTGACGTTGCGCAGGAACCGCTGGTCGTCATCGGGCACCCAGGGCAGACCGCACAGGATCGAGGCGTCCTCGGCCTCGGCGTCCCCGAGCGGGAGGGGGGTCAGGGACGTGGTCATGCCCCCACCTCGCCGGGGCGGAACTGCTCGCCGCTCTCCGAGCCGCGGTAGCGGTAGTCGGCGAAGGTCACCGTGCCCTCGGTGGCGTAGAGCCCGAGCACCCGGCCGGTGAACGACGCGCAGCTCTCGGCGGTCCAGAAGCGCCCGTCGAGCTCGGTCAGCAGGACCTCCTCGCCGCCGCCGGCCGCGACGAGCCGGATGCGGTCGCCGCCCATCGCCTCGGCGCCGAAGCCACCCGCGGGCGGCCTCGTCTCGACGCGCAGCTCCACCTCGCCGGCGGGCAGGGACGCCGTCCAGTCCTGGGCCAGGCCGGCCACCCGCGCCCGGGCGGTGACCGTGGTGCGCTCGCCGTCACCGCGCGCCTCGAGGGCGAACCAGTGCTGCTCGTCGTAGCGGGCGGCCAGCCCGCCGACGCCTTGCGCGGCGTCGACCCGCGTCGACACGCTCGCGGTGAGGTGCCGCTGGCGTCGGCCCACCCACCGCGGGTGCGCGTCGCCGAGCGTGCTGCCGTCTCCGGTGAAGGCCAGCCGGCCGCCGCGCACGTCGGCGACGTCGGCCGGCAGGGTGCGAACGGCGAGCCAGCCGGGGTCGGCGAGGTCGTCGGTGGCGAAGTCGAACGCCTCCTCGGACACGCCCGCCCGCGGCGCGAGCTCCACCGGCTCCGGCTGCGGCCAGTCGTCGACCCAGGCGACGTCGGTGATGAACGTCTCCCGGCCCAGCGGCGAGAACGACACCGTGGCCCCGAGCGGCCGCACGCCGAGCAGGACCAGCGCGCTGCCGCCCTCGGGGGTGTCGACCAGGTCGGCGTGGCCGGTGTTCTGGATCGGCCGCGAGGTGCTCCGCGCCGACAGCACCGGGTTGGCCGGGTGCCCCTCGAACGGGCCCTCGGGCGAGCGGCCGCGGGCAACGCTGACGCCGTGGCCGCGCTCGGTGCCGCCCT
The DNA here is from genome assembly GCF_059428245.1 of Geodermatophilus sp. SMS 5-13. Taxonomy (NCBI): domain Bacteria; kingdom Bacillati; phylum Actinomycetota; class Actinomycetes; order Geodermatophilales; family Geodermatophilaceae; genus Geodermatophilus; species Geodermatophilus sp. SMS 5-13. The sequence goes on from NZ_CP165729.1 coordinate 2,583,915, forward strand.
CGGCGATGAGCAGGTACCACCAGCCGCCACGCCGGTACACGTGCGGCGCCTCGGGGAACTTCAGCCCGGTGCCCGACCACAGCGAGCGCGGCTCCTCCAGTGCCTTGCCCGCGGTGAGGTCGGCGCGCACCTGCTGGACGCCGAGGTGCGTGCCGAGCTCCGGCCCCGACAGCAGCAGTCCGGAGAAGGTGACGTAGGCGGTGCCGTCGTCGTCCCAGGTCAGGTCGGGGTCGATGCCGTTGACGCCCTCGATCGTGGTGCCGTCGTCCCACGGCCCGGCCGGGTCGGTCGCCGTGTAGACGACGCACCCCTTCGGACTGGAGGGGATCGTGACGATCACGTAGAAGGTGCCCTCGCGGTACCGGATCGTCGGCGCCCAGACGCCCAGCCCCGTCGGCACGTCGCCGATCTCCAGCTGCTCGGGCCGGGTGGCCACGTTGCCGATCTGCGTCCACTCGACCAGGTCGGTGCTGCGGTAGACCGGGATCCCCGGCAGGTACTCGAAGCTCGACGTGACGAGGTAGTACGCGCCGTCGGCCAGGACGACGCTGGGGTCGGGGTTGAAGCCGGGGACGAGCGGGTTGGGACCCCGGCTCATGCGGTCACCCGCAGGGTCGTCTCCAGCGGCAGGTCGACGGCGGTGGTGCCGACCCGCAGCCGGTACTCGCCCGGCTCGTACTCCCAGCCGTCCGCCCAGTACGCCAGGTAGCGGGTGGGGACGGCGACCTCGACGGAAGCCGTCTGCCCGGCCGGCACGCGCACCGGCGCCGAGCCGACCAGCCAGCGCACCGGCCGGTCGACCACCGAGTCCGGCCGCTCGGCGTAGACCTGCACGACCTGCTTGCCGTCGCGCTCGCCGCGGTTGGCCACCTCGACGGTCACGCTCGCCACGTCGCCGGCGGCCGCGGTGCCGGCCGCGGAGACGCCGGTCAGGTCGATCTGCGTGTAGCCGCGGCCGCCGCCGAACCAGTAGGCGGGCGGGGTCTGCTGCTTGAGCCAGGCGCGGTAGCCGATGTGGATGCCCTCGTCGTAGGCGACGACGCCGTCCTTCGGGGTGCAGTTCAGCACGGGGACGTCGGCCTGGTCGGCCGCCCAGGTGGTGGTCAGCCGGCCGCCGGGCTCGGCGACCCCGAGCAGGACGTCGGCGATCGCGTTGCCGAACTCCTGGCCGCCGAACCAGCCGATGAGCAGCGCGGCGACGTCGTCCCGCCACGGCAGCAGGACCGGGGCGCCGGCGTTGACCACCACGACCGTGCGGGGGTTGGCCGCGGCGACGGCGCGGACCAGGTCGTCCTGCCGGCCGGGCAGGGCCAGCGACTCGCGGTCGTAGCCCTCGGACTCGACGATCGAGTTGGTGCCGACGACGACCAGCGCCACGTCGGCCTCGGCGGCCGCCCGGGCGGCCTCGGCGATGAGCGCGTCCTCGTCCACCTCGGCGGGCTCGGTGCCCACGCGCAGCGCCATGGCGTGCGCGGCGAAGCCCTCGCGGGCGGCGAGGTCGTAGACGAACCGGAGGTCGAGGGGCTTGCCGGCGGTCAGCTCGATCTCGGCGGAGGCGGTGTGCGGGTTCATGAACGCCGCGCCCAGGTCGGTGCCGTTGGGCTCGAGGTCGCTCTCGACGAGCAGCTCGCCGTCCACGTACAGCCTGGCCGACCCGACGAGGGCGAAGCCGAGCCGGACGGCGCCGGAGTCGGCCGGCGTCAGCCGCGTGGTCAGCTCGTACGCCGCGGCCTTCTCGATCGGCGCGTCGCCGCCGAAGTAGACGAGGTTGGTCGACCGCCGGTCCTCGGCGAACAGCTCGGTGCCGTCGGCGTCGAGGAACCGGGCCCGCAGGCCGCGGTCGCCGGTCACCGGGTTGGTCAGCTGCGCCAGGGGCAGCTCGACGACGCCGGTCTGCACGACCGCGCCGACGGAGTAGGTGACCTCGGCGCCGGGCAGCGCGGCCCGGATGCCGTCGAGCGGCGAGACCGTGTACTCGGGCAGGACGGTGGCGCTCCCGCCGCCCTGGGTGCGGGCGGCCGAGGCGTTGTTGCCGATGACCGCGACCGTGCGCAGCGCGGCGGCGTCCCACGGGAGCTCGCCCCGGTTCTCCAGCAGCACGGTGCCCTCGACGGCCGCCTGGCGGGTGAACGCGACGCCGTCCTCGACCCAGGTCGGCTCGGCCGGCGCGGCGCCGTCCAGGGCGCCGACCCGCTGGGCGAGGGTCAGGATGCGCAGCACCTTGCGGTCGACGACGGACTCGTCGATCTCGCCGTTGCGGACGGCCTCGACCAGCGCGTCGCCCCACGGGCCCTCGGGGCCGGGCATGACCAGGTCCTGCGACGCCCGGGCGGACTCCAGGCTGCGGACCGCCGTCCAGTCGCTGACGACGACGCCGTCGAAGCCCCACTCGCTGTTCAGCGGGGTCTCCAGCAGCTCGTTCTCGGTGGCCGTGGCGCCGTTGATCGAGTTGTAGGCGCTCATCACCAGCCAGGCGCGGGCCTCGGTGATCGACTTCTCGAACGCCAGCAGGTACAGCTCGCGCAGGGTCCGCTCGTCGGCCTTGACGTCGGCGGTGAAGCGGTCGGTCTCGAAGTCGTTGGCCACGTAGTGCTTGGGGGTGGCCCCGACGCCGTTGTCCTGCACGCCGGTCACGTAGGCGGCGGAGAGCTCGCCGGTGAGCACCGGGTCCTCGCTGAAGGCCTCGAAGTGCCGGCCGCCCAGCGGGGAGCGGTGGAGGTTGATCGTCGGGCCGAGGACGACGTCGACGCCCTTGCGCCGGGCCTCGACGGCGGCGGCCGCGCCGTAGCGGCGCGCGATGTCCGGGTCCCACGAGGCGGCCAGCGCCGTGGCCGACGGCAGGTTCAGCGACGGGTCGCGCTCGTCCCACACCTCGCCGCGGACTCCCGAGGGGCCGTCGGAGACGAGGATGCGGCGCAGCCCGATCTTCTCGATCGGCCAGGTGTTCCAGAAGTCCCGGCCGGTGAGCAGCCGGACCTTCTCCTCGAGGGTGAGGGCGGCGAGCTTGTCGGTGAGGGCGGCGTCCGCGGAGGCGGCGGTGGCGTCGGTCATGGGTCCGATCTCTTCGGTGGCCGGGCACGCCCGACCTCGGTGCAGCTGGGGGAGGGGAGGAGGGAGGAGAGGGAGGGGGACGGGGACGCTCAGGCGACGGCGCCGGCCTGCTCGTCCTGCCGGCGCTGTTCCTCGATCAGGCGCCGCCGGTCGGCGCGGCGCTGCTCCTGCAGCACCGGGTCCGCGACGGGAGCGGCGAGGAAGAGCCGCTGCGTGTAGGGGTGCTGGGGCCGGCTGGTCACCTCGTCGCCGTCCCCCCACTCGACGATCTCGCCGCGGTACATGACCGCGACCCGGTGGGAGAGGTGCCGGACGACGTCGAGGTCGTGGGACACGAACAGGTAGGCGACCCCGGTGCGCTCCTGGATCTCCTTGAACAGCGCCAGGACCCGCGCCTGGGTGGACAGGTCGAGCGCGGAGACCGGCTCGTCGCAGACGATCAGCCGGGGCTCGAGCGCCAGCGCGCGGGCGATCGCCACCCGCTGCCGCTGGCCGCCGGAGAACTCCCGGGGCAGCCGGCTGCCCGCGTTCGAGGGCAGGTGCACCTGGTCGAGCAGGTCGCGGACCCGCTTGGTGGCCTCGGCCTTCGGGACGTCCCGGACGGTGAGCGGCTCGGTGAGGATCTGCTCGATCGTCATCGCGGGGTTCAGCGAGGTGTACGGGTCCTGGAAGACCACCTGGATGTCGCTGGACAGCGCCCGCCGCTCCTTGCGGGAGAGGTTGCTGATGTCGCGGCCGTTGTAGTGGATCGCGCCCTCGGTGACCGGCGCCAGGCCGAGCACGGCGCGGCCGAGCGTCGTCTTACCGGAGCCGGACTCGCCGACCAGGCCCACGCACTCGCCGGGCAGGATGTCGAGCGAGACCCCGTGCAGCGCGCGGAAGCCCTTCTTGCCGAGCCCGCGCGCGGGGTACTCGACCACCACGTTGTCGACGTCGAGCAGCCGGTCGGTCATGCGGAGGCTCCCTGGGTGGCGGTGGACGAACCGGCGGGGGCGGTGGTGGTCAGCGGCCCGCGGGGCTCGCTGTCCTGCAGGATCGCGTCGAACAGCGAGCGGGTGTACTCGTGCCGCGGGTCGGCGAAGATCGCGCGGGCCGGGCCGGTCTCCACGATCCGGCCGTTGCGCATGACCGACACGCGGTCGCACAGGTCGGCCACGACGCCGAAGTTGTGCGTGACCATCAGGACGCCCATGTGGAACTCGTTCTGCAGGTCGCGCAGCAGGTCGAGCACCTCGGCCTGCACCGTCACGTCGAGCGCGGTGGTCGGCTCGTCGGCGATGAGCAGGTCGGGGTTGCACGAGACGGCGCCGGCGATGAGCACGCGCTGGGCCATGCCGCCGGAGATCTGGTGCGGGTAGGCGGCGAAGGTGCGCTCGGGATCCGGAATGCCGACGCGGGCGAGCAGGGCCAGGGCCTTCTCCCGGGCCTCGGCCTTGCCGATCTCGAGGTTGACCCGCAGCGGCTCGGTCAGCTGGTGACCGATGGTGAAGTTCGGGTCGAGGTTGCTCATCGGCTCCTGCGGGATGTAGGCGATCTTCTTGCCGCGCAGCCGGGTCATCTCCTTGGCCGACAGGTGGGCCAGGTCGGCGCCCTCGAACTCGATCGTGCCGGCGACGATCCGGCCGCCCGGGGGGAGCAGGCGCAGGATCGAGAAGGCGGTCTGGGTCTTGCCCGAGCCGGACTCACCGATCAGCCCGTGCACCTCGCCGCGGCGGACAGTGAGGGTGACGTCCTCGACGACGGTCTTGACCGAGCCGTCGGGTTGGTCGTAGCCGACCGAGAGCCCGTCGACGTGCAGGAGCTCCTCGCCGCCGGCGGCGCCGGGGAGCTCGTCGTGCACGACCACCGGCTCGCCGGCGACCTCGACGGTCGCCGGCGCGCGGCGGCTGCGCTTCTTCTTCGGCGCGCCGCTGCGCTCCAGCTCGTCGCGCAGCGCGTTGCCGAGCAGGAACAGCGCGATGCAGGTCAGGCCGATCGCGAGGCTCGGCCAGAGCAGCTGGAGCGGCGCGCGGAAGATGGCCGCGAACGCGGCGTTGAGCATGCCGCCCCAGGACGGCCGGGAGGTGTCGCCGAGGCCGAGGAAGTCCAGACCGGCCTGGATGGCGATCGCGATGCCGGCGATGCCGGCGGCGAGGATGATCGCCGGCGCCCGCACGACGGTCAGCACGTGCTTGCCGATGATCCGGGCGTCGGAGAGGCCCGCGACGCGGGCGGCGTCGACGTAGAGCTCGTGGCGGACGGCGGCGACGGAGGCGGACACCACCCGGTAGAACGCCGGCGAGATCAGGACGCCGAAGATCGCCATGGACAGCAGGATCGACGGGCCCAGCGCCGCCCGGACGGCCAGCAGGATCACGATCGCGTTGAGCGACATGAGGAAGTTGGAGACCCACGCCGACGAGGACTCGAACCAGCGGCCGAAGTAGCCGGCGATCAGGCCGGTGGTGACCCCGAGCGCGACCGCGACCACGACGGTGATCAGCGCGCCGAGCAGGCTCAGCCGGGCGGCGAAGAGCAGCCGGGACAGGATGTCCTGGCCGGAGGCGTCCGCGCCCAGCGGGTACTTCCCGCCGGGCGGCGCCAGGACGTCCTGGGCGTTGGCGACGTTCGGGTCGTGCGGGGCCAGCAGCGGGGCGAACACCGCGGCCAGGACCACCAGGAGCAGGAAGACCAGCGTCGCGACGCCGAGCGGGTTGCGCAGCAGCCGGCGGAACAGCGGCTTGTGGGCGGACTCCTCGAGGGTGTGGACCTCGGGGACCTCGGCGGGGGGCAGCGGGGCGGCGGTCATGCGCGGCGCACCTTCGGGTTGAGCCAACCCTGGAGCAGGTCGACGACGAGGTTGACGATGACGACGAGGATGGTCACGGCGATCACGAGGCCGAGGACGAGCGGGATGTCCCCGCGGCTGCTGGACTGCACGGCGACCTGGCCCAGCCCGGGGATCGCGAAGATGGTCTCGACGAAGACGGCGCCGCCGATGAGCGCGATGAACTGCACCGCCAGGATCGACAGCGCCGGGCCTGCGGCGCTGCGGAGCACGTGCTCGTAGACGACCCGGCTCTCCGGCAGGCCGCGGCTGCGCAGCGTGCGCACCCAGTCCTGCCGCTGCGCGTCGAGCATCGCGCCGCGGACCTGCTGGGACACGCCCGCGATCGCGCCGATGGAGAGCGCGATCACCGGCAGGGTGATGGAGGCCAGCCAGCCGCCGGGGGAGTCGGCGAACTCGGTGTAGCCGGTCGGCTTGAACCAGCCGAGGTTGATGGCGAAGACCAGCACCAGCCCGACCGCCAGCAGGAACCCGGGGATCGCGACACCGATCACCGACACGACCTGCACCACGCGGTCGACCCACCCGCCGCGCCGGGCGGCCAGCACGCCGAGCAGGACGGCGACCACCGCGGACACCAGCGTGGCGCCGATGACGAGGGACAGCGTGACCGCGGCGCGGCTGCTGATGGCGTCGGTGACCGGCTGGCCGGTGAACCAGGACACCCCGAGGTCGCCCTGCAGGGCGTTCCCGAGCCAGTCGAAGAACTGGGTGAGGACCGGCCGGTCCAGCCCGAGCTCGGCGTTCTTCGCGTCGACTGTCGCCTGCGACGCCTGCTGGCCGAGGATGGTCCGGGCGACGTCGCCGGCCCCCGCGTACAGGAGGAAGAAGGTCGCCACGGTGACGACCACGATCAGGACGACCCCTGCGGCGAGCCGTCGGAGCACGAAACGGAGCACGGGAACCCCTTAGGGCTGCGGGTGGGGGAGGGTGGGCCGCCGTCCGCCGGACGGCGGCCCACCCCAGGGGTCAGGACTTCGGCGTGATGTTCCAGAGGTACGGGTAGGCGTTGTCGGCCTGCTGCACGACCTCGATGTTCTCGCTGGCCGCGTAGTTGCTCTGGAGCCGGTACCACGGGTCGAACCAGGCCTGGTCGACCACGTACTTGTTGAGGTCCTTCGCCGCCTGCGCGGCCTCGTCCTCGGAGCCGGTCTGGATCGTCGCGGTCAGCTGGGCGACCGTGTCGTCGGGCTGGTGGAAGACGTTCCAGGTGGCGGCCTGCGTCATGGAGAAGTTGGCGGTCTGCCAGGCCGTCGGGTCCATCTGCAGGATGAAGAAGGCCGCCGGGTACTTGGCGCCCAGGATGTCCGAGATCGCGTTGTTCAGCGGCACCTGCGTGTACTCGACGGTGATGCCGACGTCACCCAGGTACTGGCGGATCAGGTCGTAGACGGTGTTGGCACCGATCGGGACCTGCGGCATCTGGAGCGTGAACCCGTCGGCGTGGCCGGCCTCGGCCAGCAGCTGCTTGGCCTTGTCCGGGTCGAAGTCGTAGGTGTTGTCCAGCGACTTGTCGTAGGCGTCGGTGTTCGGGTTGAAGACCTGCCCGGTCACCGTCCCGCTGTCGGCGACGACCGCCTTGAGCATCGCCTTGCGGTCGATGGCGTGGTTGATCGCCTGGCGGACCCGGACGTCGCCGAGTTCGGGGGACAGCTGCCCGTTGCGGTCGAACAGGATGAGCCCGGACCAGTCCAGCTCGTGCGGGTAGAGCGTGTAACCCGCGGCCTTGATCTGGTCGCCGGCGGACTGGTCGAGCAGGTTGACCCCGTCGACCTGGCCGCCCTGGATGGCGTTCAGCTGCGTCTGGGCGTTGTCGAGAACGGTGAGCGTCAGCGTCTGGAAGTGCTGCTCGTCCGGCGCCCAGTAGTCCGGGTTCTTGGTGAAGACGTACGACGAGCCGACGACGGTCTTGTCCTGGTCGAGGACGTAGGGGCCGGAGCCGACCGGGACGGTCTGCGCGTCCGGGGAGGCGGCCCCCTTCGGGCTCTCCTGGGCACCGGCGTTCTGGGTCAAGTAGAGCAGCAGGGCCGGGTCCGGCTGGGAGAGCGTGATCTCCAGGGTGTAGTCGCCCGTGGCCTTGGCGTCGGCGACGTTGGCCAGGTAGGAGGCGTTGGCCGAGGTGCCGTTCTTGAACGCGAGGATGTTCTTCGCCGCGACGTCGGCGTTGAACTTCTCGCCGTCGGTGAAGGTGACGTCGTCCCGGAGGTTCATGGTGAGGACGGTCTTGTCGTCGTTGTAGGACCAGTCCTTGGCCAGCCACGGCTCGATCTCGGAGTCCGGCGTCGCCCGGAGCAGGCTGTCGTAGACCGCCTGGATGTAGGGCGACTCGTTCGCCCAGTTCGCGTTGGCGGCGGCGAACGACGTCGGCGGCACGATGACCCCGAGGTTGACGGAGTCACCGGCAGCGGCGCCGCCGCTGCTGTCGTCACTGCCACCACATGCGGACAGCGACACCGCCATCGCCGTGGCGACCGCGGCGAAGACGAGCCTCTTTCTCCTGAGCACGCGCAGTTCCTCTCGGATGTAGCACCCCGGAGGCGGGGTGACGTGGGGCACAACGTAGCGGGAAAACCTACCGAGCACTAGGTTTGTTTTCAGAAAGTTTCGGGGTTACCGTCCGGCCATGACGGCGACCACTCGGAAGCCCCGCGGCGAGTACGCCAAGACCCCCGCGCGGAGGCAGGAGATCCTCACGGCGGCGGTCGAGGTCTTCTCCACCTCCGGCTTCCACAAGGGCTCGCTGCGGGACGTGGCCGAGCGCGCGGGCCTGAGCCAGGCCGGCGTCCTGCACCACTTCCCCAGCAAGAGCCACCTGGTCGAGGCCGTGCTGACGTGGCGGGACGACGAGTCCCTGCAGCGCATCGGGGAGGGCGGCAGCGGCCTGGACCGGATCCGGGCGCTGATCCGGCTGGTCGAGTACAACCAGCGAGAGACTCCCGAGCTGGCGGAGCTGTACGCGACCCTGTCGGCCGAGGCGACCGCGCCGGACCACCCGGTGCACGACTACTTCGCCCGGCGCTACGCCTGGGTCGTGGAGCACCTCCGTGACGCGTTCGCGGACGTCGCCGACGACGGTCTGCTCCACCCGGACGCGGTCCCGGCCAGTGCCGCCCGCGCCATGGTGGCCCTGATGGACGGGCTGCAGATCCAGTGGCTCTACGACCGGGACGCGGTGGACATGGCGGCGGAGGTCCGGCGCGCCGTCCAGGCGCTGCTGACCGTCGAGCTCTAGGGGGACGCCGCGGGCGCCTCCGTCGGCGACCCCGGGATCCCCGGGAGCCGGAAGCGGATCGATCTCGACGAGCCTTGCCGCGAGGCGCTTCACCGCGCATCAGTGTGATCGACACCACAGGGCGGGGCACTTCGGGGTCCCGGTCCGCGGACCACGACCAGGAGGACACGACCATGCGCCCGACACCCACCGGCGAGCACGCCGTCGTCGAGACGACGACCGGCGCCGTCCGCGGCTTCTGGCGGGAGGGGTCCGCGGCGTTCCTCGGGATCCCGTTCGCGGAGCCGCCGTTCGGCGAGCTGCGGTTCCGGGCGCCGGTCGCGCGGGCGCCGTGGCAGGGGGTCCGCGACGCGCTCGAGTACGCGCCGACCCCGCAGCGTCAGGCGCTCATGGAGATCACCACGATCCCGGAGCCCAGCATTCCGGGGGACGACGTCCTCGCCGTCAACGTCTTCACCCCGCGGCCGCGGCCGTCGGCGGGGGACGAGACGCCGCTGCCGGTGCTCGTCTACATCCACGGCGGCGGGTACGTGGCCGGGTCGCCGGCCAGCCCCTGGTACGACGGCGCGGCGTTCAACCGCGACGGGATCGTCACGGTCACCGTCTCCTACCGGCTGGGCTTCGAGGGCTTCGGCTGGCTGCCCGACGCACCGGCCAACCGCGGAGTCCTCGACTGGCTGCTGGCGCTGGAGTGGGTGCGCGACAACATCGCCGCGTTCGGCGGGGACGCCTCGCGCGTGACGATCGCCGGCCAGTCGGCGGGCGGCGGCGCGGTGATGACGCTGCTGACCCTGCCCCGGGCGCGCGGCCTGTTCACCGGCGTCATCTCCCTGTCCGGCGTGCCGACCGACGTCCCGCTCGACGCGGCGCGCCGGACCACGGCGGAGATCGCCGCCCGCCTCGGGGTGAGCCCCGACCGGGCCGGGTTCGTCCCGGTCGCCGAGGACGACCTGCTGGCCGCGCAGGGGGACGGCTTCGCGCCCCTGGCGAACCCCTCCGCCGACGACCTGCTCGCCGTGGTGCGCGGGCTGGTCGGCCGGCTGCGGCTCGGCCCGGTCGTGGACGGCGACCTGCACCCGCGCAGCGTGGAGGAAGGGCTGGCCGCCGGCACCGGGCGCGACGTGCCGCTGCTCGTGGGCACCACCCTCGACGAGTTCAGCGGGCTCGCCCGCGCCAACCGGCACCTGTTCGAGGAGCGCGAGCTCGCCGGTCTGCTGCGGGATCTGGGGCTGGAGGACGCGGTGGCGCGGCGGTTCGCCGACGCCCTGCCGGAGCGGCACCCGGCCGAGGTGGTCGGCCAGTACGCCACCGATGCGCTCTTCCGGCGCCGGGTCGTGGACTGGCTGGCGCTGCGCGAGGGCGCCGCCCCGACCTGGGCGTACGACTTCCGGTGGCCCTCGGCGGTCAGCGGCGTCGCCGAGCACTGCCTCGACGTCCCGTTCGCCTTCGACCTGCTCGAGGACCCGGACGTGACCCGCGTGGCCGGACCCGGCGCGCCGCAGGAGCTGGCCGACCGCGTGCACGGGGCGTTCGTCGGCTTCATCCGGGACCGCGACCCCGGCTGGCCCGCCTACGACGACGGCTCCCGTGCGGTCATGGCCTTCGACGAGAAGTCCGGCGTGGTCTCCGGCGGCTACGAGTCCGCCCGGGCGCTCGTGGACCCGGTCCTGTGACGGGCCGCGTGCGGGTGGTCGCGGACAACGACTACGGCGGCGACCCGGACGGGCTCGTGCAGCTCGGTCACCACGCGCTGTCGCCGTCGGTGGACCTGCGGCTGGTTATCGGGTCGCACCTGCGCCCGGACGACCCCTTCGACCCCTCCGACCGCACCGCGGACAACGCCGCGGCGCTGGCCCGCGAGGTCCTCGACCTGGCCGGCCGGGACGACGTGCCGGTGGTGGCCGGCTCGAACACCGGGCTGGCCGACCCGGGGACGCCGATCCGCTCGGCGGCGGCGGAGGCGCTGGTCGCCGAGGCCATGCGGGACGACGTCGACACCCCGCTCTACGTCTGCGCCGGGGCCGGGCTGACCGAGATCGCCAGCGCCTGGCTGATCGAGCCGCGGATCGCCGAGCGGCTCACGCTCGTCTGGATCGGCGGGCCGGAGCACCCGGGGCTGGCCGAGCCGCCGCCGAACGCGATGCCGATCGAGTACAACCTGCTCATCGACGTGACCGCGGCCGGCGTGGTGTTCGGCGAGTCGTCGATCCCGATCTGGCAGGTGCCGCGCGACGCCTACCGGCAGACGCTCGCCTCGTTCTCGGAGATGCAGCTGCGCATGGCCGAGCAGGGGCCGCTGGGCGCCCGGCTGTTCGAGGCGCTCGACGGCGTGCGGTCGATGGGGCGGCAGTACGGCTTCGACATCGGGGAGACCTACATCCTCGGCGACAGCCCGCTGGTGCTCCTGACCGCGCTGCAGTCGGCGTTCGAGCCGGACCCCTCGTCGAGCCGCTACGTCGTGCGGGAGACGCCGGCGATCACCGGCGACGGGCAGTACGCACCCGTGCCCGGCGGCCGCCCGATGCGGATCTACACGCAGCTCGACCTCCGGCTGATGATGGACGACCTGTTCGCCAAGCTGCAGCTGCACGGCCGGGAATGAGCGGGCCGCGGTTCCCCGAGGGGTTCGTCTGGGGCGCGGCCACGTCGTCGCACCAGATCGAGGGCGGGAACGTCAACAACGACTGGTGGGCGCGGGAGCACGCGCCGGACACCGTCGTGGCCGAGCCCAGCGGCGACGCCTGCGACAGCTTCCACCGCTACCCCGAGGACGTCGCCGTCGTCGCGGGCCTGGGCCTGGGCTCGTACCGGTTCAGCCTGGAGTGGAGCCGGATCGAGCCCGCCGAGGGCGAGTTCTCGATCTCCGGCCGCGATCACTACCGGCGGATGGTCGACACCTGCCTCGAGGCCGGCGTCGTCCCCAACGTCACGATCAGCCACTTCACGATCCCGCGCTGGCTGGCCGAGCGCGGCGGCTGGACCGCGGCCGACGCCGCCGAGCGCTTCGCCCGGTTCACCGAGTTCGTGCGGCCGGTGGTGGAGCGCGACGTCCCGTACGTCTGCACGATCAACGAGCCCAACATCACCGCGACGTTCGCCAACCTCGGCAAGGACGCCACCTTCGGCGGCGCCGGGCTGCCGGCGCCCGACCCGCTCGTGGCCGACGCCCTGGCCGACGCGCACCACCGCGCGGTGGAGATCGTCCGCTCGTGGGACGGGCCCCGGGTGGGGTGGGCGGTCGCGACGCAGGCGTTCACGCCGCTGCCCGGCGCCGAGGACGTCACCGCCGAGTACGCCGGCCCGCGGGAGACGCGCTTCCTGCAGGAGGCCGCCGGCGACGACTGGCTCGGAATCCAGGCGTACACGCGGACCTTCGTGGGGCCCGACGGACCGCTCGCGGTCGCCGAGGGCGTGGAGACCACGCTGACCGGCTGGGAGTACTTCCCGGACGCGGTCGGCATCGGGCTGCGCACGGCCGCCGCGCACGCGCCGGGGGTGCCGCTGCTGGTCACCGAGAACGGCATCGCCACCGCGGACGACGAGCGGCGGATCGCCTACACGCGGGGCGCACTGGGCGTCGTGCACGCCGCGCTCGCCGACGGGGTCGACGTCCGCGGCTACTACCACTGGAGCCTGCTGGACAACTTCGAGTGGGTCGCCGGCTACCGGCCCACGTTCGGCCTGGTCGCGGTCGACCGCGCGACGTTCCGGCGGACGGTCAAGCCCAGCGCCCGCTGGCTGGGCGAGGTCGCCCGGGCCAACGCCCTTCCGTAGGGGTCTCGGCGAGCGTCAGTCCACGGGCGGGATCGCGGTGCGGACGGCGTAGAGGACGTCGTCGCGCTCGTGCACGAACCCGAGGCGCGCGGCCACCGCCCGGCTGGCCGCGTTGTCGGGGCTGGTCGTCCACGTGGGCCGGTGCCCGCGCGCGCGGATGTCGGCGACCACCGCGGCCGCGCACGCCGTCGACAGGCCCCGGCCCCGGACGTCGCGGGCGGTGACCACGCCGATGTCCTCGAACCGCCGTCCGGCGAAGAAGGAGCAGGCGACCGACACGGCGCGGTCGCCGTCGAACGCGGCCCAGCCGTAGCCGGAGGCGGCCAGCCCGGCCGGCCCGCCCCAGGTCTCGCCGATCCAGGCGATCGAGGGGTCCAGCCGCTCGAGGGCCGCCGCGTCGCGGGGGCCCAGCCGCCGCACCGGGTGCCGCGGCGCCGGGACGTGCGCGTCGTCCGGCAGGACGGCGACCACCCGCGGCCAGACCGTGGTGCGCGGGTCCACGTCGCGCAGGGCCGGCAGCCACTCCGGCGGCGCCTCGACCAGGCCCGCCAGCCCGCCGATGACCGCCGGCTCGCCGCGCAGGGCGAGGTTGCCGCCGGGCAGCTCGGCCAGCACCGTCCGCGGGCGGTGCCGGCGGTCGGCCCGGCAGCGGCCGACGCCGCTGGTGAGGATGTGCGGCGCGATCAGCGGGCCCGGGCGCTCGGGCGCGAAGAAGCCCGCCACCTCCGCCGCGTCGACCTCGCGCATCGCCGCGAAAGGGTATCCGGGCCGGTCCCGTCTCCGTAGACTCCTCGGGCACCACGCCGTGTCCCGCGGGAGGTGCGCCGGTGGTCGGACCGCCGCCCGAGAGCGCTCGGTCGATCCCGACCCCGGATCAGCGACTGCGTGTGTTCATCTCCTCGACCATGATCGAGCTGGCCGCGGAGCGGCTCGCCGTCCGCGAGGCGGTGACCCGGCTGCGGCTCATCCCGGTCCTGTTCGAGCTGGGGGCCCGCACCCACCCACCGCGGGACCTGTACCGCTCCTACCTCGCGCAGAGCGACGTCTTCGTCGGGATCTACGGCGAGCACTACGGCTGGATCGGACCGGGGATGGAGATCTCCGGCCTGGAGGACGAGTACGACCTCTCGGCCGGCCTGCCCCGGCTGCTCTACGTCCGCCGGACGGCGCCCGACCGCGAGCCGCGCCTGCAGCGGCTGATCGACCGCATGCAGGGCGAGGGCGACGTCTCCACGACCTTCTACGACGACCCGGCCCAGCTCGGCGAGCTGGTGTCCGACGACCTGGCCGTGCTGCTCTCGGAGCGGTTCGCCGCCCCCCGGCCGCCCGCCGGCCTGGCGCCGGGGTGGCTGCCCACCCCGGCCGCCCCGCTCGTCGACCGCCGCGAGGAGCTCGCGCTGGTGACCGGCCTGCTGCGCGACCCGGCCGTCCGGCTGGTCACGCTGACCGGGCCCGGCGGCACCGGCAAGACCCGGCTGGCGCTGGCCGCGGGGGAGGAGCTGCTCGCCGAGCGCGACGCGGTCTGGTGGGTGGACCTGTCCGCCGTCCGCGACCCGGACGAGGTGCCGCGGGCGGTGGCCACGGCGGTGGGCGTCCCGCCCGAGGGGTCGCGGTCGGTCGTGGACCTGGTGGCCGACCGGCTGGCCGGCCAGCGGGTGCTGCTCGTCGTCGACAACGCCGAGCAGGTGGCCGAGGCCGCGCCGCTGCTGGGCCGCCTGCTGAGCCGGTGCCCGAGGATCCAGGTGCTGGTCACCAGCCGCCGCGTGCTCGGGCTGCGCGGCGAGCAGGACGTGCCGCTCGGCCCGCTCGGGGTCCCGGCGGCGGGGGAGTCGCGGCACGAGGCGGTGACCGCGGCCCCGGCCGTGCAGCTGTTCTCCGCCCGGGCCCGCCGGGCCGACCCGTCGTTCACCGTGACCGAGGGCAGCGCCCCCGCGGTGGCCGAGGTGGTCCGGCGGCTCGACGGCCTGCCGCTGGCGGTGGAGCTGGCGGCCGCGCGGGTGCAGACCCTGCCGCCGGCGCAGCTGCTCCGCCGGCTGAACACCGCGCTGGACGCGGTCCTGGAGCTGCGCGATCCCGACCTGGACGCCCCGGAGCGCCAGCGCACCCTGCACGCGACCATCGCCTGGAGCCACGATCTGCTGACCGAGCCGGAACGCGCGCTGCTCGCGCGGCTCTCGGTGTGCGGCGGCGGCGCCACGCTGGACACCGCCGAGGCCATCGGCGCGGTCGACGGCGACCTCGACGTCGTGGAGACCCTGGCCGCCCTGGTCGGGCACAGCCTGGTGACGGCGACCGACACCGGCGAGGGGGAGCCCCGCTTCCGGATGCTCGAGCTGGTCCGCGTGTTCGCCGCGCAGCGGCTGCGCGACCGCGGCGAGGAGGACCGGATCCGGGCGCGGCTGGCCGAGCACCTGGCCCGCGTGAGCCCGTCGGCCGGGGCCGGCCTGCTCGGCCCGGACCACACCCGCTGGCGGGCCCGGCTGGAGGCCGAGACCGCGGACCTGCTGGCCGCCCTGGAGTGGGCCGTCGAGCACGACCGCGCCGACCTGGTGCTGCGGATCGGCGGGCCGCTGGTCCGCTGGTGGTGGTCGGCCGGGCTCGTCGTCCCCCTGGCCGACGTCGCCGAGCGGACCGCCCGGCTGCAGTCGGCGGCGGCGCTGCCACCGGAGGAGGCGGCGCGGCTGGAGCTGGCCCGCGGCCTCGCCCGGGTCGCCCGCGGCGCGACCGCCGAGGCCGCACCGCTGCTGACCGCCGTCGTGGGCGGGGCCCGCTGCCGGGACGACCCGGCGCTGCTCGGGCACGGCCTCGTCGGCCTGGCCGCCACCCGCCCGCCGGACGATCCCGGACTGGGCGAGCTGCTGGCCGAGGCGGTCACCGCGTTGCGGCGCGGCGGCGACACCTGGTCGGTCGCCTACGCCCTGGTCCCGCGGGGGGACGCCGAGCTGCTCGCCGGCGATCCGGCGGCCGCCGTCCGCGCCCACGAGGAGGCGCTGCACCTGGCCCGGGACAGCGGCGACGAGCACCTCGTCGCGACCGTGCTGGACCGGCTGGGGCTCGACGCCGTCCGCGCGGGCGACCCGACCACCGCGCGGGAGCGGCTCGCCGAGTCCGCGGACCTGCACCGGCGGATCCGGGACCAGGAGGGCCTGGCCAACTGCCTCGACGGCCTGGCCGGGCTCGTCCTCGCCCTCGGGGTGCCCCGCGCCGCCGCCCGCCTCGCCGGCGCCGCGGCCGCCGCCCGCGCGGCCCTCGGCCTCGCGGCGTGGCCGCTGCTGCGCCCGCAGGTCGACCGGCTGGCCGGGGAGATCCGCGCCGCGCTCGGTGAGGACGACGAGCCGCGGGAACGGGCCGCCGGCGCGGCCGCGGGCCCGTGGGGAGCCCTGGACGCCGGCCTGGCCGTGGTCGAGGCTGCGGAGGACCTCGCCGACCGCTCCCGGTCCGGCCCCGACGGGGACGCCCGCCGGGCGGGCCACCGCACGTGGAGGAGGCGTCATGAGCAAGCCGGCTCTCCTGGCCGTCGATGACGACGGCCCGGTGCTGTCCGCCGTCGAGCGGGACCTCCGGGCGCGCTACAGCGAGCGCTACCAGATCTACACGGCCTCCTCCGGCGAGCAGGCCCTCGACCTGCTGCGCCGGCTGCGGCTGCGCGAGGACCCGGTCGCCCTGATGCTGGTCGACCAGCGCATGCCCGGGATGAGCGGCGTGGAGCTGCTGTCCGCCGCGCGCAAGCTCTACCCGGACGCCCGGCGGGTGCTGCTGACCGCCTACGCGGACACCGACGCCGCGATCAAGGCGATCAACGACGCCGACGTGCAGCACTACCTGCTCAAGCCGTGGGATCCGCCGGAGGACCGGCTCTACCCGGTGCTCGACGACCTGCTGCAGACCTGGCGGCCCCCGCCGCCGGTCGCGAACCTGCGCGTGGTCGGCGACCGGTGGTCGCTGGACAGCCACGAGGTCCGGGAGTTCCTGGCCCGCAACCTCGTGCCCTACCGCTGGCTGGACATCGAGACCGACGCCGCGGCGCGGGAGCTGCTCGAGGTCGCGGGGATCGACGCCGGCGCGCTGCCCGCGCTCGTGCTGGACGACGGCGAGGTCGTCGTCCACCCCGACCTGCACGAGGTGGCGGCCCGGATCGGGCTGCGGGCGCGGGCCGAGCGCGCGGCCTACGACCTCGTGGTGGTCGGCGCCGGCCCGGCCGGGCTGGCCGCCGGCGTCTACGGCGCCTCGGAGGGCCTGTCGACGCTGATCCTGGAGTGCAACGCGCCCGGCGGGCAGGCCGGCACGAGCAGCAAGATCGAGAACTACCTCGGCTTCCCGGTGGGTCTGTCGGGCGCCGACCTGACGCTGCGCGCCCGGGAGCAGGCCATCCGGTTCGGCGCCGAGCTGCTGGTGCCGGCCGAGGTGGTGGGCGTGCGGCGCGTCGACCCGTACACCGTCGTCAAGCTGGACGACGGCAGCGAGGTCAGCGCGTCGACCCTGCTGGTCGCCACCGGCGTGAAGTACCGGACGCTCGACGTCCCCGGCGCCGCGGGGCTCACCGGGCTCGGCGTGTACTACGGCGCGGGCCGGGCCGAGGGCGTCGACCACGAGGGCGGGCGGGTGTTCGTGGTGGGCGGCGGCAACTCGGCCGGGCAGGCGGCGCTGTTCCTCTCCCAGTTCGCCGCCTCGGTGACGCTGCTCATCCGGGGCGCGGACCTGGCCGCCACCATGTCGCGCTACCTGATCGACCGGCTGGCCGCCTCGGAGAAGATCACCGTCGAGCACCGCACCGAGGTGGCCGGCGCGCTGGGGACGCGGCGGCTGGAGGGGCTGCGGCTGCGGTCGGGCACCGACGAGCGGGAGGTGGCGGCCGACGCCCTGTTCGTCTTCATCGGGCAGGCGCCGCGCACGGAGTGGCTCGACGGCGTGGTGCGCCGCGACGAGCGCGGGTTCGTGCTCACCGGCATCGACCTGGGCACCGCGCCGCCGGACTGGCCGCTGGAGGTGCCGCCGCTGCCGCTGGAGACCTCCGTCCCGGGGGTGTTCGCGGCCGGGGACGTCCGGCACGGGGCCGGCATGCGGATCGCCGCCGCGGTGGGGGAGGGCGCGATGGCGGTCCGGTTCGCCCACCAGCGGCTGGGCGCGCAGTGACGCTCGCGCCCGGCCGGGACGTCGCGGCGGCGCTGCGCGGCTCGCGGCTGTTCGGCGAGCTGCCCGAGGAGGACCTCGCCGTCCTCGCCGGGACCAGCCGCACGGTCGAGCTCGCGCCCGGCGAGGTGCTGATGGCCGAGGGCTCGCCGCCGGAGGCCATGTACGTAGTCCTGGAGGGGGAGCTCGAGGTCAGCCGGGTCGTCGGCGGCTCGCGCGTGCTGCTCAACGTCTGCGGTCCCGGCGAGCTGCTGGGGGAGCTGGGCATCGCGCACCGCCGTCCCCGCTCGGCGACCGTGCGGGCCCGCACCCGCAGCGTGGTCCAGCGGATCGGTGCCGAGGCCCTCGATCAGCTGTTCACCCACCCGGCCTCGGCCCGGGCGCTGCTCCTGGCCGCCACCCGGCGGCTGGACCGCGAGGAGGGGCTGGTGCGCCAGCACGAGCGGATGGCCGCGCTCGGCGCGCTGTCCGCGGGGCTGCTGCACGAGCTGAACAACCCCGCGAGCGCCGTGCAGCGCGGCGCCGCCCGGCTGCGGACCCTGCTCGCGGACGCCGGCGGCCCCGGTGAGGAGCTGCAGCCGCTGGTCGGCGCGGTGCCGGTGCCGGAGGACCCGCTGGCCCGCGCCGACGCCGAGCGGGCGCTGGACGACGTCCTCGCCGGCGCCGGGGTCGAACGGAGCTGGGAGGTCGCGCCGGAGCTGATGCGCCTCGGCGTCGCCCCGGCCGCCCTCGCCGACGCGCTGCCCGGGCTGGCGCCGGACCGGCGCGGCCCCGCCGTCCGCGGGCTGGCCCGGGCCGCGGAGATCAACGCCCTCCTCGACGAGGTCTCCGCCGGCGCCGAGCAGCTCTCCCGGATCGTCACCGGCGTCCGCCCGCTGGCCTACTCCTCGGACCAGTCGCTCACCGACGTCGACATCCACGCCAGCCTCGAGCAGGCCCTGGTCCTGCTGCGCCACAAGGTGCCCCCCGGTGTGCGGGTCGTCCGCGACCTCGACCCGCAGCCGCAGACCGTGCAGGGCTGGCCCGCCGACCTGGCGCTGGTGTGGACCAACCTGCTCGACAACGCCCTCGCCGCGGTCGACCCCGACGGCACGGTCACGGTGCGGACCAGGGGTGCGGACGACGAGGTCGTCGTGGACGTCGAGAACACCGGCCACACCGTGCCGCCGGAGATCCTCGCGCGGGCGTTCGACGCCTTCTTCACCACCAAGCCGGTCGGCCAGGGCACCGGCCTGGGCCTGGCGACGTCGCTGGCGGTCGTCGCCCAGAAGCACCGGGGGCGGCTCACGCTGACCTCCGAGGACGGCGTCACCCGCGCCCGCGTCGTCCTGCCCCGGCGCCGCTGAGCGCGCCTCAGCGCAGCAGCTCGTCCGCGGCGGTCGTCTCGGGGGTGCTGACCCCGGGCGGCAGGTCCGCGCGGGCCTCGCCGAGCAGGGTCCGCCAGCGCTCGGGCCGGGTGGCGACGGGGAGCCGGGCGAGGTCGAGGGCGGCCCGCAGGCGGCACAGCCGCGCGCCCTGCCACTTCGCCGTCCGCATGGCCTGGGTGAGATCGGCGATGACCCGCTCGCCGTCCCCGCCGCGGGCCAGCGTGGCCTGGGCCCGCTGGCGGTGCAGCTCGGGCAGGTGCAGGTCCTCGCCGGTGCGCAGCACCACGTCGAAGGCCTCGGCGAGGTGCTCGTCGGCCCGGTCGGCCTCGCCGGCGGCCGCCTCCAGGCGGGCGAGGTAGGCGAGGTTGGCGGCCGCGAAGGACTCCTGGCCCATGAGCCGCAGCGTGGCGATGGCGTGTTCGAGGTGCGCGCGGTCCTCCTCGCTGCCGGGCGTGCCGACCGAGACGTAGGCGTCGCCGAGCGTCGACCAGAACGCGGAGCCGTACTCCTCGCCGATGGCCGCGACCTCGGCGCCCAGCCGCCGGGCGGCGTCGTCGTCCCCGACGAAGCGGCGGTTCCACGACGTGTAGGTCTTGACCAGCGCCGTGCTGATCGGGCCGCGCGGGAACCCGATCTCCTCGGCCCGCCGCAGGGCCTCGCGCTCCCAGTGCCCGGCGTCGGGTTCGGCGCGGGCGGTGCTCACGCACGCCAGCGCCGCGGCCGAGGCGGCCACCGGGTCCTGGGGCAGCGACCAGACCGGGGTGACGGTCTGGCCGGCCGGCCGGGCGGCGAAGCCGGCCATCGCGCGTTCCAGGTGCGCTGCCGCCGACGGGAGGCGGCCCTGGTGGAAGTCGCTGTAGCCGGCGCAGGCCTCCACCTCCGGGGCGAACGCGGCGAAGGCGGGCTGCTGGACCATGGCGGTGAGCCGGCCGACCACGCCGCGGGCGGTCGCGAGGGCGCCGCTCACCAGCCAGTAGCCCCACAGCGCGATCAGCGCCGACACCACCTCCGGGCGCCCGAGCCGCGTGGCGAGCTGCTCGGCGCGCCGGTAGTCCGACCGGACGACGGGCGCCGCGTAGCCGTGCATCGAGATGACGGACAGGCCGCGCAGCATCCGCGCGACGAGCTCGTTGAGGTCGCGGTCGTCGGACTCGGGCATCGACTCGAGCAGCTCGAGCGCGCGGGAGACCAGCCGCGTGGCCTCGGCGTGCGCGCCACGCCCCTGTTCGAGCTGGGCCGCGACGAGGTAGAGCCCGGCGGCGTGGTCGGCCTGCCCGGCCAGGTCCAGGTGCTGGGCGATGAGCGCCGGCTCGGCCGCGTGCTCGGTCAGGACGTCGGCCACCCGGGCGTGCGTGCGCCGGCGGACGTCGAGGACCTGGGTCTCGTAGGCCGCGTCGCGCATCAGGGCGTGCCGGAAGCGGTAGGTGCCGAGGCTCAGGCCGACCGGCTCGACGATGCCCGCCTCGGTCAGGACCGCCAGCTGGTCGGTCACGACCTGCTCGTCGCCGACGACCGCCGCGACGGTGGCGGGGTCGAAGGTCGGGCCGATGGTCGCCGCGACCTGCACCACGCGGAGGTCGACCCCGGGAACCTTGAGCCGCCAGGTGAGCAGCTCCTGGAGGCGCAGCGGGATCGGCTCGGTGCGCTGCGCGTCCAGGCTCGAGCGGGTCAGCTCCTCGACGAACAGCGGGATGCCCTCGGCGTGCTCGATGATCGTGGCCCGCTGGTCCGCCGTCAGGGTCTTGCCGGCGGCCAGGTTGTCGACGAGCCGGGAGGCGGCCGGGCCGTCGAGCCGGTCCAGGGTGAGCACGCACACCTGCTCGCGCCACACGATCATCGCGTCCTCGCGGGTGGTCGCCACGGCGAGCAGGCGGGGCGGCAGCCGCTCGGCGATCCGGCCGAGCAGGCCGAGGGTCGAGGGGTCGGCCCAGTGCAGGTCCTCGACGGCGAACAGGCACGGTGTCGCCTCGGCGACGGCGGCCAGCCAGTCGACCAGCCGGTTGATGGTCTCGTCGAGGAAGGCTCCCGGGTCCAGCTCCGGCGCCGGGTACTCGGCGCTCGGCGGGATGGCGAGCAGCGGGCCGAGGAAGGGGACCATCCGCGCGGGATCGAGCCCGACCGCGCGGAGCGTGCGCACCAGCCAGCCGAGCCGGTCGCCCTCCTGGCCGGCCCGGGCGACGCCGCGCTCGAGCAGCCGGGTGACCGGCCACAGCGAGACGTTGGCGTAGTAGGGCAGGCACGCGACGCCGACCACCCGGCCGCCGCTGGCCTCGACCCGGTCCAGGAGCTCGGCCACCAGCCGGGACTTGCCGATGCCGGCCTCGCCGACGACGAGGAAGGCGCTCGCGGCGGCTCCGTCGTCCGCGCGGACGGCCTGCCACGCCGAGAGCAGCCGGTCCCGGGGCGCGTCGCGGCCGACCAGGCCGGCCTTGCGGTAGCGGTCGGACTGGAAGCGCGCCGCGGCGTAGCGGGGGCGCTCGACGGTGAAGACCTCGACCGGGCGGCTGATCCCCTTCAGCTGCCGCTCGCCGACCGAGTGGAGGAAGAAGTCGGCGTCCACCAGCTGCCGGGTGACGTCGCTGATCACCACCATGCCGGGGTCGGCCTCGGACTGGATGCGGGCGGCGAGGTTGGGCACCAGCCCGACGATCGAGTCGCGTTCGGCGACGGAGCTGTCGTCGCTGAGGTCGGTGACCACCACCCGGCCGGTGTGGATCCCGACCCGCACCTGAGCGGTCACGCCGAAGCGGCGCTCCAGCTCGCCGCGGGCGTCGCGGATCGCCGTCACCAGGTCCAGCGCGGCGAGCACGGCCCGCCGGGCGTCGTCCTCGTGCGGCTCGGGATAGCCGAAGCCGGCGAGGATGCCGTCGCCGGCGTAGTGCATCACCGAGCCGCTGTAGCGGTTCACCGCCTCCCGGGCCGCCGCGCGGTAGACGGCGTAGAGGTCGCGCAGCTGCTCGGGCTCCACCCGCTCGGACAGCGTCGTGGAGCCGACCAGGTCGGCGAACACGAGCGTCATCAGCGCCCGCTCGCCGGACGGCCCGAGCTGGCGGCCGGCCACCCGCCGCAGGATCGAGGCGGCCCGCCGGTTGTCGGGATCGACGGCGCGGACCTCCTCGGCCGTGGTCCGCGCCGGCTCGAGGTCACCCGCGGCCAGCGACGCCTCCGCGGCGGTGAGCAGCCGTTCGAGCAGGCGCGAGAGCCTCGTCTCGGCGGAGCTGGCGAGGTCGGTCACGCCCTCATCGTCGCGGCGGACCGTCAGTCGTGGAAGACCTCGATGTCGGCGCCCATCTCGACCAGCCGCTCGTAGAGGTGCTCGTAGCCGCGGGCGATGATGTCGACGTTGCGCAGCACGCTCGTGCCCTTGGCCGCCAGCATCCCGAGCAGGATGCACACCGCGGGCCGCAGCGCCGGCGGGCAGACCACCTCGGCGCTCGACCAGCGGGTGGGCCCGGTGACGAGCACGCGGTGCGGGTCGAGCAGCCGGACGTTCGCGCCGAGCCGGGTGAGGTCGGAGAGGTGGATCGCCCGGTTGTCGTAGACCCAGTCGTGGATCAGCGTCTCGCCGGCCGCGTGCGCGGCGATCACCGCGAAGAACGGCAGGTTGTCGATGTTGAGGCCCGGGAACGGCATCGGGTGGATCTTGTCGATCGGCGCCCGGAGCGTCGACGGCCGGATGGTGAGGTCGGCCAGCCGGGTGTGCCCGTTGTCGGCCAGGTAGTCGGGGGGCCGCTCGATCCGCAGGCCCATCTCGGCCAGGACGGCGAGCTCGATCTCCAGGAACTCCACCGGAGCCCGCCGGACGGTCAGCTCGGAGTCGGTGACGATGCCGGCGGTGAGCAGGCTCATCGCCTCCACCGGGTCCTCGCTGATCGTGTAGTCGACGTCGGCGTCGAGCACCGGGCGGCCCTGCACCACCAGCGTCGTCGTCCCGAGGCCCTCGATGGCCACGCCGAGCAGCTGCAGGTACAGGCAGAGGTCCTGGACCATGTAGTTGGAGCTGGCGTTGCGGATGGTCGTCGTCCCGTCGGCGCGGGCGGCGGCGAGCAGGGCGTTCTCGGTGACCGTGTCGCCGCGCTCGGTCAGCACGATGGTCCGGTGGCGGGCGGCGGGCGGCGCGACGGTGGCGTGGTACTCGCCGCTGCGCGCCTCGACCTGCAGGCCGAAGGGGCGTAGCGCGATCATGTGCGGCTCGACGGTGCGGGTGCCGAGGTCGCAGCCGCCCGCGTAGGGCAGCTGGAAGGTCTGCGCCCGGTGCAGCAGCGGGCCGAGGAACATGATGATGCTGCGGGTGCGGCGGGCGGCGTCGGCGTCGATCCCGGCCAGGTCCAGTCGCTCGGGGACGACGAGGGTGAGGTCGCGCCCGGTGACGTCCCAGGTGGCCTCGACGCCGATCGAGCGCAGCACGTCGAGGATGCGGTCGACCTCGACGATGCGGGCGACGTTGCGCAGCGTCGTCCGGCCGCGGTTGAGCAGCGCGGCGCACAGCAGCGCCACCGCGGCGTTCTTCGACGACTTCACCGTCACCGCACCCCGGAGGTTCCGCCCACCGGTGACGCGCAGGTGGGCGGGACCCGCCGGGGTGCTGGGGCCGAGGCTGATCAGTTCGCTGTCCAGTGCTGCCGAGAGCCGGCCGAGCAGCTCGAGGGTGAGGTTCTGGCCGCCCTGCTCGATGCGGGCGACGGCGCTCTGGCTCGTGCCGAGGCGCTCGGCGAGCTGGAGCTGCGTGAGTCCACGGTGCCGTCGGGCGTCGCGGACGAGGATGCCGATCCGCCGCATGGCGCTGTCTTCTTCAGCTCCGGCGGTGGTGGGAAGAAGGTCGGTCACCGTCACCGGTCAACGCTATCTCGCAGGTGAGATGCGAGCGGCGCGCCACGCTGTGACGGACCTGTCCCGTCGGGCGATCCTCCGGCGTGTCAGCGCAGAACGTCGGCCGACACGTCCGTGACGATCGCGCGGAAGGTGGTCGTGTCCACCTCGTCGTCCACGGTGACGCGGACGATGTCGGCGACCTGCTGGGCGGTCGCGGGCTGGACGGCGTTGGCGCGGGCCGCGGCGACCAGGTGCAGATGGCGGACGCGGGCGGGGTCGCAGGAGCCGGAGGCGGCGTGGTTCAGGGCCATGCGGGGACGGTAGGCACGCGCCGGCGGCGTGACGGGGACCACCGCCGGACGGTCGGGAACCGTTCGTCACGGCCGTCGCAGGAGTCGACGGCTACCCCCGTCTCCCCAGGGGGCGTCGGCTCAGGCGGTCAGGCCGGGGCGTCGGCGTCCTGCGCCGAGGCCGCGAACGCCTCCGGGCCCTGCTGTGCCGCCATCGGGTCCATCCACATGACCTGCCAGCCGTGGCCGTCGAGGTCGAAGAAGCTGCGCGAGTACATGAAGCCGAAGTCCTCGGCGTCATCCGCCTGGGTGCCGCCCGCCGCCAGCGCGGCGGCGCTGACCGCATCGACCTCGTCGCGGGAGGCCACGCTGAAGCAGTAGAGCGCCAACGCGTGTGTGGTGGGGTCGGCGATCGGCAACGGGGAGAGCTCCGCGAACCTCCCCCGGCTGGCCAGCATCACGAAGGCCTGCTCGCCGACCGGCATGCAGGCGCCGGACTCGTCGCTCATGTCGGGGTTGTAGCTGAACCCGAGCTTCGCGAAGAACGCCTTGCTGCGCTCGACGTCCGCGACGGGCATGGTCACGAACAGCATGCGGCCGGCGTGTGCGGGACTGGTCATGGCGGGTCTCCACTCGGTGGCTCGATGGCGTACGTCCCGGTAGACCGGCCCGTCCGGCGGAACTCATCGGCCGAAGGGCCCGGACCACCTCACTTCTCGTCCGAGCTCTCGGCCGGGTGTTCCGCGTCCCGGGCGCGTGGCGGGGGTATCACCAGCGCGGCCTTCTCACGGAGTCCGGCGAGGAGATCGGTGCCGTCCGCCGGTTTCCGCGCGGCCGCCTCCTGTGCGGCTGCCTCCTGCACGCGGCGCTCGTGCAGCGCCGCCCCGAGGACGGGGCCGCCCAGCATGACGATGCTCAGGACGGTGAGCCAGGTCAGCAGCATGAAGACGATGCCCAGGGGGCCGTAGCGCGCGAAGTTGTAGCTGATCGCGGTCGAGAGCCAGACGGCCGCGAAGGCGCGCAGTGCGATCAGTCCGACGGTCATGGCGACGGCGCCCGGAACCAGCTGCCGCCACCCCACGGCGCCCCGGAGCAGGAAGTGCTGCGTCCACCAGCTCCAGACGAAGATGATCGGCGTCCAGAGGACGAGGAGCAGGATCGTCCGCCAGGGGGCGGCCAGCCCCGTCCGCGGCAGGACGAGCAGGAGTGCGCCGGCGGTCACGAAGGCGATCAGCCACACCAGCGGGCGCCACAGTCCCCGCCAGCCCTGCGAGGTCACCCCCCAGGCGATCTCGTAGCCGCGCTGGAGCGCCGTGGGCCAGGCGTAGGCCGACAGCAGCGTGAAGAGGCTGCCGAACACGGTGGAGGCGCCGCGGACCGCGTCCCGGCTGGGGAACAGACGCTGCAGGTCCGCGACGGCCTGGGGGCTCAGGTCCAGGCGGGCTCCGGCCACGGCCGGCAGCGAGTTCGCCGCCCCGAGCGGCACCAGCGCCGCCAGGGTCACCAGCACCGGCAGCAGCAGCGACAGGGCGAGGGCGGCGAGGATCATCGCCTGGTTCGCCAGATCCGCCTTCACGAACCGGCGCTGCACGTGACCGACCCGCGAGGCGTCGATGCGCCCCTTGGTCTGCGCCACGCGAGCGGTGAACCGCTCCGTTGCGTCGTTGAACCGACGAAGCCCCGGCCGGTCGCCGGGGTTCGTGGGCGGCGGCCCGGTTCCCCCGGACGCTGCCGACGGCCCTGTGTCCATGCGCCTAACCCTTCGCCGCCTGGCCGCCCAGCGTCGTGTGTCGGGCACCCTCCGGCCCTCACCCCGCGGAGATGACCCCTCGTCGGAGATCGCAGCTCCGGCGCCACCCCTCCGGGGCATCGACCGACGGGGCTCGTTCTCGCACCGGGTTCATGATCACCTCCGGTCCAGCGGTGCCTCCCGCGCGCTGAGACACCGCTGGACCCGAGGTGATCTTGTACCTGAGCAGGGCCGACGATCCGCAGACCGCGGCGACACGATGCCGGCAAGGGTGCGCGGCGGCGGTCGGTCCGGCCAGACTGCGGCACGTGGACGTTCTCGTGACCGGAGCAACCGGACGGCTCGGACGGCGGCTGGCCGGCCCCCTGCAGGACGCCGGCCACACCGTGAAGCAGATGTCCCGGCGGGGTGCCGGCCCCGGCGGCGTCCGCGGTGACCTGGCCACCGGCCGCGACCTGCCGCAGGCGCTCGCCGGCGCGGAGGTGATCGTCCACGCGGCCACCGATCCGCAGGGCGACCCCTGGCAGATCGACGTGGCCGGCACCCGCCGGCTGGTCCAGGCGGTCGACCGCGACCGGCTCCGGCAACTGGTCCACGTCTCGATCGTCGGCGTCGACACGATCCCGTACGGCTACTACCGCGCGAAGTTCGCCGCCGAGCAGATCCTGCTGGCCTCCGGCCTGCCGGTGACGCTGCTGCGGGTCACCCAGTTCCACGAGTTCGTCGACCACCTGCTCGCCACCGCCCGCCGCGGTCCCGTCCTGCCGGTCCCCATGGGCTGGCGCGTGCAGCCGGTGGACACCGGCGAGGTGGCCGCGCACATCGTGGACGTCGTCGGCCGCGCGCCGACCGGGGGAGTGGTCGAGTACGGCGGTCCCGAGGACCTCTCGGCCGCCGATCTGGCGCGGGCCTGGGCGGCCGCCCGGGAGCCGAGCACGCACGTGGTCGCCACCCCGATCCCCGGCAAGCTCAGCGCCGCGATCCGGGACGGCGCCTCGTTGCCCACCTCCGGCGAGCGCGGCCGGCGCACCTACGCCGAGCACCTGCAGGGCTGACCGCGCGGTTCCTGCCAACCCCCGCAGGCCGACCGCCACGTCGGCGTCCGTGTCCGGAATCCGCCGGAGAAGCGTCGGACCGCCGACCTAGGGTCGGCGGACGTGCGCACCACCTCCCGCCCCGTCCCCGTCCTGGTGGCCGTCGCCGTCACG
Source organism: Geodermatophilus sp. SMS 5-13 (assembly GCF_059428245.1). NCBI lineage: Bacteria > Bacillati > Actinomycetota > Actinomycetes > Geodermatophilales > Geodermatophilaceae > Geodermatophilus > Geodermatophilus sp. SMS 5-13. The sequence continues at coordinate 2,611,356 of NZ_CP165729.1, forward strand.
ATCTTCGCCTGGGCGTCGGCCTTCATCGGCATCCGCGGCGTGCGCGACGACCTCTCGCCGGGTGCCCTGGCGCTGGGCCGGCTGCTGGTCGGCACCGCCGTCCTCGGGGTGCTGCTGGCCCGCCGCGGCTGGGTGCGCCCGACCGGCCGGGAGTGGGGCCTGCTGGCCATCTGCGGCGTCGGCTGGTTCGGCGTCTACAACGTCGCCCTGAACGCCGCCGAGCACCACCTCGACGCCGGGACGACGGCGATGCTGGTCAACATCGGCCCGATCCTCATCGCGGTGTTCGCCGGGCTCTTCCTCGGCGAGGGCTTCCCGCGCTGGCTGGTCGCCGGCATCGCGGTGGCCTTCGCCGGCGTCGTCCTCATCGGCCTGGCCACCCGCAGCGCCGAGGCGGACCTGCTCGGCGTCGTGCTCTGCGTGGTCGCCGCGCTGACCTACGCGATGGGCGTCGTCGCGCAGAAGCCGCTGCTGCGCCGGCTGCCCGGCCTGCAGGTGACCGCCACCGCCTGCGCCATCGGCGCGGTGTGCTGCCTGCCCTGGGCCGGCGCCCTGGTCACCGACCTCGCCGGCGCCTCCGGGTCGTCGATCGCCGGCATGGTCTACCTCGGCGTCGTCCCGACGGCGCTGGCGTTCAGCACCTGGGCCTACGCCCTCGCGCGGATGGACGCCGGCAAGCTCGGCGTCACCACCTACCTGGTGCCGCCGCTGGTCATCCTGCTCGGCTGGCTGCTGCTCGACGAGGTGCCGCCGGCGCTGGCGTTCGTCGGGGGAGCGGTGTGCCTCGTCGGGGTCGCGCTGTCCCGACGCAGGGGCCGGGTGCGGCCGCCGGTCCCGGCGCCGCAGGAGGCCGGCACCGCCGCCTGAGCTGCCAGGATGCCGTTGTGCTCGTGGTGACCGAGGCGCGGCTTCGCAGCGGGGACGTCGTCGACGTCCAGTGCGACGGGGGCACGGTGCGCGCGATCGTCCCGGCCGGCGAGCGGCCGGTCCCGGACGGCGCGGGCGTCGTCCCGGCGGACGGCGGCCTGGTCACCGAGCCGTTCGTCGATGCGCACCTGCACCTGGACAAGGTCCGAACGCTGCCGCTCATCGGCGACGAGGCGCTGCGGGCCTACACCGTCGGCGGCATGGCGGAGTCGGCGGCCGCCATCGACCTGGCCAGCGCGGTGAAGCGGCACTACACGGTCGAGCGGCTGCTGCCCAACATCCGGCAGGCGCTCACCGACGGGCTGCGCCACGGCGTGCTGCACGTGCAGGCCTTCGCCGACGTCGACACCGCCGCCGGGCTGATCGGGGTCGAGGCCGTGCTCGCCGCGAAGCCGGAGTTCGCCGGCCGGGTCGACGTCCGGGTGGTCGCCTTCCCCCAGGACGGTGTGCTGCGCGATCCGGGCGCGGCCGGCCTCGTGGAGCAGGCGCTGGACCTCGGCGCGGACGTCGTCGGCGGCATCCCGTGGATCGAGGAGTCGCCGGACGACCAGGAGCGGCACGTCGAGTGGGCCTGCGCGCTGGCCGCCCGCCGCGGGCTGCCGGTCGCGATGCTCACCGACGACGCCCCCGACCCGCGGTACGAGACCACCCGGATGCTCGCCGAGGCGATGCTGCGCCACGGCCTCACCGGGCGCGGCGTCGCCTGCCACGCCCGCGCCCTCGGGCACTACGACGCCGACCGGCTGGCCGCCGTCCTCGCGCTGGTCCGCCGGGCCGGGCTGGGGCTGGTCAGCGATCCGCACACCGGGTCGGTCGCGCTGCCGGTCGAGCGGGCGCTGGCCGCGGGCGTCGCGGTCGCGCTCGGCCAGGACGACATCGAGGACGCCTACTACCCGTTCGGCCGGCACAACCTGCTCGAGGTCGCCTTCCTGGCCGCGCACCTGCTCGACCTGCGCTCGGCGCAGCAGCTGGAGGTGCTCGTCGACCTGGTGACGACGTCGGCCGCGCGGGTGCTCGGGCTCCCGTCGTACCGGCTGCGGGTGGGCGCCCCGGCCGACCTCCTGGTGCACGACGCCGCGCGCACCGTCGACCTCCTCGCCCGCCACGCCCCGCCGCGGGTCGTCGTCCGGGCCGGGGAGGTCCTATAGGTACGCGCGGTCGTCGACGCCCCACGGCAGCTGCCCGGGGACGATCCGCCGGCCGCTGATCTCCTGCGGGATGATCCGCAGCCAGTTGCCGTGCTCACCCGGCGCCCACGGCTGGACGCCGGTGGCGTGCGTGCGCTCGACCAGCCCGGCCCGGTGCTCGGGCCCGACCTCCTCGGCCAGCCCGCGGACCAGCACGCTCCAGCCGGTGCGCGCGCGCCGGTCGATCTCGTCCACCTCGAAGGTGACGTTGGCGTGCGACGCCGCCGACAGCGTGGTGCCCGGATGCGTACGGATGACGATCGTGCGCCCGTCCATGCCGTAGTTGACCGGGATGATCAGCGGGAAGTGCTCGGCGTTGACCCCGATTCGGCCCACCTCCTGGGCGGCGAGCAGCTCGTAGCACTCGTCGACGGGGATCACGTCCAGCGAGCCGGCAGCACTGGTCATGGCCCCATCCTCGTCAGACGCGGCGTGGTGCGCAGCCGGGCGTTGGGAGAGGCTGGGGCCGTGCAGGACATCGACTGGGCGCAGATCGTCACCGCCGCGACGCGGGCTCCGTCCATCCACAACACCCAGCCGTGGCGCTTCGCCGCCGTCCCCGATCGGCTCGACGTCTTCTACGACCGGGCGCGGGCGCTGCCGGTGCTCGACCCCACCGGCCGCCAGCAGGTGATCAGCTGCGGGATCGCGGTCGCCTTCGCCGTCGTCGCGCTGCGCGCGGCCGGCGCCGAGGCAGCGGTCGAGTTGCTGCCCGACCCGGCCGACTCCGACCACCTGGCGAGCATCCGGGTGACCGGCCCGCGCGAGGCCACGGACGACGACCGCGCCCTGGCCGAGGCCATCGAGCGCCGGCACACCGTGCGCGCCGCCTTCGAGCCGCGGGCCGTGCCCACCGAGGTCCTCGACCGGATGCAGCGCGTGGCCGGCGCGTACGGGCTGTGGGTCAAGTCGATCACCCGCTCCGAGGAGGAGGTGGCCACCGTCTTCCTGCTCTCCCAGGCCGAGGAGATGGAGCAGCGCGAGCCCGAGTACCTCAAGGAGCTGGAGAGCTGGATGCGCACCGACCCGGGCGCCGTCGACGGCGTGCCGGTGGAGGCGGTCCCGGAGGGCGACCCGCGGGACCGGCCGTCGAACTGGCTGGTGCGCGACTTCGCGGTCAGCTCCCGCGAGCAGCGGCTGTTCCGCGCCGGCGGCGACCCGGACGCCCCGCCGCCGGAGGTGGAGCGGCCGACCGTCGTCCTGTTCGGCACCGAGAGCGACGACCGCGCGGCGTGGCTGCAGGCCGGCCAGGCGCTCGGCCACGTGCTGCTGCTCGCCACCGCGGAGGGGCTGGTGGCCTCGCCGCTGACCCAGGCGCTGGACTGGCCGGTGGCCCGGACCCGGCTGCGGCAGCGGCTCTCGCTGATCGGCTATCCGCAGATGCTGCTGCGCATGGGCTACCCGCCGGCCGGCCTCACCCCGCCGGCCAGCGGGCGGCGGCCGGTCGCCGACGTGCTGCGGGTCGAGCCGGCCGGCTGATCAGCGGTCGCGCTTCTCCCGCACCGACGGCGCCCACGGGTCCTCGGGCTCCTCGGCGTCGTCCCCCGCGGCCGCCTCGAGCGCCGCGTCCCGCTGGGCGGCCTGCTCGGCCCGCGCCGCGCGCTCCTCGTCGCGGCGGGCCCGCCGCTCGTCGCCGTCCGCGCCGAGCCGCCACAGGACGGCGCCGGCGAGGGCCAGCCCGATCGGGATCACGTAGGCGGCGCCGCGCTCGGTGCCGCCCCGGCCGAGCCACTCGGTGATGTCGTCGAGGAAGAAGATCGTCAGCGCGGTGCCGAGCAGGCCGAGGACGGCGAGCGTCGTCCCGAGGGCCTCCGACCGGGGGCGGACGGCGTAGGCGAGGGCGATCAGCCCGAGCCCGCCGCCGAGCAGGTGCGCGACCGCGCCGACGGCGTGCAGCGTGCTGTTGCCGTCGGAGGGGAAGACGCCGACCAGCAGGACGCCGAGGGCCGCGATGCCCAGCAGCACCTCCGCCACGACCGCCGCCCTCCCGCGCAGCGCCGGCCGCAGGAGCAGCGCGCCGCCGAGGATCAGCACCCCCTGGAGGACGAACGAGGCGTTCATGGCCAGGTGCGCGGGCGAGACCGCGGTGCCCAGGTCGCTGATGACGTCGTCCGCGCGGGAGTACGAGCCGGGCCACTGCAGCTGGGCGACGGTCTCCACGGCGAAGAACTGGAGGGTCAGCAGCCAGAGGAGCGCCCCGTTGCGGAGCCGGTTCGCGGTCACGGGCCCCATGGTCCCAGGACGGCCCGCGCGGTCACCCGCACCGGCGCGGGGCACGGCCCCAGCCAACCCGCTCCGGGGCGGGGAGGACGATGGGGGAGTGCGGAGCGGCGTGGGGACGGCGCAGGCCGAGGCGCTCTCCGAGGGGCATCGGGCCGGCGAGCGGGGCTTCCGCCGGGCCTCGCTGGCGATCTTCCTGGCCGGCGTCGCGGTCTTCGCGATGCTCTACGACACGCAGGTGCTGCTGCCCGAGCTGGCCCGCTCGTTCGGCGTCTCGTCGGCCGCGGCGACACTGTCGGTCTCCTGCGCGACCGCCGGGCTCGCCATCGGATTGCTGGTGCTCGGCCCGCTCTCGGACCGGCGGGGCCGGACCGGGATCCTGCACGCCGGCCTGGCCGCCTCCGCCCTGCTCGGCGTGCTGCTCGTCGCGTCGCCGTCCTGGCCGGTGCTGCTCGTGCTGCGCGCTCTGCAGGGCTTCGCGCTGGCCGGGCTGCCCGCCGTGGCCGTCGCCTACCTGCGCGAGGAGCTGCACCCCTCGGTCGGCGCGCGGGCGGTCGGGCTGTTCGTCAGCGGCAACGCGATCGGCGGGCTGACCGGGCGGCTGCTCGGCGGGCTGCTCGTCGAGGTCGGTGGCTGGCGGACGGCGCTGGCCGGCGTCGCCGCGCTCGGGGTGGCGTGCGCCGTCGCCGTCCGGCTGCTGCTGCCGCCGTCGCGCCGGTTCCGGCCGGTTCCGCGGGACCGCCCGCTGCTGCGCCAGCTCGGCGACGCGTTCACCGATCCGGTGCTGCTCGGCCTCTACGGGGTCGCGGCGCTGCTCATGGGCGGGTTCGTGGCCGCCTACAACGCCGCGACCTTCCGGCTGGAGACCCCGCCGTACGCGCTCTCGCCGGCGGTCGCGGGGCTGGTCTTCGTCGCCTACCTGCTCGGGTCGGCGTCGTCGGCGGCCGCCGGGGAGCTCGCCGGGCGGGTCGGCCGGCGGCCGGTGGTGCCGGTCGCGGTCGCCATCATGGGCGGCGGGGTCGCGCTGACCCTCGCCGAGCCGCTGGCGGTGTTCGTCGCCGGGCTGTGCGTGCTCACGGTCGGCTTCTTCGCCGCGCACAGCGTGGCCAGCGGCTGGGTGGCGGTCCGTGCCGCCGCGGGTGGCCGGGCGGTGGGCCAGGCGGCCTCGCTCTACTCGTTCTGGTACTACGTCGGCTCATCGGTGGGCGGCACGCTCGCCGGCCGGGCCTGGGACGCCGCCGGGTGGCCCGCCGTCGCGCTGCTCACGGGGAGCCTCGTCGCCGGCACCCTCGTGCTGAGCGTCGTCCTCGGCCGGACGCGGGCGCTGCAGGCGACCTGACGCGGGGCCAGGTCGGCCTGCAGCGGCGTCCTCAATCCGTTGCGGAGTGCTCGTCGGCGCCCGCCGGGTCGGCGTCGTCGGAGCCGACCATCTGCCGCTCGTGCTCGGTGCGGTGCTCCAGCTCGTCGTCGTTGGGCCGGTCGTAGCCCTTGCCGTGCTGGCTGTGGTCGGGCGGGGCCGACTCGGTGGTCTCCATGACGTCGTCGAGCGTCGGTCGATCGGGTGTGGTCATGCCCCCAGCCATAGCCCGCGCGGCGACGCAGCTAACGCGGCTCCAGCCGGGCCGCGGGCAGCCACGTCTCGACCAGCGCCGGGCCGTGCGGGCCGACGACGGTGTAGGCCACCCGCCCCTGCCACCCGCCGTCCCTTCGGCGCCACTCGATGAGCAGCCCGGGCCAGGTGCCGGGGGCGTCGGGCGGGTCGCGGACCCAGCAGTGCCGGCCCTCCGTGTCCTCCCGCGGCGGCGCGGCGGGTGGCGGCGAGTCGGGGCGGACGCCGGAGTCGGCCGCCCGCTCCCCGAGGGAGCGACCCGACCGACCCCGGTACATCCCGCCCGCCACGACCGAAGTGTGGCACGTCCGTCGAACATCCGTTCGACGGCTCACCCCCGGCGTGCCGCGCCCTCGGCCAGCGTGCGGGCGACGTCCTTCAGCAGCGGGTGCTCGGGCAGGTCCTCGATGCGGACCGGCAGCGGCAGGGACCAGTTGGGCCGGTCGGTGGTGCCGGGCATGTTGGGCCGCCGGCGCTCGCCGACGGCGTCCTCCAGGGTGGCCGACAGCAGCAGGCACGGCGCGGTCGCCAGCCGCTCGTAGGCCCGCCGGACGGCGGTCTCGGGGCCGGCGTTCTTCCGGACCCCCGTGAGCTTGGCCAGCAGCCCCGTGCGGCCGGCCTCCAGCTCCTCGTCCGAGCCGGTGCCGCGCTCGCGCTGCTCCTCGACGTCCTCCCCGGTCCAGAGGCCGGCGACGGTCGGCAGGTCGTGCGTGCTGACCGCGGCCATGGCGGCGGCCGGCCACTCGGCGGGGTCGTCCTCCTCGAACCACAGCAGCCGGTAGGAGAGGATGCCGTGCTCGGCGAGCGCCTCGCGGACGCCCTCCTCGACGGTGCCGAGGTCCTCGCCGACGACCAGCGCCTGCGCGCGGGCGCTCTCCAGCGCGACGATGTCGAGCAGGTCCTCGGCCGGGTAGCGGACGTAGGCGCCGTCGACGGCGCCGCCGTCGGCCGGCACCCACCAGAGGCGGAACAGGCCCATGACGTGGTCGATCCGGAGGCCGCCCGCGCCGGCCATGGTGGCGCGGATGGACTGGATGAACGGCTCGTAGTCCGCCGCGCGCAGCCGCCACGGGATCAGCGGGGGAGAGCCCCAGTCCTGGCCCTGGGCGTTGAAGGCGTCCGGCGGCGCGCCGACGCTGGCGCCCTGCGCGAGCACGTCCTGCCAGGTCCAGGCGTCCGCGCCGCCGCCGGCCACGCCGATCGGCAGGTCCTGCAGGACGGTCAGCCCCGACGCGGCCGCGTCCAGCTGACGGGACAGGCACCACTGCAGCCAGACGTGGAAGGCGACGTCCTTCTCGTGGGCGGAGGAGAACTCGCGCACCGCCTCGCCGCGCGGGTCGCGCAGCCGCTCGGGCCAGGTGTGCCAGTCGGGGCCGTGCTCGTCGGCGAGCGCGCACCAGGTGCCCCAGTCCTGCATCGGCTGGCCCTGGTGCCACCACCAGGCCGGGAAGGCGGGGTCGTCGGAGCCGGCGGCGTCGAAGACGCGGCGCAGCACCTCGCGCTTGCGGGCCCAGATCGCGTCGCGGTCGATGTGCTCGGCGTCGTTGAGGTCGGCGCCGTCCCCGAGGTCCACCCGGTCGGCGCCGGGGACCTCGGGCACCCGGAGGTAGAGCGGGTTGCGGAACCGGCGGGTGGCCGGCAGGTACGGGCTGGACTCCTGCGGGGTGGTCGGGGCGACGGCGTGCAGCGGGTTGATCAGCAGGAAGCCCGCGCCCTGGTCCGTGGCCATGTCGCGCAGCGCACGCAGGTCGCCGAGGTCGCCGATGCCCCAGCTGTCCCGGCTGCGGGCGGCGTAGAGCTGGACGGCCCACCCCCAGGTGCGCCGGTCGGGCAGCCAGCAGCGGCCGGGGGAGACGATCAGCCGCCGCTCCCGGCCGTCGGGGGTGCGCAGCCGGTGGTACCCGAGCGGGAAGTCCTCGGGCAGCTCGCCGTCGATGTGCCGGGTCTGCCCGTCCTCGCAGTCGACCTCGGCCTCGTCGACCTCGAGCACGTCACCGGGCCGGGCCACGATCGGCGCGGTGTCCTCGAGGTCGGCCGGCGGCGTGCCGATCACCTCGCGCAGCCGCTCGATCGTCGCCGGGGCGACCTCGTGCTCCTCGTCGTTGGCGTCCACCCAGGTGGCGTCGATGCCCCACTCGTCGGTCGTCGGCGTCATGCCCGCACCTTGCCCCGTCCCGGCCGAGCCATGCGGGTGAGGATGGCGACATGCCGTCGTTGCTGCTCGTGCACCCGCCCCTGCTGGGCCCGGCCGTGTTGCGCCCGCTGGCCGGCGAGCTGCGCTCCCGCGGTCAGTCCGGGCGCTGGTCGCGCCGCCGGGCCGCCACTCGACCGTCAGCTCGGTCGTGTTCGACGCGGCGCCCCGGTCCGGGGAGAGGCTGACGAGCCGGGGGCCGGCGCACGGCTTCTCCTCGGACGGCGTGGTCGGCGCAGTGTCCGCCGTCCGCCCTGGTCCGCGGCTCGCGGCGGAGACCACGTGGCCGGATCGAGACCTCACTCCTTCGGGGGGCCGGCGCGCGGGCGGGCTCGATTCCCGGTCCGGACCCGCCGAAGCCAAAGTCGTCACGCCCCCGAAGGAAGGCCCAGCGTGAACGACCAGCTTCCTGCGCACGACGCCCGCCCGGCCGGCGCCGGGTACCGCCCGGCGCTGCTCTTCGCCGCGCTGGCGGCCGCGCTCGTCGGCACCCAGCCGCTCGCGGACGGAGCCGGCGCGCACGCGCTGCTCGCCGTCGCCGCCGTCGTCGCGGCCGCGCTGGCCGCCGACGTGCGCCAGCGGGTCCGCCGGCAGCGCACCGAGCACGAGCTGGCGCACCTGGCCTTCCACGACGGGCTGACCGGGCTGGCCAACCGCGCGCTGTTCACCGACCGGCTCGAGCAGGCGCTGCGCCGCATCGCCCGCAGCGACACCGACGTCTCCGTCGTCTTCCTCGACCTCGACGGCTTCAAGAACGTCAACGACAGCCTCGGCCACGCGATGGGCGACGCGCTGATCCGCGAGGTGGCCGCGATCCTCACCGGCGCCGTCCGCACCGAGGACACCCTCGCCCGGCTCGGCGGCGACGAGTTCGCGATCCTGGTCGAGGACACGCACGGGGCCGAGGAGGCCGTCCGCATCGCCGAGCGGGTGCTCGCCGAGCTGCGCGAGCCGCTCGACCTCGGCACCGCGCGGGTGCACGTGAGCGCCAGCATCGGCATCGCCACCGGCGATGTCGGCTGCACCGGCAGCTCGCTCCTGCGCGACGCCGACAACGCCATGTACTGGGCCAAGGGCGCCGGCCGGGGCCGGTTCGTCGTCTTCAACCCGCAGATGCGCTCGGCCGCCGCCGAGCGGCTCCAGCTGGAGAAGGACCTGTGGTCCGCGCTGCCCGACGGGCAGTTCCGGCTGGTCTACCAGCCGGTGGTGGACCTGGAGAGCGAGCGGGTCGTCGGCTTCGAGGCGCTGCTGCGCTGGGACCACCCGTCGCTCGGCGTCGTCCTGCCCGAGCGCTTCCTGCCGGTCGCCGAGGACATCGGCCTGATCGCCGACATCGGCGCCTGGGTGCTGCGCCAGGCGTGCGCGTCCGCGGCCGGCTGGCAGCGGCAGCACCCCGAGGTCGGGCTGTCGATGGCGGTCAACGTCTCGCCGTCCCAGCTCGGGTCGCCGGACCTCGTCCGGCAGGTGCGCGAGGCGCTGGCGGACAGCGGCCTGCCGCCGTCGGCGCTGGTCCTCGAGCTCACCGAGTCGGTGCTGGTGCGCGACCCTGCGCTGGCCGCCGCGCGGCTGAAGGAACTGCGCTCGCTCGGGGTGAAGCTGGCCCTCGACGACTTCGGCACCGGCTACTCGTCGCTGTCGCACCTGCGCCAGTTCGCCGTCGACATCCTCAAGATCGACCGCTCCTTCGTCAGCACCATCGACGACAAGGAGGCGATGCCGGCGATCCTGCGCGGCCTGATCAACCTCGGCCGCACCCTCGACCTGGAGATCGTCGCCGAGGGCATCGAGGAGGAGCTGCAGCGCACCCACCTGCGCGACGGGGGAGCGGGCCTGGCGCAGGGCTACCTGTTCGCCGCGCCGCTCGAGCACACCGACGCCGGGCTGCTGCTGCTCGGCCAGGCCGACGAGGGCGCCACCGCCCCCGCCTGACAGGGGCGAAAGTGGCGCGAATGGCCCCGCGCCCGGCCCGCCAGGTGGTTGCGCGGCGCACCGCAGCCTGCGGGGAGGCGGCGGACCCGGTAGGCAGGCCGTATGAGCGTGATCGGCTTCCACGCCTCGCACGAGCAGGTCCACCCGGCCGCGCTGCTGGACGCGGTCCGGCACGCCGAGCAGGTGGGGTTCACCGCGGCGATGTGCTCCGACCACTTCGCGCCGTGGAACCCCGCTCAGCGGCACTCGGGCTTCGCCTGGTCGTGGCTCGGCGCGGCCCTGGCGACGACGACGCTGCCGTTCGGCGCGGTGAACGCGCCCGGCCAGCGCTACCACCCGGCGATCATCGCGCAGGCCATCGCGACCCTCGACGCGATGTTCCCCGGCCGCTTCTGGGTGGCGCTCGGCAGCGGCGAGGCGATGAACGAGCACATCACCGGCGACCGGTGGCCGCGCAAGGAGGTCCGCGACGCCCGGCTGCGCGAGTGCGTCGAGGTGATCCGCGCGCTGCTGACCGGAGAGGAGGTCACCCACGAGGGACTGGTCACCGTCGACCACGCCCGGCTGTGGACCCTGCCCGAGCACCTGCCGCAGCTGATCGCGCCCGCGGTCTCCGTCGAGACCGCGCGCGCCGGAGCCGAGTGGGCCGACGGGCTGGTCACCCTCAACCAGCCGCACGACAAGCTCCGCGAGGTGCTCGCCGCCTACCGCGACGCCGGCGGCCGCGGCACCGCCGCCCTGCAGGTGCACCTGTCCTACGACCCCGACGAGGAGCGGGCGCTCGCGATCGCCTTCGAGCAGTGGCGCAGCGGCGCCGTGGGGCCGCCCCTGGCCTGGGACCTCGACAACCCCCAGGCGTTCGACCAGGTCACCGCGCACGTCCGCCCGGAGCACATCGCGGAGGTGGTGCGGGTCTCCGGCGACCTCGGGCAGCACGCGGAGTGGATCGCCGAGTACCAGGAGCTCGGCTTCGACGCGGTCTACCTGCACCACGTCGGCGTCGAGCAGCGCGGCTTCCTCGACGCGTTCGGCGAGCACGTGCTGCCGCAGCTCGACGTCGACACCCCACAGCAGGCGGTGGCGCTCCAGTGAGGATCACCGACACCTCGGATCTCTGGTGGAAGACCGCGGTCGTCTACTGCCTCGACGTCCAGACGTTCATGGACTGGAACGACGACGGGATGGGCGACTTCACGGGGCTCGCGCAGCGGCTGGACTACCTGCACGACCTCGGCATCACCTGCCTGTGGCTGATGCCCTTCTACCCGACCGGCGACCGCGACGACGGCTACGACATCACCGACTTCTACGGCGTCGACCCGCGGCTGGGCACGCACGGCGACCTGGTCGAGGTGATCAGGACGGCGAACGACCGGGGGATCCGGGTGATCGCCGACCTCGTCGTCAACCACACCTCGATCCGGCACCCGTGGTTCCGCTCGGCCCGGCGGAGCAAGGACGCCCCGTTCCACGACTTCTACGTGTGGCGCACCGACGAGCCGCCGGACACCAGCGACCAGGTGGTGTTCCCGGACGCGGAGAACAGCATCTGGGAGTTCAACGAGCCGACCGGGGAGTGGTACCTGCACCACTTCTACAAGGAGCAGCCCGACCTCGACGTGACCAACCCCCGGGTGCGCGACGAGGTCGCCAAGGTCATGGGCTTCTGGCTGCAGATGGGGCTCTCCGGCTTCCGCATGGACGCCGTCCCGTTCTTCCTCGACACCGTCGGCGGCGATCAGCAGGACTTCCCGGACCCGCACGAGTTCATGAGGGCGCTGCGGGCGTTCCTGGGCCGGCGGGTGCACGGGGGAGTGATCCTCGGCGAGGTCAACCTGCCGCACGACCAGCAGGCGCTGTTCTTCGGGGGACCCGAGGGCGACGAGCTCACCATGCAGTTCGACTTCCTCGCCATGCAGGCGCTGTACCTGTCGCTGGCCCGCAAGGACGCCGGACCGCTGGCGACGGCGCTGCTCGACCGGCCCGAGGTCTCGCCGGACAACCAGTGGGCCACGTTCGTGCGCAACCACGACGAGCTGACCCTGGACAAGCTCACCGACGAGGAGCGCGCCGAGGTCTTCGCCGCGTTCGGGCCGGAGCCGTCGATGCAGGTCTACGGCCGCGGGCTGCGGCGCCGGCTCGCGCCGATGCTGGACGGCGACCCGCGGCGGATCCGGATGGTCCACAGCCTGCTGTTCTCGCTGCCCGGCACCCCGGTGCTCTTCTACGGCGAGGAGATCGGGATGGGGGAGAACCCCGAACTCGAGGGCCGCATGGCGGTGCGGACGCCGATGCAGTGGACCGATGGCCCCAACGGCGGCTTCTCCCAGGCGCCGCCACGCATCCTGCGCCGGCCGCTGACCACCGGCGGGTACGGGCCCGAGTTCGTCAACGTGGCCGGCCAGCGCCGCGACCCCGAGTCGCTGCTGTCGTTCATGAAGCTGCTCATCCGCCGCTACCGGGAGTGCCCGGAGCTGGGCTGGGGCGGATTCGAGGTGCTCGACCAGCCGCACCCCGCGGTGCTCGCCCACCGGTGCCGCTGGGAGGACGGCGCGATGGTCGCCGTCCACAACCTGGGCTCGGAACCGCAGACGGTGCCGCTGACCCTGGAGGGCTGCGACAGCAGGCACCGCCTGGAGGACCTGCTGCAGGAGTGCAGCACACCCGTGACCGACAAGGGCACCGTGGAACTCGCGCTGGAGGGCTACGGCTACCGGTGGCTGCGCGTGGTCGCCGAGGGCAGCCGCCGGCTGCTCTGACCGCTGCCGAGCAGCTGCCGCGCGTCGAGCTCGTCGATGCGCCCCGGCGGGCCGCCGACGACGGCGAGCGCGGCGACGTGGTCGGCCGGCGCGTGCAGCGCGTGCAGCGACACCGCCGCGCCGGTCCAGCGCAGCACCCCGGGCGGCTCCGACGGCGGGGTGACGACGAGGGCGGCCAGCGACGCGGTGACGCCGTCCCCGGTCGCCTTGAGCACCGCCTCCTTGCGGCTCCAGTAGGTGGTGAAGGCGAGCGAGCGCTCCTCGGCCGGGTAGCGGGCCAGCTCGGCCAGCTCCTCGGGCGCGAGCACGTCCTCGGCGAGGGCCGCCGGCTCGGCCTCCTCGAAGCGCTCCACCTTCTCCACGTCGACGCCCACCGCGGCGCCCCGGTGGATCGCGACGGCCACGCAGCTGCCCGAGTGCGACACCGAGAAGTGCACGTCGGGCGCGGCGGGCAGCCACGGCTTGCCGTGGTCGCCGCCGCACGACCGGCAGCGGCGGTCGATCTCCAGGGCGGTCGGCGGCCGCTCGAGGTGGATACCGAGCACCGTCCGCAGGACGGCGAGGGCCGCCGTCGCCCGCCGCCGGTCGGCGTCCTGCACGAACCGCGCGCGCCGCGCCACGTCCTCGGGGGCCAGCAGGAGGTCGTGCTCCGGGCGCACGTCGGACGTGCGGGCCCACCAGACCTGGCAGACCCCAGGAGGCAGCGCGGGGACGGCGGTGTCCGGAGAGGTGCTCACCCGTACCGGCGCAGCTCGGAGAAGAAGTCCTCGACCACGTGCAGGTCGCCGGCGCGGGCCACCCGGTCGTAGACGAACTTGCCGACCGCCAGGTCGAGCACGCCGAGCCCGAAGGGGGAGAAGATCACCGTCCGGTCCGCCGGGACGGCCACCCGCCCGGACATGACGTCGTCCAGGGTGCCGGCGAGGAAGTCGCGGCCGCCGGTGAGCTGCTCGGCCAGGTGCGGCGAGGTCTGCGCCTTGAGGCAGTGCTCGACGTCGTCCACCAGGTTGACCGCGTCGAGCAGGATCTCCGGCGCCAGGTCGCGCAGCGAGACGTGCAGGACAACGGGCGCGTGGTCGAACCACGAGCGGTCGTGCACGTGCGGCGACCCGGCGACCGTGGCGAAGACGACCAGGTCGCTGCCGCGGATCAATGACTCGGCGCTCTCGTGCACGGTGACCGCCGCCGCGGTGCCCGACTGCTCGAGGTAGCCGCGGAACCCCGCCGCGCTCTCCGCCGAGAGGTCGTGCACGCCGATCTCGTCGAACGCCCAGCCCGTTCCGGCCAGGAAGCCGTGGATGTAACGGGCGATCAGCCCGACTCCGACGAACCCGACGCGCGTCGGGCGCCGCCGGCTGCGGGTCAGCCAGTCGGCCGCCGCGGCCGCCGACGCCGCGGTCCGGGTCGCGCTGATCACCGAGCTCTCCAGGCAGGCGAACGGGTAGCCGGTGTCGTGGTCGTTGAGGATCAGCACCGCCGAGGCGCGCGGCACGCCGGCCGCCACGTTCTCCGGGAAGCTGGAGATCCACTTCAGCCCGTCGACCCGCACCTGCCCGCCGATCGAGGCCGGCAGCGCGATGATCCGCGCGGTCGGTCGGTCCGGGAAGCGCAGGAAGTACGACGGCGGGTTCACCGAGTCGCCGGCGCCGTGCAGCCGGTAGGTGGCCTCGACCAGCTCGACGAGCTCCTTCTCCCGGCCGGCCAGGACCGCCTGCACCTGGGCGCCGGGGACGACCGCGAACGGCGGGACGGCGGTCATCGGCCCACCTCCGTGCCCGAGAGGCGCACCGGGTCTCCGAGCCCGACCAGCACCTGCCGCTCGCCGGCGTAGGGCTCCCGGTTGTGCGCGGTGCGCAGGTTGTCGACCAGCATCAGGTCGCCGGCCTGCCAGGGCTCGCGGACGGTGTGCGCGTCGTAGACCTCGTTGAGCAGCGTGACGACGTCCTCGCCGATCGGCTCGCCGTCCCCGAACCGGGTGGTGAACGGCAGCGCGTCGGCGCCGTAGACGTCGACGAGGTACTCGCGGACGTCGGGGTCCAGCGTCCACTCGTTGAGGAAGGCGACCTGGTTGAACCAGGTGCGCCGACCGTTGACCTCGATCACGGCCGCCCGCCGCTGCCGGGTGCGCAGCCCGCCGTCGTCCTGCCACTCGAACTCGATGCCCTCGGCGCGGCAGTAGTCCTCCACGGCGGCCCGGTCGTCGGTGCCGAACGCCTCGGCCCACGGCGCGCCGATCTCGTCGTTGTAGGTGCGGACCAGCAGCCAGCCCTCCCGCTCGAACCGGTCGACCAGATCGGAGGGCAGCGCGTCGAGCACGGTCGGGCCGTCGGCGAGGGCGGTCGCGCCGCCGTTGGCCGGGGCGAGGAGGCAGGCGAACAGCAGCAGGCTCGGCACCTCGAGCCGGTAGCTGAGCTCGTGGTGCATGCACATCGGCTGGCCGGGCGGCCACTTCGTCGAGGAGTGGACGCCGTCGGCGAGCACCTGCCGGGGGGCGAAGGCCTCGCGCTCGGGCATCAGCGCGTCGGCCAGCTGCCGGAAGACGGCGCCCACCTCGTCCGCGTCGCGCAGGCCGAGGCCGCGGATCAGGACGGCGCCGTGCTCGGCGACGACGGCGCGCAGCGCGGCGCGGTGCTCGGCCGCCCAGCCGACCGCCCCGCCCGCGGGTTCGGCCCGGAGCAGCGGCGGCCGGCCGGGCGCCAGGGCCAGGTCGGGCAGGGTGGGGAGCATCGGTCAGGTCCTTCCGGCGAGGAGCTCGGCCAGGTCGGCCAACACGGGGGTTCGGACGATGTCCTTGAGGGAGACCGCGCGGTCCAGCGCGACCGCGAGCTTCACCCCCGACAGCGAGGTGCCGCCGAGGTCGAAGAAGGAGTCCTGGCGGCCGATCCGCTCCTCGGGAATGCCGAGGATCGCCGCCCAGGCGGCGGCCACCCGGCGCTCGGCGTCGGTGCGGGGCGCGGCCGACCGGGTCTGCGTGGGCTCGAGGTCGGCGGCCTGCGCGGTCAGCGCCTTGCGGTCGATCTTGCCGTTGCCGGTCAGCGGCAGCGTCGCCCGCCAGGCGACGACCGCCGGGAGCATGTAGTCGGGCAGGGTCTGCGCCAGCCGGTCGCGGAGCGCGTCGACGTCCACCGGCTCCGGCCCGGAGCAGAAGGCCACCAGGTGCCGGCTGCGGTCGGGCCGCTCGGCGACGACGACGCAGCCGTCGCGGACGCCGGGCACCCGCAGCAGCGCGTTCTCGATCTCGCCGATCTCGATCCGGAAGCCGCGGATCTTCACCTGGTTGTCCCGCCGGCCGAGGACGTCGAGCGTCCCGTCGGGCAGCCAGCGGCCGTAGTCGCCCGACCGGCAGATCCGCTGCCCGGAGCGGTTCGGGTCGGGGCCGAAGAGCGCCGCGGTGCGCTCGGGGTCGTTGACGTACCCGCGGCCGACGCAGATGCCGGAGAAGACGATCAGCCCGGTCGCGCCGAGGGGCACCGGGTGGTCGTGCTCGTCGAGGACGTCGACGTGCACGTTGGCGATCGGCGGGCCCACCGGCACCCCGTCGCCGTCCGGCGGGCGGGTCAGCACCGCGTGGTTGGTGTCGTCCGAGGTCTCGGTGAGGCCGTAGGCGTTGACCAGCGGGCGGTCCGGCGCGGTGGCGAACCAGCGCTGCACGAGCCCCTTCTTCACCGCCTCGCCGGTGACCGAGACGATCCGCAGGTCCGGCAGCGGGCGGGGGTGCTGCTCGAGGTAGGAGAGGACGACCTCGAGGTAGGAGGGCACCACCTGCAGCACCGCGACCCGGCCCTCGGTGAGCGTGTCGACGAACCGCTCGACGTCGAGGATGACCTCCTGCTCGACCAGCAGCGTGCGGCCGCCGACCAGCAGCGCGCTGACCAGCTGCCACAGCGAGATGTCGAAGCACTGCGGCGCGACCTGGGCGACCACCTGCCCCTCGGCGATGCCCAGGTCGTCGATCTTGGCCAGCAGGTGGTTGAGCATGCCGGCGTGCTCGCACATCGCGCCCTTGGGCTCCCCGGTGGATCCGGAGGTGAAGTAGATGTAGGCGAGCTGGTCCGGCGCGACGGGCACGTCGAGGTCGCCGTCCGGGTGGCCCTCGCCGACCGCCGCCGCGACGGTCAGCCGCTCGACGCCGGGCAGGCCGGTCAGCGCCTCGTCCAGCCCGGCGCTCGCGCCGCCGTCGGTGAGCACCAGCCGGCACTCCGACCGGCCCAGCGCGGCGGCCAGCCGGCCGGCCGGGAACTGCGGCTCGAGCGGCAGGTACGCGCAGCCGGCCTTCCAGATGCCGAGCACGCAGGCCGGCCAGTCGAGGTTGCGCTCGGTCACCACCGCGACGACCGCCTCCGCGCCGAGCCCCCGCGCGGCCAGCGCGCGGCCGATGCGGTTGGCCCGCGCGTTCAGCTCGCCGTAGGTCAGCTGCCGGTCGCGGTGGACGGCGGCCACGGCGTCCGGGTGCGCGCGGACCCGCTGCTCGAACAGCTGGTGCGCCCGGAGCTCGGGCAGCTCCCGCCGGGGGCCGGCCAGCCAGTCGAACTGGAAGGCCAGCTCGTCGGCCGACAGCAGCCACTGCTGCCGCGGGTCGGCGTCCGGGTCGGCGACCAGCTGGGCCAGCGCGGTCAGGTGGTAGCCGGCGATCCGGTCGGCGTAGGCGGAGTCGATCGCGTCGGTCCGGTAGGTCAGCGCCAGCACCGGGCCGCCGCCGTCCTGCCCGAACTCCAGCTGCAGGACGGCGTCCTCCGGAAGGTCACCGCCCAGCCCGCCGGGGTCGACCACCGTCTCGAACTGCGCCGGCACGCCGAGCTCGCGGCGCAGGTCCTCGACCGGGAACTCGGCGTGCGCCCGCAGGGACGCCTCGGCCCGCGCGCACTCGCGGACCAGCCCCCGCCAGGAGCCTGCGGCCGTGGCCACCCGGCAGGGGAGGGGGGCGCGGCCGGCGCCGGCGCGGTGCCCGGCGACGACGTCGTCCTCCCCGGCCAGCGCGGCGAGCACCCGCGCGTGCACGGCCAGCAGCACCGCGGACGGCGGCACGTCCAGCTCCGCCGCGAGCCGGTCCACGGCGGCGAGCTCGTGCTCCGGGACGGGGGTGCGGCAGCGCGCGACCCCCGGCGCCGGCTCGAGCGTCCACCGGGGGATCGCGGTTCGTCCCCCGGCGAGCAGCACTTCACGCCAGAACTCGCGGTCGGTCTCGGCGAGCACGGTCATCGGGAAAGTCCTCTCACCGGGTCGGCGCCGCGTGGCGGCCGGTGGGGGCGCGGTGCCGGCCGTGGACCTTCTGCGCTCCGTTCACCGCCGTCCCGTTGACTGCCGTCCCGTTGAGGACGGCTCCGTGCACGGCCCCGTTCAGGACGGCCCCGCTCGGGATCGCCCCGTTCAGGGCGGCGCGGGCAGGGGTGGGTAGCGGTGCCGGGGTCGCGGTCGCGATCTCCGAGGGCCGCAGCTCCCGGGCCGGGTTGCCGGCCCAGCGCGCCCCGGCGGGAACCTCCTCGCCCTTCATGAGGAAGGCGGCGGGGCCGATCACCGCGCCGTCGCCCACGTCCACGCCGTAGTGCACGAACGCGCCGGCCCCGACCGTGACGCCGGCGCCGATCAGGATGTGGTCGGACTTGAAGGCGCCGTCCTCCTGCGAGTGGCTCTGGATGTGGCTGTCCTCGTTGAGCGTGCAGTGGTCGCCGACGGTGACGAGGCTGCGCTCCGGCATGCCGGCGCCGTCGTCGTAGACCATCCGGCCGATCCGCGCCCCCAGCAGGCGGTTGAGGACGTTCTTGTACGGCGTGCCGACGAGCATCTTGTCGATCCCCGGGAGCACGAACTTCCAGAAGCGCTCGTGCCACCGGAAGTACGGGTCGTAGATGGAGCAGTACTGGGGGGTCAGCCGCCGGAACTTCCTGACGCCGCACTCCATCAGGACGCTGTAGGCGAAGATGAACAGCGTCGTCACGAAGATCTGCGCGTGGACGACGAACTCCGAACCGGTGCGCTGGTAGAGGTCCGCCGCCCCCATGGCCACGACCGTGAGACCGAAGACCTCGCCCCACCGCGCGAGCAGGAACCAGACCATGCTGCGCAGGTTGTACATGTTCTTGACGTGCAGCTTCCGCCGGAACTCCGCCTCGGTCCTCGGGCCGAGCCGGCGGTCCCGGAGGACCGTGCGCGGGATGTCGAAGGCAGGCGAGCCCAGCAGCCCGACGCCCGTCCGGACCTCGCCCTCGACCGGCACCAGGAGCTTCGTGGCCAGCAGGCAGTTCTCCCCGGTCCGGCCCGCCGGGGGGTAGGCGATGCCGTTGCCGAGGAAGTTGTGCGCGCCGATGGCCACGGGGGAGACGCGGAAGGACGTACCGGAGAACTCCGCGTTCATGATCGACAGCCCGTCGGCGACCATCGTGCCCCGGCCGACCGACGCGTGGAACGGGGTCTCGTGCTTGAGCACCGTGCCGAAGTTCGAGCCGGTCTGCTCGACGCTGGAGAGGTCGTATCCGATCCACCGCAGATACGGGATGATGTAGGAGCTGTCCCCGAACAGGTTCGTGAAGAACTTCATGTTCGTCAGGCGCCCGATGGTCCGGTGGACCCCGTAGTGGAACCCGTACAGGCGGTAGACCTTGCCCGGCTTCATGAGCAGGTTCAGCAGCCGGGGGACGGTGCCGACGACGAGCAACCCGATCAGGACGGCGCCGAAGAAGAGGACCGCGGAGGCGATCAGGGCGTCGCGGTAGAGGTCCCAGCTCGCCAGGTCCATGCTCGCGGAGCCCAGCATCCGGTTGAGCGCGGGGAAGCCGGCGAGCAGCAGACCCGCGCCGGCCACGGCGGTCGGCACGTAGAGGAACAGCACCGTGGCCAGCTGCCCGACGACGTAGACGGCCCGCCGCAGGGAGCTCAGCTCGGTGGGCGGGATCCGCCGGTAGTCGACGTCCGCCCGCTGCGCCGGGACGCCGTGCCAGCTCTCGCCGGCGGGCACCGTCTGCCCGGCCAGCAGCGCCGAGGCGTGGCCGAGCTGGGCGCCGTCGCCCATCGCGGTGTCGATGTCGAGCTGCGTCGCCTCGCCGACGAGCACGTCGCGGCCGAGCGTGATCGGACCCGGCGTGATCACGCCGGTGTGGGCCGAGTAGCCGTTGAAGAAGCAGTCCTTCCGGATGACCGTGTTGTCGCCGATGGTCAGCAGGTCGGTGCACACCGGCACGTTCCGGGAGTAGATGGCCACGCCGCGGCCGATCCTCGCCCCGAGCGCCCGCAGGTAGAGCACGTAGAGCGGGGAGCAGCCGCTGGTCTGCCCCCGCTCGCCGGCGAACAGCAGCAGCGGATTGGAGCGGACCAGGGTCTTGACGATCCAGAAGCGGAGGTAGGCCAGGCTCCAGATCCGGATCTCCACCGGTCGCCACCGGCCGATGAGCGTCCACTTGACCACGATCGGCAGCACGGAGAGGAGGACCAGGGACAGGCCACCGAACGCCACCGCCCGCAGGTACATGTCCAGCCACCCCGGGCTCGCCGCGATCCACGTGTACCCGGTGTCCACGATGACCGCGCCGAGATACACGTAGATCAGGAACATCAGCAGCTGCACGGCGCCGCACAGGACGTACTCGGCCCTCCTGGTCCGGGGAACCACCTCGACCGCCGGAGGGGCGTCCTCGGTCACCGCCGGGCGTCCCTCGTCCGTCGCGGGGTCGAGCGCGCTCGCCAACGCGGCGATCGTCGGGTGCCGGTAGACGTCGGTGATGGCCACCGCCGGCAGGGCGGGGTGCTTGCGGACCCGGGCACAGAACCGGGTCATCACCATCGAGTCGGCGCCGAGGTCGTCGAAGAAGTTCTGGTCGGGCTCGACCCGGTCCACCGTCAGGACCTCGGCCAGCACCTGGGCGAACCCGGCCTCGACGCGCGTCGGCCCGGGAGCGACCAGCGCGGTGGCCAGGTCCCGGATGGTCGGGTGCCGGTAGACGTCGGTGATGGCGACCGAGGGCAGCCCGTCCCGCTTGCGCACGCGGGCGCAGAAGCGGGTCATGACCATGGAGTCGGCGCCCAGGTCGTCGAAGAAGTGCGCCTCGACGCTGACCTGCTCGACTTGCAGCACCCCGGCCAGCACCTCGGCGAACGCGTGCTCGACCGGGGTGGCCGTCGTGCCGACCAGGGCCGTCGCCAGGCTCGCCAGCGTCGGGTGCCGGTAGACGTCGGTGATCGCCACCGACGGCAGGTCGTCCCGCTTGCGCACGCGGGCGCAGAACCGGGTCATCACCATCGAGTCGGCGCCGAGGTCGTCGAAGAAGTTCTGGTCGACCCCGACGCCCTCGACCTTCAGGACGCCGGCGAGCACCTCCGCGAGGGCGCGTTCGGTGGGCGTGGACGGCAGCCGGCTCGTGCGGGCCACGGGACCCGCGTCGATGTCCGCGCTCATCGGACCAACGTGTCGCTGGCGCGGGTGCGGCCGTTCTGCCGCCTGCGGTCGACCCGGCCCGCCGCCAGCACCTCGGCGCCGTAGAGGTCCTCGACCCAGCTGGACTGGTACACCGTGTCGAGGTAGCGCTCGCCGAGGTCGGGGGCGATCGCGACCGCGGTGAGGTCGCAGCCGTCGTTGCGGGCCAGCCAGCCCATCGCCCCGCTCACCACCGTGCCGGTGGAGCCGCCGAACAGGAAGCCGTGCCGGGCCAGCCGGTGGCAGGCGCGGACGGTGTCGGCCTCCTCGACGGTGACCACCTCGTCGATGAACGACTCGTCGAGCAGCGCCGGCCGCACGCTGGTGCCCAGGCCCGGGATCATCCGGCGGCCGGGCGGCCCGCCGAAGGTCACCGACCCGACGGCGTCGACGGCGATCACCCGCACCGGCCGGTGCCACTCGCGGAACCAGCGGGCGCAGCCCATCAGCGTGCCGGTGGTCCCGGCCCCGACGAAGAGCACGTCCAGCCGGGGGAAGGCGCGGGCGATCGCCGGTGCCGTCCGGCGGTAGTGCGCCAGCCAGTTGCCCGGGTTCGTGTACTGGTTGAGCCACACGTACCGGTCGTCGGAGGCGCACAGCCGCTCGACGTACTGGATCCGCGCGCCCAGGAACCCGCCGACGTCGGCCGGCTCGGTGACGACGTGCACCTGGCTGCCCAGGGCCTCCATCAGCCGGCGGGTGGACAGGTTGCAGCGCGAGTCGGTGACGCAGAGGAACCGGTAGCCCTTGCTCGCCGCCAGCATCGCGATGGCCACGCCGAGGTTGCCCGAGGACGACTCGATGAGGACCGAGTCCTCGTGGAGGACCCCGTCGCGCTCGGCGGCCTCGACCATCTCGGTCGCGGCCTTGAGCTTGATGGACCCGGCGAAGTTGAACCCTTCGCACTTGAGGAAGAGCTGGTGCCCGAAGACGGTCCGCAGGTCGACGTAGAGGTCTTCCTCGTTGAACGCCTGCGGCGTGGAGATGACCGACACGACGGCCTCCTCAGGGGACGGCCGGAGCGGATCTGCCGTCACGGGGCCGGTGCGACCCGGCGTCGCGACGGACAGGGATGGACCGATCGGCGTTGATCGCGGTCATCGTCGTGTTCCTGTCTGCTCAGGGTGGCGAAGCGCCGGCCGAGATGGGCCGAGGTGTCGCGGTGGCGAGGCGGCACGGCGCGTCGATGGCAGGAGGGGGTCGCACACGGGTAGGGAGCGAACTGGTACGACGGAGTACCGGGCGTGGGTGCGGGGTGCAGCGGTGCGGCCCCGCTCGTCGCCCCCATGTCCGAGATCACGAGCGGCTTGCGTCGAAGGGTTCACCCGATTTTCCCCGTTCCCCTGCCGGCGGGACCGTTGCGGTCCCGCCGCCGATGACCCGACTGCGGCCACCGACGGCGCGGAAAGTGGCACCGAGCACGGGCAGGGTCAAGGGGGCCGGAAACACCGGAACGGGGCAGTTCCCCTAGTGCTACGCGCGTGCGGACGTGACGCCATCGGAGCGCGACGGACGGTCACGGCCACGACCAGCGCTTTTTGCCGGCGCCGCGGGGCCTCCGGCCGACGACTGTGCACGTCTGGCATACGACGCCGATCCCGCCGGCGGATCGCGGATCGCCGGGCGGGTTGCCGGGGTCCGTCGTCCCGCGGGCCTAGCGTGACGGATGAGGTGAGTGATGACTGAATCCGACGTGCCTTCGGCCGGAGGTGCTCCGGCCGCGGAGCAACCCGAGCCGACCGCCGGCACCGCGCCGGGGGCCGCGCCGCTCGAGGAGGTCGCGGTCGCCGCGCCGGAGGCGACCGCTGACCCGGCCCCGTCGCACCCGACCGCACCGGTGACCGCCCGCCCGGTCGTGCGTCCGCGGCGCGGCGGGCCGGTGACCCGCATGGGCCCGTGGGCGCCGGTCGCCGGCGCGCTGCTCGGCGCCGCGCTCGGGCTGGTCGCCGTGCTGCTCCTGGCCGGCCAGGCCGACGGCTTCCGGGAGCGGCTCTCACTGGTGCTGTTGGTCATCGGCATGGGCCTGCTCGGCGCGGCCGGTCCGCTGCTGGCCGACGAGGTCCGGCTGGTCCGCCGCGGCGTCCGCGAGGCCGCCGTCCGCCCGGCGTCGGTCGGGGTGACCGCCGAGCTGCTCAACGGTCTGACGCCTGCGCGGCTGCTGCTCCTGGTCAGCGGCTTCGTGCTCTTCCTCGCCGCCTACGTCGCCCGCGGCTGAGGACGGCTACGCGTAGGCGTCGTAGCCGAGCTTGACCGCCAGCCCGATCCCGGCCAGCGCGATCACCCGCCGCAGCAGCGACTGCGGCGCCCGGCGCACCACGCGCGGGCCGACCCGGCCGCCGAGGAACAGCCCGATGGCCAGCGGCAGCGCCGCGGACCAGGCGATCGAGGTCAGGAACACGTAGCCGACGGCGGCGGTGGCGTTCGCGCACCCGAGGACGACGTTCTTCAGCGCGTTGGCCACCGGCAGTCCCTCGCCGGTGCCGAACAGGTACATCGCCAGCATCATCACGCCGGCGGCGGCGCCGAAGTAGCCGCCGTAGACGGCGATGGCGAACGTCCCCGCCACCAGCCACCGCGAGTCGCCCCTCGGGTGCGGATGAGTCGCGGCCTCGGCGGCGAGTTCGCCGGGCGGGCGCTGCACGAGCAGCAGCAGCGACGCGCTGCCGATGAGCCAGGGCACGATCCGCTCGAAGGCCTCGGACGGCGTGAGCAGCAGCAGGGCCATGCCCGCCACGCCCCCCAGGACGGCGGCCACCGCGAACCGGCGCAGCCGCCGGCCCTGGCCGGTGAGCTCTGGCCGTGAGGCGCTGACCGAGCCGACGCTGTTGAGCACCAACGCGACGGTGTTGGTCACGTTGGCGGTCACCGGCGGGATCCCGACGGACAGCAACGCGGGATAGCTGATCAGCGAGGCCAGGCCGGCGATGCTGCCGGTCAGCCCGGCCCCGATCCCGGCGAGCACGAGCAGGACGAACTCGAGGGGGCTCACCCGACGGCTACCACGGTCATCGGGTCGAGGTTGTCACACGCCGGCGGCGGTGGGGGAGGGCCCGGGCTCAGGGCCGTTCGGCGGTCGCCCGGTCGAGCAGCCAGCCGCCGGCCAGACCCAGGCCGAGCCACAGCACGGCCTGCTGGCCCAGGGTCGCGAGCCGGAAGTCCCACACGATCGACGCCGTGATGTCGTCCGGGATCGCGTCGGGGTTGTCGGGGACGAGGAGCACGAGCAGGGCGATCAGGGCGAGGCCCAGGGCCGCTGCGGCGGCCGCGCTCGGGGCGGCGGCCACGCCGCGGTGGCGCAGCAGGCTGACCAGTGCGGCGACCAGCATCGTGGCGACGACGCCGCACAGCAGGACGCCGAGGTAGATGGCGGTCCGCGTGGAGACGGTGTCCGGGTTGCCGACGCCCGGCGGGTTGGCCGGGAGCGTGACCATCGGCAGCAGGCCGACGATGCCGAAGCCGATCGCGGCGAGCAGGCCCACGCGCGCGGAGTCGGTGCGACCCGGGAGCCGGTGGCGGACCAGGCCGTAGACCACGGCGAAGACGAGTCCGACGAGCACGCCGGCCAGCACCGTGCCGAGCACGCCGCCGAAGACCTGGGTGCCGCGGCTGAAGACGTCCTCGTGCGCCGGCGTCGCCGGGCGGGCGGCCTGCACGGCGATGGCGGGCGCCAGGGCCCGCTCGGTGACCAGGAGCAGCCACCCGCCGGCCAGGAGCCCGGCGATCAGCCCGGCCAGCGCCAGCCGCCCGAGGAGCGTGGGAAAGGTGAGATCGGCGGCCGCGGGGCGCGGTCGCGTCGTCGTGGACATCGCGCGGCTCAGTGGCAGGGCACGCCGAAGGCGTGCCGTGCGTCGTGGAAGAACTCGTGCACGGTGCCGGCCGCGGAGAGCAGCACCGCGCCGTTGTCCTCGAGGATCAGGAACAGCGCGGCGAGCCCGTACAGGAGGATCGGCCACGCCCACACCGGGACGGCGATCCGTGCCGGCCGCACGTCTGCGGAGGCATGCCGGGTGGGCACGTGGCGTGCTGAGGTCATCGTCGGTCGCTTTCGCGCAAGCCCCGTGCAATTGCGGCGAGCAGCTGTGCCGTTTTCAACCATGACACCGGGGAACGGAACAGGCCAGTCCGACCTGCATAGGACGTCCGTCGTAGGACCCTCAGTCGCCGGCGGCCTCGACGTCCTTGCGGTTCAGCGCTCCGGCCTCGACCAGCACGTCCAGCGCCTTCGGGAGCCCCGCGAGGGCCCGGGCGAGGTCCTGCGGGCGGGCGATGGTCCACGCCTGGGTGTCCACGTAGCAGCGGATGGCCTCGTCGAACGCCGCCGGGCCGGCCGCCTCCCGCGCGGCCGACAAGGCCGCCGCGCCCTTCGAGTAGACGCGGTTCTCGTAGTCGTTCTGGTCGGCGAAGTCGCTCATCGTCCCGGCGACGTCGCCGCCGTCCTCCAGGTCGCCCCGGTGCCCGTCGTCGTCGGCGACCGACTCGGCGTAGGTCGCGAAGGCCTCGTCGAGCCAGGGGTCGCGGTACTGCGAGTCGCCGACCATGCCGAAGAACCACATGTGCGCGACCTCGTGCACCAGCAGGCCGAAGCCGTCGCCCCCCATGAGGATCGACGAGGAGTACTCCTCGCCGCCGCCGTGGTCGGCCACGAGGGGGACGGTGAGCGTGGGATACGGGAAGTCCCCGAAGCGCTCCTCCAGCAGCCGGATCGCCTGGACGGTGTCCGCGGCCAGGTCGTCCGCCGACTCGTCGGAGTCCGGCAGTGCGCCGACGGTGACCGTAGTGTCGCCGGTCGTCGCGGTCGCGGTGTCGAACCGGCCGGCCGCCACGTTGACGTCGCGGGACACCGGCTCGTGCGACTGCCAGACCCGTCGTCCGCCGGACGCCGCCGCGGGCTCCTCCTGAGCGCCGGTCATCAGGACGACGAGGTCCTCGGGCGCCGAGACGCGGATGGTCGTGTCGGCCACCGTGGCCGCGGTCGTCTCGGCGCTGATCTGGACGAACGGATCGCGCGCCCACCCGACACCCGGCTCCCACGTGAGGATCGGGAAGCCGCTGGCCCACCAGGTGACGTCGTCCCGGACGCCGAACCGGTCGAACCCCGCCGGCGTCTCCCGGGTGGTGAGCCGCAGCGTGAAGTCCAGCTCCACCTGCACCGAGTCGCCCACGTCCACCGGGTCGCGCAGGTCCACCCGGTAGAGCCCGCCGGGGCTGCCGGCAGCGGCCCCGTCGGCGACGTAGCGGCCGCCGCCGACGTCGTCCCCGCGGACGTCGTCCACGCTCAGCCGGTTCGGTGCGGACTGGGGCGCGTTCGGGATCAGCCGGAACCACATCTCGTCGACGGGCAGGTCCGGCGTGAACGTCACCGTCTCCGTGCCGGTCACCGTGCGCAGGTCGTCGTCGAGCCGGAAGTCCAGGTCGATGACCGGCCGGTCCGGATCGGGCTGCGCGCGGCCGGCCGGGCACGACGGAGCGGGGCCCGCGGTCTCCCGGTCCTCGGCCGAGGAGGTGCAGCCGGCGAGCAGGAGGACCGCCCCGCCGGCCAGCGCCCAGCGGCGCGCGGTCGAGAAGGCGACGAGCGCGTCGCGCATGGCCCCTGCCAACCTGCGGGGCCGGCCGGACCCACCCGGAGGATCTCCCGTGACCGCCCGCTGACCAGGGAATCTATGCAGCGCCATGACGGACGTACAGGTCTCGCAACCTGTGAATCAGCTGAGGATTCCGGCAGCGTTCTATCATCTGCGCATGCGCGCAGATGGCGAGTCGCATCGGCGGATCCCGTCGGACGACCAGATCGCTCTGGCCGTCGAGGCCTTCCGGATGCTGGCCGACGGCACCCGGGTGCGAGTCCTGTGGGCGCTCATCGGCCGGGAGCTGTCGGTCAACGAGCTGGCCGCCGAGGTCGGCAAGACCCCGGCGTCGGTCTCCCAGCACCTGGCCAAGCTGCGGATGACCCGCATGGTCGCGACCCGCCGCGAGGGCATCCAGGTGTTCTACCGGCTCGAGAACGAGCACATCGGGCAGCTGGTGACCGACGCGATCCACAACGCCGAGCACGCCGGCCCGGGGGTGCCCGGTCACCACCTGCGCGACGCCGGCCTGGTTCCGCTGCAGCGGGAGGCCGACGGTGGCTGACCACACCCACCACGAGCACCGCCACGCCCACGGTGACGAGCACGGCCACGACCACGACCACGACCACGACCACGACCACCCCGGTGGTCTGCGCGGCTGGGTGGCCGGCCTGTTCCACCCGCACAGCCACGATGCAGCCGACTCGGTCGACTCGGCGCTGGAGTCCTCCGCGCGCGGTATCCGGGCGGTGAAGACCAGCCTGGTCGCACTGGGGGTCACGGCGGCCCTGCAGCTACTGGTGGTCCTGGTGAGCGGTTCGGTGGCGCTGCTTGCGGACACCGTCCACAACGTCGCCGACGCGCTGACCGCCGTCCCCTTGTGGATCGCGTTCGTCGTCGGCCGCCGGGCCGCCAACCGCCGCTACACCTATGGCTATGGGCGTGCCGAGGACCTCGCCGGGTTGTTCATCCTGGCGGTGATCGCCGCCTCCGCGGTGGTAGCCGCGGTGGAGAGCGTCCGCCGCCTGCTCGAGCCTGCGCCGGTGGAGCACGTCGGCTGGGTGGCGCTGGCCGGGCTGATCGGCTTCGCCGGCAACGAGCTGGTCGCCGTCTACCGCATCCGGGTGGGGCGGTCGATCGGGTCGGCGGCGCTGGTCGCCGACGGGCTGCACGCCCGCACCGACGGGCTGACCTCGCTGGCGGTCCTCGCCGGGGCTGGGGGCGTCGCGGCCGGGTTCCCGCTCGCGGACCCGATCGTCGGCCTCGTGATCACCGTGGCGATCCTCGCGGTGCTCCGCACGGCGGCCCGCGACGTCTACCGGCGGCTGATGGACGCCGTCGACCCGGGGCTGGTGGACCGGGCGGAGGCGACCCTGCGGGCCACGCCGGGGGTGACCGGCGTGCGCGCGGTCCGGATGCGCTGGATCGGGCACGCCCTGCACGCCGAGGCGGACCTGGAGATCGACGGCGGCGTGAGCGTCACGGACGCGCACGCCCTCGCGCACGAGGCCGAGCACCGGCTGACCCACGACGTGCCCCGGTTGCGCAGCGCCGTCATCCACGCCTACCCGGCCTCCCGGCACGGCGCCACCGTGCACTGACCTCCCGCGTCAGTCCTTGCGGCCGGCGTCGACGAGCCGGAGGACCGCGTGCCCCTCCTCGTCGGAGGCGTCGAGGTCGACCTCGACGTCCAGGCCCCAGTCGTGGTCGCCGGCCGGGTCGTCGAGGATCTGCCGGACGCGCCAGACGCCGGGCTGCTTGTCCCAGATCAACAGCGCCGGGCCGCGGGCGTCGGCGCCGGTGCCCACCTCGTCGTGCTCGGCGAAGTAGGCCTGCACGACCTCGCCCCAGCGCTCGGCGTCCCACCCGGCGTCCTTGTCCAGCTCGCCGAGGTCGTACCAGCGGCGGCGTGCCCACAGCTGCACCCGGTGGAACAGCGCGTTGCGCACCATCGCGGTGAACGCCCGCTCGTTCCCGGTCAGCGGCCGCGGCCGGGCCGGCACGGCGACCTCCGCGACCGGGCCGTCGTCCGGGTTGGTCAGCTGCTCCCACTCGTCGAGCAGGCTCGAGTCCACCTGCCGCACCAGCTCGCCGAGCCACTCGACGAGGTCGGTCACCTCGTCGGTGCGCGCGGCGGCGGGGACGCCGGAGCGCAGCGCCTTGAACGCGTCGGAGAGGTAGCGCAGGACGGCGCCCTCGGAGCGGGTCAGCCCGTAGGTGGAGACGTACTCGCGGAAGGTCATCGCCCGCTCCCACATCTCGCGGACGACCGCCTTGGGGGAGAGGTGCGCGTCGCGGGCCCACGGGTTGGACCGCGCGTAGACGTCGAAGGCGTGCTCGAGCAGCTCGGCCAGCGGCTTGGGGTAGCTGACCTCCTCGAGCAGCTCCATGCGCTCCTCGTACTCGATCCCCTCGGCCTTCATCTGCGCCACGGCCTCGGCCCTGGCCTTGGACAGCTGCGCGGCGATGACCTGCCGCGGGTCGTCGAGGGTGGCCTCGACGACGCTGACGACGTCCAGCGGGTAGGTGTCCGACGCCGGGTCGAGCAGCTCGATCGCGGCGAGGGCGAAGGTGGACAGCTCCTGGTTGAGCGCGAAGTCCGGCGGCAGGTCGACGGTGAGCCGGTAGCGCCGTCCGTCGGGCTCCGGCTCGTCGAGCCGGACCAGGACGCCGGCCTGCAGCAGCGAGCGGGCGATGCCGATCGCCTCGCGGACCAGCCGCAGCTGCCGCTTGCGCGGCTCGTGGTTGTCGGTGAGCAGGTGCCGCATGGCCGCGACCGGGTCGCCGGGGCGGGCGACCACGTTGAGGATCATCCCGGTCGTGACGTGGAAGTGGCTGGTCAGCGGCTCGGGGTCGGCGTCCACCAGCCGCTTCATCGTCGCCTCGGACCACGGCACCATGCCCTCGGGCGCCTTCTTGCGCACCAGCTTGCGGCGCTTCTTCGGGTCGTCGGCGACCTTGGCGAACTGCTTGAGGTTCTCCACCTCGTGCTCGGGCGCCTGGACGACGACGGTGCCGGCGGTGTCGTAGCCCGCGCGGCCGGCGCGGCCGGCGATCTGGTGGAACTCGCGGGCGGTGAGCAGCCGCATGCGGGTGCCGTCGTACTTGGACAGCGCCGAGAACACGACGGTGCGGATCGGCACGTTGATGCCGACGCCGAGGGTGTCGGTGCCACAGATGACCTTGAGCAGCCCGGCCTGGGCCAGCTGCTCGACCAGCCGCCGGTACTTGGGCAGCATCCCGGCGTGGTGGACGCCGATGCCGTGGCGGACCAGCCGGGACAGGGTGGCGCCGAACGCCGAGGAGAACCGGAACCCGCCGATCATCTCGGCGATCGCGGCCTTCTCCTCCTTGGTGCACACGTTGACGCTCATCAGCGCCTGCGCCCGCTCCAGCGCGGAGGCCTGGGTGAAGTGGACGACGTAGATCGGTGCCTGGCGGGTGTCGAGCAGTTCGCCGATCGTCTCGTGCATCGGCGTCGTCGCGTAGTAGTGGTGCAGCGGCACCGGGCGCTCGGCGTGCGCGACCAGCGCGGTGGGCCGGCCGGTGCGGCGGGTCAGGTCCTCGCGCAGCCTCTCCGTGTCGCCGAGCGTGGCCGACATGAGCAGGAACTGCGCCGTCGGCAGCTCGAGCAGCGGTACCTGCCAGGCCCAGCCGCGGTCGGGGTCGCCGTAGAAGTGGAACTCGTCCATGACGACCAGCCCGATGCCGGCGGTGTCGCCCTCGCGCAGCGCGATGTTGGCCAGCACCTCGGCGGTGCAGGCGATGATCGGTGCGTCGTGGTTGACCGCGGCGTCGCCGGTGAGCATGCCGACGTTCTCGGCGCCGAAGACCCCGCAGAGGGCGAAGAACTTCTCGCTGACCAGCGCCTTGATCGGCGCGGTGTAGAAGCTGCGCCGTCCGGCCGCCAGTGCCGCGTACTGGGCGCCGGTGGCGACCAGCGACTTGCCCGACCCGGTCGGCGTCGCCAGGACGACGTTGGCGCCGCTGACCAGCTCGATCAGCGCCTCCTCCTGCGCCGGGTAGAGCGTCGTGCCGCCGGCGTCGGCCCAGGCGGCGAACCTCGCGAACAGCTCGTCGGGGTCGTCGCCGAGGGCCCGCAGACCGGTCAGGTCGGCGGCATCGTCGAGCAGGGGAGGGGCGACTGTGTCGGTCATCGTGGACACCAGCGTGCCTGACGCCTCGCGGCTTCCCACGCCGACGCCCGGGCTGACCCGGACGATCACGATCCGGTAACGAACGTGCCAGATCCGCATCGGATGAACCGATAAGGTTCACGAGATGAACGGAAGGTGAACGGGAGGTGGCGCATCGATGCGCGTGAACGAATGTCCGGAGTGCCGGTGGGTGCCCGTCGTGGACGGTGACGGCCGCCGTCGCCTGGAGATGCGCTGGAGCCTGCCGATCGCCGCTCCCGCTGAGCAGTCGCTCCACCGCACGGCCTGAACCGAGGGTCGATCCTCTTCTGGGGTCGAACTCGTGCTCCACGGGTCCTGCCGGACCCCGGGAGCACGAGTTCGACCCCAGAAGCGTGTCCGGGGGCCTTCCGGGGCGGGTTCTGCGACGGCGGCGTGCGGGTAGGCGCGGCGCATGTCGTCACCGCGTCCCGAGTCCCAGCCCGCACAGCAGCAGACCCCGCCCGGCACGCTGGGGGAGATGACCCCGAAGCCCGACCACGGCGAGGAGAGCTACCGCGGCTCCGGGAAGCTGACCGGCAAGTCCGCCGTCATCACCGGCGGCGACAGCGGCATCGGCCGGGCGGTCGCCATCGCCTTCGCCCGCGAGGGGGCCGACGTCCTCATCTCCTACCTCGACGAGCACGAGGACGCGCAGGACACCGCCCGCTACGTGGAGGAGGCCGGCCGCACATGCGTGCTCGTGCCCGGTGACCTCTCCGACCGGGCGCACGCGAAGACGATCGTCCCGAAGGCGGTCGAGGCGTTCGGCAAGGTCGACGTCCTCGTGAACAACGCCGCCTTCCAGATGACCCACGAGTCGCTGGACGAGATCCCCGACGAGGAGTGGGACCACACGCTGGCCACCAACCTCACGGCGATGTTCATCCTCTGCAAGGACGCCGTCCCGCACATGCCGCCGGGCGGGTCGATCATCAACTCCTCGTCGGTGAACTCCGACATGCCCAGCCCGCAGCTGGCGCCCTACGCGATGACCAAGGCCGGCATCGCGAACTTCACCGCCAGCCTCGCCCAGATGCTGGCCGAGAAGGGCATCCGGGCCAACAGCGTCGCCCCGGGCCCGATCTGGACGCCGCTGATCCCGTCGACGATGCCGGAGGAGAAGGTGGAGAGCTTCGGCGAGCAGGTGCCGCTGGGCCGCGCCGGGCAGCCGGCCGAGCTGGCGCCGGTCTACGTGCTGCTGGCGAGCGACGAGGCCAGCTACATCTCCGGCGCCCGCATCGCCGTCACCGGCGGCAAGCCGATCCTCTAGGTGCTTGATCGCGACAAAGCACGCGTGCTTCATCGCGATGAACCGCGTTGTCGAGCGCCGGTGAGGACGGCGGCGATCTCGCGGATGCGGTCGGGGCCGGTGCGGCAGCAGCCGCCGACCAGCCGCGCGCCGGCGGCCACCCACGCGGGGACGTCGTCCGCGGCCGGTGCCGGCGCGCCGGTCCACCGCCGGCCCGCGGCGTCCCACCCCTCGCCGCTGTTCGGGTAGACGACGACCGGCTTCCCCGACGGCGCCGCCGCCTCGACCGCGGCCAGGACACCGGACGGGTCGGTGCAGTTGACGCCGACCGCCACGACCTCGCCGACGCCGGCGGCCATCGCGAGGACGTCGGTGGCCGGCTCCCCGCGGCGGGTGCGGACGACGCCGTCGCCGTCCACCACCGTGGTCAGCGACAGCCAGACCGGGACGCCCCGCGAGGTCGCCTCGGCCAGCAGCGCCTCGGCCTCGGCGGCCGCCGGCACGGTCTCGCAGGCGAGCACGTCCGCGCCGGCCTCCGCGAGGACCTGCATGCGCGGGCGGTGGAAGCGGCGCAGCGCCCCGACGCCCAGCTCGTCGGCGTACGCGCCGGTGTACTCCGACCCGTCGGCCAGCATCGCGCCGAACGGCCCGACCGAGCCGGCCACCCAGGCCTCCGGCGCGCCCTCCCGGGCCAGGGCGACGGAGCGCTCCAGCAGCCGCCGAGTCGTCGGTGCGTCCAGGCCGGCGCGGGCGAACCCCTCGAAGGTCGCCTGGTAGCCGGCCGTCGTCACCACCTGCGCGCCGGCCTCGGCGTACGCGGCGTGCACGGCGGCGATCGCGGCGGGGTCGTCGCGCAGCAGCCGGGCCGACCACAGCGCCGAGCCCAGGTCGTGCCCGCGCCGCTCCAGCTCGGTCGCCAGGCCGCCGTCGAGCACGACCGGCCCGGCCGCCAGGGCCTCGGCCAGGCTCGGACGTTCGGTCACGGCTCCGCATCCTCCGCCCTGCGGATGGCCCCGCGCTCCCGCAGGATCGGGGCATGGTCTTCGTCTGGGGCACGGGCCCGCGCCGTCGCCGTCCGCGGTACGGACCGCCCGGGTACGGCCCCGGCTGGGGCCGCGGCTACGGACCGCCGCCGGGCTACGGACCGCCGCCCGGATACGGGTACCGCCGCGGCGGCGGCGGGGGGTCGTGCCTGCGCGACCTGTTCCTCCTCGAGACCGGCTGCTGCCTGGCCGAGTTGCTCGGCTGCGGCGTCGACGCCCTGCTGGTCGCCCCGGCCACGCTGCGGCGGGTGTCGCGGCGGGGGGCACCGGGCGGTTCCCTCGCCGAGCGCATGGTCGCCGCGATCGGCGTCTACCAGCGGGAGATCAGCCCGCGCCGGCCGCCGTGCTGCCGCTTCACGCCGACCTGCTCGGCCTACGGCATCGAGGCGATCCGGACCCACGGCGCCCGCCGCGGCGGATGGCTGACGCTGCGCCGGCTGCTGCGCTGCCGCCCCGGTGCGACCGGGGGCGCGGACCCGGTGCCGATGGCGGCCTGAGCAGGGCGGCGTCCCGGCGTCGGCCAGACTGGACGGCGTGCCCGCTTCCGACGACGCCACCGGCGACCTCGCCGTCACCGACCGGGTCGTCGTCCCGGCGGCGGCGCTGAGCTGGCGCTTCTCCCGGTCGTCCGGACCCGGCGGGCAGGGCGTCAACACCGCCGACTCGCGGGTGGAGCTGTCGGTGCACGTCCCCGACCTGCCCGGGCTCACCGACGCGCAGCGGCAGCGGCTGACCGAGCGGCTCGGCGCCCGGCTCGTGGGCGGCGTCCTGACCATCGCCGCGAGCGAGCACCGCCAGCAGCTGCGCAACCGGCAGGCCGCGCGCGACCGGCTGGCCGCCGTGCTGCGCGCCGCGCTTGCCCCACCGCCGGCCGCCCGCCGGCGCACCAAGCCGACGAAGGGCAGCCAGGAACGGCGCATCCAGGCGAAGAAGCAGCGGGGCGAGCTCAAGCGGTCGCGGTCCCGCTGGGACTGAGCCGCCGTCAGGTATAGCCTGACAACCGTGTCAGGAGACGCCTGACAGGGGAGGGTCGATGGGTACCACGATCATCGCCAGCTGCTCGTTCTGCGGCAAGAACAACACCGAGGTCACCCGGCTGGTGGCCGGCCCGGGCGTCTTCATCTGCGACGAGTGCGTGGCGCTGTGCAGCCAGGTCATCGCGGACACGGAGCGGATCGTCGGGCAGGGCCCGTCCCGGCCCGCGCCCGTTGCGCCGTGGGAGCAGGCGACGTCGCTGGAGGACGTGCTCGGCGGGCTGCCCAAGGTCGCCGCGGCCGGGGCGCAGGCGGAGCAGAACCTGCACGCCTGGGTGCAGCGGGCGCGCTCGCTCGGCGGGACCTGGGCGCAGATCGGCGAGGCGCTCGGCATGAGCCGCCAGTCAGCGTGGGAGCGGTTCGCCCCCGGCGACTGACGCCGGCTCGCGCACCAGCACCCACAGCGGCAGCTCGTCGTCCGCGGTGCGCAGCGTCGCGGCGACCGTGAAACCGAACCGGCGCAGGAACGCGACCTGCGCCCACGCGAACACCGCGGTCGCCGCGGGGAGGCCGCTGTCGTCGACCCGGGCGAGCCCGGCCTCGACCAGCGCCGTCGCCGCGCCCTGCCGTCGCGCGGTCGGCCGGGTGCCCAGGTGCGCCAGCCACCAGTGCGGCCCGGCCGGGCGTTCCGCCGCCACCCGCTCGTCGGTCGCGCGCACCGCCGGCCACCGGTCGGCGGACAGGTGCGGCAGCTCGCGCGCCAGCGCGGCGCGGACGTCGTCCGGCAGCGGGCGGGTGCCCGGCGCCTCGGCGGGCGGCACCCAGGCCGCGACCGCGCCGACGTCGTCGGTGACCCACGCCGTGCCGGTGGCGACCGCGCGGTGCCCGGCCGAGAGCTCGTGCAGCCGGGTCAGCCGCTGCATCCGCCCGTCGTCCGGCAGCCTCCACCGCGTCTCCCGCGAGTCGCCGAGGGCGAGGGTCAGCGTCGCGGCGATCCGCGGGATGTCGCGCTGCTCCGCCGTCTGGACGGCGGGGCGCGGGGGCGGCGGCGGGTCCTCGATCCGGCGGACGGTCGGGCGCCGGTCGGTCACCGGTGCATTCGACCACGCGTGCCGGCGCGCCGGTGCGGCCGGCATGTATCACCGCCGTCCCCTCCGCGCTCCTGGAGCGTGACGGGGTGCCGCTCGCCGGCCCCCGGCCCGCTCCCGTCCCGACGGCCGTGACCCCGCCGTCGGGACGGGACTCCAGACCCCCGCGGCCCTCAGGCCTCGATCCAGTCGGTGACCGCGCGGTCGCCCGAGGCGCCGAGGAACAGCAGCCGGAACTCCGCCCCCGGCGCCGGGGTGATGGTGAACCAGCCCAGCTCGTCGACCTCGGCCTGCCGCGGCCGGCCGCCCCGCGGATGCAGGTCGATCTCGCCCGCCTGGGGCGGCGTGACCTGCCCGGACACCTGGCGACCGGTGACCTGCACGTGGATCGTCACGGCGCCCGTCGCGAACGTGAGCTCCCGTTCCCGCGCGCCGCGCAGCCCGGCGAGGGCACCCGAGGGCTCCGCGGCGAGCGCGGCGAGGTCGGACTCGAGCGAGTACAGGGCGAAGATCCCCTTGCCCATCTCGATCACCCGCGGCGGGACGTCGTCCTCCTCGCGCAGCGCCTCCCCGAGGACGGCGAGCAGGTCGTCGTCGTCGGTCCACCAGTCCTCCGGCACCGCCCTCACAGCCTTCCCCCGTCGAGCTGCGGGGAGAGGAACGCGGTCACGTGCACGCTCCGCCGCAGCTTCTCCAGACACCGCGCCCGCGTCGGCCCGAGCCCGCCGACCGGCGTGCCGAGGCGCCGCCCGATCTCCACGTAGGGCAGCGGCGGATCGTGCAGCAGCAGCCGGAGCAGCTCCTGGCAGCGGCGCGACAGCTCGGCGAACCCGGCCCGGACGGCCGCGTTGCGCTCCGCCGACTCGAGCAGCTCCACGGCCGACGGCGGCCCGGGACCTCCGGCGACGTCGTCGTCGATGGCCGTCTCCCGGTTCTTGCGCCGCTTGGCGACGTCGAGCACGCGCAGGCACTCCCGCTCCGTCGTCCGGGCCAGCCACCCGGGCAGCGCGGCCGGCTCGTTGATCTGGCCCAGCCGCTCGAGCAGCCGCAGCCAGACGCTCTGCGCGACGTCGGAGGCGTCGGCCTCGGAGAGCCGGTAGCGCCGGCACACCGACCACAGCAGCGGCGCCAGCCGCTCCACCAGCTCCTCCCAGGCCGGCTGGTCGCCGAAGCGGGCGCGCAGGAACAGCTCGCCGATCGGCGCCTCGTCCGGCATGGGGGCTCCTCCTGGGTCGTCGTCGGTGGGCGGGCCGCCCACGACGGCGCTCACGGCCGCGGCAGCTCGCCGCGAACCGCCTCCACAGCCTCCTGCGGGGTGCGGCCCTCGGCGATCCGGGCGGCCACCAGGCCGGTGACGTGCGCGGCGGCGAACGACGTCCCCGACCAGTTGGCCCAGCCGCCGAACGACATCGTCTCGAACTTCTCCGGGTCGTCCTCGTAGGGCACCTTGACCTTCTGGTCGCCGGCCTCGTCGAGGTAGGTGCTGGTGATCTCCACGCCGGGGGCGAAGACGTCGATCCAGGGGGCCGGGCGGGACGGGTCCGAGCCGTCGACCGGGTTGAACGGGGCGCTGCGCCCGGCCGAGTCGACCGCCCCGACCGCCAGCACGCCGTCGAGCGCGGCCGGGAACAGCGGCGCGGAGCGCGCGGGCAGCCCCTGCTTCTCGCGCTGCTCGCCACCCGGCTTCGGGCTGCCGTGGTTGCCGGCCGCGGCGATGACCGCCATGTCGGGCGTGAGCTGGCTGATGGCGCGCTCGAGCACCATCGGGCTCTTGCCGTCGTCGGTCGAGCAGCCCAGCGAGAGGTTGAGCACCTCGACCCCGGAGTCTCGGTAGTCGGCCAGCCGCTCGGCCAGCGACCACAGCGTCATGCTCCAGCCGTCGGTCGGCTTCGGACCCGGCGTCAGCGCGGTACGGACGTCGAGGTCGGCGGCCGGCGCCAGCTTGAGGACGATGCCCGCGATGAAAGTGGCGTGCCCCTCCCACCACTGCCGCTCCTGGCCGGGCTCGGGCCGGGCCAGCGCGTCGGGGTCGGTGAGGCAGCGCCCGCCGAGGCGGGAGTGCGGCTCGAGCCGGGTGTCGAGGATGCCCACCCGCACCCGGGGGTGGTTGCGGGCCAGCGACGGGAACGCCTCGGGCACGGCGTCGGGCTTCGTGGGCCGGGTGAACCCGCCGGCGTTGCTGTAGGGCTTGAACTGGACGCCGGTCATGATCCGGTTCTTGCCGATCGTCGGCGCCCACCCGCTGTAGCGGTCCTCGGTGGTCGCGCGCAGCCCCGCGAGCAGCCGGTCCAGGGCGCTGCGCGGCTTGCCCCCCTCGGCGGGGCCGCCGACCCGCCGGGCCAGCGCCTCGACGTCGTCCAGCGCGACCAGGGTCAGGCCGAGCCGGTCGTCCGATCTCTCCGCCCTGGCCCCGTCGCCCAGCAGGTCGAGCACCATCCGCACGTGCTCGCTGGCCACCACGATGGACCGGTCGTCCGCGTCGCTGCCCATGGATCTCTCCCGTCGCTCGGAAAGCTGCCGTTCGTCAGAAGGAGGGCGACGGCGGCCCTCAGATTCGTGGGTGGCGTAATCCGTTGACAAGAGGCTGGTGACAGGCAGGGTGGGACGTCGTGGGGGAGGGGACGACGCTCGAGCTGGCGCACGAGGCGCTGCGGCTGGCCGAGGCCGTTCCGGCAGAGGCTGCCGCCCGGGCGCGCGCCGTGGTCCGGCTCGCGGCGCGGGACGGCGACGGGGCGGCGCGCGCCGTGGCCGAGCGAGCCTGGGGGCTGGCGCTGCGTCACCGCGGCGACCTCGACCGCGCCCTGGTGCACCTGCGCCGGGCCGTGGAGCTCGCGCTCGCCGCCGGCCGGCCGGAGATCGCCGGCGAGGCGCGGACGACGCTGGCCTACGCCCTGGCCGAGCGGGGCCGGCCCCGTCAGGCGCTGGCCGAGATCGACCGGGCGCTGGCCGAGCTCTCCGGCGCCGGCGCCGCCCGGGCGCAGACCCAGCGGGGCACGATCCTGCTCGACATGGGCCGGCACGCCGACGCGCTGCGCGACTACGAGGCCGCCCTGCCGGTCCTGGAGGACGCCGGGGACCTGCTGTGGAGCTACCGGGTGGTGTGGAACCGCGGCCTGGCCCGGGCCTACCGCCACGAGTTCGCCGGCGCCGAGGACGACCTGCGCTGCGCCGAGGAGCTCGCCGAGCGCCTGGACCTGCCGCTCTCGGTGGGGTTCGCGCAGGCCAACCTGGCCTTCGTCCTCGGGCTGCGCGGCGACGTCCCGGCCGCGCTGGACTACTCGGCCCGCGCCGAGGAGCGCATCCGGGTCCACGGCGCGCAGCTCGGGGAGCTGCTCAAGGACCGCAGCGAGCTGCTGCTCTCCGTCCGGCTGGTCTCCGAGGCCCGGGAGACCGCGGAGGCCTCGATCGCCGAGTACGAGCGCGAGCGCCGGAGCATCAAGCTGCCGCAGGTGCGGCTGGTCCTCGCGCAGAGCGCGCTGCTGGAGGGCGACGCCGCCGGCGCGCTGCCGCACGCACGACGGGCGGTGGGTGAGTTCACCCGGCAGCAGCGGGCGGAGTGGGCGGCGCTGGCCCGGCTCAGCGTGCTGCGGGCGCAGATGTGCGCAGGCGGGGTGCCGGCGGCCGGGGTCCGGGCGGCGGGGGAGGCGGTGCGGACGCTCGCCGCCGTCCGCTGGCCCGCCGCCGCGATGGAGGCCCGGCTGCTCGCCGCCACGCTGCTGCGCGAGCGCGGCCGCTGGGAGGAGGCGGCCGGGCACCTGCGCGCTGCCGCGGCGACCCGCCGGACGGGGCCGGCCACCCTGCGCGCCCGCGCCTGGTTCGCCGAGGCGCGGCTGCGGGCGGACGCGGGCCACCGGCGCGCGGCGACTTCGGCCATCCGCGCCGGACTGCGGATCCTCGACGAGCACCGCGCCGTCCTCGGGGCCACCGACGTGCGGGCGCACGCGGCCGGGCACCGCAGCGAGCTGGTGGAGCTCGGCCTGCGCCTGGCACTGGACGACGGCACGCCGCGGCAGGTCTTCGAGTGGGTGGAGCGGGGCAAGGCGACCGACCTGCTGCTGCAGCGGCCGGTGCGCCCGCCCGACGAGCCGGAGGTCGCGCAGGCGCTGGCCCAGCTGCGGGCCATCGTGCTGCAGATCAACGAGCTGCACAGCGCCGGCACCCCCGGGGCCGAGATCGAGGAGCTCCGGCGCGAGCAGACCGTCCTCGAGCGCCGGGTGCGGGACGCCGTCCGCCGGCTCGACCGCCGCGGCGTGGGACGGCTGCCCGCGCCGGTGCCGGTGCCGGACCTCGCGGAGCGGCTCGGCGGCGCGGCGGTGGTCGAGCTGTTCGCCCGAGACGGCGTGCTCTCCGCGGTCACCGTCGTCGACGGCCGCACCCGGCTGCACACCCTCGGCCGGGCGGCGGACGTCGAGGGGCAGGTCGACCGCGTCCTGCACGCGCTGCGGCGGCTGCTACGCCCCTCCGTCGACGCGGCCGGCACCGCCGCCGCCGCGGCGCTGCTGCGCGCCGCGGCCGCCCGCCTCGACGAGCACCTCCTGGGCCGGCTGCCCGAGCTGGGTGACCGGCCGCTGGTGATCGTGCCGACCGGGGCGCTGCAGTGCCTGCCGTGGGCGGTGCTGCCCTCGTGCGCGCGGCGCCCGCTCGCGGTGGCGCCGTCCGCGACCATGTGGCACGCCGCCCGCAGCCGGCCGGTGGACCCCGGCGCCCCGGTCGTCGTCGCGGCCGGTCCTTCTCTGCCGGGTGCGGTCGGCGAGGTGCGCGCCGTCGCGGCCGTGCACGGCGCCGAGGCGCTGCTGCCGCCGGAGGCCACGGTGCGGCGCGTGCTCGGCGCGATGGAGGGCGCGTCGCTGGTGCACCTGGCCGCGCACGGTCGCCTGGCCGCGGACAACCCGCTGTTCTCCGACGTCCTGCTCGCCGACGGGCCGCTGCTGGCCCACGACGTGGAGCGGCTGGACCGGGCGCCGCACACCGTCGTGCTCGCCGCGTGCGACAGCGCGCGGTCGGTGGTCTGCGCCGGGGACGAGCTGCTCGGGCTGGGCGCGGTGTTCCTGGCCGGCGGCACCGCCCAGCTGGTCGCGCCCATGCTGCCGGTGCCGGACGAGGAGACCGAGGCGATCATGGTGGCCTTCCACCGCCTGGTCGCCGAGGGTGTCCCCGCGGCCGACGCGCTCGTGCGGACCCGGGAGCAGCTCGACGGGGAGGACCGCGCGGCGGCCGCGGCGGCGAGCCTGGTCTGCCTCGGCGCCGGCTTCTGAGCCCTCAGTCCTCCGGCTCGGCCATCTGCCGGTGCGCCTTGGCCTTCAGCGAGTCGGGCAGCACCTTGTTGGCCAGGCCCTGCGCCTTGGTCTTCAGCGAGCCGGCGACCAGCTTCCGCTCGCCATTCATCAGCGCCTCGAAGCCCTGCTCGGCCACCTGGGCCGCGTCGTCCTTCCTGCTCTGGCCGACCGTGGTGTCGAGCATGTCGGCCCGCTCGAAGAACTCGGTCTCCGTCGGGCCGGGCATCAGCGAGGTGATCGTGACCGCGCTGTCCTTGAGCTCCTCCTGCAGCGCCTCGGCGAAGGACTGCAGGAACGATTTCGACGCGTTGTAGACCGCCTGGAAGGAGCCGGGCATCGTCGAGGCGATCGAGCTGGTGATCAGCACCCGGCCCTCGTCGCGGGCGGCCATGTCGCGCAGCACCAGCTTGGCCAGGTGCACCGTCGAGGTGATGTTGAGGTCGATGATCTCCTGCTCGTCGGCCAGGTCGATGTCGAGGAACGCCCCGCCGCGGCCGACCCCGGCGTTGAGGGCGGCGGCGGCCAGCGGGCGGCCGAGCGAGGTGGCGGCGGCGTAGAGCTGCGCGACGCCGTCCGGGGTGCGCAGGTCGACCTGGACCGGCTGGACCTCCGCGCCGGTGGTGCGCAGCTCGGCGGCGGCGGAGCTCAGCTCGGCGTCCTCGGCCGCGACGACGAGGTCGAAGCCGTTCTCGCCGAACTGGCGGGCCAGTTCGAGGCCGATCCCGCTGGACGCGCCGGTCACCAGGGCAAGGGGCTTGGGGGTCGTCATGCGGACGGCCTACCCCGACCGTCCCCGTCCGATTCGGCAGCGCCGTCGCCCCGTGTGTCTCTCAGCGGCACGCTCGAGGACGCCCGCGGAGACCGTTGACCTCCGTGTGCGGCCCGATACCCGGGCCGATCCGAGGTCGGGGTACTCAGCGCCTGACCTCGTACCTGGTCAGGAGCACGCCGTCGGGAAACGTCCGGGTCTCCACCAGGTTCAGGTTCACCCAGTTGTCCAGGGCCGTGAAGAACGGCTTGCCTCCGCCCACCAGGACCGGGTGGGTGACGATCGCGTACTCGTCGACCAGCCCGGCCCGCATGGCCACTGCGGCGAGGGTGGCGCCGCCGATGTCCATGGGACCGCCATCCTCGGCCTTGAGCCGGGTGATCTCGGTGACGGCGTCGCCGGTGACCAGGCGGGCGTTCCAGTCGACCGCGCTGGTCGTCGAGGAGAACACCGCCTTCGGCAT
The DNA here is from genome assembly GCF_059428245.1 of Geodermatophilus sp. SMS 5-13. NCBI lineage: Bacteria > Bacillati > Actinomycetota > Actinomycetes > Geodermatophilales > Geodermatophilaceae > Geodermatophilus > Geodermatophilus sp. SMS 5-13. The sequence goes on from NZ_CP165729.1 coordinate 2,653,189, forward strand.
GTCCCGCCAGCGGTGGGCGAACTCGATCTGCGCCGGTGTGACGCCAGGCTGCTGGTCGGCGGTCGGCCAGTGGGAGCTCATCGTCTCCCACAGTTTGCGCCCGTACAGCGCCAGGCCCGTCGCGCCCACGCGGTCGGACCACCACTGGAACAGCTCGTCGCTCGGCACGCTCCAGCCGAGGTCGTCGCCGGGCGCCGCGATGTAGCCGTCCAGGCTCAGGTTCATGCCAAAGGTCAGTGTCCGCATGGCGTCAGCCTTCCCGTGAGCCGGCACTCGGCGTACAGACCGACACGGCGCGGAAGAATCATCGGTCAGACCACACCGGGGGCCGGTCCGCCACCACGCCAAGCGGTGGTGCGTACGGAAGTGAACCCCTTGTGTACCGGCCGGGACGGCGACGTCGCGCCTCCCTCGCGACGGCCCTAGCTCTGGGCCCTGGCCCGCGTGAAGCGGAAGCAGTCTGTGGACGACTCGGAGACCCCCCGCCGAGATGCGCGCTCTCGTGGCTACCCGGCCCGGGATGCCACGAGACCGCGATTCTCGGCGCGCGGAAGGAATAGCCCTGGGCCCGCCGGTCGGTGGAGTCATCGAGTCGCCCACAGCGGCCCACTCGGAGACACCCACCCGCAGGCCTGCGTGCCCATCGGCTATCGGCATCTGGCGAGCCGCGCGCAGCAAGTCACGGCTGTGCTCAGCGGTAAGTGATCAGCGTGCGGTCATGCTCGAGATGGGCGTAGTCGTTGAAGGTCATCAAGACGGCTCCTGCGTCTGTACTGGCCATTCTCGTGACGCTGGAGTTGACCATCCGCCCCGCAAGCGAGGGCCACCGCTGGGCGGGCAAGCCCAGCGCCACGGCGCACACGGCGGCGATGACGCCAGCGGACGTCACCGCCAGGCTGGTCCCGGGCGCCTCGGTCAGCGCCCGCACTGCATCGACCGCCCGGGCGACGAAGGAGGCATGACTCTCCGGATAGGCCACCTCGTTTTCGGACCGGTCGTCCTGGTCGGCCCCGATCCACCGTGCGATTGCCTCATCCAGCGCCGCAGGCACCCCAGGTTCGGTCCCTGCGGGCCGCGCTACACCCGTCCGCGCAACGGGATGGGCGGCCAACAGGCTGACGTGGTCGAACTCGTCCAGTCGCGCATCTGATCGCAGCTCCGCTTCCGGAAAGCCGAGCGCGGCCATGAGCTCCCCGGCGGTGTCCCGTTGCCGGGCCGATGTCCCGCACACGATGCACTCCACTGACAGATCGGCGTGGGCCAGCCGTTCCCCCACCGCCCGGGCCTGGCGCCGGCCGACCGCCGAAAGCTGGTCATAGTTCACTGCGTCGATCGATGCCTGCCCATGACGGACCAGCAGAAGGACCCCCATGACGGCACGCTAGCCAAGGGAACCCAGTGCGTGGCGGTCAGGAAGGGCGGCCACGCCGAATGCCGGGCTCGAACCGGTTCGCCCCATGAACGGGTTACTGCCTCCTCGCGGAGAATCGGCGCCTTCGTTCCCAGAGGCCCTTGACGGCCTGGCCGCAGAGATCAGCGTCGCCTCAGACGAGCGTCCCCAAAGGCGCCTGGCGGCCGTCGGGCGGGGCGCCCCCCAGCGGCCCACTCAGGGCCACGGAGGATTTCCCGGTCAGCGCACCCTCCTGCGGGGCAACGGTGTGCGCTGAGGCCGGGTTTCACGCTCTCGAACCCGGCCTGAGCGCCCACCGTTCGGCTGTCTCATAGGCCGCCCTTGGAGACATCTCGCCCGGTCGAGGCAGACCCCTCCTGGCCATCGGTTCAGCGATCGGCGGAGCGGCTCCGGATGGTCACCGTGGTTCCGCCGGAACCCGGGGTGACCGTGGTGTCGGCCAGAGCCGTCATGAGCGCCAGGCCGCGGCCCCGGGCGGACGGGGACCTCGGCGGCCGCCATTGTCCGGAGTCCTGGACGACGATGGTCACTGCTGCGTCGTCGACGACGGCACGGACGTCGAAGAACGGCTCCGCCGGCCGCTGGGCGTGCTCCACCGCGTTGTTGGCTGCCTCGCTCGCGGCCAGGACGAGGTCCTCGATCACGTCGCTGGGCAGCGCCGTGTCCCCGAGGAAGCTGCGGAGCCCCCGGCGCATCACGGGGACCGCGCTGAGGACGGACGGGAACCGACATCGGCAGCGCCGTCCGGCCGGCGTCGCGCCGCTCCCGGCACGTGGGTTGTCGCGCATGGGCCCCTCTCACGACGAGGACGTCGACTTCAAGGACGGGTCATGGGACGTGGAGATACACACCGCCTGCACGCGACCGCCGGGCTCTGACCGCACAGCGCGCCGTCCCCCGGCGTGAGGTCCTCGGAACGCGACCTTGACGCCGAGGCAGCCGTCGGGAAACCCCGGCACCGCACGCTCGGTCCGTGCCCGCAGCCCTCCCGATGCCCTCCGCAGCGCCCGGCGCGGGCACCCGCACCACCGACACCCACTGTCCCTACTGCTCGCTGCAGTGCGGCATGACCCTGACCGCGGGCGACCGCCCGGCCACGCTGGTGCCGGCCGACTTCCCGACCAACCGCGGCGGGTTGTGCTCGAAGGGCTGGTCGTCGGCCGAGCTGCTCGACCATCCCGAGCGGCTCACCCGCCCGCTGGTCCGCGCAGTGCCCGGCGACCGCACCAGCCCGCTGGTCGAGACCACCTGGGACGACGCCCTCGACCTGGTCGTGGCCGCGATCCGGCGGACCCAGGCCGCGCACGGGCTCGACGCCGTCGGCTGCTTCGGCGGCGGCTCGCTGACCAACGAGCAGGCCTACCAGTTCGGCAAGTTCGCCCGCGTCGCGCTGCGCACCAGCGCCATCGACTACAACGGGCGCTTCTGCATGTCCTCGGCCGCCGGGGCGGCGAACCGCGCCTTCGGCCTCGACCGCGGGATGCCGTTCCCGCTGTCGGACATCGCCGGGGCCGACGTCGTCGTCCTGGTCGGCAGCAACCCGGCCGACACGATGCCGCCGGCGATGCAGTGGTTCGACGCCAGCCGCGCGGGCGGCGCGCAGCACATCGTCGTCGACCCCCGGCGGACGGCGACCGCCCGCAACGCCGCCCTGCACCTGCAGCCGCTGCCCGGCACCGACCTCGCGCTGGCCAACGGGCTGCTGCACATCGCGCTGGCCGAGGGACTGGTCGACGCCGACTACATCGCGACAAGGACCACCGGCTTCGACGAGGTCAAGGCCGGCGTCGCCGCGTACTGGCCGGACCGCGTCGAGCGGCTGACCGGCGTGCCGGTCGCCGACCAGCGGCGCACCGTCTTCGCGCTGGCCCGGGCGGGCAACGCCCTGATCCTCACGGCCCGCGGCGCCGAGCAGCACCGCTCCGGCACCGACACCGCGCAGGCGTGGATCAACCTGGCGCTCGCCCTCGGTTTGCCCGGCCGCCCCGGCAGCGGCTGGGGCACCGTCACCGGCCAGGGCAACGGGCAGGGCGGCCGCGAGCACGGGCAGAAGGCCGACCAGCTGCCCGGGTACCGCAGCCTCACCGACCCCGCCGCCCGCGCGCACGTCGCCGCCGTCTGGGGTGTCGACCCCGACGACCTGCCCAAGCCCGGCCGCAGCGCCTTCGAGCTGCTCGACGCCCTCGGCGCGCCCGGCGGCGTCCGCACCCTGCTCGTGCTGGCCTCCAACGTGGCCGTCTCAGCACCCGATGCCCGGCGGGTGATGCGCCGTCTCGAAGCCCTCGACTTCCTCGCGGTCAGCGACTTCTTCCTCTCCGAGACCGCCGAGCTCGCCGACGTCGTCCTGCCCAGCGCGATGTGGGCGGAGGAGGACGGCACGATGACCAACCTCGAGGGCCGGGTCATCCGCCGTCGGCGCGCCCTGGACCCGCCGGACGGCGTCCGCGACGACCTGCAGCTGCTCGCCGAGCTGGCCGCCCGGCTGGGAGCGCAGAACTTCAGTGGCGACCCCGAGACCGTCTTCGCCGAGCTGCGGCGGGCCAGCGCCGGGGGAGCGGCCGACTACGCCGGCATCAGCTACCGGCGGATCGACGACGAGCAGGGCGTGTTCTGGCCGTGCCCGTCCGAAGCGCACGCGGGCACGCCGCGGCTGTTCACCGAGCGGTTCGCCACCCCCGACGGCCGCGCTCGCTTCCTGCGGGTCGAGCACGTCGAGGCGCACGAGCCGACCGACGCCGACCACCCCTACGTGCTCACCACCGGGCGGGTCCTGGCCCAGTACCAGTCGGGGACGCAGACCCGCCGGGCGAAGAGCCTGCAGCTGGTCGCGCCCGTGCCCCGCGCCGAGCTGCACCCCGACCTGGCCCGCCGGCACGGCATCGGCCCGGACGACGTCGTCGAGCTGACCACCCGCCGCGGCCGGGCCCGGTTCGTCGCCCACGTCACCGACGCGATCCGGCCCGACGTCGTCTTCGTGCCGTTCCACTGGGGCGGCGCCTCGAGCGCCAACGCCCTCACCGACGCCGGCGCGCTGGACCCCACCTCGAAGATGCCGCCCTTCAAGGTCTGCGCCGTCGCCGTCGCCCGCGTCGGCCCGCCGGAGGAGCGCATCCCCGCGCCGGCCGAGCAGCCCGCCGCCCGAGCCCACGAGCACCCGCCCACCCCGACACCCCGGCCCCCGTCCCGGAGGAGGACCTCCCGCGTGAAGAGCACCCCACGGTTCCTGCAAGGCGTCTACCCGATCACCGGGGAGGGGCTGGCCAAGCCCGGCCCGCTCGACCCGTCGCTGCGCTACACGGTGCCGTCCGGCGCGTCGGCCCAGGCGCTGTACTTCCGCGGCGGCAACGCATGCGGCGAGCTGGTCTACGTGCTGCTGCTGCGCGACGGCGAGCCGGTGCGCTGGTTCCCGATCGGCGCCAAGGGGGACGTGCACGTGCCGCTGCGGGTGGTCGAGGACCTGCCCGGCGGCACCGTCGTCGAGCTGCACGCCGCCGCCCCGGACGGCGTCACCGGCGAGCTCGTGGTCGACCTGGGTCTGGTGGAGTTCTGATGCGCCCGGGAACTCTGGCGGCAGGGGCCGCGACGATCCTCGGCGGCCGCCCGGCCGGCCTCACCACGCTGCACCTGGCCGACGACGACACCGACGCCCGCGGCCGGCTGGTCGTCGTCGGCAACGGCATGGCCGGCGCCCGCTTCGTCGAGGAGGTGCTCGAGCGCGGCGGCGGCGAGCAGTTCCGCATCACCGTCTTCGGCGACGAGCCGCACGGCTGCTACAACCGGATCATGCTCTCGCCGGTGCTGGCGGGCGAGGAGCACGAGGACGCGATCGTCCTCAACAGCCACGACTGGTACGCCGACAACGGCGTCGACCTGCGCGCCGGCGTGCGGGTCGAGCGGATCGACACCGCCGCCAAGTGCGTCCACGCCGACGACGGCACGGTCACCCCCTACGACCACCTGGTGCTGGCCACCGGCAGCTACTCGTTCATCCCTCCGGTGACGGGCGTGCACCGCGCGGACGGCAGCCTGCTGCCCGGCGTCTTCGGCTTCCGCACCATCGAGGACACCCGGGCGATGATCGAGGCCGCCCGCACCCACCGGCGCGCAGTCGTCGTCGGCGGGGGCCTGCTCGGGCTGGAGGCCGCCCGCGCGCTGCAGACCTACGGCATGGCGGTGGACCTGGTCGACGCCGCACCGCACCTGATGAGCGCGCAGTGCGACGCCGACGCCGGCGCGATCATCCGGGCCGGGGTGGAGGCACTCGGCATCACCGTGCACCTGTCCACCCTCACCGGCGAGGTGCTCGGCCCGGACCGGGTGCGCGGCGTCGTCCTCTCCGACGGCCGGCAGCTGGCGGCGGACATGCTGGTGCTCGCCGCCGGCATCCGGCCGCACACCGACGTCGCCGTCCGCTCGGGGCTGGAGGTGGAGCGGGCGATCGTGGTCGACGACCAGCTGCGCACCGACGACCCCGACGTCTACGCCATCGGCGAGTGCGCGCAGCACCGCGGCACCGTCTACGGGCTGGTCGCCCCCGCCTGGGAGCACGCCAAGGTGCTCGCCGACGTCCTCACCGGCACGGACCCGACGGCCGAGTACCACGGCAGCCGGCTGGCGACGAAACTGAAGGTGGCCGGCGTCGACGTCGCCACGATGGGCGTCAAGGCGCCCGAGCGTCCGGACGACGAGGTGCTCGTCATCTCCGAGCCCCGGCGCGGCGTGCACTGCTCGGTGGTGATCCGCGACGACCGGCTGGTCGGCGCGACGCTGATCGGCGACACCCGCAAGGTCGCCTATCTGACCCAGGCGTTCGACCGCGGGTCGCCGCTGCCCGAGGAGCGGATCCGGTTGCTGGTCGACCTCTCCGACGGCGCGGCGGAGGTCGGCGTCGCCGAGATGCCGATGGACTCGCAGGTCTGCAACTGCAACGGCGTCTCCAAGGGCGCGATCTGCGGCGCGGTGCAGGACGGCTGCGGCAGCGTCGGCGCCGTCATGGACCGCACCCGCGCCGGCAAGGGCTGCGGCTCCTGCAAGTCGCTGGTCACGCAGATCGTCGAATGGGCCGCCGACGGCGACCTCGCCGAGGACGAGTCGGCCTCCTGGTACGTGCCGGGCATCCCGCTGGCCAAGCCGGCGCTGATCGCCGCGATCCGCACCCAGGGCCTGAGGAGCGTGTCCGCCGTCTTCGCGGCGCTGGCCCCCGGCGGCGCCGAGGACGCGAAGTCGAAGATGGGGCTGACCTCGCTGCTGCGGATGGTCTGGGGCGGCGAGTACGTCCAGGAGAACGACGCGAAGTTCATCAACGACCGCGTGCACGCCAACATCCAGCGCGACGGCACGTTCTCCGTCGTCCCGCAGATGAAGGGCGGGGTCACCACCCCGGCCCAGCTGCGCCGGATCGCCGACGTCGCCGAGAAGTACGAGGTGCCGATGGTGAAGCTCACCGGCGGCCAGCGGATCGACCTGCTCGGTGTCCGCAAGGAGGACCTGCCGGCGATGTGGGCCGACCTGGGCATGCCGTCGGGCTACGCGTACGGGAAGTCGTTCCGGACCGTGAAGACCTGCGTCGGGTCGGACTTCTGCCGGTTCGGGCTCGGGGACTCCACCGCGCTCGGCATCGCGCTGGAGAGCCGGTTCCAGGGCATCGAGAGCCCGGCCAAGCTCAAGCTCGCCGTCGTCGGCTGCCCGCGCAACTGCGCCGAGGCCTACGTCAAGGACGTCGGCGTCGTCGCCATCGGCAACGGGACGTGGGAGGTGTACGTGGGCGGTGCGGCCGGGGCCTCCGTGCGCAAGGGCGACCTGCTGGCCACCGTCGGGTCCCCGGAGGCGGTGCTGGAGCTGACCGGCCGGTTCCTGCAGTACTACCGGGAGAACGCCAACTGGCTCGAGCGCACCTACGACTTCGTGCCGCGGATCGGTCTGGATCGTCTGAAGCACGTCCTGCTCGAGGACGGCGAGGGGATCGTGGCCGACCTCGACGCGGGCATCCAGCGCTCGATCGACGCCTACACCGACCCCTGGGCGGCGGAGGGACGCGAACCCGTGACACCCGGCCAGTTCCGGACCGCGCTGCCGCTGCTCGACCTGCCGAAGGTGCCGGTCCGATGAGCCTGCTGGAGCAGAAGGCCGCGGCCGCCGTCCGCGCGTGGACCGTCGGCCGGGTGGACGACGTGCCCCTGGGGGAGGGGCGCACGTTCGTCGCCGGGGACACGCAGGTCGCCGTCTTCCGGCTGCGCGACGGGTCGCTGCACGCGACCCAGGCGGTCTGCCCGCACGCCGGCGGCCCGCTGGCCGACGGGCAGACCGACGTCGACGTGCTGGTCTGCCCCCTGCACCTCTACGCGTTCCGCTGGTCCGACGGAGCCTCGCCCACCGCCGGCCTGACCCTGCGCACCTACCCGGTCCGCGACGTCGACGGCGCGCTCGTCGTCGACCTGTAGGGACTTTTTCGGGCTAACGGTCCCTGGTCGGGCGGGCCTCGAGGACGTGCACGCCGGCGGTCGTGGGGACGTCGGAGGTGAGCGCCAGGCCCGCGGCCTCGAACAGGGCGGCGAACTCGGCGGCGGTGCGCTCGCGGCCGTGCAGCAGCACGAGCATGTTCAGGTCCATGCGCACCGCCGCCGGGTCGTCGACGGCGCGCTCGGGCAGCACCGCCTCGACGACGAGCAGGACCGAGTCGGGGCGCATGGCCGCCCGGCAGGTCCGCAGCACGCGCACGGCGTCGTCGTCGTCCCAGTCGTGCAGGACGCGGGAGAGCAGGTAGGCGTCCGCAGCCGCGGGGACGGCGGTGAAGAAGTCGCCGCCGGCCGACGGGAGGTCGGGGGATCGGGCGACCACGTCCGGCTGGTCGAAGAGCAGGACGTCGGCGCGCGGGGCGCGGGCGCGCACCGCGCGCAGCAGCGTGCCGGCGCCGCCGCCGACGTCCACGATCGACGCGAACCCGGACGGGTCGTAGGCGCCGACGACGGCGCCGGCCTCGCGGGCCGAGCGGTCGGCCATGGACGCCTGGAACGCGGCCAGCCGCTCCGGCGCGGCGGCGAGGAAGTCGAAGAACGGCTGCCCGTGCACGATCTCGAACGGCGTCCCGCCGGAGCGGACGGCGTCGGCCAGCCCGGCGACGGCGCCGAAGTACAGCTGCCCCCGCGCCGTCACCGCCCCCCGCTGGGAGCCGGGCACGCCCGCCCGCAGCAGGTCACCGGTCTCCGTCAGGCCGAACCGGCCGTCGGGGAGCTCGGCGAGCACCTCCTCCGCGGCGAGCCCGCGCAGCACCCGGCGCAGCCGGCCCGGGTCGGCGCCGAGCTCGCCGGCCAGGTCCTCCGGGGACCGCGGGCCGCCGGCCAGCGCCTCCGGCACGCCGAGCGCGACGGCGGCGTACAGCAGCTGCGTGATCAGGTATCCGTCGGCCAGCCGGGCCAGCCGCGCGGCGGCGGTGCCGGACACGGCGCGATGCTGGCACGGGCGCCGTCCCGGCGACAACGACGTTCAGGCGCCCTTCGGGCGGGCGCGGACGTGCAGCCGCTCGCCCTGCGGGCCGAACAGGCCGAGCACCTCGGCCGGCTCGTCGAACGGGTTGCCCAGCCAGTGCGGGGTGCGGGTGTCGAACTCGGCCACCTCACCCGGGCTGAGGACGACGTCGTGCTCGCCGAGCAGCACCCGCATCCGCCCGGCGAGCACGTAGAGCCAGTCGTAGCCCTCGTGCACCTTCAGCTGTGGCTCGCCGGGCGGCGTCCGCGGCGGGTAGACCATCTTGAACGCCTGGATGCCGCCCGGCCGGCGGGTCAGCGGGACGACGGTGGTGCCGTGGTGCGCGGCCCGCGGCTTGAGGTGCACCCGCGGGTCGCCGGTGGGCGGCGCGTCGACCAGCTCGTCGAGCGGCACCTGGTGCGCGCGGGCCAGTGGCAGCAGCAGCTCGAGGGTGGGACGGCGGTCGCCGGACTCGAGCCGGGACAGCGTGCTGACCGAGATGCCGGTGGTGGCCGACAGCTGGGCCAGTGTGTCCCCGCGCTGCTGGCGCAGCGCCCGCAGCCGCGGCCCGATCCCGGTGAGCACGTCGTCGAAGTCCATGCGTCCAGTTTGCCGTTCCGGCAAAGAAGTTTGTCAAGACGGCGGATCCTGTTCCACTCTGCTCGGCATGCGGAACGAGTACGACGTGGTGGTGGTCGGCGGCGGTGCGGCCGGCCTCAGCGGTGCGCTGACCCTGGCCCGGGCGGGCCGGTCGGTGCTGGTGATCGACGACGGGCGGCCGCGCAACGCGCCCGCCGGGCACGTGCACAACTACCTCGGCCGGGAGGGCACCCCGCCGGCCGAGCTGTACGCGCTCGGCCGCGCCGAGGTCACCGGCTACGGCGGCGAGGTCGTCGACGGACGGGTCACCGGGGCGCGACGGGAGCACGACGGATTCGTCGTCGCGGTGGACGACGCCGAGGTCCGCGCCCGGCGGCTGCTGGTCACCACCGGGCTGGTCGACGAGCTGCCCGACGTCCCCGGTGTCGCCGGGCAGTGGGGGAGCGGCGTGCTGCACTGCCCGTTCTGCCACGGCGCCGAGGTGCGCGACCGGCCGATCGGCATCCTCGGCACCAACCCCTTCGCGGTGCACCAGGCGCTGCTCTGGCGGCAGTGGAGCGCCGACGTCGTCCTGTTCCGGCACACCTCCCCGGAGCCGACGGAGGAGGAGCGCGAGCGGCTCGCCGCCCGCGGGATCGCCGTGGTGGAGGGTGCGGTCGCGGAGCTGGTCACGGACGGCGACCGGCTGACCGGCGTCCGCCTGGCCGACGGCACCGTGGTGGACCGCGAGGCCGTCGTCGTCTCCCCGCGGTTCACCGCCCGGGCCGAGCTGCTGGCCCAGCTGGGGCTGGCGGCGGAGGAGCGGCTGCGCGACGGCGTCCCGTTCGCCAGCGCCGTCCCCGCGGGGCCGACCGGCGCGACCGCCGTGCCCGGTGTGTGGGTGGCCGGCAACGTGGCCGACCCGATGGCGCAGGTGATCGTGGCGGCGGCCGCGGGCCTCATGGCGGGCGGGCACATCATGGGCGACCTGGTCGAGGAGGACACCCGCCGGGCGGTGCAGGTCCACCGGCACGCCACCGAGGTGCACGACCGCGCCTGGTGGGAGGAGCGGTACCGGACGGCCACGCACCTGTGGAGCGGGAAGGTGAACGACGTCCTCGTCGCCGAGGCGGCCGATCTGCCGCCCGGCCGGGCGCTGGACGCCGGCGCCGGCGAGGGCGGGGATGCGCTCTGGCTGGCCGAGCGGGGCTGGCGGGTGACCGCCGTCGACCTGTCCGAGGTCGCCCTGGAGCGCGGCGGGCGGGCGGCCGAGGAGCGCGGGCTGGCCGGCCTGATGGAGTGGCGGCAGGCCGACCTCGCCGAGGAGCCGCCGGAGGCCGGCGCCTACGACCTGGTCACCAGCGCGTTCCTGCACCCGCCGGCCGACGTGCGGGAGAAGGTGATCGCCGGGCTGGCCGCCGCCGTCGCGCCGGGCGGCACGCTGCTCGTGGTCAACCACGACCCGAGCGACCAGGCCCTGGGCATCCGCGAGCACGCCCGGCCCGAGTACTTCGCCTCCGCCGAGCAGCTGGCCGCGATGCTCGACCCCGCCGACTGGGAGATCCAGGTCGCCGAGGCGCGGCCACGCAGCGCCCGCGGCCACGAGCACGGCGAGGACGGGCACGTGCACGCGGTCGCCGACGCCGTCCTCCGCGCCCGCCGCCGTCCCTGACCCGCGCTTCATCGCGATGAAGCGCGTGGGTCGGGGGCGTCCCGCGGCGGCGCCGGTCTCGGCCGGGGCGGCCGGCGGCGCGGGACGTTCCCGCGGGAGCGCGCCTCCTCGGCCAGCTGCCGGGCCGCGACCACCGAGGCCGGCTCGCCGGTCACCCGCGGCTCAGATCGACCGAGCCCATGACCGGCACCTCGCCGATCACGGCGCCGTCCGCCCCGAGGGTCTGCACGCCGGCCGCGCCCGGTGGGATCGGCACGAGCGCGACGCCGCCGTCGAGGTCGACGTCGTCCAGCGCAGTCCCGCCGTCGTCCAGGACGCGCATCCCGACCGCCGTGGCCGGCGCGACGACCACGAGGGCGCCCGCGTCCTCGCAGCGGACGGCGAACGTCTGCTCGGTCAGCGGCGCACCGGCGGCGCGCAGCTCGCTGCCGCACAGGGCGGCGGGCTGCATGCCGCCCAGGCCCTCGCGCGTCAGCCGCGCCTCGGTGTAGGTGGCCCCCGAGGGCAGCGTCGCGGTCAGCAGTGTCAGGTGCGTCGGGCCGGCGTCGGCATCCGGCACGTCGCCGGACCACACCACGCTGAACGGCACGTCGGCGGGGGAGAGCCCGAGCCGGGTGAGCACGTCGGCCGACGTCGCGGCGAGCGCCGCCGCGATCGTGGCGTCCGCGGGTCCGCGCAGCCACGTGGTCGACATGCTCGGCGGCCGGTAGTCGCCGGAGCGGAAGCCGGACGGCAGGGCGGTGGCCACCTCGGCGCCGTCCCGGGTGACGCGGTACCGCACCGCCTCGTCGGCATACGTCGCGACCGGGGACAGCGTCGCGACGGCCACGCCGTCCTCGGTGTCGACGGGCCGCCAGCTGCGGCCGACCGTGCCGTCGGCGGCGACGTCGGGACGCTCCGACACCTCGACCGCGTCGCCCGGCGCGGCGACGACGACCAGTGTGCCCGTGCCGGCGTCGGCCAGGGCGACGGTGGAGTCGGCGTCCAGCCCCCCGGACAGCAGGGCCGGCTGCAGCTGGTCCGCGGCGGCGCCTTCGGGCCCGAGGAACCACAGGGCGTCGCGGCCCGGCGCGCCGCTCACGCCCTCCGCGGCGACCAGCGCCCAGCGCCCGCCCGGCACGTCGCCGGCGAAGACCACGCGCCGCGACTCCGGGGACGGCTCCGTCTGCGCGGTCGGCGCGTCCGGGTCGTCCGCGACCGTCCACGGCAGCTGCCGGACGGCCTCGACGAAGGCGGCGTCCCCCGCGAGGGATCCGCGGGTCGGCGCGTCCAGGACGTCGGCGTCCGTCGTGGTGGTCGCGGTGGCCGGAGCCGCCGGGGACGGCGCCGAGGCCCGCCACGAGAGCACGGCCGGGACGGCGGCGACGACCGCGACGACGGCCAGCGCGACCGCGCCGACCCCCAGGCGCTGCCGGCGCCGGGCCCGCGAACGGGCGGCGACCGCGCGGACGAGGTGCGCGGCCTCCCGCGGCGCCGGTGCGGTGCGCTCCGCGAGGCGGTCGAGCCGGTCGTGCAGCTCCGCGGTGTCCATCAGCGGGTCTCCTCACGGACGAGGGGGGCGACGGCGAGGGCGCTGCGCAGCCGGGCGAGCCCGCGGGCCGTCTGGGTGTTCACGGTGCTGACCGAGCAGCCCATCGCCTCGGCCGCCTGGGCCTCGGAGAGGTCGGCGTAGAACCGCAGGACGACGGCGGTGCGCATGCGCGGGGGCAGGGCGCGCAGCGCAGTCCGCAGCTGCTCGTCGTCCTCGGGCGGGGGCGGGGAGGCGCGGTCGGGCAGCGACTCGACCACCTGCTCGGTGCCGGCCAGCCGGCGCCGCCAGCTCGTGTGGGTGGTCACCAGCACCCGCCGCACGTACGCGGTCGGGTCGCCGCCGCCGGTGATCCGGCCCCAGTGCCGGTAGCACTTCAGCAGCGCGGTCTGGACCAGGTCCTCCGCGTGGCCCCGGTCCCCGGCCAGGAGGACGGCGAGGCGCAGCAGCCCGGCCTGCTCGCGGGACACGAAGTCCTCGAAGTCTGGGTCGTGCTCGGGCCGCACCCGGTCCTCCGTCCGCTCGTCGCTACCTACTACACGCGACGAGGGACCCAGCGGACCCACAAGGACCGCATCACGGTTCGGTAACGGCGCGGTGGTCGGCCGTCAGGAGCGGGGGAGACCGAGGTCGGCGAGGGCCTCGGCGACGGCGTCGTCGCGGACGAAGTCCAGCGCGAGCAGCCGGTGCACCAGCACACCGCGGCGGGTCAGCCGCAGGTCGGCGGCGCGCAGCCGGGGCACCGCCGCGCCGCCCGGGCGGGGGACCGCCGGCGGCGGGTCGAGCAGGCCGGCGCGCTGCATCTCGGCGAGGTCCTCGCGGGCACCCCAGGCCGTCCACGCCCGCGGCTCGTCCTCGAGCGGGGTCATGGGCAGCGGCACCCGGTCGCGGCGGCCGACGCCGGCCAGCAGGGCCAGCTGCCGCCAGCCCAGCTGCTCGGCGGTCCGCAGCGCGCGCGCCACGAGCTCGGCGTCGAGGTCGGCGGAGACGGCCACCTCGGCGAGCAGGTAGCCCAGGTGCCGCACCCGGCGCTCGTCGGCCGAGCGGCGGGCGGCGCCGACGACGGCCTCGATGACCTCACCCGCGGCGGTCCGCGCCCCGCCGCGACCGGCGAAGAAGGAGTCGTTGCGCAGCTGCCGCCCGGAGCGGGCGAGCGTGACCGCGTGCTCGACGGCGAAGGCGAGGACGGCGCCGGCCCGCACCCGCTCACGGGGGACCGCCACCGCCGCGGCCTCCTCGGCCGCCGCGCGCAGGCAGGCGGCCAGCCGCGCGTCGAGCCGCACCGCGCCGGAGCCGGGCGCGAAGACGAGCGTCGCCGCGGCGCCGGTCATCGATCCGGCCACGGGGCTGCCGGACTCGATGAGGGCGCGCCCGGGCGCCGGTTCGTCCGCGGGGAGGGTCACGGCGATGATCTTCCCCGGCCGCCCGACCGGCGCGCACGCCGGACGCGGCCCGCCTCACCACACCGGGGCAGGCGCGGTGAGCGAAACGGAACACGGCTCGTCCCGCGCGGCAACGGGCGGGGAACCGGCGCCGGTCACGGTGGACGCCATGGCCGCACCCACCCGCACGTCGCCGTCCGCCCCCGTCGCCGCCGCGCCGTCCCGATCGCACTGGATCGAGGACTGGCGCCCGGAGGACCCCGGCTTCTGGGAGCGCACCGGCAGGCGGGTCGCCCGCCGCAACCTTTTCTTCTCCGTCTTCTCCGAGCACATCGGCTTCTCGATCTGGAGCCTGTGGTCGGTGCTGGTGCTCTTCCTGCCCGAGCCGGTGTTCGGCATCGACCCGGCCGGCAAGTTCCTGCTGACCACGCTGCCGACCGCGCTCGGCGCGTTCGTGCGGCTGCCCTACACCTTCGCCGTCGCCCGGTTCGGCGGCCGCAACTGGACGATCGTCAGCGCCGCGCTGCTGCTCGTGCCGACCGTCGCGACCGCGATCGTGCTGGAGCCGGGCGTCGACTACGGCACGCTGCTGCTCGTCTCCTGCCTGGCCGGGGTCGGCGGCGGCAACTTCGCCAGCTCGATGGCCAACATCAACGCCTTCTACCCCGACCGGCTCAAGGGCTGGGCGCTCGGCCTCAACGCCGGCGGCGGCAACCTCGGCGTCCCCGTGGTGCAGCTGGTCGGCCTGCTCGTGCTGGCGACCGTCGGCGCGGGGCACCCGCGGCTGATCCTCTGGGTCTACATCCCGCTGGTCGTGGTCGCCGCCGTCGGCGCGGCGCTGGTCATGGACAACCTGGCGACGGCGCGCAACCAGCCGCGGGCGATGCGCCAGGCGACCCGCGAGCCGCACACCTGGATCATGTCGTTCCTGTACATCGGCACGTTCGGCTCGTTCATCGGCTTCGGGTTCGCCTTCGGCCAGGTGCTGCAGAACCAGTTCACCGACGACTTCGCGACCCCGCTGGCCGCGGCGTCGCTGACCTGGCTGGGCCCCTTGCTCGGCTCGCTGATCCGCCCGCTCGGCGGCTCGCTCGCCGACCGGTTCGGCGGCGCGCGGATCACCGTCGTCACCTTCCTCGCGATGGCCGCCGGCGCGGCGATCGTGTTCAGGGCGTCGCAGGCCGGTTCGCTG
Organism: Geodermatophilus sp. SMS 5-13; assembly: GCF_059428245.1. Classification (NCBI taxonomy): domain Bacteria; kingdom Bacillati; phylum Actinomycetota; class Actinomycetes; order Geodermatophilales; family Geodermatophilaceae; genus Geodermatophilus; species Geodermatophilus sp. SMS 5-13. The sequence continues at coordinate 2,668,417 of NZ_CP165729.1, forward strand.
CCGCTGTTCGTCGTCGGCTTCGTGCTGCTGTTCGTGCTCAGCGGCATCGGCAACGGCTCGACCTACAAGATGATCCCGGCGATCTTCCGGTCGCAGGCCCTGCAGCAGATCGCCGAGGGCGGGGACGCCGAGGCCGCCGACCGGCGGGCGCTGCGCATGTCGGGGGCGCTCATCGGCGTCGCCGGGGCGGTCGGCGCGTTCGGCGGCGTGCTGGTCAACCTCGCGTTCCGGCAGTCGTTCCTCACGACGGGCAGCGGGGACGGCGCCTATCTCGCGTTCATCGCCTTCTACGCCGTCTGCGTCGTCCTCACCTGGGTGGCCTACCTCCGCCCGGGCGCCGCCCACCGGGTCTGAGGTATCCCGCGAGATCTGCACACTCGCGGCCATCAGCCCCTGGTATCCCGCGAGTGTGCAGATCTCGCCCGTCAGCGGGCGGCGCTAGCGTGCGCCGGCATGAGCGATCGAGCGGTGCTGCCCCTCCTGCTCAGCGGCTGGGACGACGCGTGGGGACGCCTCGACCGGCGGCTGGCCGGCCTCACCGACGACGAGTACCGGTGGGAGCCGGTCGCCGGGGCGTGGACGGTGCGGCGCACCGACGCCGGCTGGCGAGCCGACTGGGCCGACCCCGACCCGGACCCCGCGCCGGTCACCACGATCGCCTGGCGGATCTGGCACCTGGCCTCCGACTGCTTCGCGAACTACCTGAGCCGGTCCCCGGCCGGGCGGCCGCTGCAGGTCGAGGGCCGCGCGTGGCACGGCGACGCCGGGACGGCGCTGCGTGACCTGCGCACCGCGGCCGCGGCGTTCCGCGACCACGCCGTGGCGACGGGGGAGGACGGCATCTGGGCGCCGCTCGGGCCGGCGTGGGGTCCCTACGCCGAGGACAGCTGGGCCGCCCTCGTGGTGCACGCCGTCGACGAGCTGGCGCACCACGGCGGCGAGATCGCGCTGCTGCGCGACCTCTACCGGGCTCAGGCCGCCAGCCGGTAACCGCGCTTGACGACGGTCTGCACCAGCGGCACGCCGAGCGCCGCCCGCAGCCGGGTCACCGCCATCTCCACGGCGTGCGCGTCCCCGCCGCCGGGCAGGCCCGCGGTCAGCGCCGGCCGGCCGACCACCGCGCCCGGCCGCTCGGCCAGCGCCCGCAGCACCGACAGCGGCCCCGGCGCCAGCTCCACCAGCCGGCCGTCGACCACGGCGGCGTGCCCGCGGACCTGCAGGGTGTGCCCGGCGACCTCGAGCACCGGGTCGCGCTCCGGCAGCCGGGCGACGACCTCGCGGGCCAGGGCACCCAGCCGGGCCCGCTCGGGCTGCCAGGTCGGCACGCCGGCGGCGGTCAGCGGGCCCGCTGTCACCGCCCCGACGGCGATGGCCCGCACCCGCCCGCGCAGGGCGGCCACGAACTCCGCGTGCCGCCCGAGGTCCCCGGCCACCTGCAGCAGCGACGCCGCGGCCGGGGCGCTGGTGAAGGTCACCGCGTCCACCCCGCCGGCCACCACCGAGGCCACCAGCCGCTGCACCGGGCCGACGTCCTCCGGCAGCACCCAGCGGTAGACCGGCACGGTCAGCACGTCCGCGCCGGTGGCGCGCAGCCCCTCGACGAAGTCGGGCAGCGGGTCGCCGTGCAGCTGGACGGCGATCCGGCGTCCCCGCAGCGGGCCCTCGGCGCCGGAGAGCAGGTGCTCGAGCACCTCGGCGGAGGACTCGGACTCCGGCGACCAGGCGTCGACCAGCCCGCCACCGCGGATCGCGCCGCGCGCCTTGGGACCGCGGGCCAGCACCCGCGCCGGGCGCAGGTGCTCCACCAGCGGCAGGTCCCACGCCTCGGCGGCCTCCAGCCAGCCGCGGAACCCCACGCCGGTCGTGGCCACCACCAGGTCGACCGGCGCGGCGAGCACGGCCCGGGTCGCCGCGACCAGCTCGGAGTCGTCGGCCAGCGGCACGATCCGGATCGCCGGGGCGTGGACCACGCGGGCGCCGCGGCGGTCGAGCAGCGCGCCCAGCTCCTCCTTGCGGCGCGCCGCGGTCACCGCGACCGTGTACCCGGCCAGGGGCAGGAGGGCGTCGGGGTCGGCGTCCGGCACGGCAGGCGAAGGCACCCGCCCATGGTGGGGTGCCCGCGTTGCGGCAATGTGTCGCGCCTGGTCAGCCCGCGCGGCCGTGCCGCCAGGAGGCCAGCAGGATGCTCGCGTCGTCCTGGAGGACGCCGTTCTGGTGCGCCAGGACGGCGTGGGTCAGCCGGCGCACCGTCTCCGGCGGCGGCTGCTCCGCGGCCAGGGCGCGGCGCAGGAAGTCGACCAGCCGCTCCTCACCGAATCCGACGCCGGAGGGATCACGGGCCTCGGTGACCCCGTCGGTGTAGAGCGCCAGCCAGTCGCCCGGCTGCAGCACCTCCTCGGCGACGGTCGGGCGGGCGGCCTCGAGGCCGAACGGCACCCGGCGCCCGCCGCCCAGGACCTTGACCACCCTTCCGGCGCGCAGCAGCAGCGGCGGCGGGTGGCCGGCGCTGACGTAGCGCAGCCGGCCGGAGGACAGGTCCAGCTCGGCCAGCACGCCGGTCACGAACGCGCTGTCCCGGAAGGACCCGGCGACGACCTCGTCGATCGCCCGCACCTGGTCGACCAGTCCGCGCCGGTCCCGGCGCGCGCTGCGGTAGCCGGCGAGGGCCGCGGCGGCCATGAGCCCGGCCGACAGGCCGTGCCCCATCGCGTCGAAGATCGCCAGCGACACCACGTCCTCGGACAGCGCGTAGTCGAAGGCGTCCCCGCCCGCGTCGTAGGTCGGCTCGATCTTCCCGGAGATGACGAAGGCGCCGGTCGAGGCGGTCAGGGGCGGCAACTGCTGCCAGACCAGCTCCGCCGACGGCGAGCGCGGCAGCTCCCGGCGGGCCCGCTCCAGCTCGTCGCCGTAGGGGCTCATCGAGGCGACGAGATGGCCGAGCAGCGCGGCCAGCCACGTGCAGTGCTCCCGCAGCATCGGGTCGTAGAGGTCGGCGGGGGAGTGCAGGCCCACCTCGAGGACACCCAGCCGCTCGGTGCCGTCGACCAGCGGCACCCACAGGCGTGGATGGACCTCGTCCTCCGACGGGAGGATCCGCCCCGTCTGGAACACCCGACCCGGCAGCGTGCCCTCCACGGCCAGCGGGGGGACCTCGTCCCGTCCGGAGACGGGCACGCAGCGCAGCCGCCGCTGGTCGTGGTCGATCAGGCGGAGGCTGAGGTCGACGTCCATCGCCCGGCCGGCGGTCGCCGCGACCGCGGCCAGCCGCTCCGGTGGCGCGGTGTGGGCGGTCTCCAGCAGGTTGACCATGGCGGCGAAGGGCCCGCTGGCCGGACGTCGCTCCCGGATCACGTGGCTGTACGGCACGCGCCGCTGCCAGCGCAGCTCGTCGAGCCGCTCGTTCACCGCGTGGGCCAGCATGTCCCGGTCCATGGCCGGCAACGCCGTCAGCCCGGTCAGGTAGGCGTCGACGTCCACCAGGTCGAAGTTGCCGCCGAGCGCGAAGTACCTGATCCACAGCTGCTCGAGGGTCAGATCGGCGTTCCGGTAACCGAGTTCCAGCGCCGTCCGCTGCTTCTCCTCGGGGGACGGCGCCTCTGGGCGGGACATCACCGGCGCCGGCGCACGGCGGCGTCGACGACGGCGCGCGCCGCGTCGCGCAGCTGGACGGCGTCCTGGGTGGCGCGGGCGAGCAGCATCCCGACCGCGCCGTCCTCGTCGACGCCGTGCCGGGCCATGAGCACGCCCTTGGCGATGCTGACGACGTCGCGCGCCCGGACGGCCTGGCGCAGGTCGTCGGTGAGCCGCTGCGCCCGCTCGTAGGACTGCACGTTGGCGACGAAGATCGCCGCCTGCCCCGAGAAGAGGGTGAGCAGGTGCTCGGCGTGGGCGTCGAAGGCCCCCGGCTGCTCGGCGTACACCTTGACCGCGCCGAGGGCACGGTCGGCGACCACCATGGGCGCGCTCAGCGAGGCGCGCAGGCCGAGGGGGGCCGCCGCGATCGCCCAGCGGGGCCAGCGGGGCTCCGCGGCGATGTCGTCCACCCGGACCACCTGGCGCAGCGCGGTCGCCGCCAGGCACGGTCCCTCGTCCAGCTCGTACTGCAGCCCGTCGGCCTGCTCGGTCAGCGGATCGGTCGCGCCCGACGTCCGGCAGCCGCGCTCGTCGATGATGCTCACGCCGGCACTCGTCGAGCCCGGGACCGTCTCGACGGCGAGGGAGGTGACCAGGCCCAGCGCGGTGGTCACCGTCTCGTGGGACAGCAGGAGGCCCGACATCCGGGCGAAGACGGCCGAGAGCTCGTCGGCCAGCGGCAGTGCGGAGTTCGATGACGGTTGCCGGTTCAACGGCACACCCCGATCCAGCACGTCGCCGCTCCACCGTGTCTTCGATGGACCGCGACACCTCAGCGTAGCCGCCGCCGCGCAGGTCAGGCTCCCCGCCCGCCGGTGCCGTCGACGAGGACGTCGGCCCGGTCCCGGGTGCGCTCGGCGGCGAAGTACGCGGCCTCCATCGCCTGCCAGCGCCGCCAGTGCTCCGCGTAGTGCTGCCCGTCGCGGTCCAGGCCCCGGGCCAGGCGCAGCTCCCGCGGCGCCTCGACCCAGACGCGGAGGGTGGTGAACGGGTCGAGCGCGGCCGGGCACGAGCCGCAGCCCTCGACGACGAGCACCTCGGGCACCGGCACGGCGGTCGCGGTCGCGGCGAACCGGCCGGCTGCCCAGTCGAAGCGGTGATAGCCGCCGGGCCGGCTTTCGGCGAGCGGGCGCAGCACGCCGGCGGCCAGCCGCGCGGCGGCGCCGGTGAGCGTCCAGCCCGCGTAGAGGTCGTCCATGTGCACCAGCCCGGCGGCGGGGCCGAGCGCCTGGGCCAGCCGCCCGCCGAAGGTGGTCTTGCCCGCGCCGGCCGGCCCGTCGACGCAGACCAGCCGCACCGGCCCCAGACCCGGCGGCGCGGCCCGCAGCCGGCCGGCCAGGTCCGCGGGGGACGTCATCGGACGGCGGCGACCCATGTGGGGACGGCGCCGCCGCTGCTGACGACCTGCCCCCGGCTGGCCAGCAGCCGCAGGTGGGCGTCGGTCTCGGTGACGGCGAAGATCCGCATCCGCCGCTCGTACTGCTCCCACGGCCGCGACCAGGTGAGGTACGCGGCCAGCTGCCACGGCGTGCTGCCGGGGTGCTCCCGCACCGCGGCGAGCAGTTCGGCCAGCCGGTGCTCGTGGTGCGCGGCCAGCTGATCGGTGCGCTCGGCCAGCCCGCGGAAGCGCCACTCGTGGGCGGGCAGCACCTCGGCCGGCTCGCCGCGCCCGGCGATCCGGGTGAGGGAGCCGAGGTACTCGCGCAGCGGGTCGGCGAGGCCGTCGTGCGTGGTGGAGATGTTCGGGCTGATCCGCGGCAGCACGTGGTCGCCGGAGAACAGCAGGCCGGTGCGCTCCTCGGCGAAGCAGAGGTGGCCCGGCGTGTGCCCGGGGGTGTGGACGGCGCGCATCCGCCAGCCCGGCAGGTCGGCCAGGTCGCCGTCCTCGAGGAGCCGGTCGGGCTGGGCCATGCCGGAGAACGGGGCGTGGTGCGCCGGAGGGCCGACGTCCTCGGCCGCGTCGGCGGGATCGGCGCCGAGGGACACGAGGAACGCCACCTCGGCGGCGACCGAGGCCTCGGGGTCGCGGTGCACGGGGGAGCCGATGACCGCCGCGTCCGCCGGGTGCATCCCCACCCAGGCGCCCGAGGCCTCCCGGACCCGGCCGGCCAGGCCCAGGTGGTCGAAGTGCAGGTGGGTGACGAGCACGCCGCGCACGTCGGCGGCCGAGCCGCCGATCTCGGCCAGGCCCGCGGTCAGCGCCGTCCAGGCCTCGTCGCTGCCCCAGCCGGTGTCGACCAGGCCCAGGCCGCCGCCGTCGAGCCCGAGGACGTACACGCTCACGTAGCGCAGCCCGCCGTGCGGGATCGGTACCGGGACCGACCAGAGGTCCGCGGCGAGCCGCTCGACCGGGGGGAGTGCCCGGGCCGGCCAGGCCTCGTGCTGCGCGGTTCCGGTGATCTCCACGACCGGCACTCTGCCAGGCGCCCCTGGGCTCACAGCAGCGGCTGGCAGCATGGGGGCGTGCCGTCCGCCGTCCGCCCCGTCACCGCCGTGCCGCGCCGGATGCGGCAGATCTGCGCCGCGGTCGCCGTGGTCGTCCTGGCCGCGATGGCCGTCGCCGCGCTGACGCTGCCGGAGTCCTCGACCGGCGTGGTGTCGTTCGGGGGTGCCGACCAGGTGGCCATCGCCGGGCTGGGCGTGCTGCTCGCCGCCGGGATCCTGCTGCTGGGGCGGGCCCGGGTGGACGGCGACGCGGCCGGCGTGCGGGTCCGCAACATCCTCGGCTCGCACGACCTGCCGTGGACGGCGGTGCGCGCCGTCCGGTTCGAGCGGACGTCGGCGTGGGCGGCGCTGGAGCTCCGCAACGGTGAGGAGATCGCCGTCCTCGCCGTGCAGGCGATCGACAAGGAGCGGGCGGTGGCCGCCGTGGAGGGGCTGCGGGCGCTGCTGGCGGCCAGCCGCAGCGGCGCCGGATCCGCGCCGGAGCACCGGGAATGACCCGGGCGGACGCGGCGCTGTAGCATGGGCGTGCCTCCCTGCTACACCGAGGCGCGCGAACCACCAGCGGCCCCCGGGCCGCTGACCAAGAGGAGCCCGCTCCCACCTGGCGTCGCCCGCGACGTCCAGGTCCCCGGATCGCGGAATCGGCGCACCGCCGGTCCCGCGTCGCGCACGGGTTCACCACCCGTGCCGTGCCGGCGAGTGGGCCCTGCGAGCACCATCGCTCGCGGGGCCTTTGTCGTTCCGGTGCCCGGTCGGGCAGCGACTCCTCACCATGCAGCAGCAGAGGAGAGGCCATCACCGAGCCCCGCATCAACGACCGTATCCGCGTCCCCGAGGTCCGCCTGGTCGGACCGGAGGGTGAGCAGGTCGGCATCGTGCCGATCGGCGAGGCGCTGCGCCTGGCCCAGGACTCCGAGCTCGACCTCGTCGAGGTCGCGCCCATGGCCCGGCCGCCCGTCGTCAAGCTCATGGACTACGGGAAGTTCAAGTACGAGTCCGCCCAGAAGGCCCGCGAGGCCCGGCGGAACCAGGCGCTCACCGTCATCAAGGAGATGCGGCTGCGCCTGAAGATCGACCCGCACGACTACGAGACCAAGAAGGGCCACGTCGAGCGCTTCCTCAAGAGCGGCGACAAGGTCAAGATCACCGTGATGTTCCGCGGTCGTGAGCAGTCGCGGCCCGAGATGGGCTACCGGCTGCTGCAGCGGCTGGCCGCCGACGTCGCCGAGCTCGGCGTCGTCGAGTCCAACCCGAAGCAGGACGGCCGCAACATGGTCATGGTGATCGCCCCGCACCGCAACGCCCAGGCGCAGGCCCAGCAGGGCGGCCGCCGGCAGGGGAAGGGCGAGCAGGCCGCGGGCCAGGAGCAGGCGCCCAGCGCCTGACGGCCCCGGCCGCGCACCGAACCACCGCAGCACCGAGGTGGTGCCGTGCGGCAGCTGCACGCTGCCGCGAGGTGCCGACAGACGACGAACAGGACACAGAGGACATGCCGAAGCAGAAGACCCACAAGGGCACGGTCAAGCGCGTGCGCGTCACCGGCACGGGCAAGCTCATGCGCGAGCAGGCCAACAACCAGCACAAGTTCGAGCACAAGTCCTCGACCCGCAAGCGCCGGCTGGACTCCGACCAGGTGGTGTCGCCCGCCGACGCCAAGAACCTGAAGAAGCTGCTGGGCATCTGACCGCCCTCCCGTAACGAGAAGAAGGAGCTCACGTGGCACGCGTGAAGCGGGCGGTCAACGCCCAGAAGAAGCGCCGGACGACCCTCGAGGCCGCCAGCGGCTACCGCGGTCAGCGGTCCCGGCTCTACCGCAAGGCCAAGGAGCAGGTGCTCCACTCGGCCACCTATGCCTACCGCGACCGCAAGGTCCGCAAGGGCGACTTCCGCAAGCTGTGGATCACCCGGATCAACGCCGCGGCCCGCCAGAACGACATGACCTACAACCGGTTCATGCAGGGCCTGAAGCTGGCCGGCATCGAGCTCGACCGCCGCGTGCTCGCCGAGCTCGCGGTCAACGAGCCCGCGACGTTCGCCGCGCTGGTCGAGACCGCCCGCGCCGCCGTCGCCGCCGCGCCGGCCGGCGGTCAGGCCGCCTGATCGGTCCGTTCGCGCACGAAGGTCCCTCTCCGGAGCCTCGGAGGGGGACCTTCGTGCGCACGGGGGACCCGTCGATGGAGCAGCTGACCGAGCGCTCGGCGCGCATCGTCGCCGCGCGCAAGCTCACCCGCCGCGCGGGCCGCGATGCCGCCGGGGCGTTCCTGGCCGAGGGCCGCCAGGCGGTGCGCGAGGCGCTGGCCGATCCGTCGTCCGTGCGGGAGGTCCTCGCCACGCCCGCCGCCGCCGCGGCGTCGGCCGACCTGCTGGACGGCTCGCCGGTGCCGCTCCGCCTGATGACGGAGAAGGCGGCGGCGAGCCTGTCGGAGACGGTCACCCCGCAGGGCCTGGTCGCCGTCTGCGCGCTGCGCGACGTCCCCGCCGAGCGGGTGGTCGCCGCGCCGCCCCGGCTGGCGGTCGCGCTCGCCGAGCTCAATGACCCGGGCAACGCCGGCACGGTGCTGCGGACGGCGGACGCCTGCGGCGCGGGCGCCGTCGTGTTCGGCGCCGGCTCGACCGACCCCTACGGCGGCAAGGCGGTGCGGGCCAGTGCGGGCAGCCTGTTCCACGTCGACGTCGTCCGCTCGACGCCGCTGGAGCCGCTGCTCGGCCGGCTGCGGGACGCCGGTGTGACCGTGCTGGCCGCCGACGGCGGGGGCGAGGTGTCCCTCGGCGAGCTGGGCGACCGGCTGGCGGGGCCGGTGCTGTGGCTGTTCGGCAACGAGGCCCGCGGGGTGCCGGCCGCTCTGGCGGCCGCCGCCGATGCGCGGGTGCGGATCCCGATGCGCGGGCGGGCGGAGAGCCTCAACCTGGCCGCCGCCGCCGCGATCTTCCTCTACGCCACCCAGCTCGCCCAGGTCTGAGGGACTTTCGGCGCCGAAAGTCCCTCAGACCACGCGCGCACGCTTCCAGAGCAGCTCGGACGGGCCGCCGATCAGGCCGACCTCGCGCAGGAACGACACCAGCCCGGCCGCGGCCGCCCGCAGCTTCGCGGCGTAGTGCTCGTTGGCCCGCGCCGCCGCCCGCGCCTCCCGCGGGTCGAGCCCGGCGGCGGCGTAGACGCCCGGCTGGACCAGGTTGTCGACGGCGATCGCGGCCACCGACGCGACCAGCGTCCGGTGCTTGCGGCGCTGCCAGCCCGACAGCCCCGGCGTCCGCCGCGCGATCTCCTCGCGGGCGAAGCGCATGTGCCGCGCCTCCTCGACCACGTGGATCTGGCTGGTGGCGCGGGTGAGCGGCTGCACCCGCTCGTCCTTCATGAGGTCGCGCTGGAAGATGTCCAGGATCTCCTCGACCACCAGGATCGCCGCGTACGCGGCCGGCCCGTCGGCCCGGGCCGCGAAGGCCCTGCCGAGCGCCAGGATCGCCGGCGGCGGCTGGTAGGACGGCGCGCCGAACGTCTGCGCCGTCCGGGCGAACATGACCGAGTGCCGGCACTCGTCGGCGATCTCGGTCAGCGCCCACTGCACGTGCGGCTGCGCCGGGTCGTCGCCGTAGATGTCGCGCAGCACGAGCTGCATGAGCAGGTGCTCGAACCAGATGCCGACGCCCGAGATCGAGCAGTACTCGTGGACGGTCAGCGTGACCCGCTGCTCCTCGGAGAGCCGGTCCCACAGCGGCGTCCCGTACAGCGTCGACCACTCCGGTGACAGCCCGTAGCGGTCGGCGGGGATCGGCGCGTCCCAGTCGATGTCGACGGCCGGGTCGTAGGACTTCCTGGCCGCTGAGCTCAGCAGGCGGGCGGAGATCTCCTGCCGGTCGACGGGGCGTTTCGCCGTCCGATGGGTACCGGGCTGCGACAGGGTGGCGGTCATCGGCAGCACTCCTCGGGGGGATGACGACGGAAAGCTGTAACGAAAGGTAGCTGTTACCGTGGAACACATGCAAACCGTGGCCGACCGGGGCGTTCCGGTCCGCCGGGAGGCCGCCGCGCCGGACGGGCGCCGCGCGCGGTGGACCGAGCACCGGCGGGCCCGCCGGGAGGAGCTGGTCGGCGCGGCCGTCGAGGCGGTGCGCCGGGCGGGTCCGGACTTCGCCGTCGACGACGTCGCCCGGGAGGCGCGGGTGTCCAAGACGGTCATCTACCGGTACTTCAGCGACAAGGACGAGCTGATCGACGCCGTCCTGGAGCGCATCTCCACTGCGGTGCTGCTCCCGCGGCTGCTGGGCGAGCTGGCGGTCGAGCGGGCCGACGACCGCGACCGGCTGCGGGCGGTCATCGCCGCGTTCGTCGCGCTCATCGAGGACGAGCCGGCGCTCTACCGCTTCGCCTACGCCCACGCCGGGCGCACCGGCCGCCGTGACCTCGTCGCGGCCACCGAGCGGGAGATCGCCGAGGCGCTCGGGGTGCTGATGAGCCAGCGGCTGACCGAGGCGGGTCGCGCCCCGGCCCCCGCGATGACCTGGGCCTACGGCGTCGTCGGCATGGTCCAGCTGACCGCGCACTGGTGGTCGGGCACGCGTCCGGTGCCGGCCCACGACCTGGTCGACCAGCTCACCGACCTCGCCCACGGCGGCCTCGGTGCGCTGCTGCCCCCGCGGAGGAGTGCATGAGCGACGAGGGCTTCGAGGGCTTCGAGGGCTTCGAGGGCGAGGTGACCGTGGCGGTCGAGGGGGAGCCGCCGCGGACGGCCCGCGCCGTGCTCGCCGCGCGCTTCGACCCGCTGGCCGGGCGGCTGGTGTGGAGCGGCCGCGTCGCGGCCGGGTGTCCGCCGCGGACGGTGCTGGTGCTCACCACGCCGCACGGCAGCGCGCGGGCCGAGGCCACCGAGGGCGACGTGTGGGGCAACACCCGGGTGGTCGGCGTCGACCGGCCGCCGTTCCCGGTCGAGCTGCTGGACACCGTGCCCGACTGACCGTCCGGCACCGTTCATCCGGAGGACTGCCGGGCCAGTTCCAGGTTCGACCGGTGGGGGCCGGCGAGCCAGTCCTGGTCGAGCCGTGCGTCGACCGGTTCCTCGCCTCGCCGCAGCGCGTCGATGTAGGCGCGGTCGGCGGCGAGGCGGGCCGCCACCTCGGGCCCCTCGGCGACCGCGCCGTGGCCGGGGACCACGACGTCGACGTGCCGGGCGGCCGCACCCAGCCGGTCGAGTGCCGTCCCGTAGGCGCCCACCTGATCGGGACGGCGAGGGTCGAGGAGCGGGATCAGGACGTCGGAGAGCATGTCGGCGGCGAGCAGGACGCCGCGGTCGGCGAGGAGGACCGCGGCGTGGCCGATGGCGTGCGCCTGGTGCTCGACGAGCTCGCCCGGTATCGGGCCGCCGTCGGAGGGCAGCGGGGTGACCAGCCCGATCATCTCGAGCGGGATGCCCGTCGCGCTCTCCGCCGCCATCGCCTGCGCCCGCTCCCGCACTCCGGGGGCGGCGTGGGCGGCGTCGGGCATGGCGTAGCGCGGCACGTCGCCGAAGCGGGCATGCCAGAGCAGGTGGTCCCAGTGGAGGTGCGTGGAGAACCCGGCGGCCACCGGAAGGCCGAGCCGGTCCACGTCGTCGGCGAGCTCGTCGAGCTCGGAACCATGGATGCCGGGATCGACCAGGATCACACCGCCGTCCCCGCGCACCACGGTGGTGTTGCTCCAGACCCACTCGCTCTGCCGGACCCAGACGCCGTCGGCCACCTCGTTCAGCATCGGCCCACCATGTCAGGCGGGTCCGACAGGAATCCGGCGTCCGTGTGGCCGGCCGGGCTCAGGCCGGCGTGCGCTCGTGCCGGTTGAGCGAGGCGGCCCGCAGCAGGTCGGCGAAGTCCGGGCCGTCGGCCGGGTACACCCCGACGCCGGCCCGCGCCCCGACGGGGAGGTCGGCGCCGCGCAGCCGGACCGGCCGGCGCACCAGCTCGAGCAGCTCGCCGGCGATGCGCCGCGCCTGCACCGCGGCGGTCCCCGGATCCAGCTCGCGCAGCGCCACCACGAACTCGTGCCCCCCGAGCCGGGCCAGCAGATCGCCCCGGCGCAGCGCGCCGCGCAGCCGTCCGGCGGCCGTGCGCAGCAGCTCCTCGCCGGCGTCGTGGCCCCACATGCCCGTGGCCGACAGCACGCCGTCCACGTCGATCAGCAGCAGCGCCAGCCCGTCGTCGCCCGCGCGGGCCGACCACAGCGCCGTCTCCACCTGCTCGGCGAGCTGCTCGCGGCCGGGGAGGCCGGTCACCGGGTCGCAGCCGGCCAGCTCCTCGATGCGGGTGAGGTAGCCGCGGCTGCGGACGCGCTCGGCCCGCAGCTCCCGCTCGGCGGCCAGCGCCCGCTCCAGCAGCGGGTCGCGGCCGGACCGGACGGCGGCGGGCGCGCGGGTCGGCAGCGTCCCCGGGGCGGCGGGGGCGACCCGGGAGAGCAGCGCGGTCGCCGCCCGGACGACGGTGTCGCGCTCGTAGGTGACCGCGTACTCGAAGGTGCGCTCCAGGTCCGGGCCGTCGTCGCCCAGGTCGCGGGCGAGCAGCGCCGCCGAGAAGTGCGGGGCGAGGACGACGACGTCCCACTCGCCGCGCACCGGGTCGCCGGGCCGCAGGTCGGCGCCGCGGACGCCGGGCAGCGGCTCGACCGGCAGGTCCTGGCCCAGCGCGCAGACGAACGCGGCGCGCCCGACCAGGTCGGCGTAGCGCCGCGCGGTGGCGGGCGTGACGTGCCGGGCCTCCTGGAAGGCGGCGGCGACGACGCAGGTGTCGCCGAGCCGCATCGCCTCGCGCTCCAGCTGCTTGGACAGCTCGATCAGCAGGGCCTTCGGCGCCCGGCGCAGTGGAACGGTGCCGGGCAGGCAGGCGAAGGGGGAGCGGTCGACGTCCTCGGGCGCGGCCGACGGCCGGGCCAGCGTGCCGGCCGGGCGGCCGGTCACCGCGCCGGGGCCGGGACGGCCGAACAGCCAGCCCTGGCCGAGCGTCGCGCCCAGCGCGCGGGCCATGGCCAGGTGCTCGTCGGTCTCGATCCCCTCGGCGAGCACCGCCGCGCCGGAGCGCTCGGCGTAGGCGTTGACCGCGTTCATGATCTCGGCGATCGCGGGCCCGGGCTGCTCCTGGACCAGGCGCAGGTCGAGCTTGACGACGTCGGGCCGCAGCAGCGGCAGGAACGCCAGCGACATCGGCTCGGCGCCGACGTCGTCCACCGCCACGCCCCAGCCGGCGCCGCGCACCCGCTCGACGGTCCGCAGCAGCTCGGCCGGCCGCGCGGCCAGCGCCCGCTCGGTGATCTCCAGGACGACCCGCAGCTCGCCCGGGGCGGCCTCGGCGATCGCCAGCAGCTCGGCCAGCGGCGCGGTGTCGAGCACCTCCGGCTCGACGTTGACGAAGACGGTCAGCGGCGCGAGCAGCGCGGCCTCGACGGCGCCGCGGAACGCGGCCGTGCGGCAGGCGTCGTCGAGCTCCGCGAGCAGGCCGGCGGCGCGGGCGGCGGCGAAGAGTGCGTCCGGGCGCTCGAGGGAGCCGACCGGCCCGCGGGCCAGGGCCTCGTAGGCGACCACCCGGCCGGTGTCGAGTTCGACGATGGGCTGGAAGACGCTGCGCACCCCGCCCGGGGCCAGGGCGTCGTCCAGGGTGCTCTCCGCGGTGTGCTGCTCCACCTGGGGACCATCGTCGCCGCCGGCGCGGCCCCTCAGCCGATCCCGGGGCGGCTGACCCGAACGGGTGGCCGCACAGGGTGATGAGCGCGACGAGCCGGGCTCCGACGGACCAGGTTCTGCGGTGTTGTGCGTGCCCTTGCGGTGATGCGGTGCCGCCAAGCGAGCGCCGAGAGCAGCGCCAGCAGCACCGCCACGCCGTCCTCCTCGTCCGGCGCACCCGCGGCGGCCCTCACCCCGTTCCAGCACCGGCCGCCGACGCGGCCGGAAACCCGGCGGCGGGCGGGGGAGGGCGCCGGGCAGAATGGCCTCCCGTGTCCGGCGCCAACGATCCCTACGACCCCAAGCAGGTCGCGGCCCTCTCGCCCGAGGCCCTCGACGCCGCGGTGCAGGCGGCGCTCGAGGCGTTCAAGGACGCCGACGGCCTCGAGCAGCTCGCCGCCGTGCGCCCCGCGCACCTCGGCGACCGCGCGCCGGTGCTGCTGGCCCGCCGCGAGCTCGGCGCGCTGCCGCCGGCCGCCCGCGCCGACGCCGGCAAGCGGGTCAACGCCGCCCGCGTCGCCGTCACGGCGGCGTACGAGGGACGGCTGTCCGAGCTCGAGGCCGAGCGCGACGCCCGGGTGCTCGCCGAGGAGCGGGTCGACGTCACGCTGCCGTGGGACCGGCGGCCGCGCGGTGCCCGCCACCCGCTGACCACGCTCACCGACCGGATCGCCGACGTCTTCGTCGGCATGGGCTACGAGGTCGCCGACGGCCCCGAGCTCGAGGCCGAGTGGCTGAACTTCGACGCGCTCAACATCGGCCGCGACCACCCCGCCCGCTCGATGATGGACACCTTCTTCGTCGCGCCCGAGGACTCCGGCCTGGTGCTGCGCACGCACACCAGCCCGGTGCAGGCGCGCACCATGCTCGAGCGGCGGCCGCCCATCTACATCGTGGCGCCCGGCCGGGTGTACCGCACCGACGAGCTCGACGCGACGCACACCCCGGTGTTCCACCAGGTCGAGGGGCTGGCGATCGACCGCGGGCTGACCATGGCGCACCTGCGCGGCACCCTGGACCACCTGGCCCGGGCGCTGTTCGGGGCGGACGCGGTCACCCGCTGGCGGCCCTCGTACTTCCCGTTCACCGAGCCGTCGGCGGAGTTCGACGTCTGGTTCCCCGAGCACCGCGACGGCCCGCGCTGGGTCGAGTGGGGCGGCTGCGGGATGGTCAACCCGCGGGTGCTCGTCGCCTGCGGCATCGATCCGGAGGAGTACACGGGCTTCGCCTTCGGCATGGGCATCGAGCGGGCCCTGCAGTTCCGCTCGGGCGTGGGCGACATGCGCGACATCGTCGAGGGCGACATCCGGTTCACGAGGGCATTCGGAGTTGAGCAGTGAGGGTTCCGATCGGCTGGCTGGCCGAGTACGTCGACATCCCCGCGGGGACGACGGTCGAGGAGCTCGACACCGCCTTCGTCCGGCTCGGCCTCGAGGTCGAGGAGATCCACCGCCCCGAGCCGGTCACCGGCCCGCTCGTCGTCGGCCGGGTGCTGGAGATCGAGGAGCTCACCGAGTTCAAGAAGCCGATCCGGTACTGCCGGGTCGACGTGGGTGAGGAGGAGCCGCGGGGGATCGTCTGCGGCGCGCGGAACTTCGCCGCCGGCGACGCCGTGGTGGTCGCGCTGCCCGGCGCGGTGCTGCCCGGCGGGTTCGAGATCGCCTCGCGCAAGACCTACGACCGGATCTCCGACGGGATGATCGCCTCGGCCCGGGAGCTGGGCATCGGCGACGACCACACCGGCATCCTCGTGCTCGGCGACGACGCGCCCGCCCCGGGCACGCCGGCCGCTCCGCTGGTCGGGCTGGACGACGTCGTCATCGAGCTGGCGATCACCCCCGACCGCGGCTACTGCCTGGCGATGCGCGGCCTGGCCCGCGAGATGGGCACCGGCCTGGCGGTCGGCTGGCGCGACCCGGGCGCGGTGACCCCGCCGGCCTGGTCGGGGGAGCCCGCCTGGCAGGTCACCGTCGCCGACCCCGACCGCTGCGACCGGTTCTCGATGATCGCGCTGGAGGGCCTCGACCCCACCGCGCCGAGCCCGTGGTGGATGCGCCGGCGGCTGGCCCAGTCCGGCGTCCGCAGCATCTCGCTGGCCGTCGACGTCACCAACTACGTGATGCTCGAGCTCGGCCAGCCGATGCACGCCTTCGACCGGGACGCCGTCCGCGGGCCGATCACCGTCCGGCTGGCCCGCGAGGGCGAGAAGCTGACCACCCTGGACGGCGTCGCGCGGGTGCTGTCGGCCGACGACCTGCTGATCACCGACGACAGCGGGCCGATCGGGCTGGCCGCGGTCATGGGCGGCGCCTCCACCGAGATCGGTGACGGGACGACCAGCGTGCTGCTCGAGGCCGCGCACTGGGAGCCCACCGGGGTCGCGCGCACCGCCCGCCGGCACCGGCTGCCCAGCGAGGCGGCCAAGCGTTTCGAGCGCGGCGTCGACCCCGAGATGACGACGGCGGCGCTGGCCCGCGCCGCCGCGCTGCTCGCCGAGTACGGCGGCGCCCGCGTGGTCGGCACGCCGGTCGACGTCGACACCCGCGCGCCGCGGCGGCCGATCCGGCTGGACCCGCTGCGCCCGGCCCGGATCGCCGGCGTCCCCTACGACGCCCGGCAGGTGGTGGAGCTGCTCGACGCCGTCGGGTGCGTGATCACCGCGGACGGCGAGCTGCTCGACGTCGTCCCGCCGTCCTGGCGGCCCGACCTCACCGACCCGGCCGACCTCGTGGAGGAGGTCGTCCGGCTGGCCGGCTACGACGAGGTGCCCTCGGTGCTGCCGACCGCGCCGCCCGGGCGCGGGCTGACCGAGACCCAGCGCCGCCGGCGCAGCGTCGGCCGCACGCTCGCCGAGGCCGGGTACGTCGAGGCGCCGGCCTACCCGTTCATCGCCCCGGGGGTGCTCGACACCCTCGGCCTGCCCGGCGACGACCCGCGCCGGGAGCTGGTGCTGGTCCGCAACCCGCTGTCGGAGGAGGAGCCGGCGCTGCGCACCACGCTGCTGCCCGGCCTGCTGGCCACGCTGGCCCGCAACCTCGCCCGCGGCCAGCGCGACGTCGCCCTGTTCGAGCACGGCCGGGTGTTCCTGGGCGGGGTCCGCACGCCGGCGCCGGTGCCCGGCGTCGACCGCCGTCCGGACGACGAGACGCTGGCCGCGCTGCTCGGCGCGGTGCCGCCGCAGCCCTGGCACGTGGCCGTGGCGCTGACCGGCAACCGCGAGCCGCGGGGCTGGTGGGGGCCGGGCCGCCCGGCGAGCTGGGCCGACGCGGTGGAGGCGGCGCGGATCGTCGCCGCCGCCGCGGGCGTCGAGCTGACGGTCCGGGCGGGTGAGTACGCGCCCTGGCACCCCGGCCGCTGCGCCGAGCTGCTCGTCGGCGACCGCGTGGTCGGGCACGCCGGCGAGCTGCACCCGCGGGTGTGCGCCGCCCTCGACCTGCCCGCGCGCACATCGGTCATGGAGCTCGACGTCGACGCGCTGCCGCCTGCGGCCGTGCCGGTCGGCCCGCGCATCTCGGCGTTCCCCCCGGTGCTGCTCGACCTGGCGCTGGTGGTCGGCGACGACGTGCCGGCCGCCGACGTGGAGGCCGCGCTGCGGGACGGCGCCGGCGAGCTGCTGGAGGGGCTGCGGCTCTTCGACGTCTACACCGGCGCGCCGGTGCCGCCCGGCCGGCGGTCGCTGGCCTACGCGCTCACGCTGCGCGCGCCGGACCGGACGCTGACCAGCGAGGAGGCGACCGCGGTCCGCGACGCCGCGCTGGCCGCCGCGGCCGAGCGGACCGGGGCGGAACTGCGTGGCTGAGCAGGTCGCGCTGATCACCGGCGCGTCCACCGGCATCGGACGGCACCTCGCCGAGGGGCTGGCCGCGCGCGGGATGGCCGTGGCCGGGCTGGCCCGAGGCGCCGACCGGCTGGCCGCGGCGATGGACGACGTCGCCGCGGGCACCGGGGCGCGCACCCTCGCCGTCGCCGCCGACGTCACCGACCGCGCGTCGGTGGAGGACGCCGTCGCGCGGGTGCACGCCGCGTTCGGCCGGGTCGACCTGCTGGTCAACAACGCCGGCCTGATGGACGCCGCGGAGGTGCCGGTCTGGCAGGCCGACCCCGACGAGTGGTGGGCAGTGGTCGAGAGCCACGTGCGCGGGGCGCAGGCGCTCGTGCACGCCGTGGTCCCGGCGATGGTCGAGCGGGGGCACGGCCGGGTGGTGAACCTCGGCAGCGGCATGGGGATCCGCGCCTACGGCGACTACTCCGCCTACTCGGTGGCCAAGAGCGGCCTCATGCGGCTCACCGAGGCGCTCGCCGAGTCCGCTGCGGGCACCGGCGTCACCGCCTTCGACGTCGCTCCCGGCGTCGTCCGGACGGGCATGTCCACGTCGATGGCCATGCACGCCGGCCGGACCGACTGGACCCCGCCGGACCGGGTCGTCGCCGTCGTCGCCGCGATCGCCGCGGGGGAGCTCGACCAGTGGTCGGGCCGGCTGATCTCGGCCATGGTCGACGACCTCGCCGAGCTGCGGCACACCACGCCGGAGGGCACCGTGCGCCGGCTGGGGCTGCGGGCCTACCGCGACGGGGATCCGTTCGCCGACCGCTGAGGGACCCGGCCCAGGGCCTCGGCGGTGCGCTCGTCGGCGGGCAGGAACGCCTCGATGCTCACCTCGGCGGCGGTGAGGTCGACCGCCGTCCCGAACGTCGTGACGGTGCTGAGGAACGCCAGGTCGTCGTCCCCGGCGCGGATCCGCAGCGGCACCGCGATCCCGTCCGGCGGGCGCGGGTCGGTGCCGCCGGGCAGCAGCGCCAGCTCGCGGTGCAGGTCGGCGAGGCCCGGGTCGCCGGAGAGCCGCGCCTCCCGGGCCAGCCGGTGCAGGACGTGCGCCCGCCACTGGGCGAGGTTGCGGATCCGCGGCGCCATGCCCTCCGGGTGCAGCGACAGGCGGAGCACGTTGACCGACGGCTCCAGCAGCCGCGGGGCGACGCCGTCGGTGAGCAGGGCGATGCCGCGGTTGGCGGCGACCAGGTGCCAGCCGCGGTCGATCACCACGGCCGGGAACGGCTCGTAGGCGGCCAGCACCAGGTCCAGCGCCGAGCGGACGGCGGCCATGTCCGGCGCGTCCAGCCCGCGGCGGGCGTAGACCGGCGCGAACCCGGCCGCCACCAGCAGCTCGTTGCGCGCCCGCAGCGGCACCTCCAGCGAGTCGGCGAGGTGCAGCACCATCTCGCGGCTCGGCCGCGCCCGGCCGGTCTCGACGAAGCTCAGGTGCCGGGCCGAGACGCCGGCCTCGTTGGAGAGGTCGAGCTGGGAGAGGCGGCGCCGCTGCCGCCAGGTGCGCAGCAGCGAGCCGACCGGCGGTGCCGTCATGCCGCCGAACGTAGGGGCCGGCCGGGCGGACGTCGCTTACCTCGCAGGTAATCGACCCGCTTCCCTGGACGCGGCACGGTCGGTGCACCGCCCCACCGGAGGGGAACCGACCGAGAGGACACCGTCATGAGCCACCACCCCGCCCTGGCGCAGCGCTACATCGCCGCCTGGAACGAGACCGACCCCGAGGCCCGGCGCCGCGCCGTCGCCGAGCTGTGGACCGACGACGCCCGCTACGTCGACCCGCTCGTCGCCGCCGAGGGCCGGGACCAGATCGCCGCGACGATCGGCGCCGTCCAGGGGCAGTTCCCCGGCTTCGTGTTCCGGCTGACCGGACCGGTCGACGGCCACCACGACCAGCTCCGCTTCTCCTGGGAGCTCGGGCCGGCCGGCGAGCCGGCGCCGATCGCGGGCTCCGACGTCGCGGTCACCGACGGGAACGGCCGGCTGCGCACCGTCCTCGGCTTCCTCGACCGCGTGCCGAGCTGACCTCGACCGTTATCCCCAACACCGCCGCCGCTCTGCGGCGACGATCAGGTCACCTGATCCGCAGGGTCCTCCCTCACGGCGCACCATGAGGGAGGACCCGTTGCGGTGAGCGAGGACCCCTCCGGTGGTGGAACATCATGCATGACTGTGTATGGTCATGCACATGAGCGGGCAGACGTGGACGGTCGGGGTCACCGGCGCCACCGGCTACGCGGGGGGAGAGGTGTGCCGGCTGCTGGCCGGGCACCCGAACCTCCGCCTGGCCGGGGTGCACGCCAACTCGAGCGCCGGCCGACGCCTCGGCGAGCTGCAGCCGCACCTGCTGCCCTTCGCCGACCTCGAGGTGCGGCCCAGCGCCGCCGAGGACCTGGCCGGCTACGACGTCGTCGTCCTGGCCCTGCCGCACGGGGAGTCCGCGGCGATCGCCGCGCAGCTCCCGGACGACGTCCTGGTCATCGACTGCGGCGCCGACCACCGGCTGGGCGACCCCGCGGCGTGGGCGCGCTGGTACGGCGGCGAGCACGCCGGCACCTGGCCGTACGGGCTGCCCGAGCTGCCCGGCCAGCGGGCCAAGCTGACCGGCGCGCGGCGGATCGCCGTCCCTGGCTGCTACCCGACGTCGGTGACCCTCGCGCTGGCCCCGGCCCTGGCCGCCGGGCTGGTCGAGCCGGACGTCGTCGTGGTCGCCGCGAGCGGCACCAGCGGGGCGGGCAAGTCGGCCAAGCCGCACCTGCTCGGCAGCGAGGTCATGGGCTCGGTGAGCGCCTACGGCGTCGGCGGGGTGCACCGGCACACGCCGGAGATGATGCAGAACCTCTCGCAGGCGGCCGGCGCCCCGGTCAGCGTCAGCTTCACCCCGACGCTGGTGCCGATGAGCCGCGGCATCCTGGCCACCTGCTCGGCGCCGCTGACGCCCGGCACGGACGCCGAGGCCGCCCGCGCCGCCTACGCCAAGGCCTACGCCGACGAGCCGTTCGTGCACCTGCTGCCCGAGGGCCAGTGGCCGACGACGGCGCAGGTGCTCGGCGCCAACACCGTCGCGCTGCAGGTCGCGGTCGACCCGGACGCCGGCCGGCTGGTCGTCGTGGCCGCGGTCGACAACCTGACCAAGGGCACCGGGGGAGCGGCGATCCAGTGCGCCAACCTCGCCCTGGGCCTGCCGGAGACGACCGGCCTGCCGCTGGTGGGGGTCGCGCCGTGAGCGTCACCGCACCGGCCGGGTTCCGGGCGGCGGGCGTCGCCGCCGGGCTCAAGTCGAGTGGCGACCCCGACGTCGCCCTGGTCGTCAACGACGGCCCGGACGACACCGCGGCCGCCGTGTTCACCACCAACCGCTTCCCGGCCGCGCCGGTGCAGTGGAGCCGGCAGGTGCTGCGGTCCGGCCGGCTGAAGGCCGTCGTCCTCAACTCCGGCGGCGCCAACGCCTGCACCGGCCCCGGGGGCTTCCAGGACACCCACGCCACCGCCGAGCACGTCGCCGCCGAGCTGGGCCTCGGCGCGATCGACGTCGCGGTGGCGAGCACCGGGCTGATCGGCGTCCGGCTGCCGATGGACAGGCTCCTGGCCGGGGTCACGAAGGCCGCGACGGGCCTGTCGGCAGAGGGCGGCCCCGACGCGGCCCGGGCGATCATGACCACGGACACGGTGCCGAAGACGACGGTGCAGCGCCGCGACGGCTGGACCGTCGGCGGCATGGCCAAGGGCGCCGGCATGCTCGCGCCGAGCCTGGCCACGATGCTCGTCGTCCTCACCACCGACGCGGTGGCCGGCCCCGGGGTCCTGCAGACGGCGCTGAAGCAGGCCACCGGCGTGAGCGTGGAGCGGGTCGACTCCGACGGCTGCCTGTCGACCAACGACACGGTCATCGCGATGGCCAACGGCGCCAGCGGGGTGAGGCCGTCCGCACACGAGCTCACCGAGGCGCTCACCGCGGCGGCCACCGACCTGGCCATGCAGCTGCTCGCCGACGCCGAGGGCTCGACCAAGGACATCGCGATCACCGTCCGCAACGCGGCCACCGAGAAGGACGCGCTCACCGCCGGCCGGGCCTGCGCCCGCAACAACCTGCTCAAGACGGCGCTGTTCGGCAACGACCCGAACTGGGGCCGGGTGCTGGCCGCCATCGGCACCACCGACGCCGCGTTCGAGGCCGACCGGGTCGACGTGTCCATCAACGGCGTGACGGTCTGCCGCGGCGGCGCGATCGGCGACCCGCGCGAGGGCGTCGACCTCACCGGCCGGGCGATCGACATCGACATCGACCTGAAGGCAGGTACGGAGTCGGCGACCATCTGGACCAACGACCTGTCGATCGCCTACGTCCACGAGAACTCGGCCTATTCCACATGAACCAGGACCCCACGCCTCCCGACGTCGCCGTCGACGAGGTGCCCCCCGCGAAGAAGCGCATCGGCACCACCCGGGTGATGCGCAAGCACGACCCCGAGGGCGACGCGCGCAAGGTCGCCGTCCTCACCGGCGCGCTGCCGTGGCTCAAGGACTTCCACGACAACGTCGTCGTCGTGAAGTACGGCGGGCACGCCATGGTCGACGAGGAGTGCCGCCGCGCCTTCGCCGAGGACATGGTCTTCCTGCGCACCTGCGGCATCCACCCGGTCGTCGTGCACGGCGGCGGCCCGCAGATCACCGAGATGCTCACCCGGCTCGGCATCGAGAGCGAGTTCCGCGGCGGGCTGCGGGTCACCACGCCGGAGACGATCGACGTCGTCCGGATGGTGCTCACCGGGCAGGTCGGGCCCGACATCGTCGGGCTGATCAACCAGCACGGCTCCCTGGCGGTGCACCTGTCCGGCGAGGACGGCGGGCTGTTCACCGCTCAGCGGACGGCGGCGATCGTCGACGGCACGCCGGTCGACGTCGGCCTGGTCGGGGACGTCGTCGCGGTCGACCCGACGCCGATCACCGCGCTGCTGGAGGCCGGGCACATCCCGGTCGTGGCCAGCGTCGCGCCGGACAAGGACGGCGTCGTGCACAACGTCAACGCCGACACCGCCGCGGCCGCGGTCGCCGTCGCGCTGCGGGCGGTGAAGCTCGTCGTCCTCACCGACGTCGAGGGCCTCTACGCCGACTGGCCCGACCGCGACTCGCTGGTCCAGCAGGTCGACTCGGCCGAGCTCGCCGAGATCCTGCCGTCCCTGGACGCCGGGATGATCCCCAAGATGGCCGCCTGCCTGCGGGCGGTGGAGGGCGGCGTGCGCCGCGCGACCGTCGTCGACGGCCGGATGCCGCACGCCCTCCTGCTCGAGATGTTCACGACCGAGGGCACGGGAACCATGGTGGTCCCGGCCGGAAAGGGGCCGGCACGGTGACGACGACACAGGAGCTGGCCGCCCGCTGGTCCTCCGTGATGATGAGCAACTACAAGACCCCGCCGGTCGCGCTCGCCCGCGGCGCCGGCGCCACGGTCTGGGACCTCGACGGCCGCGAGTACACCGACCTGCTCGGCGGCATCGCGACGACGATCCTCGGCCACGCCCACCCCAGGGTCGTCGAGGCGATCACGAGGCAGGCCGCCACCCTCGGGCACGTCTCCAACCTCGCGATGCACGAGCCCGGCGTGCTGCTCGCCGAGCGCCTGCTCGACCTCGCCGGCCGCCCCGGCCGGGTCTTCTTCTGCAACTCCGGCGCCGAGGCCAACGAGGCCGCCTTCAAGATCAGCCGGCTCACCGGCAGAACCGAGGTCATCACCGCCGAGGGCGCCTTCCACGGCCGCACCATGGGCGCGCTCGCGCTGACCGGGCAGCCGTCGAAGGCCGCGGCCTTCGCCCCGCTGCCCGGCGGGGTGTCGTACGTGCCCTACGGCGACGCCGACGCGCTCGTCGCGGCGGTCTCGGAGCGGACGGCGATGGTGCTGCTCGAGCCGATGCTCGGCGAGGGCGGCGTCCTCCCGTCCCCGGCCGGCTACCTGGGCGCCGCGGCCTCGGCCGCGAAGGCCTCGGGCGCGCTGTTCGCCGTCGACGAGGTGCAGACCGGCACCGGCCGCACCGGCCACTGGTTCGCCCACCAGGCCGACGGGCTGCAGCCGGACCTGATCACGCTGGCCAAGGCGCTCGGGGGCGGGCTGCCGATCGGCGCGACGCTCGCGTTCGGCGAGGCGGCCGAGCTGCTGCAGGCCGGCTCGCACGGCTCGACGTTCGGCGGCAACCCGATCGCGGCCGCGGCCGCCCTGGCGGTGCTGGACACGATCCGCGACGAGGGGCTGCTGGAGCGCGCCAAGGAGCTCGAGCACCGGTTCACCGCCGGCATCGAGGGGCTCGGCCACGCCGGGGTCAGCGGTGTCCGCGGTCGCGGGGCCCTGCTCGGCGTCGTCCTCACCGCGGATGTCGCCGGCGCCCTGGAGACCGAGCTGCGTGCGGCCGGGTTCCTCACCAACGCCGTCGCCCCCGGCGTCCTGCGGCTGGCCCCGCCCCTCGTCCTCACCGACGCGCAGGTCGACGCGTTCGTCGCCGCCCTGCCCGCCGCCCTCGACAAGGCCCTGGAGACCGCGCAGTGATCCGCCACTTCACCAAGGACGACGACCTCACCCCCGCGGAGCAGGCCGAGGTCCTCGCGCTGGCCGCCGAGCTCAAGCGCACGCGGCACACCGCCGGGGCGCCGACCCCGCTGGCCGCGCCGAACGGGGTACCCCGCGCGGTCGCGGTGCTGTTCGACAAGCCCTCCACCCGCACGCGGGTGTCGTTCTCGATCGGCGTCGCCGAGCTGGGCGGCTACCCGCTGGTCATCGACGCCGGCAGCAGCCAGCTGGGCCGCGGCGAGCCGGTCGAGGACACCACGCGCGTGCTGGACCGGCAGGTGGCCGCGATCGTGTGGCGGACCTTCGGGCAGGACCGGCTGGAGACCATGGCGTCGGTCAGCCGGGTGCCGGTGGTCAACGCGCTCACCGACCTCTACCACCCGTGCCAGATCCTGGCCGACCTGCAGACGGTCATCGAGCGGCGCGGGTCCCTGGCCGGCCGTTCGCTGACCTACCTCGGGGACGGCGCCAACAACATGGCGCACTCCTACCTGCTCGGCGGCGCCACGGCCGGCATGCACGTGCGGATCGGCTCGCCGGAGGAGTACCAGCCCGACCCCGCCGTCCTGAAGCGCGCCGCGGAGATCGCGGCCGAGACCGGCGGATCGGTGCAGTGGACCGCCGACGCGGCCGCGGCCGTCGACGGCGCCGACGTCCTGGCCACCGACACCTGGGTGTCGATGGGCCAGGAGGAGGAGTACGACGCCCGCATCGCGCCGTTCCTGCCCTACGCGCTGGACGAGGCGGCGCTGGGCCGGGCCGCGGACGACGCGGTCGTGCTGCACTGCCTGCCGGCCTACCGCGGCAAGGAGGTCGCCGCCGAGGTGATCGACGGGCCGCAGAGCGCGGTGTGGGACGAGGCCGAGAACCGGCTGCACGCCCAGAAAGCTGTTCTCATCTGGCTCCTCGAAAGGGCATGAGCGGTATGCAGTTCCGTTTCGTCTGCTCCGCAGGCTCACCGCGGCCCCTGCGGCGATGACGACCGCGGTCACGCGGTCGGCGCGGCAGGCCCGGATCCGCGAACTGATCGAGGCCCAGCCGGTCACCTCGCAGACCCATCTGGCCGCGCTGCTGGCCGAGGCCGGCATCGAGGTCACCCAGGCCACGCTCTCCCGCGACCTGGAGGAGCTCGGCGCGGTCAAGCTGCGCGGGTCCGACGGCGCCCCGGCGTCGTACGTGCTGCCCCCGGAGAACGCCCCGCTGCGGCCGGCGCAGACCGCCCCGGCCCGGCTCACCCGGCTGCTGGCCGACCTGCTCACCAGCGCCGAGGGCAGCGCCAACCTCGCCGTCCTGCGCACGCCACCCGGGGCCGCGCAGTTCCTCGCCTCCGCGCTCGACAAGGTGGGACTGCCCGACATCCTGGGCACCATCGCCGGGGACGACACCGTGCTCGTCATCTCCCGCGAGCCGGACGGCGGCCCCGCCGTCGCCGATCGGCTGCGCGGGCTCGCCGAGCGCACCCCCGCCGTCTACCCCGAGCTGAAGACCGACCTGGAAGAGAGTTCGTGACCGCCGGACCGCACCCGACCCCTCCCGCTGCGAGCGACACCCGGCTGTGGGGCGGCCGCTTCGGCGGCGGCCCGTCCCCGGCGATGGCGGCCCTGTCGAAGTCCACCCACTTCGACTGGAAGCTCGCCCCCTTCGACCTGGCCGGCTCCCGCGCGCACGCCCGCGTGCTGCACCGGGCGGGCCTGCTCACCGACGACGAGCTCGACCGGATGCTCGGCGCGCTGCGCGCGCTGTCCGACGAGGTCGCCGCCGGGACGTTCGTCGCCGCCGAGTCCGACGAGGACGTCCACGAGGCGCTCGAGCGCGGCCTCACCGAGAAGCTCGGCACGCTCGGCGGCAAGCTGCGCGCCGGGCGCAGCCGCAACGACCAGATCGCCACCGACCTGCGGCTCTACCTGCGCCACTGGGTCCGCTCGCTGGTCGCCGAGCTGTCCTCGCTGGAGTTCGCGCTGCTCGGCCTCGCCGAGCGGTACGCCGACGTCGCCGCCCCCGGCATGACGCATCTGCAGCACGCCCAGCCGGTGCTCATCGCCCACCAGCTGATGGCCCACGCGCACGCCTTCTCCCGCGACGTCGACCGGCTGCGCGACTGGGACCGGCGGACGGCGGTCAGCCCGTACGGCTCCGGCGCCCTGGCCGGCTCGTCGCTGCCGCTGGACCCCGACGCCGTCGCCGCGGAGCTCGGCTTCGACCGCGCGTCGGACAACTCCATCGACGGGGTCAGCGACCGCGACTTCGCCGCGGAGTTCTGCTTCGCCGCGGCGCTGATCGGCGTGCACCTGTCCCGGCTGGGGGAGGAGGTCGTGCTCTGGACGTCGACCGAGTTCGGCTGGGCCCGCCTCGACGACGCCTGGGCGACCGGGTCGTCGATCATGCCGCAGAAGAAGAACCCCGACATCGCCGAGCTGGCGCGCGGCAAGTCCGGCCGCTTCGTCGGCAACCTCACCGGCCTGCTCACCATGCTCAAGGGCCTGCCGCTGGCCTACGACCGCGACCTGCAGGAGGACAAGGAGCCGGTCTTCGACTCCATGGAGCAGTTGCTGCTCCTGCTGCCCGCGGTCACCGGCATGATCGCCACGCTGACCCTGCGCCCGGAGGTGCTCGAGGCGGCCGCGCCGCAGGGCTTCGCCCTGGCGACCGACGTCGCCGAGTGGCTGGTCCGGCAGGGGGTGCCCTTCCGCTCGGCGCACGAGATCAGCGGCGAGATGGTCGCGTTCTGCGAGCAGGCCGGCCTCGAGCTCGACCAGCTGGACGACGACCAGCTCGCCGGGATCGACGAGCGGCTCACCCCGGAGGTCCGGTCGGTGCTGTCGGTGCCGGGTGCGCTGGCGGCCCGGTCGACCCGCGGGGGGACGGCGCCCGCGCGGGTGGCCCAGCAGTTCACGGTGCTGAAGGCGCTGGCCACCGAGCACGCCGACTGGGCCCTGGCCTCACCCGTGGCGGCCGTCCTCTGAGCGCGGCGGGCCCGCTGGTCACCTGCGACGAGCTGCTGGGGAAGCCCGACGAGGTCGCCCCGGCGTTGCTCGGCTGCTGGCTGGTGACCGACCGCCCGGAGGGGACGGTCGGGGTCCGGCTCACCGAGGTCGAGGCCTACTCCGGCGAGGGCATGGACCCCGCGGCGCACTCGCACCGCGGACCGACACCGCGCGCGGAGATCATGTTCGGTCCGCCCGGGCGGCTGTACGTGTACTTCAGCTACGGCGTGCACTGGTGCGCCAACGTCGTCGTCGCCCCCGCCGGGCGGGGCTCGGCGGTGCTGCTGCGTGCCGGTGAGGTGGTGGTGGGGGAGCCCCTCGCCCGCGCCCGCCGGCCCGCCGCGAAGGCGGCCCGCGACCTGGCCCGCGGGCCGGCCCGGCTCACGCAGGCGCTCGCCATCGGCCCGGCGGACAAGGGCGCCGACCTGCTCGCGCCGTCGTCCCCGCTGCGGCTGCACCACGGGGACGCGCCGTCGTCGGTGTCCGTCGGACCGCGCGTGGGGATCACCCAGGCGACCGACCTGCCGTGGCGCTTCTGGGTGACCGATGCCCCCTCGGTGAGTGTGTTCCGGGCGGGTGGCAAGCCCCGCCGCCGGCGCGCCGGGCAGGATGGTGTCCCGTGAGGGACGTGATCGACGAACTGCACCGCCGCGGGCTGATCGCCCAGAGCACGGACGAGGAGGCCCTGCGCGCCCACCTCGCCGAGGGACCGATCACCTACTACTGCGGCTTCGACCCCACTGCGCCGAGCCTGCACGTGGGGCACCTGCTGCAGTTCATGGTGCTGCGTGCGCTGCAGCGCGCCGGGCACCAGCCGATCGTGCTCGTCGGCGGGGCCACCGGGCTGATCGGCGACCCGCGGCCCTCGGCCGAGCGCCAGCTCAACGACCGCGACACCGTCGCCGGGTGGGTGGACCGCATCCGCGCGCAGGTCGCGCCGTTCCTCGAGCTGCCGGCCGAGCGCGAGGGCCTCAAGCCGCCGATCTACGTCGACAACCTGGACTGGACCCAGCCGCTGTCGGCGATCGACTTCCTGCGGGAGCTGGGCAAGCACTTCCGGGTCAGCCGGATGCTGGCCAAGGAGGCGGTGTCGGCCCGGCTGAACTCCGAGGCCGGTATCAGCTACACCGAGTTCAGCTACCAGATCCTGCAGGCCAACGACTTCCGGGAGCTGTTCCTCCGGTACGGCTGCACGCTGCAGAGCGGCGGCTCCGACCAGTGGGGCAACCTCACCGCCGGCATCGACCTGGTGCGCCGCACGCAGGGCGTCGGCGTGCACGCGCTGGCGACCCCCCTGGTGACCAAGTCCGACGGCACCAAGTTCGGCAAGAGCGAGGGCGGCAGCATCTGGCTCGACCCGGTGCTCACCAGCCCTTACGCCTTCTTCCAGTTCTGGCTCAACGCCGACGACGCCGACGCCCGGGCCTGGCTGCCGCTGTTCTCGGAGCGGCAGCCCGAGGAGATCGACGCGCTGATCGCCGAGTCGCTGGAACGCCCCGCCGCACGGGCCGCCCAACGCGCGCTGGCGGAGGAGCTGACCCTGCTGGTGCACGGGCCCGACCAGTTGCGCGAGGCCGAGGCTGCGGGCCGCGCGCTCTTCGGCCGGGAGGACCTGCGCACGCTGGGGGAGGACACCCTCGGCGCCGCCCTGCGCGAGGCAGGCTTCGCCGCCGTCGACGGCCCGACGCCGACCATCGCGCAGCTGTTCCAGCAGGCCGGGCTGGTCGGCAGCCTCTCCGAGGCGCGGCGCACGGTGAAGGAGGGCGGGGCGTACCTGAACAACGAGCGGGTGACCGACGCCGACGCCGTCCCGACCGAGGCGGACTGGCTGCAGGGGGGCTGGCTGGTGCTCCGGCGCGGCCGGCGGACCGTCGCCGGCGTGCACCGGGGACCGGCCCCGACCGCCTGACGGGCCCGGTTACGGGCAGGTGAACGCGCTGTTCCGGGAGGGTGTCCGGCGTCACCGCCCAATCGGTTTGACACGGCCTCCGGGCGCACGTAACTTTCTCTCTGCGCCGCGCGTGACCGCCTGAGGGTGGCCGCCGGGAGGGCCTGCGGGCCAGCCCGCCGCGCGGGGCCACATCGAGAGTCGCCTGAGACGAAGGCCGCGAGGCTGGGGTTTCAGCGCGTCCGCTCCTTGAGAACTCAACAGCGTGCCGAAAGTCAGTGCCAAGTATCAACCCCTTTGTGGGTTTCTTTGGGTTGATTGATATCGCGATCTGTCAGGTCGCGGTTCTCAGCCGGTATCAAATCATCTACGGAGAGTTTGATCCTGGCTCAGGACGAACGCTGGCGGCGTGCTTAACACATGCAAGTCGAACGGTGAACCCGCTTCGGTGGGGGATCAGTGGCGAACGGGTGAGTAACACGTGGGCAACCTGCCCCCGGCTCTGGGATAACTCCAAGAAATTGGGGCTAATACCGGATATGTCCGCTGACCGCATGGTCTGGTGGTGGAAAGGGTTTCCGGCTGGGGATGGGCCCGCGGCCTATCAGCTTGTTGGTGGGGTAGTGGCCTACCAAGGCGACGACGGGTAGCCGGCCTGAGAGGGTGACCGGCCACACTGGGACTGAGACACGGCCCAGACTCCTACGGGAGGCAGCAGTGGGGAATATTGCGCAATGGGCGAAAGCCTGACGCAGCGACGCCGCGTGGGGGATGACGGCCTTCGGGTTGTAAACCTCTTTCAGCAGGGACGAAGCCTTTTCGGTGACGGTACCTGCAGAAGAAGCACCGGCCAACTACGTGCCAGCAGCCGCGGTAATACGTAGGGTGCAAGCGTTGTCCGGAATTATTGGGCGTAAAGAGCTCGTAGGCGGTTCGTCGCGTCGGCTGTGAAATCCCGAGGCTCAACCTCGGGTCTGCAGTCGATACGGGCGGACTGGAGTTCGGCAGGGGAGACTGGAATTCCTGGTGTAGCGGTGAAATGCGCAGATATCAGGAGGAACACCGGTGGCGAAGGCGGGTCTCTGGGCCGATACTGACGCTGAGGAGCGAAAGCGTGGGGAGCGAACAGGATTAGATACCCTGGTAGTCCACGCCGTAAACGTTGGGCGCTAGGTGTGGGGGCCATTCCACGGTCTCCGTGCCGCAGCTAACGCATTAAGCGCCCCGCCTGGGGAGTACGGCCGCAAGGCTAAAACTCAAAGGAATTGACGGGGGCCCGCACAAGCGGCGGAGCATGTTGCTTAATTCGATGCAACGCGAAGAACCTTACCTAGGCTTGACATGCACGGAAATCTCCCAGAGATGGGGGGTCCGTAAGGGCCGTGCACAGGTGGTGCATGGTTGTCGTCAGCTCGTGTCGTGAGATGTTGGGTTAAGTCCCGCAACGAGCGCAACCCTCGTTCCATGTTGCCAGCACGTGATGGTGGGGACTCATGGGAGACTGCCGGGGTCAACTCGGAGGAAGGTGGGGATGACGTCAAATCATCATGCCCCTTATGTCTAGGGCTGCAAACATGCTACAATGGCCGGTACAAAGGGCTGCGATACCGTGAGGTGGAGCGAATCCCAAAAAGCCGGTCTCAGTTCGGATTGGGGTCTGCAACTCGACCCCATGAAGTTGGAGTCGCTAGTAATCGCAGATCAGCAACGCTGCGGTGAATACGTTCCCGGGCCTTGTACACACCGCCCGTCACGTCACGAAAGTCGGTAACGCCCGAAGCCGGTGGCCCAACCCCTCGTGGGAGGGAGCCGTCGAAGGCGGGATCGGCGATTGGGACGAAGTCGTAACAAGGTAGCCGTACCGGAAGGTGCGGCTGGATCACCTCCTTTCTAAGGAGCACTCGCCGGCCCGCTATCCGCGGGTCGGTGCAGAGCCATGCCAGCACGGTGACGGTCCGCCATCTGCGGTGGGCCGCGGGTTGTCTGGATGGTGCTCGAGGGTGGAACGCTGACCAGTTCGGCCGCCGGCCCGCGCCGGCCCCCAGTACTGCAGCCCCGCGAGGGGCTGCGTGGACCGGGGTGGGACGCGGGGACCGGGGTCGTAGGCACGCTGTTGGGTCCTGAGGGAGCGGGCCCGTCCCCGGGTGGGGGTGGGGCTTCCTCGACAGGGCCATCCGGTTTCCGGACCACCGCGCGCGGCGCGGGTTCGGCGGGAACGCCGGCGGATGGTGGCTGTTTGTTCGTTGAGAACTGCACAGTGGACGCGAGCATCTTTTTGAGCTCTGTGGTTTGCAGAGCGTGTAGGCCCGCCCGGACCGC
This sequence comes from Geodermatophilus sp. SMS 5-13, assembly GCF_059428245.1. Lineage (NCBI taxonomy): Bacteria > Bacillati > Actinomycetota > Actinomycetes > Geodermatophilales > Geodermatophilaceae > Geodermatophilus > Geodermatophilus sp. SMS 5-13. The sequence goes on from NZ_CP165729.1 coordinate 2,699,747, forward strand.
CGGGCCCCTTGTCGGGGTGTGGTGGTGGGGGCGGAATTGTTGTGTGTCAAGTTGGTAAGGGCACACGGTGGATGCCTGGGCACCAGGAGCCGATGAAGGACGTGGGAGGCTGCGATAAGCCTCGGGGAGCTGCCAACCGAGCGTTGATCCGAGGATGTCCGAATGGGGGAACCCCGCACCAGTCATGTGGTGTGACCCGCGCCTGAACACATAGGGCGTGTGGAGGGAACGTGGGGAAGTGAAACATCTCAGTACCCACAGGAAGAGAAAACAACCGTGATTCCGTGAGTAGTGGCGAGCGAAAGCGGAGGAGGCTAAACCGGTCGCATGTGATACCCGGCAGGGGTTGTGCGGTCGGGGTTGTGGGACGATCCAGCCATTTCTGCCGGAGTGGCGGGGAGTGAGAAAGCGGCGTCGCTAGTGGAAGGCCTCTGGAAGGGGTCGCCGTAGAGGGTGAGAGCCCCGTACACGAAAGCGTGTCGCCTCCCGGATCTGTTTCCCAAGTAGCACCGAGCCCGTGAAATTCGGTGTGAATCCGGCGGGACCACCCGCTAAGCCTGAATACTCCCTGGTGACCGATAGCGGACAAGTACCGTGAGGGAAAGGTGAAAAGTACCCCGGGAGGGGAGTGAAATAGTACCTGAAACCGTGTGCCTACAAGCCGTGAGAGCCTTAGCCGCATCCGTGTGGCGGGGTGATTGCGTGCCTTTTGAAGAATGAGCCTGCGAGTTAGCGGTACGTGGCGAGGTTAACCCGTGGGGGGTAGCCGTAGCGAAAGCGAGTCCGAACAGGGCGCTTCTAGTCGCGTGCTCTAGACCCGAAGCCGAGTGATCTACCCATGGCCAGGTTGAAGCGCGGGTAAGACCGCGTGGAGGACCGAACCCACCAGGGTTGAAAACCTGGGGGATGAGCTGTGGGTAGGGGTGAAAGGCCAATCAAACTCGGTGATAGCTGGTTCTCCCCGAAATGCATTTAGGTGCAGCGTCGCGTGTTTCTTGCCGGAGGTAGAGCACTGGATGGCCTAGGGGGCCCACAAGCTTACTGAAGTCAACCAAACTCCGAATGCCGGTAAGTGAGAGCGCGGCAGTGAGACTGCGGGCGATAAGGTTCGTAGTCGAGAGGGAAACAGCCCAGATCATCGGCTAAGGCCCCTAAGCGTGTGCTAAGTGGAAAAGGATGTGGGATCGCAGAGACAACCAGGAGGTTGGCTTAGAAGCAGCCACCCTTGAAAGAGTGCGTAATAGCTCACTGGTCAAGTGGTTCCGCGCCGACAATGTAGCGGGGCTCAAGCACACCGCCGAAGCCGTGACACTCCAGCGTGTACTCCGCCGGTCCTCGTAGGGGCCGGCCAGGGGCTGGGGTGGGTAGGGGAGCGTCGCGTGGTGGGTGAAGCGGCGGAGGGATCCAGCCGTGGACGCCACGCGAGTGAGAATGCAGGCATGAGTAGCGAGAGGGGAGTGAGAAACTCCCCCGCCGGAAGACCAAGGGTTCCTGGGCCAGGCTAATCCGCCCAGGGTGAGTCGGGACCTAAGGCGAGGCCGACAGGCGTAGTCGATGGACAACGGGTTGATATTCCCGTACCCGCGAAGGAGCGTCCATGCCGAACCCGGCGATGCTAACCACCCGACGCCACGCCGAGCTTTCGAGCGGAGCGTGGTCGAGCGTGGGACCCGGACCGGTAGTAGGCAAGCGATGGGGTGACGCAGGAAGGTAGTCGGGCCGGTGAGTGGTGGTACCGGTGCAAGGGTGTGGCCCGCGGAGCAGGCAAATCCGTTCCGCATGCAGGGTGAGGCCTGACGCATAGCCGAATGAGGCGAATCCGATGATCCTATGCTGCCGAGAAAAGCCTCTAGCGAGTTCCGAGCGGCCCGTACCCCAAACCAACTCAGGTGGTCAGGTAGAGAATACCGAGGCGATCGAGCGAACTGTGGTTAAGGAACTCGGCAAAATGCCCCCGTAACTTCGGGAGAAGGGGGACCCTTCGCCGTCAACCGCCTCGCGCGGGGCAGCGGTGGGGGGTCGCAGAGACCAGTGAGAAGCGACTGTTTACTAAAAACACAGGTCCGTGCGAAGTCGTAAGACGATGTATACGGACTGACGCCTGCCCGGTGCTGGAACGTTAAGGGGACGGGTTAGTGCCCTCGGGTGCGAAGCTCAGAACTCAAGCGCCAGTAAACGGCGGTGGTAACTATAACCATCCTAAGGTAGCGAAATTCCTTGTCGGGTAAGTTCCGACCTGCACGAATGGCGTAACGACTTCTCAGCTGTCTCAACCACAGGCTCGGCGAAATTGCACTACGAGTAAAGATGCTCGTTACGCGCGGCAGGACGGAAAGACCCCGGGACCTTCACTACAGCTTGATATTGGTGTTCGGTTCGGCTTGTGTAGGATAGGTGGGAGACCGTGAAGCGGGCACGCCAGTGTCCGTGGAGTCGCCGTTGAAATACCACTCTGGTCGAATTGGATGTCTAACCTCGGTCCGTGATCCGGATCAGGAACAGTGTCAGGTGGGTAGTTTAACTGGGGCGGTTGCCTCCCAAAATGTAACGGAGGCGCCCAAAGGTTCCCTCAGCCTGGTTGGCAATCAGGTGTCGAGTGCAAGTGCACAAGGGAGCTTGACTGCGAGACCGACGGGTCGAGCAGGAGCGAAAGCTGGGACTAGTGACCCGGCACCGGCAGGTGGAAGCGGTGTCGCTCAACGGATAAAAGGTACCCCGGGGATAACAGGCTGATCTTCCCCAAGAGTCCATATCGACGGGATGGTTTGGCACCTCGATGTCGGCTCGTCGCATCCTGGGGCTGGAGTAGGTCCCAAGGGTTGGGCTGTTCGCCCATTAAAGCGGTACGCGAGCTGGGTTTAGAACGTCGTGAGACAGTTCGGTCCCTATCCGCCGCGCGCGTAAGAGACTTGCGAAGAGCTGTCCCTAGTACGAGAGGACCGGGACGGACGAACCTCTGGTGTGCCAGTTGTACCGCCAGGTGCACTGCTGGTTGGCTACGTTCGGCAGGGATAACCGCTGAAAGCATCTAAGCGGGAAGCTCGCTTCAAGATGAGGTCTCTCACCTCCATGAGAGGGTAAGGCCCCCGCCCAGACCAGCGGGTCGATAGGCCGGAAGTGGAAGCACCGCAAGGTGTGCAGCTGACCGGTACTAACAGGCCGAGGACTTGACTCACACACCCTCACGCCCCCGCGGCGGCAGCAAAAAGGGAAGTCTCGCGTCCACTGTGCGGTTCTGAACGCACAAACCGGCCCACCCCGTACAACGGGTGCCTGGTCTGACATGTTCACAGCGTTACGGCGGCCATGGCGAGAGGGAAACGCCCGGACCCATTCCGAACCCGGAAGCTAAGCCTCTCAGCGCCGATGGTACTGCCCCGGGGACGGGGTGGGAGAGTAGGACGCCGCCGGACAACCATTCCAAGAACGGGGGTCAGAGCCACGTGCTCTGGCCCCCGTTCTTGTTTGTCCGGCAGCACGATGAGCGGCTCTCCGAGTACGCCTGACAGCGATGAGGTACCCAGAGGTCATGACAGGTCCCCGAGGCGGAACCGGCGGCTCGCCGGGCAGGAGAGGCGGCCCTCGGGGCGGCGGTTCGTCCCGAGGCGGCTCCGGGCGCCCGTCCTACGGCTCGTCGCGGGGCGCGGGTGCGTCGGGGAACCAGAGCGGGCGCTCCGGGCGACCCCGCTCCGGCGGCGACCGTCCTCAGCGGCCGGCCGGCGGCTACGGCGGCCGGCCTGACGGCGACGGCGGCGAGGACCGCCGCCGGTTCGGCGCGCCGGGTGAGCGCCGGGGTTCCGCGGGTGGCGCGGCCCGCGGCGGCGAGCGTCCGCAGCGCAGCCAGTGGCAGGACCGCCGCGCCGGCAGCGATCGGCCGGCATGGCAGGACCGCCGTCCGGACGACGAGCGTGCACAGGGCCGAGGCCGCGGTTCTCGGGACGAGCGTCCGCCGCGCGGGGGATACCGCGCCGGCGAGGACCGTCCCCGGCGGGACGGCGCCTCCCGCGGTGATCGGCCGGAGCGCGCCGGCGAGCGGCGTCCGGGCGATCGCCCGCAGTGGCAGGACCGCCGAGCGGGCGGCCCCCGTGGCGAGCGCAGCGGCGCTGGTGACCGGCCGAACTGGCGGGACCGCCGTCCGGGAGAGGACCGCCCGCACCGGGAGGGACGCCGCCCGTCGAGTGCCGGAGCCGATCGAGGCGGCGCCGGCAGCGAGCGCAGGGACTGGCGCGATCGGCGTCCGTCCGACGATCAGCGCTACGGACGGCCGGCGCGGCCACGGGACGAGCGCCCCGCGCGGCCGACCGGGCCGGAGCTGCCCGACTGGGCCGACCCCCGGGAACTGGACTCGTCGGTGCGGGCGGCGCTGCGCGGGCTCGACCCGCGCAACGCCGACCGGGTTGCGCGGCACCTCGTGGCCGCCGGCACGCTCGTCGACGAAGAGCCCGAGGCCGCGCTGGCCCACGCCCGCGCGGCGCGGGACCGCGCCTCCCGGGTGGCCGCCGTCCGCGAGGCGGTGGGCGTGGCCGCGTACCACGCCGGTGACTACGCCGAGGCCGCGCGGGAGCTGCGCGCCTACCGCCGCATGAGCGGCGACCCGGGGTACCGGGCCGTCCTCGCCGACTGCGAGCGGGCGCTCGGGCGTCCGGAGGTCGCCCTGCGGCTGGTGGCCGAGGCGCTCGCTGCTCCCGACCCCGACGAGCTCGTCGAGCTGCGGCTGGTCGAGGCCGGTGCCCGCCGCGACCTCGGCGAGCCGGCCGCCGCCCGCCTCGTCCTCGAGGACGCCCTGGGGGGCCGGCGCGAGCCGGAGGGTCTGAGCGCGGAGGAACCCGACCGGCTGCGGCTGGCCGCGGCCTACGCGGACCTGCTCCGGGCGGCGGGCGAGGAGGACCGGGCCGCGGCCTGGTCCGAGGCCGTCGCGGCCGCCGACGTCGACGACGTCACCGGCACGGGCGGCGGCCCCGACGTGATCTTCTCCGAGGAACCGGTCGAGGTCGCGCCCGTCGAGGCGCTCGAGCCGGTGCCGGACGCCGCGGAGGACGACAGCGAGCTCGACGACCACCTCGACCTCAGCGACGACATCGAGGCCGAGGTCGCCGAGCTGCTCGGCGAGGACCACCCCCTCGCGCGGCCGCCGGACGACGCCGCGCACTGACCGCCGACAGAACCGGCAGGGACCGTCCACATGCGACGGTCACGTCCACAGATCATCCAGTGCGCTGGGTTCGGCGCCGGCCGCTCGACAGGCTCGTGCCATGAGCGTGGCTGTCATCGACCGGAACGACGTGCTGCTGCGGGGACGGTTGTCCGCGCCGGCGGAGGTGCGCACCCTGCCCAGCGGGGACGTCCTGCTGACCTTTCGGCTGGTGGTGCGCCGGCCGGAACCACGGTCGCGCGGCCAGTCGGTCGACACACTGTCCTGCATCACCTACGACCGCGCCCTGCAGCGGCGTGCGGCGTTGTGGCAGCCCGGCGACGTCGTCGAGGTGGAGGGGGCCCTGCAGCGCCGTTTCTGGCGCACGGGCGCCGGCACCGCGTCGGTCTGCGAGGTCAACTGCCGCAAGGGGCGCAAGGTCCCGCGGTCGGCGTCCGCCGACGTCCGGACGGCGTGAGGCGCTCAGTCCCCATGCGGGCGGAGCACCAGGCCCGTGCGCGGCTTCGGGACGAACAGCGTCGACTTCCGGGGCATCCGCGCCCCGGCCCGCGCGACCGCCGCGACGTCGGCGGGGGAGGGCGCCAGCAGGAGGACGGCGGTGCCCGCCCGTTCGCGGGCCACCCGCAGCGCCTCGGCGACGTCGTGGGCGACCAGGACCGTCCCCGGGTCGTCGCCACGTCCCCAGAGGTGCTCGAACAGGCCGTGATGGGCGAGCACCACGTCGAGCCGGCGCCACGCGTCGGGTGCCTCGCGCGGCACGGTGGCCACGACGTCGGGGGCGGGATCGCGCAGCCGCACCAGCCGGTGGCCGTCGCTGAGGAGGAAGCCCGAGGCTCCGGGCTCGGACAGCCGGCGCCGGGCGGCCGCCTCGGCCGACGGCTCGACCGGGAGCTCCTCGATCCGGAAGCCGGCCGCGGCGCGGCGAACGGCCTCGGCCAGCGGCAGCTCCGGGACGACGCGGTGGATCGCCTCCACCCGCAGGCCGCCCGGCCCCATGGGGGTCAGCAGCGCGAGGATCGCGTCGGCGCCGGGCCGGCCCGGCTGGCCGCGCGAGTACGCCTGCGCGGCGGCGAAGCGGTGGTGGCCGTCGGCGATGACCGCGCCGGCGTCGGTGAAGCCCGCGGCCAGCTCGTGGATGACCTCGGCGTCCGTGACGCGCCAGAGCCGGTGCAGCACCGCGTCGGCGTCCTCGAGCTCCAGCGTGGGCTCCCCGCGCTGCGCCATCCGGGTGAGCGCGGAGACGATCGGCTCGCGATCGTGGGCGAGGATGATCGGCTCCAGGTCGGTGGCGGTGGCGGCCAGCAGCGCGCGCCGTCCCTCCACCGCGACCGGGAAGGTGTCCTCGTGGGGGAGGACCGCGCGGGAGCCCGGCGGCGGCAGGGCCACCGCGCCCAGCCAGCCGATCGTGGCCGGGACCCCGCCCGGCGGGCGCAGCTCGTAGAGCCAGAACGCCCGGTGGTCGTCGCGCTGCAGCACGCCGTCGTCCAGCCACTCGCGCAGGGTGCGGGCCGACAGCTCCGCGGAGCGGCGGGCCACGTCGTCGTCCGGCCCCGCGGCGGGTTCGACGCGGGGAAGGATGAGGCGCACGATGTTGTGCGGGTCGGCGTCGGCCAGGCGCTCCCGGCCGCTCGGGGTCACCAGGTCGTAGGCTGGCGAACTCACCCGGGCCAGGTGCCCGGGGTCTCGCCGGCGGTAGGTGAGGGCCCGGAAGGGCCGGAAGTCCAGTCCCCTCGCCTGGGGCGACTGGGCGTCCGCCGACGAGGAGAGCACGACGGTGATCGTAGGAGCGTCCCGCTCCGGCTCGCCGCCGCGATCGGTCCCGGAGGGGCGCCGGCAGCGGTGCGCCCGGTTCGCAGGACGCGGTCCGGCGGACGCGGAAGGGGCAGCGGTGTCCGAGGCAGGTTCCCCGGGAGGCGGCGTCTACGAGTGGTACCAGCGCGGGCTGCAGCTGCTGAGCAACGGCGATCCGGCGGCCGCGGCGCTGCTGCTCAGCCGCGCCGCGGAGGCCGAGCCCGGATCGCGCAGCGTCCGTGAGGCGCTGGCGCGGGCCCAGTACGACGCCGGCCGGTACCAGGAGGCGATCGCCTCGTTCACCGAGCTGATCGCGGACAACCCCACCGACGACTACGCGCACTTCGGTCTCGGGCTCGCCGCCAGCCGCGCGGGGGAGCTGAAGGTCGCCGCCGAGCACCTGGCGCTGGCCGTCGCCATGCGCCCCGACCTCCGGCACTACGCGCAGGCCCTGCGCGGGGTGCGGGCCCGGCGCGCGGCGGAGTCGGCGTGAGCGGCCGGCCGGTGCCGTCGCTCGCCGGCGGCAGCCGGCAGCCGCCGTGCGAGGCCTTCGACGTGGCCCTCCTCGACCTCGACGGCGTGGTCTACGTCGGCCCCGACGCGGTGCCGGGCGTGCCGGACGCCCTCGCTGCGGCGCGGAAGGCCGGCATGCGCCTCGGCTTCGTCACCAACAACGCCGCCCGCACGCCCGAGGAGGTGGCGCGGCACCTGGTCGAGCTGGGCGTGCCCGCGCAGGCCTCCGACGTCATCACGAGCTCGCAGGCGGCCGCCAGCGTGGTCGCCGAGCACATCGGCGCCGAGGCGCGAGTGCTGCCCGTCGGCGGTCCGGGCGTCGCCGCAGCGCTGCGGGCCGCCGGGCACACCGTCGTCGAGCGGGCCGAGGACCGGCCGCAGGCGGTCGTGCAGGGCTACGGCCGCGAGGTGGGCTGGGCGCAGCTGGCCGAGGCCGTCGTGGCGATCCGCAACGGGGCGCGGCACGTGGCCACCAACACCGACGCGACCCTCCCGTCACCGCGGGGCCCGCTGCCGGGCAACGGGGCGATGGTCGGCGTGGTCCGCGGGGTCACCGGCCAGGAGCCGCTGGTCGCGGGCAAGCCGGACCCGGCGATGCACGCCGAGTGCGTGCGGCGCACGGCCGCCGAGCGCCCGCTCGTCGTCGGCGACCGCCTCGACACCGACATCGAGGGCGCGCGGCGGGCCGGCGCTGCCAGCCTGCTCGTGCTCACGGGGGTCACCGACCCGGCCACGCTGCTCGCCGCCGCGCCCGACCACCGGCCCGATCTGCTCTCCGCCGACGTCTCCGGCCTGCTCGGCGGCCTTCCCGCCGTCGTCCCCGACGGCCAGGCGTGGCGGTGCGGCACCTGGACGGCCGAGCACGAGTCCGACGGCGTCCTCCGGTTGCGCGCGGCCGGTCCGGCGCCGGACGGCGAGCCGGACGACGACGGCCTCGACGGACTGCGGGCGCTGTGCGTGGCGCACTGGCACGCCCACCCCGACGACGGCGTCGCCCCGAGGACGGTGGCCGGCGACGACCGGGCCGCCCGTGCCCTCGCCGGCTGGGGGCTCGCCGAAGGCTGACGCCGGCCGCGTCAGAGCAGCTTGCGCAACCGCAGCAGGTCGCGGAACCCGGCCTCCAGCTTCACCCGCCCGGAGGCCCACGCGGGGCCGAAGGACAGCTTTCCGTCGGTCAGCGCGACCAGGTCGTCGCTGGTCATCGTGAACCGGATGTCGGCCTTCGGCTGCGGCTCGTCGGCAGGGAGGACGTGCAGGTCGGCCACCGCCCCGGAACGCAGCTGGCCGCGCACCGTCTGGCCGAGGTCGGTGAGCCGGCAGGACAGGCTGCGATCCAGCCCCTCCGCGGCCGGGTTCGCCGCCAGCGGTCCGAGGATCTCGTCGAGCGCCTTCAGGCACTGGTCCATCGTGGCCACGCGCGCCTCCTCCTCGCCGGACGGCCGGTCGGTGCCGTGCACCCCGCACGCTATCCACCGCACCTCGCGTGGCCCCGTGCCCGTCGTCCCCGGCCGGTAACCTCGCAGACGGGCAACGTCCGGTGCAGCCGCTCCGGAGGTCCCGCAGTCCGGCCGCCCGCGACGGCGGCTCCCACGCGAGAGGGCGAGCACCATGACCGAGCCCAGTCCGCCCGGCGCCCGGGCGGAGGACCCGACGCCGGACGGCGGGGAGCAGCGGTCCGCCGACCCGCGGTTCGCCGGCCTCGAGGAGCGGCCGGTCGCCGAGCACGTCGAGGTGTTCGAGGCCGAGCACGCCCGGCTGCAGCGCGAGCTCGGCACGATCGACGAGCTCTGATGCCACGCCGCAGCCGACTCGACGCGGAGCTCGTGCGGCGGGGCCTGGCCCGATCCCGTGAGCACGCCGTCGCGCTCATCGCCGAGGGCCGCGTCGCCGTCTCCGGCCGCGCCGCGACCAAGCCCGCGACCGGTGTCGAGGCGGGCACGCCGGTCGTCGTCCGCACCGACCCCGACGCGCCCAGCTGGGTCTCCCGCGGTGCGCACAAGCTGCTCGGCGCGCTCGAGGCGTTCGAGGTCCCGGTCGAGGGCCGGCGCGCCCTCGACGCCGGCGCCTCCACCGGCGGCTTCACCGAGGTCCTGCTGCGCCGCGGCGCGGCCGAGGTGGTCGCCGTCGACGTCGGCTACGGCGAGCTGGCCTGGTCGCTGCGCACCGACGAGCGGGTGCATGTGCACGAGCGCACCAACGTCCGCACGCTGACCCCCGACGCGATCGGCGGCCCGGTCGACCTGGTCGTCGCCGACCTCTCGTTCATCTCCCTGCGGCTGGTCCTGCCCGCGCTGACCGCCTGCGCCCGCGAGGGCGCCGACCTGCTGCCCATGGTCAAGCCGCAGTTCGAGGTCGGCCGCGAGCGGCTCGGCGCCGGCGGTGTCGTCCGCGACCCTGAGCACCGCGCCGCCGCCGTGCTCGAGGTGGCCGGCGCCGCCGCGTCGCTCGGCTGGGGGACCGCCGGGGTCGTGGCCAGCCCGCTGCCCGGCCCGGCGGGCAATGTGGAGTTCTTCCTGTGGCTGCGCCGCGGAGCGGGGCCGGTGCGGGAGGACGACGTCCGGCGGGCCGTGCAGGAGGGCCCGCAGTGATCCGGGCAAGGACCTCGACGAGGAGGCAACGTGGCTGAGACCGGCGGAGGGGGCTGGACCCCCGGCCGCGGGCGGCACGTGCTGCTCACGGTGCACACCGGCCGGCGCGACATCGTCGAGCTGGCGCAGACGTCCGCGGCCCGGCTGGCCCGGGCGGGCATCACCGTCCGGGTGCTCGAGGAGGAGGCGCCGGCCCTGGACATCGCGGGCGCCGAGATCGTCCCCGCCGACGCCGAGGCCGCCCGCGGCGCCGAGATCGTCATGGTCTTCGGCGGCGACGGCACCTTCCTGCGCGCCGCCGAGCTGGCCCGCTACACCCACGCCGCGCTCATGGGCGTCAATCTCGGCCGGGTCGGCTTCCTCGCCGAGACCGAGCCCGAGGCCGTCGAGGAGACCCTGACCGCGATCGAGCGGTGCGAGTACTCCGTCGAGCGGCGGCTGGCCATCGAGGTCGACGTGTTCGACGGCGACGGCGGACTCGTCGGCGGCACGTGGGCGCTCAACGAGGCCTCGATCGAGAAGTCCGAGCGGTCACGGGTCCTCGACGTCGTCATCTCCATCGACGGCCGGCCGCTGACCAGCTTCGGCTGCGACGGCGTCCTGTGCGCCACCCCGACCGGGTCGACCGCCTATGCGTTCTCCGCGGGCGGCCCGGTGGTGTGGCCGGACGTCGAGGCGCTGCTCCTGGTGCCCACCAACGCGCACGCCCTGTTCGCCCGGCCGCTGGTCACCTCGCCGGACTCGGTGCTCACCGTCTCGGTCCCGGCCGACGGCAACACCGCGCGCGTCTCCGCCGACGGGCGGCGGGCGATCGACGTCCCCATGGGCGGCCGGGTCGACGTCCGCCGGGCCGACCGGCCGGTGCGCATCGCCCGCGTCCACTCCGCGAGCTTCGGCGACCGGCTGGTGGCCAAGTTCGGGCTGCCGGTCCGCGGCTTCCGCGACGCCCGGCCGCGCCAGCACCACCAGGGCCCGGGCCACGAGCTGCCGCCGACCCGCAACGTGCTGACCCGCGACATCGTCAGCGGGCCGTTCCCCGGCGGGGACGGCGAGGGTGGCGCTCCGGGCGCGGGGGAGGTGAGCGGTGCCGTCGCGCACGACGACGCGTAAGCCGGCGACGTCAACGGTCGCGCCGCAGCCGGATCGGCGGCTCGGCGCGCTGACCGAGCTGCGCATCCGCGGGCTGGGCTCCATCGACGACGCCACCCTCGAGCTCGGCCGCGGCCTCACCGTCGTCACCGGGGAGACCGGTGCCGGCAAGACGATGGTGGTGACCGGCCTGACCCTGCTCTTCGGCGGCCGCGCCGACCCCGGCCGGGTCCGCGCGGGCGGCCGGGCCGGCGTCGAGGGCCGCCTGGTCCTGCCGACCGACTCCCCGGTGTGGGAGCGGGCGAGCGAGGCCGGCGCCGAGCCGGACGACGACGGCAGCCTGATCCTGGCCCGCACGGTCAGCGCCGAGGGGCGGTCCCGTGCGCACCTCGGCGGCCGCAGCGTCCCGGTCGGCCTGGTCTCGGAGCTGTCGGAGGGGCTGCTCGCCGTCCACGGGCAGACCGACCAGCTGCGGCTGTCCCGCCCGGCCGAGCAGCGGCGCGCGCTCGACCGCTACGCCGGCGCCGAGCACCTGGCGGCGCTGGACCGCTACCGCGAGGCCTACGCCCGCTGGCGGGAGCTCGCCGCCGACCTCGACCGGCGTCGCGGCCAGGCCCGCGAGCTGGCGCAGGCCGCCGACGTGCTCCGCTACGGCCTGGAGGAGATCGAGCAGGTCGCCCCCGAGCCGGGGGAGGACGAGGCCCTCGACACCCAGGCCAAGCGGCTGGCCGACGCCGACGCGCTGCGGGCCGCCGCCGACGAGGCCCGGCTGGCCCTGGTCGGCGACGTCACCGGCGACCTCGGCGGGGGAGGGGAGTTCCCCCAGGACGCCACCGCGGCGCTGGCCACCGCCGAGCGCGCGCTCGCCGGGGCCGACGACCCGGCCCTCGTGATGCTCGCCCAGGACCTCGCCGACGCCGTCGCCGTCGTCTCGGAGGTCTCGGTCCAGCTCGCCGGCTACGTCGCCGACCTGGAGGCCGACCCCGCCCGGCTGGCCGAGGTCCTGGACCGCCGGGCGGCGATCACCGCGCTGGTGCGCAAGTACGCCGATCCGGGGCAGGGGCTGGCCGGCGTCCTCGCCTGGGCGGAGGACGCCCGCGGCCGGCTCTCCGAGCTCGACGTCTCCGACGAGGCGCTGGAGAAGCTGGCGGCCGAGCGGGACGCCGCCCGCGCCGAGGTCACCGAGCTCGGCCGGCAGGTGTCCGAGGGACGCCGCGCCGCCGCCGAGGGGTTCGCCGCCGAGGTCGGCCGGGAGCTGGCCGGGCTGGCGATGAAGAGCGCCCGCGTCTCCTTCTCGGTGGACACCGACGCCGAGAACCCGGGGCCGGAGGGGCTCGACGAGGTCGCCCTGCTGCTGGCCCCGCACCCCGGCGCCCCGCCGCGGCCGGTGCACAAGGGCGCCTCCGGCGGCGAGCTCTCCCGGGTCATGCTCGCGATCGAGGTCGTCTTCGCCGGCGCCGACCCGGTGCCGGTCATGGTCTTCGACGAGGTCGACGCCGGGGTGGGCGGTCAGGCGGCGGGGGAGATCGGCCGGCGGCTGGCCCGGCTGGCGGGCGACCACCAGGTCGTCGTCGTCACGCACCTCGCGCAGGTCGCCGCGTTCGCCGACACGCACCTCGTCGTCGACAAGTCGCCCGACACCGACGCCGGGGTGACCGCCACCGACATCCGCGCCGTCGACGGGGAGGACCGCGTGCGCGAGCTCGCCCGGATGCTGTCCGGGCTGGCCGACAGCGACACCGGCCAGGCGCACGCCCGGGAACTCCTGGCCGTCGCGGCGCAGGCGCGCGGGTGACGTCCGCGGGAACACCGCGCACGACCGGGTGACGTCCGGCGTATTTCCGCGACGTTGCGGGTAGGCCTGACCCGTGGGCAGCGGCGACCAGGTGATTCCCGGCCATTCCGATCCCGCCGGCACGACGGCGGGGCGGACGCGGTGAGCTGCTTCTCCTCGGCCGACGAGTCGTCGCACTACGGCTTCTCGGTCTGCATGCTGCTCGAGCAGTACCGGCGGCAGCTGGGCTGGGCGCAGGACGGCGTCGTCGAGCTCGGCACCGGTGACGCCGCGGCCGTCGCCGACGTCGTCCGGTCGTTGCCGGAGCTGCGGGTCACCGGCTACGACATCAGCCCCGAGTCGGTGGAGCGGGCGCGGCGCAACATCGCCGCCCGCGGCGTCGCCGACCGGTACACCGTCGAGCTGGGCGACTTCTTCGACGCCGCCGACTCCTCGGGTGCTCCGCGGGTGTCCACGGTGATCGCCAACCCGCCCTACATCCCGGCGCCGGACCGCGACATCCTCATGCCCGAGCTGTGGGGCGGCGTGCACGGCAACGACCTGGTGCTGCAGCTGCTCAAGGCCGGCTACCCGAACGTGGTCGTCGCCGTCGCCAGCTACGCCGACCCGGTCGGGACCGTCACCACGGCCGGCGACCTCGGCTACCGCGTCGCCAACTTTCTCGCGATGGGCCTGGACTACGGGCCCTACAGCAGCGAGCCGAAGGTGCGCGAGCACATCCGCCGGATCTGCGCCGACGGCCGCGGCTGGGCCGGCGAGGACGAGTACATGGTCGCCGTCGCGCTGTTCACCCAGGACCCCGACATCCCCGGCGACCGCGCCACCCAGCTCCTGCGGGCACTGCAGATCCCCGGCTGAGGAGTGCCTGTGCGCGGCGGCGGCTCACCGGCGCTTCGCGTAGCCGGCGAGGCCGAACTGCAGCAGCGCCAGGCCGCGCTCGCCCCGGGCCCGCAGCTCCGCCGACAGCTCCGGTCCGCCGGCGCCGGCCAGCACGCGGTCCCTGGCCAGGTCGAGCAGGGCGGCGTACAGCCCGAGGACGGCGTGCGCGGCCAGCCACGGCTCCAGCGCACCGGGCGCCGCTCGCGTCTCCGCGGCGATCAGCTCCGCCAGCGCGGTGGTCAGCCCGTCGAGGATCTCCCGCTCGCGGACCTGCAGCGTGCGGCTGCCGCGGATGACCTTGGCCATCTCCGCCACGCCGGCCGCCGCCTCCGGCGACCCGAGCATGCTGACCGCGGCGACGACGAAGCTGCCCGCGGCCGCCGCCACCGACTCGCCGGCCGGCCGGGAGCGGACGGCGTCCAGCAGCGCCGCCCGCATCGGGGGATCGGCCTCGAAGACCAGCCCCTCCTTGACCGGGAAGTGGTTGAACACCGTCTTCTCGACGACGCCGGCCCGCTGTGCGATCTCCACCACACTGACCGCGTCGAAGCCGCGCTCGGCGAACAGCTCCGCGGCGGCGTCGACGATCCGTGCCCGGGTCTGCTGACGCCGCCGCTCCCGGATGCCCGCCCCCCGCAGTCTCCGCCTGCCGCGGGGGGCGGACACGCCCTCGGGCGCCGTGCCGTCGAGCGGCAGGGCGCCGTCCGGTGCTCCCGTCGCGGCCGGGTCAGGGGCCGCCTCCTCCGGGATGTCGCCGGCAACGCCCTGGTCGGCGCGCCGGAGCTCGTCCGGGACCGCACGGACCACCGCCTCCAGCTCGGGCGGCGCTCCGTCGGCCCGCGGGCCGGGGACGGTCGCTGCTGGGCTCACGGCCGACGTCCCACCAATCACAGGCGTCACGCTAGACACAGTTCGGTAACGGTCCGGCGGAAGCAGGACGGCTGGCGTGTCGCGCTCGCGTGGTGTCGCGCACGGTGCGTAACTGGTGGATCGCGGTGGCGCATCGGCCGAGCGTGCGCGTCGGACGACGGGAGCCCGCGGCGCGCGTGACAGCATGAAGGTCATGCGCATCGGCACCCTGCGACGCAGTCGGGCCCAGGACACGGCGCCCGGCGTGTCGGGGACCGTCCGCCTGGACCGTCGCACGAAGAACCTCACCAAGCGGCTGCGGCCCGGCGACATCGCGGTGATCGACCACCAGGACATCGACCGGGTCAGCGCCGACTCGCTCGTCGCCTGCCGGGTGGCCGCCGTGGTCAACGCCGCGCCCAGCATCTCCGGCCGCTATCCGAACCTGGGCCCGGAGATCCTCGTCTCCGCCGGCATCCCCCTGCTCGACGACGTCGGCAAGGAGGTGTTCAGCAAGCTGAAGGAGGGCGGCCGGGTCCGCCTCGACGGCAGCAAGCTGCACACCGAGGACGGCGAGGTCGTCGCCGAGGGCGCCGTGCAGGACGCCGAGTCGGTGGCCCAGGCGATGGCCGAGGCGAAGGCGGGGCTGTCCACCCAGCTGGAGGCCTTCGCCGCCAACACGATGGAGTACATGAAGCGGGAGCGCGCGCTCCTGCTCGACGGCGTGGGCGTCCCCGACGTCGAGACGCAGATCGAGGGCCGGCACGTGCTGGTCGTCGTCCGCGGCTACGACTACAAGGAGGACCTCGCGGCGCTGCGGTCCTACATCCGCGACTACCGGCCGGTGCTCATCGGCGTCGACGGCGGCGCCGACGCGCTCCGGGAGGCCGGCTACCAGCCGGACATGATCATCGGCGACATGGACTCGGTCAGCGACGACGTGCTGCGCTGCGGCGCCGAGGTGGTCGTGCACGCCTACGCCGACGGCCGCGCGCCCGGCCTGGCGCGGGTCCAGGACCTCGGCGTGGACGCGATCACCTTCCCGGCCGCGGCCACCAGCGAGGACATCGCGATGCTGCTGGCCGACGAGAAGGGCGCCAAGCTCATCGTCGCCGTCGGCACCCACGCCACGCTGGTCGAGTTCCTCGACAAGGGCCGCGGCGGCATGGCCTCGACCTTCCTCACCCGGCTGCGGCTGGGCGGCAAGCTCGTCGACGCGAAGGGCGTGAGCCGGCTCTACCGCAGCCGCATCTCGACCGCGGCGCTGGTCGTGCTGGTGCTGGCCGCCTTCATCGCCATCGGGTCGGCCCTGTGGGTGTCCTCGGCCGGCCGCGTCTACCTCGACCTGCTGGTCGACCAATGGAACAGCTTCGTGTTCTGGCTGGAGAACCTCTTCTCGTGATCGACTTCCGCTACCACCTGGTCTCGCTGATCGCGGTGTTCCTCGCGATCGCGCTGGGCATCGTCATCGGCACGACCCAGCTCAACGGCCCGATCCTCGACGACCTGCGCGGCCAGGTCTCAGCCCTCGAGCAGGACAAGCGCGACCTCGAGGACACCACCCAGCAGGTGCAGGCCCAGCAGGAGACCAGCAACGCCTTCGAGGCCGCCGTCGCCCCGGCGCTGGTCGACGGCGCCCTGGCCGGCAGCAGCGTCGTCCTGGTGGTCACCAACGACCAGGTCTCCACCGACACCGTCGAGGAGGTCACCGCCCTCATCGGCCAGGCCGGCGGCACGGTCACCGGCACGCTGCGGCTGCAGCCGGAGTTCAGCGACCCGTCCAGCGCCTCGGCCCTGGAGAGCTACGTGACCGGCACCGGCCTGCCGGCCGGCGTGCAGCTGCCGGAGAGCGGGGACGCCGGGCAGCTCGTGGCCGCGCTGCTGGCGCAGGTGCTGATGGTCCCGAAGGGCGCGCCGGCCCCCAACACCGCCGACCTCTCCTCGGTGCTCGCTGGGCTCTCGGCGCTCGACGTCCTCGCCCAGGACACCGCGTCGGTCACCCCGGCCAACTACGCCGTGCTGCTCACCGCGGGCGGCTTCCAGGGCGACGACGCCGACCAGCGCAACACCACGCTGGCCCAGCTCGCCGCCGCCCTGGACGCGGCCGGCTCCGGCGCGGTCGTCTCCGGCGACACGACCGCCGCCGACGACACCGGCCTGATCGGCGTGCTGCGCGGCGACCCGACCACGTCCGCGGCCGTCTCGACCGTCGACAACGTCGACACCATCTCCGGGCAGATCAGCACCGTCCTCGCCCTCGGCCGGGAGGGGGAGGGCACCTCGGGCAAGTACGGCACCGGGGAGGACACCCAGCCGGTGCCGCCGGTCCCGGCCGCCACCCAGTGAGCCGCCCGCTGCTCGCCCTCGGCGGCGCGGTCGCCGCGCGCGCCGCCCTGGCCGGCGCGGCGGCCCTCACCGCACGCCCGGCCGGCGCCGCGTGGCGGCGCACCAACTACGCCGGGCGCCCGGTCACGCTGCTCGGCGGGCCGGCCCTGGCCGCCTCGGCCACGGTCACCGCGGTGCTGGGCGCGCCGGCCGGCTCCCGGACGGCCGCCGCGGTCGTCGGCGGCGTCGCCGGGTTGGTCGGCGGCTACGACGACCTGGCCGGCGCGCGTCCCGAGCAGGCCGGCGACAAGGGCCTGGCCGGGCACCTGCGGGCGCTGCGCGCCGGGCGCGTCTCCGCCGGCGCGGTCAAGGTCGCCGGCATCGGCGGCGCGGCCGCGGTCGCCGCGCTGCTCACCCGGCGGGACCGCGGGCTCGTCGACGTCGTCCTCACGACCGGGCTGGTCGCCGGGACGGCGAACCTGCTCAACCTGCTCGACCTGCGGCCGGGCCGGGCCGGCAAGGCCGGGGCGATCGCCGCGGCCGCCACGCTCGGCGGGCCGGCCGGCGGGCTGGTCGCCGGGCCGCTCGGCGCGACCGTGGCCGTGCTGCCCGAGGACCTCGGCGAGCGGGTCATGCTCGGCGACTGCGGCGCCAACGCCCTCGGCGCGCTGGTCGGCCTGCGGCTGGCCGAGCTCGGCGGCCGCGGGTCCCGCGCGGCGCTGCTGGCCGCGATCACCGCCCTGACCCTGGCCAGCGAGAAGGTCAGCTTCACGAAGGTCATCGAGGCCACGCCCGGGCTGCGGGAGCTGGACCGGCTCGGCCGGAGACCGTGACCACCCGGCGGGTCGCGCAGGGGGTCGCGGGCGCCGCGGCGCTCATCGCCGTCCTCACGGTCCTGGCCCGGCTGGCCGGCTTCGGCCGCACGCTGGTCTTCACCAACGCGGTCGGCGCCGACAGCACCGGCGACACCTACACCGCCGCGAACAACGTCCCCAACATCGTCTTCGAGGTGGTCGCCGGCGGCGCGCTGGCCGGCCTCGTCGTCCCGATGCTGGCCGGCGGCATCGCCGCCGGGAACGCCGAGCAGGTGCGGCGGACGGCGTCGGCGCTGCTCGGCTGGGCGCTGCTGGTCCTCACCCCGCTGGCCGTGCTGGTCGCCGTGCTCGCCGAGCCGATCGCCCGGCTGCTGCTCGGGGCGGACGGCGACAACCCGAAGGTGGCCCTCGCCGCGCGGTTCCTGCTCGTCTTCGCCCCGCAGGTGGTGCTCTACGGCATCGGCATCGTGCTCGCCGGCGTCCTGCAGGCGCACCGCCGCTTCGCCGCCCCGGCGCTGGCGCCGCTGCTGTCCAGCGTCGTCGTCGCCACCGCCTACCTGGTCTTCGCCGGCCTGGGCGGCAGCCGGGACGTCGAGGGCCTGTCCACCCCGGCGGAGCTGGTGCTCGGCGTCGGGACGACGCTCGGCGTGGTCGCGCTGAGCCTGAGCCTGCTCGTGCCGGTGCGGCGGCTGCGGCTGGGCCTGCGCCCGTCGCTGCGCTTCCCGGTCGGGGCGGCGCCGCGGGTCCGCCGGCTGGCTCTCGCCGGGGTGCTCACCCTCGCCGGGCAGCAGCTGGTGGCCGCGGTCGCGATCCGGCTGGCCAACTCCGGCGCCCCCGACGGGACCCAGGTCGTCTACGCCGCGGGGCTGACCGTCTTCCTCGTCCCGTGGGCGGCGCTGGCCGTGCCGCTGGCCACGTCGGCCTACCCGGGGCTGGCCGAGTCCGCCGAGCTCGGCGACGAGGAGGGCTACCACCGGTCGCTGGCGCCGGTCGCCGTGCTGGTCCTCGTGGGCACCGCCGCCGCCGCCGCGGTCCTGGTGGCGGTGGCCGGGCCGATGGCGCGGGTCTTCCTGGCCACCGGCTCCGACGCCGACGTGGCCGCGCTGCGGGACACCATCATCGCGTTCGCCCCGGGCCTGATCGGCTACGGGCTGGTCGCGCTGCTCACCCGCGCCCTCTACGCCCGCGGGCTGTGGAAGGCCCCGACGGTGTGCGTCGTGGGCGGCTGGCTGCTCGCCGTCGTCGCCGACGTCGTGCTCGCCGGCAGCCTGCCCGCGCGCGACCGCGGCCTGGCCCTCGGCGCCGGGCACAGCCTCGGCGTGACCGTGGCCGGGCTCGCGCTGCTGGCCGTCGTCGGCCGGGTCGCCGGGCGCCCCGCGCTGGCCGGCGTGCTCCGGGTAGGGATCCCGGCCCTGCTGGCGGCGGCCCTGGGCGCGGCCGCGGGCCTGCTGGTCGCGCGGCTGCTCGGCGTCGACCCGGTGCCGTCGGGCGGCGCGCTGGCGGCGGTGGGCGCCGGCGTCGCGGTCGCCGCGGTGGTGGCGGTCGTCTTCGGGGCGGTCATCATGGGTAGCGCGCGCAGGCCGCTGACCGCGGCGGTGCGCGGGCTGCGCGCGTCGGGTCGGCAGGAGGTGCACGGTGGCTGAGCGGTCACCCCTCTCGGGCCGCGCCATCGCGGAGGTCCTGGCCACCAGCGCCGGCGGCGTCGGCTCCCACGTGCGTGCCGTCGTCCCCGCGCTGACCGCGGCCGGCGCCGAGGTGACCGTGTCCGGCGCCCCGGCCACCGAGGAGCTGTTCGGGTTCAGCGCCGCCGGGGCGGACTTCCGTCCGGTCGGCATCTCGGCGGGGCTGGCGCCGGTCGCCGACGCCCGCGCCGTCGCCGAGCTGCGGCGGGCCACCGCCGGCGCGGACCTGGTGCACGCCCACGGCCTGCGCGCCGGCCTGGTCGCGGCCGCGGCGCGCCGGCTCGACCGGCGGCGGCGCCCGCTCGTGCTGACGCTGCACAACGCGCTGCAGGACGGCGCCGGACCGAAGCAGGCGCTGCTGCGCCGGCTGGAGGGCGTGACGGTCCGCGCCGCCGACCTGGTGCTGGCCGTCTCCGGCGACCTCGCGGCCAACGCCCGCCGGCTGGGCGCCCGCGACGTCCGCCTGGCCCCGGCGATCGCGCCGCCGCGGCCGCCCGCGCAGCGCCCGCGCGACGAGGTGCGCGCCGAGCTCGGCGTCGAGGGTGCCCGGCCGCTGGTCGTCGCGATCGGCCGGCTGCACCCGCAGAAGGGTTACGACGTGCTGCTCGACGCCGTCGCCCGGTGGTCCGGCCGGGTCGACCCGCTGGTCGCGATCGCCGGTGACGGGCCGCTGCAGGAGCAGCTCGCGGCCCGGGTCGCCGCCGAGGGCCTGCCGGTCCGGCTGCTCGGCCGCCGGGACGACGTCGCCGACCTGCTGGCCGCGGCCGACCTGTGCGTGCTGCCGTCGCGCTGGGAGGGCAGCCCGTTCACCGGGCAGGAGGCGCTGCGGGCGGGGACGCCGCTGGTCGCGACCCGGGCCGGCGGCATGCCGGAGCTGTTCGGCACGGCCGCCGAGTTCGTGCCCGTGGGGGACGCCGCCGCCCTCGCCGACGCCGTCGTCACAGTGCTCACCGACCCGGCGCGGGCGGAGCAGCTCGCCGCGGCCGGCCCGCGGCAGGCGGCGACCTGGCCCGACGAGGCGGCCACCGCCCGCCAGGTGGTCGCGGTGTACCGGGAGCTGCTGGGCGATCCGGAGGACGGGCTGCCGTGAGGGCCCGGTGCGCCGCTGTCCTGGCCGTCGTGCTCGCGACCCTGCTGACGCTGGTCGCGCCCGCCGGCGCGGCGGACGGCGCATCCGACCCCTACGCCGCGTCCCGCGTCCTCGTCATCGGGGTGCCCGGGCTGGTGTGGGACGACGTCGGGCCGGAGACCACGCCGCAGCTGTGGGACCTGGCCGGCGAGTCGTCGATCGGGGCGCTGTCGGTGCGGGCCGCGCGCGGCACCAGCTGCCTGCTCGACGGCTGGGCCACCCTCGGCGCCGGCAACCGGGCCCGGTTCCCCGGCGCCGACGAGCAGATCCCGCCGGTGCCGCTGCCGACGGTGCCGCTGCCGGACGACCCCAACGGGGCGCCGCCGTCCTCCGGTGCGCCGTCCCCCGAGCCGCCGGTGGACGCCTCCCTGTCGCACTGCGGCCTGCAGGAGCAGGTCGCCAGCGTGGGCCTCGCCGAGCCGGTGGCGACCGTCGGGCGGATCGCCGAGGACGCGGCGACCGCCCGCTTCGGCGCGGAGCCCGGGGCGCTCGGCGAGCAGGTCGGCTGCGCCTCCGTGGTGGGCCGCGCCGCCACCGTGGCCGTCGCCCGGCCCGACGTCCGGCTCGCCAGCACCGACGAGCTGCCCGCCGACCCCGCTGCGGCCGGTGAGCTGCTGACCGCGTGCCCGCTCACCCTGGTCAGCCTCGACGACCTCACCGACGCGGGCCGGCCGGGTGTGGAGACCACCGACACCGGCACCGACCCCGGTTCCCGCGAGGCGGCCCTCGGCGTCGTCGACGCCGCGGTGGGGCAGCTGCGGGCCGCGGCGGAGGCCCTGCCCGATCCGACGCTCGTGCTCGTCGTGGGGGTCTCGGAGGTCAACGACGGCCGGCCGCAGCTGCACGTCGTGATGGCGTCGGGTCCCGGCTTCGCCGCCGGCACCTGGCTGACCTCGGCCAGCACCGGCCGGACGCCGTACGTCCAGCTCATCGACGTCGCCCCGACCGCGCTGCGGGCCCTGGGCCTGGACCGGCCGGCGTCGATGAACGGCGAGCCGATGCAGGCGACGGGGGAGCGGCCGGGCCTGGCCGAGGCCGTGGCCCAGCTGGAGCGGATGAACACCGCCGCGAGCGTGCACTACCGCAGCACCAGCGCCTTCTTCTGGTGCCTGGTGGCGGTGAACGCCGTCCTCGTGGGCCTCGGGCTGGCGCTGCTCGGCGGCTGGCGGCTCGGCCGCTTCCGCCGGGCGGTCGCGCCGACCGGCGCCGGCCCGCGGCGGGCGCTGCGCGGCCTGGCCCTCGGGGTCGCGGCGCTGCCCGTCGCGACGTACCTCGCCGAGCTCGCCCCGTGGGAACGGGCGGGGGCGCCGCGCTGGGCGCTGGTGGGAGCGGTGCTCGCCGCCGACCTGCTCGTGGTCGCGGCCGCCTCCCTGGGCCCGTGGCGCCGCCGGCCGTCCGACCCGGCCCTGGCGGTCGCCCTGGTCACCCTGGCCACGCTCGTCGGCGACGTCCTGACCGGCTCGAACCTCGAGCAGAACGGGCTGCTGGGGTACGACTCGATCGTCGCCGGCAGGTTCACCGGCTTCGGCAACCTCACCTTCGGGCTGCTCTCGACCACCGCGCTGCTGAGCACGGCGGCGCTGGCCACCGCGGTCGGGCGCCGGGCGCGGCCGGAGCGGGCCCGCCTCGCGGTCGCCGGCACGGTGCTGGCCTGCATGGTCGTCGTCGTCGGGCTGATCGGCGCGCCGCAACTGGGCCGCGACTTCGGCGGGGTGCTGGCCTCGGTGCCCGGGTTCCTGCTGCTGGCGATGCTGCTCACCCGCACCCGGGTGACCGTGGCCCGGCTGGCGGCGATCCTCGGCGCGGCGGTCGTGGCGGTGGGCGCGGTCGCGTTCCTCGACTGGCTGCGGCCGTCCGACGAGCGCACGCACCTCGGCCGGTTCGTCGAGCAGCTGCTCACCGGCGAGGCGTGGACGGTGGTCAGCCGCAAGGCCCAGGCGAACCTGGACATCCTGCTCGGCAGCTCGCTGGCGTGGATGCTCCCGGTGGCGCTGGTGGCGGCCTGGTGGCTGGTCCGCCCCGGCGGCCTGCTGCGCGACGGGCGGTCCGGGCTGCCGCGGGACGACGCCGCCGCGCTGAAGTCGGGGCTGCTGGCGGTCGCGCTGAGCCTGACCCTGGGCGCGGCGGTCAACGACTCCGGGGTCGCCGTCCCGGCCACCGCCGCCGCGCTGCTCGTGCCGCTGCTGGTGTGGCTCGCGGCGGCGCCGCACGAGACCGACGGCACTCCCTCGGCCGAGGGGGTCGAGGCGGGCGACCGTGTTACGGTGGTCTCCCGTGGATCGACCGCATGGAATGCGTGACTACGGGCTCCTGCACAACTCCCAGCCGACGAAGTTCGTCTTCGTCACCGGCGGTGTTGTGTCCTCACTCGGCAAGGGGCTGACCGCCAGCTCGCTCGGCGCCCTGCTGTCCAGCCGTGGCCTCCGGGTCACGATGCAGAAGCTGGACCCCTACCTCAACGTCGACCCCGGGACGATGAACCCGTTCCAGCACGGCGAGGTCTTCGTCACCGAGGACGGCGCCGAGACCGACCTGGACATCGGGCACTACGAGCGGTTCCTCGACACCGACCTGTCGGGCCAGGCCAACGTCACGACCGGCCAGGTCTACTCGGACGTGATCGCCAAGGAGCGGCGCGGCGAGTACCTCGGCGACACCGTGCAGGTCATCCCGCACATCACCAACGAGATCAAGGCGCGGATCCTCGCCGGCGCGGAGTCGGCCGAGCGGGTCGACGTCGTCATCACCGAGATCGGCGGCACGGTCGGCGACATCGAGTCGCTGCCCTTCCTCGAGGCCGCCCGCCAGGTGCGGCACGAGATCGGCCGCGACAACTGCTTCTTCCTGCACATCTCGCTGGTGCCCTACATCGCGCCGTCCGGTGAGCTGAAGACCAAGCCGACCCAGCACTCGGTGGCCGCGCTGCGCAGCATCGGCATCCAGCCCGACGCCCTGGTCTGCCGCTCCGACCGGGAGATCGGCGACAACCTCAAGCGCAAGATCAGCCTGATGTGCGACGTCGAGGCCGAGGGCGTCATCTCCTGCGCCGACGCCCCGTCGATCTACGACATCCCCAAGGTGCTGCACCGGGAGGGCCTGGACGCCTACGTCGTCCGCCGGCTCGGCCTGCCGTTCCGGGACGTCGACTGGACCGTGTGGGGCGACCTGCTCGACCGGGTGCACAAGCCCAAGCAGACGATCACCATCGCGCTGGTCGGCAAGTACATCGACCTGCCCGACGCCTACCTGTCGGTGACCGAGGCGCTGCGCGCCGGCGGGTTCGCCCACCGCAACCGGGTGGAGATCCGCTGGGTGCCCTCCGACGACTGCCAGACCCCCGAGGGCGCGGAGAAGGCGCTGGCCGGGGTGGACGGCGTCTGCGTCCCGGGCGGCTTCGGCGTCCGCGGCATCGAGGGCAAGCTGGGCGCGATCCGCCACACGCGGATCAACGGCATCCCGACCCTCGGGCTCTGCCTGGGCCTGCAGTGCATGGTCATCGAGTACGCGCGCAACGTGGCCGGGCTGGAGAAGGCCAACTCCGCCGAGTTCGACCCCGACACCCCGGACGCCGTCATCGCCACGATGGCCAGCCAGGTGGACGTCGTCGCCGGCGAGCGAGACATGGGCGGCACGATGCGGCTGGGCAGCTACCCGGCCGCGCTGCAGAAGGGCTCGGTCGCCGCGGAGGCCTACGGGTCCACCGACATCACCGAGCGGCACCGGCACCGCTACGAGGTCAACAACGACTACCGCGACCGGCTGCAGGAGGCCGGCCTGGTCTTCTCCGGCACCTCGCCGGAGGGGCTGCTGGTCGAGTTCGCCGAGCTGCCGCGCGAGGTGCACCCGTTCTTCGTCGGCACCCAGGCCCACCCGGAGCTGAAGAGCCGGCCGACCCGGCCGCACCCGCTGTTCCGGGCGTTCGTGCGCGCGGCGATCGACTACTGCGAGTCGGCGCGGCTGCCGGTGCCGGACGACGAGGCCGAGAAGGTCGGCATCTGATGGTGGAACCGGCACGGCCGGGGGAGTACGAGGTCCTCAAGACCGAGACGGTGCACGAGGGCCGGATCATCACGCTGGTCAAGGACACCGTCACCATGCCCGGGGGCGGCGACAGCGTCCGCGAGGTGGTGCGGCACATCGGCGCGGTGTGCGTCGCGGCGGTCGACGACGAGGGCCGGGTCGTGCTGGTGCGGCAGTACCGGCACCCGGTCGGCGGCTACCTGTGGGAGCTGCCCGCCGGGCTGCGCGACGCCGACGGCGAGCCGCCGCTGGAGACGGCGAAGCGAGAGCTCGCGGAGGAGGCCGGGCTGGCCGCCGAGCGGTGGTCGCTGCTGGTCAACTCCTTCAGCACGCCGGGGTTCTGCAACGAGCAGGTGCTGATCTACCTGGCCGAGGGCCTCTCGGAGGCCGAGCGGCCGGAGGGGTTCACCGTCGAGCACGAGGAGCTGGACATGATCATCGAGCGGGTGCCGCTCGACGAGGCGGTCCGGCGGGTGTTCGACGGCGGCATCCGCAACGGTTCGGCGGTGATCGGGCTGCTCGCGGCCGCACAGGCGCGGGCGGGCGGCGTCCAGCTGCGCCCGGCCGACGCGGAGTAGCCCGCCCGCCGTCCTGGCTCGCCGTAGCGCGTCCTGGCTCACGTCCCACCGTGAGCCAGGACGCGCTGGGATCGGATCAGCTGATCGTGGCGGCGCGCTCCCGGTCCGGCAGGCGCAGGCCGAGGCGGCCGAGCTCGAGCGCGGCGAGGGCGCGCACCGCGGCCGGGTCGCCCTCCCGCCACGCCGCGCCGGTGCCGGCCGGGAGGGCGGCCAGCCGGGGGAGCGGTGCGGTGGCCAGGGCGCGGGCGGCGAGCAGCTCGAGGTCCGGCGTGCCGCGCAGCAGCCGGGCGGCCGCGCCCGCCTCCCGCGCGTAGCGCAACCGCCCGGGCAGCCACCGCACCAGCAGCCAGCCCACCGGCAGCAGCACGAGGACGACGGCCAGCAGCATCGCCAGCGTGCCGACGGCGTCCTGGGCGGCCTGGCCCGCGCCGCGCACCGAGCTGCCGGCGTCGCCCAGCGCCTCGAACGGCCGGGCCAGCGCATCGCCGGCCACCGGCACGCGGTCGGCGGTCTCGGCGGCCGACGCCATGTTCCGGGCGACCGAGCCGCCGAGGTCCTCCACCGCCCGCCCGGGCTCGGCCAGCACGAGGACCGCCCCGTGCACCGCGCGCGCCACCAGGACCCACAGCACGGTCCACGCCACGACCCCGGCGTCGGCGAGGACCTGGCGCAGCCGCAGATCCGGGCGTTGGGCGTACAGGCGCATCGACGTCCTCCGGGCCGGCTGGGTGACCATCTCGGGGGAAGTGCCCCGGCCGGGTACGCGGGAACCGGGGCCCCGCGCACCTAGACTCCGGCCGAGGCCGTCTCCGACCGGGACACCTCGGACGCGGTAGGTCCCAACCGTCACCCTCGGGCGGGGCGATCCGCACCATGACGAAGGAGTCGACATGCGGGTCGGGGTCCCCCGAGAGGTCAAGAACCGGGAGTACCGGGTCGCGCTCACCCCTGCCGGGGTGACCGAGCTGGTCCGCGCCGGACACGAGGTGCTCGTCGAGCGGGCCGCGGGCGACGGCTCGTCCATCCCGGACGCCGACTACGTCGCGGCGGGCGCGCGGATCGTCCCGTCCGCCGACGACGTGTGGGCCGACGCCGACCTGCTGCTCAAGGTCAAGGAGCCGGTCGCCGAGGAGTACCACCGGCTGCGCGCCGGGCAGACGCTGTTCACCTACCTGCACCTGGCCGCGTCGAAGGAGTGCACCGACGCGCTGACCACCTCGGGCACCACCGCGATCGCCTACGAGACGGTGCAGAGCCCCAGCGGCGCGCTGCCGCTCCTGGCCCCGATGTCCGAGGTCGCCGGCCGGATGGCGCCGCAGGTGGGCGCACACTCGCTCGAGCGTGCCCACGGCGGCCGCGGCGTGCTGCTCGGCGGCGTCTCCGGCGTCTACGCGGCCAAGGTCGTCGTCATCGGCGCCGGCGTCTCCGGGATGAACGCCGCCGCGATCGCGCTCGGCATGCAGGCCGAGGTGATCGTCCTGGACAAGGACGTCGACAAGCTGCGCGCCGCCGACCGCATCTACCAGGGACACCTGCAGACGGTCACCTCCAACGCCTACGAGGTGGAGCGGGCGGTGATCGACGCCGACCTGGTGATCGGCGCCGTGCTGGTGCCGGGTGCCAAGGCCCCGACGCTGATCAGCAACGAGCTGGTCAGCCGCATGAAGCCGGGCTCGGTGCTGGTCGACATCGCCGTCGACCAGGGCGGCTGCTTCGAGGACACCCGGCCCACCACGCACGACGACCCGACGTTCCGGGTGCACCAGTCGGTCTTCTACTGCGTCGCGAACATGCCCGGCGCCGTCCCCAACACCTCGACGCACGCGCTGACGAACGTGACGCTGCCCTACGTCATGGCCCTGGCCAGCGAGGGGACGGCGGCCGCGGTGCGCGCGCACGCCGACCTGGCGCACGGGGTGAACGTCGTCGCCGGGCAGGTCGTGCTGCCCGAGGTGGCCGAGGCGCACGGGATGACCGCCGTCCCGTGGGAGGAGGTGCTCGTCTGACCGCCACCGCCGCCGAGACCTCGCCGATCGAGCGGGTCGTCACCGGCTACCTGGACCACCTCACCGTCGAGCGCGGGCTCGCGGCCAACAGCATCGCCTCCTACCGCCGCGATCTGCGGCGCTACACCGAGTACCTCGCCGCGGCCGGCGTGACCGGGCTGCGGGAGATCACCGAGGCCGACGTCGCCGGCTTCCTGGCCGCGCTGCGCCGGGGGGACGACGACCACCAGCCGCTGTCGACGACCTCGGCCGCTCGCGCGGTGGTCGCTGTCCGCGGGCTGCACCGCTTCGCGCTGCTCGACGGGCTGGTGCCCGACGACGTCGCCCACGAGGTGCGCCCGCCGACTCCGGCGCGGCGGCTGCCCAAGGCGATCCCGGTGGAGTCGGTGGTGGCGCTGATCGAGGCCGCGGGCTCGCTGGAGGGCCCGCGCGGCCTGCGCGACCGGGCGCTGCTCGAGCTGCTCTACGGCACGGGCGCGCGCATCTCGGAGGCGGTCGGCCTCGCGGTCGACGACCTCGACCGCGGGCAGGCCGCCGTCCGGCTGGCCGGCAAGGGCGGCAAGGAGCGCGTCGTCCCCGTGGGGTCCTACGCGCTCAAGGCCGTGGAGGACTACCTGGTGCGGGCCCGGCCGGCGCTGGCCGCCGCAGGCCGGGGCGGGGTGCGCGGGGGAGCGCTGTTCCTCAACGTGCGCGGCGGGCCGCTGTCGCGGCAGAGCGCCTGGTCGATCCTGCGGACGGCGGCCGAGCGGGCCGGTCTCACGGCGGAGGTGTCGCCGCACACGCTGCGGCACTCCTTCGCCACCCACCTGCTCGACGGCGGCGCGGACGTGCGCGTCGTCCAGGAGCTGCTCGGGCACGCCTCGGTGACGACCACGCAGGTCTACACGCTGGTGACCGTCGACCGGCTGCGCGAGGTGTACGCCAGCAGCCACCCGCGGGCGCTGAAGTGACAGCCACCCCGGCCCGCTCTCGGTAGGTTTCGCCAGTGGATTCGGCTGAAGCCGGTCGGCACGTTGGCATCCTTCGCCACGTTCCGTGTCGGAACCGGCGTGCCTCCTCGCCGAACCCGGGCCATCGTCCCTACCGTCGGGATCACCCGAGCGGGCAGGACCGCTGACCGCACCCGGCAACCCCGGATCGGGCACGTACTGGAGGCAACGACACACCATGGCGACCCGAGGGGACGCGGCTCGCGCTGCCGTCGCGCGCCCGCACGACAGTGACCCGGAGATGGGGGCGGCCGCGCTGCGGTCCGGCGACCCCGCCCGAGCCCGTCAGCGGAAGCTCCCCGAGCCGCCCCCGCTGACGGAGCACGGCCCCGCGCGCGTCATCGCGATGTGCAACCAGAAGGGCGGCGTCGGCAAGACGACGTCGACCATCAACCTGGGTGCCGCGCTGGTGGAGTGCGGCCGCAAGGTGCTGCTCATCGACCTGGACCCGCAGGGCGCCCTCTCGGTCGGGCTCGGCGTGCCGGCCCAGAACCTGGACCGCACCATCTACAACGCCCTGATGGAGCGCCGCACCACGCTGGCCGACGTCACGGTGCCCACCGACATCCCCGGCCTGGACCTCGTGCCCAGCAACATCGACCTCTCCGCCGCCGAGGTGCAGCTGGTCAGCGAGGTCGCCCGCGAGCAGACCCTGCTGCGGGTGCTCGCCGACGCCCGCGCGCACTACGACTACATCCTCATCGACTGCCAGCCCTCGCTGGGCCTGCTGACGGTCAACGCGCTCACCGCCGCCGAGGGCGTGATCATCCCGCTGGAGTGCGAGTTCTTCTCGCTGCGCGGCGTGGCCCTGCTGGTCGACACGATCGACAAGGTCAAGGAGCGGCTCAACCCGAGGCTGGAGATCTCCGGGATCCTGGCCACGATGTACGACTCGCGGACCGTGCACTGCCGCGAGGTGTTCAGCCGGGTCGTCGAGGCCTTCGGGGACACCGTCTTCCAGACGGTCATCACCCGCACCGTCCGCTTCCCGGAGACGACGGTCGCCGGCCAGCCGATCACCACCTGGGCGCCCACGTCGTCCGGCGCGTCGGCCTACCGGGACCTCGCCAAGGAGGTGCTGGCGCTGTGACCCGGCGTCCCGTGCTGCCCGGCGCGAACGAGCTGTTCCGCCGGACCGACACCCCGTCGGCCGAGGCCGACGTGACCGAGCTGCCCAGCCTGAGCTCGACCGCCAGCTCGCCGGCGCTGCGCACCGCCGTCCGCAGGGACGCCGAGGCGGCCCAGCCGCTGACCCTCGTCCCGGGCGGCGCAACCGCGGGCGGTGACGACCTGGCCGCGTTCCGGTCGCCGGCGGCGCCCGCGGCGGTGGTGACGCCGTCCATCCCGGCCCGCGGCCGCCCGCAGAAGTCGGTCCGCGCCGAGCGCACCAAGCACGACGAGAAGATCACCGTCTACATCTCCGCCGACGAGCTGCTGGCCCTGGAGAGCGCCCGCCTGACACTGCGGGCGCAGCACGGCGTGGCCGCCGACCGCGGCCGGATCGTCCGCGAGGCGGTCTCGGTGCTGCTGGCCGACCTCGCCGAGCGCGGCGAGGAGTCGGTGCTCGTCCGGCGGCTGCGCGGGCAGTAGCACCGCCTCGCCTACCCTCGCGGGGTGAGCACCACCGAGCCGGACGGCGAGCGGCCGTCGCGGTTCACCGTGCGGCTGACCAACTTCGAGGGCCCGTTCGACCTGCTGCTGCAGCTGATCGGCAAGCACAAGCTCGACGTCACCGAGATCGCGCTGTCGAAGGTCACCGACGAGTTCATCGCGCACCTGCGTGCGCTCGGCGACGAGCTCGACCTCGACCAGGCCAGCGAGTTCCTCGTGGTCGCCTCCACCCTGCTCGACCTCAAGGCCGCCCGGCTGCTGCCGGCCGCCGAGGTGGAGGACGAGGAGGACCTCGAGCTGCTCGAGGCCCGCGACCTGCTCTTCGCCCGGCTGCTGCAGTACAAGGCGTACAAGGAGGCGGCCGCCTTCCTGCGCGAGCGGGAGGGGCAGGCCGCCCGGCGCTTCCCGCGCGACGCCGGGCTCGAGCCGCGCTTCGCCGAGCTGATGCCCGAGGTGCTGCTGGGGGTCACGCCGCAGCAGTTCGCCGCGCTGGCCGCGAAGGCGCTCGCGCCCAGGGCGCCGCAGACGGTGAGCGTCGCGCACCTGCACGCGCCGCCGGTCAGCGTCGCCGAGCAGCTGCTCGCGGTGCGCAACCAGCTGATGCGGCAGGGCACCGCCAGCTTCCGGGGGCTCACCGCGGACTGCGCGCACACCCTCGAGGTGGTCGCGCGCTTCCTCGCGCTGCTCGAGCTCTACCGGCAGCAGCGGGTGGTCTTCGAGCAGGTGACGCCGCTGGGCGACCTGTCGGTGCGCTGGGTCGGCGGGGACACCGTCGACGCGGCGACGCTGGCCGATCTCGGCGGCGCGGAGGAGGAGTACAGGTGAGCGAGCGTGCGAGCTCACCCGGGGACACAGCAGCGCCGGGCACGAGTCCGACGAGCGCCAGCGAGGAGGACTCGTGAACGAGGAGGAGCGGGCCCCGATCTCGTGGGACGCGCTGGCCGCCGAGCTGGCGGCCACCCGCGAGGAGGCCGAGGCCCGGGGGGACGACGACCCGGCCACCTGGGACGCCGTCGCCTCGGAGCTGGCCGCGCGGGTGGCCGAGCGGCCGGAGCCGGACGTGGCGCCGCCGCCGGTCGAGGAGCCCGCGCCGCTGCCGCCGCCGGTGGCCGCCGTCCCCCCTGTGCCGGAGCCGCAGCCGGCCCCGGAGCCCGAGCAGCTCGAGATCGCCGTGCTGGACCCCGAGGAGCTGCGCGGCGGCCTCGAGGCGCTGCTGTTCGTCGTCGACAACCCGGTCGACGAGGCGACGCTGGCCGGCGCGCTGCGCTGCCCGCCGTCCCAGGTCGCCGCCGGCCTGGCCGAGCTGGCGGCCGACTACGACCGCCGCCGCGCGGGGATCACGCTGCGCCGCGTGGGGGAGGGCTGGCGGCTCTACACCCGCGAGGAGTTCGCCGGCGCCGTCGAGCGCTACCTGGTCGACGGGCAGCGCAGCCGGCTGACCCAGGCCGCGCTGGAGACCCTCGCGGTGATCGCCTACCGGCAGCCGGTCACCCGCGCCCGCGTCTCGGCGATCCGCGGCGTCGGGGTGGACGGCGTCATGCGCACCCTGATCGCCCGCGGCCTGGTGCACGAGGTGGGCACCGACCCGGACAGCGGGGGAGGGCTGTACGAGACGACGCCGCTGTTCCTGGAGCGGCTGGGCCTCGCCGCCCTCGACGAGCTGCCGGAGCTCGCGCCGCTGCTGCCGGAGGCGTCGTCCCTGCTCGACGAGCACCCCGACACCTGAGCTCACGGGCCGGTCGGCGCCACCTGCCGGAGGAAGGCCGTGACGTCCTCCGCCAGGCGGCCGGGCTGCTCCCAGAGGACGGCGTGGCCCGCGTCGGCGTAGCGCCGCCAGCGCGCCCCGGGGATCGCCGCGACCAGGCCGGCCGCCTGCTCGACCCCGAGCAGGTCGTCGCGCTCGCCGCTGACCACCAGCGTCGGCGCGCCGATCGTCGCGGCGTCCGTCGGCGGCCGCGAGTCGAGCAGGCCGTACAGGGCGGCGCGCAGGACGGCGGCCGGCATGCGGGTCAGGTCCTCGACGCACAGGTCGACGTACCAGCCCGGCAGCGTCTCGGGGTCGGCGAAGCGGCGCAGGAAGACGCGCGCCCAGGCGGTGTCGACCGGATCGCGGAGCCGGTCGATCTCGTCCGCGAACGGCGGCCGGGCGGAAAGGCTCCGCGGCGAGCCCGCCAGGACCAGGCCGGCGACCCGGCGCGGGGCGGTCACCGCCACCTGCTGGGCCACGTAGCCGCCGCTGGACGACCCGATCAGGACGGCGTCGGGCAGGTCCAGCGCGTCCATCGCGGCGACCACGTCCGCGGCGAGGGAGGGGAGGTCGTAGCCCGTCGCCGGCTGGTCGGCGTCCCCGTGCCCGCGCAGATCGACGGCGACGATGCGCAGCCACGGCGGCAGGAGCGGCAGCAGGCGGGCGAACGAGCGCCGCGACTCGGCCCAGGCGTGCAGCAGGAGCAGCGCGGGGCGGCCGTCGGGGTCGCCGTCCTCGGTGTACCCGGTGGTGACGCCCGTCGCCAGGCGCAGGCTCCGGTCCGTGCTCGGTGCCATGGGCCGAGGCTAGGTTCGTGACGGCCCTCGCGGGGGCGGTGGGAGACTGGGCGGGATGAACACCGGCCTGCCGAACGAGGAACCCACGACCGAGGGCGGCGAGGGCTGGTCCGAGGACATGGAGCTCGCGCCCGCCCACCCGGGCGACCGCACCGGCGAGCCCGACCCGGAGCGGCAGGGCGAGCGGCTGCAGAAGGTGCTGGCCCGGGCCGGCCTGGCCTCCCGGCGGGTCGTCGAGGACATGATCGACCGGGGCCGGATCAGCGTGAACGGCCGCACGGTGACCGTGCAGGGCATGCGGGTCGACCCCGAGCGCGACCGCATCGCCGTCGACGGCGCCCGCATCGAGCTGCGCGACGACCGGGTCACCTACGCCCTGAACAAGCCGGCCGGCGTCCTCACCGCGATGAGCGACGACCGGGCCCGCCCGACGATCGGCGACATGGTCGGCGACCTGGCGCCCGGGCTGGTGCACGTGGGCCGGCTCGACCAGGACACCGAGGGCCTGCTGCTGGTCACCAACGACGGCGAGCTGGCCCACCGGCTGGCGCACCCCTCCTACGAGGTCAGGAAGACCTACCTCGCCCAGGTGTCGGGCTCGGTGAAGCGCGACCTGGGCAAGCGGCTGCGGGACGGGATCGAGCTGGAGGACGGCCCGGTGAAGGTGGACGCCTTCCGCGTGGTCGACACCCACGCCGGGCAGTCCGTCGTCGAGGTGGTGCTGCACGAGGGCCGCAAGCACATCGTCCGGCGGCTGCTGGCCGCCGTCGGGCTGCCGGTGTCGCGGCTGACGCGGACGGCGGTCGGCCCGATCGAGCTGCAGCGGATGCGGGTCGGCTCGATCCGCCGGCTCACCCGCCAGGAGCTCGGCGCCCTGCAGGAGCTGGTCGGCCTCTGAACCGCCTCCCGAACGGGCGAACCTAGACTCGTCAGGGCTCCCGGTTGCGGGGTGCCGGGGAGCGATCGAGGAGTGTGCATGGCCGTCCGAGCCATCCGGGGCGCCACACAGGTGGACGCCGACGACCGGGAGCAGGTGCTCGAGGCGACCAGGGAGCTGGTCGCCGCGGTCATGGAGCGCAACGAGCTCGACCACGACGACGTCATCAGCATCCTGTTCACCGCCACCCCCGACATCGTCTCGGAGTTCCCGGCGCTGGCGGCCCGCGAGCTGGGTTTCGGCGACGTGCCGCTGATGTGCGCGACCGAGATGAACGTCCCGCACGCGCTGCCCCGGGTGCTGCGGCTGATGGCGCACGTCGAGGTGGAGCGGCCGCGCTCGGAGATCCAGCACGTGTACCTGCGCGGCGCGGTGGCCCTGCGACGGGACATCGCGCAGTGAGCGGCTTCCACGGGCAGGTCACCCTCGACGGGCCCTCGGGCACCGGCAAGTCCAGCGTCGGCCGCGCCGTCGCCGCGCAGCTGGGCGCCGACTACCTCGACACCGGCGCCATGTACCGCGCCGCGACCGTCGCCGTCCTCGACGCCGGGATCGACCCCGAGGACGGCGAGGCCGTCGCCGCCGTCGTCGCGGGCACGGCCATCGAGGTCGGGACGTCGGCGGGCACCGAGCTGGTGCTGGTCGACGGGGTCGACGTCGCCGTCCGGATCCGCGGGGCCGAGGTCACCCGGGCGGTCTCCGCCGTGTCCGCCGTCCCCGCGGTGCGCCGGCAGCTGGTCGACCAGCAGCGCGCCCTGGTGGGGGAGGCCGACGCCGTGGTGGTCGAGGGCCGCGACATCGGCACCGTCGTCCTGCCCGACGCCACGCTGAAGGTGTACCTGACCGCCGCGCCCGAGGCGCGGGCCGAGCGGCGCGCCCTGCAGCTGGGGCTGACCACGCCGGAGGAGGTCGCCGCGCTCGCCGCCGACCTGCGCCGGCGCGACGAGTACGACAGCAGCCGGGAGGACAGCCCGCTGCGCCCGGCCGCCGACGCCGTGATCGTCGACAGCACCGACCTGGTGCAGGAGCAGACCGTCGCACGCATCGTCGACCTCGCGCGCTCGGCGGTCGGCGCGGGGGAGCGCACATGACCGAGGAGAGCACCGGCCCGCTGCCGGTGGTGGCGATCGTCGGCCGGCCGAACGTCGGCAAGTCGACGCTGGTCAACCGGATCCTCGGCCGCCGCGCCGCCGTCGTCCAGGACATCCCGGGCGTCACCCGCGACCGCATCGCCTACGAGGCGCTGTGGAACGGCAAGCGGTTCACCGTCGTCGACACCGGCGGCTGGGACCCGAAGGCCGCCGGACTCGGCGCGTCGATCACCCGCCAGGCCGAGTACGCGATGCGCACCGCCGACGTGATCGTCTTCGTCGTCGACAGCTCCGTCGGCGCCACCGACACCGACCTCGCCGCCGCGCGGATCCTGCGGCGCGCCGACCGGCCGGTGATCCTCGTGGCCAACAAGGTCGACGACGAGCGCAGCGAGGCCAACGCCGCCGAGCTGTGGTCGCTGGGCCTGGGCGAGCCGAACCCGGTCAGCGCCCTGCACGGGCGCAACTCCGGCGACCTGCTCGACCTGATCCTCGACGCGATGCCCGAGGCGCCGCGCGAGCAGCTGGAGGAGGGCGGCCCGCGGCGGGTGGCGCTGGTGGGCCGGCCCAACGTCGGCAAGTCCAGCCTGCTCAACCGGCTGGCCAGGGACGAGCGCTCGGTCGTCGACTCGGTCGCCGGCACCACCGTCGACCCGGTCGACTCGATCGTCACCGTCGGCGGGGAGGAGTGGCGCTTCGTCGACACCGCCGGGCTGCGCCGCAAGGTGTCGACGGCGAGCGGCACCGAGTACTACGCCAGCCTGCGCACCGAGGCCGCGATCCAGGCCGCGGAGGTCGCGATCGTGCTGCTGGCCGCCGACGAGGTGGTCAGCGAGCAGGACCAGCGGGTCATCAGCCAGGTCATCGAGGCCGGGCGGGCGCTGGTGCTGGCGATCAACAAGTGGGACACCCTCGACGAGGACCGCCACCACCAGCTGGAGAAGGAGGTCGAGCGCGACCTCGCCCGGGTGAAGTGGGCCAGCCGGGTCAACATCTCGGCCAAGACCGGCCGCGGCGTGGACAAGCTCGCCCAGCACCTGCGCGCCGCGCTGGCGGCCTGGGAGACCCGGGTGCCGACGGCGGAGCTCAACACCTACGTTCGCGCCCTGGTGCAGGAGACGCCCCCGCCCGCCCGCGGCGGCCGCGCGCCGAAGATCAAGTACGTGACGCAGGCCGACGTCCGGCCGCCGCGGTTCGTCGTCTTCTCCACCGGCTTCCTGGAGGCCGGGTACCGGCGGTTCCTCGAGCGCAAGCTGCGCGAGCGGTTCGGCTTCGCCGGGACGCCGATCGAGATCTCGGTCAAGGTCCGCGAGGGGCGGGGGAGCGACCGGCAGAAGGGCTGATCCCTACAGGTCGACCGCGCTGCCCAGGGTCACCGTGCGGTCGCGGGGGAGGCCGAAGTAGGCGGCCGGATCCGCCGCGTTGTGCGCGAGGAACAGGAACAGGCTCTTCCGCCAGCGGACCATGCCGGGCGCCGGCGTGCGCCTGATCGAGCCCCGGGAGAGGAAGAACCGGGCGTTCTCCAGATCCTCGATCCCCGGCTCCAGGAGCCCGGCCTCGCGGGCCTGCATGAGCGCTTCGGGCAGGTCCGGCGCCTCGGAGAACCCGAACGTCACGCACATGTACTGGATGCGGTCGGCCTTGTGCCCCAGGTGGTCGCAGCTGAACCGGTCGTCGGGCAGGACGAAGGGCACGTTGGCCGCCTTGGCCGAGACGATGAGCACGCCGTCGTGGAGCACCTCGTTGACGCCGACGTTCGCCCGCAGCGCCAGCGGCGTCGTCTCCTTGCCGGGATGCGGGAACACCGCGACCCCGCGCACCCGGTGCACCGGGTGCTCGTGCAGTTCGGCGACGAAGTCCTCCAGCGGCCCCTCCTGCTCCTTGCGGTTGGCGGCGACGATCTCCCGGCCGCGCCGCCACGTCGTCATCACGGTGAAGACGACGACCGCGATGAGCAGCGGGAGCCACCCGCCGTGCAGGATCTTGGAGAGGTTCGCGGAGAGGAACGTCAGCTCGAGGCCGCCGAACGCCACGGCGGCCAGGGCCAGCTGCCACGGCCGCCAGCGCCACAGCACCCGGGCCACGATCAGCAGCAGGACGGTGTCGACGACGAGCGCGCCGGTGACCGAGACGCCGTAGGCGGTGGCGAGTCGCTGCGAGGAGCCGAAGGTCAGGATGACGACCAGCACGCCGGCGAACAGCAGCCCGTTCACGCCGGGCAGGTAGATCTGGCCGCCCTCGTGCTCGGAGGTCTGCCGCACGGTCACCGGGGGCAGCAGGCCCAGCTGCATCGCCTGGCGGGAGAGCGAGAACGCGCCGGAGATCACCGCCTGGCTGGCGATCACGGTCGCCGCGGTGGCCAGGAACACCATGGGGATGCGCGCCCAGCCGGGGAACAGCAGGAAGAACGGGTTGGCCACCGCGGCGGGGTGGCGGATGATCTCCGCGGCCTGGCCGAGGTAGTTCAGCGTCAGCGCGGGGAAGACGATGAAGAACCAGGACCGCAGGATCGGCGGCCGGCCGAAGTGGCCCATGTCGGCGTACAGCGCCTCCGCGCCGGTGATCACCAGCACCACCGCGCCCATGGCGACGAAGGCGATGAACGGGTGGTCGATCACGAAGAGGACGGCGTAGCTGGGGGAGAGCCCCGCGATGACCCCCGGATGGGCCAGCGCGCCGGCGATCCCGGCGGCGGCGAGCGCCCCGAACCAGAGCAGCATGATCGGGCCGAACAGCGCGCCCACCTTGCCGGTGCCGAAGCGCTGGACGGCGAACAGCACGGTCAGGATCGCCGCGGCGACGGGCACCACCAGGTGGCTCAGCGAGGGCGCGACGACCTCGACGCCCTCGACCGCGGACAGCACGCTGATCGCCGGGGTGATCAGCGAGTCGCCGTAGAAGAGGGACACCCCGACGATGCCGATGACCACGAGCAGCCGGGCCTTGTCCGCCTTGTCCGCGTAGAGCCTGCGCGCCAGCGCGGTCAGGGCCATGACGCCGCCCTCGCCGTCGTTGTCCGCCCGCATGAGGATGCCCACGTACTTCACCGACACGATCAGCGTGGTGGACCAGAAGATCATCGAGATGACGCCGTAGACGTCGTCCACCGTCGGTTGCACGGCGCCGTTGTCGAGGGAGAAGACCGTCTGCATGGCGTAGAGCGGGCTGGTGCCGATGTCGCCGAACACGATGCCGAGCGCGGCCAGCAGCAGCGCGCGGCCGGCCGGGCGGTGGGCGGCGGCGGCGGCGCCGGACGCCGTCGACTCGTCCTCCGTCGTCGGTGGTGTCGGAAGGGCACTCGTCATCGCGGGCTCCCGCTGGTCGGCCGCTGCCGTCTCCTACCGGGAGAGGCGATCAATCGTCGTCCTCCCGCCGGGCGGCTGTCGACCGGAACGGCCCGTCGTCCGCTGCTCGGCGGCGCCGACCGGACGGTCAGGGCGCTCGGCCCGTGCGGTAACCTGCTCGGGCGGTCGTCGCACGCGACGGCGCGCGGGCTGTAGCGCAGCTTGGTAGCGCACTTGACTGGGGGTCAAGGGGTCGCAGGTTCAAATCCTGTCAGCCCGACAGCGGGAAACCGCAGGTCAGGGGTCGTTCCGGCGAGATCCGGAACGGCCCCTGACCGCGTTGTGGGGCGGGGTGGGTTGCCTGACGCGGCACTAGCGTCTGACGGGAGCGCCGTCCGTCACCGGGGAGCAGCCGTGACCACCGAGAGCATTCGCCACGTCAAGGCCGTCATGTTCGACTTCTACGGCACCGTCGTGGACATGCAGGGCGGGCTGACCCGCGCGATCTCGCCCTACCTCGAGGGCAAGGGCTACACCGAGAACCCGCCGGGCCGTCTGGTCACCTGGTGGCGCCGCACCCACTTCGAGAACTCGATGATCGACGCGCTGCTGCACCGCAGCCACACCCCGTACCGCCAGATCGGGTTCGAGGCGGTCGACTACACCCTCGAGCGCGCCGGTATCGAGCACACCGACGACGAGGTCCGCACGCTGGTCGACGAGATCACCCGCCTCGACCCGTTCCCGGACGTCGTCCAGGCGCTGACCGACATGCAGGGTCACGGGCTCAGGCTCTACATCCTGTCCAACGGCGACCCCGACATGCTCGCCGCCGGCGTCGCGTTCTCGGGCACCGAGGACCTCTGGGACCGCGTCATCTCGGTCGCCGAGGCCGACTCGTTCAAGCCGCACAGGACGACGTACCAGACCGCCGCCGCGCTGGTCGGCCTCGGCCGCGAGGACATCCTCTTCGTCGCCGACCACGCCTTCGACTGCATCGGTGCGAAGGCTGCGGGTCTGCGATCGGCGTTCATCGACCGGCGGAGGCGCCCGTTCGGCAACGACCGCTACCCGGCCGACGTCACGGTTTCGGACCTGACCGAACTCGCCACGCTCATCACGTCCGACGTCACCCTCTGAGCTGGTCCGCGGCGCGGCCGGGACGAGCCAACCGGCGAAATGCCGGTTGTGCACCGCGTCGCCGGCGTGCGATCGTCCCGGCGATCGTGATCCATCGGCAGGAGGTGAGACCCATGAACGCAGTGTCCGCAGTGGGTGCTCCGCTGCCGTTCACGATCGCGCGACTGAGGTAGTCGCCACCGGGAGCGCCCGCCAGGCAGTTCGCGAGAGGCGACTCCGATGAACGCACTCCCTTCTTCATCTCCGCGCGAGCGAGCGCTGGTCCTCGGCGGTGGCGGATCGACCGGCAACGCGTGGCTGATCGGCGTCGTCGCCGGCCTGTTCGAGGCCGGCCTGGACGTGACCGAGGCCGATCTGATCGTCGGGACGTCGGCCGGATCGACGGCCGCCGCCCAGATCACCAGCGCCAGCCCGACCGACCTGCTCGCCGCCGTCCTCGACGCCCCGCCCCAGCCACGGACGGGTCCGGTGACACCCGGCGGCGGACGCGGTCCCGTCGGGTCGGTGACCACCCACCTGGAGCGAACGGGCGCGATCATCGCCGCCGCCCGGGATGTGGCGGACATGCGCCGCAGGATGGGTGCGGCGGCGCTCGAGATCGACGCGGCGTCGGACGGCTCCGGGCACGCGCGGTGGCGCACCACCGTCGCCGCCCGGCTGCCCAGCCGGCACTGGCCGCAGCGCTCGGTGCTCATCACGGCGGTCGATGCCCATACCGGTGAACCGGTCGTGTTCGACCGGCACAGCGGGGTCGACCTGGTGGACGCCGTTGCCGCCAGCACCGCCGGCGGCCCTCCCTACAGCATCGGCGGCCGCCTCTACATCGACGGCGGCTACCGAGCCAACGCCGAGAACGCCGATCTGGCGGCCGGCTACGGGCGCGTGCTGGTGCTCTCGCCACTGGGCGGCCGATCGCGGCATCCGCGCGAGTGGGGCACCCATCTGGCCGCGCAGGTCGACGACCTGCGCGCCCGCGGCAGCCGGGTCGAGACGGTCGTCCCGGACGGCGACTCCGAGCACCTGTTCGGCTCCCGTGCGATGGATCTGTCGCTGCGGCCGCCCGCCGCTCGAGCCGGCTACGACCAGGGCAGAGCGGTCGCCGGGCGGCTCACCGAGTTCTGGCGCTGACGGCGGTCGGCAGGTGGTGGACGACGGTCGGCCCCGGGTGAAGGCTGAGCCGCGAGCTTCCCCCGGCGAGCACGGACCGTTCGACCGAGGACTTCCGCGAGCACATCGCGGCCGGCCTCGAGGAGCACGCGACCGTGTCGGCCGGCAGCCGGGACGCCGTCGTCCGGGTGCGCTTCCGGGCGGCCGACGTCACCAGCGCCGCGGACGTCCGCGGCGCGATCGGCGAGGACCACGGGGACACCCTGGTCTACCCGGCCCTTCCGCCGTCCCTGCTGGACCCGGCGCTGACCGCCCTGGCCTCCACCGGGCCGGGGAGCTCGGACGCGGTGGCGATCGAGAAGCCGTTCGGCACCGATCTCGCCTCCGCCCGCCACCTCCCGGATCGGCCGAGCGCGCGGACTCCGTCCAGTGACATGGGCGCTCCCTCGGGGTCGGGACGACCCGCGCGACGGTAGCGGCGGATTCTCCGGCCGCCGCCGAGGTCACCGGGATCTAATACGATTTAGCAGTCGGAGTCGGGGAAGGGGCGCGGCGCATGGGCAAGCTGAGCAGGCTGACCGGGTTGATCACGGACGCGGCGCTGGGCCTGCCGCTGCGCGCCACGCCGTACACGGTCGAGCGCGACGTCGCCGTCCCGATGCCCGACGGGGTGACGCTGGTCGGCGACCACTACCGCCCCGCCGGGGTCGAGGGCGGGTTGCCCGTGGTGCTGATCCGGCTGCCCTACGCGCGGACGGGCCTGCTCGAGCACGCCTTCCCGAGGTCTCTCGCCCGGCACGGATTCCAGGTGTTCGTGCAGTCCACCCGCGGTGCGTTCGGCTCGGGCGGGCAGTTCCGCCCGTTCGGCACCGAGCGCGAGGACGGACTGGCCACCCTCGCGTGGCTGCGTAAGCAGCCCTGGTGCGACGGCCGGGTCGCCATGACCGGCGGCAGCTACTTCGGCCACACCCAGTGGGCGGTCGCCCCGTACGCCGACCCGCCGCTCGTCGCCGTCTCGCCGCACGTCACGGCCGCGCGGATCACGAGCGGGTTCTACGACCACGGCGCGCCCGGCCTGGAGAACGCGCTGCGCTGGTCGGCGGCGCTCGCCCGCCAGGAGGCAGGCGGCTTGCCGGTGCCGGTGCCGAACCCGCGCCTGCGGGCCCGCATCGATCGGGGGCTGCGCCGGCTGCCGCTGCAGGCCGCCGACACCGCCGTGGCCGGCGCGCCGGTGCCGTTCTGGCGCGACTTCACCGGCCACGCCGCCCCCGGTGACCCGTTCTGGGACACGGTCGACCACGACGACGCCGACCTGACCGGCTTTCCCCCGGCGAACATGGTCACCGGCTGGTGGGACGTGTTCGCCGCCGCCCAGCTCGCCGACTACGCCCGCCTGCGCGCGGCGGGCGTCCCGGCCCGCATCACCGTCGGCCCCTGGATGCACGGCGAACCGGGGGAGATGCGGGCGATCCTGCGCACCGACGTCCCCTGGCTCGCCCACCACCTGCACGGCGCCCCGGCGCCGTCCGGAGCACCCGTCCGGCTGTTCCTGCAGCAGGCCGGCACGTGGCTGGAGTCGGAGTCCTGGCCACCGCCCGGCGTCCGCACGGTCGATCACCACCTCCGCGCCGGCGGCACGCTCACCGCGCACGCCGAGGACGGCGGCGCCGCACCCAGCGCGTTCGTCTACGACCCCGCCGACCCCACGCCCAGCGCCGGCGGCCCGCTGCTCGAGCGTCCGGCCAAGCAGGCCGACAACCGCCCCGTCGAGGCGCGCGACGACGTCCTCGTGTTCACCGGACCGGTGCTGGATGGCGACGTCGACGTCGTCGGGCAGGTGCGCGCCCGCGTCCACGTCCGCCCCGACCTCGAGCACGCCGACCTGTTCGTCCGGCTGTGCGACGTCGACCGCGACGGCGTCTCGCGCAACGTCGTCGACGGCATCCGCCGGCTCGACCCCCGGACCGTGCCGGCCGACGACGTCACCGTGGGGGAGGACGGCGTGCTCGCGGTCGACGTCGAGCTGTTCCCCACCGCCTACCGCTTCCGCGCCGGGCACCGGCTGCGGGTGCAGATCGCCGGAGGCGCGTTCCCCCGCTTCGCCCGCAACCTCGGCACCGTCGAACCGTTCGCCACCGCGACGACCGGCCGGCCCTGCCGCGTCACGGTGTTCCACGACGCGGCGCACCCTTCCCGGCTGGAGCTGCCCGTCCTGGGCTGACCGGCCGGCCTCAGTCCGTGCGCCGGCGGACCGGCCGGTCCTGCCCGCCCGGCCCGAAGTCCCACTCGTGCAGGTCCTCGTCCGCCTCCTCGACGACCTCGACCAGCTCGGAGAGGCCGTAGATGCCGATCCCGCTGCCGACGACGTCCGCGACCAGGGACGCCGGACCGCTCCGGTCCGGCGAGTCGTCCATGTAGTGCACCAGCGTGGCCAGCTCGTCGGGGGTGCCCGGCCCGGTGGCGCCGGACAACCGGACCAGCGAGCCGGGGCGCGGAAACCCTGCCGGGGGAGTGCCGGTCCGCTGCGCGAACACCCAGTGCACGGTCTCGCCGTGGACCCCGTACTCGATCCTCTCGCCGGGATACCAGACGACCCAGGTGGGGCCGGCGAGGTCGCGGCGCCGCCCGTCCAGGTCGCGCACCCACATCCGTCCGGACAGCAGGACGAGCAGCACCTTCTGCGAGAGCCGGCGTGCGCGCACCGGCAGCCGGGTCGGTGAGCTGAGGCTCACGTCCTCGCCGAACTCCTCGATGTGCATCCGCCGATGACACACGTCGTGGCCGGCGTCGGCGACCGGATTCCGGGGTGATGGACTGGCCACCGGCGATCGGAGGCATGTGGTGAGCGAGCAGGACACGTCGAGGGTCCGGGTCGAACGCCCGGAGACATCGGTCATGCGGATCGTGCTGGCGCGGCCGGAGGCCCGCAACGCCCAGGACCCCCGGATGCTCTACGAGCTCAACGACGCCTTCGACCTGGCCGCGCAGGACGACGAGGTCAAGGTGGTCATCCTCGCCGCCGACGGGCCGCACTTCTCCGCCGGGCACGACCTGTTCGCCGAGTGGACGGTCGGTGCCGCCGACAAGCCGGTCGGCTGCTGGGGCGGCTTCGCCCAGCCGGGCGCGGAGGGCTACCTGGCCGTCGAGGAGGAGCTGTTCCTCGGACTGTGCTGGAGATGGCGCAACTTCCCCAAGCCGACGATCGCCGCCACGCAGGGCAGGACGATCGCCGGCGGCCTCATGCTGGCCTGGAGCTGCGACCTGATCATCGCCGCGGCGGACGCCAGCTTCTCCGACCCCGTCGTGGCGTTCGGCGTCAACGGCCACGAGTTCTTCCTGCACGCCTGGGAGTTCGGCGGGCGCAAGGCCAAGGAGCTGCTCTTCACCGGCGGCGCGATCGACGCCGAGGAGGCCTGCCGGCTCGGCATGGTCAACCACGTCGTCGACCCGGCCCAGCTGGAGACCGAGGCGCTGCGGATCGCCCGGCGGATCGCGCGGATGCCGTCGATGGGCCTGAAGCTGGCCAAGCAGGCGGTGAACCAATCGCTGGACGCCCAGGGCCAGTGGACGGCGGTGCAGTCCGCGTTCTCGCTGCACCAGCTGGGGCACTCGCACAACCGCGAGAGGTTCGGCGCCACCGTCGACCCCGGGGGCGCGGCGATCATCCGGGAGCTCAGCGCCCCGTCCTGACCACGCGGAGGCGCGGCCCGTGGGTTCGCCAGCGAGGGCGTCGACGCTCGGTCATTCCCCCATCTCCGACGAACGGACTGCCTGATCACCATGGGTACCAACGAGCCCACCGCAACCACGTGGTTCATCACCGGTTGCTCGACCGGACTGGGCCGGGCCTTCGCCGAGGCCGCCCTCGGCCGCGGCCACAACGTCGTCGTCACCGCCCGCGACGTCGCCGGCGTCCAGG
Source organism: Geodermatophilus sp. SMS 5-13 (assembly GCF_059428245.1). Taxonomy (NCBI): domain Bacteria; kingdom Bacillati; phylum Actinomycetota; class Actinomycetes; order Geodermatophilales; family Geodermatophilaceae; genus Geodermatophilus; species Geodermatophilus sp. SMS 5-13. The sequence goes on from NZ_CP165729.1 coordinate 2,743,580, forward strand.
ACCTGGCGGACGCCCATCCGGACACCGCGCTGGCGGTGGCCCTCGACGTCACCAGCGACGCGCAGGTCGCCGCGGCGGTCGCCGAGGCCGAAGCCCGCTTCGGCGCCATCGACGTCCTCGTCAACAACGCCGGGTACGGCTACCGGGCGGCCGTCGAGGAAGGCGAGGACGAGCCGGTCCAGCGGCTGTTCGACACGCACGTCTTCGGCACCGTCCGCACCATCAAGGCCGTCCTGCCGGGCATGCGCCGCCGCCGGTCCGGCACGATCGTCAACCTCTCCTCGATCGGCGCGCGGATCTCGCCCGAGGGGTCGGGGTACTACTCCGCGGTCAAGGCGGCGGTCGAGGCGCTGACGCTGTCGCTGCGCAAGGAGGTCGCCCCGCTCGGCATCACCGCCATGACCGTCGAGCCGGGGGGATTCCGCACCGACTTCGCCGGCCGGTCGCTCACCCAGGCGGAGACGCCGATCGCCGACTACGCCGACACCGCCGGCAAGCGCCGCAAGGACCACGACACCGGTCACGGCCGGCAGCCGGGTGACCCGGCCCGTGCGGCGGCACTGATCGACGTCGTCGAGTCCGGCAAGGCGCCCTACCTGCTCGTGCTCGGCAACGACGCCTCGGACGGGATCCGCGCCGCGCTCGACGCCCTGCGGGCCGACCTGGACGCGTGGGAGGACGTCAGCCGCAGCACCGACTTCACCGGGTGACGCCCTCGGTGCGACGCTGCTGATCCGGGAGCGGGTCGCTGCGGCCACGGGAGGTCGGGAGATGGCCACGGGCGGGGAGGCGCTGGTCGCCGCGCTGAGGGAGCTCGGGGGAGACGTCGCCTTCGGGCTGCCCGGGGTGCACAACCTGGCCGCGTGGCGGGCCTTCCCCGGCAGCGGTGTCCGGATGATCGGCGTCCGGCACGAGCAGACGGCGGCCTATGCCGCGGACGGCTACGCGCGGGCGACCGGCCGGCTCGGGGTGGCGGTCACCACCACCGGCCCGGGGGCGGCGAACGCGGTGGCGGCGACCGGCGAGGCCTGGGCCGCCCACTCCCCGGTGCTCGTGGTGGCGACCGACATCCCCACCACCGAGCGGCGGCCCGGGGTCTACCGCGGCGTGCTGCACGAGACCGTGGACCAGGCCGGCTTCTTCCGCCCGGTCACGAAGGCGGTGCTGCGGGTCGAGCGGGCCGAGGACCTGTTCGCCACCGCGGTGCGGGCCGGGCGGACGGCGTTGGCGGCGCCCCGGCGGCCGGTGTACCTCGAGATCCCCACCGATCTGCTCGCCGCGCAGGTCCCCGAGCCCGGGGCGGCGGGTCCCGTCTCGGCGGAACCCGCACCCGAGCCGGACGTGGACGACGCCGCCGCGGCGCTGACCGCCGCCCGCCGTCCGCTCGTCTGGGCCGGCGGCGGGGCGACCGCCTCGGGGGCCGGCGACCTCGTGGCCGCCGTCGCGCGGCGCCTGGGTGCCCCCGTGCTGACCTCCTACGGAGGGCGCGGCCTGCTGCCCCCCGACGCGCCCGAGCTAGTGCCGCTGCCGCCGCACGCCCGGGAGGCGGGGGAGCTGTGGGACGGCGCCGACGTCGTCCTCGTCGTCGCCAGCGACCTCGACGCGATGAACACGCAGGGTTTCCGCCAGCCGCGCCCCCCTCGGCTGGTGACCGTGGACCTCGCCGAGCCGGTGACCTACCCGCCGGACGTCTGGGTGCGGGCCGACGCCGGCGACGCGCTGGGGGCGCTGCTGGCCCGGCTGCCGGCGGAGCCCCGGGGCCGGTGGTGGTGCCGGCCGGAGGGGCGGGCGGCCTACGCCGGCCCGGAGGTCGCCTTCCTCGAGGCCGTCGAGTCCGGGCTGCCGCCGGCGGCGGTGGTGGTCGCGGACATGTGCATCCCCGGCTACTGGTACGGCGGCTGGGGACGGGTGGAGTCCCCGCGCGGGCTGGCCTACCCCGTGGGCTGGGGAACCCTCGGCTTCGGCTTCCCCGCCTCCCTCGGGGCGGCGCTGTCCGGGCGCCCGACCGTGGCCCTGGTCGGCGACGGCGGCTTCCTGTTCGCCTGCGGCGACCTCGCCACCGCCGCGCAGGAGCGGCTGCCGGTGACCGTCGTGCTCGTGGACGACGGCGGCTACGGCATGCTGCGCTACGACTTCACCCGCCACGGTCAGCAGCCGGTGGGCTGTGACCTCGCCCCGCCGGACTTCGTGGCCCTCGCCCGGTCGTTCGGGGTGCCCGCCCGCCGCGTCGGCGTCGACGAGCTCGGGTCGGCGCTGGCCGCGGGGATCGGCTCCGGCGGGCCGTCGCTGCTGATCCTCCAGGAGCGGTTCGCCCCGCCGCCGAACACCTCGCCGCGCTGGTACCGGGCGGCCGGCTGAGGACCTGCCGCGGCCGGTCAGCCGCGCCGCGACCTCAGCAGGTGCAGCAGCGCCCGGGCGTAGGCCGCGGCCGCGTCGGGGCCCTCGAACCCGCTGGTCGCGCCCTCGACCCGGAGCGTGACCCGGTAGCCGTCGCCGGTCGGCGCGAGGCCGGCGAACGCCTCGCCGAGCAGTTCGCGCAGCTGGTGCTCGGCCGGCACCCACAGCGCCTCGGACTGCTCGATCGAGTCCAGCGCCCACTCGGTCGTGCCGTTGAAGCCGATGACCGGCCCCCCGGGGAACTGGTGCACCTCGATCGTCATGTCCGAGAGCACGAAGACGTCGGAGTCCATCTCCCGGTCGGGCATGACGAAGCTGTCGCCGCGGGCGGGGGTCCACTGCAGTCCGGCGTCGCGCAGCGCGCGGGCCAGGGCGACCGAGAGCACGCCGCCATCCTCGGTCATCCAGGGGCTGACAGGACCTCCCTCGCCGTCGTCCTCGTGCCTAGCGTCCAGGGAGGTCCCGGCATCACCGTCGGGCCGTACCGAGAAGAGGGAATCCTCCGTGCAGTTCCGCCCGCTCGGCCGTACCGGCGTCCAGGTCAGTCCGCTGTGTCTCGGGGCGATGATGTTCGGCCCGTGGGGCAACGACGACCGCGCCGACTCGATCCGGATCATCCACCGCGCCCTCGACGCCGGGATCAACATCGTCGACACCGCCGACGTGTACTCGGACGGCGTGTCGGAGGAGATCCTGGGGGAGGCGCTCGCCGGCCGCCGCGACGACGTCGTCCTGGCCACGAAGTTCTTCATCCCGGTGGGCGAGGAGCCCAACTCCCGCGGGGGTTCGCGCCGCTGGATCATCCGCGAGGTCGAGAACTCGCTGCGGCGGCTGCGCACGGACCACATCGACCTCTACCAGGTGCACCGGCCCAGCCCGGACACCGACGTCGAGGAGACCCTGGGGGCGCTGACCGACCTGGTCCGTCAGGGCAAGGTGCGCTATCTCGGGTCGTCGTCCTACTCCGGCTCGCAGATCGTGGAGGCGCAGTGGGCCTCCCGGGAGCGGCGCCTGGAGCGGTTCGTCACCGAGCAGCCGCCGTACTCGATGCTCGTACGCGGCATCGAGGAGGACGTCCTGCCCACGGTGCAGCGCCACGGCATGGGCACCCTCACCTACAGCCCGCTGGCCGGCGGCTGGCTGTCGGGCCGGTGGCGCAAGGACGCCGCCGGAACGCCCACCTCGAGCGCCCGGCCCAGCGCGCGGTTCGACATGAGCAGCCCGGCCAACCAGCGCAAGCTCGACATCGTCGAGGACCTCGCCCGGCTCGCCGAGCAGACCGGGATCACGCTCATCGAGATGGCGATCGCTTTCGTCCTGAACCACCCCGGCGTCACGTCGGCGATCGTCGGCCCGCGCACGATGGAGCAGCTGGAGTCCTATCTCCCGGCCGCCGACACCACGCTGCCGGCGGAGGTCCTCGACCGCATCGACGAGCTCGTCGCCCCCGGGGGTCACGCTCAACCCCGACGACACCAGCTACGGCGCGCACGAACTCACCCCCGCGGCCCGACGCCGCTGAGCTTTCTCCACTGGATTGGTAGAGTTTTGCCGCACGGCCGGACGTCGACCGGCGCGGCTCGAACGAGGACCTGCATGACCACCGTCTCCCGCCCCGGGCGCACCGCCGCGGATGGCCCTGCCGCCGCGGACGCCCACCCGCTCGACCACGCCGTGCGGGCCGCGCTCACCGGTCCGCACGCCCGGTTCGCCGAACGCCGCGGCGGCGTGCTGCGCTACCCGCTCGACGTCTCGCCGTTCCTGGCGCTTCCCGCCGAGCCCACCGCGCGGGACTGGGCCGACCTCGCCGTCCTGGCCGGCCCCGGGGGTGTCGTGCCGCTGGCGGTCGTGGCCCCGGAGATCCCGGCGGGCTGGGAGACGGTGTTCGCCATGCCGGGGGTGCAGATGATCGACGACGGCGTGCCCGCCGCGCCGGACGGCGACGCGGTCCGGCTGGGCGTCGCCGACGTCCCCGAGATGCTGGCGCTGGTCGAGCGCACCCGGCCCGGGCCGTTCCTGCCGCGCACCGTCGAGATGGGGACCTACCTCGGCATCCGCGACCGGGGCGAGCTCGTGGCGATGGCCGGCGAACGGCTGCACCCACCCGGGTTCACCGAGATCAGCGCCGTCTGCACCGCTGCGGCGCACCGGGGGAGGGGCCTGGCGACCCGGCTGGTCCTGGCCGTTGCGCATGGCATCCGGCAGCGCGGCGAGACCCCGTTCCTGCACGCCGCCGCGGAGAACACCTCGGCCATCCGGCTGTACGAGTCGCTGGGCTTCCGGTTGCGGCAGCGGGTGACCTTCGCCGCCGTCCGCGTGCCCGCCTGACGCCGAATCGAAGGAGCGCGCCATGACCACCACCGAGGCCCTCGACGCCTTCACTGCCGACTGGGCGGAGTGGCACCGCCAGAAGGACGCCCGGCTGGCCGATCCGCACGGCTTCCTCGCCGTGACCGGCCTGCACTGGCTGAGCGGTGAGCCGCAGCGCTTCGCCGACGCCCCCGGCGCCTGGTCCACCGGCCCGGACGGCGTGGTCGTCGACCTGGCCGCCGGCGAGGAGCTGGTCGTCGACGGCGCGCCCGTCACCGGGCGGTACGCCTTCGGCGTCGTGCCGGAGCGTGGCGGGATCACCGCTGCCTGGGGCGAGGCCGTGATCGAGGTGGCGAAGCGCGGAGGTCACGACATCGTCCGGCCGCGGCACCCGGGCAATCCGCTGCGGACGGCCTTCACCGGGACGCCGGCCTACCCGCCGCACCCGCGCTGGAAGGTGCCCGGGCGGTACCTGCCGTTCGACGAGCCGCGGCCGACCACCGTGGGCGCGGCCGTCGACGGGCTCGAGCACGTCTACGACGCCCCGGGACGGATCGAGTTCGCGTTCGACGGGCAGCCGCTGCGGCTGACCGCCTTCCCGGGCCAGGGCGCGGGCGAGCTGATGGTGCTGTTCACCGACGCCACCTCCGGCGTCACGACGTACGCCGCCAACCGGGTGCTCCGGGTGACCCCCGCCGCGGACGGCACCGTCGACCTGGACTTCAACCGGGCGACCAACCTGCCCTGCGCCTACACCGACCTGGCGACCTGCCCGCTGCCGCCGGCGGAGAACCGGCTCCCGGTGGCGATCGAGGCGGGCGAGCGGATCCCGCGCGAGCGCACCGGCCGCTGATCCGCGGCTCGTCGTCCAGGCCGGCTGCCGAGCCGTTCTCTCATGCCGCTTGCTATACGTAGACGTATGCGTATACTCCTCCCGTGGCTACACTCGGGTCGTGCCGAACAAGACGATCTACGTCTCCGACGCCGACCTGCCCGTGTTCCAGCGGGCGCAGGAGCTCACCGGGGGCAACCTCTCCGCGGCCATCTCCAAGGCCCTGCGCCGGCTCGTCGAGGTCGAGGAGGGGCGCCTGGCGGGCTTCGAGGAGATCACCGTCCGGGTCGGTGTGGAGCCGGGGAAGCTGCAGCGCTTCCAGGGCGTGCAGCTCGTCGACTGGAACCGGTCGACCAGCTACGGCGTGGAGCGCCACCGCGTCTACCGCACCCGCGCCGGCAAGCTCGCCGTGCACGTGGCGCATCCCAAGGGCTTCGTGCACACCGCCGGCAAGGACGGCCAGCTGACCGGCTGGCGCAAGCACTTCGCCACCGACCAGCAGTGGGGCGAGACCCCCGCCGTCTCCACGCTCGACGTCTTCGAGACCTTCGAGGACCTGCAGAAGGCGGTCCCGGCCGAGCTGGCCGCCCTGGTGGAGGCCCACGCCACCCAGCCCGAGGTCGAGGACCTCGACATCTGACGCTCCCGGCGCCGCCGGGAGTTCCCCGGTACGCGCGCAAGGAGCGAGCATGCCCACCAGTCCCGTCCCGGCGATCGAGGTCGCCGGGCTCTCCAAGCGCTACGGCGAGCAGACCGTGCTCGACGGCCTGGACCTCACGGTGCCCGCCGGGACCGTGACCGCGCTGCTGGGCCCCAACGGGGCCGGCAAGACCACCACCGTCTCGATCCTGTCCACCCTGCTGCGCGCCGACGCCGGCACCGCCTCGGTCCTGGGCCACGACGTCGCCCGCGACCCGCAGGCCGTGCGACTGCTGATCGGGGTGACCGGCCAGCTCTCCGCCGTCGACCCGCTGCTGACCGTGGCCGAGAACCTGCGGCTCATGGCCGCCCTGTTCCACCTGCCCCGGGCGGACGGCCGCCGGCGTGCGGCGGAGCTGGCCGAGCGCTTCGGCCTGGCCGACGCCGCCCGCAAGCCGGCCCAGCAGCTCTCCGGCGGCATGCGCCGCAAACTCGACCTGGCCATGACGCTGGTCGGTGGCCCGCAGGTCGTCTTCCTCGACGAGCCCACCACCGGCCTGGACCCGCGCGCCCGCCGCGATCTGTGGGACCAGGTGCGCGACCTCGTGGCCGACGGCGTGAGCGTGCTGCTGACCACGCAGTACCTGGACGAGGCCGATCAGCTCGCCGACTCCGTGGCCGTCCTGCACCAGGGTCGGCTGGTCGCGCACGACACCCCGGCCGGTCTCAAGGCCGCCCACGACGCCGGCTCCCTCGACGACGTGTTCCTCGCCCTGACCAGCCCCGACACCGATGTCCCCCCACCGATGTCCCTCCCCACCGATGTCAAGGAGGTGGCGTGATGACCGCCGCCGTTGCCACCCGGGTGCCGATCCCGGCGCCGTCGGCCCCGGCCCGCACCGCCCGCGACCTGACGACGATGACCCGGCGCAGCCTGCTGCGGATGGTCCGCTACCCCTCGCTGACCGTGCAGCTGGTGGCCATGCCCGTGGTCCTCCTGCTGCTGTTCGTCTTCGTGTTCGGCGGGGCGTTCGGCGCCGGGGTCGCCGCCGGCGCCGCGCCCGGCGCGGCGGGGCGGGCCGCGTACCTGGACTACATCACCCCGGCGATCCTGGTGATCACGGCGGCGAGCATCGCCCAGGCCACCGCGATCAGCGTGGCCATGGACATGACCGGCGGGATCGTCACCCGGCTGCGCACCATGCCGGTCGCCCCGGTGGCGGTGCTGGGCGGGCACGTCCTCGGCGCGGTGGTGCAGACGCTGCTCGCCGCCGCCGGCGTCCTGGGTGTGGCCGTCCTGCTCGGCTTCCGGCCCGGGGCGGACGCGCTCGGGTGGCTGGGGCTCGCGGGCTTCTTCGTCCTGTTCGCCCTCATGCTCACCTGGCTGACGGTCGCGATGGGCGCCTCGGCGCGGTCGGTGGAGTCCGCGTCGACCACCCCGATGATCCTGATGCTGCTGCCGTTCTTCGGCAGCGGGTTCGTGCCCACGGACACCATGCCCACCGCCGTCCGGGTGTTCGCCGAGCACCAGCCGTTCACGCCGATCATCGAGACCGTCCGCGGCCTGCTGGCCGGAACCCCGGTGCCGGCGTCCACGGTGTGGACGGCGATCGCCTGGTGCGTGGGGCTGGCCGTGGTGGGCTGGCTGTGGGCCCGCGCCGCCTACCGCCGTCCGCGGCCGGTCTCCTGACGATCGCGACGGCGCCCGCCCCGTGCTCCACGGGGCGGGCACCGTCCGCGCTCAGGAGCCCACGGTCCGAGGGGTGACCAGTCCGGCGAGGGTCTTGCCCCAGCCGCGGGCGCGGTCCTCCTCGCCGTCGACCAGCGGGCCCTGCGCGTCGACGACGAAGAAGTGCTCGGCCGGCGCGACGACCCGTGCGCCGAGCCTGCCGAGGAGCTTCTCCTCGGTCCGGGCGGCGTGATCCATCGTCACCAGCAGGCGGGGGTGGCTGCTGCGCGTGTCGAAGGCGGCCGCGGGAACGCCGCCGGGTACGCGGACGGCCTCCAGCCACTCGTGCAGGCCGGTGCTCGTGTCCGCGATGTCGGCGCCGTACTGCTTCACGGCTCCCTCGCGGCTGGACGGCCGGGGCATGCCGAGCATGTGGGTGGGACCTCCGACGACGAGCACTCCCACGTCGGCACCGACCTCGGCCGGGGCCTCGCCCGCGGCGACGACATCCGCCGGCATGGCGGACGACAGCCCGTCGGCGATCGCATGGGCGATCGCCCGGGCATCCCCGAACACGCTCTCGTACACCACCAGGGCGCGGGTCATGACGCTCACCGCCTCATGGGCCGGACTGCTGACGGAGGCGACGCTAGGAGCCCGCCGTTCGGTCCGACCACCAGCGAAAGGCCCGCCGGGCCGGGCCGCACGGGCCGAACCTCTCACCGTGTCGGCGGGTCCTCCGCCTCTGCGGCGGGAGGGCCTTGGTGGCGCCCCGGGAGTGTCCCGGGGCGCCACGCGTGCCGGCGGTCCGGTCAGGGGCGCAGCAGGGCCTTGATGGCGCGGCGCTCGTCCATCGCCCGGTAGCCCTCGGCGGCCCGGTCGAGCGGCAGCTCGAGGTCGAAGACCTTGCCCGGGTCGATGGTCCGGTTCCAGATGAGCTCGATCAGGTCGGGCAGGAACCGGCGGACCGGCGCGGGGCCGCCGTGCAGGTGGACGCCGGAGAAGAACAGCTCCTCGCCGGGCAGCGCCACGTCGTGGGCGACGCCGACGTAGCCGACGTGGCCGCCGGGCCGGGTGGCGCGGATGGCCTGCAGCATCGACTCCTGGGTGCCGACGGCCTCGATCACCGAGTGCGCGCCCAGGCCACCGGTGAGCTCCCTGATGCGGGCGACGCCCTCGTCGCCGCGCTCGACGACGACGTCGGTGGCGCCGAACTCGCGCGCCAGCCGCTGGCGGGGCTCGTGGCGGCTCATCGCGATGATCCGCTCGGCGCCCAGCTGCTTCGCGGCGAGGACGCCGAGCAGGCCGACCGCGCCGTCGCCGACGACGGCGACGGTCCTGCCCGGCCCGGCCTCGGCGGCGACGGCGGCGAACCAGCCGGTGCCGAGCACGTCGGAGGCCGCGAGCAGGCTCGGGATCAGGTCGTCGTCGGGCCTGCCCGGGGTGGCGACCAGGGTGCCGTCGGCCAGCGGGATCCGGGCGTACTCGGCCTGCGCGCCGGTGGGGGTGGCGAACTCCCCGTGGACGCAGCGGGACTGGTAGCCGGCCCGGCAGATCTCGCAGGTGTTGTCGGAGGCGAAGAAGGAGCCGACGACGAACTGCCCGGGCGCGACGGTGGTGACGTCGCCGCCGACCTCCTCGACGACGCCGACGTACTCGTGCCCCATCGGCTGGGGCGCGGTGACCGCGTCGACGCCGCGGTAGGGCCACAGGTCCGAGCCGCACACGCAGGCGGCGGACAGCCGGATGACGGCGTCGGTGGGCTTCTCGATCCGCGGCCTCTCGCGCTCCTCGACGCGGACGTCGCCGGGGCCGTGCAGAACTGTTCCGAGCATGGGAGTGGATGTCCTCTCAGGGGGATGGGGGAGGGGGGAGTGGGTCAGCGCGGGACGGGCCGGACGGTTCCGGCGTAGGCGAGGACGGCGAGCAGCGCGGAGACCACGGTGACCACCGCCAGCGGGGCGACGCCGGCGCCGAGGCCGACCAGGGGGGCGGCCAGGCCGCCGAAGGCGAACCGGGCGACGCCGAGGAACGACGACGCGGTGCCGGCGATGTCGGGGTAGCCGGCCAGCGCCAGCGACGTCGCCGGCGGAGTCGTCACGGCCGCCCCGCTGACCATCGTCAGCAGCGACAGGACCACCGCCGTCAGCGGCAGGTCCCACGCCGCGGTGGCCAGCAGCCCGCCGGCGCCGGCCACGACCATCGCGATCCCGGCCAGCAGCGTGCCGCGCTCGGACCACCGTTCCGAGATCCGCCCGGCGGCGAAGCCGAACACCATGAACCCGAGCGAGTTGAGCCCGAACGCGTACGAGTAGCCCTGCGGGGACAGGCCGTAGACCCCCTGCAGCACGAAGGTGGCGCCGGACAGGTAGGCGAACAGGGCGGCGTTGACGAAGCCGGTGACCAGCACGGCGCCGAGGAACACCCGGTCCGACAGCAGGCGGCGCATGTCGCGCCCGGTCTGCGCCAGCCCGCCGGCGACGCGCCGCTCGGCCGGCAGCGTCTCCCGGACCACCGCGAGGCAGGCCACGAGCATCGCCGCGCCGACGGCCGCGAGGAAGACGAAGATCCCGCGCCAGTCGGTGACCTCGGCCAGCTGCCCGCCGATCACGGGACCGATGATGGCCGCGACCCCGCCCAGCACGGTGAGCCGGCCGTAGTAGTGCAGCAGCCGGCCGCCGGAGTACAGGTCCCGTCCGGCCGCCTGGGCGATCACGATCCCCACGCCGCCCGCGAGGCCCTGGACGAACCGGGCGGCGACGAGCGTCTCCATGGTCGGGCTCAGCGCGCACAGCAGCGAGACGGCGACGTAGGCGACCACGCCGGCCAGCAGCGGACGGCGGCGGCCGAAGCGGTCCGACAGCGGGCCGGCGACGAGCTGGCCGAGCGCCAGGCCGAGCAGGCAGGCGGTGACCGTCAGCTGCGCAGTGGAGGTCGCCGACCGCAGCTCGGCGGTGAGCGCCGGCAGCACGGGCAGGTACAGGTCCATCGAGATGGGCCCGAAGACGGTGAGCAGGCTCAGGACGGCGGCGAGCGCGCGCCCGACGGCCCGCTCGCCCGTCACCGGGGTGGTCCGGGGGAGTGTGGTGGTCATGCTTCCTTCGGCGATCGAGGGCGGAGGGCGGTGTGGCGACGTCGTCGTCCGCCAGCGACCGGGCCGGTTCTGCAGACCACGGAACGCCCCTGTCCGCGGTCGTGGGAGGGCGCGTTCGTGGGGGGACCAGCTCGACCTCCCTCCGGCGGCCGATCGCCGTACCGTCGGTCGGGTGGACAACCGCTCCGACATCCGCGACTTCCTCGCCAGCCGTCGCGCCCGCATCAGCCCGGAGCAGGCCGGGCTGCTGCCCGGCGGTGGGCGGCGGCGGGTGCCCGGGCTGCGGCGCGAGGAGGTCGCCGTCCTGGCCGGGGTGAGCACCGACTGGTACACCCGGCTGGAGAAGGGCCACATCGCGGGCGTGTCCGAGGACGTCCTCGAGGCCGTCGCCCGCGCGCTGCAGCTCGACGAGGCCGAGCGGCTCTACCTGTTCAACCTGGCCCGGGCCGCCCGGCCGTCGCGCGCGTCCCGTCGACGCGGCACAGTCAACGTCCGGCCGCGGGTGCAGTGGCTGCTCGACGCGATGAACTCCACGGCGGCGATCGCGCTCAACGGCCGCATGGACATCCTCGCCGCCAACAGCCTCGGGCGGGCGCTCTACTCACCGGTGTTCGACGACCCGCGCCGCCCGGCGAACATCGCCCGCTTCCAGTTCCTCGACCCACGGGCCCGCGCGTTCCACCCCGACTGGGACGGCGCCGCCAACACCACGGTGGCCATCCTGCGCACCGAGGCCGGCCGCGACCCCGACGACCGGGACCTCCGGGAGCTCGTCGGCGAGCTGTCCACCGTGAGCGAGGAGTTCCGCACCCGGTGGGCGGCCCACGACGTGCGCATCCACCGCACCGGGGTGAAGCAGTTCCGGCATCCGGCGGTCGGCACCCTCGACCTGGTCTACCACTCCATGGCGCTGCCCACCGAGGGCCAGGAGGACCTGCACATGACCGTCTACAACGCCGAGCCCGGCACGCCCTCGGCGGACGGCCTCACGCTCCTTTCGAGCTGGGCGGCGACCGACGCGCAGCAGCCGCGCGACATCGCGGCCGACCTCGCCTGACGCCACGGCCCCACGGATGGACGGTGCCGAGGAGGCGGCGCGCCGCCGGGCCGAGCTGACCGAGCGCGCCCACTACCACGTCGAGGCGCAGCGGCTCCGGAGCGAGCAGGAGGCAGTGAAGGCCCAGGTGCTGATCGACCGGTTCGTCGCCGAGGCGACCCGGGCGGGTCTGGCGACCGAGGAGCTGACGGCTCGCCCGTGGTCCGGGCGCGGTCGCTACCGGACGGGTGTCGTGGGGTGGTACCTGCTGCGCGACCGTTCGGTGGGTGTGGGGGTGGACGGCGGCTTCTACGTGCTGCTCGTGCCGCCGGTGCGGCTCGGCCGCCGGCGGACCGTCCGGCTCGACCCGACGCCTCCCTCGCTCCAGCTGGGCCGGGGCGCCCGCGACGGGGAGTCCGTCGCCCTCGACGCGGCGCTGGAGAGCCGGCTGCGGTGGGCGGCCTCCGGCGAGGGCTGAGCGGTCGTTCCGCGACACGCCCGGAGTGCACCCGAGGATTGGGGAGTGGGTGCCCCCACCGCGTGGGCTGTCCGTCGCAGGGCGTGATGGTCAGGCTGGACGTCGTTCCCCGCGGTTCAGCAGCAGCCCGGGGCCCCGAGCCGAGGAGCCCCCATGCCGACCCGCGTGTTGATCGTCGACGACCACCAGCTCATCCGGGATGCGCTCACCGACCTGTTCGCCGCGACGGAGGACATCGAGCCGGTGGGCTCGTGCGCCGACGGCGACGAGGTCGCCACGGCGGTGGAGCGGACCCGGCCGGACGTGATCCTGATCGACCTGCAGATGCCCCGGGTGGACGGGCTGACCGCGGCCCGGGCGGTGCTCGCCGAGCACCCGGAGGTGGGCATCGTCGTCCTGACCGGCGGCCTCACCGCCGCGACCGCGCGGGAGGCCGGCGACCTCGGGGTCGCCGGCTACCTCCTCAAGGACGACGACCCCGCCGAGCTGCCCGGCCACGTCCGGGCGGTCGCCGCCGGCGGGACGGCGTGGCACCCGCTGGCCACCGCCATGCTGACGGACCTGCCGGCCCTGCCGGTCGCGTCGCCCCACGTGGACGGCTGCCCCCCGCGGTTCCGCGTGCTGCAGTGACCGCGCCGCGCGGCTAGCGGCCGCGGACGAGGGCGGTCGCCTCCCGGTGACCGAGTTCGGCGCCGGCGGCGAAGGCCGCGTCGTAGTCCCCGCCGTCGATCTCCCGCGCCACGCGGCCGGCCAGCTCGGCCTCGTCGCGGCGCGTCGACGGCCAGGCCCGCAGCCCTCCGCGCCGGCGCAGCCCGTCGGCCGCACCGAGGGCGCTCGCCGCCCGCCGGGCGTCTCCGTCGGCCAGCGCGAGCTGGGCCGCGGCGACGAGCGCGAAGGTCAGGACCAGCGTGCTCACCTCGGTGTCCTCGCTGCCGTCCACCGACCGTTCCAGGAGAGCGCGCGCCTCGTCCGGACGACCGGACCGCACGGCCAGGCGGGCGAGCTGGGTCCGTCCCGTGGCCGCGAGCCAGGGATTGTCCAGCCGGCGGCCGAGCTCGACGACCTCCGCGAGGTGCGCGCGGGCGTCCTCGTCCCGGCCGAGCGCCATCTCCACCATCCCGACGGTCAGGACGGCGAAGGCCATGAAGGGCTCCTCCGGCCGGCGCAGGTCGTCGAGCGCCGTCGAGGCCGCGCGGAGCGCACCGTCGAAGTCGTCGCTGATCGGCAGGATCCACGAGATCGCCAGCTGGGCCGCGCTCTCGAGGTAGCGGTCGCCCATGCTGCCCCTGAGCCGCCGGAGCCCGTCGACGGCGGCCAGCGCGCTGTCGTCGTCCCCGACCTCGGCGGCGGTGACGGCCGAGGTCAGCAGCAGCTCGGCCCGGGCCCGGTCGTCCAGCGCGCCGGCCTGCAGCTGCACCTCGGCGATCCAGCCGCGCGCCTCCGGCATGCGGCCGCGCATCTCCCAGAACAGCCACAGGATGCGGAACATGTGCGGCAGCCGCCCGATGTCGTGCGCGAGGAGCCAGCGGACGGCCAGCCGCAGGTTCTCCTCCTCGGTCCGCAACCGTTCGGTCCACTCGCCCTGGCGCTCGGCCGGCCAGTCGGCGTCCTCCACGAGCGCGCCGAAGTAGGCGGCGTGCCGCCCCTCGACGTCGGCCCGGTCTTCGCGTGCGGCGAGGCGTTCGGCGGCGAACTCCTGCACCGAGGCGAGCATGCGGAACCGCGGTCCGGCGTCGGTCGCGTCGATGGTCACGAGGCTGTGCGCGGCCAGGACGTCGAGCAGGTCGAGCGTCCGGTCCTCGGGGAGGTCGGCGACGTGCACGGCCGCCTCGACCGTCCACCCGTCGACGAAGACCGAGAGGGTGGCCAGCATCTGCTGCTCGTCGTCGGCCAGCAGGCCCACGCTCCACTCGACGGTCGCGCGCAGGGTGCGGTGGCGCTCGGGCAGGTCGACCGGCCCGGGGCCCAGGGCGTCGAGGCGGCTGCCGAGCCGGGCGAGCAGTGCCGCCGGGTCCAGCAGCCGGCTGCGCGCCGCCGCGAGCTCGACGGCGAGCGGCAGGCCGTCGAGGCGCCGGCAGATCTCCGCGACGGCCGTCGCGTTGCCGTCGGTCAGGGCGAAGTCGTAGCGGACGGCCTGGGCGCGGTCGACGAACAGCCGGACGGCGGGCAGCTCGGCCAGCCGTCCGGCCCCCGGCGGCTGCGGGAACACCGGCACCACGAGCGCGCTCACCGGGTACTCCCGCTCGGCGCGGAGCCGGAGCGCCGTGCGACTGGTGACGAGCACGGTGAGCCCGGCGCACCGTGCGAGGAGCTGGTCGAGATCGGGTGCGACGCCGACGACCTGCTCGAGGTTGTCGAGCACGAGCAGCGTCGGCGTGTCCGCGAGGTGCTCGGCCAGGACGTCGAGGGCCGGGCGGGCGTCGTCGACGGCGGCGCCGACGGCAGCGGCGATGCGCGGCAGCACCAGCGCCGGTTCGGCGATCGAGGCCAGCGGGACGAACACCGCGCCGCGCGGATAGCGGTCGCCGACCCGTTCGGCCACGGCGATCGCGAGCCGCGTCTTCCCGACGCCGCCGGGGCCGGTCAGGCTGACCAGCCGCACGCCGGGCGTCTGCAGCAGCGCCGCGACGTTGTCGACGTCCTGCTCGCGTCCGATGAGGGACGTCGACGTCACCGGCAGGGACCGCGGCGCCGGCCGGTCCGGGGCCTCGGGCGTCGCCGGGTGGTCGACGTCGGCGGCCGCGAACCGCTCGGAGAGCAGCAGCGCGAGGTCGTCGCGGACCAGGCGGGTCAGCTCCCGCGGGGTGCGGAACGAGCGGTAGGAGTCGGCTCCCTCCGACTGGAGCTGCTCGATCATCGCCGTCAGCCGGGGTTCCCGCGCGGGGGCGGGATCCTTGACGTACAGCAGCCGGGGGATCGAACCGGAGAGCCGGAACTCGTCCTCGAGCCCGGAGATGTCCATGCCCGGCCCGATCCAGCCGTAGCGCTGCCAGTACAGGCCGACGAAGACGTCCGACTGCGCCAGGTACGCCCGGTACAGCTCCCGCGGCGGGTGCGGCCGGGCGCCGAGCTCGAACATCACCGGCGTCAGCCGGAGTGCCGTGATCGCCCGGGCCACCGCCGCCCGCTCGTCGGCGAGCTCGGCCAGCGTGGAGCTCACGAAGACGCGCAGCCGCTGGTCGGGCGTCCGGATCGCGGCCTTCTCCTGCTCGTCGACCGTCATGCTCGTCCTCGACAGGGTGCGGGAGGCGGGGTGCCATCGTGGCGCTCCGCGGGTTCCCGGGGATAGCCCCCGACGGCGGATCTGCGGTCCCGGCGGGCGGCTACCCGGGGTACTGCTCGGCCAGCCGGGTGTAGGCGGAGTCGCGCGCCTCGTCGAAGACGCCGATGTCCTCGACGAAGTACGTCCAGAACCCTCGCTGCCGCTGCAGCTCCACTTCGTGCAGGTGGATCGGGTGGAAGTCGCGGTCCTTGCGGTCCCGTTCGCGCAGCTCGCGCCGGCCCTCCTCGCCGAGGCGGCCGATCAGGCGCAGCGCGCGGACCTGCTCCCGGTAGGAGGTGTTCATCCAGAGCTCGGTCTGCAGGTCCAGGACGGCGAGCAGGTTGCCCGGCGCGGGCCCGAGCCACCGGCGGTTGAGCGGGCGCACCGCCCAGAGGTCGTCGGCGAAGGTCAGCTCGTCGAGGATCACCGAGCGCGCGTAGGCGCCGTCGAGGACGCCGTCCTCGCGGAACCCGTAGTAGAAGAGCCACAGCGCCTCGCGCAGCCCCTGCGGCGTGATGCGCCGGTACCGGACCCGCCCCCCGCCGCGGTCGTAGGCGGCCGCCGGGTCGTGGTACTCGCGGATGCGCTCCAGGCCGGGCTCGTTGACGTGCAGGTACTCGACGTCCCGGGTCGGCGCGTAGCTGTTGAAGACGACGCCGATCGGCGTGCTGGTGAACAGGTCGGCGGTCCGGGTGAAGAACTCGTCCGGGAGGGCGGGGATGAACACCCGGGCCGGCAGCAGGTAGTCGGTGAGCTCGTCCACGGTCGGCGGCCGCCGCCAGCCGATCCCCTCGCGGACCAGGCCGATCGCCGCGCCCAGGTAGTGCCGGGGGAGGGAGTGCAGCAGGCCGCGGAACACCCCGGGCACCCCGACGAGCACCGTGGCGAGGGCGGCCTGCTCGGGCGTCTGCTCCGCGGTCGGCCACCACCGGGTGCGGGCGCGCTCGGCCGCCGCGATGCGCCGCTCCAGGTCGGCCCGCAGGTCCTCACCGCTGAGGTAGGAGGCGGTGCCGGCGATCGCGCCCGAGGTGCACGAGATCATCTCCAGGCCCGGCAGCAGCCCGCTGTTCTCCCCGCGGTCGCGGGCGAGCGCCTGGGCCGCGGCCAGGAACCCCGCCCCGTGGGCGTTGCTGCCGCCCAGCCCGGCCAGGGCGAACGCGGTGCGCGGAGCCATCTGGCCTCCTCGGCTCGGGGGTGCCCGGGGAGCGAGCCGGGGCCGGCCGCCGGGCGGCCGGCCCCGACCTCGGGCTCAGGCGACGTCGAACCGGTCGAGGTTCATCACCTTGTCCCACGCGGCCACGAAGTCCCGCACGAACTTCTCCCTCGCGTCGTCGGCGCCGTAGACCTCGGCCTGGGCCCGCAGCTCGGAGTTCGAGCCGAAGACCAGGTCGACCGCGGTGGCGGTCCACCGGACCTCGCCCGTGGCGCGGTCCCTGACCTCGTAGACGTTCTCCTCGGCGGTGGCGGAGGGCTTCCACTCGTAGCGCATGTCGAGCAGGTTGGCGAAGAAGTCGTTGCTCAGCGCCCCGGGCCGGTCGGTGAAGACGCCGTGGGAGGTGTTGCCCGCGCCCAGCACCCGCATGCCGCCGACCAGCACGGTCATCTCCGGCGGGGTGAGCGAGAGCATGTAGGCGCGGTCGACCAGCAGGGTCTCGGCGGGCAGCTTCTCGCCGGGCCGGACCCAGTTGCGGAACCCGTCCGCCCGCGGCTCGAGGACGGCGAAGGACTCGACGTCGGTCTGCTCCTGCGCGGCGTCGGTGCGCCCGGGGGAGAACGGGACCGTGATCTCGACGCCGGCGTCCCGCGCCGCCTTCTCGACCGCCGCGCACCCGCCCAGCACGATCAGGTCGGCGAGCGAGATCCGCTTCCCGCCGGCGCCGAACTCCTGCTGGACCCGCTCGAGGACCGGCAGCACCGTGTCCAGCTCGGCCGACTCGTTGACCGCCCAGTCCTTCTGCGGCGCCAGCCGGATCCGCGCCCCGTTGGCCCCGCCGCGCTTGTCGGTGTGGCGGTAGCTCGCCGCCGCGGCCCACGCCGCGGTGACCAGCTGCCCAACCGTCAGGCCGGACTCCAGCAGCGTGCGCTTGAGGGCGGCGACGTCCTCGCCGGAGGCCAGCTCGTGGTCGACCGGCGGCACCGGGTCCTGCCACGGCTGCGGCTCGGGGACCCACGGGCCGAGGTAGCGCGACACCGGGCCCATGTCGCGGTGCATGAGCTTGTACCAGGCCCGCGCGAAGGCGTCGGCGAACTGCTCCGGGTGCTCGAGGAACCGCCGGCCGATCTGCTCGTACACCGGGTCGAACCGCAGCGACAGGTCGGTGGTCAGCATCGTCGGCTTGCGGGCCGGCTCGTTGGTCTCGGGGTCGGGGATGACGTCACCGGCGTCCTTCGCGACCCACTGCTTCGCGCCGGCCGGGCTCTCGGTGAGCTCCCACTCGAAGCCGAAGAGGTTCTCCAGGAAGTAGTTGCTCCAGCGGGTCGGCGTCTGCGTCCAGGTCACCTCGAGGCCGCTGGTGATGGTGTCGCGGCCCACGCCCCGGCCGAAGCTGTTCTTCCAGCCCAGGCCCTGGTCCTCGATCGGCGCGCCCTCCGGCTCGGGGCCGAGGTAGTCGGCGGGCGCGGCGCCGTGGGTCTTGCCGAAGGTGTGCCCGCCGGCGATGAGCGCGAAGGTCTCCTCGTCGTTCATCGCCATCCGGCGGAAGGTCTCGCGGATGTCCCGGGCCGCGGCGATCGGGTCGGGATTGCCGTTGGGCCCCTCCGGGTTGACGTAGATCAGGCCCATCTGCACCGCGCCGAGCGGGCCGGACAGCTCGCGGTCACCGCTGTAGCGCTCATCGCCGAGCCAGGTGTCCTCGGGTCCCCAGTAGATCTCCTCGGGCTCGTAGATGTCCTCGCGGCCGAAGGCGAAGCCGAAGGTCTGGAAGCCCATCGACTCCATGGCCTCGTTCCCGGCGAAGGCGATCAGGTCGGCCCAGGAGACCGCCTGGCCGTACTTCTTCTTCACGGGCCACAGCAGCCGGCGGGCCTTGTCCAGGCTCACGTTGTCCGGCCAGCTGTTGAGCGGGGCGAAGCGCTGCGCGCCGGAACCGGCGCCGCCGCGGCCGTCCTCGATGCGGTAGGTGCCGGCGGCGTGCCAGCTCAACCGGATGAACAGCCCGCCGTAGTGGCCGAAGTCGGCCGGCCACCAGTCCTGCGAGTCGGTCATGATCGCCCGGACGTCGCGCTTGAGCTCCTCGACGTCGACCTGGGCGAAGGCCCGTCGGTAGTCGAAGTCCCCGCCCACGGGGTTGGCCGCCGGGTTGTGCTGGCGCAGGACCGACAGGTCCAGCCGGTTCGGCCACCAGTCGCGGTTCGTCTGCGGCCGGTGCGCCTTCGGCTGGGGCGACGGGATCTCGGGGTTCTCGCTCTCGCTGGGGGTCCGCGGCGCGTCCTTGTCAGGCACCTGGATTCCTCTTCTCTTGTCGGGTTTCCTCTGACAGCTGCTGACGGCGGGCCGCGGCGCACGCGGGGCACAGGCCCCAGTAGATGACCTCGGCCTCCTCGATCTCGTAGCCCGCGTCGTCGCTGGCCGTGAGGCAGGGGCTGGCGCCGACGGCGCAGTCGACGTCGACGATCGCCCCGCAGGACCGGCACACCACGTGGTGGTGGTTGTCCCCGGCCCGGGCCTCGTAGCGTGCCACCGAGCCGGTGGGCTGGAAGCGCCGCACGAGGCCCGCGGCGGTCAGCGCGCGCAGCACGTCGTACACGGCCTGGTGGGACACCTCGCCGAAGTCCCGCCGGACGGCGGCGATGATCGAGTCGGTGTCCGCGTGCGGGCGGGCGTGCACCACCGACAGCACCGCCACCCGAGGGCGCGTCACCCGCAGCGCGGCCTCGCGGAGCAGGGACTCGAAGTCCGGCGCCGTCGGCACGCTCGGCAGTCTGGCCCCATTTCTGGAACGGATCAATCGACGGTCGGAGTGTCCGGGGAATCCACCGGCAGCAGCACCTCGATCTCCGCACCGCCGTCCTCCCGGTTCCGGAAGGCGGCGGTGCCCCCGGCCTGGACCACCCGATAGCGCACCGTCTGCAGCCCGAGGCTGCGGCCCCGCGGGGTGCGCCGCCGGTCGCCGGGGGGCGCCGGCGGGAACCCGACGCCGTCGTCCGACACGGTCATCCGCACCGCGGGACACCCGTCGAGGCGGGCGTCCTCGAGCCGGATCAGCACGGTCCGGGCGGAGGCGTGCCGGCCCACGTTGACCAGCGTCTCCTTCGCCGTCCGGTAGAGGACGTCGGCCGTGCGCGGCGACGTCCCCGGCGGGGCGTCACCCTCGATGTGGACGAACACGTCCCGGTCGCGCAGCGGGTCGGCCAGGTGCTCCAGGGCCGTGGCCAGCGCGGCGCCGCTCAGGTCGGGCGGGTAGATGTCCACCATCAGGTGGCGCAGCCCGGCGACCGCCCGGCGGACGGCGTCGCCGAGGCGGACGGCCCGCCCGGCGATCTCCTCGGACATGGTCGGGGCCAGGGCGGTGAGCGCGTAGCTGACACCGGCGAGGTCCTGCACCGGGCCGTCGTGGATGCCGGCGGCGATCTCCCGCCGCTCCCGGTCGGAGCCGGCCAGGTGGCGCTCGAGCAGGTCGATCCGCTCGGCCTCGTGCCGGCGCAGCCGCCGGGCCAGCGAGACCGCGATGGGGATCTGGGCGGCCTGCAGGACCAGCAGCGCGCCGATCGCCATGGGCACGATGCGCGTCCGGAACAGCGCGGCGTCCCGGTCGATCCGCGACGTGTCGAAGTAGACCTCCAGCACGTACCGGTCGTCCTGGCCGGTCAGCCGCAGCGGCGTGTAGACCTCGAGGTAGGGCCGCGCCCCGCGCGCCGCCCCGTAGACCTCCGACCGCGGCTCGAAGCCGGAGACCATCCGGCCGCCGATGGCCGCGGTGAGATCCTCGGACAGCGGCCACCGCCGCCGCTCCAGACCCGGGTCGTGGGCGTAGACGATCGTCCCGTCCTCCCGCCAGACGAGCACCGCGGTGACCGTGCCGTCGCCTGCCGTGGCGGCGACCAGCCGGTCGAGGTGGCGGCGGTCCTCCGGTTCCCCGGCCAGCACGTTCGAGAGCAGCGGCCCGACCATGTACGAAGCGATGCGGGCGGCGGACTGCTCAGCCTCCCGCACCGCCGAGTCCCGCGCGATCTTGGCGCTGAAGGCGTAGGCGCCGGCCCCCACCGCGAGGAACGCGCACACCGCGGTGCTGACGAACAGCACGATCTCCCGGCGCACCGAGGTGGTGCCCCGCCAGGGGCGCAGGACGAGGAGACGCCGGCGGGGCCACGGCGCGCGCCCGGCCCCGGCCGGCTCACCCGCCGGCTGCTCTCGATCCCCCCGCTGCGCGGACACGCACGTCACCCCCAGGCCAGGAGCCGGTCCCGCACCTGCTTGACGAGAGCCCGGGGGAGTATGCGGGTCAGGGCGTCGTCGTCCATGCCACGCGGGGCCGGGGCACGGACGACGCCGGCCTCGGTAGCGGCGTCATCACTCACCGTGTTCGGACGAAATCGATGCGTGAGAGTCCGGAACGGCTCCGGTCTCGAAGGTGCGCCACGGCCCATCGTCCCACGGCCGCCGGCTGAACTCCAGCCGCAGCCGGCCGGGGGAGGCCTCGACGAGCTCGCCGAAGACGGTCGCGAAGACCTTCCCGTCCCGCTCGTGGCGGACGACGAGCGCCCCCGGGTCGTCCTGCGGCGGCCCGCTCTCGACCAGCCGGCGCCAGCCCTCCGGAGCGGGGGCGTCGGTGAACGCGGGCAGGTACCGGTCGGCCTTGCGGTCCTCGGGGCCGCCGGAGGTGACCATCGTCGTCCCCTCGCCGTGCTCGGTGGTCCGCAGCCCGGCGCCGTCGAAGTCCCAGGTGGTCAGCCGGTGCGGCGTGGCGAGGACGAGCAGGAAGCTGGCCATCCCGTCGAGCCGCGCGTGCGCGAGCCAGTTCTCGCCGTGCGCGGCGGCGAGCAGCGGCAGCACCCCGCGGCTGGCGGCGCCCGGATCGGCGTCCCGCTTCTGCGGCCGGTTGAGCACCAGCGCGGTGACCCCGGTGGCGACGTCGCTCGCGCACCAGGTGCCGCCGGCGACGCGGTCCCGGCCGCCGACGAGCCCCGGGAACTCCGGCCACCAGCGGCCCGGGTCGTCGAACTCGCGCGTGGTCAGCTCGTCGCGCAGCGCCAGGATCCGGACCGGCCGGCCGTCGGACCAGCGGACGACGACGGTGCACACCCCGACGATGCTGCCAGGCCCGCCACCACGGCGAACGTCCGGCGGAAGGACTCTGGTCCGCGGCGGGCGTCGTCCCTAGGTTGAACCGTCATCGACCCCAGCCCGTGGGGGCTCGTGACGGCACAGACCCGGAGAGGAGTCGACGGTGAGCAGCTGGAACGCCATGTCCTACGAGGCGAAGGACACCCTCCTGCGCGTGGTCCGCCAGGAGGCCGCGCAGTTCTTCGACCTGGTCGACTCCGACGAGGTGTGGGAACGCGCCACCGGCGCCGGCCACTGGCAGGTGCGTGACATCGTCGGGCACCTCGTCGACACCACCGAGGCCTACTTCGTCGCGTTCGACGCCGCGCGCAGCGGCTCCCCGGTCGACCCCGCCCACGGCCTGCCCGGCATGGCCGCCCGCGTCGACTCGCAGGCCCAGGGCTTCCGGTCCGAGTCCCGTGCGGCGATGCTCGACCGGCTGCGCGCCGACTTCGCCAAGATGATGGAGACCTTCGACGCGCTCACCGAGGAGGACTGGGGCAACCTGCTCGTCCCGCACTTCTACATGGGCCCGCTGCCGGCGTTCTTCTACCCGGCCTTCCAGCTCATGGACTACGGCGTGCACTCCTGGGACGTCCGGCAGGGGACCGGCCGCGCCCACGGTCTGGACGGCGAGGCGGCCGACCTGCTCGCCCCGTTCATGTTCGTGCTGTGGAAGTACACGATCGAGGCCAACCGGCTCGAGCCCTGCGAGCTCGGCATCCGGATCACCAGCGGGCCCAACGCCGGCGACACCCGCGTCAGCGTCGGCCCCGAGGGCATGGACTACGCGCCCGGCGACGTCTCGGGCCTGGGCGCCGTCCTCGAGTTCGACCCGGGCAGCTTCGTGCTCACCGCCTTCGGCCGCAGCAACGCCGGCACCATCCGCGGCGACCGCACGGTGGCAGACCGCTACCTCAACCTGTTCTTCCGGATCTGAAGAAGGACCCCGTCCTCCCCGCCCCTCGCACGCTCGGGGCGGTGCCCGGGACGGGGCCGTTCACGCCGACGGCGGGGCGGTCGAGCCGCGCTCGACCAGGGCGACCGGCAGCAGCACCGAGCGCGCCGGGCGGTCCGGCTCGTCCAGCGACTCGAGCAGCATCCGGGCCGCCTCGACGCCGATCGAGTGGTGCGGGACGCCGATGGTGGTCAGCGGCGGCCGCAGCTTGTCCAGGAAGGGCATGTCGTTGAAACCGACGACGCTGACGTCGCCCGGGCAGGAGATGCCCCGCTCGGCGAAGACGTCGTAGCAGCCCAGCGCGATGAGGTCGTTGCCGGCGACCACCGCGGTGAACTCGGTGCCGGAGTCGATCACCTTGCGCAGGGCGGTGGCGCCCTCGGCCTCGGTCCAGTAGGCGCAGCCGACGATCCGCGCGGGGTCGTCGTCGAGGCCCAGGTCGCGGACGGCGGCCTGGAACGCCTTGGCCCGGATGAGGCCGGTGGACGTGGTCGTCGGCCCGGCCAGGTGCACGATCCGGCGGTGCCCGAGCGCGGCCAGGTGCTGCACGGCCAGCGCGATGCCCGTCGCGTCGTCGGGAGTGACGCAGGGGATGTCGAGGTGCTCGGCGCGGCGGTTGACCAGCACCATCCGCAGGCCCTGCTCGTGCAGCTGCTGCAGCAGCGGGTGGTCCAGCCGCGCGGTCGCGATGATCATGCCCTCGACCTGCCGCGAGCGCAGCGAGTCGACCAGGGCCTGCTCGCGGTCGGGGTCGTTGTCGGTGTTGACGATCAGCGCGCTGTAGCCGGCCGGCCCGAGCACGTCCTCGATGCCGCGGACGATCGGCGGGAACAGCGGGTTGGTCAGGTCGGGCAGGACCAGGCCGATCGTCCGCGACTTCGCCGTCTTCAGGCTGCGGGCGATCGGGTTGGGGGAGTAGCTCAGCGACTGCGCGGCCTTGAGCACCCGGCGGGCGGTCTCGGCGTTCACCAGTGCCCGGGTCTCCGGGTTCAGCGCGCGCGAGGCGGTCGCGGGGTGCACGCCCGCCGCGGCCGCCACATCCCTGAGTGTCGGCGCGGGCACGGCGACGATCCTAGGGCCGGAGCCCGCCGGCGTCCGTCCGTTTCGCCCCACCGGCGTGCGCGGCGTGCTCATGCCGGCCTCCTCCATCGTGCGCGGCCCCACACGGCCAGGAGCCCCAGCGGCGCCGCGGCCGCGGCGGCGAGGGCGAAGATCGTCCGGTAGCGCCCGGCGTCGGCCAGGTCCGCGACCAGGACGGCGGCCAGCGCGCTGCCGCAGAACAGCGACCCGGCGAACAGCGACACCACCGCCGCGCGGGCCGAGGGCAGCACCTCGGTCGCCCAGGTCTGCAGGGAGGAGTGCATCGCCGCCCACGCCAGCCCGAGCAGCAGCGTGACGACGACGGCGACCGCGGCCTCCCGGGACAGCGAGAGCACCACGCACGCGGCCAGCGCCGACCCCGCGCCCAGCGCGATCAGCCGCGCCGGGTGCTGCGACCGCGACAGCCTCCCCACCGCCGCGGCCGCGGCGAAGACGGCCACCCCGTAGACGGCGGTCACCGCCCCGGCGACCGCCGCCGTGGCGCCGGCCGCCTCCACCGCCGCGGGCAGCAGGGTGAGCACGCCGAGCAGCACCGCGCCCTCGAGGAAGGCGAGGACCAGCACGAACACCGCCGAGCGGGAGCGGGCCACCTGCGCCAGCGGGGTGAGCAGCGTGGCGTGCGCGCGGGTGCGCGGCGGCTCGGCGAGCGCCCGCAGGGCGACGGTGAGCACCAGGGCGGCGAGGCCGGTCACCACGAACGCCGCCCGCCAGCTGAACAGCTGCGCGACCACGCCGGCGCCGACCGACGCGACCCCGGTGCCGAGCGCCACCCCGACCATGAGCCGCGCGATGTCGCGCTGCCGCTCGCGCGCCGGCACGGTGTCGCCCAGGTAGATCAGGCTCGCCGGATACGCCGCGCCGAAGAACGCGCCGCCGGCGCCGCGGGCGACGCCCAGCGCGAGCGGGCCCGCGGTGAACGCGGCGGCCACCGAGGCCAGCCCGGCGCAGAGCAGGGTCAGCCGCATGGTCCGCACCCGGCCCAGGGAGTCCGAGGCCATGCCCCACACCGGCTGGGCCAGTCCGTACGCGAGGAAGTAGGCCCCGGCCGCCTGCACCACCGACGTCAGCGACGCGTCCAGGTCCGCGGCGATCGCCAGCAGCATCGGGGGCATGGCGAAGCGGTCCAGCGTGCTGACGAACGCGGTGAGCTGCAGCAGGCGGATGGGGGAGAGCCGTCCCCCGCCGGGCGGGCGGCTCAGCTCGGCCCCATGACGCCGGCGGGGTCGATGCCCAGGTCGGTGAGGACGGCGCGCGCCGCGTTGCGGCCAGGCCGGCCCGACACCGAGCCGCCGGGGTGCGTGGTCGCGCCGGTCAGGAACAGGCCCGGCACCCCCGTCCGGTACGTCGGCCAGCCGGGGATGACGCCGCCGTCGGGCAGCTCGAACTCGCCGCCGTGGCAGGAACCGCCCAGGTTGTGCACGTTGTGGGCGGCGACGTCGACCGGGGACTCCGCGCGGACGGCGAGCAGGTCGTCGGTGGACAGGCCGGTGGACCGGGCCGCCACGCGGGCCAGGAGCGCGTCGGCGTAGTCCTGCTTGGCCTGCGCCCAGCTCCGCCCGTCCCGCAGCTCGTAGGGGGCGATCGTGAGGATCTTGAAGGTGCCGCCGCCGGCCGGCACGCGGGTCTTGTCCACGACGCTCTGGTTGACGACGAGCAGCCACGGGTCGGTGGCGTCGGCCTCGCCGCGGGCGAATGCGTCCAGCTGCCGCACCAGGCCCTCGGTGCTGCCGAGGCCGGCGGCCACGCTCTCGATGGGCCCGGTCGGGGTCGGGAAGGCGAGGTCGCCGCGCAGCGCCGCGTGGACGGCGAACACCGACAGCCCGGGCCGCCAGGTCTTCTTCGCCTCCTGCAGGTCGTCGGGCACGGCCGTGCCGGTGAGCATGTCGCCCAGCCGGGCCAGGTGCGCGCTGGAGACCACGGCCCGGCGCGCGGTGACCCGTGTCCCGTCGGCGGTGCGCACGCCGGTCACCCGCCCCCCGGCCGCCTCGACCATCGCGACCGGCGCGGAGCAGACCACCCGGCCGCCGTGCGCCTCGATCTGCCGGACCAGCGCGTCGGGCAGGGCGCCGGAGCCGCCGATCGGCGTCGACCAGCCGAAGGCCAGCCGCCCCGCGGTGAGCGAGGAGGGCAGGAAGCCGGTGCCGGGCCGGCGCGGATCCTGGATCGTCGCCATGGCCATCCAGAGCACGAAGTCGCGCACGACCGGGTGCGCGAAGCGCTCGTGGACGACGTCCCAGGCGCTGCGCCCGCGCAGCTCGCGGTAGCGCCGGGCCGCGTCGTCGTCCCCGAGGTCGAGCCCGGAGCTCCACCGGCCGTGGACGGCGGCTAGCCCGCCGGTCCACTCGGCGACCAGCTGCCGGAACGCGCGGGCGTCCTCGGGCGACCAGCGGGCCAGCTCGTCGGCGGTCGTGTCGAGGTCGCGGTGCATGACCAGGCAGTCGCCGTCGGCCCGGGGCATGACCACCGCGGGGTCGGTGAGCAGGTACTGCAGCCCATACGTGGCCTGCAGGCCCAGCTCGTCGTCCCGGATCAGCGGGTTGGACTGGATGAGCACGTGCGCGCTCGAGCAGGAGTCGTGCGCGAAGCCCGGGAGGGTGAGCTCCTCGGTGATCGTGTCGCCCCCGGGTGCGGCGCCGGCCTCGAGGACGACGACCTCCAGTCCCGCGGCGGCCAGGTAGCCGGCGGCGACCAGCCCGTTGTGGCCGGCGCCGATGACGACGACGTCCGCGCTGTCCGGCACGTCCGTGGGCATCGCGCCTCCTCGTCCTCACCCGCCCCTGTCGAGCGGAACGGTGGCAGAGGGTGCACTCGATTGCAAGACGGTCCCACCACGCGGAAGGACGGTGTCGTCGTCCGGGCCGTCCGGGCACGCCGGCCCAGGGTTCCCGCGACCCGCGGGTCCGCCACGGAAGGCGCGGGAGCAGTGGTCGGCAAAGATTTGGCCACCGTTCGCGGCAGAGTGCTTGACACCGTGTGCCCGCGGTCACACCATCTGGCCCAGATCCGCAATCGATTGCGGCCCGTCAGGAGGAAGCATGTCTCACGTCAGGCTCAACCGGCGTCTCTCGACGCTGGCGGTCACGGGACTTCTGGTGGTGGGCGTCGCCGCCTGCGGTTCCGACGGCGGCGGCGGGGGCGGCTCGGACGACGACACCCTCAAGATCGGCACGTCCTTGCCTCTCACCGGTGAGTTCTCCCAGCCCGGCACGGCGGCGCAGCAGGGCTACAAGGTGTGGGAGAAGCTGATCAACGACGACGGCGGCCTGCTCGGCCGCCAGGTCGAGCTCGTCATCAAGGACGACGCCTCGAACCAGAACACGATCGTCTCCGACTACAACGCGCTGATCAGCCAGGACCGGGTCGAGCTGCTCCTCGGCACCTTCTCCTCGCTGCTCAACCTGCCGGCCTCCGCGGTCGCCGAGCGCAACCAGATGCTCTACGTCGAGCCCGCCGGCGGCTCGCCGGACATGTTCAACCGCGGCTTCAAGTACCTGTTCTTCGCCCAGCAGGCCACCGCCGACAAGCAGGGCGAGGTCTTCGCGAACTGGATCGCCGGCCTGCCGGAGGACCAGCGGCCCAAGACGGCGGCCTACCCGACGATCGACGACCCGTTCGCGGCCCCGAACGTCGAGGGCATCCGCACGATCCTCGAGGCGGCCGGCGTCCAGACGGTCTACCAGGAGACCTACGCGATCGACACGAAGAACTTCGACACGATCGTCAACGCGATGAAGGCGGCCAACCCCGACCTCGTCGTCAGCGGCGCGGTGTTCGAGGACGGCGTCGGTCTCATCCGCTCGATGCTGAAGCTGGGCTTCCAGCCGAAGTGGCTGTACCAGACCAGCGCCCCGTCGCAGGCCGACCAGTTCTCTGAGGCCGTCGGCCCGGAGAACACCGAGGGCATCATGTACGCGGTCAGCCACACGCCCGAGGCCTCGACTCCCGGGAACGAGGAGTTCGTGCAGACCTACGACGAGATGTTCGGCGGCGCGCCGCCGGAGGACGCCGCGGACGCCTTCGCCGCCGCGCAGGTCATGCAGGCCGCCGTCGAGGCCGTCGGCAGCATCGACGACCAGGAGAAGCTCGCCGACTGGCTGCGCGACAACACCGTCGACACCGTCCTCGGCGACCTGCAGTGGAACGACGACGGCAGCCCGATCGGTGAGTTCCTCATCGGCCAGTGGCAGAGCGGCACCGCCGAGATCGTGCTGCCGACCGACGCCGCCACCAGCGACCAGATCGTCCAGGGCTGGCAGCCCGGCGGCGGCGCGTGACGGAATCCGTGAGCTCGCCGGGCGCCACCCCGCGCCCGGCGGGCCCCGGCCCGGAGGGGGAGGCATGACCGAGCTGACGCAGGACCTGATCCTGGGCCTGCTGCTGGGCGGGGTGTACGCGCTGGTCGCCGGCGGGCTCACCCTCATCTTCGGGGTCATGCGGGTGATCAACCTGGCGCACGGCGCCTTCCTGATCCTTGCCGCGTTCGTCACCTACTCGCTGTGGAACGCGGCGGGCATCGACCCGCTGCTGGGCATCGTGATCACGACGCCCGTCGTGTTCGTCCTCGGCTGGGTCACCTACAAGCTGTTCGTGGCCCGGATCCGCACCGCCCCCATGGTCTCCACCGTGCTGCTGACCTTCGGTCTCGCGATGGTGCTGGAGGCGGCGATGGGCACGATCTGGGGCAACAACTCGACGGCCATCCGGCCCAGCTACGCCGACGAGTCCTTCCAGGTCTTCGGGCTCTTCCTGCCCAAGACGCAGGTCTTCGGCGGGCTGGTCGCGATCGCGGTGCTCGTCGTGCTGGGGCTGGTGCTCAGCCGCACCTGGCTCGGACGGGCGATCCGGGCGGCGGCGGTCAACCCGGCCGGCGCCGAGCTGGTCGGCATCCGGGTGGCCTCGGTGGCCGCCCTGGTGTTCGGGCTCGGCATCGCCGCCGCCGGCGCGGGCGGCGCGATCGTCGGCGTCATGTACCCGTTCGTCCCCGGCGCGCACTACCAGTGGATCGCCCGGCTGCTGGCGATCGTCGTCCTGGGCGGGATGGGCAGCCTCAACGGCGCCATCCTCGGCGCCCTGCTCTTCGGCGTGGCCGAGACGATGACCGCCGCCTACGTCTCGCCGGCCTGGGCCACCGCCGTGCCCTACCTGATCGTCTTCGCCGTCCTGCTGTTCCGGCCGCAGGGTCTGCTCGGTTCCCGTCTGCGAGAGGATGCGGTGGCCGCATGAGCCCGTCGGTCCGTGCCCTGGCCAGCCCGCTGTGGATCGGCCGGCTGCTGGTCGTCCTGAGCGCGCTGTTCCTCGTTGTCTTCCCGGTGGCGGTCGACGACGCCTACTACCAGAACATGATCATCCTGTCGCTGGTGTTCGCCGTCGGCGCCAGCGGGCTCAACATCATCACCGGCTACGCCGGCTACGTCTCGCTCGGCCAGGGGGCGTTCATCGGCCTCGGCGGCTACACGATCGGTGTGCTGGCCACCCGCTTCGACGGCGTCTCCCCGTGGCTGTGGGTGCCGGTGGCCGGGGTCGTGGCCGCCGTCGTCGCCGTCGGCCTGGGACTGGTGTCGCTGCGCTCCCGCGGCCCGGCGTTCGTGATCATCACCGTCGCGTTCCTGTTCCTGGTCCAGGTGATCGCGGTCAACTGGGTCTCGCTGACCAACGGGACGGCGGGGCTGACCCTGCCGCTGCCGACCTGGGACCGCGACATCCTCAACTGGCCCTTCTACTACGCGCTGCTCGCGATCCTGGCCCTGCAGGTGCTGATGTCCTGGTGGATCCGCCGCACCAAGCTCGGCATGGGCCTGATCGCGATCCGCGAGGACGAGACCAAGGCCGCGACCATCGGCATCAACCTGCCGGTGGAGAAGATCACCGGGTTCGTCGCCAGCACCGTCTTCGTGGGCATGGCCGGCGCGGTCTACGGCTACTACCTGACCTTCATCGACCCGCGCGGGATGTTCAGCATCCTGATCAGCGTCCAGATCATCCTGTCGCTGCTGGTCGGCGGCCGGGGCACGCTGTGGGGCCCGGTGCTCGGCGCGTTCCTCATCGAGCCGCTCAACGAGATCGCCAACAACAACCTCGGCGGCGGCAACACCCGGCTCTTCCTCTTCGGCGGCCTGCTGATCGCCGTGGTCATCCTGCTGCCCAACGGCGTGCTGCCCGCGGTCGAGTCGCTGCTGAACTGGCGGCGGACGTCCGGCAAGGCCGGGCTCGTGGGCGCGCGGATCGGCACCGGCGGCAGCCTGGAGTCGCTGAAGGAGCGGCTGGAGCCGTCGACCACGCGCACGCCCGCCGGGCAGCCGCTGCTCGAGGTGTCCGGGCTGGTCAAGAGCTTCGGCGGACTGCACGCCGTCGACGGCTGCTCGTTCGCCGTGCCGGCCGGCTCCATCACCGGCCTGATCGGACCCAACGGCTCGGGCAAGACCACGGTCTTCAACCTGATCGACAACACCATCGCCGCGGACGCCGGGACGATCACCTTCGACGGCGAGCGGGTCGAGAAGCTGCCCTCCTGGGGCCGGGCGCACCGGGGGATCGGGCGCACCTTCCAGATCACCCGGCTCTTCGGCGAGATGACGGTCCTGGAGAACGTCGTCGCGCCGCAGCGGTCGTTCTCGGTGGGCCAGCTGGGCCGCATCGCGGTGAGCGGGCCCGAGGCGCGGGCGGCCGAGGAGCTGCTCGAGTTCGTCGGCATGCGGGCCTTCCGCGACCAGAAGGCCCGGGCGCTGTCCTACGGGCAGCAGAAACTGGTGGAGCTGGCGCAGATCCTCATGCTCGACCCGAAGCTGATCCTGCTCGACGAGCCCGCCGGTGGCATCAACCCGGTGCTCATCGACCGGATGGCCGAGATGATCAGGGAGCTGAACTCCTACGGGAAGACGTTCCTCATCGTCGAGCACAACATGCCGTTCGTGCTCGGGCTCTGCGACCCGATCCACGTGCTCGCCCGCGGGAAGACCATGGCCTCCGGCACGCCGCAGCAGATCCAGACCGACCCCGCCGTCATCGACGCCTACCTCGGGGACGACTTCCAGCTCGAACCGGAAAGGGTGCGCTGATGCTCCAGCTCCGCGGCGTCGTCGCCGGCTACGGCGGCGGTGACGTCCTGCAGGGCGTCGACATCGACGTCGAGCGCGGGTCCGTCGCCTGCATCGTGGGTCCGAACGGCGCGGGCAAGTCCACCGTGCTGCGCACGGTCAGCGGGCTGCTCAACCCGCGCCTGGGCGAGGTCACGCTCAACGGGCAGCCGATCCACCGGTCCTCGCCGGCGGACATCCTCAAGGCCGGCGTCTCGCAGGTGCCGCAGGCCAACGCGCTGTTCCCGAACCTGACGGTCCGGGAGAACGTGCTGCTCGGCGGCTACACGATCCGGCGCGACCGCGCCCTGGTCCGCAGGCGCTATGACCAGGTCGCCGAGCTGTTCCCGATCGTGGCCCAGCGCGCCGCCGACAAGGCCGGCAACCTCTCCGGCGGCCAGCGGCGGATGGTGGAGTTCGCCCGCTCGCTGATGCTCGACCCGACCCTGCTGCTGCTCGACGAGCCCTCGCTCGGCCTGGACCCCAAGGCGCTGCAGGTGGTCTACGAGTCGGTGATGCTCATGCGGGAGAGCGGCAAGACGATCCTGCTCGTCGAGCAGAACGTCCGGTTCGGCATGCGCATGGCCACCGACGGCATCGTCATGGAGAGCGGCCGGGTCGTCACCCAGCGGACGGCGGCGGCGGTGCTGGCCGACCCCGACCTCGCGCAGATGTACTTCGGCGGCTCGACCGGGCACGCCGCGCCGGCGACCGAGGCGGCGGTGCCCGCGCCGCAGGCCCCGCAGCCGGCGTCGTCCGCGACCACCCCGCCGGCCGCCGGCGGCGGTCCGGCGGCGCCGCCCCTGGCCGCCTCCGGCACCCGCTGACCGGCGTCCGGGCCCGCGTCGCTGCGCGGGCCCGGACGCGCGGGACGCCCGCGCCGCGGCGCCCGAATGGGAGGCCCCCAGGGCTTGATCGGCTCCCGGCCCGGAGGCAGGCTGTGAGCCATACCACAGCCCGCGTGAGCGCCCTGGGAGGCCGCCGTGGAAGCCAAGGTCGGAGACCGCATCGTCGTCCATTCCACCCACCAGGGGGAACCGGAGCGCACCGGAGAGGTGCTCGAGGTGCGGGGCGAGTCGGGCGGACCCCCGTACCTGGTGAAGTGGTCGCCCGACGGGCACGAGGGGCTGTTCTACCCGAGCGGAACCTGTCACGTCGTTCGTGACGCGGTCCACGGCTGAGCGGCCCGGATCATGGCGAAGGACACCGGGACGGCGCCGGCGCCGCGTCCCGCGGACAAGGTGCGCAACGTGGCCCTCGTCGGCCACGCCGGGTCGGGCAAGACGACGCTGGCCGAGGCGCTGCTGGTCGCGACCGGCGCGCTGCCCCGGGCGGGGCGCATCGAGGAGGGCACGACCTCCCTCGACAACGAGGAGGT
This sequence comes from Geodermatophilus sp. SMS 5-13, assembly GCF_059428245.1. Classification (NCBI taxonomy): domain Bacteria; kingdom Bacillati; phylum Actinomycetota; class Actinomycetes; order Geodermatophilales; family Geodermatophilaceae; genus Geodermatophilus; species Geodermatophilus sp. SMS 5-13. The sequence continues at coordinate 2,776,069 of NZ_CP165729.1, forward strand.
CGAGGTCCGCCAGCAGCGCTCGGTGTCCCTCGGCGTGGCCACCGTCGAGCACGCCGACCACCGCATCACCCTGCTGGACACCCCCGGCTCGCCCGACTTCGTGGGGGAGCTGCGGGCCGGGCTGCGCGCCGCCGACGCGGCGCTGTTCGTGGTCTCGGCGGTCAACGGGGTCGACGCGGCGACCGTCGCGCTCTGGGAGGAGTGCGCCGCCGTCGGCATGCCCCGGGCGGTGGTGATCAGCCAGCTCGACCGGCCACGGGCCGACGTCGACGAGGCCGTGCGCATGTGCCAGCTGATGCTGGGGGAGGGCGTCTTCCCCCTGCACCTGGTCGAGCGCGGCCCCGACGGGACGCCGACCGGGCTCGTGTCGCTGCTCGAGCCGCACGTGGAGCTGGCCGACGCCGACCGGCTCCGCGGGGAGCTGATCGAGGGGATCATCGGCGAGTCCGAGGACGAGACCCTCATGGACCGCTACCTCGGCGGCGAGGAGCTCGTCGTCGCCGATCTGATCGCCGACCTGGAGACCGCGGTCGCCCGCGGCCACTTCCACCCGATCCTGGCCGTCGCCCCGCTCTCCGGCGTCGGCATCACCGAGCTGCTGGACCTGCTGGTGTCGGCGTTCCCGTGCCCGATGGAGCACGGCTGCCCGCCGGTCACCCGCCCGGACGGCAAGGCGGCGCCGTCCCTGGCCTGCGACCCGGAGGGCCCACTGGTCGCCGAGGTCGTGAAGACGACGACCGACCCCTACGTCGGCCGCGTGTCACTGGTGCGCGTGTTCTCCGGCACCCTGCAGCCGGACATCTCGGTGCACGTCTCCGGGCACGGCATGGCCGATCGCGGGCACCCCGACCACGACGTCGACGAGCGGATCGGCGCGCTCTCCTCGCCGCTGGGCGCGACCCTCCGCCCGGTCGCGGCCTGCCCGGCGGGGGACATCTGCGCCGTCGCCCGGCTGACCTCCGCGGAGACCGGCGACACCCTGTCCTCGCCGGAGGACCCGCGGCTGATGAAGCCGTGGGACCTGCCGACCCCGCAGGTGCCGGTCGCGCTGGAGGCGGCCTCGCGCGCCGACGAGGACCGGCTGGCCACCGCGCTGGCCCGGCTGGTCGCCGAGGACCCGACGGTGCGCCTGGAGCGCCGCCCGGACACCAACCAGCTGCTGCTGTGGTGCGTGGGGGAGGCCCACGCCGAGGTGCTGCTCGACCGGCTGCGCACCCGGCACGGGGTCTCGGTGAACACCGTCCCGGTGCGGGTGCCCATGGTCGAGACCCTCGCCGCGCCGGCCCGGGTCACCGGCCGGCTGGTCAAGCAGTCCGGCGGCCACGGCCAGTATGCGATCGTCGTGGTCGAGGCCGCGCCGGGGGTGCCCGGCTCGGGCGTCGTCTTCGAGCAGAAGATCGTCGGCGGCACCGTGCCCAGCCAGTACCACGGCAGCGTCGAGAAGGGCATCCGCGCCCAGGTGGAGAAGGGCGTCAACAACGACCGGCCGATCGTCGACGTCCACTTCACCCTCGTCGACGGCAAGGCGCACTCGGTCGACTCCTCCGACGCGGCGTTCCAGGCCGCGGGGGCGCTGGCCGTGCGGGAGGCGGCGTCCGCGTCCGGCACCCGGGTGCTTGAGCCGTGGTGCGAGGTGGAGGTCGTCGTCCCGGGCGAGTACGTGGGCGCGGTGATGAGCGACCTGTCCGCCCGGCGGGCCCGGGTCACCGGCACCGACGCCGACCCCGATCGCGACCGGACGCATGTGCGGGCCGAGGTGCCGGAGGTGGAGCTGCTCACCTACGCCGGGGCGCTGCGCTCGGTCACGCACGGCACGGGCAGTTTCGCGCGCAAGCCGCTCGGCTACGAGCCCGCGCCTCCCTCGGTCACGGCCGCCGTGCCGGCGTAGGGGGGACCGGCAGCCGCGGCCCCCTCGACGCCGCGAGGGGGCCGCCGCCCGGTGCGCCGTCACCCGTCGTGTCGGTGGAGGACAGTAGCCTCGGGCGCGGTGTGCAGCGCGGCTGCCGGTTGGTCTGGAGGAGCAGTGACGACGTCGAGGGAGCCGTCGGCCGCTGCGCCGGCTCCGGCCGGGGTGGTCTCCGACCGCAACCAGCTGGCCGACCGGATCTGGACGGTGCCGAACGCGCTGTCGGTGCTGCGGCTGCTCGGCGTCCCGCTGTTCCTCTGGCTGCTGCTCGGCCCGGAGGCCGACGGGTGGGCGATCGTCGTCCTCGCGCTGTCCGGGGTCAGCGACTGGGCCGACGGCAAGCTCGCCCGGCTGCTCGACCAGGGCAGCCGGCTCGGGGCGCTGCTCGACCCGGCGGCCGACCGGCTCTACATCGTCGCCACGCTGATCGCGCTCGCCCTGCGCGAGGTCGTGCCGCTGTGGCTGGTCCTGCTGCTGGTCGGCCGGGAGGCGGTGCTCGGCCTGGCGCTGCTCGTGCTGCGCCGCTACGGCTACCCGCCGCTGCAGGTGCACTACCTGGGCAAGGCCGCCACGTTCCTGCTGCTCTACGCCTTCCCGATCCTGCTGCTGGCCCAGGGCAGCGGCCCGGTCGCCGCGGTCGCCGAGCCGATCGCGTGGGCGTTCACCCTCTGGGGCACCGCCTTCTACGTGCTCGCCGGCGTGCTCTACCTGGTCCAGGCGGCCGGCCTCGTCCGCGCCGCCCGCGCCGGGGCGGCGCCGTGACGTCCGCCGTGCGGCGGGGGAGCGGCCCGCGGTCGATGGGCGCCTCCCTGCTGGACCAGGTGCTGGCCGAGACGCTGGACCCCGCCTACGCCCAGGCGGCGGCCCGCAAGGCGCAGGCGGCCGGCGACCCCCCGCGTGCCGCCCGCGGGCGCCGGCGGCTGGTCGTCGCGCTGGTCATGGTGGTCGCGGGCCTGCTCGGGGCGATCACCTACGACCAGGCGGCCGCCGGCGAGCGGGGCCGCGGCCAGGTGCGCGACGCGCTGCTCGGCGACATCGACGCCGAGACCGACACCGCCGACGAGCTCAACGGCACCCTCGACCGGCTCCGCCGCGAGGTGAACCGCACCCGCGACGACGCGCTGCAGGCCACCGCGGTCGGCCAGCGCGCCCGCGACCAGCTGGCCGCCACGGAGCTGAGCGCCGGCGCGGTGCCGGTCACCGGGCCCGGCCTGCTGGTGACCCTGGCCGATGCCGAGCCCGATGCCGACTCGGACCCGGTCGGCGGCGAGCCCGAGATCGACCCCAACGGCCTGGTCCGGGACGGCGACCTGCAGCTGGTCGTCAACGCCCTGTGGGCCGCCGGCGCCGAGGCGATCAGCATCAACGGCCAGCGGCTGGGCCCCACCAGCGCGATCCGCTTCGCCGGCGAGGCGGTGCTGGTCGACTTCAACCCGGTCATGAACCCGTACGAGGTCCGTGCGATCGGGGATCCCGACACGCTGCGGGACACCTTCCTCGCCAGCCCGGAGGTCGGCGCGCTCGCCGTCATCTCCGAGTCCTACGGGCTGCGCTTCGAGTTCGCCAAGGAGAACGACCTGTCCCTGCCCGCCGCCCTCCCGCCCGAGCTGCACGCGGCCGCCGTCGTCCCGGACGCCCCGGCGACCGACCAGGAACCGGGGGGCTGACCCGTGATCCCGATCCTCGGCCTCGCGGTCGGCGTCGTCCTCGGTCTGCTCTTCGACCCGACGGTGCCGCTGTGGCTGCAGCCGTACCTGCCCATCGCGGTGGTCGCCGCGCTCGACGCCGTCTTCGGCGGCTTCCGCGCCCGCCTCGACGGCACCTTCGACGCGAAGGTGTTCGTCATCTCCTTCGTGTCCAACGTGGTCGTCGCCGCGCTGATCGTGTTCCTCGGCGACCAGCTCGGCGTCGGCGCGCAGCTGTCCACCGCGGTCGTCGTCGTCCTGGGCATCCGGATCTTCGGCAACGCCGCGGCCATCCGAAGGCACGTGTTCCGGGCATGAGCGAGGACCAGCGGCCAGCGGCCGACCCGGCGCCGGAGGAGACGAGCGTTCCCGCCGAGCCGGTGGACGACGGCGCTGCGGAGCAGCCCCCGGCGGCAGAGGAGGAGACCCCCGCGCCGGCGCCGCCCGCCGAGGACAGCGGCGGGACGGCCGAGGGGGACGGGACCCCGGCGACGGTCATCCGGGCGCGGCGCCGCCGCGACCCGCTGGCCGCCGCGCTGATCGGCGTCCTCACCCTGCTGCTGGGCTTCGCCTTCGCCGTCCAGGTGCGCAGCACCGACGACGCCGACCAGAAGCTGACCGGCGCGCGGGAGGAGGACCTCGTGCGCATCCTCGACACCCTCAACGGGCAGGAGGACCGGCTGCGCCAGCAGATCGCCGACGAGCGGGCCCTGCTCGCCCAGCTCAACAGCTCCGACAGCCAGTCCGCCGCCGCCCTGGAGGACGCGAGGAAGCGGGCCGACGCCATCGGCATCCTCAACGGCACCGTCCCCGCCCAGGGCCCGGGGCTGCGCATGGTGATCCGCGACCCCGACGCCGAGGTGCGCGTCGCCGACGTCCTCGACGCCATCCAGGAGCTGCGCGGTGCCGGCGCGGAGACGATGCAGATCGACGGCGTCCGGATCGGCGTCTCCAGCGCCGTCACCGGCGAGCCGGGGGCGCTGCTCATCGACGGCCAGGAGATCAGCGCCCCCTACGAGGTGCTCGTCATCGGGTCGCCGCAGAACCTGGAGACGGCGATGAACATCCCCGGCGGCGTCGTCCAGCGCATCGGCGGCCGCGGTGGCTCGGTGGACATCACCCAGGCCCAGCAGGTGGTCGTGGACGCGTTGCGGCCCCTCGACGCGCCTCAATACGCTTCGCCGGACCCCCACGACGACTGACGTCGTCCCCCCGATCTGAGGAGAGCCCGCCGCATGGCAACACCCAGCGACCGCCGCTACACCGACCAGCACGAGTGGGCCCTGGTCCAGGGCGAGGACGGCGGTGCGACGGTGGTGCGGGTCGGGATCACCGACCACGCGCAGGACGCCCTCGGCGACATCGTCTACGTCCAGCTGCCCGACGTCGGTGAGGAGGTCGCGCCGGGCACCGCGATCGGCGAGGTGGAGTCCACCAAGTCGGTCTCCGACGTCTACTCGCCGGTGACCGGGGTGGTGGCCGCGGTCAACGACCGGCTGGCCGACGCCCCGGAGACCATCAACGCCGACCCGTACGGCGAGGGCTGGCTGGTGGAGATCCGCGTGGAGGGCGGCGACCCCACCGGCGGCCTGCTCGACGCCGACGCCTACCAGGCGCTGGTCGACGCGTCGTGATCGGCGCGGCCCGCGGGCGTGACGCGCGGGTCGCCCTCACTATGCTCTCGGGACGGGCCTCGGCCCGGCCCCCCGGCAACCGGTCGGAGGGCCTGCGACCCTCACCCTGTACGTCCGGTTGACCCTCGGGCCGACCGGCTGATTCGATGACCCACGGCCCGCCGTGACCCCACGGAGGCCGACCCGCGACGGGCTGTCCGGCCCGTCGTCCGCCGGCCGCCCGCGGCCACACCCTGGCCCGCGGCGGTGCCTTCTTGCACCGGAGGAGACAGACGTGCACTGCACTCGTTGTGGCCACAACAACCCCGAGGGCAGTCGCTTCTGCGCGCAGTGCGGTGCGGCCCTGTCGCAGGAGCGCGTGGGGGAGTCGACCAGCGTCATCCCCAAGGTCGGAGGCGAGGACTCCGGCGAGCAGGCCGAGGTCAGCGCCGACACGGCGGTCGACGCCCACGCCGGTGCGGTCGAGTCGCTGCCGGCCGGCTCCGCGCTGCTGGTGGTCAAGCGCGGCCCGAACGCGGGCAGCCGCTTCCTGCTCGACCAGGACGTCACCACGGCCGGGCGGCACCCGGACAGCGACATCTTCCTCGACGACGTCACCGTCAGCCGGCGGCACGTGGAGTTCCACCGCGAGGGCGGCGGCTTCTCGGTGCACGACGTGGGCAGCCTCAACGGCACCTACGTCAACCGTGAGCCGGTCGACGTCGCGACCCTCGCGGGGGGTGACGAGGTGCAGATCGGCAAGTTCCGGCTGGTCTACCTCACCGGTCCGCGGACCGGCGAGCCCGCCGCCCGCTGACCGGTGCCCGAGCCGCGCGAGAGCGCGATCGGGAACGCCGCCGACCAGCACTCACCTCGCCTCACGATCGGCGAGGTGCTGGCTGTTCTTCGCGACGACTTCCCCGACGTGACGATCAGCAAGATCCGCTACCTGGAGACCGAGGACCTCGTCCACCCCCAGCGCACGCCGTCGGGGTACCGGAAGTTCTCCTCGGCCGACGTGGCCCGGCTGCGCTACGTGCTCGCGGCGCAGCGCGACCACTACCTGCCGCTGCGGGTGATCAAGGAGCACCTGGAGGCGCTGGACCGCGGCGAGCCGCTGCCGGCGTCGGCCACCGGGCCGGTCTCGGTGCCGCCGCCGGTCGCCGTGGCCCCGGACGGGCCGGACGACGACGGCGGTGGGCCGATGCCGGCCGAGCAGTTCGCCCGCGCGGCCGGGCTGGCGCCGGAGCAGCTGGCCGACTGCGTGCAGTTCGGTCTGCTCGTCCCGGACAAGAGGGGCCGGCACCCGGCGGCCGACCTCCCGGTGGCCCGGGCCGCCGCGGGGCTGGCCCGGCACGGCATCGAGCCCCGGCACCTGCGGGGCTACAGCAACGGCGCCGATCGCGAGGCCGGGCTGATCGAGCAACTGGTCGCGCCGCTGCTCAGGGCCCGGTCGGAGGAGTCCCGGGCCCGGGCCACGGAGAAGCTCCGGGAGCTCGCCGCGCTGTCCGCGCAGCTGCACACAGCCCTGCTGGAGGCACGACTCCGGGACCTCCTGCGCCCATAGGTCGGGCGTACCGTGAACGCGTCGGACGCCGGGCCGGGGCGCCGCGCCGGCCCGCTGACCGGGCGCCTGACAGACCGACTGCCCGCTACCCCCGGGCCGCAGCTGAGGGAGCCGTACCGTGCAGGAGCTTCGAGTCATCGGCGTCCGCGTGGAGCTGCCGGGCAATCAGCCGATCCTGCTGCTCAAGGAGACGCAGGGCGAGCGGTACCTCCCCATCTGGATCGGTGCGGTCGAGGCCGCCGCGATCGCGTTCGAGCAGCAGGGGGTGCGCCCGGCCCGGCCGATGACGCACGACCTGCTCAAGGACGTCGTCCGGGCGCTCGGCGCGACGCTGGAGGCGGTGAACATCACCGAGATGCGCGACGGCATCTACATCGCCGAGCTGGTGTTCGGCGACGAGCGGGTGGTCAGCGCCCGCCCGTCGGACGCCGTCGCCCTCGCCGTGCGCACGGGCGCGCCGATCTTCGGGGCCGAGGACCTGCTCGACGAAGTGGGCATCGAGATACCCGACGAGCAGGAGGACGAGGTCGAGAAGTTCCGCGAGTTCCTCGACCAGATCTCGCCGGAGGACTTCGGCGCCGGCTCCGGCTCCGGCGGCTGACCAGGGCAGACGGCACCGGCGGGTCCCGATTCGGTCACGTCCGGTACGGCCGCCCGACCCGGTGACGGCGCCACGGTAGGGTCACCGCACCCACCCCCGACGGGTGAGCGCCGCGACACGCCGCCTTCGTCAGTTGACCCACTCCAGGGCCCGGCTTACGGTCGGCGAACAACAACGGTGTGACACCTGAGGTTGGTGGGTGTAGCGCCGGGGTCCACCGCCGCAGCTGCGGGCCGGGACATGAGGAGGACGCTGGACGTGAGCGACCAGAGCAACGGCTCCCAGGGTCAGCTCTTCAGCGACGCCGCGGTCGGCGCGCCTGCCTACGACGAGGTGGACACCGACCTCGTGGGCTACCGCGGTCCCACCGCATGCGCCGCGGCGGGCATCACCTACCGCCAGCTCGACTACTGGGCGCGCACCGGCCTGGTCGCCCCGTCGGTGCGCACCGCCACCGGCTCGGGCACCCAGCGGCTCTACTCCTTCCGCGACATCCTCGTGCTCAAGGTCGTCAAGCGGCTGCTCGACACCGGCGTCTCGCTGCAGAACATCCGCAAGGCCGTCGACCACCTGCGCAACCGCGGGATCAAGGACCTCGCCAACGTCACCCTGTTCTCCGACGGGGCGACCGTGTACGAGTGCACCTCGGCCGAGGAGGTCGTCGACCTGCTCGCCGGCGGGCAGGGCGTCTTCGGCATCGCGGTCTCCGGCGCGCTGCGCGAGCTCTCCGGCGACATCGCCGAGCTCCCCGCCGAGCGGCTCGACGGCGGTCCGGTGCACAACGGGGACGACGAGCTGTCCCAGCGGCGCCGGGCGCGCCGGGCTGTGTAATCCGTCGGCCCACCGGCCGACACCGCGACCAGTTGCCCTGCTGAGCTGAGCCGCTTCCGTCCGCTCCTCGGGGACCCTCCGGGGCCCCGCTCGTCGGGACCCTGGGTCGCCTCCGGTTGACGCCTGGCCCGCGCTGGTAGCGTGCAGGTAGTGACCGACCGCGCACCGCTGACCGGGTCGCTGCCCTCGCTGGCCGCCCTGGATCCCTCCGGTTCCTTCGCCGCCCGCCACATCGGCCCGCGCGACGACGAGACGGCGGCCATGCTCGCCGCCGTCGGCTACGACTCCCTGGACGCGCTGGTGGACGCCACCGTCCCCGAGGGGGTGCGCGACCGCGCGCCGCTGAACCTGCCGCCCGCGGCCGACGAGTTCGCCGTCCTCGCCCAGCTGCGCGAGCGCGCGGAGGCCAACGAGGTCTACACCTCGATGATCGGGTTGGGGTACCACGGCACGGTCACCCCGGCGGTGATCCAGCGGAACATCCTCGAGAACCCGGCCTGGTACACCGCCTACACGCCCTACCAGCCGGAGATCAGCCAGGGCCGGCTCGAGGCGCTGCTGAACTTCCAGACGATGGTCGCCGACCTCACCGGCCTGCCGGTCGCCGGCGCCTCGATGCTGGACGAGGCCACCGCCGCCGCCGAGGCGATGACGCTGGTCCGCCGCGCCGGCCGGGCGAAGCCGGACGCCGTCTTCGTGGTCGACGCCGACACGCTGCCGCAGACCATCGCCGTGCTGGAGACCCGCGCCGAGCCGCTCGGCATCCGGCTGCACGTCACCGACCTCTCCGCCGGCTGGCCCGCCGACCTGCCCGAGGCGGGCGCCTTCGGCGTGCTGCTGTCCTACCCGGGGGCCAGCGGCGCGGTCCGCGACCACCGGGCGCTCGCCGCCGCCGCGCACGAGGCCGGGGCCGCCGTCGTCGTCGCGGCCGACCTGCTGGCGCTGACCCTGCTGGAGGCGCCGGGGGAGTGGGGCGCCGACGTCGCCTGCGGGACGACGCAGCGTTTCGGCGTCCCGCTGGGCTTCGGCGGCCCGCACGCCGGCTACCTGTCGGTGCGCGAGGGCCTGGCCCGGCAGCTGCCCGGCCGGCTGGTCGGCGTCTCGGTCGACGCCGACGGCGACGTCGCCTACCGGCTGGCGCTGCAGACCCGCGAGCAGCACATCCGCCGCGAGAAGGCGACCAGCAACATCTGCACCGCGCAGGTGCTGCTCGCGGTCATGGCCGGCGCCTACGCCGTCTACCACGGCGCGGATGGGCTGGCCGCGATCGCCGCCCGCGTGCATCGCAGCGCCCAGGCGCTGGCCGGCTGGCTCACCGCCGGCGGCCTGGAGCTGGCGCACGAGTCCTTCTTCGACACCCTCGCCGTCCGGGTGCCCGGCCGGGCCGGCGAGGTCGTCGCCGCGGCCGCGCAGCGGCGGATCAACCTCTGGCAGGTGGACGACGACGTCGTCCAGGTGAGCTGCGACGAGGTGACGACGCCGGAGATCCTGCGCGCCGTGGCCGAGTCGTTCGGGGTGACCCCGGGCGAGCTGCCCGACGGCGGGCCGGACGCGCTGCCCACGGAGCTGCGTCGGCGGACGCCGTTCCTCACCCACCCGGTCTTCTCGGCGCACCGCTCCGAGACCGAGCTGATGCGCTACCTGCGGGCGCTGTCGGACAAGGACCTGGCGCTGGACCGCACGATGATCCCGCTGGGCTCGTGCACCATGAAGCTCAACTCCGCGGTGGAGATGGCCGCCGTCACCTGGCCGGGGTTCGCGGGGATCCACCCGTTCGCCCCGGCCGGGCAGACCCGCGGCTACCGCCGGCTGATCGACGAGCTGTGCGCCGACCTGGCCGAGATCACCGGCTACGCGGCGGTCAGCGTGCAGCCCAACGCCGGCTCGCAGGGCGAGTTCGCGGGGCTGCTGGCCATCCACCGGTACCACCGCGCCCGCGGCGACGACCAGCGCGACGTCTGCCTCATCCCGAGCTCCGCGCACGGCACCAACGCGGCCAGCGCCGTCATGGCCGGCCTGCGGGTCGTGGTGGTGGCCTGCGACGACGCCGGCAACGTCGACCTCGCCGACCTGCGCGCCAAGGTCGACAAGCACGCCGAGCGGCTCGCCGCGATCATGCTGACCTACCCGTCGACCCACGGCGTGTTCGAGACCGAGGTGCAGGAGATCTGCGCGGCGGTGCACGACGCCGGCGGCCAGGTCTACGTCGACGGCGCCAACCTCAACGCGATGGTGGGGCTGGCCCGGCCGGGGCGTTTCGGCTCCGACGTCAGCCACCTCAACCTGCACAAGACGTTCTGCATCCCGCACGGCGGCGGCGGCCCGGGCGTCGGCCCGATCGGCGTGGCCGAGCACCTGGTGCCGTTCCTGCCCGGCCACCCGCTGGCCGACACCGGCGGGCAGGGCCCGGCGGTCTCCGCCGCCCCGTGGGGCTCGGCCGGCATCCTGCCCATCTCGTGGGCGTACCTGCGGCTGATGGGCCCCGGGGGCCTCACGCGGGCGACCGAGCACGCGATCCTCGGCGCGAACTACCTGGCCGCGCGGCTGGGCGAGCACTACCCGGTGCTCTACACCGGCGCGACCGGGCTGGTGGCGCACGAGTGCATCCTCGACATCCGCCCGCTGACCAAGGCGACCGGCGTGACCAACGACGACATCGCCAAGCGGCTGATCGACTTCGGTTTCCACGCGCCGACGATGAGCTTCCCGGTCGCCGGGACGCTGATGGTCGAGCCCACCGAGAGCGAGGACAAGGGCGAGCTGGACCGGTTCGTCGAGGCGATGGCGACGATCCGCGCGGAGATCGAGAAGGTCGCCACCGGGGAGTACGACAAGGCCGACAACCCGCTGCGCAACGCCCCGCACACGCTGGCCATGGTGGCGGGGGAGTGGGACCGGCCGTACGCGCGCAGCGTCGCGGTGCACCCGGTGCCGGGGCTGGTCGGCCGGTCGTATCTCAGCCCGGTGCGGCGGATCGACCAGGCCTACGGCGACCGCCACCTGGTCTGCGCCTGCCCGTCGCCGGAGGCGTTCGCCGAGCCGGACCCGGCCGAGATCGCGGCCGACCTCGCCGGTCAGCGCGACGTCGCGCGGGCCGACGGAGCGCCCGACGACCTCGGCACGACTCAGGACGTGGTAGCCGGCCAGGCCTGAGGGCGGCCCCGCTGCCGGGGCCCGGCGCGAGCGTGCGAGCGACGGGGGCAGCGGGGTCCTTCTCAGACGAGTGCCGGCGTCCGCCAGATGTGGTGGTCGCCGAACGACCGGCCGTCGGGGAGCAGCTCGCCGTCGTCGTCGAAGAGGACGACGCCGTTGCAGAGCAGACGCCAGCCCTGCTCGGGGTGGCTCACGAGTACGGCGGCGAGGTCACGGCTCTCGCTGTCGGCCTCGGGGCACGGAGTCGCGTGGTGGCACATCGGAGTTCCCCCTGGGAAGAAGCACGGCCGGGTGGCCGGAATTACTGTGAGTATTCGTCCTGTTACAGGACTTCCTGAAGTGTGCGCGCGCTCACAGGCCCGTGTCAGGTGACGGAATCCACGACGTCACCCCGACGGGTGGGCAGGTCTCGCCATGGCGCGACGCCCGGCACGCGGCGCAGCATGCCGCCGGGTGCGCCCAGCGTCAGAGCTTGCGGAGCAGCACCCGGCGCACGGAGTGGTCGGCGGACTTCTGCAGCACCAGCCGGGCGCGCGAGCGGGTGGGGGCGATGTTGGACCGCAGGTTCGGGCCGTTGACCGCCGCCCAGATGCCCAGCGCCGTCTCGCGGGCCTGCTCGTCGGAGAAGTCGGCGAAGCGGTGGAAGTACGCCGAGGAGTCGGCGAACGCGGTCCGCCGCAGCGCGAGGAACCGGTCGACGTACCACTGCTGGATGTCGGCCTCGGCGGCATCGACGTAGACGGAGAAGTCGAAGAAGTCGGAGGCGAAGACCTCGGGCGCCGTCCCGTCGGCGCGGTGGCCGGCCTGCAGCACGTTGAGGCCCTCGAGCACGAGGATGTCGGGCCGGTCCACCGTCTGCCGGACACCGGGCACGATGTCGTAGGACTGGTGGGAGTACACCGGCGCGGACACCTCGGGCCGGCCGGACTTCACGTCGGCGAGGAAGCGCAGCAGCGCCCGCCGGTCGTAGCTCTCCGGGAATCCCTTGCGGCCGAGCAGGCCACGGGCCTCGAGGGCGGCGTTGGGCAGCAGGAACCCGTCGGTGGTGACCAGGTCGACGCGCGGGCGGTCCGGCCCGGCCGCCAGCAGCGTCTGCAGCAGGCGCGCGGTCGTGCTCTTGCCGACGGCGACGCTGCCGGCGACGGCGATGACGAACGGCACCTTCTCCGTGGAGTCCCCGAGGTAGGAGTGCTGCGCGGCCCACAACCGGCGGCCGGCGGTCACGTGCAGGTTCAGCAGGCCGGCCAGCGGCAGGTAGACCGTCGTCACCTCGTCGAGGTCGATCCGGTCGCCGAGCGAGGCCAGCGAGCGCAGCCCGGCCTCGTCCAGGGGCAGCCTCGAGCCGGCGGCGAGCGCTCGCCACGAGGCGCGGTCGAACACCGCGTAGGGCGAGATCTGGGGTCGGGTCCCGGCCGTCACGCCTGACATGGTGCCGTCCGCGCCCGCGAGGTCACCCGGCCGGGTGGGGGAGCGGTCCGGATCGCCCGGATCCCGGCGTCCCCTGGCGCGGCCCGTCTACTGTGCCGGTGTGCCGACCCGCCGCGGGATGCTCGACTGCATCGAGCGCTACTTCGCCGCCGCGCCGCTGCCCGACGCACGGATCGAGGCCGCGGGCGCGCTGGACGTGCCGATCGGCGACATCGCCTGGCCGTACCCCGCCCGACCGCGCCCGGGCGCCGGCAAGGTGACCCCGAACGACCTGCGCGCCGCGGTGCTGCTCCAGGAGAGCGGCGGCCTGCCGGTCGGCCTGGAGTGGATCGCCGAGCGGTCGCCGGAGGTCGCCGGGGTGGCACGCGAGGCCGGGCTGGCGGTCGACGAGCTGCCGCTGCTCGTGGCCGACGACCCGGTCGAGCTGCTGCTGCCCCCGGGCGTGCGGCTCTACCTCGTCGGCGCCGACGACCCCGACCTGGCCCGCTACGAGCGGGTGGCCACGGTCGCCTTCGCCCACCCGGGCGGACGGCACGACGTCGTCGAGGTCCCGCCGGACACCTCGCTCGAGGCCGCGGCCCGGACGGCGGCGCTGCGCGAGCGGATCGCCGCCGGCCGCACCGTGATGATGGTCGCCGTCGAGGACGACGAGCCGGTCGCCGTGGGCTCGCACCAGCCGGTGGACGTCGACGGCAGCGAGGTCTCCGAGGTCGTCGGCGTCGCGACACTGCCGCGGCTGCGGGCCCGCGGGCTGGGCGCGGCGCTGGCCTCGGCGCTGACCGCGCACGCCCGCGAGACCGCCGGCCTGGTGTTCCTCACCGCCGGGGACGACGACGTCGCCCGCGTCTACGAGCGGGTCGGCTTCGCCCGCCTCGCCACGACCGGCGTCGCCGAACCCCCCGACCAGGTCCTTTAGCGCGAGAAAGTCCCCGGTTACTGCTCGAAGGTGGCGACGAGGGTCGCGCGGGCGAGGGTGTGGCCGAACAGGTTGAACCCGTGGAAGGCCGGTGACGCCTCCGCCGGCACGCCCATGTCGTCGGTGTCGAGCGCGTGGACGACGAAGTAGTAGCGGTGCGGGCCGTGGCCGGCCGGCGGCGCCGCCCCGATGTACCCGGCGAAGCCGCCGTCGTTGCGCAGCATGTACGCGCCCTCCGGCAGGTTGGCGCCGCCCTCCTCGCCGGCGCCGCTGGGCAGCTCGGTGACCGAGGCCGGGATCCCGGTGACGATCCAGTGCCAGAAGCCGCTCGCCGTGGGCGCGTCCGGGTCGTAGCAGGTGACCGCGAAGCCCCGCGTCCCCTCCGGGAAGCCCGACCAGGACAGCTGGGGGGAGCGGTCCTCGCCGCCCTCGACCCCGAACCGCCCGCTGGTGTGCGGCATCGGCAGGGTCCGGCCCTCGGTGCACTCGGTGCTGGTCACCGTGAAGGTGGGCACCTGGGGCAGGAAGTCGTACGGGTTCGGCGGCACGGGCCGGTCGGCCATCGGGAGCTCCCTCGGTCTCGGGTGTGCGGGGACGGCGTGCGCCGCCCTGACCGCGACCCTAGGCAGGGGGACAAGAGCCCGCGCGCCGACGGTGCAGCGCTCAACCAGTCAGCTCGGCGAGCCGTTCCTGCAGGAAGGCGCGGTCACCGGCGTCGACGGCGAGCAGCAGCGCGCGGCGGTAGTCGGCCGCGGCGGCGGCGTCGTCGCCACTGCGGCGGCGCAGCTCGGCCCGGGCGGCGGGCAGCCACGGGTAGCGGGCCAGCGCCGGGTCGTCGGCGACCGCCTCGATCGCCCGGAGCCCGGCCAGCGGCCCGTCGACCTCGGCGACCGCCACGGCGCGGTTGAGCGCCACCACGGGGGTCGGCCACTCGGCCAGCAGCGCGTCGTAGAGCCGCAGCACCTGCGGCCAGTCGGTCGCGGCCGCGTCCGGCGCCCGCGCGTGCTCCGCCGCGATCGCCGCCTGCAACGTGAAGCGGCCGGCGGGGTGCGGCATCAGCGCGCGCACCAGCGCCAGACCCTCGGCGACGGCGGCGCGGTCCCACCGGCCGCGGTCCTGGTCGGCCAGCAGCACCACCGATCCGTCCGCGGCGCGGCGGGCGTCGCTGCGCGCACCGGTGAGCAGCGCCAGCGCCAGCAGACCGCGCGCCTCGGTCTCCTCGGGCACCAGCGCGACCAGCGCCCGGGCCAGCAGCAGCGCGCGGGCGGCCAGCCCGTCGTCGGCGCCGGGCGACTCGTGCGCGCAGGTCAGCACCAGGTGCGCGACGTCCAGCGCGCCGGCGACCCGGGCGGCCCGGTCGTCGCCGCCGGGCAGCCGCAGCGGGATCCCCGCGGTGGCGATCTTCCTCTTCGCCCGCGTCAGCCGGGCCGCCGTCGTCGCCTCGGAGGTGAGCATCACGCGGGCGATCTGCGCGGTCGGCACGCCGCACACCGCGCGCAGCGTGAGCGCCAGCCGCGCCTCGGGGGAGAGGGCGGGGTGCGAGCACAGCAGCACCAGGCGCAGCAGGTCGGCGCCCTCGTCCGCGCCGTCGTCCGGCGCCGGGGGAGGGGCGCCGTCCCGGGTGATCCGCTCCACCTCGCCCACGAGGGCGGGCAGCGCCCGCCGCTCGGTGGCCAGCCGGCGCAGCCGGTCGGTCGCGCGGTTGCGGGTGGCCGTGGTCAGCCACGCCGCGGGGTTGGCGGGGACGCCGTCGGTGCGCCAGGTGCGCAGGGCGGAGGCGAACGCGTCCTGGACGCACTCCTCGGCGGCGTCGAGGTCGCGCAGCACGCGCACGGTCGTCGCCACCAGCACCGGCCACTGCGACCGGTGCACCTGCTCCAGCGCCGTCCCGACGGCGTCCCCTGCCGTCACCCGCCGAACTGCCAGACGGGCCGCACCTCGACCCCGCCCTGGCTGACCGGGCACTGCCGGGCCAGCTCGAGCGCCTGGTCGAGGTCGCGTGCCTCGATCAGGTAGTAGCCGCCGAGGGCCTCCTTGGTCTCGGCGAACGGGCCGTCGGTGAGCAGCGGCTCGGCGTCGGCGGCGTCCCGGCGCAGCGTGGAGGCGGTCTGCGTCGACTGCAGCGCGCTGCCGCCGAGGATCTGGGCGCCCTCGGCGGCGGCGACCGCCTCGGCGAACGCGCCGTGCCGGCCCATCTCCGCCGCGATCTCCTCGTCGGTGGGCGCGGCCCAGCGGGTCTCGTCGTCGTAGAGCAGGAACAGGTACTGCGGCATCGGGCATACCTCCGTGGTGGGGCCGGGCTCTCCGGCCTGCAGTTTCTTCGACGTCCGGGATCACGCAGATCGACAGGTCAGCCGGAACTTTTCCTGGGTAGCGTCGCAGCGTGCTCGGTCTCCCGGAGTCCATCCGCGCGTGCCTGTTCGACCTCGACGGCGTCCTCACCCGGACGGCGACGGTGCACTTCGCCGCCTGGAAGCGGACCTTCGACGAGTTCCTCCACGGCCGCGAACCCCAGGCGCCGGAGTTCAGCCAGCTCGACTACAACCGCTTCGTCGACGGCAAACCCCGCGCCGACGGCGTGCGGGACTTCCTGGCCAGCCGGGGCATCCACCTGCCCGAGGGCAGCCCCGGCGATCCCTGGGGGGCCGGCACCGTCCAGGCGATCGCCACCCGGAAGAACGACGCCGTCCTCCAGGAGCTGGAGGAGCACGGCGTGGAGGTGTATCCCGGCTCGATGCGCTACCTGCGTGCGGTCAAGGACGCCGGCCTGGTCACCGCCGTCGTCACCGCCTCGGCCAACGGCGAGCAGGTCGTGTCGGCCGGGGGCTTCGCCGACCTCATCGACACCCGCGTCGACGGCGTCGTGGCCGCCCGGGACCACCTGCGCGGCAAGCCCCAGCCGGACACCTTCCTCGCCGGCGCGCGGGCGCTGGGTGTCGATCCGTCGCAGGCGGTCGTCTTCGAGGACGCGCTCTCCGGCGTGGCCGCCGGGCGGGCCGGCGACTTCGGCTACGTCGTCGGCGTCGACCGGGTCGGGCAGGCCGACCAGCTCAAGGAGCACGGGGCGGACGTCGTCGTCACCGATCTGGCGCAGCTGATGGAGGGCGGCCATGACTGAGGGGCGGGCCTCGTTCCCGGTCGAGCCGTGGTCGCTGACCGAGGTCGGTCTCGACCACTCCTCGCTCGGCGTGCACGAGTCGGTGTTCGCGCTGGCCAACGGGCACATCGGGATGCGGGGCTCGTTCGAGGAGGGGGAGCCGGTGGTCGTCCCCGGCACCTACCTCAACGGCTTCTTCGAGGAGCGGCCGCTGCCCTACGCCGAGGCCGGCTACGGCTTCCCCGAGCAGGGGCAGACGGTCGTCAACGTCACCGACGGCAAGCTGATCCGGCTGCTGGTGCGCGACTCCCCGCTGGACCTCAACTACGGGGAGATCCTCGAGCACAAGCGGACCCTCGACCTGCGCAACGGGGTGCTGCGGCGGCTGACCGAGTGGCGCTCGCCCAGCGGCCGCACGGTGCGGGTGACCAGCACCCGGCTGGTGTCCCTGGTCCGCCGGTCGATCGCCGCGATCGAGTACACGGTCGAGGTCGCCGACGAGCTGGGCGACCTCTACGTGGCGCTGCAGTCGGACCTGCTGGCCAACGAGGACGCGCCGACCAGCGAGGTCGAGGACCCGCGCATGGCCGCCGCGCTGGCCAAGCCGCTGCAGTCGGAGATCGCCGTGGCGCGCGGCCGCCGGGCGGTCCTGGTGCACCGCACGCAGCGCAGCCGGCTGCGGATCGCGGCGGGGATGGACCACTACCTCGAGGTGCCCGACACCAGCACCGAGGACATCGAGGCCACCGGTGACCTGGCCCGCTGGACGCTGGCCGCCCGGCTGCCGCAGGGCAGCTCGCTGCGGATCGTGAAGTACCTGGCCTACGGCTGGTCCTCGCGCCGCTCCGGCGCCGCGCTGCGCGACCAGGTGGAGGCGGCGCTGGCCACCGCGAAGCTGGCCGGCTGGGACCGGCTGCTGCGCGAGCAGCGCGAGCTGCTCGACCAGCACTGGGACGAGGCCGACGTCGAGATCGACGGCGACGACGAGCTGCAGCAGGCCGTGCGGGTCGGCATGTTCCACGTCCTGCAGGCGGGCCTGCGCGCCGAGCGCCAGCCGATCCCGGCCAAGGGGCTGACCGGGCCCGGCTACGACGGGCACACCTTCTGGGACACCGAGACCTACGTGCTCCCGGTGCTCACCTACACCGCGCCCGGCGCCGCCCGCGACGCGCTGCGGTGGCGGCACTCCACCCTGGACAAGGCCCGCGAGCGCGCCCGGGTCCTGGGCCTGCGCGGCGCCGCGTTCCCGTGGCGCACCATCCGCGGCGAGGAGACGTCGGGGTACTGGCCGGCGGGGACGGCGGCCTTCCACATCAACGCCGACATCGCCGACGCCGTCGTCCGCTACTGGCACGCGACGCTCGACGAGGACTTCGACCGCGACTTCGGCGCCGAACTGCTCGTCGAGACCGCCCGGCTGTGGGCGTCGCTGGGCCACTTCGACGTCGAGCACGGCTTCCGCATCGACGGGGTGACCGGGCCGGACGAGTACACCGCGGTCGTGGACAACAACGTCTTCACCAACCTCATGGCGCAGCGGAACCTGCGCGAGGCGGCGCACGCGGTCAAGCGGCAGCCCGACGTCGCCGGCCGGCTCGACGTGAGCGACGCCGAGGTCGAGACGTGGCTGCGGGCGGCCTCGCTCATGGCGGTGCCCTACGACACGCAGCGCGGGGTGCACATGCAGTCCGACGCCTTCACACACCACGAGGAGTGGGACTTCGAGAACACCCCGCAGGACAAGTACCCGCTGCTCCTGCACTTCCCGTACTTCGACATCTACCGCAAGCAGGTGATCAAGCAGGCCGACCTCGTCATGGCCCTGCACCTGCGCGGGGACGCGTTCACCCTCGACGAGAAGATCGCCGACTTCGCCTACTACGAGGCGCGCACCGTGCGGGACTCGTCGCTGTCGGCCGCGCAGCAGGCGGTGGTGGCCGCCGAGACCGGGCACCTGCAGCTGGCCCACGACTACTGGGGCGAGGCGGCGCTGACCGACCTGCAGAACCTGCACCACAACTCCGGGCACGGCCTGCACATCGCCTCGCTGGCCGGGGGCTGGACCGTCGCCGTCGCCGGGTTCGGCGGGATGCGCGACCACTCCGGCGAGCTGATGTTCGCCCCGCGGCTGCCCGAGCGGATCACCCGGCTGCGCTTCCGGGTCGTCTACCAGGGCCGCTGCCTGTCGGTGACCGTCGAGCAGAAACGGGCGACGTACCGGCTGCGCGAGGGCGACCCGATCGACATCCGCCACCACGGGCGCCAGGTCACCGTCGACCACGAGGACCTGGTCCTGGAGATCCCGCAGCCGCCGAAGGTGGAGCCCGTGCACCAGCCCAAGGGTGCCGAGCCCCGCCGCCGCAGCCGCCCCCGCTCCGACTGAACGCGTTCAGAGGCGCCAGCGGGTCGCCCCGCCGGGCGCGGCGGCGAGGACCACCGTCGCCTCGCGCGGGGCCAGCCGGTAGACCCGCCAGGGCGGCGGACCCGCGGAGGGCGCGCTGTACTCCGCCGTCAGCGCGAGGCCGGTCTCGTCGGGGCGGGCCGGCCAGCCGCCGGCGGCATACCGGCGGGCCGTGTCGGCGACGGTCTCGGGGTCACCGACGAGGGCGGCCTCGCCGTCCACCACGAGGTCGAACTCGTCGGTCGACAGGCTCAGCGAGCAGCGGGGGTCCCGCGCCAGGTTCCTGCCCTTGCGGGTCTGCTCCCCGGTCGTGAAGTAGAAACTGCCGGAGACCCACAGCGCGCCGACGCCGGTGACGTGCGGGCTGCCGTCGCCGTTGATGCTGGCCAGCCAGCAGGTGTTCGGGCGGGAGGTCTCGCGCTCGGGCTCGAGGCCGCGGTCCAGCCGGGCCACCACCGTGTCCCAGTCGACCAGCGGCAGTCCGTAGAGGTCCGCGAGGTTCGTGGCGTCCATGCTCCTTCGACGGTCCGGCGGGCGAGGAATCATCGCTCGATCGACCGTTATCCCTAACACCGTTGCGGCGTCAGCCGACGAGCCACCAGCCGCCGAGGGCGAGGGCCCCGAGATCGACGAGGAGGAAGAACCCCACCCAGAGGACGGCGGGCAGGTGGGTCAGCCGGGCCAGCTGGTCGGCGTCGGAGTCCGGCGCCGCACGCCGGCGCCGTGCCCGCTGCAGCTCGACCACGGCCTTGGGGGCGGCCAGCAGCAGGAACCACGTGCCGACGGCGGCGAACGCGGCCTGGCCCGTCGGCGGCAGCCACCACGTGGCGGCGAAGACGACGACCCCGGTGACCAGCACCGACCACAGGCCGAACCAGTTGCGGATCTGCAGCAGCAGGAGGGCCAGCAGGAGCAGCAGCGCCCACAGCAGGCCGACCGCGTGGCCCGCGGCCAGCAGGGCGGCCGCGCCGAGGCCGAACAGCCCCGGCCCGACGTAGCCCGCGGCGCAGGTCAGCACCATGCCCAGGCCGGTCGGCCGGCCCGCGGAGACGGTCAGGCCGGAGGTGTCGGAGTGCAGCCGGATGCCCGCCAGCCGCCGGCCGCACACCAGCGCGACCGCCCCGTGCGCGCCCTCGTGCGCGATGGTCACGACGTTGCGCGTGATCCGCCACAGCGCGGGGGAGAGGACCAGCAGGGCCGCGACGGCGGCGGCCGCGAGCAGCACGTTCCTCTCCAGCGACGGGACGACGGCGGTGACCCGCTCCCAGAACCGCTCGAGGAGCACCGCCCGCCTACCGGTCGTCGACGGCCACGGCGAGCAGGTCGTCCAGCCCCGCCAGCCCGAGGACACGGGCGGGGGAGCCGCCCGGGTCGACGAGCACGCGCAGCACCCCGTCACCGGCTCCGGCCCGCGCCACCGCCTCCAGCAGCAGCCCGACCCCCGCGCTGGCGAGATAGGTGACGCGGCGCAGGTCGACGGTCACCTCTCCGGGCAGCGCGGCCTCCAGCGCGGCGAACAGCTCGGGACCGACGGTCCCGGCCGAGCGCAGGTCCAGCTCGCCGGCCAGCTCGACGATGCCGCTCTCCGCGTGCACGGTGAGCCGGGCCTCCCGGCTGCCGCCGTCCGCGGACGGCGGGCGCCGGCGGACCCGGGACTCCTCCCGGCCGGCGGCCCGGGCGGGCACGCGGAAGCACACGGTGGTGCCCCCGCCGGGCGTCGGCTCGACGACGACGTCCTGGGCCAGCCGGCGGATCAGCAGCAGGCCGCGCCCGCGGAAACCGGGGTCCGCCGGCGCCGGCCGCCAGGTGCCGAAGTCCTCGACCCGCACGTCCACGTCCCCGTCGGGCCGCCAGGCCAGGCGGTAGGCGCATTCGCCGGCGGGGGCGTCGCGGTAGGCGTGCTCGACCGCGTTGGCGACGGCCTCGCCGAGCGCGAGCTGCAGGTCCTCGACGGTGTCCTCGGCCAGCCCGGCCTCGGTCGCCCAGGCCAGGACGGTCCGCCGGATCCCGGCCAGCCGCGCGGGGTCGGCCGGCAGCCGGTGCGCGAGCGGCGCCGGGATCAGCCGCGCGGCGATGAGCGCGACGTCGTCGGGCTGGTCGGTGTCGGAGAGGATCTCGTGCAGCACGAGGGAGGCCAGCTGCTGGGGCGCCTCCCGGCCGTGCCGGCGCACCGAGGCGGCCAGCCGGTCCAGCCCGGCGTCCAGCGTCTCGTTGCGCCGCTCCACGAGCCCGTCGGTGTAGAGCACGAGGACGGCGCCCGGTTCGATCTCGGCGGTGCCCTCCGCGTACGGGGCCCGCCCGTGCACGCCGAGGACGGTGCCGGCCCCGGCGTCGGCGAGGTACTGCACGTGACCGCCGGAGAGCAGCAGCGGCGGGGGATGGCCGGCCCGCGCCCAGCGGATGGCGCCGCGGCTGCGGTCGACGACCAGGCAGGCGGCCGTGGACGCCGTGGCGCCGGGCAGCCGGGTGGCGAAGCGGTCCAGGATCTCCAGGGCCTCGGCCGGGCTGCTGCCGGTGAGCAGGGCGGTCGACAGCGCGCTGCGCAGCTGGCCCATGACCGCGGCGGCGGCCGGGCCCTGGCCGACGACGTCACCGACGGCGATCGCGACGCGGTCGGCGTCGAGCTCCACGACGTCGTACCAGTCGCCGCCGGCCTGGGTGCCCTCCGCGCCGGGCAGGTAGCGCGCGGCGAGGGCGAGCCGGTCCAGCGCCGGCAGCCCCTGCGGCAGCAGGTTGCGCTGCAGCGTCTCGGCGATGCGCTGCTCCGACCGGTAGAGGCGGGCGCGGTCCAGGGCCTGGGCGCACTGCTCGGCGAGCGCGAGCAGGGTGGCGCGCTCGGTGGCCGTGAGCCGGCGCGGCGCGGTCAGGCCGACGCCGATCACCCCGATCACCCCGGCCGGCACGGCCAGGGGCAGCGCCACCCCGCCGGACATGCCCAGCGACCGCATGGTCTCGGGCAGGTCGGGGTGCTGGTCGGGCCGGGCGGCCAGCCACGCCGCCAGGTCCTCGAACCACTGGGGACGGCGCTCGTGCACGGCCAGGGTCAGCGGGCGCGGGATGAACAGCGGGATGTCGTCCCACCGGGCGCCGGCTCCCGTGCGCGCCCCGTCGGGCATCAGCGAGGTGAGCACCCGCCGGGACTCGTCGACCTCGTAGACCACGGCGCTGCTGCCCTCACCCAGCAGCTGGCGGATGTGCGCGGCGGCGGTGGCGCCGACCTGGCCGGGCGTGGTGGCGGCCGACAGCGCCGCCGTCGCGCGCTGCAGCAGGGACAGCCGCTCGGCGCTGGCCCGCTCGTCGGCGAGCAGCAGCGCGTTGTCCACCGCCAGCGCGGCGCGGGCGGCGATCTCCTCCACGAGCTGCTGGTCGTCGCTGCTGAACCCCGGCGACTCCGGACGGCGGCCGAGGGACAGGACCGCCAGCACCCGCCCGTGCGCCAGCAGCGGGACGACCATCCGGGAGTTCGCGAGCAGCCGCCGGCGCAGGTCCGCGGGCCGGGCGTTGCGTGAGCTGATGACCGGGACGCTGCGGTCCGGCGGCAGCACCACCGTGCGGGTGGTCTCCACCGCCTGCAGCACGGGCGGCGTCTCCTCCTCGAACGAGGCGATGACCGCCTCGGTCGCGGGATCGAGCGCGGCCACGGCCGCGCGGCGCAGCCGGCCGTCGTCCTCGATCCGGCGGATGTCGCACGCATCGGCGAGCCGCGTCGTGACCAGGAGGCGGGCGAGCTGCCCGAGCTGCTCGTCGACGCCCGCGGCCCGGTCGAGCGCCGCGCCGACACCGGCGAGCAGGCTCTGCCGCTGGCTCTCCCGGTAGCGGGCGTTGATGTCGGTGCAGCTGCC
Organism: Geodermatophilus sp. SMS 5-13; assembly: GCF_059428245.1. Classification (NCBI taxonomy): domain Bacteria; kingdom Bacillati; phylum Actinomycetota; class Actinomycetes; order Geodermatophilales; family Geodermatophilaceae; genus Geodermatophilus; species Geodermatophilus sp. SMS 5-13. The sequence goes on from NZ_CP165729.1 coordinate 2,799,109, forward strand.
GACGTACCCGCCGTGCGCCGTGCCGCTGCCCAGCGGCGCCGCGCGCTCCAGCAGCCAGTGGTAGGCCCCGTCGGCCCGGCGCAGCCGGTACTCGACCTCCCAGGACCGGTGGCCGGCCGACGCCGCGGACACGATCTCGAGGTAGCGCTCGCGGTCCTCGGGGTGCAGCCGGCTGCGCCAGCCGTTGTGCAGGTCCTCGGCGCCCGAGGAGCCGGTGAACTCCTGCCAGCCGGCGTTGAGGAAGACCCGCCGTCCCTCGGCGTCGGTCACCCAGATCAGCGCCGGGGCGAGGTCGGCCATGGCGCGGAACCGCTCCTCGGCCTCGCGGCGGACCCGGCCCAGCTCGACGTGCGCGCCCACGCGGGCCATCAGCTCGCCCGCGGAGAACGGCTTGACGAGGTAGTCGTCGGCACCGGCCGCCAGCCCCTCGACCGCGGCCTCCTGGCCGGCCCGTGCCGACAGCAGCAGAACCGGGACGCGCGCCGTGCGGTCGTCGGACCGCAGCCCGGCGACCAGACCCATGCCGTCGAGCCGCGGCATCATCACGTCGCTGACGACGAGGTCCGGCGGCGCGGCCAGCGCCGCCTCGAGCGCGGCCTGGCCGTCCGGCACCACCTCGACGCGATAGCGCGGGGTCAGCAGCCGGGAGAGGTACGCGCGCATGTCGGCGTTGTCGTCGGCGACCAGCACACGCCCGGGCGCCAGGGCGAGCGGGCCGGCCGTGGGATCGGCGACCGGGACCGGCGGCCCGTCCGGCTCGCCGGAGCCCGGCAGCCAGCGGAGGGCCTCGGCGACGAACGGCGCGGCGGCGGCGGAGACGCCCACCGCGGACGCCTCCGGGGCCACCTGCTCGGGCGGCAGATGGGCCGAGCCCAGGGGCAGCGTCACGGTGAACGTCGTCCCGACGTCCTCCTGGCTGTCCACGGCGATGGTGCCGCCGTGCAGCCCGACCAGCTCGCGCACCATCGCCAGGCCGATGCCGCTGCCCTCGCCGGAGCGGGCCCGGGCCCGCTCGACGCGGTGGAAGCGCTCGAACAGCCGGGGGAGCTCCCCGGCCGGGACGCCGGTGCCGGTGTCGCGCACGGTGAGGACGGCGGAGTCGCCGTCCCGGCGCAGCGCGACTGTGATCCCGCCCTCGAAGGTGAACTTCACCGCGTTGGACAGCAGGTTGAGGACGACCTTCTCCCACATGTCGCGGTCGACGTGGACCGGCACGCCCAGGGGCGGGCAGTCGACGTCGAAGCGCAGGCCGGCGCGCTCGACGGCCGACCGGAAGACGCTGGCCAGCTCCGCGGTGGTCGCGGCCAGGTCCACCGGCTCGAACCGGGCCTGGATCCGGCCGGCCTGCAGCCGGGAGAAGTCCAGCAGCGTGTTGACCAGCTTGCCCAGGCGCAGCGCGTTGCGCTCGATCACCTCGAGTTCCTCGCGCGCCCGGGGGGCGTCGTCGAGCGCGGGGGAGTGCCGCAGCTCGGCGAGCGGGCCCATGATCAGCGTCAGCGGCGTGCGGAACTCGTGGCTGACGTTGGAGAAGAAGTCGGTCTTCGCGCGGTCCAGCTCGGCGAGGGCCTCCGCGCGCCGGCGCTCGGCCTCGTAGCTGCCGGCGTTGACCAGCCCGGAGGCGATCTGGCCGGCCAGCAGCTCGACGAAACCGCGGCAGGCGTCGTCGAACGAGCGGTGCGGGTTGAGCCCGACGACGAGGAACCCGGTGACCGGCCCGTGCCCCTGCGCCGACGACGTCAGTGGCAGGGCGACCGCGCGCTGGGGCGGGCGCTCCCACGCGCCGGTGGGCAGGCCCGGGAACCGGGCGGCCAGGTTCTCGACGACGACCTGCTCGCCGGCGCGGATGCGGGCGAGCGGCCAGGCGGGCTCGGGGTCGTCGACGCCGATCTCCATGGGGGCGGCGGCGGAGCCGGGGGTGATGCCGGCGGCCGCGCCCAGCCGGGCGGTGCCGGCGTCGTCGACGAGGTAGGTGAGGCTGAACGGCAGGTCGGCCGGGTTGCGGCCCAGCTGGTCGGCCACCGCGGCGAGCACGTCGTCCTCGGTGCGTGCGGCCGTGACCGCCGCCGCCAGGTCGCGCAGCGTCCCCATCCGCCGCTCGCCGAGCACCCGCCCGGTGGTCTCGGTGACCACGCACAGCATGCCCTCGGTGCGGCCGTCGTCGCTGTCGACCGGGCTGTAGGAGAAGGTGTGGTAGGTCTCCTCGGGGTAGCCGCTGCGCTCCAGGAACAGCAGCAGGTCCTCGTCCCAGGTGGCGACGCCGGTGTCGAGGACCGACCGGATGCGCGGGCCGATGTCCTCCCAGATCTCCGCCCACATCTCCGACGCCGGCCGGCCGAGCGCCCACGGGTGCTTGGCCTGCAGGGTGTCGCGCCAGTAGGCGTCGTTGTAGAAGGCGGTGAGCTCCGGGCCCCAGGCGGCCCACATGGAGAACCGCGACGTGAGGACGATCCGGACCAGGTTGCGCAGCGCCGCGGGCCAGGTCTCCGGGGCGCCGACGGCGGTCTGGCTCCAGTCCCGCTCCGCCATGGCCCGGCCGAGCTCGCCGCCGTTCCGGAAGAGCGGGTCGTCCATCCCCTGGCCACCTCTCTGTGCTCCCGGCTCGGCGCGCTGTCCGGTAGCAGGGGTCCGCCACGGGTTGGTCTGGTTCACCGGTCCCGCCCGATTCTGCCAGTCGAGAAGTCGATCGACGCGCCGGGCGAGGGATGCCACGATCCGGTGCGTGGAGGTGCTCGGGTCGCTGCCGGCCTTCGTGTTGGCCGTGCTCCTCATCTCCGCCTCGCCCGGGCCGGCGATGGCGCTGATCTTCCGGCGGGCCGCGCTGCGCGGCCTGCGCGCCGCCGTCCCCACGGTGCTCGGCCTGGAGCTGGGCCTCTACGTCTGGGCGCTCTTCGCCGGCGCCGGCTTCGCCACCCTGGTGGCCGCCTCGGAGATGGCCTACCTGGTGCTGCGCGTCGTCGGCGCGGCGGTGCTTCTCTACCTCGGCATCAAGGCGCTGCGGACCGCCTGGCGCGAGCGGAAGGCCGCAGCGGCGGCCGAGGCGCCGGCGGAGGAGCCGCTCGGGCGTCGGCGCTGGTGGGGCTCGTTCGGCGAGGGCGTCGTCGTCCAGCTGGCCAACCCGAAGGCGGCCGTGTTCATGATCGCCTTCTATCCGCAGTTCGTGCCCGCCTCCGGACCGGTCTTCACCACCACGGCGCTGCTGGGTCTGCTGCAGATCACCCTCGAGACCGGGCTGTACCTGGCTCTGGCCGCCGGTGTCGCGCGGGCCGGCGCGTGGTTCCGCCGGCCGCGGATCCGGGCCCGCGTCGAGGCGGTCAGCGGCACGGTGCTGGTCGGCCTGGGTCTCCGGGTGGCGGCCACGACGCGCTGACCGGCCGGGCGGGAGAGGGGGATCCGTCACAGTGACGGAATGCCTGCCGTGCACCGGGGTCAGAGCGGCTGGGTCAGGTTGACCGCGTTGCCGTCCGGATCCCGGACGTGCAGCACCCGCTGGCCCCACGGCATGTCGGTCGGCCCGCCGGTGACCCGGCCGCCGAGTTCGGTGACCCCTGGGAGCAGGGCGTCGACGTCCGGGACGTCGATGCTGAGCAGCACGCGGCCGGGCTCGCCGACGGGCACCGAGCCGTCGGCGGTCAGCCCGAAGGCGAAGTCGCCGGCCCGCAGCCCGAGGTAGAACACGTCGCCGTCCTCGGGGAAACGCGCGGTCACCTCGGCGCCGAGCAGGGTCGCGTAGAAGGTGCGCAGGCGCTCGAGGTCGGGCGTGACGAAGATCGGGCTCGCGGTGATGGGCATGTCGGGGGAGACCGCGCCGGGCGCCGGAACTCATCGGTTTGTCGGTGGACCGGCTTAGCCTTTCCCGGCGAGACGAGCGCGTCCGACCAGCGAAGGAGATCGCCATGACCACCCTGCCGGATCGTTCCCGCACCGCCCTGGTGGTGATCGACGTCCAGCAGGGCGTCGTCGCCGGCGCGCACGAGCGCGACGCGGTGGTCGCCAACATCGGCGCGCTCGTCGACAGGGCGCGGGGTGAGGGCGTGCCGGTCGTCTGGGTCCAGCACTCCGACGAGCAGCTGCAGCAGGGGAGCGACGCCTGGCGGTACGTCCCGGAGCTGACCCGCCGGGAGTCCGAGCCGCTGGTGCACAAGAGCTACGGGGACTCGTTCGAGGACACCGAGCTGGAATCGGTGCTGGCGCGCGCCGGGATCGGGCACCTCGTGGTGACCGGGGCGCAGACCGATGCGTGCATCCGGTCGACCATCCACGGCGCGTTCGCCCGCGGCTACGACGTGACGCTCGTCGGGGATGCACACACGACGGAGGACCTGACCGCGTGGGGCGCGCCGCCGCCGGAGGCGGTCATCGCGCACACCAACCTCTACTGGCAGGAGCAGGCGGCACCCGGTCGCACGGCGGGCGTCACGGAGACCAAGGACGTGACGTTCGGCGGCTGAGGGGGAGTGGACGCCGATCGAGGTGTCGGCTACGTGGCTGCACCGTGCTCCTCGCCCGCCGCGGCGACGACCAGGAAGACCCGGCGTGGCTCGGGGATGCCTTTCAGGTGGTGGATGCCGCAGTCCTGGTAGGCGACTCCCGAGCCTGCGGCCAGTTCTCGCGTCGTGCTGGAGACGAGGATGTCTCCGGCATCGCCCAGCGCCATGATGCGAGCGGTCTCGTGGACCGCCAGCCCCCGGATCCCCCCGGGGACCAGTTCCACCTCGCCGACGTGGAGACCTGCGCGGATGTCGAGGCCGATGCCGCGCACCGCGGCGCGGATCTCGACCGCGGCCTGCACCGCACGCGCAGCGCCGTCGAACACGATCAGGAACCCGTCGCCGGCGGTGTCTATCTCGCTGCCGCGGTAGCGCTCGAGGACCTCGCGAACGAGGGTGCGATGGCGATCGAGCAGGTGATCCCAGGCCGCATCGCCCACCGCGGACACCCGCTCGGTCGACTTCGCGATGTCCGTCATCAGCATGGTCGTCAGCACGCGCTCACCGACCGGCGGCTTGCCCCAGCCGCGCCAGCCACCCCAGACGATGGAGACGACCGGCTCGTCACCGATGACCCAGTTGTCATGGCCGGGCGGGATGTCGAAGACGTCCCCGGGGCTGACCTCGAACCGGGTGCCGTCGTCCATCCGGCCGCCCATGGCACCGGACAGCATGAACCCCACATGGTGGAACTGGCAGCTCGCCGTTCCGGCGATGGGCCGCACGTGCGTGGACCACCGCCAGCCGGGCTCCAGCACGAGCCGACCGACGACCATCTCGCCGACTCTGACCGTGCTCGCCGACCCCTTGTCGATGGAGAGGGTCTCGTCGGGCGCCGACAGGTTCTTCATCCGTGGATGCAGGATGTCCACCCGGGTCTCCCTAGCCGCCTCGGCCGCCGTGACGACACGGTAGTGACCAGCAGCAGAGGTGGGGAGGTGCTGCCGCCCGGTCCCGCTCAGCAAGTTGACATAATGTGCATTATCGGCGCTGGCGGCCAGGCCCTGGAAGGGGTCGCGATCCTGGTCGCCCTCCGGGTTCGATGCACCTGACCTGACGTATCGCGGCTCCGTTCGCGACGTGCTCGTCGACGCTCGCCGGCCGGGCTTCCCCGTCGACGGCGTTGCGCAGGCGTCTCGTCATCGTGCGCGTGACGTCGCGCGTCCCGCCGGGCCCAGCCGCCCGGCCGGACGACCGCCGCCGTCAGGTGTCCCGCCGGCCACCCCCTGGATCACCCGCCGACTCCCCTGTCATGATCAATTCATTTCATGATCATCTCCGGGTCCGACGTCATGATCGTCCGGGCGCCCGTCACCACCATCCCGGGCCGGCACGGCGTCCCGGCCCCGACCGCCGCCCCTTCCCCGGTCCGGCCCATACCCCCGTCATTACGTCACTGTGACGTAATGACGGGGGTATGGGCGGCCGGACGTCCGGCGCCCGCAGAGTTCGTTTCGCGGGGGCGGCGGCTGGAAAGGGTCGGTGCATGCGCATCCGACGTCCGCTGGCCGGCCTGTTCGTCGCCCTGACGCTGTTCGGCGGTGGCAGCGCCACGTTGGCCGGCTGCGGCGACCCCACGGAGGGCAACACCGGAACACCCAAGGACACCGCGTCGACCACGCCGTCGTCGCCGTCCCAGAGCGATCTACCGGACAACAGCAACCGCGAGCCCAGCTCCAGCGACACCGGAAACGACGCCGGGAACGGCTGACGGAAGCCTCAGCCGGCGCGCTCGGAGACCCAGAGACGGTCGAGCCGGCCCGTCGAGCGCACCAGATCGACCAGTGACTGTTCCAGCTCGGCCTTCGTCGGCTTCTCGGTGAGCAGCGTCTGCACGTCCTCGAGCGCGCAGCGCAGCTGGTACAGCCGGTCCTGCAGGCCGTCCAGCTCCGCCCGCGTCACCAGGACGACGTCGCCGGACAGGCCCGCCTTGCTGGTCGCCGACCGCTGCTCGTAGGCCCGCTGCCGGCAGGCCTGCCCGCAGTACATCCGGGGTCTGCCCACCGAGCCCTGCTGCGGGAGCACGCGCCGGCACCAGCCGCAGCGCCGCTGCTCCGCGCTCTCCTTGTGCCGCTCGGTCGTGCGCCGGACGTCCTCCGCCGTTCCGGCCGGATGCTGCTCTGCCACGTCTGGGCACGCTAGACGCACCCACGGACAATCCCCGGGGACACGCCAGTACTGCGCGGAGACTCACGTCCCGCGGACCGTCCGCCCCGGAGGCCGGGAGGAAGCCATGACCGCGGCCGCGCCGCACGACGAGCCCGCGCCCTTCGACGCGCGCACCGAGGACGCCCTGCGCGCCTTGGGCAGCCTCAAGTGGAGCCGGTACCGCCCGGCCATCGGCGCCTTCGTCGCCGAGATGGACTTCGGCACCGCCCCCGCCGTCGCGCGGGCCCTGCACGAGGCCGTCGACCGCGGCCGGCTGGGTTACGTCACGGACGACGACGTCGCCGGGATGGCCGCGGCCTGCGCCGGCTGGCAGGAGCGCCGCTACGGCTGGACGGTGCGGCCGGAGTGGATCGCCCCGGTGGCCGACGTCCTCGCCGCGCTGCAGGCGGCCATCGAGCTGTACACGCCGCCGGGCAGCCCGATCGTGCTGCCCACGCCCGCCTACATGCCGTTCGTGAAGCTCCCCGGCATGCTCGGCCGCCCGCTGATCGAGGTCCCGATGAGCGAGCGCGACGGCCGAGCCACCTACGACCTCGACGGCATCGCCCGCGCGTTCGCCGCCGGCGGCCGGCTGCTCGTGCACGTCAACCCGCACAACCCGCTCGGCCGGGTGTTCACCGCCGACGAGCAGCTGGCCCTGGCCGAGGTCGTGGACCGGGCCGGCGCGCGGGTCTTCGCCGATGAGATCCACGCGCCGCTGGTGCATCCCGGCGCGGTGCACCGGCCGTACGCGTCGCTGTCCCCGGTCACCGCCGCGCACACGGTCACCGGCACGTCGGCGTCCAAGGCGTGGAACCTGCCCGGCCTCAAGGCCGCCCAGCTGATCTTCTCGAACCAGGCCGACGTCGCCGTCTGGGCCGAGCGCGGCGGCCTGTTCCTCCCCGGGGTGTCCACCCTCGGTGTCCTCGCCGCCACCGCCGCCTACACCGAGGGCGGTCCGTGGCTGGCCGACGTCCTGCGGTACCTGGACGGCAACCGGCGCGCGCTGGCCGGCCTGCTGGCCGAGCACCTGCCGGGCGTGCGCCACCGCCCACCGGAGGGCACCTACCTGGCCTGGCTGGACTGCCGCGGGCTCGGGCTGCCGGCCTCGCCCGGCGCGTTCTTCCTGGACCGGGCCGGCGTCGCGCTGGTCGACGGCCCCGAGTGCGGCGCCGGGGGCGCCGGGCACGTCCGGCTGAACTTCGCCACGCCGCGCGCCGTCCTCACCACGATCGTCGAGCGCATGGCCAAGGCGGTCCGCCCGTCCTGACCAGGGCGGACGACGGCCGCCCGGCACCGGCGAACTAGCGTGTCAGGCGTGCCCCCCGCCCGTTTCGCCTACCTCGACGGGCCCACCCCGTTGGCGCTGGCGCACCGCGGTGGCGCCATCGAGCACCTCGAGAACAGCATGCCGGCCTTCGAGGCGTGCGTGGCCCTGGGCTACCGGTACCTGGAGACCGACGTACGGGTGACGGCGGACGGCGTCCTGGTGGCCTTCCACGACCCGACGCTGGAGCGGACCACCGACCGGACCGGCCGGATCGAGCAGCTGCCGTGGTCGGAGGTGGCGCAGGCCCGCATCGGCGGGCGGGAGCCGATCGTGCGGCTCGACGACCTGCTCGGCGCCTGGCCGGACGTGCGCTTCAACCTCGACATCAAGGCCGCCGGGGTGCTCGCTCCCCTGGTCCGCACCGTACGCCGGCTCAAGGTCGCCGACCGGCTGTGCCTGGCGTCGTTCTCCGACGCCCGCGTCGCCGCGGCCCGCCGGCTGTTCGGGCCGTCGATGTGCACCGCGCTCGGCCCGCGCGGGGTGGCCGCGCTGCGGCTGTCGTCGTACTCGCCGCGGGCCGCGGGCCTGGTGCGCATCCCCGCCGGCTGCGCGCAGGTGCCGCTGCAGCTGGGCGGCCGGGCGCTGGTCGACGAGCGGTTCGTCGCCGCGGCGCACGCCCGGGGCCTGCAGGTGCACGTGTGGACCGTCGACACCCCGGAGGAAACCGAGACCATGCTCGATCTCGGCGCGGACGGCATCATGACCGACCGCCCCGCCATGCTGCGCGAGACGCTGGAGAAGCGCGGCCAGTGGGTGGGCCCGTGAGCGGGCTCGGCGAGCGGCTGCGCACCTGGCGCCCCCCGGCGCCGCCGCTGCCCGACTACCTCCGCTCCGTCCTCAAGCCCGACGACCCCGAGTGGTTCGCCCGGGAGCTGGCCATCGCCGCGGCGCCGCCGTGGGACGTGTGGCGGTTCATGCTGCGCAACTTCTCCTGGCTGGTGGGCCTCTTCGGCCGGGTCGAGGTGAGCGGCAGCATCCCCGAGGAGCTGCGCCGCGGCCCGCTGCTGCTGGCGGCCAACCACATCGGCGACTTCGACCCGTTCGTCATCGCCGTCGCGCTGCACAAGCTCGGGGTGATGCCGCGGATCATGGCCACCGGCGGCATCCTGGCCGCGCCGGTCGCCGGTCCGCTGCTGGAGCGCACCGGCGGCATCCGCGTGGAGCGTGGCACCGAGGTGGCCCGGCACGCCGTGCGCGTCACCGAGGTCGCGCTGGTGCACGGCGGGCACGTCGTGGCGTACCCGGAGGGCCGGGTCGGGCTGGCGCCGGACCTGTGGCCCGAGCGCGGCCGCACCGGTATGGCCCGGCTGGCGCTGGGCGTCGGGGTTCCGGTGATCCCGGTGAGCCAGTGGGGCGCGCACGAGGTGCTCCAGTACGGCAACGACTGGGGCAAGCTGCGCACGGCCCTGCGCTCGGTGGCCCGCCGGCCCGCGTTCAGGGTGCACGTCGGCCCGCCGGTGTTCTTCGAGGACCTGAAGCTGGGCCGCGTGGGCGACGCCAACCGGGCCCGCATGCGCATCGCCGCGGCGATCACCCGCGGCCTGGTCCCGCTGCGCGCCGACGAGCCGGAGCACCCCCGCTACGCCGACCCGACCCGGCCGGCCACGGGGACGGCGGCGTTCCCCGGGGGCGTCGTCCCGGACGACATCCCGTAGCGATCAGCCGGCCGGGCGCTCGAAGGTCACCAGCACCCCCTCGACCCCGCCCGGACCGATCCGGCCCTTGACCTCCACCGCGGTGATCGCCTTGACCTGCCAGCCGTCGCGGGCGTGCTCGTTGAGCACCTTCTCCAGCTTGTCGCCGGACATCTTCCCGCCGATCATCCCCTCGCGGAGTTCGACGACCTTGTACTGGTAGCGCGCGGCCACGGCCCCTCCCCGGCTCGGACGGATGCGACCGAGCCTGGCACGCCACGGCGCCGGGCGGGACCCCGGTGCTGGACCGGGCGCACCCCACCTGCGAACCTGCGCGGGTGACCGAGCTGGCCAGCCCCACCACCGAGCCGCCCGTCGACCGGGCGCTGCGCCGCGAGCGCTTCGGCTGGTACTCCTACGACTGGGCGATGTCGGTCTTCAACACCTCGGTGACGACCGTCTTCCTCGGCCCCTACCTCACCGCGGTCGCCGAGGACGGCGCCGGTCCCGACGGCCGGCTGGACTTCCTCGGCCTGTCCATCCCGCCGGGCAGCTGGTTCTCCTACGTACTGTCGGCCTCGGTGCTGCTGCAGGTGCTGGTGCTGCCGCTGACCGGCGCGATCGCCGACCGCAGCGGCCGCAAGCGGGAGATGCTCGCCGGGTTCGCCGCGCTCGGCGCGCTGACCACCACCGGGCTGTTCTTCGTCGCCGACGGCCGCTGGCTGCTGGGCGCGGTGCTGTTCGCCGTCGCCAACATCAGCTTCGGCGCGGCCACCGTCGTCTACTACTCCTGGCTGCCGGACCTGGCGGGGCCGGACGAGCGCGACGCCGTCTCCAGCCGGGGCTGGGCGTTCGGCTACGTCGGCGGGGCGCTGCTGCTCGCCGTCCACCTGGGCCTGGTGCTGGCGGCGCCGTCCCTGGGGCTGACCACCGGCGAGGCCGTGCGGATCTGCCTGGCCACCGCGGGCCTGTGGTGGGGCGGGTTCACCGTGTTCACCGTGTCCCGGCTGCGCAACCGGCCGGTGCGGGAGAGCGCTGCCCGTTCCCGCAGCGGCTTCCGGCAGCTGGCCACGACCCTGCGGGAGATGCGGGCGTTCCCGCTCACGCTGTGGTTCCTCGGCGCCTACCTGCTGTTCAACGACGGCGTGCAGACGGTGATCGCGCTGTCGGCGACCTACGCCACCGAGGAGCTCGGGCTCGACCAGTCGGTGCTCACCGGCGCGATCCTGATGGTGCAGGTGGTGGCGATCGCCGGGGCGCTCGGCCTCGGCCGGCTGGCCGCCCGCTACGGCGCGAAGCACGTCGTCCTGGGCAGCCTGGTGGCGTGGATCGCCGTCCTGGTCGCGGCCTTCTTCCTGCAGGAGGGGGCGGTCGGCCAGTTCTACGCGCTGGCCGCGGTCATCGGGCTGGTGCAGGGCGGCACGCAGGCGCTGTCCCGGTCGCTGTTCAGCCAGCTGATCCCGGCCGGCAAGGAGGCCGAGTACTTCGGCTTCTACGAGATCAGCGACCGCGGCACCAGCTGGCTCGGCCCGCTGGCGTTCGGGTTGACCTACCAGTTCACCGGCTCCTACCGGCTGGCGATCGTCAGTCTGGTGATCTTCTTCGTCGCGGGGTTCGTCGCGCTGGCCGCCCTGCCGATGCGCCGCGCGGTCGAGGAGGCCGGCAACACCCCACCGGAGCGCCTGTGAGCGTGCCCGGGGACGCCGTCCTCGCGTCCGTGCCGGCGGCGGGCAACCGCCGCAGCTACCCGGCGCCGGCCCACCTGGTCTTCTTCCACGGCCCGATGGACTGCGGGAAGTCCACCCTGGCGCTGCAGGTCGACCACAACCAGAGCCGGCAGGGCCGCCACGGGCTGCTGCTGACCCAGGGCGACCGCTCCGGCGCGCCGCGGATCAGCTCGCGGGTGGGGCTGTCCCGGCAGGCGATCGAGATCGACGCCGGCACCGACCTGTGGCTGCTGGTGCGCGAGCACTGGGCGGCCGGGCACCGGGTCGACTACCTGATCGTCGACGAGGCGCAGTTCCTCGACACCGGGCAGGTCGACCAGCTTGCCGAGCTGGTCGACGAGTCGCACGTCGACGTCTACGCCTTCGGCCTGACCACGGACTTCCGCGCGCGGCTGTTCCCCGGCACCCAGCGGCTGCTCGAGGTCGCCGACACCGTCGAGCGCGTGCAGGTGCAGGTGCTCTGCTGGTGCGGCCTGCCCGGCCGGCTCAACGCCCGGGTCGTGGACGGCGTCCTGGTGCGGGAGGGCGCCACCGTCGTCGTCGCCGACACCGCTCCCCCGCCGCCGCCCGGCGGCGGCGCCGGGGCGCCGGACGTCCGCTACCAGGTGTTGTGCCGGCGTCACTACGTGCGCGGCGAGCTCGGGCCGACCGCCGCCGGACCGGGCCAGCTGACACTCTCCTGAACTGGCCGTCTCCCCCGTCCGTGTCACTCGACAGGGGGTGCCCGACGTGCCGCATACCACTCCATGAGATGATGGGGAACCAACTTCGGCGGAATTCCTCCGCCAACTCTGTCGTTGGTCCCCTTGAATCGCCCCGACGGTGGGTAGCACCCGCCCGAAGGACGTCGAGTCCCGACCGACCACCAGCACCACGAGAGGACGGTGTGCCATGGGCGAGCGTTCCCTGCGCGGCAGCCGACTTGGCAGCGTCAGCTACGAGACCGAGCGGAACACGGCCCCCATCGAGCGGCAGTACGCGGAGTACCGCTGCCCGTCCGGCCACCTGTTCACGGTGCCCTTCGCTGACGACGCCGAGCTCCCCGACACCTGGGAGTGCAAGTTCGACGGTTCCGCCGCCAAGCTGGTCGGTGGCGCCGAGCCGACCCCCAAGAAGGTCAAGCCCCCGCGCACCCACTGGGACATGCTGCTCGAGCGTCGCTCCGTCGAGGACCTCGAGGAGGTCCTGGCCGAGCGCCTCGAGGTGCTCCGCGGCCGGCGGACCCGCGCCAGCTGAACCACGCACGACCGAACGGCCCCGGTGGGATCTCCCACCGGGGCCGTTCCGCGTTCCGGCCCCGCTGCAGGGTCCCGCCGCGAGCGTGCGAGTGGCGGGGGGCAGCGGGGTCCTTCAGGGCGTCGGGCCGGGCGCGATCTCGCCCTCGATCACCCGCGGCGGACGGCCGTCGGGTCGCGGACCGGGCCGCCACACCTCGCCCTCCATCTCCTCGACGCGGGCGCTGCGCACCCGCACCGGGCCGCGCATCCGGTCGGGCAGCCGGGCGAAGACCGTGCGCAGCAGCAGCGCCCGGACGACGTCGCGCGTTCCGGGCAGCAGGCACAGCAGCCCGATCAGGTCGCCGATGAACCCGGGCAGCAGCATGAGCAGCCCGCCGATCGCCACGAGCCCGGCGTTGCCGAGCTCCCGCCCGGCCGGCCGCCGCGTCCGCGCCCGTTCCTGCAGCTCCCCCAGCGCCTTCGTGCCCTGCCGGCCGAGCAGCAGTGCGCCGAGCGCGCTCGTGCCCAGCATCGCCAGGATCGTCCAGCCCACCCCGATCCAGGCCGCGACCAGCACGAAGACGACCAGTTCGGCGAGGGCGAGCAGCCCCAGCACCATGCGCAGACGTCCCACGACGTCCTCCGCCTCTCCTGCCCGTCCGGCGCGGGCGGCGGCGGCCCGCCTACCGGGCCGCGCTCGACCGCCCGCCGATCCGGGCTCGTCCGGGTACGGGCCGGCGGACGCGGCCCGGCAGCCGATCGGCCAGCCGGTCCCGCAGGCCCCACGCGGTGACCCGTACCAACGCCTCTGCAACGATCGAGCCGCTCATCTTGCTCCTGCCGTGCGCCCGCTCGGTGAAGGTGATCGGCACCTCCACCACGCGGGCGCCCGCGCGCCAGGCCCGCCAGGCCCAGTCGACCTGGAAGCAGTAGCCCTGGCTGGCCACGTCGTCGAAGGGCAGCCGGTCGACCAGCTCGCCGCGGACCGCCCGGTAGCCGCCGGTGGCGTCGCGCAGCGGCAGCCGCAGCGCCCAGCGGGTGTAGGCGTTGCCGGCGCGGGAGAGCAGCAGCCGGTGCGCGGGCCAGTCGGCCACCCGCCCGCCGCGCACGTAGCGCGAGCCGAGGACCAGGTCGGCGCCGGCGTCCAGGGCGGCCAGCAGGCCGGGCAGCTGCTCGGGGGCGTGCGAGCCGTCGGCGTCCATCTCGACCAGGACGTCGAAGCCATGGGCCCGCGCCCAGCGGAACCCGGCGACGTAGGCCGGGCCCAGCCCGGCCTTGCCGGGGCGGCGCAGCAGGTGCACCCGCGGCTCGCGGGCGGCCAGCTTCTCGGCCAGGTCCCCGGTGCCGTCCGGGGATCCGTCGTCGACGACGAGGGCGTGCGCGGCCGGGACGGCGGCCAGTAGCCGCGCGACGATCCGCTCGACGTTCTCGGCCTCGTTGTAGGTGGGGATGATCACCAGCAGCCGGGCGCTGCCCTCCCCCGCACTCACCGCCGTCCCCCCGGGAGACGCCGGCGCACCGGCGCGGGCAGCAGGACGGCGACCAGCGCGGCGACGCCGAGGCCGGTCAGCACCCACTCCGGGGCGCCGCCGAGGCGCTCGGCGACGGTCGTGGAGGACCGCTGGGCGACGTCCTCGACGAAGACCGCCGGCGTGAACAGCGACGAGGAGCGGGCCACCGAGCCGTCCGGCGCTACGATCGCGGAGATCCCGCTGGTCGCCGCGATGACCACCGTGCGGCCGAACTCCACCGCCCGCAGCCGGCTCATCGCCAGTTGCTGCTCGCTCTCGTCGGTGAAGCCGAACGTCGCGTTGTTGGTCTGGACGACGATCATCCCGGCGCCGGCGTCGACGACGTCGTGCACGAGCGAGTCGTAGACCACCTCGAAGCAGATGAGGTCGCCGACCCGCGTGCCGGCCAGGTCGAGGACGCCGACCGCGGTGCCGGCGTGCTGGTCGGTGACGCGGTCGATGTAGGGGCTGAAGAACCGGAAGAAGCTCCGGGCGGGCACGTACTCGGCCAGGGGCACCGGGTGCCGCTTGACGTAGGTCTGGCCCGGGCCGTCCTGGGGGCTCCACACGATGGCCGTGTTGCTGATGAACCGCCCCGGGCCCTGGACGATCGCGCCGACCAGGATCGGGGCGCCGATCCTGTCCGCGGCGCGGCTGATCGCGCGGTCGGCGTCGGCGTTGACGTAGGGGTCGATGTCGGAGCTGTTCTCCGGCCAGACGACCAGGTCCGGGCGGGCCGCGCGGCCGTCCTCGACCCGGGCGGCGAGCTCGAGGGTCTGCTGGACGTGGTTGTCGAGCACCGCGCGGCGCTGGGCGTTGAAGTCCAGGCCGGCGCGGGGCACGTTGCCCTGGATCACCGCGACCGTGGCGGTCGGCCCGCCCGCGGTCAGGGACGAGCCGGGCAGCGGCAGCCAGGCCAGCCCGCCGACGAGCGGCACGGCCAGGACGCCGGCGACGGCCAGCGCCGCGGCGCTGGCCGTCGCCGGCGTGCGCCCGGCCGGGGACGACGCGGCGCGCCAGGCGCGGAGCAGGGCGAGGACGGCGGCGGCCAGCAGGGTGCCGGTCAGCGCCACCGCGAAGCTGACCAGCGGGACGCCGCCGTAGGCCGCCAGGGAGGTGAGCGGCCCGCTGGTCTGGGACAGCCCGAGCCGGCCCCACGGGAAGCCGCCGAGCACGAACCGCCCGCGCAGGGCCTCGTCGGCGACCCACAGCGCGGCCGCCCACAGCGGCCACAGCGGCAGCCGGGAGACCAGGGCGGTGGCCGCGCCCAGCAGGGCGACGTGCAGCGCCTCCCACAGGGCCAGCGCCAGCCAGGGCACCGGCCCGACGTAGACCCCGCTCCACGACAGCAGCGGCACGAAGAAGGCCGCCCCCAGCACGAACCCCAGCCACAGCCCGGACCGCGCCCGCTGCCCGCGGACGGCCAGGGCGAGCGCCGCCGGGCCGAGCGGGGCCAGGGCGGTGAGGTGGTAGCCGGGGAACGCCAGCAGCAGGGCCAGCCCGCCGAGAGCGGCCAGCAGGGTGCGCCAGGGCCACCGCCGCTTCCGCTCGGCGGGGTGCGCGGCCTGGGGGCGCCCGGGACGGTGCAGGGTGTCGGCGCTCGCTCCTGCCGGCACGCGCTGCCTCCGTGGGACTGTTCGCTCCGGGCCTGCCGGCGCGTGCACCTGCCCCGGGCCGGCCGGCCGGGGGCCGGGCCGCCGCACGTCCGCGGCGGCCCCGCCCCAGCATCCCATTCCGGCCGGTGCGTGTGGCCGGGCGCCGCACCGTCGCGGTTGCGTCTGGTCCGGGTGCGCCGGCGGTGGGTCCGCGGCCGATCCGCATCTTCGGGCCGGACGCCGGGCCGCGGGCGGCGGCCGGGACGTTCCGTTGTCTGATGATGCGGGCGGGGCGCGGCTCCGCCGGGTTCGCGCCCCGCCTCCCCCCGGCCGGCCGCGCCGGCGGGTTCCGGCGTGCCGCTCCGAGGGACCACGGGTCGTGCTCCCGGTAGGAACTGCAGTGACTGTAGGAAGTGCTTCGGCCCTCCCCCGTCCGAGTGACGATCCCGTGGCGGACTGTGACCAGATCGTTACGTGCCGCTGGCGGGGACGACCACCGTCGCCGTCGCCTCGACCACCGTCTCGGGGGGCTCGACCATCCGCGCCGCCGAGGGCCCGCGCTCGGGCTCGGCCCGGGCGACGACCTGCGCCCAGCAGCGCAGCTCCCGGCTGCGCCGGCCGATCCGCACCACCTCGGCGTGCGCCTCCAGCACGTCCCCGGCCCGCACCGGCCCGAGGAAGCGGACCTCGGAGTAGCCCGCGAGCAGCCCCTCGTCGCCGTCCATCCGGATCGCGACCTCGGTGGCGACGTCTCCGAACAGGCCGAGCGCGTACGCGCCGTCGACGAGGTCGCCGCCGTAGTGGGCGTGGCTGTACGGCACGTACCGGCGGTGGGTGACGGTCAACCCGAGCCTCGGGTCGCTCATGCTGCTTCCTCCTGCGGGACGAGGGCGGAGACGAGGTAGCTGGCGACCTCGCCGGGCGTGGTCCCCCGGCCGAAGACCTTGTCGACGCCGAGCTCGGCGGCCATCGCGGGGTCGAACCGGGGGCCGCCGACGACCAGCAGCGGCCGGGACTCCCCCATCGCCTCCCGGAACGCGGCGGCCAGCTCGCGGGTGTTGCGCAGGTGCGCGTCCTTCTGGGTCACCACCTGGGAGACCAGGACGGCGTCGGCGCGGGCCGTGCGGGCGCGGCGGACCAGGTCCGGCACGGTGACCTGGGCGCCGAGGTTGGCCACCGACATCTCCCGGTAGTACTCCAGGCCCTTCTCCCCCGCGAAGCCCTTGAGGTTGAGGATCGCGTCGATGCCGACGGTGTGCGCGTCGGTGCCGATGCACGCCCCGAGGACGACGAGCTTGCGGCGCAGCCCCGCCTTGATCGCGCCGTTGACCTCGCTCGGCGACAGCAGCGGGTACGCGCGCTCCTCCACCTGCACGGCGTCGAGGTCGACCAGGTGGCGCACCGGGCCGTAGACGACGAAGAACGTGTACCCCTCGCCGATGCCGTGGCTGTGCACGACCATCGCCGGCTCGATGCCCATCTTGGTGGCCAGCTGCAGCGCGGCGCCGTCCGCCTTCGGCCCGGGCGGGACCGGCAGCGTGAACGACGTCTGCACCATGCCGTCGCCCGTGGTGTCGCCGTAGGGGCGCACGATCGTGCCGTCAGGCATGGACCGCCTCCTTCGACAGCAGCTCGAGGGCCGGGTTGTACGCGTCGTCGGCCAGCCGCACCACGCCGTCCAGACCCTTGCCGCCGTCCGGCGGCCGCCTGGTGATGCCGAACGTGCCGTCGGCGATCGCCTGGATCAGCCCCTCGGGGTGGTCGGCGATCCGCTCCAGCAGGCCGACCGCCTCGCGCAGCACCGTGTCGGCGCGCTTGTCGATGAACCCGCCCTTCGGCGGCGCGAAGTCCTCGGTGAGCCCGCCGGCGGCGTCGAGGACGTACCGGACGTTGCGCAGCGCCAGGTCGCGGTCGGACAGCCACGGGGTGACGACGGCCTCGGTCATCATCCCGACCAGCAGGATGCCCTGGCCGGTGAGCGCCCCGGCCAGGTTGAAGAACCCGTCGAGCAGGTAGCCGCGGAAGACGTCGCCGGTCATGTGCTTGGTCGGCGGCATCCACTTCAGCGGCGCGTCGGGGAACAGCGCGCGCGCCAGCAGCGCGTGGGCCAGCTCGAGGCGGAAGGAGTCGGGCAGGTCGGGGTTGATCTCGAAGGCGTGGCCGAGCCCGAGCTGCCAGTCCGCCAGGCCCGCCTCGTGCGCCAGGGTCTCGTTGAGCAGCTGGCTGACGG
Source organism: Geodermatophilus sp. SMS 5-13 (assembly GCF_059428245.1). NCBI lineage: Bacteria > Bacillati > Actinomycetota > Actinomycetes > Geodermatophilales > Geodermatophilaceae > Geodermatophilus > Geodermatophilus sp. SMS 5-13. Next base: position 2,816,988 of record NZ_CP165729.1, read on the forward strand.
TGACGGTGTGCGCCTCGTCGACGGCGTCGGCGGTGGTGAGGTAGTTGTCCTCGCCGGTGTTGATGATGATCCCGGCGCGGGCGTGCACCATCCGGGAGAACCGCTGGTCGACGAAGGTGCGTCGCGGGTTGATGTCGCGGAAGAGGATCCCGTACATCGCGTCGTTGAGCATCATGTCCAGCCGCTCCAGCCCGGACAGGACGGCGATCTCCGGCATGCACAGCCCGGACGCGTAGTTGGTCAGCCGGACGTAGCGGCCCACCTCGGCGCTGACGTCGTCCAGGGCCGCCCGCATGAGCCGGAAGTTCTCCTGGGTGGCGTAGGTGCCGGCGTAGCCGGTGCGGGTCGCTCCCTCGGGCACGTAGTCCAGCAGCGACTGCCCGGTGGAGCGGATGACGGCGATGACGTCGGCGCCGGCCCGCGCCGCGGCCTGGGCCTGCGGGATGTCCTCGTGGATGTCGCCGGTGGCCACGATCAGGTAGATCCAGGGCCGGCGCGGCGGGTCGCCGTGCGTGGCCACGAGCTCGTCGCGGCGGCGGCGGTTGGCGTCGATGCGGGCCAGCCCGGCGGCGACGGCGGCCCGCGCGGCCTCGCGGGCCGGCTCGGGGTCGGCGGGGATCCCGAACCGGGCGGTCCCGGCGCCGACCTGCTCGGCGACGTCCTGCAGGCCCGCTGCCGACCCGGAGGTGATCGCGTGCCAGACCGGCAGCGCGACACCGGACTCCAGGCCCACCTGGTCGCGGACGGCGTCCACCACGCGGTTGACCCACGGCACGCGGTCCTCCGCCCGCCCCTCACCCGTCACCGGGTCGGTGCCGGTCAGCCCGGCCAGCCGCAGCACGGCGCGCTCGACCGAGACCGTGGTGTGCCGGCGCGCGAGGTCGACCACGGGGGCAGCCGCACGGCCGGCCAGCTCCCGTGCCCGGGCGACGAGCACCGGGTCCAGCTCCAGTCGGGAACTTGAGCCCGAAGAAGTATCCGGACTTGAGCCCGAAAAAGTCCCAGTCACAGGGGGTCTCCGTTCACCAGCAGGAGGCGGCAGGCGGGGCGCGCCCGGCCGGCGAGGACGGCGGAGAGCGTCTCCGCGGTCTCCCACAGCGCCAGCGACGCCGGTGCGCCGACGGCGAGCGGCCCGGCCGGGTGCTCGCCGCGGACGGCGTACCGGCCGCCGTGGGTGGCGGCGTCGAAGGCGTCGAACGGGCGCATCCCCGAGCCGGGTGTGCGGTGGTCGACGGCGGCGTGCACGCCGCCCCAGGGGTCCAGCGGGGTCACCGGGGCGTCGCTGCCGAGCGCGATCGCCACCCCGGCGTCGGTCAGGTCGGCCAGCGGGTTGGTGGCCGCGGCGCGGTCGGCGCCCAGCCGCTCGGCGTACATGCCCGCCGGCCCGCCCCAGGCGGCGTCGAAGGCGGACTGGACGCTGGCGATCATGCCCAGGCGGCGCATCTGCTCGATGCCGTCGTCGTCGATCAGCTCGACGTGCTCGAGCCGGTGCCGGCAGGCCCGGACCGCGGCCTCCCCCAGCTCCGCGGCGACCGCGGCCACGGCGTCGAGCACCTGGCGCACGGCGGCGTCGCCGATGACGTGGAAGCCGGCCTGGATCCCCGCGGCGGTGCAGGCGCGGACGTGGTCGACCACCGACGCGGCCTCGAACCGCAGCGTGCCGCGGGTGTCGGGCCGGTCGGTGTAGGGCGCGGACAGGGCCGCGGTGTGCGAGCCGAACGCGCCGTCGCAGAACAGGTCTCCCCCGGCGCCGGCCAGGCCGAGCTCCCGGACGACGTCCAGCCCGCCGCGCTCGGCGAGCTCGCCCCAGTAGCCGACCACCTCGGGGCCCGGCTCGGCCGCGGCCAGCTCCAGCAGCCCGGCCAGGTCCTCGGCGCCGGACACCTCCGGCCCGGCCATCTCGTGCAGGCTGCCGATGCCCAGCGCCGCCGCGGCGTCGCGCGTGGCGCGCTGCGCGGCCCGCCGCTGGCCGGGCCCGACCGATCCGTAGGCCACCTGCCGGGCGGCGTGGTGCGCGTCGAGGCGCAGCCGCCCGTCGGCCGAGAAGCCGGGCAGGTCGGCGATGCCGGGGATCCGGTCCAGCAGCGCCGTCGACACCGTCGCGGAGTGGACGTCGACCCGGGCCAGGTAGGCCGGGCGGTCGCCGACGACGGCGTCGAGGTCGGTACGGGCGAGGCCGCGGTCCTCCGGCCAGCCGGTCTCGTCCCAGCCGGTGCCGAGCAGGACGCCGGTCGAGGACTCGGCGTGCCCCCGCACCGCCGCGACCGCGGCGGCGAGGCTCGAGCTCGAGTGGAGGTCGAGGCCGGACAGCGCCAGCCCGGTTGCCGTCGCGTGCACGTGCGCGTCGACGAAGGCGGGCGTGAGCAGCGCCCCCTCCCCCGCGATCACCCGGCCGGCGGCGGGCGCGTCGGCGGCCGCGCCCAGCCAGGCGATGCGGCCGTCGACCACGTGCACCGCGCGCCCCGGCCGGTCGCCGACGACGACGTCGGTGAGCAGCAGGGTCATGCGCCCACCCGCGGTCGGATCAGCGCGCGCACGCCGGGGGTCGCCCGGTACAGGTCCAGGGCCATCGCCGCGTGCCCCGGCGTGTAGCCGTTGCCGACCAGCATCGTCACGTCCGCCGCCATCCCCTCCGCGCCCAGCGCCGCCTGCGAGAACGACGTCGCCATGGAGAAGAAGACCACGGTGCCCCCGTCGGCCGTGGCCAGGATCGCCCCGTGCTCGGCGCCGGGCGCGTCGACGCAGACGATCGTCGCGTCCGCCGGCTCCCCCACCGCCGCGGCGACGGCGAGCGGCTCGGTCGCGTCGGCGACGACGACCCGGTCGGCGAGGCCCGCGGCGCGCAGGGCGGCGGCCTCCCGCTCGTCGCGCACCAGCCCGGTCAGCCGGGTGGCCCCGGCGTCGCGGGCGGCGGCCAGGCTCAGGCAGCCGGACTTGCCCGCCGCCCCCAGGACGACGACCGACCGGGCGCCGGCGCGCGCCACGACCCGCGCGGTGGCCGCCGGTGCCCCGCAGACGTCGAGCACGGCCAGCGCGACGGCGTCCGGCAGGTCGTCGGGCAGCACCGCGGCGATCGAGCGGGCGAACAGGATCGCCGTCCCCTCCGCCGGCACCTGCTCCGAGCGCCCGTCCCAGCGGGCCAGGTCGTCGGTGATCCGCAGCGGGGTCAGGGTGAGCGAGACCAGCGTGGCCACCCGGTCGCCGATCGCGAGGTCGGCCCGGCAGTCCTCCCCCACCGCGTCGACGACGCCGAGGAGCATGCCGCCGGAGCCGGTGACCGGGTTCTGCATCTTGCCGCGGGTCCGCACGATGTCCAGGACGGCGTCCCGCACCGCCGCGCCGTCCCCGCCGGAGGCCTCGGACAGCTGACGGAACGATGCCGCGTCGAGGTTGAGCCGCTGCACTCTGAGGCGCACCTCGTCCGGCCCGATCGCGGGGTCGGCGTCGAGCCGGAGCGCCGCCTGGGGCAGCACCCCCGGCGGCTCCAGCACGCGGTGCACGCCGAGCGCCCGCTCCGCCGTCCCAGCCACAGGTTCCTCCCCTTCACCCGATCGGTGCAGGAGAACCTATCGCGTCAAAGCGGTATCACCGAAGATTCTCCCGTAGAGTCGCCCCGGAGTGGGAAGGCGACCCGCGAAGGAGGCCACGGTGCTGGAGCAGCCCTACGAGTACGCCGCCCGGCCCCTGGCCGAGCCGGACTGGCGCCGGCTGCCCGGGTTCGCCGGCGTGACCGAGGCCGAGTGGCGCAGCGCCCAGTGGCAGCGCGCGCACTGCGTGAAGAACGTCCGCCAGCTGCGCGGCGTCTACGGCGACCTGCTCGACGAGTCCTTCTACGCCGACGTCGAGGCCGACCAGGCCGGCCGGGCGACCATGTCGCTGCTGCTGCCGCCGCAGATGCTCAACACGATGGTGCCGGGGGTGGTGCCCGACACAGCGGCGATGCTCACCGACCCGGTGCGCCGGTACATGCTCCCGGTCGCCTCCGACCGGCTGCCCGGCGCCGCCGCCAGCCACCCGTACGCCGCGCGTGACTCGCTGCACGAGCACGAGATGTGGGCGGTCGAGGGGCTCACCCACCGCTATCCCACCAAGGTGCTCGCCGAGCTGCTCTCCACCTGCCCCCAGTACTGCGGCCACTGCACGCGGATGGACCTGGTCGGCAACTCCACGCCCGCCGTCGCCAAGCTGAAGTTCGACCTCAAGCCGGTCGACCGGCAGACGGCGATGCTCGACTACCTGCGCGCGACCCCCGGCGTCCGCGACGTCGTCGTCTCCGGCGGCGACGTCGCCAACCTGCCGTTCAAGAACCTCGAGGTGTTCGTCGCCGGCCTGCTGGAGGTCGACTCGGTCCGCGACATCCGGCTGGCGTCCAAGGCGCTGATGGGCCTGCCGCAGCACTGGCTGCAGGACGACGTCGTCGCGGGCATGGCCCGGCTGGCCCGCACCGCACGCGAGCGCGGCGTCTCCCTCGCCGTGCACACGCACGTCAACGCCGCGCAGCAGGTGACCCCGCTGGTCGCCGAGGCCGCCCGGGCGATGCTCGAGGCCGGCGTGCGCGACGTCCGCAACCAGGGCGTGCTGCTGCGCGGGGTGAACGCCACCGCGCCCCAGCTGCTCGATCTGTGCTTCGCGCTCCTCGACGGCGCCGGGATCACGCCCTACTACTTCTACATGTGCGACATGATCCCCAGCGCCGAGCACTGGCGGGTGTCGCTGGCGCAGGCGCAGACCCTGCAGCACGACCTCATGGGCTACCTGCCCGGCTTCGCCACGCCGCGGATCGTCTGCGACGTCCCCTACGTCGGCAAGCGGTGGGTGCACCAGGTCGCCGAGTACGACCGCGAGCGCGGCATCAGCTACTGGACGAAGAACTACCGCACCGGCATCGAGCTCGGCGACGAGGCGGCGCTGGACCGCCGCTACACCTACTACGACCCGATCGCGACCCTGCCGGCCAGTGGGCAGGCGTGGTGGGCCGAGCGGGCTGCCGACCCGGTCGCGGCGGAGCTGAAGGCCGCGTCCTCGCGCGCCGCCTCGGCGGCCGACCTGCTCGGCTGAAGCGGGGTTTCCCGGCGCCTGGCCGGCGGTAGGTCCCGGGGATGTTCTCCCCGGCCGGCGAGCTGCTGCGCACCGACCGCCTGCGGTTGCGGGCCTGGACGACGTCCGCCGCCGACGTCGCCCGGCTGGCCGACATCTACGGCCGCGACGAGGTGACCCGCTGGATCGGCGGCCCGCCGAAGGTCGCCCCGGCCGAGCTGCCCGGCCGGTGGGCGGCGGTGCACGCCCAGGACGAGCGCTTCGGGTGCTGGGCGGTGGAGCTCGAGGACGGGACGGTCGCGGGCACGGTGCTGTTCAAGCCGCTGCCCAACGGCGTGGGCGAGGTCGAGGTCGGCTGGCACCTGCACCCCGACTGCTGGGGCCACGGCTACGCCACGGAGGCCGCGCGGGCCGTGGTCGCCCGCGGCTTCGAGGCCGGGCTGCCGGAGGTCTACGCCGTCGTCCGGCCGGGCAACGAGCCGTCGCTGGCGGTGTGCCGCCGGCTGGGCATGGCGCACCTGGGCCGGATGCGCCGCTGGTACGACGTCGACCTGGAGGCGTTCCGCCTCATGGCCCCGGCCGTGGTCGAGTAGCCGGGGGCCATGTCAGCCCCGCGGGTGACCAAGGGGAACTCCTGTCACTCGATACACTCCGTCACCACATTGTCGTGCGCGCCCAGGCGGTGAGTTGATGCGGACGTTCACCCGACGGTCGGTCGCGTACGTCCTCCCGGTGTTCGACGAGTCCGAGACCCTGGCGGCGTTCCACGCCGCGCTCGACGCGGTCGCCGCCCGCCTGGCCGACCGGTACGACGTCCGCTTCCTCTACGTCGACGACGGCAGCAGCGACGACTCGCTGGAGCAGCTGAACCGGCTCGCCGAGGCCGACCCGCGGGTCACCGTCCTCGCGCTGTCGCGGAACTTCGGGCACCAGATCGCGGTCACCGCCGGGCTGGACGCCGCGGACGCCGACGCGGTGATCGTGATGGACACCGACCTGCAGGACCCGCCGGAGGTCAGCCTGGAGCTGATCCAGCGGTGGGAGCAGGGCTTCGACGTCGTCTACGCCCAGCGCCGCTCGCGGCAGGACGGCGCGTTCAAGGTCCTCACCGCCCGCCTCTTCTACCGCGCGCTGCGGCGGATGTCCGACGTCGACATCCCGCCCGACACCGGCGACTTCCGGCTGCTCGACCGCCGCGTCGTCGACGAGTTGCGCCGCTTCCGCGAGCACGACCGCTTCCTGCGCGGGCTGGTCAGCTACGTGGGCTTCCGGCAGACCGGCGTGCCCTTCGACCGGGACGGCCGGTTCGCCGGGCGCACCCACTACCCGCTGCGCCGCATGCTGCGCTTCGCGGCGGACGGCATCATCGGGTTCTCGGCCACGCCGCTGCGGTTCATCTCGCGGATCGGCTACGCGGTCTCGACGCTGAGCCTGCTCGGGGTGCTCTACGTGCTGGGCGTGAAGCTGTTCGTGCCGGACGCCGCGGTGCCGGGCTGGGCGTTCCTCGCCTCGGCCATGTTCTTCCTCGGCGGCGTGCAGATCGTCATGCTCGGCGTCCTGGGCACCTACATCGGCCGCATCTACACCGAGGTGCAGGGCCGGCCCCTCTACAGCGTGGCCGAGGTGCTGCCGGTCCCCGCGCCCAACGTGGTGCGCGACGACGGGCGGCTGCCCGGCGACACGGAGGGGCGGGCGCAGCGGGCGGCGTCGGCGTGAAGCCCGCCGTCGGCGTGCAGCCGGCTCTTGCCGGTGCCGGTGCCGGTGCCGGTGCCGGCGCCGGGACGATCCCGCCCGCCGAGGACCTGCCCGCGGCCGCGGCCGAGCGGCGCCGCTGGTGGCGGGACCGCGACGTCGTCCTCGGGGGTGTCGTCGCCGTGGGCTTCCAGGTGGCGCTCACCGTCGTCGGGGTGCTGATCGAGCGCGCCTTCAGCCTGTTCCAGACGCTCTCGCACATGCCCCCGCCGCCGCTGCCGTCCCTGCTGCAGCACATGCTGCGCTGGGACGCGGTGGCGTACGCGCGCATCCCCGACGGGCTCTACCAGAGCGATCCGCAGGCCGCGGCGTTCTACCCGCTGTTCCCGGTGCTGGTGCGCGGCGTGGACCTGGCCAGCTTCGGCCAGCTCGGCACCCTCGGCGCCGGGTTGCTGGTCAACACCCTCGGCGTGTGGGCGGCGGTCGTCGCGCTGGTGAAGGCGGCCCGGCGGCTGGTCGGCAGCCCGCGGGCGGGATGGCTGGCGGTCGCCGTCCTGCTCGCCGCGCCCCCCGCGTTCTTCCTGCACGTGCTCTACGCCGAGGCGCTGTTCACCGGGCTCGGCTTCGCCGCCTACGCCTTCGCGCTGCACCGCCGGTGGACGGCGATGGGCCTGTGCCTGATCCCGCTGACCGCCACGCGGCTGACCGCCGTCCTGTTCCTCGGGCTGTGCTTCCTGGAGTTCTGGCGCTCCCGCGGCTGGCGGTGGCGGGGCCTGCTCGCGCCGCAGGTGCTCTGGTTCCCGGCGGCCCTGCTCGGGTTCGGCGCCTACGCGTTCTCCCTCTGGCGGGCGGTCGGCGATCCGTTCGCGATGTTCGCCGCCTACGACGCCGGCCCGCTGTGGGCCTACCACCACCTGGACCTGAACATCGCGCGGACCCTGGGCCACGAGGTGGCGGTCCTCGCCCGGGCCGCGACCGGCGACCGCCGCACCACGCTGCTCACGGTCGTCGACATCGTGCTGCCGCTGCTGGCCCTGGCGGTCCTGCTGGCGTCCGCGGTCTACCTGCTCGTCGTCCTGCGGGGCGACGGCGTGCCGCTGGCCGCGTTCGGAGCGGCCTCGTTCGTGATGTTCACCCTCAACGGCAACCTGACCTCGGTGCACCGGTACGTGCTGCCGTGCGTCTCGCTCTACCTGGCCGCCGAGGTCCTCGCGGCGCGGCGGCCGGCGGCCCGCCCTGTGCTGCAGGCGCTGCTCTACCCCGCCGTCCTGCTGCAGGGCGCGCTGTTCGCGCTGTTCGTGGCCAACCACTGGGCGGGCTGAGCCCGCCGGCGCGTCAGCGGCGGCGCAGCAGCGCGCGCACCCGGGCGACCGGGTGCGGCTTCGCGGCCTTGACCCGCTTCCCGGCGGCGTCGACCGCGTCGAGCGCGGCGACCTCGTCCGGGGAGGGCGCCGTCCCGCCCAGGTGCGCGGGCAGCCACCAGCGGTCGTCGTCCCCGGACGGGCTGTCCGGGTAGCTCCGCTGCGCCTCGTCCAGCAGCGCCTCCATGGCCGCCCGGGTGCGCCGCAGCAGCTGCTGGGCCTTCTCCCCCGGCTCGGGCACCAGCGGCTCGCCCAGGACCACCGTCACCGGGACGCCGCGACGCCAGTGCACCGGATGGCCCTTGGTGGCGATCCGCTGCCCGCCCCAGACGGCCGCCGGGATGACCGGGACGCCCGAGTCGACGGCCATCCGGGCGGCGCCGGCCTTGAGGTCCTTGACGGTGAAGCTGCGGCTGATCGTGGCCTCCGGGAAGACGCCGACGATCTGGCCGTCCTTGAGCGCCCGGACGGCGGACTCGAACGCCGCCGCCCCGGCCTTCCGGTCGACCGGGATGTGCTGCATCGCCCGCATGAACGGCCCGGCGAACCAGTGCCCGAAGACGGCGGCCTTGGCCATGAACCGCACCAGCCGGCGCTCGGGCAGCGCGGCCAGCCCGAGGAAGGTGAAGTCGAAGAAGCTGACGTGGTTGCTGCAGATGATCGCCCCGCCCGTGGCCGGCACGTGCTCCGCGCCGCGCACGTCGAAGCGGAAGCCGAACAGCCGGAACACGATCAGCGCCAGGCGGACGACGAATCGGTACGGCCGGTCGCGGGGATCGGGCGCGGGGCCGTAGAGGTCCCGCCGGACGACGTCGCGCCAGCTCGCCGTGTACATGCGCGGACCCTAACGGTCGCCCGGCTGCCCCGGCCGACCGGCGTCCTCCCGCTGCCCGGCGGTGACGGCAACCGCGGCCCGGACCACGTCGGCGAGGTCCCCGGTCTCGGCGTGCACGCGGCGCTGCAGGTCGGCGCCGGTGCCGCGGCGCAGCAGCACGGCCACGCCGTCGGCGACCCGGTCCTCGTCGCCGTTGTCGGCGAGCGCGGGCCGGACGTGGTCGAGGAGGGCGCCGACCACCTCGGCGGCGGGCGCCGGGCGGCCGGTCCCCGGGTGCACCAGCTCCCCGGAGAGGCCGGAGCGCCCCGCCCGCCAGGAGGCCAGCCGGAGCAGCTCGCCGCGGACGTCGGGCACCGGCCGGCCGGCGCGCCACTCGGCGGCGGCGGTCTCGACCAGGGCGCGGACCAGGCCCGCGTGGGTGACCGCGTCCTCGGCGCGCAGCGCCACGTCGGCGACCCGCACCTCGACGGTGGGCCAGTTGGCCGACAGGCGGGCGTCGAAGTACACCATCCCGGTGTCGACGGCGGTGCCGGTGGCGAGGACGTCCTCGATCAGCCGGTGGTAGTCGGCGGCGTCGGCGAAGACGCCGTTGGGGCCGGCCGACGGCCAGCGGCTCCAGGCCTGCGACCGGTAGCTGGCGTACCCGGTGTCGGCGCCCAGCCAGAACGGCGAGTTGGCCGTGAGCGCGGTGAGGACCGGCAGCCAGACCCGGATCCGGTTGAGGACGGCGACGCCCTCCTCGTCGTCCTCGACCGAGACGTGCACGTGGCAGCCACAGGTGAGCTGCTCGGCGGCGAGCCGGCCGAAGGTCTCGTGGATCCGCTCGTAGCGCTCCCCTGGGGTCGGCACCGGCTCCACCGCGACGGGCGAGGAGGCGAGGGCGGCCACCCGCGCACCGGCGGCAGCCGCGGCGGCGTCGGCCCGGTCCCGCCACCGGCGCAGCTCCCGGGCCACCTCGTCGAGGGTCCGGCACACGCGGGTGCCGAGCTCCACCTGCTGGGCCTTGAGCTCGGGGACGAGGTGGGCGCCCTCCGCGCCGCCGTCGTCGTCCTCGTCGGCGCGGTCGTGCTGCTCGACGGTCTCCCCCTCGCCGCGCCGGGCCGCCACCTCGAGCGCCTCCGGGCCGAGCGGCACCGGCCGGCCGTCGGGATCGACGACCAGCAGTTCCTCCTCGACACCCACCGTGCGCACCCGACCATGATCACCAACGGGGGCGGTCGGCGCAGGTCGAGGTGCGCTACCGTCCGCCCTCCGGGGCGAGGAGGTGCCCGATGGGGAGAGTGCCCGACCCGAGGGTGCTGGCCGAGGTGCTGCGCAGCGGGAACCTCCGCGCGCGCCTGCGAGCGGCGCGGGACGGGCAGGCAGCGCTCCGGCTGCAGCTGATCGCGGCGGCGCTCCACCTCGGGCTGCTCGACGCCCTGGCCGGGGGCGCGGTCGGCACCGCAGCACTGGCCGACCGCCTCGGTGCGACCGATCCCGACCTGCTGGCGGCCTACCTCCGCGTGCTGGCGGCGGCGGGGCTGGTCACCGGCGAGGGCTCGTGGGCGCTCACCGGGGCCGGCCGAGCGGTTGTCGACGACGACCAGGTGCGGGCCACCTACGAGGGCTTCGGCGGCTACCACACCGACCTCTACCGGGAGCTGCGACCGCTGCTCTGCGGCGGCCTGCGACGCCGCGACAACGAGGAGCAGGCCGAGCTCATCGCCCGGCTCTCTGCCGCCTTGGAGCCGCTGCTCCACCACCTGCTCACCCGGACCGTCCGAGAGCGCCGGCCGCGCCGGGTGCTCGACATCGGGTGCGGCGCCGGCCTGCACCTGGCGGCGATGCTCGAGGCGGCTCCGGACGCCACCGGCATCGGCGTGGACGTCGACCCCGGCGCCGTGACACTGGCCCGGCGCACCCTGCGCGAGCGCGGGCTGGCCGACCGGGCCGGCGTCGAGGCCGTCGACATCAGGAAGGCGCTCGCCGCCGGTCGCCCGGGCGCCCTCACGGACCGCATCGACCTGGCCCTGCTCGCCAACGTCATCTACTACGTGCCGGTCGACGAGCGGGTGGAGCTGCTGCGCGCGGTCGCCCGCCTGCTCGCCCCCGGCGGCGCCCTCGTGGTCGTCACCACGGTGGCGGAACCGAAGCTGTTCAGCCGGCACCTGGATCTGCTGCTGCGGGCGCAGGAGGGCCGCATGGAGCTGCCCGCTGTCGACGTGCTGCTCGATCAGCTCCGCGAGGCGGGCTTGCAGCCGGACCGTCCGGAGCGGATCGGCCCCGCCGGCGCTGCGCTCAGCGCGGTGACAGCGATCCGCTGAGAGCCCGGAAGCGGCAAGGGGGCCCGCCTCCGAGATGCCGCTGCATTCCCACGCACGAGCAACCGTTATGCCCAACATTCCTACGCCTTCTCTCGTGGCTGCCTGCGGCTCCCACTCCTCCCTTTCCCGTGCCCGCGGCCCTGGCTCACGCGGTTACTGCTCCGGGGCCCGCAGGGTCCCGGCACCGGTGTCTACGGCAAGAGGCGACAGCTGAGGCCTGTGATTTCGTTGGGGATAACGGTAGAGTTGGGACATGCGAGGTGAGTGGCAGCAGCCGCTGCCCGAGATGCCTGCCCCTCCCCCGGCGCGTGCCTGGCGCCGCATCACCCCGCCCGAGGGCTACGAGCCGCAGTGGCGCCGCCTGGTCGACGCGGCGCTCGAGCTCGGGCTGGGGCCCGACGAGCTCGCCGCCACCGGCCTGGACCCGATCGCCGCCGCCCGCGGCTGGAAGCCGGCCACCCTGGCGCTGTACGGCAAGGTCGCCCGGTACGGCGGGCTCGCGCTGGGGCGGATCGCGACGCCCGAGCCCGATCCGCCGAGCCTGGACCTGCGGCCGCTCACCCAGATCCGCAGCGAGCACCCCGAGCACCTGCGCACCGTGGCCTGGTGCGCCCTGGCGCTGGGGTGGCCGGGCACCGTGGGGCAGTTCCGGACGCTGCGCCGCGACCAGGTGCGCGCCACCGCCCGCCGGCTGCTGGTGCACACCGACGACGGCGACTGGGCGGTGCCGGGCGCCCTGACGGCCTGGCACGCGTGGGAGAGCGTGCGCAACCGCTACCCCGCGCTGGCCGCCAGCCCCTGGGTGCTGCCGGCGCTGCGCCGCGGCCCCGGGTTCGGCTCGCACATCGGCGGTCAGCTGTCCAGCCAGGCGCTGCAGGTCACCTTCGCCAAGCACGCCGTCCGGACGGGGCAGCACCTGCGCGCCACGAGCGCGCCGTCCCGCCGGGCCTGGGCCGAGGACCTGGCCGCCGCCTACGCGGTGCTGTCCTACGACTCCTACCGCCGGCTCGCGCTGGCCGCCGGGGCACCCCCCGTCTCGGCGCGCGGCGTCGTCCGGGCCGCCCGGGCGGTCAACCGGCTGCACCGCATGGCCGGCTGAACGCCGGTCAGCACAGGGCCAGCTGCTCCGGCGGGTCCTGCGGCGCGGCCGGCGGCAGGCTGCCGGCCGGGAACTCGCCCTGCTCGTCGCCGGGCAGGCCGCGCACCGGCTGCCCGTCCACCCCGCGGGCGGCGCCGCCGCGCTGCCGGTCGAGGCCGTGCCGGGCCAGCAGCGGCGCGACCCGCCGGGACAGCGCGTCGCGGTACTCGGCCGGCACGTACGCGCCCCGCCGGTAGAGGTGCTGGTAGAGGGGCAGGAGCTCCGGGTGCGCGCGGGCCAGCCAGGCGAGGAACCACTCCCGCGCACCGGGCCGCAGGTGCAGGGCGAGCACGGTGACCCCGGTCGCCCCCGCGGCGGCGATCGCGGCCAGGGCTGCGTCCAGCGACTCGTCGTCGTCGGTCAGGCCGGGCAGCACGGGGGCGAGGAACACGCCGCAGGGCAGCCCCGCGTCGGCCATCGCGCGCACGAGCGCGAGCCGCGCCCGGGGACTGGGGACGCCGGGCTCGAGCGCCGCGTGCAGGTCGTCGTCCCAGATCGCCATGGAGACGCCGAGCCCGATCGGGACGTCACCCGACGCCGCGGCCAGCAGCGGCAGGTCGCGGCGGGCCAGCGTGCCCTTGGTCAGGATGGAGAACGGCGTGCCCGAGCGGGCCAGCGCACGGATCACGCCGGGCATCAGCCGGTAGCGGCCCTCGGCGCGCTGGTACGGATCGGTGTTGGTGCCCAGGGCGACGTGCTCGCGGCGCCAGGACGGCCGGGCCAGCTCGCGCTCGAGCACCTCGACCAGGTTGGTCTTGACCACGATCTGCGTGTCGAAGTCGCGTCCGGAATCCAACTCCAGCCACTCGTGCGTCCGCCGGGCGAAGCAGTTGTGGCTGACCACCCCGTTGGCGATGAAGTCGCCGGTCCCGGTCGTGATGTCGAACATCGGCTCGACGCGGCCGAGGTCCTTGACCGAGGTCACCCTCAGACCCGGCCCGCTGCCGACCACCTCGTCCCCGCCGCCGCGCAGCCGGTCCCCGTCCGTCAGGTCGATCAGGTGCTTCCAGCCGTCGGTCGTCAGGAAGCGGTGGTCAGCGCTGGCGACGATCTCCGTCCCGTCCGCCACCTGCAGCCGGTGGGCCGGCTTGGCGGTGGACCAGTGCGCCTCCACCCGGGTGTGCACGTAGCGGCGCTCCCCGTTCTGCTCCCGCGTGCCGACGATCCGGTCCCCGATCCGCAGGTCGGCGATGGCGCGCTGCCGACCGTCCGCCATGAGCACCTGCGTGTCGCCCGACAGGCAGTACACGCACGAATGGCTGCAGCCCCGATAGGGATTGATGGTCCACGGGAAGGGCATCGCCGAACCCGCCGGGACGGCGTTGAGCGCGCTGCGGCAGCGGACCTCGTGCAGCGTGAGGCCGGGGAACTCCGGCACCTGCACGCTGCGCAGCAGCCCGCGGATCGTCGGCATGCCGGGCAGGGCGCCGTCCTCGACGTCGAGCCGCTGCGCATCCCACCGCACGGCCCGTATCCGAACACACGTTCGATTCGTTGTCCAGTCGGCTCAGGGCGTCAGGTCGACCCGCACCATGACGACGTCGCGCAGGTCCTCCGGGCGCAGCGCTGCCGGCTCGGCCCGCAGCCGCATGACGCGCGCCGCCCCGGGCACGCCGGCGACGTAGGCGGCGACGCCCTCCCGGCACTCGTCCGGCTGCGTGCCACCCTCCACCGCGCGGCCCCGGCCGCGGACGTGCTCGCCGGCCAGCCACAGCTCCACGTCGGCCGGCGTCCGGAAGTTGCGCCACCACCGCTTGCCGCCGGCGTCGCCGACCCAGATCCAGGCCGTGCCGCCGGCGCGCGCGTACCCGGCCACCAGCTCCCGCACCTGGCCGGTGCGGGCGCCGGTGTAGCGGATCACCGCGAGATGCCGGCCGAGGAGCCGCCCGGCCGGCCAGCGCAGCAGCCGGCGCATCGCCGGGTTGGCGACGCGGTTGGTCACGGCGTGGCGGACGGGCACGCCCGCAGTCTCGGGCACCGCCGCCCCGCCGTCGATACCGGCAGAGATCAGTCGGCCCGCCGCGCGGCGACCCGTCAGATCGGCGGGCGGTCCTCGTAGAAGGTGGAGAGCACCACGGTCGTGCGGGTGGTGACGTTGGCCGCCGCGCGGATCTCCTGCAGCAGCGCCTCCAGCCCGTCGGGCGAGGCCACCCGCACCTTGAGGATGTAGCTCTCCACCCCGGCCACCGAGTGGCACTCCTCGATCGCCGGCAGGTGCGCCAGCCGGGACGGCGCGTCGTCGGGCTGGGCGACGTCGATGGGCGTGATCGACACGAACGCGGTCAGCGGCAGGCCGAGCGCCTTGGCGTCGAGGGTCGCCCGGTAGCCCTTGATCAGCCCGCGCTGCTCGAGCCGGCGCACCCGCTGGTGCACCGCCGAGACGGACAGGCCCACGCGCTCGGCCAGGTCGGTGTAGCTGGCCCGGCCGTCGCGGGCCAGGGCGGCCAGCAGCGCGCGGTCGACGTCGGTCGACCCGCCGCCCGGCTCAGCCGGCGAGGACGACGAGGTCACGGGGGCCGCCGTTCAGGATCCGGACGCCGTCCGCGGTGCAGACGACGATGTCCTCGATGCGGGCGCCGCAGCGGCCCGGCAGGTAGATGCCCGGCTCCACCGAGAACGCCATGCCCGGCACCAGCCCGAGGTCGTTGCCGTCGACGATGTAGGGCGCCTCGTGGGTGTCCAGGCCGATGCCGTGCCCGGTGCGGTGGATGAAGTACTCGCCCCAGCCGGCATCGCTGATCACCCGGCGCGCGACCGCGTCGATCTCCTGCGCCGGAACCCCCGGCCGGACGGCGGCGGTGGCGGCCGCCTGCGCCTCCTGAAGCACGCCGTACCACTCGGCGACCTCGGTGCCCGGCGCCTGCCCGACGGCGTAGGTGCGGGTGCAGTCCGACCGGTAGCCGGTCGCCGTCTCCCCGCCGATGTCCACGACGACGACGTCCCCGGCCTCCACCACCCGGTCGGACACGTCGTGGTGCGGGCTGGCGCCGTTCGGCCCGGAGCCGACGATGGTGAAGTCGACGCCGACGTGCCCCTCGGCGAGGATCGCCGCGGCGATGTCGGCGCCCACCTCGGCCTCGGTGCGCCCGACCCGCAGCCACTCCCCCATCCGCGCGTGCACCCGGTCGATCGCCGCGCCGGCGGCGGCCAGCTCCTCGATCTCGGCGGCGTTCTTGACCATGCGCAGCCGGTCGACCACCGGCGCGGCCAGCTCGAGCGCCGACCCGGGCAGGGCCCGCTGGACGCCGAGCGCGTGCTCGGCCCAGGTCCGGTTGCCCACGGCGACGCGGGCGGGTGCACGCCCGAGGCGCTGGGAGACCTCGCCGGCCAGAACGGCGAACGCGTCGTCGGTCTCGTCCCAGGCCAGCAGGTCCAGGCCGAGGGCGCCGGCGGGGCTGGCGCCCACCATCGGCGCCTCCAGCCGCGGCACCACCAGGAACGGCTCGCCGCGGGCCGGCACGGCCAGCGCGGTCAGCCGCTCCATCGCGTGCGCGGAGTACCCGCACAGGTAGCGCAGGTCGGAGCCCGGGGTGACGACCATCAGGTCCAGCCCGAGCTCGCCGGCGATCTCCCGCGCGGAGTGCAGCCGGTCGAGGCTCACCAGCCCGGACGGAACGGCAACGGATCCCACGCTGCGCAGCCAACCACACCGACGGGCCGATCTCCGCAGCTGTCGTCCGGCCGCTACCGTCCGCGGGCGTGACCACCATGCTGCTGGACGCGGCCAGCCTCTACTTCCGGGCGTTCTACGGCGTCCCGACCAGCGTCACCGCACCCGACGGGCGCCCGGTCAACGCCGTCCGGGGGTTCCTCGACATGACCGCGCGGCTGGTGACCACGCACGGTCCCACCCGGCTGGTCGCCTGCTGGGACGACGACTGGCGCCCGGAGTTCCGCGTCACCGCGCTGCCGTCGTACAAGGCGCACCGGGTGGCGCCCGAGGGGGGCGAGGAGGTGCCCGACGAGCTCTCGCCGCAGGTGCCGGTGCTGATCGACGTGCTCGCCGCGGCCGGCATCGCGCGGGTCGGCGCGCCCGGGTTCGAGGCCGACGACGTCATCGGCACGCTGGCCACCCGCGCCCGCGGCCCGGTCGACGTGGTGACCGGCGACCGCGACCTGTTCCAGCTGGTCGACGACGAGCGGGGGGTCCGCGTGCTCTACACCGCGCGCGGCATCACCGACATCGAGGCGGTCGACGAGGCGGCGGTGCGCGCCAAGTACGGCATCCCGGGGCGGGCCTACGCCGACTTCGCGGTGCTGCGCGGCGACCCGAGCGACGGCCTGCCCGGCGTCGCGGGCGTGGGCGCGAAGACGGCGGCCGCGCTGATCACGGCGTTCGGCGATCTGGCCGGCATCCGGGCGGCGGCGGCGAGTGCCGTCGTCCCCCGGCCGCCGCTGACCGCCGCCGTCCTGAAGAAGCTGCACGCGGCGCACGACTACCTCGACGCCGCGCCCGTCGTCGTGGCCGTGGAGCGGCACATCGACCTGCCGCCGGTCGAGGGCGAGCTGCCGCGCGCCCCGGCCGACGCCGGGAAGCTCGCCGTCCTGGCCGAGCGGCACAACCTGGACTCGCCGCTGCGCCGGCTCGGCGCGGCGCTGGGCTGGCCGGCGGACGCGCTGGACTGACGCGCCCGCCGGCGGCCGGTCAGGCCTCCGACCAGGTGTAGGTCGGCGGGGTGGCGTCCTCGTCGGTGATCGAGATCGTCAGCGTGACGTCCTCACCGTCGGCGGTGGTGCCGCTGCACCGGTAGGTCGAGCCGTTGCTGACCTCCATGTCGTCGGGGCAGGACAGGTCGATCGCCACGCCCTCGCGCTGCTCGAACTGCGCGGCCACCTGGCTCGCGGTGTCGGCCGGGTCGAGCACCTTCGAGCTGAGGACCAGGGTGAGGACCACCGCGCCGCCGATGAGGACGACCGCGGCCGCGACCAGGCCGAGGATCAGGCCGGTCCTCGACTTCTTCGGCTGGCCGTACGGCTGCCCGTAGGGAGGCGGGCCGTACGGGGCCTGCCCGTAGGGAGCCTGGCCCGGCTGTCCGTAGCCGGGAGCGCCGTAGGGCTGACCGGGTTGGCCGTACTGCGGCCCCGGCTGGCCGTAGCCCTGACCAGGCTGCCCGTACGGTCCGGGCTGCTGACCCGGCTGGCCGTAGCCCTGGCCGGGCGGGCCGTACGGCTGACCCGGCCGGCCGTACCCGCCCTGTCCGTACCCGCCCTGCCCGGGCCCGCCGTGCTGCGGCCCGGGCTGGCCGTACGGACCGCCGGGCTGTCCCTGCTGGCTGCCACCCTGCGGTGGGTAGGTCATCGTCGCTCCTGATCGCGCTGTCTGCAGCCTGCTGGCGCGCAGGCGTTGGGATTGTGCCCTACGCGGGGGGCCGCGACGGCGAGGCGAAGCGCAGCTCAGCCGCCCACCGCGACGGCGACCACCCCGCGGCGCACCCGGCCCACCGCCGCGCGGGCCGTGGCCGCCACCGGCTCCTCGGCGACCTTGGCCAGCTGGTCGAGCAGGTCGACGAGCTGGCGGGCCCAGCGGACGAAGTCCCCGCCGGAGAGCTCGGTGCCCGCCTGCTCGGCGCCGGCCAGCACCCGGTCGAGGCTCTGCCCGTCGGCCCAGCGGTAGGCCGCCCACGCGAAGCCGAGGTCGAGGTCGCGGGTGAGCGGAACGCCCTGGTCGGCCTCGAGCTCCTCCAGCCGCAGCCGGATCCGGCGCATCTCGGCGATCGCCGCCGCCACCTTCCCCGCCGGCACGGCCGGCTGGCCGGGGGTGTCCCGGCGGGCCTCGAACACCACCGTCGAGACGGCGGCGGCCAGCTCGGCGGCGGTCAGGCCGCGCCAGACGCCGGCGCGCAGGCACTCCGCGACGAGCAGGTCGGCCTCGGACCACACGCGGGCCAGCCGCCGGCCCTCGGCGGTCACCAGGGGGACGTCGTCCACCGCCGGGACGACCTCGGTGTCGGCCTTCACCAGCGGCGCGACCTCGGGCACGAGGTAGCCGAGCTCCTCGAGGACGTCGCAGGTGCGGTCGAACTGCCGGGTCAGCGAGCCGGTGCGCTCGGCCATCCGGTGCTGCAGCGCGTCGGCCTCCTTGACCGCCCGGAACCAGCGCTCGGCGATCCGCACCCGCTCCTCGCGGTCGGGCAGCGCGTGCACGGGGTGCGCGCGCAGGGCCGCGCGCAGGTCGGCGAGCACCGGGTCGTCCGCCGCGGCGGAGCGGGCCTTCACCCGGCGGGCGCCCAGCTCGTGCTCGACGCGGGCGTTGCGCAGCGTGGAGGCCAGGTCGCGGCGGGCGTGCGGGCTGCGGTGGTTGAAGTTCTTCGGCACCTTCACCCGGGCCAGCGCGCTCACCGGCGTCGGGAAGTCCACCGGGGACAGCCGGCCGGCCCACTTGTCCTCGGTGAGCACCAGCGGCCGCGGCTCGGCGAGGTCGGTGACCCCCGGGTCGAGGACGACGGCCAGGCCCTGGCGGCGCCCGGACGGCACCCGGATCACGTCGCCGGGGCGCAGCGCGGCCAGCGCGTCGGCGGCCTCCATCCGCCGCTTGGCCTGCGAGTCCCGGGACAGCGCCTTCTCGCGGTCGGCGATCTCCCGGCGGATCTGGGCGTAGCCGGCGACGTCCCCGGACTCGCAGCGCATCTCCTCGGCCCACCGCTCGGCGTCCTTCTCGTGCCGGGCGGCGGCCCGCGCCAGGCCGACGACCGACCGGTCGGCCTGGAACTGGGCGAACGAGGCGCCGAGCAGCTCGCGGGCCCGGGCCCGGCCGAACGAGCCGACCAGGTTGACCGCCATGTTGTAGCTGGGCCGGAACGACGAGCGCAGCGGATAGGTGCGGGTGCTGGCGAGGCCGGCCACGACCGCCGGGTCGACGCCGGGCGCCCAGATGACGACCGCGTGCCCCTCGACGTCGATGCCGCGCCGCCCGGCCCGGCCGGTGAGCTGGGTGTACTCGCCCGGCGTGACGTCGACGTGCGCCTCGCCGTTCCACTTGACCAGCCGCTCGAGGACGACGGTGCGCGCCGGCATGTTGATGCCCAGCGCCAGGGTCTCGGTGGCGAACACGGCCTTGACCAGGCCGCGGACGAAGCACTCCTCCACCGTCTCCTTGAACGCCGGCACCAGGCCGGCGTGGTGCGCGGCCAGCCCGGCGAGCAGCCCCTCGCGCCACTCCCAGAAGCCGAGGACGTGCAGGTCCCCCTCCGGCAGCGAACCGGTGCGCTCGTCGATGATCTGCGCGATCTCGGCGCGCTCGGCCTCGTCGGTCAGCCGCAGCCCGGAGCGCAGGCACTGGTTGACCGCGGCGTCGCAGCCGTTGCGGGAGAACACGAAGGTGATCGCGGGGAGCAGGCCGGCGCGGTCGAGCCGCTCGATGACGACCGAGCGCTCCGGCGGGCGGTAGCGGGGGCGATGGCCGTACTCCCGGTCGCGGCCACGTCCGTTGCCGCCGCCCCAGGTGTCCAGGCGGCGCTCGTGCTCGCGGACGAAGCGGACCAGCTCGGGGTCGACGACGGAGGCGCCACGCTCGCGGGTGGACTGCGCGCGCGGTTCGAGGCCCTGCTCGCCGGCGTGCGCGGCCGGGCGGAGGCTGAACAGGTCGAACACCCGGTTGCCGACCAGCATGTGCTGCCACAGCGGCACCGGGCGCACCTCGCTGACCACCACCTTCGTGTGGCCGCGGACGGTGACCAGCCAGTCGGCGAACTCCTCGGCGTTGCTCACCGTCGCCGACAGCGAGACCAGCGTGACCGACTGCGGGAGGTGGATGATCACCTCCTCCCAGACCGCGCCGCGGAACCGGTCGGCGAGGTAGTGCACCTCGTCCATGACCACGTAGCCGAGGCCGTCGATCGCCGGGGAGTCGGCGTAGAGCATGTTGCGCAGCACCTCGGTGGTCATCACGACCACGGGGGCGTCGCCGTTGATGGCGTTGTCGCCGGTGAGCAGGCCGACCTGCTTCTCGCCGTAGCGCTCCACCAGGTCGTTGAACTTCTGGTTGGACAGCGCCTTGATCGGCGTCGTGTAGAACGCCTTGCGGCCCTCGGCCAGGGCCTTGTGGACGGCGAACTCGCCGACGACGGTCTTGCCGGCGCCGGTGGGCGCGCAGACGAGGACGCCCGAGCCCTCGTCCAGCGCCTCGCACGCCTCCACCTGGAAGGGGTCCAGCGAGAAGCCGAGCTCGGCGGTGAAGTCGGCGAGAGTCGGATGGGCGGTGCGCCGCCGTGC
The DNA here is from genome assembly GCF_059428245.1 of Geodermatophilus sp. SMS 5-13. Taxonomy (NCBI): domain Bacteria; kingdom Bacillati; phylum Actinomycetota; class Actinomycetes; order Geodermatophilales; family Geodermatophilaceae; genus Geodermatophilus; species Geodermatophilus sp. SMS 5-13. Next base: position 2,837,565 of record NZ_CP165729.1, read on the forward strand.
GGCCGCGTACCGCTCCGCAGGGCTGGACATGACTCCACGTTAGGCGCACCTGGACCGGATCAAACCGGCGGTCGCGGTCGCGGCGGCGCGGCCACGATCAGCCCAGCTGATCCGAGCGGTTCCTGGCTCACGGCGCACGGTGTGCCAGGACCCGCCGCGGCGAGCTCAGCTGATCGTGGCGGTCACGCCGGGCGAGACGTGGTGCGGCCGGCGCCGACGACGCGGACCGCGCCGGGCACGCACTCGGCGACCACCGGCAGCGGCGCCACCGCCTCGCCGTCGGCGTAGGTGGTGACCCCCGGGCAGGACAGCTCGACGCGGGCCGCCCGGTGCACGGTGACCGCGGGGTGCTCGACGTGCGTGCCGGCCGTCAGCCGCGGCCGGGACCGCACGAGCTCGCGGCGGGTCATCGGGCCGACGACGGTGACGTCGAAGCGGCCGTCGGCGGGGTCGGCCCCCGGGCAGACCCGCATGCCGCCGCCGTACCAGGACGTGTTGCCGACGGCGATCAGCGTCACCGGCTGCGTGCTGCGCTCGCCGTCGAGGACCATCGTGACCTCGCGCGGCCGCAGCCGGGCCAGCTCGGCGAGGATGGCCACGTCGTAGCGCCGCCGGCCGCGGGGCCAGCGCAGCCGGTTGGCGCGGTCGGTGACCGCCGAGTCGAAGCCGCAGCACAGCACGGTGGCCCACCAGCGGTCGCCGGTTCGCCCCGCGTCCATCGTCGTCGCCGTCCCCTCGGCGAGGTCGGCGGCCGCCGCGTGCGCCGCCGCGACCGGGTCCACCGGGACGCCGAGTGCGAGGGCCAGGTCGTTGCCGGTGCCCGCCGGGACCACCGCCAGCGGGGTCGCCGTGCCCGCCACCGCCTGCAGCGCGGCGTGCGCGGTGCCGTCCCCGCCGACGGCGACGACGGCTGCGGCCCCGGCGGCCACCGCCGCGGCGGCCTGCCGCTCGGCGTCGGTCCGGCTGGTGGCCGGCAGCACCTTCGGCATCAGCCCGCCGGTGCGCAGCGCGTCGAGCACAGACGCGGTGACGGCGTGCGCCCGTCCCCGGCCCGCGGCGGGGCCCACGACGACGGCGACGTCCACGGAGCGCGCGGCGGAGCTCAGCCGCGGGAGCGCGTGGCCCTGCCGCCCTGCGCCACGTCGTCGTGCTCGACCCGGAGGTCGTCCTCGATCGGCGAGGGTGCCGCGTCCAGCGGCGAGGCCTCGTCGTCGGACAGGTCGTGGAAGTGCTCGGTGGCCGCCCGGCGGGCCCGCCGCTTGTCGACGACGCGGGCGATCTGGATGGCCACCTCGAACAGCACGATCATCGGGCCGGCCATCAGCAGCATCGTGAACGGGTCCTGCGTCGGCGTGATGAACGCGGCGAAGACGATGGTGAGGAAGAAGATCCACCGCCGGCTCTTGCGCAGCACCTCGTAGGACAGGGCGCCGACCAGGTTGAGCGCGACCGCGATCAGCGGCACCTCGAAGCTGACGCCGAAGGCGACCAGGAGCGAGAGCACGAAGCCGATGTAGTCCTGCGCGGTGAGCGCCACGACCACGCCGTCGCCGGCCAGGCCCAGCAGCAGCCGCAGCCCGGCCGACAGCGAGATGTAGGACAGGGCCGCGCCGAGCGCGAACAGCATCGTGGACGCCGCGACGAAGGCGATCCCGTACTTCTTCTCGTTGCGCTTGAGGCCCGGGGTGATGAACGCCCAGAGCTGGTAGAGCCAGAACGGCGCGGAGAGCACCGCCCCGGCCAGGAAGCTCACCTTGAGCCGGATGAACACGCCGCCGAAGACGTCGGTGATCAGCAGGCCGCAGCCGCCGCCCGAGTCGCCGTAGCGCAGGTTCTCCGGGAGGTTGCAGTACGGGGCGCGGATGAAGTCACCCAGCCCGTGGGAGTACCACCAGAAGGCGATGGCGGTCCCGATGAGCAGGGCCAGCAGGGCCTTCGCGACCCGGTTGCGCAGCTCGCGCAGGTGCGCGATGAGCGTCATCGTCGCCGCGGCGTCGCGTGGCTCACGACGCCGGCGGCGGCGCGGGCGGCCTTCCTCGCTCACGGTCGGTCCGTCCCCCGAGACAGCGGTCAGATGCGGCGGGCCTGGTCGGCGCGGTTGCGCAGCTCGGCGGCGCGCGCCTCGGCGGCACGGGCCTCGGCCTCGGCGGCGTCGGCGGAGAGCTGGGCCGAGAGGTCACCGGACGCGGGCACGGCGGGCGGGACGACGTCACCACGGACCGGGCTGGTCGTCGCGGCGTCCTTGCCCTTCAGGTCGTCGTCCTTCATGCCCTTCATCTCGCCCTTGAAGATCCGCAGCGAGCGGCCGAGGGAGCGCGAGGCGTCGGGCAGTTTCTTGTACCCGAAGAGCAGCAGGATCGCCAGGACGATCAGTCCGATCTCCAGCGGGCCGAGGTTCATCGGGTTCCTCCGTGTATGTGGGGCGGCTTGCCGAAATGCTACGCCGGGATGACCTGGGATCCGGCCCCCCGAGCGGGGGGGAAGGCCATCCCCGATCAGGGCGTGCGCTCGGTGCGGGCCTCCCCCGCCCGGGCCGCCGCCTGCTGCAGCCCCTCGAGCACGGGGCGCACGTCCCGGTCCAGCGCCGCGGCCTCCCGGCCGAGCCGCCGCAGCGCGCCCAGCGTCAGGTACGCCAGTGAACCCAGGACGACGACGGCGAGAACGCCGACGGCGATCCACACGACGAGCAGCAGCACGGGGCCGACCCTAACCAGCCGGGCGGGTCGCCGGCTCGGCGTCGCCGGTGTAGCGCGCCAGCGCCGCCCGCGCCTCGGCGGTCACCTGCCGGGCCAGCTCGGCCGGCTCGTCGACGACCGCGGCGCCGCCGAGCGAGGCGACCAGCCGCCGGGCCCAGGCGAGGTCGGCGGTGCGCACGGTGACCGCGAGCCCGCCGGGCGGGTCGTCGACCGGGTGCACGTCCTCCACCGGGTAGTAGTCGGCGACCCAGCGGGCGGTGCGGGCCAGCCGCAGCCGGACCGCCGGTGTGCCGGCCGCGGGCTGGTAGACCCCGCCCTCGAGGTCGCGCTCCTCCGCCTGCGGCGGCGGGGCGGCCGGCTCGTCGAGGACGCGGACGTCGTCCACCCGGTCCAGCCGGAACAGCCGCACCCCCTCGGCCCGGCGGCACCAGGCCTCCAGGTACCACTTGCCGTCGACCAGCAGCAGCCGCATGGGGTCGACCGTCCGCTCGGTGCGCTCGTCGCGGGTGGGCACGTAGTAGTGCAGGTGCAGCGCCCGCTTGCGCTCCAGGCCCTCTCGGACGACGGCGAGCGCCTGCTCCCGCGCGTCGACGCTGACCGCGACCGGGGTGACCCGCTCCCCCGCGTGCCCGGCGGCGCTGGAGACCTTGGCCAGCGCGCGGCTGACCGCGTCCCGCTCGGCCAGGCCGGGCAGCTCGAGCAGCGTGCGCAGGGCGACGACCAGCGCGACCGCCTCGTCGGTGGTCAGCCGCAGCGGGCGGACCATACCGGCGGTGAAGGTGACCCGGACGCGGTCACCCTCGAAGGCGAGGTCGATCAGGTCGCCGGGGCCGTAGCCGGGCAGGCCGCACATCCACAGCAGGTCCAGGTCGCGGCGCAGCTGCTTCTCCGGCACGCCGAAGTCGCGGGCGGCCTCGGCCAGCCGCACGCCCTCCGGCCGCGCCCGCAGGTACGGCACGAGGGTGAGCAGCCGGGTCATTCGGTCGGCGGTGGACGGCGTGCTCATGCGGTCATCGCCGCGAGTCGGGTCAGCCGCTCGACCACGGCCCGGCGCACCTCGGCCGGCCCCTCGACGACGACGTCCGCGCCGTAGGAGGCCAGCTCGTCGGCGAGCCGGTAGGGGTCGCTGGTGCGCAGCTCCAGCCGGTCGTCGCCGTCGTCGGCCGGGCCGAGGGAGGTGGCGTGCCGGCGCAGGCCGATCGCCGTCCCCGGCCGGGCACGGACGACGACCAGGTGCTCCTCTCCCCCGTCCTGGCCCGCGACGATCTCGGCCAGGTCCAGGTCGGCCGGCGGCTCGAACGCCTCGGCCGGGCCGACCGGCTTCGGCGTGCCGACCACCCGGGAGAGCCGGAAGACCCGCGGCGCCTGCCGGTCGAGGTCGAAGCCGACCAGGTACCAGCGGCCGTGCCAGGCCACGACCCCCCACGGGTGGACGCGCCGGCGCGCGGGGGCCTCCTCGTCGGGGCGGCGGTAGCCGAACTCCAGCAGCCGGCGGTCGCGGGCGGCGGCGTAGCAGGGCTCGAACGCGGGCTCGCCGGCGTCCAGCCGCGGCTGCAGCGGGATCGACCGGCCGGTGTCGACGTCGATGCCGGCGGCCTTGAGCTTCACCTGGGCGCTGTGCGCGGCGCCGGCCAGCTGCGCGGACTCCCACAGCCGCAGCGCCAGGCCGACGGCGGCGGCCTCCTCGCCGGTCAGCGTGATCTCGGGCAGCTCGTAGTCGGCGCGGGCGATCCGGTAGCCGTCCTCGGTGTCGAAGACGCTGGTGCGGCCGGTCTCCAGGGGCACGCCCATCTCGCGCAGCTCGGCCTTGTCCCGCTCGAACATCCGCTTGAAGGCCTCGTCGGCCCGGTCGGAGCCGTCGTCGGGCTCGTAGCCGGGCACGGTGGCGCGGATCCGGGCGGCGGTCACGTACTGCCGGGTGCCGAGCAGGGCGATGACCAGGTTCACCAGTCGCTCCGCCCGCTTCGCCGCCACGCGCCCAGGCTAGTCAGGCGCGGCGCCCGGCGAGCGCGCTGGCTAGCCTGCCTTGGTGAGCAGTCTGGGGGGATCACGCATCCGCTGGCGTCGCGGCCGCGTCACCGCGACCGGGAAGGCCTGGCGCGACGCGCTCGAGCTGACCGTCGAGGTGCCCGACGACGGGGAGATGAAGGCGCTGGCCCACCCGTCGCTGGTCGGCACGCCCGAGGTCGGCGACGACGTGCTGCTCAACACGACGGCCTGGGCGCAGCGGCTCGGCACGGGCGGGTACGCGCTGGTCGTCGCCGTCCCCGACCGGCTGCCGCCGGACCCCGAGGGCCCCGGGCACCTGGTCAAGGCCCGCTACACGCCGCTGCAGGTGACCGTGCATGGCGTCGACGAGCAGGAGACCGAGCACCACGCCACCATCGCGGCCGCCGAGGACCTCGGCGGCATGCCGGTCGTCGTCGCCGATCTGCACTCGGCGCTGCCGGCGGTGCTGATCGGGGTGCTCGCCACCGACCCCGACCTCAAGGTCGCCTACGTGATGACCGACGGCGGGGCGCTGGTCGCGGGCTTCTCCCGGACGCTGTCGGCCCTGGCGCCGTCCCTGGTGGGCGTGGTGACCGTCGGGCAGGCCTTCGGCGGCGACGTGGAGGCGGTCACCCTGCACACCGGGCTGCTGGCCGCCCGGCACGTGCTGGGCGCGGACGTCGCGATCGTCACCCAGGGCCCGGGCAACCTGGGCACCGGGACGCCGTGGGGCTTCTCCGGCGTCGCGGCCGGCGAGGCGTGCAACGCGGTGAGCGTGCTCGGCGGCGAGCCGGTCGGGGCGCTGCGGATCTCGGAGGCCGACCCGCGGCCGCGCCACCGCGGGGTCTCCCACCACTCGCTGACCGCGTTCGGCCGGGTCGCCCTGGCCGGGGTGACGCTGGTGGCGCCGCGGGGGCTGTCGTCGGAGCTGGGCGGGCAGATCGGCGAGGACCTGGCCGGCCAGCCCGAGCGCAACGAGGTCGTGTGGGTCGACACCGTGGGGCTGGACGACGCGCTGAAGCTCTCGCCGGTGCCGCTGTCGACCATGGGCCGCGGGCTCGAGGAGGAGCGCGCCTACTTCCTCGCCTCCGCGGCCGCCGGGCGGTACGCGGCGCTGCGGGTGCCGGTGGCCGAGGACGACCTGCCGGCCGGCGGCGAGCCTTCCTGAGCTACTCGTCCGCTGCGGGTGATGCCGCCGCGCGCGGACGGCGAAGGATCGGCGCATCCCCTGAGCAGGAGGCGGTGTCATGACCGATCAGCTGGTCCAGGCCCCCGAAGCGGTCGACGAGCTGGGGCCGGTCGACTGGATCGTCGTCGAGTTCCCAGGCAGCGAGTTCAAGGGCGAGATCGCCGGCACCCTCGACGACCTGGTCCAGCGCGGCATCATCCGGGTGCTGGACCTGCTGATCCTCCGCAAGGGCGAGGACGGCGAGCTGGACGTGTTCGAGCTGTCCGACTTCGAGGAGGACGGCGAGCTGGGCGCGCTGCGGACGTACGAGGCGGGACTGGCGATGCTGCTCAGCGCCGACGACGTGGCCGCCGTGGCCGAGGCCGTCGCGCCGGGCAGCACGGCGGGCCTGCTCGTGTGGGAGAACCTCTGGGCGGCGCCGTTCGGCTCGGCGGTGCGGCACGCCGGCGGTCAGCTGGTCGCCAGCGGCCGGATCCCGGTCCAGGCCCTCCTGGCCGCCCTCGAGGAGGACGACGCCTACGTCGAGGACGAGGAGGCCTGAGATGGGCATCGCACGCAGGCGGATGCGGCGCGCGGCCGTGATCGGCCCGGCCCCGGTGGCCCGCACCGCGGCCACGGTCGGCACCGCCGCCGTCGTCGCGCACGGGGTCCATCGGCGCACCGAACGGCGCGACGACCGCCGGGAGTTCCGCCAGGAGGAGCGCTGGGAGCGCCGCAGGTGACCTGATGGAACGGCCCCGCAGATGAGGCCCCCTTCTGCTACATGCTGGCGATCAGCTTGTCCACGCGCTCGTCGACGGCCTTGAACGGGTCCTTGCACAGCACGGTGCGCTGCGCCTGGTCGTTAAGCTTGAGGTGCACCCAGTCGACGGTGAAGTCGCGGCGCTTCTCCTGGGCGCGGCGGATGAACTCGCCGCGCAGCCGCGCGCGGGTGGTCTGCGGCGGCACGTTCTTCGCCTCGAACACCCGCGGCTCGTGGGCCACGCGGTCGACCTGACCGTTGCGCTCGAGCAGGTAGTACAGCCCGCGGGTGCGGCTGATGTCGTGGTAGGCGAGGTCCATCTGCGCGATCCGCGGGTGGGAGAGCGGGAGGTCCCGCTTGGCCCGGTAGCGCTCGATGAGGCTGAACTTGGTCGCCCAGTCGATCTCGCGGTCGATGAGGCTCAGGTCCTCGGTGTCGACGGCCTTGAGCACCCGGCCCCACAGCTCCAGCATCTGCCGGTGCACCGGGCCGAAGCCCTCGCGGTCGGCGAAGTCCACCGCCCGGTTGTGGTACTCGGTCTGGATCTCCAGCGCCGACATCTCCCGGCCGTTGGCCAGCCGGACCTTGCGGCGGCCGGTCATGTCGTGGCTGATCTCGCGGATCGCCCGGATCGGGTTCTCCAGCGTCATGTCCTTGACCGGGACGCCGGCCTCGATCATGCGCAGCACGAGGTCGGTCATGGTGACCTTGAGCAGCGTCGTCGTCTCGTTCATGTTCGAGTCGCCGACGATGACGTGCAGCCGCCGGTAGCGCTCGGCGTCGGCGTGCGGCTCGTCGCGGGTGTTGATGATCGGGCGGCTCCGCGTCGTCGCCGAGGAGACGCCCTCCCAGATGTGCTCGGCGCGCTGGCTGACGCAGTAGATCGCCCCGCGCGGGGTCTGCAGCACCTTGCCGGCGCCGACGATGATCTGCCGGCTGACCAGGAACGGGATCAGGACGTCGGCCAGCCGGCTGAACTCGCCGTGCCGGCCGACCAGGTAGTTCTCGTGGCAGCCGTAGCTGTTGCCGGCGGAGTCGGTGTTGTTCTTGAACAGGTAGATGTCACCGATCACGCCCTCCTCGGACAGGCGCTGCTCGGCGTCGACCAGCAGGCCCTCGAGGATCCGCTCCCCCGCCTTGTCGTGGACGACGAGCTCGATCAGGTCGTCGCACTCGGCCGTGGCGTACTCCGGGTGGCTGCCGACGTCGAGATAGAGCCGCGAGCCGTTGCGCAGGAAGACGTTCGAGCTGCGTCCCCAGGAGACCACCCGGCGGAACAGGTAGCGCGCGACCTCGTCCGGGGACAGCCGGCGCTGGCCGCGGAAGGTGCACGTGACGCCGTACTCGGTCTCGATGCCGAAGATCCGTCGGTCCACGCCCCGAGACTAGGCGTCGGGAGCGACGATGGCTGGTACCCCGCGCACCGTCCCCCGGTCCCGACGAGAAACTGCGGAGGTCAGCCCTCGCCGCCCAGCTCGTCGTCGTCCACCGGTGTCCGGGCGGCCTCACCGCTGTCCTCGGCGCCGCCGGCGGTGTCGGGCGCCTGGGGGTCGCCCAGGCCGGCCGGGGTGCCGGGCGCCGACACGCTGGGCGCGTGCGCGGAGGTGAGGGTCTCCTCGGCCTCCGGGGCGCCGTCGTCCTCACCGAGCGTCCGGCGCAGCGCGGCGCCGACGACGCGGCGGAAGGCCCGCTTGGGCCGCCGCCGGTCGAGGACGGCGACCTCGAGCTGCTGGGAGGTGAGCTGCGACGGTCCGCCGTTGCCGGCGCCGGCCGTGACCGGGCTGACCGCGGACAGCGCGCGGACGCCGACCTGCAGCGCGTCGGCCAGGCCCATGCCGGGCAGGAAGTGCTCACGCAGGTGCCCGGTGACGGCGTCGGCCTGCCCGCCCATGACGACGAAGTCCGGCTCGTCGACGACCGAGCCGTCGAAGGTCAGCCGGAACAGCTGGTCGGTCTCCGGGCTGTCCCCCACCTCGGCGACGCAGAGCTCGACCTCGTAGGGCTTCATCTGCTGGGTGAAGATCTCGCCGAGGGTCTGCGCGTAGGCGTTGGCGATCACCCGGCCGGTGACGTCGCGGCGGTTGTAGCTGTAGCCGCGGACGTCGGCCAGGCGCACGCCGGCCACCCGCAGCGCCTCGAACTCGCTGTAGCGGCCGACCGCGGCGAAGCCGATGCGGTCGTAGATCTCGCCGACCTTGTGCAGCGTGGAGCTGGGGTTCTCGGCGATGAACAGCACGCCGTCGGCATAGGTGAGGACGGCGACGCTGCGGCCGCGGGAGATGCCCTTGCGGGCGTACTCCGAGCGGTCGCGCATGAGCTGCTCGGGCGAGGCGTAGTACGGCATCGTCATGGCTCAGCCCTGCCCCTCGTTGTCGGCGCGCTCGGCCACGACGGCGTCGGCGACCGCGGCCACCTCGGCGTCGGGCAGCCGGACGGTGCCCTCGGCGTCGACGCGGTAGACGATCGGGTACAGCCGGCGCACGGGGTCGGGGCCGCCGGTGGCCGTGTCGTCGTCGGCGGCGTCGTAGAGGGAGGTGACCATGGAGCGCAGGGCGGCGTCGCCGTCGAGCCCGGGCCGCCAGGTCTTCTTCAGCGAGTTCTTGGCGAACAGGGAGCCGGAGCCGACCGAGGCGTAGCCGCGCTCCTCGTAGTTCCCGCCGGTGACGTCGTAGCTGAAGATCCGGCCGGGGCTGGTGCCCTCGGCCGCGTCGAGGTCGTAGCCGGCGAACAGCGGGACGACGGCCAGGCCCTGCAGCGCGGCGCCGAGGTTGCCGCGGATCATCTGCGCCAGCCGGTTGGCCTTGCCGTCGAGGCTGAGCGTGAGTCCCTCGATCTTCTCGTAGTGCTCGAGCTCGACCTGGTAGAGCTTGACCATCTCGATCGCGATGCCCGCGGCGCCGGCGATGCCGATGACCGACCACGAGTCGGCCGGGTAGACCTTCTCGATGTCGCGCTGGGCGATCAGGTTGCCCATGGTGGCGCGGCGGTCGCCACCCATGAGCACGCCGTCGGCGTACGTGGTCGAGACGATCGTGGTGCCGTGCGGCGTGAGATCACCGACCGGCAGCGTGGGCAGCGGTCGCCGGCCGGGCAGCAGATCGGGCGCGGCGACGGCGAGGAAATCGGTGAACGAGGAGCCCACTCGGTCCAGGTAGGCGGGGCTGAACCCGCTCCTGCCTGCTGACGACTCGTGCACCCATCCGCCTCTCCCGCCGCGCGCTCCGGCGTCGATCGTCGTGTCGGTTGGACCCTACCGGCGACCCGTGGGCGCGGCTGTCCGCCTCGGGCGAACAGCGCTGCTGGGCTGATCAGCCGTCGAGGAGGATCCCGGGCGGCAGCGGACGCCGGACGCGTCCGGCGTCGTGCTGGAGCAGCGCCTGCACCCGAGCCCGGACACGGCGTTGGTGGGAGGTGAGCCGTGCGGGGCGTGTGTCAGCCGGCCGCGCGGTGGCGGCCTGTCGATTCCGGTGCCGCTCGACATGGTCAGCGGCGGCTCGGATGACATCGGGGTCGTCTTGCAGCAGTCCGAGGCCCTGGTTGCATCGCTGGCAGAGCAACTGCCGGATCGCCTCGGCTTCGTGGTCGTGGTCGAGATGCTGTGGCTCGGGGTCGCCGCAGATGGCGCAGCGATCGTCCTGCGCCATCCGGATCTCGCTCACTTCTTTCCGGATGAGCTTGTACTTCCGGTAGAAGTACCCATCTCGGTCGAGGGATGCCTTGCAGGGCTTGCACATGCTGCCGAAGCCAGAGGTTGTTCGGCTGTTTCTCGTGTAGTTCTCGTGCGAAACCGGCTGCTCGCAGGAAGGACACCATCGGAAGCCGTCAGGAACCCACGAGTGGTCGCGGACTTCCTTGCCGAGCTGCCGCCGGCTCTCTCGGTACCAGGTCTTGCTGCGTTCACGGTTGCAGGCCAGGCAGGAGAACGAGAGACCGTCTCCGAGGGACTGATTCCGGCCGAACTCGGCAGTCGGCTTGACCACCCCGCAGCCGGGGCAGCGCTTGGTCGGAGCCATCACACTGCTCGACTACGCAGGGTGATCACTCCCCTCCCTTCTGCACGTACGACCTCACGAACTCCTCGGAGTTCTCCTCGAGCACCTCGTCGATCTCGTCGAGGATGGAGTCGATGTCCTCGGACATCTCCTTGTGGCGCTCGGCGACCTCGGTGTCGACCGAGGCCTCGACCTCGTCGGTCTCCTCGCGGGTCCTGGTCGCCCGCGTCTGCCCGCCGGTGTCCCTGGTGGCCATGCTGCCCTCCGGTGCGCTCGTGGCTCGATGCCTAGGGGGAAGGTACCCGCCGGCACCGACATCTCACGGTCATCCGGAGCGGGCGAGACGTCAGCCGCCGGTGATCGTGTCGACCAGCTCCTGCGCCGTCGACGTCGACTCGAACAGCTCCCCCACGTGGTCGCGGGTGCCGCGCAGCGGCTCCATCGTCGGGATCCGCACGAGGTTCTCCCGGCCCAGGTCGAACACCACCGAGTCCCAGGACGCCGCCGCCACCTGCGAGGGGTAGCGCCGCAGGCACTCGCCGCGGAAGAAGGCCCGCGTGTCGGTGGGCGGCGAGGTCATCGCCCGGGTCACCTCGTCGTCGGTGAGCAGCCGCTGCATCGAGCCGCGCGCCACGAGCCGGTGGTAGAGCCCCTTCTCGGGCCGCACGTCGGAGTACTGCAGGTCCACCAGGTGCAGCTGCGAGTGCCCCCACGACAGCCCGTCCCGTGACCGGTAGCCCTCCAGCAGCCGCAGCTTCGCCGGCCAGTCCAGCCGGTCGGCGCAGCGCATGGGGTCCTGGCCGAGGTCCTCGAGCACCTCGGCCCAGCGGCGCAGCACGTCGAGGGTCTGCTCGTCGGCGTCCCCGCGCTCCTCGACGAACTTCTGCGCCTGCTCCTGGTAGAGCCACTGCAGCTGCAGCGCCGTCATCCGGCGACCGTCGCGCAGCCGCACCTGGTGGGTCAGCGACGGGTCGTGGCTGACCGCCTGCAGCTCCGCGACCGGCTCCTCGAGCGCGATCACCTCGGTCAGCGCCCGCGCCTCGATCATCGCCAGCACCAGCGACGTCGTCCCCACCTTGAGATAGGTGGACAGCTCGGCGAGGTTGGCGTCGCCGATGATCACGTGCAGCCGCCGGTACTTGTCGGCGTCGGCGTGCGGCTCGTCGCGGGTGTTGATGATCGGCCGCTTGAGCGTCGTCTCCAGGCCGACCTCGACCTCGAAGAAGTCCGCGCGCTGGGAGAGCTGGAAGCCGTGCGTGCGGCTCTCCGTGCCGATGCCCACCCGCCCCGAGCCGGCGAAGACCTGGCGGGTGACGAAGAAGGGCACCAGCCCGCGGATGATGTCGATGAACGGCGTCCGCCGGTCCATCAGGTAGTTCTCGTGCGCGCCATAGGACGCGCCCTTGCCGTCGGTGTTGTTCTTGTACAGCTGGATCGGCTGGGTGCCGGGGACCCGCGCGGCCCGCCGCGCCGCCTCGGCCATCACCTGCTCCCCCGCCTTGTCCCAGAGGACGACGTCGCGCGGGTTGGTCACCTCGGGCGTGGAGTACTCCGGGTGCGCGTGGTCGACGTAGAGCCGGGCGCCGTTGGTGAGGATGACGTTGGCCATCCCCGAGTCCTCGTCGAGGTCGGTGTGGTCCAGGGCCTGCGCCGGCGAGAGGTCGAAGCCTCGGGCGTCGCGCAGCGGCGACTCCTCCTCGAAGTCCCAGCGGGGACGGCGCGGCGTCGGGGCCTCGGCCACCGCCCACGCGTTGACGACCTGGCTGGACAGCGTCGTCGGGTTCGCGGTCGGCTGACCGGGCACCGAGATGCCGTACTCCACCTCGGTGCCCATGACCCGCCGCACGCTCATGCCCCAACCCTAAGCCGCGCGGCCCGACCCTGGGACGACGACGGCCCGGCCCCTGCCGCAGCGGGGACCGGGCCATCCGGTGACGTGCTGGAACGGCCCTGCTGCAGGGGCCCGCGCCGAGCGTGCGAGGCGTGGGGCAGCACGGTCCTTACAGGTACTGGCCGGTGTTCGTGGCGGTGTCGATGGCCCGCCCGGACTCGTTGCCCTTGCCGCTGATGAGCGTGCGGATGTAGACGATCCGCTCGCCCTTCTTGCCCGAGATCCGCGCCCAGTCGTCGGGGTTGGTCGTGTTGGGCAGGTCCTCGTTCTCCTTGAACTCGTCCAGGCACGCCGCCATGAGGTGGCCGACCCGGAGCCCCGGCGTCCCGGTCTCGAGGTTCTCCTTGATGGCCATCTTCTTGGCGCGGTCGACGATGTTCTGCAGCATCGCGCCGGAGTTGAAGTCCTTGAAGTACAGGACCTCCTTGTCACCGTTGGCGTAGGTCACCTCGAGGAAGCGGTTCTCCTCGCTCTCGGTGTACATCCGCTCGACGGTCCGCTGGATCATCCGGTCGATCGTCATCTCCCGGCTGCCGCCGTGCTCGGCCAGGTCGTCGGGGTGGATCGGCAGCTCGGTGGTCAGGTACTTGGTGAAGATGTCGCGGGCGGCCTCCGCGTCCGGCCGTTCGATCTTGATCTTCACGTCCAGCCGGCCGGGCCGCAGGATCGCCGGGTCGATCATGTCCTCGCGGTTGGAGGCGCCGATGACGATGACGTTCTCGAGCCCCTCGACGCCGTCGATCTCCGACAGCAGCTGCGGCACGATCGTGCTCTCGACGTCCGAGGAGACCCCGGACCCGCGGGTGCGGAAGATCGAGTCCATCTCGTCGAAGAACACGATGACCGGCGTGCCCTCGCTGGCCTTCTCGCGGGCCCGCTGGAACACCAGCCGGATGTGCCGCTCGGTCTCGCCGACGTACTTGTTGAGCAGCTCCGGGCCCTTGATGTTCAGGAAGTACGAGCGGCCCGACTTGGATCCCGAGTCCTCGCCGCTGACCGCCGCGACCTGCTTGGCCAGCGAGTTCGCGACCGCCTTGGCGATCAGCGTCTTGCCGCAGCCGGGCGGGCCGTAGAGCAGGATGCCCTTCGGCGGGCGCAGCTGGTACTCGCGGAACAGGTCGGCGTGCAGGAACGGCAGCTCGACCGCGTCCCGGATCTGCTCGATCTGCCGGGACAGGCCGCCGATGTCGCCGTAGTCGATGTCGGGGACCTCTTCGAGGATGAGCTCCTCGACCTCGCTCTTGGGGATCCGCTCGTAGACGTAGCCCGACCGCGACTCCAGCAGCAGCGAGTCGCCGACCCGCAGCGGCTGGTCGGTGAGGGAGTCGGCGAGGTAGACCACCCGCTCCTCGTCGGTGTGCCCGATCACCAGCGCGCGCTGGGTGACGCCGTCGATCGGGTCGAGCAGCTCCTTGAGCATGACGACGTCGCCGGACTTCTCGAAGCCGTGGGCCTCGACGACGTTCATCGCCTCGTTGAGCATGACCTCCTGGCCGGGGCGCAGGTCGTCGGCCTCGACGTTCGGCGACACCGACACCCGCAGCTTGCGGCCGCCGGTGAAGACGTCGACCGTGCCGTCCTCGTGCCGGGCGAGGAACACGCCGTACCCGGACGGCGGCTGCCCGAGCCGGTCGACCTCCTCCTTGAGGGTCACGAGCTGCTCACGCGCCTCGCGGAGGGTCCCGGCCAGCTTGTCGTTGCGCTCGGAGAGGAACGCCGCGCGCCCCTCGGCCTCGGCGATCCGCTCCTCCATCACGCGCACCTGACGGGGGCTGTCGGCCACCTTGCGGCGAAGGAGAGCGATCTCCTCCTCCAGGTAGGAGATCTGACTCAGCAGGCTCGCGACGTCACGTTCACGCCGCGTTCGCCCTTCCTCAGGACCCAGGCCCATCGCGCACCTCCGCACACATCGGGGGGAGCCAGGACGCAAATCTATACACGCGCTCCGACAACGTGCCGGGGGCCGGCGCGGGTCTGAGACAGCTGCGCCGAACTGTTACCCGGCGTTCCCCGGACTGATCAACTCTTCTGCGGACGACGTTGTCTCGTCGGGGCCACGGCGCCCTCCGCCAGCCGCCGCGCGGTCACCAGGAAGGCCGTGTGCGCGACCATCCGGTGCTCCGGGCGGACGGCGAGCCCGACGGCGTGCCAGGGTCGCAGCAGTGTTTCCCAGGCGTGCGGTTCGGTCCAGACGGCCTGGGCCCGCAGCGCCTCCACGTAGGTCGACAGCTGCGTCGTCGTGGCCACGTAGCCGACCAGGACGCCGCCCGGGCGCAGGGCCGCGGCCACCGTCGGGAGGACCGCCCACGGCTCGAGCATGTCGAGGACGACGCGGTCGACGATCTCCTCCGCCGGATGCTCAGCAAGATCGCCGTGGCGCAGCGCCCAGTTACCCGGGACCTCGCCGAAGAAACTGCCGACATTGGCCCGGGCGACGTCGGCGAAGTCCTCGCGCCGTTCGTAGCTGGTCACCGAGCCCTTCTCCCCCACCGCCCGCAGCAGCGAGCAGGTGAGCGCGCCGGAGCCGGCGCCGGCCTCGAGCACCCGCATGCCGGGACCGATGTCGCCGAAGCCGACGATCTGCGCGGCGTCCTTGGGGTAGATCACCTGGGCGCCGCGGGGCATGGAGAGGACGAAGTCGGCCAGCAGGGGCCGGAACGCCAGGTAGCCGGTGTTCGCCGTCGAGAACACGACGGAGCCCTCCGGAGCCCCGATCAGGTCGTCGTGCTCGATGGCGCCGCGGTGCGTGTGGAACTGCTTGCCGGGCTGGAGGACGACGGTGTGCAGCCGTCCCTTGGGGTCGGTCAGCTGCACCCGGTCGCCGACGGCGAACGCCCCGGGAACGGTCTCCTGCTCCGTGGTCACGAGCGGCCAGCCTACGGAGGAGGCGGATGTGACCCCTGTCCCCTGCTGCGGTGCGGGGGCTCGGAACTGTCGGCGGTCCGACCTAGCCTCGGAACCATGACGGCGATGGTGCAGACCGGGCAGCCCGCGGACAGCGGTCCTGCCTCTTCCCCGGACGCTCCCCGCCGGCCCTCGCTCTCCCCGAGCCGGGCGGCCGACTTCAAGACCTGTCCCCTCCTCTACCGCTTCCGCACGATCGACCGGCTGCCCGAGCGCAAGAGCCGGGCCGCGGTGCGGGGCACGCTCGTGCACGCGGTGCTCGAGCGGCTCTACGACCTCCCCGCGCGCGAGCGCACGCCCACGGCGGCGCAGGAGCTCATCGCCCCCGCCTGGGCGGAGCTGCAGGAGGCCGACCCCGAGGTCGCCGAGCTGTTCGCCGAGGGCGCCGACGACCAGCCGGCCGAGACGCTCGAGGCGTGGCTGACCTCGGCCGGCCGGCTGGTCGAGGCCTACTTCACCCTCGAGGACCCGACCCGCATCCAGCCCGACGGCCGGGAGCAGCTGGTCGAGGTCACGCTGCCCGACGGGCTGCTGCTGCGCGGCTACGTCGACCGGCTCGACGTGGCGCCCAACGGGGCGCTGCGGGTCGTCGACTACAAGACCGGTTCGATGCCGCGCGAGGCATTCGAGGCCAAGGCGCTGTTCCAGATGAAGTTCTACGCCCTGGTGCTCTGGCGCGTCCGCGGCGTGGTCGCCAGCCAGCTCAAGCTGCTCTACCTCGGCGACGGCGACGCCCTGACCTACGCCCCCGACGAGGATGAGCTGGTCCGCTTCGAGCGCACCCTGCAGGCGATCTGGGCGGCGATCGAGCGGGCGGTCTCCACCGGCGACTTCCGGCCGAGCCCGAGCCGGCTGTGCGGCTGGTGCGACCACCAGGCGCTGTGCCCGTCCTTCGGCGGCACTCCCCCGCCGTTCCCGGCGGAGGCCGCCGCGGCCGCGGGCTGGGCCACCCTCCCGGTCATCGATCGGGACTGACGAGGCAGCGGGCGGCCGGGGCGTCAGGCGGCCGGCTGCTCGTCGTCCCGGGCCGCCACCAGGTCCGCCAGGTCGCGCAGCGTGACGCCGGCGAGCGTGGTCCGCAGCGTCAGGCCCGGTGCGGGCGCGATCGTCGACAGCGAGGGCACGCCGAGCACCGCCGCGCCGGCCGCGAGCCCGGCCGCGGCGCCGGACGGCGAGTCCTCGAGGACGACGCAGCCGAGCGGGTCGACGTCCAGGGCCGCCATCGCCTGCCGGTACGGCGCCGGGTCGGGCTTGGTCGCCGGCACCTCGTCGCCGCAGACCGTGACGTCGAAGGGCTCCGTGCCGAGATCGTCGGCCATGCGGGTGAGCAGGGAGGCGGCCAGCCGCCGCGGCGTCGTCGTCACCAGGGCCGCCGCCAGGCCCGCGGCGCGCACCTCGGCCAGCAGCTCGCGTGCGCCCGGCCGCCAGCTGAGGTCCCGGTCGAGCAGCTCGACCATGAGGTCCTCGACCCAGACGGCGTCGGCGACCAGCTGCTCGTCGTCGGCCGCCATGCCGAGGTCGGCGTACAGGATGCCCAGGGCCACCGGCATGCTCGTGCCGACCGTCGCCGCCCGGGCGGCCGGCGTGACCTCGCCGCCGTGCCGGCGGGCCAGCGCCGCGAGCGCGTCGCCCCAGATCTCCTCGGTCTCGACGAGCGTGCCGTCCATGTCGAAAAGGACCGCGTCCACAGGTTGCCGCACGTCATCCCACTGTCCACGACCGAGCAGCGGACGCGGTAGGAGGTGTGACCAGAGTCGCCCTGCGGCGCCTCAGCCGGTGAGCACCCGCCGCCGGACCGGCAGGGCCGGCGCGGTCGCCGAGCGGCCGCAGCCCGGCTCGGTCATGGCGAAGAGGTCCGCGGCCGGCTCGACGCCGAGCTCGCGCCGGACCAGGGTCCGGTAGGCGGCGAAGCACCGCAGCACCTCGATGTGGTTGCCCTCGGCCAGGTGGGCGCGCAGCAGCGCGCGCTGCGCGCTCTCCCGCAGCGGCTCCACGGCCACCGCGGTCAGGGCGACGTCGACGGCCTCGGCGCAGCGGCCGGCCTGCAGGAATCGGTGGCTGAGCGCCTCGAGGGCGTGCAGGACCCGCTGCCGGAGCCGCTCGCGCTCCAGCAGCGCCCAGTCCTCGTACCACCCGGGGAGCAGGTCGAGGGCCTCGGTCCAGTAGGGCGAGAGCGTCAGCTCGGCGGCGGGCGTCGCGCCGGTGATCAGCCGGGTCGCCCAGGCGCTGACGAGGTCCAGGTCGACGGCGACGTCGTCGCGCAGCTTCACCGTGGTCTTGTCCGCCACGAGAACGTCGACGTCGGCACCGCGCAGCCGCCACAGCGCCGACCGGAGGTTGCCGGCGGCCCGCTCCTCGCTGCCGACCGGCCACAGCGCGCCGGCCACCTGCCGTCGCTCGACCCGCCGGCGGTGCAGAGCCAGGAAGACCAGCAGCCGCTTGCTCCCCTCGGGCACCTCGTGCCGGCGCCCGCCGTTGCTGACGTAGGGCCCCTCCCCCAGCAGGTGCAGGACGCAGCTGAGGGCGGCGCCCTCCCCCACCGCAGGCGCCTCGGACGGCAGCACGGTCATGGCGCCTCCCCCGCTGGACTCCGCTTGCAGTCGGTGCCGCGACCGACCGTAGGGGGAAGGCGTCACGGACACGTCACGTCCGCCGTGCTCAGCGGCCCGCGGGCGGCTCGAAGGCGGCGAGGAAGTCGTGCACGAGCTGGATCGTGTCCTCCAGGCTGGCCAGGTCGTGGGTGCGGTCACCCCCCGGCTCGAGGACGTCGGGATCGAGCACCACCCGGTACCAGATCCCCCCGTCCTGCACCTGGACCCGGACGTAGCACGCGCCCGTCCGCGCGGGCACCGGCGCGGGGAACGGCGACACGCGCCCCTCGGCGCCCGGCGGGGGGCGGGGTCGCCGACCGCCGGGCCGTGACGGGGTCATCGCCGGTCATGGCGCCCGGGCGCGACGCCCGCTCGGAGCGGCGGTCCGCCGTCCCTGATGTCTGCAGCCCGGCTCGTCCACCCAGCCACCGGGCCAGTCTTCGGACCGTTCGTCACCCGGCTGTCACTGCGCGCGGCCACCCGGCGCCGCTCGGGCCCCGGCCGACGATCCGTCACGCCGCCGGCGTCACTCGTCCTCGGTGCGATAGCCGAGGTTCGGCGACAGCCACCGCTCCGCCTCGTCGACCGTCCATCCCTTGCGCCGCGCGTAGTCCTCCACCTGGTCGCGGCCGATGCGCCCGAGGTTGAAGTAGCGCGCCTGCGGATGGGCGAAGTACAGGCCGCTGACCGCCGCGCCCGGCCACATCGCCATGCTCTCGGTGAGCTCGATCCCCGTGTGCGCCTCGACGTCGAGCAGCTGCCAGATGGTCCGCTTCTCGGTGTGCTCGGGGCAGGCCGGGTAGCCCGGCGCCGGCCGGATGCCGGCGTACTTCTCGGCGATCAGCGCCTCGTTGCCCAGCGTCTCGCCCGGGGCGTAGGCCCAGAACTCCTTGCGGACCCGCTCGTGCAGCCGCTCGGCGAAGGCCTCGGCGAGGCGGTCGGCCAGCGCCTCCAGCAGGATCGCGCTGTAGTCGTCGTTGGCCTTCTTGAACTCCGCGATGCGCTCCTGCGCACCGAGCCCGGCGGTGACCGCGAAGGCGCCGATGTAGTCGCGCAGGCCGGTGTCCTTCGGGGCGACGAAGTCGGCCAGCGACTTGCGCGGCGAGCCGTCCCGGCCCTCGGTCTGCTGCCGGAGCTGGTGCAGCGTCGCCCGGACCGTCCGGCGCGTCTCGTCGGTGTAGACCTCGATGTCGTCGCCCTCGACCTGGTTGGCCGGGAAGAGCCCGACGACGCCGTTCGCCCGCAGCCACCGGCCGGCGACGATCTGGTCGAGCATCGCCTGGGCGTCCTCGTACAGCCGCCGGGCGGCCTCCGCGGTCGCGGGGTTGTGCAGGATGTCCGGGAACCGGCCGCGCATCTCCCAGGTCGTGAAGAACGGCTGCCAGTCGATGTAGCCGCGCAGCTCGTCGAGCGGGTAGTCGGTGAACGTCCGCACGAACTGCGTGATCTCGCCGTGCCGGTGGTCGCACTGCGGGCCGGTGCAGACGTCCTTCGCCTGCTGCAGCAGCATGCGCGGCCGCGGCGGGGTGTAGCCGCGCCAGTCGACGGGGGTCGCCGCGGCGCGCGCCGCGGCGATCGGCAGCAGGGTTCGGGTGTCCTGGCGGGCGGCGTGCCGCTCGCGCAGCGCGGCGTAGTCGGCCTCGGTCTCGGCGAGCAGCCCCGGCCGCTGCTCCGGCGAGAGCAGGGCGGCCACGACCGGCACCGAGCGCGAGGCGTCCTTCACCCAGATGACCGGGCCGTGGTAGCGCGGCGCCACCTTGACCGCCGTGTGCGCCCGCGACGTCGTGGCGCCGCCGATCAGCAGCGGGATGTCGAAGCCCTGGCGCTCCATCTCGGCGGCCAGGTTGGCCATCTCGTCGAGGGACGGCGTGATCAGGCCGGAGAGGCCGATGATGTCGGCGCCCTCCGCCTTGGCGGCGTCGAGCACCTGCTGGGCGGGCACCATCACCCCGAGGTCGACGACGTCGTAGTTGTTGCACTGCAGGACGACGCCGACGATGTTCTTGCCGATGTCGTGGACGTCGCCCTTGACCGTGGCCATGACGACCCGGCCGTTGCTGCGCTCCGCGTCGCCCGGGCGGCGCTCGGCCTCGATGAACGGGACGAGGTAGGCGACCGCCTTCTTCATGACACGGGCGGACTTCACGACCTGCGGGAGGAACATCTTCCCGGACCCGAACAGGTCGCCGACCACGTTCATCCCGGCCATGAGCGGGCCTTCGATGACCTCGATCGGCCGCCCGCCGCGGTCGCTGATCTCGGCGCGCAGCTCCTCGGTGTCGGCCTCGACGAACTCGTCGAGGCCCTTCACCAGGGCGTGCGTGATCCGCTCGGCGACCGGCAGCGCCCGCCACTCCTCGGACGCGGTCTCCTTCGCCGCGCCGTCCCCGGCGAAGTCTCCGGCGATCTCCAGGAGGCGCTCGGTGCTGTCCGGACGGCGGTTGAGGATCACGTCCTCGATCCGCGCGCGCAGCTCCGGGTGCACCTCGTCGTAGACCTCCAGCGCCCCGGCGTTGACGATGCCCATGTCCAGGCCGGCCGCGATCGCGTGGAACAGGAACACCGCGTGGATCGCCTCGCGGACGCGGTTGTTGCCGCGGAAGGAGAACGAGACGTTCGAGATGCCGCCGGAGACCAGCGCGCCGGGCAGGTGCGACGTGATCCAGCGGGTGGCCTCGATGAAGTCCCGCCCGTAGTTCGCGTGCTCCTCGATGCCCGTGGCGACGGCGAAGACGTTCGGGTCGAAGATGATGTCCTCGGCCGGGAACCCGACCTGCGTGGTGAGGATGTCGTAGGCGCGGCGGCAGATCTGCGTGCGGCGCTCCAGGTTGTCCGCCTGGCCGGCCTCGTCGAAGGCCATGACGACGACGGCGGCGCCGTACTTGCGGCACAGCCGCGCCTCGCGGACGAACTTCTCCTCGCCCTCCTTGAGCGAGATCGAGTTCACGATCGGCTTGCCCTGGATGTTCTTCAGGCCGGCCTCGATGACCTCCCACTTCGAGGAGTCGATCATCGTCGGCACGCGGCAGATGTCGGGCTCGGCGGCGATCAGCCGCGTGAAGCGGTCCATCGCCTCGACGCCGTCGATCATCCCCTCGTCCATGTTGACGTCGATGACCTGGGCGCCGGCCTCGACCTGCTGGCGGGCGACGGTCAGCGCGGTCGGGTAGTCGCCGGCCTTGATCAGGTTGCGGAAGCGCGCGGAGCCGGTGATGTTCGTGCGCTCGCCGACGTTCACGAACAGCGTGTCGTCGGTGACCGTGAGCGGCTCGAGCCCGGAGAGCCGCAGCGCGGGCGCGACCCGCGCCGGGACCCGGGGCGCCGTCCCCTCGACCGCCGCGGCGATCGCCGCGATGTGCTCGGGCGTCGTGCCGCAGCAGCCGCCGACCAGGTTGACCAGGCCGCTGGCGGCGAACTCGCCGAGCACGGCCGCGGTGTCGGCGGGCGCCTCGTCGTACTCGCCGAACGCGTTGGGCAGGCCGGCGTTGGGATAGCAGGACACGAACGTGTCGGCGATGCGGGACAGCTCCGCGACGTAGGGCCGCAGGTCCTTGGCGCCGAGCGCGCAGTTGAGGCCGACCAGCAGCGGCTCGACGTGCCGCACCGAGTTCCAGAACGCCTCGGTGACCTGGCCGGAGAGGGTCCGCCCGGAGGCGTCGGTGATGGTGCCGGAGATCATCACCGGCCACCGGCGGCCGCGCTGCTCGAACAGCGTCTCCAGCGCGAAGATCGCCGCCTTGGCGTTGAGGGTGTCGAAGATCGTCTCGACGAGCAGCACGTCCGCGCCGCCGTCGACCAGCCCGTTCGCCTGCTCCAGGTAGGCCTCGACCAGCTCGTCGAAGCCGATGTTGCGGGCACCGGGGTCGTTGACGTCGGGCGAGATGGACGCCGTCCGGTTGGTCGGGCCGAGCGCGCCGACCACGTACCGCGGCCGGTCCGGGGTGCGCGCGGTCATCGCGTCGCACGCCTCGCGGGCCAGCCGCGCCGAGGCGACGTTGAGCTCGTACGCCAGGTCGGCCATGCCGTAGTCGGACAGCGAGACCCGGGTGGCGTTGAAGGTGTTCGTCTCGATCAGGTCGGCGCCGGCCTCGAGGTACTCGCGGTGGATGCCGGAGACGATCGCGGGCGCGGTGACGCTCAGCAGGTCGTTGTTGCCCTGCAGGTCGGTCGGCCAGTCGGCGAACCGCTCGCCGCGGTAACCGGCCTCGTCCGGGCGGTGCCGCTGGATCGCCGTCCCCATGGCCCCGTCGAGCACCAGGATGCGCCGCTCGAGGAGGGCGGTCAGCTCCGCGGTGGCGTCCGGGCGGAGGGCGGGGGTGTGCGGCATGGCGGTCCTCGGTCGTCGAGCGGGCAGTGTCCACTGCGGCGTCGGGCGCCAGGGCTCCGGCACTCCGACGGGCGGATAGGCGCCTCGTCGTCCCCGAACAACGCTGCCATGGTCTCACCTTCCGGTGACGGAGCGGGGCGGCCCACCCGACGCCGGTCCACCTGTCGGGCGAACCTTGCCGGGCTTGTCACCCCACACGTCGCACGGAGCCGGTGAGAGGGGGTCGGCCGACGTAGGCTCGGAGAGGTGATCGACCCGAAGTCCACCCCTGAGGACCTGCCCCGGCTCACCGACGCAGTGGCGGTGGTCGCCTTCGAGGGCTGGAACGACGCGGGGGACGCCGCCACCGGAGCCGTCGAGCACCTCGAGCTCATCTGGGACGCCACCCCCCTCGCCGCGCTGGACCCGGAGGACTACTACGACTTCCAGGTCAACCGCCCGTCGGTGCAGCTGATCGGCGGGCTGTCCCGGCGCATCGAGTGGCCGACCACCCGGATCTCGGTGGCCCGGCCGAAGGGCAGCGAGCGCGACGTCGTCCTGATCCGCGGCATCGAGCCGAACATGCGCTGGCGCGGGTTCTGCGAGGAGCTCATCGAGCTCTGCCGCGAGCTCGACGTCCACACCGTCGTCGGCCTGGGCGCCCTGCTCGCCGACACCCCGCACACCCGCCCCACGCCGGTCTCCGGCTCGGCCTACGACACCGAGTCCGCGCAGCGCTGGGGGCTGGAGGCGTCCCGCTACGAGGGCCCGACCGGGATCCTCGGCGTCTTCCAGGACGCCTGCGTGCAGGCGGGGCTGCCGGCGATCAGCTTCTGGGCGGCGGTGCCGCACTACGTCTCGCAGCCGCCCTCCCCCCGGGCGACCGTCGCGCTGCTGCAGCGGGTCGAGGAGGTCCTGGACCTCACCGTGCCCATGGGGGCGCTTCCCCAGCAGGCCGACGACTGGGTGAAGACGGTCGACGAGATGGCCAACGAGGACGCCGAGGTGGTCGAGTACGTCCGCTCGCTGGAGGAGCGCGCCACCGAGGACGACCTGTCCCGTGCCAGCGGCGACTCGATCGCCCGCGAGTTCGAGCGCTACCTCCGGCGCCGCGGCTCCTCCAACTGAGTACGGTTTCGCGCGTACGAGCGCGGCTCGCGCGCCTGACGGCGCGGAGTAAGTTGGGGATAACGGTCGACGTGGCGACATGTCGACTCGGCGACGTGACTCCTCGTCGATGAGTGGGGGCTCCAGCAGCCACCCGCCCGGCGACGTACCCCGATTGTCCGAAGACGCTCTCTGCCGGCACCGGGCGGGTGTGCGTCCTGATCTATACCGAAACTGATCCGAGTGCAACCGCAGGTCGCCCCGAGTGGGCGCTTTCGGGACATCACGACGATGCTGGCGCACCCGATCCGCGGGGCAGGCTCAGGACGTGCGCAGCAGCGGGGTCATCCGGGACGACGCGTCGTCGTCGAAGAGGCGGTCGTGCATGGACAGCGCGAACCGGTCGGTCATCCCGGAGACGTAGTCGACGACCTGCGTGACCGGATCGGCCGAGGTGTCCCGGTAGCTGGCCGGGATGAGCTCGGGATGGGCCAGGTGGTGGTCGACCAGCCGCCGGATGACGTCGATCGCCACGTGCTTCTGCCCGGCCGCGGTCGGGGACCCGTAGACCCGCTCGAACATGAAGGTCCGCAGCTCGTGGAAGGCCTCGAGCGGCCCGGGCGCCATGACGACGACGCCGGCGGAGTTCTCCGGCGACAGGCTGCCCTCGACGACCGCGTCGATCATGGCGCCGACCATCTCGCTGCCCGGCTCCCCGAACACGGCGCGGGCGCGGGCCGGCAGGTCGGACACCTTCAGCACCCCGGCGCGGACGGCGTCGAGGGCGTCGTGGGACAGGTAGCCGATCCGGTCGGCGTAGCGCACGCACTCGCCCTCGCGGGTCGCCGGCGGCGGGCTGATCTTCCAGCTGTGCGCCCGGATGCCGTCGCGGACCTCCCACGTGAGGTTCAGGTGCTCCAGCACCTCGACGATCCGCACCCCCTGCGCCGCGTGGTGCCAGCCACCGGGCACGTACGGCTCGAGCGCGTCCTCGCCGATGTGCCCGAACGGCGAGTGGCCCAGGTCGTGCCCGAGCGCGATCGCCTCGGCGAGGGTCTCGTTGAGGCCCAGCGCCCGGGCCAGCGAGCGGGCGACCTGGTTGACCTGCAGCGTGTGGGTCAGCCGCGTGACGAAGTGGTCGCCGTCGGGGTTCAGGAAGACCTGCGTCTTGTGCTTGAGCCGGCGGAAGGCCTTGGCGTGCAGGATCCGGTCGCGGTCGCGCTCGAACGCCGTCCGCAGCGGATCCTCCGGCTCGCCGACGGCGCGGCCGCGGCTGGCCGTGGAGCGGGCGGCCGCCGGGGCCAGCTGCTCCTCCTCCGCCTCCCGGGCGGCGCGGCCGGTGAGCCGGAAGCGGTCGCCCATGCCGCTACAGCGCCACGCCGAGCAGGGCGTCCACGGCGTCGCGGACCAGGGCCGGCGACCCGTCGTCCTCCCGGGCCCCGTCGAGGGTCGCCCGCGCCCAGGCATCGACCGCCGCGATCGCGCCGGGTGAGTCGAGGTCGTCGGAGAGCCGCTCGCGCAGCTGGGCGAGCACCGGGGCCGCGGGGGCGCCGGCGGTGGTGCCGACTGCCCGGCGCCAGGTCGCCAGCCGGTCCTCGGCCGCGCGCAGCAGGTCCGGCGTCCACTCCCGGTCCGTGCGGTAGTGGCCGGCGAGCAGGGCCACGCGGATCGCCATCGGGTCGACGCCGTCCCCGCGCAGCCGGGAGACGAAGACCAGGTTGCCGCGGCTCTTGCTCATCTTCTCGCCGTCCAGGCCGATCATCGCCGCGTGCACGTAGGTGCGCGCGAACGGCTTGGTGGCGGTGAGCGCCTCGGCGTGGACGGCGGAGAACTCGTGGTGCGGGAACACCAGGTCGCTGCCGCCGCCCTGGACGTCGAAGCCCATACCGATGGTCTCCAGCGCGATGGTGGCGCACTCGATGTGCCAGCCGGGCCGCCCGGCCACGCCGCGGGGGCCCGACCAGGACGGCTCGCCCGGCCGCTCGCCGCGCCACAGCATCGGGTCCAGCGGCTGCCGCTTGCCCGGCCGGTCGGGGTCTCCCCCGCGCTCGGCGAACAGCCGCAGCATGGTGGCCTCGTCGTAGCGGGACTCCCCGCCGAACCCGGGCGCCTGGGCGACGTCGTGGTAGACGTCGCCGGTGCCGTCGTCGAGCACGTAGGCCAGGCCCTCGTCGAGCAGGTCCTCGATGTGGGCGACGATCCGCGGGATCGACTCGACCGCGCCGACGTAGTCGTCGGGCGGGAGGACGCGCAGCGCCGTCATGTCCTCGCGGAACAGCGCCGTCTCGCGCATGCCGAGGACGATCCAGTCCTCGTGGTCGCGCTCCGCGCGCTCGAGCAGCGGGTCGTCGATGTCGGTGACGTTCTGCACGTAGTGGACGGCGTGCCCGGCGTCCCGCCACACGCGGTTGACCAGGTCGAAGGCCAGGTACGTGGCCGCGTGGCCCAGGTGGGTGGCGTCGTAGGGGGTGATCCCGCAGACGTACATGCGCGCGGTCGGATCGGGGCTGGTGGCCACCACCTCGCCGCGGGCGGTGTCGTGCAGTTTCAGGGCGGGGCCGGCCCCGGGCAGGGTCGGCAGCAGCGGGGCGGGCCAGGAGAGCACGACGCCGAGCCTAGAGGCGAGGTCCGACGCGGACGAAAACCGCGGGCCGTCCCCGTGTGGCCCTAC
This sequence comes from Geodermatophilus sp. SMS 5-13, assembly GCF_059428245.1. Lineage (NCBI taxonomy): Bacteria > Bacillati > Actinomycetota > Actinomycetes > Geodermatophilales > Geodermatophilaceae > Geodermatophilus > Geodermatophilus sp. SMS 5-13. The sequence continues at coordinate 2,863,643 of NZ_CP165729.1, forward strand.
GGTCCTCTCACGCACGTGCGGCCGCCGCCGGAGGGAGTGCAGATGGAGCTCGACGAGTACCTGCCGGTGCTGCAGCGGGCCAACGCCCGCTTCGCCGACGCGGCCGCGGCCGCGGTGCTGGAGCGAGGGTGGACGGCGCACGTGCCGGGCTGCCCCGGCTGGAGCGTGGCCGACCTGGTCTGGCACCTGGCCGAGGTGCAGCACTTCTGGGCGTGGATCGTGCGCACGCGGGCGCAGGACCCGTCGGCCTACCCCGAGCCGCAGCGCCGTCCGGACGACGAGCTGCTGGGCTTCGCCGCGCTGTCGGCGGCCGAGCTGGAGGCCGCCCTGGACGGCGCCGAGCCGGCCGAGCCGGTCTGGACGTGGGCGCCGCGGCGCGACGTGGCGTTCGTGCTGCGCCGGCAGATGGTCGAGACCGTCGTGCACACTGCCGACGTCGAGCAGGTGCTGGGCGAGCTGCGCCCGATCCCGGCCGACGTCGGGCTGGACGGCATCGACGAGTGGCTGGAGGTGTTCGTGCCGGGCGTGCTGCCCGAAGGGCCGCCGGCCGGGGCGCACCCCGTCGTCCTGCACGCCGTCGACGCCGACGCCGAGCGCACCCTCTTCCCCGGCACCCGGCCGTTCCCGATCGCGGCGGTCACCGGCAACGCCGGCGACCTGCTGCTCGCGCTGTGGCACCGGCTGGGGATGGAGGTGCTGACCGTGGACGGCGACCCCGCCCAGGCCGCCGCGATGATCGGCCTGGTCACGATCGAGTAGTCCGGCGTCAGGGCCAGGTGGTGGCGTACTTCTCGAACGCCTCGCCGGTCTGGATGCCGACGACGCAGAAGACCAGCCCGGCGGGGTCGGTCATCTGCCAGAACGAGCCCATGTCCGCCGTCCGCTTCGCGCCGAGGGCCTCGAGCCGGGCCACCTCGGCGGGGATGTCGTCGGTCTCGATGTCGACGTGCCAGCGCGGCGGCGTCCCCGCCCCCGTCCGCTGTGTCTCCAGCTTGAAGCCGTCGCCGAAGACGCCCAGCGAGGCCCAGTCGTCGTCGGCGGAGTCCGGCTCGAGCGGGTGGCCGGTGGCCGCGGACCAGAAGTCCACGCCGGCGACGTGGTGCTCGGGCGGCAGGTCGAGCAGCAGGATGGCGAGGCGGGAGCGGTGCGGCATGTCGCTGATCCTGCAGCCGTCCACCGACGAGATCTGCACAGTGGTCGCCTTCGAGGCCTCGAAGGCGACCACTGTGCAGATCTCGCGCAACTCAGAAGGGCGGCCAGGGCAGGGCGGGCCAGTCCCCCGAGGGTTCGGGGTGGCGGCGGGTGCGCAGCAGCTCGGCGACCCGCTGCTGCGTGCGGCGCACCTCGCGGCGGGTGAGGTGCTCGTGCAGCTGCTCGCCGAGGTCGCCGAGCAGCCCGTCCTGCAGCCGCTCCAGCACCTCGACCGCCTCGGCGGGCAGCTGCTTGCCCGCCCAGCGCCACAGCAGGGTGCGCAGCTTGGGGTCGACGGAGAAGCAGATGCCGTGGTCGACGCCGTACACGTGGCCGTCGGGCATCGGGATGATGTGCCCGCCCTTGCGGTCGGCGTTGTTGACCACGGCGTCGAAGACCGCCATCCGCCGCAGCGCCGGGAGGTCCTGCCGCACGAACGCGGCCAGGTCGACGGTGGGGTCGCCGTCCATCCACAGCTGCACCATGCCGGGCCCGAACGGACCGTCGCGCAGCACGGTCGGCGGCACGATCCGCCAGCCGGTGGCCTCCGAGACGAGGGCGGCGGAGACCTCGCGGCCGGCGAGGGTGCCGTCGGGGAAGTCCCACAGCGGCCGCTCCCCCGCCACCGGCTTGTAGACGCACTCGGCCTCGAGCGTGCCCGTGCGGATCGTGCCGATCAGGGTCACGTTCGACGCGTCGAGCAGCCGCCCCTCGAGGTCGATCTCGCCGTCGGCCAGGAGGACGGCGGACTCGGCGTCGTCGGCGGGGGGCCGCAGGTCACTCGCGGCGACCGGCTCGGGCTGTTCGCTCATCGGCGGGAGGACGCCGCCGGTCAGCGGCGGTAGCCGTTCTGCCGGGGGCAGACGTGGCCGGTCGGGTCCAGCGGCAGCGAGCACAGCGGGCACGGCGGCCGCCCGGCGGCCACGACGCGGCGGGCCCGGGCCACGAACGCCCGCGCCGCGCCCGGCGTGATGGTCACGCGCAGCGCGTCGGGGCCCTCCTCGGCGTCGGAGAGGATCGCCTCCTCCTCGATCGGCTCGTCACCGGCGGCGACGGCCTCGACGACGACGGCCTGCGCCTCGCCGTCCCAGGCCAGGCCCATGGCGGCGACCCGGAACTCCTCGTCGACCGGCGGGGTGAGCGGGTCGAGGTCGTCGACGTCGGCGTCGGGCGGGATGACGGTGTTGGCGCGGGCGGCGATCTCGTCGAGCAGCTCGCTCATGCGGTCGGCGAGCACCTGCACCTGGGTCTTCTCCAGGGCGACGCTGATGGTCCGGCCGGTGGCATCGGAGGCCTGCAGGTAGAAGGTGCGGTCTCCGGGCTGGCCCACCGTGCCGGCGACGAACCGGGTCGGGCGATCGAAGAGGTGGACCTGGCGTGGCACGGGCCCCAGGTTACGCGGGCGTCGGGGCAGGTCCAGCCGATGACACCGGGCTCAGGCGCCCGGTCCGGCGCCGCCGCCGACGACGGCGTCCGATTCCGTCTTGCGGCGTCGCCGCTTCTTCGGCGGCGGCAGCAGGGCGGCCACGTCGCCCCCGGTGTCGTTCATCCGGACGACGAACGGCCGGGTGTCGGTGTAGCTGATCACCGAGATCGAGGCCGGGTCGACGACGATCCGCTGGAACGAGTCCAGGTGCAGGCCGAGCGCGTCGGCGAGCACCGCCTTGATCACGTCGCCGTGGCTGCAGGCCAGCCAGACCGCCTCGGGGCCCAGCTTGGCGTTCCACTCCCGGACCGCGGCGACGGCCCGCGCCTGCGTCTGTGCCAGCCCCTCCCCCTCGGCGCCCGGGAACACGGCCGCGGACGGGTGCAGCTGGACCACCTTCCACAGCGGTTCCTTGACCAGCTCCTTGAGCGGCCGCCCGGTCCAGTCCCCGTACTTCGCCTCGCCGAGGCGGTCGTCGGTCTGCAGTTCCAGCTGCCGGTCGCCGACGACGGCCTGCGCGGTCTGCACGCAGCGCTCCAGCGGGCTGCTGACCACCGCGGCGAGCGGAACCGGCGCCAGCCGCGCCGCGACGGCCCGCACCTGCTCGAGGCCGGTCTCGTCGAGCTGCACGCCCGGCGTCCACCCGGCCAGGACGCCGCCGGTGTTCGCCGTCGTCCGCCCGTGGCGCAGCAGCACGACCGTCGTCACGGGTCGAGGCTACGGAACCGCTCAGCGGGGAGCCAGGACGCCGGCGCCGACCAGGCCGAGCACGAGCAGGCCGAGCACCACCCGGTAGACGACGAACGGGGTGAAGCTGCCGCGGTTGAGGTAGCGCAGCAGCCAGGCGATCACCGAGAGCCCGACGGCGAAGGCGATGACCGTGGCCAGGATCGTCGGCCCCCAGTCGACCTGCCCGCCGGCGAGGTCACCGGTCAGCGCCTCGTAGGCCTGGAAGAAGCCCGAGCCGAGCACCGCCGGGATGGCCAGCAGGAAGGAGTACCGGGCCGCCGCCGCGCGGGTGTAGCCGAGGAACAGGCCCATGGTGATCGTCCCGCCGGACCGCGAGACGCCCGGGATGAGCGCCAGCGCCTGGGCCAGCCCGTAGAGGACGCCGTCGCGGGCGCTGAGGTCGGCCAGCTCCAGCTTCTTGCGGCCCACCCGGTCGGCCCAGAACAGGATCAGCGAGAACGCCACCAGCGCGATCGCGACGATCCGCAGGTCGCGCAGGCTGGTCTCGATCCGGTCCTGGAAGAGCAGGCCGAGGACGATGATCGGGATGCTGCCGAGGATGATCAGCCAGCCCATGCGGGCGTCCGGGTCGTGCTTGCGCTTCCCGAACAGCGAGAGCACCCAGGCCGAGACGATCCGGGCGATGTCGCGCCGGAAGTAGAGCAGGACGGCGGCCTCGGTGCCGATCTGGGTGATCGCGGTGAACGCCGCGCCGGGGTCGTCCCAGCCGAAGGCCTCCCCCACGATGCGCAGGTGGGCGCTGGAGGAGATCGGCAGGAACTCCGTGAGCCCCTGCACCAGGCCCAGGACGACGGCTTCGAACCAGCCCACGCCGCTCAGCCCCTCGGCTGCGGGACGACGGGCACGGACGGCGTTGCGGCAGGCACGGAAGGTCAGGGTAGGCGGCCTCCCTGGGTGACCGGACGCGCCGCTCCGGGGTGGGGACGGTCCCCGGCCGTCGTCCCCCTCCGCCGGTAGGTTGGCCGCTCGTGGAGCAACGGGCGCTGGGGCGCAGCGGCCTGGTCGTCTCCCGGCTGGCGCTGGGGACGATGACCTGGGGCCGGGACACCGACGAGGACGAGGCCGCGATGCAGCTCACCGCCTTCGTCGACGCCGGCGGCACCGTCGTCGACACCGCCGACGTCTACTGCGGGGGCGAGAGCGAGCGCGTCCTCGGCCGGCTGCTCTCCGACGTCGTCCCCCGGGCCGACGTGCTGCTCGCCACCAAGGCCGTCGGCCGGACGGCGGAGGGACCGATGGGCAGGGGCGCGTCGCGCGGGCACCTGCTGGCCGCGCTCGACGCGTCGCTGGAGCGCCTGGGCGTCGACCACGTCGACCTCTGGCAGCTGCACGCCTGGGACGACACCACCCCGCTCGAGGAGACCCTCGCCGCGTGCGATCAGGCCGTCTCCAGCGGGCGGGTCCGCTACGTCGGCGTGAGCAACTTCACCGGCTGGCAGACCGCCCAGGCGGCGACCTGGCAGCGGGCCTGGCCCGGCCGCACGCCGCTGGTGAGCACCCAGGTGGAGTACTCGCTGCTGCAGCGCGGGGTCGAGCGCGAGGTGGTGCCGGCCGCCGAGGCGCTGGGGCTGGGCGTGCTCGCCTGGTCGCCGCTGGGCCGCGGGATCCTCACCGGCAAGTACCGGCACAGCACCCCGACCGAGTCGCGCGGCGCCTCCCCGCAGTGGCAGGGCTTCATCGACGGGCTGCGCTCGGCGACGTCGGACCGGATCGTCGAGGCGGTGATCACCGCCGCCGAGGGCCTGGGCACCACCCCGCTCGCGGTGGCGCTGGCCTGGGTGCGCGACCGCCCGGGCGTCGTCGCCCCGGTCGTCGGCGCGCGGACGGCGCACCAGCTGCAGGCCTCGCTCGACGCCGAGGGCGTCCGGCTGCCGGCGGCGATCCGCACCGCGCTCGAGGACGTCTCCGCGCCCCCCTTCGGCTACCCCGAGCGCCGATGAGCAGCCCTCCCGACCAGGTCTTCGCCGCCTTCTGCGCCGCCGGGCTGTGGCCCGGCCTGGGCAAGCGGACGGCGGCCGAGCTGCCCGGGGCGGGCATCACCGGTCCGGACGACGTCACCGCCGACCGGCTGATGAAGCTGCCCCGGGTCGGCCGGCAGCGCGCCGAGCGGCTGTTCTCCAGCTTCCTGGCCGCCGCGCCGGCCTACGAGGTGGTCGGCCTGCTCCTCGGCGCCGGGCTCGAGGCGAAGCTGGCCGCCGGCGTCACCGACGCCCTCGGGCCGGACGCCGGCCGGCGGCTGCGCGACGACCCGTGGGCACTGCTCGGCCTGACCGGCGTCACCCTGACCGACGCCGACCGCCTGGCGATCGCGATCCTGCCGGGCGCGAACCGGCAGGACTCCCGCCGCGGCCGGGCGATCGTCGCGCAGACCCTGCGGACGGCGACCCGCGACGGGCACACCGTCCTGCCCGCCGACCTGGTCGTGGCCGCGCTGCGGGCCGAGGGCCTCACCGACCGGGCGGCCGCGGTGGTCGCCGCGGTGGAGTCCGGCGAGGTGCTGGAGCACGAGCCGCCGTTCGACCCCGAGTCCGACGAGGAGCCCGACCCGGCGCTGCGCACCCTGTCGCTGGCCCGGTACGGCATGGCCGAGGAGGCGGTGGCCGAGAACGTGCAGCGGCTGATGGCCACCGCGGAGCGGATCGCCGATCCCGCGTCGGTGCGCAGCGTGGCCAAGGGCCTGGACGAGCAGCAGAAGAAGTCGGTCGCCCAGGTGCTGGGCGCCGGGGTCTCGCTGCTCACCGGCGGGCCCGGCACCGGCAAGAGCCGGACGGTGGCCGCGATCGTGCAGCTGCTGCGGGCCAAGGGCAGCGAGGTCGCGCTGGCCGCGCCCACCGGCCGGGCGGCCAAGCGGCTGGAGGAGCTCACCGACCACCCCGCGGTGACCGTGCACCGGCTGCTCGGCGCGCAGGGCACCACCGGCGGGTTCGCGCGCAACGAGGAGTGGCCGCTCGACGCCGACGTGGTCGTGGTGGACGAGGCCTCGATGCTCGACGTCGAGCTCACCGCGGCGCTGCTCGAGGCCTGCCAGGACGGCACCCACCTGCTGCTGGTCGGCGACCCGGCGCAGCTGCCCTCGATCGGCCCCGGCCACGTGCTCGGGGACATGATCGACTCGGGCGCCGTCCCGGTGACCGAGCTGACCACCCTGTACCGGCAGGCCGAGGGCGGGGCGATCGCCCGGCTGGCGACGGCGGTCCGCGGCGGCGAGCTGCCGCCGGTGGACTCGCCGGACCGCGAGGTCGTGATCGTCCCGGCGACCGGATCGGCGGAGGCGTCCCGGCGGGTGGTGCAGCTGGTCACCGACTCGATCCCGCGGGCGCTGGGCATCGACCCGGGCTCGGTGCAGGTGGTCACCCCAGTGCACCGCGGCCCGGCCGGCACGATCGAGCTGAACAAGGCGCTCAAGGCCAGGCTCAACCCCGGCGACGGCACGGTGTTCGGCTTCGACCCCGGCGACCGCGTGGTCGCGACCGCCAACCACCTCGACCTCGAGCCGATCGGCTTCGCCAACGGCGAGGTGGGCGTGGTCACCGGCACCGGCGAGGGGTCGCTGGACGTCGCGTTCGCCTCCGGACCGGTGACGTGCACCGGCCAGGCGCTGTTCGACCTGCGGCACGGCTGGGCGATCACCGTGCACCGGGCGCAGGGCTCGGAGTGGCCGGGCGTGGTCGTCGTCCTGCCGCCGGAGGCCGGCGGGATGCTGTCGCGGCCGCTGGTCTACACCGCGCTGACCCGCGCGCAGCAGCACCTGTCGATCGTGCACGCCAGCGGCGCGGCGCTGGCGCGGGCGGTGCGGGAGGTCGACGTCCGGCCGCGGCGGACCCGGCTGGCGGCGCTGCTGGCCGAGGCGGTGGAGGGCGACTAGCGGGAGGCCAGCGCCCGCATGGCCGCGCCCAGCTGACCGGGGCAGGTCAGCGGCTGCGGGAAGGCCAGCCGCACGTCGCGGTGCCCGACGGGCCGCTCGACGCGCAGCCGCAGGCCGAAGCGGTCCAGGCCGAGGGGGCGGACGACGTCGTCCGGGCCGACGTCCTCCGGCGCGAGCCGGGCGGTCAGCCGCGCGAGGAACTCCGGGTGGTCGGCGTCGAGGTGGGCCAGTGTGGCCGCCTCGATGCCGGCGAGCGGGTCCGGGGCCGCGGAGGCGAACTCCTCCGGGCCGACCTCGGTCACGGTGCACCCGTCGCGCAGGACCACCTCGGCGAGGTCCAGCCGCAGCAGGGTCGCCGTCCGGCCGACGTCCAGCAGGGCCGCCGCCGGCCGCACGTCGGCGAAGGCGAGCAGCGCCGGGCGCACGTCCCGCTCGGGCAGCCGGGTGGCCCACCCGGAGAGCCACAGCTGCGCGCGCACCGGGCGGCGCAGCGGCACCGGCGCCCGGTCGCAGACCATCACCAGGGCGGTCAGGTCGCGCTGCGGCGCCGCGGCCACCGCGGCGGCCAGCGGCCCGTCGGCCGGCACGACCAGCAGCACGCGGCCGTCGGCGGTCACGGCGTGGGCCAGCGGCAGGTGGGCCTCGACGCCGGCCGCGCAGACGGTGCCGCCCGCCGCGGCGGCGACCGTGCGGGCGCGCTCGGCCGGGCCGGGGCGGAGGGCGCGCGCGGTCGCGGGCTCGGGACAGGCGGTCATGGCGGCCCCTCGTGGAGTGAAGTTAGGGCAGCCTAACCAAACTCACGCCGCCGGTGGAAGGTCTCGGGTCCGAGAGGTCGCGCGCTGAGCCGAAACAGGCCCCTGACCTGCAATTTTCAAGCAATTTCGCCCCACCACTGGTGGTCCGGGGACCCCTTCGCTGGGGGTTCTGTTGGCCTCTGCAACTGCCCGAGGATCCCGCTTCGAACCCGACGGGGAGCCGGAGTGGACCGGCCGGGGTTTCGGCTCAGGGGGGCCATCATGGAGATCACCACAGAGGAGGAACGGCGCCGCGCGCCGCGCAGGACGTCGCCGAGGCGCTGGGCCGCGTCGATCGCCGCGACGGTCGTCGCGGTGGCGGTGCTCGTCGCCGCCGTCGTCGTCGCGCTGGACCTGACCCGCGCGCCGGCGCCGGACGAGGCCGGCGCCGGGCAGGCGCGGGTGTACTACATCGCCGCCGACCACGTGGACTGGAACTACGCGCCGGACGGCACCAACGACATCTCCGGCCAGCCCTTCGACGACACGGCGAACGTGTTCGTGGGGTCCGGTCCCGACCGGATCGGCAGCACGTACGGGAAGTCGTTGTACCGGGAGTACACCGACGACACCTTCGCCACGCTCAAGCCCCGGCCCCCGGAGTGGGAGCACCTCGGCGATCTCGGCCCGGTGATCCACGCCGTCGTCGGCGACACGGTGCGCATCGTCTTCAAGAACAACCTCGACCGGCCGGTCAGCATCCACATGCACGGCCTGCGCTACGAGAAGCGCTCGGAGGGTGCCCCCTACGCCGACGGCACCACCGCGGCCGAGCAGGGCGACGACGCCGTCCCGCCCGGAACCACCTACACCTACGACTACACCGTGCCCGACCGCGCCGGCCCCGGGCCGATGGAGGGCAGCTCGGTGATGTGGATGTACCACTCGCACACCGACGAGGTCGGCGACACCTACAGCGGCCTCATGGGCCCGGTCATCGTGACCCGGAAGGGCATGGCCCGGCCGGACGGGACCCCGAAGGACGTCGACCGCGAGATCGTCAACGTGTTCCAGGTCGACGACGAGAACCAGAGCCTGGACATGCCGGCGAACATGGCGGCCGCCGGGCTGGACCCCGCCCTGCTCGACGACGAGGAGTTCGGCGAGTCCAACCTGATGCACAACATCAACGGCTACGTCTACGGCAACCAGCCGCTCGGTACGACCGCCGGGACCGGCATGACGGTGAAGGTGGGCCAGCACGTCCGCTGGTACCTGATGGCGATGGGTACCGAGGTCGATCTGCACACCCCGCACTGGCACGGCAACACCGTGGTGGCCAACGGGATGCGCACCGACGTCGTCTCGCTGCTGCCGGCCCAGATGGTCACGGCCGACATGACGCCCGACGACCCGGGCATCTGGCTCTACCACTGCCACGTCAACGACCACATCGCCGCCGGGATGATCACCCGGTACCAGGTCGTCCCGTAGGCAGGCAGTTCAGCGGCGGCGGCCGGCGACCCTCGCCACGGGAGTCGCCGGCCGCTGCTCAGCTGAGGACGTCGTCCTCGTCGACCGGCACGTCGGCCTCCTGCTCCAGGACGTCGGCGTCGTCCGCCTCCCGGTCGCCCACCGGCCGCCGCGGGCCGCCGGCCCCGCCCGGCCGGGCGGCCAGCTGCTGCTCGAGCGCGTCGGCCTCCGGGACGTCCTCCGCCGGCGCGCTGGCGTCGCCGGCCAGCCCCACGGCCGGCGGGTCGAGGAGCGCCTCCTGCTCGGCGCGGTCGGCGTCGGGCACGTCGCTGATCGAACCGGGCTCCGTCACGTGGTCCTCCTCGGATCGGGTGCCGCGACGGGTCTCATCGTGCCGCCCGGGCACGCGCCCGGCAGGGCCGGGGTGCGGCCGCCGGGTGACGAACGGGTGACGGCCCGGCGTCCGGAGGGCACAATCGGCCGCATGGAGGCGGTCGCGGAGTGGGAGTTCGCGCCGCTGCGGATCCCGGCGGGCACGTCCCGATCCGCAGCGGCGACCATGCTGAGCCTGCAGGCCGAGACCGGCGGCTGGGAGCTCGCCCGTCTCCAGCTGCACGCCGACGGAACCCGGAAGGTCATCATGCGGCGCCGGTCGCGGCTGTCCTACCTGCCCAAGCCGGTCATCTAGCGGCCGCTCCCCGGGGGCCGAGGCGCCCACGCGGCCGACGGTGATCCGCCCGTGGCGGAGGGTGCCCGCGCGCCGGGGGGCGGCCCGGGGCAGTGCCCCGGCGGAGACCGGGGCAGCCGCGCCCGCGCCACGCCGAGCAGGCTCCGGTCCCATCGGCAGCGACCCGAGGAGCCGCCATGCCCGCGACCACGCCGGAGCAGATCCACCCGCTGTTCCAGGAGGCATTCAACGCCCGGGACGTCGAACGGCTCCTGGAGTTCTACACCGACGACGCCGCCGTCGTCGTCGCGCCCGGGCAGGTCTCGCGAGGCGAGGTGCGCGCCGCGATCGAGGCGTTCCTGGCGCTGAACGGGCGGCTGACCATGGACAGCAAGGTCGTCGTGACCGTGGGCGCGGTGGCGTACCTGTCGTGCACCTGGTCGATCGACGGCACCGGCCCGGACGGCGAGCCGCTGAGCGTGGGCAGCACGACCGCCGAGGTCGCCCAGCGGCAGAGCGACGGCAGCTGGCGCTACGTCATCGACAACCCGTGGGGTGACCAGGCCGCGAGCGTGCCCACCGGGGTGGCGCCTGCCGCGCCGGCGGGTCGGTAGCGCCGACTCGGCCACGAGCGCCGGGCCCCCGGCCGGCCCCCGGTTCTGCCATCGTGGGTCTCCGCCGCGAGAGGAGCGGGCCGTGGGCGCAGCACCGGGGCAGCCGACGCTCATCCAGTCGGTGCAGCGGGCCCTGCGGCTGCTGGAGATCATCGCCGAGCACGGCGGGCGGGCCCGCGCGAAAGAGGTCGCCCGCGCCGCCGGGCTCCCCCTGGCCACGACCTACCACCTGCTGCGCACCTGCGCCCACGAGGGCTGGCTGCAGCGGCTGGACGACGGCTCCTACGTGCTCGGCCACCGGATCGACGTCGTCCGCCGGCACGGGACGGCGGCCCGCGGCGTCGCGCTCGCGCGGCCGGCCCTCGAGTGGCTGCGCGACGAGCTCGGCGGCGCGGTCTACCTGGGCCGCTACGTCGACGGGGAGATCGTCGTCGCGGAGATCGTCGACGGCCCCCGCGCCCCCCGGATCGACCTGTGGGTCGGCGTGCACGACGCCGGGCACGCCACGGCCCTCGGCAAGAGCATCCTCGGCCAGCTGCCGGCCGCCGACCGCGACGAGTACTTCAGCCGGCACCCGCTGCACGACCTGACGCCGCGCACCGTGGTCGACCGCCGTCGCCTGCAGCTGCCGCCGGCCGGGGACGTCGCGGTGGACGAGGGCGAGTACGCCGTCGGGGTCGCCTGCCTGGCCGCGGCGGTGGCCACGCCGGACGGCGTCGGCGCGGTCGCCGTCGTCACCTCCCCCGCCGCCCGCGACGGCCGGCGCACCCTGCTGACCGGCGCCGGCCGGGTGTCGCGCGCGCTGGTCCTGGCCTGAGGATCGCCGCCCGTTGGTCGCCATCTGAAATCCGGCCCCTTCCGTCCGGGCCGGTCCGGTTCCACCATGCGGCCATGACGTCCGCACCGGCGCCGGAGTGGGCGGTGCGCGCCCTGTCCGGCGTGTACGACCCGTGCTGCCGCGAGAAGGGCATCTCGGTCGTGGACATGGGCCTGCTCCGGTCGGTCACCGTGGAGGACCGGCACGCCCGCGTGGAGCTGCTGCTGACCTCGGGCTGGTGCCCGTTCGCCGGCCGCGTGCTCACCGACGTCGAGGCGGCGATCGGCGCCTCCCCCGACGTCGACTCCTGCGAGGTCGAGATCGTCTGGGACGAGGCCTGGACGACCGACCGCCTCTCGGAGAGCGCCCGCCGCACGCTCCGCTTCCTGCCCGACCCGATCGCCGCCGGCGACCGGGACGCGTACCTAGCCGCCCTGGAGGTCAGCCGTGATCGGTGACGCGTTCGTGTTCGACGGGGTCGCGCACCCGTTCAACTTCACCCCGAAGAACGCCTACGGGCCCGAGGGGCTGATGTTCAACAACCACCTCTACGCCTTCCACTCGGTGCTCACACCCGACGACGAGACGCATCTGTCCGCCGAGGAGTACCTCAAGGAGTGGACGCCGTCGGACATCCGGCAGATGGTCTACGACGAGTCCGACACCGACATGCTCGTGGCGATGCCGCTGCCGCTGACCGATCTGTTCCGCGACGGGCTCTCCCCGTGGGAGACCTGCACCGAGCTCGCCGCCCGCGACCCCGACCGCACCGTCTTCTGGGGCTCGGTGAACCCGCTGGAGGGGCGCAGGGCGATCGACCTCATGGAGCGGCAGGTCGGCGAGTTCGGCGCCAAGGCGTTCAAGTTCTACAACGTCCGTTACGACTACGGCTCGCCGTTCCCGTGGCGGATGGACGACCCGCAGGTCGCCTTCCCGATCTTCGAGAAGGCCCAGGAGCTCGGGGTCAACCTGATCGGGGTGCACAAGGGCGTGCCGCTCGGCCCGCAGCCGGTCGAGGCGACCCAGACCTGGGACATGGACGGCGCGGCCGCCAACTTCCCCGACATCAACTTCGTGATCTTCCACGTCGGGCTGCCGTTCATCGACGAGACCTGCTGGCAGCTGATCCGTCATCCCAACCTGTACGCCTCCATCGCGGCGACGATCAACTTCATCGTCCGGTCGCCCCGGATGTTCGCCGAGATCATCGGCAAGCTGCTCTTCTGGTGCGGCGAGGACAAGATCGTCTACGGGTCGGAGGCGCCGATCTTCCACCCGCAGTGGGCGCTGCGGGCGTTCATGGACTTCTCCATCCCGCAGGACCTGTGCGAGGGCTACGGCTATCCGCAGCTCACCGACCAGGCCAAGCGCAAGATCCTCGGCGAGAACCTGCTGCGGCTGCACGGCCTGGACGTCGAAACGACCAAGGCCCGCCTCGGCAGGCCCCAGTCGCACTGAGAAGGAACCCCCTGCCCCACCGCTCGCAGGCTCGCGGCGGGACCCTGCAGGGGGCCGCTCAGGGGACGAGGACGACCTTGCCGACGGTGTTGCGGTCGGCGAGGGACTTGAGCGCCTGGGGGGCCTCCTCCAGCGGCAGCGCCTGGCTGACCAGCGGGTCGATGTGGCCCTCGCTCCAGAGCCGGTCGAGCTCCTCGTGCACCATGCCGAACAGCGCCGGGTCGAATGTGCGGTACAGCCCCCAGTGCAGGCCGACGACGCTGTAGTTCTTCACCAGCACGTGGTTGGCCGGCGCCTCGGGGATGCGGCCGCTGGTGAAGCCGACGACGAGCAGCCGGCCCTCGAAGGCGATGCACTTGCGGCTCTTGTCGAACACGTCGCCGCCGACCGGGTCGTAGACGACGTCGGCGCCCTTCCCGCCGGTGACGTCCTTGACCACCTGCACGAAGTCCTCGGAGGTGTAGTCGACGGCGTGGTCGGCGCCGAGGTCGCGGCACACCTGGACCTTGCGCTCGCCGCCCGCGGTGGCGATCACCGTGGCCCCGGCGGCCTTGCCCAGCTGGATGGCCGCCGAGCCGACGCCGCCGGCGCCGGCGTGCACGAGCAGCACCTCGCCGGACTTCAGCTGCGCGCGGCGGTGCAGGCCGACCCAGCCGGTCTGGTAGGTCAGGTACAGCGCGGCGGCCTTCTCGTCGGGCATGCCCTCGGGCACCGGGAACGCCATGGCGGCGTCCATGAGCGCGTACTCGCCGAACGCGCCGGGCCCTCCGGACGGCGAGCCGAGCACCCGCTGCCCGGTGTCGACGATCTCCCCGCACAGCTCGATCCCGGGCGTGTACGGCAGCGGCGGCCGCTCCTGGTAGGTGCCCTGCGCCATCAGGACGTCGGGGAAGTTCAGCGCCGCCGCCCGCACCTTGACCAGCACCTGGCCCGCACCGGGCGTGGGCCGCTCGATCTCGTCGAGGGACATGACGTCGGAGGGGTCGCCGAGCCGGTGGACCCGCCATGCACGCATGTCCCCGACCCTGCCAGATCCGCGGTGACCGCCGTCACCGGGCCCTCAGCGCTCACCCCGCCGCCAGGACCTCGTCCTGGTGGCGGTGGCCGAGGGTCTCGTAGCCGACGACGGTCACCCACGGCGTCAGCGCCAGGACGGCGAGGCACCAGGCGAGCGACAGCCCCGCCGCGGCGAGCGCCACCGACGCCAGCACCACGGCCGCCGAGCCGGCGAGCAGCAGGAGGTGGAACGGGTCGAACGTGCGGGTGAGCAGGTCGTAGAGGGCGTAGCTCGACGCCACGTAGACGGCGACCGGCACCGCCACGGTCAGCACGGTGCCCGGCGTCCCGAGGGCGCTGTGGTGCTCGAGCTTGAGGGCCGCGGCGTGCAGCCCGGCGCCGACCGCGACGAGCGCCGCGAAGACGACGATGTGCCCGTAGCCCCAGCCGAAGCTGCGCCGCCGGTGCCGGGCCAGCAGGTCCCCGCAGGGCAGCACGAAGTAGGTCCACCACAGCCCGAAGATCAGCGCCGTCCCGGCCAGGCCGAGGACGACGACGTCGACCGTCCAGCCCATCCCCTCCGGCCCGATCACCGCGGCGATCGCCACCGTCGTCCCCAGCAACCCCTCCCCCAGCGCGATGATCACCATGAGCCCGTACCGCTCGGCGATGTGGTGCGCGTGCCAAGGGGTCCCGCCTTTGCCGAACTCGGCGACCACCGGCCCGACGAGTTCGACGAGGACCAGCACCGTGACCCACGCGAACGTGACGCCGACCGACGTCTGCGCGACCAGCAGCGCGATCCAGCCGACCTGCCCGATGGAGATCGTGGTGGCGTAGGTCAGGCAGGCGCTGCGCCGGGCGGGGTCCTGCCGGGCCGCGCGCAGCCACTGGAACACCATGGCGACCCGCATGACCACGTAGCCGGCGACCATGACGGCGTTGTTGACGACGGCGCCCTCGTCGATCGAGGCGAACATCGCCGGCAGCCCGAGCGCGAAGATCAGCACCCCGAGCATCTGCACCATCGTGGCCAGCCGGAACACCCAGTCGTCGGTGTCGTAGGCCGAGGCGAACCAGGTGAAGTTGATCCAGGCCCAGGCGATGCCGAACGCCGCGAAGGAGAACCCGGCCAGGCCGGCCCCGATGTGGCCCTCGGCGAGCAGGTGCGCCAGCTCGTTCGCCGCCGTCCCGTAGGCGATGACGAAGGTCAGGTCGAACAGCAGCTCCAGCGGGGTCGCGGCGCGGTGCGGCTGGAGCGGGTCGCGCCCGCGCATGCGGATCCGGCGGTGGACCTGCGCCTCGGCCATGGCGCAGTCTTCCGCGCCCGCCTGCCCCGGGACCACCCCCGGGCGGTCAGCCCCGCCGCACGATCAGCCCGGATGATCGTCGGGCGTCCTGGCTCACGTAAGGACGCGAGCCGGGACGCGTTCCCGTGAGCCCAGCTGATCGTGCGCGGTCCCGCGGTCAGCGCATCGACGGCGGGCGCAGCGCCTCGGGGACGACGGCGGTCTCGCCGGTCGCCGTCTTCGCGGACGGAACGCCCTTGAACCTGTAGGGCACCGCGCCGATGCCCGGCTGGACGATGTAGGCCGCGCCCGGCTCGCCGGAGGCCCAGGCGGCGATCATCGCGTCGGCGACCTCGTCGGCGGTGAGCACCGGGAAGCCGGCCTTCTCGAACTCCTCGCGGATCGGGTCGATGATCGCGGTGTCGGCGAAGCCGGGGCAGATCGCGGTGATGGTGATGTTCTCGCCGGTCAGCCGCGGCGCCATCGAGCGCACGAAGGCCACCGCGCCGCCCTTGGCCACGCTGTAGCCGGGGTCGGTCGCCATCGGCGAGAGCCCGGCCAGCGACGCGGTGACGACGATCGACCCGCCGCCGGCCCGCTGCAGCGCCGGCAGCGCGGCCGCGGCGCCGTAGACGACGCCGAACAGGTCGACGTCGACGACCTTGAGGAAGCTGTCCATGTCGAACAGCTCGTCGGACTCGAACCCGGCGATGCCGGCGTTGAGGAAGACCGCGTCCAGCCGGCCGTGCTCGGCCTCGACCTGCTCCACCACGGCCCGGTTGGCCGCGCGGTCGGTGACGTCGAGCGGGAGGAAGCTCGCCCCGAGGTCCGCGGCGACCGACCGGTTGCGCTCGCTGTCGAGGTCGGTGAGGACGACGGTCACCTCGCGCTCGCGCAGCTTCGCGGCGAGGGCGCGGCCGAAGCCGCCGGTCCCTCCGGTGATCAGCGCGACGGAGCCGGGGCCGAGGGTGGGAGAGGTCACCCCCGCATCATGCAGCCCGCAGGAACCGGTCGAGCACCCGGATGCCGAAGCGCAGCGACTCCACCGGCACCCGCTCGTCGATGCCGTGGAACAGCGAGGCGAAGTCGAGGTCGGCGGGCAGCCGCAGGGGCGAGAAGCCGAAGCAGCGCATGCCGAGCCGCTCGAAGCTCTTGGCGTCGGTGCCGCCGCTCATGGTGAACGGCACCGGCCGCGCGGCGTCGTCCTCGGCCTTGAGCGCCGCGACCATCTGGTCGACCAGGGGCCCGTCGAACGTCGTCTCCACGGCCTGGTCGTGGACGATCCACTCGCGCTGGATCCCCTCGCCGACGAGCAGCGCCAGCTGCCGCTCGAACTCCTCCTCCTGACCCGGCAGGAACCGGCCGTCGACGGTCGCGGTCGCCGTCCCGGGGACGACGTTGGCCTTGTAGCCGGCGGCGAGCATCGTGGGGTTGGCGGTGTTGCGCAGCGCCGCGCCGATCATCCGCGCGATGCTGCCGAGCCGGGCGAGGGCCGCCTCGGGCTCCTCGGGGTCGATCTCCACGCCGTAGGCCTCGCTGACCGCGTCGAGGAACGCCCGCATCGGCGGGGTCAGCGTCAGCGGGAAGCGGTGGCTGCCCATCCGCGCCACCGCCTCGCACAGCCGGGTGACGGCGTTCTCGTGGTGCACGAACGACCCGTGCCCCGGCTTGCCGCCGGCGGTGAGCCGCATCCAGGCCAGGCCCTTCTCGGCGGTCTGCACGAGGTAGAGGCGCAGGTCGTCGCGGACGGTGATGGAGAAGCCGCCGACCTCGCTGATCGCCTCGGTGCAGCCCTCGAACAGGTCGGGGTGCTCCTCGACGAGGAAGCGCGCGCCGAGCCGGCCGCCGGCCTCCTCGTCGGCGACGTAGGCGAGCACGATGTCGCGCGGCGGCTGCACGCCGGTGCGGGCCCACTCGCGCACCAGCGCCAGGACCATGGCGTCCATGTCCTTCATGTCGACCGCGCCGCGGCCCCAGACGTAGCCGTCGCGCTCCTCGCCGGAGAACGGGTGCACGCTCCACTCGGCCGGATCGGCGGGGACGACGTCGAGGTGGCCGTGCACGAGCAGCGCCGGGCGGCTCGAGTCGGCGCCGGGGATGCGGGCGACCAGGCTGGCCCGGCCGGGCTCGGACTCGTGGATGACCGAGTCGATGCCGA
Organism: Geodermatophilus sp. SMS 5-13; assembly: GCF_059428245.1. Lineage (NCBI taxonomy): Bacteria > Bacillati > Actinomycetota > Actinomycetes > Geodermatophilales > Geodermatophilaceae > Geodermatophilus > Geodermatophilus sp. SMS 5-13. The sequence goes on from NZ_CP165729.1 coordinate 2,881,081, forward strand.
CCTCGTCGAGCCTGCCCGCGACCCACTCGGCGGCGGCCCGCTCCCCCGCGCTCGTGGCGGTGTCGCCGGTGTTGGTCGTGTCGATGCGGATGAGCTCGGAGAGGAGCTCGGCGACCTCGTCCTGGGCCTGGGATCCCGTGGGGCTGCTCACGCCGTCGAGCCTAGGTCCGGTGGGCACCGGGGCCCGCGCCGGCCACGACCTCCCGATCGGGGAACCGCGTTCGCCCGCGCCGTACCCGGTGCCGAAGCCCTCGGCATGAGGCTGATGCTGTCGCTGCGCGCACGCGATCCGCGCGCGTCGCTGCGCAGCGCCGCCCTGATCCTCGTCGTGAGCGCGGCGGTCCTGGCGGGCTTCAACACGTTCCAGGAGTCGTCCGGCCGCCCCCTGCTGGTGACCGCGTCGTGGATCGGGGTGGCCGTGCAGGTCGTCGCGGCCGCGGTCTGCGCTCTGGGGCCGGCCGAACGTCTGGATCGCCCCGGTGCCTGCGCGGCTGTCGCGCTCGGCGGCGTCGGCCTGCTGCGCCTGCTGAACCTGGTGACCGAGGACTCCTCCGCCGCGGCCCAGGCGTTCGACGCGTTCCGGGTGATCTCGCCTGGGCGGTGACGAGCGCGCCGTCCCGCTGCCCGGCTGCGCCGCGGACGTGGCCGCCCGCCGCGCCGAGGAGCTGCTGGCCGCGGTGCGCGCCGAGCCGCTGGTGCTGGCCGACGGCACCGTGCTGGCGCTGTCGATCAGCGTGGGCGTCGCGCATCTGCCGCGCTCCACGCAGGACCTCCGGGCGCTCTACTCCGCAGCCGACACCGCCCTCTGCGAGGCCAAGCGCGCAGGCCGGGGCCGGGTGGCGGTGGCGAGCCGCTGAACACCGGCGGCCGGACACGGGGCGGCGACGTACCCGCGGACGGGCGAAGGGGTGCGCCGAACCGGTCGGGCGGTCGGGTACTCTGATCCCGCACTCGTCCGGGTGGCGGAATGGCAGACGCGCTAGCTTGAGGTGCTAGTGCCCGTATAGGGCGTGGGGGTTCAAGTCCCCCCTCGGACACCGAGTTGAACCCCCACGGCTTCTGGGCCGGCGGGGTTCTTCTGTCTCTGAGTCGGCACGTCCGCTCGCCGCCTGAAGGACCACATCGGCCGGTCGGCCGGCCTTGGTTCTCGGAGGCCCTGTTGGTCGTCCCCTCGCCGGCAGGTCAACCGCACCGGGGGCAGTCTCCATCAACCTGGCGTCACGGCGGCGGTCATCTTCGGCATGTATGCCACCGTCGAAAAACGGGGGCACTCCTCGTCGGTGAGCGCGTCGAACTGCTCGCGGCAACGGCGCCCGCCGATCGTTGACCGGCCGCTCCGGCCCCCGGCAGACCTCGGTGCTCGCGCACCACGTGGGCCGGATCGACGACGCCCGCGACGAGCAGGAGTTCATCCTGTGGGGCCGTGACTGCGCTCAGGAATCGCGGAACTCACGCCGACGGCCCGGCAGCGGGTTCCGGAGACACCACCTATCGCGGGGGGAAATCGCTGCACGGCCCCAGCACGTCGTCCCCCGTGGCGGGGTGGAGACGAGGAGCACCTCGGCCGCGCTGCGCCGGCTCTCCTCCAACGAGCGCACGACGTCACCGAGCTGGACCGGCGGGTCGACCCTGGCGTCGTCCTCCGGTAGCGGGGACCGTTTCCGCGTCGATGGCGGCAGTCCGTCTCCGGCTTGTGGCCGGCCGACCGCGCCACGTCCGATTTTGACTTGTTCAAGAAAAGGCGTCAGGATGCCGCTGTGCCGGACGCCCCAGACCTCGAACGTCTCCTGCGCGCCGCGGGACTGCGGGTCACCCGGCCGCGCGTGGCGGTGCTGGACGCCGTCCACGCTCAGCCACACCTCGACACCGAGGCGCTGATCGGCGCCACCCGCGCCCGACTGGATGCGGTGTCGCACCAGGCGGTGTACGACGTGCTGCGCGTCCTGACCGACTGCGGTCTGGTGCGACGCATCCAGCCGCAGGGCTCGCCAGCGCGCTACGAGGCGCGGGTCGGTGACAACCACCACCACCTGGCCTGCCGCGACTGCGGCACGATCGTCGACGTCGACTGCACGATCGGCGCCGCACCCTGTCTGACCCCGTCCGACGACGCCGGCTTCGCCATCGACGAGGCCGAGGTCGTGTTCTGGGGACGCTGCCCGTCCTGCACGGACAGCCGACCCTCCGCCCCCCGCTCGACCGCCCAGAGAGGTAAGCAGTGACGAACGAGGTCGACAAGAACCACACGCACAGCACCAGCGAGAGCGAGAACCCGGCGATCCCCTCGCCGACCCAGGTCACGAACCGCCGCCCCCAGAGCAACCGGGACTGGTGGCCCAACCAGGTCGACCTGTCGGTGCTGAACAAGCCCTCGAAGGACTCCGACCCGCTGGGCGACGACTTCGACTACCGCGCCGAGTTCGCGAAGCTCGACGTCGAAGCGGTCAAGCGTGACGTCGCCCAGGCGATGCGGACCTCGCAGGACTGGTGGCCGGCCGACTGGGGGCACTACGGCCCGCTGTTCATCCGCATGTCGTGGCACGCCGCCGGCACCTATCGCATCGCCGACGGCCGCGGCAGCGGCAACACCGGCGCGCAGCGCTTCGCCCCGCTCAACAGCTGGCCGGACAACGCCAACCTGGACAAGGCCCGCCGCCTGCTGCTGCCGATCAAGCAGAAGTACGGCCGCAAGCTCTCCTGGGCCGACCTGCTCCTGCTGGCCGGCAACGTCGCGCACGACGACATGGGCCTGAAGACCTTCGGTTTCGCCTTCGGCCGCGAGGACGTCTGGCAGCCGCCGGAGATCTTCTGGGGCCCGGAGGACACCTGGCTGGGCGACGAGCGCTACAGCGGCGACGACCCGCTCGACCTCGACGAGGGTCACCTCGCCGCGGTCACCATGGGCCTGATCTACGTCAACCCGGAGGGCCCGAAGGGCAGCGCCGACCCGGTCGCCTCCGCCCACGACATCCGGGTGACCTTCAGCCGGATGGGCATGACCGACGAGGAGACCGTCGCTCTCATCGCCGGCGGGCACACCTTCGGCAAGACCCACGGCGCGGGCAACCCCGAGCTCGTCGGGCCCGAGCCCGAGGGCTGCCCCGTCCACGGCAACGGGCTGGGCTGGATCAGCCAGCACGGCACCGGCAAGGGCCCCGACACCATCACCAGCGGTCTCGAGGGTGCCTGGACGCCGACGCCCACGAAGTGGGACAACACCTTCTTCGAGATGCTGTTCAGCTACGAGTGGGAGCTCACCGAGAGCCCCGCCGGCGCCAAGCAGTGGAGGCCGAAGAACCCCGAGGCGCAGGAGCTCGTCCCCGACGCGCACATCGAGGGCAAGAAGAACCCGCCGATGATGGCGACCACCGACCTGGCGCTCATCATGGACCCCGGGTTCCGCGAGATCTCGCAGCGCTTCTACAACGACCCCGAGTATTTCGCCGACCAGTACGCCCGCGCCTGGTTCAAGCTGCTGCACCGCGACATGGGCCCGAAGAGCCGCTACCTCGGCCCGGACGTGCCCAGCGAGGACCTCATCTGGCAGGACCCGGTTCCGGCCGTCGACCACGAGCTCGTGGGCGAGGCGGAGATCGCCGACCTCAAGCAGCGCCTGCTCTCCTCCGGCCTGAGCGTCCCGCAGCTGGTGCACACGGCCTGGTCCGCCGCCGCGTCCTACCGCGGCACGGACAAGCGCGGTGGCGCCAACGGCGCCCGGCTGCGCCTCGAGCCACAGATCAACTGGGCGGTCAACGAGGGCGTCCGCGATGTGCTGCCGGTGCTCGAGCAGCTGAAGAAGGAGTTCGAGCAGCAGACCGGCAAGAAGGTCTCGCTCGCCGACCTCATCGTGCTCGGCGGCACCGCGGCGGTGGAGAAGGCTGCGGCGGACGCCGGCGTGCAGGTCACCGTGCCGTTCACGCCCGGCCGCACCGACGCCTCGCAGGAGCAGACCGACGTCGACAACTTCCGGTGGCTCGAGCCGCGGGCCGACGGCTTCCGCAACTGGGTCAAGCCGGGCAGCAAGCTCGCGCCGGAGACGCTCCTGGTCGACAAGGCGTACATGCTCGAGCTGACCGCCAAGGAGATGACCCTGCTCGTCGGCGGCCTGCGCGTGCTCGGCGCCAACACCGGCGGCGTGCAGCACGGCGTCTTCACCGACCGCCCGGGCGTGCTGTCGCAGGACTTCTTCCGCAACCTGCTCGACCTCGGCATCTCGTGGCGTACCTCGGTCGACACCGAGGGCGTCTACGAGGGCCGGGACGCAGACGGCACCGTCGTGCGCACCGCCACCGCGGCCGACCTGGTGTTCGGCTCGAACTCGATCCTGCGCGGCATCGTCGAGGTCTACTCGGCCGACGACGCGAAGGAGAAGTTCGTGCGCGACTTCGTCGCCGCCTGGGTCAAGGTCATGGAGCTCGACCGCTTCGACCTGCGGTAGGCACCACCTGGCCGGGTGCTCCGGCCCGCACCCCGCGGGCCGGAGCATCCGGGCCGGCTGCCGGTCCCGTCACCGGCAGCCGGCGCCCGGCACATACGCGACACACGTGGACAACGCCATGGGGTGGCCGTGCGGTCCGCATACGGGACGGCGCAGGTTCCGGTGGGCCTGCGCCTGGTGAACCGCGCCGGAACGCCTCGTTCCCCGTGGCAACCACCCGCGGTGCACCTAGGCGACCGTGAGACCCAGCCGTGTGCATATGTACGGTGTCGCCCCTCGGACACAGGAGAAGGCCCCGCGGTCGTTGAGCGCGGGGCCTCATCGTGCCTGGAGCAGAGCTGGCCGCTCGGCTGCCGGCGGCTACGGTTCCCCGCGCGCCGACTGACCGAACTCCGTGGCCAGGCGGCGCACCTCGGCGGCGCTGGTCGCCTCGAGGCAGCGCTTGGCCAGGTCGATGCAGTCGCGAAGGTCGAGCGCCCGCACCGCCGCCTTCACCGCCGGGACGGCGGAGACGGCGACGCTGAGCTCGGTCACCCCGGCGCCGAGCAGCAGCGGCACTGCCAGCGGGTCGGCAGCGACCTCGCCGCACACCGACACCGGCACCCGTCCGGCGGCGCGCCGGCCGACCTCGGCGATCAGCCGCAGCACCGCCGGGTCGAGCGGGTCGGCCAGGTGCGCCACCCGTGCGTTGCCGCGCTCGGCGGCCAGCGTGTACTGGGTCAGGTCGTTGGTGCCGATGCTGACGAAGTCGACGTGGGGCAGGAAGGCGTCGATCGACAGCGCGGCGGCCGGAACCTCGACCATGATCCCGACCTGCAGTGCCGGCGGACGTCCCACCGCGTCGAGCAGTCGCCGGGCGGCGAGCAGCTCGTCGACCGTGCTGACCATCGGGAACATCACCTTGACCGGCGCCGTGCCGGCTATCCGGCAGATCGCGGTCAGCTGCTCGGTGAGCAGCTCCGGCCGGGTCAGCGAGAGCCGCAGGCCGCGCAGCCCGAGGTAGGGGTTGGCCTCGGCCGGCTGCGGCAGGTACGGCAGCGGCTTGTCGCCGCCGACGTCGAGCGTGCGAACGGTGATCGGCCGGCCACCGAACGCCTCGGCCATCGCGCGGTACTCGCGCTCCTGCTCGTCGGTGGCGGGCGGCCGCTCCCGGTCGAGGAAGGCCAGCTCGGTCCGGATGAGGCCGGCACCGTCGGCCCCGGCGGCGGCTGCTGCCCGGGCCTCCGCGGCAGAGGCGAGATTGGCGGCGACCTCCACGACGGCGCCGTCGCCGGTGACCGCGGGCCGCGCCGCGTCGGCCGCCTCACGGATCCGCTGCTCGGCGGCGCGGGCCGCCCGGTCGCGGTACAGCTCCAGCGTCGCGCGGTCGGGCGCGGCGACGATCCGGCCGGCCGTTCCGTCGACCACCAGTTCGGAGTCCTCGGCCAGGTCCAGTACGGCGCTGCCGGCGCCGCACACGGCCGGGATGCCGAGCGAGCGGATCAGGATGCTCGCGTGCGAGGTCGGGCTGCCGCCCGCCAGGACGACGGCCCGCACCCGGGCCGGGTCGAGGACGGCGGCCTGGCCCGGCGTCAGGTCGTCGGCCACCAGCACGCCGTCCACCGCCACCGGCGCGGCAGCGCTCTCGCCGGCCAGTGCCCGGAGCACCTGCTCCCCCACCGCGCGGACGTCGGCGGCCCGTGCCCGCAGGTACGGGTCGGTCAGCGCCGACCACCGCTCGGCGACGGCCGCAACCCCCGCAGCCCAGGCGGCCGGCGCGGCGCCGCCGGCGTCGATCCGCCTCCGCACCGGGCCGAGCAGCTCGGCGTCGTCGAGCAGCAGCAGGTGCGCCTCGAAGATCCCGGCTGCCTCGGGCCCGCCGCTCTGGGCCGCGGCGGTGCGCAGCCGCTCGACGTCGCGGCGGGCGTCGGCGATCCCCTCGACCAGTCGCCGCCACTCGGCCACGGGCGGGCCGGTCGGCGCGTCGTCGGGCACCTCGAGGGCAGAGGCGAGCCGGCGCACCGGGCCCATCCCGATGCCCGGGGACGCCGGCCTCGGCTCGCCGGTGGGAACCGGCTCGGCAGCCGGGAGCTCCGCCGCCGCCTGGTCATCGTCGACGTCTTCGCCGAAGCGGCGGGCCGCGAGGGCGAGCACGTGGTCGACCGCGAGCCCGGCCTGCCGGCCGGTGGCGGTCACCTCGACCTCGTGACCCTGCAGGGCGCCGAGCGTGGCCACCCGGCTCAGGCTGGCCGCCGGCACCGGCTCCCCGCCGGTGGTCACGTTGCGCACGGTGACCGTGGCGTCGAGACGGCGGACCTCAGCCACCAGCCGGGCCGCCGGCCGGGCGTGCAGCCCGTGGGGGTTCTCGACGGTGAAGCTGGCGCTCGGCCCCGCCTCGGCGACGGTTTCCGGAGCGGCTGCGCCGGTCTCGGGCTCGAGGTGCGCCGCCTTGGCCAGCAGCGCCGCCCGGGCCTCGTCGGCGACTTCCTGCCGGCCCGCCCCGCCGGCCGCCGCCACGGCCGCGACCACCAGGCCCTCGACGAGAGGGGCCGGGCAGAGCAGTGCGCGGCCGCGGACGTCGTCGGGCAGCAGGTCGAGGGCGAATTCGGCGCTGAGCACCGCGCTGCCGAGGTCCATGAGCACGACCACGCCGGCCTCGCCGTCGACCTGCTCGATCGCGGTGGCGATCTGCACGGCGTCGGTGCCGAAGGTGGTGTCGTCGAGGCCAGCGGCGATGGCGATCCGCGGCTCGGCGCCGTGCACCATCTCGCCGGCCAGGGCCACCGCCGCCTGCGCCAGCGCCCGGCTGTGCGAGACGACGACGATGCCGACGCCGAGCGCTCCCCCGCCGCTCGGCGGCCTCATCGCGCCGTCGTCCCCTCGGTGCCGCCCGCCGAGCCGACCGGCTCGGGCAGCTCGCCGAGCGCGGTGACCGCCGCCGTGAGCAGCAGCGCGGTGCTGGTGGCGCCCGGGTCCTGGTGGCCGGTGCTCCGCTCGCCGAGGTAGCTCGCCCGGCCCTTGCGGGCGAGCATCGGCGTTGTCGCGTCGCGCCCGGCGTCGGCCGCCTCCGATGCGCGGCGCAGCGCCCCTCCCCACGGCTCGCCGGCGGCGAGCGCGGCTTCCAGCGCCGCGACCGCGGGGGCGAGCGCGTCGAACATGGTCTTGTCGCCTGCATCCGCCTTGCCGCGGGCGACCACGCCGTCCAGGCCGGCGTGCAGCGCGGCGGCGAACGCCTCCGGCCCCACCGGCTCGGCGTCACCGAGAGCGCCGCCGAGCCGGAGGAACAACGTGCCGTAGAGGGGGCCGCTCGCCCCGCCGACGGTCGACACCAGGGTCATGCCGACCTTCTTGAACAGTGAGCCCGGTGTGGCGATGGCCTGATCGATGGCGGCCTCGTCGAGTGCGGCCACCGCCGCGGTGAGCCCGCGGTGCATGTTCGCGCCGTGGTCGGCGTCCCCGATCGCCGCGTCGAGCTCGGTGAGGAGGTCCTTGTTCTCGTCGACCAGGCGGGCGAACTCCCGCAGCCACTCGACGAGCTCAGCCGTCGTCACGCCGCCTCCCATGGCGGTCAGGCCCCCCAGCGCAGCGCCGGCGTGCGCACCGGCGCATCCCACAGCGAGAGCAGTTCGTCGTCGACACGCAGCAGCGTGACCGAGGTGCCCGCCATGTCAAGGGAGGTGATGTACGGCCCGACCAGCGACCGGGCGATCTGCACGCCCCGCCCGGCCAGGATCTGGGCCACCTCGTTGAACACGACGTACAGCTCGATGAGCGGCGTGCCGCCCAGCCCGTTGACGAAGCAGACAACGCCGTCACCGGACCGGAAGGGCAGGTCCCCGAGGATCGGCTCGACGAGCATCGCTGCGATGTCGCGCGCCGGGGCGATCGGGATCCGCTCGCGGCCGGGCTCGCCGTGGATGCCGACGCCGAGCTCCATCTCCTTCTCGCCGAGCTCGAACGTCGGGTGCCCGACCGCCGGCACGGTGCAGCTGGTGAGCGCCAGGCCCATGCTGCGGCCGAGCTCGTTGACCCGGCGGGCCACCTCGGCGACCTCGTCGAGGGAGCGACCCTGCTCGGCCGCCGCGCCGGCGATCTTCTCCAGCAGCACGGTGACGCCGACCCCCCGTCGGCCGGCCGTCCACGTGCTGTCCTGGACCGCGACGTCGTCGTCAGTGACCACGGAGACGACCCGGACCCCGGTCTCGGCCTCGGCGAGCTCGGCGGCCATCTCGAAGTTGAGCACGTCGCCGGTGTAGTTCTTGACCACGTGCAGCACGCCGGCGCCGCCGTCGACCAGCTTGGTCGCCGCGACCATCTGGTCGGGCACCGGTGAGGTGAACACCTCGCCGGCACAGGCGGCGTCGAGCATGCCGAGGCCGACGAAGCCGCCGTGCAGCGGCTCGTGCCCGGAGCCGCCGCCGGAGACCAGCCCCACCTTGCCCGGCCGGGGTGCGTCCGCCCGGTAGATGACCTTGTGCGCGTGGTCGACCCGGAGGTCGGGGTGCGCGGCCTCGATCCCGGCCAGCGCCTCGGAGACGACGTCGGCGGGGTCGTTGATGAGCTTCTTCATGGCGTGGGTCCTCCCTGTCAGCGGGGTGGGCGGGTCAGGAGGCGGCCGCGCTGACGCGGTCGTCGGAGGGGGCGGCGAGGTCGACGCCGGGAGCGGCTGCGCGGTCGGCCGGCGTCCGCGCGATGAGGCCATAGGCGAGCGCGGCGACCACGCCGGCCAGCAGTTCGGCGATGAGGTACACCGGCAACTGGTTCCACTTCACGTCACCGCCCGCGAGCTGCTGCACCAGCATGGGCCCGAACGTGCGCGCCGGGTTGATCGAGGCGCCGGTCGCCGGGGCCACGGGGATGATGACGGCGAAGACGACCAGGCCGATCGCCATGCCCGCGAAGCCGGCGGCCGCCTTGCGGTGGATGACGCCGAAGACGGTGAACACCAGGATGAACGTGCCGACGAACTCGGCGGCGAACGCCTGGGTCCAGCTGATGTCGCCGTAGCTGGCGACGCCCAGGCCGACCTCGCTGGCCTTGTGGCCGAGCACGGCGAGGATGGCGCCGGCCCCGGCGACGGCGCCCGCCACCTGGGCGGCGAGGTAGGCCGGCACCTCGGCCCACGGAAACTTGCCGGTGACGGCGAGCCCCAGGGTGACCGCCGGGTTGATGTGGTTGCCGCTGACGTGGCCGAGGGCGTACACGGTGGCCACGACGACCGTGCCGAACGCCAGGGAGATGACCCCGAGATCGGCCATGGTGAACGGCGAGTCGCCGTTCACGATCAGCGTCGCGGGCACGGCCCCGACGCCGATGAACACCAGGAAGGCGGTGCCGAAGAACTCGGCGACCAGGCGCTGGGCGAGGGTTGTTTCGTCGAGCATGGGGTCCTCCACGACACCGGATGCGCTCGGACTGGTTCCCCGAATGGCGTTCGACATCGTCGAACGTGTGGCGTAGATTACATATGGGGTTCATGCTCGACAAGGGACCCTGGGCGGAGTTTTTTCGGCGAACCGCAGACGGGAGGCGGGCGTGATCCAGTCGGTCGACCGTGCCGTGCGCGTGCTCACCGCACTGCAGGGTTCCCGCCGGATGGCCCTCTCGGAACTGGCCACCCGACTCGAACTGCCGCCGTCCACCGTGCACGGCCTGGTGCGCACGCTGGTGGCGCACGGCCTGGTCGTGCAGGAGCGCGGGTCGAACCGCTACCAGCTCGGCCCGGCGGTGCTGCGGCTCGGCAACGTCTACCTGGACACGATCGAGCTGCGGTCCAAGGCGATCCCGTGGGCGGAGGACGTCGCCCGGCGCACCGGCTTCGCCGTCCGCACCGCCGTCCTGCTCCTCGACGACGTCGTGATCATCCACCACGAGCCGCGGCCCGACGGCAGCCGGCAGATGCCCGAGGTCGGCATGGTCATCCCCGCCCACGCGAGCGCGCTGGGCAAGGCGATCCTGGCGTTCACCGGGCCTGACGGCCGACCCGTTGGGCGGGCACCGCTGCGCAGCATGACCGGCGACACGATCACCTCCCGGGAGGCGCTGGAGGCCGAACTGGAGTCGGTCCGAGCCACGGGGCTGGCCGAGGAGGTGGAAGAAGCGCTGCTCGGCGAGTGCGGAGTCGCGGCGCCGGTCTTCGACGCCCACGCCGACGTCGCCGGCGCGATCGGCGTCGTCGTGCCGTCCGGGGCGTGGCCGGTCGACCAGTCGGTGCGCGACGCGGTGCGGGAGGCCGCCCGAGCGATCTCGCGGGAACTCGGAGCGCCCGGCTGGCCGTCGCGGGCCGGCACTGGCTGACCGCACGGGTGGGCGTCCGGTACCGGAAGGGGGCGGCCGCGGAGGAGAGGTCTGATGCGTTCCGGGTGGCGATCGCCCACCGCTCAGCCCGGCCAGCGGTAGCCGTGTGCGTATGTGGCGTGTCGCCCCTCGGACACTCGATCACCCCCGGTGTTCCTGCAGGTCAGGAACCCGAGGTGCGCAGCGAATGCTCAGTCATGGGGAGCGGCGCTCCGCCTGCGGCCTTCCACGATGCGGGAGCCGATCGCTGACTGCCGCACCCGTGCCTGCGATTCAGTAGTCCGTCTCGGTTCGACCCGTCAGGCCAGCCATGTGCTGTGGTCGGCGAGCAGGCCTCGACGAGATCCGATCTCTTGCCCCATGGCGTGCAGCACCATCGCGAGGTAGCGGTGGCTCGGCCGGAAGCGCTCCGCCGCGGCCGTGCCGGCGGGGTCGAGCGTCCGGGTCGGGTCGCCGGGGTGAGCGTGTCCTTGTGGTAAAGCATCTCCAGGCCGGCGATCCGCCACCGACCGTCCTGCTGCCGGGCGCGCCAGTAGATCCGCCCGTAGGTGGTGACGTCGACGCCGTCCAACGCCGCACGCGCATGCACCGCGGCGTCGCACCCGCACCTGGGCGTCGTCGAGGAACGCCGCGCGCATCTCGGCCCACTGGGCGAGGTCGAGGGAAGCGCGTTCGGTCAGCAGGACGTTGAGACCGCCTGCTCGCCCGACGAGGTCATCGACCCGCCCGCTTCCCCACCGGTCCACCGGCGTAGCGGCCGAAGGCGGCCAGCGCGTCGTAGTCGTCGACGGCGTCCGGACTGGCGACCTTCTCGAGGGGATGGCCCTGGATCAGCCGCTTGACCGGGATCTCCAGCTTCTTGCCGGTGCGGGTGTGCGGCAGGGCGGCGACCGCGACGACGTCGTCCGGCACGTGCCGGGGCGAGGCCTGCGCGCGGATCGCCGTCCTGATCACGTCGGTCAGCTCGTCGTCGAGCGCTGCTCCGTCGGCCATCACGACGAAGAGCACCAGCCAGTAGCCGCCGTCGGCGAGTTCGGCGCCGACCACCAGTGAGTCGATCACCTGGGGCAGCTTGTCGATGGCGGCGTAGATGTCGGCGCTGCCCAGGCGTACGCCGTGCCGGTTCAGCGTGGAGTCCGACCGGCCGGAGACAACGACGCTGCCCCGCTCGGTGACCTCCATCCAGTCGCCGTGCCGCCACACTCCGGGAAAGGTGCCGAAGTAGGCCTCCCGGTAGCGGACGCCGTCCGGGTCGTTCCAGAAGAACAGCGGCATCGACGGCATCGGCTTGGTGACCACCAGCTCCCCCACCTCGCCGACGACCGGGCGCCCCTCGGCGTTCCAGGCCTGCAGCGCGACGCCGAGCATGGGCGCGGAGATCTCCCCCGCCCAGACCGGCGTGGTGGGCGCGCTGCCGGCGAAGCCGCCGACGACGTCGGTCCCGCCGCTGGTCGAGGCGAGCTGGATCCCGGAACCGACGGCGTCCCGGACCCACGGATAGGCCGAGGCCGGCAGCGGCGCTCCGGTGCAGCCGATCGTGCGCAGCGCGCTCAGGTCGAGGTCGCGGCCCGGGTGCAGGCCGGCCTTGGCGCTGGCCAGCAGGTAGCCCGGGCTGACCCCGAGGACGGCCACCCGGTGCTCGGCGGCGATGCGCCACAGCCGCGCCGGGTCCGGATGGCTCGGGCTGCCGTCGTAGAGCACCACCGGCGCACCGACCAGCAGGCCGGAGGCGACGAGGTTCCACATCATCCAGTTGGTCGTGGTGTACCAGAACAGCGGCCGACCCCGGCCGGCGTCCAGGTGCAGGTCGAGCAGTTTCAGGTGCTCGAGGAGGACGCCGCCGTGACCGTGCACGATGCCCTTGGGCAGGCCGGTGGTGCCCGAGGAGAACAGCACCCACAGCGGTGCGTCGACGGCGACCCGCTCGAAGCGCGGCTCCGCCGGTGTCCCGACCGCCTGCTGCCACGTGGTGTCGCCGGTTCCGGCCGGCAGCCCGAGGTGCGGCACGTGCACCGTGGCCCGCAGCGTGGGCAGCGCCCGCTGCAGCGCGGCGACCTCGTCGCGCCGGTCGTGGGCCCGGCCGTTCCAGCTGTAGCCGTCGGCGGCGAACAGCACCACCGGCTCCAACTGGGAGAACCGTGCCGCCGCCCCCGAGGCGGAGTAGTCCTGGCCGCAGGCCGACCAGACCGCGCCGACGCTGGCAGTGGCCAGGAACGCCACCAGGGTGGGGGTCGCGTTCGGCAGGTAGCCGACGACCCGGTCGCCGGGCTGCACACCGAGACCGCGCAGCCATCCGGCCAGCGCGGCGACCTGGGCGCGCAGCTGCTCCCAGGTGGTCCGCGTGGTCGTGCCGTCCTCGGTGACGGCGGTGACGGCGACCTCGTCGTCGGCACCGGCTCGCAGTGCGTGCTCGGCGTAGTTGAGCCGGGTGCCGGGGAACCACTGGGCGCCGGGCATGGCCGCGTCGGCGAGCACCGTCGTCGGCTCCCCGTCGGCCCGGACGTCGAAGAAGTCCCACACCGCGGCCCAGAACGGCTCGAGGTGCTCGACCGACCATGCCCACAGGTCGAGGTAGTCGTCGAACGCGACACCGGTCCGGTCGGTCACGAAGCGGGCGAACCGGGTGATGGCGGCCGAATCGCGCACCTCGGGGGCCGGCCTCCAGATGGGGCGCGGCTCGCCGTCCGCCCCCCGGCCGTCCTGCACCGCTGCCGAGTCGGCCTGCTGTTCGCTCATGCGGGCATCCCCTGATGGGTCATGGCCGGCGTCCCCGTCCCCGCGGGGGCACCAGCGGCGGTCGGCACGCCTCCGGACAGCTGCCGGCGCAGGTCGTCGACGAGTCCGGGCAGCTCGGCCGGCGTGGCGGCGCTGCCGAAGAGGTAGTGGTCGGGCCGGACCAGTGCGGCGGCATGGCCGGCTGACGCGAGGTGCGGCAGGTAGACCCCGTCGACGTCGATCGCCGGCTCGGCCGCGCCGGCTCCTGCGCCATCGGCCGGGGCGGAGCCGGCCGGTACCAGGTGCAGGACGTGGCCACCGATGTCGCGCAGGAACGCCCGCTGCCCGTCGTCGAGCAGACGGCCGGGGTCCTCGGTGCACGCGAGCAGGAAACCGGTGCCGACGACCTCGTCGAGCAACCCGGTCCGGCCGCGCCAGGTCACTCGGGCCTGAGGAGTGAGGACGCCTGCACCGGGCGCGATGTCCCCGGCAGGGGTGTGGTGCAGTACCCCGGTCGTGAGCGTGGACGGCGGCAGCGGCGGCAGGATGCGGGCCGGGTCGGCGTCCTGGCTGATCATGAAGGCGTCGCGCTGCGCGGCCTGGTCGGGATCGGTGACGCAGATGACCTTGCCGAGCTCGACCGACATGCCGATGGCGTGTTGCACGTGGGCGCTGCGTTCGGCGCCGTAGGTGTCGAGCAGGTCGTCGGCTGCCTGGCCGCGCAGCACGAGGTCGAGCTTCCACGCCAGGTTGGCTGCGTCGCGGATGCCCGAGCACATGCCCTGGCCGGCGAAGGGCGGCATGAGGTGCGCGGCGTCGCCTGCGAGCAGCAGCCGACCGGCTCGCCACTGGTCGGCCCAGCGGGCCTGGAACGTGTAGAGCGCGTGCCGCTCGAGCGTGCACGTGTCGGGGGTCATCCCCCAGGGCTCGAGCAACTGCCAGGCGGTCTGCTCGGTGTGGAGCTGCTCGGCGGTCTCGCCGGGCATCCGCATGAACTCCCACCGCCGGCGGCCGGGGCCGCCCGAGACCACGGTCGTGGGGCGGGCTGGGTCGCAGACCTGCAGGTTCGTGGGGTTCCAGGGCCGGGCCTCGTGCGGGACGACGTCGACGATCAGCCAGTCGAAATAGAACCCGAGGTCGGTCAGACCGGTGGGCATGTGGGCCCGGACGAAGCTGTTGGCGCCGTCACAGCCGACGACCCAGCCGGCCGAGAACCGGCGCTGCGCGCCGCTGCTGTCCCGTCCGACGACGTGCACGCGGTCCGCCGCCTCGGACAGCTCCACGGCCTCGTAGCCGCGCAGGACGCTCAGGCCGTCGGTGGCGGCCGCCGTGGCCAGCGCCGCCTCGAGGTCGGGCTGGTGGAACATCGACGCGATGGGCCAGCCGGAGGGCCCCGAGCCTGACCAGTCGAAGTGCAGCAGGGGCTGCTGCGCACCGTTGCGCCACTCGTACACGTCGGCCGGCTCGGCCAGCTGCGCGAGCCGGTCCCGGAGGCCGGCGTCGGCCAGCAGCCGGGCCACCTCGTCGTCGAAGTGGACCGCGCGGGGCTGCGCGTAGGGCTCCGGCCAGCGTTCCAGCACGGTGACCTGCCAGCCGCGATGCGCGAGCAGCAGCGCGCAGACGAGCCCGACCGGCCCCGCGCCGACGACGAGCACGTCGGGGTGCTCGTCGTCGGCGGTCGGTCGGCGCTGGGCCCCCACCGAGTCGTCGGTGATCATCAGCCGGGCTGGTGAGCGCCGGTCATCAGCGCGGCGAGGTCCTCCGGGGCGAGGAACGACGGCGGCGGCGGCGGACCCCAGTTGTAGAGGCCGCGGGCGCCTTCCCAGACGCCGGGCTGCCACAGGGCGTCGTCGACGATGCAGTCGAGGTCGGAGTAGTACTCCGAGAAGTTGCCGGCCGGGTCCTTGAGGTACCAGAAGAAGTTGGAGCCGACGTGGTGGCGGCCCAGGCCCCAGACGTGCCGGCCGGGGTCCTTCTCCAGCATCGCGGTGGCGCCGCGGCCGACCTCGTCGACGTCGTCGACCTGCCAGGAGCTGTGGTGCAGGAAGGCGACCGGCGCCTGCTGCACGAGGACGTTGTGGTGGTCGGTGGAGCAGCGCATGAACGCGGCCAGGCCGGGGACGGTGTCGCTGACCTTGAACCCGATGCCCTGCTGGAAGAACCGCTGGGAGAACTCCTGGTCGGTGGAGCCGAGCACGACGTGGCCGAGCTTGCGCGGCTTCACCGCGCCCTCCCGCTCGACCCCTGGAGCGCGGTTCTCGGTGCGCGCGTCGACGCCCGGGGTGTTGTAGGCCGGCGCCGGGGTCGGCTCCTGGTCGTAGCGGTCGGCGATCTCGACGAGCACGGTCACCTGGGTGCCCGGGTCGATGGCTCGGATTCCCCGCGCGGTGCGCTCGACCGGGACGTCCAGGGCGGCCAGGGAGGCCGCCACCCGGTCGAGGTCGTCGGGGTCGTCGGCGCCCACGCCCAGCTGCAGCAGCCGCCGGCGGTCGGAGTGGACGACGCGCAGCTGCTCGCCGCCGTCCACCGTGGAGAAGGTGTGATCACCGGTCGGCGCGGGGGTGGCCGCGTCGAAGACGCTGACCTCCTCCGCCGCGCGCGGGGTGAGGCCGAAGTCGGTGTAGTAGGCGGCGGTCTCCTCGGGGTTGGGGACGCCCATGACGATCTGGGTGAGGCGGTGCAGGGCCATGACGGTGCTCCTGGATGAGGGGTGATCAGGCGGGAGGGGCAGCGACGAAGCGCTGGCGGAGCTCGCCGATGCCGGTGACGTAGGAGACGAGTTCCTCGCCGGGCTGGAGGAACCGCGGGGGCTTGCGACCGGCGCCGACACCGGAGGGGGTGCCGGTGAACAGCACGTCGCCGGGCAGCAGCGGCAGCTTGTGGGACAGCTTGGCGACCATGGCCGGCACGGAGAAGATCAGGTCGCGGGTGCGACCCTTCTGCACCGTCTCGCCGTCGATGGCGCAGCCCAGCTCGAGGTCGTCGGGGTCGGCGAGCTCGTCGCGCGTGACCAGCCACGGGCCGGTCGGGCCGAAGCCGGGCAAGGACTTGCCGAGGCTGAACTGCGGCGACGGGCCGGCGCTCTGGGTGATCCGCTCGGAGAGGTCCTGGCCGACGGTCAACCCGGCGACGTGGTCCCACGCCCGGTCCTCGTCGATCCGCCAGGCGCGCTCACCGATCACCGCGACGAGCTCCACCTCCCAGTCGGTGTGGCCGCCGGCGGGCAGCTCGACGGTGGTGACCGGGCCGGTGAGGCAGGAGGCCCACTTGGTGAACATGACCGTCGGGGCGTCGGGGACCTGGAAGCCGGCCTCGGCGGCGTGCTCGGAGTAGTTCAGCCCGATGGCCAGGACCTGGCGGGGCGCCGGTGCCGGCGCGCCGAGGTCCTCGACGGCGAACGGCTCGGCGGCCGACAGGTCGGCGCCGGCGGCCCAGCCGGTGAACTCCGTCCACCGGTCGTAGGCGGCTTGGACGTCGGGGCCGAACCGGCCGTGGCTGGCCCGCTCGACGTCGAGCGCGCCGGCGCCGTCGGGGGTGACCAGGACGAGACGGCCGGAGAGATTGGCGATGCGCACGAGAGGAACTCCTCGAGATGTCGGGGCTGTTCAGACCAGCGGGGTGATGCTGTCCTCGACCCCGAGCAGGGCCTTGCCGTAGACCTCGTAGCTGACCTGCGGGGAGACGACGGCGTGCCGGGCGGCGGTGGCCGAGTCGCGCCAGATCCGCTGCAGCGGGTTGACGTCGGCGAACGACCCGGCGCCGTGGGCGAACAGCAGGATGTCGATGGCCTTGGTGATGCACTCGGCGACGTACCCGGTGTCCGAGCGGACCCGGGCGCGGGTGAGGAAGTCGGGGTAGTCGCCGCGGGCGGCGGCCTCGTCGATGTCGGCGGCGGCCCGGTAGGCGTGCAGGTGGGCGGTGTCGATCAACCGGGCGGCCTCGGCGATCTGCAGCTGGAAGCCGACGGACTCCGTCTGCGCGGTGTAGAAGGTGTAGGAGATCGGCTTCTTGGCGGCCTTGCTGGTCACGTACTCCAGGGCGGCCCGGCCCATGCCCAGCTGCGGTCCGACCAGGACCAGCGCGAGGATCGGCACCAGCGCCGACCGGTAGAAGGCCTCGGTGTCGCCGTGCTCGGTGGGGTACTCGCCGCCGATCGCCGGCGGGACGAGCAGCACGCGGTGCTCGGGGACGAAGACGTCCTCGGCGACCAGGCAGTTGCTGCCCGAGGACTTCATGCCGGCCACGAACCAGGTGTCCTCGAGGTCCATGTCCGGGCACGGGATCAGCGCCAGTCCCTGGTTGACGACCTCGCCGCTCTCGTCGGTGATCGGGATGCCGAGGGCGGCCCAGGTGGCGTGCCAGGAGCCGGAGTTGTAGTACCACTTGCCGGTCACCCGCCAGCCGCCGTCCACCTTCTGCGTGGTGGCGGTCGGCGCCAGGACGCCGGACACCTTGGCGTCGGGGTCGGCGCCGAAGATGTCGTCCTGGGCCTGCTGCGGGAAGAGCCCGACCATCCAGTTGCAGACGTTGGTCAGGGTGAGCACCCAGGACGTGCCGCCGTCGGCCTCGGCCACCGCGGCGGAGACGTCGAGCATCGTGCGCATCGAGGTCTCGTAGCCGCCGTACCGCTTGGGTGTGGCGGTCTTGAACAGCCCGGCGTCCGTGAGGGCCTGGATGCTCTCCTCGACGACCCGGCGGTCCTGCTCGCCCTGGGCGGCGTTCTTCTTCAGGAGCGGGTGCAGCTCCCGGGCCCGTGCGACGAGCTCGGCGGCGCTGGGCGCCGCGTCGGTGGCGGTGGCGGGCATGTTCTGGACGGCGGTCATCGGGTCTCCCTCTCGGGTGGTGGGGGGCGGGTGAGGGCGTCGGGGTCAGCCGGCGCAGGCGGCGATGGTGTCGACGATGGGCTTGCGGGGTCGTTCGGCGAAGCGCGAATGGGTGCCGAAGGTGCGGTGGCCGTAGACGAGCGGCGAGCGCTGGCTGGACTCGGCGTGGGTGACCAGCCCGACGAGGAGCAGGTGGTCACCGCCGTCGACGACCTGCCACAGGTCGCAGACCGCCCAGCCGGCCGCCCCCTCCAGCCGCGGCAGCCCGCGGGACGGCGACCATGACGTCTCCGCGAAGCGGTCCTCGCCCCGGCGGGCGAACAGCAGCGCCAGCTCGTCGTCCGCCGAGCCGAGGATGTTGACGCCGAAGCGGCGGGCGCCCTGGATGCGGGCCAGCAGTGACGAGCGCCGGTCGAGGGCGACGGTGACCAGCGGCGGGTGCAGCGACAGCGAGGCGAACGAGCTGACGGTGGCTCCGTGCGGGCCCTCGTCGTCGGCGGTGGTGACGACGGTGACCGGCGCGCACACCCCGGCCATCAGGTCCCGGAAGTCCTGGTCCCGCATGACGCCTCCTGGTCCAGCCGGTAATCCAGCATGGTGAATTCGTGAGGCCAAGGTTGGGGTGACCGTGGTCACGTGTCAAGGGGTCTGGCAGAATTCAGCATGATGGATTTTGATGACCCCACCGGAGCGGTCGGGACGACGGAGAGGGGAACGCCGATGGTTCACGACGCACCCGCCCTGCGCCGGGCCGACTGGGAGCCGCGCCGAGGTCCTGCCACGCCGGGTGCGACGCGTCCCGAGCAGGCGGCCGAGCTGATCGCGTCCCTCGCCGCCGCGCTGGAGCCCGGCGAGCGGTTGGGCACCAAGGACGAGCTGCGCGCCCGCTGCGGGGTCTCGGTCGGCACGTTCAACGAGGCGCTGCGCCTGGTGCAGTCACGCGGCGTCGTCACGGTGCGTCCCGGACCAGGGGGAGGCCTGTTCGCCAGCCGGCAATCCCCCATGGTCCGGCTGGGCAACTCGGTCCTCGCCCTGGACGAGGACGCCGCGTCGGTCGCCGACGCCGTGCGCATCCGCAATGCGCTGGATCCGCTGCTCGTCGAGGACGCGCTGCGCCACGCGAGCCGCAAGGACCTGACCGCGATGCGGCGCGAGGTGGCGCGCATGCGCGCGGCCGCCGCCGACCTGGACGGCACGGAGTTCATCCACGCGAACTGGGCGCTGCACGCGCGGATCGCCGAGATCAGCCCGAACGTGGTCCTGCGGTCGTTCTACCTCAGCCTGCTGGAGATCATCGAGTCGCACACCCTCTCCGTGCAGCCGGTCGCCGAGCAGCCGCTGCCCGAGTACATCCAGAGCCGCTACGACCTGCATGCGGCGCTGGTCGACGCGATCGCCGACCGGGACGAGGTCCGCGCCGTCGCACTCATCCACGAGCACAACACCACGACCACCGCCGAGGTCACCGGCGACGACACCGACACCCTGGCCCCCGTCGGGTAGCCGGACGATTCAGGAGAAATCCTCAGTGACAGGCCCGACGCCCGTGCCGCTCGTCGACGTCCACGCCCACTTCCTCACTCCCCGCTACGTCGACGCCGCCCTCGCGGCCGGCCACGAGCACCCCGACGGCATGCCGGGCTGGCCTGCCTGGGACGCCGCCCGGCACGTCGAGCTCATGGACCAATGGGGTATCGCGACCGCGCTGCTGTCCGTCTCCTCCCCCGGCGTCCATTTCGGCGATGACGCCGCCGCGCGAGACCTCAGCCACCACGTCAACGACGCCGGCGCGGAGATCCGCCGGGCCCATCCGGACCGCTTCGGCCACTTCGCCTCCCTGCCGCTTCCGGACATCGACGGCGCGCTGACCGAGCTGGAGCGCGCGATGGACGAGCTGGGTTGCGACGGCGTCACCGTCGAGACCAACACCGGCGGCGTCTACCTCGGCGACCCGCGCTTCGAGCCGTTGTTCGCCGAGCTCGACCGCCGGCGCACGCCGGTCTTCGTGCACCCGACCTCGCCGCCACACGCCGAGGCCATCTCCCTGGGCCGTCCCCGGCCGATGCTGGAGTTCCTGTTCGACAGCGCACGCGCCGTCAGCGACCTCGTGTTCGCCGGTGTGCTGGCGCGCTACCCCCGTATCCCGTGGATCTTCACCCACGGGGCGGGCGTGCTGCCGCTGGTCGCCGAGCGGATGGAGCTGTTCCGGCAGATCCTGCCGTCCGACGGCGGGGACCCGGTCCCCCAGCAGCTTGCCCGGCTGTGGTTCGACATCGCCGGGACCCCGTTCCCCCGTCAGGTGCCCGCCCTGGCCGCCGCGTTCGGCACGGAGCGCCTCCTCTACGGCAGCGACTACTGCTGGACCCCGGCACCGGCCACCCAGGCGCAGCTGGCCTCGATCGACGGGGCGCCACAGCCGGACGGCGAGAGCTGGCGCGCGCTCGCCACGCGCAACGCCCACCGCCTGTTCCCCCGCCTCGCCCGCTGAGCACCCTCACGAGGACGACGACCGGCTCGCGTGTGGTCGACGCGAGTGGGACGTGGCTGGTCCCGGGGTTCAACGACATGCACGCGCGCGCACTTTCCGCCGGCAGGTGTTGTCACCCGTCGTTCAGCGGATACGGCGTGCATCACCCTTCGCCGTCGACAGCGGAGATGGCGCCGGGCCGTGTCGATGGCACAGCCGTTTCCAGCCCCACCTGCCTCCACACGACGACGGCATCCCGGCAGCGGACGCCGGCCGGGGGACGGCCGTCAGCCGTCCCCCCGGTCCACCCCGCAGTCGCGTTCGGCTCCGTCATCACCGGCGCCGCGCTGTTCGGCCCGCTCGGCGCGCTGGTCGCCATCCCGGTCGTCGCCGTTGTCCAGGTGGTGATCGAGACCTACGGGCACCGCTACGAGTACATCGCCGACGGCGAGCCCCCGCCGGCGGAGCCGCAACGCCCGGCACGGCGGCGAGCATCCGACGATCGCGGGGCTCCTCCTGAGTCGCCGTGGGCGCCACGGCCGTGGTCGCGTTCTTCCCGCCAGGACCGCTCCTCCGTGGCACAGCCCATCACCCGCTCGCCGCCGGCACGGTCGCTCAGCCCGAGGAGCCGCGCCGCGGGACTGACCTGCGGCTCGATCTCTTCACATCGCGTTCCGACATGCCGGATCCAGGGTCGTTGGTCCCTCCACGCTCACGGGCACCGGGGTCAGTCTGTCGTCCGTCCCGGAAGCCATGACCGTGCCCGGGCCACTCGTGAGGGTGTTCCCCGCCCTGCCCCCGGTCTGCGACTTCCTCCGCGCCGACCCGATGAGCCTGCCGCGCTACTCCTACCTGCGCGCCGGTTGTCCCGGCCCGCCCACCTGGCCATCCACCCGGACGCCCGACCCGGGCGGCAGATCTGGGCTGCACACGACCCCGAGACATCCCGTCGGTGTGTTCCCGTCAAGCAAATTCCAGGCCTAACAGGAGGCCCCCCATGTCCTCGTCGCCCAGCGCGCCCGAAAGCACCGACTCCATCTCCACGGTGCCGACCCCACGAACCGGGTCCACCGACACGGCCGTCCCCGCGGTCAGCTTCGGTGACGGCCTGCCCAGCGACCTCCGCGAGGGCTACGCCGACATCGGCGACCAGCGGCTGCACTACGTCGAGGCCGGCGAGGGGCCGCTGGTCGTCCTGCTGCACGGCTTCCCGGAGTTCTGGTTCGGCTGGCGCGCCCAGATCGCACCCCTCGCGGCGGCCGGGTTCCGCGTGGTGGCACCCGACACGCGCGGCTACAACCTGTCGTCACGGCCGCAAGAGGTCGCGGCCTACGACACCGGCCTGCTGGCCGACGACATCGGCGGTCTCATCCGCGAACGCGGCGCCGAGACCGCGATGCTGGTCGGTCACGACTGGGGTGGCACCCTCGCCTGGACCCTCGCGATGAACCACCCCGAGGTCGTCGACCGGCTCGCCATCCTCAACGCGGCCCACCCGCGGAAGCTGTCGCAGGGACTGCACCACCCCGGTCAGCTCCGCCGGTCCTGGTACTTCTTCTTCTTCGACCTCCCCGACCTGCCCGAAGCCGTCGTGCACGCCAACGACTGGCACTTCTTCCGCCACTTCCTCCGCGACGCGCGCCCAGCCCTCACACCCGAGCAGACGGACCGCTACATCGCCGCCTGGTCCCAGCCAGGCGCCGCCACCGGGATGATCAACTACTACCGGTCCTCGGTACGGACCTCGCCCAAGGTGGCCGAAGCCGCGCTCCGCCCGATCCAGGCACCCACCCTGGTCATCTGGGGAGAAGCCGACCGCTACCTCAACCCCGACCTCGCCGAGCCCGAGCACGACGACGTCCCCAACCTGGATCGGGTCGAGCGCCTGGAGGGCGCCTCGCACTGGGTGCACCACGACGAGGCCGAGCGGGTCACCCGGCTGCTCATCGACTTCTTCTCCCCCGCCCCACCAGCGAGGAACTGACCCGAGATCGAGTAACCCGGCACGCTCGCACCTCGCACCGGCCTGCTCCGGCTCGTGTACTCGCAGCACCATTGCATGGCTCGGGTGCAGCTCTTCCGGCGTAAGGCGGACCCAACTAGGTTGTGTGCCATGGGAGCGCAGCTGGTCCCCTATCTCAGCTACCGCGATGCCCCGGCGGCCCTGGTGTGGCTGCAGGCGCTCGGGTTCGAGGTCGTGCGGCGGGCCGATGCCGAGGACGGCACGGTCACGCACTCGGAGTTGCGCTGCGACGACGTCGTCCTCATGGTCGCGAGTCACGACGCCGACTACCAGCGGTCACCGCTGATCGGCCGATCCACCGGTAGTGGCCTGTACGTCGTGCTCGACGATGCCGCGGCCGTCGAGGACCGGTACGAGCGCGGGATCCGGGCCGGCGGGACGCCGGTGTTCCCTCCGGAGGACACCGAGTGGGGCTCTCGTCGGGCACGGCTGCTCGATCCCGAGGGCGTCGAATGGAGCTTCGGCAGTTACGCCCCCGGCCAGCCCGGCCAGGGCTGGTAGGTCTCGTCCGACCGTGACGGGGCCGCCGCGCAGTGCGGGACGGCCCCGTCGGGTCGTGCTGTCGACTCAGCCCAGCAAGACCTTGTGCATCACCTCGTGGAGGTGCGTGTTCGGGTAGTAACCCGCCAACTCCTCGCTACCCGGGCCCTCGGCGGTCACCGGGGTCGGAGCGCCGGTGTGTCCGCTCGTCGTCCAGTCGAGGAAGAACTCCTTGTCGCTGCCGGCGACGGTGAAGGGACCGTCCTCGCTGGAGATCGTGGAGCCGTCGCCGGACTCGTCCTGCTCGTCGACGCCCTCGACGGTCAGCCCACCGCACTCGTGATCACCGGTGACGATCAGCAGCGTGTCGGGGTGCGTGGCGACGTAGTCCTTCGCCACCTGCACGGCCTTCTCGAGCTGGCGCATGACCTCGAGCATCAGTGTGGCGTTGGTTCGGGAACTGGAGCACGGTGTCCGCCGCATTCCGCCCGCGCGAGATTGTGCACGCGGGAGCGGTTCGGCGGGCTCCGGCAGGAGTAGCGTGATCTTCGACGGCGCCGGTCATGCCCCCTCGGCGGTTGGGCGCGAGCGTGGCGACTGGCGCGGCGGTGAAACAGGCGTCCGCTGGCAATCGGCCCGTTTCCTCTCCTCTCGTCTCGGCGTGCTCGCGTCACGCCGCGGACGCCCGCTGGCGGGCTGTCGCGAGGTCGGACCCGCAGTCCATGCCGATCCACACCAGGGATCGAGGACGTCATGACCTGCTCCGCAGTCGCACCGGTCGGCCGGTCGGCCGACCCACGGGCCGCCTTTCCTCCCGACGAAGACGTGACCTGGCGGCAGCTTCACGGCTGCGACCTGTGGGCCGGCTCCCTCGACCTGTTCGAGGTGGTGGCCGCGATCGAGGGCCGTGTCGATCCCGCGACGATGCAGCGCCTCGGGGCCAACCCTCCAGGCCCCGGCCGTGACGCGGACACCGAACTCCCACGGCGCGCGACGGGCCAGGCACGCATTCATGCCGCCCGGGCGGCGGTCCTCTCCCAGGGCGCCCCGGGCCGGAGCCCGGAGACTGAGCCCGCGGCCAGGTGGAGTGGCTCTGCCGCCGAGACCGGCCGGCGAACAGGGAGGCGGACATGAGCCCGCATCCGGGGCGCCTGCGCCCCTTTCCCGGGGCGATCACCATCGAGCACGAGGCCGGCGGCCGGCGCGTGCTGTGCCTGTCCGGTGACGTGGACTCCGCGGCCGTGGCCGAGTACGAGAGCCGGCAGGGCGGCCTGGCCGTGGTGGTCGACGTGATCGACGCCGGCGAGGTGTCGTTCCTCGGCTCCGCCGGGCTCGCCGTGATGGTGCGCTGCGCGGAGGCCGCCGCCGCGGCCGGCCGGCGCCCGGTGCTGCGCGCCGCGTCCAGTCCGGTGAACCGGCTGCTGCAGCTGGCCGGGCTGGAGAGCACCTTCCCGCGAGCCGAGGCCAGGCACCCGGGGGCCGGGAACGAGGCGCCGGGCTCAGCGCCCGAGGGCGGGGATGACGGCAGCACTACGGCACCCGCCGACCGCGCCGAGAACGAAGGTCGCGGCTAGCGGTGACGGGGCCGGAGCGGTCGAGGCCGGCGGCGGGTCAGGTCCGGCCCGAGCCCCCGGCGGAGGACCTGCGCGCCCAGTTGGCCCGCTACCGGGCGCTGGTGGAGTGCACCCCGGACGCGATCGTGATCCTCGACGTAGACGCCGGGGAGTTCGAAACGGTCAACGCCGCCGCCGAGGAGATGTTCGGCATGAGCCGGGCGGAGCTGCCGCGGATGGGCCCGGCGGAGATCAGCCCACCGGTGCAGCCGGACGGGCGGCCCTCGCAGGTCGCGGCAATGGAGTACATCGGCCGGGCGCTGGCCGGAGAACGGCCCCGCTTCGACACGAGTCGCGCAGGGCCGAGGCGAGCGCGCACGCGGCCTTCCGAGCTCCTGCCGGATCGACGGTCCACGCAGACGTCCCGGTGACGCGAGAGCCGGGGCCACGCGCCCCCTCCCCCGCGCCTCGGATGCCCCCGAGCTACCCCCGCGCGCCGCCTCGTGACCCAGTCAGCCGGTCACGACGCCGCCGCCGAGACGACGTCGCGGAACGTCGCGCGCGCTACCCGGGCGAACTCGCCGGCCTCGGCCGCGCCGCCCGAGCCGATCATGAACCCGTCGTAGTCGTGGGCGGCGACCGCGTCGCAGACCTGCCGGTAGGTGCCCACCCCGCCCACGTATGGATACAGGTTTCGCGGCTTGCCCGGGATGTTGGCGCCGACCCACCAGGAGTTCGCTCTGAGCAGCAGAGTCATCTGGGCAACCTCGTTGTGGTGCTCGACCCAGTCGTCCTCTGCCGCGGGCAGCGGCTCGATCGTGTCGAAACCCTTGTCCCGCATGTGGCGCAGACAGTCGGTGATCCAGTCCACGTGCTGCTCGATGGACACCGGCATGTTGCTCAGGACCGACGGGCTCTGCGGCCCGGTGATCATGAACAGGTTCGGGAACCCGTGGGTGGCGACGCCGAGGTAGGTGCGTGGCCCGTGCACCCACTTCTCCTGCAGCCCCAACCCATGCCGCCCGCGGATGCCGAGCTTGAACAGGGTTCCGGTCATCGCGTCGAAGCCGGTGGCGTAGACGATGGTGTCCACGTCGTACTCGGCCTCCGCGGTGCGCACGCCAGTAGACGTGATCTCCTCGATCGGCGCCTTCCGCACGTTCACGAGCGTCACGTTCTTGCGATTGAACGTCTCGTAATAGCCATTCTCCAGTGGCGGGCGCTTGGTGAAGAACGGGTGGTCCCGTGGCGTGAGCAACTCGGCGATCTCCGGGTCGTCCACACGCTCGCGGATCCGGGCGCGGAGGAACTCCGCGGCCGTCTCGTTCGCGTCTTCGTCGAAGAGCAGGTCGTTGAACGTGGTGCCGAGCCGGAACCCGCCGCGCTCCCAGGCCTCGGTGAAGATCTGCTGCCGCTCCTCGTCCGAGACCGACATGGCGGTGCGGTTCGCGACGTGGTAGGGGAAGCCGAATCCCGTCTCCCGCGTCGTCTGCCAGATCTCCCGGTAAGTGGCCTTGATCATGCGCCCGTCCTCGGCGTCCATCGGCCGGTTCCCGCCGGCGATGTCGTAGTTGGCGGTGCGCTGAAAGACGTAGACATGCGCCGCCTGCTCGGCGATCTCCGGGATGGCCTGCACCGCCGTCGCCCCAGTACCGATGACGGCGACCCGTTTGCCCGCGACGTCCACGCCCTCGTGTGGCCAGGCGCCGGTGTGGTACCACTCGCCGCGGAAGCTGTCCCGGCCGGGGAAGTCGGGAAGATTGGTCGTTGACAGGCAGCCGACCGCGGTGATCAGGAAGGTCGCAGTGACCTGGCCGCCGTCCTCCGTGCGGATCCTCCAGCGGCCGGTCGTGTCGTCGTATTCGGCACCGACGACCCGGGTACTGAATTGGATGTCCCTACGCAGGTCGAATCGGTCGGCGACATGCCGCAGATAGCTGAGGATCTCCGGCTGAGCGGCGAAGCGCTCGGTCCAGGTCCACTCCTGGAGCAGGTCCTCCGACAGTCGATCGGAGAAGCTGTAGAAATAGCTCTCAGAGTCGCACCGAGCCCCCGGGTAACGGTTCCAGTACCAGGTTCCGCCGACGTCGTCAGCCGCCTCGTAAACCCGCGTCGAGAGGCCCAGCGCGTCCCGCAGCCGGTGCAGCATGTACAGCCCTGAGAAGCCTGCGCCGACAACCACCGCGTCGAAGTCGCTGACCGACTTCGAGGATGCATCCCGCTGCTCATGGATTCCGCTGGTCATGGACCTCTCCTCCCAATCGTCCCAACGGCTCGAACGTGGCGCCCTCGACCCGGAGCAGCGGCGTCAGCTTCCGGCCCTCCGCGAGACCAGGGCAGCCACCGATCGCTGACCGGTCGGAACGCTGATCCGATCGGTAGGCGAGTCGTCCGGTGCGTCGGAGGGACGACGGCACCTTTCCGCGGTGGCGCCGCAGGAAGCACTGTCCGCGAGAGGTCTTCGCCGATCATCCGATGTGCGCCATACGCCTGCGGCTCCTCGCTGTGATTCGAGCCACCGTGCAATGTCGCGATTCTGCACTGGCCTCCGGGGGATCTGAACCCTCCGCATCGGGAGGGTTGACGAGACTTCTGCCCCCGGTGCGTCGTCACGAACGGGCCCACGCGTTTCGGCATCCGGTACACGTCGGAGCGTCGTCGAGGGGCGACCGCCGCGCCCGCCCGCACTAGCGTGAGCCGGTGAGCCTTCCCTCCGCCGCCGATCAGGCAGACCTCGCGCGAGCGGCTCGTCATCTGGTCCGGTACAGCGGATCGGGCGAGTTCCTGCCCTTCGTCGCCGACCGTGCGCGTGGGGCGTTCGTGTACGACGCCTCCGGCCGGGCCGTCCTGGACTTCACCAGTGGGCAGATGAGCGCGATCCTCGGGCACGCCCATCCGGTGATCGTCGACGTGGTGTCCACCATGGTGGGGCGGCTGGACCACCTGTTCTCCGGGATGCTCTCCCGGCCGGTCATAGACCTCGGCGAAGCCCTGGGGTCGCTGGTCCCGGGCCTGGACCGTGTCCTGCTGCTGACGACGGGGGCCGAGGCCAACGAGGCCGCCCTGCGGATGGCGCGCCTGGTCACCGGAGGCTGGGAGGTCGTCGGGTTCAGCCAGTCCTGGCACGGCATGACCGGCGCCGCCGTCTCTGCGACGTACTCGGCGGGACGGCGCGGCTACGGGCCGCCCGCGGTCGGCTCGATGGCGATCCCCGCCCCCAACGCCTACCGCCCGCGGTTCACCACGGCGGACGGCGGGCTGGAGTGGCAGCGGGAGCTCGATGACGGTTTCGACCTCGTCGACCGGCAGACCGCCGGTGCGCTGGCGGCCTTCATCGCCGAGCCGATCCTGTCCTCCGGGGGCCTGATCGACCTGCCCGAGGGCTACCTGCCGGCGCTCCTGGAGCGGTGCCGCGAACGCGGGATGCTGCTGGTGCTCGACGAGGCGCAGACCGGCATCGGCCGCACGGGGCGGATGTTCGCCCACGAGCGCGACGGGATGACACCGGACGTGCTGACGCTGTCCAAGACGCTCGGCGCCGGCCTGCCGCTGGCGGCCGTCCTGACCACGGCCGAGATCGAGGAGCGGGCGCACGAGCGCGGGTTCCTCTTCTACACGACTCACGTCTCCGATCCGCTTCCCGCCGCGGTCGGACTGGCCGTGCTCGAGGTCGTCGCCCGCGAGCGGCTGGCCGACCGCGCCGCCGTGGCGGGCGACCGGCTGCGGCGCGGGCTGGTGGAGCTGCAGGAGCGCCACGAGTGCATCGGAGACGTCCGCGGCCGCGGACTGCTCCTCGGCGTCGAGATCGTCGCCGACCGATCCTCGCGCAAGCCCGCCCCGGAGACCGGCGCCGCGGTCAGCCGGCGCTGCTTCGAGCTCGGCCTCTCGATGAACATCGTGCAGCTGCCGGCGATGGGCGGCGTCTTCCGCATCGCGCCGCCTCTGACGGTGACCGACGCCGAGCTGGATCTCGGCCTGGACATCCTCGACCGCGCGATCGCGGACGTGACGGGCTGACCGTTCCGACGATGCGATGACAGCGGTCGCCGAGCGATCAGCCGGGCGGCGAAACCGAGACCAGGCCGTGCGTCCCGTCGACGGTGATCTCCTGGCCCGTGACGATGCTGCTCGTGGCGGCCGGGACGCCGACCACCGCCGGGATGCCGTACTCGCGGGCGACCACCGCCCCGTGGGAATTGGCCCCGCCCATCTCCATGACCAGGCCGCCCGCGGTCAGGAAGAGCGGCGTCCACCCGGGATCAGTGGAGGGGGCGACGAGGATCTCGCCGGGCGCGAGCTGAGCCCCCACCGGCTCGAGCACGACCCGCGCGGGACCGGTCGCCGTCCCGGCTGAGGCCGGGACGCCCGCGAGCGCACCGTCCGCCGCGGGCGGCTGCGCCGCTGCGGCCTCCGGCTCGGTGCCGTCGCTCAGCAACACGCGGGGGACGTGCCGTCGGCCCGTCTCGCGGTCGTACCGGTCGCGCCGGCCGACGACCGATCCGCGCACGTCGCGCCCTCCGACAGCACCGGCGACCTCGTGCAGGTCGAGGAAGAAGATGTCGTCCGGCCGCGCGAGCGCGCCGGCCGCGGTCAGGTCCGCGCCGATCCGGAGCAGCTCGGCGCGGGCCTGGGCGAGGACGAGCACCAGGTCGTGCTTGGGCAGCTCGCGCAGACCCGCGAGCTGCCGGGTGCGGTCCAGGGCAAGGCTGACGGCCCTGCCCCGCAGCCGGCCCCGTGCGCGGGCCCGGTCCGTCAGCGCCGACACCATGGCCTCGGCCTCCGCGGCCCCGCGGGCGAACACCGCGTCCGGGGCTCGGTCGGGGTCGTCCAGCCGGAGATAGTTGCCGAGCACGCCGAGGACGTGGGTCGGGTCCTCGGCCCAGCGGGGCAGGCCGACGTCGATCTCCGCCACGGCGCGGAAGCCGTACCGGTCGAGGAATCCGCGCAGTGCGCGCTGCAGCTCCCCGGGCAGCCTTCCGGTCCGGTAGCGATCGGCCAGAGCCGCCGCCGATTCGCGGCGCACCGCCTCCGCGGCCTCCTCGTCGGCTCGGACCGAGGTGGCCAGGTGCCACAGGCCGAGGTCCATCTCGGTCGTTCCGTTGTGGGGCAGACCCCGCAGAACCGTCGCCAGGTCTCCCGGCCGGGCATCGGACCCGAGCAGCCGGAGGGCCAGGCCGAGCATGGCGAACCCGGTGGCGGCCGGCGGCACCACCCGCGGCATGACCTGCGGCACGGCGTCGCTGAGCACGCCGAGGACGAAGTCGAGCCGCTCCCGGGCGGGTACCGCGTCGCCAGGGATCTCGCGCGCCCTCAGCCGCGCGCCGACGCGGGAGGCCCGACGACGCGCGCTCGCCGGGCTCAGCACGGCCTGGAGCACCTGCAGGGGGACGGCGAAGCGCGCCGCCAGCAGGGCGAGCCGCCGCACCACGGGTCCCCACGAGGGCTGCACGACCGACAGCCGCGGATCGTCGAACAGACCGCGCAGCACAGCGGCCGAGCGCGCCTCCATGACGTCGAGCACGCGGGGGAAGATCGCCCGTCCGGGGACGCTGCGCATGATCGGCGTGATGTCGAGGAACAGCCGCCCAGCGGCGTCGCGCACGCCCGGTGGACCGCTGACGGGATCCGCCGGCGGGTGGCCGTAGAGGCGGGCCACGGACGACGCCAGCACGCGGATCGCGGACAGCCCCATCGGCGTCAGCGGGCGGGTCAGTCCCTGGGCGAGGCTGAAGCAGAAGTAGACCCGCAGGTTCTCGTCCGCCCGGCGCCCGGCGGCGGAAGCGTCGTCCGGAAGCGGGAACAGCGTCGTGATCGGGCGGGCCTGGGTGAGCCAGAGCATGCCCTCCCCGTCGATGGCCCACTCGACGTCCTGCGGCTGCCCGTAGTGCTCCTGGACGCGGGCCCCGAGGCCCACCAGCTCGTGCAGTTGGTCGTCGCTGACGCACGGCGCCGTCGATCCCGGCAGCGGAACGGCTTCCGTGCCACCGCCGGCGCGCGCCCGGATCGCCAGGCGCTTGTCCCCGGGCGTGCGTTCGAGCACGACGCCGCTGCGGCTGTCGACCACGAAGTGGTCGGGGTTGACCGCGCCGCTGACCACGGCTTCGCCCAGACCCGGACTGGCATCGATGACCGCGTGCGCGCGGTGTCCGGTGACCGGGTCGGCCGTGAAGAGCACGCCGGCCACCGCCGCGTCGACCATCCGCTGCACCACGACGGCGAGCCGGGTCCCGGCCTGATCGACGCGATTGCGCATCCGGTACACGACCGCCCGGTCGGTCCACAGCGAGGCCCAGCAACGATGCACCGCGTCCAGGACGGCGTCCGCACCGACGATGCCGAGGTAGGTGTCCTGCTGCCCGGCGAAGCTGGCGAACGGCAGGTCCTCGGCGGTCGCCGAGGACCGGACCGCCACCGGTGTGTTCCCGCCGAGATCCTGGTAGGCGGCCGCGACGACCTCGGCCACGTCCGGGGGCACGGCGGCGGCCAGAATCCGGTCGCGCGCCCGACGGGCCAGCTCGATGCCCCGCGACTCGTCGGCGGGGGTCGTTCCCGCGAACTGGTCGATGATCTCGGCCAGACCGGCCGCAGCGGCCATGTCGGCGTAGGCATCCGTGGTCACGCAGAAGCCGTCGGGGACGGGCAGGCCTGCCCGGATCAGTTCACCGAGGTTGGCGGCCTTGCCCCCTGCTGTGGGCAAGGCCCTCGCGTCGAGGTCCCGGAGCCGGACGACGAACGAACGCTCGCCCACCCCCAGGCCTCCCAGCTGGGGTGCTGCACCCATGGCCATGCCTCCCGCAGTGTGTACGGGCAGAGCAGGCCGGACGCTACTCCGCGGCGACGTCCCCGGAAGCTGCTCATCCAGGCCCCACCGGACTCCCCGCGCCGTTCATTCGTAGTAGAGCTTCTGCGGGCCCGGGTACACCCAGGACAGCGCGTCACGCAGCTGATCCCGCCAGTTCTCCCACGAGTGGCCGTCCCGGGCCTCGGTGTAGCGGACGGTCATGCCCGCGTTCTCGAACACGTGCACCATCGAGCGGTTCGGCACGATCAGCTGCTCGTAGACGCCGCAGGACTGGTAGATCCGGTCGGCCACGCACCGGGGCTTCGCCCGGAAGCGGTTGACGAACTTCACGACCGGGTCGAAGACGGGGCCGCCGCCGTGGTCGGAGCCGATGTCGGTGAACACGAACGACCCCGACATCAGCACCAGCGACCCGTACGTGTCGGGCGAGCGGTACGCGGCCGACAGCGCGGCGACCCCGCCGAACGAGGAGCCGAGCAGGCACCGCCCCGCACGCTGCCCGACGAGCGGGAGCGAGGACTCCAGTTCCGGCAGCAGCTCGCGGGTGAGGAAGCGGGCGTGCGCCGCGGAGTTCGCGTACTCGGCCAGGCGGTCGCCGGGGTGGGTGAAGGCGACCACGGTCTCCGCGACGTCGAGCCGGTGGATCAGGTTGTCCAGGACGGTCTTCATCGAGGCGTACTGCAGGAAGTCCCCGCCGTCGTGCACGACCAGCAGCGGGTACGAGGCCGTCGGCCGGAACCGGGCCGGCAGGTAGACCGTGACGTGCGCGTCGCGGCCCAGCGCGCGGCTGCGCAGCACGAGCTCCTTGAGCTCGCCGGGGCGTGCCTCGGGGTCCGGGAGCACCCAGTCCGGCGTCTCGTAACCGGCGGCGAAGCAGACCGACGACGAGCCCATCGGGCTGTGCGACCGCTTCTCGTTGAGCGGGTCGTTGAAGCGCTCGTAGTGCTCGCCGCGCCGGATCTCGATCTGGTACTCGACCCGCGAGCCCTCCGGCAGCTCGAGCACCAGCTGCCACAGGTCGGTGCCGTGCAGGCGGCGCAGCGGGATGCGGTCGGGCAGCCCGACGATCCGCTGGCAGACCCACGCCTCGTCCGCCTCGCCGCGCCACAGGAAGGTGCACCGGTCCCCCTCGACGACCGGGACCTCGTGCCGGCCGAGGAACCGGTCGACGGCCTCGGCGTCGAGGGGCTTGGCCGACTTGAGCCGGTTGATCGCCAGCCGCCCGCTCCCGGTCCGGGCCGCCGTCATGCCGCCGTCCCCTCGGTGATCCGTCCGTCGTCCCCGACCAGCCGTGCATCCGGCGGCAGGGCGCCGCCGGGGCCGAGGTCGACCCGGACGCCGTCGTCCAGGACCAGGCAGGACGCCGGCGCGAACCGGCGGGCGAGCACCGACATCCGGGCGTGGTCGTCGGTCCGCAGCCGCCGCCGTGCGTGCGGCAGCAGGACCAGCCCGGGGACGACGCCGAGCCCCGCGTCGAAGACCTCGGTCAGCGCGGCGCCCTGGGCCGCCCGGTCGTGGAAGAGCACCACCCGCGGCGTGAGCGCCATCGCCCCGGCCGACCACGCGACCAGCCGCGGGGGCAGGTGCGGCGCGAGGTGGAACAGGTGCAGGACGCGGAGCAGGTCGCCGACGTGCCCGCCCGCGACGACGAGGCACTCCGCGGTTGCCAGCAGCCCGCGGACCTCCTCGCGGTGCCCGGCGATCGCGCCCCGCCCCTCCAGCCGCCACGTCTCGTAGAAGGCGGCGTGCAGCTCCTGCACGCGGGCCAGGTGTGTCGCGTCGAGCAGCCGCACCGCCGCGAGCGCGTCCTCCATCGCCATGGCCAGGGTGTTCGCGTGCCCGCCCGGCCGGCCGGCCACCGCGGACACCGCCTGCAGCGCGTGGTCCAGCCGGATCAGGTAGAGCTGCTGCAGCTCGTCGAGCACGAGCCGGTGCTCGCGCTCGGCCGCGGCGTACTCGGGGTCGGCCCGCAGCACGTCCATCCAGCGGGCGAACAACCGCAGGTTCACCGCCTGCCCGCCGGCCAGGGCCATGATCTCGGCGTCGTCCGCCTCCCGCTCCTGCCAGCCGGCGTTGACGACGGCCACCGGCCCGCCGACGCCCAGGGACGACAGGACCCGGTCCAGGGTCGGCCGCCGCTGCGGCCCGAGCAGCGTGATCGAAGGGGTCACGGGCTTCAGCCGGCGTGGACGTGCACGGTGCGGCCGACGTCGTCGAGCATCCCGCGCAGCGTGTCGAAGTCGGGGTGCCGCATGCGGACGTACGCGTTGGCCATGTAGCCGGCGGTCTCGGGCTGGGTCGGCGTCCCGGGCGGTGGCAGGTGCGCGTCGAGCACCCACTGCCCGTGCCGGCCCTGGATCTCGTCGACGCCCGAGTAGCCGGAGATGGTGCCGTCCTGTTCGGGCCGCAGCGCCACGATGCCGGCCGAGTACTGCCGGGACGGCTGCCCCCAGACCTGCCCGTGGACGATCGAGTCGGCCCACTGCCGGTAGATGTCGAGGTCGTTGCCGGCCGAGTAGAGGTCCCAGGCGCCGACGCCGGGGGGACGGCAGCCGATCTCGCTGAACTTCAGCCCCTTCGGCCCGAAGAACCACTCCATGTGCGTCGCGCTGGTACCGATCCCCAGCGCCTCGTTGACCTGCCGCCCGAGGTCGCGCAGCTCCTGGTAGTCGGCCACCGAGTCGATCCGGTTGGTGGCCACGAACTGCGGCGAGATCCAGCGGGTGCGCATCGCCTCGAGCACGTTCGGGAAGTAGTGGGACACGAAGTCCAGCGCCGGGACGCCGTCGACCGAGAGGGTGTCGTAGAAGCCCTCGTGGCCCTCGACGAACTCCTCGACGGCGATCGAGTCCACGTTCTGCGCACCGAACAGGCCCAGGGCCGCGTCGAGCCCGCTGTCGTCGTCGACCCGCGTGGTGTCCAGCGCGCCGGCACCGGAGCGTGGCTTGAGGATCAGCGGGTAGCCCACCGTCCGCGCGAAGGACCGCACCTCCTCGGCGGTGGACGCCGCGGTCGACGCGGCCGTCGGCACGCCGGCGTCGCGCAGCACCTGCTTCATCGACGGCTTGTCCCGGCACAGCCACGCCGTCCGCACCGACGTCCCGGGGATGGTGCAGTTCTCCCGCACCTGCGCGGCGGCCAGGGTGTGCGACTCGATCGTCGCCTCGAGCCGGTCGACCCAGACCGTGTCCTGGATCCACCGGACGGCGTCGGTCATCACGCCGACGTCGGTGACGTCCGGTACCTGGTGGTAGTGCACCATCCACGACCGCAGCTCGTCGTCCAGCCACTCCCCCGGGCGGTCGCCGACGCCGTGGACCGACGCCCCCACCTCGGCCAGGGCGCGCACGAAGTGGCGTTGCGTCGACGGGAAGGCCGGATCGACGAAGACCACATTCATGCCGGGAGCCTATGAGCGCGGCGTCTCCCCCGCTGAACTGCCAGGTCGCGGCGCCGGGCGTAGCGTCCGCCCATGGTCGTCGCCGCCTTCGTCGCGCCGTACCTGCTCGAGGCCACCGCGCGGTTCGTCCGGGTCGCCGCGGAACTGCCGGAGGTCCGGATCGGCCTGGTCACCTGCGAGCCCGTGGACCGGATCCCCCCGGACCTGCGCGAGCGGCTGGACGCCCACTGGCGGGTCGACGACGCGCTCGACCCGCGCCAGCTGGCCGGGGCGGTGTCCGGCCTGTCGGGACAGCTGGGCCGGGTGGAGCGGCTGGTCGGTGCCCTGGAGCAGCTGCAGGTGCCGCTCGCGCAGGTCCGCGAGGGGCTCGGCATCGAGGGCATGGACGTGCGCACCGCGATCAACGTGCGCGACAAGTCCCAGATGAAGGAGACGCTGCAGGCCGCCGGGATCCCGTGCGCCCGGCACGCGCTCGTCCACAGCGCTGGGCAGGCCATGGCCTTCGCCGACGAGGTCGGCTTCCCGCTGGTCGCCAAGCCACCGGCGGGTGCGGGTGCGCAGGCGACGTTCCGGCTGGACGGCGGCGACATGCTCCGCAGCTGGCTCGCCGCCGTCCCGCTCGGCGACTCCGAGCCCGCGCTGCTCGAGGAGTTCCTCACCGGCGAGGAGCACACCTTCGACAGCGTCACCCTCGGCGGGGCGACCGTGTGGTCGTCGATCGCGGACTACCGGCCGCCGCCGCTGGAGGTCCTGCGCAACCCGTGGATCCAGTGGACGGTCGTCGTGCCCCGCGACATCACCGGCCCGCGGTACGAGGGCATCCACCGGTGGGGGCCGGCGGCGCTCAAGGCGCTCGGCGTCACCGACGCGCTCACCCACATGGAGTGGTTCGCCCGGCCCGACGGCTCGGTCGCCGTCTCCGAGGTGGCCGCCCGGCCGCCGGGGGCACAGCTGACCTCGATGCACGGCTACGCGCACGACTTCGACCTCTACCGCGCGTGGGCGGAGCTGGTGATCCTCGGCCGGTTCGACGTGCCCGAGCGCCGGTTCGCGGCCGGAACGGCCTACCTGCGCGGCATGGGGCACGGACGGGTGCGCGCGGTGCACGGTCTCGACGCCGTCCAGCAGCAGATCGGGCACCTGGTCGTGGAGGCGCGGCTGCCGCAGCCGGGGCAGCCCGCCGCGACCGACTACCTGGGCGAGGGATACGCGATCGTGCGCGACCCGGACACCGCGGTGGTGGAGGACGCGCTGCACCGGATCGTCGACGGCGTCCGCGTGGAACTGGCCGAGGCCTGACGGGAGACCCGATGAACGTCGTCATGCTCTCCCCCGGCTACCCGGCCGAGATGGCGTACTTCACCCGGGCGCTCGCCGGAGTGGGCGCCCGCGTCATCGGCGTCGGCGACCAGCCGCCGCACGCGCTGCCCGAGGCCGCCCGCTCCTCGCTCGCCCACTACGAGCAGGTCAACCTCGCCGACGAGGGGGCGGTGCTCGACGCGTTGCGCGGGCTGTCCCGGCACGCCTCCCTCGACCAGGTGGAGTGCCTCTGGGAGCCGTACATGCTCCTGGCCGCCCGGATCCGGGAGACCTTCGGGCTGCCCGGCCTCTCCGTCGAGCAGACCGTGCCGTTCCGGGACAAGGAGACGATGAAGCGGGTGCTCGACGCCGCGGGGATCCGCACGCCGTGGCACGTGAGCGCGCGCGCCGTCGCCGAGGTCTGGGCGGCCGCCGAGAAGGTCGGTTACCCGCTCATCGTCAAGCCGATCGCCGGCGCCGGCTCGGCCGACACCTACCGCGTCGACTCCGACCGGGAGCTCACCGACGTCCTGCCGATGCTGCGACACGTGCCCGAGGTCAGCGTCGAGGAGTTCGTCGACGGCGAGGAGTTCACCTTCGACACCATCTGCGCCGGCGGCCGGATCCTGTTCGAGCACGTCCTCTGGTACCGGCCGCGGCCGCTGCAGATGCGCATGCACGAGTGGGTCAGCCCGGTGTCGATCTCGCTGCGCGACCTGTCCGTGCCCCGGTTGGCCGGCGGACGGCGGATGGGCGAGGCGGTGCTCGCCGCGCTGGGCTTCCGCTCCGGCTTCACGCACATGGAGTGGTATCTCAAGTCCGACGGCGAGGCCGTGTTCGGCGAGATCGGGGCGCGCCCGCCCGGCGCCCGCGTGGTCGACGTCATGAACTACGCCACGGACGGCGACACCTACGCCGGCTGGGCGCAGGCCGTCGTCCACGGGTCCATGCAGCCGCTGGAGCGCAGGTACAACGCGGGGGCGATCTTCAAGCGCGCCCGCGGCGAGGGCCGGATCACCCACGCCGAGGGCCTCGACGCGCTGCTGGGACGGTACGGCGAGCACGTCGCGCTGCTGGACCTGTTGCCGGTCGGGGCGCCGCGCCGCGACTGGCGCTCGACGGTCACCGGCGACGGCATGGTCGTCGTCCGGCACCCCGAGCTGCAGCGGGTGATCGAGATGACCGAGGCGTTCGCCGCCGACTTCCAGCTGTACGCGTCCTGATCTCCGATGCAGGCGATCGTCGTGACGGACCAGGCCGCGGGGACGGCCGGGATGACGCTGGTGGAGCGGCCCGAGCCGCGGGCAGCGATCAACGACGTCGTCGTCGAGGTTCACGCGTCGGGATTCGTGCCGACCGAGTTGGCCTGGCCCTCGACCTGGACCGATCGCCGCGACCGTGACCGAACACCGTCGATCCCGGGACACGAGCTGGCCGGAGTGGTCACCGCGCTCGGTTACGGCACGACGGGGCTGTCGGTCGGACAGCGGGTGTTCGGCCTCACGGACTGGTATCGCGACGGCGCCCTGGCGGAGTACGTGGCCGTCGAGGCACGCAAC
Source organism: Geodermatophilus sp. SMS 5-13 (assembly GCF_059428245.1). Classification (NCBI taxonomy): domain Bacteria; kingdom Bacillati; phylum Actinomycetota; class Actinomycetes; order Geodermatophilales; family Geodermatophilaceae; genus Geodermatophilus; species Geodermatophilus sp. SMS 5-13. The sequence continues at coordinate 2,918,916 of NZ_CP165729.1, forward strand.
CTCGCGCCGCTGCCGGGCGACGTCGACTTTCCGGAGGGCGCGAGCCTGCCGATCTCGGGGCTGACCGCGTGGCAGGGATTGTTCGAGCACGGCCGCCTGCACGCGGGGCAGAGCGTGCTCGTGCACGGCGCGGCCGGCGCGGTCGGCTCGATGGGAACGCAGCTCGCGCGTGAGTTCGGTGCGTACGTCCTCGGCACCGGACGGGCTGCCGACCGTCAGAAGGCGCTCGACTTCGGCGCGCACGAGTTCGTCGAGCTCGACGACGACGCGCTGGACGACGTCCACGGAGTCGACCTGGTCTTCGACGTCATCGGCGGCGACATCCAGCAGCGATCCGCGCGTCTGGTTCGACCCGGGGGAACGCTGGTGTCCGTCGTCGGACCGACCGAGGCGCGGCCCGCCGACGGCCTGGCGGTCGATTTCGTCGTCGAGTCCGACCGTGCCCAACTGGGTCAGGTCGTGCAACGGGTGCGGGACGGACGACTGCGGACGAACATCGGCGACGTCGCGCCCCTCGGCGATGCCGTCGCCGCCCTCAACCCGACCGAGCGACGCACCGGGAAGACGATCATCAGCGTTCGTCCGTGAGGACCCAGATCGGGCGTCGGCGGCCCCGGCGCTACGACGGGCAGAGCTCGTCGAGGTACTGCGGCAGCATCCGCCGCCAGGTCGGCCACTCGTGCGGCCACTCCTCGCCCCACGCGTCCACCCGGTTGGGCACGCCCCGGCGGCCGAGCACGTCGGCCGCGGCCCACGACTCGCCGAGGTCCTCGTGGGCGCCCTGGCCGGAGGCGAGAATGGCGAACCGGCTGCGCAGCTCGTCGAGCTGCTCGCCGTCCAGCCCCGGGAGGAAGTGCAGGGGCGAGGCGAAGAACAGGTCCTGCGAGACCTGACCGTCGAGGAAGCGCTCGATCCGGTAGGTGCCGCTCATGCCCACGGCGGCGCGGAACACGTCCGGGAACCGGCAGAGCACCGCGACCGCGTTGAACGCCCCGATGGAGGCGCCGGTCGCGACGATCGGCGTCTCGGCGCCGCCCAGGTCGGTCCGGATCGCCGGCACGACCTCGTGCCGGACGCACTGGTGGTACTGGTTGAACAGCCACATCCGGTACTCGAGCGAACCGGCCTCGGCCACCATCGCCTGGCCGGCCACGCTGTCGCAGGAGTAGAGCTTGACCCGGCCGCTCTCGATGAGCGGCCCGCAGGCGTCCACGAGCCCGTTGCGCTCGATCTCCTCGGCGTCCCCGCCCGCCGTCGGGAAGACCAGGACCGGCGTGCCGTAGTGGCCCCACCGGGCCAGACCGATCGGCTGCTCCAGGCGCTCGGAGTACCAGCTGTCGGTCACCTTCACGTCGTCCACCCTGACATGGACGCCGCATCGTGGCAGCGCGACCGGGCTGCCGACCGGCCGGTTCCGTGCCAACCTGACCGCACGGGTGACAGCGACGGGAGGCGACCGGCGTGGGCGAAGAGGTCGAGGCCCGGACGTTCTCCCGCGGGGACCGCCTGCGCTACCGGGAGAAGCTGCGGCGCTGCCTGGACGTGTTCGGCCGGATGCTCAACGAGTCCAAGTTCGACTTCGAGCGGCCGCTGACCGGCACGGAGATCGAGTTCAACCTGGTCGACGCCCACCAGGACCCGGCGATGCGCAACGAGGAGGTCCTCGCCGCGATCGCCGACGAGGTCTTCCAGGCCGAGATGGGCCAGTTCAACATCGAGATGAACGTCCGCCCGACCTCGCTGGCCGGCACCGCCGCCGCGGACCTCGAGGTGGAGCTGCGGGACAGCCTCAACCAGGCCGAGGAGCGCGCCCGTGCGATCGGGGCGCACATCGTCATGATCGGCACGCTGCCGACCCTCGCGCCGGAGCACGTCACCGGGGCGGCGATCACCACCCACCCGCGCTACGCCCTGATCAACGAGCAGATCTTCGCCGCCCGCGGCGAGGACCTGCACATCGCGATCGACGGCCCCGAACGGCTGGACGTGCACGCCGACACGATCGCCCCGGAGGCGGCGTGCACCAGCACGCAGTTCCACCTGCAGGTGAGCCCGCAGGACTACGCGGCGCACTGGAACGCGGCACAGTGCATCGCCGGTGTCCAGGTGGCGCTGGGGGCGAACTCACCGTTCCTCTTCGGCAAGGAGCTGTGGCGGGAGACCCGGATCCCGCTGTTCGAGCAGGCCACCGACACCCGGCCCCAGGAGCTGAAGGAACAGGGCGTCCGGCCCCGGGTCTGGTTCGGCGAGCGGTTCATCACCTCGGTGTTCGACCACTTCGAGGAGAACGTCCGCTACTTCCCCGCCCTGCTGCCGGTCTGCGACGAGGAGGACCCCGTGGCCGCGCTCGACCGCGGCGAGGTCCCCCGGCTGGCCGAGCTCCGGATGCACAACGGAACCATCTACCGCTGGAACCGCCCGGTGTACGACATCCACGACGGCAAGCCGCACCTGCGGATCGAGAACCGGGTGCTGCCCGCCGGGCCGAGCATCGTGGACGTGTTCGCCAACGGCGCCTTCTACTACGGCCTGCTGCGCACCCTGGCCGCCCAGGACCGGCCGGTGTGGTCGCAGATGTCGTTCGCGACCGCGGAGGACAACTTCACGCAGGGCGCCCGGCACGGCATCCACGCCCAGCTGTACTGGCCGGGCCTGGGCACCGTGCCGGTCACCGAGCTCGTGCTGCGGCGGCTGCTGCCGATGGCGCAGCAGGGCCTGGCCGAGCGGGACGTGGACACCGCGGTCAGCGACCGGCTGCTCGGTGCCATCGAGCGCCGCTGCACCGCCTACCGCAACGGCGCGGAGTGGCAGGCCGAGACGTTCCACCACATCGACGAGCAGCGGCAGCCGCTGGACCGCCGCGACGCGCTGCGGGAGATGCTGCGCCGCTACACCGAGCACATGCACGCCAACGAGCCGGTCGCCGACTGGTAGAAGGACCACCCTTTTTCCCACGCCTCGCACGCTCGGCGCGGGCCCCTGAAGGGTGGCCGTTCCCTCACGTCACCAGGCGGTTCTCCTCGTCGCGCATCCACATCCCGAGCAGGCCCCGGTAGTGCGCGATGAAGTGGTCGTGCTCGTGCGGGGGGAACGTGGACCGCACCGTGTCGACGAGCAGCCGGTCGAAGTCGGGGCCGCGGACCCAGTCGAGCATGACCTCGTCCAGGTGCGCGAGCCGGCTGGCGCAGAAGTCGGCGTAGGCCTCCGTCTGGAAGTACTCGTTCGCCAGCCTGCGGTAGGCCTGCAGCTTCTCCCCGTAGCTCAGGTCGGTGCGATCGGCGATCTCGAAGAACCGCCGGGTCTCCAGGTCCAGCCGCGGCCGGCGGCCGGTGGCGGTGGAGAACACCGACCACCGGACGAGCGCCTTGATGGCCCACGGGAAGTAGTAGTGCAGGCTGGTCAGCGCGATGTCGGGGCAGGCGTTGGCGTAGTCGATCGGGTACACGACGCCGTCCCTGATCAGCGTCTCGCAGGAGTTGAACTCCCAGCGGAAGAACGCATTGACCAGCTTGCCGATGGTGACCGTCTCCTCGCCGGTGGCCGGGTCCAGGAAGTCGTGCGTGACCGAGTACCGGCCGTGCATCGGCTGGCCGGGGTCGAAGTTCATGACCATCGTCTCGGCGCCGATCGACAGGCTCCGCGCGAAGACCTGGTAACCCGCCACCGCCTTCTGCAGGTGCATCAGGCGCTGCCCGGAGGCGTCGTACGCCCGCTGCAGCTCCTCGGGGTTGCGGATCAGGGTGACGCCGACCCACGCGCCCCCGTCGTACGGCTTCATGAACAGCGGATAGCCCATCCGCTCGGCGATCGCCTGCAGGTCGAACGGCTGGTTGTACTTCTCCGCCGTGTACGCGTACTTGGCGTGCTCGGGCGGGTTCTTGTACGGCACCAGCACGGTGTCCGGCACGTGCAGCCCCAGCCGCAGCATGGCGCAGTACGCCGCGTGCTTCTCCATGCTCTGGAAGGTGAAGGGGCTGTTCAGCAGGTAGACGTCGTCCATGAGCGCCGCCTTCTTCAGCCACTCACGGGGGTGGTAGTACCAGTAGGCCAGGCGATCGATCACCAGGTCGTAGCGAGGCCGGCTGCACAGGTCGAACGGCTCGACCGTGATCCGCTCGACGTCGTACCGGTGCGCGACGCCGGTCCCGTCGTGCACGGTGCCCAGGCGTCGCATGATCGACTCGAAGGCGGTGGGCCAGTCCTCCTCGGTCCCGAGCAGCAGCCCGATGAGGTGCTGGTGGTCGGACATCGACGCTCCTCGAACGGTGGCGGGCCTCCGGCGTCGCTGCCGTGACCTGGGCGGACGCGGTCGGAGCCTAAGTCCGGCCCGAGATCCCCGCGAGTTCGCGCCACAGGTGCGCGGCCGCCTCGGCCCCGCGGTGCAGCATGGGCAGCAGCACCCGCTCGTTGGGCGAGTGGATGCGGTCGGTGGGCAGCCCCGCACCCAGGAACAGCAGCGGAGCGCCGAGGTGCTCGACCAGGGCGGCCTCCGGTCCGCTGCCACCCTCGCGCAGGTAGAGCACCTCGTCGGGGTCGCCGTCCCAGGCCTGGGCGATCGCCCGCCGCAGGGCGGCCATGCCGGGCGAGTCGAGATCGCTGGCGCACGGAGCGACGCCGGCCTTCTCGACCCGCACGTCGGCGGTGATGCCCTCCGGCAACCGCTGCTCGACCCAGGCGCGGACCTGCTCGGCGACGTCCGCGGGTGACTGGTCGGCCACCAGCCGGAAGCTGATCTTCGCGTGCGCCTCGGCCGGGATGATCGTCTTGTGGCCGGGGCCCTGGTAACCGCCCCACATGCCGTTGACCTCCGCGGTGGGCCGGGCGCCGATCCGTTCCAGGGTGCTGAACCCGGCTTCTCCGTACGCCGCGGAGCCCGCCGCTGGCCCGGCCAGCCACGCCTTCTCGTCGAACGGCACCCGGCCCATCAGCTCCCGTTCCCGGTTCCCGAGGGGACGGACCTTGTCGTAGAAGCCGGGCAGCGTGACCCGGCCCCGCTCGTCGTGCAGGGCGGCCAGCAGCGAGGCCATCGCGTGCAGCGGGTTGGGCACGGCGCCGCCGAAGGAGCCCGAGTGCAGGTCGACGGCCGGCCCGCGCAGGGTGATCTCGGCGCCGGCCAGGCCGCGCATCGAGACGACGGCGCTGGGCAGGTGCGGCGCGGCCATGCCGGTGTCGCTGACCACGACGACGTCGCAGTCCAGCCGGTCGCGCCGCTCGCGGAGCAGGTCGGCGAAGTGCGGCGAGCCCGACTCCTCCTCGCCCTCGATCAGCAGCTTCACGGTGACCGCGGGGGTGTCCCGGCCGGTCGCGGCCAGATGCGCCCGCATGCCGAGCAGGTGCATGGCGACGTTGCCCTTGTCGTCGATCGCGCCGCGGGCGTGCAGCTCCGGGCCGTCCGGGCCCTCGACGAGAGTCGGCTCGAACGGCGGGTGCTCCCACAGCTCGACCGGGTCCACCGGCTGCACGTCGTGGTGCCCGTAGACGAGCGCGACCGGCGCGCCGGGGTCGGCCGACGGCCACTCGGCGAAGACCGCCGGCGCGCCGGGGGTCGGCCAGACCTCGACGATGGGGAACCCGACCCGGCGCAGCGCCTCGGCCAGCCACTCGGCGCTGCGGGCGACCTCGGCGGCGTGCACCGGATCGGCCGAGATCGACGGGATGCGCAGCCAGGCGTCCAGGTCGGCGTGCAGGTCGTCGAGGTGGGACCGGACGTACTCGCGCTCGGGGCTGGTCACGACCCCGGACCGTAGCCCGCTGCCGAAGACGTCCCCGCCTGAGTAGCAGACGCAGGCTCAGCGGACAGTCGGAATCCGGGTGGGCACACGGCCTACGAGAGAGTCTGCGGCTCGATCCCGGTGTCGAGCAGGAGCTCGGCGATGCGCTGATGCCCCGCGGCGTTGGGATAACAGCAGTCCTCGTGGTTCAGCAGGCCGGCGGCGTAGGCGTCCTCGGTGCCGTCCGGTCCGTTGAAGTCGGTCAGGACGTCGATGCACTGGCCGCCGTGCTCGCGGACCGCCAGGCACGTCGAGTCGCGCAGCGAACGGGTCTGGAACGGCCCGACCTCCGCGGCGCTCGACACCAGGAAGGGCGGGATGACGTCCTCCGCGCCCGGGAGGACGTTGGGCAGGGTCATCGCGCGGAAGACGGTCGGCTGATCGCCCCGCAGTTCCGCGACCTCGGCCGCGATCGCGGCGATGTTGTCCGCGTAGGCGGCGAGGCCCGGCTCGTAGCAGGCCGTGCCCGTGCAGGTTCCGGCGTCCCAGGCGTCGTCGCCCGCGTTCATGTCCGCCCCACCGGCGCCGATCACCACGAAGTCAGCTGAGCCGATGTCGTGTCGAAGCGCGTCGTCCTGACGGATCCGGGTGAGCAGGGCCTCGCTGGTCTGCCCGTTCCGGGCGTGTGCGACGACCTCGACGTCGCTGCCGGTCTTCCGCGCGACCAGGTCGGCGTAGCGCCGCACCCAGCCCCGGCCCTCCTCGTCCCCGGCACCCGTGGCGTCGGAGTCGCCCAGCGAGACGAGGCGGAGGCCTGCCCCTGCCGATGCGGCGCCCGTCGACGATGCCGCCTCCTCGGATGGCGACCCGCTGTCGCCGGAGCATCCGGCCACGCCGCCGCAGAGGAGCACGGCGAACAGACAGACAACTGGTGCGCTCGGCCGTGTCGTGGTCATCTGACGCCTCGAGGGTGCTGCCGAACCGGGGATCTGCCGAACTCAGCCGCTGGTGACGGTCGGGAGCGTGTGGGCCGCCGGCGGAGCGGGTGCGCCCTGCACCGGCGGCGTCCGGCGCGCCGCGCGCTGCACCCCGACGACGGCGCCGAGGAGCCACAGCGCGAAGACCACGGACGCCGTGCCCTGGCTCCAGTAGCCGGACACGCAGAGCACGGCGACGGCGTAGGACACCCACACGGCCCACCCCGGCAGGGCGTGCGCCCGCTGGGCGATCCGCGTCGCCACGGCGACCAGCGCCCCGCCGCCGATCAGCCCCGTGAAGGCGACGAGGCCCCCGGCCGTGCCGAGCACGCGGGCGGTGTCCGGGTCGGGGGTGAACTCGTCCGACAACGCCGTGACCGCGCTCGACACGTCGAGCGACACCCCGGTGATCATCAGCCCGCCGAGCAGGGCCGCCGCGGGCACGGTCACGCGCGCGAGGGGGTCGCCGCCGGACAGCCGGTCCAGCACCCGCCGCAGCCCAGCGGCGAACCAGAGCAGCAGCGCGACCCCGACGGCGAGCACCGGCAGCCCGATGCCGGCGGCGGTCACCCGCGCACCGTCGCCGAGCCGCGCGAGGACGACGGCGTCCGACCACCCCGGCTCGTCGTCGCCGACCGACGCGCAGAGCGCCACTCCGACGCCGAGCAGCACGACCGATGCGGCGCCCGCCCATCCCGCGCGCCGAAGAACTCCTGACTCGTCCATGCCGCCTCCTACGGTCGGACACGGGATGACGCCCCATTGCTCAGGTACGCTTGATGTTCAAGCTAGCCGAAAGATTGCGAGACTGTCCATGGGCGACGAGGGTGCTGCGCCCGACACCCTGACCCTGCTGTCGACCGCCCACCTCCTGGTCTCGCGCCTGGTGGCCGAAGGCGTGGCCGCCGCCGGCCATCCGATCCGGCCCTCGCACTCGCTGGTCTTCGGCCAGCTCGGCCCCGAGGGCGCCCGGCTGACCGCCTTGGCTCGTGCCGCCAACGTGACCCCACAGGCGATGAGTGAGCTCGTCGATGAGCTCGAATCGATGGGCTACGTGGAACGGACGCCGGACCCCACGGATCGGCGGGCCAAGCTCATCGTGCTCACCGATCGCGGCCGCGCCTGTAGCCGGGACGGCGCCGAGGTCGTCCACCGGATCGAGGCGCACCTCACCGAACTCCTCGGCGAGGACGGGCACCGAACCCTCCGCCGGTTGCTCAGCCGGATGCTCGACGAGCCCTACGAGGGCTGACGGTCGACACGGTGCCGGCGGCCAGCATGGGCATCGGCCGGCCGGTCGGTGTCGTGGAGGTCCGCCAGCGTCCGGTCCAGGGCCTGCAGGAGGGGCCACTGGCGGCCCTCGGCGCAAGCGGCCTCGTAGGCCTGGTCGCCCAGCTGATCCCGGGCCCGTGCGGTCAGGTCGTCCACCAGCATCGTCAGGGCGGCGTTGAGCGCCGTGGCGACGCTTCGGCGGGCGGTGGCCGCCGCGGCCAGGGCCCGGGCCGCCACCGCCGGGCGGCCGTCGGTCAAGGCCACCGCCGCCAGCCCTTCGAGGGCGTACGCGATGCTCGTCGGCTGACCCCCATGGCGGTTGAGCTCGGCTCCGTCGAGGATCGAACGGCGCCCGCGGGACATGTCCTGCCGGGTGAGCCGGATCAGACCCAGGATGCTGAGGATCAGGCCCACCCAGGCCTCGTCGCCCATGCGGCCGGCCAGATCGAGGGCGGCCCCGTACTGCCGCTCGGCGCCCTCGAGATCTCCGAGGAGCAGCCCCAGATCGCCGCGAATGGTCGCGGTGACCGCCATCCCGACGTCCAGACCCAGGGCGGCGGAGCGAGCGGCCGCCTCGTCGACGTACCGCGACACCCCCTCCACCGAGCCCTCGGCCATGGCGGCGTAGACGCCGGCCAGAGCCACGAGGACGTGGTCCTGGGCGTGGTCGGCGTCGTCGGGAAGCAGCCGGCGCCCCTCCTCCCAGAGCGGACCGACCGCGGTGACGTCGCCGAGGGCGCCCGCGAGGTTGGCGCGGAGGACGAGCAGTCGTCCACGCACGTCCGCCGGGGCGTCCGCGGCGCGGGGCAGGATCCGGTCCAGCCATCCCGCCGCCTCGCGCACGGCGTCGTGGAACAGCACGTAGGGGAAGGCGTTCCGGACCAGCAGCGCCGTCGCCGCCACGTCGGCCGCGTCGATCGCTCGCCACACCGCCGCGCGGACGTTGGCCCACTCGTGACGAATGCGCGGGAGCGCCTCCCGGAGCTCGTTGGCGCGTGAGAGCAGGTCCGGGTCGATGATCGCGAGCACCCAGTCGGTGTGGCGTCGCTCCACCTCGGCCCGATCGGCGGAGGCGGCCAGCTTCTCGGCCGCGTAGGCCCGCACCGTCTCCAGCATGTCCAGCCGCGGATCGGTCACGGCTGTGCCGGACTCCACGAGCAGGCTGGCGTCGAGCAGGGCGGAGAGGGTGCCGAGGAGGTCGGGCTCGCCGGACCGGCCGCACACCCTCTCCGCCGCCGCCAGGGTCCAGCCGCCGGAGAACACCGCGAGCCGCGTGAAGACCGCCTGCTCGTGGGTGCCGAGCAGGCGGAAGCTCCAGTCCATGGTGGCCCGCAGGGTGCGCTGCCGCTCCGGCAGGTCGACCGGCCCGGCCAGGACGTCGAGCCAGGCGCTCAGCCGCTCGAGCAGCACCGCCGGGGGCAGCAGGCGCACACGGGCCGCGGCCAGCTCGATGGCCAGAGGCAGTCCGTCCAGGCGCCGGCAGATCTCGGCCACGGCCGCCGCGGTCCCGCCGTCCAGGGTGAAACCGGGGTGGACGGCGGCGGCCCGCTCGGCGAACAGCTGCTCCGCCGGCGTCGGGGCCAGCGAGGCCACGGGGTACTGCCGTTCGGCGCGCAGCCGCAGCGCCCGGCGGCTGGTCACCAGGACGACGGCGGCCGGGACGGCGTCCAGCACCACCGGCAGCTCGCCCGCGGCCGCCGCGACCTGTTCGAAGTTGTCGAGCACGAGCAGCGTCCGGTCGTCGCCCAGGGCGATGCGGACGGCGTCGAGCGGCTCGACACCGGGCTCGCGGCGGGCGCCGAGGGCATCAGCGAGCGTGGGCAGCACCAGTGCGGGATCGGTGAGTGCGCTCAGCGCCACGAAGAAGACGCCGCCGGGAAAGGCGTCCGCCACGGTGCGCGCCACCTCGAGGGCCAGCCTGGTCTTGCCGATGCCGCCGGGCCCGGTCAGGGTGACCAGTCGCGGGCCGGGGTCGGTCAGCAGCGCGGTGAGCGCGGCGAGGTCGGCGTCCCGGCCCAGCAGCGGGGCCGCCGGGACGGGCAGCCGGTGGTGCGGCACGGGCAGGCGCAACGGCGGAAAGTCTCCGGGCAGCCCGTCGATGTCGAGCTGGAACAGCGGCGCCGGCTGCGGGAAGTCCTTCAGCCGATGCTCGCCCACCGGGCGCAGCGAGGTGCCGGTCGGCAGATCGTCGGCGACCAGCGCCGCGGTCGCCCCCGACAGGAGCACCTGCCCGCCGGCCGCGGTCGCGGCGATGCGGGCGGCCCGGTGCACGGCCAGCCCGACGTAGCCGTCCCCGGCGACCGTGGCCTCCCCGCTGTGCAGGCCGATCCGCACCGACACGCGCCGCGCGTCCGGCCAGGCGTGATCGGCCAGCGCGTGCTGCGCCTGGGCCGCGGCGGCCACCGCCTGCCCGGCCGAGGAGAAGGCCACGAAGAACGCGTCGCCCTGGGTGTCGACCTCCCGGCCGCCATGCGCGGCGAACGCGGCCCGCAGCAGCCGCCGGTGCTCCGCCAGCGCCACCGCGTAGGCCTGCCGGTCTGCGCGCAGCAGCCGGGTGGAGCCTGCGATGTCGGTGAACAGGAAGGTCACCGTGCCGGTGGGTAGCTCGCCGGCTGCGGGCTGGCCGAGCGCCGCCGCGCCGCGCTCGTCGGTCACGTCCCCGGCAGGACAGGAACCACCACGACCCGCTACCAGGGGCCCGCGACGGCGGCGGACCGCACCCTCTGCAGCCGAGCCGACCCGGCGCCGGCGGACGGCGCCGTCCGGGGGTACGGCGTGCTCGGCGCGCCAATCGCGATCACCGCGCCGGCGTCGCGGGCGGCCGCCGGGGCTCCACTCGGGACGACCGGCACCGCGGACGCGACCACCACCCGCGCGGCCTGCACCCGCCGACGCAGGAGCAGCAGGCCGGCGGGGATGCCGGCAACGGGCACGACGGGGCCCAGCATGATGAACACGCAGCCGGCCACCACGCTCTCCGCCGTCCGCACCGCCCGGCTCTGCCTCCGTCGCGTCTTCGGGTGCTCGGTCGTGATGGTCATCCTCCGGCCCCCTCGCTCGCGGGGGCGCCCACCGACCGCTCCCCCGTCGCGCGGGACGACGCCGCCCTCCCCGCCCACGCTGCACGGGCGCCGCCCCGCCCGGCCTCATCCCGGCAGGGTGGTCGGTTCCGCACGTGCCGAACGAGACCGCCGGTGCGCGCGGCGGGACAGAATGCCGCGCATGCGGCCCGTCGACTGCCGTGCAGGCACCACCGCAGCCCGCCGGTGGCAGCTCCCCGCGTTCCTCGCGGTGCTCCTCCTCACCGGCTGCGGCGCCAGCTCGGGCGCCACACAGGGAGGCAGCGGCGGCACCGCGGCGGCGTCCGGGGCGATGGTCCTGGCCACCACGACCAGCACCCAGGACACCGGGCTGCTCGACACGCTCGTGCCCGCCTTCGAGGAGGACAGCGACTGCACGGTGAAGACCGTGGCCGTCGGCTCCGGTGAGGCGCTGGAGATGGGGGCGTCCGGGAACGCGGACGTGCTGCTCGTGCACTCCCCCGCCGCGGAGGAGAAGTTCATGGCCGAGGGCCACGGCGTGTCCCGGGTCGCCGTCATGCACAACGACTTCGTCGTCGTCGGCCCGCCCGCCGACCCGGCGCACGCCGGGCAGGCGGCGAACGCGGCCGAGGCGTTCGCGGCCATCGCCGCGGCGCAGGCGCCGTTCGCGTCCCGCGCCGACGAGTCGGGCACCAACGCCAAGGAGCTCGCCCTGTGGCAGCAGGCGGGCATCGACCCGTCGGGGTCGTGGTACCTCGAGACCGGGCAGGGCATGGGCGAGACGCTCACCATCGCCGGCCAGAAGCAGGCCTACACGCTGTCCGACCGCGGCACCTACCTGGCGACGCAGAACCTCGATTTGGACATCGTCGCCGAGGGGGGCGACGAGCTGCAGAACCCGTACCACGTGATCGTCGTGAAGGCTCCCGACACCAACCGCGCGTGCGCGACGGCGTTCTCGGACTGGCTGGTGACGCCGGAGACGCAGCAGCTGATCGGCGAGTTCGGCGTCGACCGGTTCGGGCAGCCGCTGTTCTTCCCCGACGCGCCGCAGTAGCGATCGCAGGCCGCGCATGCTGTCCGACCCGGTCGGGGAGGTCCTCGCCCGTTCCCTGCTCGTGTCGGTCACCGCGACCCTCGTCGCCGTCGTCCTGGGGGTGCCGCTGGGCACCTGGCTGGCCCTACGCCGCGGCCGCGGCCACCGGCTCGCCGTCTCGGTGGTGAACACCGGGATGGCCGTGCCCACCGTCGTGGTCGGCCTGGTGGTGGCGCTGCTGCTGTGGCGCACCGGGCCGCTGGGCCGGCTCGATCTGATCTACACCCTGCGCGGCATGGTCGTCGCCCAGGTCCTCATCGCCACCCCGCTCGTCACCGCGATCACGCTCGCGTCGCTCGCCCTGCTGCCGCCGGACCTGCTCGAGCAGCTGCGCGGGATGGGGGCCACCGGGCCGCAGGCCCTGTGGCGGCTGTGGGGCGAGGCCCGGCTGCCGCTGCTCGCCGCCGCCATGGCCGGGTTCGGGCACGCCCTCTCCGAGGTCGGGGCCGCCACGATCGTCGGCGGCAACATCCACGGCCAGACGCAGGTCATGACCACGGCGATCGTCGAGAACGTGCGGCGCGGCGACTTCCGCCCCGCCCTGGCGTACGCGGCGGTGCTGCTCGCGCTGGCGTTCGTCGTGAACGCGACGCTCACCTCGGTGCAGCAGCGCGGCAGCGCCTGGGCCCGGTCGTGACCCAGATGCTCGCCGTCCACGGCGTCACCCACCTGCGCGGCGGCCGTCCCGTGCTGGCCGTCGAGGAGCTCGCGGTGGCCCGCGGCGAGCGGATCGCCGTCCTCGGTCCGAACGGGGCCGGGAAGACGACGCTGCTGCGGTTGCTCGCCGCCGTCGAGACGCCCACCCGCGGCCGGGTCCTCGTCGACGGCCGCGATCCCGCCGCGCTGACCCGGCGCGAGCTGCTCGCGCTGCGCCGCTCCCTCAGCTACCTCACCCAGCGACCGGCGCTGCTGGCCGGCACCGTCGCCCGCAACGTCGAGCTGCCGCTGCGCTGGCGCCGGGTCGGCCGGACCCGGCGACGCGCCCGAGCAGGCGGGGCCCTCGACCGGCTGGGCATCGGTCACCTCGCGGAACGGCGCACGGACCGGTTGTCCGGAGGCGAGGCGCAGCGGGTCGCCCTTGCCCGCGCGCTGGTCACCGAACCGCAGCTGCTGCTGCTGGACGAACCCGCCAGCGCCCTCGACCCGGAGGCGCGCGCCGCCTTCCTGGCCGACGTCGAGCAGGCGCTCGCCGACCGCTCCGTGACCCTGGTGCACGTCACCCACCGGGCCGACGAGGCGCTGCGGTTCGCCGACCGCGTGGTCGTCCTCGTCGACGGGGCCGTCCGGCAGGCCGCGCCCGCGAGGGAGGTGCTGCGCGCACCCGTCGACGCGGCCGTCGCCCGGCTCGTCGGTTACGAGAACGTCCTCGACGTCACCGTCGATGACACCGGGCGGGTCCGGATCGGCAGCTGCGTGCTGCTCCGCGATCCCACCGCGACAGCCGGCGGCGCGCGGCTCGCGGCGTGGGCGACCGGCGTCGCCGTCCGGCCCACGGAGGGTCGGTCGGCCGCGCGCGTGGACTCGGTCCGGCAGGGCCCCGGCCGCTGGGAGCTGCGGCTGGACGCCGCCGGGCAGAGCGTCGTCGTGCACCTGCCGCCCGGCGCCGTCCCGCCCCGGCGGGGCGACGCCGTGACGCTGACCGTCGACCCCGGGTCGAGTCGGCTGCTGAGCGGCGGGAGCGGCTGAGGACCGTCGTCCGAAAGGGCGGTCCGGCGGCGCTTCAGCGGTCTAGCATCCCGGCATGGCCGAGCGGAGGGCCGGCGTCGTGCTCGCGGGCGGGCGCTCCTCCCGCATGGGTTCGCCCAAGTCGGCCCTGGAGTGGTACGGCTCGACGCTGCTCCGGCGGACGACGTCGATCGTGGCCCGCGCCGTCCCGGGGCCGGTGGTCGTGGTCGGCGCTCCCGGGCAGGAGCTGCCCGAGCTGCCGCGGTCCGTCGAGGTGCGCCGGGACCCGTCCGAGGGCCGCGGACCGCTGCAGGGCATCGCCGTGGGGCTCGCGGCGCTGGCAGAGCGGGCCGACGTCGCCTTCGTCTGCTCCACCGACCTGCCGTTCCTGCACCCGGCTTTCGTCCGCGCCGTGCTCGGCGCGGTCGGCCCGGACGTCGACGTCGCGCTGCCGGTGGCCCGCGGCTACCCCCAGCCGCTGGCCGCGGCCTACCGCACCGAGCTGGCGCCGCTGGTCGGCAAGCTGGTGGCGGCCGACCGGCTCCGGCCCGCGTTCCTGTTCGAGGAGTGCCGCACCGTCCGGCTGGGCGACGCCACGCTGCAGGGCGACCCGGCCGTGGCCGCTCTGGACCCCGACCTCGACTCCGTGGTGAACGTCAACGAGCCGGAGGACTACCGGACGGCCAGATCGCGTCCCGAGCCGCTGATCACCGTCGAGTGCTTCGGGACGGCGGCCAGCCGTGCGGGCGGCGGCGCGCGCACGGTGCGCGCGGCCACCCTGGCCCGGGCGGCGGCGGCGATCGACCTGCCCCTGGACCGGCACGTGCTCGCCGCGCTCAACGGCGAGCAGATCACCCGCGACGACTTTCTCCCGCTGGTCGCGGGCGACACCGTCACGTTCCTGTCCGCGGATGCCGGAGGGTGAGGCCCGCGATGCGCGACCACGACCACGTGCCGTTCCTCTCCTCGTCCGCCGGAGGCTGACGCGGTGCCGGGCGGCTACTTCGGTCGGGCGCTGCTCGTCGACGTCACGGACGGCGCGGCGGTCCCCGTCGAGCTGCCCGAACCGGTGCTGCGCGGCTACCTCGGCGGGGCGGGGCTGGGCACCTGGCTGCTGCTCCGGCTGGCCCCGGCCGGGGTGGAGCCCCTCTCCCCCGACGCCCCGCTGGCCTTCGTGTTCTCCCCCCTGGTCGGCACGCCGCTGACCACCAGCGCCAAGTTCGCCGTGGTCGCCAAGTCACCGCTGACCGGGATGCTCAACGACGCGCTGGCGTCCAGCCACTTCGCGATCTCCGGCAAGCTCACCGGCCACGACGCGATCGTGGTGCGCGGGCGGTGCGCCCGCCCGTCCGCCCTCCTCGTCGACGGCGCCGGCGCCCGCCTCGTGGACGCCGGCGACGTGTGGGGGCTGCCGGCCGCCGACGCCGAGCGGGCGCTCGTGGCCCGGCTCGGGCGCGGCTGGCGGGTCGCCGCGATCGGGCCGGCCGGGGAGCGCGGGGTCCGGTTCGCGACCCTGTCCCACGACGGGCGGCACGCCGGCCGCGGCGGCCTCGGGGCGGTGCTCGGGGCCAAGAACATCAAGGCGGTGGCGGTGCACGCCGCCACGAAGGTCGCCCCGGCCGACCCGGCCGCCGTCCTCGCCGCCGCCCGGGACCTGCGGGCCCGCTCCTTCGGCCCGGCCACCGCGAAGTACCGCGAGCTGGGCACGCTGGCCAACCTGCTGACGTTCAACGCGATCAGCACCCTGCCGACCCGCAACTTCACCGCCGCGACCTTCGCCGAGGCGCCCCGGCTCGCCGCCGAGGACCTCGCCGAGCTGCGCCGCGTGGCCCGCAACAGCTGCGCCTCCTGCACGATCGGCTGCGAGCACGTCTACCGCGCCCGCGGCGGGAAGACCGCGCGGGTGGAGTACGAGAACGTCTTCGCCCTCGGTCCGTTGTGCGGCGTCTCCGACCCCGACGACGTCCTCGCCGCGAGCGCGCGCTGCGACGAGCTCGGGCTCGACACGATCTCCGCCGGCGGCACCGTCGCCTGGGCGATGGAGTGCGCCGAGCGGGGCCTGCTCGACGCGCCGTGGCTGCGCTTCGGCGACGGCGCCGCCCTGCTGCGGGCGCTGGACGAGATCGGCCGGGGCGACGGCCTCGGCGCGCTCCTGGCCGAGGGCTCGCGGCGGGCCGCGGCCGAGGTCGGCGGCGGCTCGGAGGGGTTCGCGCTGCAGGTCAAGGGCCTCGAGCTGCCCGGCTACGAGCCGCGCACGCTGCAGGCGATGGCGCTCGGGCTGGCCGTGAACGCCCGCGGGGCCGACCACAACCGCTCCGGCGCCTACGAGGCCGACCTCTCCGGCGAGCTGGACCGGTTCGCCGGCGGGGAGGCGCACGTCCGCGCGACCGTCGAGACCGAGGACCGCGCCGCGGTCATGGACTCGCTGATCCTCTGCAAGTTCCTGCGCGGCGTCTTCACCGACCCCTTCGCGGAGTGGGCCGGGCTGCTGCGCACCGTCACCGGCTGGGACGTCGACGCCGCCGAGCTGCGCGCCACCGCGCGCCGGATCGTGCTGGCCAAGCGGGTGTTCAACCTCCGCGAGGGCTGGACCCCGGCCGACGACTGGCTGCCCGCCCGGCTGCTGCAGGAGCCGCTGACGCTCCGGTCGGGGCGGGTCGCGAGCCTGTCCGCGGAGACCCTGCGCGTCATGGTCGACGGCTACTGGGCCGCCCGGGGGCTCGACCCCGAGGGGCATCCCGCCCCGGACGCCACCGCCGACCTCCTGCTGACCGAGCCGGCCGCGATCTAGGAGAGAACGCATGGTCACCGTGTCGCCCCCCGAGCAGCTGACCCGCACCGTCACGCTCACCATCGACGGCCGCGAGGTCACCGCGCCCGAGGGCACCACGATCTGGACGGCGGCGCGCGATGCCGGCATCGACGTCCCCGTGCTGTGCCACGACGAGCGGTTCGACCCCGTCGGCGTGTGCCGCATGTGCGTCGTGGACGTCGGCGGCCGGGTCTACGCCGCAGCCTGCGTCCGCCCGTGCGAGGACGGCATGACCGTCGCCACCGCCACCCCCGAGGTGGAGCGGGCGCGCGCGGTGCTCACCGAGCTGCTCGTCGCCGACCAGCCGCCGCGCGAGCGCGACCCGAAGCAGACCACCACCGGCGACAACCTGCTGCTCGGCCTGGCCGACCGCTACGGCGTCTCCGCCGACGGCCGGCTGCCGCACGGCTACGGCCGCGGCACCGACCTGTCCAACCCGGTGATCGCCGTCGACCACGACGCCTGCATCCTCTGCGACCGCTGCGTGCGCGCCTGCGACGACGTCCAGGGCAACGACGTCATCGGCCGCAGCGGCAAGGGCTACACCACCCGGATCGCCTTCGACCTGGACGACCCGATGGGCGCCTCGTCCTGCGTCACCTGCGGCGAGTGCGTCTCGGCCTGCCCCACCGGGGCGCTGACCAACAAGCCCATCCACGACGTCCCGATCCGGCCCCGCACCGACCTGGACGCCGTCGACAGCGTCTGCCCCTACTGCGGGGTGGGCTGCGCGCTCACCTACTACGTCGACCGGGAGCGCGGCGCGATCGCCTACGCCGAGGGCCGCGACCAGCCCGGGTCGAAGGGCCGGCTCTGCGTCAAGGGCCGCTACGGCTGGGACTACGCCGCCTCGCCCCAGCGGCTCACCACACCGCTGATCCGGCGGGCGGACTCCTATCCCAAGGGGCCGCTCACCGCCGAGGTCAGAGGCGAGGAGGAGGTCGGGCGCAAGGGCCGCAAGGGGCGCAGACCCGGCGGGCTGGTGCCGATGGAGGAGGTGCTGCCGCACTTCCGCGAGGCCACCTGGGACGAGGCGCTCGACCTCGTCGCCCGCCGGCTCACCGAGATCCACGCCGACGGCGGGCCGGCCGCGATCGCCGGGTTCGGCTCGGCGAAGTGCTCGAACGAGGAGGCCTACCTCTTCCAGAAGCTGATCCGCACCGGCTTCCACACCAACAACGTCGACCACTGCACCCGGCTCTGCCACGCCTCGAGCGTCGCGGCCCTGTTCGAGGGCATCGGCTCCGGCGCGGTCTCGACCACCTACGGCGACGTCGTCAACGCCGACGTCGCGATCGTCGCGGGCAGCAACGCCCCGGCCAACCACCCGGTGGCCTCGTCGTTCTTCAAGCAGGCCCAGCGTTCCGGCACGACGATCGTCTACGTCGACCCCCGGGCCGACCGGATGTCCGAGCACGCCGACCTGTTCTGCCAGCTCAAGCCGGGCACCGACGTCGCGTTCTACAACTCGGTGATGCACGAGGTGATCCGCCTCGGGCTGGTCGACGCCGACTACGTCGCCGCCCGCACCTCCAACTTCGAGGCGCTGGCCGCCACGGTGGCCGACTACCCGCCGGAGCGCGGCGAGCAGATCACCGGCGTGCCGGCCGACGCGATCCGCCGGGTGGCCCGGATCTGGGGCGAGGCCCGCGCCGGGATCATCTTCTGGGGCATGGGGATCTCCCAGCACACCACCGGCACCGACAACGCCCGCTGCCTGATCGCCATGTGCGCCATCACCGGCAACGTCGGCAAGCCGGGCAGCGGGCTGCACCCGCTGCGCGGGCAGAACAACGTGCAGGGCGCCTCGGACATGGGCCTGATCCCGATGTTCTACCCGGACTACCAGCGCGCCGCGGAGCCCGACGTCCACGACCGCTTCGAGCGGGTCTGGGGCACCGACCTCGATCCGACACCCGGGCTGACGGTCACCGAGATCGTCGCCTCGGCGCTCAAGGGCGGCGTCCGCGGGATGTACATGATGGGCGAGAACCCGTTCCTGTCCGACCCGAACATCAACAAGGTCCGCAAGGCGCTCGCGGCGCTGGAGTTCCTCGTGGTGCAGGACATCTTCCTGACCGAGACCTGCGAGTTCGCCGACGTCATCCTCCCGGCGACCTCCTACCTGGAGAAGGACGGCACCTACACGAACACCGACCGCCGGGTGCAGCTCGGCCGCAAGGTGCTCGACCCGCCCGGGCAGGCCCGCGAGGACTGGCGCGTGGTGCAGGACATCGCGAACCGCGTCGGGCTGGACTGGGACTACGGCTCCCCGCGGGAGATCTTCGACGAGGTCGTCTCGCTCATGCCGAGCTACCGCAACCTCAGCTACGACAACCTCGGCGGCACCGGCAAGCTCTACCCGAACGACGACCCCGAGCACAGCGACGGCACCGTCGTGATGTTCGACGAGCGGTTCAACACAGGCGACGGCCTGGCGCACCTGGTGCCGGCCGAATGGCTGCCCGCCAGGGAGCTCCCCGACGACGAGTACCCGATCGTGCTCAACACCGGCCGGCTGCTCGAGCACTGGCACACCGGCTCGATGACCCGCCGCTCGTACGCGCTGGACACGATCGCGCCCCGCGCCGAGGTCTACGTCAACCCCGAGGACGCCGCCCGGCTGCGGCTGACCGACGGCGGGATGGCGCGGGTGACCTCCCGGCGCGGCCGGATCGAGCTGCACGTGAAGGTCTCCCACCGCGAGGCGCGCGGCAACTGCTTCATCCCGTTCCACTTCCGGGAGGCGGCGGCCAACCTGCTGACCATCGACGAGATCGACCCGTTCGGGAAGATCCCCGAGTTCAAGTTCTGCGCGGTCCGCATCGAGCCGGTGGAGGGCCGGTGACCGCCCGGCAGGACCGCGTTCCCGGCGTGGAGGCCCGCGCGGGGAAGTTCCCCGGCCCCTCGCTGATCCCCGCGCTCAACCTCATCCAGGAGCGCCGGGGCTGGCTGCCCCGCGAGGAGCTCGAGGCGCTGTCCCGCGACACCCGGCGGCCGCTCTACGAGATAGAGGGGCTGATCTCGTTCTACCCGCACTACCGCACCGAGCCCCCGCCACCGGTCGCCGTCCACGTCTGCCACGACCTGGCGTGCTGGCTGCAGGGCGGCCAGGCGCGCATCGAGGAGGTGCGGGAGCGGTACGCCGGCGACCCGGACGTCGAGGTCGTCGAGGTGTCCTGCCTCGGCCGCTGCGACGTCGCCCCGGCCGTGGCGGTGAACGAGCAGCCGGCCGCCGCGGACGCGACCGGCGTGCTGGTCGCCGCCGCCCGCGCCGGGGCCCTGCCCGAGGCCCCGGCAGCGCGGCCCGGCCCCGACGGCCGCGGCGGCCCGTGGCCCAACGACCCGTACGGGCCCGGTGAGCCCCGGTACCGGGTGCTCCGCTCGCTGCTCGCGGGCGAGCGCACCGCCGACGCCGTCGTCACGGCGCTGAAGGAGGCGGAGCTGCGCGGCATGGGCGGCGCCGGGTTCCCCACCGGTCGCAAGTGGGAGCTCGTCGCAGCGCAGCCGCCCGGGACGAAGTACGCGATCTGCAACGCCGACGAGTCCGAGCCCGGCACGTTCAAGGACCGGCAGATCCTCGCCGAGCAGGCGCACCTCGTGCTCGAGGGCCTGCTGCTCGGCATGGTGGTCGTGGGGGCCGAGGAGGGCTGGGTCTTCATCCGCCACGAGTACGGCCCCGAGCGGGCGGTGCTGGCCGAGGAGATCGAGACCCTCCGCGCCGAGGGCCTGCTCGGCGACGACGTCGCGGGCAGCGGACGACGGCTGTCCGTGGAGATCTTCACCTCTCCCGGCGGCTACATCCTGGGCGAGGAGTCGGCGCTCATCGAGTGCATGGAGGGCCACCGCGGCGAGCCGCGGAACAAGCCGCCGTTCCCCGGCACCTACGGCCTGTGGGGGCGCCCCACGCTGATGAACTCGGTGGAGACGCTCGCCGACGTCCCGGTCATCGTCGAGCGCGGCGCCGCCTGGTGGCGGGACCAGGGCGTCGGCGGGTGGACCGGCCTGAAGTTCTTCGCCGTCTCCGGGCACGTGGGCCGGCCGGGCGTGTACTGCGTGCCGATGGGCACTCCCATCCGGGACCTGCTGGAGGCGGCCGGCGGCGTGGCCGACGGCGCCGAGCTCGCGGCCATGCAGCCCGGCGGCGCCTCCTCCAACTTCCTCGGACCCGACCGGCTCGACGTCGGCCTCCACTTCGACACCCTCGCCGACGCCGGATCGATGCTCGGCTCGGGCGCCGTGGTGGTGATGGCCGAAGGCACCGACCTGCTGGCCGCCGCCACCAACGTGCTGCGCTTCTTCCGCGACGAGTCGTGCGGCAAGTGCGTCCCGTGCCGGGTCGGCTCGGCGAAGGCGCACGCCCTGCTCACCGCGGCGCAGGCCGACGGCGGCCTGGACGAGCAGCGGCGGGCGACCCTGCTCGAGCTGGAGACGGTGCTGCGGCGGACGTCGATCTGCGGGCTCGGGCAGGTCGCGCTGGGCCCGGTCGTCAGCGTGCTGGGGCAGGAGCGCGGCGGCACGGCGGCCCGGCCGCAGCCCCGCGGATAGCACGGCCGTGCCGGGGCACGAGTTCTTCACCGCGCTGACCGTGGCCGAGGCCCTCCGGGGCTTCCGGCCGGGGCGGCGCACGGCCGCCGAGGTGGTGCCCCTCGACGCGGCGCTGCACCGCGTGCCGAGCGCGCCGGTCACGGCCGGCGCCGCGCTGCCCGGCTTCGCCCGGGCGACCGTCGACGGGTTCGCCGTCCGCGCCGCGGACACGTTCGGCGCGTCGGAGGGGCTGCCGGGCTACCTGGACGTGGTCGGCGCGGTACGCATGGGCGCCGAGCCCACGACCTCCGTCCGGCCGGGCACCGCGGTGGCCATCCCGACCGGCGGCGCGCTGCCGCCCGGCGCCGACGCCGTCGTGATGGTCGAGTACACGCAGGAGGCCATGCCCGGGACGATCGAGGTGGTGCGCCCGGTCGCGCCGGGCGACGGCCTGGTGCGGGCCGACGAGGACGCCGCGCCCGGCGCCGAGCTGGTGCCGGCCGGGCGGCCGCTGCGCGCCCAGGACCTCGGCCTGCTCGCCGCCGCGGGCGTGACCGAGCTCCCCGTGCACGCGCGGCCCTCGGTGGCCATCGTGTCCACCGGGGACGAGGTCGTGCCGGCCGCGACGGCGCGGCTGCTCCCGGGCCAGGTGCGCGACGCCAGCGCGGTCGCCCTGGCCGGGCTGGTCGCCGACGCCGGCGGCGTCCCCCGGCCGTGGGGCATCGTCCCGGACGACGCGCGGGCCCTGGACGAGGCGCTGCGCAAGGCCGTCGCCGCCTGCGACCTCGTCGTGGTCAGCGCCGGCTCCTCCGTGGGCGCCCGCGACGAGACCGCCGGGGTCGTCGCCGGCCTGGGACCGCCCGGCGTCTTCTGCCACGGGCTGGCCGTCCGGCCCGGCAAGCCGACCCTGCTCGCCGAGTGCGACGGCGTGCCGGTCATCGGGCTGCCGGGCAATCCGCTGTCGGCGCTGGTGGTGTTCCGGCTGGTCGGCGTGCCGGTGCTCCGCCTGGTCGGCGGGTGCCTGCACCCACCGCCGGAGCCGTGCACGCGTGCGCGGCTGGCCCGCGACGTGCCGTCCGCCGCCGGCCGGCTCGACGTCGTCCAGGTGCGCCTGCACGACGGGGTGGCCGAGCCGATCTTCGGTCACTCCGCGCTGCTGTCGGTGCTGGCCGCCGCGGACGGCTACGTCGTCGTACCCGAAGCCGCCACCGGGCTGCCCGCCGGCACGGAGGTCGAGGTGGTGCTCTACGCCTAGCAATGGGTGTGCTGTGTCCTGACGTCGCTGGCACGCCATGGCGGCACCTACCGTGCGGGGCGGGGGTCCTCCGGCGTCAGTCCGGCGCGGCGGCGAATGTCCGCGAGAGCATCTCGCGGGATGTCCTCGGGGGCTACCCGCTGGAGATCCCCTGGCGCGAATACGCCAAGACCAGCGCCCGCCTGGGCAACCAACAGCCCGCCGACGGGCAGACTTTCCCCGACCATGCCGAAAGGCGGATTGCCGTCCGCCCGATCGTGAGCGTGCGCGAGGATCCGCACGTAGTCCCCCTGCTCCAGGGTGGCTCGCTCGCCGCCGCCTGGCTCGACCACGTCGCGCAGGGTAACGCTCGGTCGGTCCGCCACCCAGTGGCAGCTCTGCGTCGTCGACAACGCCATGAACCGGTGCACCTAGGTTGGCACCGTGACGACTAGCCCGTTCATCCGCGACGTGCCCGCGGAGCAGGCCCTCGAGGCGTGGCGGCGGGCCTGCGCGGCCGGCGGCTGCCCCGAGCGGGTGGCGGCCGTGCGGGTGGGCCTGGCCGACGCCGTGGGTCGGGTGACCGCCGAGGCGGTGTGGGCCCGGCGCTCCTCCCCCGCCTTCGACGCGGCCGCGATGGACGGCATCGCGGTCTCCGCCGCCGCCACGGTGGGCGCGAGCGAGACCACGCCCCTGCGCCTGCCGCCGGACGCCTACGACGTCGTCGACACCGGGGATCCGCTGCCGCCCGGCCGGGACGCGGTGGTCATGCGCGAGCAGGTGCACCACGAGCCGACGCCGGCCGGCCCGGTCGCCGAGCTGCGCGCCGCCGTGCCGCCCTACCAGCACGTGCGCTCCGTCGGCGAGGACGTGGCCGCCGGTGAGCTGCTGCTGCCCGAGGGGCACCGGCTGCGGGCGGTCGACGTGGCCGCGGCCGCCGCGGCGGGCGCCGCCGATCTGCTGGTCCGCCGGGCTCCCGTCGTGCACGTGCTGCCGACCGGTGACGAGATCCGGCCGCTCGGGGCGGACGTCGAGCCCGGTCAGATCCCGGACACCAACTCCCTCATGCTGGCCGCCCAGGCGCGGGAGGCCGGCTGCGAGGCCGTCGTGCTGCCGATCGAGCCGGACGACCCGGCCCGCATCGCCGCGGCCCTGCGCGCCGCGGCCGCGGCGGCCGACCTGGTCCTGGTGGTCGCCGGGTCCAGCCGCGGCCGCGACGACCACACCGCCTCGGTCGTCGAGCAGGCCGGCACGCTCGCCGTGCACGGTGTCGCCGTCCGCCCGGGCCATCCGGTGGTCCTCGGCGTCGTCGACGGCACGCCCGTGGTGGGCTGCCCGGGCTATCCGGTGTCGGCGGCGCTGACGTTCGACATCTTCGCCGCGCCGGTGCTGGCCGGGCTGCAGGGCGCGGTGGTGCAGCGCCGCCCGGTCACCCGGGCCCGGCTGGCCCGCAAGCTCGCCTCCGTGGTCGGGATGGACGACTGGATCCGGGTCCGGCTGGGCCAGGTGGCCGGCCGGGTGGTGGCGACGCCGCTGTCCCGCGGCGCCGGGGTGCTCACCTCCCTCGTCCGGGCCGACGGGCTGCTCGTCGTGCCCGCGGGGACCGAGGGTCACCAGGCCGGGGAGGACGTCGACATCGAGCTGCTGCGCGGCCTGGACGAGATCCGGCGCACGATCGTGGTCATCGGCTCGCACGACCTGGTGCTCGACCTGGCCGCGTCCGAGCTGCGCCGCCGCGACCCGCGGATCAGC
This sequence comes from Geodermatophilus sp. SMS 5-13, assembly GCF_059428245.1. Classification (NCBI taxonomy): domain Bacteria; kingdom Bacillati; phylum Actinomycetota; class Actinomycetes; order Geodermatophilales; family Geodermatophilaceae; genus Geodermatophilus; species Geodermatophilus sp. SMS 5-13. Next base: position 2,943,003 of record NZ_CP165729.1, read on the forward strand.
CTGGCCTCCTCCAACGTCGGCTCGCTGGGCGGGCTGGTCGCCGTCCGGGACGGGCTGTGCCACCTGGCCGGATCGCACATCCTGGACCCGGCGTCCGGCCAGTACACGCTGCCCTACGTCGACCGGCTGCTGGCCGGGCAGGACGTCGCCGTCGTCCGCCTGGTCCACCGCGAGCAGGGGCTGATCGTCGCGCCGGGCAACCCCCTGGGGCTGGAGGACGTCAAGGACCTCACCCGCCGCGGCGTCCGGTACGTGAACCGGCAGCGCGGCGCCGGCACCCGGGTGCTGCTCGACCACGAGCTCGGCCGCCGCGGCCTGTCCCCCGACGACATCGAGGGCTACGCCCGCGAGGAGCACACCCACCTCGCGGTGGCGGGTGCCGTCGCCGCCGGCCGGGCCGACTGCGGGCTGGGCATCCTCGCCGCGGCCCGGGCCTACGGGCTGGACTTCGTGCCGGTGACGACCGAGCCGTACGACCTCGTCGTGGCCGCCGGCCTGCTCGACGACCCCCTGCTCGCCCCGCTGTGGGAGTTGATGGGGTCGGCCGCGTTCCGCTCGGCGGTGGAGGGCCTGGGCGGCTACGGCACCGCGGAGACGGGCGTCCGGATCCGATAGGGCCGGCGAGGGGGCCGGATCACCGGAGACGGCGCGAGACTGCCGGCGGCGCTCGCACGGCCGGCTCGTGAGGCGCTGGGGCCGCCACGGCGTCACCATCAGGGCGTGCCCGACGTCGCACTCCTGAGATGACCCCCGCCCGGAGGGCGCCGGTCCGCCGGCTGGTCGTTCCGGCGGCGGTGCTGGCCGTGCTGTTCGCGGGCCTGCTCGTCTGGGTGGCGCTGAACCACGGCCGCCCGCTGAGCTGGGACGCAGCGCTGCATGCCGTGGCGCTGCGGGACCGCGCGAAGCCGCTGACCGCGGCGGCGAGGCCGGTCAGCGTGGGAGTCGAGGTGGTGGCCTACACCCTCTCCGCCGTGGGCGGTGTGCTGGTGCTGCGCCGGAGGTCATGGTGGCTCGGCGCCCTGGCGGGTGTCGGCGTCCTCGTGGTCGGGCAGGTGCTGCGGGTGGGCCTGGCCGCCCTCGTCGCGCGGGACCGCCCACCCCGGGCGGACTGGGCGGCGACCGCTGCCGGGTACTCCTTCCCGTCCGGACACACCGTGAGCGCGACGCTGGCCGCCGGGCTGCTCTGCCTCGGCCTGCTCCGCGCCGCCCACCGCGCGTGGCGGATCGCCGGGATCGCCGTGGCGCTGTGCTGGGCGGTCCTCGACGGCGTCAGCCGCGTCTACCAGGGCGTGCACTGGCCCAGCGACGTCCTGGCGGGGTGGCTCTTCGGCGGCATGCTGATCCTGCTGGTCGCCGCGCTCCTGGCCACGGACCGGGTCGCCGCATGGGCGGCCGGCGAGCCGCGGCGCTCACCGCAGCCCGCACGGCGATAGCCGGCCGAGCTCACGCCGCGGTCACGGAAGGCGGGACTCGAAGGCATCTCGCAGGATCGACCGCGCCGTGGCCGGGTCCGCCGCGGCCGCGGCCGAGCAGAGGACCGTGCCCGGGGCCACCCGCCGCCACCACGGGCCCTCGACGTCGAGCACCATCACGGTGCCCCGCACCTCCCCCTGGCTCACCCCGCGCTCGGCGGCGACGCGCTCCGCGGTGTCCCTGACCGTCGCCCACGGGAAGTGCACCTCCCCGGGGAGCCGGGACGGACTGCTCGGGCCGGCGTCGACCCAGCGACGCGCCTCCGGGTAGAGCCGGAGGGCCACCTCACGCAGGGCCCGCCGGTCGGCGAGCGACCGGAACTCCGGCGGGTCCCAGACCCGCCCCAGGTCCTCGGCCCACGCCCAGAGCGACGAGTCGTCGTCCGCGTCCGGCTGGTCCCGCCTCTCCGCCTCGAGCAGCGCCTGCCACCAGCCGGCCCACTCCCGGCCGGCTCGCCGGCGCCGGTCGTCGTCCAGGATCGGGACGCCGGGCGGCGGCAGCCCGACGAGGCGGGGCGGGGCGTCGACCTCCGCCGGCACCTCGAGGGCCGCGACGTCCCGGATGTGGAGCAGGACGTGCGCCCGGTCCCCCTCGGTCTCGGTGAGCTGCCACGACGGGGATCCGACCAGCTTCACGGGCGTCCCTTCCGGGGGGCGGGACCGACGAACGCCTCCAGCCAACACCCGCCGGCGCGTGATCACCACGGGTCCACGCGACCGCGACCGGCACTGCCCGGCGCGGGGACCTTGGCCTCTCGGACGGCCGACCCGCGCTGAGGATGCTCGGTCCCGGGTACACCCCGGAAGCGGCTGGAGGGGCTCGACGACGTGGCGGCGACGTTGGTATCGGTGCATCGGGAGCCGACACCGAGCCGGCGAAGCCGGGGCGGGCGCCGGTGACCGCGGTCGAGCTGTCGGCCGAGACGCGGCTGAGCCGCCTGCTCGAGCGGTTGCTCACCGCGGCGGAGACCGCGCAGGCGGCCGGCGATCTCGAGCAGGCCCGCGCCACCGCCGAGGAGGTGCGCGCCGTCGATCCGGACAACCGGCGCGCCGGGGTCCTCCTGGAGCAGGTGGCGGCCCGCCGGCTCGGCCCGTCCGGGGAGCGGGCACTGATGACGCTGCTGTTCTCCGACCTGGTCGGCTCCACGCTGCTCTCCGAGCAGCGGGAGCCCGAACAGCTGCGGGACCTGTTCACCTTCTACCGCTCGGCGGCCCGAACAGCGGTGACCCGGTACAGCGGGTCCGTCCTGCAGTACGTCGGCGACGGCATCCTGGCCGCGTTCGGCCACCCGGACCCGCACGAGGACGACGCCCGCCGTGCCGTGTTCGCCGGCCTGGACCTGGTCGTGGCCGTGCGCGATGCCCGGGCCGAGCTCGACCGCCGCTTCGGCGTCGCCCCGGAGGTGCGGGTCGGGATCCACACCGGCCGGGTGGTGGTGACCGGCCCCGGTTCGGACAGCTCGGCGGCCGGGCGGGAGGCGGTGGTCGGCCTCGTGCCCAACCTCGCCGCACGGATCCAGCAGGCCGCCGAGCCGGGCACGGTGGTGATCAGCGACGTCACCCAGCAGCTGGTCGATGCCGACTTCTTCCTGCACTCACTCGGCGAGCACCAGCTGAAAGGCATCAGTCGCCCGGTCGAGGCCTTCGCCGTGGAGCGTCCCCGCTACGCCGCGGCCCGGTTCCAGGCCGACCGCTACCGGAAGGCAGGCTTCGTCGGTCGCGAGGAACCCCGCACCCTGCTGCTCTCGGCGTGGGACGCGGTGCGGCGGCACACCGAGCGGCCCGCCCCCTTCCTCGTCGTCGGCGAGGCGGGCATCGGCAAGTCCCGGCTGGTGGTGGAGGTCCTCGACCGGGTGGAGGCCAGCGGCGGCCGGGTGCTGGGAGTCGCCTGCCTGCCCTACTACGCCAACATCTCGCTGTGGCCCATCGCGCGGCTGCTCGAGCGCATGCTCAGCCGGGTGGGTGAGGGCGCCGACCGGCTCCGGTGGCTGGTCGGCGACCTCCGCTCGCTCGGGCTGGACCCGGCGTCGATGATCCCGTTCCTCGCTCCGCTGGTCGGTGTCCCCGCGTCCGACGAGTACCCGGCTCCCGACCTGGACCCGGGCGCCGTCCTCGACGAGACGCTCGACCGCCTCGTGGACTGGCTGGCCGCCCTCGCCACCCGGACGCCCCACCTGTTCGTCTTCGAGGACGTGCACTGGGCCGACCCCTCCACGCTCGACTTCCTGGGCCGCCTCGCCGAGCGGCGGCTCCCGGGGGTCCTCGCGGTGGCCACCGTCCGGGACGACGCCGCCGTCCCCTGGCGGGACGCCGCGCGCGTGGTCCGGCTCGGCCGGCTCGACGAGCCGGCCGCCGCACGGCTCGTCGACAACCTCGCGGCCGGTAGGGCGCTGAGCGACGAGCAGCGGGCGGCGATCATCGGGCAGGCCGAGGGGATCCCGCTGTTCGTCGAGGAGCTGACCCGCTCCGCCCTCCAGGAGCGAGGCAGCGAACCGATCCCGCTGCGGTTGCAGGAACTGCTCACCTGGCGGCTCAAGACCCCGGGGGTCGACCTCCGCGTGGTGCAGGTCGCGGCCACCGTCGGCCCGACCTTCGACTCGGCCGCCGTCGCCGCGGTGATCGGCGACAAGGAGGCCGTCACAGCTCAGCTCCGCGTGCTCAGCGCCGCGGGCCTCATCGAGCCGGCCGGCCTCGCCCCGGGCTTCTACCGCTTCCGCCACTCGCTGATGCGCGACGCCGCCTACGAGACCCAGGTCCTCGAGCTGCGCCGCCGGACGCACGCCGCCGTGGCCGGCGCCCTCGCCGCGCTCGGCGCCGAGCCGGCGCTCGTCGCCCAGCACCTGGACCTCGCCGGAGCCCCCGAGCGCGCCGCCGACCGCTACCTCGAAGCCGCCCGCCGGGAACAGGGGCGCGGGGCGCACGCCGAGGCCACCAGGCTGGTCTCCCGGGGCCTGGAGCTGGTGGCGACCCTGCCTGCCTCCGACGCCCGCGACCAGCGCGAGCTCACCGCCCGGATGCTGCGCGGGCTCTCCCTCAGCTCGATGCACGGCTTCTTCTCCCCCGACATCGAGGCGGACTACCGACGCGCTCAGGAGATCGCCACCCGGCTCGGGCGCCCCGAGGTGCTCCCCGCACTGATCGCCCTCTGGGCGTACTGGATCGCCAGTGCCGAGCTGACCACGGCCGGCGACGTGCTCGACCAGCTCACCGCGATGGTCCGCGAGCCGGCCTTCGCCTCGTTCGAGCCGGAGGTGCTGGGCTGCAGGGGCTACCACGACTTCAAGCGGGGACGGTTCACCTCGGCGCAGGAGCACCTGCAGCGGGCGCTGACCGCCATCGCCGCCCGCCCCGCCGAGCAGCGCGTCTCCCCCCTGTGGCCGCTGCCCAACGACCCGATCGCGGGCGGGGCCGCCGCCCTGGCGGCGGTGTGCGCTGCCCGCGGAGAGCTGGACGAAGCCGAGCGCCGGCAGCAGGAGGCCCTCCGGCGGGCGGACGAGATCGGGTCCCCGCGAGGTCCGTACAGCCTCGCCCACGTCAAGTCCACCTTCGCCACCTGGATCCAGCACCTCCTCGGCGACGACGAGGCGGCGCAGCGACTCGGCGCGGAGGCGGTCGCCATCGCCCGGGAGCACGGCTACGTCATCTGGTCGGCGTTCGGCGCCGCCTGGGCGGCGACCGGCACGCCCGGCGGCGCACCGGACCGCGATTTCCTCGAGCAGATCCTCGAGTCCCTGGCGCAGATGGGCCAGCAGGGCTACTTCCCCGGTCTCCTGGGCCGCCTGGCCCAGCTGGATGCGGCGGCCGGTGACCGGGAGCGGGCGAGCCGGCACCTGGCCCAGGCCTTCGAGCGGGTCCACCGGAGCGGCGAGGAGCTCGACCTGCCCGAACTGCTCCGCCGGCGCGCCCTGTTCGCGCTGGCCTGGGGCGAGGATGCCGACGGGGCGGTGGCCGACCTGATCGAGGCGGTGCGGATCGCGACCGGGCAGGGCGCCCGGGTGTCCCGGCTCCGCGCCGCGCTCGAGCTCGCCCGCCTGCCGGAGGCGAGCCGGCCGGAGCAGTGGCGGACCGTCCTCGCGCAGGCGCGGGAGGACATGCCCCCCTCGACCGTTCTCGCCGAGACCGCAGCCGCCGATGACCTCCTGGTGCGTGCGTAGCGCATCGCCCTCGGGGCCGCCCTGGCTCAGCGCCCGGGCCCGTGCAGGCCGAAGATGAGCCGCTCGTCGCCCGGGCGGAAGCCGCCGGTGAACTGTGAGCTGTCGCCGATCTCCCGCGTCCGGGCGAGCAGGGCCGACCCGAGGGCCAGTTGCTCCGCCTCCCAGGCCACGAGGGCGGCCGGCACCTCGCCGCCGGTGGCCTGGAGGTGCCGGGCCAGCACCCAGCCGTCCTCGGCCGCCTTGGCCGTCCCGGCGGCGGCATGGGGGCGGACGGCGAAGGCCGCATCTCCGATCAGGCAGGCCCGCCCGCTCACCATGCGCGGGACCTCGATGTCGAAGACCGCCTGCACGAACGGCTCGGCGACCGCGGCGACGACCTCGCGGATGGCCGGCGCCAGACAGTCCTCGGCGAGCGCGCGCATCCCCCCGACGACCTCCTCGCGGGCGGCTCCGGGCGGCAGCGAGACGCTGCGCCGCTGCCCGGTGCGGTCGGTGAGCAGGCAGCCCAGGTCCTCGGCGGCGACGTTGCGGTACCAGACCATGTTCATCAGCCGCCGGCCCTCGTCGAGCGCGCCGTCCGGACCCGGGATCGGGTAGACCAGGATGTGGCTGCCCGGCAGCAGTTGGTAGGTCAGGGCGTCGTGCAGCGCGTCGAACGCGGCCGGCCCGAGCGCCGCCTCGGGGACGACGCCGCGCCACGCGACGTACCCGGCGTAGCGCGGGGCCGCGTCCGGCACCAACGCCGCCCGGCCGACGGAGTTGATCCCGTCGGCGCAGACCAGGAGGTCCGCCCGGGTCTGCCCGCCGTCGGCGAAGCGCACCGTGACCCCGTCCGCCCCACTGGTGAACGACGTCATCTCCCGGCCGAGCAGGTAGCGACCGGGGTCGAAGGCGTCCAGCAGCGTCCGGTAGATCGTGTTCCACGAGGAGAAGCGGTAGGTGTGTCGCTGCTCGTGGCGGATCGAGCCGTCCCTCTCCAGGAACCGGATCCAGCCGGTGCGCGCGCAGATCCGCTCGGCCGGGATGCCCAGCCGCTCGGTCGGATAGCGCAGCGTCTCGGGCAGGACGGCGATCCCGGCGCCGCGGGCCTCCAGCGCCGACGACGACCGCTCGTGGACCGTGACGTCGCAGCCGATGTCGCGCAGGACGAGCGCCGCGGTCAGCCCGCCGAGCGAGCCGCCGACCACCGCGACCGTGGGCATGCCGGCCACCCGACGTCCTCCCGGACGGGCAGCGGCCGGTTCAGGGGCGGCCGAACGTGGCGACCGAGTCGACCTCGAGCTCGAAGAGGATCCGCCGCTCGTCGAACGACGGGTCGCGGAGGCTGTAGACGTCGCCGCCGGTGTACTTGTTGAAGATCTTGTTCAGCTGCGCGTTGACCCGCTCGCTCTGGCCCGGGTCGTCCTCGGACACCTCGCGGACGACGGTCGCCTTGATGCTGAGCCAGTGGTAGGCGTTCTGCGGGTTCATGAGGAGGAACGTGGCCTCGGGGTTCTTGCGCAGCCAGTCCACCTTCCTGCGGTGCGCGGCCAGGTTCAGCAGCACGGTGTTGCCCTCGTAGTCGAACCAGACCGGCGTCAGGTTGGGCCGCCCGGCGTCGCCCATCACCGCGATGACCGCCGTGACCGGTTCGTCGAGGAGCTGCCGGTAGACGGGCTCCAGGTCGTCGAGGCGCTGCGCCTCCCCGCGGTCGCCGACCGTGAACTGGCCCGGCTGGACGCCGTCCGCGACGTCCTTGAAGTGGGCCACCTTGATCGCCATGACCGCTCCCTGGCTCGGCGTGCGGCCGGCGTCGACGCACCGGCCGTCGCCGGACTGTAACCAGCCCTCCCACGGCGTCCAAGTGGGTGACGTGCGGCAGGTTCCGCACTAGCGTGGCGCGGACCGTCGAGCGCCGTGACCTGGAGGCGGAGTGTCCCGGGAGCTGGCCGCCGCGCTCGCCGACGGGCTCGCCGCCGCCGGGGTCCGGCGCCTCTTCGGCGTCCCGGGCGGCGGCCCGAACCTGGACGTGATCGGCGCGGCCGCCGAGGTCGGCATCGGGTTCGTGCTCACCCACGGGGAGACCGCCGCGTGCATCGCGGCGGCCACCTTCGGCCGGCTCACCGGCGCTCCCGGCGTCGCGGTGGTCACCCGCGGCCCGGGGCTGACCAGCGCCGCCAACGGGCTGGCGGCGGCCACCCTGGACCGCCGCCCCCTGCTGCTGGTCAGCGATGCGGTGCCCCAGGCCTCGGCCGGGCGCACGGCGCACCAGCGGCTGGACCAGGTCGCCGTGGCGGCGCCGCTGACCAAGTGGAGCGGCATCCTCGGCAGCGGCGATCCCGCGGCCGTCGTGCGTGCGGCCGCGGAGCTGGCGGTGACCGGTCCCGCCGGCGCCGTCCACCTGGCCTTCGACGCCACCGTGCCCGGGGACCCGCCGCCGGCCGTCCCGGCCCCGCCCGCCCCGGACGACGCGGCGCTCGCGCGGGCCGGGGACCTGGTGGGCGGGGCGCGGCGGCCGGTGGTCGTCGTGGGGCTGGACGGCGCCCGGTATCCGCGAGCGGTGCGCGCGGCGCTGGCGCGGCTCGACTGCCCGGTCCTGGTCACCTACCAGGCCAAGGGGGTGGTGCCGGAGTCCTGGCCGACGTATGCGGGCCTGTTCACCGGCGCGGTGATGGAACGGGCGCTGCTGGAGCAGGCGGATCTGATCGTGGGCGTGGGGCTCGACCCGGTCGAGCCGCTGCCGGGACCGTGGCCGTACGAGGCGCCGGTGCTGCTGCTGCACAGCCATCCGGTGGAGACCGCCTACTTCGGTGCCCCGCTGCTGGTGACCGGGGCCTACGACGACCTGCTCGCCCCGGTGCTGGGCCGGGGCCGCCCCGGCTGGCCGTCCGGGACCGGCGCCCTCGTCCGGGCGGCGGACGCCGGCCGGCTCGCCTGCGCGTCGGACCGGCTGACCCCGCACGACGTCGTCCGCACCACGCGGCAGGTGCTCGGCGACGTGCCGCTCGCCGTGGACGCCGGCGCGCACATGCTCGTCGCCATGCCGCTGTGGGAGACCGACGAGCCGGACTCGGTCCTCATCTCCAACGGGCTGGCCACCATGGGCTTCGCCTTGCCGGCGGCGATCGCGGCCGCCCTGGCCCGGCCCGGCCGGCGGACCGTCTGCTTCGTCGGCGACGGCGGCCTGGGGATGGTGCTCGCCGAGCTGGAGACCGTGGCGCGGCTGCGGCTGCCGATCAGCGTGGTCGTGTTCGACGACGCCACGCTCACCCTCATCAAGCTCAAGCAGGGCGACGAGCAGGGCGGCACCGGGGCCGTCGGCTACCGGCCGGTGGACTTCGCCGGCGTCGCCCGGGCCTTGGGCGTGCCGGCGACGGTCGCCGAGGACGTCGGCACGCTGCGCCGGGCGCTGCTGCAGGCGGGCCAGGGCCCGCAGCTGGTGGACGCCCGCATCGACCCTGCCGTGTACGCCCCCGTGATCCGGGCCATCCGGGGCTGAGGCCCCCGGTCAGTCGACCAGCGCGACCGCCCGGGTCGGCCCGCCGTGCGCGCCGCACAGCTTCAGCGGGAAGCCGACGAAGGTGAACCGGGTGTTCACGACGCGGTCGAGGTTGGCCAGGTTCTCATAGTGGGTGATGTGCTCACGCCGGCACATCATGTGCACCGGATAGGTCCGGCTGGCCGGGTTGTCCGGGGTCGGGCTGTCCACCCCGAACGTCTTCACGCCCCGCTGCACGATCCACTCCGCGGCGGACTCCCCCAGCCCGGCGAACTCGGTGAGGTACAGCTTGTCCCCCGCGTACTGGTTCCACGTCCCCGTGTGGAACAGCACGATGTCCCCGCGGCGCACCTCGACCGGGGACTCCTGCTCGATCCGGTCGAGGTCCTCGGCGGTGATGTCGGTCTGCGGCTTGAACTCCGTGACGTCCAGGCAGACCGCCGTCCCGAAGAACAGGTCCAGCGACATCTGGTCGATCGTCTCGGCGCCCGGCGCCGGGTCGAGGTGGGAGAACGAGTCGACGTGCGTGGGCCCGTTGTCGTTGAGCATGAAGCCGGTGGTCTGGAACGAGAAGCCGCCCTCGAAGCGCGGGGCGGTCTCCTCGTGCGTGGCGTGCTCGAACTGGACGGTCTTCAGGTGGCCCGGGTAGACCTTCATGCCCTCGTAGATGTCCTGGGACAGGTCGATCAGCTGCACGGGATCCTCCCTCGGTCAGTACATGACGACGCCGGCGGTCACGTTGAGGTCCTCGCCGGTGACCGCCGAGGCGGCGTCCGAGGCGAGGAACGCGCAGGCGCGGGCGACCTCGTCGGCCGCCACCAGCCGGCCCAGCGGCGAGGACGCGGTGAACGCCGCGCGCGCCTCGGCCTCGGGCACCCCGCGCGCGGCGGCCTGCTTCCGGATCACGTCGTCGATCCGGGGGCCGGCGACGGCGCCGGGGCACACCGCGTTCACCCGCACCCCGTGCGGCCCCAGTTCCAGCGCGAGGGTGCGCACCAGCCCGATCACGCCCAGCTTGGCCGCGGCGTACGGCGCGCGGTGCAGCAGCGGCCGCTTGCCGGTCATCGAGGAGATGGCGATCAGCGAACCCTCGCCGGCGTCGATCAGCGACGGGACGAAGGCCCGGAAGGTCAGGAAGACGCCGTCCAGGTCGGCGGCCAGGCACCCGCGCCACTCCGCGAGGGAGATCTCGTGCACGGGCGCCGTCGGGCCGGCCACTCCCGCGTTCGCGACGACGGTGTGCACCCCGCCCCACGCGCCGAGCACCTCGTCGGCCATCGCCCGGACCGAGCCCTCGTCGGCGACGTCGCAGCGGTACGCGGCGGCCGTTCCGCCCGCCTTCTCGATCTCGGCGACGGTGTCCACGAGCGTCGTCGGGTCGCGCGCGGTCGCCGCGACGGCGAAACCGCTCGCGGCGAGAGCGCCGGCGATCGCCCGGCCGATCCCGCGGTTCGCACCGGTGACGACGGCGACCCGGTCGCTCACCGCCGGTCCGCGGCCCGCAGCGCCGCGCGCAGCCGGTCCGGGGTCATGGGCAGCTCGGTGACCCGGACCCCGAGCGGCGCCAGGGCGTCGTTCACCGCGGCGTTCAGCGCGGCGGGGGCCATCATGCGACCGCCCTCGCCGCCGCCCTTGATGCCGTGCGGGGTGTACGGCGACGGCGTCTCCACGTGCCCGATCCGCAGCTCGGGCACCTCCATCGCGGTCGGGATCGGGTAGTCCAGGAAGCTGCTGGTGACCAGCTGCCCCTCGTCGTCGTAGACGAACTCCTCGTAGAGCGCGGTGCCGATGCCCTGCGCGGTGCCGCCGACGATGTGCCCGGCCAGCGAGCGCGGGTTGACCAGGGTGCCGCAGTCGTGCACCGCCGCGTAGGCCAGGATCCGCACCCGGCCCGTGGCGACGTCGACCTCCACCACCGGCACGTGACAGGCGTGGCCCATGAACGGGTAGAAGACGCCGAGGTCCTTGCGGTCGGCCGAGGGCATCGTGGTGTACGGGTGGTCGAAGACCTTGCTCTCCTCCAGCCCGCTCTCGACGTCCTCGGGGAAGCTGTGCTTGAACAGGTGCAGCGCGATCGCGACGTCCCCGAGGCTCTTGCGCTGCTCGGGCACGCCCTTGACCTGGTAGCCGCCGTCGACCCACTCGAGGTCGTCGGGGTCGGCCTCCAGCAGTTCCGCGGCCGCCCGGCGCACCTTGGTCTTGATCTTCTCCGAGGCGCCCTCGACGGCGCCGGCCAGCATGACCGTCGTCCGGGAGCCACCCGGGCCGGTGGCCGGCAGGCCGCCCTGGCTGCCGTGGTAGACGACGGCGACGTCGTGCGGGTCGCAGTCGAACTCCTCGGCGACCAACTGCGCCACCATCGTCTCCGGGCTGTTGCCCCAGAACGCGCAGGAGTACAGCGTGGCCGTGATGCCGCCCGTGGCGTCCACGGTCAGGGTGACCGATTCGGGCATCGACGTCACCGGCGCCCCGGGCGAGTCGAACCAGAACCAGAACTCCGTGGCCGAGAAGACGCTGCGCTCCTGCGCCGAGATCACCCCGATGCCCAGGTAGCGGCCCTGCTCCCGGGCGCGGGCCTGCTCGGCCCGCCAGCGGTCGTACTCGCCGAGCTCGAGGGCCTTGTCCAGGACGGCCGGGTAGTTGCCGGAGTCGTAGACGTTCCCGGTGGGGATGAAGTACGGGAAGTCCTCCGGGTCGATGAAGTTCCGCCGCCGGATCTCCGCCGGGTCGATGCCCAGCTCGCGGGCCGCCTTGTCGACCATCTGCTCGAGCATCCAGTTGTTGACCTCCGAGCCGAAGCCCCGGTAGGCGCCCTGCTGGTTCTTGTTGGTCAGCGCCGCCCGCACCCGGTAGCGGACGCTGCGGATCGTGTACGGGCCGGTGACCTGGGCCAGCGCGTTGCCGTGGTGCCCGACGCCGAACTGGATGTAGGCGCCGTAGTCGTCGACCACGTCGATCTTCAGCCCGCGCAGCGTGCCGTCGCGCATGACCGCCAGCTCGACGTCGTAGACCCGGTCGCTGCCGTGGTGGTCGCAGTTGGAGATGTTGTCGACCCGGTCCTCGAGGTAGACCACGGGCCTGCCGACGAGCCGTGAGCACATGGCGGCGAGGACCAGCGGCTTGGTGACGAACAGCTTGGAGCCGAAGCTGCCCCCGGCCGGCACCGGGCGGATGTCCAGCTTGTTCACCGGCATCTTCAGGCTGGTGGCCACCAGGAACAGGTAGCTGGTGAACGACAGCGAGTTGGTGTGCACCGTGAGCTGCCCGGTGCCGGGGTCGAAGTCGGCGAGCGCGCCGACGGTCTCCAGCGGCTGCCCGCCGGAGCGGTGCCAGCGGAGCCGGTCGCGGACGACGAGGTCGGCGCCGGCGAAGTCCTCGTCGACGTCGCCGAAGTCGAAGGTCCGCTCGTAGGCGAGGTTGGCGCCCAGCGCCTCGTGCACCAGCGCCGCCCCCGGCTCGAGCGCGCGCTCCGGGTCGACGACGGGCGGGAGCGGGTCGTACTCGACGTCGATCAGTGCCAGCGCGTCCTCGGCGACGTACCGGTCGTCGGCGACGACGACGGCCACGCCCTCCCCCACGTAGCGCACCTTGTCGACGGCGAGGCAGCGCCAGCAGTGCTTCTCGGGGGCCGGGCCGAAGTCGGGCAGCGGATCGGTGAGCTCCGCGGCCCGGGCACCGGTCAGGACGGCGTGCACGCCGGCGAGCGCGGCTGCGGCCGTGGTGTCGATGGAGACGATGCGGGCGTGCGCGTGCGGGCTGCGCAGCACCGCCGCGTGCAGCGTGGCCGGGGTGACCAGGTCGCCGATGTAGCCGCCGCGGCCGCGCAGGAACTTCGGGTCCTCGATGCGCCGGATGCTCCTGCCCACCCACTTGCGCGGCCGCTCGTGATCCCGCACCGGCGGCGCGGGGCGCTCGATGGTGGTCATACCTTGGCCTCCGTCGGGATCGTCGGGTCCCAGGCGTGCCGCATCCGTGGTGCCGCGGCCACGATCGCCTCGACGATGTACTGGTAGCCGGTGCAGCGGCACAGGTTGCCGGCGATCTCCTCGCGCACCCGCTCGGGCGTCGGGTCGGGGTCCCGCTCGAGGATCTCGAGGGCCCGCAGGAGCATCCCGGGGGTGCAGTAGCCGCACTGCAGCGCCTGCTTCTCCCAGAACTCCTCCTGCAGCGGGTGCAGCTCGCTGCCACGCGCCAGGCACTCCACGGTGTGCACCGCACGCCCGTCGGCCTGCACCGCGAGGGTGATGCAGGACCGCGCGCTGGCGCCGTCGATCAGCACCGTGCAGCTGCCGCACACCCCGTTCTCGCAGCCGATGTGCGCGCCGCGCAGGCCGAGGTCGTCGCGCAGCACGTCCACCAGCAGCCGGCGGGGCTCGACGGCGAGCCGGTGCTCGTCCCCGTTCACGGTCAGCGTGATCTCCTGCGTGTCGGTCATCGCGCTCTCACCTCCGGTCGCGGGCACGGGCGAGGGCCAGCTCGATGCCGCGGCGCACGTACGCCCGGGCGATGTCGAGCCGGGTGGCGGCGTCGGCGTGCACGTCGCCGGTCGGCTGCAGGCCGGCCAGCCCCGCGTCGACCGCCGGGCCGATCGCGGCGCCGTCGGCCCGGCTGCCCGCGAGGGCCCGCTCGGTGGCGGTCAGCCGCAGCGGCGTGGGGCCGAGCCCGCTGACGGCCACGGCCGCCCGCTCGATCCGCCCGTCGTCGACCGCGACGAGGGCGGCGACCCCGACGACCGCGAAGTTGCCGTGGGTGGGGGCGAACTCGACGAAGGCGTGCCCCCCGGGGAACGGCGGCAGCCGGACCTCGGTCAGGAGCTCGTCCGGCGCCAGGGCGGTCGTGAACGGGCCCTGGAAGAACTCACCCGCCGGGATGCGTCGCTCGCCGGCCGGGCCGGCGGCGGTCAGCTCCGCGCCCAGCGCGAGCGCGACCGCCGGCAGTTCGGCGACGGGGTCGGCGTGCGCGAGGCTGCCGACGACGGTGCCGCTGTTGCGGATCGTCGGATGCCCCACCCGGCCGAGGGCCTCGACCAGCAGGGGCGCGGTCAGCGCGACCTCGGGGCTGCGCTCCGCCGTGGCCTGCCGGACCATGGCGCCGATCACCAGCACGTCGCCGTCGTAGCCGATGCGGTCCAGGCCCGAGACCCGGCGCAGGTCGACCAGGTGGCCGGGCTGGGCCAGCCGGAAGTTCATCAGCGGGACCAGGCTCTGCCCGCCCGCGAGCACCCGCGGCTCCTCGTCGGCGTGCTCGACGAGCAGGGCGACGGCGTCGGAGACGGAGGTGGGTGCGGAGTAGCTGAACGGCGGCGGCTTCATGCCGGCCTCCTCGGTTCGGCGTCCGTGCCGGAGGTGGGGGCATCGTGCCGGGCTCCGCCGCGGAAACGGCCGGTGGCCGGCCCCGATCGGACCGTCCCGGACGTGCCGTCACCGAGGGCCACCGGATGCCCGCCCAGGGACACGGACCACCGCCCCGGAGCGACCGTCAGTGGCCGGCAGCGGCCCCCTGCGGCGACTCCCGCAGCGCGTCGGTCAGCAACGCCACCAGGGCCTCGAGCTGCACGTCGGCCGACGGGACGATCTCCTCGTCCGAACCGTCCAGCGCCCGCGCGGCGAGCCCCGCCTTGCTGTCGATCAGCTCGGCGATCCGGGCGTCGATGGTCTGCGCCGCGATGAGGCGCCACGCGGTGACCGGCTCGGTCTGGCCGATCCGGTGACTGCGGTCGATGGCCTGGGTCTGCTCGGCGTCGGTCCAGGACAGCTCGGCGAGCACGATGTTCGAGGCGACCTGCAGGTTCAGGCCCACGCCGGCCGCGGTCAGGGAGCAGACCGCGATGGCGACGTCGGGATCGTTGACGAAGGCGTCGATCTGCTTCTGCCGCGCGGTGGGCGTCTGGTCACCACGGATCGACGAGAAGCGCACCCCCTGCCGGGCGAAGGCCTCCTCGGCGGCGTCCATCACGTCCACGTGCTTGGCGAAGAACACCACCTTGCCGGCGCTGCGGGCCAGCTGCGCCGCGTAGTCGGCGGCGAGGCCGGCCTTGGCCTGGCCGATGCGCCGCATCATGGTGAACACGTTCTCGCCGGTCGTGGTGGTCGCGTCCTTGAGCTCCGCGCGGGCCACCCGGCGCACGAGGGCGTCGTCGACGCCCTCGACGACGTCGTCGGACCCGCGGGCCGCGAGCGCGCGGTCGTAGCGGGCCGTCATCCGGCGCACGAGGTCGCGCTCGGCGGCCCGGATCGAGCGGCCGGCCGGCCCGTCGAGCTCGACGGGGAGGTCGGCGATGCGGCGGGCGGGGATGTCGGCGGCGACGTCGACCTTGCGGCGGCGGACGATGCCGCGGTCGATCACGCAGCGGCGGGCGGCCGGGTAGAAACCCGGGTCGGCGGGGGTCAGGCCGGTGTCCTCGAGCGCGTCCATCAGCTCGCCGAGCGGCTTGGCGTCGTCGATCCAGCCCAGGAACTGCCAGATCGCCCGGAAGTCCTCGATGTCGTTGATCAGCGGGGTGCCGGTGAGCGCCATCAGCAGCGGTCGCGGGCTCCGGGTCCGGATGCGCTCGGAGAGCTCCAGGACGTGCTGCGAGCGCTGGGAGGTCTTGTTCTTGATGAAGTGCGCCTCGTCGATGACCATGCCGCGGAACCCGAAGTCGCCGAACCAGCCCACGTGGCGGTCGAGCACCTCGTAGTTGACGATCACGATGTCGGCGAAGCCGTCGACCTCGGCCCCGTTGCCGTGGACCACGGTGGCCGACCGGTTCGGCGTCCACATGCCGGCCTCGCGGGCCCAGTTGGTCTTGACGACGCTCGGCACGACCACGAGCAGCGGGTAGGCCCCCGCCGCCTCCGCGGCGAGCAGCGCCTGGGCCGTCTTGCCCAGGCCGGGCTCGTCGGCGAGCAGGAAGGTCCGGTGGCCGACCGCGGCGGCAGCGACGACCTGCGCCTGGTGCGGCATCAGCTCCAGCCCCTGCGGGCCGTGCAGCGAGGACGGCGCGGGCAGGGGCATGACCGCCGCATCGCCGCTCCCGGCGCGTTCGAAGGAGTTGAAGAGCGGGTCGAGCAGCTCCCACCCGGCCAGCCGGCGGGGGCGGGAGACCCGCTGCGGAACGGCCGAGAAGTCCGGGGCGAGGAACGGGTTGGCCAGCTGCCGGGAGATCACCGACTGGGGCACGACGCGGCGCTCGGGAGCAGCGGGCGCCGCCGGGGCCGGCGGCGGCGGGACCTCCTCGGGGGCCGGCTCGACGCCGCCGGCCTTGAGCAGGTCGCGCTTGAGCGACCGGGCCGCGTCGGAGACGACGGCGTCCTCGGCGAGCAGCGCCAGCAGCCCGGCGTCCCGGACGGCGGTGGTCGCGAGGATCTGCGCGATCCCGTCCAGGCGCTTGAGCTGCTCGGTCCGGCGGCTCTCGCTCCCGCCGTCGGCCTGGACGCGGGCGCGCTCGTCTCGCAGCAGCAGGGCGATCGCCTGGAACTTCGCGCGGACGGCCGGGGTCACGCGGCCGCGCTGCGCGGCCGCCTCGACCTCACGGACGGTCCGGGCGAGCACGGCGAGCACGTCGCCGTCGCGGCGCCCCCGTCGCTGGTCGCGCGGGGCGGGACGGCGAGCGCCGCTCCGGCGCTGGCCTGGTCGAGCCACGGATCTCCTCCTCTGACATGCCGGCACCGCCGCCGCGGCGGCATGCCGCTCGGTCCCGCGGACGGGACGAGGGCGTCCCGGGCGGAGAACCTTCGCTCCGGACGCCGAGCCGCCCGGCGGATCCGGCTGGATCGACGCCGCGGGCCACGACAAGCGTCTCACAGGAGACGGGATCGCCCGTGGATGGCCGGTGACCGGGACACGGTCGGTGCCTCGATCGTGTCAACGCGTGCGCCGGCACATGATTCCCGGCCTCAGGTGACGACGGCCTCCTGGTAGCGCGCGCCGGCCGCGGCGGGGACGTCGAGCAGCTCCCACTCCCGCATCCAGCCCTGCGTCCGCTCGAACATCTCCCGGGTGTAGGGCTGGGGCACGATCCGCTCCCCCGGGCCGAAGCGGCGGACGTCGACCAGCTCCAGCAGGTCCGGCGGCAGCTCCCGGGCCCAGTGGTGGCTGTGGCGGGGCAGCTCGAGGTCGATCTCCTGCTGGGCGTGCAGGAGCGCCCGGAAGTACCGCTCGACGTCCTGCGGGTCCGCCTGCGGGGACAGCAGGAAGCCCATGACGAACGAGGTGTCGACGAGCTTGCGGAAGCCCAGCTGCTCGAGCAGGTAGGCCTGCGACCCCCACACGTTGACGGCGGCGACGCGCCGCGCCAGCGCCAGCCGCACGCGGTCGAAGGGCCGGCCGACGAAGCTCAGCGCGACGTCGCTGCGGTCCAGGAACGCCTCCAGCGCCTGCAGCGCGGAGTAGTGGCTGCCGGAGTGGAAGCCGACGCCGACCTCGACGCCCGCGAGGTCCTCCGGCCGCTCGAGCTGCGAGTCCGGCGCGACGTAGATGCCGGCGGGGCAGACGGAGTACGCCTTCCCGTACATCTTGCCGTGCCGATCGGTGGCGGCCGCGTTCACCGCCCAGTGGCAGGCACAGGAGACGTCGGAGGCGCGGCCGGCCGCCATGTCCTCGAAGGCGCCGCTGCGCACCGGGAGCGGCGCCGCGCCGGCGGAGCTCACGGTGGCCGCGGAGCCCATGTCGAAGCCGTGGACGTCGAACTCGTAGTCCAGCCCCTCCGCGGTGAAGAACCCGTGCTCCTCGGCCACCCACTCCTGCAGCCGTACGTGCGGCTGGATCGTGAAGACCATCTCGACGACCTCCTCCTCAGGCGTCCGGTCCGCCGTCCGCCACCCACACGCCCCGCTCGACCATCAGCTCGATCTGCCGGGCGATCACCTGCTCGCGGAACTCCTTGTGGTCGAAGGGCGGCCGCTCCGCGTAGAGATTGGGCGGGTAGACCGAGTCGCGGTAGACGAGCTGGTACAGCTCGGTGCGGAGGTCCTTGGCCCAGTTGTCCCACAGCGCATGCGTCCGGAAATGGCGCAGGGCGGCGATGTCGATCGTGCCGGCGACGTAGGACGAGCCGGCCCCGTACAGGTGCTGCCCGACGATCCGCCCCTTGAAGTCGATGACCATGGACCGGCCACCGAAGGTGTCGATCGGATCCGTCGACTCCGGGTACAGGTAGTAGGTCGCGAGATTCGGCGCCAGGACGTAGAAGTTGTTGTCCAGCGCCCGCGCCCGGCTCTGGATCTCGAAGAACTCGTTGCCCGTGTGCGGATGCGGATAGGACGCCCGGTAGACGACCTCCGCCCCGTTCATCGCCAGCCCGCGGGCGTTCTCCGGATAGGACCCCTCGTTCGCCATCAGCACGCCGAGCCGGCCGATCTCGGTGTCGGCGACCGGGAAGAACGCGTCGAGGGTCAGCCCGTACAGCTCCACCCAGCGGTCCCACACGTCGTGCGGGGTCATCGAGTGCTCCACCGGGTAGAGGGTGGTCAGCTTGTAGTGCTTCAGGATGATCTCGCCCCGCGGATCCAGCGCGAAGCCCACGTTGAAGAACCGGTCCGGGAAGGCCTCGTGGCGTGCCTTTGCCTGCGCCATGACGAAGGTGTCGTAGCTGCGGGCGAGATCGGCGAGGAAATCGGTCTCGGGGCCGGGGATGTCGATCGCGCACTCGTTCGCGAACGTCACGTGGTCCAGGTCGAGCACCTCGTCGTTGAACGCCTGCAGCCCCCCTTCGGGGATCGCGACCAGCCGCACGGGCAGGTCCAGGCTCGACAGCCAGGACGCGGCCTTGAACAGGTGGGCGATGTGCTCGAGATTCCGCCCGATGTCGGCACGCGTGCGGATGCCGCGCACGGCGGGGACCAGGCCGACGGCGGTGTACCGCTCAGGCATCGGTCGAGTGTGCCACCGGAACGGCCCCGCGAAGGGGGCGCCGACCCCGCGCTCCTGGCGCTAGCTTGTCCCGTGCCCTCGTCCCGGGACTGGCCCGCGCTCCCCTACGAGCAGTGGCAGGCGACCTGCGACACCCTCCATGCGCACACCCAGGTCCTCGGCAAGCTCTCCGCCGTCCTCGCGCCCCCCGAGCCGCAGCTGCAGCACGCCGCCCTGCGCCTGACCGGCCGCGGCTGGGAGACCCGGCCGCTGCCCGCGCCGGACGGGTCAGGCGCCCTCGTCGTCGTCCTGGACCTGCACGACCACTCCGCGGTCGTCGAGCACAGCGACGGACGGCGGCACCGGGTCCCGCTCACCCCGCACCGCTCCGTCGGCGAGGTGACGCGCGAGGTGCTCGCCGCCGTCCGCGGGCTGGCCG
Source organism: Geodermatophilus sp. SMS 5-13 (assembly GCF_059428245.1). Lineage (NCBI taxonomy): Bacteria > Bacillati > Actinomycetota > Actinomycetes > Geodermatophilales > Geodermatophilaceae > Geodermatophilus > Geodermatophilus sp. SMS 5-13. Next base: position 2,962,377 of record NZ_CP165729.1, read on the forward strand.
GGCCGGTGACGTTCGACCCCCGGCCCCAGGAGACCCCGTGGTCCACGCCGCTGGACGAGGACGGCGAGCACGCCACCTACGACCCCGGGCAGGTGCGGACCTACTTCGCCGCGGCGACCCGCGCGGCCCTGGCCCTCGCCGAGCTCCGCGCTCCCTACCGCGGCCGCTCGACCCCGCTGCACGCGTGGTGGGGGTCGTTCGACCTCGCGGTCAGCTTCTTCTCGGGCCGCCCGGCGGACCCGCCGGCGGACGACTTCATCATGCGCAACGCCATGGACGCCCAGGAGATCGCCGTCGGCTGGTGGCCCGGGGACCAGCGGCACCCCCGCGCGGCGTTCTACGGCTACGCCCACCCGGCGCCGCGCGAGTACCCGGACGCCCGGCTCGAGCCGCCGGCCGCGCGCTGGGAGCCGGAGCTCGGCGAGTTCCTGCTCGACTGGGACGACGTCCGCCGCGCCGCGGACCCGCACCGGGAGGCGGTGACCTTCGGGCGCTCGGTCATCCGCCACTCGTGCGCGGCCTGCGGCTGGGACCCCGCCCTGGCCGCCAGCGCCGAGAGCGTCCCGCCCCCGGTCAGCTGAGGGCCCCTCACCCGGCGGCCGCGGCCCCCACCGCTTCGGCCGACGGCTCCCCCACGAACTGCTCGGCGGCCGGTGGCGCGTGGCTCGGCATCATCGGGCCGTCGCCCGCCGGGTCGAGCACGTCGTCCTCGAACCACGCGTAGCGGCCGGCGAGGACCTGCTGCGCGGCCCGGTACTGGGCGTCGTCGTCGTTGGCCCACAGCTCCGCGAACAGCGTGTCGGCCCGGCGGCGGGCCTGGCCGCAGAACAGATCGGCCAGCTCGTGGGCCCCCTGCCCTCGGTCGGGCTGCTCGCGGGCGATGGTGTCGGCGTAGACGCACGCGCACGCCATCGCGTACAGCTCCGCGCCGATGTCGACGATCCGGCCGAGCAGCGTGCCCTTCTGCTCCAGGCGCGCCTGGTAGCGGCCCATGGCGTAGAAGGTGCAGCGCGCGAGCTTGCGGGAGTGGCGCTCGACGTAGCGCAGGTGCTTGGCGAGGTCGCCGAACTCGGCGAAGGCGCGGGGACGCTGCCCGGCGCCCGTGGTCAGCGTCGGGAACCACGTGGCGTAGAACCCGCCCGCCTTCGCCGCGGCTCGCGTCCTGTCGGCGAGTGCGGCGTCGGGGCGGACCAGGTCGCCGGCCACGCGCAGGTGCTGGTCGACGGCCTCGCGGGCGATCAGCAGGTGCATGATCTCCGTGGAGCCCTCGAAGATGCGGTTGATCCGCATGTCCCGCAGCATCTGCTCCGCCGGCACCGGCTTCTCCCCGCGGCGGCCGAGCGACTCCGCAGTCTCGTACCCGCGGCCGCCGCGGACCTGGATCATCTCGTCGACGGCGGTCCAGCCCAGCTCCGACCCGTAGAGCTTGGCGAGCGCGGCCTCGATGCGGATGTCGTTGCGCTTGTCGTCGGCCAGGCGGCTGGACACGTCGAGCACCGCCTCCAGGCCGAACGCCGTCCCCGCCAGCCAGGCGAGCTTCTGCGCGATCGGGTCGTGCCTGCCGATGGGCTTGCCCCACTGCGTGCGCTCGGCCGACCACTCGCGGGCGATCCGCAGCGCGTACTTGGCCTCCCCCAGGCAGAACGCCGGCAGCGACAGGCGGCCGGTGTTGAGCGTGGTGAGCGCGATCCGCAGGCCCTTGCCCTCCCCGCCGATGACGTCCCCGGTGGGGACGAAGACGTCGTCGAAGCGGGTCACCGAGTTCTCGAGGCCCTTGAGCCCCATGAACTCGTTGCGGTGCTCGACCGTGATGCCCTCCTGGTCGTACGGGCAGAGGAAGGCGGTGATGCCGCCCCGGTGACCCTCGGACTTCGGGACCACGGCCATGACCACGACCACGTCGGCGACCGCGCCGTTCGTGGCCCACAGCTTCGTGCCGCTGATCCGGTAGCCCGTGCCGTCCTCGGTCGGGACCGCGGTGGTGCTCATCCGCGCCGGGTCCGAGCCGACGTCCGGCTCGGTGAGCAGGAACGCCGAGACGTGGTCGGTGGCGAGCTTGGGCAGCCACTCGCGCTTCTGCTCCTCGGAGCCGAACAGGCGCAGCGGCTCCGGCAGGCCGATCGACTGGTGGGCGGAGAGCAGCGTCGAGATCGCCGAGTGCCACGTGCCGGCCATGGCCAGCGCCTTGTTGTAGTAGACCTGGCTCAACCCGAGCCCCCCGTACTCCTCGGGGATCTTCATGCCGAGGGCGCCCAGCTCCCCGAGGCCCCGGACGACGTCGGCGGGGATCTTCGCCTCGCGCTCGATCTGCTGCCGGTCGACGCGCTCGGTGAGGAAGGCGCGCAGGCGCTCGAGGAACGCCTCCCCCTTCCGCACGGCGGCCGGATCGAGGTCGGGCTGCGGGTGGATCAGGTCGAGGCGGAAGTTGCCGAGGAAGAGCTCCTTGCCGAACGACGGCTTGGTCCACTCGGTCTCACGGCTGGCTTCGGCCACCTGCTTCGACTGCTCGTACGAGGGATTCGACGCCATGGACCACCCTCGCCCCTGGACCCGTCCTCGGACAACTGCCCTGGGCCATTGCCACGGCACCCGGCCCGGTTGGACGCTTCTCCACGCCACCGAGGAAACGGAGGGGCCATGCCAGCGCCAACCGACTACGAGCTGTTCGACATCGGGGATCTCCCGCTCCAGCACGGCGGGGTACTGCGCGGGGCGAAAGTCGCCTACAAGACCTTCGGCACGCTCAACGCCGACAAGTCCAACGTGATCGTCCACCCGACCTGGTACAGCGCCTGGCACGACGCCAACGAGTGGACCATCGACGCGGGCCTCGCCTGCGACCCGGACCGCTACTTCATCGTCGTGCCGAACCAGATCAACAACGGGCTGTCGAGCTCACCGAGCAACACCCCGCCGCCGTTCAACGGGCCGTACTTCCCGCCGGTCACCTTCTACGACCAGATCGAGGCGCAGTACCGGCTGGTCACGCAGAAGTGGGGCATCGAGTCGCTGGAACTGGTCCTGGGCTCGTCGATGGGCGCCGCCCAGACCTACCAGTGGGCGGTCAGCCACCCCGACATGGTCAAGCGCGCCGCGCCCATCGTCGGGGCGCCGAGGACCAGCGAGCACAACAAGGTCTTCCTGAAGGGCCTGCGGGCGGCGCTGACCCTGGACCCCGATTTCAAGGGCGGCCTCTACTCCCCCGAGGCCCCGCCCACGCGGGGGATGCGCGCGTTCGCCCGCATCTACGCCGGCTGGGGGCTCTCGCAGGCGTTCTACTGGAACCGCGAGTACCGGGCGATGGGCCACCCCACGCTGGACGACTTCCTGACCGGCTGGTGGGAGGGCTACTGGCTCGACGACAAGGACCCCAACGACCTGCTGGCCATGCTGTGGACCTGGGAGAACGGGGACGTCGGCAAGACGCCGGGCTTCGACGGGGACACCGAGGCCGCGCTGCGCTCCATCCGCTGCCCCGTCGTCTCCATCCCGGCGCGGACCGACCTCTACTTCCCGCCCGAGGACGAGGTGGCGTGGTCGAAGTCGATCCCGCAGGGCGAGGTCCGGGTCATCGACACCATCTACGGCCACTTCGCCGGGCTGGGTTTCTACGAGCCCGACAACCAGTTCATCGACGAGGTGCTGCGCGAGCTGCTCGCTCGCCCGGTGTGACGACCGCCGGCGGGCGCCGGTCCGGCGCCCGCCGGGGTCACCCCGCCTCTGCGTCGAGCGCCGCCGCGACCCGGCGGTGCGCCGCCCAGATCTCCTCCGGCAGGTCGGCGAACTGCGCGAGGTGCTCCTCGCGGTAGGCCATCTCCTGCCGCCACCGGTCGGTGTCGATGGTGAGCAGCCGCTCGAGGACGCCGGGCGGCAGGTCCAGGCCGCGCAGGTCCAGCTCCTGCTCGGTGGGGACGATGCCGACCGGCGTCTGCCGGCCGCTCACCTCGCCGGCCTTGAGCTGGACCAGCCACAGCAGCGGACGCAGGTTCTCCCGGTAGCCCGGCCACAGGAAGGAGCCGTCGTCCGGGTCCCGCTGGAACCAGTTGACGTGGGCGAAGATCGGCTGGTCCTGCGCGGCGCCGATGACCTTCAGCCAGTGCGCCGCGTAGGCGCCCTCCGAGTAGGACATGAACGGCCGCATCGACATCGGGTCGTAGCGCAGCACGCCCTCGGTGCCCTCGGCGGCGAAGGTGGCCTCGGCGCCCAGGGTGAGGCCGTCGTAGACGCCCTCGGCGAGGTCGGGGATCGCGCGGACCAGCGGCTCCCGGTCGCGGGTGCGGCCGCCGAAGATGATCGCGTCGATCGGCACGCCGCGCGGGGTCTCGAAGTCCGACGCCACGTTCGGGACGTTGGCCAGCGTCGTCGTGAACCGGCTGTTCGGATGCGCCCAGGCCGAGTCGCCGGCCTCCGCCGGGCGCTCGCTGACCGGGTGCCCGGTCCAGTCCCGCCACCCCTCGGTGTCGGCCGGCGGCTGGGGCGTCTTGCCCTCCCACCAGACGTCGCCGGTCTCCTCGTTGTAGGCGACGTTGGTGAAGATCGTCCCGGTGCCCGGGCCGATCGCGGCGACCGCGGTCGGGTTGGTCTTCTCGTTGGTGTCCTTGGCGACGCCGAACACGCCGAACTCGGGGTTGATCGCGTAGACCCGCCCGTCCTCGGGATCGACGCGCAGCCACGCGATGTCGTCGCCGTAGAAGGTGACGTGGTAGCGGTCGCCGAGCGCGTCGGGGGCCAGCATCATCGCCAGGTTCGTCTTGCCGGACGCGCTGGGGAACCCGCCGCAGACGTGATAGGTGCGGCCGGTCTGCTTGTCGGTGATCCCGAGCAGCATGAACTGCTCGGCGAGGAACTCGCCCGACTTCCAGCCGTCGTACGCGGCCTGGCGCAGGCCGTGCGCGATCTTGCCGAGCAGCGCGTTGCCGCCGTAGGAGGACCCGTAGTGCAGGATCGTGCGCTCGTCGGCCACGGTCACGAAGTAGCGCTGGTCGTCCGGCGTCCCCTGGCCCAGGCTCTCCAGGTCGCCGGTGACGTGCACGCCGCGGACGAAGCTGTCCGGGTCGTCGAGGTCGTCGACGTGCTCCACACCGACCCGCGCCATCCGGATCATGTGCAGGACGACGGTGCGGGCGTCGGTGAGCTCGACCCCGGTCGCGTAGCGCGCGAGCGGGGAGCCCGGCGGCGCCATCAGGTAGGGGACGACGTACATCGTCTTGCCGGCCGACGCGCCCCGCATGCGCTCCTCGAGCAGCGGGCGCATCTCCTCGGCGGGCCGCCAGTTGTTGTAGACGCCCTTGTCCCCCGGGTCGCTGGTGGCGACGACGGTGCGCTCCTCGGAGCGGGCGGTGTCCTTGACGTGGCTGCGGGAGTAGTACCGGCCCTCACCGGCGGGGAAGAGCTCGCCGGCCTCCAGCGCCTCCCGGGTCAGCCGCTCGTCGTCGGAGGCGTTGACCACCTCGATCCGCGCTGCGCCGGTGTGCTCGGCCCAGTGGCGGACGAAGTCGCGAACGCGACCGTTCTTCAGTCCCGCGTCGTCGAGCACGGCGTCAATGGCGGCCACGAGCGATCCTTCCCGTTCGACCCTGCCGGACGATCTGCGGTTGACCGCCCCACTCGGGACCGTATTCCAGCAGCCGTCGGGTCGGCGCGCTGGCCCATGTGCCGGCCCCGGGGCGGCGGGTCGGCCAGAGGACGTCAGCAGGGGGCTCTACCGTCCGCGGCGTGAGCGACGGGTTCGAGGCGGACGACGATGCACCCGGCCCCCTCGCGCGGCTGACCGGCTACGAGCTGTGGGACCGCACCCAGCGGGCCGGGCAGCGGGTGGCCGACGCCTACGACCGGATGATCGGCGCCGCGTCGGGGCCGGCGCGGATGGCCCTGGCGCCGGAGTTCCTGCGGGGGGTGCGTGAGCTCCTGGCGCTGCGGCTCGTGGCCGTCGCCGGGGACCGGCGGCGGGCCTTCCCGCAGCGCGTGCCGCCGGCCGGCGGGCACGGCGTCGCCGCGCTCTGGGCCGAGGTGTTCTGGGCGGCGCGGGCCGGGTCCGCCGACGACGGGTCCGGCGTGCTCGAGGCGGCCGATGCCTCGATCCGGGGACTGCTGGCCCTGGAGCCCTCGGACCTGGCCGACGCGGACGCGCTGCGGGCGTGGCGGGAGCGGCTGGAGCACGTGGAGGAGACCTTCGGCGGGCTCGAGATGGCGGCCCAGGCGAGGGTGGAGAGCCTCCGTGCGGCCGCCGACCCCGAGCGGCAGGCGCGCCGGGAGTCGTGCTGACCGGCCCGTGCCCGGCGCTCTCGCGTCATGCCACGACGCGGGTGGACGCGCCCGGCCCGGGCTCGGCCACGATCCACCTCGTGCGCCCGTGCAGGGGCGGGGTCTTGGTGCCGTCGGTGAACCACACGACGACGCCCCCGTGGGCCCGGCACCGCGAGCGCACGACCCGGACCCGGCCGCCCTGTCTGCTCTTCACCGGCCTGACCAGCGGCAGGCCGAAGTCCGTGCCGACGACGTCGCTGGTGAGCACCGGCTCCCCGGCGGCCAGGTTGCTCGTCGAGACGGTGGTCATGCGGCTCCTTCCCGCCCGGTGCCGTTCCGCGTGACGCGGATCGTCTGCGGGCTGCGGATCCGCCGGGTGGGCACGACCTCGCCCAGATCGGCCAGCCGCTCGACCGCGGCGTCCTTGTCGACCTGCGTGCGCAGGCCGCCGCCGGACCACTCGCAGTACAGGTCCTCCGCCGGCCCGGACCGGCCCCGCAGCCGCTCCCGCGCGTACTCCTTGTGCCGCTTGGCCTCGTTCTCGGCGGCCCGCCAGGCGTCGTAGTCGCGCACGGCCGCGGTGAAGTCCTCGTCGGTGACGGTGAGGCGGGACTGGCGGGAGACCTCGCCCTCGGTGTCCGGGTCCACCGGCGGGCCCCAGCACAGGTCCAGGAACGGGCACCAGTCGCACATGGTGTCCACGCCCGGCCCGAACCCGTCGCGCGGGACGGCGTCGACCCCGTCGTCCTCCACGGTGGCGTAGACGTCGGTGAGCCACAGGAGGGCCTCGGCGGTCAGCGCCGGGTCGTGGTCGGCCTCGAAGACGACGTCCTCCCCGGAGTCGCGGGAGAGGTAGCGGATGCGCAGTCCCTCGACGTCCTGCCCGGTGCCGGCCGGGAGCCGCCGGTCGTGGACCTGCCCGGTGCGCAGCAGCCAGGCGTAGACGGCGACCTGGAACCAGTGCTTGACGGGCACCCCCCGGGTGAGCACCCGCTCGAAGCCGAACCGGGACGTCGTCTTGAGGTCCTCGACGACGGGGGCGTGCCACCAGTCGCAGCGGCCCTTGACCTGCTCGCCCTTCAGGCCGACCTCGGTCACCCCGCCGTACTGGCGGCGCAGGGCGCGCAGCACCCCGCGGTGCAGTTCGGTGCCGAGGAAGGCCTGCAGGCCGGTGCGGGAGTTGGTCGGCCGGCGCCGGGCGACCCGGTAGGCCGCCCGGCGCCGGCACTCGCCGAGCTCGGAGGCGCCGATCATCCGCTGCCGCGAGCGAGCCCGGCGGCGGTCGAGGTCACGGACCGCCGCCGCCAGGCTCGGAGCGGCCCGCCGCTCGGCCGCGCTGGGCCGGGCGGGCAGGACCGCCGTCACGCGGAGATCTCCTGCTGCCCGACCGACAGGCCGGACCGCTGGGTGGCGATCACGTCGCGGACCAGCGCGGTCAGTCGCCTGGTCGCCACGTGCTCGGCCGGCCGGCCGAACCGCTCCGCGATCTGCTCGTCGGTCACGCCGAGGCTCTCGAGGCTGGCCAGCACGCCCTTGCGGGCGGCGGTGAGCCGGCGCTCTCGCGGGTCGTCGGGGGTCGGCGAGGCCTCCAGCAGCGGGTTCGCCGGCGCGGCGGCCGGAGCGGCACCCGCGGCGGCCCGGGCGGCCTCGACCACCGCGGCCGGCGTCGTGGGCGCGGGCGGAGCGGCCGGGGCCCGGCGGCGACCGGCGGGGTGGGCGTCCATCGAGGCCTCGACGAACTGCTCGTGCCGGGCCTGGATCAGCTCCGCGACGGTGTAGGAGCCGCCGGGGGTCGGGACGTCGGCCTGCAACAGCGCCGCGCGGTTGGCGTGGGCCCAGACCTCGCGCAGGTCGTCGTCGTCCTCGGCGTCGGAGATCCGGGCGACCAGGTCGGCGGCGTCCGGCTCGCTCGGCCGGCCGGCGCGGGCCTCCTCGTCGCGTTCGTGCTCGAGCAGCCCGCCGCCGTGGAAGGGGACGAGGTCGCGCACGTGCGCGGTGCCCGGGTCGCACTTGAGCGCGTCGAAGACCAGCCACTCCAGCAGCCGGCCGTCGGCCGCCTTGTCGGCGACCTCCCGGGCCGGGTCGGTGTTCGGCTTGATGCCGACGTGGACGCTGCGCGCGCCGACGACCAGCGGCCGGCGACCGCGGCGCAGCCGCACCCACACGCTGGCCGCGTACGGGAACTCGCGGTGGGTCTGCACCGACCAGGTCTTCTGTCCCTCGATCGGGCGGCCGTTGCTGTCGACCTCGGTGACCTCCTTGCCACGGGCGGTCACCACCACGATGCCCGGGAAGGTGAGCAGCTCGGTCTGCAGCTTGCGCCAGCGGGCGCCGGCGTCGTTCCACAGGTTCTGGCTGATCGTGATCTCGGCGTTCGGGTCGCGCTTGAGCAGCTCGCGGTTGCGGAGGGACTTGGCGGCGCGCGCGCTCGCCCAGTCCTTGAGGCCGTCCCAGATCGCCGAGCCGGTGTCGATGCCGAGGACCACCGGCGGCTCGCCGGCGTCGGCGGCGCGGCGCGCCTCGGCCTTGACCGCCTGGACGGCGGCCAGCACCTGGGCGTACGAGCCGTCGTGCTCGATCAGCTGGTAGTCGGCGCCGGGGATGGCGCCGTACTCGTCGCCGGCGCCCTCGTTGAGGTCGATCCAGTACAGGGCGCCGATCTTGTCACTGGCGCTGAACTGGGCCAGAGACCAGCTCTTTCCCGACTTCTCCTCACCTTCCAGGAGGATGCACGGCCACGGGACGCGGCCGGTGGGCTTGCGGGTCTTGAGGCCATCCATGGCCATGATGTGCTCCTTGCCGACACGGGGAAGATGTCGACCCGAAAGCTATGAGCGGGTAGTGACAGAAACGGGCGGCGCGCACAAGCACCTCCGCAGACTTTCTCGAAATCGCAGGTCAGGCCGCGGGATCGGCGTGTCGCCGTTCGCTCTCGGCGTAGCCGGTCGCGCGCCGCGGGCCACCGCGGAGGCGGTGGGCCAGCGCGGTGTGCCGGCGGCCGGCCCCGGTGGCGCGCACGGCCTGGGCGAGCGCCCGCGGCGAGCCGACGAGGACGACGAGCTGCTTGGCCCGGGTGACGGCGGTGTAGAGCAGGTTGCGCTGCAGCATCATCCAGGCGCTGGTGGTCAGCGGGACCACGACACAGGGGTACTCGCTGCCCTGGGAGCGGTGGACGGTGACGGCGTAGGCGTGCACCAGCTCGTCGAGCTCGCCGAAGTCGTAGTCGATCGCCTCGTCCTCGTCCGTGCGGACGGTGAGCGTCTGCTCGACGGGATCGACGGCGGTGACGACGCCCTGGGTGCCGTTGAACACCCCGTTCGCGCCCTTGTCGTAGTCGTTGCGGATCTGGGTGACCTTGTCCCCCACGCGGAACACCCGCCCGCCGAAGCGCTTCTCGGCCCGGCCGGGCCGGGCCGGGGTGAGCGCCTCCTGCAGCAGCTCGTTCAGCGCGGCGGCGCCGGCCGGTCCGCGGTGCATCGGGGTGAGCACCTGCACGTCCCGGCGGGGGTCGAGGCCGAACCGGGCCGGGATCCGCCGCACCACGACGTCCACGGTGAGCCGGGCGGCCTCCTCGGCGTCGTCGGTGGCGAACAGGAAGAAGTCGTCCAGGCCGCGGACCTGCGGCTGCGTGCCCGCGTTGATCCGGTGCGCGTTGGTCACCACACCCGATCTGCTGGCCTGCCGGAACACCTGGGTCAGCCGCACGTGCGGGATCGGCGTGCCCTCGGCGAGCAGGTCGCTCAGCACCTGCCCGGCGCCGACCGAGGGCAGCTGGTCGACGTCGCCGACCAGCAGCAGGTGCGCTCCGGGCGGGACGGCGCGGACCAGCTTGTTGGCCAGCAGCAGGTCCAGCATGGAGGACTCGTCGACCACGACCAGGTCGGCCTGCAGCGGCCGGTCCCGGTCGAAGGCGGCGTCCCCGCCCGGCCGCAGCTCCAGCAGCCGGTGCACGGTGAGCGCCGGCACGCCGGTCAGCTCGGTCAGCCGCTTCGCCGCCCGCCCGGTCGGCGCGGCGAGCACGACCTTCGCGCCCTTCGCCGCCGCGAGCGTGACGATCGAGCGGACGGTGAAGCTCTTGCCGCAGCCGGGGCCACCGGTGAGGACGGCGACCTTCTGGGTCAGCGCAAGCCGCACCGCGTCCTGCTGGCCGGGCGCCAGCTCCGCGCCGGTGGCCCGGTGCAGCCAGGCCAGCGCACGGTCCCAGTCCACGCCGGCGAAGTGCGGCATCCGGTCGGTCTCGGCGGCGGCCAGCCGGCGCAGTCCGCCGGCCAGGGAGACCTCCGCCCGGTGGAAGGGGACGAGGTAGTACGCCACGGTGGGCGGCTCGCCGTCGGCGCCGGGGAGCTCGTCGCGGACCAGGTTCTGATCGGCCACGAGCAGCGCCAGGCAGTGGCGGACGAGGCCGGCCGGCACCTGCAGCATCTCCACCGCCCGGGCGGCCAGGTCCGGCTCCGGCAGGTAGCAGTGCCCCTGGCCGGTGGCCTCGGAGAGCACGTGCTGCAGCCCGGCCTCCACGCGCTCGGTGCTGTCGTGCGGGATCCCGGCCGCGGCCGCGATCGTGTCCGCCGTCTTGAAGCCGATGCCCCAGACCTCGGCGGCCAGGCGGTAGGGCTCCTCGCGGACGACGCGGATCGAGGCGTCGCCGTACTGCTTGAAGATGCGCACGGCCAGCGACGTGGAGACGCCCAGGCTCTGCAGGACGACCATCACCTCCTTGATGCCCTTCTGCTCTTCCCAGGCGGCGGTGATCAGCCGGGTCCGCTTCGGGCCCAGGTTGGGCACCTCGGCCAGCCGCGCGGGTTCCTCCTCGATGACCCGCAGCGCGTCGGCGCCGAAGTGGTCCACGATCCGCTCGGCCAGCTTGGGGCCGATGCCCTTGACCAGCCCCGAGCCGAGGTAGCGGCGGATGCCCTGAGTCGTGGCCGGGAGCACGGTGGTGTAGTCCTCGACCTGGAACTGCCGGCCGTACTGGGGGTGCGAGCCCCACCGGCCCTGCAGCCGCAGGGTCTCCCCCGGCTGGGCGCCCAGCAGCGCGCCCACGACGGTGACCAGGTCCCCGCCGCGCCCGGTGTCCAGCCGGGCCACGGTGTAGCCGGTCTGGGCGCTGGCGAACGTGATCCGCTCGAGCGACCCCTCCAGGACCGCCCCGGACCGCCCCTCCGCCACCCGCCCTCCCCCCGCCGACCCGGCCGACCCCGACGCCCCCGATGGAAACACGCCCTGCCGACACCGCCGCGGCCTCGCAGCCGGCCGTCCTCCCCGGCGGCGCGCGGAAATGTCGGTGGGCCTTCGTAGCCTCCGGGCGCTCACCTGAGCGATGCATCGACGCTACGGAGGACCGGACCATGGCCGGCGACACTGTCATCACCATCATCGGCAACCTGACCAGCGACCCCGAGTTGCGTTTCACGCCCTCGGGCGCGGCGGTCGCCGACTTCACCATCGCGTCCACCCCGCGCACCCTGGATCGCCAGACCCAGGAGTGGAAGGACGGCGAGGCGCTCTTCCTGCGCTGCAGCTGCTGGCGGCAGCTGGCCGAGAACGTCGCGGGATCGCTCACCCGCGGCTCGCGGGTCATGGCTCAGGGCCGCCTCAAGCAGCGGTCCTTCGAGACCAAGGAGGGCGAGAAGCGCACCGTCGTCGAGCTGGAGGTCGACGAGATCGGCCCGTCGCTGCGCTACGCGACGGCGTCGGTGGCCAAGGTCGCCCGTTCCGGCAGCGGTCCCGGCGGCGGGTCCGGCGACGGCCGCGTCCCGGCCGAGCGGGGCGGCTCCCCCGACCCCTGGGCGGTGCCGGTCGGTGCACCGAGCGAGGAGCCGCCCTTCTGAGCATCAGGCCGGTTCGTCCTCCAGCCACTCGGTGATGAAGCGCGGGCTGGCGTGCACGTCGACCATGTGCACGCGGTCGGGGCCGAGGGTCCGGAAGCGATGGGGGGTCATGGCCGGGGCCACCTGCACGCTGGGTCCGGTGGCGACGAAGTCGTCGTCACCGACCCAGAAGTGCACCGAGCCGCTGACCAGGACGAAGGTCTCCGGATACGGATGCCGGTGCAGTCTCGGGCCGGACCCCGGGACGTCGGTGTCGACGACGATGACCGACACCTGACCGCCGGTGAGCTCGCCCTCGATCTCGCCTGCCTCGCGGAGGTCGAAGCCGACAGCCCGGTGGCGCTCGGCGAGCTGCTTGATGCCGTCGACGGTGGCCTGCATGTTCGCCCGGTGCTCGTCGAGGCGGCGGGCGACGATGCGCTCCTCCTTGTCCGGGCGTGCCTCGATCGCGGGCGTCAGGCCGGAGGGTGCCGGCCCCATGCGCATCCACTGCCGCAGCAGCGTGCCGCCGCCGGTGGGCTCGAGGGTGAAGCGCCAGGCGGCCGACGGGTGGGCGGGGTCGCCGACGACCCAGCCGAACTCCCGCTCGGGCCGACGAGCGACGACGGTGCTGGTGGTCTCCCACTCCCCGATCGCCGGGTGGGCGTTGCGCCCCACGAACCGCTGGTCGTCGAGCCAGCGCACCTCCTGCAGTTCCTGGGAGAACCGGGTGGGGGTGGCGATGTCGGTGACCAGGGCCCAGACCGCCGCGGGCGGGGCGTCGATGACCGCCTGCACCTCGGCGGTGGGCCCCTCGGCGTACTTCACGATGGATCAGCTCCTCTCCCCTGCCGGCTCGGCGCACAGCTCCACCAGCGTGCCCAGGGTGGCCAGCCGCTCGTCCAGGGAGCCGGTCAGCTTCGCCTGCAGCGTGCGCACTCCCGCGGCGCGGTAGGCCGCGATCCGCTCGCGCACCACCTCCGGGGGCCCGAGCAGGTTGGTGCGCCGGCCCAGGTCCACCGGCACGCGCTCGGCGGCCCGCTCCCGCTCGCCGGCCAGCCACAGCTCCTGCACGGCGCGGACGTCGTCGCCGTAGCCCTGCCGCTCGAAGGCGGCGTTGTAGAAGTTCGACCCGCGGGTGCCCATCGCGCCGATGGTGAACGCGTAGCCGCGGGCGTGCCGCCGGGCCGCCTCCTCCTCGTCGTCGGTGAACTCCACCCCGACCGGCACGACGACGTCCAGGTCGGCGAGGGTCCGCCCCGCGCTCGCGGCGCCGGCGGCGAGCGGCTCGAGGAAGGCTGCGGCCGTCTCGGGCATGAACGTGTTGGCCAGCCAGCCGTCGGCCACCTCGCCGGTCAGCGCCAGGTTCCGCGGCCCCATCGCGGCCACGTAGACGGGCACCGGGGTCGGCGGGGCCGCCGACCGGAGCGCGCGGCCGGCGCTGTCGGGCAGCGGCAGCCGGTACACCGCGCCGTCGTGCACGAGCCGCTCGCCGGCGGTGACGGTGCGCAGGATCTCGATCGTCTCCCGGGTCATCGCCAGCGGAGCGGTGAAGGGGACGCCATGCCACCCCTCCATCACCTGCGGGCCGCTGGTGCCCACGCCCAGGAGGAACCGGCCGCCGGAGAGCGCCTGCATCGACATCGCCGACATCGCGAGCAGCGCCGGCGTCCGGGCGCCCAGCTGCGCGATGCCGGTGGCCAGCCGGATGCGGCTGGTCCGCGCGGCCAGGAAGGCCAGCGGGGTGAAGGCGTCGTAGCCCCAGGTCTCGGCCAGCCACACCGAGTCCGCGCCGAGGCGCTCGGCCTCCACGACGAAGTCCACGTCCTCGGCGGTGATCCCTCCGGCGGCGACCGCGATCCGCATGCTGCCCTCCGCGCTGATCGTAGGGACGACGGGTGATGCGTTTCACATCGGAACACCTGTGCCGGGCCGGCCGCGGACATCGTGGACGACACCGCCGCCCGGCCGCACCCGGCCCGGGCACCAGGACAGCCCGATCGAAGGAGTTCCCCAGGTGACCAAGACCCCGACCATCGACCTCGACGCCGTCGTCATCGGTGCCGGCTTCGGCGGCATCTACATGCTCAAGAAGCTCCGCGACGAGCTCGGCCTGCGGACTCGGGCCTTCGACCGGGCCGGCGGCGTCGGCGGCACCTGGTACTGGAACCGCTACCCCGGCGCCAAGTCGGACACCGAGAGCTTCGTCTACCAGTACTCGTTCGACCGCGAGCTCCTGCAGGAGTGGGAATGGAACACCCGCTACCTGGAGCAGCCCGACATCCTGGCCTACCTCGAGAAGGTCGTCGACCGGCACGACCTGCGCAGGGACATCCAGCTGAACACCGGCGTCGACGCGCTGGCCTTCGACGACGGCACCGGCCTGTGGACCGTCGGCACCGACGACGGGCAGACCCTCACCGCCCGCTACGTCGTCTGCGCGGTCGGCCTGCTGTCGAAGACCAACTTCCCCGACATCACGGGCCGCGACTCCTTCCAGGGCCGGCTGGTGCACACCGGCGCCTGGCCGCAGGACCTCACCCTCGAGGGCAAGCGGGTCGGCGTCATCGGCACCGGCTCCACCGGCACCCAGTTCATCTGCGCCGCCTCGAAGATCGCCGACCACCTGACGGTGTTCCAGCGCTCGCCGCAGTACTGCGTGCCCTCCGGCAACGGCCCGGTCGGCGAGGACTACGTCTCCGGCGTCAAGCGGGACTACGACCGGATCTGGGAACAGGTGCGCTCCTCGATGGTCGCCTTCGGCTTCGAGGAGAGCACCGTCCCGGCGATGAGCGTCTCCGCCGAGGAGCGGCAGCGGGTGTTCCAGGAGAACTGGGACAAGGGCAACGGCTTCCGGTTCATGTTCGGCACGTTCAGCGACCTGGCGGTCGACCCGGTCGCGAACGAGGCGGCCGCTGCGTTCATCCGCGGCAAGATCGCCGAGATCGTGCGGGACCCCGAGACCGCCCGTCTGCTGACCCCGACCGACCTGTACGCCAAGCGGCCGCTGTGCAACGAGGACTACTACGAGGTCTACAACCGCGACAACGTCCGCCTGGTCGGCATCAAGGAGAACCCCATCGCCGAGATCAACCCGCGCGGGGTGCGCACCGAGGACGGCACCGAGCACGAGCTCGACGTCCTCGTCTTCGCCACCGGCTTCGACGCGGTCGACGGCAACTACGTGCGGATGGACATCCGCGGCACGGACGGCGAGACCATCCAGCAGCACTGGCAGGACGGCCCGACCAGCTACCTGGGCATCAGCACCGCCGGCTTCCCGAACCTGTTCATGATCCTCGGGCCGAACGGGCCTTTCACCAACCTGCCGCCGAGCATCGAGACCCAGGTCGAGTTCATCACCGAGCTGGTCGGTGAGGCGGAGCGGCGCGGCGGTCTGGTCGAGCCGACGTCCGCGGCCGAGGCCGCCTGGACGCGCACCTGCCAGGAGATCGCCGACTCCACGCTGTTCCCCAAGGCGGAGTCGTGGATCTTCGGCGCGAACGTGCCCGGCAAGAAGCACACCGTCATGTTCTTCATGGCCGGTCTGTCGGCCTACCGCACGAAGCTGGCGGAGGTGGCCGCCACCGACTACGACGGCTTCCTGGTGCGCCAGCGCATCCCGCTCGCGGCCTGAGGGCGATTCCGGGCGAGGGGCGCGGCCGCTGGTCGCGCCCCTCGCCCGGCGTCAGACGCCGATGTGGTGCTGCTGCATCTTCCGGTAGAGGGTGGTGCGCCCGATGCCCAGCGCCTCCGCCGCCTGGCTGCGGTTGCCCCCGCTGCGCTGCAGCGCGGTGACGATCGCCTCCCGCTCCGCGGTCTCCATCATCGACAGCTGGCGGCCGGAGGCCGCCCGCTGCACGTGCGGCGGCAGGTCGGCCGGCCGCACGGTGCCGCCCGGGTGCCGGCGGGCGAGGGACTCCACCAGACGCCGCAGCTCCGCCACGTTGCCCGGCCACGACCACCGCAGCAGAGCCTGCAGCGACTCCGACGAGAAGCGGGCCCGCGCCGCCGCTCCCGGGAGCACCGCCAGGATGTTCGCGACCAGGTCCGGGATCTCCCCGCGCATGTCTCGCAGAGGGGGCAGCTCGACGATGGTGGCGACCTGCGCGAGCAGCTCGCGCACCGGCTCCGGCGCCGCAGACAGATCGACGGTCATCACCACCCGGCTCCCACCGCTCTCGGCGAGCGCCTTGGCCCGGTTGACGTCCTCGGGGACCAGGTCCTGCAGGTGCCGGAGGACGACGGCACGTCCGGCGTCGACGGCGCCGGTGGCCGTGTGGAACCACCCGGTCCCCGGTGCGGCCGTGGCGAGGTCGAGCACGAGCGGGTCCGGCTGCCCGTGGGCGGCCAGCAGCGTCCGCGCGGTGTGCAGCTTGCCGGCACCGGGACCCCCGTCGAGGGCGATCAGCTCGCCGTGCCGGACGGCGGTTCCGAGCTGGCGGTGCACCTCGGCGACCGGGTGCACCGGTGCCTCCTCGGCCGGGCGGCGCGGTCGCCGGGCCGCCGTCCCCTCGGCTGCCGCGGTGGCCGGGGCCGGCAGCACCCGGATGCAGTACGCGGACCCGTGGCTCTCCCCGGCGCCGACCGGTTCGACGACGACCTCGCGCCATCCGTTCTGCAGCGGCAGGCGGGTGCGCACCGGTCCGCGCGCCGGCGGGGCCTCGCGCAGGTGCGTCCACAGCAGCGCGTGGGACTCGGTCGTCAGGTGCGGCAGGCCGGCGGTGTTGGCGAAGACGGTGCGCTCGTTCACGACGATCACCGGCTCGCCGCCCGCCTGATCGGCGATCAGGTAGGCGCGGATCAGCGCCTGTTCCCGGGCGCCGAGCATCGCGGTCAGGTTCGTCTCGATCTGCCGGCCGACGTCGGTGGTGATCGCGTACATCAGCGGACTGGCGTCCTCGGTCAGGCAGGCCAGCGAGAAGCTGCCCAGGATCCGGCGGGTGAACGGCTCGTAGATCGGCGTCCCCGCGCAGGTGACCCGGTCGAGCAGGTCGTTGTAGTGCTCGCTCCCGCGCACCACGACCGGGCGGCGCTCCTCGATCACCGTGCCGAGCGCGTTCGTGCCGATCGAGGCCTCGGAGAAGTCGAAGCCCTCGGCCGCCGAGGCGCGGTCGAGGACCGTGCGCTGTCCCGGCTCGTGCGCCTGGCGGAGGACGATCTCGCCGCGGTCGTTGCTCACGAACATCGCGACGCGGACGTCGGCGAGGTGCTCGCTGAGCCGGTCCAGGACCGGTGCGGCCGCCTCGCGGAGCCGCGGGTCGAGCTGCACCGCGCTGCTGTAGCGGATCGACGCGGGCGCGGTCGGGACCGCCTCGCCCACGCAGCGCCGCCAACTGCGCTCGATGACCTCGGGGACCGCGCGCGTGGGCTCCGGCCGGGCCAGCAGCCCCTGCGTGAGCAGGTCGTCGCGTGCCCGGCGGATCCGGTCGGGGTCCAGCGGTGACTCGCCGGTCCACCGTGTGGGGAAGGAGCTCATCGGACCACCCCGTCGTGTTCCCGCAACCCTGCTGGCGAGTCAACCACCGCCGGGGGGCCCGCCGCGCGTGCGGCGGGCCCCCCGGCGGTCGGTGGGACGGTCTGCGGATCAGCCCCGGTACCACGCGGCGATGGCCGCGATCTCGTCGTCGGCCTCAGGGGCGCGTCCGGCCAGGAACGGGAAGACGTGCTGCATGCCGTCCACGAGCGAGAGCGTCACGTCCACGCCGGCCGCGCGGGCCCGGTCGGCCAGCCGGGTGGCGTTGTCCAGCAGGGACTCGGCACCTCCGGCGTTGACGTAGAGCCGGGGGAAGCCGGTGAGGTCGGCGTGCAGCGGGTTGGCCAGCGGGCTGGTCGGGGGGACGGCGTCGCCGAGGACGCCGGCGATCATCCCCTCGAGCAGCTCGACGGTGATGAGCGCGTCCGTGGCGTCGTTCGTGCGCAGGGTCTCGCCCCTGTTCTCCATGTCGAGCCACGGGGAGAACGCGATGACCGCGCCGGGCAGCGACTTGCCCTGCTCGCGCAGCGCCAGGGGGATGGCGACCGCGAGGTTGCCACCGGCGGAGTCGCCGATGGTGGTGACGTCGTCCGGGCGGATGCCACGCTCGAGCAGGGCGTCGAAGACCGCGACGCCGTCCTCGACCTGCGCCGGGTGCGGGTGCTCCGGGGCACGGCGGTAGTCGAGGACGAACGCCGTCACCCCCAGGGCCTTGGCGACGTGCCCCGCCAGCTTGCGGTGGCTGGCCGCCGAGCCGACGGCGAAGCCCCCGCCGTGGGTGTAGAGCAGCACCTTCGAGCGCGCCGCGCCCGCGGGCAGGGCCCAGATGCCCGGCACTCCGCCGACGGTCTCCTCGCGGTAGGTGACGTCCTCGGGCTCGCGCGTGGGCTGGTGCCACTCGTCGAAGATGGCGCGGAACAGCCGGGTGGTGAGCCCGGGCGTGGTGGCCAGGATGCCCGCCCAGTCGGCGTAGAGCCCACGGAGGGCCTCGCACTCGGTCGACGGCAGGCGGGTCTCGGCGGTGGCGGTCATCGCGGCGCTCCTTCAGACGGGGTGACGGCTCTCACCCTCGCGGGCCACCGCCGGCCGCGGGTGTTCCGATCTGGAACGGGCCCGGTCCTGCCGCGATGACTTTTCCTGCCGCTCGCCGTCGATGGAGCAGGAGGGGAAGCGATGAGGACCTTGCACTTCGGCCTGCGCGTGGCCGATCGAGAGCGGTCGCTCGCGTTCTACCGGGCGGTCGGCTACGAGGTGGTCGGCGAGGTGCCCGAGACCGGCATCGGGCACCTGACCATGCTCAAGCTGCCCGACGACGAGTTCGTGACCATCGAGCTGGTCCACGGGCCCGCGGGCGGCGACCCGGGTGCGGGCAGCGGCCTCAGCCACTTCGTCATCACGGTGGAGTCGATGGCCACGACCGTCGCGGAGCTCGCCGCCCGGGGCGTGGACGTCGAGCCACCGGCGTCACCGGACGGCTCCGACGACTTCCTGACGGCGATGCTCACCGACCCCGACGGCAACCGGATCGAGCTGGTCCAGTGGCCGCCCGGTCACCCCGCCGGCATGAGCGCGGCCGACTGGTCCGAATGACTTTCCTGCGGGAGAACAGGCGATGACTGCTTCGATCCGGCTCTACATGTCCATGTCCCTGGACGGCTTCATCGCCGGGCCGGACGACCGGCCCGGGCAGGAGCTCGGCCGCGGCGGCGGCCGGCTGTTCAACTGGCTCGACGACCGGCTGTCCCCGGGACCGAACGGGCAGGTGTACGGCGAGGCCATGGCCACCGGAGCGGTGATCTCCGGACGGCGGACGTTCGAGCTCGCCGGACGCTGGAACGGCGACCACCACGACGGCGTGCCGATCCTCGTGCTGACCCACGCCGTCGACGACGGCGACGAGCCGCCGGGCAGCGCCCGGTTCTACACCGACGTCCGCGCCTGCGCCGCCGATGCCCGGGCCGCGGCGGGCGACCGCGCCGTCATGGTGCACGGCGCGGGCGCGGCGCAGGCATTGCTGCGGGCCGGTGAGCTCGACGAGCTGGAGATCCACCTCGTCCCGGTCCTGCTGGGCGCGGGCCGGCGGCTGTTCGCGGCCGACGCCGACCCCGTCGAGCTGGAGCTCGTCCGGCACCTGGAGGGGCGCGACGCGACCCACCTGCGCTACCGGGTGCGCCGCTGACCGCCGTCCCGAACCTGCTGGTGCCGGCCCCGCCGCGGGAGCACACTGCCCTCCGTGGCGTCCGAACCGGCCGCCCTGGTCAGAAGGAGACCACGCCGCCCGCTCCGGCAGGTCCGGCGGCGCCTCCGAGGTCGCGCCCGCGACGGGGCCCCGCGATGAGCGGGAAGCACCGTGACCGGGGAACCGGATCGATCCCCCGCCCCCGGCGGGGGGACGGCGCACCGGGCCAGGCCCTGGACACCGATCGGATCAGGGCCGGGTTCGTCGTCCGCCTGATCGCCGACCACGGTCGCCGCCCGACGGTCGCGGCGATGGTGCTGCTGGCGCTGGTCCTCCCCCTTGCCGGCCTGGTGTTCCTGCTGCGCAACGACTTCAAGGGGCTGCACTGGAGCGAGCCGCCGCTGCACTTCGCCGTCTTCCTGACCGTCGGGGCCGTCGCGGCCAGCCTCTCGCTGGTGGCCGGCGAGGCGGCCCGCCGGCGCGGCGACGCGCGGGTCCTGCTGCTGTCCCTGGCGTTCCTGGCGACGGGCGGCTTCATGGCCCTGCACGCCGTCGGCACGCAGCATGTGCTCACCGACGACGCGCTCCCCGGCTTCAACATCGCCATCACGGCCGGACTGCTCGTCGCCGCGCCCTTCGCGGTGGCCTCGGCCCTGGTGGACGTGCGGCCCTCGGCCGGTGGGTGGGTGGTGCGGCACCGGCAGCGGCTGCGGGTGGGCGTGCTCGTGGCGCTGCTCGTCTGGGCGGTGTGGTCGGTGTTCGAGTGGCCGCCGCTGCAGCAGGTGACCGCCGAGGGTGGGGAGAACGTCGCCCTGAAGACGGCGGCGGCGCTAGGCGCGCTGCTCTACGCGGTCGCGGCGTTCCGGCTCTGGTGGGTGAACCGCAGCTACTTCGGGCTGCTCGTCTTCAGCGTCGTGGCCTGCTACGGCCTGCTGGCCGAGGCGCTGGTGGGCGTGGCGGTGGCCGGCGAGCGCAAGTGGCACCCCACCTGGTGGGTGTGGCACGCGCTGATCGTGGCCGGCTACCTGCTCGTGTTCGCGGCCGCGCGCCGCGAGTGGCGCGACGAACGCTTCCGGCCGTTGTACCTGCCGACGACCCGGGAGCACCGCGGCGAGGTGTCCGTGCTCGTCGGCGACCTCGCTGGCTTCACCGGCTTCACGGCCGCGCGCGACGCAGCGGAGGTGGCGGCCATGCTGCGCGCCTACTACGAGCGGGCCGCGCCGCTGATCTCCCGCCGGTTCGGCGGCGAGGTGGAGAAGTTCGCCGGCGACGGGGTGTTCGCGACGTTCAACCGCGACGGGGACCAGCCGGACCACGCGCTGCGCGCGGTGGAGGCGGCCGCGGCGCTGCAGGCCGAGGCGGAGCGGATCCACGGAGACCATCCCGACTGGCCGGGGCTGCGGATCGGCGTCAACAGCGGCCCCGTCGTGTTCAGCGAGATGGGCGGCAGCGGCTACCTGGTCTACCCCGCCGTCGGGGACACCGTGAACGTCGCGGCCCGGCTGCAGGAGCAGGCTCCGGTCGGCGGCGTGCTGATCGGCACCGGCACGCGCGACCAGCTGCCGGGCGCCGTCGACCTGCTGCCGGTGACCGGGCTGCACCTGAAGGGCAAGGACGCGGCGGTGGACGCCTACCTCGTCCAGCTGCCGCTGCGGACGTCCTCCGCCGCGGTGGCGCGGCCAGCGGGACGGCGGAGCGCGCCACACGGGTGATCCCGCCGCCGTCCTCACCGCACCCGCCCCGTCTCGTAGGCCCAGATCACCAGCTCGACCCGGTTCCGGGCGCCGAGCTTGGTCATGAGCCCGGACAGGTGGAACTTCACGGTGCTCGTGCTGATGTGCAGCTCCCGGCCGATCTCGGCGTTCGTCCGCCCCCGCGCGACGGTGAGCAGCACCGCCTCCTCCCGGTCGGTGAGGGGCTCGAGGGGCTGGACCGGCACGGCCGCCGAGCCGGCCGCGAAGCGCGCGAGCAGGCGCGCCGTGACCCCCGGGTCGACCAGCGCGTCCCCGTTGACCGCGGCGTGGATCGCCTGGGTCAGCTGCTCGGGTGAGGCGCCCTTGAGGAGGAACCCGCGGGCGCCCGCCTTGAGCGCCCCGTGGACGTGCTCGTCGGTGTCGAACGTGGTGATCACGACGACCGCGACGGGCGACTCGGCGCCGGGTCCGGCGAGCATGCGGGTGGCCTCGATGCCGTCCAGGCCGGGCATGCGGATGTCGAGCAGGCACACGTCGGGCCGCAGCCGCCGGGCGAGGGCGACGGCCTCGCGCCCGTCGGCCGCCTGGCCGACCACCTCGATGCCGGGCTGGGCGCCGAGGATCGTCGCCAGGCCGGCCCGGACGATGCTCTGGTCGTCGGCGACGATCACGCGGACGGTCATGGGGCGCCCCGCGGGAGCACGGCGCGGACGCACCAGCCGCGATCCGGACCGGGCCCGGCCGTCAGCGTCCCGCCGAGCAGGGTGACCCGCTCGGTCATGCCGACCAGCCCGAACCCGGGCGGATCCGCGGCGGCCGTGCGCGCGCCGTCGTCGTCGACGGTCAGCTCCACGTCGGCGGCCCGGCCGGTCACCGTGACGCGGACCCGGGTGGCCAGCCGGGCGTGCCGCCGGGCATTGGTGACCGACTCCTGCGCCACGCGGTAGAGGGCCGCCTCCAGGGCCGGCGGCAGGCCGGCCAGGTCCCCGCGCAGCTCGACGTCGACCCGCAGCGCATCGGTGCCCGTCGCGGCCAGGCCCGCGAGATCGGCCACGGAGTGGCGCGCAGCGAGGGAGGGGCGGTCGCGGAGGGCGCCCACCATCGCGCGCATCTCGGCGAGGGTCCGGGCCGCCTCGCCCTCGATGACCCGCAGCGCGTCGGCCGCCCCGTCCGGCGAGGCGGAGCGGGCCAGCACCAGGCCGGCCTGCGCTTGGACGGCGATGGCGGACAGGTGGTGGGCGACGGTGTCGTGCAGCTCCCGGGCCAGCTGCTCGCGCTCGTGCAGCCGCGCCTGCTCGACCAGCTGCTCCCGCGCCACCGCCCGGTACCGGGTCGCCGTCCCGACGGCGGCGGCACACAGCAGCACGGCGACCCCGCCGACCGCGTCTCCGGCGTCGGTGGACTCGACGCCGACGCTGAGGATCAGCGCCACCGCGGCGAGGGCGCTGCCGAGGACGACGTCGCGACCCGACCCCCACCGGAACAGCGACGCGAGGAGCACGAGCGCCACCGCACCGGTGTAGAGGAACAGCTGCTCGACGCCGAGGACGAGCGCGGCCAGGTCCAGGACGACGAACGCCCCGAAGGCGAGACCCACCGCGGCCAGGGGACGGCTCCGCCGGATCAGGACGGCGGCCGCGAGGACGCACCCGAGGGCGACGGCCGCGGGCCGCCACCCCGGATCGACCCGCGTGAGGGCCTCGACCCCGGCCCCGACCAGGACGACCCCGGCCAGCACCTCGTCCCGCCGCGTCCGGGCGGGCGGCGTCGCCACGGCGGGCTGGGCGCGCGTCGAGCCGGCGGCTGTCCACACGGTGCGTCAGCGTAGGAAGATCCGCCGCTCCCCGGGGCCGGCCGAACGGCCCCACCTGACCTGGCCGTTCGGCCAGGTGGGGTCCGGCCCCGGGACCGGTGTGCCCCCCGGCTCCGTCGCGGCACGGTGGGCCCCCGTCGAACGAGGAGGTGTGCGGTGACGAGCATCCGGACGACCGGACGTCAGGACACGAGGGTGGACGTGCGGGTCGTGCTCAGCGGCCTGTGGATCAGCACGCTGTTCGTCTTCGCCTACGTCGACATCTTCGGCTTCTTCCGGGCCGACGTGATCACCGGCGCGCTCGCGGGCGAGGCGCCGGGCCCGGGCTTCGAGATCGGCCAGGCCTTCCTGACCCTCACCACGCTCTACGTCCTCGTCCCGAGCCTCATGGTGTCGGTGTCGCTCCTGGCCCCGGCCAGGGTGAACCGGGCCGCCAACGTCGTCGTCCCCCTGCTCTACGCGGCCTCCGTCGTCGTCACCGTCGTCGGCGAGACGTGGATCTACTACCTCCTCGGGAGCGCCGTCGAGGTGGTGCTCCTGCTCGCCATCGCGCGCACCGCCTGGACGTGGCGGTCGCCGTCCGCGCCGTGACGGGCCGGTCGAGCAGGGAGTTTCTCGGGCCCGGAGGGCGTCGGGCCTGGACCGGACCCCGGCCCACCCCCAGACTGGTGCCACAGCCGGCGGTCAAGGAGGGGCCACGGTGGGACTCGGCATCGATCTGGGCACGGCCACCACGGTGGTGAGCGACGGCCGCCGCGGCATCGTCTTCGACGAACCGTCCGTCATGCTGCTGCGCCGCGGTGGCAGCCGCCGGGAGCGGGTCCTCGCCGTCGGGCAGGAGGCGGCCGACCTGCTCGGCCGCGCCCCCGGGGACCGGTTCACCGCGGTCCGGCCGCTGCACGACGGGGTGGTCACCGATCTGGAGACGGCCCGGTTGTACCTGCGCTCGGTGCTGCACCGGGCCGGCCGGCGGGTCTGGGAGCTCCCGGTCCGAGCCGTGATCGGCGTCCCCGTCGGCTCCTCCGCGCTGGAGCGCCGCGCCCTGCTCGAGGCCGCGGAGGAGGCGGGCATCCGCCCCGTGACGGCGCTCGACGGGTCGATCGCGGGCGCGGTCGGCTGCGGCATCGACCCGCTGGAGCGGCGCGTGCACATGGTCATCGACGTCGGCGGTGGCACGGCCGAGGCGGTGGCGTTCTGCTACGGCGGGGTGCTCGCCCACCGGACCAGCAAGCTCGCCGGTGACGAGATGACGGTGGCCGTCTCCCGGCACCTGCGGGAGACGCACCAGCTCCACGTCGGCGAGCTCGAGGCGGAGCAGCTGAAGATCCGCGCGGCCTCCGACGGCAACGGACCGCTCGTCGTGCAGGGCCGCGACGCCGCCAGCGGCCGGCCGCGGCTGGCGACGGTGCAGGCCGCCGACGTGGCCGAGGCCGTGCGGCCGATCACCGACGAGATCGTGCGGACGCTGGCCGGCGGCCTGGACGACCTCCCCCCGCAGGGCATCGCGGACGTGATGGCGGAGGGCGTGCTGGTCTTCGGCGGGTCCGCCCGGGTCCCCGGCTTCGCGGCGGACCTGGAACGGACCCTCGGCCTCCCGGTCAAGCTCGCCGAGGAGCCCCGGACGTGCGTGGCCGAGGGCGCCTCCCGGGCGCTGCGCAACCGCTCGCTGCTGGCCGCCTACGGCCGGCGCTAGGTGTACTGACCAGAGACGTTGGTCGAGGGCGTGTGACCACTCGATCTGACTGATCGATCTTGTGGAGGGAGGACCTCCGGACGTGGAGTGGGGCTGCTGAAGGCACCCGCTCACCAACCCGGAGGTCCTCGTGTCTCACGCTAACGCTGCCCTGACCCCTCGTCACCGGCTGAAGCTCGGCCGCGCCGTGGTCGACGAGAACTGGTCGATCAGCTACGCCGCGGCGGTGTTCAACGTCTCCTGGCCCACAGCCAAGCGCTGGGCCGACCGGTACCGCCGGGGCGGCCCGGCGGCGATGCAGGATCGCAGCTCACGACCGCATTCCTGCCCGCGCCGGACGCCGCGGCCGGTGGTGCGCAAGATCGTGCACCTGCGCTGGAAAAAGCGCCTCGGCCCAGTCCAGATCGCCGACCGCGTCGGCCTGGCGCCCTCGACCGTGCACGCGGTGCTGGTTCGCTGCCGGCTCAACCGGCTCTCCCATGTCGACCGGGCCACCGGCGAGCCGATCCGCCGCTATGAACATGAGTACCCCGGCTCGCTGCTGCACGTCGACGTCAAGAAGCTGGGCAACATCCCCGACGGCGGCGGCTGGCGCTACGTCGGGCGCCAGCAGGGCAAGAAGAACCGGGCGGCCACGCCCGGCACGCCCCGCAACGCCCACCACAACCCGGTGATCGGCACGGCATTCGTGCACACGGTGATCGACGATCACAGCCGCGTCGCCTACGCCGAGACCCACGACGACGAGACCGCCGCCACCGCGATCGGCGTGCTGCGCCGCGCGGTGGATTGGTTCGCCGCGCGGGGCGTCACCACCCAGCGGGTGCTGTCCGACAACGGCTCGGCCTACCGCTCGCACGCCTGGCGCGATGCCTGCGCCGAGCTCGGGATCAATCTCAAGCGGACCCGGCCCTATCGGCCGCAGACCAACGGCAAGATCGAACGGTTCCACCGCACCCTGGCCGACGGCTGGGCCTTCGGCCGCATGTTCCTCAGCGAATCAGCGCGCCGAAAGGCACTGCCGGCCTGGCTGCACGAGTACAACCATCACCGGCCCCACACCGCGATCGGAAACCGTCCCCCGATCACGCGCTTGACCAACCTGTCCGGGCAGCACAGCTAGGTACGGCTAGGGCGTCTGCACCGGCCCGGTGGCGACGACGTCCGCCCGGTGGTCGAGGTAGAAGCGCAGGCCGTCGGACACGACCTGCTTCGCGGTGTTCGCGCCCGTTCCCGGGCCCTGCACCAGGGCGGTCATCACGATCTCGGGCGCGTCCATCGGGGCCACGGCGGTGATCCAGTTGTCGTACTGCCCGTCGGGCAGGCCGCCGTCCTGCGCCGTGCCGGTCTTCGCGCCGACCGCCGCGGGGATGTCCGACAGCCGGACGGCGGTCCCGCCCGTCACCGCCTCCCGCATCCCGTCGCGGATCGGCCCCAGCTCGGCGGCGAACGGCAGCGGCACCGGGGCGGCCCCGGGCAGCGCGGTGTACGTGGCCCCGGGCGCCCCGATCGCCATGCCGAGCCGCGGGGTGACCATGCTGCCGGTGGCGACGGCGGCGGTCCACCGGGCGTTCTGCAGCGGCGTGACCTGCAGTTCGCCCTGGCCGATGCCGAGGATGACCGTGGACCCGCCGTACCAGGTGCCGCCCTTCGCCTCGACCGACTCCGGGGTGCCGAGGTAGCCGGCGGACTCGCCGGGGAGGTCGATGCCCGTGCGCTGCCCCACCCCGAGCACATGGGCCGTGTCGATCACGCCCTCGGCCCCGAGCGCGACGGCGAGCTTGTAGAAGTACACGTCGTTGGAGATGGCGATCGAGTCGACCAGGTTCATCGGCCCCATCGGCTTCCAGTTGCCGAAGGTGTGCCCGCCGTAGGTGTACGAGGCCCCGGTCGGGATGGCCCGCCGGGCCGGGAACACCGGATGGGCCTGGTTCGCCGCGGCCACGACGAGCTTGAACGTCGAGCCGGGCGGCGCGACCGCCTGGGTGACGTGGTCGAGCATCGGCGAGCCGGGCGCCTCGGCGGCCGCGCCCAGCGCGTTCACGTCGACCGGCGGGCCGTAGAGGTTGTTGTCGAACGACGGGCTGCTCGCGATCGCGAGGACCTGCCCCGATCGCGGGTCCATCGCGACCGCGGCGCCGATCCGGCCCTGCGGCCGGGGCTGGGCGCGCACGGCCGCGGCCAGGCTCGCGTCCAGCCGCCGCTGCAGGCCCAGGTCGAGGGACAGCCGCAGGTCGGCGCCGCGCACCGGGTCCCGCCGCTCCCCCAGCGCGACCGGCGTCCCCTTCGGGTTCACGTACACGCACTGCCGCCCGTCGATCCCGCGCAGCACCGCGTCGTACTGCTGCTCGAGGCCGGCGCGGCCGACGACCTCGCCCGGCGGCAGGCCGGGCCAGCGCTTCTCGTCCTCCGGCGTGGCCACCCCGGCGAAGCCGAGCACCGGGCCGAGCAGCGCGCCCTGCGGGTAGATGCGGCGCGGCTCCGCGACCACGAACACGCCCGCGATCCCGGCCGCGGTGACCGCGTCGCCGGCGGGGCGGGGCACCTCGGCCACCGGCAGCGACAGCGTGGTGCTCTCCGCCCCGGCGAGCTGGGCGGTGAGCTCCTCGGGCGGCCGGCCGGTCAGCTGCGCCAGGCGGGCGACGTCCGCGGGCCGGGCGCGCAGCAGGGCGGGTACCACCAGCACCCGGTCCACGCCGGCGCCGACGTCCGCGGCGTTGACCGCGAGCGGCGCGTCGTGCCGGTCGGTGATCGCGCCGCGGGCGGCGTCCAGCCGGAAGCAGCGGGTCATCTGCTCCTGCCCGCTGACCTGGAGCGCCGCGCCCTGGGTGCGCTGCAGCTGCCACCCGTACACCCCGAAGGAGACCAGCAGCGCCGAGAGACCGAGCGCGACCATCCGGACCAGCCGCGGCCGCGGGTTGCGCCAGCGCGGCATCGCCCACAGCCGCCTGCGCGCGCCGTCCCGGCGCACGGCCAGCACGACCCCGATCGCGGCCAGGTGGACGACCAGCGCCGTCCCCCCGTAGCTGAGCAACGGGAAGGGGACGCCGGCCAGGGGCAGCAGGCCGAGGTTGGCGCCGACCGAGACGACGGTCTCCAGGCCGATGAGGATCGCCAGCCCCCCGCCGACGAGCGCGCCGCGCGGGGTGCGGGAGGTGCGGCTGGCCAGCGCCAGCCGCCACACGAGGACGATCGCCGCCAGCACCACACCGGCGCCGGCCACCAGCCCCCACTGCCCGACCAGGCTGGCCAGCGCCAGATCGGTGTCCCGCTGGGGCAGGTACTCCGAGCGCAGGAGGCGCAGCGGGTCGTCGGTCCGCCCGAACAGCCCCCCGGAGCCGACCGCGATGTGCGCCTGCAGCACGGCCCAGCCCGAGCCGGTCGGGGACTCGTGGGCGCCGACCAGGAAGCTGCCCAGGCGTTCGAGCTGGTAGGGGCGCAGCAGGTTGATCAGCAGCGGCGCCGTGACCGCCGCCGCGGCCGCGAGGGGCAGCAGGAACCGGGCGGGCACCCGCCCGATGACCAGCATGGATCCGGTGAGGACGACGAGCAGCGCGGTGGTGCTGAGGTCCGGCTGGAGCAGGGTGAGCCCGATGGGCACCACCGCGAGCAGCACGGCCCAGGTGAAGCGCTGCCACGCCGGCCGGTCCGAGCCGAGGACGGCGGCGAGGGCCAGCAGCAGCCCCAGCTTGGCCAGCTCCGATGGCTGGAAGGTCAGCGGGCCCAGCGCGATCCACCGGGTGGCGCCGTTCGCGGACAGGCCGAACACGAGCACGCCGACGAGGAGGACGACGGCGGCGCCGTAGGCGGCCCAGCCCAGGACGCCGAGGTACCGGACGCGGGCGCGCCAGAACACCGCCAGGGCGAGCACCCCGGCGCCGGCGATCACGGCCTGCCGCACCGCCAGTTCGGTCTCGCCGATCAGGTGCAGGTTCGCCAGGCCGAGCCCGACCAGCACCAGCGCCGCCACGACGGCGAGCAGGTCGAACGCGCCGCTGCGGCGGTTCCTGCGCTGCTGCCTGGTCCGGCGTGCCCGTCCGGCGTCCGTCGGTGGCCCGGCCGGTCTCCTGGTCGGCATGGGAGCTCCCCTCCGGCGGTTCACCCGGCCGGCCTGTCGGTCAGGCAGGAGCCGACGGACATCGGCGCGGAGGCCGCGACCGCGGGTGCGTCGGTGACGGCGACCACCGCCACGGAGGGCAGGGCCGGGAGGACGACGGTGCCGACCGCCACCGCCCGGTCGCCCTGGGCCGGCACGGCGACCCGTCCGCCCGGCGCGGTCTGCGTCGCGCCGGTGCAGCGGTCGATGATCCGGTACGACCACGTCACGTCCCGCGGATCGGGTGCCGGGGCGAGCCGCACCTGCAGCCGCACGGTGCAGGGCGCGTCCGGTGCGCAGCGCGCGAGCGGGCGCAGGTCGACCCCGGCCACGCTGCCGGCCGCCGCGGGCGCGGGCGGCTCGATCGGCAGGCCGTCGCGTTCCGGCGCCGCCGACGACGTCGAGCCATGACGCCCGGCGTCCAGCAGCAGGCGGACGTCGGTGGCGATGTCGTCGCGCAGGAGCACGATCTCCAGCACGACGACCGAGGCGAGGACCAGCACCGAGAGCAGCCACGCGCCGATCCGCCGGGCCGCGGTCCGGCTCCCCCGGCGCGCGGCCCGCGGCGCCGGGGCCGCCCGGCCACCCGGAGCGGGGTTCCCGGCCGGTGCGGCGCCGCCCGTCGAGACCGGGAGCCCGCCGACCGCCTTCACCAGCGCGGCGAGCTCGGCGCGGACGGCCCCGCGGTCGATCGGGGCGGCCGCCTCCTCCAGCATCGCGGCGACGACGGGGACGCCGGCGACCGGCAGCTCCCGCGCGGCGCGGTCGAGCTCGGCCAGCAGCCGTTGGGCGGCCGGGTCGTCGCGGCGGGCGCCGGACCGGGCGGCGGCGGCGACGTCCGCCAGCGCCGCCTCGACCGAGGAGGAGGTGCCGAACACCGCCCGCCCGTCGCCGCCGACCACCACCGGGGAGCTGCCCGGGCTCCCGGTGGGCGGTTCCGTCCGGCGGGCCGCGTCCGCCAGCACGCTCGCACCGATCTCGAGGGCCTGTGGTGGGGTGAGCCGGGCCAGTCCGATCAGCCGGGACAGCGCCACGCCGTCCGCCGGCGGCGTGTCCACCGGCGGTCCCTCGTAGGCGTCGGGGAGGCCAGGAGCGTCGTCCGGTTCACGGGAGGGGTTCCGCCGATCCGCCGCCAGGTCTGTCACCGACCGACACCCCCGCCCAACCGCTGCTGACTGGGCCAACTCCGTGACAAGACCGCGCCCGATGCTGGCCTGACCAGGGCCGAATGTCACGGAGTGGCAGGGCTCTCGGAGGGCTCCTCGCTCCCGGCCGGGCCCTAGCTTCGCCGCATGCGCCGAAGCCTGCGGTGTCTCCGATCCGGAATGGCCGGCATGGCCGGCGTCGTCCTGCTCGTCGCGTGCGGCGGCGGGGACGGCGGCGACGCCTCGGCCGACGCGAGCGCCACCGGCGCCGCGGAGCAGTCCGCCCCCGCGACCGGGGAGGGGGACTTCTGCACCCGGGCCGCGGGGATCGACGACCGGGTCGACGCGGCGATGTCGAAGCTCGACGACGGCGAGGCCTCGATCTCCGAGGCGTTCCACGAGCTCGGCCAGGAGCTGCGCGCCATCGACCCACCCCAGGAGATCTCCGCCGACTGGGACGCGATGCAGCAGGGCCTGGACCGGATGGCCGACGCGCTCGCCGACGCCGACCTCACCGATCCGGACTCGCTGCGCGCGCTGGACGACGTCCAGGGCGACCTGTCCACGGCGAGCGACCACGTGACGAACTACCTGCACGACCAGTGCGGCATCGGCGGGTAGCGGCCCCTCAGGACCCCGCGGCCGCCCAGCGCGCGACGGCGCCGACGTCCAGGACGCCGTCGGCGACCAGCGCCCGGAAGCCGCGGGTGACCGTGCCCTCGGCCGGGAGCGGCAGGGGCTCGCGCGCGGCGAGCTGCCACCCGATGCCGGGGTACTCCCGCACCCGGACGAACCAGGGGTCGGCCCGCGTCGCCGCATCGGCACCGGTGAGCGCCAGCGAGAACCCGGCGACCGGGTCGCTCCAGAGCAGCCACCCGCCGACGGAGTCGTGCACCGCCTCCTCCCCCGCGGCGCTCCCGCTGCGCACCGTCGGCTCCCCGGCCGGCGGCAGGCGCCAGAACAGGCCGCCGTACCCCGCCCCCGCCCGGCCGTTGCTCGCCGGGCTGCCGAGCGCGAGGTCCCGGCCGGAGACGTTGGTGAGCGTCGTCGCGAACTCCAGCTCCCACCCCGAGTCGGCCGGCCGCGCCCGCAGCCGGCGCCGCTCGGTGAGCACCGGCTCCCCGCCCGGGACGAGCCAGCGCAGCCGCTCGTCGAGCCGGTCGGGACCGACGGCGGCGAACTCGCCGTGCTCGATCCGCCCGTGGTCCTCCCGCGGGACGTAGCCGCGGTCGCGCACGTACGTCGGCCCGCCCCAGAGGTTCCAGCCGTCGACGTCCGGCACGGCGACGGACACCCCGAGGTGCCAGGGATGGTCCGGGGGCTGCGCGTCGGTGACGGGCCGGCCGCCGAGCGTTCGGACCGGGTGCAGGTAGGGCCGCGGCGCCAGGACGGCGTCCAGCCCGCTGCCGTCCCGGTACTCGGCGACGCGCACGCCGGCCACGCTCAGCGTCGCGAGCGTCCCCTCAGCCACGGGCGGCCACGGCCGCCCACGGGAGCCCGAGCTCGGAGAGCAGCGCGAGCTCGTCGGCGGCGCGCACGACCGCCGCGGCGCTGCCGGGGACGACGTGCCGCGGGAACTCCCCCGTCGGGTCCACCGGGCTGTACCGCCTCGCGATCGGCACCGGGTCCGCGGCGAGGCGGACCGCCTCGACCACCTGCATGAACGCCCGCGTGCTGGTCAGCGGGACGAGCAGCGGCACGCCGGGTTCGAGCGCGTGGCCGGCGAGGTTCTCCAGCAGGTCCGTGGCCGGGTACTCGCGCACCTCGCTGTCCCCGCCGCGCTCGAGCCGCACGCGCCCGAGCCGGTAGTGCAGCACGATGCGGCCGCGGGTGCCGTGCACGACGAGATAGGGCTCGACCTCCTCGTCGCCGGCCAGGGTGACCGCGACCGTGACCGTCGTCCCGCGGGCGGTGACCAGCCGCAGGGACGACGTGTCGTCGGCCTCGATGGGGTTCGCCCGGAGCAGCTCCACCCGCACGTCGGCCACCCCCTGCTCCCCCGCTCCCCCGTCGAGGGCGAGCGCGGTGGCGGTGGCGTGCGCGAACGGGTTGGTCAGCGCACCGTCGACGACCGGCACCCCGTCGAGCGAGCGGCGTCCCGCCCACCGGGCACGGGCGTAGTACGAGGCGTCGCGCTGCCAGGCACCGGCGGCGCCGATGCCGACGATCTCGCCGATCGCGCCGTCGGCCATGAGCGCGCGGACGGCAGGCAGCGCCTGCGACCCCAGGCTCTGGAAGCCGACCTGACAGGCCCGCCCGGTGCCGGCCAGGTCGCCGACGAGCTGCTCGAAGGCGGCCAGCGTCGGCGTCGGCGGCTTCTCCAGCAGGACGTCGGAGCCGGCCGCGGCCGCGGTGAGCGCGAGCTCGGCGTGCGTGTGCATGGGCGTGCAGACGATGGTGATCGCCGGCCGGACGCGGTCGAGCAGATCGTCCAGGCGCGGCGAGACCGGCACGTCGGGCGCCGGGCCGCCGTCCTCCGGCGTCCACGGGCGCGGGTCGCAGATCCCGGCCAGGTGGACCGGCGCGCCGGCCCGGTGCAGCCGGTCGATGTTGTGCAGGTGCCAACGGCCGTGGCCGTGCGCACCGGCCAGGACGACCGGGAGCGATCCAGGCGAAGCCATGCTGTCGTCCTCCGGGGTCGAACGGCTCTCCGCGGCCGACGATAGCGTGGCGGGGCTCACTTTGGAAACCGCTTTCTGGAGTCGTGCCCTCGTGCCGCGCGTCGGCCGGCACGCACCCCGACCAGCAGCACGGGCGGGATGCCGCCCGCCGCCGCGCGAGCTTCTGTGACCTGGGTGACACGATGCTCTTGACAGGTAGGTCACACCATGTTGCTCTGGTAAACGCTTACCAAGCCAAGCCCGAGCGGCAGCACGACCACCGATCGTCAGCGGAGACACCCAGGAGGGGTCATGCAGGACAGGGAGCGCGGGGCAGCTGCCCCCGACCAGGGGACCGAGTCCCGCCGGATGTCGAAGCGGGCCGCCTGGAGCGGCTGGATCGGCAGCACGCTCGAGTACTACGACTTCTCGATCTACGCCCAGGCCTCGGCGCTGGTCTTCCCCGCCGTGTTCTTCCCGTCCGGGAACCCGACGGTGGCCCTCATCGCCTCGCTGGCCACGTACGCGGTGGGCTACGTCGCCCGGCCGATCGGCGCGTTCGTCCTCGGCAACTGGGGCGACCGGCACGGCCGCAAGAACGTGCTCGTCGTGTGCATGCTGCTGATGGGCGTCTCCACCCTCGCCGTCGGCCTGCTCCCGACCTATGCGCAGGTCGGCGCCCTGGCCCCCGCGCTGCTGGTCCTGCTGCGGCTGGTCCAGGGCTTCGCCGTCGCAGGCGAGCTCGGCGGCGCGAGCGCGATGATCGTCGAGCACGCCCCCGCGGACCGGCGCGGCTTCTACGCGAGCTTCAGCCTGCAGGGCACCCAGGCGGGCTCCATCCTCGCCGCCGCGAGCTTCATCCCGCTGTCGGCGTTCCTGTCGGACTCGGCCTTCCACACCTGGGGCTGGCGCGTCCCGTTCCTGCTGAGCTTCTTCGTCATCGTCGCGGGCTACGTCATCCGGCGCCGGGTCGCCGAGACGCCGGCCTTCCTGCAGGAGGAAGCGAAGCACGAGGTGCCCAAGGCGCCGGTGCTGCAGGTCGTCCGCGAGAGCGGCAGCACGATCGTCCGCGCCGTCCTCATGGCGTTGGCCAACGTCATCGGCACCACCGCCGTCGTCTTCGGCGCCGCCTACGCCACCCAGCCCGCCTACGGCGTCGGGATGAGCCCGTCGACGTACCTGTGGCTGCCGCTCGCGGCCAACGTCGTGGCCGTGGCGCTGATCCCGTACTTCGGCAAGCTCTCCGACCGGATCGGCCGCCGCCCGCTGATGATCGTCGGTCCGCTGGGTGCCGGCGCGCTGTCCTTCGGCTACCTGTACGCGGTCAGCCAGAAGAACATCGTGCTGACGGTCGTCCTGGCCATCCTGATGTTCGGCGTCCTGTACCAGGTGTGGAACGCGACGTTCGCCAGCTTCTTCCAGGAGCTGTTCCCCACCCGCCACCGGGTCACGGGCTTCGCCGTCTCGCAGAACATCGGCCTGCTGATCACGGCGTTCCTGCCGACGGTCTTCACGCTGATCGCGCCGCCCGGGTCGACCCACGTGCCCCTGGTCATCGGCGGGCTGACCTTCCTGCTGTGCATCGTCTCTGCGGTCGCCGCCTGGAGCACGCGGGAGACCAGCCGCGTCGAGCTGCGCGACCTGGAGACCCCGGAGCGCTCCCGGAGCCACAGCCCGGAGTTCTCCCGGGTGCAGGCCGGCGCCGCCTGACCGGCGCCCCCTCCGCCGCGGCCGCGGCTGCCCTCCCGGGCGGCCGCGGCCGTCGTCGTCTCAGGACCGCCGCGCCGGCCCGGTGCTCGCCCGGAGGATCAGCTCGGCCCCCACGTGCACCCGGCGGACCGACTCGCCGGGGTCGGCCAGCACCAGCTCCATGGCGCGGGCGCCCATCTCCTCCAGCGGCAGGCGCACGGTGGTCAGGGCGGGCTGCAGGTCCGCGGCCAGCCACAGGTCGTCGAACCCGACGACGGACACGTCCTCGGGGACGCGCCGGCCGAGGTCGTTCTGCAGGGCGCTGAGCGCACCGACGGCCATGAGGTCGTTCAGCGCGAAGACGGCGGTCACGTGAGGGGCCCGCTCGAACAGGGTGAGGGTCGCCGAGTGGCCGCCGGCGCGCGAGAAGTCCCCCTCGGCGACGGCCACCGCCGCGCGGTCGCCCCCGAGGGCGGCCCACGCGTCGAGGAAGCCGGTCAGCCGGTCGGACACCGTCCGGAGGTCCGCCGGGCCGGTGAGGACGCCGACGTCCCGGTGCCCGAGGTCGCGCAGCAGCCGGGCCACCTGGCCCGCGCCCCTGCTGTTCGCGGGCAGCACCGTGTCGAAGGGCAGGTCGTGCTCGCTCACGAGCGCGACGCGGCCGCCGCCCTCGCTGAACTCCCCCAGCGCCTGGTCCAGCGCCGACCCGTCGGCCAGGCGCCCGCTCCCGGTGAGGAGCACGCCCCGCACGCGCTGGGCCTGGAACCGCTGGACGTACTCGACCTCCCGCGCCGCGTCCCGGAACGTGCTGGCCAGCATCGTGAGCAGCCCGTGCTCCGTGGCGACGCGCATCGCGCCGGCGGCGATGGAGGCGAAGTAGGGGTCGTCGACCTCGTGGACGACGAGGCCGACGACGTTGGTCCTCGACCGGGCCAGCGCCTGCGCCGGGCCGTTGGAGACGTACCGCAGCTCGGCGGCCGCCTTGCCCACGCGCGCAGCGAGGTCGGGGCTGACCACCCGGGTGCTGCCGTTGAGGACCCGGGAAGCGGTTGCCAGGGAGACGCCCGCCCGCTCCGCGACATCCCGCAGCGTCACCGCGCCGGGGCGCGACCGGGGATCGCCGTTGGGCTGCACGAGGAGAGCGTATCCGGGGCGCGCGCCGACGGCCTCCCTCGTGCGGGGGTGCCGTGCGCAGGCCCCGAAGACCGGCCGGGGGGTTGCCTGCGCCACACTTTCGCCCTATCCTCGGGAAAACGCTTTCCGACTTTCCAGGAGAGACCGATGGGGACTCCCGCGCTCGGCATCATCATGAACGGCGTCACCGGCCGGATGGGCTACCGCCAGCACCTGCTGCGGTCGATCCTGGCCATCCGCGAGCAGGGGGGCGTGCTGCTCGGCAACGGCGAGCGGGTGCAGGTCGAGCCCCTGCTCGTCGGCCGCCGCGGCCCCGCGCTGCAGGAGCTGGCCGAGCGCCACGGCATCGCCGAGTGGACCACCGACCTCGACGCCGCGCTGGCCGACGACCGCTGGGGCGTCTACGCCGACTTCCAGATCACCTCGGCCCGCGTGGACGCCATCAAGCGCGCGATCGCGGCCGGCAAGGACGTCTACACCGAGAAGCCCACGGCCGAGACGCACCGCGACGCCGTCGAGCTCGCCGAGCTGGCCGAGGCGGCCGGGGTCAAGAACGGCGTCGTCCACGACAAGCTGTTCCTCCCCGGGCTGCTGAAGCTCAAGCGGCTCATCGACTCCGGGTTCTTCGGCCAGATCCTGTCGGTCCGCGGCGAGTTCGGCTACTGGGTGTTCGAGGGCGGCTGGCAGCCCGCGCAGCGCCCCAGCTGGAACTACCGGGCCGAGGACGGCGGCGGCATCGTCGTCGACATGTTCCCGCACTGGAACTACGTGCTGGAGAACCTGTTCGGCCCCGTCCGGTCGGTGTACGCCCAGACGGCCACGCACATCACCAGCCGGGTCGACGAGCGCGGCGAGCCGTACGCGGCCACCGCCGACGACGCCGCCTACGGCATCTTCGAGCTGTCGGGCGGCGTGATCGCGCAGATCAACTCGAGCTGGGCGGTGCGCGTCGACCGCGACGAGCTCGTCGAGTTCCAGGTCGACGGCACGCACGGCAGCGCCGTCGCCGGGCTGCACAACTGCCGGATCCAGCCCCGCAACGCCACGCCCAAGCCGGTGTGGAACCCCGACGTGCCCGACACCCTCGACTACCGGGCCGGCTGGCTGCAGGTGCCGGACAACGACCCGGCCGAGAACGGCTTCAAGCTGCAGTGGGAGCAGTTCGTCCGGCACGTGGTCGAGGACGGCCCGCACCCCTACGACTTCCGCTCCGGCGCCCGCGGCATGCGGCTCGCCGAGGCCGCTCTGGAGAGCACCGCGTCCGGCCGCCGGGTCGCGATCGAGGCGGGGGTGCCCGCGCGATGAGCGACGTCACCCTGCTCGGCGCCGACGGGCGTACCCGGCCGCTGACCCTGCGCGAGCCGGCCGCCGTCCGCCGTCCGTCGGGTCCGCTGCGGTCGCGCACCGCCTACGCCGCGGCCCACGTCGTCCCCCGGGTCGGTGCGGACAACGTGCCGGGCGCGCCGGCCGACCTGGACTGGGACGCCACCCTCGCCTTCCGGCACCACCTGTGGTCGTGGGGGCTCGGCGTCGCCGACGCGATGGACACCGCGCAGCGCAACATGGGCCTGGACGCCGCGGCCACCCGCGAGCTGATCGCCCGCAGCGCCGCCGAGGCCCGGTCGGTGGGCGGCGCGCTGGTGGTCGGCGTGAACACCGACCACGTCGCCGACGAGGTCATCCCGCTCGCGAAGGTGATCGACGCCTACGTCGAGCAGTTGCACGTCGCCGAGGAGCACGGCGCCGGCGTCGTGCTCATGGCCAGCCGCCACCTCGCCCGCGCGGCGGAGGGCCCGGCGGACTACGAGCGGGTCTACCGCGAGGTGCTCGCGCAGGCCGGCCGCCCGGTGCTGCTGCACTGGCTGGGCGAGGCGTTCGACCCGCAGCTGTCCGGCTACTTCGGCTCCACCGACGCCGCCGCGGCGGCCGACGTCGTCGTCCGGATCATCGAGCGCGACGCCGACCGGATCCGCGGGATCAAGATGAGCCTGCTCGACGCGGGCGCCGAGATCGGCCTCCGGCGCCGGCTGCCGGACGGCGTCGAGATGTTCACCGGCGACGACTACCACTACGTGGACCTGATCGGCGGGGACGCCGACGGCTTCTCGCACGCGCTGCTCGGCGCGTTCGCCGCGATCGGCCCGCTGGCGAGCACCGCCATCGCGGCGCTCGACGAGTGGGACACCGTCCGCTACCGGGAGCGCCTGCGCCCGACCGAGGCGCTGTCGCGGCAGGTCTTCGCCGCGCCGACGTCGTACTACAAGACCGGCATCGCGTTCCTGTCCTGGCTGAACGGGCACCAGCCGGCGTTCAGCATGGTCGGCGGCCTGCACAGCGGCCGGAGCCTGCCGCACCTGTCGGAGATCGTGCGGCTGGCCGACGCGGCCGGCGCGCTGGAGGACCCGGAGCTGGCCGCCCGCCGGTGGAACGCGCTGCTCGCCGTCCACGGCGTCGAGGTCCCGGTGATGGTCCCGTGAGCGAGCTCGCGAGCTCACGCATGAGCACAGCACCGCACCCGCGGTTGTCGCTGAACCAGGCGACGGTCAAGCACGCCTCCCTGGCCGACGCGCTGACCGCGACCCGCGCGGCCGGCATCGCGGCCATCGGGCTCTGGCGCGAGCCGGTCGCCGACGTCGGCCTGGACCAGGCCTGCGCCCTGGTCGCCGGGTCGGGCCTGCGGGTGTCGTCGCTGTGCCGCGGCGGGTTCTTCACCCAGTCCCCCGGCCGGGCCCGCGCGGCGGCGCTCGACGAGAACCGCCGCGCGATCGAGGAGACGGCGGTCCTGGCGGCGGCCGGCGCGCCCGGCTCGGCACCGGTGCTCGTGCTCGTCGCCGGCGGCCTGCCGGACGGCGACCGCGACCTGGCCGGCGCCCGGCTGCGGGCCCGCGACGCGATCGGCGAGCTCGCCGGCGACGCCCGGGCGGCCGGTGTGACGCTGGCGATCGAGCCGATGCACCCGATGTTCGCCGCCGACCGCGGCGTGGTCTCCACCCTCGGCCAGGCCCTCGACCTCGCCGAGCAGTTCCCGGCCGACGCGGTCGGGGTGGTCGTCGACACCTACCACGTCTGGTGGGACCCGGAGCTGCCCGCGCAGGTCGCGCGGGCCGGGCGCGGCGGCCGGATCGCGAGCTACCAGGTGGCCGACTGGCGGACCCCCGTGGGGCCCGACGTGCTGCTCTCCCGCGGCCTGCCCGGCGACGGGCACGTCGACCTGCCGGCGATCAGCGCGCTGGTCGAGGCCGCCGGCTACCGCGGGGACGTCGAGGTCGAGGTCTTCTCCCAGGCGCTGTGGGACGCCGACCCGTTCACGGTGGCGAGGGACACCGCGGTCACCTTCGCCGCGGCCGCGGGCGTCGCTCCCCCGGTGCCCGCCTGAGCGATCCGGTCAGGCGGTGTCCTGCCCCGACGAGCCGCGGGCGACGCGCAGGTGGTGCGCCATCGCCTCGCCGAGGGCCACCGCGTCGGCGGCGACCGTGACGATCGTGGCGCCCTCGGCGGCGTAGCCCGCGGCGTCCTCGCCGCCGTAGGCGTGCACCCCGACGGGCACGCCGGCGGCGACGGCCCGGGCGATGATCGAGGAGAGGACGCCGCGCAGCTCCGCCCGGTGCTCCGCGCCGGTCAGCTCCAGGGACAGCGCGAGGTCCCCCGGCCCGACGTAGACGCCGTCCAGCCCCTCGACGGCGAGGACGGCGTCGAGGTCGTCCAGCGCGGTCGCGGCCTCCACCATGACGACCACGAGCGGCTGGTCGGCGCCGCCGGAGAGCCGCCCGATCGAGCGGCCGCCCGCGGGCGCGTACCGGGAGGCGGCGACGACCTCCCGGGCGTGGGCGGCGTCGCGCACGTTGGGCACGATGACGCCGCGGGCGCCCAGGTCCAGCGGCCGGCCGACGTCGGGGAACAGCGGGCTGCGGGTCCGGACGAGCGGCACCGAGCCCGCGGCGGTGACCGCCGCGGTGACCGCCGGCAGCTCGGCCTCGGTGAGCGCGCCGTGCTGGAGGTCGAGGACGACGTAGTCCGCGCCGGTCCGCGCCAGGAGCTCGCCGGTCACCGCCCCGGGCAGCGAGCTCCACAGTCCGTGGCACGCCCGGCCGCTCCGCCACCGCTGCCGCAGGTCGACCTCGCTGATCGCCATCGAGCGGCTCCGCCCCCTCCACTCCGGCCCCGGAGACCACGCCAGGGCACGATCCTGCCGCACGGGGAGCTCTCGGCGGCAACCTCGACCGGCCTCGCAGCCGGCGACCGAGGGACTCAGGTGTCGGCGAGGTAGTCGTGCACCATCCGGATGGCCACCGCTCCCTCGCCGACCGACGTGGCCACCCGCTTCACCGACCCCTGCCGGACGTCACCGACGGCGAACACCCCGGGCAGGCTGGTCTCGAACGGCCGCGCGGCAATCGACGTGCCGGCGGACGGCCCGGCTCCGGTCAGGACGTATCCCGCCGGGTCCCGCTGGATCTCGTCCGGCAGCCACCGGGTGTGCGGCTCGGCACCGATGAGCACGAACAGTCCCGCCGCCGGCACCGTCTCGGTCTCCCCGGTGCCGCGCTCGCGCAGCACCAGATGCGTCAGCCGGCCCTCGCCGCCCCCGCCGGCGACCTCGGTGTCGTGGCGGACGTCGACGGTGGCAGCGGCGTCGATCTCGCGCAGCAGGTAGTCCGACATCGTCGCGGCCAAGGTCGAGCCGCGGACCAGCAGCGTCACCCGCCGCGCATAGCGGGCGAGGTGCAGGGCGGCCTGCCCGGCGGAGTTGGCCCCACCCACCACGTACACGTCCTGGTCCGCCATCGCCTGTGCCTCGGGGCTCGCGGCGCCGTAGAAGACACCGGCTCCGATCAGCCCGTCCAGGGCGGGGACGGCGAGGCGCCGATAGGCCACTCCGGTCGCGAGGACGACGGCACGGCTGACGATCTCGCCGCCGCCGTCGCTCAGCGACACGATCCGATCGGTGCCCGATGCCCGCAGGCCGGTCGCACGGGGGCCGTAGATGAACTCCGCACCCAGCAACCAGGCCTGCTCGTAGGCCCGCTGCGCGAGATCGGCGCCGGAGATGCCGCGAGGAAATCCCGGGTAGTTGCGGATCATGGAGCTCGTGCCGGCCTGACCACCGATCGCCTCGGTCTCCAGCACGGCGGTCCGCAGTCCCTCGGAGGCGCCGTAGACGGCCGCGGCCAGCCCGGCCGGGCCGGCCCCGACGATCGTCACGTCGTACGGCCGCGCATCCGGTCGGGTCCTCATGCCGAGCGCCCCGGCGATCTCGGCTCCCGATGGGTCCTCCAGCACCCGGCCGTCGAACAGGACGACGACGGGCAGCCGACCGGGGCTCGCTCCGAGGTCCCGCAGCAGCGCCTCGCCGTCGGGGGACGTCACGTCGAGGAAGTCGAAGGGGACACTGTTGCGGCTGAGCAGGTCCCGGAGTTCGTGCGACCGCGGCGACCAGCGCTCGCCCAGTACGCGGGCACCGACGAAGCGCGGACGCCGCAGCTGCGCCCACTGGAACAGGAACTGGCCGATCGCCTGGTGGAAGTGCTCGTCACCGCGGCTCCACGGCTTGGTCACCCAGTCGATCTGCCGCAGCACCGAGGCCGGCAGAATCGGTGCCATCGCCCGGTCGCCCCAGGTGATCAACACGGCCTGCCTGGCGTCCGGGTGCAGCGCGCGCACGCGTTCGAGGAACTCCAGCCCGGTCATCTCCGGCATCCACTGGTCGGCGACGACGAGGGCGACCTCACCGCCGGCCGAGCGGATCCCGGCCAGGTCCTGCAACGCGGCCTCCGCCGAGGTGAAGCTGCGGATGTCGTAGTCGGCGCCGTACCGTCTGCGCAGCTCCTCCTCGACCGGCCGCAGCGAGGCGGGATCGTCGTCCACGGCCACCACGACAGCCCTGCTCATGGTGCCTCCTCCCCACCGTCGTGCGCGGCGCTCGGCCGGCCCCCGCCGAGCCCAGCACGGAACGGTCTCCCTGTCATCCGGCGTTCCGGCCCTTGTCGGCCCGGCTCCGACGGCGCAACCATGTGGCCCCGACGCACACCGACGCAGGGAGCCCGCCATGGCCGAGACCACGAGCCTCCGGCAGCTGACCGGCATGCCCGACACCCCGGCGCCCTGGAGCGAGCAGACCCTCGTGCTCATCGACTGCCAGAACACCTACACCCGCGGTGTCCTCGAGCTCGACGGCGTGCAGAAGGCGCTCGACACCGCCGAGGAGCTGCTGGACGCCGCGCGCACGGCCGGGGTCCCGGTGGTGCACGTCCAGCACGACGCCGGCCCGGGCAGCCCGTACGACGTGCGCGCCGACATCGGCGCGATCGTCGACCGCATGGCCCCCCGGGCCGGTGAGACACTGGTGGTCAAGGGGCGGCCGAACGCCTTCGTGGGCACCGACCTGCAGGACATCCTGGCCATCGCGCAGTGCACCGACGTCGTCCTGGCCGGCTTCATGACGCACATGTGCGTGAACTCGACCGCCCGCGGCGCGTTCAACCTCGGCTACCGGCCGACGGTCGTCGCCGCCGCGACGGCGACCCGGGACCTGCCCGGCCCGAACGGCGTCGTCCCCGCGGCCATCGTCCAGGACGCGAGCCTCGCGGCCATCGCCGACCTGTTCGGCATCGTCGTCCCCGACCCGGCCGCGATCCCCGGCCGGTAGCCGGTCAGCCGGCGCGCGGAGCCGGTCAGCCGGCGCGCAGCGCCGGGGTGCCGCGCCGCGCGCGGACCGCCGCGGCCAGCTCGTCCAGCATCACCGCGGTCATGTCCAGGTCGACGCAGGCGTCGGTCACGGAGAGGCCGTACGCCAGCTCGCCCGGACGGCGCTGGTCGAGGTCCTGCCGGCCGGCCACGAGGTTGCTCTCGAGCATCACGCCGCGGATCGCGTGCTCACCGCCGGCGATCTGGCCGGCCAGGTCGGCGACGACGTCGAGCTGGCGCAGGTGGTTCTTCTGGCTGTTGCCGTGGGAGGCGTCGACCACGACCACCTCCGGCAGCCCGCGCGTGCGCAGCGCCTCCCTTGTCGCCGCGATGTGGGCGGCGGAGTAGTTCGGGCCGTGCTTGTCGCCGCGCAGGATCACGTGGCCGGTCTCGTTGCCGGTCGTCGACAGCTGGGCGGAGATCCCGTGCCGGTCGATGCCCAGGAACTCGTGCGGCGCCCGGGCGGCGACGACGGCCTGGATGGCGGCCTCGATGCTCCCCTCCGGCGAGTTCTTGAAGCCGACGACGGCCGAGAACCCGGACACCCGCTCGCGGGCCGTCTGGTCGGTGACGTTGCGCGCGCCGACGCCGTTGTAGGTCACCAGCCCGTCGACGTACTGCGGGGTGAGGGCGTTCAGCGGCTCCGCCGCCACCGGCACCCCCAGTTCGGTGATGCGGGACATGAGCATGCGGGTCGCGACCAGGCCGACGCTGATCCGGTTGGAGCCGTCGAGATACGGGTCGTAGGCGAAGCCCTTCCAGTCGACCTCGGTCCGCGGCTTCTCC
Source organism: Geodermatophilus sp. SMS 5-13 (assembly GCF_059428245.1). Lineage (NCBI taxonomy): Bacteria > Bacillati > Actinomycetota > Actinomycetes > Geodermatophilales > Geodermatophilaceae > Geodermatophilus > Geodermatophilus sp. SMS 5-13. The sequence continues at coordinate 3,005,419 of NZ_CP165729.1, forward strand.
GTGTAGGTGCGCATCAGGATCTCGAGATCGGCCGAGTGCCGCTCCCGCATGCGCCGGACGAAGTCGGCGTACTCCAGCGTGCCGGCCGGGTCGTGGATGGAGCACGGGCCGGCGATGACCGCCAGCCGGCCGTCGGTGCCGTCGAGGATCGACGTCACGGCGCGCCGGCCCGCCCGGGTCGTGGCGGCGGACTCCTCCGAGAGCGGCACGACGGTGGCCACCGCCTCAGGGGTGACGACGATGCTCAGGCCGGCGATCCGCGTGTTCATCAGGCCGGACACGTCGACCGGCTCGGCGGCCCCGTACCCGAGCCGGCGCCGCACCTCGGGCAGCAGCTCCGCCTGCATGGCGTCCATCTGCTCGTTCACCCGGCGCTGGACGTCGAGCAGGTGGCCGGCGATCCGCTCGGCGACCTCCAGGATCCGGTCCGCGGGGATGGCCTGGTCGTGCGTCATCGTGCTCCTCACGAGCCTGGGTTCGTCGCGATCGCGCGTCGCCGTTCGGGAAGAAGTGTCGTCCATCGGCGGACCGGCGCCTCAGGACGACGTCCCGCCGGGGAGGTCGGCCCCCGGCTCGGGCACCGGCTCGGGCACCGGCTCGGGCACCGGCTCGGGCACCGCGTCCCAGCGCCGCGACCGCGCGTCCAGCTCCGCCTGCCACTCCGACCGCCCGCTCGTACCGGCCCGCGCGGCCACGACCACGAGGGCCACCACGGCGACGGCGATGAGGACCAGCAGCCCGGTCAGGATGGCCTCCCAGCCGAACAGCGGAGGGACGGTCATGCTGCCCGGGGCCGGCGGGGTCGAGACGGGCGCCATGCGACACAGCCTGCGCGACCGCGCGGGTCCCGGGACACCTCCGCCGGTCCGCGTCACCCGCTGGGGCGAGTCACGCAGAGAGACGGCCGGAGCCCTCGGCACCCCGTTCGGGCGGCCCTCCGCCGCCTCCGGGTGACCGCCGTCGCGCAGCCGGGGTCACCCCCGGTCCGCCCGCCGTAGCGTTCCTGGCCCCCGGATCCGGAGAAAGCAGGTGGGATGAGCGTCGAGCCGCTGGAGCAGCTGGAGCCGCTGGACGACAGGCACCCGAACGTCACCGGGGACCTGCCGACGGTCCTCGAGGCCGCGCCGATGTTCCGGCGTGCGGTCGCCGGCTACGACCGCTTCCAGGTCGACACCTACGTCCGCTGGGCGGAGGAGGAGCTCGCCACCGCCGAGCGCGAGCACGAGCACCTCGTGGCGCGGCACCTGGCGACGCGGGCGGCCCTCGAGGAGGCCCGCGAGCTGCTCACCCACTCCGCCGGAGGCGGCGAGTTCCTCCAGGTGTCCCGGCGGATCGGGTCGATGCTGGCCGCGGCCGCCGACGAGGCCGAGAACATGCGCGCCGAGGCGGAGGCCCGCCGGTTCGATGCCTGCGCCCGGGCCGAACGGGTGCTCGCCGAGGCCGGGGCCGAGGCGGACCGGGTGGTGGCAGAGGCGGTCGCCCGGTTCGAGGAGCTGACGGCGCAGGGCGGCCGGATCGTCGACGAGGGCGAGCGGGCGGCCGCGGCGCTCCGCGCGGAGGCCGAGGCGCGGCTGGAGCAGGTGCGGGTGGCCGAGCGGCGCGCCGCCGAGCACGCCGAGGAGATCCGCCGGCGGGCGGTGGAGGAGGCCGCCGTCGCCCGGCTGCAGGCCCGGGACGACGTCGTCCGGCTGCTCAGCACCGGACGGGAGCAGCGGCGCCGGGCCGACGTCGAGGCCGCCGCCACCCGCGAGCGCCTCGACCGGGACGCCGTGGCGCGCCGCGCCGCCCTGCTGGCGGAGGTCGAGGCCCTGGAGCACCGGCGGTCGGCGCTGCGGGCGGAGCTCGAGCTCCTGGGACCGGCCGATGCGCCGAACGGGCGCCGGCTGGACGTGTACCTCCGTCGCCTCCTCGACCGGCTCCACGTGCCTTCGGGCTTCCTGCGAGCGCCCTGACGATCAGCCGTGCGGCCGCCAGCGGGTGTGCCGGGTGCCGCGGGCCGGTTCCCGGATCAGGGTCAGCCGCGGCGGCGGTCCGTCCGTGCGCCCGGTCGGCGGCCTGCGGCTGCCCGCGCGGTACGCCACCGGCCAGGTCACGCCGTCCCCCGTGTAGTCCTGCTCGGCGGCGGCGTGCAGCGTCCAGTGCGGGTCGTAGAGGTGCGGCCGGCCGACGGCGACCAGGTCGGCCCGCCCGGCCAACAGGATCGAGTTGACGTCGTCGTAGGACGAGATCGCGCCGACGGCGATCACCGCGACGCCGTGCGTCCGGCCCACCTCGTTGCGGATCCGGTCGGCGTACGGCGTCTGGTAGCTGCGCCCGAACGCCGGCGTCTCCTCCTTGACCACCTGCCCGGTCGACACGTGGATCGCGTCGGCCCCGTGCTCGGCGAACGCGCGGGCGATCGCGACGGCGTCCTCGACGTCGTTGCCGCCCTCGCACCAGTCGGTCGCCGAGATCCGCACGCTCAGCGGTCCGGGCCAGACCGCGCGCACCGCGTCGAAGACCTCGAGCGGGTAGCGCAGGCGGCCGGGCAGCGCTCCCCCGTACTCGTCGGTGCGCCGGTTGGACAGCGGCGAGAGGAACGACGAGAGCAGGTAGCCGTGCGCGCAGTGCAGCTCGAGCGCGTCGAACCCGGCCCGGGCGCCGGCCTCGGCGGCGGCGGCGAACTGCGCGGTGATCTCGTCCAGCTCGGCGCGGGACAGCTCGCGCGGCACCTGGTTGTCCGGCGAGTACGGCACCGGTGAGGGGCCGACGACGTCCCAGTTGCCCTCGATCAGCGGCTCGTCGATGCCCTCCCACATCAGCTTCGTGGAGCCCTTGCGGCCGGAGTGCCCGATCTGCAGCGCGATCCTCGCCGAGCTCCGCGCGTGCACGAAGTCCACGACGCGGGCCCAGGCGGCCTCCTGCTCGGGTGTGTAGATGCCGGCGCAGCCGGGGGTGATCCGCCCCTCGGGCGAGACGCAGACCATCTCGGTGAAGACCAGCCCCGCACCGCCGAGCGCGCGGGCGCCGAGGTGCACGAGGTGGAAGTCGGTGGGCAGCCCGTCGTCGGCGGAGTACATGTCCATCGGCGAGACGACGACGCGGTTGACCAGTTCCAGCCCGCCGAGCCGGAACGGCCGGAACATCGGCGGCCGGACGTCGCCGTCCCCGGCGAACCACTCGTCCATCCGCGCGACGAACTCCGGGTCGCGCAGCCGCAGGTTGTCGTAGGTGATCCGCCGGCTGCGGGTGACGATGTTGAACGCGAACTGCTCCGGCGCCTGCCCGACGTACTGGGCGATGTTCTCGAACCACTGCAGGCTGGCCTGCGCCGCGCGCTGGGTGGAGAGCACGACCGGCCGCCGCTCCGCCTCGTAGGCGGCCAGCGCCGCGGGGACGTCGGGCTGCTCGTGCAGGCAGGCGACCAGCGCGAGGGCGTCCTCCATCGCCAGCTTCGTCCCGGACCCGATGGAGAAGTGCGCGGTGTGCGCGGCGTCGCCGAGGAGGACGACGTTGCCGTGCCGCCAGGTCCGGTTCGACACCGTGGTGAAGCTCTGCCACTTGGAGTTGTTGGCGAGGATCCGGTGCCCGTCCAGCAGGTCGCCGAGCAGCTCGCCGATGCGGGCGATCGACTCCTCGTCGCTGACGCCCGGCGGGAAGACCTGACCCTCGGTGGCGGCGAAGCCGGCGCGGCGCCAGACGTCCTCGCGCATCTCGACGATGAACGTGCTGCCGCCGGCGTCGTAGGGGTAGCCGTGCACCTGCAGCACGCCGAACGGCGTCTCGCGGATGTCGAAGGTGAACGCCTCGAACACCCGGTCGGTGCCGAGCCACATGTACCGGTTGTACCGCCGGTCGAGGACGGGGGCGAAGACGTCGGCGTGCTTGGTGCGCACCGCCGAGTTCGCGCCGTCCGCGGCCACGACCAGGTCGTACGCGCCGGCCAGCGCGTCCACGTCGGGCGCCTCGGCGCGGAAGGTGACCCGCACGCCCAGCTCGGCGCAGCGCTCCTGCAGCAGCTGCAGCAGCACCTTGCGGCTCATCGCGGCGAAGCCCTGGCCGCCGATCGTGGTCACCGTGCCGCGGACGTGCACGTCGACGTCGTCCCACCGGGCGAACCGCTCGGCCATGCGGGCGAACACCACCGGGTCGGCGTGCTCGATGCCGCCCAGGGTCTCGTCGGAGAGGACGACGCCGAAGCCGAAGGTGTCGTCGGGGGCGTTGCGCTCCCAGACGTCGACCTGGGTGCCGGGGCGGAGCGCCTTCGCCAGCGCGGCGAAGTACAGGCCGCCGGGGCCGCCGCCGATGACCGCGATCCGCATCAGTGGGCCGTCGGCACGGTCTCGCGCAGCCGGAAGCGCTGCAGCTTGCCGGTCGCCGTCCGCGGCAGCGAGGGGACGAACTCGATCGAGCGCGGGTACTTGTAGGGCGCGATGAGCCGCTTGGCGAACGCCTGCAGCTCGGCGACCTTCGCCTCGTCGCCGGTGACCCCGTCGCGCAGGACGACGGCGGCGTGCACGATCTGCCCCCGCTCGGGGTCCGGCCGGCCGACGACGGCGCACTCGACGACGTCCGGGTGCTGGTCGAGCGCCTGCTCCACCTCGGGCGCGCCGATGTTGTAGCCCGAGGAGACGATCATGTCGTCGCTGCGGGCCTGGTACCAGAACCAGCCGTCGGCGTCGCGGACGTAGGTGTCGCCGGTGATGTTCCAGCCGTGCTGGACGTAGACGGTCTGGCGGGCGTCGGCGAGGTAGCGGCAGCCGGTGGGGCCCGTGACCGCGAGCCGGCCCGGGGTGCCGTCCGGCGCCGGGTTGCCGTCGTCGTCGAGCACCGCCGCCCGGTAGCCGGGGACCGGCGTCCCGGTGGACCCGGGCCGGACGTCGTCGTCGGCGGCGGCGATGAAGATGTGCAGCAGCTCGGTGCTGCCGATCCCGTCGATGAGCCGGACGCCGGTCTTCGCGAAGAACTCCTCCCACACGGCCTTGGGCAGGTGCTCCCCCGCCGAGACGGCGCGGCGCAGCGTGCCCAGGCACCCCTCCTTGCCGGCGCGCAGCATCGCCCGGTAGCCGGTGGGGGCGGTGAACAGCACCGTCGCCCGGTGCCGCTGCACCGCGTCGGCCAGCTCGGCCGGCGTCACCTTCTCCAGCAGCAGCACCGACGCCCCGACCCGCAGCGGGAAGACCACCAGCCCCCCGAGCCCGAAGGTGAAGGCCAGCGGCGGCGTGCCGGTGAACACGTCGTCAGGCCGGGGGCGCAGCAGGTGCGCGCTGAAGGTGTCGGCGACGGCGAGGACGTCGCGGTGGAAGTGCATGGTCGCCTTGGGGACGCCGGTCGTGCCCGAGGTGGCCGCCAGCAGCGCCACGTCGTCCGCCGCCGTCGCGACGTTCTCGTACGTCGTCGTATGCGCGGCGATCCGGCGGACGAGGTCGTCGTCTCCCCCGCCGCCGTAGCACTCCATCCGCATGCCGGTGGCCTGGGCGACCGGGGTCAGGTCCTCGGCGAAGCGGGCGTCGCAGAGCGCGTAGGCCGTGTGGGTGATCTCGGCCAGCTGGAGCAGCTCGCGGCTGCGCAGCACCGGCACCACGGTGACGGCGACCCCGCCGGCCTTGAGGACGCCGAACCAGCAGGCCACGAGCCACGGATTGTTGGGACCGCGCAGCAGCACCCGCTGGCCGGGTACCAGGTGGAGGTCGGTGGTGAGATGGCCGGCGATCTGGTTGGCCCGGGCGAGCAGCTCGCCGTAGGTCCAGGTCTCGGTCGGGCTGAGCAGGCAGGGCCGGTCGGGGCCGTGCTCGGCGGCGACGTCGTCCAGCAGCGCAGCGGCGCAGTTCAGCCGCTGCGGATAGGCGAGCTCGGGCAGGTCGAAGGTCAGCTCGGGCCACTGCTCGAACGGCGGGAGGCTGTCCCGGCAGAAGGTGTCGACGTGCGCGGACGGCGAGAGCTCCATGGCGGACCCCAATCTCGGACGCCGTCCCCCAGTGTGCTCTGCTCGTGACGGCAGTCAAGAACGCGTCATAGCTGTCGCGGCACCGCTACCGTGGCGACGTGCTCGGCGACCCGCAGCCGCGCCATCTGATCGTCACGGTCTACGGCCTCTACGCCCGCGCGAGCCACGACTGGCTGCCGATCGCGGCCGTGGTCCGGCTGCTGCAGGACCTCGGCGTGAGCGCCCCCGCCGTCCGGTCCTCGATCTCCCGGCTGAAGCGCCGGGACACGCTGCGCAGCCTGCGGCTGGGCGGCGCCGCCGGGTACGCGCTGTCGCCGTCCATGCTGCAGGTCCTGCGCGAGGGCGACCGGCGGATCTTCGAGCACCGGCCGGCTTCGCTCGCCGACGGGTGGGTCCAGGTCGTCTTCACCGTGCCGGAGGCGCAGCGGGAGAAGCGGCACGAGCTGCGCAGCCGGCTGGCCGGGCTGGGCTTCGGGCCGGTGGCGCCGGGCGTCTGGGTGGCCCCGGGAACGCTGACCGAGGAGGTCGAGGTCGCGCTCGAGCGGCAGGGGCTTGCCCGGTACGTGGACCTCTTCCGCGGTGAACACCTCGGGTACGCGCCGCTGCGCGAGCGGGTCGGCCAGTGGTGGGACCTCGACGCGGTCGAGGCCGGGTACGCGCAGTTCCTCGCGGCGTACCGGCCGCTGGCCCGCCGGGTCGCCCGGCGCACTCCCCCGGACGACGAGGCGTTCGCGGCGTACGTGCGGATGCTCACCGTCTGGCGGCGACTGCGCTACCGCGACCCCGGCCTGCCGCTGGAGCTGCTGCGCGCCCGCTGGAAGGGGGTGGCCGCGGTCGACCTGTTCGAGCAGCTGAACGCGGCGTTGCGTCCGGCGGCCGAGGCACATGCCACGGCCGTCATCGTCGTGGCGCGGTGAAGCCGTCGGCCGGACTCAGCCGCGGCCCTCCGCCTGCCGGTGTTCCGCGAAGCCTGGCCGGGCCCGCATCCGCGCCTCGATGTCGTCGACGAAGGCGACCACCGTCAGCATCTCGCGGTGCACCGCGGCAACGTCGACGCGATCGGAGTCGTAGCCGAAGGCGGTTTCCAGTCGGACGAGCGCGCGGGATGCGGCCGCCGCCTGCGGGGCGACGTCCGGCCACACGCCGAGCAGGACCTCTCGCACGACGTCCCAGTGCGCGAAGACGTCATCCCCGTCCTGCGAGAGCGGCTCACCCGTCACGAGTGGTGTGTCGCCGAAGTCGCAGCCCTCCGTCGACAACCGCACGTAGTCCCGCCACGCGTCGAGGAACCGGTAGACGAGCCGCTGAGCGACCGGACCGCCAGAGGCCAGCCGCGCTAGAGCAGATCCGCGACCTCGCGAGCCCCGTCCCGCTGGTGGTGAAACCCCTGCGGCCCGCCCCAGGCCAGAGGCACCACATGTGCCTGAGATCCTGCCTCCCGGGCCTCCGTCATGGCCGGAGCGTAGGGCGATGGCACGTGGGCGGCCGGTGAGGCCAGAACCGGCCGTTGCCTGTGTCCGGATCGCCCGGTTCGAGCCGGCCCGTTCCACGTCACGATCGGGCGTCGCCGCCGCCACGATTCGGCATCGGCGCTGGTCGGCCGCCCGATCACGCGCTTACCGTCCGACGATGAGGCGCTCCCCGGGCATGGCACTCGCGGCGGTGGCCATGGCGCTGCTCGTCGGCTGCTCCGGCGCCGGCTCGGACTCGTCATCGGACGGCGGTGCCGGCGAGGGCGTTTCCGCGCCCGCCGCTCCGGGGGATCCCGGGAACACGCCTGCCGACACCGACCGGCAGGTGGTCACGACCGCCACCGCGTCGGTCGCCGTCAAGGACCCGGCCGCGGGCGCTCAGCGGGTCAGTGAGCTGGTGGAGGCCGCCGGCGGCCGGGTCGACGAGCGCACCGAGCAGGCGGCGTCCGGAAAGGACGGGGTCGAGGGCGCCGTCGCCGACCTCGTGGTGCGGGTGCCGGCCGATGCCCTGACCGGGCTTCTGGCCGACCTCGAGGACGTCGGCGACGTCGCGAACGTGTCGGTGTCCCGTGCCGACGTGACCGCCACGGCGGTCGATCTGGACGCGCGGATCTCGGCGCTGCAGACCTCGGTGGCGCGACTGCAAAGCTTGATGGACCAGGCGGCCACGACCGAGGCCCTGTTGGCGGCCGAGAAGGCCCTCTCCGAGCGGCAGGAGAAGCTGGAGTCGCTGCAGTCTCAACGGGCGCTGCTCGCCGACCAGGTCGCGCTGTCGACGCTCAGCGTTCACCTGGAGCCGTTCGGTGTCGCGCCGGTCGGCGGTCCGGACGGCTTCCTCGACGGCCTCGGCACCGGATGGCGGGCCCTGGTGACGGCCCTGGGCGCGGCCGTCGTCGTCCTCGGCGTCCTCCTGCCATGGCTGGCGGTCGCCGCGCTGGTGGCCACGGGAGTGCTGGTGCCGATCCGCCTGGTGCGGCGGCGCACCGCGGTCGCCGGGCCGGTACCGGCGGCGCCGCCGCAGGAGTAGGGCGACGCCGCCGGTCTTGGCTGCCAACCCACAGTCGCTCGGAGCCGCCACCACAGAAGGCCGCCTCGGGGTGTCCCAGAGCGGCCCGATGAGGGCTACTCGCATGCGTCCGGGCGGGCGGCTCCGTCTTCACTGGGGTCGGACGTCGCTTGAGTGCGGATCTCACGCTCTGCGCGACTCGGGCGCCACTCCTCCGAGATGCGCGGTCTCGCGGCTACCCGGCCGGCGGATGCCACGAGACCGCGAATCTCGGCGCGCGGGAGGAGTAGCCCTGAGCCCGCCCGTCGGTCGAGCCATCGAATCGCCCAAGACGACCCACTCTGGGCGACTCGGAGACCACCTCGCGGCGCGGATGGGGCGTCCCTATAGCCGCCCTCGGGGCGAGCCGGCACTCGCTCATAGCGGCCCACTCAGGGCCACGGAGGATTTCCCGGTCAGCGCACCCTCCTGCGGGGCAACGGTGTGCGCTGAGGCCGGGCTTCACGCTCTCGAACCCGGCCTGAGCGCACACCGTTCGGCTGTCTCTTAAGCCGCCTTTGGGGCGAGGAAGGGATGCCTGACGGGCACCTGGATCTGGAGTCACGGCGGGCTCATGGGCGCATGCGCAATCCCTTCTCGCGGTCTGTGGACAGGCGGCTGACCTGGGGATTCAGGTCGCGAGACACTCCTCGGAGCGGTATGCTTCGAACGTCTGATCGAGTATCGGGGAGGTGTTCGTGGACGAGTTCACGTCGGTGCTTGACGCCCTCGCCGACGAGGACCTCCACGCGCTGACCGGGCCGCAGCTGCTCAACCGCACCGCCGACCTGGTGGCACAGCAGAACCGGATCGCCGCCGAGCTCGCCCGCACCGTGCGCACCGCCGAGAACAAGCAGGCGTTCACCACCGATGGGATGGCCACGGCACAGTCCTGGCTGCGCGGGCACTGCCGGTTGTCCAGGGCGGCGGCCGCGCAGGTGGTGCGCACCGGCCGGGCGCTGGAACAGCTCCCGACGGTGGAGGAGCAGCACGCCGCCGGGGGGCTGACCGCCGATCACGTGGACCTGATCGGCAAGATCACCGGCCCCCGGTACGCCGGGCTGATCGAGGCCCAGGGCGGCACCGTGGCCGGCGTCGGCGAGGTGCTCGCCCGCTTCGCCGCCGGACATCGGCACGACGAGCTGGTCCGCCTCGTGCACACCGTGCTCGAGCGGCTCGACGCCGACGGCCCCGAACCCGATCCCACCGAGGAACGGTTCCTCTCCTTCGCCAAGCACGCCGACGGCTCGGGCACCGGCCGCTTCCACCTCGACCCGGTCGGCATGGAGAAGCTGCAGGCCGCGATCGAGTCACTGCTGCAGGCCCACCGGCCGGCCGGCGATGCGCGCACCCGGCCCCAGCAGCAGGCCGACGCCCTCGTCCAGCTGGCCGACATCCATCTCGGCTGCGGCACCCTGCCGCTGCTGCGCGGCGTCAAGCCCCAGGTCGCGGTCCGGGTGAGCAGCGAGGACCTGGCCGACCCGGCCACCGGCAGGGGCGCCGCCCGGGCCGGGTTCGGCGCGATCTTCTCCGCCGCCCGCGCCCGCCAGGTGGCCTGCGACGCCGAGCTGCGCCGCTACCTGCTCTCCGCCGACGGCGAACTGCTCGACTACGGCCGCGCCCAGCGGCTGGTCACCCCCGGCCTGCGCAAGGCCGTCGAACTCCGGGACGAGCACTGCGTCTTCGCCGGCTGCGATGCCCCGACCTACTGGTGCGAGGTTCATCACGTCGTGCATTGGCTCTTCGGCGGCGAGACCAACCCGGAGAACAGCGCGCTGCTGTGCGAGCGGCACCACACCCAGGCCCACCACGGCTTTCGCGTCGAACGAGACAGCAGCGGACGCTGGCACACCTACCGCCACGACGGCACCGAGATCCTGGTGCTCCGCCCATCGGCCGACGACCCGGAGCTCGCCCGAGCCGGCTGACCGGGACGTCGTCGGGTGCCCGGTCCGAGACCCCGACCCACTGCCCAGTCCCCCGCCGAGTCACCAGGCGTAGGGACGAGTGCGGCGTGGACGTGGAGCACGCCCGAGCCTGCGAGCACGAGCGTCGGGTGCCGGCTACGAGGAGGCGTCCAGTGCGCGGCGGACGGCGTCCTCGGAGCGGCCGACCACGGTGGTCCCGTCGTCCGCGGTGATGATCGGCCGCTGGATGAGGATCGGGTTCGCCGCCATGACCTCGAGCCAGCGGCGCCGGTCGCGGGGCAGGTCGGCGAGCCCGAGCTCGGCGGCCACAGGCTCGTTCGTCCGGGCGACGTCCCACGGGTCGAGGCCGAGCCGTTGCAGAACGGCGTCGAGCTCGTCGGCGGTCGGCGGGTCATCGAGGTACCGGCGCACGGTGTACGTCGCGCCGGCGTCGTCGAGCAGCTCGGTGGCGGACCGGCACTTCGAGCAGGCCGGGTTGATCCAGATCTCCAACGAAGAACTCCTCCTCAGGCAGGGACCTCGGGCGGGATCTCGGCGACCCCCTGCACCTCCACCAGCGCGTCGTCGTCCCAGAGCCGGGCGACGCCGATCCCGGCGGTCGCCGGGTAGTTCCGCCCGGCCAGCCGGCGCCAGACCTCACCGATCTCCCGGGCGTGCGCCCGGTAGTCGGGGACGTCGACGATGTAGATCGTCAGGCTCGCCAGGTGCTCCGGCCCACCGCCGGCGGCGCGCAGCGCGGTGAGCAGGTTGCCCAGCGCCCGCTCGAATTGCTCGACGATGGTGCGGCCGGCGATCCGCCCCTCGGCGTCCAGCGCGGTCTGCCCCGCCAGGTGCACGGTCACCGTGCCACGGGCCCGGACGGCGTGCGCGAACCCCGACGGCCGCGCCAGCTCCGGCGGGTTGATCCGCTCGAGGCTCATGACTGCACCGTCCCGCCGTCGACGTTGACGCCCTGCCCGGTCACCGCCGCGTTGCCCACACAGAAGAGCACGGCGTCCGCCACCTCCTCCGGATCGACGAACCGGCCGATCGGCTGCCGCCGCGCCAGCACCGTCCGCGCCTCGTCGGGCGTGCGCCCGGACCGCGCGGCGATCGCCTCGACGTTCCCGTCGGTCATCGGGGTGTCGACGTAGCCGGGGCAGACAGCGTTCACCGTCACCCCTGTGCGGGCCAGCTCCGCGGCGGCGGAGCGGACCAGCCCGAGCACCCCGTGCTTGGCCGCGGTGTACGCCGCGACCTGCGCCTCGCCGCGCTTGGCCACGACGGAGGCGACGACGACGATCCGGCCCCAGCCGTGCTCGAGCATCGGCGGCAGCACCCGGCGGACCAGCCGGAACGGCGCGGTCAGGTTGAGCTCGAGCATGCGGGCCCAGTCGTCGTCCGACGTGTCGACCAGCGACGCGGCGAACCCCGCGCCGGCGTTGGAGACGAGCACCTCGACCGGCCCCCACTCCTGCTCCACCCGCGCGACGGCGGCGTCCACCTGCCCCGCGTCGGTCACGTCGGCGGCCACGCACAGCGCCGGGGACGGCAGCCGGTCGCGGACCGACCCGAGCGCGGCGCCGTCCCGGGCCAGCAGGGCGACCCGGTGCCCGTCGGCCGAGAGCCGGGCCGCCACCGCGGCGCCGATGCCCCGGCTCGCGCCGGTGACCAGGCAGGTGCGCGGGTCGGTCACGTGCCGGTCCACCGGGGCGGACGGCGCTCGGTGAACGACGCGTGGAACTCCGCGTGGTCGTCGGTGGTCATCAGCAGCGCCTGCGTCATGGCGTCGAGCTCCATCGCTCCCGCCAGCGACATGTCCAGCTCGCGGGTGATCAGCGCCTTGGTCTGCGCGTAGGCCAGCGCCGGCCCGGAGCCCAGCCGCGCGGCCAGCCGGGCCACGGCGTCGTCCAGCTCGTCGTCGGCGACCAGCTCGCTCACCAGGCCGTACCGGTCGGCGGTCGGCGCGTCGATCGTGTCGCCGAGCATCAGCAGCTGCGTGGCCCGCCCGGCGCCGACGACGCGCGGCAGCAGGTAGGCCGCCCCCATGTCGCCCCCGGAGAGCCCGACCTTGGTGAACAGGAACGCGAACCGGGCGGACGCGGTCACGATCCGGAAGTCCGAGGCGAGAGCCACCACCGCACCGGCTCCGGCGGCGATGCCCTGGATGCCCGCGACGATCGGCACCGGCACCTCGCGCATCGCCCGGATGAGGTCGCCGGTCATCTTGGTGAAGGCCATGAGCTCGCGGGGGCGCATGCGCAGCAGCTCGCCGATGATCTCGTGCACGTCCCCGCCGGCGCAGAACGCCTTGCCCTCGCCGCGGATCACCAGCACCCGGACGTCGTCCCGGTACGGCAGCTGCAGCACCAGGTCGCGCAGGTCGGCGTAGCTCTCGAAGGTCAGCGGGTTGAGCTTCTCGGGCCGGTTCAGCGTGACCGTGGCGACGCCGTCGGCGACCCCGAACCCGAAGTGCTCCCACTCGTCGGTGAGCGCGACCGACGCCCTGAACCGGTTGCCCATGCCGATCGGCCTCCTCGCCCGGCGCCGAGCCGCCTCCGGCCGTCCCGGGAGCTGCGAGGGTAGCGCCCGCGGGACGGTCGTCAGCTCGACGCGACTCCCCGGGCGTAGCCCGTCCCGCGCGGGTGACCGTCGTCGTCGGTGGCGGCGGCCTGCGTCGAGAACTTGGACAGGAAGACGTCGAACCGGCCGTCCGAGCGCTCGGTCAGCGTCGCGCCGTCCTGCCAGATGCCGTTCTCCTCCCACCACTGGCTGCCCGCCGGATCGCCCTGGTTCTGGTGCACGTTGTGCACGCCCAGCCCGGTCTCGAAGGGTTCCCCGAAGACCAGCGTCCGGCGCCCCGGGACCAGGATCGTCTCCAGGGCCTCGGCGGCCTGCAGGTGCGAGCCCGTCGTCCAGTCGGCCTCGGACCGCGGGGCCAGCGCCGGGTGCCGCTGGTAGTCCAGGGCGCCCGAGTCCGGGGCGCGCGGCAGGTCGTGCAGTCCGGGCGGGAGCGCGGGCACCGGCCCGAGCGCGGCGGGCGGCAGGATGAGCACCTGCCACTGCACCCCGACGGCGGACATCTTGCTGTCGACGTCCACGGCGCACCGGTACCGGCCCGGTGGGGCGTCGACCTCGAGGTTGACGTGGAACCAGCGTCCCTGCTCGTCCGGCCGGTCGCGGAAGGAGCGGTGCAGGACGCCGGCGAGCACGCCGTAACGGTTCAGCGGCACGGTCCGCCAGCCTAGGGCGCGGTTGGCCAGGGACTGGTCCGGCCGCTGGTCCGCGACCATCCTGTGCGGGCCGGTGATCGTCCACCCGCGAGGAGGCGTCGATGAGGATGACCGTGCTCGGGGCCGGCTCGTGGGGGACGACGGTCGCCTCGCTGCTGTGCCGGCGCGACCACAACGTCCTGCTCTGGGCACGCAACCCCGCCGTCGCCACGGAAGTCGCCGACCAGCGGACCAACGCCGCCTACCTACCGGGCGCTCGGCTGCCGGCACGGCTGCGGGCGACGGCCGACCTCGAGGAGGCCTCCCGGCACGCCGAGGTGCTGGTGGTCGGCGTACCGACCGGCGCCTTCCGGGAGACCCTCGAGAAGGTGCGGCCGGACCTGGCGCCCTGGATCCCCGTGGTGAGCCTCAGCAAGGGCCTCGAACGGGACACCCACCTGCGCATGACCCAGGTGATCAAGGAGGTGCTCCCCGGAAGGCCGGCCGCCGCGCTCACCGGGCCGAACCTGGCGAAGGAGATCATGTCCGGCCAGGCGGCCGCCAGCGTGATCGCGACGGAGGACCTCACCGTCGCCGCGGCGTTGCAGCGGGAGATGAACCGCGGGATGTTCCGCGTCTACACCCACCACGACGTCGTGGGGTGCGAGATCGGCGGCGCGCTCAAGAACGTGGTCGCCATCGCCGCCGGCATCGCCGAGGGCCTGGGCGTGGGCGACAACACGCGGGCCGCCGTGATGTCCCGCGGTCTGGCCGAGCTCACCACGCTCGCCGTGGCGATGGGGGGCGAGCCGGCGACGCTGGCCGGGCTGGCCGGCATGGGCGATCTGGTGGCCACCTGCATGAGCCCCCAGAGCCGCAACCGCCACGTCGGCGAGCAACTCGGCCGGGGGCGCTCCCTGGACGAGGTGCTGGCCGAGATGCGCATGGTCGCCGAGGGCGTCAGGACCGTCGCCACGGTGGTGGAACTGGCCGACCGGCACGGGCTGCGCATGCCGATCGCGCGGACGATCCACGACGTCGTCAGCGGCCGGATCCGCGCCGCGGACGCCTACCGCGGCCTCACCCGTTCCGTGCCCGCCGGACACGAGTCCCAGCCCGGCTGAGTGCGTCGTGGTCGCGAGCGGATCCGGGAACGGACTCCCCTGGCCCGCGGACCCCGCCGCTGCGAGGCTGCGCACATGACCGGGCAGCAGGGTGTGCGGCGGGCGCACACCGTCCTCGCGTCCGCCGACGACCGCGGGTTCTCCTCGTTGCGGGACAGCCCGCCGCCGCGCTCGGCGCGCTACGCGCTGGGCCGGGAGCTCCGCCACACGACGCCCCGCAGCTCGCTCGGGGACTGGACTGCCCCGCCGGACCGCATGGACGTCGTCGACCAGGTGATCCGGTCGCACGAGGGACGGCTGGACTGGCTGATCCCCGTGCGCGTCGGCCGGATGATCGCCTCCCCCTTCGCCTTCCTGCGGGGCGCGGCCAACGTGCACGCCGCGGACTTCGCCTGCCTGCCGGCCACCGGGATCACACCGGTCGCGTGCGGCGACGCGCACCTCGGGAACTTCGGGTTCTACGCCTCCCCGGAGCGCGACCTCGTGTTCGACCTCAACGACTTCGACGAGGCGCACCCCGGCGCGTGGGAGTGGGACCTGCGCCGGCTGACCACCAGCGTCTGGGTGGCCGGCCGGGAGGCCGGGGCGCCGGAGGCCGCCTGCGGCGACGCGGTGACCCGCTGCGTCGAGGAGTACCGGGTGCAGATCGCCGCCCTGGCCGAGCAGCCGCTGCTCGCCCGCTCCTTCGAGCACCTCGACGTCGACCGGATGCTGCGGGCGGCGCCCGGCACGGGCCTGCGCGCCGAGATCGAGACGGCGGCCCGGCGGGCCCGCAAGCGCACCAGCGACCGCGCGCTGCCCCGGATCACGGAGCACCGCGACGGCGCGCGGCGGATCGTCACCGAGCCGCCGCTGATCACCCGGCCGCGGCCGGAGGAGGCCGAGCAGCTCGCCGAGGCGCTGGACGCCTACCTGACCACGCTGCCGCCGCACTGGGCGCGGGTGGTCAGCGGCTACCGCCTGGTCGACATCGCGCACAAGGTGGTCGGCGTCGGCTCGGTCGGGCTGCGGGCGTGGGTGGCGCTGTGCGAGGGCAGCAGCGCCGACGACGTGCTGTTCCTCCAGCTCAAGCAGGCGCGGCGGTCGGTGGTCGCGCCGTTCGTGCACGGCGAGTCGGCGTGGCACGCCCACCAGGGCCAGCGGGTCGTGGAGTACCAGCAGGCGGTGCAGACGGTGAGCGATCCGCTGCTCGGCTGGACCAGCGCGGGCGACGTCCAGTACTACGTCCGCCAGTTCCGCGACATGAAGGGCGCCATCACGATCGCCGGCATCGACGCCGGCGCGCTCGTCGCCTACGCCGGCATCTGCGGCTACCTGCTGGCCAAGGGGCACGCCCGTACCAGCGGGGCGTCGATGATCGCGGGCTACCTCGGGGGCGGCAGCAAGGTGCGCCAGGCCCTCTGCCGGTTCGCCCGCGCCTACGCCGACCAGACCGAGCGCGACCACGCCGCCCTGGAGGACGCCGTCCGGCGGGGGATCCTGCCGGCCGAGACGGGCATCTGAGCACGGCCGCGTCTCACGTCGCGTCGAAGTAGGTCACCTGCTCCGGCTCGGCGGTGAACGGGTTGGCCCACTCCGACGGCGCACCGGTGATCGGCTGCGCGTCGGTGACGACGACGAACGGCGTGCCCGGGTAGACGGCGAGCACCCGCGAGGACGACGACAGGTCCTCGGTGCGCTCGATCAGCTCGCCGCGGCGCAGTTGCTGCGTCGTCCGCCGGCCGCGGAGCTCCTCGCCCACCTCGGCGACCCACCGGGCCCCGTCGTGGGCGAAGGCGATGGAGTGCACGCGCCGCCCGGCCGGGGCCGGCTCGCAGCCGGCGAACTCGGCCAGGGCGTCGTAGAGCCGCTCGGCCTGCTCGTCGTCGCTCGCCCGCGGGAGGAAGAAGGCCACCATGCCGCCATCCTCGCGGGCGGCACCGACAAGGCCGCGTCAGGTCACCTCGGGCGCGCTGCCGCGGGGCACCGCGGCCGCACCGCGTCGCGGGAGGGTCGCCGACGCGGCGGCGCCGACGAGCGCCGCGCCGGCCGCGACCAGGAACGCCGTCGTGAAGCTGCCCGTCCGCTCGGCGATCCACCCGCCGAGCTGCGGGCCCACCAGCTGGGCCAGCCCGAACACGAGGGTGACCGCGCCGAAGGCCGCGGCGAACCGGCGGGGGTCGAGGTAGTCGGCGAGATGGGCGGCGAGCACCGCCGGGGCCCCGGACATCGCCAGGCCGAACAGCAGGGCCGAGAGCACCGCCCACGGCTCGGCGCCGATCGGGACGAGCAGCACCGCCGCGGTCATGCCGACGTAGGCCCCGGTCATGGCCGCGCGCCGGCCGACGGCGTCCGACCAGCGGCCGAGCAGCACCCCGCCGGCCATGATGCACACCCCCACCAGGGCGAACACCGCCGACGCGTGGCCGGAACCGAAGCCGGCGTCGTCCTGGTACGCGGCGACGAGGAAGGTCATGTAGATCGCGACCGCCAGGCCATACCCGCCGTAGGAGACCGTCGAGCCGATCCAGCCGGGGACCGCCCGCAGCGCCGAGATGCGGACCGGACCGGAGACCGGGGTGACCGGCGGCCGCAGCCACCGCGCCGCCGCGGCCGCCACCACCGCGGCCAGCACGGCCTCGATCCCCCACACCTGGCGCCACGCATCGGCGCCGGCGACGGCGTGCACGACCGCGGTCAGCGCGCTGCTGGCCGCCACGCCCACCCCGACGCCGCTGCCGGTCAGCCCGATGGCCAGGCCGCGGCGCGCGACGCGGACGGCGGAGCCGGCGATGCCCGGCGCCGGCACCCAGATCATCGCGCCGGCGAATCCGGTCACGACCATGCCCACCACCAGGACCGGCACCGACGGCGCCGACGCGAGGACCACCAGCCCGGCGGTGCTGATCAGCAGGCCCAGCCGCACCGAGGTCGCCGGCGCCAGGCGGCCGGCGGTGAGGCTGACCAGCAGCGTCCCGGCGAGGTAGGCGGTGAGGTTCAGCGTGCCCAGCAGTCCGGCGACGGCGTAGGAGTGCACCAGCTCGGCGTTGACGGCGGGCAGCAGCAGCGCGTACCCGAAGCGCCCGAAGCCCTGGGCGACGCCTGCGGCCAGCACGAGGACCGGCAGGAGGACCCGTGGCCCGAGGGCGGGGCTGCCCTGAGCACGGAAGGGGCGCACCGGCGAAGCGTAGGCCGCCCGCGGGACGGCGGCCTGCCGATCGCTGTCCTTGCCGTCCGCGGCCCGGCCTGGGCAGACTCGGCGTCCCTCAGCTTCCGCCGAGGACGACGCCGAGGACGACGGGCAGGCGATCGCGATGATGACGGTGGTGACCACGACCCGGCTGCGGCCCGGCGACGAGGCGGAGTGGGACGACGCCATGCGCGCACGGTTCGACTCCGCCCGGGAGCGGCCGGGCTGGATCTCCGGCCAGCTGCTCACCTCGGACGACGAGAGCGCCACCCGCGTGATCGTCGGGACCTGGCGCAGCCGCGAGGACTGGGAGGCGTGGCACTCCGACCCCGCCTTCCTCGACCAGCGGGAGACGCTGCAGCGCCTGGAGGAGGAACCCAGCCGCTCGGAGTGGTTCCGGGTGGTCGCCGACGCCCGCGCCGACAACCCGGCCTGACGCATCGACCGCTCCCGGACCGGGTAGTGCCGGAGCCCACCAGCGAACCGGGAGGAGTGCGGCATGGACCTCGGCGGCCTCGGGGACAAGGCGAAGGAAGCGCTGAACAGCGAGCAGGGCGAGCAGCGCAGCGACCAGGCGCTGGACAAGGCGGAGGAGTTCGCCGACGAGAAGACCGGCGGCAGGTTCGACCAGCAGAGCGACAAGGCCGGCGACCTCGCCGACGAGCGCATCGGCCAGCAGGACACGGAGTAGCCCGGCGCCTGACGGCGACGGCAGATCGCAGCCCCCACGGTCCCCGCGGCCGTGGGGGCTGCGGCGTGTCGCGGAGCCTGTGAGTGGGATTCCGGTTCGACCGGTTGCGCTATAGCGTTTGTGACCTCCATCACGGCCAACGAGCGGAGGCTCCAGCATGACCACGACCGAGCCGGTGAGCATCGCCGAGCGCAGCGACCAGTCCGGCGTGGAGCACGTCGACGTCCTCGTGATCGGCGCCGGCGTGGCCGGGATCGGCGCCGCGTACCACATGCGGCAGCAGTTCCCCGACCAGTCCTTCGTCGTCCTCGAGGCGCAGGACAACCGGGGCGGCACGTGGTGGACCCACCGCTATCCCGGCGTGCGCTCGGACAGCGACCTGTTCACCTACGGCTACCGGTTCAAGCCGTGGCGAGGACCCTCGATCGCGGGCGGACACGAGATCCTCGACTACCTCGACGAGGTCATCGAGGAGAACGACCTGGCGCAGTACATCCGCTACCAGCACCGGGTCACCACGGCGAGCTGGTCGAGCGAGGACCGGCAGTGGACCGTGGAGGTGACCCGGGCCGACACCGATGAGCAGCTGCGCTTCACCGCGAACTTCCTGTGGATGTGCCAGGGCTACTACAACCACGAGAAGCCCTACCAGCCGAAGTGGGAGGGCATGGACCGGTTCCAGGGTGTGATCGTGCACCCGCAGTCGTGGCCGGAGGACCTCGACTACACCGGCAAGCGGGTCGTCGTCATCGGCTCGGGGTCCACCGCGTCGACGCTGATCCCGGCCATCGCGGAGAAGGCCGAGCTCACGACGATGCTGCAGCGCTCGCCCTCGTACTACTTCGCGCCGCCGATCACCCACGAGCTGGCCATCCAGCTGCGCGCGCTGGACATCCCGGAGGAGTGGACGCACGAGATCCTCCGCCGCCAGTACATCTCGCAGTACCAGTGGCTGGCACGGACCTCGCTCGAGGCGCCCGAGGAGCTGCACACCTTCCTGCTCGACGAGATGCGCCCGCTGCTGCCCGAGGGCTTCGACATCGAGAAGCACTTCACGCCCCGGTACCGCCCCTGGCAGCAGCGCATCGCGATCGTCCCGGAGGGCGACATGTTCACGGCGCTGCGCGAGGGCAGGGCCGCGATCGTCACCGACACGATCGAGACGTTCACCGAGAAGGGCATCCGGGTCAGCTCGGGCGAGGAGATCCCGGCCGACATCGTGGTCACCGCCACCGGCTTCAACCTCTCCGCGTTCGGCGACATCGCGTTCACCGTCGACGGCGAGCCCGTCGACTTCCCCGCACGCGTCACCTGGCGCGGTCTGATGATCAGCGGCGTGCCGAACATGGCCTACGTGTTCGGCTACTTCCGGCACAGCTGGACGCTGCGCGCGGACCTGGTCAGCGACGTGATCTGCCGGCTGTTCGAGACCATGGCCGCCAAGGGGGCCACGATGGTGGTCCCGACGCTGAGGCCGGAGGACGCGGACATGCAGATCCGCCCTTGGTCCGACCCGGAGAACTTCAACGCCGGCTACGTCATGCGCTCCCAGCACGTGCTGTTCAAGCAGGGCGACCGCGAGCCCTGGACGCACATGATCGAGCACGAGGAGGAGCAGGTGACCCTGCCCAAGGCCGACCTCGAGGACGGCACGCTCGTCTACAGCTGACCCTCCGCCCCCATCCCCTGCCCGCCCGTATCCCCAGACATCGAGGAGCCCCCACCATGCCGCAGACGGCCTGCCGGACCGGAGTCACGCTGAACTACGAGATCAGCGGCGAGGGCGATCCCCTCGTCCTGATCATGGGGACATCGGGATCGATCCCGCTCTGGGGCGAGATCATCCCGCGGCTGTCCCAGAGCTACCGCGTGATCGCCTTCGACAACCGGGGCCTGGGGGGCAGCGAGCGGGGCGAGGGGGCGATCACCGCCGCGTCGATGGCCGAGGACGTCTCCGCGCTGATGCACGCCCTCGAGATCCCGAAGGCGCACGTCATGGGCTGGTCGCTCGGCTCCGCGGTCGTGCAGGAGCTGGCGCTGGCCCACCCGGAGCAGGTGGCCAGCGCGATCATGTACGCCACCTGGGGGCGCTGCGACGGGCTGCAGCGCTCCGTCTTCACCGCGCTGCGGCTGCCCTACGCCGTCCGTGACATGGAGGCGGCGCTGGGCGCGGCGGGCCTGGCGTTCTCCCCGCAGCTGCTCGACCACCCGGACTTCGCGGCGATGCTGGAGCCGATGCTGCCGGCGTTCCCGCAGACCGAGGAGCAGATGCAGGTCACGGTCGAGCAGTGGGACGCCGACCTGGCGCACGACACCCTCGACCGGCTCGGCGAGATCACCGCGCCGACCCTGGTGATCGTGGGCGAGCAGGACCTGCTGACCCCGCCCTGGCAGTCGAAGGCCGTCGCCGACGCGATCCCCGGCGCCCGCTACGAGCTGGTGACCGGGCCGGGGTCGAGCCACGGCATGCACGTCGAGCGCCCGGACGACGTGGTGCGGATCGTCACCGCGTTCCTGGACGACCACAAGCTGCAGGCCTGACCGGCCGGCGGGGCGTCACCGTGCCCCGGCCAGGCGGAGCACCAGCGCCCGCTCCTCCGGCCCGAACCACGGTGGCGCCCCGGCGGCGGCGTTCTCGGCGAGCCGGTCGGGGCGGGCGGTGGCGGCCAGGGACACGGTGACGCGCGGATCGGAGAGCCCCCACGTCAGCAGGGCCTGCGCCCAGGTGGTGACGCCGAAGGGCCGCAGCGGCGCGAGCTCGGCCGGGCCGGGCGGGCGGCGCAGCAGCCGCCCCTCGCCGAGCGGGCGCATGAGCAGGACGCCGAGCCCCAGCTCCTCGGCGAGCGGCAGGATCGTGCGCTCGACCGCGCGCTGCTGCGGGTTGTACGGCACCTGGACGGCGTCGATGCGGCCCGTGGCCATGAGCTCGGCCAGCTCCGGCAGAGCCGCCTCCGAGTAGTGGGTGGCCCCGATCAGGCCGACCTCGCCGCGGTCCCGGGCCGCCTCGAGCATCGGCAGGTGCGCGCGCCAGGCCACGAGGTTGTGGATCTGCATCAGGTCGACCCGCCCGCCGTACCACTGCACGGCGCGGGCGAGCTGGGCCGCGCCCTCCTCCGGGGACGGCGTCCAGATCTTGTCCGCGACGACGACCCGGTCGCGGCTGCCCTCCAGCGCGTCGGCGAGCAGGCGCTCGGCGGCGCCGTACATCGGCGAGGTGTCGACGAGCCGGATGCCGGCCGCGACGGCGGCGCCGACCAGGTCGCGGTGCCGTCCGTCGGCGGCGGCCGCCTCGAGCCGCCGCCAGGTGCCGAGCCCGATGACCGGCACGGCGTCCCGGCCGCGGCCCAGGCTGCGCTGCTCCAAGGTCGCCCCCTCCCCCTACCGGCCGCCGGCGTCGGCCAGCGCCTCGTCGAGCACGACGTCGGCCGGCAGGTCCCGCCCGCGGCGCAGCGCCTCGTCGAACGCCGTCCCCAGGGCGGCGCGGCCGCCGGCCAGCGTCTTGTCCTTGAGCTCCGGATCCGGCAGGTAGTAGTGGTAGCCGCTGCCCCAGGAGCTGCCGAGCGCGGCCTCGGCGGCGCCCAGGAGCAGCGCGGCGCGCTCCCACCGCCCGGCCTGCCCCTCGAGGACGGCGAGGGCGTCGAGGAAGTAGGCCGTGTTCGCCCGGTCCCCCGTCTCCCCCGACAGGACGACGCCCTCGCGCAGCATGCCCCGGGCGACGTCGAAGCGGCCCTCGGTGGTCGCGGCCTGGGCCAGGTTGTAGAGGGCGACGTAGGTGACCAGCCGGTCGCCCCGCCGGCGCGCCGCCGCGAGCCCCCGCTCGAACAGGGCGGTCGCCGCGCCCGGGTCCCCGGTGACCAGGCGGACGGTGCCCTGCCACACGAGCAGCAGCGAGCGCAGCCAGTCGGCGTCGGCGCGTTCGGCCAGCTCCAGCGCCTCGCGGAGGTACTCCTCCGCCCGCGCCAGCTCCCCCGTGGCCATCGCCACCAGGCCGAGGCCGGCGGCGCCGTTGGCCTGCATGGCGACCTCGCCCGAGCGCCGCCCGCAGGCGAGGGTCTCGGCCCACCGGTCGGCGGCCACGGTGTAGTCGCTCTCCACGTAGGCCAGCGCGGCGGCCGTCGTCGACGCCATGGCGCGGACGGCGTCGTCGAGGTCGGCGCGCAGCGCGGCCTCGGCCCACTCCCGCCCCTGCCGGTCACCGCCGCGCAGCCACCAGGCGAGCCACATGGCCCAGCACATGCGGGCGGCGGTCGCCGCGTCGCCGGCGCGCAGCGACTCGGCGATGGCGTGCCGGATGTTGCCGTCCTCGGTCCCGAGGCGGCGCAGGACGTCGACCGCCGCGCCGGTCTCGAACGCGGGATAGGCGGCCTCGACCAGCCGGAGATAGCGGGCGGCGTGGGCCGCGGTGACCAGCGGCCGGTCCTCGTCGGCGAGCAGGGAGTCGGCGTACTGGCGGATCGGCTCCAGCATCGAGTACCGCACGTCGCCCGCGGCGTCGTGCACGGCGGCGACGAGCGAGTGCTCGACGAGGTTGCCCAGGGCAGCCAGGACGCCGGCGGGCGCCGGCGCCGGCGCGGCCACCTCCTCCGCGCCCTCCAGGTCGAAGCCGCCGGCGAAGACGGCCAGCCGCGGGAGCAGCGCCCGCGCGGCCGGCTCGAGCAGGTCGAAGCTCCAGTCCAGCGTGGTGCGCAGCCCGCGCTGGCGGGCCGGCAGGTCCAGCGTCCAGCCGGTGGCCAGCGCCTGGTCGAGCCGCTGCAGCAGCGCCGACGGCGACAGGATCCGGACGTTGGCGGCGACCAGCTCGAGCGCCAGCGGCAGCCCCGAGAGCCGCCAGCAGATCGCGGCGATGTCGCCCGCGGTGGCCGGGGTGACCTCGAACGAGGGCAGCACCGCCCGCGCCCGGGACACGAACAGCTCGCCGGCGGCCGACGCCGTCACGTCCTCCGGGGCGGGGTCCTGCGTCGTCGAGGGCAGCGGGAGCGGCTCCACCACCCGCTCCTGCTCGCCCCGCACCCGCAGCGGCGCCCGGCTGGTGACCAGCACGGTCACCTCCGGGCAGCCGGCGAGGACGTCGGCGACCGTGCCCGCGGCCGCGGTGAGGTGCTCGAAGTTGTCGAGGACGAGCAGCAGCTCCAGCGGCTGCAGCAGCTCGATGAGGGGCGTGACCGCGTCGGCCTCCCCCGGCCGCAGCTCGCGAAGGCCGAGGGCGCGGGCCACCGCGGCCGGCACGGCGGCGGCGTCGGCGACCGGGGCCAGCGGGACGAACGCGACGCCGTCCCGGAACCGGGACGCCGCCCGCCGCGCCGCCTCGATCGCCAGCCGCGTCTTGCCCACGCCCCCGGGCCCGGTCAGCGTCAGCAGCCGCGGCCAGGGTCCGGTCAGCAGCGCGCCGATCTCGGTGAGGTCGCCGGCGCGCCCGATCAGGGACGTCGCCGGTGTGGGCAGGCCGAGCACCGGGGCGGGCGCATGCGCGGGCTCGGCGGCTCCCCCGTCGAAGAGCCACGCCCGGTCGGCGTCGGAGAGCGCGAGGGCGCCGGCCAGCGTCCGGACCGTGTGCGGATAGGGCCGCCGCCGCACCCCGCGCTCGAGCGCGCTGATGCCGTTGACGGAGAGGCCGGCCCGGTCGGCCAGCTCCGCCTGCGTCATCCGCGCCGCCTCGCGCAGCGCGCGCAGCCGTTCCCCGAAGGACGTGTCCCCCGCTTCCGACGCCCCCGTCACCGGCACGGGCCGAATGCTAGGCCGACCTGGGCGCACATCGGAGGTGTGCGGGTGGTGTGTGGGTGCTGACCGTTCCACCCGGCCACCCCGGCGGACGAGGGTGGACGTCGTACCGAGCACAGGAGGAGCCAGCACGTGACGTCGACCAGCCGGCAGGCGGTGTGCCTCGCCGCGGACCCGGAGACCGCCGTCCGCCTGCCGTGGGGCGACCGGATCGCCGAGGTGGTGCCGGTGAACCTGACCAGCGGCGCCTTCTCGTCCTTCCTCATCGACGCCGCGCCGTCCCCGGACCGGCCGGCCTACGTGCACCACGGCGCGGACGAGGCGTTCGTGGTGCTCAGCGGCACCGCGACGTTCGCCGTGGCCGGGGACGACGACTACGCCGAGCTCGGGCCGGGCGCGGCCGTCTACGTCCCGCGGGGCGTGCGCCGCTCGTTCCGGACCGGACCGGCCGGTGCCCGGCTGCTGGTCACCCAGACGCCGGGCTGGAAGGGCCCGTGCGCGCAACCGGCCGCCGATCCCGACGGCGAGGCGCTCCGGCAGCTCGCGGTCACGCTGGCCGGCTGCGGGATCGAACTGCTCGCGTCCCCGCCCCCTGACCCCGGGCGGGCGACGTCGGGTGGCCGGTCGCGGCCGCGGCTGCCGGTGCTGTCCGCGCCGTAGTCTCGATGCGGTGAGCGTCGCACCCGCACCGACCGTCGCCCTGGGCGAGCGCTTCGCCCGCGAGCTCGGGGAGCTGGCCCTCCCCTGGCAGGCCGATCCGGCGCCCGATCCGCGGCTGCTCGTGCTCAACGAGCCGCTGGCCGCCGACCTCGGCCTCGACCCGGCGTGGCTGCGCGGCCCCGAGGGCGTGCGCCTGCTGGTCGGCAACCAGGTGCCCAGCGGCGCCACCCCGGTGGCGCAGGCCTACGCCGGGCACCAGTTCGGCTGGTACGCCCCGCGCCTCGGCGACGGCCGCGCCCTGCTGCTCGGCGAGCTGGTCGACGCCGACGGCCGGGAGCGCGACCTGCACCTCAAGGGCTCCGGGCGCACGCCGTTCTCCCGCGGCGCCGACGGGCTGGCCGCGGTCGGCCCGATGCTGCGCGAGTACGTGATCAGCGAGGCGATGCACGCCCTCGGCGTCCCCACGACCCGGTCCCTCGCCGTGGTCGCGACCGGGCGGCAGATCCGCCGCGAGGCCCTGGTGCCGGGCGCCGTCCTCGCCCGGGTGGCCGCCAGCCACCTCCGCGTGGGCAGCTTCCAGTACGCCCGCGCCACCGGCGACCTCGACCTGCTGCGCCGGCTCGCCGACCACGCGATCGCCCGCCACCACCCGGCCGCGGCCGAGGCCGAACGCCCCGCCGTGGCGCTGTTCGAGGCGGTGGTCGCCGCCCAGGCCTCGCTGGTCGCGCGGTGGATGCTCCTCGGCTTCGTGCACGGGGTCATGAACACCGACAACATGACGATCTCCGGCGAGACCATCGACTACGGGCCCTGCGCGTTCATGGAGGCCTTCGACCCGGCCACGGTCTACAGCTCGATCGACGACAGCGGCCGGTACGCCTACGGCAACCAGCCGCTCGTGGCCGAGTGGAACCTGGCCCGCTTCGCCGAGGCGCTGCTGCCGCTGTTCTCCGACGACGGGGAGCAGGCGATCGCGCTCGCGCAGGAGGCCCTCGGCGGGTTCCGGCGGGAGTACTCCGCGGCGTGGTCGGCGGGCATGCGGGCCAAGCTGGGCCTGCCCGAGGGCGCCGACGACGCGCCGCTGGTCGACGACCTGCTCGCCCTCCTGCAGGCCGATCACGTCGACCACACGTCGTTCTACCGGGCGCTCGCCGGAGCGGCCCGCGGCGACGTCGACCCGGCGCGCAACCTCTTCCTCGACCTGGCCGGGTTCGACGGCTGGCTGGCGCGGTGGCGTGCCCTGGAGCCCGACGCCGACGCGATGGACCGGGTCAACCCGGTCTACATCCCGCGCAACCACCTGGTCGAGGAGGCCCTCGCCGCCGCGACCGACGGCGACCTGGCGCCGCTCGGCCGGCTGCTCGACGCGGTGCGCGCCCCCTACGACGAGCGCCCCGGCCTCGACCGCTACGCCGCCCCCGCCCCGCAGGACTTCGGCGCCTACCGCACCTTCTGCGGGACCTGACCCCGGCGTTTGACAGTGCCGTCACCCGCCCGTAGACAGCGAGGGTGGACGACGAGCAGCGCCGGGTGGCGCTCGAGGTGGCCGACGGCGTGGCGGTCGTGCGGCTGGACCGGCCGGAGAAGCTCAACGCGCTCGATCCGGCGATGTTCGAGGCGATCGTGGCCGCCGGCACGGAGCTGAGGGACCGCGACGACGTCGGCGCCGTGGTGCTCACCGGCGCCGGCCGGGCCTTCTGCGCCGGGCTGGACTTCGGCTCCTTCGCCGCGATGGCCGAGGGCGGCGGCCGGCGGGTCGTCGTCCCCCGGCCGGCGCTGGGCGCCGCGAAGGCCCTCGGCCAGCAGGCCGTGCACGTCTGGTCGCTGGTCCCGGCGCCGGTGATCGCCGCCGTGCACGGGTTCGCCTTCGGCGGCGGGCTGCAGATCGCCCTGGGCGCGGACATCCGCATCGTCGCCCCCGACACCCAGCTGTCGGTCATGGAGATCCAGTGGGGGCTGGTGCCCGACATGTGCGGGACGCAGCTGCTGCCCGAGCTGGTCGGGCGGGACGTCGCCAAGGAGCTCGCGCTCACCGGGCGGAAGGTGTCCGGCCGCGACGCCTCGCGGCTGGGCCTGGCCACCCGCGAGGCGGCGGACCCGCTCGCCGAGGCGCTGGCCCTGGCGGGCGAGATCGCCGGGCACAGCCGCAGCGCCACCCGCTCGGTGAAGCGGCTGGTGGACCTGGCCGGCCGGGTCGACCTGGCCGAGGGCCTGCAGGCCGAGCAGGACGCGATCGGCGCTCTGATCGGGTCGGAGGAGCAGGCCGCGGTGGTGCGCCGGAGGCTGGGGACGCCGGCCGGGTAGCGCCGCGCCCGTGCGGGTAGGTCCGCGTCGTCCGGCAGCCGATCACCGGGAAGGTGATGTGCCATGGGGGGAAACGGACGGATCCGGCACCCGGGGCTGGCGCGCAAGGTCGTCCCCGCCGAGGCGGCCGCGGCCATGATCCGGCCCGGCGCGACCGTCGGGATGAGCGGGTTCACCGGCGCCGGCTACCCCAAGCAGGTGCCGCTGGCCCTCGCGCGGCGGATCGCCGAGGCCAACGAGGCGGGCGCGCACTTCCGGATCAACGTCTGGACCGGTGCCTCGACCGCGCCGGAGCTGGACGGCGCCCTCGCGGCGGCCGACGGCATCGAGCTGCGGCTGCCGTACCAGTCGGACCCGGTCAGCCGCGAGAAGATCAACAACGGCTCGATGGAGTACATCGACGTCCACCTCTCGCACGTCGCGCAGCTGGTGTGGGAGGGCTTCCTCGGGCACCTCGACGTCGCCCTCGTCGAGGTCAGCGGGATCGACGCGGACGGGTCCCTGGTGCCGTCGTCGTCCGTCGGCAACAACAAGACCTGGATCGACCAGGCCGACGCGGTGATCCTCGAGGTCAACTCCTGGCAGAGCGCGGACCTCGACGGGATGCACGACATCTACTACGGCACCGCGCTGCCCCCGAACCGGCGGCCGATCCCGCTGGTCGAGCCGGGTGACCGGATCGGCGAGCCGCACCTGCGCTGCGACCCGGAGAAGGTCGTCGCGGTCGTCGAGACCGACGCCCCCGACCGCAACACCGGCTTCGCGCCGCCCGACGAGACCTCCCGGCGGATCGCGGGGCACCTCATCGAGTTCCTCGAGCACGAGGTGGCGCGCGGCCGCCTGCCGGAAGGGCTGCTGCCGATCCAGTCCGGGGTGGGCAACGTGGCGAACGCGGCGCTCGCGGAGCTGGCGCAGTCGCGGTTCGAGAACCTCACCGCGTACACCGAGGTGATCCAGGACGGCATGCTCGGCCTGCTCCGGAGCGGGGCGTTCTCGGTGGCGTCGGCGACCGCCTTCTCGCTGAGCTCCGAGGCCGTCGTCGACTTCAACGACCACGCGCGCGACTACCGGGACAAGATCGTGCTGCGCCCGCAGGAGATCAGCAACCACCCCGAGCTCGTGCGGCGGCTGGGTGTGCTGGCCATGAACGGGGTGATCGAGGCCGACCTCTACGGCAACGTCAACTCCACTCACCTCATGGGCAGCCGGATCCAGAACGGCATCGGCGGCTCCGGCGACTTCGCCCGCAACGCCTACATCTCCTTCTTCGTCACCCCGTCGACGGCGAAGGGCGGCGCGATCTCGAGCATCGTGCCGATGGTCTCCCACGTCGACCACACCGAGCACGACGTCCACGTGATCGTCACCGAGCAGGGCCTGGCCGACCTGCGCGGGCTGGCGCCGCGGCGCCGCGCCCGCGTGCTGATCGACCGGTGCGCGCACCCGGACTACCGACCGCTGCTCGAGGACTACGTCGAGCGGGCGCAGTCCGGCGCGTACGGCCGGCAGACGCCGCACCTGCTCGAGGAGGCGCTGAGCTGGCACGCGCGCTACGTGCGGACGGGCAGCATGACGCCGTCCGCCTGATCGTCAGCCCGGCTGCTCCCCCGCCGCGGTCCCGTCGCCGGACAGCAGCCCCCACCAGCTGTCGCTGAGCACCTCGATCATCGAGTCGAGCTCGGCGCGGTCGCGGCCCCGCGCCCAGGTGCGGGCGACGTGGTCGAGCTGGGCGAAGGCGAGCACCCCGCGCATGTGCCGCGTGCCCGGCGCGAAGCGATCGGCCTGGTCCAGGCCGGTCTCGATGTCGGACGCGACCTCCTCGATCCACTGGTCCACGAGCCCGCGCAGCTCCGGATCGACGGCGGCCGCCTCGAACGCCGCGTTCGTGTACGGCCGGATCGTGTCCCACTGCTTGGACCGCTCGAGCAGCCACGCCCGGATCGCCTCCCGGGTGCCCTCGCGGACGGCGCCGACCAGCGCGTTCTCGGTGGTGCCGTGTCCCGGGTCGCTGATCCGCTCGAGGATCGAGTTGAGCTCGGCGATCAGCTCCCTCATCAGGTCGCTGCGCGACGGGAAGTACGCGTAGAAGGTCACCCGCGTCGTCCCGGCCGCGGCCGCGATGTCGTCGACCGTCGTCGCCGCGTAGCCCTTGGCCTCGAACAGCTCGAGGGCGGTCGACAGCAGCAGTCGCCGGGTCATCTCCTTCTGCGCCGCACGCAACCCCGCCATGTTCCCCAGCGTATGGCAGCACTCTGCCGGGATCGCCGGACACGGCGAACTTTTTCTTGACACTGTGTAAAGCAAGCTGGCATGGTGCCAATCGTTCCCGTGACCGCCGCCACATGGCGGGCGCGGCCACCGCCCCCTGAAGTTCCCGACTCTCGAAGGAGAGAGCCATGCCCCCGAGCAGTAGGGCGACGAACTCGACGACGGCCGCGCGTCCGCGGGTCGCCGGGACCCTGGCCGCGGCCTGCGTCGCCGTGCTGGTGGCGCAGGTCGCCAACGCCCTGCCGGCGTCGCTCAACGGCCTGTTCCAGTCCGACCTGCAGACCACCGGGTCGCAGCTGACCTGGATCACGGCCGCGTTCATGATCGCGGTGGTCGTCTTCGAGCTCACCTTCGGCGTGCTGGGCGACCTGTTCGGACGGCGCCGGCTCCAGGCGTACGGCGCCGCGCTGCTGGTCGTCGGCTCCGTGGTCAGCGCCGTCGCGCCGGTGGTCCAGGTGCTCTGGGTCGGGGCCGCGCTGAACGGCCTCGCCGCCGGCGCGATGTTCCCCGCCTCCCTGGCCCTCGTGGCCGCGGTGACGCACACGCCCGGGTCCCGGGCCCGCGGCATCGCCCTGTGGGCCGGCTTCCTCTCCGCCGGCGCCGCCGTCTCCCCGCTGCTCGGCGGGGTGTTCGCCGAGGTGGGCTCGTGGCGGGGGTCGTTCCTCATCGTCGCCGGCCTGGCCGTGGTCACGGTCGTCGTCACGATGCTGCTCTCGGCGGAGTCGACCGCGCCCGAGGGCCGTGGTCTCGACTGGCCCGGGCAGGTGACCTTCGCGGTCGGGCTGATCGCCGTCCTCTACGCACTGGTGCAGGGGGCCGAGGACGGCTGGACGCAGCCGCACATCCTCCTCGCGCTGCTCCTCGGTGCGGTGTTCCTCGTCGCGTTCGTGGTGGTGGAACGCCGGGTGGCGACCCCGCTCCTCGACCTGGACATCTTCCGCAACCGGGCCTTCTCCGTGGCCTCGGTCGTGACCGTGGTCGGCATGTTCGCCTTCCTGGGCTCGTGCTTCGCGTTCAGCATCTGGCTGGGCGCGGTCCAGCACCAGGCGCCGGCCCGGGTCGGCCTGCCGCTGCTGCTCATCCAGGCCCCGGCCTTCGTGCTGATCCCGGTGATCTCGCGGCTGCTGGCGCGGGTCAGCGCGCGGTGGCTGCTCACCGTCGGCTTCGCACTCATGGCGGTGGGCGCCTGGCTCGCCTCCGGGCTGGACGTGCAGGACACGAGCCTGCTGCCGATGGTGGCGCCCGCGCTGCTCATCGGCGTCGGGTTCGCCCTGTCGGTCAGCTCGTTCACCGCGGTGGCGATCAACACCGTGCCGCTGCACCAGGCGGGCATGGCCAGCGCCACCACCAACCTGCTGCGCGACCTCGGCTTCGCCCTGGGGCCCATCATCGTGGGCGCCGTCGCGCTGAGCACCGCGGGTGAGAAGCTGGGCGCCGCGCTGGCGACCACAGACCTGCCCCCCGACCAGGGCGGCGCCGCCGAGGCGGTGTTCCAGGCGGGCGGGCCGCTGGCGGTCAACGGGCTGCCGCCGGAGGCGCCGGGCGCCGCGGCCCACGGCCTGGCGCTCGACGCCCTCGGCAGCGGGTTCTCCACGGCGTTCGTCGTCTGCGCGACCGCCGCGCTGGCGGCCGCGCTGCTCACGCTGGTCGGCCTGTCCGGCCGCACCCGCGACACCGAGCCGACCGCGGAGTCGCTCCACGACCCGCTGCACCCCGAACTGCCCGGCGAGCTCCCGGCGTCGCGCACTGAGCGGCCCCTGGCCACGGACGGAGTCTGAGCAATGCCCCTCCCCACCTCCGACATCGACCTCTTCGCCGACGACGTCCTGCTCGACCCGTACCCCTGCTACGCCCGGCTCCGCGAGCTCGGCGGGGTCGTGCACCTGCCCGCGAACGACGTCTACGCCCTCACGCGCTACGACGTCATCCGCGGCGCCCTCGGGGATCCGGAGACCTTCTCCTCGCGGAGGATCGGCTTCAACCCGATGGTCAACGAGGCGCTGCAGGGCACCTCGCTCGCCTCGGACCCGCCGGTCCACAGCCGGCTGCGCGCGACGCTGACCGAGAACCTCTCCCCCCGTGCCCTGCGGGGTCTGAAGACGACGATCGACGCGAAGGCCGCGGCGCTGGTCGACGACCTGGTCGCGCAGGGCTCCTTCGAGGCCATCGACGCGCTCGCCCGCGCCTTCCCGCTCGAGGTGGTCGCCGACCTGATCGGGTTCACCGGGCACGTCCGCGACAACATGCTCCGCTGGGGCCAGGCCGCGATGCAGGTGATCGGCCCGATGAACCAGCGGACGGCGGAGAACTTCCCCATCGCCGGCGAGCTCTACGGCTGGTGCTCGAGCGTCACCGCCGAGGACCTCGCGCCCGGCTCGGTGGGCCGCGGCATCTTCGACGCCGAGGCGCGCGGCGACATCCCGCCCGGCACCGCGGGCCACATCATCCACCAGTACCTCGGGGCCGGCGTCGACACGACGGTCGCCGCGATCGGCAACGTCGTGGCCCTCTTCGCGGCGCACCCCGACCAGTTCGACCTGGTGCGCAAGGACGCCGCGCTCGTGCCGGCCGCCTTCGCCGAGGTGCTCCGCTTCTGGGTGCCCATCCACGCCTGGGGCCGCTTCGTGACGAGGGACGTGGAGATCGACGGCGCGACGGTGCCGGCCGGCTCCCAGGTCGCGATCCTCCTCGGCGCCGGCAACCGCGACCCGCGTCAGTACGCGGACCCGGACGCCTTCCTCGTCGAGCGCAACCCGATCGACCACCTGTCCTTCGGCTACGGCCCCCACGGCTGCGCCGGCCAGGGACTGGCCCGGCTCGAGGCGCACGCCGTGATCGAGGCGCTCGTCGGCCGGGTCCACCGCCTGGTCGTGGGCGAGGAGGTCCGCGTGCCGAGCAACATCACCCGGAGCATCGAGGAGCTCCCCGTCCTCGAGGTGGTGCCGGCATGAGGATCGCCGCGGACCGGGAGCGGTGCGAGGGCCACGGCCTGTGCGCCGACACGGCGCCGGAGGTCTACGACCTCGACGACGACGACGCCGTCGTGGTGCTCCGCCACGAGGTCGTGCCGGCGGGGATGGAACGCGAGGCCGAGGCCGGGGCCCGGGTGTGCCCCGTGGCCGCGCTGCGGGTCGAGTCGTGAGCCTGCGCGAGGTCGTCGTCGCCGGCGGGTCCATCGCGGCGCTGACCGCGGTGCAGATGCTGCGGATGGCGGACTTCGACGGCCGGATCACCGTGCTCAGCGACGAGGACCTGCCGCCCTACACCCGGGTGCCGCTGTCGAAGGGCGTGCTCGCGGGCACCGAGTCGGTCGACGACGTCGTCCTCGCGCCGTTGGCCGGCGACGTCGACCTGCGCCTGCGGACGCCGGCCTCGGGGCTCGACCTGCGCACCCGGACCGTGCACACCCCCGCCGGGCCCGTGCGCTACGACGGCCTGGTCCTCGCCACCGGCGCGCGCGCCCGCCGCCTGGGCACACCCGAGCAGGACGAGCGGGTGCTGCGCTCGCACGCCGACTGCGCCCGCCTGCGCGACGACCTGGCCTCGGCGTCCTCCGTGCTGGTCGTGGGCGGCGGGTTCCTCGGCATGGAGATCGCCTCGACCGCCGCCGCGCTGGGCAGGGAGGTCACCGTCGTCGACCTCGCCCCGCCGCTGGACCGGCTGCTCGGCGCCGTCGTGGGCGGGCACGTGCGGTCCGTGGCCGGGCGGGCCGGCGTCCGCATCGTCGTGACCGACGGCGGCGTCCGGCTGCTCGGCGCGCCGCGCGTCACCGGCGTCGAACTGGCCGACGGCAGCCGCCTGGAGGCCGATCTCGTCGTCTCGGCGGTCGGCGACGTGCCCAACGTCGAATGGCTCGCCGGCTCGGGCATCCGGCTGCACGGCGGGGTCGTCGTCGACGAGCGCTGCCGGGTCGCGCCCGGCGTCGTCGCCGCGGGCGACGTCGCAGTGCTGGCGGACGGCGACGGACGGCCGGCCCGCTCACCGCACTGGACCAATGCCGTCGAGCAGGCCCGTGCCGCGGTGCGCGCGCTGCTGCACGGGGACGCCGCCGCGCCCTACCGGCCGTCGCGGTACTGCTGGACCGAGCAGTTCGGCCTCGACGTCAAGCTCGTCGGCGACCTCGACCCACGCGGCGAACCGGCCGTGCTCGACGGCTCGCTCGACGCCGGCTCCGCCCTGCTGGCCTGGCCCGACGCCACCGCGCCGCACACCGTCGTCGCGGTCGACCACCCCACCCCGCCCGCCAAGCTCAAGCGCCTCCTCGCGCGAGCCGCAGCAGGAGCCGCCGCGTGAACGTCAACACCGTCCTCGGGCCCGTGCCCGCAGACCAGCTGGGCGTCGTCGCCGTCCACGAGGCGCTGCTCTCCGTCGTCCCGGGCGCCGAGCACGCGTACGACATCCCCTTCGACCGCGCGGAGATCTTCCAGGTCCTCGCCCGGAAGCTGACCGCCTTCCGGGAGGCCGGCGGCGGGACGATCGTCGACAGCACCGGCATGTTCGGCGGCCGCGACGTCCGCATGTACGAGGCGCTCTCCCGCGCGACCGGCGTGCACGTCGTCGCCTCGACCGGCATGGGCCCCGAGGAGAACCTCGGCGGCTACTTCCTCACCCCGCAGACCGACCCGCCGACCCCCTGGCCGGCCGGGAAGTTCGCCGACCTGTTCGGCCGGGAGGTCACCGAGGGGATGGTCGTCCCCCGCGTGGAGCGGCTTGCGGCCGCCGGGCTCGTGGCCACGGCCGCCACCCGTGCGGGCATGACACCCACCGACGAGAGCCTCTTCCGCGGCGCCGCCCGAGCCGGGCTCGCCACCGGCGTCCCCGTCTCGATCCGCTACGGCGCCGATGCCGGCAAGGACCTCCAGATCGTCCTCGACGAGGGCCTGCCGGCCGACCGCGTCGTCGTCGGCGACCTGGACCGGGTGGACGCCGTCGCGGCCGGGTGGCCCGCCGCGGTGGTGGAGCTCGGCGCCTACGTCGCGATCGACCACGTCGGCCGCAACGACGGGGACGACGTCCTCACCGACGCGGACCGGGCCGCACTGGTGGCCGAGCTCGTCGCGGCCGGCCACGCCGACCGGGTCCTGCTCTCGTGCAGCGCGATCGGTGTGGCCAAGGGGCGGCCCGACTACGAGCTGCCGTACGCGCACGTGCTGACCGCGTTCGTCCCGCTCCTCGCGTCGCGCGGCGTCGCCGACTCCGACATCCAGCGGCTCCTGGTCGCGAACCCGCGCGCGCTCCTGACGGTGCGCTGAGAGAGGCCGAAAGAACCATGTCCCGCGTCAACACCGTCCTGGGCCCGATCGCGCCCGAGGAGCTCGGCCTGGTCGCCGTCCACGAGCACATCGGCTACGGCATGCCCGGCTCCGAGCTCGACACGCAGTGGTGGAAGACCCCCGAGCAGCGCTACGAGGAGACCGTCCCGAAGCTGCGGCAGTTCCACCAGTACGGGGGCGGCACGTTCGTCGACGCCACCGGCATCTGCAACGGCCGGGACGTCGACTACTACAGGTCGCTGTCGGCCAAGACCGGCGTGCACATCGTCGCGTGCACCGGCTTCGTCGGCGGCGACACCGCGCTGCGCTTCTTCGCCGAGGCGAGCGTGGACTACCTGATGCGGCAGTTCGTCCACGAGATCACCGTCGGCATCGGCGGCACCGGCAGCCGGGCCGGGATCATCAAGGTGGGCGTGAGCCGCGGCTTCCGCATGAAGGAGCTCGACCTGCGCATCTACCGCGCAGCGGCGCGCGCCGCGCTGCTCACCGGGGTGCCGATCTTCACCCACCTGGCCGTGGACGTGGAGCCGGCGCTCGCGGTCTTCGCCGAGGAGGGGCTCCCGCTCGACCGCGTGCTCTTCGGGCACGCCGACGACGGCGTCAGCCAGGGCAGGGTCAACGAGACGGCGATCCTCGGCCAGGGCGGCCGGATCGGTTTCGACACCTTCGGCTACGACCTCGAGCTACCGGACCCGCCGTTCTGGGGCCGCCACCGCGGCGAGCGCCTCGACCACTTCCTCCGCGTGATCCGCGACGGCCACGTCGGCCAGGTGCTCGCCTCCGCCGACGCCAACTGCAGCCCGCTCGGCTGGCCCGGCGTCAAGGGCCACACCGTCAACTACATCTACGAGCAGCTCATCCCCGACCTGCGGGCCGAGGGCATCGACGACGCCACGATCCACCGGATCTTCGTCGAGAACCCCGCCGACTTCCTGACCCTCCGGAACTGAGGAACACGCACATGGACATCCAGCACCTGAAGATCGCGGTCGTCGGCGCGGGGTACGGCGGCGCCGCGGTGGCGCACGGGCTGAGCCTGCTCGGCGCCGACGTCACGGTGTACGAGCAGGCGAACCGGATCCGGGAGGTGGGCGCCGGCATCGGCCTGCGGCCGTCGACCATGGACCGCTTCCGCCGGTGGGGGATCTTCGACGCGATCGCGCGGGTGAGCTCGCCCAGTGACTACTTCGAGATCCTCACCGCCACCGGCGACCCCATCGCCCAGGACTCGTGGCCGGGCATGGACGACTACGAGGTCAAGACCCACACCCACCTGATCCACCGCGGGGACTTCATCGACGCCCTGGTCGGCGCGCTCCCCGAGGGCATGGTCCGCCTCGGCTGGAAGCTCGACACCGTCGAGGACCGGGGCGAGCGCGCCGTCCTCGGCTTCACCAATGGCGAGACCGTCGAGGCCGACCTGGTCGTCGGCGCCGACGGGATCAGGTCGACGGTGCGCGCGCAGCTGTTCAGCGGCGCCGAGCCGGTGTTCTCCGGCGAGCACGCCTACCGCGTGGTGATCCCCGCGGACGACGCGCACGGGACGGTCGTCGACGACAACCTGCGCATGTACATCGGCCGGGGCACGAAGGTCTACCTGCTGCCGCTGCGCCACCGCGACGCGCTGTCCTTCGACGTCACCTGCCTGGCCACGGACGGCACCTGGGCGCCGCAGGTCACCAAGGACGACCTGCTGGCCAAGGTGGACGGCTTCGACGAGCGCATCGTGCGGATCGCCCGCGACCTCGACCTGGCCGGCGTCAACGTCCGCGCCGTCTACGACATCGACCCGGTCGACAGGTGGCACTCCGGCTCCGTCGTCCTCATCGGCGACGCGGCGCACGCGATGCTGCACCACCAGGGCCAGGGCGCGAACTCGGCGATCCTGGACGCCGGCGCCCTCTCCGACGCCCTGCGCGACGCGGACTCCGTCCCCGCGGCGCTCGCCGCGTACCAGGCGGAGCGCAAGCCGCTCACCGACGAACTGCAGCGCATCTCGCGCAACGGGTGGACCGTCGACGAGCTCGAGGACGTCTTCCCCGGCCAGAAGGTCGCCGCGCGATGACGCTGCACCCGACGATCGCCGAGGCCCTGGCCACCCTCCCCGCGCCGCCCCCGGGGCCGCTCGACCCCGCGGTGCTGCGCGCGGCCGAGGAGGCGCAGGTGCCCCCGGTCGAGGAGCGCCCGCCGCTGCACTCGGTCGAGGACGCCACCGCGGGCGGCGTGCCGGTGCGGATCTACACCCCGGCCGACGCGCAGGGCCTGCTCGTGTACTTCCATGGCGGCGCGTTCTTCCTCGGCAGCCTCGAGACGCACGACGCCGTCGCGCGGTCCCTGGCGAAGGAGACCGGCCGCACGGTCGTGTCCGTCGGCTACCGCCGGGCGCCCGAGCACGCGTTCCCCGCCGGCCTGGAGGACTGCTGCACCGTGGTCCGGTGGGCGGCCGAGCGTGCCGGCACCCTCGCCGTCGCCGGCGACAGCTCCGGTGGCAACTTCGCCGCGGCCGTCGCGGCCATGGCGCACGACGACGGCAACGACTCGATCACCCACCAGGTGCTCTTCTACCCGTCGCTGGACCTCGACTTCGACGTCGACCGCTACCCGTCACTGCGGGAGAACGCCGAGGGCTACGGCCTCGAGACGGCGGGGCTCGAGCCGTTCAACGCGTTCTACCTCGACAGCGGCGCGGACCCCGACGACCCCCGCGTCTCGCCGATCAAGCGCGCGGACCTCACGGGCCTGCCGCCGGCGCTGATCATCACGGCAGAGCACGACCCGCTGCGTGACGAGGGCGAGCTCTACGGCCGGCGGCTGGCCGAGGCGGGCGTGCCCGTGACGGTGAGCCGGTACGCCGGCGCCGCCCACGGGTTCGTGCAGCACTTCGCGTGGCTGCCGGAGTACGCCCGGGTGTTCGAGGAGACCCAGGACTTCCTCCGGTGAGCGTTCCGGTCCACCCGCTGGTCTCCCCCTGGGGCCGGTTCGGGCTCTACAGCTTCTTCCTCGACGCGCCCGAGCCGGCGATCGTCGACACCGGCGTCGCCTCCTCCCCCGCCGAGGGCATGGCGCCCGCGCTGGCGAGGCTCGGGCGCCGCATCGAGGACGTCCGCTGGATCCTGCTGACCCACGGCCACGTCGACCACGTCGGCGGCGCGCACGCGCTGTGGGAGCTCACCGGCCGCCGGGCGGAGGTGGTGATCGCCGAGGCCGACGCGCTCCTGCTGCGCTCCCGGCGGGCGCACGTCGACCGCTACCTCGACGTCCGGCAGCGGTACCTGCGCGATCCCGAGGGCGAGGCGAAGCAGACGGCGATGGCGGCCGCCGCGATCTCCGGGGAGCTGGAGCCGACCGTGCTCGTGCGCGGCGGCGAGACGCTGGACCTCGGCGGTGGGGTCACGGTCTCGGTGTACGCGATCCCCGGCCACACGGCCGGGTCGGTCGCGTACGTCGTCGACGGCCAGGACGACGTCTTCGTCGGCGACGCCGTGCAGGTGCACGGCGCCGCGAACGGCTTCCCCGGCTACGAGGACCCCGTCGCCTACCGCGCGAGCCTCGAGTACCTGCGGGACGTCGTCCGCCCCCGGCACCTGTACCTCGGGCACCCGTACCGCACCGCCGCCGGCGATCCCTACGGCGTCGAGCTCGACGCCGGCCAGGCGCAGCGCGCGCTGGCGGAGAGCCTCGACATCGAGGCCCGCGTCGCCGACGCGGCGCGCCGCCACCCGGACGACCCCGCCCGGGTCGCCGAGGAGCTCGGCTACACCGGCGACCCCACCCTCGAACCGTCGCCGTTCTTCACGACGCTGCACGGTCATGCCCTTCAGGCCAGGAAGGTACGGAACGTCAATGCCTGATCCCCGACTCCTCGACGCCGGCGGGCGGAAGATCGCCGTCCGCAAGGATCTCCGGGTCCCGATGCGCGACGGCGTCGCCCTGGCCGCCGACGTCTACTCCGGCGCCGACGACGAGCCGCGCCCGGCACTGGTCGCGCTGAGCCCGTACGGCAAGGAGCTGCAGGCGCTCGCGCTCACCATGCCGCCACAGCGGCGGCCCAGCCCCATGTGGGACGGCTGCATCGAGGCCGGCGACATCGCCCGCGTGGTCGGCGAGGGCTATGCCCACGTCATCGGGGACCTGCGCGGCTCCGGTGCCTCCGAGGGCGAGCACATCGGCAACTACAACGCCGGCGGCGTGCCGCTCGG
This sequence comes from Geodermatophilus sp. SMS 5-13, assembly GCF_059428245.1. Lineage (NCBI taxonomy): Bacteria > Bacillati > Actinomycetota > Actinomycetes > Geodermatophilales > Geodermatophilaceae > Geodermatophilus > Geodermatophilus sp. SMS 5-13. Next base: position 3,044,387 of record NZ_CP165729.1, read on the forward strand.
GCAGGACGCGTACGACGTCATCGAGTGGGTCGCCGCGCAGCCGTGGTGCGACGGCAACGTCGGCATGATCGGCATCTCGTACTACGGGTCGATGCAGGTGCTGGCCGCCGCCGAGCGCCCGCCGCACCTCAAGGCGATCTTCGTCAGCGGCGGCCACTTCGACTTCTACGAGACGACCTACCACGGCGGGATCATGTGGTTCATGCCGCGCGCCGCCCGCGAGGGCCGCGGCGGCGACTCCGGCTGGGCCTTCACCGACCGCATCCGGTCGCGGATGCTCGAGACGTACTCGCCCGAGGAGATCGACAAGCGCGTCGCCGAGCGCCTGCAGGACCCGGACGTCGCCGCGTGGCCGAACCTCGTGCACGTCCTGAACTACCCGCAGCACCACGAGGCCTGGTTCGACATCGTGCTGAACGATCTCGACGGCGACTGGTACGAGGAGCGCCACCCGGTCGACCTCGCCCGGAACATCGACATCCCGGTCTACCTGCAGATCGACCAGGGCCGGGGCTGGACGGTCGACGGCCACATCGAGCTCTTCGACGTCCTGACGGGTCCCAAGAAGCTGGTCATCGGCTCCTACCCGCCCATGCAGTCGCGCCCCTGGGTCGAGGAGCACGACGAGATGTTCCGGTGGTACGAGTACTGGCTGAAGGGCGTCGACAACGGCGTCATGGACGAGCCTGCCGTGAGCGTGTTCGTCGAGGGCTCGCGCCGAGTGGTCACCGGCGCGCAGTGGCCACCGAGGGACGTCGAGCACCGGGCGCTGTACCTCCGCCCGCGCGGCAGGCTCGCCGCGCAACCCGAGCCGATGGGCCCCGAGCACGCCGCGCCGGACGGCTTCTACCAGGCGCCGCTGACGGTCACGGACGAGGTCGAGATCCTCAGCTGGAGCACCGCCCCGTTCGAGCAGGACACCGAGCTGATGGGCACCGGCGCCGCGCACCTGTTCGCCGAGATCGACCAGCCGGACACCAACTTCATCCTGCGGCTGTGGGACGTGGCTCCCTCCGGGGGGCGGCAGCTCATCACGACCGGCTACCTCAAGGCCTCGCACCGGGAGCTGGACGAGGAGCGGACGACGGAGGGCAACCCGTACCACCCGCACACCCGCGCCGTGCCGGTCGAGCCGGGCGCGATCGAGGAGTACGTGCTGCGCCTCTACCCGTTCGCGGCGACGTTCCGGCCGGGGCACCGCCTGGTCGCCGAGCTGTCCAACGACGAGCCGCTCGCCGACGACCACAACGCGCTGCTGCCGCCGGATGCCTTCCACCTGCCGGTGGGCCGGCCGGTCACGCACAAGGTCTACCGCGACGCGCGCCACCCCTCCCGGCTCGTGCTGCCGTTCACGACGCGGACGGCCGAGGTGGGGTAGCGCCCGGCAACACGCCTGCGCCGCGGAGCGGACCGACAGGTTCCGCCAATACTCGGCCCGGGTTTCGCTCAGCTTGTGCCAGTGTGGCTACACGGGGGCACTGCGTAACGTCACGGGAAGCAATCAGGTCGTACCGGTCCGTCACGGACTGTGCGCCCCGCCATCCCTGAGGAGCTTCCCGTGTCTTCCTTCTCCCGCCCGAACCTGACCCTGCTCAGCCAGGCCCCCGTCGACGAGTCGTGGTCGGCCCCCTCCACGGGCGACGAGTCGTGGCGGCTGGACGCCCTGTGCGCCGAGACCGACCCCGAGGCGTTCTTCCCGGAGAAGGGCGGCTCGACGCGCGAGGCCAAGCGGGTCTGCGTCGGCTGCGCGGTGCGCACCGAGTGCCTCGAGTACGCGCTCAACAACGACGAGCGCTTCGGCATCTGGGGCGGCCTGTCCGAGCGGGAGCGCCGCCGGCTGCGCCTGCTGCGCCGCCCGCTCAGCGCCTGATCGCACCCGCCGGTCAGCTCCCGGCGGCCGGGGGCCAGGCCTTGGCGACCATCGTGAGGACGTCGTAGGTCGCCACCGGCTTGCCCTCGGTGTTGACGACGACGGCGTCCCAGCGGACCTCGCCGTGGTCGGCGCCGCCCCGCGGGGTGATCTGCTTGGCGGTGAGGGTGACCGTCAGCTCCTCCCCCGGCTTGACCGGCGTGAGGAAGCGCAGGTTGTCCACGCCGTAGTTGGCCAGCACCGGGCCCGGGGCAGGGTCGACGAACAGCCCGGCGGCCCACGACACGATCAGGTAGCCGTGGGCCACCCGGCCGCCGAACAGCGGGTTGGCTGCCGCGGCCTCCTCGTCCATGTGCGCGTAGAACGTGTCGCCGGTGAACTCGGCGAAGTGCTCGATGTCCTCGAGCGTGACCGCGCGCGGCCCGGCGGTGATCGAGTCGCCGATGCGCAGCTCGGCCAACGACTTGCGGAACGGGTGCACCCCGTCGTCGCGGCGTGCTGAACCGGTCACCCAGCGGCCGCCGATCGCGGTGAGCTGGTCGGGCGAGGCCTGGACGGCGGTGCGCTGCATGTGGTGCAGCACCCCGCGGATGCCGCCGAGCTCCTCTCCCCCGCCGGCGCGGCCCGGACCGCCGTGCACGAGCACCGGCAGCGGCGAGCCGTGGCCGGTGCTCTCCCTCGCGTCGTCGCGGTCGAGCACCAGGATCCGGCCGTGCGCGTGCGCCGCACCGAGCACGAACTCCCGCGCCACCGCGGGGTCGTGGGTCACGATCGAGCCGACCAGGCTGCCCTGGCCGCGGACGGCGAGCTCCACGGCCTGGGCCACGCCGTCGTAGGGCAGCACCGTGCTGACCGGGCCGAACGCCTCGACGTCGTGCGGCTCGGCGGCGGCGAGGTCGTCGCAGCGCAGCAGCAGCGGCGGCAGGAACGCGCCGCGGTCGCGGTCGGCGCCCACCACCTCGAAGTGCTCGGGATCGCCGGCGACCAGCTCGGCCACGCCGCGCAGCGCCTTGAGCGAGCGCAGCACCTCCTCGCGCTGGTCGAGGCTGGCCAGCGCGCCCATGGTCACGCCGTCCGCGCCCGGCGCGCCGACGACCACCTGCGCCAGCCGCTCCCGGGTCGCCGCGACGACGTCGTCCACCAGCTCGCGCGGGACGAAGGCCCGGCGGATCGCGGTGCACTTCTGCCCCGCCTTGACCGTCATCTCGGTGACCAGCTGGTCGACGAACAGCCCGAACTCCGGGGTGTCCGGGCCGGCGTCCGGCCCGAGGACCGAGCAGTTGAGCGAGTCGGCCTCGGCGTTGAAGCGAACGCTGTTCGCCACCACCGACGGGTGGCTGCGCAGCTTGCGCGCGGTCGCCGCGGAGCCGGTGAAGAAGACCAGGTCCTGGCCGGCCAGCCCGTCGAGCAGCCCGGCCGGGCTGCCGGCCAGCAGCTGCACCGAGCCCTCGGGCAGCAGGCCGGACTCCACGATCGTCCGGACGACGGCCTCGGTGAGGTACGCGGTCTGCGACGCGGGCTTCACGATCGTGGGCACGCCGGCGAGGAAGGCCGGCGCGAGCTTCTCGAGGAAGCCCCAGACGGGGAAGTTGAAGGCGTTGATCTGCACCGCGACGCCGCGCAGCGGGGTGTAGAGGTGCTGGCCGGCGAAGGTGCCGCGCCTGCCGAGCGGCTCGACCGGGCCGTCGAGGACGACGGTGTCGTCGGGCAGCTCGCGGCGGCCCTTGGACGCGTAGGACAGCAGCGTGCCGAACCCGCCGTCGACGTCGACCGCGCTGTCGCCGTCGGTGGCGCCGGTGCGGCGGGACAGCGCGTAGAACGCGTCCTTGTCGGCCATCAGCCGCAGGCCCAGCTGCTTGAGCAGCCCGGCCCGCTGGTGGAAGGTCAGCTCCCGCAGCGCCGGGCCGCCGACGCTGCGGGCGTGGTCGAGCATCGCGGCGACGTCGAGGCCGGAGCTGCTGATCCGGGCGACGGTCTCGCCGGTCACGGCGTCGGCGATCGGGGTGCCGTCGTCCGGTGCGGCGTACCAGCGGCCGGCGGCGTAGCTCTCGAGCAGCGGTGCGGTCATGGGGTCCCCCTCAGGACTTCCGGAGGCCGTCGAAGGTGGTGGCGACGACCGCGTCGGCCAGCGCGGTCGCGTCGAGCCCGCGGTCGGGGCGGTACCACTCGGTCAGCGAGTTGACGGTGCCGAACAGCAGCCGGCTGGTGACGGAGGGGTCGACGTCCGGCCGGACGTCGCCCTCCGCCGCGGCCGCGCGGACCAGGTCGGTGACGATCCGGTCGAACCGGCGCCGCCGCTGCAGCGCCTCCTGCTCGACCGGGGAGTTGCCGCGGACCCGCAGCAGCAGGGTGACGAACGGCAGCTCGGCGGCGAGCACCCGCACCGAGCCCCGGACCACGTGCTCGAGCCGCTCGATCGCCGGCCCGGTGGTCGCGCCGGGCTCCTCGGTGACGGCGAAGAGCGCATCCAGGGCGCGGTCGAGGGCCAGCCGCAGCAGCTCCACCTTGCTCGGTACGTGGTGGTAGATCGCCGACTTGGTGACGCCGAGCCGGGCGGCCAGCTCCTCCATGCTCGTGGCGTCGTAGCCGCGCTCGTTGAACACGGCGACCGCGACGTCCAGCAGCGAGTCCAGCGAGTGCCCGGGCCGGCCGCGGCGGGCAGCCGTGGCCGTCATGCACGCTCCCGGTGGTCGGTCAGCCGCTGCAGCTTCCCCACGGACCGGGCCAGCGTCTCGGGCTCCACGACGACGACCTCGATGCTGGTGCCGACGGTGTCCTTGACGCCCTTGGCCACCTCGGCGGCGGCCGCCGTCCGCCGGTCGGCCGGGCAGTCGGGCCGGGCCTCGATACGGCAGATGAGGTGGTCCATCCGGCCCCGCGTGAGCAGCTCCAGCGCGAAGTGCGGCGAGAGCCCCGGGGTGCGCAGCACGATCTCCTCGATCTGCGTCGGGAACAGGTTCACGCCGCGCAGGATGATCATGTCGTCGGTGCGGCCGGTGACCTTCTCCATCCGGCGCATCCCGGGCCGCGCCGTCCCCGGCAGCAGCCGGGTGAGGTCGCGGGTGCGGTAGCGGATGACCGGCATGGCCTCCTTGGTCAGCGAGGTGAACACCAGCTCGCCGCGCTCGCCCTCGGGCAGCACCTCGCCGGTGGCCGGGTCGAGGATCTCCGGGTAGAAGTGGTCCTCCCAGATGTGCAGGCCGTCCTTGGTCTCCACGCACTCCTGCGCGACGCCGGGGCCCATGACCTCCGACAGGCCGTAGATGTCGACGGCGTGGATGCCCGCGCGCTCCTCCATCTCCAGGCGCATCTGCTCGGTCCACGGCTCGGCGCCGAAGATGCCGATCTCCAGGCTCGACGCCCGCGGGTCCATCCCCTGCTTCTCGAACTCGTCGATGACGGTGAGCATGTAGGACGGCGTAACCATGATGATCCGCGGCTCGAAGTCGCGGATCAGCTGCACCTGCCGCGGCGTCATGCCGCCGGAGACCGGGATCACGGTGGTGCCCAGCTTCTCCGCCCCGTAGTGGGCGCCGAGCCCCCCGGTGAACAGCCCGTAGCCGTAGGCGTTGTGCAGCTTGTCGCCCGGGCGGCCGCCGGCGGCGCGGATCGAGCGGGCCATGACGGTGGCCCAGGTGTCGATGTCCCTCTCGGTGTAGCCGACGACGGTGGGCCGCCCAGTCGTGCCGGACGAGGCGTGCACCCGCCGGACCTGCTCCTGCGGGACGGCGAACATGCCGAACGGGTAGTTGTCCCGGAGGTCGGCCTTGCTGGTGGTGGGGAACTTCGCCAGGTCGGCGAGCTCGCGGCAGTCGTCCGGGTGGACGCCGGCGGCGTCGAACGCGCGCCGGTAGTGCGGCACGTTCTCGTAGACGTGCCGCAGGGTCCACTGCAGCCGCTCCAGCTGCTGCGCGCGCAGCTCGTCCAGGCCCAGCCGCTCGGCGTCGTCGAGCAGGGTCGGGTCGGGCGCGGATCCCACCCGTCGGTTCGTGTCGCTGGCAGCAGCCGTCATCGCACGGGCCTCCGTCGTCCTCGGCGTCGTCGCCGTCGTCCCAAATACCGACCGGATGGTCAGGTAACCAACTCCCTCCGGAGGCCGGCTGTCAAGCCCTCCGTCGGAAGCCTTGTGTCCCGGGCCACGATCGTGCACACTCATTACCGACCATCCGGTCAGTAAATAACGGACCGAGGGGACGAGGATGTCCGCGCCCACCCTGGAACGGCCTGACGAGACCGCGCTGCAGACCCGGTTCGACGCGACGATCGCCGCCGACCACCGCATCGAGCCGCGCGACTGGATGCCCGAGGGCTACCGCAAGACGCTGATCCGCCAGATCGCGCAGCACGCGCACTCGGAGATCATCGGGATGCAGCCCGAGGGCGACTGGCTGCTGGCCGCGCCGAGCCTGCGCCGCAAGGCGATCCTGCTGGCCAAGGTGCAGGACGAGGCCGGCCACGGCATGTACCTGTACTCGGCGACCGAGACGCTCGGCGCCGACCGCGCCGAGCTCACCGACATGCTCGTCGAGGGCAGGCAGAAGTACAGCTCGATCTTCAACTACCCGACGCTCACCTACGCCGACGTCGGCGTGATCGGCTGGCTGGTCGACGGCGCGGCGATCTGCAACCAGGTGCCGCTGTGCCGCTCCTCCTACGGGCCCTACGCCCGGGCGATGATCCGCATCTGCAAGGAGGAGTCCTTCCACCAGCGGCAGGGCTACGAGCTGCTGATGACGATGATGCGCGGCACCCCCGAGCAGCGGGCGATGGTGCAGGACGCCGTCGACCGCTGGTGGTGGCCGTCGCTGATGATGTTCGGCCCGCCGGACGCCGACAGCCCGAACACCGCGCAGTCCATGGCCTGGGGCATCAAGCGGCACACCAACGACGAGCTGCGCCAGCGCTTCGTCGACATGAGCGTGCCGCAGGCGGAGTTCCTCGGCGTCACGCTGCCCGACCCGGAGCTGTCGCTGGACCCGGAGACCGGCCACTACCGGTTCGGGTCGATCGACTGGGACGACTTCAAGCGGGTCGTCTCCGGCGGCGGCCCGATGAACGCGCTGCGCATCGCCCGCCGCAAGGCCGCCCGCGACGACAACGCCTGGGTCACCGAGGCCGCCACGGCCTACGCCGCCAAGCACGAGGGAGCTGCCGCGTGAGCATGACCAGCGAGGGCGGGCACGGCGCCGTCCCCACCGGTTCGGACGTGCCGGTCGCGACCGAGCCGGCGAAGGCCCGCCGCGACTGGCCGCTGTACGAGGTGTTCGTCCGCGGCAAGCGCGGGCTCAACCACGTGCACGTCGGCTCGCTGCACGCCCCGGACGACGAGATGGCCGTGCACGCCGCGCGCGACCTGTACACCCGGCGCAACGAGGGCGTGAGCATCTGGGTGGTCAAGTCGGCCGACATCACCGCCTCGAGCCCCGACGAGAAGGACCCGATGTTCGCCCCCAGCGGCGACAAGGTCTACCGCCACCCCACGTTCTACGAGATCCCCGAGAACGTCCCGCACATGTGACGTGCTTTATCGCGATAAAGTACGCAGAAAGGCCTCCTGTGCACGAAGAGACCGTCTACGACTCGCTCGCCAACGCGCACGACGACGCCGGGCACTGGGCGTTCGGGACCGGCTTCGACGACCCGCTCGCCGGCGTCGACACGACGGTGCCGGACGGCGTCGACCCCGCCGACCTGGGCGCCTACTGCCTGATGCTCGGCGACGACGCGCTCGTGCTCGCCCAGCGGCTCACGCAGTGGATCACCGCCGCGCCCGAGCTGGAGGAGGAGGTCGCCATCGCCAACGTCGCCCTCGACCTGCTCGGCCAGGCACGCCTGCTGCTGGCCCGCGCCGGCTCGGTCGGCGTCCTCGGTCGGTCCCGGGAGACGGCCACCGAGTCGATCCCGGACGAGGACGCCCTCGCCTACTTCCGCGACCCCGACGAGTTCCGCAACAGCGGTCTGGTCGAGGCGGAGAACGGCGACTTCGCGCGGACGATGATCCGGCTGCTGGTCGCGGCCACCGTGCGGCTGGCGGTGTTCGCCCGGCTGCGGGAGTCCCGCGACCCGGTGCTGGCCGCCATCGCCGCCAAGGGCGTCAACGAGCTGGCCTACCACCGCGACCACGCCGCCCGCTGGGTGCTGCGCCTCGGCGACGGCACCGAGGAGTCGCACCGCCGCGCCCAGGCCGGCGCGGACGCCGTCTGGCCGCTGCTGGACGACGTCTTCACGGCCACCGACGTCGAGCGCCGGCTCACCACCGCCGGTATCGCGGTCGACCCGGCGGACGTCCGCGGCGAGGCGCGCGAGGTGCTCACCCAGGTGCTCGAGCGGGCCACCCTGCGCGTGCCCGCGTGGCCGGCCGACGCGTCGCCCCGCGGCCGCGCCGGCGAGCACGGCCCGGAGCTCGCCGAGCTGCTGGACAGCCTCCAGGGCCTGGCCCGCCAGCACCCGGCGGCCACCTGGTGACCGCCGTCCTGACCGATCCGCGGGCGGTGGCCGAGACGGTGACCGACCCGGAGCTGCCGATGCTCACGCTCGCCGACCTCGGCGTGCTGCGGGACGTGCGGGACGAGGACGGCACCGTCGTCGTCGAGATCACCCCCACCTACACCGGCTGCCCCGCGATGGGCGTCATGCGGGCCGACCTGGTGCACGCGCTGCACGCGGCGGGCTTCCCCGACGTCGACGTCCGCACCGTCCTCTCCCCCGCCTGGACCACCGACTGGATCAGCGACACCGGCCGTCGCAAGCTCGCCGCCGCCGGCATCGCCCCGCCGGGGACCGCACCGGTCCGCTCCCCCGGCCCGGTGCCGCTGCAGCTCGGCCCGACCCGCCGCACCGCCGCCTGCCCGCAGTGCGGCTCCCCGGACACGGTGGAGCAGAGCGAGTTCAGCGCCACCGCCTGCAAGGCCCTCCGCCGCTGCCGCGCCTGCGGCGAGCCGTTCGAGCACGTCAAGGAGATCTGAGTGAGCGCGCCGACCCGCCGCCGCCCGCAGTTCCACCCGCTGAAGATCGCGAAGATCGAGCGGCTCACCGACGACGCCGTCGCGGTCACCTTCGACGTCCCCGCGGAGCTGGCCGAGGACTACCGGTTCAAGCCGGGCCAGGCGCTCACGCTGCGCCGGGTGGACGGCGACCGCGACGAGCGCCGCTCCTACTCGATCTGCGCGCCGATGGGTGCCGCGCCCCGGGTCGGTGTCCGCGAGGTGCCCGGCGGCTTCTTCTCCTCCTTCCTCGTGCACGAGGTGGAGCCGGGCGACGAGATCGAGGTGCTGCCGCCGTCGGGCACCTTCACCGCGGACCTCTCGGTGCCGGCCGACCACGTCTTCGTCGTCGCCGGCTCGGGCATCACCCCGGCGCTGTCGCTGGCCGCCAGCGTGCTGCGCGACGGCAAGTCGACGGTCACCGTCTTCTACGGCAACCGGCGCAGCAACACGGTGATGTTCGCCGACGAGCTCGCCGACCTGAAGGACGCCCACGGCCCGCGGCTCCAGCTGGTGCACGTCCTCTCCCGCGAGCCGCGCGACGCGGAGCTGACCAGCGGCCGGCTCGACGGCGCCCGGCTGCGCACCCTGATCGACAACCTGGTCGACGCCGGGCACGTCGACCACTGGTGGCTGTGCGGCCCGCACGGGATGGTCCAGGACGCCCGCGCCCTGCTGACCGAGCTCGGGGTGCCGACCGAGAAGGTGCACCAGGAGCTGTTCTACGTCGACGACGTCCCGCCCCAGCCGGTCCGCGGCGACGAGGAGACCGTCACCGGCCCGAGCAGCCAGGTCACCGTCGTCCTCGACGGCCGGACGACGACGCTGGCCCTGCCGCGGGACGTCCCCGTCCTGGACTCCGCGCAGAAGGTCCGCGCGGACCTGCCCTTCGCCTGCAAGGGCGGCGTCTGCGGCACCTGCCGCGCGCGGGTCACCGACGGCGAGGTGGAGATGCGCCGCAACTACGCGCTCGAGCCCAAGGAGGTCGAGGCGGGCTACGTGCTCACCTGCCAGACCGTGCCGCTCTCGGACGCCGTGACGGTCGACTTCGACGCCTGAGTTCGGCCGGCTGAGGCCCCACGAATCACCCGCACCGGGCGATGGCCGCCCACCCCCCGCCGACGGAAGCATGGCGGCGCGGTCGAGCGAGGTGGGCGCGACGCGGCAACGGCCGGCCGCGATGCAGAACCGGTCGGCGACCTGAGGAGGTCGACATGGTCGGAGCCATACTGCTGGGATTCGTCTGCGGCGTGATCGCCCGGATCCTGATGCCCGCCGATGCGTTCCGGAAGATGAGCGGGCCGACGTCGTGGCTGGTGTCGTTGGGGTTGGGCCTGGCCGGCGCGCTGCTCGGTTACGTCATCTTCACCCTCGGGTTGGGGATCGGCGACACCGACATCTTCGACTGGGGCGGCCTCATCGGGGCCCTCATCGGCACGCTCATCGTGGTCGGGGTGGCGAGCTACTTCCTGCGTCGCCGCTCGACCGGCGCTCCGTCGTCGAGCCAGGAGGCACCGCCCCGCAGGTGACCGGCCGGGTCCCGCCACCCGGAGAGGACGTCGACCTCGACCCTGGGCGACGTCAGCGCGGGGCGCGGCCCAGGAACGCGGCCAGCCGGTCGTACGCGTCGGCGGACGGCGTCGGCACCGGGTCGGCGTAGGCGGACCCGTCACCCCGCAGCGCCGCCGGGACCAGCCGCTCGGCCACGCGCAGCGCGGCGTCGGCGAGCCGGGCGTCGAGCGGCTGCGCATACGCCGTGGCCACCGCCAGGTCGTGGGTGTGCGCGACCACCTCGAGCACGAACCCCGACAGCGCCACCGGTGCCGGGAGCCGGCCCCACGGCGCGAGGACGTCGGCGGGTCCGTCGGCCCACGCCGCCCGGGCCTTGGCGGCGTCGGCGGCGAACCGCGGCGCCCAGCCGCGGCGGGCGTCGGGGGCCACCACCGCGGGCACGGTCGAGTGCGGGCGCCCCGCGGCCACCCGCTCGGCGCGGCGCGCGACGGCGGTGAGGTGCCCGAGCAGCTCCTGCACGTCCCATTCGGCGCAGGGGGTGGGCAGCCGCAGCTGCTCCGGCCGGACCGCCACGACCACGCGCTCGGCCTGGTCCAGCGCGTCGCCGAACAGGACGAGTGGATCCGCGACCACCGACGGGACCGACGGCACCGACGGGGCCGCCTCGGCCCGGCGCGGCACCGGCAGCCGGAACAGCGCCCGCGTGTTGTCCTCCAGCAGCGCCCGCAGCGTCTCCGGCGGCAGGCGCCGGGCCAGGCGCAGCAGGCTGCCGTTGTAGTTCTCGGACAGCTCGATGTTCGGCGGGGTGCGGACGAAGTGCGCCGGCCCGTCGACGGCCGCGTCGGAGCCGAACAGGACGCGGTCCGGGCCGACCTCGCCGATCAGCCGCTCGACCTCGGCCGATCCGCACCAGGAGGTCTCCAGGTGCAGGTTGGGCAGCTGCTGGGCGTGCCGCGCCGCCCGCCGCCGGCCCTCCGGCAGACCGAGGAAGGTGTGGTAGAGCACGAACGGCACGTCGGGGTGCCGCTCGGCCAGCCGGCGCACCAGGTCGGGGTCCGAGGGGCCGGGCGCGGTGTGCACCGTCACCGGGACGCCGGCCTCGGCGGCCACCCGCAGGAACGGGTCCAGCCCCGGCGAGTCCGCCGGGTAGTCGTCGTACGACGGGTGCAGCTTCAGCCCGACCGCGCCGTCGGCGAGCCGGCGGCGGACGTCGTCGACACCCGGCCCCGCGGGGCTCACCCAGACCAGCCGGGTCAGCCAGGGCACGCCGTCGGCCACCTCGTCGACGAACCCGTTGTCCTGCCACGACACCAGGCCGTGGGTCATGCCGCCGGAGGCCAGCGCCACCCGCAGGCTGTCGAAGCCCATCGGCTCCAGGCCGCGGACCCGGGCGTGCACGTGCGCGTCGACCGGGTCGAGGTCCAGCCACAGCCGGTAGTTGGCGGTGGCGTTGTTGTCCCAGTCGAGCCGGTCGGTCGCGACCGCGCAGTCGAGGACGACGTGCCCGTCGGCGGCCGGGATCTCCGCCGTCCAGCTGCCGTCGTCCCCGCGCTCCAGCGGGACCACCTCGAAGGGCGGCCCCGCGCCGTCGAAGCCGAGGTGCAGGGACAGCGGCCGGTCGGCGGCCGCCAGCGGACCCTGGTAACGGACGCGGCCGCCCGCCGTCCGCTCCCCGACGGGAGAGATCCAGGTCAGCGGGAGATCAGCGGGCGTCGGCATGGCGGGCCTCATCCTGCTACAGGGTGAGGATCCACCCGCTCCCGCCGTCGTCGTCCCAGACCTCGGTGTCCTCCTCGGGGCGCGGGCAGCCGGCGCGCACCAGGTGGAAGGCGTACCGGACGTCGGCTCCGCGTGGTCCCCACACCAGCCCGCGGAAGACGTGCGGCAGCGGCTGAGCCTGCACGAACTCGTAGATGGGCGCCGGCTCCGGCGGGGCGCCGGCCCCGGCGTCCTCGAAGCCCAGCCCGTCCATCGCCGTCGCGGTGTAGTTCGGCGCGGCGAGCCGGGCGTCGCCGGGCGAGACGCCCCAGGCGATGCCCACGTGCGTCCACCGGCCGGCCTCGTCGGTGAAGGTGATCTCGCGGGCCACGATCTCCTCCGTGAACACCGGCGAGCTGAGCCACTCGGTGCCCCGCACGACGTAGAAGAAGTGGTGCAGCAGGTACTCCCGGCTCCCGTCGTGCTGCCGGGGCGCCTCGATGACCGCCGTCCGCAGGCCCGGGGAGGTCTCGTTCGGCGTCAGCACCCGGGTGTCCGCCGACTCCCAGTCCGGTTCCTCGCCGGGGGCGGTCCAGGCGAAGTGCAGCTGCACCATCTCGATCCCCGGCGCCGGGTCGAACCAGGTCTTGCGCAGGGCGAACAGCTGCTCGGTCTCGGTGCGGCGGGCCTCGGTGAGGGCTTCGGGCAGTTCGGTCAACGCAGATCCCCGTCCCTAGAGATGGTGCACCCACCAGCTGTCGCCACCCGGCGCGGACCGGCCGCCCGGGCCCAGCCAGAACTCGTCCTTCTCGTGCGGCGGGTACATCCGGCCGACGTGGTACTGCTGCACGAGCGTGGCCCCGCGCGGACCGTACATGCGCGACTGCCAGCGGTGCGGCCGCTCCATGGCCTGCAGCATGTGGAACTTGTCGTGGTGGAAGCGCTCCTTGTCCCAGTACGTGTAGTACTTCGTCGACCGGAACTCGGAGTCGGCCGGGAACCGCGGGTCCTCCATCGGGCTGTAGACCGGCGCGGTCCAGTCCCCCACCGACCAGTAGATGCAGATGTTCGTCGTCCACCCGTGCTCGTCGACGTACTCGAGGTCGCGGTAGACGATGTCCTCGCTGAACAGGTCGGTCGTCCAGCGGTGCCCGTTCTGGAAGACCTCGAAGTAGTAGTGGAACCGGTACTCGAGGCTGTGCCGGCCGTTCTCCATGTCCCAGACGTGGCGGGGCATGCGCAGCACCTTGAGCCGGTTGCGCGGATAGCCGCCGCGGTCCTCCAGCACCCGGGACTCGTGCCCCCAGGACCAGTCGGGCCACTGCCCGGGCGGCGTGTTCACGTAGTGGATGACGACCTGCTCGACGCCGTCCTCCTGGTCGGTCCAGCCCTTCGGGTAGTACCAGCTCACGGCCGGCCGCCCCACCCGGTCGCGCCGTCGCCGTCCCCGATCACCTCGTAGGTGCGGATGCTGGGCGTGCCCATCAGCAGCTCCGGCAGCGCCCGGTAGAACTCGCGGGTCACCTCCTGGTCGAGGTAGCGCTGCATGTCCTCGGCGGTCGCCCAGCTGGAGACGGCCAGGACCTGGTCACCGCTGCGCAGCGCCTGGGAGAACAACGCGCCGGGCGCCCCGGCGACCACGTGGTCGTTCTGGGTGACGAGGAGCTCGGCCACGCGGTCGATGCTCCCCGGGCGGGCTTTCGCCTCGAGGATCCGGAAGACGGCCATACGACGCCCCTCATCGGCCGATCGGCGCACACGATGGGCCACAGGTTAGGGGCGCGGCCACCGCCGCGCAGGTCATGCGCCGGGACGCCGGCCTCGCCAGGCGAACGCGCCACGGACCGGAGGCCCTCTGTCGCCCGCCTGGCGAGGTGGGCCCAGTGTGGCAAACAGTCGCGGTGCCCGCCGGTCAGTCGGCCGGCCGGCGGGGCGGGGGGATGTGGACGACCCCGAGGCCCCGCGCCGCGCAGACCGCGGCCCCCCGGTCTGCGGCGTCGAGCTTGCGCTGGACGCGGCGGATCCGCGTGCGCGCGGTGTTGCTGGAGACGGACAGCAACCGGGCGATCTGGGCCGTGGACTTCCCGTCGACCAGGCTCCGCAGGAGCTCGACGTCGCGAGGGGTGAGCGTTCCCGGATCGGCATGGACGCCGGCTGTCGGACAGGACATGAGGTCCTCCGAGAGAGCAGCGGAGCAGGCTTCGGTCTCGAGCCTCCCGAGTGGAACTGGGCGGTGCGTAATTCGGCGGCGCACCAGCGAATGTAGGCAACACTCTGCAGTGTCGCTTTACTGATCTGCTCGCGCGACTTACCTTTTCGCACATCGCGGAGGGAACCTGCGATGGGGCCTCGGATCCGAACCAACACGCTCACCGGCTACGCCCGGCTGGCCCGATCGCTGGGGCTGGACCCGGCGGCGCTGATGACCGAGGCGGGGCTCGGCCTCGCCGACCTCGACGTCCCCGACCGCTGGATCCCCGCCGCGCCCGCCGGCCGGCTGCTCGAGCTGTCCGCGCGGCGTGCGGACTGCCCCGACTTCGGCCTGCGCATGGCCGGGCTGCGCCGCCTCGGCACCCTGGGCCCGCTCAGCGTCGTGCTGCGCGACGAAGCGGACCTGCGCAGCGCCGTGGACCTGCTGATCCGCTACGAGCGCGCCTACAACGAGGCCCTCCACCTGCTCCTGCACGAGGCGGACGGGCAGGCGACGATCGAGGCCTCGCTCGACTTCGGGGAGCCCGCACCGGCCGACACGGCGCTCGACCTGGTGATGGGGGCCCTGCTGGGGATCATCCGGGCGCTGGTGCGCGAGGACTGGCAGCCCCTGTCCGCAGCCTTCTCCCGCCCACCGCCTCCGGATCCCGCGCCGTGGCACCGGCTCTTCGGGCCCCGGCTGGACTTCGGGCACCGGGCCGCCTGCCTGGTGTTCGGCGCGGAGGAGCTCCAGGCCCCGATCGCCGCCTCGGATCCGTCGCTGCGGCCCTACACCCGGGAGTTCCTGCGCACCGTCGTGGCGCCGCGGGCGCAGGTGGCGGCCACGGGGGTGGCGGAGGTCGTGGACGCGGTGGAGCTCCTGCTGCCGCTCGGGCGCAGCTCGGTCGAGGCGGTGAGCCGGCACCTGGGCGTCCGCCCCCGGGCCCTGCAGGGGTTCCTGGCCGCCCGCGGCGAGACCTTCTCCTCCGTCGTGCACGCCACCCGCGCACGGCTGGCCGAGAGCTACCTGTCGAACGAGCGGTACTCGCTGACCGAGGTGTCCCAGCTGCTGGGCTTCGAGGCGCCCAGCGCGTTCTCGCGCTGGTTCCGCCAGCAGTTCGGCACCAGTCCCACGCAGTGGCGGCGGACGGCGCTCGACGGGCAGCGCCCCGGGCCCCGAACCGTCCGGGAAGGGTGATCGCGCGCCGGAGCGGGCGCGCCACCATCGCGGGCGTCGAGGATCGGCCCCCCGGGAGGTGCGCGATGGACTCCATACGTGGCCGGCGGTGGTGTGCGCGGGGCTCCCTGGCGCTCGTCGCGGCGGCGTTCGTCCTCCTGCTGGCCTTCGCCGGCGAGGGCGGTCTCTGGCTGGTGCTGCTGACCGCCGCGGCGGTGGTCGTGGTGGTCGCCGCCGGCTTCTGGTTCCTGCTGCAGCGGGGCGCCCTGCGCTGGCTGGCGCTGGCCCTCGCCGTGGCCGCTCCGGTGGCGGTGCTCGTGGTGTTCGCGGTGAACCGGCTGCTCTGGGTGGCCGTGGTGGCCGCCGCGCTGCTGGCTGCCGGGATCGTCGCCGCCCGCGTCGCGCTGCGCCCCGACCCGTCGGAGTGGGCGCTCGCGGTCACCGACGCCCCGGCGCCGCGGCAGCCGTTCTTCGTCATGAACCCGCGCTCGGGCGGCGGCAAGGTCACCCGGTTCCGGCTGCGCGAGCGGGCCGAGGAGCTCGGCGCTGAGGTGGCGCTGCTGGACCGGCCGGGCACCGACGTCCAGCAGCTCGCCCGCGACGCGCTGGCCCGCGGTGCGGATCTGCTCGGCGTGGCCGGCGGGGACGGCACCCAGGCCCTGGTGGCGCAGGTCGCCGTCGAGCACGACGTCCCGTTCCTCGTGATCAGCGCGGGGACCCGCAACCACTTCGCCCTCGACCTCGGGCTGGACCGCGAGGACCCCGCACGCTGCCTCGAGGCACTGCGCGACGGCGTGGAGGCGCGGATCGACCTCGGCGCGATCAACGGCCGCCCGTTCGTGAACAACGCCTCCTTCGGCGCCTACGCCGAGATCGTGGAGAGCCCCGCGTACCGCGACGACAAGCGCGGCACCGCCCTCGACGCGCTGCCGGAGCTGCTCAGCCGCCGGCGCGGCGCGCACCTGGTCGCCGACGTCGGCGGGACGACGGTGGACGCCCCGCAGGCCCTGCTGGTGAGCAACAACCCGTACGAGGCGTCCGACCTCGCGGGGATGGGCCGGCGGGCGAGCCTGGACCGCGGGGTCCTCGGCGTGGTCGCCGTCCGCGTGGACAGCGCGCGGCAGGCCGTGGCGCTGCTCAACGGCGCGCACCGCCAGGGCCTGCGGCGGGCGGAGGCCCGTGAGGTCGTGGTGACGGCGGACGTCCCCGAGATCCCGGTCGGCATCGACGGCGAGACGGTGCGGCTGGCGACCCCGGTCCGGTGCACGATCCGGCCCGGCGCGCTGCGGATCCGGCTCCCCCGGGAACGGCCCGGCGTGCGGCCGCCGCGGGGCCGGCTGGACTGGGCGACGCTGTGGGATCTGGCGGCCGGCCGGCCGGTCGCGTTCGGCCGGCAGCCGGGCGCCGAACCCCCGACGCCCGTGGGCGTGGACGGCGCCTGACCCCGGCCGGAGGCCCGACCTCAGGCGGTCCGGTTCCGCAGGGCCTCGACGGCCGCCTCCACGGTCGGGAAGAAGTGCTGGGGCTCGATCTCCTCGGTGAGCCCGTAGCGCTCGATCTTGCGCCGCACCGGGTCCTTGAGCTCGGCGAACACCAGGGTCTGCCCGTGCGCGTCCAGCATGCGGTCCAGGTCGAAGAGCATGTCGGCGGCGGTGGTGTCGACGTCGGTGATGGGCTCGGCGGCGACGACGATCCACCGCGGGGCCGGCTCGGTGCGGGCCAGCGCGCGGACCTCGTCCCGGAACGTCGTGGCGTTGGCGAAGATCAGCGGCGCGTCGAACCGGTAGATGACCAGCCCGGGGAACCGGTGCGCGTCGGGGTACGAGCGGACGTCGTGGTAGCCGGCCAGGCCGTCGACCCGCCCGAGCGTCGTCTGGTACGGCCGCCAGGCACGGCGGAAGACGTTGAGGATCGACAGCCCGACCGCGATCAGGATCCCGGGCAGCACGCCGAGCAGGGCCACCCCGGCGAACGCGACCAGCGCCAGGCTGAACTCCGTCCTGCGCTGGTGCCAGAGGCGGGCGGTGGCCGGCAGGTCGGCCAGCGAGAGCGCCGCGGTGATGACGACGGCCGCCAGCGCCGCGTTCGGCAGCGCCTGGAACAGGCCGGGGAGGAACACGATCATCACGATCACCAGCGCGGCGCCGGTGATCCCGGTGAGCTGGGACCGGGCTCCGGCCCGCTCGGCGACCGCGGTGCGGGAGGCGCTGGTGCTGACCGGGAACCCCTGGAAGAGACCGGCCGCGAGGTTGGCCGTGCCGATCCCGATCATCTCCTGGTTGCCGTGGACCTCCTGGCCACTGCGCTCGGCGAAGACCGACGCCGTGGAGATGGTGTCGGCGAGCGAGACGAGGGCGATGGCGAACGCGCCGGCCACCAGCGGGGCGAGGTCGGACCACTCGATCCGGGGGAAGGTCAGCGGCGGGAACCCCTCGGGCAGCACCCCGACCAGGCTGACGCCCTGCTCCTCCAGGTCGAGCAGGCTGCTGAACGCGATGGCCAGCACCACCATGGCGAGCACCGCCGGCACCTTCGGCCAGAACCGCTGCAGCCCGAGGATCACCACGATCCCGCCGAGCCCGACCGCCGCCGCGGCCGGCACGACGTCGCCCTGCCCGACCCCTCGGACGAATCCCACCGCCTCGCCGATCAGCCCGTCGGCGTCGACGGAGAAGCCGAACAGCTTCGGCAGCTGGCCGACGATGATCGTGAGGGCCAGGCCGTTCATGTAGCCGATCATGGTCGGCTTCGACAGCAGGTCGGCGACGAAGCCCAGCCCGGCCAACCCGGCCGCGATCATGATGGCGGCGGTCAGCAGCGCGAGCATCGACGCCAGCGCGACCGCCCGCTCCGGGTCCCCACCGGCGGCGAGCAGCGGCAGGATCGTCGCCGCGATCATCGGGCCGAGCGAGGAGTCGGGGCCGAGGACGAGGATCCGCGACGGGCCGAACAGCGCGTAGGCGAGCAGGCAGGTGATCGTCGTGTACAGGCCGGTGATCGACGGCAGCCCCGCCAGCTCGGCGTAGGCCATCCCCTGCGGCACCAGCAGCGCGGTCAGCACCACCCCGGCGACGAGGTCCTTGACCAGCCAGGGACGGCGGTAGCCGCGGAAGGCCCGGACCCCGGGCGGGACGAACCGCACTCTTCTCACCCGCGGTGCACGGACCGGCCCCGCAGGCCACGGCAGGTCTCGCGCAACCTCTTCTCCACCAGGATCGGCACGAACGTCCGTACCGGGGCGGTCGCGAAGATCGCGAGCGCCTGCGCGGCCAGGCGGCGCAGCTGCTCCGGGTCCACGCCGTACTCGGCGTGCAGCCGTGCGACGAGCGGCTCGACGAAGGGCGCGCCGCCGATCGGGCCGTCGTCCTCGGGAACGACGACGGTGGCGGTCACGGACACGTCGCGCCTCCTCGCCCCATCGTTCTCGGGGGTATCGGCCGAGGGTCGCCTCCGGCGGGCGGGCGGGTCATCATCCGTGCGGGATGACGGCGTCCGGTCAGGCCGGGGCGTCCAGGCTGCGGGCCAGCAGCCCGAAGAGCACCCCGAGCGAGTTCGTGGCCCAGTGCGCGCCGGCACCGGCGAGCACGCTGCCGCTGCGCCGGCGCAGCTCGCCGAAGACCAGCCCGCCGATGGTCGTGAGCGCGACGGTGCCCACGACGACCAGGGCCGCCCCCGCCCCGCCCACCGCGTCGGCCACGCCGCGGTTGGTCCCGCCGAGGTGCAGCGACGGGTAGATGTGCCAGAGCCCGAACAGGAGCGAGGTCGTGACCAGCACCTGCCAGTCCCGCAGGTGGCGCGAGAGCATCCCCCAGAGGACCGAGCGGAAGGCGATCTCCTCCAGCGCCACGGTGCCGAGCGGGATGACGACGAAGGCCGTGTACAGGGCGTCGGGGAGCGGCAGGTCGTAGCGGACGTCCTGGAACGCCGGCCGGGTCGTCGGCGCGAGCACGCCGACGACGTAGACGCCGGCGACGACGGCGATCGCGCCGAGGCCCCACCGCACGCCGGGCCCCAGCCGGTCCCGCCCCAGCCCCAGCTGTGACCAGGACAGCCCGTCCAGGCGCGCCAGGGCGACGAGCGCGACCGCCTCGAGCGTGTGGACCCACCAGGGCGGGTGCAGCAGGTGGTCGGTGACGTTGATCGCGACGAGCGCGGCCACGACGGCGCCGGACATCACCCGGTGCCGCGCACGCCGATCGGCGGACGTGGTCACACGGGCGCCCCCGCTCACCCGACCAGCTGCCGCAGCCGCTCGGTGTCGGCGTCGGTCCAGCCGGGCGGCTGCGTGACGTCGGCCCACCCGTTCACGTAGTCGGCCTCGTACTTGTGCCCGTGCCCGTCGGGCACCCCGACGGCGAACACCATGTCGGCGGTGACCTGCCAGAACGTGACGAACGGGATCCAGAACATGCCTTGCGAGACGTCCGGACCGCGCTCTCCCCGCAGCCAGTCCGGCCGGTTCAGGATCAGCTGCGGCGACCACCACACGATCGGGTCCGAGGCGTTCTGCAGGTACACCAGCCGTGGCTCGCCCCACGGTGTCCCCGGCTTCGCGAGGTCGGGGGCCTCGTCGGCGAAGCGGACGGTGCGGCCGTCGTCGTAGACCGGCAGCCACTCCGGCGTGCCGGCGTCGCGGTCGGCGACGAGCCCACGCCACAGCTCGTTGAAGTTGGGCGGCCCGGCCCAGAGGACGCCGTCCGTGCGGTTCTGGATGTCGGCGAGCCCGCTGAAGGCCGCCTCCCCGCCGAAGGTGCCGAGGCTCTCACCGAAGACGTAGAGCCGCGGCCGGGTGCGCTCGGGCAGCTGCGACCAGGCGCCGTACACCGCGTCGAAGAGGGCGCGGCCGGCGTCGCGCGCCTTGGCCTGGTCGACCAGGAACGACAGCCAGCTGGGCAGGTAGGAGTACTGCATCGCCACCATCGCGGTGTCGCCGTTCCACTCGTACTCCAGCGAGGCGCTCGCCGCCGGGTCCACCCAGCCCGTCCCCGTCGTCGTGACCACGACCAGGACGGCGCGGTCGAAGCCGCCGGCGCGCTGGAGCTCGCGGACGGCCAGCGCCGCGCGGTCGGAGGCGTCGGCCGCCGACGCCAGGCCGACGTAGGCGCGGACGGGCTCGAGCGCGGGCCGGCCGGAGAAGCCGGTGAGCTCCTCCTGCGTCGGCCCCGAGCCGGCGAAGTTGCGGCCCTGCAGGCCCAGGTCGTCCCACGGCACCAGGGAGTCGGGGCTGCCGGAGCGCTCGGCCGCGGTGGGCTCGACCGCGCCCTCCTCGGTGCCGCCGTCCTTGACGCTGAACGCCGAGTTCGCCGCGTTGACCAGTCCCTGGAACAGCACGCCGTTGAGCAGGAAGACGACGAGGGCGGTGACCAGCACGACCCCGAGCAGCCGGCCCAGCCGGTCGGGCAGGAACCGGTCGAGCAGCCGGATGACCCACCGGGCCAGCGCCCGGACCCCGCGGCCGATCGCGACGAACAGCGCGAACACCAGGACGGCGACGAGCACGATGCCGCCCGGCTCGGACCATCCGGGTGGCTCCAGGCCCATCAGCTCGTGGATCTGCCGCTGCCAGCGCGCGCCCAGGATGAGCATGACCACGACGAGGACGACCCCGGCGACGGCGAGCACCTGCCAGGCGCGGTGCCGGAACCCGGCGGACATCCGGCTCTCGGTGAACTCCGCGACGAGCCAGGCGAGGGTGACGCCCACGCCGTAGCCGATCGCCGCAGTGAGGCCGGCGACGATGCCCTGGATCAGCCAGCCGCGCGGCAGCAGGGACGGCGTCAGCGAGAGGCACCCGAAGATCAGCGCGCCGACCGTGCCGCTCCAGGTGTAGCGGGGCAGCCAGCGCAGCCACCGGGGCAGGCGGCTGCGCACCCCCGTCCGCTCGTCGTCCGGCGGCTTCCGGGGCGGGGGAACGCGCGCGGCCTCCGTGCCGGCGGGGGCGGACGTCGTCGTCGGTTCCGCGGTCATGCCGAACCTCCGCTCGTGGGAGGCCCGACGCTAGGCGGCCCCGGGGGCGGCGGACTCCTACCGCGCGGATGACCCGCGGCCGCCCGGTGCGCTTCACGATCGGGACATGGCACGGACACCAGCGCGCATCCCGGATCGCAGCGGTGGACGGGCGGCCTCCGTCGTCCCCGACGTCGGGCTGGTCCTCGCCGCGGCGACCGCCCCGGGGACGTTCGCCCGCTCCCTGTCCCCGCGCAGCGCGGTCGACCAGGGGCTGGTGACCGGGCTGGCCACGGGGCTGCACTACCTGCTCGCGGCGGAGGCGCAGGACGTGCTGGAGGCCGCGGCGCGGTTCCTCGCCGACGGCGCCTCGCCGGCCGCCGCGCAGCGCACCCGGATCGCGGTCGACGCGGCGGCCGTCCCGCTCGGGCTGGCGGTGCTCCGGGCGCTCCCGTCCCGCCCGCAGGAGCCGGCGCTGCGGGGGCTCGTGCGCCAGGCGGCCTGGCGGCTCGGCGCCACGGGCCTCGGCGGTGCGGCGCTCGGCGCCGCCGATCTCGGCGCGCGCACCCTCGACCGGCGGCTGGGGCTGGGTGGGCGGCTCGCCCGGTTGCCCCTCGCCGTCCCCGTGGGCCTGGGGCTGGCGTACCTGGTGGACCGCCGCCGCACCGGGGAGGACGACGACGTCCCCGAGGACGACGCGAACGCCCCGGCGCTGTCCTCCCTCGGTGTCGCGACCGGCGTGGTCGCGGGGCTGACCGGCGTCGCCTACGGCGAGCACCTGCTCGCCGACCTGGCCGGACGCCGGCTGGCCGCGTGGTTCCCCGGGCCGGCGGAGCTCTGGCGGCTCACCGGCCACGCCGGGTTCCTGCTCGGCATCGGGGCCGGAGCGTCGGCCCTGTGGCACCGCGCCATGCAGCAGATCGAGACGGGGACCTCGGCCGACGTCCCGGTCCTCGAGGACGACGAGGCGACCCGCTGGGTGCCCCCGGCGTCCAGCGGCGGCCCCGGCAGCCTCGTCGACTGGCGGACCCTGGGCCGGGAGGGACGCCGCCACGCCCTCGCCGCGGTCCGCGCGCGCCCGGTGCCCACCCGCCCCGACGGCGTGCCGGACATGTCGATCGAGACCGTGATGGGCGAGCCGGCCCGGACGGTCCCCGTGCAGGTCTACGTCGGCCTGGACAGCGCGCCGAGCGCCCGGCAGCGGGTGGACCTGGCCCTGGCGGAGATGGAGCGCACCGGCGCCTTCGAGCGGTCGCTGATCGTCCTCGTCTCCCCCACCGGCACCGGCTACGTCAACTACGTCGCCACGGCCGCGCTGCAGTACCTGACGCTGGGCGACGTCGCCACGGTGACCCTGCAGTACTCGCGCCGGCCGTCGCCGCTGTCCCTCGGCATGGTCAAGGCCGCCCGCGAGCAGAACCGCCTGCTCTGGCTGCGGGTGCTCGAGCGCGTCCGCGCGAGCCGGGGCGCCCGGCCCCGGATCGCGCTGTTCGGCGAGAGCCTCGGCGCGCACACCAGCCAGGACGTCTTCCTGCACTGGGGCACGCTCGGCCTCGACGCGCTCGGCATCGACCGCGCGCTCTGGATCGGCACCCCCTACGGCAGCGGCTGGATGCACCAGGTCACCGGCGCCGACCGGCTCGACGTCGACCGGGACAGTGTCGCCGTCGTCAACGACGCCGCGCAGCTGGCCGCCCTCGTCGAGCGCCGCGGCGGGGTCCGGCCGCGGTTCGTGCTGCTCAGCCACGACAACGACGGCGTCACGAAGTTCGGCCTCGACCTGCTGTGGTCACCGCCCGGCTGGCTGGGCCCCGACCGGCCGCGGCCGGAGGTGGCCAACGGCGGGAGCCCCCGGGGGATCCCGCCCGGCATGCGCTGGCGGCCGCTCACGACGTTCTTCCAGAGCCTGGTGGACATGAAGAACGCGCAGGTGCCGGGCGCCTACCGGGCCTGGGCCCACGACTACCGCGCCGACCTGCCGCGCTTCCTCAGCGAGGTCTACGGCCTCCCGGTCTCCCCGGCGCAGCTCGCCCGCATCGAGGAGGTGCTGCGCCTGCGCGAGACCGTCCGCGAGCGGCTGTTCGCCGGCGCCCCGGCGCCCGCCGGCTGAAGCATCCTCCGCGGCGGAGGGTGCGCCGCCGGTCGTGCGGGCCCAGGCTGCCGCCCATGCGGACCAGCCTCGAGCAGCACCTCGGGTCCCGCCAGGTCGCCAAGGTCGTCTACGGGTCGATCATCGGCCTCGCGCTGATCGTCGCCCTGGAGAAGCACCCGCCGCCGCCCGGCGTCGAGACGGTGTGGCTGCTCGGCACCGCCCTCGCCGTCGGCCTCGCCGAGGTCTACGCCGAGGTCGTCGGGGTCGAGACGAGCCAGCGGCACAAGGTCACCCGCGCGCAGTTCCGGCACATGCTCCGCGACGCCGGCGCCGTGGGCTTCGGCGTCGCGTTCCCCGCGGTGTTCTTCCTGCTGGCGGCGGTGCACGTCCTCGACGAGCAGGCCGCCGGCACCGTGGCGAAGTGGACGGGGCTGGGGCTGATCGGCTTCTACGGCTTCTGGGCCGCCCGCTTCGCCGGCGCGACGCCGCACCACGCGGTGTTCAGGGGGGTGCTGGTCGCCCTGATCGGGGCCGGCCTCATCGCGCTGAAGGCCCTGGTCCACTGACCGGCGTCACGCCGGGCGGACCGGGCCGCTCATGTCCCTGCGGAACGTCGCCTCGTCGTGCAGCCCGTGGTACTGGCCGTCGCCGGTGACCGACCGCTCGTAGGCGTCCATGCGCAGCGCCGTCGCGCCCCTGCGCCGCAGCTCCCGCTCCCCCATCTCGCGGCTCTGCGAGGCGAGGTACACCAGCGACCCGATGATCGGCAGCACCAGCACCAGCACGGTCCAGCCGACCTTGCCCGCCGTCGAGACGTCGTCGCGGCCGAACAGGTCGCGGAAGACGACGAACAGCAGGTAGAAGAACAGCCCCCAGCCGACGAGCATGAGCATCGTCCAGAAGACGTCCAGCAGGGGGAAGTCGTCGCTCAGGGCCAAGATCATGCCGCACCTCCGGACGTCGCGTCGGGCACAGCGTGCGCCCGCGCGACGTCCGCCGCCCTCGTCCCGGCGGGGTGAAGAAGGCGGACCTCAGCGGTCCTCGTGGGCCATCATGTCCAGCGCCACGGTGGCGGTGAGGACTACGACCGGGTCCTGGTCCGGTTCCATCTCCACGCCGTAGGTGTCGGCGACGCGGAACCACCGCTTGGACACGGTGGCCACCGGCCTGCCGTCGGCCTCGAACGTGTACTCGTGGTCGACGATGTTGCCCTTGATGTCGAGGTCCCGCCCGTCGCGGGTCTCCACGGTCCACCGGTCCCGCAGCGGGGTGATCAGCGCCTTCTTCACCATGGCGATCCGGTGGCCGTCGGGGTCCTCGACCTCCATGGCGTCCCGGATCCGCGCCACCCGCTCCTGGATCTTGGCGAGCTCACGCCCGTCGGCGTCCTCGAAGCGCAGGGTCTTGCGCAGCCGCAGGGCCTTGCCGTCGACCTTGTAGACCCGCTGCCCGTCGTCGGTCTCGATCCAGTAGTCGTCGCCGATGGAGAACAGCCGCTGGCGCATCCGGTAGTGCACCCGGTGGTCGCCGTCCCGCCGTTCCTCCCGCCGTGCTTCCCGCCTGCCTCGCAGCATGACCGCCGCCTCTCGTCGGTGCTGCCCGGTCCGGGGAGCCCCGGCCGGGGAGCGCAGCATCGCGCGGCCGGATGGCCGCGGGCATCGTCCCTTTGGGGCGGATGGCCGTCGTCCCGGCCCGGAGCGGATCCGGGCCGGGACGCGGCAGGTGGGGTGATCAGGCGCCGAGCAGGAGGACGCCGGCCAGGGACACCCCGGCGATGAACAGCGTGGAGAACGTCGCGACCGCGAGCACCCGGCTGCTGCCCCGGAACAGCGAGGCGAGCCGGACGCCGGCGCCCATCCCGAACAGCGCCGCGCCGAGCGCGGCCACCTGCACCTGGGAGATCGCGCCGAGCGCCCCCTCGGGGACCAGTCCGACGGTGCGCAGCGCCGCGCAGGCCACGAAGCCGAGCACGAACAGCGGCACGATCGGCGGCCGCTTGCCCGCAGCCTCCCCCGGCTCGGCCAGCCGGCGCTTGACGCTGACCGCCGCGACCACCGGGGCCAGCAGCACGACCCGGGTCAGCTTGACGACGACGGCGACGGCCACCACCGCGGCGCCCCCGGCGCCGGCGGCCGCCACGACCTGGCCGACCTCCTGGATGCTGGCGCCGGCCCAGATGCCGAACTGCGCGTCCGACAGGCCCAGCGGGTGCCACAGCAGCGGCAGCAGCACCATCGCGATCGTCCCGAACAGGGTGACCATCGCGATCCCGACGGCGACGTCCTCGTCGTCGGCCCGTGCGGTGTCCTCCATCGCGGCGATGGCCGAGGCCCCGCAGATCGCGAAGCCGGTGCCGATGATCAGGCTGCGCGCCCGGCCCAGCCGGGCCCGGTTGCCCAGCCACGTCGTGACCACCAGCGTCGCGACCAGCGTGCCGGCCACCAGGGCGATGGTGCCCACGCCCAGCGCTGCGATCGAGGCGAACGAGACCGAGAAGCCGAGCAGGACGATCCCGATCCGGAGCAGCCGCTTGGTCACCCGCCCCAGCGCCTGCCGGGCCGCCGCGGGCAGCAGCCGGGTGTTGCCGGCCACCATCCCGAGGGCGACGGCCCAGGTGAGGACGCCGATCGCGGGGACGAACCGGTGCGCGAGGAGCGCGCCGCCCAGGCCCAGGGCCGCGGCGAGCAGGCCGGGCCAGCGCCGGGCCGGGGCCCGTCCGGCCTCGGCGGTGCCGGCCCCGTCCCCGGCCGGCGGCACCGCCGGCACGGGGGCGGGCCGGGCCGGGGCGGCGGCGGTCATGCCGGCACCAGCGCAGACTGCCGGAGCTCCGCGATCAGCCGCAGCGCCTCCGGCCAGTCGCCGTAGCCCGACGCCGGGTTGAGGTGGCCGACCCTCCCCAGCGGGTGCAGCCGGCTCCCCCACGCCCGGGCCAGCGCCCGCACCCGCACCGGGTTGCCCAGCGGGTCGTCGTCGCTGCTGGCGACGATGCTCGGGAAGGGCAGCGGCTCGCGCGGGATCGGCAGCCAGCCGTGCTCCTGCAGCAGCGAGAGCGACGGGTACTCCGACGGGAGCTCGAGGGCCAGCGCGGGCGGCGTCGCCAGGAGCGCCCCGGCGACCGGCCGGGCGTGCCGGGAGTGGCGGGCCGCCCAGTGGACGGTCACCAGCACACCGGCGCTGTGCGCCACCAGCACGACCGGTCCGTCGGCCTCGGCGACGGCCCGGTCCAGCAGGGCCACGCGGCGCTCGAGGGAGGGCTCGGACCGGCCGAGCGGGGCGATGACCCGGGCCTCCGGCAGGCCGGCCGCCAGCCGGGTCTGCCAGTGCTCCTCGACGTGCCCGCGCAGGCCGGGGACGAGGACGACGGTGCCGGTGCCGCGGGTCATCGGGTCACCGCCTGGGCGTTGACCTTGGCGAGGCTGCGCACGTAGTACCGGCGGCCGACGATCAGGGCGATCAGCGCGCCGACGCCCGCGATCGGGACGATCTGCATGGCACCGACCAGGCCCAGCTCGTCGGCCAGGATGCCGGTCACCAGCGGCCCGGCGGCGAGGCCGAGCAGGTTGTTGGCCAGCGTCAGCGTGCCCAGGGCGGTGGCGCGGATCGACTCGTGGGTCAGGTTGGAGACCATCGCCCCCGCCGGGCCGGAGGTGCCGGCCGCGAAGAAGACGCCCACCGCCAGGAGCACCAGCTGTGCGCCGCCCGGGTGCAGCGTGAAGCCCACGCCGAGGCAGACCAGCGCGGTCGCCGCGTAGCCGATGGCCGTCGTCCACTTGCGGATGGCGACCGTCCGGCTCAGCCGGTCGGTGACGGCACCGCACACGATCATGCCGACGCCCATGAACAGGATGGCGACCGCGGCGAGCCCGGCGGCCTTGTCCGGCGCCAGGCCGTAGGCGCGGCCCAGGTAGCTCGGCAGCCAGGCGAACAGCGACCCGGCGATGAACAGCTGCAGGCCGCTGCCGACGTAGGCGGCGATCACCGACGGCGTGGAGAACAGGGTGCGCAGCTTGGCGCGGCCTCCGGGGACGGCCGCGGGCTCGCCGTCGGCGACCTCGCGGACGCGGTGCTCCTCGAGCTTCTTGTCGCTGATCAGCGCCCGGTAGGCGACGACCAGGACCAGGCCGAGGATGGCCATCGCGGCGAACGACCAGCGCCAGCCGAAGTGGACCGCCAGCGCGCCACCGAGGGCGACGCCGACGACCGAGCCGAACGAGCCGCCGGCCATGAACGCGCCGGTGAACGACGCCCGCCGGTAGGCCGGGAACACGGCGAGGACGACGGCCAGGCCGACGCTGCCGTAGGCCGCCTCACCGACGCCGATGAACACCCGGGAGAGCATGAGCTCCCCGTAGTTCGCCGAGAGCGCCGAGCCCAGGGTGGCCAGGCTCCAGATCGAGGCCATCAGCACGATGGACCGCACCCGGCCCCAGCGGTCACCCAGCAGGGACAGCGGGACGGCGAGGAGCCCGACGGTCAGCGCGACGACGCTGGTGAGCGCCCCGAGCTCGGTGTCGGTGAGCGCCCATTCGACCTTGAGGAACGGGAAGACGGCGGAGAGGACCTGCCGGGACATGTAGTCCGACAGGAGGAGCCCGAAGGTGAGGGCGAAGACGAGCCAGGGGAAGTACTTCCGGGCCCGGGACGTGGGGGCCTGCTCGACGGCGGCCGTGCCGTCGAGCCTGCCCTCGGTGACCAGCGTTGCCATGACGACGCTCCAGTGCGACGAGTCGATCTCAACTGTGGAGGCTTCCGTCGGGCGACGGAAGGGAGGTCGACTGTCGAACCGGGTGGTCGTAGTCGACATGAGAGCGCGGGGTGCGGGCGCTCAGCGGTGGCGGGCCCGCACCCCGCGCGGACGGCGGGGGCCGTCGATCAGGCGGTGGGGTCAGGCGTGGTGCAGGAACCCGACCTGGCCCGGCTTGCGGTTCGGCGGGTAGCCGAGCTTCGCGAGCGCCTCGTCGGCGCTGCCCCAGTACTCGTCGAGCTGGTAGATCTCGCGGGCTTCCTTGCCCGTCGCGACCTCGCGGCCGAGCTCCCCGGCGATCCGGACGAGCTGGCGGACGGCGTCGGCGGAGGTGCACTTCTCACCCAGCCGCCCCCAGAGGGTGTCCTCGTTGCCGCAGCGGGTGTGCAGGCCCAGCGCCATCGCCATCGTGTTGATCGGCAGGACGTTGCGCATGATGCTCTCGAGCGTCAGCGACGCGCCGTCCGGCACGCGACGGATGAACTCCATCATCGTGTACGGGTTCGGCCCGTCGAAGCCGCCGCCGATCGCCACCCAGGTGATGTTCAGCGGGCCGGTGTACACCCCGCGGCGGACCAGCCGCTCCACGGTCTCCAGCTGCGCGGAGTGGGCCAGCTGGAAGTGCGGCTGGATGCCGTTGGCCACCAGGCGCCGGAGGTGCTCCTCGACCCACGCCGGGGAGGCGGGGACCTCCATGTTGCGGTAGGTCTCGTAGAGGTCCGGTCGCTGGAACGACGTCCCGGCGATGTCCGAGTCGGTCATCAGCTCGACGATGTTCATCTGCGACGTGTTGATCGCGATGGTGACCTGGTCGGGCTTCGGGTCGAGCTCGGCGAGCATGTGCCGGGTGTCGTCGGACAGCCACTTGGCCTCGGCGCCGTCGCCCTCGGGGGCGAAGGAGATCGAGCCGCCGACCTGCAGGATCATCTCCGGCACGGCCTCGCGCAGCCGGCGCAGCAGCTCGTTGAACTGCGACATCCGCTTCGAGCCCTTGCCGTCCAGCTCCCGCACGTGGATGTGCAGCACGGTGGCGCCGGCCTCCCAGCAGTCCACGGCCTGCTGGACGTGCTGGTCCATGGTCAGCGGGATGTCCTCCGGGAAGTCGGCGGGCTCCCACTCGGGGCCGTAGGGGGCCGCGGTGATGACCAGCTTCTCCTGGTTCTCGGGGAACAGGGAGTCGTCGAGGAAGTACATGGGATTTTTCCTTTCAGCCTTTTCTACGAATTCAGAAGGTGGGGGTTCCGACGATTCCCGCGCGCTCCATCCTGCGGACGGCGGGCCAGTAGTCCTGGACGGCGTAGTGCTGGGTGTTGCGGTTGTCCCAGATCGCGAAGCTGTTCGTCGTCCAGCGCCAGCGCACCTGGTACTCCGGGACCGACGCCTGGCGGATCAGGTAGTTGAGCAGCTCGCTCGCGCCCGGCGAGTAGTCGTGCCCGAACCGCACGTTCTGCGGCGTGTGGTAGTTCGTGAAATGCGTCGTGAACGCGTTGACGAACAGGACCTTCTCGCCGGTCTCGGGGTGGGTCCGCACGACCGGGTGCTCGGCGTCCGGGAACCGCTCGTGCAGGGCGTGCCGCTGCTCCTCGGGCATCGCCGCGCCGAAGCTGGCCTCGATGCTGTGCCGGGCCTTGAGCCCGTCGATCTGCTGCTTCACGTGCTCGGGCAGCCGCCGGTAGGCCTCGGCCATGTTCACCCAGATGGTGTCGCCGCCGACCGGCGGACCCTCCACGCAGCGGAGCACCGACCCGAAGGGCGGGGCCACGCGCCAGGTGGCGTCGCAGTGGAAGGCGTTCTCGTAGTGCTCGGGCTTGCTGTCGAGGTCCTTGTAGATGCGGACGAGGCCCGGGTGCTCGGGGTCGCTGCCGGCCACGGGGTGGTCCTCCAGCGGGCCGAACCGCTCGGCGAGCGCGACGTGCTCGGCGCGGGTGATGTCCTGGTCGCGGAGGAACAGGACCTTGTACTGCAGCAGCAGGGCCTTGAGCTCGGCGAAGAGCGCGGCGTCCCGGGACGCGCGGGCCAGGCTGACGTTGCGCAGCTCGGCGCCGATGGTCGCGGTCAGCGGGACGACCTCGATCGAGCTGGGGCCGGTGCGGAACGAGGGCCAGGCCTCGCGCTCCACGGGGGTGTCGACGACGACGGACACGGGATGTCTCTCCTCAGGGTGTGGGGTGGGGTGTGCTGCGGCTCAGGCGGCCGCGGGCTCGAGCGAGAAGACGCCGGAGCCGACGCTGCGGCCGGACTCCAGGTCGCGGTGGGCCCGGACGGCGTCGTCCAGGGCGTAGCGCCGGTTGATCTCGACCGCGATCCGGCCGGAGCCGACGTGGTCGAACAGCTCGCCGGCGAGGGCGGCGCGCTCGGCGGGATCGGCGATGTAGTCCGCCAGCGCCGGGCGGGTGACGAACAGCGAGCCCTTGACGGCCAGCTGCATTGCGTCGATCGGCGGGATCGGCCCGGAGGCCGTGCCGAAGCAGACGAGCAGGCCGCGCCGGGCCAGCGAGTCCAGGGACGAGGGAACCGTCGTCCGGCCGACGCTGTCGTAGGCGACCGGCACCCCGGCGCCGTCGGTGAGCTCCCGGACGCGGGCGGCGACGTCCTCGCGGGTGTGGACGACGGTCTCCCAGCAGCCGTGCGCCTTCGCGACGGCGGCCTTCTCGTCGGTGGAGACGGTGCCGATCACCCGGATGCCGAGCAGGGCCGCCCACTGGCAGAAGAGGAGGCCGACACCGCCGGCGGCGGCGTGCAGCAGCACGGTGTCGCCGGGCTCGAGGCGCGCGATCCGGCGCAGCAGGTAGGCCGTCGTCAGGCCGCGCATCGTCATCGCGGCGGCGGTCTCGAAGCCGATGGCGTCGGGGAGCTTGATCAGCGGCGCGACGTCCATGACCCGCTCGGTGCTGTAGGCGCCGAGCGGGCTGCCGGTGTAGGTGACCCGGTCGCCCTCGGCGAAGCCGGCCACGCCGGGGCCGACGGCCTCGATCACGCCCGCCGCCTCGACGCCCATCCCGGCCGGCAGCGCCGCGGGGTACAGGCCGGTGCGGAAGTAGGTGTCGGCGAAGTTGAGGCCGACGGCGGCGTGGCGGACCCGCACCTCCCCCGGGCCGGGCTCGCCGACCGGGAGCGACTCCCAGCGCAGCACCTCCGGTCCGCCGGTCTCGTGGAAGCGGATGCCCTTCGCCATCGGCAGTTCCTCCTTCTCTGGGCAGGCGACAGCACGGCGTGACGCGCGTGCGGTGCAGGTGTGGCGCGGCGGGGGTGGTCCTGGCCGCCGGGTCCGGAGCGCTTCTCCGCTGTCCGTGACGAGATCTACTGTGGCGGCGGCCGGACCCGGAGGCTGTACAGATCCGGACAACGGCCTTGCCCTCTTCGGACACCTGTGCTGCGGAGGAGGTGTGGCGCATGGGTCCGCTCGTCCGGTCCGCGACGCTCGACGGCTACGTCCGGCTGGCCCGGTCCTTCGGTCTGGACCCGGCCCGCCTCCTCCGGGCCGAGGGCATCGACGTCGCCGATCTCGCGGCGCCCGACACGTGGCTGCCGGCCGCGGCGGCCGCCCGGGTGCTGGAGCGCTCGGCCGAGCGGGCCGCCCGGGAGGACTTCGGCCTGCTGCTGGCGGGGCTGCGCCGGCTCGCCACCCTCGGTCCGCTCAGCGTGGTGCTGCGCCAGGAGCCGGACCTGCGCGGCGCGCTGCGGCTGCTCATCCGGTACGAGCGCAGCTACAACGAGGCGCTGCACCTGCGGCTCGAGGAGGACGGCGACCTCGCGACCGTGCGGCTGTGGCTCGAGTTCGGCGAGCCGGCACCGACGCGGCAGTCACTCGAGCTGGCGACGGCCGCCCTGCTGGGGATCGTCCGGGAGGTGCTCGGCTCGCACTG
This sequence comes from Geodermatophilus sp. SMS 5-13, assembly GCF_059428245.1. Classification (NCBI taxonomy): domain Bacteria; kingdom Bacillati; phylum Actinomycetota; class Actinomycetes; order Geodermatophilales; family Geodermatophilaceae; genus Geodermatophilus; species Geodermatophilus sp. SMS 5-13. The sequence continues at coordinate 3,076,465 of NZ_CP165729.1, forward strand.
GCAGCCGCTGGCGATCTGCTTCTCGCACCGCCCCCCGACGTCGCTGGCCACCCACCTGGCGGCCTTCGGCCCGCGGCTGCGCTTCGGCCACGAGTTCACCGGGCTGGTCTTCTACGCCGGCGAGCTCGACGCCCCCAACAAGGCGGCGGACCCCCTCCTGCAGCCCTACGCCGAGCAGTTCCTGCGCGCGCTCGGCGACCCTCGGGCGGGCACGGTGACCGGCCGGGTCCGCGAGCTGGTCGAGATGCTGCTGCCGCTCGGCCGCTGCTCGTCCCGGCAGGTCGCGCAGAGCCTGGGGGTCACCGAGCGCACGCTGCACCGGCACCTGGCCGCGGAAGGACAGTCGTTCTCCGGGATCGTCCATGCCACGCGCGAGGCGCTGGCGGAGCGCTACCTCGCGACCGACCGCTTCTCGCTGACCGACGTCTCGCAGCTGCTCGGCTTCACCGCGCCGAGCGCCTTCTCCCGCTGGTTCCGCCAGCGGTTCGGCGTCAGCCCCACGCAGTGGCGGGCCACCGCCCGGGTGCCGACGGCCTGACGGGTGGCTGGACTGGCTGGACCCCCGCGTCCAGCCCCGCGGAGAGGTTGGCCAGGGCCTGGACGGCGACCTCCCGGCGGCCGAGCCGCCACAGGGCCCGCTGCCGGTCCGCGCCCGACCCGCGGCGCAGGCGCTCGGCCAGCAGGTCGGCGATCCGCTCCCGGTCCCCCGCCGCCGAGAGCGCCGGCGCGAGCGCGCGCAGGAGCTGGTCGACGACCTCGCGGGCCGGCGCGAGGCGCCCGTCGCCGGGGGCCACGACGATGGCGGCCTCCCCGCGCCGTGCGGCGGCACGCAGCGCGACGGCCAGCACGCGCTCGGGGACGTCCGGCGCCGGCCAGCCGGCGAGCTCGTCGGCCACCGCGGTGCCGACCAGGGCGCGGCACAGCCCGGTCACGAGCACCGCGTCGGCGACGGTCGGGCAGGTGTCGGGCAGCGCGATCTCCACCGTCGGACGGCGCGGGGACAGGCGGGCGAGGGCGCGCCCGCCCCGTTCGGGCTCGGAGGCCGGCGAGCGCCGATGGACGACGAACCGGTAGCTGCTCCAGCCGGTGTCGCGGCCGTGCCAGAGCGGGCTGTTGCCGGTCAGTGCGAGGAGCGCGGGCAGCCACGGCCGCAGGCGGCCGAGCACCGCTGCGCCCGTGTCGCGGTCGGGGACGGCGACGTGCACGCGGCAGGCGCAGGTCACCTCGGGGCCCGGGGCTCCCCAGGGCGGTGTGCCCGTGGCGACCAGGCGGGCCCCGAGGTCGGCCGCGGCCTGCGCGAGCACCCGCCGCGCCACGGACAGCTCCCGCGCGACGGCCGGCAGCTCGGTGCACACCGCGGTGCCGGTCCGGATCTGGTAGGCAGCGGGGCTACCCCGGGCGTGGGCCTCGGTGCCGAGCGCGGCGAGCAGCTCCGGCGCCACGCAGGCCGCGCTGCCGTCCGGCCGGAGCAGGAGGAACTCCTCCTCGACACCGACCGTCGGGACGGCCCCCGGGCGCAGGGCCGGCCGCGGCGCCCCCAGGGTGACGGTCACGGGGGGATCGCCCCCGGGAGCGCGGTCATCCGGCCGGCTCGAGGACGGTGGGGGCGAACGGCAGGAACTCCTGCTCCCCCTTCCGGACGACGACGCAGGTCGACTCCGGCACCTCGCGCCAGGCGCCCCGCAGGTCACCGAGCGGCTCGGAGACGACGACCCGCGCGTCGTCGTCCAGCCGGTGCAGCACGGGGTTGTCCGGGTACTGCGCCTTGAGCGTGCCGACGTCGGTGCTGTGGAACAGCGACCGGGACCGCCCCTCGCTGGAGTACCGGAACGCCCAGAGGGTCTCGCCGTCCGTCGTCGCCACCGTCATCTGCAGGGGCCAGTCCTGGCCGTGCCGCCGGCCGACCTCCTCGATCAGGCCCACCGCGCGGGCGACCGCGGTCGGCGGGTCCTGCGCCAGCCCGAAGGTCAGCGCGAGGTGGAAGAACAGCTCGGAGTCGGTGGAGCCCTCGATGTCGGGGAACAGCTCGGGCGCGACGGCCAGCGCGAGGTCGCGCTTCACCGACCGGAATCCGGCGATCGAACCGTTGTGCGCCCACAGCCACCGCCCGTGGCGGAAGGGGTGGCAGTTGGTCTGCTGCACCGGGGTCCCCGTGGAGGCGCGCACGTGCGCCAGCACCATGCCCGACCGGACGTGGCCGGCGACCTCGCGCAGGTTCCGGTCGTTCCAGGCCGGCTCGATGCTCCGGAACAGCCCGGGCGTCTCCCGGTCGCCGTACCAGCCGACGCCGAACCCGTCGCCGTTGGTCGGCTCGACACCGAGCCGCGCGTGCAGGCTCTGCACGATCAGCGAGTTCTCGGGCACGTAGAGCAGGTCCTCCACCAGCAGCGGGGAACCGGCGTAGGCGATCCAGCGGCACACGACGCGCTCCTCAGGCGGTCGGGGTCGCGCGGACGGGGGTCACGGTCGGTGGTGCCGGAGCCTGGCTCATGGCGGACGCCCCCGTCTCCTCGGAACGGCGGAGTCATTGCAGCCACCGGGGGCCGGGGTGCTCCTCCTCCCCTGCGGATGACTTCCCTGGTCGTGCGGCCGCCCCCTCCGCCGCCGGTCATGCGCGGTGGAGGAGGTGCCGGGCGTCCTGCGGCCACGACCCTGGCCACGGCTGCCGGTGCACCCGGCCCCGGACGAAGGAGAGCGCGGTCATGGGCGGTGCCCGGCAGGGGGCGGCGGAGGTGCTCGGCGCGGAGAAGGAGCGCCTGCGGCGGGCGGACGCGGGCGAGCAGGGCTGGCGCCGGTGGGGGCCCTACGTCGCCGCCCGTGCGTGGGGCACCGTGCGGGAGGACTACAGCCCCGACGGGGAGTCCTGGTGGTCCTTCCCGCACGACCACGCCCGCTCCCGCGCCTACCGCTGGTCCGAGGACGGCATGGCCGCGATCTGCGACGACGAGCAGCGGCTCTGCCTCGGAATCGCGCTGTGGAACGGGCGCGACCCGATCCTCAAGGAGCGGATGTTCGGCCTGGCCGGCCCTGAGGGGAACCACGGCGAGGACGTCAAGGAGTACTGGTGGTACCTCGACTCCACGCCCACCCACTCGTGGATGCGCTGGCGCTACCACTACCCGCAGGCCGAGTTCCCGTACGCCCGGCTCGTCGAGGAGAACGCGCGCCGCGGCAAGGACGTCGGCGAGTTCGAGCTGCTGGACACCGGAGTCTTCGACGAGGGGTACTGGCAGGTCACCGTCGACCACGCGAAGGCGGGGCCGGACGACCTGCTGATGCGCGTCACGGTGCGCAACCTCGGCGCCGGGACCGCCACGCTGCACGTCCTGCCGACGCTGTGGTTCCGCAACACGTGGCAGTGGTCCCCCGGGGCGCCCCGCCCTCTCCTGCGCCTCGACGGCGACCGGATCGTCGCCGAGCACAATGAGCTGGGCTCCTACGAGCTCTCCTGGGACGGCGAGCCCGAGGCGATGTTCTGCGAGAACGAGACCAACCTGCGCCGCCTGTACGGGGTCGACCGGGGCACGCCGTACCCGAAGGACGGGATCGGCGACGCGGTCGTCTCCGGGGCGGCGACGGTCGACCCCGAGCACCGTGGCACCAAGGCCGCCCTGGTCCACCGCCTGACCGTCGAGCCAGGGGGGACGGCGGAGGTGCGGATCCGGCTGGCGCGGCAGGCGGGCGACGTCGGCGCCGGCTTCACCGACCTGCTGACGGCGCGCCGGGCGGAGGCCGACGAGTTCTACGCCGGGCTCACGCCGGACGACGCGACCGACGACGAGGCGCGGATCATGCGGCAGGCCTTCGCCGGGCTGCTGTGGTGCAAGCAGTACTACCACTACGACGTCGACCGCTGGCTCGACGGCGACCCCGGCCAGCCCGCGCCGCCGGAGCGGCGCCGGCTCGGCCGCAACGCCGGCTGGCAGCACCTGCACGCCGGCGACGTGATCCTCATGCCCGACGACTGGGAGTACCCGTGGTTCGCCGCCTGGGACCTCGCCTTCCACGCCGTCGCGCTGGCCCACGTCGACCCGGAGCTGGCCAAGCAGCAGCTGCTGCTGCTCACCTCCGAGTGGTACATGACGCCGCGCGGTCAGCTGCCGGCGTACGAGTACGACTTCGGTGACGTCAACCCGCCCGTGCACGCGCTGGCCGCCATGCGGGTGTTCGCGATCGACGGTGGCCGGGACGTCGACTGGCTGACGAAGATCTTCAACAAGCTGCTCGTCAACTTCACCTGGTGGATGAACCGGGTCGACGTCGACGGCAAGGACCTCTTCGCCGGAGGCTTCCTGGGCCTGGACAACATCGCGCCGTTCGACCGGAACCACCCGCCGGACCTCGGCGGCCGGCTGGTCGAGGTCGACGGCACGGCATGGGTGGCGCTGTTCGAGCTGAGCCTGCTCGGCATGGCGGTGACCCTCGCCGTCGAGCGCCCGGCCTACGAGGACATCGCGGTCAAGTTCTTCGAGCACTTCTGGGTCATCGCGCTCGCGATGGCCGACCAGGGCCTGTGGGACGAGGAGGACGGGATGTACTACAGCGCCGTCCACGCCCCGGACGGGAGGTCCTGGCCCATCCGGGCGCACTCGATCGACGCGCTGCTGCCGCTGGCGGCGTTCGTGGCCCCGCCGGAGAAGCTGCTCGAGCAGCTCCCGACGCTCCGGCGCCGGGTCGAGTGGTTCGCCGGCCACTACGGCGACCGCCTCGACGCGCTCGCCGAGTTCGAGCACACGGGCCCCGAGGGCCGCCGGCTGATGTCGGTCTTCGGGCGGCGCCGGCTCGAACGGGTGCTGCCCCGGCTGCTCGACGAGGCGGAGTTCCTCTCCCCCTACGGCGTGCGAGCGGTCTCCCGCTTCCACCTCGACCAGCCCCTCGACCTGGGCGCGGCCGGACGGCTGGACTACGAGCCGGGCGAGTCGCGCACCGGCATGTTCGGCGGCAACTCCAACTGGCGCGGGCCGATCTGGTTCCCGATGAACTACCTGATCATCAACGCCCTCGCCCGGCTGGACGCCTACTTCGGCGACGAGCTGACCGTCGAGGTGCCGACCGGATCGGGAACCCGCGTGCGCCTGCTCGACGCCGCACGGGTCCTCGGCGACCGGCTGGTGGCGATCTTCGCCGACGACCCGGCCGGACGGCGGCCGGTGTTCGGCGGCTACGAGCGCATGCAGACCGACCCGGACTGGCACGACCAGCTGCTGTTCCACGAGTACTTCCACGGCGACACCGGAGCCGGCCTCGGCGCCTCGCACCAGACCGGCTGGACGGCGCTCGTGGCGGACCTGATCACCAGCCGCCGCTCCCCCGGCTTCGTGGCGGCCGACCGCTCCTCCGGAGGCTGAGCGCGATGCGCGTGCACCGCGGATCCCCGTACCCGCTGGGCGCGACCTGGGACGGGCGGGGGGTGAACCTCGCCGTCTTCTCCGAGGTGGCCGAGGCGATCGAGCTGTGCCTGTTCGACGAGCCGGCGAGCATCCGGGAGGCGGCGCGGATCGCCCTGCCGGCCTCGACCGGCGGCATCTGGCACGGCTACTTCCCCGACCTGCGCCCCGGTCAGCTCTACGGCCTGCGCGTCTCGGGGCCCTACCGCCCCGCCGAGGGACACCGGTGCAACCCGAGCAAGGTGCTCTTCGACCCCTACGCCCGGGCGGTCGGCCGCGACGTCCACCACGACGACACCCTCCTCGGCCACGTGCCCGGCGCGGCGGACGAGGACCCGACCCCGGACCTCGCCGACAGCGCCGCCAGCGCGCCCCTCGCCGCCGTCGTCGACCCCGCCTTCACCTGGGGCAGCGACACCCGGCCCCGGCGCGCCCTCGCCGACACCGTCGTCCACGAGCTGCACGTCAAGGGCTTCACGAAGCGCCATCCCGGCGTGCCCGAGCCGCTGCGCGGCACCTACGCCGGCCTCGGCTCGCCCGCGGCGCTGGAGCACCTGCTGCATCTCGGCGTGACCGCCGTGGAGCTGCTGCCCGTGCACTACCGGGTGAGCGAGCGCTTCCTCGTCGAGGAGGGGCTGACCAACTACTGGGGCTACAACACCCTCGGCTTCTTCGCCCCCGACCCCCGGCTGGCCGCGGCGGCCGACCCGCACGGCGTGGTGCGGGAGTTCAAGACGATGGTCGCCACCCTGCACGACGCCGGCATCGCCGTGCTGCTCGACGTCGTCTACAACCACACGGCCGAGGGCAGCGAGCTCGGCCCCACCCTCGCCTTCCGCGGGATCGACAACGCCGCCTACTACCACCTGGCCGACGACCGACGGCGCACCTACGACGTCACCGGCACCGGCAACACGCTGAACGTCGGGCACCCGCGCACGCTGCAGCTGATCACCGACAGCCTGCGGTACTGGGTGCAGGAGATGCACGTCGACGGCTTCCGCTTCGACCTCGCCCCCGCCCTGGCGCGGGAGTTCCGCGAGTACGACAAGCTCTCCTCCTTCTTCGACCTGCTGCTGCAGGATCCGGTGCTCAACCAGGTGCACCTGATCGCCGAGCCGTGGGACGTCGGCCCGGGCGGCTACGACGTCGGCAACTTCCCGGTCAACTGGTCGGAGTGGAACGGGCGCTTCCGCGACACCGTCCGCCGGTTCTGGGCCGGCCGGCCGCAGCAGCTCGGCGACCTCGCCACCCGGCTGTCCGGATCGTCGGACCTCTACGGGGACGACGGCCGGCGCCCGTCGGCGAGCATCAACTTCGTCACGGTCCACGACGGGTTCACCCTCGCCGACCTCGTCAGCCACGAGCGCAAGCACAACGAGGCGAACCGGCAGGACAACCGCGACGGCACCGACACCAACGACAGCTGGAACTGCGGCATCGAGGGCCCGTCGACCGACCCCGCGGTCACCGCGCTGCGGCGGCGGCAGGTGCGCAACCTGCTGCTCACCCTCGTGCTCAGCCAGGGCGTGCCGATGCTGCAGGCCGGCGACGAGTTCGGGCACACCCAGGGCGGCAACAACAACGCCTACTGCCAGGACAACGAGCTGACCTGGCTGGACTGGAGCTGGCTGGAGGCCGCGGACGACGACGAGCGCCGCTCGCTGGTCGGGTTCACCCGGCGGCTGCTGCGGCTGCGCGCGGACGAGCCGGTGTTCCGCCGCCGCGACTTCTTCCAGGGCCGGCCGATCACCGGCGGCGACGTGAAGGACGTCTACTGGATCAACCCCGGCGGCTGGGAGATGCAGCAGGGCGACTGGGGCACCCCGTTGCAGGGCCTCGGCGTCCTGCTCGTCGGCGAGGAGATCAGCGAGCGCGACGAGCAGGGCCGCTCCATCACCGGCAACAGCTACCTCCTGCTGCTCAACGCCGGCGACGCCGCGGTCGAGTTCCTCTGCCCGGCCCGGCTCGCGGCGCTGGACCTGGAGGTCGTGCTCGACACCGCCGGCACCGACCGGGAGGGGCAGCCGGTGAAGGACGCCTACGAACTGCCCGCGCACTCCGCGGCGGTTCTTCGCGTCAGCCGCCCGGTGGCCTGACGACGCGGGAGGGGCCCGGCCGCCGATGCGGCCGGGCCCCTCCACGGTGTCGCGCGCTCAGCCGGCCGGTTCCGGCGTCCGCTCCTCCTCCGCGAACACCTCGCGGAGCTTGTCCTCCTGCTCGTGGCTGAGGTTGGTCTCGACGAGGACCATCTCCTGGCCCTGGAAGGCCTCCTTGACCTTGTCGACGACCGCGCCGGAGGAGAGGACGAACAGCGCCGACGTCCCCGGCTGGATCTCCTCCCGCATCCGCCGGATGAAGGAGTCGTCGATGCCGACGTCGCTCATGCTGCCGGCGAGCGCGCCCATACCGGCGCCGATCGCCATGCCGAGCAGCGGGATGAAGAAGATCAGGCCGAACAGCATCCCCCAGAACGCGCCGCCGAGGGCGCCTGCCCCCGCCAGGTTGTTGAGCTGACGGGTCTTCGGCTTCTTCGCACCCTCGGGGTAGGTGACGATCGCGGCGTCGTGGATCTGGATGAGCTCCTTGCGCTGGAGGTCCTTGAGCGTCTCCTCCGCGATCGCCGCGCCGTTCGCGGTCGGGAACTTCCAGACGGTCATGGTGGCCATGAACTTCTCTCCTCGCGGTCGTGCTCTTCTCGGGGGTGGAGCGGCCGGGACCGGGTGGTCCCGGGGTCGGTCAGGAGTTGAGGATCTTGTTCTTCTGCACCTCGAACTCGGCGTCGGTGAGGACGCCGGCGTTGTGCAGGTCCCCCAGCTGCTTGAGCTGGGCGAGCTTGGTGTCGTAGCTGGTGCCGGACGGAGCGTCCTGCTGGTACTGCGGTTCCTCGTACTGCGGTTCTGCGTAGGCGGGTTGCTGCGGCTGCGCCTGGGTCGGTGCCATGTAGGCCGGCTGGGCGGACCCCTGGTTCGCCCACTTGTTGGCCTGGCGTCGCGAGACGCGGTTGGACACGGCGGTGGCCGTGCCGGCGACGACGGCGGTGCGGGCCATCCCGCGGAGCAGTCCGGGCATGTCGACTCCAGGAATCGAAGGCGGCGCCGGTCCGGCCGGCACCTCGGATCGGGTCAGGCCGCCGCCGGGGTGGTGTCCCGGGCGCCGGGATGCCAGAAGGCGGAGACGAGCAGCAGGAGACCGAAGGCGGCGATCTGCGCGCCGAGGATCAGGGAGAGCACGAACACGGTCGCCTGCGGCCAGGTGATGGCCACCACGCCGATCACCACGTTGACCGCGCCGGCGACGACCAGCCACCCCCAGCCGTCGATCTCGTGCCGGGCGGCGACGGCCAGGCCGACCCGCGCCGCGCCGTGCAGGATCAGCGACAGGCCGGTGATGAGGGCGAGGGCGAACAGCGTGATCCCCGGCCACGCGACGGCGAGGACGCCGCCGATCACGAGGATCGCCCCGAGGACGACCGAGCCCCACCGCCGCCGCTCGGACTGCCAGCCGACGGCGACCTCGAGCAGGCCCCCGATCACGAACGACAGGCCGAGCAGCAGGGCGAGGGTGCGTGCGGCGGCCACCGGGTCGAACAACAGGACGACGCCCACGACGACGGCGGCCAGGCCGAGCAGGCCGATGGCCACGCGCAGGCCGGTGTGCCTGGTCGGCGTCGCGCCCTCCGACGGGCTGGTGACGTTCGCGGTCATTCCGGCTCCTTCGCGACCGAGATCCCGGCGCCGAGCGTCGCGCCGCCAGGCCCGTCCGGACCTCATCCAGCGCGGATGACGCAGCGTCCGGCCGCGCACCGGCACCGTCGGGTCATGCGCAGCAGATCCGCAGCGGCCGTCGTGGCCGCGCTCGTCGGCGTCGGTGGGCTCGCCGCGTGCTCGTCGGGTTCCGATTCGGAGACCGCCACGGCGACGTCGTCCCCGCCCGACGTCTGCGCGTCCGCCGACGACCTGCGGGCGTCGGTGGCCGGGCTGGGCGACGTCGACGTGCTCCAGGGCGGCCTCGACGCCGTGGAGCAGGCGTGGACGAACGTCCAGGCCGACTGGATGCAGCTGGCCGACGACGCCCGGGCGGAGCACGCCGACGCGGTGGACACCGTGCAGACCGACGTCGACGCCGTCCAGGCCGCCGTCGACCGCGCGAAGGCCGCGCCGAACGCCGCGAACCTGGGCGCCCTCGCCTCCGAGGTCGGGACCTTCCTGACCGACTCCGACGCACTCCTCGACGATGTGAGGTCGACATGCTGACCGTGGACCGCCCGCCCACCGCGCCGGAGACCGCCCCGCGCACCCGGCGCCCCACGCCCAAGGAGCGGCGCGCCGCGGGCAAGGCGCTGCGGGCCGGCGCGCCGCTCGACGCGCACGCCGCGTTCAGCCGGACGAAGGCGTCCCGCGACCCGCTGACCCTGCTCGAGGAGCAGGCCGCCGACCGGCTCCCGGAGCTCCGGGACATCCGCTACGGGCGGATGCTCGCGTCTCCCTTCGCCTTCTACCGTGGCGCCGCCCGGGTCATGGCCGCCGACCTCGCCACCGCGCCCGTGTCCGGCCTCACCGTGCAGATGTGCGGGGACGCGCACGTGTCCAACTTCGGGCTGTACGGCTCCCCCGAGCGGCGGCTGGTGTTCGACGCCAACGACTTCGACGAGACGCTGCCCGGGCCGTTCGAGCACGATGTCAAGCGGCTGGTGGCCAGCCTCGTCGTCGCCGCCCGCGGCAAGGGCATCGGGCGCAAGCAGCGGCGCGCCGCCGCGATCGCCGCCGGCGCCGCGTACCGGCGGGCGATGGCGGAGTTCGCCGACACCCGGGACATCGACGTCTGGTACTCGCACATCGACGCCGACGACACGCTGCGGGAGCTGGCCCCGCGGCTGGACAACGGGGCACGCAAGCGGCTGGCGCGGGCGCTGGACAAGGCCCGGACGCGCGACACCATGCAGGCGTTCGGGAAGCTGACCGAGGTGGTCGACGGCCGGCTGCGGATCCGCACCGAGGCGCCGTTGCTCGTCCCGCTGCGCGACGTCGTGCAGCCGGCCGAGGAGGAGGACTTCGCGGCGTCGTTCCACGGGCTGATCCGCCAGTACCGGACGTCCCTGCAGGTCGACCGCCGCACGCTGCTCGAGCGCTACTCCTTCGTCGACATGGCCCTCAAGGTCGTCGGCGTGGGCAGCGTGGGCACCCGCTGCTGGGTCGTGCTGCTCGTCGGGCGCGACGAGGACGACCCGCTGCTGCTGCAGGTCAAGGAGGCCGGGGCCTCGGTGCACGCGGAGTTCGTCGGCAAGAGCCGGTACGCCAACCAGGGGCAGCGGGTGGTCGCCGGCCAGCGGCTGATGCAGCAGGCCAGCGACATCTTCCTCGGCTGGCAGCGCAGCACGGGGATCGACGGCGTCGACCGGGACTTCTACGTCCGGCAGCTCCGGGACTGGAAGGGGTCGCTCGAGATCGACGAGCTCCGCCCCGAAGGGCTGACGATCTACGGCGAGATGTGCGCGTGGTGCCTCGCCCGGGCGCACGCCCGCTCCGGCGACCGCATCGCCATCGCCGGGTACCTCGGCTCCTCCCCCGCGTTCGAGAACGCGCTCGCCGACTTCGGCGAGACGTATGCCGACGTCACCGAGCGCGACCACCGGTCGCTGGCCGAGGCCGCGGCGGCGGGCCGGGTGCCGGCACGGTCGGACCTCTGACCCTGCTCACCCAGCGGGGGTGATCCTGTCCCGCCGGTCCGCGCCGGAGCATGCCCGCGTGGACGTTCCCCCGCGCACCGGCGGAGGGCCGGGGCGGGGCGCGCTGCTCCGGGGCCTCGCCCGCACGCTGCTCACGTCGTCCGGCCTGCTCGTCCTCTACTTCGTGCTGCCGCTGGACCGGGCGTTCACCGCGGCGACGCTCGCCGGGCTCGGCGCCGGCGTCCTGGCGATGGGACTGCTCATGGCCTGGCAGGTGCGGGCGATCCTGCGCGCGACGCATCCCGCCCTGCGCGCGGTGGAGTCCGTCGCGCTGTCCCTGCCGCTGTTCCTGCTGCTCTTCGCCGTGGCGTACGTGGTGCTCGACAGCAGCGACCCCGGGGCCTTCACCGAGCCGCTGAGCCGCATCGACAGCCTGTACTTCGTGATCACCGTCTTCGCCACGGTGGGCTTCGGTGACATCAGCGCGTCGAGCGAGCTGGCCCGGGTGCTGGTGACCGTGCAGATGGTGGTCGACCTGCTGCTCATCGGCCTGGTCCTGCGGGTGTTCGTGAGCGCGGTCGACCGGGGCCGGCGCAGGGCCGCCGAGCGCGAGTCGTCCACGGCCGGCGGCTCCTGACGCGCCGGGGTCACACCGACAGCAGCCGGGCCTTCTCGCGGGCGAACTCCTCGTCGGTCAGCACCCCCGCGTCGTGCGCCTGGCCGAGGCGCACCAGCAGGTCGAGCCGGCCGCTGAGGCTGGAGAGCACCTCGGGACGGAGCACCGGTTCTTCGAGCTCCCGCACCGGCGCGGGAGGGGCGGCGACCGCCGTCCGGCCGGCACCGGCCCCCACGAGTGCGGGAGCGGCGGCACCGTCGGTCGAGGGCCGCGGCACCGGCAGCGCCACCGATCCGTCGGCCCCGGCCGGCTGGTCGACCGCCCGCGCCTCGGCCTCGGCGAGGCCCTCCAACCGGGCATCCTTCGCCACCTCGGCGGGCGCCTTCGACCGCAGCCACTCCAGCGCCCAGACGTAGAGAGCGACCACGGCGCCGATCCAGATGAGCACGGACAGCGTCGGCGACGGCCAGAGCAGCAGGACGACGACGCCGACGCCGATGCCCGCCCACCGCGCCGTCCGGAAGTGCGCCTCGACGAACGCGCCGAAGGCCGCGGCCCGCCGGTCGAGCTCCATGCCCTGCACGAACGCGCGGGTCTCGGCCGCGACCCGCTTCGGCCAGGACTCCTCGCGGACCGGCTCCGGCTCGGCGCCCTCGACCGCGGGGCTCGCGGCGGCCGCCGCCGCGGCGGCCGCGCGCTCCTCGCGCCGGCGCTGGACCTGCGCCCGGGCGGCGGCGGTCCCGCGCCGGATCCCGGACACGATGCCGAGGTGCCCCCAGACGAGGGTCTCGACGAGGACGAACAGGGCGATGACGAGCAGCCACAGCGTCCACACCCGCAGGCTCCCGGCCAGCACGTCGTAGACGGCGCCGACGGCGTCCCGGTTCTCCGGCCGGGCCGCCGTGATCACCTGCCCGCGGGCGACCCGCAGCGTCAGCAGGGCGAGGAACGCCAGCACCGCCGTCGTGACCGCCCACGCGCGCAGCGTGCCCCGGCGGCGCCGGGAGACCCCGAGCGCCCCGGCCAGCGCGACCAGGGCGATCAGGCCGAGCCACCACCACACCGACTTGAGCAGGTCGATGGCGTTGTAGAGCTGGGGCGCGTCGGACGGGGTGACGACCGTGAACCCCACGTCGTCCGGGACGAGGTCCAGGACCTGACCCGCGATGCCCGTCTTCAGCGAGTCCGGGACCCGCGCCTTGGCCTGCCCCAGGGTGAACCGCACCGGCTGGCCGTTGATCAGCTGGTCGTGCGCCGAGGTGATCGCCGCCTCGGTCAGCGGCCGGAACGGGTCGTTGGAGAGCAGCCGCCCGACGCCCGCGGAGATCACCGACTGCACGCCGCTCTCCACGGTGGGCTGGAACCGCTGCAGGCGCGGCGGGAGGGCGTCGACGACGGCGGTGATGGCGTCCTGCACCTGCGTGTTCGCCATGACCGTGGCCGTGACCTCCTGGTTGACCCGCGCCTCCACCTCGGGCAGGTCGGCGATCGTCTCCACGTTCGACACGAAGACCTGCGTGTTGATCACGTTGTGCCGGACCCACAGCGAGGTGCTGGACAGGAACAGGCACAGCGAGCTGAGCAGGATCAGCAGACCGACAGCGAAGCGGCGCATGAGCTTGTCCTCTCCCGCGGCAGGCGGGCGCGGCGCCCGGCCGTCAGCGGCCCAGGGTGGTTCCGGACCCGCTCGCGGCTCATCACCCCCCGGGGATGAGGCGTCCACGGACCGCCGCGGCGACGGTCGGCCGCATGACCCAGACCGCCCCGCTCGAGACCGCGATCGCCGACCACGGCATCATCGGCGACCTGCAGACCGCCGCGCTCGTCACCACCGACGGGTCGATCGACTGGTTCTGCTCCCCCCGCTTCGACTCCCCGAGCATCTTCGGTGCCCTGCTGGACGACGAACGCGGCGGCCGCTTCCGCATCCGCCCGCGGGGCACCGGCTGGACGTCCAAGCAGGCGTACTTCCCGGACACCGCGGTGCTGGTCACCCGGTTCTTCACCGACAGCGGCACCGGCCAGGTGGTCGACTTCATGCCGCCGGCCGGAGCCGCGGCCACGGGCCGGCACCGGCTGGTCCGGCTGCTGAACTGCGTGCGCGGCCAGATCAGCTTCGAGGTCGACGTCGCGCCGCGCTTCGACTACGGGCGGCAACCGCACCGCATCGAGGTCAGCGAGAACGGGGCGGTCTTCCGGTCCGACGGGGAATCGCTGACCATGCATCTGGTCCGCGAGCCGGACGACGAGCACCTCGGCCGCGGCAACATCGTGGACGGGGACCTGCAGGCGTCGATCACGCTCGGCGCGGGGCAGACCCGCGGCGTGGTGGTCGAGACCGGAGGCGACGGCCCGCCGCGGGAGATCCACCCGGCCGAGATCCAGCAGCTGTTCGACGAGACGGTGGGCTTCTGGCGCGCGTGGCTGGCCAGGTCGACCTACCGGGGCCGCTGGCGGGAGATGATCAACCGCTCGGCGATCACGCTGAAGCTGATGACCTACGCGCCGAGCGGCGGCTTGGTGGCGGCGCCGACGACCGGGCTGCCCGAGCAGGTGGGCGGCGAGCGCAACTGGGACTACCGCTTCACCTGGGTGCGCGACGCCTCGTTCTCGGTCTTCGCGCTCATGCGGCTCGGCTTCCGCGAGGAGGCCGGCCAGTTCGGGGTGTGGCTTGCCGACCGGATCCGGGAGCGGGCCGGCAGCGACAGCGGACCGCTGAACATCATGTACCGCATCGACGGCTCCTCCGATCTCAAGGAGGACGAACTCGAGAACTGGCGCGGCTACCGCGGGTCGGCCCCGGTGCGGATCGGCAACGGCGCCGCCGAGCAGCTGCAGCTGGACATCTACGGCGAGGCCCTCGACAGCATGTACGCCGGGATCCGGGCCGGGCTGCCGCTGAACCACCAGGGCTGGACGGCGATCAGCCAGGTGCTGGACTGGCTGGCCGAGAACTGGGACCAGCCCGAAGAGGGCATCTGGGAGACCCGCGGCGGGCGGCAGCCGTTCACGTACGGCCGGGTGATGTGCTGGGTGGCCTTCGACCGCGGGATCCGGCTGGCCGCCGAGCACGGCCGCCCCGCCCCGCTGGACCGCTGGACCGCCGAACGGGACCAGATCTACCGGCAGGTCATGGACCGGGGCTTCCACTTCCAGCGCCAGGCGTTCGTGCAGCACTACAACACCGAGGTCCTCGACGCCGCGCTGCTGCGCATGCCGACGGTGGGCTTCATCGACGGCCGCGATCCGCGGTGGACCACGACCCTGCAGGCGATGGACTCCGAGCTGGTGACCGACAGCCTGGTCTACCGGTACAACCCCGAGGCCTCCCCCGACGGGCTCCAGGGCTCGGAGGGCACCTTCTCGCTGTGCAGCTTCGCCTACGTCGACGCGCTGACCCGCGCCGGGCGGCTCGACGACGCCCGCACCGCCTTCGAGAAGATGCTGACCTACGCCAACCACGTCGGGCTGTTCTCCGAGGAGATCGCCCTGACCGGGGAGCAGATCGGCAACTTCCCGCAGGCGTTCACCCACCTGTCCCTCATCGACGCGGCGGTCACCCTCGACGCCGCGCTCGACGGGCGGCCGCCTCGCTGAGCCGCCGGCGCCTCGTCCGCGGCGGGTGACGACGGACGGTGTCCGGCTGCCGAGGCTGGACGCCGTCCGCCCCGCATGCAGGAACCCCGCATCCAGGAGGAGCCATGACCCAGGCCGCACCCGAGAACGCACTCCCCCGCATCGCCCAGGGCGACGCGCCCGTCCTCGAGCAGGTGCTCGCCATGAACCTCGACGCGCTCGAGCGGTCGGGGCTGGATGCCGAGACCTACCTGCTGGTCCGGCTCGCGGCGCTGGTCGCGATGGATGCCGCGCCGGCGTCCTACCTCGTCACCCTCGAGGCGGCAGCGGACTCGGACGTGACGCTGGAGAAGGCGCAGGCCGTGCTGGTCGCCATCGCCCCGATCGTCGGCAGCGCCCGGATCACCGCCGCGGCCGGCAACGTCGTCCGCGCGGTCCTCGGGGCGGCGGCCCTCGCCGACCAGGTGGTCCCGGAGCAGCGCACCGAGTAGGTCCCGCCCGACCGTCCGGCGCCGATCCCGCATCGGAGGACATGCCATGACCAGGACCGGCGCCGGCAGCGGTGCGGCGGTGGCGACGGCGGGCGCCGTCGTCCTGCCGCTCGCGCTCGCCCAGTTCATCGCCAGCTACGCAGCGTCGAACATGAACGTGGCGATCAGCACGATCGCCGAGGACCTCGACACCGACGTCGCGGGGATCCAGACCACCATCACGCTGTTCACGCTGACGATGGCGGCGCTGATGATCCCGGGCAGCAAGCTGACCGACATCTGGGGCCGCAAGTTCTGCTTCATCCTCGGGCTGATCATCTACGCGGCCGGAGCGCTCCTCGCCTCGCTCGCCCAGGGCCTGGGCATGCTGACCATCGGCTACTCCCTGCTGGAGGGGGTCGGCTCGGCGCTGCTGATCCCGCCCATCTACATCCTCATCACCGTCTTCTTCACCGACATGAAGACCCGCGCCAAGTGGTTCGGCGTGGTCAGCGGTGCCGCCGGCCTCGGCTCCGCCACCGGACCGCTGATCGGGGGCCTGATCACCAGCTACATCAGCTGGCGGGCCTCGTTCCTGCTGCAGGTGCTGGTCGTGGCGGCCATCGCGCTGCTCGCGCGGCGGATCGCCGATCCGCCGCCGGCCGCCGACCGGCCGCCGTTCGACGTGGTCGGCGCCGTGCTGTCGGCGGCCGGGCTGTTCCTCCTCGTCTTCGGCATCCTGCAGACCAACACCTACGGCTGGGGAGCGGCCCGGGTGTGGATCCTGGTCGCGCTCGGCGCCCTGGTCCTCGCCGTGTACTTCCTGTACGCGCAGACCCGGGAGCGGCGCGGTCACCCACCGCTGGTGTCGCCCTCGCTGTTCCGCAACCGGACGTCGAACCTCGGCCTGGTCACCCAGACCGTCCAGTGGCTGGTCATGCAGGGGGCGTTCTTCGTGATCTCGGTGTTCCTGCAGCAGGAGCGGGGCTTCTCGGCGATCCAGACCGGTCTGATGCTGGTGCCGGCCACGATCGGCGTCCTGCTGGCCTCGGGGCTGGCGCAGCGGATGGCCAGCCGGCATCCGCAGCGGCGGCTGATCCGGGCCGGGTTCACGCTGACCATCGTCGGTCTCGGGCTGCTGCTGGCACTGGCGCGGGTGGACTCCGCGATCTGGACGTACTGGCCGGGTCTGTTCCTGATGGGGTTCGGCGTCGGCGTGATGCTCACCGCGTCGGTCAACGTCGTCCAGTCGGCGTGGCCGGAGAAGGTCCAGGGCGACATCTCCGGTGTCTCGCGCAGCGTCTCCAACCTCGGTTCGTCCCTGGGCGTGGCCATCGCCGGCTCGGTGCTCGTCGTGGCGGCGACCGCCGGCAACCGGCAGTTCGTCGCGGCCATCCTGGTGGTGGAGTGCTTCGCCGTCATCGGCTGGGTCGCCGCGCTGCTCCTCCCCCGCGCGCCGAAGCCGGCGCCGGAGGGTGCCCGGACCTGAGGCCCGGCCGCGGAGCCCGCCATGTCCTTCTCCGACGTGATGGAGCGGACGGCGCAGCTGTTCGAGGTGGTCGGCGCCGTCGTCCTGCTCCTCGGGCTGGTGCTGGCGCTCGGGCAGGCGGCCCGCTGCTGGCGGCGCGGGCGGGACGGCGCGACGGTCTACCGGGTGCTGCGCCGGTCGTTCGGGGCGGCGATCCTGCTCGGCCTGGAGGTGCTGGTCGCCGCCGACCTGGTGCGCACGGTGGCCGTGGCGCCGACGCTGGAGAACGTGCTGATCCTGGCCGTGATCGTGCTGATCCGGACCGTCCTCAGCTTCTCGCTCGAGGTCGAGATCGAGGGGGTGCTGCCGTGGCGGCGGCGCCGGGCCTCAGCCGTCCTCGAGCTCCCAGCCGTGCACGGTCAGCGCGTAGATGACGACGACGTCGAGGGCGATCAGCAGCGTCGACCAGACGGGTGAGGCGCCCAGGAAGCCGAGGTTCACCACCGCGGAGAGCCCGGCGACGACGACGCCGGTGATCCGGGCCCAGCGGTGCGCGCCCCGCAGGATCCCGGCCGCGGCGACCAGGGCCAGCAGCCCCCCGAGCAGGTGGACCCAGCCCCACGCCGCGTAGCTGTGCAGCGCGAGCAGCCGGTTGGTCCGGAAGGTGAAGTACTCCTCGTCGACCAGGGCGACGAGCCCGAGGACCGCCCAGAACAGGCCGATCAGCGCCATGATCACGGCACCGAAGTAGGCCCAGTTCTGCCAGCTCCCCGACGTCGACCGCGAGGGGGCGGGGAGCGGGGCGGCGAGGCGGGACAGGGACTCGTCCGTGCCCACCGGGGTCGGCTGCGCATCGTGCGGGGTCTGGGACATGACGGCTCCTCAGGGACGACGGACGGGCCGGCGGCCGCCGGGAGCGCGGCCGCTCCGGGGCTGGGTCAGCTGTGCACCGACGGCACCATGCGCTGGTACTCCTGGGGCGTGATGGCGCCGCTCTGCAGGAGGTCGCGGGCCTTCGCCAGCTGCTCGGCCTCGGCGTCGGCCGCCACCGACCGGATGTAGGCGTCGGTCGCCGCGCGCTGCCGCTCGGCTGCCCGCACGGCCCGCTCCGTCATCGCGTTGCCCTGCGAGATCAGGTAGACGAACACCCCGAGGAACGGCAGGAGCAGGGTGACGACGACCCAGCCGGCCTTGCCCCAGCCGCCGATGTCGGTGCGCGAGAACAGGTCGCCGTAGACCCGGAAGAGCAGCATGAACCACAGGACCCAGCAGAAGATGATCAGCAGGGTCCAGAACAGGTCGAGCAGCGGCATGGGTCCTCCCTCGCACGGGTGCGTCGCGGCAGATCCTGGCCTGCCCCGGGGCCTGCGCCTTCACCCCGGTGGGATGACCGGCGCACCTCAGCCCCCGCGCTCGCGGGGCGCGTCGGGGAGGCCCGACAGGGCCGCGGTCAGGAAGGGGCCGACGAGCCGGTCGGCGCTCTCGGCCGCCACGGCGATCTCCACCATCCCCAGGTCGCGCCCGGTCAGCCGCAGGGCGACCGGCCGCTTCCCCAGGCCGCGCACCTCGCCCGGCCCCAGGGCCTGGATCGTGACGTCCCGGGCGACGCCGACGCGCAGCGGCGTGAGCCACAGCCGCAGCGCGCCGGACCGGACCAGCAGCACGTCGTCGACCCAGGTCGCCCACGAGCGGCGCAGGCACCACCGCGCACGGTGCCCGCGCCGGCCGGGCGGCGGCCCGAGGCGGCAGCGGAAGGACGGCAGGCGACGGGCGTAGCGGACCCGGGCCCACACCGTCAGGACGGCGACGGTCGCGCCCGCGGAGACGGCCGACCCGGCGAGGAACGCACCGGTCACCGCCAGGCCGGACGACATCGCGCGCTCAGGTCGCGCCGCTGTCGGACGGATCGGGAGTGGCGGTGCGGACCTCCATCAGGTCCAGCCCCAGGCTGCGCAACCGCTGCAGCATGCCGTGCAACCCCGGCTGATCCGTCGGCTCCGTCCGGAGGATCGTCAGCGGCGGTTCCTCGCCGAGGTCCTCCGCGCCGATCTCCTCGAGAACCTCGGCGGGGACCGGTCCACGCACCCGGAGCTCGTACACCTGACGTCCCATCTGCGCGCTCCTTCCGGCTCGGGCGGGCACCGTTGCGCAAGGCCCTCCAGAGAGCCGTTCGGCGAGCCGGACGATTCCTCCGCCCGCCCCGGGACGCCCCGGTCCGATCCGATGGCCGAGCCTGGCCCGTGCCGCCACCTGCGACCTCATCCGGGCCGGACGATGGTTCCGCGACCCGGCGGTCACCATCCTGAGCGGGACACAGCATCCCCTCGTGGAGGTGGACCATGATCGCGGCCGCCGATGACTACCCGCTGGTCGACCTGATGTGGACGTTCGTCCTCTTCTTCGCGCTGCTGGTCTACTTCTGGCTGGTCATCACGGTCTTCGCCGACCTCTTCCGCCGGCACGACGTCTCCGGCTGGGCCAAGGCCGGCTGGATCGTGTTCGTCCTCGTGATCCCGCTGATCGGCTCGCTCACGTACCTGATCACCCAGGGCCGCGCGATGGCCGACCGCGACACCCGGCAGGCCGAGGCGGCGAAGCAGCAGACCGACGACTACATCCGGTCGGTCGCGGCGCCGGGCTTCCACGGCGTCGACGAGATCGCCCGCGCCAAGGAGCTGCTCGACCGCGGCGCGATCAGCCAGGAGGAGTTCGAGCAGCTCAAGCGGCGCGTCCTGGTCTGAGGCCGGCCGCCCATGACCGCGCCGAGGGACCGCCCGGTCCGCCGGTCGCTGCGCCGGTTCGCCCTCGGCTCCGGACCGCTCAAGCGCGGCTCGGACCGCGTCCAGATGATCGGCCGGCTCGTCGTCGTCCTCGCGTTCCTCGCCGCCCCCGTGCTCGCCGTGGCCGCTGCCGGCGCGACGACCGCGCGCCTCGAGGCGGTCGCGGCCGTCGAGGTGGCCGAGCGGATCCCGGCCCGCGCCGTGCTGCTGGAGGACGCGCCGGCACGGCGCCCGGACGGCGACGGCGCCTACTCGGCCACGACGGTGGTCGCGCTGGCCGTGTGGCCGGTGCCCGGCGGGACGTCCCGGGAGGGCCTGGTGCCGGTCGCGCCCGGCACCGCGGAGGGCACGGCCGTGCCGGTGTGGGTGACCGCGGAGGGCGTCCTGTCCCGGGCACCGCTGGACCGCGCCACGATCCCGGCGTCGGCGGCGGCCATGGGTGCGTCGGCACTGATCGCGGTGCCCATGGCGACGTGCACCCTCTACGCGTTCCTGTGCTACGCCCTGGACGCCCACCGGGCCCGCCGGTGGGCGCTGGACTGGGCCGCGGTGGAGCCGGACTGGAACTCCCGGCTCCTGTAGCCGGGGCCGGCGGTCAGCCGACCGGCTCCCGGGAGGCCGTCTGCTCCTCG
Source organism: Geodermatophilus sp. SMS 5-13 (assembly GCF_059428245.1). Classification (NCBI taxonomy): domain Bacteria; kingdom Bacillati; phylum Actinomycetota; class Actinomycetes; order Geodermatophilales; family Geodermatophilaceae; genus Geodermatophilus; species Geodermatophilus sp. SMS 5-13. Next base: position 3,097,062 of record NZ_CP165729.1, read on the forward strand.
GCCTCGAGGGCGTCGAGGGTCTCGACCAGGGCCTGGACCGGGATGTGGCCGGAGGCCACGAGCCGGCCGCCGGAACGGCGCAGCGCGGCGGCGAACGGCGTGGCCCACGTGTTCTCGTAGACCAGCACGCCGGCCGCCGTGCCCGGCTCCAGCGCCTCGGCGGCCTCGGCGACGTCGTCCGGGCCGAGCAGGCCGGAGGCCGCGCCGTCGAACAGTGCCGCCTCGAGCACCTGCATCCGCTGCAGGTCGACCTGGGTGAGCGTCGTGACGCTGCCGTCCTCGCCCTTGCGCAGGAACACGAGGTCGAGGATGCGGATGACGCCCCGGTCGACGAGGTCGACGAGCAGCGGCAGCGCCTCGCCGGTCATCCGGTCGGTCGGAAAGGCCACCACGATGTAGTCGATGGGGCCGAGGTCGTCGAGGTCGGGTGCCTGCTCGAGGTCTGCGGTCATGTCTCCTCCAGCGGACGAGGATTGGGGAGCGGTCGCCGGCCACGGTCCCCCGGCCGGCCCGCCCCGCACGTCACCCGGGGCGGACGATCCGGCTGCGCGAGCCATCCCGGAACACGACCCGGCCCGCTCCGCGGTGCGCGGCGGAGCGGGCCGGGGCGGGTCGGGGGGCGGAGCTCAGCGGTAGTAGCCCTTGAGCTCGCGCCCGTGGACGATGATCGCGTAGATCACGATGACGTCGAGCGTGATCATGATGGCCGACCACACCGGGTAGGCCGAGATGAACGCCAGGTTCACCAGCGCGCTCAGGCAGGCGATGATCACGCCGACCACCCGCGCCGCCATGTTCCCGGCCAGGAGCCCCATGCCGGCGAGGACGCCGATGACGCCGATCGTCAGGTGGATCCAGCCCCATGTGTTGTAGTCGACGTTCACGATGAGGCCGGAGGAGTTCACCGCGTAGAAGCCGTCGTCGAACAGGGCCACGAGGCCTTCGATGATCTGGAACGCGCCCAGCATGATCAGCATGACGCCACCGAAGACGACCCAGCCGGCCCACGCCGTCGGCGCCTCGCCGTACCGGTCGTCGGTGTCGGCGTATCCGGTGTTCTCCGGGGTCCCGCGGTTCGAGGTGCCCGTCATGTGCCTGTCCTCCTAGCTGCGGTGGTGTGCGTCCGCAGCGTCGTGCTCCCTCCGGCGGCGCGGCATCGTCCGCATCGAATGAACGCGATCGGCCCCGCGCGGCGCACCGGGTCACCCGGCGGAGCAACCATCCGGTGCGGGACCGGACCCCGGCCCCGGCTGGGTGGTCCTCGCCCGGAAGGGGACGACGACGCCGTCGGCGGGGACCTCCCCGGACTCGTCCGCGAGCGCGTCCTGCGGGGCAGGCTGGTCCCGGGGCCGGGCGCGCGGTTCGGGGCACCGCCGGATCTCCAGGACCTGCACGCCGCGCTCGATCAGCCGGTGCAGCAGCTCCGAGAGGTCGCAGTCGGTGGGCACGCGGATCCGGTACACCGTGTTGCGCGGCACGGCGGCCCGCTGCACGGGCACGCGGAAGGTGGTGAGGGCCGCCCTGCTGACCAGGGTGCCGACCCGTAGCTCGTACCGGGTCCCAGCCGCCTCCATCGCCATCGTCCTCCCACTGGGCGGGCGCCTGCTTCGCTGTTCTTCGCGATCACGCTTCCCCTGCGGCTGTCGGCCCGCCTCGTCCGGCGCGTACGAGGTGCGGCGGTCAGAGCAGGCCGCGCTCGCGCGCCCGCCGGACCGCCTGGTTGCGCCGGCTCACCGCCAGCTTGCGCAGGATGCTGCGGATGTGCGTGCGCACCGTGTTCACCGAGATGAACATGGTGGCCGCGATCTCCGCCGTGGAGAGCATCTCCGCGAGGTACCGCAGGACCTCCATCTCGCGGTCGCTCAGCTCCTGCATGACCACGGGTCCCGCCGCGGCCGCCGGCGCGCCGGTCTCGGTCGGACGAGGCTGCGCCCCGCTCGACGGGTTGAGCCAGGCACCCAGCGACTGCAACCGCGGGTGGGTCCGCAGCAGGCGGCGCGCCTGGGGCGGGGTGTCGACGAACGGCCAGCGCAGCATCTCCGGCCGGGCCAGCTCGAGCGCGGCGGCGAGCTCCTCGGCCGCCGCGGTCACCCGGCCGGCCTCGAGCAGCTGGCACGCCCGGATGACCGCCGACTCCACCGCCTCGGCCACGGACGCCGAGGGCTCGGCCGTCACCGGCTCGTCCGTCGTCGGCTCCCCGCCGAGGAGGCCGGCGGCCGCGCGCACCCGCCGGCTCCACGGCTCGTCGGAGCTGCGGTCCCGGAGGATGGCCAGGCCCGCGTCGACGTGCCCACGGGCCACGGCGAGCCGGACCACCTCGGTCACGACCTGCTCCGCGACCCACCGGGGCAGGCGAGGTCCCTGCAGGTGCGGACGCAGGACCTGCTCCGCGAGGTCGTACTCGTGGCGCAGGCGGAACTGCTGCGCCTGCAGCACGGCCTGCAGCGGGACGGGGCCCAGCGCCGCGCCCGGGCCGCCGGACCGATCGCGCTGGCGGGCCCGTCCCGACCACTCGCGCGCCTCGACCAGGGCGTAGCGGCGGAGGTGGACCCAGGCGAGCGCCGTCGCCGCGGCCGGGTCGCGGGCGGCCTCGTCCGCGCCGTCCTCGCCGGCGATCGCCTCGGCCTCCCCGGCGAGCTGGGCGGCCCGGGTCAGGTTCCCCTCCAGCGCTTCCACGAGGGCGAGCCGGCCGACCGCGCGGCAGCGCAGCCGGCGGGAGCCCGCGGCCTGGGCGGCGGTCGCCGCGGCGCGCAGCACGCCGAGCAGCGCGCCCGTGGGGGCGTCCGTGCGCAGGATGGCCGACACCCGCAGGTCGCTCAGCACCGCCGCGCACTCCCGCCGCGCCTGGCCCTCGTCGTCGGGCAGTTCGGCGACGAGCGCGGCGGCGGCATCGACACGGGCGAGGGACGGCGCGGCCGCGGTGCCCTCCCCCGCACCCGCCGTCAGGCAGGCGAGCGTGGCCGACACGCGCAACGGGAGCCGGTTGCCCTCGTCCTGCGCGCGGCCCGCCGCGGCGAGGTCGTCGGGTGCCGGGGCGCGCCCCCCGGCCACGGCGGCGACGGTCCGGATCACCGCGGCCTCGGAGCCGGGCAGCGCCGGTGGGAGGGACTGCAGGCTGCGCAGGGCCGGATCGGTGCCGTGCGCCAGCAGGCGGGCGACGAGCAGGTCGTCGATCAGCAGCCGGGTGACGAAGGCCCAGTCCTCGGCGGCGACGGCGTGGCCGACCGCCTCCGGGGCGCGCCCGGCCGCGGCGTACCACTCGGCGCAGATCCGGTGCAGGGCCGCCAGCTCGCCCGGGTGCTCGTAGCCGAGCTGGGCCTGCAGCATCTCCCGGAACAGGGGGTGGATGCGGAAGCCGCCGGGGGCGCCCGGGGACTCCTCGACGAAGGCGTTGGCGTGCGCCAGCCCGGCGAGGGCGTGCCGGACGTTCTTGCGGGCGCAGAGCCGGTCCACCAGGTCGGGCCACAGCTCCGCGGTCACGCTGGTGCGCAGCAGGACCCGGCGGACGCTGGCCGGCTGCCCCTCCAGGACCTCCGCGAAGAGGTACTGGGCCACGCTGCCGTCGTCGTGCGCGAGCGACGTCACCAGCCGCTCCGGCGGCACGCCCTGCCGCAGCGGTGCCGCGGCGAGCCGGAGGCCGACCGCCCAGCCCTGCGTCTCCGCGCACAGGGCCGCCGCGACCTCCGCCGTCACCGGCACGCCCATCGCGGCGAGCAGCTCACCGGTCTCGTCGGGCGTGAAGCCCAGCTGGTCGGTGCGGATCTCGGCGAGCGTCCCGGCCAGCCGGTACCGGTGGAGGGGCAGCAGCGGGTCCGCCCGGGCGCAGAGCACCAGGCGGAGCCGGCTGGCCGCGTTCCGGAGCAGCAGATCGAGGCCGGCGACGATGGACCGGTCGGTGAGGTGGTCGGCGTTGTCGACCACCAGCACGACCGGCTGCGGGCAGGCGGCGAGGTCCGCGGCCAGGCGGGGGATCCACCAGCCGGGCGGCGGCTCGCCGCCGACCATCGTCGGCACCTCGGACAGCCGCACGCCGGCGCCGGTCAGCGCCTCCACGACGTAGCACCAGAAGGTCGCCGGGTCGTCGTCGTAGTCGTCCAGGGTCAGCCAGCCGATCGTCCGCCCCGCGTCCTGGCTCTGCCGCCAGGAGGCCGCCAGCACCGTCTTGCCCGAGCCGGCGGGGCCGGACAGGAGGGTGAGCGGCGAGCGCTGCACCTCCCGCGTGAGCAGGGTGAGCAGGCGGGGACGGAGCACCGTGGCATGAGCGGGCTGCGGCGGGGCGAGCTTCGACGCCAGCAGCGCCATGCGGTGCCGCTCCGGTGCGCCGCCCCGCCCGCCGGGCGGCGGGGACGTTCCGGCGGTCGACAACCCGGTCATGCGATGCCCTCCCAGGTGCCCCTCCGGCCGGTCTTCGTGCCGTTCTCCTCCCGCGGCCGCAGCTGGCTTGTCGTCGTGCGTCCAGAGTTCCGAACCGCGCCGTCCTCGGTCAGGGGCGAAGGGCCCCCTCCGTCAGGCACGTCCGACCCGGCCGGGGCGGCGCCGCGCTCGGCCGGGACCCTGAGCATGGCCGGGCTCCGGGCGGGTCCGGCTCACCCGCTGGGGATGAGGAAAACGTCCCGCCGGTGCCCGACCATGGCGGCCCGGACGGGAGCCAGGAGGAACGCATGAGTCGCGCAGCGGGCGGCCGGTTCCCGTGGCCGTGATCCCGGTGGACCCGCCGGCCCGGCCGGCCGCCCCGCGGGACGCGGTCCGCCTCCGTGCCGACAGCAGCGCGGTGGACGACGCGGTCGACGGCGCCTTCGCGGTCCTGGCGGTCACGGCCGCGGTGGTCCGGTACGCCGTGGAGGCGGCCGCGCGCAACCGCCCGCGGCTGCCGTTCACCGGGCAGATACCGGTCCTGCGCCGCGCCCTGCAGGGACCGGTGGCCCGCGTGCTCGCCCACCCGGCGTCGGCCGCCGTCCGGGTGCTGGGGGTGGCGGCGGACCGCCTGGTGCCCGAGGTGACCTGGGCGGTGCTCGCCCGGCTCGACGTCCCGGCCCTCGTCCGCGAGTTCGTGGACCTGGACCGGCTGGCCGCGCTGCTCGACGTGGACGCGGTCGTGGCGCGGGTGGACATCGACGCCGTCCTCGACCGGGTCGACATCGACGCCGTCGCCGCCCGGATCGACCTCGACTCCGTGGCCGCCCGGCTGGACCTCGACACGCTGGTGGACAAGGTCGACGTCTCCCGCGTGATCGACCGCGTCGACCTCGACGCGGTCGTGGCCCGGGTCGACCTCGACGCCGTGGCCGCCCGGCTGGACCTGGACACGCTGGTGGACAAGGTCGACGTCTCCCGCGTGATCGACCGCGTCGACCTCGACGCGGTCGTGGCGCGGGTCGACCTGGACAGCGCCGTCGGCCGGGTCGACCTCGACCGCGCCGTCGACCGGGTGGACGTCGACCGGGTCATCGCCCGCACGGACGTCGCCGGCCTCGCCCGGTACGTCGTCCAGGAGATCGACCTGCCGGGTCTGCTGCGCATGTCGACCGGGTCGGTGACCTCCGAGGTGGTGCGCAGCGTGCGCGACCAGGGGGCGGACGCCGACCGGGCGGTGGAGCGGGTCGTCGACCGGCTGCTGCGCCGCCACGGACGGCGGGCCGACCCGGCCGTGCCCGACCCCCGGACAGGCGGGAGCGCGGACCGTGACGACGGCTGAGGAGCGGCGACCGCCGCCCGCCGCCGCGCCGTGGCACGACGCGCCGTCCCCGGCGACCGTCGCCGAGGGAGCCCGGGCCGCCATCCTGGGCGCCCGCGCCGGACTGATCACGCGCTCCCTCGCCAACGTCGCGGACCTGGCCGTGGTCGTGCTGGCCGTGGTCGGGGGCTACACGGCCGTCGCGGCGACCCGGTTCCTCCTCGGCCCGACGAGCTTCACCTTCCCCAACCCCTCGACACGGACGCTGCTCCTCGCCGGGCTCGGCGTCCAGATCCTCTACTTCACCGTGACCTGGGCCGTCAGCGGGCACACCTACGGCGACCGGCTGCTCGGGCTGCGCGTGACCGGCGGCTCCGGGAGGCGCCTCGGGCTGGGCCGCAGCGCCGTGCGGGCGGTGCTGTGCGCGCTTTTCCCCATCGGGCTGCTGTGGGTGCTGGTCAGCCGGGAGAACCGTTCGGTGCAGGACCTGCTGCTGCGGACCGCGGTCGTCTACGACTGACCGACCGGGTCACCCCTCGGAGGTGACGCCCCGGTCCCCGCGCCCGGCCATCGTGGTCGGCATGCCCGAGCGCGAGGCAGGCCGTGCCCTCCCCCTGTGGCTCGTCGTCGTGCTGGGGGTGGCCGGGACGGCGGTGGCGCTGTGGGGCATCTCCAACGCCGCCCGGTTCCTCGCCCCCGTCCTGCTCGCGTTCGTGCTCACTGTGGTCGTGCACCCGCTCATCGGCGCGCTGGAGCGCCACCGGGTGCCGCGGGCCCTCGCGGTCGGGCTCGCCGTGCTCCTCGTCGACGGCGGGCTGATCGCCTTCACCGTCGCGGTCGCCGTCTCCTTCGGCCAGCTCGCCACCGTGCTGCCCCAGTACTCCGACGAGTGGCAGAAGCTCCTGGACGACGTGAAGTCCACGCTGGCCGGGTGGGGCGTGGGCCCGCAGCAGGCGCAGGAGGCGCTGAAGTCGATCTCGCCGCAGAACGTGCTGTCCGCCGTCGGAGGGGTCCTCGAGCGGCTCGCCGGCTCGGCGGCCGCCCTGATCCTGGTCCTGGCCACGGTGCTGTTCATGACCGCGGAGGCGGCCGGGCTGCCGCAGCGGCTGGCCGAGGCCCCCGGGACCTGGCGGCTGCGGACCGCCCTCGGCGACTTCGCCCGCAACACCCGCCGCTACATCGTCGTGACGACGGTATTCGGCTTCCTGGTGGCCGTCGTCGACACCGTGGGGCTGGTGGTGCTCGGGGTCCCGCTGGCGCTGCTGTGGGGGCTGCTGTCGTTCCTGACGAACTACGTCCCGAACATCGGGTTCTTCCTGGGGCTGGCACCGCCGGTGCTGCTGGGGCTGCTCGTCGGCGGGCCCGGCACCGCGGTCCTCGTGGTCGTCCTCTACACCGTGGCGAACTTCCTCCTGCAGTCGGTCCTGCAGCCGGTGTTCGTCGGCGACGCGGTCGGGATGTCGGTCACCCTCTCGTTCCTGTCCGTCTTCGCGTGGACGATCGTCCTGGGGCCGCTGGGCGCCGTCCTCGCGGTTCCGCTGACCCTCTTCGTCGTCGCGGTGCTGGTCGGCCAGGACCCGGACCGCCGTTGGGCGAGGATCCTGCTCGCGGGCACGTCCGGGGCGGCGACCGAGGGGCGGGCCGCCCGACGCCGGTCCGCGCGACGCCGCCGGCGGGGGACGGCGGAGGGCGCGGAGGCCTCCCCCGCCGCGGGACCGGCCCTGCCGCGGCCGCGGTCCGCGTCGTCTGTCGCGGATGATGCCGCCCGCCCCGTGCCTGATCACGCTGAGGTCGCGGGCGGGGCCCCGCCCGGCCCGGAGCAGCACCCACGTGCTGGAGGTCCGAGATGACAGCGCCCGCGCCGCCGAGGGGCTCGTTCGCCAGCCTCGACCGGCTCATCGTCGACGCCCTCGGCGAACTCCGCTCGGCCCGGATCGTGGCGGCCAGCACCGGCAGCCGCCGGGACCTCGACCGCGAGACCCGCGCCGAGCAGCAGCTCAACGCCTTGCTCGACTACCGCTCCGCCGCCCGACGGCCGTGACCGCACGGCGCCACTCATCCCCCGGGGACGAGGACCGTTCACGCCGGTCTCCGTAGGGTTCCGCCGCCGTCAGCCGCGCCCACCGGGGACGCCACCGACCGACTCGACCAGGAGACGAGGGCCATGTCCGAGTTCTCGACCGACCCGAGGGTGCCCGACGCGATGCCGATGCTGAGCCGGGGCAAGCACAAGAACCCGGCGCGGGGGGCGTGCTTCATGGAGTTCACGTCGCTGCTGGCCGGCGGCCCGTTCACCGACGACCCGCGCTGCGTGGACCGGGAACTGGCCGCCGTCCTGCGCGGCGCCAACGACAAGCTGTGCGACGCCGACCGGCCCCTGCTCGTCCCGCTGCTCGGGCGGGCCATCGGCCTGGCGGTGGAGCCCCCGCCGGAGGACCGCGCCTCGCGCAGGACCGCCCCGGCCCGGCGGCAGCGCCGGGAGGAGCAGGCCCGCTACCGCGAGGCGTCCGCCCGGCTGCGCCGGGCCGTGGCCCGCCGGTTCGTGACCGCCCTCGGGTCGTCGTTCTCGCCGTCCACCCAGGTGTGGTGCGGAGGGGGCGAGGAGCTGTCCTGGCTGTTCTGGGACCTGATGGACGAGCCGACGGCGCTGCGCACCTCGACGGACTACGTGCACCGGCTGGTCGAGCGCCTCTACCTGCTCCACGAGTGCTACGAGCAGGCCATGGACGAGCTCGGCCTGCCGCGCGCGGGGGCGCCGGCGCCCGTGCCGGCAGCGGAGGACGCGCCGGCCGCCCGGTAGGCGCGGCCGACCCGGGCGAGGCCGAGCAGGGCCAGCCCGAGCCCGGCGGCGGGCAGCGCCAGCAGCGCCGCCCCGGGCACACCCGCGCCGTGATGGGCCGGGGCCAGGAGCGGGTGGACGACGAGCATGCCCGCCGGGACGGCCCCGGCCCGCGACCACGTCCGCCCCCGCCAGCACGTGCACGGCCGCCGAGCCGAGCGCCACGACCGCCGCTGAGCGGCGCAGGACGGCCGGGATCCGAGCCGCTTCGTTCCCTTTCAGAGCAGCATCTTCACAGATCGACAAGGCGCCTGTGACGTCCCGGCCTACGACTTCGCCAACAACGACGCGCTCATCGAGGCAGCCTACGTGCACGTCTCCGAGCGGACCAACGAGCGCATCCGGGTGGCCGTCGAGGGCCGGCGCGGCCTCGCCGCCCTGCGCGCGTTCCTCGTCGAGGTGCAGCCCACCACCGAGCTGACCCGGCTCGAGGCCCGGATCGTGCTGCCGTTCTGGGGCCGGACGGTCGGCGACGAGCGGTTCGCCCGGCTCAACGACACGGCCATGCAGCAGTGGCGGGCCGAGCTGGGCGGGCTGCTCGCCCAGGCCCGCGCGGACGGCGAGGTCACCGCGGCCACGCCCGACGACGTCCTGGTCGAGCAGCTGCTCGCCATGGCGATGGGCCTGCAGGTCCTCGCGCTGCTGCCGGCCGCGCCGACGTCCGAGGCGACGCAGCTGACGATGCTCGACCGGTTCCTGGCGGGGCTCGGCGCCTGACAGGATCGCGGACGTGCAGACGCCGGTGGACACCGTGCCGCTGGTCGACCCGGCCAGCTACGAGGACGGCCCGCCGTTCGGGCTGCTGCGCCGGCTGCGGGCCGAGGCGCCGGTGACCTGGGTCGACGAGCCGGCCCTGCACGGCCAGCCGGCCGGTCCCGGCTTCTGGCTCGTGCTGCGGCACGCCGACGTCGAGCGGGTGCTTCGCGACCCGGCCACCTTCTCCTCGTGGCTGGGCGCCACCCAGATCCGCGACGCCGCGGACCTGGACTGGGTGCGCCGGATGATGCTGAACATGGACCCGCCGGACCACTCCCGGCTGCGGCGGCTGCTCGCCCGCTCGTTCACCCCGCGCGCGGTCGCCGCGCTCACCGCCTCGATCGAGGCGACGGCGGCCGGCCTGGTCGGCCGGATGCTCGACGGGGCCGCCGAGGGCCGCTGCGACTTCGCCAAGGACGTCGCCGCCGACCTGCCGCTGCTCACCCTCGCCGACGTCCTCGGGGTGCCGGCCGAGGACCGCTGGCTGCTCTTCGACTGGTCGAACCGGGTGATCGGCTGGCAGGACCCCGACTACGCGGTCTCCGCCGTCTTCGACCCCGCCGCCGGCACCGAGCTCGCCCGGCAGGCCGTGGCGCTGCGCCCCTCCCCCGGCGCCGACGGGCGGATGCCGGACCCGCGCACCCGGGCCGGGATGCCCGACCTCTACGCCTACGCCGGGCTGCTGGCCGAGGAGAAGCGCCGCTCCCCCGGCACCGACGTCATGTCGATCCTGCTGGCCCAGGTCGACGAGGACGGCGGAGCGGTCAGCGACGCCGAGTTCGAGAACATGTTCTGGCTGTTTGCCGTCGCGGGGAACGAGACGCTGCGCAACGGCCTGCCCGGCGGGCTGATCGCGCTGCTGGCCCACCCGGAGCAGCTGGCCGCGCTGCGCGCCGACCCCTCGCTGCTGCCGGGCGCGGTCGAGGAGATGCTGCGCTGGTGGACGCCGGTCATGGTGTTCCGCCGCACCGCGACCGCCGACGCCGACCTCGGCGGCGTCCGGGTCCGGGCCGGGGACAAGGTGGTCGTCTCCTTCACCTCGGCCAACCGGGACGAGGCGGTGTTCGCCGACCCCGACCGGTTCGACGTCCGCCGGGCGCCCAACCCGCACCTGTCCTTCGGCCACGGGCCGCACTTCTGCCTCGGCGCGCAACTGGCGAAGGTGCAGATGCGCGCACTGTTCGGCGAGCTGCTGCGCCGGACCGGCACGCTCGAGCACGACGGGCCGCCGGCGCTGCTGCGGTCGAACTTCCAGCGCGGGGTCAAGCGGCTGCCGCTGCGCTGGACGGCCTGACCAGGGCGCGACACCGCGCGGGAACCGCCGTTGCGTCGCCCGGCCGAGCTACCCCGTCCGCACGAGTACGCATCGGTGACCACGGCCGGGCTACCCGGCCCGCGCTACCGCATCCGGGCTGGTCCACCCGGGGTAGCCCGGGCGCCCGACGCACGGACGAGTCTCCCCCACACCTGCGACTGGTGGCCCCCGACCGCCGGGGGTGCCATGTGCGGAGCGCGCCCGTGAGCGCAGCACCGCCGGACCAGCGAGGAGACCGCCATGACGAGCCTGGCCACGGAGTTCGAGGACGAGCTCGAGTTCGAGCAGGAGTACGAGGCGGAGCTCGAGGACGAGGACGAGGCGTTCCTCGGTGGCATCGCCCGCGCCGTCGGCGGCCTGCTCGGCGAGGGCGAGTCCGAGGCGGAGTGGGAGGACGAGATCGAGGGGGAGCTCGAGCTCGAGGACGAGTTCGAGGAGGAGATCGAGGGCGAGCTGGAGTTCGAGGACGAGGACGAGGCGTTCCTCGGTGGCCTCGCCCGCGCCGTCGGCGGCCTGCTCGGCGAGTCGGAGGAGGAAGCCGAGGACGAGTGGGAGATCGAGGGCGAGCTGGAGGACGAGGCCGAGGAGTTCTTCAAGCGCATCGGCCGAGGGCTGCGGAAGATGGTGAAGAGCCCGGTCTTCCGGTCGATCGTCAAGAAGGTCGGCCCGCTGGTCGCCACGGCGGTCGGCGGCCCCGCGGCCGGCATGATCGCCCGCGCCGCGGTCTCCCAGCTCGAGGGTGAGCTCGAGGCCGAGCTCGAGGCGGAGCTGGAGGAGATGGCCTCGGCGCCGCTGTCCGGCGGCCAGTCCCTCGCCGAGTACCTCGCCGCGCAGGCGGCGTCCACCCAGTCCGAGGCCGAGGCCGAGGCCTTCGCCGGCGTCGCCGCGTACGCCTCGCTGTCCGCCCGCGACCGCCGTGACCTGGAGCGGATGCTCCCCGCGCTGCTGCGCGGAGCGGCCGTCCTCACCCGCCTGCTGCGGCGCGATCCGCGGACCCGCTCGGCCGTCCGGTTGCTGCCGGGCATCGTCGACGCGAGCGGCCGCACCGTGGCCCGGCGCATCGTCCGCGGCGTGCGCACGAGCCCGGCCGACGTCGGCGCGATCATGGGCGGCACCGCCCAGCGCGTCCTCGGCGGCGCGGGCGCCCGCTCCGCCGTCCTGCGCCGGCACGCGCGCGGCCTGGCGCACGTGCGCCGGCACCGTCGTCCCGCGGGCTGGGGGTACGGCCGCTCGCGGTCCGGTGCGCTGCTCGACGGCCGCCGGTACCCGGGGCGGACGACGATCATCCGGCGGCAGCCCACCCGCACCGGTGTGACCACCGCGCGCGCGGTGGCGCGACCCCGGCCGGGCTTCGTCCGCGTCGTGACCCCCGTCCGCGTGCCCGCACGGGGTGGTCAGCCGCCCCGCACCGTCCGCGTCGTCAGCGACGTCCGGGTGCCCCGTGGCGCCACGCCGGCCGGGCGGCCCATCAGCGTGACCGGCCGGCGCGGCCGCTGACCGGCCGGCCCATCCCCGTCGATCCGACCTGACCTTCCGGGAGATCCGCCATGACGTCTGCCGTCAACCACCGCTACCCCGCCATCCAGGGCGAGCTGGAGGCCGAGCTCGAGACCGAGCTGGAGGACGAGTTCGAGACCGAGGACGAGGGCGAGCTGGAGGACGAGTTCGAGGACGAGGCCTTCCTCGGCGCCCTCGGCGGCATCGCCCGCAGCGTGGGCAGCCTGCTCGGCGAGGGCGAGGAGGACGGCGCGCGGGAGGAGGAGTACGAGTTCGAGTACGAGGTCGAGGCGGAGCTGGAGGGCGAGACCGAGTTCGAGGACGAGTTCGAGGACGAGGCCTTCGTCAACCCGGTCCAGCGGATCTACCGCGACGCCGAGCTCATGGCGCACCTGGCCCGCAACGCCGCAGCCGCGGAGGGCGAGGAGGAGGCGGAGGCGTTCATCGGCGCGCTCGTGCCGATCGCCGCCCGGCTGATCCCCCGCGCCGCCTCGCTCGTGGCCCGCAACGCGCCGTCGCTGATCCGGGGGGCCACCCGGATCGTCCGCCGGCTGCGCCGCGACCCCGCCACGCGCCGGCTGGTGCAGGCCATGCCCGTCGTCCTGCAGCGCACCGCCCAGAGCCTCGCCGACCAGGCGGCCACCGGTCGCCCGATCGACGCGCAGGCGGCGGTGCGGACCCTGGCCCGCATGACCGGCCGGGTGCTCGGGTCGCCGCAGTCCTGCCGCCGGGCGCTGGGCGCGGTGGGCGTGTTCGACCGGCGCTACCGCCGCCGCGCGCAGCGGGCCGCCACCGGCACCCGTGCGCGGGTGCCCGCCTACGGCCGCCGCCGCCGCGCGGCCGGCCGGCGGACCACCGGCGCGGTGTCCCGTGCCCGCCGCACTCGCTGAGGCGCGCCGCTCTCCCGCCGTTCCCACCGGAGCACGGGCGGACGGGAGCGCGGTCGCGTCCCGTCCGCCGTCGGTGCTCACCGCATACCTGGCCGGCCAGTCGCTCAACGTGCGCCGCCACCTGGAGGGACTGCGCGACTTCCGCCGCGACGAGTTCGGCACCGGCATCGCGCGCCCGAGCGAGGGCCACATCCAGGCCGTGAACCGGTTGCTGGCGACGCTGCGCCGCCCGTTGCAGCGGGCGGTGGCGGAGCTGGACGAGGTCGCCGGCCAGGCCGAGCGGGAGCAGGCGGCCGACGGCTACGCCCGGCTGCTCGAGCTCAAGAGCCGGGCCCACGACCGGGTGCGGGCCCTCGAGCGGGTGTGGGACTTCTACTTCGAGCTGTTCGGCCAGCGGCAGAGCGTGTACGGCGAGTGGCTGGTGGCCTGCGACCGGATCGCGCTCGACTGCTACCAGCACGTCTACATGCACCTGGGCTCGGCGCGCAGCATCCCGGCGCCGCCGCCGTTCTCGTACATGCGCACCGGCTTCTCCCCTGCCACCTACCGCCGCGGCATCCCGCTGCGCCGGCTGGGGCGCCAGCTCAACCCCTTCCCCCTGGTCCAGCTGCCCTACCACCGCCTGATCAACCCGTGGACGATGGGCGCGATCCTGCACGAGGTCAGCCACAACCTGCACAACGAGCTGCAGCTGCAGGTCGCCGTCCCGGCGGCGGTGCTGCGGCGGCTGCGGGCCGCGGGCCTGCCGGAGGCGGTGTGCCGGGTGTGGGCGCGCTGGAACCGCGAGATCTTCGGCGACATGCTCGGCTGCCTGCTCGGCGGGGAGGCCTTCGTCGCCTCGCTGATGGACGTCATCGGCCGGTCCACGGAGCAGGTCCTCGCCTACTCCTCGCGCGGCGTGCACCCGACGCCGTACCTGCGGACGTTCCTCTCCTGCGAGCTGCTGCGCCGGATGGGCTTCCCCGAGCGGGCCGACGAGCTGCGCCGGGCCTGGCAGCGGCTCTACCCCTCGACCGAGGGGACGACGATCCCGGCCGCGGTGCTGCGCAGCCGGCGCGAGGCCGTGCCGCTCGTGGTGGACGCGGTCTGCTTCACCCGGTTCCCCTCGCTGGGCGGGAAGAGCCTGCGCGAGGTGATCACCTTCGAGCCCCGGCACCAGCTGATGATCGAGGAGGCCGCGACCCGGCTCGCCACCGGCACCGACCCGGGCGTCGTCCCCGAGCGGTTCCTGATCGGCGCCGTGCGCACCGCCGTCGACCGCGGGCTGGCGGCGCCGGAGGTGCTGATGCGCAACTTCTACGTCGAGCTGTCGCGGCGGTGAGCGCGGTGACCGTGCAGCGCGCCGTCGCGCAGCTCTCGGCAGCGGTCGAGGAGCTGTGGACGGCGGTGTGCGAGCTCGTGCTCATCGTCTGCGAGGACCAGCCGGAGTGCGTGGGCCTGGCCGTCACCGATCAGCTCGTCGAGAGCGTCAGCGAGATCCAGGGCGCGGTCGCCGGAGCCCGGACCCGGCTGGCCGCGCTGGCCGCCGGTCCGGACGTCACCGCGCTCCCCGAGGTGGCCGCCGCCCTCCACGAGGCGTCGGTCCGCTACTGGCGCGACGTGCGCGGCTACGAGCCGACCGCCCAGCTGCGGGCCGCGGCACGCGGGCGCGGGGGCGGCTGGCCGGCCTGGCGGCGCAGCGTCGAGCAGTCCGCCGCCCGGTGCGTGGACCCCTTCGACTCGGTGGCCGAGGCGGTCCACCTCGGCTGGCAGGAGATCTGCCAGCTGGCCGCGGCGATGCCCGGACCGCGACAGACCCCGTCCGCACCGGACCCCTACAGGAGGCTCCCGTGACTGCATATGACGATGGCCACGTCTCCGTGGTCGACGTCGACCAGGTCTTCCCGGTCCTGACGACCGAGGCGGCGGCCCGGACCGGGTCCTCCGCCTCCTCGCCCGCCATCGCGGGCCAGGACCAGGGCCCGCTGGTCGCCTCCGTGCTGCGCACCGTGCTGGGCTGGCGGCCGCGCACCGAGGACACCCATGCGTTCGCCGCCGCGCTGCGCGCGTCCTTCCAGCTGCAGGAGGTGGAGGGGCACATCGAGAGCCGGTACGTGCCCCATGGCGTCGCCGTCCAGGCCGACCTGGGCGGGGTGACCGGCGGGCAGGCCTCGCTGTACGCCCGCGCGCGCGGCGCCATGGACCAGGCCAACCGGTTGCTGGAAGGCCTCAAGCCGTTGCGCACCGACTTCGACCCCGAGGACGGCGAGGCCTTCCGGACGCTCGTGCGGCACGGCGTCGGCCGGCTGGTCAGCGAGCTCGGGTACCTGGGCGGGCCCCGTCAGGCGCTGGTCGACAGCGCGTTCACCGTCCTGCTCGGGCCGATCCCCTCCGGTGCGGCCGGGCTGGCGGTGATCGGGGCGCAGACCCCGGACACCGTGCCCGGGCAGCTCGGCGCGCTGCGCGACCGCTTCGGCCTGATCGACGCCAACGTCAACACCGTCGACGAGGAGGCGCTGCGGACGGCGTTCTGGACGCTGGTCGACCTGCTGCTGGACCTGCGGCGCTCCTGGGAGTCGCAGAAGCAGCTGATCGGTGGCGGCGCCGGCAACGGCTTCCTCGGCACCGACCTGGTGGTCATCAACCGGCTGCTGGCCGCGGCGGCCGAGCAGGTCGACGAGGTGGAGGCGGTGCTCGACTCGGTGCTGGTGGGTGCCGCCGAGCGGCAGACCATCACCCTCGGCGACGACACGGGGCTGACCCTGGCCGGCCTGCTGGCCTGGCTGCGGACGTTCCTCACCGAGGACGGCCCGCTCTACCTGCGGGACACCGGCCGGGACGGCATCCGCACGGCCTTCACCCCGCTCACCCACGAGCTGGTGACGACGGTGCACGACAGCCTGGTCGCCCCGCTCGGCGCGTATCCGAAGCCCTCGTTCGAGCCGCAGGGGGACCTCGGCATCCGCCGGGACGACCCGATCACGGTCATCCCGGCGTCCTGCTCGTCGCCGTTCCCCAGCGGCATGTACGCCGGCCGCACGAGGGTCGCGGTGGCCGGGCTCTGCCGGCTGCTGTGCAACCTGTTCACCACGTCGGCCAGGATCAGCCGCTTCCCCGGCATCGTGCTCTTCGACGTCCAGGCGACCCGGGTGCTCCGCGTGGACGGCGACGACCGGGTCTACTTCCGGCTCGAGCTGCGCGGCGCGAACCTCCGGCCGACCTACCAGCCGGCTTTCCTGCACCCGGAGAGCCGGCTGGTGGTGCCGCCGCTGAACGGCTCCGCGACGGCCGACGACGACTCGATCGCGGCGTTCTTCTCCGCGGAGGACCTGCGGAACTTCCACGATTCGGTGACCGCGTTGATCGACCGGCTCGACCAGGGGACCGTGCTGATCCCCGCCCAGATCCTGCCGATCGCGGTGGTGGACCAGGAGACCGGCCAGGTGATCAGCGCCCCGCCGGTCCGGCACTGGCCGGGGCATTTCGTGCCGCCGGACTCCACCCCGGACTGGTCGCACGAGCCGAACGACGCCTTCGTCCCCGGCGGCACAGGGCTCGGAACCGACGAGTTCGACGACCCGGACGAGCAGGATCCGTTCGACAGGGACGGCGCTCGCTTCTCGCGCGGGTTCTACGACTCCGGGGCGCCGCGACGGCCGAGGCCCGGCGTCCCGCCCGGCGTGCCCGTGCCGCGCAACGGCAGCGCCGACGACGGGGTCCCGGCCGGGGAGGGGATCCCGGCCGGCGAGCGCGGCGGGGCCGGGCGGGTCACGGCGTCCACCACCGTCGGCAACCGCCGGGGCAGCGGGCGCCGCGCCGGCGGGCGGAACGCGCAGACGGAGGCCGAGCGTCGGTCCGAGGCCGCGCGCCGGGGTGCCGCGACGAGAAAGGCGAACGCCGCCCGCAACGCGCAGGGCGCTGACCGTTCACCCGACGGGGACGGATCGGGGACCGACCGGGCCGCCGGCACGCCGACCGACAGCAACGAGTAGGGGCTGACGACGATGTTGTCCGAACGGGATTACCAGGAGCGGCTCGACCGCGTCCAAGCGCTGCGCGAGCAGGTCGCCGAGCAGCTGTCCGGCAGCCTGGTCTCCAACCCGGCGCTGGCCGAGGAGCTCAACCGGCAGATCGACAGCCTCGTCGAGGCCCTGACCACCACCGAGGCGGCCGCCCCGCGGCCGCCCGACCAGGGGCTGGCCGAGCTGGTCGGCGTCGGCCCCGAGGCCGCCCAGCGCTTCGGCCAGGTCAAGGTGCCGCCCGGCGTCGTCCCCTACGACGAGAACGTCAACTCCGAGCGGATCGTCGCCGTCGGCGACCTCTACTACATCTACCAGCACGAGAAGATCGGGGTCTTCCGCGTCGTCCAGAAGCTCAAGCAGCTGTTCGAGGCCGGCGCCGTCCGGCTCTCCGGCGGCGACGGCGCCTACCGGCTGTACCAGTTCGACCGCCGGGACGTGCTGCGCTACACCCGCAACGACCGCATCGCGGCCTACCGCAGGGTGCTGGGCTACGGCGCGGGACTCGGGGCGGGACAGAGCCGGCCGAACACCGACTTCCACATGCTGTTCGCGCACTTCGTCAACCAGGTGACGCTGTTCTGGCGGGACAAGCGGATCAGCGACGTCATCCGCGAGCGGGCGATCGACCCGAGCTTCGGGTCCATCGCGGTGGTGCGGCGGGCCGGGCTCGACCTGCGCAACAACCTGAAGTTCACCTCGTTCGGTCACCTCAACGTGCTGCGCGTCGAGGTCATGCAGCTGCTCGACGAGTGCTTCCGGATCCTGGGGGCCGAGGACGTCAAGAAGCTGTTCGGCGCCGACAACGCGTGGGACGTCGTCGACGAGGTCCTGATCCGCTACTTCGACGAGCGGCTGCAGAGCAGCCCGCGCCAGCGCATGGCGGTCACCGGCCGCGACGTGCTGCGCTGGCTGGCCGGGCCGCACGTGATGGAGACCGGCCGCGGCCAGTTCGAGGCGCTGCTCATGCAGATCGCCGAACCGGCGGAGGAATGGCTCACCTCGGCGCAGGCGATGAGCCTCGCGCGGCGGACCGGCAGCGACCGCGTGCTGCCGTGGGAGCAGCTCGGCCAGTCCGGGGTGGCGGCGGCCTACGCCGAACGCAGCCCGGCGCTCATCCCGCCGATGTCCGGCCGCGCGCCCATGTACCCGCGGCGGGGCGGCCTGGGCACCTACCGCGGCGGCCGCACCGCGCGGCCGGCCCGGTCACCGGCCGGGCGGCTCTGACCGGCCGGGCCCGTGCCGGTCGCCGACGCGCTGCGGCACGCCCGCCGCGGCCGGGAGGAGCACCTGCGGGCCCTCGCCCGCTGGGTGGCCGTCCCGTCGGTCAGCGGCGACCCCCGCCGGCGGGACGCCGTCCTGCGCGCGGGTGCGGTCCTCGCCGATCTGCTCCGGACGGCCGGGGCGGCGGTGCGGCGGATCCCGGTGCCGGGCGCCCCTCCGCTGGTGGTGGGCCGGGCCGACGGGCCGCCGGGCAGCCCGGTCGTGCTCGTGTACGGGCACTACGACGTCGTCGCGCCGGGGCCGGGGTGGACCGCCGCCGCGTTCCGGCCGGTGGTGCGCGGGCGGCTGATGCTGGGCCGGGGCACCGACGACGACAAGGGCCAGCTGATGGCCACCGTCGCGGCGCTGGACGCCTGGTGCCGGGGCGGGGGGCCGCCCAGCACGGTGTGGGTGGTCGCGGAGGGCGCGGAGGAGGTCGGCAGCCGGGGTCTCGCGCACGGGCTGGCCGCACTGCGCGGCGCGGTGCGGCCGGACCTGGTGCTGGTGTGCGACACCGAGCGCGCACCTGACGGCGTCCCGAGCGTGACCGTCAGCCAGCGCGGGCATCTCGACCTCGCCGTCGAGGTCGACACCGGCGGCGCCCCGGTGCACCCCGGCCGGCTCGGCGGGGCGGTCGTCGACCCCGGGGTCGTGCTCGGCCGGGTGCTCGGCCGGCTGTCCACCGCGCTGCCCGCCGGTTCTCCGCGGCTGCGGCACCCCCGGCTGCGGGACCGCTCCGACGCGCAGGTCGCCGCCGCCGTCGCCGGCCGGGCCACGGTCGGCCACGACCTGGACCGCCGGATCACCGCCCTGCCCGCCCTGTCGGTGCTGCGGCTCGCCGCCGGCGGCGGAACGCGCGCCGTGCCGACCCGGGCGCGCGCGGACCTCGACGTCCGGCTGCCCCCGTCGGCCGATCCGGGCGCTCAGCTGCGGCGGCTCCGGCACACCGCGCGGTCCGCCGTCCCGCCGGGCGCCCGGCTGACGGTGACCGCACGGGCGGCGCACGCCGGGCACGAGACGCTGCCGGCGGCAGCCGCCCTGGCCGCGCTCGACGCCGCCTGCCGGGCAGCGGTGGGCAGCCCGGTGCGGCTGCTCCGCTCCGGCGGCAGCCTGCCGGCGGTCGGACCGCTGACGCGCGCGTTCGCGCGGACGCCGGTCCTGCTGGGTCTCGGCACGGCCGGCGGTTCGGCCCACGGCCCGGACGAGCACCTCGACCTCGCGGAGTGGGCGTCGGGGGTCGATCTGCTCGTCCGGCTGTTCGCCGATCCCGGCCGGACGACGGCCACGAGGGGCGAACGGCTTCGGTCACAAGTCCCTTGTGGCGCGCCGGGCCGGTCCGCCACGATTTCGGCTCCGGCCGAATTCGATTCTCCCGAGGAGACGCAGGCATCCGGCTCACCAGGCGGGAGGCGCTGATGTCCGGAACGCCTCCTGCACCGGACCGCCTCGTCGTCCCCAGCCCGCGACGTCCAGGTCGGGGGGTGCACCCGCCGGCCGCCCGCGCCGGATCGCGGCCGACCGCGGACGACGGGCCGGACCGCGAGGTCCGGCAACGGCTCGCCCGGTCCCTGGAGGTCATGCACGCGCAGGTGCTCGACGGCGTGATGGAGCTGACCGTGGTGCCGGGCGCCGGCTGGGCAGCCGTCCTCGAGCACGACGGGATCCGCGCGGTGCTCGTGATCGATCCGGGCGCCGGCAACGGCTACTGCCTGAGCCCCCGGGAGCTGCAGATCGCCCGCATGGTGGCGGCCGGGGCGACGAACCGGGCCATCGCCGACGCCCTCGACATCAGCCTGTGGACCGTGTCCACCCACCTCCGCCGGGTCTTCGCCAAGACCGGGGTGGCCAGCCGGGCCGAGATGGTCGCGGAGCTCTTCGGCGGGCTGCACGTCCCGTTCGGCGAGCGCTGACCGCTCCTGCTGATCAGCCGGTCGCGGCGCTACCGCCGGCCGTGGTGGTCGTCCTGCGTCCCGGTGACGGCGAAGTCCGCACCCACCTGCACGATCAGCTCCCGGCCGTCGGCGGTGACGACGTGCGACTCGTACACGCCCTCGGAGTCGGTCTCGGTGCGCACGATCGTGGCGCCGGGGTACTCGGCCAGCACCGCGGCCTCGACCCGGTCCTGGGTGTCGCCGGTCAGCGGCTGCTCGTCGCGGTGCCCGTCGCGGTCCGCCGTGACCGTGGAGCCCGCCGCGTCGGTGCTGCCGCCCTCGTCCGCGCCGGCGCTCAGCGTGCCGGCGACGATGCCGCCGGCGAGCGCACCCGCGGCCACCAGGCCGGCCGCCGTCCCCCATCGACGCCGCTTCGTCGTGCTCCCCATCGTCGCCTCCCGGGCCACCTCGTCGTGGACGCGCCGACGGTGGCGGCCGAACCCGTGCGCCGGCTGTGCGTCCGCTCGCCGGCCGGTGTGAGCCGGCCGGTCAGGAGCTGAAGTGCGCGATCGCGCCGCGGAGCTCGGCGGCCATCCGCGACAGCTCGTCGACCGCCGGGCGGGTCTGCGCGAGCGCCCGGGTGGTGGACTCCGCGGCGGTGGAGACCCCGGCGATGTTGGCCGCGATCCCGGTCGCGCCGTGCGCCGCCTCGCCCACCGAGCGGCCCATCTCCGACGTGGTGGCGGTCTGCTCCTCCACCGCGGAGGCGATGGTGGTCTGCCGGTCGGCGATCTGGGTGACGATCGCGCTGATCGCCCCGATGGCCTCGACGGCCGCTGTCGTGTCGCCCTGGATGGCCGCGACCCGCACGCCGGGTGGGGCAGGCGGGGGGTTCTGGTCGTCGTCCGCCGATCCGCCCGCCGAAACGCCGCGTTGACTTCAGAAGTAGAGCGCATGGCCCGGATATCGGACGAGATTGATCGCATCGTTGTGCCGCGCAAGCCTTGTGTCGCGGCGCACAGCCCGCGTACGTTCTGACCCGGTAAAAGAACAGCGCACTCGAATATCGCGCAGCTCACCGTTCAGGAGATGCCACATGGCAGCCAAGCCCTTCGCCTCCTCCGCCGACCTCGGCGTCAAGGAGCAGACCCTCGAGGTGCTCGCCGACGGCGTGTACGCGCTCACCGCCGAGGGGGACCCGAACCTCGGCGCGATCGAGGGCGAGGACTTCCTCGTCTGCTTCGAGGCCCTGGCCACCCCCGTCGCCGCCCGCCGCTGGCTGGCCAAGCTGCGCGAGCACACCGACAAGCCGGTCCGCTACCTGGTGCTCTCGCACTACCACGCGGTCCGCGTGCTCGGCGCCAGCGCGTTCGACGCCGAGGTGATCGTCAGCTCCGAGCAGACCAGGCACCTGATCGAGGAGCGCGGCCAGCAGGACTGGGAGAGCGAGTACGGCCGGATGCCGCGGCTGTTCGAGGAGCCCGAGTCGATCCCCGGCCTCACCTGGCCGACCCTGACCTTCCGCGACAAGCTGACCATCGAGCTCGGCGGCGACCGCGGCGAGCTGGTCCTGGAGTTCCTCGGCCGCGGCCACACCGAGGGCGACATCGTCGCCTGGCTGCCCAAGCAGGAGATCTGCTTCGCCGGCGACCTGGTCGAGTCCCAGGCCGCGCTCTACACCGGCGACGCGTTCCACTTCGACTGGGCCGCCGGCACCCTCGACCGGATCAAGGCCCTCGGCGCGCAGCAGCTGATCGGCGGCCGGGGCGCGATCGCCCGCGGCACCGAGCAGGTGGACGCCGCGATCGAGCAGACCCGCGACTTCCTCCTCACCATGCAGCGCACCGTCGGCGAGGCGCACCGCACCGGCGGCACGCTCAAGGACGCGTTCGAAGCGACGCACGAGGCGCTGGCGCCGAAGTACGGCGCCTGGCCGATCTTCGAGCACTGCCTGCCCTTCGACGTCTCCCGGATCTGGGACGAGTTCTCCGGCATCGAGCGCCCCGTCATCTGGACCGCCGAGCGCGACCGTGCCGTGTGGGACGAGCTGCAGGGCTGATCCGCGATGACCTCGACCTCCACGAGAGACCCTGTCCTCGTCCTCGGCTGCGGGCCGGTCGGCCAGACGACCGCCCTGCTCCTGGCCCGGTGGGGGCTGGACGTCGTCGTCCTCGACGGCCGCCCCGAGCGCGACCTGATCGGCAGCAAGGCGATCTGCCAGCAGCGCGACGTCCTCGACGTCTGGGACGCCGTCGGCGTCGGCACCGAGATCGCCCGCCGCGGCGTCACCTGGACGACGGCGCGCACCTTCCACCACGACGCCGAGCTGTTCAGCTTCACCTTCGCCGACCGCGGCCGCTCGCCGTTCCCGCCGTTCGTGAACATCTCGCAGTGCGAGACCGAGGCGCTGCTCGACGAGCGGATCGCCCACGAGCCGCGCATCGACGTCCGGTGGGGGCACCGGGTCACGGGCATCGAGCAGGACGACTCCGGCGTCACCGTGACCTGTGCGAACGGGGCGACCGTCCGCGGCTCGTACGCCGTCGCCTGCCCCGGCCCGCGCTCGGACGACCTCCGGTCGATGCTCGGGCTGAGCTTCCCCGGCGAGTCGTTCGAGGACTACTTCCTCATCTGCGACATCCGCACCGACCTGCCCGGCTGGGAGACCGAGCGGCGGTTCTACTTCGACCCCGAGTGGAACCCCGGCCGGCAGGTGCTCATCCACCCGTGCCCGGACTCGACGTTCCGCATCGACTGGCAGGTGCCGCCGGATTTCGACCTGGCGGCCGAGGAGGCCTCCGGCGGCCTGGACCGGCGGATCCGCCAGGTGATCGGCGAGCGCGACTACGAGATCGTGTGGAAGTCGGTCTACCGGTTCCACTCCCGCCTGGTCGACCGCATGCGGGTGGGCCGGGTGCTGGTCGCCGGCGACGCGGCGCACCTGGTCTCCCCGTTCGGCGCGCGCGGCCTGAACTCCGGGGTGCTGGACGCGGAGAACGCGGCCTGGAAGATCGCCTTCGTCCTGCGCGGCTGGGCTCCCGAGTCGCTGCTGGAGAGCTACCACGACGAGCGGCACGCCGCGGCGCTGGAGAACATCGAGGTCACCACCGCGACCATGCGCTTCCTCGTCCCCGGCACCGAGGAGGAGGCCCGCCACCGGCTCGACGTCCTCCGGCGGGCGGCGACCGACCCGCTGGCGCGCGCCGAGGTGAACTCGGGCCGGCTGGCCGAGCCGTTCTGGTACGTCGACTCCCCGCTGACCACCGGCGACGAGCGGCGCCCGTTCCCCGGCCGCCCGGCCCGCGGCGACGTCCCCGTGCCCGCCCCGGGCGTGCTGGTGCCGGACTGCCCGGTCACCGTGCCCGGCCGGCCGGACGTCGTCCGGCTGCGCCAGCTCGCCCGCGACGGCGTCACGGTGCTGGTCGGGGACGACGCGGCACTCCCCGGGGAGCTGCCGTCGGACCTGCCGGTCACGGTGCACCGCATGGCCGACCTCGACCCGACCCCCGTCCTGCGCGAGGCCCTGGGCGCCCGCCCCGACGAGATCTGGGTGCTGCGCCCCGACGCCCACGTGGCCGCCGTCCTCACCCGCTCCGCCGACGTCACTCCGGCGGTGGCCCGGCTGCTCGCCCGCCCCGTCCCCGTCCCCTCTCCCGTCCCCGCACGAGCCTGATCGGACTTTCCGCGCCGAAAGTCCCGAAGGAGGAACTCCCATGGCGTTCTACCGGCAGGTGGGCGAGATCCCGCCGAAGCGGCACACCCAGTTCCGCCGTCCCGACGGCAAGCTCTACTACGAGGAGCTCGTCGGTGAGGAGGGCTTCTCCTCGGACTCCTCGCTGCTCTACCACTCCGGCGTCCCGTCGGCGATCGTCGACGCCCGCCCGTGGGAGCTGCCCGACCAGTCGCTGACCCCGAACGCGCCGCTGGTGCCCCGGCACCTGAAGCTGCACGACCTGTTCCCCGGCGAGGAGCACAAGGCCACCGACCCGGTCACCGGCCGCCGGCTGGTGCTGGGCAACGGCGACGTGCGCATCTCCTACGCGGTCTCCTCGGCGACCTCGCCGTACTACCGCAACGCCACCGGCGACGAGTGCGTCTACGTCGAGCGCGGCAGCGCCAGCGTCGAGACGACGTTCGGCGCGCTGCAGGTCGGCCAGGGCGACTACGTGATCCTGCCGCGCACCACCACGCACCGCTGGATCCCGACCGGCGAGGAGCCGCTGCGCACCTACGCGATCGAGGCCAACAGCCACATCGCCCCACCCAAGCGCTACCTGTCCCGCTACGGGCAGTTCCTCGAGCACGCCCCGTTCTGCGAGCGCGACCTGCGGGCGCCCTCGGAGCCGCTGACCGCCGAGGGCACCGACGTCGAGGTCTACGTCAAGCACCGCGGCCCCGGCCCCGGCGGGCTGGCCGGCACCGTGCACGTCGTCCCGGAGCACCCGTTCGACGTCGTCGGATGGGACGGCTGCCTGTACCCGTACGCGTTCAACATCGCCGACTACGAGCCGATCACCGGTCGCGTGCACCAGCCCCCGCCGGTGCACCAGGTCTTCGAGGGCCACAACTTCGTGATCTGCAACTTCGTGCCCCGCAAGGTCGACTACCACCCGCTCGCGGTGCCGGTGCCCTACTACCACTCCAACGTCGACTCCGACGAGGTCATGTTCTACGTCGACGGCGACTACGAGGCGCGCAAGGGCTCGGGCATCGGCAAGGGCTCGATCTCGCTGCACCCGGGCGGGCACTCGCACGGCCCGCAGCCCGGCGCGGTCGAGGGCGCCCTCGGCGTCGAGTACTTCGACGAGCTGGCCGTCATGGTCGACACCTTCCGCCCGCTCGACCTCGGCGAGGCCGGGACGGCGGCGGACGACGGCAAGTACGCGTGGACGTGGAGCGGCCGGGGGCCGAAGGCATGACCTGGCTGGATCTGCCCGCCGACACCGGCTTCGGCCTCGCGAACCTGCCCTACGGGATCTTCTCCACCCGGGGCGGCCCGCGGCGCACCGGCATCGCGGTCGGCGACCTCGTCCTGGACCTGGCCGGCGTGACCGAGGACCCGGTGCACCGCACCGGGTCGCTCAACGAGTTCCTGGCGCTCGGCCCGCAGGCCTGGCGCGACCTGCGGGCGCAGGTCACCGCCTGGCTCACCGACCGCTCGCACCGGCGCGTGATCGAGCCGCACCTGCTGCCGCGCGCCGAGGTCACCCTGCACCTGCCGGTCGAGGTGGCCGACTACGTCGACTTCTACAGCTCGCAGCACCACGCGGAGAACCTCGGCCGGATGTTCCGGCCGGACTCCGCGGCGCTGACCCCGAACTGGAAGCACCTGCCGATCGGCTACCACGGCCGCTCGGGCACGGTCGCCGTCTCCGGCACCCCCGTCGTCCGGCCGTCCGGGCAGCGCAAGGCGCCGGCCGACGACGCGCCCACCTTCGGGCCGTCGCAGCGGCTGGACATCGAGGCCGAGGTCGGCTTCGTCGTCGGCACCCCGTCGGCGCTGGGCACCCCGGTACCGCTCGGGGACGTCGCCGAGCACGTCTTCGGCGTCTGCCTGGTCAACGACTGGTCGGCGCGGGACCTGCAGTCCTGGGAGTACGTGCCGCTGGGCCCGTTCCTCGGCAAGTCGTTCCTCACCTCGGTGTCGCCGTGGGTGGTGCCGCTGGCCGCGCTCGAGGCCGCGCGGGTGCGCCCGCCGGCCCGCGACGTGCCGCTGCTGCCCTACCTCGACGACGCCGGCACCGGCCCGTGGGGCCTGGACATCCGCATCGAGGTGCGGCTCAACGGCGAGCTGGTCAGCAGCCCGCCGTTCGCCGAGATGTACTGGACCCCGGCCCAGCAGCTCGCGCACATGACCGTCAACGGCGCCTCGCTGCGCACCGGCGACCTGTTCGCCTCGGGCACCGTCAGCGGCCCGGCCAAGGACCAGCGCGGCTCGTTCATCGAGCTGTCCTGGGGCGGCACCGAGCCGCTGACCCTCGCCGACGGCTCGACGCGCACGTTCCTCGAGGACGGCGACGTCGTCACGCTCACCGCCACCGCCCCCGGCCCGGACGGCGCCCGCATCGCCTTCGGCGAGGTCACCGGCCGGATCGAGCCCGCCCCGCACCGCTGACCCTCCCCGCCCTTCCGTACCGCCCGCGACACGGCTGCCCGAATCCCAAGGAGAAGTCTTGACCACGACGACGTCCCTGCTGGACGCCATCACCGCCCCCGCCGACCAGGGCCGCCCGATCCCCGACGCGGCGACCGGCGAGACCATCGGCCACGCGCCGGTGCACACCGTCGCGGACCTGAACGCGGCGGTGGCCGCCGCGCGGGCGGCGCAGCCGGCCTGGGCCGCCCTGGGCCACGCCGAGCGGAGCCGGATCCTGAACGCGATCGCCGACGACATCGAGGCGAGCGCCGAGGACCTCGCCGTGCTCCTCTCCCGGGAGCAGGGCAAGCCGCTGGACGGCCCCAACGCCCGCTTCGAGGTCGGCGCCGCCGCGGTCTGGACCCGCAGCGCCGCGAACACCGCGCTGGAGCCCGAGGTGGTCTTCGAGGACGGGCCGTCGCGCGCCGAGCTGCGCTACGAGCCGCTGGGCGTCGTCGGCGCCATCGGCCCGTGGAACTGGCCGGTGATGATCACCGTGTGGCAGGTGGCGCCGGCGCTGCGGATGGGCAACGCCGTCGTCGTCAAGCCCTCGGAGTTCACGCCGCTGTGCGTGCTGGCCCTCGTGGAGATCTTCAACCGGCACCTGCCCGAGGGCCTGCTCACCGTCGTCTCGGGTGACCGCGAGGTGGGCGCCGCCATCGCCGCGCACCCGGACCTGGACAAGATCACCTTCACCGGCTCCACCCAGACCGGCCGCAAGATCGTCGAGAGCTCCGCGGCCAACCTCGCCCGCCTCACCCTCGAGCTGGGCGGCAACGACGCGGGCATCGTGCTCCCGGGCACCGACGTCCCGGCCATCGCGGAGAGCCTGTTCTGGGGCATCTTCATCAACACCGGCCAGACCTGCGCCGCCCTCAAGCGGCTGTACGTGCACGACTCCCTCTACGACGAGGTCGTGGACACCCTCGCGGGCCTGGCGCGCACGATGCCGATCGGCAACGGGCTCGAGCCGGGCAACGTGCTGGGCCCGCTGCAGAACCGGAAGCAGTTCGACATCGTCGCGGGCCTGGTCGACGACGCCCGCGCCCGCGGTGCGCGCATCGTCGCCGGCGGCGAGCCGGCCCCCGAGCTCGGCCCGCTGTTCTACCGGCCGACCGTCGTCGCCGACGTCACCGACGGCGTCCCGCTGGTCGACGAGGAGCAGTTCGGGCCGGCGGTCCCGGTCATCCGGTACACCGACGTCGAGGACGCCGTCCGCCGGGCGAACGCCAGCGAGCAGGGGCTCGGCGCCTCGGTGTGGGCGAGCGACCGCGAGCAGGCGCTCGAGGTGGCCGCGCGGCTGCAGGCCGGCACCGTCTGGGTCAACCAGCACGGCGTCCTCAACCCGCAGGTGCCGTTCGGGGGCGTCAAGTCCTCGGGCTACGGCCTGGAGTTCGGCGCCGAGGGGCTCAAGCAGTTCGCCGCCCCGAAGGTCATCGTCGCGTGACGGCGTGCCGCGGCTCGGGTTCCGCAACGGGACCCGCGCCGCGGCGCCCGTAGGCTGGGCGAACCGGAGGACGGATCGGGAGGACGGCGATGGCGGCGGAGGACGGCGGCAGCGCACCGCAGTCGCAGACGCTCGACCGCGGCCTGCGCATCCTCGAGCACCTGGCGAGCGTGAGCGCGCCGCAGCCGATCGTGGAGATCGCCTCGGCCGTCGGCCTGCACCGCTCGATCGCCTACCGGCTGCTGCGGACGCTGGAGGACCACCAGCTCGTCGAGCGGGACCCGGCGGGGCACTACTGGCTCGGCCTCGGCATCGCCGCGCTCGGCCGGGGGGTGCGGACCGATCTGCAGGCCGCCGCGCTCCCCCGGCTCAATGCACTGGTCGCCGACCTCGGCATGACCGCGTTCCTCGTCATCCGCTCCGGCGACGAGGCGGTGACCGTCACCAGCGTGGAGCCGCAGGACACCGCGGCGCACGTCGTCTACCGGCCGGGCACCCGGCACCCGGTGGGCCGCGGCGCCCCCGGTCTCGCGCTGCTCATGCCCGAGCCGCCGTCCCCGGACGACCGCGAGGAGCTGCGCGAGGCGCGGCGGGTCGGCTGGGCGGCCTCCCACGGCGAGGTGATCGCCGGGCTGCGCTCCGTCGCCGCCCCGGTGCTGGGCCCCGACGGCGGGGCCCGCGCCGCGCTCGCGGTCGTCTACGTGGACGACAGCGCTGACGTCACGAAGGTCGGGTCCGCGGTGGCCGAGGCGGCGGCGAAGGCGGCCGTCGCCGTCCGCTGAGCAGACCGCTCCCGCAGCGGGCTCCGACGTGCTTGGCTGCTCGCCGTCGCACGGCCGTCGGAGGGAGCCGCAGATGCCCGTCCAGCTCAACCACACCATCGTCGCCGCCCGCGACCGGCACGCGTCGGCCGCCTTCCTCGCCGACCTGCTCGGCCGCAAGCCGCCGACCGACTTCGGCCCGTTCGCGGTCGTCGAGCTCGACAACGGCGTCTCGCTCGACTTCCAGGACGACGAGGTCGCCCAGCCGCGGCACTACGCCTTCCTCGTCTCCGAGGAGGAGTTCGACGAGATCTTCGGCCGCATCCGGGCGCGCGGCCTGGACTACTGGGCCGACCCGTTCGAGCGGCACCCGGGCGAGATCAACACCAACGACGGCGGCCGGGGCGTGTACTGGAAGGACCCGAACGACCACATGCTGGAGATCATCACCGTGCCGTACGGGGGCTGATCCTCAGCGGTAGTTCACGTGGACGTGGTCCATGTGGTTCGCCGTCGCGCTGCCCCGGTCCGACATGCCCTGCCAGGAGCCGCCCGGCGACTGGAGGATCCGCTGCCGGTAGATGATGTACTCCACGCCCAGCTCGTCCCAGTGGTCGATGTGGTACTGGACGATCGCGTTCCCGAGGCCGGTGTCGGACAGCACCATGTAGTCCAGCGCCAGCCCCGACGGGTGCCCGCCCGGGTCGGTCGCGCTGGGGCGGGTGCCGCCGAGGGTGATGCCGCCCGCGCCGGGCACGTTGGAGACCACCGCGTTCGCCGCGGCCTGCACCTGCGGCTTGATGCTGCCCGCGGTGTTCGTGATGTGCGCGGTCGCGGTGACCGCGGTGCCGGCGACCTCGCGGGCCGGCTCCGCGGCGGCAGGGGCAGCCGCGGTATGCGCGGCGGCGGCCTTCGCCTCGGCCTCCGCCTTGGCCTTCGCCTCGGCCTCCGCCTTGGCCTCCGCCTTGGCCTCCGCCTCCGCCTCGGCCTTCTGCCGGTCGAGCTCGGCCTGGTCGGCGGCGGCCTGCGCCTGCTGCGCCGCGGTCTGCTCGGCCTCGCGCGTGCTGCGGCTGGCGGCGAGGTCCGCCAGCGGCTGCAGGTCCTCGGTGGGGGCGGCGACCGTGCCCGACTGGGCGGTCAGGCCGAGCTCCTGGGCGACGCTGACCGACTCCGGGGTCCCGGCCTCGGCCTGGGCCGCCGGGTCCGCGCCGAACAGCACGTTGACCATGAGCGCGCCGGCGGTCGCGACGCCCAGGTACAGGCCCGGGCGGCGGGCGGCGGCGGGCGGGATGAGGCGCGCGCGGCGGGCCCGGCCGGAGGTGGTGGTGCGGGGGTCCATGGGGGACGTGCTCCGTGAGGTGTGGGCGCAGCGGCGCGCGGGCGGCGCGCTGCGAGGGGATGCGGACAGCGGGTCGGCGGCGCGTCCGGGACGCGGCAGGCCGGCGCGGGCCACCGGGGAAGCGGCTGGTCAGCCGGTCGAGCGGGGGTGCTCGGGGTGGTGGGCGCGCGCGGGAGGCGTCAGGGCCGGCCGCCGGCGGTCAGCTCCGCGGGCGCATCCGGCGGTAGCGGGCCGTACCGGGTCGTGCAGCAGCAGATGCAGCAGAAATAGCGCGCGTCATCGGAGCGGCTCTCCGTTTCTTCCGTGAGCCGCCTACCGAGTTAGCTGACGGGTTCGGGCGGGAAGCAGCCCTACCCGCTCCGGACGCAGGCGTCCGTGAGCGGGATTCACCCCAGTACTGCGGTGGGTCCCCGGCTCGCCCGTTGCTCGTTGCCGAACAGTGGGCGACTCGGCGGCGTCCGCTCGGACTCCCCGGGTGGGGACGTGATGACCGGGCGGGCATATTCACCGTAGAGCCGTTATGCAGTCGTGACAATCGGCGGCCGTCGATTCGTCGAGTGATGCACGTCGCGGCGCCCCGCCTTGACGGCGGAGGGGTGCTAGGGGTCGCGGCTCAGCCGGCGTCGGCCCAGGAGGCGACGACGGCGACGTCGAGCGGGAAGTCGACCGGGAAGTCGCCGAACAGCAGCCGGCCGGCCGTCGCCGCCGCGCCGTGCACCGCGTCGAGCACGTCCGGCGCCAGGTCCTCGGGCGTGTGGACGACGACCTCGTCGTGCAGGAAGAACACCAGGTGCGGCCGCTCCTCGACCGGGCCGGTGCCGCCGAGCCGCCACAGCCGGTTGCGCAGGTCGGCCAGCCAGCACAGCGCCCACTCCGCCGCCGTCCCCTGGACGACGAAATTGCGGGTGAACCGCCCCCAGGCGCGGCGGGAGCGGTCCCGCTCCTCCCGTGAGCCGCCGTCGTCGGGCGGCTCACCGAGCTCGACGGCGCGCTCGGCCCACGCGCCGGTGGGCACCGGCGATCCGCGGCCGAGCAGGGTGTGCACGACCGCGCCGCGCTCCCCCGCCCGGGCGGCGTCCTCGACCAGCCCGATCGCCCGCGGGTAGCGGCGGGTCAGCCGCGGCATCATCCGGCCGCTCTCGCCCCGGGTGCCGCCGTACATGGCCCCCAGCACGCCGACCTTGGCCTCCGCCCGGGTGGCGACGGCGCCGGCGGCGACCATGCCCTCGTACAGGTCGGTGGAGCGGGCCGCCTCGGCCAGCGCCGTGTCCGCGCTCATGCCGGCGAGCACCCGCGGCTCGAGCTGGGCGACGTCCGCGACGACGAACCGCCAGCCGGCGTCGGCGATCGCCGCCGGGCGGACCTGGACCGGCACCGACAGCGCTCCCCCGCCGTTGGACGCCCACCGCCCGGTCACCACGCCGCCGGGCACGAACGACGAGCGGAACCGGCCGTCGCGCACCCAGGCGTCCAGCCAGCTCCAGCCGTTGGCCGCCAGCAGCCGCGCCAGCTTCTTGTACTCCAGCAGCGCCGGGACGGCGGGGTGGTCGAGCTGCTCGAGCGTCCACGAGCGGGTGTCGCGCACCGGCAGCCCCGCGGTCTGCAGGGCGCGCAGCAGCTCGCCGGGCGAGTCGGGGTTCAGCTCGGGCGCCCGCAGGGCGGCGCGCACCTGCGCCGCCAGGCCCTCCAGCACCGGGGGCCGCGCACCGGCCGGCGGCCGGGCGCCGAGCAGGTCGGTGAGCAGCCGCTCGTGCACGTCGGCCCGCCACGGCAGGCCGGCGTGCGTCATCTCGGCGGCGACCAGGGCGCCGGAGGACTCCGCCGCGAGCAGCAGCCCGAGGCGTCCCCGCTCCCCCGACGCGGCCAGCGCGGCCTGCTGGCGGTCGAGCTCGCCGAGCGGGTCGAGCCGGTCGGCCGGGTCCTCGAGCGGGAAGAGCCCGGGCTCCTCGGCGGACACCGGCGCCAGCGCGTCCCAGCCCGCCGCGTCCCCGCCGGAGAGCACCGCCTGGTCGACGAACGGCGAGCGCCGGAGGACGGCGTGGCTCAGCCGCAGGTCGGTGCAGCGCTCGACGCGCACGCCGGCCGCGAGCAGCGCCGGATACCAGCGCGTCGTGTCGTCCCACACCCACCGGACCGGCGTGCGCTCCCGCTCCCGCACGAACCCGGCGAGCTCGCCCGCGGCCAGCTGCGCCGCGGCGACCGGCGTCCCGTCGTCGGCGCACTCGCGGGCCTCCACGGCGCCCTCGCCGCGGCGCAGCAGGACGACCCGGTTCACCCCCGCAGTGTCGCCGAGGGGGCCGACAGGCCTAGCGGCGGAGCAGCCGCCCCAGGCAGCGCACCGGCTCGCGCACCGACCACCTCGCGAGGCGCAGCACCAGCCGCAGCAGGTCCGCGTACTCGGCCGGCCGCGGCGCCGGGGGCGGGGGCGACGGCTCGGCCGGGGCCGGTTCGGGGACCAGCAGGTCGACCGCGCTCCGGCGGCGGGGCTCGCGCAGCGAGGCGAACGACGGGATGGGCGGCGCGGCGGGCGCCTCGTCCTCGATCGGCTCCGCCGGCCCCGGCTCGGGGACGACGCGCCGGATGGCGGCGATCATGCCCGGGCCCAGGCCCTTGATGCCGGCGAGCTCCTGCCGGGTGAGCCCGGCCAGGTCCTCGATCGTGGTGATCCCGGCGGCGGCCAGCGAACTGACCGCCCGCGCGGGCAGGCCCAGTGCCGGGATCGCCTGTCCCGTCGGTCTGCTCTGCATGGCGCGCTCACCCTAACGTCGCACCGTCGGTCGGCCACCCGGGGAGTCGGCTCCCGTCGGCGGTGGGAAGGATGGGGGCATGACCGGCGCCGTGCAGGACGACGAGAACGGCGGCACGTTCGCCGACCTCGGGCTGCGGCCCGAGCTGCTGACCGCGCTGGCCGGCCTCGGCTACGAGGAACCCACCCCGATCCAGCGCGAGGCGGTCCCGCCGCTGGTCGAGGGCCAGGACCTGCAGGGTCAGGCGGCCACCGGCACCGGCAAGACCGCGGCGTACGCGCTGCCGCTGCTGCAGCGGCTGCCCGCGGGCCGCCGCGAGCCCGAGCCGGTCGCCCTGGTCCTGGTGCCGACCCGCGAGCTGGCGATCCAGGTCTCCGAGGCGCTCTACCGCTACGGCAAGGAGCTCGGCGCCCGGGTCGTGCCGGTGTACGGCGGGCAGCCGATCGGCCGGCAGCTGCGCGCCCTCGACGCCGGCGTCGACGTCGTCGTGGCCACGCCGGGGCGGGCGCTGGACCACGTCGGCCGCAGCACGCTGCGGCTGGGGTCGATCGCCACCGTGGTCCTCGACGAGGCCGACGAGATGCTCGACATGGGTTTCGCCGAGGACCTCGAGGCGATCCTGGACGAGACGCCGGAGGAGCGGCAGACCGTGCTGTTCTCGGCGACCATGCCGCGCCGCCTCGACGCGCTGGCCCGCCGGTACCTGCGGGACCCGGTCCGCATCGAGGTCGCGCGGGAGCGGCCGGCCACCGGCGAGGCGCCTCGGGTGCGGCAGACGGCCTACGTCGTCCCCCGGGCCAGCAAGCCCGCCGCCCTCGGGCGGGTCCTGGACGTCGAGTCGCCCACCGCGGCCATCGTCTTCTGCCGGACGCGGGACGAGGTGGACACCCTCACCGAGACCCTCAACGGCCGCGGCTACCGCGCCGAGCCGCTGCACGGCGGGATGAGCCAGGAGCAGCGCGACCGGGTCATGGGCCGGCTGCGCGCCGGGACGGCGGAGCTGCTCGTGGCCACCGACGTCGCCGCCCGCGGGCTCGACATCGATCAGCTCACCCACGTCGTCAACTACGACGTCCCCTCCGCGCCGGAGACCTACGTGCACCGCATCGGCCGGGTGGGCCGGGCCGGCCGGGAGGGCGTCGCGATCACGCTGGCCGAGCCCCGCGCCCACCGGATGCTCAAGACGATCGAGCAGGTGACCAAGTCGCCGATCGCGGTGGAGAAGCTGCCCACCGTCGCCGACGTGCGCGCCCGGCGGCTGGACCTCACCCGCGCCGCCCTGCGCGAGAGCCTGCTGGAGGACGACCTCGAGCAGTTCCGGACCGTCGTCGACACGCTCACCGACGAGTTCGACGTCGTGGAGGTCGCCCTCGCCGCGGTCAAGCTGGCCCACGAGGCCGGCGGCGGCACCGACGACGACGAGGACATCCCCGACGTGCAGCTGCGCCCCGAGCGGGGCCCGCGGCGGGCCGACGGCGGCCGCGACGACCGGCGCGGACGGCGCGACGACCGGGGCGGCGGCCGCGCCCCCGCGGCCGGGGTGACCCGGCTGTTCGTCGGCCTCGGCCGCAGCGCCGGCGTCCGCCCGGCCGACCTGGTCGGCGCGATCACCGGCGAGGCGGGGCTCTCCGGCCGCGACATCGGGGCGATCGAGATCGCCCAGCGGTTCTCCGTCGTCGAGGTCCCGGAGACCGCCGCGGGCTCGGTGATCACCGCGCTGCGGCAGGCCACGATCAAGGGCCGCCGCCCGGTCGTCCGGCGCGACCGGGACGGCGCATGACCGGCCCCGCGGCCCGGGAGCCGGGTCCGGAGATGGACCCGAAGGACCCGGACACGCTCTACGCCGAGGGGCCGGTGGCGGCCGAGCCCCCGGACGACGACCTGCCCGAGGCCTCGCCGCTGCGCGACTCGGGCGGGATCGGCCCGGGGCCCGACGACGTGGACTGAGGCGGCTCGGGTCAGCCGGCCAGCATCCCGCTGACCAGCGCCCGCCACGTGACCGGGCCGACGATGCCGTCGACGGTCACCTCGGGGAAGTCGGTGGACAGGGCCTCCTGGAAGCCGCGGACCGCCTGCTCGGTCTTCGGGCCGAAGATGCCGTCGATCTGCAGGCCCTTGCTCGGGTCGCCGGAGAGGTTGCGGAACTGGAACTCCTCCTGCACGCCCCGCACCGCGTCGCCCTCGCTGCCCCTGCGCACCGTGACGATCAGCGCCGACCAGGTCTGCGGCCCCACGACCCCGTCGACGGCCAGGTGCTTCTCGCCCTGGAACGCGCGGACGGCGGCATCGGTCTTCGGGCCGAAGATGCCGTCGACCGCCACGGTCTTCCCGCGGGCCCGCAGCAGGTGCTGCAGCGTCCGCACCGGGTGGTCCCGCGCGCCCTGCCGGACCAGTGGGAATGGAGCGATCGAATCGGCCATGTCGTCCCCCTCTCGGACGGGGGCAGGATCCCCGGCGGGCGTCACCGCGCCGTCACGGAGGCGCAGACCACCGAGGTCGTCGTGCGCTACGGTCCCGACCGGATGTGATCGCCGTCACAGGAAGGTCGAGGATGACCGCCACCGACACCCCGCGTTCCCGCCGGCTCCGCTCCGTGGACGGCGCGGCCGATCCGGCACCGCAGACCGAGAACGAGGCGCTGGCCTCGGTCGAGGGCGCGGAACCGGTCGGCCTGCCCACGCCCCGCGGCATGGTCCGCGGCGTGCTGGCCACGCTGGCCCGCCCCCGGCCGCTGGCCCGGGAGGCCGCCCGGCTCGGCCGGGACTCGGTGCGCATCCTCCGCGGCACCGACGAGCTCGGGCCGGCGCCGAGGGACCGCCGGTTCGCCGACCCCGCGTGGACGGTGCACCCCGGCTACCGGCGCCTGGCCCAGTCCTACGTCGCCGTGACCGGGGCGCTGGACCGGCTGGTCGCCGACTACGAGGCGAGCGGGGCGGACTGGCGCGAGGTCGAGCAGGCCAAGTTCCTGTTCAACGCGGTCACCAGCGCCGTGGCGCCGACCAACACGCTGCTCGGCAACCCGGCCGCCCTCAAGCGCGCCTGGGACACCGCCGGCCGCAGCGTGCTCCGGGGCACCGGGCACATGCTGCACGACCTGGTGCGCAACGGCGGGCTGCCCCGGCAGGTCGACCGCAGCGCCTTCACCGTCGGCGAGGACCTCGGCATCTCCCCCGGCGCGGTCGTCGCCCGCACCGACGTGATCGAGGTGATCCAGTACGCGCCGACCACCCCGCGGGTCCGCGCGCGCCCGGTGGTGATCGTGCCGCCGCCCATCGGCCGGTTCTACTTCCTGGACCTGCGGCCGGGCCGCAGCATGGTCGAGTACGCGGTCAGCCGGGGCCTGCAGGTCTTCATGATCAGCTGGCGCAACCCGACGAAGGAACAGGCCGACTGGGACCTCGACACCTACGCCCAGGGCGTCCTCGACGCGGTCGACGTGGCCCGGGAGATCACCGGCTCCCCCGACGTCGTGACCATGGGCCTGTGCGCCGGCGGGCAGGTCATGACGACGGCGCTGAACCACCTGGCGGCCACCGCGGACGACCGCGTGTCCGCCGCCAGCTACGCGGTGACCCTGCTCGACTTCTCCAGCCGCGCGCCGCTCGGCGCCTTCTCCGGTCCCCGGCTGCTGGAGATGGCCCGGCGCAACTCCTCCCGCAAGGGCGTGATCAGCGCGCGCGAGATGGGCGCGGTGTTCACCTGGATGCGCCCCGACGACCTGATCTTCAACTACGTGGTCAGCGAGTGGCTGATGGGCGAGGACCCGCCCGCGTTCGACATCCTCGCGTGGAACGCCGACGGCACGAACCTGCCGGCCCGGCTGCACGAGCAGTTCCTCGAGATCTTCGGCTCGAACGCCCTGGTCCGGGAAGGCGCGCTCAAGGTCCTCGGCACACCGGTCCACCTCGGCCGGATCACCGTGCCGACCTTCGTCACCGGAGCGCTGACCGACCACCTCACCCCCTGGGACGGCTGCTACCGGACGACGCAGCTGCTCTCCGGCCCGAGCACCTTCGTGCTGAGCTACAGCGGCCACATCCAGAGCCTGGTGAACCCGCCGGGCAACCCGAAGGCGCACTACTGGACCGGCGGCGAGCCGGTCGCGGACGCGCAGGCGTGGCGCGCCTCGGCCGAGCGGCACACGGGCAGCTGGTGGGAGCCGTGGGCCGAGTGGCTGCGCGAGCACACCGGGGACGACGTGGACGCGCCGGCGGCGCTGGGCAGCGCCGGCCACCCGCCGCTGGAGCCGGCGCCGGGCTCCTACGTCCGCGACCGCCGGCCGGCCTGAGCGGTCCGGACGCGTGGCGAGGAGGCTGTCGGTCTGCTGCGACGGCACGTGGCTGGACGTCGCGCAGGACAGCAACGTGGCGCGGCTGCACCGGGCGCTCGTGCCGGCGCCGGGGGATCCCCAGCCGCTCTACGTCAAGGGCGTCGGGGTCTCCCACAACCCGGTCGAGGTGCTGGAGGGCGGGCTGACCGGCGCCGGGCTGTCGCGGACCGTCAAAGCCGGCTACCGGTGGCTGGTCGAGCAGTTCCGGGCCGGCGACCGCATCGCCGTGTTCGGGTTCAGCCGCGGCGCGTACACCGCCCGCAGCCTG
Organism: Geodermatophilus sp. SMS 5-13; assembly: GCF_059428245.1. Classification (NCBI taxonomy): domain Bacteria; kingdom Bacillati; phylum Actinomycetota; class Actinomycetes; order Geodermatophilales; family Geodermatophilaceae; genus Geodermatophilus; species Geodermatophilus sp. SMS 5-13. The sequence continues at coordinate 3,134,193 of NZ_CP165729.1, forward strand.
GCCGGCATGATCGGCCGGGTCGGGCTGGTGGACGGCAGCGGCCTCACTCCCGCGCAGGTCGACGACGCGGTCGACCGGGCGTACGCGCACTACCGCGCCCTGAAGACCGGGCCGGCCGACCCGGACTGGGACGCCGGCCTGCGCTTCGCCTACCGCGCGGGCGACCCGGACATCCCGGTCGACCTCGTCGGGGTGTGGGACACCGTCGGTGCCCTCGGCATCCCCGCCTACGTCGGCATCCCCGACCTCGGCGGCACGCGCGAGCGCTACCAGTTCCTCGACGTCGTCCTGAACCCGCACATCGCGCACGGGCGGCACGCGGTCTCCCTCGACGAGATGCGCGGCCCGTTCCGGCCGACGCTGTGGCGCGACGTCCCGCCGGACCAGGACGTCCGCCAGGTGTGGTTCCCGGGCGACCACTCCGACGTCGGCGGCGGGCACGCCGACACCGGGCTGTCCGACGGGGCCCTGGACTGGATGATGCGCGAGGCGACGGCCACGATCGGGCTGACGTTCGACCGCGACCGGATCGCCGGCTTCCGGCCCGACCCGGGCGGTGCGCTGCACGGCGACTGGCACGGGGCGGCCGGGGCGGTGCTCGAGGTGACGATGCAGCCGCGGCCCCGGGCGGTCCCGCTGATCGACGCCGACCGGCCGGACCCCGACGTCGACGGGTCGGCCTACGAGCGGCAGCGGGCGACCGGCTACCGCCGCACCCGCACGCTGTCGGCCGCCGGCGACACCGCCACGGTGACCGTTCCGGCCGACCGGTCCTGGACGGCGACCGGCCTGTACCTGGAGCCCGGCACCTACCGCTTCGCCGCGGAGGGTCGCTGGTCCAGCGCGGGCGACGCCGCCGGCCCGGCCGGCGAGACCAGGGGCCGGCACCTGTTCGGCAGCGTGGCCAGCGGCTTCATCGGTGCCGCGCAGGGCGTGCTGCGGGGGCTGCTGCACAATCCCGACGCCGGCCTCCTCGGCGCCCGCCGCGAGCCGGACCAGCCGTGGCTGTCGCTGGTCGGGCTCGTCGCGAACGAGCAGACCGACGCCACCGGCGCCGTCACCGAGCCCGACGAGAAGATCTACGTGGGCGCCGGCACCACGCAGGAGACCCGCCGCAGCGGCTACCTGCACGCCTATCCCAACGACGCGTTCGGCTTCTACGGCAACAACCGGGGCAGCGTGGAGCTCACCGTCACCCGCCGGTAGACCCGGTCAGCTGCCGCAGCTCCGTCACCATCACCCGCGGGTACTGCAGCGGCAGGAAGTGCGTCCCGGGCAGCACGTGCAACTGCGCCCCGGGCACGGCCCGCCACGCCGTCCGGACGTCGGCGACGTCCACCAGCGAGTCGTAGCGGCCGGCCACGAAGGTGACCGGGCAGCGCACCGGCGCGAGGTCGAGCGGCGCGTGCTCGGCGACGGCCAGCGCCAGCCGGCGGTACCAGCCCCAGTCGTGGCGGGAGAACTCGCGCAGCACCGCGCCCAGCATCCCGGGGTGCGCCGCCTCGTGCGCCGGCCCGCGCAGGGCGCCGGGCGAGAGCAGCTCGGTCAGCGGGGGCAGGCTGGCGGCGATCGGCGGCAGCAGCGGCCCCACCACCGGCAGCAGCCGGCTGCTCCACCGGCCCACCGGGGCGCGCAGCCGCCGCGGCACTCCGTACGGGGCGAACAGCGACGAGAACGTGCCCCCGGGGACGCCGGCCACGGCGAGCACGCCGAGCACGCGGGCCGGGTCCTCCAGGGCCAGCTCGAAGGCGATGTTGACGCCCAGCGACCAGCCGATCAGCGTCGCCTCGGGCATGTCGAACGCGTCGAGCACCGCCCGGGCGTCGTCGGCGTGGTCCTCGACGCGGATCCGCGTCGGGTCCGCCGGCCGCCCGGAGCCGCTGAGCCCGCGGTGCGCCCAGGTGGCCACGCGGAAGCCGCTGCCGGGCGCGACGACGCCCGGCCACGCCTCCCGCGGGGCGCCGAGACCGTTGCACAGCAACACCGGTGCCCCGTCGGTGTCGGTGCACCAGGCGGCCAGCCGGGTCCCGTCCGCGGCGCGGACCGTCCGGGCGCTCAGGCGAACGCCTCCCGGACCTCCTCCGAGGCGGGCCCGTGCTCGGCCGGCTCCGCGAACACCGGCTCGTCGGCGACCACGTTCGCCGCCTGCGCGCCCTGGACCTCCACCACCGCCGGATCGACCCGCATGACGGCGTAGCCGGCCACGGCCCCGGCGCCGAACCCGGGCGCGAAGACGCGGACGGGCTCGGTGATGACGCCGTCGCGGACCGCGTCGTGGATGGCCAGCGGGATGCTCGCCGAGGACGCGTTGCCGGTCGTCTGGATGTTGAAGTAGAGGCGGTCGGCGCCGAGCCCGGCCCGCTCGGCGAGCTGCAGCACCATCGTCTTGTTGGCCTGGTGCGGGACGATCAGCTCGACGCTGTCCAGCAGCGACGCGGCCTTGCCGTCCGGGTCGGGCAGGGCGCCGATCTCCTCGATCATCTGGGCGAGGTAGCGGCCGGCCAGCGCCTTCACCTGCGGGCCGAACACGGTGATGTTGTTGTCGAACTCCGGGTTGGGCCAGATGATCGAGTTCACCTCGCTGGCCGGGCCGCTGGCGTAGGTCTGCAGGAAGTCGAAGTCGGGCGCCTCGCCCTCGGCGGCCGGGCCCACCACCATGGCCGCCGCCCCGTCGGCGAACAGCATCCGCGACGGCCGGACGTTGCCGATCTTGTCCGAGAACTTCTCGGCGCAGACCACGAGGACCGGCCGCTCGGTCTCCTGCAGCAGCCGCACGGCCTCGGCCAGGCCGTAGGGCATGCCGGCGCAGGCGGCGACGATGTCGTAGGCGGCGTGGGTCTGGTAGATGCCGAGCTGACCGCAGAGATAGGTGGCCAGCGACGGGATCAGCCGCGAGCTGGTGCAGGTGCACACCAGGACGGCGCCGATCTCCTCCGGCCCCCGCCGCGCCTTGGCCATGGCCGCCTCGGCCGCCTGCAGCGCCAGCTCCTCCAGGCTCAGCGACGTGTAGCGGCGCTCCTCGACGCCGGTCTTCTCCTGGATCTCGTCGGCGCTCATCGGCGACCAGTTGTAGGCGGAGTTGCGGACGACGTCGTCGTTGGTGCAGACCGTGTCACCGTGCACCGCGACCAGGCACTCCAGCTTCGGCATCACCGTGAACGACCGGCGGACGTCCACCGCCGGGAACGGCCGGACGGGCTGCTTGGACTCCCGCGCGACCGGCGCCTGGCGGCTCGTGGCACCGGCGGAGAGACGCCGCAGGAAGTCCCGGACGTGCACGTCCCGCGGGTGGAAGGCGACCACGTAGTCGTCGTCCGACAGCTGGTCGGCGCGGGCCAGCTCCAGCGCCGCCCGGTCCCACGGGTACTGGTTGTGCAGGATCATCGCCCAGCGGTGCAGCGCCTCGAGCTCGGGCACGTCCTCCCGGCAGTCGAGGATCTCGTCGTACTCGTAGACCGGATAGTCGGGGTCGTAGCGCGGCAGCCGGAACGTGAGGTTGCCCGGCTCCTTGAGGAACTCCGCGACCGTCGGCTTCACCGCCGGCAGCGTCGTCGCGTGATGCTTGCGGTTGCCGAAGACGTCGAACAGGACGCCGAAGAGCCGGTCCTCGACCTCGCCGTCCCACCGCGGGGGCAGCGCCGGGTAGGCCGACTCGACGGCGGCGACCTTCGTCTCGCCGTCCTCCCACGGCTCCAGCACCGGCAGGAACACGTCGGGGCGGGTGCGCGGCAGGTCCCCCCACCGCGTCGGCCGCTTGTCGTACATCGTGATCGAGAAGCGGTTCGCCCAGAACAGGTTGAGGGCGAGGTCGCGCATCAGGGCGTACCGGCTGTCGTAGCCGTCGGTGCGGATCCTGTCGAGGATGTCGGTGCCGCTCGGGGCCTTGGTCTCGAAGTCCCGCCGGATGACGGTGTCGAGCTGCTCCAGCGACTCCATCGTCGAGAAGTCCAGCTGCGGCATGACGCAGGAGGGGAAGACCAGTCGGCCGTGGCGGTTGAGGACGAAGGCTTTCATCGTGGTCCTTTCTGACCGGTCGACGTCGCAGGGGCTCAGCTCCGGGCGGCGCGCTCCATCCCCCGCTCGACGGCGGCGATGAGGCGGGGCCGCAGCTCGGCGGCAGGGATGATCGCGTGCACCGAGCCGACCCGGCGGGCGCGCTCGATGTCGTGGATGCCCTCGAACTCGGCGGCCACCTCGCCGAGCTTCTCGGAGCGGACGGTGGCCCGGAGGGTGGCCAGCTCGGCGCGCAGCCGGCCCTGCTCGACGGCCTCGGCCGAGCCCAGGGCCTGCTCCAGCTCGCGCACGCGCGGGTCGGCGGCGGTGCGCTTGTCGACCTCGCGGGTGAACACCACCGCGGCGGCCGGCGCCCCGCCGATGACCGAGGCGTAGGAGCCCTCGACCGCCAGGACCTCCATGTTGTCGTTGAGGACGCCGGAGAAGACGACGAAGGCGCCGCCGTGGTAGCGGGAGACGACGCAGAAGACGATCGGCCCGTCGAAGTTGACCAGCGCCCGGCCGATCTCCGCCCCGTACTCCAGCTGCATCTTGCGCAGCGACTCCGGGGAGCCGTCGAAGCCGGAGAGGTTGGCCAGCACGACCAGCGGACGGTTGCCGCTGGCCGCGTTGATCGCCCGCGCGGTCTTCTTCGACGAGCGCGGGAACAGCGTGCCCGCCGTCCACTGGTCGGGACCGTCGGCCGGGAACGAGCCGCGGCGCGGGATCGGGTGCGACTCGATGCCGATCACCGTGACCGGGTGCCCGCCCAGGTAGGCGTCCTGGACGACGGAGGTGTCGGCGTCGGCCATGCCGGCCCACCGCTCCAGGACCGGGTGGTCGGCGTCGGTGACCGCGCGCATCACCGTGCGGATGTCGAACGGCTTCTTGCGCTCGGGGTTGGCGGTCGCGGAGAAGATGTCGCCGACCGTGCTGAAGTCGCTGGACGGGTGGGTGTGCGGGAAGTCCCGGACGTCGCGGTCCCGCGGGTCGCCGGTGTCGGCCGGCCGGGCCCACCGCTCCCCCGGCGCCACGTAGGCGTACTCGTAGTGCTGGAAGAGCACCTCGCAGGCGGCGGTGAGGTTGGGCGCCCAGTACTGCGCCTGGCCGTTCGGCCCCATCACGCGGTCGTAGCCGCCGATGCCGAAGTTGTCCTCGGCGCTGACCCCGCCGGAGTAGTCCAGCGAGTGCTTGCCGGTGAGCACCATCGCGCTGTCCGGCGTCATGATCAGGATGCCCTTGGTGTGCAGGAGCATCGTGGCCTCGGCGTTCCAGTACGGCTGGGCGCCGACGTTGATCCCCGCGACGACGACGTTGACCTCGCCGCCGGCCTGGGTGAACTCGATGATCCGGCGCAGGGCGCGGGCCACCCAGTCCATGTTCTCGGTGCCGGAGTCCATGGAGATCCGCGCGCCGGAGGACAGCGCGAACCACTCCACCGGCAGCCCGCGCTCCTCCGCCAGGTCCAGCGCGGCGATGACGCGGGCGCACTCCGGCTCGGCGACGGTGCCCAGCTGCTTGGTCGGGTCGCCGAAGAGCACCACCCGCGTCATGCCCTCGGGGTAGCGCTTCGTCGGCGTGGTCACCACGCCGACCACGATCCCGGCCTTGTTGCGGCCCGGCGGCCGGTCGACGGGGACCAGCCGGCCGTCGTCGCCCAGGTCGTGCTCGACGAAGGTCCCGTCCGGGCCGGCCAGCAGGCTGCTCAGCTCGTAGGGGTAGACCGCGCCGCGCGCCCGGGAGCTGAGCACCTTCTCCGTGTAGTCGTCGAGCGTGCGCATCGGCTCGCTGGGCCGCTCGGTGAGCTGCAGCTGCACGCCGGTGCCGGGCCGGTAGGAGAACCGCAGGGCCACCTCGCGCGGCGCCCCGCCCCCCGGCTCCTGCAGCCGCGCGAACAGCATGATCTGGTCCAGGCCCGCGCCGACCGTCAGCGGCGCGGCCATCCGGGCGAAGGTGGCCACCTCCGACAGCGGGACCTCGATCGAGGGCCAGGCGTAGAGGAAGACCCGGTTGTGCTCCAGCGGCCGGCGCGAGCGGCGCCGCGACTGCGCCCGCCGCAGGCTGTCCAGGCACGCGGTGAGCTGGCGCTCGACGGTCGGGTACCCGACGATCTCGCCGTCCTCGTCGCGCAGCGCGGCCAGGTCGCGGACCTCCGCCATCGCGATGAACCGCTCGTCGTTCGGGTTGTCCTTGGCCGTGATGTGGAACAGGTAGGTGTCCTCGGCCGAGGGCACCCGCTCGCCGTCGAAGTTCTTCAGCCGCCACAGGTTCAGCCGCTGCGCGGTCAGCGGGTGCATGCCCCGGACGAGCCGGTCCTCCGCGAGCCCCTCCGGTCCCGGCCGGAAGGTCACCGTCTCGACGTCCCCGGCGGGGGTGCACACGGTCACCGTGACCCGCCGGACCACCGGCAGCGGCGCCAGGTCGCCGAGCAGGCCGTGCACCTGCTCGGCCAGCGCGTCGGGGTCGGCCGGGCGGTCCGGCCAGGACAGGTAGAGGTCGACCAGCAGGGTCTGCGGGTCGGTCACGTCGTCGGCCATCCGGCACACGGCGGCCAGCAGGCTCGGCAGGTCGCCCACCGGCGCCATCAGCGCGACCAGGTGCAGCCGGGTGCCGAGCAGGTCGTAGTCGGCGGTCACGCTGGAGTGCCCGTCGAGCAGGAAGGACCGGATGTTCTGCAGGTCCCGGCTGCGGTAGTAGCGGCGGGTCAGCACCTCCACCACCGGGTCCGGGACGTCGGTCCGCCGGTCGGCGCGCTCGGCCAGCAGCCGGATCAGCGGCTCCGGGCTCTCGACCAGCTGCTCGACGCGCCGCATCGACGCGTCGCCGTCGCCGCGCGCCCCGGCCTCCTCCAGCTCGGCCAGCAGCCGCGTGGCGCCCTCGAGGACGACCTCGCGGTTGGCCTGGACCACGGGCTCCTCGAAGTACCGGTAGCGCACCGCCCGGGCCACGTCGCCCACGGCCGGGTAGCGCAGCTGGGTGGCCACGACCAGCCGGTCGAGGACGTCGCCGACCTCGGCGCGCGCGGCACCGGTCGGCGCCGGCGCGCGCAGCCAGCGGTCGAGCAGCGCGAGCACCGCGGGCAGGTGGTCGGCGGTGCGCTGCTGGGCGAGGAAGATCCGGTGCACCGCCTCCTGCAGCGCCGGGCCCGGCTCGAGGTCCTGGACGTCGTAGTGCTGCAGGGCGCGCAGCAGCCGGTCGCGGAAGCTCTCCGGCAGGCCCTCGCGGTCGGCGTCCAGCGAGTGCAGGTAGGCGTGGAAGTACTCCCGCGGGCTGTGGACCTGCTGGTCGGCCTCCTCCTCCTCGCTCGCCGGGCGGTTCCGGGAGAGCTCGGCCAGGTCGGCGAAGGTCGTGAGGACGGTGAGCTCCCCGTGCAGCAGCTCGTCGTCGGCGAGCTCGCCGCGGGCGCTGTCGTACTGGGCGATGAGCTCCTTGGCGTAGCGGGCGCTGACGTCGTAGCCGGTGATCAGCGCCTGCAGCGCGGCGAGCAGGGACAGCGCGCGGTCCCGGGCGTGCGCGGTGGGCGCGTCGTCCCGCTCGGGCAGCGCGACCCGCTCGCCGGTGCCCTCCTCGGCGTCGCCGCCGGTGCGCTCGATGAACAGCAGCGGGGCGCCGGCGTCGACCTGGGCGTTGGCCCGGACCAGCACCTCGCGCACGCGGCCGGCGAACGGCGCGCGCACCGCCGTCTCCATCTTCATGCTCTCGACGACGGCGACCGTCTGGCCGGCCTCGACCTCCTCGCCCGGCGCGGCGCGCAGCGCGACGACCACGGCCGGTGCCGGGGCGCGGACGAGGCCGCCGGCGTCCCGGGTCACCCGGTGCGCGACCCCGTCGACCTCGACCAGGTGCGAGCCCGGGCCCTGGACGGCGACGACCGCCCAGCGCCGGTCGCCGACCGCGAGCCGGGTCTCCAGCGGCCCGAGCCGGTCGACCTCGACGTCGGCGTAGCGGCCGTCGAGCTCGACGCGGTACCGGTCCCGGCCGGTCGTGGCGATCGTGCACCGGTAGACCTGCCCGCGGTAGCCCAGCTCGACCGGGCGGCCCACCTCGTGCGGGGCGCGCGGCCGCCCGCCGCGCGCGGAGGCGAGGAACGCGGCCCGCTCCCCCGCCTCCTCGGCCTCCGCGACGTCGATCGCCACCTGGACCAGCGCGATCCAGGCGTCGCCGATCGGCAGGACGGCGGCGTCGCTGCCCGTGCGGTCGAGCCAGCCGGTGTCCACCGTGCCGGCCACGACCTCCGGGCGGTCGAGCAGGTCGAGCAGGAAGGACTTGGTCGTCGTCCCGCCGCGCAGCACGACCGTGGTCTCCCGCAGCGCGACGCGCAGCCGGGCGAGGGCCTCGGGCCGGTCGCGGCCCCAGGCGATGATCTTGGCGATCATCGAGTCGTACTGCGGCGGGATGACGTCGCCCTCGCCGAACCCGGTGTCGACCCGGATGCCGGGGCCGGTGGCCGGGCGCATGAGCTCGACCTTGCCGGGTGCCGGCGCGAACCCCTGCTCGGCGTCCTCCGCGGTGAGCCGGACCTCCACCGCGTGGCCGCGGGCCGGGGGCGCCTCGCCCTCGAGCCGGCCGCCCTCGGCGACGTGCAGCTGCAGCTTGACCAGGTCCAGGCCGGTGGTCTCCTCGGTGACCGGGTGCTCGACCTGCAGCCGGGTGTTGACCTCCAGGAAGGTGAACAGCCGCTCGTCGGGCTGGTAGAGGAACTCGACGGTCCCCGCCCCGACGTAGCCCGCGGCCTTGACCAGGGCGATCGCGGACTCGCGCAGCGAGCGGTCCTGCTCCTCGGACAGGGCCGGGGAGGCGGACTCCTCGAGGATCTTCTGGTTGCGCCGCTGCACGGAGCAGTCGCGGACGCCGGGCGCCCAGACGGTGCCGTGCTTGTCGGCGATCACCTGCACCTCGACGTGCCGGCCGCCCTCGACCAGCCGCTCCATGAACACGACGGGGTCGCCGAAGGTGCGCTCCGCCTCGGCCTGGGTGCGGGTGAGCGCGTCCTCCAGCTCGGCCTCGGACCGCACGATCCGGATGCCGCGCCCGCCGCCGCCGCTGCGCGCCTTGACGATCAGCGGGTAGCCGATGGTCTCCGCGTGCCGGCGACCGTCCTCGAGCCCGGTGACCGCCCCGCCGCTCCACGGCGCGACCGGCACGCCGGCCTGCTCGGCGAGCACCTTGGCCTCGATCTTGGCGCCGAGGAGCCGCATGGCCTCGGGCGGCGGGCCGACGAACGTCACGCCGAGGTCGGCGCACAGCTCGGCGAACGCCGGGTCCTCGGCGACGAAGCCCCAGCCCACCCAGGCGGCGTCCGCCCGGCTGGTGCGCAGGGCGCGGGCCAGCTCCTCGTGGTCGAGGTACGGGCTGCCCGAGCCGGTCTCGCGCAGCAGGACGGCCTCGTCGGCCGCGCGCACGAACGTGGCCCGTCGCTCGGCCTCGGTGTGCAGAGCGATCACGCGCGTCCGCGTGCCGTGCTCGGCGTTGAGCTCCCGGACGGCCCGGATGAGCCGCATGGCCGGTTCGCCCCTGTTGACCACGGCGATGCGGTGGAACACCCGCGCGCCCCCTCCCTGTCGCGGTCGCGACGTCGAACGGTCCGATGTCGCGGACGGCTACATGTCGAGGCCGCCGTTGACCCCCCACACCTGGCCGGTGATGTAGGACGAGGCGTCGGCGGCGAGGAAGTGCACGACGCGCGCGACCTCCTCCGGCTCCCCGAGCCGGCCGATCGGGATCTTCGCCCGCAGGCCGTCGAGGACCTTCTCCGGGATGGTCGCCAGCATCTCGGTGGCGGTGTAGCCGGGGGTGACGGCGTTGACCGTGATCCCGACCCCGTCGGTGTTGCCCGACCGCTGCATCTGCATCGCGGCCTCGCGGGCGAGGGTCTTGGTGAGGCCGAGCAGCCCGGCCTTGGCCGAGGAGTAGTTGGCCTGCCCGATGCCGCCGGTCTCCCCGATGACCGACGAGATCATCACGATGCGCCCGCTGCCGCGCTCGACCATGTGCTTGAGCGCCGCCTGCGACAGGTAGTACGCGCCGGAGAGGTTGACGTCGATGACCCGCCGCCAGTCCTCGTCGGCCATCTTCAGCACCGTGCGGTCGACGGTGATCCCGGCGTTGTTCACCAGGATGTCCAGCCGGCCGTGCTGGTCGATGACCTCCTGCACGGTGCGGCGGCAGTCGTCCGCGGATCCGATGTCCCCGCGGTGCACGGTGGCCTTGCTGTCCGGGAAGTCGGTCGAGATGCTCTTGCAGAAGTTCTCGGCCGCCTGCTGGTTGCCGCTGTAGCCGGCGGCGATCTCGGCTCCCTGGGCGGCCAGGCTGCGGCAGATCGCCGCGCCGATGCCTCTCGTCCCGCCGGTCACGAAGGCCACCCGGCCCACGAGCTTCTCGCCGGTCCGGGCGGTGCGTTCCTGCGTTGCGGTCACGACTCCCCCTCGCGGTTGGGCGCATCCCTGTGCCCGTGCCGGGAGCCGGTTCCGAACGTGGTGCCGACTGCTCCGGCTCGGTACGGCGCGAGCATGCTGCGGTCGCGGGGACGAGTCAATTCGAGTCGGCGCCTGTGTTCGCAAGCACAGGCGCCGGCCGCCGGTCCGCTGCTGCTCACGTCAGGTGGTGCACCTCCTGCAGGCCGAAGACGGGCGTCGGGATGCCCTCGTACCGGGCCTTGAGCTGCAGGGCGAGGTAGAGCGAGTAGTGCCGGGACTGGTGCAGGTTGCCGCCGTGGAACCACAGCGCCTCCTGCTGGGTCGGCTTCCACATGTTGCGCTGCTCGCCCTCCCACGGGCCAGGGTCCTTCGTCGTCCCGGACCCGAGGCCCCAGACCTTGCCGACCCGGTCGGCGACGTCCTGGCCGATCAGGTCGGCGGCCCACCCGTTCATCGACCCGTACCCGGTCGCGTACACCACCAGGTCGGCCGGCAGCTCGGTGCCGTCCTCGAGGACGACGGCGTCCTCGGTGACCCGCACGACCTGGCCGTGCGCGAGCTTGACGTGCCCGTCGGCGACCAGGTCGGCGGCGCCGACGTCGATGTAGTAGCCGGAGCCGCGGCGCAGGTACTTCATGAACAGCCCCGAGCCGTCCTCGCCCCAGTCGTGCCGGAACCCGGAGGCCTCCAGCCGCTCGTAGAAGTCGGCGTCGCGCTCGGCCATCTGCTGGTACAGCGGGATCTGGAACTCGTGCATGATCCGGTACGGGATGGAGGCGAAGATCATGTCCGCCTTCTCGGTGGTGACCCCGCTCGCCACCGCCTCCTCGCTGTAGAGCGCGGCCAGCCCGATGTCCATCAGGGTGTTGCTGCGGACGATGTGCGTCGAGGAGCGCTGCACCATCGTGACGTCGGCGTCGTACTCGTAGAGCGCGCCGCAGATGTCGAAGGCGGAGTTGTTGCTGCCGATGACGACGCAGCGCTTGCCGGCGTAGGCGTCCGGCCCGGGGTGGGCCGACGAGTGGTGCTGGTCGCCGCGGAAGACGTCCTGGCCGGGGATCTCCGGGATGTTCGGCTTGCCCGACATCCCGGTGGCCAGCACCAGGTGCTTGGGCCGCAGCGTCAGCGGGTCGCCCTCGCGCTCGAGCTCGACGGTCCACTCGCCCTTCTCCGGCGAGTACGTGGCCTTCGTGACGGCGGTGCTCGTCCAGTACGGCACCTCCATGGCCTCGACGTAGGACTCGAGCCAGTCGCCGATCTTGTCCTTGGGCGAGAAGACCGGCCAGGTGTCGGGGAACTTCAGGTAGGGCAGGTGGTCGTACCAGACGGGGTCGTGCAGGCAGAGCGACTTGTAGCGGCCACGCCACTGGTCGCCGGGGCGGGGGTGCTTGTCGACGACGAGGCTCGGCACGCCGATCGACCGCAGCCGGGCGCCGAGCGCGATGCCGCCCTGCCCGCCGCCGACGACGAGCACGTACGGCTGGACGGCGGTGCCGAGCTCGGCCCGCTCCTTCTCCCGCCGCTCCAGCCAGGTGAGCCGCTGCTTGTTGACCCCGTGCTCGGCGCCCATCGGCCGGCGGGCGCCCTTGGGCTCCTCGTACCCCTTGAGCTCGTAGAGCGAGGTCAGGAAGGTCCAGGCCCTGGTCTCGCCGTCCTCCTCGATCAGCCGGGCCAGGCCGCGGCCGCGGCCCACCGCCGTCTCGAAGGTGAACCAGACGGTGGTGACGCCGTCGGCCTCCTCGGCCGGCTCCTCGGCGGCGAAGCCCGTGGGGTCGGTGCGCTCGAGGGTCTCGGTGAGCAGTTCGGTGACGCCGGCCCGGTTCTCGACGGTGGTGATGTTCCAGCCGAAGGAGACCAGGTCCCGCCAGAAGCTGGTCGCGGCGAACATCCCGGCGGCGCGCTCGACGTCGCGGGCTCTCAGCGCGTCCTCCAGCCCGGACAGCCAGGTCTCGGCCCGCTGCTGCGGGGTCAGCGGGGGCGAGTCGAGGGTCTGCGTCATCGCGTCGTCCTCCCAGTGGCGGTGCGTGTGGGTGTGACGGCGAGCACATCACCGAACCGCGCCGCCGGGAAGGGCTGCCGCGGATTGCTTCGTCGAGCCCGCGGCGGCCCGCACCTCGGCGGGGGTGGCCGGACGCCGTCCCGCCGCCACGATGGCGCGGCGGGCCTCGGCGACCAGGTCGGCGTTGCCGCTGGGGCCGGCGGCGCGCGGTCCGCGCCGGCTGGGTGCACACTCTGGCCCGCACCTGTTCCGGGAGGGAGGCCGAGCTGAGCGAGGACGACGGCGACTTCGCCGACCTGGTCGCGCACCTGGACCCCGCGATGGCGATCGTCACGACGGTGTCCGGCGGCGAGCGGGCCGGCTGCCTGGTGGGCTTCTCCGCCCAGTGCAGCATCACGCCGCCGCGGTACGTGGTGTGGCTGTCCAAGGCCAACCACACGTTCCGCGTGGCGCTGCACGCGCGGCACTTCGCCGTCCACTTCCTGGCCGACGACGTCGACGAGGACCTGCCGCGGCTGTTCGGCACGGTGTCCGGGGACGACGTCGACAAGTTCGCCCGGTGCGACTGGGACCCGGGGCCGGGCGGGGTGCCGGTCCTGCGCGGCTGCCCGCACCGGTTCACCGCCGAGCGGGTGACCGTCCTGGACGAGGGCAGCGACCACGTCTGCCTGGTCGTGGCCCCGCTCGAGGTCTCCCCAGGCGGCCCGTTCCGGCCGCTGCGGCTCTCACAGGTGACCCATCTCGACCCCGGGCACGAGGCCGCCGACCGGCCCACGCCGGCCACCGAGCGGGACGACGAGGCCTGACCGCAGGCTGACGAGCTGCGGATCTGGCGGGATCTGCCAAGGCTTCCCGCGATTGTTCGGCGATTCCAATACGGACCTAGGGCGCCCCAGCTGCCGATGGTGGGCACGTGTCCGCTCGGATGATCCGTGCGGGGACCGCGGCCCAACGACGGGTCCCGTCCCCGCGGTCGTCGACGCCCTGGTGGCGAACGGCCGTCGTGTACCAGGTGTACCTGCGCTCCTTCGCCGACGGGAACGGCGACGGGATCGGCGATCTGGCGGGCCTGCGCTCGCGATTGCCGTACCTGTCGTGGCTCGGCGTCGATGCGCTGTGGATCAACCCGCACTACCCCTCGGGCGGTGCGGACGGCGGCTACGACGTCACCGACTACCGGGCGGTCGACCCCGACTACGGCGACGTGTCGGACCTCGAGGCGCTGGTGGAGGACGCGCGGCAGCTCGGCCTGCGGGTCGTGCTGGACGTCGTCCCCAACCACACCTCGGACCGGCACCCGTGGTTCCAGGCGGCGCTCGCCGACCCGGACTCCCCCGAGGCCGCGCGCTACCACTTCGCGCCGCCGTCGGAGGAGCCGCCGAACAACTGGCAGTCGCTGTTCGGCGGCCCGGCCTGGTCGCGGACGCCGGACGGGCGGTGGTACCTGCACCTGTTCGCCCCCGAGCAGCCGGACCTGAACTGGCGCGACCCGGAGGTGGCCGCCGACTTCGAGAAGACGCTGCGGTTCTGGCTGGACCGGGGCGTGAGCGGGTTCCGCGTGGACGTCGCCTACGGCCTGTTCAAGGACCCGGAGCTGCGGGACAACCCCGGCCTCTACTCCCCCACCCTGTTCGGGCACGGCCCGGAGCAGGCGATGACCTGGAACCAGCCCGAGGTGCACGACGTCTGGCGGCGCTGGCGGTCGATCTGCGACGAGTACCCGGACACCATGCTGGTCGGCGAGGTCTGCCTGGCCGACCTCGACGAGGTGGCGCTGTACTCGCGGCCCGACGAGTTCCACCTGTCCTTCGCGTTCCGGCTGCTGAAGTCGCCGTGGTCGGCGGAGGCCTTCGCCGACGGCGTGCGCTGCGCGCTGGACGCCTTCGCGCCGGTCGGCGCCTCGGTGCCGTGGGTGCTCGGCAACCACGACAAGGACCGGCTGGTGACCCGGTTCGGCGGCGGCGAGGTCGGCACCGCCCGGGCCCGTGCGGCGGCCCTGCTGCTGCTGTCGCTGCCCGGGTCGGCCTACCTCTACGCCGGCGACGAGCTGGGACTGCCGCAGGCCGTGGTGCCCGACGAGGCCAAGCGGGACCCGATCTTCTTCCGCAGCGGCGGCGCCCGCGCCGGCCGCGACGGCTGCCGGGTGCCGATGCCGTGGAACACCTCCGCGGGCGTGGGCTTCTCGCCGAAGGGGGCGGCCGAGCCCTGGCTGCCGATCCCCGCGCGCTGGCACCGCCACGCCGTCTCGCGCCAGACGCGGGACGACGGCTCGATGCTGCAGCTCTACCGGCGGGCGCTGGCGCTGCGGGCGGAACACCCGGCGCTGGGCTCGGGCGAGGCCACCGTGCAGCGCGACGGCGACGTCCTCACGGTGCGCTGCGCCGGTGCGGGGCGGACGGTGCGGTGCGTGGTCAACATGGGCGCCGAGACGGTGCTGGTCCGCTCGACGGGCTCGGTGCTGCTCGCCTCGACGCCGCACCTGCCCGCCTCCGACCGCAGCATCGCGCTGCCGCCCGACACCGCGGTCTGGCTCGCCGAGGACTGAAGGGGCTGACGGGGCCGGACGGGCAGACTCGGCGGGTGACCCCGAGACGCTGCCCGTGCGGCACCGGCCTGCCCTACGCCGAGTGCTGCGGCCGGCTGCACGACGGCGCCGCGACCGCGGGCACCGCCGAGCAGCTCATGCGCTCGCGGTACAGCGCGTTCGTGGTCGGCGACGCCGCCTACCTGCTGACCACGTGGCACCCGCGCACCCGGCCGGCGACGCTCGAGCTCGACCCGGCCGTGCGCTGGACCGGGCTGGAGATCGTGGCCACCACCGCCGGCTCGATGCTCGACCGCGAGGGCACCGTCGAGTTCCGGGCGGCGTACGTGGCCGACCGGGCGGCCGGTGTCCAGCACGAGCGCAGCCGGTTCGTCCGTGAGGAGGGCCGGTGGCTCTACCTGGACGGCGTGTCCCGCTGAGCGGCGTTTCCGCGGAAACGCGATGGCGTCAGCTCGGGTCGCCGCCGCCCGCCCCGGCGGCGAGCCGTCGCAGCAGATCGCGGTTGCCCATGAGGACGTCGAGGGCATAGGTCATGTCCATCCGGTCGGTGCGGTCCTGGAGGGTGTCGGGCAGCTCGGGCGGGCCGTCGGGGAAGAGGGCGGCGTCGATGCGGGCGGTCATCCGGGCCGGCGAGGCCGGGGCGGGTGCCGCGAACGAGGTGCGCCGGCCGGCGGGTGGGCCGCCGGCGCGTCGGCCACCGGGGCGCCGGACGCCGTCGGGCCGTCCGGCCGGTGCGCTGCGACGGCGGTGCGGGAACCGGTCGCGCGGAAGCCCGCGACGCGGCGCCGGGCGCCTGGTCAGCGGCGCACCCGAGGACCCGGAGCGGCCGTCCTCCGCCGGCGCGTCGGCCGGTCGGCGGCCGATCCGGGTGTCGATCGGGTGAACGCCGACGAACGGGTCCTCGTCGGCGGTGCGGTCGGCGTCCAGGCCGGTCAGGCCGGCGGAGAAGGCCGCATCGGCGCTCCCCCACGCCCACTGCCCCTCGGGCGTGGTGACGATCAGCCGCCCGTCGCGGCGGGCCATGACGAGGTCGAGGTCGTGGACCAGGCCGTGGTCGGCGTCGCAGAGCAGCACCAGGTTGGCGACGTCCGTGCGCCCGCCGAAGAGCCAGTTCCGCAGGTGGTGGGCGTGCAGCCGTTCGATGCGGGTCTCCGGGCAGCCCGGTCGCGCGCAGCCGCCGTCGCGGCGCAGCAGCGCCCGACGCTGCGCCCGCGTCGCCCGGCGCCGGCGGCGGCCGACCGCCAGCGGTTCCCGGTCGCGCTCGAGCATCGTGACCACGGTGGCCTCGCAGAGCATGCGGCGGGCCTGCGCGCCCGCGATCGCCGGACCGCCCTCGAAGAAGGCACGGCCGGCAGCCGCGTCGTCGGCGAGCACGTCGGCGTCGACGTGCACCACCACCTCCCGACGCGGCGGATCCCCCGCGCGGCGATCCAGGTGCACGCGCGCCTCGGCCAGGGCGGCGAAGGCGGCGACGCGGCGGCCGGCGATGCGCTCGCGGGCCAGCCGGACCGCGGCGCCCTGCGCGCAGCGCTCGGCAACGTCGTGGTCGACGGTCCCGCCGGCGGCGCGGATCCGCTCGTGCCGCCCCTGGGCCTTCTTCGCCTGGGCGCGCTCCCGGCGGGCGTCGCGCTCGGCGAGGGAGTCGATCGCCGTCATCACCGGCGCGCCCTGCTCGGTCGGCACGCGGATCTTGAACGTCATGAACCCGTCGTCGTCGGTCCAGGTCTGGAACGACATCCCCACGTGCGGCCGCAGCCCGCCCGCGTCGGCGTCTCGATGCGCCGCCACTGCCGGCAGAACCGCTCGGTCTGCGACGCGGTCGCGGACAGCGCGAACTCCAGCAGCGACTCCTCGCAGTCCGGGGCCGCGATCCGGGTCAGCGCCCGCACCTTCGAGTACGACAGCCGGCCGGCGGCGAACGCCGCCTCGATCAGCGGCAGCCTGCGCAGCGCCCGGGCGACCCGCGCGTGCTCGCGTCCGGCGTTGGGTGAGAGGCCGCACTGCCAGGACAGCCAGTGCCCGCAGGAGGCGATGCCGACGCCGTGCCAGCCGCCGCGCTCGTCGAACTCCGCGACCAGCCGCAGCCACGCCGCCGTGGCCGCGGCCATCCGCACCGCGCCGCCCGTGATCGCCCGCGCCAGCTCGGGCAACGGTGAGCCGGACGGGTGCTCGACCGGCGATTCGTCAGAAGCCGCTTCGGGCTCCACGGTCATCGAATGCATGTTCGAACGATAGGGCTGGCCAGTGACAGCAACAGCAGGTGAGCGGCGGCGTCGCGTTTCCGCGGAAACGCGCGGCACGGCCCCGTCTGCTCAGTCCGCGCGCTGCTGTGCCGCGCGAAGGTGAGCGGCCACGACCGCGGCGCCGCGGCGGGTCATGATGCTGGCCGCGTGGTCGACGCCCTCCACCGGCTCGGTGGCCTCGAGTGCGGGCAGCTCGGCGGCGAACCCGGCCACCCGCTCCGGCGGATAGGCGGGTGCAGAGTCGCGCCCCGTGCTCCACTGCGCGTAGACCAGCCGGGTGGGCCGGTCCAGCTGCCGCCACGGTGACGTGCCGAGGATCGTGTCGATCGCGTCGGCGACCAGCACGTCGGTATCCAGCCGGACCCGCCCGTCGGCCAGGTCGTGCGCGAGGTAGTCGCGCAGCAGCGGGTCGTCGCGGTCGAGCAGCGGCATGCCGGGCAGCACGAAGCCGGCGTACTCGTCGACGTCGGCGAACTCCCGGTCCACCCGCGACGCCTGGGCGGTGAAGGCCGCGCGGACGCCGTCCTCGGACAGCCCCTCGTGCACCGCCATCGGGAACCCGCCGTCCACCAGGACGAGGTCGCGCACCCGGCCGGGATGCGCGGTGGCCAGCGCGACCGCCACGAACCCGCCCATCGACATCCCGCAGACGCTCACCCGCTCGAGCCCGAGTTCGTCCAGGACGGCGACCAGGTCCTCGACGTGCCGGGCCACCGACGACGGACCACCGACGCGGACGCTCGCGCCCCGTCCTCGCAGATCGGGTGCCACCAGCGCGAGCTCCGGGGCCTCGGCGCGCAGCCAGTTCCACAGCCGGCAGTTGCTGCTGACCCCGTGGACGGCGAGCACCGGGTCGGTGTCGCCGGCCAGCACCTCGACCGAGAGCGTGCCGCCCGCGACGGGGACGGAACGGAACACCGGGCCTCCTCTACGGCTCGCCCACGACCTTGCCGGGGTTGAACAGGTCGAGCGGGTCCAGCGTCTGCTTGATCGCCTCCTGCATGGCGTGCGCCCCGGGGTCGAGCTCGGCCCGCATGCCCCCGCGCTTGAGCAGGCCGACGCCGTGCTCCCCGGTCACCGTCCCGCGCCGGGCGATCGCGGCGGCGAGGATGTCGTCGAAGGCCGCGACCGCGGCCCGGCGGGCGTCGTCGTCCCCGGGCGGCGTGATCATGCACGGGTGCAGGTTGCCGTCGCCGGCGTGCGCGATGGTCCCGATCTGCACCCCGTACCGGGTGGCGATCGCCTCGACGTCGGCGAGCATCCCCGGCACCTCGGAGCGCGGCACGCAGATGTCCTCGGTCAGCACCGGGCCGAGCCGCTCCAGCGCCGGGTAGGCCAGCCGGCGGGCCGCGAACAGCGCCTCGGCCTCGGCGTCGTCGCTGGACTGCTCGGCCCACAGCGCCCCGGCCTCACGGAAGGCGGCGGCCATCGCCGTCGCCTCCTCCTCCCCCGACGCGCCCGGGGTGTCGATCTTCGCGAGCAGCAGGGCGGCGGCGTCGGCCTCCAGCCCGAGGTGCTTCCACTCCTCGACCACCCGCAGGGTCGGCCCGTCGAGCAGCTCCAGGGCGAGCGGCGTGAGTTTGCGGCGGGTGGCCAGCGCGACCGCCTCGCCGGCGGCGACCAGCGAGCCGAAGGCGCCGACGACGGTCCGCGGCGCGGCGGACGGCGCGGGCCGCAGCCGCAGCGTCACCTCGGTGACCACGCCCAGCGTGCCCTCCGACCCGACCATCAGGGCGGTCAGGTCGTAGCCGGCGACCCCCTTCGTGGTGCGCCGCCCCATCCGCACGGCGGTGCCGTAGGCCCCCGCCGGGCCGCCGACGACGGCCTGCAGGCCGAGCACGTAGTCCCGGGTCACGCCGTACTTCAGGCAGCACAGCCCGCCGGCGTTGGTCGCCACGTTGCCGCCGATCGTCGACCACGGCGAGCTGGCCGGGTCGGGCGGGTACCAGAGGCCGTGCTCGGCCACCGCGGCCTTGAGGTCGTCGTTGACCACGCCGGGCTCGACCACCGCGACCAGGTCGTCGGGGTCGATCTCCAGCACCCGGTTCATCCGCGAGAGGTCCAGCACCAGGCAGCCGTCGACGGCGTTGGCGCCGCCGGAGAGCCCGGTGCCCGCGCCGCGGGTCACCACCGGCACGCCCAGCTCGGCACACGCGGCGACCACCTGCTGCACCTCCGCGACGCTGCGCGCGCGGACGGCGCCCGCCGGCCGGCCGACGTCGGCCCACTCCGCCTCGTCGGAGGAGAGCCCCAGCAGGACGGCGTCGTCGGTGATCAGCGCGCCGTCCGGCAGGAGGCGCTCCAGCGCCGTCCGCCGCTCGATCGACGTCGTCGTCATCGCGCACCTCCGGTCCCGGACCTGCCGAGACCGTAGGCGACGGAGCTCAGAACCTCACGACGAGGGCGCGGAGGACGGCGACGGCCAGGAACACGACAGTGAACGCCAGGTCGATGGACACCCCGCCGACGCGCAGCGGCGGCAGCACGCGGCGCACCGGGGCGATCAGCGGCTCGGTGAGGCGGTGGGTCACTCCCCGGGCGCGGGCCAGCCCGGTCCCGCCCGGGGCAAGGAGCCCAGCCCAGTCCACGACCACCCGGGCGACGAGGACCAGCTCGACCAGGAGCAGAACCGTGCCGAGCAGGG
Organism: Geodermatophilus sp. SMS 5-13; assembly: GCF_059428245.1. Classification (NCBI taxonomy): domain Bacteria; kingdom Bacillati; phylum Actinomycetota; class Actinomycetes; order Geodermatophilales; family Geodermatophilaceae; genus Geodermatophilus; species Geodermatophilus sp. SMS 5-13. The sequence continues at coordinate 3,154,033 of NZ_CP165729.1, forward strand.
CGCCGAGGGAACTCATGGCGCCACGCTGGGCGTCGCAGCTGTGCCCGGTCAGGGCGCCGGCTGTGAGCTACCCGGGTCTGCGGGCCAGGAACGGGTAGCCGTAGACCTCGTAGGTCCGGGCGTTCCGCTCCCCGTCCGCGCCGCCGAAGGTGTCGACGGCGTCACCGACGGCGACGTCGGAGAAGCCGGTCTGGGTCAGGCTCTTCTGCCAGCCCGCACGGGGCAGCCCGCCGGCTATCTAGCCGGTCCAGAGGTCGATGTCGCGCAGCGCCCCCTCCGGCACCGGGCGGCCGTTGGCGATGTCGGCGAACTGCAGCCACCCGCCTGGCCGCAGCACGCGGAAGATCTCGGAGAGGACGGCGCGCTTGTCGGCGCAGAGGTTGATCACGCCGTTGGAGAGGACGACGTCGGCCCAGGCGTCCTCCACCGGCAGGGCCTCGGCCAGTCCGAGGCGGAACTCCACCTGCGCCAGCCCGAGCTCGGTCGCGGTCGCCGTCGCCTTCGCGATCATCTCCGGGGTCATGTCGACGCCGATGACCCGGCCGCCCGGCCCGACCTGCCGGGCGGCGAGGAAGGCGTCGAAGCCGGCGCCGGAGCCGACGTCGACGACCCGCGCGCCCGGTTCGAGCGGGCGCAGCGCGAGCGGGTTCGCCACCCCGGCGAAGGACTCGACGGCCCGGTCCGGCAGCGCGGCCACCGCGTCGTCGTCGTAGCCGAGCCGCCGGGCCAGCTCGCGGCCGGTGTGGAAGTGGAAGCGGCGCGAGGGATCGGCCGCGACCTCCCGGTACTTGTCCCGGACCTGCTCCCGCAGCGCGGCGGGATCCACCAGAACGTCAGGTGCGGTCGTCATGGCCGGCCTCTCGTCGCCGGGCCCCCGTGCTCGCGGGCATGCTCGTCCCGGGGACCGGCGAACGTCAATGCGCAGGCGCTGACCTGCGACGATGGCGGCGTGCTGCTCGCCGACGTCCTCGCCGCCTCCGCCGCGGTCGCCGCCACGCGGGCCCGGACGGCGAAGGCCGCGAGCATCGCCGAGGCCCTGCGGACGGCCGACGCCGAGGAGATCCGCCCGGTGACCGCGTGGCTGTCCGGGGACACGCTGCAGGGCCGGGTGGGCGTGGGCTGGCGGACGCTGACCCGGCTGGCGCACGAGCCGGCCGACGAGCCGCGGCTGACCGTGCATGCCGTCGACGAGGCGCTCACCGAGCTCGCGGCGACCACCGGCACGGGGTCGGCCGCCCGCCGGGAGGCGCTGCTGGCCGGCCTGTTCGGCGCCGCCACCGCGGACGAGCAGCGGTTCCTGGTCCGGCTGCTCACCGGCGAGCTGCGCCAGGGTGCGCTGGAGGGCGTCGTCCTCGACGCCGTGGTGGCCGCGGCCGGCGTGCCGTCCGCCGTCGTCCGCCGGGCGTACATGCTCTCCGGCAGCCTGCCCGACACCGCCACCACCGCCCTCGGCGGCGGCGTGGCGGCGCTGGAGGCCGAGCGGCTGCGGGTCGGCCGCCCCGTGCACCCGATGCTGGCCAGCCCCGGCTCCTCGCTCGACGCCGCGCTGGCCGACCTCGGCGCCGACGTCACGGTCGAGCACAAGCTCGACGGCGCCCGGATCCAGGTGCACCGGGACGGCGACGACGTCCGCGTGTGGACCCGCACCCTGCGGGAGGTGACCGACGCCGTCCCCGAGCTCGCCGAGCGGGTGCGGGCGCTGCCGTGCCGGTCCGCCGTCCTCGACGGGGAGACCCTCGCGCTGGACGACGACGGCCGGCCGCGCACCTTCCAGGACACGATGAGCCGCTTCGGCAGCGCGGGGCCGGGTGGGGACGGAGACGATGCGGCGGTCCTGCTCAGCCCGTTCTTCTTCGACCTGCTCCACCTCGACGGCCGGGACCTGCTCGACGAGCCGCTGCGGGTGCGGCTCCACGCGCTGGCGCAGCTGCTGGCCGCCGACGAGCACGCCGCCCTGCGGATGCCCGGCGTCCGCAAGCCGACCCCCGAGCAGGCGGCCGAGGTGCTCGCGGGCGCGCTCGCCGCCGGCCACGAGGGGGTCGTCGTCAAGGACCTCGGCGCGCCCTACGCCGCCGGCCGGCGCGGCCGGGCGTGGCAGAAGGTCAAGCCGGTGCACACCCTCGACCTGGTGGTGATCGGCGCGGAGTGGGGCTACGGGCGGCGGACCGGGAAGCTGTCGAACATCCACCTGGGCGCCCGCGACCCCGACGGCGGCGAACCGGTCATGGTCGGCAAGACGTTCAAGGGCATGACCGACGAGCTGCTGGACTGGCAGACCCGCACCTTCCCCGGCCTGGCCCGCGAGCAGCACGACTGGGGCGTGCTCCTGCGGCCCGAGCTGGTCGTCGAGATCGCCCTGGACGGCGCCCAGCGCAGCCCCCGCTATCCCGGCGGGGTCGCGCTGCGCTTCGCCCGGGTGGTGCGCTACCGCCCCGACAAGACCCCGGCCGAGGCGGACGACGTCGACGCGGTGCGCGCCCTCCTCGCCGGCGGCTGACCGCAGGCGTCCCTCAGCCCAGCCGCAGCGGAAGGGCCCGCGGCCCGCGGATCTGACCGGTGGACCAGCTCACCGCGGCCGGGTCGGCCAGCGAGAACTCCGGCAGCCGCGCCAGCCAGACCTCCAGCGCGACCCGCAGCTCCATGCGGGCCAGGTGCGACCCGACGCACCGGTGGATGCCGAGCCCGAAGGCGGCGTGCCGGTTGACCTGCCGGTCGATCACCACCTCGCCGGCCCGCTCGAACTGCTCGGGGTCGCGGTTGGCGGCCGGGAAGGGCAGCAGCACCCAGTCCTCGGCCTTCATGTCGACGCCGCGCCAGGTCATGTCCTGCCGGACCAGCCGCGCCATCGTCACCGGCGCGTAGGCCCGGAGGAACTCCTCCATCGCCGTCGGCATCAGCTCCGGCTCGGCGACCAGCCGGCGGCGGTCCTCGGGGTGGCCCGCCAGGTGCCACAGCGAGGCCCCGATCGCGCTCCAGGTGGTGTCGATGCCGGCGATGAGCAGCAGCGACATCGTCCCGGCGACGTGCTGCGGCTCCAGCCTGCGGCCGTAGAGCTCGGCCTGGAGCAGGTAGGAGGTGAGGTCCTCGCGAGGGTGCGCGAGGTGGTCGCGGATCTGCTCGTAGAGGTACTCGAACAGCTCCCCCATCCGGTCGATGCGCTCCTCGGGCGGCAGGTTGACGCCCTCGAGGGTGTTCTCGACGAACCGGGCGAACTGCGGGCCGTCCTCCGGCGGGAAGCCGAGCATGTCGGCGATGACCCGCATCGGGATGTGCTGCGCGTACTCGGCGGCGGCGTCGACGACGTCCCGCCCGGCGAACCCGTCGACCAGCGACTCGCAGTACGCCCGGGTCGCGGGCTCCAGCCGGCTCACGGCGCTCTTCGTGAAGGCCGGCAGCAGCAGCTTGCGGGCGTCGTGGTGGAACGGCGGGTCCGACGAGATCGGCGGCGACCCGCCGATCGGCGCGATGTCCCGGGGCGGCCGGAAGTTGCTCATGATGATCGCCCGCGACGAGAAGGCGTCGGTGTCGTAGGCGATCGCGGCGACGTCCTCGTACCGGGTGGGCAGCCAGCCCCCGCCGAACCGGCCGGTGTGCGCGACCGGGCACCGCCCGCGCAGGTCGTCCCAGATCTCCGGCGCGCGCTGGGCGTACTCGGGCTCGAGGTGCGAGAAGTCCGTCGTCCAGTCCGACACCGGGCCGGTCACCGGGTCGTTGCGGGTGCCCAGGGCCGGGTCGGGGCGGACGTGGCGGAAGTCGTCCAGGGAGCGGTCGTCGACGGTCATGTCAGGCCTCCTCGAGGACGTCGATCGCCTGCTCGGGGCAGTTGGCGACGGCCAGGCGGGCGTCGTCCTCCCGGCCCGGCGGCACCCGCCCGTCGGCGAGGACGACGCCGTAGCCCTCCTCGTCCTCGCCGAACAGGTCGGGCTCGAGGTCGTAGCAGCGGCCGTGCCCCTGGCAGCGGTCCCGGTCGATGTGGAGTCTCATGGCACGGCTCCCGTCGGTGCGGTGGTGGGGAGAGCGAGGGCGGCCACGAGCCGGGCGAGCAGCACGGCCCACTCCTGGTCGTCCACGTCGTGCAGGTCCGGGCCGACCAGCGCGGTGCCGGCGGCGAGGGCGAGGCAGAAGTGCGCGATCGCGGCCGCCGGCAGCGCCGGGTCGATCTCGCCGCGCCGCTGGGCGTCGCGGACCAGGCCGGCCAGCCAGTCGGCCCGCTCGCGGACGTAGCCGCGCATCGGCCCGGCGACGTCCTCGTCGCGGCGGGCGGCGATCAGCGCCTCGAGCATCAGCCGCTCGTCGGGCTCGCGGCGCCGCCGCAGCGACCGGCCGGTCTGCAGCAGGACGTCGCGGATCGGGCGGGCCGGGTCGGCCGCGATCAGGTCGGCGAGAAGGCGGCGCCCGTGCGCGCGCAGGGCGTCGACGAGCAGCTCCCCCTTCGACCCGAAGTGGGCGTACAGCGCGCCGTTGGAGAGGCCCGCCGCGGCCGCGATCTCCACGACGCGGGTGCCCTCGTAGCCGCGGCGGGCGAAGACGTCGGCGGCCGCCCGGAGCAGCCGCTCCCGGGTGCCGGCCGCGGTGGCGCCCGCGATGCGACCCATGTCACGAATTGAACGGTCATTCATTTCCCGCGTCAAGCGTCGAAACGGCACCGGCCGGATCCGCACCGGCTCGCCGTCCGGCGGGGCGGACCGGACACTCGGGGCAGCCATCGCGGCTTCCCGGGAGCCTGTGGTGGTCAGGCCCCGCCGTTCGAACCGACGGGCGGCGGGGCCGCCTCCGGCTGCCCGCCGGGCTCGACGTCGAAGCCGAGCAGCAGGTCCTCGCCGGCGACGAAGACCGACCGGTCGACCAGGCGCAGGCCGTCGGAGACGCGGCTGATCCCGAGCGGGCCCACCGCGTCCACGCCGGCCCCGATGATCGTCGGGGACACCGACACGACGACGCGGTCGGCCGCGCCCGCCCGCAGCATCGAGGTGATCACCCGGCCGCCGCCCTCGACCAGCAGCGAGGCCACCCCGAGGGACCGGAGCAGCCGCAGCACCTCGTCGATCCGCAGCCCCTCGGGCCCGCCCGGAACCTCGCGGACCATGACGCCGGCCACGACGAGCTGCCGCCGGCGGTCGGGGTCGGCGTCGGGCCGGCACAGGATCAGCGTCGCGGCGTCGTCGGAGAGCACCTTCGCGTCCAGCGGGGTCCGCAGCGCCGAGTCCAGCACCACGCGCAGCGGCGAGGCGCCCGGCACCATGCGCACCGTCAGCTGCGGGTCGTCCTGCAGCACGGTGCCCGCGCCCACCAGCACCGCGTCGCAGCCGGCCCGCATCGCGTGCGCCACCCGGCGCTCCGGCTCGCCGCTGATCCACTTGGCGTCGCCGGTGACGGTCGCGATCCGCCCGTCGAGGGTCTGCGCGTACTTGACGACGACGTGCGGCCGGTCGGCGCGCGGCTGCTGGTGACCGAGCAGCCGGCCGACGTCCACCGGCGGGACGCGCAGCTCCTCGAGCCCGCGGCCGGTCGGCCGGTGGTGGCCCAGCCGCGCCTGCTTGGTCTCCAGGTAGAACCGGTTGCGCCGGTGCGGGGCGGTGCCGAGCCCGCGCAGCGACTCCACCGCGACCCCGCCGCGCTCCAGCCCCTCGGCCTTCGCCGGGTTGTTGGACAGCAGCCGGACCGACCGGATGCCGAGCAGCCGCAGCACCTCGGCCGCGTCGTCGTAGGAGCGCAGGTCGGCGGCGAACCCGAGGCGCAGGTTGGCGTCGACCGTGTCGGCCCCGGCGTCCTGCTCGACGTAGGCCCGCAGCTTGTCCACCAGCCCGATGCCCCGCCCCTCGTGGCCGCCGAGGTAGAGGACGACGCCGCGGCCCTCGGCGGCGACGGTCCGCAGCGCCGAGCGCAGCTGGACGCCGCAGTCGCAGCGCAGCGAGCCGAGCGCGTCGCCGGTCAGGCACTCCGAGTGCAGCCGGGTGAGCACCGGGGCGCCGTCGCCGATCTCGCCGGTCACCATCGCCAGGTGCACGTGCCCGGACGGCGTCTCGAAGGCATGCGCCTGGAACTGGCCGTACGGCGTCGGGATCGGCGCGGAGGCCACCTTCCGTACGCGCGGCCGCTGCGACGACGTCTCGACCATGGACCCGACTCTCCTCGCTGCGGCGGACACGGGGTTTCGCACGCTACCGTCGCGCGACCCGGAACGAACCCGTCTGCGGAACGGAGGTCGATCGGCGTGCAGGCCTCCCGGCTGCTGTTCACCGCCCCGCGCCAGGTCGAGCTGGCCCCGGTCGACGTCCCGGAGCCCGGCTCCGGCGAGGTGCTCGTCCGCACCCTGGCGTCCGGGATCAGCACGGGCACCGAGCTGCTCTGCTACCGCGGGCTGCTCGACCCCGACCTGCCGCTCGACGAGCGGATCGGCGCGCTGGGCGGCACGTTCCGCCACCCGTTCCCCTACGGCTACAGCTGCGTGGGCGCCGTCGAGCGGTCGGGGGACTCGCTCGCCCCGGGCACGCTGGTCTTCGCCTTCCACCCGCACCAGGACCGCTTCGTCGTCCCCGGGGACGACGTCGTCGCGCTGCCGGCCGGCACCGATCCCCGGACGGCGACCCTGTTCCCGCTGGTGGAGACCGGGCTGCAGCTGAGCCTGGACGCCGGGCAGGTGGCCCAGGAGACCGTCGTCGTCCTCGGGCTGGGCGCGGTCGGCGTCCTCACCTCCCTGCTGCTGGAGCGGGCCGGCGCGACCGTCCTGGCCGCCGACCCGCTCGCCGGGCGGCGCGAGCTGGCCGGCTCGCTCGGCATCGACGCGGTCGCGCCGGAGGAGCTGGCGGCCCGCGTGCCCGCCGGCGGGGTGCCGCTGGTCGTCGAGCTCTCCGGCGCGCCCGGGACCCTGGCCGGGGCGCTGCCCCTGCTGGCCCACGAGGGCACCGCCCTGGTCGGGTCCTGGTACGGCCGGCAGGAGGTGCCGCTGCCGCTTGGCGCGGAGTTCCACCGGCGCCGGCTGACCATCCGCAGCAGCCAGGTGTCGACGATCCCCGCCGTCCTCGCCGGCCGCTGGGACGTCGCCCGCCGCCGCCACGCCGCCGCCCGCCTGCTCGGCGAGCTGCCGCTGGCCGCCCTGGCCACGACCGAGGTGCCGTTCGCCGAGGCCGCGCGCGCCTACGAGCTGCTCGACAGCCGCGCTCCGGGTGTCCTGCACGTCGCCCTGCGATATGAGTGACCCATGTACGAGACCGGGACCGGGTTCGGGGTGCGCGCCTTCCACGTGATGCCGGGGATGCCGCCGCCGGAGGGTGAGCGGCACTCGCACGACTACCGGTTCGACGTCGTCGTCCGCCGGGAGGACCTCGACGAGCGGGGCATGGTCGTCGACCTCGACGTGCTGGACGACGCGCTGCGGGGCGCCGCCGCGCGGGTCGACGGCCAGGACCTGGAGGGGATCGTGCCGGTGGAGGCGGTGACCGTGGAGGCGTTCGCCCGCTGGCTGCACGGCGAGCTCGCGACCGCGCTGGGCGCCCTGCCGGGGACGACGCTCGCCGTCCGGGTGTGGGAGAACCCCGACGCGTTCGGCGGCTACACCGCGCCGCTGGACGGGACCAGCTCGGCGTAGGCGGCCAGGCAGCGGCGGGCGCAGGCGTCCCAGGTGAACTCCTCGAGCACGACCTCGCGGCCCCGCTCCCCCATGCGCGCGGCCAGCGCCCGGTCGCCGAGCAGCTGGGCCAGCCGCTCGCGCAGCTCGGCCACGTCACCGGGGGTCACCAGGAAGCCGGTCTCGCCGTCGCGCACCACCTCGGGCAGGCCGTCGAGCCGGCTGGCGACCACCGGCGTCCCGCTGGCCATCGCCTCGAGCACGGACAGGCCCAGCAGCTCGGAGATGGCGAAGTGCCGGCCGTAGCAGTCCTCCCGGACGGTGGGCAGGACGAAGACCGCCGCGGTGCGGTGCAGGGCGGGCAGCGCGTCCTCGCCGACCGCGCCGGGGAAGGCGACGTCCCGGCCGCGGGCCAGCTCCCGCAGCAGCAGGGGGTAGTCCCGCGCCGGCGGGCGGGGGTCGTGGCCGGCGGAGCCGGCCACGGTGAGCCGCGCGCCGTCGGGCAGCGCCCGGATCAGCCGGTCGACGCCCTTGTGCGGGGTGATCCGCCCGACGTAGAGGACGCCGTCCCGGCGGGTGCCCGGGTCCGGGGCGAACCGCCGCGGGTCCGCGCCGCCGTACACGACGCGGGTCCGGGCGGCGGGCACGCCCAGAACCGCCGCGGAGAACGCGGAGACGGTCAGGAACCGGTCGAACAGCGCGGGCAGCAGCCCGAGCCACCCGCCGCCGCCGAAGCCGTGGTCGGTGGTCACCAGCCGCTGCCCCCGCAGCCGCGCCGCCACGGCCGCGACCCGGCTGGGGGCGCTGCGCGTGTGGTGGGTGTGGACGACGTCGGCGCCGTCGAGCGCCCACGGCAGCTGCGGCGCGATCGGGTGCGCGGGGTGCCGGCGGACGTGCCCGAGTGGGCGCAGCGTGCGCACCCGCAGCCCCGACGGATCGCGGACCAGCCCCGGCCGGGGGCCGAAGGTCACCAGGTCGACCTCGGCGTGGCGAGCCAGGGCGCGGGCCAGCTCGACCGGGTAGCGTTCACCGCCGCCCAGCAGGCCGCCGGCGCCGAACGGGGTGGGCGCGACATGGACGATCCGCACGAGCTGATGGTCTCGCTGGTCACGCTCGGCGACCCGGGCACGCTCACCGGCGGCTACCTGTACCACCGGCGGATCGCTGCGCTGGCCCCCCGGTTCGGCGCGCGGGTCCGCTTCGTCTCGGTGCCCGCCGCGCCCTTCCCGCTGCCGGTCGCCGCGGGGGCCCGGGTGCTGCGGCGGGCGGTGCGCTCCCGGCCCGACGTCCTGCTGCTCGACAGCATCGCCGCGGCGTACCTCGGGCCCTGGCTGCGGCGCGCCGGCGTCCCGGTCGTCGCGATCCTGCACCAGCCCCCGGGCGGGATCGACGCCGGACGGCTGCGCACCGCCGTGCAGGCCCTGCTCGACCGGTGGGCCTACCGCGCGGCCGATCCGCTGCTGGCGGCCAGCGCCGCGCTCGCCGACGACCTGGCGGCGGCCGGCCTCCCGCCGGACCGGCTGCGGGTCGTCCCGCCCGGGCGGGACGTGGCCCCCGACCCCGGCCCGGACCCGGGCGACCTCCGGTGCGGCCGGCGGGCGGCGGTGCTGTCGGTCGGCAACTGGGTGGCCCGCAAGGGCCTGCTCGACCTGCTGGAGGCGGTGCGCCGGCTCCCGGACGACGCGGTGACCCTGCACCTGGTCGGGGACCCGGACGCCGAGCCGCGCTACGCCGTCCGGGTCCGCGACCGGCTCGCCGATCCGCTGCTGGCCGGCCGGGTGGTCGTGCACGGGCCGCTGCCGGTGGACGGCGTCGCGGCCCTCTACGCCGCCGCGGACGTCTTCGCCCTGGCCAGCCTCCGCGAGCCCTACGGCACCGTGCTCGGCGAGGCGATGGCGGCCGGGCTGCCGGTCGTCGGGTACGCCGCGGGCAACCTCCCGCACCTGGCCCGGGACGGCGAGGAGGGGCTCGTCGTCCCGCCGGGGGACGTCGCCGCGCTGACCACGGCGCTGTTCCGCCTGGCGACCGACGAGGCGCTGCGGGCCCGGCTGGGCGCGGCGGCCGCCCGGCGGGCCGCGACCTTCCCGACCTGGGAGGACAGCGCGGCCCGGCTGTTCGGCGAGCTGCGCGCCGCCGCGGGCCGGGCGTGAGCCGCGCTCGGGCGGCCCTCCGCCCGGTGGCGCGGTCGGTCGTCGGCCGGCTGCCGCTCCCGGTCGCCGACGCGCTCCGCCGTCCGCTGCCCGACCGGCCGGGTGTCGTCCGCCGGGCGGTCCTGCGCGCGCTGCGGGAGGGCGGCATCCCCCGCGCGGTGAGCACCTTCCGGCTGGCCGACGACCCGGGGCTGGCCTTCGTCGCCGCCGACTCCCTCGTGCTCGCCCAGCTCTACTGGTACGGCACGCAGGGCTGGGAGCCCGAGCTGCTGCCGTGGTGGCGGCGCTTCTGCCGGCGGGCCGAGTCGGTGCTCGAGCTGGGCGCCAACGTCGGCTACTTCACCGTGCAGGCCGCGCGGGCCGCGCCGGGGACCCGCCACGTGGCCGTCGAGCCGCATCCGTTCTCCGCGGAGATCTGCCGGGCCAACCTGGCCCTCAACGGGGTCGGCAACGTGCAGCTGGTCGAGGCCGCGGCGGTGCCCGGCCCGGCTGCGGCGCCGGTGCAGCTGCGCGTGCCCGCCGACCAGCTGGCCACCCCGACCGTCGCCTTCCTCGGGCCGGACACCGAGCTGCCCCCGGCCATGACGCGGGACGTGACCACCGTGCTCGACGTCCCCGCGGTCGACGTGCGCGCGCTCGTCGCCGGCGCCGACCTGGTCAAGCTCGACGTCGAGGGCCAGGAGCACACCCTGCTCGCGGCCGCCCGCGAGCACCTGCGCGCCCGGCACCCGGCGCTGTTCGTCGAGGTGCTGGAGGGGACCCCGCAGCTGCGCGCGCTGCTCGCGGACCTGTGCCGGCGGGACGGCTACCGCTGCTACGCCGTCACCCGCGCCGCGCTGGTCGAGCTGGACCCGGCGCGGCTGGCGGGCGTGCGGCTGGAGGCGGAGTTCGGCGGGCACGACGTCGTCCTGTGCGCCGGCGACCCGCCACCGGCCTGACCTACCGCCCCCCGACCGGTACGGCGGTGCCGGTACGCGCCGCCTCGGCCACCGCGACGGCGAGGGCGTGGGTCTGCAGCGCCTCGGCGACGTCGACCAGCCCGGGGGGCGCCGGCCGGCCGGAGAGCAGGTCGACGAAGCCCCGGTCGACGGCGCGCCGGGCGTCCACCCCCGGCGCGGCGCACGAGTCGCCCTCCGGGGTGGCGATCCGCAGCGACGTCTCGGTCATGTGCACCGACAGCGCGTCGGTGACCACGTCGAGCCCGGCCGCGGTGGGCGACGGCAGCAGGCAGGAGGTGCTCACCGTGCCGACGGCCCCGGACTCGAAGCGCAGCACCGCGGCGGTCGCGTCCGGCACGTCCCGCCCCGCCGACGAGGACGGCGCCGCCGCTCCGACCACCTCGGCCACCTCGCCCGCGAAAAGCCGCAGCAGGTCGAGCACGTGCGTCGCCTGCTCGACGACCTGCCCGCCGGACAGCTCCTCGCGGCTCCACCACGGCGAGGCCGGCGTGGCGCCCCACCACCGGGCCGCGACCAGCCGGACCGCCCGGCCGCGGACCGCCCCGGCGGCCCGCTCGACGGTGTCGAGGTAGCGCCAGTGGTAGCCAGTGGCGGTCGGCAGCTCGGCGGCGGCGACCGCGGCGGCGACGTCCCGCGCGACGGCCAGGTCGGCGGCCAGCGGCTTCTCGACGAAGAACGGCAGCCCCGCGCGCACCAGCGCGTGCTCCAGCTCGCCGTGCGCGAACGGGGGCACGCACAGCCACACCGCGTCGAGCCGCGCGCGCAGCAGCTCGTCCGGGTCGTCGACGACCGGGACGTCGAGCGTCTCGCCCAGCGCCTCGGCCGCCGGACGCAGCGGATCGCAGATGCCGACCAGCTCGACGTCGTCGAGTGCGGCGAGCGTGCGGGCGTGCCGCGCCCCGACCGCTCCTGCACCGATGAGCCCCGCCCGCACCGTCATGAAGGGCGATCATGCCGCCTCGGCCCGTGCTCCGGCCAGAGATCCCGCGCGCCGATCGGGAGACAACGGGCCGGGTCGTGCAGCAGTCTGGGGCACCTCCGGGGGACCCACGGCCGCACGAGAGCACCGTCGGAAGGAGATCGAGGAATGCGGACTGAGATCACGCACTGGCTGGCGCGCCGCACCTACCGCGCCTCCAGCTGGAGCGCCTCCGGCCTGCTCGAGGCCAAGCGGCGCGACGGCGGCACGGTCAGCGTCGTCCTGCCGGCCCTCGACGAGGAGGCGACCGTGGGCGCCATCGTCGAGGCGATCCGGTCGTCCTTCGTCGAGCGGATCCCGCTCGTCGACGAGCTCGTCGTCGTCGACAGCGGCTCCACCGACCGGACGGCGGCCGTCGCCGCGGCCGCCGGGGCGCGCGTGGTCCACGTCGACGACGTCCTGCCCGCGCACGGGCGGGTACCCGGCAAGGGCGAGGCGCTGTGGAAGTCGCTGTTCGTCACCGACGGCGACCTGGTGGTCTTCCTCGACTCCGACGTGCACGACTTCGATCCCGGGTTCGTCATCGGGCTCCTGGGCCCGCTGATCACCGACCCCTCGGTCGGCTACGTCAAGGGGCTCTACGACCGGCCGCTGGCCACCTCCGAGGGGCTGGTGCCCACCGGCGGCGGCCGGGTCACCGAGCTCACCGCCCGGCCGCTGCTGGGCGCGCTGTGGCCGCACCTGTCCGGCTTCGTCCAGCCGCTCAGCGGGGAGTACGCCGGCCGGCGCCGGCTGCTCGAGCAGGTGCCGTTCGTGTCGCACTACGGCGTGGAGCTCGGCCTGCTCATCGACCTGGCCGAGCTCGCCGGCATCGACGCGCTCGCCCAGGTGGACCTCGGCACCCGGCGGCACGGCCACCAGTCCGACGCCGCGCTGGGCCGGATGGCGGGGCAGATCCTGCAGACCGCACTGGCCCGCTGCCACAGCCTGCCGGTGCCGGGCGACGAGCTGGTCCAGTTCGTCCGGGACGGCGCCGACGTCGAGGCCGTGGCCTGGGACGTCGGCGTCATCGAGCGCCCGCCCATGAACACCGTGCCCGAGTACCGGGCGCTGCGCGGCATCCGCACCCCCGGCGGGCCCGCGTGAAGATCCTCATGGACGCCGGCCCGTGGCTGCCGGTGCCACCCCGCGGCTACGGCGGGCTGGAGAACGTCGTCGCCACGCTCACCACCGAGCTGCGCCGCCGCGGGCACACGGTCGTGCTGGCCACCGTCGGCGAGAGCACGCAGCCCGCCGATGGGCGGGTCACCGCCTTCGCCACCGGGCAGTTCGGCCGGCTGGCCGCCCCGTACCCCGAGGTCACCGGGCTGGCGCACGCCCACGAGCAGGCGGTCGTGGCCGAGCTGCGCCGGCACGCCGCGGCCGGCGTGCCGTTCGACCTAGTGCACAGCCACGTCGAGGTGGTCGGCCCGGCGGTGCTCGCCGCGCTGGGCCCGGCGGCGCCGCCGGTGCTGCACACGCTGCACTGGGACCTGCGGCGCAACGCCGCGTTCTACGAGGCGTTCGACGGCGGCGGGCGGGTGTTCTACGCGGGCGTCTCCGACAGCCAGCTCGCCCGCGGCCCGGCGCTGCTGCGGCGGCAGGCGCTGGGCGCGGTGCCGCTGTCGGTGCCGATCCCGGACGACCCCCCTGCCGCGCCGGCGGAGCGCGGGGACTTCGTGCTCGTCCTCGCCCGGCTGTGCGAGCTGAAGGGCACCGACATCGCAGTGCGCGCGTGCCGGGCGGCCGGGGTGCCCCTGGTGCTGGCCGGCCCGGTCGGCGGTCAGCCCGACGCCGCGGCGCTCGCTGCGGCGCTCGCCGACCCCGCGAGCCCGCTGCACGGCTACCCCGACGTCCGCTGGTTCGGCGAGCACGTGGCCCCCCTGCTCGGCGACGGGGCCCGGTGGATCGGCAGCGTGGACGGCGAGGAGAAGCGCCGGCTGCTGCGCTCCGCCCGGGCCGCGCTGTTCCCGATCCGGTGGGCCGAGCCGGGCGGCACCGCGGTCTGCGAGGCCATGGCCGCCGGGACGCCGGTGGTCGGCATGGCGCGGGGCTGCCTGCCCTCGCTCGTGGACGACGGGATCACCGGGTTCCTCGCCACCGACGAGGCCGGGTTCACCGCGGCGCTCGGGCGGCTGGACGAGCTGGACCCGGAGGCGTGCGTGGCCACCGCGCGCCGGCGGTTCTCCCCCGCGGTCATGGCCGAGGGCTACGAGCGGCTCTACGCCGAGACGCTGCGCCGCGCCGCCCAGGAGCCGGCCGCACGGCCGGTGCCGGCGGCCCTCGGCTCCGGGTAGCGGCGCGACGGACGCGGCCCGCGCCGCCACCGAGTGTCGCGCCGTGGTGGTATCGCGCCTTCGGGAGACCACCACGATCCGACTCTCGGTGGGTCTCCGGCCGGGCTCACCCTCCCGGGACCGGCGAACCCACCTCAGGTCACGGATCGTCTGCCGCGGTACCCGCTCAGGGCCGCCACTCCGGCCGGTAGTCGTGGTGCTCGGCGTAGGGCAGCGCGAGCAGCGCCAGGGTCAGCGCGGCCAGCTGGTGCTGGTCCGACGGCGTGAGGAAGAAGTCGGCCAGGCCGTGCGGCCGGGCGCCGAGGAAGTGCAGGTCGGGACCGATGTCGCGGCAGGCCATGACCAGCCGCCGCCGCGTCGCGCACTCCGCGATGGTCCGCGCGGGGTCGTGGTGGGCCGCGTGCTCGCCCACGGACGGCGGCAGCGGGCCGAGGGCGCCGTCGCCGTGGTGCCACCGCTCCTGCCCGCTGCCCTCGGCCGCGTCGACGGCGATCCGCTTGTCCTCGGCGATGCGGGCCAGCAGGAACTCGTCGAGATTGGGCTCCCGATCCGGTTCCAGCCCGGAGTCCGGTTCCATCGGGCCATCCTGCCGCGCCGCGATCGGGGCCACTACGCCGCCCCGTCGTCGGGGACGGCGGCGGCGCGGCGCGGGTCCAGGTGGGCCAGCGCCGCGCGCAGCTGCACCCGGCCGCGGTGGATCCGGCTGCGCACCGTCCCGAGCTTGATGCCCAGCGTCGCCGCGATCTCCTCGTAGGTCAGCCCCTCGATGTCGCACAGGACCACGGCGACGCGGAACTCCGGCGAGAGCGCGTCCAGCGCGGCCTGGATCTGCGGATCGAGGTGGGTGTCGGCGTACACCTGCTCCGGGCTCGGCGTGCTGCCCGGCAGCCGCTCGGTGTCCTCGGGCAGCGCGTCGAACCGGATCCGCTGCCGGCGCCGCACCATGTCCAGGAACAGGTTCGTGGTGATCCGGTGCAGCCAGCCCTCGAAGGTGCCGGGCGAGAAGGTGGCCAGGGACCGGAACACCCGGATGAACGTCTCCTGGGTGAGGTCCTCGGCGTCGTGCTGGTTGCCGGAGAGGCGGTAGGCCAGCCGGTACACCCGCGCGGAGTGCTCGCGCACGACCTCGTCCCAGGTGGGCGTCACCCAGTTCTCGGTCGCGGCGGGCACGCTCTCGAGCGCGCCGGCAACAGGGACGGTCGACGAAACAGCGGTGCTCATGACGGGAGTCCTCCAACCCGGCGGTCGGCAGGTCTCCCCCACCCGGATGTTTACCGGGCCGGTGGCGCCGGGCCTGGTTCCAGGCCGTACTGACGACGCTCCGCGGAGGGGTACTCCCCTACTGCAACGAATTCTGCACGAGGCCGGCGGCGGCTGTCCACTCGCCGCCGCCGACTCACGGCAAGATCACAGGTTGATCATGTGCCCCGTGAGGCCGTGGAACGCCTCCTGCAGCGCCTCGGACAGCGTCGGGTGGGCGTGCACGTTGCGGGCCAGCTCGAGAGCGGTGAGGTCCCACTTCTGCGCGAGGGTGAGCTCGGGCAGCAGCTCGGTGACCTCGGGGCCGATCAGGTGGCCGCCGAGCAGCTCGCCGTAGGTCTCGTCGGCGATCAGCTTGACGAACCCGCCCGGCTCCCCCAGGCCCTGGGCCTTGCCGTTCGCCGTGAACGGGAACTGGACGACCTTGACCTTCCAGCCCTTCTCGTCGGCGAGCTCGCGGGCCTGGGCCTCGGTGTAGCCGAAGCTGGCCACCTGCGGGGAGCAGAACGTGGCGCGCGGCATCATCGGGTACTCGAGGGTCATCGTCTCGGCGCCGGCGATGGTCTCCGCGGCGACGACCCCCTGGGCCTCGGCGACGTGCGCGAGCATGAGCTTCGCCGTCACGTCACCGATCGCGTACGCGTGCGGCACGTTCGTGCGCATGTGGTCGTCGATCGCGATGGCGCCGCGGTCGGTCAGCTGCACGCCGAGCTTGTCCAGGCCGTAGCCCTCGACCCGCGGCGCGAAGCCGATCGCCTGGACGACCTTGTCGGCCTTGAGCTCCTGCGTGCCCTTGGCGTTGGACACGGTGACGGTCACCGAGTCGCCGGAGTCGTCGATCCTCTCCACCTTCGTGGAGGTCAGGACGTCGACTCCGAGCTTGCGGTAGGCCTTGGCGAGCTCCTTGGAGACCGCCTCGTCCTCCAGCGGCAGCACCCGGTCGAGGAACTCGACGATGGTGACCTGCACGCCGTAGTTGCGGAGCACGAAGGCGAACTCGACGCCGATCGCGCCGGCGCCGGCGATGATCACGCTGCCCGGGAGCTCCCGGGTCATGATCTGCTCCTCGTAGGTCACCACGCGCTCGGAGAGCGACGTGCCCGGGATCAGCCGGGTGTTCGTGCCGGTCGCGATGATCACGTTGTCGAAGGTGACGGTCTCCTCGCCGCCGCCGGACAGCGCGACGCGCAGGGTGTGCGGGTCGGTGAACTCGCCCCAGCCGTCGAACTCGGTGATCTTGTTCTTCTTCATCAGGAAGTGGACGCCCTTGACGCGGCCGTCGGCCACGACCCGGCTGCGGTCGAAGGCGGCGCCGAAGTCGAACGTGACCTCGCCCGAGATGCCGAACGTCTTGGCCTCGTCGCGCACCAGGTGGGCGAGCTCGGCGTTGCGCAGCAGGGCCTTGGACGGGATGCAGCCGACGTTGAGGCACACCCCGCCCCAGTACTTCGTCTCCACGACGGCGACGCTCTTGCCGAGCTGCGCAGCGCGAATGGCGGCCACGTACCCGCCCGGACCGGCCCCGAGAACCACGACGTCGAAATGCGGCATGCCCCGAGCCTAGAGCCGCCCCCGTCCGCACTTCTCGTCGTGCCCTGCGGCGTCGGTCACCCGGGGGCGTGGGGGCGCGGGCCGGGCCGGGCACGCCCGCGCGTCGTGGCGGCGGTCAGGCGGTGGCGCCCGGGCGGTCCTGGCACTCGGGCAGGGTCAGCAGGTAGCTGTAGTAGGCGTCGGAGAAGCGGGGCACGAGCCCGTCCTCTGTCGGGATCTGTCCCGGCCAGCTGTGGCTGCGGGCCAGGGTGGTGGTGCAGCTCGGCGGGTCGAGCGCGGGCGGGTCGGCGGAGGCCGCGACGGCCGTGCCACCCACCAGTCCGGCCGCGGCCACGGACGTGGCGGCCAGCAGGAGAACGCCTCGTCGTCGGGAACGGCGGATCTGCATCGGGAGGACCTCCTCGGCGAGAGCAAGGGATGCCAGGAGGAGGTCCGGCCTCCGCCGGAGATACTCGGCGCCACCAGACGAAGGAGTGCCGCAATGCCCGATCCCTCGGTCCCGCTGGAGAAGCTGGGCTTCCTCACCATCGGCCTGTTCGACGGCGCCGATCCCGGGCCGGGGCACGAGACCACGCTTGCGGTCATCGAGCTCGGCGAACAGCTCGGGTTCGACAGCGCCTGGGTGCGGCACCGCCACCTGCAGTACGGCATCTCCTCGCCGGTCGCCGTCCTGGCCGCCGCCACCCAGCGGACCCGGCGGATCGCGCTGGGCACCGCCGTCATCCCGCTGGGCTGGGAGAACCCGCTGCGGCTGGCCGAGGACCTCGCCACCGTCGACGTCCTCTCCGGCGGGCGGCTGCACCCCGGCGTGAGCGTCGGGCCGCCGATGCACTGGGACGACGTGCAGGGCGCCCTCTACCCGGACACCTCCGGCGTCGAGGACTTCTCCTACGAGCGGGTGGCGCGGCTGCTGCGCTTCGTCCGGGGCGAGCGGGCCGCCTCGTTCCGCGGCCGGGAGAGCGTCGTCGAGGAGTGGTCGGACCGGGTGGAGCCGCACTCCCCCGGCCTGGCGGCGCGGATGTGGTACGGCGGCGGCAGCGAGAGCTCGGCGCGGTGGGCCGGGGAGCACGGCATGAACTTCCTGACCAGCAACGTGGTCAAGGCCGTGGACTCGGTCGACTTCGCCGAGATCCAGCGCTCGCACATCCGGGCCTTCCGCGCCGCTCATCCGGCCGGGGACGCCGCCCGCGTCTCGCAGGGGCTGGTGGTCATCCCGACCGACAGCGCCTCACCCGAGCAGAAGGCGAAGTACACCGCCTACGTCGAGGCCCGCTCGCCGCGCAACGGGATCCCGCAGGGACCCGCCCGCCTGCTGTTCGCACCCGACGTGCTCGGCACCGCCGACGAGATCGCCGAGGCGCTCTACGCGAACGCCGGCTTCCGGGAGGTCCGGGAGGTGGCCTTCGCGCTGCCGTTCAGCTTCGAGCACGAGGACTACGTGCAGATCCTCACCGACATCGCCACGAAGCTCGGTCCCGCGCTCGGCTGGCGGCCGGCGGTCTAGCGCCAGCGGTACTCGAGCTCGGGGCGCCCCGTCCCCCCGTACCGCGGCGAGCGGTCGACCAGGCCGGCGTCGGCGAGGTACTCGAGGTAGCGGCGTGCCGTGATGCGCGACGCTCCGATCACCTCGGCGGTCTCGGCTGCGGAGAGGCCGTCGGCCGCGCGGACGGCGGAGACCACCGAGTCCAGGGTCTCCCTGCCCATCCCCTTGGGCAGCGGGGCGGTCCCCGTCGGCCGGACGGCGTCGAGCACGCGGTCGATCTCCGACTGGCCGCTCACCTCGCCGCCGCGGGTGAGCTGGGCGCGGTAGCTCGCGTACGCCTCAAGCCGCTCGCGCAGCGCCGGGTAGGTGAACGGCTTGAGCAGGTAGCCGACGACCCCCTGGGCGGCCGCGGCGCGCACGGTGGTCAGCTCCCGGGCGGAGGTCACCGCGAGCACGTCGACCTCGGCGCCGGCGGCGCGGATCCGCCGGCACAGGTCGATGCCGTGCGCGTCGGGCAGATTCATGTCGAGCAGCACCAGGTCGACCGGGGTCCGCGAGAGAGCGTCCAGGGCCTGCCCGCCGGTGCCCGCGACGGCCACCGTGGTGAAGCCCGCGGTCCGGTCGACGTAGGCGCGGTGCGCCTCCGCCGCCACCGGCTCGTCCTCCACCACCAGCACCCGGATCACCGCGGCCCCCGTGCGGCGTCGACGGGCAGCGAGACGCTGAACTCGGCGCCGGGCCCGGGCCGGCAGGTCACCGTGCCGCCGTTGCGCGCCACCGCCTGCCGGACGAGCGCCAGCCCGAGGCCCCGGCCGGCGGCCCCGGACGGCTTCGTCGTCCACCCGCGCTCGAACACGTGCGCCGCCTGCTCCTCGGTCAGCCCCGGGCCGCTGTCCTCCACGCGGATCTCCAGCCGCCCGTCCTCCTCCCAGGCGGCCAGCCGGACCTCCCGCGGGGGCTCCGCCGCCAGCGCCGCGTCGACCGCGTTGTCGACCAGGTTGCCGACGATGGTGACCAGATCACCGCCCGGGATGCCGGTGGTGCCGACCGCCGTGCCCGGATCGATGTCGAGCCGGACGCCGCGCTCGTGCGCGGTCGCCGCCTTGCCGAGCAGCAGCGCCGCGAGCACCGGCTCCCCCACGCCGTCCACGACCCGGTCGGTCAGCCGCTGGGCCGTGGCCAGCTCGCCGGTGGCGAACGCGACGGCGTCCTGGGCACGGCCCAGCTCGACGAGGGAGACCATCGTGTGCAGCCGGTTGGCGGCCTCGTGCGCCTGGGAGCGCAGCGACTCGGCGAAGGCCCGGATGCTGTCCCGCTCGCCGGTGACCGCCTGCAGCTCGGTGCGGTCGCGCAGGGTGACGACCGTGCCGGCCGCGCGGCCCTCCGCGGACGTCGGCGCCTGGTTGACCACGACCACCCGCGACCCGGTCAGGAAGACCTCGTCGGTCACCGCACGCTGCCCGGTGAGCGCCGCGGTCAGCTCGCCGGGCAGGCCCAGCTCCCCGACGCGCCGGCCGGTGGGGTCGCCGGCCACGTCGAGCAGCCGGCGGGCCTCGTCGTTGGCCAGCTGCACGCGGCCGTCGTCGTCGACCAGCAGGAGACCCTCCCGGACGGCGTGCAGCGCCGCGTGGTGGTAGTCGACCAGCCGGGCCAGCTGCACCGGCGACAGCCCGTGCGTCTGCCGCCGGAGCCGGCGGCTGAGCACCCAGCTGCCGACGGCCCCGACGGCGAAGGTGGCCAGCGCCGTCCCGACGATGCCGGGCAGGGCGCCGGTGAGGTCCCGGCCGAGGGCGGTGAGCGTGATGCCTGCCGACACCAGGGCCACCACCCGTCCGGAGTCGTCGACCACCGGCGCGACCGTGCGCAGCGAGGGGCCGAGGGTGCCGGTGTAGGTCTCGGTGAACGTGCGGCCGGCCAGCGCGGGGGCGATCGTGCCGATGTACGGGCGGCCGATCTCGGCGGGGTCGGGATGGGTGAACCGGGTGCGGTCGGGGGCGAGCACCGTGATGAACGAGGTGCCGGTCGCCTTCCGGACCCGCTCGACGTAGGGCTGCAGGGCGGCGCTCGGGTCGGGACCGGTCACCGCCTGCAGCACCAGCGGCGAGGTCACGAGGCTGTCGACGACGGCGGTGGTCCGCTGCTCGCCGCTGCGCCGGACGTCGGTGCGCGCGTCGGCGTAGGCGACCGCGCTCGAGGTGAGGACGACGGCGAGCACCACCAGCGCCTGGAGCAGCAGCAACCGGGCCGCCAGGCTGGCCCCGCCGGGGCGCGGGCGGGCCAGGGACGCGGGGATTCGCACGCCCGGAGTGTCCGCGCGCGCCCGGCGTGAACGCTATGAACGCAAGCGTGACCGGGGTCACCGGCCGGCCCGATGGTGAGGCACGGCTCACACCGGGCCGACCCGATCCGGGGCCTCCCCGGCCGACTCGCGCAGGAGCAGGCATGGCCACCGTCACCGCACCCCCACAGGCGCCCGCGCGGCGCCGCGACCGGACCCACTGGCTCTACCTCGCCGTGATCGCGGCGGTGGCCCTCGGCATCGTCGTGGGCCTCGTCCTCCCCGAGTTCGCGACCAGCCTGAAGTGGCTCGGCACCGCCTTCGTTGGGCTGATCAAGATGCTCATCGCGCCGGTCATCTTCTGCACGATCGTGCTGGGCATCGGTTCCATCCGGCAGGCGGCGAAGGTCGGCCGGGTCGGCGGGCTGGCGCTGGGCTACTTCCTGCTGATGTCGACGGTGGCGCTGACGATCGGCCTGGTCGTCGGCAACCTGCTGCACCCCGGTGACGGGCTGCAGGTGACCGAGGCCCTCCGCGGCCAGGGCTCGGAGCTGGCCGCCACGGCCGAGCAGGGCGAGGGCGCGACCGGGTTCGTCCTCGGCCTGATCCCCACCACGCTGCTGTCCTCCCTGACGGCGGGCTCGGTGCTGCAGGCGCTGCTGGTCGCGCTGCTGGTCGGCTTCGCGATCCAGGCGATGGGGCGCTCGGGTGAGCCGATCCTGCGCGCGGTCGGGCACTTCCAGAAGCTGGTGTTCCGGGTGCTCGGCATGATCATGTGGGCCGCGCCGATCGGCGCGTTCGGCGCGATCGCCGCCGTCGTCGGCGAGACCGGCGTCGACGCGCTGACCAGCCTCGGCGTCCTGATGCTGGGCTTCTACGCCACCTGCGTCGTGTTCGTCGTCGTCGTCCTCGGCCTGCTGCTGCGGACGGTGGCCGGTGTGAACGTCTTCTCGCTGCTGCGCTACCTGGGCCGGGAGTTCCTGCTCATCGTCTCGACGTCGTCGTCGGAGACGGCGCTGCCGCGGCTGATCGCGAAGATGGAGCACGCCGGCGTGAGCAAGCCGGTCGCCGGGATCGTGGTGCCGACCGGGTACTCGTTCAACCTCGACGGCACCGCCATCTACCTGACGATGGCCTCGCTGTTCATCGCCGAGGCCCTCGGCGACCCGCTGTCGATCGGCGAGCAGATCGGCCTGCTCGTGTTCATGATCATCGCCTCGAAGGGCGCCGCCGGCGTCACCGGCGCCGGGCTGGCCACCCTGGCCGGCGGGCTCTCCTCCCACCGCCCGGAGCTGCTCGACGGGGTCGGGCTGATCGTGGGCATCGACCGGTTCATGTCCGAGGCGCGGGCGGTGACCAACTTCGCCGGCAACGCGGTGGCGACCGTGCTGATCGCCACCTGGACCCGGGAGCTGGACCGGGCGCGGCTGGCGGCCGCGCTCTCCGGCGCCGCACCGTTCGACGAGGCCACGATGCTCGACGACGACGAGCCCGCCGGTACCGGCCTGGCCGCGGCGGCCCCGGAGCAGACCCGGGAGCTCAGCGCCGCGCACTGACCCCTGCTCCACGGCGACCACCCCCGGCCCGGGCCGGGGGTGGTCGCCGTCGGTGGGTCAGACCCCGGTTCCGGCGAGGGCGTGCAGTGCCCGTGCGCCGGCGAGGATGCCGTGCGGGTCGTACCGGCCGGCCAGCTCGGCGAGCCGCCGCAGGGTGGCCGGGTCGTAGACGTGCGCGAGCTCGGCCGGGGACTCCTCGCGGCCGAACGTGGCCATGCCGCGGCCGGAGGACCAGCGGCCCAGCGCGGCCAGCACGCCGGCCGCGTGCTCGGCCACCCCGGGTACGGGGGGCCCGTCGACGACGAGGCTGAACGCCGCGTCCCGGTGCGCCAGGGCGCTGGACCGCTCCGGCACACGGGCGATCGCGCCGCCGAGCTGGCGCAGCTCGACGAGCAGCTGCGGTGAGCCGGAGCCCGGGCCGGCCGCTGCGAGCAGCGCGTCGGCGGCGTCGGCCGGCAGCGCGTCGAGGAGCAGCTGCGCCTCGGTGAGCGGCCGGGGTGCGTGCGGGGCGTCGTGGATCTCGCCCAGCTCGGTGTAGGGCCGCACCCGCACGCCGTCGGCCAGCGGCCCCGCGCACCCGCGCACCGGGGCCAGCAGGGCGGCTCCTGCGTCGGCGTCGCCGACCCAGGCGAAGCGGACGGCGGCGGTCAGCCGCCGGGTCTCCCGGTCCCGCACCAGCGCGAACGACGTGGTCGCCTGCGGGGGCAGCCCGGCGCACCACGTGCGCCAGCGGTGCAGCACGGTCGCGGCGTCCGCGCCGTCGAACGCGAGCGCCCCCGCGTAGAGCCCGTCGACGGCCAGCAGGTCGAACTCGACGGCGGTGACGACGCCGAGCGCGCCCCGGCCGCCGCGCAGCCCCCAGTACAGGTCCGGCTCCGAGGCCGCGGTGACCCGCCGCAGCGCGCCGTCCCCCGTGACCACCTCGAAGGCACGGACCCGGTCGGAGGAGGGCCCGTAGGCGCGGGCGACCGGCCCCAGGCCGCCGCCGAGCGTGCAGCCGACCACGCCGACCCCCGGGACGGAGCCGGTGAGCGGGGCCAGGCCGTGCGCCGCGGCCGCGTCGAGGACCCGCTGCCAGCGGACGCCGCCGCCGACGCGGGCCCAGCCCTCGGGGTGCACGACGCACTCGTCGAGCCCCGCCGTCTGCACCAGCAGGGTCTGGTCCATCGGGATCCCGCCACCGTGGCCGGTCGCCTGCACGGCCACCTCGACCCCGTGCCGGCCGGCGAAGCGGACCGTGGCGACGACGTCGTCCGCCGTCGCGACCTCGACGACGGCGAGCGGACCGGGCGCCCCCTCCCCGTCCGCGGGCACCCGCAGCCGGCCGCGCAGCAGGCCGGCCAGCTCGGACAGGGGCGGGCGCGTCACGGGCAGCGCGCGGGCGGGCGGGGCGGCGGTCACGGGGGCTCCTCGGCGGCGTGGAACGGTCGGCGCAGAGCCTGCGCGGCGGCGCTTGGCGCGGCCTTGGCACGGCCTTGCCGCGCCCCCGACCGGCGGAAACACGGTGCCGCTCCACCATTGGAGTCGGTCGAACCGCCTATCCTCCCCGCGTGAGTTCCAGATCTTTCCGGGTGCTGGGGCCGGTGGAGGTCTGGCACGACGGCCGGCCGGTCCCCCGGCAGACGCCCCGCCACCGCGCCGTCCTCGCGGCCCTGCTGGTCGACGCCGGCGCCACCGTGCCGCTGGACGTGCTGGTCGAGCGGGTCTGGAACGGCTCGCCGCCGGCCGCCTACCTGGGCACGCTGCAGGCGGTCATCTCCAAGCTGCGCCGCGAGCTCGAGCCCGGCACGGGGCCCGGGGCCTGGCAGGTGCTGGTCACCCGCGACCCCGGCTACCGCCTGGAGGTGGCGCCGGAGGACGTCGACGCGCTGCGGTTCGCCGCGCTGCTGCGGGAGGCCCGCGGCTGCGCCGAGCGCGGCGAGCTCGAGGGCGCCCGCGCGGCCGTCGGGGAGGCGCTGGACCTCTGGCGCGGCCCCGCCTACGCCGACGTGGCCGAGACCTTCGCCGTCGAGGAGGCCGCGCGGCTCGAGCAGCTGCGCCTCGACGCCCGCGAGCTGGCCGCCGACCTCGACCTGCGGCTGGGCCGGCACGCCGAGCTCGTCGAGGACCTGCGCGGGCTGGTCCGGGCCGAGCCGCTGCGCGAGGGCCTGCGCCGCTCGCTGATGCTGGCGCTCTACCGCGCCGGCCGGCAGGCCGAGGCGCTCGCGGTCTACGACGACGGCCGCCGGCTGCTCGCCGACGAGCTGGGCGTCGACCCGGGCCGCGAGCTGCAGACCCTGCACGAGCGGATCCTGCGGCAGGACCCGGGGCTGTCCCGGCCGGCGCCCGAGGCGGCGCCGGTCCCGGCACCCCGGCCCGCGCCCGAGCAGGCCCGTCCCGACACGCTCCCCGTGCCCTTGACCGCGTTCATCGGCCGGGCGCGCGAGCTCGACGTCCTGGGCGCGACGCTGGCCGCGCAGCGGCTGGTGACCCTGGTCGGGCCGGGCGGCAGCGGCAAGACGCGGCTGGCCCTGGAGGCCGCCCGCCGGACGGCGGCCACGGGACTGCCCGCCGCGCTGGTCGAGCTGGCCGGGGTCTCCGATCCCGACCTGGTCGCCGGCGAGCTGGCGGGCGCGCTGGGCGTCAGCCTCACCGCCGGGGACGCCGTCCCCGCGCTGGTGCCCGCGCTGCAGGGCCGCCCGCTGCTGCTGGTCCTCGACAACTGCGAGCACGTCATCGACGCCGCGGCCGAGGTGGTGGCCGCGCTGATCGCCCGCTGCCCCGAGCTGCGCGTGCTGGCCACCTCACGCCAGCCGCTCGGCCTGCCCGGCGAGGCCGTGGTGCCGTGCGGTCCCATGCCCGCCGGCGACACCGACAGCGACGCCGTCCGGCTGTTCCTCGACCGGGCCCGGCTGGCCGCGCCGCACCTGGCCGACCCCTCGCCCGAGGACCTCGCCCTGGTCGGCGCGGTGTGCGCGGAGCTCGACGGGCTCCCGCTGGCCGTGGAGCTCGCCGCGGCCTGCCTCACCACGCTGCCGCTGGCCGAGGTCGCGGCGCGCGTCGACGACCGGTTCGGCCTGCTCTCCGGCGGCTGGCGCACCGCCCGGCCGCACCAGCGCACGCTGGCCGCGACCGTGCAGTGGAGCGTCGACCTGCTCGACGCCCGCCAGCTCGCCGTCTTCCGCGCCGTGTCGGTCTTCCACGGCAGCTTCGCGGCGGACGCCGTCGAGGCGGTGGCCGGCCCGGACGGGCCGGGCGGCACCCTGGAGCCGCTGCGCGCGCTCGCCGCCCAGTCGCTGGTCGAGGTCGACCACGGCCGGGGCCGCTACCGGATGCTGGAGACCCTCCGGCAGTACGGCGACCAGCTCCTCGACGACGACCAGCGCCGGCTGCTGCGCGACCGGCACGCGGCGTTCATGGCCGACCTCGCCACGCGGCTCGAGCCCACGCTGCGCCGCCGGGACGGCGCGGCGAGCTGGCTGCGGCTCGACGCCGAGCAGCCGAACCTGCGCGCGGCGATGGCGCACGCGCTGGCCGGCGGGCAGGGCACGACCGCGCTGCGCATCGCCGGCTCGCTCGGCTGGTGGTGGTACCGGCGCGGCCACGTGCAGGAGGGCCGGCAGTGGCTGGCCGAGGCGCTGACCGCCGCGCCGGACGCGCCGGTCGGCGTCCGGCTGCAGGCCCTGCTGGGCGACGCGCTGCTGGCCTACCTCACCGGCGACGTCGCGTCGATCTGGGCGCGGACCAACGAGATCATCGAGATCGCACCGGAGGACGAGGGCCTGCTCGCCCTCGCCCTGGTGCTCCGCGGCTTCGTCCGGGCGCTGCTCGGGCACGTCGACAAGGACAACGAGACGGCCCGCGACGTCGCCCGCGGCATGGCGGTCGCGGAGGTGTGCGGGATCGACTGGGTGCGGTCGGAGATCGCGATGACCCTGGGCCAGTTCTCCCGGGCCGACGGCAACCCGGCGGCCGCCCTCGAGCACCTGGACCGCGCCACCGAGCTGGCACGGGGATTCGGGCACACGTGGGCCGAGTGCTCGGCGCTGTGGATCCGCGCGAAGGTGCTCATCGAGGTCGGCCGCGCCGCGGAGGCGCTCGACGCGGTCGCGGGGGCGACCGCCCTGGCCGCCGGCGACGGCGACCGGACGTCGACCCTCGCCGGCCTGCTCACCGCCGCCGGCGCGCTCACCGCCGGGGGCGACCCGCGCTCGGCCGCCGTCCTGCTCGGCGCCGTCGACACGCTGGCGCGCCGGATCGGCTACGACCCCCGGCGCATGGACCCCGTCGACGGGCAGCGCTACGTCGCCGACACCGAGGCGGCGCTCTCCGCGGACGAGTACACCGCCGCCGTGGCGGAGGGCAGCTCGCTCGACCTCACCGCGGCCGCGGCGATGGTCGCGGAGCTCGCCGGCCGCCCGTCGCCGTCCACCCAGCCCGCCGCGGGGAGGATCTGGGCGCCCTGACCGGCCGGCCGCCGGGCGGCCGCCCATCCGTAGCCGCCGGTGAGGACGGCGGCGACGAGCAGGAGCACGTAGCCCCACAGCCGCGGGTCGGCGGCGTCGACCTCGGACCGGTACCGGACCAGCACGACCAGCTCCAGCACGCCGAAGACGGTGTAGGCCGCCGCCGGCACCCGCAGCCGGTCCAGGTCCCGCTCGGCGATCGCCAGCGCGGCGGCGAGCGCGAACGCGAGCAGCCAGGCGCCGATCACCTGGGCGGACAGCGGCGTCAGCTGCCACGGCCACGGGCCGGTGACGGCGGTGTCGACGTGGTGGACGGTCAGGTTGCCGACGAACAGCGCCGCTCCGGCGCCGCCGAGCACGAGGCCCTGCACGGCGAGGGCCGCCGTCAGCCAGGTCGGCATCGGCCGGCGGACCTCCGGCGCGGGGCCGCGCACGATCTCCTGCCGGCCGATGACCGTCAGGCAGGCGAACGGGACGACGAGGTAGACGCCGAGCCACACCCAGGCGGCCAGCCGCGTCGCGGTGTCGCCGTCGGTCAGGAGCAGCCGGTGGGCGTGGACCAGCGTGGCGACGAGCGTCAGCGCGGTGAACGCGGCCACCGTGATGACCGGGACGCGGATGTCGCCCCACTGCCGGCGCCGCAGGCTGAGCACCGACAAGACGCAGCCGGCGGCGAACGCGGCGCCGATGAAGCCCGCGGTCGCCGGACGGTCGATGCGCCACGCGAACCCCTCCCCCGCCGCCGGCGGGGAGATCAGCAGCGCCTGGACGGCGAGCAGGGTGAGCCCCGCGAACGCCACGAGCAGCATCCGCGTACCTGCCTGGACCCGGCCTTCGGCACAGGGCGTCGATCGCACGCCGTCAGCGTGGCCCGGTGGCACCCCCTGGGGCATGACCAGAACTGACTGTCTTTGCCGGTGCGCTGATCCGGAGGGCGGTGCGATCGTTCCCGCGGAGGGCGCCGGGCCGGGATACTGCCCGGCATCCCGCCTCCGGCGAGAGGGTGGTACCCGTGACCCCGCGCTCCCCGTCCCCGTGGGCCGGCGCGCTGGCCGGCTACGTCGCCAGCCGCGCCATGGACGTCGCGACCACGGCGTTCTACCAGCAGCAGAGCGAGGCGTCGAAGCGCCGCGAGCAGGAACTCGCGCCGGGCGGCACGCTGGTCCAGCTGGGCCGGCAGCTCGGCCGGGCGATGGTCGGTCGGGGGCCCGCCGACGAGACGGCCGCCCGGGTGGGCGTCACGGTGCACCGCAGCTTCGGCGTCGGCTACGGGGTCGCTGCAGCGGCGCTGACCCGCCGCGGGATGGCTCCACTCACCGCAGGCCTCACCGTCGGCGCGGCGGCCTTCCTCGTCGTCGACGAGGGCACCTCGCTCCCCCAGCTGACCGCCTACCCCCTGGTCAGCCACGCCCGCGGGGTCGTCGGCCACGCGACGCTGGGGCTCGTGCTCGGGATGCTCCTCCGGGCGCTCCGGGCCGGGTGAGGCGCGGCCGGACGGCGGACATGGGCGACGGGACGATCGAGGTGCGGCTGCTCGGCCGCTTCGAGGTGCGCCGGGACGGCGTCGCGCTGCCGCCCTTCCCCCGCCGGGACGCCGCCGCGCTGGTCAAGCTGCTCGCGCTGTCGCGGGGCCACCGCCTGCCGTGCGAGCGGGTGGCCGACGCGCTGTGGCCCGATCTGCTCCTCGACGAGGCGCGCCCGCGGCTGCACAAGGCCGCCCACTACGCCCGCCGCACCCTCGGCACACCCGAGGGCGTGGCGCTGCGCGACGACTGGGTGGCGCTGCTCCCCGGCGGGCCGGTCACCGTCGACGCCGAGCGCTTCGAGGCCGCGGCCACCGCGGCCCTGGCCGAGCCGTCCGCGAGCCGCCCCGCCGCCTGCGCGGCCGCCGTCGCGCTCGCCCCCGACGAACTGCTCCCCGACGACGAGTACGAGCCGTGGACCCGGGAGCCGCGGGCCCGGGTGCGCGACTCCCGGCTGGCGCTGCTGCGCGCCGCGGGCCGCTGGGAGGAGGTGCTGCAGCTGGCCCCGGCCGACGAGGAGGCGCACCTGGCCCTGCTGCGCGGCGCCGTCGACGCGGGCAACGGCGCCGAGGCGCTGCGGCGCTACGACCGGATGGCGCGGGCGCTCGCCGACCAGCTGGGCGTCGTCCCCGGGCCGGCGGCGGCGGCGCTGCGCGCTCGGGTGGCCGACGCCGTCCCCCGTTCAGCGGACGGCCCGCGGCTGGTCGAGCGCGACGCCGAGCTGGACCGGCTGGGCGCGGCCGTGGACGCCGCGGTCGCGGCCGGCCGGGGCCTCGTCGTCCTGCTCAGCGGCGAGGCGGGCAGCGGCAAGACGGCCCTGCTCGGCGCGCTCGTCGCCCGCGTCGGCGGCCGGGTCGCCGTCCTGCAGGCCGGCTGCGACGACCTGCTCGCGCCCCGGTCCCTCGGCCCGTTCCGGGACCTGGCGCAGGCGGTCCCGGGCGAGCTCGCCGACGCCCTCGCCGCGGGCGGGCAGCCCGAGGCCGTCTTCCCCGCGCTGACCCGGCTGCTCGGCGCCCGGCCGACCCTGCTCGCGCTGGAGGACGTGCACTGGGCCGACGACGCGACGGTGGACGCCGTCCGGCACCTGGCCCGCCGCATCGCCGGGTTGCCGGCCGTCCTGCTGCTCAGCTGCCGGGAGGACGAGCTGGGGCTGGCCCATCCCCTGCGCAAGGTCCTCGGCGCGCTGCCCCGGACGGCGCTGCTGCGGATCCCCGTCCGCCCGCTCAGCCTCGACGCGGTGACCGCGCTGGCCAGGTCCGCCGCCGATGCCCGGCGCGTGCACCGGGTCACCCGCGGGAACGCCTTCTACGTCACCGAGATCCTCGCCGCCGGGGACGGCGGCGTGCCCGCGACCGTGCGGGACGCGGTCCTGGCGCGGCTGTCCGGGGTCTCGGCGGACGCGCAGCACCTCGTGCAGCGGCTGGCCGTCGTCCCCTCGCGGGTCGGGCGGACGCTGGCCGAGCACCTGGCCGAGGGCCGGCTTCCGCCGCTGCTGGAGGCCGAGCGGGCCGGCGTCCTCTCCGGGGACGCGGCGCACGTCTGGTTCCGGCACGAGATCGCCCGCGCCGCGGTGCTCTCCACCCTGACGCCCGGGGAGCTCGTCGCCGCCCACCGCGAGGTGCTCGACGCGCTGCTGCGCGAGCCCGTGCCGGACCTCGCCCGGGTGGTCCACCACGCCCAGGCCGGACGGCGGCCGGAGGTCCTGGTCGAGGCCGGCCCGGCCGCGGCGGCCGACGCGGTGCGGGCGGGCGCCTACCGCCAGGCCGCGGCCACGCTCGAGGTGGTGATCGAGGCCGGGCCGGGGCTGCCGCCCGGGGTCCTGGCCCGACTGCTGGCCGACCACGCGGCGTCGCTGTACTACCTCAACCGGTTCGAGGAGGCCTTCGGCAGCGCCACGCGGGCGGTGGCCGTCGCGCGGCAGGCCGACGACGTCCGCCTGCTCGCCGACGCCTGCATCGTGCGGTCGAAGGCCGCCTTCTGGGCGCGCGGGCCGGTCGCCGCCCGCGACGCCGCCGCGGCGGCGGTGACGGCCCTCGGGAACGGTGGGGACGACGTCCGCCGGGCCGCGGCACTGGCCTGCCTGGCGCGCTCGTACAGCAACCTCGGGACCCTGGGCATCGTGGCCGAGCCCGGGGCGGAGTGCACCCGCTACGCCGAGCAGGCGCTGGAGCTGGCCGAGCGCGCGGACACCGACGAGATCCGCTGTCAGGCGCTGTTCTACGTGGGCAGCGGCCGGCTCGCCGACGGCGACGAGCGCGGCACCGCCGACCTGGAGCGCTCGATCCGGCTGGCGTCGGAGGATCCGCACCTGGAGCTGCGGGTGCGGGCGTGCGTCAACGCGGCGGGCAGCGCCTACCGGTTCGGCCGGTTCGCCGACGCCGAGCGCTACGTCGACCTCGGCCTGCGGCTGGCCGAGCAGTGCGAGTTCTTCGGCGGGGAGTACCGGCTGCGGCTGACCCGCGGCGCCGTCCTGGCCAGCTCCGGGCGGTGGGACGACGCGATCGCCGAGCTGCGCGACCTGCTCGCCACGCCGGGCGACCCGGCCGCCATGGGCCTGCAGGCCCGCTGCCTGCTCGCCCGGCTGCTCGCGCGCCGGGGCGATCCGGGGGCGGCGGCGGTGCTGAGCGCGGCGGACGCCGCGCCGGAGGTGCGCAGCGAGATCTTCGTGGCCGGGCCGGTGGCGGCGGCCGAGGTGGAGCTGGCGTGGCTCCGGGACGACGTCGCCGCGATGCCGGAGCTGGCCGCGGGTGCCCTGCGCGCGGCCGCGGCGGCCGGGCACCGCGGCAGCCGCTCGGAGCTGCTGCGGTACCTGCAGCGCGCCGGTCACCCCGTGGCCCCGCCGGAGGACGCGCTCGGACCGTGGGCCCCGGCGCTGGCCGGCCGCTGCCTGGAGTCGGCCATCGCCTGGGCCGCCCTGGGTGAGCGGTACGAGGAGGCCGTGGAGCGCGTGCTGTCGGGGGTCCCCGCGGAGCGCGACCGCGGGCTGGCCGCGCTCCTGCGGCTCGGCGCCACCACCACGATCACGGCGCTGCGCCGGAGCCCCGGAGGAGGAACGTCGCCGTCCGGCCGGTGATCCGCCGGCTCAGCCGGTCACCGGGGTCATCCCGGCCGGGTCCCGGGTGCGCGCTCCGCCCGCCGCTTGAGGGCCTCGTTCATGGCGTGGAAGGCCGGCAGCGTGTGACGGTTGAGCGAACGCGCCATCAGCGGTGCGAGCACGCCCCGGAACGTCTCGTCCTGCGCCAGCCGGCTGCCGCCGCCGCGGCCGGAGATCGTGAACCTGTGCTCCGCGTCGAAGACGCCCCGGACCCCCACCCGACCGAGCCAGCGCAGCCGCCGGGCCGGATCGGCCTCGACCACGGTGGGGCTCAGCGTGACCCGCCGGGCGCCCACGGGTTGCATCGTGAGCGTCAGCCGGCCGCCGACCTCGACGGCGCCGGTGGCGTCGGTGATGAACGGGTTCCACTCCGGATAGGCCTCGAGGTCGGTGAGCACCTCCCACACCAACTCGGGTGGGGCGTCGATGTCGATGGACGTGCGCAGCTCGGTGCTCATCCGAACCAGCTCCCGCCGGAGTTCGCCTCTGGAGCACCGTAGCCCCGGCTCGCGGGTCCCGTTGCACGTCGCGCTTCCGCCCGGGGCGGTCGGTGTCACGACGGGCGCACCTGCCCGTACAGCCGCGCCAGGTCGGGCAGCTGGTGGTGGGCGTTGAGGCCGCTGGGGTTGGGCAGCACCCAGGTGTCCGCGTCGCCGACCCGCTCGGGCTGCCGCCCGAGCCCCGCCTTCGGCCGCCGGAAGGCCAGCCGCCAGGCGGTGATCCCCAGGACGGCGACCACGCGGGGCCGGTGCTCGGCGACCAGCCGGGCGAGGGCGTCGGCGCCGGCGTGCAGCTCGGCCGGCGCGAGCTCCGCCGCCGTCCGGGTGGGGCGGTCGACCAGATTGGTGACGCCGAGCCCGTAGCGCGGCAGCTCGCCGTCCTCGTCCGGCGTGAGCAGGCGCGGGGTGAGGCCTGCCAGGTGCAGCGCCGGCCAGAAGCGGTTGCCCGGCCGGGCGAAGTGGTGCCCCCGCGCCGCCGACAGCAGCGAGGGGTTGATGCCGACGAAGAGCACGTCGAGGCCGGCGGCGAGGACGTCGGGCAGCGGCTTGGCCGGCATCCGGTCAGCCGATCCGGACCGACGGCGTCCGGACGGCGGGCGGGCACCACTCCTCGCCGCGGACGCCGGCGGCGTCGAGCAGGTGCTCGTTCGAGGCGGCCGCCAGCCCCAGGACCGCGCGCAGGTCCCGGGCACCGAAGTCGCCGTCGCGCTTGACCCAGCGGCCGGCCACGAGGACGCCGTCGACGTTGGCCGTCGTCGCCGCGAGCACGACCGCGCCGACCGGATCGCTGACCGGCGCCACGTTCGGCGCGTCGGCGCGCAGGAGCAGCACGTCGGCCTGCTTGCCCGGCTCGAGGCTGCCGATCCGGTCGCCGAGGCCGCAGGCGCGGGCGCCGTCGAGGGTGGCCATGGCCAGCATGTCGCGGGCGGTCAGCGGCACGCGGTCGAGCGTCTCGCCGCGGGCCAGGGCGGCCGCGTGCGCGGCGCCGCGCTCCAGCGCCAGCGCGACCCGCATGGCGCCGAACAGGTCGCCGCCGACGTTGGTGCACACGTCGGCGGACAGCCCGGTCGGGATCCCCCGCGCGCGCAGCCGCGAGGTCGCCGCGGGGCCGTGACCCATGTTGGCCTCGACCTCCGGCGCCACCGACGCCCGGCCGCCGGCCGAGGCGATCGCGTCCAGCTCCCCGTCGGAGAGCATGTTGCAGTGCACGAAGGTCGTGTCGGGGCCGAGCAGGCCGCGGCGGGCCAGCTCGGCGACGTGGCCGCGGGCGCCGGTCAGCCCGCCGCCCACGTGCACGGTGACCGGGAGGCCCAGCTCGCGGGCCAGGCCCCAGTCCTCCGTCGCGGTGTCGGCGTCGGAGAACTCCGGCCCGCGCACGGCCATGGCGAGGGTGACCCGGGCGGTGTCGTCGGCGCCGGGGCCGGACCGGAGGCGGACGACGTCCCGGGTGTGCGGCGAGAGGTCCCGGCGTAGCGCCTGGTCGTTGCTCCCTCCGTAGGCGAAGACCGCCCGGCCGCCGGCGTCGAGCAGCGCCTGCCAGGCGGCGTCCGCGTGCTCCGGGCCGTTGATGTTGTGCGACCAGTCGACGACCGTGGTCACCCCCGCGTCGAGCGCCTCCACCGCGCCGAGCAGCGTGCCGGCGTAGGTGTCGGCGGGCCGGAAGTGCCCGCCCAGCTGCCCGCGCATCCGGGCGAAGTACTGCCCCAGCGTCCAGTCGCAGGCGATGCCGCGCAGCGCGCTCTGCCACAGGTGCCGATGGGTGTCGATCAGCCCGGGCAGCACGATGCGGGCGCGGGCGTCGACGACCTCGGCGCCGTCCGGTGGCTCCACGGCGCCGACGGCGGCGATCCGGTCGTCCTGGATCAGCACGTCGCCGCGGAAGGGCTCCGAGCCCGGGCTCATCGGGATCACCCAGCCGCCGGCCAGCAGCGTCGAAGTCATGGGCGCAGCATCGTGCGCGGCCGGCCGTTCCGGCCAGTCGCCGCGTGCCCCGGTTACCGTGGCCGCGAGATGACTGCGCGAACCGGTCCGGACGGCGTGCTGGCCGCAGCCGGGCTGCTCGTCGGCTACGGCGAGGCCCCGGTCTGCGCGCCGGTCGACCTCCGGGTGCAGCCGGGCCGGGCGGTGGGCGTGGTCGGCCCGAACGGCGCCGGGAAGTCCACGCTGCTGCGCACGCTGGTCGGGCTGCTCCCGCCGCTGGCCGGCACGGTCGCCTACGGCGGCGCGGCGGTCGACGAGCGGCAGGCCGGCTTCCGCAGGGACGTCGCCGCCGTCCTGGACGACGACGCCTTCTTCGCCGCGCTGACCGGCCGCGAGCACCTGCTGCTGACCGCCCGCGGGCACGGTGTGGCCGACGCAGACGCGATCGTCGCCGCCGAGGTGGCGGCGTTCGGCCTCGGCGAGCGTGTCGACTCGCTGCCCTCGGCGCTCTCCTCCGGCCAGCGCCGGCGGCTGGCGCTGGCGGCGGCCTTCGTCCGCCCGGCCCGGCTGCTGGTCCTCGACGAGCCCGAGCGCCGGCTCGACGCCGGCATGCGCACCCGGCTGGCCGCGCGGCTGGCGCAGCGCCGCGACGCCGGAGCCGCGGTGCTCTTCGCCAGCCACGATCCCGCCCTGGTCGACGTCCTGGCCGACGAGGTCCTGGTGGTGGACGACGACGAGTGCCGGCTGGTCGACGCGGCCGGGGCCGTCACCTTCCTGGACCGGTTGTGACCCTCGCCGTCGGGCCGGTCGCGGACCCCGGGGCGGAGTTCAGCGGCGCGGCGGTCCGCCGGGCGACCCGCCGGGCCGCCGCCGCCCGCGCGGAGACCACGCTGCTGGCCCGGCTCGGGGACGTCGTCGGCGTGCTGACCTCGGTGGCGGTGGGCATCGCCGTCGCGGGTGGGGTGCTCGCCTCGCTGCGGGAGAAGATCGTGGTCGCCCCCGCCCCGATCGCGGGGACGGCGCTGAGCGGGGTGGCCGCGACCGCCGTCGGCGCCGTCCTGGCGCTGGCCGGGCTGGTGCTGGTGCTCGACCGGCTGGGCCCGGTGAGCAGCACGCCGGCCGCGGCCGCCTGGTGGCTGCCGCTGCCGGCCGGCCGGCGCGGCCTGCTGCTCGGCGAACTGGGCCGGACGACGGCGGCCGTCGTCGTGACCGCGGTCGTGCTGGCGCTGCCCCTCGTGCTGGCGGTGCCGTCGGCACCGACGCTCGGCTCGGTGCTGACCGGCCTCGGCGTGACGGCCGCGGCCGCGGCGACCGCGGTGGGCCTGACCGCGCTGCTGCAGACCCGCGGCCGCGGTGGCCGCCTCGGCTCGCTGGCGGCCGCGGTGGCGGTGCTGGCCGCCGTCCTGGCCGCGGGCGCGGGCACCGCGGGCGCGCTGGGAGCGGCCCTGCCCGCGCTGCCCGGCCTGCCCGCTCCTCCGGCCTGGGCGGCGGGTGTGCTCGCCGGGGTGGCGGCGCTGCTGCTGGGTGCCGCCGCGCACGGTCTCGGCCGGCTCGATGCGGGCCAGCTGCGGGCCACCGGGGTCACCGTCCAGTACGCGACCGCCTCCTTTCTCACCCTCGACACCCGCGACCTCGGCCGGGCGCTGTCCGCGCGGCCGCGGGCGCCACGGCGCAGCCGCCGGTTCGGCCGGGTCCGCGGGCCGGTGCAGGCGGTGGTCGCCGGCGACGTCGTCGCCCTCGCCCGGGGCCGGTGGCAGCTCGGGCAGCTGGCCGCCGCCG
Source organism: Geodermatophilus sp. SMS 5-13 (assembly GCF_059428245.1). Lineage (NCBI taxonomy): Bacteria > Bacillati > Actinomycetota > Actinomycetes > Geodermatophilales > Geodermatophilaceae > Geodermatophilus > Geodermatophilus sp. SMS 5-13. Next base: position 3,189,353 of record NZ_CP165729.1, read on the forward strand.
TCGCCGTCCCGGTGCTGGTCGCGCGGACCGCGGGGCTGGGCGCGCTGCCGGTGGCCGTCTGGATCGGCTGCCTCGCCGGCTGGACGCTGGCCGCCGTGGCGGCCGGACACCCCGGGCGGCAGGCGCAGGCGGCCCCGGAGCTGGACCGGCTGCTGCCTCTGTCGGCCGCCACGGTCCTGCGGACGCGCACGGTGGTGCCGCTGGTCCTGGCCGCCGTCGTGTGCACGCTGACCGGGCTGCTGCTCGGGCTGGGCACCGGGGCGGTCCTGACGTGGACGGCGCTCGGGCTGGTCACCGCGCCGGTGTGGTCGGCCGCGGCGGTGCGCGCCGCGTACCGGCCCGAGCTGGACTGGACCGGGCAGGTCATGGCCACGCCGTTCGGGCCGGCGCCGGTCGGTGTCGGCGCCACCCTGGTCCAGGGTCCGGACGTCGGGATCCTCGGCACCGTGCCGTGGCTGCTCGTCCTGCTGCGCGGCGGTCCCACACCCGGACTCGTCGCCGCCCAGCTGGTCTGGTCGCTGCTGCTCGCCGCCGGCACGCTCGCCCTGCTCGAGCACCGCGCGCGCTCCCGCTCCCGCGACTGAATGCCATGAAGACGGGGGCCTCCCCCCGGATCACGCTTGCGGTGAGAGCCGGCAGGTGTGGCGGAAGGAGGCCCGGTCCTCATGTTGCACGTTGGGTTGGATCTGAGCAGGACTCGTTTGGATGTGCATGTCATGGACGAGGCGGGCGCGCCGTTGGCGGTGACCACCGCGGCGCCGGATGCCGGTGGGCTGGCCTCGCTGGCCCACCGGGTGGCAGAGATCGGCGGGCCGGTGGCGGCGGCGATCGAGTCGATGACCGGCGCCCGCTTCGTTCATGACCAGTTGGAGTGGCACGGCTGGGTGGTGCAGATCGCTGACGCGCTAAAGGTCAAGGGGTTCGCCCCGTTGGCCTGCAAGACCGACAAGATCGATGCCTGGGTGCTGGCCGAGCTGTCGCGGCGGGAGCTGGTGCCGGCGATCTGGCTGCCCACCCCCGGCATCCGGGCCGAGCGGGAACGGGCCCGCTGGCGGCTGCACCTGGTGCGCCACCGCACGGCGCTGAAGAACCGGATCCACGCCACCCTGCTGACCTTCGGCCATCCCTGCCCGGTCTCGGATCTGTTCGGCGCCGCCGGCCGGCGGTTGCTCGACAGCCTCGAGCTGCCCGAGCCGTGGGCCGCCGACGTGGCCGCCGCGCTGCGGCTGATCGATCTCCTCGACGGCGAGATCGCCGACTGCGAGGCGGCGCTGCGCCGGGCCGGTGCCGATCACCGGTATGTGCCGCTGCTGATGAGCGCACCGGGCATTGGCTGGGTGCTCGGCTACACCATCGCCGCCGAGATCGGCGACATCGGCCGGTTCGCCACACCGAAGAAGCTGGTCGGCTACACCGGTCTGTGCCCATCCGTCGATCAGTCCGGCGGGCACGACTGGCGCGGCGAGCTGGCCAAGAACGGCCCGAAGTATCTGCGCTGGGCGCTGATCGAGGCGGCCACCCACGCCGCCCGCCACCCGGTCTACGCCGAGCGCTATCAGCGCACCAAGACCCGCCTGGGCAAGCAGCGCGGGGCGAAGGTCGCCCGCGTCGACATCGCCCGCAGGCTCGCCGAGGCCATCTGGTGGATGCTCACCACCACCAAGCCCTTCGCTCCGGCAGGCGCCCCGCGCACGGCTCTGGCCGCCTAGACGGCCCACGACTGAGATGCGCCACCGGAGCGAAGCCCCTCCCATCCGGCCTGGTCCTCCCCATGAGGAGGCGATAGAGAGATGAGCCCGGCTCCCCGCTCACCCGAGCGCAGCCCGCCCGGCGCAAGGCCACTCGCCCTCTCCGGCGGCTCAGCGATCCTGCCACCGATTCGTCACGCCTCCAGGTCGTTCGTCCTCGCCGCTACGCGGCTGCGGGCGCTCCACCCGGACCCGCTCCTCACCGCCGGCGATCAACCCTTGCCGCGGAAAGGAACAGATGACTCAAGACCCACTTGACCCCGGCCCCCGTCTTCATAGAGAGCCGGGCCGAAAGTCCCTGCCAAGTTCTGGGGATCGCCCATTCGTGTGAAGCCGGTCACGCTGGGTCCCATGCAGCCCGCAACGCTCACCCCGTCTCGCGAGTTGGCGCGCCTGGCAGTGCTGCGCCGCCGGCGGACGGCGCTGCACCGGGCCAGGTCAGCCGCGGCTCAGCACGCGCTGAACGGCAGCCTGTTCCTCTCGGCGATCCACGCGAGGCCGTAGAGCGCTAGCTGACGCGGCGATAGCGGATGTGGGTGCTCAACGGTGAGTGGAGCACCTCGACCGGTTCGAAGTCGAAGGACTCGACCCCGTCGAATATGCGCTCGCCCGAACCGAGCAGGACCGGTGCGATGTCGAGGGTGAGCTCGTCGATCACGCCGGCGACCAGTGCCTGCCGGACCGTCGAGGCCCCACCGGCGATGTCCACGCCCTTGTCCCCGGCGGCCTGGCACGCTGCGGAGTAGGCCGCGTCGAAGCCCTCGGTGACGAAGTGGAAGGTCGTCCCGCCGTCCATCGGGATCGGGTCGTGTGCGTGATGGGTCAGCACGAACACCGGCGCGTGATACGGCGGTTCGGGGCCCCACCACCCGGTCCAGTCCTCATCCCAGTCGCCGCGGATCGGCCCGAACATGTTCCGGCCCATCACGTACGCGCCCCGCGGGCGCATGAGCCACCCGGCCGCGACCTCGTCCGCATCGGTGGCTCGCGGGTCGCCGATGTGCCAGCCGTGCACCTCGCGCCCCCGCTTGCCCAGCGGGTGGTCGCGGCTCTGGTCCGGCCCGGCGACGAAGCCGTCCAGCGAGATCGACATGTGGCAGGTGGTGTCCGGCACGCGAACCTCTTGAGTGGTTGCGACTCGCAAGCGGTCGAGCGGACGCTAGCAGCCCCGCCAGGGACGCATGCCCTGGTGAACGGGGTGTCACCGGCGTCACGACTCGGTGGCCACCCCGCCGAGATTCGCGGTCTGGTGGCTATCCGGCCTCGGAAGCCACGAGACCGCGCATCTCGCCGCGCGGATGCCGGAAGGCCGCCCACGGCGGGCGGAGCCCGGCCAGGATCGGGGCATGGACCTCGCGGGACTCCGTGTCACCGTCGTCGGCGCCGGCATCGGGGGCATGGCGACCTCGCTGCTGCTGGCCCGCGCCGGAGCCGCGGTAGCCCTGCACGAGCGGGTCGCGGAGATGGCCGCCGTCGGCGCCGGGCTGCTGCTGCAACCCAACGGACTGGCGGTGCTGGACGGCCTCGGCGTCGACGGAGCGCTGCGCGCCGGCGGATACGCCGCCGCCGACGGCATGTCGGTCCGCACGCCCGACGGCCGGCCGATCAGCTCGCTGCACGTCCCCGACTTCGGCCCCGGCCTGGACCAGATGCTCGCCGTCCGCCGCAGCGCGCTGCACGAGGTGCTGCTCGCCGCCGTCCGCGCCGAGCCCGGCATCGACCTGCGCCTCGGCGCCGAGGTGCGCGAAGCAGACGTGCAGCGCGCGACCGCCGACCTCGTCGTGGGCTGCGACGGCGTCTCCTCCGCCGTCCGCTCGGCCGGCGCGTTCGGCGCCCGCGTGCGCCGGACCGGCAAGGTCTACCTGCGCGGCCTGGTCCCCCGGGACGGCGACGGGTTCGCCGGCGAGTACTGGAGCCCGAGCGGCATCCTCGGCGGCGCCCCCGTGGACGCGACGACCCAGTACTTCTACGCCTCGGCCACCGCGCCCGCCGTCCGGGCGGCGGTCGTGGCCCGTGACCTGCCCGGGCTGAGAAGGGCCTGGTCCGCCGCGCTCCCGGTCGCCGCCCCCGTGTTCGGCGCCGTCGAGCGGTTCGACGACCTGCTGGTCAACGAGGTGGTGCGGGTCGACTGCGCGCGCTGGTCCGACGGCCGCCGGGTCCTGCTCGGCGACGCCGCCCACGCCATGGCCCCGAACGCGGGACAGGGTGCCAACAGCGCCCTGGTCGACGCCGCCGTCCTCGTCGCCGAGCTCACGAAGGCGACCGACGTCGAAGCGGCGCTCGCCGCCTACGGCGAACGCCGGCAGCCCGCCGTCCGCCGGGTGCAGGACGCGGGCGACCGCCTGGCCGGGGCCGCCCACCTCCGGCCGCGGCCGGCGCGGGTGCTCAGAGACGCGCTGCTGCGCGCACTGGACCGCCGGGCCGGCGTGGCCGAGCGGCTGGTCCGCGGCATGCAGCAGGAGGACCCGGCGGCGCTCCGGGCACAGGTCAGCTCCCTCGGTGCCCGCCCGGCGTAGTCCGCTCGCGCAGCAGCCGGGCCAGCGGCCAGGCACCGTCGGTGGAGTTGGACAGCACGGTGTGCGTGAGCCCGCGCTCCGGGTCGTGCACGCTGCGGAAGGAGACGCCGGCGTCGGCGCCTTCGAGGATCACGGCGGGACCGGCCGGGGGCAGCCAGAACCCGAGGCCGTAGCGCATCCGCTCCTCGGGGACGTCGCTGCGCGGCCGCACCATCTCGGCCACCCGCTCCGGCGGCACGATCCGCCCGGCGAACAGCGCCTGCCACAGCGCGCGGACGTCGGCGGCCGTCGTGAAGATCCCGCCGTCCCCGCTGCCGCGGACCGGCAGGTGCAGCACGTTGGTCCGCAGCCCCTCGGCCTGGAGGTAGCCCAGCGCGGTGCGCGCGGCCGGCTCGTCGGAGCGCAGGAACGCGGTGTCGGCCATGCCCGCCGGCCCGCAGACCCGCTCGGCGACCAGCCGCCGGAACGACGCGCCGGCCGCCCGCTCGGCGATGAGCGCGAGGACGACGAAGCCGCCGTTGTTGTACGCGAACCGCTCCCCCGGCGCGGACACCTGCGGGTGCCCGCCGAGGACGGCGAGGTAGTCCTCGGTGCCCGCCAGCCGGTGCACCGGGACGGGGAGCACGTAGTCGGTGAACGACGTCATGGCCGACTCGTCGAAGTAGTCGCCGATGCCCGAGCGGTGGGCCAGCAGTGCTCCACGGTCACCCGGTCGTCGATCAGCGGCAGGTCCGGCCCCAGCACCGAGCGCGCCGTCGTCCCCAGCGACAGGACGCCGTCGGCCACCAGGCTCAGGACGACGAGCGCGGTCAGCCCCTTGGTGCCGCTGGCGATGCCGAAGCGGGTGTCGACGGCGTTCGGGATCCGCAGGCCGCGGTGCGCGAACCCGTACGCCCGGGCGAACGGCGGGTGCCCCTCACGGTCGACGCGGACGACGCCCGAGAAGCGGGTCGCGGCCGCGGTGCGGTCCACCGCCGCCGCGAGGTCGTCGTCCACGGGCCGACCCTAGGACCGGTAGGAACGGGCCATGACCGACGACTTCCCGTCCGTGGCCGAACTCGCCGCCGAGGAGGACGAGCTGCAGTTCACCTCCTTCACCAACGACGACGCGTGGGACCTCGGGTCGGCGCTGGTGGCCACCGCCCGCCGGGACGGCGCACCGGTGGCGATCGAGATCTCCCGCAACGGCCACCGCCTCTTCCACGTCGCCCTGCCCGGCGCCACGCCGGACAACGCCTCCTGGATCGAGCGCAAGACGCGGGTGGTGCAGCGCTTCGGGCACAGCAGCCTGTACGTGCGGCAGGCCGGCGCCGAGCGCGGCACCACGTTCGAGGAGCTCGGCCTGGACCCCCAGCTGTACGCGGCGCACGGCGGCGCGTTCCCGGTGCTGGTGCGGTCGGTCGGGCCGGTCGGGGCCGTGGTCGTCTCCGGCCTGCCGCAGCTCGACGACCACCGGATGGTCGTCGCCGCGATCCGCGCGCACCTCGCCCGGTAGCCGGGCCGGGCGGACGCGCCTACGCCGGGGCCGTCGCGCCGCTCGGGTAGCGGGCGCGCAGGTCGGCGACCAGCCGGCGGGTCACCGGGACGTCGATGCCGTGCCGGTCGGCGGCGCGCAGCACCGCGCCGCCGATCGCCTCCAGCTCCAGCGGCCGGCCGGCCTCGGCGTCGCGCTGCATCGACGAGCGCATGCCGGCGGGCAGCGAGCCGAAGAAGGCGACGACGGCCTCCGCGTCGGCGGGCGCGCCCTCCGCCCGAGCGACGGCGGCGGCCTCGGCGACGGCGGCGGCCACCTCGTCGCCGCGCCGGTCGCGGACCTCGCCGACGCCGGTCCCCTCGTGCGTGGTGAGCAGCGCGAACGGGGCGAGGAAGGTCAGCTTGCCCCACAGCGCGGCGACCTCGTCGTCGACGACGTCGACGTCGACCCCCGCCGTCCGCAGCGCCGCGGCGAGCGGCTCCGTGCGGGCCGCCGCCTCCGGCCGGGGCGCCAGCTCGACCCGCACGAACGGGCTGTCGTGCCGGATGTGCCCCGGCGCCGTCCGGCTGGACTCCACGCGGATCGTCCCGGCGACCACCGTGGCGGCCGGGCAGCGCTCGCGCAGCAGCGCGACGTGCTCGACGCCGTTGAGGAACGGCACGAGCAGGGCGTCGCCGAGGACGTCGGCCGGTAGCCGCGCCAGCGCGGCGTCGAGCTGGGTGGCCTTGACCGTGACCAGGCAGGCGTCGACCGGCCCGTCCAGCCGCTCGACCGCCCGCACGGGGGCGGCGAAGTCGCCGAACACGGCGCTGCTCACCGTGATCCCGTCCCGGTCCAGCGCGGCGACGGTGCCGGCGCCGGCCAGGCAGACGACGTCCGCGCCGCTCCGGGCGAGCAGCCCGGCCAGCAGCCCGCCGACCCCGCCGGGACCCAGCACGGCCACCCGAAGCGCGCTCATGCCGCCGACGCTAACGCTGGTGCCCGTGGGACGGCTGAACACCGTGAGCGACCCACGCCGGCCGAGAAGCCGGATTCCCCGCCGGGTGCGCGGCATCGTGGGAGGCACGGACGAAAGCGGCAGCGCGGCCGCGGTGACACCTCTCGAGGAAGACGACCTCTCCCATGTGCCGACTCCTGGGCTGGGCCGCGCGCGTGCCCACCTCGCTCCTCGACCTGCTCGGCGAGGAGGACCTCGACGCCTTCACCGAGCTGTCGTGCAAGCACGCCGACGGCTGGGGGCTGGCGCGCAGCACCCGCCGGGGCGTCGAGGTCCGCAAGCAGCCCGACGCCGCCCGCAGCAGCGCCGAGTTCGCCGACCGCGCCCGCAACGGCAGCGCCGACCTCGGGCTGGCGCACCTGCGGTGGGCCACCCTGGGCTTGAACGTCCGCCGCGAGAACACGCATCCGTTCACCGACGGCCGGGTGGCGTTCGCCCACAACGGCTCGATCGCGCCGCCGGAGGCGCTGGACCGGCTGCTCCCCCGCCGGGTCCGCCGCAGGCGCCGGGGCGACACCGACAGCGAGCGGTTCTTCCTCGCCGTCCACTCCCGGATGCGCGAGGGCGCGACGCCCGGCGACGCGCTGGCCGGGACGGTCGCCGAGATCGCCGCCACGACGGAGTTCACCAGCCTCAACTGCCTGCTGTTGACGCCGGACGCGCTCTACGCCGTCTCCCGGGTGAACACCGAGGCGTCGCAGGAGTTCGACGAGGGCCCGGACTACTACGACCTGCGCTACCGGGTCACCGACGACGCCGTCGTCGTCGCCTCCAGCGGCTGGGGGCGGGACTGGCAGGAGCTGGCCAACGGAGACCTGCTCGTCGTCCGCCGGGGCACGCTGGAGACCGAGGTCCGCTCGATCGACGACCTGGTGCCCGCCGCGTAGCTCAGTGCCCGGTGAGCCGGGTCATCGCGCGGTCGAGCAGCGCGGCCGGCCGCCCGGTGCGCCGCTCCCGCTCGTCGACCAGCGCGGCCAGCCGGAAGCCGGCGTTGACCCCGGCCCAGCGCAGCGGCTCGGGCTCGAACCGCGGCGAGCGGTGCCCGACCCACGGCAGCCGCACCAGCGGGCTGTCCTCGCCAGTGATCAGGTCGGCCAGGGTCCGCCCGGCGAGGTTGGTCAGCGCGACGCCGTCCCCGCTGTAGCCGCCGGCCGCCGCCAGCCCGGTGCCCCGGTCGAAGGTGACCGACGGCCACCAGTCGCGCGGCACGCCGAGCGGCCCGCCCCACCGGTGGGTGATGCGGGCGTCGGCCAGCGCCGGGAAGAGCTCGACCAGGCTGTGCCGCAACCGGTCGTGCACCCCGCGGGCCAGCTCCGACGACGGCGTGAGCCGGGACCCCAGCCGGTACGGGGCGCCGCGGCCGCCGAAGGCGATCCGGCCGTCGTGGGTCCGCTGGCCGTAGACCAGCAGCCGGCGCTCGTCGTTGACCGTGGCCCGCTCCCGCCAGCCGACCTCGGCCCAGAAGTGGTCGGGCAGCGGCTCGGTGGCCAGCATCAGCGAGTAGACCGGCAGCAGGGTGCGCCGGTGCCCGGGCAGCGCCGGGGTGAACCCCTCCAGCGCGCGGACGACGGCCCGCGCCCGGACGTCGCCGTGCGGGGTGCGCGCGCAGTGCGGCTCGATCGCGGTGACCGGGGTGTCCTCGTGCACCGCGACGCCGAGCCGCTCCACCGCCCCGGCCAGCCCGCGGACCAGCCGGCCCGGGTGGACGGCGGCGCAGTGCGGGGTGAACGTGGCGCCGAGGACGCCGTCCGCCGCGATCCGCTCCCGTGCCTCCCGGCGGGAGAGCCGGCGCAGGTCCTCCTCGCCGAAGCCCCACGCCCGTGCCTGCTGCACCGCCGCGCGCAGCCGGGCGGCCTGCGGTTCGGAGGTGGCCAGCCGCAGGTAGCCGCCCTTGTCGGCGAACGCCTCGATCCCCTCGGCGGCGGCCACCCGCAGCACCTCGTCGACGGTCGCCTCGGCCGCCCGCTGCCAGGCGACGGCCGCGGCCCGCGACGAGGCCGCGGCGACCTGTTCCAGCGCGATCGGCAGCAGTCCGGAGACCCATCCGCCGTTGCGGCCGGAGGCGCCGAACCCGGCGACCTCCCGCTCCAGCACGACGATCCGCAGCCCCGGGTCGCGGCGGGCCAGGTAGTAGGCGGTCCACAGCCCGGTGAAGCCGGCGCCGACGATCGCGACGTCCGCCTCCGTGCTGCCGGGCAGCGGCGGGCGCCGGCGGTCGAGCTCGTCCGGCGGCAGCGTGTCGTGCCAGAGAGACACGCAACGCCCGGTCACACCGGCAGCCTGCCGGACCGGCGCCCTCAGCGGCCGGTTCCCCGCGCGCGGCCGTCCTCCCGGGGTGAGGCTGGGCGGTGCCCGCCGAGCACTGGAGGTGCCCGTGTCCGCCGTCCCGCCCGCCCCGCGCCGGCTGCGCCGGCTCGGCCTGGTCGCCGTCCTCACGCTCGTGCTGCCGGCCTGCGGCACCGAGCTGCAGCCGGCGGCCCGCAACGTCCCGGGCCAGGAGCTGGACGCCGCCACGATCCCCCAGCTGCAGGACCGGCTGGAGTCCGGCGAGCTGACCGCCGTGGAGCTGACCCGGAGCTACCTGGAGCGCATCGACGCCCTGGACGGCGACCTCGGCGCGGTGCTGCGGGTCAACGGGGACGCCGTCGCCGAGGCGGAGGAGAGCGACCGGGTGCGCGAGGAGTCCGGGCCGCGCAGCGCCCTCGAGGGCATCCCGGTGCTGCTCAAGGACAACATCGACACCGCGGACCTGCCGACGACCGCCGGCTCGAACGCGCTGCTGGGCAGCCGTCCCGACGACGCCACGATCACCCGCCGGCTGCGCGACGCCGGCGCGGTCATCATCGGCAAGGCCAACCTCTCCGAGTGGGCCAACTTCCGCGGCGACAACTCCACCAGCGGCTGGAGCGCCGTCGGCGGGCAGACGAACAACCCCTACGTCCTCGACCGCAACCCGTGCGGCTCCTCCAGCGGCTCGGCCGCCGGGGTCGCGGCGTCCCTGGCCCAGGTGGCCGTCGGCACCGAGACCGACGGGTCGATCGTCTGCCCGTCGGGCCAGACCGGGGTCGTGGGGCTCAAGCCCACGCTCGGCCTGGTCAGCCGGGACGGGATCGTGCCGATCTCGGCCGAGCAGGACACCGCCGGCCCGATCGCGCGGCACACCGTGGACGCCGCGCTCCTGCTGTCGGTCCTCGCGGGCGCCGACCCGGCCGACGCCGCCACCGCCGAGATCCCCGCCGACCTCGACGCGAACTTCGCCAACCTGGACCCGGACGAGCTCGACGGCGCCCGCATCGGGGTGTGGGAGCTCTCCGCCGAGCAGTCCGACGCCGTCGACGACGCCACGGAGGACGTGTACGCGCGCGCGGTCAAGGAGCTCGAGGCCGCGGGCGCGACCACGGTGCCCGTCTCGCTGCCGTTCCAGCAGGAGATCGGGGACGGCGAGACCCCGGCGCTGCTGGCCGAGTTCCACCGCGACATCGACGCCTACCTCGCCGCCACTCCCGGCGACCACCCGGCGGACCTCGCCGGGCTGGTCGACGTCAACGCGCAGGACCCGGCCGAGCTGAAGTTCTTCGGCCAGGAGCTCTTCGAGCAGGCGCTGGCGGCGCCGGTGCCCGCCGACGACCCGGCGGTGCGGCAGACGCGGGACACCATCCGCGACCTCGCCCGCCGGTCGATCGACGAGACCCTCGCCCAGGGGCCGGGCCCGGACGACGACCTGGTCGCGATCGTCGGGCTGACCAACACCCCCGGCTGGATCACCCGCTACTTCAGCGAGGACGAGGTCGCCGACGCGTTCGTCTACAGCACCTCCGGCCCGACCGCCGTGGCCGGCTACCCGAGCGTGACCGTGCCGGCCGGCTTCGCCGGGCCGCAGGAGGCGCTGCCGATCGGCATCTCCTTCATCGGCACGCGGTGGGACGACGCCGACCTGCTCGACCTCGCCGCCGCGTTCGAGGCGGCGGACCCGGGCCGCCGGGCGCCGGAGTTCCTGTCCTCGGTCGGCGACTGAGCAGCCGCCGGCGGGCTCAGCGGCTGCGGTAGAGCCGGGTGGTCAGCGGCAGGAAGACCACCGCGAGCACGGCCGCGACGGCCAGCGACACGAGGATGGCCTGCACGTCGGGGTGACCGCCCATGAGCGAGCGCGACGCCGTCGCCAGGATCGAGATCGGGTTGACGTCCACGAACGCCTCGAGCGGCCCGGGCAGGGTGGTGGGGACGACGAACACGTTCGACAGGAAGGTCAGCGGGAAGATCCCCATGAACCCGGCGTTCATCACCGCGTTCGGCGAGCGCAGCAGCAGCCCCAGCACCGAGAACACCCAGGACAGGCCGAAGGAGAAGACGACGACCAGCCCGAGCGCGGCCAGGGTCCCGAGCGCGCCCCCCTCGGGGCGGTACCCGAGCGCCAGGCCGAGCGCGATGATCACGGTGCCGGCGATCACGTAGCGCACGCTGTCGCCCAGCAGCGACCCCAGCAGCGGCGCCGGCCGCCAGATCGGCAGCGACCGGAACCGGTCGACCACGCCCTTGGTCAGGTCGGTGTTCAGCGAGACGCCCGAGTAGACGGTCGTGAACAGCACCGACATGACCAGCATCCCCGGCAGGACGTACTGCAGGTAGGCGCCGGTGGAGCCGGCGATCGCGCCGCCGAACAGGTAGGTGAACAGCAGCACGAACATCACCGGCGTCACCGTGACGTCGAGCAGCTGCTCGGGGACGTGCTTGACCTTGAGCATGCCGCGCCACCCGAAGGTCAGCGCGGTCGAGAGCCGTCCCGGCCGCGGCGGGCGCGCGGTGCCGGCGATCGCCCGGCGGACGGCGGCGGTGTCGGCGGCGTCGGCGGTGGTGGGCGTGGCGGTCATGACGACTGCTCCTGGAGGGTGGGGTCCGGCTCCTCGGCCGGGTGGCCGGTGAGGGCCAGGAAGACCTCGTCGAGGCTGGGCTGGGCGAGGGCGAAGTCGGCCAGCCCGAGGCCGGCGGCCGCCAGCGCGGCGACGCCGGCGGCCGCCCGCGCCGGGTCGGGGCAGGTCGCCGACAGCGCGGCCGGGTCCGGCTCCAGGACGGCGGCGCCGACCTCCTGCTCCAGCACGGCCGCCGCCGCGGCCCGGTCGGCCGGGTCGAGCAGCCGCACGTGCAGCGCCCCGCTGCCGACCGAGGCCTTGAGCTGCCCGGGCGTACCCTCGGCGATGACCCGGCCGCGGTCGATGACCGCGATGCCGTCGGCGAGCTGGTCGGCCTCCTCCAGGTACTGGGTGCAGAGCAGGATCGTCGTCCCGCCGTCGACCAGCGCCCGGGCGATCTCCCACACCTGGTTGCGCGAGCGCGGGTCCAGGCCGGTGGTCGGCTCGTCGAGGAACATCACCTCGGGGGTCACCACGATGCTGGCCGCGATGTCGAGCCGGCGCCGCATGCCACCGGAGAAGTGCTTCACCAGCCGGCCGGCGGCCTCGGCGATGCCGAAGGCCGCCAGCAGCTCGTCGGCCCGCGCCCGCGCCGCCGCCCGGCCGAGGCCGAGCAGCCGGCCCAGCAGGATCAGGTTCTCCCGGCCGGTGAGCTCCTCGTCGACCGAGGCGAGCTGGCCGGTGAGGCTGACCGCGGCGCGGACCGCGTCGGCCTCGGCCACGATGTCGTGGCCGAGCACCCGGGCGGTGCCGCCGTCGGGCGCGATGAGCGTGGCCAGCATCCGGATCGTCGTCGTCTTGCCCGCGCCGTTGGGCCCGAGGACGCCGTAGATCGACCCGGCCGGCACGGCCAGGTCGATGCCGGCGACGGCCTGCGTGCTGCCGAACGACTTGGTCAGGCCGGTGGCCTCGATCGCCAACCGCGTCATGTCCTGTTCCTCTCCGGCGGCGTCCTCGCCCCCCGGAATCTCCTCTGCCCCTCTGACGGAATTGGCCCGCGGATGTCATCGGGGCGCCACTCATTTTCGGGAAGGGCCGCCCGGGTGCAGGGTGGCCGCGTGGAGGGTGTGCGGCTGGCCGGCGCGGTCGTGGTGATCACCGGCGCCTCGAGCGGCATCGGCCTGGCCACCGCGCGGGCCTTCGCCGGCCAGGGCGCCCGGCTCGTGCTCGCGGCCCGGGGCGCCGAGCGGCTGGCGGACGCGGCGGACAGCTGCCGCGCGCTCGGCGCGCAGGTGCTCGCCGTCCCCACCGACGTCACCGACGCCGCGGCGGTCGACCGGCTGGCCGACGCCGCGGTCGAGCGGTTCGGGCGGATCGACGTGTGGGTCAACGGCGCCGGGACCAGCCTGTGGGGGCCGTTCGAGAAGGTGCCCGTCGAGGCGTCGGTGCGGCTGGTCGAGGTCGACCTGCTCGGCGCGCTGCACGGCTGCGCCGCCGCCGTCCCCCGGATGCTGCGGCAGGACGGGCCGGCGGTGATCGTCAACGTGGTGTCCATCGGCGGCCGGATCGCCAGCCCCTGGACGGCGGTCTACAGCGGGGCGAAGCTCGGGCTGGCCGGCCTCACCGACGCGCTGCGGGCGGAGCTGGCGGTGCGCTCGCGGGTCGCGGTCTGCGGGATCTACCCCGCCTTCGTCGACACCCCGACCAACCGGGCGTCGGGCAACTGGACCGGCCGGGAGCTGCGGCCGCTGCCGCCGGTGGTGGAGCCGGAGCGGGTGGCCGGGCACATCGTCGGCCTCGCCGTCCGGCCGCGGCGGGCGGTGCGGGTGGGTGCGCTCAACCTGCTGTCGCTGCCCTACGCGGTCGTGCCGGGTGCGGTCGGCCGGCTCTCGGCGCAGCTCGGCCGCCGGTACCTGCTGGGCGCCGGAGCGCCGGCACCGGCCGACCCCGGTGCTCTGTTCGCCCCGGTGGACGGCCCGGCCGAGCCCCGCGGGGGCTGGGGACGGGCGCAGCGCCGCCGCGCCCGGGGTGCGGTCGCCGTCGCCGGGGTAGCCCTCGCCGGCGTGGCGGGCGCGTGGGCCCGCCGTCGGCGGGCGGAGGACGCATGAGCGAGCGGCTGGTGGCCGACCTGGTGGTGGAGCGGCTGCGGCAGTGGGGCGTGCCGCGGGTGTTCGGTTACTCGGGGGACGGCATCAACGCCGTCATGGGTGCCCTGCGCCGCGCCGGCGACCCGGAGTTCGTGCAGGCCCGGCACGAGGAGGCGGCCGCGTTCATGGCGGTCGCGCACGCCAAGTACACCGGCGGGGTCGGCGTCTGCCTGTCCACCCAGGGCCCCGGCGCGGTGCACCTGCTGACCGGCCTGTACGACGCCAAGCTCGACGGCGTCCCCGTGGTCGCGGTCATGGGCCAGCAGCAGCAGACCGTGCTCGGGTCGGAGTACCAGCAGGAGATCGACCTGCTGTCGCTGGTCAAGGACGTCGCCGCGCAGTTCGCCCAGGTGGCGACGACCGCCGAGCAGCTGCCGCTGGTGCTGGACCGGGCCTTCCGCACCGCCCTGGCCACCCGCTCCCCCGCCGTCGTGATCCTGCCGCACGACGTGCAGCAGGAACCGGCGCCCGGGGAGGAGCAGGAGCACGGCGTCGTCGTCACCGCGCCGACCGCGCCGCGCGGCCGGGTGCTCCCCCACGACGACGACCTGCGGGCCGCCGCCGAGCTGCTGAACGCCGGCCGGCGGCCGGTGCTGCTGGTCGGCCAGGGCGCCCGGGCGGCGCGGGCGGAGGTGGTCGAGGTCGCCGAGCGGCTCGGCGCCGGCGTGGTCACCAGCCTGCTCGGCAAGCCGTACGTGGACGAGGGCCGGCCGTTCGCCGCGGGCGTCATGGGTCACCTCGGGACGACGGCCAGCGGTGCCGTCCTCGGCCGCTGCGACACCCTGCTCGTCGTCGGCAGCAACGACCCGTGGACCGAGTACTACCCCGCGCCCGGGCAGGCGCGGGCGGTGCAGGTCGACGTCAACGGCCGGCACCTGGGCAACCGCTACCCGATCGAGGTCCCGCTGCTCGGCGACGCCGCGGAGACGCTGCGGGCGCTGCTGCCCCTTCTCGACGGCCGCCCGGACCGCGGGTGGCGGGACGAGGTCGAGGACGCCGTCCGGTCGTGGCGGGAGCTGGCCGCCGAGCGCGCCGGCACGCCCGCGGAGCGGGTCAACCCCGAGCGGGTCGTCGCGGAGCTCTCCGGCCGGCTGCCCGCCGACGCGCAGGTCGCCGTCGACGTCGGGTCGGTGACCTACTGGTACGCCCGCCAGCTGCGGCTGCCCGAGGGTGTGCCGGCGCACCTGTCCAGCACGCTGGCCTGCATGGGCTGCTCGGTGCCCTACGGGCTGGCCGCGAAGCTGGCCCGGCCGGATCGCCCGGTGGTCGCCCTGTCCGGGGACGGCGCCATGCAGATGCTGGGCAACGCCGAGCTGGTCACCGTCGCGCACCGGTGGCGGCAGTGGGCCGATCCGCGGTTCGTCGTGTGCGTGCTCGCCAACCGGGACCTGGCCGAGGTCACCTGGGAGCAGCGGGAGATGGAGGGCGATCCGCGCTTCGACGAGAGCCAGTCGCTGCCGGCGTTCCCCTACGCCGGCTACGCCGAGCTGCTCGGGCTGACCGGCATCCGGGTCACCGATCCCGGCGAGCTGGGCGGGGCCTGGGACCGCGCGCTGGCCGCCGACCGGCCGGTCGTGCTCGAGGTGCTCACCGACGCCGACGTCCCGCTGCTGCCGCCGTTCCCGGCGGGGCAGGCCAAGCTCGACTCGTTCCGGACCGGGCTGGCGCAGGAGGGCGCCGCGGCCGAGCAGGCCCGCCGGCTGCTGGACACGTACGCGGAGCAGGAGGATCGGCGTCAGCCCGAGGGTCGCTGACCGCCGTCCACGCGCTCGGAACCGGAGTGCCGGTGGACGAGCACGGGGAACCGCCGGCGCGAGCGCAGCCGCCGCGAGGTCGCGGCCGGCCGGTCGGTGGTGGGCACCGGCGCGCGCCCGGCCCGGAGGAGCCCGATGCGCAGCCGGGAGCGCAGCCGGGCCGCGCCGCGCAGCCGCCGGCCGGGGTCTCCGGGGGTCACCGGGTGCGGGACGACGTGCGCCCGGTGGTGGGCCTCCCACCGGGCGGTCTCGGCTCTCGCCAGGGCGGCCACCAGCGCGGTCACCAGCAGGAACGCGAGGACATCCACGATCGCCCACCACATGGCGCTCCACCTCTCGGAGCGGCCGGGGACGTTCCGGCTCCGGACGGCCCCCGCTGCAGTGCGACGATCCCTCGCGGCGGACGCGGCGACAAGGGGTGTCGCGGTCACTCCGGGTGGCGGCGCTCCACGAGCTTGGCGAGCTGGTTCACCATCGGGCGGCCGCGCACCAGCAGGACGGTCTCGGACACCGCGCTGTGCAGCCAGTACGCCGGCCCGCGCAGCGGGTGCTCGTCGATGATCACGACGGTGTCGTCGCCCCACTCGCTGAGCTCGATCACGATCCGCGCCGAGCCCAGCGGGCCGGCGTCGGCCTCCAGCCCGAGCCGCCGGCCCTTCTCGACCGAGCGGACCAGGGTGCGCCCGCGCAGCGCCAGCGGCCCCCAGCCGACCGTGTAGTGGATCGCCGTCCCCACGTCCGGCCACCCGTCGTCGACCGCGCGGATCTCCCGCGTGCCGATCACCCAGTCCGCGTACGAGAAGCCGTCGGCGAGCACGTCCCAGACCTGCTCCGGAGGACGCTCGACCAGCGCGTTGACCACCGCCACGCCCGCCCCTGTGCCCGGCCCGGGCGCCGCTCAACCGGACGGGAAGGAGTGGTGCTCGTGCGCGACCACCCAGCGGCCGCCGTCCCTGCGCAGCCCGAGGGTGAGCCGCAGCCGCCGCTCCGGGTGCTCGGCGTGCTCCTCGGCCGTGCCGCAGCGCAGCAGCGCCGCGGCGTCGGTCCCCGCGGTCACCTCGAGCGAGACCAGCTCGAAGGTCGCGCCGCTGCGCTGCCACTCGAAGAACGGCGGCCAGGTCCGCCGGTAGGCCTCGATCCCGCGCACGCCGTCGTCGGGCGGCGGGACGTCGAACATCAGGATGTCGGGCGCGTGGTCGGCGAGGACGTCGTCCAGCCGCCCCTCGTGCACCGCGGCCGCCCACCGCTCGACCAGCCCGCGGATCCGCGCCGCGTCGTCGTCCATGGAGGGGAGACGGCGGCCGCGGCCGGAACTCAGCGCGCCAGGCCGTGTGCCGCGAGCCAGTCGGCCCGCCGGCGGGCGGAGGCCCGCGAGAGCCACGCGTCCTGCACCAGCTCGGCCAGCTCCCCGCGAGTCAGCTCGCCCAGCCGGCTCGCCCGCACCAGCACCGAGTCGTGCCCGTCGAAGTGCGGCGTGGTGAAGAACGGCGTCGACGGGTCCTGGACCAGCGCCTGCTTGTCCGCCTCCGACTCGACCCAGAAGATGATCACGTCGCGCAGCTTCTCCCCCGTCTCGGGGTCGACGGCGTCCGGCCGCGGCGTGCGGAAGAAGACGAACGACCTGCCTCCGACCTGGTAG
Source organism: Geodermatophilus sp. SMS 5-13 (assembly GCF_059428245.1). NCBI lineage: Bacteria > Bacillati > Actinomycetota > Actinomycetes > Geodermatophilales > Geodermatophilaceae > Geodermatophilus > Geodermatophilus sp. SMS 5-13. The sequence continues at coordinate 3,206,475 of NZ_CP165729.1, forward strand.
ACGGGGTTCCCCTGTCCCCCGCGGACGACCGTCACGTGCGGGAGGCCGAGCGCCAGCTCGTGCACGTCGGCCACCCGCGCCGGCCGGTCAGCGGTCACGGCGTGCAGCGTACGGACGGCGGCGTCCGCCATCGCCGTCAAGATCGCGTCAAGACCACGCCGCCCGGCGTCAGGGATCCGTCAACGCCGGGCGTGGACGGCCCTGCGCCGGCCGACCGTGGAGTGCGTGCTGCACACCCCCAAGCGCCTGTTCGTCGGCCGTCCGCTGCGCAGCGACCGCCTCGGCGAGACCCTGCTGCCGAAGAGCCTGGCCCTGCCGGTCTTCTGCTCCGACCCGATCAGCTCGGTGGCCTACGCGACCGAGCAGATCGTGCTGGTGCTCGGTCTCGGCGGGCTGGCGCTGCTGCACCTGACGCCCTGGGTCGCCGTCGCCGTGGTGGCGCTGCTGGCGATCGTCGTCGCCTCCTACCGCCAGACCTGCCACGCCTATCCGAACGGCGGCGGCGCCTACACGGTCAGCCGGGAGAACCTCGGCGTCCGGGCGAGCCTGGTCGCGGCCAGCGCGCTGCTCGTCGACTACGTCCTCACCGTCGCCGTGTCGGTCGTCGCCGGCGTCGCGGCGATCACCTCCGCGGTGCCCGCGCTCGCGCCGCACGCGGTCGCCCTGTCCCTGGGTCTGGTCGCCGTCCTGGCGGTGATCAACCTGCGCGGGGTCAAGGAGTCCGGTCGGGCCTTCGCCGTCCCGACGTACGGCTTCGTCGCGATCGTCGTCGTCCTGCTGGCCTGGGCCGGGATCCGGCTGGCGCTCGGCCAGCCGCTCACGGCCGAGAGCGCCGGGTACGGGATCGAGCCCGCCGCGCACACCGGCGGGCTGCTCACCGTCCTGCTCGTGCTGCGCGCCTTCGCCAGCGGCTGCACCGCGCTGACCGGCGTCGAGGCGGTGAGCAACGGCGTCCCCAGCTTCCGGCCGCCCAAGGACCGCAACGCCGCGACGACGCTGGCGATCATGGGGGCGCTGGCGATCGTCCTGTTCAGCGGCATCACCGCCCTGGCCCTGGTCACGCGAGTGCACATGGCCGAGGACCCGCGGCTGCTGATCGGCCTTCCCGCCGGCGCCGAGCAGAAGACCGCGCTGAGCCAGATCGGCCTGGCCGTGTTCGGTGCCGGCCCGGCGTTCTACCTGCTGCAGGCGTTCACCGCCGCGATCCTGGTGCTGGCCGCGAACACCGCCTTCAACGGCTTCCCGGTGCTCGCCTCGCTGCTGGCGCGCGACGGGCACCTGCCGCACCAGCTGTCTCGGCGCGGCGACCGGCTGGTGTTCAGCAACGGCATCGTGTTGCTCGCCGCCGCGGCCGCCGTGCTCGTCGTGGCGTTCGACGCCGACGTCACACGCCTGATCCAGCTCTACATCATCGGGGTGTTCGTGTCGTTCACCCTGAGCCAGGCGGGCATGGTCCGGCACTGGTCGCGGGCGCTCCGGACCGCGTCGGATCCCGCGGCCCGCCGCTCCATCCGGCGGTCGCAGGCGATCAACGCGGCCGGCGCGGTGGCGACGAGCGTGGTGCTCGTCCTCGTCCTGGTCACCAAGTTCGTGCACGGCGCCTGGCTCGTGGTCATCGCGATGCCGCTGCTGTACCTGCTGATGCGCCGGATCAGGCGGCACTACGACAGCGTGGACGTCGAGGCCGCGCCCCGGCCCGGCGGGATCACGCTGCCCAGCCGGGTGCACGCGATCGTGCCGGTCGCGAAGCTCAACGAGCCGACGCTGCGCACCCTCGCCTTCGCCCGCAGCATCCACCCCGACGACCTGACCGCGGTCACCGTCCAGGTGGACCCGGGAGAGACCGAGCGGCTGTTCGCCGACTGGCTGCGGCGCGACGTCCCGGTGCGGCTCGAGGTGCTCGACAGCCCGTTCCGCGACATCACCCAGCCGCTCCTCGACCACGTCCGCGCCGTTCGCCGGGCTTCCCCCCGCGACGTGGTGATCGTGTTCGTGCCCGAGTACGTCGTCGGGCACTGGTGGGAGGCCCTGCTGCACAACCAGAGCGCGCTGCGGCTGAAGACCCGGCTGCTGTTCCAGCCCGGCGTGATGGTGACCAGCGTGCCGTGGCAATTGCGCTCGAGCCGGGCCGAGGAGCGGGTCGCGACGCCGGTCGGATGAGCGGGGCGGACGACGGCCGAAGCGGCCTGCCCGGTGGGACGCTCGTGCCGATGACCAGGGCCTCGTCCCGACCGCCGGCCGCCGCGCTGCCCGCCGGCTACACCGGGCTGGGCCGCCGGCGCCGGGCGGCCGGGACGGCGCTGCTCGCTGCCGGGTTGCTCGCGCTGGTCGCGGCGCGCGACCCGGTTCGGGACCTGCCCTACGAGCTGCCCGTGCTGCTCGCCCTCGCGCTGGTGGTGGCCGCCGCGCTGCTCGGAGGGCTCTGGGTCGCGCTGCCGGGCGCGGTCGCCGCGGCGCTGGTGCTCAACTGGTTCTTCACCCCGCCGTTCGGGACGCTGGTCGTCGAGTCCCCCGAGCAGGTCGCGGTCCTCGCCGTCTTCCTCGCCGTCGGGGTCGCGGTCAGCGCCGTGGTCGGGCTGGCGGCGCGGCGCACCGCGGAGGCCGCCCGCGCGCGGGCCGAGGCCGAGGCGCTCTCCCGCCTGGCCGGCGCCACGATGGCCGAGCAGCGGACGCTGCCCGACCTGCTCACGCACGTCCGCGACGTGTTCGGCATGCGCGAGGCGGCGCTGCTGGAGCGGACGGCGGACGGCTGGACCGTCGCCGAGGTCAGCCGCGCGGAGGCGACGTCGACCGCGGACGAGCACGAGCGGCGGGTGCCGGCGGGCCCGGGCCTGGAGCTGCGGGTGCGGGGGCCGGAGCTGTTCGCCGCCGACCGCGACGTCCTGGCCAGCTTCGCCGAGGCCGCGGCCGGCGCGCTGCACGGCCGGCGACTGGCCGAGCGCGCCGCCGAGGCGGTCCGGCTCGAGGCCGCCGACCGCATGCGCACCACCCTGCTGGCCGGGGTGGGGCACGACCTGCGCACCCCGCTGGCCGCGATCAAGGCGGCGGTGAGCAGCCTGCGCCAGGACGACGTCGCGTGGACGCCCGCGGAGACCGCGGAGCTGCTGGCCACGATCGAGGCCGGCGCGGACCGGCTGCAGCACCTGGTCGCCAACCTGCTCGACGCCTCCCGGCTGCAGGCCGGCGTGGTGAGCACGTCGCTGGAGCGGGTGCGGCTGGAGGAGCTGGTCGGCCGGGCGCTGCTCGACCTCGGCAGCCTGGATCGCGTCGACCTCGACATCCCCGAGGACCTCCCCGACGTGCTCGCCGACGTCGGCCTGGCCGAGCGGGTGCTGGCCAACGTGCTCGAGAACGCCTTCCGGCACGGCGCCGGGCGGGTGACGGTGCGCGGCGCCGCCCTCGGGGACCGGGCGGTGTGCGACGTGGTGGACGCCGGTGCCGGCGTCCCGGCGGAGGCCCGGGAGCAGCTGTTCGCCCCCTTCGTGCGCCTGGACGGGGACCGCGGGCCCAGCGGCCTGGGGCTCGGCCTCGCCGTCGCCCGCGGTTTCGCCGAGGCGATGGACGGCGCGCTCACCGCGCACGGGACACCCGGCGGCGGGCTGACCCTGCGGCTCACGCTGCCCCTCGCCGGGGCGCCGGCCCGGAGCGGCGCGCCGTGAGCACCGTGCTGGTGGTGGACGACGACCCCGCCCTGGTGCGCGCGCTGAGCATCAACCTGCGCGCCCGCGGCTTCGAGGTGCACGCGGCGGCGACCGGGGCCGGCGCCCTCCAGCTGGCCGCGGCGCATCCGCCGCAGGCCGTCGTCCTCGATCTCGGGCTGCCCGACATGGACGGCGGCGAGGTGATCGCCGGGCTGCGCGGCTGGACCGACGTCCCGATCCTCGTGCTCTCCGCGCGCGAGCAGTCCCGCGAGAAGGTGGCCGCGCTCGATGCCGGTGCCGACGACTACGTGGTCAAGCCGTTCGGCATGGACGAGCTGCTGGCCCGCCTGCGCGCCGCGATCCGCCGGGGCAGCCCCGAGCCGGCTCAGCCGGTGGTGCGCACCGACGACTTCACCGTCGACCTCGCCGCGGGGCGGGTGACCCGCGACGGGGACGACGTCCGGCTGACGCCCACCGAGTGGCACCTGCTCGAGGTGCTGGCCCGCAGCCCGGGGCGGGTCGTCGAGCACGGCCGGCTGCTCACCGAGGTCTGGGGCCCGGCCTACCGGGAGCAGACCAACTACCTGCGGGTCTACATGGCCACGCTGCGACGCAAGCTCGAGCCGGACGCGGCGAACCCGCGGCACCTGCTCACCGAGGCCGGGCGCGGCTACCGTTTCGAGCCCTGACTGGAGGAACCGTGATCGCACGGGTCTGGACCGGCGAGGTCCGTCGGGACGACGCCGACACCTACGCCGACTACATCCGCGAGACCGGGTTCCGCGAGTACGGCGAGACCGCCGGCAACCGCGGCGCGTGGCTGCTCCGCCGCGACGACGGGGACGCCACCCGCTTCGTCGCCCTGTCGATGTGGGAGTCCCTCGACGCGGTCCGCGCCTTCGCCGGCGACGACGTGGAGGCGGCGGTCCTCTACCCGGAGGACGAGCGCTACCTGCGGCCCGGCTCGTCGTCGATCGCGCACTACGAGGTCGTCGACTGGGTTCCGCCGGCCTGAGCACGTGCCTACGTCGCGCGGGACGCGTCCGGAGCCACGTTCGCCCACAGGCCAGGCGTAGGTGTTGCGGTACGTCGTCCCCGCCGTGGTGGTGCCCTCGCCGTCCCACAGGACGACGACAGTGTCGCCGTCGGCGTAGATCCCGCGGACGGTGACCGGCCGGAACGGCGTGTCCGGCCGGAACCGCGCACCGAAGGGGTGCAGGACCTCGTCGCTGAACTCCCGGGCGCTGCGGTACGTCCCCGACACCCGGGACCGGCCGACGATCTCCCAGGTCATCTGGTTTGCGAAGATGCTCGCCACGTACCCCTCACCGCGGGACCACGCCTCGAAGGCGCCGGCCACGATCTCCCGGTTCGCCGTCACCCCGTCAGCACCTCCTCCGACGGTGACGTGCTCAGGCGAACCGCTTGACGAAGGAGAGCGCCGTCTGGGCCACCTGGCGCCAGCCGTGGTCGATCGTCAGCGAGTGCCCCCGGTTGGGCATCTTCACGATCTCCGTGACGGCGGGATTGCGCTTCTGCAGCTTGTAGGCGGCGTGCGCGATCGCCCACGGCACCGTGTGGTCCTTCTCGCCGTCGATGATGAGCAGCGGCCCGCGGTCGGGGTTCTTCGTGTCGACCTTCGCCTCGGTCCACGGGTTGAGGTTCGCGTTGCCCATCTGCACGAGGGCGATCCCCGGGGCGGCGACGTGGAACTTCTCGTAGAGCTCCCGGGCCTCCTGCTCGTCCAGCGCGTTCGCCCAGCCGTACCGGAACTGGTCGAACGTGAGCGTGATCGCGCGGCCGCGTGTGCGCGGGTCGACCAGGAACGGGCCCACTCCCCTGAGCACGGAGACCGGCAGCGGAAGGACGCCGCGGAAGACTCCCGGGTCGATCGCCACCGTGGCCGCCGCGAGGCCCCGGCCGGCGAGCATCTGCGCCAGCAGGCCGCCGGTCGAGTGCCCCATCACCACCGGCTTGCGGTCCAGGGCCCTGATGATCTCGGTGGTGTGCGCCGCGACCTGCTCCAGGGGCTTCTTGGCGAGGACCTCCGGCTCCGCCCGGGCCTGTTCGACCGTCACCGGGTCGTCCGGCCAGTCCGGTGTCAGCGGCGCGTAGCCGGCCTGCTGGAAGAAGTCCGCCCAGTTGGCCCAGCTGCTCGGCAGCAGCCAGAGGCCGTGGATGAAGACGACGGGGGTGTTGCCGGAGGCGTTGGCCGCCTCGATCTCCCGCTTCTCCCGCTCCGAGATCGACGCCATGACGGACTCCCCTCTGCTCGGGGTGGAAGTCGGCTCGACCCTAGCGAGGTGATCAAGCTTCGCGGATCTGTCCTGCTCAGCGGCGCAGAATTGTCGTAGGTGGTCCGTAGCTTGGGGTCATGAGCACCGCCGCGCCGCACTCCTCCTTCGGGGAGGTCGTGGTCGACGTGGTGTGGCGGCCGACGGTGGTGCGGCCTTCGGTGGCGTCGCTGTCGGCGGAGGAGAAGGCGCGGCTGCTGCAGCTGCTGCAGGCCCAGCGGGCGCGGCTGGCCGCGCGGGAGGCCGAGCTGATGCTCGCCTTCGCCGCCGACCGCCCCGATGCCGACGACCCGCCGCCCGGCGCCCGCGGGGCGCGCAGCCGGACCTGGCGGCAGACCGAGCCGGAGTTCCCCGGGGTGAGTGAGTCCTTTCCCGACGAGCTGGGAATGGTGCTCGGTGTCGGTCGAGGCACCGCGGCGCACCGGCTGGGCCGGGCCTGGATCTGGCGGCACAGCCTGCCGGCCACCGAGGCCGCGCTGACGCGGGGGGAGCTGGACGAGCGGCGGGCGCAGATCCTCGCCGACACCCTCGAGCACACCCGCCCCGACCTGGCCGGCCGGGTGGAGGCGGTGGTGCTGCCGGAGGCGGCGGGCTTGGGTTTCGCCGCGCTCAAGCGGCGGATCCTGGAGGTGCTGCTGGAGCTGGACGCGTCGGCGGCGGAGCAGCGGCGGCAGGTGGCCGAGCGCAGCGCCGACGTCCTCGTCGACCCGGTCGGCGAGGGCCGGGCCACCCTCGCCGCGGAGCTGCCGGCCGAGGAGGCCGCCGAGGGCTTCGACTTCATCAACGCCGTCGCCCAGCTGGCCAAACAGGACGGGGATGTGCGGCCGATCGGGCGGATCCGCACCGAGATCTTCTCCCTGCTGGTGCGCGGCGCCGCGATCGGCGCCCCGGGCGCGCGGGCGACCCTGACCATCACCGCCGCCCTGGAGGCCCTGGAGGGGGCGAGCAGCGCCCCGGCCGATGTGAACGGCTACGCGATCACCGCCGCCCATCTGCGCGAGCTGCTGCGCCGGATCGGGGCGCTGGGCCTGCAGACCCCGGACGGCGGCAGCCTCACGTTCGCGGTCACCGACGAGTCCGGGCGGCTGCTCGCCACGCTGAGCCTGGCCGACCTGCGGCGCCGGGTGCGCCGCGGCGAGGGCGGGAATCCGCCGCCGGCCACCACCAACTACACGCCGACGGCGAAGCAGCGGCAGTTCGTGCGCACCCGCGACCGGACCTGCCGGCACCCGTTCTGCAGCCACCGGGTCGGCTGGGCCGACCTCGATCACGTCGACGCCCACGCCCGCGGCGGGGACACCACCTGCACCAACCTCTGCTGCCTGTGCCGCACCCACCACCGGCTCAAGACCCTGTTCCGCGGCTGGCTGTTCGCGATGGCGCCCGACGGCACCCTGCACGTCACCACCCCGTCCGGGGTCACCCGCACCACCCGGCCGTGGGCCATGCGCCGACGACCACCACCCCAACCACCACCCGACCCGGACGACGACCCGCCACCGTTCTAGCGGCCTGGCCGTCGACCGCCACCGGATCCGGCCCCATGATCACCTCGGGTTCAGCGGTGTCTCCACGACCGTGAGGCACCGCCGGAGCCGAGGTGGTCACGGAACGGGGGGAGAAGCAGAGGCAGGCGGTCAGCAGACCGGTGCAGGAAGCCCCTCTCCCCCGATCCCCCTCGCACGGGCGATTTCTGCAGACCCTCCTCAAGAAGCCACCACGCCAGACCGATCCGCCCCCTGACGGATGCCCGGTCGACAGTGGAGGTGGCGGTCCTGAGCGAGGCAGTGAAGACCCGGCTGCCCGTACGGCGCCGCGTGGCCGCTCGCGTGGCCGTCGTGGGGGTCGTCGCGGCCCTCGTGCCGATCGTCGTCGCCGGGACGGCGTCGGCCCGGCCGGCCAATCCGTCCGACGGGCAGCTCGCCTCCGCCCAGCAGGCCGCGGACGACGCGGCCGCACAGGTCGCCGACCTCCTGGAACGGCAGGGCGCCGCCCAGGGCGCCGTGGTCGCCGCGCAGGGCCGGGCCGCGGCCGCCCGCGCGCGGTACGACGCCACCCGCGGGAGCCTCGAGAGCGCCCGGGCCGCCGCCGCCACCGCCCAGGCCGCAGCCGAGGACGCCGAGCACGACCTGACCGCGGCCCGCGACGGCGTCGTCTCCTTCGCGCGCAGCAGCTACATCGCGGGCACCACCTCCCCCGGCGTGCAGGCGCTGCTGACCGCCGGCGATCCCGCGCAGCTGCTCGAGCGGGCCGCCCTCCTCGATGCCGCCGCGAGGAGCCGGTCCGACGTCCTGGACGCGATGACCGCCGCCGAGCAACGGGCCGCCGACGCCTCCGTCGTGGCCGGGACCGCGCTGACCGACGCCGCCGCGCTCGAGCAGCAGGCCGCCGACGAGCTGGCCGCGGCGAACCAGGGTGAGGCCGAGGCCCGGCAGACCGCCGCCGCGGTGCAGGCGGAGCAGGCCGCGCTGCAGTCCGAGCTCGACGACGCGCGGACCGCGCTCGTCGCCCTGCAGACGCAGCCGACCGCTGAGCAGGAGCCGGCCCCCGAACCGCGGCAGGCCCCCGCACAGCAGCAGACCACCGTGGAGCAGGAGAGCCCTGCGCCGTCCACTCCCCCGTCGACCGGCTCCGACGGCGACGCGCCCGCACCGCCCGCCGACGCCCACGACTGGGACGCCGTCGCCCGGTGCGAGTCCGGCGGCAACTGGAGCATCAACACCGGCAACGGCTACTACGGCGGCCTGCAGTTCTCGCAGTCCACCTGGGACTCCTTCGGCGGCGGCGAGTACGCGGCGCGCGCCGACCTCGCCACCAGGAGCGAGCAGATCGCCGTCGCCGAGCGGGTGCTCGACGTGCAGGGCCCCGGCGCCTGGCCGACCTGCGGGCGGAACCTCTGACGCCGCGCCGCTGACCCGGGGTCAGTGGCCGCGGAAGGCCTCCTCCAGCCACCACGAGGGCTCGTGCCGGGTGACCTTGGCGTCGATCAGCAGCGGCGCCGACCGCGGGCCGTGCACCCAGTCGGCGACCGGCGCGAGGTCCGGCACCGACCGCACGGTCACCGCCGTGAACCCGTAGCCGCGCGCGATCGCCGCGAAGTCGGTCTCCGGGAAGCGCACGGTGTCCAGCGGGGCGCCGTCCGGGCCGAAGTGGTGCACCTCGGCGCCGTAGGCGGCGTCGTCGTAGACGACCACCACCATGGGCAGGCCCAGCCGCACCACGGTCTCCAGCTCCGACGCCCCCATGAGCGCTCCCCCGTCGCCGAGCGCCGCCACGGGCAGCCGGTCGGGGCGGGCCAGCGCCGCGCCGATCGCCGTCGACAGGCCCAGGCCGATCGACTGGAAGGCCTGCGTGAAGCAGAAGCCGAACTCGTCGGGGACGTCGAGGAACATGCTCGGGTAGCCCATGAAGTTGCCCGAGTCGACGGCGACCACCCGCTCGGCCGGCAGCAGGTCGTCCAGGGCGGCGGTGAGCGCGCGCGGGTCGACCAGCCCGTCGCGGCCGCCGTCCTCGAACGCGACGTCGCGCCAGCGGATCCGGTCGGCGATCGCCCGCCGCACCTCGTCGGTCCGGTAGCCCGGAAGAGCCCGGTCGGCGAGCGCGCCGGAGGCCGCCACCGCGACCTCGCGGACGTCGCCGGGGATCCCGAGCTCCACCTTGCGCTGGGCGCCGAGCGCATCGGGATCGACGTCGACCTGGACGACGACGGCGTCGTCGGCGATCAGCCGGCCGTGCCGCATCGTCCACATGTTGAGCTGGCAGCCCCAGCCCACGATCAGGTCGGCGCCGGAGATGAGCTCGGCGGCCAGCGGTGAGGCGAACCCGCCGGACACGTCCAGCGACCACGGGTTGCCGGTGAACAGGCCCTTGGCCACCGCGGAGGTCGCCAGCAGCGCGCCGCAGCGCTCGGCCAGCTCCTCCAGCGCCCGCCGGCAGCCCGCGCCCCGGGCCCCGCGGCCGGCCACGAACACCGGCCGCTCGGCGGCGGCCAGCGCCTCGGCCAGCCGGTCGACGTCGGCCGGGTCGACCGCCGCGACCGGCGGGGCCGCCGGCATCCGCGGCTCCGGCAGGTCCGGCACCTCCTCGGCCTGCACGTCGAGCGGCACGTTGAGCAGCACCACCCGCCGCTCGTGCACGGCCGTGGCGACCGCCACCGCGGCCTGGGCGGAGGCCACGCCGGCGGCGGTGATCCGCATCGGCACCGCGCCCACCGCCGCGGCCAGACCTGTCTGGTCGACGAAGAAGTTCGACCGCCGCGAGGTGGCCTCCGCGGCGACGACGACCAGCGGCGTCCGGCTCTTGGCCGCCTCGGTGATGCCGGTCATCGCGTTGGTCAGCCCGCAGCCCTGGTGCACGCTCAGCGCCGCGACGCCGGCGCTCATCCGGGCGTAGGCGTCGGCCATCGTCGCCGCGCCGCCCTCGTGCCGCGCGGCGACGTACCGCGCCCCGGCCGCGACCATCGCGTTGGTGACGGCGAAGTTGCCGGAGCCGACCACGCCGAACACCTGCGAGATCCCGCAGCGGACGAGCGCCGCGCCGACGGCCTCCGCGACCTTCACCGGACGGATCAGCGCTCGACGAGCGCCAGCACCCGCGCCGGCGCTCCGGACCCGGAGACGATCGGCAGCGGCGCGGCCACCAGCAGGGCGCCGGTGGGCGGCAGCTGCGCCAGGTTCTGCAGCTGGGTCAGCCCGTACTTGCCGCTGCCCATCAGCGCCGAGTGGCACGGGAACGCCGGGTCGAAGGAGTGCGCCGCGCCGGCGTCGGTGCCCACCGTCTCCACGCCCATCCCGATGATCGGCGCCTCGTCGGCCAGCCATCGGGCGCACGCCGGGGAGACACCCGGGGTGTGCGGGCCGGTGTCGTCGGCGTTGAGGAACTCCTCCTGCGAGGCCGACCGCGCGTCCCACCCGGTGCGGTAGAGCAGCCACCCGCCCTCGGGCAGCGGGCCGTGGGTGGCCTCCCAGGCCCGGATGTGGTCCACCTCGAGCAGGAAGTCCGGGTTCTCGGCGGCCTCCCGCGAGAAGTCCAGGACGACGGCGGGGCCGACCAGCCGGGACGGCGGCACCGACGCGACGTCCTCGCCGTCCTTGCCGGTGACCCAGTGGTTCGGGGCGTCGAAGTGCGTGCCGGTGTGCTCGCCGGTGCGGAAGTTGTTCCAGTACCAGGCCGGGCCCCGGTCGTCGTAGCGGGACAGCTCCTCGAGCTCGAAGCGCGCAGTCTGGGCGAACTCCGGGGGCAGCTGGATGACCGGCGTCCCGGCCGACAGCGGCGCGGTGAGGTCGACGATCTCGACGCGGCCGGCGCGGAGCGACTCGGCGACGGTGGACAGCAGCGACATGCACGCCTCTTCTCGGTCATGGGGCCCGGGAACCAGAGCATTCCGCACTCCCGGTTGCGGGTCACCCGGGCGCCGCGCAGCGTTGGCCCATGGCCGCGCACCCCGCATCGACGGACGCCCCGGCAACGAAGCGCCGGGACCGCACGCACTGGCTCTACATCGCCGTCATCGTCGCCGTCGTCCTGGGCATCGTGGTCGGGTTCGTCTTCCCCGACTTCGCGGTGAGCCTGAAGTGGCTGGGGACGGCGTTCGTCGGGCTGATCAAGATGCTCATCGCGCCGGTCATCTTCTGCACGATCGTGCTCGGGATCGGGGCGATCCGGCAGGCGGCCGCGGTCGGCCGGATCGGCGGGCTGGCGCTGGGCTACTTCCTGCTGATGTCGACCGTGGCGCTGGCCATCGGGCTGGTCGTCGGCAACATCCTGCACCCCGGATCGGGCCTGGAGCTCTCCGACGAGCTGCGCGGCCAGGGCAGCGCGCTCGCCGACGAGGCCGAGGGCGGGGGCGGGACGACGGACTTCGTCCTCGGCCTGATCCCGAAGACCCTCGTCTCCGCGCTCACCGACGGCTCGGTGCTGCAGGCCCTGATCGTGGCCCTGCTGGTCGGCTTCGCCATCCAGGCGATGGGCCGCTCCGGCGAGCCGATCCTGCGCGCCGTCGGCTACTTCCAGAAGCTGGTCTTCCGCGTCCTGGCCATGATCATGTGGGTGGCCCCGATCGGCGCGTTCGGCGCGATCGCCGCGGTGGTCGGCGAGACCGGGTGGGACGCGCTGAAGAGCCTCGCCGTGATCATGGTCGGGTTCTACGTCACCTGCGCCCTGTTCGTCTTCGTGATCCTCGGGCTGATCCTGCGGTTCGTCAGCCGGGTCAACATCTTCGCGCTGCTCAAGTACCTGGGCCGGGAGTTCCTGCTCATCCTGTCGACGTCCTCGTCGGAGACGGCGCTGCCGCGGCTGATCGCGAAGATGGAGCACGCCGGCGTCAGCCAGCCGGTCGCGGGCATCGTCGTCCCCACCGGGTACTCGTTCAACCTTGACGGCACCGCCATCTACCTGACGATGGCCTCGCTGTTCATCGCCGACGCCCTCGGCGACCCGCTGTCGATCGGCGAGCAGATCGGCCTGCTGCTGTTCATGATCATCGCCTCGAAGGGCGCCGCCGGCGTCACCGGCGCCGGGCTGGCCACCCTCGCCGGCGGGTTGTCCGCGCACCGGCCGGAGCTGCTCGACGGGGTCGGGCTGATCGTCGGCATCGACCGGTTCATGTCCGAGGCGCGGGCGCTGACCAACTTCGCCGGCAACGCCGTCGCCACGGTGCTGGTGGCCACCTGGACCGACCAGCTCGACCGCGACCGGCTCTCCGGGGCGCTGTCCGGCCAGGTGCCGTTCGACGAGGCGACGATGCTCGACGACGAACCGGAGTCCGGGTCCAACGCCGGGCCGGGCCAGCGCGACGCCGAGTCCGCCGAGCGGGACCTCGCCACCAAGCACTGACAACCCGTCCTCCCGGCGCGGGAGGATCGGCGGGTGACGACGGAGCTCCCCGCCCCCTCCCGCCCCGGGCCGGCGCTGCGGATCAGCGTCCCGCGGCCCTACCGGTCGGCGAGCTTCGGCCGGTTCCTCGCCAACGAGGCCGGCAGCGCGGTGCTGCTGCTGGCCGCCGCGGTGATCGCGCTGGTGTGGGCCAACCTGCCCGGCGACAGCTACGAGGCGTTCTGGTCCACGGAGGTCGCCGTCCGCGTGGGCGGCTGGACCGAGGCGTTGGACCTGCGGCACCTCGTCAACGACGGCGCCATGGCGCTGTTCTTCCTCGTGGTGGGCCTGGAGATCAGCCGCGAGGTGACCGTCGGCGAGCTGCGCGACCGGCGGCGGGTGATCGTGCCGGCGCTCGGCGCCATCGGCGGGCTGGCGCTGCCCGCGCTGATCTACGTCGCCTTCGTGCCCTCCGGTCCCGGCGCCGTCGGCTGGGGCATCCCGATGTCGACCGACACCGCGTTCCTCATCGGCGTCCTGGCGCTGTTCGGCCCGCGCTGCCCCGACCAGCTGCGGCTGTTCCTGCTGACGCTGGCGATCGTCGACGACATCGGCGCGATCACCGTGATGGCGCTGTTCTACACGCCGTCGGTGTCGGTGCCCGCGCTGATCGCCAGCGGCGTCCTCGTCCTCGTGCTGCTCGGGCTGCGGTGGGTCAGGGTGTGGCAGCTGGCCCCGTACCTGCTGGTGGGGCTCGCGCTGTGGTGCGCGGTGTTCGCCTCCGGCGTGCACCCGACGCTGGCCGGCGTCCTGGTCGGGCTGATCCTGCCGGCCACCCCGGTCGAGGACGACCAGCGCGAGCGGCTGCGCTTCTACGGGCGGGCGCTGATCGAGCGGGCCGAGGCCTCCCGCGCCCGGCAGGCGACGGCGGCGGCCCGGGCCACCGTCCCGGCCAACGACCGGCTGCAGAACGACCTGCACCCGCTGTCGGCGTTCGTCGTCGTCCCGGTCTTCGGGCTGGCCAACGCCGGTGTCCGCCTGGACGGCGGCGCGCTGTCGGCGGCGCTGGGCTCGGCGGTGACGATCGGCATCGTCGTCGCGCTGCTGCTGGGCAACGCGGTGGGCATCTCGCTGGCCGCGGGGCTGGCGCTGCGGTCGGGCTGGGGGCAGCTGCCCGGGCGGGTGCGGTACGGCCACCTCATCGGCGGCGCCGTCCTGGCCGGGATCGGGTTCACGATCGCGCTGTTCATCACCGACCTCGCCTTCTCCGACGAGGCGCTGCGGCAAGAGGCGAAGATCGGCGTCCTGGCCGGCTCGCTGCTCGCCGCCGTCGTCGGCTCGCTGCTGCTGCGCTACCTGGGCGAGCGGCTGCCGCTGTGCACCCTCGAGGACGACGTCGAGATGCCGGAGCTGCCGGTCGGCCCGTGGCGGGACCCCACGCTGGCCTAGTCAGCTGCCGAGGCCGACGGCGGCGCGCAGGTCCCGCAGCTTGGGCGTGCCGGTGTGCCGCTGGTCGCCGATGAACAGCGTCGGCGTCCCCCGGACCCCGGCCGCGACGCCGGAGCGGTAGTCGGCCTCGACGGCCGGTCGGAACCACTGTGCGGCCGCCCCGACGACGCCGGTGGCGCCGATCCGGGCGCCGTACCCGGCGAGGTCGGCGTCGGTCAGCCGGTCCTGGTGGGCGAAGAGCAGGTCGTGCATCTGCCAGAAGTGATCGCCGGACGCCTCGGCGGCCAGGGCCGCGGTCAGCGCGAAGGCGTGCACGGTGAACAGCGGGAAGTGCCGGAAGACCAGCGCCACCCGGCCGCCCGAGGTGTCGACCAGCTCGCGCAGCACCGGCGCGGCGGCCCGGCAGTACGGGCACTGGAAGTCGCCGTACTCGACCACGCGGACCGGCGCCGCCTGGTCCCCGTAGAGGTGCCGGTCGGGGTCCACCGGGCTCACCCCACCTGCTCGATCCCGGCGGCGTGCCGGCGGGCCAGCTCCTGGTAGATCGACGGGTTGCCGTCCACCCAGAAGGCCGCGCCGGCGGTCAGCGGGCCGCGCACCTTGGCCGGCGCGCCGAGCGCCATGACCTCGGCCGGGATCTCGGCGTTCGGCGGCACCAGGCTGCCCGCGCCGATCAGCGCGCGGGCCCCGATGCGGGCGCCGTCCTGCACGGTCGCGCCGTTGCCGATCAGCGCCTCGGCGCCGATCACCGCCCCGTGGACGACGCACATGTGGCCGACCGTCACGCCCGGGCCGATGTCGGTCTCCGGGTCGTCGCCGCCGTGCAGCACCGAGTTGTCCTGGATGTTGGCGCCGGCGCGGATCCAGATGCGGCCGAAGTCGGCGCGCAGGACGGCGCCGTACCAGACCGACGCGCCGGCCTCGACGACGACGTCGCCGATCAGCGTCGCCGTCGGGGCGATCCAGGCGTCGGGGTGGACCTGGGGCTTGCGCCCCTCGAAGGAGAACAGCGGCATGGTTGCGCAGCCTAGGCACCGCACGGCGCGGCGCCGTCACAGCGCGCGGACGTCGGCCTCCACGGCCTCGAAGGCCTTCCGGGCGGCGATGAGCACCGGGTCCCACACCGGCGAGAAGGGCGGTGCGTAGGAGAGGTCGAGGGAGAGGATCTCGTCGACGGTCATCTCGTTCCAGATGCAGATGGCCAGCGCGTCGATCCGCTTGGCCGCCGCCCGCCGGCCGACGATCTGCGCGCCGAGCAGCCGGCCGCTGCGCCGCTCGGCGATCATCTTGACGCGGATCGGTGTCGCGCCCGGGAAGTAACCCGCCTTCGTCGTGGAGTCGACGACGGCGGTCACGAACGAGTAGCCGGCCGCCTCGGCCTCCGCCGTCGACAGGCCGGTGCGGGCCACCTCGGTGTCGCAGATCTTGGTGATCGCGGTGCCGATCACGCCGGGGAAGGTGGCGTAGCCGCCGCCGATGTTGACGCCGGCGACCCGGCCCTGCTTGTTCGCGTGCGTGCCCAGCGCCACGACGATCCGCTGCCCGGAGAGCCGGTGGCGCGACTCGACGCAGTCGCCGGCCGCCCAGACGCCCCCGACGTCGGTGCGCATCCGGGCGTCGACGGCGATGCCGCCGGAGATGCCGAGCGGGATGCCCGCCTCCTGGGCCAGGCGCACGTTCGGGCGGACGCCGAGGCCGAGGACGACGAGGTCGGCCGGCAGCTCGCGCCCGCTCTCGGTCGCCACCGCCCGCGCCCGCCCGTCGGCACCGGTCTCCACGCCCGCGACGCCGTCCCCGAGGACCAGCTCGACGCCCTCGGCACGGACCGCGTCGGCGATGAACGTCCCGACGTCGGGGTCGAAGGTGCCGACCGGCGTCGGCGCCTTGTCGACGACGGTGACGTCGAGCCCGCGGACCCGGCAGGCCTCGGCGATCTCGAGCCCGATGTAGCCGCCGCCCACCACGACCACGCGGCGCACCCGGCCGGTGTCGAGCTCGGCGCGCAGGGCGACGCCGTCGTCGAGGACCTGGACGCCGTAGACGCCGGGGGCGTCGATGCCCGGCACGGGCGGCCGCATCGGCACGCTGCCGGTCGCGTACACCAGGTCGTCGTAGGGCTCGGTGCCCTCGCTGCCGTCGTCCAGGTCCCGCCAGCGGACGGCGCGGCGGTCGAGGTCGATGCCGACGACCTCCGTGCGCATGCGGACGTCGATGCCGGCCGCCCGGTGCTGCTCCGGCGTGCGGGCGATCAGGGCGGCCTCGTCGGTGACCGCGCCGCTGATCCAGTACGGGATGCCGCACGCCGAGTACGACGTCGCCCGGCCGCGCTCGAACATCACCACGTCGAGGTCGCGCTGCCGCTTCTTCGCCTGGGACGCCGCGCTGCCGCCGGCCGCGTCGCCCCCGATCACCACCAGCCGCCGCGTCACGGCCGCAGGCTAGTACCGCGGCAGGCAACGATTGCCCTCTTCGGATGGTTCTGTCGGTGTGCTGGGGCAGGGTGTGTGGTCGTGCCTCGTCGTCGGGACCTCTCCGCTGCGCCGGTGGTGTACCGCACCCGTCGAGCCGGCCGGTCCCGGCGTGATCCCCGTCGCGGCCTGATCGGCCGGCCACCCGGCCGGCCGATCGACCGCACCGCTCCGGCGGTGTGCAACCGCGGCGGCGGGTCCACCTGGCCCGCCGTGGCCCGCCCCGCAGCCGCACCGGCTGCGGGGAGTCGCTCGCCGGCACCCCGCCGACGAGGATCAAGCCCTGCTCCCTCCGACGAGGGCGAAGGTCGCTTGACACGGCACTAGGAGGGTTCCGGCTCCCCCGCGCGCCGAGCAGGATGGGGAGGGTGGGCAGACCCGTACTGCTGAGCGTGGACGACGACCCCGGTGTCTCGCGGGCCGTCGCCCGGGACCTGCGCCGCCACTACGGGGAGAACTACCGCGTCCTCCGCGCGTCGTCGGCGGCCGAGGCCCTCGACGCGCTGCGCGAGCTCAAGCTCCGCGGCGACACGGTGGCCGTGCTGCTGGCCGACTACCGGATGCCGCAGATGAACGGCATCGAGTTCCTCGAGCAGGCGATGGACGTCTTCCCCCGCGCCCGCCGCGCGCTGCTCACCGCGTACGCCGACACCGACGCCGCGATCCGCGCGATCAACGTCGTGGACGTCGACCAGTACCTGCTCAAGCCGTGGGAACCGGTCGACGAGAAGCTCTACCCGGTCGTCGACGCGATGATCCGGGCCTGGGAGGAGAGCCCGGACGCGCCGGTCGAGGACGTGCGGATCGTCGGCCACCACTGGTCGGCGCCCTCGTACAAGGCGCGCGACTTCCTCGCCCGCAACGCCGTCTCCTACCGCTGGTACAGCGCCGAGGAGCCGGAGGGCCAGCGGCTGCTCGCCGCGGCCGGCGCCACCGCCGACGACGTCCCGGTGGTGCTCACCCCCGACGGGCAGGTGCTGCGCGCCCCCTCGGCGGCCCAGCTGGCCGCCGCGGTCGGGCTCGACGTCGACCCGCGCACCGACTTCTACGACCTGGTGGTCATCGGCGGCGGCCCGGCCGGCCTCGGCGCGGCGGTGTACGGCGCCTCCGAGGGGCTGCGGACCGTGCTGGTGGAGAAGCGGGCCACCGGCGGCCAGGCCGGGCAGAGCAGCCGGATCGAGAACTACCTCGGCTTCCCCGACGGCGTCTCCGGCGCGCAGCTCGCCGACCGCGCCCGCCGGCAGGCCGTCAAGTTCGGCGCCGAGCTGCTCACCGCCCGCGACGTCGTGGGGCTGCAGTCGACCGGCTCGGCGCGGACGGTGCACTTCGGCGACGGCACGAGCATCGCCGCGCACGCCGTCGTCCTCGCCACCGGCGTCATGTACCGCAGCCTCGAGGCGCCGGGCTGCCGGGAGCTGACCGGGCGCGGCGTCTACTACGGCTCGGCGATGACCGAGGCGGCCGACTGCGCCGACCAGGACGTCTTCATCATCGGCGGGGCCAACTCCGCCGGTCAGGCGGCGGTGTTCTTCTCCCGGTACGCCAAGTGCGTCCGCCTGCTGGTCCGAGGGCCCTCGCTCGAGTCCTCGATGTCGCACTACCTGATCGAGCAGCTCGCCGGCATCGACAACATCGAGGTCCACACCGGGACGTCGGTGACGCAGGTGCACGGCGACGAGCACCTGGAGCGGCTGACCCTGCGTGACGCGGCCACCGGCGCCGAGGAGACCCTGCCGGCGGGCCACCTGTTCATCTTCATCGGCGCCGCGCCGCACACCGACTGGCTCGACGGCGTCCTGATCCGCGACGAGCGCGGCTTCATCCCCACCGGCCCAGCTCTGCTCGCCGACGGCCGCCGGCCCGCCGGCTGGACCCTCGACCGCGATCCCTACTTCCTGGAGAGCAGCCTGCCCGGCGTGTTCGTCGCCGGGGACGTGCGGGCCACGTCGGTGAAGCGGGTCGCCTCGGCCGTCGGCGAGGGGGCCATGGCGGTCACCCTCGTGCACCGGTACCTGGAGGAGCGATGAACGAGCACCTGACGCCGGCCGAGCTGCGGGAGCTGTTCCTCTTCGCCGACCTCGACGACGAGCAGCTGGACTGGGTGGCGCGCTCCGGCGACGTCGTCGAGCACCCGGCCGGCACCGAGGTGTGCGCGGAGGGCGCGCCCGCGGAGTGCTTCTACGTGCTGCTCGACGGCACGATGACGATGTCCCGCCTGGTCGCCGGGGACGACGTGGAGACGACCCGGACGTCGGCCCGCGGCGTGTACTCCGGCGCCGTCCAGTTCTACTTCGGCGACCAGATCAGCCAGACCTACCCGGCCTCCGTGCGCGCGGTGACCGACTGCCGCTTCCTCGCGCTGCCGGCCGACGAGTTCGCCGTCGTCTTCCGCCGCTGGTACCCGATGGCGGTCCACCTGCTCCAGGGCCTGTTCATCGGCACCCGCAACACCAACGAGGTGGTCGGCCAGCGGGAGCGGCTGCTGGCGCTGGGCAAGCTCACCGCCGGGCTCACCCACGAGCTGAACAACCCCGCGACCGCCGCCGCCCGCGCCGCCGCCGCGCTGCAGGACCGCTTCGCCGGGATGCGGCACAAGCTGGCACTGCTGGCCGACGGGCGGGTCGACGGCCGGCTGCTGCGCTGCCTCACCGACCTGCAGGAGACCTTCGTCGCCGGCCTGGCCACCGCCCCCGACCTGACCGCGCTGGACCGCGCCGACCGCGAGGACGCCCTCGGCGACTGGCTCGACGAGCGCGAGGTGACCGAGCCGTGGAACCTCGCCGCCGTCTTCGTCCCCGCCGGGCTCGGCCCGGCCGACCTGGAGAAGGTGGCCGACGCGGTCGAGGAGGGCTTCCTCGAGCCGGCGCTGCGCTGGCTGGCCTACACGGTCGAGACCGAGATGCTCATCGCCGAGATCCGGGAGAGCACCGGGCGCATCTCCGGCCTGGTCGAGGCGGCCAAGCAGTATTCGCAGATGGACCGCAGCCCGCACCAGGACGCCGACCTGCACGCCGGCCTCGACGCCACCCTGGTGATGCTGAGCGCCAAGATCCCCTCCGGCGTCACCGTCGTCCGGGAGTACGACCGGAGCCTGCCCCCGGTGCCGGCCTACGTCGCCGAGCTCAACCAGGTCTGGACCAACCTGATCCACAACGCGCTCGACGCCATGGCCGGCCACGGCACCCTCACGCTGCGGACCGCCCGGGACGGCGACTGCGCGCTCGTCGAGGTGGCCGACACCGGCCCCGGCATCCCCGAGGAGCTGCAGCGGCGGATCTTCGAGCCGTTCTTCACCACCAAGCCGGTCGGCCAGGGCACCGGCCTGGGCCTGGACGTCTCGTGGCGGATCGTGGTCAATCGCCACGGCGGCGACCTGCGCGTGGAGTCCCGCCCCGGCGAGACCCGCTTCCAGGTGCTGCTGCCGCTGACCGAACCGGTGGCGATGACTTCGCGGTAGCCGGAGCGTCTCAGCTGCAGACCCGCCGGCCACCCCGGGAGGACGACATGGCCAGGATCGTCTCGAGCTTCTTCATCGCACTCGACGGCGTCGTCGAGGCGCCGAACGAGTGGCACTTCCCCTACTTCGATGACGAGATGGGCCGCGTCGTCGGCGAGGGCATGCAGACGACCCGGGCGATGCTGATGGGCCGGAAGCTCTACGACGAGTGGGCGGCGTACTGGCCGTCCCAGGGGGACGACGTCCCGTTCGCCTCGCACATCAACGGCCTGCCGAAGTACGTCCTCACCCACCGCCCGATCGAGGGCGCGCTCTGGAGCAACACCACGGTCCTGGGCGGCGAGGACGCCGTCCGTCAGGTGCAGGACCTCAAGACCGGGACCGAGGGCGACATCGGGATGTCCGGCAGCGCGACCACCGTGCGCTGGCTGATCGCGAACGACCTGCTCGACGAGCTGAACCTGCTGGTGCACCCGATCGCCGTCGGCAGGGGCCAGCGCCTGTTCGAGGACACGCCCACGGTGCCGCTCGAGCTGCTGGGCAGCCGGACCCTGCCGACCGGCGTCCTGCACCTGCGGTACGCGCCGAAGATCAGTGCAGGTGCCGCTGCCAGTCCAGCGGCACCCGGCCGACCGGACCGGGCGCCGGCTGGGTGATCGGGTGCGCGGCCGGGGGTGCCAGGTCCAGGCCGGAGACGTACTCGTCGCGGCTGTAGTCCCAGAACCAGGTCTCCCCCGGCTCGTAGCTCCGGGCGATCGGATGCCCGCTCCCCCGGGCGTGCGCGCTCGCGTGCTGCGCCGGTGAGGAGTCGCAGCAGCCGACGTGGCCGCACTGCGCGCAGCGGCGCAGGTGCAGCCACCAGCCCTCGACGGCCTCGCACTCCACGCAGCCCGGTCCGCTGGGCGGGACCGACGGGTCGATGCCGGGGTTCTCGGTCACCCGGTCAGCGAATCAGTCGAACAGCTGGTCCAGGAAGGACTTCTTGCGCTTGGGGTGGCCGTAGGGCCGGCCGTACTGGTCGTAGCCGTGCCCGGAGCTGCTCGACTTGTGGCTGCGGGCGGCGCCCAGCACCTCGTTGACGACCGAGCTGAGCCCGCCACCGGCGGCCGCGGGCCCGGACGACGACGAGTAGGACGACGCGGACGACGACCTGCCCGGCCGGTCCTGGTCGTGCCAGGCGTTCTCCGCGTCGATCAGCCGCTCGAGCTCGCCGCGGTCGAGGAAGATCCCGCGGCAGTCCGCGCACTGGTCGACGTGGACGCCGTTGCGCTCGTAGGTGCGCATCGGGCCGTGGCACTTCGGGCAGGTGAGCTCCATGCCCGCGAGAACGGCCGGGCCGCGCGATCCGGTTCCGGCGTCATCCGCGCGGAGACCAGTACTCGGGCACGGATTGCGCCAGCCGGAGACTGCCTGCGTCCGGCCTGCGCCCAGCAGCCAGCGTCCATGGTGGGCCATTGCCCTGCGGTAGGCGGGCGGATGCTTTGGACCGTCCAGTGCCAGCGTCCGCAGCCGAATGCCGGCCTTCTCACGCCGCTATCAGGCTGCTGGATATGAAGACATCGACGACGCTCGGACTGAGAGGCGTTTTAGCACCTACTACCGGGCGCTAAACATCGGCCCTGACCTGCAGTTCTCGTCACGAGGTCACCAGTCGCCTAGGCTTCCCTGACCGGGATTGTGCGAGTCGTCAGTACATCCATCTTGCATGGATCTCGTTACGGCAGATAGGGTCGCAGGCCTATCTGAGGCCGAGAGGCACATGGGGGAATGATGGCCTTCCCGTGCCGCGCCGTCGTGCGCACCGCCCTCCTCGTGGTCTTCACCGCGGGCGCGGTCGCCATCTATACAGGCGCCGCCTCGGCAGAGGAGGCCGACTCAACGTACTCCGTCACGGCCACCTTGCTCGAAGATCCCGCTGCGAGCCTGATGACCGTCGAGGAACGGGAGGATCCTTCGCTGAAATTGCGGTCGGATCACTCTCAACAGCGAGCACTCGCATTCTCACTTGATCCCGAATCGGAATGGACTTCTGACGAAGACCTGACCCCCATCCCGCACGGCCTGACCGAGCAGGGCCTCGACCCAGCCCAATTGGCCGCGATCACGTGGCTTGCCGGTGAGTACTTCAACGTCCCCGATCGAATCCCCACAGAGGAGACCGAGGGCCGCGTCGACTACACGACCGATATCGGAGCAGAAAGAGCAGCGTTTCAACTGGCGATATGGTCGATCAGTGCAAGACTAAATTGGTCGTCGCTTGCAGACGGCGTGGTGACTCGTCGGGCACGGGTATTGGCGGACTTAGCCACCGCGCATGGAACGCCTACCGGGCGTGGCCCGCTTGCCGGAGTTCAGCTCAACCTTGAACGCACTGGGCAATACTTCGCGGGTGAGCGCTTTGTAGCTCACCTTCAACAGGTGGAACCCGCGCGGGAGGATGTCGCAGGCGCATTGCTTCAGTTCACTTCGACTGCTTCAGGCAACCCGCTCAAGGTCGTGCAGACCAATCAGAACGGAAGTGCGACCCTTGACCTGCCAGATGACTCCGCCTACGCCGGAAATGTGCGCGCAGAATGGCGAACCAAGCTACCGCCGGGCACCATCCTGCAAGGAGGATCGGGCGATGTCATTCTTTACCGGGCGCTTCCTGCTGTAATATTTTCTCAAGTGGCGAAGCATCGCGACTCTCTTGGCTTCAAGGAGGCGATCACAACTGTTGCGACGCTCGCTGTTCAGCGCATCCAGTCGATGCCATTGTGGCTCGGAATATTCACCATAGTTATCGCCGGCATGGTTACAGTCGTCGGATTGGGCAGTCTCGTCACGCTTCTCCAAGGAATGCGGCGGGGTTGGGCCGCCTCGATTCTGATCTTCGCGACTGCGCTTCTGGGGCTTGGAAGCTATCTTCTCGCCCGGGGCCAGACTGACGTCTTTCACCCGGAATGGGCGCGCGAGCAGATTGCGACCCAGGGGGACAGTTCTGCCGTGCGGGTCATCGACGTGAATGAATCATCGCTTTATCGGGGCGAGCATCCTGGCTTCTTCTCAGCCTGGTGTGCAGTCGACGACGACAGGACCGGAAGTCCCGTATTTGCGTCATCCTGGCTCTCCGGACGAGGCCTGGGTACTGGAGAGTTTCTCGTGCTGGAACTAGAAGGGCCGACACTCTTGACGCGCATCGATGTTGTTCCAGGATGGTTTGACACCGAGTACAACTACGACAGAACGGCGAAGCCACAACGCCTGTTGATTTTTACCGACTCCGGACAGGTGGTCTCCGCGCCTGTTGATGGCCGTCTGAATTACGACTCCGGCCCGGAGTTTTCCAGGATCGATCTGAGCGACACCCCCCTTCCGGCGTCGAAGCACGTATTCATTCAAGTCGAGCGAATTGAGGGGGATGCCCTAACATATTCGGCGATAGCCAACATCGAGCTTCATGGCATGCGCATGAAGGCTGCGTCCGACGAGTCGGGCTTGATAGACGTGGAGAAACTCAACCCGGGTGTGGAAGAGGCTGCTGCCTGCGCGGCCTCGCGCTAGGGATCGCTTCGACTTGAGCGCTGGGACTGCCTAGGCCCTGCGTAGCCTTGACCGTCGCGGTGCGGACCAGTGCCGTACCGGCACCACCAGTTGGCCGGGCCGCCGCGTCCGAGTCCGCCTCCTGCCCCTCCGCGAACGCGAACCGGCAGGATGACCCAGCGATGACCCTCACCGCCCGGCAGCTCAACCGCGCCCTGCTCGCCCGGCAGCTGCTGCTGCGCCGCGAGCCGATCGGGGCCGCCGAGGCCGTCCGCCGCGTCCTCGGGCTGCAGGCCCAGGAGCCGGCGTCGCCGTATCTGGCGCTGTGGAACCGGGTCGCCGACTTCGACCCCTCCGAGCTGGATGCCGCGTTCGCCGACGCGACGGTCGTCAAGGCGCAGCTGATGCGGATCACGCTGCACGCGGTGCACGCCGAGGACTACCCCGCCTTCCACAACGCGATGTGGCATCCGCTGCGGGCGTCGCGGCTCGGCGATCCGCGGTTCACGTCGTCCGGGCTGACCAAGGACGACGCCGACGCGCTGGTGCCGCGCCTGCTGGAGTTCACCGCCGAGCAGCGCAGCGCCGCCGAGATCGAGGAGTTCCTGGCCGGGCACGTCGACGGCGCGCCGACCCGCGGGGTGTGGTGGGCGCTGCGGACGTTCGCGCCGCTGTGGCACGTCCCGGCCGGCAAGCCGTGGGGTTCGGGACCCGGCCGGTGTACCGCGCGGCGCCGCCGTACGAGGCCGCGCCGGAGGAGCTGATGCCAGCGCTCGTGCGACGCTACCTGTCGGCGTTCGGCCCGGCGTCGGAGGCGGACTTCACCCAGTTCACGATCCTGCCGAGGTCGCGGACGAAGCAGGTCTTCGCCGGGCTGGCCGACGAGCTGGTGCGGCGGACCGGCCCCGACGGCAAGGAGCTGCTCGACGTCCCCGGTGCGCCGCTGCCGGACGGCGACGTCCCGGCACCGGCGCGGCTGCTCGGCATGTGGGACCTCGCCCTGCTCGGCCACGTGGACCGCAGCCGGATCATCCCGCCGGAGTACCGCCCGCTGGTGATGCGCAGCAACGGCGACGTCCTGCCCACCCTGCTGGTCGACGGCTACGTCGCCGGCGTGTGGCGCCCGGTCGACGGCGGCATCGAGGCCACCGCGTTCGCCCCGCTGCCCGAGGCGGCCTGGGACGGGCTCGCGCAGGAGGCGCGCGAACTGACCGCGCTGCTCGCCGGCCGCGATCCCGCCGTCTACCGCCGCTACGCCCGCTGGTGGACGGCGCTGCCGGCCGCCGAGGTCCGGGTGCTGCCCGGCGATTGACACGGTTCCGCGACCGCGCCACGGTCGAGGCCTGTCCGCGAAGTGCGCGAGAGGAGCGCAGCATGACCCTCGACCCGCAGTGCGAAGCCCTCCTGGCCGGCATGGTCGCCGCCGGAGCCCAGCCGTTCGAGGCGCTGACACCCGCCGAGGCGCGCGTCGCCGCCCGGGCGTTCAAGGACCTCGGCGGTGAGCCGGAGGACGTCGCCGCCGTCACCGACACCTACATCCCCGGGCCGACGGCCGACCTGCCCGTGCGGATCTACCGGCCCGAGGGCGAGGGGCCGCTGCCGGCGCTGCTGTACTTCCACGGCAGCGGCTGGGTGGTGCTCAACATCGACATCTGCGACTCCTCCGCCCGCGCGATGGCCAACCGCACCGGCTGCGTGATCGTCTCGGTGAACTACCAGAAGGCGCCGGAGCACAAGTTCCCGATCCCGTTCGACGACTGCTACGCCGCCACCGAGTGGGTCTTCGACAACGCCGAGGAGCTGGGCATCGACCCGCGGCGGATCGGGGTCTCCGGCGACAGCGCCGGCGGCAACCTGGCCGCCGCGGTGGCGCTCAAGGCGCGCGACCACGGCGGGCCGCGCCTGGCCTACCAGCTGCTGATCTACCCGGCGCTGGACTACGGGTGGGACCGGCCGTCGGCGCACGAGAACGCCGAGGGCTACCTGCTCCAGCGCGGCAGCATGGAGTACTTCTGGCAGCACTACGTGCGCAGCGAGACCGACGCCGACAACCCCTACGTGTCGCCGCTACGGGCCCGGGAGTTCGGCGGCCTGCCGCCGGCCTTCATCTTCACCGCGGGCCACGATCCCCTCCGCGACGACGGCAAGGAGTACGCCGACCGGCTGCAGGAGGCCGGCGTGCAGGTCACCTACCGCAACTACGAGGGCATGATCCACGGCTTCTTCTGGATGTCCGGCGTGCTCGACCAGGCCCGCGCCGTCATGGACGAGGTGGGCAAGGAGGCCCGGGCGGTCCTCGGCGGGGCCTGACCGGGATCAGTCGCCGCGGCCGAGGTCGTCGTCGACCGACGTCTCCCCCGAGGTCCGCCCGCCGCCGGCGTGGCGGACGTCGCGCTCCTCGTCGTCCTGCGTCGTGTCGTCGGGGCGGGGCTGCTCGTCGCCTGGCTGGGTCATCGGGGCACCTCCTGCGGAGTCGTTCGCGGTACGTCGTCCGGCGAGCATCGCCGGCACCACCTCGGCGCCGGCGGTGCCCGCCGCGGCCGACGCGAGCACGACCAGCCAGGACAGCGGGTCGAGCGGCGTGCAGCCGAAGAAGCCGGACAGCCCCGGGGTCTGGACGACGACCCCGAGGACGGCGAGCGACCCGGCCGCGGTGACCAGCACCAGCGGGCTGCGCCGGCCCATCCACGCGGTCTGCCCGAGCTGGGTGGCGATCAGCGCGGCCAGGCCCATCGTGCTGGCCCGCCCGCGCAGGCCGGTGAGCCGGCCGACCGTCCACGCGCCGGTCGCCCCGGCCGTGGTCGCCGCGCCGCGCACCAGGACGATGCGGCGCAGCTGCGCGGTGAAGTCGCGGTGCGGACCCGCCTCGAGCACTGCCCTGAGCGGATGCCCGGCGAGCGGCCCCTCGCCGTCCTCCCCGGTGGCGACCCGCGGCGCGGCGACCGCGACGGCCAGCGCCGGGAACATGTCGGTGAGCAGGTTGACCAGCAGCAGCTGGCGGGTGTTCAGGGGCGCGCGGCCGCCGAACGCGGTGCCCAGCACGGTGAACGACACCTCGCCGGCGTTGCCGCCCACCAGCACCGAGACCGCGTCACGCACCCGCGACCACATGGCCCGGCCCTCGGCGATCGCGTCGACCAGCCGGGTGAGGTCGAGGTCGGTGAGCACCAGGTCGGCGGCGGTGCGCGCGGCCGGCGACTCGGCCCCCGACACCCCGACGCCCACATCGGCCAGCCGGATCGCCGCGGCGTCGTTCACGCCGTCGCCGGTCATCGCCAGGGTCGCGCCGGTCCGCCGCAGCGCGCCGACCAGCAGCACCTTCTGCTCCGGGGAGAGCCGGGCGAAGACCGCGGCATCCTGCACCAGCCGGGCGCGCTCGGCGTCGGTGGCCCGCGCCAGCTGCCCGCCGGTGACCACGCGGTCGGCGTCGGGGATGCCCGCCTGCGCGGCGATCGCGGCGGCGGTCTCGGGGTGGTCGCCGGTGGCGACGAGCACCCGGACGCCGGAGGCCCGCAGCTGCTCGATCGCGGCCACCGACGAGTCGCGCAGCGTGTCGGCCAGCGCCACCAGCCCGCGCAGGGTCAGCCCCTCGGCCGCCTCCTGCAGGTCGTCGGGCACGCCGTCCACCGACCGGTCGGCGACCGCGAGCACCCGGAGCCCCTTGCCGGCGAGGCCCTGCACCTCGTCGCGCACCTCGTCGGCGGCGCCGCAGCGGCGCAGCACCACCTCGGGGGCGCCCTTGACCACCAGCCGTCCGTCGCGCAGCGCGGCGGAGAACCCGCGGCCGGCGGCGAACGGCAGGCTCGCCTCCGGCTCGCCGTCGGGCAGCACGCCCCGCTCCCGCGCCGCCTCGAGGACGGCGCGGTCGGTCTCGTGCGCGGCCTCGTCGCCCGACCCCATCCCCCCGGCGGCGAGCCGGAGCAGGCCGTCCTCGTCGAGGTCGCCGTCGGCGCACGGCACCAGGCGGGTGACCGCCAGCCGGTTCTCCGTCAGCGTGCCGGTCTTGTCGAAGCAGACCGTGTCGACCCGGCCGAGCGCCTCCAGCACCCGGGCGCTGCGGACCACCGCGCCGCGCCGGGACAGCCGCTGCGCCGCGGCCTGCTGCGCCACCGTCGCCACCAGCGGCAGTCCCTCCGGGACGGCGGCGACCGCGACCGCCACGCCGTCGCGGACCGCGTCGCGCAGCGGACGGCGCCACAGCACGCCCAGCGCGGTCACCGCGGCGCCGCCGGCAAGCGTCAGCGGCAGCACCTTGCGGGTGAGCTCGCCGAGCCGCGCCTGCACGCCGGCCGGCGGGGCGGCGCCGCCGGCGGCGCGGGCGGCCCGGCCGGCCTGGGTGGCGTCGCCGACCGCGACGACCACAGCGCGCCCCGACCCGGCCACCACCGTCGTGCCGTCGAAGAGCATGCAGGTCCGGTCGCCGACCTCCGCGCCCGGCGTGGCCGCGACCGACTTCGCCACCGCGAGCGACTCGCCGGTCAGGTTCGACTCGTCGACCTCGAGATCGGCGGCCTCCAGCAGCCGGGCGTCGGCGGCCACCACGTCCCCGGCCTCGACCAGCAGCACGTCGCCGACCCGCAGCGCGCTGCCGGGCACCTCCTCAGGGCCGCCGCCGGACTCCCGGCGGGCGCAGACGTCCTGCTCCAGCAGCAGCGACTCCAGCGCGGTCTCCGCCCGCAGCCGCTGCCAGCCGCTGATCAGCGCGTTCCCGACCGTCACGCTGCCCACGAGGATCGCGTCGGTGGCCTCGCCGAGGATCGCGGTCGCGGCCGCCCCCGTGCCCAGCACCGGGGTGAGCGGGTCGGCGAGCTCCGCGGCCACCGTGCGCGCGTAGCGCAGCGGCACCTGCAGCGTCGGGTGCCCGGCCGCCCGCTGGACCGCCGACGGCAGCCGGGACGGCGCGCGCTCGGGCTCGTCGGGCAGGTCGGCCAGCCGGCGCTGCACGTCCTCGGCGTCCAGCGCGTGCCAGGGCGTGTGCACCGTCGCCGGGGGCGCCGGCCGCCGGGCCACCCGGACCGCCGTCCACGTGCCGTCGGCCATCGTGATCATGGTCGCGGACTTGCCGGGGGTGGTCGCCTTGGCCTGCCCGTAACGGGCGCTGCCGACCGCGGCCAGCAGGCCGCCGAGCACGTTGCCGGTCACGCCGCTCTCCACGGCCCGCCGGCTCAGCTTCCGGGCGTCGACGGTGGCCGCGACGAGGGCGCACGCGGTGGCCAGCCCCGGCCCGGTCACCAGGTCCGCGCCCCAGGCCGGCGAGCGGCCGGGGCGGGCCGGCGCCACGGCGACGTCGGCGGCCAGCAGCGCCGGCCCGTCGGAGTCGGAGACCAGCAGCACGCCGCGGCCGTCGTCCTGCAGCCGCCGGACGGTCTTGAGCAGCGGCTCGCCGGCGTCGGCGACCTCGTCGGCGAGGCCGGCGATCTCGCGCGTGCCGACGTGCGCGGAGAGCACCAGGCGGTGCCCGGCCCGGCCCACGGCGGTGAGCAGCGCCTCGGCGTGCGGGTCCAGCTCGGCGGCGACGGTGACCGTCCCGACCCGCCGCCGTCCCTCGTACACGGCCCGCAGCCGCCCGCCGGGCGCGTCCGGCGACTCCCGCGGCGGGCCGAGCCGCAGCGGGCGGCCGTTGCGCGCGACGCGCTCGTCGGAGTCGTCGGCGCCCAGCAGCCGCGCGGCGGCCGACCAGACGGCGGCGTCGTCCCACCCGTCGGCCTCGGCGCTCGCCTCGAGGACGACCGGCGGGCCGGTGCACAGACCGTCGCCGTCGACCACGACGGTGTCGATCCGGTCGAGCCGCCGGTAGGCGGAGCCGTCCATGGGCAGCACGCCGCGCCGGCAGAGCAGCAGGTCGAGGGTCGCCGCGAAGGACTCCCGGCCCTGGGTCGCCGCCTTCGGCGTGAGCGCCTTCATCAGGTCCGCCGAGCGGCCGGGCCGGCGCGTGAGCGGCAGCAGCGCCAGCGCGGCGGCCAGCTCGGTGGGGCCCAGCCGGGAGCGGTAGCGCTCGATCGGGCCCTCGGGCAGGGGGCTCGGGCGCTGGCCCGGCGCCGGCCGCGCGTCGGCCGGCACGTCCTCGGCCTGCTCCGGCTCGGGACCGCACAGCTCGTGCTCGCGGCGGCACCAGACCTGCCGCCGGGCGCGCGTCTCCAGCGCCTCCTGCACGGCCGCGGCCGCGTTGAGCGCCGGCACGGTGGGGCTCTGGGTGAGCGAGTGCAGCACCGCGCTGGTGCCGGTGAAGAGCAGGTCGGTGCCGACCGGGCCGATCCGGTCGGCCAGCCGGGTCTTGATCCACTGCTGGCTGTCGAGCAGCGCCACGGCGAGGGTCGCGTGCCGGGTCAGCGCCGGGATCGGGAGGAACCTGCCCGCGTAGGCCGCGCCCACGCCGACGACGTCGACGGCCGCGTTGAGCAGCGCGGCGAGCACCGGCTCCACGTCGGCCGGGTGGTCCTCGCGCAGCGGGTAGATGCCCCGGGCGCCGCGGGCCTGCTCGACGGCCGTGACCACGTCGACGACGTCCTCGGGGCTGATCCGCCGCTGGTCGACGGCGACCAGTACCCGGCCGGCGACCTCGTTGACCGTCGCCCAGGAGACCCCGTCGAGGCGCTCGAGCGCACGCCGCAGCATGCGGCGGGCCTCCGGCGCCTCCTCCGGGGTGGGCGCGCACAGCTCGACCTGCACGTGCCCGCGGTCGGCCCACACCCGCGGTGAGTGCCGGGTCGTCGGCGGCTCGACCATCCCGCGGGCGGCGTCGACCAGGGAGTGCACGTGCCCGTCGGGCATGGGGTCGGCACCGGTCACGACGGTGCCGACGGTCCGGACGGCGGACGCCGCCACCGACCGCGCCGTGCGCATCCCGGCCCGCGCCGAGTCGCCGACCAGGCCCGCGGTGAGGAACGCGGGGACGGCGGCCACCGTGGCGCCGGTCGTGGCCAGCCGGACCCCCGCCCGCAGCGCGCGGGCGGGATCGATCCGGCGCAGCAGAGCCATCGGCGTCCCTCGAACGGTTGGGATGGACCGTACAGCCGAACGCGTTCCGGCACCCGGTCGAGGGCCGACCCCCTCAGCTCAGGCCGCGGCGGCGGCCACCACCGGGTCCCGCCACACCACCGCCGTCCCGTCGAGGACGACGACGCCGTCCTGGTTGGTGATCGTGGTGGCCAGGCCGGTGACCGGCTTGTCCTCGCGGACGCTGGTCACCTCGGCCCGCGCGGTGAGCACGTCGCCGGGGCGGACCGGCGCCCGGAAGTTCCACTGCACGGTGAGGAAGACGCTGCCCGGGCCGGGCAGGTCCTCGGCGACGAGCGCGTTGAGCAGCCCGCTGGTGACCCCGCCCTGGACGACGATGCCGCCGAAGCGGGAGCGCGCCGCGAGCTCCGCGTCGTAGTGCACCGGGTTGGTGTCCCCGGTGAGCGCGGTGAACAGCTCGATGTCCTCGGCGCGGACCGTCCTCGTCCGGCTCGCGCGATCGCCCACGCGCATGTCCGCCGCCTCCTCTCGTTCGCGGTGCCCCGACCGTGCGGCACGGGGCTTCCGCGGACCTTCCGCGGACCCCGCCGAGCGTCCCCGCCGCGGAAGCCCGGGGGAAGGCGTCGTCCCTAGCGTCCGCGCCGTCCCGAAGTCCCCCGCACCGAGGAGCACCCCCGAGATGACGCAGACCATGAGCCGGCCCGCCCGCAACGGCGTCGACGTCCCCACCCTGTTCGCCACGATCGACGCCGTCCGGGGCACCCCGGACCTGGCCGACTTCCGGTTCCGCGCGACGAACACCTGGATCAGCGGTACGAACAGCCGCAGCACCATCCAGGGCTTCTACGGCGCCGGCCAGGAGGACGTCAGCCGCACCGAGCCGTTCACCTACGACGCCGACCACCCGGCGGTGCTGGTCGGCACCGGCAAGGCCCCCACCCCGGTCGAGTTCCTGCTGCACGCCATCGCCGCCTGCCTGACCGCGGGGATGGCAAACATCGCCTCCGCCCGCGGCATCGACCTGCACAAGGTGGAGTCCACCGTCGAGGGCGACATCGACCTGCTCGGCATCCTCGGCCTCTCCGACGAGGTCCGGAACGGCTACTCGCAGATCCGCGTGCACTTCACCGTCGAGGGCGACGCTTCCCCCGAGGAGCTGGCCGCGCTGGTCGAGCAGTCCCGCCGCCGCTCCGCGGTCTGGGACGTGCTCTCCAACGGCACCGACGTCCGGGTCGACGTCACCACCCGCTGATCCCGCCCCGCGGCCGGCCCGCCGTCCGGGCCGGCCGCCCCGTCCCCTCCCGGGAGCCTGCGATGACCTCCGTCCCCGTCGCCGTCCTCGGTGCCGGCCAGGCCGGCCTGGCGGTCAGCCGGCTGCTGACCGACGCCGGCGTCGAGCACGTCGTGCTCGACCGCGGCCGCCCCGCCGAGAGCTGGCGCTCCCGCCCGTGGGAGTCGCTGCGGCTGCTCACCCCGAACTGGATGAGCCGGCTGCCCGGCTGGTCCTACGCCGGCGACGACCCGACCGGCTTCATGACTGCCCGCGAGGTCACCGCGTACCTCACCGGCTACGCGCGGTCCTTCGACGCGCCCGTCGTCGCCGGCGCCGAGCTGGAGTCGGTCCGGCCCGCGCCCGGCGGCTACCGCGTCGACAGCGCCGCCGGCTCCTGGCGCGCCCGGTCGGTGGTCGTCGCGACCGGCTGGTGCGACCGGCCGCTCGTGCCCGCGGCCGCGGCCGGCCTCGACCCGGGCGTCGGCCAGCAGACCGCGGCCACCTACTCGAGCCCCGCCGCGCTGCCCGCCGGCGGCGTGCTGGTCGTGGGCGCCTCGGCGTCCGGCGTGCAGCTCGCCGACGAGATCGCCGCCAGCGGGCGGCCCGTCGTCCTGGCCGTCGGCGCGCACACCCGGCTGCCGCGCACCCACCGCGGCATGGACATCCTCTGGTGGCTGTCGGTCATGGGCGTGCTCGACCAGCCCGTCCGGCCGTGCCTGGCACTGTCCGAGCCGTCGCTGCAGCTGGTCGGGCGCCCGGACCGGCGTGACGTCGACCTGGCGTCGCTGCAGTCGCGCGGGGTCGTCCTCGCCGGCCGGGTGGCCGGCATCGAGGGCAGCCGGGTCCGGTTCGGCGACGACCTCGCCACGACGACGGCGGACGCCGATGCGCGGCTGGCCGCTCAGTTGCGGCGGATCGACGCCTACGCCCGCGCGGTCGGCCTGGACGACGAGCTCGACCCTCCTGCACCGACGGCCGCCGCCGATGCCTCCGCGGCGCCGGCCGGGCTGGACCTGGTCACCGCCGGGATCGGCGCGGTGGTCTGGGCGACCGGCTACCAACGCAGCTACCCGTGGCTGCACGTGCCCGTGCTCGACGCCGCCGGCGAGATCCGGCACGTCGCCGGCACCACCGCGGCCCCGGGGCTGCACGTGGTCGGCATGCGCCGGCAGACCCGCCGCTCCTCCACCTTCCTCGACGGCGCGCGGCACGACGCCGCGCTGATCGTGAGCCGCGTGCTCGACGAGCTGGGCGCGGCGCAGCCGATGGAGCGTGCCGCATGAGCCCCCGGTGGGACGCCGTCGTCGTCGGCGCGCGCATCGCCGGGGCCTCCACGGCCATGCTGCTGGCCGGGGCCGGGATGCGCGTGCTGTGCGCCGACCGCGCGCGGCCGGGCAGCGACACCGTCTCCACCCACGCGCTCATGCGGGCCGGGGTGCTGCAGCTGGACCGCTGGGGCCTGCTGCCCGAGGTCCGCGCCGCCGGCACCCCGCCGATCCGGCGCATCGTCTTCTCCTACGGCGACGAGCAGGTCACCGTCTCGGTGCGGCCCGGCGCCGGGGTGGACGCCCTCTACGCCCCGCGGCGCACGGTGCTGGACGCGATCCTGGCCGAGGCCGCCGTCCGCGCCGGCGCCGTCGTCCGGCACGGCACGCCGGTCACCGGGTTGCTGCGTGGCCCGGACGGCCGGGTCACCGGGGTCGCCGTCCGCGACCGGGACGGCGGCCTGCGGCTGGAGTCCGCGCCGCTGGTGATCGGCGCCGACGGCCGGGCCTCGTTGGTGGCCGACGCGGTCGCGGCGCCGTACCGGTTCACCGGGTCCGCGGCGACCGAGATCGTCTACGGCTACGTCGCCGGCCTCCCGGTCGACGGCTACTCCTGGCTCTACCGGCCGGGGGTCAGCGTGGGCGCCATCCCCACCAACGACGGGCTGACGTGCGTGTTCGCCGGCGGCCGGCCGGAGACGGTGCGGCCCCTGGTCGGCGAGCGCGGGCCCGAGGGCGCGCTGCGCGCGCTGGCCGGTCCCGGTCCGCTCGGCCCCGCGCTGTCGGCGGCGACCGCCGTGGGGCGGATCCGGCACGTCCGCGGCGTCCCCGGCCACCTGCGCACCCCGTACGGGCCCGGCTGGGCGCTGGTGGGCGACGCCGGCTACTGGAAGGACCCGCTGTCCACCCACGGCATCACCGCGGCGCTGCGCGACGCGGAGCTGCTCGCCGGCGCGGTGCTGGCCGCGCCGCACCACGGGCGCGCGCAGCTCGAGGCGCTGGCCGGCTACGCGGCCCAGCGGGACGCGCTGTCGCTGCCGATGCTGCGGATCGTCGAGCGGATCGCCGCCCACGACTGGGACCTGCCCGGCATCCGCCGGCTGCTGATGGAGCTGTCCTCCACGATGGTCGACGAGGTGGAGTTCCTCGAGAGCCTCCACGCCACCGCCGAAGCGGTCTAGGGTCCGGGCCGGGGGGTCGGATGAGCGCCCGCGAGGTCTCCGTGCAGCTGCTCGGGGGCTTCCGCGTGATCGTCGACGGCCGCCCCGTGCCCGACGGGGAGTGGCGGCGGCGCTCGGCGGCGTCGCTGGTCAAGCTGCTCGCCCTCTCCCCCGGCCACCGGCTGCACAGGGAGCGGGTGCTGGCCGGGCTCTGGCCCGACGTCGACCCGGCCGAGGCCGCGCCGCGGCTGCACAAGGCCGCCCACTACGCGCGCCGCTGGCTGGGCGGCTCGGACGCGCTCGTGCTGGCCGGGGAGACCGTCTCGCTGTGCCCGGAGGACGTCGTCGAGGTGGACGCCGTCCGTACCGAGGAGCTGGCCCGCGCCGCCTTGGCCGCCCGGGACCCCGCGCGCGCCGCGGCAGCCGCCGACGCGCTCGCCGCCGAGCTGCTGCCCGACGACCTGTACGAGCCGTGGACCGAGGAGCCGCGCGAGCGGCTGCGGGTGCTGCACCTCGACGCGCTGCGGCTGGCCGGGCGCTGGGCGGAGGTCGCCGCGCTGGAGCCGGCCGACGAGCAGGCGCACGTGGCGCTGGCCCGTGCGCTGGCCGCGGACGGCGACCGGGCGGCGGCGCTGCGCCAGTTCGAACGGCTGGAGCGGGCGCTGCGCCAGGAGCTCGGCGTCGGCCTGAGCCCGGAGGCGGCCCGGCTGCGCGCGTCGCTGCTGGCCGCCCCGGACGCCGGGACGCCGTCCGCGCCAGAGCTGCTGGGGCGGGACGACGAGCTGGCCTGGGCCCGCGCGGTGCTGGCGCGGGTGCGTCAGGGGTCGGGGCGGATGCTGTTCGTCTCCGGCCCCGCCGGCGTGGGCAAGACCAGCCTGCTGGCCGCGGTCGAGGCCGAGGCGGGCGCCGCGGGCATGCGGGTGGGCACCGGGCTGGCCGCCCGCATCGACGGCGCGTGGCCCTACGCGCCGGTGCTCGAGGCGGTGGCCGACCTCTCCCGCCGGCACCCGGCGCTGCTCGACGGGCTCGACGACGCGATGCGCCTGGAGATCGAGCGGGCGCTGTCCGGCCGGGGCGGCGGGTGGGACGGCTCCGGCGGGCACCAGCGGCTGTTCATCGCGACCGCGGAGCTGCTGCGGCTGGCCGCGGCCGGCGCCGGCGCGGTGCTCGTCGTCGACGACGCGCACGACGCCGACGAGGCCTCGCTGCGGCTGCTGCACTTCCTCAACCGGGCCACGCTCGGCGACCGGGTGGCGATCGTGCTGGCCCACCGGCCGGTGCGCGGCGGCGTGCTGGCCGAGATCCGCGGCGGCGTCCTCGGACGGGGCAGCGCGGCGACCCTCGACCTGCGGCCGCTGCGCCCGCCCGACGCCGTGGCCCTCGCCCGGCGGCACGCGCCCTCGGCGCCGCCGGCGGCGCTGCAGGCGGTCGCCGCGGCCGCCGCCGGGCTGCCGTTCGCGGTCGTGGAGGGCGCGCGGGCGGTGGCCGCCGACCCCGCCGCGCCGCCGGGTGCGGCGCTGCTGCCGGCCGGGCTGCCGGAGCGGGTGCTGCGGGCCGTCGCGCCGGCGGCCGTGCTCGGGCTCTCGTTCGACACCGACGAGTTCGTCGAGGTCACCGGGCTCGGCGACGAGGAGGCCTACGCCGTCCTGGAGGCGGCGGTGGCCGCCCGGCTGCTGCGGCGGACCGCGCAGGGCTTCGCGTTCGGCCACGCCCTGCAGCGCGAGGCGCTGCTCGAGCGGTGGACCGGCCCCGGCGGGCGGCGGGCGGCGCACCTGGCCGCCGCGCGGGCGCTGCAGCGGCTGGGCCGCTCCCCCGGCCGGATCGGGCACCACCTGCTGCACGCGGGCGCCGCTCCGGAGGCCGTGCCCTGGGTGCTGCGGGCGGCCGAGACGCAGGCCGCGCTGGGCGCCTACCGGGACGCACTGGGCACCCTCGAGCAGATTCGCTCCGCGGTCACCGGGGACGACGCGGCCCGGCTGCTGGCGCTGCGCGCCGACCTGCTGCGGGCCTGCGGCGACCTCGCGGCCGTCGACGCCTACCGGGAGGCGCTCGGCGCGGTCACCGACCAGGGGCTGCGCACCCGGGTGCGGGTCCGGATGGCGCAGACCGCGACCCAGCACGGCGACCTCGACACCGCCTCGCTGGCGCTGGACGGCCTCGGCCTCGACGGCAGCGCCACCGACGCGGAGCTCCTGGTGGCGCGCGGCAGCGTGGCGCTGTTCCGGGGGCAGATCGAGGCCGCGGCCGACGCGGCGGACGAGGCCCGGCGGCGCATCGGGCTGGACGCGTCCGCCGAGGCGCGCCTGTTCGACCTGGTCACCCTGCAGGGACTGCTGGCGCACTTCCGGGGCGAGTGGTTCCAGCGGCTGCGCGGCGAGCTGCGCACGGGGGCGGGGCGTCCCGAGCTGGCCTCCCGGCTGTTCGACTCGCACCTCTGCGTCGCGGAGTACCTGCTCTACGGGCCCACCCCGTACGACGAGGTGCTCGACCTCGCCGACCAGCTGCGGCGGACCGCCGAGCGGGCCGGGGTGCAGCGCGGCGTCGCCTTCGCCGCGGCCCTGCACGGCGAGGCGGCCCTGCTCAAGGGCGATCTCGACCTGGCCGAGGCCGACCTCGTCGAGTCCGCGGACCTGCACCGGGCCCTGGAGTCCCCCTCGGGCGAGTCGGTCTCGCTGCAGCGGCTGGCCGAGGTGCACCTGCACCGCGGCGACCGCGACTCGGCGCGGCACCTGCTGCAGCGGGCCCTGCTGCTCGCGCGGTGGTCGTTCGTGGCGCACTGCCTGCTGCCGCGCATCTACGGGACCATGGTCGCCGTCGCGGAGGACGGCGAGCAGGCGCTGGCCGCCGTCGAGCAGGCCGAGGCCGCGCTCGCGCCCGAGGACTTCTGCCCGTTCTGCACGATCATGCTGGCCGTCCCCGCGGCGCGGTCCCTGGCCGCGGCACACCAGCCGGACGCGGCCCGCGGCTGGCTCGCCCGGGCCGAGACGATCGCGGCCCGGTGGTCGGGCACCTCGTGGGACGCCGCCCTGGTCGAGGTGCGCGCGGCCCTCGCCGGCGCGGAGGGCCGCCCGGTCGAGGCCGCCCGCCTGTACTCCGCGGCCGCGGCGCTGTTCGACAGCTCCGGCCAGCCGTTCGACGCCGTCCGCTGCCGGAGCGCCCTCGAACCCGCCGCGGCGACCAGTCGGTAGCGAGGCGCTAGAAGGGCACGCCGTGCCCGCGGGAGACGCAGCCCCAACGGCTGAGACGGTGGGCCAAGGGCACGAGGTCGCTGCGCTCGAGGGCGTAGCGCAGCGCGTCGATGCGTACCTGCTGGTGGCCCCGCACTCGGTGCAGCGCACCACCACCGCGCACGAGCCGCTGCCGTCAGCGAAGGGCGGTGATGCCACCGAGTGTCGGATCGCGGTGGTATCAGGGGCGCGCGCTACCACCATGAATCGACATTCGCGGGCATCCGAGTCCGGCCAGCCACGACAGCAGGCGACCCCGCGACCAGCTGCGGCCGACGGCCTCGGCGTGCAGAGCCGAGTGCTCGAAGACCGCCAGCCCGATGATGCTGTGGCCGGACGCCCGGCGATCGCCGAACGTCGGTATCGCCGGCGCGACTCCGACCCCCTCCACCGACACCCACGCCACCGCACGGTCGGTCGCCGCTTCGTCGAGGCGGTGCAGGAAGCGCAGCCGGCTCTCGAGCGGGAAGCGCGACAGCGCCCAGGTCGTGGTGACGACGGGCAGGGCGTCCGCGGGCACGCGGGCGAGGGCGTCGGGCAGCAGCTCGACGGCGTCCCCGTGCAGCAGCACCGGAGGCGCGGCCGCGGCCAGCGCCATCTCCGCGTCGAGCCTGGCGATCCGCTCCGGCTGGTCCGGCCACAGGCAGGCACGCAACCAGCGGGCGTCGTCCGGGTCGGTCACGTCGACCGGATCGAGGTCGACGCCGACGCGGACGACGACGCCGGGCATCGCCTGCGCCGGGACGGGCCGGTCGCCCACGATCGACGCCGACTGCTGCACGGGAGATGCCGGGTCGCCCAGCGACTGCCCGTTGCTGTACGTGATGCCGACCCGATCGACATCGAGGTTCAGCCCAGCCGAGCAGCCCACGTCGATCAGCCCGATTGCATCCGCGCCGGCCCGGCGCGCCGCCTCGGCGATGGCCGGGTACAGCACGGCGCCGCGACCGGTCTCGTCGGCCCGGATCCGCCGGCGGACGGCGGTGGCCACGACCGTGTCGGTCATCCGCAGCACCGTGTCGATCGCCGCGCCGGCGGCTGCGTCGGCGTCGCCAGCGGCGTAGGCCGCGGCCAGCGCCGGGGCGCGTCCGGCGAGGGCGAGGTCGTGCAGCGCCGCCAGGATCACCGCGGGCTGCCGCCTGCGCGCCGGCGCCGCCTCGATGGCGCGCAGCGCCTCGTCGGACTCGCTCAGGGCGACGGCGACGCGCTCGTACAGCGGCGACGTCCCGGCGGCGTCGACCTCTCCGAAGCGCCGGTACACCTGCGAGAGGGGCGCGGTCGGCCGTGCCATCCGGGCGACTCTAGCCATGGGAGCGACGTCCCCCGCACCGATGAGTCCGGGTGCCGTCGCCGGTCGACATGGCAGAACCGCACCAACCAGGGAGCCGACCATGACCACGACGATCAGCACGCACACCCTCGACGCCCCCGGCGCCACCGTCACCTACGACGTGCGCGGCACGCCGGCCGACGGCGTCCCCCTGCTGCTCATCGGCTCGCCCATGGGCGCCGAGGGATTCGGCACGCTGGCCGACCACTTCCCCGATCGGACGGTCGTCACCTACGACCCCCGGGGCACCGGGCGCAGCCCGCGCAGTGACGGCTCCGGCGAGATCACGCCCGACCACCACGCCGGCGACCTGCGGCTGATCGTCGAGGCGATCGGCGGCGGGCCGGTCGACGTGTTCGCCAGCAGCGGCGGCGCGGTCAACGCCCTGGCGTGGGTGGCGCAGCACGGCGAGCAGGTACGCACGCTGGTGGCCCACGAGCCGCCGCTGGCGAAGGCGCTGCCCGACCGCGGGGCGCTGACCGCGGCGATCGAGGACATGCACCAGACCTACCAGCGCAGCGGGATGGGCCCGGCGATGGCGAAGTTCCTGGTCCTCGTCAGCCACGACGGCGTGCTGCCCGACGGCTACGAGTACCCGCCGGTCGACCCCGCCCGGTTCGGCCTCCCGGCCGAGGACGACGGCAGCCGGGACGACGCGCTCCTGGGCCAGAACCTCCGCAACTGCACCGGCTACGAGCCCGACCTCGACGGCCTGCGAGCTTCCGGCACCCGCGTCGTGATCGCGCGCGGCGCAGGCTCGGGTCAGACGATGGCGGCGCGCGGCGCGGACGCGGTCGCCGCGGCGCTCAACACGGAGCCGGTCGTCTTCCCCGGTGACCACGGCGGGTTCCTCGGCGGCGAGTACGGCCAGCACGGCGAGCCGGACGCGTTCGCCGCGCGCCTGCGCGAGGTGCTCGGCGACCCCGACCACCGCTGAGCAGGACGCCGGCCCGGCTCTGGTGCCGCAGCCCTCCCCCGCCGGAGAATGCGCCCGCACCCTCGCCCCGCCCGAGACCGAGGAGACCGGCATGGCCCGCACCCCGCAGGAGATCTTCGCCCACCACGCAGAGGCCCTGATGGCCGGCGACGTCGAGGAGATCGTCGCCGACTACACCGACGACGCCGTGTTCATCACGCCGGAGGGGGTCTGGCGCGGCAGGGACGGCGTGCGGGAGGCCTTCACCAACCTGTTGAAGGCGCTGCCCGAGGCCACCTGGGACGTGCCGCTGCAGGTCTTCGAGGGCGACGTGCTGTTCATCACGTGGTCGGCGGTGTCCAAGGCCGCCCGCTGCTCCGACGGCGTCGACACATTCGTCTTCGGCGACGACGGCATCCGCCTGCAGACCGTCCGCTTCACGCTGGAGTAGACCGGCGACGCCGCACAGTCGCAGCCGGACGGCGCCCATCGAGCCGGCGGACCTGTCGCCTCAGCGCGCGCACGAGCCCACGCACCTCGGTCAGCGACCGCCGTTCCTGATCCAGGACGGCGGTCAGCGCCAGCGTCCGCATGCTCACCCCGCTCGGCAGAGCCGGCGCGTCCGGTGCCCGCCGGTCCTCGTGCTGACGGCGCAGGAGCCCCAGGATCAGCTCGGCGCCGTCCAGCCGGCCCCACAGGTAGTCGTTCTGCCGCCGGTCCAGGCCGAAGAACGCGCCGAAGTGGTGCGTCCCCACACCCCGCAGCTTCGGTCCCCGCCGCCTCGGGAAGCCCTGCGCAGGCGGGGTCAGGGCAGTCGCGTCGCGGGGGCTGAAGCGGCTCGTCCGGACCTGGTTGAGCAGCGCCAGGCCGGACAACGACTGCACCGGGAACAGCAGCGCGTCCCAGAGCGGGAAGCCGACGTAGCGGCTGGCCAGCCGGGTCCGGCCCTCCGTGTCGCCCCAGTCCGCGGTCGCCGCCGAGAACTCCGCCCACAGGTCCTCGGCGCTGTGCGCGGTGAGCCGGCGGATCTCCTCGGTGTAGGCGTCGACGAGGTCGCCGATCGCGCGGGCGTTGTCCTTCGCCCACTGCCGGGGGTCGGAGACGAGGACCTCGACGGTCAGCACCGTCGCCGCCGCGAAACCGGTGCGGGCGGCGACCGTCCCGAGGGCGGTCGCCGGCTTGCCCCGCTCGGACACGAGCAGGTGCCAGGCGCGTCGTTTGACGTCGGCCAACTGCTCCCGGGTCGGACCGCCGGAGACGCTCGTGCTTCCCGCCGCGACCTGCCGCTTCGTCAGGTCGGCGAAGAGCCCGTTGATCCCGGCGATGAGGAACAGCAGCCGGCGCTCCCGGTAGGGCACGTCGAGCGGGCCGAGCCACTCCTGGCGTGCCTCGTCCGTGCCGTTCCACTGGGGGCGGTCGTGCAGCCAGGCCAGAAAGGCCGCCCGCAGGAAGGAGGCGCGCGGTGAGCTGGGCGGATAGGCGAAGTACGTCGACAGGTCGGCCGCGAGGCGGTGCGCGATCGACTGCATCTTCAACCGCCCGTAGGTGCTGAAGTTCGGGCCGCCGATCACCTCCGGCACCGCCCCGTAGATGGTGCCGGCAAGTGCGCGCACGGTCCCGAAGTCGACCGGGCCCGACAGCGCGTCGCCGGCGCCCAGGTCGGTCAGGCGCGTGTCGACGTCGTCCTGGAGTTCCCGGGTGACGCGGCCGATCGTCGCCGTCTGCTCGTTGATCGCCGCCAGCTGCCGGATCGAGCGCAGGAGCGGCTGATGGTGGGGCACCGTCAGCAGGGCTCCGGTCACCCCCTCGCGCCACGTGGGCGGCTGCGCCGGCCGCGCCGACCTCGGCAGCGGCGCACCGGGCGAGTCGCGCCCCGGGTCCGGCTCGATGTAGACGACATGGCGGGTCACCTCCCGGCCGGCCGGCTGGCGGGAGATGGCGTCGACGATGTGGTCGAACGGCGCGTTGTCGAGCACGCCGCCGTCCATCAGGTAGACGCCCGCGGCGTCCTGCCCGGGCAGCAGGTCGACGTCCGGCAGCAGGCGCCTGCCCAGATCGGGTGCCTCGAACCCGCGCCGGGACGCCCGCCCGAGCGCTGCCGCGAAGGCCCGCAGGCTCACCGGTGGAAACGCCCCGGGGAACGAGGAGGTCGCCCGCGCGACGAAGGCCAGTGCGCCGCGGTCGTCGGCGATGGTCGGCGGGGTGCGGTCGGCGGGCGGACGGTGCCCGGCCACCGCGGCGGCCACGTCCGGGTCGGAGGAGAACGTGAACGACCGCGCGTAGGTCCGGTCGTGCAGGCCACCGCCGCCCCCGAGCGGCACGATCTGGTCGGTGCCGCGGAGATCGGTGGCGGTGACGAACAGATCCAGCGTGCCGCCCTCGCGCAGCTGCCGCTGCCCCGTGCCGTGGCGGTCCATCTCGGTGAGGGCATCGTGCAGCCAGCGGTTCATCCGGTCGCCGTCGAGCGGCGCCCACTCGCCGCCGGCCCGGAACGGCAGCCGCGCCGCGGTGACGAGCCCGGCGAGCGGCCAGCCCAGGAAGCCCCCGGAGCGCAGCAGGTTGGTGATGTCGCCCTTCTGCATCCAGAGCCGGGTCAGGCCCTCCTGGTCGCTGCCCACCACGAGCGCCTTGGCGAGGCAGACCCCGTTGATCCCGCCGGCCGACGTCCCCGAGATCAGGTCGATCGTGACGTCGACCGGCAGCCCGGCGTCCCGCAGTTGGAGCAGCTGGTCGTAGTACGCGCGCTCGGTCCCGCCGCGCGGCCGCTGCCCGGCGTCCATCGCGCGGGACGCCAGGACGAGGGACTGCAGCTCCTTGGTGATGCCGTGCATGTAGATCGCGAGGGACACGCCGCCGTAGCAGACCAGCGCGATCCGGAGCTCCATCGCCTCGGCGTCCCCGGCCAGCAGGCCGCGGGGAATGCCGGTCTCGTCCGCCTGCGGTGAGGACACGGTTCCCCCCGGGGTCGCGGTGCAGCAGACGGGACAATCTGCTCGGCCGCGTTCCCTTTCACAAGGGGTTCGCCGACGCCGTCAGCTCCCGAGCGGCAGCCGGACGGCGCCCACCGAGGCCAGCGCCCCCAGCTCGTCGGCGACCATGCGGATCGCGCTGATCCGGCCGCCGGTGAGGGTCAGGACGTCGATGATCCGCAGCTCCAGGTGCTGCCCGGTGGGCGCCAGCGGCCCGGCGGCGGTGTTCAGCGTGCCCACCTGCCGGCCGGCCATCCGGAAGGCGAGCGCGACCTTGCCGCCGCCGTCGACCACGTCGAGGACCTCCCGCTCGGGAGCCTCGAACACGCCCTGCAGCGCCCGCGCCCGGGCGACCAGGTCCGCCGTGGCCAGCGGGCGCCCGTTGACGGTCACCGGGTCGGTGTAGAGCTCGCGGAAGGCGTCCGCGGCCGCGGCGTCGTCGTCCGGGAGGTCGTCGGTCCACAGCCGCAGCAGCCGGTCCGGGTCGAAGGCCATGGGTCATCGTGCTCGGGATCCGGCCAGCTCCGACAGGGTCACCGAGCGGAACCCCCGCGCCGCGAGCGCGGTCAGCAGCCGGTCGGTGAGCGGGACGACGCCCGCGCGGACGTCGTAGCCCTCGTGCAGGACGACGACCGACCCCGGCCGCACCCGCCGCAGCACGAACCGCAGCTCCCGGTCGAGGTCGCGCACCTCGAGGTCCCGGACGGCGATGCTGCCCAGCGCCGTCCGGTAGCCGTACCGGCGGGCCGCGCGCAGCATCCCCGGGCGGATCCAGCCCGAGCCCGGCCGCAGGAACACCGGCCGCGCGCCCGCGCGCCGCAGCACGGTGTCGGTCGCGGCGAGGTGGCAGCGGAAGTCGCGGGCCGACAGCAACGCGCTGGGCCGGTCGTCCCACAGGTGGTTGCCGACCTCGTGCCCGGCGCCCACCAGGCCGGCGACCAGGTCCGGCTCCCGGGCGGCGTGCGAGCCGAGCAGGAAGAACGTGGCTCTCGCCCCGTGCCGGGCGAGAACGCCGGCCAGCGCGGGGATCAGCTCCGGGTGCGGCCCGTCGTCGAAGGTGACCGCGACCCGCGGCGCCGTCGTCCGCACCGCGAACAGGACCGGCCGCTGCGCGCGGGCCAGCACGGCGGCGAGCAGCGGGGACTGGCGCACCGCGCCCACGGCGACCGCGGCGGCGACAGCACCCGCCACGCGGACCGGGATCCCGAACGTCATGCGGGCACGGTAGAAAGACCGCACCGGACGGCGCGATGGCCGCCGTCGTCGTCCCGGACCGGGGAGAGGTAGATGAGCACCGATCAGGAACGGCGGTCCCCTCCCTGCGCGCTGGTGATCTTCGGCGCCTCCGGCGACCTCACCGCCCGCAAGCTGCTGCCCGCCCTCGAGCGGCTCGCCGAGTACGGCGGGCTGCCGCCGGAGGTGGCGCTGGTCGGCGTCGCCCGCACCCCGATGAGCGACGAGGAGTTCGCGGCCTACTGCCGGGACAAGGTCCCCGGCGCCGACAACCCGCGCTGGGCCGAGCTGGTCGCCGGGGCGCGGTACGTGGCCGGCGGCTACGACGACCCGGCCACCTACTCCCGGCTGGCCGAGGTCCTCGGCGAGTGCGACCGGTCCCGCGGCACCGGCGGCAACCGCGTCTACTACTTCTCCACCCCGCCGCGGCTGTTCGGGCCGATC
Organism: Geodermatophilus sp. SMS 5-13; assembly: GCF_059428245.1. Classification (NCBI taxonomy): domain Bacteria; kingdom Bacillati; phylum Actinomycetota; class Actinomycetes; order Geodermatophilales; family Geodermatophilaceae; genus Geodermatophilus; species Geodermatophilus sp. SMS 5-13. Next base: position 3,250,893 of record NZ_CP165729.1, read on the forward strand.
GCGCTCAGCCTCGGCAAGGCCGGACTCTCCATACCCGAGGGCGACTCCTTCGTCCGCGCGGTCATCGAGAAGCCGTTCGGCTGGGACGAGACCAGCGCCCGCGAGCTCTACAGCGACCTGTCCTCGGCGTTCACCGAGGAGCAGATCTTCCGCATCGACCACTACCTGGCCAAGGAGACGGTGCAGAACCTGCTGGCGCTGCGGTTCGCCAACTCCATCTTCGAGCCGATCTGGAACCGCACCTGGGTCGACAACGTGCAGATCACCGTCGCCGAGACCCTCGGCGTCGGCGACCGCGGCGGGTTTTACGAGACCACCGGCGCGATGCGCGACATCGTGCAGAACCACGTGCTGCAGGTGCTCTCGCTGTTCCTCATGGAGCCGCCGACGTCCTTCCACCCGGAGGCTATCCGCGACGAGAAGGTGAAGCTGCTGCGCGCGATCCGGCCGCTCGAGGAGGAGGCCGACATCGCCACCAACGCCGTCCGGGGGCAGTACACCCGCGGCGGCACCCGCGAGGACCTCATGCCCGGGTACCGGGAGGAGACCGGGGTCGACCCGCTGAGCTCCACCGAGACGTTCGTGGCGATGCGCCTGGAGGTCGCCAACTGGCGGTGGAACGAGGTGCCGGTCTACGTGCGGACCGGCAAGCGGCTGCCGGCGCGGGTCACCGAGGTGGCGATGGAGTTCCACCGCCCCCCGCAGCTGCCGCTGTTCCCGGGCACCACCGGTGACCTGGAGCCCGACGCCCTGATCGTGCGCGTCCAGCCGGACGAGGGGCTCTCCCTCCGCTTCGGCGCGAAGGTCCCCGGCCACGCCTTCCGGGTGCAGAAGGCCTCGATGGACTTCTCCTACGAGAGCTTCGAGCAGCAGGCGATCGAGGCCTACGAGCGGGTCATCCTCGACGCGCTGATCGGCGATCCGACGCTGTTCATCCGGGCCGACGAGGTCAGCCGGTCCTGGAAGATCGTCGACCCGGTGCTGCAGTACTGGGACACCGACGCGCGGCCCATCCCGCTCTACCAGGCCGCGACCTGGGGGCCGCCCGAGGCGCGCGAGCTCATCCGGCGCGACGGCCGCAAGTGGCGGCGCTCCGGCTGACCGGCGGTCAGCGCGGGACGGGGGTCACCTCGCGCGCGCTGTCGAGGGCGTGCCCGTCCTCGCAGGTCAGCGTGAGGTGCACCGGGGCGCCGCAGTCGCGGTGCCGCAGCTCCATCATCCCGGCGCCGTCGGCCAGGTAGCGGTCGCCCCACTCCATGAGCGCGACCAGCGTCGGGTAGAGGTCGATCCCCTTGCGGGTCAGCCGGTACTCGTGGCGCTGCCGCTCCCCCTCCGCCTGGTAGGGCACGCGGCGCAGGATCCCCTGGTCGACCAGGGTGGCCAGCCGGTCGGTCAGGACGGCGCGCGGCGCCCCGAGAATGCGCTGGAAGTCGGCGAACCGGCGCACGCCGAGGAAGGCCTCGCGCAGCACCAGCAGGCTCCACTTCTCGCCGACGACGGCCAGCGTCCCGGCGACCGAGCACCGCGACCGGTCCAGCTGCAACAGCTCGCTCACGAGGACCAGCATAAATCTTCTGAGTTCACTTGACGAACCCCGCTCGTCCGGAGCAGAGTTCACCACACGAACTCAGGAGGCCGAGATGGACATCGCGGTGGCGACCAGGCCGATCCAGGACGACGACGAGGAGCGCTTCCACCGGCTCTGGCCGCGACTGTCGCCCGAGACCCGGTACCGCCGCTTCCACGGCCCGGTGCACCGGCTGCCGGAGTCGCTGGTGCACCACCTGGTGCACGTCGACCACGACGCGCGCGACGCGGTCGTGGCCGTCGTCGGGGGCGAGGTGGTGGGCGTCGCGCGCTACGACCGCTCCCCCACCGACCCCACGTCGGCCGAGTTCGCCATCGTCGTCGAGGACGACTGGCAGAACGTCGGCCTCGGCCGGCAGCTGCTCGGCGAGCTGACCCGGCTGGCCGCCCGGCGCGGCATCGGCGAGCTCACCGCCACCGTGCAGGCCGACAACGACCGCATGGTCTGGCTGATCCGCCGGCTGCTGCCCGGCGCGACCCTCACCCCCGACTCCGGCGTCTACACCGTGCGCAGCCCGATCGCGCCCGCGCCGCTGGCCGCCGCCCGCTGAACCCCCTGATCCCGCGAGAGGAACCCGCCATGAACCGCCTGCGCACCGCCCTTGCCCGCCACCGCGCGACCCGCGCCCACCTGCGCGACGAACGAGCCCTGCAGCACGCCCTCGCCGGCGCACCCACCGTCGAGTCGGCGCACGAGATCGCCGCCCTGCTCACCCGCCGTTGAGTCGCGTGGAGCAGTGCGTTCCGGGCGCGGACGTCAGTCGCGGTGGTAGGTGAGGCGGAAGTCCAGCCGCCACCGGACGCCGTCGTCGGAGGTCTCCCACTGGCCGCGGATGGTGTCCGCGCCGTCGGCGAACGTGCCGGCGAACCGCTGCCGGAAGTCCAGCGGGGAGAAGTCCGGCTCGAGCCGGGTCAGCGTCCACGTGCTGCCGTCGAAGGTCATCGCCTAGAGCCGGACGACGCCCCGCGAGTCGAAGTAGTGCTGCACGAACCCGTCCGGACGGCGGTCGTCCGGGGCGATCAGCGCATGCACCTCCGGCGCTTCCGGGTGGTCGGCGCCGGAGCGCTGGACGAGGAAGCGCCGGCCGAAGAGCCACTCGAAGGTCGTCCACCCGCGCACGCCGGACCCGTCCCCGGAGGGGAACTCGGCCGCCACGCTCCAGCGCCCGACGAGAGCCTGCAGCGCCCCCACGTCCGGTCCGTCGTCCGTCATGGCGGCCAGCCTCCACCCGGACCGGCGGGCGCGAACAGCACCGACCGCGCGTCAACCCGGAGTTGACGCGCACCCGCCGTCAACCTAGGGTTGACGGTATGACCCAGCCCCCGCTGTCCGGCGCCGTCCGCCTCGACGACCTCATCCAGACGATCACCACCGCGCACGCCGACCCGCTCGAGCAGCTGACCGACGCCGTGCTCGTCGCCGACCACATCGGGGAGGTGGCCGACGCGCTGATCGGCCACTTCGTCGACCGCGCCCGCCGCACCGGCGCCTCGTGGACCGAGATCGGCGCCAGCATGGGCGTGACCAAGCAGGCCGCGCAGAAGCGTTTCGTGCAGCGCGGCGCCGCGGAGACCGCCGCCCTCGACCCGAACGCCGGCTTCGGCCGGTTCACGCCGCGGGCGCGCAACGTCGTCGTCACCGCGCAGAACGAGGCGAAGGCCCACGGCAACGACCGGATCGCGATCGGCCACCTGGTGCTCGGGCTGCTGGCCGAGCCGCAGGCGATCGCTGCCCGGATCATGGTCGCGCAGGGGCTGTCGCTGGACCGGGTGCGGGACGTGGCGGAGAGGACGCTGCCCGCCCGCGCGGACGGTCCGGCCCCGGAGATGGTGCCGTTCGACGACCTGGCCAAGTCGGTCCTCGAGGGCACGTTCCGCCAGGCGCTGCGGCTCGGGCACAACTACATCGGCACCGAGCACATCCTGCTGGCGCTGCTCGACGCCGAGGACGGCACCGGGGTGCTCGCCGGCCTCGGGCTGGACCGAGAGCGGGCGGAGCGCCAGATCGGCGAGATCATCACCGCGGCGGTGGCGGACGCGGCGGGCGGCGAGCAGGGGCAGTAGCGCCGTGTGCCACCGTTGCCGTCCGTGACGGCCGTTCTCTCCATCCAGTCCCACGTCGCGTACGGGCACGTCGGCAACTCCTCGGCGGTGTTCCCGCTGCAGCGCCTCGGCATCGAGGTGTGGCCGGTGCACACGGTGCAGTTCTCCAACCACACCGGCTACGGCGAGTGGCGCGGCCGGGTCTTCGACGGCCAGGCGGTCGAGGAGGTCGTGGCGGGCATCGCCGAGCGCGGCGTGCTGGGCAGCTGCGACGCCGTCCTGTCGGGGTACCTGGGCTCGGCCGACATCGGGCACGCGGTCGTGCAGACCGTGCAGAAGGTGCGCGACGCCAACCCCGCCGCCGTCTACTGCTGCGACCCGGTCATCGGGGACGTCGGCCGCGGGGTGTTCGTGCGGCCCGGGATCGAGGAGCTGCTGCGCGAGGTTGCCGTCCCGGCGGCGGACATCGTGACGCCGAACCACTTCGAGCTCGACCTGCTGGCCGGCGTCGCCACGCGCTCGCTCACCGAGGTGCGGGAGGCGGTGGCCGCCGTGCACGCGCTGGGGCCGCGCGTCGTCCTCACCACGTCGCTGATCACCGACGACACCCCGGACGACGCGGTCGACCTGCTGGCGTCGGAGGGCGGGCGGCTCCACCGCGTCCGTACGCCCCGGCTGTCGGTGTCGGTCAACGGGGCCGGCGACGCGATCGCGGCGCTGTTCCTCGCCGCGTGGCTGGAGACCCGCTCGGCCGGCGTGGCCCTCGGCCGGGCCGCCGCGTCGGTGTTCGGGCTGCTCGCCCGCACCGAGGCGGCGGGGTCACGGGAGATCCTGCTCGTGGACGCGCAGGAGGAGTTCGTCGCGCCGTCGCGGACCTTCGACGTCCAGGAGCTCTGACTCAGGGACGGGGGTTGGTCCGCGTCCAGCCGCGCTCGTCCCGGCGGCCGCCCAGTGCGGCGCGGCAGCGGCGGCACACGGCCTGCACGCCCTCCGCGTGCCGGCCCGACTCGGGCTGGACGTCGGCCCAGCCGACGTGCGGGAAGCGGGTCAGCCGGGACCTGGACAGCGCCAGCCCGCAGACCGTCTCGTTCCGGCCGCGCTCCCAGGCGTGCACCTCACCGGCGGGATAGCGGACGCCGTCGTCGGGGTCGATCCACTGGTCCGCGGCCGCGACCGCCGCGTTGCGCGTTCCCATGCGCGAGCCCTACCCGGATCCGCTGGGGCGAGAAAGCGTCAACCGACCGCGGAGGGGGTAGTGCGCCCGTGACGAGCCACGGGTCGAACACACGGGCCGACGCTCCCTTCCTGGAAAGCTCCCATGCCGAAGCCTGTTGACACCGTGGCCGACATCGATCGCCGGATCCTCGCCGCCTTCACCGACCTCAACGTGGCCCGCGCGCGCTTCTACCTGACGCCGTGCGGGGAGATCGTCACCGCGTGCGAGGCCGCCGAGACAGCGGTGAACGAACTCCTCGAACTCCGCTTCTCCCTCACCCACGGCTCCGCCGCCGAGGCGCACCCGCCGCTGCAGGCCGCCTGATCCTCCGGGGTCAGAGGTCGTCGTCGCGGACCACGTGGACGGCGGCCTCCTCGGCGGAAGCCCCGGCGCCGTCGATGCCGTCGTCCTCAGCCCAGAGCTCGGGCTCGTCGTCGCCGTAGCCGTCGTCGCCCCTGCTGAGCCGGCCGGCGCGCCGGTCGCCCACCTCGTCGTCGCGCAGCTCGCCGTCGGTGCCGACGACGTCGCCGAGTCCGTCGCCGTCGTCGTCGTCCGGGGTGTCGGGCAGCTCCCGCGCGAGGCGCCCGGCGAGGCTCTCGCCGGCGGACTCCTCGCGCTCGGTCATGCCCCAGTCGGTGCTCGCCCAGGGGCGGTCGGCCGGTGACCAGCCCGTGTCGAGCGCGTTGTCGCCGGTGAGGGTGTCCTCGGGCTCGAGCAGGCCGGTCGCCTCTTCGGGATCGGTGCCGTCGGTGTCGTAGAAGCCGCCGCCCATCCCGGTCCCCTTCCGCCGTCGCCCATCGTGGCGGGCAGGGCCGCTCTAGGTGTACTGACCAGAGACGTTGGTCGAGGGCGTGTGACCACTCGATCTGACTGATCGATCTTGTGGAGGGAGGACCTCCGGACGTGGAGTGGGGCTGCTGAAGGCACCCGCTCACCAACCCGGAGGTCCTCGTGTCTCACGCTAACGCTGCCCTGACCCCTCGTCACCGGCTGAAGCTCGGCCGCGCCGTGGTCGACGAGAACTGGTCGATCAGCTACGCCGCGGCGGTGTTCAACGTCTCCTGGCCCACAGCCAAGCGCTGGGCCGACCGGTACCGCCGGGGCGGCCCGGCGGCGATGCAGGATCGCAGCTCACGACCGCATTCCTGCCCGCGCCGGACGCCGCGGCCGGTGGTGCGCAAGATCGTGCACCTGCGCTGGAAAAAGCGCCTCGGCCCAGTCCAGATCGCCGACCGCGTCGGCCTGGCGCCCTCGACCGTGCACGCGGTGCTGGTTCGCTGCCGGCTCAACCGGCTCTCCCATGTCGACCGGGCCACCGGCGAGCCGATCCGCCGCTATGAACATGAGTACCCCGGCTCGCTGCTGCACGTCGACGTCAAGAAGCTGGGCAACATCCCCGACGGCGGCGGCTGGCGCTACGTCGGGCGCCAGCAGGGCAAGAAGAACCGGGCGGCCACGCCCGGCACGCCCCGCAACGCCCACCACAACCCGGTGATCGGCACGGCATTCGTGCACACGGTGATCGACGATCACAGCCGCGTCGCCTACGCCGAGACCCACGACGACGAGACCGCCGCCACCGCGATCGGCGTGCTGCGCCGCGCGGTGGATTGGTTCGCCGCGCGGGGCGTCACCACCCAGCGGGTGCTGTCCGACAACGGCTCGGCCTACCGCTCGCACGCCTGGCGCGATGCCTGCGCCGAGCTCGGGATCAATCTCAAGCGGACCCGGCCCTATCGGCCGCAGACCAACGGCAAGATCGAACGGTTCCACCGCACCCTGGCCGACGGCTGGGCCTTCGGCCGCATGTTCCTCAGCGAATCAGCGCGCCGAAAGGCACTGCCGGCCTGGCTGCACGAGTACAACCATCACCGGCCCCACACCGCGATCGGAAACCGTCCCCCGATCACGCGCTTGACCAACCTGTCCGGGCAGCACATCTAGGCCAGCCGCTCCTCCAGGCGGACGGTGACGGTGTCGCCGGGGCCCTTGCCGATCGCGCGCCGCACGTCCTCGCGCACCGGGAGCTTGTGCGTCCCGTCCCCGAGCGCCATGAACGAACTGCGGAACGGGTGCCCGTCGACGGTGCCGCGGACCTTCACCAGCCCGCGGGTGCCGAAGTACTCGGCCGAGCCGTCCATCTGCACGTACGTCCAGCCGCCCTTCGCCGGGCTCTGCTGGAGCACGGCGCTGAACGCGGTGTCCAGCGGTCCGGTCGTCCTCGGTCCGGTCGTCTGCGCCATGGTCGCCGTCCTCTCCTCGCCCTGCTGCCCTGACCGCAGCGGAACCGGGAAGTCATCGGTGGCCAGGCGCCCGGCGGTGCGCAAAGGTTTGACGCATGCGGATCAGCGAGACCCCGGAGTGGCAGGCACTGGCGGCGCACCACGAGGAGATCCGGGACCGCCACCTCCGGGAGCTGTTCGCCGAGGATCCCGACCGCGGCAGCCGCCTCGCCGTCCGCGCCGGGGACCTGACCCTCGACTACTCCAAGAACCGGCTGACCGGCGAGACCATCCGGCTGCTCGCCGCCCTGGCCGACCGGGCCGGGCTGCGCGAGCGCACCGAGGCGATGTTCGCCGGCGAGCACATCAACACCACCGAGGACCGCGCCGTCCTGCACGTCGCGCTGCGTGACCCCGCGACCGGCGGGCGGACCGTCGACGGGCAGGACGTGCAGGCCGACGTGCACGAGGTCCTCGGCCGGATGGCCGACTTCGCGAACCGGGTCCGTGGCGGCGAGTGGACCGGGCACACCGGCGAGCGGATCCGCGCAGTGGTGAACATCGGCATCGGCGGCTCGGACCTCGGCCCGGCGATGGCCTACCTCGCGCTGCGCGACTACTCCGACCGGTCGATCGCCTTCCGGTTCGTCTCCAACATCGACCCGACCGACCTGGCCGAGGCCACCCGCGACCTGGACCCGGCGAGCACGCTGTTCATCGTCGCGTCGAAGACCTTCACCACGCAGGAGACGCTGACCAACGCGAAGGAGGCCCGCCGCTGGCTGCTCGACGGGCTCGGCGGCGACGACAAGGCCGTGGCGAAGCACTTCGTCGCCGTCTCGACCAACGCCGAGAAGGTCGCCGAGTTCGGCATCGACACCGCCAACATGTTCGGCTTCTGGGACTGGGTCGGCGGCCGGTACTCCTTCACCTCCGCGATCGGCCTGTCGCTCATGGTCGCGATCGGCCCCGAGCAGTACCGGGAGCTGCTCGACGGCTTCCACACCGTCGACGAGCACTTCCGCACCGCGCCGTGGGAGGAGAACCTGCCGGCGCTGCTCGGGCTGATCAGCGTCTGGTACATCGACTTCTTCGGCACCCAGACCCAGGCGGTGCTCCCCTACTCGCAGTACCTGGCCCGCTTCCCCGCCTATCTGCAGCAGCTGTGCATGGAGTCCAACGGCAAGTCGGTGCGGCTCGACGGGTCCGAGGTGGACGTCGCCACCGGCGAGATCGTCTGGGGCGAGCCCGGCACCAACGGCCAGCACGCCTTCTACCAGCTGCTGCACCAGGGCACGGTGCCGGTCCCGGCCGACTTCATCGGCTTCGCGCAGCCCAACCACGACCTCGACGCCATGCACGACCTGTTCCTGTCCAACTTCCTCGCCCAGCCGCGGGCGCTGGCCTTCGGGCGGACGGCGGAGGAGGTCGCGGCCGAGGGGACGGCGGAGGCGGTGGTCCCGCACCGCGTGATGCCGGGCAACCGGCCGTCCAACGCGATCGTCGCGCCGAAGCTGACGCCGTCCACCCTGGGCCAGCTGGTCGCCGCCTACGAGCACCGGGTCTTCACCCAGGGCGTCATCTGGGACATCAACAGCTTCGACCAGTGGGGCGTCGAGCTCGGCAAGGTGATGGCCAACCAGCTGGCGCCCATGCTGCAGAGCCAGGACCCGCCGGAGTACGACTCGGACTCCTCGACCAACGCGCTGGTCAAGCTGCTGCGCGAGGGCCGCGGCCGCCCGGTCTAGATGCTCTCGCGGTCCCCGAAGACGGTGGTCGAGCCGTCGGCCCAGACCACCAGCCCGGCGCGCCCGGGGCGGGTGCCGAGCCAGCGGGCCGCGTCGGTGCCCAGCGCGTAGGCCGCCGTCGCGTCGATGTCGGCGTCGGTCAGCGACGCCGCGACCACGGTCACCGAGGCGACCCCGAGGGGACGGCGGCCGGTGCGCGCGTCGACGAGGTGCTCGCCCCGGTGCGCCGTCCCGGACGTCGCGACCGCGCCGGTGTGCACGGGGACGACGGCGACCAGCCGGCTCGGGTCGCGCGGGTCCTCGACGCCGATCCGCCACGGCGGGCCGGCGGGGTCCAGCGTGCGGCAGAGCAGGTCGCCGCCGGCGGAGAGGCAGAAGTCGGTGTCGGGCAGCGCCCGCAGCGCCGCGGCGGCGCGCTCGGCGGCCCACCCCTTCACCACGCCGCTCGGGTCGAGGACGACGGCGCCGCCCGGCCCGCGCCGGCGGACGGCGAACGCCCCGTCCGACGCCGCCTCCGCGGCGGCGCCCAGCGCGAGCACCTCGGCCACCTCGGGCGGGCAGTCGGCCAGGGCGAGCTCGCCGCGGCCCAGCCGGGAGACGGCGGAGTCGGCGCGGTAGGTGCTGAACACCCGGTCGACCTCCCGGAGCACCGCGACCACCTCGGCCCACGCCGCGAGCGCGCGGCGGTCGGTGGCGTGCCGGCCGCGCAGCGCCAGGCTGATCGGCATGCCCATGACCTGCTCCACGAACCGGGCCACCGGCGGCGCCACGGGCGGCGCCACCGCCGGTGCGCTCACAGGCCGGCCTCGTCCAGCGCGCCCTGCAGCGACTCGAGGTAGCCCTCGCTGGTGACCGTGGCGCCGCTGACCATGTCGATGTCGGCGCTCTGCGCGTCGATCGTCTCCTGCACCAGCACCGGCAGCGCGCGGGCGTTGATCTGCCGGTCCTTGCCGTTGCCGTCGGGGTAGTCGACCACGGTCACGTCGGTGAGCGCGCCGTCCGCGACGGTGATCTGCACCTGGACCGGACCCCAGCGGGTGTCGGCCGACGGGCCGGTCACGGTCTTCCCCGTGCCCGAGCCGGCGGTGCCCGAGCCGGTCGAGCCCGAGCCGGTCGAGCCCGAGTCGGTGGAGCCGGTGCCCGTGTCGGTGGAGGCGGAGAAGCCGGAGCCCGCGTCCGGCGCGGCGACCACCGTCCCCGTCGTCATCTCCGACGACGTCGACGTCCGGTAGCCGAACAGCAGGACGAGCACGGTCAGCGTGCTCATCGCCCACAGCACGATGCGTCTCACGCCGGTCACCACCCGAAGCTCTCGACGTGGAACCGCTCCGGCGGCAGCCCGGCGGCCTCGGTGGTCCGGCGCACGTCCTCGGCCCACTCCTCCGGGCCGCAGACGTAGACGTCGCGCTCGGCGATGTCGGGCACCCAGTGGCGCAGCGCGGTGAGGTCGTCGGCCGGGCCGGTGCCCGCGCCGAGCCACGAGCGCGGAGCGCGCCGGTGGCCGGGCAGCCAGACGAGGTCCAGCCCCCGCTCGGCGGCCAGCAGGCGCAGCTCCCGCTCGAACAGCGGCCGCTGCGGGAAGCGGTAGAGCAGCACCGCCTCCCCCGGCCCGTAGTCCATCCCCTCGGCCAGCGCGCGCAGCGGCGTGACGCCGACGCCGGCGGCGATGAACGCGACCTTGCGGCGGGTGCGGGCGCGGGCGGAGAGCCGGCCGTAGGGGCCCTCCACGAGCACCCGCGTGCCCGGGCGCAGGTCGCGCAGCCGCGCGCTGCCGTCGCCGAGGTCCTTGACCGTGATCCGCAGGCTGCGGCCGTCCGGCGCGGCGGACAGCGAGTACGGGTGCGCCCGGCTCCAGCCGCGCCCGGTGAGGAAGCGCCAGCCGAAGAACTGGCCGGCCTGCGCCGGCAGCCGGTCCAGCCGCCGTCCGGTCAGGTAGACGGAGACGACGCCGTCGGCCTCGGGGACGACGGAGGTGACCCGCAGCCGGTGTCGCGCGCTGCGCACCAGCGGCAGGCCGACCCGCCAGGTCAGCACCGCGCCCGCGGACAGGATCCACAGCCCCCACCAGAACACGATGCGGACGGTCGAGCCGAGGAACTCCTGCCCCGTCCACAGCTGGTGCGGCAGCGCCAGCCCCACGCCGAGGTAGGCGTAGAGGTGCAGCAGGTGCCACGACTCGTAGCGCAGCTTCCGCCGGGCCGCCTTCACGCTGGTGACGACCACCATGACCAGGCAGGCGGTGCCGGCGACGGCCAGCAGCATGCCCGGGTAGTCGACGGTGAGCTCCCAGAGCGTCGCCGGGGTCCGGGTCAGCTCGCCGGCCGCGTAGCCCCAGGTGATGAGCACCAGGTGGGCGAGCATCAGGGTGAACGAGGTGAACCCGGTCAGCCGGTGCAGCCGGGCGAGGCGGTCCTGGCCGAACGCCGCCTCGAGCACCGGCACGCGGGCCATGAGCAGCACCTGCGCGAGCAGCAGGAGCGAGGCGAGCAGGCCGGTCAGCCGTCCGGCCGAGGTCAGCCCGGTCTCCCAGCCCGCCAGGTCCTGCACTCCCCCGCCGGCGGCCCACCAGTAGGTGACCAGCAGCAGGCCGAGCCACAGCGCGACGGCTGCGCCGGTGCGGACGGCGGCGTCGAGGCGGGCCCGTGAGTCGGGCTGGCCGTACGCGGCGGCGGGCACCGGGGCGTACGGCGCGGTCACGACGGCCACGGCTAGGTGGTGCTCTGGTCGTCGGTGCCGCCGGTGCCCTGATCGGTGCCGTCGGGCGCGGTCGCCGAGCCGTCGCCGTCCCCGTCGAAGTCCGGCGGCGTGCCGGTGCCGAAGTCCGGCCGGCCGCCGTGGTCGTCGGGGAACTGCCCCGGCGTCCCGCCCTCGGTGCCGTCCTGCCCGGGGACGGCGTTCTGCACCACCCCGGTCTCGGTGGCGTTGCCGGACGACGCCTGCCCGATGACGAAGCCGCCGAGCCCGCCGGCGGCGACGAGGCCGAGGGCGGCGGCGGCCACCGCGGCCCGGCCGCGGCCGGTCCGGGACGGCGCCGGCGTCGGGCCGGCCTGCGATGGCGCCTGGGGTGGCTGCCAGGTGGGCGCGGGGGCCGGCGGGGTGGCCGGCTGCGGGGTGGTGCCCGGCTCCCAGCGCGAACCGCTGTGGGCGTTGTCGTTCTCGCTCACGTCACTCCTCTGCGTCACTGCGTGTGCAGCGATCGTCAGGCAGCGGCGTGAAAGGCGGCCGTGCTGAAGCTGTGCGCCGGCTGTACGTTCCGGCGACGGCTCTCAGGCGAGCACGGGCGCCCGGTTGTCGAACAGCGCGATGCCCGCGGCGGTGTTGGACGCCGGCACGAAGTAGTGCGAGTGCACCTTCGCCACCTGCTCGTTCATGGCGCCGCGCATGATCAGCCACATGATCAGCTCGATGCCCTCGGAGCCGGCCTGCCGGATCAGCTCCTCGCGGGACAGGGCGGCGAGCCGGGCGGGATCCTTCTCGATCGCCTCCATCCACATGGCGTCGAACTCCGGGTTGATGAAGCCCGCCCGTGCCCCGGCCAGCTGGTGGGACATGCCGCCGGTGCCGAGGAGCCCGACGGTGATGTCGCGGTCGTAGCTGCGGATCGCACGGCCGAGCGCCTGGCCGAGGGCGTAGCAGCGCGCGGCCGTGGGCTGCGGGTACTGGATGACGTTGACCAGCAGCGGGATGACCGGGCACGGCCACGCCTCGCCGGGCTCCGGCGTCCACACCGACAGCGGCACGGTGAACCCGTGGTCGACGGCGAGCTCCTGGAACACGGTGAGGTCGAAGCCCTCGTCGACCAGGCTCTCCAGCAGGTGCAGGGACAGGTCCGAGTCGCCGACGACGTCGGGCACCGGACGGCGGCCGAAGCCCTCGTCGGCCACCTCGTACCGGTCGGCGGTGCCGATCCCGAAGGTCGGGACGATGTCGAGGTCGATGCCGTTCGCGTGGTCGTTGTAGACGACGATCGCGACGTCCGGCGTGTGCTCGGCCAGCCACGCCCGCGCCGGGGCGTAGCCGTCGAAGAGCGCCTTCCAGTTCGGGTCCTCGGTCTTGCCCCGGTCCATCGCGGCGCCGATCGAGGGCACGTGCGAGGTCGCCAGGCCCCAGATCACCTCAGCCATCAGCGTCTCCTCCCCCTCGCCGTCCACCCGATCGCATCGCCGCCACGAACTCCTCCTCGGTCATGCCGCTGAACACGCCGCCGAGGTACTGCATCGACCGGCCGTCCATCATGGCCAGCTTGTAGACGTAGAAGATGCTGCCGCCGAGGTCGATCATCGCCTGCCAGTCGCGGTCCAGGACCGCCTGCTGCTGCTCGGCGGTCAGCCCGAACTCGCGGCAGTAGGCGGCCTCGTCGGCCAGGAACCGCTCCCGGGCGGCCGCGTCGCGCAGGCTCATGAACAGCTTGTTCATCCGGAAGCCGCGCCGGCTGGTCTGCCCGTCGAACACCGGCGTCCCGGGCACCTCGAAGCGGGTCACCACCGCACCTCCGCCGGGCGCGGCGCGGGGGCGTGGTCGTGATCGTCGAGCCACTCCCACAGCTGCCGCGGGTGCGGGCTGGTGAAGGTGCGCCCGCACCAGCAGCGACCGACCATCTCGCCGTCGTGCTGGCGGAAGGAGATGCGCAGCTCCCGGGGAGTCACCGGCGCTCCTGGGGGTGGGTGGCCAGCGCCTCGACGTGCACGTCCAGCCACGGCGCCATCGGCAGCGACATGAGCGCGTCGTGCAGCTCGGCGGGGTCGGCGGCCTCGTACAGGCCGATCGTCGCGTTGCGGCCCGGCACCCGCCACAGCCGCTTGAGGATCCCGGCCGCGCGCAGCTCCATCGCCCGCGCGCGCTCCCCCGCCCGCAGCTCCTCGCGGCGCTCGGGCGGGGTGTCGGCGGGCAGCCGGTTCTCGGACCGGACGAGGAACTCCACGACACTTCTCCCTTGTCAGACGGCCAGCTCGAGCAGGACGTCGGCCAGCGCCTTGGGGGCGGTGACCATCGCCTCGTGGCCGGTGTCGAGCTCGTGCACCGGCCAGCCGCGCTCCCGTGCCCGGTCGGCCTGCGCGGCGAACACCCGCATCCACGACACGCACTCGACGAACGCGGCCGGCACCCGGTCGGCCGCGCCGGTCAGGTGCAGCCGGTCGGTGTAGGTCTTCCACGGGTGCGGCGTGAGCTTCGGGGTCAGCCAGTCGACGTCGGCCTGCTCGGTCACGCCGAGCACCGAGAGCTTGCGCACCGGCACCAGCCAGCCGAAGCCCTGCTCGGCCGCGGACTCCGCCCAGTGGTGCTCGACGGTCTCGGGCAGCAGGTCGCGCGCCGCCTCGCCGTCGGCGCCGACGAACGCGTCGAGGTAGACCCGTCTCGCGACCGCGTCGGGACGGCGGTCGGCCACGGCGGTCACGATCTGCCCGGCGTAGCTGTGCCCGACCAGGACGACGTCGGTCAGGGCGAACGTGTCGATCAGCCGGACGACGTCCTCGACGTGGGTGTCGAGGCCGACCAGCGGCGAGAGCAGGTGCGCCCGCTCGGAGAGCCCGGTGAGCGTCGGGGCGTGCACCTGGTGACCGGCGGCCCGCAGCAGCGGCGCGACCCGGTCCCAGCACCACCCGCCGTGCCAGGCGCCGTGGACGAGGACGAACGTGCTCATGCCCCGGCCACCGCCGCCGGCCGCGGACGGCGGGCGGGCGCGTCCGCCGCCGCGGCGGCCTCCGCCTTGGCCATCCGCTCGATCAGCCGGCGGCCGCGGATGCCGGCGACGTCCGAGCGGATCGACGACTCGACCATGCCCGGGTCGCTGGCGACCATGACCTCCTGGATCTCCAGGGCGTCGACGTCCTCCTGCATGACCGCCAGCTGCTGCTGGAGCTGGAACGCCGACAGCTCGGCGTCGTCGATCTTGTAGTCGCGGCCGAGGGCGAAGAAGTCGTGCGTCGTCGTCTCGGTCTCCGGCGTCATGCCGTAGAGGACCTTCATGTGGAAGCCTTCGGGCTCCTCGGTGCCGGTCGGCGCGATCCGGATGTTCAGGACGAACACACCGGGAGCGTAGAAGTCGCCGTCCTGCCACCGGTCGATGTCGGTGGTGACGCCCATCGACGACCGGTAGAACGGCGGCGCCTCGATGCCGATCATGTGCCGGACGAACGAGACCCGGTTCCCCTCACTGGTCACGTCGATCGGGGTGGCGGCGACCGCGGCGTTGCCGATGCTGCCCGGGTGCAGGAACGTCTCGTGGGTCAGGTCGAGCAGGTTCTCGACCAGCAGGATCTGCCGGGACTTCAGCGGCACGACGCCCTGCACGTGGGTCCAGTTCTCGTCGGAGAGCCACGAGACGTCGGGGATGTCGGCGGGGTCGGCCCGGTCGGCGTCCCCGGGCCAGATCCACACGATGCCGTCGCGCTCCACCAGCGGGAAGCGGTGCACCGACGCCTTGGGCGTGTCCGGCTGCTCGGCGACGCCGACGCAGGTGCCGGAGCCGTCGATCTTGTAGCCGTGGTAGTTGCAGGTGATGACGTCGTCCTCGAGCCGGCCGAGCGACAGCGGGTAGCGCCGGTGCGGGCAGCGGTCCTCGATGGCGTTCACGCTGCCGTCGGAGAGCCGGTAGAAGCACACCGGCCGCCCGCAGATCCAGCGCTGCATCAGCGTCCGGCCGACCTCGTCGGACCAGGCGCCGACGTACCAGCCGTTGCGCACGAGGGGGTTGGTCGACACAGGGGGTCTCCTTCGGATCAGAGGTCGAGCACGAGCCGCGCGCCCCGGCAGCGGGAGACGCAGATCATCATCGTGTCGCCGGCGGCCTTCTCGTCGTCGGTGAGCAGGGAGTCGCGGTGGTCGGGTTCGCCCTCGAGCACCGTGGTCTCGCAGGTGCCGCATACCCCCTCGGTGCAGGAGGAGAGCACGTCGATGCCGGCGTTCTCCACCGCCTCGAGGACGCTCTGTTCCGGGGTCACCTCGACGGTGAGCCCCGAGCGCTCGCAGACGACCTCGAACGCGGTGGCGGCGGCGCCGGCCGGGGCCGCCGCAGCGGTGAACCGCTCGACGTGCAGCACGCCCGGACCCCACTCGCGGCAGCGCGCCTCGACCGCGTCGAGCAGCGGCGCGGGACCGCAGCAGTAGACCAGCGTGCCCGGCGCCGGCGTGCCGAGGACGTCATCCAGCGGGAGCAGGCCGACCTCGTCCTGCGGGTGCAGGCGCACGCGGTCGCCGTGCCCGGCGAGCTCCGCGACGAACGCCATCGAGGCGCGGGTGCGCCCGCCGTAGTGCAGCTCCCAGTCGGCGCCGGCCGCCCGGGCCGCCGCGATCATCGGCAGCAGCGGGGTGATCCCGATGCCGCCGGCGACGAACACGTAGCGGGCGGCGGGCAGCAGCGGGAAGTTGTTGCGCGGGCCGCGCACGGAGAGCTTGTCGCCCTCTGCCAGCTCGTCGGCGATCCAGCGGGAGCCGCCGCGGCCGCCGGCCTCCCGCAGCACGCCGATCCGCCAGGTGCGCAGGTCGGCCGGGTCGCCGCACAGCGAGTACTGCCGGGTGAGCCCGGTCGGCAGCTCGACGTCGATGTGCGCGCCCGGGGCCCAGGCCGGCAGGTCGCCGCCGTCGGGCAGCGCCAGCTCCAGGGCCACCACCCCGTCGGCGGCGTCCCGGCGGCGGTGCACCACCACGTCGGCCGCGAAGTCGGATGCGGTGCGGGTGACGGGCGCGTCGAGGACGGTCGAAGTCACGGCGGCGCGAACCTCCCTGCGTCGTTGCTGGAGTGCTGAGCACGGGGAACCGCGCTCACGAACCAACCTAGGAAGCGGGGCCGCCGGCCGGATCGGCCCGATGTCAGCTCCGTGCTACGTCATCCGTCGCGGTCAGCCCGTCGGCGGGATGAGGCCCTCGCGGATCGCCAGCAGCGCCGCCTGCGTGCGAGAGGACAGCTGCAGCTTGGCGAGCACGTTGCTCACGTGGGTGCGGGCGGTGCGCTCGCTGATCACCAGCAGCTCGGCGATGTCGCGGTTGGAGTGCCCCTGCGCGACCAGCGTGAGGATCTCCCGCTCCCGCGCGGTCAGCGCGTTGAGGCCGACCTGCGGCGCGGCCATGCGGCGGGCGAGCTGGCGGGCGACGGCGGCGTCCAGGTGCACCTCGCCGGCGGCCGCGGCGGTGATCGCGGTGGCCACCTCCGCGGGGTCGGCGTCCTTGAGCACGTACCCGGCCGCGCCGGCGGCCAGCGCCGCGTGCACCCGCTCGACCTCGCCGAAGCTGGTCAGGACGACGACCTTGATGTCGGGGTAGGTGCGGCCGATCGCCTCGGTCGCGGCGACGCCGTCCATCCGCGGCATCTGCAGGTCCATGAGGACGACGTCGGGCAGCGGCTGCCCCAGCGTCTGCCGCTCGTGCAGCAGGTCGAGCGCCTGCTGCCCGTCGGCGGCCTCCGCCACCACCTCCAGGTGCGGCAGGGTGTCGACGTAGGCCTGCACGCCGCGCCGGACGATCGCGTGGTCGTCGACGAGCAGCACCCGCACGACCCCCTCAGCCGTCATCGGAGCGCCTCCGCGTCGGCCGCGAGCCGCCGGGCAGCGGGAGGGAGACCTCGACGCCCCAGCCGCCGTCCGCTCGGGGCCCGGCGACCAGCCGGCCGCCCCACCGCTGGGACCGCTCGCGCATCGAGATCAGCCCCAGGCTCTGCCGGCCCTCCTCGGGCGCGGGCTGCGCCGTCCCGGGGCCGTCGTCCCGGACCTCGACGCGCAGCCGGTCGCCGCCGACGGTGACCGCCACCTCGGCCAGGGTGGCGCGGGCGTGCTTGACCACGTTGTGCAGCGCCTCCTGGACGATCCGGTAGAGGTCCTCCTGGATGTCGATGGACAGGTCGAGGTCCAGGTCGTCGGCGGCGTGCACGGCGATGCGCAGCCCGGTGCGCGCCTCCACCGCGGCCGCGTGCGCACGGACGGCGTCGACCAGCCCGCGCTCGGCGAGGTCCAGCGGGCGCAGCTCGAACACCAGCCCGCGCAGGTCGGCCAGCACGCTCTGCGACAGTTCGGCGAGCTCCTCCGCGCCGCTGCGCACCCGGACCGGATCGGCGCCGGGACGGTCCAGCTGCGCCTTGAGCGCCTCCGCCTGCATCCGCATCGAGAAGACCTGCTGCACCACCGAGTCGTGCAGGTCGCGGGCCAGCCGGCGGCGCTCGTCGGTCTGCGCCTGCGAGCGGGTCTGGGCCAGCAGCGCCGCCGTGTCGATGGCGACCGCGGCGTGGTCGGCCATGGCCGCGAGGAAGGTCAGCGACCGCGGGCCGGGATCCTCCCCCGGCAGGTAGTAGGCGTTGATGACGCCGAGCGGCCGGCCGCGGACCACCATCGGCATCGCCACGAAGCTGTCCCAGTCCGGGGTGCCCATGATCTCGTGCAGCGGCGCCCAGGTGGGGTCGGCCATGATCGCCGCCTTGCGGTGCAGCGACACCACCGGCTCGCCGCGCTGCAGCGCCGCCATGAACAGCACCTCGCCGCCGAGCCGCCGGACCGCGCTGAGCTTCGCCGGGAAGTCCGGCGCCGTGCCGAAGCCGGCCATGCCGAGGATGCGCAGCTCGTCGTGGGGGTCGTCGAGGGCGAGGATCTGGACGGCGGAGATGTTGGCGGTCATGACGATCTCGGTGGCCACCGCGTCCAGCGTCGCCCGCAGGGAGTAGGCGTCGGCGACGCTGGAGGCCGCGCGGGTGATCGCGGTCAGCCGCTCCTGCTGGCGGACGGCGTCGGTCACGTCGGTGACCCAGACGGCGGAGCCGCCCCCGGGCAGCTCGGCCGCGCGGTACTCCAGGTCGCGGCGGCGCCCGTCGGGGGCCACCCAGGCGGTCCGCCGGCGCCCGCCCGGGCCGTCGACGTCGGTGTCGACGACGGGGCGCGGCACCTCCCGGCCCAGCAGCTCCGCCGCGGGTGCGCCGAGCAGCTCGGCCGCCGCGGAGTTCAGGGCGGTGATCCGGCCGTCGGAGTCGACGACCAGCAGCCCGTCGCCGGAGACCGCGACCAGGGTGCGCAGCACGGCGGCGTCGAGCTCGCCCGCGCTGTCCACCGCCGCCTCCCGCCCCGGGCGCCCGGGTGCCGGTCCGGCGTCCTCGGCCGAACCGTACCGGGGGCCGAACGGACGCCGCCGCGCCGGCCGGAGCCCGAGGGCCCCGGCCGGCGCGGCGGCAGGTCGCGGTCCGGTCACCGCACCGCGCTTGGTGCGGCGCCGGCGACCTGCGGCGCCGGGGCGGACGCCGGCTGCGCGACGGTGCGCAGGCCGAGCACCGCCACCAGGCTGACCAGCGAGAGCGCCGCGACGTAGATCGCGATCGGCGTGGACGAGCCGTAGCTGCCGTAGAGCGCGGTCGCCGCGATCGGGGTGATCGCGCCGCCGATCATGCCGCCGAGCTGGTAGGCGATCGAGATGCCGCTGTAGCGCAGCCGGACGTCGAAGATCTCGGTGAACAGCCCGCCCTGCGCGCCGGCCATGAGGCCCTGGACCAGCGCGGCCACGGTGAACGCGACGAACGCCGGGAAGACCTCGCCGGTGTTGACCAGCGCGAACATCGGCAGCGGCCAGAGCACCGCGGTGAGCGCGCCGAGCGCGTACACCTTCTTCGCCCCGAACCGGTCGGAGAGGACGGCGGAGGCCACGATCGTGCCGATCCACACGACGGTCGAGAGCAGGATCAGGGTCAGCAGGGTCGGGCGGTCGAAGCCGACGACGGTCGTGCCGTAGGTGAGCATGTAGACGATCACCGTGTAGCCGACCGCGGGCGGCGCGATCGAGGCCAGGCTGGCCAGGACCAGGTTGCGCGGCTGCCGGCGCACCAGCTCGGCGACCGGCACCTTGCTGACCGCCTTGTGCTTCTTGACCTCCGCGAACTCCGGCGCGTCCTGCAGCTTGCTGCGCACCAGCAGGCCGACGACGACCAGCACCAGGCTGATCAGGAACGGGATGCGCCAGCCGTAGCTGAGGAACTCCTCGGTGGACAGGCCCGACACGGCCAGGAACGCCAGGTTCGAGGTCAGCACGCCGACCGGGACGCCGAACTGCGCGAAGCTGCCGTACACGGCCCGCCGGCGCGGGCTCGCGTGCTCGGTGGCGATGAGGACGGCGCCGCCCCACTCGCCGCCGACGCCGAAGCCCTGGATCAGCCGCAGCAGCACCAGCAGCAGCGGGGCACCGACGCCGATCGCCGCGTACGTGGGCAGCACGCCGATGAGGAAGGTCGCCCCGCCGGTCATCAGCAGGGTGAGGACCAGCATCGACTTGCGGCCGATCCGGTCGCCGAAGTGGCCGATGACCGCGGCCCCGAGCGGGCGGGCGATGAAGCCGACGGCGAAGGTGGCGAACGCGGCGAGCGTGCCCGCGACGGACGAGAACTGCGGGAAGAACAGGCTGCCGAACGCCAGCGCGGCGGCGGTGCCGAAGATGTAGTAGTCGTACCACTCGATCGACGTGCCGATGAAGCTGGCCGCGAAGATGCCCTTCTTCGACAGCGGCTTGGTCGTACTGGCTGTGGCCACGGGTGCGTGCTCCTCTGGACGCCGGCGGGCTGGGTGGGTGTGGGACGCCGGGTGACGGGCGTCTCACCGCTGTAGGAATGGAAGCCGCTGGGCGAGCCGAAGTCGTGGGCGCGCGGGCCCGTTCCGGCCCCGTCTTCCGACCCGCCGCGGCTACGTCATCCGTCGCAGGCTCAGCCGAGTGCCCTGGTCTCGGCCGTGATCGGCACCTCGAGCAGCCGCGGCCCGCCGTCGGCGGAGAGCTTCGCGATCTCGTCGGCCAGCTGGCCGGCGTCGGCCACCCGGCGCGCCGCGAGGCCGTAGCCCTCCGCCACGCGCACCGCGTCCAGCTCCGGCAGGTCGAGGCCCGGGGCGCCCTCGACGCCGAGCTGGGCCACGAAGCTGCGCAGCGCCCCGTAGTTGCCGTTGCGCAGCACGAGGAAGGTCACCGGCAGGCCGAGCTGCGCCGCCGTCCAGAGGCCGGTCACGCCGTACTGGACGGCGCCGTCGCCGAGCACCGCGACCACCGGCCGGCCGGGGTCGGCGAGCGCGACGCCGACCGCCGCCGGCAGCCCGAAGCCCAGCCCGCCGGCGGCCGGGAAGAACAGGCTGCGCGGCCGGTCGAGGTCCAGGTGGGTCCAGAACTGGGACGTGTTGGACGTCGACTCGTTGACCACCCGGGTGCCCTCGGGCAGCGCCCGGAACAGCTCCGCGAAGACGGCGTCGGCGGCGAACGGGGCGTCCCCGAGCGCGACGTCGGGCCGGGTCCGCCGGGGCGGGGCCGGGCGGTCGGCCGGCGGCAGGACGTCGAGCAGCTGCGCGGCGACGGTCGCGACGTCGGCCACGATCGCGTCGCCGAACGCGGCGCGCGCCGCCGAGCCCGGATCGGCGCCGACGGCGACCAGCTCGGTGCCCCGCGGCAGCCACGGCCCGGGCCGGTAGGCGTGGTAGCGGAACACCGGCGCGCCCAGCACCAGCACGAGGTCCGCGCCGGCCAGGTGCTCGGCCACGCCGGCGATGCTCGGCGGCAGCACGCCCTGCCAGAGCGGGTGCCGGGTCGGGAACGGGCAGCGCGGCGGGGTGGGCGCGGTCCACACGGCGGCCCCCAGCCGCTCGGCCAGGGCCACGACCAGGGGGAACGCCCGCTCGTCGTCCGCCTCGGGGCCGACCACGAGGGCGGGCGCGCGGGCCGCGGTCAGCCGGCCGGCCAGCTCGGCGAGCAGGTCCGTCGGGAGGGCCCCGGCGGCGCGCACGGTGCGCCGGCCGAGGAGAGCGACCTCGTCGTCCACCACGGGCCGCGCCCAGTCGTCCAGCGGCAGCGACACGAACACCGGCCCCGCCGGCGGCAGCGTGGCCAGGTGGAACGCCTCGGACAGCGCGCGCGGCACGTCCTCGGCGCGGGCCGGCTCGAAGGACCACTTCACCTGGGGCTCGGGCACCCGGGTCATCTGCGGCTCGGCGAGCACCGACCCCAGCCCGACCATCGCGCGCGCCTGCTGCCCCGCGGTGATGACCAGCGGCGTGTGCGACGCCTTGGTGTTGGCGAGCACGCCCATCGCGTTGCCGAGGCCGGCCGCGGAGTGCAGGTTGACCAGCGCCGGGCGGCCGGTGGCCTGCGCGTACCCGTCGGCCATCGCCAGCACGGCGCCCTCGTGCAGGCCGAGGACGTAGCGGAAGTCGTCGGGGAAACCGTCGAGGAAGGGCAGCTCGTTGGAGCCGGGGTTGCCGAAGACGGTGGTCAGCCCCCAGGAGCGGAGCAGGTCGTAGGTCGTCGTGCGAACGGTGGGCATGGTCGTCCTCCCGGATTCACTCTGCTCCCGGTACCCGGGCGTGAAGCCGGGGAGACTAGTCAGCCACGATCCCGGTCCCGGCGACCAGGCCGGACGTCGGCGTGCCCGTACGTCAGATGTCGCGGGCCGGACAGGTCGGATGCCTGCGGAACCGCGGAGCCGGCCGACCTAGCGTGACCCGGAACACAGGCGCCTGTGGCCCTGTGCCGACCCCCGAGGAAGCAGACGATGGTGTCTTTGGACCAGCTGCCCGAGATCCGGACAGACCTCTTCATCGACGGCGAGATCCGCACCGCGGACGACGCTCTGCAGGTGATCGACCCGGCCGACGGCGTCTCCGTCGTCGGCTACGCCGCGGCCGCCGGCGCCAAGCAAGCGGAGCAGGCGGTCGCCGCCGCCCACCGGGCGTTCCCGGCCTGGGCCGCGCGCACGCCGCAGGACCGGGCCGCGCAGATCATGGCCGCGCTCGCCCCGCTCGAGGCCGACCGCCCGGCGACCGCCGAGGTGCTCACCCGCGAGAACGGCAAGATCCGCATGGAGTCGTTCATCGACTCCATCGTGTTCGCCCACCGCTTCGCCCTCGCGGCGGAACTGGCCGACGAGCTCGACAACGTCTCGAAGCTCGCAGCGCCGCCGTACCGGACCGAGATCTCCTACCTCCCGCTCGGGGTGGTCACGATCATCGTGCCGTTCAACTGGCCGCTGGCCATCCTGGCCGCCTCGCTCCCGCAGGCGCTGCTGGCCGGCAACACCGTCGTGGTGAAGCCGCCGCCCACCGCCCCGCTGGCCACGGTGCGCACCGTGCAGCAGGTGGCACAGCTGCTGCCGCCGGGTGTCCTCAACGTGGTCACCGGCGCCGACGCCGAGATCGGCGGCGCGCTGATCCAGGACGACCGGGTCAAGAAGGTCTGCTTCACCGGCAGCGTCGGCGGCGGCAAGCGGATCATGGCGATGGCGTCCGAGACGCTCACCCGGGTCGCCCTGGAGCTGGGCGGCAACGACCCGGCGATCATCCTGCCCGACGCCGACCTCGGCGCCGAGGCGATGCAGAAGCTGTTCTCCGGCACCTTCGACTCGACCGGGCAGATCTGCATGGCGACCAAGCGGCTGTACGTGCACCGCTCGCGCTACGCCGAGGTGGTCGACGGGCTGTCGGAGCTCCTGGCCGCCCAGCGGCTCGGCCACGGCCTCGACGAGGGCGTGACCATGGGCCCGCTGCACAGCGCCCGGCAGAAGGAGTACGTGCAGGAGCTGCTGGCCCAGGCGCGCGAGTCCGGCGCCGAGGTCCGCGAGTTCGGCGAGGCGGCCGACGGCGCCGACATCTCCCGCGGCAACTTCCTGCGCCCGTCGCTGGTCCTCGATCCCGCGGACGACACCCGCGTGGTGGTCGAGGAGCAGTTCGGCCCGACGCTGCCGATCCTGCCGTTCGACGACGAGGACGACGCGATCGCCCGGGCCAACGACACCTGGTCGGGCCTGTGCTCGTCGGTGTGGACCGCGGACCTCGACCGCGCCGCGGCGGTGGCCCGGCAGCTGCGCACCGGCTACACGTTCGTCAACTCGCACGGTGCCGCATTCCTCGACGAGCGCGCGCCCTTCGGCGGCTTCAACCAGAGCGGCATGGGCCGCGAGATGGGCATCGAAGGCATCCGCGAGTTCCAGGACACCCACTCGGTCGGCTTCCCGGCCTGACCACCGGCGCGACCCGAGGGGCCGCGGACCACGCGGTCCGCGGCCCCTCGGCATTTCGGCATTTCGGCATTTCGGCGGATCCACTCCAGAGAAGGCGAGGGCAACCCATGGCCGACAACCGCGGCGTCACCTACCAGGGCCCCGGCACCGTCGAGGTCAACGACCTCGACTACCCCGGGCTGGTCCTGCGCGACGGGCCGGGCGTGCACCCGGACAACGTGGGCCGGGAGTGCCCGCACGGCGCGATCCTGAAGGTGCTGACCACCAACATCTGCGGCAGCGACCAGCACATGGTCCGCGGCCGGACGACGGCGCCGCACGGGCTCGTGCTCGGCCACGAGATCCTCGGCGAGGTGGTCGAGACCGGCCCCGGCGTGGAGTTCATCCGGGTCGGCGACGTCTGCTCGGTGCCGTTCAACATCGCCTGCGGGCGCTGCCGCAACTGCAAGGAGGGCAAGACCGGCATCTGCCTGAACGTCAACCCCGACCGGCCCGGCTCGGCGTACGGCTACGTCGACATGGGCGGCTGGCTCGGCGGTCAGGCGGAGTTCGTGATGGTGCCCTACGCGGACTGGAACCTGCTGCCGTTCCCCGACCGCGACCAGGCGATGGAGAAGATCCTCGACCTGACGATGCTCTCGGACATCTTCCCGACCGGTTACCACGGCGCGGTCACCGCCGGCGTCGGCACCGGCTCGACGGTCTACGTCGCCGGCGCCGGCCCCGTGGGCCTGGCCGCCGCGGCGTCGGCACAGCTCCTCGGCGCCGCCGTCGTGATCGTCGGGGACCTCAACGAGGACCGGCTGGCGCAGGCCCGCTCGTTCGGCTGCGAGACCGTCGACGTCTCGAAGGGCGACCCGAAGGACCAGGTCGAGCAGCTCCTCGGCGTCCCGGAGGTCGACGCCGCGGTCGACGCGGTCGGCTTCGAGGCGCGCGGGCACGGCGCGGACGCCGCCCACGAGGCGCCGGCCACGGTGCTGAACTCGCTGATGGCGCTGACCGCCGCGGGCGGCGCGATCGGCATCCCGGGCCTGTACGTGACCGGCGACCCGGGTGGCATCGACGAGGCGGCCCAGGTCGGCGCGCTGTCGCTGTCGCTGGGCACCGGCTGGGCGAAGTCGCTGTCGTTCACCACGGGGCAGTGCCCGGTGATGCGCTACAACCGGCGGCTGATGATGGCGATCCTGCACGACCGCGTGCAGATCGCGAAGGCGGTCAACGCGACCGTGATCGGCCTGGACGACGCGCCGCGCGGCTACGCCGAGTTCGACTCCGGCGTCGCCCGCAAGTACGTCATCGACCCGCACGGGGTCACCGGGGCCGCCGCCTGACCGCCTGCGGTCAGCGCCGCGCCGCGCGGGCGATATCGGCGGCCTCCTGCCGGCCGGCCGCCGGGAGCTTGGCGAGCACGTTGCTCACGTGGTTGCGCACGGTCTTCTCCGACAGGAAGAGCCTGCGGGCGATCGCCGCGTTGCCCAGGCCCTCGGCGAGCAGGTCGAGGATCTCGGCCTCCCGCTCGGTCAGCTGCGGGAACACCGCGGAGGCCCCGCGGCGCGGCGGATCGGTGAGCCGGCCGAGCATCCGCTCGGCCACGCCGCTGCCGAACACCGCCTGGCCGCGGGAGACGGCGTCCAGCGCGCTGGCGATCTCCGCGCGGTCGGCGCCCTTGACCAGGTAGCCGCGCGCGCCGGCCTTCACCGCTGCGAGCACCGAGTCGTCCCCCTCGAGCATGGTCAGCACGAGGACGGCGACCTCCGGGCACTCCGCGGTGATCCGCCGGGTGGCCTCCACGCCGTTGACGCCGGGCATCGAGAGGTCCATGAGGACGACGTCGGGGCGCAGCTCCAGCGCCCGAGCGACCGCCTCCTCGCCGTCCGCCGCGGTGCCCACGACCTCGGCGGTGCCGATCGCGGCCAGTGCCGCCACGATGCCGTCGCGGTAGAGGGGGTGGTCGTCGGCGACCAGCACGCGCAGGCTCACGACGTCCGCCCCAGCGGCAGCAGGGCCCGCACCGTCGTCCGCTCCCCCGGCACCGACTCCACGGTGCACGAGCCGCCGAGCTCCAGCGCCCGCTCGCGCATCGAGGCGAGCCCCACCCCGGGCCGCCCCGGCTCGCCGGGCAGGCCGCGGCCGTTGTCGCTGACGGTCAGCGCGAGCAGCCCGTCCTCCACCGCCAGCGCGACCGTCCAGCGGGTGGCCCGGCCGTGCCGGGTGGCGTTGGTCAGCGCCTCCCCCGCGATGCGCAGCAGCGCCAGCTCGGTCGCCGCGGTCAGCGGCGGCAGGTCGGCCACGTCGACGTCCACCTCCGTGCTCGAGCCGGTGAACCGGCTGCCCAGCTGCGCCAGCGCCTCGGCCAGCCCCAGGTCGTCGAGCACCGGCGGGCGCAGGTCGTCGACGATCCGCCGCACCTCACCGAGGACGCCGCGCAGCTGCCCGCGCAGCGACTCGGTGAGGGCCCCGGCCGGCGTGTCCGGCCCGTCGGCGAGGTCGCGGACGGTCTCCAGCTGCAGCGCGATCGACGCGAGCTCCGGGCCGAGGCCGTCGTGCAGGTCGCGGCGCAGCCGGCGGCGCTCCTCCTCGCGGGCGACGACGATCCGCTCGCGGGAGCGCTGCAGGTCCTCGGTCAGCGCCAGCGCGTGGACGACGACCGCGACGTAGGTGGCCATCTCCGCCAGCGCGGCGACGTCGCGGCGGGGCAGCGGCCGGCCCGGCTCCCGGGTGCCGACGACGAGCTCGCCGACCACCGTGCCGGCGTGCCTCAGCGGCACCCGGGTGAGCGGCTCGCGCGGGGCGCCCCACGCGCCGGCCGGACCGAACGCCGTGGAGATCCGCGCCGACGGCAGCCGCAGTCCGGTGGCCAGGTCGTGCGCGACCTCGTCCAGCGAGGTGCCCGCCTGCCAGCGCTCGGCGAGGCCACGGACGGCGCCGGCCGGGTCGGAGCGGTTGCCGTAGAGCCAGCGGTCCACCCGCCGCTGCAGCCATGCGTACAGCGGCGCGACGCCGACCGCGACGACCGCGGTGGCGACCAGCGGCGCCCCCGTCGTCCGCCCGAGAACCCCGCCGAGGCCCACGATGGCCAGCACGTAGGCCGCGACGACGCACCCGCTGACCAGGCCGAAGACGACCGACCGTCGGACCACCAGGTCGAGGTCGAACAGGCCATGCCGGGCCGCGGCCACCCCGAGCGCGAGCGGGTACGGCACCAGGGCCACCGCCACGACCAGCAGGAACCACGGGTGCGGCACCGCGAACGTGCCGGCCATGAGCACGACCGTGGCGACCGCGCCGGTGAGCACCACGCGCAGCTGCCGGCGCTCCCGGTCGCCGGCGCGGCGCCACCGCACGACCAGCGCGGCAAGGGCCGCGGCGGCGGCCAGCGGCAGCAGCGCGACGCTCCAGCCCAGCGCCTCGGCCGCCGCCGGCGCGGCCAGCGGGTTGGTCAGCGAGGCGGGCTGGTCGGGGATGATCGTGTCCACGCCCGCGCCGGTGCGGTACGGCGTCACGGCGTTGAGGACGGTCACCAGGACGATCGCGGCCAGCGCGCCCGCCAGGACCGGGCGCCAGCACGGCCCCGGCGGCCGGCCGTCCGGCGCGAGCAGCAGCAGCACGGTCGGCAGCAGGAAGTAGCCGGGCAGCCACGCGGTCCCGCCGACCCACAGCAGCGGCTCGCCGCCGGGCAGGTGCCACTCGGGGCGGCCGACCAGGGCCAGCCACGCCCACGCGGCGGCCGCCTGCGCGACCACGCTGAGGACGGCGACGACCGCGAGCCAGGCGCCGGTCACCGAGCGGGGGTCGCGGCGCAGCAGCAGCACGGCCGGGGTGCCGAAGGCCGCCGCCGCGACCGGCCCGGAGACCCACCACAGCCAGCCTGTCCGGTAGCCGCCGGGGCCGAGGGCCGGCGCGATCAGCTCGACCGCGACGGCGGCGACGAGCACCGCGGCCAGCACGGGAGCGAGCGCGCTCGCCCGGCGCTGCTCCACCGCGACCGTCGACTGCACGCGGTCATGGTGGCCGACGGACGTCCCGGCGTCATGGGACACCGCGTCCCGACCTGCATCGGGACGCGGGCGCCGATCCGGCCGGGACGGCGGGACGGCGACCGTCGGCGCCGTCCGGGGATCGGCCCCGGCGACCCGACAGGAGAAGCTCCGTGACCACCACCCGCGCCGTCCCCAGCTCGCCGGCGACCCGCCGCCGGATCCCCGCGCTGCCCGCCGTCTCCGCCGTCTTCTCGATCCTGCTGGGCAGCGTCACCGCGATCGCCGGGATCGTGTTCTCGTTCCTCGAGGGCGGCCCGTGGGCGTACGTCGCCGTCCCCGCGTTCTCCGCCGCCCTCGTCGGCTGGTGGTGCGGCGGCGTCGGCCTGCTGCGCGGCTCGCGGCGCGGCTGGGTCGTCGGGCTGGTGATGCTCTCGGCGCTGTTCTGCTTCGGCCTCTACAAGATCCTCTGGGTGCACGAGACGGAGGCCTACCTGTTCCAGGCGCTGACCCTCGTCGGGTTCGCGCTGCACCTGGCCGCGCCGACCCGCCGCTGGGCCGCCCGATGATTTCCTACTGATTTGGTGCGAAATGGGGCGCGGTCGTGGTACGAACACGGACGTGGTCCTCCCGACGCTGAGCCGGCGCCTGCACGTCGACCTCGTCCGGACGACGGCCTCCGGATGTCGGCGCGGTCCCCGCGTGCACTGACGCGCCCCGCCGCCCGCGCCCATCCGCTGCCCCCTCCAGGAGATCCGTCATGACGGCCGCCCCCGTCACCCCGCTGCGCCTGCTGCCGGCCGGACCCGCTCCGACGGCACGTCCCGTCGCGGTCGTCGTCCTCACCGAGGACGGCGAGCTGCTCTGCTCGGACCCCGCGGTGCTGCCGGACCTGGCCCGGCGCCTCGGCGTCCTGGCCGGATCGCCGCCGGCGGCGGCTCCGCCGGACCCCGAGGCGGGCCCGCTGCGGATCGGCCGCCTGCAGCTGGAGCCGGACGCCTACTCGGTCGTCGTGTCGGGACGCCGGGTGCGGCTGACGGCGCGGGAGTTCGAGCTGCTGCTGACCCTCGCGCGCTCGGCCGGCCGGACCCTGTCCCGCGCGCAGCTCCTCGCCGCGGTCTGGGGCCCGGACGCGGAGTCGTCGAGCCGGACGGTCGACGTCCACCTGGCGCGGCTGCGCCGCAAGCTCGGCCTCGCGTCGGGGCAGCTGGTGACCGTGCGCGGGATCGGCTACCGGCTCGACCCCGTGTGATCGACCTTTCGGGGGACGCAGGACGAAGGACCCTGCCCGGCGGGCGTGTGGTTCGGCACGGTTGACGCGCACCGGGCTCAACAACGGCTCGCCGGCGATGCCGGGCCGTCGTCCCGGGCTCCTGTTCGTCCCTACCGCTGCCGGAGGTAGCGCATGCCCGCTGTCGTGGTCGCCCCCAGCCCGGTCGCGACGTTCCCCCGCCGGATCAGCGGCGAGGCGCCGGACGGCCGCCCGTGGGAGCTGCTCACCAGCCGCACCGGTGTCTCCGTGGTGACCGACGCCGGCCGGCTCGCCGAGGCGCAGGTGGCCGAGGAGGCCGAACGGGTCGTCGTCGACTTCTGGGCCGACGCGCCCGGCCTGTCCGCGGATCTCGGCGCCCGCCTGGTCGGGCAGGCCTTCGCGCACCCCGCCGTCCGCGCACACCGGCCGATCCTGGTGACCCTGCCGCGCGGGGAGAGCGCGGTCCTGGAGCGCGTCCAGGCGCATCTCGACGGTGCGCGCTCGCACGTCGCCGGCGTCACCTGCCTGGTCGAGGGGCGAGTACGGGAGACCCCGTCCGACTGCTGAGGACGGCGTCCCGCGGGCATGGACCGCCACCCCCATCTCCCACTAGCTTGATCGCGGTTCAGTCCGATCAGCCGAGGAGTGGCGGGCGATGACCGCGTCGACGCACCAGATGGACCCGACCTTCTACCGCAGCCCCTCCGAGGCGATCGCGGCGCCGACCGAGCGGCTCGCCTACGTCGTGGCGTTCGACCGCGCGGCCGAGAAGCCGGATGCGCTGACCGTCGTCGACACCGACCCGGGCTCGCCCACCTACGGGCAGATCGTCGGGTGGGCCGACCTCCCGACCGTCGGCGACGAGCTGCACCACTTCGGCTGGAACGCCTGCTCGAGCGCGCTCCAGCACGAGGGCCACGACATGGGGCACGACGGCCTGCAGCGCCGGTACCTCCTGCTGCCCGGGCTGCGCAGCTCGAACATCCACGTCTACGACACCCACCCGGACCCCAAGAACCCGACCCTGCACAAGACGATCACGGCGAAGGAGCTGGCCGAGAAGGCGGGCTACTCGCGCCCGCACACGCTGCACTGCGGTCCGGACGGCGTCTTCCTCACCTGCCTGGGCAGCGGGGACGGCGACGAGGGCCCCGGTGGGATCGCGCTGCTGGACCACAGCACCTTCGACGTCCTGCGCCCGTGGGAGACCGACCGCGGACCGCAGTACCTGGCCTACGACGCCTGGTGGCACCTCAACCAGAACACGCTGGTCTCCAGCGAGTGGGGCACGCCGGCGATGGTCGAGAACGGGCTGGTGCCCGAACTGCTGCTCGGCGGCAAGTACGGCCACGCGCTGCACTTCTGGGACCTCGCCGAGGGCCGGAACCTGCAGACCGTCGACCTCGGCGCCGAGCACCAGATGGTGCTGGAGCTGCGGCCGTCGCACGACCCCGAGGCCACCTGGGGCTTCGTCGGCGTCGTCGTCTCCACCGCGGACCTCTCCGCCTCGGTGTGGCGCTGGTTCCGCGACGGCGAGGAGTGGAAGGCCGAGAAGGTCATCACGATCCCCGCCGAGCCGGCCGACCCCGATGACCTGCCGCCGGCGCTCAAGCCGTTCGGCGCCGTCCCGCCGCTGGTCACCGACATCGACCTCTCGGTCGACGACAAGATGCTCTACGTCTCCTGCTGGGGCATCGGCGAGCTCAAGCAGTACGACGTCTCCGACCCGGCGAACCCGCGCGAGGTCGGCTCGGTCCACCTCGGTGGCATCGTCCGGCGGACCCCGCACCCCGTGGCGCCGGACCAGCCGCTGGCCGGCGGCCCGCAGATGGTCGAGGTCAGCCGCGACGGCCGGCGGATCTACATCACCAACTCCCTCTACGGCGCCTGGGACGACCAGTTCTTCCCCGCCGGTGTCGGCTCCTGGATGGCGAAGATCGACACCGACCCGTCGTCCGGTGGGCTGAGCATCGACGAGCGGTTCTTCCCGGCCGGCGAGGACTGGCGCGGACTCCGACCGCACCAGACCCGCCTGCAGGGCGGCGACGCGTCCAGCGACTCCTACTGCTACCGCTGAGGGCGTCAACCCGTCGATACCGTCGGGGGCACGGCGATCACCGGTATGCCGGTCGCGTCCCTCCCCGTCCCCGACCAGGACCGCGCGCGGGACTTCTACGTCGACGTCCTCGGCTTCGAGCTGCTTCGTGACGCCGAGATGCCTCCCGATCACCGCCACCTGGTCACCGGTCACCACACCCGCGGCGTGCGCGGCGGCCAGCGCGGGCAGCCGCTCCAGGGCGCGGCCGTTGCGCACCGCCTGCGAGGCGGCGCCGGGAGAGAGCCGGGGGGCAGTGCCCGCGCAGCCATAGCCGCGGCGAGGTCGTCCCGTCGTGCTCGAACGCCTGCTGGCACTCGGCCTGCCGCACCGTGCGCGCGAGCTCGGCGTCGATCCGGTTCCGCACGGCGACCAGATCGCGGGCGCGGTCGAGCAGCGCCGGGCCCAGGCCGTGAAGGCGCACGGCCGCAAGCTCCTCGAACGCCGTCAGCACGCCGTCCACGACACCTCCTCCACACTCGAACGCCTGTACGAAGGATACCGGCCTGACACCAGTTCCACGACCTGAATCCCGAGGTCAAACGGCTGTCCACAGATCGTGTCGGCGGGTTCGGCGAGGCAGAGAGTGTCGGCCCCCGTCGCTAGCCTCCTGGCCGACCAACCCGGAGGTGACCATGCAACGGACCTATCCGCACGGCGTGACCTGCTGGATCGACTGCGCGCTGCCCGACCTCGACGCCGGACGCGCGTTCTACGCCGGCGTCTTCGGCTGGACCCTCACCGACGCGATGCCACCGGACAGGCCCGGCTCGTACCTGATCGCGACCCTGGACGGCCAGGACGTCGGCGCGCTGGCCCCGGCGCAGGCCGGCGAGACGGCCCGGTGGAACACCTACGTCGCCGTCGACGACATCGACGCCACGGTCGCCACCGTCCCCGACCGAGGCGGGACGGTCCTCGCCCTCCCCGAGGACGCCGGCCCGGCGGGCCGTTCAGCCGTGTGCAGCGACCCCCTCGGGGCGGGGTTCCGGTTGTGGCAGGCGGGCCGGCGGCTCGGCGCGCAGCTGACCAACGCGCCCGGGACGTGGAACTTCAGCGACCTGCACACCCCCGACCGCGACGCGGCGATGGCCTTCTACGGGCCGCTGCTCGGCTGGATCGCCGTCGACATCGAGCAGGGCGCCGGGACGATGATCCAGGTCCCCGGCTACGGCGATCACCTCGCCGCGACCGTCGATCCCGGCATCCACGAACGCCAGGCCTCGGCCCCCCAGGGCTTCGCCGACGTGATCGGCGGCCTGCTCGTGGTCGAGCCCGGGCAGCCGGCGCAGTGGCACGTGACCTTCACGGTCGTGGACCGCGACGACAGCGCCGCCATCGCCGAGCGCCTCGGCGCCACGGTGACCCGCGCGGACGACAACCTGTGGACGAAGACGGCACTGCTGCGCGACCCCCAGGGCGCGGAGTTCACCGTCAGCCAGTTCACCCCGCCGGACGGCGACTGGTGAGCCGGCGCCCTTGACAGCCACACAGCAGGAGACGAACGTCCCGGCCCATCCGCGCGGAAGGGGCCTTTCGATGACGGATCCGCACCTCACCACGACCGACCTTCTGGAGCGCGAGCTGGCGGCGGTGTCCGCCGTCCTGGACGGGCTGACCGACGAGGACTGGACGCGGCAGACGCACCTGGTCCCGGAGGGCGGCGTCCCGCACTGGCGGGTGTCGGACCTGGTCGGGCACATCGACATCTCGATCGGGCTGACCCTGAACCTGCTCAACACGCTTCAGGACGGCCAGCCCGGCCGGGACCGGGTGTCGTTCTTCATCGCCGACCGCAGCCAGGTCGCGCCGGTCGTCTACGACTACGCGGTCAAGCACGCCGCCGACCAGACCCGCGAGAGCCTGGTCCGGCAGACGCAGAGCACGTTCGCCCGCAGCCTGGACGGCATCCGCGAGCACGACCGCGCCACCATCGGTTCCGGCTTCTTCGCGCTGATGACCCTCGAGGAGTGGGTGCCGACCCGCGTCGTGGAGGCCGTCGTCCACGGCATCGACGTCACCGACGCGCTCGACCGGCCGGCCGTCGCCACCGGTGAGGGCATCGCCCTCACGGCACGGATCCTCGACGAGCTCCTCGCCCGCCGGACGGTGGCCGGCCGTCCCGCCGACCTGGCCGACGACGAGGCGTGGGTCCGGGCGGCCTCGGGACGTCGCGACCACCCCGACCCGCGCCTGCCGCTGATCGTCTAGGCCGGTCCCAGGCCGAGGTGGTCGCGCAGCGTCGTCCCGCTGTAGTCGGCGCGGAAGACGCCGCGCTCCTGGAGCAGGGGCACGACGCGGTCGACGAACGGGTCCAGCCCGCCGGGCGTGATGTGCGGGACGAGGATGTAGCCGTCGGCCGCGTCGGACTGCACCAGGTCGTCGATGGTGGCGGCGACGGTCGAAGGGCTGCCGATGAACGACTGCCGGCTCTGCACCTCGATCATCAGCTCCCGGATCGAGTACCCCTTCTCCGCGGCGAGCTCCCGCCACTGCGTCGCGGTGGCCAGCGGGTCGCGGTACATGCGCACCTGCGCGCGGCCCTTCGCGACGTGGTCCTCCCCCACCGCCGGGTCGACGTCGGGCAGCGGGCCGTCCGGGTCGTAGGCGGAGAGGTCCCGGTTCCACACCTGCTCGAGGAACCGCAGCGCCGTCTGCCCCGACACCTGCTGCCGGCGGACCTCGTGCGCGAGCTCGGCGGCCTCGGCGTCGGTGTCGCCGATGACGAACGTCGCGGCGGGCAGGATCAGCAGGTCCT
Organism: Geodermatophilus sp. SMS 5-13; assembly: GCF_059428245.1. Lineage (NCBI taxonomy): Bacteria > Bacillati > Actinomycetota > Actinomycetes > Geodermatophilales > Geodermatophilaceae > Geodermatophilus > Geodermatophilus sp. SMS 5-13. Next base: position 3,284,738 of record NZ_CP165729.1, read on the forward strand.
CGCGCCGCCGTCCGTGCTTCGGAAGCCGCCCCTTGACGTCGGCGTAGAACGCCTGGCCGGCCTCCTTGGTGGAGTGCCGGCTGAAGATCGCGTCGGCCGACGACGCCGCGAACTCGCGACCCTCCTCCGAGTCGCCGGCCTGGAAGATCACCGGCCGCCCCTGGGGGCTGCGCGGCACGTCGAAGCGACCCGAGATGTCGAAGTGGGCGTCCGCGTGCGCGAAGCGCCCGGCGTCGGGGTCGCCGAGGAACACCCCGGACGACGCATCGGCCACGATCTCGTCGCCGCGCCAGGAGTCGAACAGCTCCATCGTCGTCTGCAGGAACGTGCGCGCCCGCTCGTAGCGCTGGTCCTGCGGGAGGAAGCCGCCGCGCCGGAAGTTCTCGCCGGTGAACGCGTCCCACGAGGTGACGACGTTCCACGCCGCCCGCCCGCCGGAGAGGTGGTCGAGCGTGGCGAACTGCCGCGCCACCTCGTACGGCTCGTTGAAGGTCGAGTTGATCGTCCCGGTCAGCCCGAGCCGGTCGGTGACCGCGGCCAGCGCCGTCAGCACGGTGAAGGTGTCCGGGCGGCCGACGACGTCGAGGTCGTAGATCTGCCCGTTCTGCTCGCGCAGCCGCAGCCCCTCGGCGAGGAACAGGAAGTCGAACTTCCCGCGCTCCGCGGCCTGCGCGAACCGGACGAACGAGGAGAACTCGATGTGGCTGCCGGCCGCCGGGTCGCTCCACACAGTGGTGTTGTTGACGCCCGGGAAGTGCGCGGCGAGGTGGATCTGCTTGGGCATGGCCGGCTCCTCAGACGGTCGCGTAACGGTTGGCGGGGCGCGGCAGGCCGAGCAGCCCGCGCAGGGTCGAGGCCTCGTACGAGCTTCGGAACAGCCCGCGTCGCTGCAGCTCGGGCACCAGCGAGCCCGTGATCTGCCGCAGGTCGTGCGGCAGGGTCGCCGGCCGCAGCCGGAAGCCGGTCAGCCCGGCATCGGCCCACGACACGAGCAGGTCCGCGAGCTCGGCCGGCGAGCCGGCGAAGATCAGCGCGTCGCTGCGGTACTCCTCGCCGGCGGTCTCGTCGAGCCGCGCCCGGCGGGCACGAGCGGCCGCCGCGTCGTCGTCCAGGAACACCACGACGTCGCCGAAGACGTGGACGGTCTCCTCGGCCCGGCCGGCCGCGGCCTGCGCGGCCCGGATCTCGGCCAGCATCGGCGCCACGTCGGTCGCGGACCGCGGCGTCACGAACCCGACGTCGGCGCTGCGGCCGACCAGCTCGTACGGGATCGACTGGTGGGCCAGCGCGGTCACCAGCGGCTGCCCCTGCGGCGGCCGCGGCGTGATCGACGGCCCCTTGACCGAGAAGTAGCGGCCGGCGAAGTCGATGTAGTGCAGCTTCTCCCGGTCGACGAAGCGGCCGGTGACGACGTCGCGGATCTCGGCGTCGTCCTCCCAGCTGTCCCAGAGCCGGCGCAGCACCTCGACCCAGTCGGCGGCCTCGTCGAACAGGTCCTCGAGCGACCCGGGCTCGCGGCGGCCGAAGTGCGCGGCCACGTGCGGGGACGACGCCACCTTCACCCGCACGCCGGCCCGGCCGGTGCTCACGTAGTCCAGCGTGGCGATCGCCTTGGACAGGTGGAACGGCTCGGTGTGCGTGACGACGGCGGTCGGCACCAGCCCGATGCCCTCGGTCAGCGGCGCGACCCGGGCGGCGACCTGCACGGCGTCCAGCCGGCCGCGGACCCGGTCGGTGCGGTCGTCGTCGCCGGACCGGTCGATGGACTGCAGCGCGAGGTCGTCCTCGAGGGTGACGAAGTCGAGCAGGCCGCGCTGGGCCTCTTCGACCAGGTCGACCCAGTAGCCGGCGGTGAACAGCTCCCGCGGGCGGGCGTCGGGCTCGCGCCAGGCGGCGGGGTGCCAGCCGGCGCCGTCGAGGGCGACGGCGAGGTGCAGGTGGGTCACGGGATCTCCAAGCGTGGTCAGGCGGCCGGGACGACGGAATGGGTGCCGAAGGTGCGGGCGTGGTAGGTCAGCGGCGGGCCGCCGTCGGCGGTCGCGCGCACCACGTTCCCGAGGACGACGACGTGGTCGCCGCCGTCGACGAGCTGCGCGACCGTGCAGGCCAGCCAGCCGGGGCTGCCGGCCAGCCGCGGCGCGCCCGAGTCGGGCGACCAGTCGACGCCGGCGAACTTGTCGGCGCCCTTGCGGGCGAACGCGGCGGCCAGCCCGGCCTGGTGCGCGCCGAGCACGTTGACCCCGAACGGCTGCCCGATCGCCAGCCGGGCCAGCAGCTCCGACCGCCGGTCGAGGGAGACCAGCAGCATCGGGGGCGTCATCGACAGCGACGTGAACGCGCTGACCGTGGTGCCGTGCGGCCGGCCGTCGAGCAGCGTGGTCACCACCGAGACCGGCGTGGGCACCCCGGCCATCACCTCGCGGAAGGAATCGGCGAGTGGCGTCATCAGGCCACCTCCACCGCGGCGACAGGGGCGGCGGTCAGCCCGCGCCAGAGGGTGCGGGCCAGCGCGTCGTTCTGGCGGAAGAACGGGGCGTTGGTCCGCGGCCGGGCGAACGCCGCCACCTGGCCGCCCGAGGTCCAGTAGCCGGCGGCGAACACCCGCGGCTGCGGCGCGCCGGCCGCGCTGACCACGCGGTGCTCGGCGTCGACGTGCAGCCGGCCGGTCCCGCGCGTCCCCCCGGCGGACGGGTCGGCGAGCAGCTTCTCCGTGCCGGTGCCGCGCAGCAGCAGGCGGGTGACCAGCGGATCGGGCGTGCCGGTCACGTCCGGCACGGGCAGCCGCGCCTCCACCAGCGCGCGGGCCTCGGTGACCTCGTCGTGCGACGCCGAACGCGCCCGGAGCACCCCGGCGGCGTCGTCGAGCTCGAGCTGCACGTCCGCGCCGAGGAAGCGGACGATCCCCGCCTCGGACAGCGCGAGCAGCTCCTCCAGCCGTGGCGCCGGGGGGCCGCTGGCCAGGTAGCTGAACAGGTTCATCCACCAGCCTCCGAGGTCCTCGGCCTCCGAGCGGGGGGTCAGCCGCCCGGCGCCGACCAGCGCGGCCACGGTGCCGTGGCAGAACAGCAGCGACGTGAAGACGGCGGCGTCCATCGAGTACGCCGGGTCGGCGGCGCGGGCGAGGTCGGCGCGCACGTGATCGCGCAGCCAGTCCTGGAGCGCGTCGGCGCCGTCGAACCGCCGGCCCGCCAGCGGCCGGTCGAGCGCGGCCAGGTCGAACCGGTCGCGCGGATCGGGCACCGCCTCGGCGACCAGCGCCGTCGCATCGGGCGACGCGGCGTAGCGCTCGGCGAACTCCTCCCAGCCCATCGCGGTGCGGGACGGGTGGGCCCGGAACAGCTCGGTGTAGTGCGCCCAGCCCAGCTCCCGGGCGATCACCGGGGCGAGGTCGGCACGCAGGTCGAGCGGCCGGTCACCGAAGAGCTCGTCGACCGCGGCCGGGGTGAAGAACCGCTGCGGCACCGGCGGGCCGGGCCACACGTAGCCGAGCTTGGCCCGGTACGGGACGCCCCGCCGGGAGCCGACGTGCAGCCGGGGCTCGCGGCCGGAGGGGCGGTAGACCAGCCGCCCGTCGTCCTCCCGGGCGAACGTGCCGCCCCGACCGCTGGTGAGCAGCACCATGAGGTCGACGAACGCCAGCCCGGCGCCGCGGACCAGCACGTCCTGCCCCGGCTGGAGCCGGGTGAGGTCGAGGTCGGCGGTGTAGCCGGTGGGCAGGTAGGTCAGCCCGGCCGCGGCGGCGCGGTGCGCCACCGCCCGCTCGGCCGGGGTGGGGTGCGCGTCGAGGTGGCCCTGGGCCAGCAGGACGACGTCCGCCGCGAGCGCCGACCCGTCGGAGAGCACCACCGTGGCGCCGGCGTCGGAGACACGGACGTCGACGGCCGACGAGGCGTGCAGCTGCACGTCGGCCCACGGGCGGGCGGCGTCGACGACGGTGTCCAGCACCCAGCCGAGGTAGGCGTTGACCAGCGGCCGGGAGGGGAAGGACGTCGGTCCCAGCCGGCGGGCCTCGGCGCCCACCGGGTCGTCGTCCGGGCGGCTGCGGCCGATCTGCTCGATCCACTGCCAGAGCGTCGTCCCCTCCCCCACCGGCCCCTCGACCTGCACGGAGCCGTCCGGCAGGACGGTGACGTCGGCCACCAGCGAGTTCGCCCAGAGCAGCGACGGCTGCTGGGCCCGCCAGACCCGCCCGCCGCCCGGCGGGTGGGGATCGACCAGGTGCACCTGCAGCCGGCGGTCGTCGGCGAGGTCGGGCGCGTTGGCGACCAGCCGCTCGAGGACGCCGATGGCGGTCGGGCCGGCGCCCACGACGCACAGCGTCGGGGGGCGGCCGGTCAGTCGGGGACGGGCGGGCACGGACATGCGGGGACGGTCTCCAGGTCGTGGTGGCGGCTGCGGCGGGGGCGCGGAGCCGGACACCGTGCGCTGGCGGTGCGGAGCAGGTCGACGTGCCGGCGCGACGTCAGCACGGTCCGGTCCACGGGTCCTCCCCTCCGCACGGGCCGCCCGGGGCAGGCGGCAGGCTGTTCCCCGACACAATGTCTATCAAACCGATCGGATTTGACGACTAAGCCGGGCGGGACCTATCGTCCGCGGCAGGTCCTGAGCGCCAGCATCAAGCCCCGGCTCGCTGGCCGGCAACCCTCCACTGCGACGGGGTGCCCCGGGTGACGACCTGGCGAACGCACGCGGCGTTCGCAAACCGCAGTAGACACCGAGGAGCGCATCCCGTGGGACCGGACGGCACGCCGCGCGTGCGGCACGTCTCGATCGACCTGGTCGGCCGCCCGACCGTCGACCTGTTGCGCACCGACAGCGCGCTCTGTCGCTGACGCGTCGCTGACCGGCTCCCCCGGTCGCCTCCCTCCCCTCCTGCGCCCGGGCGGTCCGCCCGCGCGCGGCTCCTCCGTGCCGTCCTCCTGGAGTTCCCGCATGACCGCAGTCGAACCCGCACTCGACGTGGTGCCGGTCCACCCGCACGACCCGCTGGCCGCGCCGCTGTTCGCCGAGCTCACCGTCGAGTACGACACCCGCTACGGCGACCTGTTCGGCGGCGCGGACCAGGAGCTCAGCCGCTACCCCGCCGAGGAGTTCCTGCCGCCGGACGGCGAGCTGATCCTGCTCCTGCAGGACGGCACCCCCATCGCGGGCGGCGCCTTCCGCCGGCACGCCGACCCGGGCACCGCCGAGGTCAAGCGGATGTGGACGGCGAGCCTGCACCGCCGCCGCGGGCTGGCCCGCCGCGTGCTCGCCGAGCTCGAGGCGCGGGCCGCCGTCCGCGGCTACACCCGCATGTACCTGACCACCGGCCCGCGCCAGCCCGAGGCCAAGGCCCTCTACCTCGCCGCCGGCTGGACGCCGCTGTTCGACCCGGCCCGTCCCCGTCCCACCGACCTGGAGTCCCTGCGCGCCCTGCCCCCGGCCGAGCGCCACTACGCCTTCGAGAAGGACCTCGCATGACTCTGCTCGATGCCCGTCCCGAGGTGGCCGCACCTCCGGCGGGGACGCCCTACGACCGGCTCCAGGTCGTGCCCGCGCGCCACCCCGGCCGGTGGGTGGCCACCGCGGTCGTCGCCGTCCTGCTCGCGATGGTGATCCACTCGCTGGTCACCAACCCGAAGTGGGAGTGGGACATCGTCGGCGCCTACCTCACCGAGCAGTCGATCGTGCACGGCGTCGTCACGACGATCGAGCTGACCCTGATCACCGCCGTCCTCGGCTTCGCGCTGGGCACCGTGCTGGCGCTCATGCGGCTGTCCCGCTCGCCGCTGCTGCAGGCGGTCAGCTGGGGCTACACCTGGGTGTTCCGGTCGGTGCCGCTGATCCTGCAGCTGCTGCTCTGGTACAACCTCGCCTACCTGTACCAGAGCATCGACGTCGGCATCCCGTTCGGGCCGAGCTTCTTCTCCTTCGACACGCTCTCGCTGATCGACAAGTTCGGCGCGGCGATCCTCGGCCTCGGGCTGCACCAGGCGGCGTACTCGGCGGAGATCGTCCGCGCCGGGATCCTCTCGGTCGACCAGGGCCAGCTGGAGGCGGCCGCGTCGCTGGGCATCCCCCGGCGGCGGCAGACCACCCGGATCGTGCTGCCGCAGGCGATGCGCTCGATCGTGCCGACGGCGGTCAACGAGGTGATCGGCCTGTTCAAGGGCACCTCGATCGTCTACGTGCTGGCGCTCGGCGAGCTGTTCTACACGGTGAGCGTCATCTACGGCCGCACGCAGCGGGTGCTGCCGATGCTGGTCGTCGCCGCCGTCTGGTACGTCGTCCTGACCACGGTCGTGACGGTGATCCAGTACTACGTGGAGCGCTACTACGCCCGTGGCGCCGTCCGCACGCTGCCGCAGACGCCGCTGCAGCGGCTGCGGGGCAACCTCACCGCGGGCTTGGCCCGGGTGCGCACGACGGGCGGCACCCGATGACCGCCACGGACACCCGCCCGGGGCGGATCGAGGTGCACGGCGTGCACAAGTCCTTCGCCGGCGTCGAGGTGCTGCACGGCGTCGACCTCGTCGTCGAGCCGGGCACCGTCACGGTGATCCTCGGCCCGTCCGGCTCGGGCAAGTCGACGCTGCTGCGCAGCATCAACCACCTGGAGAAGGTCGACCGCGGCTTCGTCGCCCTGGACGGCGACCTGGTCGGCTACCGCCGCAAGGCGCACCGGGACGGCGACCGGCTGCACGAGCTGCAGGAGAAGGACGTGCTGCGGCAGCGGACCCGCTTCGGGTTCGTCTTCCAGTCCTTCAACCTCTTCCCGCACCTCACCGCCCTGGACAACGTCGTCGAGGCGCCGGTCTCGGCGCAGGGCCGGCCGCGCGCCGAGGTGGAGACCGAGGCGCGCGAGCTGCTGGCCCGCGTGGGGCTGGCCGGCCGCGAGAAGGCCTATCCCCGGCAGCTCTCCGGCGGCCAGCAGCAGCGGGTCGCCATCGCGCGGGCGCTGGCGATGAAGCCGGCGGTCCTGCTCTTCGACGAGCCGACCTCGGCGCTGGACCCGGAGCTGGTCGGCGAGGTGCTCGGCGTCATCGAGGACCTCGCCCGCGGCGGCACCACGATGATCGTGGTCACCCACGAGATCGGCTTCGCCCGCCGGGCGGCCGACCGGGTCGTGTTCATGGACGACGGCCGGATCGTCGAGTCCGGCCCGCCCGAGCAGGTGCTCGACGACCCGCAGCACGAACGCACGAAGGCCTTCCTGGCCCGCGTCCTGTAACGCCACCCCCCGACCCCCGGACGGCGCAGCCCGCGCCGCCCGTCGATGGCGCGCGCCCGCACGCCGACACCGAGGAGAGAGAACGACCGTGATCACGCGCACCCGACGAGGGCCTCTCGTCGCCGCCCTGGCCGCCGCCGCCGCGCTGGCGCTGACGGCGTGCACCAGCTCGAGCGAGATCGAGAGCGCCGCGGCCGACGAGGCGGCCGGCCCCTCGGCGCTCGTCGTGGACACCAGCCCCGACCAGGACCGCATCCACACGCAGAAGAACCAGGACGCGATCGACCTGCTGCCGCCGGGGATCGTGGACGACGGCGTCCTGAAGGTGGCGACCACCGCCTTCAGCGCGCCGCTCGCCTTCTACGCCGACGACAACGCCACCGCCATCGGCAGCGACCCCGACACCGCGCAGCTGATCGCCGACGCGCTCGGCCTGGAGCTCGAGATCGTGCCCACGGCGTGGGAGAACTGGCCGCTGGCCACCCGGTCCGGCGACGTCGACGTGACCATCTCCAACGTCACCGTGACCGAGGAGCGCAAGCAGCTGTTCGACTTCTCCTCCTACCGGGTCGACACCCTCGGCTTCCTCGCCACGGCCGGCTCCGAGCTCGAGATCCAGAAGCCGGAGGACGTCGCCGGCCTGCGCATCGCGGTGGGCTCGGGCACCAACCAGGAGAAGATCCTGCTCGAGTGGGACGAGGCGAATCAGGCCAAGGGTCTCGACCCGGTGGACGTGCAGTACTACCAGAACGACTCCGACACCACGTTCGCCCTGCAATCGGGCCGGATCGACCTGGCCTTCGGCCCGAACGCCACCGCCGCCTACAAGGCCGCGACCAAGCCCGATGACTTCACGGTGGTCGGGCAGTTCAACGGCGGCTGGCCGGACACCGCCGAGATCGCCGTCGCCACGGCCAAGGGCAACAGGCTGGCGCCGGCCATCACCGAGGCGCTGAACGGCGTGATCGCCGACGGCACCTACGAGCAGGTGCTCGAGCGCTGGGGGCTGACCAGCGAGTCGATCGAGAAGTCCGAGACCAACCCGCCGGGGCTGAAGGCGTGAGCACCCGACCGCTCGCCGCCGTCCTGGCCGCCGTGGCGGTGCTCGCCGCCGCGTGCACGAGCTCCGCGGACATCGAGGCCGACCAGCGCGCGGCCGCCGCGTCGTCGTCCGGCGTCGAACAGGTCGTCATCGACACCAGCCCCGAGCAGGCCGACCGCGCGCACACCGACGAGGACGCCGGCGCCGCGACGCTGGTGCCGGCCGACGTCGCCGGTGACGGGAAGCTCACGGTCGGCGTCGTCGGCTCCGGCGAGCCGCCACTGGGCTTCCTGGCCGACGACAACACGACCGTGGTGGGCAGCGAGGTGGACGTCGCCTCGCTGGTCGCCGAGTCGCTCGGCCTGGAGCTCGACGTCCGCAACATCTCCTGGGAGCAGTGGCCGCTGTCCCTGCAGAGCGGCGACATCGAGGCGGTGTTCAGCAACGTCGGCGTCAACGCCGACCGGCTGAAGCTGTTCGACTTCGCCACCTACCGCCAGGGGATCATGGCGTTCACCGCCCCGTCCGGCAGCGATCTGGTGATCGACGGGGCCGAGGACGTCGCGGGGCACACCATCGCGGTCGGGTCGGGCACCAACCAGGAGCGCATCCTGCTCGACTGGAACGAGCAGAACGAGGCCGCGGGGCTCGAGCCGGCGACGCTCGAGTACTACGCCAACCAGGCCGACACGCTGCTGGCGCTGAAGTCCGGGCGGATCGACGCCTACCTCGGTCCGAACCCGAACGCCGTGTACCAGCAGATCCAGGGCGACACCGAGATCGTCGGCACCGTGAACGCGGGCTGGCCCGACACCACCTACGTCGCGGCGACCCTGCTCAAGGGCACCGGCCTGGTCGACGCCGTCGAGGCGGGGCTGCAGCACGTGTTCGACGACGGCAGCTACGAGCAGACCCTGCGGCGGTGGGGGCTGTCCGACGAGGCGGTCGACGCGCCGGCGGTGAACCCGCCGGTGGGCTCGTGACCCCGCCCGGGCTGGACGCGCCCGGGCTCACGGACGTCGTCGTGCGCTGAACGTGGTCGCGGCGCGCCCCTCAACCGGGAGCGCGCCGCGCCCGCACCGGTCGCGCCGGTCAGTCCTCGCCGTCGTGGCAGCCGCAGTCGCAGGCCTCGCAGCACAGGACGTGGCAACCGACGTCGCAGGGCGTCGTGGTGAGGGTCGGCTCGAGCATCGGTGGGCTCTCCGGTCGTTCAGAGGGGGTCGGGGTCGGGTGTGACCCCGACCACCATGTGGCACGACCGGCCATACCCGTCGGCGACACGCACGCACAGTGAGCCACATCACACCACCGGCCACAGTCGTCACTCCCGTGCGCGGCCGTTCTGCAGCGCGTCGACGAACCGGGCGCACGTCGCCGCGTCGTCCAGGGTTCGGAACGTCAGGGTTCCGGCAGGCAGCCCCAGCCGCAGGGAGACGACGTCCCGGCCGGTGCGGCCGGAGCCGGTCCGCAGGGTGACCTCGCCGACATCGCGCAGCGGCACCGAGGCGATCGAGGGCTCGCCCAGCAGCCGGGGCTGGACCAGCCAGAGCCGCTCGCCGTCCACGGCGAAGACGTGCACACCGGTGACGCCGGGCAGCCGCCCGGACGACGCCTTCAGCACGGCGAGCGGACGCCGGCCCTCCTGGGCCAGGCGGCCGATGAGGAAGGCGCTCGCCGCGTCCGCACCCATCACGGCTCCAGCCTGCCGCACGGCCGCGCCGCTGCCACGATGGGCGCCGGCGGCGAGGAGGGTGGGGTGCGGGACACGGTCGCGGTCGTGACGGGCGCGGGCAGCGGCATCGGGGCGGCCACCGCGCTGGCCCTCGCTGCCGACGGGTGGCGGGTCGTGCTGGCCGGCCGGCACCGCGAGTCGCTGGACGCCGTGACGGCGCAGGGCCCGGCCGGGCGCCTGCACCCGGTGCCGACGGACGTGACCGACGAGGCCGCGGTTCGGGCGCTGTTCGACGGCGCCGTCGGCGCGCACGGCCGCGTGGACCTGCTGGTGAACAACGCCGGCCGGTTCGGCCCGGCGGCCTCGGTGGACGAGGTCGACCTGGCCGACTGGCAGGACGTCGTCGCCGTCAACCTCACCGGCGTCTTCCTCTGCACGCGCGAGGCGTTCCGGGTGATGCGGGCCCAGCAGCCGCAGGGCGGCCGGATCATCAACAACGGGTCGATCTCCGCACAGGTGCCGCGCCCGATGTCGGCGGCCTACACCGCCACGAAGCACGCGGTCACCGGCCTCACCAAGTCGACCGCGCTCGACGGCCGGCCGTACTCCATCGCCTGCGGCCAGATCGACGTCGGCAACGCGGCGACGGCGATGACCGAGCGGATGGCCGGCGGCGTGCTGCAGGCCGACGGCAGCACGCGCCCCGAGCCGCGGATGGACGTCGAGGACGTCGCCCGCGCCGTCGTCTACATGGCGGGCCTGCCGCTCGACGCGAACGTCGCGCAGCTGACCGTGCACGCGACGGCGATGCCCTACATCGGCCGCGGCTGAGCGGCGGGCCCTCAGGGTCGGTCGAGACCGCGGTGGGCGCTCCACAGCTGCCCGGCGCGGTCGGCCGCCTCGGCCACCAGGGCCGCCAGCTCCGCCCGGTCCGGGACCGGGAAGGTGACGTACGTGCCGCGTCCTCCGGCGGTCGGCCGGCCGTAGGCCTTCGCCGCGAGGCGCCCGTCCCGGAGGAGCCGGACGTTCAGGGTGGTCAGCAGGAACTCCACGCCGCGGCGGGTGTCGGTCCACCGCAGCTCCTCCGGGATCGTCACGTTGATCGCCAGGGCGCTCACCTCGACGGCGACGGCGCTGCTCATGGACGCATGGTGGCACGCGGAACGGCGCTGCCAGGATGATCCGCATGAAGATCAACTCCCAGGTCGTCGTCTTCGACGCGGCGGACCTCGAGGCCGAGAGCAGCTTCTGGGCGGGCGTCCTCGGCGGCACCGTCGACGCCGAGGACGACTGGCACATGGTCCTCGTCGACGGTGCGCCGCGCGTCGGCGTCCAGCTCGCGCCGAACCACGTCCCACCGGAGTGGCCCGACGGCACGCCGCAGCAGATCCACCTGGACCTGTGGGTCGAGGACGTCGCGGAGGCGCACGCCACGGTGGTGTCGCTGGGCGCGACGGTGCTGAAGCCGGCCGAGGACGGGCCCGCACCGGACAGCTTCCAGGTCTACGCGGACCCCGCCGGGCACCCGTTCTGCCTCTGCTGGATCACGCGCGGCTGACGACGGCCGGGGCTCAGCCGACCGGACCACAGCCGGCGGCGCGCAGCAGCGCGGCCGGGTCTCCGCCGGGCGCGGGCCGCGGGTCGTCCACCGGCCGCCAGCGGCCACCCACCTGCTCGTACGCCACCCGCGGTCCGTCGGCCAGGAAGCCGGCCAGCGCCGTCAGCAGCCGGTCGGCGTCCTCGACCGTGCTGCCCACGCCGACGCTCGCCCGCAGCGCGCCGTCCGGGGCGCCGAGCCGGGCGAGCAGCGGGTGCGCGCAGAACCGTCCGTCACGCAGCCCGATGCCGTGCTCGGCGGAGAGGACGGCGGCCACCAGCCCCGGGTCGGCGCCCTCGACGGTGAACGACACGACTCCGGTCGGCTCGGCCGAGTCGGGCCAGATCCGCAGCACGCGGACGCCGGGCAGCGCCGCCAGCCCCTCGACGAGGCGCCCGCGCAGCTCGCGCTCGTGCTCCTCGAGGGCGCCGTCCGGCAGCGCGGCGAGCGCGTCGCACGCCGCCGCCAGCGCCACCGCGCCCAGCACGTTCGGCGAGCCGCCCTCGTGCCGGTGCGGCGCCGCGACCCACTCCGCCTCCTCGACGGTCACGGACGCCACCGCTCCCCCGCCGGCCAGGTACGCCGGCCCGTCGTCCAGCCAGTCTCGGCGGCCCACCAGCGCACCCGCGCCGAACGGGGCGTACGCCTTGTGCCCGGAGAAGGCCACGTAGTCGGCGCCCGAGGCGGCCAGCGAGAAGCGGCGGTGCGGCACGAGCTGCGCGCCGTCCACGAACACCCGGGCACCCGCCGCGTGGGCCAGCGCGACCACCTCGGCGAGCGGCAGCGACTCCCCCGTCACGTTGGACGCCCCGGTCACCGCCACCAGCGCGTACGGCCGGCGGGTCAGCTCGTCGCCGATCGCCCGGAGCGTCGCGACCACGGTCGGCCCGGTCGGCAGCACGGTGACCGGACCGCGCCGCTGCCACGGCAGCAGGTCGGCGTGGTGCTCGCAGTCCAGCACCAGGACGGCGCCGTCGGCCGGGACGCAGCCGGCCAGCAGGTTGACGGCGTCGGTGGTGTGCCGGGTGACCACGCAGACGTCGTCCGGCCGGGCCCCGACGAACGACGCGACCGTCGAGCGCGCCGACTCGTACAGCGCGGTCGACACCTGTGACAGGTAGCCGGCGCCGCGGTGCACGCTGGCGTAGAGCGGCAGCGCCTCGCCCACCCGCTCGGCGACGACCGCCAGCGCACGGGCGCTGGCCGCGGCGTCCAGGTCGACGTACCGCGCGCTCCCCGACGGCACCAGCGGGACACGGGTGCCGGCGCCGACGAGCGGCAGCAGCGGCGCCGCGGCGACGGCGGGGCGGCAGGACAGGACGGCAGTGGGCATGCGAGCACTCCGAACGGGCCGGGGACCCGGGAGGCGGGTCCGCGCTTGCGACCGCCGGTCGGCAGCCGCCAGGTCGTCACCCGGGGCACCCCATCGCGGAGGAGGGTTGCCGGCCAGCAAGCCGGGGCTTCGCGCTGGCACTCGTGACCTGTCGACAGACTCGCACGGAACCGGGAATCACGTCAAATCGCATCGACTTGGTGATGTTTACTGGTTGCGATCCCGCCGGACCGGAGGTCTGCCCGTGCCCACCGAGACTGCCAGGGTGTCCGCATGAGCACGATCGCCGTCGTCGGCAACCCCAAGCCGCACTCCCGCACCCGTTCCGCCGCCGAGCTGGTCGTCGAACGGCTGACCGGCGCGCCGCCGGACCGCGTCGTCGACGTCGTCGAGCTCGGCGCCGGCCTGCTCGGCTGGGGCGACCCCGCGGTGGAGGAGGCCGTCGCCGCGGTCAAGGCTGCCGAGGTCGCCGTCGTCGCCAGCCCCACGTACAAGGCCACCTACACCGGCCTGCTCAAGCTCTTCCTCGACCAGATCGGCACCGGTGACCTCGCCGGCGTGGTCGCCGTCCCGCTGATGCTCGGCGGCGGTCCCACCCACTTCCTCGCCCCCGAGCTGCTGCTCAAGCCGGTCCTGGTCGAGCTCGGCGCCACGGCGCCGACGAGGGGCCTCTACCTGATCGACCGGGCGTGGGACGACCCCGCGCAGCTCGACCCGTGGCTGGCGGCCGCGAAGCCGCAGGTCGCCGCCGCCCGCACGATCCGGCAGGGCTGATCCGCGTGGCGGGCCCGCGCGGGTGCATGATCCCCGGCGTGACCGACGACATCGACGTCAAGGACGTGCTGGCCGCCGAGGACCGCCGCTACCAGGCGATGATCGACGCCGACCTCGCCACGCTCGACGAGCTGTGCGCCGACGAGCTGAGCTACGCGCACTCCAGCGGCGTCCGCGACACCAAGGCGGAGTACTTCGAGAAGATCCGCACCGGCTACTACGTCTACCACCGGGCCGACCACCCGGTGGAGCGCGTGGAGGTCGTGGGCGACACCGCGATCGTGGTCGGCCGGATGACCGCCGACATCCACGCCGGCGGCACCGCGAAGACGATCGACAACCTGGCGCTGGCCGTCTGGGCACGGACAGTGACCGGATGGCGGCTCCTCGCGTACGCCCCGACGCCATTGCCCGCCTGAACAGGGGAAACTACTTGACGGCTCATCCAGCAGAGGGCGCAGGCTGGGGGCATGGCCCACGGCTCCCGGCTCGCCGGCCGGCGGGTTCGGCGGGGCGTCCGCGCGCTGCTCGCCGGCTCGCTGGCCGGCCTCGTGCTGCTCGGGTGCGCCGACTGCTCCTCCCCGTGGACCGCGGTCAGTGAAGCGGCTGCGGCCGACGACGTGGAGCCGGCCGTCCCGGACCGGCTGGACGACCGGCCGCTGCCGCCGCCGCCCGCCCCGGTCGACGACGCCGCCGTCCTGGCCCGGGTCCAGGAGGCGGCCACCGCGGCCGGCGGCTCCATCGCGATCGTGGCCGAGGACGCCTACGAGCGGGAGCTGGTGACCGGGCCCGACGCGCAGCGCCCGGTGTACACCGCCTCGCTGATCAAGCTGCTCGTCGTGGCCGAGCTGCTCGAGGGACAGCAGACCGGCACGCTCGTCCTCGCGCCCGACGACCAGGCGCTGATGACCCGGGCGGCGACCGCCTCGGACGACGCCGCGATGAGCACGCTCTGGGTCCGCCACGACGGCGCGGCCCTGGTCACCGCGGCCGCTGCCCGGCTGGGCCTGACCGGCACCGCACTGCCGACGCGGGTCGGTCAGTGGGGCGAATCGACCACCACCGCCGCCGACGTCGCCACCTTCCTCGGCCGGCTCGACGACGAGTACGGCGACGACGTCGCCGCCACCCTGATCGGCTGGCTGCAGCAGACGACGCCGCGCGCCACGGACGGCTTCGACCAGCTCTTCGGGCTGCTCTCCCCCGCCGCCGGCGCGGTCGGTCCGGTCGCGGCCAAGCAGGGCTGGATGTGCTGCGTCGGCGGCCGCCGCATCCTGCACTCCGCCGGCCTGCTCGCCGACGGCCGTGTCGTCGTCCTGCTCGGCGACTTCCCCTCCGGGACCTCGTGGCGCGCCGCGACCGCTGCTCTCGGCGACGCCGCGGCCGCCGTCGTCAGCGGGACCGCGCCCCCGCCGGGACCGACGGGCCCATGAGCCGGGCCCGCCGGGGGATCCGGCGGACCAGGTCCTCCATCTGCGCGGTCGGGCGCACGCCGAGCTCGTCGGCGAGCAGGCTGCGGAAGTTCTCGTACGCGCGGACCGCCTCGGTGACGTTGCCCTCGGCCATGTGCACGCGGATGACGACCCGGTGCGCGCTCTCCCGCAGCGGCTCCACCCGTACCGCCGCGTAGGCCGCCTGGACGGCGTCGGCGTGCCGGCCCGCCGCGGCGAACTTGTGCGCGAGCACCTCGAGGGCGTGCATCCGCAGCTGGCGCAGCTGCTCGCGCTCGAAGAGGACCCAGTCGTCGTACCAGCCCGGCAGCAGGTCCCCGGTCGCCCAGTCCAGCGGGGTGGGCAGGCCGGTGACGTCGGTGCGGGGGTCGAGCACCTGCCGGGCCCACTCGCGGAACTCGCGGACGTCGACGCGCACGCCGCGGGCCAGGCACAGCGCGCCCCCGGAGGCCTCGACCAGCCCCGGCGCGGTCTTGTGCAGGCGCCACAGGGCCGAGCGGAGGCTGCCCTGCGCGTGCGGCTCGGACAGGTCGGGCCACAGCTGGCCGGCGATCGCGGTGCGCGCGGGCCGGCCGGCCAGGCACAGCGACGCCACCAGCCGCTGGACGCCGCGGGGCAGCTCCCCCACGTCGGCGGCGGGGCCGGGACAGCCGAGCCGGATGGTGAATCCATCCAGCAGCGCGACGCGGATGTTCCGGGCAGCGTCCATCCGGCACTCCCTTCCGGCAGCGTCCCCCTCGACACACGGACCGGCAGACGGGCGGTTGCCGGCGCGATCCTGAGCAGTGCCGTAACGCACTGTCAATCAAATCGCGCACGGCCCGCCACCGACACGGGCCGAAAGGCACCGATGGCGCAGGGCCGTTCACCGCACGTCGCCGTCAGGGGGTGCCGGCCACCAGGAAGTCGTCGAGCCAGGTCCGGACGGCGTCCACCAGCGCGTCGGGGTTCGAGGCGACGGCCACGGTCACGTCGGTCGCGGCGCCGTCCGAGGTCTCGCTGGTGGTCAGGCGGGCCCGGAACCCGTCGGGGCCGTCCTCGAGCCACACGCGCACGAGCAGCGCGGCGCTGCGCGTCCCGGCTGGGCGCTGCGGGTCCACGATCACCGTCCATCCCCGTCGGCAGTGCGTCGGCCCATCGTCCGTGCTCACCGTGCGTGAGCGCGTCGCCCGGACGGGTGAACGTCGCTCAGCCCAGCGCGAGGACCCGGAGCAGCCACCGGGCGGCGGCGCCGCCCTCCTCCTCCGCGAGATCCAGGGCCCGGGGGACGTCGAGGTCGTCGAGCAGCGCGCCGAGGACGGCGGCGGAGCCTGCGTCGGTGCCGCCGCTGCGCGCCGCGGCGCCGTAGAGCCGCTCCAGCCGGCCGGCCGCCTCCGCGAGCAGCCGCGGCTCGAAGTCCCAGCCGGCGTCCCAGCGGCGGTCGAGCAGCAGCAGCCGGACGGCGGCCGGCGCGTGCTCGCGCAGCAGGTCCGCGACCAGGGTGAGGTTGCCGGTCGACTTGGCCATGGGGGCGCCGTCCTTGCGCACCTGGCCGACGTGCAGCCTGCGGCGGTCGAACGGCGCCACCGCGACCGCGGCCTCCACCATCGCGGCCTGGTAGGCGTGGTGCGGGAAGGCGAGGTCCGCGCCCCCGACGAGGACGTCGACCGACGGGCCCAGGGCGGCCGCCGCCATCGCCGCACACTCGGCGTGCCAGCCGGGACGCCCCCAGCCCCACGGGCTGGGCCAGGCCGGATCGGTCTCGCCGGACGGACGCCACACCGGCACGTCGAGCGGGTCCTCCTTGCGCGGGTCGGCCGGGTCCTCCCCGAACGCGGCGGCCAGCTCGAGCGCCCGGTCGCGGTCCAGCCCGGCCCGCTCGGGGACGCCCGCCCCGCGGAACCAGACCGCGCCGTCCCGCTCGTAGGCCGCCCCGCGGGCGAGCAGGGCCGCGGCCAGCTGCTGGACGTGCCCGACGTGGTGGCGGGCCCGCGGGGCGAGCGTCGGCCGGTGCACCCGTAGCGCGGCCATGTCCTGCTCGAACAGGTACTCGTTGCCGAGCGCGAACTCGTCGTAGTGCCGGCCGCGGGCACCGGCGGCCCGGGTCAGCACGTCGTCGACGTCGGTCACGTTGCGGGCGCTCACCACCTCGGCGCCGACCGCCCGCAGCACGGCGGCGAGGACGTCGGCCCACACGAACGTCGCGGCGTGCCCGAGGTGGGTGACGTCGTAGGGCGTGATGCCGCAGGTGTAGATCCGCGCCGTCCCCACCACCGGCAGGGGCGCGCCGGCCAGCCGGAGGTCGGCGCTGCGCACCGCCGCGTCGCCGGGCGCGCTCACCCGGCCCGCCGAGCCGAGGACACCGGACGAGGGCAGGGGATGCGCAGCCATGCCTCGCATCCTGCCCGCAGGCCGCACAGCCCTGGCACATGCCGGGGACAGCGACCTGGAGAAGGATGCGGACCATGCCGCCCTCGGAGGCCGGGCCGCCACCCGTCACGCCGCCGCGGTCCGGCCGGCTGCGCACCGAGGCGCTGGCGGTGGCCGAGGAGGCGATCGGCCGGGGACACCGGCCGGACCCCGTGCTGCCCGGTTCGGGCGGCCCGGCCGGCAACGCCCGGCTCACCGCCTGGACCGGCCTGGTGCTGCTCGTGCTGTTCGCGGCCGAGCTCGTCACGCTCGCCGACGTCCGCGGGCTGATCGACTGGCACGTCGCCCTCGGGGTGCTGCTGATCCCGCCGGCACTGCTGAAGACGGCCAGCACCGGCTGGCGGATCGTGCGCTACTACACCGGCTCGCGGCCCTACCGCGCGGCCGGGCCTCCGCCGCTGGGGCTGCGCATCCTGGGTCCGCTGGTGGTGGCCGCGACCCTCGCCCTGCTGGCCTCCGGCGTCCTGCTGATCCTGCTGGGCGAGCAGCGCAGCCGCTCGACCGTGGTCACCGTGCTCGGCCGGCGCGTGGACTGGGTGAGCGTCCACCAGGCGGCGTTCGTGGTGTTCGCGGTCGTCGGCGGCCTGCACCTGCTCGCCCGGATCGTGCCCGCGCTCGCCCTGACGTCGGCCCGCGTGCGCGAGCGCGTCGGCGCCCCGCCCGCGCGGGTTCCCGCCGGCGCCGTCCGGCTGGGCCTGCTGGCGGCCACGCTCGTGGTCGCCGGGGTCGCCGTCTGGCTGTTCCTCCCGCTCGTGGGCAGCTGGGACGACGACTCGCGCGCCGCGCACCACGGCCCTCCCCCGCCGGGCTTCTCCTCCGACCGCTGAGCGGGCAGTGTCGCCGTGCCGGGCCACCGGACAGGACCGTCCGGAAAGGGACATCCGGCCCTGGCCGGTGCCGCCCGGCGAGTCGGAGAATGGGCCATGACCGCCGCGGCCGAGCCCCCGTCGCTGTTGCTGCACACCGTCGAGAACCTCGCGGAGTTCCACCGCGAGCACGAGAAGTTCTACGCCGCCGCTCCCCGGGAGCAGGCGATCGAGCTGCAGCGGCACGCGCGCACGCTGCACGCGCTGGCCGACCGCTGGTCGCGGCCGAAGCCGCTGCACTCCCCGTCCCGCAACCCGTACGAGGGCGCCGAGGACCTCAACGACCGCACCGCCGTCGAGCTCGACGGGGTGCTGTTCCTCGAGGGGCAGGGCGTGCCGCCGGAGCTCGAGCACATCCAGCGCGAGATCCGGATCCGGGGCGAGGAGACGCTGGCCACCGGGGACTGGATGGCCGCGGCGATGCAGACGTCCTGGGACGCCGCCCTGGCGCTGCTCGACATCGCGCCGCTGGCCGACCTGATCGGCGAGCGGCACCGGATCATCGCCAACGACTGGCAGGCCGCGGGGCTCAACACCGTCGTCGGGCGGCTGCTGCAGCGAGCGGCGGACATCCTCGACCGAATGGACCTCACCCCCGCCTCGGTGCGGGCCGATCTGGCCGGGGCGGCGCGGTTCCCGCACCTGCTGCACTGCACCGCCGAGCTGATCGACCGGGCGGCGGACCTGCTCAGCGAGTCCGCCGGCCTGGTTCACGAGAACGAGCGGCCGTGGCGGATCTTCCACGACCGGGTCGCCGCGCTGCTGGCCGACATGCCGCCGGCGTCCGACGCGGCGCCGCAGGCCGACGCCTCGTAGCGCCGCGGCGGCCGGCCTCCGGGCCCGCCACGATGGGCGGCGTCCACCTGGCGGAAGCCGCGCTCGCGCCGTCCCGCCGCCCGTGCTGGGCTGGGCGGGACAGCGCCGTCGCCCGGGAGGTCCGCCGTGAACCGTTTCGAGAAGGCCGTCTCCGAGTGCATGCGGCCCACCGCCGAGCTGCTGGACCGCACCACCGATCCGCTGCACCGCGCGATCCTGCTCAACTGGTGGCGGCACGTGCACCTGGAGGGCGCCGGCGAGTTCGACAAGATCGTCGCGCCGGACATGATGGTCGACCACCCCGTCTACCGGGTCACCTGGGGCGCCAACCCGGCGGTGATCGAGGGCAAGGACGGTGTTCTCGCGTTCTACAACTCCGTCGGTGAGGCCGTCCTCTGGCACTCCGACGACCGGTTGGCGGTCGGCGACTGGGGCGTCGCGGACGAGATCACCTTCCACCAGCTCGCCCGCGGCGCGGACCTGCAGGCCATCGGCTACGACGTGGGGACACCGGAGGGGCTCTTCCACGTGTCCAGCCGCCAGGCCTTCATCTGGCCCTACGACGAGCGCGCGCGGCTGGCCGGCGAGCACCTCTACGAGGACAAGACCAGCCTGCAGATCGAGGAGGTCGACCCGTCCGAGGCGATCACCCCGGCCCGCGTGCGGGAGATCCACCGCGAGCAGCTCGCCGCGCTGGAGGCAGAGCTCGGCGAGAACTTCTGGGTGCTGGCGTAGTCAGCCGCGCTTCGCGTCCAGCCGGTCGAGCAGCTCGGCGGCCGCCTTCTCGATCGCGTCGTGGTCGTTCTGGCTCGCCCGCTGCTTGGCGTGGATCAGCGCCGCCCGGTTGACCCTCCGGAAGTCGCCGTAGGGGAAGGCGTAGCGGCCCTTCGTCTCCTCGTTCGCCTCCGGGTCGACGGCCAGGTGCCAGCGGGCGAACTCCGCCCAGCCCTTCTTCCCGAGCACCTCGTTGGCCTGCTCGGTGGACGGCGCGGCCTCCGACCACTCGGTGCTGTCGTCGTACCTGCCGGCGTCGATCAGCTTCCGCGCCTGGGTGACGGCGGCCTTGTTGACGTCGTAGCTGGGCATGGCCGCCCCTAGCCGCTCGTCACCGGCAGCAACAGCCGCGAGACGCCGCCGGCGCCGTGCGCGATCGTGCGGTGCGAGGGCTTCATCGCGCTGCCGGTGGCCGGGTGCTCGCCGGTGCCGAGGTTGCGCGCCCAGTGCGGGTGCGAGCCGCCGGACACCTGCAGCCGCAGCCGGGTGCCGGGGGCGAAGCGGTGCGCGCACGCGTCCAGCTCCAGCCGGACCACGCCGGCGCCGGCGGCCGGGTCGAGGCGGCGGAAGACCTCGCTGACGTTGCGCGAGCGGCCCTTCATGTCGACCTCGCACAGCCGCACGAACAGGTCGGCGTGCGGGTTGTCGGACGTGTGCGCCAGCTCGACGACCGGAGAGCCGACCACCTCCAGCGGCTGGAGCAGCACCGGGCCGGTGAAGGTGAGGACGTCGGCCCGCGCCTCGAGCTCCTTCTGGTCGCGGTAGCCGCCGCCCTCCAGCAGCCGCCCGCCGACGCTCGGGGTGGGATCGGCGGGGTCGTAGGTGAACGTCGACGGCGCGGTGTCCGCCGGCGGCTCGTCGTCGCCCAGGCCGCCGCCCGGCTGCAGGTGCAGCGCCCGCTCGGTGGTCGCCGGCGGCCACGACGGCAGGTACCGCCACTCGCCCACCCCGGTGACGTGCAGGTGCACCGGGGCGGGGCGCTGCCGGGTGCCGGTGCCGGCCAGGTGCTCGGCCAGCCAGTCGAGGGTCTCCCGCGTGGTCAGGGCCGCCCCCTTGGTCATCAGCTCGTTGTGCGTCCACGGCCCGACCGTGAGCGCCACGTCGACCCCGCGCTGGTGCAGGCGCTCGTACTGGGCGAGGGTCTGCTCGAGGAAGAGGTCCTGCCAGCCGCCGAACAGCAGCACCGGGACCTGCACCCGCTCCAGGGCGGCGTCGAGCCGCATCGGCGCCCAGAACGGGTCGGCGCCCTCGGAGATCGAGACCCAGTGGCGGTACCAGGGCGCGCCCCCGGCCAGCAGCCGCTCGCCGGCCTCGACCAGCGGGACGCCGGCGAGCGCCGGCCGCAGCCGCCGGGCGGCCAGTGCCTGGCGCGCCAGGATCCGGACGGGGCCGCCCTCCTCCTGGTGGGCCACCATGTTGCTCCAGCCGAGGAAGTCGTTGAGCTTGAACGAGCCGTCGCCGTGCACGTTCTCGTGGAAGTCGTGCGGGCCCACCATGACCAGCGCGGCGGCCAGCTCGGGCGGCGGGTCGGTCATCAGCGCCCACTGGGTGAAGCCGAGGTAGGACAGCCCGACGGTGGCGAACCGGCCGCCGAACCACGGCTGTTCGCGCAGCCACGCGACGGTGTCGGCGCCGTCGTCCACCTCGCGCCGCATCGGCTCGAAGACGTCGCCGGAGCCGAAGGTCCCGCGCACGCTCTGCAGGACGACGTGGTAGCCGCGCTCGGCGTAGATGCGGGCGAACAGCAGCGGGAACGGGCCGCCGCGGCCGTAGGGGCCGCGCACCAGCAGCGTGCCGAGCGCCGGGCCGGTGGGCGCGTAGTGGTCGGCGAGCAGCTCGACGCCGTCGCGCATCGGCACCCGCAGCGCGCGGCGCACGGTGTAGTCCCCCGTCGCCGTCGGCAGCTTGAGGAGGCGGCCGAGCGCGCGGTCGATCGTGCGACCGGGGCGGGTGCGCGGCTGGACGTCGGTCGGGACGGGCTGCTGGCTCACGCTCACTCCCGCATCGTGCGTGGTCCCCTGTGCCCCCGTCCAGCACGGCGGTCGCTACTTCCCCGCCACCGGCAGCAGCAGCCGCGAGGTCCCGCCGGCGCCGTGCGCGATCGTGCGGCGCGACGGCCGCAGCGTGCGCCCGGTGGCCGGGTCCTCGCCGGTGCCGAGGTTGCGCGCCCAGTGCGGGTGCGAGCCGCCGGAGACCTGCAGGCGCAGCCGGGTGCCCGCGCGGAAGCGGTGCGCGCACGCGTCCAGCTCCAGCCGGACCGCCCCGGCGCCGGCGGCCGGGTCGAGGCGGCGGAAGACCTCGCTGACGTTGCGGGAACGGCCCTTCGCGTCGACCTCGCACAGCCGCACGAACAGGTCGGCGTGCGGGTTGTCGCTCGCGTGCGCCAGCTCGACGACCGGAGAGCCCACGACGTCCAGCGGCCGGGTCAGCACCGGGCCGGTGAAGAGGAGGACGTCGTCCCGCGCCTCCAGCCTCGCGTTGTCCCGGTAGCCGCCGTCGGAGGAGAGCAGCCGGCCGCCGAGGGTCGGCGTGGGGTCCGCCGGGTCGTAGGCGAAGGTCGACGGCGCGGCGTCCGGGGCCGGCGGGTCGTCGCCGAGAACGCCCCCGGGCTGCAGGTGCAGGACGCGCTCGGAGGCCGCCGGGGGCCACGACGGCAGATCGCGCCACTCCCGCGCGCCGGTGACGAACAGGTGGACCGGGGTCGGCCGGCGCCGGGTGCCGGTGCCCGCGAGGTGCTCGGCCAGCCAGTCCAGGCTCTCGGTCGTCACCAGGCGGGCGCCCCTCGTGAGCAGCTCCGAGTGGGTCCACGGCCCGACGGTGAGGGCGACGTCGACCCCGCGGTGCCGCAGGTGCTCGTACTGCTGCAGGGTCTGCTCCAGGAACACGTCCTGCCACCCGCCGATGAGCAGCAGCGGCACCTGCACCCGGTCGAGCGCGGGGCCCAGCCGGGTGCGCGCCCAGCCCGGGTACGCGGCGGGGTCCGGGTTCGAGACCCAGTCGCGGTACCAGGGCGCGCCGCCCGCGAGCGCCCTCTCCCCCGCCTCCAGCAGCGGCAGCTCGTGCAGGCCGGGCCGCAGCCGGCGGGCGGTCAACTGGTGCCGGACCAGGCCGCTGACGAGGTTGCCCTCCTCCTGGTGGGCCAGCATGTCGCACCAGCCGAGGAAGTCGTTGAGCTTGAACGACCCGGTGCCGTACAGGCTCTCGTGGAAGTCGTGCGGCCCGACCATCACCAGGGCGGTGGCCAGCTCGGGGGGCGGGTCCATCATCAGCGCCCACTGGGTGAAGCCGAGGTAGGACAGCCCGACGGTGGCGAACCGGCCGCCGAACCACGGCTGCTCGCGCAGCCACGCGACCGTGTCGGCGCCGTCGTCCATCTCGTGGAGCATGGGCGCGAAGACGCCTCCGGAGCCGAACGTCCCGCGGACGCTCTGCAGCACGACGTGGTACCCGCGCTCGACATAGAGCCGGGCGAACAGCAGCGGGTAGGGACCCGACCGGCCGTAGGGCCCCCGCACCAGCAGCGTGCCGAGCGAGCGCCCGGTAGGCGCGTAGTGGTCGGCGAGCAGCTCGACCCCGTCGCGCATCGGCACCCGGACCGCGCGCCGGACGGTGTACTCACCGGTCACCGGCGGCAGCCTGAGCAGCCGGCTGAGCCCGCGATCGGCCAGGCGGGCGCCTCGCGCGCGCCGACCGCGGCCGGTGGCCGGCTCCTTCGCCGTCGTCATCGACGTCCTCCCTCTGCTCGGGCGGATCGACGCGTCGACAAGTGCACGTGTCCCCCTGTCGACCCGTCGTCGTCCGGCGGGGAGGATTCGCCCCGGAGCGCACGAGGGACGAACCGGAAAGGGCCGATGCCGCCATGGAACCGATGTTCAGCACCGCCACGACGGCCGCGATCGACCGCGCCCGGCAGCACGCCCTCGGCGACCTGCTGCACCGCACCGCGCGCCGCCACCCCGACAAGCTCGCCGTCGTCGCCGGGGACCTGCGGGTGACCTACGCCGAGTTCGACGCCGCCGTGAACCGGGCGGCGCACGCCCTCGCCGACCGCGGGCTGGCCAAGGGCGACCGGCTGGCCCTGCTGTCGCACAACTGCTGGCAGTTCGCCGTCCTGGCGTTCGCCACGGCCAAGGTCGGCGTCGTCCTCGTGCCGATCAACTTCATGCTCGGCCCCGACGAGATCGCCTTCATCCTCGAGCACTCCGGGGCGCGCGGGATCGTGGCCGAGGACGCCCTCGTCCCGACGGCGGAGAAGGCCCTGGCGTCCGCGGGCGTCGAGGGCGGGCTGCGCGGCTGGATCGGGCTGTCCGGCGCGGCGCCGTCCGCCGGCTGGGAGGACGTCGACCCGTGGTGGCGCGACGGCGACGAGAGCGCCCCGGACGTCGACGTCGCCGACGACGACCCGCTGCGGCTGATGTACACCTCGGGCACCGAGTCGCGGCCCAAGGGCGTGATGCTCTCCAGCCGCTCGCTGATCAGCCAGTACGTCAGCTGCATCGTCGACGGCGGGATGGGCCCGGACGACGTCGAGGTGCACGCGCTGCCGATGTACCACTGCGCGCAGCTGGACTGCTTCTTCTCCGTCGACGTCTACCTGGGCGCGACCAGCATCATCCTGCCCGCGCCGGACCCCGCGGCGCTGCTCGCGACCATCGCGCGGGAGAAGGTCACCAAGCTGTTCTGCCCGCCGACGGTGTGGATCTCGCTGCTGCGCCACCCCGACTTCGACACCACCGACCTCTCCAGCCTGCGCAAGGGCTACTACGGCGCCTCGCCCATGCCGGTGGAGGTGCTCCGCGAGCTGCAGCGCCGGCTGCCCGACGTGCAGCTGTGGAACTTCTACGGCCAGACGGAGATGTCTCCGCTGGCCACGATCCTGCGGCCGCACGAGCAGCTGGAGCGGGCCGGTTCGGCGGGGCGGGCCGCGCTGAACGTGGAGACCCGGCTGGTCGACGACGACGGCAACCCGGTGGCGCCCGGGGAGATCGGCGAGATCGTGCACCGCAGCCCGCACGCGGCCCTGGGCTACTACGCGAACGAGGAGAAGACCGCCGAGGCCTTCCGCGACGGCTGGTTCCACTCCGGCGACCTCGGGATCATGACCGAGGACGGCTACCTCTCGGTGGTCGACCGCAAGAAGGACATGATCAAGACCGGCGGGGAGAACGTGGCCAGCCGGGAGGTCGAGGAGGCGATCTACGAGCTCGACGGCGTCGCGGAGGTCGCCGTCTTCGGGATCAGCCACCCGTACTGGGTCGAGGCGGTGACCGCGGTCGTCGTCCGCAAGCCGGGGGCGGCGGTGAGCGTCGAGGACGTGCACGCCCACGCCAAGTCCCGGCTGGCCGGCTACAAGCGGCCGAAGTACGTCGTCCTCGCCGACGGGCTGCCGAAGAACCCGAGCGGCAAGATCCTCAAGCGCGAGCTGCGCGACGTGCACGCCGGCCTGGCCGCGGACGAGGCGGACGACCGGCCGTGAGCCGGATCAACGACGTCGGCGGCCTGCAGGGCTTCCCCGCCGTCGTCGAGGACCCCGACGAGCCGCCGTTCCATGCCGACTGGGAGGCGCACGTCTTCGCGCTCAACGGCGCGCTGCTGCGGCGCGGCGTCTACAACCTCGACGAGTTCCGCGACGCGATCGAGCGGATGCCGCCGGAGGCCTACCTCGCCGCCTCCTACTACGAGCGGTGGCTGCACGCGATCACCACGCTGCTGGCCGAGAAGGGCGTGGCGACGGCGGAGGAGCTGGCCGGATGACCGACCGCTTCTGCCCCGGCGACCTGGTGCGCACGCGCAGCCTCGACCCGGCCGGGCACACCCGGTTGCCGCGCTACGCCCGCGGCGCGATCGGCGAGGTCGTGCAGGTGGCCGGGCACCACCCGCTCGCCGACGAGCGCGCCCGCGGCCGCAGCGGTCCGCCGCAGGCGGTCTACCACGTGCGGTTCCCCGCGGCGGAGCTGTTCGGCGAGGGCGACCACGCCGTCACCGTGGAGCTCTGGGAGAGCTACCTGGAACCGGTCGAACGGCACGGGAGGGGACGGCCATGAGCGGCAAGCACAGCAGCGCACCCGTCGCGGCGCGGGTCCGGCACGTCGAGGCGCTGCTCGAGGAGCGCGGGCTGCTCGACACCGGCGAGGTCGATCAGCGGATCGAGGCATTCCTGGCCGGCGGATCGCCGCTGAACGGTGCGCGGATCGTGGCCCGCGCGTGGACCGACACCGGCTTCGGTGAGCGGCTGCTCGCCGACGCCAACACCGCGATCGGCGAGCTGGGGCTGTCGATGGGCGGCGGCCTGCAGGAGCAGCGGCTCAAGGCGGTCGTGAACACCGACGACGAGCACAACGTCGTCGTCTGCACGCTCTGCTCCTGCTACCCGATCGCGCTGCTGGGGCCCTCGCCGAGCTGGTACAAGAGCGAGGCCTACCGCTCGCGCGTGGTCCGCGACCCCCGCGGCGTGCTGCGCGAGTTCGGCCTGGAGCTGCCGGCGGCCACGCGGATCACCGTGTGGGACGCCAGCGCGGAGTCGCGGTA
Source organism: Geodermatophilus sp. SMS 5-13 (assembly GCF_059428245.1). Lineage (NCBI taxonomy): Bacteria > Bacillati > Actinomycetota > Actinomycetes > Geodermatophilales > Geodermatophilaceae > Geodermatophilus > Geodermatophilus sp. SMS 5-13. The sequence continues at coordinate 3,311,210 of NZ_CP165729.1, forward strand.
CCTGGTGGTCCCGCGCCGTCCGGAGGGAACGGACGGGATGGCCGAGGACCAGCTGGCCGGGCTGGTCTCCCGCAACGGCCTCATCGGCACGGCTGCGGTCTGAGGAGCGGACATGCACCTGGTCCTGGAGTACGCCCTGGTCGACGACTACCTGGAGCGCCGGACGGCGCTGCGCGAGGAGCACCTCGGCCTCGCCAAGGACGCCCACGCGCGCGGTGAGCTGCTGCTCGCCGGTGCCTTGCCCGATCCGTACGACCGGGCCCTGCTGATCTGGACGGCGCCGCGCGAGGTCGTCGAGCGCTTCGTCGAGCAGGACCCGTACGTGAAGAACGGCCTGGTCAAGGAGTGGACGATCCGCGACTGGAACGTCGTCATCGGCTGATCGACAGCGGTTATACCTCTGCGGTCGCCGGCCCCGTGACCTGTCCCGCCGCCCGGCTGACCAGGTCCCGCAGATAGGCGTGCTCCGGGTCGTCGTCGAACACCGGGTGCCACCACATGGCCTCGACGAGGTGGCCGACCTCGACCGGTGGAGGCAGCGCCCGGACACCGAGCTTGAGCGGGAGCAGGTCGAACAGCCGGCGCTGCAGAAGAGCGATGCGGTCGCTGCCGGCCACCAGAGCCGGGACGGTCAGGAAGTTCTCGGTGATCACCTGGACGCGCGGTTCGATGCCCCGCATCCGGATGTGCCGCTCGGCCGGCGTCGCCGCCGTCGGCCCGTGGAAGGTGACCACCCACGGGAGGGTCTCCAGGTGCTCGACGGTGAGCCCCTCGTCGACGACGGGGTTGTCCGCGGACACGATGCAAACCCACTCGTCCCGGTACAGGTCCCGGTAGGACAGGCCGGTGACGAAGCCGTGCGGCAGCACCAGCAGATCGGTGGTGAGCATGAGCTGATCGGCCCGGTCGACCACCGACGCGGTGTTGGCCGTGAGCCGCAACCGGGCATGCGGCGCCTCCGCAGCGAGCAGTTCCGCGACGGTGTCGCCCAGGACGGCGACCCAGTAGTCGCTGACCACGAAGGTGAACTCCCGCGTCGAGGAGGCGGGGTCGAACTCAGGCTGCGCGGTGAACACCCGCTCGACCCCGGACAGCGCGATCCGGGTCAGCTCCTTGAGCTGCACCGCCAGCGGCGTGAGCCGGTACTCGTTGCCGACCCGGGTGAGCAGCTCGTCGCCGAAGTGCCGGCGCAGCCGGGCCAGGGACGCCGACAGCGCCGGCTGGGACAGCCCCATCTGCGCCGCCGCCCGCGTCACGCTGCGCTGCTGGAGCAGGGCGTCGAGCGAGACGAGCAGGTTGAGATCCAGGCTCGCCAGGTTCACGACGCCACCGTATCGACGGCGCTGATGTCCGGCATCACACATCTCGTCTTCCCAACCCTTTCGGGCTGACCGACCGTGGTGCGCGTCGCTTCAGAGAGGACCCGACGTGCCCGACCGCATCACTCCCGCTGATCTCGACCGCTCGGACCCGGAGGGCGCGATCGCGGCGGCCGCCAAGCGCTGCTCCAACTGGGGCCGCTGGGGCGAGGACGACGTGCTCGGCACGCTGAACTTCCTCGACGAGGCCAAGCGCCTCGAGGGCGCCCGGCTGGTCCGCCGCGGCGCGAGCTTCTCGCTGTCGCTGCGCTTCGACATGGACGGCCCGCAGAAGGGCTGGCGCCGCCGCACCAACCCGGTGCACACCATGCTGGACACCGGCACCGACGCCGAGCGCGGCGTCCAGGGCTTCCCGCACGGTATCGGCGGCGCCGACGACGTCATCGCGATGCCGCTGCAGGCCTCCACCCAGTGGGACGGCCTCGGCCACATCTTCGACCACGGCATGGCCTGGAACGGCCGCCGCGCGGGCGACGTCGTCACCAGCGACGGCGACAAGGTCACCGGCATCGAGACCACCGCCGCGCTCTTCGCCGGCCGCGGCGTGCTGCTCGACGTCGGCCGCGCAATCGGCAACGACGGCGAGCTGCCCGACGGCTTCGCGATCACCACCGAGCACCTGCTCGCGACCATCGAGGCGCAGGGCGAGTCGGCCCGCGTCGGCCGCGGCGACCTCCTGCTGGTGCGCACCGGCCGGCTCACCCGCGCCCGCCGCGACATCGCCGAGGGCCGCGGCTGGGGCGACTACGCGGGCGGCGCCGCCCCCGGCCTGTCGTTCACCACCGCCGACTGGCTGCACGGCACCGAGATCGCCGGCATCGCCACCGACACCTGGGGCTTCGAGGTGCGGCCCAACGAGTTCGACGTCGCCTTCCAGCCGCTGCACCAGGTCGCCATCCCGAACATCGGCCTGTTCATCGGCGAGATGTGGGACCTCGACGCCCTCGCCGCCGACTGCGCGGCCGACGGCGTGTGGGACTTCTTCCTCACCGCCGCCCCCCTGCCCGTGACCGGCGCCGTCGGCGCCCCGGTCAACCCGATCGCCGTCAAGTGACGACCGAGGAGATCCCGTGCCCGCAGTGAACAGCGCCCTCGTCGTCGGCGCCGGCCTCGCCGGCGCCGGTACCGCCATCCACCTGGCGACGGCCGGGGTGGCCGTCGACATGGTCGAGATCAAGCCCGAGGTCGCCGCCCTCGGCTCCGGCATCACGCTGCAGGGCAACGCGCTGCGCGAGCTGCGCTCCCTCGGCGTGTGGGAGCAGGTGCAGGCGGCGGGCTACGCCTTCGACGTCACCGGCATCCGCGCCCCCGACCCGGCGGGCACCGTCGTCGCCGAGATCCCCGACGCGCAGACCGGCGGCCCCGATCTGCCCGCCGTCATGGGCATGCCGCGCCCCGAGCTGGCGAGGATCCTGGCAGACCGGGCCACCGAGGTCGGCGTCAAGCTGCACCTCGGCACCACCGTCACCGAGCTGACCCAGGACGAGGACGGCGTCGACGTCACCTTCTCCGACGGCTCCACCGGTCGCTACGACCTCGTGATCGGCGCCGACGGCGTCCGCTCGTGGACCCGCCGCGCGCTCGGCATCGACCTGGAGACGACGTCGGTCGGCATGGGCATCTGGCGCGCCTTCGGGCCGCGGCCGGCCGGCGTGACCCGCACCGACCTCTACTACGGCGGACCGTCCTACATCGCCGGCTACTGCCCCACCGGCGAGGACAGCCTCTACGCCTACATCGTCGAGGACGCACAGGACCGCAGCGGCCTCTCCCCCGAGGAGCAGCTCGCCACGATGAAGCAGCTCTCGCGGGCCTATCACGGCCCGTGGGACGAGATCCGCGAGACGCTCACGGACCCGGCCCGCGTCAACTACACCTGGTTCGAGACGCACGTCCTCGACGTCCCCTGGAACCGCGGTCGCGTCGTCCTGATCGGGGACGCCGCGCACACCTGCCCGCCCACCATCGCCCAGGGCGGCGCCATGGCCCTGGAGGACGCCGTCGTCCTCGCCGAGCTGCTGACCCAGCGGGACGCCCTCGACCAGGACCTCTGGGACGCCTTCCACACCCGCCGTTACGAGCGCGCCAAGACCGTCGTCGACGCGTCCAACCAGGTCGCGCAGTGGCAGCTCGAGCACGTGCAGGGCGACGTCCCCGGCCTCATCCGCTCGATCGCCATGCTCACCAGCCAGCCCGCATAGGAAGACCACGATGACCCAGCGACTGATCACCCATCTGCGGCACGTCGACCTGGCGGTGCCCGACTACCAGTCCCAGCTCGACTTCTACACCAACGCCTGGGGGCTGAAGGCCGAGCACGGCGACTCCGGCCTCACCTTCCTCGCCGCGGAGGGCTCCCCGGAGCAGTACGTCGTCCGGCTGCGGCAGGCGGCCGACAAGCGGATCGACCTGATCTCCTTCGGCGCGGCGAGCGCGGCCGACGTCGACACCCTCGCCGGGCAGCTGGCCGCCGACGGCGTCCAGCTGATCGCCGAGCCCGGCGACCTGCAGACCCCGGGCGGCGGCTACGGCTTCCGGTTCTTCGACAACGAGGGCCGCACCGTCGAGATCAGCTCCGACGTCGCCGTGCGGCAGCACCGGCCGATCGAGGAGGGCGAGTCGATCCCGGTCCGCCTCTCGCACGTGGTCATCAACTCCGCCGACCCGGAAGGCACCAAGGCCTTCTACGAGAAGCACCTGGCCTTCGCCCTGTCGGACACGCTGATGCACCCCCGCATGGGCAACATGATGTGGTTCATGCGGATCAACTCCTGGCACCACAGCATGGCCATCGCGCGGGGCCCGCACCCGTCGCTGCACCACGCGTCGTTCGAGATGCGCGGCATCGACGAGTACATGCGCGGCACCGGCCGGCTGCTGCGCGCCGGCGTGGAGAAGATCTGGGGCCCGGGCCGGCACCTGGCCGGCAACAACACCTTCAGCTACTTCCTCGACCCGTCGGGCAACACGATGGAGTACACGACGGAGCTGGAGCAGATCGACGAGGACACCTGGCACCCGCACCTCTACGACTTCACCCAGCCCGAGGTCTCCGACCAGTGGGGCACGGCGAACGCGATGAACGAGTTCGTCGCGCAGAAGTCGTTCAACGACCCCGACAAGGGTCTGTTCGTCGCTCCCCCGGTCTGAGCCGATGCGCTTCGCCACCTGGGAGGACGGCGGGATCGTCACCGCCGGCGTCGTCGGCGAGCACGGGCTGCACGCCCTGCCCGCCGACGTCACCGTGCTCGACCTCGTGCGGGCCGGGCTGCCGGCCGCGCTCGAGGCCGGCACCACGGCGCTGTCGGCGCCGCCGGTCCCGATCGACGCCGTCCGGCTGCTGCCGCCGCTGCACCCCCCGACGGTCCGTGACTTCGTCGCGTTCGAGGAGCACGTCGAGGGCGTGCGCAAGGCCATCGACGGGGTCGCCGGCGTCGTGGAGCAGTGGTACGAGGCGCCGACGTTCTACTTCACCAACCCCTACGCGCTGATCGGCGCGCACGACGACGTCGCCGTCCCGCCGGGGTCGCAGCGCTTCGACTTCGAGCTCGAGGTCGCCGTCGTCGTCGGCACGGACGGCGCCTCGCTGTCGCCGGAGCGGGCCCGGGACGCGATCTTCGGCTACACGATCCTCAACGACTGGTCCGCCCGCGACCTGCAGTCCCGGGAGATGAAGGTCAACCTCGGCCCGGCCAAGGGCAAGGACTCGGCGACGACCCTCGGCCCCTGGCTGGTCACCGCCGACGAGCTCGAGCCCTACCGGGACGCCGACGGCTTCCTGGCCCTCGACATGCGGGTGTCGGTGAACGGCGTCGAGATCGGCCAGGACCTGCTGTCCAACATGGGCTGGCCGTTCGAGGAGCTGATCTCCTACGCCTCCCGCGGCACGTGGGTGCGCGCCGGGGACGTGCTCGGCTCGGGCACCTGTGGCAACGGCGGCTGCCTCGCCGAGCTGTGGGGCACCCGCGGCGACGCGGCGCCGCCGCCGCTGCGGCCGGGCGACGTCGTCGAGATGACCGTCGAGGGCATCGGCACGATCCGCAATCGCGTCGTGGAGGGCGTCGAGCTGCCGCCGGTGCGGGCCGCTCGTCCCCGGCCGCGGGCCCGCACGCGCGCGTCATGAGCCGCGCCGGGGGGAAGGTCGTGTTCGTCACCGGCGCCGGCCAGGGGCAGGGCGCGGCGGAGGCACGGCTGCTCGCCGCCGAGGGCGCGACGGTCGTCGCCGTCGACCCGAAGCCGGGGCCGGCCGAGGAGCTGCCGGGTGTGGAGTACCGGCAGCTCGACGTCACCGACGCGGCCGGGTGGACGGCGCTCGCCGACGACCTGCGCCGCCGGCACGGCGTCGTCCACGGGCTGGTCGCCAACGCCGGTATCACCTGGCGGGCGCGGCTGGCCGAGCTGCAGCCCGACGACCTGTTCCGGATGCAGCAGGTCAACGTCACCGGTACAAGGACCCTCCTGGCCCCCACCGCTCGCAGGCTCGCGTCGGGCCCCTGCAGGAGGGCCATCGAATCGGCGTCGAAGTGGGCGCTGCGCGGCCTGGCGAAGGTGGCCTGCACCGAGCTCGGCCCGCGCGGGATCCGGGTCAACACCGTGCACCCCGGCTACATCGAGACGCCGATGACCGCCTCGGTGGCGCCGGCGTTCCGCGACGCCGACGTCGCCGAGGCCCCGCTCGGCCGCACCGGCACCGTCGACGAGGTGGCGCCGTTGGTGCTCTTCCTCGTCAGCGACGAGTCCTCCTTCATCACCCGCGCCGAGATCCCGGTCGACGGCGGCCTGACCGCGCACGGCGGCGTCAAGTCGATCAGCGACGCCGTCCGCGCCGCTTCCTGAACCACCGAGAGGAACCGCAGTGTTCGAGTACTTCCCCACCGGCCCGTACACGTACAACCTGTCCGTCGTCGCCACGCTGAACTCCGGCGGGCTGATCGACGAGGTCGACCGCGCCTGCCGGCCGATCAGGGAGGCGGCCGCGGGCGGAGAGGACGCCGGCACGCCCGCGTTCCTGGCCGCCTGGACGACGCTGACCGACCAGCTGGTCGGCCAGGCCGAGGAGGCGGCGAAGGCCGGGCACACCCGCACCGCCGGGCAGCTGTACTTCCGGGCGTCGAACTACCTCGCGCAGGCCGAACGGATGCTGGCCCACTCCGACCCCAACCGGATCCCGACCTACAAGCGGCTGCTCGAGCTGGCGCAGAAGGCGTTCGACACCCACAGCCCGTCGGTGTCCCGGGTCGCGATCCCCTACGAGGGGACGACGCTGCCGGCCTACTTCAGCGCCGCACCGGCCACCGCGGACGGTCCCGCGCCGGTGATCATCCTGGTCAACGGCCTGGACTCGACCAAGGAGCACATGTACTCCTCCAACCACTGGGAGGAGCTGGCCGCCCGCGGCATCTCGTGCCTGATGCTCGACCAGCCCGGCACCGGCGAGGCGCTGCGGCTGCAGGGGCTGCCCGCGCGCATCGACACCGAGGTCTGGGCCGGCGCGGCGGTGGACTGGCTGGAGACGCGTTCCGACGTCGACGCGGCCCGGATCGGCATCGTCGGCTGGTCGCTGGGCGGCTACTACTCCCCGCGCGCCGCGGCGTTCGAGAAGCGCCTCGCGCTGTGCGTGGCCTGGGGCGCCAACCACAACTGGGGCGCCGTGCAGCGCCGCCGCAAGGAGCGCGAGGGCGAGCGCCCCGTCCCCCACTACTGGGAGCACGTGCTCTGGGTCTGGGGCAAGGACGGCGACGAGCACCACCTCGACGCGTTCCTCGACTTCGCCGACGACGTCCACCTCGACGGCGTCGTGGAGAAGATCACCGTGCCGTTCCTCATCGCGCACGGCGCGAACGACCGGCAGATCCCGCTGGACTACGCGCACCGCTCCTACGAGCAGGCGGTCAACTCCCCCAAGCGCGAGCTGCGGGTGTTCACGCCGGAGGAGGGCGCGACCGAGCACATCGGCCTGGACCACCTGCCCTACGTCAGCACCTTCATCGCCGACTGGGTGGCCGACACATTCGCCGAGCTGAAGCGCTCCTGAGACGGGCGCCGCGCCCGGCGAGCTCGAGCCCCGGGCGCGGCGCCGTCAGACCTCAGCGTCCCGAACCGCTGATGTCGACGAGGCGCTGGCGGAGGATGTCGGCCAGTTCCGGCACGTCGATTTCGCCGGCGGAGACGCCGACGACGAGCGCCTCGGCTTCGTCCACCGTGAAGGCGAGATCGCGATCGTTCAGCAGGCAGAACACGCGGGTGGCTGCCCACGCCAGACGCTTGTTGCCGTCCACGAGCGCGTGGGTGCGGGCCAGCGAGTGCATGAGCGCCGCCGCCCGATCAGCGAACCCGGGATAGGCGTCCCGGCCGAACGCGGTCGCGCGCGGACGAGCCGCGGCGGAGGCCAGTAGCCCGAGATCTCGCACCTGCGCCGATTCGACGACGCCGGCGGCGATTTCGAGCAGGTCCTCCAGGGTGAGGTGGTCGATCCGGTCCTCGGACGAGCTCACTTTGCTAGGCGGGAGAGGAGTTCGGCGTCCTCAGTGCGCACCCGGTCGATCGCTGCGCGCAGCCGCCGCGGCCGATCGGACACATACTCGGCGATGGCCGTCCGCGCGACCTCCTGCATCGAGCGGCCCTCTTCCTCGGCCTTGCGCCGCAGGGCCTCGGTTTCCGCGTCTGTAAGCCGGAGGTTCATCGCCACACGCTGATGGTACCGCTGTGGTACCGCATCTGTGCATGGCAACGCCGTACTCAGGCGCCGGCGGGCCAGGCCTCCAGCAGCAGTCCCACCGGGTCAGGAACGTCGCCAGGTCCCTCCTCCGGGCTGAAGCCGGACCAGGTGAGGTAGCAGGTGCCGTCGTCGTCCCAGGCGAGGTCGGGATCGATGCCGGGAGCGTCCGGGAAGCGGACCGGCTCGGACCAGGGACCGGCCGGGTCCTCGGCGGTGACGAGGAGGTGCCCGCCGCCGTCGGTCATGTTGGTCGTGATCATCCAGAAGCGGCCGTCGTGGTGGCGCCGCGTCGGCGCGAAGATCCCGCCCGACGGCTCGGCGCCCGTGACGGACAGCTGCGACGGCCGGTCCAGGACGCTGCCGATCTGCTCCCAGGACCGCAGGTCGGTCGAGCGGAGGATCGGCACGCCGGGCGCGTACTCGAAGCTGCTGGTGACGAGGTAGTAGGTGTCACCCACCCGGCAGATGCTCGGATCGGGGTGGAAGCCGGGGATCACCGGCCGCGTCGGCAACTGCACTGCTCGTCGTCCACTCCGCCGGATAGGCTCGTCCGCGGCACACGTCAACGGCCGCACCGCCTGTCTACCGGACCGGTCAGTGGCCGCCCGCACCTCCCCGGAAGAGCTGCAGGCGCACCGGGCCGGTGACCCCGCAGCGGTGCAGCGGCGCGTCCGGCGAGTAGAGGCCCGCGACCGGGGCGAAGATCTCGCCGATCGGGGACGCCGCCTCGGCGATCAGCCGGTTCATCCACGCGTTGGCCACGTCGATCCGGATCGTGTTGCGCCCGGGCCGCAGCGCACCCGTGACGTCGAGCCGCCACGGTTCGGTCCACACGACGCCGACGTCGACGACGACGGCGGTCGCGTCGAGCAGCTCGTCGTCCGAGTCGAACTCCGCGTACGTCCCGATCCCGGCGAACCCCGGTGGCGTCCGGCCCCAGCTCGGTCCACGGACGCGGGCCGTCCGGCGGCACCGACCGCAATGCGGCGGCCCTCTGGTCCGCGCGCGGTCGGCCGTCGTAACCTGCCTCCGTGGCGATCCGGCAGATTCCCCGCGGGCCCGCCGGCGCCTGACTCTCCGCCGGCGGGTCCGAGGCACGGCCTCGAGAGCGATCCCCTCCCGATCCGCCGAGGAATCCGATGTCCCCCGCCAAGGTGCACGTCACCGTGACCGACCTGCCCGCCGTCCAGCGGGTGCTGACCCTCCTGACCGGCCGCGCCTACGCGGTCACCCGCTTCGAGGCCGAGGAGGCCGGCGCCGGCCGCTGGCGGCTGTCGGTCGACACCCTGGTCGACGCCGACGGCGCCGAGCTGCTGGAGGCGCGGCTGCTGCGCTTCCCGAGCGTGCTGGCCGTCGACGTCCGCCGGAGCCCCGCGCTCGCCGCCGTGAGCTGACGGCGTGCCCGACCTCGCCGATCCGCGGACGGCGGACGACTCGTCCGCGGCCTGGCTCGCGCTGATCACCCGGTACTACGACGGCTGCAGCGCCGGCGACGTCGACCTGATGCTGACCACGCTGCACCCCGACGTCGTCCACTGGTTCCTCGCCCCGAATCCCGGGTCGAAGGCCGTGGAGGGCGCCGAGCACCTGGCCCGCTACTGGCGCACGGTGGCGGCCCAGCGGCAGGCACGCTGGGTGGTCGAGAGCATCTGCGCCACGCGCGAGCAGGCGGTCATCGAGTGGACGATGTGGTGGCTGCCCGACGGCGCGACCGAGCGCGTCGCCACCCGCGGCACGGAGTGGTTCACCAGCGCGGACGGGCTGATCCGCGAGATCCGCTCCTACCACCAGCTAGGCCCGGAGACGTCCGAGCTCGACGGCTTCCCCTACGCCGAGCGCGGCTGGTCGGTGCCGGGCGCCGAGCACAGCGCGGTCCATCCGCGGCTGTGAGCGACGGCACCGACCATTTCGGTCGGTAAGCCTACCGGACCAGTCGGCCGGGTCGTAGCCTGGCGCCGTGGCCCGACCGTTCCGGCAGCAGATCGACGAAGGCATCGTCGACCGCGCGGCGGCGCTGTTCGCCCGCCGCGGCTTCGCCAAGACCTCCGTGCAGGACGTCGCCGACGCCGTCGGCCTGTCCAAGGCCGGCCTGCTGCACCACTTCCCGAGCAAGGACGCACTGCACGATGCGGTGCTCGCGCAGGCCGGCGCGCTGGGGCAGCGGGTCCTCGACCCCGTGCAGGACCTGCCGCCGGGCGCCACCCGCGACCGGCGCGCCCTCGAGGTGATGGTCGACGTCGCGCTGGCGCACCCCGGGCTGGTCGCGCTGCTGCTGGCGCCGGTCCTGCAGGGCGGTTCGCCGGCGCCGGACCCGGCGGCCGCCGCGGCACTCCGGGCGTTCGGCGTCGACCCCGAAGCGGAACCGTCGGAGCGCAGCGTCCGCGTCGTCGGCGCCCTCGGCGCGCTCGCCGTCCTCACCCTCGCGGCCAACTCCCAGAACCGGACCACCGAGTGGCGGACGTCGATCGTCGCCACCTGCTTCGACGCGCTCGGCCACCGCCGTCCCGTCGCCGCTCTTCCCGACCCCGACCAGGTGGAGGCCTGATCCCCCATGGCTGTGCTGTTGTCCCGACTCGGCGCCTTCGCCTACCGGCGCCGCGTCCCCGTGCTGCTCGTGTGGCTGGTCGTCCTCGTCGGGGGCGGCGTCGGCGCGGTCACCCTGGCCGGGGAGACGTCGAACGCCTTCTCCATCCCCGGGCAGGAGTCCACGACCGCGCTCGAGCGGATCAAGGCGGAGTTCGGTGCCGGCGGCGGCGCCAGCGCCCGGGTCGTGGTCCAGGCCCCGGACGGCGCCACGCTGACCACGCCCGAGAACGCCGCGGTCATGCAGCGACTGGTCACCACGCTGGGCGGGCTCCCCGGCGTCGTGTCGGCCACCAACCCGCTGGACCCGGCCGCCCCCACGGTCAACGCCGACCAGACCACCGGCTACAGCACGGTGACCTACGGCGTCGGGCCCGGCGAGGTGACGCCTGCGGAGCAGGACGCGCTGCTGGCCGCCGTCGACGACGCGCGCGACAGCGGGCTCACCGTCGAGGTCGGCGGCGAGGCGGTGCAGGCGCCGCCGCACGTCGGCGGGATCACCGAGGCGCTCGGCGTCGTGGTCGCCCTGATCGTCCTCGCCCTCACCTACGGCTCGCTCGCCGTCGCCGGCATGAACCTGCTCACCGCCGTCGTCGGCGTGGGCATCGGCGTCCTCGGCGTCACCATCGCCACCGGCTTCATCGACCTGTCGTCGACCACCCCGACCCTCGCGGCGATGCTCGGCCTGGCCGTCGGCATCGACTACGCGCTGTTCATCGTCACCCGCCACCGGCAGGAACTGCGGCACGGCGCCGACGTCCCCACCGCCATCGCCACCGCCGTCGGCACGGCCGGCTCGGCGGTGGTCACCGCGGGCCTGACCGTGGTCATCGCCCTGGCCGGCCTGTTCGTCGTCGGCATCCCGTTCCTCACCCAGATGGGCCTCGCCGCGGCGGCGACCATCGTCGTCGCCGTCCTGGTCGCGCTCACCCTGGTCCCGGCCGCGCTCGGCTTCCTCGGCCTGCGCGCGCTGCCGAAGAAGCACCGCGCGGACCCGGCCCACGCGCCCGGCCGCCACGCGCACGCGGCCGAGGGGCGCGGCTTCCTCGCCGGCTGGGTCGCCACGGTCACCCGGCGCCGCGTCGTGTCGCTGCTGCTGGCCGTGGTGGCCCTCGGCACCCTCTCGATCCCGTTCTTCTCGATGCAGACCACGCTGGTCCAGAGCGCGCCCGAGGGGTCCACCCAGGCCCGCGCCCATGAGCTGCTGGCGACCGGCTTCGGTGAGGGCTTCAACGGGCCGATCACCATCCTGTTCGAGGGGGACGGCGCCGCCGAGGCCGCGGCGGGGCTGTCCGGGACGATCACCGGCCTGGACGACGTCGCCCTCGTCACCCCGCCGATCCCGAACGCCGACGACACCGCGGCCCTGCTCACCGTCATCCCGAAGTCCGGGCCGACCGACCCCGCGACCGAGCGGCTGGTGGCGGACCTGCGGACCGAGCTCGCCGGCCTCGACGGGGTGCAGGCCGCGGTCACCGGCCAGACGGCGGTCAGCGTCGACGTCGCGCAGGCCCTCGACGAGGCGCTGCCGGTCTACCTGGCCCTGGTCGTCGGCCTGGCGCTGGTGCTGCTGGTGCTGGTCTTCCGGTCGCTGCTCGTCCCGCTGGTCGGCGTCCTGGGCTTCCTGCTCACCGTCGGCGCCTCGCTCGGCGCCACGGTCGCCGTGTTCCAGTGGGGCTGGCTGGCCGACGTGGTCAACCTCGAGGGGGCCGGCCCGCTGATCAGCCTCACGCCGATCCTGGTCATCGGGATCCTGTTCGGGCTGGCGATGGACTACCAGATCTTCCTGGTGTCCCGGATGCACGAGGCGCACAGCCACGGCGCCGCACCGGTCGAGGCGATCCGCACCGGCTTCCGCCAGGCCGCCCCGGTCGTCGTCGCGGCCGCGCTGATCATGTTCTCGGTGTTCGCGGGCTTCGTGCCGGCCGGCGAGGCCACGGTCAAGTCGATCGCCTTCGCCCTGGCGATGGGCATCCTGTTCGACGCCTTCGTCGTCCGCATGGTGATCGTGCCGGCGGCGCTGGCGCTGCTCGGCCGGGCCGCCTGGTGGCTGCCCCGCGGGCTGCGCTGGCTGCCCACGCTCGACGTCGAGGGCGCCGGGCTGGAGAAGGCGTCGCACCCCGCCGCGGAGCGGGAGCCGGTCGCCGTCCGCTGACGCTGCCGACCGCACGGCCCGCCTTCCCCTGGGAGGCGGGCCGTGCGCCGTCTCAGGCCAGGGCGAAGCGGCCGGGCCGGAAGGGCTCGAGCAGCGCGCTCGGGCGGCCGCCGAGGACCTCCTCGGCGAGCAGTTCGCCCGCGACCAGCCCGAGCGTCGCCCCGCTGTGGGTGAAGGCGACGAAGCACCCGGCGATGCCGGGCAGCGCACCTAGGACCGGCTCGCCGTCGCCGGGGATCGGCTTGGGTCCGACGCCGAGGGACTCCGTCGTCAGGGCGGGGTTGCCCTCGAGGACCGCCGACGCCTCGCGGAGCAGGCCCTCGATCGTGGCCTCGCCGACGTCGTAGGTGCCGTCGTCCCGGCGGCGGACCTCCCGCTCGGACCACGCCGCGTCCAGGACCAGCGTGTCGCCGGGCGCCGGGCGGAGGGACACCCGCGGGGTGTTGAGGACGGCGCGCAGCCGCGTCCGCACGGGCGCCGTGCGGACCAGCAGCGCGTGCGTCGTCGCGCCGGGGATCGCCGTCCCGAGCCCGGCGACGGTGCGCGGCACGTCCGGCCCGGTGGCGAGGACGGCGGCGTCGACCGGCAGCAGTTCGCCCGCGCCGGTGCGCACACCGGTCACGGCGCCGTCGCGCACCACGACCTCGCAGCGTCCCGCTCCGGTGCGCACCTGCCCGCCGCCGGCGGTGAGGTCGGCGGCCAGCGCGTCGATCAGCGACGGCAGGTCGACCCACCCCTCGTCCGGCGTGAGCAGGGCGCCCTCGTCCGGGATCGCGGCCGGGTCGACGCCGGGCGTCCGGTGCTGCACCGCGTCGCCGGCGAGCCACTCCGCCCGGTACCCCACCCGCCGCAGGTGCTCGTACGTCGCGTGCAGCTCCTCGGCCCCGCCGGCCGCCGACCAGGCGAGGGCGCCGTCGAAGGCGAGGGCGACGGACCGGCCGCGGGCGGCGAACGTGCGGTAGCGGTCCAGCCCGAGCAGCCGCAGCCGGTGGTAGGCGGGCGAATACCGGCCCGAGGAGTTCAGCCAGGACAGCGAGCGACCGGAGGCGCCGCTGGCGAGACCGGCCTCGGTGAGCAGGGTGACCCGCGCGCCCCGCGCGGCCAGGTGCGCGGCCGTGGAGACACCGAGGACGCCCCCGCCGACCACGGCGACGCGGGGACCCCGGCGGGTGCCCGCGGCGGCGTCAGCCGTCGCCGCCGCCACCCCGGTCGTCCCCGCCCTCGCGTCCCCCGTGCCGACCGCCGTCGTCCCCCGACCCGTTCCCGCCCCCGCCCCCGCCGTCGTCCCCGGACTCGTCCTCCTGCTCGATCTGCTGCTGGCCGCCGCCGCCGTCGTCGGAGGACCCACCGCACGCGACGGCGGTGAAGGCGGATGCGGCGACCGCGATCCCCGCCGCCGCGGTCCGCAACCTGGCACGACCGTGCGTCATGGGACCTCCTCGGCTCGGCGACGTCCCGGACGCCCGCACAGGTGCCCGGCGCGGCGACCCGGCACACCCGGCCGATCAGCCCCGGGAACTCAAACCTCCCGACGCGAGAAGGCACTCCGTGCACGAGCGGGCGGCGAGTTGCCGTGTCGCGTGCACGGATCGCCTTCTCGGCGGCGTCGGCGGGTCGGCTGACCCGCGCGCGTGCCCCCGGACACGCCACGACCCCGGCGCGGGGATTTCACGGCCACGCCGGGGTCGGTCGGCCCCCCAGATGCCCGCCGGGGGGACCGGCAAACGTTACCGGGACCAAGGTCCCGCACGTTGGCGGGCGGGGCGCACCCGAGATGCGCCCCGGGGCCCCGCCCGGCGACAGCATGCGGCGCGCAACACGGCTGCGCAACAGATGTCTAGGACGTCTGCCGCGCCGCGGTGAGCTCCCGGACCTCGGCGTAGCGCTCGCGCACGAACGGCACCGGGTCGGCCTCGTGCACGGCCGTCCCGGGCACCGGCCACTCCGGCGGGGTGTCGCCCCCGGCCAGCACCCACGCGGCCTGCCGGGCGGCGCCGTCGGCGACGTACTCGGACGGCGGCGGCACGAGGACCGGCACCCCGAGGACGGCGGGCGCGATCCGGCGCACCGCCTCCGACTGGGCCCCGCCGCCGACCAGGAACACCCGGCGGACCGGCGTCCCCCCGGCGGCGACGGCGTCCAGCCCGTCGGCCAGGCCGCACAGCAGGCCCTCCACCGCGGCCCGGGCCAGGTGCGCGCGTTCGGCGGTCGCCTGGGTGAGCCCGTGCAGCGCGCCGGTGGCG
This sequence comes from Geodermatophilus sp. SMS 5-13, assembly GCF_059428245.1. Lineage (NCBI taxonomy): Bacteria > Bacillati > Actinomycetota > Actinomycetes > Geodermatophilales > Geodermatophilaceae > Geodermatophilus > Geodermatophilus sp. SMS 5-13. The sequence continues at coordinate 3,326,288 of NZ_CP165729.1, forward strand.
TCCGGCCGGTTCGGCGTCCGCTCGCCCTCCAGGTAGGGCACCAGCACGAGGCCGCCCGCGCCGGCCGGGGCGGACAGCGCCAGCCGGGAGAGCTCCGCGTGGTCGACACCGAGCAGCCGGGCGGTCGCGTCCAGCACCTGGGCGGCATTGAGGGTGGCGATCAGCGGCAGGTAGTGGCCGGTCGCGTCGGCGAACCCGGCCACCGTGCCGGTCGGGTCGGCGACCGGCGCCGAGGTCACCATGTCGACCACGCCGGAGGTGCCGATCGAGCAGACGACATCGCCGGGCTCGGCGGCCAGCCCGAGCGCGGCCGCGGCGTTGTCGCCCGAGCCCGGGCCGAGGACGACGTCCCCCGCCCGCCCGGCCGCCTCCGCCGGCCCGAGCACCCGCGGGACGACGGCCCGGTGCCCGAGCCCCCGCTCCAGCAGGTCGAGCCGGTACTCCCCCGTCGCCGCCGACCAGTAGCCGGTGCCACTGGCGTCGCCGCGGTCGGTCACCAGCGCGTCGAGGGCGGGCGCGCCGGCCAGCCGCCAGGTCAGCCAGTCGTGCGGCAGGCAGACCGCGGCAGTGCGGGCCGCGTTCGCCGGCTCGTGCTCGGCCAGCCAGCGCACCTTGGTCACGGTGAACGAGGCGACCGGCACCAGGCCGACCGCCTCGGCCCAGGCGGTGCGGCCGGCCGCTCCCCCGCCGAGCTCCTCGATCAGGTCCACGGCGGCGCCGGCCGAGCGGGTGTCGTTCCACAGCAGCGCCGGGCGCACGACGGCGCCGTCGTCGTCCAGGCAGACCATGCCGTGCTGCTGGCCGCCGACGGCGAGCGCCGCGACGTCGTCCAGCCCGCCGGCCTCGGCGAGCGCGGTGGTCAGCGCGGCCTCCCAGGCCGCCGGGTCGACCTCCGTCCCCGGCGGGTGCGGCGCGCGACCGGACCGGACCAGCGTCCCGGTCTCGGCGTCGCGGACGACGACCTTGCACGCCTGGGTCGACGAGTCGACCCCCGCGACGAGCGTCATCGAGCGATCCTCCTAGTGATTCGGACGGGCGGTGGTGGGGCGGGAGTGACGTCGGGGACCGCCGGGCGCGCGTCGCGCGGCGCCGACATGCCGACCCCGGAACCTCTGGTTAGCGTGACCGCGTGTGGCGCAGGCCACACGCTGTGCCGCATCCCATCGACGACGACGGGCAGGACTGTGCTCTACACCGCCTACGAGTGGCAGCGCCGGCTGAGCGCGCCGACCAGGATCACCTCCGAGCTGACCGCGCGCGCCCTGGAGGGCCTGCCCGTCCCGCTCGCCGGAATGCCCAGCGCGCGCCGGCTGCGCGCGGCGTGCGACATCGTGGCGCGCGCCCGCCCCACCCACGTCCGCCCGCACTGGGACATCGAGTCGGTGGTCGTGGACGGGCGGGACGCCGACGTGTTCCCCCAGCCGGAGACGTCGACCCCGTTCGGCACGCTGGTGCACTTCGCCAAGCCGGGGGTCACCGGCCAGCCGCGGGTGCTGGTCGTCGGGCCGATGTCGGGGCACTTCGCGACGCTGCTGCGGCCGACGATCCGCACCCTGCTCGCCGACCACGACGTGTTCGTCCTGGACTGGCACAACGCCCGCGACATCCCCCTGGAGCACGGCCGGTTCGGCCTGGACGAGTACATCGACCACGTGCTGCAGGCGCTGCGGCACCTCGGCCCCGACACCCACGTCATGGCCGTGTGCCAGCCGGCCCCGCTGGTCCTGGCGGCGGTCGCCCTGCTGGCCGAGGACGACGACCCGGCGCAGCCGAGCAGCCTCACGCTGATGGCCGGCCCGGTGGACACCCGGATCAACCCGAACCGGGTCAACGCGATGGCCGACCGGACGCCGCTGTCCTTCTACCGCAACGTGCTGACCACGACCGTGCCCGCCCGCTACCCCGGCAAGGGCCGGCGCGTGTACCCCGGCGTCGCGCAGCTGTCCGCGTTCATGTCGATGAACCCGCGGCGCCACCTGGGCGCCCACCTCGCGCTCTACCGGGCGCTGGTCGCCGGGGACGACGCGAAGGCGGCGCACACCCGCGGCTTCTACGACGAGTACGGCGCGGTCATGGACGTGCCCGCGGACTTCTACCTGGAGACGCTGCAGCGGGTCTTCATGGAGCACCACCTGCCGGCCGGCCGGTTCACCTGGCGCGGGCGGGCGGTCGACCCGGCCGCCATCCGGCGCACCGCGCTGCTCACCGTCGAGGGGGCGGACGACGACATGTGCTCGCCCGGCCAGACCGCGGCGGCGCACGACCTGTGCTCGGGCATCCCGGCCGACCGGCACCGCTCGCACCTGCAGCCGGGCGTCGGCCACTACGGCGTCTTCGCCGGATCCCGCTGGGAGGCCGAGATCTACCCGGTCGTCCGCGAGTTCATCGCCGCGAGCCAGGGCGCGGTGCCCGAGGCCGCGACCCGCTGAGGCCGACGCGGCCGGGCCCCGGGGCCCGGCCGCGTCCGCCGGCGTCATCGGGCGCCGAGCACGTGCTCCAGGGCCAGCTGGGACAGGCGGACGGCGCCGACGCGGCGCGCGCCGGCGGCCTCGGCGTCGAAGTCCTCGAACGCCGAACGGTCGCGCAGCAGGTCCTCGTAGGTCTCCCCCTCGGCCAGCGTGGGCTGCGCCGACTCGGGCACGCCCGCCGCGGCCAGCGCCTCCTGCACCTCCGGGTCGGCACGGAACGCGGCCGCCCGCTCCTTGAGCAGCAGGTAGGTGCGCATGTTGGCGGCGGCGGACTCCCAGACGCCCTCGACGTCCTCGGTGCGCAGCGGCTTGTAGTCGAAGTGCCGGGGGCCCTCGTAGCGCGGGCCGCCGGACGGGAAGCCGTTCTCGATCAGGTCGACGGTGGCGAAGGCGGAGAGCAGGTCGCCGTGGCCGAAGACGAAGTCCTGGTCGTATCGCGGCCCCTTCTGGCCGTTGAGGTCGATGTGGAAGAGCTTGCCCTGCCACAGCGCCTGGGCGATGCCGTGCGTGAAGTTCAGCCCGGCCATCTGCTCGTGCCCGACCTCGGGGTTGAGGCCCACCAGGTCGGCGTGCTCGAGGGTGGAGATGAAGCCCAGGGCGTGCCCGATCGTGGGCAGGAAGATGTCGCCGCGCGGCTCGTTCGGCTTGGGCTCCAGCGCCAGGCGCAGGCCGTAGCCGCGGTCGATCGAGTACTGGGCGAGGGTGTCGATGCCCTCCCGGTACCGGTCCAGCGCGGCGCGCAGGTCCTTGGCGGTATCGACCTCGGCGCCCTCGCGGCCGCCCCACAGCACGTAGGTCTGCGCACCGAGCTCCGCGGCGAGATCCATGTTGCGCATGACCTTGCGCAGCGCGTACCGGCGGACGCCGCGGTCGTTGGCGGTGAGCGCGCCCTCCTTGAACACGGGGTGGGTGAACAGGTTGGTCGTCACCATGGGGACGACGAGGCCGGTCTCCTCCAGCGCCGCGCGGAAGCGCTTGATGTGCTGCTCGCGGGCGCCCTCGTCGCTGCCGAACGGGATCAGGTCGTCGTCGTGGAAGGTCACGCCGTAGGCGCCGAACTCGGCGAGCCGGTGCACGCTCTCCACCGGGTCGAGCGCGGGGCGGGTGGCCTCGCCGAACGGGTCGCGCGCCGCCCAGCCCACGGTCCACAGGCCGAAGGAGAACTTGTCGTCGCGGGTGGGCTGGGTGCTGCTCAAGACGGCTCCTCCGGGGGTGGGAAAAGATTTGTTCTGTGCTGGAACATAATCCATGCCACGGCTAGCCTCAAGGGGTGGACACGGTCGCGGCCCGGCAGTCGACGGTGCGCGCGGCCAACCTCGCTCTGGTGCTGCGCACGGTCTGCGCCGCACCGGCTCCACTCTCGCGGGCCGACGTCGCCGCGGCCACCGGGACGACCCGCGCCACCGCGGCGCGGCTGGCCGACGAGCTGGTGGCCGGCGGGCTGCTCGACGAGGTCGAGCGGGTCGCGCTGCCCCGCCGCGGCCGCCCGGCCACTCCCCTGGTCCCCGGCGCGCGGATCGCCGCGCTCGGCCTGCAGGTCGACGCCGGCCTGCTGGCCGCCCGGGTGCTCGACCTGCGCGGCCGGGTGGTCGCCGAGACGGTCGAGGACGGCGACTTCGTGGCCAGCGATCCCGCGGCGACGCTGGCCCGGCTGGGCTCGCTGACGTCCGCGATGCTCGCCGGCCTGCCCCCGAACCTGCGCCTGGTGGGGGCCGGGCTGGCGCTGCCCGGCATCGTCGACGTCGACGCCGGCGTGCTGCTGCGCGCGCCCAACCTCGGCTGGTCGGACCTGCGGCCCGCGGAGCTGCTGGCCCCACGGCTGCCCGAGGAGCTGTCCCCGGTGCTCGGCAACGAGGCCGACCTCGCCGCCCGCACCGTCGCCGAGGCCGCCCCGGGCCGGCCCGGCCCGCATCGCGACTTCGTCTACCTCTCCGGGCAGATCGGCATCGGCGGGGCCGCCGTCCTGGCCGGGCGGGTGATGACCGGCAGCTCCGGCTGGGCCGGCGAGATGGGGCACGTCTGCGTCGACCCCGACGGGCCGGCCTGCCGGTGCGGCTCCACCGGCTGCCTCGAGCAGTACGCCGGCCGGTCCGCGCTGCTGCGAGCGGCGGGGCTGCCGCTCGACGCCGGCCCGGAGGAGCTGCGCGCCCGGGCGCTCGACGGCGACCCGGCCGCCCGCTCCGCGCTGGCCACGGCGACCCGCGCGCTGGCCGTCGCCCTCGCCGGCGTGGTCAACGTGCTCGACATCCCCACCGTCGTCCTCGGCGGGCACCTCGGCCAGCTCGCCGACCTGCTGCGCCCGGAGCTGGGGGAACAGCTGGCCCGCCGCGTGCTCTCCGCCCGGTGGCGCGCCCTGCGGATCGAGGCGGCCGGTGCCGCGCCGGCTGCCGGTGCTTCCGGCGCCGCGCTGCGGGCGCTGGCCGGCGTCGTGGCCGACCCGGCCCGCCGGCTGCCCTGAGCCCGCGGCTCCGGCATCATCGCTCGTGGTGACCGAGAACAGCAGCCCCCACGTCCCCGTGACCTACGAGCGCTGCGCGCACGTCGAGGGGCCCTTCTTCCACGGGACGAGGTCCGCGCTCGAGGTCGGCGACGAGCTGGTGCCGGGCTACGGCTCCAACTTCCAGGCGGGCCGGGTGTCCAACCACATCTACTTCACCGCGCTCGTGGACACCGCCGCCTGGGGAGCCGAGCTGGCGACCGCGCTGGCCGGCAGCGACGAGCGCGGGCACATCTACGCCGTGGAGCCGCTGGGCCCGTTCGAGGACGACCCGAACGTGACGAACAAGCGGTTCCCCGGCAATCCCACGCAGTCCTACCGCACCCGCCATCCGCTGCGCGTCGTCGGCGAGGTGGCCGACTGGACGGGCCACGACCCGGAGGTGCTGAAGGGGATGCTCGACCACCTGGCGCAGTTGCGCGAGCAGGGCCTCGACGTCATCGAGGACTAGCTGCTGCCACCGCGTGTCGGATCTCGGTGGCCTCCGGGGCGTGCGACACCACCACGAGTCGACACTCGGTGGCGTCGACAACCGACCGAGCCCCGGCTCTCTATGAAGACGGGGGCCGGGGTCAAGTGGGTCTTGAGTCATCTGTTCCTTTCCGCGGCAAGGGTTGATCGCCGGCGGTGAGGAGCGGGTCCGGGTGGAGCGCCCGCAGCCGCGTAGCGGCGAGGACGAACGACCTGGAGGCGTGACGAATCGGTGGCAGGATCGCTGAGCCGCCGGAGAGGGCGAGTGGCCTTGCGCCGGGCGGGCTGCGCTCGGGTGAGCGGGGAGCCGGGCTCATCTCTCTATCGCCTCCTCATGGGGAGGACCAGGCCGGATGGGAGGGGCTTCGCTCCGGTGGCGCATCTCAGTCGTGGGCCGTCTAGGCGGCCAGAGCCGTGCGCGGGGCGCCTGCCGGAGCGAAGGGCTTGGTGGTGGTGAGCATCCACCAGATGGCCTCGGCGAGCCTGCGGGCGATGTCGACGCGGGCGACCTTCGCCCCGCGCTGCTTGCCCAGGCGGGTCTTGGTGCGCTGATAGCGCTCGGCGTAGACCGGGTGGCGGGCGGCGTGGGTGGCCGCCTCGATCAGCGCCCAGCGCAGATACTTCGGGCCGTTCTTGGCCAGCTCGCCGCGCCAGTCGTGCCCGCCGGACTGATCGACGGATGGGCACAGACCGGTGTAGCCGACCAGCTTCTTCGGTGTGGCGAACCGGCCGATGTCGCCGATCTCGGCGGCGATGGTGTAGCCGAGCACCCAGCCAATGCCCGGTGCGCTCATCAGCAGCGGCACATACCGGTGATCGGCACCGGCCCGGCGCAGCGCCGCCTCGCAGTCGGCGATCTCGCCGTCGAGGAGATCGATCAGCCGCAGCGCGGCGGCCACGTCGGCGGCCCACGGCTCGGGCAGCTCGAGGCTGTCGAGCAACCGCCGGCCGGCGGCGCCGAACAGATCCGAGACCGGGCAGGGATGGCCGAAGGTCAGCAGGGTGGCGTGGATCCGGTTCTTCAGCGCCGTGCGGTGGCGCACCAGGTGCAGCCGCCAGCGGGCCCGTTCCCGCTCGGCCCGGATGCCGGGGGTGGGCAGCCAGATCGCCGGCACCAGCTCCCGCCGCGACAGCTCGGCCAGCACCCAGGCATCGATCTTGTCGGTCTTGCAGGCCAACGGGGCGAACCCCTTGACCTTTAGCGCGTCAGCGATCTGCACCACCCAGCCGTGCCACTCCAACTGGTCATGAACGAAGCGGGCGCCGGTCATCGACTCGATCGCCGCCGCCACCGGCCCGCCGATCTCTGCCACCCGGTGGGCCAGCGAGGCCAGCCCACCGGCATCCGGCGCCGCGGTGGTCACCGCCAACGGCGCGCCCGCCTCGTCCATGACATGCACATCCAAACGAGTCCTGCTCAGATCCAACCCAACGTGCAACATGAGGACCGGGCCTCCTTCCGCCACACCTGCCGGCTCTCACCGCAAGCGTGATCCGGGGGGAGGCCCCCGTCTTCATGGCATTCAGGCCACCTGGACGGAGCGCTTGGCCAGGCCCATCGCGAACCCGTCGATCGCGGTGGTGGCCGGCGCGGTGGGGTCGGTCGCGGCGCCGAGGGTGACGAACAGCGGCGTGAAGTGCTGGACGGTCGGGTGCGCGTAGCGCAGGGCGGGCGCACGCAGCCGGAAGCGCGCCAGCCCCTCGACGTCCCCGCGGGCGAGGGCGTCGGCGGCCCAGGCGTCGAAGTCCGCGGACCACCCGGGGACGACGTCGGGCCGGGACCAGTCGAGGTAGGGCAGGCCGTGGGTCATGAACCCGGAGCCGACGACCAGCACGCCCGCTTCGCGCAGCGGCCGCAGCCGCTCCCCGAGGGACAGCAGCTCGGTCGTGTCGTGGGTGGGCAGGCTCAGCTGCAGAACCGGGATGTCCGCGGCCGGCTACATGACCTTGAGCGGCAGCCACGCGCCCTGGTCCAAGCCGCGGTTGCGGTGCTCGTGGAAGTGCTCGGTGTCCGGCAGCACCGCGAGCAGCTGCCGGGCGAGCGCCGACGGGTCCGGGGTGTCGTAGCGCATCCGGTAGTACATCGGGTGGAAGCCGCCGAAGTCGTAGACCAGCTCGGCCGCGGCGGCGTGCCGTGGGACAGGTACAGCGCCGGCAGCGGGCCGTCGTCCGGCGTCCAGGCCCGGTGCGCCTCGGCGGCGTCGCGGGCGGCGACGTGCCGCAGGTGGACGGCGAACGGGTGCCGCGGGCCGATGAGTGTTCGGGCTCCGGGTGCTCAGCCGGCCAGCGGCAGGTCGAGGGTGTGCGCGGTGTGGTCGCGCTTGACGGTCAGGTAGCGGGCGTTGGCCGCCGACAGGTGCACGCCGGTGGGCACGCGCTCGGTCACGGCGACGTCGAGCAGCGCGAGCTGGGCGGCCTTGTCGGGGTTGTTGGACAGCAGCCGGATGCGGTCGGCGCCGACGGCGTGCAGCATCTGCGCGGCGGCGGTGTAGTCGCGCTCGTCCTCGCCGTGGCCGAGTGCCAGGTTGGCCTCGTAGGTGTCCAGGCCGGCGTCCTGCAGCGCGTAGGCGTCGAGCTTGGCGTACAGACCGATCCCGCGACCCTCCTGGCGCAGGTAGAGGAGGAAGCCGCCCGCCTCGGTGATCCGCTCGGCCGCCTCGCGCAGCTGCGGGCCGCAGTCGCAGCGCTGGGAGCCGAACACGTCCCCGGTCAGGCACTCGCTGTGCGGGCGCACCATCGGCGCCGGGCCGCCGGCGACGGCGTCGTCGAGGGCGCCCCGCCAGTCGCCCAGGCCGAGCAGCAGGTGCTCCTTGCCGTCGGCGAGCCCGGTGAAGGTGAAGACGTCGGCGCTGGTCGCGTAACCGTCGGGGAACCGCAGCGGCACGGTCACCTGGGTGCGCACGGCGGCCGGCAGCGGGGCGAGACCGAGGTGGTCCGACAGCAGCGTCATGGCGGGGTCCTCCGAGGGACGGGGTTGGTTGTTGCTACAAGCGAACGTAGGCAGGAAACTTGTAGCGTCAACTATCTGGTGCGAGAATGGCGTCGTGGACGCGAACTGGCTGACCGAGGACGAGCTCCGGGCGTGGATGCGGCTGGTCGCCGTGGTCGAACTGCTCCCCGGCGCGCTCGACGCCCAACTGCGCCGCGACGCCGACCTCAGCCACTACGAGTACTACGTGCTGGCCATCCTGTCGGAGGCGCCGCACCGGACCCTGCGCATGACGGCGATCGCCTCCCGCACCAACGCCACGCTCCCCCGCCTCTCGCACGTGGTGCGCCGCCTGGAGGACCGCGGCCTGGTCGAGCGCTTCCCCTGCCCGCAGGACGGCCGGGCGACCAACGCCCGCCTCACCGAGGCCGGCTGGCGCAAGGTCCAGGAGGCCGCGCCCGGGCACGTCGCCAACGTCCGCGAACACGTCATCGACGCGCTCACGCCGGAGCAGGTCGAGCAGCTCTCCGCGATCTCCGCCACCCTCCTGCGGCGACTCGACCCGGAGGGCACGTTCGCCCTCCACGCCGCGACCGCGTCCCCGGCGCCCTGAGGCTCGGGCCATGACGCCGGCCGAGTTCCTGCCGGCCCGCGTCGCCGAGGACGAGGCGGCGGTCCGAGCCGCCGTCAGGTGGACCGACATCGGCGAGGTGTCGGGCTGGTACTGGAGCAACGCGGGCGATGCGGTGTTCCTCGACGGCGCCGACGTGTGCATCGTCGGCGGGCCGCGGGGACAGGGAACGCACGAACCCTCCGGTCGGCACATCGCCCGGTGGGACCCGGCGCGCCGCGTGGCCGAGTGCGCGTCCAAGCGGCCGATCGCGGAGCGGCACCGACCGCAACGCGGACGCGCGCGGTGCGGCGAGTGCGGCGGCGCGGAGTCCTGGCCGCGCCGCTCTCGCCCGCGAGCGGCGCGGGGGTGAGCAAGGCGACACGCCGTGCAGACTCCGCAAACTTGCAGAGACTGCAACTTCTCCGCCATGATGGCCGGGTGACCTCCGGACTGCGCGAGCGCAAGAAGCGCGCCACCCGCCTCGCGCTGCACGAGGCGGCGCTGCGGCTCGTCGCGGAGCGCGGCCTCGACCACGTGTCGGTCGACGACATCGCCGAGCGCGCCGACGTCTCCCCGCGCACCTTCTTCAACTACTTCTCCTCCAAGGACGACGCCGTCCTCGGGCTGGACCCGGACGCCTCGGGCCGCCAGGTCGCGGCGCTCCGTGACCGGCCGGCCGGCGAGACGCCGCTCGACGCGCTCCGCGCGGTGCAGCGCGTCCAGGCGGCCGAGATGGCCGAGGAGACCGAGCTCTGGCCGCTGCGGCTCAAGGTCATCGACGCCTCCCCGGTGCTCGTCGGCCGGCTGGCCGGCCTCTTCGGCGAGGCGGAGCGGGAGCTGGCCGAGGCGATCGCCGAGCGCACGGGCACCCGGGTCGGCGTCGACGTCTACCCCACCCTGCTGGCCGGCGTGGCCGGCGTCGCGCTGCGCACCGCGCTGCACCGCTGGCTGACCACCGACTTCACCGCCTCGCTGCCCGACCTCGTCGACGGGGCCTGGGACGCCCTGGCCGCCGGCCTCCCCGCACCACCCGCCTGAACTCCCGAGCGGCCGCCGCCGTCCGCTCGCCCCTCGGTGCCGCGCGCCCGCGGCACCGTCGCTCGACCGAGGAGACCCTCTTGCAGGCCCCGCCCTCAGACCCGTCCGCGCCGCCGATCGTCCTCACCCGCCGGCGGATCAACCTCATCTTCTCGGCCCTGCTCGCCGGCATGCTCATGGCGGCGCTGGACCAGACCATCGTCTCGACGGCGATGCCGACGATCGTCGGCGACCTCGGCGGCGTCTCGCACATGGCGTGGATGACCACCGCCTACCTGCTGGCGACGACCCTCGTCATGCCCGTGTACGGCAAGTTCGGCGACCTGTGGGGCCGCCGGAACCTCTTCCTCGTCGCGATCGGCCTGTTCACGATCGCGAGCTTCGGCGCCGCGCTGGCGCCGAGCTTCGGCTGGCTGGTGGTCTGGCGGGGCGTGCAGGGCCTCGGCGGCGGCGGCCTGATGATCCTGTCGCAGGCGATCATCGCCGACATCGTCCCGGCGCGGGAGCGGGCGAAGTACATGGGACCGATCGGCGCGCTGTTCGGCCTCTCCGCCGTCGCCGGGCCGCTCGTGGGCGGCTTCTTCACCGACTCCGCGGCCCTCGGCTGGCAGTGGTGCTTCTGGATCAACGTGCCGGTCGGCCTGGCCGCGTTCCTCATCGGCTGGTTCACCCTGACCCTGCCGCGCAAGCGCAGCACGACGCCGCTGGACTACGCCGGCATCGTGGCGCTCTCGGCCACCACGACGTCGCTGATCCTGTTCACCGACTTCGGCGGCAGCGACGGCTGGGGCGCGGCGAAGACGCTGTGGCTGCTCGGCGCGTTCGTCGTCTCGGCGTTCGTCTTCGTGGCGATCGAGCTGCGCGCGGCCGAGCCGATCATCCCGATGACGCTGTTCCGCAACCGGACCTTCGTCGTCGCCACGGCGCTGGGCCTGGCGGTGGGGCTGGGCATGTTCTCCGCGATCGCGTTCATGCCGACGTTCCTGCAGATGAGCTCGGGGCTCTCGGCGGCGAACTCCGGCCTGCTCATGCTGCCGATGACCGTCGGCATCATCGCGACCATCCAGAGCTCCGCCGGGTTCATCCAGCGGACCGGCCGCTACAAGGTCTTCACCGTCGCCGGTGTGGCCGTGATCCTGGCGGCGCTGGTCTGGATGACCACGCTGTCGGGCGGCACGTCGCTGTGGACGGTCGGCGCGATGTTCTTCGTCCTCGGCGCCGGGCTCGGCCTGATCATGCAGAACGTCGTCCTGGCCGCGCAGAACGCCGTCCCGGCGACCCAGATCGGCACCGCGACCTCGACGAACAACTACTTCCGCGAGGTCGGCGCCACCCTCGGCGTAGCCATCTTCGGGACGCTGTTCACCAGCCGGCTGGCCGACAACCTGGTCGGCGCGCTCACGGCGAACGGGCAGCAGGCGGTGCAGGCGGGCATCACCTCGCCGGAGACCCTGACGCCGGCGGCGGTGCAGGCCGCCGGCGAGCCGTTGAAGACGGCGATCGTCGACGCGTACGCCAACTCCCTCGCCCCGGTGTTCTGGTACCTGGTGCCGATCCTGGCCGTGGCGCTGGTGCTGGCGCTGTTCCTCAAGGAGATCCCGCTGGCCGAGGTCGCCGGCATGGTCGCCCGCGGCGAGGCCGTGGAGTCCGAGGAGGAGCTGGCCCGGATCATGGACGACGAGCAGCAGCGGGTGGCCGCCGGCGCGCGCACCGACCGCGACGACGACGCGCGGGAGGCCCCCGTCCCCGCATAGCGGTCGACCCCTGAGGCCCGGAACCGACCCGGTTCCGGGCCTCAGCCGTGCACGGGCCGGCCTTCCGCGGTGGGACGGCGTCGTGATCCGCAACGTCGTCGTCGGGCGGGTGCGCGAGGGAGTCGCGCGGGAGACCGTCGAGCAGGCCCTGGCCGCCATCGTCGCGCTGGACCCGCCCGGCTGCCTGGACCTGAAGGTGGGCGTCGTGCGGCGGGAGCTGTTCGACCCGATCTGCACCGACATCGCCCGCGTGCAGTTCGCGGCCTGAGGTCAGCTCGCCGCGGGCCGCAGCCGCAGGGCCGCCGCCGCCGCGGCCAGGGCGACCAGGGCGGCGAGGAGCAGGCTGACGCGCATCCCGTGCAGGAAGCCGCCCGGCCCGGCGAGCAGTGCGCCGAAGACCGCGACCGCAAGCGCTCCGCCGACCTGCCGGCTGGTGTTGAACACCCCGCCGGCGACCCCGGCGCGGGCGCCCTCGACGCTGCCCAGCAGCAGCGCGGTCACCGGCGGCATGATCAGCGGACCCGCCACCCCCGGCAGGACCATCGTCGCGGCGATCGCCCAGGCCGGCGTGTCAGGCGGGACGGCGGCGAGGGTGGCCAGTCCCGCGGTCATCAGGACCAGCCCCGTGACGACGAGGGCGCGGGTGCCGGTGCGCTGCGCGAGGCGGGCGATGAACGTGGTCAGGACGGCGCCGGCCAGCATCATCGGGAGGAACGTCGCCCCGGCGGCCACCGGCGACAGGCCGCGCACCTGCTGCAGGAACAGGCTCATCACGAACGGCAGCCCGTAGTAGCCGACGACGAAGGCGAACCCCACCGCGACGATCACCGTGACGTTGCGGGACCGGAACAGACCCAGCGGCACCATCGGGTGCGCGCCGCGCGCCTGCGCCACCAGGAACGCCGTCGACGCCGCCACCGCGATCCCGAACGCGGTCAGCACCTGCGGCGCGGTGAACCCGGCAGCACCGGCCTCGATCGCCCCGTAGGTCAGGCCGCCCATCGCCAGCACGGCCGTGACCTGGCCGATCCCGTCGAAGGGCGCGGGCCGGTGGGGGAACGCGGGCTGCGCGCGAGCAGGAGCAGGGCCACCGCGCCGGCCGGCACGTTGAGCAGGAAGATCCACCGCCACGAGACCAGCGTGAGCAGCCCGCCCAGCACCGGCCCCGAGGACGACGCGACCGCGCCGCCCATCGCCCACATCCCCACGGCGCGCGCCCGGCGGACCGGGTCCGGGTAGGCCTGACCGATCAGCGCCATCGACGACGGCATCATCACCGCGGCCCCGGCGCCCTGGACGAACCGGGCGGCCACGAGGACCCCCAGGTCCGGCGCCAGACCGCAGGCCACCGACGCGCCCACGAACACCACGAGCCCGGCGCCGAACGCCCGGCGCGCACCGATCCGGTCCGACAGCGAGCCGGCCGACAGCAGCAGCCCGGCGAACAGGAGGGTGTAGCCGTCGACCACCCACTGCAGCCCGGTGATGCCGCCACCGAGATCGGCCCGCATCGAGGGGAGCGCGACGTTCACCACGACCGCGTCGAGGGTGATCACGAAGAAGCCGAGCACCGCTGCGCCCAGTGTCGCGGCGGCGGGCGTGCGGGTGGTCGTCGTCCCCGGGGTCGTGGTCAGCGTGGCCATCGAGGCCAGGGAACCAGCGCGCTCGGGCGGGAGGGAGACGCCGTCCTCAGGGGTACCGGCAGCACCCCCCTCCGTACGCTCGGGCGCGTGACCGGCCGGGACGACGTCCGCGGAGCCATCCGCGAGTTCCTCACCACCCGGCGCGCGAAGGTGTCCCCCGAGCAGGCCGGTCTCCCGGCGTACGGCGGCAACCGGCGGGTGCCCGGGCTGCGCCGGCAGGAGGTGGCCCTGCTCGCCGGCATCTCGGTCGAGTACTACACGCAGCTCGAGCGCGGAACCGCGCGCGGCGTCTCGGCGGAGGTGCTCGACTCGATCGCCCGGGCGCTGCGGCTCGACGACGTGGAGCGCGACCACCTGCTGCGCCTGATGCGGCCGGCCGGCGCTCCCGGCCGGGCCGCGGGCGGGGCCGCTCCGGACGAGGTGCGGCCGAGCGTCCGGCGGCTGCTCGACACGATGACGGGGGCGGCCGCCTTCGTGCGCAACGGGCGCCTCGACGTCCTCCACGCCAACCGGCTCGCGACCGCGCTGTACGCGCCGATGTTCCTGGCCGCCGGCCGGCCGCCCAACCTGGCGCGGTTCGTCTTCCTCGATCCGGCCGCCACCGGGTTGTACGGCGACTGGGACCGGATCGCCGCGGCCGCGGTCGGCAGCCTGCGCGCCGAGACCGGGCGCTTCCCGCACGACCGGGCGCTGGCCGGCCTGGTGGCGGAGCTCTCGCAGCGCAGCGAGGGCTTCCGGCGCCGCTGGGCGGAGCACGACGTGCAGGACTACCGCAGCGGCGTCCAGCCCTTCCGGCATCCGGTCGCCGGGCAGCTCGTCCTCGACTACGACGCCCTGGAGCTGGCCTCGGACCGCGGGTTGACGATCGTGGCCTACACCGCCGAGGACGGCTCGCCGTCCCAGCGGGCGCTCGACCTGCTCGCCGCGTCGTCGTCCGGGCCGGCCTGATCGACCGGCCGGAGGAGTCCGAGGGGGTGGCTGCCGGTACCCCTCTCGACAGACCCTCCCTCCTGCCCGCGAGATCGCGTTCCCTGGAAGGCACCGACCGAGGAGGACAGCATGGAATTCGTCGCCGAGCAGCCGACCACCAAGGGGCCGGCCGAGTGGTTCACCGGTGACGTGCACTTCGACGTCATCGCCCGCAGCGAGGTGGCGCGGGTGAACACGGTGCGCTTCGCGCCGTGCGCCCGGACCGCGTGGCACTCGCACGCCCGCGGGCAGACCCTCCACGTCACCGACGGGGTCGGGCTGGTCCAGTCACGCGGCGGCGAGGTGCTCGTGATCCGCCCCGGCGACGTGATCTGGACCCCGCCGGGCGAGGAGCACTGGCACGGCGCCGCCCCGGACCGCTTCATGGTCCACACCGCCATCTGGGAGGGCGACGAGACGACGTGGGGCGACCACGTGACCGACGAGGAGTACGGCTACCCGGAGGGGACCTCGGCGTGAGGCACACCCGCACGCTCGGCCAGGGCCTGGAGGTCTCGGCCCTCGGCTTCGGTTGCATGGGCCTGTCCCAGAGCTACGGCCCGGTGCCCGCGCGCGAGGACTCGATCGCGCTGATCCGGGCGGCCGTCGACCGCGGCGTCACCTTCTTCGACACGGCGGAGGTCTACGGACCGTTCGTCAACGAGGAGCTCGTCGGCGAGGCCCTGGCGCCGGTGCGCGACCGGGTCGTGATCGCCACCAAGTTCGGGTTCGCGCTCGACGCGGACGGCCGGCAGACCGGCCTGACCAGCCGGCCGGAGGACATCCACCGGGCCGCCGACGGCTCGCTGCGCCGGCTCGGGACCGACGTCATCGACCTGTACTACCAGCACCGCGTCGACCCGGACGTCCCGATCGAGGACGTCGCCGGCGCGGTCAAGGAGCTCATCGAGGCCGGCAAGGTGCGCCACTTCGGGCTCTCCGAGGCCGCCCCGCGGACCATCCGCCGGGCGCACGCCGTCCAGCCCGTGACGGCGCTGCAGAGCGAGTACTCGCTGTGGTTCCGTGAGCCGGAGCCGGAGATCCTGCCGACCCTGGCGGAGCTCGGCATCGGCTTCGTGCCCTTCAGCCCGCTCGGCAAGGGTTTCCTCACCGGCACGGTCGACGCGACGACGACGTTCGGCAGCGGCGACATCCGCGGCACCATCCCGCGGTTCGCCGAGGAGGCCCGGCAGGCCAACCAGGCGCTGGTCGACCGGCTGGCGGGGATCGCCGGGCGGAAGAACGCCACGCCCGGCCAGGTCGCGCTCGCCTGGCTGCTCGCGCAGCAGCCGTGGATCGTCCCGATCCCCGGCACCAAGCGGCTCGAGCGGCTCGAGGAGAACACCGCGGCGGCCGGCCTCGAGCTGACCGACGACGACCTGCGGGAGATCGACGAGGCCGCGGCCGCGGTCGAGATCCAGGGCGCCCGCTACCCCGAGCAGCTCGACCGGCTCATCGACCGCGACCGCTGATCACGTCGACGAGCAGGTCAGCGACGGCGCGCATGCCGGCGGCGTTCGGGTGGTACGGGCCGACGCCCCCGGCCAGCACGTCGCCGAACTCCCAGCCGGTCACCCACGGCTCGGCCGAGCCGACGGCGTGGTCGCGGCTGATCGCCGACGCCTCGACGAGCTCGGCGCCGGAGAGCCGGGCCGCCTCGGCGGTGGCCGCCTCCAGCCGGAAGCTCAGGGTGCGGCAGGCGCGCAGGTCCTCGTCGGTCATCGGCAGCGCGGGACCCACGCCGTCCTCCGGGAGGACGGTCAGGTAGTCGACGAGGAGCACGCGCGCCCGCGGCGCCCGGTCGCGGACCGCGGCGACGAGGCCCGCGTACCTGGCCGGCAGCGCGGCGAGCGCGGCCTCGACCGCGTCCGGGGCGGCCGCCGTCGCGAAGAACTCCCCGGCCAACGGCGGAGCGACCTCGGGCGCGACCCGGTACGAGCACCGCGCCAGGGTCAGCATGTACTCGACGTCGTTGCCGCCGACAGTGATCGACACGAGCTCGGCGTCGGGCACCACCGCGTCGATCTGCGGGGGCACGCTGCCGCCGGTCATCAGCGCCTGCGGCCGGGACAGGACGTCGTCCACGGTCGCGCCGCCGCAGGTGACGTCGACGAGCCCGTACCCGAGCCGCCCGGCGACCAGGTGCGCGTAGTTGTTCCCCGACCGGCCGCAGCCGGCGTCGAGGATGGGCTCGATGCCGGGGCCGGACGCGAACGAGCTGCCCAGGGCGACGTGGACGGTCATCTCTCCCTCGCGTGCAGTTGCCGCCGGATCTCGTCGATGGTCTCCAGGACGGCGATCGTGTCGGCCAGCGGGCGCAGCGGGTGCTCGAGCAGCCCGTCGGCGAGCGCCTCGCCGACCGCCCGGAACATCGGCACGTACCCGCGGCCCTCCCTCGGCTCGCTCACCGTGCGCAGCTCGCCGAACGGCGGGGTGACGACGCTGAACGACTCGGCGGCCAGGAACAGCGGGCCGACCGCGATCAGCCCGCCGCTGCCGCCCACGCTCGCGGCCGGGGAGACGAAGCCGCGCAGCGAGGTGAGCAGCGAGGCGAACCGGCCGTCGCCGTAGCGCAGGTGCACCGAGGCGGTGAGGTCCAGCCCGTCCGCACGAAGCTCACCCGTCGCCTCCACCGACGTCGGCTCCCCGAGCAGCAGCCGGGCGAAGGTCAGCGGGTAGACGCCCATGTCGAGCAGTGCTCCCCCGCCGAGCTCCGGCCGCCAGTGGATCGCCTCGGGCGGCGGCGGGAAGCCGAAGCTCGCCTGCACGGTGCGCACCTCTCCGATCGCGCCGCCGGCCACCTCCTCCAGCAGCCGGCGGATCGTCGGGTTGAACCGCATCCACATGGCCTCCATGAGGAAGCGGCCCCGCTCGGCGGCGAGCGCGGCCAGCTCCCGTGCCTCGGCGGCGGTGGTCGTGAACGCCTTCTCCAGCAGCACGTGCTTGCCGGCCAGCAGCGCCTCGCGGGCCACCGCGTGGTGGGTGCCGATCGGCGTGCACACGTAGACGACGTCGACGTCCTCGTCGGCGAACAGCGCGTGGTAGGAGCCGTGCCACCGGGGCACCTCGTGCGCCTGTGCGAACGCCTCGGCCAGCTCCGGCGACCGCGAGGCGACCGCGACCAGGTCGAGGTTCTCGGTCAGGTGCAGGTCGCCGACCGTCGTCCGGCTGATCCCACCCGTGCCGACGATCCCCCAGCGCGGCCGCCGGTCCGCCACGCCGTCAGTCCTCGTCCGGGTGCCAGTTGAAGTCCTGCGGCTTCTCGACCGGCGCGACGGGGACGACGGTCCGCTCGAACGTGTGCCGGCCCGAGCCGACCTCGAACACCGCGCTGCCGTCGGGCAGCGACACCTCGGCGGTCGTGTTCGGCGGCACGGTCAGCTCCAGCGCGAACGAGGACCCGTCGAGCGTCCACGACACCGCGGCGGTGCCGTAGGGCGTCTCGTGGGTGGCCGCCGCAGACGTGATGCCCGGCCCGGGGCGCGGGGCGACCCGCAGCGTCCGGTAGCCCGGGGTCGCGGGGGCGAGTCCGGCGACCGTCCGGTGCAGCCAGTCGGCGACGGCGCCGTAGGCGTAGTGGTTGAACGAGGTCATCTCGCCCTCGTTGATGGAGCCGTCGGGGAGCATGGAGTCCCAGCGCTCCCAGACCGTCGTCGCGCCCATCGTCACCGGGTAGAGCCACGACGGGTTCTCCCGCTGCAGCAGCAGCTCGTAGGCGCTCGCCACCTCGCCGGCGTTGACCAGCGCGTCGGTGACGAACGGCGTGCCGAGGAAGCCGGTGGCGATGTGCCAGCCGTCCTTCTGCACCTGCTCGGCGAACAGCTTCCCGGCGTGCGCGCGCTGCTCGGGCAGCAGCAGATCGCACTCCAGCGCCAGCGCGTACGCCGTCTGCGCCGGGTAGGCGACCCGCCCGTTGGGGGCGACGTACTCGCTGCGGAAGCGCTCCGCGACGCGCTCGGCCAGGGCGGCGTACTCGCTGCCGTCGTGCCCGAGCACCGCGGCGGCCCGCGCCATGATCCGCGCCGTCTGCGCCAGGTAGGCGGTCGCGACCAGAGGCCACGGCGTCCGCGCGTCGCCGGGGCGGTCCGGCGGCGCGGCGGGGTCGAGCCAGTCGCCGAGCATGAAGGGGACGCCGGGCCAGTCGAGGTCCGGTCCGGCGGCCCGGGTGAAGGCGTCGAGCCACGCGGTCATCGACGGCCACTGGTCGGCGAGCACCTGCGCGTCGCCGTGCCCCTGGTACAGCGCCCACGGGACGAGCACCGCGGCGTCGCCCCACCCGGCCTCGGCCGACGGCGGGAAGGGCAGCAGCTTCAGGAACGGCACGTACAGCGGCGGCAGGCCGTTGTTGTCCTCGAGCTGCTCGACGGACAGGTCGGCCAGCCAGGACCGCAGCATCCCGGCGGTGTCGTAGAGGAACGTCGCCGTGGGCACGAACGCGGCGAGGTCGCCGGTCCAGCCGAGCCGCTCGTCGCGCTGCGGGCAGTCGGTCGGGACGTCGAGGAAGTTGCCGCGCATCCCCCACACGACGTTCTCGTGCAGCTTGGTCACGTCGGCGTCCGAGCAGGTGAACGTGCCGGTCGGGCGCAGGTCGGTGTGGACGACGACCGCCTCGAGGTCGTCGGCGGTCAGCTCGCCCGGCCAGCCCTCCACCTCGGCGTACCGGAAGCCGTGGAAGGTGAACCGCGGCTCCCACGTCCGCGGGCCCCGCCCGTCGAGGACGACGACGTCCGTGGCCCTGGCCTTGCGCAGCGGCCGGGTGCCCAGCTCGCCGTGCTCCAGGACCTCGGCGTGCCGCACGGTGATCTCCGTGCCGACCGGCGCGTCCGGGAGGCGGAACCGGATCCAGCCGACGAGGTTCTGCCCGAAGTCGACGAGCACCCTGCCCGACGGGGACCGGAACACCTCGACCGCCGGCAGGACCTGGGTGCGGCGCACCGGCGGGCCGGTGGGGGCCACGAGCGTCGCGGGGTCGAGCGAGCCGAGCTCGACCGGCGTCCAGTCGCCGTCGTCGAAGCCGGGGGTCGACCAGCCGGGCAGCTCGCGGCGGGCGTCATAGGTCTCGCCGTTGTAGATGCCGGCGGTGACGACCGGGCCGCGGGAGGAGCGCCAGGCGTCGTCGCTGGTCACCGTGGTGCGGCTGCCGTCGGGGTGCTCGACCTCCAGCTGCAGGAACAGGCCGGTGCGCTCGCCGTAGTGCGCGCGGGTGCCGGTGAAGCCGATGTAGCCGCGGTACCAGCCGTCGGCCAGCTGCACGCCGAGGGTGTTCGGGCCCTCGGCGAGCAGCGCCGTGACGTCGTAGGTCTGGTACCGCAGCCGGTGCCGGTAGCTGGTCCACCCGGGCGCGAGCACGTCGTCGCTCACGCCGGCGCCGTTCAGCTCGGCCGCGTACACGCCCTGCGCGGTGGCGTAGAGGCGGGCACGGGCGACCGGCTCGTCCAGGACGAAGTCACGCCGGAGCAGGACGACCGGCTCCTCGGCGTCGTCGGGCAGCACCGGCTGCACGAGCTGCGCCGTCCAGTCCGACGGGGACAGCAGCCCGGCCTCGACGACGGCGCCCTCGCTCCAGGCCGAGGGCTCCGCGGCCCCCTCGCCCCACACGCGGACCCGCGCGGTCCGCCGCTCGCGGCCGGTCAGCGGCGGCGCATCCCACGGCACGAGCACCGACTCGGCCGAGTCGACCCGGCCGGAGGACCAGTCGTCGATCTGGAGCTCGTAGGCGGCCTGCCGCCAGCCGGGCAGCTCGGTGCGCACGACCCAGGACAGCCGGGGCGTCGGCTCGCCGATGCCCAGCGGCTCCCGGTGGTGCTCGAACGTGACCGGTGCGACCGTCACGTCGCTCATCGCAGTGCCTCCTTGAGGTAGTCGACCGACAGCCCGACGACGCCGTCGATGTCGTCGTGGCCGTCGAAGATGTGCTGGGCGCCCTCGACCGGCACCAGCCGGGCGTCGACGCCGGCCGCGGTCAGCGCGGCGTGCAGCTGCTCGCTCTGGGCGAAGGGCACCAGCCAGTCGGCGGTGCCGTGCACCAGCAGGAACGGCGGGGCGTCCGGCGTCACGTGGGTGATCGGGCTGGCGTCGGCCAGGGCCGGCCCCTCCAGCCCGCGGGTGAGCTGGTCCTCGGGCGCGACCAGGAGCTCCGCCGGGAGCTTGGCTGCGATGTGCGGCGGCGGGCTCTTGCGCGGCATCGTGGCGAGGTCGGCCGGGCCGTACCAGTCGACGACGACGTCCACCGCGCTGGACGGGCCGACGAGGCCGTGGCTGCCCTCGAGGTCCGGCCGGTGCGCGGTGAGGCCGACCAGCGCGGCGATGTGCCCGCCGGCCGACTCGCCCATGACGCCGATCCTCTCAGTGGCGATCCCGAGCTCGTCGGCGTGCCCCCGCAGGTACCGGACGGCGGCCTTGGCGTCGAGCAGCTGCGCCGGGAACGGCGCCTCCAGCGCGTGCCGGTAGTCGATCGTGGCGACGGCGAGCCCCGCGTCGAGCAGCGCGTCGAAGACCTGGTCCGGCCGCAGCGTCTCGGGCAGGTGGCGGCGGTCGCCGAACATGAACCCGCCGCCGTGGATCCACACCACCAGCGGCGGCGCGTTCTCACCGGCGGGCACACACAGGTCCAGCTGCAGCGGCCGGTAGCCGAACGCGACGGCGTAGGTGAGGCCCGCGTAGTGCAGGGCGCCGTCCTCCCGGCGGGTCGGCTCGTGCGGCGGCAGGAAGCGGGCCGGGCCGGCCCACTCGGTCGTGTCGGTGGAGCTCATCCTTCGTCGTTCTCCGTTTCGGTCACAGCAGCGGAAGGCGGCAGCGGACGTCGCCGAGACCGCGGGCGATCAGCAGTTCCCCGTCACCGACCCGGTCCCAGCGCTGGGCGGCGGTGTCCCAGCGCCGCCACATGCGGGCGTCACAGGAGACGGTGACGTCCGCGGTCTGTCCGGCGTCCACCTCCGCGGCAGCCCAGCCGGCCAGCCGGACCGGCTGATCGGGTTCGGCCGGCGCGAGGTAGACCTGGACGACCTCGCGCGAGGCGCGGTCGCCGGTGTTGCGCAGGGTCACCGTGACGGCCGGGGCGTCGCCGCTCGTGTCGAGCCGGGCGTCGAGGTATTCCCACACGCCGTAGCCGAGGCCGGCGCCGAACCAGAACCGGGGCTCGGGTGCCCGGCCGGCGGCGTGGCCGCGATGACCGACGAAGGGGCCCTCCGCGTAGGAGAGGACACCGTCGTCGGGGCGGACCGACCAGGCCGGGCTGGCGCCGTCGGCGGCCGGCCACGTGGTGACCAGCCTCCCCGTGGGCTCCAGCTCGCCGAGCAGCGCGGCCGCGACGGCGGCACCGCCCTCCTGACCGGGCAGCCCGGCGACCAGGATGGCGTCGACCCGCCCGGCCCACGGCATGAGCACCGGGGTGGCCGCGTTGACCACGACAACGGTTCGGCGCGCGGCGGCGGCGACCGCCTCGACGAGCGCGTCCTGCGCGCCGGGCAGGGCCAGGGTGGTCTTGTCCTGCGACTCGGTCTCCTGCTCGGCGGTCAGGCCGACGACCACCACGGCGACGTCCGCCTCGTGGGCGGCCTCGACCGCAGCGGCGATGGCCCCGTCGTCCGGCACGGGGGCGGGACGGGCGACGAGCCCGACCATGGCGTGCGGGAGATCGCCGAGGTCGACCTCGGCCTCGACCTCCGTGGGCCCGACGACGGTGACGTCGAGCAGCCGCTGCGGCGGGGCCAGCAGCGACTCCCCGGGGGCGCCGGTCACCGGTGCGACCTCGAGCTCCCGGCGGAGGTCGCCGGCGGTGATCGACCAGGCGCCGATGCCGATGACGCCGAGCTGGAGCGGCCCGGTGTGGTCGATGCGGGCGCGCAGCCGGGCGCGGGTGCCGGGACGGTCCAGCTCGCCGCACCAGCCGAGCACCCGGCGGCAGTCGGCCAGGTGCTCGTCGGTGAGCAGGTCGCCGTCGGCGGTGGTGATCTGCAGCCGCAGGCCGGGGGTGCCGTCGACCGGGTCGGTGACGAAGCCGGGCCGCGCGGGCGGCGGTGAGGCGCCGACCTGCACGCCGCCGGCGTAGCTCAGCGTGCCGCCGTGCGCGTCGGCGAGCCCGTCGAGGATCGAGATCTGGTGCGGCGGGCTGACCTCCGCGGAGCCGCCACCCATGAGCAGCGTCTCGGCCGCCGGCACGCCGACGAGCGCGATGCGGCTGCCGGCGGCCAGCGGCAGCGTCGCGTCGTTGGTCAGCACGGTCATCCCGGCGACCGCCCACCGGCGCAGCGCCTCCCGGCGTGCCGGGGCGGTGGGCGGCGGGACCTCGGGCCACGCCCGCCCCGCACCGAGGCCGCCGACCCGGTCGGCGAGGCGCAGCAGCCGGCGCAGGGCGGCGTCGACCGTCGCCTCGGCGACCTCGCCGCGCTCCACGGCGGCCACGAGCTGCTCACCCCAGGGCCCGAACGGCCCGGGCAGGACGACGTCCAGGCCGCCGTTGATCGCCGCGGCCGTCGAGGAGGTGGCGAAGAAGTCCGACACCACCAGCCCCGGATAGCCCCACTCGCCCTTGATGATCCGGTTGAGCACCGTGTCGTGCTCGGTCGCCGGCACGCCGTTGACCCGGTTGTAGGCGGCCATGAGCAGCCACGCGTCGGCGTCGGTGATCGCGATCTCGAACGGCAGCAGGTAGACCTCGCGCAGGGTCGCCTGGTCGATCCGGACGTCGACGGTGTGCCGCTCGGTCTCCGCCTCGTTGCCGACCACGTGCTTCAGGCAGGCGGCCACGCCCCGCTCCTGCAGCCCCCGCACGTAGGCCGCCGCCAGGCGGCCGGTGAGCAGCGGGTCCTCGGAGAATGCCTCGAAGAGCCGGCCGCCCAGGGGGCTGCGGTGCAGGTTGATCGTCGGCCCCAGGACGACGTGCGTGCGAGCCCGGGCCGCCTCCTCGGCGAGGTAGCCGCCGACCTCGGCCAGAAGGTCCTCGTTCCACGAGCCGGCCAGCAGCGTGGCGTTGGGCAG
Source organism: Geodermatophilus sp. SMS 5-13 (assembly GCF_059428245.1). Taxonomy (NCBI): domain Bacteria; kingdom Bacillati; phylum Actinomycetota; class Actinomycetes; order Geodermatophilales; family Geodermatophilaceae; genus Geodermatophilus; species Geodermatophilus sp. SMS 5-13. The sequence goes on from NZ_CP165729.1 coordinate 3,349,649, forward strand.
CAGGCTGGTCGGCGCACCGCCGCTCTGCGACTGGCCCTTGACGCCCGTCGGCCCGTCGGACATCCCCAGCGGCGCCAGCCCGACCGTGTCGTCGCCGGTGAACGAGAAGAACGACGCCCCGGTCAGCAGGCGCACCTTCCCGGCGAGGTCCAGCTTCCCGATCAGGTCGTCGTGCCGGTCGCCCATCAGGCGATCCACGAGTGGACGTGCTCGCCGGGGCCGGCGACCGACGTGGTGCCGTCGGGCAGGACGATCTCGGCCTCGGTACCGGCGGGGACGACGACGCGCAGCTCGAAGGCCTCGCCGTCCCGGCGCCAGGCCGACTCGATGCGACCGTACGGGGACTCGTGCGCCGCCTCCGCGCGGGTCAGCCCTCCCCCGGGCCGCGGCCGCACCCGGAAGCGCCGGTACGCGGGCTCGAGCGGCTCGATGCCCGCCGTGTAGCGGTGCAGGAACGAGATCACCGCGCCCTTGGAGTAGTGGTTGAGCGACTCGTGCGGCACGCCGTCGGCGTCCACCCCGTGCCACGACTCCCACACCGTGGTGGCGCCCCTGTCGACCATGACCAGCCACGACGGCTCGCCGTCCTGCAGCAGCAGCTCGTAGGCGACGTCGAGGTGGCCGGTATTGGCGAGCACCGGCAGCAGGTACGGCGTCGCCAGGAACCCGGTGCCGAGGTGGGTGTCGGCCTTGCGGATCAGCTCGACCAGCCGCTCGGCGGCGGCCGGGCGCAGCTCCTCGGGCACCAGGCCGAACGCGAGCGCGCGGACGTGGTTGGCCTGGGTGTCGGGCGTGAGCCGGCCGTCCTCGAGGTACTCCGCCCGCCAGGCCTCCCGGGCCCCGTCGGAGAGCTCGGCGTACCGGGCGGCGTCGTCGTCCCTGCCCAGCAGCCGGGCGATCCGGGCCATGAGCCCGGCGCTGTGCGCGAGGTAGGCGGTCGCGACCTCGCCCTTGTCGGCCGTCGCGAACTCGTCCAGCGGGGCGGGGCCGTTGCCCGGCTCCAGCCACTCGCCCCAGTGGAAGCCGGTGTCCCACAGGTAGCGCTCGTGCGGCGCCGGGTCGGGACGGCGTGCGGCGCGCGACGGGTGGCGCTGCTCCCGCGCGGTGCGCTCGGCGCGGTCCAGCCAGCGGACCATCGTCGGCCACAGCTCCTCGAGGACCTGCACGTCGCCGTAGGCGCGGTGGATCTCCCAGGGCACGATCACCGCCGCGTCGCCCCAGCCGGCGGAGCCGTTGAGGAAGGCGATCGGCCCCTCCCGGCCCTCGGCGCGCGGGGTCGGGCTGATGTTGGCGACGGTGCCGTCGGGCCACTGGTCGGCCGCCACGTCGCGCAGCCACTTGGTCGAGAAGCCGGCGACGTCGTAGAGGAACGCGGCGGTCGGCACGAACAGCTGCCAGTCGCCGGTCCAGCCGTGCCGCTCGCGGTGCGGGCAGTCGGTGGGGATGTCGCAGGCGTTGTCGCGGAAGCTCCAGACGGCGGCCTCGTGGAAGCGGTTCAGCCGTTCGTCGGAGCTGGTGAACCAGCCGGTCCGGCGAAGGTCGGTGTGGACGACGACGCCGCGGACGTCGTCCACGGTGAGCTCGCCGGGGTGGCCCTCGATGCGCACGTACTGGAAGCCGTGCGTCGTCCGCCGGGGCTCGAACACGTCACCGGGCACGCCGGCGGAGACGACGACGTCGACCTGGCCGGTCGGCAGCGGGTGCGGCAGGAAGGGCAGGTCGGGGCGCAGGTTCTCCACCGTCAGGTCGCCGTCCGGGCCGAGCCACTCGCCGTGGGTCAGGGTGAGCGTGGTGCCGGCCGGCCCGAGGTCGGTCAGCCGGACCCAGCCGTTGATGTTCTGGCCGAGGTCGACCAGGTGGGCGCCCCCGGGCAGCCGGGTCACCGAGCGCGGGACGATCTCCTCGACCCGGCGCACCGGCGGGGCCGGCGAGTCGACCAGGCCGGCGAAGCCGTGCTCGACGACGGTGACGTCGTCCCAGTCCGTGTCGTCGAAGCCGGGGGCGTCCCAGCCGTCGGGACGCCGGGTCAGGTCCCACCGCTCGCCCGCGATGAGGTCGGCGGCGACCACGTGGCCGAGGCCGCTGCGCCAGCCCGGGCCGGTGCCGACGACGGTGACCTCGCCGTCCTCGTGCACGAGGTGCAGCTGGGCGAGCAGCGCCAGCCGGTCACCCCACTGCCGGTCGGCCCGCGTGATGCCGGTCTGCCCGCGGAACCAGCCGTCGGCGAGGACGACGCCGACCGCGTTGCCGCCCTCACGCACCGACTCCGTGACGTCGAAGGTCTGCACCTGGAGCCGCGCGTCGTACTGGGTGTAGCCCGGGGTCAGCTCGGCGTCGCCCACCCGGGAACCGTTGAGGAACGCCTCGTAGAGGCCCTGCGCGGTGGCGTGCAGCCGCGCGGCGACCACCGGCCGGTCCACGCCGAACTCGAACCGCAGCAGCGCGGCCGGGCGCCCGCCCTTCGGGCCGTCGGGCATGACCCCGGGCTCGACCCAGGAGGCCTGCCAGTCCTCGGTCCAGAGCAGCCCGGTCTCGAACGCGGCCGGCTCCGACACCGGGCTCTCGCCGAGGTCGGTGTCGACCTGCACCCGCCACTCGACCCGCTGCGAGGAGGTCAGCGGCGGCCCGGCGTAGGGCACCAGCAGGCTGGCGTCGCTGTCGACCCAGCCGGAGTCCCAGCCGTTGTCGCTGGTGATCCGGTAGGCGTGCTGCTCGCGGGCGCCGTCGGGCAGCCGCCAGGACAGCCGCGGTGCCGTCGTCCGGATGCCGAGGGCTGTGTCCAGGTGCTCGACGCGCAGGCCGTGCGGGGCGCCGCTCATGCCAGGGTCACCGTGGCCGACGTGCGGCCCTCTCCGGCGCTCGGGCCGGCGGTGAGGAGGACCGGGCCGGGCTCGACCACCCAGCCGTCGTCCCAGTGGCGCAGCGCCCGCCGGTGGATCCGCACCGGGACGTCGACGACCTCGCCGGGGTCGGCGTGCACGACGGCGAAGCCGGCCAGCCAGCACGCCGGGCGCTCGACCGCCGACTCCGGCCGGGAGGCGTAGACCTGCACGACCTGCTTGCCGCGCCGGGCGCCGGTGTTGCGCACCCGGACGGTGACGGTCAGCCCGTCGGGGACTTTCCGCGCCGAAAGTCCCTCCCACTCCCAGGTGGTGTAGCCGAGGCCGTGCCCGAGCCAGAAGGCCGGCTCGGTCCACGAGGCGAGGTAGCCGCGGTGCCCGATGTGCAGGCCCTCGGCGTACTCCAACCGGCCGTCGGCCGGGGTCGTGCCGAGCACCGGGGCGTCGGCCATGGCCTTCGGCCAAGTGGTGGGCAGCCGGCCGCCAGGCTCGACCTCGCCGAGCAGGACGTCGGCCAGCGCGTTGCCGAACTCCATGCCGGGGAACCAGGCCACCAGGACGGCGGCCACCTCGTCCCGCCACGGCAGCTCCACCGGCGCGCCGGCGTTGACCACCACGACGGTGCGCGGGTTGACCGCGGCCACAGCGCGGACCAGCTCGTCCTGCCGGCCGGGCAGGGCCAGCGAGGTGCGGTCGAAGCCCTCGCTCTCGACGTCCTCGCTGGTGCCGACGACGACCACCGCGACGTCGCTGGTGCGCGCCAGCTCGACGGCGTGCGCGAGCTCCTCGTCGGCCGGGCGCAGCGGCAGCCCGACGACCAGGCCGGCGCAGAAGAGGAACGCGTCGGCCGGCCAGCGGTAGCGGATGACGACCTCGGACGTCTCGCCCGCCCGCAGGGGCACGACCGCCGCGTGCTGCGGACCCCGCTGGAAGATCTCCTCCACGTCGGGCGCGGCCTGGTGCACGACCCCGCCGGCCAGGTGCGCGCCGTCGACCTCGAGGGCGCACTCGCCGAAGCCCGTGGCGCCGAGCCGCCACGCGCCGTCCTCGTCCGGCCGGAACCGCGTGCGGAGCTCGACCGCGACCGCGCCGGCCGGCACGTCGCGGGCCAGCTTGACGAGGATCGCCGTCCCGGCGTCCTGCTCGGCGACGGTGTCGCCGTCGGCGTCGAGCCAGCGCAGCCGGACGCCGTCGAGCTCGTCGGCCCGTGCCGGGCGCAGCTTGTCCGACAGCGCCGTGCCGACGGCGGCGACCACCTCGGCGCCACCCAGGGCCGCGGTCAGACCGGCGACCGGGGTGACCAGGTACGGCAGGGGCACGGTGGCCGAGCCGCCGCCCAGGGCACGCGCGTCGCGGGCGCCGGGGCCGACGACGGCCACCCGCCGCAGCTCCTCGGCGCGCAGCGGCAGCAGGCCGTCGTTGCGCAGCAGGACCGTGCCGGCCGCGGCAGCCTCGCGGGCCACCGGGGAGGCGTCCTCGATCCGGCCGGGTGCGGTCTTCTCCGTCTCGACGCTCTCCAGCGCGCCGGTTCGGGCGGCGAGCAGGAGCAGCCGGCGCACCTTGGCGTCGATTGCGGCCTCAGGCACGCGGCCGGCCCGCACCGCTTCGACCAGCGCCTCGCCCCACGTCGCGTCCGGGCCGGGCATGGCCAGATCCAGTGCGGCGCGGGCGGCGGGTTCGCCGTGGTAGAGCGCGTCCCAGTCGGAGACGACGACGCCGTCGAAGCCCCACTCGCCCTTCAGCGGCTCGGCGAGCAGGTCGTTCTCGGTCATCGGTGCGCCGTTGACGCCGTTGTAGGCGGCCATGACCAGCCACGGGTCGGCGTCCTCGACGACCGCTTCGAACGGCGCCAGGTACAGCTCGCGCAGCGTGCGCTCGTCGACGCGGTTGTCGACGGTCTGGCGGTCGGTCTCGGCATCGTTGGCCACGTAGTGCTTGGGGCAGGCGCCGATCCCCCGCTCCTGCACGCCGCGCACGTAGGCGGTGGCGAGCCGGCCCGACAGCAGCGGGTCCTCGCTGAAGCACTCGAAGTGCCGACCGCCCAGCGGCGAGCGGTGCAGGTTGATCGTCGGCCCGAGGACGACGTCGACGTTCTTGCGCACCGCCTCACCGGCCAGCAGCCCGCCGATGCGGTGCAGCAGCTCCTCGTCCCAGGACGCCGCCATGGCCGAGCTCGACGGCAGCGCGGCGGACGGATCGAGCTCGGTGTCGGTGCCGCCGCGCACGCCGATCGGCCCGTCGGACACGGTCATCGACCGCAGTCCGATCTCGGGCACCGCCTGCGTCGTCCACACCCCCGCCCCGGACAGCAGGCGCACCTTGGTCGCGAGGTCCAGCTTGCTGAGCAGTGCGTCGATCTCGACGTCGGAAGGCACAGTTCTCCAGTTCTCGGTGCGCTTTGTCGCGATGAAGCACGCGTGCTTCCTCGCGACAAAGCGCAGGGTTCAGAGGGCGGCGGGGACGCGCTCGGCGTGGTGGCAGGCGGTGAGGGTGTCGCCGACCAGCCGCAGCGGCGGGCGCTGCTCGACGCAGACGTCGGTGGCCAGCGGGCAGCGCGGCACGAACGGGCACCCCGCGGACGACGGCTGCGCGGCGCCCGCGGTACCGAACCCGGCGGCTTCCCGCGCGGCCCGGCGGGCGGCCTGCTCGGCCGGCCGCGGCACCGGGGCCGCCGCGGTCAGCGCGACCGTGTACGGGTGCCGCGGGGCCCGGGTGACCGGCTCGACCGGCCCGGTCTCCATGACCTGCCCGCGGTAGAGCACCACCGCGCGCTGGGCGAGGAACCGGACGACGCCGAGGTCGTGCGCGATGAACAGGAACGCCAGGCCGCGCTGGTCGCGCAGGTCGGCCAGCAGGTTGAGCACCTGCGCCTGGGTGGAGAGGTCCAGCGCCGACACCGGCTCGTCGAGGACGACGACCTTCGGGTCGCACACCAGCGCGCGGGCGATGGCGATCCGCTGCCGCTGCCCGCCGGAGAACTGCGACGGGTAGCGGTCGATCGCCTCGCCGGGCAGGCCGACCGACTCCAGGCCGGCGCGCGCCTTGGCCAGCGCGGGCTCGCCCTTGACGCCCATCAGCCGCAGCGGCTCGACCAGCGTCTGGCCGATCGTGCGGGCCGGGTTGAGCGAGGAGTACGGGTCCTGGAAGACGACCCGCAGGTCGGCCACCGCCCGGCTGCGCTCCTTGAGCGACATCGAGGTGATGTCCCGGCCGTGCAGCTTCACCGTGCCGGCCGCCGGCGGGTGCAGGCCGAGCACGGCCTTGCCGATCGTCGACTTGCCCGAGCCGGACTCCCCGACCAGGCCGACGGTCTCCCCGGGCAGGATGTCGAAGCTGACGCCGTCCACCGCCCGGGTCGCCTTCCTCGCCTTGCGGCCGGAGCCGTAGCGGACGACGAGGTCGCGGATCTCGAGGGCGGGGGTGGTGGCCTGGTCCTGGGTGGCGGCGGTCATGAGGACACTCCAGCGGTCTCGTCGGCGGGCTCGAGCGGCTCGTGGCCGGGCACGGTCTCCGCGCCGGCCTCCTCCGCCTCCCAGGTGACGTGCGCGCGGGCCAGCTCGTCGACGCGGATGCAGAGCACCGAGCCGTCGCCGTGGGCGGGCAGCTCCGGGAAGGGCACCGTGCACTTCTCCTGCGCGAACCGGCAGCGGCTGGCGAAGCGGCAGCCGTTCGGCCACGACCCGGGCGGCGGGACGGTGCCGGGGATGGAGGCCAGCCGCTCGGGCACCGGCTCGCCGTCGGGCACGTGCGGGTTCGCGCCGAGCAGCGCCATCGTGTACGGGTGGGCCGGCTCGTCCAGCACGCGCGCCGCGGTGCCGGACTCGACGACGGTGCCGGCGTACATGACGGCGACGTCGTCGCAGATGTCGGCGACCACGCCGAGGTCGTGGCTGACGATCACGACCGACAGCCGGGTGTCGTGCACGAGCCGGCGCAGCAGCGAGAGGATCTCCGCCTGCACGGTCACGTCGAGGGCGGTGGTGGGCTCGTCGGCGATCAGCAGCGTGGGCTCCCCGGTCAGCGCCAGCGCGATGCAGACCCGCTGCGCCATGCCGCCCGAGAGCTGGTGCGGGTAGCTCTTCAGCACCCGCTCGGCGTCGACGATGCCGACCTGCTGCAGGAGCTCGGCCGCGATCCGCCGGGCCTCGCCCCGGCCCACGCCGCGGAAGCGGCGGATCGGGCCGGTCAGCTGGTAGGCGATCGAGAACATCGGGTCGAGGGCGACCATCGGCTCCTGGGAGATCATCGCGATCTCCCGGCCCCGGGTCGCGGTCAGCTGCTTGCCGGACGCCCCGACGAGCTGGCGGCCGTCCCACAGGATCGAGCCGCCGGTCACCGAGACGCCGTCGGGCAGGAGGCCCATCAGCGAGCGCGCGGTCATCGTCTTGCCGCACCCGGACTCGCCGACGAGTCCGAGCACCGTGCCCTCGCGCAGCTCGAAGGAGACGCCCGTGACCAGGTCGGGCCCGTCGTCCACCGCGATGGTCAGGTCGCGCACCTCGAGGACGGCGTCCGCGTCGGCCGGGCCGTCGACCGCCGGCGGCGCCACGACCGGCTTGCGGCGGCGGACGCGGGGCTGCTCGGCCTTCGCCTTGCCGGCGATCGCGTCGGCCAGCTCGTTGGCCGCGACGACGGTCAGCGCCAGCACCAGGCCGGTCGGCACGAGCAGCCACGGCGCGTCGAAGACGTGCCCGGAGGCGTCCTGGATCATGAAGCCCCAGCTCGGCTCCGGCTCGCCCGGACCGAAGCCGAGGAAGGCGAGGCCGGCGACGATGAGCAGGCCGATGCCGAACAGCTGCGCGGCCTGCACCGCGACCACCGTCGCCATGGACGGCAGCACGTGCAGCAGGTTCACCCGCAGCGACCCCAGGCCGTTGACCCGCGCGGCGTCGACGTAGAGCCGCTGGCGCACCGACTGCGCGACGCCCAGCAGCACGCGGTAGACCGCGGCGGAGATCAGCACGCCGAGGATCGCCATGACCACGTACAGCTTGTTGCCGATCGCGCCGATGACGGCGAGCAGGATGATCGTCGAGGGCAGCGCGAGGAAGACCTCCGTGATGCGGCTGATCACCCGCTCGACCCGCGGGCCGCGCTCGGCGGCGACGAGCGCGAGCGGCAGGCCGATGCCGAAGGCGACGAGCAGCATCAGCGCCGAGGACAGCAGCGGCAGCGCGCCGGCGGTGAAGATCCGGGACAGCAGGTCGCGGCCCAGCGGGTCGGTGCCCAGCCAGTGCGCGCCGGAGGGCAGCGCGAGCCGGTTCGCGGTGTCCTGCTGGGTGACGTCGTAGGGCCGCCACCACGCCGCGGTGAGCGAGGCCACGATGACGAAGGTCAGCCAGGCGGCGCCGAAGACCCCGCCGGGACGGCGGAGGAAGCCGGGCAGGCCGCGGCGGCGGGCCGGGGGGACCGGCTCGGTGGCGACCTCGTCGGCCGCGTCGAGGGGCAGGACGCTCATGAGGTGCGCACCTTCGGGTCGAGAGCGGCGACGACGAGGTCGAGCAGCAGGTTGATGACGACGACCACCACGGTGGCGATGAGGACGACGCCGATCAGCGCCGGGAAGTCGTGCGAGGACGCCGACGACTGGCTGGCCTGGCCGAGGCCGGGCAGCGCGAAGAGGTTCTCGATGATCACCGAGCCGCCGAAGAGCGCGATGAACTGGATGCCCAGGGTGGAGACCACCGGCACGCTGGCGAAGCGCAGCGCGTGCACGTAGCGGATCCGCCACTCCGGCGTCCCCATGGCGCGCAGGGTCCGGATGTGTTCCTGCCCGAGGGCATCGCGCATGCCGGCGTTGGCGGTCCGGGCGATGATCGCCGCGCCGCCGACGGTCAGCGTGAGCACCGGGAGCAGCAGGCTGTCGAACCAGGCGGCTGGATCGGCGGTGAACTCGACGTATCCCGTGGCCGGGAGCAGCTCGAGCTGGATGGCCAGCACGTAGACGAGCAGGACGCCGACCCAGAAGGCCGGCAGCGAGAGCGCCACACCGGCGCCGGAGGTGATGAACTTGCCGAACCGGCCGCCGCGGACCGCCGCGGTGACCCCGAGGAACACGCCCACGACGCCGGACAACAGCGTGGCGAACAGCGCGATGAAGCCGGTGACCGGCAGCCGGTCGGCCAGGTCCGAGCCGATGTCGCGGCCGTCGATGAGCGACGTCCCCAGGTCGAACCGGACCAGCTGGCCCAGGTAGTCGAAGAACTGGACGAACAGCGGCCGGTTCCAGCCGAGCGCGTCGTTCTCCGCGGCGATCTCGGCCGGGGTGGCGCCCGGTCCCAGACGCACCGCGCCGGGGGTGCCGTCGCCCGCGTGCACGAGCAGGAAGGTGATCAGCACAGCGGCGAGCACCGTGCCGACGGCCAGGGCCAGCCGCTTCGCGACATAGGTGAGCATCGGGGGTCCTCGTCCGCTCCGGGTGGTCAGGGGTGCGGGCGGCGGGTGGCCGCGGCTCGTGCCGCGGCCACCCGCCGTCGCTCAGCTCGCCGGCTGGATCGCCGAGAGCACCAGGTAGTTGTTCGTCCCCGCGAACTCGGGCTCGGCCACCTTCGCGGCGTTGTAGCCGTAGTAGGTGAAGTCCTCGTACACCGGGATGTACCAGGCGTGCTCGGTGAGGGCCCGGTTGAGCGCGGTCAGCGCCTGCTCCTGGGCGTCACCCGTCGCGCCCAGCGCGCCACCGAGCGACTGCTCGATCGCCGGCTCCTTGGCGCCCTGCGTGTTCATGAAGCCGCCGTAGACGACGCCGGCGATGAACCCGGCCGGGTTGGCGCCGACGGCGAACGGGCCCCAGATCACCGGGTCGGTGTTGACCGCGGCGAAGACCTGGTCGGTCGAGGTGGCGACGATGAAGTTCACCGTGATGCCGACCTCGGCCAGCTGACCCTGGATGGCCACCTGGTCCTCGTCCGGCTGCCCGAGCACCGTCTGGTTGATCTCGAAGCCGTCCGGGAAGCCGGCCTCGGCGAGCAGCTGCTTGGCCTTGGCCGGGTCGTAGCCGAACTCCTCGTCGAGCGCCGCGTCGAAGCCGGGGGCACCCTCGGGGAACAGCTGCGAGGTCGGCCGCGAGCCGTCGTGCAGGTCGTTGATTAGCTTCTCGCGGTCGATGGCGTAGCCGATCGCCAGGCGGGCCTTCTCGCTGGCGAAGGCGGGGTTGGTGGCGCCGGTCTTGTCGGTGACCGGGAAGCCGACGATGGTGCCGCCGATGCTGACGGTGCTCTGCCGCGACTCGACCAGGTCGATGGTGGTCGGGTCGAGGATGCCGGCGACGTCGGCCTGGCCGGAGACGACGGCGTTGGCCAGGGCCTGCGGGTCGGTGATCACGTCGAAGACGATCGAGTCGTAGGCCCAGTCGGCCGCGTCGTGCGCGTCGGCCTTCTTGTCGAGCGTGTAGGTGCTCGCCCGGGTCGTCTCGTCGGTGTTGAGCTCGTAGGCGCCCGAGCCGTCCGGCGTCGTCTTGAGCGAGTCCGGGTCGGCGACGGCGTCGGGGCCGACGATGATGCCGGCCGTGTCGACCAGGTTGTTCTCCGGAGCCGCCTGCGGCGCCTTCCAGGTGATGACGACGGTCTGCGCGTCCGGGGCCTGGACGTCGGCGATCTCCGCGGCCTGGCCGGGGGCGATCGAGCCGTAGGCCTCGAGGTCGGGGTCGCTGCGGCGGTCGAGGTTGGCCTTGACCACGGTGGAGTCCAGCGCCTTGCCGTCGGCGAACGTGACGTCGTCGCGCAGGGTCAGCGTGGTCTGCAGGTTGTCGGGGCTGTTCGAGAAGTCGGTGACCAGGCTGCCCTTCACCGTGCCGTCGGGCTGGGTGACGAACAGCGAGTCGTACAGGGCGGCGAAGAACTGGAACTGGCCCTGCGAGTAGAGCAGCGCGTCGTAGCCGTTCGGTGCGGCGTCGGCGTCCAGCGCGATGGTGACGGTGTCCTCGGCGCTCTGGCTGCTCGCGCCGCCGCCACCGCCCCCACCGCTGCACGCGGCGAGCGACGTCACGGCCGCGGCCGTGACCAGCGCCGCGCCGGTCCGGAAGGTGAATCGATTCATGCTGCTGTGGCTCCTTCGCCTGACAACGGAGGGGTCATGGGACGGCCTGGGTCGGCCGGGCCGTGGCGTGCCGCCCGGCTCGGCTGGAAACGATGCGGGCCACGTCACAGGGGCGTCAGGCACAATGCCAACCAATGGAAAACAACTGTGGCGCCCGCCTCATGGGTGAACATCAGGAAACCCACCCGTGACCGGCGCATCCGCCGAGCCGGCCCGCGTCCGCGGCAAGCGGCCCCCGCAGGGCGATCCCGTCGTCGACCGGGCGTTCGCGCTGCTCGGCGCGTTCGACGCCGGCCACCGGTCGCTGACCCTCGGCGAGCTGAGCCGGCGCAGCGGCATCCCGACCAGCTCGACGCTGCGGCTGGCCACCCGGCTCATGGCCTGGGGCGCGCTGGAGCGCGGCACGGACGGCCGGTTCACCATCGGCCTGCGGCTGTGGGAGGTCGCCTCGCTGGCGCCGCGCGGCCAGGGCCTCAAGCAGGTGGCGCTGCCCTTCATGGGCGACCTCGAGGAGGTCACCCGCCAGCACGTGCTGCTCGCCGTCCGCGAGGGCCAGGAGGCGCTGCTGGTCGAGCGGCTGTCCGCGCACGGGGCGATGTCGGTGCTCTACCGCGTCGGCGGCCGGCTGCCGCTGCACTCGACCGGGGTCGGCCTGGTGCTGCTCGCCTTCGCGGAGACGGGCTTCCAGGAGTCGGTGCTGGCCCAGCCGCTGATGCACCAGCCGGAGAACGTCGCCGTCTCCCCTGCCGCGCTGCGCCGGACGCTGGCCGAGATCCGCCGCGAGGGCATCTCCACGCTGCGCCGGCGCACGCCGCAGCCGCTGGTCAGCGTCGCCGCGCCGATCTTCGGCGCCGACGACCGCATCGCGGCGGCGCTGTCGGTGGTGGTGCCGCAGGAGAACGCGGAGCCGCGGCTGCTCGGCCCCGCCGTCCGGACGGCGGCGCGCTCCATCTCCCGTGGCCTCGGCGCCCGCCGCTCGATCGGTTACACCGGCTCCTGAGCCGCCGGGCGAGATCTGCACAGTCGCCCTCTTCCGGGGCGCGATAGCGGCCAGTGTGCAGATCTCGCCCGGAGGGGCGTTCCGCTCAATGGCAGAGCCGTGGGATCTGCCCGCCCGCCCGGGCGATGCTCGCGACAGCGCCCGTGGCGGGCGCCACACTTCGGCCCCGCCGCGGGCCGCTTCATGCCCGGAGGTTGCCCAGTGCCGATCCACCCGGCGATCGCCTCGAAGCTGCACCTGCTCGAGGGCATCATCTCGTTCGAGACCGCCATGGCCGACCCGGCCCAGCGCGCCCTGCTCGACGAGTTCATGTCGATCACCGGCGCACCGGAGCCGCCCGCCGTCGAAACCCGCGACGAGGCGGCCCCCGGCCCGCACGGCCCCGTGCCGGTGCGCGTGTACCTGCCCGCCGAGTCCGGCCCGGACCGCCCCGCACTGGTGTGGGTCCACGGCGGCGCGTTCGTCGGCGGCGACCTGGCGATGCCGGAGGCCGACTGGACCGCCCGCCAGATCTGCGAGCGCGCGGGCGCAGTCGTCGTCAGCGTCGACTACCGGCTCTGCCTCGACGGGATCCACTACCCGGTCCCCCACGACGACGTGGTCGCCGCCTTCCGCTGGGTGCGCGACAACGCCGCCGATCTCGGCATCGACGCCGGGCGGATCTCCCTCGGCGGCGCCAGCGCCGGCGGCAACCTGTCGATCGGCGCCGCGCTGAAGCTGCGGGACGAGGACGGTGCGCCGCCGGCCGCGCTGCTGCCGATCTACCCCGTCGCGCACGCCGTCGTCCCGCCGGCGTCGGCGTCGCTCGCCGCGAGGATGGCCGAGGTCCCCGACGTCCTGCGCTTCTTCCCGCCGCAGACGAAGTGGTTCAACGAGAACTACCTCGGCGGGCCGCTGTCCACCGCCGACGGCTACGCGTTCGGCGCCCAGGGCGTGCTCGAGGGGCTGTGCCCGACGCTGGTCATCAACGCCGAGTACGACGACCTGCGAGCCTCCGGTGAGGCGTTCGTGGCGCAACTGGCGCTGGCCGGCGTGGACGTCCGGCAGGTCACCGCCGTGGGCATGCTGCACGGCTTCCTCAACACCCGGCCCGACATCGAGCCGGTCGGGCAGGCCCTGGACCTCATGGCCGAGGTCGTCGCCGGCGGCCGGGTGCGGGTTCTCGCGTGAACCCGCTGATCCCCGGCTTCAACCCCGACCCCAGCATCGTCCGCGTCGACGGCACCTACTACCTGGTGACCTCGACGTTCGAGTACCTGCCGGCGCTGCCGGTGTACCGCAGCACCGATCTGGTCGAGTGGGAGCACATCGGCAACGTCGCGACCCGCCCGGAGCAGGTCGACCTGGAGAAGGTGCCGACCCCGGGCGGTGTCTGGGCGCCGACGATCCGGTACCGGGACGGCGTCTTCCACGTGATCGTCACGGTCTTCCTCGGCGGCCGCGGCTGCGTCGTCTTCACGGCGACCGACCCCGCCGGGCCGTGGAGCGACGGGACGGCGATCCCCGCGGTCGACGGCATCGACCCCGACCTCGCCTGGGACGACGACGGCACCGCCTACGTCACCTATGCCAAGCACCCCCACGCGATCCGGCAGGTGAAGGTCGACCTGGCCGCCGGCGAGGCGCTGGAGGAGCCCCGCGCGCTGTGGGCCGGCAGCGGGCTCTACTCCCCCGAGGGCCCGCACCTCTACCGCCGCGGCGAGCACTGGTACCTGCTGGCCGCCGAGGGCGGCACCGACCGCGGGCACGCCGTCACCGTGGCCCGCGGCCCGTCTCCGGAGGGCCCGTGGGAGAGCTGCCCGGCGAACCCGGTGCTCACCGCCGCGGGCAGCGGGTCCCCGGTGCAGAGCACCGGCCACGCCGACCTGGTCGACACCGCCGACGGCGGGACGGCGATGGTGCACCTCGGCGTCCGCCCGGTCGGGCTGGCGCAGGCGTTCTCGCCGCTCGGGCGCGAGACGTTCCTGACCGCGGTCGACTGGGTGGACGGCTGGCCCCAGGCGCGGCTGCCCGAGCTCGCGCCCGGTGCGGGGGTCGAGGAGGCGTTCGACCTGACCGACCCGGCCGCGCTCGACGACCCGGGCTGGCTCGCCGTCCGCCGCACCCCGGCCTCCGTGGGGACGACGACCCCGGCGGGCCTGGCGATCACCGGCGACGGGACGACGCTCGACGACCCGCGGCCGTCGTTCCTCGGCCGCCGCCAGCGCCACCTGCGCGCGACGGTCGCGACCCGCGTCGACGCCTCGCGCGGCACCGGCGGCCTGGCCGCCCGCTACGGCGAGGACCACTGGTTCGCCATCGAGGCCGCGCCCGACGGCACGGTCACCGCGCGGGCGCAGCTGGCCGGGCTGGACCACACGTGGACGGCCGTCCTCCCGGCCGGCGAGGTCGAGCTGCGCCTGGAGATGACGCCGCCGCCGTCCGACTTCTCCGCCGGCGCCGTGGGCGGCGACCGCATCCGGCTGGTCGCCACGCCTGCCGATGGGGAGGACGTCGTCCTCACCGAGCTGGACGGGCGCTACTGGACCTTCGAGGTCGCCAAGTCCTTCACCGGCCGCGTCGTCGGCCTCTACGCCACCGAGGGCACCGTCGCCTTCGCCGACTTCCGCTACCGCGGCAGCGACTCCGAGGAGATCAGCGCATGACCACCTTCCCCGACGGCTTCCTCTGGGGCGCGGCGACCGCCGCCCACCAGGTCGAGGGCGGCAACGTCAACAACGACCACTGGGAGCTCGAGCACGTCCCGCACTCGCCGTTCGCCGAGCCCAGTGGCGACGCCTGCGACTCCTACCACCGGTGGGCCGAGGATCTCGACCTGGTGGCCCGGTCCGGCCTGAACACCTACCGGTTCAGCCTGGAGTGGAGCCGGATCGAGCCGGCGGAGGGCGAGTTCTCCCGGGCGGCGCTGGACCACTACCGGCGCATGGTCGACGGCTGCCACGACCGCGGGCTGTCCCCGATCGTCACGCTCGTCCACTTCACCCAGCCGCGCTGGCTGCTGCACGACGGCGGCTGGACCGGCCCGAAGACCGGCGACCGGATCGCCCGCTTCGCCGAGTTCGCGCTGCCGGCGGTCGAGGACGCCGCGTACGTCGCCACGATCAACGAGCCCAACCTCATGGCCGCCCAGCCGGTGCTCGCCGGCATGGCGATGCGCGGGGAGCCGATCCACGGCCTGCCCCGACCCGATCAAGGCGTCGCCGAGGCGCTGCTCGACCTGCACGACCGCGCCCGCGAGGTGTTCCGGGGCGCCGGGCTGCGGACGGGCATGACCCTGATCGGCCGGGAGAACATCGCCGAGGACGGCGGCGACGCCGTGCTGCGCGAGGAGGTCGCCGCGTTCGAGGACCAGTTCCTGCAGGCGGCCGAGGGCGACGACTGGGTGGGGCTGCAGATCTACACCTGCGCCCGCTTCGGCCCGGACGGCCTGATCCCGCCGGCGCCGGAGCTGCAGACCCTCGCCCACGGCATGGAGCGCCGCCCGGAGGCGCTCGGCGCGGCCGTCGCCCGGGCCGCCGAGGTGCTGCCGGGCACGCCGATTCTGGTCACCGAGAACGGCATCGCGACCGCCGACGACGAGGACCGGATCCGGTTCACCACCGACGCGCTGCGCGGCCTGGCCGGGGCGATCGCCGGCGGCGCCGACGTCCGCGGCTACGTGCACTGGAGCCTGCTGGACAACTTCGAGTGGATGCTGGGCTACCGGCCCACGTTCGGCCTGGTCGGCGTCGACCGGCAGACGTTCGCGCGCACGCCGAAGCCCAGCCTGGCGTGGCTCGGCGACGTCGCCCGCAGCAACGGGCGAACGATATGACCATGACCGGAACAGGCACCGACGGCATCACGGTCGTCGTCGCCCGCGAGGTGACGCCCGGTCACGAGGAGGAGTTCCACCGCTGGGTCGGCGACCTCCTCGGCGCCGCGCGGCGCTTCCCCGGCTACCTCGGCTCCGGGGTGCTCAAGCCGGTGGCCGGGGGCTCGGTGTGGCACGTGGTCTACCGGTTCGAGTCCCCCGAGCGGCTGGCCGGCTGGGAGCGCTCGACCATCCGCAGCCGGCTGCTGGAGCAGGGGTCGGCGTTCATGGAGACCGTCGCCGTCCGCCGGCTGGACGGGATGGAGGCCTGGTTCGAGCCGCCGGCGGCCGCGCCGAAGCCCCCGCCGCGCTGGAAGACGTTCGTGATGACGGCGACCGTCATCCTGCTGCTGCAGTTCCTGATCTCCACCGCGCTGCGGCCGCTGGTCGGCGACTGGCCGCTGTTCTTCCGCACCGCGGCGGTGATCGTCCCGCTCGTCGCGCTGATGACCTGGGTCGTGATGCCGCGGCTGTCGCGCGCGCTGGCCGGCTGGCTCTACCGGGGCAGCCGCGGCTGACCGCCTGACGGGGCGTCATGCCGGGAACGGCAGCTGGTCGAGGGCGCCCGTCCGTGCCGGCGCCTGCCGGGAGGCCCGCCGCGCCGCCGCACGCCGCTCGCTCGTGCGGGCGGCGTGCGCGCTCCGGGCCTCCGCGATGCCCGGCGCGGTGAAGCCGTCGGCGGTCAGCAGGCAGGCGGTCACCGGGATCCAGCGGATCCGCCCGTCGACGTCCCGCACGCCCACGAGCAGGCCCCGGTTCTGCCGCCGCAGCTCCAGGGAGAACCCGCGCACGGCGGCCTCGGTGGCCGCGGCGTCCCCGGCGCCGGGGCCGTAGAGCCAGGTGACGTGCCGGTGCTGCCGGCGATCGGCGTCACGCTCCCGCCAGGCGGCGTCCGGCAGCGACGCGAGCTGGACCTCGAGGACGGCGTCGAGCTCGTCCACGACGAGCTGCAGATCGGCCGCTCCGGCCTGCCCGAGCAGCGTGCGCGCCCGCGGCCGGTGTCCCTGTTCCTCGAGCCACCTGATCAGGGCGGGCTCGTAGCGCAGATGCTCGTACGCGCTGCCGGCGTCGGCACCGGACGT
The DNA here is from genome assembly GCF_059428245.1 of Geodermatophilus sp. SMS 5-13. Classification (NCBI taxonomy): domain Bacteria; kingdom Bacillati; phylum Actinomycetota; class Actinomycetes; order Geodermatophilales; family Geodermatophilaceae; genus Geodermatophilus; species Geodermatophilus sp. SMS 5-13. The sequence continues at coordinate 3,366,458 of NZ_CP165729.1, forward strand.
CGCGAACCGGCACCAGGAGTCCGCGTCGCGGTGGCGGAAGCCGTGGCCGGCCATCAGCCGCTCGCCGCAGCCACCGGCGCGCGTGGAGCACCAGAACCGTCCGCTGTAGTACGTCACGAGCCGACGCGCATCCGCCACGTCGTCGGGCAGCACGACCGCGTGCGTGCCCTCCGGCCCGTCTGTCACCGCCCACCGCAGTTCGCCGTCCACCTCGCCTCCCTGGCTCGGACGACGGCACCGTACGGGCGGCCACCGACAGAAACCGGGTCGACGGTCGAGGCCTGTCCTGCGGAGCTTGCGGTCGCCGTCCCTAAAGGCGGCCTATGGGACACCGCCGCACTCCGTCAACCGTCGGAGTGAAGTCCGCCGCTGCACAGGTCTGCCGGCAGTGAGCCTGCCTATGGTCTCGGCGTGCAGCGTCCCCAGAGCCCGACTGCTTGGGCCGCCGTCGCGGCCCTGCCTATCGCCCTCGTCGGCCTCGTGGTGATGGTGGTCGGAATGGCAGCAGGCAGCGACTGGTGGCTACTGGGCAGCGGCCTGGCCTCGCTTGCCATCCTGGTATCGACAGTGGCCCTGTTCCGGATGCAGACCCGGGGGAAGTAGGCCCGCTGTCTCGTAGTGGGCCGCTTGAGGACACCAGGCCGGGTCGCCGTGTGGGCCGCCTTAGGGCGACTGCGGCGGCGTACGCCGATGTGGTCACCGAGCCATGCTGTCCCCGTGTTACCCGATGAACCTTCCGGCATGACGCTGGGCGTCGTGCGCGACTGGGACGAGGAGACGGGGTGGGGAGTCCTCGACTCCGACGCCACCCCGGGCGGCTGCTGGGCGGGCTTCGAACTGATCGAGGCAGAGGGCTACAGGGCCCTGTCACCCGGCGAGCGCGTGAGCTTCACCTGGATTCCCCGGCCCCCACACCTCGCGCAACAGCTCTCGTATCCCTTCCGGGCAGTCCAAGTGCTCCGCGACAGCGGCCAAGCGGCCAGATCGTCACTTCCCCCGACCCAGCCCTGAATGGGCCGCTCTGGGACACCGACCGAAGCTCAGCCCGGCGGCCTTACGGCCAGTAGCGCATTTCCCGCTGGGCTGCGGCGCGTACCGACTCCAGGTCGATGCGGTATGCGGTCAGCGGCAGGTCCAGTGGTCTCCACTGCAGCAGCAGGGTCAATGCGTGGCCGTCGGGCAGTGGCCACAGCCAGAGCTCGACTTGCCGGTGCATCGCATCCGAGCCGCTCATTCCTGCGCCGCTGCGCTCCACCAGGACGGGCGGCTGTGGCAGCGGATCAAGACGGCCTAGCTCAAATCGATACAGGGCCCTGACCCGCCGCCCATCTGCGAGTTCGACTTCCATGCTCAGGGCACGCTCGTCGTCCGGTGGCAGGCCACGCGGACGCAAGCCGGTGAAGAAGGAGTTCTGCAACGACTCCCAGCGGTCCTTCCCGAGCGCACGCCGTCGAACCGCGAGTACAAGGCCAAGTGAGATCCCTGTCGAGTAGGCGGTGACCGCTCGCAGGCCGACGAACAGGTGCTCGTTGCGCACGACCGCTGCGTCGACCGGCACCACCCCACCCATGGTGTCCCGCGGGGGCCCCAGCCACTCCGGCGGGCCGAGTGGCGGAAGCTTCTCGGACGGATGCACGGCCGCATGGTGGCCGATACATCGCGGCACGCGACAGATGCTGGCGCCCTCGGCACGCCCGATGACCGACCGGCGCCCCTCAACCCGGTGTCCTCAAGTGGGCCGCTCAGAGACAGTTGGCCGGCTCGCTCGGAAGGCGGCTTCAGCGGCAGGGCCTCCAAGCCGATACTGCCAATGTGAGAGGCATGCCTGAGACGCCACGGTCGTTTCGACGGAACCTCGCGATCATCGTGGTTCTCTCGGTTTTCCTTCTCTGCGATGGTGTCGTGGATCTATCGATTGGCAAGGTCGGCCGCGGCAGTGCCGTTCTCTTCGGAGGAGTCGTCTTCATCAGCCTGGCCTATGTGCACTACAGGGATGGCCGGCAGCGTGGACTGCTCGGGGCGTCGCCACACAAGGACGGGGAGGAAGCGACGTAGTTGCATGCACGATGCGCGACGACCTATCCCTGAGTGGGCCGCTTGAGGACACGCCTCGCCTGCGCTTAAAGTGCCGCGCATGTCGGCGAGTCCGTGGAACGTAACGGCCGCCGACGACCCTGCGGTCAAACGGCTAAGGAACGTTGCGGCGCGACTCTTCTTGCTCACGTCTGCGCTTATCACGGTCGTCGTTTCATGGAGTGGTCTTCATGCGCTCTGGTTCATTGCCGGCGCCGTATATGCTGTCGGTTTGGCATTGACGATCGCGAGTGGAGTCGTCAAGCGGCGCATCGAGCGAGCAATGTGGCGTCGAGCGCGGTTCCAGGGGGATGGATCGCCTCCTGCAAGTCGCCCCTAGCGCGCCGCTCAGGGCGACCTGGCGGACGGCCCGCCCGAAGGCCGGGCCGAGCGGCCGTGCCGCACGCCTGACTGTTGGGCCCCATGGTGATGCACCATGACGCCGTGCGGCGCCCGCGGCGAAGGAGAGGACAGGACAGCCCGGAAGCCAGGGCGGCCCGGGCTCAGCAGTTGGCGGATGCGTCCCCGCCTGCGCGCGCCTTCCTCGCCGAGGTCATGTGGAGCAACTTTCTGCTCGTCATGTCGACGTCGGTAGAGCTCGTGGTCCCGGCGATTCGCGTTCTTGCGGGCAAGCGAGGCGTTCAGGCGGGATCGGCCATCGGGAGTCTGCTCTCGTTCGCGGGAGGGCTGGCGTATTTCAAGGTCACACTTCATCAGCCCGTCGGAGCAGGCCCGGCCAAGCGCTGGATCGACCGTGGAGTCATCTCTGCCGCCGTGCTGTTACCGGCCCTCGGCGCGACCGTCCCCCGCACGGTCGTGCTGCGTACGCGATCGCCGCTGTGGGGCTGGGCGCTCATGGCTGTAGTTCGCATCGCGGCGGCGAGCGTGCTGGCGGCTGACGCTGACAGCCTGAAGAAGCGCCAGGCGGTGTCGTCTACCGGCCAGGACGAGTGACGCCGCCTGCCGGACTGAGACGCCTTCGGCGTCGGTAGCGTGCCGCGCCGTGAACTGGCCCGACGGGGTGGCGGCGCGCCTGACCGCGCTGAGCCTCGACGCCAAGGGCCGACCCACCGTGCAACTGCTGGCCGCCGACGCGGTGCGCTGTGGCCTGCTGATAGACCTCGCGCTGGCCGGTCGACTCACGCTGACCGACGACAGCGTGGCCGTCGACGCCGCCCCGACGGGCTTCGGCGCAGCCGATGACCTGCTGACCGCGATCCGGAGCGAGTCGGAGCGCGCCCTCGACGCGTGGTTCGCCGACCGCCGCATCGGCCTGCACCGCTTCATCGACGAACTGGTGGACATCGGCAGTTGGGATGTGCGCCGGACGCTGCTTGGGCAGCATCGATACCGCGTCAAGAACGAGGCGCGGGTCGACCGCGACAAGCACTGGGACCTCACCCTGACCCCTTCCGTCTGGACGCCGGAGGACGCGGCGGTGGCGGCGCTGGGTTCCATGGCGCACCTGGTTGGCCGGTTCCGTCGGTTGGGCTATGTGGTTCCGCCTCCGGAGATTCCTGACTCACTGGGTCAAGCCCGCTGGCGTGGTGTGTGACGACTACCGCGTGATCTTCGGTTGGGTCAGGCGCTGAGCGCCGGGATCGTCGTCTGGGTGGTCACCTCCTCGGTGGCGTCGGCGGTGTCGGTGACGGGTCGGATGCGGCAGCGGGCGAGGACGTCGAGTCCGAGGTAGCGGCGGCCTTCGGCCCATTCGTCGTGCTGCTCGGCCAGCACCGCCCCAACCAGGCGGATGAGCGCGTCCCGGTCGGGGAAGATGCCGACCACGTCGGTGCGCCGGCGGATCTCCCGGTTGAGCCGCTCGGAGGGGTTGTTGCTCCAGATCTGCCGCCAGACCTCCTTGGGGAAGGCGGTGAAGGCCAGCACGTCGGCTCGCGCCCGCTCGAGGTGCTCGGCCACCCGGGGCAGCTTGTCGGTCAGGGCGTCGAGGACCCGGTCGAACTGGGCGTGCACCGAGTTCGCGTCGGGCTGGTCATAGACCGAATGCAGCAGCGCGCGCACCCACGGCCAGGACGCCTTCGGCGTGGCCGCCATCAAGTTCGCCGCATAATGCGTGCGGCAGCGCTGCCAGCCCGCACCCGGCAGGGTGGCGCCGATCGCGTCGACCAGACCGCGGTGAGCGTCGGAGGTCACCAGTTGCACCCCGGTGAGGCCGCGGGCGGTCAGGTCGCGGAAGAAGGCCAGCCAGCCGGCGCCGTCCTCGGCGGAGGTGACCTGCAGGCCAAGGATCTCCCGGTGCCCGTCGGCGTTGACCCCGGTGGCGACCAGGGCGTGCACGTTGACCACCCGGCCGCCCTCGCGGACCTTGAGCACGAGGGCGTCGGCGGCGAGGAACGTGTACGGGCCGGCATCCAGCGGGCGGTGGCGGAAGTCGGCGACCTGGGCGTCGAGGTCCTTGGCCATCTCGCTGACCTGCGACTTCGATAGCCGGGTGATCCCGAGGGACTCGACGAGCTTCTCCATCCGGCGCGTGCTCACGCCGAGCAGGTAGCTAGTGGCCACCACGGTGGTCAGCGCCCGTTCCGCCCGGCGGCGGCGCTCGAGCAGCCAGTCGGGAAAGTAGCTGCCCGACCGAAGCTTGGGGATCGCCACGTCCAGCGTGCCGGCGCGGGTGTCGAACTCCCGGAGCCGATAGCCGTTGCGCACGTTGGTCCGCTCGGCCGAGCGGGCGCCGTACTCCGCGCCGCAGACCGCGTCGGCCTCGGCGCTCATGAGCGTGTTGATGAACGTGGTCAGCATCTGGCGCAGCAGGTCAGGGCTGGCCTGGGCCAGCTGCTCGTCCAGAAAGCGGGCAGGGTCGATACTGGAAGGGGCGGTCATCGCGTCGAACTCCTGGGGCTGTGGAAGGTATCCAGAAGATCACGCGGTGGCCGCCTCTACGTGCAAGGCCCGCTACTCACCGGGGCCGTCGCACACCACCTTGGTGGACGCCACTACTCACTGCTCCGGGCCGCTGAGGAGCAGGAGTGGATGCTCAGGGCCGGTGTCGACTTCCTGCGCGACATGCGGGCGCGGTACCGCTTCCGCGATGCCGTATTCAGTGCCGGCGGTTCCCTCCAGTATCCCTAAATGGGCCGCTTGGGGGCACCCCGGCGGACTCGCCCCGGTGATCGCTTCAGGGGCGTTCGGGGTGAGCCAGGCGAGCGGCAGAGGCCGATAGGGTCGATCGGTGCCCAGCAGCCACGACAAGCCGGAAGGCCGGAACAGGCGGCTAACAGCCGACAAAGTCGTGAGCCTGGTGGTGACAGTCATCGCCGTCTTCCTCGCGAGCCTGGGGTTCTGGGTTGCCGCCGTCGTGATCTTCGTCCTGGGCGTGGTATTCGGCGCTGTGCTGCTACTGCGACGCGAGAGAGCCCACCGTGAGGACCGGCCACGGGGAACTTGAGGTGTCCCCAAATAGGCCGCTCAGGGCGACAGGAGATCCGGCTCAGTCTCACGTCAATCCGCGGCGAACTCCCAGAATCGCCCATCGCGACTAACGACGATGCCCACGCCGCTGTTGGTGACGCATATGGCTTCCGCGCCGTGACGCTGGCCATTCGGCGGCCGATCAGGAGTGCCACGACGCGAGGATCTCGTCGTCGCCGATACGGACTCTCACCTCCTCCATGTCGAGATCTACCTGCTAGAACTCGGGACGTTGCAGCGTCATGGGCTTCCTCGTTGCCCCACAGCGCAGCCGATGAGTTCGTGGCTCCCGGCCGGTCCAAGCTCGTGACACCCGAGGAAGGGACACCGCCATGTCGGAGCTTCTCGTCGATTTCATCACCTCCCTCGACGGCTACGCATCGGGAGAGGGATGGCCCGGGTTCTGGGGCCTCGAGGGCCCGGAGTACCTCGCATGGCTCGGCGAGCAGCCCGAGGTCACCTACCTGATGGGAGCGAACACCTACCGCCTGATGTCGGGCTTCGCCGCCGGCGAGGTCCCGAACGGCCAGGCCGAGTTCAGGCCCGAGGAAGAGGCGTCCGTCGACGGGCTCACGCAAGCGTCCAAGGTGGTGTTCTCCTCCTCACTCGAGGAGCCGCTGACGTGGGCCAACTCCACGCTCGTCCGCGACGACGCCGTCGAGGCGGTCCGCGCCATGAAGTCGAGTGGCTCGGGGCTCCTCAGCACAATCGGCAGCCTCAGCCTGTGCCGGTCCCTGTTACGAGCCGGACTCGTCGACCGCTTCCGGGTCGGGATGTTCCCGGTGATCACCGGGGCCACGGGCGCGGAGCGCATCTACGACGGCTATCCGGACGTCGCCCTCGAGATGATCGAGCACCGCACCTTCGACGGCCGCATCCAGCTGGTCGAGTACAAGCCCCGCGTGCTCGAGCACCCACCCCTCGGTGCCCCCGCGTGACGTCTCTGTGCTGTGCCGTCCGCGGCGAGATCTGCGGTCTCGTGGCTTCCGGGGCCGGGTAGTCACGAGACCGCGCATCTCGGCGAGGCGGCCGTGCCTCAGACGGCCGGCGTTTCTGTCGCGGCCGTGCTCTCCGTCGTGGCCGGCGTCCGCCGCTCCTGGCGCGGGATGGCCGCGGAAGGCTCCTCGGCAGCCGGCTCCGGGAGCAGCCCCTCCTTGCCCATCCGCCGCAGCGAGAAGGCCAGCATGACGTCGGAGATCGCGCGGAAGATCGCCATGATGCCGACCCACAGCAGGATGAAGGCCGCGCGCTGGGCGAGGTTCCAGATCCGGTCGGACGACGAGACCCAGATCGCCAGCAGGATGAACAGGCCGCCGGTGACCAGCTCCAGCCACCAGTGCGGGGTCTCGTCCCTGAGGGCGATGCCGCGCGCCAGGGTGACGAGGCCCTCCAGGAACAGCAGCAGGCCGAGGACCGAGGCGAGGGCGAAGAAGGTGTTGATCGGGCGGATGAACGCCCAGAGCGCGCCGAGCGCGAAGAACACCGCCAGGACGATGTGCAGCACCTTCCAGCCGCCGTTGACCGCGGCCGCCAGCGCCCCCTCGTTGATCGCCGCCATGGCGAGCACGAGGCCCACGAGCACGCCGACCGCCACCAGGGACGCGTAGTCGGCGCGGAACACCACCCAGGCGATGATCACCCAGGCGCCGGCGGCGACCAGCGGCACCCACCACCACTTGGCCGCTTTCTCCTGGAGCATGCCCTCCACCGGGCTGCGCGCAGCGGTTCCGGTGACCATGGCTCCTCCTTCGGACAGGTAGGCGCCGGTCGTCGGTGCCGGCGGCCAGTGGGAAACCTCCCGCCGCCGCCGGCCGCCGGCCTCATCCCGCGGGGACGACGCTCGGGTCGACGTGCACCTTCGGACCGCGCCCCGAGCCCTCCGGTCGCCGTCCCGCCAGCACGTCGCCGACCAGGTCGAGGCCGACGGTGGCCGCGACCAGGGGCCGCGGGTCGACCTCGCCGCTCGCGTATGCGGCGATCGCGGGCTCCAGGCCGGGCGAGGCCGACAGGATCCCGAGCGCCGTGACGTCCTGGAGCAGCAGCGTCCGGGTGTCGATCGTGCTCGGCGTGCCGGCGATCCCGATGTAGACCACCCGGCCGGCGGGCTCCACCAGGTCGAGGGCGACCGCGGGCGAGGCGACGTGCGTCGAGGCGTCGACGACGGCGTCGAACGGCAGGTCCGGCAGGGTGTCCCGGCTCCACGCGGAGCCGAACCCGAGATCGCGGGCGAACGCCAGCGACGCCTCGGTGACGCCCAGCAGGTGCACCTCGGTCCCGGCCGCGCGCAGGAACATCGCGGTCAGCAGCCCGATCGTCCCGGGGCCGATGACCAGCGCCCGGTCGCCCGGGCCGGCGCCGGCGGCGCGCGCCGCCCGCCAGGCGTTGCCGCCCGGCTCGACCAGCGCGCCGAGGGTTGCGTCGACGGCGTCGGGCAGCTCGTGCAGCGACCACGCGGGGACGGCGAGCTGCTCGGCCAGCGCGCCGTGCCGGCCGCCCCGGATCCCGACCTCCTGGCGGGCCTCGCAGACGTGCTGGTTGCCGCGGCGGCACCGCCGGCAGACCCGGTCGCCGAGCATCGTGTCGCCCATGACCCGCCGGCCCAGCCAGCCGGCGTCCACGCCGTCCCCGACCGCGGCGACGCGGCCGCACCACTCGTGCCCCGGCCGCAGCGGATAGGAGGAGTGCCCGGTGTGCAGGTAGGTCAGCTCGCCGGTGAACAGCTCGACGTCGGTGCCGCACACGCCGACCCGCTCGACGTCGACCACCACCTCACCGGGCCCGGCGACCGGGACCGGTACCTCCTGCACCGCGCACTCGCCGGGTCCGGAGAGGACGACCGCGCGCATGGTCTGGACACGAGACGAGGACACAGCGCAAGGATGGCGGCCGTGACCCTGCGCAGTGCCCAGTGGTACTCGGGCGACATCCGCAACGCCTACATCCACCGCGCCTGGATGCGCCGCGGCCTGCACGACGACGCGTTCGAGCGACCGCAGATCGCGATCGCGAACACCGCCTCGGACCTCGTGCCCTGCAACTCCCACCTCACCGAGGTGGCCGCCGCCGTGCGCGACGGCGTCCACGCGGCCGGCGGCACCCCGCTGGAGATGCCCGTGCTTGGCCTGGGCGAGACGCAGGTCCGCCCGACGGCGATGCTCTGGCGCAACCTCGCGGCGATGGAGATGGAGGAGATGTTCCGCGCCAACCCGGTCGACGGGCTGGTGCTGCTCGGCGGCTGTGACAAGACGATCCCGTCGCTGCTCATGGCCGCGGCCTCGGTCGACCTGCCCGCCGTCGTCGTCCCCGGCGGGCCGATGCTGACCGGCACCTTCCGCGGCGTGCCGATCGGCTGCGGCACCGACGTCTTCCGGCTCTCGGAGGAGGTGCGGGCGGGCACGCTGTCGGCGGAGGAGTTCGCGCGGTCGGCCACGGCCATGATCCGCAGCCGCGGCCACTGCAACACCATGGGGACGGCGTCGACCATGGCGCTGGTCGCCGAGGCCCTCGGCACCGTCGTCCCCGGGGTCGCCGGCACCCCCGCCGCGGACAGCCGGCTGCTCGAGGCCGCGCACGGCACCGGCCGGCTGGCCGTGGAGATGGTCGCCGCCGACCGCCGGCCGTCGACCTTCCTGACAAAGGCCTCGTTCGCCAACGCGATCGTGGCCCTGGCCGCCATCGGGGGTTCCACCAACGCCGTCGTCCACCTGCTGGCGATCGCCGGCCGGCTGGGCATCGACCTGACCCTCGACGACTTCGACCGGATCGGCTCCGGCGTGCCGGTGCTGGTCGACCTGCTGCCGGCCGGCCGGTTCCTCATGGAGGACTTCCACCGCGCCGGCGGCCTGCTCGCCGTCCTCTCCGAGGTGCGCGACCTGCTCGACCCCGGCGCGCTCACCGTCACCGGCAAGCCGCTGGTCGAGTACCTGGACGACGCCCCGGTCTGGGACCCGGAGGTCATCCGGCTGCGCCGGGAGCCGCTGGTCGACCACGGCGGCATCGCCGTGCTGCGCGGCAACCTCGCGCCCGACGGCGCGGTGATCAAGCCGGCCGCGGCCTCACCGCACCTGATGCGCCACCGCGGCCGGGCGGTCGTGTTCGACTCGATCGAGGACTTCACCGCGCGCATCGACGACCCCGGCCTCGACGTCGACGCCGACTCGGTGCTGGTGCTGCGCGGCTGCGGGCCCAGGGGCTACCCCGGCATGCCCGAGGTGTCGAACATGCCGCTGCCCAAGAAGCTGCTGGAACAGGGCGTCCGCGACATGGTCCGCGTCTGCGACGGCCGCATGTCCGGCACCGCCTACGGCACCGTCGTCCTGCACGTGGCGCCCGAGGCCGCCGCCGGCGGGCCGCTGGCCCTGGTGCGCACCGGGGACGTGATCAGCCTGGACGTCGACGCCCGGCGGATCGACGTCGAGGTGGACGACGCCGAACTCGCCGCCCGCACCCCGAACGAGGCGACCGTCACCGGGTTCGCGAACCCGCGGCGCGGCTGGGAGCGGCTCTACGTCGACCACGTCTTGCAGGCCGACACCGGCGCCGACCTGGACTTCCTCGTCGGCGCGAGCGGCTCCGAGGTCAGCCGCGAATCGCACTGAGAAAGGACCCCGTCCTCCCCACCCTTCGCACGCTCAGGGCGGGACCCGGGACGGGGCCGTTCCAGCACGTCACCACGCGACGGCCGGGTCAGCCGCCGACCCGGGTGACCACGGAGATGCCGAAGCGCTCGGCCGCCGCGCGCTTGTAGCCGGCCGGGAAGTCGACGGAGGCGGCGCGGTCGGCGGCCGCCGCGCGCACCTGGGCCGCGCCGTCCCCGGCGAAGGCGGCGACGCACTCCTCGGGCGCGACGTTGGCGGCGGCGACCAGCGCCCCCGCGGCGCCGATCGCGCCGGAGAGCCCCATGAGGCTCGCCGCACCGGTCCAGAGGTCGCCGGCGAAGATCTCCCGCTCGTGCAGCAGCCGGGCGGCGTCGCCGGAGGAGTCCTTGAGCCCGGCCACCGGCAGCTCGGGCAGCAGGTCCAGCGGGATGCCCGGCGCCGCGGCGCCCGGGAAGTGGTAGGCCAGCAGCGGGCCGGCGGCGGCCTGCGCCACGGTGTCGTAGTAGCGCCGCGGGTCGGCCACCCCGGGCGGCGACAGCGCCAGGACGGCGTCGGCGCCGGCGTCGAAGGCCCGCTCGGTGAGCGCCGCCGCCTGCCGGCCGGTCGGGGCACCGGTCCCCGCGATGACCGGCACGCCCGCCGGCAGCGCGGCGCGCGTGGCGGCGACCAGCTCGCTCCGCTCGTCCGGGGTGAGCGTGGCCGCCTCCCCCGTCGTCCCGGCGACCAGGACGGCGGTCACGCCGAGGTCGACCAGCCGGGCGGCGAACTCGGCGGTCGCCTTCGCCTCCAGGGCGCCGTCCTCGTCGAACAGGGTGACCAGCGCGACGCCGACGCCGGTGAACACGGGCATGCCTGCATCCTGCTCTAGCGTGCCCGTCGTGGCGCGCGTGCTCGTGACGGGGATGTCCGGGACGGGGAAGAGCACCGTGCTCGCCGAACTCCGCCGCCGCGGGCACCTCGCGGTGGACACCGACTACGACGGCTGGGTGCTCCCGGACGGCACCTGGGACGAGCGCCGGATGGCGGAGCTCCTCGCCGGGCAGCCCGACCTGGCCGTCTCGGGGACCGTGGACAACCAGGGCCGGTTCTACGACCGGTTCGAGCACGTCGTCCTGCTCAGCGCGCCGCTTCCCGTGCTCCTCGAGCGGGTGACGACGCGGGACAACCCGTACGGCGCGACGGCCGAGCAGCGGGCGGAGATCGCGCGCTACGTCGAGACGGTCGAGCCCCTGCTGCGCCGGCGAGCGTCCCTCGAGCTCGACGGGCGACGTCCGCCGCGGGCGCTCGCCGACATCATCGAGGTGCTGGTGACCGGCACGCCGTGACCGGCGGCGGAGCGCCCGTCAGCGGCGACGCTCGTGCAGGCGCAGCCGCGCGAGCAGATCGGCCACCAGCATCCGGACGTCGACGGAGGTGTAGACCCGGCCGTTCGGCGTCGTCCGGTAGTCGCTGGACTCGTCGCCCAGGGCCGTGACCAGCACCGGCGGGCTGTCCCCGAGCGGCCAGACGCCGCCGACCTCGATGAAGTCCGGCAGCGGCAGCTCGGTGAACCGGGTCCACAGCCACTCGCCGACCCGGCCGCTGCCGCCGAGGTCGGCCTCCAGCTCGGCCACCGAGTAGGCGCAGCGGCGGTAGGTCTCCAGGGGGAACTGCCAGATCGTCAGCCCCGGGGTGGCGAACACGAACTCGGCGGCCGCCGGGTCGGTGTCGCGGTTGTACTCGTCCGCGGCGGGGTCGAGCGCGCCCCCGATCCAGACCAGGGTCAGCCGCGCGGCGATGTCCGGCGTCTGCCGCAGAGCCTGGGCGACGTTGGTCAGCGGACCGCCGCAGACCAGGAACAGCGGCAGCGGGTCGTCGCGGAGGGCCTCGGCCACGATCGCGTCCGCCGCGGCCGAGGGGGCACCGCCGGCGCCGAACGGTCCGTTGCTGCCGGCGTGCACCGGCGGCGCCTCCGGCATCCCGATCAGGTCGACCAGTTCCCGCGCCAGCGCGGCGCCGTCCGTGGCGCCTTCCGGCGCGCCGAAGATCGGATTGATGAACGAGCTGGTCACCGCGGCGACGCGGTTGGTCGGCGACAGCAGGTGGTGGGCCAGCGCGACCAGCCCGTCGGGATCGCCGGACCAGTCGTTGTCGACGACCACCCGGCTCTGCACGCCGAGGCGCAACTGGGGGGAGCTCACGACCGGCCACTGTGTCCGCCGCCGCACCGCGACTCCAGGATCGTTTCCGCTCAATGGCACGTAGCTGGGACCCGGTGACGGCGGTCACCGATGCTTCGACCCGTCACCGTCGACCCGCACCGGGAGAACGCATGAGCTTCGAGTACCTGATCGACCCCGCGAAGGGCCCGCAGTGGAAGGGCGCCCTCCCCGGCAAGCCCCGGCCCTACGTGCTCCGCCGCGGCGAGGGCGAGACCGCCATGCTCTTCGGCGACCTGTTCACCGTGCTGCTCTCCGGCGACGAGACCGAGAACCAGTTCGGCATCATCACCGCCGACTCCCCCGCCGGCGACGTCATCCCGACGCACTCGCACAACGCCACCCACGAGACCTTCTACGTGCTCGAGGGCAAGGTCCGGCTGTTCTTCGAGGACGAGGAGGGGCAGAAGCAGTCGTCGCTGCTCACCCCCGGCGACTTCGGGTTCGTGCCGGCCGGCTTCGCGCACGCGTACCAGATCGTCGAGGACGCCCGGATGATGGGCACCCTCTCCGGCGGCTTCGAGCGGTTCTTCCAGCACATGGGCACGCCGACCGACCACGCCACCAAGGACCAGCCGCCGTTCATCCCCGACTTCCCGCGCATGCAGGCCGCCGCGCAGCAGCACAACATGCAGTTCATGCCGGACTACACGTGGCCGACGCAGGACTGACGCCCCCGGTCCTCCCGCTCCCCCCGCCCGCGCACGAGCTCCCGCTGCCCGCGCCGCACGCCGGCGCGGGCGGCACGCGGCACCTCCTCGGCGTGCCGTACGCGGCCATCCCGGGGATCCGCCCGCTGGAGCTCGACCTGGTGCTGCCGGCCGAGTCGGACGGCCCCGTGCCGGTCGCCGTCTTCCTGCACGGCGGCGGCTGGCGGCTGGGCAGCCGGCACGCCGTCGGCCCGGCCTACCGCGGCGCGGACCCGACCCCGTTCGAGCGGCTGGCGCAGGCCGGTATCGCCGTCGCCGGCGTCGACTACCGGCTCTCCGGCGAGGCGACCTGGCCGGCCCAGCTGCACGACGCCAAGGCCGCCGTCCGCTGGCTGCGCGCCCGCGCCGGCGAGCTCGGCATCGACCGCGAGCGCATCGCCGCGTGGGGCGAGTCGGCCGGTGGGCACCTCGCCGCGCTGCTCGGCCTGGTCAGCGATCCGGCGCTGGAGGGCGGGATCGGCATGACGGGGACGTCGAGCGCGGTCGCCGCCGTCGTCGCCTGGTACGCGCCGACCGACCTCGCCGGCTTCGCGGCCGACGCCGGCACCGACCCGGGCGACCCGTCGACCCGCGAGGCGCAGCTGCTCGGCGCCGCGGTGTCCGACGTCCCGGAGCGGGCGGCCGAGGCCAGCCCGGTCACCCACGTGACCCCGGACGCGCCGCCGTTCCTGCTGCTGCACGGCGCGGCCGACCGGTTCATCCCGGCGGTCCAGAGCGAGCGGCTGCACGGCCTGCTCGTGGAGGCCGGCGTGGCGGCCGAGCTGGACCTGTACGCGGACGCCGACCACATGTGGCTCGGCTCCCCCGAAGCGGCCGAGCAGGCGCTCGCCCGCACGATCGACGTCCTGCGCCGACGCTTCGGCGTCCGCTGAGAGGAAGAGCAACGATGAGGATCGTCGGCATCCGCCGGGACGGCGGACCGGTCGAGGTGGCCGCGCTGTCGGAGGACGGCGCGCAGGTGACCGTGGTCGCCGGGCTCGATGAGTTCTGGGCCGACGCGGCCGGGCACCTCTCCGGCACCCCGGCCGGGGCGACCGCGGACGCGGCTGACGTCGAGTTCGTGCCCCCGGTGCTGCCCGGCGCCCGGGTGATCTGCATCGGGCTGAACTACCTCAAGCACGTCGCCGAGGGGTCGTTCGCCGGCCAGGAGCTGCCGCCGTACCCGACTCTCTTCGCCCGCTGGACGCAGTCGCTGACCGTCGGCGGCGCCGGGGTGCCGGTGCCGTCCAACGAGGACGGGCTGGACTGGGAGGGCGAGGTCGTCGCCTACGTCGGCGCGACGCTGGTGGACGCCACCCCGGACGAGGCGCTGGCCGCCGTCGTCGGCTACTCGACCTTCAACGACCTCACCTCGCGCCGGGCGCAGAAGCTCACCAGCCAGTGGATCCTCGGCAAGAACGGCGACGCCTCCGGCCCGCTCGGCCCGCTGGTGCCGGCGGCCGAGGTGGGCGACCTGCGCGACGGCCTGCGGGTGCAGACCCGGGTCAACGGAGAGGTCGTCCAGGACGGCCGGACCGACGAGATGGTCTACACGGTCGGCGACACGCTCTCCCTCATCTCGCACACGTTCACGCTGCGGCCGGGTGACCTGCTCGCCACCGGCACGCCGTCCGGGGTCGGCTACGCCCGCGAGCCGCAGTGGCTGCTGCACCCCGGCGACGTCGTCGAGGTCGAGGTCGAGCGGCTCGGCGTCCTCACCAGCCCCGTCGTCGAGAACGGCACCCGTCATGTCCGGTGAGTACCGGCAGTACCTGTTCCCGCACGACCACCCGCGGCTGGCCGAGGTCCGCGGCATGGACCCGCACACCTACGGCGACTTCTCGAAGAAGCCCGGCACGTTCACCGGCGGCCTGGTCGAGGGCTGGACGCCGCTGTACCTGAACGAGTTCCGCGGGGTCACCGAGGACGGCGTCCCGCGTGAGGGGCTGTACGACCTGACGCCGGCGGAGCCCGGTGAGGAGGCGCCGGTCGCGGCGATGGTCGAGGCCGCCAACGCCCTCCTCGAGGTCCTGGACGACGACGGCCGCAAGCGGATCTCCTTCGCCGTCGACGCGGTCGAGTGGCAGACCTGGGCCAATCCGGAGTTCCTGCAGTTCGACACCGGCCTGCGGCTCGATCTGCAGCCCGAGGTCGTGCGGGAGAAGGCCTTGGCGCTGGTCCGCGCGTCGCTGAGTCCCGAGGGGTTCCGGCTCGCCCACGCGATGATGCTGGTCAACGGCTTCCTCGGCGAGGTCGTCGACCTCGAGACCGTGCTCAACGCGTGGAGCTACAACATCGCCCTGTACGGCGACCCCGACGGGCGCGCACCGTGGGGCTGGCAGCTCTACGGCCACCACTGCGCGGTCAACTGCCTGGTCGTCGAGGGCCGCATGGTGCTCTCCCCCGTCTTCCTCGGCGCCGAGCCCGACGAGATCGACGCCGGCCCGCACGCCGGCCTGCGCGACCTGTTCGCCGACCGCGTGCAGCACGGGCTCGACCTGATGGCCGCCCTGACCGACGAGCAGCGCGACCGGGCCACCACGTACGCGCAGTTGGTCGACCCGGCCATGCCCGAGGGCCGGGTGCACCCCGGCGACGAGCGGCACCTGGCCGGCGCCTTCCAGGACAACCGGGTCATCCCGGTCGAGGGCGTCCGCGTCGCCGAGCTGCCCCTGGCCGCGCAGCGGGCTGCACTGGCCATCGCCGAGTCGTTCGTCCGGCTGCTGCCGGAGGGCCCGCGGCGGGCGCGGATGCGGGAGATCGAGGCGCACCTCGGCGAGACCTGGTTCTCCTGGATCGGCGGCGCGCGGCCCGGCGACGTCTTCTACTACCGGCTGCAGTCGCCGGTGCTCATCGCCGAGCTCGACCACCACTGCGGCGTCTTCCTCGACTACGACACCCCGCAGCCGTTCCACGTCCACACCGTGCTGCGCACCCCGCACGGCAACGACTACGGCCGCGCCTGGGTGCGGCAGTGGCAGGAACGGAACCGGACGGTCTGAGAACTCCGGCGTCGCCCTTCCGGCCAATGGCAACGGGGTCGGAAGGGGTGACCCCGGCCACCCATGCTGTGACTGCGCTGAGCGAGACCGGTCCGGTCCCGGCGCAGCTTCCCGCACGTCCGCCCGCCCCAGCGGGCGGTGCCCCACGACAGGAGATCCGATGACCGCCGTGCCCGCCCGCGTCCCGGTGCTGATCGTCGGCGGCGGCCCCAGCGGCCTGGCCGCCGCGATCGAGCTCGGCCGGCGCGGCATCGAGGTGCTCGTCGTGGAGCCCCGCACCGAGCGCGACCCGCTGCGGCCCCGGGCGAAGACCACGAGCGTGCGGACGATGGAGCACCTGCGCCGCTGGGGCATCGCCGACCGGCTGCGCGCGGCCGCTCCCCTGCCGGTGAGCCACGCCCAGGACGTCGTCTTCTGCACCGGCCTGTTCGGCCACGAGATCACCCGCTTCCGCAACGCCTTCGGCCTCTGGACGACGCCGCAGGACATCGCCGCCGAGCCCAGCCAGCAGGCGCCGCAGAACGTCGTCGAGGACGTGCTCGCCGAGGCCGCCGCCGCGCTGCCGAGCGTCACGCTGCTCTCCGGCTGGCGGGCCATGTCGGTGGTCGACGGGCCGCGGGAGGCCCGCGCCGGCCTCGAGGCGCCCGACGGCAGCCGGCACGAGGTCCTCGCCGAATACCTGCTCGGCTGCGACGGCAGCAGCGGCATCAGCCGGGCCGCGATCGGCGCCCGCTACGAGGGCTCCTCGGGCGTGGTGCCGAACATGTCGGTCACCTTCCGCAGCCGCGCGCTCGAGGAGCGCCCGCTGTGCGCGCTCGGCGTGCACTACTGGGTGATCGGCGCCCGGCGCGGCGGTCTCATGGGCCGGCTCGACCTCGACGGCACGTGGTGGGCGATCGTGCAGGGCGTCGACGAGAACACCCGGGACGTCGACCCGGTCGCCCTGGTCCGCGACCTGGTCGGCGCCGAGATCGACGTCGACGTGCTGGCCACCGACCCGTGGTCGGCGCGCATGCTGCTGGCCAACAGGTACCGCGGCGAGCGGGTGTTCCTCGTCGGCGACGCCGCGCACCTGAACCCGCCGTGGGGCGGCCACGGCTTCAACACCTGCGTCGGCGACGCGGTCAACCTGGGCTGGAAGCTGGCCGCGGTGCTGCAGGGATGGGCGCCGGAGTCGCTGCTGGACAGCTACGAGCCCGAGCGCCGGCCGATCGCGCAGCGCACGATCGACGCGGCGGGCGGCCAGGAGGCGTTCCTCGCGCCGTCCTTCGCCGCCGCCGAGCTCGGCGCCGACGGCCCGGCCGGGGACGCGCTGCGCGCCCGGGTGGCCGAGGCGCTGCAGGTCAAGGACCCGGAGTTCCACAGCCTCGGCCTGGTGCTCGGCTCCGACTACCCGGACTCGCCGATCGTCGTCGCCGGCCGCGAGCCCCAGCCGGCGCCCGAGCTCAACCGGTACGCGCCGTCGTCCCACCCCGGAGCCCGGCTGCCGCACGCCTGGCTGCCCGACGGCTCATCGGTCTTCGACCTGCTCGGCGACTGGTACACGCTGATCCGGCTCGCCCCGGACGCCGACGCCGCGCCGTTCCTCGACGTCGCCGCGCGCGCCGCCGTCCCGATGCGGCTGCTCGACCTGGTGCACCTGCCGAAGCTGCGCACCTTCTACGGCAGCGACCTGCTGCTGGTCCGGCCGGACCAGCACGTCGCGTGGCGCGGCACCGCGGACGCCGACGTCGACGCCGTGCTCGACGTCGCTGTCGGCCGCGGGCCGCGGCCGGCGGTCGCCCATGGGGACCGGAGCGCCCCCGCGCTGCGCTGACTCCTGCCGCGCGGTGACGTCGCCGTGACAACGTCGCCCAACACTGGCCGCCGCTCGCAGGAGCGGTGCGGAGCTGCTGCGATCCCGGCTCTTGGAGGATCGATGGTCAGCATCAAGGGTGACGACGACGGCAGCGGCTTCGGCGTGCAAGGCCAGAGCCCCACCGGCACCGGGGTCGTCGGAGAAGGCCCTCAGTGGGCGGGCGTCGTCGGGACGAGCGTGACGGGCTCGGGAGTCTCGGCGTTCAGCGACCAGGGCGCCGGCGTGCTGAGCGTGAGCAACGCCGGGCCGGCGGTCTCCGGAGAGAGCACCAGCAACGACGGCGTCCTCGGGCGCTCGCAGAGCGGACGAGGCGTCGCCGGGTCGTCCACCTCGGGCGCGGGCGTGAGCGGGCGGAGCTCCACGGGCGTCGGCGTCAGCGGGGAGAGCTCCTCGGACAACGGCGTCCTCGGCAGCGCCACCGCAGACAGCGCCGCGGGGGTGTTCGGGCGAAATGCCGCCGAGCAGGGAGGAAACGGGGTCGTCGGTCTCGCCTCCGGGCTCGGCGGGATCGGTGTGTTCGGGCACGCGGACACGCGCGGCGTCGGAGTCGTCGGGCAGGGTGCCACCGGCATGCTCGCGCGGGGTGACAGTGGGCCCGGCATCGACGCCAGGAGCACACAGGACCACGGCGTGATCGGCGGCGCCGAACGGGAAGGCTTCGCGGGGGTCCTCGGGACCAGCGACGAGTTCGCCGGGGTACTCGGCCGGACGGAATCGGCCACCTCGCCGGGCGTGCAAGGGGAGAACCGCGCACGGGGAACCGGCGTCCTCGGCATCACGAACGGGCCGTCCGGCGCGCTCCCCGCCATCGCGGGGGTGAAGGGGGTCTCGGAGGCCGACGCACCCGGGATACAGGGAGAGAGCGCGCACGGCGCCGGCGTCTTCGGCTCCTCCGTCGACGACGACGGTGTCTACGGCCAGGGAAAGATCGGCGTCTCCGCTTTCGGGACGACACTTGGCGTGCAAAGTCTCGGCGGTCTGGCTTGTCTGGGGACCGGCAACTTCTGGGGAAACGTCGACGTCCTCGGCAACCTCACGGTGACTGCCGGGACGAAGCAGTTCGTCATCGACCACCCGCTGGACCCTGAGCGCAGCTACTTGCGGCACGCCGCTGTGGAAGCGCCGGCACTCAAGACCCACTACGACGGCACCGTAGGGCTCGACGACGAGGGTCGTGCGCGCGTCGAACTCCCGGAGTGGTTCGGGCGCCTCAACAGCGATCTCTGCTACCTCGTGACGTCCCTCGGGTCTGCAGCACCGGACCTGCACGTGTCGGCGGAGTACGACGGCGCCGGCTTCGACATCGCCGGGGGGCGGCCGGGCGGCCGCGTGTCCTGGCAGGTGACCGGAGTCCGCATCGACCCCTCAGCGCAACGGCATCCCCTGGTCATCGAAGAGGAGAAGCCGCCCGACGAGGTCGGCACCTACCTCGACCCTGTGGCCTATGGCCGGCCCGCGGACGCTTCGGTGCCATGGGTCAGGAGGTTGATGGCTGCCCAGGCGGCCAGAGCCGAGCACTGACCGGCGCGCGGCCTCCCGGCACTGCGGGGCGGCGGGCTCAGCCCCGCCCGCCCCGCCAGCGGCGGCGCAGGGCGAACGCGGCGGCCTTGGGACGGCGGTCCCGGGTGAAGACCCCCTTCTTGTTGCCGTCCACCCGGGTGATGCCCGAGGAGGTGGCGAAGTCGGCGAAGTTCCACACCTGCTCGCCGACGACGGCGTCGACCCGGTCGAAGACCCGGTGGTACATCTCCAGGAAGTCGACCTGGTACTCCTCGCTCCACGGCTGCGGGGTGACCGAGTGCAGCCCGGCCAGGGTGTCGGCGCCGTACTCGGTGATGATGATCGGCTTCCCCTCGCCGGCCCAGGCCTCGAGCTCGGCCTGCAGCGCCGGCTCCGCGCCGGCCAGGTCGCCGGTGAAGACGTACCAGCCGAAGTAGCGGTTGAGCATGAGGACGTCGGCGAACGGGTGCAGGACGTCCTTGCCGTGCGGCGCGAGCATCACGTTCGCGTAGCCCACCGGGCGCGTGGGATCCAGCTCCTTCGTCAGCGCGAACAGCGGCTCGAAGTACTCGCGCGCCCCCTCGGTGTCGGACTCCGGCTCGTTGGCGATGCTCCACAGGACGACGCTCGGGTGGTTCTTGTCGCGCGCGACGAGCTCGCGGATCGCCTGCGCGTGCACCTCGCGGGCGGTGTCGTCGATCGTCTCCGCCGAGAAGGTCGGGACCGCCGGACCGCCCCAGATCCCGCCGGCCAGACCCATGTTCTGGCCCACGGCGGCCGTCTCGTCGATCACGACGATCCCGTGCCGGTCGGCGTGGTCCAGCACCTCCTCCGCGTACGGGTAGTGCGAGGTCCGGAAGGAGTTGGCGCCGATCCAGTCCAGCAGCGCGAAGTCGTGCACCATCAGCGCGTCGTCGTGGCCCTTGCCGCGGACCGCGGCGTCCTCGTGCTTGCCGAAGCCGGTGAAGTAGAACGGCTCGCCGTTGATCAGGAACTGCGTGCCGCGCACTTCCACGGTCCGGACGCCGACCGGCAGCGTGTAGCTGTCCACGACCTCGCCGCCGTCGGTCAGCTCGACCCGCAGGTCGTAGAGGTACCCCTCACCCGGCCGCCACGGGTGGACGTCGGCCACGGTCAGGACGCCGTCGGCACCGGTGGCCGCCGCGACCTCTCCGCCCTCGGCGTCGCGGAGGACCGCCCGCACGTCGCCGTCGGCGTCCACGCGGTAGTCGACCGTGCCCGTGGCACCGTCCAGGCCGGTGCGCACCGTGATGTCGCGGATGAAGGCCGGCGGGGTGCTGGACAGCCACACCGACCGGTGCAGGCCGGCGTAGTTGAAGAAGTCGTGGAAGTACTTCTGCCTGCCGTTCTCGACCAGGCCCGGCGGCACCGAGCGCCAGGTGAGCCGGTTGTCGACGACGACGGTGATCCGCAGCTCCTGCCCGGGGCGGACGTGCTCGGTGACGTCGGCCTCGAACGGCGTGTAGCCGCCCTCGTGCCGGGCCACCTCCACGTCGTCCACCCAGACGACGGCGCGGTGGGTGGCCGAGTCGAAGCGGAGCACGACCCGCTGCCCGGCCCAGCCGCGGGGAACGCGCGCCACCGTCTGGTACCAGGCGTCGCCGACGTGGTCGCGCACCGCCGCGTCGGCGAGGACGTCGTTGTAGCTGGCCGGCACCGGCATGTCGCGGGCCTCGGCGAGCGGCGACCGCCACCAGCCCGCGTCCCTGCCGACCCCGTCGGTGTCGAGGCGGAACCGCCAGAGCCCGTTGAGGCTCTTGCGCTCGCGGGTGGGGCCGTCCTGGGGGCGGAGCATGGGTGTTCCTCTCGCTGGTGGCGGGTCAGGCCGCGGCGGGCTCGGCGAGTTCCCGCCGCGCGTCGCGGCGGGCGGCCTGGCGGTCGGGGTCGGGCACGGGTGAGGCCAGCAGCAGCCGCTGCGTGTACGGGTGCCGGGGCGAGCGGGTGACCTGCTCGGCGTCCCCCTGCTCCACCAGCTCGCCGCGGTAGAGGACGGCGACCCGGTGGCTGACGTGGCGGACGACGTCCAGGTCGTGCGAGACGAACAGGTAGGAGACGCCGGTGTCGCGCTGGATCTCCAGGAACAGGTCCAGCACGCGGGCCTGGGTGGACAGGTCGAGCGCGCTCACCGGCTCGTCGCAGACGATCAGCCGCGGCCGCAGGGCCAGCGCCCGGGCGATCGCGATCCGCTGCCGCTGGCCGCCGCTGAACTCCCGGGGCAGCCGGTGCATGGCGTCGGCCGGCAGGTGCACCCGGTCCAGCAGCTCCTGCACCCGCCCGCGGGCCTCGGACCCGGCGATCCCCTGGACCGAGAGCGGCTCGGCCAGGATGTCGCCGATCGTGCGGGCCGGGTTGAGCGAGCTGTACGGGTCCTGGAACACCACCTGCAGGTCGCGGCTGAGCACGCGCCGCTCCCGGCGGGAGGCCGAGGTGATGTCCCGGCCGGCGAAGACGATCCGGCCCTCGCTCACCGGCGCCAGCCCGAGGATGGCCCGGCCGATCGTGGTCTTGCCCGAGCCGGACTCCCCCACCAGGCCGAGCGTCTCGCCCTCGGCCAGCCGCAGCGAGACGCCGGAGAGGGCCTGGAACGGCTTCCCGAGCCGCTTCTTCGGCCGGAAGCGGACGACGAGGTCGTCGACCGCCAGCAGGGTGCTCATCGGGTGACCTCCAGATCGGGCACGCCCCACACCGGCGCGGTGGTGAGCGGCGTCAGCGGCGGCTTGTCCTCCAGCATCGAGTCCAGCAGCGAGCGGGTGTACGGGCGCCCCGGGGTGCGCAGGATCGTCCGCGCCGGCCCCTCCTCGACCACGTGGCCGGACTGCATGACCACGACCCGGTCGCAGATGTCGGCGACCACGCCGAAGTTGTGGGTCACCAGGAGCACGCCCAGGTCCAGCCGCTGCTGCAGACCCCGCAGGACGTCGAGCACCTCGGCCTGCACGGTGACGTCGAGGGCGGTGGTCGGCTCGTCGGCGATGATCAGGTCCGGCTCGCAGCTGATCGCGCCGGCGATGAGCACGCGCTGCGCCATGCCGCCGGAGATCTCGTGCGGATAGGCGGCCATGGTCCGTTCCGGGTCGGCGATGCCGACGCCGGCCAGCAGGCCGAGCGCCCGCCGCCGGGCCTCGGCCGTGGAGATGCCGAGCAGCTTCGCCATCGGCCGGGTGAGCTGGTAGCCGATGGTGAACGCCGGGTCGAGGTTGCTCATCGGCTCCTGCGGGATGTAGCCGATCCGCCGGCCCCGCAGCGGGCGGAGCCGGTCCTGCGCGACGGCGCCGTCCCCGGGGGCGACTGTGTACTCGCCGTCGAACTGGATCGTCCCGCCGGTGACGACGGCGTCGTCGGGCAGCAGGCCGAGGACGGCGAACGCCGACTGGGTCTTGCCGGAGCCCGACTCGCCCACGACGCCGAGCACCTCGCCGCGGTCGACGGTGAACGAGACGTCCGCGACGACCGGCGTCACCGAACCGTCGGCCTGCGGGTAGCCGACGCCGAGCCCCGACACCTTCAGCAGGTGGTGCTCGGTGCCCGCCTCGACGGGGGCCGGGGCGCGACGGGGGGCCGCGGGGACGGGTGCCTTCGCCGGCTTCGCCCGCTCCGGGTCCTCGACGGCGTCGCGCAGCGCGTTGCCCAGCAGCACGAGCGCGGCGGTGGTGAGCCCGATGGCCAGCGCCGGCCACAGCAGGTTCAGCGAGGTCTGGAACATGCTGCGGAAACCGTCGCTGAGCATGCTGCCCCAGCTCGCCACCCGCGGATCGCCCAGCCCGAGGAAGTCCAGGCCGGACTGCACGCCGATCGCCACTCCGCACACCACGGCCGTGTGGATGATCAGCGGCGCGCGGACGACGGAGAGGATGTGCCGGCGCAGGATCCGGCCGTCGCTCAGCCCCGAGACCCGGGCGGCGTCCACGTACAGCTCGCCGCGCACCGCCTGCACCGCGGTGCGGGTGAGCCGGTAGTAGCCCGGGCTGAGGATCACGCCGAAGGCGATCATCGCGATCCACACCGACGGGCCGAGGGCGGCGCGGACGGTGAGCAGCAGGATGATCCCGGGCAGCGCCAGCAGCACGTTGGTCACCCAGTTGGCCGCGCCGTCGAACAGGCCGCCGAAGTAGCCGGCCAGCAGCCCGGTGGGCACCCCGACGACAAGGGCGACCGCGACGCAGAGCAGCGCGGCGAGCAGCGTCGTCCGGCCGCCCACGAGCAGCCGGCTCAGGATGTCGCGGCCCCCGCTGTCGGTGCCGAGCAGGTTGTGCGCGTCCGGCGCGGCCAGAACCTTGGCGATGTCGGCGAAGTTCGGGTCCAGCGGCGCCAGCCAGGACGCGAGCAGCCCGGCGAGGAACACCACCACCAGGACGGTGACCGCGGCCATCCCGAGCGGGTTGCGCCGCAGCCGGCGGCCCAGCGACGCGCGGGTGATCGGGGCCGCCGTGGGAGCGGCCTGCAGGGTCTCGCTCATGCGACACGCACCTTGGGGTTGAGCCAGCCGTTGGCCAGGTCGACGAGCAGGTTGACGAGGATGACGACGCCGACGGTGACGACGACGACGCCCATCACCAGCGGCAGGTCGCCGGTCGTCGTCGCCTGGACGGCGAGGGTGCCGATCCCCGGCAGCGCGAAGACCTGCTCGAGGACGACGACCGCGCTGAGCATGCCGATGAACTGCAGGCTCAGCACCGTCAGGCCGGTGGGCGCGGCGCTGCGCAGCACGTGCCGGGTGAGGATCTCCCGCTCGGGGAGGCCGCGGCTGCGCAGGGTCCGCACGTAGTCCAGGCCGTACTGCTTGATCACCGCGCTGCGGACCTGCTGGGCGGTGCTGGTGAGCCCGTTGATCAGCAGGGCGACGACCGGGAGCGTCAGCGAGGCGGCCCACGCCCCGGCGCCCGCGCCCGGGCTCATCGTGCTCACAGCGGGGAACCAGCCGAGCTGGAGCGCGAACACGGCGACCAGCAACAGGCCGATCAGGAAGCCGGGGATCGCGGTGCCGACCACGGCGCCGAGCTGCACCAGCCGGTCGGCCCAGCCTCGCTTGACCGCCGCGAGGGTGCCGAGGGCGGTGGCCGCCACGGCGATCAGCGCGATCGCCACGACGAGCATGGTCAGCGTGACCGGCAGCCGCGTGGCGAGCGCGTCGACGACCGGCTGCCGGTTGAACCACGACCGGCCGAAGTCGCCCTGCACGGCGCCGGCCCACCAGTCGGCGAGCCGGCCGAGCAGCGGCCGGTCGAGGCCCAGCTCGGCTTCCTTCGCCGCGAGCTGGTCGGCCGTGGCCTGCTCGCCCAGGATGTTCCGGGCGATGTTCTCGGACGAGTAGAAGAGCAGCCCGAAGGTCAGGCAGCAGACGGCGACCAGGACGACGAGTCCGGATCCGAGTCGCCGGAGGACGAAGGACAGCATGGCAGCTCCGTAGCCGGGGTGGAGAGACCGTCGTCCCCGGGGAGCGGGTGCACCGTTCCCCGGGGACGATCGGGTCAGCTGGCCGGGGTGTAGCCGTAGATGGAGGGCACGGCCTGCTCGGTCTGCGGCTCCACGTGCACGCCGGAGTCGACGGCGATGATCGCCTCCGACCGGAACCAGGGGGCGAACCACGCGTTCTCGGTCAGGTACTCCGAGAGGGCCTGCGCCTGGGCGTCGGCGTCGTCCCCACCGGCACGGACGGCGTCGACCATCGCCTGCAGCTCCGGGGTGGTCGAGTCGAAGGGGTTGTAGAGCGCGTCGGTCGACAGCAGCTGCTGCACCGCCACCCAGGTCGGGCCCTGGAAAAGACTCCACCAGCCGGCGGCGAACTTCCCGCTGCCGAGCTCGCCCTGGTAGTTCTGGATCGGCACGGAGACCACCTCGACGGTGATGCCGATGTCCGCCAGCGGCTGCTGGAAGAACGGGGCGACCTGCGCCATCGGCTCGGCGAGCGGCATCTCCAGGGTGAAGCCGTCCGGGTAGCCGGCCTCGGCGAGCAGCTGCTTGGCCTTCTCCGGGTCGTACCCGTAGAAGTCGTCCAGGCCCTCGTCGTAGGCGGTGCTGGTGGTGCCGAACACCTGGCTGGTCACCGTGCCGTAGCCGCCCTGCATCTGCTTCAGGATCGTGTCCCGGTCGAAGGCGTGGTTGATCGCCTGCCGGACGCGGACGTCGGCCAGCTCGGGGTTGACCTGACCACCGCGGTCGAAGAGCAGCAGCCCCACCCAGTCGGAGTCCCAGGTGACGACGTCGACGCCGGCACCGGTGGCCTGGCCGACCGTCCGCGCGTCGAGCGGCACGCTGTCGACCTGGCCGGAGGAGATGGCGTTCACCCGGGCAGCGGGGTCGCTGAGCACCTTGAGCGTGATCTGGTCCCAGTGCTGCAGGTCGGGGTTCCAGTAGTCGTCGCGCGCGGTGAACACGTACTGGTTGCCGGCGACCGAGGCGGCGGTGTCCATCTCGTAGGGGCCGCTGCCGACCGGGGCTGCGGTGATCTCGTCGGTGCCGAGCGACTCGGGGCTGCCGATGAGGCCGGCGGCCTGGCTGAGGTAGTACTCGAGCGCCGGGTTGGGCTGCGCCAGGTGAAGCTCGACGGTGTCGTCGTCGACGGCGGTGACCTCGTCGACGTCGGCCAGCTGGATCGCCTGCGGGCCGTTGGCGCTCTTGAAGTGGTCGAGGTTGGCCTTGACCGCCGCGGCGTCGAGGGTCGCGCCGTCGCTGAAGGTGACGTCGGTGCGCAGGTCGAGGCTGAACGTGGTGTTGGTGTCGTCGGTGTAGCCCCACGTCGTGGCCAGCATCGGGGCGTAGGAGCCGTCGGCCTCGCGGAGGATCAGCGTGTCGTAGGCCAGCTGGTAGGGCACCAGCTTCGGCCCGACGTGCGCCTGCCCGGGGTCCCAGGAGGTGATGTCCTGGATCTGCCCGAGGTTGAGCGTGCCGCCCCGGCCGCTCGCGCCCCCGCCGCTCTGGACGCTGGTGCCGCCCCCGGCGGTGGAGCAGGACGAGAGCGCGATGGCTCCCGCGGCCGCCACTGCGGCGAACCTCAGACCGTTGCCTGACTTCATCGTCGGAGTCCCTCGTGTCAATGCCGTGGATGCGGGGCGCGCGGGCCGCGGAAGGCGGCCGCCCCGGTGCCGGGGAGGCCCGACTGAGCGAAGTACGTCACAGCCGCTACCGTGGAGGCAATCGGTTGCCATGAGTTGTCTCGACGCGGGCTGCCGACCATCGGAACGGCTGTTGCGGGTGCGGCGGAGGTGTCGTGGGCACGGGACGCGGGGCGCGCGAGGTCACGATCTACGACGTCGCCAAGGCGGCCGGCGTCGCCCCGTCGACCGTCTCGCGCGCCTTCTCCCGGCCCGGGCGGGTCAACGCCGCGACCGCCGAGCGGATCCGGCAGGTGGCCGAGGGCCTGGGCTACCGGGTCAACCCGCTGGCACGGGCGCTGTCGACGGCGCGCAGCCACATGATCGCGCTGGTCGTGTCCGACGTCGCCAACCCGTTCTACTCGGAGATCATCCGCGGGGCGCAGGCCGAGGCGGCCGACGGCGGCTACACGCTCGTGCTCGCCGACGCCCAGGAGTCCGACCGCGTGGAGCGCGCCGCGCTGGAGCGGGCGCTGCCGTCGGTGGACGGCGTCGTGCTCGGCGGCTCCCGGATGTCGGACTCGGCCATCCGGATGATCGCGAAGCAGAAGCCGGTCGTCGTCCTCAACCGGGTGGTCGTCGACGTGCCGTGCGTCGTCCCCGACAACGCCACCGGCATGCGCCGGGCGGTCGAGCACCTGCTCCACCTGGGCCACGACACCCTGACCTACGCCGCGGGACCCGAGGCCTCCTGGGCCGACGGCATGCGCTGGCGCTCGCTGCAGGACACGGCGGCGGACCTGCAGCTGCGGGTGCGCCGGATCGGCCCCTTCTCCCCCGACGTCGCCGGCGGCGTGCGCGCGGCGGAGGACGTCGTCACCGCGGCGGCCACGGCCGTGATCGCCTACAACGACCAGGTCGCGATCGGGCTCATCCGGGGCCTCGGCACCCGCGGGGTCCAGGTGCCGCGCGACGTCAGCGTGGTCGGCTTCGACAACATCGGGCCCGCCGAGCTGATCACCCCCGGCCTCACCACCGTCGCCTCACCGCTGCGGCTCGAGGGCGCGACGGCGACCAAGCACCTGCTGGCGATGATCGAGGGCGCGCAGAGCCGGACCGGACAGCCGATGGTGCTGCCCGTGCGGCTGGTCGAGCGCGGGTCGACCGCTCAGCGGAGGCGGAAGAGGACCTCCCCCGCCTCGGGCACCACGAACGTCTCGCCGTCCGCACGGAAGGCGTCGAGGTCGACGTCGGCCGGGTCGAGGTAGCCGAGGTTCGCCCCGCGGACGACGTCCTCCGGGATGCCGGTCGCCAGGGTGACGTCGACGCGGCAGCGCTCGCCGTGCTCGTGGTCGAAGGTGCCGGCGCCGCGCAGGTGCGTGGAGTGCGCGAGCACGCCCCAGTGCAGGTGCCGGAACCGGTCCCACTGCTGCACGAACCAGTCGCGGCAGTGGTAGCCGATCTCCTCGATCTCCGGGTGCATGGCCGAGATCTGCGTGATGTGCGGCGCGAAGAGGATCACCTCGCCGCCGTCGGCGACCACTGGCTCGAGCTTGTAGAAGCCCTTGGCGGCGGTCCAGATGTCGTCGTACTTCTCGGGGATCACCGACAGCACCCGCCGGACCGGCGCGTCGAGGTAGCGCACGTGGGTCTCGGCCGACACGTCGGCGGCCGCCGCCCACGCCGCCTCCGGGGGCCCGAACGCGGCCGCGTGCAGCGCGCCGCTGCCGGACTGCGCGACGACGCACAGCGCCAGCCGCTCCGCGGGGATCAGCGCGGCCGCCTCGTCGATGAGCGCGCGCACCGGGGTGATCCCGCGGGTGCCGATGATGTCGGCGCTGGTGATCAGCGCGCCCAGCCAGTGCGAGAGGTCGATGATCTCCTGGCCGGCCACGCCCGGGAAGAAGTACTTGTTGCCGCCGGAGAAGCCGACGACCTCGTGCGGGAAGACCGGGCCCACCACGAGCGCGACGTCGTGTTCGACCACCGCGCGGTTGAGCCGGACGTCGACGCTCTCCGCCAGCCGGCCCTCGGAGAGCTCCGCGACGCGCGACGCCGGGATGGTGCCCAGCGACACGAAGGTCTCCGGGTCGTCCCACTCGTGGTTGCGGACCTCCAGGCCGGGATAGCGCGCAGCCAGGTCGCCGGCCGGGTAGCCGAGGTGACGGGCCAGCTGGGCCTCGGTCATGGGCGCGTGCGTGCCGAGCGCGATCAGGGCGGTCATCCGGGTCACCCGGCCGGTGAGCGCGCCGTGCACCGCGGTGAGCAGGAGCGGGAGCGGGCAGCTGCGGGTGGCGTCGGGGATGACGACGCAGACGCTGCGGCCGTCGAGGTCGCGCGCCGCGAGCTGCTCGGCGACGAACGCGGCGACGTCGTCGGCGCCGAGGATGCCGTCGGGGCCGCCGATCAGGGCCGCTTCGCCGGTGACGGGGTCGAGCATCCGGGTCATGCCCGAACCCTCCGTCCGCACCGGCCGGAGGACAAGCGCAGCGGGCAACACATGGCAACCGGCGGGTGTGACCGCGGCAACTGGCGGCAACCGATTGCCACTCCGGTCGTCGCGGGCGAGCATTGCCGGCATGACGGCCCCCGCACCGCTGCGCCGGCACCCCGACCGCCTGCTGCCCGCCGAGCCGGGCACCCGCGAGGTGGCCCGCCGCCTGTACGCGGCGGTCCGCGACCTGCCGATCCTGTCGCCGCACGGCCACGTGGACGCCCGGGTGCTCGCCGACGACGTCCCCTTGACCGACCCCGCGACGCTGTTCGTGACGCCGGACCACTACGTCACCCGCCTGCTGCACGCCGGCGGCGTCCCGCTGGCCGACCTGGGCGTGGGGCGCGGCGCGCTGACGGAAGCGGAGTCCCGGCGGGTCTGGCGGCTGCTGTGCGCGAACTGGCACCTGTTCCGCGGGACGCCGTCGCGCTACTGGCTCGAGTCGGAGCTCGCGGAGATCTTCGACGTGACCGTCCGCCCGTCGGCCGGGACCGCCGACGCGATCTACGACCAGGTCGCCGAGCGGCTGGCCAAGGACGCCTACCGCCCCCGCGCGCTGTTCGAGCGGTTCGGCATCGAGGTGCTGGCCACCACCGACGACCCGTGCGACGACCTGGCCGCGCACGCCGCACTGGCCGCGGACCCCGCCTTCGCCGGGCGGGTGATCCCGACCTTCCGGCCCGACCGGTACCTGGAGGCCGGGTCGCCGGGGTGGGCCGGCGCCGTCGCCCGGCTCGGCGAGGTGAGCGGGGTGGACACCTCCGGGTACGCCGGCTGGGTGGCGGCGATGGAGGACCGGCGGGCGTACTTCCGCGCGCACGGGGCGGTCTCGGCCGACCACAGCCACGAGGACGTCGGCACCGAGCCGCTGGCCGACCCCGAGCGGGTCTACCGGGCGGCGCTGGGTGGGACGGCGCCGGCGGCCGACGCGGTGGCGCTGCGCCGGCACCTGCTGCTGGAGATGGCCCGCATGTCCTGCGACGACGGTCTGGTCATGACGCTGCACCCGGGCGTGCGGCGCAACCACCACGGGCCGACGCTGGCCGCCCACGGGCCGGACACCGGGCACGACATCCCGCTGCGCGGCGACTTCACCGATCCCCTGCGCCCGCTGCTGGAGCGGTTCGGCACGCACCCGAACCTGCACCTGGTGCTCTTCACGCTCGACGAGACGGTGTTCTCCCGCGAGCTCGCGCCGCTGGCCGGCTTCTACCCGTCGGTCTACGTGGGCGCCCCGTGGTGGTTCCTCGACGCGCCGGAGGCGGTGCGCCGGTTCCGAGCAGCCGTCACCGAGACCGCCGGCTTCTCCCGGACGTCGGGCTTCATCGACGACACCCGGGCGTTCTGCTCGATCCCCGCGCGGCACGACATGGCCCGGCGGCTGGACGCCGGGTACCTGGCGCGGCTGGTGAGCGAGCACCTGCTCGACGAGGACGAGGCGGTCGAGACCGCGGTCGACCTCGTCGCCGGCCGGCCGCGGGAGGTCTTCAAGCTGTGACCGACCTGCACCGCGCGGCGCCCGCTCCCCCGGTCCGCGCCGTACACCTGGGGCTCGGCAGCTTCTTCCGCGCCCACCAGGCCTGGTACACCGACCGCGCCGGGGACGACTGGGGCATCGCCGCCTTCACGGGCCGCCGTCCCGACCTCGCCCGCGCGCTGGCCGCCCAGGACGGGCTGTACACGCTGATCACCCGCGGGGCCCGCGACGACGGGTTCGAGGTCGTGCGGTCGGTCGTCCGGGCCCACGCGGCCGACGAGGACGACGCGTGGCTGACCTACCTCGCCTCCCCCGACGTCCGGGTGGTCACCGTGACCGTCACCGAGGCCGGCTACCGCCGGGACGCCGCACCCGCCCGCCTGCTCGCCGGACTGCGGGCGCGCCGCGCCGCCGACGCCGGTCCGCTCACCCTGGTGCCGTGCGACAACCTGGCGCAGAACGGCGCGGTCCTGGCGGCGGCGTTGCGCGAGCTGGCCGATCCCGCGCTCGGCGAGTGGCTGGACGAGCAGGTCTCCGTCGCGACGACGATGGTCGACCGGATCACGCCCGAGCCGACGGCCGCCGACCGCGCCGCCGTCCTGGCCGCGACCGGCGTCGACGACCGCGCCCCGGTGGCCACCGAACCGTTCAGCGAGTGGGTGATCGCCGGCGCGTTCCCCGGCGGCCGGCCCGCGTGGGAGACCGCCGGCGCCGTCCTCACCGACGACGTCACCCCGTTCGAGGACCGCAAGCTCTGGCTGCTCAACGCGGCGCACTCGCTGCTGGCCTACGCCGGCTCGCTGCGCGGGCACGCCACGGTGTCCGACGCGGTGGCGGACCCGGCCTGCGCGGCGCTGATCCGCTCGTGGTGGTCGGCCTGCCAGCCGCACCTCGGCTTCCCCGCGGCCGAGTCGCAGCGCTACTGCGCCGCGCTGCTCGACCGGTTCGCCAACCCGCGCATCCGCCACAACCTGGCCCAGATCGCGGGGGACGGCTCGCAGAAGCTGCCGGTGCGTATCCTGCCGGTGCTGGCCCGTGAGCGCGCGGCCGGGCGGCTGCCCGAGGCCGCGGTGACCGGGCTGGCCACGTGGGTGCTGCACCTGCGGGGCGAGGGTTCGCCGGTCAACGACGTGCGCGGTCCCGAGCTGCAGGCGCTCGCCGGCGGACCTCTCGCCGGCGCCGTGCCCGCCGTCCTCGCGGCGCTGGATCCTGCGCTGGCCGACGACGGCGAGCTCGTCGCTGCCGTCCGCACCTGCGCGACCGCGCTGTCGGGCCGCCGGTGACGGCGGAGGTCGTCGTCGGCCTGGACGTCGGCACCACCGCGGCGAAGGCGGTGGCGTTCCGGTTGGGAACGGCGCAGCGGCACACCGCGGCCCACGAGTACCCGCTGCTGCAACCGCGGCCCGGCTGGCAGGTCCAGGACCCGGACGTCGTCGCCGCGGCCGCCCTGGCGGCGGTGCGCGACTGCGTCCCCGAGGGAGCCCGGGTGCTCGCCGTCTCGGTCAGCGCGGCGATGCACGGGCTGATCGGGCTCGACGCGTCCCGCTCGCCGATCACCCCGCTGCTCACCTGGGCCGACGCCCGGGCCGAGGAGGAGGCCCGGGCGCTGCACGCGTCCGGCGAGGCCGCCGAGCTGCAGCGGATCACCGGCACCCCGGTGCACCCCATGTCGCCGCTGACCAAGCTGATGTGGTTCGCGCGGCACGAGCCGGGGACCGCGGCGCGCGTTCGCTGGTGGGTGGGGCTCAAGGACTTCCTGCTGGAGCGGCTGACCGGGCGGCTGGTCACCGAGCTCTCGTCCGCCTCGGCCACCGGTCTGCTCGACCTCGCGACCGGCGCCTGGCACCCGGCGGCCCTGCGGACGGCGTCGGTGCGGGCGGCCCGGCTGCCGGAGGTGCTGCCGACCACCGCCGTCCTCGATCTGGGCGCGGACGCCGCCCGGCGCACCGGGCTGCCCGCCGGGACGCCCGTGGTGGCCGGGGCCGCCGACGGGCCGCTGGCCACCCTCGGCTCGGGAGCGCTCGCGCCCGGCACCGCAGGGCTCTCCCTGGGCACCAGCGGGGCGGTGCGCATGCTGGTCGACCGGCCGTCCGCGGGCCGCGACCTGTTCTGCTACGCCCTGACGGACCGGCACTGGGTCATCGGCGCCGCGACCAGCAACGGAGCGCACGTGGTGCGCTGGGCGGCCGACGCGCTGGCGCCCGACGTCGCGCGGACCGCCCCGTCCGGGACCGGCGACGAGGCCCTACTGGCCCTCGCCGCCGGCACGCCCGCGGGCAGCGACGGGCTGGTGCTGCTCCCCTACCTGGTCGCCGAGCGGGCGCCCACGTGGGATCCCGGGCTCGCCGGCGCCTTCGTGGGTCTGCGCCGGCACCACACCCGCGGCCACCTCGTCCGCGCCGCCGTCGAGGGGGTCTGCCTGCAGCTCGCCGCGCTGGTCGACCTGGTCGACCGGGAGCAGCCGATGACCTGCGTGCACGCGACCGGCGGGGCCTTCCGCGCGCCCCTGTGGCGCACGGCGGTCGCCGCCGCCGTCGGCCGGCCGGTCGTGTTCGGCGACGCCGCCGAGGGGTGCGCCCTGGGTGCGGCCGCGCTGGGGCTGCTCGCCCTGGGCCGCGCCGACGGGCTCGCGGACGCCCGCGCCGCGCTGGTCCCCGCGGAGCGGACCCGCGCCGTCGTGGCCGGCGACGAGGACGTCGCCGTGTTCGACCGGCTCCGGCGGGACCTCCCGGGGCTGGTCGGCGCGCTGTCCCGCGCCACCGGCCTGGTCGCGGCGGGCTGACCCACTCGGTCGTGCGCGCGCTGCCGACCGGTGCCACAGTGCTCGCGTGCGGGAGTCCCCGGAGCTGGCGGCCCTGATCGAGCGGATGTACGCCGCGCTGGCGGACGGCGACGTCGGGTGGCTGTCCGGACTGCTGTCGTCGTCCGACGCGCTGCTCACCATCGGCACGGATCCCGCCGAGTGGTACGAGGGTCAGACCATCCGTGAGCGGTGGCAGGAGCAGATGGACGCCGGCCTCGACAGCGCCCGCTACGAGCCGATCCGGGTGCGCGCCTACGAGGAGGGCGACGTCGGCTGGGTCGCCGACGAGACCCGTCTCGTGCTGCCCGACGGCACGGCGGTCACCATGCGCAGCACCGCCGTCTTCCACCGCGAGGACGGCGAGTGGCGGCTCGTGCACGGGCACAGCTCGGTCGGCGTCCCCAACGAGGCGTCGCTCGGGATGACCCTGCCGACCTGACCCCGTCTGCGTGGAGGAGGACGGCGCGTAACGGGCGCCTCCCCGGCACGGACGGAGCAGGCGTGACCGGGTGGACCGACCAGGACCTCTACCTGCGCGGAGCAAGGACCCTGCTCGCCTGCTGGACGGTCTACGCCGACGGCGCTCCGGGAGCGGCCGTGGTCCGGTCGCCGGGCGTCACGGCCGCGATCTTCCCCGGCGGACCGAGCGAGGCTTCCTCGACAACGCGGTGCTCGGACGGGGGCTGGCACGGGTGGAGCGGGCGCACGCCCTGGACGCGATGGAGGACGCGTACGCCTCGGCCGCCGTGCCCTGCTTCGCGGCCTGCGTGCACGAGACCGACGCGGCGATGCGCACCGACCTCGAGTCCCGCAGGTACACGCTGCAGGCGTCGACGCGGGCGATGGGCATGGCGCGGGGCGACCTCCGAGGGCCACGGCCGGGGATCGAGCCCGCTGCCCCGGGATGGGACGAGTACCTCCGCATCCTGGCGGCGCCGGAGGGTTGGTTCGGCGGGGTCGACCGCAGCGCCTTCCACCTGCGGGTTGCCGCGCTCGACGGGCGGGGGGGTGTCGACGGCGATGGCGTTCGACCACGCCGGCGACCGCGGCATCTACAACGTCACGACCCTGCCGCGGGCGCGGCGGCACGGACTGGGGACGGCCGTGACCGCACTGCAGCTGCTCGACGCGGTCGAGCGGGGGTGCCGCACCGCGAGTCTGCAGTCGACGCCCATGGCCGAGGCGGTCTACCGGGCCATCGGCTTCCGCGACCTCGGCCGGATCCTCGAGTACGTGCCGCCGGCGGCCTCCCGGTGAGCGCCGGACCCGGCTGGGCGGCGGCGCGGATGGCCCGCCCGGTGCGGGACCTCCCCCGCGCGACCGCGTTCTACCGGGACCTGCTGGGCCTGCCGCAGCGGGGCGGGTTCACCGGGCACGACGGCTACGACGGCGTGTTCCTCGCGCTGCCCGGCGGCACCGAACTCGAGCTGACGACAGGACCGGTGGAACCGGTCGCGGGCACGGAGGAGGACCTGCTGGTGCTCTACGTCCGGTCCCGCGAGCAGCTCCGGACGGCGGGGACGGCGCTCCGGGCGGCCGGCGTCCCCGCGGTGGTGGCCGCCAATCCGTACTGGAACCGCTGGGGCGAGACCTTCCTGGACCCGGACGGCAACCGGGTCGTGATCGCCGTCCAGGACCTCCCCGACCTCGACGGCCTGCACGTCGCACTCCACGAGGGCCCGCGCGAGGTGCTCCGGCCGCTGTTCGAGCTGGCCGAGGACTCCCCTCAGCAGCTGGACTCCTGTCTCCACGAGGGCCGGGTCCTGGTCGCCGTGACCGGCGCCGGCGAGGTCGTCGGCCACCTGCAGTTCGTCGCGACCGGCCGCCCCGGGGTCACCGAGCTGAAGAGCACGGCCGTGCGGACCGACCTGCAGGGCCGGGGCATCGGCAGCCGGCTGGTCGGGGCCGCGATCGAGCTGCTCGGCGGCGAGGCGGGCACGCTGCTGGAGGTGACCACCGCGGCCGCCGACATCGGCAACCTGCGCTTCTACCAGCGGCACGGCTTCCGGATGCGGTCGGTGGAGCGCGACGCCTTCACGGCGTCGCGTGGCTATCCGGACGGCACGCTGATCGACGGGATCGGGCTGCGCGACCGGGTGTGGCTCGACCGCCGGCTCAGCGTCGCGAGGTCAGGATCGGCTGCCGGAGATCGAGGTACTCCGTCTCACCCACGCTGAGCTGCATCAGCTCCCGCATGGCCTCCTCCATCTCCTGCGGCGGCTCCTTGCGCTCGCCCTCGCGGGCCTCGGCCTCCGACGTGAAGTAGATGACCTGGACCCACTGGCCGTCGTCCTTGCCGATCATCACGGACCCGAGGATGTCCGGGCGGAACTCCGCCAACTTCTCGGTGGGGAGGCCGGCCATGATCGCCTTGGCCCGCTCGGCATCGCTGACCCGGCCCCGCATCACCTGCACGAAGCCGGCGCGGTCCGGGTCACCGACGAGGTCCACGGTGACGTCGTCGCTGTCGAGGAAGGTGACCTCGCCGTCGAAGAGCCGCTGCGCCTCCTCCCACCAGCGCCCCTGCTCGGGCCGCTCGGAGTTGCGCCGGGCCGCCTCGGCCGATTCGAACCGGACGACCGCTATGGCCTGGCCGTCGTCGGTGACACCCTCGGTGCTGCCGAGCCAGCCGACCGCGCCGGGTGACAGCTCCTCCACCCACCGGTCCGTCGCCGCGCGCAGCGCGTCGGGGTTCGACGTCCTGCCCTGGATGACCTGAGCGAACATGGCGAGCTCCTTGCTGCCGTCGTCCTCCGTGGCCCCCGCAGGGCAGACGCTACGACGCGCGGCCCCGCCGGTGCAGTGCTCTCCGCGCGCCGCCGTCCTCCGCTCTCCGGGCCGGTCGGGCGAGGCGCGCGCGTCGCGAGGCCCTGGGTCCGCGTAACGCGGCACCCCGGCAGGAGACCACGGCTCCATGACGCTCACCACGCCCCCGGCGCTCGCCGAGACCCGCGAGGGCTGGCACCGCGTCGCCGAGCACGTCCTCGCCGCCGGGCAGTTCGCCAGCGCCGGGACCATCCGGCTCCGTCCGTACCCGGGCGGGTTCGCCACCGCCGTCGGCATCGACGGCCAACACCTCGCGGTCGTCGGCGACCAGCTGGTGGTGATCGCCGGTGACTCCCTCCGCTCCCGGCCGCTGACGACGTTGCGGGGAGCGGCCGCATTCGCCGGCGTGGCGCTCGGGCTGCGCGGCAGCTACGCCCCCGCGACCCCGGCCGATCCGGATCTGCCGCTGCGCATCGACCCCGCCGCGGCGCGGCAGCTTGCCGACTGGCTCACCCTCGGCGACGCGGCGCTGCGCGGCCTCGCAGCGGATCTCGGGCAGCCGGCGGATCCGGTGCTCTGGCCGGAGCACCTCGACCTCGGCATCGCCGTCGACGCCGTCAACTACGGAGTCTCCCCGGGTGACCGCGCGCTGCCCGGGCCCTACCTCTACGTCGGACCGCACGAGGGATCCCCGTCCGCGGATCCGTTCTGGAACGCGCCCTTCGGGGCCGCGCGCGGCGCCGACCGCATCTCCACCACCGAGGACGCCGTCGCCTTCTTCTCGGAGGGACGGGCACGGGTACTCACCGACAGGAGCCGGACGTGAAGGGTCTGCAGGACAAGAAGGCGCTGGTCACCGGCGGCAGCTCGGGCATCGGGCAGGCGATCGCCATCCGTCTGGGCCAGGAGGGCGTCGACGTGGCGATCAACTACGTCGGCCCGCCGGAGGGCGCCGAGGAGACGCGGGACGCCATCGAGCACGGCGTCGAGATCTGCATGAAGGAGATGTCGGCCGCCGGGACGCACCCGATCCTGGTCGCCGCCGACGTGTCGCAGGAGGACCAGGTCGGCGCGATGTTCGACCAGGCGCTGGGCGAGTACGGCCGGATCGACATCCTGGTCAACAATGCCGGCATCCAGGTCGCCGCCGACACCGACGAGCTCGCCGTCGCCGCCTTCGACAAGGTGCTCGCGGTCAACCTGCGCGGCGCGTTCCTGTGCAGCCAGCAGGCGATCCGCGCGTGGCTGCGGACCGGCGCACCGGGCTCGATCGTCAACGTCTCGAGCGTGCACCAGGTGATCCCGAAGCCGCGGTTCGTCGGGTACTCGGTGTCCAAGGGCGGCATGCAGAACCTCACCCGCACCCTCGCGCTCGAGTACGCCGCCCGGGGGATCCGCGTGAACGGCATCGGCCCCGGCGCGACGGTCACCCCGATCAACCGCTCGTGGATCGACGACCCGGTCAAGCGGCGGATGGTGGAGAGCCACATCCCGATGCGCCGCGCCGGCGACGCCGAGGAGATGGCCGCGGTCACCGCGTTCCTCTGCTCCGACGAGGCCGCCTACATCACCGGCCAGACGCTGTTCGTGGACGGCGGCCTGACCCTCTACCCGTCCTTCGAGACGACCTGGTCGTCCGAATGACCGGCCTCGCCCCCTCCGTCACGGAGCGGACGACGGGCTGGTTCCCCTCGCGGTGGGGTCCGGACGACCAAGCCGGGGCACTCAACGAGATCACGCCGGCCTCGGTGCTGGCCGCCGTCTCGCTGGTGCGCACCGGGCGGGTGTTCGACCTGGCGCACGTGCTGCACGCCGACGTCCCGGCCTTTCCGGGCCGCACCTTCCGCTCGTACCTGACGACGAACGCCCACCACGTCAACCGCCGGCGCCCGGACGCCGGACCGGAGGGCTGGGGCCGCAACGGGGTGAACTGGGTGGTCGAGCAGATCACCGCCACCCAGCAGATGGGCACCCACCTCGACGCCCTCAACCACCTGCAGGCCGGCGACCGCACCTACAACGGGCACCGGCTGGCCGACATCGCCGAGGAGTGGGGCACCAACCGGCTCGGCGTCGACACGCTCCCGCAGGTCGTCACCAGGGGGCTGCTGCTCGACGTCGCCGCCGTCCGCGGGGTCGAGCGGCTCGAGCGGGGCGACGTCGTCACCGTCGCCGACGCCGTGGCGGCGCTCGGCGGGCGCGCGCTGCGTCCCGGCGACGCGGTGCTCGTCCACACCGGCTGGGGCGGCCTGTGGGGCGCGGACGACGCGCGGTACTCGTCCGGCGAACCGGGCCCCGGACTCGCGCTCGCCGAGTGGCTCGCCGGGCACGGCGTCGCGCTCACCGGCTGCGACACGTGGAGCTACGGGCCCGTGCCGGCCGAGGACCCGGACGAGCCGTTCGTCGTCCCGCAGACGCTCAACGTCCGGCACGGCGTCGTCGTGCTGGAGAACCTGCGGCTGGCCGAGGCCGCCGCTCACGGGCTGCGCGAGTTCCTGCTCGTCGTCAGCCACGCCAAGCTCCAGGGCGCCACCGGCGCCTGGGTCAGCCCTCTCGCGATCACCTGATCAGGAGACAGCCATGACCGAGCACGCCGACGTCATCGTGATCGGATCCGGCGCAGGCGGCGGCGCCGTCACCTGGGCCCTGGCCCGGACGGGCACGAAGGTGCTGCTCCTCGAGCGCGGCGACTACCTGCCGCGGGAGCCGCAGAACTGGGACCCGATGGCGCTGTGGAAGGACAAGCGCTACGCCAACAGCGGCCAGTGGACCGACGGGGCCGACGGCCGGCGGTTCACGCCGAAGCAGCACTACTACGTCGGCGGGAACACCAAGTTCTACGGCGCGATCCTCTACCGGTTCCGCGAGCGGGACTTCGGCGCGGTGCGCCACGTGGACGGCGTCTCGCCGGCCTGGCCGATCTCCTACGCCGACCTCGCGCCGTACTACGACCGGGCCGAGCAGCTCTACCAGGTGCACGGCACGCGCGGGGAGGATCCCGGCGAGCCACCGGCGCCCGGCCCCTACCCGTGGCCGGCGATCAGCGACGAGCCGCGGATCGCGCAGCTGCGGGCGGACCTCACCGCCGCGGGCCTGCACCCGTTCTCCCTGCCGAACGGCATCCTGCTCGACGAGGCGCGGCCGCACCTGTCCGCGTGCATCCGCTGCGCGACCTGCGACGGCTTCCCGTGCCTGGTCAACGGCAAGGCCGACGCCCAGGTGATGACGGTCGAGCCGGCGCTGCGGCACCCGAACGTGCAGCTGCGGACCCGCGCCCGGGTGGTGCGGCTGGAGACCTCGGCGTCGGGGCGGAGCGTCTCGCGGGTCGTCGTCGACCGGGACGGCGAGCGCGAGGAGTACACCGGCGACGTCGTCGTCCTGGCGGCCGGCGCGATCAACTCCGCGGCCCTGCTGCTCGCGTCGGCCGACGACCGGCACCCGGCCGGGCTGGGCAACGGCTCCGGGCACGTGGGCCGGCACCTGATGCTCCACAACAACTCGGGCCTCGTGGCGTTCTCGAGGACGCCGAACCCGACGCGGTTCCAGAAGACGATCGGGGTCAACGACTTCTACTGGTCCGACCCGTTCGACCCGGACTGGGAGTACCCGGTCGGCTCGATCCAGATGAACGGCAAGAGCGACGCCGTCCTCATCGGCTTCGACGTCCCGGACGCGCGGGACCCGGCCGACCTGGCCCGGCACTCGATCGACTTCTGGCTGACCACCGAGGACCTGCCGCTGGACGAGAACCGGGTGACCGTCGACCCGGACGGCGGCATCACGCTGCGCTACACCCGCACCAACGCCGCCGAGGTGGCCCGGCTGCGGATGCGGCTGCAGGAGCTGCTCGACTCCATCCGCTGCGAGCAGGAGGTGTACGAGAACCGGCAGTACGCCGGCGGCCAGCTCGGGATCGGTGGGGTGGCCCACCAGAACGGCACCGTCCGCTTCGGGCCGGACCCGTCGTCGGCACCCCTCGACCTCGACTGCCGGATGCACGAGGTGGACAACCTCTACGTGGCCGACTCGAGCTTCTTCGTGTCGAGCACGGCGGTGAACCCGACGCTGACCATCATCGCCAACGCACTGCGCGTCGCGGACGTCATCGCCGAGCGGCTCGGTGCCCGGATCCCGGCCGAGTCGGTCGTCCCGTCACCACGCGAGCCGGCCCCGGCGCCCACCCGGGCCGGCTGACCCGGGACGTCGTCATCGCAGCGGTGCCCGGCCGGAGTGCCGGCCGTCGGGGCTACGCCTCGTCGCCGAACACCGCCTCGTCCCTGAGCGCCACGGCGTCCCGCTCGGCACGGACGTGCACGCCGGCGGGCTCGGCGGCGGGCTGAGGACGGCCGAGGACGCCGAGCGCGACCGCTGGGAAGACGAGCACCGAGAGGAGCCCGGCGCAGACGAGCGCGGCCGCGGTCGTCGCCGACAGCCGGCCGGTGACCGTGCCGATCTGCGCCGCGGTCACCAGGAACGGCAGTGACGTGGCCTGCAGCAGCCCCGCGGCGACCGCGCCCGCCCGCCCCAGCGAACGCCGGTAGAGCGCCGCCGGCAGACCGCGCACGACGAGCAGCGCGAGCAGGAACACCGGTACCTGCACGAGCCCTGACGGGTCCTCCAGCAACCCGCGCAGGTCCAGGCGCACGCCGCTGCTGACGAAGAACACCGGGATCAGGAAGCCGTAGCCGATCGCCTCGAGCTTGGCGCGGAACCGCGGATGGCTCGCCGAGTCCCGGTCGATCAGCCCGACCAGCGCCCCGGCGAGGAAGGCGCCGAGGATCGTCTCCAGGCCCAGCCGCTCGGCGAGCGCCACGAAGGCCACGAGCAGCAGCACGACGAGGCGCACGCGGATCTCCGCGGTGGTGTCCTGCAGCCGCACCAGCACCTCGCCCAGCCGCATCGACCTGCTCGCCCGCCCGGCGCTGACGGCCAGCACCGCGACCAGCACCCCGAAGAACGTCAGGAACGCCGCCGTCAGCCCCGGGCCTCCGCCGGACGTCGAGAACAGCAGCGTGAGCAGCACGATCGCGGCGAAGTCGGCGACCGAGGCCGCGGCGATGGTGGTCTGCCCCACCGCGTCGCCCGCCCGGCCGGCGTCCTTGAGCACCGGCACCACCAGCCCGAGCGACGTGGCGGTCAGCGCGATGGCGAGGAACAGCGGCGCCGTCGTCCAGCCGACCGCCGAGGCGCCCAGCCCGACGAGCACGGCCAGGCCGAGGCTGATGACGTAGCCCAGCCCGGCCAACCCGAGCAGCCGCCCGCGCAACCCTCGCAGGTCGATCTCCAGCCCGGCGAGCAGCAGCAGGAATGCCAGCCCGAACAGGGCCAGCACCTGCACCGGGAGGTCCACCTCCACCCACCCGAGGACCGACGGACCCAGCACCACGCCGGCGACGATCTCCAGGACCACCGCCGGCACCCGCAGCCGCGGCACCCAGCCGAGCGCCAGCGGCACCACCGCCGCCACCCCCGCGACGACGAGCAGGTTCGTGAACGACACATCGGGCACGGAAGGCCTCCGATCGGGTCAGATCCCGGCCGCCTCCAGGGCGTGCAGCCAGACCTCGGCGACGGTGGGAAAGGCCGGCACGGCGTGGCGGAGCTCGTCCAGCGGCACGCGGCCGGCGACCGCGACGGCTGCCGAGTGGAGCAGCTCCTGCACCCCGTTGCCGGTGAAGGTGGCGCCGACCAGCACGCCGGCGGCCTCGTCGACGACCAGCCGCGTCGTCCCCTCGAGGCCCTCGCCCAGCACGTAGGAGCCCGGGACGTCGCCGGTGGCCACGTCGAGCAGGCGGACGTCGATCCCCCGCTCGCGGGCCTCGGCGGCGGTGAGGCCCACCGCGCACACCTGCGGATCGGTGAAGGTGACCCGGGTGACGGCGTCGCGGCTGGCCCGGTCGCGGACGTCGCGACCGGTGAGCACGTCGGCGGCGACGCGGGCCTGGTACTTGCCCATGTGCGTCAGCGGCGCGAGGCCGGTGCAGTCGCCGACGGCGTACAGCCAGTCCCCCGGCACCCCGATCGCACGCAACCGGTCGTCGACAGGCACCGGCCTGCCCGGCTCCAGCCCGACGGTCTCCAGCCCCAGGGCGCCGGTGCGCGGGCGCCGGCCGGCCGCGACCAGCACCTCGTCCGCCGTCACCTCCTCGCCGCCGCGCAGCGTCGCCCGCACCGGCCCGTCGGTGCCCTCGCGCCGGATGCCCGCCAGCGCGGTGCCGATCCGGACGGCGATCCCCTCACGCTCGAACGCCGCGCGCACCTGCTCGCCGGCGAACGGCTCCTCCCGCGGCAACAGCACCGGCCCGGCCTCGACGACGGTCACCTCGGCCGCGCCGAGCCGGCGGAAGGCCTGGGCCAGCTCGAGGCCGACCGCGCCCCCGCCGATCACGAGCAGCCGCGCCGGCACCTCCTTGGCGGCGGTGGCGGAACGGTTGTCCCACGGCCGGACGTCGGCCAGGCCCGGAACCGGCGGCAGCACGGCGCTGCTGCCGGTGGAGAGCACGACCGCGCGCCGGGCGGTCACGACCTGCCCGTCGTCCACCGCGACCCGGCGCGGGCCGGCGAGCCTGCCGGCGCCGCGGAGCAGCCGGATCCCGTGCTCGGCCAGCCACTGCTCCTGACCCCGGTCGTCCCAGGACGAGGTCATGACGTCGCGGCGGGCCAGCGCCGCGGCGACGTCGACCGGGCCGGAGACGGACGCCGCCGCGCCCGGCACCCGGCGGGCCGCGGCCAGCACGTCGCCGGGGCGGAGCAGGGTCTTGCTGGGGATGCAGCCCCAGTACGAGCACTCCCCGCCGACCAGCTCGCTCTCGACCAGCACGACCGACAAGCCGCGGTCGGCGCACCGGCCGGCGGCCACCTCCCCCGCCGGACCACCGCCGATCACGACGACGTCGACGTCGAGCTCTTCCCGCATGGACACGGTCATCGGACCTCCTCGGACTCGTTGCCGTCGTCCGCCCG
The DNA here is from genome assembly GCF_059428245.1 of Geodermatophilus sp. SMS 5-13. NCBI lineage: Bacteria > Bacillati > Actinomycetota > Actinomycetes > Geodermatophilales > Geodermatophilaceae > Geodermatophilus > Geodermatophilus sp. SMS 5-13. The sequence continues at coordinate 3,409,357 of NZ_CP165729.1, forward strand.
GCCCGGGCCGCGTTACACGTAACGGCCGGGGCCGCGGGCGGACTGCGCAGGCACGACCGCCGATCCCCCCGGGAGATCCCATGAGCACCACCCCGATCGCCGACCTCGCCTTCCTCTCCGACCGGCACTCCTGCGCGCTCGTCGACCGAGCGGGCACCGTCGTGTGGCTGTGCTTCCCCCGGTTCGACGGCCCGGCGGTCTTCGCGCACCTGCTCGACGACGACGCCGGCCACTGGTCCGTGCGGCCGGAGGCGGAGTGGACGGCGACCCGCCGGTACGCCGGCCGGTCCCTCGCCCTCGAGACGACGTTCCACACGGCCGACGGCGAGCTGATCCTCACCGACGCGCTGGCGCTGGGCCCGGACAACGAGGGGCACCGGCTGGGCACCGACGTGCCGCACGTGCTCGTCCGGCGGGTCCACTGCACGTCGGGAGAGGTCGACGTGCTGGTCGACTACCGTCCCCGGCCGGAGTACGGCCTGATCGTCCCGCTGCTGTCGCACGTCGACGGCGGGGTGGCCGCCCGCGGCGGCGCCGACTGGCTGGTGCTCACGCTGCCCGGCGAGACCGCCGAGCTGGGCGACAGCCGCGCGACGGCGCGCCTGCACCTGCGCGCCGGCGAGGTCGTCCACCTGGCCCTGCAGCGCAGCACCCTCGGCGACCCGGTCTCGGCGCACGCCTGGAGCCAGCCGGAGCTGGCCGACCTGGTCGACCGCACCCTCGCGTCCTGGGACTCGTGGTGCGCGCTGCACCAGTCCTACGAGGGCCCGTGGGCGGACCTGGTCCACCTGTCCGGCCGCGTGCTGCAGGGGCTGTCGTACCAGCCGAGCGGCGCGGTCGTGGCCGCCGGGACGACGTCCCTCCCCGAGGGCGTCGGCGGCGAGCGCAACTGGGACTACCGCTACGCGTGGGTGCGCGACGCGAGCTTCACCATGGAGGCGCTGTGGGTGGCTGCCTGCCCGGACGAGGCGGAGGACTTCTTCGGGTTCATGACCACCGCCGGGGCCGGCGGGATCGGCCCGGACCTGTCCCTGCAGATCATGTTCGGCGTCGGTGGTGAGCACGACCTCTCCGAGCGCACCCTCGACCACCTGCGCGGCTGGCGGGACAGCCGGCCGGTGCGCGTCGGCAACGGCGCGTGGAATCAACGCCAGGTCGACGTCTACGGCGAACTGCTCGGGGCGGCGGCCCGGCTGGCCGACCAGCTGCCCGCCCTGGACGACGAGACGCGGTGGTTCCTGGCGGCCTGCGCCGACACCGCCGCCGTCCGATGGCGGGACAGGGACCAGGGCATCTGGGAGGTGCGCGGGGAGCCGCAGCACTTCCTCTACTCCAAGGTCATGTGCTGGGTCGCACTCGACCGGGCGATCGCGCTGGCGCCGCAGCTGGGCTGCGAGGACCGGGTGGACGAGTGGCAGAAGATCCGCGAGGAGATCGCCGACGCCGTCCTCCAGCAGGGGTGGAACGACGAGGCGGGTGCGTTCACGCAGTGCTTCGGGTCGACCGCGCTGGACGCCTCCAACCTGATGCTGCCGATCGTCGGGTTCCTGCCGGCGGACGACCCCCGGATGCTGGCCACCATCGAGGCCACCGCCGAGCGGCTGACCGACGACCGGGGGCTGGTCTACCGCTACCGCACCGAGGAGGGTGTCGACGGGCTGGCCGGCGAGGAGGGCACGTTCCTGCTCTGCACCTTCTGGCTGGCCCAGGCCCTCGCCCTGGCCGGGCAGGTGGAGCGCGCCCGCGAGGTGTTCGAGCGGGCGGCGGCCTTCGTCAACGACCTCGGGCTGCTGGCGGAGGAGGTCGACCCGGCCACGGGCGACCTGCTCGGCAACGTCCCGCAGGCCTTCAGCCACATCGGGCTGGTCAACGCCGCCTGGGCGATCGACCAGGCGGAGAAGTCACGCCGATGAGCGGTGCCGAGCCGGGACCTCGGTCCCTGACGCGGGCGGAGGCCGATCCCGATGATGGCCGGAGCGATCCGTCGTCCCCGACCGTCGCCCGGCGAGGAGCAGCCGCATGCAGCAGCGCCAGTCCCCGGCGGTCGCAGCTGCCGTCCTCGAGGGCGGCAGCCCCGGTCAGGCGGAGCTCCTGGAGCGGCTGCGCGCCGGCGACCGGACCGCCTTCGCCGAACTGGTCGACGCCTGGTCCCCGGGGCTGCTGCGGGTCGCGCGGCTGCACGTCTCGACCCGGGCCTCCGCCGAGGAGGTCGTGCAGGACACGTGGTTGGCCGTGATCACGCAGCTGGACCGCTTCGAGGGCCGCTCGTCCCTGCGGACCTGGGTCTTCCGGATCCTGGAGAACCAGGCCCGGTCCCGGGGCGTGCGGGACGCACGCGCCGTGCCGTGGTCGTCGGCGTTCCCCGACCACGGGGAGGACTCCGCTCCCACGGTGGACCCCGCCCGGTTCCGCGGCGCCGGGGACCGGTGGCCGGGCGGCTGGACGCCCGCGGGGCGGCCGGCCGCGTGGGAGCCCCCTCCGGAGGACGCCGCCGTCGCCGCCGAGGTGCGCCGGGAGCTGCGGGCCGCCCTCGATGAGCTGCCCGAGCGCCAGCGCGTCGTGGTCGAGCTCCGTGACGTCCACGGGATGTCGTCCGACGAGGTGTGCGAGCGGCTGCGGCTGAGCCCCGGCAACCAGCGGATCCTGCTGCACCGCGGTCGCGCCCGCCTCAGGGCGCGGCTGGAGGACGTGTACCGGGGCACTGCGGGGGAAGGACCAGGCCGTGGCTGAGTTCCCCGTACCGCGGGCGTCGACGGAGGACGACGTGCTGACGATCGCCTGCCGGGAGTTCGTCGAGCTCGTCACCGAGCACCTCGAGGGCACGCTCCCCGACGCCGTGGACCGGGCCATCGCCGCGCACCTCGAGCTGTGCGATCCCTGCGTCGTCTACCTGGAGCAGATGCGCAGCACGGCGGCGGCGCTCCGGACGATGCCCACGCCGACCCTGCCACCCGCAGCCCGTGACCGGTTGCTCGACGTCTTCACCGCCCTGCACGGCGGGCCGGACGGCGAGGCACCCCCCGGCGCCTAGAGAGACCTGCCTGTCGACCATCCCCCGAGCCGACTCTCCATGATCACGTCGGGGCCGGCGGTGTCTCCACGACCGTGAGGCACCGCCGGACCCGAGGTGATCAAGGCGCCGGGACGAGAACGAGCTACAGGCGGCCAGCAGACGGGTGCACGAAGAACGCCGCCGGTCGCGGCTCACTGGCTCGTGTCCAGCACGGCGGCGGACGCCGGCTCGGCTCTCGTCACCCAGTCGGCGTCCGCCGTTGCCCCGGAGTCACGGAGTCGGTGAGCGACCTCCGTCGTCCGTCGCGAGGGCCGGACCGTCGACGGCGGCCCCGGCGGGCTGCGCGCCGAAGATGCGCTCCTCGTCCAGCGCCGACGTCTGCACGACGAGCACGTCACAGCTGGCGTTCTTCACGACGTTGGCCGGCACCGAGCCGAGCGTCTGGCCTTCGCTCGCGCCCAGCCCGCGGTTGCCGACGACGATGAGGTTCGCCGGATTCCGCCCGACCGTGTCCAGGAGCGCCTGCGCCGGGTCCCCGGCGACGAGCCGCTGCTCGACGTATCTCACCCGTTCCTCGGTGAGACCGGTGACCGACTTCTCCAGGGCCCTGCGCGCGGTCTCGACGCCGTAGAGGTCGCGGTGCGCTCCCTCGGCGGGCGGCGCCGCCGTGGCGGGGTCGCCGTCGCGGTAGGCCGTGACGACGACCAGCCTGGCATGGGCGGCCTCCGCCACCTCCGCGGCACGGTCCACGGCGTACAGGCTGGTCGCGGTGCCGTCCGAGCCCACGACGACCCGGTCGTACACGGTGATGCTGCGGCGGCTGCCGAGCGGCATGATCGGCGACTCGTCTGCCTCGTCGGGCGGGTTCACCCACAGCATCGCCACTCCGCCGATCGCCATCAGGACGCCGGCGAGCATGATCGCGTTGCTGCCCTTGCTGTCGAGCAGGTGCGTGTAGATCCAGCCGAAGGTGACCGTCTGGATCAGCATCGGCACCACGATCATCATGTTGAGGATGCCCATGTAGACGCCGGTGCGCTTGGCCGGAACCATGCTCGCGACCATCAGGTAGGGCACGCCGACCGCGCTGGCCCAGAAGATGCCCACGCCGATCATCGGGAGCAGGGCGACGTACTGGTTGGTGATCTGGGACAGCCAGACCAGGGCCGCCGCGGCGAGGCCGAGCGCCACCGCGTGCACGCGCTTGGCTCCGATCCTCCGGGCGAAACCGACCAGGAACAGGGCTGAGACGGCCGTGACGAGGTTGTAGGCGGCGTTCTGCAGACCGCTCCAGGCGATCGCGTCCTCCCAGGCCGGGCCGCCCTGCTCCGGCGTGGCTCCGAAGATCGTCTCGCCGAGGCTGACCGCCAGGAACTGCCAGTAGATGAACATGGCGTACCACTGGAACAGGAACACCACGCCGATCTTGTGCATCGCGACCGGCATCGTCTTGACGGCGTCCGCGATCTCGGCGACCGCGTGGTGGAGGCCCTTGGGCGCAGTGCGGATCTCCTCGAGCTCCTCTTCCGAGGGCGTGAGCTCCCGCGTCTTCGCCATCGCGGTCAGCACCGTCAGCAGGATGCAGAACGTGCCGAGCAGGAAGCAGACGTACATCCAGTAGGGAACGCCGTTGCCGGCGGTCGCCGTCAGCGCGTCGACCTTCTGCAGGACGAACAGCGACAGGTTCGCCAGCACCGCCCCGGCGCCGGTGAACATGCTCTGGGTCAGGAACCCGCGCGCCAGTTGCGACTTGGGCAGCCGGTCGGAGATGAGCGCCCGGTAGGGCTCCATCGAGGTGTTGTTGCCGGCGTCGAGCAGCCAGAAGCAGATCACGGCCAGCCACAGGACGCCGACGAACGGGAAGACCGCCAGGATGATCGCGCAGAGGATCGCGCCGGCGGTCACGAACGGACGACGGCGGCCCCAGCGGGGGCTCCAGGTCCGGTCGCTGATCGCGCCGATCAGCGGCTGGATGAGCAGCCCGGTGACCGGTCCGGCCAGGTTGAGGATCGGCAGCTGATCGGGTGCGGCCCCGATGAGCAGGAAGAGCGGGTTCACCGCCGACTGGGTGAGACCGAAACTGAACTGAACCCCGAAGAAGCCGAGGTTCATCATCAGGATGGCCCGGCCCGTCATCAGCGGCCGACGTTCGGCCGGCCCTGCGTCCACGGGGACGGCTGCAGAGGAGGCGGGCTTGATTGTCGTGGTGGCCATGGCGACCCCTTAGGCCGACGCGGGCTGGGTTCGACCGTGCTGCCGCGCCCCATTACCCACCACGGCCGTCCGCAACCACCGTGCAATGACCCGGGCGTGTCCGCGGCGACCGACTCGGCCCGTGGAGCGTCCGGGTGGCGGGTGCGCGCCACGGCCGTCACCATGTGGAACACCTCGGGTACGTCACACGAGCGCCGATTCGTCGACACCCGCAGAGGAGACGACGGTGAGCAGGTGGAAGACCATCGTGGTCGGCGTCGACGGATCCTCCGGGAGCCGGACCGCATTGATCTGGGCCGCCGCCGAAGCGGCGGACCACGGTGCCGACCTGGTCGTTCTGAACGTGTGGGAGCACACGCTGATGCCACCGGTGGGCAGCGTCAGCGTCTCGGAGAAGTACGTGCCCGACCCCAGCCAGCGGACCGCTGACGACCTGGTCCAGGTCATCAAGGAGGCGCTCGGCGAGGATCCGCCGGTGTTCGTCCAGCCGAGGGTCAAGCAGGGCAGCCCCGCGAAGGTGCTCATCGAGGAGTCGGCCACCGCCGACCTCCTGGTGGTCGGCACGCGCGGCCACGGCGGATTCACCGGACTGGTGCTCGGCTCGGTCAGCCAGCACGTCGCCGCCTACGCCCAGTGTCCGGTGACCGTCGTCCGCTGACGGCCGCCGCGCGGCGGAGCGGCTAGCGCGACAGCCGCTCGAGCCTCGTCGCGACCCGCACCCGGGCCTCGAGGACGCCGGGGACGCCGGCGCGCGCGTGCTCGCCGAGGACCGCCGCGGCGTGCTCGAGCTCCTCGGGACGCATCGGCTCGTCGTTGTTGACCGACCGCAGGACGTCTTCCAGCTTCATCGAGCCGTGGATCCCCTTTCTCGGATGTTATCGCTCTCAATCATCTAGACAAGTGCCGCGACGGCATAGGGCCCGAGGTCCCGAATGTGTGTGGAGTCACGCGCCGGGACGCGTCATCTCAATCTGCGACAGTCGCCGGCCGCTGCCCCGCCTACCGTCGACGAACCGCACGGCCGAGGCACCGGAGGCTCGAGATGAAGGCACTCGTCTACCACGGACCGGGGAGCAAGGCCTGGGAGGACGTTCCCGACCCGGTGGTCCAGGACCCCACGGACGCGGTCGTCAGGGTGGAGACGACGACGATCTGCGGCACCGACCTGCACATCCTGCACGGGGACGTGCCCGCGGTGACCGACGGCCGGATCCTCGGGCACGAGGCGGTCGGGACGGTCACCGCCGTCGGCGACGCCGTCCGCGGGTTCGCCGTCGGCGACCGCGTGCTCGTCCCGGCGATCACCAAGTGCGGCCGCTGCGACTACTGCCAGCGCGGCATGCCGTCGCACTGCCGGACGGTCGGCGGCATCGGCTGGATCTTCGGCCACCTCATCGACGGCACCCAGGCCGAACTGGTCCGCGTGCCGTTCGCCGACACCTCGCTGTACCGGGTGCCCGAGGGCGTCAGTGACGAGCAGGCGATCTTCCTGGCCGACTCGCTGCCGACCGGCTACGAGGTCGGCGTCCTCGCCGGCAACGTGCGGCCCGGGCACACCGTCGCCGTCGTCGGTGTCGGCGCGGTCGGCCTGGCCGCCGTCCTCACCACCGGCCTGTGGGGCGCGTCGCGGGTGATCGCCGTCGACACCAACAAGTTCCGCCTGGAGAAGGCGCTGGAGTTCGGCGCCACGGACGCCGTCGAGGTCGGGCCGGGCACCGTCGACGACGTCCGCGCCCTGACCGGCGGGGACGGCGTGGACGTCGCCATCGAGGCCGTCGGCTACCCCGAGACGCTGCGCACGACCTGCGCCCTGGTCCGGCCCGGCGGCTCGATCGCCAACATCGGCGTGCACGGCGTCCCGGTGGAGCTGCCGCTGCAGGAGATGTGGATCCAGAACGTCACGCTGACCATGGGGCTGGTCGACACGGTCTCCATCCCGACCCTGCTGAAGATGGTGGCCAGCGGGCGGATCCCCGCGGAGAAGATGGGCACCCACTCGTTCACGTTCGCGCAGATCGACGAGGCCTACGACGTGTTCGCCAACGCCGCGGCCAACGAGGCGCTCAAGGTGGTCATCACGCCGAACTGACCGGGTCGTCGAGCACCCAGCGCACCGGCCGGCCGGGGTCCGGCTCGTACCGGCACCAGCCGCCGGTGCGCACCGCGTCGCGCAGCAGCCGCGCCAGCCCGGGGTCGACGTCGGCGATGCGCGCGACTGCGGCGGCGATGGCCTTGCGGACGGCGACCCGCGCCCGCTCCCCGGCGTCCCCGCCCCGCCGCGGCCGGCCGCCGAGGCCGGTGGCCCGCGCGACCTCGGCCAGCAGCGCCGCGCGCTCGTCGGCCAGCCGGTCGGCCCGCGCGGGGTCGGCCCAGGCGCGCGCCTCGTCGAGCTCCTCGTCCAGCTCGGCCAGCCGGGACCGGTAGGCGGCCAGCGCCTGCGCGTCCAGCGCCGTCCCGAGGTCTCCCTCGCGCACCGAGACGCCCGGGTGCCCGGCCACGGCGTCGGACAGCTCGAGCGCGGGGACGTCGACGCCGGGCCGCGCCAGCAGCAGCCGCAGGTACCGCAGTCCCTTGCTGTCGGGCAGGGCGGCCGCGGCGCCGTCCGCGCCCACCGTCCAGACGCCGCCGGCGGCGGGGTGCAGGTGGACGACGTCCGGTACGACCGCCGCCCGGGCCGGCGGCGACGACACCCGCCCCAGCCACCAGTGCGCGCCCATCCGGCGGTAGGCAGCCGCGGCGGCGGAGCGGCACGCGGCCGCCTCGTCGCTCCGGCCGAGCGCCTGCAGCGCCCGCGCCAGGAAGTCGTCGACGACGCCGGCGAACGCCGCGGCGCCGGCGTTGACCACGCCGCGGCCGGCGTAGGGCGTCAGCAGCTCGACGGCGACCGCGGCCAGATCCGTCGCGCCGGTCCCGGCCGCCACCTCGGTCAGGCAGGTGACGGTGAGCAGCCAGTCGACGTCGCGCGGCACCGCGCCGAGGTCGCCGCCGGCGAGCTGGTGCAGCAGCGCCTCCGCCCGGTCCGCGCGCCCGGCGGCCAGCCACAGCACCGCCGCCTCCGCGGCGATCGAGAGCACGCCCTCGCCGGTCCCGAACCCCTCGTACATCGCCGCCTCGCGCGCGAGCGCCGCGCGGTCGCCGGCCTGCCGGGCGATACCCGAGCTGAGCGTCCGCTCGATGGCCTCGGTGTCGCGCTCCCCCGCCTCGGCGCCGGCGGCGACGGCGGCGTCCCGGGCCGCCGCGGCGGCGGCGAGGTCCCCGGTGAGCAGCGCGGCCATGCCGCGGCGGGCGGCGGCGAAGAAGCGCACCCGCGCCGAGCCGGACTCCTCGGCGAGCGCGTCGAGCGCGCGCAACTGGCGGCGGGTGCCCGGCAGGTCCAGCGTCTCGACCGCGGTGGTCAGCCGCCAGAGGGAGGCGGTCAGCCGCGCCTCGAGGTCGGTCAGGTGGACGACGGCGTCCTCGAGCCGGCGGGTGATCGCCAGCCGCGCGGCCAGCTGGTCCGGGCCCCAGTGCACGAGCAGCTGCGCGTCGAGGGCCTCGGCCAGCAGCGCCGCGTCGTCCGCGGCCTCCGCCGTCGTCACCGCCTCGCGGGCGAACGCGACCGCCCGCTCGGCGTCCCCGCCGTACACCCAGGCGCGGGCCAGCGCGACGGCCACCCGGGCCCGCTGGATTCCGCTCGCCAGGGTGTACGCCTCGTGCAGGAACGCGGGCACGCGGCCGGGGACGGTGCCGAAGCTCTGGCCCGCGGCGAGGCCGAGCGCGGCGCGGGTCATCGCCTCGACGTCCCCGGCCGCCCGGGCCTGCTCGTACGCACGCAGGGCAGCCGAGCGAGATTCGGCGTCCGCCACGGCGGCACTGTAGGGCCGCCTCAGGGCCGCATCAGCGTCACCGACCGCGCGTGCTGGGCGACCCGCGCCGCGGTCCAGTCGCCGGTGCAGTAGACGGCGAGCTCGGTGATGCCGGCCGGCCCGACGTCGGCGCGGAACAGCTCCCGGCAGTACCAGTGCTCGCCGCCGTCGTCCCAGGCCTCCTCCAGCTCGAGGACGAAGCCGGTCGGCGTCGGGTCGAACCGGGAGCGCAGCACCGCGCCGGGGCCGGGGTGGCCGCCGCTGCGCAGTGCGAGGGCGTCCTCGACCCCCTGCGCCTGCAGCCGCCAGGTCGGCATCGTGAAGTCGACGAACACGTCGGGCGCGAACAGCCCGGGCGCCGCCCGGCCCGTCTCCAGGTAGGCGATGAAGCCGTCGGCGAGGGCACGCGCCTCGGCAACGGGAGCGACGGTGGCGGTCATGGGAGGCCTCCGGGGTGGGAGCGGATCAACACCCGGGAGGCGTGACGCCGGCCGTCACGACGTGCCGTCACGAGGTCGGCGGCGTCCCCTCCTCGAACGTCAGCCGCAGGCCGTCGGCGGCGACGCGCCCGGCCACCTCGGCCAGCAGGAGCCGCGCGTCCCGATCGGCGTCCGACGGGACCTGCACCGCGATCTGCCGGTGGCCCAGCCGGCGCAGCTCCAGCAGGCGGTCGGCCAGCAGCTCGGCGCCGACCCGGTCGAGCCGGCCGCGGAGGCGGACGGTGCCCCGGACGGGATCGGCGCGGAGGACCAGCAGCGGCTGGACCGGCCCGGCGTCCGGCGACGTGGTGGCCAGGGGATGCGCCGCGTCTTGGCTCATGCCCAGAACCGTGACTCTTCCGTCCGGAACTCCGTAGGGTCCAAAGTCCCTGTCTCTTGCGGCGCTCAGGGGTGCAGCGCCGCGTAGACCTCGCGGGCGTGGTCGAACACCAGGAAGTGCCCCTCGCCGGCGAACCAGTGCAGCGAGGCGCTGGGCAGCATCGCGCCGAGCACCCGGCCGAGCGCCGCGGGGACCTGCCAGTCCTGGGTGCCGTGCCACACGTGCACGTGCTGGCGCACCGCCGCCAGCGGGAACCCCCAGGGGCGGAAGAGCAGCGCGCGATCCTCCGCGAGCGGGGCGGCGCCGTTGCGCAGCCCCTCGGTGAACGTCGTCGCCAGGATCCGCCGGACGGCGGGACGGCCGAGCACCCGCCGGTCGGCCGGGTTGAGCCGGGCCTGCAGGTACCGCGGGATCAGCGCCGGCCGCCGGGCGATCGGCGCGAACACCGGTTGCAGCAGCACCGCCGACGTCGTCGGCCGGTGCACGGCCGAGCGCAGGTGGCCCGGCACCCAGCGCGGCCACGGCCACGGGACGTCGGGCGGCGGCGCCCCGCCGAGCACGCCGACCGCGTGCACCCGGTCGCCGAACTCGTGCGCGCAGGCCAGCGCGTAGGCCGCGCCCCCGGAGAGGCTGAGGACGGCGAACCGGTCGAGGCCGAGGCCGTCGACGAGCTCGCCGACGTCGGCGGGCCAGTCCAGCACCCGCCGGCCGGGCTGCGGATCCGAGCGGCCGAAGCCCGGCCGGTCGGGGACGATCAGCCGGACGCCCCACCGCCGGTAGTCCTCGACGTCCTCCACGTGCCGCTCCAGCCGCGAGCTCGGCGAGCCGTGGCAGCCGAGCACCGGCCGGCCGGACGGGTCGCCCCACTCGGCGTAGGCCAGGGTCCGGCCGTCGCGGAGACGGATGCTCCCCTCCCGGGGCTGGTCGGCGGCTCGCACCCCGGCCCCTTACCCGGCCGGGCCGGCGGGCACCTCACGGGTTCTGGCGCAGGCCGATCAGGTTGCCGTCGCCGTCGCGCGCCAGCGCGATGAGCGCGCCGCCGCCGACGTCGGTGGGGTCCTGCACCTTCTCGGCGCCGGTCTCGACCAGCGCGGCCAGGCTCTTCGCGACGTCGTCCACGTGCCAGTAGACGACCGGGCCGGTCTGGCCGTGCCGGTGGCCGTTCGGGTCGAGCCCGACGTCCTGGCCGCCGGCGGAGAACTGGACGTAGTACGGCGCGTCCACGACCGGCTCGGCACCGGTCAGGGCGCTGAACAGCGACTTCGCCTTGGCCAGGTCGGTGACGGGGTAGATGATGGTGCGCGGTCCGGTGGTCATGATGTGCTCCTCGGGTCGTCGGGTTCAGGTGCTTCCACCTCTCTGACACCCGCCGACCGAGGGATGTGACAGCCATGAGCGAGAAGGATCTGCTGGCCGCGCAGTTCGAGGAGCACCGCGACCGGCTGACCGCCGTCGCGCACCGGCTGCTCGGCTCGCGCGCGGAGGCCGAGGACGCCGTCCAGGAGGCGTGGCTGAGGGTCAGCCGCGCCGACAGCGACGAGGTCGACAACCTCGCCGGCTGGCTGACCACGGTCGTCGCCCGCGTCTCCCTCAACCAGCTGCGCAGCCGCACCGCCCGCCGCGAGGACCCCCTCGACGACGCCCCGCCGAGCCACCTGCACGCCGTCCCCGACCCGGCCGAGGAGGCGGTGCTCGCCGACTCCGTCGGGCTGGCCCTGCTCGCCGTCCTCGACACCCTCGGCCCCGCGGAGCGGCTGGCGTTCGTGCTGCACGACCTGTTCGACGTCCCCTTCGAGGAGATCGCCCCGATCGTCGACCGCTCCCCCGCCGCCGCCCGCCAGCTCGCCAGCCGGGCGCGTCGCCGGGTGCGCGGCGCGGAGCCGGTGGACGACGCCGCCCGCAAGCGCGAGGTGGTCACCGCGTTCCTCGCCGCCTCCAAGGGGGGCGACTTCACCGCGCTGGTCGGGCTGCTCCACCCCGACGCGGTGCTGCGCTACGACGCCGCCGCCGCGAGCATGGGCGCCGCCACCGACCTGCGCGGGGCCGACGCGGTCGCCGGGTTCCTCTCCGGCAAGGCGCGGGCCGCCCGGCTCGTGCTGGTCGACGGCGCGCCGGGCTGGGTGTGGTCGCTGCGCGGCGAGCCGCAGGTGGTCTTCGCCTTCACAGTCCAGGACGGCCTGGTGACCGGGATCGACATCATCGGCGACCGCCAGCGGGTGGCCGCCTTCGACATCGAGTCGCTCCCGCAGCGCTGAGTTCGGCAGCGGGGTGTGGCAGATGCGCGCAAGTCCGAGCGGCCGTCACGCCCTGGTGTGGTGACGGGGCGCTGGGAGCGCAGCGAGCGTGGCGGCACCGGTCTGCTGCTGCTGCGGACCCGGCTGACTGCCGAGCCGACCTTGTCGGGCACGCTCGGCGACATGGGTAGCCGGGGAGCGATCCACCATGTCGAGCTGTGGGTCAGCGACATCGAAACCGCTGACGCATCGCTGGGCTGGCTGCTGCGCGCTCTGGGCTACCGGCTTGCGGACACGTGGGCCACTGGCCACTCCTGGCGCCTGGGAACCGCCTACATCGTCTTGGAGAGCGGCCCTGACGTGCTCCCGGAGGCGCACGAACGCCGACGTCCCGGGCTGAACCACCTGGCCTTTCATGCGGGCAGCCAGCGCGAGGTGGACGAGCTGACCGGCGAGGCCGCCCGGCATGGCTGGACGCTGCTGTTCGCCGACCGCCATCCCCATGCCGGCGGCCCCGATCACTACGCGGCCTACCTCGAGAACGAGGACGGGTTCGAGGTCGAGTTGGTCGCCCTCCAGCCCTGAGTCGTGCTGAAGCGGGCGCGGGTCGGTGACAGCGGAATCTCCATGCGCTCAGTTCGAGCAGGGCGGCCGCACCTCACGACGCTGAGCACCACCGGCTTCACGGAGGGCGGCCGGACTTCCGCACGGCGCACCGCACCCCGCTGCCGAACTCACGCAGCGCTGAGGCCGCCGAGGATCCGGCCGACGTTGTCCGGCGAGAAGTACTCGGCCGGCGACAGCGTGCCGGCGATCACCGAGGCGAAGCCGTCCATGGCGTCCTGGTTGCCCTGCGCGGCGAACAGCAGCTGCGCGACCTCGGGCGGCGGCGGGGCCAGCGAGGCCAGTCCGGTCGTGAACTCGTACATCGGCCGCGCCTGCGCATCGCGGTCGGCGTGGGCGGCGGACAGCGCGGCCTCGAACGACGCCTCGCCGCGGAACACCCGGTCGAGGGCGCCCGCGCACCGCTCGGCGTCGGCGAACGCGTCGGACATGCCCTGCGCGGTGATCGGGTCCATCGTCAGGCCGGCGTCCCCGACGAGGACCCAGCCCGGCCCGTACGGCGTGCGCAGGAAGTTGGGCACCGCCCCGCCGGCGTACGGGGCGACCCGCGTGGCTGCGCGCACCCGCTCGGCGAACTCCGGCGCGAGCTCGAGGGTGGCGAGGTAGTTGCCCTCGACGTCGGCTTTGTACGCCGCCGCCTCGGCGTACGGCCAGCCGAGGACGACGAGGGTGAGGCCGTCGTTGGTCGGGAAGGCGCCCCAGCCCCGCTCCGGGCGGATGCAGGTGGCGAACGCGTCGACGGGCAGCCCGTCCCAGTAGGTGTAGTAGGCGTACTGCTGCCGGGGTCGCTCCGCGTACGCGGCGGCGCCGGCCAGCTTCGCCACGTGCGAGTTGCGGCCGTCGGCGCCGACGACGACCCGCGCGCGCTCGGTGACCGGACGCCCGTCCGGGTCGTGCCCGCGCACGCCCACGACGACGCCGTCCTCGACGACGAGGTTTCCGACCGAGAAGCGCTCCCGGACCTCGGCACCCGCGGCGGCCGCCGCCTCGACGAGGATCGTGTCGAGCAGGTAGCGCCGCGGGGCGTAGGCGGTGGAGCTGCCGTCGCACGGCCGCGGCGTGCCCGCCAGCGTGAACGCCCCGAAGTCGTAGGAGTAGACGTCGATCGGCGGGCACCCCGTCGACAGGACGGCGTCCAGCACGCCCCACCGGCGCAGCGCGGCGACGCCCGGGGCGTGGATCGCGTGCGTGGACAGGGTGTCGCTCGGGAAGGTCGCCCGGTCGACCAGCAGCACGCGGTGGCCCGCGCGGGCCAGCAGCATGGCGGTGGGGGCACCGGCGCACCGGGCACCCACGACGATCGCGTCGTACTCCATGGGATTCCTCCTTCGCGGGATCGGACGGCGCCACGCTGCCGGGCCGGCCCGACGGAGGGATCGGTGAACTCCCCTATCTCGCGGCTGAACCCGCGCGGGCCGCGTACCCGGCCGCCTCGGCGCGGCTGCGCAGGCCGAGCTTGGCCAGCACGTTGCCGACGTGGTGCTCGACGGTCTTGCGGCTGATGAACAGCCGCGCGGCGATCTCGGGATTGGACAGCCCGGCGCCGAGCAGGTCGAGGACCTCGGCCTCGCGGGCGGTGAGCAGACCGTCGCCGCGGCGGGTGACGGGCGCGCGCACGCCCAGCTCCCGCAGGAACGCCGCGGCGGCGTCGGCGTCGCGGGCCGCCGGGAGCCGCCGGAAGGCCTCCAGCGCCGCGCGGGCCTCGGCGAGGGCCACCGCCGGCCGCTCGGCGTGCACCGCGCGGGCCAGCGCGAGGCGGGCCCTGGCCAGCTCCATCGGCATCCGGGCGGCGGTGAACCCGGCGAGGGCCTCGCGCAGGCAGGCCGAGGGGTCCGTGCCCGCCGCCACGCACACCTGGCCGCGGGCGAGCGCGGCGAGGGCGACCAGATGGGGGCGCGGCACCCGCTCGGCGCAACGGACGGTCCGCTCGGCCGCCGCCCGCGCGGCGTCGACCCGGCCCGCGGCCAGGTGCACGTCGACGAGCAGCGCCCACAGCGGCGCGGCCGCCGCACCGTCGGCGTCGCCACCGGCGAGCGCGCGTTCCAGGACGTCGGCGGCGAGGTCCGGCTCGCCGCGGACGAGATGGACCGCGGCCAGCGGGCGGGCGGCCTCCCCGGCCGAGGCGACCTCGAGCTCCGCGAGCAGCTGCGCCGCCTCGTCGATCCGGCCCTGGCGGACCCGGAGCTCGGCCAGCCGGGCGAGCGCGCCCATCCGCAGCGCCGACCGGCGGCTCAACCCCCACAGCCGGACCGCCGCGGTCAGCGCCTCCTCGGCCTCGGGCCACCGGCCCGCGGTCGTCAGGACGCCGCCGTAGTGGGTGCGGCAGAACGCCGAGACCGCCGGCAGGTTCCGGCGCCGGCCGACCTCCTCCCCCACGGTGATCCACTCCTCGGCCCGCCGGACGTCGCAGGCGTGCTCGCAGGCGGCGAACAGCTGGCAGAAGATCTCCTCCAGCACGAAGAAGTCGTCGACCTCGCCGCCGGTCACCGCGGCGAGCGCCTCGTCGAGCAGCGCCATGCCCTCGTCGACCCGGTCGCCGTGCACCATCGAGGCGCCCAGGTAAGCCAGGGCGGCGCACTCGAGCTCGGCGTCACCGACCCGGCGGCCCAGCTCCAGCGCCCGCCGGAAGCTCTCCTCCTTGCGCACCCGCTCGCCGGCGAACATGCCGACGTCGAGGGCGACCCAGCCGGCCTCGCGGGAGTCCGGCACGCCGGAGAGCAGCGTCTGACAGCGGGCCAGCCAACCGCTGCCGACCGCCCGGTTGCCGAGCACCATCATGTGCAGGCCGCCGAGCACGCGCGCCATCCGGACCGCGCCGACGCCGTCCCCGCCGCGCCGGTACAGGGCGTAGGCCCGCTCCCACTGCTCCGCGGTGCCGGGGAAGTCCAGCTCCAGGTAGGCCGCCGAGCCGAGGAGCTCGTGCACCTCGCCGTCCGGCTCGCCACCGAGGCGGCCCAGCAGGTCGCGGGCGCTCGCGGCGTCGCCCGTGCGGAGCGCCGCGCGGCTCGCTACGAGCAGTTCCCGGTCCGGGTCCGCCACGCGGGAATCGTGCCACCGGAGGCGGCCCGGCCGGGAGGATGGCGCGGTGCGGGAGGTCCGGCTGGCGGAGCTGGTCGCCGGTCTGTCGGTCGTCAGCGACCTGGCCAAGGGGCTGACCGACGGCCAGGGCCTGCGCGCCGCCGTCCTGGCCGGGGACCTCGCGGCCCGGCTGGACCTGCCCGCCGCCGACCGCGAGGCGGTGTTCTGGGTCGGTCTGCTGCGCTTCGTCGGGTGCACGGCGACCGCGTCGCAGATGGCGGCCGCGCTCGGGGACGAGCTGGCGGTCAGTGCCGCGTTCGCCGCGGCCGATGCCCACGACCTGCGCGACGTGCTGCGGGGGGCGCTCGCCGCGGTCGGCCCCCGGCCCGGCCGGCTGCTCGCCTTCCTCACCCGCGCCCCCGGGATCGTGCGGGAGCACGAGGTGGCCAGCTGCGAGGTGGCCCAGGTGGTCGCCGCCCGGCTGGGCCTGCCGGCTCCGGTGGGCGAGGCGCTCGGGCAGGTCTTCGAGCGTTGGGACGGGCGCGGCCACCCGGGCCGCGCCGCCGGTGCGGACATCGCGGTCGCCGCGCGGGTCTGGCAGGTCGCGCACGTGCGGGACCTGCTCAGCGGCCGGGACGACGTCGCCGCGCAGCTGCGGCGCCGGGCCGGCCGGTCCCTCGACCCGCACCTCGCCCGGGTGGCCGCGGACCTCCCGGTCGCCCGGGCGGACGCCGGACCGGTGGAGGTCCTCGCCGGAGAGCCGGAGCCGCACCGCACGGTGGACGCCGAGCAGGTCGACGAGGTGCTCGCCGTCTTCGGGCTCGTGGCCGACCTCAAGTCGCCGCAGTTCCGGGGCCACAGCGCGCGGGTGGCCGAGCTGGCGTCGTCCGCCGCCCGGGCGGCCGGCCGGGCGGAGGGCGAGGCGGCCGAGCTGTACCGGGCCGGCCTCGTGCACGACGTCGGCCGGGTGGCGGTCTCCTCGCGCGTCTGGGAGAAGCGGGGTCCGCTGACCGCCGGTGAGCAGGAGCTGGTCCGGCTGCACCCGTACTTCACCACGCGGGCGCTGGCCCGCGTCCCCGCGCTCCGCGGGCTGGCCGAGCTGGCCTGCGCGCACCACGAGCGCTGCGACGGCTCGGGCTACCACCGCGGCCTCTCCGGCGCGGGCTTCTCCCCCGCCGCGGCGCTGCTGGCCGCCGCCGACGCCTGGGTCACCGCCGGTGAGGCGCGCCCGCACCGGCCCGCCCGCGGCGACGCGGAGCGGACGGCGCTGCTGCGCGGGCACGCCGACGCCGGCCGGCTGCCGCCCGCGGCGGTCGAGGCGGTCCTCGCCGCCGCCGGCGTCGCCCCGGCCCCGCGACCGGCGCGGCCGGGGATCCTCACCGACCGGGAGCGCGCCGTCCTCGACCTGGTGGCCGACGGGCTGACCAACGTCGCGATCGGCCGGAGGCTGGGCGTCTCGCCGAAGACGGTCAACGCCCACCTCGAGCACGCCTACGCCAAGCTCGGGGTCTCCACCCGGGCCTCGGCCGTGGTCGCCGCGCTCTCGGCCGGCGAACTGGAGACCAGGGCGGGCCGACGCGAGTAGGTTGCCTCGCGCGCGCTCCCAGAGTCTGGAGTCCTGATGACCACCACCGCCAAGCCGGTCGAGCTCACCGTCGTCGACACCACCACCGCCGAATGGCAGGGGTTCCCCGTCGCGTACATCGGCGCGAACCTCGAGCACGTCCCGCTGGTGGACGACCCCGAGACCGGGATGATGGTCCTGAAGATGGTCTACCGGGCCGGCTTCACCAACCCGTGGCACAGCCATCCGTGCGCCCACGGCATCTACGTCCTCGAGGGGACGCTGAACACCCACCAGGGGCAGTACCCGGCGGGCAGCTTCGTGTGGTTCCCCGAGGGCGGGATCATGGAGCACGGTGCCACGCAGGACGCCGACTGCACGTTCCTGTTCTTCACGAACAAGCCGTTCGGGATCCACTACGTCGGCGACGAGAGCGACCCGGACGCCCCGCGCGCCTGACTCGGGCGTTCGCCCGATACCGGCGGGAGTCGCGCGCCGCGAGCCTGGCGGCATGACCACTTCCACCGGCACCGCCACCGCCCTCGACCTGGCCGCCGCCGTCCGCGACGGCCGTCGCACCGCCGTGGACGTCGTCGGCGAGCACCTGGACCGCATCGCGGCCCGGGACCGCGAGCTGAACGCGTTCTGCACCGTCCGCACGGAGGCCGCGCTGGCCGAGGCGGCCGCGATCGACTGCGATCCCGGGCGGCCGGACCTGCCGCTGGCCGGCGTCCCGGTCGCGGTCAAGGACAACGTCGCGGTCGCCGGCGAGCCGGTCCGCCACGGCAGCGCCGCGACGACCGCGACCCCGGCGGCCGCCGACGACGCCCTGGTGGCCCGGCTCCGGGCGGCCGGCTGCGTCGTCGTCGGGACGACGCGGATGCCCGAGCTCGCCGCCTGGGCCTTCACCTCGTCGGCCGCCGGCGGCGCCACCCGCAACCCCTGGGACCCGGCGCGCGACCCCGGCGGCTCGACCGGCGGCGGCGCGGCCGCGGTCGCCGCCGGGCTCGCCGCCCTCGCGCTGGGCACGGACGGCGGCGGCTCCCTGCGCGTCCCCGCGGCCGCGTGCGGGCTGGTCGGCGTCAAACCGACGCCCGGGCTGGTCCCGCTGCCCGGCGGGGTCGACGAGCACTGGTGCGGCCTCACCGTCGCCGGCCCGATCGCCCGCACGACGGCCGACGCCGCCGCGGCGCTCGCCGTCCTCTCCGGCGAGCCGTTCACGGCCGCGGAGCCGAGCGGCCTGCGGGTCGCGGTGTCCACTCGGAGCCCGTCGCCGCTCGGCCGGCCCGACGCCCACCAACGGGCCGCCGTCGACACCGCCGCCGGGGCGCTGCGGACGGCCGGGCACGCCACCGTCCCCGCCGACCCGCCGTACCCCGCCACGCTGCTCAACCGCTGGGGCCGGCGCTGGCTGGCCGGGATCGCGCTCGACGCCGACCGGCTCGGCCTGGACGCCGCCCGGCTGGAGCCGCGGACGCAGGCCATGGTGCGCAAGGGCCGGCGGATCCTCCGGCGCGGCCCGGTGCCCGCGGACCCCTGGGGCGAGCAGGCGGAGCGCTGGTTCGCCGCACACGACGTGCTGCTCACGCCGGTCGTCGCCCGGGTCCCCGGGCCGGCCGGCGCGCTGACCGGCCGCGGCTACCTGGCGACCTACCTCGCCTCGGCGAAGGCGGTGCCGTTCTGCCAGGCGTGGAACCTCGCCGGCTTCCCGGCGGTCACGGTGCCGGTCGGCGTCCGCGACGGGCTGCCGCTGGTCGTCCAGCTCGTGGGGCGGCCCGGCAGCGAGGCGCTCCTGCTCGGCGTCGCGGCGCAGCTGGAGACGCCCGCGATCCCTCAGCGGTAGGGCTCCTCGCCGGCGGCGGCGAGCATCGCGGCCACTTGCACCGCGGTCGCCGGCTCCACCGGCAGGCGGGCCAGCAGGGGCGGGATCTCGTCGGGCTCCAGCCCCTCGCCGAGCAGCAGCTCGAGCAGCCGCCCCGCCTCGGCCGGCGGCACCGGGAGGGGCAGGCCGGAGGCGGTCAGCGCCGCTTCGGCGAGGAACAGCGCGCCGGGGTCGCCGTCGTCGGGCTCGACCGGCTCGGGCGCGGCAGAGCGGGCGGCGGCCTCGGCCGCGCGGACCACCGACAGCGGCAGCCCCTCGGCCTCCACCTCGGCCAGCGGCACGTGCCCGAGGGCGGCGAGCAGCAGGTGCTCGGCGTCGATCTTGAGCGGCGTCTCCCAGTCGCCGGCGCGGACGACCTCCTCGAGGTCGGCGCCGTCCTCCCCCAGCTCGTCGAGCAGCTCGGCCCACGCCCGCCGCCGGGTGACGCGGGCCCGCTCGGCGGCGAGCACGCAGGTCTGCCGCACGAACGGGTCGAGCACCTCGCGGTCGAGCCGGTCGGCGTAGGTGCCGCCGTCGGCGGCGACGGCGTTGAGCGCGTCGGCGAAGCTGCCCGGCCGGGCGTCGCCGAGCTCCAGCCGGCCGTCCTCCTCGCCGGAGAGCGCCTGGCCGTTGGCGGCGCGCACGCCGATGGTCGTGCCGGTCGCGACCAGCCGGCCGCGGTGGCGCAGGTGGTGCGGCTGGTCGGAGAGCCCGACGCTCCACGCGCACGCCTCGGCGACGAGCGCGGGCACGCGTTCCCGCAGCACCTCCCGGGTCAGCAGCCCCATCCAGTCGACGTCGAACACGCCCTCCAGCCTGCGCCACCCGCGCGGGGGACGTCACGTGTGGGCGACGATCGAGCGGGGGTACTGCGCTCCGTCGTGGCCCTGCACCTGTTCCGCACCAAGCCGGTCGAGGCCCTCGGCGAGTCCGAGGGCGACGCGGCGGGCGTCGGCAAGCTCCGGCACAGCCTCTCCGCGCGGCACCTCGTCGGCTTCGGCATCGGCGTGGTGATCGGCACGGGGATCTTCACGTTGACCGGCGTGCAGGCGAAGAACAACGCGGGCCCGGCCGTGGTGATCTCGTTCGTCATCGCCGGCGTGGTCGCCGTCCTCGCCGCGCTCTGCTACGCCGAACTCGCCTCCTCCGTGCCGACGGCGGGCAGCGCCTACTCCTACGCCTTCGCCACCGCCGGGGAGCTGGTCGCCTGGATCATCGGCTGGGACCTGTTCCTGGAGTTCGCGCTCGGTGCCGCGGTGGTCGCCCGCGGCTGGTCGGGCTACGTCGGCAACCTGCTGCACCTGCCCACCGCGCTGTTCGGCGAGGAGTCGACGGTCAACGTCGGCGCGGTGCTCATCACCGTCGTCCTGACGATCATCGCGATCCTGGGCATCCGCGAGTCCGCCCGGGTCACCGGCGCGCTGGTCATCGTCAAGGTCGCGATCTGCGTCTTCGTGATCGTCGCCGGTGCCTGGTTCGTGACCGGCGCCAACCTCACCCCGTTCGTCCCGCACAGCGAGGCGGCGGAGGCCGGCAGCGGGCTCGCCCAGCCGCTCATCTCCGCCGTCGCGGGGCTGAACCCGGCGGCGTTCGGCATCGGCGGCATCCTCACCGCCGCCGCCGTCGTCTTCTTCTCCTACACCGGCTTCGAGGCGGTCGCGAACCTCTCCGAGGAGACCAAGCGGCCCGGCCGGGACCTGCCGCTCGGCCTGCTCGGCACCCTCGCCGTCTCGACCGCCCTCTACGTCGGCGTCTCCTTCGTCGTGGTCGGGATGGTGAAGTACAGCGAGATCGACGAGGGCGCCCCGATCGCCGACGCGTTCGACCAGAACGGCCTGGCCTGGGCCTCGGCGCTGGTGTCGCTGGCCGCCGTCGCCGGGCTGACCTCGGTGATCCTCGTCGACCTGGTCACGGTGAGCCGGATCGGCTTCGCCATGGGCCGCGACGGCCTGCTGCCGCCGGCGATCGCGAAGGTCAGCCCGCGCACGGGGACGCCGGTGCGCATGACGCTCGCCTACGCCGCCGTCGTCCTGGTGATGGCCGCGTTCGTGCCGCTGGAGACGCTGGCCGACCTGGTCAGCATCGGCACGCTCTTCGCCTTCGTGCTGGTCTCGATCGCGGTGCCCGTGCTGCGGAAGCGCCGGCCAGAGCTCGAGCGCACGTTCCGCGTGCCGTGGTCGCCGGTGGTGCCGGTCCTCTCGGCGCTGGCCTGTCTCTACCTCATGGCGAACCTGAGTGTGGAGACCTGGCTGCGCTTCCTCGCCTGGATGGTGATCGGGCTGGTCTTCTACTTCGCCTACGGCCACCGGCACTCGCGGATGCGTGCCGACGTGCGGGCCGAGCAGGACGCCGTCGTCCGCACCTGAGGCCCGCGCGTCAGCGGACACACAGCCGCCGTTCACCTGCCGGTCGGGAACGGCGCGCAGGGTCGAGGGCATGGACGACGACCTGCGCACCCGCCTGTTCGACCCCGCCGCCGCGCACGACCTGGTGCTCGCCCGGCGCCCGGCCGTCCCGACCGCGGTGCAGGGCGTGGTGTCCGACGTCGTGTGGGGCGAGGTGGTGCGCCTGCTCCGCTGGGCGACCGCGGACACCGGCGGCTCGGCGGCCCTGGAGAGCGGCACGTGGTGGCGCCTGGCGGCCGGCTGCGCCGAGTTCCTGCGCCGGTACCCGGGGCTCTCGGCCGAGCTCGACGAGCCGTGGGACGCCGTCCCGCCGCCGGAGCTGCCGGGGCCGGGCGCGGCCCGGGTGGCCGCGGCCGCCGAGCGGCTGGGGGCGCTGCTGCGCTCGGCCGAGCCCCTGCCGCTGCGCCGGCTCGCCGCCGAGGTCGACGCCCTCGGCGCCGCGGCGATCGGCGCGCTGGCCGAGCGCGCGGTGGGCTGAGCGTCAGCGGCGGGGCGGGACGGCGATCCGGTCGAGGTCCTCGGCGACCACGATCTCGCCGGTGAACACGGCGGCGGCCTCCTCGCGGTAGCGGCCCGTATCGGCGTAGCGCTGGGAGAAGTGGGTGAGCACCAGCCGGCGGACGCCGGCCTCCGCCGCGACCGCGCCGGCCTGGCGCGCGGTCAGGTGGCCGTACCGGTCGGCCAGGGCGGCGTCCTCCTCGAGGAAGGTCGACTCGATCACCAGCAGGTCGGCGCCGTCGGCCAGCGCGAGGACGGCGTCGCACATCCGGGTGTCCATGACGAAGGCGAACCGCTGGCCCGGCCGAGGCACGCTGACGTCCTCGACCCGGACGGTCCGGCCGTCGACGGTCAGCGAGCCCGCGCGCTGCAGCCGGCCGACGTCCGGGCCCACGATGCCGAGGCGGGCCAGCTCCTCGGGGAGCATCCGCCGCCCGTCGGGCTCCACCAGGCGATAGCCGAAGGCCTCGACGAGGTGGTCGAGCCGGCGCACCTCGAGGGTGCCGGTGCGGCCGAGGTCGACCGCGCCGTCCTCGGTGAGCGGTTCCTCCCGGAGGTCGGCGACCTCGTGGAACACGGTGGCGTGCCGCAGCCGCTCGAAGAACACCTGCCCGGACGCCGGGTAGTGCGCGACCACCGGGTGCGCGACCCGGTCCAGCGACAGCCGCTGGACGACGCCGGGGACGCCGAGGCAGTGGTCGCCGTGGAAATGGCTGATGCACAGGCGGGTGATCGACGAACTCGGGACGCCGGCGCGCAGCATCTGCCGCTGCGTCCCCTCGCCGGGGTCGAACAGCAGGCCTTCGCCGTCCCAGCGGAGGAAGTAGCCGTTGTGGTTGCGGGCGCGGGTCGGCGCCTGGCTGGCCGTGCCGAGCACGACGAGCTCGCGGGCGGCCACGGCCGGGACGCTACCGGTGGACGGACGCTCCGGCGGTGCCGCGCAAGATCACGATGCCGGACGTCGCCCGCGCGGCCGGCGTCTCGGTGATGACGGTCCGCTACACGTACGGCCGGCCGGATCGCGGCCCCCGCCACCCGCGCCGCGGCCGCACCGGCGACCTCGGGGTCATCCTGGGCGAGCACCTCACCTAGCCTTCGCCGACCCGCAGGCCACGGCGTTCCTCGCCGGCGTCGCCGAGGTCTGCACCGCGCACGGCGCGCCGTGCGCCAGGAAGGCGTCGCGGAGCCTGCGCTCGATCGCCTCGGCATCGGGACGATCCGCCAGGTCGACGTCCGCGTAGAGCGCGGCCACCTCGCGACCTCGTTCGTCGGCGACCTCCAGCCACCGCCGGGAATCATCCGCGCCAGGGCAGGTGCACTGCGCGCTCCACACCTCCTGCGCGACCGTCCGTCGACCGGCCAGGGGACAGTACCGGGCGCTGTGGCAGCGTTCGGTGCAGAGGATGAGCTCCGACCGCGGGCGAACGGGCCACAGCACGCCGGCCGTCATGCCCATCCGGTGCGGGCACCGGTCGTGCTCGCCCCGCGCGCACCACGGCGATGCCTGCGCCATGTTCAGACCGCGCCGAACGCCAGCACCGCGGTCATCGTCGAGCGGCGGCGCGCGGCGAGGTCGGCCAGCAGCGCCGGCCCCTGCTCGAACGGGACGACGTCGGTGACCAGGTGCCGGCGGACGTCGTCCCCACGCTCGCGCAGCAGGTCGAGGGTCGCCTCGGCCAGCGCGATGCGCGGCCAGGCCGCCGCCATGCCCCGGGGCACGCGGCCGATCTGCGCGCACACGATCGTCAGGCCGTTGTGGTGGAACTCCTCGCCGAGCCGGACCGCCTCGGCGCCGGCCTGGTAGAAGCCCAGGTCGACGACGACGCCCTGCGGCCGCAGCGACTTGAGCGCGGTGGCCAGCGCGACGTCGTGCCCTCGGCACTGGAGGACGACGTCGGCGCCGTGGTCCCCCGGGCCGTGCCGCCACGCCTCCTTGACCGCGAGCCACCCGGCGCCCTCGGCGTCGTCGACGGTGTCCAGCCCGAGTGCGGCCGCGAGGGCCCGCCGTTCCGGCGCGGGCTCCGCGACCAGCACCGACGCCGCGCCGTGCTGCACGGCGAGCATCGCCGAGAACAACCCGATCACGCCGGCGCCGGTGACCAGCACGTGCCGGTCGCGGACGCCCGCGGCGAGGTCCGCGCCCGGCCCGGTGAGGGCGGCGGCCGCGTGCAGCAGCCCGTTGACGCAGATCGGGCCCATCTGCGCGAGGTAGATCCCGAGCAGCGGATCGAGGTCCTCGGGGACGGTGATCACCGGCCGGACGGCGGCGTCGAAGCACGCGCCGGTCCGGTGGCCGACGGCGAGGGCGAGCAGCGTCCCCTCGGCGGGCGCCCCCGTGCGGCTCTCGGTGACCCGGGCGACCTCCATGTAGCCCAGCCGGCGGACCGGATAGCCGGCCGGCGAGCCGTCGCGGTGGAAGGTCCGCAGCTCGGCGTCCCAGCTCAGCTGGTGGTGCGGGTCCGTGCCGCGGACCAGTGCGACCTCGGTGCCGGCGCTGATCCCGCTCCACTCGGTCGTCACCCACGCCTGCCCCGGCCCTGGCTCCGGCTCGTCGTCCTCGAGCAGCACCGGGCGCCCGGGCTCGGCGACCCCGATGGTCCGGACGGCGCGCCCGCTGACAGGAGCGGCAGGAATGCTCACCCGCCGCAGACTGCCGCCCGGGCCCCCACCCGGCAACCGGCACGGGCGCGGGCGGTTCAGCGCCGGTCGGCCCGGCGCTGGGCGCGTCACCCGGGTCCGGCGTAGCCAGGCGGAACCGACCCGTGGACCTCACCGGACGCGCTGGACCCGAACTCGCCCGCTTGCTTCCTGCACCGTCGGCAGACGCGCACCGTCGCACCCTGGTGACCGCCGTCCAGGAACGGCTCCGCCGCGTAGGTGTGCAGACCCAGTCGGCACCGCCACGACTTCTTGATCACCAGGCGAACCTCGGCGGGCAGGGCTCGCAGAACGCAGTGTCATTGGCCCTCGGCTGCCGACCCGGCTCGTCTACCGGGCCGCCCGCATCACAATCGTAGTGGTGCTGGTGAAGTCCCCGAAGAAGCTGCCGGTGGCCGTGATGACGATCCGGTGCGTGTTCACCGACAGGCCGGTCAGGAGCGCGGCGAAAGCCCGACCCACGACATCCGCCGGCCCCGCAGCCGCACCGAAGATGTTGTCGGCGGGAAGGGTCAGATGGAGCAGGTCCGTCTCGACCGGGGTCAGTGGAACCGGTTTTCCGTCGACGGTGATGCTGACCGATTTCGGGTCGAAGGAGCGGACGCACTTGCGCAGTTGGGCCTCGTTGCGCCCGAAGAACGGGGGCTGTTCGGCCGTACTGCAGTCGACGTTGAGAGCCCCGACGAAGATCGCCGTCCCGAAGGGCACCTCGCAGCGCAGCGGGCCGGTGCTGAGCTGGAACGGGGCGACCACCCCACCCAGGTCGACGCACTGGTCGAACTGGCCCCCGGGCGTCGGTGTCTGGAAGACCGTCGTCCAGAAGTCCTCGAGCACACTTTTCAACTGCTCCTCGGTTGCCGCGGATGCCGGGGGCGCGGTGATGACGACACCTATCAGAGCGGCCAGCAGAATGCGGATGAGACGTGCCATGGAGTCCCCCTCCCTCGGTACGCAGCACCTGACCGGGGCGGGCGGTGCTGATCCCTCGCACCTGGAGCTTTATGGCAATGGAATGGGGCTGTGCGCCCTGAGTGGGAGGCGTTTCACCATCCTCTCCTGATTTGCGTGTCAGCAGAGCCTTAGGGCTCCGAGCAGACGCTCGGCCGCCCGCACTCGGCCACGTGCATTCGCCCGAGCGCTCAGCCGGATCGGGGCCCGCGCGGCCGCTTGATGACCTGCTCCGCGGGGAAACATTGCTGGGGCACCGCTGTTGCACCAACGACAACTTTCCCCGTCGTCGGGAGACCCTCATGAGCACCACCGCGCTGACCGCCGGCTCGTTCGAGGAGACCGTGAGGGGGAACGGCATCGTCCTCGTCGACTTCTGGGCGTCCTGGTGCGGACCGTGCCGCGCGTTCTCGCCGGTCTTCGAGGCCGCCAGCGAGCAGCACCCTGACATCGTGTTCGCCAAGGTCGACACCGAGGCCGAGGACGCCCTGTCCTCCGCGGCCGGCATCCGGTCGATCCCGACCCTCATGGCGTTCCGCGACGGCATCCTGGTGTTCAACCAGGCCGGCGCCCTGCCCGGGCCCACGCTGGAGCAGCTGATCGCCGGCGTCCGCAGCCTCGACATGGACAAGGTGCGCGAGCAGCTGGCCGCGCAGAACGCCGAGTCCGCGTAGCCCGGGAGGCGCGGTCCTGGCTCACCGCAGCGCGTCCCGGTTCACGTCCCAACCTGAGCCAGGAGCCGCCACGATCACCTGAGCTGATCGTGGCCCCCGTACAGCGCCGCGTGCCGCTGGCGGACGACGTTCTTCTGGATCTTGCCGGTCGAGGTCTTCGGCAGCTCGTCGACGACCACGACCGCCTTGGGCACCTTGTAGCCGTCGAGTCGCTGCTTGAGCTCGGCGATCAGCGCGGCCTCGTCGAGCTGCTCGCCGGGCTTCGGGACGACGACGGCGGTGATCGCCTCGCTCCACCGCGGGTGCGGCAGCCCGACGACGACCGCCTCGGCGATCCGCGGATCGGCGGCGTAGACGGCCTTCTCCACCTCGATCGAGGCGACGTTCTCCCCGCCGCTCTTGATGACGTCCTTGTACCGGTCGGCGAACCACAGCACGCCGTCCTCGCCGAAGCGGCCGACGTCCCCGGAGTGGAACCAGCCGTGCTCGAAGGCCGCCGCGGTCGCCTCCGGGTTGCGCAGGTACTCCGTCATCGCCGACGGCCCGCGGTAGACGATCTCCCCCAGCTCGCCGGTCGGCAGCAGTGACCCGTCCGGGCCCATGACCGCCACCTGCACCCCGGTGATCGGCGTGCCGACGGCGCCGATGTGGGTGAGCTGGTGCTCCGGCCGGAAGAAGGTCGTGCACGGGCTCATCTCGGTCTGCCCGAACAGCAGCGCGAAGTCGCAGTCGAACCCCGCCAGGCAGGCCCGGATCAGCGCGTCCGGCATCGGCGCCATCGCGTACACCGCCCGGCGCAGGCTGGTGACGTCCCGCTCGCCGAAGGTCGGGTGCTCCAGCGCGGCGCGGTACATCATCGGCAGGCCGAAGACCTGGGTGATCCGCTCCCGCTCGATCGTCTCGAGGAAGACCGCCGGGTCGAAGCCGCGCAGCAGGTGGATGGTCGCGCCCACCAGCACCGCCGGCGTGCTGAACGCGTTGAGCTGCGCGGTGTGGAACAGCGGCATCATCGCCAGGAAGCGGTCCCGCGCGTTCCAGCCGTTGTCCAGCGCGGTCGACATCGACTCCAGGTAGATGGCCAGGTGGCTGCCGACGACGCCCTTCGGGAAGGACGTCGTCCCCGAGGTGTAGAGGTAGCTGAGCGGGTCGCGGTCCTCCACCAGCACCTGCGGCTGGCTCGCGTCGTCGGCGGCGAGCTCCTCGAGGGCGGTCCACGAGCGTTCGGCGGGCTCCCGCTCGTAGTCGGCGCCCAGGCCCGGCGCGACGATCACGTCGGCGATCTCCGGGACCTTCGCGACCGCCTCGGTCATGGCCCCGACCAGCTGGGACTCCACGACCAGCCCGCGGGAGCGCGAGTGGTCGAGCACGTAGGCCACCTCGTCGGGCCGCCAGCCGAGGTTGATCGGCACGCAGACGACGCCGAGCTTGGCGCAGGCGTAGTAGACGGCGAGGAACTCGGCGCTGTTTCCCGACGCCACGCCCAGCGCGTCGCCCCGCGTGTAGCCCCGGCCGGTCAGGCCGTGCGCGATCCGGTTCACCCATGCGTCGAGCTCGGCGTAGGTCCAGCTCCGGTCGCCGTCGACCACCGCGGGGTGGTCCGGCCGTGCCGCCGCCGTCCGGGTCAGGCTGTCGCCGACGTTGACCCGCTGGATGAGGTTCTGGGCCACGTCCATCGCTGTCTCCTCTGTTCAAGCAGTCAGGCACCGTCGGGCGCACTCGGACAGCAGCGCGACCAGGTCGTCGCGCGGAACGCCGGCGTTCCAGGTGGCCGCCGACTGGATCGCGCCGATCGCCACGTGCACCCGTGCCCGGGCGTCGGCGTCGGAGAGCTCGGGGCGCAGCTCGCGCAGGCTGTGCACCCACTCCTCGACGTAGTGCCGCTGCAGCCGGCGCAGCCGCCGCTGGTCGCCGTCCGGGAGGGTCTGCACCTCCCGCAACCAGAGCCGGACGAGCACCGACTCGTCGACGGCGAAGCGCACCTGGTCGCGGACCAGCTCGTCGAGCACCTCGGCGTCGGGCCGGCCGGAGCCGACCGCGTCGGCGGCGGTGGTCAGCAGCCGCGCCATCCCCTCGTCGAGCAGCGCCACGAGGACGGCGGACTTCGAGTCGAAGTGCCGGTAGACCCCCGACCCGACGATCCCGGCCGCCGCGCCGATGTCGGCCATGCTCACCGCGTGGAAGCCGCGCTCGGCGACCAGCTCGGCGGCCGCGCGCAGGATCCGCTCCCGGCGGTCCGGGTCACGGGTGCGCACGGTCTCCGACATCAGGGCACCAGCGCGGCCGGCAGGTCCACGAGACGGGACCGGAGGTACTCCCCCAGCCCCTTCGCCTGCGGGTCGGGCCGGGTGCTCGCCGCGACGCCCTCGCCGAGCAACCCGACGACCACCACGTTCACCGCGCGCAGGTTGGGCAGGGGGTAGACGCGGACCTCGAGGTCCGCGGCCTCGGGCAGCAGCTCGCGGACCCGCTCGGGGGTCAGCTCCGCGGCCAGCCAGGCGTACGCGGCGTCGTCCCTCGCCCAGAACCCGACGTTGGCGTTGCCGCCCTTGTCCCCCGACCGCGCCCCGGCGACCGTCCCCAGCGGCAGCCGCACCGTGGGGCCGTCGGGCACCTCCGCGGCCGGCGGCGCCGGCGCGGATACCGACTGGCCGGACGTCGGGAACGAGGTCAGGTGCGGGATCGTCGTGGTGGTGCCGTCGGGCAGGTGGACGACGTGCTCCACCTCGTCGGCGGGCACCAGCGCCGGCCAGTAGACGCCGTACGCGCTCTCCCCGGTCGGCGGCGTCGTCGTGTGGAACCCCGCGTAGCCGCCCAGCGCCAGCGCCATGGTGGCGTCGGAGAACCGGCGGCCGACCTTCGCGGGGTCGCCGTCCTTGACCGTGATCCGCAGGTGCGCGGTCGCCTGCTCGTTGGTCGGCGCGTCCTGCGTGTCGAAGCGCAGCAGCCGGACGTCGGTCTCGGCGAAGCTCGCCCGCCCGCCGAGCAGGCCGAACAGGAGCTCCTCCGCCCACGCCGCCTTGGCCTCGATGTCCAGGCCGGTGAGGACCAGCGTCATCGTGTTGCGGTAGCCGCCGAGGTAGTTGAGGGCGACCTTGAGCGTGTCCGGCGGCGGGCTGCCGCGGGTGCCGCTGATCCGCACCCGGTCGGGCGCCTCCTGGGTCAGCGCGACGGTGTCGAAGTGGGCGACGACGTCGGGGTTGAGGTAGGCCGGCTCGGCGATCTCGTAGAGCAGCTGCGAGGTGACCGTGCCGACCGTGACCACGCCGCCGGTGCCCGGGTGCTTGGTGATCACGCTGCTGCCGTCGACGTCCACCTCGGCGATCGGGAAGCCGGGATAGCGGCGATCGGTGACCTCGTCGAGAAATGCGTAGTTGCCGCCGGTGGCCTGCGGCCCGCACTCGATGACGTGCCCGGCGGCGACCGCGCCGGCGAGGGCGTCCCAGTCCGAGCGCCGCCAGCCGTGCCACCAGGCGGCCGGGCCGACCACCAGCGACGCGTCGGTGACCCGGGGGCAGACGACGACGTCGGCGTCGGCGGCCAGCGCCTCGGCGATCCCCCACCCGCCCAGGTAGGCGTTGGCCGAGATCGGCTGCACGCCCGCCTCGGCCAGCGTGCGGCCGGTGTCCAAGTGGGCCAGGTCGACGCCGGCGGCCTGCAGCTCCGGCAGCCGGTCGAGCAGGTCGTCCCCGGTGATCGCGGCGACCTTGGGGGCGAGGCCCAGCGTCGCGGCGAGCTTGCCGACCTCGTCGGCGAGGCCGAGCGGATTGAGCCCGCCGGCGTTGGTGACGATCCGGATCCCGCGGTCCAGGCAGGTGCCGAGCACGTCCTCCAGCTGCTTGAGGAAGGTGCGCGCGTAGCCGGCGCTCGGGTCCTTCTGCCGGGCCTTCCAGAGGATCAGCATGGTCAGCTCGGCCAGGTAGTCGCCGGTGAGGACGTCGATCGGGCCGCCCTCGACCATCTCCCGGGCGGCCGCGAGCCGGTCGCCGTAGAAGCCGGAGCAGTTGGCGATCCGCACCGCGCGGCGCGGGGCCAGCCGGGGCGGGCCGGTGGGCGGGCTCATCTCCGTGCCTCCGTCCTGCCGGGGCCGGGCGCGCCGGCGAACGCCTGGGCGACGTCGAGCCACCGGTCTGCGACCGCGCCGGACGCGGTCAGCGCGGTCTGCGACCGGTGCCGGCGCTGGACGACGAGCAGGCAGAAGTCCTCGGCCGGGCCGGTCACCCGGTCGGCGGCGTCCTCGGGACCCCAGGTCCACGCGTCGCCGTCGGGCCCGGTCAGCTCCACCCGCACCGGCGCCTCGGGCACCGGCAGGCCGCGCAGCCGGAAGCTCCAGCCCAGCGTGCGGACCCCGAGGTGCGCGACGTGCCGCAACCGCGCGGTGGGCCGGCGGACCAGGCCGCACGCGTCGAACACGTCCTGCCCGTGCGCCCACGTCTCCATCAGCCGGGCGGTGACCGACGACGCGGCGCTCATCGGCGGGCCGTACCAGGGCAGCTGCGCACCCGGGTCGAGGGCGCCGAAGGTGTCGAGGTAGTCGCGGCGGGCCCGCTGCAGCCAGGCGAACGCCTCGGCGCCGGACAGGTCGCGGTGGTCCGCGGCGATCCGGTCGGGGAAGTCCATGCCGCCGGCCATGACCTCGTCGGCCTCGGCGCGGAAGCGGTCGGGGTCGGTGGCGGAGAGCACCGCCGTCCCGTCGAAGTACGCGAGGTGGGTGACCTGGTCGCGGACGGTCCAGCCCTCCGCCGGGGTGTCCCGGCCCCAGTCCGGCTCGGCGAGCACCGAGAGCACCTCGTAGAGCTCCGCGGACTCCGCCGCGAGGTCGGCGGTCAGCGCGCCCATGTCGGCCGGCATCACGCCCCCTTCCAGACCGGGGCGCGCTTGTCGCGGAACGCGGCCGGCCCCTCCTGCGCGTCGGCGCTGCTGTAGATCGGCGCCCAGATCTCCTCGGCCTGGTCGAAGGCCGCGCCCAGCGGCAGCTCGGCGGTCAGCCGCACCGTCTTCTTCGCCGCCCGCACCGACAGCGGGGCGTTGCCGGCGATCCGCTCGCCGAGCGCCTGCGTCGTCGCGCGCAGCTCCGCGAGCGGCACCACCTCGTTGACCAGGCCGACCTCGTGCGCGCGGCGCGCGTCGATCGGGTCGCCGGTGAGCAGCAGCTGCATCGCGACCCGCGGCGGCACCAGCAGCGGCAGGGGCGCCGCCCACGGCATGCCGCGGCCCACCTTCGCCTCGGTGATCGCGAAGCGCGCGTGCTCGGCGGCGACGACGAGGTCGCAGTTCATCACCAGCAGGAAGCCGCCGGCGTAGGCGACGCCGTTCACCGCGGCGATGGTCGGCTTGTCGACGACGACGTTGCGGCCGAACTGCGGCAGGAAGTCCACCGGCACCGTCGTCATCGCCGTGTCGGCCATCTCCCGGAGGTCCCCGCCGGCGCAGAAGGCCTGGTCGCCGGCGCCGGTGAGCACGAGCACCGCCGCCTCGTCGTCGGCGTTGAACCGGTGCACGCCGTCCCACAGCTGGGCGCGGACCTCGGCCGAGAGCGCGTTGCGCGCCTCCGGCCGGTCGATGGTCAGCCAGGCGACCCGGTTCTCGACCTGGTAGGTGACCACGCTCATGCGTGCACCACCGCCAGCACGTGTCCGGTGTCGACGGCCTGCCCCACCGTCGCCGACAGCGAGGTCACCACGCCGTCGTGCGGCGCGCGGACGGCGTGCTCCATCTTCATCGCCTCCAGGACGACGACCACCGTGCCGGCCGCGACCTCCTGCCCCTCGGCGACCTCGACCCGCACGACCGTGCCCGGCATCGGGGCGTGCAGCGAGCCCGCCTCCTCCTCTGCCACCGGCTCGGGGAAGCGCTCCACCTCGGTCAGCGACGTGGCCCCCAGCGGGCTGTCGAGGAAGACGGTGTCACCGACCCGGTGCACGTCGACGGTGCGGCGGACGCCCTCGACGGTGAGCGTCACGCGGTCGGCGCTGACCTCGCCGGCGGTGACGTCCAGCCGCTCGCCGTCCACCCGCGCCCGCAGCCCGTCGCGGGTGAACCGGTAGCCGACCTCGAGGGTCCGGTCGCCTGCCGTGAAGACGGCCGTCTGGTCGGCGTTGGGCACGTTGCGCCAGCCGGCCGGGATGCTCGCCTGCACCCGGGCGCCGGTCCGGCGCTCGGCGGCCGCCGCGAGCGCCGCGGCCAGCGCGTGCACCCGCAGCGCGAGTTCCTCCCGCGGGTTGCGGGCGAGCTCGGCCGGGTCGTGCCGTTCCAGGTAGCCGGTGTCGATCTCACCGCGGCGGAACTCCGCCTCGCGCAGCACCCCCACGAGCAGGTCGCGGTTGGTGGTGACGCCGTGCACCCGCGCCTCGGCCAGTGCGCGGGCCAGGGTGCGGCAGGCGGCGTCGCGGGTCGGCCCGTGCGCGATGACCTTGGCCAGCATCGGGTCGTAGTAGGTGCTGACGACCGAGCCGTCGGCGACGCCGGCGTCGACCCGCACGCCGGGCAGCGCCGGGACGGCGAACCGGTGCACGCTGCCGGTGACGGGCAGGAAGCCGGCCGGCACGTCCTCGGCGTAGAGCCGCACCTCGACCGCGTGCCCGGTGATCGACGCGCCGGTGACCTCGTCGGGCAGCGGCTCGCCGTCGGCCACCTGCAGCTGCACGCGGACCAGGTCCAGCCCGGTGACCAGCTCGGTGACCGGGTGCTCGACCTGCAGGCGGGTGTTGACCTCGAGGAAGAAGAAGCGGCCGGACCGGTCGAGCACGAATTCGACGGTGCCGGCGCCGACGTAGTCGATCGCCTTGGCCGCGGCGACCGCGGCCGCGCCGAGCTCGGCCCGCAGCTCCGGGGTGACCGCCGGGGACGGCGCCTCCTCGACGATCTTCTGGTAGCGCCGCTGGATCGAGCACTCGCGCTCGAAGAGGTGCACGACGGTGCCGTGGCTGTCGCCGAAGACCTGCACCTCGACGTGCCGCGGCCGCTCGACGAACCGCTCCAGGAACACGGTGCCGTCCCCGAACGCCGAGGCCGCCTCGCGGCGGGCGCCGGCCACCGCCTCCGCCAGCTCGGTGGGCGTGCGGACGATCCGCATGCCGCGCCCGCCCCCGCCGTACGCGGCCTTGACCAGCAGCGGGTAGCCGATCCCGTCGGCCGCGCGGATGAGCGCGTCGGCGTTGAGCTCGCCGCGGGCGCCGATCACCGCGCCGGGCAGCGTGGGCACCCCGGCGGCGGCCATCCGCTCCTTGGCCGCCGTCTTCGAGCCCATCGCCTCGATCGCCTCCGGCGACGGGCCGACGAAGACCAGCCCGGCCTCGGCGCAGGCCCGCGCGAAGCCGGCGTTCTCGGACAGGAAGCCGTACCCCGGGTGGACGGCGTCCGCGCCGGTTGCCCGCGCCGCCTCGACGATCAGGTCGCCGCGCAGGTAGGTCTCCCCCGGCGTCGCCCCGGGCAGGCGCACCGCCTCGTCGGCGGCGGCGACGAACGGCGCATCGGCGTCCGGGTCGGAGAAGACGGCGACCGTGGCGATGTCCATCGCCCGCGCGGTGCGCAGGATCCGCAGCGCGATCTCGCCGCGGTTGGCGACCAGCAGCTTCCGGATCATCACGCCTTCCCCGGACGGCCAAAATGGCCACTTCGGCCCCTGCGGGTGGTGAGCACCGCGGTCACATCCGGAAGACGCCGAAGCCGCGGCGCCCCTCGATCGGGCCGCTGTGGGCCGCCGACAGCGCGATGCCGAGCGCGGTGCGGGTGTCGCGCGGATCGAGCAGGCCGTCGTCGTAGAGGCGCGCGGTCACGAAGAACGAGTGCGACTCGGCGTCGATCTGCGCCTCGATCGCCCGCCGGCGCGCGTCGTCCGCCTCGGCGTCGAACGGCCGCCCGGACGCCGCAGCCGCCGCCTTGCCCACGATGGACAGCACCCCGGCCAGCTGGGCGGCGCCCATGACCGCGAGCTTCGCGCCCACCCAGGCGAACATCAGCCGCGGGTCGTAGGCCCGCCCGCTCATGCCGTAGTTGCCGGCGCCGAAGCTGGCCGCGGTGTTGATCGTGATGTGCGGGACGGTGCTGTTGGTGACGGCGTTGATCATCTTGGCGCCGTCCTTGATGATGCCGCCCTGCTCGTAGTCCTTGCCGACCATGTAGCCGGTGGTGTTCTGCAGGAAGACCAGCGGGGTGTCGACCTGGTTGGCCAGCTGGATGAACTCGGTCGCCTTCTTCGCCTCCTCGCTGAACAGCACGCCGCGGACGTTGGCCAGCACGCCGACCGGGAAGCCGTGCACCGACGCCCAGCCGGTGACCAGGCTGGTGCCGTACTCGGGCTTGTACTCGCCGAACCGGGAGCCGTCGACGACGCGGGCGAGCACCTCCCGCGGGTCGAACGGCACGCGGATGTCGGCCGGGGCGATGCCGAGCAGCTCGTCGGGGTCGTAGCGCGGCTCGTCGGCCGGCAGCGAGGGGCCGGGGCCGAGCTTGCGCCAGTTCAGCTCGCTGACGATCCGCCGGCCGAGCCGTATCGCGTCCCGCTCGTCGACGGCGAAGTGGTCGGCCAGCCCGGAGACCCGGGCGTGCATGCGGGCGCCGCCGAGCTCCTCGTCGTCGGCGTCCTCACCGGTGGCCATCTTGACCAGCGGCGGTCCGCCGAGGAACACCTTCGCCTGCTGGTCGACCAGGACGGCGTAGTCGCACATGCCTGGCACGTACGCGCCGCCGGCGGTCGAGTTGCCGAAGACGAGCGCGATCGTCGGGACGCCCATCGCCGAGAGCTCGGTGAGGTCGTGGAAGATCTTGCCGGCCGGCACGAACAGCTCCGACTGCGTGGGCAGGTCGGCGCCGCCGGACTCGACCAGGTTGATCACCGGCAGCCGGTTGACCCGGGCGATCTCCAGCGCCCGCAGCACCTTCTTCAGCGACCACGGGTTCATCGCGCCGCCGCGCACCGTGGGCTCGTGGGTGATCAGCACGCACTCCACGCCGGCGACGACGCCGATGCCGGTGATCACGCTCGCGCCGACGGTGAACTCGGTGCCCCACGCGGCCAGCGGGGAGAGCTCCAGGAACGCCGAGTCGCGGTCGAGCAGCAGCTCCAGCCGCTCCCGGGCGAGCAACCGCCCGCGCGCCCGGTGCCGTTCGGCGTAGCGCGCGCCGCCGCCGGCGCGGGCCAGGTCCAGCTGCTCCTCCAGCTGCTCGAGCAGGGCGAGCTGCGCCGTCCGGTTGGTGCGGTACTGCTCGTCGGCGGTGTCGAGCGTCGAGCGCAGCACAGTGCCCTCGTCGACCCGCGGGTGCGCCACTAGTAGGACCTCGGCAGGCCCAGGCTGTGCTGGGCGACGAAGTTGAGGATCATCTCTCGGTTCACCGGGGCGATGCGCAGCAGCCGGGCCAGCCCCCACAGCGGAACGAGGCCGTACTCGGCGGACAGCCCGTTGCCGCCGTGGGTCTGGATCGCCGCGTCGACGGCGGCCAGCGCCGCCTCGGCCGCGGCGTACTTGGCCATGTTGCTCGCCTCGCCGGCCGGCAGGCCCAGGTCGTGCGCCCAGGCGGCCTTGCGCACCATGAGCGCGGCCAGCTCGGTCTCGATCTTGGCCTTGGCCAGCGGATGGCTGACGCCCTGGTGGGTGCCGATCGGCCTGTCCCAGACGGCGCGGGTGCGGGCGTAGTCGGCGGCGCGGTCCAGCGCGTAGCGGGCGAGGCCGACGCCGAGCGCCGCGCCGGTGATCCGCTCGGGGTTCAGGCCGTGGAAGACCTGGGCGAAGCCGTCGCCCTCCTCGCCGACCAGCGCCTCGGGACCGAGCCGGGCCTCGTCGAAGTACAGGGTGAACTGCCGCTCCGGCAGCTGGGCGCTGACCGGCAGCGGCCGCGCCTCGAGCCCCGGGGTGTCGGTGGGGACGACGAACAGCGACAGCCGCGGCTTGTTCGTGGCCGGGTCGCGGCCGCGCTCGGAGCCGGTGCGGGCGACGACGAGGATCGCGTCGGCCTCGTCGACGCCGGAGATGTAGTACTTGGTGCCCGACAGCAGCCAGTCGTCGCCGTCCCGGACCGCGACCGTGGCCAGCTCGTGGGTGTTGGACCCGGCATCGGGCTCGGTGATCGCGAAGACGACCTTGCTGCGGCCGGAGGCCAGCCCGGGCAGCCAGCGGGCCTTCTGCTCGTCGCTGCCGTAGCGGCCGATCACCTCCGCGGAGATGGCCTGGGAGACCAGCAGCAGGAGCAGGGGGCAGCCGGCGGCAGCGGTCTCCTCGACGACGGCGGCGAGCTCGCGCAGCCCGGCACCGCCCCCGCCGTGCTCCTCGGCCACGTTGATGCCGATGAAGCCCGCATCGCCCAGGGCGTGCCACAGCTCGTCGCACGGTTCGTGCGCCTCGGCCTTGCGAGTGTAGTAGGCGCCGCCGAAGCGGCCGGCGATGTCGCGGACGGTCTTCCGGAGGGCCTGCATCTCGGCGCTCTCGGCGAAGTCCACGGGCTCGCTCCGGTTGTGATCGACGGTTCACTAGAACGTCGTCAGACTGCCCGATCCGTGGCCCCGGTCACAAGAGTCCTTGACGGCGGACCCCGGTAGTGCACGACGATTCACCAACCGTCCTTCGCGCCCAGCACCGGGAGCCGTCATGGCCATCGACGTCGAGAAGCTCTACGAGCGCCGGGCGGACAACCGCTGGGACCGCGTCTGCGTCGGCGACGTCCTGGAGCGGATGATCTGGAGCCGGCCCGACCGGGTGGCGATCACCGGCTGGCCCGGGGCGTTCGCCACGCCGGAGTTCGAGCGGCTGACCTACCGCCAGGCCGACGACGTCGTGAATCGCGTCGCCCAGGGCCTGCTCGCCCGCGGGCTGCGGCGCGGTGACCGCGTGCTGCTGCTGTGCGAGAACTCGGTCGAGGCCTACCTGACCAAGCTCGGCGTCGCCAAGGCCGGCATGGTCAACGTGCCGCTCAACCCGTCGCTCGCCCCCGACGTCGTCACGCAGCTCATCGCCCTCGCCGAGCCGCGGTTCGCGATCGTCGACGCCGAGCTGTGGCCGGCCGTGCGGCCGGCCCTCGACGCCGCCGGGGTCGCCCCGGACGTGACCATCGGGATCGGCGGCGGGCCGGTCGCAGGCAGCGTCGCGTTCCCCGACTTCCTCGCCGGCGCCTCGCCGGAGGAGCCGGACACCGTCGTCCACGGCGACGACATCTGGGAGCTGCTGTTCACCTCGGGGACGACGGCGCTGCCGAAGGGCGTGATGCTCTCGCACAGCTACGCGCACCTGGGCGCCTACGCCTTCGCGCTGTCGCTGACCCGGGGCGTGCCGGTCGAGGCCGACCTGGTGCTCTGCTCGTTCCTGCCGGTGATCTACCACGTCGCCGACCAGGCTCTCTCGCTGCCGGCCTTCCTCGCCGGCGGCCGGTTCGTGATCGGCCGCCGGCCGGTGCCCGCCGAGATGGCCGCCGCGGTGCGCCGCGAGCGGGTGACGGCGCTGTGGGGCGGCTCGCCCCAGCTGGTGAAGGCCTTCGCGGCGGCGCTCGACGCGGACGACGGCGACGTCGCCCTGACGGTGCTGGTCTACGGCTGGGGCGCGGTCGAGCCCGGCGTGCTGGCCGGCCTCAAGGAGCGGTGCGGGCAGGACTTCCTGCTGGTCGGCATCTTCGGGCAGACCGAGGCGATCAGCTGCCACCGCTTCTGGCCGGACCGCGAGCGGGACAAGTACGAGCAGGCCGGGTCGAGCGTCAACTTCGTCGGCATCCCGAACCCGCTGCTGGCCTCCACGATCATGGACGTCGACGGCTCGGACCTGCTGGGCAAGCCCGGCGTCCCCGGCGAGGCGGTCTACCGCTCCCCCGCCGTCTGCTCCGGCTACTACCGCGACCTGCCGGCGACCGAGGAGGCGTTCCGCTACGGCTGGTTCCACTCCGGCGACAGCTGCGTGGTCGACGACGACGGCCTGCGGATCATGGTCGATCGCTACAAGGACATCATCAAGAGCGGCGGCGAGAACGTCTCCAGCCTGCGGGTCGAGGCGCTGCTGCACGAGCACCCGCAGGTGGCCAAGGCGGCGGTGATCGGCCTGGCGCACGACCGCTGGGGCGAGGCGGTGACCGCCGTCGTCGTGCGGGCGCCCGCCGCGACGGTCACCGAGGAGGAGCTCGTCGAGTGGGCCCGCGGCCGGCTGGCCGGCTTCGAGACGCCGAAGGCCGTCGTCTTCGCCGACGCGCTGCCCGAGACCGTCGGCGGCAAGGTGCTCAAGTACAAGCTCCGCCAGGCGATGGCCGACCTCTACACCGCCGCCGCCACGTCGTCCGGTGACTGAGCCGGCGGCTGCTCCAGCACGGGGAACCGTCGCGGCGCGATGAGCAGGACGGCGAACGCCAGCACCGCCACCGCGGTCAGACCGAGGTAGAGGTGCTCGGTGGCGGCGGCCATGGCCGAGCGCAGGTAGTCCAGGCCCGCGCCGGGCAGGTCCCCTGCGAGGATCGCCGGTTCCACGCCGTCCACGGTGGACGGCAGCGACCCGGACACCGCTGCGGGCGCCGCGTCGAGCCGGTTCTGCAGCGTGCTGTTGACGACCGCCCCGAACACCGCCGCGCCGAGGCTCTGCCCCAGGAACCGGCAGAACATCAGCGAGCCGGTGGCCACGCCGCGCCGTCCGGTGTCGACGGTCGACTGGATGCCCACCACCAGCGGCGTGGAGATCATCCCGAGCCCGGCGCCCAGCACCAGCGTCGAGCTGACGACGGCCCAGGCCGGCGCCTGCGGCGGGGCGAGGACGAAGCCGCCGACGCCGAGGAAGGCCACGGCAGCCCCGATCAGCGCGGTGTCGCGGAAGCCGATCCGCAGGTAGAGCCGGCTGCAGGTCGCCGCCGCGATCGGCCAGCTGATGCTCATCGTGGCCAGCGCGAAGCCGGCGGTCACCGCGCCGTAGCCGAGCACGGTCTGCGCGTAGGTCGGGAGGAACGTCGCCGGCCCGATGACCAGCAGGCCGAGGCAGACGTAGCCGAGGTTGGAGCCGACGAGCTCGCGCCGGCGCCACACCCAGCCGGGCACGACGGGCTCGGCCGCGCGGCCCTCGACGACGACGGTGGCGACCGCCAGGACGACGACCGCGGCGAAGCAGGCGATGCTCGGCGCCGACCACCACGGCCAGGCCACGCCGCCCTGCAGCAGCGCGAAGATCAGCCCTCCGCAGGTGAGCAGCACCAGCGCGCTGCCGAGGTAGTCGACCCGGTGCCGGCGGGCCGGCCCCCGCCCCTCGTGCAGGAACCGCACGATCAGCGCCAGCGCCACCGCCCCGAGCGGCAGGTTGATCAGGAAGATCCAGCGCCAGCTGACGTAGTCGGCGAACAGGCCGCCCACCGCCGGGCCGACGACCGCCGAGACCGCCCACGCGCTGGACAGCCAGCCCTGCACCCGGCCGCGCTCGCGCAGCGTGTACAGGTCCCCGGCGACCGTCTGCACGGTGGCCTGGATGGCGCCGGCGCCGATCCCCTGCACCGCCCGGAAGACGATCAGCGCGACCATGCTCCAGGCGAGCGAGCACAACAGCGAGCCGAACAGGAATACGACGATGCCGAACAGCAGCACGGGCTTGCGGCCGTAGACGTCGGCGAGCTTGCCGTAGACGGGGATGGTCACCGTCTGGGTCAGCAGGTAGACCGAGAACAGCCAGCCGAAGATCGAGAACCCGCCGATGCTGTCGACGATCTGCGGCACGGCGGTGGCCACGATCGTGGTGTCCATCGCCGCCAGGCCCATGGTGAGCACCAGGCCGAGCAGGACGGGCCCCCGCCGCGAGCGGGCGCCGGTCTCGTCGAGGGTGTCGGGGGCGGTCATGCATCTCCGTCGGGTCGGGGTGGGGACGGCGGGGCGGGCGGCAGCGCCGGCGGCTCGGGCCCGCGCAGGCCGAGGGTGGCCGCCGAGATGCCGAACAGCGCCGCGCCGGGGACGGCCAGCCACATCGGCCAGAAGTACGCCGGGTCGCCGTCGAGGCCGACCAGCACCCACACGGTCAGGTTGATCGAGACGACCGCCAGCCAGATCGTCCACAGCACCTTGAGCGCGGTGGGGAGCCGGGCGATCGCGGGCGAGGGCCTCGCGGGTCGGACGGACGCCGGGAGCGGGGGAACCGTCGGGCCGGTCATCTCGCCGGCCTCGGGCAGGTCGGTGAACAGCGGCGCCAGGTCGGCGTAGGTCACCGCCGCGAATGCCCGCGCCAGCCGGTCGTCGTACTCGAGGAGGTCGAGCCGGCCCTCGCCGAGGGCCAGCCGCAGCCGCTCGGCGGCCGCCGCGCGGTCCCGGTCGGAGATGCGCAGGTCGGGGCGCCGCTCGTCCATCGCCGACCTCCCCGGAACCCCTCGGTCCGGAATCTAACCCCCGGACCGCGCCGCCGCCGCGAGCACCCGCTCGACGCCGGCGGCGATCTGCAGATCCTCCCGCGAGCGGACGACGAAAGAGCGGACGCCGGCGCCCGGCGCCGAGATCTCGGCGTCGTCCTCACCGGTCGCCGCGGCGTCGAGCCGGGCGTCGACGGCGACGCCGAGGTGGCCGAGCCGGCCCGCGGCACCGCCGCGCACGGCGGCCGCCCGCTCCCCCACCCCGCCGGTGAAGACCAGCGCGTCCAGCCCGCCGAGGGCCACCGTCATCGCGGCGATCCCGGCCGCCAGCCGGTGCAGGTAGACCTCGAGCGCCAGCCGGGCGTCGGCGTCCTCGCGGGCCAGGACCTCCCGCATGTCGGCGGTGCCGGCCAGCGCCAGCAGCCCGGACCGGTGCTCGAGCGCCTCGGCGACCTCGGCCGGCCGCAGCCGCTCGTGCTCCTCGAGCCAGAGCAGCAGCCCGGGGTCGACCGAGCCGCTGCGAGTGGCCATCACGAGGCCGTCGAGCGGGGTGAAGCCCATCGTGGTGTCGACGCTGCGCCCGTCGAGGACGGCGGCCAGGGATGCGCCGGCGCCGAGGTGGCAGGTGACGACGCGGCGGCTGCCCGGCGCCAGCTCGGCCGCGCGGCGGGCCGCCCATGCGTGCGAGAGGCCGTGGAAGCCGTAGCGGCGCACGCCCCACCGCTCCCGCCAGGCCCGTGGCAGCGGGTACGTCGCGGCCGCGGGTGGCAGCGTGGCGTGGAACGCGGTGTCGAAGCAGGCGACGTGCGGGACGCCGGGCAGCAGCGCCCGGGCCGCGGCCAGCCCGCGCAGCGACTTCGGCTGGTGCAGCGGCGCCAACTCCACCAGGTCGTGCAGCCGCCGCTCGACGTCCTCGTCGACGAGCACGGGCTCGGTGAGGTCGGGCCCGCCGTGCACGACACGGTGCCCCACGGCGTCGACGTCCGGAGGCTGGTCGGGGAGCCCGTCCCACGACGCCGTCCGCCGGCCGTCCTCGACGACGTCGACCTTGAGCGAGCTGGAGCCCGCGTTGACCACGAGCACCCGCACCGGCGGTCAGTCCTGCGGATGGGCCCGGACGGCGACGATGGCGACGTCGTCCTCACTCCGGCGGGCGACGATGCGGTCGAGCAGCTGATCGCTGAGCTCGTCGACGTCGAGTTGGCCGACCTGCTCGACCAGCCCGAGCAGCCGGTCGAGGCCGGCGTCGATGGTGGTGCGCCCCTGCTCGACCAGGCCGTCGGTGTAGAAGACGACCGTGTCGCCGGGCAGCAGCCGGGTCACGTGGTCGGAGCGGATCTGCGCCGACTCGGCGCCGAGCAGCGCCTCCGGCGGGGTGGCCAGGAGTTCCACGCTGCCGTCGGCGTGCCGCACGATCGGCGGCAGGTGGCCGGCCGACGACCACCGCAGCACGCGCAGCCCGTCGCGGTGCTGCTCCGGGGACTGCTCGATCCGGGCGATCAGCGCGGTGGCGAGCGTGCCGACGTGCAGACCGGTCACCACCTCGTCGACGCGGGTGAGGATCTGCGCGGGGTCCTCCTGCCGGTCGTAGGCGATACCGCGCAGGATGCTGCGGATCTGGCCCATGGCCGCGGCGGCGTCGACGTTGTGGCCGACGACGTCGCCGATGACGAGCAGGGTCGCGCCGTCGGCCTGCTGGAAGGCGTCGTACCAGTCGCCGCCGACGTGCATGTTGATCGCCGCCGGCTGGTAGCGGACGGCGATCTGCAGGTCGTCGGGCTGCGGCGGCGGGGTGAGCAGGCTGCGCTGCAGCGTCTCGGCGACCTTGAGCTGGCGGCCGTAGAGCCGGGCGTTGTCGAGCGCGAGCCCGGCGCGACGGGCCACCTCCACGGTGGTCGCGATCTCCATCTCGCTGTGCGGACCGCGGCTCCGGTCGTTCACCATCGCGATCCCGCCGAAGGTCTCGCCCCGCGCCCGCAGCGGCACGATCAAGAAGGAGCCGGCGTCCAGCCGCTCCCAGGCCGCGCGCTCCTTCTCGCTGGTGATCTGCGGCTCGATCAGCTCCGGCGGGATCGGGTGGACGTGGATCGGCTCGCCGGTGAAGAAGGCGACGGTCATGGGGTTGTCGTCGTTGCCGCCCTGCGCCGGCTTGTCGAGCCAGGTGTTCATGTCCACGACCCGCTCGGGGTCGCGGTGCGCGCGGGCGGTCTCGGTGGGCTGCCGGTCCTCGCCGATCAGCGCCACGACCGCCCAGTCGCAGAGCCGGGGGACGACGAGCTCGAGCAGCGTCTCGAGCGCCTTCTGCGTGTTCAGCGACGTGCTGATCATCGCCTCGCTGACCTCGGCGAGGAACCGCAGCCGCTCGCGGTCGGCGTCCGCCGTCGGCTCGTCGTCCGTGCCGAGGAGCGGGTCGGCGTCCTCCCGGCCGTGGTCGCTGGCCTCGCGGAAGGTGACGTGCAGCCGGTCGCCGTCCCGGATGGCGGTGGCGTTCAGCCAGCGCGCGCCCGGCGCGTAGTACCCGTGCCAGGTGACCCGCTCGCCGACGCTGCGGGCGTGCAGCAGGAAGCTGTGGAAGATCGTGCCGCCGAGCTCGGGCAGGGCGATCCAGATGTTGCGGCCGAGCAGTTCGGCACGCTGGCGCTCGAGCAGGGCGGCGGCGGCCTGGTTGACGAAGGCGAAGGTCCAGTCCCCGTCGAAGACCGCGACACCGTCAGGGACGGCGTCCAGCGCCGCACCGAGCAGCCCGGCATCGACCGGCGCGCGGGCACCGGGATCAGTCACGACCTCTCCTGCGCCTCGTCCGGCGGGCACCTCCCCGCCGCATCGTCGGGCTGAACCGTACGCCAGCGACCCCTCCCCCGGCTGCACCCGTCACTCATCGCCACGTGCGTGTGACGTCCGCGGCCGGGCGGGGAATAGCCGTCGCATGCTGGCTGAGGCAGCTGCGGCACCGGGCACCGGGTACGGCCTGGGGACGGCGATCGCCGCGTTGGCCGCGGTGCTGTTCGCGGTCGGCGCGGTCCTGCAGCACGAGGCGGCGGAGGAGAGCACGGTCGACGGCACGCTGCGCATGCGGCGGCTGGTGACCCGCCCGGCGTTCCTCGCCGGGCAGAGCGCCACCGTGCTCGGGACGGCGTCCCAGGTGGTGGCGCTGGCCTTCGCGCCGGTCGCGGTCGTGCAGCCGGTGCTCGCCGGGGGCCTGGTGGTGGCGCTCGGCATCCGGTCCGTGCGCCGCCGCTGCTGGCCGGTGCGGCTGGAGGTGCTCGGCGCGGTGCTGACCACCGGGGGCCTCGCCGTCTTCCTGGTCGCCGCCCGCCCGTCGAAGGACGACGCGGAGCGGCTGCCCTCCACCGTCGCCGTGGCCGTGGCGGTCGTCGTCGCGGTGTTGCTGGTCGTGGGGCTGGCGAGCCTGTTCAAGCACGGGCCGCACGGCGCGCTGCTGTGCGGGGCGGCCGCCGGCACCGCCGCGGGGATTGCCGCCGTCCTCATCTCCGTGGGACT
Source organism: Geodermatophilus sp. SMS 5-13 (assembly GCF_059428245.1). Lineage (NCBI taxonomy): Bacteria > Bacillati > Actinomycetota > Actinomycetes > Geodermatophilales > Geodermatophilaceae > Geodermatophilus > Geodermatophilus sp. SMS 5-13. The sequence continues at coordinate 3,453,510 of NZ_CP165729.1, forward strand.
GCGGACGCTGTCGGCGGAGGGGCTGGTCCCCGCGCTCGCCGGGAGCGCACTGTGGGGCGCGCTGATCACCGCGGTGGTCGCCCAGATCGGCGGGCAGCAGGCCTATGCGCGCGGCGCGCTGGCGTGGTCGCTGCCGGCGCTGATCCTGCTCGACCCGGTCGCGGCCGTGCCCGCGGCGCGGCTGCTGCTCGGTGAGCGTCTGGAGCCGGGGCACGCGGCGGTGTGGCTGCCGGCGGCGGTGGTGGCCGCGGCCGGCGTCGTCCTCCTGGCCCGCACCGGCGAGGGCTGCCGTCGTCCGATCCGCTTCCGCCGGGAGCGCCGACGGGCCGACGCGACAGGCCTGCCCGTCTGACCCGCCCTCGGGGAACGGACATCCACCCGCGGATGGCCGGCGACCGGTCGAAGCGCTACGGATGCGTCGACCAGTCGGCAGGTGGACTGGATCGCCCGGCGGCGAAGACGTCGAGCTGCACCACGCTCAGGCAGCAGCCACCCGGACAGTCGAACTCGACGGGCCGGCCGTCGAACCAGCCGACAGCCGCCGGCCGTCGACAGTTCGGGCAGTCCTCCCAGGTGATCCGCTCACTCGGTTCCATCGTGTCGCCTCCCGAGGCCGCACGCCGGGCGGGTACGGAAGGGGACCCGGCCACACTGTTCGAGCCGGAGACCCCTCGGATCGGGACGTCCCCTTAGCCCGGCAGGCTCGTGGGAAACGCTTCGCCCCTGGACGGCTTGTTCCGGTTCGCCCCTGCGCCGTATGACGACCGTTCCCGTCGTCGCGCGAGCGCCCTACGTGGCCCGCTGCCGGCTCACCATCTCGGTGATCCAGATGGGGGCGAACGGAGACGTGCAGTTCGGCGGTGTCGGATGGTCCTTGAGCACCTCCAGGCGCTCACCGATGCCGATCGCCCGGGCGCGGAGCTCGGCGTGCTCGATCCCGATCTGCGCCAGGCAGTGGTTCATCGCCCACTGGAGGCGCTCCGGGGCGTCCTTCATGTCCGCCTCGATGAGGTCGAGGAGTTCCGGGAGGTCGAGGCCTTCCGGCTTCTTCGCCACTCGCTCGGTGGTCAGCGCCCAGCCGGCGCTCGCGACCACGGGATCCGGGTCGGCGAACCAGGCCACGCGCAGCTCTTCGGAGTGCGGGCTCTTCTTGACCACGTAGTTCACGAGCCAGTCCTGCACCTTCGGGGTGCGTGCCTCACGGAGCATGGTGTCCAGCTCGTCGCGCTCGAACGCCTTCGGGCGGCAGATCAGGAGTGCGAGCAGTCTCGCCGCGCTGCCGCCGGTCACCCACAGCTCGCGCGCGAGTTCCTGCTGGGTCTTCAGCCGCTTGGCCAGCTCGCGCAGCTGGCCGAGGTTCACGCCGTGGTCGTCCCCGTGCCGGGCGTTCACGTCGCGGATCTTGGGGTCCTCGAGCCCGGCCAGCTCGGCCATCACCTCGGCCACCGTCGTCCCGGGCACCGCCGTCCGGGACATCTCGGCCTCCTGTCCGTGCGAGTGGGAGCCGGCGGCGCCGGAGAGCAGAACCGGCCGGCGTGCACGAAGCACGCCGGCCGGTCTCCGTCAGCAGGTCACAGCAGCTCGAGGATGGTGGCGTTGGCCTGGCCGCCGCCCTCGCACATGGTCTGCAGGCCGTAGCGGATGCCGTTGTCGCGCATGTGGTGCACGAGCGTGGTCATCAGCCGGGCACCGGATCCGCCCAGCGGGTGACCGAGCGCGATCGCGCCGCCGTTCGGGTTGAGCGCCTTCGCGTCGGCGCCGAGGTCGGCCAGCCAGGCCAGCGGCACCGGGGCGAAGGCCTCGTTGACCTCGAACGCGCCGATCTCGTCGATCGAGAGCCCCGACTTCTGCAGGGCCTTCTGCGTGGCCGGGATCGGCGCGGTCAGCATGATCACCGGGTCGGCGCCGGCCAGGACGGCGGTGTGCACCCGGGCGATCGGGGTCAGCCCCAGCTCGCGCGCCTTCTCCGACGTCGTCATCAGCAGCGCGGCCGAGCCGTCGGAGATCTGCGACGAGTTGCCCGCGGTGATGACGCCGCCCTCGGGCTTGAACACCGTCTTGAGCGTGCCGAGCTTCTCGACCGTCGACTCCCGGATGCCCTCGTCCTGCTGCACGACGCCGGCGTCGGTGGTCACCGGCGCGATCTGCGCGTCGAAGCGGCCCTCGTCGCGAGCGGCGGCGGCCTTCTCGTGCGAGGCGACCGAGTACTCGTCGAGCTGCTGGCGGGAGAAGCCCCACCGCTCGGCGATCATCTCCGCGCCGACGCCCTGGTTCGGGAGAACGCCGTCGTAGCGGTCGAGGAAGGCCTGCGGGAACGGCCGCCCGCCCTCACCGATCGAGGAGCCCATGGGCACCCGGCTCATCGACTCCACGCCACCGGCCACGACGACGTCGTAGTGGCCCGCGACCAGTCCGGCCGCGGCGAAGTGCACCGACTGCTGCGACGAGCCGCACTGCCGGTCCACGGTCACCCCGGTGACCGACTCCGGCCAGCCCGCGGCGAGCGCCGCCGTCCGGGCGATGTCGAAGGTCTGCTCGCCGACCTGGGACACGCAGCCCCAGACCACGTCGTCCACGACGCCGGGCTCGACCCCGGCCCGCTGGACGAGCGCGTTCAGCACGTGCGCGGACAGCTCCGCGGGGTGCACTCCCGACAGCCCGCCGTTCCGCTTGCCGACCGGCGTCCGGACGGCCTCGACGATGACTGCGTCCCGCATGTTCTCTGCCTCTCCACGACGATGTGACTGCTTGGCACTCTAGGACGCCGGGCGCTCGTTCCGGCGGAACGGATTGGGGCCGGGTCGGAACAGCGACTCCTGGACGAAGCTCGCGGCGAGCACCCCGTCGACGGTGTGCAGCGTCCCGGTGTACCAGCCCCGGCCGGCCGCGACCGAGCGCGGCACCAGGTCCATGAGCACCCAGTCGTCGGTCCGCGCCGGCCGGTGGAACCAGATCGCGTGGTCCAGGCTGGGGCCGGGGGCGGCCTCGTCGTCCGGTAGCGCGGAGAGCCCCGTGCCGATGTCGGACAGGTAGGTGAGCACGCAGGCGTGCACCAGGGGGTCGTCCGGCAGGCCGACGGTGCTGCGCGCCCAGAACCGCGTCGGCCAGTGCGCCTCCGCGTACGGCTGGCTCGGCAGCCGGCCCTCCATCGAGAACAGCCGCGGCAGGGTGTGCGGCGGCAGTCCGTCGGGGTGCTCCGCGTCGGGTGCCGGGTCGACCGGCACGTCGGGGCCCGTTCCCGGCGCGGCGAAGGACGCCGACATGTTGAAGATGACCTCGCCGCCCTGGATCGCCACCACCCGGCGGGCGGAGAACGACCGCCCGTCCCGGTCCCGGTCGACCCGGAAGATCGCGGGCCGGGCGGCGTCCCCGCTGCGCAGGAAGTACCCGTGCAGCGAGTGCGGGAGCCGGCCGTCGGGCACCGTCCGCCCGGCGGCGAGCAGCGCCTGCGCGGCCACCTGCCCGCCGTAGAGCGGGAACGGGTCGGCGAACAGCAGCCGGCTGCGGTAGAGGTCCCGGTCGATCTCCTCGAGGTCGAGGACGTCGAGCACGCTGTGCTCGGTCAACGCCCCTTCCACACCGGCGCGCGCTTCTCGGCGAAGGCCGTCGAGCCCTCGCGCGCGTCCTCGCTGGCGAACACCGGGTCGATGATCGCCGCCTGCCGGCCCCAGCCCTCGTCGAACGACCAGTCGACCGTGCTGCGCGCGACCTGCTTGGTGGCGGCGACCGCCAGCGGCCCGTTCTGCGCGATCGTCGCGGCCAGCGCCAGCGCGCCGTCCAGGGCGCCGCCCTCCGGGGTCAGCCGGTTGACCAGCCCGATCTCCGCCGCCCGCGGCGCGGTCAGCGGGTCGCCGGTCAGCAGCATCTCCAGCGCCAGGGCGTAGGGCACCCGCTTGGGCAGCAGCAGCGCCGCTCCCCCGGCGGCGACCAGCGACCGCTTCACCTCGGGGACGCCGAAGCGCGCGGTCTCCGCGGCCACCACGAGGTCGCAGGCGAGCAGCAGCTCGAACCCGCCGGCCAGCGCCCAGCCCTCGGCCGCGCCGATCAGCGGCTTGCGCGGCGGCGTCTGGGTGATGCCGCACAGCCCCCGGCCCTCGATCGCCGGCGTCTCCCCGCGGAGGAAGCCCTTGAGGTCCATGCCGGCGGAGAAGATCCCGCCGGCCCCGGTCAGCACGCCCACCCGCAGCTCGTCGGAGGCGTCCAGCTCGTCGACGGCCGCGGCCACCGCCTCGGCGACCGCCTTGTTCAGGGCGTTCTTCGCCTCCGGCCGGTTGATCGTGATGATCTGCACGCCGTCCCGCTGCTCGACCAGCACCTCGTCGCTCACCGGATCTCCTCCCTGTCGCTCTGCACGACCGCGCCGCTGTCCAGCAGGGCCGTCACCTCCTCCTCGGCGAAGCCCCACGCCGTCAGCGCGGCCACCGTGTCCTGCCCCGGCGCCCGCGGCGCGCCGCGCACCGCGGCCGGCGTCCGCGAGAACCGCGGTGCCGGCGCGGGCTGCGCGCCGGCGGCGGTCTCGACGTACGTGCCGCGCGCGGCCAGATGCGGGTGCGCAGGCGCCTCGGTGAGGCTGAGCACCGGCGTCACGCAGGCGTCGGTCCCGTCGAACACCGCCGTCCACTCGTCCCGGGAACGGGAGGCGAACGCCTCGGCGATCAGCCGCCGGTGCTCCGGCCACTGCGCCACGTCGTGCTGGCCGCCCGGCAGGTCCACGCCGAGCCCCGCGACGAACTGCGCGTAGAACTGCGGCTCCAGCGCGCCGACGGCCACGTGCCCGCCGTCGGCGCAGCGGTAGGTGTCGTAGAACGGCGCGCCGCCGTCGAGCAGGTTGCTCTCCCGGCGGTCCCGCCACAGGCCCGCGCCGAGCATCCCGTGGACCATCGTGATCAGCGAGCTGGCGCCGTCCACCATCGCCGCGTCGACCACCTGGCCACGGCCGCTGGTCGCCCGCTCGAGCAGCGCGGCGAGGACGCCGACGACCAGGAACATCGAGCCGCCGCCGAAGTCCGCGCCGATGTTCAGCGGCGGGATCGGCTTGTCCGCCGTCCCGATCGCGTGCAGCGCCCCGGTCAGCCCCAGGTAGTTGATGTCGTGCCCGGCGCGGTCGGCCATCGGACCGTCCTGCCCCCACCCGGTCATCCGGGCGTACACCAGCCGCGGGTTGCGGGCCAGGCAGTCGTCGGGACCGATCCCGAGCCGCTCGGTCACCCCGGGCCGCAGCCCCTCCACGAGGACGTCGGCGGACTCGGCCAGCCGGAGGACGACGTCCCGGCCCTCGGCGCTCTTGAGGTCCACCGCCGCGGACGGCCGGCTGCGGTGCAGCGCCTCCTTCTCCGGCGGGAACAGCCGCGCCCCGCCGGGCCGGTCGACGCGCAGCACGTCGGCGCCGAGCTCCGCCAGCAGCATGCAGGCGTACGGGCCGGGCCCGATCCCGGCCAGCTCCACCACCCGGATGCCGGCGAGCGGTCCTGAGGCCCGCGTCATGTCGGCGACCGTACCGATCAGCGCGGCGCCATCCGGATGGCCCCGTCCAGCCGCACGGTGTGGCCGTTGACGTAGCCGTTCTCCAGCAGGCTCACCGCCATGTGCGCGTAGTCCTCCGGGTCGCCGAGCCGCTTGGGGTGCGGCACGGAGTCCGCCAGGCCCTGCCGGATGTCCTCGCGCAGCCGGGCCAGCATCGGGGTGTCGAAGACGCCGGGGGCGATCGTGTTCACCCGGATCGCCCAGCTGGCCAGGTCGCGGGCGGCGACGAGGGTGATCCCGTGGACGCCGGCCTTCGACGCCGCGTACGACGTCTGCCCGATCTGCCCGTCGAACGCCGCCACCGACGCGGTGAGCACGATCGCGCCGCGGTCGCCGTCCTCGATCTCGTTGCCGCTCATCCGGGCCGCGGCCAGCCGCAACACGTTGTAGGTGCCCACCAGGTTGACCCGCAGCACCTGCTCGAAGGTCTCCAGCGGGCCCGGCTGCCGCTGCCGGTCGATGATCCGCACCCGGTCCCCGCCGCGGCCGGCGCAGTGCACCACCGCGCGCACCGGCCCGGCCTCCTCGGCGGCGTCGAGCGCCGCCGACACGGCGGCCTCGTCGGTGATGTCACCGGCCACGAACGCCGCGGCGGTGCCCAGCTCGGCCAGCACGTCGTCGTCCGGCGGATTCAGGTCCAGCAGGACGACGCTCGCCGCGCCCTTGTCCACCAGACGCCGTGCCGTGGCGAGCCCCAGCCCGGAGGCGCCGCCGGTGACCAGTGCCGAGATGCCCTCGATCCGCATGGCGGCGCAGCATAGGGACGGGCTCAGGCGTCCCCGTAGACCGGGACCAGCGCCCCGCTCGTCGGCGCCGAGTCCGGCCCGGCGAGGAACGCGATCACCCGGGCGATCGCCGCCGGCGCGACCGCGCGGGCGGCGAGCTCCGACGACATCCACGACCGGTTGGCCGGGGTGTCGATCACCGACGGCAGGACGGCGTTGACCCGCACCCCCTGCGGGCGCAGCTCCTCGGCGAGCAGCTCGGTCATCCGCACGACCGCGGCCTTGCTCGTGGCGTGCGCCAGCGGGGCCTTGCCGCCGACGGCGGTCTTCGAGCCGACGGCCACGATCGACCCGCCCCCGGTCATCCGCGGCGCGGCCTGCTGGGCGCACCACAGCAGCGAGGCGACGTTGGACCGCCACATCTCGTCCCACAGCTCCTCGGTGAGCTCGGCCAGCGAGCTCGGCCGGAAGCCGCCCGCCAGCGCCACCAGCGCGGCGGGGACGCCGATCCGGTCGATCTCCGACCAGGCGTCCGCGACCGAGGCCCGGTCGGCCAGGTCGGCGGCGACCGCGTGGACGCCGTCCTCGCGGCCCACCTCGTCCAGCCGCTCCCCCGCCCGGTCGAGGGCCACGACCGTCCGCCCCGCCGACCGGAACTCCCCGAGCACCGCCCGCCCGAGCGCACCGGCCGCACCGGTGACGACGACGAGCCCGTCCGCCGCGCTGGTCATGGGCGCGAACCCTAGTGCCGCAGTCGGTCTCGCAACGGTGAGCCGATCTGATGCCGCCCCTTGTCGGATCGCGGCGGCTTCACGGGTGCGCGATGCCACCACGAGTCGACACGTGGTGGCCTGGGCAGCCGCGTCCCGCCTCGTGTCCGAGGCAGAGGTTGCCTGACTCGGAACGCTAGACGGGGTCGGCGGCCAGCCGCCCGGTCGCGCGCTGCACCGTGCCGATGGCGACCACGACGAGCACCAGCAGGGCGAGCCCGCCGATCACCACGACGGCGGGCAGCTGCAGCGCGGCGTCGAGGGCGGCGATCGCCGCGGCCCCGGCCGGCCACCACCAGCCGCTGCGCCACCGGCCGGCCATGCCGCTGTTGGTGGCGCTCATCGCGACGAAGTAGAGGGCCACGCCGCCCGACAGCAGCAGCCGGGTCGGCGGCGGCACCTCGCCGCGGCCGCCCTCGACCACGCCCAGCTCGATCCCGGCGCCGATCGCGGCCAGCGCCAGGCAGAGCGGCAGCTGCCCGAAGACGTAGACGTCGTGGGCGAGCTCGCTGCGGTGCCCGCGGGTGCGGTTGAGCAGCCGCTTGGCGCCGGCGCCGGCCAGGTCGAAGTAGCTCCACCACAGCCCCGCGGCCAGGACGAACGACACGACGGCGACCGCCACCGCCGGCGCCGTCCACTCCGCGTCGATCAGCCCGCCGGCGATCGCGGCGATCGACTCGCCGAGTACGAGGATGACCAGCAGCGCGAAGCGCTCCGGCAGGTGCTCGAGGTGCAGGGGGACGTCGGTCTTCGCCCGCGTGACCAGCAGCGGCACCACCGCCTCGACCAGGACGGCGGCCGCCCACAGGGCGAAGCACGCCGGCCGCGGCAGCAGCGGCGAGACCGCCCACAGCAGCGCGCCGGCAGCGGTACCGGCGAGGTAGAGCCGCACGACCGGCCGCGCCTGCTCGACGTGCCGGTGCGCGCGCCCGTACTGCAGGAGCAGCAGCAGCCGCAGCGCCACCTGGCAGCCGACGAAGATCCCCAGCCGGTCGCCGGTCGCCTCGGCGGCGCTCGCGGCCAGCCCGATGACCGCGGCCATCTCGCCCAGCTTGTACAGCCGGAACAGGACGTCGTCGTGGTCGAACCGGTTGGCGTAGAGGGTGGCGCTGGTCCACGCCCACCACACGGTGGTGAACAGCCCGGCGAACACCAGCGTGCCGTGCCAGCTCACGTCCTCCCGCAGCCGGCCGGCCAGTTCCGCGACGACGAGCACGAAGGCGAGGTCGAAGAAGAGCTCGAGCCGCGAGGCGCTGCGCTCCTCGTCGGTCTGCAGCCCCGGCGGGCGCAGGAGCCCGTGCGCGCGGAGAGTACGAAGGATCACGGCAGCTCCCTACCCCATCCCCGAGGACGGCCCCGCTCCCGATGGCCCCGCCGCGCGCCCTGGTCCCCGTGCTGATCTTCCTCAGCACCTGCGTCGCCGTGATCAGCAGCCTCGGTGCCCCGCTGGTGCCGGCCATCGCCCGCGACACCGGGGCCTCCCTGGCCGACGCGCAGTGGACGCTCACCGTCACCCTCGTCGTCGGCGCGGTCGCGACGCCGGTCGTCGGCCGGCTCGGCGACGGCCTGCACCGGCGGGCGGTCGTGCTGGCGGTGCTCGCCGTCGTCGTGGCCGGCGGGGTGCTGGCCGCGCTGCCGCTCGGCCTCGGCTGGCTGATCGCCGGCCGCGGGCTGCAGGGCTTCGGGCTGGGCCTCACCCCGCTCGCCATCGCCACGGCTCGCGACGAGCTGCCCGGCGCGCGGGCGCGGTCGACGGCGGCCCTGCTGTCGATCACCACGGCCGCGGGGCTGGGCCTGGGCTATCCGGTCACCGGGGCGATCGCCGAGCTGGGCGGGGTGCGGACGGCGTTCTGGTTCGGCGCGGCGGTGCCCGCGGTCGCGCTGGTCGCGGCGGCCGTCGTCCTGCCGCCGTCCCCCCGTCGCCCCGCCGCCCGGCTGGACGCCGTCGGCGCGCTGCTGCTCGGCACCGGGCTGGCCTGCGGCCTGCTGTACCTGAGCGAGGGCGAGGCGCAGGGCTGGGGCACGCCGTGGCTGCTCGTGCTCGCCGCGGTCGCCGTGCTGACGCTGACCGCGTGGGTGCTGTGGGAGCTGCGCACGCCGGCCCCGCTGGTCGACCTGCGGCTGGCGCGCGGCCGCAGTGCGGCCGTCGCGCACGCCGCGGCGCTGCTGGTCGGGCTGGCCAACTACCTGCTGCTGGCCGCGGTCACCTTCCTGGCCCAGACGCCGACGTCGTCCGGGTACGGGTTCGGTGCGTCGGTGGTGCTGTCGGGGCTGATCCTGCTGCCGTTCTCGGCGGGGAGCCTGCTCGCCGGCCGGGTCGCCCGCGCGCTGGTGGTCCGCGGGCGGGGGCACCTGGTGCTGCCGGCGAGCGCGCTGGTGATCGCCGTCGCCGCGGTGCTGTTCGCCACCGCCCGCAGCCACCTGTGGGAGCTGTTCGTGCTGATGGGCGTCTCCGGGTTCGGGGTGGGCGGCGCCTTCTCCGCGTTCCCCGGCCTGATCACGCGGGCGGTGCCGCCGAGCGAGACCGGCAGCGCGATGAGCCTCAACCAGGTGCTGCGCTACGTCGGCTTCGCCACCGGCAGCGCGCTGACCGCCACCCTGCTCGAGGCCGCCACGCCGGAGGGCGGCGGGGTGCCGGCGAGCGGCGGGTACACCGCCATCGCCGCCGTCGCCTGCGCGGTCGCACTGGTCACGGCGGCGCTCACCGGGGCGCTGCTGCGCCGCGCCCCGGACCCCGCCCCGGCAGTGGCCGACGCCCGGGTTACCGGGCGGTAGGACGTGTGGGATCGTCGGGGGAATCCACGGTCGACGACGGCGGAGCTGCCGTCAGGGAGTAGAGGTCCGATGCGGTTGCAGCTGTCCCCGGAGGACGAGGCCTTCCGGGAGGAGATGCGCACCTTCTTCACCACGCAGGTGCCGCAGTCGATCCGCGACACGGTCGCGGCGCACCGCCACCTGACCAAGGACCAGTACGTCGAGAGCCAGCGCAGCCTCAACGCCGCGGGTCTCGCCGTGCCGCACTGGCCGGTCGAGTGGGGCGGCAGGGACTGGACGCCGCTGCAGCGCCACATCTGGCGGGAGGAGATGCAGCTGGCCGCGGTGCCCGAGCCGCTGGCCTTCAACGCCAGCATGATCGGCCCGGTGCTGGCCGCCTTCGGCACGCAGGAGCAGAAGGAGCGCTTCCTCCCGGCCACGGCGAACATGGACATCTGGTGGTGCCAGGGCTTCTCCGAGCCCGACGCCGGCTCCGACCTGGCGTCGCTGCGGACCACCGCCGTCCGCGAGGGCGACGAGTACGTCGTCAACGGGCAGAAGACGTGGACGACGCTCGGCCAGCACGCCGACTGGATCTTCTGCCTGGTCCGCACCGACCCGACCGCGGAGAAGAAGCAGCGCGGCATCTCGATGCTGGTCTTCCCGATGGACAGCCCCGGCGTCACCCTGCGGCCGATCGAGCTGCTCGACGGCACGCACGAGGTCAACGAGGTCTTCTTCGAGGACGTCCGGGTGCCCGCCGAGAACCTGATCGGCGAGGAGAACCAGGGCTGGACGATCGCCAAGTTCCTCCTCGGCAACGAGCGGGTCGGCATCGCCCGCGTCGGCCACACCAAGCGGCTGCTCAGCGACGCCAAGCAGCACGCGCGCAGCATCGTGGTGGGTGGCACCCCGCTGTCGGAGGACCCGTTCACGACCGCCCGGATCGCCGAACTCGAGAACGAGCTGCTCGCCCTCGAGCTCACCGCGCTGCGGGTGGTCGCCCACTCCGCCGACGGCCGGCCGCACCCGGCGTCGTCGGTCCTCAAGCTGCGGGGCTCGGAGCTGCAGCAGGCGGCCACCGAGCTGCTCGTCGACCTCGCCGGCCCGCTGTCCCTGGCGTCCTACGCCGACGACGGCTCCGACGTCCCCGAGTGGGCACAGGCCGCCACTCCCGAGTACCTGAACTACCGCAAGGTCACCATCTACGGCGGCTCGAACGAGGTTCAGCGCACCATCATCGCCGGCACGATCCTGGGGTTGTGATCTCACCGTGGACTTCACCTACGACGACGAGCAGATCGCCCTCCGGGAGGCGGTGAGCGGGCTGCTGACCCGCGCGTACGGCGACAGCGAGCAGCGCCGCCGGGTCACCGCGGCCGATCCCGGCTTCGACGAGAAGACCTGGGCGCGGATGGCCGAGATGGGACTGCTCGGGCTGCCCTTCCCCGAGGAGTCCGGCGGCATGGGCGCCGGGCCGGTCGAGGTCGCGATCGTGGCCGAGGAGATCGGCAAGGTCATCGCACCCGAGCCCTTCGTCGAGGCGGTCGTCCTCACGGGCGGCCTGATCGCGGCCGAGGGCACCACGGCGCAGCGGGAGGAGCTGCTCGGCGGTCTCGCCGAGGGCACGCTCGTCCCGGCGTTCGCGCACGCCGAGCCGGGCACCCGCTGGACCCCGACGGCCAGCGGCGTCAAGGCCACCGAGGACGGCGGCACCTGGCGGCTGACCGGCGTCAAGGAGCCGGTGCTGAACGGCGCCCGCGCCGACGTCCTCGTCGTGAGCGCCGTCGTCGAGGGAGGCACCCGGCTGTTCGTCGTCCGCGGGAACGCCGACGGGCTGACACGTACCGGCTACCGCACCCACGACGGCGGCCGCGCGGCCAAGGTCGAGTTCGCCGGCACGCCGGCCGAGCCGCTCGGGGACGGCGGCTCGGACCAGACGGCCGCGATCGAGCGCGCGCTGGCCGAGGCCCGCATCGCCTACGCGCACGAGGCGGTCGGGGCGATGGCGACCGCGCTGACCACGACGTCGGAGTACCTCAAGACCCGCAAGCAGTTCGGGGTCACGCTGAACAAGTTCCAGGCGCTGACCTTCCGCGCCGCGGACATGTACGTGTCGCTGGAGCTGGCCCGCAGCATCGCGCTGTGGGCGTCGCTGGTCATCGACGCCGGAGGCGACGTCGGCCAGGCGGCCGAGCGCGTGCGGCTGCAGACCAGCCGGGCCTCGCGGCACATCGGCAAGGAGGCCATCCAGCTGCACGGCGGGATCGGCGTGACCGCCGAGTACAAGATCGGCCACTACACCAGCCGGCTGACCGCCATCGACCACGTCCTCGGGGACGGCGACTGGGCGCTGGCCCGTCTCGCCGCCGCCGTCGACACCTACCCCACGGTCGACCCCCTGGGCGCGCCCTACGCGTGAGGGTCGAGGGCTTCCCCGCCTCAGGCGGGGAAGCCCTCGATCACGAACACGTCGGTTCCCGTGGGCACGGCCCGGCCGAGCCGGAACCCGGCGGCGGACAGCAGGGCGCCGTACTCGTCCAGCCCGCGCTCGCGGCCGCCGGGCGCGACCAGCATGTTCAGGTCCGAGAACGCCGTCCGCACCGGGTCGGGCGCGAGGTCGAGCAGCTGCTCGACGAGCAGCAGGGTCCCGGACGGCGCCATGGCCCGGCGGCAGTTGGCCAGGATCGCCACCGACTCCTCGTCCGGCCAGTCGTGGATCACGGCCTTGAGCACGTAGGCGTCGCCGCCCTCGGGAACCCCGGCGAAGAAGTCGCCGCCGACGGCCGTGCACCGCTCCCCGAGCCCCGCCGCGGCGACGACGTCGGGCTGGTCGAAGAGCACGCCGCGCACCGTGGGGTGCCGGGCGAGCACCGCGGCCAGCAGCCCGCCGCGGCCCCCGCCGACGTCGACGACGGTGCCGAACCGGCCGAAGTCGTAGGCGGCGGCCACCGCGTCGGCCACGGCGGACGACAGCGAGATCATCGCCCGGTCGAAGATCTCCTGCTCCTCCGGCCTCCGGGCGCGGAACTCCCAGACCGACGTGCCGTGCACGCGGGCGAAGGCGTTGTCCCCGGTGCGGACGCTGTCGGCCAGCGCCGTCCACGCGGCGACGTAGGAGGGCCGCCCGATGAGCTCGGCCCACCCAGCGAGGGAGCCGGGCACGTCGCGGCGCAGCGTGGCGCCGAGCTCGGTGAGCGCGAATCCGCCGTCGTCTGCGTGCTCGTAGACGCCCAGCGCGGCGAGCGCGCGCATCAGCCGCAGCAGGGTCGGCTCGTGGGTACCGGTGGCCGCGGCCAGCTCGGCGACCGTCCGCGGCCCGTCCGCGAGCAGGTCGGAGAGCCCCAGGCTCGCGGCGACCGAGAGCGCGTAGGAGGCCTGGTAGCCGTTGAGCATCGCCCGCATCCGCGGAACCGCGTCCATGCCGGCAGATCCTGGCCCGCGCGGGACGCGGACGACAGCGTGGCCGCCGTCCCACCCAGATGGAGTTGCCCCTACTCCCCCAGCATCGCCCGGCGGAGCTCGTCGGCGTCGGCGCGGACCTGCTCGAGCACCGGCGGGAGCACGTCCTCGCCCAGCACGCCGCAGGTCAGCCGGCTCACCGGCACCGGCTCGTAGTCCTCGGTGCACAGCCGGGCGGCGATCTCGAACGAGGCGCGCAGCAGGCTGCCGCCGGGGTCACCGAGGTCGTCGACGGTCTTGAGCGCCGACACCATGCCGGCCGGGAAGCCCCACTGCTCCAGCGCGACGGCGGTCAGCCGCAGGGCGTGGATGCCGTAGCGCTGCACCTCGGCGGCGCGCCGGCCGAGGAAGGTCGGCTCGGCCGCGGACAGCTCCCCGTAGCCCTCGGGGTCGTTGTGGTGCAGCAGCGCGGCGCCCATCTGCGCGAGCAGGCCGATGCAGAGGGCGTCCGGCGGGCGCTCGCCGAAGCGCGGCGCCAGCGTGGAGGCGGCCAGGGCGAGGCTGGTGGACACCGACCAGAAGTCCTCGGGCAGCCGCGACTCGTCGTCGAGGTCGGTCAGCGCGACGGTGGCCATCGTCCGCACCGTGGTGAAGCCGACGACGGTGACCGCGAACTGCAGCGACGTCACGCGCCCGCGCATGCCGAAGTACGCGGAGTTGGCCAGCTTCATCACCCGGCCGGCCAGGGCGACGTCGCTGGCCAGGATGCCCGCCAGCCGCTTGGCGCTGGTGTCGTCGGAGTTGGCGACCGTGACGATCTGCGCGGCGACCGGCTTCTGCGCGGCCATCGTGTCGATGCTGGCCAGCACCCGCTCGATGTCGAACGACGGCGCGGAGAGGACGACGAGGGGGGTCATCGGGAGGACTCCGGGGAGGGGGTCGGCGGGACGTCGTCCCGCTGGGCGGCGAACCAGGCGGTGGTGTCCGGCCCGGTCATGGGCCGGCCGAGGCTGAAGCCCTGGAGATAGGTCGCGCCGAGCCGGGCCAGAGCCTCGGCCTGCTCGACGGTCTCCACGCCCTCGGCCACGGTGCAGAGGTTGAGGTTGTGGGCCAGCGCGATGACCGCCGAGGCGATCTCCGCGTGGCCCTCGGCCAGCTCGGCGACGAAGGAGCGGTCGACCTTGAGGCAGTCGACCGGCAGGTGCCGCAGGTAGGCCAGCGAGGAGTAGCCGGTGCCGAAGTCGTCGATGGCCACCTCGACGCCGAGGTCGCGCAGCTGCTGGAGGACGCCGCGGGCCAGCGCCGGGTCGACCATGAGGGCCGACTCGGTGATCTCGATCGACACCCGGCCGGGGTCGAGCGCGTGGCGGTGCAGCGCCGCGCGCACCTGGGCCGGCAGGTTCTCGTCGAGCTGCAGCGCCGAGACGTTCACGTTGGCCCGCATCGGCGCCGCCGGGCCGAGCTCGGCGTCCCACGCGGCCAGCTGGCGGCAGGTCTCGTCGAGCACCAGCAGCCCGAGGCCGGCGATCAGCCCGCTCTCCTCGGCCAGCGGCACGAAGGTGGCCGGGCTGATCGGGCCGCGGTCGGGGTGCTCCCAGCGGGCGAGGGACTCCACGGCGACCGGTTCGCCGTCCCCGGCGCTGAAGATCGGCTGGTACAGCAGGGTGATCTCCCGCCGCTCGATGGCGTCGCGCAGATCGGCCACGAGCCGCAGCTTGTCCCGCGCCTGGGCGCGGCCCTGCTGGTCGAGCACGGTGATCCGGCCCTTGCCGCCGGCCTTGGCCTGGTACATGGCGATGTCGCAGTCGCGGATGAGCTCGTCGGCCTCCAGGTGCTCCGCGGTCTGCACGGTGACGCCGACGCTGGCGTGCGGCCGGACGTCGACCCCGCCGAGGCCGACCGGAGCCGAGATGGCCCGCCCGATCCGCTCGGCGAGGGTGACCGCGGCGGCCTCGTCGACGCCCTCGCACACCACGACGAACTCGTCGCCACCGAAGCGGGCGACCAGGTCGCCGGGGCGGACCGTGGCGGTCAGCCGGGTCGCGATCTCGACCAGCAGCTCGTCGCCGGCGGCGTGCCCGAGGGAGTCGTTGACGACCTTGAAGTTGTCGAGGTCGAGGAAGAGGCAGGCCAACTCGCTGCGGCCGGCGGCGAACCGCTCGGCGACGTACTGGGCCAGCAGCGTGCGGTTCGGCAGCCCGGTCAGCGGGTCGTGGTTGGCCTGGTGGGCCAGCCGCTCCTCGAAGGCCAGCCGCTCGGTGATGTCCTCGATCGTGCCGACGAAGCCGGCGCCGACGCCGGGGGTCATCAGGTGGGCGAAGCGGAGCACCGTCGTCCGCTCGCTGCCGTCCTCCCGCACCAGCCGCGCGGTGGCCTCGCCGTCGCCACCCTCCAGGGCCAGCGCGGCCTGCTCGACCACCGCGTCGAGGTCGTCGGGGTGGACGGCGCTCATCCAGGCGGTGCCGAGCAGCTGCTCGGCCCGGCGGCCGACCAGGCTGCAGAACGCGTCGTTGACGTGCGCGAGCCGCATGCCCTGCTCCGAGAGCAGCATGGGGATCGGCGACCGCTCGGTCAGCGTGGAGAAGCGCCGCTCGTGCGCGTCGGCGGTCGCGCGCAGCGCCCGCTCGAGGTCATTGGTGGTGGTGACGACGCGCACCGTCCACATCCGCCCGCCGGGTGCGGGGGTGGCGATGACGACGGACTCGACGGTGGCGCCGCTCGCGGTGCGCACCGGGAGGGTCATCTGGGCGACCCGCTCGCGGCGCAGCAACAGCTTGAGCTCGCTGCCGCGCAGGGTCGGGAGCAGCTTCTCGACCGGCAGGCAGAGCATGTCCTCGAGCCCGTACCCGAGGAGCTTGACCGCGCCCCGGTTGCCCCAGGTGATCCTCGGGGTGTTGCCGACCGTCTCGGCGACGAGGATGGCCATGGCCTCGGAGACGGTGGCGCTGTAGATGAGGGAGGAGACGACCTCCGGTGGCACGCACTCGTCGACCGTGCTGGGCGTGGCTGCCACGGTCCTCCCTCCTGCTCGTGCCTCGAAGCGGAACCGTCGCGAGCGGTTCCTCGTGGAGGTGATCGACCGCTCCGTACGGGTGGTCGCGCGGAACCGGCGCGGCTCACCCGAACGAGGGGTGCGACGATCCGCTGAGCGACGTGCGTCGCCGGCTGAGAAAGGCAGTGCGGATGCGAATCGGAGTTCCCGGCGAGTCCCGCCCGCGCGAGACCCGCGTGGCGGCGACGCCGTCGACGGTGGCCGCGCTGCGCCGCCTCGGCTACGAGGTCGTCGTCGGCGCGGGCGCGGGACGCGCCAGCAGCTTCGCCGACCAGGCGTACGCCCAGGCCGGGGCGCGGGTCGTGCCCGACGCCGAGGCGTGGGACGCCGACGTCGTCCTGCACGTCAACCCGCCGACCCCCGAGGAGCTCGACCGGCTTCCCGAGGGCGCGACGCTGGTCAGCCAGCTCGCCCCGGCGCTCGACCCCGCGCTGGTCGAGGCGCTGGCCCGCCGGCCGATCACCGCCCTGGCGATGGACGCCGTCCCCCGCATCTCCCGCGCGCAGTCGCTCGACGTGCTCAGCTCGATGGCCAACATCGCCGGCTACCGCGCGGTGGTGGAGGCCGCGCACACCTTCGGCCGGTTCTTCACCGGCCAGGTCACCGCCGCGGGCAAGGTGCCGCCGGCCAAGGTGCTGGTGGTCGGCGCCGGCGTCGCCGGGCTGGCCGCGATCGGGGCGGCCAGCAGCCTGGGCGCGATCGTCCGCGCCACCGACGTCCGGCCGGAGGTCGCCGAGCAGGTGCGGTCCCTCGGCGGTGAGTACGTGGCCGTGCCGGCGGCGGACGCTCAGGTCAGCACCGACGGCTACGCCCGCGAGATGAGCGAGGACTTCACCCGCCGCGCGGCGCTCATGTACGCCGAGCAGGCCAAGGACGTCGACATCATCATCACGACCGCGCTGATCCCGGGCCGGCCGGCGCCGCGGCTGCTCACCGAGGAGATGGTCGCCTCGATGCGGTCCGGGTCGGTCATCGTCGACATGGCCGCGGCGCAGGGCGGCAACGTGGCCGGGTCGGTGCCCGACGAGGTCGTCGTCACCCCGAACGGCGTCTCGATCATCGGCTACACCGACCTGCCCGCCCGGCTGCCCGCCCAGGCCTCGCAGCTCTACGGCACCAACCTGGTCAACCTGATGAAGCTGCTGACCCCGGACTCGGACGGGCGGCTGGTGCTCGACCTGGACGACGTCGTGCAGCGCGCGATGGCCGTGGTGCACGACGGGCAGGTGCTCTGGCCGCCGCCGCCGGTGCAGGTGTCGGCCGCGCTCATCCCCGCCGAGCCGCCGCCGGCCCCGCCGGCGCTGCCCGCGAGACGGCCCGCTCCCCCGGGACGGCGGTTCGCCCTGGTCGGCGTCGCCGCCGCGGCGCTGTTCCTGCTGGCCGGCTTCTCGCCGAACGAGCTCATCGGCCACCTGACCGTGTTCGCCCTGGCCGTCGTCGTCGGGTTCTACGTGATCGGGTCGGTGCACCACGCCCTGCACACGCCGCTGATGTCGGTGACCAACGCGATCTCCGGGATCATCGTCGTCGGGGCGCTGCTGCAGATCGGCCACGACGACCCGGTGGTCACCGCGCTGGCATTCGTGGCCGTCCTGGTGGCCAGCATCAACGTCTTCGGCGGCTTCGCCGTGACCCGCCGGATGCTCGGCATGTTCACCCGATGACCGCCACCTCCGCCGCCGCCGCGGCCTACATCGTCTCGGCGCTGCTGTTCGTGCTCGCGCTGGCCGGGCTGTCCAAGCACGAGACCGCCAAGGCCGGCAACACGTTCGGGATCGCCGGCATGGCCGTGGCGCTGGCGGCCACGATCGGGCTGGCCACCCGCAGCATCACCGCCGGCGCCGTCGCGCTGATCGCCGTCGGCATGGCGGTGGGCGCCGTCATCGGGCTGTGGCGGGCCCGCCGGGTGCCGATGACCGGCATGCCCGAGCTGATCGCGATGCTGCACAGCTTCGTCGGCCTGGCCGCCGTGCTGGTCGGCTGGAACGGCTACCTCTCGGTCGAGGCCGACGAGGCGGGACAGACCGAGGTGCCGGCCAACCTGCTCGGCATCCACTCCGCCGAGGTCGGCATCGGCGTCTTCATCGGCGCGGTCACCTTCACCGGCTCGATCGTGGCGTTCCTCAAGCTGTCGGCGCGGATCAAGTCCAACCCGCTCATGCTGCCCGGCCGCAACGCGCTCAACCTCGGCGCGCTGGCCGCCTTCGCCGTCCTGACCGTGGTCTTCGTGATCACACCCAGCCTGGCGGTCCTGGCCGCGATCACCGCGATCGCGCTGGCGCTGGGCTGGCACCTGGTCGCCTCGATCGGCGGCGGCGACATGCCCGTCGTCGTCTCGATGCTCAACAGCTACTCCGGCTGGGCGGCCGCGGCCTCGGGCTTCCTGCTCGGCAACGACCTGCTCATCGTCACCGGCGCGCTCGTCGGCTCCTCCGGCGCCTACCTCTCCTACATCATGTGCAGGGCCATGAACCGGTCGTTCGTGTCGGTCATCGCGGGCGGCTTCGGCAACGAGGGCAGCGTCGCCGCCGACACCGACTACGGCACGCACACCGAGATCTCCGCCGAGGAGACCGCCGACCTGCTGCGCAGCGCGAAGTCCGTGGTCATCACGCCGGGCTACGGCATGGCGGTGGCGCACGCGCAGTACCCGGTCGCCGAGCTGACCCGCCGGCTGGAGGAGCTCGGCGTGCAGGTGCGCTTCGGCATCCACCCGGTCGCCGGCCGGCTGCCCGGGCACATGAACGTGCTGCTCGCGGAGGCGAAGGTGCCCTACGACGTCGTCCTCGAGATGGACGAGATCAACGACGACTTCACCGACACCTCGGTGGTGCTCGTCATCGGCGCCAACGACACGGTCAACCCGGCGGCGCTGGAGGACCCGGGCAGCCCCATCGCCGGCATGCCGGTGCTGCGGGTCTGGGAGGCGGAGGACGTCGTCGTCTTCAAGCGCTCGATGAACACCGGCTACGCCGGCGTGCAGAACCCGCTGTTCTTCCGCGACAACACCCAGATGCTCTTCGGCGACGCCCGGCAGCGGGTGGAGGACATCCTCAAGTCGCTGTAGCGGCCGCCGCCGCATGATCACCTCGGGTGGAGCGTTGGCTCCCGCGGCCGGAGGCGACGCCCGACCCGAGGTGATCTTCGGTTCCAGGGTGCGTGGCGCGGGCGAGATCACCACACGCCGAGCGCCCGGCCGAGAGGGCGCTGAGCGTGTCTTCGTCTTCCGCCGTCTAGTCACCCCGCGAGAGGACGACGCAGCAGCGGCCCGGCGCCGGGTCGAGGGCTGCCCGCACCCCCGGCTCGCCGCGCTCCTCGAGCAGCGCGGTGAGCATGTCGAGGTTCATGCCGCAGACGAGGGCGGTGTGCGTGGACGCGAGGGCGTGGAACGGGCAGTTCCCGAGGACGACGCGGTCGCCGGCGGTGCGGGGCTCGAAGCCCAGCCCGGCCAGGACGTCGACCAGCGTGCACGGTGAGCCGGCCAGCCGCCGTCCCTCCGCCGCCGCGGCCTCGCCGACCGCTTCCAGCACGGGGACGGCGCCCTCGGCCGCGGTGTCGACGGCGCCGGCGAGGATCCGCCCGGCCAGGTCGTAGTGCCGCTCCGGCAGCGAGACGTCGATCTGCCGCGCCGAGCGCCGGTAGAGCTTCGCCGGGCGGCCGGCGCCCGGGCCGCGGCGCCCGGACAGCCGCCGGTACTCGGTCTCCAGAAGCCCGTCGTCGACCAGGCGGTCGAGGTGGAACTTCACCGTGTGCCGGGGCAGGCCCACGCCCTCGGCGGCCTGGTCGCGGCTGACCGCGTCGTCGGCGGCGGCCACGAAGCGGTAGAGCGCCCGCCGCGCCGGGTCGGCCAGCGCGCCGACGGCCGCGAAGTCGTCGTCCATCACGGCCCTCCGTTTCTAAGAGACAGACCTCTTGCCGTAAGAGTGCCACGTGTTCTAACGTCCACGCTACCGTCCTTTAGACCGGAGATCGCCATGACACTGCTCGACAGGTCCACCACACCGCACTCCCCCGCCCGGTTCGAGGCGGCCGCCTCGCAGGTCTTCTTCCTGCTGCGCGCCGGCTTCACCGTGCTGCCGATCCTGTTCGGCGTGGACAAGTTCACCGACGTCCTCACCGACTGGTCGGCCTACCTGGCCCCGCAGATCGACGACCTGGTGCCGGGCTCCGCCCACCAGGCGATGCTCGCCGTGGGGGTCATCGAGATCCTCGCCGGCCTGGTGGTCGCGGTCGCGCCCCGGATCGGCGCTCCGGTCGTCGCGCTCTGGCTGGCCGGGATCATCGTCGACCTGCTGCTGCTCGGCGGTCACGCCGACATCGCGCTGCGCGACCTCGGGCTGCTGTTCGGCGCGGTCGCCCTCGCCCGCCTCGCCTGGGCCCGCCCCGGCTCCGCCGCCGCCCGCTCATGACCTCCCCGGCACCCCTGGACGACGCCATGGGCGCCCGGCTGCGGGTCGTCGACGAGCGCGACCTGCCCGACGCCGTCGCCGCCGAGGTAGCGGCAGAGGCCTTCCTCGCCGCGCTCGGGGTCGACACGAGCGCGCCGGGGCTCGCCGAGACCCCGCGCCGGATGGCCACGGCCTACGCCGAGATGCTCACGCCGCGGTCCTTCGACCTCACCACGTTCCCGAACGACGAGGGCTACGACGAGCTCGTCCTCGCCCGCGGCATCCCCGTGCAGTCGGTGTGCGAGCACCACATGCTGCCGTTCCGGGGGGTGGCGTACGTCGGCTACCTGCCGGGTGAGCGGATCGTCGGGCTGTCGAAGCTGGCCCGCGTCGTCGAGCTGTTCGCCCGCCGTCCGCAGGTGCAGGAGCGGCTGACCACGCAGGTCGCCGGCTGGCTCACCTCGCAGCTGCGGCCGCGCGGGGTCGGCGTGGTGATCGAGGCCGAGCACATGTGCATGACGCTGCGCGGCGTGCAGGCTCCCGGGACCACGACGATCACCTCCGCACTCCAGGGGTTGCTGCGGGAGGATCCGCGGTCACGAGCCGAGTTCCTGTCGCTGACCACCGGAGGGCCGAGATGAACGTCGTCGTCGTGGGGGCCGCGCTGGCCGGGGCACGGGCGGTGACCGCGCTGCGGGAGGAGGGCCACGACGGCCCGATCACCCTGGTCGGCGCCGAGTCGCACCCGCCCTACGAGCGCCCGCCGCTGTCCAAGGGCTACCTGATGGGCAAGGACCCGCTGGAGTCGGCCTTCGTGCACCCGGAGGCCTGGTACGGGGACAACGACGTGACCCTGCGGCTGGGCACCCGGGCGACCGGGGTCGACCGGGACGCCGCCCGGGTGCAGCTCGACGCCGGGGAGGACCTGCCGTACGACCGGCTGCTGCTGGCCACCGGCGCGGTCCCGCGGCCGCTGTCGGTGCCCGGCGCCGACGAGCTGCGGCCGCAGTACCTGCGCACGATCGAGGACAGCGACCGGCTGAAGGCCTCATTCACCAGCGGCACCCGCGTGGTCGTCGTCGGCGCCGGGTGGATCGGGCTGGAGGCCGCGGCCGCCGCGCGCGCCGCCGGGGCGGACGTCGTCGTCCTCGAGTACGCCGACCTGCCGCTGCTGCGCGTGCTCGGCCCGGAGATGGGGCAGGTGTTCGCCGACCTGCACACCGACAACGGCGTCGACCTGCGCCTCGGCGCCCGCATCGCCTCGGCCCGAGCCGGCGCGCTCGTGCTCGAGGACGGCGCGGCCGTCGAGGGCGACGTCTTCCTCGCCGGGGTCGGCGTGGCGCCCGACGTCGAACTCGCCCAGAAGGCCGGGCTGACCGTGGACGACGGCGTCGTCGTCGACGCCTCGCTGCGCACCGAGGACCCCGCCGTGTTCGCCGCCGGGGACGTCGCCAACGCCTTCCACCCCCGCTACGGCCGGCACATCCGCGTCGAGCACTGGGCCAACGCGCTCAACCAGCCGGCGATCGCGGCGAAGGCGATGCTGGGCAAGGAGGCCAGCTACGAGCGGCTGCCCTACTTCTTCAGCGACCAGTACGACCTGGGCATGGAGTACACCGGCTGGGTCGAACCCGGCGGGTACGACCGGGTCGTCGTCCGCGGCGACCTCGCCACCCGCGAGTTCGTCGCCTTCTGGACGGCGGAGGGCCGGGTGCTGGCCGGCATGAACGTCAACGTCTGGGACGTCACCGGCCCGATCGGCGACCTCATCCGCTCCGGCCGGGCGGTGGACCTCGACCGGCTGGCCGACCCCGACGTGCCGCTGGCGGACCTGGCCGCAGGCTGAGCCGTCCGGCGTCGGCAGACTGGGGCCCGTGGCCCTCCTCGACACGGTGGCGGACCGGCTCCGGACCGGCCTCCGCGACCTGGTGGAGTGGCAGCGGGTCCCGGGGCTGCGCACCGGCAAGACGGTGCTGGCCTGCGTGCTCGCCTTCGCCGTGGCCCAGGGACTGCACACGAGCCCGTCACCGGTCCTCGCTCCGCTGACCGCCCTGCTCGTCGTCCAGCTGACCCTGTACGAGACGCTGGCGCACGGCTGGGAACGGATCGTCAGCGTGGTGGCCGGGGTGCTGCTCGCGGTGGTGTTCGCCAGCGTCACGGGGCTCACCTGGTGGAGCCTCGGCCTCGTCGTCGGCGTCTCCCTGGTGGCCGGCCGGCTGCTGCGGCTGGGCCCGCACCTGCTCGAGGTCCCGATCAGCGCGATGCTGGTGCTCGCGGTGGGCGGGGCCGAGAGCGCGGCGCTCGACCGGGTCGTCGAGACGCTGATCGGCGCGGCGGTCGGCGTGCTGGTCAACCTGGCCATCGCCCCGCCGTTGTACATCCGGCCGGCCAGCGACGCGATCGCCGAGCTCGCCGAGCGGATGGCCCGCGCGTGCGCCGACCTCGCCGACGCGCTGCGCGGGAGCTGGTCGCGCGGGGTCGCCGAGGCGCGGCTCGACCGCGCCCGCGCGCTGGGCAGCGAGGTTGCCCGCGCCGACCGCCGGCTGGCCCGCACCGAGCAGAGCGCCCGGCTCAACCCTCGCGGCCGGCCGGCCCGCGAGGCCCAGCCGCGGCTGCGCGGCACGCTCACCGCGCTGGAGCACGCGCAGGTGGCGCTGCGCCAGCTCACCCGCGCCCTCCTCGACCGCACCTTCTTCGTCGCCGAGGAGGACGCCGCGCACGCCTGGTCGCCGCCGGTCCGGACGGCGCTCGCGGACGGGCTGGCCGCCGTTGCGGAACTCCTCCGCGACAGCGCCCGCCTCACCGCCGAGCCCGGCACCCGCGAGTCGGGCCGCGGCTCGGTGGACGGCCATCTCGCGACCCTCGACCGACGCCGGCACGAGCTGGCCGCGGCCCTCGTGGCCGACTCGCGGGTCGACCCGGCCGCCTGGAGCCAGCACGGGGCCCTCCTCGACGCGGTCGACCGCCTGCGGGTGGAGCTGGCCACCGCCGTCTCCCCACCCGAGCCGGCGTGGGCACCGCCTCGGCTCGCCGAGCAGCAGCGCCGCGCGGTCCGCCGGGTGCTCCGCCGGCACGTGCGCCGCGGCTAGCGGGTCAGAGGCTCTGCGGCATGCCAGAGTGCGGGGACATGGCGGAGGTGACGGTCCACCCGGCCACGGCCGACCGCTGGGACGACGTCGTCCGGGTGTTCGAGGGCCCGGGCGACCCCGGCCGGTGCTGGTGCCAGTGGTTCTACCGCGGCGGCGCGGCCGACCGGGAGCACGCCGCGGCCAACCGGGAGGCGCTCCGCGGGCAGGTGCGGGAGGGACCGCCACCCGGCGTGCTCGGCTACGTCGACGGCGAGCCGAACGGCTGGGCGGCGGTCGCGCCGCGGCCGACCTACACCCGGCTGACCAACGGGCGGCTGCTGCGCGGCTCCGAGGGCCTCGACGACCCGTCGGTGTGGGCGGTGACCTGCTTCGTCGTCCGCCGCTCGGCCCGCGGGTCGGGGCTGTCGTCGGCGCTGCTGGCCGGCGCCGTCGACCTCGCCCGCCGCGGCGGGGCGGACGAGGTCGAGGGCTATCCGGTCGACCTGGCGGAGCGACCGAGGGTGGGCGCCGCCGAGCTGTACCACGGGCCGCTGTCGGTCTTCCTGCGCGCCGGGTTCAGCGAGCTGGCCCGGCCGCAGCCGGCGCGGCCCGTGGTCCGGCTGCGGCTGGGCTGACTGCGGCTGGGCTGATCGGCCCGGTACTCAGCCCGCCACGAGCTGCTGGGAGACGGTCCACAGCCGGGCGGCCGCCTCGGGGTCCAGCGCGTGCGCGGCGACGCCGGTGCGGGTGCCCTCGCGGTGCGGCTGGGCCTCGGCGCAGTCCTCGAAGTAGCGGCCGCCGACCCCCTCGACCAGCGGCGAGGCGGCGAGCAGCACCGACGTCGCGGCGCCCTGCTCCGGCGTCTTCCATGCCGGAGCCGCGCTGCCCGTGGCGGCACGCAGCCGGACGAGCTCGTCCTCGGTCACGTGCCGCTGCAGGTTGGTGCGGATGCCGCCGGGGTGCAGGGCGTTGACGGCGATGCCGTGGTCGGCCCAGCGGCGCTGCGCCTCGACGGCGAACAGCACGTTGGCGGTCTTGGACTGCCCGTAGGCCAGCCACGGGTCGTACGGGCGGTTGCGGAAGTGCAGGTCGTCGAGGACCACGCCCGAGCACAGGTGCGCGCTGGAGCTGACCGAGACCACGCGGGCGCCGTCGGCCCCGGCCATGGCAGGGTGCAGGCCGGTGGCCAGCGCGAAGTGGCCGAGGTGGTTGGTGGCGAACTGCAGCTCCCAGCCCTGCCGGGTGCGGCGCAGCGGCGGCGCCATGACGCCGGCGTTGTTCACCAGCATGTGCAGCGGCCCGTCCCAGATGTCGAGGAACGTGCGGATGGAGCGCGGCTCGGCCAGGTCGAGCGGCAGCACCCGCAGCCACGGGTTGCCGGTGGAGTCGGTGATGTCGCGGGCCACCCGCTCGCCGGCGGCCCGGTCGCGGACGGCGAGGGTGACCTCGGCCCCCGCGCCGGCGAGCGCGCGGGCGGTCTCGACGCCGATGCCGGAGGCGCCGCCGGTCACGATGGCGCGCCGGCCGGTGAGGTCGACGTCCGCGAGGACCTCGGCGGCGGTGGTGCGGGCGTCGAACGGGGTGGAGAGACGGGGTACGACGGTCATGCGGATGTCCCCTCTACGGGTGGACGAGCGGACGCAGGCGCTGCGGGCGACCACGACGAGAATGGGTGGGAAAGCCCCGTAGGATCTGACCGGAGGCGCCTCCGGTACGTGCGGTAGGTTATCCGGAGCAGCCTCCGCTTGGCAACCCCGACGACTTGGCAACCCCGACGACTTGGCAGCCCCGACGACGAGGAGGTGCACCGTGCCGGCATCCGGCGGCCGCGCCCTGCGCGCGGACGCGCAGCGCAACCGCGACCGGCTGCTCGAGGTGGCCGCGCACACCTTCGCGGCCGGCGAGGACGTCACCCTCGAGGCGATCGCCCGCGAGGCCGGCGTGGGCATCGGCACCCTGTACCGCCACTTCCCCACCCGCGAGGCCCTGGTCGAGGCCGCTTACCGCAACGAGCTGGCCCGGCTCTGCGACGCCGCCGGCGAGCTGCTGGAGACCGAGCCCCCGGCCGCCGCGCTGCGCGCCTGGATGGACCGCTTCGTCGACTACATGACCACCAAGCGCGGGATGGCCGACGCCCTGAAGGCGGTCATCGCCTCGGGCGGCAACCCGTTCGCGCACAGCCGGGACCGGATGACCGAGGCGCTGGGCCTGCTGCTGCGCGCGGGCGCCGACGCGGGCACCCTCCGGCCGGACGCCGACCCCGCGGACGTGCTCGCCGGCCTGTCCGGGATCTCGCTCGCGGCCGGGGAGCGGGACCGCGCGGGGCGGCTGCTCGACCTGCTCGTGGACGGGCTGCGCTACGGGACGACGCAGTCCTGATCGCCCGCGCGGGGGCTGTCTTTCCGCCTCGACTGTCTTTCCGCGTCGGAGGCTCCTACCGTCAACACCGTGCGCGCCGAAGGACTCCTCACCGACCCCACGACGGCGGCGCGCGCCGACCACGTCTGCTGGATCTACGAGGACGCCGACGACTTCGCCGAGGTGGCCCGCCGCTACCTCGAGGAGGGCGTGACCCGCGGCGAACGGCTGCTGTGGATCGGCGAGGGCGACGGGACGGACCTGCGCACGACCGCCGGTCCGCTGGCCGACCTCGAGGATCTGCGCGCCCGGGGCGTTCTGCGGGTGCTCGACGTCCGCGCCGGCTATGCGAGCTCCGGCGCGTTCGCCCCCGACGAGCAGTTCGCGTTCTACGACGCCGCGACCCGCTCGTCCATCGAGGACGGCTACCGCGGCCTGCGCGTGGTCGCCGACGTGAGCGGCCTGGCCGCCGACCCCGAGCGCCGTCCCGACCTGGTCAGGTGGGAGCACATGGCTGACGAGTACATCGACTCCGGCGCGGGGATGGTCGCCCTCTGCGCATACCGCAACGACCTCGGCGCCGAGGCGCTCGCCGACGGCGCCGCGGTGCACCCCCTGGTGCGCGCCGCCGACGGCGAGCCGCCGTTCCGCGTCTGGTTCGACGGCGGCACCCTCGCGGTCGCGGGCGCGCTGGACAGCTTCGGCGCCGACCGCCTCCACCGGGTGCTCACCGGCACGCCCGTCGACCGGCCGGTGGTGACCCTCGACCTCAGCCGCGTCGAGTTCGTCGACGTGGCCGCGTGCCGCACACTGGCCGGCTGGGCCCGCCACCTCCGGGACCGGTCGGTCCGGCTGGAGCTCGTCGGCACCTCGCGGTTGTTCCAGTGGATGTGGCGGATCCTGCGCTTCGACGAGTGCGCCGACGTCTCGTTCCGGGAGCCGGTCGCGTGAGCGTTTCCACCGGGGAGCCCGCGACGGGCTTCGCGCACGACGGCTTCTTCTATCGGGACGACGCGCAGTTCGTGGCCGGCATCGGCGGATTCGTCAGCGAGGGGCTGGCCCGCGGCGAGGCGGTGGTGGTCGCCGAGCCGCGCCCGCGGCTGGAACTGCTCCGCGGCAGCCTCGGCGCGGGCGCGGCCGCGGTGACGTGGCTCGACATGGCCGTGATCGGCAACAACCCGGCGCGGATCATCGACGTCTGGGCCGACGCCCTCGCCCGCGCCGGAGCCGAGGGCCGGCCCCTGCGCGGGGTCGGCGAGCCGGCCTTCGTCGGCCGCCGCCCGGCCGAGCTGGTCGAGGCGGGGTTGCACGAGCGGCTGCTCAACCGCGCGTTCGCCGACGGCCCGGCGTGGCGGCTGGTGTGCCCCTACGACGAGGCGCGGCTGCCGGCCGAGGTGTGCGCGGGCGCGCGGGTCACCCATCCCTGCGCCGGGATCACCGACGAGGCGGACCAGGTCGCCTTCGGCGCGCCGCTGCCGCCGCCGTCGGGCGCCGTCCTGCGGGGCGACTACCGGGCCGGCGACCTCCCCGCCGTCCGGCGGACGGTGCGCTCGTGGGCGCGCTCGTGCGGGTTGTCCGCGGAGCAGGTGGAGGCCCTCGAGCTGGCGGCCTCCGAGCTGGCCGCCAACGGCATCCGCCACGGCGGGGGCGGGGGCGGCGTGGCCATGTGGGTGGACGACGACGCCGCCGTCCTGGAGTTCACCGACGCCGGCCACGTGACCGAGCCGCTGACCGGCCGGTTGCGGCCGGACACCGCCGACTACGGCGGCCGCGGCATCTACCTGGTCAACCAGCTCTGCGACCTCGTGCAGCTGCGCTCCTCGCCGGCCGGCACGACCGTGCGGGTGCTCACCTGGCGGTAGCCGGAAGGGCCAAAATGGCCATTGTGGCCGTCAGAAGTTGCCGCGGCGCGCCTGCTCGCGCTCGATCGCCTCGAACAGCGCCTTGAAGTTGCCCTTGCCGAACCCGAGCGAGCCGTGCCGCTCGATCAGCTCGAAGAAGACGGTCGGCCGGTCACCGGTGGGCTTGGTGAAGATCTGCAGCAGGTAGCCGCCCTCGTCGCGGTCGACCAGGATGCCGCGCTTCTGCAGCTCCTCGATCGGCGCGCGGACGCTGCCGATGCGGGCCCGCAGCTCCGGGTCCTCGTAGTAGGAGTCCGGGGTGGCGAGGAACTCGATCCCCTCGGCCCGCATGGCGTCGACGGTGCCGAGGATGTCGTTGGTCGCCAGCGCGACGTGCTGCGCGCCGGGGCCGCCGTAGAACTCCAGGTACTCGTCGATCTGCGACTTCTTCTTGCCCGGCGCCGGCTCGTTGAGCGGGAACTTCACCCGGTGGTTGCCGTTGGCGACCACCTTGCTCATCAGCGCCGAGTAGTCGGTGGCGATGTCGTCGCCGATGAACTCGGCCATGTTCGTGAAGCCCATGACGCGGTTGTAGAAGTCGACCCAGGCGTCCATGGCGCCGAGCTCCACGTTGCCGACGACGTGGTCGACGGCCTGGAACAGCCGCCGCGGGGCGCCGTCCCGCTTCACGAACGTGGAGCGCTTCTCGACATAGCCGGGCAGATAGGGACCGGCATAGCGGGAGCGGTCGACCAGGGAGTGGACGGTGTCGCCGTAGGCGGCGATCGAGGCCCGCCGGACGGTGCCGTGCTCGTCGGTGACGTCGTGCGGCTCCTCGACGATCGTGGCGCCCTGCCGCCGGGCGTGCGCGATGCAGCGGTCGACGTCGGGCACGGTGAGCGCGATGTCGACGATGCCGTCTCCGTGCGCGCGGTGGTGGTCGGCCAGCGGGCTGGCCGGGTCGTAGGCGCCCTGGACGACGAAGCGCGCGGCCCCCGAGCTGAGGACGTAGGCGTGGCAGTCGCGGTTGCCGGTCTCCGGCCCGGAGTACGCCACGAGCTCCATGCCGAACGCGGACTGGAAGAAGTGCGCGGTCTGGACGGCGTTGCCGACGACCCACACGAGCGCGTCCCAGCCGGACACCGGGAACGGGTCGGTCGACTCGTCGTGCTCGACCAGGCCGACCAGCTGCTCGAGCTGGCGCAGGTCGAGACCGGCCAGCCGCTCCTCGTCGTTCAGCATCTGGTCCAGGCTCATCGCCCCTCCTCCGGCGCACGGGTGGTCCGTGGCCCAGGGCACACCTGCGGTGGGGCCTGCGCAAGCGGTAGGTCGCGGACTGCTGATCCTGACCGGCCGGGCTAGCGTTATCGGAGTTCTCCTGTGCAGACTGCTCAGCTGTGGACACCCTCGACGTCGCACTCCTGACGGCGCTGCGCGAGCACCCGCGGGCGGGTGATCTGGAGCTCGCCCGCCGCACCGGGGTCGCCCGCGGCACGGTCACCGCCCGGCTGGAACGGCTGGAGCGGGCCGGGGTCGTCACGGGCCACGGCCCGGACGTCGACGTCGCCGCCGCCGGGTTCGGCGTCCAGGCGTTCGTCACCCTGGAGATCGCGCAGGGCGCGCTGGACGCCGTCCGGGCCGACCTCGAGGCGATCCCCGGGGTGCTCGAGGCGCACGCGACCACGGGCAGCGGCGACGTGCTGTGCCGGGTGGCCGCCCGCTCACACGAGGAGCTGCAGCAGGTGCTGGTCGAGCTCGGCCGCTCCCCCAACGTCGTCCGCTCGACCAGCGTCATCGCGCTGTCGGTGCTGGTGCCGTGGCGGACGCTGCCGCTGCTGGCCGCCGAGGCGGCCCCGGGCTCCGGCCGCTCGCCGCGGCACCGTTAGGGCTCGTCGCGCTCCAGGACGAAGAAGAACGGCCGGTCGACGTCGCGCATGTCCATCAGCCCGAGCAGCGTGCCCGCGGCCACCCGCCGGAAGACGTCGATGACCGGCAGCCGGTCGTAGACCACAGCGGCGGAGACGACCCCGCGGTGCTCGAGCATGCGCAGCCGCGCGGCGGGCGCGGCGGTGCGGCGCAGCGGCTTCACCCCGGCGAAGCCGAGCCGCGCGACCGGGGTGCGGGCCACCCACGGGAACCGGCGCAGCAGCCCCAGCGGGAGGTACGCGGGGTCGATCGGGCGGGGCTCGCCGGCGCCGTCCCGGAACAGCAGCGGGTGCACCGTCTCGGCGTCGACGACGTGCTTGCCGTACCAGCCGTGCGCCTCCAGCAGCCCGTCGAACGGATGACCCGTCGGCAGGCCGGTCCCCCGCCACCGGCCGGTCATGGCGGCGGCGTCCAGCGGAGGGCGCCGGTCGAAGAAGGCGAGCGCGTCCGCCGACTCGGCGCCCCCGCGGTGATCGCGCAGCCAGCGCTCGGCCGCCGCGTCGTCCATGCGCGGCAGGCTAGCCGGGCGCAGCACCCCGACGGCGCCGGGAGAAGATCGACCGGAACCCCGCATCCAGGAGGACCGACCATGACCGAGCAGCCCGGCACCGACGCGCCCGCGTGGTTCGCGCGCGCCCTCGCGGCGGCGCCCGAGCGCCGAGACGTCGAGGTCGACGGCACCCGCGTGCACTACCGCGTCTGGGGCCGGCCGGGCGCGCCCGGGCTGGTGCTCATCCACGGCGGCGCGGCGCACTCGGGCTGGTGGGACCACATCGGGCCGCTGCTCTCGTCACACCGCGTCGTGGCGGTCGACCTGTCGGGGCACGGCGACAGCGGGCGCCGCGAGATCTACGACATGCGGCAGTGGGCCCGCGAGGTCGTCACGGTCTGCGAGGCCGAGGCGCTGTACCGGCCCGTGGTGGTCGGGCACAGCATGGGCGGCTGGGTCGCGGTGACGGTCGGCGTCGAGCACGGGGAGGCCGTCGCCGCGGTGGCCTACATCGACTCGCCGCTCAACGACCAGCCGCCGGAGGAGGCTCGGCTGGCCGAGCAGCGGCGGCCGCGCCGGGTGTACCCCGACCTCGAGGAGGCGGTCGGCCGGTTCCGCACCCTGCCGCCGCAGGACGTCGTCCTCCCCTACGTCGGCCGGCACGTGGCGCGGGAGTCGCTGCACCAGGTCGAGGGCGGCTGGACGTGGAAGTTCGACCCGAGCTTCTTCGGCCGCCGGCTGCTGCTGCGCGACCTGCTGCCGAAGATCACCTGCCCGGTGGCGCTGTTCCGCTGCGAGCACGGGCTGGTCAGCCCGGAGATGGCCGCCGAGATGGGCCGGCTGGTGCCCGAGCACCTGCCGGTCGTGGACCTGCCCGACGCCGGCCACCACCCGATGCTCGACCAGCCGCTGGCCCTGGTCACCGGCCTGCGCACGCTGCTCGCGCTCTGGCCCGCGGCCCGGGGACTTTAGCCCGAAAAAGCCCTCAGCCGCCGCGGGAGAGCACGCGGGAGATGCCGCGGGCGGCGGCCCGCACGCCCGGGGTGAACGGGCGGACGGCGGCCGGCGAGCTGCCGTGGACGACGATGGACAGCGCCGCGACCACCGTGCCCCGCTGCTCGATCGGCGCCGCCACCGAGACGGCGTCGGTGGTGACCTGCCGGTCGCTGACCGCCACGCCGGTGCGGCGGACCTCGGCCAGCACGCGGCGCAGCTGCCGCGGGTCGGTGATCGTGTACGGGGTGTGCCGCTGCAGCGGGCCGGCGAGCACCCGCTCCTGCACCTCCAGCGGCGCGTGCGCCAGCAGCACCAGCCCCACGCCGGTCGGCGGCAGCGCGAACCGGCCGCCCACGCGGGTGTAGACGGTCACGGCGTCCCGGCCGGCGAACCGCTCGACGTAGACGACCTCCGTGTCGTCCCGGACGGCGAGCTGCACGTTCTCGTGGGTGACCTCGTAGAGGTCCTCCATGAACGGCAGCGCCGCCTCCCGCAGGCCCAGCCCCCGGGGCGCGAGCGCGCCGAGCTCCCAGACGCGCAGCCCGACGCGGTAGCGGCCGTCGTCGTCGCGCTCCAGCGCACCCCACGCGCACAGCTCCCCCACCAGCCGGTGCGCGGTCGACAGCGGCACCTCGGCGGCCCGGGCGAGGTCGGAGAGCGACAGCGCCGGCCGCTCGCGGGTGAACGACCCCAGGACGGCGAGCAGCTTGCCGCCCGCCGTCCGCGAGGGGCTCAGAGCTCGAGCACCAGCTTCGGGCACGCCGCCCGGGAGACGCAGATGAACATCGTGTCGTTCGCCGCCTGCTCGTCCGGCGTCAGCAGCGAGTCCCGGTGGTCGACCTCGCCCGCCAGCACCGCCGTCTCGCACGTCCCGCACGTCCCCTCCTGGCACGAGGACAGCACCTCGATTCCGGCCTCGCCCACCACCTGCAGCACCGACTTCTCCGGCGGCACGGTCAGCGTTCGACCGGAGAGCGCGAGCTCCACCTCGAACGCCCCGGTCAGCACCGGCTCGCCGACGTCCTTGGGCGCGAACCGCTCGACGTGCAGCGAGCCCGCCGGCCACGCGGCGCAGCGCTGCTCGACCGCTCCCAGCAGCGGCTCGGGCCCGCAGCAGTAGACCAGCGTGCCCGGTCGCGGCTGCCCGAGGATCCGGTCGAGGTCGATCAGCCCCACCTCGTCCTGCGGGTGCAGGGTGACCCGGTTGCCGGTCACCTCCTCCAGCGACTCGAGGAACGCCATCGACCGGCGGCTGCGCCCGCCGTAGTGCAGCTCCCACTCGGCGCCCGCCTTCTCGGCCGCCGTGATCATCGGCAGGATCGGCGTGATGCCGATGCCGCCGGCCACGAAGACGTAGGTCGAGGCGGGCACCAGCGCGAAGTGGTTCCGCGGCCCGCGCACCGCCACCTCGTCGCCCTCGGCCAGCGACTCGTGCACGAGGGCCGACCCGCCGCGGCTCTGCGGCTCGCGCAGCACGCCGATCCGCCACACCGAGCGGTCGGCGGGGTCGCCGCACAGCGAGTACTGGCGGACCAGCCCGCCGGGCAGGTCCAGGTCGACGTGCGCGCCGGGCGACCACTCGGGCAGGTCGGTCCCGGCCGGGTCGCGCAGGTCCAGGACGACGACGCCCTCCGCGCCGGTCGTGCGGCGCTCGACGCGCAGGGTCAGGTCGACCTCGTCGGCGGTCGGCATCCCGGCTAGACGAGCACCGGCGCGCGGTCGCGGATGCGCGCGGGATCGGTGACGACGTGGGCGGGCGGCGGCGGCAGCTCGGCCGGCGGGGTCGGCTCGTCGCCGCCGGACGGGTGGTCGGGGTGGGCGAGCAGCCACTCCCACATGACCACCGGGTCCTCCGCCTCGGTCTCCATCCCGCAGTGGCAGCGGCCGCGCAGCCGGTCGGAGCCGGGCAGCCAGTTGACCCGCAGCACCTTGTCGCCGGCGAGCACCTCGTTGGGCGGCGGCACGCTCACCGGACCGCCTCGACCCGCGCCGGCTGCGCCTGCTCGGCGAGCTTGGCGATCATGCGGCGGGCGGCGAGGCCGCCGGTGTCGATGTTGATCGACAGCTCCTGGTAGCCGTCCGGCTCGCCCGCGATCACCTGCTCGAGCACGTCGAGCGCGGTGACGTCCTGCAGGACGACGGTGCGGTTGTTCTCCCGCAGGAAGTCCGACACCGACTCGTCGTCGAGGGCGAAGTCGCGGGCGACGGCCCAGAAGTCGTGCGTCGAGTGCTCGGTCTCCGGCGTGATCGCGTAGACGACCTCGACGTGGAAGGCGTCGGGGTCGGTGCCGTCGTCGTGGGGCAGGACGCCGACCGGGGCGATCCGGCTGTGCAGCTTGTACAGGCAGGGCGGGGTGAACTCGATGTCCTGCCAGCGGGTGATCCGCCCGGTGATGCCGGTGCTCTTCGCGTAGAAGGGCGGGCACGCGGCGTCGGCCATGTGCCGGGAGACGTAGATGATGCCGGCGTCCTCGTCGACCTCGGTGGTGATCGGGGTCTCGGCGACCTCCGGCGTCCCGATGTAGCCGCCGTGCAGGTAGGTCTCGTGCGAGAGGTCGAGCAGGTTGTCGACCAGCAGGCTGGCCCGCGCGGCGAGCGGCTCCATGCCCGAGACCGTCGTCCACCCCTCCTGGTCCAGCCACGGCGCGCGCGGGATGCGGGTGCTCTCCGCCTTGTCGGCGTCCCCGATGAACACCCACACGAAGCTGTCCTGCTCCACCACCGGGTAGGCCTTCAGCCGCGCGGTGCGCGGGACGCGGGTCTGGCCGGGCACGGCGACGCAGACGCCGTCCACGCCGTAGGTGAAGCCGTGGTAGCCGCAGACGACGGTGTCGCCGACCAGGTGGCTGGGCGACTGCGAGAGCGGGAAGCGCCGGTGCACGCAGCGGTCGCTCATCGCCGTGACCTCGCCGGCCTCGGTCCGCCAGAACAGGATCGACTCGCCGCAGATGGTGCGGCTGAACAGCTCCCGGCCGACCTCGCGGCCGTAGGCGGCCACGTACCACTGGTTCCGGACGATCGAGGTCATCGGTGCTCCTCCTCAGGACGGCGTCGGCACCGAGCGTGACTGCCGTCACCGGTGCGCGCGTACGGGACTTCCGTGGGGCGGAAGGGGTTCTGCCAGTGTGCCCGCCCGGCCGGCGACCAGCCCGACGGCGGCGTACCCCGCGGTCAGCGCGAGGAGCAGCACCAGCGGCAGCACCCACCCGGCGGTGACGGCGAACAGGGCGCCGACGGCCAGCGGACCGGCCGCGCCCCCGGTGAAGCCCACCACCTGGGCCATGCCCGAGAGCCGGCGCGCCTGGTCCTCGTCGGCGCTGCGCAGCACGACCAGCGTGTACGCCATCGCGACGCCGGCCCCCTGGGCGAGCCCGCCCACGGCGGCCCACACCGGCCAGGCCGCCGGCGCGGCCAGCAGCCCGGCCACCAGCACGGCCCAGGTGGCGGCCACCGCGACGGCCAGCACCCGCTGCCCGGCCCACCGGCGCACCACCAGGGGGACGACGAGCGTGCCGGCGATGCCGACCAGCTGGAAGGTGGTCGCGGCGGCCACCCCGGCGTGCGCGCTGCCGACCTCGTCGAGCAGCAGGCTCGGCAGCCACGCGGTCACGGCGTAGTACAGCGCCGACTGCACGGCCAGGAGCACGCTCACCGCCCATGCCAGGCGGGAGCGCCACACCCGCACGCCGGTTCCCGGCGCCGGCGGCGCGGGGGCGTCCGGGCCGCCCGGCCGGGTCGCCCGCGCCCACACGACGGCCGCGACCAGAGCGGGCACCGCCCAGCAGGCCAGCCCGGCGCGCCAGCCCCACACCGCGGCCACCGGGGCGGTGAGCGCGGCGGTCGCGGCGGCCCCCGCGGCGAGCATGGTCGTGTAGAGCCCGGTCACCGTGCCGGCCCGCGGGCCGAACTCACCCTTGACCACCGGCGGCAGCAGCACGTTGCCGACCGTCATCGCGGCGCCGATCAGCACGGTGCCGGCGAGCAGGACGACGGCGCCGTCGAGCACCCGCACGGCGATGGCCGCGGTGAGCAGGACGAGCCCGGCCAGCACCGCCCGCTCGGCCCCGAGCCGGCGGCCGAGACCGGCGGCGGCCGGCGCCAGCGCGGCGAAGCAGAGCACCGGCAGGGTGGTGAGCAGCCCGGCGACCGTCGGGGAGAGTCCGAGGTCGGCGCGGAGCTCGGGCAGGACCGGGCCGACCGCGGCGATCGCGCCGCGCAGGTTGAACCCGGCCAGCAGCACGGCGGCCAGCAGGAGCCGGGTGCCGGCCGCCCGGCTCATGCCTGCCGCAGCTCCTCGAGGATCGGCGCGGCCACCTTGAAGGCGTGGTTGGCCGCCGGGACGCCGGCGTAGATCGCGGCGTGCTGGAGCACCTCGGCGATCTCCTCGTCGGTGAGGCCGTTGTTCTTCGCCGCGCGCACGTGCAGCGCGAACTCGTCCCAGTGCCGCAGGGCGATGGTGATCGCCAGGGTCAGCAGGCTGCGGTCGCGCCGGGCCAGCCCCGGCCGCTGCCAGAGGTCGCCCCACGCCGTCCGGGTGATGAAGTCCTGGAAGTCCGCGGTGAACGGCGTCGTGTTCGCGACGGCGCGGTCGACCCAGGCGTCGCCGAGCACTTCCCGCCGCGTGTGCATGCCGTTCTCGCGACGGTCGTCGTCGGTGGTCATCGGGCGCTCCCGTCGAAGTGGGCCAGCAGCGCGCCGGTGACCTCGAGCGTCCGCTCCAGGTTGCCCAGGTGGGCGGCCGGGCTCACGGTGAGCAGCTCCGCGCCCGGGATCCCGTCGGCGATCGCCCGCTGGTGCTCCGGCGGCAGCGCGGGGTCGTCGGCGCCGGAGACGACCAGCGTGGGCGCGGTGATCCGGGTGAGGTCCGCGCGCAGGTCCAGGTGGGCGACCACCTCGCAGCAGGCCGCGTAGCCCGCGTCGTCGGCGTCCGCGACCATCCGCTCCAGCTTCGCCACGAGCTCGGGGTGCTCGGCGGCATACCCCGGGGTCAGCCAGCGGCTCACCACGGTCGACGCGATCGGCGCGGTACCGCCCTCGCGGACGGCGCGCGCCCGGTCGAGGAAGCCCTGCGGATCGGTCTTCGCCGACGTGAACATCACGGCGAGCCGGTCCACCCGTGCCGGTTCCCGCGCGGCCAGCCGCAGGCCGGTCATCCCGCCGAGCGAGACCCCGGCGAGGTGCGCGCGCTCGACGCCGAGGCGGTCCAGCAGCGCGACCAGGTCGTCGACGAGGTCGTCGAGCGTGTACGGCCCTTCCGGCGCCGGCGAGGCGCCGTGCGCGCGGGTGTCGTAGGTGACCACCCGGTACCGCTCGGCCAGCGCGGGCACCTGCGGATCCCACATGCCACGGTCCGCGCCCAGCGAGTTGGACAGGACGACGACGGGCGCGTCCTCCGGCCCGTCCACGGTGTGCGCGAGCTCGACGACGCTCATCTCTCTCCTTCGGTCAGGCTGCGGTGTTCGGCCAGGACGGCGTCGGTCTGCGCGCCGGCCTCGCCCACGTCGGGGCCGGCCGCCTCGAGCAGCGACCGGTCCAGGTCGGTCCGCTCGGCGAGGACGGCGGCGAGCGGCAGCCCGCTCTCCCGCGCCCCGCGGGCCGCCTCGGCGACCGCCTCGTGCGCGGCGGCCCGGCCCAGCGACTCGGCGAGCGCCTCGGTGGCCCGCTGGGCGAGCGCGGGCTCGGCGGCGGCCGCGACCGTGGCGGCCATGCGGTCGGCGTCGATCCGGAGGACGGCGAGGCTCTCGGCCAGCCAGGAGGCGGCGGACCCCACGGTGGTGAGCAGCGCGGTCAGCGTCGGCCACTCGCTGTGCCAGGCACCCGCGGCCCGCTCGTGCTCCTGCTCCATCGCGCCGAGCAGGGTGGCCACCAGGCCGGGGGCGCGGCGGGCGCAGGCGCGGGCGGAGATCGCGGCGACCGGGTTCGCCTTGTGCGGCATCGCCGACGAGCCGCCCCGGCCCTCGGCGACCTCCGCGGCCTCGGCGACCTCGGTCTGCGCGAGCAGGACGACGTCGACGGCGACCGTGGCGAGGACGCCCGCCGCCGCGCCCAGCGCCCCGGCGAGGTCGGCGATCGGCAGCCGGACGGTGAACCAGGGCGCGGCGGTGCCGACCAGGCCCAGTTCGTCGGCCAGCGCCGCGCGGACGTCGCGGCCGGAGCCCTTGCTCGCGGCCAGCGTGCCGACGGCGCCACCGTACTGCACCGGCAGCGACGCGACGACCTCGGCCAGCCGCAGCCGGGCGCCGTCCAGCCCGGCCAGCCACCCGGCCGCCTTGAGGCCGACCGTCGTGGGCAGCGCCTGCTGCATCAGCGTGCGGCCCATGACGACGGCGTCCCGGTGCTCGGCCGCGATCCGGGCGGCGCCCTCGGCGGCCGCGGCCAGGTCGGCGTCGATCGCCCCGATCGCCTCGCGGGCCAGCAGCAGCAGCGCGGTGTCGACGACGTCCTGGCTGGTGGCGCCCACGTGCACGGCGACCGCGTCGCGGTCCCCCACCGCGGCCTGCAGCGCCTTCACCAGCGGCGGCACCGGGTTGCCGGCGTCCGCGGCCCGCGCCGCCACCGTCGCGAGGTCGAGCCGCGACGGGTCGGCGCAGGCGGCGGTGACCGCGTCGGCCGCCGTCGTCGGGACCAGCCCGGTCCGCGCGGCGGCGCGGGCCAGGGCGGCCTCCACCGCCAGCAGCGCGCGGAACCACGCGTCGTCGGAGACGGCGGCCGCCGCTTTCCCGCGGGCGAAGGTGCCGTCCCAGAGTCCGCTCACGGCACCTTCCTACCGGAGCCGGTCAGACCGCGAAGAACACGGTCTCGTCGTCTCCCTGCAGGTGGACGTCGAAGCGGTAGCCGTCACCGGTCCGCTCCGCGAGCAGCGTCGACCGGCGGTCCTCGGGCACCGTGCGCAGGACGGCGTCCTCGGCGTTGGCCGCGGCCTCGTCGGAGAAGTAGATCCGGGTGACCACGCGGTCGAGCAGGCCCCGGGCGAACACCGAGACGTCGATGTGCGGTGCCTGCAGGCCGCCCTCGCCGTCCGGCAGCCGGCCGGGCTTGAGCGTGAAGACCTCGAACTCGCCGGTGAGCGTCTGGGCGCGGGCGTAGCCGCGGAAACCGGGGTAGGACGACGCCCCGCGGGGGTCCTCGGCCGACGGGAAGCCGCCGTCCGGGTCGGCCTGCCAGGTCTCGATCATGGCGTCGGGGATGACCTCGCCCGCGCCGTCGAAGACCTGCCCGCGGATCCAGATGCCGCCCTCGGTGCCCTCGGCCGCGGCCCAGACGCCGTCGGGCCAGGTGAGCCCGATGGCGAGGTACGGGCCGACCGTCGCGCTCGGGGTGAGGCCCAGGCGGAACGGCTCGGTGAGGAAGCCGGTGCCGCGCTGCCCCGATCGAGGCTGGAACGGCGTGGCCGGGTCCGGCGGGACGTCGAGGGGGTTCACGGTCACGCCACGTCTCCGTCGTCCTGGGTCTCGAAGGGGGTCTGCTCGCTGCCGCGCAGCACGATGTCCCACTGGAAGGCCAGCGCCCAGTTGTCCTGGGTCCGCTCGAGGTCGTAGCGGCTGATCGCCCGCTGCCGCGCCGAGGGCGGGATCGAGTTGTAGATCGGGTCCTGGCCGAACAGCGGGTCGTCCGGGAAGTACATCTGGGTGACCAGGCGCTGGGTGAAGGCCCGGCCGAACAGGCTGAAGTGGATGTGCGCCGGGCGCCAGGCGTTGTGGTGGTTGCCCCACGGGTAGGCGCCGGGCTTGACGGTGAGGAACTCGTAGCGGCCCAGGCTGTCGGTGACCACGCGGCCGAGCCCGTCGAAGTGCGGGTCGAGCGGCGCCGGCCAGTTGTCGACGACGTGCCGGTACCGGCCGGCCGCGTTGGCCTGCCACACCTCGACCAGCGCGTCGGGCACCGGGCGGCCGTCGCTGTCGAGCACCCGCCCGTAGACGAGGATCCGCTGGCCCAGCGCCTCGCCGCCGTTGCGCAGCGTCAGGTCGGCGTCGTGCGTGACGACCCGGTCCTCGCCGAGCACCGGGCCGGTGACCTCGGTGAGCCGGTGCGGCAGGTCGACCGGCGTCCGCAGCGGCGCGCGCAGCGCCGTGCTCCGGTAGTCGGGGAAACCGACGGGCGTGCGCCGCTCGGCGGGCTCGCGCAGGTAGCGCGGCAGGATCAGCCCGCGCTCGGATGTGGTCCCGGTCATAGCCGGAAAGGTACGTCCCGGCCGTACGCTGCCCAAGCCGAGGCTTCCGATGGACGGAAGGAGGGAGGGCGCCTTGCCGGGACGCAGCAGCACCCCCGGGCGGTCGGTCACCTCCCGGGCGCTCGCGGTGCTCGACGCCTTCGACCCGGGCGCCCCGCGGCTGTCGCTGTCGGAGATCTCCGAGCGCTCCGGCATGCCGCTGACGACGGTCCACCGCCTGCTGGCCGAGCTCACCGCCTGGGGTGCGCTGACCCGGCGGCCCGACGGCCGCTACGAGATCGGCCGCAAGCTCTGGGACCTCGGCCTGCTCGCCCCCGTGCAGCTGGAGCTGCGCCAGGTGGCCGCGCCGTTCCTGCTGGACGTGCACACCGCCACCCGCGACACGGTGCACCTCGCCGTCCGCGAGGGGACGCGCGCGCTGTACGTGGAGCGCATCTCCGGCCGCGAGTCCGTGCCGGTGGTCAGCCAGGCGGGCAGCCGGCTGCCGCTGCACGCCACCGGCGTCGGCAAGGTGCTGCTGGCCGCCGCGCCCGACGAGGTCGCCGAGGAGGTGCTGCGCTCGCTCACCCGCGAGACCCGGCACACGGTGGTCGACCCCGGCCGGCTGCGCCGCGAGATCGGCGGGATCCGGCGGCGCGGGTTCGCGCGCACCGCGGAGGAGATGTCGCTCGGCACGCTGTCGGTCGCCGTCCCCATCCCGGTCGAGCGCACCGGGAGCACCGTCGTCGCGGGGGCGCTCGGCATCGTCGTCCCCTCCCACCGGCGGGACGTCGCCCGGCTCGTGCCGGTGCTGGAGGTCGCCGCGCGCGGCATCGGGCGGGAGCTGGCGCGGGCGGGCGCTTTCCGCTGAACGGAAGCGCCCGCTCGCCGTGCCGGCGTAGCGGGCGTCACACTCGCCCCGTGCGAACTCAGGTGGGGATCATCGGCGCCGGCCCGGCCGGCCTGCTGCTGTCGCGGTTGCTGGCGCTCCAGGGCATCGACTCCGTCGTGCTGGAGAACCGGTCCCGCGAGTACGTCGAGGGCCGGATCCGCGCCGGCATCCTCGAGCAGCACTCCGTCGACACGCTGATCGCCGCCGGGGTGGGCGACCGGCTGCAGCGCGAGGGGCTGGAGCACCGCGGCATCTACCTGCAGTACCCCGGCACCCGGTTCGCGCTCGACTTCAAGGAGCTGTGCGGGCGCACCGTGTGGGTCTACGGCCAGACCGAGGTGGTCAAGGACCTCATCAAGGCGCAGCTGGACGGCGGCCCGCCGCTGCTGTTCGAGGTCTCCGACGTGACACCCGAGGACGTCGACACCGACAGCCCGCGGATCCGCTTCACCGATGCCGACGGCACCGCGCAGGTGCTCGAGTGCGACGTGATCGCCGGCACCGACGGCTTCCACGGCGTCTCGCGGCCGGTCGTCACCGCGGGCGGGCGGGGGCAGGTGTGGGAGCGCACCTACCCCTACGCCTGGCTCGGCATCCTGGCCGACGCCGCCCCGGCCACCGACGAGCTCATCTACTCGTGGCACCCGGAGGGCTTCGCGCTCTACTCGATGCGCTCGCCGCACGTGTCGCGGCTGTACCTGCAGGTCGACCCGAGCGAGCGGATCGAGGACTGGTCGGACGAGCGGATCTGGGACGCCCTCGACACCCGGTTCGCGCACGAGGGCTGGTCGGTCAACCGCGGGCCGGTCACCGACAAGTCGATCCTGCCGATGCGCTCGTTCGTCAGCGCGCCGATGCGCCGCGGCCGGCTGTTCCTCGCCGGCGATGCCGCGCACATCGTGCCGCCGACCGGCGCGAAGGGGCTCAACCTCGCCGTCGCCGACGTCACCCGGCTGGCCACCGCGCTGGTGCGGCTGCTGCACGAGAAGCAGTCCGACCTGGTCGACGTCTACTCCGACCGGGCGCTGGAGCGGGTGTGGCGGTGCACCCACTTCTCCTGGTTCATGACCTCGATGCTGCACCGCTCCGGCGACGACTTCGACGCGCAGCTGCAGCTCTCCCAGCTGCAGCGGGTGTGCGCCTCGGAGGCGGCCGCCCGCGAGCTCGCGGAGAACTACACCGGCCTCCCCATCGAATCCTGAGGGGACTTTCGGCGCCGAAAGTCCCGCTCAGCCGCGGAGGTGGACGTCGAAGAAGCGGAGGATGCGCGCCCAGGCATCCTCGGCCGAGGCGTGGTGGTAGCCGAACCCGGCGATCCGCTCGAGGACGGCGAACGGCCCGGTGTTGTGCCGGTTGAGGAAGGAGTGCCCGGCCTCCGGGTACTCCTTGACGTCGTGCGGGACGTCGAGCTCGGCGAGCGCCGTCTGCAGCCGGCCGGCCGCGCCGCGCAGCGGCCCGCGGTCCCGCCCGCCGTAGCTGGCGACCACCGGGCAGGCGCCGCGCAGCGCCTCCTCCGGGTCCTTGGGCAACATCCCGTAGTTGGGCGCCGCGGCGTCGAACCCGCGCGGGGCGGCCAGCAGCGCGAAGCCGCCGCCCATGCAGAAGCCGAGGACGCCGACCCGTCCCGTGCAGTCCGGCCGCGCCGCCAGCCAGGCTCGCGTCGCCTCCAGGTCGCCGAACGCGTCACCCTCCCCGCGCATCAGGCTGCGGAAGGTCGCGCGCAGGCAGCGCATCGCTCCACCGGCGGTGAACAGGTCCGGCGCGACGGCGAGGTAGCCCGCGGCGGCCAGCCGGTCGGCCTGCTGCCGGGTGTCGTCGGTCAGCCCGAAGGCCTCGTGGACGACGACCACGCCCGGCCACGGTCCCTCCCCCACGGCCGGTACCGCCAGGTAGGCGTCGAGCTCGGGCGCGCTGGCCGCTCCGGGAACCGTCGTCATCGGCATGTGCGCCGTCCTACCAGCCGGGACCGCCGGGCGGCCACCGGACCTTGCGGTCCGCGCGGCACGGCGAAGATGCTCGGGCGATGGCGACCGGCCTGGATCCCGCCCGCGTCCGGGGCTACTACGACACGCACGCCGACGACTACGACCGGCAGTTCGGCGGAGTGGAGCGGCGGCTGCTCGGCGACCAGCGCCGCTGGGCCACCTCCCGCGCCCGCGGCACCGTGCTCGAGCTGGGCGTCGGCACCGGCCTGAACCTGCCGCTGTATCCCGGCGACGTCGTCCGGATCGTCGGGGTGGACCTGTCGGAGGCGATGCTGGCGCGCGCCCGGGCGCGGGTACCCGCCGACAGCGGCCGGGTGGAGCTGCGCCGCGGCGACGCGCAGGCCCTGGACCTGCCCGACGGGTCGGTCGACACGGTGGTCTCGACCTACTCGCTGTGCACGGTCGCCGACCCGGCGGCGGTGCTCCGCGAGGCGCGGCGCGTGCTGAGGCCGGGCGGCCGGCTGGTCCTCGTGGAGCACGGGCCGGCCCGCGGGCGGCTGCTGCGCGGGGTGCAGCGGCTGCTCAACCCGCTCGCCGTCCGGTGGCAGGCCGACGACCTGCTGCGCGAGCCCGCGGCGCTCGCCGGGGCCGCGGGGTTCGTCGTCACCGAGGCGGGGCAGACCGGGTTCGGCGGCGTCGTCCACCGGGTGACCGCCGACCGCCCGGCCGGCTGACGGGTTGCGCGCGACGCCGTCGTCCCCGACGGTGCAGGCGTGGACCCATTCCGCAGCCTCGGGCGCATCCCCGGGCTCTCCGAGCTGCTGACCCTCATGCAGCAGCAGACCGAGGCGCTGGCCCAGCTGCCGCGCACACTGACCGACCTGCAGGGCACCGTCCGTCAGCTGACCGAGGCGACGACGGCGGCGAAGGACACCATCGCCTCGGCGCAGCGCACCGCCGAGCGGCTCGAGGCGCTCGTCGAGGAGCTGGAGGAGCCGGTGCGCGCACTGCGGCCCGGCCTCGAGCGGGTGGGCCGGGTCCTCGACGACCCGGTCGTCGACACGGTGCCCGACACCCTGCAGCGGCTCAACGAGGACCTCGTGCCGCTGATCCACGGCCTGCGCCAGGCGCAGGAGCGGATGGGCACCGTCACCGGCTCGGTGGCCGGGCTGTTCCGCCGCCGGGACCGGCCGGACACCCAGCCGCCCGGGGACGAGCCGCCGGGGCCGGTGAAGATCGAGCCACCGGACGCCGGCGGCCCGGCGGCGGGCTAGACGACCAGCGAGAGCAGCAACACCGCCACCAGGCCGACGACGGAGATGATCGTCTCCATCACCGACCAGCTCTTGATGGTCTGCCCCACGGTCATGCCGAAGTACTCCTTGACCAGCCAGAAGCCGGCGTCGTTGACGTGGGAGAAGAACAGCGACCCGGCGCCGATGGCGAGCACGAGCAGGGCGACGGTGTTGGCGTCCAGCCCGGCGGCCAGCGGCGCGACGATGCCGGCGGCGGTGATGGTGGCCACCGTGGCCGACCCGGTCGCCAGCCGGATGCCGACGGCCACCAGCCAGCCGAGGATCAGCGGCGAGAGGCTCGCGCCCTGCGCCGCGTCGCCGACCAGGTCGCCGACGCCCGAGTCGACCAGCACCTGCTTGAAGCCGCCGCCCGCGGCGACGATGAGCAGGATGCCGGCGATCGCCGGCAGCGAGCCGCCGATGGTGGCCGAGATCTTCTCCTTGTCGAAGCCGACCGCGACGCCGAGGGTGAACATCGCGAGGATGACGCCCAGGAGCATCGCGACGACCGGCGTCCCGAGGATGTCGAGGACGGTGCGCAGCCCGTTGCCCTCGTCGAGGGTCAGCTCCGCGATCGCCCGCAGCAGCATCAGCACGACCGGCAGCAGGACGGTCGCGATGGTCGGGCCCAGCTTGGGCTGCCGGCGGGGCCGCTCGACGCCGAGCGCGTCGGGGTTCCGCGGGTCGTCCACTCCCCCGCCCCCGGACGCCGGCCGCCCGGCGGGCGTGGCCGCACCCGGCTCGTCCCGGCCGCCGACGCCGGCGGCCACCAGCGCGGGCGCCTCGATCCGCACCCGCCCGCTGATGAAGTTGCCGAACACCGGGCCGGCCAGGATCACCGTCGGGATCGCGGCGATGAGCCCGAAGATCAGGGTGCGGCCGAGGTTGGCGTCGAGGGCGTCGATGGCCACCAGCGGCCCGGGGTGCGGCGGCACCAGCCCGTGCAGCACCGAGAGGCCGGCCAGCGCGGGGATGCCGACGCGCAGCACCGGCTGCCGGGTCTCCCGGGCGGCCAGCAGCACGATCGGGATCAGCAGGAC
The DNA here is from genome assembly GCF_059428245.1 of Geodermatophilus sp. SMS 5-13. Classification (NCBI taxonomy): domain Bacteria; kingdom Bacillati; phylum Actinomycetota; class Actinomycetes; order Geodermatophilales; family Geodermatophilaceae; genus Geodermatophilus; species Geodermatophilus sp. SMS 5-13. Next base: position 3,498,104 of record NZ_CP165729.1, read on the forward strand.
GACGCCGACCTCGAAGAACAGCGGGATGCCGATCAGCGCGGCCACCCCGCCCATGACCCACGGCAGCCGGCCGGGCGGGACCCGGTCGACGAACGCGTGCACCACCCGGTCGGCCCCGCCGGACTCGGCGAGCATCCCGCCGATCATCGCGCCGAGGGCGATGAGCAACCCGACACTGCCCACCGTCGCGCCGACACCGGTGGTGAAGCTCGTGACGATGTCGGCGGGGGCCATCAGCGCCACCGCGCCGAGCACGGCGGAGCCGAGGATCAGGGCCAGGAAGGGGTGCACCTTCAGCACGGTGATCAGCACGACCACGGTGGCGATGCCGAGCACCGCGGCGGTCACCAGCAGCGGGCCGCTGCCCGTGTGGTCGACGGCGGCGAGCACGGTCATGAGCGCTCCTCGGGAGGGAGGGAGGTCTCGCGCTCCTTGCTGAGCGCGGCGAGCACGTCCGCGGCCACCTCCGCGGGCGGGGCGATGCCGGAGACGACCGCCCCCGGCTCGTCGGATTGCAGCGGCTCGAGGGTGGCCAGCTGGCTGCCGAGCAGGGACGGCGGCATGTAGTGGCCGGTGCGGTGCTCGAGGCGGCCCGCGATCAGCTCCGGCTCGGCGCTGACGTGGGCGAACCAGACCGACGGGTGCCCGTCGCGGAGCACGTCGCGGTAGGCGCGCTTGAGCGCCGAGCAGGTGACGACGGCGTTGCTCCCGGCGGCCTCGTGCTCACCGATCCAGCCGGCGAGCCTGCGCAGCCACGGCCAGCGGTCGTCGTCGTCCAGCGGGATGCCGGCGTGCATCTTCTCGACGTTCTCCGGCGGGTGGAACTCGTCGCCCTCGGCGAACGGGCAGCCGAGGCGGCGCACCAGCTCGGCAGCAACGGTCGACTTGCCGGCGCCGGAGACGCCCATGACCACGATCGTCGTCGTCCGCGGGTCCTCCGCCATGCACCGACGCTAAGCCCGCCGATCGCGACCGGCGATTCGAGCGCGGCCCCGCCGCGGCCTACACGTCGGTGATGCGGACTCCCGCGTGCGCCTTGTAGCGGCGGTTGACCGACACCAGGTTGATCGTGAGCGCCTCGACCTGGCGGGCGTTGCGCAGCCGCCCGGCGTAGATGCCGCGCATCCCCGGCAGCCGCCCGGCCAGCGCCTGCACCAGGTCGGTGGCCGCCCGGTCGTCGCCGACCACCATCACGTCGCCGTCCAGGGTCGGCTTGGACAGGTCCTCCAGCAGCACCGCCGACAGGTGGTGGAAAGCCCCCACCACCGTGGAATCGGGCAGCAGTGCCGCGGCCTGCTGGGCGACGCTGCCCTCCGCCACGTCGATGACATAGGCGCCCAGCTCGTCGAAGCCCATCGGCACCACGCAGTCCACGACCACCTTGCCGGCCAGCGGCGCGGCCAGGTCGCGCACCGTGTCGGCGTGCCCGCCGAAGGGGACGGCGACGATCACCAGGTCCGCCGCGCCGGCCACGTCGGCGTTGGCGCCGCCCTGCACGGAGACCTCCGTCCCGCCGGCGGCCGCGGTCGCCCGCTCGGCGACCTGCGCGGCGATCTCGCCGCACCGGCCGGCGTCCCGCGAGCCGAGCAGGATCCGCTGCCCGGCCGCGGCCAGCCGCACCGCCAGCCCGCGGCCCTGCGGACCGGTCCCGCCCAGCACCCCGACGGTCAGCCGGGACACGTCCACGGGCGGCCGGGCCGCGGCCGGCTGGGTTGCGGTGGTCGTCATCGCTGCTCCTCTTTCTCGGTGATCTCGTCGACCAGCCCCCACTCGAGGGCGGTCCTTGCATCCAGGGCCGCGCCGGTCAGCGCGAGCCAGAGCGTCCGCCAGCGGCCGATCCGCCGCGGGATGCTCGCCGTGCCGCCGGCGCCGGGCAGCAGGCCCATGGCCAGCTCGGGCAGGACGAACCGGGTGTCCGGCGCCGCCACCACCCGGCCGGCCCAGGCGGGCAGCTCGATCCCGGCGCCGACGCAGCTGCCGTGCAGCCGGGCCTCGACCCGCGGGCCCAGCCGGGACAGCGGCAGCGCGGCGCCGGCGCGCGTGCGCACCAGGTGGGCGGTGACCGGGTCGGCGGCGGTCCCGAACTCGTCCAGGTCACCACCCGAGCAGAAGTGCGGCCCCGCGGCGTCGAGCACCACGCCGTGCACCGTCGGATCCAGCTCGGCCACCGCCAGCGCGTCGACCAGCGCGTCGCGCAGCTGCCGGCCGTAGGCGTTGCGCCGCTCGGGGCGGTTCAGGGTGATCCGCAGCTCGCCGTCCGTGCGGTCGAGCAGCACCGGGTCCGGCACCGGGGGCGGCAACGGCCGCGGCCCGCGGCGGGCCAGCCACGCCGCGAACTCGGGGCCGGCGAGCAGGGTCGAGTAGGCCAGCGACTCGGCCTCCAGCGCGGCCGCCGCGGCCAGCTCCCCGCTCCACCGCAGCAGCCCGGCGAGCACGCCGGCGGCCAGGGGGAACGCGGGGACCCGGTCGGCGAGCGCCGCGACCGCGGCATCGACGTCCGGGACGGCGACCGCCTCGCGCACCGCAGTCCCTGAGGTCAGGGTGAGATCGCAGGCGGCCGCGGCGGCGCGGTCGAACCGGCCGCCGTGGGACACGCCCACGACCACCCCCGCGTCACGCCGGGCCGCGTCGACGTCGTCCGGCCCGGCGCGGTCCAGCGGCACGAACCCCACCGGTTCGCGCAGCCGGCCGGCCGGGTCGAGCGCGGTCATCAGCACCTCGGCGGACCGCGCCGTCAGTCCGAGGACGGCAGGGCCTTGGCGTCCTTGAGCGGGAGCGGTGCGCCGTTGGCGGCGAGCGTGCCCTGACCCGGCTTGGCGCACAGCAGCTCCAGGCCGAGCTCCGCGTCGACGTAGCGCTTGCCGAGCTGCGTGCCGTCCTGCTGGGCGGGGTCGGCGGCGCCGTCCGGGGCGTCGCCGCCCTTCGGGTCGAACAGCGGCACGCCGGCGCACGTCAGCTCCACCTCCGCGGACGGCGCCCGGACGACGACGAAGGACGCCGTGTCCACCGGGCTGACCAGCGTCTGTCCCACGCGCAGCTGCATGTGTTCCTACCTCCTGGAGTTCTGGGTGATCGTCAGACGAGCTCGACGAGGGTGGCGTTGGCGGTGCCGCCGCCCTCGCACATCGTCTGCAGTCCGTAGCGGATCCCGTGCTCGCGCATGTGGTGCACCATCCGGGTCATGAGCACCGCGCCGGAGCCGCCGAGCGGGTGGCCGAGGGCGATCGCGCCGCCGAGCGGGTTGAGCCTGTCGAGGTCGGCGCCGGTCTCGGTCAGCCAGGCCAGCGGCACCGGGGCGAAGGCCTCGTTGACCTCGTAGACGCCGATCTCGTCGATCCCCACGCCGGCCCTGCGCAGCAGCTTCTCGGTGGCCGGGATCGGGCCGGTGAGCATGAAGATCGGGTCGGCGCCGCTGCTGGCACCGGTGTGGTACCGCACGATCGGCGTCCACCCGTGCTCGCGGGCGATCTCCGGGGTGGTGACCAGCAGCGCCGCGGCGCCGTCGGAGATCTGGCTGGCGTTGCCGGCATGGATGACGCCGTCCTCCTTGAACGACGGCTTCAGCTTGGCCAGCGACTCGACGCTGCTGCCCCGGCGCACCCCCTCGTCGGCGGTGACCGTGCCGGCGTCGGTGGGCACCGGGACCAGCTGCGGGTCGAAGGCGCCGGCGTCCTGCGCCGCGGCGGCCAGGGCGTGCGAGCGGGCGGAGAACTCGTCGAGCCGGGTGCGGGAGAAGCCCCACTTCTCCGCGATCAGCTCCGCGCCGATGCCCTGGTTGAACGGGAAGTCGTCGTAGCGGGCCATCACCTTCGGCCCGTACGGGAAGCCGCTGGCCCGCGCCGAGCCCAGCGGCACCCGCGACATGGTCTCCACGCCGCCGGCGACCACGACGTCCTGCTGGCCGGACATCACGCCCCACGCCGCGAAGTCCAGCGCCTGCTGGCTGGACCCGCACGCCCGGTTGACCGTGGTGCCCGGCACCGTCTCCGGCCAGCCGGCGGCCAGGACGGCGAAGCGGCCGATGTTGCTGGACTGGTCGCCCACCTGGGAGACGCAGCCCCAGACGACGTCGTCGACCAGGTTCGGGTCCAGGCCGGTGCGCTCGGCGAGCTCGGTGAGCACCAGCGCGGAGAGGTCGGCGGCGTGCACGCCGGAGAGCCCGCCGTTGCGCTTGCCGATGGGGGTGCGGACGGCCTCGACGACGACTGCCTCGCGCATCGCTCGCTCCTGTTGTTGACGTCAGTGTCACACGGATGGCTGGCACCTTACGCGTCCCGGACGCTTCGGCCTAGCCCCCCGTATGGTCGCCGACGTGGCCGCCCCGATCGACCCGGCCGCCGACTGGGCGGCGAGCGGGGTCGTCGCGCTCACCGGCCGCGCGGACGGTCCGCCGCTCGTCCCGCCCGGCCGCGGCGCGACCGTGGCCCGCGAGCTCGCCGGCCGGTTCGCCGCGCGCACCGGCGTGCGCCTCGACGGGCCGGCGCTGCTGGCCGAGCGGGCGGCGTTCACCGGCGGTCGGCGCGGCGGGCCGGTGTCGGTCGGCGGCGGCTGCCGGCTGCTGCCCACCGAAGACGGCTGGGCCGCCGTCTCCTGCACCCGGCCCGACGACCCCGCGCTGCTCGGCGCGCTGGTCGGCCGCGAGCTGCCGGTGGACCCGTGGCCGGCGGTCACGGCGTGGCTGCGCGCGCATCCCGGTGACGAGCTGGCCGAGCGCGCCGAGCTGCTGGGGGTCGCGGCCGCACCGGTGCGGCCGCGATCCGGTGGCCTTCCCCTCCCCGAGCTGCCGCCGAGGCCGGTCGACGGCCTGCTGGTCGTCGACTTCAGCGCGCTGTGGGCCGGGCCGCTGTGCGGGTCCCTGCTGGGCCTGGCGGGGGCACGGGTGGTCAAGGTGGAGACGCCGACCCGCCCGGACGGCGCCCGCCGCGGGGAGCCGGAGTTCTACCGGCTGCTGCACGCCGGGCACCGCTCGGTCGTCCTGGACCCCGGCACGACCGCGGGCCGGGCGGCGCTGGCCCGGCTGGTCGAGGCGGCCGACGTGGTGATCGAGGCGTCCCGGCCGCGGGCGCTGGCCGGGTGGGGGCTCGACGCCGCGGCGGCGGTGGCGGCCGGGACGACGTGGATCTCGATCACCGCGGCCGGCCGCGACTCCGGCCGCGTGGGGTTCGGCGACGACGTCGCGGCCGCGGCCGGCCTGGTCGCCGCCGACGCCGACGGCTCGCCGCTGTTCTGCGGGGACGCGCTGGCCGACCCGCTCACCGGGCTGACCGCCGCCGTCCTGGCGACGACCGCGCCGGCGGACGGCTCCGGCGTCCTGTGGGACGTCTCGATGACCGACGTCGTCGCCCGCACCCTCGACGGGACGCCGTCGCGGCCCGCCGGGGACCTCCCCGTCGCGCCGCCGCGGCGCCGGGCGGTCGAGGGCAGCGCGCCGGACTCCGGGGCCGACACCGCGGCCGTGCTGCGCGAGCTCGGCCTGCCGTGCTGATCCGCGGCGCGGAGGTGGCCGGCCGCCGGGCCGACGTGCGGGTGACCGGCGACCGCGTCGCCGCGGTCGCGGCCGCCCTGGAGCGCGCGCCCACCGAGGAGGTGCTCGACGCCCGTGGCGGGGCGCTGCTGCCCGGCCTCGTGGACGCGCACCTGCACCTGATGGCCCTCGCCACCGCCGCGGCCTCGGTGCGCACCGGGCCGCCGGACGTGCGCGACGCCGACGGCCTGGCCGCCGTCCTGGCCGCCGCCCCCACCGGCGCCGACGGCTGGGTGCGCGGCGTCGGGTACGCCGAATCGGTCGCCGGCGATCTCGACACCGCGGCGCTGGACCGGCTGCACGCCGCGCGGCCGGTGCGGGTGCAGCACCGCAGCGGCGCGCTGTGGGTGGTCAACGGCGCGGGCGCCGACGTGCTCGGGCTGGCCACCGCCGACGCCCCCGGCGTCGAGCGCGCCGCCGACGGCTCCCCCACCGGCCGGCTCTGGCGGGCCGACGCCTGGCTGCGCGGGCGGCTTCCCGCCTCGCCGCCCGATCTCGCGCCGGTCGGCCGACGGCTCACCGAGTTGGGGATAACGGCAGTCACCGACGCCACGCCCGACCTGGACGCCGCGGCGCTGGCCGCACTCGCCGACGCGCACCTGCCGCAGCGGGTCACCGTGCTCGGCGCCCCGCTGGACCGGCCGCTGCCGGCACCCCTGAGCGCCGGCCCGTACAAGATCGTGCTCGCCGACTCCGGGCTGCCCGGCCTCGACGAGCTGGTCGAGCGGATCCGCGCCGCGCACGCCGCCGGCCGCGCCGTGGCCGTGCACTGCGTGACCCGCGAGGCCCTCGTGCTGCTGCTCGCCGCGCTCGACACCGCCGGGCGGCACCCCGGCGACCGCGTCGAGCACGCCGCGCTGGTCCCGGCCGAGCTCATCGGCCGGTTGCGCGGGCTCACGGTGGTCACGCAGCCGGGCTTCCTCGCCGACCGCGGCGACGACTACCTGCGCGACGTCCCGGCGGACGAGCACGACGACCTCTACCGGTGCCGGTCGCTCGCCGACGCCGGGGTGGCCGTCGGCCTCTCCTCCGACGCGCCGTTCGGGCCGCTCGACCCGTGGGCCGTGCTGGCCGCGGCCGTGCACCGGCGCACCCGGGCGGGGGCCGTGGTGGGCCCGGCCGAGCGGCTCGACCCCGCCGCCGCCCTCGACCGGCTCACCGGCGGCCGCCGCGTCGCCCCCGGCGCCCCGGCCGACCTGGTGCTGCTCGACCGGCCGCTCGAGGACCAGCTGGCCGCGCCCACCGCCGGCGCCGTCCGCGCGGTGCTGATCCGCGGGGTCCTGCAGTAGCGGTCAGCCGCCGGCCAGCTCCAGGCCGCGGGCGAAGAACACCGGCACCGAGCTCGCCATCTCCTCGTACAGCGGGTCCGGACGGCGGCCGGTCCGGTGCAGGCGCACGTTGAACCCGGCGATCGCGCCGAACCGGTAGCAGGCCAGCGCCTGGTACCAGTCGGCGTGCGGCACCTCGACGCCGGCCGCCGCCTCGTACCAGGCGCGCAGCCGCCGCGGTTCGGTCACCACCCGCATGCCCGCCCGCCAGGACGGGTGCCAGCACGACGGATCGGTCATCAGCGCCAGCCAGCCGAGGTCGAGCCCGGTGGCGCCGATGCCGGCGATCTCCCAGTCGACCACCGCCGCGACCGCGCCGGTCGGCTCGTCGAACAGGATGTTGCTGGTGTGGTAGTCGCCGTGGAACAGCCCCGTGCGGTGCGCGCCCGGGTCGGTGCGCAGCAGCGCGGCGGCCAGCCGCTGCCCGGCCTGTGTCCACGCCGGGTCGAGGTGCTTGGCCAGCAGCCGCTCCCAGAAGCCCACCTCCTCGGCGATCGGCCGCGGCCGCTCCCAGTCGGCGAGCAGGTGCGGCCAGTCCAGCGCGTGGATCCGCGCCAGGGTGTCCACGGCCCCGTGCAGGAACGGCTCCGGGTCGGGCACCGGGTCGGCGCCCCACAGGGTCAGCGACCGGGCGGTCAGCCGCTCCTGCACGATCGCGTCGGTGCCGAACCAGGACTCGTCGCCGGTCCACCACACCAGCGGGGCGACCGGGACGCCGGCCTTCTCCAGCGCCTGCAGCAGCGGCACCTGACGCAGCACGTCGGTGTTGCCGCTGCGGCGCACACCCGGCGGGGCGAACCGGACGACCAGCGACCGGCGCACCTCGCCGGCGTCGTCGACGACGTCGAAGCCGAAGCTCAGCCCGGCGTTGCCCGGCATGGGCGCGAGCCCGGCCACCCGCCCGCCGGCGAGCACCTCGCGGTCGGCCCAGCGCTGCAGCCGGGCGGTCAGCTCGTCGGGATCCATACCGGTCCCGGCGTCAGACGTCGGTCAGCTGGCGGGTCAGCCGGCCGACGACGTCGCGGCGGAGCAGCTTGCCGGTGACGGTGCGCGGCAGCTCCTCCCAGAACGCGATCCGGTCGGGCGTCTTGGACCCGCGCAGCGACGCGCGCACGTGCGCCCGCAGCTCGTCCTCGGTCAGCCCGCTGCCGGCGGTGAGGACGGCGGCGGCCTCGATCCGCTGCCCCCACTCCTCGTCGGGCACGCCCACGACGACGGCGTCGGCGACCTCGGGATGCCGCAGCAGCACGTCCTCGATCTCGGCCGGGGCGATGTTCTCGGCGCCCCGGATGATCGTGTCGTCGACCCGCCCCTCGATGAAGAGGAAGCCGTCGGCGTCCAGCCGGCCCTGGTCCCGGGTGCAGAAGAAGCCGCGCTCGTCGACCGACGGGCCGCTGCCGGCGTACTCGCCGGACACCTGCTCCCCGCGCACCCAGATCAGCCCCGACGTGCCGGCCGGCACGGGCTCCCCGAGCTCGTCGCGGACCTCGAGCTCGATGCCCGGCACCGCGCACCCGGCCGAGCCCAGCCGGGCCCGCACCGCCGGGTCGTCGGCGGCCAGCGCGGCGCGGTGCTCCTCGGGGCCGAGCACGGTGATCGTCGAGCTGGTCTCGGTCAGCCCGTAGGCGTTGACGAAGTTCACGGCCGGCCACTCGCGCAGCGCGCGCTCGATCACCCGCGTCGGCATCGGCGCCCCGCCGTAGGCCAGCGACGCGAGCGTCGGCACCGAGCGGTCGCCGTCGTGGTCCAGGATCCGGGCCAGCATGGTGGGCACCACCATCGCCTGCGTCACGCCCTCGGTGCGGACGAGGTCCAGCCAGCTGCCCGGGGTGAACGCCTCCAGCACCAGCACGCGGCGGCCGGCGAAGAGGTTGGTGAGCGCGTTCGACACCGCGGCGATGTGGTACGGCGGCACGCTCATCAGCGCCGCCTCCTCCGGGTCGGCCCCGGCGAACTCCACCGTGCCGAGCACGTAGGACACCAGGTTCTCGTGTCGCAGCAGCACCCCCTTGGGCGCCGACGTCGTCCCGCTGGTGTAGATCACCACCGCCGGCGCCGCGGTGGGCTCCGGCTCGTCGAGCCCGGCGTGCTCGGCGGCGGTCGCCAGCCAGGCGACCGGCGTCCGCGCGTCGAGCCCGTCGGGGACCGGCAGGCCGTCGTCCACGATGGCGTAGGCCTTCGGATGGCGGGCCAGCAGCGCCTCGACCTGCTCGGTGCCCAGCCGGTAGTTGACGGGCACCAGCGGCACCCCGGCGTACGCGGCGGCGAACAGCGCCACCGGGAACGCCGGGCCGTTGACCGCCAGGTACACGATCGCGTCGGCGCCGGCCGCCCGGACCGCCGCCGCGCCGCCGGCGGCGAGGTCCCGCAACCGGCCGGCGGTCAGGCCGCCGTCGCGCGGCCCGACCACCACCCGGTCGCCGAAGGCGTCGGCGGCCATGGCCAGCAGGAGCGTCAGGTTCATGCCGGGCCGCCGGAGCCGCCGTCGGCCGGCGCGCGCAGCTCGCTGCGGAAGATCCGCAGCGAGCGGCCGAGCGCGCGGGTGGCGTCGGGCAGCTTCTTGTAGCCGACGAGCAGGAACAGGGCCAGGAGGATCAGACCGATCTCCGGGGCGCCGAGTCCGGCCATGGGGGTGGGCCTTTCGATCGGTGGGTCAGGACATCCGGGTGGTGAAGGTGGCCGGCCGGGTGGCGAAGCCGTCGACGATCGCGCCCGGTTCCCCGACGCCGCCGAGGGTGCCCCAGACGCGGAAGCCGAGCAGCCGCTTCATGAACGGGCTCAGCGACTCCTGGACCTCGGGGGCGAGGCCGAGGAACGGGTTCTCCTGCTGCCGCACCCAGACCCGGCAGAAGTTGGACAGCAGCACCCGGCGCAGGTGGTCGGCCCGGTTGGCGCCGGCGCCGTGCCACAGCCGGCCGTCCATGAGCACCGCCGTGCCGGCCGGCGCCTCCACCGCGATCGTCGGGTGGTCCTGGTCCTGCAGCGGCTCGGTCCACAGGTGGCTGCCGGGGATGATCCGGGTGCCGCCGTTGAGGTCGGTCGTGTCGTCGAGGGTCCAGACGACCTGGGTGACGATCGGGTAGGGCGGCTGCGGCCAGGAGACGTAGCCCTGGTCCTGGTGCAGCAGCTGCCGCTCGCAGCCCGGCGCGGTGATGTTGGCGGTGTAGCTGGTCAGCAGGTACCGCTCGCCGAGCACGGCGGTGAGCAGGGCCGAGACGCCGGGGTGCTCGAGGATCTCGTGGAACTCCACGCCCTTGTTCACCAGCATGCCGACGCGCTGGTTGATCCCCGCGCCCTCGTACTTCGACGGGTGCGCGCCGGTGTCGAAGCGGCCGACCCCGGCCTCGGCCTCTGCCCGGGCCTGGTCGATCAGCCGCTGCCGCACCCGGGCCAGCTGCTCCGGCGGCAGCGCGCCGGCGAGCTTGCAGTAGCCCCACGTCTCCAGGTCGGTCAGGGCCTGGTCGACGTCGGCGGTGAGCTGGGGCAGGTCCTCCGCCCGCCAGGGGGTCTCGACGTCCGGACCGGTGAGTTCCTGGGTGGTCATCTCTGCTCCTCGGAGGTCAGGCGGCGGTCAGGAGGCGAAGCGGCTGGTGTCGATGACCGCCCGCTCGTGCGTGCCCTCGCCGAGCAGCCGGTCGCCGACGGTGGCCCGGACCTTGAAGGTGAGCCTCCGGCGGTTCTTCTCGGAGAGCTCGCACCAGACCGTCACCTCCTCGCCCAGTTGCGACGCGGCGACGTGGGAGACGCAGACGTGCGTGCCGACGGTCACCTCCTTCTCGTCGAGGTGCGGCTGGGCGGCCTGCAGGCAGACGCCCTCCATCAGCCCGATCATCGAGGGCGTGGACAGCACCGGCGTGCCGGTGTGCCCGGTGCTCATCTCGGCGGTGATCGTGTGGGTGAGCTCGTTGGTCAGGCCGGCGACCAGGGTGTCGCGCACTCTCTCTCCTTCGGTCGGGACTTCGGCGGCGACGGCGGTCAGCCGACCGCCAGGGACTTCTCGGGGACGGACGGGGATGTCGCCCCGGTGAGCAGGTGGCAGGCCGCCCAGCCGCCGCCGTCGACGGGGACGGCGGGCGGCTCCTCGACCGCGCAGATCTCCATGGCGTACGGGCAGCGGGTGCGGAACGCGCAGCCGGACGGCACGTGCAGCGGGTCCGGGGTCTCCCCGCGCAGCACGACCCGCTGGCGGGTGCGCTGGGTCGGCGGGTCGGGCACCGGGACGGCGGAGAGCAGCGACTGGGTGTAGGGGTGCGCCGGGTGGTCGTGGATCCGCTTGCCGGGCCCCTCCTCGAGCACCCGGCCCAGGTACATGACCGCGGTGCGGTCGGCGACCCAGCGGACGACGGCGAGGTTGTGCGAGATGAACAGGTAGCTCATGCCGTGCCGGGCCTGCAGGTCCACGAGCAGGTCGAGGATCTGGTTCTGGGTCGACATGTCCAGCGCGCTGACCGCCTCGTCCAGGACGACGAGCCCCGGGTCGAGCGCGATGGCCCGCGCGATCGCCAGCCGCTGCCGCTGCCCGCCGGAGAACTCGTGCACGTAGCGGTTGACGTAGTCCGGGTGCAGGCCCACCGACACCAGCAGCTCGCGGACCTTCTCTACCAGCGGCGCGCCGCGCAGCCCGTGGTGGGTGCGCAGCGGCTCGCCGACGATGTTCGCGATCGTGCTGGACGGGTCCAGCGAGGAGTACGGGTCCTGGAAGACCATCTGCGCCTGCCCGCGGGCCTGCCGCAGCGCCCGGCCCTTCAGCCTCGTCACGTCGACGTCGTCGACCACCACGCGGCCCTCGGCCAGCGGCAGCAGCCGCAGCACGGCGCGGGCGAGGGTCGACTTGCCGGAGCCGGACTCGCCGACGACGGCGACCGTCTCCCCGCGGCCCACGGTCAGCCCGACCTCGTTGACCGCGCGGAAGGGCACCCGCTTGCGGCCGACCCGGGCGGTGAACTCCACCGACACGTCCTCGACGGTCAGCATGGGCGACTGCGCCGACTCGCTCATGCCGGCACCTCCCTGCGCTCGGCGGTGGCGCCGACGCGGACGCACCGGGAGAACTGGTCGACGATCGGCAGGAGCGCGATCTCCTGCGTGCTGCACTCGGGCAGCGCCAGCTCGCAGCGCGGGGCGAACCGGCAGCCGGACGGGAACTCGCCGGCCGCGGGCGGCTTGCCCGGGATGGAGTGCAGGTGCCCGCGGCCGTCACCGGCCGCGTCGTTGGTCGGCGTCGACCGCAGCAGCGCGGCGGTGTACGGGTGCACCGGGTGCGCGAAGAGCCGGTCCACCGAGCTCTCCTCCACGACCTGGCCGGCGTACATGACGACGACCCGGTCGCAGATGTCGGCGACGACGCCGAGGTCGTGGGTGACGAAGAGGATCGACATGCCGACTGTCTCGCGCAGGTGCCGGATGAGGTCGAGCACCTGCGCCTGGATGGTCACGTCCAGCGCCGTCGTCGGCTCGTCGGCGATGAGCAGCTCCGGCTCGCAGCACAGCGCCATGGCGATCATCACCCGCTGGCGCATGCCGCCGGAGAACTCGTGCGGGTAGGCGTGCACCCGCCGCTCGGCCGCGGAGATGCCGACGTCGGAGAGGGCGGTCACGGCCAGCCGCCGCGCCTCCCGCTTGGACACCTTCTTGTGCCGGACGAGGGTCTCGGCGATCTGCTGCCCGACGGTGAACGCCGGGTTCAGGCTGGTCATCGGCTCCTGGAAGATCATCGCCATCCGGCTGCCCCGGACCGACGCGAGCTCCTTGCGGCCGAGCCGGGTGAGGTCGTCGCCGCCGAGGGAGACCCGGCCGCCGGTCACCGTGAAGGTCCGCTTCGGCAGCAGGCCCATGATCGCCATCGACGTCAGGGACTTGCCGGACCCGGACTCCCCCACCAGGCCGAGCGTCTCGCCGCGGCCGATGGAGAACGAGACGCCGCTGATGACCTCCGCCCGGACGTCCTCGGTGTGCACCTCGACGGTCAGGTCCGACACGTCCAGCACCGGCCCGGCCGGGCTCCCGGCCGGATGTGCGCTCGTTGCGGTCACGACGTCCCCCCTCACTTCCGGCGCCCGATCGCGTCGCGGAGGCCATCCCCGAAGACGTTGAAGGCGAGCACGGCGAGGGCGATGGCGAGGCCGGGGAAGACCACCAGCCACGGCTGCTGGTAGATGAAGTTGTAGCCCTGGCCGAGCATGCTTCCCCAGCTCGCCTGGGGTGGCTGGACGCCGAAGCCGAGCAGGCTGAGGCTGGCCTCCGCGGTGAGCGCGAAGCCGGCGACCAGCGAGACCTGCACCAGCACCGGCGGCAGCGCGTTGGGCACGATCCGGGTGAGCACGATCCGCCAGGCCGGCGTCCCGATGCTGCGGCTGGCCTCGACGAAGGTCTCCTCGCGCAGCTCCAGCACCGCGGCGCGGGTGATCCGGACGAAGTTGGGCGCGAAGATGAAGCCCAGCGCGATCATCGCGTGGCTGAGGCCGGGGCCGAGGGCGCCGACGATGCCCAGCGCGATGATCAGCGGCGGGAGGCTCTGCACCGCGTCGGTCACCCGCATCACCGCGGTGTCGGCGAACCGCCCGACGTACCCGGCGAGCAGCCCCGGCGGGATGCCGATCAGCATCGCCAGGCCGAGCGCCTGTGCCGCGGCGACCAGCGCGATCCGGTCCGCGGCGATCAGCCGGGAGAGCACGTCGCGGCCCAGCTGGTCGGTGCCGAGCACGTGCCCGTCGGAGAACGGGGGGAGGAACGCCGCGGCCGGGTCCTGGGCGTCCGGCGGGTAGGGCGTGATCCAGTCCCCGATGATCGCGATCACGACCAGGAAGGCGATGAAGGCCAGGCCGGCCATCGCCACCTTGTTGCGCAGCAGCCGGCGCACGAAGGGACGGCCGAGCAGCCGCCGGCGCGGCGTCGCCGCCGGCGGCGCGCCCAGCGCCTCGACCGGCTCCACCTCCGCGGCCGGCATCACCCCGGCCGACGACGGCAGGTCCGTGACCGACGGCTGGGTCATCGAGGGCTGGGTCATCGGGCCACCGCCACGCGGACCCGCGGGTTGAGCCACCCGTAGGAGACGTCGACGAACAGGTTGATCGCCTGGACCATCAGCGCGGTGAACAGCACGATCCCCTGGATCAGCGGGATGTCGCGGTTCTGCACCGCGTTGATCGCCAGCGCGCCGAGCCCGGGGATGCCGAAGACCTGCTCCACCACGACCGAACCTCCCACGACGAGGGCGAACTGGGTGCCGAGGGCGGTGAGCGGCGCGATGGCGGCGTTCTTCAGCGCGTGCTTGTAGACGACCTTGGTGCGCAGCAGGCCCTTGGCGTCCGCCGTCCGGACGTAGTCCTGGTCGAGCGCGGTCACCATCGCCCCGCGCAGTTGCCGGGCGAGGACGGCGGCCGGCACCAGGCCCAGCGCCACGCACGGCAGCACGATGTGGGCCAGCCAGTCGGCCGGGTCGGCGGCCAGCGGCGTGTAGCCGGTGGGCGGCAGCCAGCCCAGGTTGAGCGCCACGACGATGATCAGCAGCATCCCGACGAAGTAGCTGGGCAGCGCCAGGCCGGTGGCCGCCCCGACCCCCAGCAGCCGGTCCACCCAGCCGTCGCGCCGGACGGCCGCCGCCACCCCGGCCGGGAAGCCGAGGAGGACGGCGACCACCAGGGCCCCGCCGGCCAGGGAGAGCATGATCGGCAGCCGCTCGAGGATCGAGCCGACCACCGGCTGCCCGGTCGACAGCGAGGTGCCGAAGTCGCCGGTCAGCGTGTGCCCGAGCCAGCTGAAGTACTGCACGATCAGCGGCCGGTCCAGGCCGAGCGCGTCACGGATCGCGGCGATCTGCTCCCGCGTGGCCGACTGCCCGGCGATCGTGACCGCCGGGTCGCCGGGCACCAGCAGGATCAGCGAGAAGCTGAGCAGCGACACGATGAGCATGACCGGGACGAGCAGCAGCAGCCGTCTCAGCACGTAGTGAGCCATGGTGCATCCCCCGTCAGCCCTGCAGGACCCCGACGCCGCGGGTGGGCATGATCGCGCCGAGCGGGGCGGGGCTGTACTTCGCGACCCGCTGGCCGTTGTAGGCGAAGAGCACCTTCGGCGCGAGGATCGGGACGCACAGCGCCCGGTCGGCGACCATCTGGCTGGCCTGGTTGATCACCTTCAGCCGGGCGTCCCGGTCGGTGGTGGTGCGGACCTGCGAGATGGCGTCGGCCAGGTCCTGGGCCTGGGTCTTCGCCGGGTTGAAGAAGGCGTTCGGCGCGAAGTACGTCTCGAACACCAGCGACGGGTCGGCCATCTGGCCGCCGCCACCGATCAGGCAGTCGGTCTTGCCGCCGGCGAACTCGCTGGCCAGCTGGTTGATGTCGACCGCCCGCGGGTTCATGGTGATCCCGACGTCCTTCATCTGCGCCTGCAGGATCTCGGCGAACTGCGGGTACGGGTCCGAGCCGGCCGCGAAGATCAGTTCGAAGGAGACGTCGCTCAGGCCGGAGTCGCTGAGGAACTTCTTCGCCTTGGCCGGGTCGTACGGGTAGTAGTCGGCCGGGATGTCCGGGTTCGCCGCCCAGTACCACTCCGGGAACATCGACGACGTCGGGCTGGCCTGCCCGAAGTAGATCGTCTTGCAGATCGTCTGGCGGTCGATCGCGTGCGCGATCGCCAGCCGGACGTTCTGGTCGGCCAGCGCGCCGCGCACGTTGAACGCCAGCTGGATGTACCAGAGCGTCTCCTGCGAGGCGGTCTGCAGCCCGGCCTTGTCGGCGGCCTGGAACTGGGTCGGGGTCAGGTAGGCGACGTCGAAGGTGCGCGCCGTCGCGCCGTTGAGCCGGGCCTGCCCGTCGTTGACCGACTTGATGACCAGCGTCTTCGACGGCGCGGCCGCGCCGTCCCAGTAGTCGGCGTAGCGCTCGTAGCTCGCCTGGTCGCCCTGGGCGAACGAGGTGAGCTTGTAGGGACCGGAGCCGGCGTCCTGGGTGTTGAGGTCGATGCCGTCGGCGATCGCCTTCGGGCTGACCATGGCGCCGGGCCGGTCGGCGAGGATGCCGAGCAGCGAGGCGTCGGGACTCGTCAGCTGGATGACCACGGTGGTGGGGTCCTGCACGGTCACCGACTGGACGGTCTTGAGCTGGCTGCGCACCGGCGAGTCGGCGGTGTTGAGGACCCGCTCGATGTTCACCTTCACCGCGTCGGCGTCGAACGTGGTGCCGTCATGGAAGGTGACGTCGTCGCGCAGCGTCAGGGTGAGGGTCGTGCCGTCCGCCGAGTACTCCCACTTCGTCGCCAGGCTCGGCGCGGCGTCGGCGTTCTCGTCCAGGGTCAGCAGCGTGTCGTACATGGGGTACATGAACGTCACGAACTGACCGGTGGTCATGCGCAGCGGGTCGAGCGAGTTCGTGGCCAGGTGGTAGGCCACGGTCAGGGTCCCGTTGGCGTCCACCTGCGCATTGCTCGTCGCGCTGCTCGATCCGGTGTCCGAGCCGCAGGCGGCGAGCAGCGGCCCGCCGACCACGACGGCGCCGCCGAGGCCCATGAGGCGCAGGAAGTTGCGCCGGGAGACCGTCTCCGTGCTGATCGCTTGCACCTAGCTGTCCTCCAGTGGACGAGATCCGGGCGGGCGGGCTGCCTCCGGACCGGGACGGGGCACGTGCTGATTCGGGTGAGGCGGCCGGACGGCGGTTCCCCGCCGTCCGGCGGGTTCCTCAGAGGGCCGTGAAGACCGGCTTGCGCTTCTCGGCGAAGGCGCGGCGCGCCTCCATGACGTCGTCGAGGTTGCCGTTGCTCTTGAGCTTCTCGCTCAGCCGCTCGACCTCCGGCGGGATCTGCGGGCGGAGCTTGCGCGCCACGTTCAGCGTGTTCGCCAGCGACGCCGGCGGGATGCTCAGCAGGTGGTCGCAGAGCTCGAACGCCGCGGGCAGGAGGTCCTCGACGTCCTCGACCAGCCGGTTGACGAAGCCGATCTGGTGGGCGCGCTCGGCGCTCATCCGGAAGCCGAGCGCGAGCTCGGTGGCGACCGACCACGGCAGCGTGTCGGTGAAGCCGAACTGGAAGGCGCCGAGCAGCCAGTGCCGGGCCTCGGAGATCTCGAAGACGGCGTTGCGCGAGGCGACCCGCAGGTCGCACATCCACGAGTAGATGAAGCCGCCGCCCATCGCCCAGCCGTTGACCGCGGCGATGATCGGCTTGTCGATGGTCTCCGCCGGACCCTTCGCGTCGTTCCAGAAGGGGTCGGGCGGCAGGTCGGGGTCCAGCCCCGGGGTCCCGCGCTCGGCGGCCTCGACCAGGTCCTCGCCGGCGCAGAAGGCCCGGCCGGTCCCGGTGAGGATCGCGATCTTCTGGGCCGGGTCGTCGCGGAACTCGGTGAAGGCGTACGCCAGCTCGGTGAGGAGCTGCTTGTTCATCGCATTGAGCTTGTCCGGACGGTTCATCCGGATGACCACCACGTCGCCGTGGTGCTCCTTCTCGACAAGAGACATGAGTTCCCCAGGGCAAGGCCGAGTAGGCGTGGGAGGAAGGACCCGGACCCCTCGGGCGGGGTCCGTCAGACGGTTCCTGTGACGTGATCGGAACCACAAATCGTGCGGCGAGCTGATTCTTTGGATGAACCCCGGCGCTGTCAAGAGGTGACGCGCATCTCGATTTTCGCGGGGGTGCTCAGCCGGCGGGCGGCACCGCCGATTCGTGCAGCCGCTTCATGGTGCGCACGTCCACGAGCTCGGTGAGGATGCCCATCGTGTCGCGGGGGTAGAAGAACGCGGCCGCGGCGTTCGGGCCGAGGTCGATCTGGCGCAGCCCCTTGTCGCGCAGCTCGGCGGCGTGCGCCTGCACGTCGTCGACCATGAACGCCAGGTGGTGCACGCTCGGGCCGCGCTTCTGCAGCCAGCGGCCCATGCCGGCCGAGGCGTCGCGCGGGAGCAGCAGTTCGATGCGGGTCTCCCCGCTGCCGGCTCTCAGGAAGTAGATGTCGGCGTTCTCCTGCGGCATGTAGATGACGCCGGAGTCAGGGTTGCGGTCGTCGTCGAGGGTGAGGCCGAAGGTCCCGAGCAGCAGGTCGGCCGCCTCGTCGTACGACCGCGCGACGACCCCGACGTGATCGATGCAGACAATCACGGCAGACCTCCGCGGCAAGACCCCCGCACACCGACGTGCGGAGGAGGCGGCCTCAGTGTGACGTGTGCGTCAAGTCCCCCGGTGCACAGTCGCGGATCCGGTTCGGCGAGAGGTGAGGCCGCCCCGCCGCCCGTGGGGCCGCGTCGTGGCCCAGCTCCACGGACGGAAGGCCGGCTCGACCCGCTCGACCGAACTCAGTCGCGGACGACGTCGCGGATGAGCCGGCCCTCGAAGAGCTTCTTGAACCCCTCCACGGCGGCGGTGGGCTGCTGGCTGGTCAGCGAGAGCACGCCGACACCCCACGCGACCGACCGGAACACCGCGACCAGGCCGGCGACGTCCTCGGCCGCGATCTCGCCGCGGTCCACCGCGTCGCCCGAGAGGTGCTGGAGGAACTCGGTCACGGCGGCGGGGATGGGCAGCGGGGGCAGTTCGGCGGACTCGGACTCGTGCTCCACCCAGGCGCGCAGGATGAAGGCCAGCAGGTGCGGCGAGTCGGTCTGCAGCCGCAGCATGCAGTCGAGGAGGGCCGACACCCGCCCGCGCAGGGACGGCTCGTCGGCGATCGCCTCGCGGAAGTGCCGGTAGAGCTCCTCGACCGCGAACACGTAGGCGGTCATGTAGAGCTCGCTCTTGGCGCTGAAGTGGTGGTAGAGCGTGCCCTGGGTCAGCCCGGCAGCCTCGGCGATCTCGCGCAGCGTGGTGCGGGCCAGGCCCTCCCGCGCGAAGCGCTCCACGGCCGACCAGACGAGCAGCTCGCGGGTCTGCCCGCTCTGCGCCCCCGCCGGCCGGCCGACCCGGCGCTTCTCGCGAACGATCCCGTCCATGGCTTCCCTTCCGGAGGTCCGGAAGTCCGCACCCCCGGAGCGCCGAGCATAGGTGGCGCCGCCGGGGGTGCCGGTCGATCCGGGACGCATCAGTCCGAGCTGGGCAGCGCCTTGCCCTCCTTGAGCCGCAGCGCCTCGCCGCCGGCCACCAGGGTCCCGGCGCCGCCCCGGACGCAGAGCAGCTCCAGCGCGCCGCCGGCGTCGGTGTAGCGCTTGCCCATGACGGTCCCGCCGCCGTTCGGCGCGGGCGCCGCCCCGGCGCCCGCGGGGGCGTCGGTCCCCAGCGGCCGCCCGTCGCACTCGAGGTCCACCGCGCCTCCGCCGGCGCGCACGACGACGACGCTCGCAGCGCACACCTCGCAGTGCAGTCGCTGCCCCGTCCGCAGCTCCATGGCTGCCCCCTTCCGTCCTGGGGCGGCCGGAGACCCGGCGGCCCTTGCGAGAGATGTAGGTCACATGATATTCAGTCCACCGACTGAATTCCAAGCACGCAGCGGACGGGCCGTCGCCGAGCAGGCGGGCCCCAGGACGAACGGTTCTTCGCGTGACACGGTTACCAGATCCATCCCTTCCGCGCGCCCCCCGGGGGCCGCTCGCCGACGAGAAGGTCCTCGACCTCAGCTCCACGCCGGCGGCCGCGTTCTGCGCGAAGCTGCTCGGCGACCTCGGCGCCGACGTCGTCAAGGTGGAGCCGCCCGGCGCCGGCGACCCCGCGCGCGGGCGCACCACGGCGCAGTCCGGCGAGGTGCTGGCCGCCTCGCCGGAGTTCCTCTACCTGAACACGAGCAAGCGCAGCGTCGCCCTCGACCTCGACGCGCCGGAGTCGCGGCCGCTGCTCGCGGAGCTGGTCGCGACCCACGACGTCGTCGTGGTCGACGGCCCGGACGGCCGCTGGGAGGAGCACGGGCTGACCGCCGGGCGGCTCGCCGCCGCGCACCCCGGCGCGATCGTGGTGGCCGTCTCGCCCTTCGGCAACGACGGGCCGTACCGCGACTTCGCCTCCAGCCACCTCATCGCCTGCGCGCTGGGCGGCTGGATGCACACGTGCGGCGAGGAGGGGCGCGAGCCGCTGCAGGCCGGCGGCGAGATCACCGACACCGTGGCCGGCGCCTACGGCGCGGTGGCCGCTCTCGCCGCGGTCGAGGCGCGCGCACGGGACGGCGTCGGCAACTTCGTCGACGTCTCCTCGCTGGAGGCCGCGATCACCTGCGCCTTCTTCCCGTCGATGCTGTTCGAGTACCACGGCGAAGGCATCGGCCGGCACTCCGACTACATGACCGGGCCCTCCTTCCACGTCCGCTGCGGCGACGGGTACCTCGGCGTCAACGTGCTGACCGAGGCGCAGTGGGAGACGCTCTGCGCCTTCATCGGCCGCCCGGACATGGCCGACGACCCCCGGTTCGCCACCGACTACTACGGCCGGCTGGCCTACCTGCCGGAGATCCGGGCGGCGATCGAGGAGGCGCTGGCGGCCCGCCCGGCGCTGGAGACCTTCCACGAGGCCCAGCTGTGGCGGCTGCCGTTCGGCATGGTCACCTCCCCGCGCGACGCCCTGGACCTGGAGGTGCACGCCGCGCGCGACTACCTCGAGACGCACCGGATCGACGGGGTGGGCGAGGTCCGGACCCCCCGCGTGCCGTTCGTCATGGGCGAGACGCCGTCCCGCCCCGGACCGCCGCCCGGGCTCGGCGCCGACACCGAATCGGTGCTGGGCGACCTGCTGGGCCTGTCCCCCACCGAGCTCGACGACCTTCGGAGTGCAGGAGTGATCGCGTGACCGCGCAGCTGGACGTCGAGACCCGGCCCGCCGAGGCCCCCGCCGGCCTGCGCCCCCCGCTGGAGGGGCTGCGCATCGTCGACCTCACCCAGTTCCAG
This sequence comes from Geodermatophilus sp. SMS 5-13, assembly GCF_059428245.1. Classification (NCBI taxonomy): domain Bacteria; kingdom Bacillati; phylum Actinomycetota; class Actinomycetes; order Geodermatophilales; family Geodermatophilaceae; genus Geodermatophilus; species Geodermatophilus sp. SMS 5-13. The sequence goes on from NZ_CP165729.1 coordinate 3,518,740, forward strand.
TCCGGCCCGATGGTCACCCTGATCGCCGGCGACCTCGGCGCCGAGGTGATCAAGGTCGAGTCGATCCAGCGGGTCGACGGCTGGCGCGGCGGCGGCCGCGGCGAGCGGCGCTGGGAGAAGTCGCCCAACTTCAACTGGGTGAACCGCAACAAGCAGGGCATCACGCTCAACCTGACCGACCCGCGCGGGGCCGAGATCCTGCGCCGGCTGGTCGCGCAGTCCGACGTGGTGGTGGAGAACTACACGCCGCGGGTGATGGCCAACTTCGGGCTGGACTACGACCGGCTGAAGGAGATCCGGCCCGACCTGATCATGGTGTCGATGCCGGGCTTCGGCGGCGACAGCCCGTGGCGGGACTACACCGCGTTCGCGTGGACCACCGAGCAGATGTCCACGCTGTGCCACCTCACCGGCTACGCCGACTCCGGCCCGCTGTTCACCAGCACCACCGGCGGCGACCCGCTGGCGGCGCTGATGGGCACCCTGGCCCTGTTCGCCGCGCTCAACCACCGCCGGCGCACCGGCGAGGGCCAGCACATCGACCTCAGCCAGCTGGAGACGGCGACCGCGTTCGCCGCGCACACGCTGGTCGAGGCGCAGCTCGCCGAGGTCGCGCCCACCCGGCGCGGCAACGACAGCCCGCTGCACTCCCCCCACGGCGCCTTCCCCTGCCGCGGCGAGGACAGCTGGCTCGCCCTGGCCTGCCGCAGCGACGCCGAGTGGGCCGCCCTGTGCGAGGAGCTCGGCATCGCCGCCGACACCGACGGCACCACCCCGCTGGCCACCGTCGCCGACCGCCTGGCCGCCCGCGACGCGGTGCGCGAGCACGTCGCCCGCGCGACGGCGCAGCGGGACGCCGACGACCTCATGCAGCGGCTGCAGGCGCGCGGGATCGCGGCCGGCGTCGTCGTGGACGGCGCCCGCATGCTGGCCGACCCGCACCTGGCCGCGCGAGGGTTCTGGGTCGTGCAGGACCGGGAGGGGGTCGGGGAGAAGCACTACCCGGGCCAGCCCTTCCGGATGAGCGCCTCCCCGTTCGTGGAGCCCCGGCGCTCGCCCTACCTCGGCGAGTGGAACGAGGCCGTGCTGGGCGGCCTGCTCGGGGTGGCCGCCGAGCAGCTGCAGGAGCTGGCCGGCGACAAGGTCATCGGGACCGACCCGCTCGGCGCCTGACCGCGCCGCCCGCCCGGGTTCAGCCCAGGCGGGCGGCCTGGTCGGGGCCCACGGCGGCGGCGAGCGCCTCGAGCACGGGGACGGGCACCTCGACGTCCCCGTGCTCCTCGGCGAGGCGGCGCGCGGCGCGGGCGCGGTCCCCCGGCCAGCGGCCACCGGCGGCGCGGACGGCCCGGGCGCCGGCGGCGAACTGCTCGCCCACCCGCTCGGGCGTCGTCCCGAAGGCGGCCGGATCGAAGGCGAGCACCATCGCGCCCACCTCGGGGACGCCGGCCCGCACCGCCGGCCCGCTCGCCGAGGAGCTGAGCACCCCGGCGAGCAGGTCGACCAGGACGGCGATGCCGAAGCCCTTGGCGCCGCCGACGGCCTGCTGCGCGGCGAGCATCGCCCGGGCCGGATCGGTGGTCGGGACGCCGTCGGCGTCGACGTAGCCCCACTCGGCCGGCAGCGGGAGCCCGAGCAGCGCCCGCCGCCGCAGCTCGCCGCCGGACCGGGCGGAGAACGCCGCGTCGAAGACCGGGGCGTCGGCGCCGGGGCCGGAGAAGGCGAGCGGGTTGTTGCCGTGGGTGGCCACGTCGGCCCCGGGCGCGGCGAGCAGCGGCAGCGTGTTCTGGCAGACGACGGCGACCAGCCCGCGCGCCGCGGCCTCCTCGGCGTAGTACGCCGCCCGGCCGAACTCGGCGATCGCGGACACGGCCACGCAGGCCACCCCGGTCTCCCCCGCCCTGGCGAGCGCGTCCTCCAGCGCCACCCAGGTGGGCAGGTAGCCGAAGGCGCCGCCGCCGTCGAGCGTCGCGACCCCCGGCGTGCGCCGGCGGACGCGCAGCTCGCCGGCCGGCCGGACCCTGCCCGCGGCGAGCGCGTCGAGGTACCAGGGGACCCGGAGCACCCCGTGGGTGGGGACGCCGGCGGTCTCCGCGCGGACGAGCGCGTCGGCGATGCGGGCGGCCTCCGGCTCCCCCATCCCCGCGGTCCGGAAGGCGTCGGTCAGCACCGCGCCGAGCGCGCCGACCGGCACCGCCCGCGTCGCGCCGCCGTCCGTCGTCCCCACGCGGGTCAGCCGGCCCGGGCGACGGTGAGCGCCCGGAACTCCTCCAGCAGCACCGCCTGCTTCTCCTGGGCCCGCTCGGCCGCCTCGTCCTTGATCGTGTCGAACCCGCGGATCGTCTCGGGCAGCGCGGCCACCTGGACGGCGATCCGGTGGTTCTCGGCGGTCAGCGCGCCGGTCAGTTCCTCGAGCACGGCCAGGTACTCGTCGATGCGCGCGCGCTCGGCCTTGCGGTGTGCCGTCCTGCCGAACACGTCGAGCTTGGTGCCGCGCAGCCGCCGGGCGCGGGCCAGCACCGCGAACGCCGGCCGGGCCACCTCCAGCGGGATCTCCCACTTGCGCGCCCGCCCGGTGGTGCGGTCGCGGCCGTTGAGGATCTGCGGCGCGAGGTTCACCTTGACCCGGTAGTCGCCCTCGAACGCGTCCTCGAGGCGCGCGGTGAACTCGGGGGCCAGGTAGAGCCGGGCCACCTCGTACTCGTCCTTGTAGGCCATGAGCTTGAACAGGTTCTCGGCCACCGCGTGCGTGAGCGTGTCGGTGCCGGGCACGACCTGCTGCTCGGCCGCGGCGACCCACTGGACCGCCGTCTCGTAGCGCCGGGCCCAGGCCTCGTCCTGGTAGTCGACCAGGAAGGCGCGCCGGCGGGCGATGAGGTCCCCGACCGGCTCGTCGCGCGTCGGGACGGCCACGGCCGGCCCGGAGTGCTCCGCGCGGATCGCGGCGACCCGCTCGGGGTCGGCCGCGGCCAGCCGGCCCCAGCCGAACGCCTCGCGGTTCGCGGCGACGGCGACGCCGTTGATCTCGATCGCCCGCTCCAGGGCCGCGACGCTCACCGGCAGCAGGCCGCGCTGCGCGGCGTACCCGAGCAGGAAGAGGTTGGCGTAGATGGAGTCGCCCATCAGGTCGGTGGCGACGGCGTCGGCGGCGACGGTCTCCACCCGGTCGCCGGTGGCCCGGCGCAGCCGGCGCTCCATCGGGCCGCTGGAGAGGTCGAGCCGGCCGTTGGCCGCGAAGGCGACGGTCGGCCGGACGTCCTGGTTGACCACCACGGTGGTCCGGGCCGGGTCCATGGTCGCCAGCGGTCCGGCGCCGGCGGCGACGACGATGTCGGCGCCGAGCACCAGGTCGCTGGCCCCGGCACCGATCCGCGGGGAGAGCTCGGCGGCGGGGTCGCCGGCGACACGGACGTGGCTCTGCACCGCGCCGTTCTTCTGCGCCAGGCCGGACTCGTTGAGCACGCTGGCCGCCTTGCCCTCGAGGTGCGCGGCCATCCCGACCAGCGCGCCGACGGTGAGGACGCCGCCGCCGCCGATGCCGCCGACGAGGATGTTGTACGGCCCGCTGTCCCCGGCCACCGGCGGCGTGGGCAGCGCGGCGACCAGGTCGCCGCGGTCGCCGACGTCGGCCTTGCCGCGCCGGCGCGGGGTGGCGCCGTAGAGCGTGACGAAGCTCGGGCAGTAGCCGGTGACGCAGGTGAAGTCCTTGTTGCAGGTGGACTGGTTGATCCGGCGCTTGCGCCCGAGGTCGGTGTCCAGCGGCTCCACCGAGATGCAGTTGGACTGCACGTTGCAGTCGCCGCAGCCCTCGCAGACGGTCTCGTGGATGAACGTCCGCTTGTCCGGGTCGACCGCGCGCCCGCGCTTGCGCTCGCGGCGCAGCTCGGCGGCGCAGGCCTGGTCGTAGATCAGCACGGTGACGCCGGGCTCGGTGCGCAGCTCGTCCTCGACGGCGAGCAGCTCCTCACGGTCGTGCACGCGCACGCCGGCCGGGAACGGCTCGCGGCCCTTGTACGAGCCGACGTCGTCACTGACGACGACGACCCGGCGGGCGCCCTCGGCGAGGACCTGCGCGGCGAGCTGCTGCGCGGACAGCCCGCCGGGGATCGCCTGGCCGCCGGTCATCGAGATGTAGCCGTTGAGCAGCACCTTGAAGGTCATCGTCACGTCGGCGGCGATCGCGGCCCGGATGGCCAGGAAGCCGGAGTGGGAGTAGGTGCCGTCGCCCATGTTCTGGAAGGTGTGCGACTGCTCGGCGAAGGGCGCCATGCCGATCCAGAGCGCGCCCTCGCCGCCCATGTGCGTGAAGTGGTGCGTCTCGCGGCCGGGCACGGTCAGGCCCGCGGCCATGCCGTGGCAGCCGGTGCCGCCGATGGCGAAGGAGCCCTCGGGCACGCGGGTCGAGGTGTTGTGCGGACAGCCGGAGCAGAACCCGGCCGCGCGGACCGGCTCGTTCGCGCTCGGCGGCGCCGTGGTCAGCAGCTCGATCGACTCCCGGGGCCGCAGCCGCGCGGCGACCTCCGCCCCGGCCACGGCCTCGAGCCGGCGCTGCAGCACGCGGGAGACGAGCGTGGCGTCGAGGGCGCCGTAGGAGGGGATCAGCGGGGCGCCGGTGTCGTCGTCCTTGCCGGTCAGGCGCGGGCGCCGCTCGGCCGGGAGCCGCCACAGCAGCCGGCTGATCTGGTCCTCCATGATCGGGTGCTTGGGCTCGACCACCAGCACCTCGTCGACCGAGGCGGCGAACTCCGCGACGCCCTCGGGCTCCAGCGGCCAGGGCATGGCCACCTTGTAGACCCGGATGCCGAGGTCGGCGGCGGCCTCGGAGGTGAGGCCGAGCCGCCCCAGCGCGTCGATGACGTCGAGGTAGGCCTTGCCCGAGGCGACCACGCCCAGCCGGCCGCGGCCGCGGTCCGCGCCGACGACGACCCGGTCCAGCCCGTTGGCGCGGACGAAGGCCTGGGCGGCGGGCAGCCGCAGGGTCCGGATCTCCCGCTCCCGGGAGAGGCCGCCGGCCACCCCCTCACCGGCGCGGCCCACGGCCATCGGCGGCGGCGGGACGACGCCCTCGGGGATCACGAGCCGCGGCCGCGAGGGGTCGACGTCGACGGTGGCCGCGGAGTCGGCGGTGTCGTTGAGCGCGATGAAGCCCACCCAGGTGCTGGCGAAGCGGGACAGCGCCCAGCCGGCCAGGCCGTAGTCCAGGTACTCCTGCACGGTCGCCGGGTTCAGCACCGGCATGTGCATGTGGATGAACAGCGTCTCGCTCTGCTGCGCGGTGACGGTGCTGCGCGCGTTGTGGTCGTCGCCGGCGACGGCGAGCACGCCGCCGTGCCGGGCGGTGCCCTGGAAGTTCGCCGTCCGCATGGCGTCGGTGGAGCGCTCGACGCCGGGGCCCTTGCCGTACCACATGCCGAACACGCCGTCGTAGCGCGAGCGGACCGGCCCGTTGTTCAGGTTCTGGGTGCCCCAGATGGAGGTCGCCGCGAGGTCCTCGTTGAGGCCGGGCTCGAAGCGCACTCCCCGCTCGGCGAGCATCGCGCGCTGCGCCCGCAGCAGGGAGTCCAGGCCGCCCAGCGGCGAGCCCGGGTAACCGGAGACGAACCCGGCCGTGTTCAGCCCGGCGAGCGCGTCGCGCTCCCGCTGCATGAGCGGCAGCCGGACGAGCGCGTCCCAGCCGGTGAGGTAGACCCGGCCGGTCGTGCGCTCGAACCGGTCCTCGAGCCGGTAGCTGCCGTCGACCGAGATCGAACCGGAAGTCGTCACAGAGGTCACCCTCACTCCTCGTCGAGCAGGACGGCGCGCTATGTCCTCAGGGGTCCGCGGCGCGCAGCGAGACGGATGCGGTGGGAGCGTAGCAAGGGAATCAGTCCATCGGCTGATTTTTTTGTATCCGGCGTCACACCGTCACGCCGGCGCGCACCAGCTCGTCGATCGCGGCGCCGTCGAGCCCCAGCACGCCGGCGAGCACCTCGCGGGTGTGCTGGCCGAGCGCCGGCGACGCGGCCGCCGGCGTCATGTCCGACAGCGACGTCACCCACGGCACGCCGGGCAGCGTCCGGGGGCCGATCTCCGGGTGGTCGTGCCGGGTGAAGTGGCCGCGCGCGAGCAGCGGATCGGAGCGGTAGACCTCGACGACGTGCAGCACGTGCTCGGCCGGCACCCCGGCCGCGCGCAGCGCGTCCGCGGCCTTGGCGGCGTCCTGGCCGGCCGCCCACTCCCCCAGGACGGCGTCGAGCGCGTCCTCGTGCACCCGCCGCGCGTGCAGGCCGGCGAAGCGGGGGTCGCCGGCCAGGTCCGAGCCGATCACCGTCGCCAGCGCGACCCACTGGGCGTCGTCCTCGACGGCGACCGCGAGCCACTCGTCGTCCCCGCTGCACCGGTAGACCCCGTGCGGGCTGCGCTCCTCGTCCCGGTTGCCGATGACCGGGACCGCCGAGCCGACCGCGGCGTGCAGCACCGGCCACGGGAACGCGGCGAGGCAGGCCTCGAGCATCGCCGTCTCGACCCGCGTGCCGACGCCGGTCAGCCGCGCCTGCCGCACGGCCGCCACGGTGGCGATCGCCGTGTGGACGCCGGCCATCGGGTCGGGCAGCGACATGACGAAGTCGGCGGGGCCGCCGGCGACCGGGCCGTTGGCGGCGGCGGTCCCCGACAGCGCGTCGATGAGCGAGCCGTAGGCCATGTGATCGGCGTAGGGCCCGGTCTCGCCGAAGCCGGTCATGGAGACCGCGACGATCCGCGGGTTGAGCGCGCGCATCTCGTCCCAGGGCAGGCCCATGCGGGCCAGGGAACCGGCGGCCATGTTGTCGACGACGACGTCCGCGGTGGCCACCAGCCGGCGCAGCAGGTCCATGCCCCGCCGCTCGCGCAGGTTGAGCGCGACGCTCTTCTTCCCCTGGTTGTACTGGTTGAAGTAGCCGGAGCGGTCGATGCCGGGGACGTCGTCGGCGTACGGCGGCAGCAGCCGGGTGACGTCGACGCGGGTCGTGGTCTCGATCCGGATCACCTCGGCGCCCAGGTGCGCCAGCTGCATCGTCGAGAACGGGCCGGCCCACACCCACGTCAGGTCGAGGACCCGCACGCCCTCCAGCGGCCGCCGCGCCGGCGGGCGCCCTTCGTGCTGCGGCGTCGAGGCCTCGGCCCACAGCTCCCCCGCCGCGGCCTCGCCCAGCCGCGGCGCCGGACCGCGCGGGGCCGGCCCGGCGCCGCCGAACCGCCAGGCCGGCCCGGGCACCGGCAGCTCGGCCGCACGGCTGCCGTCGGCGACCCGGACCGGACGCAGCGAGTCGCGCTCGCGCAGGTGCTCCCAGGCGAGGACGTCGGCGCCGGAGTGCACCGGCGCGGCCGGCACGCGGCTCGCGTGCGCGGCGGCGAGGAAGTCGGCCAGGGACCACTCGGCGAGCGCCTCGCCGAGGAACACGTCGAGGACGTCGGAGTTGGCGTCGCGGTCGGCCATCGTCGCGAAGATCTCCAGGCCGCCCCACTCCGGGCTGCCGAGCAGCTCCACGAGCCGGCGGTACTCCTCGTCCTTGGTGCACTGGATGAGGACGACGCCGTCGGCGCAGTCGTAGAACCCCCACGGCCCGACGCTGCGGGTGCCCTGCCGGGCGGGCAGGCCGCCGGTGTAGCCGTACCGGGACAGCGCGGTGGCCAGCACGCTGCTGACGGCCGCCTGCGCGGAGACGTCGATCCGCTGCCCGTGCCCGCTGCGGTCCCGCTCGACCAGCGCGCCGAGCAGGGCCAGCACGCCGGCGCACGCGGCGTGCACCGAGGCCAGCTCGCCGCGGTAGCGCAGCGGCCCGGCGTCGGGGTCGGACAGGCTCCAGGTGTTGACCGCCAGCAGCCCGGCGGCGGCCAGCGCGAGCAGGTCGTTCGTCGGGTGCGGGCCGGAGCGCCCGACCCGGCCGAAGGTGGACAGGTCGACGACGAGAAGGTCGTCACCGCGCCGGTCGAGCAGCGCGTCGGGGACCCAGTCGGCGCCGTCCCTGGTGCTGCGCAGGACGACGTCGGCGCGGCCCACCAGGCGGGCGAGCTCGGGGTCGTCCGGCGGGACGATGCCCCCCGACCCGATGACCACCGACCGCTTGCCCGCGTGGAAGTAGGCCGCCGACGCGGACAGGTCCCGGTTCGGGATGCCCGCGACGAACGGGCCGAGCGCGCGCAGCGGGTCGCCGTGCGCCGGCTCGACCTTCACCACCTCGGCGCCCAGGTCGCACAGCAGCCGGCCCGCGTAGGCGGCGGCCAGCGCGTCGCCGCACTCGAGAACCCGGATCCCGGCCAGCGGCAGCCCGTCAGTTGACTTCATCGTCAATTCCCTCCGACGGCGGAACGGTACCTGCCGGAGGGGCCGGGCGGGAACGCCCGCGCCGGTTTCAGGCCGAGGGGACGACCTCGGGCCGCGCCGTCGCCGCGGCCCGGTCGCGGGCCGGCTCCTCGGCGCCGATCGCGCGGATCCAGACCAGCGTCAGCATCTCCAGCAGCGCGTCGCGGTCGAAGTCCTTGCCCAGGTTCATCCAGACGTAGCAGACGTGGTCGACCATGGCGCCGAGCACCTCGGCGGTGAGCACCGGGTCCAGCGACGCGTCGGCGATGCCCTGCTCCTGCTGGTGGGCGATGCCGCGGGCGGCCCGGTCGACGAACGCCTCGCGGACCTGCAGCCGCAGCGTCTTCAGCTCCGGCGTGAAGGTGCCCACCTGCTCGATGAGGGCGATGATCCGCGCCCGCGGCCGGTAGGCGTCGACGAAGCGCTCCATCGCCGCGAAGGCCCGCTCGTACGCGGTCGCGCCGGCGCTCGGGTGGTCGCCGTGCAGCGCGACCAGCATCTCGCCGACGACGCGGGTGGCGACCGCCTGGAAGACGGCGTCCTTCGAGTCGAAGTACGTGTAGAAGGTGCCCTGGGCGACCTTCGCCTCGGCGACGATGTCGGCCACGCGGGTGTCGAGGAACCCGCGGCGCTCGAAGACCCGGGCGGCGGCGTCGAGCAGCGCGGCCTTGCGCGCCTGCCCCTTCCCCGTGAGGGGACCGGTTTCCCGGCGCTCCTGCTGACCGATGCTCGGCACCGCCCCGGCGCCGTGGGAACGAGGTGCGACCACGACCCGATCCCTCCCTCCTGCTGATGTGCACGTACGTGCGCGCCCCATCGTCGCGCGGATCGGCCGTGATCGTAACGAGCCGATCCCGTCCGCACCCCTGACGCGAGCACCGCCCGCCTCCCATCGGGTGAGCGGAGAACGTGTGACGCACGTCACGAAACGACGGACCGCGACCACGCTACCGTGCGGGCATGAAAAGTGACACCCGCGTCACTAAGTTGCTCGGGGTTGACGCCCCCATCCTCTCCGCACCGATGGGCTGGGTGGCACGGCCGGACCTGGTCGCGGCCGTCTCCGAGGCCGGCGGCATGGGGCTGGTCCCCGGCTCCCTGGCCGTCGAGCAGGTCCGCGCCGACATCGCGCGCACGCAGGAGCTCACCGACAAGCCGATCGGCGTGAACATCCCGATCGCCTTCGCGAAGGACCCGGCCGTCGTCGACGTCGTGGTGGACGCCGGGATCCGGTTCGTCACCACCTCCGCCGGCTCGCCGGAGAAGTACACGCCGCTGCTCAAGGACGCCGGGCTCACCGTCTTCCACGTCGTCCCGACGCTGCACGCCGCGCGCAAGGCCGTGGACGCCGGCGTCGACGGCCTGGTCGTGGAGGGCGTGGAGGGCGCCGGCTTCAAGAGCCCGCACGAGGTCGCCTCGATGGTGCTGCTGCCGATGATCACCCGGTCGCTCGACGTGCCGGTGGTCGCGGCCGGCGGCATGGTCGACGGCGCCTCGATGCTGGCCGCGTTCGCGCTCGGCGCCGAGGGCGTGCAGATGGGGACGCGGATGCTCGCCTCGCTCGAGTCCGGCGTCCACGGCAACGTGAAGGACGCCGTCGTCGCCGCCACCGAGACCGACACGGTGCTGCTCAACCGGCACAACCGCAAGCCGATGCGGGTGCTGCGCACCGACCTGGTCAGCCAGGTCGAGGCCGACCTGACCGACCCGGTCCCGCTGCTGCTCAAGGTGCGCGACACCTACGAGGGCGGCGACCTCGGCGCCTCGCTGCAGCAGCTGGGCCAGGTGGCCGGCCGGATCGGCGAGATCCTGCCCGTCGGCGAGATCGTCCGGCGCACGATGGCCGAGTTCGAGGAGCTCCTCGAGCAGCTCGCGGGCCGCCATCTCGGCGACGCGCCGCACGCCGTCCCCACCGCCGTCCCGGCCTGAGCCCGCGCGTGGCCGGGGCGGTGCGGCGGCGCCGTCCGTACTACGGCTGGGTGGTCGTGGCCGCCCTCGGGGTGGTCCTCGCGGTCACCGTCGGCATCTCGTTCTACGGGGTGTCGGTGTACCTCGAGGCGCTCACCCGCGGGCCGCACGCGTTCTCGCTGGCGACGGTGTCCGTCGCGACGAGCGCGTTCCTGCTCGTCGGCGGTGTCGCCGGCGTCGGGGTGGCCGCCCTGCTCGACCGGGTGGACGTGCGCTGGGTGATCTGCGCCGGGGCGGCGTTCGCCGGCGCGGCGCTGTGGGCGCTCGGCTCGGTGCGGACGCCGGGGCAGCTCGTCCTGGCCTACGCCGCGCTCGGCGTGGGCTTCGCCGCCACCGGCACGATCCCGGCGAGCGCGCTGCTCGCCCGGTGGTTCAGCCGGCGGCGGGCCGTGGCGATGTCGCTGGCCTTCACCGGGCTGCCGCTGGGCGGGGCGGTGCTCACGCCGCCGATCGCCGCGCTCGTGCAGTCGCTCGGCGTCGCGGGGGCGGCCCCGTGGCTGGCCGGCGCGTACGTCGTCGGCGTGGTCCCGGTGACGCTCGCCTTCGTCCGTCCCTACCCTGCGTCCCGCGGCGCCTGGCCGGACGGCGACCCCGCGCCGCCCCCGCCCGTCGCCGACGGCGGCGAGAGCGTCGGGCAGGCGCTGCGCACCGGCTGGTTCTGGCTGGCGACGGCGGCGCTCACGCTCGGCATGCTCGGCCAGGTGGGCGCGCTGTCCCACCTGTTCAACGCCGTCACCGAGCGGATCGACGCCGTGGTCGCGGCGGCCGCGGTGAGCGTCATGGCGCTGGCCAGCCTCGCCGGCCGGGTGCTCGGCTCGGCGGTGCTCGGCCGGGTGCGGCTGACCGTCACCACGGCGGTGCTGCTCGGTCTGCAGTGCGTGGCGACCCTCGGCATCGGGGCCGCGCCGTCGGCGGCCGCCGTCCTCGTCTGCACGGCGGCGTACGGGCTGACCATCGGCAACATGCAGGTGCTGCACCCGCTGCTGGTCGCCGAGCGGTTCGGTGCCGGCTCGTTCGGGCGGATCCTGGCGCTGTCCAACCTCGGCGTCAGCTGCGGCATGGCGTTCGGCCCGCTCGTCGTCGGCGCCGTGCGCACCGGGTCGGGCAGCTACCAGTGGGCGCTGGCCGCGGCGGCCTGCTCGGCGGCCGCCGGGGCGGTGCTGCTCGTCCTCCTGCTGGCCTCGGCCCGCCGCGCTCGGGTGGCCGCGATCCCGGAGACCGTCCGTACTTGACGTCAATGTCAGATGACGGGGTACTGTCTGACCCCACCGAAGTTCCGGACCCGGGAGGCGACGATGCGCTCGTTCCAGGACGTGCACGAGCTGCTGGCCGCCGAGGGCGAGGACCTCGGCGTCAGCCCGTGGCGCGAGATCGCGCAGGACCGGGTCGACGCCTTCGCCGACACCACCGACGACCACCAGTGGATCCACGTCGACCGCGAGCGCGCGGCGGCGGGCCCGTACGGCGGCACGATCGCGCACGGGATGCTCACGCTCTCGCTGGTGCCGGTGATGATCGGCGAGGTCGTTTCGGTGACCGCCACCTACGGCCTGCACTACGGCTTCGAGAAGGTGCGCTTCACGGCGCCGGTGCCGGTGGGCAGCCACATCCGGGGACGCGTGGCGCTGCTGCGCACCGCGCCGGTCGAGGGCGGCACCAAGGCCACGTTCCGCGTCACCGTCGAGGTCGAGGGCGCCGAGAAGCCGGCCTGCGTCGCCGAGGACACGATCGTGTGGCTGACCTGATGCGCCCCGCCGCCGCGGCCATCGGGGTCGGTCCCGGTCCGGAGCAGCAGCTCCGCCGCAACGCCGGCCCGCAGACCGACCGCGGGCACGCCCGCAAGGCCGAGCTGCTCGAGGCCGCGCGGCGGGTGTTCGAGCGGCAGGGCTTCCTCGACGCCCGGGTCGCGGACATCGCCGAGGAGGCGGGCGTCAGCCAGGGCACCTTCTACACGTACTACGACTCCAAGGACGCGATCTTCCGCGAGGTGGCCGCCGAGCTGGCCACCCGCATGATCGCCGCGCTCAAGCCGGAGGGTCCCCGCCCGGCGACGGTGCACGAGCAGATCGAGCAGGCGATGCGCCGGTTCGTCGCCGCGTACCGGGCCGAGGCGCGCCTGGTCGTGGTGGTCGCCCAGCTGGGCCAGTCGACGCCGGAGGTCGCCGACCTGCGGCTGTCGGTGCGCGAGGCGTTCGTCGCCCGCACCGCGCACGGCATCCGGATGCAGCAGGCGCAGGGGCTGGTCGACCCCGACCTCGATCCGTGGCTGGCCTCGGAGGTGCTCGGCTCGATGGTCGACCACACCTGCTGGGTGTGGCTGAACCTGGGCAAGGACTTCGACGAGGAGGCCCTCATCGCCACGATGACGCTGGTGTGGGCGCGGGCCCTCGGGCTGCGCGAGCCGGAGCCGGCCCGGCCGGCGGGGCAGGCATGAGCGGCGAGCTGGACGACCGCGTCGTCCTGGTCACCGGCGGCGGTCGCGGGCTGGGCCGCGCGCACGCGCTGGCGCTCGCCGCCCGGGGCGCGGCCGTGGTCGTCGTCGACACGGGCGCAGAGCTCGACGGGCGCGGCGGGGACTCCTCCGTCGCCGAGGCGGTCGCCGCCGAGATCCGCGCCGCCGGGGGCACCGCGGCAGCGGCTCGCTACGACGTCGCCGCGCACGAGGGCGCGCGGGCGGCCGTCGACGCGGCGCTGGAGGCGTTCGGCCGGCTCGACGCGCTGGTGGCCAACGCCGGGTTCCTGCGCGACCGGACGTTCGCGAAGATGACGCTCGAGGACTTCGACGCCGTCGTGCGGGTGCACCTGTCCGCGGCCGCGTACTGCGCGAGGGCGGCGTGGCCTCACTTGACGGCGTCGGGCTCGGGCCGTGTCGTCGTCACCAGCTCGGCCAGCGGGCTGTACGGGCAGTTCGGGCAGGCCAACTACGCCGCGGCGAAGATGGGCCTGGTCGGCCTGGTCAACGTGCTCAAGCAGGAGGGCGCCCGCGCCGGCGTGCTGGTGAACGCGATCGCGCCCGTGGCCGCCACCCGCATGACCGAGCCGCTGATGCCGGAGGCGGCGCTGCGCGGGCTCGCACCCGACCTGGTCTCCCCCGTCGTCGCGCACCTGGTGTCCGAACGGTGCCGGCAGAGCGGTCTCGTCCTCGAGGTGGGCGGCGGCCGGGTGGCACGGGTGCAGGTCGTGGAGTCCGACCTCGAGGAGCTGCCGGACGACGACGACGGCGTCGCCGCAGTGGTCGACAAGCTCGCCGGCGTCGACACCGGCACGCCGTTCGCCACGTCCAACGAGGCCGTGGGCCGGCTCCTGGCGATCGCCGAGCGCAACACCGCGGAGCAGTCCCCGCCGACAGCAGACACCGACAGCTGAACGAAGTGCGCTGAGGCCGGCGCGGAAACGTCGCCTCGGGTCCCGCGGCGAGATGCGCGATCTCGGGCCTTCCCCTGCCCCATGGCCACGACGTCGCGCATCTCGCGCGCGCTCGGCCCCCGCGACGACGGACGGCCGGCCCCCCGCGGGGAGCCGGCCGTCGGGGTCGGACCGTCACCAGCGGTGCGCCACGTCGATCACCAGGCGAGGCGTGTGGTCGGTGTTCGGCGTGCCGGGGAGGACGAAGGCGCGGAAGGGCAGTCGTGCGCGCACGCCGACGCCGAGCTCCGTCTGGCCCTCGAACGAGCCCGCCCAGACCACCTGGCGGAACGTCCGGAAGCCCGCCACCGGCACGACCTCGCGGCGGTCGGCGGGCGTGAAGGTCGGGTTGCCGTTGCGGTCGTAGGGGGCCGCGTCGACGACGACCTCGAGGTAGGCGCCGCCGCGCAGCGGGATCCGATCGCCGGAGCCGATGCCGGTGACCGCCGGGACGTAGCGGACGCGGTACGAGCTGAAGTCGGCGTCCTCCCCGCCCAGGTCGAGGACGAGACGGTCGTAGCAGGCGTGCTGCCCGGCCCGGATGCCGTAGAGGAACTCGGCGTCGGAGAGGTGGGCCGCGGGCTTGGGCTGGGAGCCCCACGTGATGCCGCAGTAGGGAGCGCGGGCGGAGGCCGGGGCGGACAGGAGCAGCGCGCCGAGCACGGACACGAGCGCCAGGACGGTGAGACGCAGGAGGTTTCTCATGGCGCGGCAGAATTCGCCGTCCTCGAGCCCAGCGCTATGGGCAAGAAGCTCCCATGATCACGAACATCCGGGCCCCAGCTTGGCGTCACCTGACAATTGGGGCGGCGTGGCGCTTTGCACTCCCGCCTGTCGTGCGTTAGTGCGAACCCACGCTGACGGACAGCGACCGGCGGCGGCCGGGTCAGCCGTCGACGAGCGCGAGCAGCTCGTTCTTGCGGACCTTGCCCGTGGGGTTGCGCGGCAGCGCGGACAGCACGTGGTACTCGACCGGCACCTTGTAGCCGGCCAGCCGCGAGCGGCACATCGCCTCGAGCTCGGCGACCGTCGGCGCGGCGGCGTCGCGGTGCTCGACGAAGGCCACGACGACCTCGCCCCACGACTCGTGGGGCCGGCCGACGACGGCGGCGTCCGCCACGCCCGGGACGTCGGTGAGCACCGACTCCACCTCGGCGACGTAGATGTTCTCGCCGCCGCGGACGATCATGTCCCGGCTGCGGCCGCCGAGGAACAGGTAGCCGTCCTCGTCCAGCCAGCCGCGGTCGCCGCCGAAGAAGTACCCGTCGTGCAGCGCCGTGGCGGTCAGCTCGGGCATGTCGAGGTAGCCGGTCATCACGCTGTCGGTTCGGGCGGCGATGTGCCCGACGACGCCCGGCGGGCACTCGGTGCCGTCGTCGTCGAGGATCCGAAGGTCGACGCCGAGGATCGGCTGGCCGACCGACCCGAGCAGGTGCTCCTCGCCGGCCAGCGCGCGGCGGTGGTCGTCGGGCCGCAGCAGGGTCTGCAGCCCGGACTCGGTGCCCGCGCCGAAGAGGTTCCAGAAGTCGCAGGAGGGCCAGCGCTCCAGCGCCCGGCGCAGCAGGCTGGGCGGCATCGGCGCCGAGCCGTACTGGAGGGTGTCGAGCCGCTCGTGCTCGCCGCGGCCGCGGTCGACCTCGAGCACCTGCTGGATCATCGTCGGCACCAGGAAGGCGCCGGTGAGCAGGCCCGAGCCGATCGCCTCGGCGACGACCTCCGCGTCGAACTGCGGATGGATCAGCGACGTGGCGCCGTGCGCGGCCTGGACGAACACGATCACCCAGCCGGCGATGTGGAAGATCGGCGAGGCGGTGTAGCGGACGGCGCCGGGCCGCGGACGGGTCTCCCCGCCCAGCCACATCATCGTCTTGAGCATGCGGTGGGACTGCACGACGCCCTTCGGCAGCCCCGTCGTCCCGCTGGTGAACATGATCCCGAGGACGTCGTCGTCCCCGAGCGCCACCTGCGGCTCCACGTCGCGACCCTCGGCCACCAGGACCTCGACGTCGTCCCCGAGGGAACCGTCCAGCGACCACAGCCGGCAGTCGCCGGGCAGGGTCTTCACCACCGACCGGGCGGTCTCGACGTAGCGCTCGCCGACGAAGAACCACTCCGGCTCGGCCCGGCCGAGGATGTTCTCGATCTCGAACGGCGCCAGCCGGTAGTTCACCGGGACGTAGGTGGCGCCCAGCTTGAAGCACGCGCCCAGCAGCTCCGCGTAGGCGAAGGAATCGGTGTCCAGCAGCGCGATCCGGGTGCCCTTGCGCACGCCGCGGGCGGCGAGGGCGTCGCAGAGGCGGTTGATCCGCTCGTTGACCTCGCGGAAGGTGCGGCCGCGGCCATCGGTCGCCACCCAGCAGAGCCGGTCCGGCCACCGCCGGGCGGCGTGGGCGAAGAGCTGGCCGATCGGCCACGGGGACGACGTCACCGGGAACCTCCGGGGGACGGAACGGGCGGGAAACGGGCGGTCCCCGGGACCGGCGGAGTGCCGGCCCCGGGGACCATTCGGGTCAGCCGCTGATCGCGCGCTCGGCGACCGACGTGTCGAGGTCGATGAAGCCGCCCTCGTTGACCGGGGCAAGGGTGCCGTCGTCCTGGACCTGGAAGAAGATCGCCTGGTGGCTGCAGGCGCCGGGCCGGCCGGGCCACTGCTCCCCGTCGCAGGTCACCTTCGGGCCCAGGTAGGTCTGGAAGTCCTTGACCGCCTGCATCGCCGTGTTCACCGAGTCCGCGGTGATGTCACCGTCGATGCCGGAGAGGATGTTCGCCAGGTTGATGATCCCGGCGAACGAGTACAGCGAACGGGCGCTCTGCTCGTCCTCGTAGCCGACCGCCTTCATGGCCTCGGCGAACTCGTCGAGCTGCTTCTGCACACCCTCCGGCGCGTTGTCCCGTGACAGGGGCACCCAGAGCCGCGGCTGCACGATGGCGCCCTCGGCGTCACCGCCCAGCTCGTCGATGAACTGGGAGCACGAGCCCATGAACGTCGTGCCCTCGAAGCCGGCCTGCTTGATCGCCTGGATCAGCCCGGTGCAGGCCTCCTCGGGCAGCGCGATGACGCCGGCGACGTCGGGGTCGCTGGCCAGCTCGGTCTGCGCCAGCACCTGGTAGTTCAGGTTGTCGACGGTCGTGTAGACGCCGGTCACGTCGACGCCGAGCTCGCCGCCCAGCGGCTTGACCAGCGCGTCGACGTAGCCGTGGGACGACGGCGCGTCCGTGACGGCGAGCGCGGCGGTCTTGGCGCCGTCGTTGGCCAGCGCCGTCACCATGCCCAGCGCGCTGGTCTCCAGCGGGCCGGAGAAGTAGTAGGCGGTGCCGTACGGGGCCGCCTCGGCGACGCCCTGGCCGGCCAGCTCCCCGACGATCGGGACCTTCGCCTCGGACAGGATCGGCACCATCGCGCCGATGCTCGTGCCGTCGTAGGCGTCGAAGACGACGGGGGCGTCGCTGGTCACGAAGTGGTTGGCGCAGCTGACGCCGGTCTCGGGCGTGCCGTCGCCGGAGCAGACGTCCAGGTCCAGCGGCCGGCCGTTGATGCCGCCCAGCTTGTTGTTGACGTACCACTCGGCGGCCTCGGCGCCGTAGGTGCTCTGCGGGTAGGCCACCGCGCCGGTGTCCAGGGACTGCACACCGATGGTGAGCGGGTCGCCCTCGAGGCCACCGCTGCTGTCGGCGCTCGCTTCCGGCTTGCTGCACGCCGAGGCGAGGAGCAGCACGGCGGCGGCCGCGGCTCCGGCGCCTGTCGTGAATCGCTTCATGGATGACTTCCTTCGAGTCGGTGGGAGCGCTGCGGTCGATGCCCGGCGCCAACCTCAGTGGTTGACGTCACAGTCGGAAGCTTGCTCGAAAGTGACGCTGACGTCAATGGTCGATGTGGACCGTGTCCGGCCCGTGATCCGGAACCGTCCGGGCCGCCGTCCGAGCCCCGCGCCCGGGTCAGCCGGCGAGGGCCGACGGCGCGGCTCCGGGGTCGCCGAGGCCGCCCTCGAGCGCGCGGCGGAGGTCGCCGAGCGCGGCCAGCAGGCAGCCGGTGAAGGCGGCCCCCTGGTCGAGCATCAGGTGGTGGTGGGCCCCGGCCACGGTGTACTGCGGCACCGGCCGGCCCCATCGCCGGGCGAGGACGACGGCGGCATCCTCCCCCACCAGCGAGCTGTGCTCGCCGCGGACGACGGCGACCGGGCACCGCACCCCCGCAAGCCCGTCGGTGAGCCCCTCGGGCCGCGCGACGACGTCCCAGATCGCCGGGTCGACCTTCCAGGCCCAGCCGCCGGCCACCGCGCGCAGCGAGCGGGCCGCGACGTAGTCGAGGACGGTCCGGTCGGCCACCGGTTGCGGCGGCTCCAGGCGGAACCGGGCCACGGCCTCGTCCACCGACGGGTACACCCGGGTGGTGCGCGGCCGCACCGCGACCTCGGCCGGGCGGTCCGGTGGCTCGACGATGGAGTCGGCGAGCACCAGCGCCGCGACCGAGTCCGGCGAGCGGGCGGCGGCGCCGGCCGCCACGAGGCCGCCGATGCTGTGACCCGCCACGAGCGCCCGGCCGCCGCAGACGCCGTCGACGACCGCCAGCACCTCCTCGGCCCAGCCGGCCATCGAGTAGCTCGCGCGCCGGCCGCTGTCCCCGTGCCCGGAGAGGTCGACGGCGACCACGTCGAACTCGCCGCGCAGCGCCGGGACGGTGGAGTGCCACCAGCCGGCGTGCGCGGACGTGCCGTGCACCAGCACGAGCGACAGCCCGCGAGCGGACGGCCACCGCTCCCACGCCACGCGGGTGCCGTCGATCGGCACGGTCCCCCGCTCGGCCGGCGCTACCGGCGCGCGGCTCAGGAGACGAAGACGCCGGCCTCGGCGTCGGTGTCGGCGAACTCGTCGGCGCCGAAGTAGGCCGCCTCGACCTGCTCCCGGCGGTTCAGCAGGTCGCGGGCGCCGCCCTGCAGCACCACGCGCCCGTGGTTGAGGATGATGCCCCGGTCGGCCACGGACAGCGCCAGCTCGATGTGCTGCTCGACGAGCACGACGCCGATGCCCTCCTCCTTCGCCAGGTCGCGGATCGAGGGCAGCATCTCCTGGACGATCTTCGGCGCCAGGCCCAGGCTCATCTCGTCGATCATCAGCACCTTCGGCCGGCCGAGCAGCGCCTTGGCGATGGTGAGCATCTGCTGCTCACCGCCCGAGCACAGCCCGACCTTGCGGCCGAGCAGGCGGCGCAGGGCGGGGAACCGGTCGAGCACCGCCTCCTCGCGCCCGGGGTCGGCCTTGCGGGAGGCCAGCCGGAAGTGGTCGCGCACCGTGAGGCCGTAGAAGACGCCGCGGTCGTCGGGCACCAGCAGCACGCCGCGGCGGGCCAGCTTGTGCGGCCGCTTGGCGTCCACCGCGGCGCCGAGCGCGGTCACCGAGCCGGACATCAGCGGCACGAGGCCGACCATCGCCAGCAGCGACGTCGTCTTGCCGGCGCCGTTGGGCCCGAGCATCGCGACCACCTCGCCGGGGGCGAGGTCGAAGCTGAGCTCGCGGATGGCCGGCACCCGGTTGTAGCCGGCGGTCAGCCCCTGGACGCTGAGCACCGGCTCGGCGGGCGGGGTCGTGGGGCGGGCGGTCTCAGACATCGGCGGTCTCCATGGGGACTCCGAGATAGGCGGCGACGACGGCCGGGTCGGTCCGGGCGGCGTCCGGCTTGCCGGAGAAGATCAGCTTGCCGAACTCGAGCACGTAGACGACGTCGCAGACGCCGAGCACGAGGGACATGTCGTGGTCGATGAGCAGGATCCCGGGGCCCTGCTCGGCGATGCTGCGCACGCGGGTGGCGAACTCGAGGCTCTCGTGCGAGTCGAGGCCCGCCGCGGGCTCGTCGAGCAGCAGCAGCTCGCAGCGGCCGGCCAGCGCCCGCGCGACGCCGACCAGCTTCTGCTGGCCCAGGGTCAGGTCGCGGGCGAGGGTGCCGGCGACGCCCTCGAGGCCGACGGCGGCCAGGGCCCGGGTGACGACCTCGCCGCCGGCACGGCCGCGACGGCCGAACACGTCGCGCCAGAGCGCGGCCACACCGCCCGGCCGGGCCGCCACGAGGATGTTCTCGGCGACGGTGAGGTTGCCGAACAGCTCCCCCGACTGCCAGGTGCGGGTCAGGCCGATCTCGCGGCGCTTGTGTGGCGCGAACCCGTCGATCCGCCGACCGCCCAGCCACACCTCGCCCGAGCAGCCGGTGAAGCCGGTCACGGCGTCGACGAAGGTGGTCTTGCCTGCGCCGTTGGGGCCGATCAGGCCCACCACCTGCCCCGGCTCGACGGTCAGCGAGACGTCGGAGTTGGCGACCACGCCGCCGTAGCGGACCGTCAGCCGCTCGGTGCGCAGCCCTGCAGAGTGCTCAGACACCGGTCGTCATCCTCGGGGTCTCGACGGGACGGGCGGTCTCGGCGGCCGAGGCCGCCGCTGGTCGGTCCGGCTCGGCCCGTCGCCCGCCGCGCAGCTTGCGCGAGAGCCACTCGACCTGGTGGCGGGTCTCCCCCGCGATGCCGGACGGGTTGAGGATCGCCGTGGTGATCAGGCCGATGCCGGTGATCAGCGCGTAGGCGTTGCCGAGGTCGAACCACTGGTGCAGGGCGGTGTAGACCAGCCCCAGCGGGCCGAGGACGCCGGCGACGAGGGCGCCACCGAACGAGGTGATGCCGCCGAGGTAGGCGACGGCGAGGATCGTCAGGCCCACGACCACCGAGAACGACTCCGCCGACAGCTGGCCCTGGCTGTAGCCGATGAGGCAGCCGGCGATGCCCGCGATGAAGGCCGAGAGGCCGAAGCCGATCAGCTTCGTGCGGCGGACGTCGATGCCGGCGGAGGCGGCCGCGCGCTCGTTGGCCCGCACGGCCAGGAACGCCCGCCCGGTGTCGCCCCGGCCGATCCGCACGAAGAGCAGGACGACGAGGACGAGGACGACGAGGACCATCAGCGAGAACGACAACCGGGAGAGGTCCCGACCGGACCGGACGGCGAAGTCCAGGCCGAAGAGGGTCGGGCGGCCGATCGGGTTCCCGGTGGCCGGCGTGAGGCTGTAGTTGTCGAACACGAACCGCTCGATCGCCAGCGCCGCGGCGATCGTGACGATCGCCAGCTGCACCCCGCGGATCCGGAAGGCGGGAAGCGCGACCAGCATGCCCAGGACGGCGGCCACCAGCGCGCAAGCCAGGATCGCCAGCGGGAAGGGCACGTCCCACGCGGTCGTGAGCTTGGAGAGGGTGAAGCCGGCCGCCCCGGCGAACGCCGACTGGGCCAGCGAGATCTGCCCGAGGAACCCGGTGATCACCACGTAGGACAGCGCCAGCATCGCCACGATCAGCGAGGTGGTCAGGCCGAACCGGTAGGTCGGGTTGAAGAACACCAGGCAGAGCACCGCCGCCGCGATCAGCGCGGCCGCCTTCCACGGGACGATCCGCGGGATCACCACGTCGGGCAGCCGCACCATCTGCAGGGTGCCGCGGGCGGGCAGCCGCTTGCCGAAGGCGAAGAGGATCACCATGACGACCAGGAAGGGCAGCACCTGGTCCAGGCCGGACTGCGCCCACGTCGGCCACCAGCTGCGGGTCGACAGCAGCGAGAGCTCGGACTGGAAGATGCCCAGCGCCAGCGCGCCGGCGACGCCGAGCCAGATCGACTCGAGCTTGGCGACCAGGACGACGGCGAGGGCCGGCACGACCAGCAGGGTGTAGTTGGTCGGGCTCAGGCCGGTGAGGACGCCGCCGAGCATGACCGCCACGGTGCTGACCAGCGTGCCCATGACGAGGGCGATCAGCGCCAGCCGGTCGGCCGAGAAGCCCATGAGGACGGCGCCGCGCTCGTTCTCCGCGGCGGCGCGGGTGGCCCGGCCGCTGTGGGTGAACCGCAGGTAGGCCCAGACGAGCGCGGCCAGCACGACCATGATCGCGGCCATCACCAGCTCGCGGACCGGCAGCTCGAGGCCGCCCAGCGCGAGGTTGCCGTCGGGCAGGAAGTTGTCGACGTGCAGGCTGTTGGGGCCGAAGCGGATGACCGCCAGCGCCTGCAGCGTGACCATCAGGCCGATGGAGACCACGACCTGGGCCAGGGCCGGCGCCCGCCGCACCGGGCGGAACACCAGGTAGTGCGCGATCACGCCGAGCAGGAACGCGTTGACCAGCCCGATGAGCAGGGACAGCGCGACGCCGGGCGGCTCCGGGAAGTACAGCGTGCCGATCGGGAGGATCAGCGAGCCGTCGTCCATCAGGCGGGCGAACACGTAGGCGCCCCACATCGCCATCGCGCCCTGCGCGAAGTTGATGATCCCGGTGGCCCGGTACACGAGCAGCAGGCCCGTCGAGAGGCCGACGTACACCGCGCCCAGCCCCAGTCCGAGCGCGGCGAATTCGATCAGGGTGGTCATCGGGAACTCCGAGATTCGGCGGGGCTCAGGAACATGTGGTTGACGTCACAGTCAGGTATGTGGGCGCTCGTTGTCAAGCACCCGTCGGCGCGGCGGGTTCCGCCGGCCGGGGAGCCGGCCGCGCGGTCGCGCGGCCGGCCCTCGGATCAGTCGCCGGCGAGGCCGGCGGCCTTGAGCGCGAGGGACTTCGCGCGGGTGATGTCGTAGTGCCGCCGGGTGACCAGTCGCTGGGCGAACATGCCGCCACCGGACTGCAGGTTGGTCACGTGGTGCCAGCCGCCGTAGGCGTCGGCGGTGGTGTCGCGGATGGCGTGGAACAGCTTGGTGCGGTACTCGCCGCTGACGCCGTCCCCGGTCGACATGTACTTCTCGAGGTAGGGCCGCAGCGTCTCGTTGTCGAAGTCGGACATCGACGGGGCGGTCAGGACGGCGCCGCCGGCGATGTCGTGCAGGTGGCGGACCATCACGCTGAACTCGGCCGCACCCTGGAACTTCGTGACGTTGGTGTACATGTCGTCCGGGTAGTAGTAGCCCTCCGGCGTGGCGTGCGCGTGCAGCAGCGCCGCCTCCAGGCCCGCCCGCAGCAGCGTGGCGTGGATCATCATCAGGTCGATCTTCTCGCGGACGTGGCTGATCTTCGCCGTCCCGTTGGCCTCGGCGATCAGCTGGGCCAGGCCCACCAGCTCGTCGGCCTGCTCGACCATGAACGCGGTGCCGCCGAGGCGCTCCCACAGGCCCAGCGAGTGGGCGAAGACGGCGGCCTGCGCGGCCTGCCCGTCGAGGAAGACGCGCTCGTTCGGCACGAAGACGTCGTCGAAGATGACCATGCTGTCCGGCACGCTCTCGCGCGAGCTGGTCGGGTGGTCGCGCTCGTCGCGGCCGTAGGGGTGGTACGACGTGTTGGTCACGTGCACGCCGGGGGCGTTGACCGGGACGGCGGCGCAGATCGCCCAGTCCTCCTCGCCCGGCTTCATGTTCTTGGTCGGCATGACCATGAGGTCGTGGCCGAGGGCGGCCGCGCTGATGTGCAGCTTGGCGCCGCGGATGACCACGCCGTCCGGACCGCGGTCGACCACCCGCACGTAGGAGTCGGGGTCGTCCTGGGCGGCGGGGTGCTTGCTGCGGTTGCCCTTGGCGTCGGTGATGCACTCGGTGATGCGGATGTCGCGGCGCTTGGCGTCCTCGACGTAGGCGTGGATGCGCTCGACGTACTGCGGGGCCACCGGCTCGATCCGCGGCGCGGCTACCAGCAGCGTCATCAGCGACTGGTAGGTGACGTTGAGCAGCAGGTCCATCTCGAGCAGGACCGGGATCTTGTCCCGGAGCTCCTCGGGGCTGCGCGGCGCGTCGATGAGCGGGTTCACGGCGCCCGGCTCGGCGGAGTAGTGCTTGTCGTAGGCGGCAGCGGCGACCTCCATGGGCACGCCCAGCGCCGGCTCCGTGGCGAAGTCCTCGATCAGGCGGCCGGCGAAGTAGACCTTCCGGCCGTCCTTGAGCGAGTCCTTGTACTCCTGTCCGGTCAGCATCCGCGGACACTCCTGTCGGTCTCGAAGAAGGGGTCGGCGACGTCCGGAGTGAGCTTGACGTCGGAGTCACATTTGCAGTGGCACGAGTCACTGTCAAGGGACCGAGGGCGTTTTTCGTCGTCCCGTCGCGGCCGTTCCCGGGCATGCCGGAGGCCGCCGGGAGCGGGTGCTCCCGACGGCCTCCGGTGGGTGCTGGGCCCCCTGCCCACGCCGACCGGCGAGGCTGTGCGCTCAGGCCGGGTTTCTCGCCGCAGAACCCGGCCTCGGCGCACGCCGTCAACTGCGGCGCGCCCGACGATGTGCGCCCGCGGCGCACCTTCGTCGGGGGAATGCGCCGTTCACGTGCGCTCTCGCCAGGGGGTTGACTTCGACGGGCATGCCGGAGGCCGCCGGGAGCGGGTGCTCCCGGCGGCCTCCGATGCAGTGCTGTTCCCGGCCCTCAGATGCCGTGGCTGGGGCCGTGCGCGCCGTCCGCGAGGCCGGCCACGACCAGCGCCGAGTGCTTGGCGGCGTCCATGTCGTAGTGCTTGCGGGTGACGATGCGCTGGGCGTAGAGCCCGCCGCCGGCCTGGACGTTCGTGACCTGCTTCCAGCCGCCGTAGGAGTCGGCGGTCAGGTCGCGGATCGCGTGGAACAGCCGGGTGCGGTACTCGCCGTCGACGTCGGCGCCGGTGGACATGTACTTCTTCGCCAGCGGCCCGACCTCGGGGTTCTCCAGGTCCAGCAGGGACGGCGCGGTGACCACCGCGGCGCCGGCGATGTCGTGCAGGTGGCGGACCATGAGGTTGTAGCTGGCCGCGCCGGTGTACTTGCCGGCGTTCGTGTAGAGCTCGTTCGGGAAGACCGCGCCGAACACCCCCGTCTCCGCGTGCGTGAGCGCCGCCTCGAGGCAGGCGCGCACCACGGTGGCGTGGATGATCATCTCGGAGATCTTCTCCTTGACGTGGCCCACCCGCGTCAGGCCGTTGGCCTCGGCGATCAGCTGGGCCAGGCCCACCATCACGTCGGCGCCGTCGGCCATCGAGGTGAGCCCGCCGAGCCGTTCCCACAGGCCCAGCGAGTGCGCGAACACCGCGGCGTGCTCCACCTCGCCGTCCAGGAAGACCCGCTCGTTGGGCACGAAGACGTCGTCGAAGATGACGAAGCCCTCCGGGAAGGACTCCAGGCCCGAGACCGGGAAGTGCCGGGGGTCGGGGTGCCGGGGCGCGTACGTGGTGTTGATGATCTTCACGCCGGGCGCGTTGACCGGGATCATCGCCGCGACCGCGTAGTCCTCCTCCCCCGGCTTCATGGCCTTGGTGGGGATGGTCATCAGCTCGTGGCCGAAGCTGGCCGCGGTGATGTGCAGCTTCGCGCCGCGCAGCACGATGCCGTCCGAGGTGCGGTCGACCACCCGGACGTAGGCGTCGGGGTCGTGCTGGCGCGCGGGCGGCAGCGACCGGTCGCCCTTGGCGTCGGTGATGCACTGGGTGATCCGGATGTCGCTGTGCTGCGCCGACTTGGTGAACGCGTCGATCCGCTCGACGTACTGCGGGCCGGCCGTGGCCAGCCGCCCGGCGGCGGTCGCCAGCGTCATGATCGACGTGTAGTTGACGTGCGCCATCATCCCTGCGCTGTGCACCAGCTCGACCTTGTGCCGCAGCTCGTCGGCCGTCCGCGGGATGCCGCTGACCGGGTTGACGCCGTCCACGGCCCGCTCGGCGAGCCAGTCGTAGCCGTCGGCCACGTTCTGCACGACCTGGCCGAGGACGGGGTGACCGGGGAGGTCCTTGACCCGCTCGCCCTCGAAGTAGGTCGCGCGCCCGTCGTCGAGCGTCGCCTTGTACTGCTCACCTGTCAGCACGGGATTCTCCTCCGCTGGTCTGGGCCCGGCCGCGGGCGAGGACGCCCGCCCGGCGGTTCTCCACCTCGGCCGGGTCGAACCCGGCCATCCACTCCTTGGAGGTGCGGGCCTCGACCTCGAGGCCCTCCCCCACGAGCTCGCGCTCGATGTCCTTGTACGAGCGCAGCAGCCGGCGCACGCCCGGCTGGTCGTTGCCGACGATCGACGCCGCGACCGCACGGGCCGCCGGCAGCAGCTGCTCGTGCGGGACGACCTCGGTCACCAGGCCGGTGCGCAGCGCCTGCTCGGCGGAGAGGTAGTCGCCGGTCAGGCTCATCCGCCGGGCCGTCCCCCGCCCGACGGCGAGCGGCAGCAGGACCGACAGCCCCCAGCCGGGGAGCACGCCGACCCGGGCGTGGGTGTCGGCGAACCGGGCCCGCTCCGAGGCGACGAGGATGTCGCAGTTGAGCGCCAGCTCCAGGCCCCCGGTGACGGCCACGCCGTTGATCGCGCCGATCACCGGCTTGGACAGCGGCGCCCACGGGAACCACGACGGGACGCCGTCCTCCCGCGACCCCGCGGAGAGGTTGTCCGCGGAGCTGCCGAGCTGCTTGAGGTCCAGGCCGGCGCAGAACGCCGGGTCGGCGCCGGTGAGGATCACCACGTCGACGGCGTCGTCGTCCTCCAGCTCGCGCATCGCCGAGCGCAGCGCGGCGATGAGCTCGGCCGAGAGCGCGTTGCGCGACTGCGGCCGGTTGAGCGTGACCGTCGCGACGCGGTCGGCCGTCTCGACGAGCAGGACGTCGCTCATCAGCGGCCCTGCCAGACCGGCGGGCGCTTCTCGGCGAAGGCGGTGGCGCCCTCCCGCGCGTCGGCCGACGTCGCGACCGGGCGGGCGATGGCGTCCTGCTTGCTCCACGCCTCGTCCTCGGCCCAGTCCTTGGACTCGACGATGATCCGCTTGCTGGCGATCAGCGAGAGCGGGCCGTTGGCGGCGATCTCCCCGGCCAGCTGCAGCGCGGCGTCGAGCGCCTGCCCGTTCGGCACCAGCCGGTTGACCAGGCCGAAGTCGTGCATCCGCGGCGCCGGCACGTGGTTGCCGAGCAGCGCCAGCTCCATCGCCGCGTGGTACGGGATGCGGCGCGGCAGCCGCAGCAGCCCGCCGCCGGCGGCGACCAGGCTGCGCTTGACCTCGGGGATGCCGAACGACGCGCCCTCGGCGGCGACGATCAGGTCGCAGGCGAGCACGATCTCGAAGCCGCCGGCCAGCGCGTAGCCCTCGACGGCGGCGATCAGCGGCTTGGCCGGCGGGCGCTCGACCAGGCCCGCGAAGCCGCGGCCCTCGATCACCGGGTGCTCGCCGCGGACGAACGCCTTGAGGTCCATCCCGGCGCAGAACGTGCCGCCGGTGCCGGTGATGACACCGACGCGCAGGTGCGGGCTCTCGTCGAGCCGCTCCATCGCCTCGGCGACCGCGGTCGCCAGCGCCTCGTTGACCGCGTTGCGGGCCTCGGGGCGGTTGAGGGAGACGACGAGCACGCCGTCCCGCTCCTCGGTGAGCACCTCGTCGCTCATGGGACTCCTTCGTCCGGGGGTGGGGGGGTTTGTCAGTCGAGGACGGCGGCGGCGAGCCGCTCGGCCGCGGCGGCGCGGCCGCCGAGCAGCGCGGCGTCGCTGACGGCGCGCTTGTAGTACAGGTGGGCCGCGTGCTCCCAGGTGAAGCCGATGCCGCCGTGCACCTGCACGGTGCTCTTGGCCACCCGCAGGTAGGCCTCGGCGGTCACGACGGAGGCCAGGTCGGCGGCCACCCGGGTGTCGTCGGTGCCGGCGTCGGCGGCCCAGGCGGCGTGGTACGCGGCCGACCGGGCGTGCTCGACCTCGACCAGCATGTCGGCGCACCGGTGCTTGACCCCCTGGAAGGAGCCGATCGCCCGGCCGAACTGCAGCCGGGTCTTCGCGTACTCGACGGAGAGGTCGAGCAGCCGCTGCGCCCCGCCGACCGCCTCCGCGGCCAGGACGACGGCGCCGACATCGCGCGCCCCGGCCACCGCGGCGCTCGCCTGGCCCGGCTCCCCCACCGCGCGGACGGAGACCCCGTCGTAGCGCAGCCGCGCCTGCCGGCGGGTGAGGTCGAGGCCGGACTGCGGTTCCCGCGTGAGGCCCTCGGCGCCGCCGTCGACGGCGAACAGGCCGGTCTCCGTGTCGGTGGTGGCGAGCACGAGCACGGTGTCGGCCGCGCCGCCGTCGAGCACGTGGGCCTGCTCGCCGGTGAGCCGCCAGCCGGCGTCGTTCTTCGCGGCCCGCACCGTCGGCTGGGCCGGCGCCCAGGCGCCGCGGTCGTCGGTGGCGGCCAGCGCCACCACCGCCTCGCCCTCGGCGATCGCCGGCAGCAGCTCCTTGGCCACGCCGTCGTCGCCGGCCAGCCGCAGCGCGGTCGCCGCCAGGGCGACGGTGCTGATCAGCGGCGCCGGGGCGACCGCGCGGCCGAACTCCTCGGCGACGATCGCGAGGTCGACCAGGCCGGCCCCGGCCCCGCCGAGCTCCTCGGGGACGGCGAGGCCGAGCAGGCCGACGTCCCGGCCGAGGCGCCGCCACACCTCGCGGTCGAAGCCCTCGGCGGTCTCCATGAGCCGGCGCACCTCGGGCTCGCCGAAGCGCTCGGTGCAGAACTCGCGGGCGACGGCCCGCAGGTCGCGCTGCTCGGGGGTGAACTCGAACTCGACCATCAGAAGGTCCCTCCATCGACGACGATCCGCTGGTCGTTGACGTATGCGCCCTCGGGCCCGACGAGGAAGCGGACGGCGCGGGCGACGTCCTCGGGGGCGCAGACGCGGCCGAAGGGCGAGTCGTCGTCGAGCTCGCGGATGTCGTCGACGCTGCGGGTCGCCCGGGCCAGCCGGCGGCCCATCTCGGTGTCGGTCAGGCCGGGGGCGACGATGTTGACGTGGACGCCGTGGCGGCGCTCCTCCTGGGCCAGCGTGTGCGCCAGCGCCTCGACCGCGGCCTTGCCCATGTTGTAGGGCGCCCCGTTCGCGTGCCAGGTGTGCGCGGCGATGCTGCTGACGAACACCACGTCGGACCGCTCGGCCCGGCGCAGGTGCGGCAGCGCCGCCCGCACCAACTGGTGCGGGCCGATCGCGTGCACCGCGAGCACCCAGGACAGCTCCTCGACGGTGGTCTCGGCGACCGGGTTGCCCCGGCTGGCGACGCCGGCGTTGCTGACCACGATGTCGAGCCCGCCGAAGCGCTCGACCGCGGTGGCCACCGCCGCCTCCGACGACGCGGGGTCGTCGACGTGCGACTCGATCGCGACCGCGGTCGCGCCCTCGCCGGCGAGCTTGTCGACCAGCGCCTCGGCGGCCTCGCGGTCGCGCCGGTAGGTGAGGACGACCGCGGCGCCGGAGAGCGCCAGCTCGGTGCTGATCGCGGCGCCGATGCCGCGCCCGCCGCCGGTGACGAGGGCGACGCGGCCGGCCAGCGGCCCGGTGGACGGCTCAGCCACGGGGCACCTCGCTCCACGGCTTGCCGGTGTCGACGCGGACGTCGCCGGGCAGGCCCAGCAGCCGCTCCCCCAGGATGTTGCGCAGCACCTCGGAGGTGCCGCCCTCGATCGTGTTGGCCCGGCTGCGCAGGAACCGGCGCTGCAGGTCCTCCCCGTCGACCGCCGGTGGGGCGCCGTCCGGGCCGGTCTCGTACCCGCTGTAGAGCGAGGCCTCGACGCCGAGCAGGTCCATGCAGAACTCGTAGACGGCCTGGTTGAGCTCGGCACCGACCAGCTTGCTGATGCTGCCCTCCGGGCCGATCTTCTCGCCGCCCTCGACCCGCTGCCGGTCGCCGGTGAGGCGGGCGGCGTCGGCGGTGGCGAACAGGTGGACCAGCCGGTCGCGCAAGGCGGGGGTGCGCAGGTCGGGCCGCTCGCGCCAGAGCCGCAGCGCCGAGCCGATCGAGCCGGACCCGCGCACGCTGGACCCGCCTCCGATGGCGTTGCGCTCGTTCATCAGCGTGGTCATCGCGACCCGCCAGCCCTCGCCCACCTCGCCGAGCCGGTGGCTGTCGGGGATCCGCGCGTCGCGCAGGTACACCTCGTTGAACTCCGCCTCGCCGGTCATCTGGCGCAGCGGGCGCACCTCGACCCCGGGGTCGGTCATGTCGAGCACGAAGTAGGTCAGCCCGCGGTGCTTGGGCTGCTCCGGGTCGGTGCGGGCCAGCAGCAGGGCGCGGCGCGCCCTGTGCGCCGAGCTGGTCCAGACCTTCTGGCCGTTGACGATCCAGGTGTCGCCGTCCAGCACCGCCCGGGTGGCGAGCCCGGCGAGGTCGGACCCGGCGCCCGGCTCGCTGAACAGCTGGCACCAGATGTCGTCGCAGACGTAGTCCGCCCGCAGCAGCTCGGCGGCCAGCTCCCGGGAGGCGTGCGCCATGACGGTCGGCCCGGCCATGCCGTAGCCCATCGGGTTGAGCCAGAACGGGTTTGGCCCGCCGGCGCCCTGCAGGATGCCGTCGGCGACGGCCTGCAGGCCCGGCGCGACGCCGAGCCCGCCGAAGCCCTCCGGGAAGTGCACCCAGGCCAGCCCGGCGTCGAAGCAGGCGCCGAGGAACTCCTTCTGCGGGGTGGTCGCCGGCGGATGCTCGGCGACCACCCGGCGGGCGGTCTCGGCGACGAGGTCGCGGTCGGTCACGGACACCCCTCTCAGGTGCGTGTCGGATCAGGAATCGAGGAAGTTGGGCGTGCGGCGCTCGCGGAAGGCCGTCGCGGCCTCCCGGTGGTCGCCGGTGAAGGAACTGAGGATCTGGTTGCGGTTCTCGATGTCGATGCCGGCCTGCAGGCTGTTGATCTCCAGCTGGCTCCACATGACCTCCTTGGTCATGCGGACGCCGAACGGCGAGTTGGCCAGCACCAGCCGCGCCGTCTCCAGGGCCGAGTCGAGGACCTCGTCGTCCGGCACGACCCGGGTGACCAGGCCGATGCGGTCGGCCTCGGCGGAGTCGATGATCCGGCCGGTGAGCAGCAGCTCGAAGGCGCGCGAGGCGCCGACCAGCCGCGGCAGCAGCCAGCTCACGCCGATGTCGCAGCCGGAGAGCCCGAGCCGGACGAACGCCACGTTGTAGCGGGACGACTCCGCGCCGATCCGCACGTCGGAGGCCAGTGCCAGCGCCAGGCCGCCGCCGGCCGCCGGGCCGTTGACCGCGGAGATGACCACCTGCGGCAGCGCCCGCAGCTTGGGCACCAGCGCGGCGATGTGCTTCTGCAGCGCCAGCCCGGTCTGCGGGGAGCGGGTGGCCCGGTCGGGGCCGCCCATGTCGAAGGCGGTGAGGTCCAGCCCGGCGCAGAACCCGCGCCCGGCGCCGGTCAGCACCAGCACCCGGATCGACGGGTCGAGGGCGAGGGCGTCGAGGACGGCGTGCAGCTCGCGCAGCAGGTCCGCGGAGAGCGCGTTGAGCCGCTCCGGCCGGTCCAGGGTCAGGACGACGACGCCGGGCTCGGGCGAGGCCAGCCGGATCGTCTCGGGGTCGGTCGGCAGCCCGGCGGGCAGCACGGCCTCCTGGTCGACGGACGTGGTGGTGGTGGTCACGCGGGTTCCTCTCAGCCTCGGGTGCGCTGGTTGAACGGGAGGTCCTTCTCGGGATCGGGGTCCTTCGGCAGCCCCAGCACGCGCTCGGCGATGATGTTGCGCTGGATCTCCGAGGTGCCCCCGGCGATGCTGGTCTGCTTCATCGTCAGGAAGTCGTACGCCGGCCCGGGCAGCCCGCTCTCCGCCGGCCAGCCCAGGACGCCGACCGGGTCGGCCTCGGCGGCCAGGACGCCGGCCTGCTCCTGCAGCCAGGAGCTGATCAGCTTGCGGATCGAGCCCTCGGCGCCCACCGGCCCGGTGCCGGTCTCGACGAACGCGCGCACGGTGGTCATCTGCAGCACCCGCTCCTCGACCAGGTAGGAAAGCAGCCGGTCGCGCAGCAGCGGGTCGGCCCAGGTGCCGGTGCGGGCGGCCAGCCGGGCGAGCTCCTCGCCCCTGCCCTCCCCGACGCCGGGCCGGCCGGAGAGGCCGTTGCGCTCCTGCATCAGCGTGGTGATGCCGACCGCCCAGCCGTTGTTCAGCCCGCCCAGCAGGGCGTCCTCGGGCAGGACGACGCCGTCGAGGAACACCTCGTTGAACTCCGCGTCGCCGTTCATCTGCCGCAGCGGCCGCGGCTGCACGCCGGGGGTGCGCATGTCGACGAGGAAGTAGGAGATGCCGCGGTGCTTGGGCTGCGCCGGGTCGGTGCGGGCCATGAGGATGCCCCAGTCGGCGAAGTGCGCGTAGGAGTTCCACACCTTCTGGCCGTTGACCAGCCAGGTGCCGTCCTCCTGCCGCTCCGCCCGGGTGGCCAGCGACGCGAGGTCGGAGCCCGCGCCGGGCTCGCTGAACAGCTGGCACCACTGCACCTCGCCGCGCCGGATCGGCGGCAGGAAGCGGCGCTTCTGCTCCTCGGTGCCGTGCGCCAGGATCGTCGGCCCGGTCAGGCCGCGGCCGATGAAGGCGGGGCTGTCGTGGTCGGCCGAGTAGCGCAGCAGCACGTCGGAGATCGCGCCGGCCTGCTCGGCGGACAGGCCCAGGCCGCCGTGCTCGCGCGGCCAGGACGGCGTGGCCAGGCCGGAGTCGCCGAGCAGCGCGAACCAGCCGCGCATCCCCTCGGCGTCGGCGCGGTGCGCGGCCACCGCCGCGCGGTCGCCGTCCAGCACCGCCTTGAGCCAGGCCGGGGGCAGGTTCTCGTGCAGCCAGCGCTCCGCGGCCGCCGCCACCTCCTCCTCCGACGCATCCGGGGACAGGTCGAGCAGGGCGGTCATGCCGGCACCTCCGCGAGCTCGGGCAGGACGACGGGGACGAGGGCGGCGCGGTGCTCGGCCGGGGAACCGGCCAGGGTCGCGTCGGCGCGGGCCCGCCGCAGGAACAGGTGGGCGTCGTGCTCCCAGGTGAAGCCGGTGCCGCCGTGCAGCTGGATGGTGTCCTTCGCCGTCTGCAGGAACGACTCCGAGCAGTAGCTGCCGGCCACGGCCGCGCCCATCGCGGCGTCGGCCGAGCCGGGCTCCTGCCAGGCCGCCCAGTACGCCGCCGAGCGGGACATCTCCAGGCGCACCGCCATGTCCGCGAGCCGGTGCTTGACGCCCTGGAAGGCGCCGATCGGCCGGCCGAAGGCCCGGCGGGTGCGGGCGTAGTCGGCGGTCAGGTCGACCAGCGTGCTCATCGCGCCGACCTGCTCGGCGGCGAGCAGCACGGCGGCGGCCCGCCGGACGTGCTCGAGCACCGCCGCTCCCCCGCCGTCCTCGCCGACCAGCCGGGCCGGGACGTCGTCCAGGTGCAGCCGGGCCATGGGCCGGGTGAGGTCGAGGGTGTCCAGCCGCTCGGCCTCGAACCCGCCGGCGTCGCGGTCGACGGCGTAGAGGGACAGCCCGCGCTCGTCCTGGGCGAGGACGAGCACCAGGTCGGCGTCCGCGCCGTCCAGCACCAGCTCCTTGACCCCGGAGAGCCGGACCTCGCCGCCGGACCCGGTGGCCCGGGCGGCGATGCTCGCCGGCCCCCACCGGCCGTCGCGCTCGACGACGGCGAGGGTCGCGGTGCGCTCGCCCTCGGCGAGCGACGGGAGGTGCTCGGCCTGGGCGGTCGCGTCACCCGACGCGATCAGCGCCTCGGCGGCGAGCACGCTCGACAGGAACGGCCCGCCGAGCAGCACCCGGCCCATCTCCTCGAGCACGATCGCGAGCTCCACCCAGGAGCCGCCGCTGCCCCCGTGCTCCTCCGGCACCGCGATGCCCTGCAGCCCGGCCTGCTGCGCCATCGCCGTCCACAGCTGCGGGTCGTGCCGGGTGCCGGCCTCGGCCAGCTCCCGGGCCTTCTCCAGCGGCGCGCGGTTGCGCAGCAGCTTCCGGGTGCTGGCCCGGAGGTCCTGCTGCTCCGGCGTCCAGGTGAACTCCATCGTTCGCCTCCTGCTCGGGGTGGGGGTCAGCGGCCGCGGAAGACCGGGTCGCGCTTCTCGAGGAAGGCCCGGCCGGCCTCGGCGGTGTCCTCGGTGGCGAAGTTGATCTGCTGCGAGCGGGCCTCGTCCTCCAGCGCGCGCTCGAGGGAGGCCTCGAAGGAGTCGTGCAGCATCCGCTTGGACAGCCGCATCGCGATCGGCGGCCCGGCGGCGAGCCGCCCGGCCAGCCCGTCGACCGCCGCGTCGAGCTCCTCGGGGGCGACGACCTCGCGGACCAGGCCCCACGCCAGCGCCTGCTCGGCGCCGATGATGTCGCCGAGCAGCACCAGCTCCTTGGCCCGGTGCAGCCCGACCAGCCGGGGCAGGATCCACGAGCCGCCGAAGTCGGCCGACAGGCCGCGCTTGACGAAGATCTCCGAGAACCGGGCCCGGTCCGACGCGACCACGAAGTCGCACGCCAGCGCGAGGTTCATGCCGGCGCCGACGGCGACGCCGTCCACCCGGGCGACGGTCGGGATCGGCAGCCGGTGCAGCGCGAGGCAGGCCTCGTTGACCTCGGTCATGTCGACCAGCGGCGGGCGCCGCTCGTCGCGCGACCCGCTCAGGTCGGCCCCGGCGCAGAAGTCGCTCTCCGCGCCGGTGACCACCAGGACGCGGGCGTCGCTCGCGGCCACCTCGCGCAGCGCGGTGCGCAGCGCGCGCCAGGCCGCCCGGGTCATCGCGTTCTTCCGCCGCGGGTTGGACAGCGTGATCGTGGCGACGTCGCCGTCCCGCTCGAGCAGCACGGGGGCCGGAGCCTCCGTGAGCACCTCGGCGGGCGCCGCGCCGTTGGACACAGCGGTCATCGGGGGGTCTCCGGTTCCTCGTGACGGCCGGCCCTCACAGGTCCGACACCAGCTTCTTGACCTGCTCGACGGTCCGTACCCGGTCCGCGTGCGTGCCCTGCGGGAAGGTGAGCATCAGCGTGGTCACGCC
This sequence comes from Geodermatophilus sp. SMS 5-13, assembly GCF_059428245.1. NCBI lineage: Bacteria > Bacillati > Actinomycetota > Actinomycetes > Geodermatophilales > Geodermatophilaceae > Geodermatophilus > Geodermatophilus sp. SMS 5-13. The sequence goes on from NZ_CP165729.1 coordinate 3,553,089, forward strand.
GGCCTCCTTGAAGGCGGCGAGCCGCTCGGCGACCCAGCCCTCCGGGCCCACCAGGGACGTCGCGTCGACCATCTCCTGGGGAACCGCGGCCGCGGCCTCGGCCTTGCGGCCGGACAGGTACAGGTCCTGCACGGTGGCCGCGGCCTCGGGGAAGCCGTAGCGGACCGTGAGCTCGTTGTAGAAGTTCTTGCCGCGGGCGCCCATGCCGCCGATGTAGAGGGCGAGGGAGTCGCGGGTCTGCTCGCGCAGCGGCTCCAGCCCCTCGCCGACCGCGCAGGCGGCGCCGACGACGACGTCCAGCTCGCCGAGCGCGGGGTCGCGCTTGGCCTTGCCGGCGTCGAGCGAGGCGCCCCAGGTCTCGGCGGCCTTCTCCGGGTAGAAGAAGATCGGCTGCCAGCCCTCGGCGATCTCGGCGGTCAGCTCGACGTTCTTCGGGCCGATCGCGGCGATGGTGATCGGGATCCGCTCGCGCACCGGGGTGTTGATCAGCTTGAGCGGCTTGCCCAGGCCGGTGCCCTGCTCCGGCGGCAGGGGCAGCGTGTAGTGCTTGCCCTGGTAGACGACCTTCTCGCGGCGCCAGACCATGCGGCAGATCTCGACGATCTCGCGCAGCCGGCCCAGCGGCGCGTCGTACTTCACGCCGTGGAAGCCCTCGACCACCTGCGGGCCGGAGGCGCCGAGGCCCAGGGTGAACCGGCCGCCGGAGACGAAGTCCAGCCCGGCGGCGGTCATCGCGGTGAGCGTCGGCGTCCTCGTGAAGGCCTGCATGATCGCCGAGGTCAGCTCGAGCCGGTCGGTGATCGCGGCCAGGTAGCCCAGCTGGCTGACCGCGTCGAAGCTGTACGCCTCGGCGACCGCGACGACGTCCAGCCCGGCCTTCTCCAGGTCGGCGAGCTCGGCGGCGGCCTCCCTGAAGCCGCCGGCGTACTGCAGCTGCGTTCCGATGCGCATCGGGGATCCCCTCAGTTGGCGCCGACGGGCTGGGCGTCGGTGGGCTGGGCCGTGTCGGACGGGGTGGTGGCGGGCAGGTCCCAGGTGCGCAGCTCGCGCTTGAGGATCTTGCCGCTGGCGTTGGTGGGCATGGCGTCGACGAGGACGAACTCGCGCGGCACCTTGTAGCGGGCGAGCCGGCCGTTGCAGTGGGCGGTGAGCTCCTCCGGCGTCACGCTCGCCCCGGTGCGCAGGGTGACGAAGGCGCGCACCGCCTCGCCCCAGTGCTCGTCGGCGACCCCGACCACGGCGGCCTGCTGCACCGCGGCGTGCTCGGCGAGCACCGACTCGATCTCGAACGGGTAGATGTTCTCGCCGCCACGGATGATCATGTCCTTGTTGCGGCCGTGGAGGTACAGGTAGCCCTCCTCGTCGAGGTAGCCCATGTCGCCGGCCCGGAACCAGCCGTCGCGGAAGGCGCGGGCGGTGTCCTCGGGCATGTCGAGGTACCCGTCCATGACCATGTCGCTGCGGGTGGCGACCTCGCCGACGGCGCCCGGCGGCAGGTCGTTCATGTCCTCGTCGACGATCCGCATGGCCACGCCGAAGGAGGGCCGGCCGGCCGAGCGGAGCAGGTCCTCGCGGCCGTCCAGTGCCCGGCGGTGGTCGGCCGGGGTGAGCACCGACTGCAGGCCGGCCTCGGTGCCGGCACCGAAGGCCTGCAGGAAGTCGCACTTGAACGTGGCGATCGCCCGGCGCAGCAGGGTCGGGGAGATCGGCGCGGCGCCGTAGGTGATCAGCTGCAGCCGGTCGTAGTCGTAGCGGTCCACGCCCTCCAGCTGGAGGATGCTGCTGATCATCGTCGGCACGAGGAAGACGGCGGAGACGCGGTCCTCGGCCATGAACCGGTGCACCGTGGCGGCGTCGAACTGCGGCAGCAGCAGCGAGGTGAACCCGCGCGCGATGCCGGCCAGCAGGCCCGAGACCCCGGAGACGTGGAAGGTCGGCGCCGCGCAGTAGCGGACGTCGTCCTCGCGCATGAGGTACTCGTTCTGGCAGATCTGGATCATGTTCTTGTGCATCCGCTGGGACTGCACGACGCCCTTGGGCAGGCCGGTGGTGCCCGAGGTGAAGGCCAGGGCGAAGGTGTCGGCGTCCGTGCAGACGACCGGCGGCTCGACGTCGGCGCCGGTCGCCAGCAGCCGCTCGAACTCCTCGTCCAGCTGCACGTGCAGCCGCAGGCTCGGGTGTGCCTCGGCGACGCCCTCCAGCAGGCCGGCGTAGCGGGGGTCGGAGAACAGCGCGACCGGCGTGGAGCGCGCCAGCAGGACGTCGACCTCCGGGCGCATCAGCCGGTAGTTCAGCGGCACGAACACCGCGCCGGTCTTGGCGCAGGCGAGCACGACCTCCGTGTACCGGTGCGAGTCGAGGGCGAGGACGGCGATCCGGTCGCCGTGCCCGACCCCGGCCTCCCGCAGCGCCGACACCAGCCGGTTCACCCGGCTGTTGGTCTCGGCGAAGCTCTGCTCCCCGCCGTCGGGGAAGAGGAACGCCGGCTTGTCGGGGTGCCGCCGCGCCGAGAGCGGCAGCAGCTCGCCGAGGCTGATGCTCAGCTGGTCGGCGAGCGAACCGCGGGACGGGGTCATCCGGTGCTCCCTTGCAACGGGTTGGTTCAGGACTCGAGGACGGCGGCCTGGTCGGCCGGCAGCCCCCACTCGAGGAGGACGGCGGCGTCGCCGGCGGACGGCGGCGTGGGCGGGCCGGACGGCGGGGTGCGGCCGAACCGGGGCGCCGGGGCGGGCTGGCCGATCCCGGCCACCTCGGTGAAGGTGCCGCGGACGGCGTTGTGCGGGTGGGCGTGCGCCTCCGCGGGCGCGAGCACCGGGCTCACGCAGGCGTCGGTGCCGTCGAAGACCTTCGTCCACTCCTCGCGGGTGCGGCCGGCGAACGCGGCGGCGATCGCGTCCTGGAGCTCGGGCCAGCGGGCGCGGTCGTTCTGGTCGGGCAGCGCGGCGGGGTCCAGTTCCAGCAGCCGGACGAGCTCGGCGTAGAACTGCGGCTCGATCGCGCCGACGGCCATGTACCCGCCGTCGGAGGTGCGGTAGGTCCGGTAGAACGGCGCGCCGCCGTCGAGCAGGTTGGCCCCGCGCTCCTCGGTCCAGAAGCCGCGGGCGGCCATGCCGTGCAGATAGGTCGACAGCAGCGCGGCGCCGTCGACCATCGCGGCGTCCACGACCTGGCCGCGGCCGGAGGCGGCCCGCTCCACCAGGGCGGCGAGGACGCCGAAGGCGAGCAGCAGCCCGCCGCCGCCGAAGTCGCCGAGCAGGTTGGCCGGCGGCAGCGGCGCGCCGCCGCGCTCACCGATCGGGTGCAGCGCCCCGGCGAGGGCGATGTAGTCGATGTCGTGCCCGGCGGCCTGCGCCAGCGGACCGTCCTGGCCCCAGCCGGTCATCCGGCCGTAGACCAGCCGCGGGTTGCGCGCCAGGCAGTCGTCCGGCCCGAGGCCGAGCCGCTCCATCACGCCGGGGCGGAAGCCCTCGACGAGGACGTCGGCCCGGTCGGCCAGCGCCAGGACGGCGTCCCGCTGGGCGGGGTCCTTGAGGTCGGCGGCGACCGCGTGCCGGCGGCCGCGCAGCAGCACCTCGCCGTCGGGGGCGGGCAGCCGGCCCGGCCGGTCGACGCGGACGACATCGGCGCCGAGGTCGGCGAGCAGCATGCAGGCGAACGGCGCCGGCGCCAGCCCGGTGAACTCCAGCACCCGCACACCGGCGAGGGGTCCGCTGCCCATCCGCCCTCCCCCTCTCGGCGGCCGTGGCCGCCTGTCTCCGACTCAGTCGGACATGACGTCAATGTCACCTTGTTCCTACGGGGCGGCGCGCCCCCTGTCAACGACGTCTTCCGGGTCGGCCTAGATTCGGCCGGGAACCGCCGGAGTGGTTGACGTCACACGCCGGCGGACACTAGAAAAAAGTGACCGTGACGTCAACATTCAAACCCGGAGGCGCCACGTGCGACCGATGACCCGCGCCGGGACATTCCTCAAGCTGTCCGCCGAGCGGTTCCCGGACCGCCCCTGCTTCGTGTTCGGCGACGGCTCCGAGCAGACGTTCGCCGAGACCAACAGCCGCGTCAACCGGCTCGCCGACGCGCTGCGCGCCGCCGGCGTGGCCCAGGGCGACCGGGTGGCGATCGTGGCCACCGACAGCGGCGGCTACGTCGAGGTGCTCCTCGCCTGCATGAAGCTCGGCGCCACCTACGTGCCGCTGAACAACCGGCTGCAGGAGGAGGAGCTGCTCACCCTGCTGCGGCGGGCCGAGCCGAAGGCGCTGTTCGCCAGCGCCCGCTATCTCGACGTCTGCCGCCGGCTGGCGCCGCGCGTCGCGAGCATCGGCCTGCTCGGCGCCTTCGACGGCGAGCCCGCCGAGGGCGTCGTGCCGTTCGAGGAGCTGGTCGCCTCCGGCGCCGACGTGGAGCCCGACGTGCCGGTCGCCGACGACGACGTCCTCGGCCTGGCGTTCACCAGCGGCACGACCGGTCTGCCCAAGGGCGTGCTGCAGTCGCAGCGGATGGTCAAGTCGCTGGTGGTCAACATGTCGATCGACTACGAGATCGTCCCGGACGAGTTCCGCTACACGGCCTCGCCGATCTTCCACATCGCCGGCCAGGGCATGATCCTCATGCACGTCTGGCGCGGCTTCCCGACGCTGATCCTGCCGCAGTTCGAGCCGACCGCCGTCCTGTCGTGGATGCAGAGCGGCCGGCTGACCGGCGCCTTCCTGGTGCCGACCATGGTGAGCACCCTGCTCGAGCACCCCGACGTGACCGCCGGCTCCTACGCGAACCTCCGGTCGATCATCTACGGCGGGGCGCCGATGTCGCCGGCCCTGCTGCGCCGCGCCCTGGACGTCTTCGGCTGCGACTTCATCAACGCGTTCGGGGCCGCCACCGAGGGCGGCCTGCAGTCGGTGCTCAGCTCCGCCGACCACCGGCGCGCGCTGGCCGGGGCCCCGCACCTGCTCGGCTCGATCGGCAAGCCGGCGTTCGGCGTGGAGATGCGGATCGTCGACGAGGCCGGCCGCGACGTCCCGCGCGGCGAGACCGGCGAGATCATCACCCGCTCGGACCCGGTCATGAACGGCTACCTGGAGATGCCCGAGGAGACGTCGCGGGCGATCCGCGACGGCTGGTTCTGGGGCGGCGACCTCGCCCGCATGGACGACGAGGGCTACCTGTACCTGGCCGGCCGGAGCAAGGACATGATCATCCGCGGCGGGGAGAACATCTACCCCGTCGAGATCGAGACGGTGCTGGCCGACCACCCGTCGGTCGCGCAGGTCGCCGTCGTCGGCCGCGCCGACGAGCACTGGGGCGAGGTCGTGGTCGCCGTCGTCACCGGCGAGCCGGGCGGGCAGACGCCGGATCCGGAGGTGCTGCGCGAGCACTGCCGGGCGCACCTGGCGGCCTACAAGGTGCCGGCCGAGGTGGTCGTGGTCGACGCCATGCCGCTGAACGCGAGCGGCAAGATCCTCAAGCGCACGCTGCGCCAGCAGCTGTCCTCCCCCGCCGAGGTCTGACCCGCGGAGGACTTTCCGCGCCGAAAGTCCCGGAGTCCGGGACTTTCGGCGCGGAAAGTCCCGGGCTCAGCGCGGGGCCATGCGGATCGCGCCGTCGAGGCGGATCGTCTCGCCGTTGAGCATCGGGTTCTCGACGATCTGCTGCACCAGCGAGGCGTACTCGGCCGGCTGGCCCAACCGCGCCGGGTGCGGCACCTGCGCGCCGAGCGCCGCCCGCACCTCCTCGGGCGCGCTGCCCAGCAGCGGGGTGTCGAACAGGCCCGGGGCGATGGTGACCACGCGGATGAGCAGCGAGGCCAGGTCGCGGGCGATCGGCAGGGTCATGCCGACGATGCCGCCCTTGGAGGCCGAGTACGAGGCCTGGCCGATCTGGCCGTCGAACGCCGCGACCGAGGCGGTGTTGACGACGACGCCGCGCTCGCCGTCGACCGGCTCGGTCTTCGAGATCGCCTCGGCGCCGAGCCGGATGACGTTGAACGTGCCGATGAGGTTGACCTCGATGACCCGCCGGAAGTCCGCGAGCGGGAAGGCGCCCTTCTTGCTGACCGTGCGGATGGCGTTGCCGATGCCGGCGCAGTTGACCACCGCGCGCAGGGTCCCGAGCTCCTGGGCCGCGGCCACCGCCTCGGCGACCTGGTCCTCGTCGGTGACGTCGGCCGGGACGAACGCGACCTCCGGGCCCAGGCGCTCGGCGACCACCTTCCCCTGCGAGGAGGGCAGGTCGACGATCACGGCGCTCGCGCCGGCCCCGACCAACCGCTCGACGGTGGCGAGCCCGAGGCCGGAGGCCCCTCCGGTCACCAGTGCCGTGATGCCTGCGACGTCCACGTCGTTACCTCCAGAAGTTGCGAGCAGATGCTCCTGTGAGTACTCGACGTTGACGTCAACTGTCAATGCAGGCATGCTGCGGGAGAGCCGCCTCGTCGGCCCCCCGTCCCCGGCACCCGCCATCGTCGGCGGTCCCCCAGGAGGAACCATGCCCGAAGCATTTCTCGTCGACCTCGTCCGGACGCCGTCCGGCAAGGGCAAGCCCGGTGGCGCGCTCTCCGGGGTGCACCCCGTCGACCTCCTGGCCGGCGTCCTGTCCGGTCTCGTGCGGCGCAACGACCTCGACCCGGCGGTCATCGACGACGTGATCACCGGCTGCGTCGGCCAGGTCGGCGAGCAGGCGGTGAACGTCGGCCGCAACGCCGTCCTCTCCGCCGGCTTCCCGATCTCCGTGCCTGCCACGACGATCGACCGGCAGTGCGGCTCGAGCCAGCAGGCCGCGCACTTCGCCGCGCAGGGCGTGCTCGCCGGCGTCTACGACATCGCGATCGCCTGCGGCGTGGAGTCGATGAGCCGCATCCCGATGGGCACCTCGACGGCGGGCATGGACCCGTGGGGCCCGGGCGTCCACGCCCGCTTCCCCGACGGGCTGGTCAACCAGGGCGTCTCCGCGGAGCTGATCGCCGCCCGCTGGAAGCTCGACCGCGAGTCCCTCGACGAGTACTCGGCGCGCTCGCACCAGCGGGCCGCGGCGACCGCCGCCGCGGGCGGCTTCGACAACGAGATCCTGCCGGTCGACGTGCCCGGTGCCGGTGCGCACACGGCCGACGAGACCGTGCGCGCCTCGACCACCGCCGAGGGCCTGGCCGGGCTGCGCCCGTCCTTCCGGAACGACGCCATCAGCGAGCGCTTCCCCGAGATCGACTGGAGCATCACGCCGGGCAACTCCTCGCCGCTCACCGACGGCGCCTCGGCCGCGCTGATCGTCAGCGAGGCCGCCGTCACGCGCTTCGGGCTGACCCCGCGGGCGCGGTTCCACTCCTTCTCCGTCGTCGGCGACGACCCGCTGCTCATGCTCACCGGCCCGATCCCGGCCACCAAGAAGGTGCTCGACAGGGCCGGGCTGTCCATCGACGACATCGACGCCTACGAGGTCAACGAGGCGTTCGCGCCGGTGCCGCTGGCCTGGGCCCAGGAGCTCAACGCCGACCCGGAGAAGCTCAACCCGCGCGGCGGGGCGATCGCCCTCGGGCACGCCCTCGGCGCCAGCGGCACCCGGCTGCTGACCACGCTGGTCAACCACCTGGAGCAGACCGGCGGCCGCTACGGCCTGCAGACGATGTGCGAGGGTGGCGGCCTGGCCAACGCCACGATCATCGAGCGTCTCTGACACACCCGACCGCGGCACGGCCGGCGGCCGGGCCCTCCCCCGAGAGGAAGTCAGCGTGGACTTCACCCTGCCGCCGGCCCTGACCGCGCTGCTGGAGGAGCTGGACGCCTTCATCACGAAGGAGATCGAGCCCCTCCAGCAGCAGGACGACAACCAGCGCTTCTTCGACCACCGCCGCGAGTTCGCCCGCACCGACGTCGAGAACGGCGGGGTGCCCAGCCGCGAGTGGGAGGAGCTGCTGGCCGAGGTGCGCCGCCGGGCCGACGCCGCCGGCATCTTCCGCTACAGCCTCCCCGAGGAGCTCGGCGGGCGGAACGGGTCGAACCTGGACATGGCCGTGATCCGCGAGCACTTCGCGCACCGCGGGCTGGGCCTGCACAACGACCTGCAGAACGAGCACAGCATCGTCGGCAACCTGGTCTTCCCCCACCTGCTGCACCTGTTCGGGACGGCGGAGCAGAAGGAGGAGCTGCTCGAGTCCTCGATCACCGGCGAACGCGGCCTGGCCTTCGGCCTGACCGAGCCGGGCCACGGCAGCGACGCCACCTGGATGGAGACGACCGCGGTCCGCCGGGACGGCGACTGGGTCATCAACGGCACCAAGCGGTGGAACACCGGCGTGCACTCGGCCACCCACGACGTGGTCTTCGCGCGGACGTCGGGCGAGCCGGGGCACGCCCGCGGCATCACCGCGTTCATCGTCCCCACCGACTCCCCCGGCTTCGACGTCCCGTTCTTCTGGTGGACGTTCAACATGCCCAGCGACCACGGCGAGGTGACGCTCACCGACGTCCGCGTGCCGGACTCGGCGATCCTCGGCGCGGAGGGCGAGGGGCTCTCGGTCGCGCAGACCTTCCTGCACGAGAACCGGATCCGGCAGGCCGCCTCGGGCGTCGGCGCGGCGCAGTACTGCATCGACGAGTCGGTGCGCTACGCCCGGGAGCGGATCACCTTCGGCAAGCCACTGGCCGAGCGGCAGGCGATCCAGTTCCCGCTGGTGGAGCTCGCCACCGAGGCCGAGCTGGTGCGCACGCTGATCCGCAAGACCGCCGTCGAGCTGGACGAGCTCACCGCCCGCGGCGAGCCGGCCGTCTCGATCGGCCACCTGGTGTCGATGTGCAACTACCGCGGCAACCGGCTGGTCTGCGACGCCGCCGACCGCGCCATGCAGGTGCACGGCGGCATGGGCTACAGCCGGCACCTGCCGTTCGAGCACATCTACCGCCACCACCGCCGCTACCGGATCACCGAGGGCGCCGAGGAGATCCAGATGCGGCGCGTGGCGGGACAGCTGTTCGGCTTCCTGAAGTGAGGGTTTCCTGACATGAGGGACGAGCTCGCCGCCCGGCTCGCGCAGGTGCTCGGCGGGCGGGTCGAGGTCGACGGGCTGGCCCGGCTCTCGGGCGGGGCCAGCCGCGAGACGTGGGAGCTCACCGCCCGGACAGCGGACGGCGCGCGGGAGCTGATCCTGCGCGGCGGCGCGGGCACCGGCGGGGTCGACCTGGCGGTCGAGGGCGAGGCCATGACCGCCGCTGCCCGGGCCGGCGTCCCCGTGCCCGCCGTCGTCGACCGCGGGGAGCTGCTGGGGCGCCCCTTCCTGCTCATGGAGCGGGTGGACGGCGAGACGATCCCCCGCCGCATCCTCCGCGACCCGGCGCTGGCCCGGCCGGAGCTGGCGCGGGAGCTGGGCGCGGTGCTCGCCCGGCTGCACACGGTGCCGCTCTCGGAGGTGCCGCGGGTCGACCGGGCCGGCGAGCCGCTCGCTGCGCTGGCCACCGCCTACCTGTCCGACGGCCGGGTGCCCCCGCCCGGCCTGGCACTCGGGCTGCGCTGGCTGGCCGACCACCGCCCGGAGCCGGCCGGCGAGACGCTGGTGCACGGCGACTTCCGGCTCGGCAACCTGATGATCGGCCCGGACGGGCTGCGCGCGCTGCTCGACTGGGAGCTGGTGCACACCGGCGACCCGCTCGCGGACCTCGGCTGGCTGTGCGCGAAGGTGTGGCGCTTCGGCTCGCCGCACCCGGCGGGCGGCGTCGGCTCCCGCGACGACCTGCTGGACGGCTACGCGGAGGTCGCCGGCTGGCGGCCCACCGCGGACCAGCTGCACTGGTGGGAGGTGTACGCGACGGTCCGCTGGGGCCTCATGTGCGGCGTCATGGCCGACCGGCACCTCTCCGGCACCGAGCCGTCGGTCGAGTTCGCCGCGATCGGCCGCCGGGCCGCCGAGCAGGAGTTCGACGTCCTCCTGGCCCTCGGCCTCGACGAACCGGACGCCGCCCTGCCCGCGGATCCGCCCGACGACTCGTCGACCGACCTCTTCGGGCGGCCCACCGCGACCGAGCTGGTGGACGCCGTCGCGCACTTCCTCGCCGCCGACGTCCAGCCCGGGACCACCGGGCGGGTCTCCTTCCACGCCCGGGTGGCGGGCAACGTGCTGGCCACCGTGCGCCGGGAGCTGCTGCTCGGACCGGCCGCGCGGGCCCGGCACCGGGCCCGGCTGGACGGGCTCGGCTGCGCGGACGACGACTCCCTGAGCCGCGCCATCGCCGACGGCAGCCTCGACGCGCGCCGGGACGAGGTGGTCGAGGCGGTCCGCGCCGACGTCCGCGACCGGCTGCTGGTCGCGAACCCGCGGCACCTCACCGCACCGGCGTGAGCCGGCGTCACTCCCCGGCGGCGGCCACGTCGTCGTGAGCGGAGAGCACCTCGGGCAGCGGGTAGAGCGGGACCGCACCGTCGCGCAGGGCGTCCCGGAAGCCGTCGACATCGGGGTACACGGTGCTGCGCCGTCGGTCGAGCGCCGTCAGGTGCTCCCGGATCGCCTTCTTCATGCGACCGGGGACGACGAGGGCGCAGAAGGGCAGCCGCGTGGGCCGGCCCGCGCCGCGCTCGTCGGGGGCGAAGAGCTTCGCGAGCCTGCCGCGTCCCGGCGGGGCGGCGTGCGGCAGCGGCAGGCCGTCGATGCCGGCCGGCGACGGTCCCAGCGGGACCGCGCCGGAGAGGAAGAGCCCCTCCTGCGCCTGCATGCGCGGGGTCGGCCGCGTGGGACGCACGAGGAAGGGCGAGCCGGTCTTCGCCGACACCGCCAGCGCGTGCCGGAGCGACCAGTCCGGGGCGGCGGGCGGGTCGGGGGTCTCGTAGGTCGGGACGTCGGTGACGTCGAAGGCGAACAGGACCCCCGCCTCGTCGCCGCGTTCGCACGCGAACCACAGCGCCGTCATGGGGTTGTGGGTGACGTCGACCAGCCGCGTCGGCACGCCGTGCTGCTGCAGGTGGACGAGCAGGGCGAGGTCGGAGGTCTGCGGCCCCGTCTCCCGCGTGAGCCCCCACCCGCGGGCCTCCCGCAGGACCGCCAGCTCGTGCTGGCGAAGTTCGAGCTCGGTGGGCAGGGGCTCGGACTCGTCGATGATCAGGCTGCGCAGCAGCGACGAGCGGATCCGGGCGGAGCGGTCGCTGCAGCCCCGCCAGACGTACCGGCGTCCGGCGGCCAGCGTGACGATCCGCGTGATCGCGCGGAACGCCTGGTCCTGGGACGTGACGCCGAAGCCCCAGCCACCGGCGGTCCACCGGGGATCAGCCTGGTCGGCCACTGTGCTCGGAGCACCTCCTCGTCGCGAGCGCCGTCTCCCGGCATCCCGCTGGAGTGTCCCGCAGGGGTCCGACAACTCCGGACGGCCGGCGGCCGTCGGTCGCCGTCCTGGCTCACTGCAGCGCGTCCTGGCTCACGTCCCAGCGTGAGCCAGGACCCGCTCGGATCAGGACAGCTGATCGTGGGGGCGCCTGCGCCTCAGTGGCCGGCGGTGCGGATCGCCGAGACGTCGAACTCGATCTGGATCCGATCGCTGACCAGCACGCCGCCGGTGTCCAGCGCGGTGTTCCAGGTCAGCCCCCACTCGCTGCGCTTGATCGCCAGCGCGCCCTCGAAGCCGACCCGCAGGTTGCCCCACGGGTCCTGCGCCGAGCCGGTGAGCGCGAAGTCGACCGAGACCGGGCGGGTGACGTCCTTGATCGTCAGATCGCCGGTGACCCGGTACAGCTCGTCGTCGAGCTGCTCGACCGCCGTGGAGGCGAACAGGATCTCGGGGTAGCGATCGACGTCGAGGAAGTCGGGCGAGCGCAGGTGCACGTCGCGGTCGGGCACCCCGGTGTCGATCGTCGCCGTCCGGATCCGCAGCGCGACCGCGCTGGCGGGCGGGTCGGCCGCGTTCAGGTGCGCCGCCCCCTCGAAGTCCGAGAACGAGCCGCGGACCGTCGTCACCATCGCGTGCCGCGCGCGGATCCCGATCCGGGTGTGCTGCACGTCGACGACGTAGTCGCCGGTGACGTCGGTGATGGCGCTGGTCGCCTCGTCGAACTCGGCCGACTCGCTGTCCGGTGCCCGGTGCCTGCCCAACCGTTCCCCCTCCCCCAGGTACGTCCCCCGGCCCCATCGTTCCCGATGGCGCGGGGGACGGCACCCGAGGGTCGGGTCAGCGGGGCTGGAGCACGAAGTCGTAGCGCGCCTCGAACCAGGGCTCGTCGCACTTGCCGCCGTCCGGGGTCTCCCCCGGTTCGCGCTGCTCGTACCGGACGACGAGCTCCTCCTTGACGCCGAAGACGACGTCGCTGTCGAGGTAGTCCGCCCCCTCCTGGAACAGGTGGGTGATCAGCGGCTCGTAGCCGGGCACGTTGAGCAGGAAGTGCACGTGCGCCGGGCGGAAGTGGCTGATGTCGGTCTTCGACATGAGCTCGCCGACCGGGCCGTCCATCGGGATCGTGTAGCCCAGCGGCGCGACGGTGCGCACGCAGTACGTGCCGTCCTCGCGGGTCGTGTACTTCGCGCGCAGCCGTGCCTCGTCGACGTCGGCGTGCTGCGACTCGTAGAGGCCCTCGTTGTCCGCCTGCCAGATGTCGAGCACCGCGTTCGGCACCGGGTTGCCGTCGAGGTCCTCGACCACGCCGTGGAGGTAGAGCGGCGTTCCGGGCAGGCCCTGCGACATGTCGTCGCCGTAGCCGAGCTCCGGCGAGCCCGCGATGTGGAACGGCCCGAGCACGGTCGCCGGGGTCGCCCGCGGGTCGAGCTGGTGGTTCATCTGGACGACGAGCATCGACAGGCCGAGCACGTCGGAGGTGAGGATGAACTCCTCGCGCTTCTCGTTGCTGATCTGCCCGGTGCGGTTGAGCCACTGGATCGCGGCCATCCACTCGTCCTCGGTCAGCCGCACCTCGCGGGCGAAGGCGTGCAGGTGCCGCACGAGCGCGGTCATCAGCTCCGCCGTCCGCGGGTCGTGCGCGGTGCCCCAGCGCTCGGCGGCCAGGTCGGTGATGTTGTCCTCGGTGACGAGCTGCACTGCTTCCTCCTAGGGGATCAACACGAATCGGACGCCGGCGTCGCCGGTCGCCTGGCGCCGCCAGGCCTCCGCGACGTCGGGAAGCGGGAGCCGCTCGGCGGCCACGGTGAGCCGGCCGGCCGCGGCGTGCGTGGTGACGGCGGTCAGCGCCTCGCGGCGCTGCTCGATCGTGATGCCGTTGTTGGTGTAGCCGAGGACGCTGATCGTCTTCGAGCGCAGCACGGACGACGAGAACTCGGCGGTGTCCCGCATGGCGCCACCGATGTTGACCAGCCGGCCGCACTGCGCCAGCACCCGACCGGCCGCGGTGGCCGCCGGGCCGAAGACCGGGTCGACGACGACGTCGGCGCTGCCGCCGCACGCCTCGGTGAGCCGCTCCGTGAGGACGTCGGCGTCGGCGGTCAGCCGCACGACGTCGTCCGCACCCGCCGCGCGGGCCCGCTCGTCGGCCGCCTCGTTGCGGCAGACGGCGACCACCCGGGCGGCGCCGAGCACCTTGGCCGCGCCGATCGCGGCCTGCCCGACCGCTCCCCCGCCACCGAGCACCAGCACTCGCTCACCCTCCTGCAGCTGCGCCCGCCAGGTCAGCGCCATCCACGCGGCGACGCCGGAGAGGCCCACCGCGGCGGCGACCTCGTCGGGCACGTCGGGCGCCAGCGGGATGACGTCGGCGTCGCGGACGACGCAGCGCTCGGCCATGCTGCCGTCGCCCGGCGCCATTCCGGCCTGGGTGGCGACGAAGACCCGCGTGCCGGCCGGGTGGACGGCCGACTGCTCGACCCGGCCCACGCCCTGCACCCCGGGCACGTAGGGCACCGCGGGGCGGCCGAAGTAGGAGGTGCCGCTGGCGCAGAGCAGGTCGAGCGGCACCACCGGCGCGGCGGTGACGGTGACCAGCGCCTGGCCCTGCCCCGGAGCGGGGTCGGGGTGCTCGCCGTGCTCCGGCGGGCTGCCCGGCGTGCGGACGACGGCGGCGCGCACGGCTCAGCCCTCCGGATCCGCGGAGGGGTCGACGTAGACGGCGTTGCGGTCGACGGTCAGGTAGGCGTCCATGCCGATCGGCCGCCGGCGCTCCTCGGCGATCTGGCCGAGGAGCCCGGCGGCGCGGGCGAGCAGCGCGAAGCCGCGCAGCAGCTCGACCGGCAGGCCGAGGTCGGCCAGCGCCGCACCGCAGACCCCGGCGCCGTTGAGCGGGAGCCGGCGGCCGAGCACCTGCTCGTGCACCCGGCCGATCGCCTCGAACAGTCGCAGGTGCGGGCCGCGCAGGCCCTCCTCCTCGGCGATGCCGATGAGCACCGGCGTCCGGGGGTCGCGGACCTTGTGCACCGGGTGCCCGAGGCCGGGCACGAACCGCCCGGCGGCCTTGGTCTCGCGGACCGCGGCCAGCGCGAGCTCGTCCCAGCCGGCGTCGTCCTCCGGCAGCTGGTCCTGCCTGCCGAGGACCTCGTGCAGGTAGGTGCCGCAGTCCTCGGTGACGCCGAGGAAGCGGGAGCCGCCGCCGAGGAGCCCGGCGGCGAGTGCCCCCTGCAGGGAGTCGGGCGCGGAGAGGTAGGTGAGCCGGGCGGCGATCGCGGTCGGGGTGAACCCGTGGTCGGCCAGCGCGACGAGCACGGACTCGAAGACCCGGACCTCCGAGGGCGTCGGCCGGCGCAGCGTCACCAGCCAGAACGCGAGTTCCCCGAAGCCGACCTTCCCCATGAGGTCGGCGGTCAGGTCCTGGCCGAGCAGCCGGATCTCGTCGGCGGTCGACGTGCCGAGGGAGGTGGGGAAGGTCAGGTCGCTCATGCGGTTCGCTCCTCGCGGTCGCCCAGCCAGCGGCGGATCTCGGCACCGTGCTCGTCGAGCGTCGGCGGCGGCAGCCGGTAGTCGGGCGGGGTCTCGGAGAACCGGATCGGGTTGCGCACCGACGGGACGGCGGCGTCCCCCTCCCCCACGGTGACCACGGGCTCCAGGCCCACCTCCTCGGCGAAGGCGACCCCCTGGTCGACGGTGTTGATCGGCCCGCAGGGCACGCCCGCGGCGATGATCTCGCGGAACCAGTCCATCTTGCTGCGGGTGCGCAGCCGGTCGACCAGCAGCGGGCGCAGCTCGTCGCGGTTGGCGGTGCGGTCCTCGTTGCGGACGAAGCGCGGGTCCTCGGGCAGCTCGGGCAGGCCGAGCACCTCGCAGAGCTTGCGGAACTGGCCGTCGTTGCCGGCGGTCACGATCAGCTCGCCGTCGGCACAGGGCAGCGGCTCGTACGGGAACAGGCTCGGGTGGCTGTTGCCCATCCGGAAGGGGACGACGCCGCCGGCGACGAACGCGCTGGTCTGGTTGACCAGCCCCGACATGGCCGAGGCGAGCAGGTTGACCTCGACGTGCTGGCCGCGGCCGGTCTCGTGCCGGAGGTTGAGGGCGGACAGGATGCCGATGGTCGCGTGCAGCCCGGCCATCACGTCGAAGACGGCGACGCCGGCGCGGTAGGGCTCGCCGTCGGGGTCGCCGGTGAGGCTCATCAGCCCGGAGATCGCCTGCACGATGAGGTCGTAGCCGGGCAGCGAGCGCCCGCCGGGGCCGCTGCCGAAGCCGCTGATCGAGGCGTAGACGATGCCGGCGTTCGCGGCGGCCACGGTGTCGTAGTCGAGGCCGAAGCGGGCCAGCCCACCGGGCTTGAAGTTCTCGACGAGCACGTCCGCCCGCCGGGCCAGCTCCTGGGCGAGGGCGACGTCCTCGGCGTCCTTAAGGTCGAGCGCGACCGAGCGCTTGTTGCGGTTGACGCCCAGGTAATAGGTGGAGATGCCGTCGCGGACCGGGGGCTGCCAGGTGCGGGTGTCGTCGCCGCCGGGGCCCTCCACCTTGACCACCTCGGCGCCGAGGTCGGCCAGCAGCATCGTGGCGTAGGGACCGGCCAGGATGCGCGAGAAGTCCGCGACGAGCAGCCCCGCCAGGGGGCCGGTGCGGGGCGGGGCGGGCGGTCCGTCGGTCATCGCTGTCTGCGCGCCCTTCCGTTCGACCGCCCGCTGTGCGGACAGATGTCCGTCTGCGCCCGCAGTCTCGGATCGCCGCTGCGCGCCTGTCAAGCGGCACCGCCAACCCTGCTGGCCGGGGTCATTCTGCCGCACCGCGGCCTTGACATGTGCCGGGCGTCACACCAGGGTGACGGCCGGGGCCGCCGTCCGCTGTGCGGACGGCCGTCCGACCGCAGACGATGACGTCGAGGAGGCCAGCATGAGCCAGTCCGATCCCGCGAGCCCGGCACCCGAGGCCGGCCGGCCGCTGGTGTTCCGCGGCGGCACCGTCCTGACGATGGACGACGCGTCCACCGTCCTGACCGACGCCGACGTGCTCGTCGTCGGCGACCGGATCGAGGCCGTCGGCCAGAACCTGGAGGTGCCGGAGGGCGCCCAGGAGATCGACGCCCGCGGCGGGATCGTCATGCCGGGCATGATCGACACGCACCGGCACATGTGGCAGACCGCGATGCGCGGCTACGGCGCTGACTGGACGCTCACCCAGTACTTCGTCTGGTACTACCTCGAGCACGGCAAGAAGTTCCGCCCCGAGGACATCGCCGCGGGCAACCGGCTGGCCGCCATCGAGTCACTCGACGCCGGCGTCACCACCACCGTCGACTGGTCGCACAACCTGCAGACCGTCGACCACGGCGAGGCGGCCGTGGAGGCGCTGCGGTCGGTGCCCGGCCGGTTCGTCATGGCCTACGGCAACATCCAGGCCGGTCCCTGGGAGTGGAGTGCCGACCCCGCCGTCCGCTCGCTGCTCGAGCGGCTGCGCGACGCCGGCGACGACATGATGGGCGTGCAGATGGCCTTCGACGTCACCGGCGACCCGGCGTTCCCGGAGAAGGCGGCGTTCGAGGTGGCCCGCGACCTCGGCATCCCGGTGACCACGCACGCCGGCGTCTGGGGCGCCACGAGCGACACCGGCATCCAGCAGATGTACGACGGCGGCTTCATGACGCCGGAGACGACGTACGTGCACGCCTCGACGCTGACCCGGGACTCTTACCAGCGGATCGCCGCGACCGGCGGCTCGATCTCGGTGGCGACGGAGTCGGAGTGCAGCGCCGGGCAGGGGCACGCGCCGACCGAGCAGGTGCTGCAGTACGGCATCCCGGTGTCGCTGTCGATGGACACCAGCGTGTGGTGGAGCGGCGACATGTTCTCGGCGATGCGCTCGACGCTGAACGCCGACCGGATGTCCGAGCACCTGACCGCGCACCTGAAGGGCGACACGATCACCCAGTTGCGGCTGCGCGCGAAGACGGTCGTCGAGTGGTGCACCCGGGGCGGCGCGCACACCATCGGCCGCGACCGCGACCTGGGCAGCCTCGAGGCCGGCAAGAAGGCCGACGTCGTCCTGCTGAAGAACGACAACTCGCCGGTGTCCTTCCCGCTGCTCAACCCGTTCGGGCACGTGGCGTTCCAGGCGCAGCGCGGCGACGTGCACACCGTCGTCGTCGACGGCCGGGTCGTGAAGTACGACGGGAAGCTGGTCGGCATCGACCTCGCGCCGGTGCGGCAGGAGATCGAGAACACGATCGACTACCTGAAGAAGGAGTGCGGCGAGGAGGTCTGGCAGGCCGGGATGTTCCCGGAGATGCCGGAGGCCGAGCAGTCGATCCTGGAGAACCCGTACCAGTACAGCGACTTCAAGGACGAGTCGAAGCGGGCCGGCGGCGAGGAGCGCGTGCTCGGCCGCTGAGGGGTTTGCGGAGTGGATTCGTGGGCGTGACGCCGACGAATCTTCTCCGCTCGGAGAGGAGATCGATGGCGGGGCGCGGAGCAGGCCCGGACTTCGTGGAGGCGCTGGCGCGCGGCCTCGACGTCCTGGCCTGCTTCGACGCCGACCACCGGACGATGTCCCTGACCGAGGTGGCGACGGCGGCCGGGCTGGCCCGGCCGACGGCGCGGCGGCTGCTGCTCACCCTCGAGGAGCTCGGCTTCGTCCGCGCGACCGGGGCGGGATTCGAGCTGACACCGAAGGTGCTCACCCTCGGCATGGCCTACGTCGGCGCGCTCGGGTTGTGGGACATCGCCCGGCCGCATCTGGAGCGGCTGGTCGGCGAGACCGGCGAGTCCTCGTCGATGGCGCAGCTCGACGGGTCCGACATCGTCTACGTCGCCCGGGTCTCGGTGCCCAAGTTGATCGCGCTGCGGGTGGACATCGGCACGCGGTTCCCGGCGCAGCAGACCTCGCAGGGCAAGGTGCTGCTCGCCGCGCTGTCCGCGGACGAGCTCGAGGCCGTGCTGGCGCAGCCGAGCCGGGCCGGGCTGCCGCCCTACGACGGGCGGACGGCGGAGCAGCTGCGCGACGAGCTGACCGAGGTGCGGGCGCGCGGGTGGGCGCTGGCCGACGAGGAGCTCGCGCCCGGCGTGCGGTCGGTGGCGGTGCCGGTGCGCGACCGGGACGGCGTCGTCCGTGCGGCGATGAACGTGACCGTGCACGCGGCCGAGACCTCCACCGAGTGCCTGCTGGGCGACCACCTCCCGCGGCTGCTGCGCACCGCCGGCGAGGTCAGCGCGGAGTGGGCGCTGTGGCAGAGCCGCCCGCACGTGGAGGTGCGGCGGGGCTCGGCCGCCGGCTAGCTAGGCCTCCCCGGCGGAGCGCCGGTCGTCGCCGCTCGTCCCGTCGCGGCGGACCAGCGAGGCGACGCCCTCTTCCAGACGCGCCCACGTCGAGCTCCACTCCACCAGGGGCTCGAGCACCCGCTCGAAGACGGCGAGCTGCTGGTCGAAGGCGTGGAACTGCGCGGTCATGGCCTGCAGCTGCTGACGCTGGGCCTTGACCGCGTCGGCGACCGCCCGCAGCTGGGCCGCGGACATCGCGCCCGGCGGGCTGGGCAGGGACGGCAGGCTGATCCCGGACGGGACGGCGCCGGCGGCCAGGCCCCGCGCGCGGTCGGTGAACGAGCGCAGCTGGTTCACGAACTCCTCGATCGAGCGCGACACCAGCCCGGAGTTGCCCGGCTCCGGCTGCGTGCGGTCCTGGTCGGTCATCGGCGTCCCCTTTCTGGCGCGACCGTAGCCCGGCCGCTGCTCGCTCACTCGCGCACGTCGGCCGGGTCGTCGGTCACCGGCAGGCCCGCCGCCAGCCACGCCTCGACGCCGCCGATCATGTCCGTGGCCCGCTCCAGGCCGAGGGTCCGCAGCGAGGCCGCGGCCAGGCTGGAGCTGTAGCCCTGCCGGCAGACCACCACGACCTCGAGGTCGTGGCCGGCCGCCTCGGGGACGCACGCCTCGCCCTTCGGGTCCAGGCGCCACTCGAAGACCGTCCGGTCGATGACCAGCACGCCGGGCAGCAGGTCGCGCGGCAGCTCACCCTGGCGACGGCGCTGCGCCTCGGTCCGGGTGTCGACGACGAGCGCACCGCGCGCGGCCGCCAGGATCGTCTCGCGGGGGTCGTAGCGGCGGATGCCCTCGCGACTCGCCGTGAGCAGGTCGTCGACCGTCATGCACCCCACCCTGGCAGTCCGGGACGAGGATGGCCGCATGGACGTGCTGAGCAGCCGGGTGCTCCTCCGCCCGGTCGACCCGGCGCGGAGCCACGCCTTCTACCGCGACGTGCTCGGCCTGGCCGTCGCCCGCGAGTTCGGGCCGCCGGACTCGCCGGGCCTGGTGTTCTTCACCGGCAACGGGCTGCTGGAGGTCTCGGGCCGCTCCGACGGCCCGGTCGGCGGGATGGCGCTGTGGCTGCAGGTCCGCGACGTCGCCGCCGAGGTCGCGCGGCTCGCCGCGGCGGGCGTGCCGGTGCTGCGCGAGCCCCGGCAGGAGCCGTGGGGGCTCGTCGAGGCCTGGCTCGCCGACCCGGACGGCGTCCGCATCGTGCTGGTCGAGGTGCCCGCCGACCATCCGCTGCGCCGGGACCAGCGGTGAACGCGGGCGTGCGGCGCACGCTCGCCGCGGTGCTGGCCGGGCTGGCCGTGGCCGGGTGCTCGTCGTCCTCGCCTTCTGGGGCGCCCGCGTCGTCCTCGCCGGCGCCGTCGTCCACCCCGTCGGCGCCGGCCGACCCCGACGGCCTGACCCCGGCGCAGGCGGCGCAGGTGAGCGCCGCCCTGGCGGGGCTCGACCGGCGGGCGCAGGTCGCGCAGCTGTTCGTCGTCGGCGTCCCGCTGTCGGACCTATCGGCCGGCGACGGGCTCGTGGACGACGGCGTCGGCGGGGTGTTCCTGGCCGGGCGGTCCGCCATCTCCACGACCGACCTCGCCGCGGTGACCGGCCGCTGGTCGGCCGCCGGGATCCGTCCGTGGGTGGCCGCCGACCAGGAGGGCGGGCTGGTGCAGACGCTGTCCGGGCCGGGGTTCGGCACGCTGCCGTCGGCGCTCGCGCAGGGGCAGCTGCCGCCGGGCGAGCTGGACCAGTTGGCCGACGGCATGGGCGCCTCGCTCGCCGGGGCCGGCCTCAACCTCGACCTCGCACCGGTCGCCGACGTCGTCCCGGCCACGACGGCGCGCTCCAACGCGCCGATCGGCGCGTTCGACCGGCAGTACGGCGACACCGCCGCGGAGGTCGTCTCGGCCGCGCGCGCCGTCGTCCGGGGCCTCGGCGCGCACGACGTCACCGCGACGCTCAAGCACTTCCCCGGGCTGGGGTCGGTCACGGGGAACACCGACGTGAGCGCGGACGTGGTCGACGACGCGACGCCGCCGGACGGCGACCAGGTGGCCGCGTTCGGCGTGCTCTCGCGCAGCCCGGCCCATCCGTTCGTCATGGTGTCGTCGGCGACCTACGAGCGGATCGACCCGTCGGCGCCCGCGGTGTTCTCGCCGGTCGTGATCGGCCAGGTGCTGCGCGGCGACGTGGGCTTCCGAGGCGTCGTCATCACCGACGACGTCGGCAACGCGGTGGCGGTCCGGGACGTCGCGCCCGGCGACCGCGCGGTGCGCTTCCTCGACGCCGGCGGCACCCTCGTGCTCACCGTGACGGCGTCGGTGCTGCCGGCGATGCACGACGCCGTCCTCGCGCGCGACGCCGCCGACCCCGCGTTCGCGAGGAAGGTGGACGCCGCGGTGCGGACGGCGCTGGCCGCGAAGGCGCGCGCCGGCCTGCTCCCGCCGGCGTGAATGTCGGGGTCCGATCCGCTGACCAGCCGAAACTGTCGGACCCCCTCCGTAGCTTGGGGCCATGACCACCGCCGCGCCGCACTCCTTCAGGGAGATCGTGGTCGACGTGGCCTGGCGGCCGACGGTCGTCCGGCCGGCGCCGATGGCCTCGCTGTCCCCGGAGGAGAAGGCCCGGCTGCTGCAGCTGATCCAGGCCAAGCGGGCGAAGCTCGCCGCGCAGGAGGCCGAGCTGATGCTCGCCTTCGCCGCCGACCGCCCCGATCACGACGATCCGCCTGCCGGCAGCCGCGGGGCGCGCAGCAAGACCTGGCGGCAGACCGAGCCGGAGTTCCCCGGCGTCAGTGAGTCCTTTCCCGACGAGCTCGGCCTGGTGCTCGGGGTGGGTCGCGGGACCGCGGCGCACCGGCTGGGCCGGGCGTGGATCTGGCGGCACAGCCTCCCCTTGACCGAGGCCGCGCTGGCGCGCGGCGAGCTCGACGAGCGGCGGGCGCAGATCCTCGCCGACACCCTCGAACACACCCGCCCGGCGCTGGCCGGCCGGGTGGAGGCCGTCGTGCTGCCCGAGGCCGCGGGGCTGAACTTCGCCGCCCTCAAGCGGCGCATCCTCGAAGTGCTGCTGGAGCTGGACGCGTCGGCGGCGGAGGAGCGCCGGCAGGTGGCCGAGCGCAACGCCGACGTGATCGTCGACCCGGTCGGCGAGGGCCGCGCCACCCTCGCCGCCGAGCTGCCGGCCGAGGAGGCCGCGGAGGGCTTCGACTTCATCAACGCCCTCGCCCAGCTGGCCAAACAGGACGGCGATCAGCGGCCGATCGGGCAGATCCGCACCGAGATCTACTCCCTGCTCCTCCGCGGCGCCGCGATCGGCGCCGCCGGTGCCCGGGCGAACCTGACCATCCACGCGTGGCTTGACGCCCTCGAGGGGGCGAGTACGCGGCCGGCCGACGTCAACGGCTACGCCATCACCCCGGCCCACCTGCGCGACCTGCTGCGCCGGATCGGCGCCCTGGGCCTGCAGACCCCCGACGGCGGGTCGCTGACCCTCGCGGTCAACGACGCGTCCGGACAGCTGATCGCCACCCTGAGCCTGGCCGACCTGCAGCAGCGGGTCCGCCGCGGCCAGGGCCTCAACCCGCCGCCGGCCACCGACCGCTACACCCCCACCGCCAAGCAGCGGCACTTCGTCGGCACCCGCGACCGCACCTGCCGGCACCCGTTCTGCACCCACCGGGTGGGCTGGGCCGACCTGGATCACGTCGTCGCCCACGCCTGCGGCGGACAGACCACCTGCACCAACCTCTGCTGCCTGTGCCGCACCCACCACCGGCTCAAGACCCTGTTCCGCGGCTGGGAGTTCGTCATGGAACCCGACGGCACCCTGCACGTCACCACCCCCAGCGGGGTCACCCGCGCCACCCGGCCCTGGGCCATGCGCCGACGACCCCCACCCGAACCACCCGAACCACCGCCCGACCCGGACGACGACCCGCCACCCTTCTAGCGACCGAAGACACTTGTCGGCTCGCCGTCATGTCGACGAGCCGACAAGTCCTGGTGACGACACCGCCGGAGGTACCGCACGTGAGCACGACCAGGATGACGCGGCACATCGCCGCACCGCGGTCCGCGGTGTTCCGCGCGCTGCTCGACCCGGTCGCGGTGGCCCGCTGGAAGGTCCCGCCGGGCATGACCAGCGACGTGCACGAGTGGGACGCGAGCGTGGGCGGCCGGCTGCGGGTCTCGCTCACGTACGACAGCCCCGACCGCGCCGGCAAGACGGCGGCGCACACCGACACCTACTCCGGCCGGTTCACGGAGCTGGTCCCGGACGAGCGCGTGGTCGAGGTCGACGAGTTCGAGACCGACGACCCGGCACTGCGCGGCGCCATGACGATCACGGTCACCCTCACCGACGCGGCGGACGGCGGCACCGACCTCGTCGCCGTCCACGAGGGCCTGCCGAGCGCGGTACGGCCCGAGGACAACGAGCTCGGCTGGCGGGAGTCGCTCGCCCGCCTCGCCGCCCTCGTGGAGACCGACCCGCGGTGAGTCCTCGCGGTCAGGCGCCGACGAAGGCGCGCAGGGTGTCGGCGTTGCGGACGGCGTGGCCGAAGCCGTCGTTGTTGAAGTAGACGAACACGTCCCGGCCCTGCCCCGACCACTCGCCGATGCGCGAGGCCCACCAGCGCAGGTCCTCGTCGGAGTACGAGCCGGCGTAGAGGTGCGCGGAGTCGGGCCCGTGCATCCGCACGTAGACGAAGGGCGCGGTGGCCCGCAGCACGCACGGCAGCTTCGCCCCGCTCATCACGACGTACGCCGCATCGTGCCGCTCGAGCAGCGCGTAGACACCGTCGTCGTGCCACGACGGGTGCCGGAACTCGACGGCCACCCGCATCCAGTCCGGCAGCGCCGCGAGGAAGTAGTCCAGCCGCTCGTCGTCCCGCTCGTGCGCCGGGTGCAGCTGCACGAGGAACACCGCCCGCTTGTCCCCCAGCTCGTGCCAGCACTCCCGGAACCGCGGCACCCACGCCTCCGGCGCGTGCAGCCGCTTGGCATGCGTCAGCCCGCGCGGCGCCTTGACCGACAGCTGGAAGCCCGGCGGCAGCCGCCGTCGCCACGAGGCGAAGGTCGCCGTCCTCGGCCAGCGGTAGAACGAGGCGTTGAGCTCCACGGTCGGGAACCGACGCACGTAGTGCGCGAGCCGGGCGGACGGCGGCGTGCCCGGCGGGTAGAGGACGTCGTCCCAGTGCGCGTAGCTCCAGCCCGACGTCCCGATCCACACACTCATGCCGTACGGCAGTCTGGACCCATGCCGCAGCTCTCGCCGGAGGAAGAGCTCGTCCTCGAGACCGTGCGCCGGTTCGTGGACGAGGAGGTGCGCCCGGTCGCCCGCGACCTCGAGCACGCCAACGAGTACCCCGAAACGCTCATCGACCGGATGAAGGAGCTCGGCGTGTTCGGGCTGGCCATCCCCGAGCCGTGGGGCGAGGCGCCGGTGTCGATGCCCTGCTACGCGCTGGTCACCGCCGAGCTGGCCCGCGGCTGGATGTCGCTGGCCGGGGCGATGGGCGGGCACACCGTCGTCGCCAAGCTGCTGCTGGCCTTCGGCACCGACGAGCAGAAGGCGACCTACCTGCCCCGCATGGCCACCGGCGAGGTCAGGGCGACCATGGCGCTGACCGAGCCCGGCGGCGGGTCCGACCTGCAGGCGATGACGACGGTCGCGAAGAAGGACGACGGCGGCTACGTCGTCACCGGCGCCAAGACGTGGATCACCAACTCCCGCCGCTCGCAGCTGATCGCGCTGCTGTGCAAGACCGACCCGCAGGCCGACCCGCCGCACAAGGGCATCAGCATCCTGCTGGTCGAGCACGGCCCCGGTCTCACGGTGTCCCGCGACCTGCCCAAGCTCGGCTACAAGGGCGTGGAGAGCTGCGAGCTGGTCTTCGACGGCTACCGCGCGCCGGAGAACGCCCTGCTCAGCGGCGTCGAGGGCAACGGCTTCGCGCAGATGATGCGCGGGCTGGAGACCGGCCGGCTCCAGGTCGCCGCCCGCGCCGTCGGCGTCGGGCAGGCCGCGTTCGACGACGCGCTGCGCTACGCGCAGGAACGCGAGTCGTTCGGCAAGCCGATCTGGCAGCACCAGTCCATCGGCAACTACCTCGCCGACATGGCCACCAAGCTGACCGCGGCCAAGCAGCTCCTCCTGCACGCCGCCGAGACGCTCGAGAGCGGACGGCGCAGCGACCTCGAGGCCGGCATGGCCAAGCTGTTCGCCTCCGAGACCGCGATGCAGATCGCCCTGGACGCCGTCCGCATCCACGGCGGCTACGGCTACTCCACCGAGTTCGACGTCGAGCGCTACTTCCGCGACGCACCGCTGATGATCGTCGGCGAGGGCACCAACGAGATCCAGCGCGACGTCATCGCCCGGCAGCTGATCCAGCGCGGCGGCCTCCCCCGGTGAACCGCCTCGCGGAGCTCCTCACCGACTGGGCGCCCCGACACGTCGAGGCCGTCGACCGGATCGATCCCTGGCCGGTGGCGGCGTTCGCCGCGCTGCTCGACCAGCCCACCCCCGATGGGCTCCCGCCACTGTGGCACTGGTTCTCCTTCCTCGAGGCACCGCCGCAGTCGGCGCTGGGCGAGGACGGCCACCCCGCCGACGGGCACTTCCTGCCGCCGATCACCGACCGGCGCCGCATGATCGCCGGCGGCCGGCTGGAGTTCCTCGCGCCGGTGCCGATCGGCGCCGAGGTCGTCCGGCACTCCCGCCTGGCCACGGTCCGACCGGCCACCGGGCGCACCGGCGAGATGGTGTTCGTGACCGTCCGGCACCGCTACGAGGTCGCGGGCGAGCTCGCCGTCGTCGAGGAGCAGGACGTCGTCTACCGCAGCCAGCCCGCCGGCACCCCGCAGCGCCGCGCGCCCGAGCCGGCGCCGTCCGAGCCCGAACCGGCCGACGACCCGTGGCAGCTGCGCGTGGACCCGGACCCCCGCATGCTGTTCCGCTTCAGCGCCCTGACCTACAACACCCACCGGATCCACTACGACCACGAGTACGTCACCGGCGTGGAGGGCTATCCGGGGCTGGTCGTGCACGGCCCCCTGCTCGCCCTGCTGCTGCTCGAACTGCCGCGCCGCTTCGCCCCCGACCGCACGGTCACCGGGTTCGAGTACCGCCTGGAGCGCCCCTCGTTCGCCGGCCGGCCCGTGCTCGTCTCCGGCGCCCCGGACGACGCCGGCGCGCGGCTGGCCGCCGGCACCCCGGGCGGCCCGCCGTCCGTCACCGGCCGCGTGCGCTGGCGAACCTGAGGATTCATAGACAGATGACAGGTCGGAGGGGCACCCTCGACACCCCGGGAGGGGCGAGCGAGAGGAGCTCCGCCATGACCGCACCCACCGATCCCGGCACCACTGCCCCGCCCGGCTCCGGACAGCGCGTCCGCGCCTCCGATGCCCAGCGCGAGGCGGTCGTGCACCGGCTGCACGACGCCGTCGGAGCCGGCCTGCTCACCGTGGAGGAGGGGCACGAGCGGACGCAGGCCGCCTTCGGCGCGCGCTACGTCGACGAGTTGCCGCCCCTCACCGGCGACCTGCCGGACCCCACCCCGATCGCCCCGGGCTGGCGGGCCGTGGCGTCCACAGCGGCGCTGCAGGCGCGGACGTCCGTGATGGGCGCCCCCACGTGGGCCCTGGCCGACCGGAAGCGGCGGCGGTGGGTCCTCATCAGCGCCATCCTGCTCGGGGTGCTGCTGGTCATGATCCTCACCGCGGCGATGGCCGACGCCGCCAACGTGGGCGGCGGCTGGGAGCACCACCACTACCACGACTGGGACTGATCGCCGGCGTCAGCGCGGGCGCAGCACCCGCGCCTCCCAGGGGCCGAGGACCGCGGGGTCGGCCTCCGGCAGGTTGCCCAGCACCAGCTCGGCGTCCACCGCCTCGGGCAGCAGGTCGCCGAGCGCGCACGGCCGGCCGCTGACGTTGCAGACGACGAGCAGCCGGTCGTCGTCGAGCGCGCGGGTGAAGGCGTACACGTCGTCGTGGTCGGGCAGCAGCATGGTGAAGTCGCCGAGCCTCACCGCCGGCAGCTCGTGGCGCAGGGCGATCAGCCGCCGGTAGTGGGCCAGCACCGACGCGTCGTCCTTCCGCTGGCGCGCCGCGTTCCACTCGACGTGGTCGGGATTGACCGGCAGCCACGGGGTGCCGGTCGTGAACCCGGCGGACGGCGAGCCGTCCCACTGCACGGGCGTGCGCGCGTTGTCCCGGCTCATCTTCTTCAGACCGGCGAGGACGGTCCCCTCGTCCGTCCCCCCGGCCACCGCCGTCGTGAACTGGTTGACCGACTCGATGTCCCGGAACTCCTCGATGCCGGCGAACGGGTAGTTCGCCATGCCCAGCTCCTCGCCCTGGTAGACGTAGGGCGTCCCGCGGTGCAGGTGCAGGAGGGTGGCCAGGCAGGTCGCCGAGTTGCGCCGGTGCTCCGGGGAGTCGTCGCCGAAGCGGGAGACGGCGCGCGGCTGGTCGTGGTTGTCCCAGTAGAGGGAGTTCCAGCCGACCTCGGCCAGGCCGGCCTGCCAGCGGCCGAACGACGCCTTGAGGTCGTGCATGCGCAGCGGGCGGAGGTCCCACTTCGACGCCCCGTGGTCGAGGCCGACGTGCTCGAACTGGAACACCATGTCCACCTCGGCGCGCGCCGGGTCGGTGAACAGCCGCGCCTCCTCCACGGTGACGCCGGGCATCTCGCCGACCAGTAGCAGCCGCGAGTCGTGCCCGGCGAACACCTCCCCGTGCATCTCCTGGAGGAACTCGTGGATGCGCGGGCCGCAGAGGTAGGACGACGAGCCGTCACCGAGGCCGGTGCCGGGGATCGGCGGCCCGTCGTGCAGGTGCCCGTCGGGGGCGACGTCCTTGGAGATCATGTTGATGACGTCCATGCGGAAGCCGTCGACCCCGCGGTCGAGCCACCACGCCATCATCGCGTAGACCGCGTGCCGGACCTCGGGGTTCTCCCAGTTGAGGTCCGGCTGCTTCCGGTCGAACAGGTGCAGGTAGTACTCACCGCTGGCCTCGTCGAGCTCCCAGACCGACCCGGAGAAGAACGACGCCCAGTTGGTCGGCTCGGCGCCCGGGGCGCCGGCGGCCAGCCCGGCCCGCGGCGGCCGCCACCAGTACCAGTCGCGCTTGGCCGAGTCCGGCCCCGACCGGGACTCCACGAACCACGGGTGCTCGTCGCTGGTGTGGTTGACCACCAGGTCCATGACCAGCTTGATCCCGCGGGCGTGCAGGGCGGCGATCAGCTCGTCGAGCTGGGGCAGGCTGCCGAACAGCGGGTCGACGTCCTGGTAGTCGGAGATGTCGTAGCCGTTGTCGGCCTGCGGCGAGGGGTACACCGGCGAGAGCCACAGGACGTCGACGCCGAGGTCGGCGAGGTGGTCCAGCCGCTGCAGCACTCCGCCGAGGTCGCCGATCCCGTCGCCGTCGGAGTCCTGGAAGGAGCGCGGGTAGATCTGGTAGACGACGGCGCTGGTCCACCACGGGGCGTCGGGCACGGTCACCGCTCTCGGTCGGTCGGGGCGTCCTTCGTCCGCGGGGTGCCCAGCAGGCGCTCGATGATGCGCCGGTCGCCGGGCCAGGCCTCGAGCAGGACCTCGCGCGGCACCTGCCGGGCCGCGTAGCGCAGCGCCAGGGCGACGACGACGACGTCGTCCAGCGGGCCGATGACCGGCAGGAACTCGGGGATGAGGTCGATCGGCGAGAGCACCCACAGGCCGGCGAAGCCGACCGCCAGCTTGGCCCGCCGCGGCACGGCCGGGTTCGCACGCAGCCGCCGCGCCGTGGTGACGCAGGCGGGCAGGAACCGGGCCAGCTCCTTGGCGGTGCCCTCCGGCAGCCGGCGGGCCAGCAGGATGAGCACCGCCCAACTGATGACCATGACCGCCACGGCGATCCCGAGTCCCGTCAGCCAGCCGCGCACGGATCCATGGTCCCAGAACGCGGCCGAGGGGCCGCCCGCGACGGGCGACCCCTCGGTCAGGTCAGGTCAGGCGAGAGCTGTCGGCTCAGTACCAGCCGGTGGACTTCGAGTGCGACCACGCGCCGCACGGCGAGCCGTAGCGGTTGTCGATGTAGATCAGACCCGCGTCGATCTGGCGGTACGGGTCCGAGGTCTTGGCGATGCCGGTGCTCGCCCACGTCGAGTTGAGGAACTGCGGGATCCCGTACGCGGTGCTCGACCGGTTCTGCGCGTTCGGGTTCCAGCCGCTCTCCTTGCCCCACAGGTTCTCGAGGCAGGAGAACTCGGAGCTGTTGCCGCCGAGCTTGGACAGCGCGTAGTCCTGGTAGGACCCGGACCCGGACCCGGACGACGCCGGCGCCGCGGCCGCCGCGGCCTCCTCGCGGGCCTTGGCCTCGGCGTCCGCCTTGGCCTTCGCCTCGGCCTCCGCCTTGGCCTTCGCCTCGGCCTCGGCCTTGGCCTTCGCCTCGGCCTCCGCCTTCTGCCGGTCGAGCTCGGCCTGGTCGGCGGCGGCCTGGGCCTGCTGCGCCGCGGTCTGGTCGGCCTCGCGGGTGCTGCGGCTGGCGGCGAGGTCCTCCAGCGGCTGCAGGTTCTCGGTGGGGGCGACAGCGCCGGACTGGGCGGTCAGGCCGAGCTCCTGGGCGACGCTGACCGAGTCCGCCGTCCCGGCCTCGGCCTGGGCCGCCGGGTCGGCGCCGAACAGGACGTTGACCATGACCGCACCCGCGGCGGCGACGCCGAGGTACAGGGCGGGACGGCGGGTGAAGGACGGCGGACGGCGGCGGGCGGTGCTGCGGCCGGAGATCGTGCTGCGGAGGTTCATGAGTGGCGGTGCTCCGAGGGGGTATGGGCGCAGCAGAGCCCGTCGCGGGCTGCGGGGCTGCGGCGGATGAGCGGGCAGCGGTCACGGCGGTTCGCCGGGGAGCCGGACCTGCGCGGGCGCACCGGGAGGCGGCTGGTTCAGCCGGTCGAGCGGAGTGCTCGGGAGCGGTGGGCCTGCGGGCGGCGTCCGGGCGGACGGCCGCGAACGTCTAGATGCGCGGGCGCATCCGGAGGCGACGGTGCCGGGCGCTGCGGGAACGTGCGGAGGGGATCGGGCGCGCCATCAGGCGGCTCTCCGTTTCTTCCGTCAGCCGCCTACCGAGTTAGCTGACGGATTCGGGCGGGAAGCAGCCCTACCCGCGACGGGCACGTGCCCGGTCGGCGGGATTCACCCCAGTACTTCGGTGGGTCCCCGGCTCGCCCGTGAAGGCGACTCGGCGGCGTCCGCTCGGACTCCCCGGGTGGGGACGTGACGCCGAACCGGACCTCTCCACCGTAGAGGTCGTTATGCAGTCGTGACAATCCGCGGCCGACGATTTGTGGGGTGATGAGTGTCGCGGGAGAAACTTCTCGACGGCGGGAATGCGTAGCAGCGAACGAAACGGAACCGCGCCGTCCCCTCAGGCGAGCCGCCACACGGTCGACCGGCGGATCCCCGGCCCCTCGGTCTCCGGCACGTCGAAGGCCGCGACGGCGGTCAGCCGCTCGACCGGCAGGTACATCCGGCCCGGGTCGCCGATGAAGACCTCGGCCCCGGCCGCGCGCGACGCGTCGAGGAAGGGCATCACCCGCTCGGTCATCTCACGGTCGTAGCAGACGTCCCCCGCGAGGACGACGTCCACGTCGAGGGGCGGGCCCTCGAGCACGTCGCCCACCACGCGGATACCGCGGGCGCCGTTGGTCTCGGCGTTCACCGCGATCGCCGTCGTCCCGTAGGGGTCGATCTCGCTGGCCACCACCTCCCGCGCACCGGCCGCGACGGCGGCGATCGCCACGAGCCCGCTGCCGGAGCCGAGGTCGAGCACGCGGCGCCCGGCGACGACCCCCGGCGCGTCCAGCACGTAGCGGGCCAGCACCTGCCCGCCCGGCCAGGCGGCGGCCCAGAACGGCGGCTGCTCGGCCGGCCGGCCGTGCTCGGTCTCCATCGCGTCCCAGAGCGCCACGACGTCGTCGGCGACGTGCAGCGTCACCTCGGGGACGAGCGAGGGCGTGGCGGGGCGGGTGTGCGCCCTCACGAAGGCGGCGGGGACGGCGGTCGGCACCCGGCCAGTCTCGCCGACGTCCCGGCGCGACGCTGCGTCAGTGAAACAACCCGTCGGGTGACTCGACAGATCGTTGACTGTGCTGACAGCGCGTCGATAACCTGCGCCGCTGTGTGGTCTGCACCACACCGCCGGCCTCCGGCCCGGCGTGCTCCCACTCGGGGCCCGGCACCGTCGCCGGGGAAGGGAACACCGTGACGACCACGACCGTCCCGCCACGCAACGCCGACGACCCCGCGCCGCCGCGGGGCGGGCTGAGCCGGCTCTGGGACCGCAAGCTCCCGCACTACCCGGAGACCGGCCCGCGGGCCCTCTACCTGGGCATCACCGTGCTCGCGACGGTGGTCCTGTACTACGAGCTCTACATCGGCGGCGCGGTCGCGACGCAGATCATCGCCGACTTCGGGATGTCGTTCACGTTCTTCGTGTTCGTCTCGGTCATCGGCAACGCGGTCGGCGCCTTCGCCTCGCTGTTCGCCGGGCTGGCCGACCGCTGGGGCCGCGCCAACCTGGTGGTCGGGGGCCTGCTGGTCACCGGCCTGATCATCCTGTTCGGACTGCCGCACGCGCCGAACAAGACCGTCTACACGGTGCTGTTCGCGCTGCTCAGCCTGGTCGAGGGCATCGTCCTGGTGGCCACGCCGGCCCTGATCCGCGACTTCTCGCCGCAGGTCGGCCGGGGCGTGGCGATGGGCTTCTGGACCCTCGGCCCGGTGCTCGGCAGCCTGGTGGTCACCACGGTCTCCAGCAACACCCTCGACGACCACCCCGACTGGCGCTTCCAGTTCTACGTCTGCGGCATCGCCGGGCTCGCCGTCTTCCTGGTCGCGCTGGTCGGCCTGCGCGAGCTCTCCCCCGCGCTGCGCGACCAGCTGATGGTCAGCATGCGCGACCGCGCGCTGATCGAGGCGCGCGCCGCCGGCATCGACCCGGAGCAGGCGGTCAAGGGCTCGTGGCGGCAGGTGCTGCGCTTCGACATCGTCGGGTCGGCGTTCGCGATCAGCGTCTTCCTGCTCCTGTACTACGCGCTGGTCGGCTTCGTCGTCGTCTACTTCGCGACCGTCTACGGCTACTCCGAGCAGCGGGCCAACGGGCTGGCCAACTGGTACTGGGGCTTCAACGCGATCGGCCTGGTGCTCTTCGGCCTGCTGTCGGACAAGCTGCGCGTCCGGAAGCCGTTCATGGTCGTCGGCACGCTGATCAGCCTGGTGGGCGGCGTGCTGTTCACCCTGGCGGCGACCGAGCCGGACACCGGCTACTACAGCTTCGCCGTCTACTTCGTGCTGAGCTCCGTCGGCGGCGGCATGGCCTACGTCGCGTGGATGGCGTCGTTCACCGAGACCGTCGAGAAGCACAACCCGGCGGCCACGGCGACGGGCCTGGCGGTGTGGGGCTGGATCCTGCGGATCGTCGTGACGGTGTCGCTGGCGGTCCTCACCCTCGTCGTCCCGGCGACCTCGACCCTGGTCGACCAGGGCTCGCGGATCACGGCGATGCAGGAGGAGCACCCGCAGGAGTTCGCGATCGTCACGGGCATCGACCCGGACCTGGCCGCGCAGGTGCAGTCCGACCCGTCCGACACCGATGCGCTGGCGACCCTGCTCGGCCAGGTGGCCCGCGCCGAGGGTGCGAGCGAGGCCGCGGCCGCGGGCGTGGAGTCGGTGGTCCGCGACGGCCAGCTGGCCACGGTGCAGGTGATCGCGCCGGACACCCTCGCGGCGCTGCAGGCCGACCCGACCGACCAGGCGGCCCAGGGCGCTGCGGTGCAGCAGATCATGGCCGGCCTCGGCGTCGACCAGCAGACGGCGGTCGGGCTGCTCACCAGCCTGGCCTCCGCCGACGTCCAGGCGAACCTGCAGGCGGCCGGGCAGTACGCCGCGGACCTGCAGGCCGCGCCGGGCGCCTTCGAGGACGGTGACCTCGAGTACCTCGCGGCGAACGGTCCGGAGGTGGCCCAGGCGGCCGAGGACATCCCCGGCCAGTGGCAGACCTGGTGGTGGGTCTGCATCGCCGGTCAGGTCCTCTTCCTGCCGTTCGTCTTCGTGATGGCCGGCCGGTGGAGCCCGCGTCGGGCCCGCGAGGACGAGCGGGCGCACGAGGAGATGGTCCAGCGCGAGCTGGCCGCCCTCGGCCGCTGATCAGCGGCAGCGACAGAGTGCGCTGAGGCCGGGTTCCTGGCGCGGGAACCCGGCCTCGGCGCACGACCTGCGCCGGGGTCAGGTCCGGCGGCGTCCATCCGCGCGCATCGCCCCGACAACGTCGTCAGAGGCCGGTGCCGCGGGCGACGAGCTTCCAGTAGGTGCCGGGCAGCAGGCGCACCAGGACGTCGGGGATCCTCGCGCTGGCGCCGATGAGCAGCCGCGGCCGGCGCTTCTCGATCGCGGCGACGATCTGCGCGGCGGCGGTCTCCGGCGGGATCCGCAGCAGCTTGGCGAACTGCTTCTTGCCCTCGGCCGCCTCCTCCTCGGAGATGACGGAGGCCGTGCGGGCGGTCTCGGCGATGCGGGTACGGATGCCGCCGGGGTGGACGACGGTCACACCGACGCCGTCCTCGGCGAGCTCGTGGCGCACCGACTCGGAGAAGCCGCGGACGGCGAACTTGCTCGCCGCGTAGGCCGCCTGCCCGGGCGGGGCGAAGATGCCGAAGACGCTCGACACGTTGACCAGGTGCGCGCCCGGGTGGGCCTTGAGCACCGGCAGCAGCGCGTGGGTCAGCCGGACGACGGCGCGGAAGTTGATCGCCATCACCCAGTCGAACTCCTCGAGGGTGACCTGGTCGAACCGGCCGCCGAGCGCCACGCCGGCGTTGTTGACCAGCAGCGTGATCTCCGGGTGCTCGGCGGCCAGCCGCGCCCCGATCTCCTGCGCCGCCTCGTCGGTGGCCAGGTCGACGACGTGGATGGCCACCTTCCGGTCGGGGTTCGCCGAGCGGACGGCGTCGGCCACCCCCGCCAGCCGCTCCGCGTCGCGGTCGAGCAGCACCAGGTCGCTCCCCCGGCCCGCCAGGGCGTGCGCGAGTGCCTCCCCGATGCCGCTGGCCGCTCCGGTGACCGCCGCCGTCCCGCCGGCGAAGACGTAGGGCTGCATCAGACCGCCACCTCGCGGGGCGCGGCCACGGCGCGCTGGAAGGTCATCCCCTCGTCCTCGACCGGGCCGCGGTTCATGATCCGCCGGTCGAGGAAGTAGTTCTGGTACACCCGCCACGGCGCCCGCGAGCCCTGCTGGGGCAGCTCGGCGAGGCTGCGCCGGATGTAGCCCGACGTCAGGTCGACGAACGGCGCGCTGCCGCCCTCGGGGGGCGCCACCGGGGTCGCGGAGACGTAGCCGTGCGCGTCGAGGTGGTTGAGCAGCCGGCAGACGTAGCGGTTGATCAGGTCCGCCTTCAACGTCCACGAGGCGTTGGTGTAGCCGAACACCATGTCGAGGTTCGGCACGCCGGAGAACATCATCCCCTTGTAGGAGACCCGGGTGGACGGGTCGACCTTCTTCCCGTCGACGGTCAGGGTCATGCCGCCGAGCGGCTGCACCTGCAGGCCGGTCGCGGTCACGACGACGTCGGCGGGGATCGTCCGGCGGGACTCGAGCTCGACGCCGTCCTCGGTGAAGGTGCGGATCCGGTCGGTCACGACCTCGGCCCTGCCCGAGCGCAGCGCCCGGAACAGGTCGCCGTCCGGGACCAGGCACAGCCGCTGGTCCCACGGGTCGTAGGGCGGCGCGAAGTGCGTGTCGACGTCGTAGCCCTCGGGCAGCGCCCGGACCTGCCCCTTGCGCACCAGCGCCTTCATCGCCTCGGGACGGCGCCGGCTGAACTGGTACATGAGTGTGCTGAGCAGGAGGTTCTTGGCCCGCACCACCCGGTAGACCGCGGTGGGCGGCAGCTTGCCGCGCAGCGTCCGCGCGAGCGGGTCCTCCCCCGGCAGCGAGACGATGTAGCTGGGCGTGCGCTGCAGCATCGTGACGTGCTCGGCGCGGTCGGCCAGGCTCGGCACCAGGGTGACGGCGGTGGCGCCGCTTCCGACGACGACGATCCGCTTGCCCGTGTGGTCGAGGTCCTCGGGCCAGTGCTGCGGGTGGACGATCTGCCCGCCGAAGCGCTCCTCGCCCTCGAACCGGGGGCGGAAGCCCTCGTCGTAGCGGTAGTAGCCGGCGCAGACCGACAGCCACGAGCAGGTGAGCTGCACGGTCTCGCCGGTGTCGGTGCGCTCGGCCGTGACCGTCCAGCGCGCGTCCTCGCTGGACCACTCGGCCGCGACCACGCGGTGGGAGTAGCGGATCCGGTCGGTGACCCGGTACTCGCGCGCGGTCTCCTCGATGTAGCGCCGGATCGACGGCCCGTCGGCGATCGACTTCCGCCCCGTCCACGGCCGGAACCGGTAGCTCAGGGTGAACATGTCGGAGTCCGAGCGCACGCCCGGGTAGCGGAAGAGGTCCCACGTGCCGCCGATGGCCTCGCGGGCCTCGAGGATCGCGAAGGACCGGCCGGGGGAATCGGTCCGCAGCCGGCAGGCCGCGCCGATGCCGGAGAGGCCGGCGCCGACGATCAGCACGTCGACGTGCTCCGCGGGGCGTGGTCGGGACAGGTCGTCGAGGGGCTGCGCTGCCACCGAGTCACCGTATCGACAGTCCGTCGAAAGGGTCAACAGCATGTTGAGGCCTCTGTCACAGCTCGGCTAGGGTACGGCGGTGGTCGCCTTTCCTCCCCGCGCGCGCCCCGGCACCCGGGGCCGTCGCGCGCCGCGGCCCTCGGGGGACGACCGCGAGCTCGCCATCCTCGCGACCGCCGAGCGGCTGCTCGCCGACCGCCCCCTGTCGGCGATCTCGGTGGACGACCTCGCGCGCGGCGCCGGCATCTCCCGGCCCACCTTCTACTTCTACTTCCGCTCCAAGGACGCCGTCCTGCTGACCCTGCTGGACCGGGTCATCGCGGAGGCGGACCGGGCCTCGGCGGAGTCCTTCGCCGCGCGCAGCGGGGACCGCCGCACCGACTGGCGCAACGGGATCAGGGCGTACTTCGAGACCTTCCGCGAGCACCGCAGCGTGGCGCTGGCCCTGGCCGAGGCCCGCGCGACCAACGAGGAGGTCCGCGAGCTGTGGGCGCGGGTGTTCGAGCAGTGGGTGCAGAACTGCACCGCGCTGATCGAGGCCGAGCGCGCGCACGGCGCCGCTCCCCCGGGCCCGCCGGCCCGTGACCTGGCGATCGCGCTGAACTCGATGAACGAGCGCGCCCTGCACGGCACGTTCAGCGGGGACGGGCCGGCGATCGCGGCGGGGGACGTCGTCGACGTGCTGCTCGACGTCTGGCTGACCGCGATCTACCACACGCCCACCCCCGGCTGAGCCGGGGCGTCGTGCCGGGCCGGGGAGGTCCTGCCGACGTACGGCCGGGGTCGGAAGACCCTGCCGGATCCGGGTCCGCGCGGTGTCGACTGCCCGGCATGGACGCCACGCTCGCGCGCGGCGCCGGCCGGTCCACCCTGGCCGGGTCCGGCGCCGGTGCGGCCGCGCGGCCGGAGCGGCACCCCGGCGACCTGCTGCGGGTGGCGCTCGGCCTCGCCGTCCTCCTGCTGGGCG
Source organism: Geodermatophilus sp. SMS 5-13 (assembly GCF_059428245.1). Taxonomy (NCBI): domain Bacteria; kingdom Bacillati; phylum Actinomycetota; class Actinomycetes; order Geodermatophilales; family Geodermatophilaceae; genus Geodermatophilus; species Geodermatophilus sp. SMS 5-13. The sequence goes on from NZ_CP165729.1 coordinate 3,589,311, forward strand.
TCCTGGTCGCCCAGCAGGGCCAGCTGTCGGCGTTCGAGCGCGACCTGTTCCGCATCGTGAACGACCTGCCCGGCTTCGCCTATCCGGTGGTCTGGGCGGTCATGCAGCTCGGCAACGTGTTCGCCGTGCCCACGGTGGCGGCGCTCGCCGCCGCGACCCGGCACTTGCGGATGGCGCGGGACCTGCTGATCTCCGGGCTGCTGGCCTACCTCGCCGCCGACCTGGTGAAGGGCGTCGTCGGCCGGGAGCGGCCCGCGGGCCTGCCCGTCGGCGCCGTCCTGCACGAGGGCGTCACGAGCGGCGCCGGCTTCATCAGCGGCCACTCCGCGGTGGCCGCCGCGATGGCCACCGCCGCCGCCCCGTACCTCTCGCGGCGCTGGCGCCGGGTGGTCTGGGCGCTGGCCTGGGCGGTCGGCCTGGCGCGCATCTACGTGGGCGCCCACCTGCCGCTCGACGTCGTGGGTGGGCTGGCCGCCGGCTGGGCGATCGGCTCGCTGGTGCACTGGGCGTTCGGCGTCCCCCGCTGGCAGCCCAGCGCTGGCCGGGTGGCCGGCATCCTGCGGCGGATGGGGCTGCCGGTGGACGACGTCGTCCCCGCCGGGACGGGCGCCCGCAGCTCGCACCCGTTCACCGCCGTCGACCGGGACGGCCGGCGGGTGTTCGTGAAGGTCCTCGACCCCGACCGCTACGAGCGGGACTGGCTGTTCCGGCTGGCCCGGGTGCTCGGCGCGCGCGAGGTCAAGGACGCCGACGCTCTCGCGCCGCTCGGGCAGCAGGCCGAGCACGAGGCGGTGGCCGCGCTGACCGCCGCGCAGCGCGGCGTGCGGGTGCCGCCGGTGCTGCTCGCGCGGGGCAGCAACCGCGGCGCCGTCGTCGTCCAGGTCTTCGTCGCCGGCCGGACGCTGGACCGGCTGCCCGCCGCGGAGCTGACCCCCGGTCTGCTCGACCGGGTGTGGGAGCAGGTGGCGCTGCTGCACGCGGCGCGCATCGCGCACCGTGACCTCGGCTCGTCCAGCGTGCTGGTCGACGACGAGGGCCGCCCCTGGCTGGTCGACTTCGGCAACGCCGAGACCGGCGCGGACGACGACACGCTCGCCGGGGACGTCGCCGAGCTGATGGCGTCGCTGGCGCCGCGGGTCGAGCCCGCCGAGGTGGTCGCGGGCGCCGTCCGGCGGCTGGGGACGGCGGCGGTGTCGGCGGCGCTGCCGCGGCTGGCCCCGCTGGCGCTGTCCGCCGCCACCCGCGCGCAGGTGCAGGCCGACCGCCCCCGGCTGACCGCGCTGCGCCGCGAGGTGCGCCGCCAGGTCGGCGTCCCCGACCCGGCCCGGCTGCAGTTCGGCCCGGCCGGCGCGGGGGCCGCGCTGGCGGTGGGCGCCGCCGCGGCCGTGGTGCTCGTCGGGTTCACCTGGCTCACCGGCGCGACCCGGGTGTTCGAGGCGGTGGAGCTCAACGGCTGGCGCTGGCTCGGCGGCGCGGTGGCCCTCGCCGTCCTCGCCCGGGGCGCGACGGCGGCGGCGGTCGGGATGGCGGTCGACCGGCGGCTGGCCCTGGGCCGGATCTTCGCGGCCACCCTCACCACCGACGGCGCGACGCTGCGCCGCGGCCCGGTCGACCGGCGGCGGGTCGCCGCCCGCTTCCTGGAACGGGCCGGGGTGCTGCCCGAGGCGGCGGAGCGGGCGATCGACCGGTACGACACCGGGGCGGTGGCGGCGGCGCTGCTGGTCGCCGCGGGCTCCGTCGGCCTCGCCCTGCTCGAGGGGCGGCTCGCCGGCGCGCAGGCGCCCGTGCGGCCGGCCGGGGTCCTCGCCGTCGGCGCCGCCGCGCTGCTGCTCGCCCTCGCCGGCCAGCTGCTGGCCGGCCGCCACGTCCGCCCCGGCGGCCCGCGCCCGGCCCAGCTGCGCGCGCGGCTGCTCGGCCTGCCGCGGGGCCTGCGTCCGGAGCGGGCGGACGGCATGCGGTCGTGGGCCGTCCAGCTCGGCTGGTCCGCGCTTGCCATCGCGCTCGAGGCCGCGGCGCTCGCGGCGGCGCTGCACGGCGCGGGCGGACGGGTCCCGGTGCTGGCCACCGCCTCCGTCTACGCCGTCCTGAGGCTGCTGTGGGCGGTCCTGCCGCTGACCGGCGCCCCGGGGCTCGCCGAGGCGGGGCTGCTGCTCGGCCTGACCGCCGTCGGGGCGCCGCTGCCCGCGGCCGGCGCCGCCCTCCTCACCGTGCGCACGCTGACCTTCTGGCTGCCCGCGGCGCTGGGCTGGGCGCTGGGCGACCGGCTCGAGCGGCGGCTGGTCCTGTGAGCACCGCGGTGGTCCGGCGGCCGGCCGACGCCTGGCTCGCGCTCGGCGGCGCCGTCGTCACCGCCGGGTGCGCGGTCGTCGCGTCCTCCGGCACCGTCGGGGCGGTGGAGCGGGCGGTCTTCCGGGCGGTGAACGGGCTCCCCGACGCGCTGCGCTGGCCGCTGTGGGTCTTCCAGCTGGCCGGCGTCCTCGGTGTGCCGCTGCTGGTGGCCGTGGTCGCGGCGGTCACCCGGCACTGGCGGCTGGCGGCCGGCCTCGTGCTGCTCGTGCCGCTCAAGCTGTTCGTCGAGAAGGAGGTGCTCAAGGTCCTCGTGCACCGGGAGCGGCCCGGGACGACGATCCCCGGCGCCATCCTGCGCGACGTCCCGTCGGCCGGGGTCTCCTTCCCGTCCGGGCACGCGATCATCACCTTCGGGATCGTGGTGCTCGTGGCGCCCTACGTGGCGCGCCGCTGGCAGTGGCTGCTGCTGGTGGTCGCGGTCCTCAACGCGGTCGCCCGCGTCTACCTGGGCGCGCACGCGCCGCTGGACGTCCTCGGCGGCGCGGCCGCCGGGGTCACGATCGGGGCACTGCTGAACCTGGCGCTCGGGGTGCCGCGGCGCACAGCTCGTCCAGTGCCGCCTGCAGCGCCCGGGCCAGTACGGGCAGGTCCGGGACCCGGCCCGGATCGGCGACCGCCGTCACCGTGAGCGTGCCCGCGTAGGACAGGGCGACGAACGACACCGTGACGTTGCCGGTGTCCCCGACCGAGAGCGGGACCAGCGTGGCCACCGGCACGCCGGCGAGGGACACGACACCCGTCGGACCCGGGACGTCGCTGACCAGCGTGTGGATCATCCGCTGCCGCCGCAGCATCCGGCGGTACAGGCCCAGAGCGCAGACGGCCCGCAGCACCGGGGCGAGGACGGCGCCGGCCTCCGGATCGGCCATCTCGGCCCGGTGCCGGGCGACGAGTCCGGCGATCCGGCGCAGCCGCTCCTCCACCGTGCCGGCCGACGGGACGCCGACGGCGAGCGGCGCGACCGAGTTGGCGAACTCCCCCATCCCCGCGGTGCGGTGGACGGCGACCGCCACGCCGACCCGGAACTCGCCGACCGCCTCATCGCGAGCGGCGAGCAGGTCGCGCAGGGCACCGGCGACGGCCGACAGCAGGGCGTCGTTGACCGTGGCCCCGGCCGCCGCCGCGGCCGCGTGCACCGCGGCGAGGTCGGCGCGGGCGACGGCGAGTGCCCGGCGGGGCCCGGTCAGGGCGAGCAGCGAGCACGGCTCGGCGGGCGGGCCGGACAGCGCGCCGCGGGTGCGGAGCAACGCCCGGACGGCGGCCGGCGCCCGCCCGAGAGCCGCCAGCCGGGACCGGGCGGCGTCGGCCAGGAGGAGGCGGTAGGGCGGACGGAGGGACGCCGGCGGCCGCGGCCCGGGCCCGGGATCGACCAGCCGCCCGAGGACGGCCAGGCCACCGAGGCCGTCGGCGACCGTGTGGTCCAGCAGGAGGACCAGCGCGCTGCGGCCGGCCGCCAGCCCGGTCACCACGGTCGCCGTCCACAGCGGCCCGGCCGGCTCGAACGGCCCGCCCGCCAGGTCCGCCACGAGGCCGAGCAGCGCCGCCTCGTCCCCCGGCGCCGGGCAGCGCCGCACCCCGACGGCGGCGTCGAGGTCGAGGCCCGGGTCCTCGGCCCAGATCGGCCGGCCGGCGCCGGGCGGCAGGCGGACCAGGCGCTCCCGCATCCGCGGCACCGCGCCGAGCCGGGCGGCGACGACCCGGCGCAGCTCCTCCGGATCGGGCGCCGGCGCGTCGAGGACCAGCACCGCCCCCATGCGCTCGGGGACCGGGCTGCGCCTGGCCCGGGCCCGCATCGCCAGGTCGCCGGCGCTCGCCCGCTCGATGGTCATGGTCCCGACGCTGCCGGTCGGCCGCGCTCGGCGAGCAGGGCCGAAGGTCGCCGTCACCCGGGGCCGAGGGACGCCCCGAACGCCCGCCGGGTGCCCGATGATGCCCAGCACCCCTCGACGAAGGAGCCGTCATGAACCCGTCCACGCTGATCCCCGCCGTGCGCGACGCGATGACCGTGTCCCGCGTCTTCGGGGAGCCGTACGAGCGCGACGGGGTGACGGTGATCCCGGCGGCGTCCGTCCGCGGCGGCGGTGGCGGCGGAACGGGCAGGAAGGCCGACACCGGCGAGGAGGGCGACGGCGGCGGCTTCGGGCTGATCGCCCGGCCGGCGGGGGCCTACGTGGTCAAGGACGGCGGGGTCACCTGGCACCCGGCCGTCGACGTCAACCGGATCGTCGCCGCCGGGATCCTCGGCTGGGTCCTCGCGGTCTGGGGGGTCGCCCGCGCGGTCCGCCGCCGCTAGTACCGCGACCGGCAACGGGGGCGGGACGCGGTTCGGCCGTCACGGGGCCGGCGGCGAGCCAACGACAGGGCGAGGGTCGAAGGCCACGGCACTAGTTGACCAGGACGGCGGCGCCGCCGAAGCGGCCGTGCGCGAGGTCTGCCAGCGCCCGCGGCGCCTCCGCCATCGGGTAGGGCACCGTCGTCGCCCGGACGCCGAGCCGCTCGGCCAGGCGCAGGAACTCCTCGCCGTCCCGCCGGGTGTTGGCGGTGACGCTGCGCAGCCGCCGCTCCTGGAACAGCTCGGCGGCGTAGTCCAGCCCCGGGATCGCGGACAGCCAGATGCCGGCCACCGCGAGGGTGGCGCCGCGGTCGAGGGCCCGGAGCGCGACCGGGACGAGGTCGCCCGCCGGGGCGAAGAGGATCGCGCCGTCCAGCGGCTCGGGCGCGGGATCGGCCGCCCCGCCCACCGAGTCCGCGCCGAGCTCGGCGGCCAGCGCGCGGTTGCGCTCGCCGCGGGTGAACACGTGCACCCGCGTGCCCTGGGCGAGGGCGACCTGAGCGGTCAGGTGCGCGCTGCCGCCGAAGCCGTAGAGGCCCAGCCGGCCGCCGGGTGGCACGGCCGCGCAGCGCAGCGCCCGGTAGCCGATGATCCCGGCGCACAGCAGCGGCGCGGCCTGCTCGTCGGACAGCGTCTCCGGCAGCCGGTAGGCGAACGCCTCGTCGGCCAGGCAGGCGTCGGCGTAGCCGCCGTCGACGTCCCAGCCGGTGAACGCCGGGGCGGTGCAGAGGTTCTCATCGCCGCGCCGGCAGTACCGGCAGGAGCCGTCGGTGCGGCCCAGCCAGGCGACGCCGACCCGCTCCCCCACCGCGAACCGCGCGGCGCCCTCGCCGCGGGCGTCGACCACGCCGACGACCTCGTGCCCCGGGGTGACGGCCGCCCGGCGCGGCGGCAGGTCGCCCTCGGCGAGGTGCAGGTCGGTCCGGCACACACCGCAGCAGCGGACGCGCACCCGCACCTGGCCCGGGCCGGGTTCGGGCAGCGGGCGCTCCACCCGCCGCAGCGGACCGTCGTCGATCGGTCCCGGGCGCTCGACCACCCAGGCCTGCACCGCGGACCTCAGCCCGCGGCGGTCGCGGTGGCCCGGGCCGGCCGGTCGGCCGGGGCACCCGGGCGCGCGTGCACGACGAGCACCGGGCAGGGCGCGTGCAGCACGCAGTGCAGCGCGGTCGACCCGAGGACGACGCCCTGCAGCTGGTTGCGGCTGCGGCTGCCGACCACGAGCAGCCGGGCGCCGCGGGCCTGGTCGACCAGCACGTGCCCGGGGTGTCCCTCGACGACGGCCACCCGGACGGCGTCGCGCGCACCGTCGCCCAGCACCTCGGCGACCAGCGCCTCCCCGCGGGTGCGCGCGTGCTCGGCGCTCTCGCCGAGCGGCGGGGCCATCACGGCGTACAGGTCGCTCCAATAGTTGGGCGCCTCGTAGGCCAGGACGGCGTCGACGCGGGCACCGAGCCGCCGCGCCTGGCCCGCCGCCGCGGTGAGCGCGGCCCGCGCGTGCTCGGAGGCGTCCAGCCCCACCACCACGCGGGCCGGCTCGGACACCGGCGCCGGGTGGACGACGACGACCGGGCAGCGGGCGTGCGCCGCGCAGTGCAGCGCGACCGAGCCCGCGACCGCGCTGCGCACGGCGCCCCGGCCGCGGCTGCCCACCACCAGCAGCGCCGCGCCCTCCGAGCGCTGCACCAGGTGCGCGGCCGGTGAGCCGGCGACGGCCAGCACCGACACGTCCACCCCAGCGGCGGCCGGGTCGCTGCGCACCTCATCGACCATCGCCCGCGCGCGGGCCTCGGTGTCGGCCCGGATGTTGTCGATCCGGCCGCTGTCGAGCAGCTCGGGATCGGCCCAGTAGAAGTCCACCGGGAAGGCGGTGACCACCTCGAGGGCGGCGTCACGGGCCGCTGCCTCCGTCATCGCCCAGGCCAGCGCCGCGCGGGCGCCGTCCGAGCCGTCGATGCCGACGACGACCCGCTGCCTCGCGTTCTCCACGGCCGTTCCTCCTCGCCCTCCCGGTGCCGCCTGCCGCTCCAGCGTGCGACTCAGCTGGTCGGCGGGCGGGCGACCTCCGCCCCTTCCTCCGCCCCTTTCTCCGCCCCGGCCTCCGGCGCCGTCGGTGCGGCCGGGCCCCGCTGCGCCGGGATCTCGGCCGGTGGGCCCTGCGGCCGCCGCGCCGCGAGCCCGACGAGCAGGCCGCCGAGGGCGAGCAGCACGGCACCGACCGCGAGCACGCCGGCGGCCACCCAGCCGAGGTTCGGCGCCGTGACACCGGCGCGCACGTCGGCGGTCACGCCCGCACCGCCGTCGGCTCGCATGACCACGAGGGTCCAGTTGCCGTCCGACGGCCGCCAGGTGAGCGACTGGGTGCCCGCCCCGCTCGCCGACGCCACCCAGATGCCGGCGTCCGCGGGCGGCTGCGCGGGTGCGCCGCCGGAGCGCTCGGTGACCGCGAACCGGTCGGGGTCGCCCTGGTCCAGGCCGACGCTCAGGTCGTGGAGGCGCCCGTACGCGACGCCGCGCAGGTAACCGGCGGCATCGGCGCTGCGGGCCACCCCGACGAACACGTCGCCGTCCCCGACGGGTGAGACGTCGAGGCGCGCCGTTCCGATCACCGAGTCGACGGCCCAGTCCAGCCCCTCGCCGTGCAGGCTCAGGGTCTCGCTGACCACCGCGTAGCCGCCGGAGCTGATCCGCGCGTCCGGCGACATCAGGTAGCCGCCGTCCCGCTGGGTGCGGTCGGCCCAGAGCAGGGCGCCCCCGCCGACCAGCGTGCCGGCGGCCACGAACAGCAGGATCACGCCGATCACGAGCGCCACGACCCGGCCGGCCGACCAGCTGTTCGGCCGGGCGGCGCCGGCCGGGGCCGCGTAGGCGGCCGGCGGCGGGTAGGCCGGCGGCGGGTACGCGGACACCGGGACGCCGGACGGCGCGGGCGGCACCGGCGCGGCCGGGACCGTGCCCGGGTCGGGGCCGCCCAGGTCCAGCCGGAACGGCGGGTAGGCGTCGGTCATCAGGCCGACGTAGCCGGCCACCCGCAGCGCCCACCGGTCCATGCCGAGGACGAAGTCGTAGAGCGGGCGCGGGTAGCGGCCGGTGAACAGCAGCACGACGCCGGCGATGAACACGAGCAGCCCGACCAGCCCGCCCGCGCCCCAGCTGCTGTCCCAGATCCCGTCGGCGTCGGTGGCCCGGGTGCCGAACCAGATGCCGCCCCCGATGAACACGGCGAGGACCAGGTAGTGCGGGATGGCGAGCAGCCACCACTTCACCAGCACCAGGCCGCGGGAGAGCCGCTCCGGATAGGGCACCTCGTAGTGAGCCGGGTAGTCGGCGACGTCGCCGAGGGCGAACGGCGGGTAGCGGTCGGTGCCGAGCGCTCCGTAGCCGTAGAAGCTCACCCGCCACGTCCAGCGCAGCACCCCGACGTTGAAGTCGAACAGGCCGCGCGGATAGCGCCCGGTGATCAGGATCGCGAAGAAGGCGATGACGCTGACCGCGACGAAGGCGATCCACAGGAACACCAGCACGACGTAGTGCGGGATCAGCAGCAGCCACTTGACCAGCCACAGCGCCCGCGACGCCGACGGGTCGGGGGACGCGTCGACGCGCACGGGATAGGGCCGCTGGATCTCGGTCATGTCCCGGCCTCCTCGGCCGGCGGCGACGGACGGCGGTCGCCCGGAGCACACCGGTGCGACGAGCCTGGGGCCGCCCGGACGCGGCGGGACACGGACCTTGGTCTCCCCGCGAGGGGACCGCCGACCCCTGCGCCGTCGACCGTCGCGGGCGCAGCGTGGAGGACCCCGATCAGGAGTCGTCGATGCCCCCGCCCCTCGCGCTGACCTCGTCCGGCGGCCCGCTCGCGGGCACCCCGGCGCCGGCGCGGGAGGGCGCCGTCGACCTCGCCCTGCGGGCCGCCGCACCCCCGGGCCCGCGGGCGTGGCAGCTCGACCCGCGGCCGGACCGGCTCCTCGTCCGCACCGACCCGAACCGACCGCTGCCCGTCGACGACCCGGCGGGCCGGCAGCTGGTGCGCAGCGCCGGCGCGGCCGTGTTCTCGGCCCGGGTCGCGCTGGCGGCCGCCGGGTGGGCCGCGGACGTCGAGCGGCTGCCCGACCCCGCCGACCCGGACCTGCTGGCCGTCGTCCGGCCGGTCGCGGGCGAGCCGGACGCCGCGCTCGCGGCCCTGGCCCCCGCCGGGGCGGGCCGCGCACCGGCCCCCGACCGGATGCCCGTCCCCCTCCTGCGCCGCCTCACCGTCGCGGCCGCGCAGGAGGGGGCGCTGCTGGTCCCGGTGCGCAGCGAGCACCGGGCCCTGGTGACCCGGCTGACCGAGCACGCCGAGCGGGTGCTGCACGACGGGTCCGCTCACCACACGGCCGGCGGGACGCTGGTGCTGATCGCCACCCCCACCGACGACCGGCCGGCCTGGCTGCGGTGCGGCGAGGCGGTGGAGCGGACGCTGCTCGAGCTCGCCGCCCTGGGCTGGGCAGCCGCGCTGCTCACCTCGGCGATCGAGGTGCCGCTGACCCGCACCCAGCTGCGGTCGGCGCTGACCTGGCACGCCCATCCGCAGCTGCTGCTGCGCCTCCGGCGCTCTCCCCCGCACGCCCACGGGGAGCTCGACGGAGACGGCGTGCGATGACCTCCGAACCGCGCCCGGTGGTGGTCGGCGTCGACGACACGCCGGAGTCCCTCGCCGCGGGCGCGGCCGCCGCCGAGCTGGCCCGGGCGCGGCACCTGCCGCTGCGGCTGGTGCGCGCGCTGCCGGCGGGCGCGGAGACGGTGCGGACGGCGGCCACCGGCCGGCTGGACGCGGTCCGCCGCGTCGTGGCCGAGGTCCTCCCCCACGAAGCGGTGACCGCGGTCGTCCGGGCCGGACCGCCGGACCTGGTGCTGCTGCACGAGTCGCGGACGGCGGCGCTGCTGGTCGTCGGCCCCTCCGGCGCGCGGGCGGGGCTGGACGAGACCGCCGAGGCCCTCGTCCGCGGCGCGCACTGCCCGGTGCTGCTCGCGCGGGCACAGCCTGACCGGGGCGGGATCGTCGTCGGCGTGGACGGCGGCCCGGGGACGGCGGCGCTGCTCGCGGCCGCCGCGGCCGAGGCCGGGCTGCGCGGCACGTCGCTGCTGGTGCTGCACGCCTGGGACCGGGCCCGCGGCGGGTCGGCGGCGATCCAGGCGGCGGTCGAGGCGGCGGTCGAGCAGGCCGAGCGGGAACTGCTCGAGAGCTACGTCCGGCCGCTGCGCGAGGGCGCGCCGTCCCTCCCCGTCGACCTGCGCATCGTGCACGCCCCGCCGGTGGAGGTGCTGGTGCAGGCCGCGCAGACCGCGGCGGTCGTCGTCGTCGGGCGCCGTCCGGGGCGGCGCGGCGGCACCGCCGCGGCCGTCGCGGACCGTGCTCCCGGCCCGGTGCTGGTCGTCCCGCTGACCCCCACCGCGCCCGTCCCCCAGCCCCGCCGGGAGCTGGACACCCCGGCCCGCCCGGGCGTCCTCGTGGGGCCGCACGGGTAGCTGCCGGACGGCGGAGCGCGGGCTCACGCGTGCCGTCCCTCGGCGCGGCGCGCGAGGCCGCGGAGCATGCGCCGCTCCATCACGAAGCCGATCGGCGCGACGACCCGCCACAGGAGGCGCTGGGACGCGGGGTGGGCCAGCCGCTGGCGCACGACCACCCGCGTCCGCCGACCCGCATCGAGCGGGCGCAGCGACCACTGCCAGGTGAGGTGCACGTCGTCGGGCGCCGCCGGGTCGCCCCCGAGCAGGACCAGGGTGGTCGGGGGCGCCACCTCCCGGACGCGGTAGGCGGGCGTGCCCTCGCCCCCTGCCAGCCGGACGACGTCCCCCGGCCGGAGGTCCTGCAGGTCGGGGCGGACCTCCCCGGCGCTGTGCAGGCCGAGGCCGAGGAGGTTCTCCAGCCCGTCGAAGCTGTACAGCCCGCCGCGGCCCTGGCCGATCTGCGCCAGCCACGGCCAGACCGCCGCGACCGGCGCGTGCACGGTGATCGCCCGCGTGTACCCACGCCGGGGCGCCGGCACGAGGTCGTCTCCCGGGAGCTGACCGGCGACCTCCTCCGGCGTCGCGCCCCAGCGGTCGTACCGGCGGTGCAGCAGCGGCGCGGCGAGCAGCGCGGCCAGCACCTCGGCCCCGCCGACGACCACGTCGCGCACCGCCCGCACCGGGGCGGCGAGAGGACGCGTGGGGGCGGCCATGCGCTGCACCCTGGGGCCCGGCGCTCGGCTCGGTGAGGTGCGAAGGTCTCCCCAGCTCGGGACCTCGGCCCCGTCCGCGGGAGGCGCCGACCGGCCAGGCTGCTCGCGTGTCGGGATCCCGCGCGCCCGCGCGCACCCTGCGGCGGCGGTTCACGCTGGGCTCCGGGCCCCTGAAGCGGGCGTCGGACCGGGTCGAGTTCCTCTCCCGCCTCGTGCTCGTGCTGGCGCTGCTGACGGCGGCGCCGGCCGGCCTGGTGGTGGGCAGCGCGACCGCGGCCGGCGTGCGCGCCGTCGCCGAGGCGCAGGCGGCGACGCGGCAGCAGGCCAGCGCGACGCTGCTCTCCGACGCCCCCGACGCCGACGGCATCTACGACACGCACGTGCCGGCGCCCGCCGTCTGGACCGGGCCGGACGGCCGCAGCCGCACCGGCGACGTCGACGCCCCGGCCGGTGCCCGGGCGGGCTCCCCGGTCGAGATCTGGGTGGACCGGGACGGCCGGGTGACAGACGCCCCGCTGACCGACGAGGAGGTGACCGGCCAGGGCCTGGTGCTCGGCACGCTCACCGTCCTCGGCATCGTCATCGCGGGGCTGAGCAGCCACCTCATCGTGCTGTGGCAGCTGGAGCGGCGCCGGTTCCGGCGCTGGGAGACGGGCTGGGCCGCGGTCGAGCCGCTGTGGGCCAGCCGGTTCCGCTGACTCTGGTCGGCCCGCGGCTCCGCCGCCCTGCCCGAGCAGGGACGGAGGTCCCGCCCCGGTGCGCCCGGAGACCCTGAGGCCGGCACGGGCGGCTGCCTAGCGTCGAGGGCGAGGACGGGGACCCCGACGACGAGGAGCGGAACGTGCAGGCCAGGGACGTCATGACCCGCGAGGTGGTCACGGTGGGACCGGACACCTCCGCGAAGTACGCGGCCGAGGTGATGGCCGAGCGCGGGTTCGCCGCGCTGCCCGTGGTGGACGACGACCAGATCGTCGGCATCGTCGCGGAGGCCGACGTGCTGCGCGACCGGCTGCCGCACGACCCGCGGCTGCACGCGCGCCGCGACGAGCCGTCCGCGCCGACGCCGTCCCTGCTGGTGCGCGGCGTGATGACGACCGGCGTGCGGTCGGTCGACGCGACCGCCGACCTGGCCGACATCGCCCGCCTGTTCGTCGACGACCGGCTGCGCAGCGTGCCGGTGCTCGAGCACGGCCGGCTGGCCGGCATCGTCAGCCGCCGCGACCTGCTGCGCGCGCTCGTGCGGCCCGACGCGGACATCCGCGCCGAGGTGCTGCGGCTCGTGGAGGGCTACACCGGCGACCTGGGCGCCTGGGACGTCGAGGTGGCCGAGGGCATGGCCACCATCCGGCGCACCCGCGGCGGCCCGCAGGTCTCCGCCGAGGTCGAGGAGCGGGCGCTGCGGGCGCTGGCCACCACGGTCGGCGGCGTCATCGGCGTCCGGATCCTGACCGAGCCCGTGCCGGCCGACCGGCCGGTGTCCGCCTGACCCGGGAGGAGCCCGCGATGACCGCCCTGCCCGTGCTCGCCGGCGTCGACGGCTCCCTCCGCGCGCTCGCGGCCGCCCGGCTCGCCGCCGACGTGGCCCGGCGCCGCGGCGCCCCGCTGGAGCTGGTCACCGTGGTGCCGTGGCCGTACGACGGGCTCACCACGCCGCCCCCGGACCTCGACCTGCCGGCGCTCCTGCGCGAGAGCGGCGAGGCGGTCGTGCGCGCGGCCGCCGACGTGCTCGGGGAGGACGGCGTCACCACCGCCGTGCGCGACGGCGACCCGGCAACGGTGCTCGCCCAGCGCTCCGCCGCGGCCCAGCTGATCGTCCTCGGCGGCCGGGGGGCCGGCGGGGTGGCCGGCCTGCTGCTCGGCTCGACCGCCGTCGGCGTGATCGCGCACGCCCGGTGCCCCGTCCTGGTGCTGCCCGACGACGCCTCGGTGGTGGTGCGCAGCCGCCGGTCGGTCGTCGTCGGGGTCGAGGGCCGGCCGGGCGACGAGGAGGTCCTCGCGTTCGCGTTCGCCGAGGCGGCCGCCCGGCACACCGACCTCGTCGCGGTGCACGGCTGGCAGGACGCCGTCCTGGAGACCGCGCTGCGCACCACCGTGCCGCTGGTCGACTGGGCCGCCGTCCGCGCCGACGAGGAGCGGGTGCTCGCCGAGGCGCTGGCCGGCTGGCGGGACAAGGAGCCGGACGTCGAGGTCCGCGAGGTCGTCGTCCGCGACCGGCCCGCCCGCGCGCTGGTCGCCGCGGGGCTGACCGCCGAGCTGCTCGTCGTCGGCCACCGGGCCCGGCACCGGCCGGCCTCGACCGCGTCCGCCGTGCTGCACCGGGCGGCCTGCCCGGTCGCGGTCGTCCCGCTCGCGTCGCGGGCCGCCCGGTGAGCGCGCCGCGCGTCCTCGTCGTCGCCGCCAGCAGGCACGGCGCCACGGCCGAGATCGCCGACGCCCTGGCCCGCGGTCTGGCCGACTCGCCGGCCGGGCGGGCGGCGGGCCTGACCGCGGTCGCCGTCCCCGCACAGCAGCGGCCGGACCCGGCGCCGTTCGCCGCGGTCGTCCTGGGCAGCGCCGTCTACGTCGGCCGCTGGCTCGACCCGGCCCGCGAGTACGCGACGCTGCACGCCGACGCGCTGCGCGCCCGCGCGGTCTGGCTGTTCTCGAGCGGGCCGATCGGCGAGCCCCCGTTCCCGCCCGACGTCCCGCACGACGCCGGCCCGCTGGCCACCCTGACCGGCGCGCGGGAGCACCGGGTGTTCCCCGGCCGGCTGGACAAGGCGCGGCTGAGCTTCGGCGAGCGCGCGATGGTGACCGCGATGCGCGCGCCGGTCGGCGACTTCCGCGACTGGGCGCAGATCGCCGGCTGGGCGGCGGACATCGCCGCGGCCCTGACCGGGGTGGCGGCGGCTCAGACCTGAGCGGCCCCGGACGACTCGCCGGCCCGGGACCACGGCCGGGACGAGCCGGCGCGGACGACGGTGACCGGGCTCCGGGCGTGGTGCACCACCTGGTCGCTGGTGGAGCCCAGGAGCAGGCCGGAGAAGCCGCCGCGCCCGCGGGCGCCCACGACCACGAGGTCGGCGCCCGGGCTCGCCTCGACCAGGGCCTTCGCCGGGGGCCGGTGGACGACGTGGGCGTGCACCCGCACCGACGGGTCGAGGTGCCCGCCGGCGATGCACGCCTCCAGCTCGGAGCGCACGGCCTGCTCGAAGTCGGCCATCGGGGGCACGTACCCGGGCGCCCAGGTCGCCGGCCGCGGGGCGGTGGTCATCCCCCACGCCCGGACGACGTGCAGCGGCAGCGCCGCCCGCCCGGCGAGCCCGGCCGCCCAGATCATCGCCTCCTGCGCGCACTCGGACCCGTCGTGCCCGACGAGCACGCCGCCGTCGATCGTCAGGGCCTCGCAGACCTCGGCCACTCGCCGTCCTCCTCGCGTCCGCACGGTGTCCCACCCACGATGTCGCACCCCGGCCGCCCGGCCGCGCCCGGGCCCCCAGGGACCAAGGCTCCGCCGGGCGGGACGTCCGTCCCTGACGCCAACTGCCCGCCCCGGCCGAGAGTTCCAGCGGACGCATCCGGCGTCCGCACCGGGGTCCCGGTGCACCCGCGGAAACGACGGGGGGCGGCCGGTGCCGACCACGGACGAGGACCGGGCGCACGAGGTACTCGGGCGCGCGGAGTGCCTGCGTCTGCTCGCCAGTGCCGGCATCGGCCGACTGGCCTACACGCGCGGCGCGCTCCCGGCGATCCGTCCGGTGTCGTTCTGCCTGCGCGAGGGGGAGGTCGTCATCCCGGTCCGGACCGGGAACCCGCTGGTCGACGCCGTCCGCGGGGCCGTCGTGGCCTTCGAGGCCGACGTCTACGACAGCGGTGCGCGCACCGGGTGGGCGGTGACCGTCGTCGGCACCTCGCACGTGCTGCACGACGGCGTGGCCCCGGACGTGCACCTGATCTCGGTCCGGCTCGGACTCGTGGAGGGCTGGCGGACGTCCCTCCCGGTGTGACGGCGCGGGTTCGGACCCTTCCGTTCCGCTGGCCGCCCATGGCACGGTGGTCGTGGGAGGTCCACATAGCATGCCGGGCCCGGAACGGCAGAGCGAGAGCGGCGGACTCGAGGTCTCGCCGCTGTCGGCCATGCGCCTGACCGAACTCATCGGCGAGGTGCAGGACCGGCTCTCGTCGGTGGCACGGGCGCAGACCCGCGTGCAGCACCTGCTCGACGCCTTCCTCAGCGTCTCCACCGGCCTGGACCTGCCGAGCACGCTGCGGCGCCTCGTCGAGTCCGCGGTCGACCTGGTCGACGCCCGGTACGGCGCCCTGGGCGTGCTGCGCCAGAACGGCGACGGCCTGGCCGCGTTCCTCCACGTGGGGGTCGACGACGCGACGGCCGCGCGGATGGGGGCGCTGCCCGAGGGCAAGGGCGTGCTCGGGCTGCTGATCCGGGAGCCCTACCCGCTGCGCGTCTCCGACCTCGGCCGGCATCCCAGCTCGGTCGGGTTCCCCCCGCACCACCCGCCGATGAGGACCTTCCTCGGCGTCCCGGTGCTGGTCCGCGGCGAGGTGTTCGGCAACCTCTACCTGACCGAGAAGCGGCACGGCGAGTTCACCGCCGAGGACGAGGCGGTGCTCACCGCGCTGGCCGGCGCGGCCGGCATCGCGATCGACAACGCCCACCTCTACGAGCAGAGCGAGGTGCGCCGGCGCTGGATGGCCGCCATCTCCGACGTCCGCGCGGTGCTGCTGGACGCGCCGTCGACCGGGGCGGCCCTGGTCCTGATCACCGAGCGCCTGACCGAGCTGACCGAGGCCGACGCGACCTGGCTGCTGCTCGGCCCCGAGCCCGGCACGGGGGTCTACACCGTCGCGGCCCAGAGCCGCCGGGGGCTGCGCGACCTGACCGGCGAGCGGACGTCGGCGGCGACCAACCCGGTGCTGGAGGCGGTGGAGGCCGCCCGCGGCGTGGTCGCCCTCGACCTGACCGCCGTGGAGTTCGAGGACCGTGACCTCGTCGGCCACTGGGGCCCGTGCATCGCGATCCCGCTGCGCGGGACGCACGCCGAGAACGCCCTCGTCATCGCCTGCCGCCGGGCCGGCGCCGCGCCGTTCGACGAGTCGATCCTCCCGCTCGTCACCGCCTTCGCCGACCAGGCCACCGCCGCGCTCGACATGGCGGCCCGGCAGCTGCTGGCCCACCAGCTCGACGTGTACGAGGACCGCGACCGCATCGCCCGCGACCTGCACGACCACGTGATCCAGCGGGTCTTCGCCTCCGGCCTGGCGCTGCAGGCGGTGATGCCCCGGATCGCCGACCCGGAGGTGCGCGACCGGATCGCGTTCGTGGTCGGCCAGCTCGACGAGACCGTGCGCGACATCCGCACCACGATCTTCGACCTGCACACGACCGGCGCGGTCGCGACCGGCGACAGCCTGCGCCGGCGGCTGCTCGACATCGTCACCCAGACCGCCGTGGGCCTGGAACCCACGGTGCGCATGTCCGGCGCCGTCGACCACCTGGTCACCGGCGAGCTCGCGGCCGACGTCGAGGCGGTCGCCCGGGAGGGGGTGAGCAACGCCGCCCGCCACTCCGGCGGCCGGCACGTGACCGTCACCCTGGACGTCGCCGACGAGGTGGTCCTCGAGGTGGTGGACGACGGGCGGGGCATCGACCCCCGGGCCGCCCGCAGCGGGCTGCGCAACCTCGAGCGGCGCGCGGAGAAGCACGGCGGCGAGGCGTCGGTCGAGCCCCTGTCCGAGGGCGGCACCCGCCTGCGCTGGTCGGCGCCGCTGGGCTGAGCCCGCTCAGCGCGGGGTCGGCGGGGCGCCGCGCAGCTCGGTCGCGAGGACGGCGGCCTGCGTGCGCCGCTCGAGGCCCAGCTTGGCCAGCAGGTGGGAGACGTAGTTCTTGACGGTCTTCTCGGCGAGGAACATCCGCTCGCCGATCTGCCGGTTGGTCAGGCCCTCGCCGATGAGCTCGAGGACGGTGCGCTCCTGCTCGCTGAGCTTGGCCAGCGGTCCGGCCGGCTCGGCCGCGCGGCGCATCCGCTCCAGCACCACCGTCGTCGCGGCGGGGTCGAGCAGCGACCCGCCCGCGGCGACCGTCCGCACGGCGGTGACCAGGTCCTGCCCGAGGATCTGCTTGAGCAGGTAGCCGGCGGCGCCGGCCATGATCGCCTCGAACAGCGCCTCGTCGTCGCTGTAGCTGGTCAGCATGATGACCTTGAGCTCCGGCATGCGGGAGCGCAGCTCGCGGCAGACCGACACGCCGTCCCCGTCGGGCAGCCGGACGTCGAGGATCGCGACGTCCGGGCGCAGCGCGGGCACGCGGGCCAGCGCCTCCGCCACGTTCTTCGCCTCACCGATGACCGAGATGCCCGGGTCGCTCTCGAGCACGTCCGCGACCCCTCGCCGCACGACCTCGTGGTCGTCGAGCAGGAACACCGTGATCGCCGCAGCTGCATCCCCGTTCATGACCTGCAGAGGCTAGGTGCACCAGGTCCCGGTCGGCGCAGGGTCGAAGGTCCCTTCCGAAAATCGGTCGTCCCTTTCGGGCGCAAGGGCGCCGGCCGGGGGACGAAAGTCCCCGACGCGGACGGCACGGTACCGACAGGATCGGTGCCATGACCGCCACCGAGGCCCGGCCGGCCGCCACGGAGTACCCCGCCGACGAGCTCGACCTGGACCTGCGCTGGTGGGCGGCGGCGAACTACCTCACCGCCGCGCAGATCTACCTGCGCGCCAACCCGCTGCTGCGCGAGCCGCTGCGGCGCGAGCACGTCAAGCCGCGGCTGCTCGGCCACTGGGGCACCAGCCCGGGCCTGACCATGGTCTACACGCTGCTCAACCGGCTGATCCGGCGCACCGGCAGCGAGGTCCTGCTGGTGACCGGCCCCGGGCACGGCGGCCCGGCCGTGCTGGCCGGCGCCTACCTCGACGGCACCTACAGCGAGGTGCACCCGCGCGTGGGCCGCGACCTGCCGGGCCTGACCCGCCTGGTCCGGGAGTTCTCCACGCCCGGCGGCGTGAGCAGCCACGCCGGCATCCACATCCCGGGCAGCATCCACGAGGGCGGCGAGCTGGGGTACGCGCTGGTGCACGCCGCGGGCGCCGCGTTCGACGACCCGGAGCTGCTGGTCGCCTGCGTCATCGGGGACGGCGAGGCCGAGACGGGACCGCTGGCGGCGTCGTGGCGGCTGCCGGCGTTCCTCAACCCGCGCCGCGACGGCGCGGTGCTGCCGATCCTGCACCTCAACGGGTACAAGATCTCCGGCCCGACGGTCCTCGGCCGGACCTCCGACGAGGACGTCTGCGCGTTCCTGCGCAGCCAGGGCTGGGACCCCGTGGTCGTGGCCGGCGACGACCCGGCGCTGGTCTTCCCCGCCCTGGACGCCGCGCTGGCCGGGGCGCAGGCGGCGATCCGGGCCACCCAGGCGCGCGCCCGGTCCGGGGACGGCGGGGCGGGTGCCGGGGACACAGCGCCGTGGCCGGCGATCGTGCTGCGGACGCCGAAGGGCTGGACGGGCCCGCGCGAGGTGGACGGCGTCCCGGTCGAGGGGACCTTCCGCGCCCACCAGGTGCCGCTGTCCGGCGTCCGGGAGAACCCGGCGCACCTGGCGCAGCTCGCCGGGTGGCTGCGGTCCTACCGGCCCGACGAGTGCTTCACCGCCGCGGGGCGGCTGGTCCCGGAGCTGGCCGCCCTGGTGCCCGAAGGGGACCTGCGCATCTCCGCCAGCCCGCGCGCCGGCGGTCCGGGCTTCCGCGTGCGGCCGCTGCCGCTGCCGGACGTTGCCGACTACGCGCTCGAGGTGTGCTCCCCCGGCGTCCTCGAGCACGAGACGACCCGGCCGCTGGGCGAGCTGCTGCGCGACCTCCTCATCCGCACCGCCCGCGCCGACGGGGGTGGCGACTTCCGGCTGTTCTCCCCCGACGAGACCACCAGCAACCGGCTCGGCGCGGTGTTCGAGGCCACCGACCGCTGCTGGCAGCTGCCGGTGCTGCCGGGCGACGACCACCTCGGCCCGGACGGCCGGGTCATGGAGGTGCTCAGCGAGCACCTGTGCGAGGGCTGGCTGGAGGGCTACACGCTCACCGGCCGGCACGGGCTGTTCGCCACCTACGAGGCGTTCGCCATGGTCAGCGCCTCGATGATCGTGCAGCACGCCAAGTGGTTGCAGCTGGCGGTCAACCAGCCGGGGCGGACGCCGGTGCCGTCGCTGAACGTCCTGCTGACCAGCACGACGTGGCGCAACGACCACAACGGCTTCTCCCACCAGGGCCCCGGCCTGATCGACACCGTGGCCCCGCTGGCGCCCGACGTCACCCGCATCTGGTTCCCCCCGGACGCCAACAGCGCCCTGGTCGTCGCCGGGGAGTGCCTCGCCGGCCGCGGGCAGCTGAACCTGATCGTCGTCGACAAGCAGCGGCACCTGCAGTACCTCGACCTCGACGGCGCCCGCACGCTGGTCTCCGCGGGGGCCGCGGTCTGGGAGTGGGCCGGCACCGAGGAGCCGGGCCGGTCGCGCGCCGACCTGCCGGACGTCGTCCTGGCCGCGATCGGCGACGTCCCGACGATGGAGGTGCTCGCCGCGGCGCAGCTGATCCGCGAGCACGTGCCGCACCTGCGGCTGCGGGTGGTGAACGTGGTCGACCTGATGGGACTGCTGCCGCCCGGCGCGCACCCGTCGGCGTTCTCGCCCGAGCACTTCGCCGACCTGTTCACCGACACCGTCGACGTCGTCGTCGCCTTCCACGGCCACCCGCCGGCGATCCACCCGCTGCTGCACGGCCGGCCGGACGTCGACCGCTTCCACGTCCGCGGGTTCACCGAGCACGGGACGACGACGACGCCGTTCGACATGGTGGTGCTCAACCGGATGAGCCGCTACGACCTCGTGCTGGAGGCGCTGCGGCGCTCGCGGCGGGTGCCCGAGGGCGGCGACCGGCTGGCCCGCGTGTGCCGCGAGCAGCTGGACCGGCACCGCGCCCACGTCGTCGAGGCGCTGGAGGACCTGCCCGAGGTGCGCGACTGGACCTGGTCGGCCTGACCGGCCACGTACGGCGGGTCGGCCGGCCGGCGCGGACCCCGGAACGCGGAGGAGAGCGTCATGGGAAAGCTCGACGGAAGGGTCGCCTTCATCACCGGGGCCGCCCGGGGGCAGGGCCGCTCGCACGCGGTCCGGCTGGCCCAGGAGGGCGCCGACATCATCGCCGTCGACCTCTGCGCCCAGATCGGGACGGTGGCCTATCCGATGGCCACGCCGGAGGACCTGGCGCAGACGGTCAAGGAGGTCGAGGCCCTGGACCGGCGGATCGTGGCCCGGCAGGCCGACGTCCGCTCCCTGTCCGCACTCCGGGAGGCGGTCGCCACGGGGTCCGCGGAACTGGGCCCGGTGGACATCGTCCTGGCCAACGCCGGGATCGCGGGCGTCGGTGAGGAGGGCGACGACATCGAGGCGGTCTGGCGGGACACGATCGACGTGAACCTCACCGGGGTCTGGAACGCCGTCATGGCCACCGCGCCGGGCATGATCGAGAAGGGCCGGGGCGGCGCGATCGTGCTCACGAGCTCGACCCAGGGGCTGACCGGGCGGGGCGGCAACGGCAGCGCCGGCCTGACGGCGTACAGCGCCGCGAAGCACGGCGTCGTGGGCCTCATGCGCACGTTCGCGAACTGGCTGGCGCCGCACTCGATCCGGGTCAACACGGTCCACCCGACCGGCGTGAACACCCCCATGATCGTCAACGACGTGATCATGAAGTACATGGAGGAGAACCCCGGGGTCGCGGACGCGCTGGCCAACCTGATGCCGGTCCCCATGGTGGAACCGGTGGACATCAGCAACGCCGTCCTGTGGCTGGTCAGCGACGACGCCCGGTACGTCACCGGCGTGACCCTCCCCGTGGACGCCGGATTCACCGTGCGCTGAGCACGCAGTCGACCGGACATGTCCTGCGGTGTTCTGCACACTCGTGCGGTCGTGCAGCGCCGCAGAGGCGCCTAGAAGGCCGCACGAGCGTCAGCCACGGGCGACCAGGCACGGCTCCGTCGCCCGGCGGGCCGTCGATGCCCGGAGGGTCGGT
The DNA here is from genome assembly GCF_059428245.1 of Geodermatophilus sp. SMS 5-13. Lineage (NCBI taxonomy): Bacteria > Bacillati > Actinomycetota > Actinomycetes > Geodermatophilales > Geodermatophilaceae > Geodermatophilus > Geodermatophilus sp. SMS 5-13. The sequence goes on from NZ_CP165729.1 coordinate 3,610,254, forward strand.
CAGCGGAGCTCCTCGACCAGACCGATGACGACGCCGGCGGGGCCGCGGACGTAGCAGTACCGGTAGACGTCCCCGTACTGCGCCACCTCGCCCACGAGTTCGGCGCCGTGGGGCCGCAGGCGATCGAGGACGTCGTCGACGGCGTCGACGGCGAACGTGAGGCGCGGGATGCCCGGGGTGTTCACCGGCGCCCGCGGCGCACTGCGGGTGGCCACCGGCGCGTGGAACGTCGACAGCTCGACCCGGCCGTGGCCGTCCGGCGTCCGCAGGAAGGCGAGGTCCGCTCGCACGCCGTCCAGCCCGACGAGCTGGTCCACCCACTCCCCCTCGACCGCCGTCTCGCCCTCCAGTTCCAGGCCCAGCTCGACGAAGAACGCGACGGCAGCCGCGAGGTCCTCGACCACGACGCCGGCGTGATCCATCCGGTAGACCGTCATGCCCCGCAATGTAGGGAGTGCCGGCCGTCCCGCGTCGCCCCTTGGGTTCCGGTGGCCACGGGTGGAGGATCGGTCCGTCAGCGTGTGTATGCGGAGGGTCCATGCACGACGACGACGGAAGCCTGGAGGAGAGCATCCAGCTCGACTTCGACCTGGCCCGGCTGGAGCTGGCCGCGGCCCAGCAGGCGGCACGGGCCGAGGACACCGCGGCCGCCCGGCTGCGGGTGGCCGCGTGCCGCGCGCGGGTCGACGACATCCTCGACATGTGGAACGACGTCCTGCTGACGTCGGCGTGAGCCGGACCGGCCGAGGGCTGCGGCCGCCGGTCCGGCTGCCCTAGACGGCGCGGCCGCCCGGGCCGGCCGCGGCCAGGTCGCCCACGTCCGCGACCGTCTCCAGCGCGACGCCGATCTGCTCGTTGAGCCGCAGCAGCGACTCGCAGGCCCGGTCGCGGCGGCGCTGCAGCTCGTCGAGCTCGCCCTGCGCCGCGGCCAGCGCCGCCTCCGCGGCGGCGGCGGCCTCCTCCCGCTCCCGCCGGGCCGCGGCGCGGGTGTCGGCCAGCCAGCGGGCCAGGTCCGCCTCGGCCCGCGAACGCACCTCCGCCGCCTCCCGGTCCAGCCGCTCGCGCTCGGCCGCCGCCGTGCGCAGCAGGTCGGCGGCCTCAGCCCGCGCCCGCTCGACCTCGGCCGCGGCCTCGGCGCGGACCAGCCGCGCCTCCTCGCGCATCCGGTCGCCGGCCTCGATCGCCATCTGCTTGATCTCGTGCGCCTTGCGCAGCCGGGCGTCGGCCTCGATCCGCGCGTCGGCGAGGATCTGCTCGGCCTCCGCCGACCCGGCCGCGGTGAGCTCCGCCGCCTCGTCGGCCGCCATGCGCAGCATCCGGCCCATGCGCTCGGAGAGGACGCTCATCTCCTGGCCCTCCGGCGACCGCGCCAGCAGCCGCCGGGACATCTCCAGCTCGGCCGAGGCCCGGCCGTAGCGCTCGACCAGGTCGTCGGTCTCCCGCCGCGCCGCGCGCAGCTCCGCCTCGGCCCAGGCCACGTAGTTGTCGACCTCGAGCCGGTCGTAGCCGCGCACCGCCGTCCGGAACACCGGCGCCGTCGTGAACAGCGCGTGCAGGTCGCCGGAGAAGTTGGGCCACGACGGGTCGTCGACGACGAAGTTGCCCGCGGCGGTCGCCCCCGCCGGGGTCGGGGCCTCCGGCTCCCGGCCGGCGCCGCCGGCGACCTCGGTGCGTCGGAACATGCGGCTACCGCCTCCTGGGATCGTGCTGACCTCCCCGCACAGTGACAGACACGCCGGAGCGGCTGCGCGAGATCCCCGGCGCGTCGGCGGCCGCCCCGGCGTAGCTACGCGCGCGGTACCGCTGTCGTCACGGCACGTGGCGGATCGGGGACGCCGAGGTCACGCTCCGGTCACGACGGGACCCTCCGCCCGCGGTTCGGGACGTACGTCCCCTGGAGCGGTCGCGGCGTGCGGGCCAGCGTCTGCGCATGGACGTCGCGATCGTGTACGAGACGCTGTTCGGCACCACCCGGTCGGTCGCGGACGCACTGGCCGCGGGGGTGCAGGACGCCGACCCGCAGGCGCGGGTCTCGGTGCTGCCGGTGGACGACGCGCCGCCGGAGCGCATGACCTCGGCCGGTCTGCTGCTGGTCGGCGGCCCCACCCACGCCTTCGGGATGAGCCGCGCCTCGACGCGCGCGAACGGCCGGCAGCAGGACGTCGCCGCCGCCGAGGCCGCGCACGCGAGCACGACCGGCGTCCGGGAGTGGCTCGACGCGCTCCCGCCGGCCCCCGCCGGCGGGCTCGCCGCGGCCTTCGCCACCCGGGCCGACAACCCCCTGGCCGGCAGCGCGGCCAAGGGGATCGCCAAGCGGCTGCGCCGGGCCGGTTACGAGCTCGCCGCCGAGCCGGAGGGCTTCGCCGTCACCGGCACCGAGGGACCGGTCAAGGACGGCGAGCTCGACCGGGCGCGGCGCTGGGCCCACGACCTGGTCGGCCGGCTCGTCGCGTCGTGACCGCCCCGGCGGCCGCTGCCCGCGCCCGCCGGGGATCGCTCGCCGTCGTCCTCGGCGAGTACACCGCCGAGGTGCTGTACGGCCTGGCCCACCCCGAGTGGCGGCGGTCCGGGGCCACGCCCGAGGAGGAGCGGGCCACGCTGCCCGGCGACGAGCTGGTGCCGGAGCCGGGCTGGGCGGCCACGCGGGCGGTGAGCATCGCGGCCCCGCCGTCCTCGGTCTGGCCGTGGCTGCGGCAGCTCGGCTACGGCCGCGGCGGCTGGTACGCCGACCTGCCGTGGTGGAGGGACCCGGCCGGCCGCACCGGGCGCAACTCCAGCGCCGCCGCCGTCCTGGCCGGGCACCAGCACCTCGCGCCCGGCGACGTGCTGCTCGACGGCGCCGGCTGCGACGAGACCGTCGGCGCCTGGACGGTGGTCTCGGTCGACGAGGGGCGCTCGCTCGTCCTCTTCAGCCGGCGCACCATGAGCGGCCGCGAGCTGCGGCCCGGCGATCCGCTGCCGCGCTCGTGGTTCGCCTGCAGCTGGGCCTTCGCCCTGCGTCCCGACGGCGCGGCCGGCGCCCGGCTGCTCGTCCGCTCGCGCGCCCGGTACCAGCCGGCCTGGATGCTGCGGCTCGCCGGCGTCGTGTTGCTGGGCGACACCGTCATGCAGCGCGCGATGCTGCTCGGCATCCAGCGGCGCGCCGAGGTCCCGGGCCGGACGGAGGAGCAGGGATGACACGCAGGCGATGGGCGGATCTCTCGGGACGGCAGCGGGCCGCGCTGCTCGCGCTGGCCTCGGTGCAGGTGTCGCTGGCCGCCACGGCCTGGACCGACCTGGCCCGGCGCCCTGCGTCCCGCGTGAACGGGCCGAAGGCGGTGTGGGCGGTGGTCATCGCGATCAACGTCGTGGGGCCGCTGGCCTACCTGCGGTTCGGCCGGCGCCGCTGACCCCCGGATGGGGCAGGCGGGCGCGGGCATAGACCAGGGTGCGGCTACGTTGTGCGGGCGAAGGTAGTTGCACTCTCAACTAGCAACGGAGACTGTCATGCAGTTCGGGATCTTCTCGGTCAGCGACATCACGACCGACCCGACGACCGGCCGCACGCCGAGCGAGGCGGACCGGATCGCGGCGATCGTCACGATCGCCAAGAAGGCCGAGGAGGTCGGGCTGGACGTCTTCGCGCTGGGCGAGCACCACAACCCGCCGTTCTTCTCCTCCTCCCCCACGACCACGCTGGGCTTCATCGCGGCGCAGACGACCACCCTGCAGCTGTCGACGGCGACCACGCTGATCACCACCAACGACCCGGTGAAGATCGCCGAGGACTACGCGATGCTCCAGCACCTGGCCGGCGGCCGGGTCGACCTGATGATGGGCCGCGGCAACACCGGCCCGGTCTACCCCTGGTTCGGGCAGGACATCCGCAACGGCATCGAGCTGGCGGTGGAGAACTACGCGCTGCTGCGCCGGCTCTGGCGCGAGGACGTCGTCGACTGGCAGGGCCGCTTCCGCACCCCGCTGCAGGGCTTCACGTCGACGCCGCGCCCGCTGGACGGCGTCCCGCCGTTCGTGTGGCACGGCTCGATCCGCAGTCCGCAGATCGCCGAGCAGGCCGCGTACTACGGCGACGGCTTCTTCCACAACCACATCTTCTGGCCGCCGGAGCACACCCAGCGGATGGTCGAGTTCTACCGCCGGCGCTACGAGCACTACGGCCACGGCACGGCCGACCAGGCGATCGTCGGCCTCGGGGGCCAGGTGTTCATGCGCAAGAACTCGCAGGACGCCGTGAACGAGTTCCGGCCCTACTTCGACAACGCCCCGGTCTACGGCCACGGCCCGTCGCTGGAGGAGTTCAGCACCGAGACGCCGCTGACCGTCGGGTCCCCGCAGCAGGTCATCGAGCGCACCCTCGGCTTCCGCGACTACGTCGGCGACTACCAGCGCCAGCTCTTCCTCCTCGACCACGCCGGCCTGCCGCTCAAGACCGTCCTCGAGCAGCTGGACATGCTCGGCGAGGAGGTCGTGCCGGTGCTGCGCCGCGAGTTCGCCGCGCTCAAGCCCGCGCACGTGCCGGACGCCCCGACCCACGCGAGCCTGGTCGCCGCCGCCGGCGGGGCCAAGGACTCGACGGTGCACGCGCCGGCCGACGACGTCACCGGTCAGGTCCGCGGCGAGGAGGCCGAGGAGGTGGAGGTGCGATGACCACGCGCACGCTCGCCGTCGTCAGCGCCGGGCTGTCGGTCCCGTCGTCCACCCGGCTGCTGGCCGACCGGCTCACCGCCGCCACGGTCGAGGCGCTGCGCGAGCGCGGCGTCCCCGCCACCGTGGAGGTCGTGGAGCTGCGCGAGCACGCCCGCGACCTGGCCGACAACCTGGTCACCGGCTTCCCGAACGCCGCGCTGCGCCGGGCCGTGGAGACGGTCACCGGCGCGGACGGCCTGATCGCGGTCACGCCGATCTTCTCGGCGTCCTACAGCGGCCTGTTCAAGACGTTCGTCGACGTCCTCGACCGGGACGCGCTGCTCTCCAAGCCGACCTTGTTGGCAGCCACCGCCGGTACCGCACGCCACTCGCTGGCTCTGGAGTTCGCGCTGCGGCCGCTGTTCGCCTACCTCCGGGCGGCGGTCGCGCCGACGGCGGTCTTCGCCGCCTCCGAGGACTGGGCCGGTGGGGACGGCGTCAGCCGGGCGCTGGGCGAGCGCGTCCGCCGGGCCGCCGGCGAGCTGGCCGACCTCATCGCCGGCCTGCCGACCGCGCCCCCGGCGGACTCGCTCCAGGGCCCGTTCGGGGGCACCCCGTCCTTCGAGGAACTGCTGCGCGGCACCTGAGCCCGGCCGGAGCAGGGGGACGGCACATCGTCCCCCTGCTCCCAAGGATCACCGGCTCAGCGCGAGCCGGACTCCGACCCGAAGCGCTGCTGGTCCTCGGCCGTGCGGGGCAGCGGCATCCCCTCGGGCACGCCCTCGGTGAACTCCGCCGTCTCCGCCGTGACCATCTGGCGGCGCAGCAGCGGGTAGAGCGCCACCAGCGAGCCCACCTCGACGATGGCCAGCGCGACCGCCCAGGTGTTCACGTTCGCCGTCCACTTGCCGGTGAGGATCAGGAACCCCGGGGCCGCGCAGGTGAAGACCCCGGCGACGATCGCGAGCGCACCGGTGTACCGGCCGTACTCCTCGCGCTTGAGCCCGAGCACCACCCAGAACAGCGCCCAGAGCACCGCCCAGTAGAGCCAGATGACGCCGAAGGCGTTGTCGAAGATCGGGTTGGGGAAGAAGAAGTTCAGCAGGGAGTAGACGACCGCGGCGCACGCCACGAAGGCCGAGAACCAGCCCAGCCCGGTGCCGTCCAGGCCGGCCAGCAGGTTGATCCCCACGTACAGGTACGTGAAGCCGAACAGGTAGATCCCGGCGGCGAAGAGGATCACGTCGGGATCGCCGCCCGAGGTGAGGATCAGGACGGTGGGGGTGACCACCTGGAGCGTGCCGACGAACAGGTTCAGCGGCGCGGCCGCCCGGGCGTCGACCAGGCCCAGCAGCATCAGCCCGTTGACGATCAGCACGGGCCCTACGTAGAGCAGTCCGACAGGTCCCACGTGCACTCATCTCCTTGCGTGCCTGCACGGTGCGGAAAGGTCCCCCGTGTCGGTGTGGCGACGACGCGCCAGAAGACGGGACGCGCCGGACGGCGCAGGGCGTCCGGACCTCCCGGGCCGGGCCGGCGGCGCGCAGAACCGGCGCCTGCCCGCGGACCCGTGCCCCCACAGCGGCGCACCCACGTGTCCCTGACTGCGGACATGGGCCGCCGACCTCCTGTCGGTCGGTCAGGCGCCGCGCCCGCGGCCCGGTGCTGCTGCCGACCGCTGCGGAACGACGATCTTGCCGACCGCGGCGCGGAGTCAATGTCTGCCCCGCACGCGCGGGCCGGTGCGGCGGCGTCCCCGCGCGCCCTCACCGGCTGTGCGGGCCGGCACGCGGACCGCACGAGCGCCGCCGTCAGCGCGCGGCGTCGTCCCCCTCGTCGGCGAGCGCCGCGTCGAGCAGTGCCGCCAGCCCGGCCAGACTCCGGTGCGGCCCGTCGGTCCGCAGCACCACCGGCTCCGCCGGACCGCCGTCCTCCTCGGCCAGCCCGGCCGCGAGGTCGTGGGCCGTCCGCAGCGCGGTCTTGCCGAACCGGTCCACCGCCTCGTGCCGCTCGATCGGCAGGTGTTCGTCGGCCACGGGCCGAGTCTCCTCCCCCCGGCGCCCTGGCGCCGACCGGCTCGTGCGGGGTGTCCGCACCCAGGGTGAGTCGGCGGCTCCGGGTGGGTATGCCTCCGACGGTTCCCCAGCCAGCAGGAGCCGCACGGAACCGACGAAGGAGCGAGCGATCCGTGGAGACCCGGGTCGAGGTGTGCTGGACCTGCCCTCCCTGCGAGGTGACCGGACAGGACGCACCGGGGGCTGGAGGGACCAGCCCCCGATGCTGGAACTGCGGTGGACCGGTCGTCGTGACCGCCCGGCCCACTGTCCGGACCCATGAGGGCCGGGCACCGTCCTGAACGGCGGCGGGCGCGGCGGTCGCCCTGAGGGTGACCGCCGAGCCCCCCGAATCGGTCAGGACGTGACGGCGCACTGCCCTCGGTCGGCCTTGACCGGCCCCGACGCCGACGGGCGGGCGTCGAAGTCGAAGATCGCGGTCGGCAGGTACAGCGACGCACAGGCGTTCGGGATGTCCACGATGCCGCTGATCCGGCCCTCGATGGGGGCCGAGCCGAGCAGCAGGTAGGCCTGCTCGCCCGAGTACCCGAACTTCTTCAGGTACTCGACCGCGTTCAGGCACGCCCGCTTGTAGGCCAGCGTGGCATCCAGGTACTTGTTCGTGTTGGTGTCGGGGTCCACCGAGACGCCGATGAACGTCAGGAACTCCGAGTAGCGGGGCTCGACGTTGCCCGGCATGAAGATGGGGTTCGTCGTCACACCGTAGGTCTCCATGCCGCCCTTGATGAGGTCGACGTGGAAGTCGATGAACCCGCCCATCTCGATGGCGCCGCAGAAGGTGATCTCACCGTCGCCCTGGCTGAAGTGCAGGTCGCCGCCGGAGAGCTTGGCGTCCTTCACGTGCACCGGGTAGAACACGCGGGAACCACGGCTGAAGTTCTTGATGTCGTGGTTGCCGCCGTTCTCTCGGGCCGGCACCGTGCGGGCGCCGTCCCGGCCGATCCCGTCCAGCACGCCCCCGGAGGCGGTGCCGCCGAGCACGCTCTGCTCCAGCGGCGGGAGCGCCAGCGGCGGCACCCGGTCGGGATCGGTGGCGATCAGCGCCCGTTCCCGCTCGTTCCACCGGGCGAGCAGCTCCGCCGACGGCGCGGTGCCGAACAGCCCCGGGTGGGTCAGACCGGTGTAGCGGACCCCGGGGATGTGCCGGGAGGTGGCCACCTGGCCCGAGAAGTCCCAGATCGCCTTGTACGCGTCCGGGAAGTAGTCGGTCAGGAAGCCGCCGCCGTTGACCTTGGCGAAGATGCCCGTGTAGCCCCAGCCCTGGCCGGGCGCGTCGCCGTACTCCTGCGGCGACTGCACCGGCCCCAGGTCGAGGATGTCGACGACCAGCAGGTCGCCGGGCTCCGCGCCCTCCACGCCGATCGGCCCGCTGAGCATGTGAGCATGCGTCAGGTCGACGTCACGGACGTCGTTGGCCGAGTCGTTGTTGCCTATCTGGCCGTCGGTCCATTCCCGGCACTCGACGCGGAAGGTCTGCCCGGGCCGCACCATCGTGGCGACCGGTACGTCCGGATGCCACCGGTTGTGCCCGGGTACCGCCTGATCACGCATCGACTTCGCCTGATCGACGGTGAAGACGACGTCTGGCATGTCCCCCACTCTCCGATCTCGATTACCGCTGCAGGGTCCGGTCCGCCGGAGCGGGCCGTCTGGGTGGGCGAGGAGAACCTCCCTTCTCCGTATCGCGGAGCCCCCGCGCTCCCTGCGGTCTGACCGGTGCCCGCCGCTACGGTCGCGGCAGGGCCTGCCACCTCGGGTCGGCCGGCGCCGACCGCCGCGCCGCCGGCGGGACCGCGGTGGTCACCTCCGGCGCGTCGCTGCTCGCCTCGTCGCGCAGTCGCGCCGCCGCGGCCGGGCCGGAACCCCGGCTCACCAGCGGCGGCGTGTACATCCGTCGCCCCGCCGCACCGCAGCGGGGGCACACGCTCGTCGGATCCGCCGTCCCGATCGGCCGGTGGACCTCCCAGGGACCGCAGGTCCCGCACCGGTACACATAGCCGGCCAAATCGAATGCCCCCAGGGGTTCGGACCGCGCTCGGTGAGGAAGCGAAGCTAGCGGTCCTGGCGGCGACTGCTCCCCGATGTCTCGGAATGGGAAACCGGGTGCTTGCGCGTCGCTACGCCGGGCTCTCGCCGGGTGACGAGGGGTGTCGGCCCTGCAGCACGGCCACCATGCCGGTGACCTCCAGCGCCCGGCGCGCCGGCCCGCCGGTCGGCAGGACGACGTCGAGCACCGGGGTACCGCGCACCAGCTCGTCGAGCAGGCCGATGCCGACGCTGGTGAGATGCCCCAGGCCGGTGAGGTCGAGCTGCACCGGGCCAGGAACGCCGACCTCGCGCAGCAGGGCCTCGCGCACCGCCCCCACCGCGGCCAGATCGAGGTCACCGGCGACCTCGACGCAGCGCCCGCCGCCCCGCTCGATCACGCGCACCGCGGCCGGCCGCGCGGCGCGCCCCGGCGCCCACCCCCCGGCGGCTTCCGGTGCCGTCGGCAGCGGCATCCGGAAGCTGACCGTGGTCCCGTGCGGCCCCGGCCGCAGCTGCACCGCGTCGGCCAGCTCACGGATGATCTGCAGGCCCCGGCCGCGGAACCCCGGGTCGGTCGGCACCGGCCGCCACAGCCCGGTGTCGGTGACGGTGACCGCGACGGCGTCGTCCTCGGCGGCCGCGGTCACCCCCACCGAGCCGGGGCCGCCCCCGGCGCTGTAGGCGTGCTCGACGGCGTTGGCGACGGCCTCGCCCAGGGCGAGCTGGAGGTCGCCGGTCGTGCGCTCGCCGAGCCCGGCCTCCTCCGCCCAGCCGGCCACCGACCGCCGCAGGTCCCGCAGCCGGGCGGGATCGGCCGGCAGGGCCAGCTCCAGCGGCGCCGGCAGCAGCCGGGCGGCCAGGACGGCGACGTCGTCGTCGGCCCGGGTGCCCGGGAGCAGCGCGGCCAGGACGCCGTCGACCAGCCCGGCCACGCCGATGCCGCGCGCCGGCCGGGCGGCATCGGCCAGCCGGGCGAGCCCGTCGTCGAGGGTGGCGCCCCGGCGCTCGATGAGGCCGTCGGTGTAGAGCACCAGGGTCTCCCCCGGGGACAGCGTGGTGCCGAAGTCGGTGCGTCCGGTGCGGGTGGACAGGCCCAGCGCCGGCCCCGGCGGCCCGTCGAGGTACCCGGCACCCCCCGGGCCGAGGCGCAGCGGCGGCGGGTGGCCGGCCAGGCTGTAGGACAGCCGGCCCGACCCCGGGTCGAGCAGCAGGCAGGCGGCGGTGCTGACCCGCGCCCCCTCCACCGAGCCGGCGAACCGGTCGAGCAGCTCGAGCGCCCGGGCCGGCGGGTGCCCCTCGAGGAGCAGGGCGGCGAGCGCGCTGCGCAGCTGGCCCATGACCGCCGCGGCCGGGGCGCCCTCGCCGACCACGTCACCGACCACCAGGGCGAGGCGGCCGCCGTCCAGCGGCAGCACGTCGTACCAGTCGCCACCGGCCGAGGCGCCGTACGCCCCCGGCAGGTACCGGGCGCTGACCGCCAGCCGCTCCAGGCGCGGCAGCGACCGGGGCAGGAGGCTCTGCTGCAGCGTCTCGGCGATCTCCCGCCGGCTGTCGGCCAGGGCCGCCCGCTCGACGGCGACGCCGGCCTGACCGGCGAGCGTCATCAGGAAGCCCCGCTCGTCCGCGTCGAACTCGCGCGCCGCCGGGAAGCTGACGCCGAGACTGCCCAGCACCCGCCCGCCGACCGACAGCGGCAGCGCCGCGGCCGCCTCGGTGTTGTCCATCAGGCCACCGACGGCCTCGGGGTAGCGCGCCAGCCACGCGGCGCGGTCCGGCAGCCAGACCGGGCGACCGGTGCGCGCGGCCTCGGTGACCGGGAGCGGGGCGGTCAGCCGCATGGCCGAGTAGGCCGCGAGCCGGTCGGCGGGGTAGCCCGAGACCTCCACCGGGCGCAGCAGCCCGTCCGCCCCGAGCACGCAGACCGTCGCGACGGAGGCGCCGAGCACGGTGCGCAGCCCCGACGAGAGCTCGGCGGCCGCCTCGGCCACCGTGCCCGCGCCGGCCAGCCGGCGGGTCAGCTCGTACAGGGCCCGCTGGTGCGCGGCCATCCGCTCCGCGGCCACGCTGACCGAGAGCCGATGGCCGAGCTCGCCGGCGAGCTGGAGGTCGGCGTCGTCGAAGTGCCGTTCGGCCTGCACGGTCACCACGTTGAGCAGGCCGACCACGGTCCCGCCGGTGACCAGCGGGACGACGAGCACGGTCCGCGTGCCGAGCTCGGCGATGCGCCGGTACTCCTCGGCGTCGCGGGCCACCCGGCGGCGCATCGCGTCGTCGACCTGCTGGATGAGGAACGGGAGGCCGCTGCGGTAGGTCGCCTGCAGGTCACCGGGCACGGTGACGGGGTCGAGACCGAGGACGGCGGGGGCGAAGTCGGCGGGCGCCGCGGCCACCGCGCGGTAGCGCCCGTCGTCCTGGCGCAGCCACACGCTCGCCCGCTCCCCCAGCACCCCCACGGTCAGCTCGGCCACCGCGCTGAGCCGGTCCTCCACGGCGCCGGGGGCGGCGAGCAACCGCCCGGCCGCGGCGAGGAGGACCCCGGCCTGCTCCCGGCGCTTCTGCTCGGTCACGTCGATCAGGACCCCGTGCAGCGCGGTCGCCGTCCCGGCCTCGTCGCGGGCCACGTGACCGAGGTGGTGCAGCCAGACCAGCCGGCCGTCGGCGGCGTGGGCACGGTAGGTCAGGGCGAAGTCCTTGCCGTCGTCGACCGCCTGCCGGACCGTCGCGAACGCGCGCTCGCGGTCGTCGGGGTGGACGGTGCGCCGCCACAGGTCGGGGTCGGCCATCCACGCGGCCGCCGGGTGGCCGAGCAACTCCTGGACGCGGTCGTTGACGAAGCGGATCTGCAGCGTGAACGGGTTGCGCTCCCACACGACCGCGTTGAGCCCCGCGACCATCGCGGCCAGCCGGGCGGCCCCGGCCTCCGCCGCCCGGCGGCCCGCCTGCTCGGCCGCCGCTGCCGCGCGGTCGGCCTCCGCGGCGAGCCGCTCGCTGACGTCGAGCACGCTGCCGCGGACGAGCACGCGGTCCTCCGCCGGCAGCCGGAGCAGGGTGACCTCGCAGGGCACGTCGCCGCCGTCGGCCCGGCGGTGCGTCCAGGCGAAGCGCGGCCGGCCCCCGGCGGCCGCCGCCTCGACATGGGCCCGGACGGCGTCGGCCGACGCGCGGCCGTCGGGCTGCACCTCCGGGCTGACGTCCACCGGGCCGAGCTGCAGCAGCTCCTCGCGGGGCAGGCCGAACAGCTCCTCCGCGGCGCGGTTGACGGTGACGAACCGCCCGAGCCCGACGTCCAGGATGACGATCGCGTCCGGCGCGTGCTCGACCAGGGCGCGGTAGCGCGCCAGCTGCGCCGCCGTCGCCTCTTCGGGGCCGGTCAGGATCGGTTCGCTCATCCAGGAACCTGCGACGACAGCCCCCCGGGCGGCCCGGCGGCGGGCAGGGTCGGGCATCCCCCCGACCGATTCCCTCGCCGCATCATGAGCCGCGGACCTCTCGTCCCAGGTCGGCACGACGGTAGCGCGCAACCGGGTGGGCCGCCCCCGGAGCCCTTCCCGGGGCGGTCAGCCGACGGCGGTGGGCGACGGCGGCGCGCTGCCGCCCTGCGGCGCCTCCGCCGTCATCAGCCGGACGATCTCCGTCCGGTCGGCCTCCGACGGCAGGCCCCACTCCGGCTCGTAGTCGTAGACCTCGCGCAGCGGACGCGACGCCGTCCGCCCGGTCAGCACCTCGACCGACGAGGTGTCGATCAGTCCCGGGTGCTCGACGCCGCAGGCCTCGGCGACCTTGAGCAGGTCCCGCCGCAAGGTGCTGATGTAGGTGGCCGCGCGCACCGACTTCAGGGCCGGGTCCAGCCCGTGCGCCAGCCAGGGGCTCTGCGTGGCGACCCCGGTGGGGCAGGTGTCGGTGTGGCACTTCTGCGCCTGGATGCAGCCGATGGCGAGCATGGCCTCGCGGGCGACGTTGACCAGGTCGCAGCCCAGGGCGAAGGCGACGACCGCGTTGTCCGGCAGGCCGAGCTTGCCGCCGCCGATGAACGCCACCTGCTCGTGCAGCCCGGCGCGGGCGAAGACCGTGTAGACCCGCGCGAATCCGAGCTGGAACGGCAGCGAGACCGAGTCGGTGAAGATCAGCGGCGCGGCGCCCGTGCCGCCCTCGCCGCCGTCGACGGTCACGAAGTCGACGCCGCGGCCGGTGGTCGCCATCAGCTCGGTGAGCTCGTGCCAGAAGGCCATGTCGCCCACCGCCGACTTGATCCCGACCGGCAGGCCGGTCTCCGCCGCGAGCAGCTCCACCCAGTCGAGCATGCTGTCGGGGTCGGAGAACTCCGCGTGCCGGGACGGGCTGATGCAGTCCTCGCCCTCCGGCACGCCGCGCGCCGCGGCGATCTCCGCCGACACCTTGGCCGCCGGCAGCACCCCGCCCAGGCTCGGCTTCGCGCCCTGGCTGAGCTTGATCTCCAGCGCCCGCACCGGTGCCGACGCGACCAGGTCCTTCAGGCGGGCGAGGTCGAAGCGGCCGTGCTCGTCGCGGCAGCCGAAGTAGGCGGTGCCGATCTGGAAGACCAGTTCGCCGCCGTGCCGGTGGTGCACCGACAGGCCGCCCTCGCCGGTGTTGTGCAGGCAGCCGGCCAGCGCCGCGCCGCGGTTGAGCGCCTCGACCGCGCGGCCGGACAGCGAGCCGAAGCTCATCGCCGAGATGTTCACGACCGATGCCGGGCGGAACGCGTGGGCCCGGCCGCGGGCGGCGCCGAGCACCTTGGCGCAGGGCAGCGCCACCTCGCTGCCGGCGTGCACGTTGGTGGTGGGCACCGCCCGGCCGAACGTCTTGTGCTTGATGATCGGGTAGCCGGCCGTGTACTCGAGGTCGTTGTCGGTGCCGAAGCCGAAGTAGTTGTTCTGTTTCTTCGCCGACGCGTACACCCAGCGCCGCTGGTCGCGGGTGAACGGCCGTTCCTCGTTGTTGCCGGCGACGAGGTACTGGCGCAGCTCGGGGCCGACCGCCTCGATGAGGTAGCGCGCGTGCCCGATGACCGGGAAGTTGCGCAGCAGGGTGTGCTCGCGCTGGAGGAGGTCGCGGGCGGCCACCGCGCCCAGGGCGGAGAGGCCGGCTGCTGCGGCGCGGGAGAGCCAGGTCATGGCCGGAGTGTGCTCCCGGTTCGGCGGCGCCGCCTGCGGTCAGGAGGGCAGCAGCACCGTCCGCAGCTCGTGCGCGCCGTCGGCGCGGGTCGCCTCGTAGAACCAGCGGGTGGTGCCGTCGGGCAGCGGGACGGCGTCGGCGTAGCGCAGGCCGCCGGGTGCGTGCGGGCTGGCCAGCGCCGGGCCGTCGGGGTCGGCGGCGAAGCGGCCGCCGTCGCCGGTGGCCCGGGCCACCCCGGTGCGCTCCTCCCAGTTCTCCTCCGCGGTGGCGCGTCCGTCGTAGAGCGCCCAGGTCGCCGGGTCGTCCGGGCCGCCGGGGCCGAGGAGGACCGTGGCGAACCGGACCCCGCGGGCGTCCCAGGTGCCCGGGGTGCCGGCCAGCGCGGTGCCCGTCCACGTCCACGCCCGCCCGTCGGGGCTGGTCGCGTGCTCGGTGGTCATCCGGTCGGTGGCATCGGGGTCGTCGAGCGGGTGCACCGAGGCCCACAGGTGCCAGCGGTCGTCGACGAGGCGGATCACCGGGTCCTTCACCGCGGCGGTGGCACTGCCCGCCAGCACCGTCTCCGGCCGCGACCCGCCGAGGTCCTCCACCGAGCCGGCCTCGAGCAGGTCGACCCGCCAGTGCTTGGTGCCCGGGGTGGCGCAGCTGACGTAGAGCCGCCACCGCCCCTCCGGGGTGCGCACGAGGGCGGGGCGCTCGAGGGACTCGGCGCCGAAGTCGTCACGGGCGATGCGCACGACCTGCTCGAAGGTGACGCCGTCCGCCGAGCGGGCGACCACGTTGGCGTACCCGCGGCCTTCGCCGATCGGCCGGCGCAGTCGGTAGGCCAGCCACCAGACCCCGTCGACGAGCAGCGCCGACGGGCCACCGGCCCAGGCGCCGGGCCGGGCGTCCTCGGGGACGACGGCCACCACGGCGTCGTCCCAGAAGCGGTCGGTGCGGGCGAGCAGGCTCCCCGCGGGGGGCACGAGGTCGGAACGGGACGACAGACTGCTGGTCAACGTGCGGCTCCCCGGCGACGGTGGCGGTCCCTGCAGGTTAGCCCTCAGAATCCCCATCATCACGGTGGAATTGGTAGAAATGGCGCCATGGCCGAGCGATTGCCCCAGTTCTTCATCGCCGGCGCCCCCAAGGCGGGGACGACGGCGCTGCACGCGGCCCTCGCGACGCACCCGGGGCTGTACCTCTCCCCGGTCAAGGAGCCCAAGTACTACCTCACCGGCGGCCGCCCGCCCGCCCGCTCCCGCCAGCGGGGGCCGGGCGACGCGCACAGCGCCGGGGAGTGGATCTGGCGGCGGGAGCGGTACGTCGCCCTGTTCGACGGCGCCCCGGCCGGGGCGGTCCGCGGCGAGAGCACGCCGTTCTACCTGTACGACCGCGCCGCGCACGCCCGGATCGCCGCCGACGTGCCCGACGCCCGGATCGTGCTCGTCGTCCGCGATCCGGTCGACCGGGCGGTGTCCAACTGGGTGCACCTGCGCGCCGACGGACTCGAGCCGGAGGCCGACTTCCTGGCCGCCGTCCGGGCGGAGGAGCGGCGGATCGCCGGGGGGTGGGCGCCGTTCTGGCACTACCGCGGGCTGGGCCGCTACGGCGAGCAGCTGCGGGACCTGCTGACCCGCTTCCCCCGCGAGCAGGTGCTGCTCCTGCGCTACCGGGAGCTCGTCGACACCCCGCAGCAGACGCTCGACCGGGTCTGCGCCTTCCTCGGTGTCGCCGAGGGGCAGGCGCACGCCGTCCCGCCGGAGAACGTCAAGCCCTACGTCGCCGACGGGGCGCGCTACCGGGCGCTGGCCCGGGTCGTCCGCGCCGGCGCGGCGCTCGGCGCGTTCGCTCCCCCGCAGGTCTGGCGGCAGGCGAGCCGGCCGCTGATGGCGGCGCTGCACGCCGGGCACGCGAAGCGCCCGCCCCTGCCGGTCGAGGTGCGCCGCGAGGTGCTGGCGCCGCTGCTCGACGACATCGCGCTGCTCGAGGAGCAGAGCGGCGAGTCGTTCGCCCACTGGCGCAACGACACCGGCCGCGGCGACTTCCGCTCCCGGGCGGCGAGCCAGGGTCAGCGGTAGGCGGAGCCGCCGCGCAGCCGGGCACCGACGGCCACGTGCAGCGGCACGAGCACGACCCCGTCGCGGGCCAGCCGGGCGCGCACCTGGCGGCGGTGCCGCAGCACGCCGATCAGGCCGATCGCCCAGAACACGTACTGGACGGCGAACGCGGCCCGGAACGCGCCGAGGTCGTAGCCGGTCGAGCCGCCCGGCGTCAGCAGGTCGAGCACCGCGCCCACCGCGAGGATCGTGCACAGCGAGGCGAAGAACCCGCCGACGTTGACCACGCCGCTGGCGCTGCCCATCCGCTCCGCCGGGTTCTCGGTGCGCGCGTAGTCGAAGCCGATCATCGAGCCGGGGCCGTTCGTGCCGAGCACGACCACCAGCAGCACGAGCACCGGCAGGGGCGCCCGCCCCGGCCAGAGCAGCACGACCGTCCACGCCGTGGCGGTCGCCAGCAGGATCGAGAAGACGAGGTTGGAGCGGCGCAGCGGCCAGCGCCCGCACAGCCGGCCCAGCAACGGGCCGAACGCCATGCCGACGAGCACGAGCAGGGTCAGCAGCCCGGCCGCCGTCCCCGGGGCCAGGCCCTCCCCCAGCACGAGGAAGGGGTAGCCCCAGAGCAGGGCGAAGACGGTGCCGGAGAACTGGGTGACCAGGTGGGTGTAGAGCCCCAGCCGGGTGCCCGGCTCGCGCCAGGTGTCGGCCAGCCGGCGGCGCACCTCGGGCATACCGGCGGCACGCGGCCGCGGCGTCCCCGGCGGGGCGTCACGCAGCGTCGCGAGCACCAGGACGCCCGCGAAGACGCCGACCGCCGCGGCGCCGAGGAAGGTGCTGCGCCACGAGGTCGCGTGCAGCAGCGCGACCAGCGGGTAGGCGGCGGCGATCTGCCCCAGCTGGCCGAAGATGCCGGTCGCCTGCGTGATCAGCGGAACGGTCGTGCCGGGGAACCACAACCCGATCACCCGCAGCAGGCTGATAAAGGTCATCGCGTCGCCGGCCCCGATGAGCACGCGCGCGACGACTGCGGTCGGGACGTCGGTGGCCAGCGCCAGGATCAGCTGCCCCGCCGCCATGGTGACCGCGCCCGCGACGATGAGCGCCCGCGAGCCGAACCGGTCGAGCGCGACGCCCACGGGCACCTGCATCGCGGCGTAGACGGCCAGCTGGAGGACCAGGAACAGCGAGATCGCCGAGGCCCCGGCGTCGAAGCGGTGCTGCGCCTCGACCGCGGCGACGCCGAGCGAGCCGCGGTGGAACACTGCCACCGCGTAGGCGAACAGACCGACCAGCCACACCGCATAGGCGCGGGCGGGGGCACGAGCGGGCGTCGGGGCGGTCACCGTCGTCACCCTGAGGACGACACCTGCGCGGCACCGACCCTTCCGCCGTCGCCCGTGACATTGCGCACGCCGCCGTCCTCCCCGACCGGTTCCCGCTCCTCGCCGACGGTCGGCTCCGCCTTCGGCCGGCCGCGGCGGTGGTCCCAGACGTCGCGCAGGATCACCTGGACCATGCTGGCCACCGGGATCGCCAGCAGCGCGCCGAGGACGCCCATCAGCTCCACGGCGAGGAGGATCGCGACGATCACGGTCAGCGGGTTCAGCTTCACCGTCCGGGCGAAGATCAGCGGCTGGAGCAGGTGGTTCTCCAGCTGCTGGTAGAGCAGGAAGAACACCAGGACGGCGATGCCCGCGGGCACCGAGTGCACGAAGCCGGCGACGACCGCGACGACGCCGCCGATCGTCGCGCCGACCAGCGGGATGAGGTCGGCCAGGCCGACGAAGAGCGCGACCAGGCCGGCGAAGGGCACGCCGGCGATCAGCAGGACGACGTAGGTCAGCACCCCGCAGATGAAGCTGATCAGCAGGTTGCCGGAGATGTAGCCGGTCACCGACTTGGCGCAGTCGTGGCCGACCCGCCGGATCCGCTCCCCGCGCTCCGGCGGGAACAGGTTGATCACGCCGTCGACGAGCTTCGGGCCCTCGAGCACCATGAGGTAGGCCAGCACCAGCACGGTCGCGAGCCCCGCCAGGCCGGTGGCGACGCTGCCGATCACGCCGGCGGCGGGGGCGGTCAGGCCCTGGGCGAACTGGCCGATCCGGTCCTGGTTGTCCTGCACCCACTGCAGCGCGTTCGTGCGCTCGAGCAGGTCGCCGACCGGTCCGCGGCCGTGGCGCGCGTCGTCGACCAGGCCGGGCAGCTGCCCGGCGAACTTCGCGCCCTCCTGGACCAGCGGGACGGCGAAGGCGGTGATCAGCCCGGCGAGCACGAGGAACACGACGAGGAAGACGAGGAAGGTGGCCAGCGCCCGGCGGCGGCCGCCGAGCAGCCGCCGCTGCACCCAGCCGGTCAGCGGGGCCAGGGCCACGGCGAAGAACGCGCCGATCACGATCCAGGTGAGCACGCGGCGGGTCTCGATGACCAGGTAGAGCAGGAACGCCGTCGCCAGCACCAGGCCGATGACGGCCAGGATCGCCCGGACGGGAACCGGCCGGACGGGACTGCTGGCAGGCGATGAGGTCACGCCCCACCCATGCCCGCCGCGGCGGCTCGCGAAGCGCCCGGACCCGAGGTTCGGCGATACAGTCGGGCCGATGGGGGCACTCGTCTCGACTGCACCGGTGGTGGACGACCCGGCCGTGGACGACGGGCACCGTCGCGGCCGGATCCTGCGGGCCCTCGCCACGTGCATGGCCGAGAAGGGCTACCGCGCCACGACGATGTCCGACATCGCGCGGGTCGGCCAGGTCTCCAAGACCGTGGTCTACGCCCACTTCCGGGACAAGGAGCAGTGCCTGCTCGAGCTGTACCAGCGGGCCACCGACACGATGCTCGGCACGGTGCGGCGCGCGCAGGACGACGCGCGGGCCGCCGGGCTGCCGTGGCGGGACCGCGTGCGCACGAGCGTCGAGTCCTACCTGGCCGTGCTCGCGGCCGGTCCCGCGGTCGCCTGGGCCGCGCTCGTCGAGGTGCAGGCGGCCGGGCGCGCGGCGCTCGAGCTGCGCCGCGCCGTGGTGGACCGCTACGTCGACCTGCTGGTCGAGGTCGCCGACGAGCTGAGGGAGGCGCACCCCGGCGAGGTCCGGCCGGTCGGCCGCGAGCTGGTGCTGGCCGCCGTCGGCGGCATCAACGAGCTGATGCTGGTCCGCGTGGAGCGCGGCGAGGCCGAGCGCGTCACCGAGGACGCCGACGTGGCCGCCTCCGTCCTCCTCTGCCTGCTCGAACACCACGGGTGACCCGGTCGGGCGACACCGGCCGCCCGACGCGTAGGCCTCTCGATCGCGGGATAGGACCAGCGGCGAGACCGTCCGTCCGAAGACGAGGAGTTCGCCCGTGGCGTCCGTCATCAACTACACGATCGCGACCGAGGCCGAGAAGAGCCCGGACTTCCGCCGCGTGCTCTGGACCGGCAAGAACACCCAGCTGGTGATCATGACGATCCCTGCGGGCGGCGAGATCGGCGAGGAGGTGCACGAGGACACCGACCAGATCCTCACCTTCGTCAGCGGCACCGGCGAGGCTCGCGTCTCGGGCAGCACCAAGAAGGTGGCGCAGGGCGACCTGGTCGTCGTCCCCGCGGGCGCGAAGCACAACTTCCTCAACACCGGCGAGAACCCGCTGATCCTCTACACCGTCTACGGCCCGCCGGAGCACGCCGACGGCGCGGTGCACAGGACCAAGGAGGAGGCCGACGAGGCCGAGGAGTCCGGCCGCGACGAGCCGCCCACCGAGTGAGGCGACGCGGGGTGGATCCGGCCGGCGGATCCACCCCGCTCCGGCGGGTCGTAGGACTGGTGTCCAAAGGCGTTCTGGACCCCTGACCTGATGGTCTGTCCCCGACACCGGGGTCGACCGAAGGAAGGGCAACGATGCCTGCAGAGGAATCGTCCGGCGCGC
Organism: Geodermatophilus sp. SMS 5-13; assembly: GCF_059428245.1. Taxonomy (NCBI): domain Bacteria; kingdom Bacillati; phylum Actinomycetota; class Actinomycetes; order Geodermatophilales; family Geodermatophilaceae; genus Geodermatophilus; species Geodermatophilus sp. SMS 5-13. Next base: position 3,630,058 of record NZ_CP165729.1, read on the forward strand.
TGTCTCCGCAGCGGGTGCTGTGCGTGTCCCCGATGGTGGCCGGGTTCGGCGTCGACACGCTGGTGACGGCGTTCGGCATGCTCGCCGCCGACCGCCCGCACCTCCACCTGGACCTGGTCGGCGAGGGCCCCCTCGAGGACGACCTGCGCGCGCAGGTGCGCGCGCTCTCCCTGCAGGACCGGATCCACTTCCACGGGCCGGCGTCGAGCGAGGCGGCGGGCTCGAGCAGCGCCCTGGTCCTGCCCCGCCGGGTCGAGCCGGAGACCGCCGGCGAGGAGCCCGCCCTGCTGCTCGACGTCCTCACCGGCGCGAGCGCCGGACCGGCCGACCGGTCCTGTTTCGAGCGCTTCCCCTCAGGGCGGCAGCAGCCCGTCAGCCTGGTCGTCTCCGCCGACGACACGGTGGGCCTGGCGACGGCCATCGTCGCCGTCCTCGAGGGCGGCTCCGCCCGCGGCGCCCCGCGCGGTGGTGCACGGCGCCGCGCCCGACCACCCGGGCGGTCACCGGGCAGGGCGACGACCGGACGACCCGCCCTGCGGCCGCTGCACCGCTGACCCCCCGGTTCGGGGATCTTCTCCGGCGCGCGAACCGGTCACCATCTGTGCACATCCCCGCACGTCGACGCGGAACGAGGAGGGCCGGGCGTGGGCCAACACTCGCTGGTGCTCAACCGGCCCGTGGACGGCCGAAGCACGCCCGGCTGGACCATGCTCGTCGACGGCCTGGCGGCCGGCCGTTCCCGCGCGCTGCCCTCGACCCGGCGGGTCGTCGGGCGCTTCCTCGCCGCCAACGTGGTCGCCGTCCTGCTGCTGCTCGCGGGCAGCATCTGGGCGAGCCGGGCCGCGGCGGAGGAGGAAGGCATCGCCGACGCCCGTCAGCGGACCGACACCCTCGCCGTCCTGGTGGTCGAGGCCGCCCTCGACGACGGCCTGCTCGCGAACGACCCCGCGGCGAACCGGGCCGCGATCGCCCGGCTCGACGGCGTCTTCGGCCGGCTCGGGGAGGTCGGCATCGTCCGGGTCAAGATCTGGACGCCCCAGGGCCTCATCGTCTACTCGGACGAGAAGCGCCTGATCGGTGCGCAGTTCACGCTGGACGACGAGGACCAGGAGGCCCTTGTCGACGGGACGACGCAGGCCGAGGTCAGCGACCTCAGCCGCGAGGAGAACAAGTACGAGCGCCCGTTCGGGCGGCTGCTCGAGGTCTACCGGGCCGTCGTGACGCCGAGCGGCGAGCGCCTCGGGCTGGAGACCTACTCCCCGTACGACCTCGTGCTCGAGCGGCAGACCGACATCTGGTGGCGGTTCGCGCCCATCTCGGTGGCGGTCCTGCTGGCCTTCCTGGCGATGCAGCTGCCCCTCGCCCACCGGATGGTCGCGCAGCTGCGCGCCACCCACCGCGAGCGCGAGCTGCTGCAGACCCGAGCGCTGGACTCCTCCACCGAGGAGCGGCGGCGCATCGCGGGCAACCTGCACGACGGGATCGTCCAGGACGTCTCGGCCTCCGCCCTGCTCGTGGCCGGCGCCGCGGACCGGCTGCGCGAGGACGGCCGCGGCAACTGCGAGGTGGCCGGTGTCCTGGGCGACGCCGCGACCGCGCTGCGCGAGTCGGCGGGCTCGCTGCGCTCCCTGCTCGTCGAGATCTACCCGCCGACGCTGGAGCGGGCGGGCCTGGCCACCGCCCTCGACGACCTCGCCGACCGGCTGGGCTCCCGCGGCATCGACGTCCGGGTCCGTGTCCCCGACCCGCTCGACGTCCCCCTGGACACCGCGACCTTGCTGTTCCGCGTCGCGCAGGAGAGCCTGCTCAACGTGGCGAAGCACGCGCAGGCCACCCGGGTGGACGTGACGGTCACCCGGCTGACCAGGCGCGTCGTCCTCGAGATCGACGACGACGGGATCGGCTTCGACCTCGAGGCGGTGCGCCACCGCGGACGCTCGGGGCACCTGGGCCTGAGCGTCCTGCAGGACCTGGCCACCACCGCCGGTGCCCGGCTGCGCCTGCGCACGGCGCCCGGCGCCGGCACCAGCACCCGACTGGAGGTTCCGCAGCCGTGATCGACGTCCTGCTGGTCGACGACCATGCCCTGATGCGCGCCGGCCTGACCGGCCTGATCAGCGGCGCCGAGGACATGCGCGTGGTGGACACGGCCGCCGACGGCGCCCAGGCGCTGGAGGCGGTGACGGCGTCGAGCCCCCACGTGGTCCTCATGGACCTGTCCATGCCGGTCATGGACGGCATCGCCGCGACCGCCCGGATCACCGCGGAGCACCCGGACGTGGCCGTCCTGGTGCTCACCTCCTTCTCCGACCGGGACCGGGTCGTGGAGGCGCTCGACGCCGGCGCCCTCGGCTACGTGCTCAAGGACGCCGCACCGGCCGACCTGCTGGAGGCGATCCGGTCGGTGGCGCGGGGCGACTCGCCGCTGGACCCGCGGGTGGCCCGCACCCTGCTGCGCGACCGCCGGGCGGCCTCCCCCGCCGGCGACCTGACCGAGCGCGAGCAGGAGGTGCTGGCCCTCGTCGGCCAGGGCCTGGCCAACAAGCAGATCGCCCGCGCCCTGGGCATCCGCGAGGGCACCGTGAAGGCCCACCTGACCAGCGTGTTCCAGCGGATCGGCGTCCGGGACCGCACGTCCGCGGCGCTCTGGGCCCGGGCCAACCTGCCGCACACGGAGATCTCCGCCGGGGTCCCGTAGGCGCCGTCCCGGCCCGGGCCGGAGACTGGCCGGGTGACGACGCAGCAGCCGACCATCGATGCCGTCGCGGTGCGCGAGGCGCTGCGCCGGGCCGGCGTCGACGACGTCGACGACTCCGGTCTGGCCCGCGCGCTGTACTCCTCGGACGCCTCGCTCTACCGCGTGCTGCCGCGCGCGGTGGTCCGGCCGCGGCACCCCGACGAGGTGGTGGCGACGCTCGAGGTCTGCCGCGAGCTCGGCGTCCCGCTCACCGCCCGCGGCGCCGGGACGTCGATCGCCGGCAACGCCGTGGGCCCCGGCGTCGTCGTCGACACCAGCCGGCACCTGCACGGGATCTCCGCGATCGACCCGGAAGGCCGCACCGCCGTCGTCGACCCCGGCGTGGTCCAGGCGGCGCTGCAGGCCGCCGCCCGGCCGCACGGGCTGCGCTTCGGCCCGGACCCGAGCACGCACAACCGCTGCACCGTCGGCGGGATGATCGGCAACAACGCCTGCGGCTCGCGGGCCCTGGGCTACGGCCGGACGTCGGACAACGTCGTCGCGCTGGACGTCGTGACCGGCGGCGGGCAGCGGTTGAGCCTCGCGCCGACCGGCACGGGTGGGGTCCTGGACGAGCTGCGCCGGCTGGTGGACGGCGAGCTGGCGACGATCCGCACCGAGCTGGGCCGCTTCGGCCGGCAGGTCTCGGGCTACTCGCTGGAGCACCTGCTGCCGGAACGCGGCTTCGACGTGGCCCGCGCCCTGGTCGGCAGCGAGGGGACGCTGGCGCTGGTGCTCGGCGCGACCGTGCGGCTGGTCGCCGACGCGCCCGTGCGCGGTCTGGTGGTGCTCGGCTACCCGACGATGGCCGACGCCGCCGACGCCACCCCCGGGCTGCTGCCGCACTCCCCCACCGCCGTCGAGGGCCTCGACGCGCGCATCGTGCAGCGGCTGCGCGACGTCCCCGCGGCGACCGTGCCGGAGCTGCCGCGCGGCGAGGGCTGGCTGATCGTGGAGCTGACCGGCGACACCGTGGCCGAGGTGGAGGCGAAGGCCCGCGGGGTGCTCGCCGACGCCGCCGCGCTGGACTCGCTGGTCGTCACCGAGGCGGCGCAGGCCGCGGCGATCTGGCGGATCCGGGAGGACGGCGCGGGGCTGGCCGCCCGGACGTCCGACGGCCGGCCCGCGCACGCCGGGTGGGAGGACGCCGCCGTGCCGCCGGAGTCGCTGGGCTCGTACCTGCGCGGGTTCGAGGCGCTGCTGACCGAGCACGACCTGCAGGGCGTGCCGTACGGCCACTTCGGCGACGGCTGCGTGCACGTGCGGATCGACTTCCCGTTCGACCGCGAGCCCGACCGGGGCCGCAAGGCCTACCGCGCCTTCATCGAGGACGCCGCCCGGCTGGTCGCCGGCTACGGCGGGTCGATCTCGGGCGAGCACGGCGACGGGCGGGCGCGCAGCGAGCTGCTCCCGCACATGTACTCCCCCGCCGCGCTGGCGCTCTTCGAGCGGGTGAAGGGCCTGTTCGACCCGGACGACGTGCTCAACCCGGGCGTGCTGGTGCGCCCGGCCCGCTTCGACGAGGACGTGCGGGTGGCCGCCGTCCGCCCGCGGCGGGAGCGGCTGGCGCTGGCGTACCCGCACGACGGCGGCGACTTCGCCGCGGCGGTGCACCGCTGCACCGGCGTCGGCAAGTGCCGGGCCGACCTGCAGTCCGCCGGCGGCGTCATGTGCCCGTCCTGGCCGGCCACGCGGGAGGAGAAGGACACCACCCGCGGCCGCGCCCGGGTGCTGCAGGAGATGCTCGCGCCGGGCGGGCCGGTGCGGGACTGGCGCTCCCCGGAGGTGCACGCCGCGCTGGACCTGTGCCTGTCCTGCAAGGGCTGCTCGCGCGACTGCCCGACCGGGGTGGACATGGCCTCCTACAAGGCCGAGGTGCTGCACCAGTCCTACCGGCGCCGGCCCCGGCCCCGGCCGCACTACACGCTCGGGTGGCTGCCGCGCTGGGCCGACCTGGCCGCGCGGGCGCCGCGGGCGGTGAACGCGGTCATGGGCTCGCGGCTCGGCGGGCGGCTGGCGAAGTGGTCGGCCGGCATGGACCAGCGCCGCGAGCTGCCGCCGTTCGCCGTCCGGACGTTCCGGGCCGAGTGGGCGGGCCGGCCGCCGGCCCGGGGCGAGGGCGCCCCGGTGGCGCTGTGGGTGGACTCGTTCACCGACCACTTCGCGCCGTCGGTCGCCTGGGCTGCGGCCGAGGTGCTGGAGCGGGCCGGCTACCGGGTCCAGGTGCCGGACGCCGACACGTGCTGTGGGCTGACCTGGATCACCACCGGCCAGCTCGACGCCGCGCAGCGGATCCTCGGCACCACGGTGCGGGCCCTCGCGCCGCTGGCCGACGCCGGCGTGCCGATCGTCGGGGTGGAGCCCTCCTGCACCGCGGTGCTGCGCGGCGAGGCCGTGGACCTGGTCGACGACCCCGCGGCCGTGCGGGTGAAGGCGGCCACCCGCACCCTGGCCGAGCTGCTGGCGGACACCCCCGGCTGGGAGCCGCCGTCGCTGGCCGGGCTGGAGGTCGTCGCCCAGCCGCACTGCCACCACGCGTCGGTGCTGGGCTGGGCGGCCGACGAGCGGCTGCTACGCCAGGCCGGCGCGACCGTGACCCGGCTGGGCGGCTGCTGCGGACTGGCCGGCAACTGGGGCGTCGAGCGCGGCCACCACGAGGTCTCGGTGGCGGTCGCCGAGCAGCAGCTGCTGCCCGCCGTCCGCGGGCTCGGACCGGACGCCGTCGTCCTCGCCGACGGCTTCTCCTGCCGCACCCAGCTCGACCAGCTCGCCGGCCGGCGCGGCCTGCACCTGGCCGAGCTGCTCGCCGGGCGGACGTAGACGGCCGGGCGGCGGCGGGCCTAACGTTGCGTCGTGGCCGAGTGGCTCACGATCGAGGTGCTCGACGCCGAGGGCTTCCCGGCGTCGCTCTGGCAGGACGCCCACGGCAACGACCTGGTCGAGGCTGCGGTGACGAACTACGCCCTGTACTGGGAGTGGCACGAGACGCGCTGGGGCGTCGTCCTCGAACTGGCCTTCCCCGACGACGAGCGGCTCGAGCGCTACCGGGCGCTGCCCGCCGTCCAGGCGGCGCTCGACGCGGTCCCGGACCGGGTGCACGGGCTGGTGGTCTACCGCGGCCGCGGTGGTGGTGCGGGCGCGTCGGTGCCCCGGCGGCCGCGGCCGAAGCCGGTCGCCGGGTCCGCGGAGTGGCCGGCGCCCGAGGAGTTCCGGTTCCTGGCCGTCGAGCACGGCCGGTACGACGCGACCGACGAGGAGTTCCGCCCGACCTGACCCCTGGCCCCGGGTCAGCGCCGCCGGATGCGCACGTCGTCCACGCAGGTGACCGATTCCGCCAACCGTCGGGTCGCCGGCCATCGAGATTCGCCGCAGTGCTGTATCCCGCCGCGGGGACCGGCACTCACGCGCATCTCGACGCGGCGGCTGCCTGCGCTCAGGCGGCGGCGTCGCGGCGGGCGCGGGCGGCGGCGAGAACGGTGGGCGCCAGCGCCTCGGCGATGCGGGCGTAGCCGGCCGAGGACGGGTGGAAGCGGTCGGCGGAGAACAGGTTCGGGTCGGCCGCGAACGCGGCGCCGACCTCCGGACCGACGTCGGCGAAGATCGCGCCGGCCGCGCGCGTGACCGCCTCCTGCTGCCGCTGCAGCATCGAGCACGCCGCCTGCACCACCGCGCGGAACGCCGGCGGGACGAACGGCACGACCGACATGTCCGGGGCCGGGACGACGAGGACGTCGCTGCCCGCGGCCTGCAGCCCGGCCACGGCGTCGGCCAGCGAGCGGGCGGCGTCGGCCGGCGGGACGAAGCGGGCCAGGTCGTTGGCGCCGACGACGACGACGGCGAGATCGGGCGCCAGCGGCGCGGCGCGGCGGACCTGCGCCGCCAGGTCGGCGGAGACCGACCGCGGGAGAGCGAGCACGTGCAGGTCGACGGCGAAGCCCTCGGCGGCCAGGCCGGCGGCCAGCCGGGGGCCGAGCCGGTCCTCCGGACGGCGGGCGCCCTGCCCGTAGCCGATGGAGTCACCGAGGACGGCGAGCCGGAGCGGAACGGATCCCACGCCCGTCAATTACCCGGCCGGCGCCACGAAGCACAAGGGCCCGGACGACGCGCGGTCGTCCGGGCCCCCACCGACGTGCTCAGGCGCGCGGGCCGCCGGCCGCGTAGATCACCTGGCCGGACACGAAGCCCGCGCCCTCGCTGACGAGGAAGCTCACCAGGTGGGCGATGTCCTCGGGCTGGCCGACGCGCTGCACCGGGATCTGCGAGGCGGCGCCCTTGATGAAGTCGTCGAACGGGATGCCCATGCGCTCGGCGGTCGCCTTGGTCATCTCGGTCTCGATGAAGCCGGGGGCGATGGCGTTCGCGGTGACCCCGAACTTGCCCAGCTCGATCGCGACCGTCTTGGTGAAGCCCTGCAGACCCGCCTTGGCCGTCGAGTAGTTGGTCTGGCCGCGGTTGCCCAGCGCCGAGACGCTGGACAGGCTGACGACCCGGCCCCACTTGGCCTCGGTCATGTACTTCTGCACCGCTCGGGTCATGAGGAAGGCCCCGCGCAGGTGGACGTTCATGACCGTGTCCCAGTCGAGCTCGGTCATCTTGAACAGCATGTTGTCCCGGGTCACGCCGGCGTTGTTCACCAGCACCGTCGGGCCGCCGAGCTCGGCGGCGATGCGGTCGACCGCGGCCTGGACCTGCTCGGCGTCGCTGACGTCGGCGCCCACGGCCAGCGCCCGGCCGCCGGCCGCCTCGATGGCCTGAACGGTGTTCTTGGCGTCCGTCTCGTTCAGGTCCAGCACGGCCACGGCGAACCCGTCCTGGGCCAGCCGCAGGGCCGTCGCCGCACCGATGCCCCGGGCGGCCCCCGTCACGACGGCCACGCGGGCCGTCCCTGCCTCGCTCATTGCGTTCCCTTCGTCCTGATCGCCGGCCCGCAGCGGGGCGTCGTCGCCCGGCGCGGCCGCGCGCGTGCCCCACACGGTACGGGCGCACGACGCCGTCCCCGCCGAAGCCCCCGCCCGCGGCCGGGTCATGAGGCCCGGAGGAGACCCCACGCCGGTCCGTGCGACCGGTTCCGACGTGCAGCGTTGCGCTGCCGGCCGGTTCCGTCGTGGTGTCCACCGCCACACACCGGCCGCCGGACCGCGGCGTGGCGGGCTCTAGGATCCGCGGCCGTGGACGAGGACCCCCGGACGATCGTCGCCCGGTACTGGGAAGGGCTCTGGCACCGCCGCGACCTCGGCGTGGTCGACGAGCTGATCGGCGACCCCTACGTGCGGCACTCCTCCGCCGGCTCGCGGTCGCTGAGCCGGAAGGAGTTCAAGCGGGAGCTGAAGGAGGCCTGGCAGCTGCTGCACGACCCCGCCACGACGATCGAGGACCAGGTCGCCGACGGCGACAAGGTCTGGACCCGCGCCACGACCCAGGGCGTCAACCTCGACACCGGGGAGACCTCCGTGGTGACCTGGCTGATCGTGCACCGGCTCGCCGGCGGCCGGATCGTCGAGTCGTGGAGCGCCACCCTGCCGGACGTCGACTGGCGGCGCTGAGCCGCACCGGGCTCAGCCCAGGTCGCGCAGCCGGCCGGCGCGGGCGATCCGCCGCCGGCTGACGAGCGCGTACAGCCCGGTGATCAGGACGACGGCCGCGCCCATGGCGCCGAAGGTCGCGCGCAGCCCCACCCGGTCGGCGAGCACCCCGAGCGGCAGCGCGGCGATCCCGAACGCCCCGAAGCTGAGCATGATCAGGCCCTGGATGCGGCCGTGGTACTCCATGTCCGACAGCGCGATCAGCATCGACTGGTTGGTGGTCTGGAAGGCGAGCATCCCGCCGCCGATCGCCAGCAGGACGGCGACGGCGACGGCGAAGACCGGTGCCAGGGCGAGCGCGACGAGCCCGACCCCGAACACGACCCCCGACACGACGAGCACCCGGTTCTCCCGGCCCCGGTACGACCGGCGCCCGAGGACCACCCCGGTGATCACGGCGCCGATCGCGGAGGTCGCGGAGAGGACGCCGTACCCGGCCGGCCCCAGCCCGAAGAGGTCGCTGGCGACGGTCGGCAGGAAGGCCAGGTAGGGCAGCCCGGCCATCGTCACGCCGATGCCGCACCACAGCAGCGCGGCCAGCACGGGGCGGCGGCGCACGTAGCGGATGCCGTCGGCCAGCTCCGCCACCGGCGAGCGGTCCGGCGGCTCGCCGCGGCGTCGTCCGGGCGGCAGGGCGCCGGTCAGCAGCACGCCGACCGTGGACAGGGTCGCGGCGGCGAGGAACACCGCCTGGGTGCCGAAGCTCACCGCCCCGATGACCACCCCGGCCACGGCCGGGCCGACGACACGGTTGACCTCCGCGTTCACCAGCAGCAGCGACACCGCACCGGGGACCGACGCCTCGGGCACGATCTCGGCCAGGAAGGCCATGCGGGCGGGGTTGAACAGCGCGAATCCGATCGCCTGCAGGACGCCCGCGCCCAGCAGCATCCAGTACTGGATGACACCGAAGGTGACGGCGAGCCCGATCCAGGCGCTGGACACGGCCAGCACGGCCACGGACACCTGCAGCACCAGCCGCTTCGGCAGCCGGTCGGCGGCCACCCCGCCCCACGGGGTGGCGAGCAGCATGGTGACGCCGAAGGAGAGCAGCACACCGCCGAGCGCGGCGTTGGACCCGGTGAGCTCGAAGGCCAGCCAGGTCCGGGCGACGACCTGCCCCATCACGCCGAGGAAGACGACCGCCGCGTTGAGGTAGAGCACCAGGAACGGCCGGATGCGCAGGATGGCCAGCGGACCCAGCGGGGTTGCGGGCACATCGGACGACGCGGCGACCTCGTCGGTCCTCTTCGCGGTCACGGGTCCTCGCAGGGCGGTGTGGGTCGCGGCGTCGTGGCGACCGACACGTTACGGCCGGACGACGTCCACTCTGTCGAAGCCCTCCCCCGGCGTGGGCGCGACGAACCGTCCCCGCGTGGCGAAGACCCCGACCAGCGGCTCCCGCCCACACATAGCGGACGGGCTGCCTGCGGCGAGCAGCTCGGCGACCACCCGCCGCTGCCGTGATTCGCGGCGCCGGGGGCGGGGCCGGATCAGGCGGGCTGGCGCAGCTGCGTCACCGCGGCGTCGTCCGGGAGCGCGTCCTGGGACGCCGGGTGCTCCACCAGGGCCAGCACGCGGTTGGCCATGAACCGCGCGGTGCGCACCCTCGTGCCACCGCGGGTGGTCTCGGTGACCTCCACGAGCCCGCGGCCGTGGGTGATCTCCACCCGGCGGCCGGCCCGGGTGGCCTGGATCTCGTAGGTACGGGTGTCGTCACCGGCGTCGATGACGACCTCCACACGGTCGCCCTTCATGTCGCTGTCCTCCTCGGCTGCCGAGCAGCACGTCCACCCGACACATCCACAACGTACGGAGGGGGTACGACATTCCGTTTCCGCAGGTCGCGACGCGTGTCAGGGGTGGTCGAGCGGCTCCGGCGGATGCGTCCGGCGGTGCGGGTGGAGGGCCCGGACGGAGGCCAGCGCGGCGCGCCGGGCGTGCGTCCGGCGGCGGGCCCGGTCGGTCCGCGGCGCGCGCGGCTCCTCCCGCAGCAGCACGTCGAGCCAGTGCCCCCTGGGGTCGACGTCGACCAGGAGCGCCTTGACCAGCAGCGTGAGCGGGATGGCCAGCAGCGCACCCAGCGCGCCCATCACCCAGCCCCAGAACAGCAGGGCCACGAACGTCACCGTCATCGACAGGCCCACCGAGTCGCCCACGAACCGGGGCTGGATCAGCGTCTGGACGACGAAGTTGAGCACGCAGTAGAGGACGACGACCGCGATCAGCTTGCCCCAGCCCCCGCCGAGCAGGGCGAGCAGCGCCGGCGGGATGAGACCGAGGACGAAGCCGATGTTCGGCACGTAGTTGGTGATGAAGGACAGCAGGCCCCACAGCACCGCCGCGGGGACGCCGAGGAGCGCCAGCCCGATCGCGTCGCCGACCGCGACGATCGCCCCGAAGACGGTGCTGACCAGCAGGTAGCTGCGCGTGCCGCGGGCGAACAGGCCCAGCGCGATCGGCAGGTGCGGACGCTCGGCGGCGACCAGCGCCAGCCGCCGGCCGAAGCCGCCGGACTCGATCGCGAGGAAGACCAGCGCCGAGAGCAGCAGGAGCAGCGTGGTCGCCGCGTCGGTGAGCCGGGCCAGCAGGCCGGTCGCGACGCCGACCAGCTGGCTGTAGTCGATGTCCCGGATCAGGTCGGAGAGCTGCCCGGAGACCACCCCCGCGTCGTTGAGATCGGCCACGACACCGCCGATGAGGATCTCGGCACGGCCGGCGTAGTCGGGCAGCAGGGCGGCGAGCTGGGCGACGGAGAGCACGAGCAGGCCGACGAAGGCGAGCAGCACGGTCCACACGAGGACCAGCAGTACGGTGGCGCTGGCCCACCGCGGCCAGCCGGCCCGGATCAGCCAGCTCTGCACCGGCGCGAGCGCGATCACCACGACCAGCGCGAGCAGCACGGGGGCGACCAGCCAGGAGATCTCGCGCAGGCCGGCGATCGCGATCGTCGCGGTGGCGCCACCCACGAGCAGCAGCAGCCAGCGCGGCAGGCCGCCGGACGGCGGCGGCTCGGGCGCCGGTGCGGCGGCCGCAGCGTTCCCGAGCGCGTCGGCCGTCGTCTCGACCGGCTCCGGAGCGGCGTCGACCACGGGCTCCGCCCGCGCCACGGGCGGCCGGACCGGCGCCGCCGCCGACGTCTCGTGAGCCGGCGGCAGCCGGTGTCCTGGCAGGTTCGGCTGCGCGACCATCGTTCCCCCTGGTGGGCGCTGTCAGCGGCGGGCGCCGTCCAGCAGCGCGGTCATCTCGGGCAGGTCGAAGAACTGGGCGGTGGCGCGCGCGCTCTGCCCGCCGGCGTCCGGGTCGGCGCCTGCGGCCAACAGCCGCCGCACCGCCTCGGCGGACTGGCGGAACACCGCGGCGGCCAGGGCGGTCTGGCCGCGGTCGTTGGCGCGGCCGTGGTCGGCCCCGCGGTCGAGCAGCGCGGCGACCGTCTCGGGGTGGGCGTGGTAGGCGGCGAGGATCAGCAGCGTGTCCCCCTTGTCGTTGGTCAGGTTGACCGGCACGCCGGCGTCGAGGTAACCCACGAGGGCCTCCGTGGCACCGGCGCGGGCGAGGTCGAAGACGCGGCCCGCCAGGGCGATGACCTCCGGATCGATGGGCTCACTCACACGACTCAGACTAGGGCCGTTCGAGACGCCGAGCCGGTTGCCGGGATCACGAGCCGGTTGCCCCGATCAGCCGGCCGCGACCCGGTCGGTGAGCGCGAGCATCCGCCGCCACGCGTCGCTGCAGGCGTCCTCCCACTCGCCGAACGCGCGGTCGAAGAACGAGTGCGGCGCGCCGTCGTAGACCGCCGTCTCCACGTCGGCGCCGGCCGACCGCATCGTCTCGGCGAGGGCGAGCTGGTCCTCGACCGGGGTGGCGGCGTCGGCGCCGGCGATGAACATGAGCGTGGGCTTGCGCGCCCGTCCCGCCGCGTCGCCCACCATCGCCGGCCGCCCGTAGAACCCGATGCAGGCGGCCAGGTCGAGGTCCCCGCCGGCCTGCCGCCAGGAGTGGCTGCCGCCGAAACAGAAGCCGACGGTCACCACCGGCAGGCCGGCCCGCGTGCGCTCGCGGAGGTAGCCGATCGCGGCGGTGATGTCGGCGTCGATCCCCTCGGGCGTGCACTGCGGGATGTGGGTCTGCCAGTCGAAGTCGGCCTCGCGGACGCCGGTGCCGCTCGCGCCGCCGGCCAGCCCCGCCGTCCGCCCGAACCAGTCGATCGCGACCGCCGGCAGCCCGGCCTCGGCGAACCGCTCGGCGAGCGCGACGTAGTACGGGTGCAGGCCGCGGATGTCGGGCAGCACGACGATGCCCGCCCGGGCCTCCCCGGCCGGGGCGGCGTACGCCGCGGAGAACTCGGTGCCGTCGGCGGCGGTCAGGCTGAGGGTGCCGCGTTCGGCGACCTCACCGGTCCGGGGCGGTGCGGGCGGGCGACTGTCCTGGTCGTGGCACATGCCCCGGTTCTACCGCCGCGATCAGTCGGCCGCCTCTCGCGCGGCGTCGACCCGGCCGCCGAACACGGCCGCGGCGACTTCCCGGCGGGCGTGGGTGATCCAGTCGTGCTGCCGGTTCGCCTGGTCGATGAGCCGGTTCAGCTCCGCCTTGTCCAGCCGCGGTTCGACCTCGGCGACCTCGCGCAGGGTCTCGAAACCGCTGCGCTTGGCGCGGACCGCCGAGGCGAGGAACTCGAACTCGACGAGGTCGGACAGCGGGGAGCGGCCGATCAGCCGCCCGTTGAGCTTGACCCGCGCGAGCTTCTCGCCCACCCACAACGCCACCTGCTTGTACCGGCGGACCGGGCAGCCGACGGCGCGCATCTGGGTCTCGAGCGAGGAGTTCTCCTCCTCCAGCTCGCCCAGCAACGCGGTCAGCCGCCCCTCGTAGGGGGTGCCGCGATGGACGCCGCGCATCCGCTTCACCAGTTCCATGCCGCCGACGGAGGCGGCCAGGTGGTCGTTGCAGTAGACGCCCAGGAGGTCGGGGTTGCGGATGCCGCCGGCGGCGGGCGACTCGGACACGGGACCTCCAGGGTCGGATGACGTCGGTCCGTCCCTTAGTCACCGCCCGGCGAGGACGGCAAACAACAGTGCCGGCATCCGCTGACCGCCGTCGGCGCGCCGTCCCCCGAGGCCGATGGGCCGGTCCGGCGGGACGTTCGGCCCGTGGCGATTCCGCGGCGTGGCTCGGAGGCTGCTCGCATGACGCTCGGGCGCGTTCTCACCGGAGCCGCGGTGGCCGGCGCGGCCGCCGTCGGCTACGGCCGGCTGCTGCGCCCCCGGCTCTTGCACTGGGGGGCGAGCGACGAGGAGGTTGCCGGGCCGTACCCCGGTGCCGAGCTGGTGCCACAGGGCGAGCGGGCGGCGACGATGGCCGTCACCATCGACGCGCCGCCGGACCAGGTGTGGCCCTGGCTCGTCCAGCTGGGCGGCGACCGCGGGGGTTGGTACTCCTGGGACCACCTGGACAACGCCGGCCACTCCAGCGCCCACCGCGTCCACCCGGAGTGGCAGGACCTCCACCTCGGCCACCACGTGACGTACTGGGTACCGCGCCGCGGCCCCGTGGACGCGTGGCAGGTCGCCGCGCTGGAACCGAACCGGTTCCTGGGACTGCACGGGTCGAGCGATGTGCGCGGCCGTCCCCTCGATCCCGAGCAACCCCGCCCGCGGGTCTACACGGACGGGCTGTGGGGCTTCCTGCTGACGGAGCTGCCCGGTGGCCGCACGCGGCTGGTCATCAGCGGCTATCAGGCCATGCGCCCCCGGTGGCTGGAACGCTTCTACAACTACTGGATCTACGTCCCGGTCGTCTGGATCATGCAGGCGCGCATGTTGTCCGTGCTCAAGCGGAACATCGAGCAGGCAGCCGGAGCACGATCGCAACCGGCCGTGCCCGTGACGACCGCCTACTAGGACACGGGACCACGCCGAGCGCGGTCGACCGGTCAGGGGCTGGGGCTGGCCGTCGCCGTCGCGCCGGGCTGCTCCGTGGTCACCGGTTCGGCCGAGGACGACGGTTCCGTCGTCCCGCCGTCCCCCTCCTCCGTCGAGGACGACGGCGCGGCGGACGAGCCGGCCGGGCTCGCGGACGACGACTCGTCGCCGCTCGGTGCGCCGGCCGCGCCGGATCCGTCGGCCGGCGCCTCCGATCCGTCGACGGACGCCGTGGTACCCGCCGTCTGGTCCGTCACCTCGTGCCCCGCCGGCGCGTCCTCCGCGGTCCGCTGGACGATCGCCAGGATCTCCTCCTCGAACCCGGTGAGCCGTGCCTGCAGCTCGGCCAGCGGCACGCCCTCGATCTGCTCGCCGAAGGCCCGCAGCCGCGCCCACACCGCGGCCAGGTCGCTCGTGGCCTGCTCGTCCAGCGGCCCGGGCGCGCTGACCACGAGCTGGGTGGCGAGCGCGAAGGTCACGCAGTCGACGCAGGCGTAGTTGACCGCGGCTGAGAGGTTCTCCGGCACGACGACGTCGACCGAGCCCAGCAGGACGACGACCTGGAAGGCGACGGCCACCGTGCGGCAGCCGGAACAGCTGGCGAGCGCGAACGCCTCGTTGCGGTTGACCGCGGTGTCGCCGTCGACCCAGACCAGGGAGAAGGAGACGTCGTACTGCACCGAGCCGTCCGCGGTGTTCACCGCCAGCGCCTGGTTGTCGCCGTCCCCCGGCGGCAGCGGCCGGTCGAAGGGGAAGACCCAGGTCGGCGCGTCCGCCGGGGACGACGCCCCCGAGCCCCCCGAGCCGGCCGCTCCGGCGGGCGTGAGGACGAGCGCCAGGGCGGGGTGGTCCGCGGTCGGCAGCGGGCCGTCGTCCGGCCAGATGGTCAGCCCGGCCCCCGGCTCTCCTTCGGCCGCGCCCAGGTCGCTGCTCGCGGCGGCCGGGATCGCGTCGAGCACCGTGCCGCCCTCGTACGGCCGCACCGGGCGGTACCGGCCGTCCTCCGGCCACCAGGCCCAGGTCAGCCCCGCGAGCAGCGCGGCCGCGACGGCGAGCGCGAGCAGGCGCAGCACCGGGCGGCCCGCCGTCCGCCGCCAGGTGCCGGTGGCCGTGCGCCGCACCAGGCGGAGGAGGACGAGCGCGATGCCGAGCAGCGGCAGCACGATCGCGACGACGGCGAGCGCACGGGCCAGCGCGGCCAGGATGTCACCGTCCCCGACGGCCCGGGTGAACGCGCTGCCCTGCTGCTGCAGCGCCGCCCAGGCCGTGCCCACCAGGCGCGGCAGCGAGAGGACCATCAGCAGGAACGACGCCGCCATCAGCGGGACGACGACCAGCACCCACAGCGTGACCACGACCCGCGCCCAGGTCTTGAGCGCGGTGGCCTCCGGCTGCCGCCACCGCCCCGGCAGCAGGCCGGTGAGGACCGGGCCGATGCGCTGGTACAGGTCGGGCACCCCGGTGACGTCGGCGAGCACGTGGTAGCCGTCGAAGCGCAGCAGCGGCGCGAGCTGCCGGATCATCTGCAGGACCTGCGTGGCGACGATCAGCAGGACGGCGTGCCAGCCGGTCAGCCACCACACGCCGAAGGCGAGCAGGACGACGATCGCGTTGAAGTACAGGCCGCCGAGATCCGTGCGCACCCGGCCGGCCCGGCCGAGCCGGTAGCTGTCGGTGACGTCGGTGTAGAACGCGGGCCAGAACAGGTAGAGGCCGAAGCCCATGGCCCCCGGCGTGGCCCCGCCGTAGCGGGCGGCCGCCGCGTGCCCGAACTCGTGGAAGCCCGCCGACAGCACGGTGACCAGGACGACGGCGAGGAACAGGCCCGGGAACGAGAACGCCTGCGCCGTCGCGGCGGCCAGGCCCTCCCGGAAGAGCACCCAGAACGACACCGTGGCAAAGGCGAGCACCACCGGCACGACGACGAACGGCGAGAAGAGGACGGCGAACGGGGCGGTCAGCCGCCGGGTCGCCGCCGGATCGCTCACCACCCGCCGGAACCGCAGCGCCAGCAGCGGGTTGGCCCGCCGCACCGCGGGCTCGCCGCCGTCGGCGAGCCGGAGCAGGCCCAGCGGCCGCAACGACCGGTCGACCAGCTGGCGGACGTCGTCGGGCCGGACCAGCCGCCCGGTGGCGGCACCGACCGCCTCGGCGACCTCGGCGACCGTCCGGCGGCCGTCGACCGCGGCGAGGACCTGCTGCAGCAGCGGCGTCAGCGTGACGACCTGGCCGTCGCCGCGCCGGGCCAGGGCGGGCGGGCGCCGGTAGCCCGAGCCGGGGATCTCGCCGAGCAGCTCCACGCCGGCGGCACGCGCGAGCACCTCGCCGTCCGGCCCCGCCACGGCCCCGGGGGGCCCGGCGGGGACGACGATCGGGCGGGTGCGCGGATCACTCATCCGCGCGCGGTCACTGGTCGATGGTGGACGACTGGTCGGCCGTCGCGGTCGCGTCGGCGTCGATGTTCTGCGTGATGATCGCGTCCTGCTGCGACACCGCCGTCGCCTCCGAGCCGATCGAGCCGACGTTCGCGGCGACCGCGGCGTCGATCGGGGCGGCCACGTTGGCGTTGGCGGCCACCGCGCCGGCGATGGGGGCGGCGATGTCGGCGTCGGCGTTCACGTCGACGTTCACGTCGAGCAGGTCGCCGGAGAGGGGGTCGCCGACCGTGCTGGTCCCGGCGTCGGCCGCGCCCGCGTCCGGCGCCGGGGCGGGCGGCGCGTCGCCGGCGGCGGCGTCGTTGCCGACCTGGTCGATGCCCGAGTCCTGCGGGGCGGTCGCCGTCGCCGAGCCGGTGATGCCCTGGTCGATGAGCGCCCCCTGGTCGGAGAGCGCCTGTGCGGACGAGTCCGCCGACAGCACGTTCGCGCCGACCGCGGCGTCGATCGGCGCGGCCACGTTCGCGTTCGCCGCCACGGCCAGGTCGATCGGCGCCGCCGCGTCGATCGCCAGGTCCAGGTCGGCGTTGAGGTCGAGCAGCGAGATGACCTCCTTGTCCGGCAGCGGCGCCGCGGTCTCGGCGGCGAGCTCCTCGGGTGAGAGCGGGCGCGGGTCGTCCTGGCTCACGGGTCCTCCTCGGTCAGGGATCGGCGGCCTGCCTTCCCCGCCGATCCCCGGCGCGAACCCCCAGGTGGGACCGTCACCCGAAAGGGGGAACGCCTCACCGCCGCAGCAGGACGACCACCCCGACGCAGGCGATCGCCCACAGCGCGCTGGCCAGCGTGCCGAGGATGAACCGCTCCGCCGCCGCGGGCGCCCTGAGCTCCGCGAAGCGCCCCAGCCCCTTGACCGCGAGCAGCACCGCCAGGCCCTCGGGCCAGCCGGCCAGCAGGGCCCCGGCGACGGCGATCCGCTCGAGCACCCCGATCCAGGCCCCGCCGCGCAGCACGTCAGGATCTCCCGGCCCACCCCCGGAGCCGCCGGCCGTGGACGCCGAGGTGGGGTCGGCCGAGCGCAGCACCGCCGTCGCCACCGGACCGCCGCCGGCGACCGCGGCGAGCACCGCCAGCAGCGTCGCCGCCTGGACGATCCCGTCGGACGGCGGGCCGGCCACCCACGCCAGCACGGCCGCGAGCCCCAGGGCGACGACCAGCACCAGCGCCGTCCAGGCCGGGCGCACCTGCTCGCCGAACGCGGTGAGCGCCAGCCCGCCCGCCCCGGTGAGCGCCACCAGGGTGAGGACGGCGACCGTCATGCCCTCCCCCTCATCCCGCCGCCCGCGCCAGCAGGCGGGCCGCCGTCGGGCGCAACTCGCGCTCCAGTTCCCACATACCCGCCGCCAGCCGCTGGCCCACGGCCTGCCGGGAGACGCCGAGCGCGGTCGCGGCGTCGGCCTGCGTGCGTCCCTCCTCGACCAGGGCGATCGCCTCCCACGCCTGTTCGCTGCGCCGGTCCACCAGCGCCGCGAGCGCGCTCAGCACCGCCTGGGCGTCGGCGGCCTCCGAGGGCACCGCGCCGCGCACGGCCAGGCGGAACGGCCGCTGCTTGGCCGCGTCCACCGCCCGGCGGGCGGCCAGGAACGCCGGCCCCGAGCCCGCCCGCGTGCTGTCCGGGAGCGGTGTCTGCACCGGGCCCGCGCCCACCCCGATGCTCCAGCCACCCAGCCGCACCAGCCGCAGCACCACGTCCACGACGTCCGCCGGTTCGGCGAGCAGGCCCTGGAACTCGTCGCCCGCGGTCCGCTCGAACGGCAGCAGCACCGGCACCGCGCCCTCGAGCCGGCGCAGCGCGTCCGCGACCCGGTCGGGGCCGCGGCGGCTCGCCCGCTGGTCGACGGTCAGCACGTACGGCACCGCGCAAGCCTGACACCTTTCTCAGCTCAAAGCAAGGATCAGAGCTTGTCGACCACCGCGGGCGGGAACCCGCCGGTGGCGATCGGGCCCCACCGGGTGATGCCGATGCGCAGCAGCGACTTGCCCTGGCGGGCCATGGCGGCCCGGTAGTCGTCCCAGTCCGGGTGCTCGCCGCTGATGACCCGGAAGTACTCGACCAGCGGCTCCAGCGCGTCGGGCAGGTCGAGCACCTCGGCCTCGCCGTCGAGCTGCACCCACGGCCCGTCCCAGTCGTCGGAGAGGACGCACAGCGACACCGCGGGGTCGCGGCGGGCGTTCGCCACCTTGGCCCGCTGCGGATACGTGGAGATCACGACCCGTCCCGCGCCGTCGACCCCGAAGGTCACCGGGGACAGCTGCGGGCCGCCGCTGCCGCGCCGGGTGAGCAGGATGCCGCGGTGGCGGGCGCGGACGAACTCCAGCGGGGTCTCGCGGTCGACGCGGTCGGCGGTGGCGGTCCTGGGCATGCACGGCACGCTACGTCTGCCGGGTGACAGCCGCGCACCGTCCGGTGAGAGGCCCGCATCTGTGTTGTGATCATGCCCATGAGGCTTCCTCGACCCGGCTCCCGGACGGGGCCGGACGACGCCGCGACGGACACCGGGCAGCCGCCGGTGACGGCGGACCGGATGCCCGACGCCGGCGCGGACAGCACCCGGCCGACCCTCGCGCCGACCCCCGCCGCGGGCCGCGGCGAGCGGGTGCGGTCGGCCACCCGCACCCTGGCGATCGCGTCGGGGCAGCTGCTGCTCATCGTCGGGGCGGTCGTCGTCCTGGGCTACGTGCTCGGGAAGCTGTGGCCGATCCTGCTGCCGGTGATCCTCGGGCTGCTGATCGCCACCGTGCTGTGGCCGCCCACCCGCTTCCTGCGCCGGCACGGCTGGCCGCCGGCGCTGGCCGCGTCGCTCGTGCTGCTCGGCTTCCTCGCCGTCTTCGGCGGCCTGATCGCGGTGATCTCACCGCAGGTGGCCAACCAGGCCGGCGAACTGGCCGACCAGACCGTGGCCTCGCTGCAGAACGTGCAGGAGTGGCTGCAGGGCCCGCCGTTCAACATCGGCGAGGACCAGATCGGCCAGGCCGTCGACACGGCCATCAACCGGCTGCAGGACAACGCCACCAGCATCGCCGGCTACGCGCTCACAACCGCGTCGGCGATCGGCAACGGCCTGATCAACCTGGTGCTGGCCCTCGTGCTGTGCTTCTTCTTCCTCAAGGACGGCCCGCGCTGGACGCCGTGGCTGGCCGCGCAGACCGGCCCGCGCGCCGCACCGCACGTCGCCGCGCTGTCGCAGCAGGCGTGGTCGACCCTCTCGGAGTTCATCAAGCAGCAGGCGCTGGTCGGCTTCGTCGACGCGTTCTTCATCGGCCTCGGCCTGCTCGTCCTCGGCGTCCCCCTGGTGATCCCGCTGGCGGTGATCACGTTCCTCGGGGCGTTCATCCCGATCATCGGCGCCTTCGTGGCCGGCGCCTTCGCCGTCCTCATCGCGCTGGTGAGCGAGGGACCCACCGACGCGCTGATCGTGCTGATCATCGTCATCGCCGTGCAGCAGCTCGAGGGCAACGTGCTGCAGCCGATCATCCAGGGCCGCGGGTTCAACCTGCACGCGGCCGTGGTGATCCTGGCCGTCACGGCGGGCAGCAGCCTGGGCGGCATCATCGGCGCCTTCCTCTCCGTGCCGATCGCGGCGCTGATCGCCGTCATCTACCGCTACGTCCGCGATCAGCTGGATCACCGAGAACCCGAGGTGGCCGAGGACGGCACGGTCGCCCAGGTGGCGGGCGACGAGAGCGGCAGCCGGCTGGTCGCCGAGCCCGCCGGCAGCACGGACGACGACCGGCGCTGACCCCTGCGGGGGACGATGGGAATGCGCCGTCCCCCGCGTCGGCTGAACCGATCGCAACCGGTGCCGCCGGGGCCGTCGAGCAGGAGGTGGGACCGTGACACAGCGACCGGAGGAGCTGGTGGAGCTGCTCCCCGAGGCGGAGCCGTTCCTCGCCCGGGAGGCGGCCGTGCGCGCGCCCGAGGAGCGCCGCGGCCTCGTGCTCGTGCACGACCTCGCCGGGGACTTCGACGCCGCCCACGCCGGCGCCCTCGCCGGGGCGCACCTGCTGGCCAGCCTCCCGCACCGACGGATCGCCCGGTTCGACGTCGACAGCCTGGTCGACTACCGGGCGCACCGCCCGCGGGTCACGTTCCAGAGCGACCACTACGAGTCCTTCACCGGGCCGGAGATCGACCTGTACGCGGTGGAGGACGACGCCGGCGAGGAGTTCCTCCTCCTGCACGGGGCGGAGCCGGACTTCGCGTGGCAGCGCTTCGTGTCCGCCGTCCTCGGGCTGGTCGAACGGCTCGGCGTCACCTCGGCGGTGTCGCTGCAGGCGATCCCGATGCCGGTGCCGCACACCCGGCCGGTCACCGTCACCGCGCACGCCACCCGCCGGGAGCTGATCGCGTCCTATCCCGTCTACTGGGGCGAGATGCGCATCCCGGGCCACATCTCAGCGCTGCTGGAGCTGCGCCTGGGCGAGGCCGGCGTCGACGCCCTCGGCGTGGCCGCGCACGTGCCGCACTACCTGGCGCAGACCACCTTCCCGGCCGCCTCGCTGACCCTGCTCGAGCACCTCGAGACGCTGACCGGCCTGCACCTGCCGGTCGAGTCGCTCCGCGAGGCCGCCGAGGCCAACCGCACCGAGATCGACGAGCAGATCGCCCGGTCCCCCGAGAACACGGCCGTCGTCGCCGCGCTCGAGCAGCAGTTCGACGCCTTCCAGGCCGCCCGCGAGGACAACGGCCTGCTCGGCGCCTCGGGCGACCTGCCCAGCGGCGAGGAGCTGGCCAGCGAGTTCGAGCGCTTCCTCGCCGACCAGGACCGCAAGCGCCCGCGCGACTGAATCAGCCGGTTGCGATCGGGCGGCCGACCGTCAGCGGGTCGCGCATCCCCGGCTCGAGCGACCGGAAGGCCGCGTCGGGCTGCGTGCCGGTCGCGTCGAGCACGGTGCTGAAGAAGCACCGGGCCGCGGCGGCGAGGACGACGTCGAGGATCTCGGCGTCGTCGAGCCCGAGGCCGCGCAGCTCGGTGAGGTCGTCCTCGGTCATGTCCGCGGCCCCGGCGGCGACCCGGTCGGCGAGCCGCACCACCGCCCGCTCCACCGGGTCGAGCTCCGCCGCGGCGGGGTCCCCCGTCAGCGCGGGCAGCGTCGCCGCGCCGCCGAACTGCTCGGCGAGCACCTTCCCGTGCGCCAGCGAGCAGTAGCTCGACCGCAGCCGCAGCGCGGCCGCCACCGTGGCCAGCTCGTAGCGGCGCGGGTCCATCGACCCCTTGATCGCGGTGTTCAGGCCGCGCCAGGCCTCGTAGACCGCCGGCCGGTGCGCGAACACCTTCGTGTAGTTGGCGACGTAGCCCAGGGTGGCCCGGTCGCGGTCAAAGGCCGCCGCGACCGGTCCGCCGTCCTCGTCGGGCGTCGGGATCCAGCTCATGGCGCCGGACCGTAGCGCCCGCAGCTGTCAGGCGGCTGCCCGCGGCCTGGCAACCGCCAGGGCCAGCGCCCCGAGCACCCCGACGACCGCGAAGACGTAGAAGCCCCACGGGAAGGCGTTGCCGGCCGCGAACAGCGCGCCGGTGATCACCGGGCCGACGATCGCGCCGGCCCGCCCGGCACCGGCCGACCAGCCCAGCGCCGTGGCGCGCACCTGCGGCGGGTGGTTGCCGCTGACGAACGCGTACACGAGCACCTGCGAGCTGAACACGAAGCAGCCGGTCAGGAACACCAGCACGTAGAGGCCGGCGGTGGGCAGCCGCACCGACAGCAGGGCGAGGAACACCGCGGCGCAGGCGAACCAGATGATCCCGGCGGTCCGGGTGCCGATCCGGTCGCCGACCGTGCCGGCCAGCAGCAGGCCGGCGATCGCGCCGACGTTGAGCACCAGCAGGAAGGCCAGCGCCGCGCCGAGCGCGTAGTCGGCCTCCTTCATGATCGTCGGCAGCCAGTTGTTCAGGCCGTAGACCAGCAGCAGGCCCATGAACGAGGTGACGCCGATGGCGACGGTGTTGCGCAGGTAGCCGCCGGTGAACAGCGTCTTCAGGGTGGCGCCGGCGGTCTCCCCGGCGTGGTCGGCCACCGGTGCGGCGGGGGCCTCCAGCTCCAGGCCGTAGCGGCGGGCGACGTCCTCGGCCTCGGCCCGGCGGCCCTTGGCGACCAGGTAGGCGGCGGACTCGGGCAGCCGCAGCAGCATGAGCGGCACCAGCACCAGCGCCGGCAGCGCGCCGAGGACGAACATCCAGCGCCAGCCGATCGGCTCGACGACGACGATCGCCAGGGCGGCGGTCACCACTGCGCCCACGTGGTAGCCGGTCATCACCGTCGTGGTGGCGCGGCCGCTGCGGCCGGTGCGGCTGAACTCGTTGACCATGGCGATCGCCGTGGGCAGGCAGCCGCCGAGGCCGAGCCCGGCGAGGAAGCGCAGGACGCCGAACGTGGCGGCGTTGGGCGCGAAGGCGCACAGCAGCGTGAACAGCGAGAACGCGCTCACCGCGCCGATCAGCGCCTTCCGGCGGCCGAGCAGGTCGGTGAGCGTGCCGATGGTCAGCGCGCCGATCATCATGCCGACCAGGCCGATCGTGATGACGAACGTCGTCCCGGCGCCGGAGAGCCCCCACTCCGACGGCTCCTGCAGCGCGGGCACCACCGTGCCGACGACGACCAGGTCGAACCCGTCCAGCAGGACGGCGATCCAGCACAGCGGCGCGACCCAGCCGGCCGCGCGCGCCGCCGTCCCGGCTGCTGTGCGGGTGGTGGTCCCGGAACCGCTCATCGCTCCTCCTCGAGCCGAGGTCTCGCCACCAGGGTTGCCGAGACGACAGCGGGCCGCGACCGGAGACCCCGGTCGCGGCCCGCTGAAGCGGTGCAGGTCAGGTCGTCAGGAGGCGACGACGACCCCCTCGTTCGGCACGCAGTGCGTCATCTGGTGACCGCTGACGTCGCGCGGACCGTTCTTGCCGAGGTTCGCGGCGCGCTGCTGCTCGTCCTCGGCGAGGGTCTGCGTCTGCAGCGGGGCCAGGCCGCGGACGTCGTCCGCGCTGATGCCCAGGCCGTCGCCGACGCGCTGGCCCAGCTCGTCCTCGCACAGGAAGAAGTGCCAGACCATGCGCTCCTGGATCTCGCGGTTGCACTGCTGCAGCGAGGCCACGAGGTTGGCGACGAGCTCGTCCTTCTCCCACTGCTCCGACAGCAGGTAGCGCTCGCCGGCCTGCGCGTAGTCGTCGGTCCGCGGGATCCGCTTGCGGGTGAGCCGGCCGGTGATGACCGGGCCCTGCTCGTCGTGGGTCGGGTACTCGGCCTCCCGCAGGCCGCCGAGGATCGACGGCTCGTAGTTCATCTGCGGGTTCTGGCCGGGGCCGAGGTCCACGCCGTAGGCCATCTGGCCGTCGCGCTGGTTGGTGGCGACCTTGGCCTTCGGCTGGTTGACCGGCAGCTGCAGGTAGTTCGGGCCGACCCGGTAGCGCTGGGTGTCCGAGTAGCTGAACGTGCGGCCGACCAGCATCTTGTCGTCGGAGAAGTCCAGGCCGTCGACCAGCACGCCGGTGCCGAACGCGATCTGCTCGTTCTCGGCGAAGAAGTTCTCCGGCATCCGGTCGAGGGTCATCGTCCCGACCTTGCGCAGCGGGAAGACCTCCTCCGGCCACACCTTGGTGTTGTCGAGCGGGTCGAAGTCCGGCTCGGGGTGCTCGTCGTCGCTCATGAGCTGCACGTGGAGGTCCCACGACGGGAAGTCGCCGGCCGCGATCGAGTCGTACAGGTCCTCGGTGTGCGAGCCGGTCGACTGCGCCTGGACGGCGGCGGCGTCGGCCGAGGTGTAGGACTTCCGCCCTGCTTCGGCAGCCAGTGGTACTTGACCAGGACGGTCTCACCCTGCGCGTTGACCCACGTGTAGGTGTTCACGCCGAAGCCCTGCATGTGCCGGTAGGTCGCCGGGATGCCACGCGGACCGAAGACCAGCGTGATCATGTGCAGGGCCTCGGGGGTCCGGCTGAAGAAGTCGAAGGCGCGCTCGGCGACGTTGGCCTCGAAGGTGACCGGGTCCGGCTTCTGCGAGTGGATGAAGTCGGGGAACGTGATCGCGTCGCGGATGAAGAAGACGCCGAGGTTTTTGCCGACGAGGTCCCCGTTGCCGTCCTCGGTGTAGAACTTCACCGCGAAGCCGCGCGGGTCGCGCGCCATCTCCGAGGAGTCCCGGCCCCCGGCGACGGTCGAGAACCGCAGCGCCACCTCGGTCCGCTTGCCCTTCTCCTGGAAGAGCTTGGCGCGGGTGTAGTTCGCGACCGGGGCCAGGCCCCCGTCGACGAGGGCCTTCAGCACGCCGTAGACCGCCTGAGGAGACAGGGACGGGTGCGCGTCCCGAGCGGCGGTGACGACGGTGTCGGCGTCGGCGTGCGGATGGGTCGCCAGCACGTCCAGCACCGCGAGCCGGGGCCGGGTGACCCGCAGCCGGCGGCGCGCAGCTGGTGCGTCCACGGCGTGCCCATCGCCGTCCACCCAACGAACTTTTCTTGAACCAGTCAAAACAAGTGCGCGCCCGCTCTCGGCCGACACCACTCTTGCGGTGTTCTGCACGGTTCTGCGCTGATGCGGGACCGCATGAGCACGCACACCACCGCGAGAGCCGGCCGTGCACCGCCGGCGGCGGCCCTACCCGAAGACGATCGTGCGGTGCCCCTCGACGATCACGCGGTCCTCCACGTGCCAGGTGACCGCCTGGGCCAGCACCTGCCGCTCGACGTAGCGGCCGACCCGGCGCATGTCCTCGACGGTCGCGCGGTGGTCGACCCGGGCCACCTCCTGCTCGATGATCGGGCCGGCGTCGAGTTCCGGGGTGACGTAGTGGGCGGTCGCGCCGATGAGCTTCACGCCGCGGTCGTGGGCGGCCTGGTACGGGTTGGCCCCGACGAAGGCCGGCAGGAAGCTGTGGTGGATGTTGATCAGCCGCTCGGGGAAGCGGCTGCAGAAGTCCTCGGACACGATCTGCATGTAGCGGGCGAGGACGACGAGGTCGACGTCCCCGATCAGCTCCAGGGCGCGCGCCTCGGCCGCGGGCTTCCCGTCGGGCGCGACCGGCACGTGGTGGAACGGGATGCCGGCGGCCTTCGCGACCGGCTCGAGGTCCGGGTGGTTGGAGACCACCGCGGTGATGTCGGCGCGCAGATCCCCGGCGCGGACCCGGTAGATCAGCTCCTGCAGCACGTGGTCGGTCCGGCTGACGAAGACCGCGACCGTGGGCCGGTGCACGGCCTCGGTCAGCCGCCAGGTCATCTGCCACTGGCGGGCGAGCAGGTTCAGCGCGCCCTCGAGATGGTGCCGGTGGGCGGCGAGGTCGGGCAGGACGAACTCCAGCCGCAGCGTGAACGTGCCGCCGGTCGGGTCCGAGGAGTGCTGCTGCGACTCGATGATGTTCGCCCCGACGTCGGCCAGCAGCCGGGAGAGGACGGCGACGATCCCCGGGCGGTCGGGGCAGCGGACGACGAGCCGTCCGACGTCGCGGAACCGGTCCTCGGGTGCTGACACGCCGGGAATCGTGCCAAACGCCGCGGTGCCGGCGGGCATGCGGGCGGTGATCTCACCCCTTGTGGCGGGGCGCCGCGGCGAGTACCCCCGCAGGCATGCTCACCCCCGGTGACGCCGCGGAGGTCGCCATCGCGTTCAACGACCGCATCACCGCGCGCGACGCCGCGGCGCTGAGCCGCCTCATGACCGGCGACCACGTGTTCGTCGACACCGAGGGCCGGTCGGTGTCCGGCCGTGCGGCCTGCCGGTCGGCGTGGGCCGGCTTCTTCACCGCGTTCCCGGACTACCGCAACGTCTTCACCCGGGTCTGCGGCGACGGCGAGCGGGTCGCGATCGCCGGGTACTCCCGCTGTGCCGAGCCCGCGCTGGCGGGACCGGCCCTGTGGAGCGCCGTCGTCCGAGGCGGGCGGGTCGCCCGGTGGCAGGTGCACGACGACACCCCGGAGAACCGGCGCACGCTCGGCCTGCCGCCCGACGACCGCGCTCAGACGTGAGGCAGCGGCGCCCGGCTCCGGTCGCCGACGTCGAACAGGTCGCCGTACTCCTCGACCCGCTCCAGCACCTCCTCGGTGCGGAAGCGCAGCGCGCCCGGCTCGGCGTCGCCCTGCAGGACGGCGTCCACCTCGTCCCACCCGATCGGCGCCGACACCGTGGCATCGGGCCGGGCCCGCAGCGAGTAGGGCGCCACCGTCGTCTTCGCCGGGTTGTTCTGGCTCCAGTCGACCAGCACCTTGCCCGGCCGCAGCACCTTCTCCATCCGCCAGACGACCTGCTCCGGCGTCTCCGCGGCCAGCTCCTGCGCCAGGTGCTTGGCGTAGCGGCTGGGGTGCTCGCGGTCGCTCACCCGGATCGGGGCGTAGACCTGCATGCCCTTCGACCCCGACGTCTTCACCACCGGGTCCAGCCCGTCGGCCACGAGACGCTCGCGCAGCCGCTCGGCGACCTCGCAGCACTCGAAGATGCCGGCGTTCGGGCCGGGGTCGAGGTCGAGGACCAGCAGGTCGGGCAGCGCCGGCTGCCGCTTGCTGCCGATCTGCCACTGCGGCACGTGCAGCTCCAGCGCGGCGAGGTTGGCCGCCCACGCCAGGTCGGCGACCGTCTCGAGCAGCACCATGTCGAGCATCTCCCGGCCCGTGGAGCTGCCGGGGCTGGGCACGGTCACCCGCCGCACCCAGTCCGGCGCGTGGCGGGCGCTGTTCTTCTCGAAGAACGCCTGGCCCTCGACGCCGTCGGGCCAGCGGGTGAACGTCACCGGGCGGCCGGAGAGGTGCGGCAGGAGCACCGGCGCGATGCGGACGTAGTAGTCGATCACCTGGGCCTTGGTGAACGAGATGTCCGGGAAGAGGACCTTGTCCAGGTTCGAGACGGTCAGCTGACGGCCGTCGACCCGCACCCGCTGGCGGTTCACGTGGTGATCATGCCCAGGTTCACCATTCGACCACCACGTCGTCCGGATCGAGGTCGTCACGCAGCCCGCGCCACGAGGGGTGCCGCAGCCGGCCGTCCGCCGTCCACACCCCGTAGGCGACCTCGCCGACCAGGGTGGGCTCGACCCACACCGCGTCGCGGGTGACCTCGCGTGGCAGCGTGCCGTCGAACGGCGAGGTCTTCCGCCGGGTGAGCAGCCCCTTCAGCTCGCGCAGGTCGGCGTCGGTGAAGCCGGTGCCGACGTGGCCGGCGTAGACCAGCCGGCCCTCGTCGTCGTGGACGCCGAACAGCAGCGAGCCGATCCCGCCGGCCCGCCGTCCCTTGCCGGGCCGCCAGCCGCCGACGACCACCGACTGGGTGCGGAAGTTCTTGACCTTGATCCACTCGGGGCCGCGGACGCCCGGGCGGTAGGGCGAGTCCAGCCGCTTGGCGACGACGCCCTCCAGCCCGTTCTCCAGGCCGGCCGCGGCGATGGTCTCCCCTCCCCCGGCGAACCACGGGGTGGCGCCCCAGCGGTGCCCGCTCGGCGCGAGCGCGTCCAGCCGCTCCCGGCGCTCGGCGTACGGGCGGTCGAGCAGGTCCTCGCCGTCGATGGCCAGCAGGTCGAAGACCAGGTAGGTGACCGGCTTCTGCGCGGCCATCGCCGGCACCTCGGCGCCGGTGCGGTGCATGCGGTTCTGCAGCGCACCGAAGTCCGGGCGCCCCTGCTCGTCGAGGGCCACGACCTCGCCGTCGACGACGACGTCGCGCCCGGCGAGGCTCTCCGGCACCCGGCCCAGCTCGGGATAGCGGACGGTGATGTCGTCGCCCCTGCGCGAGCGCAGCAGCACCCGGCCGCCGGTCACGAACGCGACCGCGCGGACGCCGTCCCACTTGAACTCGTAGCCCCACCGGTCGTCCTCCGCAGCGGCGGGCAGCTCGCCGGGCGTGGCCAGCATCGGGGTGAAGTCCTCGCGGGCCAGCCGCGGCGGCAGGGCGGCCTCGGCCGGGTCGAGCCGCTTGAGGTTCCAGGTGCCGTCGGCGAGCGGGAAGAGGACGTAGCGGCCGGCGAGCCGCCGGCCGGTGAAGTGCACGATGACGTGCCGGTCGTCCCACTTCTCGGTCTCGTAGCGGCCGGCGTCCCAGATGGTCACGTGCCCGCCGCCGTACTCGCCGGCCGCGATCTCCCCGGAGAACGACGCGTACTCGAGGGGGTGGTCCTCGGTGGGGACGGCGAGCCGGTTCATCCCGGGCTCGAGCGGCGGCCCCTTGGGCACGGCCCAGCTCTTCAGCACGCCGTCGCGCTCGAGCCGCAGGTCCCAGTGCACCCGCTCGCCTCGACCGCGCGGGGTGTGGTGCTCCTGGACGACGAAGGTGTCGTCGTCGCCCGCCGGCAGCGGCTGCCCCTCCGCCGGCACGGGCTCGGCGGTGCGCGCCGGGTCCCGCTTGGCGCGGTACTCGGCGAGCGGGTCGGGGCCCGACCGGCGGGCGGGCACGTCAGGCGCTGCGGCGGGCGCGCTTGGCCGGCTTGTCGGCGGCCGCCGCCTTCTTGGCGGTCGTCTTCTTCGCGGCCGTGCTGCGCGCGGCGGTCTTCTTCGCCGGCGCCGCCTTCTTGGCCGGCGCGGCCTTCTTCGCGGCGGTCGCCCGCGGGGCCGGCTTCTCCTCCGCGTCGCCACCGCCACGCGCCCGCTCGACCGACGCCCGCAGCGCGCTCATCAGGTCGACGACCGCCGCCCCGGTGTCGGCGACCTCCGGGACCGGCTGCACCTCCCCGCCGCTGGTCTTGGCCTCGAGCAGCGCCTCCATGGCGGCGCGGTAGTCGTCGGTGAACTCACCCGGGTCGAACGCGCCCGACATCGAGGAGATCAGCGCCTCGGCCATCTGCAGCTCCTGCGGGCGCACCGAGATGTCCTCGTCGAGGAAGCCGAAGTCGGGCGTCCGGATCTCGTCCGGCCAGCGCATCGTGTGCAGCACCAGGACGCCGTCGCGCACCCGCAGCGCGGCCAGCGACTCCCGCTGCCGCAGGGCGATCTTGGTGATCGCGACCTGGCCGGCGTTCTCCAGCGCGTCGCGCAGCAGCACGTAGGGGCGCGTCGCGGGGCCGTCGGGCTCCAGGTAGTAGGTCTTCTCGAAGTGGATCGGGTCGATCTGCTCCTGGTCGACGAACTGCAGGACGTCGATCTCGCGCCGCGTCGAGAGCGGCAGCTCGTCGAAGTCCTCGTCGGTGAGGATCACCAGCTGGCCGTCGGGCAGCTCGTAGCCCTTGGCGATGTCGCCGTACTCGACCTCGTCCCCGTCGATCGCGCAGACCCGCTTGTACTTGATCCGCCCGCCGTCGGTGACGTGCACCTGGTGGAACCGGATGTCCTTGTCCTCGGTGGCGGAGTACAGCTTCACGCCGATGCTGACCAGGCCGAACGACACCGCCCCGCGCCAGATCGATCGCATGCCGCCCCTTCCCCTCACGCACTCCGCGACCCAGCCCGGGTGATGACCAGCCGGAGGTCAAGATCCGCAGGATAGGGGCGGGCGGGTACCCGCGGCAGGTCGACCGGCCACCGGTCTCCCCCGGACGAGGGACACGCCCTCGGGGGAAGAGGTCACCGGGCGCGGACCGCCCTGCCCTGCGCGGACCGGACGGAGGCCCTCATCGTCCTCCTCCGGGGACCTCTCCGGAGGACTCGCCGTCCCGGCGCGGCACGCCGTTCTGGATGGCGTCGTAGACGAACTGGAGGACGTCGGAGCCGGCGACCGTGGTCATCGTCAGCGCCGCGAGCCGGGTCGCCCGCGGCGCGGTCGCGTAGCCGAAGACGAACGCCGTCCCCACCCACTGGGCCAGGCAGAACGGACAGGTGAGCAGCTCCCCCACCGCGTGCTTCACGCCGCCGTGCTCGCGCACCTCCTCGGCGACCTCGGCGTGCCCGGACGGGCCCTGGAACGCGGTGAACGGCGCGCGGATCGGGCTGGTCACGGGGTCCTTGGCCAGCCGTCTCGCGAGCCGGAAGGTGGCGACGGTGAGCAGCACGGCGTCCCCGAGGGGGATGCGGCTGGGCAGCTCCCGGCCGGAGGCCCGGATCGCGGCCGCGCCCGCGGCGACGAGCCCGGTGTAGACGCCCATCGCGCCGAGGTCGCCCTCGAGGGGGCGCTCGGCATTCCGTCCGTACTCGCGCTTCTGGGTCCGGGCCCAGCGACGTACCGGCTCACCCAACCGCTGCACCTCCTCACCGATCGACATGCGAGGGCCGCTACCCCCGCGATCGGCCGGGCATGCCGCGAGCCGGCGTCCGCATGAGAGCCGGACCGGCGGGTAGGCGGGAGGGCGAACCGTGCAAAGGAGGCACTTCCGCGATGAGCGAGCCCGAGGGCCAGACCGCCCGCGACATCTTCCCCGAGGACAACGGGATCCCCGACATCTCGCAGGACGACTCACCGACGATCTACGAGAACGAGGACCCCGAGTTCGCCCCGGAGCCCGGCGAGCGACCGACGGCCACCGTCGACTTCGGGACGACCGCCTTCGAGCAGTCGGAGGGCGAGTCGCTCACCGGCCGGCTGGAGCGGGAGATCCCGGACGACGCCGCGGACGTCCGCCCGTCGGAGAGCCCCGACCGGGCGATGGCGCAGTACGAGCAGGACACGAGCACCTCGCCGGACTCCGACTCCGGGACCAACCGCACAGCCGACGACGTCGAGGCGACCGCCGACGAGCCGGTCGGCGGCGAGAGCGCCGAGGAGCAGGCGGTCCACCTCACCGACTAGACCCCCGCGTCCCTCCCCGCCCCGGGGTTCCTCCGCCGGAAGGACACCCCGGGGCGGGTTGTCGTGCGAAGATTGAGTTGTCTACGTTGGGTTCGCGGTTGAACAAGCAGCCGTCTCGAGCCGGGGCACACCACGTTCCGGCAGGTAACACGTTCATAAGGCCTGGTCCGGGGCCCCGACGCTCCCGGATCGGGCAGCGGTAGATTGACCGCGCGGCACTGCCGCCGGGTTCTGCCGCCGAGAGGAGCTGCTGTCCGTGACGACTTCCGACCTGCCCGCCGAGGGTCAGCGCGACGTGCCGGCCGAGGGCACGGAAGCGCCCTTCGACGACGTCATCACCCTCTCGACCTCCACCGGTGAGGACGGCGTGGTCACGGTGACCGTCGTCGGCGAGGTGGACACCTTCACCGCCCCGGTGCTGCGCTCCTCCCTCGACACCCAGCTGGAGCAGCAGCCGCGCGAGCTGGTGATCGACCTCTCGGGCGTGCAGTTCCTCGGGTCGGCCGGCCTGGCCGTGCTGGTCGAGACGCAGAAGGCCGCCCGCTCCCGCGACGTCGGCCTGCGGCTGATCGCGACCACCCGCGCGGTCACCCGCCCGCTGGAGGTCACCGGCCTGATCGACCTGTTCACCATCGCCGACAGCGCCGCGAACTGAACCTCTGACGAAGGGCCCCGCCGGTTCCGGCGGGGCCCTTCGTCGTCCTCAGTCGCTGGTGAGCATCCGGCAGACCGCCTGCTCCAGCACCCGCTGCTGGGTCCGGTCGTCCGGGGCGTGCTGCGCCTCCGCGAGCGCCTCGGCGATCGTCTCGCCGGACTCGAACCGGTCGACCACCCGCGGATCGACGTAGGAGGCCTTGCAGACCGCGGGCGTGTTGCCCAGCGAGTCCGAGACCCGCTCGTAGGCCGCCTTCACCACCCGCTTGCGCGCGGTCCTCGACGCCGGCGCCGGCGTCTCGGCCAGGGTCGCGGCCATGAGGACGGTGGCGTTCCAGGTGCGGAAGTCCTTCGCGGTGATCTCGGCGTCGCTGACCTCCTTGAGATAGGCGTTGATCTCGGTGCTCGTGACGTCGTGCCAGCTGCGTCCGCCGTCCGGGTCGTCCACCCAGTAGCCGAGCAGGTCCTCCCCCGTGTCCTCCGGCCGCTTGATGAGCTCCCGGACGACGTCGGCGGTCGGCTTGTCCTTGAGCTCGAGCTCCCAGTTCTTGCCGCCCTTGGCGGGGAACTCGAAGAACACCTTCTCCCCGCGCACCCGGACGTGGTCCTGGCGCAGCGTGGCCAGCCCGAAGGTGCCGTTGTCCTCGGCGTACTGCTCGCTGCCCACCCGGAACGCGCCGAGGTCGAGCAGCCGGACCGCGGCCGCCAGCACCCGCTCCCGGCTCAGGCCACTTCCGGTGATCGCGTCCACCACGGCGTCGCGGACGTCGGGCAGCTGGTGGGCGATCTCCAGCACCCGCTCGTGCTTCTCGGCGTCCCGCCGGGCGCGCCACTCGTCGTGGTAGCGGTACTGCCGCCGGCCCGCGGCGTCGACCCCGGTGGCCTGGATGTGCCCGCCCGGCCAGGGGCAGATCCACACGTCCTGCCAGGCGGGCGGGATGGCGAGCGCCCGGACCCGGTCCAGCCGTTCGTCCTTGATCAGCGTCCCGTCGGTGTCGAAGTAGGCGAAGCCCCTGCCCGCGCGGCGACGCCGCCAGCCGGGGCCGTTGACGTCGCTGCGCCGCAGTCTCACGCGCAAGGGATGCGCACCGGCGCCGTGCCCCAAACCGCCGGGGCGCCGCTGTCCCCCGTCAGAGCAGGTCGACGAGCCCGCCGAGACCGCTGATCTCGAGCAGGTGCCGGGTGACCCCGCCCTCGGGGGCGTCCACGGCCAGCCGCCAGTGCTCGTCGCGGGCGATGCGGGCGATCGCCAGCACCACGCGGACACCGGCGCTGGTGAACAGGCCCACGCCGGCGAGGTCGAGCTCGACGGGCGCCGTCCCCCCGTGGCTGGCCTCGAGCAGCTTGATGCGCATCAGCTCGGCGCTGACCTGGTCGACGGGGCCCTCCACCCGGACCACGGGGCGGGTGCCGGTGCGGTCCACGGTCACGTGCGCGGCGGCGTCGGCCACCGCGCGCTCGGCGTCCAGCTCGGGGGTGCGGCGCAGCCGGATGCTGAGCGTCACCGTCGTCCCGTGCTCCTCCTCGAGCACCACCCGGTCCACCATCTGCCGCATGATCAGCAGCCCGCGGCCGCGGTCGCCCGGATCCCGGTCGGGCGGCCGCCAGGTGCCCTCGTCCCGGACGCTGACCGTGAGCACGCCGTCGACGTCGACCGCCGCGCGCAGGTACATCCGGCCCGGCTCCTGGCCGCGGTAGGCGTGCTCGACGGCGTTGGCGCACGCCTCGCCCACGGCGACCATCACGCCGACCCGATCCTGCTCGCCCATGCCGAGGTCGGCGAGCCAGCCGCCCAGCCGGCGCCGCACCCCGGGCAGGGACGACGGCACCGCCTCCAGGTCGAGGTGCACCGGCTCCGGGGACATCGCGCGCCGGTGGGCGACCAGGACGGCGACGTCGTCCGGCCAGCCCGAGGGTGTCCGCACGCCCTCGGCGACGGCCGCGGCGAGCTCGGCCGAGGCGCCTGCCTCGAGCACCTCGCTCGTGGCCAGGACCTCGGTGGCCACCTGCGCCAGCCGGGCCAGCCCGTCGCCCGGCTGCCCGGCCGAGCCGACCACCGCCCCGTCGGAGAAGAGGATCAGCGTGGCGCCCTGCTCGAGCTGGTGCTCGGAGACGTGGGTGACCGCGTCGGGCACGCTGCCCAGCGGCGGTCGCGGGACCACGGGCAGGAAGCGCGCGCGGCCGTCGGTGCCGACGACCAGCGGCGCGGGGTGCCCCGCGGCGGCGTAGCTGAGCCGCCCCGTCGCGGCGTCCAGCACGCCGTAGAAGACCGACGCCCCCTCGACGTCCTCCATCTGGCCGGCGAAGGCGTCCAGCGCCCGGATCACCGCGGCCGGGGCGGGGTCCAGCAGCGCGCACGAGCGCAGGGCGCCGCGCAGCCGGCTCATGGCGCCGGCGGCGGGCACGCCGTGCCCCACCGCGTCGCCCACCACCAGGCCCAGCCGGCCACGGCCCAGCGGCACCGCGTCGTACCAGTCGCCGCCGGCCGCGCGCACCGAGCTGGCGCGGTGGTAGCTGCCGGACAGCCACAGGTCCGGCAGCAGCGGCAGCGACGGCGGCAGCAGGCTGTGCTGCACCTTCTCGACGACGTCGGCCTCGGGGCTCGGCCAGGGCCGCTCGCCGCCGGCGTCCTGCGGCTCGATGATCACTAGCACGCCCATGCCGCCGGCCGTCGGCAGCGGGCGGACGACGGCGCTGGCGACCGGGCCGCCGTCCCCCACGGGGCCGTGCACGCTCTCCGGCCGGCCGGTGCGCAGGGCGCCGGCCACCAGGTCGGCCACCCGGTGCCCGCCGACGGCGGGCAGCTCGCCGGGCCCACCGAGCGCCCGGGCGCGCGCGTTGGCCCACACCGGCTCGGCGTCCGCGCCGGCGAGGAACCAGATGCCGGCGGGGGCGGACTCCATGGCCTGGACCAGGGCGGCCGTGCCCGCGTCCCCCGGTGGGATCGGCGGCGGCGCGCTCCCCGGACTCGCACTCATTTGCGGCCAGACAACAACACGGGCGGGGGGTCGGCAACCGCGCCCGGGGCGGCCTCCACCGTGGTCAGCGCCACGTTTGCCGCCCGCGGCGGAAGGGGTATGCCATCCCCTCGGGCGCGAGCCCGGGTCGCTGCACGCGCGCGCCCGACCGGGCGCGCCCGGCGATCCGGCAGGATGGGGTGGAGCTGCCGCGGGCTCGCACCCGCGACCACCGACGACAGGCGAGGAGAGGGCGGACACGGATGGCGGACTCGAGGGGTGCCCACGCGCCGGACGGACGGCGCGCGGAACGGCTGGAGCTGCGGGTGCCCACGACGCCGACCCAGCTGCCCGCGGTGCGGGCGATGGCCGGGGACCTGGCCATGCGGATGGACTACGACCTGGACTCGGTCGAGGACCTCCGCCTCGCCGTCGACGAGGCGTGCGCCACGCTGGTGCAGGTGGCCGCGGGCGACACGCCGCTGACGGTCGTGTTCGAGACCAGCCGCGCCGGGCTGCACATCGACGCCTGGGTGCCCGCCGCCGAGGGCACGGACGTGCCGCGCGACGGCTTCGGCTGGGCGGTGCTGCAGACCCTGGTCGACAACGTCTCCGGGCGGCCGGCCACCCAGGCCGACGTCCCGGCCGGCAACGGCACCGCCGAGCCCGTCGCGGTGATCTCCATGGACAAGTACCTGCCCGGGCAGCGGCCCCCCGAGGCCATCAGCGGGGCCGGGCAGAACCTCTCGGTACCGCGGTGAGCCGGGTAGCCCCCGGCGACGAGGACACCCTCCCGAAAGGGCTGTCCGTGATCCCCCGAGCGGCGGAGGACGACATTCCTGCACACGAACAGCCGGTCGAGGTCCCCGAGGAGGAGGCCCCGCCGGCCATCCCGTCGAACCGGGCATCGCGCGGCGCCGATCCGGACCGCCAGGCCGATGCGGACACCGGGACGGACGCGACCGCGGAGCCCGACAGCACCCCTGTGTCGGACAACCGGCGGCGGGCCGAGCGCACCGCGCCGCTGTTCGCCGAGCTGGCGACGCTGGAGAAGGGCGACCCGCGGCGTGAGCGGCTGCGGGAGATCCTCGTCGAGGAGCACCTGCCGCTGGTGCGGCACTTCGCGCGGCGGTTCAGCAACCGCGGCGAGCCGTTCGACGACCTGCTGCAGGTCGGCACGCTGGGCCTGATCGCGGCGATCGACCGGTTCGACCCGACCCGCGGGGTGGAGTTCCTCTCCTTCGCCGTCCCGACCATCACCGGTGAGATCAAGCGGCACTTCCGCGACCAGGGCTGGTCGGTGCGCGTGCCGCGCCGGCTGCAGGAGCTGCACCTGTCGCTGAACGCCGCGGTCGGCGAGCTGGCGCAGAAGAACGGCCGGGCGCCGACGCCGAGCGAGCTGGCCGAGCACCTGGGCATCCCGCGCGAGGAGGTCCTCGAGGGCCTCGCCGTCGCCAACGCCTACCGGTCCAGCTCGCTCGACGAGCGGCTCTCCGGGGAGGACGACTCCCCCACCCTGGCGGCCACCCTCGGCGAGGAGGACGCCGCGCTGGAGGGCGTCGAGTACCGCGAGTCGCTGCAGCCGCTGCTGGCGACGATCCCCGCCCGCGAGCGCCGCATCCTCATCCTGCGGTTCTTCGGCAACATGACCCAGTCGCAGATCGCCGCCGACATCGGCATCTCGCAGATGCACGTCTCGCGGCTGCTGTCGCAGACCCTCGCCAAGCTCCGCGAGGGCCTCCTCAAGGACTGAGCCTTTCCCTCGGCGCCGAAAGCCGTCCGGCTTTCGGCGCCGAGGGAGCGGTCACGCGCCCGGCTGGCCCGGGGACGGCGGGGCGGGCGGCAGGGCCGCCGCCCCCTCCTCCCGGGCCTCCTCGGTGGCCTGGGCCAGGGACGGCGCGGCGGAGAGGCCGGGCTCGATGGTGTGCAACTCGATCTTCGCCTCCGGCTGATCGGCGGCCGGCGGCAGCTGGGACTCGAACCAGCCGCTGGTGTCGATGCGGTCACCCGAGGGGCCGCCGCCGTTGCCGGACGCCGGGACGTCGAGGAAGGACCGCTCGCTGTCCGCGCCGCCGAGGCGAGCCAGCCCCTCCAGCGCCTTGCTGAACTCGCTGGGGACGATCCACATCTTGTTGGCGTCGCCCTGGGCGATCTGCGGCAGCGTCTGCAGGTACTGGTAGGCCAGCAGGCCCTGGTCGGGCTTGCCCTCGTGGATGGCCTGGAAGACCGTCTCGATCGACTTGGCCTGGCCCTGGGCCTGCAGGAACAGGGCGGCCCGCTCACCCTCGGCGCGCAGGATCCGGCTCTGCCGCTCGGCCTCCGCCTCGAGGATCGCCGCCTGCTTCTTGCCCTCGGCGGAGAGGATCGCCGATGCCTTCTGCCCCTCGGCGGTGGCGATGGCGGCCTGCCGCTGCCCCTCCGCCTGCAGGATGATCGCGCGCTTGTCGCGGTCGGCGCGCATCTGCTTCTCCATCGAGTCGCGGATGGACGGCGGCGGGTCGATCGCCTTGATCTCGACGCGGGCCACCCGCAGGCCCCACGGGCCGGTGGTGCCGTCGAGCACCTCGCGCAGCTGGCTGTTGATGCCGTCGCGGCCGGTCAGCGCACCCTCGAGGTTCAGCCCGCCGACCACGTTGCGCAGCGTCGTCGTGGTCAGCTGCTCCATGCCGGTGATGTAGTTCGCGATGCCGTACACCGCCAGCCGCGGGTCGGTCACCTGGAAGTAGACGACGGTGTCGATGCCGACCTGCAGGTTGTCCGACGTGATGACCGGCTGCGGCGGGAACGAGATGACCTGCTCGCGCAGGTCGATGGTGGCCCGGATCCGGTCGACGAAGGGCACCAGGATGTTCAGCCCCGGCGACAGGGTGCGGCTGTAGCGGCCCAGCCGTTCCACGACCTTGGCCTGGGCCTGCGGGACGATGGTGATGCTCTTGGCCACCACGATGATCACCAGTACGGCGACCACCAGCAGGGCGATGAGGGCGGGCTCCACGGTGGAATCCCCTTTCTACGCGGTCACCTGCGATCCTGCCCCGCCGCGTCCGCCGTGGTCACGATCCGTGCGCGCCAGTCACTCCAACGCGTCGCCGACCAGGGCCGTGGCGCCCTCGACCTTCAGGATCCGCACCGTCTGCCCGATGGCGAACGCGTCGCCGTCGAACTGGCTGCGGGCGCTCCACTCGTCGGCGCCCAGCTTGATCCGCCCGCTGTGCCGGTCGACCGCCTGCGTCACCCGCGCGGTCTTCCCGATCAGCGTGTCGACGCCGTCGAGCTGCAGCGGGGTGCTCTGCTCGAGGTGGCGCCGCGCGATCGGCCGGACGACGGCCAGCAGCGCCAGGGACACCGCCACGAAGGCGACCAGCTGGAACACCACGGCACCGCCGACGAGCGCCACGACCATGCCGCCGAGCGCGCCGCCGGCGAACATCAGCAGCACGAGGTCGAGGCTGACCAGCTCACCGGCCGCGAACAGGCCGGACGCGATCAGCCAGAGCACCCACGGGTCCACGTCCGGAGTTTCTCACCGGAATGGTCTCGTGGGGGTCACGACGTAGCCTCGCTGCGTGCACGACTTCCCCGCCGGCCGGTTCGCGGTCTGGGCGACCGCCTGGCTCTCCGGCCGTGCCTCCTACGACGAGGCCCTCGACGCCCTGCTCGGCGACACCGCGCACCGGGTCGCCGGCCTGCCCGGCACCGACGAGGCGGTGCCGCTCGGTTGGGCGCTGACCGCGCTGCGCGGCCTGGGCGAGCGCCGCTTCCGGCTGGTGCTGCCGGTGCCCGGCGACGTCCGCGGGCTCCCGCGGGTCCCCGGGCTGGCCGCGCTCGCGATGGAGTCCGGGCAGGCCGCGGTGG
Source organism: Geodermatophilus sp. SMS 5-13 (assembly GCF_059428245.1). Classification (NCBI taxonomy): domain Bacteria; kingdom Bacillati; phylum Actinomycetota; class Actinomycetes; order Geodermatophilales; family Geodermatophilaceae; genus Geodermatophilus; species Geodermatophilus sp. SMS 5-13. Next base: position 3,668,818 of record NZ_CP165729.1, read on the forward strand.
GCGAGCGGCTCGCGCTGGTGCCCGAGGCGCTCGGTCCCGAGGCGGTCGCGTGGACGGCGTTCCCCCTGGACGGCGCCCCTCCGCTGCCCCCGGCGCCCGAGGGCACCCTGCGGTCGGTCTCCGGGGCGCTGGACCTCGCCGTCGGCGACGCCGCCCGCACCCTCGCCGGGCTCGACCTCGCCCGGTGGCACCCGGAGGTGCCGGCGCTGCTGGCCGGGCTGGCGAAGCCGTCCCGGGCGGTCGGGCTGCCCGCCGACCACGACCCGCTCGCGCTGTCGGTGCTGGCCCGGGCGCAGCGGCTGGCCGCGGTGCTCGACCTGGCGCTGGCCGACGCACCGGGCGGCGCGGTCAACCACGCCCAGGCCGCCGCCCGCGACGACGCGCTGCGCCCGCTGGCCCAGGCCGTCCGCGAGGCGGTGACCGCGAGCTTCAACGCCGTCCCGCGGGATTGATCAACTCGCCGGTCGGGCCGTGCGCCGCACGAAGCAGCAGGCGGCGGGGCAGTTCGTGCCCAGGCGGGGCTCGGTGCCGGCGCGGCGCTCCTCGACCAGTTCCCGCACGGTGGCCACGAACGCCGGGTGGGTGCCCGCCGTCGCCGCGCGGGCGAACGCCAGCCCCAGGTCCGCCGCGGTCTGCCGGGCCTCGTTGTCGAGGTCCCAGATCACCTCGAGGTGGTCGCTGACGAACCCCACCGGGAAGAGGACGACGGCCTGCTCCCCCGCCCCGGCCAGCGCCTTCAGGTGGTCGTTGACGTCGGGCTCCAGCCACGGCACCGCCGGCGGGCCGCTGCGGCTCTGCCACACCAGGTCGAACGCCCGGCCCGGGGCGACGGCGTCGACCACGGCCTTCGCGGCGGCCCGGAGCTCGGCCTCGTAGGCGTGCCCCTGCGGCCCCGCGACGGCGGCCATGGCGTTCGGGATGCTGTGCGCGGTGGCGACGAGCCGGGCGGTGTCCCGGTGCTCCAGGGGCAGCGAGGCGAGCGCCGCGGCCAGCGCCTCGGCGTTGGCGCGGACGAAACCGGGCCGGTCGAAGTAGTGCGGCAGCTTCTCCGCCGTCGGGCCCCCGCCGGTGGTCGCCGCGCGGGCCCGGGCGACGTCCTCGTGGTACTGCCGGCAGCCCGACGCCGAGGCGTAGGCCGAGGTGGCGAACACGTAGACGTGCTCGATGCCGTCGTCGGCCATCCGCCGCCAGGTGTCCTCGACGTAGGGCGCCCAGTTGCGGTTGCCCCAGTACACCGGCAGGTCCACCCCGTGCGCGGCGAACTCGGCCTCGACCGCGGCGATCAGCGCCTTGTTCTGGTCGTTGATCGGGCTGACCCCGCCGAAGTGGTGGTAGTGCTCGGCGACCGCCTCCAGCCGCTCGCGCGGGATGCCGCGGCCGCGGGTGACGTTCTCGAGGAACGGCATCACGTCCTCGTGCCCCTCGGGGCCGCCGAAGGAGAGCACGAGCAGTGCCTCGCGCCGTCCGGGCGGGGCGGGCTCGGCGGAGGGCGGCGTCCCTCCGTTGTTGCGGACGGCGAGCGACGGGTCCTCGTCGGGTTGCTGGCCGGGGTGGAGGTCGACGTCGGACGCCAACGGCATGGGCTAGGCACCCACGGCGTGGTAGCCGCCGTCGACGTGCACGATCTCGCCGGTGGTCGCCGGGAACCAGTCCGACAGCAGCGCGACGACCGCCTTGCCGGCCGGCTCGGTGTCGGTGACCGACCAGCCGAGCGGGGCGCGGACCTCCCACGCCTCCTCGAACTGCTTGCTGCCGGGGATGGACTTCATCGCCATGCTGCGCAGCGGCCCGGCGGCGACCAGGTTGACCCGCACGCCGTCCGGCCCGAGCTCGCGGGCGAGGTAGCGCGAGGTGGATTCCAGCGCCGCCTTGGCCGCGCCCATCCAGCCGTAGACCGGCCAGGCCACGGTCGCGTCGAAGGTCAGCCCCACGACCGAGGCCGAGTCGCCGAACAGGGGGCGGCAGGCGTGGGTGAGCGAGGCGTAGGACCAGGTGGAGACGTGGAAGGCGGTGGCCGCGTGCTCCCAGGCGACCTCGGTGAAGCCGTCGCCCATCGCCTCCTGCGGCGCGAAGCCGATCGAGTGGACGACGCCGTCGAGGGTGTCGCCGACGTGCTCGCGCAGCCGGTCGGCCAGGGTGGCCAGGTGCTCGGTGTCGGTGACGTCGAGCTCGACGACCGGCGCCTCCTGCGGCAGCCGCTTGGCGATCCGCTGGCACAGCGACAGGGCCCGGCCGAAGTTGGAGAGGACGACGGTGGCGCCCTGCTCCTGCGCGAGGCGCGCCGTCGCGAAGGCGATCGACGCCTCGGTCAGCACGCCGGTGACGAGGACCTTCTTGCCCTCGAGGATTCCCATGCTCAGTGCCCCATCCCCAGTCCGCCGTCGACCGGGACGACCGCCCCGGTGATGTAGGCCGCCGCGTCGCTCGCCAGGAAGCGGACGACGCCGGCGATCTCGTCCGCGTCGGCGTACCGGCCGAGCGGGACCTGCCCCAGGATCTCCTTCTGCCGCGCCTCCGGCAGCTCGGCGGTCATGTCCGTGGCCACGAAGCCCGGCGCCACCACGTTCGCCGTGATGCTGCGGCTGCCCAGCTCGCGGGCGATCGAGCGGGTCAGCCCGACCAGGCCGGCCTTGCTCGCGGCGTAGTTCGTCTGCCCCGCCGAGCCGAGCAGCCCGACCACGGAGGAGATGAAGACCATCCGCCCCCACCGGTTGCGGACCATCCGCGCCGCCGCCCGCTTGGCCACCCGGTAGGCGGCGGTCAGGTTGGCGTCGAGGACGTCGGAGAAGTCGTCCTCCTTCATGCGCATCAGCAGCCCGTCGCGGGTGATGCCCGCATTGCTGATCAGCACCTCGACCGGGCCCTGGTGCTCCTCGACCTCGGTGAACGCGCGGTCGACGTCCTCGGTGCTGGTGACGTCGCACCGGACGCCGAACAGCCCCTCCGGGGCGCCGCTGCCGCGGTGGGTCACCGCGACCGAGTCGCCGTTCTCGGCGAACGAGCGGGCGATGGCCAGCCCGATCCCCCGGTTGCCACCGGTCACCAGCACCGACCTGCCCACGTGCCACTCCTCCGACAGCCGTCAGATCTGACATCGGGAACCTAGTCGGTGGTCGCGGGTCACACCTGACCGAGCCCGGGTAGGGGCCGCTACGGTCCGCCCGTGCACCGCTCGCGACCGGTCGACGGCTTCTCGCTCGCCTACGACCGGGCCGGCGCGGGGCCGCCGGTGGTGCTGCTGCACGGCTGGCCCGGAGGGCGCACCGCGTGGGGCGACCGGCTCGGCTAGTTCTTCGCCGACGTCTCGGTCACCGCGCTGCCCGGCAGCGGGCACTTCGCGCCGCTGGAGGCCCCCGGGGCCCTCACCGCCGCGATCCGCGAGGCTGCTAGTGCCGCGGCTGCGAACGTTGGCCCTTCCTGAGCCGCCTCGGGGGTTGGAGTCTCGCGTCGTCTGATCCTGTCTTCCCCACAGGAGATGCGAGATGGTGCATCGGGTGCAGGTCCGTGCCATCAGCGCTGACGAGGGCAACCGGCTGTTACGGATCGTGCGCCGGTCCAGCGGTTCGGTGGTGACCTGGCGGCGGGCGCAGATGGTGCTGCTCTCGGCGCAGGGCATGGATGCCGCGAAGATCGCCGAGGTGACGTTCACCAGCGTTGATCGGGTGCGCGACGTGCTGCACAACTTCAACGCCGACGGGTTCGACTCGCTCCGGCCGAAGTACGCCGGCGGGCGGCCACCGAAGTTCGACCTCGTGCAGCGGGCTCAGATCAAGAAGATCGCGCTGGGGCGGCCGGCCGATCACGGGCTGCCGTTCTCGACCTGGAGCCTGTCGAAGCTGGCCGACTTCCTGGTCGCCGAGGGGGTGGTTGAGGACATCTCCCACGAGGGGCTGCGCGTGCTGCTGCGCGAGCAGGGCGTCTCCTTTCCAGGCCATCAAGACCTGGAAGACCAGCACCGATCCTGACTACGAGGCGAAGAAGAACCGGGTGCTGGGGCTCTATGCCATCGCCGACGGCAAGGCCGCACCCGGCCCCGGCGACCCGACCGTGGTGATCTGCATGGACGAGTTCGGGCCGCTGAACCTGCAGCCGCATCCGGGCAGGCAGTGGGCGCCGATCGCGGCTGGCTCCGGCGATCAGGGGCGGCCGCGGCGACGTCGCCGGCGGGCCACCTACAAGCGCCCGAACGGGATCCGTCACCTGCTGGCCGGCTACGACCTCTCGACTGACCGGCTCTACGGGCACATCAGGCTGCGCAAGGACCGCACCCAGTTCCTGGCCTTCTGCCGCTACCTGCGCTCCCTGCACCCACCGCAGGTGCGGATCGCGATCGTGCTGGACAACTTCAGTCCCCACCGGTCGACCAAGACCGATCGGCGGGTCGGGGACTGGGCCGCGGCGAACAACGTCGAGCTGGCCTACGTGCCCTTCTACGGGTCCTGGCTGAACCGGATCGAGGCCCAGTTCACCGCGCTGCGCTACTTCGCCCTCGACGGCACCGACCATGACAGCCACCGAGCGCAGGCCAGCATGATCCGCCGCTACATCGCCTGGCGGAACCGCCACGTGACCGACCCCGCGCTCCGCAAGGTCGTCCGCCGAGCCGAGACGATCAAACGGGCGAAGGTTGCCTGACCAGGCACTAGCCGACCTGCCGGCGGAGCTGGTCCTTGACCACCTTTCCCGACGCGTTGCGGGGCAGCGTGTCGACCAGCGTGAGGTCGGTGGGCAGCTTGTAGCGGGCCAGGAACTGCGACGCCCAGGACCGCAGCTCCTCGAGGCCGAGGCCGGCCGCGGGATCGTGCAGCGCGACCACGGCCACCGGCGTCTCGCCCCACTTGGCGTGCGCGCGGCCGACCACGCTCACCTCGCGGATGGCGGGATGCCCCTCGAGGACGTTCTCCACCTCGGCGCAGTACACGTTCTCGCCGCCGGAGATGATCATGTCCTTGGCGCGGTCCACCACGTAGAGGAAGCCCTCCTCGTCGACCCGCACCAGGTCGCCCGAGTGGAACCAGCCGCCGGCGAAGGCCTCGGCCGTGGCCTGCGGGTTCTGCCAGTACCCCGCCATGAGGGTCGGGCCCCGGTAGACGATCTCGCCCACCGTGCCTGGGGGGACGTCGTTCATCTCGCCGTCCACCACGCGCGCCGCGACGGTCGGCACCAGCCGCCCGACCGACCCGAGCTTGCGGATCGCGTCCCTGCCCTCCAGCACGCAGGTGACCGGTGACATCTCCGTCTGCCCGAACACGGCCACGTTGAGGGCCTCGGGGAACACCTCGGCCATGCGGCGCAGCAGGGTGTCCGACGCCGGGGCCGCGCCCCACGAGGTCACCCGCAGCGCGGAGAGGTCCCGGCCGGCCACGGTCGGGTCGGCGCACAGCGCCTGCCACTGGGTGGGCACCAGGAAGACGCTGGTGATCCGCTCCTGCTCGAACAGGTCGAGGACGTGCCCGGCGTCGAAGGCCCCGCTGGGCAGCACGACGAGCGTTCCGCCGATGAGGATCAGCGGCACGATCGAGCCGATCGCCCCGATGTGGAACATCGGGGCGGCCACCAGGTTGACCTCGCCCTCCCCGGTCAGCTGGAAGGCGCGGATGATCGTCAGCGCCTGGCACTGCAGGTTCTGATGGGTGAGGACGGCGCCCTTCGGCCGCCCGGTCGTGCCGGAGGTGTACATGATCAGCGCCGGGCTGTCCTCCGGGACGTCGACCGGCGGCGCGGTCGGTCCGCTCTCCCCGATCAGCGACTCGTACGGCTCCGTGCCGCTCCAGCCCGGGCCGTCGACCACCACGATCGGCAGCGGCTCGGCCCGACGCTCCGCCGCGTCGCGACCCAGGGCCGCGGTGGTGCCGTCGACGACGAGCAGCCGCGCCCCGGAGTTCTCCAGGATGTAGGCCGCCTCAGGGCCGGTGAGCCGGAAGTTCACCGGGACGGCGAGCGCGCCCAGCCGGTTCGCGGCGAGCACGGTCTCCATGAACTCCGGCCGGTTGCCCATGAGGACGGCGACCCGGTCCCCCGCGGAGACGCCGCGGCGGCTCAGGGCGTCGGCCAGCGCCCGCACCCGGTCGCGCAGCTGCGCCCACGTCGTCGTCCGGCCCTGGAACCGGAAGGCCGGGCGGTCCGGCACGGCGAAGCCGTGCCGCTCGACGTGGTTGTTCCAGTGGTTGCGCCGCGCGGCGTCGGGCATCGCCGTACGGTCGGCGTTCCATCCCAGGGACACGAGCGGATCCTTCCCGAGCCTGCCGGAGGCCCCCATGGACTTCACTCTGCCCGACACCGCTCTCGCCGTGCGCGACGGAGTCGGCGCCGTCGCGGCCCGGTACGACCACGCCTACTGGTCCCGCTGCGAGGACGAGCACCGCTTCCCCGTCGAGGCCTGGCGTGACCTGGCCGACGGCGGGTGGATCGGGCTGTCGGTGCCGGAGGAGTACGGCGGGGGCGGCCAGGGGATGCTGGAGCTCGCGGTGGCCTGCGAGACGCTCGCCGCCTCGGGCGGCACGGCCGGGATCTTCCTGTACATCCTCACGCCCGGCTTCGGGGCGATGACCCTGGCGCGGCACGGCACCGCGGAGCAGAAGGAGGCGATCCTGCCGGGCGTCGCCACCGGGGAGGTCCAGTTCTGCCTGGCGCTGACCGAGCCGGACGCCGGCAGCAACGCCCTCGAGATCACGACGGCCGCGCGGCGGGACGGCGACGACTTCCTGCTGCGCGGGCAGAAGGTGTGGATCTCGGGGATCGAGAACGCGCGCTGGATGATCGCCGTCACGCGGACGACGCCCGCCCCCGAGGCGAAGCCGCGGACGTCCGGCTTCACGCTCTTCCTCGTCGACGTGGCCGAGGCAGTGGCCGCCGGCACGCTGACCTACACCCCGATCCCGAAGCTCGGCGGCAACGTCGTCACGTCCAGCCAGGTCTGGTTCGACGACGTCCGCGTGCCCGCGTCCCGGGTGCTGGGCGAGGTGGACCGCGGCTTCGAGGTGCTGTGGGACGTCCTCAACCCCGAGCGGATCCTGGCCGCGGCCGGAGGCGTCGGCTCGGCGGAGGCGTCGCTGCGGGTGGCCTGCGACTACGCCCGCGAGCGGCAGGTGTTCGGCCGGCCGATCGGCGCCAACCAGGCGGTCCAGTTCCCGCTCGCGCAGATCAAGGCCAAAACCGAGCTCGCCCGCCTCATGACCTACAAGGCGGCGTGGCTGTTCGACCAGGGCCTGCCGTGCGGCACCGAGACGAACGTGGCCAAGCTGACCGGCGCGCAGGCGGCGTGGGAGGCGGCCGACCGGGCGTTCCAGGTCTTCGGCGGCATGGCCTACAGCAAGGAGTTCCCGGTGGAGCGGCTGTTCCGCGACGCGCGGATCGGCAAGAACATCCCGGTCGCCGAGGAGCTCGTCCTCGCCCACATCGGCACGCAGGTCCTCGGCCTCCCGCGCAGCTACTGACCCACCATCCCGGGCCGATGCCCTTACAGTGCGCCCCGAGGTGATCACCATGGGCGCGCAGGGCAGGCTCCAGCACGGCCTTGCCCTGCTGCTGCTCTGCCTCGCGGCCCTGACCGGGTGCGGCTCGCAGGAGGAGCCCCGGGTGCAGCGGGTGGCGTGGTGCCAGGGGCCGTCGAGCAACGACCCGGACGACGGCAGGTTCGACGTGGAGTTCCGTCAAGGGTCCACGGTCGTGGCCCAGGGGTCGGTGAACCCGGGGTTCGCCTTCATCGCCGAGGTGCCCGTGGGCGGCGTCCAGATCTATGCGGACGGCGTCCGGGTCGGATCGGTGAACGAGGGCGTGGCCACGGACGGGCCCTACCACTCCCCCGAGCCGGGTGAGGTCACCTACCTGCGCAGCGGTGAGGGGTGCCCGGACAGCGCGTCCTTCTGACTCCGCACATGACCGGGACGCCACAGTCACTCGATCGCCTCTGCGCGACGGCGCCGCTCTGTGCCGGACAGGAGCCCGTCAGGCCGTCACCCCGATGCCCCTAGGTTGAGGTCCATGCGAGCTGTGCAGATCACCCGCTTCGGCGGTCCCGAGGTCCTCGACGTCGTCGACCTCCCCGACCCGGTCCCCGGCGAGGGGCAGGAGCTCTTCGAGGTGTCCGCCGCCGGCATCAACTACGCCGACACGCACCAGATCGAGAACTCCTACCTCTCGGCCCAGCAGCTGCCGATGACGCCGGGCGCGGAGTTCGTCGGCACGAAGGCCGGCGGCGGGCCGCGCGTGGTCGGGCTGCTCGACGGCGGCGGCTACGCCGAGAAGGTCGCCGCGCACCCCCGGCTGACCTGGGAGGTGCCGGACGGCGTCACCGACGAGCAGGCGCTGGCGGTGGTCCTGCAGGGCTCGACCGCCTGGCACCTGCTGCGCACCAGCGCCCACCTGGCGCAGGGCGAGTCGGTCGTCGTCATCGCGGGGGCGGGCGGGGTCGGCTCGCTCGCCGTCCAGCTGGCGAAGCGGTGGGGCGCCGGCCGGGTGATCGCGACCGCCTCCAGCCCGGAGAAGCGGGCGCTGACCGAGGAGCTCGGCGCCGACGCCTCCGTCGACCCCGCGCTCGCCGACGACGACCCGAAGCAGTTCACCGCCGCGCTGCGCGAGGCCAACGGCGGCAAGCCGGTCGACATCGTCCTGGAGATGACCGGCGGCAACGTGTTCACGGGCTCGCTCTCGGCGCTGGCGCCGTTCGGCCGACTGGTCACCTACGGCATGGCGGCGCGGCAGGAGACCCCCTCGGTGCCGCCCGGCGCGCTGCTGCAGCGCAGCCGCGCCGTCATCGGGTTCTGGCTCGCCCACTGCATGGGCCGGCCGGGGATGATGGACGCGGCCGTGGAGGAGCTCCTGCCCATGGTCGCCGAGGGCGGCCTGAAGCCGATCGGCGGCGGGCGGTACCCGCTCTCCGCCGTCCGCGAGGCGCACCAGGACCTGCTCGCCCGCCGCACCACCGGCAAGCTGGTCCTCGACCCCTCCCGTTAACGGTGGGCACAGCTCGTCGTAACCCCGCGTAAACACTTATGAGCCCGGTCTCACCCGCCGGGGCCCATCCGTTCCACCCTTCGCGTGAGCGCCGTTCCCCCCGCCCCGGCCGATCCTTACCGTCGGTGACGACCGCTGGGGGGAGCGGTCGCCTCGTTCCTCCCTTTGAGTGCCATCGGTGACCGCTCCAGGTCGCCGCACCACGGGGGGAACACACGCATGTCGTCACGCACCACCCGGTCCAGGCTGGCCGGAGCAGGGCTCGCGCTCGTGCTGGCCGGTGGGCTCGCAGCCTGCGACTGGCCGGACGTCACCATGAGTCCGGACGTCGAGGCGGCGAGCCCGTCCGCGTCCCGGACGTCGTCCGCACCGGCCGCCGCGGCGACGAAGCCGGCCGCCGCCACACCTGCCCGCCCGGCCGGTGACCTGGACACCGGCTCGATCACCCACACGCTGCCCGCCGGAGACAGCAGCGTGGTCGTCGACTACTGGACCACCCAGGACGCCAAGGGCTGGTCGGCGGACGACGCCAAGACCATCCAGCTCTCCGCGCACATCGAGGGCGGCAGCGGCGCCGCCACGAAGGTCACCCGCTTCGTCGCCGTCGTCGACGACGGCAGCACCCGGACCACGGTCACCGAGGACCGCGGCGAGTTCGTCGTCACCCCGCCGTTCGCCTACGGCACGGCGCTCAGCCTCGCGCCGTCCACCGCCGGGGCGACGGCGCTGACGCTCTCCGTCCAGTTCGACCTCCTCGTCGAGACCGAAGAGGACGCCGGGACCTACTTCCGCCAGACCGTGCTGGACACCCTCCAGCTGCCGCTCGAGGAGAACCCCTCATGACCGCCCTCATGCCGACCACGCCGAACCTGCGCCGGGCCACCGACCGGGTGCAGCTCGTCGCGCGCGGCGACGACCAGGTGCACGACATCACCGCGCTGCTCCCGGAGGACTTCACCGACCCGGCGCGCGACCTCCCCCGCACCGCGACGATCAGCTGCATCGTCCCGGCGTACAACGAGGAGTCGACGATCGCCGACGTCCTCACCTCGCTGCTGTCCCAGACGCGGCTGCCGGACGTCATCCACGTCATCATCAACAACACCGACGACGACACCCCGGAGATCGCGCGGCGCTTCGCCGGCCCGCACGAACGGGTGGTCAAGGGCGAGGTCTTCCGGACCCACGTGTACGTCCACGACATCGGGGTGAACCCGGACAAGAAGGTCGGCGCGCTGAACTTCGGCTACTACCTCAGCCGCGGCTACGACTACGTCCTGGGCGTCGACGGCGACACCACCCTCGACCGCCGCTGCGTCGAGTGGCTCGAGAAGGAGATGGTCTCCGACCCGCGCATCGGCGGGATCTCGGCCATCTACACCTTCGACAAGAGCAAGGTGAAGGGCGCGATGGCGCGCTTCCTCGTCGCCGGGCAGCGGGCCCAGTTCGCCGGGTTCAACATGGACAACCTGGTCCGCGGCCGGAACATGGCCGTCCTCGGCGGTCAGGCCAGCCTGTTCAGCATGCGTGCCCTGGAGTCGGTCATGTACCGCCACCACCAGTCCGCGCCGTGGGTGCGCGACTCGGAGGTGGAGGACTCCAAGCTCTCGCTGCAGATCAAGGACGCCGGCTTCAGCACGAAGATCAGCGCCCGCGCCCGGGCCTTCGTGGGGCCGATGCTCACCCTGCGCGCGCTGCACGGGCAGCAGGTGAAGTGGAACTTCGGCGGCATCGACCTGCTCTGGCCCGGCCAGCGCGGCGACAACAAGGGTCAGCCGTTGCACCCCAACCTGCGGCTGCGCTGGTACGAGAACGTCTCGATGCTGTTCAACGTGGGCACCCGCATGAGCTTCCTCCTGCTGCTCGCCGCGGCGCTGTCGATCGACGCCTTCGTCTTCAACCCGATCTGGCTGATCCCGCCGGCGGTGGCCACGCTGCTCAACCTGCGCATCGCCGCGGCGATGCACGACAAGAGCGCCTCGGACATCTTCTACGCGCTGCTGTTCGCCCCGGCGGAGCTGTACATGTGGGTCCGCATGGGGCACTTCGTGACGGCGTGGGTGCAGTTCTTCGCCCGCTCCGAGAAGGACAACTGGGCCGCGCAGGCGGCCGCCGAACGCGGCCGCGGATCGGCCTACGTGATGCCGGCCGTCTGCGCGGTGGCCACGTTCGTCGTGCTGATCTTCGCCTGGAACCAGCAGAGCGTCGGCGTCCAGTCGGCGATCCTGTCGATCGGCTGGCCGGTGCTCTACCTGATCACCGTGCTGCAGACCCTGTTCATGATCAAGAAGCTGGTCCGCCGTCAGCGCGGCTTCAGCGTCTGAGGGACTTTTCGGGCTCAAGTCCCCGGACTTGAGCCCGAAACAGTCCCTAGATGTACTGACCAGAGACGTTGGTCGAGGGCGTGTGACCACTCGATCTGACTGATCGATCTTGTGGAGGGAGGACCTCCGGACGTGGAGTGGGGCTGCTGAAGGCACCCGCTCACCAACCCGGAGGTCCTCGTGTCTCACGCTAACGCTGCCCTGACCCCTCGTCACCGGCTGAAGCTCGGCCGCGCCGTGGTCGACGAGAACTGGTCGATCAGCTACGCCGCGGCGGTGTTCAACGTCTCCTGGCCCACAGCCAAGCGCTGGGCCGACCGGTACCGCCGGGGCGGCCCGGCGGCGATGCAGGATCGCAGCTCACGACCGCATTCCTGCCCGCGCCGGACGCCGCGGCCGGTGGTGCGCAAGATCGTGCACCTGCGCTGGAAAAAGCGCCTCGGCCCAGTCCAGATCGCCGACCGCGTCGGCCTGGCGCCCTCGACCGTGCACGCGGTGCTGGTTCGCTGCCGGCTCAACCGGCTCTCCCATGTCGACCGGGCCACCGGCGAGCCGATCCGCCGCTATGAACATGAGTACCCCGGCTCGCTGCTGCACGTCGACGTCAAGAAGCTGGGCAACATCCCCGACGGCGGCGGCTGGCGCTACGTCGGGCGCCAGCAGGGCAAGAAGAACCGGGCGGCCACGCCCGGCACGCCCCGCAACGCCCACCACAACCCGGTGATCGGCACGGCATTCGTGCACACGGTGATCGACGATCACAGCCGCGTCGCCTACGCCGAGACCCACGACGACGAGACCGCCGCCACCGCGATCGGCGTGCTGCGCCGCGCGGTGGATTGGTTCGCCGCGCGGGGCGTCACCACCCAGCGGGTGCTGTCCGACAACGGCTCGGCCTACCGCTCGCACGCCTGGCGCGATGCCTGCGCCGAGCTCGGGATCAATCTCAAGCGGACCCGGCCCTATCGGCCGCAGACCAACGGCAAGATCGAACGGTTCCACCGCACCCTGGCCGACGGCTGGGCCTTCGGCCGCATGTTCCTCAGCGAATCAGCGCGCCGAAAGGCACTGCCGGCCTGGCTGCACGAGTACAACCATCACCGGCCCCACACCGCGATCGGAAACCGTCCCCCGATCACGCGCTTGACCAACCTGTCCGGGCAGCACACCTAGAGCAGGCGGCTGGTCCAGAGCAGGCTGAGGACGGCGCCGAGCAGGGCCAGGAAGACGCCGACGCGCACGAACCACGGGCTGATGTCGTGCGGCTCGGTGGTGTACCCGATCTGGCTGCCGAGGTCGGCGTAGACCTTCTCCAGCTCCGCCGCGCTGGCCGCCTCGCTGTAGCTGCCGCCGGTCTCGTCGGCGATCTTCTTCAGCGTCGCGCGGTCCACCGGCACCGGCACCGTCTCGCCGTTGAGGTCGAGCGTGCCGAAGTCGGTGCCGAACGCGATCGTCGAGACCGGGATCTTCGCCGCGGTCGCCGCGTCGATCGCCTGGGTGTCGTCGCGGCCGACGGTGTTGTAGCCGTCGGAGAGCAGCACGACACGGGCCGGCGGGAGGTCCTTGCTGGGCGTGTCCAGGCTGTCCTGGAAGTTCTCGATCGCGGTCAGCGAGGTGAACACGGCCTCGCCGATCGCGGTCGCCTCGGCCAGCTCCAGGTGGTCGATCGCGGCCCGCACCTGGGCGCGGTCGGTGGTCGGCGGCACCAGCGTGGTCGCCGACCCGGCGAACGACACCAGCCCGAGGTTGATCCGCTCGGGCAGCACGTCGACGAACTGCTTGGCCGCGGTCTGCATGGCCTGGAAGCGGTTGGGCTCGATGTCGGTGGCCTTCATCGACAGCGACACGTCGACCGCCATGATCACCGTCGCCCGCTCCCGCGGGACGCGGACCTTGCTGCTCGGGACGGCGAGGGACACCACGAGCGCCGCGATCGCCAGCGCGACCAGCCCGAAGGCCAGGTGCCGGCGCCAGCCGGGGCGCTTGGGCACCAGCGTGCCCAGCAGCGCGACGTTGGTGAACCGCGCGGCGTAGCGCTTGCGGCGCAGCTGCAGCCACACGTACAGGCCGACCAGCGCGGCGACGGCCAGGAGCAGCAGCAGCCAGACCGGGGACTGGAAGCTCATCGGGAGGCACCTCCGGTTCCGGCACGCCGGCGGTCGGCGACGAAACGAACGACGTCCATGAGCCAGTCGCGGTCGGTGCGCAGCTGCAGGTGGCCGGCGCCGGCCCGCCGCAGCGCGGCGGCGATCGCCTGGCGCTGCGCGGCGGCGCCCTCGGCGAAGCGCCGGCGGAACTCCGCATTGCCCGTGGGCACGTCCAGGGTCTGCCCGCTCTCCGGGTCGACCACGGTCAGGTCGCCGACGTCCGGCAGCTCGAGCTCCCGCGGGTCGACCACCTCGATGGCCAGCAGCTCGTGCCGGGCCGACAGGCCGCGCAGCGGGCGCTCCCAGTCGGCGTCGCCCAGGAAGTCGGAGAGGACGACGACCAGCCCGCGGCGACGGTGCGGACGGCGCAGCGTCTCCAGCGCCGCGGCCAGGTCACCGCGACGGCCGCCGGCGGCCCGGGGCGTCGCCACGACCGAGCGCAGCAGCCGCTCCGCGGCCAGCCGGCCGTTCATCGCCGGGTAGCGGTCCACCCGCTCGCCGGTGGTGACCACCGCGCCGAGCCGGTTGCCGCCGTGCACGGTCAGGTGGCTGACCGCGGCCAGCCCGGCGATGACCAGGTCGCGCTTCTGGCAGTTCGCCGTCCCGAAGTCCAGGCTCGCCGACAGGTCGACGACCGCCCAGGTCTCCAGCTCGCGGTCGGCGATCGTCTCGCGGACGTGCGGCACCTGGGTGCGCGCGGTGACCGGCCAGTCCATCCGCCGGACGTCGTCGCCCGGGTGGTAGGTCCGCGAGTCGCCGGCCTCGCTCCCCGAGCCAGGTACGAGACCGAGGTGGTCGCCCTGCAGCAGCCCGTCGAGGCGGCGGCGGACGGTGAGCTCCAGCCGGCGCAGCAGCACGTCGGCGGGGCCGTCGGTGAACCGCGGCGGCGCGCCGTCCCCGGCGCCCGGGTCGATGCCGGAGCCCGGCGTTCCCGCGGCGGCGTGCAGCAGCAGCCCGGGGTGGGCCGGTCCGGCCGGCGGCGCCTCCTCGGGAGCGCCACCCCGGCGGAACAGCGGCGTCACGAGCCCTGGGCGCTCTGCGGACCCTGGACGAAGGCGTTGCCCTGCGCCGCGGGTGCGCCGTTCGGCGACGGCGGCTGCGCACCGGCCGCCTGCGGACCGGGCGGCCCGTAGTGCACCGGCCCGGCCGGCGGGACGGGGAACACCGGCCCCTGCGGCACGTGCGGGCCGCCCGGCACGCTCGCGCCGTAGCCGGCGGCCCGCTGGCGCGGCGCCACCTGCGGCAGCGGCACCGTCTGCACGATCCGCTTGACCACGTGGTCGGCCGGCACGCCGTCGGCCAGCGCGTCGTAGGAGAGCACCAGCCGGTGCCGGAGCACGTCGGCGGTGACGTCGAGGACGTCCTGCGGGAGCACGTAATCGCGGCCCCGGATCAGCGCCAGCGCGCGGGCCGCGGCGATCAGCCCGAGCGAGGCGCGCGGGCTGGCCCCGTACGACACCCAGGTCGCGACGTCGTCCATGCCGTGCTGGCGCGGCGACCGGGTGGCCACGACCAGCCGGACGACGTAGTCGACGAGGGCGTGGTGCACGAAGACGTGCGACGCGGCCTTCTGCATGCGCAGCAGGTCGCCGGGCTCGAGGACGGTCTCGGCCACCGGCGGCTCGGAGCCCATCCGGTAGATGATCTCGCGCTCCTCCTCGGGGCTCGGGTAGTCGACGAGCACCTTCATGAGGAACCGGTCCCGCTGCGCCTCGGGCAGCGGGTAGACGCCCTCGGACTCGATCGGGTTCTGCGTGGCCAGCACCAGGAACGGATCCGGCAGCGGGTGCGTCACGCCGCCGATGGAGACCTGCCGCTCGGCCATGACCTCCAGCAGCGCCGACTGCACCTTCGCCGGGGCGCGGTTGATCTCGTCGGTGAGCACGAAGTTGGCGAACACCGGACCGAGCTCGGTCGCGAAGGTGTCCTGCCCGGCCTTGTAGATGCGGGTGCCGATGATGTCGGCCGGCACCAGGTCCGGGGTGAACTGCAGGCGGGCGAACGTGCCGCCGACGACGGTGGCCAGCGTCTCGACGGCCAGGGTCTTGGCCACGCCGGGCACGCCCTCGAGCAGGACGTGGCCGCGCGCGAGCAGCGCCACGAGCATGCGCTCCACCAGCCGGTCCTGGCCGACGATGACCCGCTTGATCTCGAACAGGACCCGCTCCAGCCGCGCCGCGTCCGCCGAGGGCGGCACCGGCGCGCCCGCGCCCACGGCGGAGCTGCCGGACGGCGAACCGCCGGAGGGGGTCTCGAGCGGAGTGCTGGCGGCGCTGGTCACGTGGCTCCCTGGTCCTGCCGGTCTCCGGCCTTCCGCGCAGAAGGCCGTCGACGGGCGGCGCGCCCGTCGACGGCCAGTGTCCTACAGGTTCCTGAGCCGGCGCTGTGCCTCGCTGCCCGACACGACGTGTGTGCACACCCCTGCCGGGGAGGGCGCGATCACTGCTAGCCTGGTTCCGCGTCGGGCAGCTCCCCCCGTGGCTGCCCGACGCCCTTTGCTTTCCGGGCGCTCAGGCAGACGGCCGCACCGCGCCGGCGTACCCGGTCCACCACATCCTCGAGACCTTGACGACGTCGCCGCTCTCCGGCGCCTGCAGCACCGTGCCGTCGCCCAGCCAGATCGCCACGTGGTGGATCGTGCTCGGGTCGGCCGGGTCGTTCGCCCAGAACACCAGGTCACCGGCCTGCAGGTCGGACTTGGCCACCTTCGGCAGGTCCGCGTACTGCGCCCGGCTGTTGCGCGGGATCGAGATCCCCGCCTGGTAGTAGGCGTACTGGGTCAGGCCGCTGCAGTCGAACCCGACCACGGTGGCGTCGAGGTCGATGCCGAGGCTCGGGCCGTGCGCGCCGCCGCCGCCCCAAGAGTAGCGGGTGCCGAGGTGGGCCATGCCGGCCTCGATCGCCGCCTGCGCGGCAGTCGCCGAG
Organism: Geodermatophilus sp. SMS 5-13; assembly: GCF_059428245.1. Lineage (NCBI taxonomy): Bacteria > Bacillati > Actinomycetota > Actinomycetes > Geodermatophilales > Geodermatophilaceae > Geodermatophilus > Geodermatophilus sp. SMS 5-13. The sequence continues at coordinate 3,685,169 of NZ_CP165729.1, forward strand.
CCCGGCCCGGCCTCGGTCCGGTTCACCGGGTCGGCGTTCGAGCCGGCCGTGGCGGTCGAGGAGACCTGGCGGGCCAGCCGGTCGGCGGCCTGCTGCTCCCCCACCAGCTCGACCAGCTCGGCCTTCGCCCGGTCGAGCTCGGCCTGCAGGTCGGTCTGCTCGGCGGCCACCTCGGCCGCCTTCGCGCGGGCGTCGCGCTCGGCGTCCTGCGCCACGGTCAGCGCCTGGGCAGCCTGCTCCTTGAGCACATCGGCCTCGGCCAGCGAGCTCTGGGCGGCGGCGTCGGCCCGGTCGGCCTGCTCGCGCGCCACGCCGAACCGGTCGACCTCGTCGGTGCGGTGCGCCCCGGCGGCATCGAGCAGGGCGGCCCGCTCGACCAGCTCGGCCGGGTTGGCCGAGGTGACCAGCGCGGCCGCCCCGGCGTAGGTGCTGTGCGACATGAAGCTGCGGCGGGCGAACGCGACCAGCGCGTCCTCGGCCGCCTGCTCGTCGGCCGCGGCCTGCGCGGCCGCGGCGGCGGCCTGCTGCGCGGCGGCCTGCGCGGCCTCGAAGCCGGCCTGCTTGGCCTGGTAGTCGTCCAGCGCGATGGCCGAGGAGGCCTGCGCGCGGGAGACCGCGGTCTGCGCGTCGGCCAGCTCGGCCGACAGCGCGTCGATCCGGTCGGCGGCGTCGTCGGCGGCGGCCTGCGCCTGCTGCACCTGGGAGTCGGTCGGTCGCCGGGGGGCGGCCGCTGCGGGTCCGGCGGTGACGCCGAGGGCGAGGGCAGCGGTCAGGACGATGCCGGTCGCCGTCCCCACCACGCGCCCAGGAGCTCTGCGCGCACGCACGAAAACCGACCTCCGATCTCGGACCCGGGCGCACGGACAGCACGCCCGACGTCCGAGATCGACAGATCCGGTCGGGTTGCGGAGGGGGGTCTCACCCCGGGGGATGAGGGCTCACGGAGGAGCGAACGGTCAGTTCACCTGGCGGTCGGACGTCGACCAGAAGCTCTCGCGGAGCTTGAACTTCTGGATCTTGCCGGTCGCGGTGCGCGCGAGCGCGTCGCGGAACTCGACCCGCTTGGGGATCTTGTACCCGGCGATCTTGCCGCGGCAGTGGGCGATGATCTCCTCCGCCGTGACCTGCTGCCCCTCGACGGGGACGACGAGCGCCGTCACCAGCTCGCCCCACTTGTCGTCGGGGATGCCGATGACCGCGACCTCGGCGACCGCCGGGTGGCTGAAGACGACGTCCTCGACCTCGATCGAGGAGACGTTCTCCCCGCCGGTGATGATCACGTCCTTCTTGCGGTCGGAGATGGTGAGGTAGCCGGCCTCGTCGATCGAGCCGCCGTCCCCGGTGTGGAACCAGCCGCCGTCGAGCGCCTCGGCGGAGGCGTCGGGGTTCTCCCAGTACCCGGCCAGGACGACGTTGCCCTGGGCCAGCACCTCGCCGGCCTCGCTGGTCTGCAGCCGGATGCCGAGCGCCGGCACGCCGGCCCGGGACAGCTTCTTGGCCCGGTCCTCCCGCTCGAGCGCGTCGAACTCCTCCCGCGGCCGGTTGATGGTGAGCAGCGGCGCGGTCTCGGTCAGGCCGTAGATCTGGTTGAACTGCCAGCCCAGCTCGGCCTCGACCCGGGCGATGGTCTTCGACGGCGGCGGCGCGCCGGCGACGACGATCCGGACGCGGTCGCGGCCGGGGATCTCGCCGTCCCAGTGCTGCGCGGCCTCGAGGACGGCGTTCCACACCGCCGGCGCCCCGCACATCAGGGTGACGCCGTGCCGGTCGACCCGGCGCAGGATCTCCGCCCCGTCGATCTTGCGGATGACGACGTGCCGGCCCCCGAGGCCGGTGACCGTGTAGGGCATGCCCCAGCCGTTGCAGTGGAACATCGGCAGCGTGTGCATCAGCACGTCGCGGTCGCTGACCTGCATGTGCATGCCGAAGGTGACGGCGTTGGTCCAGATGTTGCGGTGGGTCATCTGCACGCCCTTGGGCCGCGCCGTCGTCCCGCTGGTGTAGTTGATCGTGGCTGTGGCGTCCTCGTCCGGCTCGCCCCACGGCCGCGGCTCGGTGTCGAAGCGGAGCAGCTGCTCGTACTCCTCCCCCGTGCCGAACTTGTGCTCGGCGTCCACGGCCTTGAGCGAGGTCTCCAGCTCCGGGTCGACCAGCAGCACCCGCGCACCGGAGTGCCCGACGATGTAGCGGACCTCGTCCTCCGAGAGCCGGAAGTTGATCGGCACCAGCACCCGCCCCGACGAGGGGACGGCGAGCAGCAGCTCCAGCAGCCGGGCGGAGTTGTGGCTCACGATGGCCACGCGCTCGCCCTCGGCGATGCCGAGCTCGTCCATCGCTGCCTGGAACGCCCGGCCGCGGCGGGCCACCTCGCGGTAGGTCAGCTCGCCCAGCGACGGCGCGGGCTGGTCGGGCTCGTCGACGATGCCCACCCGGTCGCCGTAGACAAGCTCGGCGCGGTCGAGGAAGTCACGGGTGGTCAAGGGCACGCGCATGCCGGCTCCCGGTGGCCAGGGCCGGCCCGGCGGACCGGCCGCTCGACGTGGTCGCCGTCACGTTATCCCGCGAGCAGCCGCGGCAGGGCGGTGCCGATCGGCTCGCGCACGACGAGGTCGGCGAGGTCGTCGTACGGCGTCGGCTGGGCGTTGACCACGCCGATGCGGGCGCCGTGCCGCGCGGCGACGTCGGTGAGGCCGGCGGCCGGGTGGACCGTCAGCGACGTCCCCACGGCCAGGAAGACGTCGCAGTCCGCGGCGGCGGCCACCGCGGCGTCGATGACGTCGGCGTCCAGCGCCTGCCCGAAGCTGATCGTCGCGGACTTCAGGATGCCGCCGCAGACGAGGCAGGCCGGGTCCGGTTCGCCGGCCTCCACCCGGTCGAGCGCGCTGCGCATCGTCGTCCGGTCGCCGCAGGACAGGCAGGCGACCGCGTGCACGGTGCCGTGCACCTCGATGACCTTCGCGGCCGACGAGCCCGCCTTCTGGTGCAGGCCGTCGATGTTCTGGGTGACCAGCGCCCGCAGCCGGCCCTGGCGCTCGAGGCCGACCAGTGCGGCGTGCGCCCCGTTCGGCTCGGCGGTCCACGCCGGGTGCCGCCGGCGCTCCTGCCAGGCCCGGCTGCGGATCTCCGGATCGGCGACGTAGTACTGCAGCGTCGAGAGCTTCTCCGCCTCCGGATCGCGGGTCCACACGCCCTGCGGCCCGCGGAAGTCCGGGATACCGCTGTCGGTGGAGATGCCCGCGCCGGTGAGCACGGTGATCTGCCGGGCGGCCGCCAGCCAGTCGGGCGGGGTCACGGTCCCTCCTGCGGGTCGGGGTCGTCGACGCCGCCGAAGCGGCCGGGTGGCCAGACGATCAGGGAGGCCTTGCCGATCACGTCGTCCACGGCGATCGTCCCGCCGTACGTGTCAGCGATGTGCCGGGTCGAGTCGTAGGAGACCGCGCGGTGGTCACCCATCACGAACAGCCGGCCCTCCGGCACGGTCACCGGCCCGAACGCCCGCTGGTCCAGCGGGGTGTTCTCGAAGATGTACGGCTCGTCGAGCGGTTTCCCGTCCACGGTCACGCGCCCGTGCGCGTCGCAGCACTGCACGGTCTGCCCGCCGACGGCGATCACCCGCTTGACGAAGTCGTCCTGGGCGGGTGGGGCGACGCCGATCGCGCGACCGACCGCGAGCAGCGCCCCGGAGAACCAGTTCGACGGCTCGTCCGCGGCGACCTCCGGCTCCCAGGTGTCCGGCCCCCGGAAGACGACGACGTCACCGGGCTGCGGGTCGGAGAACCAGTACGGCGGCTTGGTCACCAGCACGCGGTCGCCGGTGCAGCCGGCGCAGCCGTGCAGCGTCCGCTCCATCGACCCGGACGGGATGAAGAAGGCCTGCACGAGGAAGGTCTTCACGAGCAGGGCGAGCACCAGCGCCACGATCAGCAGGACGGGCAGCTCCAGCAGCCAGGAGCGGCGCCGCTCCTCCCTCTCCGGCCGCCGCCGTCCCCACCGCCGTCCCCCCGTCACCGCCTCACCGTATGTGCCCGCAGCCGCGCGGTGTCGCAGGTCACGAGTGACCCGCTCCCGGCCCGGCGCCTCGCCCTGCGACCGGGACTGGGATGATCCAGGGTGGTAACGAGCGCGAGCGACCAGCGAGGGTGAGGCGCACAAGTGGCAGCCAGCAAGGACAGCTTCGGAGCACGGGCGACGCTGAGCGTCGAGGGCACCGACTACGAGATCTACCGGCTCGACGCGGTGGAGGGCGCCGACAAGCTGCCCTTCAGCCTGAAGGTGCTGCTGGAGAACCTGCTGCGCACCGAGGACGGCGAGGACATCACCGCCGACCACGTCCGGGCGCTGGCGAACTGGGACCCGTCCGCCGAGCCGGACCAGGAGATCCAGTTCACCCCGGCCCGGGTGGTCATGCAGGACTTCACCGGCGTGCCCTGCATCGTCGACCTGGCCACCATGCGCGAGGCCATGGCCGAGATCGGCGGCGACCCGCAGAAGATCAACCCGCTCGCGCCGGCCGAGATGGTCATCGACCACTCGGTGATCGTCGACGTGTTCGGCACGCCGGACTCGTTCGAGCGCAACGTGGAGATCGAGTACCAGCGCAACGGCGAGCGCTACCAGTTCCTGCGCTGGGGCCAGGGCGCCTTCGACAACTTCAAGGTCGTCCCGCCCGGCATGGGCATCGTGCACCAGGTCAACGTCGAGCACCTGGCCCGCGTGGTCTTCCCGCGCCAGGACGGCGACCGCGTGGTGGCCTACCCCGACACCTGCGTGGGCACCGACTCCCACACCACGATGGTCAACGGCCTCGGCGTGCTCGGCTGGGGCGTCGGCGGCATCGAGGCCGAGGCGGCCATGCTCGGCCAGCCGGTCTCGATGCTCATCCCGCGGGTCGTCGGGTTCAAGCTGACCGGTGAGCTGCCCGAGGGATCCACCGCCACCGACCTGGTGCTCACCATCACCGAGATGCTGCGCCAGCACGGCGTGGTCGGGAAGTTCGTCGAGTTCTACGGCGAGGGCGTCTCCGCCGTCCCGCTGGCCAACCGGGCCACGATCGGCAACATGAGCCCGGAGTTCGGCTCGACCGCGGCGATGTTCCCCATCGACGAGGAGACCATCGCCTATCTCAAGCTCACCGGCCGCTCGGCCGAGCAGGTCGCGCTCGTCGAGGCCTACGCCAAGGAGCAGGGCCTCTGGCACGACCCGAGCCGCGAGCCCGCGTTCTCCGAGTACCTCGAGCTCGACCTCGCCACCGTCGTCCCGTCGATCGCCGGCCCGAAGCGCCCGCAGGACCGCGTCGCGCTCTCCGACGCCAAGACGGCCTTCCGGGACGCGCTGCCCACCTACGCCAAGGTCGAGGAGATCTCGCACGACCCCGACGTCGCCCCGGAGGCGGTGTCCACCGTCGACGAGTCGGTGGAGGAGACCTTCCCGGCGTCCGACCCGGCCAGCCCGTTCGCGCACGCCGACGGCGACAGCGGCAAGCCGCACAAGGTGGTCCTGCACCCGGTGGCCGACCGCGCCTCGCGGCCGACCAAGGTCGTGCTCGAGGACGGCACCGAGACCTTCGTCGACCACGGCCACGTGGTGATCGCCGCGATCACCTCGTGCACCAACACCTCGAACCCGCAGGTGATGCTGGGCGCCGCGCTGCTGGCCAAGAAGGCCGTCGAGGCGGGCCTGCAGACCAAGCCGTGGGTGAAGACCTCGCTGGCCCCCGGGTCCAAGGTCGTCACCGACTACTACGAGAAGGCCGGCGTCACGCCGTACCTGGAGAAGCTCGGCTTCCACCTGGTCGGCTACGGCTGCACGACCTGCATCGGCAACTCCGGCCCGCTGCCCCAGCCGGTGTCCGACGCGGTCAACGAGGCCGACCTCGCCGTCGTCTCGGTGCTCTCCGGCAACCGCAATTTCGAAGGCCGGATCAACCCCGACGTCAAGATGAACTACCTGGCCTCCCCGCCGCTGGTGATCGCCTATGCGCTGGCCGGGACGATGGACCTCGACCTGACCACCGAGCCGCTCGGCAAGGGCAGCGACGGTCAGGACGTGTACCTGCGCGACATCTGGCCCTCGCCGCAGGAGGTCCAGCGGACCATCGACGAGGCGATCTCGGCGGAGATGTTCGCCAAGGACTACGCCGACGTCTTCGCCGGCACCGAGCAGTGGCAGAACCTGCCCACGCCGACCGGCGACACCTTCGCCTGGGACGCCGAGAGCACCTACGTGCGCAAGCCCCCGTACTTCGAGGGCATGCCGGAGACCCCGGCCGCGGTGACCGACATCGAGGGCGCGCGCACGCTGGCGGTGCTGGGTGACTCGGTCACGACCGACCACATCTCGCCGGCCGGCTCGATCAAGGCCGACAGCCCGGCCGGGAAGTACCTGCGCGAGCACGGCGTCGACCGGCGCGACTTCAACTCCTACGGCTCCCGGCGCGGGAACCACGAGGTGATGATCCGCGGCACGTTCGCCAACATCCGGCTGCGCAACCTGCTGGTGCCCGGCACCGAGGGCGGCGTCACCAAGAACCACCTGACCGGCGAGACGACGTCGATCTACGAGGCCTCCGAGGCCTACCAGGAGCAGGGCATCCCGCTGGTCGTGCTGGCCGGCAAGGAGTACGGCTCCGGCTCGTCGCGCGACTGGGCGGCCAAGGGGACGGCGCTGCTCGGGGTCAAGGCGGTCATCGCCGAGAGCTACGAGCGGATCCACCGGTCGAACCTGATCGGCATGGGCGTGCTGCCGCTGCAGTTCCCCGAGGGTGAGAACCGCGAGTCGCTCGGCCTGACCGGCGACGAGGAGTTCACCATCACCGGGATCACCGCGCTCAACGACGGCGAGACGCCGCGCACGGTGAAGGTGAAGGCCGGCGACGTCGAGTTCGACGCCCGCGTCCGGATCGACACCCCCGGCGAGGCGAACTACTACCGCAACGGCGGGATCATGCAGTACGTCCTGCGCTCCCTGCGCCAGGGCTGATCCCGGGATGGACCTGGGGCTGGGCGGTCGCGGCTACCTGCTCACCGGCGCGAGCCGGGGGCTGGGGTTCGCGACCGCCCGGGCCCTGGTCGACGACGGCGCGCGCGTGGTGCTCAGCTCGCGCGGCGCCGAGTCGGTCTCGCAGGCGGTCACCGACCTCGGCGGCGAGCCGTCGGCGTTCGGCACGACCGCGGACCTCGCCGACGGCGACGCGGTGCAGCGGCTGGCCGCCGAGGCGACCGAGCGGCTGGGCCGGCTGGACGGCGCGCTGATCTCGGTGGGCGGTCCCGCGGCCGGGGAGATCTTCGAGACGACGCCGGAGCAGTGGCGGGCCGCCTACGACAGCGTCGTCCTCGGGCCGCTGTGGCTGGTCCGGGCGCTGGTCCCGCACCTCGGCGAGGGCGCCGCGATCGGCTTCGTCCTCTCCACGTCGGTGCGTGAGCCGCTGCGCGGGCTGGCCATCTCCAACGCCCTGCGGCCGGGCCTGGCGATGACCATCAAGTCGCTCGCCGACGACCTGGGTCCGCGGGGGGTCCGCGTGTTCGGGCTGATGCCGGGCTCCATCGCCACCGACCGGATGACCGACCTGTGGGGCTCCTCCGGCGACCCCGAGGCGGCACGGAAGGCGACCGAGGCCGGTATCCCGCTGCGCCGGGTCGGCGAGCCCGAGGAGTTCGGCCGGGTGGCGGCCTTCCTGCTCTCCCCCGCAGCCTCCTACGTGACCGGGACGGTCGTCGCCGTCGACGGCGGGCGGCTCCGGTCGCCTTGACGGACCCCCTCGCCCCCCACCGCTCGCAGGCTCGCGGCGGGCCCCTGCGAGAGGGCCACGGGCCGGTGCTCGTGGCCTGCGCGCACGGCACCCGCAACGCCACCGGCCGCCGGCTGATCGCCGAGCTCGCCCTCGCCGCCCGCCGGCTGCGCCCCGGCCTGGTCACCACCGCCGCGTTCGTCGACGTGCAGCCGCCGACCGTGGTCGACGTCGTGGCCGGGCTGGCCGCCGAGGGGCGGGCGGCGGTCGTCGTCCCGCTGCTGCTCTCCGGCGGCTACCACGTGCACGTCGACATCGCCGGTGCGGTCGCCGCCCATCCCGGCGCGGTCGCCGCCCGGCCGCTGGGCCCCGACGAGCGGCTGGTCGAAGTGCTGGCCGACCGGCTGCGGGAGGCCGGCGCCGACCGGGCCACCGCCGTCGTCCTGGCCGCCGCCGGGTCCAGCGACCCGCGCTCGGGAGCCGACGTCGCGCACACCGCCGATCTGCTGCAGCGACGCTGGGCCGGCCCGGTGAGCACCGGCTTCGGCTCCGCGGCGCAGCCGACGGTGCCGGACGCCGTCGCGCTGGCCCGCCGCGGCGGCGCCGAGCGGGTCGTCGTCGCGGCCTACCTGCTGGCGCCCGGCCACTTCGCCGGCAAGTTGGCCGCGGCGGGCGCCGACGCGGTGACCGCTCCCCTGCTGCCCGACGACCGGATCGCCGCCGTGCTGCTCGACCGCTACGACGCCGCACGGACGGTCTAGACCGCGAGCGCCGGCTCCGGCTCGACGGCCGCACCGGTCCGCGGCTGCCGGACCAGGACGCCGCTGACGATCCCGGCCATGGCGAGGAAGCCGGCCGCCACGACGAAGCCGAGCGCCCAGCCCGACACCAGCGCGTCGACGAACCCCGGCGACCCGGGCGGACCGGCCGCGATGGCGTCGGTGCGCGCCGTGCTCACCGCGGTCAGGATCGCCAACCCCAGCGAGCCGCCGATCTGCTGCCCCGAGTTCAGCAGGGCGCTGGCCACACCGGCATCCTCCTGGGGCACGCCGGCGACCGCCGAGCTGGTGAGCGCGACGAAGGTCATGCCCATGCCGAGGGCCAGCAGGCACAGCGCGGGCAGGATGACGCTCGCGTAGCCGGAGTCCGGCTGCAGCCGCAGCGCGAGCATGAGCATCCCCGCCGCACCCAGGGTCGGCCCCACGATCAGCAGCGGCCGCGCCCCGATCCGGGCCAGCAGCTGCGACGAGATCGCGGCCCCCACCACGATGAAGCCGGTCATGGGCAGGAACGCGAAGCCGGCCCGCAGCGGCGAGTACCCGTGCACCTGCTGCATCCAGAGGATGAGGAAGAAGAAGACGGCGAACAGCCCCGCCCCGACGAACAGCGAGCCGAGGTCCGCACCCAGCAGGCTGCGGGAGCGGAAGAGCCGGAAGTCGACCAGCGGGTCGCGCACCCGGCGTTGGACGACGACGAACGCGGCGAGCAGGACCACCGCGAGCCCCAACGTCAGGAGCGTGCGGGCCGACGTCCAGCCGTAGTCGTTGCCCTTGACCAGCGCGTACACCAGCGCCATCAGGCCGCCGGTTGCCAGCACGGCGCCCGGGACGTCGAAGCCCCGAGCGCGGGCGTCGCGGCTCTCGGGCAGGATCCGCAGCGCGCCGAGCACGGCCAGCGCCGCGACCGGGACGTTGATGAACAGCACCCAGCGCCAGCTGGCGTACTCGGTGAGCACGCCGCCGAGGATGAGGCCGATGGCCGCGCCGCCGGCCGAGATCGCCGCCCAGACGCCGAGCGCGCGGTTGCGCTCCCGGCCCTCGGCGAACACGACGGTGAGCATCGACAGCGCCGACGGCGCCATCAGCGCGCCGCCGAGGCCCTGCAGCAGGCGGGCGCCGATGAGCAGGCCGAGGCTGCCGGCCAGGCCGCCGAGCAGCGAGGCGACGGCGAACAGGGCCGCCCCGGCGACGAAGATGCGGCGGCGGCCGAGCCGGTCGGCGAGCTTGCCACCGAGCAGCAGGAACCCGCCGAAGGTCAGGGTGTAGCCGGTGACGACCCAGGACAGGTCGTTGGCGCTGGCGACGTGCAGGTCCTTGGCGATGTCCGGCAGGGCGACGTTCACGACGCTCACGTCGAGCACGATCATCAGCTGGCTCATCGCGAGGACGAGGAGGGCGAGGCCTCTGCGGACCTCGCGGCCGTCCGGGAGTCGGGGTGGGCCGACCGTCGGGCCGGCGTCGGTGGTGGTCACAGCAAGCCCCTTGCTGGCTGGCTCAACAGCCGTGGAGTCATTGACTCAACGAACGTAGAGCGGAGGCGCGGCTGGGTCAACGCCTGTAGAGTGAGCGCGTGTCCACGTTCAGTGCCGAACCGACGTCACGGGAGGAACGGCGCCGCCGGACCGAGGCGTGCATCCTCCAGACCGCCCGCCGGCTCTTCGCCGAAGAGGGCTTCGACCGCGCCACGATCCGCGGCGTTGCGCAGCGTGCCGGGGTCGATCCGGCGCTGGTGATGCAGTACTACGGCAGCAAGGAAGGCCTGTTCGCCGCGGCGATGAAGGGCGCCCACGGCGGCGGACTGCTCCGCGGGGCCGAGCGCGACGAGATCCCGGCGGCCGCGCTGCACGACCTGTTCGCCAAGTTCGAGGAGGCGGGAGACCGCGAGGCCGCGGCCGCCCTCGCCCGCAACTTCCTCACCCATCCCGAGGCGCACCGGATCATGCGGGACGAGGTGATGTGCTCCCTCGTCCAGGGACTCGCCGAAAAGATCGGCGGCAAGGACGCCGAGCTCAAGGCTGCGCTGGTCATGGCCTGCACGTTCGGGCTCGGGCTGGCGCGCTACCTGCTCCAGATCCCCGGGTTGGCACAGGCGGCGCGCGAGGACATCGAGCGCCTCCTGGAACCGGCCCTGCGGGCCGTCCTCGACGCCGGCGACTGATCCGCGCTACGCGAGCAGCGCGCGGACGGCGGCGACGTAGGCCTCGGCCTCGACGTCGCCCAGCAGCAGCCGCTGCAGGAGGAAGCCCAGCACCAGCGAGAACAGCGCCGCGCCCAGGGCGGCCGGGTCGGCACCGGCCGGCAGCCGGCCGGCCTTCTGCGCCCGGCGGACGACCTCCACGAAGTAGCCGCGCATCGTGCCGTAGGCGTTGCCGGCGACGGCGGCCACCGCGGGGTTGCGCAGCGACTCGGCCCAGGCCTGGACGGCGACCCGGGTGACGTCCACCGACCCGGCGTGCCCGACGGTGACCACCAGATCCACGGCCGTGGCCACCGCCTCGGCGGGATCCGGCGCGGAGTCCTCCTCCAGCAATCGCTCGAAGCGCTCCGCGGCGCGGCCCAGGACGCGGTCGACGATCGCCTCGATCAGCTCGTCCTTGCTGCGGAAGTAGCGGTACACCGCGCCCGCGGAGAGCCCGCTGGCCGCGATGACGTCGGCCATCCCGGTGGCCTGGAAGCCGTTGACGGCGAACCGGGCGGTGGCCGCGTCGAGGATCTGGTCGCGGCGCGCGGTCAGGTAGGACTCGGAGACTCGGGGCACGGCGCCATAGTAAAACGAACGATCGTTCTTGACACGGCCCCCGGCGCCGAGGAGGCTCGACCTTGCAAGCGAACGGTCATTCGTTTTAGGCAGGTCGCGCCATGTCCCTCCCCGCCCCGCGTCACGACGCCGCCCGCCTGGTGCCGCTCGTCGTGCTCGTCTCCGTCGTCCTCACCGTGGTACTCACCGCCTTCGCGTGGCCGGCCGTCCGCTCGGCACCCCGTGACCTCCCGATCGCCGTGGCGGGACCGGCCGCGGCCACGGCCCAGGTCGCGGCCGCACTCGGCGAGGCCGAGCCGGGCGCCTTCGACGTCCGCTCGCTCCCCGACGAGCCGGCGGCCCGCGCGGCCATCGAGGACCGGGCGGTCTACGGCGCCGTGGTGGTCGACGCCGGCGGTCCGCGGCTGCTGGTCGCCTCCGCCGCCTCGCCGCTGGTCGCCCAGTCCCTGCGCCAGGTGGCCGCGGGTCTCGGCGCGGCGTCGGGAACCGCGGTGCCGGTCGAGGACGTCGTCCCGACGCCGGCGAGCGATCCCCGCGGCGCGGGGCTGGCCGCGGCGGCGCTGCCCCTGGCCCTCGGCGGCATCGTCACCGCGGCCCTGGTCTCCCGGCTGGTCCGCCGCCCGGGCCTGCGCATCGCCGCGGCCCTCGCCATGGCGGTGGCCGGCGGCATGGTGACCGCGACGGTGCTCGGCACGTGGCTCGGCTCGCTGGAGAGCGGCTGGTGGACGACGGCGGCGGTGGTGGCCCTCGGCATGGCCGCCACGGCACTGGTGCTGCTCGGGCTGGAGTCGCTGGCCGGCGCCCCCGGCCTCGGACTCGGGGCCGCCGTGGTGGTCCTGCTCGGCAACCCGCTCTCGGGGCTGGCGAGCGCGCCCGAGCTGCTGCCGAGTGGCTGGGGCACCCTCGGCCGGCTGCTGCCGCCCGGAGCGACGGGCACGCTGCTGCGGTCGGTCTCCTGGTTCGACGGGGCGGGCGCCGGTGCTCCCCTGCTCGTGCTCGGCACCTGGTGCGCCGCCGGCCTGGTGCTCATCGGCGCCGGCGCCCTGGTCGGCCGCCGTCGCCGGCCCGCGCCGCACGCCGTCCCGGTCGCCGTCCCGGCCTGACGCCGGGCGGCCGGCGGGCCGCGACTCCTCCGCCGCTGCGGACGGTCACGTTCCGTACCGACGCACGGCGGACAGGGTCGTACGACCTCACCGCTTTTGGTCTACCGACCAAAGTCCCGGGAGAGCGACAGTTCTGCCCGACGGGGGACACGTCCGGAGAAGACGGACATCGCCATGGACGACACCTCTCTCACCCGCCGGGACCTGCTCAAGCTCACCGCCTTCGGGACCGCCGCGCTGGCCGTCCCGCTCACCGTCTCGCTCAGCGCCGACCAGGCCTCCGAGCTCCCCGCCAGCAAGCTGCCGAAGCCCTACACCCGCGCCTTCAAGGCACCCCGCTTCGTGGACCTCGGACCGAGCCGGCCGTCGGTCGTCCTCGAGCAGAAGTCCGCCCGCGTCGACATCCTCGGCACCGGCCCGACCACCCAGATCTTCGGCTACGAGGAGCCGGGCCTGGGTCCCACGTTCCCCGGCCCCACGATCCGGGTCCGGCAGGACCAGCTGATCCGGGTGACGCAGAACAACCGGCTACCGGGCAGGCACCCGTTCCTCCGCTACGTGCCGTCGACCTCGACGCACCTGCACGGCCACCCGTCCTTCCCGCAGTTCGACGGGTACGCCGACGACCTGAGCTTTCCGGGCTTCGGGAAGACCTACGAGTACGAGAACAACACCGCGCCCCGGACCCTCTGGTACCACGACCACGGCGTGCACCACACCGCCGAGAACGTCTACATGGGCATGGCGGCGCAGTACTGGCTGCTCCCACCGGAGGGCCAGGAACCGGACCTCCCCCGGGGTGAGTTCGAGCAGCCGCTGATCATCAGCGACGCCGCGTTCCAGGCCAACGGCGACCTGCTCTTCGACGACCGCAGCACGGCCGGGGTCATGGGCGACGTCATCCTGGTCAACGGGGTCCCCTGGCCGAGGCTGGCGGTCAAGCGCCGGAAGTACCGCTTCCGGCTGCTCGATGCCTCGATCGCCCGCGGATACCGGCTGCGGCTGAGCACCGGGGGGCCGATGACCGTCATCGCGACCGACGGTGGCTTCGTCCGCACGCCCCAGGTGGTGACCGAGCTCAAGGTCGGGATGGCCGAGCGCTACGAGCTGATCATCGACTTCGCCGCGTACCGGGCAGGAACCCGCGTCGAGCTGCGCAACCTCGGGGTGGACAACACCGTCGACTTCGCGAACACCGACAAGGTGATGGCGTTCGACGTCGTGGGCGATGCGTTCGACGGCGCCGGCAACGGTGCGGTGCCCTCACCCCTGGGTGATCCGGAGGTGATGCACCTGGATCCCGCCGGGGCGAAGACGAGGAACCTGCGCTTCGAGCGCAAGGACGGCGAGTGGACCATCAACGGCCAGACGTGGGCACAGGTCGAGGCATCGAATTTCACGAAGGTCATCGCGGACCCGGCTCTCGACGCCACGGAGGTGTGGACCCTGGAGAACCGGTCGGGCGGCTGGTTCCACCCGATCCACGTCCACCTGATCGACTTCCTGATCCTCGAACGGAACGGCCGGCCGCCGCGGGCGCAGGAACTCGGCCCCAAGGACGTCGTCTACCTCGGGGAGAACGAGACGATCCGGTTCATCGGCAAGTTCGGGCCGCACCCGGGCAAGTACATGCTGCACTGCCACAACGCCGACCACGAGGACCACGACATGATGTTCCAGATGCAGGTCGGCCAGGGCGGCATCGACCCGCGGTCCGTCACACCCCAGCAGCTCCCCCCGATCTGACCTCGTCGCCGCTCGAGACCAAGCGCACCGTCCCGGACGCGCAGCGTGGCGACGCTCTAGGCCAAGGGTCGTACGACCTCCCCAGATTGCGGCTACCAACTTTCTTTCCTGCGAGCCACAGTTGCCTGCTGTCGGGGGAGACAATCCGATCCACCGGGGCCTCGGTATGAACGACGCCTCACGCATCCGGCGAGGCCGGCTCGCGCACAGCCACGCCGTCCGCCGCAACTCACGACGAGTGACCGCGCCGCTGGTCCACGGGACGACGTGCGTCGCTCGACCGCAGCCGGCCGGGGTCCGGCGCGCGACCGCGCCGCGACGCTCCGCCGGACCGGTGGGCACACCGCACCGACCACGACACGAGGACGACGTCCCGGTCCCCGATCCGCCGGAGGTACCCGCGGGGGCCTGCTGGACCCCTGACCGCGCCTGATCAGCAGCGCCGAAGAACACCTCTTCCGGGCGCCGCCGGACCTGCTCCGGCGCCCGGCCGTATCCCGCTGTGCCGTGTGCCGCCGGGGCCGCCCGCCCGGGCGGCGCGCACCGATGGAGAGGACCCTCCATGACCCCCGACGACCAGCTCATCGGAAGCCCGGCGCCCGCCGTGCCCGACGCACCCGCCGGCCCCGAGGACGGCGGGGTCACCCGGCGGACCTTCCTCCGGGTCGGAGCCCTGGGCACCGCCGCAGCCGGCTTCTACGCCGCCCGGTCGCTGCTGGCGCCCAACCTGGAAGCGCGCGGCCTCTGGACCCTGGACGGCGTGTTCGGCGCTGCGTCCACCGCCTTCGCCGACTCCATCTACACCGAGGTCTTCCCGACCAGCCCGCTGATCCTGAATCCGTTCACCGACGAGCTCAAGAACCCCCTGGCACTGATCCCCAAGCCGCTCACCCCCCCGCCGTCGAAGGCGGTGCAGACCAATCTGCAGGATCCGCTGGACCCGCCGGACGTGTTCCAGAACCACCAGATGTGGGTGGACGAGGTCCCGAGCGGGGCCCTGCCCTTCCCGATCACCTACGACGTCCGGGTGCAGATCCGCGGCCACGCGTTCACGAAGCAGCAGGTCCTGGCGATCAACTCGGACGGGCAGCCGACGACGTCGTTCGATGCAGCCGGGAAGCCCACGTTCCCCGCGGGTAAGCCGCGCGACCTCCCCCTGAGCACGATCTACGGCTTCGACGGAACATTCCCCGGGCCGCGGATCAACGCCGAGTACGGCAAGCCGGTCGTCGTCCGGCTCACCAACGAACTGGACCAGAACCCACTCGGACTCCCGCTGCAGGACTTCGGTGCACCGGACCAGACGTTCCTGATCCACCTGCACAACGGGCACTCCGCCCCGGAGAGCGACGGCAATCCGCACTTCTTCGAGGCCAAGTACGGGCGCTCGAAGATCCGCGGTTACGGGCCCAAGAAGTACGTCGACAACCTGTACCTGAACTGGCCGGCAGGCAACGACGAGACCGAGAAGCAGAGCTTCTTCTGGTTCCACGACCACCGGATGGACTTCACCGGCGCGAACGTCTACAAGGGCCTGGTCGGCCTGTACCCCATCTACGACCCGGTGAAGGACTCGGGTGAGGAGCGGGATCCGGCCGGGCTGCGGCTCCCGGGCAGACGCAGCGATCACGACGGCACCTTCGACGTCGACTACGACGTCCCGCTGGCCTTGTTCGACTGCCGGCTCGACGACGGCGTCACGGTCCACCACGACTTCCACGACCGCGAGTACCCCGACGTGCCGCCCAACAGGGCACACCCGGAGTGGTGGGGCAGGACCTTCTTCAAGCACTTCCCCAACCACGGCTTCGTCGGCGACATCTTCACCGTGAACGGCATCGCCTACCCGGTGATGAACGTGGAGCGGCGCAAGTACCGCTTCCGGTTCCTCGACGCCTCGATCGCCCGGATCTACGAGTTCAAGCTGATGAGCTCGACCCAGGGCCCCAAATCGGCGGCCAGGGACCTCGGGATGAAGGATGAGGATCTGCAAGGGCAGTACCGCATCCCCGACGGCCAGCAGTGCATGCGGTTCACCCAGATCGCCACGGACGGCGGGCTGCTGCCGTTCGCGATCACGCGGGACTCGTTCGAGCTGTGGCCGGCCAAGCGGCGCGAGGTGATCATCGACTTCGGCCACTACATGGACGGCAAGACGACGTCCGAGGGCGACGTCGTCTACCTGACCAACGTCATGAAGATGCCGACCGGCCGGATCTGGTCCAACTCCACGCGCTTCAGCCCCGACCCCGCGTACAAGGTGCCGGTGCTGAAGTTCGTCCTGGGCAAGGTCACCCCGGACGACAGCGCGGACCCGGCGACCCTCGGCAAGCTTCGCGACCTCCCGCCGATCCGGGGCGACGTGCAGGCCATGCTGAGGAACCGGCACGTCTTCGAGGTGCAGCGCGGCAGCGCCGGCGGCGAGATCGAGTGGCTGATCAACGGCAAGCCGTTCGACCCGACGAGGGTGCTGACCAGCCTGAAGAACCCGGCCGGCAAGACGCTCCCGGCCTCGATGCCGAAGAACAGCTTCGCCATCTGGGAGATCCGCAACGGTGGCGGCGGCTGGGTGCACCCCTTCCACCTGCACATGGAGGAGCACCGGAACATCCAGCGCAACGGCAAGGACGTCACGAACACCCCGGATCGCGGGCACCCCGACGACGTCTCGCGCGAGGACCTCGTGGCCCTCGACCCGAGCGAGTCGGTGATCATCTACCGCGGCTTCCGGGACTTCACCGGGCCGTACGTGGCGCACTGCCACAACCTCGCGCACGAGGACCACGCCATGATGTTCGGCTGGGAGATCGTGTGACGACGGCGGCCGGGGCGACCCGGCCCGCTCCGACGACCCGGCAGCGGCGGGGGGCGCTGCCGGGACCCCGGCCCGTCCCCTGGACGACGGTGCTGGGTTTCGCCGCCCTGATGGCCTACGCCGACGGGTTCGTGCTCATCGCCATCCAGGGCGCGGTGGGCGCGATCGAACGGTCCCAGTCCCCGTTCGCCGGCTGGCTGCTCATCTCGACGCTGCTGCTGCCGGTGTACGTGCTGGCGGTCCTGGGGGCGCTGGCGGTCGCCCGCCGGCGCCTCGGGCCGGCCCTGCGCTCGGGACGGCGGGTCGCGGCGGCGGCTCTGCTGGTCGCCGTCGCCGGCACCCTGGTCGGCTTCGGCGCGGTGGTGACCAGCGCGGTGTACGACTACCACCTGCAGTCCGACCTGCTGGTGCGGACGCATGCGCTCCACGGGGCGGCGGGCACGACGGCGCTCGCGCTCCAGCAGACCCGCGAGGCCCACGAGACCGGGGCGCGCTACGCCACGGCGACGGACCTGGCCGTCAACGTGGTCGTGGTCGGCTGGATGCTGGCGCTGCGGGGCGGCCGGCTGGAGATCCCGGAGAGGAGGACGCTCAGGCGGTCCAGCCCAGCAGCCATCCCCCCAGCATGAGGACGGCGTACCAGGTGCCGAACGCGACGACGGGCACGACCGGCGTCCACCACGAGCCGCGCAGCGCGAGGCGGACCAGCACGACGGCCAGCGCCACCCACCACGCGATGAGCAGCACGATCGCCCAGAGCGGCGCGACCAGGCCGGAGGCCAGGTAGAACACGCCCACGACACCGTGCGCGGCGCCGGCGACCCCGGCGACGATCCAGGTGCCCGGGCTCGGGCGGGTGGCGGGCGCGGTCATGCCGCGATGATGGCCGCGCTCAGCCCGGTTCGGGACCGGTCGCCGCGGGACGGGCGGGGTCGGCCGACCACTGCGACCACGAGCCCGGCCACAGCGCCGCCTCGATGCCGGCCTCGGTCAGGGCGGCGACCTCGTGCGCCGCGGTGACCCCCGAGCCGCAGTAGACACCGACCCGCCCGCCGGAGGTGGCGCCGAGCGCGGCGAAGCGCTCGGTCAGTGCAGCGACTGGAAGGAACGTGCCGTCGCCGGCGAGGTTCTGCGTCGTCGGCGCGCTGACCGCGCCCGGCACGTGCCCGGCCCGGGGGTCGACCGGCTCGACCTCGCCCCGGTACCGCTCGGCGGCGCGGGCGTCGAGGAGCAGGCCGCCGTCCCGGGGCAAGGCAGCCACCTCCTCGAGCTCGAGCACCGGCATGCCGCCCTCGGTCAGGACGACGTCCCCCGGCTCGGGCACGACCTCGCCGGTCTCCACGGCGCCACCGGCCCGGCGCCAGGCCGCCAGCCCGCCGTCCAGCAGCCGCACGTCGGTGAGGCCGCCCCAGCGCAGCAGCCACCACGCCCGGGCGGCCGCGGCCCCGCCGGAGTCGTCGTAGGCGACGACCCGGTCGGCGGTCCGGATGCCCCAGCGGCGGGCCGCCGATTGCAGTCGATGCAGCGACGGCAGCGGGTGGCGGCCGCGCTCGGGGGACGGCGGATCGGCCAGCTCGGCGTCGAGGTCGACGAAGACCGCGCCCGGCAGGTGCCCCTCGAGGTAGCGCTCGTGGCCGCGGTCGTCGCCCAGCGCCCAGCGGACGTCGAGCAGCACGGTCCTGCCCGGCCGGCCGAGCAGTTCCCCGGCGGGGACGAGCACGCTCACTGGGGTGCCAGCAGGCCCCGCAGCTCGGCCAGCAGCGCCTGCCGCGCGTCCTCGCGGCCGTCCCAGGCCGCGGGCGTGCTCTGGAACAGCGAGATCTTCCAGCGGCCCGGCGACTCCTCGACCGCGACCAGGGTGTGCACGGTCAGCAGCGCCGGGTCCAGGTCGTTGCCGCCGGGCGGGATCATCCCCGCGTGGGCGTGCAGGACGGCGACCCCCTCGGTGATCGGGCGCACCGCCCGGATCAGCCCGACGTAGGCCGGCGTCTGGTGGCTGCCGAAGATGCGCCGCAGGTCCGAGGCGATGGACAGCCGGCCGCTGTGGTGGCTGCCGTCGAACCCGATGATGTCGCCGTCGTCGGCGAACACCGCCGCGACCCCCGCGCCGCTGCGCCGGTTCCAGCCGTCGAGCAACTGGACGTACAGCGTGCGGATCATGGCGTCGTGCGGGTGGGCGGCAGTCACTCGGAGCTCCTCTTGCGTGCTGGGACAGGAGTGACGCTAGTGGTCAGGCCGCGTCGACCGTCTGCGGCTCTCCGCCGGTGAACTGGGTGCGGTAGAGATCGGCGTACCGGCCCCCGAGCGCCAGCAACTCCTCGTGCGTGCCCGACTCCACGATGCGACCGTCGTCCACCACGAGGATCCGGTCGGCGTTCCGGATCGTCGACAGCCGGTGCGCGATGACCAGCGACGTCCGGCCGGTCAGGGCGGCGTCCAGGGCATGCTGCACGGCCAGCTCGCTCTCGCTGTCCAGGTGCGCGGTCGCCTCGTCGAGGATCACGATGCCCGGGCCCTTGAGCAGCACGCGGGCGATCGCCAGCCGCTGCTTCTCGCCGCCGGAGAGCCGGTAACCGCGGTCGCCGACCACCGTGTCCAGGCCGTCGGGCAGCGAGCGGATCAGGGCGGCGATCCGGGCGCCGGTGAGGGCGGCCCACAGCTCGTCCTCGGTGGCCTCGGGCCGCGCGTAGAGGAGGTTGGCGCGGATCGTGTCGTGGAACAGGTGCGCGTCCTGGCTGACCACGCCGATGCTGTCGCGCAGCGAGGCGAGCGTGGCCCGCCGGACGTCGATGCCGCCCACCCGCACGGACCCGCCGGTGACGTCGTAGAGCCGCGGCACGAGGTGGGCGATGGTCGACTTGCCGGCGCCGGAGTGCCCGACGAGGGCGACGAGCTGACCCGGCTGCACCCGGAACGACACGTCGTGCAGGACCGCCGTCGGGCCGCCGTGCTCGGGCAGCGACACCTCCTCCAGAGAGGCCAGCGAGACGTCGGCGGCCGACGGGTAGCTGAACGACACGGAGTCGAACTCGATCGACCGGTCGTCGGCCGGGACCGGGACGGCGTCCGGCGCCTCGCGGATCATCGGCGGCAGGTCGAGGACCTCGAAGACGCGGTCGAAGCTGACCATCGCGCTCATGACGTCGACGCGGACGTTGGACAGCGCGGTCAGCGGGCCGTACAGCCGGGAGAGCAGCAGGGCGAGGGCCACGACGTCGCCGGGGCTCAAGGTCCCGTTGAAGGCCAGCCATCCGCCGAGGCCGTAGACCAGCGCGGTGGCCAGCGCGGCGACCAGGGTCAGCGCGGTGAAGAAGGTGCGGCCGTACATGGCCGACAGGACGCCGATGTCGCGCACCCGGGCCGCGCGGCCGCGGAAGGACTCCGCCTCGGCCCGCGGCCGGCCGAACAGCTTGACCAGCAGCGCGCCGGCGACGTTGAACCGCTCGGTCATCGTCGCGTTCATCGAGGCGTTGAGCCCGTAGGACTCCCGGGTGATCTCCTGCAGCCGCGTGCCGATCCGGCGGGCCGGCAGCACGAACAGCGGCACCATCACCAGCGAGAGCAGGGTGATCTGCCAGGACAGCGAGAACATGACGCCGGCGGTGAGCACGAGGCCGATCGCGTTGGAGACGACTCCGGACAGCGTCGACGTGAACGCCTGCTGCGCGCCGATGACGTCGTTGTTGAGCCGGCTGACCAGCGCGCCGGTCTGCGTGCGGGTGAAGAACGCGACCGGCATGCGCTGCACGTGCTCGAACACCCGGCTGCGCAGGTCGTAGATGACGCCCTCGCCGATGCGCGCGGAGAACCAGCGGGTGGCCAGCGAGATGCCGGCGTCGAGGACGGCCAGGCCGGCGATGATCAGCGCGATGCGCACGATCGCGCCCGCCGTGCCGTCGAGACGCGCGATGCGGTTGACGATGTCGCCGGCCAGCAGCGGGGTCAGCACCCCGATCACCGACGAGGCCACGACCAGCAGCAGGAAGAACGTGAGCTCCCGGCGGTAGGGCCGGGCGACACCGACGATCCGCTTGACCGTGCCCTTGGGCACCTCGCGGGAGGTCACCGACGGGTCGCGCCGGAAGGACCGCATCGCCGCCATGGAGGTCATGGGACTGCTCATGTCCACGCCGCCTCCTTCCTATGGCCGACTTCCCCGCCCCGCCAACACCGCCATGAGGCGGCCTGTTCCTCGGGCTCTCGGTACAGAGAGCCCGTAGGAACCAGTGTCTCAGCGACCGCTGACGAGATCGGTGATGCGACGCACCTGGGCCTCCCGCTCGGCGGCGTCCTGGGTCTCGTGGTCGTTGTGCACGGCCGACCGGATGAGCTCCGCCGTCTCGCGGACCGCCCCGGCCGGCGGGGCCAGCAGCGCGGCGACGAGGTCGGCGACCGCGGCGTCGAGCTCGCCGAGCGGGACGACGAGGTTGGCGGCGCCGATCGCCCGCGCCTCGGTCGCGCCGACGGCCCGCCCGGTCAGGCAGATCTCCATGGCGCGGGCGTAGCCGACCAGGTCGACCAGGTTGCTGGTGCCGGTCAGGTCGGGCACCAGGCCCAGCGTGGCCTCCGGCAGCCTCAGCTGGGCGTCCTCGGCGAGGATCCGCAGGTCGCAGGCCAGCGCCAGCTGCGCGCCGGCCCCGAGCGCGTGGCCCTGCACCGCGGCGACGGACACCACCCCTGGCGAGCGCAGCCAGCGGAACGCGCTCTGGTAGCCGCGGATGCGTTCCTGGGCCAGGTCGGCGGGCATGGCCGCCAGCTCGCCCAGCGTGCCCGCGCCCGCCTCGGTGCTGAACAGGCTGCGGTCCAGCCCGGCGGAGAACGCGCGGCCCGCCCCCCGTACCACGACCACGCGGACTCCGTCGTCCAGGGTGTCGGCGACGCGGCGCAGGGCCGTCCACGTCGCCGGGGTCTGCGCGTTCAACTGGTCCGGCCGGTCCAGGGTGACCGTGAGGACGGCGCCGTCCCGGTCGGTGCGGACCCAGCCGTCAGGACTCGTGTCTGTCACACGGTCTTGTATATCTACCCGGCCTTCTTGGCGGCGCTCCGGTTCGCCCCACCGCGGCTGCGCAGCGACGCCCCCGACTCCGACAGCAACCGGTGCACGAAGCCGTACGAGCGGTTTGTCGAGGTCGCCAGGGACCGGATGCTCTCGCCGCCGTCGTAGCGCTTGCGCAACTCGTCGGCGAGCGACGTCCGGTCCCCACCCGTGATGCGCTTGCCCTTGCCGAGGTCCGCCGTGTTCGAGTCGGCCATGACTCCCCTCCGTGTCGGCGCCGACCGTTCCCGGCGCACGCGCCGGCCCGGTGGTGGCAGCTCGTCCCTGGGCGCTGGGGCCCCTGCTGGCACCGGCATCCCGGAGCCATGATCACCCAGGAGGGCGAGGACGGCGACCGGAAACGGTGTCGTGCGTCACGGGGACGCGGTGTCGGCCGGAAACCGACGACGTGATCGGTCAGGCGAGCTCGACGAGGTCGGCGAGGTCCTCGCTCCAGGCGTCCTCGGTGCCGTCGGGCAGCAGGATCACCTTGTCGGGGTTCAGCGCCCGGACCGCGCCTTCGTCGTGCGTGACCAGCACGATCGCCCCGGCGTAGGTGCGCAGCGCCTGCAGCACCTGCTCGCGGCTGGCCGGGTCGAGGTTGTTGGTGGGCTCGTCGAGCAGCAGCACGTTGGCGCCGGAGACGACGAGGGTGGCCATCGCCAGCCGGGTCTTCTCGCCGCCGGAGAGGGTGCCGGCCCGCTGGTCGACGGCCTCACCGGAGAACAGGAAGGCGCCCAGGATCCGCCGCAGCTCGGTGTCGGTGCTCTCCGGCGCCGCCGACCGCATCACCTCGAGCAGGGAGCGGTCGAGGTCGAGCGTCTCGTGCTCCTGCGCGTAGTAGCCGATCCGCAGCCCGTGGCCGGGCTGCACCTCGCCGGTGTCGGGGGTCTCGGTCCCGGCCAGGATCCGCAGCAGCGTCGTCTTCCCGGCGCCGTTGAGCCCGAGGACGACGACCCGCGTCCCCCGGTCGACGGCCAGGTCGACGTCGGTGAAGACCTCGAGCGAGCCGTAGTTCTTGGACAGGCCCTCGGCCATGAGCGGCGTGCGGCCGCACGCGGCCGGCGTCGGGAACCGGAGCTTGGCCACCCGGTCGTGGGCCCGGACCTCCTCCAGCCCCGCGGCGAGGCGGGCGGCCCGCTTGTCCATGCTCTGCGCGGCCCGCGCCTTCGTCGCCTTGGCCCGCATCTTGTCGGCCTGCGAGGTCAGGGCCTCGATCTTGCGCTCGGTGTTGGCCCGCTCCTGGCGGCGGCGGCGCTCGTCGGTCTCCCGCTGCGCCAGGTAGGGCTTCCAGCCGAGGTTGTAGACGTCGACGGTGGCCCGGTTGGCGTCGAGGTGCCACACCTTGTTGACGACGGCGTCGAGCAGCTCGACGTCGTGGCTGATGACGATGAGCCCGCCCTTGTGCGCGGCCAGGAAGCTCTTCAGCCAGGTGATCGAGTCGGCGTCGAGGTGGTTGGTCGGCTCGTCGAGCAGCAGCGTCTCGGCGTCGGAGAACAGGATCCGGGCGAGCTCCACCCGGCGCCGCTGGCCCCCGGAGAGGGTCCTCAGCGGCTGGACCAGCACCCGGTCCGGCAGGCCGAGGGCGGTGCAGATGCGCGCCGCCTCGCTCTCGGCCGCGTAGCCGCCGAGGGCGGCGAACTGGTCCTCCAGCCGGCCGTAACGGCGGACGGCGCGGTCGCGCTCGGCGTCGTCGGCCGGCTCGGCCATCGCGACCTGCGCCTTGATCATCTGGGCCCGGAGGACGTCGAGGCCGCGGCCGGAGAGCACGCGGTCGCTGGCGGTGATGTCGAGGTCGCCGCTGCGGGGGTCCTGCGGGAGGTAGCCGATCTCGCCGCTGACCTCGACCTTGCCGGCGTGCGCCAGCCGCTCGCCGGCGAGCGTGGTGAGCGTCGTCGTCTTGCCCGCGCCGTTGCGCCCGACCAGCCCGATGCGGTCGCCGGGCTGCACGCGCAGGGTGGCGTCGCTGATGAGGATGCGGGCGCCGGCGCGCAGCTCGAGGCCGGTCGTCGTGATCACTGATCCCAGAGTAGGCGCTCGCCGGCGATCCACCGACCGCAATCGGCGGTACGTGCGCGGCGTCACCCGGCATGTGGACAATGCTTCTGCGGTGGCTGCGGACGCGTCACGATGCGCCCATGCAACCGCCCGGGCCTCCTGCGCTGCCCTGTCCCGTCTGCGGCACGCTCGCGACCGGACCGGCCGGCATCCCGTGCACCACGTGCGGCCTGCCGGCCGTCGGCCACGCCGCGCTGGTCGTCGCCCGCATCGGCGCGACCCTGGCCGAGCTCACCCGGGACCGGGACGCGCTGCTCGTCTCGCTGCGCGCCGCGGCGCCCGGTGCCGCCGCGCCTGCGCCTGCGCCTGTCTACGCACCGCCGCCGCCGACCACGCCGCCCCCGCTCTCCGCACCGCCCCCGTGGGTGGCGCCGCAGCCGCCCGCGCCGCCCCGCCACCGGCTGAGCCCCCAGCAGGTACTGCTCGGCCTCGGGGCGCTGCTGCTGGTCGCCGGCGCGGTGGCCTTCGTCGCGCTGGCGTGGACCCGCCTCGGGCTCGCCTTCCAGGCGACGGTCATGGTGCTGGTGACGGCGACGGCCTGCGCCACGTCGGCGTGGAGCGCCCGCCGCGGGCTGCGCGCCACCGAGGAGGCCCTGGCGGCCGCCGGGGCGGCGCTGCTCGCCGTCGACCTCGGCGCCGCCTACGGCAAGGGACTGCTCGGCGTGGACGGGCTGCCGGTGCGCCTGTGGTCGGCGATCGCCTGCGGGATCGTCGTCCTCGTCGCCGTCGGGCTGGGGCGGCTCACCCGGACGACGGTGACCTGGCCGCTGGTGGCCCTGCTCGCCGCTCAGCCGGTGCCGTTCCTGCTCATGACGGCCGGCGTGCTGGCCGGGCCGGCCGGCGTGGCCGCCGCGTTCGGGCTGGTCGCCCTGGACGTCGCCGTGCTGCTGGCGCTGCGGGCCCCGCTGCGGCCGGTCGCGGCCGTCCTGGCGCTGCTGTGGCTGGTCGTGGGCGCGGTCGGCGGCGTCGCGGTCGCGGCCGGCTCGTCGGCGGCCGAGTCCTGGACGGCGACGGCGACCCTGGCGGTCGCCGCCGCGGCGGCGCTGCTGCTGCTCCGCGTGCCGCGGGTGGCGCCCCTCCTCCCCGGCGCCGCGCTCGTGGTGGCGGCGGGCGCGGGCATCACCGGCCTGGCGCTCGGCTTCTCGCTGGACACGGCGGGCGAGCCCGGCCCGGTGGTCGCCGCCGCGGCCGGCGTCGCCCTGCTCACCGCCGCCGTGCCGCTCGCCGGCTCCCGGGTGGTCACCGCAGGCCTGGTCGCAGGCGGCACGGCCACCGGCCTCGTCGGCGTCGAGCTGCTGGCCAGCGACGGCCGCGCGCTGCCGCTGTCGTTGGTCGTCCTGGCCGCCACCGTGCCGGCCGCGCTCGCCGCCGTCCTGCTGCCCCGGCTGCGGGTCCCCGCCGCCGCCGCGGCGGTGCTGGCCCCGGTCGTCGCCGTCCTGGTGGCCCGCGGCGGGGGCCTGCTGCCGGCGACGGTCGCGGGGCTGCTGCTGGCCCTCGTGTCGGCGACGGCGTTCGGGCTGGCCGCGCTGCGGGCGGCCCGGCCGGAGGAGACGCCGCTGGCCGCGGCCGCCGGCCTGGCGGGACTGCTGGCCGCCGGCACGAGCGCGACGGTCGACGCGTGGGGGCAGGTCGGGCTGCAGCTGGCGGTGGCCGGCGCCGCGGCCGCCTGCTACGCGCTGGTCGCCAAGCGCAGCTGGATCGCCCTGGTGGCGGTCGCGGACCTGGTGATCGCGGCCTGGATCGCCCTGGCCGGGGCCCGCGTCGACACCCCGGAGGCCTACACGCTCCCGGCGGCCGTGGCTCTGCTGCTGGCCGGGCTGCCCCGGCTGCTCGCGCGGGGCCCGTCGTGGGCGGCCGAGGGGCCGGCGGTCGCGGTGGCCCTGGCGCCGTCGGCGTTCCTCGTGGTCACGCAGCCGACCGCCGTCCGGCTGGTGTTCGTGGTCGCGGCGGCGGCGGTGCTCACCGTCACCGGGGTGCTGACCCACCGGCAGTCGCCGTTCGTGGTCGGCGCCGCCTCGCTGGCGTTCGTCGTGATCGGCCGGCTGGGGCCCTACGCGCCGCTGCTGCCGCGCTGGATCACGCTCACCGCAGCCGGGCTGCTGCTGCTCCTCGTCGGCGCCACCTACGAGCGGCGGCGGCAGCAGGCGCGGGAGGCGGTGGCCTGGGTCGCGCAGATGCGCTGACCCGCTGCCCCGGGCCCGGCGCACCCCTACGGTGAGCGCATGGGCACTCCTCCCCTGCCCTACCGCGCCCGGCCGCTGCAGGTGCTGCTCGGCGTGGGTGCGGTGCTGGTCGTCAGCGCGGCCGCGGCGGTCGTGGGCGCGTTCGGCGGGGTGGCCGCCCGGCTTCCGCTGCTGCTGCTGGCCGTCGTCGCCGCCGGGCTCTCGCTGCTGGCCGCGCTCAACGGCCTGCGCAGCACCGAGGAGACCCTGGCCGCCTGCGCGGCCGGCGTCGCCCTGGCCGCGAGCGCGCTCGGGGAGGGCAGCCCCGCCGCGCCGGCCGCGGTCGCGGCGGTCGGCCTCGGCCTGCACCTCCTCGCGCGGTCGACGGCCGCGTGGCCGCTGGCCTCCTGGGCGGCCCTGCAGGTGGCGGTCCTGCGCGCGGTGGACGACGTCCCCGGCCCGCTGCACGCGTCGCTGTACCTCGCCGTCGCGCTGGTCGGCCTCGGCACCGCGCTGTGGGGCCGCCGGGTCGTGGCGCGGGTCGCCCTGGTCACGACGGCCCCGTGGTGGGTCGCCGGCGTCGTCGGCGGGACGGCGACCGCCTGGACCGGACCGGGGCTCTCGCGGCACCTGGCCGCGCTGCTGCTCGTCGCCGCGGCGGCCGGGCTGCTGCCGGCGCGGCTGCGGGCGGACCTCGACGCGCTGCTCGGCCCACCGGTCGTGGTCCCCGTGCTGGCGGGGGCGGTGGCCGGGGCCGGGATCTCCGGGTCGCTGGCCGCGCTCGGCTCCCCGGGGATCACCGCGGCCGGCTACGCCGGGGTGCTGCTGGCGACGACGGTGCCGCACCACCTGAGCGGGTGGCGACGCGGGCTGCTGGGGCCGGCCGCGACCGCCGCGGGCTCGGTCATGGCCCTGGCGGCGCTGATCCAGCTGGCGGTCCGCGCCGACTGGGCGGAGCTGTCGCTGCTGTTCCTGCTCACCGCGGTGCCGAGCGTCTTCATCGCGGCGCGCCGCCCGGGCGAGCAGCCGACGTCCGTGCCCTGGGCCGTCGGCTGCCTGGCCGCGGCCGCGCTGCACGCGGTGCCGGCCGGGGTGCTGGATCCGCTGCCGGCCGCCGCGGTGCTGACCGGCCTGTACGGCGCCGGGCTGGTGGCGAGCGGGCCGCTCGCCGTCCCCGCGCGGACCCCGACGCTGGTGGTGTCCGCCGCCGCGGCCGTCGCCGCGCTGGCCCTGGCCGGGTCGGCCGGGCTGCCTGCGCTGGCGGTGGCGCTCGCCGCGCAGGGGGTGCTGACCGGGGAGTTCGCGGTGTGGACCGCGCGGCCGGTCGGCGAGTCCCCGCCGTCGGCCGCCTGGTGGGTGGCCGCCGCGCAGCTGACCGCGGCCACGTGGCTGGCCGTCGCGATCCAGGACGTGCACGTACTGGAGGGGTACACGCTGCCGCTCGCGGCGGGGCTGCTGCTGGCCCAGGGGCCGCGCCTGGCCGAGGGGCCGTCCTGGCCGGCGTGGGGCCCGGCCCTGCTGGTGGCGGCGGTGCCGTCGGCGGTCATGGCCGTGGTGCTGCCGGGCAGCACCCGACCCGTCGTCGTCCTGACGGCGTCCGCTGTCGCGATGGTCGCCGCCGGGGCGGCGGGTGTGCGGGCGCCGCTGGTCATCGGCGCGGCGACCGCCGTGGGGACGGCGCTCGCCCTGGCGCTGGCCACGCTGCTCTGGCCGGTGGCTGCCGCCCTGGTGATCGGCGCCGTCCTGCTGGCGGTCGGCGCGCGCGGCGAGCAGTTCCCGATCGCCTTCTTCGACGCCCGCCTCGCCGACCTGCGCTGACCGCGAGGCCGGACTCAGGTGGCCGGCGCCGCGCTCACCACCTGGGCGGCCTCGGCGAGCCGGGCACGCAGGCCCGTCACGGGAAGGTACGTCCGCAGCGCGGTGATGCGCCCGCCGGTGACGTCGTAGGCCACGGTGTACGGGATCCGGACCTGCGTCCCGGTCGCCGGCACGCCCGCGAAGTCCGCGGTGTGCCGGCCGACGAAGACGGCCTCGACCATCGCGATCCCGTCGCCGCAGACCAGGCTCACGAGTTCCGGCCGGGCGTCGAAGGTCCGCGTGTGCATGCCGACGATCAGGTCCCGGACCGCCTCGCGACCGTGCACCTCCTCGCCGGTCTCCATCGTGGTCCAGACGACGTCCGGAGCGAAGAACTCCGCGAAGTCCGCCCGGACCATCAGTGCGTGGAGGTAGGCGTCCATCACGGTGCGGGTGCCGGTCTCGGTCATCGCGCTCCCCCTCGGCGAGCCGTCCCCATGCGGTCGGAGGGCACCGTAGTCCCGGCCGCGGCGGGGAGACAGGTGCTTTGGACACCGCCGGACAGGGTCAGGGGCCGAAGAGCACCTCGGCGCAGACGGGGCGGTAGCCGGCAGCGAGGAAGGCGCGCAGCGAGGCGGTGTTGGCCGGCGCCACCTGCGCCCACAGCGGTGCGCCGTCCGGCACGAGCGCGGGCGCGGCGTCGGCCAGCGCCGTCCCGAGGCCGCGGCCGCGGGCGGCGGGGTCGACCTCCATCGACGTCTCCCACCGGCCGGCGACGCCGCGGCCGACGGTGAGCAGGCCGGCGCCGTCGGGCGTGCACCAGACCCGGACGTCGCGGCGGTGCAGCAGCGCGCGGTCCACCCGCGGGTGGTCGACGTCGGCCGGCACCAGGTCCAGGCCCGGTCCCGCCGGCGCCGGCGGCGCGACGAGCACCACGTCGAGGACGCCGGGCTCGGCGCCCACCCGGTCGGCCAGCGCGGCGAGGAAGCGGGCGCCCAGCGGCGCGGCGATCGGGTCGTGCGCGACCTGCGCGGCCACCCACGCGGGGTCGACGTCCGCGGCGACGACGTGCCACGCCGTCCCCCCGACGACGACTGCCCGCGCCCCGGGGGGCGCGGGCAACACCGTCACGCTCGCGTCAGCCGGAGGTGCGTCACGCGCGGCGAGCCGAGCGAAGAGCTGGTTCAGACGCGGAAGCCGAGCGCGCGCAGCTGCTCGCGGCCGTCCTCGGTGATCTTGTCGGGGCCCCACGGCGGCATCCAGACCCAGTTGATCCGGATGTCGTCGACCAGCCCGGGGCCGGGACCGCCGGTCAGCGCCTGGCGGGCCTGGTCCTCGATGACGTCGGTCAGCGGGCAGGCCGCCGAGGTCAGGGTCATGTCGAGGACGGCGACGTTGTTGTCGTCGACGTCGATGCCGTAGACCAGGCCGAGGTCGACGACGTTGACGCCGAGCTCGGGGTCGACGACGTCGCGCATGGCCTCCTCGACGTCCTCGAGCAGCGCCGACTTGTACGGCGGCAGCTCGGGAGCGGCCTCTTCCGTGGTCATGACTGTCCTCCCCACGCACGGGCGGAGGCGTCCTTCAACGCCATCCAGCTCATCAGCGCGCACTTGATCCGCGCCGGGTACTTCGACACGCCGGCGAACGCGACGGCGTCCTCCAGCTCGTCCTCGAGCTTCTCGGCCACCGATGCGTCGCCCTTGGACTGCATCAGGGTCATGAAG
Organism: Geodermatophilus sp. SMS 5-13; assembly: GCF_059428245.1. NCBI lineage: Bacteria > Bacillati > Actinomycetota > Actinomycetes > Geodermatophilales > Geodermatophilaceae > Geodermatophilus > Geodermatophilus sp. SMS 5-13. The sequence continues at coordinate 3,714,875 of NZ_CP165729.1, forward strand.
TGCTCGCCGGTCTCCAGCGCCTCGGGCACCGTCCGGCCGATCACCAGGTCGTACATCGCCGACACCGAGGCCTGGCTGATCGAGCAGCCCATGCCCTCGTAGGACACGTCGGCGATCGTGTCGCCCTCCAGGTGCACCCGCAGGGTCACCTCGTCACCGCAGGTCGGGTTGACGTGGTGCACCTCGGCCTCGTACGGCTCGCGCAGACCGCGGCCGTGCGGGTTCCGGTAGTGGTCCAGGATGATCTCCTGGTACATCGACTCCAGCTGCATGCTCAGCCCTCCTGCGTGGGAACAACGCCGAAGAAGCGCTGAGCTTCCCGCACGCCGTCGGCGAGCGCGTCGATGTCGTCGTAGCCGGTGTGCACGTAGAACGTGGCGCGGGTCGTCGCCGGGACGCCGTAGCGCCGGACCACCGGCCACGCGCAGTGGTGCCCCACCCGGACGGCGATGCCGAGGTCGTCGAGGACCTGGCCGACGTCGTGCGGGTGGATGCCCTCGACGGTGAACGAGACCGCTCCCCCGCGGGCCACGGTGTCGGGCGGCCCGATCACGGTGACGCCGGGGATCGCCTGCAGCTTCTCCAGCGCGTAGCCGGTGAGCGCCTTCTCGTGCTCCTCGACCTTGTCCATGCCGAGCGCGTCGAGGTAGTCGACGGCGGCGCCCAGACCGATGACCTGCGCGGTCATGGGGACGCCGGCCTCGAAGCGCTGCGGCGGGGCGGCGAAGGTGCTGCCCTCCATCCGCACGACCTCGATCATCGACCCGCCGGTCAGGAACGGCGGCAGCTTGTCCAGCACCTCGTACCGGCCCCACAGCACACCGATGCCCGAGGGGCCGAGCATCTTGTGGCCGGAGAAGGCGAGGAAGTCCACGCCGAGTTCGGCGACGTCGACCGGCTGGTGCGGCACCGACTGCGCGCCGTCGACCAGCACCAGGGCGCCGACCTCCCGGGCCCGCGCCACGATCGGCGCGATCGGGTTGATCGTGCCGAGGATGTTCGACTGGTGGGTGACGGCGACCAGCTTGGTCCGCTCGTTGATCACCGTTGCCAGGTCGGAGAGGTCCAGCCGGCCGTCGTCGGTCAGGCCCAGCCAGCGCAGGGTGGCCCCGGTCCGCTCGCACAGCTGCTGCCAGGGCACGAGGTTGCCGTGGTGCTCCATCTCGGTCACGACGATCTCGTCGCCCTGGCCGACGGCGTACGTGCGGAACTCCTCCTCCTTCGCCGTGGCGGCGTTGGAGAGGGCGTAGGCGACGAGGTTGATCGACTCGGTCGTGTTGCGGGTGAACACGACCTCGCGCTCGTCGGTGGTGCCGATGAACCGCGCGACCTTGCGGCGGGCCTCCTCGTAGAGGTCGGTCGCCTCCTCGGCCAGCTGGTGCGCGCCCCGGTGCACGGCGGCGTTGTGGTTCTCGTAGAAGTCGCGCTCGGCGTCGAGGACGGCGCGCGGCTTCTGCGCGGTCGCCCCGGAGTCGAGGTAGACCAGCTTCTTCCCGTTCCGGACCGTCCGGGACAGGATCGGGAAGTCCTTCCGGATCGCCTCGACGTCCAGGGGCAGCGGGGAACGCGTCCCCGAGGGACGCGAGACGGTCGCGGTCATGCCTTCGCGGTCTCCTTCGAGCCGGCCACGTACGCGGCGTAGCCCTGCTCCTCGAGCTTGTCGGCGAGCTCCCGGCCGCCCTCGTCGACGATCTTTCCGGCGACGAAGACGTGCACGAAGTCGGGCTTGATGTAGCGCAGGATGCGCGTGTAGTGCGTGATCAGCAGGGTGCCGACGTCGCCGTCCTCGCGGCTGCGGTTGACCCCCTCGGAGACCACGCGGAGCGCGTCGACGTCGAGGCCGGAGTCGGTCTCGTCGAGGATCGCGATCTTCGGCTTGAGCAGCCGCATCTGCAGGATCTCGTGGCGCTTCTTCTCACCGCCGGAGAAACCCTCGTTGACGTTGCGCTCGGCGAACGCCGGGTCCATCTCCAGCGCGGACATCTCGGCCTTGACGTCCTTGACCCAGGTGCGCAGCTTGGGCGCCTCGCCCTGGACCGCGGTGGCTGCGGTGCGCAGGAAGTTCGACACCGAGACGCCGGGGACCTCGACCGGGTACTGCATGGCGAGGAACAGGCCGGCGCGGGCTCGCTCGTCGACGCTCATCGCGAGGACGTCCTCGCCGTCGAGGGTCACCGTGCCGCCGGTGATCGTGTACTTGGGGTGGCCGGCGATCGAGTAGGCCAGGGTCGACTTGCCCGACCCGTTGGGGCCCATGATCGCGTGGGTCTCACCGGAGCGGACGGTCAGGTCGACGCCGCGGAGGATCTCCTTGGCGTCGTCGCCCTCCCCCACGCTGACGTGCAGGTCGCGGATCTCCAGCACGGACACTCTTCTTCTCGCTCCTCAGCTGTTGGCCGCTCGAGGAAGGCGGTCGTCCGACGCGGCATCAGCCTCTGTGTCGACGTACACGTCCTCCCCCTCCACGCGGACCGGGTAGACGGAGACCGGCTCGGTGGCCGGCAGGTTGGTGGGCTCGCCGCTGCGCAGGTCGAAGCACGACCCGTGCAGCCAGCACTCGATGGTCGGGGCGCCCTTGAACTCCTCGACGTCGCCCTCGGAGAGCGGCACCTCGGCGTGCGAGCACAGGTCCTCGAGGGCGTAGATCTCGCCCTCGAAGCGGACGACGGCGATGTCGATGTCCGCGAGCTCGACGCGCAGCGCGCCGGGCTCGGGGACGTCGCTCAGCGCGCACACCCGCTCGAAGGCCATGGTCAGGCCACCTCGACCGGCTGCTCGTCGAGGCCCGGGAGCGCGCCGAGGCGCTGCTCGATCGTGCGCATCAGGCGGTCCTGCAGCTCCGGGACGCCCATGTGCTGCACGACGTCGGCGAAGAAGCCGCGGACGACGAGGCGACGCGCGGTCTCGGCGTCGATGCCCCGGGAGCAGAGGTAGAACAGCTGCTCGTCGTCGAACCGGCCGGTGGCGCTGGCGTGGCCGGCGCCGACGATCTCGCCGGTCTCGATCTCCAGGTTCGGCACCGAGTCGGCGCGGGCGCCGTCGGTGAGCACCAGGTTGCGATTGAGCTCGTAGGTGTCGGTGCCGATCGCGGCGGGCCGGATGCGGACGTCGCCGATCCAGACCGTGTGCGCGTCCTCGCCCTGCAGCGCGCCCTTGTAGAGGACGTTGCTGCGGCAGTGCGGCACGGCGTGGTCGACCCAGAGCCGGTGCTCCTGGTGCTGGGTCTCGTCGGCGAAGTAGACGCCGAACAGCTCGGCCTGCGCGCCCGGGCCGGCGTACTGCACGTTGCTGACCAGCCGGACGAGGTCGCCGCCGAGGGTCACCACGATCTGCTTGAAGGTGGCGTCCCGGCCGACGACGGCGTCGTACTGGCCGCCGTGCAGCGCACCGGGCGCCCAGTCCTGCACCGATACGACCGTCACCTGCGCGCCGTCACCCACCAGGACGGCCACGCCGCCGGAGTACCGCGCGAGCCCGGAGTGGTCGAGCACGATCGTCGCCTTGGCGTAGGCGCCGACGTCGATCACCAGCTGGCCCCAGACGACGTCCTCGGTCCCCGTGCCGGACAGTCGCAGACCGACCGGCCGGTCCAGCTGCGCCTCGGCGGCCACGCGGACGACGCCGGCGCCGCCGCTGCGCTGCCGGGTGAGCGCGGCGAGGTAGTCGGCCGGCTCGGGCAGCCCCTTGAGCAGCGGGTCGTCGGCCTCGACGCGGGAGAGCTCGACGCCCTCGGGCAGGTCGGTGTCCCAGGCCAGCTGCGCGTCGGACGGCTCGCCGTTCAGCAGCGGGCGGACCCGGCGCATCGGGGTGAAGCGCCAGTCCTCCTCGCGGCCGGACGGCTTGCCGAACGCCTCGGGGTCGGTCGAGGTGAACCGCTCCGCCGGCGAGCCCGTGGGAACGGGCCCACCGTGCGAATGGGCGCCGGCGGGGGGAAGCGGGGAGGCCATCAGCCGACGGCACCTTCCATCTGCAGCTCGATGAGGCGGTTGAGCTCGAGGGCGTACTCCATCGGCAGCTCACGGGCGATCGGCTCGACGAACCCGCGCACCACCATGGCCATCGCCTCGTCCTCGGACAGGCCGCGGCTCATCAGGTAGAACAGCTGGTCCTCGCTGACCCGGGACACGGTCGCCTCGTGGCCCATGGCGACGTCGTCCTCGCGGACGTCGACGTAGGGGTAGGTGTCCGACCGGCTGATCGTGTCGACCAGCAGCGCGTCGCACTTCACCGTGGACTTCGAGCCGTGCGCGCCCTCGTCGATCTGGACGAGGCCGCGGTAGGAGGTGCGGCCGCCGCCACGGGCCACCGACTTCGACACGATGGTCGAGGAGGTGTTCGGCGCGGCGTGCACCATCTTGGCGCCGGCGTCCTGGTGCTGGCCCTCGCCGGCGAAGGCGATGGAGAGCACCTCGCCCTTGGCGTGCTCGCCGGTCATCCAGACCGCCGGGTACTTCATGGTGACCTTGGAACCGAGGTTGCCGTCGATCCACTCCATGGTCGCGCCCTCGTGGGCGATCGCCCGCTTGGTGACCAGGTTGTAGACGTTGTTCGACCAGTTCTGGATGGTCGTGTACCGGCAGCGCGCGTTCTTCTTGACGATGATCTCGACGACCGCCGAGTGCAGCGAGTCCGACTTGTAGATCGGCGCGGTGCAGCCCTCGACGTAGTGCACGTAGGCGCCCTCGTCGACGATGATCAGCGTCCGCTCGAACTGGCCCATGTTCTCGGTGTTGATCCGGAAGTAGGCCTGCAGCGGGATCTCGACGTGCACGCCCTTCGGCACGTAGATGAACGAGCCGCCGGACCAGGTCGCGGTGTTCAGCGCGGCGAACTTGTTGTCGCCGGACGGGATGACCGAGCCGAAGTACTCCTTGAAGAGGTCCTCGTGCTCCTTGAGCGCGGTGTCGGTGTCGAGGAAGACGACGCCCTGCTCCTCGAGGTCCTCGCGGATCTTGTGGTAGACGACCTCGGACTCGTACTGGGCCGCGACACCGGCGATCAGCCGCTGCTTCTCGGCCTCCGGGATGCCCAGCTTGTCGTAGGTGTTCTTGATGTCCTCGGGCAGCTCGTCCCACGAGGTCGCCTGGGCCTCGGTCGAGCGCACGAAGTACTTGATGTTCTGGAAGTCGATGCCGGAGAGGTCCGAACCCCAGTCGGGCATCGGCTTGCGCTCGAAGAGCTTCAGCGCCTTGAGCCGGCGCTCGAGCATCCACTCGGGCTCGTTCTTGCGGCGGGAGATGTCCCGGACGACGTCCTCGTCCAGGCCACGGCGAGCGGACGCCCCGGCGACGTCGGCGTCGGCCCAGCCGTACTGGTAGCGGCCGAGCTGCTCGATCTGCTCGTCCTGCGTCAGCGGCGTGCCCACCGGCTGCTGGGTGCTGGTCATGCGTGCGTCCTCTCCCGGGAATCGGTCGGGGTGGTGCGGAGGGAGGTTGCCGCCACGTTCATGCTGCGCGCCTGCGCGTGGCGTTCCCTTGGTACAGGGCCTGCGAGGGTCGTTCTGTTCCCGGCCGGCGGCGTGCCCGGGATGTGTGTGGTGCAGATCCCGTCGCCGTGCGCGATCGTGGCCAGCCGCTGCACGTGGGTACCCACGAGCCGGCCGATCACCGCCGTCTCGGCCTCGCACAGCTGGGGGAACTCCGCCGCCACGTGCGCCACCGGGCAGTGGTGCTGGCAGAGCTGACCGCCGCTGCGGATCGCCGAAGCCGTCGCAGCGTAGCCCTCGGCCGTGAGGGCCGCGGCCAGGGCCTGCGCCCGGTCGACGGGGGCCTCGTCTCCGGCCGGACCGCCGCTGGTGGCGGCCGCGACCGCGCTGGAGGCGCGGGCCTCGAGGCCGGCCATCTGCGCCTCGGCGACGGCGCGGACGGCGTCCGGACCACCGACCGCGGCGACGTGGCGCAGCGCGGTCAGGGCCAGGTCGTCGTAGGCGTGCGGGAAGGTCGCGCGACCGGCCTCGGTGAGCCGGAAGTGCCGCGCCGGGCGGCCGCGGCCCCGGTGCGGGTCGTGGGTGGCCCGCTCCTCCACCCGGCCGGCGGCCACGAGGGCGTCGAGGTGCCGGCGGACGGCGGCCGGCGAGATGCCGAGATCGGCGGCGAGCTCGGCAGCGGTCTGCGGGCCACGTTCGAGCAGCAGCGCGGTCACCCGATGGCGCGTGCGGCCGTCGTCGGCACCCGCCGACGAGCGGACCGGAGCCGCCGAGCTGGTTTCCACAACACAAGTGTGACCTATTTCCGGCGAGGCGCAACCAGCGGGGTCCGCCCGCGCGCACGCCGGCTTCTAGCATCGGGCCGTGGCGGTTCTCCCTCGGTCCTTCTCCCCCGCCGTCGTCTCGCGCGTGGCCCTCGCCAATGCGGTCGCCAACGTGCTGATCGTGGTCACCGGCGGCGCGGTGCGGCTGACCGGCTCGGGGCTGGGCTGCCCGACCTGGCCGCGCTGCACCGACAAGAGCTTCGTGCCGACGCCGGAGCTGGCCGGGCACGGCGTGATCGAGTTCGGCAACCGCACGCTCACGTTCCTGCTGACGATCACCGCGGTCGCCGTCCTGGTGGTCGTGTGGCGCTCCGCCCGGCGTGACCTGCGCCCGCTCGCCGTCCTGAGCTTCCTCGGCATCCCGGTGCAGGCCGCCCTCGGCGGCATCACGGTGCTCACCGGGCTGAACCCGTGGACCGTGGCCGTCCACTTCCTGCTGTCGATGGTGCTGGTCGCGGTGGCCACGATCCTGTGGCTGCGCTCGCGCGAGCCCGGGGTGGGGCAGCTCGTCGTCCGCCGTCCGCTGCCGCTGCTGGTTGCGGGCATCGCCGTCGTCACGGCGCTCGTCCTGGTCATCGGCACCGTCGTGACCGGCAGCGGGCCGCACAGCGGCGACCCGAAGGCCGGGCGCACCGGCTTCGACCCCGAGCTGGTCAGCCAGCTGCACGCCGACGTCGTCTTCCTGCTGATCGGGCTGACCGTCGCGCTGCTGGTCGCGCTCTACGCCACCGACTCCCCCGGCCGCGTGCGTCGCGCCGCGCGCGATCTGCTGATCGTCCAGCTGGCACAGGGCGTCATCGGCTACGTGCAGTACTTCCTGTCCCTGCCGATCGCCGTCGTCCTCCTGCACATGCTCGGGGCGGCCCTGATCGCCGCGTACACGGCGCGGCTGGTGTGGTCGATCCGCGGCCCGGCGTCCGAGCTGCCGCTCGAGGCCCCGGCGCGCGGCTACGACAGGTCCACCCGCCAGACCTCGCCGTCGTAGGTCACCACGTAGGCGGTCCCCCGGGTCAGCTCCATCGAGGTGGGCCGGTCCAGCCGCTCGGCGACGACGTCGAAGCCGCCGTCGTCGACGCGGAGCAGCTGCCCGGTGTCCGGGTTGGCGGGCGTCGCCGGCGGCTTGCCCGCGGGGAAGACGCCCTGCGACAGCGCGTACTCCCCGTGCCGCCCGAACTCCACGTCCGTCAGGAGCCGGCCGCCCCTCGCGACCTCCCGCACCTGGTCCGAACCGACGCGGAACGACACGACCCGGCCGTTCTCCGGCAGATGGGGCACCGGCCCGGCCTGGGCGACGTGGATGCGGCGGCCGTCGCGCGCCAGACCCGTCGGCACCACGTTGTCCAGCTCCAGGACCGGGCGCACCTCCCCGTCGAGGTCCGCGCGCAGCACCCGGTTGTGGTTGCCGTCGGTGACAAGGAAGCCGCCGCGGAACGGCTCCATCGCGTACGGCACGCCGGTGGGCAGCTGGCCCCCGGCCCGGGGCGGGTGCGCCTTGGAGAAGGCGCCGGTGTCGGCGACGACCCGGCAGTCGTCGCCGTCCGCCCGGTAGACACCGGTGACGGCGGTCCCGACGAACGCGCCGACCAGGACGTACATCCGGCCGCTCAGGAACGCCACGTCCATCGCGCCACCGTTGGTGGCCGACGCGGCCCGGCGCGGCAGGCACGTCGCCACGACGGTCACGTGGCCGGTCCGGCGGTCGATGCGGGACACCTCACCCGCGGCGGGCTCGGTGACGTACAGGTCGCCGTCGGGACCGATCGTGCTCCCCGCGCCGGCGTCGGAGAACGTCACGAGCAGGTGCGGCTCGGCCGGGCCGCCCCGACCGTCGTGGGCCCGGGCCACCCCCGGGGCCGTGAGCACCAGGGCCGCCGAGAGGAGCAGGGTCGCCCCACGCCGAGTACGCATCGCCGGCTCCTTGCGGACGGGAATGCCGCACCCTAGGCGCGCACCCGTCACCGCGCCGTCAACGCGGCGGCGGTGAGCGCTCAGACCAGGACGTCGAGGATGATCGCGACGCTCAGCAACGCCATGTAGGAGATCGAGATGTGGAACAGCTGCATCGGGCGGGTCTCGGCGTCGCGGCGGATCCGCGAGAGCAGCCGGTGCGCCTCGATCGCGAACCACAGACCGAGGCCGGCGGCGGCCGCGGTGTAGAGCCAGCCGATCCCGTACGCCGCCCCCACCGGCCAGAGCAGCAGCGAGACGGCGACGGTCAGCCAGGCCCAGGCGACGGTCTGCCGGCCCACCGACAGCGGGCTCGCCACCACCGGCAGCATCGGCACCTCGGCGCGCGCGTAGTCGGCGCGGAACCGCATCGCCAGCGCCCAGAAGTGCGGCAGCTGCCAGCAGAAGACGACGCCGAAGAAGACGACGGCCGGCCAGGCCAGCGAGCCGGTCACCGCCGCCCAGCCGATGAGCACCGGCGCCGCCCCGGGCACGCCGCCGAACAGCGTCGAGTGCCGGGTGTGCCGCTTGAGCACCATCGTGTAGATCACGGCGTAGTAGGCGATCGCCCCCAGCGCCAGGCCCGCCGCCAGCAGCGTCGTGGTCGCGGCGAGCAGCGCCGTCGACACCACGGTGAGCACCAGCCCGAAGACCAGGGCGCCGCGCGGGCTGATCTCGCCCATCGGCAGCGGCCGCCGCTCGGTGCGGTGCATCAGCCGGTCGATGTCCCGGTCGTACCAGCAGTTGAAGACGTTGGCCGCGCCGGCCGCGAGCGTGCCGCCGACCAGCGTCGGGACCAGCAGCCCCCACGACGGCCACCCGCGGGCGGCCAGCATCATCGCCGGCACCGTCGTGACCAGCAGCAGCTCGATGATCCGCGGCTTGGTCAGCGCCACGTAGGCGCGCAGCACCGCGGAGACCCGGCGGGTCGCGATCGCCGGCCGCTCCGAGACCGCCGTCACCTGGGCCCCTCCCCCGCAGCGACGCAGGGCCCCACCGGGCGGAGAAACAGCACGGGGGTCCCTTCGAGGCGGGGGATGAGAACGGGCCAACTGTAGCCCTCGGCCCGGCGCCGGACCGGCCGGGATGACTAGGGTTTGGTCACGTTGATGCTGCGCGTGCAGCGGGTAGGGCCGACGTCGACGACGACGGTGCCCAGACCGCCGCCGCCCCGCGCACCGTCGTCCGCCCGGGCGCCCGGCCCGACCGGTCACCCGGGTGGCCCGCAGGCCCGACCCGAGGGAGCACCGAACCGACATGGGAACGCAGAGCACCGAGTCCGAGGCCCCGGCCGAGGCCGCCACCGACGCCCCGACCGGCGCGCCCCGTCAGCCGAACCCCACCCTGCCCGAGGGCTTCGGTGAACTCGACCGCCGCGCCATCGACTTGGTCCGCGTGCTGGCCATGGACGCCGTCCAGAAGGTCGGCAACGGCCACCCCGGCACGGCGATGAGCATGGCGCCCACCTCCTATCTGCTCTTCCAGAAGTGGCTGCGGCACGACCCCAGCGACCCGAACTGGGTCGGCCGCGACCGCTTCGTGCTGTCGATGGGGCACTCGAGCCTCACCCTCTACATCCAGCTCTTCCTCTCCGGCTACGGCCTCGAGGTCGAGGACCTGCAGGCGCTGCGGACCTGGGGCTCGAAGACCCCGGGCCACCCCGAGGTCAACCACACCCCCGGCGTCGAGACGACGACCGGCCCGCTCGGCCAGGGCGTCGGCAACGCCGTCGGCATGGCGATGGCCGCGCGCCGCGAGCGCGGGCTGTTCGACCCCGACACCCCCGAGGGCGAGAGCCTCTTCGACCACACCATCTGGGTCTTCGCCTCCGACGGCGACCTGGAGGAGGGCGTCAGCGGCGAGGCGTCGTCCCTGGCCGGCACCCAGCAGCTGGGCAACCTGGTCCTGGTCTACGACGACAACCGGATCTCGATCGAGGACGACACGAACGTCGCCTTCACCGAGGACGTCGGCAAGCGCTACGAGGCCTACGGCTGGCACGTGCAGCGGATCGACGACGGTGAGGACCTCGCCGCGATCGACGCCGCGTTCGCCGCCGCCAGGGCCGAGACGAGCCGGCCGTCGATCATCGTGCTGCGGACGATCATCGCCTGGCCCGCCCCGAACAAGCAGAACACCGGCGCCGCGCACGGCTCCGCGCTCGGCGAGGACGAGGTCAAGGCCACCAAGCAGGTCCTGGGGTTCGACCCGGAGCAGACCTTCGAGGTCGCGCCGGAGGTCCTCGAGCACGCCCGCCGGGTCGTCGACCGCGGCAAGAAGGAGCACGCCGCCTGGCAGCAGCGCTTCGACGCCTGGAGGAAGGAGAACCCGGAGGGCGCCGCCCTCCTGGAGCGGATGACCACCCGCACGCTGCCCGAGGGCTGGGCCGACAAGCTCCCCACCTGGGACGCCGACCCGAAGGGCGTGGCCACCCGCAAGGCCTCCGGCGAGGTCCTCGCCGCGCTCTACCCCGCGCTGCCGGAGCTGTGGGGCGGCTCGGCCGACCTCGCGGAGAGCAACAACACCGCCGTCAAGGGCGAACCGTCGTTCCTGCCCGCCAACCGGCAGACGAAGATGTGGTCGGGCGGCCCCTACGGCCGCACGCTGCACTTCGGTGTCCGCGAGCACGCGATGGGCGCGATCATGAACGGGATCGCCCTGCACGGCGGCACCCGGGTCTACGGCGGCACCTTCCTCACCTTCTCCGACTACATGCGCGGCGCGGTCCGGCTGGCCGCGCTCATGCAGCTGCCGGTGATCTACGTCTGGACCCACGACTCGATCGGTCTCGGCGAGGACGGCCCGACCCACCAGCCGATCGAGCACTACGCCGCGCTGCGCGCCATGCCGGGGCTGGACGTCGTCCGCCCGGCCGACGCCAACGAGACCGCCGTCGCCTGGCGGACGATCCTCGAGAACAACGACCGCCCGGCCGGGCTCCTGCTCTCCCGGCAGAACCTGCCGGTGTTCGACCGCACGGTGATGAACTCGGCCGAGGGCGTCGCGCGTGGTGCCTATGTGTTGGCCGACGCGTCGAACGGCGAGCCCGAGGTGATCCTGCTGAGCACCGGCTCCGAGGTGCAGATCGCCGTGGCCGCCCGCGAGCAGCTGGAGGCCGACGGCGTCCCGACCCGCGTGGTCTCGGTGCCCTGCGTCGAGTGGTTCGCCGACCAGGACCAGGCCTACAAGGAGCAGGTCCTGCCGCCGTCGGTGCGAGCCCGCGTGAGCGTCGAGGCGGGCGTGCCCATGGGCTGGCGCGAGTTCGTCGGCGACGCCGGGCGGATCGTGGGCCTCACCCACTACGGGGCCAGCGCCGCGTACAGCGTGCTCTACGAGGAGTTCGGGCTGACGCACGAGGCGGTCGTCGCCGCCGCCCGCGAGAGCATCGAGGCCGCGCGGTCCGGCGCCGCCGTCCCGGCCGGCCCGGTGCCGGCCACCGGCGGCCTTCCCCACGCCACCGGCGACCGCTGAACAGACCGGCTCCATCGAAGAAGGGCAGTGACATGGCACAGAACAAGCGGCTGGCCGAGCTCTCGGCGGCCGGGGTCTCCATCTGGCTCGACGACCTCTCCCGCGACCGGATGCGCAGCGGCAACCTGCAGTCGCTGGTCGACGAGCACTGCGTCGTCGGGGTCACCACCAACCCGACGATCTTCGCCTCGGCGATCAGTGGCTCGGACCTCTACGACCAGCAGGTCCACGACCTGGCCGTCCGCAGCGTGAGCGTCGAGGAGGCGCTGCGCACGGTCACCGCCGCCGACGTCCGCGAGGCCTGCGACCTGCTGCGGCCGGTGGCCGAGCGCACCGGGATCGACGGCCGCGTGTCGCTGGAGGTGGCGCCGGGCCTGGCGCACGACACGGACGCGACCTCGTCGGAGGCCGCGCACCTGTGGTGGCTGGTCGACCGGCCCAACCTGTTCATCAAGATCCCGGCCACCGAGGCCGGCCTGCCGGCGATCACCGAGGCCATCAGCCAGGGCATCAGCGTCAACGTCACGCTGATCTTCAGCCTGGAGCGCTACCGCCAGGTCATGGACGCCTACCTCACCGGGCTCGAGAGGTGCCTCGCGGAGGGCCCGGGCTGCGCCCGGGTCGAGTCCGTCGCCTCGTTCTTCGTGTCCCGCGTCGACACCGAGATCGACAAGCGGCTGGACAAGCTCGGCGCCGACCCCTCGCTCAAGGGCAGGGCCGCCGTCGCCAACGCCCGGCTGGCCTACCAGGCCTACGAGGAGGTCTTCTCCTCGGAGCGCTGGCGGAAGCTGGAGGCCCACGGGGCGCGGCCGCAGCGGCCGCTCTGGGCGTCGACCGGTGTGAAGAACCCGGACTACCCGGACACGCTCTACGTCTCCGAGCTGATCGCGCCCAACACGGTCAACACGATGCCGGAGAAGACGCTCATGGCCTACGCCGACCACGGCGAGCCCGGCACCCCGATCCAGAAGAGCTACGACGAGGCCGCCGAGGTCATGAAGGCGGTCGCCGACGCCGGGGTGGACCTCGACGACGTCTTCAAGGTGCTGGAGGACGAGGGCGTCCAGAAGTTCGTGGACTCCTGGGACGAGCTCACCGAGTCGGTGAAGAGCGAGCTGGAGAAGCGCAAGTAGCAGCCGCCGACCTCCGTTGATCGTTTCGCCGTCCGGCCCGCCGTCGGGCCGGACGGCGGACCCGCCTGCCGACCTCGAGGACGAACGATGATCACGAACCCGCTGCGCGATCCGCGGGACCGGCGGCTGCCCCGCGTCCCCGAGCCCTGCGCGCTCGTGGTCTTCGGGATCACCGGGGACCTCGCCCGCAAGAAGCTGCTCCCGGCGATCTACGACCTGGCCAACCGGGGCCTGCTGCCGACCAACTTCGCGCTCCTCGGCTTCGCCCGCCGCGACTGGGGCGACTCCGACTTCGCCGACCTGGCCCGGGACGCGGCCCGCAACGCCGCCCGGACGCCGTGGCGCGAGGAGGTCTGGGACCAGCTGGCCAGCAGCGTCCACTTCGTGATGGGCTCGTTCGACGACGACAACGCCTTCGACGAGCTCGCCGGCACGCTCAGCGAGCTCGAGGGCAGCCACGGCATCGGCGGCAACGCGGCGTTCTACCTGTCGATCCCGCCGGCGATGTTCCCCGTCGTCCTCAAGCAGATGCAGCGCACCGGGATGGCCGAGAGCACGCCCGACCGGTGGCGGCGGGTGGTCGTGGAGAAGCCGTTCGGCCACGACCTGCCCTCCAGCCGCGAGCTGAACGCGCTGGTGGACTCGGTGTTCGGCCCCGAGGACGTCTTCCGGATCGACCACTACCTGGGCAAGGAGACGGTCCAGAACCTGCTGGCCCTGAGGTTCGCCAACGAGCTGTTCGAGCCGATCTGGAACGGCCACCACGTCGACTCGGTGCAGATCACGATGGCCGAGGACGTCGGCATCGGCGGGCGAGCCGCGTTCTACGAGAAGACCGGCGCCGCCCGCGACGTGCTGCAGAACCACCTGCTGCAGCTGCTCGCGCTCACCGCCATGGAGGAGCCGGTCGAGTTCTCCGCCGAGGAGATCCGCACCGAGAAGCTCAAGGTGCTGCGGGCGATCTCCCTGCCCGAGGACCTGCAGACCTTCGCCGTCCGCGGCCAGTACGAGCAGGGCTGGCTGGCCGGGCAGCGGGTCAAGGGCTACCGGCAGGAGGACGGCGTCGACGAGAAGTCGAACGTCGAGACCTTCGCCGCCGTCCGGCTCGGGGTGGAGACCCGCCGCTGGGCCGGCGTGCCGTTCTACCTGCGCACCGGCAAGCGGCTGCCCCGCCGGGTCACCGAGATCGCGCTGATGTTCCAGCGCGCGCCGCACCTGCCCTTCGCGCCCACCGACACCGAGGAGCTGGGCAACAACCAGCTGGTCGTGCGCGTGCAGCCCGACGAGGGGGTCACCCTCAAGTTCGGGTCGAAGGTGCCCGGCAGCGTCATGGAGGTCCGCGACGTGGCGATGGACTTCCTCTACGGCGAGCAGTTCACCGAGTCCAGCCCCGAGGCCTACGAGCGGCTGCTGCTCGACGTGCTGCTGGGTGACGCGACGCTCTTCCCCCGCAACGCCGAGGTGGAGGCGTCGTGGCGGGTGATCGACCCGCTGGAGGAGTTCTGGGCCGGCACCACGCCGCACTTCTACCGGGCCGGCGAGTGGGGCCCCCGCGCCGCCGAGGAGATGCTCGCCGCCGAGAAGAGGAGGTGGCGGAGGCCATGACCACGCTCTGGGACACCACCGGTTCCGCCGTCGTCAAGGAACTGGCCGCGCAGCGTCGCACCGGCGGCGCCGTGCTGTCCGGGGTCGCGCTGACCCTGGTCGTCGTCGCCGACGAGTCGCGGGTGGCCGAGGCCGAGGAGGCCGCGACCGCCGCCGCCGAGCAGCACCCCTGCCGGCTGCTCGTCGTCGTCCGCCGGCAGATCGACGCCCCGCAGCCGCGGCTGGACGCCGAGGTGCTCATCGGCGGCCGGCTGGGCCCCGGCGAGGCCGTCGTCATGCGGATGTACGGCCGGCTCGCGCTGCACGCCGAGTCCGTCGTGCTGCCGCTGCTGGCCGCCGACGCCCCCGTGGTCACCTGGTGGCACGCCGAGCCGCCCGAGCAGATGTGCACCGACCCGCTGGCGGTCATCGCCGACCGGCGGATCACCGACAGCTCGATCGCCGACGACCTGGCCACCGCACTGAAGACGCGCGCCGACGACTACGCGCCCGGCGACACGGACCTGGCCTGGACCCGCAGCACCCCGTGGCGGGCCACGCTCACCTCCACCGTCGACTCGGTGGCCGGCCGGCGCGGCGAGCCGGTGCGGGTCCGCGGCGGCCGGGTGGAGGGCAAGCCCGGCCATCCCACCGCGGAGCTGCTCGCCGGGTGGCTGGCCTCCCGCTGCGGCTGCTCGATCGGCGTGGTCAAGGGTGAGCGCACGCCGGGGCCGAGCGGCGTCGACGCCGTCGTCCTGGAGCTCGACGAGAACGAGGAGATCCGGGTGCAGGCCGACCGGCGCGGCGGCGCGACGATCACCCAGCCGTTCCGGCCGGACACCAGCGTCGCGCTGCCGGACCGCCCGCTGGGCGACCTGGTCGGCGAGGAGCTGCGCCGGCTGGACCCCGACGAGCCCTACAGCGAGGCGCTGGAGGCCGCGACCGGGGTGTCCGGCCTGTCCGAGCGCTCCCCCGTCCGCGAGCACGTCTGGTTCGACCCGGCCGATCCGCACGCGAGCGCCCGCCCCGGCACCGCGCGCCCGGCCGGCACGCGGCCGGCGAGCACCCGCCCCGCGGCCAAGCGGGGCGCCGGCAAGCGGGCCGAGGGGTCCGGCTCCGCGACCGCTTCGTCCCCGGCCGACGAGGAGGCGGTGCGCTGATGTCGCTCTCACCGGGTGAGCGGGCGGCTGCCGAGCTCGCCGAGGCCGGGGTCCAACCGCCCGACATCGTCATCGAGCCCGACGCCGACCGGCTGGCCCGCGCGGCCGCGGCCGCGCTGGTCGCCCGGCTCGCGGCCGCCCAGACGGTGCACGGGACGGCGTCGGTGGTGCTCACCGGCGGCGGCGTCGGCACCGCGATGCTGGAGCGGGTGGCCGACCTGGCCGCCGAGCCCGAGCGCGAGGTCGTCGACTGGACCGCGGTCGAGATCTGGTGGAGCGACGAGCGGTTCGTGCCCGCCGACAGCGACGACCGCAACGAGCTCGGCGCGCGACGGGCGCTGCTGGACCGGGTCGGGGTGCCGGAGGTCCGCGTGCACGCCATGCCGGCCGCGGGCGGGGAGTTCGGCACCGCCGAGGAGGCCGCGGACTGGTACGCGGGCGAACTGGCCGAACTCGCCGGCGACGATGACCTCCCGCGCTTCGACGTCCTGCTGCTCGGCATGGGCCCCGAGGGCCACGTGGCCTCGATCTTCCCCGACTCCCCCGCGTCCCGGGACGAGCGGCCGGTGGTCGCCGTCCACGACTGCCCGAAGCCGCCGCCGACGCGGGTGAGCCTGGGCTTCCCGGCGATCAACTCCGCCGAGGAGGTCTGGCTGCTCGTGGCCGGCGAGGGCAAGGCCGAGGCGGTCGCCCGCGGTGTCCGGGGAGCGCCGGGCGAGGAGCTGCCGGCCGGCGCCGTCCACGGAAAGCGGGCGACGAGGTGGCTGCTCGACGCCGCCGCGGCGAGCCGACTGGAAGCCCGGGCCTGACCCGGAGGTGCGCGTCCGCTGACAGCGTGCGCGCGCCGCGCGGCGGTGATCCGAGAAAGCCTCAGGTGCCGCACAAGGGGTCGACCGCACCCTGACGTCGGGCCACACTTCCCGACCGTCGAAGGAGATCCCGCCATGACCGCAGCCCTGAGCGCCGCCGCCGTCATCCCCAGCCCGCGACCGGCGAGCGAGCCCGTGCAGCGGCCCCGCCGCGAGCACCCGCGCAGCGAGTACTGGGACGTCCTCGAGGCCCGCTGGACGCGGGCGGACCGCTAGGGCTCAGCCGCCGCGGCGGGCCTGCAGCCGGCTGAGGGCCTCCTCGAGCAGCGCGTCGCCGTCAGCGTCGCTGCGCCGCTCGCGCACGTAGGCGAGATGGGTCTTGTACGGCTCGGTGCGCGGCGCCGGCGGCGGGTCCTGCTGGTCCTGGCCGGCGGGCAGGCCGCAGCGGGGGCAGTCCCAGATCTCGGGGATGTCGGCGTCCGTGGCGAAGGCGACCCGGGTCTCGTGCCCGTTGGCGCACCAGAAGGCGACGCGGTGCCGCGGTGCGGCCTCCCCGCGCTCGGCCTCACCCATCGGACCTGCGCCGACCCGGGTGCCCCGGATCGCGTTGCCACCAGCCACGAGCGCTCCCTGATCTCTGGGACGGGGCGGCCGACGAGGGGCCGCGCGCGCAGTCTAGGGCCTCGGAGTGCGATCTCCCTCGCAGTTTCGCGCGCGCCGGGCGGTCAGACCTTGAGCAGGATGCCCAGCGCGACGATGCAGACGGCCCAGATCACGCCGCAGAACACGGTCAGCCGGTTGAGGTTCTTCTCGACCACCGACGAGCCGGCCAGTGACGAGGACACCGCGCCACCGAACATCGAGGACAGGCCGCCGCCCTTGCCGCGGTGCAGCAGGATCAGCACCACCAGCAGCAGGCTGCTGATCACCAGCAGCACGTTCAGGATGAGCTCGACCATGGCGACGAGGGTAACCGACGCTCAGCGAAGGCCGGCGGTGGCGAGGTCGTACCCGCCGTACGGCTGCATCACCAGCCCGTTGCGCAACCGCTGCCCGGCGATCAGCTGGATGCGGGTCTCGGCCAGCGGCACGTAGGCGCCGGTCTCCCCCGCGGCGTCCGCGACGTCGGCCCACGCCGTCAGCGCCGCGTCCGCGTCGGGCGCCTTCCGGGCGGTGTCGACGAGGCCGTCGATGGTCTTGTCGGTCAGCCGCGCGTAGTTGGTGTTGCCGACCGGCCGCACGCTGCGCCCGTCGACCAGCGGCGCGAGGAACGAGCCGGGCGTCGGGAAGTCCGCCGTCCAGGTGGCCAGCACGATGCCGAAGCCGTTGGCGGCCACGTTGTCGGGGTTGCCGACGTCCTTGGCGTAGAAGGTGGCCGGGTCCAGCGGCCGGACCTCGACCTCGATGCCGATCTCACCGAGCTGGCCGGCGACGGCGTTGGCCAGGTCCACGCTGCTGGGCGCGTCGGCGACGGCGAGGACCGTCGAGAACCCGTCGGGCTGCCCGCACTTCTCGAGCGAGGCGCGCGCCGCGTCGAGGTCGGGGCGCGGATCGGGGTCGTCGGGGCCACCGGGCAGGCCGCGCGGCCACAGGACGGAGCTGCGGACGGCGTCGCCCGCCCCGCCCAGCACCTTCTGCAGGTCACGGCGGTCGACGGCGGCGGCGACCGCGGCCCGGCAGTCGGCGTTGTCGAACGGCGCGACGTTGGTCGGCAGCGCGAGCAGCCGCATCGCGCCGGTGGTGACGTCGTCCGCTCGGTCGGCGAGCGGCGGGTCGCCGTCCTCGGCGAGCCGGGCGGTGGTCGCGGTCTGCACGCCGGCGCCGGAGAGGTCCACGTCGGCCGAGCCGGCGAGCAGCGCCTGGTCGCGCTCCATCCCGGTCAGCCCGGTCCGGACGACGACCGAGTCGGGCAGCGCCGTCCGGACGTCGTCGGTCGCCGGGTCCCAGCTGGCGTTGCGCTCGAGCCGGATCCCGGTCCTCGGATCGACCGAGGTGATCGCGTACGGCCCCGACGAGACCGGGTCGCCGCCGTAGTCCTTGCCCGTGTCGGCCTCGATCGGCACCGGGCTGCTCGAGGGCAGCGCCAGGACGAACGGGAAGTCCGGCTGCGGCGTGCGCAGGTGGAACACGATCGTCCGGTCGTCGGGGGTCTCGATCGCCCCGAGGCCCAGCTTGTCCGCAGCCTCGTCCTGGTACGGGCCGGCGTAGGGGTTGGCCGGGTCGTCGAGCAGGTCGACCACGTAGGTCGGGCCGCCGACTACGACGTCGGAGGCGAAGGACCGCTCGATGCCGTACTTCACGTCCCGCGAGGTGATCGGCCGGTCGCCCTCGAACGCCACGCCCTCGCGGAGGGTGAACGTCCAGGTCGACCCCCCGTCCGGGGTGGTGCCGGTGTCGGTGGCCAGGTCCGGGAGGAGCTCCCCGGTCCGGCCGGGCGTCGGGTCGTAGGTGACCAGCGTGCGGACGTAGAGCCGCATGAGGTTCCACACGCCCGGCGAGTAGGACCGCTGGGGGTCGAGGCTGTCGACCTGCGCGGCGACCACCCGGAGCGCGCCCCCGGTCGTGTCGGAGGGCGCGCGGACGCCGTCGACCCCGGCGTTCGCGCCGCCGCCCTGCACCGGGACGTCGACGGTGCCGCTGGACCCGCCGCTGCAGCTGACCGCCAGCACGACCACCAGGACGACGGCGACGACGATGCCCAGGGGGCGCCACCGGCCCCGCGCCCACGCCGGCACGCGTTCGAGGACGCCCCCCACTACCACTCCCCCTGCCGCCGGAGCGGCAGGGCGGCGGTCAGCCGCCGTCGGCCGCGATCCGGCAGATCTGTGCGAACTCGTCGGCGTCCAGGCTGGCACCGCCCACGAGGGCTCCGTCGACGTCCGGCCCGGCCAGGATCCCGGCCGTGTTCCCGGCCTTGACCGATCCCCCGTAGAGGATACGGACGACGGCGGCCGTCTCCGGGCCGAAGCGCTCGGCGAGCCGCGCACGCAGCGCCCCGCAGACCTCCTGCGCATCGTCCGGGGTGGCCACCTCGCCGGTCCCGATCGCCCAGACCGGCTCGTAGGCGATCACCACGCGCTGCACCTGCTCGGCGGTCAGCCCCTCGAGCGCGGCGTCGAGCTGGCTCGTGCAGTACCCGACGTGCTCCCGCGCGCGGCGGATCTCCAGGCCCTCGCCCACGCAGAGGATCGGCGTCAGCTCGTGCCGCAGGGCGGCCTGCACCTTGCGGCCGACCAGCGCGTCGTCCTCGCCGTGCAACGCCCGCCGCTCGGAGTGTCCGACGACGACGTAGCCGCAGGCCAGCGCGGCGAGCATCGCCCCGCTGATCTCGCCGGTGTAGGCGCCGGAGTCGTGCACCGAGAGGTCCTGCGCGCCGAAGCCGACCGGCAGCTTGTCGCCGGTGACCAGCGTCTGCACGCTGCGCAGCGCGGTGAACGGCGGCAGCACCACCATCTCGGTGGTGTCGAGCACCTGCTCGGACAGGCTGAACACCAGCTTCTGCACCAGCCCGATGGCCTCGAGGTGGGACAGGTGCATCTTCCAGTTGCCGGCGATGAGCGGACGGCGGCCTTCCCGCTTCGGCGCCGGTGCGGTGCGCGCCATCACCGGTCCAGAACCGTCAGGCCCGGCAGCTGCCGGCCCTCGAGGTACTCCAGCGACGCGCCGCCGCCGGTGCTGATGTGCCCGAACGCCGACTCGTCGAGGCCGAGCTGGCGGACCGCCGCCGCGGAGTCGCCGCCGCCGACGACCGAGAGCCCCTCGACCTTCGCCGCCGCCTCGGCCACCCCGCGGGTGCCGGCGGCGAACGGCGCGAGCTCGAAGACACCCATCGGGCCGTTCCAGAAGACGGTCAGCGCCCCGGCCAGCTCGCGGGCGAACAGCTCGACCGTGCGCGGGCCGACGTCCAGACCGAGCTGGTCGGCGGGGATCTGCTCGACCGGCACGGTGGTCGTGGGGGCGTCCGCGCTGAACTCCGGGGCGCACACCACGTCGACCGGCAGCACGATCCGGTCGCCGGCGTCGTCGAGCAGCCGCCGGCAGGTGTCGACCTGGTCGGTCTCCAGCAGCGACTTGCCGACCTCGTGCCCCTGGGCCTTGAGGAAGGTGAAGCACATCCCGCCGCCGACCAGCAGCCGGTCGACCTTGGGCAGCAGCGCCTCGATCACGGCCAGCTTGTCGCTCACCTTGGAGCCGCCGAGGACGACGACGTACGGCCGCTCGGGGTCGGTGGTGAGCCGGCGCAGCACGTCGAGCTCCTGGGCGACCAGCCGCCCGGCGTAGTGCGGCAGCCGCTCGGCGATGTCGTACACCGAGGCGTGCTTGCGGTGCACGGCGCCGAACGCGTCGTCGACGTACACGTCGGCGAGGCCGGCCAGCCGGTCGGCCAGCGCCCCGCGCTCGGCGTCGTCCTTGCTGGTCTCGGCCGCCTCGAAGCGGACGTTCTCCAGCAGCAGGACGTCGCCGTCCTCGAGCCCCTCGGCCTTGGCCCGCGCGTCGTCGCCGGCGACGTCGCCGGCCAGCGGCACCTCGGCGCCGAGCAGCTCACCCAGCCGGCCGGCGACCGGGGCCAGCGAGTACTGCGGGTCCGGTGCGCCCTTCGGCCGGCCCAGGTGCGCCGCGACGACCACCCGCGCGCCGGCGTCGCGCAGCGCCTGCAGCGTGGGCAGGCTGGCGCGGATCCGGCCGTCGTCGGTGATCGCCCGCGTGGTCTTGTCCAGCGGGACGTTCAGGTCGGCGCGCAGGAACACGCGCCGGCCCGAGACGCCCTCGGCGAGCAGGTCGTCGAGGCTGCGCATCAGAGGGAGTTGCCGACCAGGACGACGGAGTCGACGAGGCGGTTGGAGTAGCCCCACTCGTTGTCGTACCAGCCGAGGACCTTGGCCATCGGGCCGAAGACCTTGGTCAGCTTCGCGTCGTAGATGCAGGACGACGGGTCGGTGACGATGTCGGAGGAGACGATCGGTGCATCGGTGTAGGTGAGGTACTTGCCCAGCGGACCGGCCGCGGCCTCGCGGTAGGCGGCGTCGATGTCCTCGGCCGAGGCCTCGCGGGTCAGCTGGACGGTGAGGTCGGTCGCCGAGCCGGTGGGCACCGGGACGCGGATGGCGTACCCGTCGAGCTTGCCCTTGAGCTCCGGCAGGACCAGCCCGATCGCCTTGGCGGCGCCGGTGGAGGTCGGCACCATGTTCAGCGCGGCGGCGCGGGCCCGGCGCAGGTCCTTGTGCGGGCCGTCCTGCAGGTTCTGGTCGGCGGTGTAGGCGTGGATCGTGGTCATCAGACCGCGCTCGATGCCGAAGGCGTCGTTGAGCACCTTGGCCAGCGGGGCGAGGCAGTTCGTCGTGCAGGACGCGTTGCTGATGATCGTCTGCGAGCCGTCGTAGAGGTGGTCGTTGACGCCCATGACGATCGTGAGGTCGTCGCCCGTGGCGGGGGCGGAGATGACGACCTTCTTGGCGCCGCCCGCGTCGACGTGCTTGCGCGCGTCCTCGGCCTTGGTGAAGAAGCCGGTGGACTCCACGACGACGTCGACGCCAAGGTCGGCCCACGGCAGCGCGGCCGGGTCGCGCTCGGCGAGCACCTTGAGAGTGGCGCCGCCGACCTTGATCCCGTCGCCGACGGCGGCGACCTCTTCGGGGAACTTGCCGAGGATGCTGTCGTACTTCAGCAGGTGCGCCAGCGCCTCGGGGGTGGTCAGGTCGTTGACCGCCACGATCTCGACGTCCGCGCCGCTGGCGGCAGCCGCGCGGTAGAAGTTGCGGCCGATGCGCCCGAACCCGTTGATGCCTACCCGGACCGTCACGAGGACCTCCATGCCGTCAGGGGGCCGCGCGGAGCACGCGGCCTCGCTCCGCCCGAAACCCTATCGGTCCGGGCCCGCGGAGGCTCGGGTGGTGAGGCAGCGCTATTGAGCGAGCATGTCGTCGGTGACGGCGGACTCCGTGTCCGGGATGCCGAGGTCCTTGGCGCGCTTGTCGGCCATCGCCAGCAGCCGGCGGATCCGGCCCGCGACGGCGTCCTTGGTCATCGGCGGGTCGGCGCGCTGACCGAGCTCCTCCAGCGAGGCCTGACCGTGCTCGAGGCGCAGCCGGCCGGCGACCAGCAGGTGCTCGGGGGCGTCGTTGGCGAGGATCTCCAGCGCGCGCTCCACCCGGGCGCTGGCCGCGACCGCGGCCCGCGCCGAGCGGCGCAGGTTGGCGTCGTCGAAGTTGGCCAGCCGGTTGGCGGTGGCCCGGACCTCGCGGCGCATCCGCCGCTCCTCCCAGGCCAGGACGGCGTCGTGGGCGCCCATGCGGGTGAGCAGCGCGCTGATCGCGTCGCCGTCCCGGACGACGACCCGGTCGGCGCCGCGGACCTCGCGGGCCTTGGCCGCGATGCCCAGCCGGCGGGCGGCGCCGACGAGGGCCATGGCCGCCTCGGGGCCGGGGCAGGTGACCTCGAGGGAGGAGGAACGGCCGGGCTCGGTGAGCGAGCCGTGGGCCAGGAAGGCGCCGCGCCAGGCCGCCTCGGCGTCGTTGATGCTGCCGGACACCACCGCGGGCGGCAGGCCGCGGACGGGGCGGCCGCGCTGGTCGACCAAGCCGGTCTGCCGGGCCAGGCCCTCGCCGTGCTTGGCGATCCGCACCAGGTAGCGGACGCCGCGGCGGATGTTGCCGCCGGCGAGCACGCTGACCCCGCTCGTGTAGCCGTACACCTCGCTGATGTCGCGGCGCAGCCGGCGGGCGACCGAGCCGGTGTCGAGCTCGGCCTCGATGACGACCCGGCCGCCGACGATGTGCAGCCCGCCGGAGAAGCGCAGCAGCGCGGTGACCTCGGCCTTGCGCTCCGAGGTCTTCGTGCACTCCACCCGTGAGAGCTCGTCCTTGACCATTGCGGTCATCGCCATGTGCGGAGTTCCTTTCCCCCTCGTACCCCTGCCCGGCACCGCCCGTTCCGATACCCGGCCGAGCACACCTACTCCTTCAGCGTGCCCCGACCACGGAGGCCAGGGCACCGGCAAGCCGCTCGGGATCGTGCCGTGGTGCGCCGTCGAGCTCGGCGACCGGGGCCAGGACGAGCTCGGCGCCGCACTCACGCACTGCAGTTAGGAGACCATGGCGGTCAACCACCGATTCCTCATCAGCAATCACCGTGTGCAACGCCACTCCGCCGAGGTGAGCCTGCAGCACGCGGAGGTGCTCCTCGGGGCTGAATCCGTCGGTCTCACCGGGTTGCGGCTCCAGGTTCAGGACGACGACCTTGCGGGCGGTGCTGCGCTCGAGCGCGGCGCGCAGCCGGGGCACGAGCAGGTGCGGCAGCACGGAGGTGTACCAGGAGCCGGGGCCGAGCGAGACGACGTCCGCCGCGGCGATCGCGTCGAGGACGGCGCCGTTGACCGGCGGGTCGGGCGGCGAGACGAGGATGTCGCGGACCCGCCCGGGGGTGGTCGCGACCGCGACCTGCCCGCGGATGGTCCGGGTGCGGGCGGGGTCGTCGGGGTCGACGCTCTCCACGCGTGCCACCAGGTCCAGCGGGACGTCGGCCATGGGCAGGACGCGGCCGTGGGCGCCCAGCAGCGCGCACAGCTCGTCGAGGGCGCGCACCGTGTCGCCGCCGTACATGTCGGCCAGCCCGGTGAGGACCAGGTTGCCCACCGGGTGCCCGGCCAGGACGCCGGTGCCGCCGAACCGGTGCTGCAGCAGCGCCGCGATCGACGCGGGCCGCTCCCCCTCGCCGGCGAGCGCGGCCAGCGCCATCCGCAGGTCGCCGGGCGGCAGGACGGGCAGCTCGCGCCGGATCCGGCCGGAGGAGCCGCCGTCGTCGGCGACGGTGACCACCGCGGTGAGCTCGGGGGTGAGCCGCCGCCACGCGGCGAGCGCGGCGGCCAGCCCGTGGCCGCCTCCGAAGGCGACCACGCGAGGGTGCGGCCCCATCACTCGCGGCCCAGGTCGCGGTGCCGGGCGACGGCGGCGACCCCCTCGTTCGAGAGCCGGCGGGCGAACTCCTCGGCGATGGCGACGCTGCGGTGCTTGCCGCCGGTGCAGCCCACGGCGAGCGTCAGGTACCGCTTGCCCTCGCGGCGGTAGCCGGGGACGAGCACGCGCAGCACGTCGGTGTAGCGGTCGAGGAACTCGGTGGCGTCGTCCTGGCCGAGGACGTAGTCGCGGACCTCCGCGTCCCGGCCGGTCTTCGGCCGCAGCTCGGGGATCCAGTGCGGGTTGGGCAGGAACCGGGCGTCGACCACCAGGTCGGCGTCCAGCGGCAGCCCGTACTTGAAGCCGAAGCTGAGCACGGTCGCCGTCAGCGGCGGGGTCTGCCCCTCGCGGGCGAAGGCGTTCTCCAGCGTGGCGCGCAGCTGGTGGACGTTGAGGTCGCTGGTGTCCACCCAGAGGTCGGCCTCGCCGGCGATGCCGGTGAGCAGCGCCCGCTCGGCGGAGATGCCGTCGATCAGCCGGCCGCTGCCCTGCAGCGGGTGCTCGCGGCGGTTGGACTCGTAGCGGCGGATCAGCACCTCGTCGCGGGCGTGCACGTAGAGCACCCGCGGCCGGTGGCCGGCCTCGGCGAGGACCCGGATCGCCTCCTGCAGGTCGCTGGTGAACGCCCGGCTGCGCACGTCGACGACGGCGGCGAAGCGGCGGATGTCTCCGCGGGCGCCGAGCTCGACCATCGGCAGCAGCAGCGCCGGCGGCAGGTTGTCCACGACGAACCAGCCGAGGTCCTCGAGCACCCGCCCGGCGCTGTTCTTGCCCGCCCCCGACAGCCCGGTGACGACGACGACCTCCAGCGGCGGGACCTCCGGGGGCGTGGGTCCGTCGACGCTCACCGGGCCGCGCCCACGCGGCCGACCTCGGCGGTGTCGCCGGCGTCCGGGGTCGGCTCGCCGCGCTCCGCGGGGCCGTCCGGCGCCAGGGTCGACTCCTCCGGCTCCACCGACGGCTCGGCGATCGCGGCCTGCACCGCCTCCGCCGTCCGCCGGCCGATGCCGGGCACGGTCATGAGCTCCTCGACCGTCGCCGCCCGCAGCCGCTTGAGCGAGCCGAACTTCTTCATCAGCGCCTTCCGCCGGGTGTCCCCGAGGCCGGGGACGTCGTCCAGGAGCGACACCAGCATGCTGGTCGACCGCTTCTGGCGGTGGTACGTGATCGCGAACCGGTGGGCCTCGTCGCGGACCCGCTGCAGCAGGTACAGCCCCTCGGAGGTGCGCGGCAGGATCACCGGGTCGGGCTCACCGGGCAGCCAGACCTCCTCCATGCGCTTCGCGAGGCCGCAGACGGCGACGTCGACGATGCCGAGCTCGTCGAGCGAGCGAGCCGCCGCAGCGACCTGGGGCGCACCGCCGTCCACGACGAGCAGGTTGGGCGGGTAGGCGAACTTGCGCGGCCGGCCCTCCTCGGCCGCGATGCCCTGCTCGTCGCGCCGGTCGGCCTCCTCCTTGAGGTGGCGGGCGAAGCGGCGGCGGACCACCTCGGCCATGGCCGCGGTGTCGTCGGTTCCGTGCGTGACGGAGAACCGGCGGTAGTCGGACTTCTTGGCCAGCCCGTCCTCGAAGACCACCATGCTGGCGACGACGTTGGTCTGCTGGACGTGCGAGACGTCGATGCACTCGATCCGCAGCGGCGCGTCGGGCAGGTCGAGTGCCTCCTGCAGCTCCTGCAGCGCGAGGCTCCGGGCGGTGAGGTCGCTGGCCCGCTTCACCCGGTGCCGGGCGAAGGCCTCCTTGGCGTTGCGCTCGACCGTCTCGAGGAGGCTGCGCTTGTCGCCGCGCTGCGGCACGCGCAGGCTCACCCGGCTGCCGCGCAGCTCGCTGAGCAGCTCCTCGTAGACGTCGGCGTCGTCCGGCAGCTCGGGGACGAGGACCTCCTTGGGGACCATCTCCCCCGCCTCGCCGGCCCCGGTCTCCTCGTCGACGCCGCCGTAGACCTGCAGCAGGAACTGCTCGACCAGCTCGCCGGTGCTGACCTCCTCGACCTTGTCGATGATCCAGCCGCGCTGGCCGCGCACCCGCCCGCCGCGGACGTGGAAGACCTGGACGGCGGCCTCCAGCTCGTCCTGGGCGAAGGCGACGACGTCGGCGTCCGTGCCGTCGCCGAGGACGACGGCCTGCTTCTCCATGGCGCGGCGCAGGGCGCCGAGGTCGTCGCGCAGCCGGGCGGCCTTCTCGAACTCCAGGGCCTCCGACGCCGCGGCCATCTCCCGCTCGAGCCGCTTGACCATGAGGTCGGTGCGGCCGGCCATGAAGTCGACGAAGTCGTCGACGATCTCCCGGTGCTCCTCGGCGCTGACCCGGCCGACGCAGGGCGCCGAGCACTTGCCGATGTAACCCAGCAGGCACGGGCGGCCGATCTGGCCGGCGCGCTTGAAGACGCCGTTGGAGCAGGTGCGGGCCGGGAAGACGCGGGTGAGCGTGTCGAGGGTCTCGCGGATCGCCCAGGCGTGCGCGTAGGGGCCGAAGTAGCGGACGCCCTTGCGCTTGGGGCCGCGCATGACCTGCAGCCGCGGGTACTCCTCGTTCAGCGTCACGGCCAGCGACGGGTAGCTCTTGTCGTCGCGGTAGCGGACGTTGAAGCGGGGGTCGAACTCCTTGATCCAGTTGTACTCGAGCTGGAGCGCCTCGACCTCGGTGCCGACGACGGTCCACTCGACGCTGGCCGCCGTCGTCACCATCTGGCGGGTGCGCGGGTGCAGGCCTGCGACGTCGGCGAAGTAGCTGTTCAGCCGCTGGCGCAGGCTCTTGGCCTTGCCGACGTAGATGACCCGGCCGCTCGGGTCGCGGAACTTGTAGACCCCCGGCGACTCCGGGATGCTGCCGACCGCCGGTCGGTACGTGGACGGGTCGGGCACGGGTCCAGATTAGGTCGGGGGTCTGACACGCCGGTAATTCGGTTGTGACCGCCGGGATGCTGGGCGCGTGCGGATCACCTTCGAGCGGATGGCCGACCGCCGCCCGGTCGAGGCGCTCGTCGAGCGGGACGACGGCGTGGTGTTCCGGATGCGCGGCGCGGGCGGCGGCGCGCGGCTGCCACACGACCTGGTGCACGCGCTGGTGGAGGCCTCGCTCGGGGTGACCGACGGCATCTGGGGCTGCGTGGCCGACGGCGTCGTCTGGGGCAGCATGCGGCACCTGTCGGGACGGCGGCCGCCGCACGTCGCCGAGCGCTCCGACCGGCTCAAGAAGGAGCGCCGGCAGCGCATCATGGCCGCCGAGCACCTGGCCGACGTCGTCGCCCGGCTGGCGCTGGGCGAGGAGGTGCTGCCCGCGCAGCTGGCCGGCCTGGACCGCGCCGAGCTGGACCGGGCCGCGGCGGCGCTGCGGTCCGCGGAGGCGGAGTGGGCGGCGCTCGCGCCCGGAGAGCGGTGGACGGTCAGCTGGCCGGCTGCACGATCGTCGCCAGGTCGCTCTCGAGCAGCGCGCGGTCCTCGGGGTCGCTGATGTGCGCGGCAGCTGTCCGCGCGTCGGCGAGGTGGCGCGCGACCGCCTCGCGGTCTTCCGCCACCGCGGCCGCGCGGGCCAGCGCCTCGTGGGCGAAGGCCAGGTCCCAGTCGCCGATGCCGTTCTCCTGGCAGATCTCGAGGACGCGGCGGGCGTGGTGCCGGGCGGGCTCGGCACGCCCGAGGACGGCGTAGACGCGCGAGCACTGCCACTCGCCGCGGGCCAGGTTCGCCGCCGTCCCGGCCTGCTCCCAGTGGTAGCGGGAGGCGTGCGCCATGTGCACCATGCGGTCGTCCTGGGCCGGCGTGCGGTCCTCGGTCTCCAGGAGCGCCCAGACGCCGTTGAACAGGTCGACGGCCAGCTGCCGCTCGTCGGGGGCGGCCGGGGTGATGGGCGCCGGGGGCGGCTGCGGGAGGTCGGGCGCCGTCCCCTCGTGGTCGTCGTCCTCCTGCAGGTGCGACAGGCGGTGCAGGTCGCCGCGCACGCGGGCCAACCGGCTCTCCAGCCGGCGCCGGTGCCCGGCCAGCACACGCTCGACCACGTCCGGATCGCCGGCCGCGGCGAGGCACTCGGCGATGCCCTCCAGCGGCACCCCGACAGCGCGCAGGCGGGCGATCAACCGGGCCTGCGGCAGCCGGTCAGCGGCGTACCAGCGGTAGCCGGTGGCGCCGTCGACGTCGTCGGGCGCGAACAACCCGACCCGGTCGTAGTGGCGCAGCGCCTTGGCCGTGATGCCGACCGCGGCGGCCAGCTGGCCGATGGTCAGCCGCCCGGTTCCCTCGTCCACGCCTGCGGACGCTAGGACGTTGCCGCGCGGCAAGGTCCAGCCCGCGGCCTCAGCCGCCGGCCAGCCGGGCGTCGAGCCAGCCGAGCAGGTCCTTGGTGACCTCGTCGCGGTTGGTCTCGTTGAAGACCTCGTGCCGGGCGTCCGGGTACACGTGCTGCTCGACGGGGAGGCCGCGGTCCCGCAGCATCTCGGCGAGCGCGGTGACCCGGCTGCCGTCGGTGCCGCCGACGGGGTCCCGCTGGCCGGAGAGGAGCAGCACGGGCAGGCCGTCGGGCAGGTCCTTGACGGCCTCAGGGGACGCCCCGCGGACGGCCATGCCGAAGACGCCCGCGGCGTAGGCGTGGGTCAGGGGCATCTGCTCGCCGCAGAGCGGGTCGCTGATGTAGGCGTCGACCTCGGCGGGGTCGCGGGAGAGCCAGTCGAAGGGCGTGCGCGCCGGCTCGAACGGCTGGTTGAAGGCGCCGAGCGCGTCGAGCACCTGGTCGCCCATGCCGGAGGCGACGGCCGCGTCCAGCGCGGTGACCGTGTCGACCAGCTCCGGCGCGACCCCGATCGGCCCGGAGAGCACCAGCCCGGCGAGGTCGTCGCCGTCCCGCTCGGCCGCGGCCAGCGCGATGATCGAGCCCATCGAGTGGCCGACGAGGATGCGTGGCACGCCGGGGTGCTCGTCGGACATCACCCGGTGCAGCCCGCAGACGTCGTCCAGCACCCGCTCGACGCCGAGTCCGCCGAACTTGCCGACCCCGGTGCCCTCGGCGGTGCGGCCGTGCCCGCGCAGGTCCATCGCGTAGACCGCGAGCCCCCGCTCGACGAGGGCGTCGGCAAGCCGCCCGTAGCGGGCCGAGTGCTCGGAGGCCCCGTGGACGATCTGCACCGTCGCCCGGACGTCGCCGTCCGGCTGCCATCGCCGGTAGACCACCCGCACGTGGTCGACCGCTTGCAGGAGCTTCACGTCCGCGGACGTCCTCATCGGCGCCTTCCCTTCCTCATCCTCCGCTGCGGCGCGGTGGAGTCTTCACCGCCAGGATCGGGCAGTCGACCTCCAGCAGGATGCGCTGGGCGGCGCTGCCCATCAGGAGCTTGCCGACCGGCGTCCTCCGGCGCACCCCGATGACGAGCAGTTCGGCCGAGGTCTCGTCGATCGCCGCCGCCAGGGCCTCGGCGACGTCCTTGCCCCGGACGGGACGGCGCAGCTCGAATGGCACGCCGCTGGTCGCCGGCTCCTGATCCGCAGCCGCGAGAGGCCGCCCGGCTGCACCACCGTTCCGGCACAAGCGGCCGGCGCACCGAGCGCCGGCGCGGCCACGACGCGTCAGCTCCAGGCTGATCACCTCCGAGAGACCCATCGGTGAGTCGAGCCAACCACAGCGGGCCGAGGCCAGCCTTCCGAATCGCCACTCAGTAGGGCGGTGGCGTGGTGTTGGCGACCAGGCCGGTGGGGGTGGTGACGGTCAGCGTGCCGCCGGGGTTTGCGTCGTAGGACCAGCCCGGGGCCTGGTGTTTGCCCCGGTGGTTGCCGACGCAGAACCCGGCCAGGTTGCCGGCGGCGGTGGGGCCGTCGGGCCAGCGGATGCGGTGGTCCAGCTCGCCGGTCGCGATCAGGCGGCGGCAGCCGGGGAAGCGGCAGCGGCGGTCGCGGGCGCGCACGAACCGGTCGAGCTCGGCGCCGGGCCGGTAGCCGTCGGTGGGGCCGGGGGCGCCGAGGCCGGGCCGGCCGGTCAGGTCGTGATCGCAGCGCTCGGGGCGGCGGGTGCAGGCCGGCCGGTCGCAGCGCGCGGCGCGGCGCAGGGACGGCAGGTCGGTCAGGCAGACCAGCGCCCCGGTCGGGGCGTCGACCAGGGCCAGCCGCGGGCGGTCGGCCAGGCCGCCGCCGGCGGTGCGGCCCAGCAGGCCGGCCACCGCCCGGCGGTCGGCGGCGGCCGCGGCGCACAGCGCGCCCAGGGCGTCGGTGGCGGCGCTGACCCGGCCGGCCGGGCCGGTCCGCCACGCGGCCTCGTCGGCGGCATCGGCCCGCTCCGCGGTGCGCACCAGCCGGCGGGCGTGGGCGACGGCGAGCCGGGCGTCGCGCAGCGCCCGGGAGGCGTCCTCGACCGCCCGGTCCGCGGTCGCCCACCAGCCGCCGCCCGGCGACGGGGTCATCGACGACGGGGCGGCCGGTGCGCTGTTGGCCGGCGGCGGGGCGGGGGCGTCGTTCGGCCAGCCGTCCCCGTGCGGGTCGGGATCGGGATGCAGGCCCGCCAGGAACTCCGCCCACCACCGCTCGGCGGCCTCGGTGACGGCGCGTTGCTCCGCGGCCCAGCCGGCGGCGGCGGCCCGCGCCGCGGCGGCGAGGACCTCCGCCTCGCCCGGCGGCTCGGGATCGTCGAATGCACCGGCGTTCAGCCGGCCTTCCCACCCGGCCCAGTACTGCGCCTCGAGCCGGCGCAGCCAGCGCCGCTGCCCCGGCGTCAGCAACGGATCCTCGGCCAGGTCGGCCGGCGCGATGCCGTCGGGCAGGCCCTCGATCGGCTCCACCGCCCCCTCGGCGTCGAGCTCCTCGTCGACGTCGTCGAGGTCGTCGAGGTCGTCGAAGTCGGGGGCGGCGTCCTCGTCGACGTCGTCGGGAAAGTCGTCGTCGTAGTCGGGGTCGGCGTCCTCGTCGTAGTCCTCCTCGCCGACGAGGTCGGAGGCACGGTCCTCGGTGGTTCCCGCGCCGCCGGCCGCTGCCTGCACGGCCAGGCGGAGGTACTCGGCGCGGGCGGCCGCACCGAGCGGGCTGCCGGTGATCAGCCGCAGCAGCGCCCGCGCCGCCTCGGCCGACACCTGGACGCCGTCGACCTCGACCGGGCCGTCACCGCCGAGCAGGGACTGCAGCCCGGCGACCACGGTGAGGGTGACCTGCAGCGGCAACACCGTGCGGCCGGGGCGCAGCACCAGGTCCTGAAGGCAGTCCCACATCTTCATCGCCCGCGACCGGGCCGCCGCACCCGGCTCGTCCTCCACCGCATCCGCGTACGCCCCCAGCGCGGCGAGGAACACCGTCATCTCGACCTCGGTGCCGACCACGCCCAGCCCGGCCAGGCCCTCCCCGCGCTCGCGCTGCCGGAACACCCCCCGGCCCCGTAGCGCCCGCAGCGCCTTCTGCGCCTCGTCCCGGGCGTCGCGCTTGGCCACCAGCCGGCGGGCCTTGTCGGCCAGCTGCGCCGGGGTGGTGATCGTCCGCTGTTCGGCGCGGGCGGCCACCCAGCGCAGCAGCTCCGCCTCGACCTCCCCGCGCAGGGCGTCGTCCCGGATCGGAGCGACCTGCTCCAGCATCGGCCACCGGTGCTCGACGGTGAGCAGTCCGCCCTCCAGCGCCGCCAGCGTGCCCGGCAGCCGCTGCACCAGGGTCAGCGACTCCTCCAGCACCTTCTCCGCACGGATCTGGCTACAGGTGAGGGCGATGGAGACCTCCTGCGCGCTCCACTCGCTGGTCTGCGTGAGGATCTCCGGCCGCGCCGCCCACCGCGCCGCGCTCATCGCCCCCGGCTCACCCTGCGCCCGATCCGCCTCCGGGGAGCGGGACAGCGCGAACTCGGCCAGCGCCCGCGCCCGCCCCGCGAACCAGCGGGCCAGCTCCCGGTCCGCGGCCTGCGCCAGCCCCAGCGGACCGGCGGCCAACCCGGTCTGCGGCGCGAACCCCGGCCACCCCGACGACGACGCCACGGCCGCGGCCACCGCCGCCCGCTGCCGCGCCCGGCGGGCCGCCACCGCGGGTACCACTCCCGACCTGCCGAGGCCGGGAACGTCGTCGTTCATGCCCTCGATCATATGTTCGAACAGCACACTTCGGCAACCGCTGTGGAGGAGCGAACGCGCAAGTCAACGGCCTGTGGACAACTTCCGGCAGGACACGATCCGGATGGCAGGCTCGACCTGTGACGCCGCCCCAGGACACCCGCCTCACCCCGCTCGACGGCTTCCCGTTCCACCGGCAGACCTACGACGGGCAGCAGCTGCCGAACGGCCTCCCCCGCCTCGGGCGACCCCATGCGAGTTGGGTGATGGGGCGCTCGGCACGCTGGCACACGGTCGAAGGCCGGAACGCGTCGATGGGGAACCCTCGGGCTCAGGCGTTCCGACAGGCGACCGGCGGCCTGATGCTGCTGCACACCCCCAGGCCGCTCATGTCCGAGCCTTCGCTCGGCTCGGTGGTCACCCTCGCTGTGCGGCTCGTGCGCCTGGCGGTGCGCGCCTGGGTCCGGCGCGGTGAGGATTGACCGGGTCGAGAGCACCGTCCGGGCCGGGGACGCGTCCCGGGCCCGGACGGTGCTCAGCTGGCCTTCTTGCGGGCCCGCTTCTTCGGTGCCGCCGCGGCGGCGACGGCGTCCGGATCGAGGTGCAGGGCGAGGTAGCGGCCGGTGTGGCTCTCGGGCACGGTGGCGACGAACTCGGGCGGCCCCTCGGCGACGACCGTGCCGCCGCGGAACCCGCCCTCCGGCCCCATGTCGATGATCCAGTCGGCGCTCTTGATGACGTCGAGGTTGTGCTCGATGACGACGACCGAGTTGCCCTTGTCGACCAGGCCCTGCAGCACCAGCAGCAGCTTGCGGATGTCCTCGAAGTGCAGTCCGGTGGTCGGCTCGTCCAGCACGTAGATCGTCCGGCCGGTGGACCGCTTCTGCAGCTCGCTGGCCAGCTTCACCCGCTGCGCCTCACCGCCGGAGAGGGTCGGCGCCGGCTGGCCGAGCCGGACGTACCCGAGGCCGACGTCGGCCAGCGTCTTCAGGTGCCGCGCGATCGGCGGGATGGCCGCGAAGAACTCCGCGGCCTCCTCGATCGGCATGTCGAGGACCTCGGCGATCGTCTTGCCCTTGTAGTGCACCTCGAGCGTCTCCCGGTTGTACCGGGCGCCCTTGCACACCTCGCAGGGGACGTAGACGTCCGGCAGGAAGTTCATCTCGATCTTGATCGTGCCGTCACCGGAGCACGCCTCGCAGCGGCCGCCCTTGACGTTGAACGAGAACCGGCCGGGCAGGTAGCCGCGCATCTTCGCCTCGGAGGTCTGGGCGAAGAGCTTGCGGACGTGGTCGTACACGCCGGTGTAGGTCGCCGGGTTCGACCGCGGGGTGCGGCCGATCGGCGACTGGTCGACGTGCACCACCTTGTCGAGCTGCTCGAGCCCGGTGATCGTCCGGTGCCGCCCCGCCACGAGCCGCGCGCGGTTGAGCTGGTTGGCCAGCGTCGTGTAGAGGATGTCGTTGACCAGCGTCGACTTGCCCGACCCGGAGACGCCGGTGACCGCCACGAAGCAGCCCAGCGGGAACGTGACGTCGACGCCCTTGAGGTTGTGCTCCCGGGCGCCCTTGACCACCAGCTCGCGGCCCGGCTCCGGCTCGCGCCGCTTCGTCGGGACGGTGATCTCCTTGCGCCCCGACAGGTAGGCGCCGGTGAGCGACGACTCGGAGGCCAGCAGGTCCTCGACGGTGCCGCTGACGACGATCTCGCCGCCGTGCTCGCCGGCGCCCGGGCCGATGTCGACCACCCAGTCGGCGACCTTGATCGTGTCCTCGTCGTGCTCGACGACGATCAGCGTGTTCCCCATGTCCCGGAGCCGGACCAGCGTCTCGATCAGCCGGGAGTTGTCCCGCTGGTGCAGCCCGATCGACGGCTCGTCCAGCACGTAGAGGACGCCGACCAGGCCGGAGCCGATCTGCGTCGCCAGCCGGATCCGCTGCGCCTCGCCACCGGCCAGCGTGGCCGCGGGGCGGTCGAGCGAGAGGTAGTCCAGACCGACGTCGACGAGGAAGGACAGCCGGGCCTGGATCTCCTTGAGCACGCGCTCGGCGATCGCGCGCTCACGCTCCCCCAGCTCCAGCGCGCCCAGCCACTGCGAGGCCTCGCCGATCGAGAGGTTGGTGACCTCGGCGATCGAGCGGCCGCTGAGCTTCACGGCCAGGATCTCGGGCTTGAGCCGGGTGCCGTGGCAGACGGGACAGGGCACGTCGCGCATGTAGCCCTCGTACTTGTCCCGCATGTAGTCGCTGTCGGTGTCCTCGTGCCGCCGCTCGAGGAAGGGCAGCACGCCCTCGAACGCCGCGTAGTAGCTGCGCTCGCGGCCGTAGCGGTTGCGGTAGCGCACGTGCACCTGGTCGGGCGAGCCGTGCAGCACGGCCTTCTGCACCTTGACCGGCAGCCGCTCCCACGGGGTGTCCATGGAGAAGCCGAGCTGGTCGGCCAGGCCGGTGAGCAGCCGGGTGAAGTACTCGTTGCTCATCGAGCCGGCCCACGGCGCCACCGCACCCTGGCCCAGGGACTTCTCCGGATCGGGGACGACGAGCTCCGGGTCGACCTCCTTGCGGGTGCCGATGCCGGTGCACTCCGGGCAGGCGCCGAACGGCGAGTTGAACGAGAACGACCGCGGCTCGAGGGCCTCGAACGACAGGCCGTCGTCCACGCAGGCCAGGTGCTCGGAGTAGGTCCGCTCGCGGTGCGGGTCGTCCTCGGGCAGGTCGACGAAGTCGAGGACGACGAGGCCGCCGGCGAGCCCCAGCGCGGTCTCGACCGAGTCGGTCAGCCGCCGCTTCGCGCTCTCCTTGACCGTCAACCGGTCCACGATCACCTCGATCGTGTGCTTCTCCTGCTTCTTGAGCTTCGGCGGCTCGGTGAGCGGGTGCACGACGCCGTCCACCCGGACGCGGGAGAAGCCCTGCGTCTGCAGGGAGCTGAACAGGTCGACGTACTCGCCCTTGCGCGCACGCACGACCGGGGCGAGCACCTGGAAGCGGGTGCCCTCCTCCATCGCCAGGACCTGGTCGACGATCTGCTGCGGCGTCTGCCGCGAGATCGGCTTGCCGCAGTTCGGGCAGTGCGGCTGCCCGGCGCGGGCGTACAGCAGCCGGAGGTAGTCGTAGACCTCGGTGATCGTGCCGACCGTCGACCGCGGGTTGCGGTTGGTCGACTTCTGGTCGATGGAGACTGCCGGCGAGAGCCCCTCGATGAAGTCGACGTCCGGCTTGTCCATCTGGCCGAGGAACTGGCGGGCGTAGGCCGACAGCGACTCCACGTACCGGCGCTGGCCCTCGGCGAAGATCGTGTCGAAGGCGAGGCTGGACTTGCCCGAGCCGGAGAGGCCCGTGAACACGATCAGGGCGTCGCGGGGCAGGTCGAGGTGGACGTCCTTGAGGTTGTGCTCGCGGGCGCCGCGGACGACGAGGCGGTCCATGTGTTCCCTGTCGTTCGAGGGGTGGATCTACGGGCGGATGGTTCCGATGGAGCGGTTCTGGGTGGAACTGGTGCGGGTGCCGGGCGCAGGCCTGCCCGACGTGCGGCGGCGGTGCCGCTCGGGGAAGTGCAGCTCAGGCGGTCGACGCCATCGATGGCACGGCGGGGTCGAAGACCGGCGCGTGACGACGCCAGGGCCGGCGACGTTCCAGCTCCGCGGCTAGCCAGAGTAGTCGCCCTTCGGCGCCTGGGGGGCCGACGAACTGGACCGCTACCGGCAGCCCCTCGGGCCGCTCCGCGACCGGTAGGACCAGCGCGGGGACGCCGGCCAGGTTCCACGGGGAGGCCCACGGCGCCCACCGGGTGTTGGCGGTGATGTTGGCCACGAAGGACCGCTCGTGCCACGGCCGCGCGGCCAGCGGCGGCCCGTTGGTGACGGGGGTGAGCAGGACGTCGACGTCGTCGAAGAAGGCCGCCGTCCGCTCGCGGAAGCGCTCCCCCGTCGCCGGCCGGACCAGCCCGGCCCGCCGCACGACCCGGCCGATCCGGGCGTGGGTGCGGCTGCGCGGCTGCAGCCCGTCCCGGTCCAGCCCGAACGTCTCGGCGTCGTCGTGCGCCCCGGCCATCCACCGCGCCAGCGCACCCGCCGCCGCGGGCGGGGTGATCACCGGGTTCTTGCGGACGACGACGTGGCCGGCGTCCCGCAGCCGGGCGACCGTGTCCTCGACCGCCACGCGGGTGACCGCGTCCGGCCGGACGCCGGGCACCGGCGAGCGCAGCGAGACCGCGATCCGCAGCGGACGCCCGGGATCGTCCGGGCCCAGTTCGCGTCCGGCCAGGACGGACGTCGCCATCGCGAGATCGGCCACCGTGGTGGCCAGCGCCCCGTTCTCGGCCATGCCCGACCAGCTGTCGAAGCCCAGGTCGGCGGGGATGACCCCACGCCCGGGCTTGAGGGTGACCAGCCCGCAGGCGGCCGCCGGGATGCGCAGCGAACCGAAACCGTCGTTGCCGTGGGCGATCGGCACGCACGCCGAGGCGACCGCGGCGGCGCTGCCGCCGGAGCTGCCGCCCGGGGTGAGGGCGGTGTCCCAGGGGTTGCGGCTGACCGCGTGCGGCCCGTCGGTCGCGCCGTAGAGGCACAGCTCCGGCACCCGCGTGATCCCGACGACGACGGCGCCCGCCGCCCGCAGCCGGGCGACCACCGGGTGATCGGCCGCGGCGGGCTCCTGCGGGCCGGCGAGGGAGCCGTCGGTGCAGACCTCGCCGGCGACGGCGACGTTGTCCTTGACCGCCACGGGCACGCCCGCCAGCGGCAGCGCGGCGCGGGACGGCGAGGCGTCGACGGCGGCGGCCTCGGCCAGCGCCGCGCCGTCACGGATCACCCGGAAGGCACCCACCCGCGCGTCCACCTCGGCGATGTGGTCGAGGTGCGCGCGGACGACGTCGACCGCCGTCAGGGCCCCCGACCGCACGCGGGCCGCGATCTCGGTGGCCGGCAGGCCGACGACCCGGGCGACCGGATGAGCGGGGTCCACGGCTCCGCTAGCGTCCATGACCAAGGAACCTAACCGCGGTCGCTGACACTTTCCGATCGGAGCCCAGATGACCTACACCGGGGACGTCGAGGTCGGCGGTCCGGCCGACGTCCGGGAGCTGCCCGGGCTGACCATCAGCAAGCTCGCCGTCAGCGAGATGGCGAACAACGTCTACCTGCTGCGCGACCCAGAGAGCGGCGAGGCGCTGCTCGTCGACGCGGCGGCCGAGCCCGACAGGGTGCTGGCGCTGATCGGCGACGCCGACGTGCGCACCGTCGTCACCACCCACGGGCACTGGGACCACCACCGCGCGCTGCCCCAGGTCGTCGAAGCGACCGGCGCGGTCACCGTCGCCCACCCCGACGACGCCGGCGACCTGCCGGTGCCCGTGCAACGCGCGGTGCAGCACGGCGACACGGTCACCGTCGGCGGGCAGAGCCTCGAGGTCGTGCACCTGCGCGGCCACACCCCCGGCAGCATCGCGCTGGTCTGGCGCGGACCCGAGGGCGCCGGCACGCACGTCTTCACCGGGGACAGCCTCTTCCCCGGCGGCGTCGGCAACACCCAGCAGGACCCGCAGCGGTTCGCCAGTCTGATCGACGACGTCGAGGCGCGGCTGTTCGGCACCCTCCCCGACGACACGTGGGTCTATCCCGGGCACGGCAAGGACACCACCCTGGGGACCGAGCGGCCGAACCTCGGGGAGTGGCGCGAGCGCGGCTGGTAGGTCGCACCGACGACAGGAGGACACGATGCCCGCCACCCCTCCGCAGCTCACCGGCTACACGGTCACGCTGGAGGTCTTCGTCCCGGCCGAGGTGGCGCGACAGATGGTGGACCGCCTGGACTCGAGCTGGCACATCGAGAACTGGACGCCCGAGGCGGCGGCGTGGCGGGTCGTCCGGGAGGCGCTCGAGGCCGCCGGGCTGCACCGCTCGGCGAGCCTCGGCACGTCGGCGGTGACCGGCTGAGCGGCCGGGCTACTCCTCCTGGTCGTCCTCCTCGAAGAGCTCGATCAGCTCGTCCGCCGGCCCGGCGACGTGCAGGGGCACGACCGAGACCGTCCACGCCGGCCGCCGCTGGTCGAGGCCGAGGGCGAGGTCCCAGGCCGCCCGCGCGGTGAGCGGGCCGAAGCACGCGTCGTCCCCGTCCTCGCCGACGGCGATCTCGACCAGCCAGGTGTCGGAGAGGTCGGCGGCCAGCTCGGCGAAGTCGGGTTCGGTCCCGTCCTCCGGCTCGGGGGCGTCGGCCTGAACGGGGTAGATGAGCGCCATCCGTGCACGCTAGGGGAACCGCACGTCGTGCGGGCGGTCCGGCGCCAGGAAGGCGAGCAGGGCGGCGCCCTCGGCGGCGATCTCGTCCCGCTGCCCGGCGGTCAGCGGCAGCGACGGGCGCACCTCGAGCACCAGCCCGTCGCCGGAGCGCCGGGCGCCCCACATCGCCGAGACCCGGCCGTCGACCAGCAGGCTGCCGGTCCAGCCGCCCGGCCCGCCGGGCACCGGCACGTGCTCGGCGTCGGCGACGACCCGCGACCGCTCGGCGTGCGAGAGCGTGACGTTGTCGTACTCGGCGAGGAAGCGGACCGGGGCCGGGGTGTCCGGGTCGGGCAGCGGGGCGTCGGGGACGTCGACCAGCTCGGCGCCGTCCTCGGTGCGGAACCGCCGCAGCCGCGGGCCCAGCCGCTCGACGACCTCCCCCAGCCGCGTCAGCCCGCACCAGACCTGCGCGTCGCGGACGCTCGCCGGGCCGAACGCGGCCAGGTAGCGCAGGACGACGTCCTCGACCGGCGCGGCCCCGTCGCCGGTCCCCAGCCAGGACGACGTCGGCGCCATGACCGCCGCGCCGGCGCCGGACCAGGTGCCGCGCGGCGGCGGCTGCACCCACGGCACCCAGTAGCTGACGCAGAAGGCGACCGCCTCGGCGTCGGCGTCCGGGTGGCGGTCGGCGAGCGCGCGGGTCAGCCCGGCCCGCCCCATCGGGCGCTCCGCGAGCAGGCCCTCGGCCTCCTCGACCAGCGCGGCGACGTCCCGGCCGCGCAGCCGCTGCCCCCAGGCGGTGCTCGCGACGGTCCGGTCGAGGACCGGCTGCAGCAGCGGGCGCAGCGCGAGCGCGTCGGCGGCGGTGACCAGGTGGATCGTCGTCCGCATCAACTGGGTGCGCACCGCCCGGCGGGCCGCCAGCAGCCCGTCCAGCTCCGCCGGGTCGTACGGCGCCAGCCGGTCCCACAGCGCGAGGTGCGGCACCCGCGGCACCTGCGCCTGCAGCCCCACCAGGTGCTCGAGCACGCCGGGCACCGGCCGGTCGACCCGCTCCAGCAGCAGCTGCCGCGCGAGCGTCGCCCGGCCGAGCGCCCGGGTGGAGAGGACCGGCGTCAGAGCTGGATGCCGCGCGTCACGGCGCCGTCCACCACCAGATGGCTGCCGGTGGTGAAGCTGGAGACCGGGCTGGAGAGGAAGACGACGGCCTTGGCGACCTCCTCCGGCGTGCCCATGCGGCCGGTCGGGTTCACCCCGAGGACCTGGGTGTACAGGTCGGGCAGCTTCTGCTGGGCGCCGTGCCAGAACCCGCCCTCGAAGTAGGTGTTCCCCGGGGAGACGACGTTGGCCCGCACACCCCGGCCGGCCAGCTGCAGGGCCAGCCCGGCGATGTAGCCGACGATCGCCGTCTTCATGGTTCCGTACGGTCCGGAGGCGAAGTCGGCCTCGCGGCCGGACACACTGGAGATGGCGACGATCGAGCCGTGCCCGCTCGCCTCCAGGTACGGCAGCGCCGTCTTCGCCAGGCGCACGGTGTGCATCAGGTCGGTCTCGAACCCGACGTACCAGTTCTCCTCGGTGTCGGGGACGGCGAGCGCGCTGACGTTGGCGACGACGGCGTCGAGGCCGCCGAGCCGCTCCGCGGCGTCCTCGACCCAGGCGACCAGCGCCGGGCCGTTGCGGACGTCGAGCTGCACGCCGCGCACCCCGGCACCGCGGCCGGCGAGCGCCTTCTCCGTCATCTCGATCTCGGCGGAGTCCCGCGCGCAGAACTCGACGGCGGCGCCCTCCTCGGCGAACGCCTCGACGATCGCGCGCCCGATGCCCTTGGTGCCTCCCGTGACGAGCACGCGGGAGCCGGCGAGCTGGAGATCCATGGCATGTCCTCTCAGAGGGAACGAGCGCGGGAACGGAGCTCGGCGTGCAGGCCGCCGTACGCGGTGGCCGAGGGCAGCAGCGCCTTGGGTGCCTTGACGACGGCGCTGTAGTTGGCGTCGACGACGTTGGCGA
Source organism: Geodermatophilus sp. SMS 5-13 (assembly GCF_059428245.1). NCBI lineage: Bacteria > Bacillati > Actinomycetota > Actinomycetes > Geodermatophilales > Geodermatophilaceae > Geodermatophilus > Geodermatophilus sp. SMS 5-13. The sequence goes on from NZ_CP165729.1 coordinate 3,755,408, forward strand.
TCGGCACCTCGGTGATCTGCGACAGGAGCTGGTAGGCGTCCATCGGGTGCAGGCCGTAGAGCTCCTCGAACCAGCGCACCAGCTCCACCTGGCCGATCCGCCAGGCGTCCTCGAGCGGGCGGCTGGAGCCGACGGTCATCCAGTGCGCGTCGTCCTCGAGCCGCGGCCAGGCCGGCGCGCCGCCCTTGATCAGCTCGACGATCAGCGTCGTCGTCATCGCGCCCTCGACGGCGGTGCCGCAGGCCTCGCCCTCGCCCTGGCGGTAGTGCCCGTCGCCGATCGAGAACAGCGCGCCCTCGACGTTGACCCCGAGGAAGCAGGTGGTGCCCGGGCGCATCTGCGGGGTGTCCATGTTGCCGCCGAAGCGCTCGGGCACCAGCGAGCTGCGCACCTCTCCCCCGGGTGGCGCGACGCCGACGGTGCCGAGCATCGGCGCGACCGGCAGCTCGACGGAGAAGTCGCTGCGCCCGGCCGCGAAGGTCACCGTGTTCCGAGCGCGGTCGAGCTCGTAGATCCAGGTGGTGTCGGGCAGCGGGTCCTGCAGCATGGCGACCCGGTCGGTGCTGGTCAGACCGCCGAAGAACGGGATCGCGGCCGAGGCGCCCCAGTCGCGGGCCGGCTCCATGTCGACGAAGTGCAGCGCGAGGGTGTCGCCGGGCTCGGCGCCCTCGACGTGGAAGGGCCCGGTCTGCGGGTTGACGAAGCGCAGGTCGACCTTCTCGCTGGAGAGGTCCTCGACCTTGCGGATGACGCCGCAGAACGCGTCGTCGGACCACAGCCGCAGCGCCGTGCCAGGGGTGATGCGCCGCAGCGGGGCCACGCCACCGAAGGTGAACGCGTACTGCTCGAACGTGGGCACGATCTCGACGACGTCCATGCGCCACCCTAGGAAGCCCCAGGTCACCGGGGCAATGCCCTCAGTCCCGCAGCCGGGCCCTGCCCGCCAGCTCGGGGACGCTCGCTGCCCCGAGCAGCTGCATGGTGCGGGTGATCTCCTTGGTCAGGATGTCGGCCATCCGCTGCACGCCGCGCTCGCCACCGGCCATGAGGCCGTAGAGGAACGCCCGGCCGACGAGGCAGCCCCGCGCCCCCATCGCGACCGCGGCGACGACGTCGGCGCCGTCGAGGATCCCGCCGTCGACGTACACCTCCGCGCGGTCACCGACGGCCTCCACCACGGCGGGCAGCAGCTCGAGCGGGACCGGTGCCCGGTCGAGTTGGCGACCGCCGTGGTTGCTGACGACGACGGCGTCGGCCCCGGCGTCCACGACGGCGCGGGCGTCGTCCACGCCCTGCACCCCCTTGACGATCAGAGCCCCCGGCCAGGACGCCTTCAGCTCACCGATGTCGGCCATCGTGGCGGCCGGCTCGAACACCCGGTCGACCAGCTCGGCGACCGTGCCGCCCCACGTGTGCAGCGAGGCGAACTCCAGCGGCGGGGTGGTGAGCAGGTCGACCCACCAGCGCGGGTGAACGGCGGCGTTGGCGAACGTGCGCAGGGTCAGCGCCGGCGGGATGGAGAAGCCGTTGCGGACGTCGCGCAGCCGCGGCCCGGCGACCGGGGTGTCGACGGTCAGCACCAGCGCCTCGAAACCGGCTGCCTTCGCCCGCTCGACCAGGGCGCGGCTGGCGTCGCGATCGCGCCACAGGTAGAGCTGGAACCACTTCCGGGCGCCGGGTGCGGCCTCGGCCAGCGCCTCCACCGACGTCGTCCCCATGGTCGACAGCGCCATCGGGATACCGGTGCGCTCGGCCACGCGGGCGACCGCCCCTTCCCCCTCGGTGTGCATGAGCCGGGTGAAGCCGGTGGGGGCGAAGGCCAGCGGCAGGGCGGACGGCGCCCCGAGCAGCGTCGTCGACGGGTCGACCACGCTGACGTCGCGCAGCACGTTGGGCAGGAACTCGACCCGTTCGTAGGCCTCGCGCGAGCGGCGCAGCGAGAGCTCCGCCCCGGCGGCGCCGTCGGTGTAGTCGAAGACCGCCTGCGGCACCCGCCGTCGGGCGATCTCGCGCAGGTCGCCGACGGTCGCCGCCCGCGCCAGCCGCCGGTCGAGCGCGTCGCCCGGCAATCGCCGCGGCTGGATCAGCTCGTTGAACTCCGACCACTTCGGGACCCGGCGCTGGACCACGGCCCCACCCTGCCTCCGGTCAGTGCTCCTCGTCCAGGTAGAGCAGGGCGTAGGCGGCCAGCCAGTGCTCGACCATGTAGTCGCTGCCGCTGACCTCGGCCAGCTCCGGCTCGGCGTGCCGGCGGGCGGTGTCGAGCAGCAGGTCGCGGGCCTCGGGCACGTGCGCCGCCAGCCGGCGCAGCGCCCACGCCCGGCTCAGGTTCAGCCCGTGCAGGTGCGCGGTCTGCCCGTCGCCGGAGTCGGCGACGACGGCGGGCTCGAACAGCGGGCGCCTGCCCAGGTCGGGGAGGAAGGCCCTCACCCAGTCCCCGAACTCCGCCGGCGGCAGCACGTCGGCCATGAGCACCGCCTCGGTGAGCACCGGGGAGAGGAAGTCCGCACCCGACGGCTCCCAGCGCACGGCGGCGTCCCGGTCGGCGGCGAACCACCGCCGCGCGGCGTCCTCGATCGCGCGCAGCACCCGGTCGTCGCCGGTCCGCGCCCGCCGGCGGGCGGCCGGCAGCGAGCGGATCAGCCCGAAGGCGCCGTTCGGGTGGACGCCGTGCCGCACCGGGTACGGCGCGTTCGGCAGCCAGGCGGCCAGCGCGTCGAGGAAGTGGTCGGCGAGCGGCCGCAGCGCCACGGCCCAGTGAGCCGCGTCCGGCCAGGACGCCGCCTCCTCGTGCAGCGTCAGCGCCCAGCCCCAGCCGTACGGCCGTTGCGCACCGGGGTTCGCCGCGTAGTACGCCGTCTCGACGACGATCGCCTCGGGGGTCAGGTGCGCGTCGAGGACGGTACGGACCGCGGCGGCGTCGACCTCGCCGGGGAAGCGGCGGAGCAGCCGCAGCAGCACCCAGTGCATCTCGACGGCGGAGTGCCAGTCGAAGCTGCCGTAGAAGGCGGGGTGCCGGTCGCGCGGCCGCTCGGGCGCGGCGCCCGGCGCGGTGTAGAGCACCCGCAGGTCGTACGGGAACTCGGCCTGCACGGTGCGCAGCGCGGTGGCGGCGAGCTCGCCGGCCGCCGCCCGGAGGTCGGTCACGGGACCCGGGTGGAGCGCACGGTCAGCGGCGCCGGGTCCACCGCCTCGCCGTCGTCCACCTCCGGGGTCGCGACCGCCGCCGGCAGCTCCACCTCGCCCGGGTTCCGGTCGGTCGGCAGCCAGCGGGCCCACCAGCGCAGCACGTGCTCCAGCCGGGCCAGGCGGTGCCGCGGCCGGCCGGACCGGGACAGCTCGTGCCCCTCGCCGGGGAAGAGCAGCAGCTCGGTGGGGACGTCGCGCCGCTTGAGGGCGACGTAGAGGCGCAGCCCCTGCTCGACCGGGCAGCGCCAGTCCTCCTCCGAGTGGATCACCATCGTCGGCGTGGTGATCTTCTCGACGGTGGTCATCGGGCTCTGCGCGGCGATCCGCTCGGGATCGGTGCCGAGGTACTGGTCGGGGAAGAACCACCCGATGTCGGAGGAGCCGACGAAGCTCACCGGGTCGGTGAACGCCCGCTCGCTGATGCCTGCGACGAACCGCGTCGTCCGGCCGAGCAGCATCGTGGTCAGGTACCCGCCGTACGACCCGCCCATGACGCCGACGCGGCCGGCGTCCAGGCGCGGGTCCTCGAGCGCGGCGTCCAGGAAGGCCAGGACGTCGTCGGTGTCCAGCGTGCCCCAGCGGCCCTGGATGGCCCGGCCGTGCGCCTGCCCGTACCCGGACGAGCCGCGCGGGTTGCACTGCACGACCGCGTAGCCGGCCGACACGTAGGTCTGCGTCTCGTCGAACAGCGTCCAGCCGTACTGGGAGAACGGCCCGCCGTGGATGGTGAGCAGCACCGGGTGCGGTCCCGGCCCCTCGGGCACCGCGACCCAGCCGTGGACGGGGTGGCCGTCGGGGGCGGTCGCCGTCCGCTCCGCCATCCGGTGCACCCGGCCGGTGGCGCCGAGGTCGGCGCCGAAGGAGGTGAGCAGCCGCCGCGTCCCCGGGGTGATGGCGATCAGCTCGCCGGCCGACCGGTCGTGCGCCACCGTGGCGACGACGACGTCCCCCCCGACGGCGAACCCGCGGACGGTGAACGGCCCGTCCACCAGCGCCGTCGGCGTCCCGCCGTCGAGCGGCACGCGCAGCAGCTCTACCGCCCCGCGCCGCTCGACGCCGAACAGCGCCGCGCCGTCGGCGAACACCGTCCCCGGGGTCTCGTCGCCGCGGTGGTGCTCCTCCGGGTCGAGCAGCGGCTCGAGCGGCCCGCCCGCGGCGTCCACCCGGCACAGCGTCGCCTGGCTGCCGACGAAGCCGAGGCCGTCGGGCCCCAGGTCGGGGACGGCGGTGAGGTAGATCGTGCGGCCGGTGCGGTCGTACGCCGGGCGGGAGCAGTCGCCGCGGGACTGCGTCACCCGCCGCAGCTGCGAGCCGTCGGGGCCGACGGCGTACACGTCGGTGACCAGGTCGCGGTCGGCGCGCTCGTGCCGTGAGGAGACGAAGGCCAGCTCGCCCCCGTCCGGGCGCCACGCGACCTCGGTGCAGTCGGCGTCGCCGGTGGTCACCTGCACCGGCCGCGGCGGCGCGGCGGCGTCGTCCCCGCCGTCCTCGGGCAGCGCCACGACGAAGACCTGGCTGCGCCGGTCGGTGACGAACCCCACGTTGTCCTGGCGGTACTGCAGCGTGGTGATCAGCCGCGGCGGCTCGGCCGCCGGCCCGACCCCCTCGACGGTGCCGTAGCGGCCCTCCTCGGGGACGCGGGCGACGAAGGCCAGCCGCCGGGAGTCCGGCGACCACACCGGCGCGCCGGCGCCGAGCGGGCACTCGGTCAGGGCCCGCGCGGCACCGCCCGACGTGGGCAGCACGTGCACCTGCGGGCGCCCGCCGGGGGCCGCGGACAGGTAGGCCAGCCACCGGCCGTCCGGGGAGAACGCCGGCGCGCTGTCCCGGGCACCGCTCGTGAGCGGCCGGGCGGGCGCCGAGCCGTCGGTGGGCACCGCCCACAGCTGGCCGCGGTACTCGTCGGCGTCCAGGTCCAGCCGGGTGACCGCGACCACGGCCATCCGGCCGTCCGGGGAGACGGTCGGGACCCCCGGGATCCGCAGCAGGGCGAGGTCGGTGGGCCGCATGACGATCGACGCTAGCCCAGCCGCGCCACCGGGTGGATCCTGAGCACCGCTAACGGGTGAGGCCTACAGTGCGGCCGTGAGCCGCGTTCTCTTCACCGGTGGGCAGGTCTTCGACGGGACGGGCAGCCCCGCGACCAAGGCGGACGTCGTCGTCGAGGACGGCCGCGTGGTCGAGGTCGGCCTCGGCCTGGACGGCGACGAGGCGGTCGACTGCTCGGGCGCGACGGTCTTCCCCGGGTTCTTCGACTGCCACGTGCACGTGATGATGAGCGGCGTCGACGTGCTGCGGCACCTGCAGACGCCGTTCAGCTACCCGTTCTTCGAGGCGGTGCACAACCTGCGCCGCACTCTCGTCCAGGGCATCACGCACGTGCGCGACGCCGGCGGGGCGGACCTCGGCGTCGCGGAGGCGGTGCGCAACGGGCTGGTCGCCGGCCCGCGGATGCAGATCGCGATCAGCATGCTCAGCCAGACCGGCGGACACGGCGACGGCTGGCACGTCTGCGGCGCCGACGTCCCGCACATGCCGCCGCACCCGGGCCGGCCGGACACGATCGTCGACGGGCCCGACGAGATGCGCCGCAAGGTCCGCGAGCTGCTGCGCGCCGGGGCCGACGTGATCAAGGTGGCCACCAGCGGCGGCGTGCTCTCCGCGCGGGACGACCCGCAGCACCCGCACTTCCGCTCGGCCGAGCTCGACGTGCTGGTCGAGGAGGCCGAGGCCGCGGGCGTGGCGGTGATGGCGCACGCGCAGAGCACCGAAGGCATCAAGGCCGCCGTCCGCGCCGGGATCCGCTCGATCGAGCACGGCATCTTCCTCGACGACGAGGCGATCGACCTCATGCTCGAGCGGGGCACCTGGCTGGTGCCGACCCTCTCCGCGCCGCGCGCCGTCCTCGAGGCCGTGGCCGCCGGCGCCTCGCTGCCCGAGGCGATGCTGGCCAAGGCGGTCGCGGTGCAGAAGGTCCACGACGCCTCGGTGGCGCGGGCGGCGGCGGCCGGCGTGAAGATCGCGATGGGAACCGACACCGGCGTCGGCCCGCACGGCACCAACCTCGGCGAGCTGGCGCTCATGGCCGGCGTCGGGATGACGCCGGAGCAGGTGTGGCGCTCGACCACCCTCGAGGCGGCCCGGCTGCTGGGGGTCGACCACGGCTTCGGCAGCCTCGAGCCGGGCAAGGTCGCCGACCTCGTCGTCCTGGACGGCGACCCGCAGGACCTGACCGAGCTGGCCGGCCGGGTGCGCGAGGTCTACCGGGACGGCGAGCTGGTCGCCGCCGCCGGCGCCACGGTCGAGGCGGGCGGGCGGCCCCGGTAGCTCACGACGGGCGCCGCTGGACCGCCGCGTCGTCCTCGACCGCCGCGTCGTCCTCGACCGCCTCCGCCGCCTCCTCGGGCGCGCTCAGGGCCGGCGCCGGGCGGAACTGACCCCGGGTCTTCATCAGGCTGGCCACGGTGGCCACCGCGAGCACGCCGATGATGATCGTCAGCGACAGCCAGATCGGGATGGTCGGGACGGCGTCGAGGTGCTCGCCGCCATTGATGAACGGCAGCGAGTTCTCGTGCAGCGCCTCGAGCACCAGCTTGACGCCGATGAAGGCGAGGATCACCGCCAGGCCGAGGGACAGGTAGACCAGCCGCTTGAGCAGGCCGCCGAGCAGGAAGTAGAGCTGGCGCAGCCCCATGAGGGCGAAGACGTTCGCGGTGAAGACGATGAACGGCTCGCGGGTCAGGCCGAAGATCGCCGGGATGCTGTCCAGCGCGAAGATCAGGTCGGTGGTGCCGAGGGCCAGGAAGACCACGATCATCGGCGTCCAGAGCTTCTTGCCGGCCTCCTGGATGCGCAGCTTGCCGCCCTGGAAGTCGGTGGTCATCGGCAGGACCGCGCGCATCCGCCGGATGAGCGCGTTCTCCTCGTAGTCGTCCTCGTCGTCACGGTGCCGGACGAGGTTGATCGCCGTGTACACGAGGAACGCGCCGAAGATGTAGAAGACCCAGGTGAACTGGTTGATCAGCGCGGCGCCGGCGAGGATGAACAGGCCGCGCAGGACCAGCGCGATGATGATCCCGACCATCAGGGCCTCCTGCTGCAGGTGCCGCGGCACCCGGAAGCGGGCCATGATGATCACGAACACGAAGAGGTTGTCGACCGAGAGCGAGTACTCGGTCAGCCAGCCCGCGTAGAACTCCGTGGCGAACGTGCCGCCGGCGACCGCCCACAGGACGCCGCCGAAGACCACCGCCAGGCCCACGTAGAAGCCGACCCAGAGGCCGGCCTCCTTCATCGAGGGCTCGTGCGGGCGGCGAGCGACGATGGCGAGGTCGCCGACCAGCAGGAGCGTGAGCCCCACGAAGGTCGCGACCTGGAACCAGACGGGGAGTTGCACGGGGGGCCACCTCGGTGGTCAGGGTCCGGGCTCCGCGCGGAGCCCGGCCGGTCGGGTCAGAGACGGAGGGCGGGCCGGTCCGCCGACTCCGCGGACCCGACGGCCCCCGCGTTGTCGGACCGGTTCTTCAGCAGGCTCGCGACCGTGGTGACCAGCAGCGTCGCCAGGATCACCGTCAGGGACAGCCAGGTCGGGATCTCGGGCAGCAGCGTCACGTGCTCGCCGCTGTTGACGAACGGCAGGTCGTTCGTGTGCAGCGCGTGGACCAGCAGCTTGACGCCGATGAAGCCGAGGATCACGGCCAGGCCGTAGTGCAGGTAGACCAGCCGGTCGAGCAGGCCGTCGATGAGGAAGAACAGCTGCCGCAGGCCCAGCAGCGAGAACGCGTTCGCCGCGAACACCAGGAACGTCTCCTGGGTCAGCCCGAAGATCGCCGGGATCGAGTCGACGGCGAACAGGACGTCGGCGCTCCCGATGGCGACCAGCGCGATCGCCAGCGGGGTGATGAGGCGCTTCCCGTCGATCCTCGTCGTCAGCTTGTCGGAGTGGTACTCCTCGGTGGTCGGCAGGATCCGGCGGGTCAGCCGCAGGATGCCGTTCTCGGAGTACTCGTCGTTCCCCTGGTGGCCGCCGCGCGCCTGGGCGACCGCCGTCCAGACGAGGAACGCGCCGAAGAGGTAGAACACCCAGCTGAACTGCTCGATGGCCGCGGCGCCGACGAAGATGAACAGCGTCCGCAGCGCCAGGGCGAAGGTGATGCCGTAGAGCAGCACCTTCTGCTGCAGCGCCCGCGGCACCGCGAAGCTCGACATGATCAGGACGAAGACGAAGAGGTTGTCGACCGACAGGCTCTTCTCCGTCACGTAGCCGGCGAAGTACTCCCCGCCGAACTCGGGCCCGTAGAACCACAGGATGAGCAGGCCGAAGACGACGGCGATGCCGACGTAGCCGGCGGACCACAGCGCCGCCTCGCGCAGCGTGGGGGCGTGCGGGGTCCGGACGTGGCCGACGAGATCGAAGACCAGCATCCCGACGATCACTCCGACGGTGATCGCCCACACCCAGAAGGGGACGTCCATGCGACAAATACCTCCGGTTGACTGGCAAGCGTCAGTAACCGGAGGTCTCTCCCATCGCCGGAAAACCGGCGACCGACGGAGCCGGAGGTCGCAGACCTCGTGATGACGACTCCGCCGCGGGCGGGATACTCCCCTCCACGACGGACACCCGGTGCAGCGCACCCGGCATCCACGGGACACCCTACGGGGTCCGATCCGCACAACGCACGACAGGGACGACCGTGTTCCGATCGTGGCGTGGCGCACGCCGTCCGGCCGCGGCCGCCGGCCCGGCGGTCGGTTAGGCTGCGAACGCGCCGGGCGACGTCATCCCCGGGAGCCGTGCCGCCATTCCCCGATCGTCGCGTCGTCGGGCGCCCAGAGGATCTGCATGTTCACCTCCGTCTCGCTCGGCGTCTGGATCCTGACGGCCGTCGGCTTCCTCGCCATCGTCGTGCTCGACCTGATCGTCATCGCCCGTCGCGACACCGCCGTGACGATGCGTCAGGCGACGCTCTGGGTCACGTTCTACGTCGGGCTGGCCGCGCTGTTCGCGGTGGGCATGTTCGTCTTCCGGGGCGGGACGGCGGGCAGCGAGTTCGTCGCCGGCTACATCACCGAGTACAGCCTGAGCGTCGACAACCTGTTCGTGTTCGTGATCATCATGGCGCGGTTCGCCGTGCCGGCCCTGGCCGTGGACAAGGTGCTCTACATCGGCATCGTGGTCTCGATGCTGCTGCGCGCGGTGTTCATCGCCGCCGGCGCCGCCGCGATCGCCGCCGCCAGCTGGGTCTTCTACTTCTTCGGCGCGTTCCTGATCTACACGGCCGTGAAGCTGGCGGTGGAGAGCCCGGCCGAGGAGAACGAGTACCACGAGGGCGCCGTGGTGCGGGGGCTGCGGCGGGTGCTGCCCCTGACGCCGGACTACTCGGACGCGGCGCTCACGGTGCGGTCCGGACGGCGGCGGCTCGTGACGCCGCTGGTCGTCGTCATCGCGGCGATCAGCATCGCCAACGTGGTGTTCGCGCTGGACTCCATCCCCGCGATCTTCGGTCTGACCTCGGACCCGTACGTGATCATCACCGCCAACGCGTTCGCGCTGATGGGGCTGCGCCAGCTCTACTTCCTGATCGGCGGCCTGCTGGAGAAGCTGATCTTCCTCAACGTCGGGCTGTCGGTGATCCTCGCGTTCATCGGCGTCAAGCTGGTGGTGGAGGCCCTGCACGGCTCGCACATCGACGCCGTCGGGCCGATTCCGCTGCCGCACATCGGGATCGCCACCTCGCTGGGCTTCATCCTCGCGGTCCTGCTGATCACGGTGGTGGCGAGTCTGGGCAAGCAGCGGCGGGACCTGCGCCGCGCGGAGAGCTGACCGGCCCGGTCAGCCGGCCGCCGGCCGCTTGCTCTTCGGCAGCGCCGCCACGATCGCGTCGTACGAGGTGTCGATCAGCTCGCGGACCTCGTCGTCGGGCACCTTCCCGGTCCAGTCGACGGAGTTCCAGCCGTAGCGCCCGACGTAGTGGCTCATCGTGATCGCGGCCGGATGGCGCTCGCGCCGCTCGGCGGCCTCCTCGGCGTTCCGGCCGCACTTGAGGGCGACGCTGCCGCCGTCGAGACCGATGAACGCGAACGCCTTGCCCCCGACCTTGGCCACCAGCTCGGCCTCGCCCCAGGGATAGGTCTCCTCGGCGCCCGGCTTGCCCAGGCAGTAGTCGACCAGCTCGTCGCGCTCCACGGCGGCCATCCTGCAGGGGCCCGCCGCGAGCTTGCGAGCGGTGGGGGCAGGATGGCCGTTTCAGGCGTGGGCGGCGTCGAGCTGGCGGAGCTCCTTCTTCAGCTCGGCGAGCTCGTCGCGCAGCCGGGCGGCCACCTCGAACTGCAGCTCGCGGGCGGCGGCCAGCATCTGCTCGTTCATCTGCGTGATCAGGTCGGCGAGCTCGTTGCGCGGCAGGCCCTGGACGTCGATCGCCCCGGCAGCCCCTGATCCACGGCCCGCCTTCTTCGACGACAGCCCCGGCACCGGCGACTTGCCGCGCGACTGCTGCCGCCCGGATCCGCCGAGCAGCTCCGCGGACTCGGCGTCCTCGGCCTCGCGGTAGATGCCGTCGAGGATGTCGACGATCTTCTTGCGCAGCGGCTGGGGGTCGATGCCCCGCTCAATGTTGTAGGCGATCTGCTTCTCTCGGCGCCGGTTGGTCTCCTCGATCGCCGTCGCCATCGACGGGGTGATCTTGTCGGCGTACATGTGCACCTGGCCGGAGACGTTGCGGGCCGCGCGGCCGATCGTCTGGATCAGCGAGGTGCCCGACCGCAGGAAGCCCTCCTTGTCGGCGTCGAGGATCGCCACCAGCGACACCTCGGGCAGGTCCAGCCCCTCCCGCAGCAGGTTGATGCCGACCAGCACGTCGTACTCGCCCTGCCGGAGCTCGCGGAGCAGCTCCACCCGGCGCAGGGTGTCGACCTCGGAGTGCAGGTACCGGACCTTGATGCCGAGCTCGAGCAGGTAGTCGGTGAGGTCCTCGGCCATCTTCTTGGTCAGCGTGGTGACCAGGACCCGCTCGTCCTTCTCGGTGCGCAGCCGGATCTCGTGCACCAGGTCGTCGATCTGCCCCTTGGTCGGCTTGACCACGACCTCGGGGTCGACCAGACCGGTCGGGCGGATGACCTGCTCGACGAACTCACCGCCGGTGCGGCCCAGCTCGTAGGGGCCGGGCGTCGCCGACAGGTAGACGGTCTGCCCGATCCGGTCCTGGAACTCCTCCCAGCGCAGCGGCCGGTTGTCCATCGCCGAGGGCAGCCGGAAACCGTGCTCGACGAGGGTCCGCTTGCGGCTCATGTCGCCCTCGTACATACCGCCGATCTGCGGCACGGTCACGTGCGACTCGTCGATGACCAGCAGGAAGTCGTCCGGGAAGTAGTCGATCAGACAGGAACCGGCGCTCCCGGCGGCGCGGCCGTCGATGTGCCGCGAGTAGTTCTCGATGCCGGAGCAGAACCCGACCTGGCGCATCATCTCGATGTCGTAGGTGGTCCGCATGCGCAGCCGCTGGGCCTCCAGCAGCTTGCCCTGCCGCTCCAGCTCGGCCAGCCGGTCCTCGAGCTCGTTCTCGATGCCCTTGATCGCCCGCTCCATGCGGTCGGGGCCGGCGGCGTAGTGGGTGGCCGGGAAGACGAAGATCTCGTCGACCTCGCGGACCACCTCGCCGGTGAGCGGGTGCAGGTAGTACAGCCGCTCCACCTCGTCGCCGAACATCTCGATCCGGACGGCGAGCTCCTCGTAGACCGGGAAGACCTCGATCGTGTCGCCCCGGACCCGGAACGTGCCGCGGGTGAACGACAGGTCGTTGCGGGTGTACTGCTCGGTGACGAGTGTGCGCAGCAGGTCGTCTCGGTCGTGCGACTCCCCCACCCGCACCCGCAGCGCCCGGTCGACGTACTCCTGCGGCGTGCCCAGGCCGTAGATGCACGAGACAGTGGCCACCACGATGACGTCGCGGCGGGTGAGCAGGCTCATCGTCGCCGAGTGCCGCAGCCGCTCGACCTCCTCGTTGATCGAGGAGTCCTTCTCGATGTAGGTGTCGGTCTGCGGGACGTAGGCCTCGGGCTGGTAGTAGTCGTAGTACGAGACGAAGTACTCGACGGCGTTGTCGGGGAACAGCTCCCGGAACTCGTTGGCCAGCTGCGCGGCGAGGGTCTTGTTCGGCGCCATGACCAGCGTCGGGCGCTGGACCTGCTCGACCAGCCAGGCGGTGGTCGCCGACTTGCCGGTGCCGGTGGCACCGAGCAGGACGACGTCCTTCTCCCCGGCGTCGACCCGCTGGGCGAGGTCCTTGATGGCGGCCGGCTGGTCACCCGAGGGCTCGAACTCGCTGACGACGCGGAAGCGCCCCTGGGTAGGCCGGATGTCGGTGGTCGCGCGCACGCCGACGACGGTACGACGCGGGTGTGACAGAACGGGTCCGAGCGGGAACTGGTGCCCGCGGGACGCCGGAGGGCGCCCGGTTACTTGTCCTCGTCGGCGTGTCCCCCTAGCGTTCTCGGTCGCAGCAGCGGTACCCGCCGGGGACCAGCGCCACCCGGGCTCCCGGGCGAGGTCGGACCCCGGCGGGTGCCGCTCTCCCGCGCCCCGGCGCCCGTCGCCGGGCCGGACCTGCGCACGCCGCCCCTCGCGGCCGGGCCCCTCGCGGCCCCGCCGCGGGGGGCGTCGTCGTCCTCCCGCACGGGCCGCAGGTGAGACACGTCTCTCCGCGGGTGATCCAGGTGTGCGGAACAGTGGACGCGGGCACAGCCGCGAGCGACGCCCGTCCGACCCCCTGTCCCCGTCCGGGACAGGGGGCCACTGCCCTCTGCCGCCAGAGGGCCACCGCAGGAGGAACACCGCATGACGCAGGTCTGGCCCGGGGCCGCCTATCCGCTGGGTGCCACGTACGACGGCACCGGCACCAACTTCGCGATCTTCAGCGAGGTGGCCGAGAAGGTCGAGCTGTGCCTGTTCGACGACGAGGGCAACGAGCAGCGCGTCGAGCTGCCGGAGATGGACGGCTTCGTCTGGCACGCGTTCCTCCCCGGCATCCAGCCCGGGCAGAAGTACGGCTACCGCGTGCACGGGCCCTACGACCCTTCGCAGGGGCTGCGCTGCAACCCGAACAAGCTGCTGCTCGACCCCTACGCGAAGGCGATCGAGGGCGGCGTCGACTGGGACCCGTCGGTCTTCGGCTACGACTTCGAGACCAAGGAGCCCAACGACGAGGACTCCGCGCCGCACATGCCGAAGTCCGTCGTCGTCAACCCGTACTTCGACTGGGGCGTGGACCGTCCGCCGAAGACGCCCTACCACCAGTCGGTCATCTACGAGGCCCACGTCAAGGGCCTGACCATGACCCACCCGCGGATCCCGGAGGAGCTGCGCGGCACCTACGCCGGCATCGCGCACCCGGCGATCGTCGAGTACCTGCAGGATCTCGGGGTCACCGCGATCGAGCTCATGCCGGTGCACCAGTTCGTGCAGGACGACACCCTGCAGCAGAAGGGCCTGCGCAACTACTGGGGCTACAACACGATCGGCTTCTTCGCCCCGCACAACGAGTACGCCAGCAGCACCGACGCCGGGCAGCAGGTGCAGGAGTTCAAGGGCATGGTCCGGACCCTGCACGAGGCCGGCATCGAGGTCATCCTCGACGTCGTCTACAACCACACGGCGGAGGGCAACCACCTGGGCCCGACGCTGTCGTTCAAGGGCATCGACAACCGGGCCTACTACCGGCTGGTCGAGGACGACCAGCAGTACTACATGGACTACACCGGCACCGGTAACTCGCTGAACGCCCGCACCCCCCAGGCGCTGCAGCTGATCATGGACTCGCTGCGCTACTGGGTCACCGAGATGCACGTCGACGGGTTCCGCTTCGACCTCGCCTCCACGCTGGCCCGCGAGCTGCACGACGTCGACCGGTTGTCGGCGTTCTTCGACCTGGTGCACCAGGACCCGGTGGTCAGCCAGGTCAAGCTGATCGCCGAGCCGTGGGACGTCGGCGAGGGCGGCTACCAGGTCGGCAACTTCCCGGCCCTGTGGACCGAGTGGAACGGCAAGTACCGGGACACCGTCCGCGACTTCTGGCGCGGCGAGGACGCGACGATCGGCGAGTTCGCCAGCCGGATCACCGGCTCCTCGGACCTGTACCAGCACTCCGGCCGGCGGCCGGTGGCCAGCATCAACTTCGTCACCGCCCACGACGGCTTCACGCTGCGCGACCTGGTCTCCTACAACGAGAAGCACAACGAGGCCAACGGCGAGGGCAACAACGACGGCGAGAGCCACAACCGCAGCTGGAACTGCGGGGTCGAGGGCGAGACCGACGACCCGAAGGTGCTCTCCCTGCGTGCCCGCCAGCAGCGCAACTTCCTGACCTCGCTGATGCTGTCCCAGGGCGTGCCGATGCTGCTGCACGGCGACGAGATGGGCCGCACGCAGCAGGGCAACAACAACGGCTACGCCCAGGACTCCGAGCTCACCTGGATCCACTGGGACGACGTCGACGAGCGGCTGGTGGAGTTCACCAAGCAGGTCATCAAGCTGCGCACCGACCACCCGGTGTTCCGCCGGCGCCGCTTCCTCTCCGGCCGGCCGGTGCGCCGGGCCGAGGGCGACCCGGTGCCCGACGTCGCCTGGCTGACGCCGGCGGGCGACCTGATGAGCGACGACGACTGGGACGTCGGCTTCGCCAAGTCGCTGGCCATGTACCTCAACGGCCACGGCATCCGGGAGACCGACGAGCGCGGCGAGGAGATCCTCGACGACTGCTTCTACCTGGCGTTCAACGCGCACCACGAGCCGATGGAGTTCACCCTGCCGACGGGCGAGTACGCCACCGCGTGGACGGTCGTGCTCGACACCGCCGAGCACGGCGAGCTCGAGCCCGACGAGCTCAAGCCCGGCGAGTCGCTCACCGTCGCCGCCCGCGCCACCGTCGTCCTGCGCGCGGCCTCGTGAGCGAGCGGACCGACGACGTCGAGCGCCGCCGCCGCGTCCCGGCCGCGACCTACCGGCTGCAGATCCACGCCGGCTTCTCGCTGGAGGACGCGGCCGAGGTGGCCGGCTACCTCGCCGACCTCGGGGTGACGCACGCCTACGCCTCTCCCCTGCTGCGCTCGGCCGAGGGCAGCAACCACGGCTACGACACCGTCGACCACGCGCACATCGACGAGGCGCGCGGCGGGCGGGAGGGCTTCGACCGGTTCGTCGCGGCGCTGCACGAGCACGGCCTCGGGCTGGTGCTCGACCTGGTGCCCAACCACATGGGCGTCGCCGACCCCGCCGCCGCGCCCTGGTGGTGGGACGTGCTGAAGAACGGGCGCACCAGTGCTCATGCCGATGCCTTCGACATCGACTGGGCGTTCGGCGGCGGCAAGGTCCGGCTTCCCGTCCTGGGCTCCGCGGACGACGTCGAGAAGCTCGAGGTGATCGACGGCGAGCTGCGCTACTACGACAACCGCTTCCCGCTCGCGCCCGGCACGGACGGCGGGACCCCGCAGGAGGTGCACGCCCGCCAGCACTACGAGCTCGTCGACTGGCGGCGCGCCGACACCGACCTGAACTACCGGCGGTTCTTCGCGATCAACACCCTCGCCGGGCTGCGCGTGGAGGACCCGGCGATCTTCGACGCCACCCACGACCTGGTGCTGCGCCTGGTCCACGAAGGCGCGGTCGACGGGCTGCGGATCGACCACCCCGACGGCCTGGCCGACCCGAAGGGCTACCTCGACCGGCTCGCCGAGGCCTCGGACCACCGGTGGACGGTCGTCGAGAAGATCCTCGAGCCCGGCGAGGAGCTGCCGGAGAGCTGGGCGACGGCGGGGACCACCGGCTACGACGCGCTCGCCGAGGTGGACGACGTCCTGGTCGATCCCGCCGGCGAGGCGGCGCTGACCGCGCTGGACACCGAGCTGGCCGGCCGGACCGTCGACTACGCGCGGCTGGTGCACGACTGCAAGCGCGAGGTCACCGACGGCATGCTCGGCTCGGAGGTCGCCCGCCTGGTGCGGGTGATCGGCGAGCTGCCGGGGGTGGACGCCGAACGCATTCGTGAGGCGCTGGCCGAGCTGCTCGCGACGTTCGCCGTCTACCGCAGCTACCTGCCCGACGGCCGCGAGCACCTCGACGCGACGGTGGCCGCCGTCCGCGACCGCCGTCCCGACCTGGTGGCCGCCGTCGACGCGCTGCACCCGGTGCTCGCGCAGGCCGGCACCGAGGCCGCCACCCGGTTCGAGCAGACCAGCGGCCCGGTCATGGCCAAGGGCGTGGAGGACTCCGCCTACTACCGCTGGGCGCGGTTCGTGGCGCTCAACGAGGTCGGCGGCGACCCGGCGCGGTTCGGCAGCACCGTCGAGGAGTTCCACGAGGCGCAGCGACGCCGGCTGGCGCGCAAGCCGGCGTCGATGACCACGCTGTCGACGCACGACACCAAGCGCAGCGAGGACGTCCGCGCCCGGCTGGCCGTGCTCGCGGAGCTCCCGACCGAGTGGGCGAGCCTGGTCCGCTACCTGCTGTCCCGGCACCCGCTGGCCGACCGGCCGCTGGCGCACCTGGTGTGGCAGAACCTGGTGGGCGCGTGGCCGCTCTCGCGCGAGCGGGCGCACGCCTACGTGGAGAAGGCCGCCCGCGAGGCCGGTACGTCGACCACCTGGACCAACCCGGTGCAGGAGTTCGAGGAGCAGCTGCACGCGCTGGTCGACGCCGCCTACGACGACGAGGCGACGGCTGCGCGGATCCACAAGTTCGTCGAGCGGATCGCGGGGTTCGGCCGGTCGAACTCGCTGTCCCAGAAGCTGCTGCAGCTGACCATGCCCGGCGTCCCCGACGTCTACCAGGGCACCGAGCTCTGGGACCTCTCGCTGGTGGACCCGGACAACCGGCGGCCGGTCGACTACGACCTGCGCCGGCGGCTGCTGGCGTCCCTCGACGGCGGCGAGACCCCCGGGATGGACGACACCGGCGCGGCCAAGCTGCTCGTCGTCTCCCGGACGCTGCGGGCCCGGCGCGATCACCCGGAGTGGTTCGACGGGTACGAGCCGGCCGAGGCCACCGGGTCCGCCGCGGGGCACGTCGTCGCGTTCGACCGGGGTGGGGCGGTGTCCGTGGCCACCCGGCTGCCGGTCGGGCTCGCGGAGCTCGGCGGCTGGGGCGACACGGCGCTGCAGCTGCCGAACGGCGCCTGGCGGGACCTGATCACCGGGACGCGGGTGGTCTCCGACGCCGCGGGGGCGCCGCTGGCCGACGCCCTCGCCCGCCTGCCGGTGGCGCTCCTCGTCCGCGACTAGAAACGAATGGCGTCGATCACCTTCGCGCGGACGGCGATGATCGCGGGCAGCAGGCCGGCCAGCGCGCCGACGGCGGTGGCGGCGACGAGGCCCTCGACCGCCGCCGCCACCGGGAACCCGGGGGTGTCGGCGAGCGGGATGCCGTTGCCCAGCCACTGCTCCAGCGGGAGGTTGCGGACGAGGACGACGGAGGCGCCGACGGCGACCACGCCGGCGACGAAGGTGGCGCAGACGCTCTCCAGCATCACCGCGGAGAAGATCCGCGCGGAGGTGGCCCCGAAGCTGCGGCGCACGCCGATCTCGCGGATCCGCTGGCGGACGGTCACCAGGCCGATGTTGAGCACGCTCAGGCCGCCGAGGACGAGCACCACGATCCCGGCACCGCGGATCGCCGTCCGCAGGGTGGCCAGGGTCTCCTCGATGTTGCCGGCGTCCTGCCGGAACGCCTGCACCTCGACGCCGGGCAGCGCCAGGCCGAGGTCGTTCTGGACGGTGGCGATCACCTCGTCGGCCTGCCGCGAGGGCACCCAGAGCTCGAGCGTCGGCGGGCCGAAGAAGGCCGACGACGTCGCGTCCGCGGTCTGCCCGGCGCCGGCCGAGCGGTCCACGCGGTAGACCATCGGCTGGTCGAACCCCTCGCGGACGACCCCGACCACCGTCGCCCGCACCGGGTCCGGCCCGCCGATGACCACCGTCGGGTGCCCGGACAGGTCGCTCGCCCCGAGCACCTGCAGGAACGCCTCGTTCACCACGAGGGCCGGGGACAGCGAGTCGCGGTCGCCGTCGCGCAGCCACCGGCCCTCGACCGGCTGGATGCGGTGCAGCTGGCCGTAGGACGGCGACACCCGCATCACCTGCACCGCCTGCGTGCCGCCCGGCAGCCGGAACAGGTCCTCCTCGTAGCCGATCGTGGCCGCGGTGGTGATCCGGTAGCGGGCGAGCAGGTCGGCGACGGCGGCGTCCCACTCCTGCGCGGGCGCGGGCAGGCCGGACTGCGGATCGAAGGCGCTGACCCCGATCGTGGCCGGCCGGCCGCCGCCGCGCTCGGACTGCTCCTGCTGGATCTGCGCGACGATCAGGCCGAGCGCGGTCACCGTCGTCATGGCGAACACGGCCAGGAACACGCCGACCAGCGAGAGGACGACGCGGGACTTGTGCACCCGCACCTCGTCCCACGCCTCCCGCAGCGCCGCGAGGACGGCGATCACGGAACGGCCCGCTCGGCGGTCGCGGCCCGGACCTCCGCCGGCGCCCCGAGCGGGGTCAGGTGGCCGCCGTCCAGGCGGTACTGCCGGTCGGCCAGCGCGGCGACCGAGTGGTCGTGGGTGATGGTGACCAGCGCCGCGCCGGTCTCCGCCGTCACCTGTGTGAGCAGCGCCATGACCCGCGCGCCGGTCTCGACGTCCAGAGCGCCGGTGGGCTCGTCGGCGAGGACGACCCGCGGCGAGCGCACCAGCGCGCGGGCGATCGCGACCCGCTGCTGCTCGCCGCCGGAGAGCCGCTCGGGCACCTGGTCGGCGCGGGCCGCCAGGCCCACCCGGTCGAGCATCTCCCGGGCGAGCCGGGTCCGGCGGAAGTAGCTGCGCCCGCGCGCGTAGAGCAGCGGCGCCGCGACGTTCTCGACGGCGGTGCGCCGCGGCAGCAGGTTGAACTGCTGGAAGACGAACCCGAACACCTCGCCGCGCAGCCGGGAGCGGCGGCGGGCGCGGAAGCGGTCCGTCGGCTCCCCGTCGAGCAGGTAGCTGCCGGCGGTGGGGCTGTCGAGCAGGCCCAGGATGTTGAGCAGGGTCGACTTGCCCGAGCCGGACCGGCCGACGACGGCGACGTGCTCGCCGGCGCCCACCTCGAGGTCGACGCCGGTGAGGATGCGCAGCAGGTCGCCGTCGGGCAGCGCGACGTCGCGGCAGACCCCGGCCAGGGTGAGCAGGCTCATCCGAACGGACCGCCCGTCGCGGGGTCCTGGACGGTGTCGTCGGGCACCGGGACGAACTGCAGCACCGCGTCGCCCTCGGCAAGCCCCTCGCGCACCTCGATCAGGTCGCCGTCCGTGAGGCCGAGCGCGACCTGCCGCTGCTCCGGTGCACCGTCGGCGCCCATCACCCAGACGTTGCCGGTCTGCACCGTGCCCTGCACCGCGGTGATCGGCACGACCAGGACGTCGTCGGCCCGGCCGGCCTCGATCGCCATCGAGGCCCCCATGCCGGCGAACACGGTCGCCTCCGGCGGCACCGCGCAGCGGGCCGTGGCGCCCGCGCCGGCCGACGCGGTGACCGCCCCGCCGAGGGACGGGTCGCCCGTCGCCGGGTCCTGGACGCTGTCGTCGTCCGGGGCGCCGAGTGTCAGGCCGCCGCACGGGAAGGGCGCCGGGCCGCCCTGCACCGTGACCTGCGCGGTGGAGGGCGGGGTGAGCAGCCGGAACTGCTGGGCCTGGGTGAGCGGGGCGGTGACCGACAGCGTGCCCGGGGAGACCGCGCCGACCCGGTCCCCCACCGCGACGACCTGGTCGACCAGCACGTCCAGGGCGCCGACCGTGCCGGCCGCGGCCGTCTTCACCGTCGTGGTCGTCACCAGCGGCGGGCGGGGCGTCACGGTCGGGTTGCCCTCGGCGTCGGTGCCGGTGAGGGGCTCGCGCTCCTCCTCCGAGCGGATCTCGAGCAGCGCCTGCCCCGCGGTCACGCGGTCCCCGGCGGCGACCAGCAGCCGGCGGACGGTGCCGGCCGCGGTGGCCTTCACCGGGACGGCGGGATCGGCCACGACCGTGCCGGTGACGGTGACCGTGTTGACCACCGAGCCGCGGGCGGCGGGAACGGTCGGCGCGGTCAGGTCGACGGTCGGCGCGCCGGGGCCGGCGGCCACGTCGGCGTCCGCGCCGCCGCGGAAGGCGAGCACCGCGAGGGCGGCGGCGATGACCGCCCAGACCAGCAGCCGCAGGGCCGGGAAGACGACCGTTCGCAGCGCGCCCATGCATGCTCCCTTGCCGGCGGGGTTGGGGTACTCGGTGGTACCGGTCGGCACGGGACCGTAGCGGGCGGCAGCCGCCGGTGGGGCCGGTTCCGCCGCGACGCGCGCACCGTCACCCGGATGCGGGAAGCACCCGCTCCGCGACGGTGTGTCGCGGGGCGAGTGCGCTGTGCAGGACCGGCGTCGGCGCGTCGGCGAAACGCCGACGCCACGCCCGGGAACCGCCCGGTTCGACAGGCCCAGCCGGAGGGCCCTCCCTACGGTTTCGCGCG
Source organism: Geodermatophilus sp. SMS 5-13 (assembly GCF_059428245.1). Classification (NCBI taxonomy): domain Bacteria; kingdom Bacillati; phylum Actinomycetota; class Actinomycetes; order Geodermatophilales; family Geodermatophilaceae; genus Geodermatophilus; species Geodermatophilus sp. SMS 5-13. The sequence continues at coordinate 3,776,101 of NZ_CP165729.1, forward strand.
TGCCCGGGCCTCACTCGGCCGGGTGCGAGGCGCCGGCCCGCCCAACCCCGTCCACCGGCTGCCTGTCCCTCTGATCAGCCCACGGACGGGGGCGGGGGAACCACATCTGACGCACGCGCTGCGTCTCGGGGTGAAGCCGCCACCGGCGGCCGGGCACACCGATCGCCCGAACCCGACAGCTCACCTCGCCGGCGGGGATCGGAGGATCCATGTCCCAGCACGACCTTCCCGGGTACCGCCGTGTCCGCCGCCTGCTGTGCGGCGGTGCGCTGGCCCTGGGCACCGCGATCGGGGGCGTCGCCCTCGCCGCGCCGGCGTCCGCCGCCGGACACGACTGGAGCGGCGTCGCACAGTGCGAGTCCGGGGGGAACTGGCACATCAACACCGGCAACGGCTACTACGGCGGGCTGCAGTTCAGCCGCTCCACCTGGCTGGCCTACGGCGGTGGCGCCTACGCCGCCCGGGCCGATCTGGCATCACCGGCGCAGCAGATCGCCGTGGCCGAACGGACGCTCGCCGGCCAGGGCGTCGGCGCGTGGCCGGTCTGCGGGCGGCACCTGCGGGGCGGCTCGACACCGGGTGCCACGTCGGCGCGGGCCTCGCACGCGTCGCACGCGTCCGGGGGCAGCTACGTGGTGAAGAGCGGTGACACGCTCGCGAAGATCGCGCGTGCGCACGGCATCAGCTGGCGCGCGCTCTGGGCGCAGAACCGGGGCGCCGTCCACAACCCGCACATGATCTACGTGGGCCAGCGCCTGCACGTCTGACGGGAGGAGCGGGCGAGGGAGCCGGGCCGGGGTGGCGTTCCCCGGCCCGGCTCTCGTCGCGTCGAGGCGCCGGTAGGGTCCGGCCGTGCGCGCCGCCGTCCGCACCCGGTACGGCCCGCCGGACGTCGTCCGGGTCCTGGACGTGGACCCGCCGCGGACCGCCGACGACGACCTGCTGGTGCGCGTGGTGGCCACGACGGTGAACCGCACCGACTGCGCCTACCGCGCGGGCACGCCCGTCCTCGTCCGGCTCGGCACCGGCCTCCCGCGGCCCCGCGTGCGGGTGCTCGGGACGGAGTTCGCGGGCGTGGTGACGGCGGCCGGGCCGGAGGTCACGACGTTCGCGCCCGGGGACCGCGTGTTCGGCTACGTGGAGGGCCGGTTCGGCGCGCACGCGGAGCACCCGGCCGTCGGCGCGCACGCCTCGGTCGCGCGGGTGCCGCCGGGGGTGGACTTCCACGAGGCGGCCGCGGCCACCGAGGGCGCGCACTACGCCCTCGCCTTCGTCCGGGTCGCCCGGGTTCGGCGCGGGCAGTCCGTCCTCGTGCTCGGGGCCACCGGGGCGATCGGCTCGGCGGCCGTCCAGCTGCTCGCGGCCGGCGGCGTCCGGGTGACCGCCGTGGCGCCGGGCAACGCCGACGTCGTCCGCGGGCTGGGCGCCGAGCGCGTCGTGGACGCCGCCGCCGAGGACGTCACCGACGACGGGCAGCGCTACGACGCCGTCCTCGACGCGGTCGGGAAGAGCACGTTCGCCCGCTGCCGGCCGCTGCTGGGACCCCGCGGCACCTACACCTCGGCGGAGCTCGGGCCGGCGGCGCAGAACCTGGCGCTCGCGGCGGTCTCGCCCCTGTCGCCCGGCCGGCGGGTGCGCTTCCCGTATCCCCGGCACGACCAGGCGATGATCCGGCGCCTCGCGGAGCTGCTCGGGTCCGGCCGGTTCCGGCCGCTCGTCGATCGCCGCTACCCGCTCGAGCGGATCGTCGAGGCCTACCGGTACGTCGAGACCGGCCGCAAGCTCGGCAGCGTCGTCGTCCGGGTCGCCGACGATTGAGCCGACGGCGCCCGGGCATGATGCCTGGGCTCCCGCTGCCGGAAGGAAGGCTCCTCCATGCCCGACCCCGTCGAGTTCGCCGTCTGGGCGCCGCTGCCGGAGCGCGTGCGGCTCCAGGTCGACGGCGCCGTCCACGACATGAGCCGGGACGACGACGGCTGGTGGCGCGCGGAGGTCGAGGCCTCCCCGGAGGCGGACTACGGGTTCCTGCTGGACGACAACCAGACGCCGCGCCCGGACCCGCGCTCGCGACGCCAGCCCGACGGCGTGCACGGCCTGTCCCGCCGGTTCGACCCGTCCGCCCACTCGTGGGGCGACACCGCGTGGACCGGGCGGCCGCTGGCCGGCGGCGCCGTCTACGAGCTGCACGTCGGCACGTTCACCCCCGAGGGCACCCTGGACGCCGCGATCGACAAGCTGGGCCACCTGGTCGACCTCGGCGTCGACTTCGTCGAGCTGCTGCCGGTCAACGCGTTCAACGGACCGCACAACTGGGGCTACGACGGCGTCCTCTGGTACGCGGTCCAGGAGACCTACGGCGGTCCCGCGGCCTACCAGCGGTTCGTCGACGCCTGCCACCAGCGCGGGCTCGGCGTGATCCAGGACGTCGTCTACAACCACCTCGGCCCGTCCGGGAACTACCTGCCGGAGTTCTTCCCGATCAACGCCTCGGGGGGCGCCACCACCTGGGGCAGCTCGATCAACCTCTCCGGGCCGGACTCCGACCAGGTGCGCCGCTACGTCCTCGACAACGCCCTGATGTGGTTCCGGGACATGCACGTCGACGGGCTGCGGCTCGACGCCGTCCACGCGCTGGTCGACGAGCGGGCCACGCACGTGCTGGAGGAGATGGCGCAGGAGGTCGACAAGCTGTCCGTCGCCGTCGGCCGGCCGCTGACGCTGATCGCCGAGAGCGACCTCAACGACCCGCGGATGGTCACCCCGCGGGTGGCCGGCGGGCTCGGGCTGACCGCCCAGTGGAGCGACGACTTCCACCACGCCCTGCACGCGTCGCTGACCGGCGAGGGGCAGGGCTACTACGGCGACTTCGCCGAGGCCGGGCTCGCCGGGCTGGCCAAGACGCTCACCGGCGCGTTCTTCCACGACGGCGCGTGGTCCAGCTTCCGCCGGCGGCACCACGGCCGCCCGGTCGACACCGCGCTGCTGCCCGGCTGGAAGTTCCTCGGCTACCTGCAGGACCACGACCAGATCGGCAACCGGGCGGTCGGCGACCGGATCTCGGCGTCCCTCTCCCCCGGCCTGCTCGCCGTCGGCGCGACGATCGTGCTGACCAGCCCGTTCACGCCGATGCTGTTCATGGGCGAGGAGTGGGGGGCGACGACGCCCTGGCAGTTCTTCACCAGCCATCCGGAGCCCGAGCTGGGCCGGGCGACGGCCGAGGGCCGGATCGGGGAGTTCGCCGAGCACGGCTGGGACGCCGACGTCGTCCCCGACCCGCAGGACCCCGAGACGTTCACCCGCTCCAAGCTCGACTGGTCCGAGCCGGCCAAGGAGCCGCACGACCGGTTGCTCGAGATCCACCGGACGCTCCTGGCCCTGCGCCGGCACCACCCCGAGCTGGTCGACCCCGACCTCGCCGCGATGGCGGTCAGCTGGGACGACGACGACCGCTGGATCGCCATCACCCGCGGCTCGCTGCGCGTCGTCGCCAACCTGGCCGACGCGCCCCGCGAGCTGGAGATCGACCGCCCGGCCACCGGGGTGCTGTTCAGCACCGGCGAGCAGCCCCGGCTGGACCGGGAGACCGTGACCCTGCCGGCGGAGACCGCCGCCGTCCTGACCACCTGCTGACATGCGCGCCGTGTTCCCCGACGTCCGGGACCTCGACGACGACGCGAGCCTGGCGCAGGCCTACGAGGCCCCGCCCGGGCGGTTCCTGCGGGTCAACTTCATCGCCTCCCTCGACGGCGCGACGACCGTCTCCGGGCGCAGCCGGGGCCTGCAGTCGCCGGGTGACCTGCGGGTGTTCCGGATGCTGCGCGCGCTGGCCGACGTCGTCCTGGTCGGCGCCGGCACCGCGCTCGCCGAGGGCTACGGCCCGATGTCCGACGACTCCGCGGTGGGCCGGATCCGGCTGGCGCTCGGCCGGGCGGGCACCGCGCCGATCGCCGTGGTCACCCGCCGGGCGTCCCTGAGCCCGCAGAGCCCGCTGGCGGGCGGCTCCTCCCCCACCCTGGTCCTCACCTGCGAGGCCGCGGACCCCGACCGGCGGGCCGCGCTGGCGGCCGCCGGCATGCAGGTGCTGGTCTGCGGGGAGGACGACGTCGACCTGCCGACGGCCGTCGACCGGCTGGTCGAGCGGGGCCTCGTGGAGATCACCTGCGAGGGCGGTCCCCAGCTGCTGCGCAGCTCGCTGGCCGCGGGCGTGGTCGACGAGCTCGACCTGTCCATCGCCCCCGCCCTCGTCGGCGGCGAGGTGCGGCTGGTCGGCGACGAGCCCCTGCACGACTTCGTCCGGCTCGACCTGACCCAGGTGCTCGAGGAGGACGGCATGCTCTTCACCCGCTACGGCGTCCGACGGGACTGATCGGTTCGCCCTCGGTCCGGCCCCCGCGGAGGCAGAATCCGCAGGGTGGACCAGCGCATCGCGCGGGTGCGGCTCCCGGACGGCGACCCGATCGCCTACGCCGCCGCGGGCTCCGGCCCCGCCCTGGTCTACGTGTCCGGCTGGCTGACCCACCTCGAGCGCGGCTGGGCCCTGCCGGCGGAGCGCGCCTTCTACCGGGCGCTGGCCGAGGGCCGGACCCTGATCCGCTACGACAAGCCCGGCTGCGGCCTCTCCGGGCCCACCCCGCGCCGGCCCTCGCCCGACCTGGAGGACGACGCCCTCACGGCGGTCATGGCGGCCGCGGGACCGGAGCCCGTCGACCTGGTGGGCACCTCCCTGGGCGCGGCCGTGGCGGTCCGGTGGGCCGCCGAGCACCCCGCGCGGGTGCGCCGGCTGGTGCTCTACGGCGGCTGGGCGCGGGGCGCGGAGATCGCCGCCCCCGCCGTCCGGGAGCACGTGCTGGGCCTCGTGGCCACGGAGTGGGGTCTCGGCTCCGACGTCCTGACCGACATCTTCGCCCCCGACGCCGACCGGGCGACCCGCCAGGCGTTCGCCGGCTACCAGCGGGCGGCGGCGCCGGCGGACCGGGCCCGGGACATGCTCGCCACCTGCTACGACGTGGACGTCACGGGCCTCCTCCTGCAGGTCCGTGCCCCGACCCTCGTCGTCCACCGCGAGCGGGACCGCGCCGCGCCGCTGCGCCAGGGCGAGGCGCTCGCCGCCGGGATCCCCGGCGCGCGGCTCGCGGTGCTGCCCGGGCGCAGCCACCTGCCGTTCGTCGGCGACGCGGACGCGCTCAGCCGCACGATCCGCGCCTTCCTCGGCCTGCGCGCGTCCCGTCGCCCGGCCGCGCCCACCCTGACCCCGCGCCAGCGCGAGGTCGCGACGCTGGTCGCCGAGGGGCTGACCAACCGCGAGATCGCGGCCCGGCTGGTCATCACCGAGCGCTCGGTCGAGTCCCACGTGGACCGGATCCGGATGCGGCTCGGGGTGCGCTCCCGTGCCCAGGTCGCGGTCTGGATGGCCCGGAACTGAGGTGTTTCCACGGCTGACTCGCACGGCCGGGCAGCCGCAGGGTCAGGGGCATGCGATCCGCACGCCCCCTCCTCCAGGCGTACGCCGTCCTCGCCTACGCCGCCTTCCTGGCCGCCTCGGTCTGGGCGGTCGGCTTCCTCGCCGACCTGTCGCTCGCCCCCACCAGCGTCGACGGGCCGCCGCGCGGCTCGCGGTGGACGTCGCTGCTGATCGACGCGGCGCTGCTGCTGCTGTTCGCGGTGCAGCACTCGGTCATGCCGCGCGCCGGGGTCAAGCGCCGGCTGGCCCGCGTGCTGCCCGCGGCCGTCGAGCGCAGCACGTTCGTGCTCGTCTCCGCGCTGCTGCTCGGCCTGCTCTTCTGGCAGTGGCGGCCGCTGCCGGGTGAGGTCTGGAGCGTCTCCGGCCCGTGGGTCCCGGTGCTGTGGGCGCTCTACGTCCTGGGCTGGTCGGTCGTGTTCGCGGTGACGTTCATGGTGGACCACGGGGACTTCACCGGCCTGCGCCAGGCTCGGTGGGACCCGGCCCGCGGTCCGTATCCCGGCCCCGCGTTCTCCGAGCGGTGGCTCTACGCCTGGGTGCGGCACCCGATGATGCTCGGGCTGCTGATCGCCTTCTGGGCCACGCCCCGGATGACCGTCGGGCACCTGCTGTTCGCGGTCGCCGCGTCCGCCTACATCGCCGTCGGGCTCCGGTTCGAGGAGCGCGACCTGCGCCGCACGCTGGGCGCGACCTACGACGACTACGCCGAACGGGTGCCCGCCGTGGTGCCGGGGACGCGCCGTGCTCGCCGGACGTCGTCCCCTGCTGCTTGACTGCAGGTCATGGACCTGCCGCTGCTCCCGCCGGTGAAGCCGATGCTGGCCAAGGCCTCGACCAAGCTGCCCACCGGGGACGGCCTGTACTACGAGCCGAAGTGGGACGGCTTCCGCTGCATCGTGTTCCGGGACGGCGACGAGGTGGAGCTGGGCAGCCGCAACGAGCGGCCGCTGACCCGCTACTTCCCCGAGGTGGTCGAGGCGGTCAGGGCCGCACTGCCGGAGCGTTGCGTGGTCGACGGCGAGATCGTCATCCAGACCGGCGACCGGCTCGACTTCGAGGCGCTGCTGCAGCGCATCCACCCCGCCGCCTCGCGGGTCAACCTGCTGGCGGAGAACACCCCGGGCACGTTCGTCGCCTTCGACCTGCTCGCCCTCGGCGACGAGTCCTTCCTCGAGACGCCGTTCGCCGAGCGGCAGGCCAGGCTGCGGGAGGTCGTGACGACGACGCCGTCGGTGCACGTCACCTCGATCACCCAGGACGCCGCGACCGCGCAGCGCTGGTTCGAGGAGTTCGAGGGCGCCGGGCTGGACGGCGTCGTCGCCAAGGCGGCCGATCTGCCGTACGGGCCCGATCAGCGGTTGATGACCAAGGTCAAGCACGTGCGCACCGCCGACTGCGTGGTCGCGGGGTTCCGGTGGCACAAGAGCGGGCCGATCGTGGGCTCGCTGCTGCTCGGGCTGTACAACGACGCCGGCGACCTGCAGCACATCGGCGTCGCGGCGTCCTTCCCGATGGCCCGCCGGGCGGAGCTGGTGGAGGAGCTGGCGCCGTACCGGGAGAACGCGCTGGAGAACCACCCCTGGCGGGACTGGGCCGAGTTCCAGGCGGCCGCGGCGGCCGCCGCCGCGAACGGGGCGGCGGAGGAGGGCGGTCCCGAGCGGCGGATGCCCGGGGCGATCAGCCGGTGGAACGCCAAGAAGGACCTCTCCTGGGTGCCGCTGCGCCCGGAGCTGGTCGTGGAGATCAAGTACGACCAGCTCGAGGGGCGTCGGCTTCGTCACACCGGCCAGTTCCTCCGCTGGCGGACCGACAGGGAGCCGCTGAGCTGCACGTACGACCAGCTCGACATCCCGGTGAGGTACGACCTCGCCGAGGTGCTGGACGGCTGAACCGGCCCTCCCCGGCCGGCGGTCCGCTGCACGGGCGGCGGGAGGCCCATACGCTCGTGATCATGCGTCGTCGTCCTCACCTGCTCGCCGCGGTCGCGGGGCTGCTGCTCCTGCTGACCGGCTGCACCTCGTTCGCCACCACGATGGCGGCGTCGGAGACGGCGGAGGACAGCGGCGCGGCGACGCCCGCCGAGGTGCCGCCGATCGAGTGGAGCGACTGCAGCGAGCAGATCCTGCCGCTGATCGCCGGGCAGCCCGGCGCGGACCGCGACCTCGGCTTCGAGTGCGGCCGCACCGAGGTGCCGATCAGCTACGACGAGCCACAGGGGGCGACGCTCCCGCTGTTCCTGGTGCGGGTGAAGCTGGCCGGGCAGACCGACCGGATCGGCTCCCTGGTGATCAACCCGGGCGGTCCCGGCGGCTCGGGCGCGGACGCCGCGATCGGGCTGGCCCTGTCCATGCCGGAGGACGTGCTGCGCCGGTTCGACCTGGTCGGCTTCGACCCGCGGGGTGTGGGCCTGTCCACGCCGGTCGAGTGCATCCCCGCCGAGCTGAAGGATCGGCTGGTGGCCGCGGAGCCGCGGCCGGTCACCGAGAAGCAGCTCGACGACGCGCTCGCGCTCGCCGACGAGGTGGCGTCGGACTGCGAGGACAAGTACGGCGACGCGCTGGGCAGCTTCAACACCGTCGACACCGCCCGGGACATGGACCGCATCCGCGAGGCCCTGGGCGACGACCAGCTGACCTACCTCGGCTACTCGTACGGCACCACCCTGGGCTCCACCTACGCCGAGCTGTTCCCCGACAAGGTGCGCGCGCTCGTGCTCGACGCGGCGGTCGACCCCGAGGCCGACCCGGTGGAGGACGCCGAGGCCAGCGCGGCCGGCTTCGAGGCCGGCTTCGACGCCTTCGCCCAGAACTGCACCGGCCTGATCGCCGGCTGCCCGATCGGACCGGACCCGCGCAAGGCCGTGACCGACCTGCTCGCCCAGGCCGGCGCGACGCCGATCCCGAGCACGGCCCAGGGCGAGAAGCGGAAGGCGACCGCCGGCGTGGTCATGACCGCGATCCAGGCCGCGCTCTACGACCAGGGGTCCTGGCCGCAGCTGGCCCAGGCGCTGGCCGCGGCCCAGAAGGGCGACTCGGCGGGCGTGTTCTCCCTGGCCGACAGCTACTCCGGCCGGCTGGACGACGGCAGCTACTCCAACCTGTTCGACGCCAACATCACGATCAACTGCGCGGACACCAGCACCGACGAGGACGTGCCGGAGAGCCAGGTGCGCAAACTGGCCGCCGAGTGGAACGAGAAGTACCCGCTGTTCGGGGCCGGGTCGGCGGTCAGCCTCTACACCTGCTCGGCCTGGGACGTCGACCGGACGCCGCTGCCGAAGCGCGACGCCGACGGCTCGGCGCCGATCCTCGTCGTCGGCAATTCCGGCGATCCGGTGACCCCGCTGCCCGGTGCGGTGGACATGGCAAAGGATCTGGAGTCCGGCGTCCTGCTGACGTGGCAGGGTCAGGGGCACACGAGCTACCCCAAGACCCCGTGCGTCACCGACGCGGTGAACAGGTACCTGATCGACCTGACCGCGCCGCAGGACGGGCTGACCTGCCCGGCCGCCTAGCACGGCGCCAGCGCCTTCCCCGCGCTGCTGAGCGAGAGGAGCAGCGCCCATGGCCGCGAGCAAGGACGCCGCCGTCCTGCAGATCGACGGGCACGAGGTGCGCGTCTCCAACCCGGAGAAGCCGTACTTCGCCGAGCGCGGGATCCGCAAGATCGACGTCGTCGAGTACTTCGTGTCGGTGGGCCCCGGCATCCTGTTCGCGCTGCGGGACCGGCCGACGACGCTGGAGCGCTGGCCCGGCGGGGTGTTCGAGGGCGCCCGGATCTCGACGCGGGTCGACAACACCGGCGACGCCTTCTACCAGAAGCGGGTGCCGAAGAACGCGCCCGAATGGGTGCAGACGGCGCACATCACCTTCCCCAGCGGGCGGACGGCGGACGAGGTCGCGCCCGACTCGGTCGCCGTGGTCGCGTGGTGCGCCAACCTGGGCACGCTGACCTTCCACCCGTGGCCGGTGTCGAAGACCGACGTCGAGCAGCCCGATCAGATCCGCATCGACCTCGACCCGCAGCCGGGCACGGACTTCTCCGACGCGGTGTGGGTGGCACCGCACGTGCGCGAACTGCTCGGCGAGTTCGGCATGCAGGGCTGGCCGAAGACCTCCGGCGGGCGCGGCGTGCACATCTACGTGCCGATCCAGCCGCGGTGGACCTTTCCGGAGGTGCGCCGCTCGGTGATCGCGTTCGGACGCGAGCTGGAACGCCGGCTGCCCGACCGCGTGACGATGTCGTGGTGGAAGGAGGAGCGCGGCGAGAAGATCTTCATCGACTACAACCAGATGGCCCGGGACCGCACGATCGCCTCCGCCTACTCCATCCGGCCCAAGCCGCACGCGCCGGTGTCCGCCCCGGTCGACTGGGACGAGCTGCCCGACGTCCACCCGACCGACTTCGACGTCCTCACCATGCCCAAGCGCTTCGCCGAGGTCGGTGACAAGCACGCCGGCCTGGCCGAGCACTCGTTCTCCATCGAGCCGCTGCTCGAGCTCGCCGAGCGGCAGGCCGCGGACCAGGGCCTCGGCGACCTGCCCTATCCCCCGGACTACCCGAAGATGCCCGGCGAGCCGATGCGGGTGCAGCCCAGCCGGGCGCGCAAGCCGGCCGGCGAGGACTGAACGCACCGGCGGTGTCACGACCAGCGCGGCGCGAGCTTCCGCAGGTGCATCGCCACGGCCTCGCGGAAGGCGTCCTCGGACGAGGTGAGCGCCGCGGGGTCCAGGAGCCGTGGATCGAGGTTCTGGTCGACGTCGTCGGCATCGACCGGCTGGGCCCACGCGGCTCGCATGGCCTTGTCGGTGATGGCCCGCGCCTCCTCGAGGAGGGCCTCGTACACGGCGCCGACCGCCGGGGCCTCGAGCAGGGCCCAGGTCCGGTAGAACGCGAGCCGGGCATCGAGCTGACGCAGCGCCTCGAACAACCGCTGCCGCTCGTCCGCTGACCGGGCGGCGTCGCGCCGGGCGATCGCGTTGGGGAACTCGCGGTATTCGCTGTAGGCCTTGAATGCCTCGGCGAAGGTGTTGCGCACCCTCGCGCGCTCCTCCTCACGGCTCCGTCGGCGGGCGAGGGTCAGGTTGATGGTCCCGGTGATGAGGGCCGCGATGATGCTCGCCGACAGCAGGAGACTCGAGACGCCGGCCATCCCGGTCCAGTTGGTGGTGGCGGCGAGCGGGGCGACCATCTCTCACGCGTCCCTCGGGATGAGGCGAACGATGCCCGCCATCGTGCACCTGTCAGGCCGTCCGGAGGAGTCAGCCGAGGGCGGGAGTGTCCGCGGTCCGCCGGGCGGTGAGCGTGGACCCTGCGCTGGCGAGGACGACGACCGCGACGGCGACCGCCTCGCGGACCCCCATCCGCTGGTCCAGCAGCAGCCGGCCGGCGGTCGCCGCGACGGCGGGCTCGAGGCTGAGCAGGACGCCGAACAGCCGCGGCGGCAGCCGCCGCAGCGCGGCGAGCTCCAGGGAGTACGGGATGACCGAGGCGAGCACGGCGGTGCCCGCGGCGAGCAGCAGCACCTCCGGCCGGGTCGTCACCGCGACCGCCCCCGGCACACCCAGCGGCGCCAGCAGCACCGCGCCGACCAGCAGCGCCCCGCCCAGCCCTCCCTGGCCCGGGACGGCGGCTCCGACCCGCGCGCCGGCCAGGATGTAGCCGGCCCAGAACACCCCGGCGGCCAGCGCGAAGCCGATCCCGACCGGATCGAGCCGGCCGCCGCCGACGCCGTCGGCCGCCCCGAGCAGGACGACCCCGCCGGCGGCGAGCAGCACCCACACCAGGTCGCGCAGCCGCCGGGAGAGCACGGCGGCCAGCGTCAGCGGCCCGAGGAACTCGATGGTCACCGCGGTGCCCAGCGGGATGCGGGCGATCGCGGCGTAGAAGCAGCCGTTCATGGTCGCGAGCGACAGCCCGAGCAGCGCCACCGACCGCCACTGGCCGGCCGTCCACCGGTGCAGCTGCGGCCGGACGGCGACGAGCACCACGACGGCGGCGATGGCCAGCCGCAGGAACGTCGCGGCGGAGCTGCCGATCACCGGGAACAGGCGGGCCGCGAACGCCGCGCCCACCTGCAGCGACGTGCACGAGCCGAGCACCATGAGGACGGCGACGCCGCTGCCCTCGCGCACCGGTGCGGCGCGGGAGGCGGTCGGCGCGGGGCTCGTCGTCGTCACCCGTCCAGCGTCCGGCCACTGAATCGGATCGTCCAGCGAATGTTTCAGGCCCATACTGGTAAGCGTGACTGAACGATCGGGGGGGTGCCGGATGCTCGACGTCCACCGGCTGAGGCTGCTGCGCGAGCTCGAACGGCGCGGCACGCTGGCCGAGGTCGCCCGCGCGCTCAACTACAGCCCGTCGGCGATCTCCCAGCAGCTGTCCCAGCTGGAGACGGAGACCGGGGTGCGGCTGCTCGAGCGGGTGGGCCGCGGGGTCCGGCTGACCGAGCAGGCACGCATCCTCGTCGGGCACACCGACGCGGTGCTCGAGCGGCTGGAGCTGGCCGAGGCGGAGCTGGCCGCCTCGCTGACCGAGGTCTCCGGGACGCTGCGGGTGGCCTCCTTCCAGAGCGTGCTGCTCACCCTGGTGCCCGCCGCGCTGACGCGGCTGGCCGCCGAGCACCCCCGCCTGCGGGTCGAGATCACCCAGCGCCAACCCGAGCCGTCCTTCGCCGGGCTGCTCGCCCACGACGTCGACGTCGTCCTCGGCGAGGAGTACCCGGGCGGGGTGGGCGCGCCGCCCGGCGTCGACGAGCGGGATCTGCTGCTCGACGAGATCCGGCTGGCCCTGCCGCCGGAGGGGCCGCTGAGCCGCCGCCCGGCGATGCCCGCCGACCTCGCCGGCGTGCCGTGGGTGCTCGACCCCGCCGACACCCCGCCCGGCCGGTGGGCGCGCCGGCTGCTGCGCGAGACGGGCTCGGAGCCGGACGTCCGCTTCGACAGCCCCGACTATCTCCTGCACGTGCACCTGGTCGAGAACGGTCACGCGCTGGCGCTGCTCCCCGACCTGCTGTGGACCTTCCGGCGGCCGGCGGTGCAGCTGGGAGCGCTGCCCGGCCGGCCCACCCGTCGGCTGTTCACCGGGGTCCGCCGCGGCTCCGCGGCCCACCCGGCGGTGCGTGCCTTCCGGGCCGCGCTGGAGCAGGCGGTGGCGGAACTGGTGCCGTCCCGCGCGGGACGACCAGCCGGTCACGAGTAACGGTCAGGCCTGCGGCACACCGTCCGGCGAGGCCGCGCTGAGCACCTCTCCGGTCGCCGCGTCCGGCGCCTCCTCCGGCCGGGCTCTCCGCCACCGGGGGTGCGGCCAGCCGACGAGGAGGACGACGGCGCCGGGCAGCGTCGCCACCAGGGTCATCACGCCGAAGGCGGTCGCGACGGCGGTTCCGGGGCCGGCGCCCCAGCCCGCGGACGCGAAGGCCCAGGCCGCGACGCTCTCGCGCGGCCCCCATCCCCCGATGTTGAGCGGCACCGCGGCGGCCAGCAGGACGATCAGCGCCAGCGGGAGCAACTGCTGCGGCGGGCCGTCCACTCCGGCGGCTCGCGCCGCGATCAGGAACATGCCCAGCAGCCCGCCGACGACGAGCAGCGAGGTGAGCAGGACGGCGGGCCACGTGGCCGGCTGCAACAGCGCCTGGCGGATCTCGGCGAACGTCCTGCCGAGGACGCGCCCCGGGGCGGCGGGGGCGCGCCGCAGCACCCCGCGGCCGGCGACCAGGACGGCGACCACGGCCGCGGCGCTCGCCGCGGCGACCAGCGGTATCACCCCCTGCACCGGCGAGGGGACGGCCAGGAGGACGACGAGGGCCAGCGCCACCTGGATGGCCTGTCCCGCCGCGCGCTCCCAGACGACGGCCCGCAGACCGCGGCCGAGGTCGCCGGCGCCGACGCCGTGCTGCACCCCCCGCTGGACGTCACCGACGACGCCCCCGGGCAGCACGCTGTTGAGGAACTGCGACCGGTAGTAGGCGGCCGTGGCGGCGGGCAGCGCGATGCCCACCCCCATCGCCCCGGCCACGACCCGCCAGCGCCAAGCCGAGCAGAGGGTGATCACGGCGCCGATCGCGGTGGCGGCGAGCAGCGTGCCCGGGCCGAGCCCGCGCAGGCCGTCCAGGAACGGGCCGGCACCGACCTGCCGGACGAGGGCGACCAGGATCAGGGCAGCGCACAGCAGGCGTGCCGCCGTCCACGCACGTCGCCTCAAGCCCGCCCGCCCTCCGTCCCCCGCACTGGTCAACACGGGCGAGCCGGCCGATCCAGTTCAGCATGGACGGCGGACAGCACGGCCCGGAGGCGGACGCCGGTCGCCTGCCAGCCCGGCAGGGTCTCCCGCCGGCGCAGGGCCGCCCGCCGCAGACGCCGGCGCAGACCGGCGTCGGTGAGCCAGCGGGCGAGCGCCACGGTGAGGGCGGCACCGTCCTCGGGCGGCACCAGGAGACCCGGCACGCCGTACACCGTGCGTCCCAGGGCCTCGGGGAGCCCGCCGACGCCGCTCGCGATCACGGGTAGGCCGGCGGCGAGCGCCTCGGTGACCGCCATGCCGTAGGTCTCCGTCCGCGAGGGCACGACGAGCAGGTCGGCTCTGCGGTACTCGTCCTGCAGGGCGGCTCCGGTGCGGGGACCCGGGATCCGCAGCCGATCGGCGATCCCCGCGGCCGCGGCCCGTCGCCGCAGGGACGAGACGAAGCGCGGGTCGCTATCCAGCGGGCCGACGAGCGCGCAGCGCCAGCGCAGGCGGGCCGTTGCGGCCAGCGCCTCCAGCAGCAGGTCCTGGCCCTTGTGCGGCGCGAGCGCCCCGACGCACAGCAGCCGTCCGCCGTCGGCCGGCCGGGCGCTCACCGGCACCGCCTCGGTCCCCGGGCGGGCGACGTGCACGCGGGCAGGCGGGAGCGCGTACCGGTCGAGCAACTGACGCCGGGTCCAGGCGCTGGTGGTGACGACGGCCCGCGCGGCGGCGAGCACGGCCCGCTCGTCGCACGCGGCGACGTCGTCCCCGCCGAAGATCATGTGCACCAGGACGACGAGGCGCAGCCGGTCCGACCGCGGCACGAGCACCGTGCGGGCCGCGGAGGCGATCAGCCCGTCGACGAGGACCAGCGCGCCGGCCGGCTGGGCGTCGAGTGCCCGCCCCAGGGCGCCCAGGGCTGCGGCATCGGGTCGCGGCCAGGACCCCGGGACGGCGATCTCGGCCACGGCCCACCCGGCGTCCCGGAGGCCGTCGCAGACCTTCCGGTCGTAGCGGTTGCCGCCGCTGACCCGCGCAGGATCGTCGATCCCGGCCGGGACGACGACGTGCACGCCGGGTCCCGTGGCGGGAGGAGCGGGCGGTTCCTCCTCCACCACGGGGAGGACCGCGCCGGGGCTCCTCTCGTACGCAGGCATCGATGCCACGTGCGTCAGCGCGGGGCCGCGGAGCTGTTGAAGGCGTCCAGGAACCGGTCGCGGAAGGCGTCCATGCGCCACACGGGGGCGGTCGCGCTCGGCAGCAGCCCTGCCTGCCACTGCCAGGAGGCGACGCGGTCGAGCACGGCGGGGTCGGAGGCCACGAAGGAGATGGGCACCTGGTGGGTGGCGTCGTCGCCGCTCACCGTCGCGACCGGTTGGTGGTCGCCGAGCAGCACGAGGACGAGGTCGTCGTCGTGCAGGTTGGTGAACCAGGAGAGCAGCGCGTCCAGGGAGTACTCGATGGACTGCCCGTAGAGCCGGCGGACGGTGTCCATGTCGCGCCAGGCCTCGTCCGCCGACAGCCCCTGACCGGGCATCGGGTCGAAGATCGAGCCGTCGCCGAGCTGGTCCCAGGGCACCATGGTCGGCAGCGGGCTCCACGGGTGGTGCGAGGAGACGAGATGGATCTCGGCCATCAGGGGGTCGTGCGCGGAGTCGAGCTCGAACCGCTGGAAGGTGGCCAGGGTGTACTGGTCGGGCATCTCGGCCCAGCCGAACTTCGGGCCCTGGTAGCCGAGATTGCTCGAGTCGTAGATCTGGTCATAGTGGTAGAAGGACTTGCCCTCCGGCCACGGCTGCTCGTTGGCCGGGGTGACGGCGACGGTGCGCCAGCCCGCCTTGCCGAAGGCGTCGCTCAGCGTGAACCGGTCACCGGCCATGAGCTGGTCGTAGAGCGGGTTGCTGTCGATCCACAGTCCGGACTCCAGGGTCGCGTGGGCCAGCCAGCTGCCGCCGCCGAAGGTCGGGGAGTCGAGGAAGGCGCTGCGCGCCGAGTACCCGGACCGGGCCAGGCCGGCGCCGCTGCTGCGCAGCACCGCCTCGACGCCGGGTGAGTAGGAGCTGCCCTGCACCGCGGACTGGCCGTAGCTCTCGACGAAGGCGACGATGACGTCCTTGCCGCGCAGCCCGGTGAGCAGGTCCGAGGTGGGCACGTCGGCATACGGGTCGGCCGAGGCGCTGGCCGCCTCGAAGCGCTGCTGGTTCCGCACGGCCCCCTCGACGGCGCGCTCGTGCGTGACGGCCAGCCCGGCGCTGCTCGCCGAGGCGATCGGGGTGCCCGGGACGAGCTGCAGCGACAGCGCGGCACACACCGCCCAGACGGTGCCCAGGACGGCCACCCCGCCGGCCGAGCGCCGCCGGTGGTGGGCGGTCACGCCGCTGACCCGGATCGTCGACGCGACGATGACCGCGATCAGCAGCACGACGGCAAGCCCGGCCAGGACGAGGACGACGTTGGTCGCCGCGGATCCGATCGAGTCGCGCAGCACGCCGACCGCCGGGAGGAGGAACCCCCAGTCGAGCAGGGGGTTGAACGGACGGCCCAGGTTCTCGTAGAAGCCCAGGTCGAACAGCTTGAGGACGGCGAGCAGGCTCAGCGCGACCCCGGCCGCCACCGCCAGCACCCGTCGCGGCCGGGGCGGCAACAGCAGGCCGATGCCGACCAGGGCCAGGCCCTCCACCGGGATGCGCGCGAACGCGGCCGGCGTCAGCTGATCGAGCCGCGGCGGTGCGACGAGAACGGCCCAGACGACGCCGACCGCGACCAGCGCGGTGGCGAATCGCAGCGCCCGGCGGGTGCGCGGACCGGCGCCGGTGCGGTAGAGCCAGACGATGCTCCTGCCGAACGACTCGACCAGCAGCACCAGCGCGACGCCGACCGCGAGCATGCCGGCCAGGCGCGGCAGCAGCCCGGAGACCGCGACGGTGAGGACGACGCCCTGCACGGCCGCGACGACCTTGCCCCAGTACCGCGGCGGCAGCGGCGCGGCGAGCCACGGGACCGCCCACCCGGCGACCAGCAGCGCGTAGCGGGCGATGCCGATGACCAGCACCCAGCCGCCGTAGTCCCGGGACACCGCCACGCTCAGCAGCAGGATGAGGAACGCGTCGACCTCGCAGTCGAAGCGCGCACCGAATGCCGTGACGGTTCCGGTGCGGCGCGCCACCTGCCCGTCGACGCTGTCGAGGACGAGCGCGACGGAGGCGAGGATCACCAGCGCGGCGACCGCCGGCGGCCGGTCGGACGAGTCGGCGACCAGTCCCGCGACCCCCGCGGTCAGCAGCGCCCGGGTCAGGGTGACCCAGTCCGCCGGGAGGATCGCCCCTCCGCCGACCACCGCCGGTCGACGTCGGGAACCGTGCTTGGGCCCACGTGCTCCGCTCCGGCTCCGGCCGGCGACCAGGAGCGCCGTGGCCCCCCAGCCGACGGCCAGTCCGAGGACCCAGCCCGCAGCGCCGAGACCGGCGGTCAGGGCGAGGATTCCGAGCAGGACGGGGGTGATCAGAGCGCCGAGCACCGTGGCGAGTCGAACCGTGCGCACGGCGCCTCCGTATCGACCCGTCGCTCCCTTTGACAGGGAGCACGGATCCGCGGTCGAGATGGTTCACCCGGCAATCAGGCGGTCCACGGCGGGCTCGCCGAGAGCGCGCGATCCGGGCCCTGCTTCGCTACCCGGGCGACCGGCCGGCGAAATCGAGCTGGTGGGCGATGTAGAGCAGCTCGCCGCGGGCCAGCTGGCGGCGGCGGGCCGTCATCCAGTCGGCCAGGCCGTCGCCTCCCTCCCGGTTCGCCAGCTCGTCCTCGATCGTCTGCAGGATGCACGCCAGGAAGTGGGCCTCACCGTCCGGATAGGCACCGTCCGGGCGCGCGTGCACCACCCAGTCCGACGACCCCGACGCCGACGGCGGCGCTCCGGCGGCGCACAGGTGGCCGAAGAGATGGCGCCCGGCCCGGCTCTCCCCCGCCGGCCCGCCGTGCCGGACGCGCTCGTCCATGCTGCGGTGATAGGCCCCCAGGACGTCGCCGTCGTGGGGGTGGTCGGGCTGGAAGACGCTCTCGCCGTCGAAGTTGATCGTGAACCAGTACACGCCACCGGGCACCAGGAGCCGGAGGAGCCGGGGCAGGACGGACGGCACGTCCACGACGTCCAGGAACGCGTTGGCGATCAGCACGTCGGCCGGTTCCCCGTGCCCGGCCTGCAGGTAGCCGCCGAGCTCGGCCTCGACCAGGCGGACCCGCAGATCGCCCAGGCGCAGCCCGTCCGGCAGCGGTTCGGTGGGCACCCCCCGCGCGGCCGCCCACTCGCCGAGCCACGCGCGCGAATCGCGCAGCAGCTGCCGATCGACGTCGAGCAGGGTGTACTCGCCGCCGCTGATGACCTGCCACTCCAGCAGGCGGGCCACCATCGTCCCCAGGCCGGCGCCGACCTCCAGGATCCGGGGCGCGCCCGCCGGCATCAGGCGGCGGAGTTCGTCCAGCACCGGGCGGTTGAGGGCCCGGTCGTCCACCGACTTCTTCGCGGCCAGGTAGCTGGTGTAGCTGTAGCTCATCGCTTCTCGGCCACCAGCGCGAACTTCCGCACCCGCCCGCTGCCCAGCCAGTCGGCCCACAGCTGATGGGCGGTGATCAGATCGGTCAGGGCCTGCGTCCCGACCTGGCCGGTGATCCCGGCCGAGTCCTCCCGGAACGACTGCAGCATCGCCGCCGCCACCGCGCGATGGGGGGCGGTGCACTCCTCCCGCGACGTCACGGTCAGCCCGGCCTCGTCCAGCAGGGCGGTCAACTCCGCCAGGTCGATGGGCCAGACGGTGTCCGCGTCGGGCATCCGGTCGCGCTCCTCGGGCGAGAGCGGCCGGCCCTCCTCGACGGTGAAGGCGAAGCGCCCGCCCGGCTCGAGCACCCGACCCACCTCGCCCACGAGGTCCTGCTTGTCGGGAAAGGCCAGCATCGCCTCCAGGAGGAGCACGACCTCGAAGGGGCCGTCGGGCAACGGCGGGACGAGCGCCCGCTCGAAACGGCACGGCAGATCGCCGGCCAGTTCGCGGGCGATCTCCAGGGCGCTGGCGGAGTAGTCCAGGCCGAGATAGCGGCAGCCCAGCTCCGCCGCGATCAGCCGGCCCGGCCCGGCCACCCCGCAGCACACGTCGAGGACCGGGACGCCGGGACCGATGCGGGCGCGGCGGGCCAGCCGCCGGATCTCGCCGGCCTGCATGAAGCTCTCCTGACCCACGAACTCGCCGGGAGGGTAGGCGGCCTGCCTCGCCCGCTGCAGCGCCGACTGGAACGGAGCGCGTTCGTCCTGTCTCACCCCTGGGTCCTGCTGCCGGCCACGACGTGGATCCGGGCCGTCGCGGGGGGAACTACATGCATCGCGCCTCCGTCACTCGGTGTGCAGGAGGCTACGGATCGCGCGGCCCGGGTGGTTCAGTCTCGCCGCGCGCCCGCCGCTCGTCGACGGCACGAAACGGCAGAGCCCGCCTGGTCGACGTCGACCAGGCGGGCTCTGCGTCCCCTACCGCTCAGAGGTCACTGCCCGAGCGCCCAGGCCTCCACGTTCCACAGCGGCCCGCTCTGGCTGGCGTTGTTGCGGACGTTCTCCAGCGAGCTGTCGTACGCCAGCAGGGTCGGCTTCTGGTAGAGCGGGATGGTCGCCATCTGGTCCCACAGCAACGCGTCCACCGCGTTGGCGTCGGCCGCCTGCTGGGTCCGGTCCTGGTCCGAGGCCACCTTGTCGAGCAGCGCGTCGATCTCGGCCGTCCCGGCACGCGAGACGTTCTGGCCGAAGCCGCGCGCCGGCGACTGGTAGGACGGCAGCATGCTGGTCGCGAACGGCGAGCCGGTCGAGGCGAACAGCGCGATCTGGAACCCGCCGGCGACGACCGACGTCGGCGTGTCCGGACCGCTGAACAGGTCGGGGTTCGGGTTGAAGGTCACCTCGATGCCGGCCTGCGCGAGCTGCTGCGCCATGACCGTGATGGTGGTCTCCCGCAGGGCGTTGCCCGGGGTGGTGTCGATGCGGAAGGACAGCCGCTGGTCGCCCTTGGCGTACACACCGTCGTCCCCGAGGACGTAGCCGGACTGCTCCAGCAGCGCCTTGGCGCCCGCGACGTCCTGGGTCGCGTACTCCGCCGGCGCGTTGTCGCGGTACTGCGGCTGGTTGTTGACGTACAGGTGGTTGTCGAGCACCTGGGCGTCCGGCGAGATCTGGCCGACGGTCTGGTCGACGATCTCCTGCCGGTCCAGCGCCATGGCGAAGGCCCGCCGGACGTTCACGTCGGCCAGCTGCGGGTCCTGCGTGTTGAAGTCCAGGTGCTCGAACGACAGCCCGAAGGTGCTCTCGCTGGTGACGTCGGGCGCCAGGGCGTCGATCCGCTCGATCAGGTCGAGCTGCGGCTGCGGGCGGATGACGTCGAGCTCGCCGTTCTCCAGCCCCAGGGCCTGCACGTCCGGGTCGGCGCCGACGACGCGGACGATCAGCCGGCTCAGCCCCGGCGCGGCGCCCCAGTACCCGGGGTTCGGCGTGAGGACGGCGGTCTGGCCGGCGGCGTCGATGCTGCCGCTGTCCAGCTGCCACGGGCCGCCGGAGATGTCCTCGGGCAGGCCGTCGGCGGTGGCCCAGCCGGCGTCGAAGGTGGCGCACTGCTCGACGGGGTCCGGATCCGCCATGAGGTGGGCCGGCAGCAGCGGCTGCGCGCCGGAGAACAGGCTCTGCCAGTCCGAGAACGGCGTGGCGTAGGTGACGGTGACGGTCTTGCCGTCGTCCGAGCCGGTGACGCCGCTGATGTTCTCCACACCGGTCGTGCTCATGTTGCCGGCGCAGCCGCCCTGGTCGGTGCTGGTGCTGACGTGCCAGGTGTAGGCGAAGTCGTCGGCGCTGATCGGGGTGCCGTCGCTCCAGACCGCGTCCGGGTTCAGGTGGTAGACCGTGGTCTGCAGCCCGTTCACCAGGGTGTTCTGCGGCTCGTCCGCGAGCAGTTCGCGGTCGTACTCCACGGTGTAGTCGGGCTGGACGATGAACACCGACGGCAGCACGCGGCCGAGCAGGTCCTGCACCGTCGTGGTGTTCCCCGCGGCGATGTAGGGGAAGAGGTTCTCCGGCCAGGCGTCGGCGACGCCGTACGTGGCGGAGCCGCCGGCCGCGGGCGCCTGCGCGGCGCCGGCACAGCCGGACAGCACCGTGATCCCCGCCGCGGCGGCGAGCGCGAGCGCCGTGGCGCGCGTCGCCGTCCCGCGACGGCGCGACGCGAGGTCGGCAGTGCGCTGTTGGTGCTTCGGAAGTACGTGCATCGTGAGTTCGGCGCTCCTGTGCTTCTGGGGACGGCGGTCGGTGCCGGTCCGAGGGGCCGCGTCGGCACGGGGCACTGCGGCCGCCGACGCACCGGAAGCACCTTCGGCACGTTCGTGGCAGCCCTTGAGTCCGAACGCCCGCATGTCGCGCACGCAACAGTGCCGGTCGCCGTCCACGGCAGCGCCGGCGGGGCGACGCCGCCGTCACGCTCCGGTGACGGCAGAGCTGGCACCCTTGCGTTCCGGCACTTCTCGTAACCCGATCTCCTCGCCGGGCCTGGGACGCCGGTCGTGTGACGAATTCTGGAATGTCGATTCACAGAAGGAGTCGAGATGCCAAGGGACTGGGTTCGCCGGAAGAGCGGCGGGCGATACATCTGTTGCACACTGCCGACTCAAGGTTGCTATCGCGCTCACCTTTCCGCGCCCCCGGGCAACGATCTTCTCGAGGCGACGGCCAGTGAGATCAATCAAGTCCTGGAGGGAGTCGCCCAGAACAACCCGGATCCCACCCAGGAGCTGGCGATAGTGCGAGAGTATGACGCGACGGGCGAGGGTGAGCTCTGGCTTGTCTGGATCGATACGGACATGGACATCGCCACGCCGTACGACACCAGTGGCTAGATCAAGGGCGACAGCTTGCCCAGTTTCGTGGATCGACAGTGCGAAAGCTCCCGACTGATCGGCGGACGGCGCAGGAATGCTGAGGACCCCGCATGGATGCTCAAAGCGTCAGCATCGCGGGCGGTGTCATCAGCACGGCCATCGCGGCGCTCGGCCTGCTCCTGGTCTGGTATCGGAAGGATGAGCGCAAGGGAAAGAGCAGGGGCGGCGAGTCACGGAGCCAACTGCAAGCCCGCGCGCGCATCAGGCTACGGGTAGCAATCGGTGCAGGCGTCGGCATCACCTGCCTGACGGCCCTCGGCGTCCTGTTCACGGTGACGTCGGGCTCCGGCCAGAGCACGGAAATCACGCAGACGCAGGCGACACTTACGCGACATCAGTATCAGGACAGAGTCAGTCGGCTGTGCCTGGATGCGAAAGAAGAAGCGCGACGGCTTGAGGAGTTGGACGCCGAGGACACTCTGTTCGGCGCGGCCATCAAGATCGAGGAAGACGAAGTCGACGGCATCGAGGCGCTATCGCCGCCCCACGAGCTCAAGGCAATGCATGATCGGATGATCGCTGTCTGGGACCGCCGGATCAGTCTCCTGGAATCCACGTACAGTCGATTGGATGAGCTGAGCGACGACGAGCTCATGGATCAATTGGCAACGACCGACGAACTGGCCGAGCAATTGACGGGGTTGTTCCAGTCATTGAGCGTTCCGGAGTGCGTCATGTAACAGGGAGCTCCTCGGAGAGACGGCTCCGCCGGTTTCTCGAGCCGCCTGGTCACCAGCCGAGCGCGGCGGCCACCCCGACGCCGACGAGGGAGACGCCGGCCACCCGCTGGGACCACACCCCGACGGCGGGACGGCGCACACCGGCCACCGCCGCGCAGGCCGCCCAGGCCAGGACGGCGAACCAGGCCATGGCAACGGCGACGTCGATGCCGGAGAGCAGCAGCGTCCACCCCAGGACGTCCTGACCTGGGGGCACGAACTGGGGCACGCCGGCGAGGTAGAACATCCCGATCTTGGGATTGAGCAGGTCGCTGAGCAGCCCGGTGGCGAAGGCGGGGCCGAGTCCGCCGCGCACGGCGGCGTGCACCTCGGCCACGGCCGGTCGCGCCCGCCGCAGCAGCGGCGCGAGCAGCGGCACCGCCCCCAGGACGACGAGGTAGGCGGCGCCCGCGAACCGGATCCCGTCGTACACCGCCGGCGACCGGGACAGCACGCCGGCCAGGCCGATGCCGGTGGCCGCGCCCCAGGCGAGGGAGCCCGCGGCGATGCCGGCGGCCGTCGCCGCGGCCAGGCGGGGGCCGCCGCGCACCGCGCTGCCGACCACGAGGACGTCGTCCGGCCCCGGGGTGATCGACATGACCAGCGCCAGCAGCGCGAAGCCCCACAGCTGCCCCACGCCGGTACGGAGCCCGCCGGCGGGGCCGGTGATACGGCGGCGTCAGACCACGGCGCCGACCTGGTTCGCATCGGGGGCGGCGGGCTCCCGGTCCTCGGACCGCTCGGCGCGCCGGGCGGCGAGCCGGGCGAGGTGCCAATCGGTGCAGTCGGGGCAGCTGGCCACCCAGGTCGAGCGGCTGTGCCGGTAGCAGGTGGAGCGATCGGACATGGTGGTGCTTCTTCTTCCTGATCGTCGAGCGACCCTCGCTCAACCCCGACCGGTGTTCGCTGCTTCCCCGGCCGACGGATGAGTTGCGTCGCACTCCGCGGTCTTCACCTGCAGCCGACGGGACGGCGATGATGGCCTCCGCCCGCTTCCCCCGCGGCGACCGACCGACCCACCGATCGCTCGAGGAGCCCGCGATGTCCGTCCAGCTGAACCCGTACCTGAGCTTCCGCGACAACGCCCGCGCGGCGATGGAGTTCTACCGCTCGGTCTTCGGCGGCTCCCTGCAGATCTCGACGTTCAAGGAGTTCCAGGCCTCGCAGAACCCGGCGGAGGACGACCTGGTCATGCACGCGCAGCTCGAGGGCGACAACGGCGTCACCTTCATGGGCTCCGACACCCCGAGCTCGATGGAGTACCGGCCGACGAGCGGCTTCAGCATGTCGCTCTCCGGGGACGACGAGGCGCTGCTCTCCGGCTGGTTCGACCGGCTCGCCGACGGCGGCACGGTCGCCATGCCGCTGGAGAAGGCGCCGTGGGGCGACCGGTTCGGGATGTGCGTCGACCGGTTCGGCGTCAGCTGGCTGGTGAACATCTCCGGTCAGGCCGGCTGACCGGAGCGGGCCAGCCGCGAAGCGTCAGGCGGCGGCGCGGTGGCGGCCGGTCGGCTTTCCCGACGAGGACCAGCCGCTGGCCAGCGCGGCGATCGCCGCCATCGCCTCTTCGTAGATGCGCTCGTGCGACTCGGCCGGCGCCTCCGCGGCGGCCACGGGAGCGGCCTGCGCCTCGGCACGGGCGGGCTGCGGCTCGGTCGCCGTGGCCAGCGTGAGCGCCACGGTGGGGTGGGCGGAACCGGCGCCCGTGCCGGGGACCGGGATGCGAGGAAGTGCCTGCGTGTCTCCGGGAGTCGTCACGGACTCCCTATCGGCGCAGGCGGCCCCTCCCGTGACCGGGAGGGGCGGGGATCAGCGGGCCAGCAGGGCGGCGACGACGTCGGCGTCGAGGGCGTGCGCCGCCACGGCCGCGGCCGGGTCGGTCCGGACGGCGAAGGCCACGGACACCGCCTGGGCGACCACCGCGCGGCCACCCACCCCGGCGGGCAGGAAGTTCGCCGCCGCGAGGCGCGGACGGGCGACGGGGGCGAGGGTGGCGGTGGTCTCCATGACGGGTGCTCCTGGAAGTCGGCTGGCCGGGTCCGTCCCGGTCACCGATGACTCTGCGGGCCCTCCCGCAGGGCCCCCGCGAGGAAACCGCACGATCACCGCAAGACCGCCCGCCTCACCCGCACGGGTGACCGCGGCGCCCTTCCCGGCCGGTTGCGCTCGTGCCGGGTGCCCTTCCCGCCGTTGATGCCGTGGACGAGCACAGGCGAGGAGGTGAGGACGTGCGGATCTCGTTCGTGGTGTATGGGCTGCTCTACGTCCTGGCCGAGCTCGTCATCGCGCGGCTCGATGAGATCGGCTGGCCTCGGCTGACCGCGCTCGACATCGCCACCGCCGTCGCCAACGGGATCCTGACGGTGGCCATCGGCGTCGCCGTCCTCGTCGCCCTGGACCTGCTCGGCCGGCGCTGGCGCCGCTCGATGCTGGCCTGGCACCGGGAGCGCGCCCGCCTGGCCGCCGAGGCGGCGTACGAGCCGATCACCGTGCAGGCGTGGCGCCCGGAGCCCCGGGCACTGCCCGCGTCGCCGGCGTCCTTCGCCGGACCCGACTACGCCGGCCGTGCCGCCGACGGCACGCTCCCCCTCTACGTCCCCTCCGAGATCCTCGACCGGGACGGCCGCCTCCTGTAGTCCCGGCGCGAACGGCCGCCGAGCTGCCCGGTTCGGCCAGGATGACGCCCATGAGGTACCTGATGTCCTACCGCGCCGTGGACGACTTCCTGCCGCTGGCCCAGGCCAACTACCAGGGCCACCGGGCGCGGCTGGACGAGTTCCACGAGCGCGGGGTCCTGTTGCTCGCCGGCCCGCTCGACGAGCCGGGCAACGGCGACGCCATCGGGGTCTTCACCACCCGCGAGGCCGCGGAGGAGTTCATCGCCGGCGACCCGTTCGTGGTCAACGGCGTCGTGGCGGAGTGGTCGATCCGGCCGTGGAACGAGGTGCTCCAACCCGGGGGCTGAGCGTCGCCGCGGCGCAATCTGCGGATTTCCCGGAGTCCGATGCCCTCATTCCCCGCTGGGTACGGCTAGGGTTCTCCCCGTCGGGAAGGCTCTGCGCAATGGCAGGACCCCGATGCAGTACCTCAGCTAGGAGCAGGGAATGCCCGAAGGAACAGTGAAGTGGTTCAACGCGGAGAAGGGGTTCGGCTTCGCCACCCCTGACGGTGGTGGACCGGACGTCTTCGTCCACTACTCGTCCATCCAGACCAGCGGGTACCGCTCGCTCGACGAGGGCCAGCGCATCTCGTTCGACATCGAGCAGGGCCAGAAGGGCCCGCAGGCGGCGAACGTTCAGCCTCTCTGATCTTCTCCGTTCACGACAGCGCCCCCGTCCGGTTCGCCGGGCGGGGGCGCTGTCGTGTGCGGGTCCTCAGCGCCGCCGGGGCACGTAGCCACCGATCAGCGCGGCCATGAGCAGGGCGCCGTCATCTGGGCCGAGCGCTCCCGCGGCGTCGGCCAGGGCGTGCCACCGCTGCCGCTCGACGTCGGTCGGTGCGTTCTCCGCCCGGGCGGCGAGCTGCTCGAGCAGCCGGTCCCACTCCCCCTGCGGCGTCGGCCAGAGCCCCGCCAGCCGCCGCGCCTCGGCCGAGATGCCGGTGAACCGGACGATCTCGCCGGCGTAGTTGGTCAGCGCCTCGACGTAGCCCGCCGAGACGAGGGCGCGCGCCGCGGCGACGACGTCGGCCTTCGCCAGGCCGCTGGCCGGCACGACCTGCCCCAGGTACGGGGCGCCGCCGTGCGCCGGCGCGTCGACGAGCCGGGCGATCGCCCGCAGCACCGGCAGGTCGCGGGTGAACCAGACGTCGTCCAGGGGCTGCTGCACGGTCACCGGCCCAGTCTCCCGGTCCCGCATCCCGGCACCTCCCGGCAGGTGGCGCGGCCGCCGTACGGTGAGGTCATGACCGCATCCGCAGAGCAGCAGCCCCGGGTCAGCAAGTCCGACGAGGAGTGGCGGGCACAGCTCTCCCCGGAGGAGTACGCCGTCCTCCGGCAGGCCGGCACCGAGCGGCCGTGGACCGGCGAGTACGTCGACACCAAGACCGTCGGGGTCTACAGCTGCCGGGCCTGCGGCGCCGAGCTGTTCCGGTCGGACACCAAGTTCGACTCGCACTGCGGCTGGCCGTCGTTCTGGGAGCCGTCGGCGGGCGACAACGTGATCCTCCGCGAGGACCGCGGCCACGGGATGGTCCGCACCGAGGTGCTGTGCGGCGCCTGCCACAGCCACCTCGGCCACGTCTTCGACGACGCCCCGCAGACGCCGACCGGCGACCGCTACTGCATCAACTCGGTGAGCATCCGGCTCGAGCCCGCCGAGGGCTGAGCGGGGTGCGGGAGCGCAGGAAGCCTGCGCTCCCGCACCCCGACTACGGCAGGTCGGCCACCAGCTCGGCCACCGGCTTGCGGACGCCGGTGTAGAACGGCACCTCCTCGCGGACGTGCCGGCGCGCGGTCGCGGCCCGCAGCTCGCGCATGAGGTCGACGATGCGGTGCAGCTCGTCGGCCTCGAAGGCGAGCATCCACTCGTAGTCGCCGAGGGCGAACGCGGCGACCGTGTTGGCCCGGACGTCGGGGTAGCCGCGGGCCATCTTCCCGTGCTCGGCGAGCATGAACCGGCGCTCCTCGTCGGGCAGCAGGTACCACTCGTAGGAGCGCACGAACGGGTACACGCAGACGAAGCGGCGCGGCTCCTCGTCGGCGAGGAACGCCGGGATGTGGCTCTTGTTGAACTCCGCCGGCCGGTGCAGCGCCATCTGCGACCACACCGGCTCGAGCCGGCGGCCCAGGGCGGTGCGGCGCAGCCGGCCGTAGGCCTCCTGCAGGGCCTCCGCCGACGACGCGTGCCACCAGACCATCAGGTCGGCGTCGGCCCGCAGCCCCGACACGTCGTAGGTCCCGCGGACGACGACGTCCTTGCCGGCCAGCTCGTCGATCAGGGCCTGCGCCTCGTCGACGGCGGCCGAGCGCTGCTCCTCCCCGAACGGGCGCGCCACCCGGAAGACCGACCACATCGTGTAGCGGATGGCCGCGTTGAGCTCGTTCGCCCGCTTGCCGATGCTGCGTTCCCCGGTCTGCTCACCCGTCTGCTGCTCGCTCATGGGCTCATTGTCCCTCGCACCGCCGGCGGTCCCGGCGGCGCTCAGAGCAGGGCGTCGACCGCGTGCCGCGCGTCGCGGATGCAGGCGGGGACGCCCACCCCGCGGAACGCGGCGCCGGCGATCGCCAGCCCGGGCCGCTCGCTCACCGCGGCGCGCACCGCGTCCACCCGCGCCTGGTGCCCCACCAGGTACTGCGGGATGCCGCCGCCCCAGCGGACCAGCCGCGTCTCGACCGGTTCTGGCCGCACGAGCTGCAGCAGGTCGGCGACGTCCGCGACGACGGCGGCGGTGAGGTCGTCGTCCCCGCGCTGGAGCTCCGACTCGTCCCGGAACCGGCCGACCGAGGCGCGCACGAGCAGCACCTCGCCGGCCAGGTGCGGCCACTTCGCCGACGAGACGGTGACGCCCTTCACCAGCCGGCCGGTGACCGGCGGCACCAGCAGGCCGGAGCCGGCGGCGACCTCCTGCGCGGGGAACGCCATCGCCACCACGGCCGTCGACGCGTAGGGGATGCCGCGCAGCGGCTCGACCGCGTCCGGCACGGCGCCTGCCAGCAGCCGGGCGGCCTTCGCGGCGGGGGCGGTGACGAGGACGGCGTCGGCGGTCAGGGCCTGCGGCGCGGCGGCCGGGCCGACCGCGAGTTCCCAACCGGCCGCCGCGGTCTTCCGCAGCGCGTGCGCCGGCGTGCCCAGCCGCACCGTCGCGCGGGCCGCGGCGACCAGGGCGGCCGGCAGCGCGCCGATGCCGTCGCGGACCGTGGCGAACACCGGCCCGTCGTCGTCCCCGCGGCTGCGGGCACCGGCGTCGCGGGCCGCGGCCGCCGCGGCGAGCACCGACCCGGTGTCCGACAGCTGCGCCGCCAGGGCCGGCATCGTCGCGACCAGGGAGAGCTCGTCGGCCCGCCCGGCGTAGACGCCGCCGAGCAGCGGCTCGACGAGGCGGTCGACGACCTCGTCGCCGAGCCGCTCGCGCAGCAGCCCGCCCACGGCCACGTCGCCGTCCAGCCGGACCGGCGGCAGGCCGGCCTCGGCGGCCACCCGGGCGACGCCGTCCGGAGAGAGGAAGCCGGCCAGCCCCTCGGTCGAGGCCGGGACGCCGAGCACGGTGCCGGCCGGCAGCGGGTGCCGCCCGTCGGGCAGGACGACGGAGGCCTGCGTGGTGGCCGGCGCGACCAGCTGGTCGCCCAGGCCGAGCGCCTCGACCAGCTCCACCGCCTCGGGGACGCGGGCGAGCATCGCCTCCGGGCCGGTGTCGTACCAGTGCCCGGCCAGCTCGACGCGGTGCAGCTTGCCGCCGATCCGGTCGCCGGCCTCCAGGACGACGATCTCGTCGTCCGGACAGCGCCGCCGCCACTCGAACGCGGCGGCCAGGCCGGTGATGCCGGCGCCGACGACGGCCAGCCTCATCGGGCGGACAGCTCGTGGACCAGCTCGACGACGTGGGTGAGCACGCCGGGGTCGGTCTCGGGCAGGACGCCGTGGCCCAGGTTGAAGATGTGCCCCCGCGCGGCGCGGCCCTGCTCGACCACCCGGCGCACCTCGCGGTCGACCGTCGCCCGGTCGGCGAGCAGCACCGCGGGGTCGAGGTTGCCCTGCAGCGACCGGCCGGGGCCGACCCGGCGGGCCGCCTCGTCCAGCGGCACCCGCCAGTCGACGCCGACGACGTCCGCGCCGGCGTCGCCGATCAGCGGGAGCAGCTCCCCGGTGCCGACGCCGAAGTGGATCCGCGGCACGTCCCGGTCACCGAGGCCGTCGAACACCGCGCGGGAGTGCGGCAGCACCCGCTCGGCGTAGTCGGCGGCCGAGAGCACGCCGGCCCAGCTGTCGAACAGCTGCACGGCCGCGGCGCCGGCGTCGACCTGGGCGCGCAGGAACGTCGCCGCCGAGACGGCCAGCCGGTCGAGCAGCCGCGACCAGGCCTCCGGCTCGGCGTACATGAACGCCTTCGTGCGGGCGTGCTCCTTGGAGGGCCCGCCCTCGATCAGGTACGTGGCCAGGGTGAACGGCGCGCCGGCGAACCCGATCAGCGGCGTGGGACCGAGCTCGGCGACCAGCCGGCGGACGGCGGTCTCGAGGAAGTCCAGGCGCTCGGGCTCCAGCGGCGGCAGCGCGTCGACGTCGGCGACCGACCGGACCGGCTCGGCCACGACCGGGCCGACGCCCGGCTTGATCTCGATGTCGACGCCGGCCACGACCAGCGGCAG
This sequence comes from Geodermatophilus sp. SMS 5-13, assembly GCF_059428245.1. Taxonomy (NCBI): domain Bacteria; kingdom Bacillati; phylum Actinomycetota; class Actinomycetes; order Geodermatophilales; family Geodermatophilaceae; genus Geodermatophilus; species Geodermatophilus sp. SMS 5-13. The sequence continues at coordinate 3,805,760 of NZ_CP165729.1, forward strand.
CACGATGTCGGAGAAGAGGATCGCGGCGTCCACCCCGTGCCGGCGCACCGGCTGCAGGGTGATCTCGGTGACCAGGTCCGGGTCCTGGCAGGACTCGAGCATCGCCGTCCCGGCGCGCAGCGCGCGGTACTCGGGCAGCGACCGCCCGGCCTGGCGCATGAACCAGACCGGGGTGCGGTCCACCGGCAGCCCCCGGGCGGCGCGGACGAGGTCGGAGTCGGCAGCGGCGGCGCTGTCGGGCACGGCGTTCACGACCGCCGAGTCTCCCAGACGGCGACACCACACCCTCCGCGACCAGGCAATTACGGAAGGAAGCGGGCTGGCCGCGTGCGGCGTGGCGGGCGCACGGACGCCGTTCGCGCCCTACCCTGCGTGCGTGGAGCCGCACAGCCTGGCCGGCAGCGGGGACGCGGCCGGCGGGGAGCCGCCCGCGGCGTTCCGGGCCGCCCTCGATGCCATGGCGACCGTACGCCCGCGCCCGGAGATCGTGCTCGAGCACATCCCCGCACCGCAACGGCTGGCGCCATGGGCGCACGCGCTGGGCGCCCAGGTGTACGAGCCGGACGGCGACGACGAGGTCGAGGTCGCCAGCGGCCGGTTCATCGTGCTGTTCGACCCGAACGGCCACCAGGCGTGGGACGGCACGACGCGCTGCGTCGGATACGTCTCGGCGGTCACGGACGAGACCATGGTCGACGACACCATGTTCTCCGAGGTGGCCTGGAGCTGGCTGACCGACGCCCTGGGCGAGGCCGGCGCGGGGCACCACGCGGTCGGCGGAACGGTCACCCGGACGGCGTCCACCCGCTTCGGCGACCTGGCCGGACCGGAGCACTCCGTGGAGGTCGAGATCCGCGCCTCCTGGACGGCGGAGGACAACAGCGCCCTCGACCGGCACCTGTCCGCCTTCCTGGAGGTGCTGGGCACCGCGGCCGGCCTCCCGCCCCCAGGGGTGAGGTTGCTGGATCCCTCCGGCCGCGACGACGGCGAGACTCTCTAACATCGGACGAGCCAGCGGAGTCCCTCCGCTGAGCCGGTGAGCCCTCTTCCCTGTCCGCTGCGGTGCGACCGCACGGGTGCGGGCCGCCTCGCCGGCCTGGTCGACCGCGACATCCGCGAGAAGGTGGACGAGCTCTGAGCACCGAGCCCACTCCGGCGCCGGAGGAGGACGCGCCTCCCGCGACTCCCCTGCTCGCCCCCCGCGAGGGGTTGCCGCCGGTCATCGAGACGTCCACGCAGCTGGTCGACTACGCCGAGGCGCTGGCGGCGGGGTCCGGGCCGGTCGCCGTCGACGCCGAGCGCGCCTCCGGCTACCGCTACGGCCAGCGGGCCTACCTCGTGCAGCTGCGCCGCACCGGCTCCGGCACCGGCCTGATCGACCCGGTGCCGCTGCCGGACCTCTCCGCCGTCCAGGCCGCGATCGCCGACGCCGAGTGGGTGCTGCACGCGGCCAACCAGGACCTGCCCTGCCTGGCCGAGATCGGCCTGGTCCCGAAGCAGATCTTCGACACCGAGCTCGCCGCCCGGCTGGCCGGCCTGCCGCGGGTCGGGCTCGGCGCCGTCGTCGAGTCCCTGCTCGGGTTCTCGCTGCAGAAGGGGCACTCCGCGGCCGACTGGAGCACCCGCCCGCTGCCGGAGGAGTGGCTGATCTACGCCGCGCTGGACGTCGAGGTGCTCGTCGACCTGCGCGACGCGCTCGCCGCGATCCTCGAGGAGCAGGGCAAGACCGAGTGGGCGCGGCAGGAGTTCGAGGCGATCCTCGCCGCGGGGCCGCCCGCGCCCAAGCCCGACCCGTGGCGGCGGACCTCCGGCGTCCACGGGCTGCGCAACCGCCGGCAGCTGGGGATGCTGCGGGCGCTGTGGCAGGCCCGCGACGACCTCGCCCGGCGGCGCGACATCGCCCCCGGCCGGGTCCTGCCCGACTCGGCGATGGTCTCCGCCGTCCAGGCCGACCCCAGGACCGAGGCGGCGCTGCTGGAGCTGCCCGTCTTCCGCGGGCGGGCCAACCGCCGGCTGGTCGGCACCTGGTTCGGCGCCCTGGCCCGCGGCCGGGCGTTGCCGGAGTCGGAGCTGCCCGTGCAGAGCCGCCCCGGGGACGGGCCGCCGCCGGTCAACCGCTGGGCCGACCGCGACCCGGCCGCGGCGGCCCGGCTGCAGCTGGCCCGCGCGGGGCTGGCGAAGCTGTCGGAGCACTGGCACGTGCCGGTCGAGAACCTGCTCTCCCCCGACCTGGTCCGGCGGCTGATGTGGACCCCGCCCGAGCCCCGGTCCCCTGACGCGGTGGCCGAGGCGCTGCGCGGCGGCGGCGCGCGCGAGTGGCAGGTCGAGCTGACCCGCGACCTGCTCACCGAGGCGGCCACCGCCGCCTGAGGCCCGGGTCCCCGAGCGTGGTACCCGGAGGTACCACGAGGTAGCTTGGGGTCCGCCCCCTTTTGGGGGGTCGCTCATGGCCCGTCCGGGCGTTCCGGCGGACCATGGTGAGAGCGCACCCTCGACGTGCTGCGTGGTCCAGGGAAGGGCCGTTGCGCCGCACAGCACACGGGGCACGAGAGCGAGGGCCAGTGATCAAGGTCATGATCGTCGAGGACAACGACCTCGTACGGGATGCCCTGGTCGATCTGCTCAACGGAACGGCCGGGGTCACGGTCGTGGCCGAGTGCTGTGACGGCACCGGCGTGCTCGAGAAGGCGCGCGCGACCCAGCCCGACGTCGTGGTCATGGACATCGTGATGCCGAAGATGGACGGCCTCGAGGCCGCCCGCGTGCTGCTCACCGAGGAGCCCGGATCGCGGATCGTGGTGCTCACCGGCAGCCTGACAGTCGACCACGTGCGGCAGGCCCACGCCCTCGGCGCGGCCGGCTTCCTGCTCAAGGACGGCGACCCGAGCGAGCTGTCCGAAGCGATCCGCCTGGTGGCCCAGGGCGGCAGCGCCTGGAGCCCGCCGGCCCGGGCCTACCTGCCGCAGGACTGACCGCCCGCGCACGTCCCTTCACCGCGCACAACCGGTAGGCTGCCCGCGGTGACGACGCGACCGGACGGCGGCGTCCTGATCGGGTGATCTTCCCGGGAGGGCCCGCGCCGCGAGCCGGTCGCACAGATACTGCGCGAGGCCGCAGGCTGCGGCGGGGGCGGAGCCGTGTGAGGAAACGCATGCCACGGAGGCGACTGGGGCTGCCGGCCTTCCGCCGCGGTGGTGCCCTGCGTCGCGAACTCGTCGCCTTCGTCGCCGTCGCACTGGTCGTGCTCTTCGCCGTCGCGGCCATCACGATCCTGATCACCGAGAAGCTCGCCCGCGACAGCGCACGGCACGAGGCGGAGGTCAGCACCAGCCGCATGGCCCAGTTCCTCGTCGAGCCGCTGCTGGACAACTATCTCAACGGTGAGCTGGAGGACAAGCGCGACCTCGACCAGATCGTCAACATCCGGATGCGCGACCGCAGCATCACCGAGGTCTACGTCTGGAACGCCGAGGGCACGATCCTCTACTCGAGCGACAGGAGCCGGATCGGCACCCGGGTCCCGCCCACGCCCGAGCTGCTGGCCGCCATCGACGGGGACGTCACGTCCGACATCGACGACGACCCCGAGGTCGACGATGCCGACCTGCACGCCGAGCCGCAGCTCGAGGTGTACACCCCGATCAAGGCGGGCGGGCAGGACCTGGCCTTCGAGGCGTACTTCAGCACGGGGATGATCGAGGAGGACGCGGCGCTCCTGCGGCAGCGCACCCTGCCCCTGGCCCTCGGGACGCTCGTCGTCCTCCAGGTCCTGCAGTTCCCCATCGCCGCGTCCATGGCCCGGCGCCTCAGCCGTCAGCAGGCCGAGCGGACCGATCTCGTCCAGCGGAACCTGGCCGCCTCCGACCGCGAGCGGCGCAGCATCGCCGCCGACCTGCACGACGGCCCGGTGCAGGACCTCGCGGGGGTGAGCTACGGGCTGTCGGCCCTGAAACCGAGCCTGCCCGAACGGCAGCAGGCCACGGTGGACCGCATGGTGACGGCCACCCGCCGGGCCGTCGCCTCGCTGCGCCGGCTGATGGTCGACATCTACCCGCCCGACCTGAGCGGTCCGGGCCTGGCCGAGGCGCTCCGGGGGCTCGGCAGCGAGCTGATGGACGAGCAGGGACTCCTGGTGGAGGTCGACGCGGAGCCGTTGCCCCCCATGTCGTCGGCCTCGGCGGCGATCGTCTACCGCACCGCCAAGGAGGCGCTGGCCAACGTCGTCAAGCACGCCAAGGCGCGCACGGTGCTGATCCGGCTGCGCGGGGCGGAGCTCGACGGATCCCCGGCCGTGCGGCTCACCGTGGAGGACGACGGCGTGGGCCTGCCCATCGCACCCGACGAGGACGCCGACGAGGTCGTCGAGCAGGCCGGCGAGGGGCACTTCGGGCTGCGGCTGGTGCGCGAGCGGGTCACCGAGGCCGGCGGCACCTTCAGGCTCTCCAATCGGGAGGAGGGCGGCGCCGCGCTGGAGGCCGTCCTCCCCGTCGGGGACGTCGGCGAGGAGTCCTGACCGCCGGCCTCGGTGGTCGGGCGTAGCCGGGAGACACTCCGGCCCCCACCGCGGACGCGGCAGGGGCCGGAGTGGTGCGGGGCGGCGACCGATGGCCGCTCACCCCCGTGCGCGGCCTAACGGCCGGTGGTGAAGCTCCACGACGTGTTGGTCAGCGGGTTGCCCGACCCGTCGCGGATCGCCGTGCCGCCCCCGGTGAGGACGACGGTGTAGCGGGTGTTCGCGGCCAGCGTCGCGGACGGGTCGAGGATCCACTGGTTGGTGGTCCCGTTCCGCGTCACGACGCCGGTGACGGTCGCCCCCGTGGCCGCGTTCCGCAGGGTGAACGTCGTCGCGGAGACACCGGTGACCGCCTCGCTGAACGTCGCGGTGATGTTGCCCGTGCGGCTGACGTTGAAGGCGCCCGCGGCCGGGGTCCGCGTCGTCACCGTCGGCGCCGGGCCGGTGGTGAACGTCCACGTGGTGGCCGCCAGCGGGTTGCCCCCGGCGTCCCGGATCGCGGTGGCCCCGCCGGTCAGCGTCACCGTGTAGCGGGTGTCGTTGGCCAGGTTCGCCGTCGGGTTCAGCGTGGCGACGCGGGTGGTGGCGCTGTAGGTGACCGCCGCGGGGACCGTCGTCCCGGCCGCGTTCTTCAGCGTGACCGTCGTCCCGGAGACCCCGGTGACGTTCTCGCTGAAGGTCGCGGTGATGTTGTTCGCCACCGGGACGGTGACGGCGTTCGCGGCCGGCGTCCGCGCGGTGACCGTGGGCGCCGGGCCGGTGAGGAAGGACCAGCTGACCGTGGCCAGCGCCGCCCCCGCCGTGTCCCGGATCGCCGTCGTCCCGCCGGTCAGCGTCGCCGTGTAGCGGGTGTCGTTGGCCAGGCTCGCCGTCGGGTTCAGCGTGACGACGCGGGTGGTGGCGTTGTAGCCGACCGCCGCGGCGACCGTCGTCCCGGCCGCGTTCTTCAGCGTGACCGTCGTCCCGGAGATCCCGGTGACGGCCTCGCTGAAGGTGGCGGTCACGTCCGAGGTCACGCCCACCCCGGTGGCGTCCGCCGCGGGGGTCCGGGCGGTCACCGTCGGCGGGGTGTTCGCGGGAGCCACCGTGGTGAAGGTCCAGCTTCCGGTGGGAAAGGCGTTGCCCGCCATGTCCCGGATCGCCTGGGCCCCGCCGGTGAGCGTGGCCGTGTAGGAGGTGCCGGCGACGAGGTTCGCCGTCGGGTCCAGCGTGGCCACCCGGGTGGCGGCGTCGTAGCCCACCGTGGCGGCGATGTCCGTGGTGCTGCCCGCCGCCCGCAGGACGAACGTCGTCCCGCTGACACCCTGCACGCTCTCGTTGAAGGTCGCGGTGACGTTGTCGGTCATCGCCACCCCGGTCGCGTTCAGCTGCGGTGCCCGGGCGGTGATCGTCGGGGCCGTGGTGTCCGCGGGCGCCGCGGTGGTGAAGCTCCAGCTGAGGTCGGCCAGCTGGTTGCCCGCCGCGTCCTGGATCCCCGTCGGACCGCCGCTCAGCGTGGCCGTGTACCGGGTGTTGGCGGCCAGGTCAGCCGTCGGGTCCAATGTCGCCGTCTGGGCGGTCGCGTTGTACGTGACCGCCGCCGTGACGGCGGTGCCGTTGGCCGCCCGCAGGACGAACGTCGTCCCGCTGACGCCCTGGACGGTCTCACTGAAGGTCGCGGTGACGCTGTTCGCCACAGCCACGTTCGTCGCGTCCGGTGCCGGCGCCTGCCCGGTGACCGTCGGCGCCGCGGTGTCCGGCGGCGCCGCGGTGGTGAAGCTCCAGCTCAGGGTGGTCAGCGGGTTGCCCGCCGCGTCCCGGATCGCCGTCGCCCCGCCGGTCAGCTCGACCGTGTAGTCGGTGCTGAACGCCAGGTCGGCGTCCGGGTTGAGGACCCACTGGTCATTGGGCCCGGTCACCGTCGCAGGGATCGTCGTCCCCGCCTTGTCGATCAGGGTGAAGCTGTCCTTGTCGACGCCCTGCACGCCCTCGCTGAACGTCGCGGTCACGTCGGTCGCCACGTCCACGCCGGTGGAGTTCGCCGTCGGGTTCCGGACGGTGACCGCCGGCGCGGTGGTGTCCGGCGGCGCCGCGGTGGTGAAGCTCCAGCTGGTCTTGGCCAGCGGGTTGCCCGCCGCGTCCTGGATCGGCGTCGGACCGTCGCTCAGCGTCGCCGTGTAGACGGTGCTGGCGGTCAGGTTCTCCGCCGGGTTCAGCGTCGCCGTCCTGGTGGTCGCGTCGTAGCTGACCGCCGCCGAGACGGCGGTGCCGTCGGCAGCCTTCAGCGTGACGGTCCGGTCGCCGACGCCCTGGACGTCCTCGCTGAACGTCGCGGTCACGTCGGTCGCCACCGCCACGTCCGTCGCGTCGGCGGCCGGGGTCTGCCCGGTCACCGTCGGAGCCGCGGTGTCCGCGGGCGCCGCGGACGTCCTGAAGCTCCAGCCGAGGGTGGTCAGCGGGTTGCCGGCCGTGTCCCGGATCGCCGTGGCCCCGCCGGTCAGCGTGGCCGTGTACTGGGTGTCGGCGGCCAGGTCGCCCGCCGGGTTCAGCGTCGCCGTCCGGGTGGCCGCGTCGTAGGCGACCGCCGCGGGAACGGCGGTGCCGTCGGCAGCCTTCAGCGTGACGGTCTGGTCGCCGACGCCCTGCACGTCCTCGCTGAACGTCGCGGTCACGTCGGTCGCCACCGCCACGTCCGTCGCGTCGGCGGCCGGGGTCTGCCCGGTCACGGTCGGAACCGCGGTGTCCGGCGACGCAGTGGTCGTGAAGCTCCAGCTGGTGTCCTGGGCCAGCGGGTTGCCCGTCGCATCCCGGATCGCCGTGGTCAGCGTGGCCGTGTAGGTGGTGCTGAACGCCAGCTCGGCGTCCGGCTTGAGGACCCACTGGTTGGAGCTGCCGGTCCGGGTCACGGTGCCGGGGAGCGTCGCCCCGTTCGCGTCCTTCAGGGTGAAGCTCGCCTTGTCGACGCCCTGCACGCCCTCGCTGAACGTGGCGGTCACGTCGGTCGCCACCGCCACGTCCTTGGCGTCGGTGTCAGGGGTACGAACGGTCACCGTCGGCACCGCCGTGTCCTGGGCCACCTTGCCCCACAGGAAGAAGAGGTCCGTCTCGGCGCAGTCCGTGATCTCGCCGGGGACGTCCGGGCACGCATCCGTCGCGGTCGGGTTGATGCCCGGCCCCTCGACGCGGACCTTGTTGAAGCCGCTCGGCGAACCCGTCACCTTGTGCGCGGTGGTGTCGCCGTCGCCGATGTAGCCCGCCGGCGGAGCGCCGGTCGCCGCGCCGTAGGTGTCCCAGGTCAGGAAGTGGGCGATCCGGCCGTCCAGCGCACGGGCGAAGTCGCCCTCGACCACGGTGGTCTCGGTCCGGCAGGAGTTGTTGCGCATCTCGCCGTTGGCGTCGGCGGTGCAGCTCAGCGGACCGTACGGATCGGTGATCTTGTACTCGGCGCCCGGCGTCAGGCCGCCCTTCTGCGCGGCGATCTGGGTGCGCAGGAACGTCGCCTCCGTGCCCGGGCCGTCCGCCGTGTACGCCGCCTCGAGGGCGTTGTGCACGGTGATCGGACCCACGTCGGCGTCGGCCGCGTAGTAGAACGCCTCGGCGTCACCGCCGGCCGCGTGCACGTCCTGGATGAGCTCCGGGCCGGAGAGGCAGTTCGGCGCTCCGTCCTGGCACATGGCCAGGCTCAGCGCGTTGGCGTCCGTGTAGTACGTGGGGAAGTTGCTGGCCGGGTCGATCGGGCCGAACGACTTCAGCCCCGTGTCCGGAAACGGCGCGGCCGTGGTGAAGCTCCAGACGACGTCGGGCAGCGTGGTGCCGGCCGCGTCCTTGACTCCCCTCAGCGTGGCCGTGTACTTCGTGCTGGTCGCCAGGTTGGCGGTCGGGTCCAGCGTGGCCGTCTTCGAGGCGGCGTCGTAGGTGACGGCCGCGGGGATGTCGCTGCTGGCACCGTCGGCCCGCAGCGTGAAGTTCGCCGTGGACACCGGCTGCACGTCCGCGGCGAAGGTCGCCGTGACGTTCGTCGCCGTCGTCACGTTCGTCGAGTTGCCCGCGGGGGTCGTCACGGTCTCACCGGCCGTGTCCCGGATCTTGCCCTGGAGGAGGAACTGGTCGGTCTGCACGCAGTTGTTGACGGTGGTGCCGTCCGCGTTGCGGCAGGTGCCGGTCAGCAGCGGGCCCTCGACACGGAAGGCGTTGAAGTTGGTCGGCGAGCCGACGACCTTGCGCGTCGTGTTCTGGTCACCGAGGTAGCCCGCCGGAGGAGCCGGCGACGTGGGGTCCGAGGTCAGGAACGGGCCGATGCGGCCACCCAGCGGTCGGTTGAACTCCCCCGCCACCGGTGTGGTCTCGACGCGGCAGCCGTTGGCGTCGATCTCGCCGTTCTCGTCCGCGGTGCAGGTGAAGGTGCCGTAGGGGTCGGTGACCTTGTAGACGGCGTTCGGCTGCAGGCCGCCGTCCCTCGCGCGCACCTGGGTGCGCATGAAGACCTGCTCCTGGCCCGGCCCGTCCGCCGCGTATGCCGCCTCCAGGGCGTCGTGCAGCTGGAAGACGGCGCCCCCGGCGTTGTAGGTGAGCTCGGAGTCGACGGCGTAGTAGAACGCCTCGGCGTCACCGCCGGCCGCGTGCACGTCCTGGATGAGCTCCGGGCCGGACAGGCAGTTCGGCGCTCCGTCCTGGCACAGCTCCAGGCTGAGTCCCTTGGCGTCCGTGTAGTACGTGGGGAACTTGTTGACCGGGTCGATCGGCCCGAACGAGGAGAGAGCCGCGGAGGCGGACGGCGCGAAGACCGCGCTCACGCCCACGACCGTGATCACGGCGAGCAGGCCGGCGAGGACGCGGGCGAGTCCCCGCGACCGCGCCGGCCGGAAGGTGGCTGGTGGCTCTGCGCCCTTTCCGACCCACTCCGATGTCGAGTGCACGAAGTTCCCCCCTCAGCCCGGAGACGACCCCGAGCGCGATGACCATGAGGGCGGTGACAAGGACCGCCCGGTTCAGCTTCCGGCCCGCATCGCGCGGCATCGATCCCCAAAGGCAGCGTCGGGGGCTCCCCCAATCGGGGGATGCGGCGCAGTTCCTCTCGCCTTACTGACAGGTAACTTGTAGTGGCCCCCCGTTCCGGAGCGGGGCGTGGCCACGATCAGCTCAGGTGATCGCAGCAGGTCCTCCCTCACCGTGCGCAGCGAGGGAGGACCCGCTGCGGTGAGCTAGGAGGCCGCCGGCTGGGAGAAGGCCGCGCCGGTCTCCAACAGGGTCTTGAGGTCGCTGAGCACCCACGGCCAGCCGCCGCCGCCCATGCCGCCGAACTCGTTGTCGCCGGACGTCATCGCGTACAGCGTCGTCATGCCGGCCAGCTCGTGCGTCACGGTGAGCCGGCAGACGCCGTCCTCCCCCGGGCCCTCGATCTCGTAGGTGAGGCGGCTGAAGCCCTCGGCCGCCGCCGTCGGGTCCATGAGCATCCGCCAGGTCTGCACCAGCCTTCGCGGCGGGTCGACCTCGATCACCTCGCCGTCGACGATCACGTCGGGACACGGGAAGCCCATCTCCGCCGACGCCGCCTTCATCTCCTCGGTCGCGAACGACCGGAAGGCGCCTCCGGCCCGCAGGTCGTACTCGGCCGGCGCCGAGTAGCCGTAGCGGCCGTTCCACTCGGGGTCGGTGATCGCCTGCCAGATGCGCTCCGGCGTGGCCCGGATGTAGACGCGGTGCACCTGCGTCGTCGTGGCGCGCTCGGTCGAGACCGTCTCAGTGCTCGTCATGGTCGCTCTCCAGCTCGTGCTTGAGGTCGATGAGCGCCGCGACGTGGCGCTCCGTGTACTTGTCGATCCACCGGTCGTGGATCTCGCGGATCGGCACGGGGTTGAGGAAGTGCAGCTTCTCCCGCCCCTGCCGCCGGGTGACGACGAGGTTGGCCTCCTCGAGGACCCGCAGGTGCTTCATCACGCCGTAGCGCGTCATCTCCAGCTGCGACTCGAGCTCGGTCAGCGTCCGGCCGTCGCGGGCGAACAGCAGGTCGAGCAGGAACCGGCGCGTCGGATCGGCCAGCGCCTTGAACACGCGGTCGTCGTCCGCCACACGACGAAGATAGGTGACCAAAAAGTCACATGTCAACGGCGGGCGGGTGCCAGGCTCGGCGGCATGCGGCTGACCGAGCAGATGAAAAGGGTGGTCGCCGAGCAGAGCCTCGGCTTCGTGGCCACGGTGCGGCCGGACGGGACGCCGGCGCTGTCACCGAAGGGCACGACGCGGGTGTGGGACGACGGCCGGCTCGTGTTCCTGCACATCCACTCCCCCGGCACGGTGGCCAACCTGGCGGTCAACCCGGCGGTCGAGGTGAACGTGGTCGACCCGATCCGGCGCAAGGGGTGGCGGTTCGCCGGCCGGGGCACCGTGCACACCAGCGGGCCGGTGTTCGAGGAGGTGCTGGTCTGGTACGCCCGGCCCGCCTCCGCGCCGGCGGCGCAGGCCGTGGTGGTGATCGACGTCGAGCGCGCGGAGGAGCTGGTCTCACCGGCCTACGACGACGGCACCCCCGAGGAGGTCATCGCCGAACGGTGGCGCCGCCGGCACCTCAGCGGAACTTCGCCGTGAGGTTGCTCATCGTGCGCTGGACCGAGGCGATCTTGACGTGCGACAGCCCGCCGTTGGCGCCCGCCAGCAGCATCGCCTCGTGGGCGGCGCGCAGGGTGTCCCAGACCGCGTCGGCCTCGCCCTCGAGCGTCGTGCCGAGGGCCCCGACCTCGTAGCGCAGGCCGGAGCCCGCGATCACCTCGATCGCGGCCTCCACGTGGGCGTGCGGGTTGTCCGGGGTCCCCGGCGGCGAGGGCGCCACCTGGATCTCGGCGATCACCCACTCCCCCGATGTGTCGGTCACGTCTGGCCCTCGACCGGCGCGCCCTGGACGGCGCGCGGCGCGCCCTCGGCCCGCTCGGTGAGCACCGCCGTCCACTCGGCGATGCGCCGGGCGACGTCCTGCTCGGTGAGCCCGGCGTCGGCCAGCACCTGGCCGCGGCTGCCGTGCGCGAAGAACTGCTGCGGCAGGCCCAGGGCCCGCACCGGGACGTCGATCTGCCGGTCCTGCAGCGCCTGGGTCAGCGTCGTCCCGACCCCGCCGGCCCGGCCGCCGTCCTCGACGGTGACCACGAGCCGGTAGCCGGCGGCCTGGTCGACCAGCTTGGCCGACACCGGCAGCACCCAGCGCGGGTCGACGACGGTGACCTCGATGCCGTGGTCGGCGGCCCGCTCGGCGGCGGCCAGGCAGACCGGCGCCATCGAGCCGACGGCGACCAGCAGGACGTCGTTGCGCGCTCCCCGGCGAAGGACGTCGACCGGGCCGCGCCGCTCCAGGGCCGGGATGTCCGGCGGCAGCGAGCCCTTCGGGAAGCGGACGACGGTGGGCCCGTCGGCCACCTCGACGGCCTCGCGCAGCTCCTCGCGCAGGGTCGCCTCGTCGCGTGGCGCGGCCAGCCGCAGCCCCGGGACGACGGAGAGGATCGACATGTCCCACATGCCGTTGTGCGAGGCGCCGTCGTCCCCGGTGACCCCGGCGCGGTCGAGGACGACGGTGACCGGCTGCCGGTGCAGCGCGACGTCCATGAGCAGCTGGTCGAACGCCCGGTTGAGGAACGTCGAGTAGACCGCGACGACCGGGTGCAGGCCGCCCATCCCCAGCCCCGCGGCCGAGGTCAGCGCGTGCTGCTCGGCGATGCCGACGTCGAAGGTCCGCTCGGGGAACCGCTCGGCGAACGGCGCCAGCCCGGTCGGGTGCAGCATGGCCGCGGTGATCGCGACGACGTCGGGCCGCTCGGCGCCGATGCGGACCAGCTCGTCGGCGAAGGCGTCGGTCCACGCCAGGCCGGCCTTGCGGGCGCTGGTGCCGCTGTCGGGGTCGAAGACGCCGGTGGCGTGCCAGGCGTCGATCTGGTCGGTCTCGGCCGGCGGGTAGCCGAAGCCCTTCGTGGTGACGGCGTGCACGATCACCGGGCGGCCGAACGAGCGGGCCCGGCGCAGCGCCGACTCCATGGCCTCGATGTCGTGCCCGTCGACCGGGCCGACGTACTTCAGCCCGAGGTCCTCGAACATGCCCTGCGGCGACAGGACGTCCTTGAGGCCCTTCTTGATCGCGTGCAGCGCGTCGTAGAGCGCCGGGCCGACCACCGGGGCCTTGTGCAGCGCCTGGCGGACGGCGAGCAGCGCCTGCTCGTAGCCGGGGCGCAGCCGCAGGGTGGCCAGCGCGTCGGCGACTCCGCCGATCGTCGGCGAGTAGGAGCGGCCGTTGTCGTTGACGACGATGACGACCGGGCGGTCCTGGGCGGCCGCGATGTTGTTCAGCGCCTCCCAGGACATCCCGCCGGTGAGCGCGCCGTCGCCGACGACCGCCACGACCGGCCGCTGGTCGCCGCGGATGGCGAAGGCCTTGGCCAGGCCGTCGGCGTAGGACAGCGCCGTCGAGGCGTGGCTGTTCTCGATCCAGTCGTGCTCGCTCTCGGTGCGGCTGGGGTAGCCGGAGAGCCCGTCGCGCTGGCGCAGCCGGTCGAAGGCGTCGACCCGGCCGGTGAGCATCTTGTGCACGTAGGCCTGGTGGCCGGTGTCGAAGACGATCGGCTCGCGCGGGGAGTCGAACACGCGGTGCAGGGCGATGGTCAGCTCGACCGCGCCCAGGTTGGGGCCCAGGTGGCCACCGGTCTTGGCGACGCTGTTCACCAGCGCGTCCCGGATCTCGGCCGCGAGGAAGGGGAGCTGGTCGGCGGCCAGCGCCCGGAGGTCGGCGGGACCCTGGAGCGATCGCAGGAGCGGCACGGCTCGGCGGTGTCCTCTCTCCGTCGGCGGCAGGGCGGCTCGGGGAACCCGGCTCGGGAAGACGGCCGCCGACCCACTGTAGCCGCGACCGCGAGCGCGCTCAGGCTGAGCGCCGTCGCGGCGGCGTCGCTACGCGAAGAGGTGCGGCAGGTAGATCGGCCAGGCGAACATCCACACGGTCAGCCCGGCGAGGACGGCGGCGGCCGCGAGCAGCCGCCACGGCGGAGCCGGAACGCGGGGCCGCCCGACCCGGCTGAGGGCCAGGGTCGCCAGCGCCGCGACGGCGGCCAGCGCCCACCAGCGGCGGTAGTCGATGCCGGAGGCCGAGAGCAGCAGCGCCGCGATCGTGTACCAGCCCAGCGCGGCGAGGAACACCCGCCTGCGGAGCGATCCGCCGAGCAGGGCCCACACCAGCCAGACGGTCAGGCCGAACACCGCGCCCCACAGCAGGGTCAGGACGACATCGGTCAGCGGGTCGGTGAGCCGGTAGTAGGTGACGAAGTTCTCGACGAACCCGTACTTGAGCCGCGACACCGAGTCGTGGTCGACGACGACGAGCGTGGGCGGGGGCGCCCCCGCGGCGTTCGCCGCGGCCAGCGCCTCGTCGATGGTCCGCGCCGGGGCCCGCAGCAGCGCGCTGAGCGCGGCCACGAGGACCGCCGGCAGCAGCGCTCCGGCGATCAGCGGCCACCGGTGCGGGAGCCGGCGGTGCAGGGCCAGCGCGGCCACGGGGAGGACGACGACGACCAGGAACTCCTCGGTCGCCGCCGCGGTCGCCGTCAGGCCACGACGGCCGCCAGGACGGCCCAGACGGGCAGCCGCCGCCACGGGAGGCAGGCGAGCGCGACCAGGACGAGGACGCCGACGGTGTCGGTGCGGCCGACGTCCCGGACGTAGAGCGAGGCGGTCAGCGGCGTCCCCACGACGACGGCGGCGACGCCGATCCGGCCCGCCCAGCCCTCGGCGCGCCGAGCGAGGACGACGGCGAGCACGCAGACCGCGAGCACGGCGGCCACGGCGAGCCCCACCCCGGCCAGCCGCACCAGCCGGTAGCCCGGGTCCGCGCCGCCGCTGAGCCAGTGCAGGACCTGACCGGGCAGCGCCCGGCGCACGAACCCGTGCTCGTAGGACAGCCAGTACTGGCGGACGACGTAGGGGCTCATCGGATGCGGCGAGAAGGCCCGCACCGCGAACGGCCGCACCTGCGGCAGGAGCGTGTACGCGGCGGCGCCGGCGGTCAGGACGGCGACCGGCCACCGCGCCCAGGAGCGTCCAGCGGGCGGTCCGGCCGGATCCGCGGGCACCGCGGCCCTCGCCGGCGACTCCTGCATGTGCAGCACGTCCTCCATGAAAGCCGCCCCGCGGGCTTCCGCGGGAGCCCGACGCGAACGCCCCGCCCCACCGGACCCGGGTGGCCCAGCCTTCCCTCCCGCCTACAGCCGCGGGACCCAGCGCTCTCCCCGCAGCGCGCTCGCGACCACCTCGATCCCCCGGGCGGCGGCGGCCAGCCGGGTGCCCTCCCGCTCGTAGGCGGTGATCGCCGCCTCCATGGCGTCGGCGGGCAGCTGGTCGGCGAGCTCCACGCGCACCGTCCGCCAGCCCTTGCGGGCCGCCTCGAGCCCCGCGTCGACGTGGTCGCCGGCGAAGCGGGCGAGCAGCACCGGGTAGCGGCGCAGCACCTCGTGCGCGCGGTAGTCCGGCGGCACCAGGTCGAACAGCCACGCGACCGCCGTCCGCTCCCAGTCGGGAGCACCGGGCGGCCGGACCTCCTCGGGCCAGCCGGGGGGCACCGTCGCGTCCACGGAGCTCACGATGCACCCGCCCACCGACGGGCCTGCGCGCTCAGGACGACACGGGCCGCTTGAGCCAGAACTGCTCGAAGCCCCACGTGCCCGCCCCGCTGGAGTGGTAGCTCACGAGCTCCCAGCCCTGCCCGCCGAGCCGGTTGAGCACCGAGCTGGTGTCGCCCTGCTGCCGCTCCAGCGTCCCGCCGGGGAGCTTCACGCTCACACCGGCGCGCTGGCTCTCGGCGTCGTTGGCGGTGATGACCGAGGCGTATTCCCAGGTGGTCACCCCCGCACGGTAGCCGGTGGGCCTCAGGCCCCCCTCGGCCCCCGCAGGCCCGGCGCCAGCCGCGCGGCGAACAGCAGGTGCCCCAGGTCGCTCGGGTGGATCGAGTCGGCCCAGAGCCGCGGGTCGTCCCGGTCGAGCCAGCCCTCGGCCGCGGGGTCGACGAAGGGCAGGCCGGCCTCCGCCGCCGCCGACCCGATGGCGCGGTTGATCCAGTCGATCGTCGCCTCGGGCGTCCCGGGGTTGTCGGCCGCGCCGACCACGACGATCCGGGTCGCCGGGTCGGCCGAGTCGCGGAGCTCGGTGAGCGTGGCCGTGGCCGCGGCGGCGAGCGCCTCCGCAGAGCTGTGCCGCTCGTTGAGGCTGCCCTGGACGACGATCAGGCCAGGGGCGCCGTCGACCGCCGCCCCGAGCCGCTCGGCGAAGACGTTGTCGTGCGGCCCCGGCACGCTGTACCCGCTGCCGCCGACGCCCAGCACCCGCGCGTGCCAGCCGAGCTCCGCGGCGGTGCGGACGGCGTAGCCCTGCAGGTCGGTCGCCCCGCGCCCCACCGTCCACGAGTCGCCCAGGAAGACCACCGTCGGGGCGTCGTCGGCGACCGGCGGCAGCTCGAGCGACGGCGGGCCCATGACGACCCCGCCGGACAGCCGCGGCAGCAGGACCGCCAGCGCAGCGGCGAGCACCAGCAGGACGAGAAGCGTTCCCGCGGTACGGCGCTGACCTGGCACGACGGGAAGGTAAGCGGCGATGCCCCCGCACAGCCCCGGTTCTCACCCGATGGGGACCGTGGTCCTCCTCACGAGTGACCAACTGCCCCACTCGTGGACTCCGGCAACGCCGGTTCCAGCAGAGCGACGCATTCCACGTGAGCGGTCATCGGGAAGGCGTCGAACCCGCGGACAGCGGCCAGGCGGTACCCCGCGCCCACGAACGCGGCGACGTCCCGGGCCAGCGACGCCGGGTCGCACGCCACGTACACGACCGCGCGCGCCGCCGTGCCGGCCAGCAGCCGGCTCACCGCCGGGCCGGCGCCGGCCCGCGGCGGGTCCAGGACGACGACGTCCGGCGCCCCGCCGAGCTCGACGAGCAGCTCGCGCAGCCCCTCGGCGTCCACCTCGCCCTGCCAGACCTCGGCCTGCGGCAGGCCGGCGAGGTTGGCGTCGGCGGCGGCGCAGGCGCCGGGGTCGGACTCGACGCACACCACGCGGCCGCCGAGCCCGACGGCCGGGGCGAGCGCGCCGCCGAACAGCCCGGCGCCGGCGTAGAGGTCGAGGACCGTCTCCCCCTCCCGCACCCGGGCGAAGCCGGCCACGGCGTCGACCAGCGCGTCGGCGGCGCCGGGGTGGACCTGCCAGAAGCCGGTGCCCTCGACCTCCCAGTCGCGGCCGCCGGCGTGCCGCTCGGCCCGGCCGGCCGGCTCCTCGGGCACGTCCGACCCCGGCCGCAGGACGCGGGTGGACTGCGGCTTGCCCCGGCGGTCCAGCCGGGTGGTGGTGACGGCGCCGGCCGCGTCGATCGACACGTCCACCGCACCGGCGCCCGGCCAGCGCCGGTCGAGGACGGCGCGCGCCGCGGGCTCGACGGTGATCGGGCAGTCCCCGAGCGGGACGACGTCGTGCGAGCGGTGCCGCCGCAGGCCGGGCGTGCCGGTGCGGTCGACGGCGAACCGCGTCCGCGAGCGCCAGCGCAGCGGCCCGCCGGGGAGCTCCTCGACCTCGACGTCGACGTCCTCGATGCGGGCCAGGCGGGCCAGCTGCTCCCGGACGACGGCGGCCTTGAGCCGGCGCTGCTCCTCCGGCGCCACGTGCTGCCAGTCGCAGCCGCCGCACTTGCCCGGACCGCTGTACGGGCAGGGGCGCTCGACCCGCGACGGGTGTGCCTGCAGGACCTCGACGGCGTCGGCGCGGCAGTAGCCGGGATGCCGGTCCTCGGTCACGCGGACGACGACCCGCTCCCCCGGCAGCGCGTGGCGGACGAACACCACCCGCCCCTCGGACCGGGCGACGCAGTGCCCGCCGTGCGCGACCGGGCCGACCTCGACCTCGAGCTCGCGGCCGGTCCAGCCGCCGCCGCGGTCCGCGGCAGGGCCGGGAGGCCGCAGTCGCCGGCGCTCAGCCATACGGGGTGGCCGGGACCTCGTCCTCGGCGATCCCGCGGCGCAGGTCGCCGGGCATCGGGCCCTGACCGCGGGAGCCGTTCTCCTCACGGCCGATGGAGCTCTCCAGCTGCCACGGCACCGTGGTGATCATGACCCCGGGGGTGAACTGCAGGCGGGCGCGCAGCCGCAGCGCGCTCTGGTTGTGCAGCACGTTCTCCCACCAGTGACCCACCACGTACTGCGGCACGAAGACGACCACCAGCTCGCGCGGGCTGTCGCGGCGGATCGCCTTCACGTAGTCCAGCACCGGCCGGGTGATCTCCCGGTAGGGCGACTCCAGCACGGTCAGCGGGATGGGGATGTCGTAGCGCTCCCACTCCGCCTGCAGCCCGCGGGTCTCCTTGTCGTCGACGTTCACGGTCAGCGCGGTGAGCACGTCCGGCCGGGTGGCCCGGGCGAAGGCGAGCGCCCGCAGCGTCGGCTTGTGCACCTTCGACACGAGCACGATCGCGTGCACCTTGCTGGGCAGCAGCCGGGCGTCGCTGTCGGGCACCAGCTGGACGGCGACGTTGGCGTAGTGCCGGTTGATCGCCTTCATGAGCAGGAAGATCAGCGGCATCGCCACGAGCACCAGCCAGGCGCCGTGGCTGAACTTCGTGATGATGATGATCACCAGGACGGCGCTGGTCAGCGAGCCGCCGATGGTGTTGATGATCTGCGAGCGGCGGGTGCGCCGGCGGACCCCCGGATCGCGCTCGGTGCGCAGCAGGCGGTTCCAGTGCCGGACCATGCCCCACTGGCCGATGCTGAAGCTGGTGAACACCCCGATGATGTAGAGCTGGATCAGCCGGGTGACGTCGGCGTCGAACGCGATGATCAGCAGCGCGGCGAACCCGGCCAGCAGCAGGATGCCGTTGCTGAACACCAGCTTGTCGCCGCGGGTGTGCAGCTGGCGCGGCAGGAAACGGTCCTGGGCCAGCACCGAGCCCAGCAGCGGGAAGCCGTTGAAGGCGGTGTTCGCGGCCAGGATGAGGACCAGGGCCGTCGTCGCCTGCACGTAGAAGAAGCCGACCGACCCCTCGCCGCCGAAGGTGGCCGCCGCGAGCTGCGCGATCACGGTCAGCTGCGGCGCGGTCTCGCAGTTCGGGAAGCCCACCAGGCGGCACGGGTCGGCCGGGTCGACGTAGTGCACGTGGGCCATCACCGCCAGCGCGGTCACCCCGGCGAACAGCGTGCACGCCAGGGCGCCGAGCAGGGTCAGCGTGATCGCGGCGTTGCGGCTCTTCGGCGGCTTGAACGCCGGCACGCCGTTGGCGACCGCCTCGATGCCGGTCAGCGCCGTCGTCCCCGAGGCGAACGCGCGCAGCGCGAAGAACACCAGGGCGAGCCCGGTGATGCTCGTGTGGGCCGCGTCGGGGGTGATCCCGTACTGCGCCGACTCCGCCTCGATCGGCGTCCCGAAGAACTCCCGGACCAGCCCCGTGGCGATCATGATCAGGATGCCGGTCGCGAACAGGTAGGTCGGGACGGCGAAGGTCTTCCCGGACTCGCGCAGCCCGCGCAGGTTCGCCGCGGCGAGCACGGCCACCAGCCCGACGGCGATCAGCACGCGGTGCTGGTTGAGCGACGGGAACGCCGAGATGATGTTGTCGGTGCCGGACGAGACCGAGACGGCGACGGTGAGCACGTAGTCGGTGAGCAGGGCGCTCGCGACGACCAGCGCCGCGAACTGCCCGTGGTTCTTCATCGCGACCTCGTAGTCGCCGCCGCCCGAGGGGTAGGCGTGCACCACCTGCCGGTAGGAGAGCACCACGGTCACCAGCAGGACGACGACGCCGGCCGCCAGCCAGGGCGCGAGGTACAGGTAGGCCACCCCGCCGAGGGTCAGGATGATCAGGATCTCCTGGGTCGCGTAGGCGACCGACGACAGGGCGTCGCTGGCGAAGATCGGGAGGGCGAGGCGCTTGGACAGCAACGACTCCCCGACCCGGTCGCTGCGCACGGGGCGCCCGAGGACGAGTCGTTTCGGGAGTTGTCCGAGGTCGGACAGGGACGGCACGGCGGCGATGGTACGTAGGTCCGGGTACCCCGTGCGCCCTCGCCGGCGGCGCGTCCCTCCGGCAGGAGGAGATCCGTGCGTCCTGGCGGCTCGGGCCCCCGGCGCGGGTGTAGCTTCGCGCCCGGCAGCAGCGGGCACCAGCGTCCGCGGCGATCCCCCGAGGAGTGGTTCGTGCACGTGGTCGTGATGGGCTGCGGCCGCGTCGGCTCGGCGATCGCCCGCCGGCTCGAGGAGATCGGCCACAGCGTCGCGGTGATCGACCAGGACCCCGAGGCGTTCCGCCGGCTGGGCGCCGACTTCGGCGGCCGCCAGGTCACCGGGCTGGGCTTCGACCGGCAGACGTTGCTCGACGCGGGCATCGACTCGGCGGGCGCCTTCGCCGCGGTCAGCAGCGGCGACAACTCGAACATCATCAGCGCCCGGGTCGCGCGGGAGACCTTCGGCGTCCAGCACGTCGTCGCGCGGATCTACGACGAGAAGCGGGCCGAGGTCTACGAGCGGATGGGCATCCCGAGCGTGGCCACCGTCCCGTGGACGGTCAACCGGCTGCTGCGCGAGCTGCTCTCGGTCAAGGTCAGCGAGATGTGGCGCGAGCCCACCGGACAGGTGCTGCTCATGCGGGTCACCGTCACGGAGGTGTGGGTGGGCCGCAAGCTCGCCGAGCTCGAGGCCGCCTCGGGGGCCCGCGCGGCCTGGCTGGTCCGCTTCGGCGAGGCCCAGCTGCCCACGCCCGGCACGGTGCTCCAGGACGGCGACCACCTGGTCGTCGCGGTCACCGACGCGATCGCCCCGCGGGTGCACGACATCGTCGAGCGGGGCGCCGAGGGAGGGCACGCCTGATGCGGGTCACGATCGCGGGGGCCGGCGCGGTGGGCCGGTCCATCGCCGGGGAGCTGCTCGCGAACGGGCACAGCGTGATGCTGATCGAGAAGGACGGCCGCAAGGTGCGCACCCGCGCGGTGCCGGGCGCGGAGTGGGTGCAGGCCGACGCCTGCGAGGTGTCCTCCCTGGAGGAGGCGCAGCTGGCCACCTCCGACGTCGCGATCGCCGCCACCGGCGACGACAAGGCCAACCTGGTCTTCGCGCTGCTGGCCAAGACCGAGTTCGCGGTCAACCGGGTGGTGGCCCGCGTGAAGGAGCCGCGCAACGAGTGGCTCTACACCGAGGCGTGGGGCGTCGACGTCGCCGTCTCGACGCCGCGGGTGCTCGCGGCGCTGGTCGAGGAGGCGGTGACGGTCGGCGACGTCGTCCGGCTGATGAGCTTCCGCAAGGGCGCGGCCAACCTGGTCGAGATCACCCTGGCCGAGGACACCCCGTGGGTGGGCAAGCCGCTGCGCGAGGTACCGCTGCCGCGGGAGACGGTGCTGACCGCCATCCTGCGCGGCGAACGGGTCATCAACCCGACGCCCGACGAGCCCCTGGAGGCCGGCGACGAGCTGCTCTTCGTGGCCCACGCCGAGGTCGAGGAGCAGCTGCAGGCGGTGCTGGCCCCGGCGGGCGGCGGCCCTCTCTAGGCCGCGGAGGCCTCGCCCTCGCCGTCCACCGTGGCCTCCTCCGGCTCGGGGCAGCGGTGGCGGTGCAGGCGGGCGACCACCCACAGCGTGATGATCAGCTCGGCCGCGGTGACCGGCAGGCCGAGCACCAGCGAGGCGGTGCCCAGGAGCTCCACGTCGTTGCGCTGGTAGAGCAGCCCCTGGACGGCGACCCGCAGCAGGAACGTCCCGCCCCACAGCGCGGTCAGCCAGGAGTAGGCGCGCAGCATGCGCGGGTCCTCGCGCCAGTGCTGCTCGGGTTCCGGATCGGCCGGCCGCAGCCCCGTCTCGGGGTCGCGCGGCGGGCGGTGGTGCAGCGTGTCGCTGACCCGGCCGATCTTGGTGCGCAGCCCGGGCAGCGAGTGCGAGGCCATCGCGCCGAGGTGGCTGGGCGCGAGGAACTCGGCGATGTAGCCCACCAGCGGCCGGCGGACGAGGATCGAGCCGATCAGCACCACGCCGATCGCCGCGTTGCGCACGATGCCGAGCACGAAGAAGTCGCGGGCCTGGCCGGAGGCGGCGGCGATGGCGACGGCCACGGCGACGCCGATCAGCCCGCTGACGCCCTGCTGGATGCTCTCCCGGCGCGCCAGCCGGAGGACGAACACCAGCAACGCGACGCCGAGCGCCGTCCAGATGCCGACGCGGAGCCCGCCGAGGGAGTTGGCGACGATGAAGGCGACCGTCGGCAGCGTGGCGTCGAGCATGCCGCGCCAGCCGCCGAGCTGCTGCAGGACCAGGTGCCGGTCGAAGGTGAGCGGCTCCGGCGCCCCGCCGGTGTCCCGGCCGTCGACCGGGCCCGGGCCGCCGTCCGCTGTGGTCACCGCCGCCTCCCGCCTGTCGCTTCCCCCGCTCCGGTCACCGGCGGTCGGCCGTCACCCTGCGGCCAGCTCGTACCGGGGGTTGTAGATGACCTGCTTGCCGTCGAAGGAGGCGAAGCGGCCGTGGGCGGAGAGCGTGCGGCCCGGCTCGATGCCGGGGATGCGACGCCGGCCGAGCCAGACGAGGGTGACCGAGCCGGAGCCGTCGAACAGCTCGGCCTCGAGGGTCGGCACCGTCTCGCGTGGCGTGTAGACCACCGACTTGAGCCGGCCGGTCACGGTGACGACCTTGCCCTTGCGGCACATGCTCACCGGCTCGCAGCCGGCGCTGGCCGCCTCGGCGCGGAGCTCCTCCGCGTCGATCGTGTGGTCGTCCGCGGTCAGGCGCTCGAGGGTTCGCGAGAACCAGCCGCGTGACTTCGTCTCTGTCACGCCCCCAGCGTAATCCGGTTGACGCGGGCGATCCGCCGTGCCTCCAGCCAGTCCCGCACGATCTGCCACGACACGCCGCCGGGATCGATGACGGCCATGTGGTCGCCGGGCGCGACGTGCACCTCCACCCGGTCACCCGCCGCCCGGGCCAGCGCCGCGTAGCGCTCGGTCTGGTTCAGCGGGACGACGTCGTCGGCGAGGCCGTGCACGCAGAGCACCGCCGCGCCGGTCGGCAGCAGCCGCGCGGGGTCGGCGTGCGCCCACCGCTCCGGCGCCTCGCCGGCGGGCACGCCCAGGAAGTCCCGGACCGCGCCGGCGCCGAGGCCGTCCTCGTCGGCGAGCCCGAGGTCGAGCACACCGGCCTGAAGCACCGTCGCGGTCACCGGGACCCGCGGCCCCGCCCCCGGGGCCCCCTCCGGCAGGTGCCCGCGGCCGGCCGCCCAGGCGGCGAGGTGCCCCCCGGCCGAGTGGCCGATGACGGCGAGCTCGCCGAGGTCCAGCCGGCCGGGCGCGAGGTCCGGCAGCGCGTCGAGCGCGGCGGCGACGTCCAGGACGGTCTCCGGCCACCCACCGCCCGCGCCGACCCGGCGGTACTCGACGGCGACCGCGGCCCAGCCGGCCCCGGCGAGGTCGGCGGCCAGCGGCCGGGCGAGCTCGACGCCGTAGGCGGCCCGCCAGAAGCCGCCGTGCAGGACGACGGCCACGGGCGCCGGGCCGTCACCGGCCGGCAGGGTGAGCTCGAGGAACCGGTCCGGTCCCGGCCCGTAGGAGTGGACCTGCGCGGCCACCTCAGGCGTCGCGCGCCGGCTGCTGAGCCTGGGCCTGAGCCGCCTGGGCCTGGGCCTGGGCGGCCTGGACCTGGGCGGCCGCCTGCGGCGGCAGGGTCATCGGCAGCTGCTCGCGCACCGGCATCGGCTCGCCCCCGCGGACGACGACGATCTGGCGGAACGCCTCCTCCAGCGGCGCCGCGGCCGCCGGGTCCTCCCCCGCCGGGCCGCTGATCATCCCCCGCAGGAACCAGCGCGGGCCGTCGACGCCGAGGAAGCGGGCCGGCCGGCGCACCGGCTTGGGCGCCGCGGTCTGCCCCGGCTGCTGCGGCGCCGGCACCGTGACCGTGCCGGCCAGCTCGGCCCCGAACGGCCCGTCGACCTCCTTGAGCGAGGCGCCCTGGCCCGAGGCGCTCCTGGCCAGGTCGGCGCGGACGTCGTCCCAGATGCCGACGGCCCGGGGCGCGGCGAAGGCCGACACCGACAGCGTCGACTCCCCCAGGCGCAGGGTCGCCCCGACCACCTTCTGCTGGGCGTTGACGTCGACCCGCAGCTCCATGCCGGCCACCGCGGGCAGCCGCAGGCAGCCGAGGTCCATGCGGGCCACGCCGTCGTCGGGCGCGTCGGCCTCGTCCCACGGGCCGGTGGTCGCGACGGTCTCGCGGTCACGCACCTGCGGCTCCGGCGGGACGCCGCGCTCGCGCAGGCTGCGGTCGATCCGGTTCCGCCGCCGTCCGAACGGCATGTCAGCCCCGCCCCTCGAGAGGTGCGCCGGACACCAGCTCGCCGTGCCCGCCGGTCGAGCCGTGCCCGCCGGCGCCGCGGTCGCTGTCCGGCAGCTGCTCGACCGGGACGAAGCGGGCCCGCACCACCGGCTGGACCACCAGCTGGGCGACGCGGTCGCCCCGGCGCAGGGTCAGGGGCGTGAGGGGGTCGAGGTTGACCAGGTTCACCTTGATCTCGCCGCGGTAGCCGGCGTCGATGGTGCCCGGCGCGTTGACCAGGCTCAGGCCCAGCCGGTGGGCGAGGCCGGACCGCGGATGCACGAACCCGGCGTAGCCCTCCGGGATCGCGACGGCCACACCCGTGCCGACCAGCGCCCGCTGGAACGGGGCGAGCTCGACGTCCTCGGCGAGGGTCAGGTCCGCGCCGGCGTCGCCGGGCAGGGCGTACCGGGGCGCGGTCGCGTCCGGGGAGCTCAGGCGCACCGGGACGTCCACCTCGGGTGCAGGGAAGTCGGCCACGACCGCGACCCTAGCCGCGCGGTCCCCACGGAGCGCGCAGGTCGGTCAGCACCCGGCGGGCCAGCGTCTCGGTGGCCCGGCGGTTGCCTCGCCCGGCGATCGCCGCGCCCAGCAGGAACGGCGCCGCGCCGGGGATCCCGCGGGCCAGCCGCCGCGTCATCCGGCGGCTGAGCGCCCGCAGGCCGGCGCTGCCGAGCACCGAGACGAGCGTCGGGGTCGCGCCGCCCTCGACGGCGCGCTGGTCCGACCAGCTGGACAGGTACGTCGCCGCGCGGGCCCGGGAGTCGCCCACGGCGGGCCGCCCGTGGAGCTCGTGCAGCTCGCCGAGCAGCACGACCTCGACCGCGGCGACCAGCACGGTCTCGGCGCCCAGCTCCAGCGGCAGGGCGAGCAGGGACGGCGCCGCCAGCCACTGGGCCGCCGCGAGCCCGCCCGTGGCCGCGCCGATGCCGGCGGTCAGCCGGGCGGCACGGGCCACCAGCGCGTCGGCGATCTGGTCGTCCGTGGCGCCGGGGTAGGCCGCCCGCAGACGCGCGGCGTCGCGGATCGGCAGCCGCGGCGCGGCCGCGGCCAGCAGGTCGCCGAGGAAAGCGCCGGGCGAGCGCTCCCCGGCGCCGTCCCCGTTCGACTGCGGGGCCGCGGCGGGGGCCGCGGAGCCGCGCCGGTCGCGCCAGGCGGCGGCCGCCCCGGCGACCGCGCCGAGGACGTCCTTGAGGCCGCTGACAGCCGAGGGGGCGTCGTCGGCCGGGGTCGCCGCGGCCCCGTTGCCGTTGGTGCCGAGCAGCCCGCCCACCACGTCGGCCACGGCGCGCGCGGCCCGGCCGAGGGGGGTGCCGTCGTCGGGCTCGGGCGCGGCGGCAGGCGCGCGAACCGGGCGCGGCGGGGGGACGTCCCTCGCCGCGCCCGTGCGCGGGTGCTCCTCGGTCATCGGCCGATCAGGCAGCGCAGTCCCGGCAGTACATCTGGTCGCCGCGGGTGGCGGCCAGGCGGCTGCGGTGCTGCACCAGGAAGCAGCGCGAGCAGGTGAACTCGTCCTCCTGCTTGGGGAGCACGCGGACGGTGAGCTCCTCGTTGGACAGGTCCGCGCCGGGCAGCTCGAGGTTCTCGTTGAAGTCGGTCTCGTCGACGTCGACGGATGCGGACTGCGCCTCCGCGCGCCTCGCCTTGAGCTCCTCGAGCGAGTCCTCGCCGAGCTCGTCCGCCTCGCTGCGGCGTGGGGCGTCGTAGTCGGTGGCCATGGGGTGTGCCCCTCCTCCGGGGTTCTCTCGCGGGCGTCGGGCCCGCGTTCGTCTGACGGCGGCGGTGGTGCGCCGCCGTCCTGGCCGGCCACCCGAGGGTGGCCGGAGGTCTGCTGCCGGTGGCCCGCTGCTGGGTCACCGGTCGGTGGTGCTGTCCGGGTCCGTCCCGCGCTCTCCCGGCGTCCGGGAGCGCTCGGTTGCGAGACCGGCAGCCCCCCAACGCCGCGAGGCCCCCGTTTGTGCCCGGTGCGAGACCGGCCACACCTCTCGTCCGAGAAGGCACGGTCGGGGCGCGGAGCGCCAGAGGTTACCCTGCCGCCGTGTCGACTCCCGTGGGTGCTGATCCAGCCGTCGTCGGGCCGTACCTGGCCTCCGTGCTCGGGGATGAGAAGTGGCGATCGGTGTCGGTCGACCTCATCGCCGCGGGCATGTCGAACCTCACCTACACGGTGACCCCGGCCGGGAGGCCGGCCGACGAGGCGGTGATCCTGAGGCGGCCCCCGACCGGCGCCGTCCTCGCCACCGCGCACGACATGGAGCGCGAGTACACGGTGATCACCGCGCTCGGCCCGACCGACGTCCCCGTTCCGCGCACGCTGCACCTGTGCACGGACACCGCGGTGCTCGGCTCCCCCTTCTACGTGATGGAGCGGGTCGCCGGGGTGCACGTGGTGACCGAGATCCCCGCCGGCTACGCCGACGCGCCGGAGCAGCGCCGGTCGATCGGCGAGGGGCTCGTCGACGTCCTCGCCGACCTGCACGGCGTCGACTACCACGCGGTCGGGCTGGGCGAGTTCGGCCGGCCCGAGGGGTTCATGGCCCGGCAGGTGCGCCGCTGGACCAAGCAGTGGGAGGCCACCCGCGACCGGGACCGCCCCGGCCTCGACGCGCTCGCCGCCCGGCTGGCCGAGACGGTGCCGGACACCCAGCGCCACGCCGTCGTCCACGGCGACTACCGGCTCGACAACTGCCTGCTCGACCCGGACAAGCCGGGGCACGTCCTCGCCGTCCTGGACTGGGAGATGTCGACGCTCGGCGACCCGCTCGCCGACCTGGCGATGCTGCTCGTCTACTGGCCGCAGGCCGGGGAGAACCTCCCGGCGACGCAGAGCTCGGTGACCGCGCTGCCCGGCTTCCCGGTCCGCACCGAGGTCGCCGAGCGCTACGCGCAGGACACCGGCCTCGACCTGTCGAACCTCAACTGGTACGTCGGCTTCGCCTACTTCAAGTTCGCCGCGATCGTCGCCGGGATCGTCGCGCGCTCGGCCGCCGGCGCCATGGCGGGCAAGGACACGAGCGGTTACGCGGACCGCATCGATCCGTGCGTGGAGTTGGGACGCGCCGCGCTGGACCACGGTGCGATCTAGGGGGCTCGCACCGACCTAGACTCCCGCCGACTGCCAGCGAGGAGGAGACCGTGACCGGGGTTGGTGAACGGACGGACCGGCCTGCGGTGCGGGCCCGGAGCGGACGGCGCCCGATCCCGCCGCTGATCTTCCTCCTCGTGCTCGCCCTGGCGGCCCTCGGCGTGTGGTGGAACGTGCTGCGCCAGGACCAGGCGCGGGAGGCCGAGCAGCAGGCGGCGTGCAGCACCGCCGCCGCGGCGGCGCCGTCGATGGACCCGACCACCATCAACGTGCGGGTGCTCAACGCCACCGACCAGCAGGGCCTGGCCGGCGAGGTGGCCGGCGCGCTGGGGCAGCTCGGGTTCGTCGTCGACGAGGTCGCCAACGACTCCAGCGGCCGCGAGGTGACCGGTGCCGGCGAGGTGCGGCACGGCCCGCGTGGGGCCGACGCCGCGCTGTACGTCGCGCTGTACCTGCCCGGGGCGACCGACTACGAGGACACCCGCGCCACCGGGGTGGTCGACCTCGTCGTGGGCCCCGACTACCAGGGGCTGGCCAGCACCGAGGACGTCGCGGCGGCGCTGTCCGCCGGCGCCAGCGCCCAGTCGGCCTGCTAGCCGTGCAGCCGCGCGAGGAGCGCCACGAACTCCTCGGCGACGGACGGCGCGGCGGCGATGCCGAGCGGATCGGCGAACGGACGCCCCGGCAGGCCGGTGACCACGGCCCCGGCCTCGGCGGCGATGAGGCCGCCCGCGGCGACGTCCCACAGGTTGAGGTGCCGCTCGTAGTAGGCGTCGACCCGGCCGGCCGCCACGCTGCAGAGGTCCAGCGCGGCCGAGCCGTTGCGGCGGATGTCACGGACCAGCGGCAGCACCTCGGCGACCACCGCGCCCTGCGCCCGTCGCTGCTCCGTGCGATAGCCGAAGCCGGTGGCCACCAGCGCCTGCTCGAGCGACCCCGGCTCGCCGACGCGCAGCGGCACCGGCTCGCGGCCGGGCACCGACAGCCGCGCACCCCCGCCCAGGGTCGCGGTGAACAGCTCGCCCGTGGCGGCGTTGAGGACCGCGCCGGCCCGCACCTCGCCGTCCACCTCGGCGGCGATCGAGACGGCGTAGGCGGGCAGGCCGTAGACGAAGTTGGTGGTGCCGTCGATCGGGTCGACGATCCAGCGCACCCCGGTCGTGCCGGTGCGCTCGCCGCCCTCCTCCCCCAGCAGCCCGTCGTCGGGCCGCGCGCCCAGCAGGCGCCCGACGACGAGCTCCTCGCTGGCCCGGTCCACGGCGGTGACCATGTCGACCGGGCTGGACTTCACGTCCACCTGCTCGGCGGCGGTCGCCCGGCCGCGCGCGACCAGCGCCGCCGCCTCCTGCGCGGTCGCCACGGCGAGGTCGAGCAGCTCGGTGTCGGCGGGGCCGGGAGAGGGAGTCACGCGCCGATCCTGCCCGAGTCGGTCACCGGCCCGTCCGCGCTGTCGCGCTGATCACTACGCTGTCGGCCGTGCAGGGCTTCGGAGTGGACATCGGGGGCAGCGGCATCAAGGGCTGCCGGGTCGACCTGGCCAAGGGCGAGCTCGTCGGCGAGCGGGTGCGCATCGAGACCCCGCAGCCGTCACTGCCCGACGCTGTCTGCGACGTGGTGGCCCAGGTCGTGGCCGCGTTCGACTGGGAGCACCCGGTCGGCGTGACCTTTCCGGGCGTCATGAAGCACGGGGTCGCCTACACCGCGGCCAACGTCGACAAGAGCTGGCTCGGCACGAACCTCGCCGAAGGGGTCGCGTCGCGCATCCCCGGCAGGCACGTGCAGACGCTCAACGACGCCGACGCCGCCGGGGTGGCCGAGATCCGCTACGGCGCCGGCCGCGACCGGGACGGCATCGTCCTCATGCTCACCTTCGGCACCGGCATCGGCAGCGCGCTGTTCGTCGACGGCCGCCTGGTACCGAACACCGAGTTCGGGCACATCCAGGTCGACGGGGAGGACGGCGAACGGCGCGCCTCGGCCGCCGCCCGCGAGCGGGAGGACCTCAGCTACCCGGAGTGGGCCAAGCGCGTCGACCGCTACCTCGACGTCCTGGAGGCCGGGCTCTGGCCGGACCTGATCATCGTCGGCGGCGGGGTGAGCAAGAAGGCGCACAAGTGGGTGCCGCTGCTCAGCACGCGCACCGAGGTCGTCCCGGCGCAGCTGCAGAACGACGCCGGGATCGTGGGCGCCGCGCTGGCCGCGCACGAGCACGTCGGCCAGTGACGACGACGGCTCCGGAGAGTGAGCACGCACCCGACCGGGTGCGGGTCGCCCCGTAGGAGCGAGCAGCAGCCGTCCGGAACGGTGGAAACGCCGTTGACGGTCGTTACAATAGGAGAGCCCCACCCCGTCGTCCGCCAGCCGGGAGGGATCCCCCGCACCACCGCCGGCCAAACGCCGTGCCGGTGTGCCCGGGATCCATCGGCCGTCCGGACGCTGGGGGGTGCCGCTGCCCGGGGGCTATTCGGACCCCTGGGGAACGACCCAGCACGGGAAGGAACCTGAGTGCCCGCCGACCAGCCAGCACCGGAAGCAGCCGCCGCGAGCACCCGCTCTCGCACCAGGACGGTCGCCGCCGGTACCCGGGCCCCTCGGGCCACCGCAGCGGTCCCCCAGGAGGCAGCTCCGAAGGCCGCGGCAGCCACGAAGAAGAAGGCCCCCGCGAAGGCGGCGAAGACCGCCGGCGGGCGCACCAAGCCCACCATCGCGCCGTCCCCGGGAACGGGTGAGGGCGGCGCGGTCCTGACCGCCGTCTCCAACGACGAGGGCCTCAGCCTCGACGAGACGGTCGTAGCCGGCCCCGACGGCGTCGCCGAGGGCCCCGCCGACGGCGAGGTCGCCGCCGAGGAGGAGGCCTCCGCCGACTTCGAGTGGGACGACGAGGAGGAGTCCGAGGCGCTGCGGCAGGCCCGCAAGGACGCCGAGCTCACCGCGTCGGCCGACTCCGTCCGCGCCTACCTCAAGCAGATCGGCAAGGTCGCGCTGCTCAACGCGGAGGAGGAGGTCGACCTCGCCAAGCGGATCGAGGCCGGCCTGTACGCCGCCGAGCGGCTGCGCCAGGTCGAGGACGAGGGCCAGAAGCTCTCCCCGCAGATGCGGCGTGACCTCAACTGGATCGTCCGCGACGGCGAGCGCGCCAAGAACCACCTGCTCGAGGCCAACCTGCGCCTCGTGGTCTCCCTCGCCAAGCGCTACACCGGCCGCGGCATGGCGTTCCTGGACCTGATCCAGGAGGGCAACCTCGGCCTGATCCGCGCGGTCGAGAAGTTCGACTACACCAAGGGCTACAAGTTCTCCACGTACGCCACCTGGTGGATCCGGCAGGCGATCACCCGCGCCATGGCCGACCAGGCCCGCACCATCCGCATCCCGGTGCACATGGTCGAGGTCATCAACAAGCTCGGCCGCATCCAGCGCGAGCTGCTCCAGGACCTCGGGCGCGAGCCCACCCCGGAGGAGCTGGCCAAGGAGATGGACATCACCCCGGACAAGGTGCTGGAGATCCAGCAGTACGCCCGGGAGCCGATCAGCCTCGACCAGACCATCGGCGACGAGGGCGACAGCCAGCTCGGCGACTTCATCGAGGACTCCGAGGCCGTCGTCGCGGTCGACGCGGTGAGCTTCACCCTCATGCAGGACCAGCTCACCAGCGTGCTGCAGACCCTCTCCGAGCGGGAGGCCGGCGTCGTCCGGCTGCGGTTCGGCCTCACCGACGGCCAGCCGCGCACCCTCGACGAGATCGGCCAGGTCTACGGGGTCACCCGTGAGCGGATCCGGCAGATCGAGTCGAAGACGATGTCGAAGCTGCGCCACCCGAGCCGCTCCCAGGTGCTGCGCGACTATCTCGACTGATCTGTGTCACTGCCGTCCTACCGGACGGCACCGCGGCCAGGTGCCGTGCCCCTGCGCCGTTGAGCCGCTTCGTCGTCCCGACTCGGACCCCTCCGGGGCCCAGCCGGGACGACCCCGCAGTCTCTTTTCGGGGCCCGGTCCGCCACTGGCGGCCGGGCCCCGGTGCTGTGAGGACCATCACTGGCCGCCGCCCGGGCCGCTCCGGGGACGGCCACGCGGCCACGCGGGTCCGCCGGCCCCGGCGTCCCGACCTGCGGCATCGCGCCGGACACGGCCGTGTTGCGGCTTGGTCACGATCTCACCCGTCCGCGCTATGCGGCCTGTGTGAGCCGCTCGGCCACGGGTAAGCCGCGTACCGTGGGAACAGCAAGGCAAGCAGCAGCGGACCCACGAACCGGTCCCGGCCGGTGAACGAAACACCAGTACGGCAACACAGCACGACCGAGAAACAGCACTGCTCCAGTGACGTCCCCTGCTACCCGACACCTCGCGTCCCACCGGTCCCGCTCCCCGGCGAGTCACGGACCGATTGGACGGGATACGGGAATGGGAGGGTCCATCCTGGCGCTGTGCAGGAGGCCGATCCGCAGCCGCGGGTCCGTGCGGTAGAGAGCGAGTGAGACCCAGATGACCCAGACGCTGACGACGACCCCGCCCACCGACGACCTGGTCGTGCCCTTCCACTGTGACCGTTGTGGCGCCCTGGCGAAGGTGCGTGTCGTGCTCGCCAGCGGGAGTGACCTCGTCTTCTGCGGTCACCACGCCCGTGAGTACGAGAGCAAGTTGCGTGACATCGCCGTCGACATCATCGAAACTGACGGTGAGCAGCGCATCACAACGTGAGAGAGGCGCTATCGTCGCGCCGCAATGACAGAGCTCTCTCCCGACGATGCCGCCGCGTCCTCCGTCCCGCCTCCCGCGGGCGAGGGGCCGGCGGCTCCGTCGTTTCCGGGGTCGCCCGGTCGACGGCGACCCGAGGAAAGTCCCATGCCCCAGCAGACCCGCGCCGAGCACGGTGCCGCGCCCGACGAGACCGCCCGCCTGGGCGGACCCGTCGTCGCCCCACCGCCGACCGGAGCCGTCCCGGCCGCGCACGGGCAGTCCGCCGTCCAGGGCACGCCGCCGCCCGCCCCGGCGCAGCCCGCCCCGCAGGACCCAGCGGTCCTGCCCCCCTACGTCGAGCAGGTCGACGACACCCGCCCGGTCTCCCGTGAGTGGCTGAAGGCGACGCCGGAGGCCGCACCGGCCCCGGCAGCCGCCGCGCCCGCGGCCGAGCCCACCACGGCCGAGCCCACCACGGCGGGCGACGCGGCTCCCGAGCAGGACAGCACCCAGGTACTGGCCGACGCCGCGCTCACGGACACGCCGGAGACGCCCGGCACCCACGACACGACCGCGCTGCCCACCGACGGCGCCGGCCCCGGCACCCCGGCCGAGCCGCCCGCCGCGACCGGTGGCGAGGACGGCGGCACGGGCAGCCCCCGCCGTCCCTGGTGGCGCCGCCCCGCCGTCCTCGCGCCCGCCGCCGCCGTCGTGGTGCTGGCCGGCGCCTACGGCGTGGACCTGCTGCTCTCCTCCGGCGACATCCCCCGCAACACCGTGGTCGCGGGCGTCGACATCGGCGGGCTCTCCCCCGCCGAGGCCGCGCGGACCCTCGAGCAGCAGGTCGGCGAGCGGATCGCCGCCGAGCACACCGTCGCCGCCGACGACTTCACCACCACCCTGTCGCCGGCCACCGCCGGCATCACCCTGGACGTCGACGCGACCGTCGACGCCGCCGACGACCAGCCGCTGAACCCCTGGACCCGGCTGACCTCGTTCTTCGGCGACCAGGACGTCGAGCCGGTGCTCGCCATCGACCGGGCGGCGCTGGGCGCCCAGCTCGACGCGATCGCCGGGCAGGTCGACGTCGCCCCGGTCGAGGCCGGCATCGCGGTGCACGGCACCACGCCCGAGCTCGTCCCGCCGGCCGACGGTCGCAGCCTGGACCACGACGGCGCCGTCGAGGCGATCACCGGCGCGCTGGCCGCCGGCGCCGACCCGGCGGACCCCATCGCGCTGCCCGTCGAGGTCGCCGCGCCGCACGTCGACGCCGCCGAGGCGCAGCGGGTGCTCGACGAGACGGTCACCCCGGGCCTGGCCGCGCCGGTCAGCCTGGTCAGCCAGGACGGCGCCACGTCGGCCGAGATCCCGGAGACCGCGATCGCCGCCGCGCTGACCTTCACCCCCCAGGACGACGGCCGGCTCGCCGTCGCCCTCGACCCGGCGAAGCTGCAGGCCGAGCTCGGCGACGAGCTCGGCGAGTTCGGCACGCCGGCCAAGGACGCCGACTTCGACGTCGACGGCGACACGATCAGCGTCGTCCCCTCGGTGGACGGCACGGGAGTGGACCCCGCCACGCTCGCCGGGCAACTCCTGCCGGTGCTCACCGCCCCGGCGCCGCGCAGCGTCACCGCCGAGCTGGGCCCGGTGCCGGCCGCGTTCACCACCGAGCAGGCGCAGGCCCTCGGCATCACCGAGCAGGTCAGCACCTTCACGACCAACTTCACCAGCTCGGCCAGCGGCACGAACATCCGCGTGGTCGCCGCCGAGGTCGACGGCGCGATCGTCCGGCCGGGCGAGACCTTCAGCCTCAACACCTACACCGGCCCGCGCGGCACCGCGCAGGGCTACGTGCCCGCCGGGGTCATCAGCGGCGGGCAGATCTCGCAGGCGGTCGGCGGCGGCGTGAGCCAGTTCGCGACGACGATGTTCAACGCCGTCTTCTTCGCCGGGCTCGAGGACGTCTACCACAAGCCGCACAGCTTCTACATCAGCCGCTACCCGGCCGGCCGCGAGGCGACCGTGTACGAGGGCCTGATCGACCTGGTCTGGAAGAACGACACCGACACCGGCATCTACGTGCAGACGCGCTGGACGCCCGGCTCGCTCACCGTGACGTTCTGGGGCACCCAGCACTACGACATCGAGTCGGTCAGCAGCGAGCGGCGCAACACCCGCGAGCCCGCCGTCATCGAGAAGGTGGACGACGGCGACTGCACGGCGCAGTCGGGGTCGACCGGCTTCGACATCACCGTGACCCGCGTGTTCGAGGACCTGAACACCGGCGCGGAGATCCGCCGCGAGCGGTTCAACACCCACTACGCGGCCGAGGACATCATCCGGTGCGTGCCGCCGCCGGCCGACCCGGCCGCGCCCCCGCCCGCCCCCACGCCGGGCGGCTGACGCCGCCGACCGGCCGGTCCCTCCACCGGGGGAACCGGCCGGCGGACCGGCGGCGATCCGGTCCGGCGCAGGTCGTCGCGTGCACACTGGGCCCATGAGCGCGGTCCTGCCGAGCGGCTCCCCGCCGCGCGCCGGCGACGAGCCGGCCGCCGACGGGCCACCGCCGGCGGTCGACGGCGCGCCGGGCGACGGCCGGGCCGACGAGCCGGGCTCCGGCCGCCTGGCCGGCTGGCCGGCCTGGGCGCGGGTGCCGCTGGAGGTGGCCGGGCGGACGGTGGCCAAGGCGTGGCAGGACCGCATCCTCGGGCTGTCGGCCGAGGCGTCGTTCTGGCAGATCCTCTCCGTGCCGCCGCTGCTGATCGGGCTGCTCGGGACGCTGGGTTACGTCGGCCAGGTCATCGGCGCGGCGTCGGTGGCCGAGATCGAGGACAAGCTGCTCGACGCCTCCGCCGAGGTGCTCACCCCCGACGTCGTGAACTCGCTGGTCGCGCCCACGCTCAACGACATCCTGAGCTCCGGGCGGCTGGACGTCGTCAGCGTCGGCTTCCTGCTCTCGCTGTGGGCGGGCTCGTCGGCGACGGCGACCTTCATCAACACGGCGGTCATCGCCTACGACCAGCGCGACGTCCGCGGGCCGATCGCCACCCGGCTCCTGGCGCTGTGGCTGTTCGTCGTCGGGCTCGTGGTCGCGGTGCTCACCCTGCCCCTGCTCGTGCTCGGCCGGGAGATCCTGGTGGACCTGCTGCCCGCCGGCTGGCGGCCGCTGGCCACGGTGCTGATCAACGCGGTGTACTGGCCGCTGGTCGTGATGGGCCTGGTGGTGGTCCTGACCAGCTTCTACCACGTCATGCTGCCGCGCCGGCTGCCGTGGCGGCGGCACCTGCCGGGGGCGCTGGCGGCGATGGCGTTCTTCCTGATCGCCTCGACGGTGCTGCGGACCTACGTGTCCGACGTCCTCACCACGGCGCTGCCCTACGGGGCGCTGGCCGCCCCGATCGCGGCCCTGCTGTTCTGCTTCTTCTTCGGGATGGCCGTGCTGCTCGGCGCCGAGCTCAACGCCACCATCCAGGCGCGCTGGCCGGCGCCCCTGCGCCGGCACGAGCGGCGGCGCCAGGAGCGGCGGGCGGCCAAGCTGCAGTCCGAGGCGAAGAAGCTCGGCCTGGGCGGCTGACCGCCCGCGCGGCTCACTCCGGGCGCATCGACTCGTAGATCTCCTTGCAGGCCGGGCACACCGGACTGCCGGGCTTCGGGGCCTTGGTCACCGGGAAGACCTCGCCGCACAGGGCCTGGACCATCGTGCCCATGACCGCACTCTCCGCGATCTTGTTCTTGCGGACGTAGTGGAACATGTCGTCCGGTTTGTCGGTGTCGGCGTCCCGGACGTCGGGCTTCTCGAGGATGTCGCTGCTGCTCACGGTGTCTCCCTGCGGGCGGGGCGTCGGTCGTTCGCCCTCCATGATGGCAGCGTGCAGCCCGACTCCCCTGTTCCCGGCGCCGTCGTCTCCCCCGCGGTGGCCGACGCGCTGGCCACCGGCCGCCCGGTCGTGGCGCTCGAGAGCACCCTGCTCGCCCACGGCCTGCCCCGGCCGGACAACCGCCGGGCGGCCGACGACGTCGAGGCCGCGGTCCGGCGCGGCGGCGCGGTGCCGGCGACGATCGCCGTCCTCGACGGGGTGCCGCACGTGGGGCTGGAGCCGGCGCAGGTCGACCGGGTCTGCGGCGACCCGGACCTGGCCAAGCTGAGCGTCCGGGACCTGCCGGTGGCCGCCGCCCTCGGGCGGTCCGGGGCCACCACCGTGTCCGGCACCGCGTTGCTGGCCGCCCGCGCCGGGATCGAGGTGTTCGCCACCGGCGGGCTGGGCGGGGTGCACCGCGACGCCGCCGAGACCTTCGACGAGTCCGCCGACCTGGGCGCGCTGGCCCGCACGTCGATCGTCGTGGTCTGCGCGGGCGTGAAGTCCATCCTCGACGTCCCGGCGACGCTGGAGCGGCTGGAGTCGCTGTCGGTCACCGTCGTCGGCTACCGCACCCGGGCCTTTCCCGGCTTCTACGTCGCCGACTCCGGATCGCCGCTGGACTGGTCGGTGGAGGACCCGGCGCAGGCCGCCGCCGTCTTCGCCGCCCGCCGGGGCCTGGCGCCGGGTGCGGTGGTCGTCGCCAACCCGCTGCCGGCCGAGGAGCAGCTCGACCCGGAGCTGCACGACCGGGTCATCGGCGACGCGCTGGCCGCCGCCGGCGCGGCCGGGGTGCGCGGCAAGGCGGTCACCCCGTTCGTGCTCGACCACCTGCACCGGGCCAGCGCGGGCGCGACCCTGGCGGTCAACGTGCGGCTGGTGCTGCGCAACGCCGAGCTGGCCGGGCGGATCGCCGCCGCGCTGCGGGCGGGCTGAGGGTGCGCCCGGTCCTGGTGGTGGGGGACGTCGCCACCGACGTCGTCGCCGTTCTGGACGGCCAGCCCGCGCCGGGCTCCGACCGGCCGGCGGCGATCCGCACCCGCGGCGGGGGCGCCGGGGCGAACGTCGCCGTCCACCTGGCGCGGCTGGGCGTCCCCGTGCGGCTGGCCGCGTGCGTCGGCGACGACCCGGCCGGTGCCGTCCTCGCCGCCGAGCTGGCCGCGGCGGGGGTGCGGACGGCGCTGCGCACTGTGCCGGGGGCGCCGACCGGCACGATCGTCAGCCTGGTCGAGCCGGACGGGCAGCGCAGCATGCTGGCCGACCGGGGCGCGAACCTCGCCCTGCTGCCCGACGACGTCCCGCCGGTCGCGCCGGGCGGGCACCTGCACCTCTCGGGCTACCCGCTGCTCGACGCGTCCTCGCGCGCCGCGGGGCTGGCCGCTCTCGCCGCCGCGGCGGCCGCCGGGGCGACGGTGTCGGTGGACCCCGCCTCGACCGGGCCGCTGCGCCGCTACGGCGTCGACCGCTGGCTGGCCGACACCGCCGCGGCCACGCTGCTGCTGCCCAACGCGGAGGAGGCGCGGCTGCTGACCGGCTGCGCCGACGTCGCCGACGCGGCGTCCACGCTGGCCGCGCGGTACCCGGCGGTGGCGGTCAGCCTGGGGGCGGACGGCGCGCTCTGGGCCGCCGGGACGGCGCTACGGCACCGGCCGGCGCACCCGGCGACGGTGGTGGACACGACCGGGGCGGGGGATGCCTTCACCGCGGGGCTGCTGTCGGTCTGGCTGGCCGGCGGCGAGCCGGCGGCGGCGCTGGAGGCCGGGCTGGCCCTGGCCGCGCAAGTGGTGGGGCGGCCCGGAGCGCGCTAACCCTCGATGACCCGCGCGTCCTTGTTCTCCAGCGTGCGGTCGGGCCGGGCGTCGTAGCGGTGCACGTGCTGCTTGCTCTTGGGCGGCCCGTCGTTGGCCATGATCACGGCGATCCACGGCAGCACGGTGCCCAGAGCCGCGAAGGCCAGGACCAGCCAGAGAACGTGCGTCGTCGCGTACACGACCGTGGCCAGCACCACGCTCAGGGCACGGATGCCCATGGTGATCACGTAGCGCTTCTTCCGTGCCGCGTGCTCCTCGAGCAGGCTGCGCTGGGCATCGGTGATCAGCACCGGCTCGACCCTGCGGGAACGTGCGGGCTCTTGGCTCGAGACCACGTCACCCATCCCTCCGCCGGCCGATCGCGCTGAGGAAGACACGGCGCGGGCGGACCGGCTCCGCCGCCCATCGTGCCACCGCATCCGGGCCGATGCAGGTACTTCCTTGCTCGCTCTCAGGCGCCGGGTCCGGCCGCCTTGGCCGCCTGCTTCTGCACCTGCTTGAACGCGCGGACCTCGACCAGCGACTCCGGACCGGTGATGTCCGCGACCGAGCGCCGGGACCCTTCCTCGCCGTAGGCCCCGGCCGCCTCCCGCCAGCCGGGCGGGGTGACGCCGTACTGCTTGCCCAGGAGGGCGACGAAGATCTTCGACTTCTGCGCGCCGAAACCGGGCAGCTCGCCGATCCGCTTCACCAACGTGGCACCGTCGGGGGCGTCGGCCCACAGCGCGTCGGCCCGGCCCCCGTAGCGCTCGACGAGCAGCCGGCACAGCTCCTGGGTGCGGGCCGCCATCGAGCCGGGATAGCGGTGGACGGCCGGCGGCCCCTGGAAGGCCTTCACCAGCTGCTCGGGGTCGGTGGCCGCGAGCGCAGCGGCGTCGAGGGTGTCGACGTTCAGCCGGTCGGCCAGCAGCCGCGGCCCGGCGAAGGCGCGCTCCATCGGGAACTGCTGGTCGTACAGCATGCCGAGGACGAGCGCGAGCGGGTCGCGGCTCAGCAGCTCGTCAGCGGCGTCGTCCTGGGCGATGCGGAGTGTCGGCACAACCAGCATGGTGCCGTACCCCGAGTCCTGCGCAATCGTGCGAGCAGCCGGACTCGATCAGCACGGATGGGCGACGTCCAGGGATCAGGGCCGGGGCAGGACGGTCAGGACCCGCACGACGTGATCACGGAACTCCTGCATGTAGTCCTTGAGGAACTGCGCCGTCGTCTCGTCGACGACCTCGCCGTCGTCCTTGAACCGCTCCGTCGAGTACGTGATGTAGGCCTCGGGCGAGGTCATCTGACGGGCGTTGCAGAAGCTGAGCACCGCGCGCAGGGACTGTTGCGCCACGGCCGTGCCGATCGCCCCGACCGAGGCCCCGATGACGCCGGCCGGGATGTGGTGGAAGGAGTTCTGCCCCCAGGGACGCGATGCCCAGTCGATGGCGTTCTTCAGGGCGCCGGGGATCGAGCGGTTGTACTCGGGGGTCACGAAGAGCACGGCGTCCGACCGCGAGATGGCCTCCTTGAGCCCTCTCGCCTCCGGCGGATAGTCGGTGTCGTAGTCCTGGCTGTACAGCGGAAGGTTGCCGATGGGGATCTCGGTGAACTCCAGATCGCTCGGCGCCAACCGGATCAACGCCCGGGACAGGATGCGGTTGATCGAGGTGGTCGACAGGCTTCCGACGAAGTAGCCGACCTGGTAGTGCCTCGTGGGCTCAGCCATCCGTCTCCTCCATCACCGTCGGCTCGGTCCTGTCACGAAGCCTGGTCGGCGTGCCCGCAGTCACGGCAGGAAGGGCTGCCCGGCAGCTCAGGTGCCCCCCGACAGCCGGGGGCGCCGACGCCTGTGGCGCGTGGTGCGGTAGCGCCCCCGAAGGGATGCGAGCAACGTAGCGGTCCATCCGCCGGTCAGTGCAACATGACCGGCCGCGCCCGGGAGGCCCCGGTGACTGCCAGTCGAATGAGTCATGACGACGTCCGCTCGCCCCCACGGCAGGCGCTCGACGTGCTCGCACACAAGTGGACGCTCCCGATCCTGCTCGTCCTGGGGGCCGGACCGCAGAGGTTCACACGACTGCGATCGCAGGTCCCGGGTGTGACCGCCCAGGTTCTCACCGACTCCCTGCGTGGACTCGGACGCGACGGCATCGTCGTCCGTCGCGAGTACCCCGCCGTGCCGCCGCACGTCGAGTACGGCAACACCGAACTGGGGGCGAGCTTGTTCGAACCGGCAAGAGCCATCCGGGCCTGGGAGGAGGCCAACGGACCAGCCGTTCGTGCAGCGCGGCAACGCTACGACGGAATCCTGTCGGGCCGGCCACCTGGTTGACGCCTGAGCCGGCCAGCAGGCCCAGGCGGCCGCTACCGCGGCAACCGGTACGAGCAGCGCGAGCGGGTCCTGGCTCAGCAGTTCGTCGGCGCCATCGTCCTCGCGTCGACCGCGTGGGTGCGGATGAGCCAGGGGGTGCCGTCCCGTTCTGCCCCGCTTGCTCCCGCGCCGGTTCACCTGCGAAGTAGGGTGCGGACGCTGCAGCAGCACAGCCGCGGACGGCGGGAGGCGGGCATGGCAGCGGAACCGCTGGACCGGTTCCCGGCGGCGCGGACGTCGGACTGCGACGAAGCGCAGGCAGCAATGGCCGCGACGTTCCTGCCGCTGCGCATGCGGATGCTCGAACCACCGGGCCCCGACGGGCTGGACATGCGGCTGAACGCGCTCCGGGTCGCGGACGTGACGGTCGCCTACGCCCGGTTCGGTCGCGCCGTGGAAGTCGCCACGGCCGAGGCCGAGAACTACCACGTGGACCTGCCGATCTCCGGCTCGGCCCGCTTCCGTGCCGGCCGACGGGAGCGCGTCGAAGGCACGCCGCGCCGCGCGGCGGTGTT
The DNA here is from genome assembly GCF_059428245.1 of Geodermatophilus sp. SMS 5-13. Lineage (NCBI taxonomy): Bacteria > Bacillati > Actinomycetota > Actinomycetes > Geodermatophilales > Geodermatophilaceae > Geodermatophilus > Geodermatophilus sp. SMS 5-13. The sequence continues at coordinate 3,845,880 of NZ_CP165729.1, forward strand.
CATGCCCGGGGAGTCCGCTGCCATCGACTGGAGCGGCGGCTGCGGGCAGTTCTGCCTGATGTTCCCTCGCGCGCTGCTGCAAGGGGAACTGGAGGCCATGCTGGACCGGCCGCTGGCCAAGCCGCTCGTCTTCGCCGAGGCGATGGACGTCGACACCGGCACGGGTCGACCCTGGCTGGACACGCTGTGGCTGGTCGAGCGGCAAGCGCGCCACGCGCACGGCCTGCTCGACCATCCCCTGGCCGCGTCCCACGTGGCGCAGGCACTCGCCGCCGGGTTGCTGCTCGCCCAGCCGCACAACTACACCGACGCCCTCGCCGGTCCGCGCCGCCCAGGCGCCCCGCGGGCGGTGCGCGAGGCGGTCGACCTCATCCGCGCCCGTCCCGAGCACCCGTGGACGACCGCGAGTCTGGCCCGCCACGTGGCGGTGAGCGCGCGGAGCCTGCAGGACGGGTTCGCGCGGTCCTACGGGGTCCCGCCGAGCGCGTATCTGCGGTCGGTGCGCCTCGACCGTGCGCACGCCGAGCTGCAGGCGGCCGACCCGCACACCACCACGGTCGCCCACGTCGCCGGCCGGTGGGGATTCCTGTACCTGAGCCGGTTCGCTGCCGCCTACCGCACGAAGTTCGGCGAGAACCCCTCGGCGACCCTGCGCCGCATGTAGGGCGGCCCGGCCACACGTCCGCGCGAATCGCACCGAGCTCTGCGGTTTGCGCGTCGACCCGCCCGGCCCGCTCCCCTTACATGGATGCCCTCAGCTCAGAAGCGGCCGGGCATCCCGATCGCGGCCCGTGCCCGGGCTCCGGGGAGGCGGGCACGTGGCCGAGGACGGTACGGCGGCGCGGGCGGCCGCGGTCATCGCGCAGATCGTGGACGAGCCGGTGCCCATCACCGAGCGCGCCCGCCGGATCCTGCAGGTGCTCTACCCCATTTTCGGCTACGACGCCGCATCCATCGCGCTGCGGGACCCCGAGCGGCAGATCCGGATCCCGCTGGCTTCCGCCGGCGACGCCGCTGCCCTGCACGCCTACTGGTCCAGCGCGGAGGCCGACGCCGAACTGGCCCGGCTCGGGCTGAACCGACCCGGCCGGCCGCTGCTCTCCACCGAGCTGTCCCCGGTCGCCGGCGGGACGGCGTACTGGCGCCGCTGTCTGGCGCCGGCTGGCTTCCGCGGCGGCATCGACGCAGCCCTGTTCACCGCCGACCACAGACACGTCGGGCACCTGACGGTGCTCTCCCGGGCCGACGGCCGCCCCACGCTCGCGGATCGGGACCTGACCGGCGTCCTCGCCCCGCTCATCACGCGGGCGGTCGACCGGCTGCCCGCCATCCGCCTGTTCGCCGAGACCGTGCCCGATGTCCTCGCCGGGACGGTGCTCACCCAGGCTGGCAACACCCTGCCCCTGCCCGGGCTCCCCATCGACCCGGTGCTCGCCGCCGGCTCCCCGGCGGTCGCCGAAGTGGTCGATCGCCTGGCCGTCGGCGACCGGTACGCAACCTTTCTGCACCCCGCGCTGGGCACCGGGGGCGGAGCGCTGCTGCGGGTCACCGGGCTCGACTGCCGCGACGATGTCGCCGACCATCTGCGCGCCGCCGTCCTGCTCTCCCCCGAGCCGGATCTGCACGGCCTCTCCCGCCACGACCTGCAGGTTCTCGGCCTGATCGTGGCGGGCTGGGAGGACGACCTGCGCATCGCCGCCGCCCTGGACAGCACCCCCGAGGACGTCGCCGAAACCGCCCGGCGCGGCATGCGGCTGCTGGGTACCCCATCGCGGACCGGCCTCGCCGTGCGCGCGCTGCGCAAGGGGCTGTTCCTCCCGCCGGGCGCGTCCGGCGCGGCGGGGTGAACCGTCCCCGCACGCCCGTCCCACCGCAGGTGTTGGCCAGCGCCTTCAGCCTCGTCGGTGCTTCATCGACGCATGTGCTGGTCGTACCGCATGCCGAGGACGAGCGCGAGCGGGTCGCGGCTCAGCAGCTCGTCGGCGGCGTCGTCCTGGGCGATGCGAAGGTTCGGCACGCGGAGTTCATGCTCCGACGCGACGTCGAGCCGTGTCACCCGGACGTGGCTACTGCCTGTGGACCTCGCCGAGCGGCCGTCGCTCGAGTGCATCGGGCGTCGCGGTCCAGCTGGCGAGCATGTCCAGTGCCTGCTGAGAAGGCGAGCCGGCCTCGGCGGTGTACAGCGCGATGCCCAGGCCGTCGTCCGCTCGAGGGTCAGCGTCTCGTAACTGAGCTCGAGGTCACCGACGACCGGGTGGTGCAGCCGCTTGCGACCGGTGCGGTGGAACCGCACGTCGTGCGCGGCCCAGCGGCTGCGGAACTCGTCGCTGCGGGTGGCCAGCTCGCCGATGAGGTCCTGCAGTGGGCGGTCGTAGGGGTTGCGCCCGGCCCGGGAACGCAGGCCGGCCACGCTCTCGGAGGCCAGCTGTGCCCAGTCCGGGTAGAAGTCGACGGCGGCCGGGTCCAGAAACGTGAAGCGGGTGAAGTTGGCCGGCTGCTCGCGGCTGTCGAACACCGGCGCGTACAGAGCCCGCCCGAGCGGGTTGGCCGCCAGCAGGTCACCGTGGACCGTGCTGACCACCGCGGGCGCCGTCATCTGCTCGAGCAGGCGCTGCACGACCGGGCGCACCCGGTGCCGGGCCGGGCGGACCTGACGTCGGACGACCGGGCTGGTGGCGCGGATCAGGTCGAACAGGTGGGTGCGTTCGGCGTCGTCGAGCTGCAGCGCCCTCGCCAGGGCATCGAGGACCTGCTCGGACACGCCGGCGACCTGCCCACGCTCCAGCCGCCGGTAGTAGTCGGCGCTGACACCGGCCAGCGCGGCGACCTCCTCGCGCCGCAGGCCGACCACCCGCCGCTGACCGTAGCTGGGCAGCCCGACCTGCTCCGGGGTCAACCGAGCGCGGCGGGTGGCCAGGAACTCGGCGATGTCCGCTGCAGCGTCCACGGTCGCGGTCTTCTCCTCGCTGATCGCTGCCTGCCCCGACGGCGCGTGCCACCGCCCACATGGTGATCCGGGGCTCCACGGTAGGCGGCCCGCGTCCTGCGTGAGGGGCCCTGCTGGTCCCCCTGAGACAGGGCCTCACACACCCCCGAGAGGGCGCGCATCGTGGGTGCAGTGGATCGACCGCTGATCCTCGGCCGCAGGAACGACACCGCAGGCGCCCCGACCATCGACACGCTGGAGACCCCGTGAGCACCACCCCCGAGCAGGCATCCGGACCCTCCGCCGCGCAGCGCCTCGTCGGAGACATCGCCCCCAAGCTGGCCGAGCTGACCGACGAGGTGCTCTTCGGTGACGTCTGGGCCCGACCCGAGCTGGCCGCCCGCGACCGCTCCCTGATCACCGTCGCCGCGCTGGTCACCAACGGCAGCACCGAGCAGCTCGTCGGGCACCTGCAACGGGCGAAGGCAAACGGGCTCACCGAGGCCGAGCTGGTCGAGGCGATCGTGCACCTCGCCTTCCATGCCGGCTGGCCTCGGGCGATGTCGGCCGTCGCGGTGGCCAAGCAGGTCTTCTCCGCCGACCGCGAGCGACCGCAGGCATGAGCACCTGACGCCGGCAGCAGTTGCGGCACAGCACCTCCGGCCGCGGCCGGCGGTCCCCATCGATCACCCCACCAACGACGACAAGGACACGTAGTGCAGACCGTCACCCTGAACAACGGCGTGCAGATGCCGATCCTCGGCTTCGGCGTCTTCCAGATCCCGCCGCAGGAGACCGAGCAGGCCGTCACCGACGCCCTGGCCGCCGGCTACCGGCACATCGACACCGCCGCCGCCTATGCCAACGAGGAAGCCGTCGGCCGCGCCATCGCCGCCAGCGGCATTCCGCGCGAGCAGCTCTTCGTCACCACCAAGCTCTGGATCCAGGCGAACGGGGAGAACACCAGGCGGGCCTTCGACGCCTCGCTGCAGCGCCTCGGGCTGGACCACGTCGACCTCTACCTGATCCACCAGCCCCTCGGCGACTACTACAGCGAGTGGCGGACCATGCAGGAGCTGACCGAGGAGGGCCTGGCCCGGGCCATCGGCGTCTCCAACTTCTACCCCGACCGGCTGGTCGACCTCATCGCCCACAACGAGATCACCCCGGCCGTGAACCAGGTCGAGACCCACCCCTTCTTCCAGCGGGCGGACTACCAGGAGCTCATGCGGGAGCACGGCGTGCAGATCGAGTCCTGGGGCGGGTTCGCCGAGGGCAAGAACGACCTGTTCACCAACCCGACGCTGAGCGAGATCGGGGCCGCACACGGCAAGTCGGTCGCCCAGGTCGTCCTGCGCTGGCTCACCCAGCGCGGCGTGGTCGCCATCCCGAAGTCCGTGCGGCCCGAGCGCATGGCCGAGAACTTCGACATCTTCTCCTTCGAGCTCACCGACGACGAGATGACGCGCATCGCCGCGCTGGACACCGGCGCCAGCCTGTTCTTCGACCACCGCGACCCCGCGATGGTCACCTGGCTGAACGGCCGCCGCGACAGCTGACCGGCGCCGGCCGCCCCCGCATGTGGGACCTCCGGGCAGCCGGCGGAGGGACCTGTGCCTCTCGCCGCCCGTTCGCCGTCCCCCTGGACTGATCAGGTGACCCCGGACCGCCCGAGGACGGCGGCGGGGTGGAGGTCGGCGGTGAGCCCGGTGCTGCTGGCCCGCCTCGTCGCCCTGCTCGGTGTGGTCAGCGTCGTCTCGGCCCTGGTGCCGGCGTGGCGGAGCCGGCTGGAGGTGCTTGCCGGGATCGTGCCGCCCGTGGCCCCCGCCGCGGCCACCGCCGGCGCCGCGGCCGTCGGGGTCCTGCTCGTCGTCCTCGCCCGAGGGCTGCGCCGGGGCGGGCGGCGCGCGTGGTGGACCGCCGTCTGGCTCGTCGGCGCGGCGATCGTCCTGCACGTGGTGAAAGGGCTCGACGTCGAGGAGGCGACCCTGGCCGCCGCGGTGCTCGTCCTGCTCGTGGCCGGCCGCGCTCGCTTCGTCGCGGCCTCTCCCCCGCGCTCACGCCGCACGACCCTGGGCGTCGCGGTCGTCGCCGTCGCGGTCGCCGTCCTGCTCGGCTTCCTGCTGCTCACGGCAGGGGTCCGGATGCAGGCACAGTCGGTCACGGCGCCGCAGCGGCTGGCGCACGCCTCGCTGGGGCTGATCGGTGTTCCCGGCCCGGTGGTCTTCCGCACGGCGGACGCGCAGGAGGATGCCGCCGTCTCCCTCGTGGTGCTGGGTGCGGCGTGCCTGCTGACGGTGCTCACCGTCGCGTTGCGCCCGCCGGGTGGAGCGCATCCGCTGACGCCGGAGGAGGAAGAGCGGCTACGGGAACTGCTCGACCGCCAGGACGACCCGGATTCGCTGTCCTACTTCTCGCTGCGCCGGGATCGCGCCGTCACGTTCTCCCCCAGCGGCAAGGCGGCGGTGAGCTATCGGGTCGTCGGCGCGGTCAGCCTGGCGGCGGGTGACCCGATCGGTGACCCGGAGGCGTGGCCGGGGGCGATCCGCGCCTGGCTGGACGAAGCCCGGCACTTCGGCTGGACCCCGGCGATCCTCGGGGCGAGCGAGCGGGCCGCCGGCGGCTATGCCCGGGAGGGGCTGGACGCGTTGGAGCTCGGCGACGAGGCCGTCGTGGACGCGACGACCTTCAGCACGCAGGGCCGATCGATGAGGGGCGTGCGCCAGGCGGTGGCGCGCGCCGGGCGGGCCGGCTACCGGATCCGGGTCGACCGGATGGCCGAGCTCGCACCCGAGGAGCGGCGGGCGGTCCGGGTGGCCGCCGACTCCTGGCGCGACGGCCCGGTCGAACGGGGCTACTCGATGGCACTGGGCCGGCTCGGGGATCCGGCCGACGGCGCCTGCGTCCTGGTGCGGGCGGTGGACCAGGACGGGGTCCTCCACGGGTTGCTGCACTTCGTCCCCTGGGGACAGCACGGGCTCTCGCTCGACGTGATGCGCCGGGCGCGGGATGCCGAGAACGGCACGGTCGAGTTCATGGTCACCGGGCTGCTCGACCAGGCCGGCCGGCTCGGCGTGGTGCGTGTGTCGCTGAACTTCGCCGTCTTCCGCGCGGTCTTCGCCCGTGGCGAGCGGCTGGGCGCCGGCCCCGTGCTGCGCCTGTGGCGGGGCGTGCTGCTGCAGGCCTCGCGCTTCTGGCAGATCGAATCGCTGTACCGGGCCAACGCCAAGTACGGGCCGGAGTGGGTACCTCGGTTCCTGTGCTTCGCCCGCGCCGGTGACCTGCCGGCGGTCAGCGTCGCCGCTCTGCGCGCGGAGGCATTCCTGGTCAGCCCGTCCTGGCTGAGGCGCCTGAGCGCGCCCCGTGCCGGCCGCCCGGTCGGCCCGGTCGACGGCGCGCCTGCTGCCGAAGCGGCCGGCGGGGCGGCGACGTCGCCCCCGACCATCGCCGCAGGCCACCGGGCGGCCTCTCCGGGCGACTGAGCCGCACCGCTCGTCCCCGATGGGTGATGCGCCCTCCGCCGGTCGGCTGTCACCGTCCGATCGCGACCGGAGGCGGCCCGGCGAGGCACGGCGCGAGGGCCACCGCGGGGGGCGTCACGAGAGAGGTGCGCATGCCACTGTCCGCGGTTCTCCGCCCGGCCGTGGGCGAGCCGGTCCCGTCCCTCGCGGAACGGTCCGGAGCCCCGGTGCTCGCACCGCCCGCCCTGGCGGCGTGGTCGGGACCGCGGTACCTGCGCGCTGCCCACGACGGTGGGGGCAGCCTCCAGCGCCGGGTCGCCGTCGGCCTAGCAGAGGGCCTGGGACATGGATGCATCGCTGATCGTCGTCGTCGTGGTGACCGCGTTGGTCTTCGACTTCACGAACGGCTTCCACGACACGGCGAACGCCATGGCCACGTCGATCGCGACCGGCGCGTGGCGGCCCAGATCCGCGGTGGCGATCGCCGGCTGCCTGAACGTGGCAGGGGCCTTCCTGTCGGTCCAGGTGGCGAAGACCATCTCCGGCGGCCTCGTCGATGACACGCTCATCAACCCGGTCGTCATCTTCGCCGGGCTGATCGGGGCAATCGTCTGGAACCTGCTGACCTGGTTCCTCGGGCTGCCCTCCAGTTCGTCCCACGCGCTGTTCGGCGGTCTGATCGGCGCGACCTGGGTGGCCGGCGGAGCCGGCGCGATCAACTTCACCACGGTCGTGAACAAGGTCGTCCTCCCCGCCCTGCTCTCTCCCGTGGTTGCTGCCCTCATCGCCGTGACCGCGACCTACCTCGCCCTTCGGGTCACCACGCGGGCGGACGCCGGCGTCGTCCGCCGGGCGTTCACGCTCTCCCAGAGGGTGTCGTCGTCGATGCTCGCCCTCGCTCATGGCACCAACGACGCGCAGAAGACCATGGGCGTGATCACGCTGACGCTGATCACCGCCGGCCTGCTGCCGGCCGGCTCGCCGCCGCCGCCGTGGGTCGTCCTGGCCGCCGGGCTGGCGATCGGGCTGGGCACCTACATGGGCGGGTGGCGGATCATCCGCACGCTCGGCAAGCGGGTGAGCGACATCCAGCCGGTCCAGGGCTTCGCCGCCGAGACCACCAGCGCGGCGGTGATCCTGACCTCCTCGCACCTCGGACTGCCGCTCTCCACGACCCAGGTGTGCACCGGCTCGATCTTCGGATCGGCCGCCGGTCGCCGGCTCGCGTCGGTGCACTGGAGCGTCGCCGGGAGGATCGCGCTGGCCTGGACCTGCACCCTCCCGGCGGCCGCGGTCGTGGGCGCGGCGGCGTCGTGGCTGGCCGCGACCGGCCCCGCCGGGGTCGTCGTCGTCGCGGTGAGCGGGGTGGCCGTGGCCTCGGGCATCTACAGCGCCTCCCGCCGCACCGCGGTCACCGCGGCCAACGTCAACGACGTGCCGCCACGACCGGCGTCCGAGCTCGTCGCCTGACCAGGAGAGGACCGTCCCCATGCACATCGACTGGGCGTCGCTGGCCGCGGTCGGGGTCGTCGCGGCGGCCGCCGCGGTGACCGTCGTCCTGCTCGTCGCCTTGGCGACCGTCGGCTTGTCCATCCCCCGGGAGCGGCGGATCGGCGGTCCGAACGGTCACCACGCCTCCGGCACCCACTCCCCGGGCGGCACGGCCGTCGCCGTGCTCTGCGTGCTCGCCGCCGGGCTCATCGTCGGCTACGGCCTGTACCTGATCATCGCGTGAGCCCTGCCGCCCGTGCGCCGGACCGCCCAGCCGGTCAGACGCCCGGCGCGGCCGCCGGCTGCAGGCGCGGCCGGGGTCGCAGTCCCGCGGCCGCATAGGACGCGTCGATCAACCGCATGGTCGCAACGGCGTCGTCGACGTCGATCGGGAACGGGGCGCCCTCGCGCACCGCCCGGACGAACGCCTCGAGCTGGTAGGCGTAGGACGACCGGCTGCCGTGCCGTTCCACGCGTTCACCGGCCGGCGTCCGGACGACCAGCTCCTCCTCCGGCCGGGGGACGGCGAAGTTGGTCACGGAGACCTCGCCCCGGCTCCCGACGACCCGGCAGCCCAGAAGCCGGCGGTCGCTCGCCATGTGACAGCGGGCCACCCCGGTCGCCCCCGACGGGAAGCGCAGCCGCGCCTCCAGCCACTCGTCGACCCCCGGCGCGCCCGGCCGCTCCCCCGCCCGCGCCTCGACCAGCTCCGGTTCCCCGCCGGCCCAGGGCGCGAGGACGCGCTGGGCGTGCAGGGCGTAGCAGCCGAGGTCCATGGTGGCGCCGCCGGCGAGGGCGAGCGACCAGCGGGGGTCGCGCGGACCCGGGTCCGGGATCTCCAGCGTGGTCTCGACGTGCACCAGCTCCCCCAGCTCCCCGGTGGCCAGCAGCTCGTGCAGTCGGCGGTTCACCGGGTGGTGCAGGTAGTGGAACCCCTCGACGACGACCAGGCCGCTGCGGTGCGCGGCGGCAGCGACGTCGGCCGCCTCCTCGGCGTTCGCGGCGAACGGCTTCTCCGACAGCACGTGCCTGCCGGCATCGATCGCGGCCAGGTTCCAGGTGCCGTGCAGCGCGTTGGGCAGCGGGTCGTACACGGCCTCGACGTCCGGCAGCGCGACGACGTCGGCGTAGGACTCCACCACCCGTTCCACGCCGTGCTCCGCCGCGAAGGCCGTGGCCCGCGCGCGGTCGCGGGCGGCGACCGCCACGAGGCGGGTCCCGGTCGCCCGGGCCGGCCCGACGACGGCGAGCCCGGCGATCCGCGCCGCGCCCAGCACACCGATCCGCAGCGGCTCGTCGGCGATCATGCGAGGCGCACCTCCTCGATCCGCACCGGCCGGTGCTCCCTCATCGACCTCGCGCACGCCTCGGCGATCCAGTCCGCCTCCAACCCGTCGGCGACCGTGCACGGCGAGGGGCGGTCGCCGGCGGCGACCTCGAGGAAGGTCTCGAACTGGGCCCGGAAGGCCGGCTGGAACCGGTCCACGAAGAACCGGTGCGGCGGGCCGGCCGGGAAGGACACCCCGGGTTCGGTGGCCCGGATCGGCCACCCGTCGTCGACGCCGGCGGCGACGCTGTCCTTCGAGCCGTGGACCTCCAGCCGCACGTCGTAGCCGCGGGCGTTGTAGCGGGTGTTGGACACGATCCCGAGCGCGCCGTCGGCGAAGGTGACGATCGCGGCGGAGGTGTCGACGTCGCCGTACCGGCGGAAGAAGTCCGCACCCTGGTTGCTGCCGGTGGCGTAGACCTCGACGGCCTCCTGGCCGGTGACCCAGCGGATGGCGTCGAAGTCGTGCACGCCGCAGTCGCGGAACAGTCCTCCGGAGACCGCCACGTACCCGGGCGGCGGGGGCTCGGGGTCGAGCGTGGTGGACCGGATCGTGGTGATCCAGCCGAGTTCGCCCCCGGCGACCGCCGCCCGGGCCGCGGCGATGGCGGCGTCGTAGCGGCGCTGGAACCCCATCTGCACGGGCACGGTGCAGCCCTCGAGCCGGCGGAGCAGCTCGGCTCCGGCCGCGCCGGTCTGCGCCACCGGCTTCTCGCACAGCGTCGGCAACCCGGCCTCGACGCAGGCGAGGACGAGCCCGGGGTGCGCGTCGGTCCCCGCCGCGATGATCACGCCGTCGACCCCGGAGGCGAGCAGCGCCGCCACGGAGTCGACGCCCTCCACGCCGTCCGAGGAGTGGCGCTCGGCGACCTGCTTCGTCCTGGCCGGGACGGCGTCGGTCACCACCAGCGACTCGACCGCCGGGATCCCGGCCAGCGTGCGGGCGTGGAACGCCCCGATCCTGCCGAGCCCGATCAGTCCGAGTCGCACGGCGCGCCCTCCTTCCGAGGGGTGGGTCGGGCGAGGTCGTGCAGGGGCGTGTCGGCGCCGCGGGCCTGCTCCGAGCGGTAGCAGGCGTCGACCACCTGGGCGACGTCCAGCGCGTCGGAGACCGGGACGGCGACCGGCGCGCCGGTGCGGATGCTCTCGACGAACCCGCGCATCTCGGGGCGGAAGAAGTCGATGTTGTCCAGCTCCGGGAGCTCGGAGAACGTGTTCTGCTCGGTGCGCGCGAAGGGGACGGTGAAGCGGCTCTCCTCCCACGTGGTCCAGCCCGGGCCCCAGCCGTCGCGGGCCTCGGGCAGGTGGACGCGGACCGACTGCGGCAGGATGCCGATCTCCAGCAGGCCGCCGGTGCCGTGGAAGGTCACCCGGGAACTCTCGAACCACTCCAGGCGGTCGTAGACGTCGAAGTCGAACACGACCTGCCGCTCGGGGTAGGTGAGGATCACGGCGGCGGCGTCCTCGCGGCTGTCGGCGTCGGAGAGCCGGGCGTACTTCCGCACCCGCGCGTTGACGCTGTCGGGGCGGCCGTAGAGGGACAGCAGGACGTCGAGCATGTGGCAGCCGATGATCCACAGCGCCCCGCCCATGTCGGCCGGCTGGTTGAGGTGCTGGGTCAGGTGCTCGCCGATGAGCGGGGCGCCGCGGGCACTCACCGACACGACGTCGCCGATGAGGCCTGCGTCGAGCAGCTGCCGGGCGCGGGTCACCGAGCCGGCGAAGCGCACGTTGTAGCCGACCTGCGCGATCGCTCCCGGCGCCCGGGCGGCCTCGGCCAGCTGGCGGATGTCGGCCAGGGCCGCGCCGCCGGGCTTCTCGACGAGCACGGCCTTGCCGGCGTCGAGGACGCGCAGGGCCAGCGGGACCATGTCCTTGCTCTTCGAGTGCACCAGCACCGCGCCGATGCGGTCGTCGGCGAGGATCTCCTCGGCGGTGACCGCATCGAGGCCGTACTTGTCGGTGAAGTACTTCAGCCGGGAGTCCTCGTCGGCGGCGGCCACGACGTGCACGCCCTCGATCTCGCGGAGGGCGCGGACCCGCGCCGAGGCGTGTGGATGGGTGATGCCCAGCAGTCCGACGACGACGGGCTCGGTCATGTCCTGCTCCTCTGCTCGGGGGGCGGGTCGCCGGCCCACGCGGCGCGCAGCAGCGCGGCGACGCCGTCCCGGGTGACCGGACGGGGATTGGCGTACGGGTCGGCGACGGCGAGCTCGGCGATCCGCGGGACGTCGTCCTCGGCCATGCCGAGCTCGCGCAGCGAGCGGGGAGCGCCGAGCCGGCCGGCCAGCTCCCACAGCTCCCGGGCCGGGTCGGGCACGCCGCCGAGCGCGCGGGAGAGCGCGGCGACCGCCTCCGGGGCGGCCGGGGCGTTGTAGGCGAGGGCGTGCGGCAGGACGACGGTGTGCGTCTGGGCATGCGGCAGGTCGAGCGTGCCGCCGAGGGTGTGGCAGAGCTTGTGGTGCAGCGACATGGTCGTCGCGGCGAGCACCGCGCCGCACAGCCACGCGCCGTACTGCGCCTCGCCGCGGGCGTCGAGGTCGGCGCCGTCGGCGACGACCCGGGGCAGGGCGGCGGCCAGCGCCCGGGCGCCCTCCTCGGCCATGAGCGAGACGATCGGCGTCGCGTCGGGGGCGTAGAGGCCCTCGACGGCGTGCGCGACGGCGTTCATCCCGCTGGTGGCCGAGAGCCCCGCGGGCAGGCTCACGGTCAGCTCGGCGTCGTAGACGACGCTCCTCGGCAGGACCCGGATGTCGCGGCCGGTGCGCTTGGCCCCGCCCTCGGTCAGCCCCCACACCGGGGTCATCTCCGAGCCGGCGTAGGTGGTCGGGACGGCGATGACCGGCAGCCCGTGCTCGAGGGCGATCGCCTTGCCCAGCCCGACCGCCGAGCCTCCGCCGACGGCGACGCAGCCGTCGGCGCCGAGCTCGGCGGCCAGCTGCCGGGCCCGGTGGGCGACCTCGATCGGCACGTGCATCCGCGCCTCGGGCAGCACGCCGACCGCCCGCTCGCCCAGGGCGGCGGCGACCTGCTTACCGGTGACCTCCTGCTCGGGTGAGCACAGGACGAGCACCCGGGTCAGCCGCAGGGCCTCGACCTCGGCGGGCAGGGAGGCGAGCGAGCCGGCGCCGAACACCACGCGCATCGGCAGCGCCTGGTAGGTGAACGCGCGGATCATGACGCTCTCCCTCCGTCACGGAGCAAGGTCAGGTCGAAGGTGAGGGTGCGGAACGGGTTGGCCAGGCCGACCTCGGCCGCCCGGGCCGGGTCGTCGACCTCCGGCACGTCCCGGATCAGGCTCTCCTTGACCCCGAAGACCGCGTCGGAGTCCAGATAGGGCGAGTCGGCCACGAACACGTGCGTGGTCACCGGCCGGTAGCCCGGCGCGGAGGCGATGACGTGCAGGTGCGCCGGGCGGTTGGGATGCCGGGCGGTCGCGGCCAGCAGCTGCCCGACCGGGCCGTCGTCCGGGATCGGGTAGTAGCGCGGCACCACCGAGCGGAACCAGAACCGGCCGTCGGCGTCGGCGGTGAACAGCCCGCGCAGGTTGCCCGGCGGCTGGATGCCCGGCTGCTGCACGTCGTAGAAGCCGTCCTCGTCGGCCTGCCACACGTCCACGGTGGCGCCGGCCAGCGGCTCGCCGTCCGGCCCGGTCACCTGCCCGGACACCAGGCAGGGGGTGCCCTTGCCGTCGAGCGCGATGTCGTCGCCCGGTTCCCGCTCCGGGGACTCGACCATGTGGAACGGCCCGAGCACCGTCGACTCGGTGGAGGTGCCGCCGGTGCGGTGGTTGATCGTCTCCACCAGCATCGAGATCCCGAGGACGTCGGAGAGCAGGATGAACTCCTGCCGGACGTCGTCGCACATCTGCCCGGTGCGGGTGAGGAACCCGATCGCGACGCCCCACTCCTCCTCGGTCAGCTCGACGTCCTTGACGAACGCGTGCAGGTGGTGGACCAGCGAGGTCAGCACCTGCCGCAGCCGCGGGTCCGGGGTGCCGGCGAAGCTGGCGGCGACCGCCTCGGCCGACCGCTCCTCGGTGAACAGCACGGCGCTCAGCCCTTCGAGGCCACGAGCGCGTCCGCGGCCGCCAGCGCCTGGAGTGTGGCGGCGCGGGCGCGGGTGAGGCCCTCCCGGACGGGCAGCTGCCGGTGCTCGGTGGAGATGATCTCCACGCCCCAGTGCCCCCGGTAGCCCGCGCGGTGGACGGCGGCGATGAAGGCGGGCACGTCGAAGTCGCCCTCGCCGGGGAGGCGACGGTGATCGAGCGTGTCCTCCCACAGCGTGCCGACGACCTGTTCGGCGGCGTCGTCGAGCTCGACGACGAACGTGTACTCCGCCGGCAGGATCCGCTCCAGCTCGCCGTAGCTCGTCCCGCCGCGGTGGACGTGCCAGGTGTCGACGGCCAGCCCGCCGTGCGGGTTGCCGACCGCGGTGACGAAGTCGACGCCGGCCCGCAGGGTCGCCAGGTTGGTCATCGGCATGAACTCGAGCGCCACGCGGGTGCCCGCGTGGCCGGCCTCGGTGGCCAGCCGGTCGAAGTCCTCGTGGAACCGCGCCGGGTCGACCGGCCGCCCGCCGCCCTCGGCGGCCACCTTGACGGTGCGGGCGCCGAGGACTCCGGCGGCGTCGAGCAGCAGGGTGCGCCGCCGGTCGGAGATGCCTCGCCGCTCGTCGGTGGTCCACCACCAGGGCAGGATCTCCAGCTCGACGTGCCGGATCCCGGCGCCGTCGAAGATCCGGCGCAGCTCCGGCAGGCCGATCGTGTCGCGGGCGATCGCCAGGTCGGCGTGCAGGAGGCCGAAGCCCTCCCAGCCGACCTCGGCCGCGGTCTCGATCCGGGTCCGCAGGTCGACGGGGCTGATCTCGTCGCCGCGGTCGGGCGCCGCGTCCCCGGCCGAGGTCCAGCAGGTGGCCAGCAGCTCGCGGTTGGCGATGCTCGGGTCGGCGCTCATCGCGCCCCGCCCGCGTACAGGCCGGGCCGGGTCGGCAGCTCGATCGCGACCCGCCCACCGGAGTGCAGCGAGCGCAGCGCCGCGTCGCAGACCACCTGCGCGGCGAAGCCGTCCCAGGCGCCGGGTCCCCGCGGCGGCCGCCCGGCGGTGACGGTGTCGACCCACTCGCGCAGCTCGACGTCGTAGGAGAGGGCGAAGCGCTCCCGCCAGTCGGCCGGGACGAGGCCGGCGACGGCGCCCGCGCGGCGGATGGTCACCGGCGCGGGTTCGGCCAGCTCCACGGTGCCGGTCTCCCCGGAGACCTCGCAGCGGATCTCGTAGCCGTAGTGGATGTTGACCGACACCTCGACGTCGACGAGCACGCCGTCGGCCATCTCGAACAGCACGAGCAGGGGGTCCTGCAGCTCGCCCCCGCGGCTGCTCCTGCGCGGGCTGAGCACCTGGACCGCGGCGATCTCCTGGCCGAGCAGCCAGCGCAGCTCGTCGATCTCGTGGACGGCGGTGTCCGCGATGGACATGTCGCGGGTGTAGTGCGGCGGCACCGAGGCGTTGCGGTGCGCGCAGTGCACCAGCAGCGGCGCGCCGATGGCGCCGCCGTCCACGGCCTGCTTGAGGGCCCGGTGCGCGGGGTCGTAGCGCCGGTTGAAGCCGACCTGGACCAGCCGGCGGCCGGCGGCGACCTCCGCGTCCACGATCCGCCGGCAGGCCTCCGGCGTGGTGGCCAGCGGCTTCTCGCAGAACACCGGCTTGCCGGCGGCGATCGCGGCCAGCACGTACGGCTCGTGCGTGGGCCCCCAGGAGGTGACGACCACGGCGTCGACCGCGTCGGAGGCGATCAGCTCCTCGCCGGTGGCCAGCGCCTTCGCGGCGGGCAGCTGCCCGGCCACGGTGGCGGCGCGGTCGGCGTCGGCGTCGGCGACGGCCACCACGCGGCTGCCGCCGGGCCCGCCGTCGAGCCGGCGGACGTGCTCCTGGCCGATCATGCCGACCCCGATGACCCCGACGTCCAGCGCCACGACGCATCTCCTCGACTCGCTGCCCGGCCGGCCGGTGCCGGCCCCGCCGGGGTCAAGGCTGTGGTCACCGCCACACCGCCGTCAACGGCGCCGATCCCTCAAAAACCCCTCAGCCGGTCAGGACCCGGCCAGGGCCTCGGCGGGGATGTTGTACGGGGTGACCACCTGGACACCGGAGTGCCAGGAGCGCGGGCTGCCGGGCAGGTCCCCGTGCGCCTGCAGCACCATGTGGCAGGCGCGGCGCAGGTCGAGGGCGAGGTCGTGGTACAGCACCGCCGACAGCCGCCCGGCCTGCAGCAGCGCCAGGTTCTCGGCGTCCAGGTCGTGCGCGACCAACGCTCGGCAGTGGCGTCCGGCGTCGGCGAAGGCGGCGACGGTCGCCGCGTTCCCACCGGTGGCGTAGAGCGAGTAGACGGCGGCGATCTCCGGGTCGGCGGCCAGCGCGTCCCGGACCAGGCCGCGCAGCACGTCGTCGTCCCCGCTGGCGTCGACCAGGTCGACCTGCCGCCGGCCCGGCCGCAGCTGCCGCAGGGCCGCCCGGAAGCCCATCTCGCGGTCGTCCTCGCCGCGGAAGGAGCCGGTTCCCCGGGTGACCAGCACCGCGCCACCGTCGTCGCCGAGCCACTGGTCGAGCAGGTAGGCGGCGGTGGCGCCGGCGGCCCGGTTGTCCAGGCCGACGTAGGCGACCCGGCGGCTGGTGGGCAGGTCGGTGACGTGCGTGACGACGGGGATGCCGGCCTCGGTCAGCCGGTCGACGGCGGCCACGACCTGCGGGTGGTCCGGGGCCTTGAGGACGACGCCCTGCGAGCCGCGCCGGGCGATGCCGTCCAGGGTGGCCACCAGCTCGGGGACGGGCGGGGCCTCGGCGAGGTGGAAGCGCGCCCGGAAGGTGGCCGGCCGCACCAGCGGCAGCTGCGACTCCAGCGCCACGCGCACCGCCTGCGAGAACCGGGCGGGCGCGTCGACGACCAGGTCGAGGAAGAAGGTGCGACCGGTCAGCCGGAGCTGGGAGCGCTGCCGGTGCAGATCGGCGACGGCGCGGTGGACCTCGTCGACGGTGCTCTGCCGCACGCCGCCGCGGGCGTTGAGGACGCGGTCGACGGTCGCCTCGCTCACGCCGGCCTGGCGGGCGATCTCACGGATCGGGTACGGGTGCGGCACGCCGGTCAGTCTGAGGGACAAATGATGGCCCGACGACGTTGTGGGCCCGTCGTCGGCTCCGTCAGGCTCGGTGCACCCGCAGCCTCCGGAAGGACGCCGTCATGACCGCCTTCGCCGCCCGGACCGCTCCCGGCTGGTTCACCGCGGACGACTGCCGCCTGGCCGACTTCCGCGCCGTCGTCGAGACCACCACCGGGCTCGCCGACCACCCCTCCGCCGACGAGGTGCGGCAGAACGTCCCCGTCTACGGCTCCCGGCTGCGCGGCGCCCTCGCCACGCCCGAGGGCCGGCGCGCCGTGCAGGCCGAGCTGGCGCACGCCCTCGCCGACGGGCCGGGCATCGTCGTCTTCTCCGGCGCCTTCCCCGACACCACGGTCGTGGACCGCGCCACCGCCGTCTTCGAGGCGCTGATCGAGGAGCAGAGGGCCGCGGGCGTGACGAGCGGGGACCACTTCGCCACGCCGGGCGCCAACGACCGCGTCTGGGGCGCGCTGGACAAGTTCGCCGTCCGCGACCCGGCGGCGTTCGCCGGCTACTACGCCAACGACGTGATCGCGCTGATCTCGGAGGCGTGGCTGGGTCCCGGCTACCAGGTCACCAGCCAGATCAACGTCGTCAACCCCGGAGGAAGGGCGCAGGTCGCGCACCGCGACTACCACCTCGGCTTCATGTCCGAGGAGCAGGGCCGTGCCTTCCCGGCGCACGTGCACCGCCTCTCCCCCGCGCTCACGCTGCAGGGCGCGGTGGCGCACTGCGACATGCCGGTGGAGACCGGGCCGACCATGTACCTGCCGCACTCGCAGAAGTACGCGCCCGGCTACGTCGCCTTCCACCAGCCGGAGTTCACCGCCTACTTCGACGAGCACTTCGTCCAGCTCCCGCTGCGCAAGGGCGATGCCGCGTTCTTCAACCCGGCCCTGTTCCACGGCGCCGGCACCAACCGTTCGGCCGACGTGCGGCGCATGGCCAACCTGCTGCAGGTCTCCTCCGCCTTCGGGCGGGCGATGGAGACCGTCGACCGGGCCGCGATGTGCCGCGCGCTCTACCCGGTGCTCCTCGAGCAGCGGGCCGCCGGCGCCGACCGGCGCGGGCTGCGCAACGTCGTCGCCGCCTCCGCCGAGGGTTACGCCTTCCCCACCAACCTCGACCGTGACCAGCCCCTCGGCGGCCTGGCCCCCGAGACCCAGGCCGAGCTCGTCCGGCGCGCCCTGGCGGAGCAGTGGACGCCGGACGCGCTGGGCGCCGGGCTCACCGCCCAGGCCGAGCGGCACGCGAGCGCCCTGTGACCGCCGGGTCCACTGCGGAGGCGATCGCATGAGCACGGTTCCGGTACGGATCGGCCTGGTCGGCTACGGCAAGGGTGGCCGCCTCTTCCACGCTCCGCTGATCGGGCGCGCCGAGGGCTGCGAGCTCGGCGGCGTCGCCGTCCCCGTGCCCTCGCAGCGCGGCGACTGGAGCGCCTTCTACACCGGCTTCGCCCGCGCCGTCCGGGGGGACGGGCCGCCCCCGGTTGACCCCTGGGACGCGGTCGCCTGCCTCGAGGTGCTCGATGCCGCACGGGCCGGCGCGGCCGCCGGGCATCGACGATGACCTCGCCCAGCAGGCCCGGGAGGTCGCGCTGCGTCGCGGCCAGGTAGGCGTCGTTGGCTGCCCGGATCCGCAGGCCCGTGTCGAGCAGCAGGTACGGAGCCGATGCGTTCCGGAAGTCGGGGCTGTCCGCGGCGGCGCGGAGCACCTGGTGCACCGTTGGTGCTTCCTCCTCCCCGGCGCCGGGCGACTGCGGCCGGAGGATGAGCCACTCGTCACGCCACTACCGGGGGGGAGCCCCGTCCCTGCTCGTGCGCGACCCCGGACCGGCTACTCCGTCGGAGCCGGCCGCCCGCGCTGGACCTCGTCGACGATCTCCGTGGCGAGGTCGCGCAGCTTGCGGTTTCTCTCCTGCGACCGCCGGGACAGCCGGTCGAACGCCGCGTCCGCGGACACGCCGTGGCGCCCCATGAGGATGCCCTTGGCCTGGTCGATGACCGCGCGGGACTCCAGCGCGCGCTGGAGGTTGGCCGCCAGCTGGGCGGTGCTGGCGTACAGCCCGGCGTTGGACACGGCGACCGCCGCATAGGAGGCGAACGTGGTCGCGAGTTCCTCGGTCTGCTGGTCGAAGACGCCGTCCTCACGGGCGTAGAGGTTCAGTGCGCCCACCGTCTGGTGCGCGACGGGCAGCCCGACCGACATCGTGCGCAGGACGCCGAGCCGCCGCGCCAGTCGGGCGAAGTCGGGGTAGGCGGTGCTGTCGGCGGTGTCGTCGATCCGGATGGTCCGGCCGGAGATCGCGGCGTCCATGCACGGGCCGAATCCGGCCTCGTACTGGCGCTCGTCGAGGTGGGCGGCCAGCGGCCCGGTGAAGGCCACGCTGCTGCCGCCGTCGTCCTGGATCAGCGTCACCGAGACGTCTGCGACACCGGGGATGGCCTGTTTGGCCAGCTCGGCGACCCGGCCCAGGGCCGCCGACAGCGGCTGGCTCCCGAGCATGATCCGGCTCAGTTCCGCGAAGGTCTCGCGTGGATCGCGTGGCGGCCTGAGACCGCCGGCCTCGGGCGTGGACATGCAACCTTCGTTCCGAGCGGGGACTGGGTGCCTGGGACCGACTCGTTGCTGTCAACCCTACGCGCGCCGGCCCGAGGCCCGAGCGCCCACCGCGGGGCGGGGTGGGGAGAATGCCCCGGTGCGCGCCGTGGTGAGCCGGGTCAGTGCAGCGGCTGTAACGGTCGACGGCGCGGTCGTGGGCGAGATCGGCCGCGGGCTGCTGTCGCTGGTGGGCGCCGGCCGGGACGACGACGCCGACCGCGCGCGGGCGCTGGCCCGCAAGATCCACGAGTTGCGGATCTTCCCGAGCGACGCGGGGGCCCGGTCGGCCGCCGACCTCGGGCTGCCGGTCCTCGTGGTGAGTCAGTTCACGCTCTACGCCGACACGCGCAAGGGGCGCCGTCCGTCCTGGGACGCCGCGGCTCCGGCGGAGGCCGCCGAACCCCTGGTCGAGGAGGTGGTGGCCGAGCTGCGCCGGCGTGGCGCGGCGGTCGCCACCGGCGTGTTCCGCGCGTCCATGCAGGTCAGCTCGGTCAACGAGGGCCCGATGACTCTGTTGCTGGAGACCTGACGGCAGAAAGATTGCGCACCGCACGTTGAGACCGTCCCGTACCCGGGTACGTGTTCACGTACGTGTACGTGATCGAACGCACGGCCTGTGCGTTCCCTGTGATACGGGCTTCCGCGGAACACGGAGCCCGGTCGACGCCGTTGTTCAGGGCGTACCACACCGGAAGAAGAGCCAGGTGCCACCCCGGCGATCCCGGAGACCGGCACCACGACGCCCGGATCGTGCCGCCCCGCGACGACGCGTCGGTTGCATCCGAACAGAAGGCAAGGACGAAGACACACCGTGACGCTGTTGCAGTCTTCCCCCACTGACACCCTCCAGGTGCGCTCGCCGCGCCGGGAGGCCGACACCACGGGCCTGGTGTCGACCGACCTGGTGCGCGTGTACCTCAACACCATCGGCAAGACCGCCCTGCTGACCGCCGAGCAGGAGGTGGAGCTGGCCAAGCGGATCGAGGCCGGGCTCTACGCCGAGCGGCTGCTCGGCGAGAAGAAGCTGACCCCTGCCCTGCAGCGGGACTACAAGGCGCTGGCCATCGACGGGAAGGCCGCCAAGGCACACCTGCTCGAGGCCAACCTGCGGCTGGTCGTCTCGGTGGCCAAGCGCTACACCGGGCACGGCATGACGTTCCTGGACCTGATCCAGGAGGGCAACGTCGGCCTGATCCGCGCGGTGGAGAAGTTCGACTACACCAAGGGCTTCAAGTTCTCGACGTACGCGACGTGGTGGATCCGGCAGGCGATCACCCGCGCGATGGCCGACTCCGGCCGCACCATCCGGCTGCCCGTCCACCTGGCCGAGCAGGTCAACAAGGTCGTGCGCACCCGGCGCCGGGTGCACCAGGAGCTGGAGCGCGAGCCCACTCCGGAGGAGCTCGGCCTCGAGCTGGACATGACGCCGGAGCGGATCACCGAGCTGCTCGAGTACAGCCGCGACCTGGTCAGCCTCGACCAGACCGTCGGTGCCGACGAGGAGTCCCGCCTCGGTGACTTCATCGAGGACGCCGACGCCGCGGTCGCCGAGGACGCGGTCGCCTTCCAGATGATGAAGGGCGACGTCCGCAACGTGCTGTCGACGCTCGAGGACCGGGAGCGCGACGTCGTCGTCCTCCGGTTCGGTCTGGACGGCAACCAGCCGCGGACCCTCGAGCAGATCGGCAAGCAGTTCGGCCTGTCCCGCGAGCGGGTCCGGCAGATCGAGCGCGAGACGATGGCCAAGCTGCGCGACCCGCAGCGCGCCGACGCCCTGCGCGACTACCTCGCCTGAGCGCCTCGTCGACGGGCCGCCTCCCTCGGGAGGCGGCCCGTCGTCGTGTCTAGACCGGGTTGCGCATCCGGCGGGGGCCCGGCTCGACGCGGCCGGTGGGCGGCCCGACGTGCAGGCCGCCGCCGGCGACCACCAGTGACCGCCCGCCGTGCCAGGGGTCGGGCGGCCCGACGATGACCGGCTCCAGCGTCAGCACCAGCACCTCGGGCAGGTCGTCGGCCAGCCGCGCGACCCGCAGCAGCAGCTGCTCGATCGCGGCGGTGTCGACCGGCTCCGAGCCGCGGTACCCGTTGAGCAGCGGCCACGCCCGCGGCGCCCGCACCAGCTCGGCGGCGTCGAGGTCGGTCAGCGGCAGGGTGCGATAGGCGCGGTCGCCGAGCAGGTCGGTCGCGACGCCCCCGAGCCCGAAGCTCACCAGCGCGCCGAACGACGGGTCGTCGACGATCCCGACCACCGTGGCCACGCCCGGCGCGGCCATCTCCTGCACGATCATCGGATCACCGGCCGGGATGGCGGCGTGGGCGGCGCGGACGTCGTCGGCGTCCTTGAGGTCCAGGCGCACGCCGCCGAGGTCGGTCCGGTCGCGCAGCCAGGGCGCGGTCGACTTGAGGACGACGGGGTAGCCGATCTCCTCGGCGGCGGCCACGGCCTCGTCGGCGCTGGTCACCCGGTGGCTGCGCAGCAGCGGGACGCCGTAGGCACCCAGCACGGTCAGCGCCTCGTCGTCGGTGAGGTCGCGGCCGCCGGGGACCTCGGCGAGGACCTTCTGCACGACCGCCCGGGCGGTGGCCTCGTCGACGTCGGGCAGCTCGGGCAGCCGGCCGACCGGCCGGCTCCGCCAGCGCGCGTACTGGCTGACCATGGCCAGCGCGATGACGGCGCGCTCCGGTGTGGAGAACGACGGGACCGAGCCGCGGGCCGGCATCCCCGACTCGTCGAGGACGGCGAGCTCCGGCGGGACGCCCTCGGTGGACAGGAACGTCGCCACGATCGGCTTCGGTGAGCCCTGCGACACCTCGCGCAGCGCCCGGCCGACCTCCGCGGAGCCGGTGACCATCGGCGGCAGGTAGACCGCGACGATCGAATCGACGCCGTCGTCGTCCACGGCCGCCTGCAGCGCGGCCCGGAAGGCCTCCGGCCCGGCCGTCGTCCCGATGTCGACCGGGGCGTCCTCGGCGAGCTCGAGCCCCTGCTCGAGGACGGCGTCGGCGACCAGCACGCCCAGCGCGGTGGAGTTGCCGACCACGGCGACGCGGTCGCCCTCGGGCAGCGGCTGGTGGGCCAGCAGCGTGCCGACGTCGAAGAGCTGGGCGACCGTCTCCACGCGGATGACGCCGGCCGAGGCGAACAGCGCGGCCACCGACTGCTCGGGGACCTGCACCGACGTCCCCGCCAGGCCCGGGGCCATGCCCACGTTCCGGCCGCTCTTGACCGCCACCACCGGCTTTGTGCGCCCGACCCGACGGGCCAGCCGGGCGAACTTGCGCGGGTTGCCGAAGCTCTCCAGGTGCAGCAGCACGACCTCGGTGGCGGGGTCGGTGGCCCAGTACTGCAGCAGGTCGTTGCCGCTGACGTCGGCGCGGTTGCCGGCCGACACGAAGGTGGACAACCCGATGCCGCGGCTGCGGGCGCGCTCCAGCAGGGCGACGCCCAGCGCGCCGGACTGGGCGAAGAAGCCGACCCGGCCGCGGCCGGGGACCTTCGGCGCGAGGCTGGCGTTGAGCCGCAGGTCGGGGTCGGTGTTGACGATGCCCAGGCAGTTGGGCCCGACGACGCGCATGCCCGAGGCGCGGGCGGCGGTGACCAGGTTGCGCTGGGCGAGCCGGCCCTCGTCGCCGGACTCCCCGAACCCGCCGGAGACGACGACCAGGCCGCGGACCCGCTTGCGGCGGCAGGCCTCCACGACGCCGGCCACCCGGTCGGCCGGCACCGCGATGACGGCGAGGTCGACGTCGTCGGGGATCGTCTCGACGTCGGCGTAGGCGGGGACCCCGCGGACGTGCCGGGCCCCGGGGTTGACCGGGTAGACCGGCCCGTCGAAGCCGTACTCGAGCAGGTGCCGGAGCAGCACGTTGCCGATCTTGCCCGTGTCGTTGCTGGCCCCCACGACGGCGACCGACGACGGGGTGAGCAGCCGGGCGATCGACCGGGACTCGCTGCGCTGCTCGCGCTCGTAGGCGACGGCGAGCGCGGTCTCGGTCTGCGCGATCGGGAAGGTCAGGTGGACGACGCCGTCCTCGTACTCGCGGCGGGGCTCGTACCCGGCGTCGAGGAAGACCCGGACCATGCGGGCGTTCTGGCTGAGCACCTCGGCGACGAACTTCGCGACGCCGCGCTCGCGGGCGGCCGCAGCCAGGTGCTCGAGCAGCACCGATCCCAGGCCGCGACCCTGGTGGGCGTCCTCGATGAGGAAGGCCACCTCGGCCTCGTCGGTGCCGGGCAGCCGGTCGTAGCGGCCGACGCCGATGAGGTCACCGCCGAGCAGCAGGACGAAGGCGACCCGGTCGACGTGGTCGACGTGGGTGAACCGGTGCAGGTCGCGCTCGGAGAGCCGCTTCATCGGCCCGAAGAAGCGGTAGTAGCGGGTCTGGTCGGAGCTGCGCTCCATGAGCCCGACCAGGCCCTCGGCGTCCTCCGGGCAGATCGGCCGCAGGTGCACCGTGCCGCCGTCGGCGGCGATGACGTCGGCCTCCCAGTGCGCCGGCGGGGGTGGTGACTCGGCGGCCGGCGGCGCGCTCGTCGTCTGCTGCTCAGTCACGGGGGTCGTCCGGGTCCAGGCCGAAGTAGGGGAAGCAGGCGCGGCGGGTGCGCAGGATCGCCCGGTCGACGCGGGACTCGGTGAACATGTCCCAGTGGGCGAAGCCGGTCCAGCCGCCCTCGGTCATGTGCGTCGGCGGCCGGGCGCGCAGCCCGCGCCGCTCGACGTCCTGCCGCCAGGACTCGGGGATCTCGGTGGCCGGGTCGAGCGGCACGCCGCCGGCGGTGGCGATCAGGTGCGTCCAGGCCCGGGGCACGCAGCGGACCAGGCCGTAGCCCCCGCCGCCGAGGGCGATCCACCGGCCGTCGCAGATGTCGTGGGCCAGGTCGTGCATCAGGCGGTAGCTGGCCCGCTGGCCGTCGACGGTGAGCGCCAGGTCGGCCAGGGGGTCCTCGTGGTGGGCGTCGCAGCCGCACTGGCTGACGATGATCTGCGGCGCGAAGGCCTTGAGCACGCTCGGGACGACGGCGCTGAACGCGCGCAGCCACCCGGAGTCGTCGGTGCCGTTGGGCAGGGCGAGGTTGACCGCGCTGCCCAGCGCCTTGTGCGGATCACCGGTCTCCTCGGGGAAGCCGGTGCCCGGGAAGAGGGTCAGCGGGGTCTGGTGCACGCTCACGGTCAGCACCCGCGGCTCGTCGTAGAAGGCCGCCTGGACGCCGTCCCCGTGGTGCACGTCGACGTCGACGTAGGCGATCCGCTCGTAGCCCTGGTTGAGCAGCCAGCGGATGGCGATCGCGGCGTCGTTGAAGATGCAGAAGCCCGAGGCGGCGTCGCGCATGGCGTGGTGCAGGCCGCCGGAGATGTTCACAGCGTGCTGGGCCCTGCCCTCGTGGACCAGCTGCGCGGCGAGCACGCTGCCGCCGGCGATGAGCGCCGCGGCGTCGTACATCCCGTCGAAGATGGGGTTGTCGGGCGTGCCGAGCCCGTGGCCGACGTCGGGGTCGGCCGGGGCGCGCTTGACCGCCTCCAGGTAGGCCGGGTCGTGCACGAGCGTGAGCAGGTCGACGTCGGCCGGTGTCGGCTTGACCACCTCGATGCGGTCGCCGGCCAGCACGCCCAGCGCGTCGGCCAGGCGCATGGTGAGGTCGAGACGGACGGGGTGCAGCGGGTGCTCGCCACCCATCGTGTAACCGAGCAGGCTGTCGTCCCAGACCACGGTCACCGCGTCGCTCATGGGCTCCTCCTCGCACCACAGCCCGGCGCGGGCGACGCTACCCGGTCACGTGAGTGGCGGACGCCGCTGTCGGCCACCGGCTCGTGGCGGCCGATTCCGGGGTGATCGTCCGTAGGATGCGTGTTCGACACGGAGGAGTACCTGTGAACGACCTCATCGACACCACGGAGATGTACCTCCGGACGATCTTCGAGCTGGAGGAAGAGGGCATCGTCCCGCTCCGCGCCCGGATCGCAGAGCGGCTGCACCAGAGCGGCCCGACCGTCAGCCAGACCGTCGCGCGCATGGAGCGCGACGGTCTGCTCCGGGTGGAGGGCGACCGGCACCTGCAGCTGTCGGAGGAGGGCCGCGCGCTCGCCACCGCGGTCATGCGCAAGCACCGGCTGGCCGAGTGCCTGCTCGTCGACGTGATCGGCCTCGACTACGCCGACGTGCACGAGGAGGCCTGCCGCTGGGAGCACGTCATGAGCGAGGCGGTGGAGCGCAAGCTGCTCCGGCTGCTCGGCAACCCGACGGTCTCGCCGTTCGGCAACCCGATCCCCGGCCTGGACATGCTGGCCGGCGAGGAGCCGCTCGGTGGGGAGACCTCCGCCGTGCTGCAAGCGCTGACCCTGCTGTCCACGACCGCGACCCCGGAGGGTCGGCAGGTGGTGATCACCCGGATCAGCGAGCAGCTGCAGGAGCCGGAGACGCTGCGCGCCCTGGACGAGCGAGGTGTCCGGCCGGGCGCCACGATGACCGCCCGCATCGCCGACGGCTCGGTGACCCTCGACGACTACGCGCTGCCCGCCGGGGTGGCGCAGCACCTGTTCGTCCGGGCCCTCGACGAGGACCTGACCCCCGCCGAGGCGGCCGCCGTCCTCTGAGCCGGGCTGTCGAGAACCAGGCTGTCGAGAGTCGCGGTCCCCCCGGGGGCCGCGGCTCTCTGCGTCGCCAGCCCGCAGGAGGGCCCAAATACCCTTGGCATCCAAATACCAGTGGTATCCAATCGGTCCGTGCCGACGCGACTGACGCGGGTCCAGCAGGTCGAACGCAACCGTGAGCTGCTGCTGGAGGCCGCCCGCGCGGTCTTCCTGGAGCGGGGGTACACCGGCGCGACGCTGGAGGCGATCGCCGACGAGGCCGGGTTCTCCAAGGGCGTCGTCTACTCGCAGTTCGCTGGCAAGGCCGACATGTTCCTGGCCCTGCTCGCGCAGAGGATCGCCGCGCGCGCCGAGGAGAACGCCCGGCTGGTGCGCGAGCACACCGGGGTGGACGCGCTGCGGGCGCTGCTGCGGGCCAACGCACGGCGCACCTCCGGGGCCGGCGACTGGGCTCGCCTGCTCATCGAGTTCCGGATCGTCGCCGCCCGCGACCCCGCTCTCAACGCCCGCTACGCCGAACTGCACGCACGGGCCCGCTGGCACTTCGCGGCGGCGGTCACCGCCGCCCTGGACAAGGACGGCCTCGCGCCCGTGTACCCACCCGGCGTCTTCGCCCAGCTCGTCTTCGCCGTGGACAGCGGCTCGGTGCTGGAGCACGCAGCCGACCCGGACGCGCTGCCCGTCGAACTGCTCGAGGACCTCCTCGCCCGGCTCGTCGCACCCTCCTGACCCATTCGACACGGGGGCTCGTGACCAAGGGGAACCACCATGCAGGCACCCACCATGTCGTCCTTTCCCGGGCTGCGCACCGCGCTGCAGGCCGCGCTCCTGAGCGGCTACGACGAGCTGATCGCCCGGCTGGCCTGGGACCGGGCCGCCATCCGTCGGCACCAACGGGCGCGCCTGCGCGAGTTGCTGCAGACCGCCGCCGAGGACTCGCCGTTCCACGCCCGGCGGCTGGCCGGCCTCGACCTCGACGCGATAGGCCCGGAGGACCTGTCGGCGCTGCCGGTGATGAGCAAGGCCGAGCTCATGGCGCACTTCGACGACGTCGTCACCGACCGGCGGATCACCCGCGCCGCGGCCGAGGAGGCGCTGGCCGCGGCCGTCGAGGAGCCGGCGGTGATCGGGGACGACGCCCTGGTGATGACCTCCGGCGGGAGTTCGGGCCCGCGTGGGGTGTTCGTCCAGGACCTGGTGGCGCAGCGGCAGTTCCTGGGCTCCCTCTCCCGGGGACTGGTCGCCCGGCTGCGTGCCACCGGCACCCCGCCGGGCGGGCTGCACATCGCGTTCGTGGCCGCCGCCTCGCCCGTGCACGCCACGCGCGCCGCCGCCGACCTGACCGCAGGCGGGGCCCTCCCGTTCCACTTCACCTCGATCCCGGTGACCCTCCCGCTGCCGGAGATGGTCGCGAGGCTCAACGGGCTGCGGCCGCAGGCGCTGTTCGGGTACCCCACGATGCTGGCCCGGCTCGCGTTCGAGCAGCGTTCCGGGCAGCTGAGCATCGCGCCGGTGAGCGTGACCTGCACGAGCGAGACGCTCACGCCCGCGCTCCGAGCGTCCATCCGCGCGGGCTTCGGGGTGCCGGTGATCGACAGCTTCGGCAGCACCGAGGGGCTGACCGGCAGTTCGCTGCCCGACGACCCGGCGATCGTGCTGGCCGAGGACGGCTGCATCGTCGAGCCGGTCGACGAGCACGACCGGCCCGTCCCGCCCGGGACGCCGTCCGCCTCGGTGCTGGTCACCGTGCTGGAGAACCGGCTGCAGCCCCTGATCCGGTACCGGATCACCGACAGCTTCGTCGCGCAGCCCCCGGCGCCGGGGGGCGGACACCTGCGCGCCCTCATCCAGGGGCGCTCGGACGACGTTCTGCGGTTCGGCGACCAGGCGCTGCACCCGCTGGTCGTCCGGTCGGTCCTGGTCCACTCCCCCGAGGTCGTCGACTACCAGGTGCGGCAGACGCCGGACGGCATCGCCGTGAGCGTCCTCGCCCCGAGCGGGGCGGACCTCGGCCGGCTGCGGGACCGGCTCGCCGTGGCGCTGGCCGGCGCGGGTCTGCACGGCGCCGGGGTGAGCGTCGAGGCGGTTCCCGTGCTGACCAGGGACGAGCGGACCGGGAAGCTGCGCCGGTTCGTGCCGCTGGGCTGAGACGCCCCGGACCGCCGGCGGGGCGGCACTCCGGCGCTCATTACGGTGGAGGGCACGATCCCCGCCCGCGAAGGACGCCCCGTGAGCCAGCCCGACCCTTCCGCCACCGCCGCCGAGACCCCCGCACCCAGCCCGTTCCACCGGCTGGCCGACTTCGTCGCGCTGCCCCGCCTCGGCGGCCTGGCCCTCTCGCGGGACGGGCGCCGTCTGGTCGTCTCGGTGCAGACGCTGGACCCGGAGAAGAAGAAGTGGCAGTCGGCGCTGTGGGAGCTCGACCCGGAGGGCCGGCGTCCCGCGCACCGGCTCACGCGCAGCGCGCCGGGTGAGTCCTCGCCGGCCTTCGCGCCCGACGGCTCGCTGCTGTTCACCTCCGCGCGCCCCGACCCGGACGCGGGTGCCGACAAGAACGGTGATCCGAAGGCCGCGCTGTGGAGCCTGCCCCCGGCCGGCGGCGAGGCGCGGCTCGTGCTCTCCCGCGGCGCGGGGCTCGGCGGCTTCGCCGTCGCGGCCGACAGCGGCGACGTCGCCGTCCTCGCCTCGACGATGCCCGGGGCCGGGGACGCCGAGGCCGACGAGGCCCGGCGCAAGGACCGCAAGGACGCCGGCGTCTCGGCGATCCTGCACGAGGGCTACCCGGTGCGCTTCTGGGACCACGACCTGGGGCCCGCCGTGCCGCACGCCTTCTGGCTGGGGCAGGTGCCCGCCGAGGCGGCCGCGGGCCAGGCGCCCGAGCCCGCGCAGCTGCGTGATCTGACCCCGGACGCGGGCGGGCCGAACGGCGCCGGCGAGGAGATCAGCCTCTCCCCCGACGGCGGCCTGCTGGCACGCAGCGACGAGGTCCCCGACGGACCGGCCGGGCGGCGCACCCGGCTGGTGCTCGTCGAGACCGCCACCGGCGAGGCGCGGGTCCTGGTGGACGACCCGCTCGCCGACATCCACAGCGCCCGCTTCTCCCCGGACGGCCGCGCGCTGGTCTGCGTGCGCGAGACCATGTCGACCTACGCCGACCCGCCGGACTACACGCTGCTGCGCGTCGAGGTCGACAGCGGCCGCGCCACCGAGCTGACGGCCGGTTTCGACCGCTGGCCCAGCGCGCCGCAGTTCAGCCCAGACGGGTCGGCGGTCTACTTCCTGGCCGACGACGACGGCCGGCACGCGATCTTCCGCGTCGACGCCGACGGCGGGACGCCGGTGCGGCTCACCGGCGACGGGGCGTACAGCGACCTGCAGGTCGCCCGCGACGGCAGCGCCCTGTACGCGCTGCGCTCGGCCTACGACTCCCCCCCGGCGCCGGTCCGGCTGGACCCGGCCGCCGAGCGGCAGGAGCCCGTCGTCCTCCCCGATCCCGGCACGATCGAGCACCTGCCGGGACGGGTGGAGGAGATCGAGGCCACCGCGCCCGACGGCGCCCGCGTGCAGGGCTGGCTGGTGCTGCCGGAGGGCGCCTCGGCCGAGTCGCCGGCGCCGCTGCTGCTGTGGATCCACGGCGGGCCGCTGATGAGCTGGAACGGCTGGTCGTGGCGCTGGTGCCCCTGGGTGCTGGCCGCCCGTGGCTACGCGGTGCTGCTGCCGAACCCGGCGCTGTCGCAGGGCTTCGGCCAGGACTTCGTCCGGCGCGGCTGGGGCGAGTGGGGCGGCGCTCCCTACACCGACCTGATGGCGGCCGTGGACGTCGTGGAGCAGCGGCCCGACATCGACGAGACCCGGACCGCGGCGATGGGCGGCTCGTTCGGCGGTTACATGGCCAACTGGGTCGCCACGCAGACCGACCGGTTCCGGGCGATCGTGACCCACGCCAGCCTGTGGGACCTCGACGCGTTCACCGGCACCACCGACGCGGCGTACTACTGGGAGAAGGAGTGGGGCGACCCGCTGCGCGAGCCCAAGCGCTACGAGCAGAACTCGCCGCACCGCTTCGCCGACGCGATCCGCACGCCGATGCTGGTCATCCACGGCGACAAGGACTATCGCGTGCCGATCGGCGAGGGGCTGCGCCTCTGGTACGACCTGCAGAAGCGCGGCGTCCCGTCGAAGTTCCTGTACTTCCCGGACGAGAACCACTGGGTGCTCACGCCGGGGAACGCGGCGGTCTGGTACGAGACGGTCATCGCCTTCCTGGCCGAGCACGTGCTGGGTGAGGAGTGGCAGCGCCCCGAGCTGCTCTGAGCGGCCACCGCGCTCACCCGGCGCTGCGCGCGCCATCGAGCCGGCTCACCGTGGCGACGATCATGGCCCGCAGCTCCTCGGGGCGCAGGCACGTGGCCAGGGCCGAGCGGAGCAGCCGGGCCAGCGGGTAGTCCTCGTCGCTGTAGAGCGCGCGCTCGAGGGCGACACCGGCCATGGCGCCGTCCCCGCGCAGCCAGGCGCAGACCGCGAGCAGGGTGGCCGGTGCGGCGGCGAGCATCCACGGTGCCCGTCGGGTGCACTCGGTCCACAGCGCCTCGGCCGCGGTCGCGTCGTCGCCCAGCGCCAGGCCGAGCGCGCGGTCGCGGAGCGCGCTGTGCTGCAGCCCCCAGACGATCTCGGCCACCTCCTGGGGACGGAGCGCGGGCACGAGGCCGTCGGCGCGGCGCTCCCGGACGGCGGTCTCCACGACGGCCCAGGCGTCCTGCTCGACGGCGGCCCAGCCGGCCTCCTTCGCGCGCGCCGAGCGGGTGCGCACCATCTGGAAGGAGGCCTCGCGGACGTCCTCGTGGTCGATCCGGTCCAGGTGCGTGAGCCGGGCCTCGAGCTCCTCGCGGCTCTGGGCGAGCACCTGGCCGGTGGCGACGGAGGCGGCCGCCAGCGCGGACACGCCCTCGGGCAGCGGGGTCCCGGCGGCCGGGGCGCAGCACTCGTACGGGCAGTCGTAGGACCACCAGCGGCCGCGGCGGACGAGGAGGACGTCGCGCACCGGGATGGCCCGCTCCGCGAGGGCCATCACCAGTTCGTGCACGAGGTCGCGGTGCGGCAGGTCCGCCCCGCCGCACCCGTGGGGTTCGTCGTCGGCCTCGGATACGACGGCGACCAGCACGGCGGCCGGATCGTCGGTCGCGACGCCGCGCGCCATGTCCGTCGCCAGCGGCCCGGCGTGCTCCGGCGGCGGGATGTCGGCCCGCACGGTCAGCCCCACGCGCCCACCCGACGGCCCGCCCAGCCCGACGATCACCACCGACTCCTCCGGGCGGAAGCCCAGCAGGTGCGGGAGGCCCGCCGCGACCTCGCCGGGGTCGGAGATCCGCACCACGTACTCGCACTCGTCCATGCCGAGGGAGCCTGGGCACCGGCAGCCGGCCGCGGGCCCGCTCCGGCGGATCTGTGGACGGGGCCGGCGGCTGTGGACGCGCGGCGGCGCCGCAGCTGGGCCGCTGCCTAGCGTCAGGCGTCAGTCGAGCGCGGCCTGCGCGTCGACGGCCTGCCGGAGGAGGTCGGTGAACGTGGTGGGGTCGACGGCGCCGCCGGGGGGCGCCGCCTGGGCGAGGGCGAGCACGCGGTCCCCGTCCTGCACGAGCGCGGCCAGCGCGGTGCCCGACCACGCCTGCCCGTCCGGGCCGGAGGCGTCGACGGCGACGGACACGCCCGCGGCGGGCACACCGCCAGGAAGGGCGGGGAGGTCGAGCGGGGTCACCGTGACGGTCCCCTCGCCGTGCTCGCCCGCGGACACCCGCGCCGACGCGCAGGCCTCGCTCAGCGTGGTGAACCGCCCCACGGCGTCGGCTCCCGCCGGGCGGGCCAGCAGCTCGGCGGTCACCGTGTCCCCGCTCCGGGCGACCTGCGCGGCCGCGTCGGCCACGGCGGCCACCTGCGGGAGCGCCTCGCGCAGGGCCGTCGCGCAGCTGTCGGGGGTGATCTGCACGAAGGCCAGCGCACCGGCCAGGTCGCCCGCGCGGTCCAGCCGGTCGGCGGGCACGGGCATGACCGTGGCGTCCGGCCCGAAGGCCGTGGCGGGCAGCAGGCCGTCGGTCAGGTCCGCGGTGCCCGTGTCGGCGGCCGGAGCGGCGGCGGTCGCCGGGCCGGTGGCGGCGGCCGGGGCGGTCGCCGTCTCGTCGCTGCCGCAGCCGGTCAGGACCGCGCCGGCCAGCAGCCCGGCCCCGAGGAGTCCGGCGGCGCGGCGACGGTGCGCGATGCGGAGCATGGCTGCGACGGTAGGCCGCCCGGCGCCGTCGCGCACCGGCCCCGGGCGCGGGCCCTCAGACCTCGTACTGGACGGCGGTGCGCGCGGCGACGTACGGCTTGACGTGCTCCTCGATCATCGCCAGGTGCGCCGGGTCCTGGGCGTAGCGGAGGTAGGCCTCGGTGTCGGGGAAGTCCGCGACCAGCGCGGTGTCCGCGTTGCCCTCGCGCAGCCCGGCGTCGTCCCCGACGGCGAATGCCGTCATCCCGCCGACCTCCTCGGGCAGCCGGCGCAGCGCGGCGAGCGTGGTCGCCCGGCGCTCCGCGTCGGCGGCGTTGGACCAGGTGAAGAGCACGACGTGGCGCAGCATGTGTCCCAGCCTGTCAGGCGCCGGCCGTCGCGCCTGCGACCGGTCGGTAACAACGCACTCGTTAGAGTCCGCTGCATGGGACGGTCGTTGCGCATTGCACTGCTGTCCTACCGGAGCAAGCCGCACAGCGGGGGCCAGGGCGTGTACGTGCGCGCGCTCTCGCGCGAGCTGGCCGAGCTCGGCCATCGCGTCGAGGTGCTCAGCGGCCAGCCCTATCCCGAGCTCGACGGGATCGCCCTCACGCGGGTCCCGAGCCTCGACCTCTACCGCGAGCCGGATCCGTTCCGGACTCCGCGGCCGTCGGAGTTCCGCGACTGGGTGGACGTCGCCGAGTGGGCGACCATGTGCGCCGCCGGCTTTCCCGAGCCGCTCACGTTCAGCCTGCGCGCCGCCCGCCTGCTGCAGCGCCGCCGGGCGGAGTTCGACGTCGTCCACGACAACCAGTCCCTCGGCTACGGCCTGCTGCGGCTGACCCGCGCGGGCCTGCCCACCGTGGCCACCGTCCACCACCCGATCGCCATCGACCGCGACCTCGAGCTCGCCGCCGCGCCCACCCTGCGCCGCCGGCTGACGCTGCGCCGCTGGTACGCCTTCACCCGCATGCAGGCCCGCGTCGCGCCCCGCCTCGACGGGCTGACCACCGTCTCGGAGAACTCCCGCCGCGACATCGAGACGCACATGCGCGTGCCGGCCGAGGGCATCGAGGTCATCCCGGTCGGCATCGACCCCGACGTCTTCACCCCGCCGCCGCCCGGCCGGCCCCGCGACCCGCAGTCGATCGTCGTCATCACCAGCGCCGACGTGCCGCTCAAGGGGCTGGTCCACCTGCTGGAGGCGGTCGCGAAGCTGCGCACCGAGCGCGCGGTCCGGCTCACCGTCGTCGGCAGCGCCCGGCCGGGCGGGCCCGCGGAGGCGGCGCTGGACCGGCTCGCGCTGCGCGACGCCGTCCGCTTCACCGGCTTCCTCCCCGAGCCCGAGCTCGTCGAGCTGCTGCAGGGCGCCGCCGTGGTGGCGATCCCGTCCCTCTACGAGGGGTTCTCCCTGCCCGCGATCGAGGCGATGGCCTGCGCCACCCCGCTGGTGACCACCGACGCCGGCGCCCTGCCCGAGGTGGTGGGCAGCAAGGCCGGCGTGCGCGTCAAGGCCGGGGACGTCGGCGAGCTCACCGCGGCGCTCGCGCTGGTCCTGGATTCGCCGTCGCTGGGTGAGCAGCTGGGCCGCGCCGGCCGCCGCCGGGTGCTCGAGTCCTACACCTGGCGGGCCACCGCGCAGCGCACCGCCGACTGGTACGCCGAGGTGCTGCGCGCGAAGGGACGCCCGTGCTGACGATCGACTACGACCGGCTCGACGTCCGCCCGGGCATGACCGTGCTCGACCTCGGCTGCGGCGAGGGCCGGCACGCCTTCGAGGCCTTTCGCCGCGGCGCCCACGTGATCGCCGTCGACTGGGGGCAGCACGAGGTCGAGACGACGAAGCGCTGGCTGGGCGCGATCGCCGACGCCGGCGAGGCGCCCGACGGGGCCCGGTTCGAGGTGGTCCGCGGCGACCTGACCGCCCTGCCGTTCCCCGACGCGGGCGTCGACCGGGTGATCGCCTCCGAGGTGCTCGAGCACATCCCCGACGACGGAACCGCGTTCGCCGAGATCGCCCGCGTGCTCGCGCCCGGCGGCCGAACGGCGGTGACCGTGCCGCGCTACGGACCCGAGCGGATCTGCTGGGCGCTCTCCGACGCCTACCACACCAACGAGGGCGGGCACGTCCGCATCTACCGCGGTGACGTGCTGCGGACCCGCCTCGCCGCCGCCGGGCTCGTGCCCGGCGGGAGCCACCACGCGCACGCCCTGCACGCGCCGTTCTGGTGGCTGAAGTGCGCCGTCGGCGTCGACCGCGACACCGCCGCCGTCCGCGCCTATCACCGGCTGCTCGTGTGGGACCTGATGCAGCGCCCCCGGCTGACCCGCGCCGCCGAGAAGGTGCTCGACCCGGTGCTCGGCAAGAGCCTGGTGGTCTACGCGGACAAGCCCGGCATCGCCCGCCCGGCGCGACGGCCGGCCGCGGCGGCGGGCAGCACGGACGCGGAGCGGACCGCTGCGGCCCGCTGACGCCGACCTGCCGGTGCTGCCGGGCGTCCTGACCGGCGAGCAGGTCCGCCGCACCGTCGCGTCGATCGCCGCCGAGCAGCACCGGGACGGCGCTCTGCCGTGGTTCCGCGGCGGCAGCCTCGACGCCTGGGACTCGGTCGAGGCGGCGATGGCGCTCGACGTCGGCGGCGAGCACGCCCGGGCGCGCGCGGCCTACCGGTGGCTGGCCGGGCGTCAGCGCCCGGACGGCTCGTGGGCCGCCGAGTACCGCGACGGCGCGGTCAGCGCGCCGGCCGCCGAGAGCAACCACGCCGGCTACCTCGCGGTCGGCACCTGGCACGGCTGGCTGGTCACCGGCGACGAGGAGCGGGTGACCGAGCTGTGGCCGGCCGTCCGCCGCGGGCTGGACCTGGTCACCCGCATGCAGCTGCCCGGCGGCGCGGTCGGCTGGGCGCTGCGCCCCGACGGAGCGCCCGACGGCACCGCGCTGCTCACCGGCAACGCCAGCCTGTTCCAGGCGCTGCGCTGCGGCATCGCGCTGGCCGGTCTGCTGGACGAGCCGCAGCCGGACTGGGAGCTGGCGGTCACCGACCTCGGCGCCGCCCTGCGCGAGCGCCCCGAGGCCTTCGCCGACCGCTCCCGCTACTCGATGGACTGGTACTACCCGGTGCTCGGCGGCGCGGTCACCGGCGAGGCCGCCCGCGACCGGCTGGCCGCGGACTGGGACCGCTTCGTCGTCCCCGGGCTGGGCGCCCGGTGCGTCGCGGACCGCCCGTGGGTGACCGGCGCGGAGACCTGCGAGCTCGCGCTCGCGCTCGCCGCCGCGGGCCAGCGCGACGCGGCGCTCGAGCAGGTCGCCGCCATGCAGCACCTGCGGCACGACGACGGGTCCTACTGGACGGGGTACGTCTACGCCGACGACACGCGGTGGCCGGTCGAGCGGACGACGTGGACGGCGGCGGCCGTCGTCCTGGCCGCCGACGCCCTGGCCGGGGCGAGCGGCGCCGCGCGGCTGTTCACCGAGCCCGGCGCGCTGCCCGCTCCCGGTGCCCCTGAGGTCACGGAGCGCGCTGATTGGCTGCCGCGGAGGGCGGGCAGAGTTCTGCCGTGAACCCCGATGTCACCGTCGTCGTCGCCAGCCGCAACCGCAGGGACGACCTGCTGACCACCCTGCCCCGGCACGAGGCGCCGGTGATCCTCGTCGACAACGGCTCGACCGACGGCACCGTCGAGGCGGTCCGCGAGGCCCGCCCCGAGGTCACCGTGCTGCCGCTGGGGCGCAACGAGGGCGCCGGGGGGCGCACCCGCGGCGTGGCCGCCGCGGGCACCGAGTTCGTCGCGTTCGCCGACGACGACTCGTGGTGGGCGCCCGGGGACCTGGCCCGGGCGGTGAAGATCATGCGGGCCCACCCGCGCCTGGCGCTGCTCAACGCCCGCATCCTCGTCGGGCCGGAGGAGCGTCTGGACCCGGTGTGCGCCGAGATGGCCGACAGCCCGCTCGGCACCCCGGCGGACCTGCCCGGCCCCGCCCTGCTCGGCTTCGTCGCCTGCGCGGCGCTGGTCCGCACCGAGGCGTTCGAGGCGGTCGGCGGGTTCGACCCGGTCGTGCGCTTCCCCGGCGAGGAGGAGCGGGTGGCCCTGGACCTGGCGGCGGCCGGCTGGGGCATGGCCTACGTCGACGAGGTCACCGTCCACCACCACCCGTCGGTGCGGCGGGACGCCCCCGCCCGCCGGCAGGCGGCCATCTGGCGCAGCCGCGTGCTCACCGGGCTGATGCGCTCCCCCGCGGCCGCGCTGCCCGGCCTGCTGGTGCAGTCGGTGCGCGCCGGCGAGCCCGGGCTGCGCGGCCTGGCCCGCGCCGTCCCCGACGTCCCGGCCGCGCTGCGCCGCCGCCGGGTCGTGCCGCCGGCCGTCTGGGCCGACGTCCAGCGGCTGGCGGGCGCGTGACGGAGGACTCGCGGGTCGCCGTCGTCGTCATCACCCATCAGCGCCGCGACGAACTGCTGCGCACGCTCGCCCTGCTGCGCGCGCTGCCCGAGCGGCCGCACGTCGTCGTCGTGGACAACGGCTCGACCGACGGCACCGCCGACGCCGTCCGGGCGCGCTTTCCCGAGGTCGAGCTGATCGCCAGCCCGGAGAACCTCGGCGCCGTCGGCCGCAATCTCGGGGTCGCCCGGCTGACCACGCCCTACGTCGCCTTCTGCGACGACGACACATGGTGGGAGCCGGGCTCGCTGCGCGCCGCCGCCGACGTCCTCGACGCGCATCCGCGGCTGGCGGTGGTGACCGCGCGCATCGTGGTCGAGCCCGGCGGGCGGGAGGACCCGATCGTGCCGGAGCTGCGCGACTCCCCCGTCCGCGGTGCCGACTGGCTGCCCGGCCCCGCCCTCGGCTCGTTCCTGGCCGGCGCCTCGGTGCTGCGCCGCGAGGCGTTCACCGAGATCGGCGGCTTCTCCGAGCGGCTGTGGCTGGGCGGCGAGGAGGAGCTGATGGCCGGCGACCTGGCCGCCGCCGGCTGGGAGCTGTGCTACCTGCCGCGGCTCACCGTGCACCACCAGGCGAGCCGGTCCCGCGACCCGCACAAGCGGCGCCGGGACGGCATCCGCAACACCCTCTGGACGACGTGGCTGCGCCGGCCGGTGCGCCCGGCGCTGCGCCGCACGCTGGACCTGCTGCGCGCGCTGCCGCGCGACCGGGTCAGCGCGCTGGGCCTGCTCGACGCCGTCCGCGGCGCGCCGTGGGTGCTGCGCGAGCGGCGGGTGCTACCCGCCCACGCCGAGGCCCGGTTCGCCGCGCTGGAGCAGGCGCAGCGGCGGTCCACCGCGCGGAGGTACGTCAGCTAGATCGCGCAGTCGATGCAGGTGCGCGCGGCGGGGCGGGCGGCCAGCCGTTCCGGCGCGATCGGCCGGCCGCAGGTCTCGCAGACGCCGTAGGTGCCGGCCTCCCGGCGGGCGAAGGCGGCATCGATCTCGGCCAGCCGCCGCCGCGCCTGCTCGAGCAGCGCCGCGACCTGCTGGCGCTCGAATGCGATCGTCGCGCCCTCGGGGTCGTGCTCGTCGTCGGCGTTCGACGCCTCCGACGCCGCGACCACCTGGTCGAACTCCCGGGTCAGCGACTCGATGTCGCCCAGGACGGCGGCCCGCTCGGCGTCGAGCCGGTCAGCGTTCACGGCGCAGCACCCGCAGGGATCCGGTGGCGGGCAGCTCCGCGAACGCCCCCGTCGCCAGCACCCGGGTGTAGACGCCGAACGGCGCCTGCCCGCCGTCGGCCGGATCGGGGAAGACGTCGTGGATCGCCAGCGTGCCGCCGATCGCGAGCTTGGCCACCCACGCGTCCTGGTCGCGGCGCGCGGACTCCTCGGTGTGGCTGCCGTCGAGGAACAGCAGGGCCAGCGGCGTCGACCACAGCGGGGCCAGCACCTCCGAGCGGCCGACGACGGCGAGGACGACGTCCTCCGCGCCGGCGTCGGCGATGGTCCGGCGGAACCCCGGCAGGGTGTCGATGCGACCGACGGCCGGGTCGACCAGGGACGGGTCGTGGTACTCCCAGCCGGGCTGGTGCTCCTCGGAGCCGCGGTGGTGGTCGACGGTGACCACCTGGCGGCCCGTCTCGCGGGCGGCGGCGGCGAGGTAGAGCGCCGACTTGCCCATCCAGCTGCCGATCTCCAGGAGCGGCCCGGGGACGGCGACGGCGCGGGCGGCCTCGTAGAGCGCCTGCCCCTCCTCCGCGGGCATGAACCCGGGGGCGGCCTCCGCGGCGGCGAGAAGATCACTCACCGGGCCACCTTCGCACGCAGCGCGGCGAACCCGCGGTCGGCCGTCGCGCCGGCCTCGGTCGACGAGAGCCGGGCGAAGAACGCGCCGACCGCCGTCGTCACCGGTGTCGCGAGCACCAGGCCGATCCCGCCGACCAGCGTGCGGATCACCTCCTCGGCCACGACGTCGCTGGTGAGCACCGTCCCGGCAGGGCGGGTGTAGACCTCGAAGAGCAGCAGCAGCGGCAGCGCCATGCCGGCGTAGGCGAACACGATCGTGTACACGGTCGAGGCGATGTGGTCGCGGCCGATCGCCATCCCGCGGGAGAACAGCTGCCGCCAGCTCATCCCCGGATCGGCCTCGTTGAGCTGCCACACCGCCGAGGCCTGGGTGATCGTCACGTCGTTCAGCACGCCGAGCCCCGCGACGACGACCCCGGCGATGACCAGGCCGGAGAAGTCCAGCGTCGGGTCGTACGCCTGCAGCTGCAGGGTCTCCTCGCTGGAGAAGCCGGTGAGCCGGCTGATCGACACCGCCAGCGCACCGAGCCCGGCGATCAGCACCAGCCCGAACAGGGTCCCGACCAGCGCCGTCGTCGTCCGCGCGGAGAACCCGTGGGCCAGGTACAGGACGACGAACATGATCGCCGAGCACCCGACCAGGGTGACCCAGGTCGGCGAGCCGCCGCCCAGCAGGGCCGGCACCACGAACTGCAGCAGGACGACGAACGCGAAGCCCAGACCGAGCAGCGCGGCGAGCCCGCGCAGCCGGGCCACCGCGCCGACCACCACCGCGAACGCGAGGGCGAGCACCACCATCGGCGTCGTGCGCGCGTAGTCGACGAAGGAGTAGGTCGGGCCCTCGTCGGTGCCGGGGTCGCGCTGGAGGACGATCCCGTCGCCCTCGTCCAGCCCGTAGGCCACCACCTCGGCCGGGACGTCGATCTGGACGAACTCCCCCTCGCTCGCCCCCTCGGTGACCTCGACGACCACGGTCGCGCAGGTCAGCTGCTGGTTGCGGCCGGTCTGGTCGATCACCGAGCAGTCGTAGGGCGTGAGGCCCGAGACGGTGCCGTGGGGGAACGTGGTGCCGGCCGGCACCGCCGACGCGGCGGCCCGCTCGGCGCGGCCGGGATCGCCGCTGGGCCACAGCAGGACCAGGCCGAGCACGGTGGCCAGCCCGACGGGGACGAGCAGGACGAGCATCAGCCGGACGGCGCGGCGCCGACGGGCCAGGGTCTGCTCGTCGGGCGGCGGCGCGTCCGGGTCGGGGCCGTGGCGGTGGTCGTGCGAAGGGGAAGACGGCACCCGGCCAGGCTAGGAGTTGTCCTCCTCCACCACCGGGAAGCGGTGCCAGAGCCCGGCGAGCTGCAGCGGCCGGGCGACGGCGTCCGGCGGCCTGACCAGCACGACCTCGACGGCCCGCGGCTGGCCCAGCTTCTGCAACTGCACCAGGACCGCCACCCCGCCCGAGTTCATGAAGGTGACCCGGGTCAGGCGCAGCTCGATCCGGTGCAGGGGCGCGTGGCTGAGCAGCAGGTCGGTGACCGTGCGCACCAGCGGCCGCCGGGCCACCTCGGTCAGCTCGCCCACCACGGTCACGACCGCGGTGTCGCCCTCCAGGACGGAGGTCACCTGCGGTTCCCCCGGCGCCGGGTGCTCGTCCGGTTGCTTCGGTGCGGTCGTCGGCTCGTCCACGCCCCCTCGGGTAGCCGCCAGGGGTGTCGTTCACACGCTCTCGGCGGGGGGATGCGGCACGGGGCCGTGCAGCCCGGCGGCACCCAGGTAGCCGGCGAGCAGCACCAGGGCCGCCTGCCGGACCGCGTCGTCGTCCGGCAGGAAGCGCGGCGAGTGCAGCCCCGGCCGCTTGCCGGCCGCGTCCGGCTCGCCCCCGTCGACGCCGAGGAAGAGCATCAGCCCCGGCCGTGCCGCGCAGTAGTGGGCGAAGTCGTCGCTGCCGAACGAGCGGAAGGTGTCGTCGACGCCCGCCCCCGACCGCCGCAGCCAGGGCACCGCGGCGGCGGCCAGATCGGGGTCGTTGATCAGCACCGGGTCGGACAGGTGGATGTCGACGACGGCGGTGCAGCCGTGCGCCGCCGCGGTGTGCCGGGCGACCTCCTCGATCGCGGTGTGCAGCAGCGCGCGGTCCTCGGGTCGCATCGTGCGCAACCCGCCGCGCGCCCAGGCGGTGTCCGGCACCACGTTGAAGGCGCTGCCGGCGTCGAGCTGGGTGATCGCCAGCACCGCGCCGACCACCGGGTCCACCCGCGCGACCACCTGGGTGTGCAGCGCCAGGACCACGGCGGCCAGCGCGCGGACCGGGTCGTGCGTGGTGTGCGGATAGGCCGCGTGCCCGCCGCGGCCGCGGACGGTGACGACCACCTCGTCGACGGCGGCGTTGACCGGTCCGGCGGTCGCCGCCACCACGCCCGCCGGCAGCTGCGGCTGCACGTGCACCCCGACGACCGCGCCGACGTCCTCCTCGTCGAGGACGCCGGACTCCGCGACGTCCCGGCCGCCCGAGGGCTCCCCCTCCTCCCGCGGCTGCAGGACGGCGAGCACCGGCGCGGGGCCGCCCACCCGGCGCACCGCCCGGCACAGCGCGACCATCGCGGCCAGGTGCACGTCGTGCCCGCAGGCGTGCATGACCCCGGCGCGCGCCGCCCACGGGACACCGGTCGCCTCGATCACCGCCAGCCCGTCGAGCTCCGCCCGCAGCGCCACCGTCGGCGTGCTGCCGGTGAGCACGCGGAGGGCCCGCCCGGTGATCCCCGTCGGCCGGCCCTCGCCGACACCGAGCGCGGATGCGACCGCGGCCGCGGTGTCCTCCTCCTCCCCGGAGCGGCGCGGGTCGGCGTGCAGCTCCCGGCGCAGCCGCACGGCCGCCGGGACCTCCTCGACCACGGTGTCCTCGAGCAGCCGGTACCAGGCGGCGAGCGCCGGGTCGCTCACTCGTCCAGCCCGTACGCGCGCGCCGCGTTGCCCGCGCCGATCGCCGCCGCGATCCGCTCGGCGTCGGCCGCCGTCCAGTCGTCGTCGGCGATGCCCGCATCGAGCAGCCGGCCCAGTGCCCGCCGGAACAGGGCGGTGGAGATCAGGTAGAGCTCGCCCAGGCCGAAGGCGTCGGTGGAGAACAGCACCTTGCCGAACGGCGCCAGCTCCAGCAGCTCGGCGAGCAGCGCGTCGGCCCGCCGTCCCACGTTGTGCGTGGCCAGCCCGACGTCGGCGAACACGTGCGGGAAGACCTGGGCGAGGTAGCCGGCGTTGCGGTGGAACGGGTAGTTGTGCAGCAGCAGCACCGGCACGCCGGTCGGCGCGGTCGCCCGCAGCAGGTCGGTGAGCAGCAGCGGGTCGCAGCGGTACAGGTCGACGTCGGCGTCGCCGTAGCCGACGTGGAACTGCACCGGCATCGCGAGGTCGATGCCGCACCAGACGAGGAAGCGGTGCAGGACCGGGTCGGCCACCCGCGGCCGGCCACCTGCCCGCAGCAGCGCGCCGGCCGCGCCGGCCACCTCGGCGTCGGACGGGCGGGCGCCGTCGAGCGCCAGGCCGACCCGGTAGGCCGCGATCGACTTCACGCCGACCGCGCCGGCGCAGCGCTCGGCCAGCCGCTCCCGGAACGCGCCGGCGAACGCCCCGGCCGCGCAGCCCCCGGCCAGCACCTCCTCGGCGAGCGCCTCCAGCCGGACCACCTCGCGCGCGGTGCCCGCGGCCAGCGCGGCGAGCTCGTCGGGCGAGGTGATCGGCTCGGGCACGTACCCGGTGTCGACGAGGAACGTGCCGATGCCGGTCGCGGCCACCATCCGCCGGTTGACCTCGTCGGCGCCGAGCGCCGCCCGGCGGGCCAGGTAGGCGTCGACCGGCGCGTGCGGCTCCAGGCCGAGCACGGGCGCGCACCAGCGGCGCAGCGCCAGCCCGATCTGCGAGTCGAACAGCGTGCCGGCCAGCCCGGGCGCCTCGGCCTCGGTGAGCATCGCCTCGACCTCGGGGCGGTCGAGGTCGCGGGTCACCAGCCCGTGGCAGTGGTGGTCGACGAGGGCTATCTCGATCACCGGGTCGCCTCGAGGCCGGCGACCAGGTCGGCGATCAGCTCGGCCGGGTCCTCGAGGCCGACGGACAGCCGGATCATCCCGTCGTCGATCCGGGCGGCCCGCCGCTCCTCCGGCGTCAGCGAGAAGTGCGAGGAGTTGAAGGGCGTGCTGACCAGCGTCTCCACCCCGCCGAGGCTGGTCGCCTCGCTGGCCACCTGCAACCGGCGGATCACCGCGCCCGCCCGCGTGTCCCCGCCGGCGACGGTGAACGCGACCATCGCGCCGCCGAGCTCCGGGTAGCGGACGTCGACGACATCGGGGTGGTCGCGAAGCTCCGAGGCGATCCGCGCGGCGGTGGCGCACTGCCGGGCCATGCGCACCTCGAAGGTCTGCAGCCCGCGCCACACCTGGTAGGCCGCGTGCGCGTCGAGGCACGTGCCGAGCGTGATCACCCGGCGCTGCACCTCGCGGACGAGGTCGACGTCCCCCACCACCGCGCCGGCGATGACGTCGGAGTGCCCGTTGAGGAACTTGGTCGCCGAGTGCACGACGACGTCCGCGCCGAGCGCCAGGGGCCGCACCAGGTACGGCGTCGCGAAGGTGTTGTCGACGACGAACCGCGCCCCGGCCTCGTGCGCGGTCGCCGCCACGCCGGCGACGTCGGTCAGCTCGAGCTGCGGGTTGGCCAGCGTCTCGGCGTAGACCACCGTGGTCGGGCCGCCGGCGACCGCCGCCCGCCACGCGTGGAGGTCGGCGGCGTCGACCTGGACGACGTCCACACCCCAGCCGGGCAGGTCGCGGACCAGCAGGTCCCGGGTGTCGCCGTACACCTGCCGGGCCGCCACCACCCGGTCGCCGGCGCGGACGAGCGTGAGCAGGGTGGTGGCGATCGCGCCCATCCCCGAGGAGGTCATGAGCGCGGCGGCGCCGCCCTCCAGCCGCGCCACCGCCGACGCGGTGACGTCGGCCGTCGGGTTGCGGAAGCGGCCGTACCAGTGCTCGTCGAGACCGCCGGCCTGGACGTCGGCGTAGGCCTTGTCGTCGAGGTAGTAGGTGACGGAGTGGTGGATCGGCGGGACCACC
Organism: Geodermatophilus sp. SMS 5-13; assembly: GCF_059428245.1. NCBI lineage: Bacteria > Bacillati > Actinomycetota > Actinomycetes > Geodermatophilales > Geodermatophilaceae > Geodermatophilus > Geodermatophilus sp. SMS 5-13. Next base: position 3,888,989 of record NZ_CP165729.1, read on the forward strand.
GGCCGGGTGCGCGGCGTGAAGGCCCGCGACTCCGCCGGGCGGCTCACCGGGCCTCGACCCCGCCGGCCGCGCGGACCTCCTCCTCGTGCGCGCCGAGCTCGGCCGCGGTCAGCGCCTCCCCGGCCCGGTGGGCGGCGGCCGGCGCGGCCAGCACGGCGGCCACGCACACGACGATCCAGGCCCCGGCCACGATCGGGTTCCAGAACAGCGCGCCGTCGTCGGGCGACGGGAAGGGCACCACGTTGCGGTAGAGCGTGTAGCCGAGCACGACCAGCGCCAGGGCCGGGACGACGACCTGCCACATCGGCACGCCCGGCATGCGGCGCTCGACGAAGACGAGCTTGATCGCGCCGATCGTCGTCAGCACGTAGGCGACCAGCAGGATCAGCGTGCCGATGGTGCCCGACCACAGGAACACGTTGAACGCCTCGCCCCGGCCGGCGATCGCCATGACCAGCATGATCACCGCCATCACCGCCAGGACGAGGACGGCGGCCGCGCCCGGCGTCCCGGCCTTGGTCGTGCCGGCCAGCCCGGACGGCGCCGTGTGCCCGTGCCGCATGTCGCGGGCGAACGCGTAGGCCAGCCGTGAGGCGCCGACCATGCAGGCCAGGCAGCAGCCGAACGCGCTGATCGCCGCGCCGAGGGTGATCAGGTCGCCGACCCAGCCGGCGATGTAGACGGTGCCGAGGTCGCCGAGCAGCGAGCTGGAGTTGATGAAGTTCTGCACGCCGGCGTCGTCCGCCCCGAAGCCCATGACCTCGATCGCGGTGACGATCGTGAAGTAGACGCCGCCGAAGATCGCCGTCCCGAGGATGGCGCGGGGGATGTCCTTGCGCGGGTTGCGCGCCTCCTCGCCCAGCGTCGCCGCGGCCTCGAAGCCGGCGAAGGACAGGAACCCGAAGACGACGCCGAGGAAGAGGGTGGAGGTGTCCGTGCCCGGCGGGACCGAGAACACCGACCAGGTGAAGGTCTGCCCGCCGGGCGCGGTGCCGGCGAGCAGGCGGACCAGCACGATCGCGCTGATCACCAGGATGAGCGCGACGGTGGCGCCCTCGACCGAGAGCAGCACGCTGGTGCCGCGCCGGGCCGGCACGATGGTCAGCGCCAGGCAGCCGAGCGCAGCCAGGGCCGCGAGCACGAACGGCGCCCACCACGGCGGGTTCGGCCACACGCCGATGGCGTCGAGGAACGCCGTCCCGAAGATGCCGGTCGCGGTCGAGGTGACCACGCCGTAGAAGCAGTAGGTGCCGAACAGCGCGAACCCGCTGACCAGGCCGGTGCGCGCGCCGAGGGTGGCGCCGACGAAGGCGTACACCGAGCCGGCGTGGTGGAAGTACTGGCAGAGCCGGACGAACCCGTAGGCGACCAGCAGGACGCCGATCGCGGCCAGCAGGAAGGCCAGCGGAACGGCCCGGCCGACCGTGGTCGCGGTGCCCTGCGGGTTGATGTTGGCGGCCATGCTGGGTGCCATCAGCGCCACGGACAGGCCGACGGCCTGCCAGACGGAGAGGCTGCGACGCAGACCGGGGCCGGTGGGCTCGACCGGGGCGTCCGGACGGGACGGCGAGACGGCCATGCGGAACTCCTAGCTCGAGGACGGTTGCGCAGGTCAAGCGGCAGGAGTGTGCTCCCGCAGGGAGCGGACCGGGAAGGTCTGTTGCGCGGTCTCGACATCGGTACGGCGCCGGGGCGACGCCGTGGACAGGAGGCACAGTGCTGCAGCAGGAGGAGCGGGATCGGCGACGGGTGCAGGCCGAGGACCTGCTGGACGGGCTCCGCGATGCCGGCGTGGTCGGCGTCGTCCTGCCGTGGGTCGACACCAGCGGCGTGACCCGGGTGAAGTCCGTGCCGCTGGCCAAGCTGCCCAGCGCCGCGGCGTGGGGCGTCGGGATGAGCCCGGTGTTCGACGCGTTCCTCTTCGACGACTCCATCGTCGCCGGGCGCTTCGCCGGCAGCGCCGTCGGCGACCTGCGGCTGCACCCCGACCTGGACCGGCTGACCGTGCTGGCCGGACAGCCCGGCTGGGCGTGGGCGCCGGTCGACCGCTACGACCAGGACGGCGCGCCGCACGTGCAGGACTCCCGGTCGCTGCTGCGCCGCGTCGTGGGCGAGCTGGCCGAGGACGGGCTCACCGTGCAGGCCGCCTTCGAGACCGAGTGGGTGGTCGGGCTCGCGGGCAACGACGACTTCGTCCCCGGGGTCTCCGGGCCGGCCTACGGGATGACCCGGCACATCGGGGTCTCCGACTACGCGCGGGACCTCCTGACCGCGCTCGCCGCGCAGGGCGTCGCCGTCGACCAGTTCCACCCCGAGTACGCGGCCGGCCAGCTGGAGCTGTCGATCGCGGCGGAGGACCCGGTGGCCGCCGCCGACACGACCGTGCTCGTCCGGCACACGATCAAGGCGGTGAGCGCGCGGCACGGGATGCGCGCGTCCTTCTCCCCCAAGGTGCTGGCCGACGGCGTCGGCAACGGCGGGCACGTGCACCTGTCGCTGTGGCGGGACGGCGAGAACCTGATGAGCGGCGGATCCCGGACCTTCGGTCTGACTCCGGACGGCGAGGCGTTCATCGCGGGGCTGCTCGGCCACCTGCCCGCGCTGCTCGCGGTGGGCGCCCCGACGGGGGCGTCCTACCTGCGGCTGATCCCGTCGCACTGGGCGGGCGCGTTCGCGGTCTGGGGGCTGGAGAACCGGGAGGCCGCCGTCCGCTTCGTGACCGGGCCGTCCGGGCACCGGCAGGCGGCGGCCAACGTGGAGGTCAAGAGCTTCGACGCCGCGGCCAACCCGTACCTGCTCATGGCCGGCCTGCTCGCGGTCGGGCGGGCGGGAATCGCGTCCGGCGCGACGCTGCCGGACCCGGTCGGGGTCGACCCGGCGACGCTGTCCGACGAGGGACAGCGGGAGGCGGGGATCCGGCCGCTGCCCTCGTCGCTGGACGAGGCGGTGCGGGCCTTCGAGCAGGACGACGTCCTGACCGGGGTGTTCGGCGAGGAGCTCGCGGCGACGATCGTCGACGTGCGGCGCGGGGAGATCGCGGCGCTCGAGGGCCGGTCGCCGGAGGAGGTGGCCGCGGCGCTGCGCTGGGTGCACTGAGCGCGGCCTCGACCGTTCCTGCGACCTGGATGTCGACCGTCCCCGGATCCGGCCCTTCATGATCACCTCGGGTCCACCGGTGTCTCCACGAGCCGGCAAGCACCGCTGGAGCCGAGGTGATCATGAAGCCATGAATGACCTACCGCTGCTGTCGGCGGGCGATGACGACGAGGACGCCCAGGACGACGGCCAAGGGCACCCACGACGGCAGCCCGAACGGCCCCAGCACGAGCTGGGCGACGAACAACACGAGCTGGAAGCCGAGCCAGAAGGCCACGGCGATGGCCAGCCAGAAGAGCAGGGGCCGCTCCATCTGCAATCGGCGCAGGTAGTCCATCGCTCCTCCAGGGTCGTGCGATCCGGTCACCCGGCTCGGGCCGACCCACACATCGGCAGCGCGAGGGGACAACTGAAGTTCACGGTCGACCCGCCAACGCCCCGGCAGCGGCGCGGCGTTCCCGCCCCGGCCCAACCGAGCGATGCCACGAGATGTTTACGCGGGACATCAGTCGAGGTATTCTCCACTTGCCACTAGAGGTTCCGGCCTCGGGCAGCGAACACCAGACACATCCAGCAGGAGGTGCACCGATCATGATGCTGACCGCCTACGACCCGTTCGCCGCCACCAACGCCGCCTTCCGGGCGCTGGACCAGCTCACCGGCCGCACGGGTTCCGGCACCGCACGCGCGCTGTCGGGCATGCCGATGGACGCCTACCGCGTCGGCGACCACTTCGTCGCCCACTTCGACCTGCCCGGCGTCGACCCCGGCTCGATCGACCTGTCGGTCGAGGGCAACACGCTCACCGTGAGCGCCGAGCGGTCGGTCCCCCAGCTCGAGGACGCCGAGTGGAGCATCGCCGAGCGGCCGTACGGCAGCTACACCCGGCAGCTGGTCCTCGGCCGCAGTCTCGACACCGACCGGCTCGAGGCGAGTTACCACGACGGTGTGCTCACCCTGAGCATCCCGGTGGCGGAGAAGGCGCGGGCCCGCAAGATCCAGGTGACCCGCGCCGACGCGCCGGCCTCCGTGGAGAGCCGGACGATCGAGGGCGAGAGCCACAGCAAGGCCGTCGAGGCCTGACGGCGGTCGAACGGGAGGGCCGGGCCCGGCAGCGGGCCCGGCCCTCCGGCCTCTTTCCCCGCGAACAGGAGGGCTCCGTGCCCGAGGACCCGCTGGACCGGCTGGACGATCCGGACTTCCCGGCCCTCACGATGAGCCAGGCCGCCGAGCTGCTCGGCGTGCAGGCCGCGTTCCTGCGCAGCCTGGACGCCTCCGGCGTCCTCCAGCCGCACCGCTCCCCCGGCGGGCACCGCCGCTACTCCCGCCAGCAGCTGGTCGTCGCCGCCCGGATGCGCGGCCTGCTCGACGACGGGCACTCCATGGCCTCGGCCGAGACGATCGTCGACCTCCAGGACCAGCTCGCCGAGGCCCGCGCCGACGTCGCCCGCCTCGAGACCGAGCGCGCGGAGCACGACGAGCACGGTTCGCCGCCGACACCCTAGGGGGGTATGGTTCGTCTCGTGATGGACGAGTCCGGCGCACCGGCACACCACGGCTACATCTCCAAGAAGGCCGACTACCTCACCCGGCTCCGGCGGATCGAGGGCCAGGCCCGCGGCCTGCAGCGCATGGTCGAGGACGAGAAGTACTGCATCGACATCCTGACCCAGGTCTCGGCGATGACGAAGGCGCTGCAGTCGGTCGCGCTCGGCCTGCTCGAGGAGCACCTGTCCCACTGCGTCGTGTCCGCCGCCCAGGCCGGCGGCCCCCAGGCCGACGAGAAGGTCCGCGAGGCGGCCGATGCCATCGCGCGGCTCGTCCGGTCGTAACACCCCCGAGAGGAAGCACCCGTCGTGAGCACCACCAGCTACACCGTCACCGGCATGACCTGCGCCCACTGCGTGAACGCGGTGAGCGAGGAGGTCGGGGCCCTGCCCGGCGTCACCGCCGTCGAGGTCGACCTGGAGTCCGGAGCGCTGACCGTCACCAGCGACGCGCCGGTGGACGACGCCGCGGTCGCCGCCGCCGTCGACGAGGCCGGCTACGCGCTCGCCGGGCGCTGACCTGACGATGACCACCCCGGGCGGCCACGTGCGGACCACCGACCTGCTGATCGGTGGCATGACCTGCGCGTCCTGCGCCGCCCGCATCGAGAAGAAGCTCAACCGGCTCGACGGGGTCACCGCGACGGTCAACTACGCGACCGAGAAGGCGACGGTCAGCTACGCCGACGGCGTCACGACCGACGAGCTCATCGCCACCGTCGAGAAGACGGGCTACACCGCCGAGTTGCCCCGACCCGAACCCGCCGCGCAGGGCGACGGCGGGCCCACACGGCTCCTCGTCTCCGCCCTGCTCAGCGTGCCGGTCGTCCTCCTCGCGATGATCCCGGCGCTGCAGAGCACCCCGTCGCAGTGGATCGCGCTCGCCCTCACCACGCCGGTCGTCGTCTGGGGCGGCCTGCCGTTCCACCGGGCGGCCTGGACCAACCTGCGGCACGGCGCCGCGACGATGGACACCCTGGTCTCCCTCGGCACGCTCAGCGCGTTCGGCTGGTCGCTGGTCGCGCTCGTCCTCGGGACGGACGCCGAGCTGTACTTCGAGGCCGCCGCGGTCGTCACCACGTTCCTGCTCGCCGGGCGGTACGCCGAGGCACGCTCCAAGCGGCGGGCCGGGGCGGCGCTGCGCGCGCTGCTGGAGTTGGGCGCCAAGGAGGTGTCGGTCCTCCGCGACGGCGTCGAGCGCCGCGTCCCCGTCGAGCAGCTCGTGGCCGGCGACGAGTTCGTCGTCCGGCCGGGCGAGAAGATCGCCGCGGACGGCGAGGTGACCGAGGGCTCCTCGGCGGTCGACGCCTCGATGCTGACCGGCGAGGCGGTGCCGGTCGAGGTGGGGCCGGGCGATCCGGTCGCCGGCGCGACGGTCAACGCCGGCGGCCGGCTGGTCGCCCGGGCCACGCGCGTCGGGTCGGCGACGCAGCTGGCGCAGATGGCGCGGCTGGTCGAGGACGCGCAGAACGGCAAGGCTCAGGTACAGCGCCTGGCCGACCGGATCTCCGGCGTCTTCGTGCCGGTCGTGCTCGCGCTGGCGGTCGCGACACTGGGCTTCTGGATCGCCACCGGCGCCGGCCTGTCCACCGCGTTCACCGCCGCCGTCGCCGTCCTGATCATCGCCTGCCCGTGCGCGCTCGGGCTGGCCACGCCGACGGCCCTCATGGTCGGCACCGGCCGCGGCGCGCAGCTCGGCATCCTGATCAAGGGCCCGGAGGTGCTGGAGTCCACGCGGCGGGTGGACACCGTCGTCCTCGACAAGACCGGCACGGTCACCACCGGGCGGATGACCCTGCAGGACGTCGTCCCGGCCCCCGGTGAGGACGCCGGCGAGCTGCTGCGCGTGGCCGGCGCGCTGGAGGCCGCGTCGGAGCACCCGATCGGGCAGGCGGTGGCCCGTGCCGCCGCCGAGCGCGGTCCGCTGCCGGCCGTCGAGGGCTTCGCCAACCGCGCGGGCCTCGGCGTCCGGGGCCGCGTCGAGGGCCGGGCGGTGCGCGTCGGGCGGCCCCGGCTGCTGACCGAGCCGCTGCCGGAGGCGCTCGACGCCGCCCGCCGGGAGGCCGAGGCTGCGGGGCGCACGGCGATCGCGGTGGCCTGGGACGGCGCTGCCCGCGGCGTGCTCGTCGTCGCCGACGCGGTCAAGCCGACCTCGGCCGCCGCCGTCCGGCAGCTGCGCGACCTGGGCCTGCGGCCGGTGCTGCTGACCGGTGACAACGAGGCGGCCGCACGCTCGGTGGCCGCGGCCGTCGGCATCGACCAGGTGATCGCCGAGGTGCTGCCGAAGGACAAGGTCGACGTCGTCCGCCGGCTGCAGGCCGAGGGGCGCACCGTGGCCATGGTCGGCGACGGCGTGAACGACGCCGCCGCACTCGCGCAGGCCGACCTCGGCCTGGCGATGGGCACCGGCACCGACGTCGCGATCGAGGCGTCCGACCTGACCCTGGTGCGCGGCGACCTGCGGGCCGCCGCCGACGCGATCCGGCTCTCCCGCCGCACGCTGGCGACGATCAAGGGCAACCTGTTCTGGGCCTTCGCCTACAACGTGGCGGCGCTGCCGCTGGCCGCAGCCGGGCTGCTCAACCCGATGATCGCCGGGGCGGCCATGGCGTTCAGCTCGGTCTTCGTGGTGACCAACAGCCTGCGGCTGCGCGGGTTCGCGCCGCTGCCGGAGAACCGGGACGCGGCGCTGCCGGTGCCGTCGGGCCGGGTCCGGGAGCCGGTGGTCTGAGGTCCCGCCGTCACTCCCTCCGGCCGGCGAGCCACAGCGCGAAACCGACGACCAGGATCAGCACCGCGATGATCCCGGCGATGAGGAAGTCCAGCGGCGTCATCAGCCGACCTCTGCCTTCTGAGAAGTGACGGCGGGCACGGTCAGACCGTGGAGCCGCCGGCTGGCACGGGCCTGGCCGGAACCTAGGTGCGAGCTGTGAGACCGTCTGGCCCCCGAACTGGCTAGCCGCGCCCGTGACCTGCGTCGACGACGCAGAAGCGGTTGCCCTCCGGATCGGCCAGGACGACGAAGTCCGGGTCCTCGGGATAGTCGCGCCAGTCGACCCGCGCGGCGCCCAGGGCGACCAGCCGCTCGACCTCGGCCGCCTGCTCCGCCGCGTTCGGCACGTGCAGGTCCAGGTGCAGCCGCGGCCGCTCCTGCGGCAGCGTCTCGCTGCGCTGCAGCGCGATCCGGGTGCCGGATCCGCCGTCCCGTGGCTCGAGCACCGTCGCCCAGCCCCCGAACCCGTCGCGGCGCACCTCGTAGCCCAGCGCCAGGGTCCAGAAGGCCGCGGCCCGATCGACGTCGGAAACACCCAGCGCCACGACTCCGACGGTCAGCACAGCCGGATCGTGGCACGCGCTACAGGACGGCGGGGAGCAGCAGCAGCGCGGTCGGGACGAGCAGCAGCAGCGCCGCGGCGGCCAGCGCGGTCCAGCGGGCGGCGGCGGCGAGCGGGCGCGGCGGCTCGAGCAGCCGGACGACGCGCGCGCCGGCCCCGCTGCCCCCGACGGCCAGCGCCCCGGCGGGCACCCCCTCGCCCCCGGCCCCGCCGGCGGCCGCGACGATCGCCCGGGCCAGGGTCCGGCGGGAGCCGGCGGGCAACAGCCGCAGCGCGACGTCGTCCGCGCGCATCTCGACCAGCTGGCGCACCGAGGCGTGCGCCCGCGCCGCCGCCGGCAGCACGGGCAGCGCCGCCTCCCAGGCGACGAACGGCAGGAGGTACAGGTGGTGCCGTTCGCGCAGGTGCGCCCGCTCGTGCGCGACGACCGCAGCCAGCTGGTCGTCGTCCAGCTCCGCGACCATGCCGGAGGACAGCACCAGCAGCGGCCGCGCACCCGGGATGCAGAACGCCACCGGCGCCGGGTGCTCGAGCAGCCGGGTGTCCGGCAGCGCGGCGGGCCGCACGATCAGCTCCAGCAGGTCGCGGTGCCGCCGGCGGGTGCGCGCCGTGCGCGCCCAGGAGAGCAGCAGGACGCCGAGCAGCTCGGCGGCGAGCACGCCGGCGAGGGTCAGCGTGACCCAGTGGTCACCGCGGACCGGCACGGTCGCCGGGTGCCCGCGGAGCACCGCCCAGGCCGCCTCGGGCAGCGAGTGCCCCCACGGCGCCAGGCCGTGCACCAGCAGCGCGCCGATGATCGACAGGCCGCCGGCCAGGCCGATCGCCTGCCAGCACACCAGCGCGACCAGCGGGTCGCGCCGCGGCCACCCGGCGCGGGCCAGGACGGCGGGCACCGGCCAGGCGAGCAGCGCGGCGAGGACGGCGAGGGCCAGCGCGGTAGCAGGGAGCATGGCCGGGTCGGGACCGCTCAGCCGCCCGCGAGCAGCTCGCGCAGCAGCCGGGCCTCGTCCTCGCTGACACTGCCGACGAAGCGGGCCAGCACCGCCTGCCGGTCGCCGGCCTGGCCGAGCACCTCGTGCATCAGCTCGGCGGCGTGGTCCTCGCGGCTGGCCGTGGGGGCGAACCGGCGCGGCCGGGCGTCGTCGTGGCCGACGAAGCCCTTGTGCTCGAGCCGGCTCAGCACCGTGTGCACGGTGGTCAGCGCCAGCCCGCGATCGGCGAGGGCGTCGCGCAGCTCGGTGGCCGCCGCGGGAGCGTCCTTGGCCCACAGCCACTCCATCACCGCACGCTCCAGGTCACCGAGCGAGGCCACGAGCCCTCCTGTCCGACAGATCACACCGCGCGTCTTCTACGTCGTGTAGAAAACTGTCTTCTACGCGGCGTAGAAAGAACACGTCGATCGTACGACAGAGGGAGACCCCACGGTGGACGTGCTCGACATCGCCCGCTGGCAGTTCGGCATCACGACCGTCTACCACTTCCTGATGGTCCCGCTGACCATCGGTCTGGGGCTGCTGGTCGCGGTGATGCACACGCTCTGGCTGCGGACGAACAAGCCCGAGTGGTTGCGGATGACCCGCTTCTGGGGCCGCATCTACCTGATCAACTTCGCCCTCGGCGTGGCCACCGGCCTGGTGCAGGAGTTCCAGTTCGGCCTGGCCTGGAGCGCCTACTCGCGCTTCGTCGGCGACGTCTTCGGCTCGCTGCTGGCGATGGAGGCGCTGCTCGCCTTCTTCCTCGAGTCGACCTTCCTCGGCCTGTGGATCTTCGGCTGGGACCGGCTGCCCAGGAAGCTGCACCTGGCCTCGCTCTGGGCCGCGGTCATCGGCTCGGTGGTCAGCGCGTACTTCATCATCGCGGCCAACTCGTGGATGCAGCACCCGGTCGGCGTCACGCTCACCGAGGACGGCCGGCCGCGCCAGGTCGACTTCCTCGCCGTCCTGACCAACAACACCGCCCTGGCCGCGTTCAGTCACGCGATCGTCGCCGCGCTGATGGTCGCCGGCGCGCTGCTGGTCGGCATCGGGCTGTGGCACCTGCGCCGCCGGAAGCTGGCGGGCGCACCCACGACGGACGTCGACCACCAGGTGTGGCGCCGCTCGGTGCGGCTCGGCGGCTGGGTGTCGCTGGCCGCGTTCGTGCTGGTGGCGCTCACCGGCGACTGGCAGGGCAAGCTCATGTACGAGCAGCAGCCGCTGAAGATGAGCTCCGCCGAGGCGCTCTGCGAGACCGAGGCGCCGGCGCCGTTCTCGATCTTCGCCTTCGGCAAGCTCGGCTCCAACGAGTGCGACGACGTCCACTCGATCACCGTGCCGGGGCTGCTGTCGTTCCTCGCGCACAGCGACTTCTCCACCGCCGTCCCCGGGGTCGACGCGCTGCAGGAGCGCTACGCCGAGGTCTACGGCGCGACCTACCCCGACGACCCGTCGTTCGGGGACAAGGCCGGCGAGCCGATCGACTACTCCCCGGTGCTCGCGGTGACCTACTGGAGCTTCCGGCTGATGATCGGCATGGGCGCGGTCTCGGCCGCGGTGGCCGCCTACGCGCTGTGGGCCACCCGGCGCGGGCGGGTGCCGACCTCGCGGATCGGCGTCCACGGCGCGCTGCTCGCCGTCGGCGCGCCGTTCGTGGCCAACGCGACCGGCTGGATCTTCACCGAGATGGGCCGCCAGCCGTTCGTCGTCTACCCGAACCCGGACGTGCCGGTCGGCGAGCAGGTGTACTTCTTCACCGCCCAGGCCGTCTCGCCCGGCATCAGCGTCGCCGAGGTCTGGACGTCGCTGATCGCGCTGACCGCCGTCTACGGGGTGCTCGCCGTCATCGAACTGTTCCTGATCACCCGCTTCGTCCGGAAGGGCGCCTCGCCCGGCGACTCGCCCACGCCCGGCGAGCCCCCCGAGGGCACGCCGGAACAGGACGACGTCCTCTCGTTTGCTTACTGACCACGAAGGCAGCTCACGTCATGGACCTCCCCACCCTCTGGTTCGCCGCCGTCGCCGTGCTGTGGACCGGCTTCCTCCTCCTCGAGGGCTTCGACATCGGCGTGGCCGCGCTGCTGCCGGTGCTCGGCCGCTCGCCGCACGACCGGCACCTGATGCTGCGCACCATCGGCCCGCTGTGGGACGGCAACGAGGTCTGGCTGATCACCGCAGCCGGCGCGATCTTCGCCGCCTTCCCCGGCTGGTACGCCTCGTGGCTGCCGGCGCTCTACCTGCCGTTCGTGCTGGTGCTGCTCGGGCTGATCGTCCGCGCGGTCGCCTTCGAGTGGCGGCACTCGCACCCCGGTCCGCGCTGGGACGCCACCTGGACCCACGTGATCACCGCCGGCTCCCTGGTCGCGGGGCTCGGCGTCGGCGCCGCCCTGGGCGCCACCACGCTCGGCCTGCCGATCGACGGCGCCGGCAACCGGGTGGGCGGCGCGTTCGCCGGACTCGGCTGGCCGGCGCTGCTCGGTGCCGTGGCGGTGGCCGCGTTCGCGGTGGTGCACGGCGCGCTGTTCCTGGCGCTGAAGACCGACGGGCCGGTGCGGCTGCGGGCGCGGGCGTTCGCGCTGCGCTGGTCGCCGGTCGCGGCGCTCCCGCTGCTGGCGTGGGCCGGTCTGGTGCAGCTGCGCGACGGGACGGCGGTCACCGCGGTTCTGTGGGTGGTTGCGGTGCTGGCCGCGGTCGTGACCTGGACGCGGATCCGCCGCGACCGCGAAGGGCAGGCGTTCACCGGCTGGGCGGTGCTGCTGGCCGCGTCGGCCGCGACGGTGTTCGGCGCCGCCTACCCGGTGGTGATCCCCTCGACCGTCGACCCGGCGTTCGACCTCACGATCGGCGCGGCCTCGGTCAGCGACTACACGCTGACCTTGATGACCTGGGTGGCCTCGGTCGGCCTGCCGGTCGTGCTCGCGTACCAGGCCTGGACGTACTGGGTGTTCCGCAAGCGGCTGGCCGCCGATCCGGTGCACGCGTGAGTTCACGGGGGCCGCTGGGCGCGCTGGCCGGCGTCCCGGGGCTGCGCGGCGCGCTGGTCCGGGCGGCGCTGGCCGCGGTCGCCACGACCGCCGGTCTCGTGCTGCTGGCCGGCGGGCTGGCGACGGCGATCGCGCGGGTCGCCGGCCTGGCCGACGGCGGCATCGCTGCGCCGCTGGCGGTGGCGGTCGCCGGGGTGGCGCTGCGGGCCGTGGCCTCGACCGCCGGTGAGGCGCTGGCCGCCCGCGACGCCCGCCGCGCGGAGGACCGGCTGCACCGCGCGCTGCTCGAGCGGCTGGCGGCCACCCCGGCGGCGGTCCAGGCGGCGGGCGGTCCCGGGCCGGCCGCCGTCCTCGCGACCACCCGGCTGGCCGACCTCGGCCCCGGGCTGGCGACGTTCCTGCCCGCGTTCGCTCAGACGCTGGTCGTCCCGCCGCTGCTGCTGCTCGTGCTGGCGTGGGCCGACCTGCTCTCGGCGGGGATCGTCGCGCTCACCCTGCCGCTGGTGCCGCTGTTCATGGTGCTGGTCGGCAAGCACACCCGGGACGGCACCACGGACGCCGCCCGCGCCCTGGACCGGCTCGCCGCGCACGTCGCCGAGCTGGTCCGCGGCCTGCCCGTGCTCGCCGGGCTCGGCCGCGCCGCCGACCAGGCGGCGGCGCTCGCCGAGCTGGGCGAGGCCTCCCGGCAGAAGACGCTGGCCACGCTGCGGCTGGCGTTCCTCTCCGCGCTCGTGCTCGAGCTGATCGCCACGCTGTCGGTCGCCCTGGTCGCGGTCGGCGTCGGGCTGCGGCTGGTGGACGGCGGCCTGCCGCTCGCGGCCGGGCTGTTCGCGCTGCTCCTGGCGCCCGAGGCCTTCGCCCCGCTTCGCGCGGTCGGCGCCGCGCACCACGCCAACGAGGCCGCGACGCTCGCGGCCGCCGAGGCCCGCGCGGTGCTGGCGGCGCCCGTTGCCGCGGTCGCCCCGGCGCCGGCGGACGACGACCCGCGCGGCGCCGACGTCGCGGTGGCCGGGCTCTCGGTGCGCCACCCCGGCCGGTCGCTGCCCGCGCTGGCGCCGGTCGACCTCGCCGTCCGGCCGGGCGAGCTGGTCGCCGTGCGCGGCCGCAGCGGCTCGGGCAAGTCGACGCTCCTGGCGGTGCTGGCCGGGCTGACCCCGCCGTCCGCCGTCGTCACCGGCGCGGTGACCGGCGTCGGACCGGTGGCGTACGTGCCGCAGCACCCGCGCACCACCGCCGCGACGGTCGCCGAGGAGCTGCGCCGGCACGGCGGGGACGACGAGGACCTGCGCGCGGCCCTCGCGAAGGTGGGCGCGACCACCCTGGCCGGCCGTGACTGCACCACCCTCTCCCCCGGCGAGCTGCAGCGGGTTGCGCTGGCCCGCGCGCTGGTGCGGATCCGGCGCGGCGCCCGCCTGCTGCTGCTCGACGAGCCGACCGCGCACCTCGACGAGGCGGCCGCGGCGACGGTCACGCGGGTGCTGGCCGACCTGCGCGGCACCGTGACGACGGTGCTGGTCACCCACGACCCTTCGCCGGCCGCCTTCGCCGACCGCACGGTGACGCTGAGCGGTGACCTGCCCGAGCCCGCGCCGCACCCGGCGGTCTCGGAGTCTGCGAGCGCAGGAAACCGGCCCTCCCACATTCCGACGACGGCGGGCGGCGGGCCGCGCCGGCCGCGGACGGCGCTGCTGCGGGCCGTGACCGCCGGCGCGCTGTCGAGCGGCGCCGGCATCGCGCTCACCGCCGTCTCGGGCTGGCTGATCGTCCGGGCCGCCGAGATGCCGCCGATCCTCACGCTGATGGTCGCGATCGTCGGCGTGCGGGCGTTCGGCCTCGGCCGCGCCGGCCTGCGCTGGGTGGAGCGGATGACCGCGCACGACGCCGCGCTGCGCCTGGCCGCCGACACCCGCGTTCGGGTCTGGCGGGCGCTGGCCGAGCAGGGCGTCGCCGCCGACCGGACGCCGGGGGCCGCGCTGGCCCGGGTGGTCGGCGACGTCGGGCTGGTGCAGGACCTCGCCGTGCGGGTGCGCCCGCCGATGCTGGTCGCCGGCACGGTGCTGACCGCGACCGTCGCCGCCCTGGCGCTGCTCGACCCGGCCGCGGCCGCCGCGGTCGCGGCCGTGCTGGCGCTCACCGTCGCGCTCGTCCTGCTGGTGCACCGCCGGGTGGACGCGGGCGCGGCACGGCGGGACGGCGCGCTGCGGGTCGCCGCGCTGCGGGAGACCGCGATCGTGCTCGACGGCGCCGGCGACCTGCGGGCGCACGGCCTCGCCGACCGGACGGCCGCCGACCTCGCCGCGCTCGCCGACCGCCAGGGCGCGGCACAGCGCACCGGCGCCCGCGCGGGCGCGCTGGGGACCGGGCTCGTCGTCCTCGGCACCGGGCTCGGCGCGGTCGTGGCGGCGGCGATCGGCGCCACCGGCGGGCTGAGCGGTCCGGCCGTCGCCGTGCTCGCGCTCGCGCCGCTGGCCCTGGCCGAGCCGCTGGCCGGGCTGGTCGCGGCGCTACAGCGGCGCGGCATCCTCGCCGACGCACGGGCCCGCCTCGACGCCGTCCTCACCGCGCCGGTGCCGGCCGACCCGGCCGATCCCGCGCCGGCCCCGTCCCCGGTGCGGCGACTGGCCGTCGCGGACCTGACCGCCGGCTGGCCGGGCGGTCCGGACGTGCTCACCGGGCTGGACGCGCAGGCCGGCACCGACGGCTGGCTGGTGGTGCGCGGCCCCTCCGGCGCGGGCAAGTCGACGTTCCTGGCGGTGCTGATGGCGGCGCTGCGGCCGCGCTCCGGTGACTACCTGGTCGGGGGCACGCCCGCCGACCGCATCGCCGGGGACGACCTGCGCGCCCGCCTGGCGTGGCTGCCGCAGGAGTCGCACGTGTTCGCCTCGAGCATCCGGGCCAACCTCGCCGCGGCCGCGCCGCGGGGCGCGCTGGCCGGTCCGGACGGCGAGGCACGGATGCGGGCCGCGCTCGCCGCCGCCGGGCTCGGTGGCCTGATCGCGTCACTGCCCGACGGGCTGGACACGCAGGTCGGCGCGGGCGGCACCGCGCTCTCCGGCGGCGAGCGGCGCAGGCTGGCCGCCGCCCGCGCGCTGCTGGCCGACCGCGACGTCGTCCTCCTGGACGAGCCCACCGCGCACCTGGACCCGCCGACGGCGCGGGCGCTGGTGGCGGACCTGCGCGCCGCGCTGGCCGGCCGGGTGGTCGTCTGCGTCACCCACGACGACGACGTGCCGCGGCCCGGCGACACCGAGGTCGGTCTGGGCAGCGCGGCGGCGCACGCGGGAACCGGGGACGCCACGCGCACGTGACTCCGGCGTGGACGGACTCCGCCTCGTGCTCAACCTCGTCTGGCTCGTGATCCACGGCTGGCTGCTGGCGCTGGCCTACCTGCTCGCCGGGCTGCTCGCCTGCCTGCTCGTGGTCACGATCCCGTTCGGCATCGCCTGCTTCCGGCTGGCCGGCTACGCCGCCTGGCCGTTCGGCCGGACGACCGTGACCACCCCCGGCGCCGGCGTCGCCTCGGCGGTCGGCAACCTGCTGTGGTTCCTGCTCATCGGCTGGTGGCTGTCGCTGCTGCACGTCCTCGCCGGCGTCGCCTACTGCGTGACGATCATCGGCATCCCGTTCGGGATCGCGCTGTTCAAGCTCGCCCTCGTGGGGCTGTTCCCGCTGGGCAAGCGGGTGGTCGACGCCGACCCGCCGCGGTCGTACTTCGGGGCCGGCGCCACGGTGGGCACGGCCCCGGCCCGCTACTAGGGCTCAGCAGCTGCCGCGGTAGCGGACCAGCTGCCCGCCGCCCTGGGTGCGGGCAGCGGCGAGGGAGAGCAGCGCCCGGCGTCGCACCTCGGCGCCCGGCAGCCCCGGCTCGAGGGCGGCGATCCCCGCGCAGGCGGCGACGCCGGTGACCACGCCGGTCACGACGCGCACCAGCCGGCCGATGGCCACCTCGGCGGCGTCCGGGCCGGCGGTGATGAGGACGGCGAACTCCGCGGTCCCCTCCCGGGTCAGCCAGTCGTCGCCGCGCACCCCGCGGGCCAGCAGGCTCGTGACCGCGGAGAGCGTCTCCGGTGCGGTCGGCCAGCCGTCGTCCCGGCGCAGCAGGCCGATCATGCCGAGCGTCGCGGGCGGGGCGCTGGGATCGGCCAGGTGGTCGGCGAGGCGCTCGAGCAGGGCGGCCGGGCCGGGCAGCAGGCTGTCCTCGCCGAACGGTTCGGCGGAGAGGACGGGCACGGTCGGGTCGGGCAGGACGGGAGAAGCCATGCGTTCCTGATCGACCCGGTCTCGCGGCACGGGAAGCCGAACGAGACGAGATCCCCCGGAAGTGTCAGGTGCGCGCCGCGACGTCGTCCGTGAGCGGGACGTCGACGGCGATCTCGTCACCCAGCGTGGCGCCCTGCAGCAGCTCGAGGTCGTCGCCGGACCAGAAGCGGCCCGGGTCGTACCAGTTGCGCGGCCGCTCCGGCGGCAGCAGCCCCATCGCCGTGTAGGTCGCCGCGACCAGCTCGGCGCAGTACACGGCCTCGGTCGAGGTCTGCCGCCGCAGCCGCCCGTTCAGCCAGCCCGTCGCCAGGCCGCGCGTCGTCGGGAACGGCTTGCCGTCGAGCCTGGCGACGGTGCGCAGGACGGCGTCCTCCATCTCGCGGGTCACGCCGCCGTCGTCGGCCGGGCCGACCAGCTGGCGCAGCCACGCGCGCTGCCCGTAGCGGCGGCGCCAGGTGAGGACCGCGTCGCGCAGGTCGTGCAGCTGCACACCGCGGTGGTGCTCACCGCTCCACGCGTCGGGCAGGGACTTGCCGAGCTCGGCGTGCCAGAGCAGCGGCGGCAGGTCTTCGAGGACGACGGCCATGCCGACGTGGTTGACCGGCGCGTTGGTGACCGTCCGGATCGCCCGGTCGGCCAGCGAGGCGCCGCGGAAGACCCAGACGTCGCCGGTGCGGGTGAGCTCGACCGCCTCGTCGAGCGGGAGCGCGCGGCTGGCAGACACGGCGCTAACTTACGGATCATGCGTCTCTGGAAGGTGCTCGGACTGGCCGGCCTCGCCGGCGTGGCGGCGACCGGCGCCGTCCTCGCCCGCAACGAGCGGCAGCGCCGGGCCTACACCGCCGACGACGTGCGCGCCCGGCTGCAGGAGCGGCACGCCGCGCTGGAGGCGGAGCCGGCGCCGGAGCCGGCGCCGCCGACGGTCGCCGAGCTCACCGCCGGCCGCACCCACCGGCTGGCCCGCCTCCTGCGACGGAACTAGGCCGGGTTCTCCGGCAGGACGACGATCCCGTCCCGGTCGGCGGACAGCCACTCCCCCTCGCGGAAGACCACGCCGGCGAAGATCACCGGGATCCCCTCCTGTCCCGAGTGCAATCCCTTCTGGCTGCGGCGGGGCAGGGCGGCCAGCGCGCGCACCCCGATCGGCTGCGCGTCGATCTCGTCGACGTCGCGCACTGCGCCGTTCACGACGACGCCGGCCCAGCCGTTCTCGGCGGCCGCCACGGCGAGGTTGCCGCCGAGCAGCGCGCAGCGCACCGAGCCGCCGCCGTCGACAACGAGCACCCGGCCCTCCCCCGGCTGCTCGACGGCGGCGCGGACCAGCGTGTTGTCCTCGAAGACCTTGAGCGTCGCGATCGTGCCGCTGAACGCCGGCCGGCCGCCGTAGGACTGGAAGAGCGGCTCGCAGACCTGCGCCTCGGGATGCGCGTCGGAGAGGTCGGTGGTGGAGAGGGACATCGCGTCGGCTCGCTCTCGGGTCGGAGGTGGGTCAGGACAGGGCGGTGACGACGGCGTCGGTGAAGCCGCTGGTCGTGGCGGTGCCGCCGAGGTCGCGCGTGCGGACGCCGCCGTCGATGGTGGACCGCACCGCCGAGTCGATCCGAGCCGCCGCGGCGGCCAGCCGCTCGTCGCCGTGCCGGGTGGCCAGCCAGTCCAGCAGCATCGCGCCGGACAGGATCATCGCCACGGGATTGGCCACGCCCTGGCCGGCGATGTCGGGCGCCGAGCCGTGCGCGGCCTGCGCCATGGCCCGGTCGTCGGAGGCGTTGATCGACGGCGCGATGCCGAGCGAGCCGGCCAGCTCGCCGGTCAGGTCGGAGAGGATGTCGCCGAACATGTTCTCGGCGACGATCACGTCGAAGTCGCCGCCCCGGCGCACGAGGTGCACGGTCATCGCGTCGATGTGGAAGTCGTCGACCGCGACGTCGGGATACCGCGCGCCGACCTCGCGGCAGACGTCGCGGAACAGTCCCATCGACAGCCGCAGCACGTTCGCCTTGTGCACGATCGTCAGGTGCTTGCGGCGACGTCGCGCCGCCTCGAACGCGGCGACGGCGATCCGCTCCACCCGCGGCCGGGTGACGATGCCCATCGTGATCGCGACGTCCGGCGAGGGCATGAACTCGCCGGTGCCGGCGACGGTGTTGCGGTCGGCGTAGAAGCCCTCGGTGTTCTCCCGGAAGATCACCAGGTCGAGGTCGGGGACGACCACCCGGCCCGAGCTCAGTGCGCGGGCGGGTCGCACGTTCGCGTACAGGTCGAAGCGCTTGCGGAGGGCACCGCTCGGCGCGAGCTGGGACCTGAAGGGCTCGGGATAGCCAACCGGGTCGATCGGCCCGAGCACCCACCCGTCGAGCTTCCCCAAGGCTGCGACGGTCTCCTCCGGCAGCGCGGTGCCGTGCGACTCGATCGCGGCGAGGCCCATCGGCAGCTCCTGCCACTCGATGGCCGGGCTGCCGACCGCCGAGAGGGCCGCGTCGATCACCCGGACCGCGGCCGGGGAGATCTCGGGGCCGATCCCGTCACCGACGAGCAGTCCGAGGCGGTAGGTCGGGTCGAGGGTCGGTGGTGTCACGGTGCCTCCTGGGTTGGTTGGTTATAAGCTATAACGGTCTAGCGACAAACCTGCAAGGGAGGAGCACCGAGTGTTCGAGCCGGCATCCGCGGACCCACCGTTCGCCACCAAGAGCGACCTGGCCTACCGGCGGGTGCGCGACCTGATCGTCTCCGGCCGGCTGGCCCCCGGGGCCGTGCTGCAGCAGGCCGCGCTCGCCCGCACCATCGGGATCAGCACCACCCCCCTGCGCGAGGCGCTGCGCCGGCTCAAGCAGGAAGGCCTCGTCGAGCTCGACGCGCACCGCGACGCGCGGGTCGCGCCGCTCGACGCGGACGAGGCGCGCGACCTGCTGGAGATGCGCCAGGAGCTCGACCCGCTGGCCGCCTCGCTCGCGGCACAGCGGCGGACGGACGACGACCTCGCCGCGATCGCCGATGCACTGGAGCACCTCGAGTCGCTGCCGCGCAATCCCACGGCCGCCCAGCTGGCCACGCACCGCGGGTTCCACACGGCGATCCACCACGCCTCGCACAACAAGCTGCTGATCGACGCCCTCGAGGGCCTGTGGGACAAGACCGACCGCTACCGCCGGCACGCCCTCGAGGTCGAGCGCAGTGCGGAGGAGCGCGAGGCCCGGGCGGTGGAGCACCGGCAGATGTTCGAGGCGATCCGGGACAACCGGGCGGCCACGGCCGGGAAGCTGATGCGGCGGCACGTGGCCTCCAGCCTCGGCGCGCGCAGCGCCTGGCGCCTGGACACCGAGCGCTCGGCCGGGGAGCGGTGAGCGCCGCGTTCGGCGGGCGCCGGATGCTCGTCCTGCTGCTCCTGCACTCGGTGTTCACCCAGGTGATCACCTTCGTGCTGCGCCCCACCTCGGCCTACCGGGCGATCGAACTGGACGTGCCCTCAGCCTGGCTCGGCGCGCTGACCGCCAGCTTCGCCGTCGTCCCCCTGGTGCTGGCCGTGCCGTCCGGGCAGGCGACCGACCGATTCGGCGAGCGGCGGATCATGCTGGTCGGGGCCGTGCTGATGGCCGCGGCCGGCGGGGTGTTCCTGCTCGAGGGCCTGAGCGCCGCGGGGCTCGTCGCCGGCAGCATCGTGCTCGGCACCGGCCACCTGTGCTCGGTGGTCGGGCAGCAGGCCGCCGTGGCCAACACCGCCGGCCCCGGCACGTTCGACACCGCGTTCGGCTACTACACCTTCGCGGCCTCGCTGGGGCAGGCGATCGGTCCGGTGCTGATCCCGCTCATCGGCGGCGAGGGCGCCATCCCGGACACGACGCCGATCTTCGCGGTGGCCACCGCGCTGGGTGTCGTACCGGTGGCCTGCACCACGCTGCTGCGCGTTCCGCGGCGAGAGCGCGGGGAAGGGACCGCCGGGCACGGCGGCATGGCCACCCTGCTCCGGGTGCCCGGGCTGATCCGCGCGCTCCTGGTCAGCTGCGTGGTCCTCTCGGCGGTCGACATCACACTCGTCTACCTGCCCGCCCTCGGCGCCGACCGCGACCTCGCGGCCGGCTTCATCGGCGTCCTGCTGACCTTGCGCGCCGCGGCGTCCATGACGTCCCGCTTCTTCCTCGGCCGGCTGGTGACGTGGGTCGGACGGCGGCGGCTGATGATGGGCAGCGTCGCGCTGTCGGCCGCCGCCATGGCCGCCGTCCCCGCTCCCCTGCCGCCGGTGGCGATCGGCGTCCTCGTGGTCCTGCTCGGTCTCGGGCTCGGCGTCGGCCAGCCCTTGACCATGTCCTGGCTGGCCGAGGTCGCCCCCGCCGGCCTGCGCGGGCGGGCCATGTCGCTGCGTCTCACCGGCAACCGGCTGGGCCAGGTGCTCATCCCCAGCACGGTCGGCTTCCTGGCCGCAGGCGTCGGCTCGGCGGGTGTCCTCTGGGCCACGGCGGGCACGCTCGCCATCGTCGGAGCGGCCGCCCGGCGATTGAGGGTGGACGGCGGGACCTAGGAACCGCAAGGGACGAACGGGCCTCACTCATCAACCCGTTGTGTATACAGTGTTGGATACAACGAAGGGAGCGCACGTGTTCAGCTTGATGGTGCAGATGCAGGTGGATCCGGAGCGGCGGGAGGAGTTCCTCGCCGGCATCACCGCCAACGCGGAGGCATCGGTGCGCGACGAGCCGGGATGCCTGCGGTTCGACGTCTGCTCGGTGGCGGACGACGACAACCGGTTCGTCCTCTACGAGCTCTACACCGACGCGGAGGCCTTCGACGCGCACCGCGCGGCACCGCACTTCCGCACCTGGCGCGAGACGGCCGTGCGCACCGTCGTGCAGCAGGTGAACACCCCCGGCGCGCTGCTCGTGTCGCACAGCGAGGAGGTGCCGGCATGAGCGCCCGGCAGCCGGAGCCGCCGTCGATGGTGCTGCGCCCGCAGGAGATCGAGCGCTTCGACCGCGGCAACGGCGTCGTGACGATCCCGTTCGTCGGCAAGTGGAACTGCGCGACCAACCGGGTCACCACGGGGATGACCGTCTTCACGCCCGGCACCGGCATTCCGCTGCACTCGCACAACGTCGAGGAGACGGTGCTGGTGTACGAGGGCGAGGCGACCGCGGTCGTCGGCGACGACGAGTTCGACCTGGTCGCCGGGCAGGCCACCTGGGTGCCGGCCGGAGTTCCGCACTGCTTCCGCAACCGCGGCGACGGGCCGATGACTATCTACTGGGTCTACGGCGGCCGCGACGTCACCCGGACCATCACCGCCACCGGCGAGACGTTCGAGCACCTCTCCGAGGCCGACCGCGGGGCCACGCCCGCGCCTGGGGGCGACGCGTGAGCGCCGCCGTCGTCACCGTCAACCCCGCGACCGGGGAGCAGCTCGAGCGCTACACCCCGTTCACCGAGACCGAGGTCGACGCCGCGCTGGAG
Organism: Geodermatophilus sp. SMS 5-13; assembly: GCF_059428245.1. Taxonomy (NCBI): domain Bacteria; kingdom Bacillati; phylum Actinomycetota; class Actinomycetes; order Geodermatophilales; family Geodermatophilaceae; genus Geodermatophilus; species Geodermatophilus sp. SMS 5-13. The sequence continues at coordinate 3,910,624 of NZ_CP165729.1, forward strand.
CGCGCCGCGACGGCGCAGGTCGGCTGGGCGGCCGCCGGGTTCGACGCCCGGGCGTCGGTGCTGCGCCGCGCCGCCGAGGTGCTCCGCCGCGACGTCGACCGTCTCGCCCTGCTGGTCACCCGGGAGATGGGCAAGCCGCTGGCCGAGGCCCGCGCCGAGGTCGAGAAGTGCGCGACCGCGTGCGACTACTACGCCGAGCACGCCGCCGGCTTCCTGGCCGACGAGCCGGTCGCGACCTCCGCCGACCGCAGCTGGATCGGCTACGAGCCGGTCGGCGTGGTGCTGGCCGTCATGCCGTGGAACTTCCCCCTGTGGCAGGTGCTCCGGTTCGCCGCGCCGGCCCTCATGGCCGGCAACGGCGCGCTGCTCAAGCACTCCCCCAACACGACCGGCTGCGCGCTGGCCGTGCAGCGGGTGCTGGAGGAGGCCGGTGCCCCGGCCGGACTGTTCGGCGCGCTCGTCGTCGCCGAGCCGGACGTGCCCGCCGTGACCGCGCGGCTGATCGACGACCCGCGGATCGGCGCGGTCACGATCACCGGCAGCGAGCGGGCCGGTGCCGCGGTCGGCGCGGCGGCAGGGCGGTCGATCAAGAAGTCGGTGCTCGAGCTGGGCGGCTCGGACCCGTTCGTCGTCCTGGCCGACGCCGACCTTCCGCGGGTCGCCGCGCTGGCCGCCCGGGGACGGTTCCTCAACGCCGGGCAGAGCTGCATCTCGCCCAAGCGGATCGTGGTCGACGCCACGGTCGCCGACGAGTTCACCCGGCTGCTGGTCGCCGAGGTCGAGGCGCTGAGCGTCGGCGACCCCGAGGCCCCGGGCACCGACGTCGGCCCGATGGCGCGCAAGGACCTGCTCGACGGCGTGGACCGGCAGGTGGAGAAGTCGGTCGCGGCGGGCGCCCGGCTGCTCGCCGGGGGCCGGCGGGTGGACCGGCCGGGCTGGTTCTACGCCCCGACCGTCCTGGCCGACGTCGTCCCCGGCATGCCCGCCTACGACGAGGAGGTCTTCGGCCCGGTCGCCGCGGTGATCGACGCCGACGGCGACGACGACGCGGTGCGGATCGCGAACGACACCCGGTTCGGCCTGGGCGCCAGCGTCTGGACGGCCGACGCCGACCGCGGGATCGCCGTGGCCCGGCGCATCCGCTCCGGCGCCGCCTTCGTGAACGCGATCGTCGCCTCCGACGCCCGCATGCCGTTCGGCGGAACCGGGCGCAGCGGCTACGGCCGGGAGCTGGCGGCGGCCGGCATCCGGGAGTTCGTCAACGTGCGCACGTGGTGGGTGCAGGACATGCCCGCGGCGACGGCGCCGGCGTCGGAATGACCGGCCGGATCGCGCCGGAGGAGCTGCGCGCGTTCGCCGCCGGGGTGCTCGGCGCGACCGGCGTCCCGGACGACGACGCCGCGCTCGTCGCCGACAGCCTGGTGCAGGCCGACCTGTGGGGACACCAGTCGCACGGCGTGCTGCGGCTGCCCTGGTACGTGGCGAGGCTGCGCAGCGGCGCGATGACCGCGCGCACCGAGCCAGCGGTGCTCTCCGACACCGGGCCGCTGGTGCTGCTCGACGGCCGCGACGGCGTCGGCCAGGTGCTCACCGACCGGGCGCGCGCGCTGGCCGTCGAGCGGGCCCGCGCGCACGGCGTCGGCGTCGTCGGCGTCCGGAACTCCAACCACTTCGGGACGGCGATGTGGTTCACCCGCCGCGCCGCCCGGGACGGCTGCGTCGCCGTCCTGACGACGAACGCCAGCCCGGCGATGGCGCCGTGGGGTGGCCGGGAGAAGGTGGTCGGCACCAACCCGTGGTCGATCGCCGCGCCCGGCCCCGACGGCCGGGTCATCGCCCTCGACATCGCGAACACCGCGGTCGCCCGCGGCAAGGTCTACCTGGCGAAGAACCGCGGCGAGCCGATCCCCGACACGTGGGCGCTGACCCGCGAGGGCGCGCCGACCACCGACCCGGCGGAGGGGGTGCTCGGGGTGATCCTGCCGATGGCCGGCCACAAGGGCTACGCCATCGCCTTCGTGATGGACGTGCTCTCCGGGGCCCTGACCGGCAGCGGCGTCGGCACCGCGGTGCACGGGCCGTACGAGCCGGAGGCGCGCAGCGGGTGCGGCCACCTGTTCCTCGCCCTCGACCCGGCGGCGTTCGGCGACACGGCCGGCTACCTGGCGCGGGTGGAGCGGCTCATCGACGAGGTCAAGGGGGTGCCGCTGGCCCAGGGCTTCGACGAGGTCTTCTACCCCGGTGAGGTCGAGGACCGGGCCGAGGCCGCGAACGTCGCGGCCGGCGGCGTGGTGCTCGCCGAGCAGTCGGTGGCCGACCTGCGACGGCTGGCGGAGGAGACCGGCGTCCCCCTGCCGGCGGCAGCGGCATGACGGCGGAGCAGAGCAAGGCCGACCTGGTCCATGGGCAGCTCAAGGCCGAGATCGAGTCCGGCGCCCTGGCTCCGGGCCTGCCGCTGGCCGAGCTGACGCTGGTCGAGCGCACCGGCGCCTCGCGCACCCCCGTGCGCGAGGCGCTGCGCCGGCTGGCCGCCGAAGGGCTGGTCGAGATCACCCCGCGCCAGGGCGCGCGGGTGTCGCGGGTGTCGCCGCAGAGCGTGCGGGACCTGTTCGACTTCCGGTCGCTGCTCGAGCCGGAGGCGATGCGCCAGGCCGCGGCGGCCGCGGCGAGCGATCCCGGGCTGCGCCGGAAGCTCACCCGGCTGCGCGGCGAGTTCGCGCGGGTCCAGGGGCGCAGCCCCTCGACCGCTCGCTCGGCGCGGTTCTACGAGCTCGCCGACCGGTTCGACTGGACGGTCATCGGCGCCACCCGAAACGAGCACCTGCGCCGCACGATCGGCGAGCTGCGGCCGCACACGGCCCGGCTGCGCAATCTCTCGCACGGCGATCCGCAGCGCATCGAGGCGTCGGTGCAGGAGCACCTGCGGATGTGCGACGCGCTGCTCGCCGGCGACGCCGACGAGGCGGCCGCCGCCTGCCGCGAGCACCTGGCGCAGAGCCTGGGCACCATCTTCCGCACCGCGCTCGCCGGGCCGGGCGACGCCGACGCGCTGGACCTGCTCGCCTGAGGTCAGGGGGCCTTGACCGCCAGCACCGGGCAGTTCGCGTCCAGCAGGATCCGCTGCGCCTGGCTGCCGGTGATCAGCTTGCCCGTGGGCGTGCGCCGGCGCAGGCCGATCACGATCAGGCTGGCGTTGACCCGGTCGGCGGCCTCGACGATCTCCTCGGCGGCCTCCTTGCCGCGCACCTTCTGGTCGATCTCGTAGACGACCGCGCTCGTGTCGAGCCTCCCGCGCAGGTCCTCCAGCGCGTCCTCGAAGAGGAACCGCTTGTCGGCCATGGAGTCGCCGCGCGCGGTGTTCACGACGTGCAGCGGCTCCTCGCGGCGCCGCGCCTCGGTGAGCGCGGCCTCCAGGGCGGCCTCGCCCTCGGCGGTGGGGACGTAACCCACGACGATCGTCATGCCGGCAGCCTTCCCGATCCGGGGACGTGAGTCAGCATTGCGACCGTAGAGATCGTTTCGGTCGTTGCGACCACGCACGTCAGGCCGGCGCGCGGGGGGTGCGCAGGGTGAACCGGCGCTCCGGCCGGCCCGCCGTCCCGTACCGCTGGCGGACGTCGGCCTCCTGCTGGGCGACCAGCTGCTCCAGGTAGCGCCGGGCGCTCACCCGCGCCAGGCCGGTGCGCTCGCTGGCCTCGGTCGCCGACAGGCCGTCGGCGCCGGCCGCGGCCAGCGCCTCGCGCACCAGCACCAGGGTCTCCGGCGCGATTCCCTTCGGCGTGGGGGCCGGCCGCGGACCGCCGCGCGAGAGCGCGAACATCCGGTCGACGTCCCCCTGCGCCGCCTCCTCGAGCACGCCGAGGTCGGTGCGCAGCGCGGCGTAGTCGAGCAGCCGCTCCTCGAACGTCCGCCGGTCGAAGGGCTTGACCAGGTAGTGCAGCACGCCGCCGTGCAGCGCGCTGCGGATGCTGTCGACGTCCCGCGCGGCGCTGATCACGATGACGTCGGCCGGGACCTTCGAGCTGCGCAGTTGCCGGAGCACGTCCAGTCCGGTCATGTCCGGCAGGTAGACGTCGAGCAGCACCAGGTCCGGCCGCAGCCGAGCCACCTCCTCCAGCGCCTGTGCACCGGTGGACGCCGTCCCCACGACCTCGAAACCGTCGAGCGCGCGCACGAACCCGGCGTGCACCTTCGCCACCATGAAGTCGTCGTCGACGATGAGCACCCTGATCGGCCGGCCGCCGGTCACGACGTCACCAGCGCCGGGTCGGCGGGCAGCCGGGCGGTGAACGTGGACCCGCCGTCCGAGCTCGCGGTGACGCTGCCGCCGCGCCGGGTGCAGACCAGGTGCACCAGCGACAGCCCGATGCCGCGCTGACCGTCCTTGGACGACACCCCGCGGCGGAACACCTCGCGCTCCATGCCGGGTGGCACACCGGGTCCGGAGTCGCGGACGACGACGTCGACGTCGCCGTCCACCAGACCGAGCTCGACCTCCACCCAGCGCCGGGCCACCGAGGCGGTCGCGTCCATGGCGTTGTCCACGAGGTTGCCGACGACGGTGGCGACGTCGGCGCTCAGCTCGCCGTCCAGCGCCGGGAGGGAGGAGTCCGGCGCGATCCGCAGTTCCACGCCGAGCTCGGCCGCCTGGCTGGCCTTGGCGATCAGCAGCGCGGCGATCGCAGGGTCGCGCACAGCCGCGGTCACCACCCCGCTGAACTCCGACAGGCTGGAGCTGATCCGGTGCACGAACCGCACGGCCTCGTCCGCCTCGCCGAGCTCGATCAGGCCGGCGATGGTGTGCAGCCGGTTGCTGAACTCGTGCGCCTGCGCGCGCAGCGTGTCGGTCACGTGCCGGGTGAGGTCGAGCTCGCGGCGCAGCTCGAGCAGCTCGGTGCGGTCGCGCAGCGTGGTCACCGAGCCGATCGGCCGGCCCTTGCTGGAGATCGGCAGCCGGTTGACCACGAGCACCCGCCCGGCGCTGCCCACTGCCCGGTCGCGCTCCACCTCGCCGGAGAGCAGCGCCTCGCGCATCTCCTCCCCCACGCCGAGTTCCTCGAGGCCGCGGCCCACTGCGTCACCCGGGATGCGCAGCAGCCGGATCGCCTCGTCGTTGACGAGCGTGACCCGGCCGCGCAGATCGAGCCCGATCACGCCCTCGCGGATGCCGTGCAGCATCGCGTCGCGGTGCTCGACCAGCCCGGCGATCTCGAGCGGCTCCAGGCCGAGGGTCTGCCGCTTCACCCGACGGGCCACCAGGAGGGAGCCACCGATCCCGATGAGGCTGGCCACGCCGAGGTAGGTAAGCAGTGTGGGGACCGCGGAGGCGAGCCCGTCGCGGATCCCCGGGTAGGCCCGCTGCACCTCGACCAGGCCGAGCAACTCCCTGCCGTCGGTCGAGTAGATCGGCGCCATGGCGACCGCAGCCCGGCCGCCGTCGTGCGTCCGGCCGTCCCCGCGCCAGGACCGCCCCTCGAGCACGTCGCTCTCACCGAGGTCGAGCCGGGTGTGCAGCTGCGACGGGTTCGAGCTGGCGAGGACCGCCCGGTCGGCGCGCGCGACCAGGATCGACTCGGACAGCGAGCTGCTGCGCGCGTTCTCGGCCGCCACCCGGACGAAGGCCAGCCCCCCGTCCTGCACCGCCTGCCGGAACGCGCGTCCGTTGGCGACGGACTCGGCGACGGCCTGCGCCCGCCGGCCCTCGACCTGCTCGGCCCGCTGGATGGCCTGGGCCACGGACACGGCGGCAACCCCGAACAGGACGACGCAGACGATGACCACCTGCAGCGCGAGCAGCTGGCCGGTCAGCGACAGCCGCCGGGTCACGGTTCTCTCCTGATTGTCGATGTGGACATCTGGGCACAAGCATGCGCGCGCAGTTCAGCACGCCGCAGATCCCGTCACGGCCGTGGACACAACGACCACAAAGCTCAATGCGCACGCAACCGTGACACGGGCCACCCCGGTTGCCACCTTCGCCTGCAGCGGCGGTGATCCGCCGGTCAGACAGGAGGAGAAAGATGCGCACTGCTTCCGTTCGGAAGCTCGCGATCGGCGCCGTCGGCGCCGTTGCTGCCGGGCTCGTGCTCACGGGCTGCGGCACCACCGCCGAGGGCGGTTCGGCCGCCGACGGCGGGTCCGACGGCGCCATCAGCGGCCTGCGGGTGATGGTCCCCAACTCCCCGGGCAGTGGCTACGACACCACGGCGCGGGCGTGGGCGCAGGTGCTGGAGGACGAGGGCCTGGCGGACAACGTCGAGGTGTTCAACCTCGAGGGCGCCGGCGGCACCGTCGGCCTGCAGCGGCTGGTCAACGAGAAGGGCAACGCCGAGCTGCTCATGCAGATGGGGCTCGGCGTCGTCGGCGCGCAGTACAGCAACCAGTCCGAGGCCACCCTCGACCAGACCACCCCGATCGCGAAGCTGATCGAGGAGGCCGAGGCGATCGTCGTCCCGGGCGACTCCCCCTACAAGACGCTCGACGACCTGGTGACCGCGTGGAAGGCCAACCCCGGGGACACCCCCGTGGGCGGCGCCTCCAACCCCGGCGGTCCGGACCACCTGACCCCGATGCTGCTGGCCCAGGAGGTCGGCGTCACGCCGACCGACGTCAACTACGTCGCCTACGACGGCGGCGGTGAGCTGCTGGCCGGCATCCTCGGCGGCGACGTCGCCTTCGCCGCGACCGGCATCGGCGAGGTGACCGAGTCGGCTGCGGCCGGCGACGTCCGCATCCTCGCCGTCACCAGCGAGGACGCCGTCGAGGGCGTCGACGCCCCGACGCTCAAGGACGAGGGCGTCGACCTGGTCTTCACCAACTGGCGCGGCATCGTGGCGGCCCCGGGCATCTCCGAGGAGGAGACCCAGCGCTTCGTCGACGCCATCACCGAGATGCACGACAGCGACGCCTGGAAGAAGGTCCTGGCGGACCAGGGCTGGACCGACTCGTTCCAGACCGGCGACGAGTTCTCGAGCTTCCTCCAGGACGAGAGCGAGCGCGTCCAGGGCGTCCTGAGCGACCTGGGTCTGGTCTGACATGAGTGCCGCCGCCACCGGCGGCTCCCAGGAGCAGGGCCGCTCCGAGTACGGAGTGGCCCTGTTCCTCGGAGTTCTCGGGACCGTCGTGATCGTGCAGGCCCTGCTCCTGCCGGAGAGCAAGATCGCCCGCGGCCCGGTGGGGCCCGCCGCGGTGCCGCTGGTGGTCGGCGCGCTCCTCCTCGCTGTCGCGGTCTTCCTCGCGCTCGACATCCACCGCGGCGGCCGCGGAGAGCCCGAGGGCGGCGAGGACGTCGAGCTCGGCGGGCGCAGCGACTGGCGCACCATCGCGATCCTCGTCGCCGCCTTCGCCTTCAACGCGCTGACCATCGAGAGCCTCGGCTGGGCGATCTCCGGGGCGGTCCTCTTCTGGGGCTCGGCCTTCGCGCTCGGTAGCCGGCACTACATCCGGGACGCCGCCATCGCGCTCGTCCTGTCGGTCGGCAGCTGGTACCTGTTCGTCCTCGGGCTCGGCGTCTCGCTGCCCGTGGGCATCCTGAGGGGAATCCTCTGATGGACTCGCTCACCTCACTGCTCGAGGGCTTCAGCACCGCCCTGACGCCGACGAACCTCATGTTCGCCCTCCTGGGCGTCCTGCTCGGCACGGCGATCGGCGTCCTGCCGGGCATCGGCCCGGCCATGACCGTCGCGCTGCTGCTCCCGCTCACCCGGGGGCTGGACGTGACCACCGCGCTCATCATGTTCGCCGGCATCTACTACGGCGGCATGTACGGCGGTTCGACCACGTCGATCCTGCTCAACACCCCGGGCGAGACGTCGTCGGTGGTGACGGCGATCGAGGGCAACAAGATGGCCAAGGCCGGCCGCGCCGCCCAGGCGCTGGCGACCGCCGCCATCGGCTCCTTCGTCGCCGGCACGATCGCGACGCTGCTGCTGGCCCTGCTCTCCCCCGTGGTGGCCGACCTCGCCGTCGAGGTCTCCCCGGCCGACATGTTCGCGGTCATGCTGCTCGCCTTCATCGCGGTGACCTCCGTGCTCGGCAGCTCCCGCGTCCGCGGCCTCGCCTCGCTGGGCATCGGCCTGGCCATCGGGCTGGTCGGCATCGACGACTCGTCCGGGGAGCAGCGGCTCACCTTCGGCATCCCCGAGCTCGCCGACGGCATCGACGTGATCGTCGTGGCGGTCGGCCTGTTCGCCGTCGGTGAGGCGCTCTGGACGGCGGCGCACCTGCGCCGGCGCCCGGTCCAGGTCATCCCGGTCGGCAACCCGCGGATGAGCCGGGACGACTGGCGACGGTCGTGGAAGCCGTGGCTGCGGGGCACCGCGATCGGCTTCCCGTTCGGCGCGATCCCCGCCGGCGGCGCGGAGATCCCGACCTTCCTCTCCTACGTCACGGAAAAGCGGCTCTCCAAGCGACCCGAGGAGTTCGGCAAGGGCGCGATCGAGGGCGTGGCCGGGCCGGAGGCCACCAACAACGCCTCGGCCGCCGGTGGCATGGTGCCGCTGCTGACCCTGGGCATCCCGACCACGGCGACGGCCGCGGTCATGCTCTTCGCCATCACCAGCTACGGCATCGAGCCAGGCCCCCAGCTGTTCGCCAAGGAGCCGGACCTCGTCTGGGGCCTGATCGCCAGCCTGTTCATCGGCAACACGGCGCTGCTGGTGCTGAACCTGCCGCTGGCCCCGCTGTGGGCCAAGCTGCTGCGAATCCCCCGGTCGTACCTGTACGCGGGGATCCTGTTCTTCGCCAGCCTCGGCGCCTACGCGTCGAACGCCAACCAGTTCGACCTGTTCATGCTGCTGGTCATCGGCGCGCTGGGCTTCATGATGCGGCGGTACGGCCTGCCGATGCTCCCGGCGATCATCGGCGTGATCCTCGGCCCGTTCGCCGAGGAGCAACTCCGCAGGGCGCTGCAGCTGTCCAACGGCCGGCTCACCGGGCTGATCACCCCGATGTCCGTCGTGGTGTTCACCATCGTCGCGCTGATCCTGCTCTGGCCCCTGATCCGGAAGCTGCTGCCCCGCAAGGCGCCGGTCCCCGGAGTCTTCGAGGAGGCCGCGCACGAGATCGACGAGGCGCACCACCACACCGGCCTGACCAACGCGGTGTCGGCGCGGCACGAGCACGAGGCCGCTCACGGCACCGCGGCCGCCGCGGACCCACCGCCACCGGATCCGGAACGCGACCGCTGATCCGCGGGGGGAGGGAGCCGACGGCTCCCTCCCCCCGCCGCGTCATGCGTCGTCGCCAGGGGTTTAGCCGCCCCTACCGGCGTGCATGGTCCGAGGATGCCTGGATCCGGGAACGACCGGCCGCTGCCGGTCGGCTTCCGTGACCGGAACGGCGAGCGCCCGGTCGCGGAGAGTGTCGGCGAGGCCCTGCTCGGCTCGCTGCTGGACCGGTCGCACCTGCTGCCACCGCGGCTGGTCGGGCCACTGGTCGCGCAGGAGGTCGCCGCGGCCGGCGGCTCGGAGGTCAGCATCCACCTGCAGGACTACGACCAGGTCCACCTGCAGCCGCTGGGTGGCCGCGGGCTCGTCGGCGAGCGAGCACCCATCGACTCCACCCCCGAAGGCCGCGCCTTCCGCACCGACGAGACCGTCGAGGTCGCGCTGCCCGGCGGCGGCGTGCGCCTGCACCTGCCGATGCTCGACGGCTCCGACCGCGTCGGCGTCCTGTCCTTCACGCTGCCCCGCGTCGGCCAAGGCGACCGCACGCTGGCGCAGCGACTCGCCGGGCTGGTCGCCGACCTCGTCGCGACCAAGAACCACTACACCGACACGTTCGCGCGGACCCGCGCGATCCGGCCGCTCGATCTGGCCGCCCAGCTGCAGCGGTCCACCCTCCCACCGCTGGCCATGACCACGCCGGACGTCGACCTGGCCGGCGTCCTGGAACCCGCCTACGAGGTCGGCGGCGACTCCTTCGACTACGCGATGGACGAGCACGTGCTGCACGTCGCCGTCTTCGACGCCATGGGACACGGCCTCGACGCCGCCACCATGGCCACGGTCGTGGTCGCGGCCTACCGCCACGGGCGGTGGGCGGACTCCGCCCTCGTCGACCTGTACGCCGAGATGGACCGGACCGTCGCCCGCACCTTCCCGGGCCGGTTCGCGACCGCGCAGATCGGCCGGCTCGACACCGCGCGCGGCGAGCTCAGCTGGGTCAACGCCGGCCACCCGCCTCCGCTGCTGGTCCGCGACAGCACCGTCGTCGGCGAGCTGACCGGCCAGGTGACCCGGCCGCTGGGTCTCGGCGACGGCCCGGCGAGCGAGCAGTCGGCCCGGCTCGAGCCCGGCGACCGCGTCCTGTTCTTCACCGACGGCGTCGTCGAGGAGCGGGTGGACGGCGAGCAGTTCGGCGAGGCGCGGCTGGGACAGCTGCTCGAGGAGACCACCGCCGAGGGCCTCGCCGCCACGGAGTCCGTGCGCCGGCTCTCCCACGCGCTCATGGCCGCGCGGCGAGGGCGCACCAGCGACGACGCCACGGTCCTGCTCGTGGAGTGGAAGCAGCCGCCCCGCGACGACGAGCTCGCCTGACGGGGCGGCTGCGGCCGATCAGTCCGGGATGAGCGCCGTCAGGTCGCGCACGTAGACGCCGGTGCCGTGACCGAAGCCCGAGACGACCGGCGGCAGCCGGTCACCCACGGTGGCGACGGCGCGGTCGAGCAGGCTGCGCAGCCGCGGCACGCGGACCCGCTCGCCGGACACGGTCAGCACGAGGACGGCGGCGACCAGCGCGAGGACCGACACCGAGCCGACGGCGACCGGCAGGCCGGCGGACTCCGCGAGCAGCCCGATCACCGGCGGGCCGCCGAGCAGCCCCGTGTACCCGACCGTCGTGGCCAGGGCGATGCCGCTCGCGCCGCCGAGCAGCCCGGCGCGGGCGATCGCCAGCGGGAAGACGTTGGCCAGGCCCAGGCCCACGAGCACGAACCCGGCCAGCGCGACGGCCAGGGACGACGTGGTCACCGCCGCGAGCGCCCCGCCCGCGGCCAGCACGGCACCGCCGACCAGCAGCCGCCGCTCCCCCATCGCCTGCAGCAGCCGGCCGCCTGCCAGCCGGCCCGCGGCCATCGCGACGGAGAAGCCGGCGTACCCCGCGGCGGCCACGGTGGCCGGCGCGGCGAGCTCCTCGCGCAGCAGGAGGGCGCCCCAGTCGGTGAGCGCCCCCTCGCCGAAGGCCGTGCACCCGGCGATGGCGCCCAGCACCACGAGGACCGCGGTCGGCCGCCGCCTCGCGACGCCGGCGTCCCGGGACGCGCCGTGCGACGTCGCACGCCGCCGGGCGCCCAGGAGCGTGGGCAGCGCCCACGCGCTGACGAACAGGCCGGCCGCGGCGACCAGCGCGAGGTGGGCCGGCACGCCGAGCACCGCCGAGACCGCGCCGCCGAGCAGCGCGCCGCCGAGCCCGCCGAGGCTGAAGCCGGCGTGCAGGCCGGAGAGGATCGGCCGGCCGAGCCGGGTCTCGACCGCGACGCCGACCGCGTTGGCGGCGACGTTGACCATGCCGGTGGCGGCGCCGAACACGAACAGCGCGACGCACAGGCCGGGCACGGAGGTCACCAGACCGGGGAGGACGGCGCCGGCGGAGACGGCGACCGCGGCCAGGGCGGCCACCCGCCCCGCGCCGAACCGGGCGCACCACGCCCCGGTGCCGCGCATGCAGACCAGCGCGCCCAGCGACAGGCACAGCAGGGCGACGCCCAGCGTGCGGTGGTCGGCACCGACCCGCGCGGCGACGTCGGGCACGCGGGCGGCCCAGCTGCCGAACACGGCGCCGTCGAGCACGAACAGCGCGGTGACCGCGGTCCGCAGCCGGCCCGGGGAGGGCTCCGGGGCGCGGGCCGCCGTCGAGCGGGCGAGGCCCGCGACGGGGGCGCGGGCGCGGGAGAGCAGGGAAGGAGTCGTCATGGGGAGTCTCTCGGGAAGGCGAGGGGGCAGGGCAGAGCACACGACCTCGGGCACCCGCGGTCTCCACCGTGCCCCAGGACCTGTTTCGGTTCACGCGACTTCCCCGTGAACTTCCCGTGAGACGAACCACCGCCATGTCACAGGAGCCGTTCCCTCTCCCACCGGGAACGGCTCCTGTGGTCGCGGTCTCAGGCCGGCGTCCAGCCCGGGTCGCGGCCGGCGAGCCCGAGCGCGCGCTCGAACGCGGGGGCGTCCGCGGGCACCGGCACCTCGGCTCCGAACCAGCCGCCGTCGCGGCCCATCGCGGCGATCCCCTCGACGGCGGTGAGCGTGCTGCGGCCCAGGTCGTCGGGGACGGCGTAGTGCGCCCCCGCGGCCCGGGCGACGTCCCAGCCGTGCACGGTGAACTCGGCCAGCATCATCGGCGCGACCACCGCGGCGGGCATCGGCGTCGTCCCCATGACCGTCTCCCCCTCCCGGGCGCCCGGGGCGGCCCAGGCGTCGGCGGCGGCCCGTAGTTCGCGCGCGATCGCCGGCGCCCACCGCTCCGGCGGCAGGCCGGCGAGGAACGGCGGCGGCTCCGCGTCGCTCCAGTCGCGGTCGAGCGGGGTGCGCGTCGCGGCGTACCGGGACAGCAGCGCGCCCCAGGCGAGGTGGTCGACGAGAGCGCGCAGGTCGTGGTCCCGGCAGGGGGTGGGCGCCGTCCAGCGGTCCGGGCGGACGGCGGCGACGGCGGACGCGGCCAGCTCCGCGGCCACCCGCACCTGCTGGGCATCGGCATGCAGGGTCGTGTTCGTCATGCCCCCAGCTCACCCGGGCGGTGTCCGGGGGTCTTGAAGATTCGCGACAGAATGCCGCGGTGACCTCGATCCCGCCGACCGGCAACTGGCGCGGGATCGTGCACCCCCGCGCCACGGCGTCGGTGTTCGACGTCGCGCAGCACCCGCCCTCGCCCTCGCCGGCGCCGTTCGTCGCGTACCACTGGACGGTCGAGTGGGCGCTGCCCGCCGGGCACCGGCACGTGCAGCGGATCCTGCCCAACCCGTCGGTGCACCTGTCCTTCGAGCCCGACCGCGCGCGCGTCACCGGGCCGCTGCGCCGGTCGGCCGACGGCTACGAGCTCACCGGCCGCGGCCGGGTCGTCGGCGTCCGTTTCCGTCCCGGCGGCGCACGGCCGTGGCTGGCCGGGCCGGTGTCCGCGCTGACCGACACCGAGGTGCCCGTGTCGGCGATGGTGGACGTCGACGCCGCCGCCGTCCGGGCCGGCGTCGCGGACGCGCCCGACGCCTTGGCGGCCACGGCCCTCGTCGACGCCGTCCTGGCGCCGCTCGCGCCCCCGCCCGATCCCGCGGTCGACCGCGCCGACGAGCTGGTGCGGCTGGTGGACGCCGAGCCCGGCATCCGCCGGGTCGAGGACCTCGCCGTCCGGCTGGCCACCACCCCGCGGACGCTGCAGCGGTTCTGCGCGGAGTGGATCGGGGTGGGGCCCAAGGAGCTCGTCCGCTGGGCGCGGCTGCACGAGGCCGCGGGGCGCGCCGCCGCCGGCCCGGTGGACTGGGCGGCGCTGGCCGCCGAGCTCGGCTACGCCGACCAGGCGCACCTCGTGCGCGACTTCACCCGCGTCGTCGGGGAGCCGCCGGCCCGCTACGCCCGCACCGAGGCGGGCCGGCGCGTGGTCACGGCGCGCTGAACCGGTCCGGGCGGACGTCGGTGTAGGTGCGGATCGGCACCTCGAGGGTGACCGGGCCGGCGTCGCGGAACTCGAAGGTGACCGGGACGCTGAAGCCGCTGCGCAGGATCTCCTGCAGCCCGGACAGCTCCAGGTGCAGTCCGGACACCTCGCGCAGCACCGCGACGCCGCCGGCGGGCACCGGCACCTCCACGCGCGGCTCCGGCGCGGCGTCGCCGTCCCGGAGGACCACCTCCTCGGCGACGTCGGCGCTGACCCCGGCGAGCGCGTCCTCGGCCTCGCCGTCGTTCGCGATCGTCACCAGGAGCGCGGCGCTGTTCCCGGCGATGTGCACGCTGCCGCGCGTGCCGGGGGACGCGACGGAGACGCTGAGCAGCCGGAGCTGCCCCACCCGCCCGTCGACGCTGTCGAGCCCGATCCGGGACCGGGCGAGGTCCGGGGAGCCGGTCTGCCCGGCGCCGCAGCCGGCGAGCGCCAGCAGGGTGAGCAGGATCGTCGCGACGACTCGCATGCGGTTCATGCCGACTCCTCAGATGGCGATGAAGCCGGTCGACAGGCCGACGACGCCGGTGATCCCGCCGCCCACGATCACGACGCAGAGCGCGATCTCGGTGGGGGTGAACATCCGGCGGCCCCGCTCGCTGCGCGCCTTGACGTAGAGCAGGGTGGCCGGCGCGAGGATCACCGTCGCGAGCAGCAGGAACTTCAGGCCGGCGGCCTCGAAGAGGAACAGCGTGTAGACGGTGGCGATCCCCGCGAAGATCGCCTCCTTGCGGCGGGTTCTGCCGTCGACGTCCTCGTAGGACTCCCCCGTGAGGGCCAGCTTCAGCGCGTACGCGGCGGCGAGGAGGTACGGGATCAGCGCCAGGCTGGTGGAGAGGTCGAGCATGAAGTTCAGCGCGTCGGTCAGGACGAGGGTCGCCGCGAGGAGTCCCTGGATCGCCAAGGAGGTGACGACGAGGGCGGTGATCGGCGACTGCTTGTCGTTCTCCCTGCCGAGGAAGGCGGGGAAGTCCTCGTTGCGGGCCGGGATGTACATGACCTCCGCGGCCATCAGCGTCCAGGCGAGGTACGCGCCGAGGACGGACACGATGACGGCGACGCTGATGAACCAGCTGCCCCACTCGCCGACGACCGACTCGAACACGCCGATCATCGAGGGCTGGCGGGTGGCGGCGAGGTCCGGCTGGGCCAGCACCGAGTAGCTCGAGAGCGTCACCAGGGAGAAGATCGACAGCACGCTCAGGAAGCCCAGGACGGTCGCCCTGCCGACGTCCTCGCGGCGCTTGGCGTAGCGCGAGTAGACGCTGGCGCCCTCGATGCCGATGAACACGAACGTCGTGATGATCATGGTGTTGCGGACCTGCTCGTCGAGCGAGCCGAGGTCGCCGTACCCGGTGGCGATCCAGTTGTCGGCGAAGACGCCGGCATCGAACGCGAAGAACAGCACGACGATGAACGTGAGGATCGGCAGGATCTTGAAGACCGTGACGATCCGGTTGATGACGGCGGCGTCGCGGACCCCCCGCGCGATCAGGTAGTGGAACAACCAGACGCCGGCGGTGGACAGCGCCACCGCGAGCACCGTGTCGCCGTCGCCGAACGCCCCGAAGAACCCGCCGAGGGTCGCGGTGATGAACACCCAGTAGAAGGTGTTCCCGGCGACGGCACTGGCCCAGAAGCCGATCGCCGAGTTGAACCCCACGTAGTCGCCGAAGCCGGCCTTGGCGTAGATGAAGACGCCGGAATCCAGCTCGGGCTTGCGGATGGCGAGGTTCTGGAACACGAAGGCGAGCATCAGCATCCCCGTCCCCGCGATCGCCCAGGCGATCAGCGACCCGAGGATGCCGGTGGCCACGCCGAAGCGGGCCGGCAGCGAGAACACGCCCGCGCCGACCATGCTGCCGACGACCATGCCGGTCAGGGTGGGCAGGCTCATCTTCCCCGGCGTCGCGACCGGGGCGTCGGCAGCAGTCGTCTCGGCGACCCGAGGGGGAGGGATCGTGTCGACCATGGTCAGGTCACTCCCGTCCTGATGACGGCTCGAGCGCCGTCGGCTCGACCTTCTCGATCTTGAAACCGGTCACTCCGTACAGCACGCTCAGCGCGGGGCTCGCGTAGCAGAAGACGGCCCACGGCAGGTACAGGAGGGTCGAGACGCCGAGGGTGGCCCCCATGAACGCCCCGCACGAGTTCCAGGGCACCAACGGCGAGGTGACCGTGCCGCTGTCGGCGGTCAGCCGCGACAGGTTGGTGGGCGCCAGACCACGACGCGCGAACTCGACGCGGAAGACGCGCGCGGGCAGGACCAGGGCGATGTACTGGTCACCGGCGAAGACGTTCAGCCCGAAGGCGCACGCGAAGACGGTGGCGAACAGCCGCCCGGTGCTCTTCGCGGCCGCGATCATCGGGTCGACCAGCCGCCCGATCAGCCCGAACCGCTCCAGCAGGACGCCGAACGTGACCGCCCCGAAGATCAGCCACAGCGTGAACAGCATGCTCGCCATGCCGCCGCGGGAGACGAGCCGGTCGACCTCTGCGAGGCCGGTGTCGGCGGAGAAGCCGGTCGCCATCGCCTGCCAGGTCGCCTTGATCGACTCCACCACCACATTGCCCTGCCCGGCGACGAAGTCGGCGACGACCTGCGCCTGGGTGAACGCGGCCAGCACGCCCGCGAAGATCGCCGACCCGAGGAGCGCCAGCGACGCCGGCGCCTTGCGCACCGACAGGACGACGAGCAGCACCAGCGGCAGCAGGTTCACCGGGCTGATCCAGTAGAGCTGGTCCAGATCGGCCAGCTCCGTCGTGGTCGACACGGTGTCGTGCACGTCCGGGCCCGTGACCCAACCGAGGACGAAGAACACGACGAGCGCGATCCCGAAGGCGGGCACGGAGGTCCAGACCTGGCGCTTGATGTGTTCGCGCGGCTCGACCCCCACCATCTGGGCGGTGAGGATGGTCGTCTCCGACAGCGGCGAGGTCTTGTCGCCGAGGTAGGCCCCCGAGATGACGGCTCCGGCCGTGATGGCCACCGAGACGCCGAGCAGGCTGGCGATGCCGACCAGCCCCACGCCGATCGTCCCCGCGGTGGTCCACGAGCTGCCGATGCTCAGCGCGACGATCGCGCAGATGAGCGCCGCGGCTGCGTAGAACCACGACGGGGACAGCACCTGGATCCCGTAGTAGACGAGCGTCGGGATGGTGCCGGACAGGTTCCAGGTGCCGATCAGCGCGCCGACGGCGAGCAGGATGAACAACGCGCTCGTCACCGAGGCGATCGCCTCCTGCTCGGCGTGTCCCACCTCCTCCCAGCTGTGCCCGTTCTTGCGCACGATCAGCGCCGCGATGGCGGCGCACACCACCAGGGCCACCTGGATCGGCCCGTCCAGAGCGTCGAGCCCGAACAGCAGCAGCGAGCCCGCGATCAGGACCGTGAGGGCGACCAACGGCACCACGGCGTCGATCAGCGACGGCCGTCTCGCCGTCGGGATCCCAGGCTCTGCCATGGCTGTCGCCGATGCGCCGGCGCGCGTTCGGCTCAGAGGTCGACGGGGTCGCGGATGATCGGGCAGGTCATGCAGTGCCCGCCGCCCCGGCCGCGGCCCAGCTCCGCGCCGACGATCGTGATCACCTCGATGCCCGCCTTGCGCAGCACGGTGTTGGTGTGGGTGTTGCGGTCGTAGGCGAACACGACCCCGGGAGCGGCGGCGACGACGTTGTTGCCGCTGTCCCACTGCTGGCGCTCGTTGGCGTAGGCGTCCCCACCGGTCTCGAGCACCCGGAGTTCGGAGAGGCCGAGCGCCTCGGCGACCACGTCGGGGAAGGAGCGGTCGCCCTCGTCGGTGACCTCGACCGGCTCCTTGTCGCCCGGCCGCAGGGAGAAGGTGTGCAGGCCGTCGACGATGTCGCGGTAGGCGGTGGCGACGTCCCGGTCGGCG
The DNA here is from genome assembly GCF_059428245.1 of Geodermatophilus sp. SMS 5-13. NCBI lineage: Bacteria > Bacillati > Actinomycetota > Actinomycetes > Geodermatophilales > Geodermatophilaceae > Geodermatophilus > Geodermatophilus sp. SMS 5-13. The sequence continues at coordinate 3,928,164 of NZ_CP165729.1, forward strand.
AAGGTGAACACGGTGTCCAGGTGCATCGCCGCGCGCAGCTTCGGCATGCCCGCGACGATCACCCTCGTGGCGGCCCCCCGCTCGAACAGCGCGGCCGCGACCTGGGTGATCGCCTGCCGCGAGGTCCGCTCGCTCATGCCGATGGCGACCGCGCCGTTGCCGATCGGCATCACGTCGCCGCCCTCGATCGTGGCCATGCCCCAGTCCCGCTCCGGGTCGCCCCACCACACCGTCGAGCCGGCGAAGTCCGGGTGGAAGGCGTAGATCGCCTTCATCAGCAGCGTCTCGTCGTGCCGGGCGGGCCAGTACAGCGGGTTGAGCGTGAGCCCGCCGTAGAGCCAGCAGGTGGTGTCGCGGGTGTAGAGGGTGTTGGGCAGCGGCGGCATGAGGTACTCGCGCACGCCGGTGGACTCCCGCGCCAGCGCGAGGTAGCCGGGCCGGAAGTCCTCGGGCAGGTCCACGGTGGCCAGCCCGCCGACGAGGAACTCGGCGAGCCGCCCGGTGTCGAGCCCTTCCAGGAACTCGCGAGTGGCGTCGACCAGGCCGAGGCCGACCTCGTTGGCGGTGATCTTGCGATCCAGCAGCCAGGTCTTCGCTCGCGGGATCGCCATCGTCTGCGCCAGCAGGTCGTGCAGTTCGACGACCTCCACGTCCCGGTCGCGCAGCTTGAGGACGAAGTCGGCATGGTCGCGGCGGGCGTTGTCCACCCACATCACGTCGTCGAAGAGCAGGTCGTCGCAGTTGCGGGGGGTCAGCCGGGAGTGGGCCAGACCCGGCGCGCAGACGAGCACCTTGCGCAGCACGCCGACCTCCGAGTGCACCCCGTAGGCGGCGGAGGTCACGGTCGGCGGGACGACGGTGGTCGTGCTCATGGCTGCTCCTCACGGAGCGGCGAGGGCACCGGAGCGGAGTCGGCGGGACCGACGTCCCCGACATCCACGCCGCAGAACCGGTCGACGGCGAGCGAGCAGTGAAACAGCGGCCCCGTCGGGCGGGCCTCATCCGCGACGGACGATCCGGCCTGGTGCCGGAACGGCCGCCACGGGCACGTCCGCGCTCCGTCAGAGGCTGCGCCAGGGGCCGCGGGTGGCGTTGCCCTGCGGCCGGGAGGAGAACACGTTCCCCTCCGTCGGCCCGACCTCCTCCCGGGCGACCGCGAACGTGCGCAGCAACGGCTCCACGAGGGCGTCGTACACGCCGGGGAGCAGGCGGAACCCGGCGATGATCAGCGGGTTGAGCGGCCCGGCGTGGACCAGGCGCCGCGGCCGGGCCACGGCACCGAGGATCCGCTTCGCCACCCGCTCCGGCGAGTACACCGGGATCGGCGGACGGCCGGTCCGGCCCATGTAGGTCGCGCCCTGGTGGTAGATCGGGGTGTTCACGCCGCCGCACCCGACGGCGGAGACGGAGATCCCGGGCACGTCGCGGACCTCCTGCTGCAGCACCCGGACGAGCCCCATCTGCCCCCACTTCGCGGCCACGTAGCTGCCCATGAGGGGGGTGGCGACCGACGCCAGCAGCGAGCTGACCACGACCAGCTGCCCGGCGCCCTGCCGGCGGAAGACCGGCAGCACCGTGCGGCCCACGTTCGCCGTGCCGTGCAGGGCCGTGTCCACGACACGGTCGAAGACGCTCGCCGGCACGTCCTCGACCCGGCCGTACGCCATCACCTGCGCGGAGTGCACCACGACATCGAGCCGGCCGAAGCGGGCGACGGCACCCTCGACGACCGCGCGGACGGCGTCCTCGTCGGTGACGTCGGCCGGGCAGACGACGGCGTCCGCGGCGCCGGCTGCCCGCGCCTCCCCGGCCGTCTCCTCGAGCGCGGCCCGACCGCGGGCGACCAGGACGACGGCGTCGCCGCGCTGGGCGAACCGGTGGGCGGCGGCCCGGCCGATGCCGCTGCTGGCGCCGGTGACGAGGACGGTCTTGGGCATGCGGCTGCTCCGCTCCACGGGAATGGGTTGTGCGCGATCTACCCGTCCTCCGCCGGTCCATGCGCCAGCCGGTCGAGCAGCCAGCCGGGGCCGGCGACCGGGGTGCCCGCGGGCAGCCGCGCGCGCAGGCCGCGGTCGGCGGTCACCACCACCGGCGGCTCGCCCGCGGCGGCGAGCTCGGCAGCGCACGCGGCGAGCGCGTCGTCCCCGCTGCCGGAGGCGCGCACGACGTCGACGCCGTCCGGCGCCGCCGCGGCCCGGGCCTGGCCCTCCACGACCGCGACGACGCGCGTGCACCGGAACTCGCCGCCGTCGGGCGAGGGGAGCGTCCGGCCGGGCAGCACGGCCAGGCGGCGCAGCAGCCGCTCGGCCGCGCCGGCCCGGTCCCGCCACCAGCCGTCCGGCCGAGACCCGACGACGTTGGCTGCGTCCACCAGCACGACGGTCACGGGTACAGGCCTACCCGCCGTCGCCCGATCGGGCGACACCGGGGCCCGTTTGCGCAGGTGGCACAGGGGAATCCACGACTACGCCCACCACCGAGGAGGCCTGTCATGGCGACGGACGACCGCGCACCGCTGGACCGCGACGGGTCCACCACGACGACGACCGAGGGCGCGCACGCCACCCGCGGCGCGGCCCGCGACGCGGTCGCCGCGCAACGTGCCCGCTTCGGCGGCATCAAGTGGGGAGCGGCCTTCTTCGGCTGGCTGTCGGCCAACGGTCTGGCGGTCGTGCTCATCGCGCTCCTCTCGGCCACCGGCGTCGCGATCGGGCTGACCCACGGCGTCGACCCCGCCGACGAGGCCGCCGCGCAGGCCGACACCCTCGGCCTCGCGGGCGGCATCGCGATCCTCGTCGTCCTGTTCCTGGCCTACCTCGCCGGCGGGTACGTGGCCGGCCGCATGGCCCGCTTCGACGGCGTCCGCCAGGGCATCGCGGTCTGGCTGATCGGGCTGGTGGTGGTGCTCCTGCTGGCCCTGGCCGGCGTCGCGCTCGGCGCCGAGTACAACGTGCTGCAGCAACTCAACCTGCCGCGCATCCCCGTCGACGAGGGCACCGCGACCACCGCCGGGATCATCACGCTCGTGGCGATCCTCGTGGCGACGCTCCTCGGCGCGATCGTCGGCGGCAAGCTCGGCGACCGCTACCACCGCAAGATCGACCGGGCCGGCTTCGCGGTCTGAGCGGCCCGCACCGTCGGTGGCCGCTCGTAAGCTGCGCGGCATGTGCCGGAACATCCGACCGCTGGCCAACTTCGAGCCGCCGGTGACGCCCGCGGAGATCGACGCGGCGGCCCTGCAGTACGTCCGCAAGATCAGCGGGACGACGCGGCCGTCCCAGGCCAACGCCGAGGCGTTCGACCGCGCCGTCGCGGAGGTCGCCGCGGCCTCCGCCCGCCTGCTCGGGTCGCTGGTGACGAGCGCGCCGCCCAAGGACCGCGAGGTCGAGGCGGCGAAGGCACGCGTGCGGGCCGCGGCGCGCTACGGCACGCCGGCCTGACCCGCGCTCAGGAGCCGCCCGGCTCGGGCGTCCGGAACGGGACGTCGTCCCGCGGGGTGTCGGGCGGATCGTCGGGCGGGTCGGCGTGGTCCCCCGCTGGACGATCGGGCTCCTCTCCCCCGACCCCGAACCCCTCGGCCGGCTCCGGCGCTCCCGCGCCCGGATCCGCCGCGGGGATGCCCTCGTCGGGTTGACCCATCTCCGGCTGCTGTGGCTGCGACATCGACATGCCCGGGCGTTACCCGCGTTTGGCCCGTGTTCCTGTGAGCAAAGTGAACGAGAGGTGAACGACACAGGCGCGCGAGACAGGGAGGCGGGTTGCCATGAGCAGCGGCAGCGAGGCACGCGAACGGTCTCGAGAGGGCGCCGCGCAGCACGGCGAGTCCCGCTCCGAGCGGATCAACCGCGAGCTCATGGAGCTGCTCAACGAGCTGCGCGTGGCGCTGCCCGGGGTGCAGTTCCTCTTCGCCTTCCTCCTGGTCGTGCCGTTCCAGCAGCGGGTCACGCAGACGACGGACTTCCAGAAGGACGTGTACTTCGTGACCCTCGTGGCCGCCGTGATCGCCACCGGCCTGCTGATCGCGCCCGCCGCCCAGCACCGCATCCTGTTCCGGCAGCACGACAAGGAGAAGCTGCTGCACCGGAGCAGCCGCTCCGCGCTGGCCGGCCTGATCGTGCTGGGGATCGCCCTCTGCTCGGCGGTCCTGCTCGTCGTCGACATGCTGTTCAGCCCCATGCAGGCCTGGATCACCGCGATCGCCGTCGCCGTCCTGCTGGGGTGGTGGTGGTTCGCCACCCCGCTGTGGAAGCGGGCGCAGGGCACGACCGACGAGCTCCCCGAGGAGGACGACGAGCGTTAGGGCGTGTCAGACGGATCGCTACCGAGGCTGGAGATCCGTCAGACATGCCCTGGGTAGGCAGCCCTAACCTGACGGCGTGACGTCGACGGCCGCCCGCGCCCCCGCGCCGCCGTCGAGCGTTCCCGCACCCGCCCGGCCCCGCCCCTGGTGGGTGCTCGAGCTGCTGCCCCCGCTCCTGGTGCTGGTCCTCGGCGGCCTGCTGCTGCGCCCCGGGCACGGGCTGTGGTTCGACGAGTTGTTCACCGCCGAGGTGGCGCGGCTGCCGCTGTCCGACATCCTCGCCGCCGTCGCCTCGGGCGAGGGGACGACGAGCTACCTGGCCGGCGTCCCGCCGTCGTACAACGCCCCCTACTACGTGGTGGCGCACCTGTGGGTGTCCGTCCCGGGCCTGGGCGGCGACACGGCACTGCGGGTGTTCTCGCTGCTCGCGACCGCGGGTGGCCTGGCGCTGATCACCCGCGCCGTCACGCGGCTGACCGGCCGGGCGACCGGTGTGCTCGCCGGCACCGTGCTCGCCGCCTCCCCGCTCGTGCTCGAGCAGGCCGTGGAGGCCCGCAGCTACGGCCTCGCCGTCCTGGCCACCGGCGGGGCCGCGCTCGGCCTGGCCCGCTGGCTGGCCGGCGCCCCGCGCGGGCTGCTGCTGTTCGGGCTGGCCGGCGCCGGGATGGGGCTGGCGCACTGGTACGCGGTCACGGTGCTCGCCGCGTTCGTGGTCGCCGGCCTGGTGCTGCGCGGCCGTCGGGCCCTGCCGCTGCTCGCCGTCGGCGTCCTCGCCGCCCTGCCGACGGCGGCGCTCGTCGGGGTCAACCTGCTCAACGGCACCGGCGCCCGCAACGCCGAGCACCTGCACGACACCGGCGGGCGGCTCGCCGACCTGGCGCTGACGGCGTGGGCCGGGAACGCGCGGCCGCTGCTCTTCCTCACCGTCGGACTGGGGGTCGTCGGGGCGCTGCGCGCGACCGGCGTGCGGGTGGTCGCGGCCGCGTGGGCCGTCGTCCCGCTGCTGCTGCTCACCCTCGCCGAGCTGGTGCGCCCGGTGTACCTGCCGCGCTACCTGCTGGCCGGCCTGCTGGGTGTGGGGGTGCTGGCCGCGGCCGGCGCCTGGGCCCTCCCCCGCGCCGCCCGGCTGCCGGTCGGCGCGCTGCTGGTCGCCTGCTCGCTGCTGGCGTGCGCACCGCTGTTCGACCGCGAGGCGCGCGAGCGCTCCGACGACGTCGTCCGCTTCCTGGCCGGCAGCCGGCAGGCCCGGGAACCGATCGTAGCCGCCGACCAGCGCTCGGCGCTGGGGCTGGACCACTACACGCGGCTGCTGGCTCCGGAGCTGCGGCCCGACCTGATCCTGCCGCCGGACGACGCCCCCGCCGGCGCCGACCGGGTGTGGGTGGTGCGCCGGCTGATCGACGGCGCACCCGAGCCGACCGACGACGACGCGATCCTGCTCGCCGCCGGCCTGCGGCTGACCGCGGAACGCGAGTTCCCGGGCTCGAAGACCGACCTCGTCGTCCAGCTCTGGACGCGGTGAGGAGGAGCGTCGTGAACCGCGTGCTCAGTCGATTGCTCGCCGGCCTCGGCGGGCTGTGGGGGCTGGCGCTGCTCGTGCGGCCCGAGCGGGTCGTCGCGGCGCTGTGCCCGGAGTTCCCGCGGTCGAAGCTGTGGGTGGCCCGCGTGCTCGGCGCCCGCCAGGTCGTGGAGTCGGCGGTGGTCCTCGCCGTCCCGGCCCGGGGCCCGGTCCGCGCGGCGACCGCCGTCGAGGCGCTGCACGCGGCGAGCATGGTGCCGCTGCTCGGCTCGCCCCGGTACCGCCGGGCGGCGGCGGTCAGCGGCGGGTGGGCGGCGGTCTACGCGGCGGCGGCCGCGGCGGTCGCCCCGCCCTACAGGCAGTAGGGGCAGTCCTCCTGCCGCAGCGCCACGCAGCGCACACACGTCAGCAGCGCCTCCGGGTCGGCGCTCTTGGGCACCAGGGCGTCGGCGCCCGCGGCCGCGGCCCGGGGCCGGGCGCCGTCGCCGTCGGCGGTCAGCACGACCACCCGCGGCTCCGGGGCGAGGGCGCGGAGGGCCTGGGTGGCGGCCAGGCCGTCCATCACCGGCATGTTGAGGTCCATGACGACGACGTCCGGGCGCAGGCGGGCGGCGGCGGCCACGACCTCCGAGCCGTCCTCGCACGCGCCGACGACCGTGAGACCGGCCTCCTGGGAGAGCAGCTCGGCGAGCATCTCCCGCACGAGCGCGTGGTCGTCGACCACGAGCACGCGGATGTCGACGGCATGCAGCTGCTCGGGGGCGTTGGTGCGTCCGCTCACTCGCCGCCTCCCTGGACCAGGACGTCCGACCGCCCCCGCGGACTCGGGGGGTACCCGGGGATCGACCACGCAACCCCTCTTGTCATCGTCCTCCACGTTCAGCCCCTCCGCCGCGTGCGCAGCGCCCACCGCAGCGAACGCGCCGACTGGACGAGCCGGCCGCGGGTGGACCATGCGGAGTCGCCCTCGGCGCGCGGGGCGCGCACCACCGGCACGCTGGCGACCGGCAGCCCCGACCGGCCGACCGCGAGCACCACGCTCGGCGCCTGCGCGGCGACGACGGCGTCCCGGGCGCTCGCGCGCATCGCCAGGAAGGCCCCGGCGTCCGGCGGCAGGCCGGTGAGCCGGGCTGCCACCCGCCGGTGCAGCACCCCGGTGACCCGCCGCAGCAGCGGCTCGTACGCGCCGCGGCGGCCGGCGAAGACCGCCTCGACGTCCCCGCCCGCCAGCCGGTCGAGCAGCAGCGGGACCGCCTCGGGCGGGTCCTGCAGGTCGGCGTCCATGCACACCCAGACGTCGGCGTCCTCCGCACCGGCCAGGCCGGTGGTGAGCGCGGCGTGCTGGCCCACGTTGACCGTCAGGCCCGTGACGGCGACCCGCTCGTCGGCGGCGGCCAGGTCGTGCGCCACCCGGATGCTGTCGTCGGGCGAGGCGTCGATGACCAGCTGCAGGCGCCAGTCGTAGGCGGCCAGCGCGGCGGCCAGCCGCTCGCGCAGCGGGCGCAGCGTGCGCGCGTTGCCGTACACCGGGACGACGACGCACACCCGCGGCGCGGTCCCGGGCCTCACGCCGCCGACCACGTCCGGGCCAGGCCCTCGGCGAGGTCCACCCTCGGCGCCCAGCCGAGCAGGCGCCGGGCCGCGGTCGGATCGCACACCCAGTCCGCGGCGTCCCACTCCCGTCCCGGGTGCGCGCCCGGCGCCGTGGCGATGGGCTGGCCGGTCACCCGCTCGGCCAGGGCCACCAGCTCCTCCGTGCTCGTCTGCACGCCGGTGCCGACGTTGAGCACGCAGCCGGGCGGCAGGTCGGCGGCGGTCCCGGCGCGCACGCAGGCGTCGACGACGTCGCCGACCCACACCCAGTCGCGGCGGCTCACGTGCGCGGGCAGCGGCACGGGGCAGCCGGTGCGGGCCGCGGCCAGCACGACCGGCACCAGCCGCGTGGGGTGGTCGCCGGGGCCGTAGACCTGGAAGGCCCGCAGGACGACCGCGCGCAGGCCGCGCTCGGCGGCCGCGGCCTGCAGCAGCAGCGAGCCGGCGGCCTTGCTCGCCCCGAAGAAGCCGCGCGGGCGCACCGGCGCGGACTCGTCGAGCGGACCGCTCCCGGCGGCGTACTCGGTCGACGAGCCGAGCCGCACGACGGCGCGGCAGCGGTCGGGCAGCGCGTCGACCAGCCAGGGGCTGGTGTTGACCGCCACCGTGGCCGCGCGCTCGGCCGGAGTCGCCTTGGCCCGCGCGGCGGCCAGGGAGAAGACGACGTCGGGATCGGCGGCGCGCAGGGCGGCCGCGCCGGCCCGCGGGTCGGTCAGGTCGACGTCGGCGCGGGTGAGGCCGACGACGTCCCAGCCGTCGCGCCGCAGCCGGTCGACCAGGTGCCGCCCGACGAACCCGCCGGCGCCGGTGACGAGCGCCCTCACGCCGGGGTGGCCACCGGCGCCGCGGCCTCCCGGCCGGCGACGGCCGACACGAAGCGGGCGCGGTGCTCGGCGGCCTGCGCCGGATCGGCCGCCCGCAGCCGCGCCAGGGAGTCGCGCAGCCGCGGCACCTCGACGAACGGGTCCCGGCCGGCCATGTCGGCGGTGAACGAGCGGCGCAGGAAGGTGAAGTCGGTGCCGATCCGGACCAGCTCGGCGGCCAGCAGCACGCCCGGCACCGGGAAGCCGCCCCCGGGCAGGGTGAGGCCGGCGACCCCGAACGGCTGGGTCACCTCCGCCCGGACGGCGTCGACCGTGCCGTCGACCAGCGGGTCGAACAGCGAGTCCGACCGGCGGTCGATGCGCAGGTCGTTGAGCCCGACGTAGATGCGCGACAGCGGGCGGCCGGCCAGCGCGGCCGCCCGGTCGACGGCGTCCTGCGTCTCGATGAGGATGCCGAGCCCGCAGCGGCCGGCCACCAGGTCGAGGGTGCGGTCGACCTCCTCTGGGGTCCGCACCATCGGGAGCAGGATCTCGTCGGCCCCGCGCGCGAGCGCGTCCTCGACCTCGCCGGCGGTCCACGGGCCGTGGCCGTTGATCCGGCACAGCAGCCGGCCGTCAAAGGCGGCTCGCATGCGGCTGAGATCGGCCGGGGTGTCGGTGCTGATCTGGGTGTCCTCACCGGCCTGCCGGCGCGCCTTGCCGCGCCGTTCCCAGTCGACGACGACCCCGGCCGCTCCGGCCGCGACCACGTCGGCGCCCCACTGCGGGTCGACCGTGAAGAGGAGGAGGTCCACGGCGGTTAGCTTAGGCATCCCTAACTCGAACGCACAGCTCGAGTGCGTCGGGGTCAGAGCTGGCCGGCCACCAGGGGACGCGGGTCCTCCGCCGGCCGGGCGCCGGCCGGGAACGGCAGCGCGGGGCCGACGACCGAGATCGACACGTCCTGGCCCTCCACCGGCAGCCGCGTGCCCTCCAGTCGCGCGCTGACGGTCAGGCCCCCCGGCAGCTCCAGCCACACCCGGGCGTCGTGCCCGTAGAAGTCGACGCTGCGCACGCGCGCGGCCGGCAGCCCTCCCCCGGGTTCGCCCAGCCGCAGCTGCTCGGGGCGCAGCAGCACCCGCGCGGGGCCCTCCGCCGCCCCCGCGACCTCGAGCTCGCCGAGCACGCACCGGGCCCGGCCGTCGCGCACCTCCGCGTCCAGGACGACGGCCTCGCCGACGAACGTGGCGACGTCGAGGTCGCGGGGGCTGCGGTAGAGGGTGCGCGGATCGGTGAGCTGCACCAGCCGCCCGCCGCGCAGGACGGCGACCTGGTCGGCCATCGACAGCGCCTCGGCCTGGTCGTGGGTGACCAGGACGGCGGTGGCGCCCGCCGCGCGCAGCGCCGTCGCCACCGCCTGCCGGGTCTCCTCGCGCAGCGACGCGTCCAGGGACGAGAACGGCTCGTCGAGCAGCACCAGCGAGGGCCGCGGGGCGAGCGCCCGGGCGAGGGCCACCCGCTGCTGCTGGCCGCCGGAGAGCTGGTGCGGGTGCCGCCCGGCCAGGCCGTCGTCCAGGCCGACGAGGGTGAGCAGTGCGCGCACCCGCTCGGCGTCGCGGCGCTCGCGGCGGGGCAGGCCGAAGGTGACGTTGCCGGCCACCGACAGGTGCGGGAACAGGCCGCCCTCCTGGGGCACGAAGCCGATCCCGCGCCGGCGGGCGGGCACGCTGCGCCCGGTGCCGACGACGACGGTCTCGCCCACCGCGATCGAGCCGGAGTCGGGGTCGTCGAACCCGGCGATCAGCCGCAGCAGCGTCGTCTTCCCGCACCCGGACGGGCCGAGCAGGGCGGTGAAGCCGCCCGACGGCACGTGCAGGTCCACGCCGGTGAGCACCGGCGTGGCGCCGAAGGACTTCGTCACGTCCTGGACGGTCAGGGAGCTCATGTCGTCAGACCTCGTCGGGCATCGCGGGACAGCAGGACGGTAGCCGGTGCGGAGAGCAGCACCATGATCACGGCGTAGGGCGCGGCCGCCCCGTACTCGAGGGCGCTGCTGGCCGACCAGAAGGCCGTGGCCAGCGTCGTCGTCCCGGTGGGCGCCAGCAGCAGGGTCGCGGTCAGCTCGGTGACGACGGCGAGGAACACCAGCGCCGCGCCCGCGCCGATGCCCGGCGCCAGCAGCGGCAGGGTCACCCGCCGCAGCCGGTCGGCCGGCGAGGAGCCGAGGGAGGCGGCGACGTCGTCGTAGAGCCGCGGCGACTGCTCCACCGCCGCCCGCACGGTCACGATCGCCCGCGGCAGGAAGAGGATCGCGTAGGCGGCCAGCAGGACCGGCACGGTCTGGTACAGCCACGGCGTCGCCCGGATGCTGATGGTCACCAGGGCCAGCGCGATCACGATCCCGGGGACGGCGCTGCCGAGGTAGGTGCTGCGCTCGAGGAGGGTGGCCACCCGCCCGCGCTCCCGCACGGCCAGCCAGCCGGTGGGCAGCGCCAGCGCGGTCGTGACCGCCGCCGCGGCCGCGGCCAGCGCCAGCGTGCTGCCGGTGGTGGTGACCAGCTTGTCGACGTCGAAGGCGGTGGAGCTGCCCCGCACCAGCCAGGCGACCAGGGCGCCCAGCGGCACGGCCAGGGCGAGGCCGACCAGCGCGCCGAGGCCGGCGAGCGCGGGGCCGGTGAGCCCCCGCAGCGCGACCGGGCGGGGCGGCCGGGCGGCGCCGCGGCCGCTGCGGGCGTAGCCGCGCCGGCCGCGCAGCCGCAGCTCGGCCAGCAGCAGGAACAGGCAGAGCAGCACCAGGACGCCGGCCAGCATCGTCGCGGCGGGGCCGTTGAACGTGGCGCGGTACTGGTCGTAGATCGCCGTCGTGAAGGTCGGGTAGCGCAGCATCGCGAAGGCGCCGAACTCGGCCAGCAGGTGCAGCGCGACCAGCAGGCTCCCGCCGAGCACGGCCACCCGCAGCTGCGGCAGCTGGACCCGCCGGAACACCGCCCAGCTGGACAGGCCCAGCCCGCGGGCGGTCTCCTCCAGCGCCGGGTCCAGGCCGCGGAAGGCGGCGACGGCGGGCAGGTAGACGAACGGGAAGTAGGACAGCGTCACGACCAGCAGGGCGCCGCCGTAGCCGTCCAGGCCGGGCAGCAGGGAGATCCACGCGTAGCCGTTGACGAACGCCGGGACGGCGAGCGGCGCGACCAGCAGCACGTGCCACACCCGGCGCCCCGGCAGCGACGACCGCTCCACCAGCCAGGCGGCGCCCACGCCCAGCAGCCCGCACAGGGCCACCGTGCCGGCGACGAGCCGGGCGGTGTTCCACAGCAGCTCGGCGACCCGCGGCCGGAACACCAGCTCCCGCACGCCGCTCCAGCCGACGTCGGCGGTGTAGTAGGCGATGTAGCCCAGCGGCAGCAGCGCCAGGACGGCGACCGCGGCGGCCAGGAGCAGGGTCAGCGGATGCCGCCGCAGCGCCCCACCGGGCCGCCTCCGGGCAGCCGCGACCGGGACCGCGGGCGCCGGGGTGCGCCCGGGTCCTTCGGGGAGCCCGGTCGCGGTGGTCAGAGCAGGCCCACCTCCTGCATGAGCTCGGTGACCTGCGGCGCGTTGAGCGAGCCGGGGTCGATCTCGGGGGCCTGCAGCTCGGCCAGCGGGGGCAGCACCTCGGCCGACGCGACGTCGACGCCCACCGCGTACTCCAGCGCGTCGCTGTCGGCCAGCCGCTCCTGCGCCGCCTTGCTGGTGAGGTACTCGACCAGCCGCTGGGCGTCCTCCGGCTGGTCGGAGGACTTCAGCACGCCCGCGCCGGACACGCTGACGAAGGCGCCCGGGTCCTGGTTGCGGAAGTAGTGCAGGACGACGTCGTCGCCGACGAGGCCGTGCTCGGCCTGGTCGCGGTACCAGTAGTAGTGGTACATCACGCCGACGTCGATCTCGCCCTCGTCGACGGCCTTCATGACGGCGGTGTTGCTGGCGTAGATCTCGGCGTTGCGCTGCAGGCCCTCGAGCCAGGCGCGGGTGGCGTCCTCGCCGCGCAGCTCCAGCACCGCGCTGACGATCGCCTGGAAGTCCGCGCCGCCCGACGCGATGCCGACCCGGCCCCGCCACTCGGGGTTCGCGAGGTCGAGGAGCGAGGCCGGCAGCTCGTCCTCCGTGACCGCCTTCGGCTGGAAGCCCAGGACCGTGGCGCGGGCGGCGAACCCGGTCCAGGTACCGGACGCCGGCCGGTACTGCGCGCCGACCTGGTCCAGCGTCGCCTGGTCGAGCGGGGCGAGCAGGCCCGCCTGGTCGACCACGTCGATCGACGGGCTGTTCTCGGTCAGAAAGACGTCGGCCGGCGAGGCGTCGCCCTCCTGCACGATCTGGTTGGCCAGCTCGGCGTCGTTGCCCTCGCGGTACTCGACCTCGATGCCGGTGTCTGCGGTGAAGTCCTGGAGCATCGCGCTGACCAGGCTCTCGTGCTGGGCGCTGTAGACGGTGAGCGTGTCGGCGTCCGACCCGCCGGAGTCGCCGCAGGCCACGAGCGCGCCGGCGACGCCGAGGAGGGTCAGCGAGAAGGCGGTTGTCCGGCCGTGCCAGGTCACGTGCGGTCCTCCCGGGAACATAAGGCAAGGCACACCTAATCAGATGCGCCCGCACCTGCCGAGGGGGCGTCGTCCGGGCCGGGCAAGAATCCGGGCGTGACCGCCGATCCCCTGCTGCGCCAGGCCCGTTTCCCCGAGCTGACCGGGCGCGAGGTGTACGGCCTGTGCCGGCTGCGGGTCGACGTGTTCGTGGTCGAGCAGCAGTGCCCCTATCCCGAGCTCGACGGCCGGGATCTCGAGCCGGGCACGGTGCACCTGTGGTTCGAGGCCGACGGCGAGCCGGTGGCGACGATCCGGGTGCTGGAGGAGCCGGCGCGCCGGGCGATCGGCCGGGTGGCCACTGCCGTGGGCTGGCGCGGGCAGGGGCTGGCCGCGCGGTTGCTCGAGGCGGGCATCGCCCTGTGCGGCGACGGCGTCCCGATCGTCCTGGGTGCGCAGGCGCACCTGGAGGGCTGGTACGAGCGGTTCGGGTTCCGGCGCAGCGGGCCCGGCTACGTGGAGGACGGCATCCCGCACGTGCCGATGCGGCGCGGCTGACGGCGGCGCGGGTCCCCCGGCGGCCCGGCGCACCCCCGTGGCGCCGGGACACCACCCGTGGCCGCCGTGCCGACCATATCGGGCACGCGCCCGTTCCGCTTCGTCGGCATCGGCCGGCGATCCGGGGTGCGCGGCACGCCGCCGACCGCAGAAACTGCCCGTGAGGCCACTCGTACGGTGTGCGAATGACCTCGGACGACGCCGCGCTCCTCCGGACGGCGGCCGACCGGCTCACCGCGCTGGCCGGGCGCACGACCGCCGGCGACTGGCGGATCGGCGGGCTGCTGGCCAGCCGGCCGGAGGTGGTCGCGCACCGGCCGGACGGCGGCACCGAGCACGTGGCCGAGGCCCGCGCCGCCAGCGCCCGCTGGATCGCCGTCCTCTCCCCCGCCGTCGCCGGCCCGCTGGCCGGCTGGCTGCGCGCCGCGGCCGGGCAGGACCCTCCGGACGACGCCGCCGTCCGCCTGGCCCGCGTGCTGCTGGAGCGCCTCTAGGCGGAGGCCCCCGTGTAGTGCCGCAGCCCGTAACGCCACACCAGCCGGGTGACCGTGAACAGGACGGCGGTGAACGCGACCGTGCCGAGCAGCACCCAGCCGGGGATCCCCCGGGTCAGCGCCGAGGCGGGCACGGTGATCGCGAAGGCCAGCGGCAGCAGGAAGGTCAGCCCGAACCGCAGCCAGCCCGGGTAGATGCCCACCGGCCAGCGCCCGGCCTGGTAGAGGCCCTCGAACAGCTCGACCAGCATGTCGATCCGCACGATCCAGAACGCGGTCACGCTGAGCAGCAGCCACACGCAGTAGAGCGCGACGGCCCCGCACACCAGCGCGAGGGCGAACGCCAGGACGGCGGGCAGGCCGACCGGGCGGCCGAGCCGCACCAGGCCGACGACGACGAGCGCCACGCCGACCAGCACGTCGACGGCCTGCCAGCTGTCGAACTTCCGGACGCTGACGAGCAGCTGGCTGTCGGCCGGCTTGGTGAGCAGCCCGTCGAGGGTGCCCTCCTGCACATCGACCATCAGCTGCTGCATGTTCGGCTGGATCACCGAGCGGATCACCCCGCCCATGAGCACGAACACACCCATGACGACGACCAGCTCGTCGCCGCTCCAGCCGCGCAGCGAGTCGGTGTGCAGGAAGACCAGCGCCAGCACGGCCAGTGACGTCCCCACCGAGACCAGGGACTGCACCAGGCTGAGCACGAAGTTGACCCGGTACTGCAGCTCGTTCTGCACGCCGACCCGCAGGAAGGTGCCGAGGACGGAGCGGGCCATCAGTTGCCCACCGCCGAGAACCGGCGGATCCCGAACCGCCACACCGCGGCCACCAGCACGGTGCCGACGGCGATCCAGAGCCCCTGCACCGCGAGGCCGAGCAGCAGCTCGCGGGTGGTGAGGTCGCCGGCCAGCACCTCGATCGGGTAGCCGAACGTCGACGGGAACGGCGACACGGCGGCCACGTCCTCGGCCCAGGCGGGCAGCAGCGCGAGCGGCAGCAGCCGGCCGGAGAGCAGCAGCTCCGCGGTGAAGAACAGCTGGTAGAGCGCGCCGACCCGCGTCGTCCAGAAGGTGACCATCCCGAGCACCCACAGCAGCAGCGAGCGGATCAGGTAGGCGCCCCAGATCGCCGCGAAGAAGACGACGCCCTCCAGCACCGAGACGTCGAAGGTGGGCCGGAACAGCAGCGTCAGCACCGCGGCGATCGGCAGCCAGAGCACGATCACGACGACCTTCCAGCCGGCGAAGTAGGCCAGGTCGTAGTGGATCGGGTGCACGGGGCGGACCAGCGCCCCCGACAGCTCGCCGCGCTGGATGCGCTCCTCCCACCCGTAGGGCGTGAAGACGATGTTCATGTTCCGGACCAGCGTCCAGACGATGTAGTACGCGGCGAACGACCCGGCCGTGATGCCCTCGACCGCGCCGCCCTGCGCCCGGGCCACCGTCTGCCACACCACGAGGTAGACGACCGGCTCGGCGACCATGCCGATCATGTAGAGGTAGTTCGCCGTCCGGTACTGGAACTGGGCCTGCACCGCGGTCGCGGCCACCACCCGGTAGAAGCCGAGCAGGCCTGTCACGCCGGCTCCCGAGAGGCGGCGAAGACCTGCTCGATGACATCCTCGACCGGCGGCTCCTCGATGGTGAGCCCACTGATCCCGGCGCCGGCCAGCAGCGCCGCGGCGACCTCGGAGCTGCGCTCGGTGGGCACCCGCAGCACCACCCGCCCCTCGTCGTCCGGCGGCTGCACCACCTCCCCATAGCCGGAGAGGTCGAGGGCCGGGTCGGGCAGGGTCACGGTGATCGTGCGGTGCGGCGAGAACCGGGTCGCGAGCTCCCGCAGGCCGCCGTCGTAGAGGACGACGCCGCCGTCGATGACGATCACCCGCCGGCACAGCGCCTGGACGTCGGCCATGTAGTGGCTGGTGAGCAGCACCGACGCGCCGTGCCGGCGGTTGTACTCGGCGAGGAACGCCCGGATCCGCTTCTGCGCCGTGACGTCGAGGCCGATGGTCGGCTCGTCGAGGAAGAGCACCCGCGGCCGGTGCAGCAGCGCCGCCGCGATCTCTGCCTTCATCCGCTCGCCGAGGGAGAGGTTGCGGACCGGCTTCTTGATCAGGTCGCCGAGCTCGAGCAGCTCGACCAGCTCGTCGCGGGTGCGGCGGAAGTCGGCGTCGGCGAGCCGGTAGATGGCGCGGTTCATCTCGAAGGAGTCCGCCGCGGGGATGTCCCACTGCAGCTGGTTGCGGTTGCCCATGACCAGGGTGATCTGCCGCAGGTAGTCCCTCTCCCGCCGCGACGGCGTGTGCCCGAGGACGACGGCCTCGCCGGAGGTCGGGTAGAGCAGCCCGGAGAGCATCTTCAGCGTCGTCGTCTTGCCGGCGCCGTTGGGCCCGAGGAACCCGACGACCTCGCCGGGGGCGATGTCGAACGAGACGCCGGCGACGGCGTGCACGTCGCGGTAGGTCCGGCGGACCAGGCTCTTCAGCGACGCGCGCAGGCCCGCCTCGCGCTCGGGCACGCGGAAGGTCTTGCGCAGGTCGCGCACCCGGATGGCGGGTTCGTCGTGCTCCACCCCCGGAACCTAACCGGGCGCCCGGCAGGGGTCGTGCCGAATGACCGGAGGCGGCGGGCGTCGCCCGCCGCCTCCGGACGCTCACTCGGCGTTCAGGTGACGGCCGTCAGTCCTGTGCCGGAACGGCCCGGTGATGGCGAAGACGTAGCCGGGGTTGCCCGGGCTGCCGTCGCCCTGGACGTTGGCGAAGAGGATCTTCTTGTCGGGCGAGAAGTTGGGGCCGGTGAACTCGGCGTCGTTGACCTCGTTGCGCGCGAAGAGGAACGCCTCGCCGCGGTCGGTCGCGCCGAGCAGGTGCTGCGCGCCCTCGCCGTCCTCGGCGATGATCACGCCGCCGAACGGGGAGACGGTGATGTTGTCCGGGCCGTCGGGGTCGCCGTCCTGGTCGGTCGGGGTGTAGGCGAACCGGAGCGTGAGTGTGATGGTGTTCTTCTTCGGGTCGAGGAACCAGACCTGCCCGTCGTGCTCGGCGGCGCTGCCGTCGGAGGCGCGGGCGAACGACGAGACGAAGTACGCGCCGCCGTCGGCCCACCACATGCCCTCGAGCTTGCGGCTGCGGGTGATCGGCTTCGCGTAGGCCTGGGACCGGGTGGGGGTCGTGGTGGCGTCCCGGTCGGGCACGGTCACCCACTCCACCTGGTACGTGGTGCCGATCGCGGTCGCGACCGACAGATCGGGCACGTGGGTGCCGCGGTCGAGGGCACGCATCGCCTCCAGCGAGCCCTCGGCCGGGCCGAGGGTGCGCAGCGCGCGCTTGCGCAACCGCACGCCGCGGGGCGCGGTCCACCGGTAGAGCAGGCCGTTGGGGTTGCCGGCGTCCTCGGTGAGGTAGGCGCGGTTCTCCTGCGGGTCGATGACGACGGCCTCGTGGGCGTACCGGCCGAAGGCCTTGATCGGCTTCGGCTCCCGGTTGGCCGACTGGTCGTGGGGGTCGACCTCGAAGACGTAGCCGTGCCGCTGCTGGAGCCCGTTGGAGGCGGTCGGGACGGCCTCGGTCTCCTCGCAGGTGAGCCAGGTGCCCCACGGGGTCACGCCGCCCGCGCAGTTGTTGTGCGTGCCGGCGATGCTGACGTACTCCCGGATCCGCCGGCCGTCGCGGTCGACCTCCAGGGTGGTGCACCCGCCGCGCGCACCCGGGTCGTAGACCAGGCCCGGGATGGGCGGCACGGGGTTGGCCTCGTCGCCGCCGACCTCGTGGTTGTAGACGAGCACGGTGCCGCCGCCCGGGCGCGGGAAGCCGGCCGCGCCGTCGGGGTCCGCCGGGGTCAGGTGGCCGCTGTCGAGTTTCGTCACGCCGGCCTGGGCGACGACGGTGTAGCGGAAGCCCTCGGGCAGGGACAGGACGCCCTTCGGGTCGGGGACCAGCGGGCCGTAGCCGACGCTGCGCGGACCGCCGGGGCGTGCCGAGGCGGGCGTCGCACCGAAGAGGGTGTCGACGCTGCCGACCAGGACGATGCCCAGGCCGGTCGCCGCGCCGCGGGCGAGGAAGGAGCGGCGGGAGACCGCGGAGTCGGTCGGCGGCAGCTGTTCGGACGTGGTCATGGGGCGGGGTGCTCCTCAGGGTTCGGGGACGACGCCCTGACGCTCGCCGGGCGATCTGACGCGCAGGCGAACCCCGGTCGACGGCCCCGGGAACATCTCGACGCACATCGATAGATCCCTAACCGTTAGATATCTAAGATAGCCGGATGAGCCCCGCCGAGCTGCCCGTCGGACTTCTCGTGGGCCGCGTCGCCAAGACGCTGAGCAGGGCGTTCGACGACGCCCTCGCGGCCGTCGGGGGTTCCTCCGCCACCTGGCTGGTGCTTTCGTCACTGAAGAACGGCGAGCACCGCACCCAGGGCGAGCTGGCCGAGGCGATCGGCGTCCGGCAGCCGACCCTCACCCATCACCTCGACGGTCTGGTCCGCGCCGGGCTGGTGACCCGCGACCGGGACCCCGGCAACCGCCGGGTCCAGCAGGTGACGCTCACCGACGACGGCGAGGCGCTCTTCCTCCGGCTCCGCCGGGCCGCGGCCGCCTTCGAGGGGCGGCTCAAGGCCGGCCTGGAGGACGACGAGGTCGCCGAGCTGCGCCGCCTGCTCGCCCAGCTGGTGGAGAACTCCCAACCCGACTGACCCTCCCGTGCTTTATCGCGATAAAGCACGGGAGGCACGGCACCATGACCGCGTGACGCGCCTGCCCTTCGCCCACGACGCCCTGCTCGCCATGGAACCGGCCGAGGACGACCGAGCCCCGGGGGGCGCGATCACCGTGGCCCTCTGCGGGAGCTGGGAGCACCCGCCGCCCTGCCCGCTCGCCCCGCACCACACCGCCGCCTCCCGCTCCGGCGAGGAGGTGCGGCTGCGCATCCTGTTCGCCGCCGACCCGGACGACGAGCAGCGGGTGCGGGCCACCATCGCCGAGGCGCTCGAGCGCGGTGCCGGGGACCGGCCGGACGGCGGCCGGACGACGTGGCGGCTGGTCAGCGCCGCGGCGTCCGAGGTGCGGCCGGAGGAGCGGGAGCACGCCGAGCGGCTGACGCGGAACTGAGCGCGCCGCCGCAGGCCGCGGCGCGGTCCAGCAGCAGCGCCCGCTCCGGCTCGTTGCGGGTCAGCGCGGCGGCGCGCTCGAACTCGGCCCGCGCCTCGGCGAGCCGCCCCAGCTGCTCGAGCAGGTCGCCGCGCACGCTCGGCAGCAGGTGGTAGCCGCGCAGCGCCGCCACTCCGGTGAGCGCTTCGACCAGCTCCAGCCCGGCAGCCGGCCCGTACGCGCGGGACACCGCGACCGCCCGGTTGAGCTCGATCACCGGGGACGGCGTCAGCTCGGCCAGCGCCTCGTACAGCGCCGCGATCCGCACCCAGTCGGTCTCCCCGAACGTCCGGGCGCGGGCGTGGCAGGCCGCGATCGCCGCCTGCAGCGCGTATGGCCCGAGGCTGCCACCGGCGTCCTCCGCCCGCTCCAGCGCGGCGAGGCCGCGGCCGATGAGCACCCGGTCCCACCGCGTGCGGTCCTGGTCGCCGAGCAGCACCGGGGCGCCGTCCGGCCCGATCCGGGCCCGCAGCCGCGAGGCCTGCAGCTCGAGCAGCGCGACGAGCCCGTGCACCTCCGACTCCCCCGGCGTCAGCTCGGCCAGGATGCGGCCCAGCCGCAGCGCCTCCTGGCACAGCGTCGGGCGGATCCAGTCCTCGCCGGCGGTCGCCGCGTAGCCCTCGTTGAAGACGAGGTAGATCACCTCGAGCACCGAGGCGAGCCGGGCTGTGAAGTCCGCGCCCGCGGGCACCTCGAAGGGCACCCGCGCGGCGGTGAGCGTGCGCTTTGCCCGGACGATCCGCTGCGCCAGCGTCGCCTCGGGCACGAGGAAGGCGCGGGCGATCTCGTCGGTGGTCAGGCCCCCGACCAGCCGCAGGGTGAGCGCCACGCGGGCGTCCCGGTTGAGCACCGGGTGGCAGGCGATGAACACCAGCCGCAGGACGTCGTCCTCGACGACCTCGTCGAGCGCGGCCGCCCAGTCCGGCTCGTCGGCCTCCTGCAGGTCCCGGCCCAGCTCGGCGGTCTTGCGCCGCAGCGTCTCGGCGCGGCGGAAGGTGTCGATCGCCCGGTGCTTGGCGGTGGCCATCAACCAGGCGCCGGGCCGGTCGGGGACGCCGTCGGCCGGCCACTGCTCGAGCGCGGCCACGAGCGCGTCCTGGGCCAGTTCCTCGGCGAGGCCGACGTCGCCGGTGACGCGGGTCAGCGCACCGACCAGCTTCGCCGACTCCATGCGCCAGACGGCGTCGACGACGCGGTGGACGTCCACCGTCGCCGCCGACGCCGTCGGAACGGGCTCGCTCACGCCCCCTGCTGCGCGGCGGACTGCGCCCGCAGCCGGTCCTCCTGCTCCCGCAGCTCGGGGGTGAACGAGTCGCCGAAGTCCTCGGCCTCGGCGACCTTGCGGATCTCGACCTCGCCGTCGCGGAACGGCGCCTTCTTCACCCACTCGATCACCTCTTCGCGCGAGGAGACCTGCAGGATCCAGAAGCCGGCGACGAGCTCCTTGGTCTCGGCGAACGGGCCGTCGATCACCGTCGACCGGCCGTCCTTGTCGAACCGGACCCGCGTCCCCTTGGAGCTGGGCAGCAGCCCCTCGCCGGCGAGCAGCACGCCGGCCTTGACCAGCTCCTCGTTGTAGGCGCCCATCTCGGCGAACTCCTGCTCGGTCGGCAGGACGCCGTTCTCGGTCTGCTCGTTCGCCTTGACGATCACCATGTAACGCATCGGATGAGCTCCTTCGCCGGGGAACGGAGGCCGGTCGGGCGACCGGCGCGAGGTCCGTTCTGCTGACACGTCGAACGCACCGACACGGGATCGACAGCGCGGCCGAACTTTTTTCTACCGGGTGGGCGCAGGCCGCGGAATGCAGATCGGCGGCGCCGCGGCCGTAGCGTGACGGGGTGGCCGAGCAGCCCCCTCCCCCGGCGTACCTCGTCGACGCCGCGGACAAGGCCCTGCAGCTCGTGCTGCTCCTGCAGTCCACCGAGGCGGTCAGCGTCAGCGAGGCCGCCGCGCACCTGGGCGTGGCCCGCTCCACCGCACACCGGCTGCTCGCGACGCTGCGGCACCGGGAGTTCGCCGTCCAGTCCGGTGACCGCCGCTACCGCGCCGGCCCCGCGCTGCGCCGCGGCGTGCAGCGCACCCGCACCACCCCGGCGCTGGTGGAGCTGGCCGTGCCCGTCCTGCGCCGGCTGCGCGACGAGATCGACGAGACGGTGCACCTGGTCGTGCTCGACGGCCGCGACGCGGTGTTCCTGCACAGCGAGGAGAGCCGCCAGCCGCTGCGGATCGGCTCGCGCGCCGGCGCGCGGCTGGCGGCGACGTCGGCCTCCGGCGGCAAGGTCCTGCTGGCCGCGCTCGACCCGGCCGAGGTCGACGCCCGCTACCGCGGGGAACTCGACGCGACCGCCCTGACCGCGCTGCACGAGCAGCTCGCCGCCGTCCGCAAGGCCGGCTTCGGCGTCAACGACGGCGACACCGAGGCCGGCATCAGCGCGGTCGGGGTCGCCGTCCGGGACGACGCCGGCGTGCCGTTCGCCGCCGTCACGGTGTCCGTGCCGGCCATGCGGCTGACCCGGCGCCGGATCCCGGAGCTCACCGCGGCGCTGCACCGCTGCGCCACGGAGCTGACCACGCTGGCCGGCTGAGGCGGGGACTTTCGGCGCGGAAAGTCCCTACCGGGCCGGGCCGTAGAGCCAGTCGACCCAGCGGGTGTGGTCGGTCGGAAGCGTCCGCAGCAGCTCGTTGCGCAGCAGCCGGGCCACCCCGTCGACGTGCCAGATCTCGCCCCAGGTGCGGGCGGTCGACTGCACGCGGGCGGTGCGGTCGCGGCGGAGGTCGGCGTAGCGGGCCAGCGCCGCCGGGACGTCGCCCTCGCCCTGCAGGGCGGTGGCCAGCGCGACGCCGTCCTCGATCGACTGGCAGGCACCCTGCGCGAGGTACTGCAGCATCGGGTGCGCCGCGTCGCCGAGCAGCGCGAGGCGGCCGTCGACCCACTGCCGGATCGGCTCGCGGTCGTACATCTGCCAGCGGCGGTCGCGCCAGAGCAGCGGCAGCGCGTCCTGCACGGCGGCGCAGGTGCCGGCGAAGACCTCGTCGAGCTCCTCCGGACCGCCCCAGTCGGGATCGGCGGGGTCGGCCAGGTGCCCGGGTGAGCGGAAGACGGCGACGGTGTTGGCCATCTCGCCGGCCCGCAGCGCGTACTGCACGCAGTGCAGGTGCGGGCCGATGAAGACGGTCACATCGCCGGGGTCGACGTGCGTGGCGGCCTGCGCGAACGGCACCGTGCCGCGGTAGGCGACATAGCCCGAGGACACCGGCTGGTCGTCGGAGAGCCGCGTGCGCAGCGCCGAGCGCAGCCCGTCGGCGCCGACCACCGCGGCACAGCTGTGCACCGAGCCGTCGGCGCAGTGCACCTCGGCGCGGTCGCCGTCCTGTTCGACGTCGACGGTGCTGCGGCCGGTCTCCAGCGCCACCCCGGCCGCCGCGCACGCCCCCACGAGGACGTCGAGCAGGTCCGAGCGGTGGACGACGACGTACGGGCCGCCGTAGCGGGCGCGGAACTGCTCGCCCAGCCCCAGCGAGGTGAGCTCCGAACCGTCGACCGCGTCGCGGAGCACCAGCCGCTTCGGCAGCACGCCGCGGGCGACGATCTCGTCGAGCACGCCGAGCCGGCGCAGCTCCCGGGTTGCGTTCGGGGCCAGCTGCAGCCCCGCGCCGACCTCGGCGAACTCGGCGGAGCGCTCCAGCACCCGCACCGAGCGGCCCGAGCGGGCCAGGGCCAGCGCGGCGGTCAGCCCGCCGATGCCGCCGCCGACCACGACCACGTCGGCGGCGGTCTCCGGCGCCCGCACCGCGGCCGGGGCGCTCACAGCCACGCCGCCAGGGTGGGCAGCGGACCGTCGGCGGTGAGGTCCTCACCCGTGCCGCGGCCGGTCACCCAGGCGGTGACCGCGGGCAGCGGGCCCGCGACGGCGAGGGAGCCGGTGCCCCACTCGCGGTCGCCGGCGAACAGGACGACGTCGGGCACCTGGTCGCGGCGGTCCCACATGCGGAACACGTCGTCGACCAGCGCGGCCTGCACGTCGTCGGGAACGTCGGCGAAGGTGACCCCGGCGTCGAGGTCGACGGCGTGCACCCACACCTCGCGGCAGCGCATCCACGGCACCTCCGCCGCCGGGACCGCGCGGCCCTGGTTGGTGCGCACCTCGGCCTGCCAGGCCTCGTCGGGCATCTGCCCGACCGCCACGGCGAGCCGCTCGGTGGCGGCCAGCACCTCCCCGCGCAGCGCGTCGGCGGGCAGCTGCGCGGTCTCGGCGATCCCGGCCTCCCGCGCCTCCTGGGAGGGGTACATCGGCGTCTCGACGCCGGTGCGGGCCCAGGTCAGCAGGTTGACCAGCGCGTCGGCGTTGCGGGCGACGTGGGCGAGCAGGGTCTGCCGGGTCCAGCCGGGCAGCAGCGACGGCCGGTCGAACTCGTCGTCGACGAGCCGGCCGAGGGCGGTGGCGAGGTGCCGCTCGCCGTCCGCCCACCAGGGCAGGGTCTCGGGTGTCACGACTTCTCCTCCAGGGTGCGGGGACGCCGCCGACGCTAGCCCGTCGGTTCGCGAGACGGCGACATGCGGATGCAGACGTTCTGTCAGACGGAACGGAATGGGCGGTGCCCGTGGTCGGTGGCGTACCCCGCCAGGACGTCGTCCAGGGAGCCGCCGATGCGCAGGAACTGCTCGTCGATCAGCCGGGCGAGGTCGTCGAGCGCCGTGGCGAGCAGCCGCCCGGCGAACCGGACGTCGGCCCGGGGCGAGCCGGCCGCCGCGCGCGCCAGCCGGGCCGCCGTCCCGATGTTGGCGGCCAGGGACTCGGCCTCCTCGCCGTCCCGGAAGTAGTAGGTCTCGGCGTACTGCCTGAGGTCGACACGCGCCTGCACGAGCTCACCGGTGAGGCTCTCCAGCAGCGGTGCGGTCATCGCGATGTCCTCCTCGGCCAGGACCCGGACGGCGTCGGCCCGCCCCAGCAGCGACAGCCGGACGGCGAGCGACCGGCGGCGGGTCAGCGCGGGGTAGACCTGCAGCACCCACGTGACGGCCGCGGTGATCAGCGCGAACCCGAGCAGCGCCTCCACCGGGACGGCGATCCGCAGCCACTCCTCGGTCGGCACGATGTCGCCGAACCCGAGCGTCGCCACGGTCACCATCGACACGTACAGCGCGTCGAGCAGCCCGCCCCGGCCTCGGCTGACCAGGTCGCTGCCGAGGACGAAGCCCCCGCTCAGGTGCGGCCAGTAGACCAGCGTCCAGCCCAGCGCGATCAGCGCCACCCAGCCGATGACGACCAGGCCCATCGACAGCGGCCCGGCCAGGACGCTGACCCGGTGGCGTCCGCGCCGGGGTCGGCCGGCCCGCCACACGGCGGCCATCACCCGCCGGCTGAAGCCGCTGCGCCCGCTCGGGTGCCACAGGGTGTGGAAGATGTCCCGCAGCGCCAGCAGGACGACGACGGCCCCGGCCGCGGTGACGAGCCAGCCGGCCAGCGGGTGCACGGCCGCGAGCCTGCCAGCTCAGCCGGACGTCAGCCGCCGGCCGATCCGCTCCAGCAGCTCCGCCGCGTCGGCCATCGCCCGGTCGCGGTCGCCGCCGGCCTCCTCGACCAGGGTGTGCACCGCGCCGATGCCGACCTCGCGCAGCCGCTCCGGGGACACGGTGCAGTCGCCGCAGACCGCGACCACCGGGACGCCGGGCGGGGTGCGGCGGGCGACCCCGACCGGCGCCTTGCCGGCCAGGCTCTGCTCGTCCAGCTTCCCCTCCCCCACGACGACCAGCGCAGCGCCGGCGAGGGCGCGGTCGGCGCCGACCGCGTCGAGGACGACGTCGATGCCCGGCCGCATCCGCGCCCCCAGGACGGCGAGCGCGGCGAACCCGGTGCCGCCGGCCGCGCCGGCGCCGGGCTGCTCGGCCAGGTCGCGGCCGGTCGCGGCGGCCACCCGTTCGGCCCAGCGGGTCAGCCCGGCCTCGAGGACGGCGACGTCCTCCGGGGTCGCGCCCTTCTGCGGGCCGAAGACCGCGGCCGCGCCGTTCGGGCCCAGCAGCGGGTTGTCGACGTCGCTGGCCAGCGTGAGCTGGGTGTCCGCGAGTCGCGGGTCCAGGCCCGACAGGTCGAGCTCGGCGAGGTCGCGCAGCGCTGCGCCGCCCGGCGGCAGCGGCCGGCCGTCCGCGTCGCGCAGCCGCGCCCCGAGCGCCTCCAGCAGCCCCGCGCCGCCGTCGGTGGTGGCGCTGCCGCCGACGCCGAGGACGACCGACCGGCAGCCGAGGTCGAGCGCGGCGCGGATCAGCTCCCCGGTCCCGCGGGTGGTGGCGGTGAGCGGCTGCCGCTCGGCGAGCAGGTGCAGGCCGGAGGCCTCGGCCAGCTCCACCACCGCGGACTCCCGCGAGACGGCGAGGACCGCGTCGACCGGCTCCCCCGCCGGGCCGCTGACCTGACGGTGGATCGCGCCCATGCCCGCGCTGACGGCGGCGCCCACCGTGCCCTCCCCGCCGTCGGCGACCGGGAGCGCGGCCGCGTCCGCCCCGGCGGCCTGCAGCCCCCGGACCAGCGCCGCGCAGGCCTCCACGGCCGTCAGCGAGCCGCGGAACTTGTCGAGCGCGACGACGACGGTGCTCAGCGGCCGGCCCTCCGGACGTACGGGATCGTCTGCGGGCCCTCCGGGAGCACGCACACGCGCGCTCCCCGGCCCACGTCGCGGACCTCCGCCGCGACGGCCTCGGAGATGTCGGCGGTCTGCGCCAGGTGGGCCTCCGCGAGCTCGTCGTCCGACAGATGCGACGTGTGCATGATGACCCGATTGCGCGCCTGGATGCGAGCCTGGATCTGCACCTGCCACTGGTCGGGCACGGTGACCTCCCGCGCGGAGATCACGTCGAGCAGCTCCTGCGGGGAGGCGGCCGAGGTGAGCACCTCCCGGTAGGAGCCGTGGTCGGGGAAGCCGTCGACGCACTCCGCGGCGCAGACGATCAGCCCGCCGGGCTTCACGACCTGGGAGGCGGCGGACATGCCCTTCACCGACTGGTACAGGTTCTGGTCCAGCGGATAGCCCGAGCCGGTCGTCACGACCACGTCGAACGGCGCGTCCACCGGCGCCATGGCGACGCCGCGTGCCGCCGCCACGGCCGCGGCGTGCATCGGCAGCAGGTCGCCGCCGAACGCGGCGATGACCTCCTGCTCGCGGTTGAGGATGACGTCGAAGGCGTACGTGGCCCCGGTGCCGGCGGCGACCGCGCGGACGTCGTCGTGCACCGGGTTGCCCTCGGTGATCCCCCAGGTGGCCCGCGGGTCGCCGATCCGCTTCGCGTCGTGCAGGACCAGGACCGTGTCCAGCGCGGCCAGTCCCGGGGCGATCATCTTGGGGCCGCCGGAGAAGCCGGCGAAGAAGTGCGGCTCGACGAAGCCGGTGGTCAGCCGCACGTCGGCGTCGACCCAGAGCTCGTTGAGCCACACCGGGACGCCGTCGCCGAACGTGCCCACGAAGCGGTGGGTGTCGCGGGCGCGGGCGTCGTGGTTGACGATGCGCACGCTGTCGACGACGGCGTCGCCGAACATCGCCCGCAGCTCGGCCTCGGTGTTGGCGCGGTGGGTGCCGGTCGCCACCAGGATCACGACGTCGTCGAGGTCGACGACGCCGTCGAGCTCCTCGAGCAGCGCGGGGATCATCAGGTGCCGCGGCTGTGCCCGGGTGATGTCGCACGCCGAGATCGCGACCGTCTGCCCGGGCCGCACCCGCTCGCGCAGGGGCGGCCCGGACACCGGCTCGCGCAGCGCGCGCCGCAGCTCGGCCCCGACGTCCGGCGCCGCGGCGGTGTGCACCGGGGTGATCACCGCCGCGTCGTCCGGGACGTCGACGGTCAGCCCGGTCCGGCCGTAGGCCAGCGTCACCGAGGTCACGGGAGCAGTGTCACTCCCGGACGGCGACGGTCATCGAGCCGATGCCGCCGATGGTCATCTCCAGCTTCTCGCCGGCCGCGATCGGGCCGACCCCGGGCGGGGCGCCGGTGAAGATCACGTCGCCGGGGTTGAGCGTCATGATCGTGGAGGCGTACGCCACGATCTGCGGGACCGGCGTGAGCAGGTCGCGGGTGTTGACCGACTGCCGCACCTCTCCCCCGCTGGTCAGCAGGATGCCGAGGTCCCCGCCGTCGCCGATCTCGTCGCGGGTGACCAGCCACGGGCCCAGCGGGCTGAAGCTGTCGTAGCTCTTGCGGCGGGAGCGGTCGGCGGCCGAGCGGACGGTGATGTCCAGTCCCGCGGTGAAGCCCAGGACGGCGTCCATCGCCGCCTCGAGCGGGATGTCCTTGCCGCCGCGGCCGATGACGATCACCAGCTCCGACTCGTGGTGCACCTCGTGGCCGGCGGCGACGACGTCCGGCGGCAGCACGACGTCCGAGCCGGGGCCGACGATGGACGACGGCGCCTTGAGGAAGACGTCGAAGTTCATCATCCAGTGCTCGACCTTGCCGAGCGTCCGCTCCTGGACGCCGTGCATCTCGGCGACGTGGTCGCCGTAGTTGCTGGCGGCGGCGATGACCTTGGTGGGAGCCAGCGCCGGGGCGCGCAGCTCCACCTCGGCCACCGGCCGGGGCGTGCCCTGGGCCGCCGCGGCGGCGAGCGCCGGCGCGAGCCCGGCGTAGTCCCGGCACAGCGCCCGCCACCAGCCGGCGGTCAGCGCGTCGGGATCGTGCGGCCACGGCAGCGCGTCGGTGACGTCGACGACGGTGTCGCCGTCGGGCGAGGTGGTGACGACGCCGAGGCGGTTGTCGTCGAAGAGGGCCAGCTTCACGTGTTCGGTGCTCCAGTTCAGCGGGGGGTGAAGGTGCTGGTGACGGCCTGCGGGCCGGGCAGCGCCTGCTCGCGGTAGATGCCCAGGGCGCGCAGCACCGGGGCGTCGGTGAGGACGAAGAGGTCCGCCTGCTCCTCGGCGGCGTGCTCGACGGCCGCCCAGGACGGGACGACGAACATGTCGCCGGGCCCCCAGTCGAAGCGCTGCCCGTCGATGACGCTGGACCCGGCGCCCCGGTAGACGACGTAGACGGCGTTGCCCGAGCGGCGGACCGGGGTGGTGGCCCGGCCGGCGCGCACCCGGTGCACCGCGCAGCCGAGGGTCGGCAGCACGCTGGCGCCGGTGGTGGGGTTGACGTACTCGATCGCGGTCAGCGCCTCGTCGCTGCCCTGCGCCCGGCGGTCGAGCTCGGCGGCGGTGTCGGCCCAGCGGTAGATCAGCAGCGGCGACGGGGCCGGGCTCAGCGGCCCGTCGACGGCGCCGTCGACGTAGCGGGTGCCGCCGGCGTGCGTGCGCTCGGAGGTGTTGTGCTCCGCGGGCTCGGGCTGGCTCTCCCCCGGCCCCGGGTACTCCTCGAAGAAGACGCCGTCGAGGGCCTCGATCATCGGCAGGTCGAGCCCGTCGAACCAGAACATCTCCTCGTCGCCGCCGTTGACGTGGTCGTGCCAGTTCATCGACGGGGTCAGGATCAGGTCGCCCGGGCGCATGTCGCAGGCGTCGCCGTCGACCGTCGTCCAGACGCCCTGGCCCTCGAGCACCCAGCGGA
Organism: Geodermatophilus sp. SMS 5-13; assembly: GCF_059428245.1. NCBI lineage: Bacteria > Bacillati > Actinomycetota > Actinomycetes > Geodermatophilales > Geodermatophilaceae > Geodermatophilus > Geodermatophilus sp. SMS 5-13. Next base: position 3,956,661 of record NZ_CP165729.1, read on the forward strand.
TCGCGCCCGGGGTGTGCCGGTGCGCCGGCGCGACCTCGCGCGGGCCCAGGCACTGCAGCGCGCCCCACAGCGTCCCCGCCGCGTACGGCCGGCCGCCGAGGCCGGGGTTCTGCAGGCTCAGCACCCGCCGCTCCCCGCCCCGCTCCACCGGGACCAGCTGGATGGCCCGGCGGGCCAGCGGCTTCATCGTCGCCGCCGACCACAGCCACGGGATGGACTTCGGCCTCGGGGTGGGCGTGAGCAGCTGCTCGGTGATGGTCCACAGCGGCCGCAGGTCCACCGCGGCGAGGTCCCGGTAGAACTCCTCCAGCTCCGCCTCGGTGTCGGTGGAGAGAGTCATGAGTCGGTTCCTCCGATCTGCGGGAGCTGGCGCATGGCGGTGGCGCCGCCGTCGATCACGAACGTGGCGCCGGTGACGTAGCCGGCCGCCGGCGAGGCGAGGAACAGGGCCAGCCCCTGCAGCTCGCTCGGCTCGGCGAGCCGGCCGACGAGGGTGGTCTGCGCGAACTGCTCGGCGGCGCCCGGGGTCTTGATCCGGCCGCCCGCGATGTTGGTGCGGAAGGACCCGGGGGCGATGGCGTTGACGAGGATGCCGTCCCGGCCGAGGTCGGCCGAGGCCTGCTTGACCAGGGCGATGACCCCGGCCTTGCTGGCCGCGTAGGCGTAGCCGACCATCGGGTCCCCGCCGAGGCCGGCGACCGACGAGGTGACGACGACCCGCCCGCGCCCGTCGCGGGTCACGTACTTCGCCGCCGCCTGAAGCGTCGAGAAGACGCCCCCGAGGTTGATCGCGATCACCCGGTCCCAGCGGTCGCGGTCGACCGCGGTGAGCTGTCCCTCGGGCGTGGTCGGGCCGGTGCCGGCGGAGATGCCGGCGTTGGCGAAGACGATCGAGAGCCCGCCAGGCTGCTCGGACGCCGTCCGCAGGAGCTCGTCGACGGCGTCGGGCTCGGCGACGTCGACGACCGCGCTGCGGACCGACAGCCCGCGCCCGGCCAGCTCCTTGGTGACGACGGCCAGCGACTCGGCATCGGCGTCGGCGAGCGTCACGTGGGCACCGCACTCGGCGAGGACCTCGGCGACGGCCAGCCCGAGGCCGCTGGCCGCGCCGGTCACCACCGCGCCGAGCCCGGAGACGTCGAAGAGGCGGTCCAGCACGGCGGCACGGTCGGGTGCCGGGGGCGAGGCGGTCATCAGGCGGCTCCTTCGTGGAGGGGTAGCGGTCGGGCGGCGTCGGCCGGCACGCCGTTGCGGACGCCGGCCCACGGCCGCAGCGAGAGGAAGTTCTGCAGCACGGGGGCGACGGCCTCGGGGTTCCAGATGGCCCCGAAGGTGATCCGGGGGCTGGGGTCGACCAGCGGCCGGTAGGCGACCCCGGGGTGCGCGGTCAGCTCCGCGGAGGAGGGGACGAAGCACATCCCCAGCCCGCCGGCGACCAGGCCGACCGCGACGTGCGTGCGGTCCACCTGGTGCGCGACCCGCGGCTTGAACCCGGCCGCGGCGCACGCCGCGACGTGGGCGTCGTAGAGCTCGGGCTCCTCGGACCGGGTGATCAGGATCAGGTCCTCGTCGGCGAGGTCGGCGAGCGCGACCGTCTCCCGGGCGGCGAACGGGTGCGTCTCCGGGACGGCGACCACCACCGGCTCCTCCACCAGCGGGAGCACGCGCAGGCTGTCGCCGTCCCCGCTGATCGGCAGCCGGCTGAACCCGACGTGCAGGTCACGGCTCATCAGCCCGTTGGTGATCTCCCGGCTGTGCAGCTCGTGCAGCGAGAGGCGGACGGTCGGGAACTCCGCCCGGAACGCCCGCAGCATGTGCGGCAGCAGGTCGTAGAGCACGGGGACGACGAAGCCGACCTCCAGCACGCCGACCTCGCCCCGGCTGGCCAGCTGGGCGCGCAGCTTCGCTCCCTCGGCCTGGGCCAGCACCTGCCGCGCGTCCTCGAGCAGCGCCGTCCCCGCCGGCGTCATCTCCACGTGCCGCTTGGTGCGGACGAACAGCTCGACGCCGAGCTCCTTCTCCAGCGCCGCGATCTGCTTCGACAGCGCCGGCTGGACGATGAACAGCCGTTCGGCGGCGCGGCCGAAGTGGAGCTCCTCGGCGACGGCGACGAAGTAACGGAGGTGTCGCAGTTCCATGGATCAGCTGGGCCGGGGCCCGGTCACCATCTCGAGGATCCGGGTCCGCAGGTGGGCGAACTCGGGGTCGTTGCGGGTGACCGCCTGGTTCCGCGGGCGGTCCAGCGGCACGGGCACGATCTCCTGGACCGAGCTGGGCGCCTGGGAGAGCACGACGATCCGGTCGGCGAGGTAGACCGCCTCGTCGATGTCGTGCGTGACGAGCACGACCGTGACCCCGAACTCGTCGCGGACCCGCAGGATCATGTCCTCGAGCTCGAACCGGGTCTGGGCGTCCACCGAGGCGAACGGCTCGTCCATGAGCAGCAGATCCGGCCGGAACGCCAGGGCCCGGGCGATCGCCACCCGCTGCTGCATGCCGCCCGACAGCTGCCAGGGGTACTTGTTGCCGGCCCCGGAGAGGCCGACGGCGTCGAGCATCTCGGCGACCCGCGCCGCCCGCTGCTCCTTGGGCACCTTGCGCACCTTCAGCGGCAGCTCGACGTTGGCGGCGACCTTCGACCAGGGGAACAGCGAGCGGCTGTAGTCCTGGAAGACGACCGACAGCCGGTCGGGCACCCGCTGGATCGCCTTGCCCTCGAAGAGGGTCTCGCCGCTGGTCGCCGGCATCAGACCGGACAGGCAGCGCAGCAGGGTCGTCTTGCCGGCACCGCTGGGGCCGACGACGCAGACGAACTCGCCGGGCGCGACGCTGAAGCTGATGTCCTGGACGGCGACCTTCGGCCCGTCGTCCGTGCGGTAGGCCTTCTGGACGGACCGGGCCTCGAGCACCGGCGTCCCGACGGTCGGGCGGTCCTCGGCGGTGGCGGGGGCGGGGTTCACCGTGCTCACACCATGTTCAGGGCTGTACGTGCGCGGTAGTGCCACTGGAGCACTCGCCTTTCGAGTCGGAGGAACAGGAAGTTGAGGATCGATCCGACGACGCCGAGGACGAGGATCCCGGTCCACATGTCCATCGTCCGGAAGGTCTGCTGGGCGTAGAGGATGAAGTAGCCGATCCCCTCCGTGGCCGCGGCGAACTCGCTGACCACCATGAGGATGATCCCGAACTGCAGGGCGGTGCGGAGGCCGGCGAAGATCTGCGGCGCCGCCGACGGGATCACGACCAGCCGCAGGGTCTGCAGGGTGGAGAGGTTCATCGACCGCGCCAGGTCCAGCTTGACGGTGTCGGTGCCGCGCAGGCCGTCGACGGTGTTGAGCAGCACCGGCCACACCGCGGTGAAGAAGATGATCCAGACCTTCATCGCCGTGCCCAGCCCGAAGATCAGCATGACCGCCGGGAGCAGCGCCGGTGACGGCAGCACGTAGAGGAAGTAGATGACCGGGTGCAGCGCGGTGGCCAGCGGTGGCAGCCGCCAGAGCAGCGCGCCGACGCCGATCCCGACCACCGCGGCCAGCAGGTAGCCGACGGCGAGGTGGCCCAGGCTGGGCAGCAGGTTCTCGGTGATCCCGTCGAAGAACCACAGGCTCGCCAGCCGGTCCACGATCGACTGCAGCGGCGGGAAGTACGGGTCGAACGAGCCCGCCGAGCCGAACCACCACGCGGCGATCAGCGCGATCGGCAGCCAGACGCCGAGCAGCAGGGTGAGGGTGATCCGTCGCGCGCGGGTCATGCCGCACCTCCCGGCCGGTAGGCCTCGTGCCAGCGCAGCACGCGGCGCTCGAGGCGGCCGAGCAGCGCGGCCATGAGGAAGCCGAGGATCCCGGCGACCACGATGCGGGCGTACATGGCCGGCAGCGCCGGCGCGCCCGAGATCGCGGCGGTGGAGATCTCCACGCCGAGCCCGGAGCCGCCGGCGATCAGCTCGACGACGACGGTGAGGATGAGCGCCCCGGACGCGGCCACCCGCAGGCCGGTGGCGATGTAGGGCGCGGCCGAGGGCAGCACCACGACGAAGAACCGGCGAACCGGGCCGATCCCCATGGCGGTGGCCGTGTCGCGGATGACCGGGTCCATCGCCTTGACGCCGTACATCGTCTGCACCAGCAGCGGCCACAGGACCCCGAACGCGACCAGCGCGACCTTCATCGTCAGCGTGGTGCCGAGCACGAGGATCGCCAGCGGCAGGATCGCGATGATCGGGACGGTCTTGAGGAACTCGACGACCACCGCCGTGCTGACCTGCAGCACCGAGGACAGGCCGATCAGGGTGCCGAGCAGCAGCCCGGCAACGGACCCGACGAGCAGCCCGAGCCCCCAGCCGGACAGCGTCGCGCCGAGCGCCGCCCAGAAGTCGCCGCTGACCAGCTCCGTGCCCAGCGCGGCGGCCGTGTCGGGCAGTCCGGGGATGGCGTCCGGGTCGAGCACGCCGGTTGCGCCGAGCACCAGCCACAGGAGCAGCAACCCGACGACGCCGGCGAGGGAGACCGCGATCCGGCGGGCCCGCGCCCACGTCTTGCGCGGGGGTGGAGCCGGGCGCGGCGTGACCGCGTCCCGGGGGGTGAGGAGGGATGTGCTCATACGCCTGGATCTCTTCTGCTCGGTTCGCCGGTGTCGGGACGACGGCCGGGGAGGCGCCGCGGCGGCGGCGCCTCCCCGGTCGGTCAGGGGGTGTAGACGAGCTCGTCCACCGGGACGTCGTCCTCGATGAACCCGAACTGCTTCATCGACTTCTCGAACTTCTCGATCGAGTCGGTGTTCAGCTCCGCGTTGTAGTCCACGCCCAGGACGGCGCTCTTGGCGACCTCGGCCGGGACGTCCATGTAGTTCGGGATGGTCGCGCGGGCGTCGTCGACGTGGTCCTTGGCGTAGTTGATCGCCTCGGTGTGCGCCTCGACGAACCGCTTGACGACGTCCGGGTTCTCCTGGATGTACTGGGCGGAGGCCGCGTAGCAGGTGCCGTTGCCGCCCTCGTTGAGCTCGGCCTCGGGCCAGTTGACGACCCGTCCGCCGGCGGCCTGGATCTGCGCGGTGAACGGCTGGGTGGACACGACCGCGTCGACCTGGCCGGACTCCAGCGCCTGCTGCATCTGCGGGAAGGGGATCTGGACGACGTTGACGCTCTTCGGGTCGATGCCGGCCTTCTCGGCCTCCTGCAGCGTGAACAGGTGGTTCTGCGAGCCGAGCGCCACGACGCCGACGCTCTTGCCCTCGAGGTCGGCCTGGGTCTGCACCGGGCTGTCGGCCCGGACCATCGTGGCGGTCGACAGCTGGTCGTCCGAGGAGCTCACCGTGCCGTCCACCGGGGTGACGCACCGGATCTGGGTGCCCTGCGACACCGCCGTCACCAGGGTGACGATCGTGGTGAAGGCGATCTGCACGTCACCGCTGACGAGGCTGGAGATCGCGGCGGCCGGCGCCTGGGCGACCTGCATGTCCAGCGTGATGTCGTGATCGTCGTAGATGCCCTGGTCGATGCCCAGGAAGGTCGGCGCGTTGCCGTTATAGGGCACGTAGGCGACGTTGAGCGTGGCCGGACCGCCGGAGCTGTCCCCGCCGTCGCCGCCCTCGGCGGCCGAGCTGCCGCCGCCGCACGCGGCCGTCAGGGCCACGAGCGTGACCCCGGCGACGTACTTCGTGATCTTCACACTTACCTCCGCGATGAGGCCTGCGCCTGGTGTTCTCTGTGCACCGGTCCGCACGGCGCGGCCGGAATCCGTGGACCTACCGAGCTACCGAGCCGGCAGGAGCAGTGGCGACCGCGGCCGGGAGGGCCGGGTCCGCCGCGAGGAAGTCGCGGACCAGGGCGGTGAACTCCGCCGGACGGTCGACGAGCGGCAGGTGACCCGCGCCCGGCACCACGTGCAGCCGGGCGCCGGGGATGGCAGCGGCCCACTCCCGGCCGAGCTGTGCGGGCAGCAGCCCGTCGAGCTCGCCCCAGACCACGAGCGTCGGCACCCGCAGCCCGGTCAGCCGGGCGGCCAGGCCGGGGTCGGTCAGTGCCGGCCCGCCCAGCCGGCGGGCGGCCGAGGCATTGCGGGCGCGACGGGTGCGCAGCGCCGCGTCGGCCCGCACGGCCGCCTCGCGACCGCGGCCGGCGGCCAGGGAGTCGGCGTCGCCGCAGGTGAGCGCCACGAGCTCGTCGGGATCGACGTCGTACATGGACGGGCCCCGGACCGTGCCCTCGAGACCCGCCGGGTCGACCAGCACCAGCCGGCCGACGCGATCGGGGGCGCGCAGCGCCAGCTCGGCGGCGATCCACCCGCCGAGGGAGGTGCCGACCACGTCCGCCCGCTCGATCCCGAGGGCGTCGAGCAGCGCGAGGGTGTGCTCGGCGAGCGCGCCGATCGAGTCGACGGCCGCCGCGTCCTCGCTGCCGTTGAAGCCGGGGTGGTCCGGTCGGATCACCCGCCGGTCCGTGGCCAGGTCGGCCAGCGCCGGGAGCCAGCCGCCGAGGTCGCCCACGCCGTGCAGGTAGACCAGCGGGGCGCCTCCGCCCGCCCGCAGCACGCGCACCCGCGCACCGCCCACCGCGACGACGTCCGCGCTCGGCGCCAGGGGCGCGACGGACTGGGTCATCGGCTGCATCGGTCCTCGGTATCGGCGGGCCCCGGAGCGGCAGGGCAGAAACGGCTGGTGACTGGCATCACAACAGCCCGTGACCGATGACTCCAATGCATGCCGCTGACCAACTGATTCCCCACAGGAATCAGAGCTCAGGCCCCTTGGCACTCCAGGGAATCGACACCGGCGCGTCCCGTCATGCCCGGGACGACCCCTCACCGACCGCTGTCATTCCTCGGGGAGATCACCGGAGGCGTTCCAAGTATTGGCGGGCCGGTTCTGACCGTTGCTAGACAGTTTCCACCTCGCGGCGGCCGAACCCTGCGCCGCGCCCCCCAGACAGGCAGGAACCATCGATGGCGATCGCCCACATCCCCGAGCCGTTCTCCGAGGACGAGGACCGCCTCCGGCAGATCCTGCTCGACGCCGAGCTGCCGTCCCTGCTCCCCGCGCTGGCGCAGGTGACCGGCGACCTGGGTCTGGTCGATCGCAGCCTGCGCCCGAACATGCGGCTCACCGCGGCCGGCGTGGACCCGCAGGGCGGCATGACCCCGGAGGCCCAGGACCGGGCGCGGGAACTGGCCCTGCAGGCACTGCTGCGCTACCGCGAGGGCGGCTACCGGCTGCACGGCGACCTCGAGCCCGAGCAGGTCACCGAGCTCATGGAGTTCGTGACCGGCGACGCCCCCGGCGAGTACCAGCCGCTGCTCGCCCACGAGCTGGCCATGCCGGTCGACGCGGGCGCGCCGGAGTGGACGAAGGCCGAGCTCGCCCCCGACCGCGACTTCTCCGTCGTCGTCGTCGGGGCCGGCATGACCGGTCTGGTGACCGCACACCGGCTCGAGCAGGCCGGCGTCCCCTTCGTCGTCCTGGAGAAGAACGACGACGTCGGCGGCACCTGGTACGAGAACAGCTACCCGGGCTGCCGGCTGGACACCAACAACTTCGCCTACAGCTACTCCTTCGCGCAGAAGGACAACTGGCCGCACCGGTTCTCCGCCCGCGACGCCATCTGGCACTACTTCCGCGACGTGGCCGAGGACTTCGACCTGCGCCGCCACATCCGCTTCGAGCAGGAGGTGGTCGCCGCGGCGTTCGACGAGGACACCGCGACCTGGACCGTGCGGGTGCAGCCCAAGGACGGCGCGGAGTACACGATCACCGCGAACATGGTGGTCACCGCGGTCGGGCAGCTCAACCGGCCGAACTTCCCCGACATCCCCGGCCAGGACCGCTTCGCCGGCCCGTCGTGGCACACCGCGCAGTGGAACCACGACGAGTCGCTCACCGGCAAGCGGGTGGCCGTCATCGGCACCGGCGCCAGCGCCTACCAGGTCGTGCCCTCGATCGTGGACGACGTCGCCGAGCTGCACCTGTTCCAGCGGACGCCGCCGTGGATGCTCCCGGCTCCCGACTACCACGACGAGCTGCCGACCGGGCTGTCGTGGCTGTTCCGGCACGTGCCCTACTACCACCGCTGGTACCGCTTCTTCCAGTTCTGGACCTCGGTGGAGGGCCGCCGGCCGTTCATGGTCGTCGACCCCGAGTGGGAGCACCCGATCTCGGTGTCGGCCCGCAACGAGGAGCTGCGCCAGGTGCTGACCGCGCACATGGAGAAGCAGTTCGGCGACCGGCCGGACCTGCTCGAGAAGGTCATGCCGACCTACACGCCGGGCGCCAAGCGGATGATGCGCGACAACGGCGTCTGGCCGGCGGCGCTCAAGCGTGACCACGTCGACCTGGTCACCGACCGGATCGTCGAGATCACCGAGAAGGGCGTCCTGACCGCGGACGGCGTCGAGCACCAGGTGGACGTGATCATCTACGCCACCGGGTTCAAGGCCTCGGACTTCCTGACGCCGATGACCATCACCGGCAGGGGCGGCGCGGACCTGCACGAGCGCTGGGCCGGCGACGCGACCGCCTACCTCGGCATGCACGTGCCGGACTTCCCGAACCTGATCGTCGTCTTCGGGCCCAACACCAACCTGGTGATCAACGGCAGCCTGATCCTGATGTCGGAGCTCGAGGTCCACTACCTGCTGCAGACGATCCGGCTGCTGCTCACCACCGGGCAGCGGACCATCGACGTCAGGCCCGAGGTCCTGGCGGCCTACCAGGAGAAGGTGGACGCCGCGAACCGGCTCGCCTCCTGGGGCGTCAGCAGCGTGAACAGCTGGTACAAGAACAAGGGCACCGGCCGGGTCTCGCAGGTCTGGCCCTTCCCGATCCTCGACTACTGGAAGCTGACCCGGGACGTCCAGGTGGAGAACTTCGACTTCAGCTGAGTCGCTCCCGACGAGGGCCCCGACCGCCGGTGCGGTCGGGGCCCTCGTCGCTCGCGTCAGCGCCGGCCGGCGAGGAAGGTGCGCAGCTCGCTGCGGCCGCCGCGGGCGAGCTCGGCGAACAGCGCGGGGCCGTCGGCGAGGTCGTGCGGCGCCGCGAGGTCGGGCAGCCCGGCCCGGCCGTCGGCCAGCCAGGCGGCGGCCAGCCGGAAGTCGTCGGCGGTCTCGGCCATCGACCCCCGCAGGGTGATCTCCCGCCGGATGACGTCGCGGAAGGCCAGGGTGCTGGTGTCGGCGTGCAGCCCGACGAGGACGACGGTGCCGCCCTGCCGGGTGCCGGCCAGGGCCAGCTGCCGTGTCGCCTCCGTGCCGACGGCGTCGAAGACGGCGTCCACCTGCGCCCCGCGCAGGGCGTCGTCGGCCTCCTCCGGGGACGCGAAGACCCGGGCGGCGCCGGCGGCTGCCGCCGCGCCCCGGCGGGCCGGGTCCGGCTCGAGGACGGCGACCGAGTCGATGCCGAGGTTGCGGGCCGCCTGCAGGACGAAGAAGCCGATCGCACCCGCGCCGATGACCAGGGCGGTCTCGACGGGGCCGTCACGCAGCGCCAGCCGGACGTCGTGCACCGCCTGCGCCAGCGGCTCGGTGGTCGCCGCGGTGGTCATGGCGATCGACTCCGGGAACTCGACCAGGAGGCTCGAGGGGACGCTGACCAGCTCGGCGTAGGCGCCGGCCCGGTGCACCCCGATCAGCAGTCCCTCCGGGCAGAGGTTGTCGGCGCCTGCGAGGCAGAACCGGCACCGACCGCAGGTCACGTTCGGGTTCACCGAGACCGGCCGGCCGATCCACTCCTCGCCGGCACCCGCCGCGGCCACCACCCGGCCGGCGAACTCGTGCCCGCGGACGTTCCCCGGCTTCGCGGTGTCCATGTGCCCGGCGAACGCGGTGACGTCGGAGCCGCACATGCCGACGGCGGCCACCTCGACGAGCACGGAGCCCGGCTCGGGTACCGGCTCGGGCACCTCCTCGAGCGCGGTGTCGAACGGGCCTCGGTAGACCAGAGCCTTCATGGCCCGATCATCTCCGCCGCGGGTCGGTGTCGGGGCGCGCCGGTCATGCCTGCATGGAGGGCGCTGATTCCGCCGGGTGCTCAGCGCCGGTCAGCCCGGCCAGGAAGGCGCCGATGCCGGCGGCGAGGTCGCGCTCCTGACCGCGGTAGTAGTGGCCGGCGCCGGGCAGCACCAGCCGCCGGTCACGCGGGCCGGCCAGCTCGTCGAACAGCCCGGCCCACAGCTGGTGGCGGGGCTCCGCGTCGCCCCACGCCCACAGCGTCGGCGCCGTCCGCAGGGCGACGTTCGACTCCCACAGGCCGGCCGGCTCGGCGAGCCGCTGCACCAGCGAGCCCGCGCTGATGGCGTGGAACCAGCCCGGGACGGGGATGAGCTCCCGGCCCCGGCCGGCCGCGACGAGTGCCCGGGCGAGCTCGGCGGCCCGATCCCGCTCGTCCGGTGCGGGCCACCAGAGCGGGAACGGGTTCGCGTTGGTGGTCAGCGGCGAGAGCAGCACCCAGGCGGCGACGCCGTCCTCCCGCGTCATGAGGTCGGCGGCGTAGAAGCCACCCGAGGAGTGCCCGCAGACCACGATCTGCTCGATGCCGCGCTCGCGGAGGTGGCCGACCCCCGCGGCCAGGTCGAGATGCCCCGTCGCCAGGTCTTCCCACATGCCGCCCTCGACGGTGTAGTCGTCGGTCCCCACGGTGTAGGCGAGGTCGTGGCAGCGCATGTTGACGGCGAGGTGCGCCACCTGCGGCAGCAGCGGCGGCAGGAACCGGCTCGGCCCGCTGAGCACGCTGCTGCCCTTGCCGTGCACGTGCAGCAGCCCGGTCCGAGCGCCGGGCGCCGGGTACCAGAGGGCGTCGATCGGCACACCGTCGGCGCGGCGCAGCTCGACCAGCTCGGTGGGGACGCGGGCGGGGGTGGCCCAGCTGGAGACCGCCGGCTCGTCCCCGTTCAGCGGGCCCCCTCCAGCTCGGCGGGCGGGCGGCCGATGCCGAAGCGCTGCACGCTCTCCAGCAGCGAGACCCGCCGGATGTAGGCGCGGGCCCGCTCGGGGTCGGCGGCGATGGCCCGCATCTCGTCCTGGTGCTGCCGGCGCACCGACTCGTCGCGCTCGCGCAGCCGGTCGGTGTTGCGCTGGGTGTCGGCCTGCACGTACTCCACGGCCACGGTTCGCCGGATCCGGTCGTAGGCGTCGAGCTCGGCGTCCGGGTCGGCGGCCTCGGCGGCGACCCGGGCCAGCCGGCGCGCGGCGTCCATCGCGTCGTGGATGCCGGAGTTGAGGCCGACACCGCCGAGCGGGGAGTTGATGTGGGCGGCATCGCCGGCCAGCAGCACCGGCCCGACCCGGAAGGCTCCGGCGACCCGCTGGTGGACGTTGTAGACCTGGTGATCGATGACCGGATAGCCGGGCGCGTACGGCGCGACGCGCTGGAGCTGCCGCTGCAGCCGCTCCGGGCCGGCGGCCTCCTCGGAGCTCATCCCCTCCGGGACCGGCCAGACCACCCGCCAGGACTCCGGCGTGCGCAGGATGAACAGCCACTCCTCCGGGTCGGCGACGTAGTTGACGTGACCGAGGTCGGGCAGCAGCTCCTGCAGGTCCACCGAGGTGCTCGTGATGGCGAACCGTTCGGGATACGTGAAGCCCTCGAACCCCACGCCGAGCGCGGCGCGCACGGCGCTGCGCGGGCCGTCCGCGCCGATGACGTACGAGGCCGCCAGCTCGACCGTGCCCTCGGGACCCTCGAGGGTGACGACGGGCCCGTCGTCCTCGATGCGCAGCCCGGTGAACCGGGTGCCGAAGCGCAGCTGGACGCGCGCGTCCTGCCGCAGTCGGTCGAAGAGCATCCGCACCAGGTGCTGCTGGTTGAGCTGCAGCCGGTAGGGGAAGCGGGTCTCGTCGGCCAGCAGCGTGAAGTCGAACAGGGCGACCAGCCCGTCGCGGCGGTCGCGGAACTGGTACTGCGGGACGACGAGGCCCTCGTCGTGCATCTGCCCGGTGATGTCGATCGTCTCGAGCAGCTCCAGCGTGGCCGCGTGGAACGTGCTGGCCCGCCAGTCCGGTCGCGGCTCGGGGTGCAGCTCGACGACCACGACCGGCAGGCCGGCGTGGGCGACCGCGGCGGCGGCCGTCATGCCGACCGGGCCGGCGCCGACGACCACGACCGGGCGCTCGGCGGTGATGGGAGCGGCGGTGGCAGAGGACCGAGTCATGCGGTCAGGCTGTCAGCAATTCCATCTGCTGCACAGATGCTCGGCTAAACTTCCGCCATGTCGAATCCTGCGCCGATCGATGGACCGCCGAGCACCTCGGTGGACAACGCCCTCTGGCTGCTGCAGCTGATCGGCGAGCGGCAGGCGCTGCGGGTGGCCGAGGCCGCCGACCTGCTGGGGGTCGCCAGGTCGACGGCGCACCGCCTGCTCACGGCCCTGCGCCGGCGCGGGTTCGTCACCCAGGACCGGCCCAACGGCGCCTACCGTCCCGGTCCCGCGCTCCTCGAGGCGGGCCTGGCCGCGCTCAGCCGGATCGACATTCGCCAGGTCGCGCGCCCGGTGCTGGAGCGACTGCGGGACGAGACCGGCGAGACCGCCAGCCTCGCCGTCCTGGAGGGGGCCACGGTCCGGTTCGTCGACTGCGCCGAGAGCCTGCGCTCGGTCCGGGTCGGCAACCGCACCGGCGTCGTGCGCCCGGCGCACGCCTCCGCCGTCGGCAAGGCCGTCCTCGCCCGTCTTCCGGACGCCGAACTGGACCGTCGGTACCCGGACGGGCTGGTGCCGTCCGGTGGCATGCCCGGAGCACCGGCCGACCTGGCCGCGCTGCGCACGGAACTGGACGAGGTCCGGCGCCAGGGCTTCGCCCTGAACTGGGAGGAGAGCGCGGACGGTGTCTGCGCCGTCGCGGTCGCTCTCCGGGACCAGGTGGGCCAGCCGCTGGCCGGGCTGGGCATCGCCGCCCCGAGCAGCCGCATGGGCAGCCGCGACGCGCTCAGTGCGCTGGCCGACGCGGTCGTGCGCGGCGCGGAGCAGGTCCAGGACCGCCTGCGGTCGCCGGCCGGCGGCTGACCAGGTGGACACGGCGTCCGGTAGCCCGCGAGACTCGGGGTTCCGGACGACGACGTCCCGAGGAGGCCGGCATGCCCTACCCCTACGACCGCGGCGGCACCGAGGCCGGCCCCGACGGCGTCCGCCGGTACACCGGGCTGCCGCAGAACCTGGTGCGGATGCTGCGCACCGCCGTCGACACGCACCCCGACGCCGAGGCGCTGGTCGAGCTCGGCGGCGCGCGGGTGACCTACCGGCAGCTGTGGGACCGCGCCGCGCGGGTCGCCGGCGGGCTGCGGGCTGCCGGCGTGCAGCCCGGCGACCGGGTCGCCAACCGGCTGGGCAACGGCAACGACTGGGTCCACGCGTTCTGGGGCACGCTGCTGGCCGGGGCTGTCGTCGTCCCGGTGAACACCCGCTTCGCCGAGCCCGAGGTGCGCTACGTCATCGAGGACTCCGGCGCCGCGTACGTCGTCGAGCCCGGGAGCACCCTGCCGGACGGCGACCCGCTGGAGGTGAGCGACCAGGCGCACACCGACCTGGCCGGCATCTTCTACACGAGCGGGACGACCGGCTTCCCCAAGGGCGCGATGACCACCCACGAGAACTTCCTGTCCAACATCGAGACCTGCCTGCGCTGCCTGAGCCTCGGTCGTGAGCCGCGCACGACGCTGATCTCGGTGCCGCTGTTCCACGTCACCGGCTGCAACTCCCAGCTGCTGGTCGTCACGGCGGTCGCCGGCAAGGCGGTGATCATGCCGGCGTTCGAGGTGCAGGCGTTCCTCTCGGCGATCCAGGACGAGCGGATCGACGTCCTCACCACCGTGCCGGCCATCTACTGGCTGGCGCTCCAGCAGCCGAACTTCGCCGAGATCGACACCTCGTCGGTGGTCTCGCTCAGCTACGGCGGCGCGCCGATCGCGCCGGACCTGGTGCACCGGATCAAGCAGGCGTTCCCGACCGCGCGGGTCGGCAACGGCTTCGGGCTGACCGAGACCTCGTCGGTGTCGACCTACCTGCCCGACGAGTACGCCGCCGAGCACGCCGACTCCGTGGGCTTCCCGGCCCCGGTCGTGGACCTCGACCTCGACCACCCCGACCCGCAGACCGGTGTCGGGGAGCTGCTGATCCGCGGGCCGAACGTGGTCGCCGGCTACTGGCAGAAGGAGCAGCAGACCCGCGAGACCTTCGTCGACGGCTGGCTGCACAGCGGCGACCTGGCGCGCATCGACGGCGAGGGGCTCGTCCACATCGTCGACCGCAAGAAGGACATGATCAACCGCGGCGGCGAGAACGTGTACTGCGTCGAGGTGGAGAACGCGCTGGCCGCGCACCCGGCGGTCGGCGAGGTCGCCGTCGTGGGCGTCCCGGACCCGATGATGGGCGAGAAGGTCGGCGCCGTCGTCGTCCCGCTGCCCGGGCGCGAGCTGGACCCGTCCGAGCTGCTGGTCTTCGCCAAGGAGCGGCTGGCCGACTTCAAGGTGCCGCAGTACGTGGCGGTCCGCAGCGAGCCGCTGCCGCGCAACCCGGGCGGCAAGGTGCTCAAACCGCCGCTGCGCGAGCAGACCGAGTGGCAATCCGTCCGCTGACGCATCCCCCCGCCCGACCCGCCCCTGGAGGCCCCCGCGTGCCCACCGTCGAGACCGTCCGTGGCCCCGTCGACACCGCCGAGCTCGGCGCGACGCTCATGCACGAGCACGTCTTCGTGCTCGCCACCGAGCACGTGCAGAACTACGGCACCGGCGCCTGGTGGGACGAGGAGGAACGCGTCGCTGACGCGGTCGAGAAGCTCAACGAGCTCAAGGGCCTGGGCATCGACACGATCGTCGACCCGACCGTGTGGGGGCTGGGCCGCTACATCCCGCGCGTGCAGCGGGTCGCCGAGCAGACCGACGTCAACATCATCGTGGCGACCGGGCTGTACACGTACGACGAGATCCCGCACCAGTACGAGTACCGGGGCCCCGGTCTGCTGGTCGACGTCCCCGAGGACCCGATGGTCACCGACTTCACCGGCGACATCCGCGACGGCATCGCGGGCACCGGGGTCAAGGCGGCGTTCCTCAAGTGCGTGGTCGAGGCCAAGGGCCTGACCCCGGGCGTCGAGCGCAACCTGCGCGCCTGCTCGGCCACGCACCGCGCCACCGGGGCGCCGATCACGGTGCACACGTCGTCGCACAACCAGGCAGGGCTGCTGGCCCTGAAGGTGTTCCGCGACGAAAACGTCGACCTCACCAAGGTGGTCATCGGCCACGCCGGGGACAGCAACGACCTCGACTACCTGACCGAGCTCGCCGACGCCGGCTGCCTGCTCGGCATGGATCGGTTCGGGCTGGACATCTTCAACCCGACGGCCGACCGGGTCGGCACCATCGTCGCGCTGGCCGAGCGCGGCTACGCCGACCGGATGGTGCTCGCCCACGACGCCAGCTGCTACATCGACTACTTCCCGGGTCCGGACGGCGTCGCGGCGAAGGAGCGGATCGCGCCGAACTGGAACTACCGGCACATCAGCCAGGACGTGCTGCCCATGCTCCGCGAGCGCGGGGTGACCGAGGAGCAGATCCGGCAGATGCTGGTGGACACGCCGCGCCGCTACTTCGAGTAGCGCGCGACCCGGCCCCGCTGCCAGGCGGCCGGAGTACGGTGACCCCTTCGCGAGGGGGGTGTCGATGCCTGTCTTCATGATCGAGCGGCGCTTCGCCGACGAGCTGGACGTCAGCAAGGAGGACGCCGACGGCATCAACCGGATCAACGACGACGAGGGCGTGCGCTGGCTGTACTCGTTCCTCTCGGCCGACAAGCGCAAGACGTACTGCCTGTACGAGGCGCCGTCGGCGGACGCGATCCGGCGCGCGGCGGAGCGCGCCGGGCTGCCCGCCGACGTGATCGTCGAGATGACCGGGACGATGCAGCCGGACTCAACCCTCGTCCCGCTCTAGGTTCGGCCGGCGTCAGTCCAGCAGCCGGTGCAGGACGGCGAACCGCGCCGCCTGGGTGCGGTTCCCCGAGCCCGTCTTCGCCAGGATGCTGCGCACGTGGTTGGCGGCGGTGTTCTCGCTGATGAACAGCCGCTCGGCGATCTCGCGGTTGAGCATCCCGTCCGCCAGCAGCCGGAGCACCTCGGTCTCCCGCGCGGTCAGCCCGGCGGGGCCGGCCGGCCGCGGCTCCGGCTCCGCCTGCACCAGGTCCAGCACCCGGCGCAGGCCGAGCGGCTCGGCCAGGGCGCGCGCCTCGGCCACGACGGCGTCCAGCCGGGCGCCGCGCACCCCGGACCGGCGCAGGTGCCGGGCGAGCGCGACGAGGGTGTACGCCCGGTGCAGCGGCGCCGCCATCCGCTCGTCGAGGTCCAGCGCCGCCGCGAACAGCGCCTCGGCGCCCCCGGTGCCCAGGAGTGACTCCACGGCGCCGCGGTAGCGGTCGGCCGCGCCGAACACCGCGACGAACTGGCCGGCCACCAGGTTGAGCCCGGCGTACTCGTCGAGCATCGGCCGCAGGGTCCGGGCCGCCGGTTCGTCGCCGAGCCGCAGCGCCGCCTCGACCGCGAACACGAGCACGGCGGGCCACTGCGCCGACTCCTGGAAGCGGCCGAGCCGGCCGTCGAGCAGCCAGTGCAGCACCCGGGCCGCCGGCCGGTCGAGGCCGAGCTCGGTGTAGAGCGCGAGCAGCCCGGGTGCCCAGTGGTCCTGCGGCCGTTCCTCACCGGTGATCAGCGGGCGGATCTTCTCCAGGGCGCCGGACTCGCGCCGGACCATGAAGCTCTGCACCGCCGAGACGCCCTCGGTGTCGTCGCTGCCGAACGCCTCGCCGAACTCCAGCAGCTCGTCGCAGGTGCGCTGGGCACCGGTCAGGTCGCCCTCGACGAACTGCAGTGCGTAGCGCATGCAGCCGGCCACGTAGGAGTAGAAGTCCTCGCCGCTGAACCGGCCGGCCCGCAGCAGGTCCTCCTGGGCCTGGGCCAGGCCGCCCGGATCACCGCGCATGTAGCCGATCGCGCCACGGAAGTACGCGGACTGGGCCAGGTACCGCGGCTCGCCGGTGCGCCGGGCCAGCGTCGTGAGCTCCGTGGCCCGCTCGAGCTTGATCGGCATGTCCGCGGGGCGCAGCCCGTTCCACAGCGACGCCTGAAGCGCGTGCGCCAGCAGGTGGTCGTCGTCGGCCGACCGGGCCAGGACGATCGCGTGCTCGCCGACCGTGGCGGCGGCCTCCGTGGCGCCGGTGAAGGCCAGCGCGCGGCCGAGGCTGGCCATGCCGCGGACGCGCAGCGGGTCGGCCGGGTCACCGGTGACGGCGTGCAACCCGTCGGTGAGCAGCTCCACCGCCCGCGCCCCGGGCAGGCCGGGCCGCCACGCGGCGTCCTCGTAGAGGATCGCGGCCTCCAGCCGCTCCCGGGGCCCGGCCGTGCCCGCCACGCGCTCGGCGAGCAGCCGCGCCCGGCCGAAGTCACCGCCCATCAGGTGGCTCCCGGCGGCGGAGTGGAGCAACCGGTCGCGCTCGGCGGGGACGGCGGCGAGCGCGGCCGCCTGCTCGTAGGCGGCGCCGGCGTCCTCGTGCGCCAGGCTGCGGTCGGCGGCCTGCGCGGCCTCGGTCAGGTAGCGCACCGCCTGCTCGGCGAACCCCAGGGCCGCGGCCTGCGCGTAGTGGAACGCCAGCCGCTGGGTGCGTGCCTCCGACGGCGGCGTCGTCGTCTCGAGGACGCCGGCCACGTGCGCGTGCCGCAGTGCCCGCCGCGACGCCGGCATCACCTCGAGCACCGCCTGCCGCGCGAGGGCGTGCACGAACCGGACCCCGCCCCCGACGGGCGCCTCCAGCAAGCCGGAGGCCACCGCGCCGTCGAGGGCGGTCAGCGTCTCCGCGCGCTCGGTGTCGGCCGCGGCGAGCAGGGCGGCGACGTCGACGTCCTCGCCGATGACGGCGGCCAGCTCCAGGGTCCGGCGCTCGACCTCCGGCAGCCGCTCGAGCCGGCTCGCGACGGTGTCGCGGACCGAGAGCGGCGCCCGCAGGTCCACGGGGTGGGCGCCGCGCGCGGAGAGGTCGTGCCAGAGCTCGCGCAGGAAGAACGGGTTGCCCCCGGTCTGGTCCCGCAGCAGCGCCGCGGAGCTGCGCGCCCGCTTCAGCGACAGCCGGCCCTCGGCCAGCAGGAACTCGGCGATGTCCTCGGTGTCCAATCCGGCCAGGTCGAGGCGGCGGACGCCGTCGAGCCGGTAGAGCTGCGCGATCGTGCCGACCAGCGCGCCGGAGCGGTCGGGGGCGGTCGTGCGGTGGGTGCCGAGCACGAGCAGCCGGCACTCCGCCGTCCGCTCGACCAGGTAGGTCAGCAGCTGGAGCGCTGCCGGGCCGGCCCAGTGCAGGTCCTCGAGCGCCAGCACCAGCGGCGCCTCGGCCGCGGCCGCGCGGACCGCGCCGACGACGGCGTCGAACAGCTCTCGCCGGTGCTCGTGGTCGGCGACCGCCGGCTGGCCGGCCAGCGTCCGCAGCCGGTCGGCGTCCCGCTCGGGCAAGGACCGGGCCAGCAGCGCCTCGATCGGCTCGACGAAGGGCTGGTAGGGCGCGCCGAACTCGGCCGCGCAGGTGCCGAGCAGGACGGTCGCGCCGGAGCGGTGCAGCGCCGTCGACACCTCGGCGAGCAGCCGGGACTTGCCGCCGCCGGGCTCGCCGCCGAGGAAGACGACCTGGCGCAGCCCGGCGTCGACCGCCGCCCAGATCTCCTCGAGGGTGGCCTGCTCCGCCCGCCGGCCCACGAAGGTCGGACGCGCCGGATCCGCCCAGCGCGCCGGGAGGGGCGGCACCCAGCCGGACACGGCGGCAGGCTAGCGCCGTCCCTGGAGCCGGGTCGATGACCAGATCTGACCATGCCGGCCGGCCGTGAATTCCGTCCGTTCTGGTCATGTGCGACCGGTCCGCCCGCTCTACCGTCGGCGCCGCTCCGGGTCCCGGAGCGCATCGGAAGGAGCCGACATGGCACTCGCATCACTGGACCTGCTGGCCGGAGAGGTGGGCGGGCGGGTCGTACGGCCGGAGGACGCCGACTACGACGAGGTGCGCCGGGTCCACAACGGCATGATCGACGCTCGCCCCGCGGCGGTGGTGCAGTGCACGAGCAGCGCCGACGTCGCGGCCGTCGTCCGGTACGCGGCCGACACC
Organism: Geodermatophilus sp. SMS 5-13; assembly: GCF_059428245.1. NCBI lineage: Bacteria > Bacillati > Actinomycetota > Actinomycetes > Geodermatophilales > Geodermatophilaceae > Geodermatophilus > Geodermatophilus sp. SMS 5-13. Next base: position 3,975,766 of record NZ_CP165729.1, read on the forward strand.
GGGACGCCGCTGGCCGTGCGCGGCGGCGGGCACAGCGTGCCCGGCTTCGGCACGGCGGACGACGCGATCGTCGCCGACCTCGTGGAGATGCACTCCGTCGAGGTCGATCCCGAGCAGCGGACCGCCAGCGCCGGCGGCGGCACCACCTGGGGGCAGTTCAACGACGCCACGGGGCAGCACGGGCTGGCGACCACCGGCGGTGTCGTCTCCACCACCGGCATCGGGGGGCTGACCCTCGGCGGCGGTATCGGCTACCTCGCCCGCGGCCACGGTCTCTCCTCCGACAACCTGGTGGCCGCCGAGGTGGTCACCGCCGATGGCAGCGTGCGGCTGGCCAGCGAGGACGAGAACGCCGACCTGTTCTGGGCGCTGCGCGGCGGCGGCGGCAACTTCGGCGTCGTCACCCGGTTCACCTACCGGCTGCACCCGGTGACGACGATCCTCGGTGGGCCGATGCTGTTCGATCTCGCCGACGCCCCGGCGCTGCTGGAGTACTTCCGCGAGTTCATCGAGACGGCGCCACGGGAGTACGGCGGCTTCCCGGGGTTCCACCTGGCTCCCCCGCTGGAGTTCATCCCCGCGGAGCGGCACCTCACGCCCGTCATCCTGATCGTGAGCTGCTGGACCGGCGCGCAGCCGGAGGGCGAGCGGATCCTGCAGGGCTTCCGCGACGTCGCCCGGCCGATCGCCGAGCTCGTCGGCCCCATGCCGTACCCGGCCCTGAACAGCGCCTTCGACGCGCTCTACCCGAAGGGCGTGCAGGAGTACTGGAAGTCGGCCTACGTCGAGGAACTGACCGACGAGGCGATCGCCGCGCACATGGAGTACGGCCCGAAGGTGCCGGACGTCAGTTGTGCGGTGCACCTCTACCCGATCAACGGAGCCGTGCACGACGTCCCCGCGGAAGCCACCGCCTTCGGGCACCGGGAGGCGACGTTCGCCACCGTCATCGCCGGCATGTGGGCCGACCCCGCCGCCAACGAGGCGAACACCGGCTGGGTGAGGGACTACTACGCCGGGATCGCGCCCTACTCCGAGCCGGGTGGCTACATCAACTTCCTCGCCGCGGACGACCAGCCCAAGGCGGCCGACAACTACGGCGCCAACTACGCCCGGCTGCGTGAGGTGAAAGGCCGCTACGACCCGGACAACCTGTTCCGCCTGAACCAGAACATCCGCGCCTAGCACCGGGGCGACCGAGGCAACGGCAGCCTTGCCTGCGTTCTGGCGCCGAGAACGCAGGTCAGGCTCCCGTTGCCGACGTCGCCGCGCGTGCAGCGCCACTGAATCCAGTCGCTGCAACCCCGCGCCGGTTCCCTACAGCGCCTGTACCCACAAGCCCCCGCCGCGCTCGCGCGGGTCCGCGGGAACAGGCCCTGACCGACGGCGGTTGTCGGCGGCATGGCCACAGCGACCTGGAACGGCACCGTCATCGCGAAGTCCGACGACATCGTCACCGTCGAGGGCAACGCCTACTTCCCGCGCGACGCGGTGCGCGACGACGTCCTCCGCCCGTCCGAGACCCACACCGTCTGCCCGTGGAAGGGCACCGCCTCCTACTACGACCTCGAGGTCGACGGCCAGGTGAACAAGGACGCGGTGTGGTTCTACCCCGAGCCCAAGGACGCGGCCGAGGAGATCACCGGCCGGGTCGCGTTCTGGCACGGCGTCGAGGTCAGCGCGTAGGGCGGCTGCCGGCGAGCTCGCGGGCAGCGGCGTCCGCCGGGTCCTCGGCGGCGACCAGCTCCTGGTAGACGTCCCACGCCTCGGCCGGGGACATGCCCAGGGCCCGGGCGATCTGGTCCCAGCCGGCGCCGCCGCGCAGCGCCGCCCGCATGCCGGTGAGCCGGCTGTCGTAGGCCTTGCGGCTGACCACCTCGCCCAGCGCGAGCAGCTCGAGGGACTCCTCGACGTCCAGGGAGGTCGCCGCCCCGGAGATGGCGCTCCAGTCGTCCTCGTCGACCTCCGCGACCCTGTTGACCGTGCCCCCGCCGGAGTCGCGGCGGGACAGGAAGTCCAGCCGGGTCGCGGCGGTGGGCAGGGAGAACTCCCGTTCGAGCGCCTCGGGCGTGATGTGCATGGGATCACCCTCCCGCAGGCCGTCGGCGCGGCGCAGCCGCCACGCTTCGGACCCGCTGGTCAGTGAGGCCCGCGCCCCCGAACAGGGCGCGGGCCTCGTGGTCGGTGCGGGTCAGCTGTCGACGCCCACGGCCTCCTTGGCCAGGGCGGCCAGCTGGGTCTGCGCGGCGCCGGCCACGTTCGACCGGTTCTTGTGCGTCTCCTCGTACCGGATGATCACGTTGATGTCGTGCGGCGTCCTGAGCTGCTTGACCGCCTTGATCGCGTCGGGCTGGGACAGCGAGTCGTAGCCCTTGATCGGCAGCTCGTCGGCGGAGACGTCGCCCAGCTGCTCCCGGGCGGCCTTGGCGGCGTCGGCCTCGTCGCGGCGCCCCTCCCGGCGGGCGATCCGCTCGGCGCGGCGCAGTGAGGCGGCCCGACCGGCCGCGAGGGTCTCCCGGACGGCGGAGGTCAGCTGACCGGCCTTGCCGGCCACGTCGCCGAGGCGCTCCCCGGCCTGCTCACGCCGCTGCGCGACGCTGTCGACGGTCTCGTTCACCCGGTTGGCCCAGAAGCGGTACGGCGTGACGGCGGCGTGGGCCATCGACCCGGCGACCCGCTGCAGCGGCGTCGGCTGCAGCGCGGCCGGGCCGCCGAGGGCCTCCTCGGCCAGCACCACGGTCAGCCACTCGACGGTGGCCTCGTGCGCGGTGATCAGCCGCTCGGCGAGCTGGCGGACCTTGGGCAGCTCCGCCTTCTCGGCGAGCACCTTGAGGTAGGTGGCGCGGTCGAGCAGCTGGTGCTCGAGCTGCAGATCCTGCAGCAGCGCCTCCTCCAGCGGCTCGGCCTGCTCGAAGGTGGCCTTCAGCCCGGCCGACAGCCGGCCGAGCGCGGGGCTCACGACGTCGGGCACGCCGCCGAGGGCGCGCAGCTGCTCGGTGATCGCCTGGGTCCGCTCGGCGGCGTGGTCGGCGTTCTGGGTCAGCTCACGCCGGACGGCGTCGGTCCGCGCCTGGGCGATGCGCGTGCGCGCGATCTGCTCCTCGGTCTGCGTCAGCAGCACCAGGGCGCGGAGCTGGTTGGTGATCTTGGCCCGGTCGTTCTTGAGGGCGGGGTTCTCGGTCACTGGGACTCTCCAGACATCGTCTCGACCTGACGTCTGCAGTCCTGCCCCGCGCCCCGGCGGTGCTAACTCCTGCAAGCGAATTGCTAGCAGTGAACTGAGTCACGCCCGCCGGACGACGGCGTACTGGTCGGCGATCCCGAGCACCTCGGCGAGGCTGCGCAGCTCCGCCTCGAACAACGGCTCGGCGTCGCTGAGCGCGAACTTCAGGTGCCCGAAGACCTCCATCGCGACCAGCCCGTAGAGCCGGACCCAGCAGCTCAGGAAGACCCGCACCACCCCGAGCGGCAGCTCCTCGATCGGGAGGTTCGCGCACCACTCGCGCAGCTGGCCGGCCAGCGCCGGATCGATGTCCTCGTCGGCCGGCACCGGGAACGGCCGCTCGGCGTACACCCGCCCGATCAGCGCGGCGAAGATGGCGCCGAAGCGTTCCGCGGCGGCGTGCGCCGGGCTGGTCTCGTCGGCGTGCAGCCGGTCCCCGGACGGGACGACGCCGTCGCCGGCGCTGCCGAACAGCAGCCCGAACTCCTGGTGGTGGGTGATCGCCCACCGGCGGAAGGCGCGGCTGGCGGCCAGCAGCTGCACGGCCGGCACGGCGGGGTCGGCGGCGTCCCGCGCCGCCTCGAGGTGCGCGCACAGCTCGTCGTAGAGGTCGGCGACGACGTGCTCGACGAGGTTCTCCCGGCTGTCGAAGTAGCGGTAGAGCGCCGGCGCGGTCATGCCCATCTCGCGGGCGATCGCCCGCAGCGCGAAGCCCTCGCCGCCCTGCTCGACCAACACGCGACGGGCGGTCTCCTTGATCTCGCGGACCGTGTCGGCGCGCACGCGGTCGCGGCGGCTGACCGGCTCCACCGGCATGGCATCTGTCATGACCCGCGCGTCCTCGCTTGACTTCGGTGAACACCGTATGCAGAGTTAGCGCCGTTCGCTAACACCGTTCACTTCGGTGATCGACACTAACACGGGAGACGCCATGTTCGAGGCCCTCGGGCGAGTGATGTACCGGCGCCGCCGCTGGGTGGTCGTGCTGGGACTGGTCCTCGTCGCGACCGCCGCCGTCTGGGGCACCGGCGTCTTCGGCCGGCTGACCGGCGCCGGCTTCGAGGACCCCGGCAGCGAGAGCTCGAAGGCCGCCGAGGTGGCCGCCGCCGAGCTCGGCCGCGACGCCGCCGACATCGTCGTCCTCTACTCCAGCGCCGACCTGACCGTCGACGACCCGGCCTTCGCCGACGCCGTCGCGCAGACCCTGGACGCACTGCCGGCCGCCGAGGTCGCCCGCACGACGACCTTCTGGTCCACCGGCGCCGCGCCGCTGGTGAGCGAGGACCGGCACAGCACCTACGCCGTCCTCACGCTCACCGACGACGGGTACGCGGCCGGGCTGCGCGACGATCTCGACGCCCCCGGCCTGACCACGCAGGTGGGCGGGAACGCGGTGATCAACGAGGACATCAACGACCGGGTGAGCGCCGACATCGCGCGCGCCGAGTCGATCTCGATGCCGGTCCTGCTGGTGCTGCTCGTGGTCATCTTCGGCAGCCTGGCCGCGGCCAGCCTGCCGCTGGCGATCGGCGGGACGGCGATCCTCGGCTCGTTCGCCGCGCTGCGCGCCTTCACGAGCGTCACCGACGTCTCGGTCTTCGCGGTCAACGTGGTCACGATCATGGGGCTGGGGCTGGCGATCGACTACGGGCTGTTCGTGGTCAGCCGGTTCCGCGAGGAGATCCGCCGGCAGCCGACCGTCGAGGACGCCCTGGCCCGCACGATGGCCACCGCCGGCCGCACCGTGGCGGTGTCCGCGCTGACCGTCGCGATCTCGCTGGCCGGGCTGCTGATCTTCCCCCAGGTGTTCCTGCGCTCGATGGGCTTCGGCGGGATGAGCGCGGTGCTCATCGCGATGCTGGCGGCGCTGACCCTGCTCCCGGCGCTGCTCGGGATGCTGGGGCCGCGCGTCGACGCCCTGTCGGTGCGCCCGCTCTTCCGGCGGCTGTTCCGGCGGCCGGCCCCGGTCGCCACCACCGAGGCGCACGGCGCCTGGTACCGGATCGCCCGCGCGGTGATGCGCCGTCCCCTCGCCATCAGCGTCGCCGTGGTCGCGGTGCTGATCGGGCTGGCGCTGCCGTTCCTGAACGTGCAGTTCGGTGGCATCGACGTCCGCGTGCTGCCGGCCGGCACGGAGAGCCGCGTCGTCACCGAGACGATCGAGCGCGACTTCCCGCAGTCGGCGAACGGGCCGATCGAGGTGATCGTGACGCTGCCCGAGGCGGTCGACTCCCCGGAAGGCGGGCAGGCGCTGCAGGCCTACGTCGACGACGTCGCCGCCGTCCCCGGGGTGGACGGCGCGCAGGTGACCGGCGCGGCCGGCAGCACCGCCCGCGTGGCCGTCTCCTACGGCGGTGACCCGGTGGACGCCGAGGCCCGCGCCCTGGTCGGCGACATCCGGCAGGTGCCGGCGCCGGACGGCGGGCAGGCGCTGGTCGGCGGGCAGAGCGCGGTGCTCACCGACCTGCTCGACAGCCTCGGCTCGCTGCTGCCGTGGATGGCGCTCATGGTCGTCGCGACGACGTTCGTGCTGCTGTTCCTGGCCTTCGGCTCGGTCGTGCTGCCGCTCAAGGCGCTGGTGATGAACGTGCTGTCGATCGGCGCCTCGTTCGGCGCGCTGGTCTGGATCTTCCAGGACGGGCACCTCTCCGGGCTGCTCGGCTTCGAGCCGACCGGGTTCATCGAGGCGACCCAGCCGATCCTCGTGCTGGCGATCGTCTTCGGGCTCTCGATGGACTACGAGGTGTTCCTGATGTCGCGGATCCGGGAGCAGTACGACCTGACCGGCGACAACACGAGGGCGGTCGCCACGGGGCTGCAGCGCACCGGCGGCATCATCACGAGCGCCGCGCTGCTGCTGATCATCGTGATCGCGGCGTTCTCCCTCTCCGGGATCACGTTCATCAAGATGATCGGCGTCGCGATGCTGATCGCGATCGTGGTCGACGCGACCATCGTCCGGACGCTGCTGGTGCCCGCGACGATGCGGCTGCTGGGCGACGCGAACTGGTACGCGCCCGGCCCGCTGCGCCGGCTCTACGCCCGCTACGGCATCCGCGAGTCCGACGAGGTACCCGCGCCGCCCCAGCCGAAGGCACCCGCGCTGGTCTGACCGAGTGGAGTGGCTCGGGAGCGGTTTCCGCTCCCGAGCCACTCCACTTCCTGCGCGCCGGTGCCACCCTTCGGCCATGACCGGGCACCGGCGCCTGGCGAGGGCGGCCACCGTCGTGCTGCTCGCGCTGCCCGGCTGCACCGCGCCCGAACCGCCCGCGGCGCAGCCCGCCCCGGCGACCGCGGCGCCCCCGCCCACCACGCGGCCGCGCCCCGCGGACGGTGGTCCGCAGCTGGTCCTCCGCGCCGCCGTCGACCTCTCCCCCGCGCTCCCCGGCCGCCCCGCCCGCGTGGCCTCCGCGGTCGCGGCCCCGGACGGCGGCGCGTACGTCGTCCTGCTGCCGGCCGACGGCACGGGCGCGCCGGCGCTGGCCACCGTCGACGGCGGCGGCACGCTGGTCCGCGCGGTGCCCGTGCCCCCGCTGGCGCAGGTGTTCGGCGTGCACCTGCTGCCCACAGGCGAGGTGCTCGTCGCCGGGCAGTTCCCGCGGCCGGCCCGGGACTACGGGTTCGCCGCCGTCGACCCGGCCACCGGCGCGGCCCGCACCGTCGTCGTCGTCCCGTTCGAGGAGGGCACCGCCTTCTCCTTCGGCCGCTCGGCGCTGTCGGCCGACGGCGCGGCGCTCTACCTGTTCGTGGCGACCGCGGTCGACGACCGCAACCTCGACCTGCTCGTCGCGGTCGATCCGCGCACCGGCGCCTTCCTCGGCGGGCGGGACCTGCTCGAAGAGGTGCGCGCGGTCTCCGCCAACCCGGTCGGCGCCTACTCCGGCGGGCTCCTGGCGCGCCCCGACGGCGGCGTCACGCTGGCCTTCGACGCGTGGGCGGCCGACACGTTCGCCGGGCCGGACCCGGCGCTGCTCAGCTACGACGCCGCGCTGGAACCGGTGGGCGAGCCGGTGCGGCTGCCGATCGCCGACGCCCGGGCCGACCTCCAGGCCGCGGCCCTCGGCCCCGACGGCACCGTCTACCTCACCGTCCAGCCCCCGAACGGCGACCTGCTCACCGCGGTCCGGGACGGCGGCGTCACCGACGTGCTCGACATCGGCGGGCACGCCTACGACGACGCCGTGGTCGTGGACCCCGCGGGCTGGGCGCTGCTCCCGGCCCGCGGCGGCGCCCGGGCCGTCGACCTGGCCACCGGCGCCGTCGGCCGGCTCGACGTCGGCTGCCCCTCGGCCGGGCCGGTGCTCGATGTCCTCGCGGGCGCCGGTCCGTCCCGCGCGCTGCTGCTCGGGCAGTGCGACGTCCCCGCGCCGGGCACGCCGATGCTCTGGCTGGCCGGGGCCTGAACCCCGGCGCGGGCCGCCCCCGCGGTGCTACACCTGACGTCATGATCGGGCACCGGCTGGCCGGGGTCGCGCTCGCCGGGCTGGTGCTCGCGACGCTGACCGGCTGCCCCGCGGCCGAGGACCGGGCGCCCGACGAGCCGACGCCGGCCTCCGCCAGCGGCCCGGCCCCGGAGCCGTCGCGCGCCCCGGCCACCGACGCCACCGTGGACCTGCCGGCCTACGGCGGCCCGCCTCCGGGGGCTCCGGCGTCGGCCGGCCCGCTGACCACGCTCCGGGCGACCGTCGATCTGACCGCCGCGACGCCCACGGTGTTCTCCGTGCCCCGCGCGGCCGCGGCCACCCCCGACGGGCGGGTGCTCGTCGCGGTCAGCCCGGTCGACCGCTCCGCGCCCTGGCTGGCCACCGTCGCCCCCGCCGGCGACGGGTTCGCCGTCACCGGCGCGGTGCGGCTCCCCCCGTTCACCGACGTGGCCGACCTGCACGTGCTGCCCGACGGCCGGGCCGCCGTCGTCGGCGAGCTGGGTCCGGTGGACGACGCCGGCGGCGGCTACGGCGTCGCGGTGGTCGACCCGGACACCGGCGCCGCCCGGACGACGGTCGCCGTGCGGTTCGAGCCGGAGCGGGTGATCCCCTTCGGCCACTCGGCGGTGTCGGCGGACGGTTCCCGGGTGTACCTGTTCGTCACCGCGATCGGCCGGCGGCAGGACTTCCCCGAGCAGCTGGTCGCCGTCGACACCGGGACCGGCCAGGTCGTCGGCCGGCGGGCGGTCACCGACGACGTCGCCCGGGTGTCGGTGTTCCCTGCCCGGTTCGAGGCCGCGGCGCTGGTGGCCCGGCCCGGGGGCGGGGTGACGCTGGTGCTCGACGCGTCGCCGGTGGCGGCCCGGCTGGAGCGGATCCCGACCCTGCTGCCGTTCGGTCCCGACCTGACCCCGGACGGCGAACCGGTGCGGCTGACCGATCTCGCCGAGGGCGCCGAGACCCAGGCGGTCACCGCCGGCGCCGACGGCACCGTGTTCGTCGTCGTGGAGGTGCGCGAGGACGTGTGGGTGCTCGCGGTGCCCGACGGCGGCGGCGCGGGGCCGGTGCTGGCCGAGCTGTCCGACCCGGCGCACGACTACGCGCTCGCGGTGGAGCCCGCGCAGGAGTGGGCGCTGCTGCCCGCGCTCGGCGGCATTCGCGCGGTCGACCTGCGCACCCGCGAGCAGCCGGCGCCGCTCGACCTCGGCTGCGCCGGGGGGCTGCACGTCCGCGGGATCGTGGACGGGGCGGGCGGTGCGGCGGTGTTCGGCGAGTGCGGTGCCGTCGCCCAGCGGACGGCGTTGCTCTGGCTGGCCGGCCCGTGAAAGGGGCGCTGGCCGCGGCCGCGGTGGCCGGCTGCCTGCTGGCGTCGGCCTGCACCGCGGAGCGGAGCCGCACGCCCGAGCCGACCCCGTCGCCGCCGTCGTCCCAGGAGGCGCTGCCCGGCCGGCCGACCGACGCCTCGACCGGGCTGCCCGCGTACGCCGGCCCGCCGGTGGACGCGCCGCCCAGCGCCGGCCCGCTGACCACGCTGCGCGCTGCGGTCGACCTGAGCCCGGCCACACCCGGGCCGTTCTGGCGGGCCCGCTCGGCGGCGGCCGCGGCGGACGGCGGCGCCTACGTGGTCCTGGACAAGGAGGGCGACGGGCGGCCGCAGCGGCTGGCGACGGTGAGCCCCGCCGGCGACGGCTTCGCGGTGACCGCCTCCGTGCCGATCCCGCGGGTCGACAACGTGGTGGGCACCCACCTGCTGCCGGACGGGACGGTGGCGGTGGCCGGGCGGCTGCCGTCGTCCGCCCTGGGGTTCGAGGTGGTCACCCCGGCGACCGGCGAGGTCCGCACCGTGCCGGTCGTGCCCGCCGAGCGCGGCACCGTCTCGGCGGACGCCCGCTCGGCGCTGTCCCCCGACGGCCGCACGCTGTACCTGGTCAGCACCGTCGAGACCGGCGCGGGCATCCGCGAGACGCTCGCCGCCGTCGACGCCGCCACCGGCCGGGTGCTCACCGAGCGGGACCTCGCCGACGACGTCGCGGCGGCCTCGGCCTTCCCCCTCGCCCGGCAGCTCGCCGGCCTGGTCGCCCGGCCGGCCGGCGGCGTGACGCTGGTCTTCGACGCCTCCCCCACCGACGTCCCCCAGCAGCGGATCCCGACGCTGCTGGCCTACGACGCCGGGCTGGTGCCGGCCGGCGACCCGGTGCGGGTGACCAGCCTGGCCGAGCGCGCCGAGACCCAGGCGGTCGCGGTCGCAGCGGACGGCACCGTCTTCCTGGTCGTCGCCGTGCCCGACGGCGCGTGGATCCTCGCGGTGCCCGACGGCGGCGGCGCCGGTCCGGTGCTCGTGCAGCTCGAGGACCGCGTCTTCGACTACACGCTGTCGGTCGAGGCGGCGCAGGTCTGGGCGCTGCTTCCGGCCGCGGAGGGGGCGCGGGCGGTGGACCTGCGGACCGGGGAGGTGCGCGGGCCGCTGGACGTGGGCTGCGCCTCCCGCCCCGACGTCCGGTCGATCGTGCCGGGCCCGCAGGGGGCGGTGCTGATCGGGCAGTGCAACGTGCGCAGCGCCTGGGTGCAGATGCTCTGGCTCGCCGCCCCCTGACGCCGGACTGACAGGCGCGGCACAGGACGGCGGCGCACACTCGCAGGTCCGAGCCCCGAGGAGGACCCGTGCGCATCTCGCTGTTCGGCCTCGTCTACCTGGCCATCGGCCTCGTCGTCGCCCTGACCAACGGCTACAACAGCGTGGCCGGCCTGTCCGAGATCCTGTCGCTGATCGTCGCGGTCATCCTGTGGCCGCTGGTGCTCTTCGGCGTGAACCTGCACCTTCCGGCGATCAGCACCTAGCCGAGGGAGTCCAGCAGCCGGTCCAGGAACGGCAGCTGCCCCTTGACCAGCTTCTCCCGCGCCTCCTCGACGCCGACCCAGGCCGCGCGGTCGATCTCCGGGAACTCCTGCATGCGCCCCGACCTCGGCGGCCACTCGAGCAGGAACGTGTTGCTGTGCGAGGCGTCGGCGTCGAGGTCGCCCTCGGCCGCCCAGATCGTGAGCACCTTGCCGCTGGTCTTCACCTCGCCGAGCGGCGTGAACTCCGTCGCGGGCACCGGCGAGCCGAGCTCCTCCTCGAACTCCCGCTGGGCGACGGCGAACGGGTCCTCGGCGTCCTCGTACTCGCCCTTCGGGATCGACCAGCCGCCGGCGTCCTTCTTCGCCCAGAACGGCCCGCCCATGTGCCCGATGAGCACCTCGACGCCGTCCGCCGCCCGCCGGTACAGCAGCACGCCCGCGCTCGTCCTCGCCATCCCGCCTCCCTGTGGGGCCAAAATGGCCACTTTGGCCCTACAGGTGGGTGAGTGCCTCCTCGAGGGCGAGGACGTCGGCGTACTTGGCGTCGAGGTCGGCGAGGTTGTTCTCGTGCAGCGCGTCGGACCGGTCGGCGCAGGCCTCGCGCACCACCTGCGGGCGGAAGCCGGAGTTGAGCGCGTCCATCGCCGAGGCGCGCACGCACCCGGACGTCGAGACGCCGGCGAGCACCAGCGTGTCGACGCCCAGGGTGTGCAGGGTCGCGGCCAGCGGCGTGCCGAAGAACGCCGACGCGTACTGCTTCACCACCACCGGCTCCCACGGCTCGGGCTTGAGCACCAACTCGCCCCAGCCGCCGGGCGCGCCCTCGGCGAAGCAGGCCAGCGCGGGCACCTTCTGCACGAACAGCCCGCCGTCGGCCAGCCCGGCCGCGTAGCGAACCGCCGTCCAGAGCACGGGGTGCCCACCGGCCCGGGCCGCCGTCACCAGGGCGTCGGCCGCCGCGACCGCCGGCCCCGGCGCGGGGAGCTCGAACGGCCCGCCCGGGTCGGTGTAGGCGCGGACCAGGTCGATGACGAGCACCGCCGGCCGCGTCCCCCAGCCGACCCGGCCGGTGAACGGCGTCCCGTGCGGGCCCATCAGACCCAGACCGGCCGCTTCGGCGCCGGCAGCCCGGTCTCCTCCTCGCAGCGGGCCAGCAGCTCCTCGATCGGCGGCCCCATGTCGAACACCGGCAGATCGGCCGGCCGGCCGGCGCGCAGCCGCTCCCGCAGCGCCCGGGTCGCCTCGTCGTCCACCGTGCCGTCGCCGGTGACGACGACGCCGTAGCGCCGCGCGCCGTCGGCCGTGACCAGCCCGCGCCGCACCTCCAGCGCGACGAGGCCCGGGTCGCGCTCCAGCGGGTCGCCCCACCCGCCGCCGCCCCAGGTGACGAAGTGCAGGACGTCGCCCGGGAACACCCGCACGCCGTGGATCTTGCTCGGCAGCACCTCGCGGATGCCGTCGGCGCGGTCGATCCACTTGCGCCCGCGCGCGCCGGGGTGGCCGCCGTTGACGCCCCAGGGATAGGTCAGCCACCGGTCGTCGTGGATGGCGATCTCGCCGGGCTCCTCGAAGACGTAGGCGACGTCGACGCCGTTGCCGCCGCGGTGCAGGCCCGGCCCGCCGGTGTCGGCGACGGTCTCCCACGTCTCGATCCGCAGCGGGTAGTACGACTCCAGGTACTCGCAGGGGATGTTGACGAAGCTCGGCCACAGCGAGTGGCCGTCCGGGCCGTCGCCGAGCGGCCGGCCGGGGATGCCGCCGAACCCGATCGAGTACAGCTGGAACCACTCCCCCTTCCGCTCGCCGGAGGAGTAGAAGCCCGAGTACATGAAGTGCGGCGAGGAGGAGAAGCCGGCCGCGTTGAGCAGCGCCGGGTTGGTCTGCCCGAGCAGCCCGCCGAACAGGTCGAACACCCGGCCGATGCCGTGGTTGCGGCCGTTGAGCGCGGCCGGGAACTTCGGCTTCCAGTACGAGCCGTCGGGGATCGTGACGTCGACCAGCGGGTAGAAGCCGTCGTTCCAGAGGATCTGCGGATCGGCCACGGTGATCATGTAGATGCCGAAGAACATCCGGGCCAGGTTCTCGTTCAGGTAGTAGTTCACCGGCCCGATCGCCTGCGGCGAGGAGCCGGTGAAGTCCAGGTGCACCTTGTCGCCGGTCCGGGTCAGGGACAGCTTCAGCTCGTAGGGGCCGTTGCCGACGCCGTCGTCGCAGATGTAGTCGGTGAACGAGAGGGTGCGGCCCTCCTCGAACACCATCTGCAGCAGCACCTTCATCGCGTCGTAGTTGCGCTGCAGCAGCGCGTCGAGCGCCGACAGGTAGGTGGCGGTGCCGAACCGCTCGCACATCTCGACCACCCGCCGGGAGGCGGTGCGGCAGGCGGCGACCAGGCCGTTGAGGTCGGCGCGGTTCCAGTCGGGCTTGCGGACCTGGTTGAGGATGATCCGCAGCGCGTCGCCGTTGAGCTCGCCCTTGCGGTAGAGCTTGAACGGCGGGATGACCACGCCCTCCTCGTAGATCGTCTGCGCGTCGGTCGGCATGGACGACGGCGTCTTGCCGCCGACGTCGCTCATGTGCCCGAACATCGACGCCCAGCCGACCACCCGGCCCTCGTGGAAGATCGGCAGCACCAGCAGCCAGTCGTTGGCGTGGCTGATCGCGGCCCCGCACGAGTAGGGGTCCGACGTCAGCAGGACGTCGCCCTCCTCGATGGTGTCCTCGAAGCCGTCGAGGAAGTCGGGGATGGACAGGCCGAACTGGCCGACGACCATCTTGCCGCTCGGGTCGCCGATCAGCGGGAACTCGTCGTGCTGCTCGCGGATGCCCGGCGAGAGCGCGGTCCGGAACAGCACCTCGTCCATCTCGTAGCGGGCGTTGCGCAGCCCGTTCTCGATGAGGTCGAGGGTGACCGGGTCGACGTCGACCGACTCGATCGCGCCGGTCGCGGTCTCGATGATCCGTGCCATGTCTCACGCCTCCGGGTTGATGAGCAGCGAGCCGGACGCGTGCACCGTGGCCGCGTGGTCGGGCAGGACGAGGGTGGTCGAGTCCATCTCGGTGACGATCGCCGGCCCGCGGATCACGTCGCCGGCCCGCAGCTTCGCCCGGTCGTAGACGTTCGCCGCCACCTGACCGCCGGACACGAAGACCGGGTGGGTGTCGACCAGCGCGCCGGACGGGTCGCCGTCCCCCTGTTCGAGGTGCACCGGCGCCACGTCGGGCTTCGGTCCGGTGACCGTCGCGCGGGCGTTGACCATCTCGTGGTCGACCTCGAGCAGGAAGCTGAACAGCCGGCTGTGCTCGGCGTCGAAGGTCCGCGCGAGGCGGGCCAGCGGGTCGTCGTCGTCCAGCCAGGCCGGGTCGACGTCGATCGGGATCTCGAAGCCCTGCCCGTGGTAGCGGACGTCGACCTGGTAGCTGACCGTCTGCTCGGCCGGGTCCAGGCCCTGCCCGGTCAGCCGCTGCCCGGCGTCGGCGGCGAGCTCGCGCAGCACGCCGGCGAAGTCGGTGCCGGAGAGCTCGGCGAAGCGGCGCAGCACGGTACGCGCCGACTCGTCGCGCAGGCTGGTCGTCGCGTCGCCGAGGGCGCAGAGCAGCCCGGGCCCGGGCGGGATGATCACCGGCCACGCGCCGGTGAGCTTGCCGAGGGCGTTGGCGTGCAGCGGGCCGGCGCCGCCGAAGGCCACCAGCGCGAAGTCGCGGGGGTCGAAGCCGCGCTGCACGGTGACCAGCCGCAGGCCGCCGAGCATGTTCTCGTTGACGATGTCGACGATCCCCGCGGCCGCGGCCTCCGCCGACTCCAGCCCCATCGCCTCGGCGATCTTGCCGACCGAGGCGCGGGCGGCGTCGACGTCGAGGGTGATCTCGCCGCCGGCCAGCGACGGCGGCAGGTACCCGAGGACGACGTTGGCGTCGGTGACCGTCGGGTCCACGCCGCCCTTGCCGTACGCGGCCGGCCCCGGGTCGGCGCCCGCGGACTGCGGCCCCACGCGCAGCGCCTTGGTCAGCTCGGGCACGTGCGCGATCGACCCGCCGCCGGCGCCCACCGTGCGGACGTCGACGCTGGACGCGCGGACGGTGAGGTCGCCGACCTTGGTCTCCCGGCCGATCCGCGGGGTCAGCCCCTGCACCAGGGCGACGTCGGTGGAGGTGCCGCCCATGTCGAAGGTGATCAGGTCGCGGTAGCCGCACTGCTCGGCCACCCAGACCGCGCCGGTGACCCCGCCGGCCGGGCCGGAGAGCAGCATCGTCACCGGCGCGGCGATCGCGGCGTCCGCGGACTGCAGCCCGCCGTCGGACCGCAGGATCGCCAGCTCCCCGGCGACGCCGCCCTCGCGCAGCCGGTCGGAGATGTTCTGCACGTACTTCTTCACCTGCGGCTGCACGTAGCCGTTGGCGACGGTGGTGAGCGTGCGCTCGTACTCGCGCAGCTCGGGCAGCACGTCGGAGGACAGCGACACCGGGACGCCGGGCAGGAACTCGGCGGCCAGCTCGGCGATCCGCCGCTCGTGGGCGGGGTCGGCGAAGGAGTTGATCAGGCTGACGGCGAGGGCCTGCACGCCGCGGCCCTGCAGCTTCGCCAGCTGCCGGCGGACGTCGTCCTCGTCGAGCGGGCGGACGACGTTGCCGTCGCTGGCGATCCGCTCGTCGACCTCGACGGTGTTCTGCAGGTCGGCCAGCGGCTCGGGCTTGGGCCAGATGATCCAGCCGGCCAGCCCGCCGGGGACGAAGGAGCGGGCGATCTGCAGCACCTGCCGGAAGCCCTTGGTGGTGACCAGCCCGACCGTGGCGCCCTTGCCCTCGAGTATCGCGTTGGTCGCCACCGTGGTTCCGTGCAGCACCTGGGCGACCTCGGCGAGCCCGATGCCGGCCTCCGCGCACACCTTGCCGATGCCGTTCAGCACGCCGACGGCCTGGTCGGCCGGCGTCGAGGCGGTCTTCGCCCGCCAGGTGGCACCGCTGCCCTCCTCGACGAGCAGCACGTCGGTGAAGGTGCCGCCGACGTCGACACCGAGCCGGTAACTCATGAGGCCTCCTCTTCTCGGGGTGCTTGCTCGCGTGCGGCGCGCACCATCACGGCGCGGGCGTTGGAGATGTGCGCGGTCATGACGGCGCGGGCCCAGTCGGCGTCGCCGGCGCGGACGGCGGCCACGATCTCGGCGTGGTGGGCGAGGCTGCGGCGCAGCGACGCCTCGTCGTAGGTGTGGAAGTTGCGGACGACGATCGGCGTCTTGATCGCCGCGGCCAGCGCGGCGGCGAGCGTGGGGTGGTCGGCCAGTGCGACGAGCCGGTCGTGGAACGCGCGGTTGAGCGGGACGAGCGCGTCGAGGTCCTGGCCCGGCCCCGGGGAGCCGACCTCGAGCATCTCCCGGGCCAGCGCGTCGAGGTCGTCGACGTCCTGCTGGCTCGCGCGGGCGACGGCGAAGCCGGTCAGCTGCGGCTCGAGAGAGGCGCGCAGGTCGAAGACGCCCTCGAGCTCGGCGACGGTCCAGGTGGCCACGCGGGCGCCGCGGTTGGGCGCGATCTCGACCAGGCCCTCGGCGGCCAGCCGGGACAGCGCCTCGCGGACCGGCGTGCGGCTGACCCCGAGCCGCTCGGCGAGCTCCACCTCGCCGAGCCGCGCGCCGGGGCGCAGGCCGCCGTCCAGGATGAGCTCCCGGAGCGCGGCGAGCGTCCGCTCCGCGGACGTCAGCGAACGTGTCACCGGTCACATCCCTCGGCTGATTGTGTGCAAACCTAGGGTGGAGGGATTCCGGGAGGCAATGCCTTCCGGGAACGTGCCGGTGTCTGTATGCAAGTCCGGATATCAAGGGAGAGCAGCGGTGGGAGATCTGCTGAGCACGGACCGCACGCCCCGGGCCCGGCTGCGGGAGCTGCTCGGTCGCTCGTCGCCCCTGGTCGCGCCGGGCGCGTACGACGCGCTGTCGGCCCGGCTGATCGAGCAGGCAGGCTTCGACGTCGTCTACATGACCGGCTTCGGGACGACGGCCTCGCTGATCGGGCGACCCGACGTCGGGCTGCTCTCGAGCACGGAGATGGCCGACAACGCGCGGCGGATCGTCTCCGCCGTCGACGTCCCGATGATCGCCGACGCCGACACCGGCTACGGCAACGCGCTCAACGTGCTGCGGACCGTGCAGCTCTACGAGCGGGCCGGGGTGGCCGGCATCCAGCTCGAGGACCAGGTCATGCCCAAGAAGTGCGGGCACATGAGCGGCAAGGCGCTGATCGGCGCCGACGAGATGGTGGGCAAGATCCGCGCTGCGGTGGAGGCGCGGCGCGACCCCGACCTGGTGATCATCGCCCGCACCGACGCCGTCGCCGTCGCCGGGCTGGACGAGGCGATCGGCCGGGCGAAGGCGTTCGCCGACGCCGGCGCCGACCTGCTCTTCGTCGAGGCACCGACCTCGGAGGACGACATCGCGACGGTCGCCGCCGAGCTGCGCGGCGTCGCACCGCTGGTCTTCAACTGGGCCGAGGGCGGCAGAACCCCGCCGCTGTCGCTGGCGCGCATCGCCGAGCTCGGGTTCGCGCTGGTCATCTACCCGATCGGCACGCTGCTGGCCGCGACGGCGGGGATCCGGTCCCTGCTCGCGACGCTGAAGCGGGACGGTGTCCCCTCACTCGACGGGCTGCCGTCGTTCGGCGAGTTCACCGACCTGATCGGGCTGCCCGAGGTGCAGGAGCTGGAGCAGCGCTACGCCGGCAGCTGAGTCCTCCCGCCGTCCTTGTGCTCTGCCCAGCCTGGTGGGCAGAGCACAAGCGTCCGCATCTCGGGGTAGTGCGGGGCCCATGAGCTCCAGACTTGCGGCCTGGGTGGACGAACTCGGCACGATCGGCGGGCGGCCCTCCGGCGGGGTGACGCGGGTGTCGTGGTCGCCGGAGCTCGCCGAGGCGAACGCGTGGCTCGTCGGCAAGGCCACCGAGCTCGGGCTGGAGGCGGAGGTCGACCCGGCCGGCAACGTCGTCTGCCGGTGGGCGGGCTCGGAGCCGGATGCGCCGGCGGTGGTCGTCGGCTCGCACCTGGACACCGTTCCCGACGGCGGCCGCTACGACGGCGCGTTCGGCGTGCTCGGCGGCCTGGAGGTGCTGCACCGGCTGCGCGAGCGCGGGTTCGCGCCGCGCCGTCCCGTCTGGCTGGTCGCGTTCAACGACGAGGAGGGCACCCGCTACGACGCGTCGATGTTCGGCAGCCACGCCTTCTGCGGCGACGACGTCACGCACTTCCTCGACCGGGTGGACGCCGACGGTGTCGTGCTGCGCGACGCGATGACGGCAACCGGCGGCGACCCGGCCGCGCTCCCCGGCGCCACGGTGGTCGACCGGGTCGGGCACTACCTCGAGCTGCACATCGAGCAGGGCCCGCGGCTGGAGCGCGCCGGGCAGCGGGTGGCGGTGGTGTCGGCGATCGTCGGCATGCGCGGCTACGTGGTCACCCTGCGCGGCACCGCCAACCACGCCGGGACGACGCCGATGGACGCGCGGCAGGACGCGCTGGCCGGCGCCGCCCGCACCGTGCTGGATCTGCGCGACGCCGTCCGAGCCGAGGAGGGCATGACCGTCAACGTCGGCCGGATCGAGGTGGAGCCGGGCGGCGCCAACGTCATCCCCGGCGTCGCGCGGTTCACCGTCGACATCCGCGGGGCGACGGCGGCGGCCATGGACCGGGCCGACCAGCTCGTCCAGCGGCACGTGAACGAGGCGGCGTCGGCGGAGGGGCTGGCGGCCGACGTCGTCCAGACGTTCCTGCACCCGGCGACCGAGCTGGACCGCGAGCTGCGCGCGCTGCTCGCCCGGCAGGTGACCGCGACCGGCACCGAGGTGGTCGAGCTGGTCAGCGGCGCCGGGCACGACGCGATGGTGCTGGCCGAGCACGTGCCGGCGGCGATGCTGTTCGTGCCCAGCCGCAACGGGGTCAGCCACGCGCCGGACGAGTACACGGCGCCAGAGCTCTACGAACCGGCGCTGACGGTGCTCACCGAGACGGTCGCCGAGCTGGCCCAACAGCGTCCGTCGGCATGACGACGAGGTCACTGCGCACGCTGTTCACCGGCGGCTCGTTCTTCGAGGGACCCCGCTGGCACGACGGCGCGTGGTGGATCTCGGACTTCTGCACGCACCTGGTCACCCGGATCACCCCGGACGGCGCGAGCACGGTGGTCGCCGAGATCGAGCAGCAGCCGTCCGGGCTGGGCTGGGTGTGCGACGGCTCGATGGTGATCGTCTCGATGACGGACCGCCGGCTCCTGCGCCTCGCGGACGGCGAGCTGTCCACCCTGGCGGACCTGTCCGCGTACTGCGGCGGGCACGCCAACGACTGCGTCGCCGACGACGCCGGCCGCGTGTTCGTCGGCGACGTCGGCTTCGACCCCGACGAGGGCGAGGACATCGCGACGACGTCGCTCAAGCGGGTGGACCCCGACGGCACGGTGACCGTCGTCGCCGAGGACCTGCACGGCCCGAACGGCGCCGTCATCACGCCGGACGGCACGCTCGTCGAGGAGATCCCGCGGCCGGACGGCATGGGCTGCTACGCCTGCATGCTCGGCGGGGACGACGGCCGCACCCTGCTCATCGCCGCCGCGCCCGACCCCTTCGCCCACATCCGGGCGCCGCTGCGCGAGGCGGTGCTGGTGACCACCGAGGTGGAGGTGCCGCACGCCGGGCGGCCGTGACCGTCAGGCGCGGCGGCGGTGCAGCCGGTCGCGGAGCCGGCCGAGCGTCGACGGGGTGTCGGGCTCGTCGTCCAGCCAGCCGTCGGGGAGCGGCAGTTCGAGGGCGGCGCCGCGCCGGGCCAGCGGGGTGCGCAGCGGCTGCGCGAAGTCGACGCCGCCGTGCACCTCGACGGTGGTGCCGGGCAGCCGCACGCGGTCGGCGAGCTGGGCGACCACCCACTCGGCCCACGCCGTCCGGTAGCCGACGGACTGGTCGCCGAAGAGGACGTCGAACGGGCCGACGACGTCGTCGGGGTCGAGCAGCCCGTGCTTGGCCGACAGCACGAACCACGGGCAGCCGGACCGCTGGGCGTGCTCCCGGGCGCGGGCGAATCCGGGGCTCTCGAACAACCGCGCCGCCGGCTGGACGCCGGTCGCCACCGCGCCGGACGAGCCGATCAGGACGACGCGGCCGCCGCCGGACGGCGTGCCCGCGGCCACCTCCGGCGGCGCCCAGCGCTGCGGCACGGGCGCCCGGTAGCGGCGGTAGGTGCCGCGGCCGACCCGGTGCAGCAGCGGCGTGCGGCCGGCGAACGGCGTGGCCTGCGTGTGGCTGGCGTTGTCGGTGGCGAACTGGATGTGCGCGGCGATCGAGGCGATCCCGACCTCCGGACGGCGGGCGCTCACCCAGTTGATCAGCGCGGCACGGCTGAACGGCTCGGGCAGCGTCTGCGCCGCCTCGGCCAGCAGCTCCCAGATCGTGGGCAGGTGCTCGGTGCTCATCGGCCGGACCGTAGCGCCGGTCACAGCCGGCCCGACCCGTCCCGCGGGCAGAAAGACCCCATCGGCGTACACGGCGCCTCACGCCACGTGTCCACGCTGTGATCTCGGGCATCCCTCCGTCACACCCGTCACACCCGCCCCGGACACCAGACCCCTGGGCGGACTGGTCCGTCCTCACCCGGTAGACAAGTCGCATGGACACCGCTGAGCTCCGGACGGCCGACGTCGTCCCGGCGACGTCGGTCTCCGTCGAGATCACCAGCACCCCGGTGCTGAGCTACGCGCTCGCGCACAACCGCGTCCCGGTGGTCAACCGGCTGGCGCTCACCTCGACCGCGCAGGTCCGCGGCGCCACGGTGCGCCTGTCGGTGCGCGACCCCGAGGGCCCGATCGGCACCGCCGTCGAGCTGACCGCCGACCTCGACGAGGGCCGGACGACGGTGCTCCCGGACGTCGCGCTCACCCTCGACCCCGCCGCGATGCTGCAGGTCGACAGCCAGCGCCCGGGCGTCATCGACGTCGAGGTGGTCGCCGGCGAGCAGGTCCTGGGGCACGCCAGCACGCCGGTGCGGGTGCTCGCCGCCCAGCAGTGGCTGGCCACGCCCGTGCCGCTGGCGCTGGAGATGCTGGCGGCACACGTGCAGCCCAACCACCCCGCGATCACCGGCCTGATCGAGGAGGCCGCGGCGATCCTCGACCGGGACACCGGCAGCGACCTCGTCGACGGCTACGACGGCGGCCCCGAGCGGGTGGACGCGATCGTCGCGGCACTGGGCGAGGCGATCCGCGGCCACGGCATCCGCTTCAGCGAGCCGCCGGCCAGCTGGACCGAGATCGGCCAGCAGGTGCGCACGCCCGGCGACGTCCTCACCTGGCGGGTCGGCACGCCCCTGGACACCGTCGTCCTGCTCGCCGCCGCGCTGGAGCAGGCCGGCGTCCGGCCGCTGCTGTGGCTGGCCGAGGGGCACGCCTTCCTCGGCTACTGGCGGGAGGAGCGCAGCGCCGAGAGCGCCGCCACCACCGACGTCGCGCCGCTGGTCAACCTCGTCGACCTCGGGCTGATCGGCCTGGTCGAGACGACGCAGCTCACCGCCGAGGGCACGACCCGGCCCGCCTACGCCGACTGGCTGACCGGCGACCTCGACCGGGTCCTCGGCGTCACCGACGTGCACCGCGCCCGGCGCGACGGCATCCTGCCGCTGCCCGCCCGCGCCCGCGACGCCCACGGCGTGCTGCAGATCGTCGAGTACCGCCCCACCGAGTCCCGGCACGCCGCTCCCCCGGCCGGGCCTCGGGAGGGCGCCGTCCGCCCCGACGCGCCGCCGCGCGTGCAGCAGTGGAAGAACGCGCTGCTCGACCTCTCGCTGCGCAACCGGCTGATCAACTACACCGAGCGCTCCGGGCTGCCGCTCGTCGTCCCCGGCGGATCGCTGGGCATCCTCGAGAACTTCGTCCACGACGGGACGCCGATCACCCTCCTGCCGGCCGACCAGCTCGCCGCGGTCGCGAAGGAGCGCGGCGCCGCCACCGCCCGCGAGCTGCCCGACGAGCAGCTCGCCGAGGCGCTGGTCGAGCGCCGCTCGGTGCACGCCGACGTCACCGAGGCCGGCTACCTGCCCAAGCTGCGCAACCTGGCCTACAAGGCCAAGACCGTGGTCGAGGAGACCGGCGCCAACAACCTCTATCTGGCCCTCGGCAGCCTGGTCTGGGAGCTCGACGGCCGGCCGCTGCGCTCGCCGCTGATCCTCGTGCCGGTCACGCTCACGCCCACCGGCCGGACCGGCGGCTACCGGATCGCCCTCGACGAGTCCGGCTCCAGCACGCCCAACTACTGCCTGCTGGAGAAGCTGCGCCAGCTGCACGGGCTGACCGTCCCCCAGCTCGCCGAGCCGACGGCGGACGGCGCCGGCGTCGATCTCGACGCCGCGCTGGAGGCCATGCGGACGGCGCTCGTCGGCTACCGGCTCCCCTACCGCGTCGAGCCGACCGCGGACCTGGCGATCCTGCAGTTCGCCAAGTACCGGCTGTGGAAGGACCTCGACGAGCACTGGGCCCGCTTCGCCGAGAACGCGCTGGTGCAGCACCTGGTCTACGAGCCCGCCGAGCCGTTCGACGACCCGGTCCGCGGCGGCGCCGAGTTCGCCGACCTCGACGAGCTGGCCGCGGCGCTGCCGGCGCCGGCCGACGCGTCGCAGCTGCGCGCGATCGCCGAGGCGAGCGCCGGGCGCACCTTCGTGCTCGAGGGCCCGCCCGGCACCGGCAAGTCCCAGACGATCACCAACCTGCTCACGCGGGCGGTCGCCGACGGCAAGCGCGTGCTGTTCGTCGCCGAGAAGCGGGCCGCGCTCGACGTCGTCGCCCGACGGCTCGACGCCGTCGGCATGGGCCCGTTCGCGCTGGACCTGCACGACAAGGGCAGCCGCGCGTCGGTGGTGCGGGCGCAGATCCGCGAGGCGCTCGAGCACGCCGTCGCCGTCGACACCCAGGGGCTGGCCGCCGACGGCGAGGACCTGCGCAGCGCCCGCCGGCTGCTGGCCCGCTACGCCGACCGGCTGCACGCGCCCAACGCCGCCGGGCTGTCGCTGTACTCGGCGCGGACGGCGGAGCTGTCAGCCGGCACCGACGTGCCGACGCTGCCGGTGCCGCCGCCGTTCGTGGCCGGCGCCCCCGACGAGACCCTGACCGCGGTGCGCCGCGCCCTGGCGCTGCTGCCCGACATCGCCGACCTGACCCGCCCCTCGCCGCGCCACCCGTGGGCGTTCGTCGACTCGCCGGCCATCGACCTGCCCGCGGCGCACGCCGCCGCCGTCGAGGTCGACGAGGCGGTGCGCGACCTGCCGGTCGGCACGCCGCTGGCCTCGGTGCTGCGGCACGCGCGCACCCCCGAGGACCTCGACGCCGTCGCGCACCTGCTCACCGGCCCGCCGATCGGCCTCGACGTCCTCGACGAGACCTTCGGCGAGTACTGGACGGCGGCCACCGCGGCGATGCAGGGCGAGGTCGCGGCGTTCACCGCGTTCCGCCACCCGGGCATGGATGTCGCCACCCCCGAGGCGCTGAGCCTGCCGCTGGCCGAGATCTACGTGGCCGCGCACAGCGCCGCGGCGTCGGGCTGGTTCGGCCGGCGGCGCCGGCTGATCGCCGTCCGCGACCGCCTCGCGGGCGCGTTCGTGCCCGGCGCCTCCGTCCGGCCCAAGGACGTGCCCGCGCTCGTCGAGGGGCTGTGGCGCGTGCAGAACGGGGTGACCGCGATCGCCGCGCGGGCGGCGTCCATCCCCGGGATCGCCGTCCCCGAGGGCTGGAACCCGTTCACCGACCCCGGGCTGATCGACCGCCAGGTCGCGTGGCTGCGCCGGGCGGCGGTGGCCGTCGACGGCTCCGGCCCGTTCCACGTCGCGCTGCGCAAGCTCATCGTCGGCGGCGAGACCGACGATCCGGGCGGCGCGGCGAAGGTGACCCGCCTGCGCGACGCCGTCGTCCGCCTGCTCGACGTCTGCCGCACCACCTCGCCGGCGCTGTCGCAGTGGACCGGGGACGACGGCCTGGCGCTGCGCTGGACGATGACCCGCCCCGAGCGCGGCGTCGAGCACCCCGGGCTGATGTCGCTGCGCCGGTGGGTCTCCTTCCTCGACACCCTCGAGCCGCTGCGCACCGCCGGGCTGATCGAGGCGCGCGCGCTGCTGGTCAGCGGCCAGGTGCACGCCGACGACGCGGTCCGCGCGTACGACCGCGGCGTGGCCGAGGCGTCGGTCGCCGAGCGGCGGGACGCGACCGGCTTGGACCTGTTCGACGCCGAGTTCCACGAGAAGGCGATCCGCCGGTTCACCGCGGCGTCGCAGGCGGTGCGCCGGCACCTGACCTCGGCGCTGCCGGCCGCGGTCGTCGACGCGCGGCCGTTCGACGCCGCGCTCGGCGCCGGGCAGGTCGGCGCGCTGCAGCGGGAGCTCGCCCGGCAGCGGCGCGGCCTGGGCGTGCGGGCGCTGCTGGCGCAGTACGGCGAGCTGATCACCACGGTCATGCCGATCGTGCTGGTCAGCCCCGACTCGGTGGCGCGGTTCTTCCCGGCCGACACCCGGCTGTTCGACGTCGTCGTCTTCGACGAGGCCTCGCAGATCCGCGTGGCCGACGCGGTCGGCGCGCTGGGCCGCGCACGGACGGCGGTCGTCGTCGGCGACTCCCGGCAGATGCCGCCGACGTCGTTCGCCGAGCCGACCACCGGCGCGGAGGACGAGGCCGGCGACTTCGGCGGCACCGCCGTGGAGGACGAGGAGTCGATCCTCTCCGAGTGCGTGCAGGCGCGGGTGCCGCGGCACTGGCTGTCGTGGCACTACCGCAGCCAGGACGAGTCGCTGATCGCGTTCTCCAACGCCCAGTACTACGAGAACCGGCTCTCGTCGTTCCCGGCGCCCACCCACGGGCGGCCCTCGGCCGAGCCGGACGGCCGCGGGGTCTCGCTGGTGCGGGTGAACGGCACCTTCCACCGCTCCGGCGGCGGCCGGCTGCTGCGCACCAACCCGGTCGAGGCCGAGGCGATCGTCGCCGAGATCCGGCGCCGGTTCGCCCTGTCGGCGGGCGCGCCGCCGCCGGGGGGCCCTCCTTCGATCGGCGTCGTCACCTTCAACGCCCAGCAGCGGGCGCTGATCGAGACGCTGCTGCGCGACGCCGACGACGAGCGGCTGACCGAGGCGCTGGACCGCGCCGACGGCGAGGGCCTGTTCGTTAAGAACCTGGAGAACGTGCAGGGCGACGAGCGCGACGTCGTCTTCTTCTCCACCGCCTTCTCGGTGAACGAGAAGGGCCAGCTGCCGCTGAACTTCGGCCCGCTGAACCGGGTGGGCGGCGAGCGGCGGCTCAACGTCGCGGTGACCCGCGCGCGGCGGCAGGTCGTCGTCTTCTCCTCCTTCGACCCCGGGCAGCTGCGGGCCGAGGAGACCTCCTCGGTGGGCATCAAGCACCTGCGGGCCTACCTGGACCTGGCCGCGATGGGCACCGACGTGCTGCCGCGCGACGCCCGCTCGACGTCGGTCGTGGACCGGCACCGCGAGGAGATCGCCTCGGCCCTGCGCGCCCGCGGCCTGGTGGTGCGCACCGACGTCGGCCTGTCCGAGTTCCGGATCGACCTGTCGGTGGCGCGCGCCGCCGACCCCGACACCCCGGTGATGGCGGTGCTGCTGGACGGGCCGGCCTGGGCCCGCCGCGGAACCGTCGGCGACCGGGACGGGCTGCCGGTCGAGGTGCTCGGCGGGATGCTGCGCTGGCCGGTGGTCGAGCGGGTGTGGCTGCCGTCGTGGCTGGCCGACCCCGCGTCGGTCGTCGAGCACCTGGCGACGGCGATCGAGTCGGCTCCGGTCGAGGTCCCGGCGCCCATCCCGTTCCCCACCGCCGCGGTCGAGTCGTTCAAGGGCGTGGCCGCGCTGCGGGCGTCGGTGACCGCGTCGGTCGCGGTGCCGGCCACCCCCGCGCCGGCTCCGGCCCCCGCCCCGGCGCCCCGGCCGAAGCCTGTCGCGCCCGCTCCGGCCGGACCCGCCGTCCTGGACGGCGAGACGGCGTTCGTGCCGTGGACGCCGCGGACGGCCGGTGAGAAGACGGTCCTCGACGAGCTGCCTGCGGCGAAGTCGGCGCGGGTGGTGCGGCGGGTGCTGACCGCCGGCATCAAGGCCGAGGGCCCGATCCACGTCGACCGGCTGGTGCGGCTGACCGCGGGCGCGTTCGGCCTGACCCGGGTCACCGAGGCGCGGAAGAACGCGATCCTCTCGGTGCTGCCGCCCTCGGCGCTGGCCGACGACGGGTGGATGTGGCCGGACGGCGCCGACCGCGCGGGCTACGCCGTCTTCCGGCGGCAGTCCGCCAGCAGCGAGCGCCCGCTGGAGCACGTGCCGCCGGAGGAGATCGTCAACGCGATGGCGGCGCTGTGCCGCGCGGCCGCGGGCATGGCGCGCGACGAGCTGCTCACCCAGGCCGCGACGGTGTTCGGCTACAAGCGGCGGACGCCGACGGTGACCCCGGTGCTCGAGGCCGCCCTCGACGCGGCGCTCGGCGACGGCCGGCTCGCCGAGCAGGAGTCGGGCCTGATCAACGCGGGCTGACGCACCACGCACCCCATCCGTCACGACCTGGCCGCCGAACAGGCGCGGCAGCCGGGACGCTGCGGTATCACGTGCTTACCGTCGGTGTCTACTCGGCACCTGGAGGTGACCGCCGTGCGCTGGTCCGAAGACCGCATCAGCGTCCGACCGCTGCCGGTCCGCTGGACGGCGGCGCTCGTCGTGGCCGCCGCGGTCGGTTTCGCGCTCGTCGGCGGCCTCACGGTGACGGCGCCGGCCTCGTCCGAGCGGCCGCAGGACAACTCCTCGCTCACCACCGACCCGGCCACCGAGCCCACGGGCCGCGGCGGCCTGCCGCACGGGGTGGCGGCACCGACGTCGACGGTGCCCGAGGCACCCGTCGTCACGCCCTCGCCCCAGCCGGCCCCCGCGGAGACGACCGCGGCGCCGACCCCCGAGCCGGTCGCCGTCCCCGCGGCCGCGGACGTCGTCGTCGGCAGCCCCGGCAAGCCCTGCGGTGCCGAGGGCACCCTCGCCGTGACCGCCGCCGACCGTCCCCTGGTCTGCATCGCCGGCGGGAGCGGTCAGCTCCGCTGGCGCTTCAGCTGAGCCCTCGCGCGGTTGATCATCGGCAGGTGGCTGGTGGACACGCCGGAGGGGGCAACCACCCGCCGATGATCAACGCGGGACTACCTCAGTAGCGGCCCTTCGGCGGGCGCTTGGCGCCGGACTTGTTCTGCATCTGGGCGATGAAGTCCTTGATCTTCTGCTGGTTCTGCGGCTTCCTCGCCTCGTCGAAGACCTTCTTGGCGATCGCGGCCGCGATCGCGCTGCGCATCAGCTTCACGTGTGTCTCCCTGTCTCGGTCCGGTCAGTCGACGAGGTCCAGCGCCGCGCCCACCACGGTCTCGGTGTCCAGGCCGTGCAGTTCGTACACGCTGGCCAGGTCACCGCTCTGGCCGAACGAGGTCACGCCGAGGTGCGTTCCCGGCACGCCGCGGACGCCGGCGAGGAACGCCAGCGTGTGCGGGTGCCCGTCGAGCACGGTGACCATCGGCGCGGCCCGGTCCTCCGGGAACGCGGAGTCGAGGATCCAGGCCGGTCCGTCGTCCAGGCCGCGGCGCGCCTGCAGCGCGCGGAACAGCAGCCCCGGGCTGGTGACGACCACGACGTCGGCGGGGAACCCGAGCCCGTCCAGCCGCTCGGCCGCGGCGAGCACCTCGGGGACGACGGCGCCCATCGCGACGAGCGTGATCCCCGGATCCGACACGTCGTGCCCCAGCCGGTAGGCCCCGCCGACGACCTGCCGGCGCCGCCGCTCCCGCGCGGCGGGGTCCGGCGGGATCCGGGCCAGCGTCTGGTCCACCGGCCGGGTCGACAGCCGCAGGTACGCCGACGAGCCGCCCGGCCTGCCGAGGCGACCGAGCGCCGCCAGCAGGCACCACTCGGTGTCCAGCGCGAACGCCGGCTCGTAGGACACGCAGCCCGGCTGCTCCAGCCCGATCGACGGCGTGGTGATCGACTGGTGCGCGCCGCCCTCGGGCGCCAGCGTCACCCCGGACGGCGTCCCCACCAGGATCGACTGCCCGCCGGCGTAGATGCCGAACGACCACGGCTCCAGCGCCCGCTCGACGAACGGGTCGTAGAGGACGCCGATCGGCAGCAGCGGCTGCCCCCACCGCGACCAGGTGGCCCCGAGCTCGCCGATCGCCCCGACCAGGTTGGTCTCGGCGATGCCCAGCTCGATGTGCTGGCCGGACGGGCGCTCCCGCCAGTGCAGGATCGTCTCGGCGTCGTCGGCGAACCAGTCCTGGCGCGCCTCGTGCGACCACACCCCGACCTTGTTCACCCAACCGCCGAGGTTGGTGGAGCTCGACACGTCCGGGCTGACGGTGACGATGCGGTGCCCCGCGTCGGGGGCGGCCCGGTTGAGGTCCAGCAGCGTCCGCCCGAGCGCCGCCTGCGTCGTCGCCGTCCCGTGCGGGGTGCGGCCGAGGTCGGCGGGAACGGACGGCGCCGGCTCGGCGACCGGCGCGACCCGGGTGAGCCGCGCGGCCGCCTCGGCGAGCAGCGCGGCCGCGTCGCTGCCGGGCGGGAACGGCGCCCACGGGTCGGCGACGTCGAGGCCGAGGTCCTCGGCGAGCTCGGCCAGCTGCGCGTCGGTGAGCAGCGCCGAGTGGTTCTGCGGATGCCCCTCGATCGCCAGCCCGTAGCCCTTGAGCGTGTAGGCCAGGATCACCGTCGGGCGGGTGTCGTCGATCCGGCCGAACGCCTCGCGCAGCGCCGAGAGGTCGTGCCCGCCGAGGTTGCGCACCGCCGCCACCAGGTCCTCGTCCCCGACCTCGCCGATCAGCGTGGCGATGGCCGCCGCGCCCGGGCCGCCGCCGGGCAGGTGCTCGCGCAGCTCGGCCGGCGTGCGGCGCAGCATCCGCTGGTACTCGGCGTTGGACATCTCGTCGATGCGGTCGCGCAGCGCCGGCCCGCCGTCGCGGGCGAACAGCTCCTCCAGCAGCCGGCCGTACTTGACGGTGAGCACCTGCCAGCCGGCCGCGGTGAACATCCCCGACAGCCGGGGCGCGCCGAAGGTGGGGACGACGCGGTCGAGGGACTGGCGGTTGAGGTCGACGATCCAGTTGACCTCGCCCAGCTCGGCGACCATCGGGTCCAGCACCGCCTCCCAGACGGCGCCCTCGTCGAGCTCGGCGTCCCCGACCAGCGACCACTGCCGGCCGGTGCCGCCGGCGCCGAGCTGGGTGTTGACGTACCGGCGGGCGATCGCGCCCCAGATCGGCGCGGTGGCGCCGATGCCGACCGAGCCGGTCGAGTAGTCGGCCGGCACCGGGTCCTTGAGCCGCGACGGGTAGGACTGCAGGCCGCCGAACTCGCGCAGCGTGGTCAGGTACTTCCGGTCGAGATGGCCGAGCAGGTACTCCATCGCGTGCAGCACCGGCGAGGCGTGCGGCTTGACCGACACCCGGTCGTCGGCCCGCAGCTGCTCCAGCCACAGCGAGGTCATGATCGTGACCATCGACGCGCTGGAGGCCTGGTGGCCGCCGACCTTGAGCCCGGTCGGGTTGGGCCGCACGCGGTTGGCGTGGTGGACGACGTTGGTCGCCAGCCACAGCAGCCGCTGCTCGATCTGCCGCAGGGCGGAGTCGGTGCTGCTCTCGGCTCGGGCGGCGGTCAGGCTCATGGTGGGCTCCTCGGTACGCGACGCTGCGCGGGTCCAGTCTCGGCCATGCGACGTGCCGTGGTGATCACCGCCGTCCGGGACGACGATGCGCGGCATGGACTACGCCGAGGCGAAGGCGATCTTCCTGGTCCCGCCGGCGGAGGAGCGCACGCCGCCCCCGCTGCCCGACACCCCCGCCCGCCGGCTGCGCGACGCCACCGAGGCGATCGCCACGGTCAGCTGGTGGGGGCCGCCGGTCAACGAGCGGCTCGCGGCGCTCGGGCTGGACTTCATCACCGGCTACGTCTGGGGCCGGACGGCGCCGATGGGCGAGCCGGTGCCGCAGGTGGTGGTGGCCGCGTTCGGCGTCTTCGAGCCCGCCGTCCTCACCTCGTGGTACGAGGAGGGGCGGGCGAAGGCCTCCCGGGCCGACGTCCTCACCGCCCGCGAGGAGGGCGTGGTCGAGACGCTGCGCGAGGTCCTCGGCGACGCCGACGTCACCGGCGCCGTCCGGCTGCTGCGCACCGCCACCGACGTCTGCGCCGGGGACCTCGCCGGCCGCCCGCTGTTCGCCGGGCAGCTGTCCCTGCCCTGGCCGGCCGACCCGCTGGGGCAGCTCTGGCACGCCTGCACCCTGCTGCGCGAGTACCGCGGCGACGTGCACATCGCCGCGAACGTCGCCGCCGGGATCAGCGGCGTCGCGATGAACCTGCTCACCGAGTACTGGATCGGCTGGGCGCCGACCGCCTACGCCGGCACCCGCGGCTGGGCGCCGGAGGTCATGGCCGCCGCCGATGCCGCATTGGTCGCGCGGGGGCTGGTCGCCGACGGCCGGCTCACCGAGCAGGGACGGCGGCTGCGCGACGGGATCGAGGAGGGGACCGACGCCGCGCTGCGGCCCGCGCTCGACGCCGTCGGCCCGGAGCTCGACGGCCTGATCCGGCAGCTCGAGGAGTGGTCGGCGGCCGTCGTCGACGCCGGTGTCGCGCCGCCCGACCTCTACAAACGCGTCAGCGGCTGACCGCTCGGACGTGACGCTTGACACAACCTTTCGGGCGGGCGAAAGGTGCGGGTCATCCATTCATCTCTCAGCGAGAGGGAGTTCCCATGGCCAGGGAGACCACCGTCAGCATCCTGCCCTGCGGTGCGATGACCGCCGACCTCACCTGGCTGCTGCTGGCTCCGGGCCGGGCCATGCGCTCGCGGCAGAACAAGGACCAGCCGGCCGAGTGGGTCGACGTCCCGACGCACTGCGTGTTGGTCGACACTCCCGACGGCCGGCTGCTGTGGGACACCAGCTGCCCGCGCGACTGGGAGGAGCGCTGGGCGCCGACCGGTCTGCAGGACTTCTTCCCGTACGACAAGGTCTCCGAGGACGAGTACCTCGACTCCCGGCTCAAGCAGCTCAACCTGGCTCCCGGCGACCTCGACTACGTCGTCTTCTCGCACCTGCACTTCGACCACGCCGGCAACGCGAAGATGTTCGAGGGCACGAACGCCACGCTGGTCTGCAGCGACAAGGAGAAGGAGTGGTGCCACTCCTTCGACGGGCCGTTCAACGGCGCCCACCTGAAGGCCGACTTCGAGGGGCTGCAGTTCGAGACGGTCTCCGGTGACGTCACCGACTTCCTCCCCGGCGTCGGCTTCATCCAGACCCCGGGGCACACGCCGGGCAGCATGTCGATGCGGGTCGACCTGGGCGAGACCGGCACGATGATCTTCACCGCCGACGCCGTCTACATGGGCGCCAGCTACGGGCCGCCGACCGTGCCCGCGGCGATCGTGAACAACCTCGAGCAGTTCTACGCGTCGGTCGAGAAGATCCGGGGCATCGCCGAGGAGACGAACGCGACCGTGGTCTTCGGCCACGACGCGGACCAGATCCACCAGCTGCGGACGGCGCCTGCCGGCAGCTACCGCTGACCCCGGACGAGGAGCGCGACCGATGACCGCCACGCACGAGACCCCGCAGACCGAGGAGACGATCTTCACCTGGGGCGCGCCGCCCCTGAAGTTCGGCCCCGGCGCGGTGGACGAGATCGGCTTCGACCTGTCCCAGTACGGCGTCGAGCGGGTGCTGATCATCACCGACGCGAACGTGCACTCCGCGGGGTTGCCGCAGCGGATCGCCGACTCGCTGACCCGGTACGACATCCGCGCGGAGATCTTCGACGGCGTCCACGTCGAGCCGACCGACGAGAGCATGGACAAGGCGGCCGGCTACGCGAAGGCGCAGGGGCCGTGGGACGGGTTCATCGCCGTGGGCGGCGGCTCGGCGATCGACACCGCCAAGGCGGTCAACCTGCTCACCACCGACGGCGGCGAGCTGATGGACTACATCAACAAGCCGATCGGGCAGGCGCGGTCACCCAAGGGGCAGCTCAAGCCGCTGATCGCCGTCCCCACGACGGCCGGGACCGGGTCGGAGAGCACGGCCATGTGCGTGCTCGACGTCCTCTCGATGAAGGTGAAGACGGGGATCAGCCACTGGCGCCTGCGCCCGACCCTGGCGGTGGTCGACCCGCTGCTGACGCTGTCCCTGCCGCCGGAGGTCAGCGCCGCGTCCGGCATGGACATCGTGTGCCACGCGCTGGAGAGCTACACCGCCCGCTGGTACCAGACCTTCGACAAGAAGCAGCCGGAGCAGCGGGTCACCTACTGCGGCTCCAACCCGATCTCGGACCTGTGGTGCGAACGGGCGATGACCCTGCTCGCGCGGTCGTTCCGCAAGGCCGTGCACGAGGGGGACGACGTCGGCGCGCGCACCGACATGATGGCCGCGGCCACGTTCGCCGGGATGGGGTTCGGCAACTCCGGCGTGCACATCCCGCACGCCAACGCCTACCCGATCGCCGGCATGGTCAAGGACTTCCGGCCCTCGGGCTACCCGCAGGACGAGCCGATGGTCCCGCACGGGATGTCGGTGTCGCTGACCGCGCCCGAGGCATTCCGGTTCAGCTTCGAGTCCGCGCCCGAGCGGCACCTCAAGGCCGCGTCGCTGCTCGGGCCGGACACCGACAAGGCCAACGACCCCCGGCAGCAGCTGCCGACGGTGCTCACCGAGCTGATGCGCGACATCGGCATCCCCAACGGCATCGGCGCGGTCGGCTACACCGAGTCCGACATCCCCGACCTGGTCCCCGGCACCATGAAGCAGCAGCGGCTGCTGGCCACCTGCCCGCGCCCGGTCACCGAGGACGACATCGCCGACATCTTCGGCAAGTCCATCGAGAACTGGTGACGGCGGTGCCGCTCTACGACTACCGCTGCGCCGCGGGGCACCGCTTCGAGGCGATGGCCCCTCTGGCGGCGAGCGACACCGCCGCCTGCCCGTGCGGGGCCTCAGCCGTCAAGGTGCCTTCCCGGGTGGCGCTGGCCGGCCAGGCCGACCCCGGCCGGCCGATGGAGCTGATGCCGCAGACCTGGCGCGGCACCTACGAGGGCAACCGCGAGTACCTCGGGCAGCTGCGCCGGGAGTGGGGTGCCCGGCAGAAGCTCGAGGAGAAGCACGAGGAGCTGCGCGGCGACCAGCGGCCGATCCTCGCGCACGAGGGCCGCTTCCACGGGGCTCCGCTGCGGGCCGGCGACCCGGTCCCGGGTCACGCGCACGGGCATCCGCACTCGCACGGGGGGACGGAGACGACGACCTAGGGGGACGACCATGGCCGAGGAGCGGCTCGAGGAGTTCCGGCTGTTCATCGACGGCAAGCCGGTGGACGCGCTGGGTGGGCGCACGTTCGAGTCGATGAACCCCTACACCGGCCGGCCGTGGGCGCGGCTGGCCGACGGCGGCCCGGAGGACGTCGACGCCGCGGTCGGCTCGGCCCGCGCGGCGTTCGACGGCGAGTGGGGCGCGCTCACCGGCTTCCAGCGGGCGGCGGTGCTGCGCGCCTGCGCGGACGCCGTGGGTGCCGCGGCCGAGCGCCTCGCCCTGCTGGAGGTCCGCGACTCCGGCAAGCTGCTGCGCGAGATGCGCGGGCAGATGCAGGCGCTGCCGCAGTGGTTCCACTACTTCGCCGGGCTGGCCGACAAGCTCGAGGGCCGCACCGTCCCGCCGGTCAACGCGAACTACTTCGGCTACACCCGCCGGGAGCCGGTCGGCGTGGTCGCGGCGATCACCCCGTGGAACTCGCCGCTGCTGCTGCTCACCTGGAAGCTGGCGCCGGCGCTGGCCGCGGGCAACACCGTCGTCGTCAAGCCCTCGGAGCACTCCCCCGCCTCGACGGTCGCCTTCGCCGAGATCCTGCACGAGGCCGGGCTGCCGGCCGGCGTGCTCAACGTCGTCACCGCGTGGAACCGGGACACCGGCGCGGCGCTGGCCGGGCACCGCGGCGTGGACAAGGTGGCGTTCACCGGCTCGACCGCGACCGGCGTCCGGGTGGCGCAGGCGGCGGCGGCCAACGTCAACCGGGTGACGCTGGAGCTGGGCGGCAAGAGCCCGCAGATCGTCTTCGCCGACGCCGACCTCGACGCCGCGGCCAACGGCCTGGTCGCCGGCGTCTTCGCCGCGACCGGGCAGACCTGCATGGCCGGTTCGCGGCTGATCGTGCACGCCGACGTCCACGACGCGCTGGTGGCGAAGGTGGCCGAGCGGGCCCGCACCATCCGGCTCGGCGACCCGACCGACCCCGAGACCGAGATGGGCCCGGTGGCCAACCGGCCGCAGTACGAGAAGGTGCTCGGCTACCTGCGCGGCGCGCAGGAGGAGGGCGCGACGTTCGCCTGCGGCGGCTCGCCGGCGGAGCAGGGCGGGCTGTTCGTGCAGCCGACCGTCGTCACGGGGGTCGGACCGCGGCACACGATCGTGCGCGAGGAGGTCTTCGGGCCGGTGCTCGCGGCGGTGACCTTCACCGACGAGGACGAGGCGCTCAAGCTCGCCAACGACACCCCGTACGGGCTGGCCGGGTCGGTGTGGACCAAGGACGTGCACCGCGCCCACCGCGTGGCCGCTCGCCTGCGGGCGGGGACGGTGTGGATCAACGCCTACCGGGTGGTGGCGCCGAACATGCCGTTCGGCGGCTTCGGCTCCTCGGGGCTGGGCCGGGAGAACGGCATCGAGGCGCTCAACGAGTACACCGAGACCAAGTCGATCTGGGTGGAGCTGACCGGCGGCACGCGGGACCCCTTCCAGCTCGGCTGACAAGGGCCAAAATGGCCATTTTGGCCCTGCTGTGGACGACGGCAGCGGGCGATCGCGCGGCTCGGTCACGCTCCCGCGGTGAGTCGACGCCTGATGCCCGGGGTGTTCATCGGTAGCCACGCGATCGCGGAAGGTCTGCTGACCCGCAAGCAGCTGCGCGAGCGCAGTTACCGCCGGCTCGTCCAGGGCGTGTACGCGGACCCGTCCCTTCCTCCCGATCACCGGTTGCGCTGCCGGGCGGTGGCGCTCCTCCTACCCCGGGGGACGGCCATCGGTGGCCATTCCGCGGCGGCGTGGCACGGTGCCGCGTTCGCGGGGGCGCACGACCCGGTCACCGTCCTGCGCCCGGGAAGCGTGCAGTGGAAGGGGCCGCGCGAGGTGCGAGTGCACAGGACCGAGTTGTCCGAGCTCGACGTGGAGCTCCACGAGGGAGTACCGGTCAGTTCGTCGATGCGGACCGCCTGGGACGTCGCCGCTCTGGAACCACTGGGGACGGCGGTGGCTGCCCTGGACGCCATGGTCCGCGCCGGCACGGTCACGCCCACCGGCCTCGCCGCGATGGTCGATGCGGGCGCGGGGAGATGGGGGGTCACCCGGGTCCGCCGGGCCTTCTCGCTCGTGGACGGGCGGGCGGAGTCGGCGCCGGAGTCCCGCGTCCGCGTCGCACTGGCGCTCGCCGGGCTGGACCCGGTACCGCAGTTCGAGGTGAGGGTCGACGGCCGCTTCGTCGCCCGGGTCGATCTCGCCTGGCCCGAGGCCCGGCTGGCGGTCGAGTACGAGGGTGCCCACCACTTCGACGGCGCGCAGATCGTCCGTGACGATGCCCGGTTTGCGCGGCTGATCGCGGCCGGGTGGCGCGTGATCCGGCTCAGCGCCGCGGACCTGCGGGATCTCGACGGAGTCGTCGTCCGCGTGCGCGAAGCCCTCGCCCACTGAGGGCCAAAATGGCCATTTTGGCCCTCAATTGTTACTCGCCGGTTGTGAGCGAACACTCGGGTGAGCAGGGCCGGAGGTCCCTGGATGGGGTGCGTGACGGGCCCTTAGCGTCCGAAACCATCCAGTTCGCTCTCCTGGAGGTTGCGTGACCGCCGCTCCGAAGACCCCCGTGCCCGACGCCGCCGAGGCCGCGGCCCCCGAGGCCGCCGAGGCCATCGCCCCGCCGCCGGTCGGCGCTGCCGCCGTCGACGCGGCCGGCGCGCTGCTGCACCCCCGGCGCCTGGCCCGCGAGGCCGTGGGCCTGGGCCGGAATCTGGCGAGCATCGTGCGCGGCACCGACGCCATCGACCCCGCTGGGGACAAGCGGTTCGCCGACCCGGCCTGGACGTCGAACCCGGCCTACCGGCGGCTCGGGCAGTCCTACCTGGCGCTGTCGTCGTCCCTGGACCAGCTGGTCGAGGGGTACGAGGCCGACGGCGCGGACTGGCGCAAGGTGGAGCGGGCCCGCTTCGCGGTCAACGCCCTCTCCAGCGCGCTGGCCCCGACCAACACGTTCCTGGGCAACCCGGCGGCGGTGAAGCGGGCGATCGACACCGGCGGCGCCAGCGTCGTCCGGAGCCTGAAGAACCTGGCCGAGGACGTCCGCACCAACGGCGGCATGCCGCAGCAGACCGACCGCTCGGCCTACCAGGTCGGCCGCAACCTCGGCCGCACCAAGGGCTCGGTCGTGTACCGGGACGACGTCATCGAGCTGATCCAGTACCAGCCGTCGACGCCGCAGGTGCGGCAGCGGCCGCTGGTGATCGTGCCGCCGCCGATCGGCCGCTACTACTTCCTCGACCTGCGGCCGGGGCGCAGCTTC
Organism: Geodermatophilus sp. SMS 5-13; assembly: GCF_059428245.1. Taxonomy (NCBI): domain Bacteria; kingdom Bacillati; phylum Actinomycetota; class Actinomycetes; order Geodermatophilales; family Geodermatophilaceae; genus Geodermatophilus; species Geodermatophilus sp. SMS 5-13. The sequence continues at coordinate 4,011,842 of NZ_CP165729.1, forward strand.
GTCGAGCACGCCGTCGACCAGGGCCTGCAGGTCTTCCTGATCAGCTGGCGCAACCCGTCGCGCAAGCACGCGCACTGGGACCTCGACACCTACGCCGAGCGGGTCCGCCGGGCGGTCGCGGTGGCCAAGTCGGTCACCGGCTCGGACGACGTCAACACCCTCGGCTTCTGCGCCGGCGGCATCGTGCAGACGACGCTGCTCAACCACCTCGCCGCGCTCGGCGACACCTCGGTGCACAGCGCGAGCTTCGCGGTCACCCTGCTCGACTTCGACAGCCGCGCGCCGCTCGGGGCGTTCTCCGGCAAGCGGGTGACCGGGCTGGCCCGGAGGATCTCGAAGACCGGCGGCGTCATCACCGCCCGCTCCATGGGCTCGACGTTCACCTGGATGCGCCCCGACGACCTGGTCTTCAACTACCTGGTCAACCAGTGGCTGATGGGCGAGGCGCCGCCGGCCTTCGACATCCTCGCCTGGAACGCCGACGGCACCAACCTGCCCGCCGCGCTGCACGAGCAGTTCCTGCAGGTCTTCCGGGACAACTCGCTCGTCGTCCCCGGCGCGACCACGGTGCTCGGGACGCCGGTCGACCTGGCCAACATCACCGTGCCGACCTTCGTCACCGGCGCCCTGACCGACCACCTCACGCCGTGGAAGGGCTGCTACCGGACGACGCAGCTGCTGTCCGGGGACAGCACCTTCGTGCTGAGCTCCAGCGGGCACATCCAGAGCCTGGTCAACCCGCCGGGCAACCCGAAGTCCTCCTACTGGGTCGGCGGCAAGCCGGGGCCGGACCCGGAGGACTGGAAGGCCTCGGCGACCAAGCGCAGCGGCAGCTGGTGGGAGCACTGGGCGGAGTGGACGATCGAGCGCTCCGGTGACCTGGTCGACGCGCCGGCCGAGCTGGGCAGCACGTCCTACCCGCCGATCGAGGCGGCACCCGGCTCCTACGTCCTGGACCGCGTTCCGGGCTGAGCCCTAGGGCCGGGGACGGAGCGCCACGAGGCAGAGGTCGTCGGCGAGCACTCCGCCGGCGAACGTGGTGACCGCGGCGACCACCGCGGTCACCACGTCCTCGGGTGGGGCGTCGCGGTGCGCGCGGACGACCTCTCGCGCCCGCTGCTCACCGAAGAGCTCGACCGGGGCGCCGGGCGTGCGTCGCGCGCTGCGGCCCTCGGTCAGGCCGTCGGTGAAGAGCAGGACGCCGCTGTCGAGCACGGCCCGGCGGACCGGCAGCCGCCGCTCGCCGAGGCCCGTGCCGAGCGGTGTGCCGGCCCCGCCCTCGGCCAGCGACGCGGCCGTGGCCAGGCGCCAGGGCGCGGGATGCCCGGCCGTGGCCCAGCGGAGCTGCCCGTCGCCGGTGATGTTCACGGCCACCGCGGTGACGAACTGCGACACGGGCGAGCCGCGCTCGGCCAGCGCCGTGTCGGCCAGCTGGAGCAGCTCGGCCGCGTCGTCGGTGAAGCGCGCGAACGTCGCCATCGTGGCCCGCACGAACGCGGCGCTGCGCGCGGCCTCCAGGCCGTGGCCGACGACGTCCCCCACGACCACCGTGGTGCTGCCGCGCGGGCCTTCCGCCACGAAGTAGAAGTCACCGGCGACCTCGCCCTCGGCCGGGACGAACGCCGTCGCCAGCTCCAGCCCCGGCCGGGGCGGGACGGCGGCCGGCGTGAGCGCGGCCCGCAGGGACTCCAGCTCGGCGAGCTCGGTCCGCTGCACGGCGAGCTCGCGGGTCAGCCGGCGTTCACGGCGCAGCAGCACGGTGACCAGGCACGGCACACCGAGCAGGACCACGGCGCGGTTGAGGGCGCCCAGCAGCAGGTCCCCCGACGAGAACCCGGGCGTCGGCGACAGCTGCTCGTCGAGGAGGAAACCGAGGAGCACGACGACCGCGGTGAGCAGCCCGCCGGTCAGGGAGAACCAGAACGTGGCGAGCACGACCGGGACGAGGCCGTAGAGGGACACCGCGAGGCCGGGCTGCTCGGTGAAGCGGAGCAGGACGAAGACGGCCAGCACGAGGACGACGATCGGCGCCACCCGCAGCGCGGTCGGAGACGGCACACGACGTCCGCTGGATCGGCGTCGATACCGTCGTCGCGGCACGCCGGGCAACCTAACAGTTGCGCCCGTCCACGATCGGGAACCCGGCGACCCGCCCGCGCGTGAGGCGGGGACGGAGGCCTTCTGGTCGCGACGGCGACCGCTTACCGTCGGCCTCCCCGGACGGACGAGGGAGCGCGGTGTGGTGGCTGAGGAGCTTCCTCCGACCGAGGCCCTGACCCCGCTGATCGGCGCCCGCCGCGTCCACCCGCTCGAGCCCGGTGACCCGGTCGCGGTCGGGCCGTACACGGTGCTGTGCCGGCTGCCCCGCGGCGGGCAGGGCGCCGACGTCTTCGTCGCCCGCGCCGACGACGCGGCGCCGCTGGTCGTGATCAAGTGCCTGCCCGCGGACGCCGGTGAGCTGACCCGCCGCGGGTTCGCCCGCGAGGTGGAGAACGCCGCGCGGATCAAGAGCCCGCGGGTCGCGCGGATCGTCGCCCAGGACCTCGAGGCGAAGAGCCCTTACTACGTGCAGGAGTACATCGCCGGCCTGCCGCTCGACGAGTTCCTGGCCCAGCGCGAGCGCGGCGGGCTCAACGCCGAGGAGCTGCGCCGCATCGCGATCGGCCTGCTCCGCGCGCTGCGCGACGCGCACGCCGCCAAGGTCGTCCACCGCGACGTGAAGCCGGGCAACATCATCATCAGCGACAAGGGCGTCTTCCTCGTCGACTTCGGCATCAGCCGCTACCTCGGCACCGAGCAGGTGGGCACGGTCACCTCGGCGATGGCCGGCTTCGGCTCGAAGCTGTTCGCCAGCCCGGAGCAGCTGCAGGGGCTGCCGCTCACCGAGGCCAGCGACGTCTACAGCTGGGGCATGGTCATCGCCTACGCCGCCGGCGCCCGGCACCCGGTGGACCCGGACGACGAGCTCTCCCCCGCCGACTACTGGCTGGAGCTGCGCGCCGGGCGCATCGACCTCGCGCCGGTGCCGCACAACCTGCTCGACAGCGTCACGCACGCGCTGCGGTTCCAGCCCGAGCGCCGACCGTCGCTGTCGGAGCTGGCCCGCGACGTGGAGCAGAGCACCCGCTGGCTCGGGCAGGCCTCGGAGATCCCCTCGCCGCGGACGGTGCTCGGCGACTTCCGCTCGCTGGACGCCGTCGTCGAGGTCGCCCGCTACCACCTGTCCCGGCTGGAGCGGGCGATCGCCGACACCTCCACCGGCTACGCGGTGGCGATCGGGGTCGTCGTCCTGCTCGGGATGCTCGTCGGGCTCGTCCTCGCCGTCCTCTACCACGTCGCCTTCGGATAGGAGCCCTCTTCCGTGACCGGCATGTACCAGCGGGCGCTCGCGCAGCAGGCGCTCGAGGCGCGGCGGCACCGCTACCTGCGGCGGCAGCGGGTGCTGCTGCTGGTGTTCGCGCTGTCGACGGTGCTGATCTTCGTGCTCACGGTGCGCTGAGATGCCCGCGAAGGCCTTCGTCTGCCCCCGCTGCCTCGAGCGGTTCCACCTCTCGGCCTGGCAGAACTCCGCCGGCCAGCGGGTCGCCCCGCCGCCCCGGCAGACCCGCTGGCAGCGGTTCACCGAGCCGTTCCGCGCCGTGGAGCAGCCCGGCCCGGCGCGGTCGACGCAGTTCGAGGCGGCGCTGGGCGACGCCCGGCGGCTGTCGGCGGTCTGCCCGAACGGGCACCGGCTCCCGCCGGACTACCTGGACCGGCCGACCGTCGTCGTCGGGCTGGTCGGGCTGACCGGCGCGTCGAAGAGCACGTACCTCACCGTGCTGCTCGACCAGCTCTACGCCGGTGCGCTGGCGCCGCTGGACATCTCGGTGGAGATGGACGAGGAGAGCGCCGACCGGTTCGAGCTGAACTACCGCCAGCCGCTGCTGGTCGACAAGCGGCAGCTGCCGCTGACCCCGCTGCTGCTCGAGGAGGGGCAGTCGCCGGAGCCGCTGACCGTGGTGTTCCGGCGGTCGAGCCGCGGGGCGCCGGAGCGGTCGATGAACGTCGTCTTCTTCGACGCCTCCGGCGAGCAGCTCTACCGCAAGGAGGACCTCGGCCGGTTCGGGAAGTTCCTCTACGTCGCGAGCTCGGTCATCGTCGTCCTCTCGCCGGGCATGTTCCCCGGGCTGGCCGGGACCGCCGACCCCGGTGAGTCGTCGATCGGGCTGGCCCGGCCGACCCAGATGCTGGTCAACCTGGCCGACCTGCTGCGCAGCGCCCGCGGGCTGAAGAAGGACGCCTACCTGGCCGACGTCTCGGCGTCGGTGATCCTGGCCAAGGCCGACAAGCTGTGCTCGCGGCCGGACTTCCCGGCCGACGCGCTGCGCGACGCCGACCTCTCCCCCGCCGGGCTGCCGCGGCTGTTCGAGGACGTGCGGGCCAACAGCGGCCGGCTGGTCGACTTCCTCGAGAACAACGGCGGGTCGAACCTGCTGACGGCGCTGCTCGGCCGGCTGCCCGACCCCACCGTGCACGCGGTCTCGGCGACCGGGTCGGAGCCGCAGGCCGGCCACTACCCGTCGATCTCCCCGACCGGCGTGCTCGACCCGCTGCTGGTGCTGCTGGCGCGGCACCGGTTCATCCCGCGCGAGGGCCTGGAGCTGGAGCAGGCGCTGGCCGAATGGCCGCGGGCATGACCGCCTGCCCGCAGCTGGTCTACACCTCCGCCAGCCGGACGCTGGAGGGGCCGGGGTTCGGCGTCTTCGCGATGTCGCGGGACTGGCCGAAGGCCCTGGGGACGTCGCGGTCGTCGCTCGGCTCGCTGATCGGCCAGCCGACGGACGGCGACGCGTTCGGGGTGCTGTCGCGCGCGGGCGGCCGGCTGGCGTACGCGAAGGTGCCGGTGGTCTCCGACGACTTCGGCCGGCAGGGCAACTACGTCGTCCACCTGCTCTGGGACGGCGCCGGCGCGCTGACCGCCCGCGACGTGCTGGCCCTGCAGCGCGCCGGCGGCTTCGTGACCGCGCTGCCCTCCGGCGCCGAGCCGTCCCGCGACGCCGCGCCGGTGCGGGTGCCGGCCGGCCGCCGGTCGGTGCCGGCGCTGACGCCCGACGAGATCGACGCGCTGGTGGCGCCGGTGGCCGCGGTGCTGGCGGCGGTGGAGTCCGGCGGCGGGGTCGTGCAGCTGCCGTCGGCGTCCGTGGTGTTCGACGTGCTGCCGCGCGCGCTGACCGCCGGCGTCTCGCTGCACGTGCGGACGGCGGAGACGATGGGCGACACCGCCCCTGTGCGGGTGCTGGTCGGTTCGTACCGGCCGCCGGGCCCGGACGCCGGGAACGGCGCGCGGGCGCGGGCGCTGCTGGAGGCGGCGGCGAAGGGCGATTTGTGCCCCGACGACGTCGACGGCTTCGACGCGCTCGACGCGTGGCTGTTCGCCGACGAGTGGATGGAGCTCGACCCGGCGGCGCTGACCGACGCGCAGCTGACCGCGGTGCTGGCCTCGCCGGGTGTCGGGTCCTGGCTGCAGTCGCCGCGCGCGGCGTCGGCCGCCACGGCCGCCGCGGCCGGGGACCTCGGCGTCGAGGCCGCGCTGCTGGCGGCCGTCGCGCGCGATCCGGCGGCGCGGGCGGGGGTGCGCGCGGTGGAGATCGGCGCGGTGCTGCGGGCGGTGTTCGACGGCGGCCGGGCGCGGACGACGGACTACGGCGGGCTGACCCAGGGCGAGCTGTCCTCGGGGTTCGTGCGGGAGCTCGCCCGTGGTCGCCGGGTGGCGCGGATGAGCGCGGAGGCGGGCCTGCTGGTGGAGCAGACGCTGGGCCTCGGCCACGACGTCCCCCTGGTGGGGCTGACCGACGACGTGCCCGGGCTGGCCGGGCTGGTCGCGCGGCGGCCGGTGGTGCGCGAGGCGCTGCTGCGGCAGTGGGCGTCGGCGTCGTGGACGAAGGCGCACGACGAGCTGCTGGGGCAGCTGGTGCTCTACGACGCCGAGTGGGCCTCGACGCTGGCCGGGGTGACGCCGGAGAAGTCGCTGCGGACGGCGCTGCGCTGGGCGGCGCGGCAGATGACCGCGCGGCAGGTGGAGCGGCTGGCGGTGACGGTGGCGTCGTCGGAGGTCGCCGGCCGCGGGTGGGCGTTGCGGGAGGTGCTGTTCCCGTGCGGCCTGCCGGCCGAGGAGGTGGCCGGGATCGTCGCCCGCCAGTTCGCGCTGCTGGCCCGGGACGACGGCTGGCCCCGGGCGCTGGCGTCCAAGACCGAGGCCCGGCTGCCCGGGGATGCCGCGGAGAACCAGCCCAAGCGGCGCCGCCGCGGCTGAACGAGAAAGACCGGGGCACCTCGCCTCAGCGAGATGCCCCGGCCCAGATCAGCTCGTCACTGGAGCGCGACGGTGACGCCTCCGGAGAAGGCGGAGTCGTGCAGCTCGACGGCGGTCGGCACCATGCCGGCCGGCACGTCGAAGATGACCTTGCTGTTGAGGGTGTTGCCGGGGTTGATCTCCTCGTACAGCGAGGAGGAGTCCTCCATGTACATGCCCGCCTCGTCGTCGGCCGAGAACTCCTGGCCCTCGGCGTTGAACAGGCTGGCGTTGTCGCCGAAGAAGCTCTGCGGCTCGTCACCGATGTTGGAGACCGTCAGGTCGACGATGCAGAACTGGCCCTGCGCCGTGGTGTTGAAGTACTGGTTACCGATCTGGGTCTGGCTGCAGTCGACGCCGTTGACGACGAAGCTGAACTTGCCGTCGGCAGCAGGCTGGCCGATGCCGAAGTCGGCTGCGGCAGTCTCCGCGGCCTCGGGCTGCGACTGGTCCGGCGCGGTCGCGCCGGTGGAGGCGTCGGCGGAGGCGTCAGCGGAGGCCGTGGACGCGGTCTCGCTCCCGCCCTTCGTGGCGTTGATGATGATGCCGACGACCACGACGGCCGCGAGGACGAGGAACCACGGCTTCTTGAAGAAGGGCTTCTTCGCCGGAGTGGGCTGCTGGGGCGCCTCGAACGGCGCCTGCATCTGCTGAGTCATGTGTCTTCCCGTTCGGAGCAATGCCGGCGACCGAGGCCGACCGCGCGGTTCACGCCGGTCGGTCTCGTCCGGCGCTGTGGGCGGAGCCTCACATGGCGCAATCCCGCGTTGCGGGATTGCAGGCCGGAGCCGTCCGCATCAGCAACCTGGGTCACAGGAATCTCCCAGGCATCGCTTCGCTGGGCCACAGGGACGAGCTCTCGATGCGTTCGTCGGTGTGCGGTCTCGGCGACGTATGTGCCAGGCACGGCTCAGCCCAGCGGCGCCGCCGCGGCTGAGCCGGGCCGAGCCCGTAGCGTCGGCGGGGTGAGCGCCCCGCGGATGGACCGGTCGCACCGCGTCGCCGGCGCGCTGGTCGGCGCGGCCGTGGGCGACGCGCTCGGCGCGCCGTTCGCCGGGTTGCCGCCGGGCGAGTTCTCCCGGCGGTTCCCCGTGCCGGCGCGCGGGGTGCGCACCGAGATGTGCGGCGACCCGCCCGGCCGGCTCACGGACGATTTCGGCGCCGCGCTGGCGGTGGCGTTGAAGGTGGTCGCCGGCGAGCCGGTCGAGCCCGCTTCACCCGTGCAGGCGCTCCCCTGGGCGATCCGCGCCGCGCGAGATGCGCGGTCCGGTGGCCAGGGCGCCCCGGGTGGCCACGACAGCGCGCACCTCGGCGACACGCTGCGCCGGGCGTTGGACGGCGAGGACCCCACGCGGCTCCGGGACGCCGGCAGCTTCGCCGAGGTGCTGCGGAGGGCGGTCGACGAGGGCGGCGACACGTCCGCGCGGGCCGCGGTCGCGGGTGCCCTGGCGGGCGCGACCGTCGGCATGGCCGGCATCCCGATGCGCTGGTCCTCGGTGGTGCACGGCGAGGCCGCCGGCCGGTCCTGGCGGCTGGACGACCTGCAGGAGCTCGCCGCCGCCCTGGACGGCCGCGCGGCTGCGCCGTACGACCCCGGCGTCATCCCGCGGATCGGCCCGCGGGAGGTGCTGCCGGGCATCTGGGCGGGCAACCTCGACGGCGCCCGCTACAGCGACAGCACCTTCGCGGTCATCTCGCTGTGCCGGCTGGGTGAGCCGTTCGGCCACGAGGTACAGCGGATGGCCTACCTGGCCGACAACGACTACAACACCGAGCTCGACGTCGTCCTCGAGGACGTGCTCGCCGACATGGCCGCGCTGCGCGACGAGGGACGGCGGCTGCTCGTGCACTGCCACGGCGGGGCGTCGCGCACCGGGCTGGTCCTGCGCGCGTGGCTGCGGCGCACGGAGGGGCTCTCGGCGGACGAGGCGACGGCGCGGGTGGCCGCGAACTGGCCCTACCTCGGGCTGTGGAACGCCAGCTTCACCGCGGCGCTGGAGCGGATGCGCTGACCCGTCGGGCCGGAAACCGCTGCCGGTTCGGGGTCGGGCACGCACGCGCTGTGGTGCCGTGCCGGTACGCCGGAGTTACGCGCACTCCCCGTGCCGACCGCCGTCCTGTGGTGCGGTCGAGCGTCCGGCCAGGTCAGGACGGCGAGGCACCCCGCTCCCGGGTGTGTCGGAGCGGCAAAACGCGGGGCTGACTCGATTCGACGGGGTCCAAAGACCCTCCTAGCGTTCTCGCGGTCCGGATGGGGCCGCACAACTCCCGAACCTGGGAACCCCACCGGACGCCGCCGAACCGGGCGGCCGGCCGCGTGCCGGCGCCCGGACCGGGGACCCACCGCAGTACTGGGGTGAAGCACGACCGTCATGGGGGCCGGTCGCGCCGGGCGAGTTCCCCAGCCCGAACCCGTCAGCTAACTCGGTAGGCGGCTTCGGAGAACAAGGAGAACCGTCGTCGATGACGACTGCACACACGTCCCTCGCCCGTCGCTTCACCGCTCCCGCCCTGGCCCTCCTCGCCGGCGCCGGAATCGTCCTCTCCCCGGGAGTCGCCTCCGCCAACAGCGGGGACTCGGGCGGCGGGACCGCCGTCGCAGCCCCCGCAGCCGCGGCCAACGCCGCCGCCCAGAGGGCGGTCGACACCGCACTCGCCCAGCGCGGCGACCCCTACGTCTGGGGCGGGTCCGGTCCGAACGCCTTCGACTGCTCGGGCCTGATGCAGTACGCCTACCGGGCGGCCGGGGTCTCCCTGCCGCACTCCTCGCGGATGCAGTCGACCATCGGCACGCCGGTGTCGCTGAACGCGCTGCGGCCCGGTGACCTGGTCTTCTTCTACAGCCCGGTGAGCCACGTCGCGATGTACATCGGCAACGGCCAGATCGTGCACGCGTCGACCTACGGCCAGCCGGTCAAGGTGGTGGACCTGGCGTACATGCCGGGTGCCGTCGGCGCCCGCCGGCTCGTCTGAGCCGCGCTCCGGTGCCCCGGCCGCACGGCCGGGGCACCGGAGGCATTGACACCGCCCGCCCGCGGTGGCTGCCTGGTGGGCGTCCCCACGCACGGGAGGCCCGGCATGAACGCCACGATCACGGGGCTGCGCGACGCGATGAACGCGCACGACCCCGAGGCCATGGCCGCGCTGTTCGCCCCGGACTACCGCAGCGAGCAGCCGGTGCACCCCAACCGCGGCTTCGGCGGCCGCGACCAGGTCCTCGAGAACTGGACGCAGATGTTCGTGGGCGTCCCGGACCTGCAGGTCGGCGTCGTCAAGGAGACCACCGACGGGACGACGTCCTGGTCGGAGTGGGTGTGGAAGGGCAGCCACGCCGACGGCCGCCCCTTCCTCATGAAGGGCGTGACCGTCTTCGGCCTGCGGGACGACGGCCACATCGCGTGGGGGCGGCTGTACGTGGAGCCCGTCGAGCAGGACAGCGCACCGATCGACGAGGCGGTGCGCCAGCTCTCCGGGACGTCATGACCAGGGTGTGACCGGCCGCTCCTGCGGTTCGCCGTCGACGACCAGGTCGACGTGCTCGTTGCGGAAGCAGATCCGGCCGGCGATCCGCGGGTTCTCCGGGATCGGCGACTCGTAGCTCCACGCGACGTCCTCGAGCACCCGGTCGCCGACCCGCGCCGACCACCAGCTGGCCACGCCCTTGTACGGGCAGGTCGACGTCGTCGGGCTGGGGCGCAGCTCGGTGCGGACGTCCTCGGGCGGCAGGTAGTAGCGCACCGGCAGCGAGGTCTCGAACAGCAGCAGCGGCCGCGTGCTCTCGGCCAGCAGCTCGCCGTCCACCTCGACGCGGACCTCCCGCGAGCTGGGCACGACGTCCACCCGCTTGTGCGGGTCGCGGGCGTGCGCGACCAGCGGCTCGTCCTCCTCGAACCAGGTGAGCCCGCGGCCCCAGGAGAACGTGACCAGCCCGGCCAGCGCCTCCAGCGGCGGGGGCGGCTCGGCGTGCGCCCAGGCGGCGCGCTCCGCCCGGCGGCCGCCGGCCTGCACCGTCCAGGCGGTCATCCCGTCGTCGTCCGCCGGATCGACCAGGACGCCGGGGCGGACGTCGTCGGGCGGGAGGAAGTAGGTCGGCAGGAACGTCCGCGGCAGCGCCTCGGGCCCGTACTGCACGAACAGGACGGCGCGGCGGGAGTCGGCGACGAGCTCGTCGCCCAGCCGGACGCGGATCCACCGCGGCGACGGCTCGACCAGGGGCCACCAGGGGCGCATGCCGGCCAGCGCGGCCAGCCGCTGGCCCATGTCTCGGGGCGGGGCGCTCATGCGGGATGAGGCTCCTCCGGGCGGTGCCGCAGCTCAAGGGCCGCCAGGCCGACCTCGATCTCCGGCACCGCGGCGAACGTGTTGGACACGTAGCAGACCCGCTTCGCCGGCTCCAGCAGCGGCGTCACCTGGTCCGCCGGCGCGCTGGTGCCCACCGTGAGGGCGAGCGAGGAGAACCGCGGGCCGGCGTAGGTGCCGGTCGCGGTGACGGTCAGGTCCGGCAGCTCGATCCCGCGCTTGCCCGCCGCCCAGGCCAGCGCGAGGGCGTAGCAGGAGGACAGCGAGGCCAGCAGCAGGTCGGTGGGCATGGGCCCGCGGCCGGTGCCGCCGACCGACTCCGGCTCGTCGACGGTCAGCCGGAAGCCGCCGGCCTCGACCGTGCACAGCCAGCCGCCCTGCCAGGTGGCGACGGCGGTGTTGGTGCCGCCCCGCTCAGTCGTGCCCGTGATCGTGACCGGCGGGCCGCGCGGCGAACGCGGCCGAGCGCGCGCCGACGTCGTCGGCCGAGACCAGCCCGGCCCCGGCGAGCACTCGCTCCAGCGCCTGCAGCCAGCAGCGGTAGTAGCTGAAGCCCTCGGTGTCCGCCGCGGCGATCCGGTCGATCAGCGCCGTCCGGAAGGTCTCGTAGTCGATCGTGCCGGCGTCCACGAGGGCCATGGTCAGGCCGAAGGCGCGGCCCTCCCACGGCGCGGCGAAGACCAGCTCGCCGTTGGACCGCGGCGGCGCGGCCGGGCCGTCGACGTCGAGCGCGACGGTCACGGCGCCGCCACCCGGCGGACGCCGACCATCGCGTCCCGGGTGACCAGCCCGGCCAGCTCCTCCTCCGACATCGACTCGGTGCCCGGGGGGCGCTCCGGCAGCACCAGGTAGCGCACCTCGGAGCTCGAGTCGTAGACCCGCACCTCGACGTCCTCACCGACGTCGGTCCCCCACTCCGCGAGCACCGCGCGGGGCTCGCGGACCACGCGCGAGCGGTAGGCCGGGTCCTTGTACCAGGACGGCGGCAGCCCGAGCACCGGCCACGGATAGCAGGAGCACAGCGTGCAGACGACGACGTGGTGCACGGCCGGGGTGTTCTCCAGGACGACCATGTGCTCGCCCTGCGGGCCCGTGAAGCCGAACTCGGCGATCGCGGCGGAGCCGTCCTCGAGCAGCCGGCGCTTGTACTCCGGATCGGTCCAGGCCTTGGCCACGACCTTGGCGCCGTTCATCGGGCCGACCGCGCTCTCGTAGGTGCGGATGAACTTCTCGACCGTCTCCGTGTCGATCAGGCCGCGCTCGAGCAGCAGCGACTCGAGCGCTTCGGCGCGCAGTGCCGGGCTGAGCGTCGGGTCCGCGGTCTCCCGCACGTCGGTCATCGGGCCTTCTCCAGGTAGCTCTCGTACAGGTCGACGCTGAAGGTGGCGGGCTCGGCGTCCGGGCCCCACAGCTCCCGGGAGTCGAACCGGACCTCGTAGACGTGCTGCGGGTTCTCGCCGGTGAACGCCGCGGCGGTGTCGGGGAAGACCTGCGCCGGCAGCACCGCCGTCACGGTGCCGCGGCGGCCGCGCACGTAGGACGGCAGCCGGGTGTGCGGCGCGGGCTCCCCGGTCTGCGTGAGCACCTCGTCGCCGACGGAGAACGCCGGCGGCGCCTCGACGGTGCGCAGGTTGCCGGCGCCGCCGCTGGCCATGGTGGGCTTGTGCGGCTCGGGGGCGGCCGGCTCCTCGACGTCCTCACCCTGCAGCCGTCGCGCCCGGGCCTCGACCGCGCCGGGGGCGAGGATGCCGCTGTCGAGCAGCAGGATCTCGGCGCTGGCCAGCCACCGCTCGTAGTAACCCGACAGGTACTCCTCCTCGGGCACGCGCTCGATGGCGTGGCGGAAGGCGTGCAGGTTCGCCCCCGCGACGCGGTTGCACAGCAGCGCGAGGGCGAAGGTGCGGGCCTCCCACGGGTCGTGGAACACCGGCTCGTCGGGGTCGATCGGCGGCAGCGGCCCGAAGGCGCGGGTCCGCCCGCCCATGTCGTGCACGCGCTCCATGGCAACTCCCTCCGGCGCGCTTTATCGCGACAAAGCGCGCGCGCTTTGTCGCGATAAAGCGCGCTGTCGACCCGTCACACGGTCCAGGTGTTGAGCTGGAAGGCGCCTTCCTTCCACGCGGTGAGCGCGGAGTCGAGGACGTCGAGCGGGTTGAACGCCTTGATCCCGTCGATCAGGTCGTCCTCGCGGAACCCGTACAGGGCGCCCATCGCGAACCGGCAGGCGTAGATCGAGGCGCCCTCCTTGAGCAGCGTCTTGATCTGCTCGTTCACCGCCAGGTTGCCCGGGAAGCCCTCGGTGCCGACCTGCGGGAAGCCGCGGGTGCGCGAGCCCAGCAGCACGCCGGGGCCGTACAGGACGATGTGCACGTCGAAGCCCTTGCGCACCAGCCGGGTCGCCGTCTTCAGGTTGACCAGCGCCACCGACCCCTCGAACGGCACGGTGTGGATGAAGACGAACGCCTTCTGCCCCGGCTCGGCCTTGATGTCCGGGAACACCTTCTCCTCGAGGTCGTAGAGGACGTCGCCGTCCTGGGCCTTGGGGATGTCCACGGTCTTGCTGCTCACGACGGTCCTCCTTGACTCGGTGGTGTTCTCGGTGCGAGGCCGTCAGACGGCCGGGCCGCTCCCCTGCTCGGGCTGATGCCACGTCCGGCGGTGGCTGCCCGGCATCGCGCGCATCACCGTCGAGCGGAGCTTCCAGGGAAGTCGGTGGTAGGCGGGGACGTAGACCTGCTGCCAGAAGCGGTCCACGCCGCGCGGCGGCAGCGGCGGGGTGGTGCCGTAGCGGGCGGCGACGTCGCGCTCGGCGGCGACCATGAGCTGGCGTTCGGAGACCGCGCGCAGCCGCCGCGCGAAACTCACCTCAGCCCTCCAGCCGGACGAGCGCGTCCTGCGCCGCGAGCGCGATCGGCTCGTTGAGCGCGCCGATGGGCGGGGAGTAGACGTTCTCCATCGTCGCCAGGTCGCGCAGGGTGATCCCCTTGCGCACCGCCATGGCGAGGAAGTCGGCCCGCTCCTTGATCCCCTCGCCGCCGACCATCTGCGCGCCGATGAGCTTGAGGCTGCCCGGCTGGGCGAGCAGCTTGATCTTCACCGGCTTGACGTCCGGGAAGTACCGGGCGCGCGAGATCCCCTGGGCCTGCCCCATCACGTACGGGATGCCGAGCGCCGTCGCCAGGGTCTCGCTGAAGGAGACGCCGCCGATCATCCACTTGCCGGCGACCATCGCCCACGGCACGTAGACCGGCTGGTAGGCCCGCCGTCCGCCCGCGGCGTTGACACCGGCGACCTTGCCCTGCGCGTAGGCGTGGCTGCCGGACAGCCCCTGGATCGGCACGTTGCTGACCCCGTGCGGGATCTCCGCGCAGTCACCGGCCGCCCAGACACCCGGCACCGAGGTCGCCATCGTCTCGTCGACGGCGAACCCGCCGGCCGAGCCGAGCTTCAGCCCCGCCGCGGTGCCCAGGTCGGTGCGCGGCACCTTGTGCGTGCAGACGACGACCAGGTCGCAGGCGATCTCCCCGCCGGAGGTGGCCACGGCGCGGACGCGGCCGGCGGCGTCGCCGAGGATCGCCTCGAGCTTGGTGTTGAAGTGCAGGTGCCCGCCCATCTCCTGCCAGGACTCCTGCACCGGGGCGACGATGTCGGGGTCGGTGGCCATCGACAGCGCCCACGGGTGGGGGTCGACCAGATGCGTCTCGATGCCGCGGTGGCACAGCGCGGTGACCATCTCCATGCCGAGCGGCTCGGCGTGCAGGACGACGGCGGAGCGGACGCCGTCGAGCACCGCGTGCCACCGCATCGCCTCGCGGATGTTCTTCATGTAGTAGATGCCGGCCAGGTCCGCGCCGGGGACGTCGGGCCGGCCGTAGTCCCAGCCGGTCGCGACGACCAGCGCGTCGTAGGGCACCGGCGGCCCGTTGCCGACGCGGACGTTCGCGCCCACCGGGTCGATCGCCCTGACCGCGGTCGAGTAGCGGATGTCGATGCCGGCGTCGGCGTACTGCTGCTTGGTGCCGAGGAACAGCCGCTCGAAGTCGGGGATCTCGCCGCCGTGCACGTAGGGGATCCCGCAGGGGCTGTACGCGGCGTCCTCGTACTCGGTGTAGACGGTGATCTCGGCGTCCCTGTCGGTGCCGCGCGCCGCACCCGCCGCCCCGATGCCCGCCGCGCCCCCGCCGATGATGACGATGCGTCTGGCCACGAGGGCCTCCTTCGCCGGGGTGAGCCCCGCGGTGAGCGTTGAGCATGGGGAACGAGGCGTGCACTATCCTGTGCACCCCGGTGAGAGGCGTCAAGAGAGTCGGGACGGTCCGCAACCACTCCGACGCGCGCGTCGGACTGCCCGAGGGGGAACCGATGACCCAGGACCTCACCCAGATCGTCTCGGGCATCGGCCCGAAGCTGCGCTCGCTGCGCAAGCAGGCCGGGCTGTCGCTGCAGCAGCTGGCCGCCCGCTCCGACGTCTCCGCGGCCGCCATCCACAAGATCGAGCAGAGCGGCATGGTGCCCACGATCACCACGCTGCTCAAGCTGGCCGGCGCGCTCGGCCGCCCGGTGGCGTACTTCGTGGACGAGGAGGAGGTCGCCTCCGATCCGACGGTGTTCATCAAGGACGGCGACCAGCGGCCGATCCTCACCTCGCACACCGGCATCGATCTGGCCGGGATCAGCGGCGCCTACGGCCGGTTCTTCCTCGCCGGCGCCCGCGCGACCGTCGTCCCCGGGGCCAGCAGCGGCGAGAAGGCGATGGAGCACCCCGGCGAGGAGCTCGTCTACCTGCTCGAGGGGCGGCTCGAGTTCGTCGTCAACGAGCAGCGTTACTGCCTGGAGCCCGGCGACTCGCTGCACTTCCGCACCGTGCAGCCGCACTTCTGGCGCAACCCGGGCACCACCGACGCCGTCGCCCTCTGGATGGCCCTGCGCCCCCAGTAGAAGGACCACCCTTCCCCCCACGCCTCGCACGCTCGGCGCGGGTCCCTGAAGGATGGCCGTTCCAGCACGTCACCATCCCCACCGCTCGCACGTTCGCGGCGGGCCCCTGCCGCGGGGCCGTTCCATGACCTCGCCACGGTGGCCGGTCAGATCCCGAGCGCGGCCTCTAGCTCCTCGTGGGTGGGGCCGGCGAGCGGCGCGGCGCCGCCGTGCTCGCGCAGGACCTCCCGCGTGCGGGCGACCACGGCGGGATCGGTGTAGACGGCCTCGGGCAGGCCGACCATGCCCATGACCTTCCAGAACGCGCGGAACACCAGCGGGTCGAACGGCGCGGCGCCGCGCAGGTCGGCGAAGGTGACCCGCTCCGGCCGGTCGGTCGCCGGGGGTGCCGGAGCGCCGAAGACGGCGTGCCGCAGGGCGGTCAGCCGGGCGGCGTCGATCGCCGCCTGGTCGCGGTAGAACGGCTCGACGTGCGCGACGACCTCCCGGTCCAGCGCGGCCACCGGATCGGCCGACCCGGCCTGCGCGAGGACGTCGACCAGGTCGGCGGCGGACCGCAGCGCCAGGCCCAGCCCGCGGCCCAGGGTGGGGTTGGTCGTGCAAACGCTGTCGCCGATCGCCACCGCCCCGGCGACCACGGGCGTCCCGTCGGCGACCAGCCGGCGCAGGGTGTTGTGCAGTCCGCCCATCGGGAAGACGGCGGTGATCGGCTCCAGCACGTCCAGCCAGGCCGCGAACGCCGGCACCGTGCGCGCCACCGCGGTGAACACGTCGGCCCGCGCGACGCTGCGGAACCGCTTGTCCTCCACCATCGGGACGAGGGCGAGCACCATCGTCTGGTTGTCCGCGCGCCACAGGCCGATGGCGAACTCGTCCAGCGCGGCGAGCAGGCGCGTGGCGAGCGGTCCGGGGAGCCCGTCCGAGCCGCGCAGGCGGTAGTGGCGGCTGTAGTAGGCCAGCCCGCACTCGGCCCGGGCGGTGGCCGTCGTCCGGCCGCCGACGGATGTGAGCCAGCGGTCGATCACCGAGCGGCGACCCGTGGCGTCGACCACCAGGTCCGCGGCCAGCCGGCTCGTGCCGGTGCGCACCCCGGTCACCCGGGGCGGACGGGCGGCGGAGGCGGTCAGCCCGGTGACCCGTTCGCCCCCGTGCACGGTCAGGCCCGGCTGGTCCGCGGCGGCACGGCGCAGCACCCAGTCGAGCGTCGAGCGCCGGGTCATCAGGGCGGTCAGCCGCTCGTCACCGGGCCACGCGCTGCGGTCCGGCAGGGTGGGCGGCAGCTGCGCGGCCAGCGGCGCCTCGGCGACCCCGGCGGCGAGCAGCCCGGCGTGGACGTCGGGGAGCCGCCGGCGCAGCAGCTCCGGGCAGAGGCCGTACAGGGCGTGCGGGTGCACCAGTTGCGGGGCCGCCGCCCGGAACGCCGCCTCGGCCGCGGACTCCACGTCCGGCGCCGGCGCCAGCGGATCGCCGTCCAGGAGCGTCACGTCGTGCCCGGCGCGGGCGAGCAGCAGCCCGGCGAACAGTCCCGCCGCGCTGCCGCCGACCACCGCGATCCGCACGCGCCGCCTCCCGGAGCCGAGCGCCGCCAGGGCCGCAGGCTACGCCGTCAAGCCGCGTGAGCGGGGCCCGTCAGGCCGGGGCCGGGGCGCGGTCGAGGGCGGCGTAGATCTCCAGGTGGCGGCGGGCGCTCGCGGCCCAGGTGAACCGCTGCGCCACCTCCTGCCCGGCGGTGATCAAGCCAGCGCGCAGTCCGTCGTCGGTCAGGACGGCGAGCAGCGCGCCGGCCAGCGCGTCGACGTCCCCGACCGGCGCGAGCAGCGCGTCCCGGCCGGGCACCAGCCACTCCCGGAACACCGGCAGGTCGCTGGTGACCACCGGCGTCCCGGCGCTCATCGCCTCCAGCACCGCCAGCCCGAAGCCCTCCTTGACCGACGGGAAGGCCAGGGCGTCCGCGGCGCGGTACCAGGACGGCATGTCCTCGTCCGGCACGGTGCCGACCTCCACCACGTCCCGGCCGAGCTCGAGCCCGAGCGCCGGGAGCGACGCGCGCACCGCGTCGGAGTAGGCGCGGTAGTCCTGGAAGGAGTGCCCGCCGAGCACGGCGAGGACGGGGTCGAGGCCCGACCGGCGGACGGCGGCCAGCGCCCGGACCAGGTCGTCGCTGCCCTTGCGCGGCTCCAGCCCGCCGACGGCGAGCAGCAGCGGCCGGCCGGTGGCCCCGACCGACGCCCGCAACTGCGCCGCCCGGGCCGCCGCTCCGGAGGCGTACCGGTCGACGTCCACCCCGTTGGGGACGACGCCGGCCCGCACCCCGTAGTCGGCCGCGAGGATCTCCCGCCACACCTCGGTCACCGCGAGCACGACGTCGGGCTCGAGGATCGCGGCGCGCTGGCAGTCCATCAGCACCCGGCTGGTGAAGTCGTCGACGTGGTGCACCGTGCGGACGACGGGCACCGCACGCCCCGCATCGCGCACCCGGGCGGCGGCGCGGGCGCTGATGCAGTCCTGGGCGTGCAGCACGACGTCCGGCGTCGCCCCCACCACGTCGGTCAGCACCCGCTCGAGGACGTCGATGCAGCCGGCCACCTTGGCCTCGAGGTCCGGCGCGCCGTCCGGCCCGGGCACGAGCACCACCGGCGCCCGCACCGGCCGGTAGAAGCCGGCCGCCGGGTCGCCCAGCGCGACCACCCGGACGTCGACGCCGAGCTGAGCGAGCGCCTCGGCCAGGGCGAGCGTGTGCACGACGCCGCCGCGCGGCTTGGTCGAGTAGGTCAGCAGCGCGACCGGCCTCATGCGTCCTCCTCGACGAGCTCCGGACGGCGCAGCGCGATCGCCGCCGCGGCGCGGGCGGCCTGCGCGTTGGTCTCGGGCACCAGGCAGCCGGCCTCCTCCAGCCGGGCGCGCTGCGCGGAGTACCGCTGCGGGTCGGCCTCGATGCCGAGCAGGTAGGTGACGATCCGCGGGCCGCGGAGGCCGGCGCAGGCCTCCGCGAGGGCGCCGGCGGGGTCGGCCGCGCTGCCGTGCCCGAGGACGACGTCGAGCAGCACGACCGCCACCGCGGGGTCGGCCGCGGTGTCCCGGAGCAGCTCCAGCCGGCGCGATGGGTCGATCATCGGGTGCGGCCGCCCGCGGGTGTACTCCTCGGCGCCGAGGTCGAGCAGCAGCGGCGCGCCGTCGGGCGGGGGCGGGGTGCGGCCGGCGCGCAGCGGCTCGTTGGACCACACCGGACCGAGCAGCCGCTCGAGCACGTACTGCGCCTCGTAGCAGAGGGTGCCGCCGGAGAAGAGCCCGCGGACCGCGCGCCGCTCCCCCGGCAGGTCGCGGACCGCGGCGGCCACCCGCTCGCGCAGGCCGGGGCCGGGTGCCGGCACCGTCGTGCCGGCCAGCTCCGCGGCGGCCCGCGCGCCCTTCTCGAGCGTGGCGACCAGCCGGTCGTCGCCGCCGTCCGCGAGCCCGAGGAACACCGCGACCGACGGGGTCGAGCCGCACTCGGCGAGCACGGAACGCGCCACCGCGGGGTCCGGCGGCTTCGACACGAGCAGCACCACCGCGGTCGCCGGGTCGGCGGCCAGCGCCCGCACCGCCGCCCGGGCCATCAGGCCCCCGACCCGCCCGCCGAGGTCGCGCCCGCCGACGCCGATCACGTTCGTGACCGGCACCCCCCAGCGGTCGAGCAGGGTCGAGACCTCCTGCGCGCCGGTGCCGGCGGCGGCCACGACGCCGACCCCGCGCGCGCCGGAGGCGGTCAACGCGTTGGCGAACCCCAGCCCGGTCCCGGCCAGCACGGCGGTGCCCGCGCCGGGGCCCATGACCAGCCGACCCAGCCGCAGCGCCCGCTCCTTGAGCTCGACCTCCTCCTCGACCGGCACGTTGTCGCTGAACAGCAGCACGTGCAGGCCGGCGGTGAGGGCGTGGTGCGCCTCCAGCGCGGCGTACTCGCCGGGCACCGAGACGACGGCCACCGACGACTCCGGCGCGCGGCGCACCGCCTCGCGCAGGTCGGCGGGCGGGAACTCGGCGGCGCCCGATGCGGCCGGCGCCCGTTCGGCGAACGCCACCTCCCGGCCGGCGTCCAGCGCCGCCGCCAGCACCTCGTCGTCGTCGGCCGCCGCGGCGAGCACCAGGTCGTTGGCGGTCAGTCCGTCGAGGTCCTCGGCGGAGAACCCCGCCGCGGCGAGGTCCTCCAGGCCGCGCGGGCCCGCCATCACCGCGCCCGCCCAGCTCACCCCGGGCCGGGAGTCCATGGCGACCGTGGTCGCCATGACCAGCAGCGAGTCCAGATAGGTGTCGCGGTGCACCCGCAGGCCGCGCACCGTCACCGCGCGCCCGCCGGCACCGTCGCGCGCTCGATCACCGTGCCCGCGCCGGACCGGCCGACGGCGGCGGCCCGCAGCAGCGGCGCGGAGGTGATGATGGCGCGGTGCCCCCCGTCGCGCAGGAAGTTCAGCGCCGCGGTGATCTTCGGCCCCATGCTGCCGGGCGGGAACTGACCGGCCGCCAGGTGACCCGCGGCCTCCTCGGGGTCGAGCCGGTGCACCGGCCGCTGCCGCGGGGTGCCGTGGTCGAGCACGACGCAGTCCACCCCGGTGAGCAGGTAGAGCTCGTCGGCACCGACCGCGGTGGCCAGCGCGGCCGCGGCGAGGTCCTTGTCGATGACGGCGTCGAGCGCGACCATCCCCCGCGCGGCGACGGCGATCCCCCCGCCGCCCGCGGCGAGCACCACCGACCCGGCCGCGAGCAGCGTGCGGACGGCGGCCAGCTCGACGATCCCGGCCGGCCGCGGCGACGGCACCACCCGGCGCCAGCCCCGGCCGGCGTCCTCGACCACCCGCCAGCCGCGCTCGCGGGCCAGCTGCTCGGCCTCCGCGCGGTCGAGGAACGGCCCGATCGGCTTGGTCGGCTGCGCGAACGCCGGGTCGGCCGGGTCGACGGCGACGTGCGTCAGGACGCACACGGCCGCCCCCTGCCCGCACTCGACGTCGATCGCCCGCGCGAGGACGCCGCCGAGCTGCCCCTGCGTCATCGCCGAGAGCTGGTGCAGGGGCTGCGGTGGCACCTCGTCCGCGAGCGCGTCCTGCTGCAGCGCCAGGTTGCCGACCTGCGGACCGTTGCCGTGCACGACCGCGACGCGGCGGCCGGCGCGCACCAGCCCGGCGAGGGCGGCCGCCATCCCCGCGGCGTTGGCCGCGATCTCCTCCGCGCCGCCGAGCTGGTCGGCGCGGGTCAGCGCGTTCCCGCCGACCGCGACGACGGCCGTCCGCTGGTTCATCGCCGACCACCTCTCCCGCATCGGATAGGAGACGGCATGTTGAAGATGGTGAACCCGTGCCGCCGAGGAGCGCAATGAACCGCGACGCCGCCGATCCCTTCGCCGGCCCGGCGCCGGGCGCCCCGGACCCCGACGACGGCCCGGTGCCGACCCTGCTCGCCGTCTCGTGGGAGCAGGCCGAGGCCCGGCTCTACCCCGCCGTCCTCGAGCGGCCGGACCTCTACCAGCGGATCGTCCGGCTGGTCCGGGCCACCGCCGACCACCTGCGCCTGCTCGGGCCGGGCACGAGCGCCCTCGTCGCCGCCGCCGAGCGCGGTCCGGAACTGGTCGCCGCCGTCGCCGACGACGGCGGCCTGTCGGTGATCGAGCTCGACCCGGAGCTCGTGGCCCGGGCCGCGCTGGCCCTGCGCTACCGGGAGCTGCGCGGCGAGCAGGTCGTCCGCCGCCGGCTGCGGCGCGTCGAAGAGGCCCGCGCGGGCGGAGCCGGCTGGGTCGTCGTCGAGGAGAGCGGCGCCGCCGACGGTGATCCGTTCCTGCCGTACGCGCGGCTGGAGGTGGCGACCGCGACCGGCGAGGGCGTGCTGGTCACCGCCGCGCCCGACGAGGAGTACCGCCGCGTCGTCCACCAGACCCGGCGGGTCCGCCTCGACCCGGCGACCGGCGAGGTCGAGGCCGGGGACGACATGAGGATCCACCCCGACGCGGCCGCCCGCGACGACGCCGCCGCGGCGGTCCGGGCCGAACTCGAAGGGCCTTGACAGACACCCTGGTCGGATCGAGTGTTTCCGATAGTGAACGCCGGTGGCGGCCCAGGAAGGGGCGGCTCATGACCGTGACCACGGAAGCGCCCACACCCTCCGCGGAGGACGTCGCCCGGCTGATCACCGCGCTGCAGAGCGAGGGGCTGCGCGTCGAGGTGCCCGTGGCCACCCGCACCGGCGGGGCCGGGCCGGCCGACGCCGGGATGCTCTACGTCGAGGGCGTCCGCACGACCGTGCCCACCGCTGCCGCGTACGTCGCCGACTCCCCGTACACGCTGCGCGGCGAGGACGACGGCGGGTGGGGCGTCTACCGCGACGGCGTGCGGCTGGCCTCGGCGTCCGCCGCGCCCCGCCCGCGCTACTACGACCTGACCACCGCCGACGGCATCCCGTACTGGCAGATCGCGCTGCTGCACCTGGACTCGGTGGCCAGCACCGTGCTGCAGACCTGCGCCTACTGGGGCACCGCCGACCAGTGCCGGTTCTGCGGCATCGGCGTCACGCTGGCCGCCGGCCGCACCATCGCGAAGAAGACCCCCGCGATGCTGGGCGAGGTGGCGCGAGCCGCCCGCGACCTCGACGGCGCCGTCGACGCGACGCTGACCACCGGCAGCACCGCCACGCCCGACCGGGGCGCGATGTACGTCGCCCGCTGCGCCGCCGCGGTCAAGGAGGCCGCCGGGCTGCCGGTGCAGGTGCAGTTCGAGCCGCCGTCCGACCTCGACGTGATCGACCGGGTCGCCGACCTCGGCGTGGACTCGGTCGGCATCCACGTCGAGAGCTTCGACCCCGCGGTGCTGGCGCGGGTGGCCCCGGGCAAGGCCCGCTGGGGTCTCGAGGCCTACTTCGCCGCGTGGGAGCGGGCGGTCGCCGCGTTCGGGCCGGGGCAGGTGTCGACCTACGTCATCCTCGGCATGGGCGAGGACGTCGAGCTCACCGTCGAGGGCTGCCGGCGGGCGATCGACCTCGGCGTCTACCCGTTCGTCGTCCCGCTGCGGCCGGTGCCGGGCAGCCTCATGGAGGAGTTCCGCCCGCCGCCGCGGGAGGCCGTGGAGGCCGTCTACCGCCGCGTCGTCCCGTACCTGGCCGCGCGCGGGCTGTCCGCCGCGGGGGTCACCGCCGGCTGCGCGCGCTGCCAGGCCTGCTCGGGCCTGGGCGCGTTCGAGCGCTCGGACAGGGGGATCCGTGACGGACGTCCGTCCCTTCCCGTCGTCGCTCTCTGAGAGCTGCCGGCCGGTGGCCGACGCCGGCGAGCTGGCCGTCCACCTGGCGATCCGCCGGGCGGTGTTCGTCGCCGAGCAGGGCCTGTTCGACGGCACGGACGCCGACGAGCACGACGACGACGCGGCGACGGTGCACGTGCTGGGCTTCGTGCGCGGTGAGCCGGCCGGCACGGTGCGGCTCTACCCGCTGACCGGAGGGCTCTGGCACGGCGACCGGCTGGCGGTGCTACCGCCGTTCCGCCGCGACCGGATCGGCGGGCAGCTGGTGCGGCTGGCCGTGGCGCTGGCCGGCGAGCGGGGCGGCACCCGGATGCAGGCCCGGGTGCAGCAGGTCAACGTGCGCTTCTTCCAGCACCTCGGCTGGGCGCCGACCGCGCCGCCGGCCGACCACCTCGGCGTGCCGCACCAGTGGATGTCGATCCCGCTATGAGCTCAGCGCCGCAGGTTGGTGACCCCCTCGCGGGTCAGGTCGAAGACGGTCGCCTCGTCCCCGGCGCGGACCAGCCGGATCCGGCCGGTGTCGTCGAGGACCCCGAGCGCCGCGGCGGTCAGCCCGCGGTCCCGGAAGCCGGCGAGGCAGTCCTCGACCCGCTCGGGCGGGCAGGTCAGCAGGAAGGCGAACGCCGGGAAGCAGGCCAGCCAGTCGGCCATCGGCACCGCGGCGGGCACCGGGAGGACGTCGAGGTCGAGGGCGACCCCCAGCCGCCCGGGCTCGAGCAGCATCGCCAGCGAGCCGACCAGGCCGGCCATGCTCACGTCCTTGGCGGCCACCGCCGCGCCGGCCGCGGCAAGCTCGGCGAGCAGCCGGACGTCGCCGGCCAGCCGGTCACCGCGCTGCTCGAAGGAGGGGAAGAACAGGAAGTCGGTGCGCATCGCGCCGTCCAGGCAGCAGCCCAGCACCAGCACCTGGCCGGGCGCGGCCGCCGTCGCCGAGAGCACCCGCTCGGCGCGGCCGATGCCGAACGCCGACAGCGCCGGCGGCCCGTCGGTGCGGGTCAGGTGGCCGCCGACGATCGGGACGTCGTAGCGCTCGGCGGCCCAGCGCATGCCGCGCAGCACCTCCCGCGCCACCTCGGGCGGGCCGACCACGGTGTCGAGCAGCGCGACCGGGCGGGCGCCCATCGCGGCCAGGTCGTTGACGTTGGCCAGCACGGCCGCGATCCCGGCGCCGTGGGGGTCGGCGGCGACGAATGCCGGCAGGATCGCCTCCCCGCCGACGACGACCGAGCCCGCGCCGTCGGGCAGCACCGCGCCGTCGTCCCCCGGGCCGGCGTACCAGTCGCCGCCGCCGAGGACGTCGGCCACCAGGCCGATGTCGGCCTTGGCCCGCACCCCCGGCAGCGTCCGGAGGGCGTCGGCGAGCGAGGCGAGATCGGCCACGGCGACCTCCTGACGGTCGGATGTGTCGGAAGGTGAATACCGCGCCGGGCTTCCTCGCGGTGCCCCCGCGTGCGCGCAAACCGCGGCGGTGCGGGCTGACCCACGTGCTCGACAAGGGACTGCCCGCCGACGACGCCGCGCGGTTGCTGGCGGTCTGCGGCGACTACGTCGACGTCTGGAAGTTCGGCTGGGGCACCGCCTACCTCGATCCCGGGCTGGCCGACAAGCTCGCCGTCCTGGGCGAGCACGGCGTGCTGGGCTGCACCGGCGGCACGTTGCTGGAGGTCGCCTGGCACCAGGGCGCGGCGGGCGAGTTCCTGGCCTGGGCGGCGGACCTCGGCTTCCCCTGCGTCGAGGTGTCGAACGGGGTGGCGCCCCTCGGCCCGTCCGAGAAACGCGCGCTGATCGAGGCGGCGGCCGCGCGGTTCGTCGTTCTCGCCGAGATCGGCAGCAAGGACCCCGCCGCGGAGGTCTCCCCCGCCGCATGGGCGGCCGCGGCCGCCGCCGACCGCGCCGCCGGGGCGACGTGGGTCGTCACCGAGGGGCGGGAGAGCGGCACGGTCGGCCTGTTCGGCCCGGACGGCGCCGTGCGCACCGACGTCGCCGCCGCGGTGGTGGACGCCGTCGGGGTCGAGTGCGCGGTGTTCGAGGCGCCGCGCAAGGAACAGCAGGCGTGGCTGATCCGGCGGTTCGGCCCGGACGTGAACCTCGGCAACATCCCGCCGGCGGAGACGCTCGGCGTGGAGGCGCTGCGGCTGGGCCTGCGCGCCGACACCTTCGGCCTGGTGCCGCGATGAGCCTCTACCCGGACCGCTACCGCGAGGTCTCGGTCACCGACGTCGACGTACCGCTGGAGGCCGGGCCGCTGCGCGCGCTGCTCACCTCTCGGCCGGTGTACCGGCGCAGCGACCACATGGTCGTGCGCAACGGCGGGCGGACGGCGCTGGTCCGGCTGGTCCGCGGCCGCACCACCGGCCTGTTCTCCGCCGTCGAGGACGTCGAGCTGCTGGCCGGCCCCGACGAGACCGCGTACCTGCACCGGCCGGAGGCCGACACCGGCGTGCCCACCGAGCTGCTCGCCGCCGCCGCGGAGGCGCCCGGCGCGCGGTGCGTCGTGGTCGAGGGCGCGTACGGGCACGTGAGCTTCGTGCTCGACCCAGCGCCCGTGCGAGTGCACGTGCTCGACGTCGTCCCCCCGCGGCCGGCGAAGCTGGTCGACCAGCTGCGGCGGGTGCTGGCCACCGCCGACGACCTGCCCGGCGTGCAGCTCGTGCCGCACGTCGTCGAACTGACCGACCTGCTGCCCGAACCCCGCGACCCGGCCTACCTGCTGCCCTGCCGGGGCGGCGGCGTGGACGTGCCGGGGGCGGACGTCGCCTACCTCGACGAGGTGCCGCCGCGGGCGGACTGGACGCTGGTCGGTTGCGCGCGCTCGCGGGCGATCCACGACTTCCTCTACGGCGGCACGGTGCGTCAGATCGACATGTGCCCGCGCACGCTGGCCTGCGGCCTCGAACTGCCGGCCGGCGAGCCGCTGGTGACCAAGTGCTGCCTGTTCGAGGACCGCAACGAGGTCGACGGGCGCACGGTGGTCACCCCGTGGGGCGCGTCGTTCGGGCAGCTGCGGGCGGCGCTGGCGGCGGCGGTGACGACATGAGCGGTGCGCGGATCGCCGACTCGGAGATGTACGCCCACCTGTGGGGCACCCCCGCCGTCCGGGCGGTGTTCGAGGAGCGCGGGCGGCTGCAGGGCTGGCTCGACGTGCTCGCCGCGCTCGCCCGGGCCCAGGCCGCGGAGGGGCTGGTGCCCGGCCCGGCCGCCGACGTCCTCACGACGCGCGCGCGGGTCGAGCTGCTCGACCTGTCGCTGGTCGCCGCGGAGACGCGGGCCAGCGGGCACAGCACGCTCGGGCTGATCCGCGCGCTCCGGGAGGTGCTGCCCGAGGACGTGCACCGCCACCTCTACGTCGGCGCGACCGTGCAGGACCTCACCGACACGTGGACGGCGACCGCGCTGCGCACCGTCCTGGCCGAGGTGCGCCGCGACCTGCTGCTCGCCGAGGACGCCGCGCTGGAGCTGGCCGAGCGGCACCGGGACACGCTGATGGCCGGCCGCACCCACGGCCAGACCGGGGCGCCGATCACGTTCGGGTGGAAGGCGGCGTCGTGGGCCGACGAGCTGCGGCGGCACCTGGACCGGCTGCGCGAGGGGTCGCCGCGCTGGCTGGTCGGCCAGCTCGGCGGCGGGGTCGGCAGCCTGGCCGGGCAGGGGCCGCGGGGGCTGGCGGTCCGGCGGCGGTTCTGCGCGGAGCTGGGGCTGGGCGACCCGGGCATCTCGTGGCTGACCGCCCGCGACCGGATCGCCGAGGTCGGCGCGGTGTTCGCGATGGTGACCGGCACGCTGGCGCGGATCGGCAACGAGGTGTTCGAGCTGCAGCGGCCGGAGCTCGGCGAGCTGGGTGAGCCGCGGACCGAGGGCACGGTCGGCAGCATCACGATGCCGCACAAGCGCAACCCCGAGCGCAGCGAGCACCTCGACACCCTCGCCCGGCTGACCCGGGCCTCGGCCGGCGTGCTGCTCGAGGGCATGTCCGGCGTGCACGAGCGCGACGGCCGCAGCTGGAAGGCCGAGTGGGTGGCGCTGCCGGAGGCCTGCCTGCTGACGGCGACCGCCTGCGCCCTGGCCGCCGACCTGCTGGCCGGCCTGGAGGTCGACGCCGCGGCGATGGCCGCCCACCTCGACGACTCGGCCGGCAGCGAGCAGGTGCTGACCCTGCTCACCCCGCGGCTGGGCCGGGACGCCGCCCGGGAGGCGTTGCAGGCCGCGCTCGCCGACGCCCGGCTCACCGGGCGGCCGATGCGGCGGGCGCTGGTCAACGCCGGCCTGCTCACCGAGCAGGACCTCGAGGCGCTGGAGCCCGACGTCGCAGCGGTCGGCGAGATGGTCGACCTGGTCGTGGCCCGCGGCCGTGCCGCGCGGGAGGCCGAGCCGTGACCCTCGCGCTGCTCCCCACCCCGCTGGTCGAGGCGCCGCGGCTCGGGGCGGCGCTGGGGCTGGCCGCGCCGCTGCTGGTGAAGCGGGACGACCTCACCGGGTTCGCGGTCGCCGGCAACAAGGCCCGCCAGCTCGGGCCGCTGATCGCGGACGCCCAGCGGGCGGGCGCCGACGTCCTCGTGACCGGCGGCGTGCCCGGCTCGAACTTCGTGCAGGCGGCCACGGCGGCGGCCGCCTGGGCCGGGCTGGACTGCGTGCTGGTGCTCGCCGGGTCGCCGCCCGGGGCGGGGCACCCGAACCTGGCCGCGGCGCGGGCGTGGGGCGCGAGCCCGCGGTTCACCGGCGATCCGGACCGGGCCTCTGTCGACGCCTGCCTGCCGTCGGTGGCGGCGGAGCTGGCCGCGGCGGGTCGCCGTCCCTACGTCGTCCCCCGGGGTGGGGCGAGCCCGGTGGGGGCGTCGGGCTACCGGGACGCCGTCGACGAGCTCCTCCCCCAGCTCGCGGAGGGCCAAAATGGCCATTTTGGCCCTCCGGTGGTGCTCGTGCCGACCGGGTCCGGGGGCACGCTGGCCGGGCTGGTGGCCGGGAACGTGGCGCACGGCCGGCCGCTGCGGCTGGTGGGCGCGTCGGTGAGCCGGCCGCCCGCGGAGATCGCCGCGCGGGTGCTCGACCTGGCGACGGCAGTAGCGGCGCTGCGCGGGGAGCCGGCGCCGTCCGCCGCGGACGTCGAGATCGTCGACGCCCGCGGGCCGGGGCACGCGCTGCCCTCCCCCGAGGGGTCGGCCGCCGCGGACCTCGCACTGCGCACCGAGGGGCTGGTGCTCGACCCGGTCTACACGGCGAAGGCGCTGGCGGTCCTGCCGGCGGTGACTCGGGGTCCGGCGCTGTTCTGGCACACCGGCGGGCTGCTCGACGCGGTCGCGGGGTGGCTGCGATGACGCTCGGCGGCCCGGCCCCGGAACTGGTGGAGTCCGGCTTCCACCTGGAGAACGCCGACGCGCCGCTGCTGCACGCCGGGCTCAACCGGGCCGACCTGGCGCACGTGCTGGACCTGCATGCGCGCGGCGTGGTGCGCGACGAGCCGGCCCGCCGGCTGCTGCGCCTGCTGCTCGAGGCCGACCGCACCGCGCCCGACGAGTTCCCCTACGACCCCGCGTTCGGGGAGCCGTACAACAGCCGCGAGCGCTACTTCGTCTCGCAGCTGGGCACCGACGCCGGCTGGCTGCACGCCGGGCGGCCGCGGCGGGAGGCGGTGCGGATCGCGCTGCGGCTGCACCTGCGCGACCAGGTGGTCGACCTGATCGAGGCCGGCGCGGCGCTGGCCGACGTCCTCGCCGCGGTGAGCGCGCGGCACAGCCGCACCTGGATGCCCGACCAGACCTACCTGCAGCACGCCCAGCCCTCGACGTTCGGGCACTACCTGCTCTCGTTCGCCTATCCGGTGCTGCGCGACGTGCGCCGGCTGGTCGAGGCGCTGGCGTGGATCAACGCCAGCCCGGGCGGGGCGGGCTGCGTCAACGGCAGCCGGCTGCTCGACGACCGCGGCCCGGTCGCGACGATGCTCGGCTTCGACGGGGTCATCGAGCACACCCGCGACGCGATGTGGCAGACCGACGGGCTGGTCGACGTCCTCGCGGTGGTGGCCAGCCTGGTCGGCACGCAGAGCAAGCTGGCCGAGGACCTCGAGATCTGGGCGTCGCTGGAGTTCGACTACGTGACGCTGGCCGACGGGTACAGCCGGGCCAGCGTGCTCATGCCGCAGAAGCGCAACCCGTACGCGCTGTCGATCGTGCGCGGGGCGTCGGGGACGCTGATCGGCCGGGTCAGCGGGTTCCTCGCGGTGGTGAAGAGCCCGTCGGCGCGCAGCGACAACCTCATCTACGCCTACGGAGAGGTGCCGCGGGCGCTGGACCTGGCGCTGCGCACCACCCGGCTGACCGCGGGCGTGGTGCGGACGCTGACGGTCAACGCCGCCCGGATGGCCGCGGCGCTGGAGTCCGGGTTCAGCCAGGCCACCGACCTCGCCGAGTACGTGATGCAGACCTGCGACGTCGACTACCGCACCGCGTACGAGGTGGTCGGCCGGGCGGTCCGGTCCGCGCAGGCCGCGGGGCTGCGCGGGGTGGACCTGACCGGGGCGATGCTCGACGCCGCGGCGGCGGAGGTCGCCGGGGCGCCGATCGGGCTGGCCGGGCGGGATCTGACCGAGGTGCTCGATCCGCGGCGGATCGTCGAGACCCGGACGGCGGCCGGCGGGGCGGCGCCGCCGGTGGTGGAGGCGATGGCGGCGGCCTGCGTCACCGAGGCCGCGCGGTGGCTGGCGCTGGCGCGGGAGCGGCGGGCGGGGTTCCGCGGCGCGGAGCGCGCGCTGGTGGCGCGGGCGGCCGCCGTCGCCACCGGGACTTTCCGCGCCGAAAGTCCGGACCACCTCGGGGACTTTCGGCGCGGAAAGTCCCCCGGGGCGGAAGGAGCGCCGTGAGCGGAGTGCTGCCGGACGAGGTGGCCGTGGTCAACGTCGGGCTGCCGCTGTTCGCCGACGCGGTGCGGGCGCAGGGCCGGCCGGCGGTGCAGGTCGACTGGCGGGTGCCGGCCGGCGGGGACGTCGAGGCGCTGCGCGCGCTGCGCCGGCTCAGCGGTCCCCTGAACGAGCGGATCGACGAGGCGAACGCCGAGGTCTTCCGCCGGCTGGACACCGGGGTGCCGGTGCTGTCCGCCGTCCGGCCGGCCGCCGAGGTGGTGCCGGGGTTGACCGGGCGGTCGCTGCGGCACGCCGGGCCGGCGCTGCCGTTCGAGCAGGTGGGCGATCCGCTGCGGCGGTCGATGCGGGCCGCGGTGGTCGCGGAGGGGTGGGCGGCCTCGGTCGGCGAGGCCGACGCGCTGCTGGTCTCGGGGGCGGTCGGGCTGGGGCCGGCGAACGAGTCGGGCGGCGTCGTCCCCATGGCCGCCGTGGTGGGTCCGTCGACGCCGGTGTGGGTGGTGTCCCTGGACGCGGTGACCGCCTGGGCGCCGCTGGGCCAGGGCTCGGGCGACGTGCCGTGGTTCGGCCGGGACACGGACGGCGCCGTCGAGCGGCTGGTGCTGCTGCGCGAGGCGGTGGCGCCGGTGCTGGCCTCGGCGGTGGCGGCGGCCGAGGAGCCGGTCGACGTCCTGTCGCTGGCCGCGCAGGCGGTGGCGATGGGCGACGACGTGCACGTGCGCACCCAGGCCGCGACCAACCTGCTGCTGAAGGTGCTGCTGCCGGGGCTGATGGCCGCGGATCACCCGCGGCGGGTCGAGGTGGCGCGGTTCCTCTCCGGCAACCACCTGCTGTTCCTGACCCTGGCGATGGCCGCGGCGCGGGCGCTGACCGAGTGGGCCGGTCAGGTGCCCGGCTCGTCGGTGGTGACGACGATGGCCCGCAACGGGACGACGTTCGGCGTCCGGCTGCCGGGCTCGGCGTGGTTCCTCGCACCGGCGCCGCCGGTGGGCCGCGCGCTGTTCCACCCGGGCCGGGGTCCGGACGACGGGGCGCCGGACATCGGCGACAGTGCCGTGCTCGAACTCGTGGGCCTCGGCGGCGCGGCGGCGGAGGGGTCGCCGTCCGTGGGCTCGCTGGTGGGCGGACTGGAGGCGGCGGCGCAGCTGACCCGGGAGCTGGACCGCGTGTGCGTCGGCCGGTCGAGCCGGATCCTGCTGCCGGCCTCGGGCGGGCGCGGCACGCCGCTGGGGGTCGACGTCCGCCGGGTGGTGGAGCACGGCATCACGCCCAAGGTGACCACCGGGATCCTGCACAACGCGGACGGCAGCGGGCAGATCGGCGCGGGGGTAGCCGAGGCGCCGCTGGGCTGCTTCCGTGCCGCACTGCTCGACCTGGACAGGAGGCTCTCATGACCCGACCGCCGCTCCCGCCGTTCGACCACGACTCGGCCGTGCAGAAGGTGCGCATGGCCGAGGACGGCTGGAACACCCGCGACCCGGACAAGGTGGCGCTCGCGTACTCGGAGCACTCGCAGTGGCGCAACCGGTCGGAGTTCTTCACCGGGCGGGCGGCGATCCGCGAGTTCCTCACCCGCAAGTGGGCCCGTGAGCTGGACTACCGGCTGATCAAGGAGCTGTGGGCGTTCGCCGGCAACCGCATCGCCGTCCGGTTCGCCTACGAGTGGCACGACGACTCGGGCAACTGGTTCCGCTCGTACGGGAACGAGAACTGGGAGTTCGACGGGGACGGCCTGATGCGCCGCCGGATGGCCAGCATCAACGACCTGCCGATCACCGAGGCCGACCGGAAGTACCACTGGCCGCAGGGCCGGCGCCCCGACGACCACCCGGGGCTGAGCGACCTGGGGCTGTAGCTCCTCAGCCCGTCGCGAGTGAGTCGCGGTACCCGATCGCGCGCTGCTCGGCGGCGACTGCGTCCATCACGTCCAGAACCGGCTCGACGGTGAAGGCGAACGCCGCGTAGACGGTGCAGAGGTAGTGCAGGTCGTCAGGGCTGTCGGTCTCGATCACCGCGTAGCCCCCGTACTCACCGACCCGGACCAGGAACTGGTGGAACGTGAGGCTCTCGGGCATCGTCCAGCCCGAGAAGACGTCCAGGATGCGCTTCTGCGCCGCCTCGTACTCCGCGGCCGAACCGGTCGGACGCTCCCGCCAGGTCACGACGTACTTCATCGCCTGCTCCCCTCCCGCCGACGCTCAGCAAGGGCACCCTCCCGAGGACCGCCGCCCCGTGCAAGACCCCGGGTCGCGGAGGCCGTAAGGCCCTGGGCAGATGTGAAAGTCACTGTCATTCTGCAGTAACTATCGGTTCGTAGCTGCTGTCAGGAGACCGGCCATGACGCTCTCTCGTGATCCTCGGCGGTGGTGGGTGCTCGGCGCGCTGATGCTCGCCGTCCTCCTCGTCGGGCTGGACTCGACGATCCTCAACGTCGCGCTGCCCACCCTGGCCGCGGACCTGGGCGCGAGCACCGCCCAGCTGCAGTGGACGGTGGACGCCTTCGTCCTGGTGCTGGCGGGCCTGCTGCTGCCCGCGGGCGCGCTCGCTGACCGCCTGGGCCGGCGGCCGGTGCTGGTCACCGGGATCGCGATCTTCACCCTCGGCTCGCTGGGCGCCGCCTACTCCGGGACGGCGACCTGGCTGATCGTCGCCCGGGCCGTCATGGGCATCGGCGCGGCCGTGATCATGACCGTGCCGCTGGCCGTGCTGCCGTCGATCTTCGACGCCGATGAGCGACCCAAGGCGATCGCGTCGGTGACCGTCGCACTCGGCCTCGGCCTCCCGCTGGGGCCGATCGTCGGTGGCTGGCTGCTGCAGCACGCGTGGTGGGGCTCGGTCTTCCTCATCAACGTGCCGCTCGGGGTCGCGGCCGCGATCGGCGTCGCCGTCCTGCTGCCGGCGTCGCGGGAGGCCTCGCCGTCGCCCCTGGACGTGCCGGGCGCGGCGCTGTCGACCGCCGGGCTGGTCGGGCTGGTGTTCGCAGTCGTCGAGGCGCCCGCGCGCGGCTGGACCAGCGCGCCGGTGCTGGTGGCGGGGCTGGCCGGGATCGCGCTGCTGGCCGGGTTCGTCGCCTGGGAGCGGCGGACGGCGACGCCGATGGTCGACCTGGCGCTGCTGCGCCGGCCGCGGTTCACCTGGGGCACGGTCAGCGCGACGGTGGCGATGTTCGCGATGCTCGGCCTGCTCTTCGTGGTGCCGCTGTATCTGCAGTCGGTGCGCGGCTTCGACCCGCTGGGCACGGGCCTCCGGCTGCTGCCGCTGATCCTCGGCCTGGTGGTCGGCGCGAAGGTCGGCGAGCGGCTGACCGTCGGGCTCGGGGCGCGGGTGCCGGTGGTCGCCGGGCTGCTGGTCATCGCGGGCGCCCTGACGTGGGGCGCCACGCTCGAGGTCGGGACGCCGTACGCGGCGATGGCCGTCTGGCTGGGGCTGACCGGCGCCGGGCTGGGACTCACCATCACGCCGGCGATGGACGCCGTCCTCGACGAGGTGCCGGAGGAGCACAGCGGGTCGGGCACCGCGCTGACCATGGCGCTGCGGCAGGTCGGCGGCGCACTGGGCGTCGCCGTGCTGGGCAGCCTCGCCAGCGCCGCCTACACCGGCCGGCTGGACCTCGCGGGGCTGCCTGCGCCTGCGGCCGCGGCGGCGCGCGAGTCGGTGACCGCGGGGATGGCCGTGGCGCAGGGCAACCCGGCGCTGACCGCCTCGGTGTCCGCGGCGTACGTGCACGCGATGACCGTCGTCCTGCTGGTGACCGCGGCGGTGGCGGTGGCCGGAGCGGTGGTGGCGGCGCTGCGGCTGCCGGCCCGCGGTTCGTCGTCGTCCGCAGAACGCGAGTCCGTGACAATCGCCGCATGACGGAGGGGCTGCGGGAGCGGAAGAAGGCGAAGACGCGCTGGGCGATCCAGGAACACGCGATGCGCCTGTTCGGCGAGCAGGGCTACGGGGCGACGACGGTCGACCAGATCGCGGCCGCCGCGGAGATCTCGCCGAGCACCTTCTTCCGCTACTTCGCCACCAAGGAGGACGTCGTCGTCCAGGACGAGTACGACGACCTCTTCGTGGCGGCCTTCCGCGAGGCCGGGACGGCGACCGACCCGATCACCGCACTGCGGGCCATGATCGGGGCCGCCTTCGCGCAGATGCCGGCCGACGAATGGGCGCGCAGCGGCCAGCGCGCCGCGCTGCTGCTCGCCGAGCCCGCGCTGCGGTCGCGGTCGATCGACAACTTCGTGAGCGTCGCCGGGCGGTGCCGCACCGCACTGGCCGAGAGCGCGCGCAGGCCGGCCGACGACCCGGGGGTCACCGCACTCGTCGGCGCGTTCATGGGCGTCCTGCTGTCCGTGGCGGCGACCGCGGCGGAGAGCGGCGCTCTCGACCGGATGGCCGAGCAGATCGACGCCGCGCTGGCCCGGCTGGAGGGCATCGACTGGTTCGGCGCCCGCCCGTAGCCGTGCTGCACCGTTGATCATCGGCAGGTGGCTGCCCCTCCCGGCGTGTCGGGCAGCCACCCGCCGATGGTCAACGTCGGACCCGTGACCGCTGGGCTACGACGAGCGGCGACAGGCCGGTGAGGCCGATGCGCACGGTGCGATGCGTGGGCACCGTCACCGCCGACCCGGCACGCCTACCCGGGGCAAGGGCCGAATTCCGTCACACTCCCCGCCATGCGGCTGGCGGTGTGCTCCTCCAAGGGCGGCGTGGGCAAGACGACGACGGCGGCCAACCTCGCAGTCGCCCTCACCCGGCACGGCCGCGTCCTCGCCGTGGACGTCGATCCGCAGGACAGCCTCGGGCGGGCCTTCGGCGTGGTCGCGAAGACGGCGGACGACAGCCTCGCCGGCCTGCTCGAGAACCCGACCGCGGACCCGCGGGCCGTCGTCCGGCACGACGTCGCCCCGGGGCTCGACGTGATCCCCGCGCATCCGACGCTCGAGACCGCCGCGGGCCAGCTGGCCGCCGCGGGTGGGCTGACCACGAGCGTCCGCCGGGCGCTGCGGCCGCTGCTCGCCGAGTACGACCACGTCGTCCTCGACACCCGCGGGGACCTCGGCGGCCTGACGCTGGCTGCGGTCGCCGCCGCCGACTCGGTACTGGCCGTGTTCACCAACGACCCGGGCTCGGCGATCGGGGTGCTGCGCGTGGCCGCGTTCGTCCAGCAGCACCAGGCGTACGAGAACACCTCCGCGGAGCTGACCGGCGCCGCGTGCGTGCTGTGGGACCAGCGCGGGCGGGCGGCCCGCGAGGTCGCCGGCGCGTTGGAGGGCACCGGGCTGCCGATCTTCGAGACCCGGGTGCCGATGTCGCGGCGCGTCGTCACCAGCACCCTGGCCAAGCGCCCGATCACCCTGTCCAGCCCGGCCAGCCCGGCGGGGTCCGCGTACGCGGCGCTCGCCGACGAGGTGCTCGCCACCGCCGAGAGGATCCCCGCATGACGACCCGCCGCAGCTCGCTGCAGGACGAGCTCCTGGCCGATCTCCGGACCGCCGCGCCGATCCCGGTGACCGCTGCCGAGCCGGTGAAGGCGTCGCCGGAACGCACGAGCCCGACCATCGAGATGCGGTGGACGCCGCTGCGCTGGGCCCGGCCGCGGGTGGCGGCGCCGGGGCGCGGCACCGACGTGGTGCTCAGCGCCGGCCCGCTGCGCCTCGCACTGAGCGGGCTGCGGGCACCGAAGGCGTAGTTCCAGTACCGGCCCGCTCCCACGGTGGTGTCAGCCGGCTCCCACGAGTGCCGCCATACGCCATCCGTAGCGCGTGTGCCGCTCGCTCTGCGCCTCAGCGAAGATGTCCACGGCTGCGCCGGACGGCCAGGCTCGGACAGTGCGCGACGCCAGCGTCGACCTCGTGTCACGACGCCCGAACCGCAAGAAGGCGTCCCAGCGTGCGCGGCGCCCGACCGACGGCGACGTGTGACCAACGCATGCGAATCGCATGCAAGGATGGCTCCGTGGCCAAGATGCTGCAGGTCCGCAACGTGCCCGACGACGTGCACGCCGAGTTGCGGCGGCGCGCGGCAGCCGCCGGTGTCTCGCTGTCCGAGTACGTGCTGCGCGAGCTGGAGCGGGTCGCCGCCCGGCCTCCCGTGGCCGAGGTTCTCGCGCGGTCGGCAGCGCGCCGGCTCGACGTCTCCCTCGCAGAGGTCGTCGACCAGGTGCATGCAGACCGGCCCGAGCGGTGATCGTCGTGGATGCGTCCGTCGTCGTCGCCGCACTGCTCGTCGCGGGCGCGGAGGGAGATGCCGCGCGGCAACTCCTCGAGCGTGACGAGGTGCACGCCCCGCACCTGCTCGACGTCGAGGTGACCTCGGCCATCCGACGCTGGGTCCTGGCCGGACGATTGCCGGCGGACGACGCCTTTCTGTTCCTCGACGATTTACGCGCGCTTGCCGTGGCGCGGCACGCTCACGAACCTCTGCTCGACCGGGCGCTTCAGCTGCGGAACAGCGTCAGCGCGTACGACGCCACCTACGCGGCGCTCGCCGAGCTGCTGGATGCCCCGCTGGCCACCGTCGACCAGCACTTGGCCCGCGCCTCGGGGCTGCGCTGCCCCGTGGTCGTACCGGCCTGATACCCGACACTGCACGTCGTGGGACGGCGAAGGCGCGGCAAGCACCCGTACGACTACACAGCCGGTGACGACGTCCGGTTCGCCGACAGCGGCGTCGGCGCCACGGTGCGCGTCCTGCACGGACCGAGCCGCGGCATGGGCGTTCCCGAGGGCGTCGTCTGCCGGGTTGTCGTCGAGGCTGCGGACGGCGCCGTGCTCGACGAGTGCAGTGAGGGGAAGTTCGGCAAGGAGCACCGGCTGCACGGCACCGTGCCCGGTGACCGGATCACCGTCACCGTGCACGGCGGCTTCGAGGCCGAGCTGGCCACCGAGTCCGCCACGGTGGTGCTGACCGGCGACCTCGCCGACGTCGTCCGGTTCGGTGTCGGGCCGGCGTGGGGCGACGTGGCGGCGATCGACACCGGTGACGCCGCGCCCGGCGACGCACTACCCACCGCGGACCGATGGGGGGCCGGAGTGCGCCTGCGCGGTGCTCTCGCCGGTTGACCCCCGGCTGCTCGCCGCGATCATCGGCACGTGGCTGGCCGACACGCCGACGGCGACAGCCACCAGCCGATGATCACGGGGGTCAGGCGGACCCCACCGGCAGGGTGAGCGAGGACGGCGCCGCGACGTCGTGGCCGATCCGGTGGGTCACCGGCACCCCGCGGGTGGCCCGGCCGATCGGCTCCCCGGTGCCGAGGTTGCGGGCGTAGCGCGGATGCGCGCCGCCGGAGACCTGCAGCCGGATGCGGTGCCCGGCGAGGAAGCGGTGCGCGGTGTCGGGCAGGGTCACGTCGACGGCCCCGGCCCTCTGTTCGCCGTCGGCGAGGTCGAGCCGCACCAGCCGGTCGGTGACGTTGACCGACCGGCCGCGCGGGTCGACGTCGCACAGCCGCAGGAACACGTCGGCGTACGGGTTGTCGGAGTCGAGGAACAGCCGGATGCGCGCGCCGCCCAGCAGCTCGACCGGCGTCTCCAGCGGTGCGGTGGTGAACGTGCGGACGTCGGGCCGCGCCTCGAGCCGGCGGTTGTCCCGGCGCCCGGCGCCGCGGGCGAGCGTCCGGCCGCCGACCGAGGGCGTCGGGTCCGCCGGGTCGTAGGTGAAGAAGGTGCCTGCGCCGGGCTGCGTGGGCGCCTCGTCGGACAGCCCACCGGCGGGAGCCAGGTACCAGGTGCGGTCATCGGTCGCCGGCGGCCAGTCCGCCAGCTCGCGCCACTGCGCGGCGCCGGTCACGAAGACGCGAACGCGGGGGCGCTCGGGCGTCGCGGCGTCCCCGACCGGGAGGTGCGTGGCCAGCCAGGCGAGGCTCTCCCGGGTGGTGACCCGGGCGTCGAGGGTGAGGTGCGCCCACGGCCCGACGGTCAGCGCCACGTCGACGCCGCGATCGCGCAGGACGGCGTACTGGTACAGCGTCTGCTCGAGGAACCAGTCCTGCCAGCCGCCGATGAGCAGCGCGGGCACGGTCGAGGAGTGCACCGCGGGCGTGGCCCGGTACCGGTCCCAGTAGGGGTCGGCCGCGTCGAAGTGGTCGATCCACTCGTCGAACCACGGCGCCGGGTTGCCGCCGAAGCGGGCGGCCAGGCCGGCCAGCGGCAGCGTCTGCAGGTGCGGGGCGAGCCGCCGCTCCGCCGTCATCAGCCGGACCAGACCGCGCACCGTGCCGACGCGCTCCTGGTGGGCGATCAGCTCCGTCCAGACGGCGAGGTTGAGCAGCTGGGGGACGCCGTCGAGCATCCCGGCCTGCGCCAGGTCGTGCGGGCCGATGTGCAGCACCATGGCCTTGAGCTCGGGTGGCGGGTCGAGCGCCAGCGCCCACTGCGTGTAGGCGAGGTAGCTGGGGCCGAGAGTGGCCAGCCGCCCGTCGAACCAGTCCTGCACGCGCAGCCAGGCGACGGTGTCCTGCCCATCCCGCGCCTCGTTGACGACCGGCTCGAACTCGCCGCCGGACCCGAACGTGCCGCGCACGCTCTGCATCACCACCGCGTAGCCGCGCGCCGCGTACGGCATCGCGAGGGTGGTGGCGAACTGCCCGGTGCGGCCGTACGGGGAGCGCAGCAGGACCGTCGGGTGCGGCCCGTCGGTGGCCGGCAGGTACTCGTCGGCCCGGAGGACGGCGCCGTCGCGCATGGGGACGTCGACGTCGCGCTGCACGCGGACCGCGCTGGTCGCCCGCGGCAGCCGCCAGCGGCGGTCCAGCGTGCGGCTGATGAAGCGGGCGGAGCGGGTCAGCGGC
This sequence comes from Geodermatophilus sp. SMS 5-13, assembly GCF_059428245.1. Classification (NCBI taxonomy): domain Bacteria; kingdom Bacillati; phylum Actinomycetota; class Actinomycetes; order Geodermatophilales; family Geodermatophilaceae; genus Geodermatophilus; species Geodermatophilus sp. SMS 5-13. Next base: position 4,050,295 of record NZ_CP165729.1, read on the forward strand.
TGCCCCTGAGCTGGGACGATGCGGTCGAGCGAGGACACGATCGCGGACGATAACCGCCGCTACGCCAGGTCAGGGCGGGGATGATCACCCGCACGAGATCCGCGGTCTCGTGGCTTCCCGGACCGAGATGCCACGAGAACGCGGATCTCGACGCGCGGAGGCCTGACCGCGTCAGGCCGGCGTGATCACCCGGATCGGCCCGCCGGCGAGCCAGGCGGCCACGTCGTCGACGGCGTCGCGGTAGAAGACCTCGTAGGTCTTCTCGGTGACGTAGCCCAGGTGCGGGGTGAGGACGGCGCGGCGCAGCTCCCGCAGCGGGTGGTGCCGAGGCAGCGGCTCCTGATCGAACACGTCCAACCCGGCGCCGTGGATCGCGCCGCCGCGCAGCGCCTCGACCAGCGCGTGCTCGTCGACGATCGGGCCGCGCGAGGTGTTGACCAGGATCGCCGTCGGCTTCATGAGCGACAGCTCCGGCCGCCCGATCAGCCCCCGCGTCCGGTCGGACAACTGCAGGTGGATCGTGACGACGTCCGAGGTCGACAGCAGCTCCTCCTTCGACACCCGCCGGACGTCCACCTCCGCCGCGCGCGCATCGGTGAGGTTCTCGCTCCACGCGACGACGTCCATGCCGAAGGCCTGCCCGATCTGAGCCACGCGCGACCCCAGCCGGCCCAGCCCGAGAACGCCGAGCGTGCCGCCGGCGAGGTCGAGCCCGACCGTCTGCTGCCAGCCCCCGGCCCGGACCGCGGCGTCCTCCTGCGGCACGTGCCGGGCGACGGCGAGGATCAGCGCCCAGGTGAGCTCCGCCGTCCCCGACGGATGCGCACCGGTGCCGCACACGACCACGCCCCGCTCGGCAGCGGCCTCGCCGTCGATCGACTTGTTGGTCCCGCCGGTGGTGACCAGCAGCTTCAGGTTCGGCAGCCGCTCGAGCAAGGCCCGCGGGAACGGCGTCCGCTCCCGCATCGCCACGATCACGTCGAACGGCTGCAGCCGCCGGATCAGCGTGTCCAGGTCGTCGACGTGGTCGGCGAACTCGACCACCTCGACCGACTCGGGCAGCCGCGACCAGTCGGCGTAGGTCGCGGCCACGTACTGGTAGTCGTCGAGGACGGCGATCCGATGCACCTCGCCGGTCTACACCCCGGCGAGATCCGACGTCGACCGGCCTACTCGCAGCCCACGCCGTCGCGGTTGCCGTCGAACTGATCCCGCCACCCGGGGTCGCTGGGGCGAATCGGTGCGGCCCCCGCGGCGCGGACGGCGGCGCAGTTCTCGTAGAACACGTCCGCGGGTCCGGAGCTGGGGGTCGTGCCGTCGGGCAGCGGCTCGTCCGGGCACGTGCTCAACACCCGCTCGACGGCGTCTCGCTCCGCAGCGGTCATCCAGAGGCCGTAGCGGACCTTCACCGCCACCTGCCGGGCGACGTAGTGGCAGCGGAACGCCCGGTTGGGCGGCAGCCAGGTGGCCGCGTCGCCATCCCCCTTCTGCTGGTTGAGCGGGCCGTCGACGGCCAGCAGGTTCAGCGGATCGTTCCCGAAGGCGGCTCGCCGCTGCGCCGTCCATCGCTGGGCCCCCGTCTGCCAGGCATCGGACAGGGCCACGACGTGGTCGATCTGCACCGCCTCGCTGGTCTCCGCGCCCCGCCGGAACCGGATGGTCCGCCCCGAGTAGGGGTCGAGCAGCGTGCCCGTGCGGACGACGCAGTGGTGCGTGCCGGCGACGAACGTCTCGTCCGCCAGGTCGCGGGCGAGGACGTCGTTGCGGGTGTCGCAGCCGTTGCGGTCGGTGTCGGTCCAGCCGTCGCCGAACCGGTCCCGCTCGTAGCCGGTCTGCGGGGCGCGGCCCTTGACCGCCACGTCATCGAGGGCGGCGAGCGCGGTTCCCGGCGCACCGCGCACGGTCGGCCCGAGTTCGCAGCCGACCACGGCACAGGCAAGCACCAGCGACACGGCGAGGAGGGCGCCGCGGGACAGCCGTGAGGTGGCGCGAGCCGGCAAGGCGGACCCCGGGAAGACGACGGCGATCCGACCCTACGCCGTCCCCGCGCAGCTCAGAACCGGCGTGAGGGGAACACCTTGAGCAGCGCCGGGTCGTCGTCGCTGCAGTGGCCGTTCGGGCACTCGAAGCGGATCGCGACCCCGATGCGGGCGTGCGGCCGGACGTGCACGTCCCACAGCAGCCACCCGATCCGTGGTCGCTCGTCGTCGAGGGACAGGGTGACGAAGCACTGGGGGCAGCGCGCGGGCGTGACGCGCTGCTCGACGGGAACGCGTCCCTGGACGACCTCGGTCGTGCCGCTGGCCATGCCTCGGTATCGACGTCCGGCTTGAGACCCTCAAGTCGAACGACGCAACCGATGGAGCGACTACACGAGCACCCGGGCCGGGACGTGCCGATCCCCCGAGGCCAGCCAGGCCGTCAGGACGGCGGCCGGCACCGGCGCCTGGTGCAGGAAGCCCTGGACGGCGGTGATCCCGGCCCGCCGGACGAACTCGGCCTGGGCGGGGTCCTCCACGCCCTCGGCCACCGTCTGCAGCCCGAGCCGGTCGGCCATCTGCGCGATCGCCTCGATCACCGCCTGGTCGGCGTCCACCGTCGCCGCGCCCGCGACGAACGACTTGTCGATCTTCACGACGTCGACCGGCAGGCTGCGCAGCGTGGTCAGCGCCGAGTAGCCGGTGCCGAAGTCGTCGACCGCGATGCCGACGCCGAGCCCGGCGAGGACGTCGAGGGTCGCCTGCACGGCCGGGGCGTCGAGCACGGTCGACTCGGTGATCTCGACGATCAGCCGCTCGGGGGCCAGCCCGTACGCGGCGAGGCAGTCCCGGACGACGGTCACGAACTGCGGGTGCGCCAGCTGGGACGGCGAGGCGTTGACGTGCAGCGCGACGTCCTGGTCGCCGTCGGACCAGGCGGCGGCGTCGGCGCAGGCCCGGCGCAGCACCTGCTCGCCGATCGGGATGACCACCCCGGTCTGCTCGGCGACGTCGAGGAACTCCGCCGGCGACAGCAGCCCGCGCACCGGGTGCGCCCAGCGCACCAGCGCCTCGACCGCGAGGCAGCGGCCGTCGTCGGTGGCGACGATCGGCTGGTAGTGGACGACGAACTCCCCCGCCACCACCGCCCGCCACAGCTCCGCCTCGAGCGCCGAGGTGTCGGAGAGCAGGGCCGGCGAGAACACCTGCACGCGGTTCTTGCCGGCGGCCTTGGCGGCGTACATCGCGATGTCGGCGTGCTGCACCGCCTCGGTGCCCGTGGCGCCGGGTTGCAGGCGGGCCAGGCCGGCGCTGGCGCCCACCTGGGTGCGCCGCCCCTCGAGGGTGATCGGCGCCGACAGCAGCTCGACCAGGCGCTGGCTGATCCGGCGGGCCTCGTCCTCGCCGGCGTCGTCCAGCAGGACGCCGAACTCGTCGCCGCCGAGGCGGGCGCAGAGGTCCGCGTCGCGCAGCGCACCGAGCATGCGCTCCCCGACGTGCCGCAGCAGCTCGTCGCCGGCGGCGTGCCCGAGCCCGTCGTTGACGACCTTGAAGTCGTCGAGGTCGAGGAAGACCACCCAGCTGCGGCCGGTCGCGTCCTGCGCGGCCTCGTCGAGCGCGGCGGTGAAGGCGGCCCGGTTGGCCAGCCCGGTGAGGGCGTCGGTGAGCGCCTGCACCTCGAGGTCGCGGTGCGCCTCGCTGCTGCGCATCGCCAGGGCCACCTGGTTGTTCAGCGACTGCAGCGCGGTGACCGCCTCACCCGGGACGCCGTCCGGCGCCCCGACCAGCATGGAGTGCCCGGGGAAGAGCGCGGAGTGCCCGGGGAACGCGGGCAGGGGCATGCGCAGCCACTGCCCGGTGAAGCCGGCGGCCGCGCCGAGCAGCCCCGGCCGCGGCACCTCCTCGACGGCGTCGCCGGTCGCCGGCAGCAGCTCCCGCGGCAGCGAGCGCAGGTCGCGGACGAAGTCGCCGGCCCGTTCGACGACGCGGAGGCCCTCGTCCCCGTCGTCGGCGACGGCCAGCACCCGCAGCCCGGGCGTCATCCGGCAGACCTCCTCGACGGCCCGCCACCCGTGCCCGCGGATCGCCAGCGGATCGGTCAGCCCGAGCAGGTTCGTGCCGAGCTCGCGCAGCGCGGCGTCCCGGCCCCGGGTCTGCTCCCGCGCGAGCATGCCCAGCGCCAGGTGCCGGGCGCCGACGAAGGTGAGGCCCAGGACGGGGAGGGCGCCGAGCACCGGTCCGGCGGGGGTCGACGCGGGGTGCCCCGGGACGACGCCCCACGCGAGGGTGGCCACCACCAGGGAGGCGCCCAGCCCGACGGCGTAGGCGCCGACCCGCCACGTCCGGCCGTACATGGTGCGGAACCACATGGCCGGGAAGACGATCCCGTAGGCGACGGCCGGCATCGGGCAGGCCAGCGCGAACGCGGTCGCCGCGAGGACGTCGACCACGTCGAACGCCGGCGAGGCCGCCCGGGACCGGTAGCGGTGCGTCCAGGAGGCGGCCAGCGACAGGCAGGAGACGGCGACCAGCACGAGGGTCAGCGGCTCGGGCTCGGCGATCGCGCCGGGAGCCGTGAGCAGCAGGGAGACCAGCGCGATCGCGTAGAACAGCCACCGGGTGTGCTCCACCGGCTCGGTGGGCCGCGCCAGGTGCCGTCGCGCTCGACGCCACAGCGTCGCGGCGGCGGTGCTGCTCATCACGGTCCTCGGGTCGGCGGTCAGGGCCTGACATCGCTGTCGGCCTGGCCATCGACCTGCCGCGGGCAGCACTGAAGGCCGCCGGGGACGACTCACCCCGACGGAGTGGCACCACTCCCCCCGCATGCGACCCCCGTGAGCGCCCTCCGGGACGGCGACCCGGAGGGCGGTGCGGCAAAGCTAGCGCCGCCCGGCGTCGACGGCGACCGGCTCGCGCTTGGCCCGCTGGTGGTGCATGTCCCGCGGCGTCGTCAGCACCACCCGGGTGCGCTCGTCCAGCTCCGCCGGGTCGAGCAGCCCCCGCTCGGCGAGCAGGGTCTCCAGCGCCTCCAGCCACCGGTCGTAGTAGCGCCAGTCCTCACCGGTGCCGGCGTCCTCCCAGGCCCGGATGGCCGCGATCAGCGCCTGCTGGAACTCCGGCCAGTCGTACTGACCGCCCTGGTGCGCGGCCACTGCGAGGGCGAACGCGCGGATCTCCCACGCCGTCTCGAAGGCGACGTCGCCGTCCTCGGGCCGGATCTGCTCCTGGTGCGGCAGCTCCAGGAGCAGGTGCTCGACCCGGCGCCGGGCGGCCTCCCGGTCGTCCGGCGACGTCATGCGTGCTCGGGAGCCAGCGGCTGGCCGACGCCGATCAGCGAGTCGCGGGTGACCAGCTCGGCGAGCTGCTCCTCCGACGCGTTCTCGGTGCCGGCGGGCCGCTGCGGCAGGACGAAGTAGCGCAGCTCGGCGCTGGAGTCCCACACCCGGATCTCGACGTCCTCGGGGACGCCGAGCCCGAAGTCGTCGCGGAGCACCGTGCGCGGCTCGCGGACCATCCGCGCGCGGTACGGCGGCGCCTTGTACCAGTTCGGCGGCAGCCCGAGCACCGGCCACGGGTAGCAGGAGCACAGCGTGCAGACGATGACGTTGTGCACCGTGTCGGTGTTCTCGACGGCGATCATGTCCTCGCCCTGCAGCCCGCCGATGCCGAGCTCCTGGCAGGCCTCGGTCGCGTTGGCGAGCAGCCGCGCCTTGTACTCGGGGTCGGTCCAGGCCTTGGCGACGACGCGGGCGCCGTGCTGCGGGCCCACCTCGTTCTCGTAGATCTCGGCGAGGCGGTCGATCGCGTCGGTGGTCATGACGCCCTGCTCGATCAGCATCGACTCGAGCGCCTTGACGCGGGCGGCGATCTCCTCCTCGGAGCGCTGCGCGGACTTGGGGATCGGCAGCGGGGTCTCGGTGGTCATCCGGCTTCTCCTCTGTGGTCAGGCCTGCTCGAGGTAGGGCTCCCAGACGTCGAACGTGACCGTCGAGTTGGGGTCGCCGTGCTCGCCCCACAGGTCGGTGGCGGTGAAGACGACGGTGTAGACGTGCTGGGGGTCGTCGCCCCGGCCGTTGCCGGCGCTGTCGGGGTAGATGAACGTGCCGTGCGCGGCCTGGATCGTGCCGGTGCGGCCGCGGATGTAGCGGGCCCGGCGGGTGTGGCCGAACGGGCTGTCGTCCTTGACGCGGACCCGGTCGCCGACGGAGAACCTCGCCGGCTTGTCGGACTCGCGGCGGGCCGGCACACCCTGGCGGACCAGCGTCTCCATGAACGCGGCGAGCTCGGGGTCGGTCTTCTGCGGCACCGGGGCGTCGGGGTTGTCGAGGTAGTACTGCGTGCGCCGCTCGAGCTCGTCGGGGTCGATGACGCCGGCCTTCACCGTGTAGTGCGTGGCGGTGTGCAGCCAGTGCTCGTAGTAGGGCGAGAGCAGGTACTCCGCCGGGTGCATCTGCTCGATGCCGTAGCGGAACTCGTCGACGCCGAAGTAGCCCTTGACGGCGTTGGTCGGGAACAGGGCGAAGCAGACCTTCTCCCAGTCCGCATGCCAGACCGGTTCGTCCTTCTCGGTGACGACGGGACCCAGCCCGTCGGTGCCGCCGAGATCGTGCACACCGTTCATCCGCTTCTCCTCCGCTCGGAGCACGGTGACCAACAGGGGTGGTGAGGGTCAGCAGACACCCGAGGGCGGAGCGATGTCCAGATGCCGGTCAGGGGAGCTGGACGAAGTGCTCGCCGTCCCAGTGCCAGCGCACGGTGATCGGCAGGGAGGGTCCGCTCGCGTGGCTGTCGTCGGGCCCGTAGGCGTGCATCCGCGCGACGACGTCGCCGTCCTCGATCGACAGCCCGTCCGGGTCGTACACGGGAGCCAGGATGGTGTCCTTGCGCAGGGCGCGCGGGCTGGGCAGGACGCCGAGCTCGTCGCCGTCGGCCGCGTAGACGTGGGCCTCCTGGAGCAGCCCGTTCGACGGCTGCGGTGAGCACAGCAGCAGGACGGCGGTGTCCGGCCGGCCGTCGCCGTCGACGTCCCCGCTGGATCGGTCCTCGAAGGCGACGTCGAAGTGGTCGTAGCCGGTGCTCTTCTCGGCCGGCACCCGCGCGGCGCCGTCCTTCAGCGTGGCCCGGAAGCCATCCGGGACGACGCCGTCGCAGGTGATCGTGTAGGTGGTGTTGCGCCAGTCGGTCGGGGCGCTCGGAGCGCTGTCCGTCGGGCCGCAGGCGGCCAGCAGGACGGCGGCCACCGCCACCTGGGAGCCGATCCACGCCCTGGACATCCGGCGCCTCCCTCGGAGACGTCCTTCCGGAACCGATCGTCCCACCGCGCCGCCGCCGGGGTCAGGGGTTCGGGCACGCGGACCACCTGTGCGGCAGCGGTGTGCGGAGGGTCAGCGGCACGCCGGGGCCTCGCCGGTGACCTCGCGCCGGGAGGGGGGCACCGGTAGCTGACCCCTGCGTCGGCTGGTATCGAGAGGGGTGGACGGCGCGCAGACGGCGGCGCGCGTGAAGCGTTCAGCATGGGAGCGCCCGATGGCCGTTCGGCACGCCAGGTTCGCGGCGGCTGCCGCGACGGCGGGTCTCACGGCAGCAGCCCTGCTCGCGTTCCCCAGCCAGGTGACCCCCGCGGTCGGCTCGGCCTCGGCGTGGTGGTCCAGTGCCGCGTTCACGAGCAAGCTGCAGTCCGCGTCGGTGTCGCCGATCGAGCCCAGCGTGGCCGCGGAGTTCGCGGCCGGAGATGCTGCCCTCCCGCCGGCCGCCCCGCCTCCGGCAGCGCCGGCACCGGCGCCGGAGCCCGCGCCCGCCGCCGCCCCGGTCTCGGCACCCGCACCCGCACCCGCCCCCGCTCCCGAACCGGAGTCCCAGGCCGTGGCGGTGGACGCCGCCCTCGCGTCGGTGCTGACCGCCAGCGGCATCCCCGCCACCGCGCTCGACGCCTACACGCGCGCGGCCGAGGGCGCCCCGAGCGGTTGCGGGATCGGCTGGCCGCTGCTCGCGGCGATCGGGCGGGTGGAGTCCAACCACGGCCGCTTCGGCGGAGCGACGCTGTACACCGACGGGCTGTCGGCGCCGCCGATCGTGGGCATCGCGCTCACCGGCATCGGCACCGCGCTGATCACGGACACCGACGGCGGACGGCTGGACGGCGACGCGGTGCACGACCGCGCCGTGGGGCCGATGCAGTTCATCCCGTCGACATGGCGGTTGTTCGGCCGCGACGGCAACGGCGACGGCCGCGAGGACCCGTTCAACATCTACGACGCGGCCGCCGCGGCTGCCACCTATCTCTGCCGGGCGGGCGGGGACCTGTCCTCGACCGCGGGCCAGGCCCGGGCGGTGTTCGCGTACAACCACTCGAGCAGCTACGTGGCCATCGTGCTGGGTCTGGCCGCGAACTACGCCGGGGGCGAGCCGCCGGTCCTGCCGCCGACGGTCGTCGAATCGACGCCACTGCCGCCGGCCGCTCCCCCTGAGCCGCCGGCGATCGAGGCCGCGGCGGCTCCGCCGGCACCGGCACCCGAGTCGCCCCCACCGCCCTCCCCTGAGCCGCTCGCCACTCCCTCGGAGCCGGAGACCACGACCCCGGAACCCACGACCCCGGAACCCACGACGCCCGAGCCGACGAGCCCGGAAGCCACTTCCACGGAGCCCACGACACCGGAAGCCGCTTCCCCGGAGCCGACGACACCCGAGCCGACGACACCGGAACCCACGACGCCCGAGCCGACGACGCCGGAGCCCACCACACCAGCACCCACCACCTCGGAACCCACGACCCCGGAGCCGACTTCTCCCGAGTCGACGACCCCGGAGGCGACGCCGACCACCACGCCGCCGGCCGCTACGCCGACAACGCCGGCACCGGAGAGCACCACACCGGATCCGCCTGCGGACAGCACGACGCCGACCCCGACCCCGACGCCCACGCCCACGCCCACGCCCACGCCCACGCCGACCCCCACCGCAGAGTCCTGCCCATCGGTCACCGTCGACGTCCTGAACACGACCGGTGATCCGGCGGTGGCGACCGAGGCGGCCGACCTCCTCGCCGCTCCCGACGTGGTTGTCGGCACGGTCACGACCACCGGCGACGCCGCAGCGAGCGCGATCCTCTACCCCGCCGCCGAGCAGGAGCAGGCGTCGCAGCTCGCGGAGGCCCTCGACGCCGCGGACCTCCTCCAGCCCGGCGACGTCCCGCACATCACCGTCGTCCTCGGCCCCGACGGCCTCGAGTCGCTCCTGACCGCGCTCGAGCAGTTCGCAGGCCTCCCGGCGCCCGCCTGCTGATCCGGGCACGCTGTCCCCGTGGCGCACGAGGACGCTCCCCGCTGGCCCCGACCGGCCGGCTCTGGCCCGGTCGTCGCGCTGGGCAAGCTGGTGGCCGACCAGGTGCTGGAGCTGTCCGCGCCCCTGGTGGTCGGCGGCCAGCAGCGCGTCGTCCGGACGGCGACGGCGGGCGGGGCGCCGGCCAACGTGACGGCGAACCTGGCGCGGCTGGGGATGCCGGCGCGGCTGGCCGGCTGGGCCGGTGCGGACCCGCTGTCCGACGGGCTGCTCGCGGAGCTGGTCGGGCGAGGGGTGGAGACGGCGCTGGTGCGCCGCGGGCGGACGCCGCTGTCGACCGTGCTGGTCCATCCGGACGGCGAGCGCACGCTGCTCACCGACCGCGGCGAGGGCGCGCTCGAGCCGGCCGACGTCCTCCCCGGGTGGGTGGCCGGCGCGGCCGTCGTCCACCTGGACGGCTACGACCTGCTGCGCTTTCCCGAGGCGCTACGGGCGGCGGCGTCCCTGGCGCGGGAGCACGGTGTGCCGGTCAGCGTGGACGTCGCGGCCGCCACGCGGATCCGGCGCCACGGCGCGGACGCCTACGTCGAGCTGCTCGCCGCGCTGCGGCCCGACGTCCTGTTCTGCAACGCGGCCGAGGCGGAGGAACTGGGGCTGACCGGGTGGGCGCCGGAGCTGGTGCTCGTGCACGCCGGCGCGCGGCCGACCCGCGTCGTGACGCGGACGGGCGGCTGGCAGCTCCCGGTGGAGCCACTGCCGGAGGGCCAGCTGCGCGGTACGACCGGCTGCGGCGACGCGTTCGCCGCCGGCGTGCTGGCCGGCTGGCGCGCCGGGGCCCCGGTCGTGGACGCCGTGCGCGCGGGCCACGCCGCGGCCGCGGTGGTCGCCGGCGTGGTCGGCGCCCAACCGCCGCCGCGCGGGTCTACCTCCGGTTGAAGATGCGGCCTCGGGGTTGAAGGCTTGCTACCCGGAGGTGTTCCGCATGCCCGCCGACGTCCCGATCCTGCTGCTGGACGTCGACGGCGTGCTCAACGCCGTGTGCCCGGACCTGCCGGAGGGCTGGCAGCGGGGCACCTACAACGGGTTCGTGCTGTCCTGGGACCCGACCGTCACCGCCCGGCTGCGGCGGTTGCACGAGTCGGGCCGGGTGGAGATCCAGTGGCTCACCACCTGGACGACGGACGCCGACGGGCTGCTCGCCGAGCCGATGGGCCTGCCGCGCGGACTGAAGACCCACGACCGGGACGACGCCACGCCGGAGGGCTTCCTCGGCCGGCTGGGCGGCATCTCCGACTGGTGGAAGCTGGGCGCGGCCCGGAAGGTCGCCGAGGCCGAGCCGGACCGGCGGATCGTCTGGATCGACGACGACCTGGCCGAACAGGCCGCCGAGACCGGGGACTGGCTGGCGGCGCATCCGCACGTGCTCGTGGTGGCGCCGGACCTCTTCGCCGGGCTCACCCACGAGCAGCTGGACGAGATCGAGGCCTGGCTCTGACCCCGGGTCGGGCTACCGCGACTCGACGTTGTCCGGCGCCCCGGGCACGGGAGGCTGCCGCCGGAAGCCGGGGTCGAACCGCTGGGTGAACTCCAGCGCGTCCTCGTCGTCGGCGGCGTGCCGCCCGATCCGGGGCATCTTGAACTCCGCCGTCTCGTCGAGCAGGTGCTTGCCCACGATCGCCGTCCTTTCACGTTGGGTATCGACCAGCGTACGGAACGCAACTGAACCGGCGCTGTGTTCCGCCGCGTGTCCTGTCAGGCGGTGGCCACCGAGCCGCTGCCGTTGGGAACCAGCTCCACCCAGGTCGTGCCGGGTGCGAGGGTCACCGGGGCGCCGTCCGCTGAGGTCAACGTCACGCGGTCGCCGGTGCCGGGCTTGGACCAGTTCGCTGCGACCGTGTGGCCGTTCGAGGCGACGAGGGCTTCCCCTTCGCCGGTGAGGAGGGTCTCCGGGACCGGGTTGCCGGCAGGGTCGCGGGCGTCGGTCTGGACGACGTCGACCCGCAGGACGACGACGTTGGCGGCGCCGATCTGCCCGCCGTCCGCCTCGACGGCCGGGGTGCTCCCCTCGGCGCGCAGCCAGCGACCGTCCGCGCCGCTCCAGGTCCAGCCCGGGGTGCTGATGCCGGACAGCGTGAGGTTCAGGGCGGCGGTCGGCTGGCCGGCGGCGACCGCGGTGGGCTGCTCGTCGGTTGCGGCGTAGTCGAACTGAGCCTCCGGTGACTCGCCGTGCGCGGCGTCGGCCTGGTCGACGAGGGTCTGCGGCACCGCGTAGACGTTGTGCGGGGCGACGCGGGTCGTCGTGCGGTGGAAGCCGTCGGCGCCGGCGTCGTTGCTGAGCACCTGCAGTCCGGCTGCTGCCACGGCGTCGACGTACTGCCGCTGCCCGCCGGAGAAGGCCAGCAACCCGTGCAGGGGCGCGGCGATCGCGGGGTCCATCGGCCGGATCGACCGCACCGGGCCGATCTCCGGCGGGAGGTTCGAGTGGTAGACCGCGACGAATCGCGTGATGCCGCCCTCGACGACCTGCTCCCACACCATGTCGGCGGCGTTCAGCCCCGTCTGCGGGCGGGCGTCGACCGAGTTCTCGATCTTCACCGCGAGCGCCGGACGGTCGGCGACTGTGTCGACGGGGACGCCGGTGAGGGGCCAGGTGGGTCCTGCTGCGTCCGAGCCGAAGAAGGGCAGCGCAGGCAGGGGCTGACCGGCCGCCTGCCATCCCAGCACTCCGGCCGTCACCAGCACCACGAGCAGGACCGCCCGGAAAGCGCGCCTCGACCGGGAACGGCGACGCTTCGCCGGCTGCCGCTTCTTGGACCGGGAACTTTGCTTGGCTCGGGAGCCCTTGCTGGGTCCGGAGCGGCGCCGGGGCGCGGTGGACCTGGGCACGTCAGGGCTCCCTGGCTCGGCGAGGCGTTGCCTTTCCCGTATCGGCATGGCCGGTCCGAACCAGCACCCTCGACTCAGCAACACGGCGATCCGCGCGCAGGGCTCCCAGACGTCACCAAGACCTTCACCGCGGCGCTTCGCCGTCAGTGGCGTCCACCAAGGTGGTGTGCGACGGCCCCGGTGAGTAGCGGGCCTTGCACGTAGAGGCGGCCACCGCGTGATCTTCTGGATACCTTCCACAGCCCCAGGAGTTCGACGCGATGACCGCCCCTTCCAGTATCGACCCTGCCCGCTTTCTGGACGAGCAGCTGGCCCAGGCCAGCCCTGACCTGCTGCGCCAGATGCTGACCACGTTCATCAACACGCTCATGAGCGCCGAGGCCGACGCGGTCTGCGGCGCGGAGTACGGCGCCCGCTCGGCCGAGCGGACCAACGTGCGCAACGGCTATCGGCTCCGGGAGTTCGACACCCGCGCCGGCACGCTGGACGTGGCGATCCCCAAGCTTCGGTCGGGCAGCTACTTTCCCGACTGGCTGCTCGAGCGCCGCCGCCGGGCGGAACGGGCGCTGACCACCGTGGTGGCCACTAGCTACCTGCTCGGCGTGAGCACGCGCCGGATGGAGAAGCTCGTCGAGTCCCTCGGGATCACCCGGCTATCGAAGTCGCAGGTCAGCGAGATGGCCAAGGACCTCGACGCCCAGGTCGCCGACTTCCGCCACCGCCCGCTGGATGCCGGCCCGTACACGTTCCTCGCCGCCGACGCCCTCGTGCTCAAGGTCCGCGAGGGCGGCCGGGTGGTCAACGTGCACGCCCTGGTCGCCACCGGGGTCAACGCCGACGGGCACCGGGAGATCCTTGGCCTGCAGGTCACCTCCGCCGAGGACGGCGCCGGCTGGCTGGCCTTCTTCCGCGACCTGACCGCCCGCGGCCTCACCGGGGTGCAACTGGTGACCTCCGACGCTCACCGCGGTCTGGTCGACGCGATCGGCGCCACCCTGCCGGGTGCGGGCTGGCAGCGCTGCCGCACGCATTATGCGGCGAACTTGATGGCGGCCACGCCGAAGGCGTCCTGGCCGTGGGTGCGCGCGCTGCTGCATTCGGTCTATGACCAGCCCGACGCGAACTCGGTGCACGCCCAGTTCGACCGGGTCCTCGACGCCCTGACCGACAAGCTGCCCCGGGTGGCCGAGCACCTCGAGCGGGCGCGAGCCGACGTGCTGGCCTTCACCGCCTTCCCCAAGGAGGTCTGGCGGCAGATCTGGAGCAACAACCCCTCCGAGCGGCTCAACCGGGAGATCCGCCGGCGCACCGACGTGGTCGGCATCTTCCCCGACCGGGACGCGCTCATCCGCCTGGTTGGGGCGGTGCTGGCCGAGCAGCACGACGAATGGGCCGAAGGCCGCCGCTACCTCGGACTCGACGTCCTCGCCCGCTGCCGCATCCGACCCGTCACCGACACCGCCGACGCCACCGAGGAGGTGACCACCCAGACGACGATCCCGGCGCTCAGCGCCTGACCCAACCGAAGATCACGCGGTAGTCGTCACACACCACGCCAGCGGGCTTGACCTCGCCGTCCGCTCCCTACGACCAGCGATGTTGCGATATGGGGCTGGACCACCATCCGCTGCGAAGAGCGACACCTCGGCCGTTGAGGCTGTTGTGCCGGTGCCAGGGTGATGACGCCAAGCGCGACGACGCGATCCCAGACGAGTCCAGCGCCACACCGGACACTTGCGGACCAGGCCCGTTCCGACTTGCACACCGGCTGCCGATGAGTCCGGCGCCACACCGCTCACCTCAACGGGAGATCACGATGTCCAAATCTGGACGGTTCCGCTTCGACGGCGGCGCAGCGACCTACGTCGGGACTGCCATCCTCGGCGGCCTCGTCACGGTCTTCACGCTCGGCATCTGCTACCCCTTCGCGATGGTGCTTCGCGAGCGCTGGCGGGCCAAGCACTCCTTCATCGACGGCTTTCAGCTCGTCTTCACCGGGTCGGCGACCGGCCTGTTCGGCAACTGGCTCAAGTGGCTGTTCTTGAGCGTCATCACCTTCGGGGTGTACCTGATTTGGGTCGGCCCGCGGATCTCTCGTTGGAAGTGGGAGCACACCGACTTCGACCGGAGCCGTCAGCCGCTTCCGCTCATGGACGCCTTGCCCGTCGCCGCCGTGCCGGTCCTGCCCGGATACGCGCCGGCTGCGCTGCCCGGCCACGCCTGATCCAACGCAACGGCTGCCACCATTGGGGTCTCACGGGCATTCGCTGTCCGTGAGACCCCAACGCGTCGGGTCGGCTGGGCCTACTTCGGCGTGCGGACGGAGGCGTCTACGACCGGGCGAGCGCGCTCTTCGCGCATTTCCGCGACGAGGCCCCGCGCGGGGTCAACATGGCGAAGATCAGCAAGGTGCTCCACCTCAAGCGACCTGCGCTGATCCCTCTCCTCGACAGCCACCTCGAGCGCAGATATCGCAGGCTCGCACGTCAGGCCGTCCTGCAGCACCCGAGCCGTGGGCACAGGCGCATGTGCTGGGCCGCGATTCGGGACGATCTGCTGCTCAATCGTGAGTGCCTTGTTGCGCTGAAGGAGAGGTGCGCCGCGGATGGGGCGAAGAAGTCCGCAGGGTGGCACGCCTGACCGATGTGCGAGTGCTGGACATCCTTACCTGGTGAGGGCCGCCTCAACCGCACCATGGCCGGCGGAGAGGGCGTCGCCAAACTAGGTCAGAAGCGGAAGAGCCCGGGGGGGCACGCCGCGCCGGTTGATCTCCCCAGGCGGCTCACCGTGATCACCCGGTGGTCGAACCTGGCTCGCCGCGCACCTGCTCGTGATTGCCCGGACCCGTTCGCCGGGCTCACCCACGAGCAACTGGACGAGATCGGGGTCTGCTGAACGGATGACCGTGCCAGTTGGGCCCTACGGTTTCGGAATCTCCCGACGAAAAGGCCCCGCCTCAGCCGCGTGAAGTCCTAGTGGCCCTTCCCCGCTGCGGCTCGCCGCTGGCTGGGTAAGGACCGTGGCGCCGGAGCAACTGATGCCGCTCGCTGAGCTGTTCGCGGTGATGGAGTCGCGCGGCCGTCCCACCAAGTCACAGGACTCCGGCGGCTATCTCTGAGACCGCCGCCGGCTGTCCGTATCGACGAACTGGAGAACCAGGCCTGTGCCCGCTGACCGCCTGTCCTTCGACGAGACCGTCGCCCCACGTATCGCTGGATCGGTCGGGATCAGCGCCCGGGTGACCGGGCCGTCGGCGCGCTTCTCCTGGTTCGCGGACGGCGACCGCTGTCTGGTCGTCGCCGGACCGCAGGAAGGGGACGCAGTCCAGCTCGCTCTTGCGTACGGGATGACATGGGCTGCTGACCGGCGCCTGGTCTTGGCCCTGCCCCGTGGCCACTGCGCCGCGACGACGCAGCGGCTGCCCTGGTTCCGCGCCGCGAGACGACCCGAGCTCTGGTTGTTCGACGGCGAAGACGTCGAACAGATCGAGGGGATCGGGCGTGCAGAGAGCGTTTCTGCACTGCACGACCGGCTCGGCGGGCTGTCCCCGCGAAACGAGTTCACCGCGGCGGCAACCGCCCTGCACCTGGGCCCGCACGCGGGCGCAGTCGATGACCTCGTCGACTGGGCGACACGGCACCATGAGTTGGACGCCGCCCACCGCCAGAACGAGCGCTCGTGGCACTGCATGGGCCAGCGCGTGTTGTCGATCCGCCGTAACCGTGCCGGGCTCCGCGTCCTTGCCGGCATCCACGGGTCGACGGAGGACCGCGCGCCGGTGACGTTCGAGGTCAAAGCGGCCGGCATGACGGACGACGAGTTCGGGCGCGCCCGGACGGCGATCGAGGAAGCGATGTCCCGCCGGTTGACTCCAGAGGATCCGGCGCTGCACCGCCGGGACGAGCACTGGTTGCAGGCGGTACTCCGCCGTTTGCCGTCGCTGGTCGGCATCGAGCAGCCCGCGCTCCGCGAGGTGCCCGCGTGGCGACCGCGGGACACGGGCGCCGAGTGGAGCCGCGGATACATCGATCTCGTCGGGCTCGACGGTCATGGCGACATCCGGCTGGTCGAGACCAAGCTGAGCAGCAACGACGACCCGCTGCTCGTGCTGCAGGGATGGGACTACCTCACGTGGGCCCGCGCCTACCGGGAGGTGCTCGGGGATCGGTTAGGCGCCTCCCCGGACGCGGGACTTCTCCTCCATCTGGTCATCGGATCGGGGGCTGACGAGGCCGTTGGCCTGTCCCGGTTCGCTCCGGCTCTGCTCAGGGCTCTGGACGATGACGTCGACTGGACGGTGCAAGGCGTGCACGACTGGTTCGGACCTGATGCACGCCCGCGAGCGGCGGCCGCGCCTGCCGGGACGATCCCAACTGAGTGGACGTCTGCACCCCGACGGACGGGCGACAACGGCTTTCGTGACGACTGCCGGGCCACAGCCACCAAATGGAAGGCCTCGACGTCGACGCTGCCGGAGCAGGCCCGCCGCCCGGCGGCGTGGTGGGGCGGCGACCCCAGCGCAACCTACGATTTCTGCTTGCCGGCCGAGATCTCCGCGTACAACCTGCTGCCGGACGTGCGGGACGAGGCGCTCGCGCTCTTCGCCGAGCTGCAGATCCCCTGGCACCGCGGGGTCGGCAGCGCCCCAGGAAACCATCTGCTGTCCTCGCAGGTGCAGTGCGTCAATGCGCTGGCCCGCATGGTGCGGGATCCGGCGCCGCTCATCGCTGCGTTCGGCGGCATCCTGGACATCGCCGAGGTTCTCCCGATCGAGCCGCAGCGGCTGGTGACCTTCGAGTTCATCGGAGAGATCGACGTGCTCGGCGAAGGGCGCGGAGGCATGCGGACCCGAGGTGCGCAGAACACGAGCGTCGACGCCGCCTTCCGCTACCGGACGTCACGCGGTGCGACGGGGCTGGCTCTGGTCGAGTGGAAGTACACGGAGGAGTACCGCCGCGGCCGGCCCGCAAAGCTTGCTGGCGATGCGGTCCGGCGTCAGCGCTACCTCCCGCTGTGGGAGGCGCCGGACGGCCCGCTCCGGACCGACGTGGTGCCCTTCGACGACATGCTGGCCGAGCCCTTCTACCAGCTGATGCGTCAGCAGCTGCTCGCGCACGAGCTGGAGAAGCGCGGAGAGCTCGACGCCGACGTGGTGCGCGTCGTGCACGTCTGCCCGGCGGCCAACACCGCGTACCAGGAGAGCCTGACGCGGGACAGCCACCGGCGGGTCGGCCGGACGGTCGATGAGGTGTGGACGCGGCTGCTCCGCCGACCGGACCGCTTCGTGAAGCTCGATTCCGAGGTCTTTCTGGATCCCGCAGCCACCTCCGCTGAGTACGTCCGCCGATATCGCGCCTAGTCGGGTGCGGTGACCGAGCGTGCTGTGGAGTTCCTCGCATTCGCCCTTGCTGCCTGCATATACGCGGTCACGGACGCCTCGTCGACGTCCGGTTGACGCCGGGTCACCCACTTCAGCAGCTCGGCCCGGCTGAACGGCTCGGGCATCGACTCGGAGGCCTGGCGGACCAGGTCCCAGATTGTGTCGGCCTGGGTCATCCCTGCGCTGCCTCCGTGAGCCGGTGAGCGACCGCCTGGCCGCCGACACGACGGATGAGTTCCATGTCCCCGCACACGACGAGCAGGTCGCGAGCGCGAGAGAGGCCGACGTAGAGCATCTCCCGGGCGCGGGCCTCGTCACGGAAGCCGTTGACCGCCAGCACGACGGCTGGCCGCTCGAGTCCCTTGAACCCGAGCACGTGCCCGTAGAAGAGGTCGTCGTCCTCCCAGTAGGTCGCCCAGTAGGCGTCCTGCCCCGCGGCCTGCCGCTCGACCTGCACCGGGTGCCGGCGGTGAGTGGTCAGCAGGGCCAGGGATTGGGGCGGCCAGCCCTCGTCGAGCAGCGCATCGGCGACGTCGTCCGCCGTCCCGACGGCGTCCTCGGTGGCGCACTGGACGAACCGGACCGGGACGCCGCTGCGCCCCCGGATCCGCATCTGCGACGGCGCGAGGCTGGAGAACGTGCCGGCGATCTGCTTGGTGTTGCGCAGGTTCTCGTTCAGCGGGATCGGCACCAGGTCGACCGTGGGTCGGCCCTGCCGGGCGAAGACCCGCTGGCCCTCGTCGGCGAAGACGTAGAGCGAGCCGCGCTCCGGGTCGCGCAGCGCGGCCAGGACGGCGGGCCACCAGCTCGCGGCGAAGTCCTGCGCCTCGTCGATGACGATCGCGTCGAACCGCTCCGGAAGCCCCTGCGCCAGGGACACCATCTGTGCCGGGAGGAACTCCTCCCAGTACGGGCTGTCGTCGTCCGAGCCCTCGGCCACGCCCCAGCCGATGCCGAGGTAGTGGAACGTGCCGACGTAGGCCGGCCGCTCCCTGCGCCGCAGCGTGCCGACCCGCCGCTTGAGGAACTCCGCCAGCCCGCGGGAGTAGCACATCAGCGCCACCCGCTGACCCGAGGCGGCCAGCCGGCGGGCCTTCTCCACCGCGAGCCAGGTCTTGCCCGACCCGGCCCCGCCGCGGATCTCGACCCGCGGCACGAGCTCCAGGCGGTCGAGCACGTCGGCCTGCTCGCGGGTGAGCAGGTCGCAGGCGGCCTCGCTCTCGGCGAGGCCGGCGACCAGGTCCTGCTGCGGGATCGACGACCCGAGCAGGCAGTCGACCAGGTCCTCGACGTCCTGGCGCAGCGGCGGGTCGGGCTGGTCGACCACCTTGCGCAGCGCCGCCTCGATCCGCGACGCCGCGAACGGGACGTCGGTCTGGTCGAGGACCATCCAGCGCGGCAGGTCGGGGAGGAAGAAGTCGTCGGGCAGCGTCGTCGTGGGCAGTGCGACGAGATGGGCGAGCCGGGGGGTGCCCTCGGTCCAGCGCGGGTGCTCGTCGAGGTAGGTGCGCAGCAGGTACCTGCAGGTGCGGGCCTGGTCGACCGGGTGGATCACCTTGTCCAGGCCGCCGCCGACCTGGTGCCACTCGCCCTCGGCGAGATAGACGCTGCCGCCCTTGACCTCGATCACGGCGATGCCGACGCCCGGCCAGGCCACGATGACGTCGGCCTCGCGGTCCTCCTTGCGGTCGCTGAACCGCTGCCCGCAGATCAGGACGGCGTCGTCGGGCAGGCTCTCCTGCAGCGCCTCGACGAAAAGCTGCTCGGCGGGCGAGCCGAAGACCGGCTCGTCGGGATACCTGCGCGCGGTCACGCGGGCGTCCCGGCGACCGACAGGGACTGCCAGAACACCACCTCGCTGATCACCCGGACGCCGAGCGCGCGAGCCTTGGTCGCCTTGCCGGACTGCGAGTGCGGATCAGCGCAGACGACGACGCCGGTCTGCTTGGAGACCGATGACATCGGCACCAGGCCGGCGTCGCGCGCGGCCTGCTCGAGCTCGTCGCGGGTGCGGCTCATCGCGCCGGTGAAGACGACCTTCGTGCCCGGCGGGAGGAAAGCGGTCTGCCGCGGCACGGACGCCTGAGCGGTTCCCTGGGCAATGGTCAGCGCGAGGGCGACGTCCATGCCCCCCATCCCGAGCAGGACGGCGACCCGGTGCAGGTCGGCGCGCTCCTCGTCGGTGACGACACCGTCCGCGTAGGCGGCGTTGGCCAGCGCCGCGAGGTAGAGCTGGTGTGCCTCCAAGACATCGCGGCGGCCGCAACCGAGCTCCTTGGCGATCGCCAGGAGCTGGTCGGCCTCCGGAGCACTGACCAGGCGATCCTCCAGCACCTGGTCGAGGACCGTCAGGTACGGCGCCATGGTCGGCGGGACGTCGTCCAGCACGGGCAGCGCCGCGACGAGCCGGCCGAGGTAGCCGTCGCGCTGCTGGGTGAGGGTGGCTGCGGTCTTCCGCGGCAGCGTGCGGCACTGCGGCCGCGACTCGCCCCCGGTGCCCGCGGCGTCGGTCAGCTCCTCCCAGGACGCGTCGAGCGCCTCGAAGCCCTCGTAGCTGCCGTCGTCGGCGAACTGCACCCGGACGCCGGCACCGGCGAGTGATGCCTCACCGAGGGAGGACGACAGCATGTGCAGCATCAGCTCGGCGGTGGCCCGGGCGTCGTGCAGCGCGGAGTGGTGGTGCCCGAGCGGGATGTCGGCGAAGCCGCACAGCGCCCGCAGCGACCGCGTCCCCGGGCCGAAGAACAGCGGGGCGAGCCGCATGGTGCACAGCGTGGGGGCGAGGTCGGCGGCGAGCCCGGCCCGCGCGAACTCGCGGGCGAGGAATCGCAGGTCGAACAGCGCGTTGTGCGCGACGACCACCCGGCCGGCGAGCAGCGAGCTCAGGTACGGGGCGATGTCGGCGAAGGTCGGTGCCTCGACGACGTCGGAGGCGCCGATGCCGTGGAGCCCGGTCGGGCCGACGTCCCGACCGGGGTTGAGGAGAGTCTCGAACTCGGCCTCGACCTCGCCGCGGTCGTCGAGCAGGACGACCCCGACCTCCACCACCCGGTCCGTGCGCGGCGACAGGCCGGTGGTCTCCACGTCGACGACGGCAACCGTCACGTCGGCTCCTCTGTGCTGGCGGCCTCGAGGGGCCGAATGGGTACGGCGCGCGGCGGACCCTGACACGGCCGAGTCGCGAAACCCGCGATTTCGAGCGGATGCGTCCCGCTCCTGTCCCACGAGCCTCAGACTGCGCGGGCGGCCCGTGTCCTCAGCTGCGCGAGGGCGGCGGCCTGCGCCGCTCTCCTCCGCCACGACGACAACAGGGAGCGCCGCGGGCTCGTCGAACAGCGCAACCGCGACGGCGTCGGGATCCGGCGGCGTCACGCCTCGAGGTCCGCGTAGGCCGTCTCGCACTGCCGGCAGATGCGTTCGGTGCCGACGAACCACTCCGGTGGATGGACCCCTCGGCAGCTGCGGCACCAGCGGAACGAGCGTCGCCGGCGTGCGGCGATCGCGTCCGCGGCCTCGGCGACGACCTCTGGCAGGAACAGCAGGTCCTCGCGGCCGAACCGCTGCTGGTCCGCTGACTGCAGCGCGAGACGGTCCTCGCCCCAGCGGGTCAGCGGCCGGGCGAGGACGAACCACGGTCCGACGACGCCGATGGCCACCTGGGCCGGCTCGCCGCTGACGAACCACTGCGCGTCGTCCTGCCCGGTGGTGGCGTCCTCCCGCCGCCAGCCCCGCCCGAGAGCCCGGACGACGTCGGCGTGCCGGACGGCGAACAGGTCGGCCAGTGCCTGCTCGTCGGCGGTGGGGTCGCCGTCGCGGCCCCATTCGAGCCCGCAGGATCGACACGCGAGGACAGGCATCTCCCCCGGCACCATGCAACCGCCGAGCGCCACCAGTCCGCGCTCTGCCAGTTGCATGGCCTCGACATCCGGCAGTCCCCAGATCAGCGGGACCGAGTCCTCCTTGCCGCACTGCGGACAGATCCGCCCCGCCTGGACGCCGATCGACTCGCTCATCTCACCCCCGTGCTTTCAGCCGTCCCCGTGACGGCCGGGGCGCGCAGAGTGTCACAGGCCACTGACATGCTCGACGCGCCGTCGAAAATCACGCACACGCCCGGGACGACTCGGAGTGGGCGCTGTACGCGGGGATTCAGATGGCATCCCGGAAGACCACCGCACCGCCCGACGTCGCGGCGATCGTCGCCGCCGGCCCGGCAGGGCATCGAAAGGAAGGAAGCCGATGACGACGACCCTGGAAGGCCGCCGCGCGATGGGCGCGGGCCCGCTGAGCACGCGGTTCGACGAGGCGTTCGCGTCCGCCTCCGCGCACCACCGCGACCAACTGCGCAAGGGCTCGCGGGTGCCGTACGTGTCGCACCTGATGAGCGTCAGCGCACTGGTGCTGGAGCACGGCGGCACCGAGGACCAGGCGATCGCCGCCCTGCTGCACGACGCCGTCGAGGACGCCCCTGCCGGCCAGGGGCCGACCGTGCTGCGCGAGATCCAGGAGCAGTTCGGCGACGCCGTGGCCCGGATCGTCGAGGCGTGCTCGGACGGGCTGGACGAGGCAGGCAACCGGACCGGCACCTGGCCGGAGCGCAAGCAGCCGTACGTCGCCGGACTGCGCGACCCGCTGAAGAAGCCGGCCGACGCGCTGCTGGTGACCGCAGCGGACAAGATCCACAACGGCCGCGCCATCGCCGCGGACCTGCGCACGTATGGGCCGGGGTTCTGGGACACGTTCAACGCCTGCGAGCACGAACTGCTCTGGTACTACACGAGCGTCGATGCCGCGATCGCTGACCGCCTGCCCGGCAGCACAATCAGCGCCACCCTGCACCGGGCCGTCGACGAACTCGTCGCGGCAGCCGGCGCAGACCGCAACGAAATTCCGGACGCGATGCCACGCTGCCTCTGCCGGGCGGCTTGATGGCTCGCGCTAACCCGCCGCGGCCAGCCGGCGTCGCAGTCCCGTCGCCCGCTGCACCGGCTGCGCCACCGCCGCGAGGACTGCGGACGCCGAACCGACGACGGTGACCTCATCCTTGGTCCGGGTCACCGCGGTGTAGAGCATCTCCCGGGTCGCCAGGCGCGACGTCGACGGCGGGAGCAGCGCGGTCACCTTCGCGAACTGCGACCCCTGACTCCGGTGCACGGTCAGGGCGCGCATCGGCGCCACCTCACCCAACCGCCCGAGCGGCACTCTCAGCAGCTGCGAGGGAGACCCGAACATCCCGACGAGGCCGCCGTCCTCGGCCACGACGACGCCGGTGTCGCCGTTGAAGAGGTCGTTGTCGTAGTCGTTCGAGAGCACGATCAGCGGCAGGCCGGCGTACCGGCCGTCGCGCCGGATCACGACGTCCTCGCCCCGCGCCAGGAGTGCGTCGGTGATCCAGCGCTCGATCAGCCGCTCCCAGTGCGCCACCCCTCGCGGACCCCGCCGGTGGGCACACATCAGCCGGTGCTCCTCCAGCGCACTCAGGGCCGCTGCCGCATTCCCTGCCCGGGCCGCGTCGATGACCGTCAGGCAGTGCGGCACGACCTCGTCCCGGAGCTGTTCGAGCGGGCTCCCCGTCAGCGGTCCGTCGTCGTCCACCTCAAGGAACCGCACGCCCGCCCGGCCGCTGCGCAGCACGTCCAGCACCGAATCGGAGTCGCCCGACCGGATCGCCGTGGCCAGGTCGGCGATCGATCCGCTGAAGCGGTGCACCTTCGTGAGGACGCCGATGCCGTCACGCAGCTGGGCCACCGCCGACTGCGGCGCCTGGGGCACGCACGCGACGTCGTGGGGTACGACGGCTTTCAATTGGGCGATGCGCGCCGGAGTGCGTGCGCCGGTCACACCATCTGTCAGGTCAGCGAGAACCGCGCCGGCCTCCACGGCGGTCAGCTGGTCGGGGTCCCCGACGACGACCAGCCGGGCCTTCGGGGACAGGGCATCCAGCAGCCGGGCGAACAACGTGAGGGAGATCATCGACGCCTCGTCCACGACGAGCACGTCCACCGGGAGCGGGTTGTCCGGCCCCGGCGCGAACTTGCTCGACCGGTAGCCCATCCGCAGCAGCCGGTGCAGCGTCTTGGCCTGCAGTCCGGCCAGCAGCTCCCGGTCAGCCTGCACGAGCGTCGGGTCGCCCAGCGCCGCCTGCTCCATCGCCTCCGTCATGCGGGCGGCGGCCTTGCCGGTGGGCGCAGCCAGCGCTACCCGCGGCGGCTCACCGGGCGCGGCGAGTTCCCGGAACGCCGCGATGAGCCGCGCCACCGTCGTCGTCTTGCCCGTCCCTGGACCGCCGGCAAGCACGGAGACCCGGGAGAGCGCGCAGACCGCGGCCGCGAGCCGCTGGTCGTCCGCCTCGGCGCCGGGCCACAGCCGGGCGAGCGCCTGCCGCAGCCGCGGCAGGTCCACCTCCGGCGCGTCGGCGGCCCGCCGGCGCAGGTGCTCGGCGACAGCGACCTCCTGCCGCCAGTAGCGGTCCAGCCAGAGGTCGTCGCCCTCCATGCGCAGCGGCCGGCCCTCGGGATCGCCGTTGGCGACGAGCGGGCTGGCGGCGATGGCGGCCCGCCACTCCCCCGGCTCGGGCCAGGGCAGCGCCGCGGTCGCGGCAACCGCGTCCGGAGCCTCGACCGGCGCGGCCGTCCGGTGCGCCTCCGACAGGGTGAGCATGACCGAGCCCTGCCGGGTGCTGCGCACGACGAGCGCCGTGGCCAGCAGCACCCGCGGATCCCGCTCGTCCAGCAACTGCCCCAGCCGCTCGGCCACATGGACGTCGGCGGCATGGAGCACGCCAGCCTCGTTGAACGCGCGGAGCAAATCCGAGGCACGCAGCGCCAGCCGGGCCTCCGGGACGACGGTCATCAGTTTCCTCCCGCGAGCAGGTCCGACAGGTCGACGACGAGCTCGGCGGGCGGATGCCAGGACCAGACGCCGGGCCCCTCCCCCTCGGGCGCCGTGCCCAGCGCTGTGCCGCACATGCCGCGCAGGAAGAGGTACAGGACGCCGCCGAGGTGGCGATCCGGCGCGTAGTCCGGCTGCCGCCACCGCAGGAACCGGTGCAGCGCCACCTCGTAGAGCAGCGCCTGAAGCGGGTAATGCGCGGCGATCATCGCGGCGTCCAGCGCGGCCGGCCGGTAGTGCCAGGCGGTCAGCGGAACCGCCCGGTCGGCGAGCCGGTTGGTCTTGTGGTCGACGACCACGTACCGCGGCGAACCCCCGCGGGGCACCCGCAGCACCGCATCCAGCGAACCGGTCAGGTACCCGCGCAGCGGCTGCTGCGCCAGCTCCGGGGACGCCAGCGCGGCGGCGTAGGGAGTCACCCGGTCGCCGTCGGGCAGCCACTTCGCGAGCAGCGTCCCGATGTGCCCGAGGCGCACATCGCCGACCGGCACATCGCCACCCGCGAGGGTGAGCTCGAAGCCCACCTCCGTGAGGACGTCGCGCGGCCCGATGTCCTGCAGCGGCCGGCCGCCCGCGAGCGGCCCGAGCGGCGTTGCGAGCGCGGGGGCCAGAGCCGCCGCGAGGGTCTCCGGGTCGAGGCCGCCGGTCCGGCCGGCGAGCTGCCGCCGCGCGGCTTCCCGCAGCCGGTCGAGCGGCTGGCCGTCCGAACGGAGCGCGTCCTCCAGGATCGTGTGCACGAGGTCGCCGAACGCCGCGCCGCCGGGCAGGTCGGCCATCGGGGACGGGGTGTCGCGCAGGAGCTGGTCGGCAGCCTGTGCCACGGCCACCTCGACGGTCACCTCCTCCAGCGCGGCGTCGTCCGCCTCGTCGTCCGTGATCTGGACGTCGGACGCAGCGGCGGGCGCGGCCGGCCGGCCGTGCACCGCCCGGGTGAGCCGCGTGTACGACGTGCGTCCCCACCGCCAGTCGAGCTGCTGGGTGAACGTCGCCGCGGTGAGGACGGCGGACTCGGTCACCACCGGACCGGAGGAGGACTCCTCGGCGCCGGCGTCCGCAGCCGTGAAGGGCACGACCTCGATGCCACCGGGCGCCCACGCCACCTGCTGCGCCACCTGGCTCAGGGCGGCTGCGTCTGCGGCGACCGCGACGTTCGCGACCGGGTCGTTGGCGGGATCTGCCGTGAAGAGCAGCCACTGCAGCGGACTCTTCTTGGTCATGGACCCCGGTGCCCACCACAGCACCACTCGGGAGATCGCCCGGGTCGCCGCCACGTAGAGCAGCCGCAGCTCCTCCCCCGCGCAGTCGCGGTCCTCCTCCCCACAGGAAGCGCGATAGTCGCCGTCCGAGCTACCCCCGATGTGCCGCACCCGGCGGTCGTCTGCGTCATGGATCCGCGGCAGCCGCTCGACATTCGGACCGCTGAACGGGTCCCACCCGAACGGCACGAAGACGACGGGGAACTCCAGCCCCTTGCTGGCGTGGATGGTGACGACCTGGACTGCGGCGTCATCGGTCTCCAGCCGCCGCGCCCGCTCCTGGTCCTGGTCGCCGCGTGCCTCCTCGACCCGGGCGCGCAGCCACCCGAGCAGGCCGCTGACGCCGAGCCGCGACCGCACCGCCTCTGCGTGCAGCGCCTCGGCGACATGCCGCAGGTCGGTCAGCGTCCGCTCGCCGTCGGGGCGGCTGAGCAGCCGCTCGAGCACCCCACCGTCCGAGCACGCGGCGGCGAACAGCCCGGCCACGCCGCGACTCGTGAGCACCTCGTTCCAGCCGCGCAGGATGTCGGCCAGCTCGTCGGTGCCGTCGCTGCCCCGCTCGTCGATGCGCGCAGCCGACCAGCCGAACCACGAGGTCAGCGCGAGCCGGCGCACCAGACCGCTGCGGTGCGGCTGCCCCAGCGCCTCGAGCAGCAGCAGCCAGTCCTCGGCGGCGGCGGTGTCGAAGACACTGGAGAGCCCGCTGAGCACCGAGGGAATGCCGCGGGCGGTCAGCGCCTCGCGGACCAGCAGGGCCTGCCTCGCCGTGCGCACGAGCACGGCCAGGTCGCCACACGTCAGCTCCCGGGGCTCGGCCCCGGTCTCCCGTGCGACGACGGTGTGCCCCGCGTCGAGGTAGGCCCGCACCTGCGCGGCGACGTCGGTGGCGACGACCTCGCGTGCCTCGTCGGTCTGGATGCCCCCTCCGCGGACGGTCGACAGACCGTCCCGGGCCAGCATGCGCAGCTGCACCGGAGTGTCGGTGGGCGCGGCCAGCAGCGTGCCGGTGTGTCCGGCGGCGACCGGGCGGACGGCGATCCGCGGGTCGCCGAGGGCGGCGCCCCGGAACAGCGTCTGCAGGCCGTCGAGGACGCGCGGGTCACTGCGGAAGTTCGTGTCGAGGTTGTGGTGGGTGGTGGCCGCCTCGTGCGCCCGCAGGTACGTGCGGATGTCGCCGCCGCGAAAGCCGTAGATGGCCTGCTTCGGGTCGCCGATGAGGACGAGCGTCCGCTCGCCGTGGAAGGCGCGCTCGAAGACCTCCCACTGCACCGGGTCGGTGTCCTGGAATTCGTCGACCAGGACCACCTGGTAGCGGTCGCGCAGCCGGCGCCGGGCTGCCTCCCCCGCCGCCGGGTCGGCGAGCGCGTCCCGCAGCCGGATCAGCAGGTCGTCGAAGCCCTGGACGCGCAGCGCGCGCTTGCGCCGCTCGGTCTCCTCCCGCACCTCCTGCGCGAACCGCACCCGGAACCCGGCGACCGAGTCGGCCGGGGCGCCGGCCGGAGCGAGCAGCGCCTGCGGGTCGTCGAGGGCAGCGGCCTTGGCGACCGCGCGTGCCTTCGCGTGCGGGAAGTCGGTCTGCAGCGCCACGAGCTGAGCGGCCGGGAGTTCGGAGAACAGCCGGAGGTAGACGTCGTCGCAGACCTCGTTGACCAGGTCCTCGAGGTTCTCGCTCAGCGCGGTGCCGTGGTCCACATCGGCCGCGACGCCGAGCCCGCGCAGGGCGTCCTGGCAGAACTGGTGGATGGTGGCGATGGTGGCGGCGTCGTAGTCGGCGACGGCTTCGCTGAGCCGCTGCCGCCGCTGCGCGACCTCGCCGGCGGAGCCCTCGGCGAGCAGCGCGACGACCGGGTCCTTCGAGGCGCGCGCGCCGGCCGGGTCGGCGAGGGCGTCGCGCGTCCGGGTCAGCCGCTGACGGATCCGGCTGCGCAGCTCGCTGGTCGCCGCGCGGCTGAAGGTGACCACGAGGAGCTGATCGAGCCGGGCGGCGCCCTCGGCCACGTACCGGGTGACCAGTGCCGTGATCGTGTACGTCTTGCCGGTGCCGGCACTGGCCTCGAGCAGGGTGGTGCCCGTCGGCAGCGGCCCCCGCAGGTCGACGGGCGTGGGCGCGGCGCTCATCGCTGCTCCTGCTTCTCGTGGGCCAGCAGCTGGTCCCAGACCGCGCGGGCGAGCCGCTCGAAGTCGGTGTCGCCCGGGGTCGTGGCGCCGAAGGCGCCGGGCGGGGCGGTCCACCCCTCGCAGACGTCGAACGGCGCCTCCGCACCCCACACGAGGACGTGCGCGTCGTCGGCGTTGTCGGGGAAGGGCCCGTCGCACCACTTCTTGGCCGCGGCCGCGAGGGCGGTCTCCGGGCTGGTCGGGTCGATGCGCCGCTGCGCGGCATAGCACTCCCCCGTGGTCACCGGCAGCGGGAGCGGCGTGCACAGGCCGACGGACCGCAGGCGCACGAGCTCGGCTAGCGTCGCCCGGGCGTCGTCCCCGAGCGGGTCGAGGGTCACGACGCAGGCGTGGTTGTCCGCACCGCCGACCTTGTTCTTCTCGTGCTGGCCGACGACTACTGCGCGCCACGGCCGGCTCGGATCGGACGCGGTGAGGGCCAGCAGCTGCACCCATGCGCGCAGCCGCTGCTTGGCCCGGATCTTCGAGTACGTGACGGTGAGCAGCGTGTCGCCGTAGACGCCGCGGACGGCGCCCTGCAGGCGCGTGCCGCCGGGCAGGGCGACGTCGACGTCGACCGTCGCCGCGGGGCCGACGCGCACGCCCGTGCACGCGGCGAGCACGCGGTCGACGTCGGCGCAGATGTCGCTGAGCAACCGGTCGCCGACGGGGGACGGCGGCAGCGCCCCGCGGGCCTGCTCGTGCGTCTGCGCCTGCCTCGGGTCGACGTCGCGCAGGACGTCGTGCAGGACCCGGTCCCCCACGCCCCAGCGGGCGAGCGCGTCGAGGTCGACCGGGAGCGCGTCGTCCGGGAACTCGTCGGACGTGGCAAGGCCGACGTCGAGCCGCTGCCGGACGAACTCCTTGGCCGGATGCTGCCAGAACGACACGAGCTGGTCGAGCGGGAGGACGTCGGCGTCGGGCGGCGGCAGCGGCTGATCGAGGAACGCCGGTGCCGGCGTGCGGGGGCCGGCGAGCGCGTTGGCCCCGGCGACCGCCGACGCGTCGAAGGAGAACGGACCGGGCCGTCCCAGCGTGCCGTCGAGGAAGTTGCGGCGGTCGAACGGCTGGAGCGGATGGTGCACGACGACCGCCTCGCGGACCGGCGCGCCGCCGGCGGTCTCGGCAATGGCGTCGAGGGCGTCCAGCAGCTCGCCGATCGGGACGGCCGGCGGCAGCGGCGCACCGGTGCGGACGTCGGCCGCGCAGTAGGTGACGACCAGGTGCTGCTCCGCGGCGCAGAGCGCGTCGAGGAGCAGCTGGCGGTCCTCGCTGCGCGGGTCGCGCTCACCGATTCGGGGCTCCCGCAGCAGCAGGGTGTCGCCGTCGGCGGAGGCGCGGCGCGGAAAGGCGCCGTCGTCCATGCCCAGCAAGCAGACGACCTTGTGCGGCACCGACCGCATGGGCGTCAGGGTGCAGACGGTCAGGCCGCCCTCGCGGAAGCCGGCCGACGTGGGCCGGGGCTCGAGACGCCCGGCGATGAGCGCGGTGAACTCGGCCAGCCCGATCTCCGCCGCGGACCCGGCCGCTGACTCCCGGACCTCGGCCAGCTCGCGGCGCAGGCCGGCGGCCTGCCACGGCTCATCGGCCGGCACGTCGGTGAGCGCCTCGAGCGAGCGCTCCAGCAGATCCAGCCAGGTGGACACGGTCCGTCGGCCGCTCATCTGGCGGACGGCGTCGTCGATCCGGTCGACGAATTCCGCGAACCGGCCGACGAGGTCGATCGACGTGGACTCGACACCCTCCACCGCGAGCGCCGTGCCGCAGAGCCCGCCGTCGGGATCCAGGGCCACGCCCGCGAGCAGCCGGTTCATGCCGGCGCGCCAGGTGCCGTCGGTCACGGCGGCGAGCTGCCAGCGGTCGCGGTGCTCGCCGTCCAGGCCCCAGCGGATGCCGGCGTCGACGGTCCAGGCGCGCAGCCGCTCGAGGTCCTCGTCGTCGAAGCCGAAGCGCAGCCGGATGGGGTCAGCCGCGGCCAGGTCGAGCGCCTGGGTGGCGGGAACCCTCCCGGCGGCCAGGTCGAGGAGGTCGGCGGCCACGCCGAGCAGCGGGTTTACCCGACGCGGGGAGCGGTCGGCCATCGACACCCGGAGGCCGGCGGCCGGGTGGCCGTCGAGGGTGAAGGCGGCGTCGATCAGCGGCGCGTAGGCCTCGACGTCGGGACACATGATGAGCACGTCGCGCGGCTCGAGGGTCGCGTCGTCCTGGAGCAGGCCGGTGATGACCTCGCGCAGCACCTCGACCTGCCGGGCCTTGCCGTGGCAGGCGTGGACCTGCACGGAGCGGTCACCCGTCGTGAGGCGGTGCTTCGTCGTGGGCTGGGAATCGTGGGCCAGCCCGGCCTGCAGGTGCCCGAGCAGCGTCGCCGAGGTCTTGGGTCGAGCGTGGTGATGGTCGGTCGCGCCGGAAATGGCCTGAAGCCGGACTTGCAGCTCGCGGATGTCGCGGGAGAGCGATGCCAGCAGGGGGTTGGTGATCGGCACGGTGAGGTCGGCCCGCTGCCGGCTCTGCGGCTTCGTCTGCCGGACGGCGTCCCACAGCGCGGGGCTGGCCGAGTTGAGCCAGAGGTGGACCTCGCGGTCTGCCGCCAGTGCTTCGAGGACCTGCAGGTTCGCGGCATCGATGCGGCTGACCCCGAAGAAGCTCAGCCGCGCCGGGAGGTCGACGGCGCCGGGGTCGCGGCGGATCGCCGCGCAGGCGTCGTCGATCAGTTCGGCCGGCGAGGGCTGGTCGATCCGCCTGGCCAGACGGCGCCAGAGCTCCGGCTGCCAGTCGAGGTCTGCTGGAGCGCTGCTGTCGCCGGCCGCCCAGCCGCGGATGAGGTCGGGGCGGCCAGCGGCGTAGTGCACGAACAGATCGGTGAGCTTGCGGGCGACGCCGTACCTGCGCTCGCTGAGAGAGCCGTCGTTGGTCGTGAGGTGCCGGCGTAGTGCCGGGCACCAGTCGGCGCCCTCGGAGGGCGTCTCGCGGAGCACCTCGTCGAGGACGTCGAGCATCGACCAGACGGCGCGGCCGGGCCGCCAGGCCTCAACGGCCTCGGCGTGCTGCGGACTGGCCGCGGCGACGGCGCGCAGCAGCAGGTCGTCGGGGCGCGGGAAGTCGACGCGGGCACAGATGCCGTCGCGGTTGCCTCCACTGGCCCCGAGCCGGGAAGCCAGCTGCTGGGTGATCCACCGCTCGAGCCCGCGCGCCGGTACCGCGACGACGTCGCGCTCGAACGGGTCCTCCGGCGGTGTGGCGAGCAGACCGGCGAGCTTCTCGACCAGGATCTGCGCGCTTTCCGAGCGGTGAAGGTGCAGGCCACCGTTGGCCGGTGCGGTCACCGCCACTGGCTCAGCACCGTCAGATCCACCACGTGCATCCCCGTTGACCTCCGTCGTCCTGACCGCGGTCGCTCGCGGCCGCATGGCTGGACTGAGGAGGTATCGGCGGCCTCTGACGCTTACGGGAGTGCTCGGGATGACGCTGCGACGGACTCACGAGATCGGATGAGCCCAGTACACCGAACGGGTGACCATCAGCCACGGATGACTCGTCCGTCGCGCTGGTTACCGCGCTGGACGGCGATGCGCAGACCGCTGGCTAGCTTGTGCCCATGGGGGATGTGCCAGCCGGCCTGTACGAGCACCTGCTGACCAACAGCCTGGAGCGTCGGCTCTCATCCACCGCGGACGACCTTCTGCAACTGGGGGCATTGGATCCGGCCGACTCGCACGACACGCTGACCCGGCACATCGCGCTGTTGGCACACCGGGCGCTCCGAGCGGTCGGTGGCGACGACCAGGCAGCGGTGAGCCGTCAGGTCGAGCTCGCGAACAGCATCGTCAAGGCGATCGGAGCGCTGGCGCCGTCCGTTGCTGACGACCAGGAGTCCATCGTCGAGCCGGCGCAGACGCTGCTCGCTGTCGCCGAGCCCAGCACAGTCCCCGCGCCGGTGGCCTTTCCCGATCGGCCCGCCATCCCCCTGACGTCGAGCGCCCTGCTGGTGAACGGTCCGAAGCAGCCGCGGATCGGCTACGAGGTCGCACGTGAGCTCGCCTCCGCTGACCACGTCGACCTGCTGTGCGCCTTCATCAAGTGGCAAGGCCTGCGGGTCCTCGAGAAGCCCCTCATCGAGCTTCTCCGACGCGGCGGTCGGCTGCGCGTCATCACGACGACCTACATCGGCGCGACCGATCAGCGCGCCATCGACCGGCTGGTCGAGCTGGGCGCCAAAGTAAAGGTCTCGTACGAAACGCGAACCACGCGCCTGCACGCTAAGGCGTGGCTGTTTCGTCGGTCGACCGGGTTGTCGACCGCCTACGTCGGCTCGTCCAACCTCTCCAAGACCGCGCTGACCGACGGGCTCGAGTGGAACGTCCGGCTCTCCAACGTCGAGCAGTCGCATCTGCTCGAGACCTTCGGGGAGACCTTCGAGAGCTACTGGGCGGACCCCTCGTTCGAGACCTACGACCCCAGTCGGGACGGCGATCGACTGCGGGAGGCGCTGAGCGCTGAGCGCGGCGGCCCGATGGACCTGCCGCTCGAGATCACCTCGCTCGACGTCCGGCCCTTCGGCTACCAGCAGGAGATCCTCGACGAGCTCCATGCCGAGCGAGAGATCCACGATCGCTGGCGCAACTTGGTCGTTATGGCGACCGGCACGGGGAAGACGATCGTCTCCGCCCTCGACTATCGACGTCTGCGCGCCGCCGGCAGGGCGGAGACGGTGCTGTTCGTGGCGCACCGGGAAGAGCTGCTGACGCAGAGCCTGTCGACGTTCCGGCACGTGCTCCGGCAGGGCGACTTCGGGGAGCTGTTTGTCGGCGGGCAACGCCCGCGCGAGTGGCGGCACGTGTTCGCGTCGGTGCAGTCGTTGAGCCAGCTCGACTTCGCGGCGCTCGATCCGACGCGGTTCGACCTGGTGGTCGTAGACGAGTTCCACCACGCGATGGCGGCGACCTACCAGCGTCTGCTCGATCACCTGAAGCCCAAGGTGCTGCTCGGGCTGACGGCGACACCGGAGCGCACGGACGGCGCCGACGTGCGAACCTGGTTCGACGGCCACACCGCGATCGAGCTGCGGCTGTGGGAGGCGCTGGAGCAAGGGCTACTGGCGCCGTTCCAGTACTTCGGCATCCACGACGACGTCGCGCTCGACCAGCTGAAGTGGCGCCGCGGCCAGGGCTACGACGTCGCGGAGCTCACCAACGTCTACACCGGCCATGACCGCCGCGTCCGGCTGGTGCTGCAGGCCGTCCGCGACAAGATTCAGGACCCTGGCTGCATGCGCGCGCTGGGCTTCTGCGTGAGCATTCAGCACGCCGAGTACATGGCGCACCGATTCACCGAGGCGGGCATTCCGAGCCGGGCCGTCACCGCGAAGACGAGCCGGGAGGAGCGGGCCGCGGCGCTCGTGGCGCTGCGGGACCAGACGGTGAACGTCCTCTTCACCGTGGACCTGTTCAACGAGGGCATCGATCTGCCCACCGTGGACACCGTGCTGTTCCTGCGGCCGACGGAGAGCGCGACGATCTTCCTGCAGCAACTCGGCCGGGGACTGCGACCGTCCGAGGACAAAGCCGAGCTAACCGTCCTCGACTTCATCGGCGCTCAGCACAAGGAGTTCCGCTTCGACCTGCGCTTCCGAGCGCTGAACGGTGCGACGCGGAGGGGATTGCAGCGCGAGGTGGAGCAGGGCTTCCCGACGCTTCCGGCTGGCTGCCACATCGAGCTCGACCGGGTGGCGCAGGAGCTCGTGCTCAACAACATCAAGCAGTCGCTCAACGTCTCGTGGAAGGGGCTGATCGCTGAGGCGCGGGCTCAGCAAGGCCCCACGATGGCTCAGTTCCTGGAGGAGACCGGGATCGAGGTCGAGGACCTGTACCGCGGCAGCGGTCGCAGCTGGCTCGACTTGCGGCGCGCTGCGGGGTGGGACGACGAGGCTCCCGGGCCGGACGACAAGGCGCTGGGCTCCGCGTTCGGTCGGATGTTGCACATGGACGACGTCGAGCGCCTGCGGTTCGTCCGCAAACTGGCCGAGTCCTCGCGTGGCGCCGGAGGCGGTGGATTCAACGAGCGCCAGCGCCGGCTCG
The DNA here is from genome assembly GCF_059428245.1 of Geodermatophilus sp. SMS 5-13. NCBI lineage: Bacteria > Bacillati > Actinomycetota > Actinomycetes > Geodermatophilales > Geodermatophilaceae > Geodermatophilus > Geodermatophilus sp. SMS 5-13. Next base: position 4,084,196 of record NZ_CP165729.1, read on the forward strand.
CGGCGATGCTGCACTTCTCGCTCTGGGGCGCTCGGACTCCGTTCAGCAGCGTCGAGGCCAGCCTAGAGCGACTCCTGAGCAACTCCGGGCGAGCGCATGAGCTCGCGGAGCTGGGCGGTGTCCTATTCGACCGCATCCACCGCGTGGCACCTGCTCTGGAGGTCGCCGGTCCCCGCCCCCTGCACGTGCACGCCAGCTACAGCCGAGACGAGGCGCTGGCCGCATTCGGGATGACAGACCTCAATGGAACGTGGGGATCCGGCGTCCGCTGGCTGCCGGGCGATCAGGCGGATGTCTTCTTCGTGACACTGGTGAAGACCGAGGCGCACTTCTCCCCCACCACGATGTACGCCGACCACGCCATCTCCCCGACGCTCTTCCAGTGGGAGTCACAGAACTCGACGGCCGAGCAGTCCCCGACAGGCCAGCGCTACATCCGCCACCGCGAGATGGACACGTCGGTGCACCTGTTCGTCCGCGAGTCCAAGACCGCCGACGGCACCCTCGGCGCACCGCCGTACCTTTACGCCGGGCCGATGAGCTACCTCTCGCACACCGGCGAGCGCCCGATGCGGATCATGTGGCAGCTTCAGCACGCTCTGCCAGCTGACGTCTTCCACGCGGCGAAGGTCGCATGATGCGGCCTTTCAGTGAGGGACCAGTAACCGTTCACGCGTGGGACTGCCGCCCTATCTACGTCCAGTTACTCGGAGACGTCGGAGAGGATTCACAGGTGGACCCACGTGGTTAATGGTCACCCTGATGAGCCGCCCCTCGAACGTTGCCGCTCTGACCGAGCGCGTGGCCGGTTGAGGTTCTGATAAACGCCCCTACGCCTTCTGCCGAGGTCCAGTCGTGCGGGTTGCGCACTCTCGGTCCGCGGTCATCGGTAGGGTTAGAACCGTTAAATGAACGCCTACGGAGGACAGATGCCCGACATCTTCGACAACCTGAAGACTGAGTCTGCGATCGGCCCTGCCCTCAAAAGAGCACTGACCGCATTCGACACCTGCGACATTGCGACCGGCTACTTCGATCTCCGTGGATGGGCGAGTTTCGCCGACATTGTCGATGCCAAGAGCGCGAGCCGCCAGAACGGTGCACCGGCTGCCGTCCGAGTCTTGGTTGGCATGGTGATGCCGGCCGACTCGTCGGCGATGCTCTCAGCCTTACAGGACGTCGTGCAACCGCCGCCCTACGGCTCCGATATCAACGACATGCCGAAGGCGCAGGCTGCCAAGGAGTCCCTCGTCAAGCACTTGCGCACCCAGCTCATGCGCGGGCTGCCGTCGGAGGCTGAGCAGAAGACGCTCCAGCAACTCAAGGCGCAGCTAACGTCGGGTGCGGTCGAGATGAAGGTCTTTACCACCGCACCACTGCACGGCAAGACCTACATTTTCCACGCACCGGGCAATGTCTTCGCGCAGCGAAGGGCGTACGTCGGCTCGTCGAACATGACGAACGCAGGCTTGTACAGGAACCTTGAACTCAACATCGACGTCACCGACAACGACGCCACCGAGAAGCTCTCCGGCTGGTTCACGGACCGCTGGAACGACGTCTTCTCTCTCCCCATCACCAAGGAGATCATCGAGCTCATCGAGGAGTCCTGGGCATCGGAGACCCAGCCAACTCCCTATGAGGTCTACCTCAAGGTCTGCCACGCGCTGTCCGAAGACGCACGAGAGGGCATGGGGTACGTCCTGCCCCCGTCGATCGAGAACCTCCTCCTCGACTACCAGACCACAGCCGTTCGAACGCTCGCCCGCCGCATCGTGCGCCGGGGCGGCACGATGCTGGGCGACGTCGTCGGTCTCGGCAAGACACTCACCGCGATCGCCACCGCGCTGATGCTCGAAGCCGCCGAGGACTACACGACCCTCGTACTGTGCCCGAAAAACCTGGAGCACATGTGGGAGGAGCACCTGGAGAAGTACGGCCTTGTCGGTGCCCGGGTGATTCCCTACTCGATGGCCGACAAGAAGCTCCCAGAGCTCAAGCGCTTCCACCTCGTCATCTGCGACGAGTCGCACAACCTTCGGAACAACACTACTAAGGCTTCCGAGGCGATCAAGGACTACGTCCGCCGCAACGGCTCCAAGGTCCTGCTCCTCACCGCGACTCCTTACAACCTCGCGTTCGCCGACGTCGCCAACCAGATCGGCCTCTACATCGAGGACGACGACGACCTCGGGATCCAGCCCACGGCCGCGATGGCGAAGGACCCAACGCTGATCGACAAGGTCGACGGCAAGATCACCACCCTTGCCGCCTTCCGCCGCTCCGAGGAGCCGGAGGACTGGAAGCGCCTGATGAGCGACCACCTCGTCCGACGCACTCGCTCGTTCATCAAGCGCACGGCGATGAGGGAGGCGGTCACACTCCCGGGCGGCAGGATCGTGGAGCGTGAGTACCTGGAGTTCGCGAACGGCACGCGGTTCCACTTCCCGACGCGTGTGCCTAGCCCGCTGTGGCATGAGTTCGCCGACGACGACCCAGCCCGTCTCATGGAGGACGACAGCACTCTCGACGCGGTTCGTGACCTCACGCTGCCGCGCTACCGGCTTGCCGACTACGACGATCCGAAGGCACCGCACAGTGAGTCCGACACGAGGATCCTCGCCGACATCCGCTCAGGGCGCGGCAACGTCAGCGGGTTCGTCCGGATCGGCCTTTTCAAGCGCCTATCGTCGTCAGGGCACTCCTTCATCCTGAGTCTTCAGCGCCAGCGCGCCCGCAATGAGCTCTTTATCTACGCGATCGACAACGGCCTCGACGTGCCGATCGGCAGCTTCAGCGAGCACCAGTTCATGGTCACTGACGAGGACGTCGAAGAAGGTCAGGAAGGCTACGGGAGTCTGGAGTCGCAGTACAAGGAACTCCGGCGCCGCCTTCCCGCATCGACGAAGTGGTTGAGTGCCCAGGTCTTCAAGAAGACGCTGTACAAGGATCTCGAACGGGACAACCGCATCATCACCGATCTGCTCGACAGCTTCGGCACCTGGGACCCGGCCAAGGACTCCAAGATCGACGCCCTCGTCGACCTGCTCCGCGGCAAGCACAAGGGCGACAAGGTGCTCGTCTTCACTGAATATGCCGACACCGCTGTCTACGTCGCTGAGGCACTCAAGGCAGCAGGGATCGCCAACGTTGGCCTCGCCTCCGGCGACTCTGAAGATCCATCGGCCCTGGCGCGTCGATTCTCGCCCGAGAGCAACAAGCTTCCGGGGGACGAGGAAGACGCAACTCCGGTGGACGATCCGATCGACGTCCTCGTCGCCACCGACGTCCTGTCCGAAGGCCAGAATCTCCAGGACTCCCACGTCGTGGTCAACTACGACCTCCCGTGGGCGATCATCCGGATCATCCAGCGGGCCGGTCGTGTCGACCGTGTTGGCCAGAGGTCCGACACCGTCAACATCTACCTGATCTCGCACAAGAAGGTCGAGAACGCGATTCAGCTTCGCCAGCGAATCCGTCGCCGCCTCGGCGACAACGCGGCCGCCTTCGGTTCCGACGAGCGCTTCTTCGGGGACGACAAGGAAGTCAATCTCCTTGACGACCTCTATAAGGGCATCGTCCCGGGCGAGGAGGAGCTGGAGCAGGACGAAGGCGAGGCCGACGCAGTGAGCGAGGCATGGCTCGTCTGGTCGAGCGTCAAGGAGCACAAGCCCGAGCTCGCAGCCAGGGTGCTCAAGATGCAGGACATGCTCCACAGCACTCGCGACCCTTACGACCATGAGACCAAATCCGGAATCACGACCTTCGCCAGCACCTCCTCGGGCATCGACGCGTTCGCTGCGTCGTTCGACAACGGTGACGGCGACCCCGTCGAGCGACTGCTCACTCCACTGGAGGCGCTGCACATCTTCCGCGCCCAGGAGTCGACGCCGGCGGCGCCGCTGCGTGAAGACCACTTCGCCCGTGAGACAGAGCTGATTAAGGAGAAGCTGACGACCGAGATCGTCACGGCCGGCAATCTTAAGGGCGCACGCAAGTGGGCTGTCGAACGCCTCGGCGGGACCATCTTCGGCGCCGACGCCAGCCATGCGCTCGCTGCCATGAACGACCGCCCCCTTACGGAGTACGCCAACATCCGGCTCCGCCAGGCGCGTCGTGCGAAGTACTCCGACCAGGACCTCGCTGACTTGGTCAAACAGCTTCACGACGAGGAGCGCCTCGTCATAGGAACCACTGAGAAGGATGAGATCAAGATCGTGTGCTCGATCGGGGTGACCCCGCGATGACGGACAACCTCATCGCCAGGGCCGAGGAAGGCAAGTACGGCGACCTGTTCCGCCTCGACCTGTTCTGGGGCGCACCGAACCACCCGCCCATCGAGGTCGAGCTGGGTGACGGTTCCAAGCTCACCGCTACCAACGTCTCTTCCTACCAAGGCGTCCGCGTCTGGGAGGTCCCGGCGTTGCCCGGCTCAGCCGCTGAGGCCAAGATCGACCTGGCCATCGCGAAGACCTCGACAAACCGCCTCGTGATCTTCCACGACGGAGACAAACAGGTCTGGCGCTGGCCGTCCCGCACCACCAAGGGCTCCGGCGTCATCTCGCGCCCCGCCCGTCACCTCCACCAGGCCGGGAGCAACGACCCAAAGTTCGTTGCGAAACTCGACGCCATCCGGCTCCCCACGGACGTCCAGATCGATGTCAACGAGTTGCTCTCCCGCGTCCGCGGCGCCTTCGATGTCGAGACCAAGCACGAGACCAAGCGCGCATCCAAGCTCATGGCCCAGATGTACGCCGCCGTGGAGAAGGGGTACGCGCCGGGCGTCGACCCGAGGAAGCGCGATCACGAGATCTCGGTAACCCTGGCACGTGTCCTGTTCCTCCTGTTCGGCGACGACACCGAGATGTGGAAGGACCCATCCGGGCAGCCGCTGCCTGACCTCTTCCAGGACTTCATCAAGGACCACACGGCGCGCGACGGGTCGGACATCGCGGCTCGACTCAACGCACTCTTTCACACCCTCGACATGGCCCCCGGTGACCGCACGGGCCTCCCGCCCGGGCTGGCGGCATTCCCCTACGTCAATGGCGGCATCTTCGACGAGAACATCTCGCTACCGGCCCTCGACAATGACTTCCGCAAGGCCATTTTAGACGCGAGCGCGGTCGACTGGTCAACGATCAGCCCGGCCATCTTCGGGTCGATGTTCCAGTCCGTTCGCGACGCGCAGACTCGACGCGAGCTCGGTGAGCACTACACGTCTGAGGAGAACATTCTCAAGACGCTCAACCCGCTCTTCCTGGATGAACTGCGCGCGGAGTTCATCGCTGCTCTTGCGAGGGATACTCCGCAGAAACGCGTTAACGCGCTCAACGTTCTATGGAAGAAACTCGGCGAGATCCGCTACATGGACCCGGCTTGCGGCTGCGGCAACTTCATTATTGTGGCTTACCGAGAACTTCGGGCGCTTGAGCTGGACATAATAGAGGCGCTCGCCAACAACCAACAGGGCGAGGGTGCCGTCACCCTCGACGCTGACTGGACCGGCCTTCTCAAGGTCACGCTTGACCACTTCTTTGGAATCGAGATTGACGAGTGGCCCGCGCGTATCGCCGAGACGGCAATGTTCCTGATCGACCGACAGTCAGACCTCAAGATGAAGGAGCGCTTCGGGCTGGCCCCCGAGCGGCTCCCCATTCAGAAGTCGGCGAAAATCGTCGTTGGAAATGCACTTCGGACGGACTGGCAGCAGGTCTGTCCACGCACTACGGGCGTTGTTATTGCCGGGAATCCGCCGTTCCTAGGGCACGCCACGCGAAGCCCTGCGCAAGCACAGGAACTTCGCGACGCCTGGGGCACGGATGACATTAGTCGCCTTGACTACGTCACTGGATGGCATGCAAAAGCATTGGCATACTTCGGCAACCAGCCGGGCCTCTGGGCATTTGTTACCACGAACTCGATCACACAGGGAGACCCCGTCCCCCACCTCTTCGGTCCGATCTTCGATGCTGGTTGGGACATCAAATTCGCCCATCGCACATTCCCCTGGACCTCGGAGGCGGCGGGCAAGGCGGCGGTCCATTGCGTCATCGTGGGATTCGCTCGACAAGTCACGAAACCCCTCCTGTATGACGCCTCCGCTTGGGGGGCCGAGCCCCGCCGCGTCAGTCAGGTCAACGGCTATCTCGTAGATGCACCTCGTGTGTTCGTCGTGAAGCGCACGAAACCACTAGCTGAGGGCCTCCCAGAAGCGACTTTTGGGAACATGCCTCGGGACGACGGAAACCTCGTTGTGACAGCCGAGCAGCTTGCGGAGGTTCTCGCGGACCCCATCGCTACGAAGTTTCTCAGGCCGTTCATGGGGTCTGAGGAGTTGCTCCACAGCAGGGAGCGATGGTGCTTGTGGCTCACTGACGCCTCGGCAGCCGAAATCAAGTCGAGTCCGGTGCTCAAGAGCCGTACGGAAGCCGTCCGGGAGTTCCGACTAGACAGCAGCGCTGCGAGTACAAGAGGAATGGCGGTGACGCCGCACCTCTTCGGACAGCGCCCAGCGCTTTACAAGAAGCCCTACGTGATCATTCCGCGCGTCACGAGCGAGCTCCGACCATACTTTCCTGTGCGCCATGTTCCGGCCGAGGTCATCGCCAGCGACGCCACCTTCACCGCTGCAGACGCGGACGGTTTCCTGTTCGGTGTCATCAGTTCGGCCATGTTCCTCGCGTGGCAAAGGGCGGTGGGTGGGCGACTTGAGTCGCGCCTGCGCTTCTCGAACACGATCGTGTGGAACAACTTTCCATTGCCGTCGATTTCCTTAGACGATCGGGCCAGGGTGATTGAAGCAGGCAAGGGTGTGATCTCGGCGCGAGACGCTTTCCCGTCACACTCGCTTGCCGCTCTGTACCAACCCTCCTCGCTTCCGGCAGAGCTTGAGTCGGCCCACGCTGTCCTTGACGGCGCCGTCGACGGCCTCTTCGGATTGGCTCCCGACAAAGCTGACGAAGAGTCTCGACAGGCGGTGCTCTTCAGTGGGTACGCGAGACTTGATGCCAGGCTGCTGGCCGCCTCGGCGAAGGCCAAGGTGGGTCAGCGATGAGCAGGTTTCAAGTCGGCGCGGCCACACTTCTGGTCCCGGACCAAGGAGGACACGAGCTCCAGGTCACCGACTTCGGAGGCGAGACCCACGACGCCTGGGAGATGCCTGCGGTCGTGGCTGCTCCGGATGGCCTCCTCATGGAGATCGCCTATCAGCGGTGGGACGGCGCTGGTGCCGTCGTCGCGCTCAGCCGGGGCGACAGTGCACCCGCGTACGACCGTCTCCTGCGCGGTGAGCGGCTCTCGGTGAAGGCACGCGAGGACGGTGCCGAGCATGTCGTCGCCGATCTGCTCCAGTGGGACCCGACAGAGGGGCCGAACGGTTGGGGCAGCGCGAAGAAGGCAACACCCGCAGAGCTCGACTCGACGCTGGGTCGGTCCGCCGAGACCTTGTTCTTCGAGGCGGGGGCACTCGACTTTGGCACGAGGGCCGAAGTACTTGGTGACAAGAGCAACGCCTATAAGAACAGGCTCGCTGTCGTTTTCCCGGGCTACGAGGCGCTCGGACCGCTCGCGGTCTACGTACTGACTCGCGTGCTGCCGATTGTGAAGGCAAGGCTCGCGTCATGATTCCCCGCGTAGGAACAGCACTCCCGGTCGATGGCTCGTTCGGCGAGGTCATCAAGGGCACCCAGACGATGCTCCGCGCATTCGGATGGGACCTCGGCAAGCTTTACGACGACAAGATACGCCCACAGTTTGGCGACGACTGGCTGAGGCAGCTCGTCGAGGCGCGCAAGCAGCAGTTCCCCGAGGTGTCGATGTACAGGAGAGTTCCGAACCTCTGGGACCCGAACTTTTGCGTGCATGAGCCCGCGAAGAACATGGACTCACCGCTGAAGGAATGTCTCGGGCCGATGCCTCTCGACCTTTGGAGCAAGTTCAAGAGCATCGCCATCAAGTTCCGCAACCGCGAGCAGCACTTCGACGAGGTGCCCGCGCTCGAAACGCTGCGCGCAGACGCGGAGTTGATTCGTGACGTCGCATCGTTTCTTGGACTTCCCGTCGCTGACGAGGCCACCCAGCTCATCGCGCGAGTCGATGACCTCAAGGGTGGCGCGGTTTTCGGTGGTGCGCCTGACGAGATGCTGTCCCAGCTTGCGAAGGAGCTTAACGAGTATCGGGCCAAGCACAGGGCACAGGCGGTGGAGGTTGCCAAGGCCCGCGCGGCGGGTGAAGCAGCGAAGGCCGACGCTGAAGCAGCCGCGAACGAGCTGGCTATCATGGCAGAAACGATCGCCGGCCTCGAGGCGGCGTTAGAAGCACAGCGCAACGCCCAACGGCGCAGCTTCACCGAGGAGTATCTCGACCTTGCGGTAGGTGACGTCTGGCCCGCAGCGCCGCCGGCACGCATCCTGCGCCTGCTCGGCCACGTCCGCGACCTTTACGACCCGGCCACGACCGATCTGCTGTCGAACGAGTACGGCGAAATCGCGGTCAAGGCCGCTGAACGGTGGCGCGAGTTCCTCCCGCACGGCGGCAACGTTCACCTCACCCGCGTCGGCCAGGCCGTTGCCCTGGTGAACGGAACTTGGACCTATCTCGGCTCACTCGACGACTGGTGTGCCGAAGAGTTTCTCGACGAGGTGGTGTGAGTGGAAGCCAAGACCTGGACGCTCGGGGAAATTCTCAAGCCTGAGCGCCGATACATCATCCCGACATTCCAGCGCAGCTACGAGTGGACTGAAGAGAAGCAGTGGCGCCTGCTCTTTGCAGATCTGGTGGCCACAGCGGACAGACTTTTCCAGCGGCGTCTGTTCGCCAAGGTGACCGAGTCGCAGCCAGACGAGGCGTCGGTCTCGCCGCACTTTCTCGGGGCAATTGTCTGCGATTCCTTGCCGTACCCGGCGGGAGGCGTCGCCCTTAGGTCCGTTATCGACGGTCAGCAGCGACTGACCACCCTTCAGCTCCTGCTTCGCGGGCTTCTCGATGTCGTGCAGGAAGAGGACGTCGATGGTGAGCTGAAGGGCAAGGCCAAGTCCCTGTCGAAGATGATCAGCAACGACGAGGACAGCGGCGCTTTCCCTGAGGACGTCTACAAGTTGTGGCCCCGCAGGGACGACCGGGTGTTGTGGCCCATGGTCATCTCCGATGACGTTCCGGCGTACGGCAAGAGCGATCACCTGCACCTACAGGCTCGCCGTTACTTCGCCGACGCCACTCGCGAGTCGCTCAGCGAAGCCGTCGCGGAGGAGCGAGTCGAACGAGTTCGCTCCCTCGTGGACGCCGCCGACACGCTCTTCAAGCTCGTCGTCATCGACCTGGAGAAGAACGACGACGCCCAGGTCATCTTCGAGGTGCTCAACGGTCGACAGACACCACTCTCGGCGTCCGACCTCGTCAAAAACCTGATCTTCCTCCGTGCCGAGTTCGCGAAGGCCGAGCACCTCGATGAGATGTACGACCGGTACTGGGCTGGATTCGACGACCCGTGGTGGAAGAAGACGGTCGGCACCGGCCACGCCGCGCGCGGCCAGCGCGACGTACTCCTGTCCGTCTGGCTCACGGCCACCACCGCGACAGACGTGTCGGTCGGGAATCTCTACGGCGAGGTACGGGCCTATCTCGATCAGGAGAAGCCGAAGACCGAGGAACTGCTTGCCAGCCTCAAGGCATTCGCCGAGGCGTACCAAGAGGTCTATGCCGAGCGCCACGTTGCCGACGAGGTGCTGCGTCAGGCGTACGACCATCTGATCAAGCTCGGCAACCTGACGGCCATACCACTCCTGACCTGGCTCCGAACCCTCCCCGAGGCGTTTCTCGGTGCAGATGAGCATCGTGAGGCAGTGCAGGCTGTCGAGTCGTTCACCGTACGAAGGATGATCGCGGGCTCTGGTTGGGGCACGCGCAACTACGGTCAGATCTTCGTGAAGGTCATGGCCGACGCCAAGGCCGCCACACAGGGCGGCGTGCGTGACGCCGTCGTCGCCGCGCTCCACGGAGCTGGCTGGCCGACCGATGACGAGCTGCGCACCGCCATGCTCGGCAACAACTTCTACGGACAGAACCAGAAGCGCCAGCGCCTGGTCCTTGGAGCGATCGACAGTCGCCTCCGCGCCGACGACCCGAAGCAGGCGCCGGCCGCCGTGGACTACAGCAAGCTCCAGATCGAGCACGTCCTGCCCGACAAATGGGAAAAGTACTGGCCGCTGGCCGAGTCGCTCGATGAAGTCGAACGGATCAAGGCGAAAGACGCACGAAACCTCGCCAAGAACACGATCGGCAACCTGACCCTGGTGACTCAGCACTTCAACGGCTCGGTCTCCAACCTTGGTTGGGCCGACAAGCAGCTGGAGTTCGCAAAGCAGAGCTCCATCCTTCTCAACCTCGACATCGCCGCTGTGTTGCAGTGGGGAGAGGTCTCGATCGAGGAGCGGGGGCGTGCACTCGCTGCAGTTGCAGCGAAGGCCTGGCCCTCGGCGGAGGCGCTCGGCTTCGTCGCGTCGACTCTCGAGTCAGCGGACGGAGCGCCTAATGTCGGGTGAAATCGAACTGGTCGGTGACGGCGAAGGTGTCGTGGTCGCGGGAGATCCGTCGGCTGTCGAAGGATTCCTGGTGCATGCCGGTCTCCTGGAGCAGGCTCAGCAGTTCGACCTAGGCAGGCTTAGCACGGTTCTCAAGGCCGGAGCTGACACCGTCACAACTGTCTCCGCCATCGTCGAACAGTCCGCGATGTACCTGAAGCTGACGCCCGAGTCGGCGCAGCGGCTCAAGGACGCGGGCGGTCTCATGAAGACCAAGACCAAGGGCATCAGCCACGCCATGCTCGGGGAGAAGGGCAAGAAGTCGCTCAAGTGGCTCCAGGTGGAAGACGGTCCGAGGTCCCTGTTGTCGAACCCTGCCGTGCTCTCCGGCGTGGGCGGCCTCATGAGTCAGTTCGCTCAGCAGTCCGAGGCACAGGAGCTGAGAGCACTGCTCCTTCGCATCGACAAGAAGCTCGACGATGTGCGTCGTGCACAGCGGGACACTGTGCTCGCCAAGATGATGAGCGCAGCCGCAGCTATCGACGAAGCCATGACCATCCGTGCACAGGGTGGCGACCCGAAGACGCTGTGGGACAAGGTCAGCGGGGTATCGGAGACCATCCTCAACGTGCAGGAGGAGGCGCTCCTTGCGCTACGCGCACTCGCCGACAGGGTCGAGAGCCAGACCAAGGCCAGCGAGTTGAAGCGGGAGGTCCAGGAGATCGAGCGGGAGGCTGCGGTCCAACTCGCGATTCTCGCCCGCTGCTTCGAGCTGCAAGATGAGTTCCGCGTGGTTGAGCTGGACCATGTTTTTGCTACGGCGCCGGAGAACCTTGGAGGTCACCGGCTTGGCGTCGCAGTTGCACGGGAGAAGCGGCGAGCAGCTGTGATCGAGAGCACGAGGCGCCTAATGTCGCGGTTGGATGGGGCAGGCGGAACCGCGAACGAGAACATCCTCCTCCACGCGCGCGCCGCGCGCTCCGTGATCGACTCCCTCAACGCCACGGCAGCGATCGTCGACGACTTTCACACCCCTCTAGGGATCAAGTCTGACCGCAGTCCGCTGGATGCGATCAAGTGGCGTGAGGCCTTGCGCGATCCTCAGCAGAGGCGGACCGCCGGCAAGGAAGCTGGTCAGAAGGCGCTGGTGGCCGGTGGCACCATCGCCGCCGTCGCGGCCTCCGGCTACGCGGTGGTCTCGAAGAACGGGTCCAAGCCCAGCTCGTAGCAAGGGTGCGCACATCAGGAGATATGCGATTGCGGAGCGCGGACCTCCTCGCCGAGGTCGGGCCGGCCGCCCAGTGCATCCCGCAGTTTGGGCTCGGCCCGAGTGGTGCGCTGATCCGACGACGCGTACAGGCAGACGCGGGCCAACAACTGGGCGACCCGGTCAAGATGGGTGCCGGAGGTGACTCCCGCTCGTCCGCCACACGTCCGAGCCACCTCGGGCGGCCTGGCGGATGGCCGCCTCGTCGCGGCTTGTCCAGTAGGCCAGTAGGGCGTCGTGGACTTGCGCTTCCTGCTCGGGTGTCACTTGCTCTCCATTCGGTCGCGCCGAGCAAGCAGCTGCTCGCCGTCGCCGCCGAGGAGCGGCGCACCCGCGAGCAGTTCGTCCTCCTCGACGAGCAGAAGGTGGCGTTCGATCTCGTCCTGCACGAGGTGGAGAAAGTCGTCCTGTACGAGGTGGAGAAAGCCCGAATGAGCGGCCACAAGAGCTCGTCATCGTAATCGGCGGCCCGGGCAACGGGAGTGTCATCGAACTCTTCCTGCTCGGCGAGCTGGTCCGCCGCGGGATCCGGGTGGCGCACGCGACCGGCTCCCGGTCGTTTGCCCAGACGCTGCGCAAGGTGGCCGGCCACCGCGCGCCACGCACCGCGGCGCTGTTCCGCTACTTCAACCAGTTCATGGACGCCGACCCCAACGGCCTCGACGTCCTCATCGTCGACGAGGCGCACCGCCTGCGCGAGACATCGGCCAACCGCTGGGCCAAGGCGGACCTCCGAACCGGCAAGCGGCAGGTCGACGAGCTCATCGACGCCGCCCGAGTGCCGGTGTTCCTGCTCGACCAGGACCGGACCTCGCCGTCGCCCACCTGCGGGTCCCCGAACAGGTCTGACGGCTTCGCGGCCTGAGGAGATGCGCCAGTAGCGTCGACACATGGCGATCGACCCCCGCAGTGCGGACCTCAAGCGCTTCCTCAAGGAGGACCCCGGCGGTCCCGTCGTCATGCTCAACCTGCTCCGCTTCGCCGAGGGCGGCCGCGAGTCCTACGACCAGTACGCCCAGGCCCTCTCCGAGACCTTTCTCCCCCGCTACGGCGGCGAGGTCCTCTACGCCGGCGACGGCGGCACACCGCTCGTCGCCGAGCAGGGCCAGGACTGGGACGCCGTCCTGCTCGTCCGCTATCCCTCCCGCGAGGCGTTCAGCCGCATGGTCGCCGACCCCGAGTACCAGCAGGTCACGCACCTGCGCACCCAGGCGCTCACCGAGGCCGTCCTCGAGCCGACCACCCCCTGGTAGCCGTGACCGGTCCGGACGAGGGGACGCCGGCGCGGGGCCGCCTCGCCCGGACGGCCCGTCTCGCCGCGCTGCCCGCCGCCTACGCCGGCCGCACCGCCCTTGGCCTCGGCAAGCGCCTCGGTGGCCGCCCCGCCGAACTCGTCGCCGCGCAAGTCCAGCAGCGCACCGCCGAGCAGCTGTTCGCCACCCTCGGCCATCTGAAGGGCGGCGCCATGAAGATGGGCCAGGCGCTCTCCGCGATGGAGGCCGCCCTCCCCGAGCAGCTGGCCGGCCCCTACCGCGAGACGCTCGTCCGGTTACAGGAGGCGGCGCCGCCCATGCCGGCCGCCCGCGTCCACGAGCAACTGAGCGCGTCATTCGGTCCGCACTGGCGCGAACGATTCCGCGACTTCGACATCCGGCCCGCCGCGGCCGCCAGCATCGGGCAGGTCCACCGCGCGACCTGGTCCGACGGCACGCCGGTGGCCGTCAAGGTCCAGTACCCGGGTGCCGCCGAGGCGCTGGTCGCCGATCTCGGCATGCTGCAGGGCCTGTCGCCGCTGGTCAAAGCCGCCGTCCCCCACCTCGACGTCCGCGAGCTCTTCACCGAGCTGCGCGAACGGTTCGTCGAGGAGGTCGACTACGCCCGGGAAGCAGAGGCCCAGGCCGCCTTCGCCGACGCCTACCGCGGCGACCCCGACGTCCTCGTGCCCGAGGTGCTGGCCGTCGAGGGCGAGGTGCTCGTCACCCGGTGGATCGACGGCACTCCCCTGTCGCGCGTCATCGCCCACGGAACCCAGGACGACCGCGACCGCTGCGGCGAGGTCCTCGTGCGCCTGTTCGCCTCCGGCCCGGCGCGGGCCCAGCGGCTGCACGGGGACCCGCACCCGGGCAACTTCCGGCTGATGGACGACGGCCGGCTCGGCGTCCTCGACTTCGGGTCGAACCAGCCCATGCCGCACGGCTGGCCGCCCCGGCTCGGCCCCCTGCTCGCCGCCGGGCGGGACGGCGACCCGGCGCAACTGCACCGCATCGCCGCCTCGGCCCACCTGCTCCGAGCGGACGACGTGACGCCGACCGCCCTGCTCGCGCTGCTCGACCCGTACCTGCAGCCGCTGCGCAGTGAGCAGTACACGTTCACCCGCAGCTGGCTGCAGGAGCAGACCCGGCGCGCCTCCGAGCCCCTGGGCGCCGCCCAACGCACTCAACGGAAGCTGACGATCCCCGCCCGACACCTCCTGCTGCAGCGGGTGGCCGCCGAGCTGGTCGGGGTCCTCTGCTCGCTGAACGCCACCGTCGCGGTGGACGGCGAGCTGCGGCGGTGGCTGCCGGGCTACTGAGCCGGCTCCGCCTCAGTCCGCCGAGCGGCGCATCGACCACATCTGCGCCGGGCGCTCGAATTGGGTGGCCACCTCCCAGCTCACCGCGCCGTTGACGACCTCCTTGCGGAAGTTGCCCACCGCTACCCGGGCCAGACCCGGATCGGCGGCGACGCGAGCGGCCAGCTCCATCGCCCGGCCCTCGACCGCGTCGTCGTCCACCGAATCCCAGGCCAGGCCGAGCTCGCGGGCCCGGTCGCCGTTGATCTCCTCGCCGAACAGCGCCATAGCCGCGGCCGCCTCGCGGCCGATCAGGCGCGACAGGATGACGAAATGCCCACCACCCGGATGTAGGCCGCGCTTGAGGAAGCCACAGATCAGCCGGGCGTCCCGCGCGATGATCCGTAGGTCGGCCGCCAGCAGCATGTTCATCCCGGCGCCCACCGCTGACCCGCGCACGGCCGCGATCGTCGGCACCTTCACCTGCCCCAGCCGGTAGAAGGAGTCGTAGATCGCCGACATGCCCTCGTAGTTCGAGGCCTCGGCCGGGTCGCGGCCCGCGTCGGTCAGCGTCGTGATGTCCCCGCCGGCGCAGAAGGACCTCCCCACCGCGCGAACGACCAACGCGCCGACGTCCTCCCGCCGGTCCACCTCGTCGAAGGTGGCCATCAGCTCGTGGGCCATCCCGGGCGTCAGGGCGTTGCGCCGGTCCGGCGCGTTCAGTGTCACGACGGCCACCGCTCCGTCGTAGTCGAGCAGCACCTCACCGGAGCCAGCAGCCACGAGCCCACCCTTCGACCAGGCGGCCGACTCCGCTGTCGGCCGGCACCTCTCCCGGCATCAGACCACGCGCTCGCCGAGCCCTCAGCACGGGGAGGTCACCCCGCACCGGACCCCCTTGCGCCACCTCGCGTTCAGCTGGTCGGGTGACGCCCGTCACCTTCTGGCCGCCGACGAGACGCGAGGCCGCCGTGAACCTCACCCAGGGACTCCACCGCGCCGTCCAGCAGAAGCCGAACGGCATCACCACCGTCTGCGCCGGCCGCGTCCGGACCCACCGGGAGTCCGTCGGCCGCATCGCCCGGCTGGCCGGCGCCCTGCAGGACCTCGGCATCGAGGACGGCGAGCGCGCCGCGATCCTCTCCCTCAACTCCGACCGCTACCACGAGTTCCTCGCCGCCACGCTGTGGGCCGGCGGCGTCGTCGTCCCGGTCAACCTGCGCTGGAGCATCCCGGAGATCGCCGAGTCCCTCGCCGAGGTCGACGCCCGCGTCCTGGTCGTCGACGACGCCTTCGCCGGCCACGTCGACGGCATCCGCGCGGCCGACGGGCGGATCGAGCACGTCGTCCACGCCGGCGACGGCCCAACCCCGGACGGCATGCTGTCCTTCGAGGAGCTCGTCGCGACGTCCGAGCCGATCGAGGACGAGCGCCGCGGCGGGGAGGACCTGGCCGCCGTCTTCTACACCGGCGGCACCACCGGCCGGTCCAAGGGCGTGATGCTCAGCCACGCCAATCTGCTGGCGTCGAGCATCGGCACGCTGGCCACCGAGCACTTCCTGAGTCCGGACGGCGTCTACCTGCACGCCGCCCCGATGTTCCACCTCGCCGACCTGGCGGCCTGGACGGCGCAGGTGCTGCGCGGCGGCACGCACATCATGATCCCAGGGTTCGAGCCGGTCGCCGTCATGACGGCGGTCAGCGAGCACCAGGTCACCGACGCTCTCCTCGTGCCGACCATGATCCAGCTGCTGGTCGACCACGCGCGGATCGACGAGTTCGACCTGACCAGCATCCGGCGGATCACGTACGGCGCCTCCCCCATGTCCGAGGGGGTGCTCGGCCGCGCGCTCAAGGCCTTGCCCAACGCGCAGTTCACCCAGCTCTACGGCATGACCGAGCTCGCGCCCTGCGCCACCGGCAACTTCCCCACCGACCACGAGGACCCGCGGCGCCGGCGCGCGGCCGGCCGCGCCCTGCCGCACAACGAGGTACGCATCGTCGGTCCGGACGACGTCGAGCTCCCCCGCGGCCAGGTCGGCGAGATCGTCGTCCGCGGCGGCAACGTGATGCTCGGCTACTGGAACCGCCCTGCAGAGACCGCGGAGGCGCTGCGCGGCGGCTGGATGCACACCGGCGACGGCGGCTACATGGACGACGACGGCTACGTCTACATCTCCGACCGCATCAAGGACATGATCATCACCGGCGGGGAGAACGTGTACTCCGTCGAGGTGGAGAACGTCCTCGCCCAGCACGCGTCGGTCGCCACCTGCGCGGTGATCGGCGTTCCCGACGAGACCTGGGGTGAGCGGGTGCACGCCGTCGTGGTCCCGGCCGCCGGCGCCACCGTCACCCTCGAGGAGCTGCACGACTTCTGCGTCGACCGGATCGCCGGCTACAAGACGCCGCGCTCCATGGAGCTCGTCGAGGCGCTACCGCTGTCGGCCGCAGGCAAGGTCCTCAAGCGAGAGCTGCGCAAGCCGTACTGGGAAGCGCAGGAGCGCGCCGTGCATTGAGGGCCAGGCGTGCGCACCATCAGGTAGCTGGTTGCGCGAACCATTGCGGTTGAGCGGCGGCCACCGAATGAAAGCCTCAGAGGTCGTTGGTGCCGCTACGCTTCGAGGAAATAACAGTCAGACGTCTCATACTTGATGAAACGATAGAACAAGACCGGGTCCGTCACCTTGGCGAAGTCGTCCACAGCTTCCTGCGATATATCGATGCAGAAGTCTCGGACCATGGAGGGCCTGTCCTGCCATTCCACCAGGAGTGTCGCCTCCAACCTACCCACCGTCAGGGTCGGACTGGGCGTGGCCGCCAGGAACCAGATAGTCGGCGATATCGGCTCCGATCCGAAGATCAACACGGGGACCGGATCCGAAACACGCCTACGAACGATCGCCCGATCCTCGTCGTCGAGTTGAGTGATGTCGATGACCTCGTGCCACGCGAAGAGGGGCATCTCTGCGCCGTCGGTCTGGGGTTCCACCAGTAGCGTCATGTTCATCAGCACGGCGGGACGCTCCGTCCTCCTGCTCGCGGTAAACGTGGGCTGCAGGTAGATGCTTTGGCGGCCGTCGTCGGGAGCGGAGATCCGCAGCTGCTGCGGCATGATCAGGTGCACATCCGATTCGCTGTTGACCTGCACATAGGTCACCACCGACAAGGCAAGAGCCGCCACGGCAGTCACTGTGGTGATCCAGTTGGTGACGACTTCCAATGTTCTCCGCTTGCCCGTCGAGCCGTCCCGAAGATTAGGCCTCGGGTCGGGCTGCCACGGGCGGCCGGCTCCCCATCGAGGATCGGCCGCCTGCGGAGGTCGACCACCGGGTTCCCACGACGTCATGTCTTCCCCTCCCCCTGATGTAATTCCTGAGAGAGCTCGGCGTTCGCTGGATACGCGCTCAGCCTCGTCGAACCGATGGCGCAGACCTGAAAGCAAGCCGGACAAAGTGCACACCCAAGCCGGCCCCTTGAGGCATCCCTGACGCCTCGCCCCATCGAGCCGCGTGGCGGAACGCCAGACCAGCGCCCACCGGTCGACGGCCTGCCGCTCGGACTGTGGGGCAACGTGTTCGAGCACAAGGTTCGCCAGCCGTATCGGAAAGACGTGAGGGCGCCTCGAACGGTGTAGGACGGGCGGCATGGAGACGTGGGACGCCGTCCGAGCACGCCGCAACGTGCGCCAGTACACCGACCAGCCGATCCCCCGGGACGATCTCGAGCGCATCCTCGAAGCAGGCCGCAGGTCGCCGTCGTCGTCGAACTGGCAGCCGTGGCACTTCGTCGTCGTCACCGACCGCGAGCAGCTCGTCGAGCTCGCCAAGGCCTGGCCGCAGGGCGGTACGCACATCGCCCGCTCGGCGGCGACGATCGCCCTGGTGGCCGAGCAGCCGGACGACGACCAGGTCCGCCAGCGGATCGCCTACGACTTCGGCCAGGCGACCGCGTTCATGATGATCACCGCGGCGGACCTGGGCATCGGTTCAGGTCACTCGGCGGTCCGCGACCAGGAGCAGGCCCAGAAGGTGCTCGGGTTCCTCGACGGCTGCTTCTGCGCCTACATGTTCGGCCTCGGCTACCCGGCCGACCGGCCGCTGCACCCGCTCCAGAAGCCGGACCGCCGTCCCTTCGACGAGGTCGTGCACTGGGGACGCTGGTAGCGCTCGGGGAGGGCCTCGGGCCCTGGTTCTGGCACCGCATCGGCCGCGAGGGTGGGACACCCACGGAGCCGGGAGGTCGCGGCCATGTGGGAGGCCGGGAGCGGGCGGTGCACTGACGGAGGGTCACAGCAGGGCGGCTGGATGCCTCTTCTCGCTCCCATCAGAAGAAGACGGGACGGTGCCCCATGGGAGATCCCACGGTCGTCGCAGCCGTCGTCGCTGCCGTCGCGAGCGTGCTGGCCGCTCTCATCGCCGGGTACGTGACCTGGCGCCAGGGCGAGAGAAACCGACGAGCGCAGCAGCAATTCACGGACAAGCAGCAGAAGGCCGAGGAGGCTCTGGAAGAAAGGCGGATCGCCGCTCAAGAGGCGATCATCAACGTCCAGAGCCAGGCCCAGCACGATCTGGAGGTCTTCAGGTCGCGTCTCCAGATCGAGACGCAGGAGGCCGAACAGCTGCGGAACGACGAGGCGGACAGAGACCAGTTCTGGACGACGCTGCGGGGAGCAGCCGAAGAACTCCGGGACCGCATCCACAACATCCGAGAGAGGGGCTTCCGGCTCTACTTCGGGGACCAGGCTCGCCGCGACGTCGCGCTGAAGAGCACGTTCTACCGGTTCGCGCGGTACTGGGGCGCGGCCGAGAACGTCTACCGGGCCGATGCCCGTCTGCGGCTGGCGGAGAACAACCCTGAGGCCTGGGCGACCATGCAGGGCATCCGCGGGCGGTTCAAGACCGACAGGCTGGGGAAGGCGTTCATGGTCTGGCGTGAGGAGCAGCGGGCGATCGGTGAGCTGATGCTCGGTGACGGACCCCCGCGTGAGCCTCACCCACTCCTGGGCTTTGCGACCTTCGCCGCCCTATACGACACGGCCTTTGCCTCCTGGTTCCGGCCGCTGTACGCCGATCTGGAGGCGCCGGACGCGGAGCAGAGCGAGCGGCTCGACGAACTGGAGACCCTGCTCGGCACGCTCATGAGGCAACTGTCCACAGCACGTGCGCCGGCGCAGATACCTTCCGCAGCCGACGACCGGCCGAGCACGCCGGCCATGACGGTCCCCGCCCCCTCCGCCTGAGCGCATCAGTCTCTTCCGTCGAGACCCCGGTCGGACCGCGGGCACTTCAGCACCCGGAGTACGAGCGCGCTGGCCTTGCTGGATCTCGGCCGGCCGGCGCAGCACCATCCGCGACGCTCTCGTCGTGCAGGTTCGAGCACCTGCGTTCGACGGCTGTCCTTCGCCGCAGGTCGCAAGCGGCTCGACGTACCTCGGGGTGGCCAGGCCCGCCGCTGCGGCTACCGGTTCCGTCGGCGCCGGACGAGACCGACGCAGCCGTCCCCGTCACCGCCGGGTCAGGCCGGCCCGGCGCCACCACCGTCGCCGCTGACGTCCGACCAGCGGACCGCGAGGAAAGAGGGCGGTCGCAGGCCTCTGGCTGACGGCTGACGTCGTCCCTACCCTGCTCGGTGGTCGGCACGAAGCCCGGACCCACCTGGGGAGCCCGCCGTGGCCGAGGAGCTCACCGCGGTCCAGCACGACACACAGGAGGACGACGTCCTCCCGACCGGCACGGTGACCTTCCTGTTCACCGACATCGCCGGCTCGACCCGGCTGGTGCGGGAGGACCGGGAGGCGTACGCGGCCGCGCTGGAGGACCACCGGCGCACGGTGCGGGAAGCGTTCGCCGCCCACGGCGGCCGCGAGGTCGACACCCAGGGCGACGCGTTCTTCGTCGCCTTCCCCACCGCCGTGCAGGCGGTCGCCGCCGCGGCCGACGCCCAGCGGGCCATTGTGGCCACTTTGGCCCTTCAGGTGCGGATGGGGCTGCACACCGGAGAGGCCGCCCTCAACGCCGGCGGCTACGTCGGCCTGGACGTGCACCGGGCGGCGCGCATCGCGGCGGCGGCCGCCGGCGGGCAGATCCTGCTCTCGGGCACGTCCGCCACCCTGGCCGCCGAGCAGCTGCCGGCCGGCACCGCCCTGCGCTCCCTCGGCGAACACCGGCTCAAGGACTTCCCGCAGCCCGCCGCCCTCTACCAACTCGACGTCGACGGGCTCCCCACCGACTTCCCGCCACCGAAGACCCTCGCCGTCGAGCACCGGGTCCCCGCCCCGCCCGGGCAGCTGCTCGGCCGGGACGACGACCTCGCGGCCCTCACCGCACTCCTCCGCGACCCGCAGACGCGGCTGGTCACGGTCACCGGAGCCGGCGGCGTCGGCAAGACCCGCCTCGCCCTCGAAGCGGCCACAACAGTCGCCACCGACTTCCCCGGCGGCGCCGTCTTCATCCCGCTCTCGGCCGTCAGCGATCCCGCCCTCGTGCTCCCGACGGTCATCGACGCGGTCGGCGCACGGAGCGAGCGGGGCATGAAGTCGACGGACGCCATCAGGGCGGCGCTCGGCGACGACCGCACGCTGCTGGTCCTCGACAACTTCGAGCAGGTCGCCTCCGCCGCGACGGAGGTGGCAAGCCTGCTCGACGCGGTCCCGTCCGTCGTCGCCCTCGTGACCAGCCGGCAACTCCTCCGGCTGCGGGCCGAGCAGCAGTACCCGCTCGCGACGCTCGAGCAGGCGGCCGCGATCAGGCTCTTCGCCGAGCGCGCCGGCGCCGTCCGCCCCGGCTTCACCCTCGACGCCCTCAGCGCCGAGGCGGTGGCCGAGATCTGCCACCGCCTCGACGGCCTGCCGCTGGCGATCGAGCTGGCCGCGGCCCGGGTGCGGCTGATGACGCCCACCGCGCTGCTCACCCGCCTCACCGAGCGACTCGACGTCCTCGCGGGCGGGCCGGTCGACGCCCCCGACCGGCAGCGCACGCTGCGCGCCACCATGGACTGGAGCTACGGCCTGCTGGGCCCGCCCGAGCAGGGCGTCTTCGCTCGGCTCGCCGTCTTCACCGGCGGCTGGACGCTCGACGCCGCGGAGGCCGTCTGCGGCCGGCCCGGCGAGCCCGACGTCCTCGACTGCCTCTCCGCGCTCCTCGACGCCAGCCTGCTGACCCGCTCCGGCGAGACGCGGCTGGACATGCTCGAGACGGTGCGCGCCTACGCCGTCGGGAAGCTGGCCGCCGCCCCCGACCGGGAGGAGACCGAGCGCCGGCACACCCGCTGGATGGTCGACATGGTCGAGAGCCTGCTCACGGCGACCGGGCACGAGCACCGGGCCCGGGCCGACCGCCTCGACGCCGAGTTGCCCAACCTCCGGGCCGCACTGCAGCGGGCCATCGACACCGGCGACCTCGCCACCGCCGCCCTGATCCTGCGCGACACCCTCTCGTACCGCACCCGCCGCGACGACGAGGTGGAGGCGAGGGACTGGCTGGACCGGGCCCTCCGGCGCGCCGACGACGCCGCTCCGGACGTGCGCGGCCGGCTGCTGGTGCTGCGCGCCCTCCTCGGGGGCATCTTCGGCGACTACGAGTCCGTCCGGTCGATGCTCCCGGAGGGGCGGGCACTGCTCCCGGACGACGCCGAGCACGCCAACGACCTGGCGCTCGCGGCCGTCGCGGGCATCTACTACGCGATCGCCGAGGACTCGCTCGAGGACGCCGAGCCCGCCATCCAGGACGCGCTGGCCCGGTTCACCGCGCTGCACCACGAGCTCGGCCAAGGACACATGGAGATCGCCAGCGGCGACGTGTCGCTGCTGCACTCCGACTTCGAGGGGGCGCAGCGGCACTACGCGGCGGCGGCCGACCTGGCCGACGGGATCGGGGACGACGCCATGGTCGCCCAGGCCCGCAGCCTCCGCGGTCTCGCCCTCGCGGCCCACGGCGACATCGACGCCGCGCGCGGAGCCATCCTCGACGGGGTGGCGGCCTGCCGGCGCGCCGGCCAGGTCGCAAGCACGGGACACGCGCTGGAGGGCCTGGCCGCACTGGCCCTGACCGACGGCCGGCCGGAGGTGGCGGCCCGGGCGCTGGGTGCGGCGGGGGCGGTCCGGGCACTCGTGGGGACGCCGCCGTCCCCCGCCCTCCCCCTGCTCCTGGACGACCTGGCCGCCCGGGCACGGGAGCAACTGGGCGCGGAAGCCTACGAGGCGGCATGCGATGAGGGACGGCGGTGGCCGCTGACCGAGGCGCTGACCCGGACCCTCGAGGACCTCGCCCCCGCCGACCGGCGGTGAGGTCAGCGCCGGGTGTCGAAGCCGAGCACCTGCAGTGTCAGCGTGCCCGTCTCGTCACCGAACTCGACCAGGGTTCCCTCGCCGCCGACGTTGCGGTAGGCGCCCGTGCCCCCGGTCAGCGCCAGGGGCTTCGGGTCCGGACCGGGGCTGTTGGCGAACTGGGCGGTGATGTCGCCGTCGGGCAGCCGGATCACGGCGCTGCAGTTGGCCAGGACGTCGGGAGCGAGGGTCACGAGGACGCAGGAACCGACCTCCTCGCCGACCTGGTCCCCGTTCTGGAACAGCCGGTCGCGGAAGAGGATCTCGTCGCCGACCGAGAACGGGCTGCCCGGGTCCCGCTCGTTGTTCGTGGCAACGATCGTCTGGGGGCTGAACCTGACGTCGAAAATGAGCGTCTTCGCCCCGTCCCGGCCGCCGCGGTCGTCGGCCACCGCGGAGGCTGCGACCACTCCGGCAAGGCCGAATGACAGCGCCGAAACGGTGGCGACGAGGACGGTTCTGCGCATGATTCCCCTCCCGCTGCCGGACGGCGTCGACCCGCGTCGCGGGTGCGGCTGAGCGCCGAGCAGGGCCGACGACGCTAGCGTCGTCGGCCAGGAAACGTCCAGGCAGGGAGCGTGTCGGAACGACACCGTCCGCCGCCGGCTCGCACGGAGCGGCTCCGGCGATCCGCTCGGCGACGGAGGGCGCAATCCCCAATTGGTCGAGTGGCGTGCGCGCCGTTCACCGAGCGTGTTGGCTCAATTTCTTTCGGCACAAGGGTAATCCGGCGATCCGAAAAGATTCATTGGTCTCGGAACGATTCCCTATTGCGACCTGTGTGCGAGATGAGTACCCCTGTGAACACGGCCGACCACCCGCGCCCAGGAGATGTAGATATGCGTCGTCACAGGTACGCGGCAGCTGGGCTGCTCTCGGGGGCCATCCTGTGCTTCGGGCTCGCGGGCACGGCCAACGCCTATGGGGACAGGGACTGCGAGGACTTCGCGACGCAGGCGGCCGCCCAGAACTTCCTGACCCAGGATCCGCGGGACCCCGACGACCTGGACCGCAACGGCAACAACGACGACCAGGACCGTAACGGCAACGGCACCGCGTGCGAGGACGCCGGCAACGGCAGAACCGAGGACGGCACCGTCCTCGGCGCCCGCGCGGGGACGACGACCGCCACGACCACCACGACGACGACCACGACCTCCGCGAACAACGGCCGGGACGACCAGAACTGCTCCGACTTCCCGACCCAGGCGGCGGCCCAGGCCCACCTCCTGGAAGACCCGACCGATCCCGACAACCTGGACGCTGACAACGACGGACAGGCCTGCGAGACCGTGAACGGCCGGTCCGAGGACGGCTCCGCGCTCCCTGGTAGCACGCCCAACCCGAACGGTCCGGGCGGAACCCAGGACGACCAGAACTGCTCGGACTTCGCGACGCGACAGGACGCCCAGAACCACCTGCTCCAGGACCCGAGCGATCCGGACAACCTGGACGCCGACAACGACGGACAGGCCTGCGAGACCCTGCCCAACGGCCTGGCCGAGGACAACTCCGCCCTCCCGGGGAGCACGACGACCTCGACGAGGACGACCACCCCGACGACGAGCAGGTCGACGACGACCTCGACGACGAGCAGGTCGACGACCTCCGGGACGACGAGCAGGTCGACGACGACCTCCGGGACGACGACCTCCGGGCCAACGGCCAGGGCTGCGACGACCACCACCTGCACCACGACCACGGCGCCGACGACCACCACGGCGACTACGACCACCACGACTGCGACGACCACGACCACCACGACCACCGCGCCGACGACGACCACGGGCACCACGACCACGGGCACCACGACCACGGCGCCGACGACCAGCTGCACCACGACCGGCACGAGCGGCTCGACAGCCGGGACGACCACCGCGGGAGCGTCCGCCGCGATCGCCGCCACCAGCACGACCACCACGGCCCCCGTGGCGACCACCCCGGCCGGCCAGGTGGCCACCCGCCCGTCGGGCGCGGTGAACGCCGGTGACGGCAGCACCATCGGCAACAACGGCAGCCCGGCCTTCCTCTACGCGCTCGGCGGCGCGGCGCTCCTCGTCGGCTCGGGTGGCGCCGCCTGGGCCGCTCGCCGCAGCGCCCGCGCGACCCACTGACGGCGGCCCATGCGGATCGGTCCCTTCGAACTCCACCGGCACGCCGGGCGCCGCCCGGCCCGGCGCCGCGCGGTGCGCGTGTGGACGGCGGCGTCCGCGCTGCTGGCGCTCGCCGGCGTCGCGATCCTCGTCGTCGCGATCGTCACGCCCCGGCACGGCCTCGAGCCGGTCAGGCGCGCCGTCCCCGACGCGGTCGTGGCGGCGCCACCCAAGCTGCCCCGGACGACGTCGGAGGTCGCACCGCCGCCCCCGACGACGACCCAGCCGCCACCGACGACGACCTCGTCCAGCTCGTCGGCCGCGCCCCTCACGTTCCCCGACCTCCCGCCGATGTCGGCGAGCAGACCGGTGAAGATCAGGATCCCGGCCCTCGGCATGACCTCCTCGATCATGGAGCTGGGCCTGCAGGCCGACGGCACCATGGAGCTGCCGCCCGGCGCGTACCCGGTGGGCTGGTACAAGGGCAGCCCGACGCCGGGCGAGCTCGGCCCCTCCATCCTGGTCGGGCACATCGACTGGGATGACCAGAAGGGGGCCTTCTACGGGCTGCGCGCGCTGCGCCCGGGCGACCGGGTCGTGGTGGACCGCGCCGACGGCACGACCGCCACGTTCCGCGTCGGCCGGGTCGAGCGGCACGCGAAGACCAGCTTCCCCAGCGGCGAGGTCTACGGCGACGTCGGCTGGTCGGCCCTGCGGCTGATCACCTGCGGCGGCCGGTTCAACTCCCGCACCGGCGACTACGCGGACAACGTCATCGTGTTCGCCCGCATGGTGAGCACGACCTGAGAAGCCCCTCGGCCCCGCACCGGCTCTTCGTCGAGCCGGCGCGGGGCCGAGGGGAGCTGGAACCCGGTCAGAGCAGCTCGAAGTCCGCCAGCTCGCACTCCCGGGTGAGGGTGAAGTACTCGAGCAGCGAGAACGGCCAGACCTGCGAGGCCCGCCCGAACGCGTTCTTGTACCAGCTGCTCACCTGCGACGCGCCCCAGGCCCGCAGCCGGTTCGCCTCGTCGACCCGCTCGCAGAACGGCCCGAGCACCGACGGGCGGACGTCGAGCGCCCGGTGGCCGCTGCGCAGCAGGGCGCCGATCGCCGCCAACGAATACTCCACCGCGCACTCGCCCATGAACACCGAGCTGCCGTTGACGACGACGCCGCTGTTCGGCCCGAAGACGATGAACAGATTCGGGAACCCGGGCACGGTCACGCCGAGGTAGGCCCGGGCGTCCCCGCCCCAGGTGTCGTGCAGGTCCGCGCCGCCCCGGCCGGTGACCTTCATCGGCACCAGGTAGTCCGAGGCCTGGAACCCGGTGGCGTAGACGATGACGTCGACCTCGTGCAGGACGCCGTCCGCCGTCCGGATGCCCTTCTCGGTGATCTCGGTGATCCCGTCGGTGACCAGCGAGACGTGCGAGCGCTTGAGCGCGGCCGCCCACACCCCGTTGTCGCGGGTCATCCGCTTGGCGCCCGGCGGGTAGGTCGGCTCGACCTTCGCCCGCAGGTCCGGCCGGTCGGCGTACTGCTCGTCGAGCCGCTCCAGCAGCTGCCGGCGCAGCTCGGCGTTCTTGGCCGACGTCGAGGTGGGCTCGGTCCACTCCGGATCGACCTGCACGAACGGCAGCCGGCCCTCGGCGGCGATCCAGAACTGCCAGAACCGCTCCCACCGCCCGTAGTAGGGCACGTGCGCGAGCAGCCACTGCATGCCGGACTTGATGTCGTGGTGGTAGTTCGGCGTCGGCAGCATCCACGGCGCGTTGCGCTGGAACACCGTCAGCTCGCCGACGGAGTCCACGATCGTCGGCACGATCTGGTACGCGCTCGCCCCGGTGCCGATCACCGCCACCCGCCGGCCGGTCAGGTCGACCGAGTGGTCCCAGCGCGCCGAGTGGAACGCCGGGCCGGCGAACGACTCCCGCCCCGGGATGTCCGGGTAGTTGGGCCGGTTCAGCTGCCCCATCGCGGTCATGACGGCGGAGAAGGTGTGCGTCTCCTCCCGGCCCTCCGCGTCGCGGGTGACGAGGGTCCACCGGACGGCGTCCTCGTCGAACGTCGCCTCCAGGACCTCGGTGCCGAGCCGGATGTGCTCGCGCAGCCCGAACCCGGTGGCCACCTCGCCGAGGTACTTGTGGATCTCCGGCTGGCCCGAGAACTGCTGCGGCCAGTCCCCCTTCTGCGCGAAGGAGAGGCTGTAGGCGAAGTTCGGGGTGTCCAGCCGGCAGCCCGGGTAGGAGTTCTCCCACCATGTACCGCCGACCTCGGCGTTCTTCTCGAAGACCACGAACGGCACCCCGGCCTGCTTGAGCCGGTGGGCCGCGGCCAGCCCCGAGAAGCCGGCGCCGATCACCGCGACGGTGAAGTCGGTGTCCGGCGCGACCTCGTCCTTGGTCCACGTCGGCGTCCCGTAGTCCCGGGGCAGCCCCAGCTCGTGCTGCAGCAGCGGCAGGTACTCGGGGCCGGCGTCCTTGGTCAGGAAGAACATGATCCGCTCGAGGTCCTCGGCGGTCGGCTGCCGGGCGATCACCGAGCCGCTGTCCCGGAACCGCTTGAGCGCCTCCAGCGCAGCCGCCCGGCCCTTGGCCTGGGCCTCCGCGCTCATCCCGCCGTGCGGCTCGAT
This sequence comes from Geodermatophilus sp. SMS 5-13, assembly GCF_059428245.1. Lineage (NCBI taxonomy): Bacteria > Bacillati > Actinomycetota > Actinomycetes > Geodermatophilales > Geodermatophilaceae > Geodermatophilus > Geodermatophilus sp. SMS 5-13. Next base: position 4,111,585 of record NZ_CP165729.1, read on the forward strand.
CGCCGCGGCCATCGGCGGCAGCGGCGGCTTGAGCTCGTCGGCCAGCAGGCTCTGGTCACCGGTGGCCAGGGCCAGCGCGGCGAGCAGGGACGGCAGGTCGGCCTCCTGGACCGCCTCGGCCAGGAACGCGTCGTCCTCGGTGATCGGCTCCACCCGGTCGTAGTCGACCAGGCCGGCCGCGATGACGGCCTCGCGGCTCTCCTCGGTGAGAGTCACCGGTTCAGACCTCCCCGGTGCGGAAGAAGCCGGCGAGCAGCGCGGCCGTCTCCTCCGGCGCCTCGATCATGGGCTCGTGGCCGAAGTCGGTCTCGAGCGCCGTGGCGCCAGGCGCCAGGTCGGCGAGCTTCTTCGACCACCCGGTCTCCAGCAGGGTGTCGTGCCGGCCCTCGACGAGCAGCAGCGGCGTCCGCACCCCCTGCAGGTCGTCGAGGAAGGTGTCCGGCGGCAGCTGCCGCGTCGTGGCGGGGTTGCTCAGCCGCGGCGCGGTCATCGCCTCCCAGTGACCCGGCACGAGGCTGTTCTCGTAGCGCTGCCGGATGTGCTCGGCCAGCCCGTCGGTGCTGCGGACCAGCAGCCCGGTCAGCCGCTCGGCCGCCTCGAGGCTCGGCTCGTAGTCGGCCAGCGCCGCCGTCCCCTCCGGCAGGCGGAACGGGCCGCCCGTGCCCGAGAACGACACGGCCCGCCCGACCGGCAGCGGCCGGCTCGGGTCGACGAGGGCACGCAGCAGCAGCGAGCCGCCGAACGAGACGCCGGCGAAGTGCGCCCGCTCGATGCCCAGCTCGCGGACGAACGCTGCGACGTGCGGGACCCGCGGGGCGTACGGCGACCGGTCGAAGAACACGACCTTGTCCGTGCCACCCCAGCCGAGCAGCTCGGGGGCGACGACGTGGAAGCCGTCGGCCGCCAGCAACTCGGCGACCGGGCCCCAGCACAGCTCGGCGGTCGTGCCGAACGCGCCGTCGTGCAGCAGGACGACGGTCTCCCCCGCCGGATCGCCGGCCTCGAGGTACGCCGTCCGGAATCCTCCGGCGACGACGGTCTTGAGGGTGGTGCTCATGCGGACCTTCCTTCCTGGGCCTGCGCCGCCCGGCGGGCGGCGAGGCTCGTGCCGCCGACGCCCCAGTGGGTCGTGGGCACCTGCTCGACGAGGACGTGCACCTTGGCCGGGTCGGCACCGGTGGCGTCCACGTAGGCGTCGGTGACCGACCGGAGCAGGTTCTCGACCACCGTCGGGTCGAGGGGCTCGGCGTGGTTGATGCGGATGAGTGGCATGCGGATGACCTCCTGGGCCGGTCGCGTCAGTCGGTCGTGCTCGCCCGCTGCAGGTCAGCGGGGGCGGTCGCCGGACCGGGCTCGCCGGCCGCCGGCTCCAGGGCGATGTCCTTGGTCTCGAGAACCTTGAACTCGCGGCCGACGGTCTCGGGCAGGAGGACGGCGAAGACGATCATCAGCAGGGTGCCGATGACGCCGACCGACATGCCCAGCGGCGTGTTCTGGCTGGACGCGATGACGCCCGCGGCGATCGGGATGGCGGCGGCCGACGCCATGCGGCCGACGACGTAGACGGTCGAGGCCGCGGTCGAGCGCAGCTCCACCGGGTAGAGCTCGGACAGCCAGGAGCCGAAGATCGCGATCGCGGCGGCGCCGATCGCCGTCCAGAGCAGGTACCACCAGAAGATGTTCCAGGTGAAGATGTTGCCGGCGTACTGCGCCGAGCCCGCGCCGAAGTAGATGCCGGCCACGGCGAGCACCGAGACGATCCCGCAGGCGGCGACGACCTTGCGCCGGCCGAACAGGTCGCTGGCCCAGCCGATCAGCGGGAACATCACGAACTGGCAGGCGGCGATGATCAGCGTGGCGTTGCGGACGGCCTCCGGCGGGGCGCCCAGCCCCTCGCGCATGTAGGTCGGCATGAACTGCGCGACGGTCCAGTAGCCGAACATGTAGCCGCCGACCATGAGAGTGCCGAGCAGCGTGTAGCGCAGCGAGGTGCCCTTGAAGATCTCCAGGATCGACGACCGCTGCCGCTTCTTGGTCTCCGGCAGGGTGCCGGCGCGGCGCATCTCGTCGTACTGCTCCCAGAGCTTGGACTCCGGCATGGTGATGCGGACGTAGAGCATCAGCAGGATCGGCGCGGCGCCGACGATGAACGAGGCCCGCCAGCTCCAGTCGGTGCTCAGCGTGGAGCCGAAGTAGGTGGAGACGAAGACGGCGAGCGCCAGGCCGGCCGACGACATGCCCTGGATCGCGGCGACGCCCAGGCCGCGGCGCTTCGAGGAGTAGACCTCGCTGAAGAGGACCATGCCGATGCCCCACTCACCGCCGATGCCGATGCCGGCGATCGCCCGGGTGACCACCAGGGACGTGTAGTCCCAGGAGAAGGCCGATACGACGGCGCCGACCGAGAACAGCGCCAGGGCCCACAGCAGCGCCCGCTTGCGGCCGTACCGGTCGGCCAGCCACCCGAAGGAGACGCCGCCGATCAGCGACGTGACCAGCATGACCGAGGTCAGCAGGCCGGCCTGGCCCAGCGAGATGCCGAACGTGGCGACCAGCGCCGGCATCGTGAAGGAGATGATCAGCAGGTTGTAGAAGTCGAGCCAGTAGCCACCGAGCACCGACGCGAGAACGGAGCGACGTTCCTTGGTCGTGTAGGTGGTCCCGGGAAGGACGGCAGTGTCCATCGTCATACCTTCTGTGAGGTGGGTGGGGCGGTACGGGGAAGTGCGAACCGGGTGCGGTCAGCGGGCCCGGTAGCTGTGGGTGAGGGTCCGGCCGGCGAGCGTGAGCTCCAGGTGCCAGTCGGTGCCGAAGCGGAAGGCACCGTCGAGCAGCGGGACGGTTCCGGCGAAGACGACGAGGTCCCCGGCGGGGTCGTCGTCGGCGAAGGCCCGGAGGACCCGCGGCAGCAGGTCGCTCGGAGTCCGCAGGGCCCCGAGCGGGCCGGACTGGTAGCGCTCGCCGTCGACGGAGGAGGCCAGCGTGCCGGCGTCCCAGGCGTCGTCGCAGTCGCCGTCGACCACGCCGTCCGGGAGCGGGATGACCTCCGCGCCGAGCGGCTTGGGGCACGCGGCCTTGGAGGCCTTGATGTCGGCCCGCTCCAGCTCGCGGTCGGTGTGGTCGGACCCGACGCCGAGGTACCAGCGGCCGTCGTGCCGGACGAGGACCGGCTCGACCTCCCCGGAGCTGGTGTCGGCCGCGAACGCGGTGGCCTCGGCGGTGAGCAGCGCCGGGTCGAGGTCGTAGAGCATCGGCACGGCCGGCGGCGGCGCGATGCCGATGGCGGCCAGCTCGTCGATGTGGTGGCGGACGGCGGCCTCGTCGCGGCCGGTGTAGCCGGCGACGACGAGCCGCGCCGGGCACAGCTCGAACGTGGCGGCCGAGCCGGCGACGGTCAGCCGGAGGGCGGTGGCCAGGGCGTCAGACACGGGGACCTCCGAGGCGACGGTCGGCGAGCACGGGGAACTCGGCGCGGACACGGGAGACGACGTCCGGGTCGACGTCGACGACCTTGAGGCCCTCGTCGTCCCCGGCCTCGGCGAGGACCTCGCCCCAGGGGTCGACGACCCGGCTGTGCCCGCCGAGGACGACGCCGCCGTCCTGCTCCCCGACCGCGTTGCAGGCGATCAGGAGCACCTGCTCCTCGACGGCCCGGCAGGAGGTGAACAGCTGCCAGTGCGCGCGCCGGGCGGCCGGCCACGCGGCGGGGACGACGACGGTCTCGGCACCGCGGTCGACCAGCTCCCGCCACAGCTCGGGGAAGCGCAGGTCGTAACAGGTGGTCGCGGAGGTGGCGCCGAACTTCGTCGTCGCCACGCTGACGTCCTGGCCGGGGGTGAGCAGCTCGGCCTCGCGGGATCGGTACCCGAAGACGTGGATCTTGCGGTAGGTGTGCACGACCTCGCCGGCGGGGTCGAGCAGGACGGCGGTGTTGTGCAGGGCGCCGTCGGCCGTCCGCTCGAGGACGCTGCCCAGGTGCAGGTAGCAGCCGAGCCGGCGGGCCCACTCGGCGCCGGCGGCGACCGTGTCGCCGGTCAGGGTCTCGGCGCGCGCGGGGTACTCCCCGAAGGCGAAGTAGCCGGGCGCCCACAGCTCGGGCAGCACGACCAGGTCGGCGCCGGCGGCGTCGGCGACCATGTCGCCGACCCGGTCGCGCCGGGCGGCCACCGTCTCGGTCGGCGGGCTGGCCACCTGGACGAGCGCGATCCTCATCGGGCGGTCCGCCCCTCGGCCCAGGAGAGCGGGCTCGGTAGCCGCAGCGCCGAGGCGGTGCTGACCAGGTGCGCGGCCAGCGCCTGCCCGGCCGCCTCGGGCTCGCCGGTGAGCAGGGCGTCGACGATGGCGCCGTGCTCGGTGAGGACGCCCCGGGCGCGGTCGGGCACGGAGGTGACCGCCTGCAGCCCCATCCGGACCTGACGGTCGCGCAGCGTCTCGTAGAAGTCGGCCAGGACCGGGTTGCCCGCGGAGCCCACGATCACCCGGTGGAAGGCGCGGTCGCACTCGATGAAGCCGACCGGGTCACCCAGCAGCTGCTCCTGCTGCTCGATGAGCCGGCGCAGCTCCTCGGTGACGATCTCGGCGATCGGGGCGATCCGGCGGATGCACCAGTCCTCGACGAGGGCGCGCGCCTGCATGACGGCCTCGACCTCGGCGTCGGAGATCGGCGGGACGTAGGCGCCCTTCTTCGGCACGATCTGCAGGAAGCCCTCGGCCTGCAGGCGCAGCAGCGCCTCGCGGACCGGGGTCCGGGAGATGCCGGTCGCCTCGGCCGCGGCGCCCTCGGTGAGGAACACGCCCTCGTGCCGCGGCATGGTCGCGACCTGCTCCTTCAACCAGCGGTAGGCCACGTTCTGGGCGCTCTCCCGAGGCCCCGTGGACTGTGATGCACCTGACATGAACGTGATGTATACATGGCGTGCACATACCGCACAAGAGTCTGGAGCTGATGGCGTGGCGAAGCCCGAGCACGAGTTCTTCCCGGCGTCCGACGTCCCGTTCACGCCGTGCGCGGGCGTCGTCCCCGAGCTCACCGAGCGGGTCCTCGCCGCCGATCCGGCGTCCGGGGTGGCCACGCGCATCCTGCGGTTCGAGCCGGGGACGGACACCACTCCCAACGGCGAGCAGGTGCACGACTTCTGGGAGGAGGTCTACGTCCTCGAGGGGTCGCTGACCGACCTGCGGCTGAACGAGACGTTCACCGCCGGCATGTACGCCTGCCGCCCGCCGGGCATGGTGCACGGCCCGTGGCGCAGCGAGGACGGCTGCCTGACCTTCGAGGTGCGCTACCGCGCCTGAGTTCTTCCCACTGGACACCGGACCGGCGGGGCGGGACCGTGACCGCGTGCACGTCCGGTCCACCACCGTCCTGGCCGACCCGCGGGCCATCGACGCCGGCGTCGCGTTCCTGCGCGAGAACGTGATGCCGGCGCTGGAGAAGACCGAGGGCTGCGTCGGCCTGTCCATGCTCGCCGACCGCGCGAGCGGCCGCTGCATCGCCGCCACCGCCTGGGAGACCGAGGAGGCCATGCGCGCCACGGCGGAGCGCCTCCGTCCGGTCCGCAACCGGTTCGCCCTCGCGCTCGGCGGCTCGGACGCCGACGTCCGGGAGTGGGAGATCGCCGTCCTGCACCGGGAACGCCCGGCCGGGGACGGCGCCGGCGCCCAGGTCGCCTGGGCCCGCGTGCAGCCCAACCACGCCGACGACCTGCTCGCGGCCTACCGCACCAACCTGCTGCCGCGGCTGCAGGAGCTGCCCGGGTTCTGCAGCGTCAGCCTGCTCGTCGACCGGCGCAACGGGCGCACGGTCAGCGTCACCGCCTTCGAGGACCGGGACGCGGCCAGCCTGGCCCGCAAGCAGGCGCGGCACCTGCGCGAGCAGTTCGCCCAGGCCATGGGCGCCCGGATCGTCGACGTCGCCGAGATGGACCTGGCCCTGGCCCACCTCCGTGCACCTGAGTCCGCCTGAGGACTACCGGCCGGAATGTGACGCGCATTACGTTCGGACGACGACCACCGAGACGAGGAGGACGTCGTGGACCGACTGCGCTTCGGGACCTTCCTGGCCCCGTTCCACCCCGCTGGGGAGAACCCGACGCTGGCACTGCAGCGCGACCTCGAGCTGGTGGAGCACCTCGACCGGCTCGGCTACGACGAGGCGTGGATCGGTGAGCACCACTCGGCCGGCACCGAGCTCATCGCGTCGCCGGAGATCTTCATCGCCGCCGCGGCCGAGCGGACGAAGCGGATCAAGCTCGGCACCGGCGTCACCTCGATCGCCTACCACAACCCGCTCTGGGTGGCCGAGCGCATGGTGCTGCTCGACCACCTGACCCGCGGGCGCGCCATGCTCGGCTGCGGCCCGGGCTCGCTGCCCACCGACTCGATGATGCTGGGCCTCAACCCGACCGACACCCGCGAGCTGATGGAGGTCGACCTCGACATCATCGTGCGGCTGCTGCGCGGCGAGACCGTCACCGAGCAGACCCGCACGCACAACCTGGTCAACGCCCGGCTGCACCTGCGGCCCTACACCGAGCCGTGCTTCGAGGTCGCCGTCGCCGCGGTCGCCTCCCCCACCGGCCCGCGCCTGGCCGGCCGCTACGGCCTCGGGCTGCTGTCGATCGGCGCCACCCTCACCAAGGAGGGCTTCGACGCCCTCGCCCACCACTGGAACGTCATCGAGGAGCGGGCCGCGCACTACGGCCAGACCGCGAACCGCCGGGACTGGCGGCTGGTCGGCGTCATGCACGTCGCCGAGACCCGCGAGCAGGCCTACCGGGACGTCGAGTTCGGGATCGAGACCTGGTTCCGGTACTTCCAGAAGACCGCCGCGTTCCCGCAGATGGCGGTCGAGGGCGGCGACCTCAAGGAGATGATCGACTTCATCAACGAGGCCGGCATCGGCGCGATCGGCACCGTCGAGGACGCCCGCGCGCAGGTGCAGCGGCTCTGGGACCAGTCCGGCGGCTTCGGCTGCATGCTGCTGCTCGGCCACGAGTGGGCCAACCCGGAGGCCACCCGGCGCTCCTGGGAGCTGGTCGCCCAGCACGTGATGCCGCACTTCCAGGGCGGGCAGGTCAGCCACGCGCAGCAGACGCGCGACGCCAAGGAGTACGCCGGCGGCAAGCGCGAGGACTACGCCGCCCAGCAGCTGCAGGCCGTCGCCACGATGACCGAGCGCTACCAGCAGGAGGTCGGCGCCAAGGGCCAGTCGTAGGCGTCAGACGGTCTCGGGCACCCGGTCCGGCCGGCGGCGCACCGACCGCACGGTCCGCGCCGCGGCGTTGCGGGCCAGCTCGAGGATCGGGCCGGTGTCCCACTGCCGTCGTCCCGCCTCGTCGTCCATCGGGTCGGCCGCCTGCCGGACCTCCGGGGACGGCGGGACGGCGACGGCCTCCTGCCGTGCGGCCTGCAGGCGCGCGCGGCGGCGGGCGAGCACGGCCTCCTTCTGCCGGTCGACGCGCTCCTTCTCGGCCATGACCAGCAGCTCCTGCTGCGCCTGCTCGACCTCGCGGCGCGAGGCCTGCTGCAGGGTCTCGACCTCGAGGTCGCCGTCGTCGCGCAGCTCGGCGAGCTTGTCGTAGGTGCTCTTCGGGGCGAAGTTCAGCAGCATCTTCATCAGCACCGGCAGCAGCTCGATCGAGATGAACAGCAGCGAGAGCATGAAGTGGGCGGCGCCGAGCGTGGCGTTGGTGTCGCTGAGCCGGGAGAGCGCCTGCAGCCGGATGAGGATGCCGCCGTTGTCGGCGTTGGTCGCGTCGAACGCCTCCTGCAGGCGGGTCCGGACGTCGGTCAGCCGCGCCAGCTCGGCCTGGTCGGTGGCTAGGTTCCCGGCGGCCTGCTGCGCGCTGGTCGCCTGGGCGGCCGAGACGGCGGCGAGCGCGGCGTCCAGGTCGGCCTTCGCGCTCGCGACGACCCCGTGCTGCGCGTCGGCCGCGGCCCGGGCCTGCACGTAGGCCTCGCCGGTGCCGGCGTCCCCGGTGCCGCAGGTGCCGTCGAGCTCGCACTGCGCCCTGGCCGACAGCTGCTGCTGCGTGGCCAGCGCCTGGTCGTACGCCGCCTGCGCGGCCGCGGCGGCGGACTGCACCGGGGCGACGTCCGCGTCCGACTGCCCACCGCTGGCGACGATCGCCTGCTCGGCCGCCACCCGCTCGCGCAGCTCCGGCAGCCCGGCGAAGCGCGCGTCGGAGTCGAGGCTCTTGTTGTAGGCGTCCGACGCCTCGGCCTGCAGCGCGACGACCTGCGTGTCGATCTCCTTGTGGAAGATCTGCAGGGTCAGCGGCGTCGAGATCACCACGCCGAGCACCAGCGCCAGCCCGACCCGGGGGACGGCGAGGGCGAGGTTGCGCTTGAGCGACGTGTCGTGCCCCATCCCGACCAGCAGCATCCGGTCGAGGTTGACGATCACCGTGCCCCAGCCGAGGCCGACCAGCAGCGCGACCGGCCACCACGCCCCGAGCGCCATGTGCACCGCGAACGCCGCGGACAGGACGGCGAGACCGCCCGTGCTCAGCAGCACCCCGCCCAGCGCGACGAACCGCGCGCGGGCGCCGGGCGCCACCTCGAGGATGTCCTGACGGGCACCCGCGAGCACCGCCAGACCGTCGCCGATCCGCCTACCGATCCGCCCACGTCGACGCGCCATCTGCGAAGCACCCTCCCCAGGCGGCGGATCCAGGCACCGCCACCTTCTCCCCCATCGGCAGCCGGGACGCCGAAAGGGACATCGGCGCATGTGACGCGCACGGCCCGGTTGACCGCGGCCCGTCCCAGCGGGACCGTTCCGTCCGGAAGGGGAGGCCGGAAGGGGAGGCCCGCCATGCAGACACCGTTCACGCAGCTCGTCGGCTGCTCTGTCCCGATCCAGCAGGCGCCGATGGGGCCGGTGTCGTCACCGGAGCTCGTCGCCGCGGTCGCCAACGCCGGCGCCGTCGGCAGCATGACGATGATGGGCATGTCGGCCGACGCCGTGGCCCGGCGCCTCGACGCGATGAGGGACCGCACCGACGGCGTCCTCGCCGCGAACTTCCTCACCGAGGACGTCGACGAACGCGCGGTGGCGGCCGCCGCCGGGCGGGTGCGCGTGGTCGACTTCTTCTGGCTGGACCCGCGGCCGCGGCTGGTCGAGCTGGCGCACGAGTCCGGGGCGCTGGTGAGCTGGCAGGTCGGCTCGCTGCACGAGGCGTGCGACGCGGTGGACGCCGGCTGCGACCTCCTCTCGGTGCAGGGGACGGAGGCCGGCGGGCACGTCCGCGGCCGCCAGCCGCTGCTGCAGCTGCTCGGCGAGGTGCTCGACGCCGTCGACGTCCCGGTCCTGGCGGCGGGCGGCATCTCCGACCTCGCCTCGCTCGCCGCGGTACTCTCGGCCGGGGCGGCCGGCGCGCGCATCGGCACGAGGTTCATCGCGACCACCGAGTCCGGCGCGCACCCGGTGTACAAGCAGGCGCTCGTCGACGCCGAGGACGACGCCACGCAGATCACCGGCGCCTTCGCCGTGTGCCCGCTGTGCGCGACGAACCCCCACGCCCGGGTGCTGCGCAGCGCCATCGAGGAGGTCGGCGGCGCGGACGACCCCGTCGGCACCCTGGACGGCAGCGGCGGCCCCACCCCGCTCCCCCGCGGCGCCGGCGTGCCGCCGTCCGTCGCCGTCCACGGCCGGGTGGAGGCGATGGCGCTCTACGCCGGGACCGGCGTGGGTGCGGTCGGCAGCATCCGGCCGGTCGCGGAGGTCATCACCGAGTTGATGGCCGGCGTCGGCGCCCAGGCGTAGCCGACACGCGGGGCCCCGGGGCTCATAGCGTGTCCCCGGGTCGCTCCCTCACCATGGGCGGGTGGGTTACTTCGGGACGTTCATCTACCGCGACGGCGAGTGGCAGGACCACGGCGGCGGCACGACCGAGCTGGTCGTCGACATCCACGACAGCGACATCGCGACCGTGGACTACCGCCCCGCACCCCCCGGACTCGGCCGCTTCTACCTCGGCGTCCAGCCGCGGGACTACTTCGAGGACCCGGACGCCAGCCGGCCGCTGGACGTCCCCGCCGAGGTCGACGGGTTCGTGGACTGGGCCGAGCAGGCCCTCGGGCACGCGCCACGGCCGGACGACGTCCGCGAGCTCGTCGCCGAGAACGGCACCACAGTCCCCGACGAGGACTTCGTCGAGGACACCGTCGCCCGCCTGATCCAGCTGCTCGGCCTGCCGCTGCCGCCGGCGCTGGAGGAGGTCACGAGCTAGCGGGCGTCAGCTCGAGCGCTCCAGGTTGCGCTCGTCCCACTCCGTCGGCGAGGTGCTCCACACCAGCGAGGCGGCCACCTCCCGCCCGTCGGGCAGGGTGACCCGCAGCAGCCCCTGGTGGATGTCCTCGGCCGGGCTGTGACCGGCGGGGTGGGTGCAGTGCACCTCGCGGCCGAGTGCGACCTCGACCCACGCCGGGCAGGCGCTCACCGGGAACCGCCCGGCGCGAGCACCGAGTGCGGGAACGGGTCGTCGTCCGCGAACGAGCCCACGGTCGCGAAGGCCGACAGCCCCGCGGCGGCCACGACCGTCAGCACGGTCGCGGCGGCTCTCCTGACGATGCGGCCCACGGCGACAGCCTGACCGGTCCGGCTGACATTCCGTGACGACGGCGTCTCCGATTACCCCGTCAGTGCAGGCCGTTCCCCCGCGCAGGGGACATGCCTCGGGCCCCGCTCGTCTTCCCCCGTGCAGGACGAGCGGGGCCCGCTGGCTTCCCCCAGGGGGGCTCATCACCCCCGCACCGAGAACTCTGACGGCCGATCCGCGAGATCAACTCCACGCATGCGCAAGAAATCCTCGAGAACCGCGTACCCCTCTCGGCGCCCGCGGCGATGACAGGGGTGAGAGGGCCGCGCCCCGGCGGAGACCCCCGCCTCCGGCGGGGCGCGGCCATCTCGCCCTTCCCCGTACTGGAGTAGTTCTCTAGAGTTCTTCTCCATGCAGGGGACTGCGGACCGGCTGCTCGCCGCGGCGCTGCCGCTGTTCGTCGCGCACGGGTACGCCGGCGCCTCGCTGGAGCAGGTGCGCCGGGACGCCGGGGTGTCCAACGGCAGCCTCTACCACCACTTCCCGCGCCGGGCCGACCTGGCCGCCCGGCTGCTCAACGACGGCATGCGGCGCTGCCAGCAGGCGGTCCTCGACGTGGTGGCCGAGGAGCGCGCCGCGGAGGACGTCGTCCGCTCCGTCGTGACCGAGCAGCTGCGCTGGATCGAGGAGAACCCGGACGTGGCCCGGTGGATCTTCAGCGACCTCCCGGACGAGGTGCTGCTCGCCGCCGAGCCCGACCTCAGCGCGGACGCCCGCCGCTACGCCGTGGCCGTCGGCGACTGGCTGGAGCGGCAGGGCGCGACGGGGGTGCTCGTCGCGGGGTCGTTCGGGGTCCGGCACGCGCTGTGGCTCGGGCCCGCGACGGAGTTCGCGCGGCACTGGCTGCGCGGGCGTTCCCGCCAGCGGCCCAGCGAGGCGGCGGCCGACCTGGCCGAGGGCGCCTGGCGGGCGCTGACCACCCGGGAGGAACCGTGACGGCACTCCGGCAGGACGTCGCCGACTTCGTCCTCGGCCTGCCGGTCGCGGCGGCGCTCGGGCTGACCTTCGAGGAGCTCGACGACGGCCGGGCGGTCAGCCGGCTGGCGTGGCGGCCCGAGCTGTCGCACGCGCCCGGCGCCTTCCAGGCCAGCCCGATCGCGGCCCTGGCCGACTTCACCGGCGTGAGCGCGGGCCTGACCCTCTTCCCGCCCGCGACGCCGGCGGCGACCGCGGACTACACCGCCAAGTTCCTCGCCGAGGCGCGCGGCGAGTCGCTCAGGGCGCGCGCCCGCGTCCTGCGCGCGGGCGCGCTCACCGTCTCCGCGGTCGACGTCTTCGCCGTCGCGGACGGCGACGAGCGGCTGTGCGCCACGGCGCTGGTCACCGCCCGCGTCTTCAGCGGTCGCTGAGCCGCAGGACGTGCAGGCCGTGGTTCTTGTCGGACAGGTAGACGTAGCCGCGGGCGTCGACGAGCACGTCCTCCGACTGCGTGACCAGGTCCTTCGGCAGCAGCCCGCGGCGCTCCGCCGGGTCGTCGGGCAGATAGGAGGCGACCTCGCGCGGCAGGTACTCGTCGGAGATGTCGTAGACCCGCAGGCCCGCGTTGAACCAGGTCAGGAACATCAGCTCGTCGGAGTCGAACAGATGCGGGTCGCCGTTCTGCGGGTGGTGCTGGTTGTGCGGCCCGAACCGGCCCCCGCGCAGTGAGAAGTTCCGATAGCCGGCGTCGTCGTCCGGCACCGGGATCGGCAGCAGCGACACCAGCCGCGGCTTGGTCTCGTCGCTGATGTCGACGATGCCGGCGAAGTTGTACGGCTCCTGGCTGCGCTCGGCGATCGCCTCGGTGTTGACCAGCAGCAGGCCGCGCTCCGGGCGCGGGACCGCCGTGTGCATCGCGATCATGCTGGCGAACGCCGACCCGATCTCCAGCCGCGACACCTGGCGCGGCCGGGTCACGTCGGAGATGTCCAGGACGACCAGGCCCGCCGCCCCGTACGGCAGGTAGGCGCGGTCCCCCTCGACGTAGGCCGGGCCGTGCAGCGAGATCCGCTGCGCCGGTGCGGCACCGCCGGAGGTGAACTGCTCGGGCACGAACCACCGCCCGGCCACCTTCGGCTCGCGCGGGTCGGCGATGTCGAGGATCACGTAGATGTTGCCGTCGAACCCGGGCTGGTGGGCGGCGCAGTGCACATACCGGCCGCCGGTCCAGTGGTTGCGGTGGACGCCGTTGTCGCCGGTGCGCCAGTGCCCGAGAAGCTGCGGGGACGTCGGGTCGGAGACGTCGAAGATGCGCACGCCCTCGTCACCGGGCCGGGACGGGTCCCCGCCCCAGGGCACCGGGATGTGCTCCATGCCCTGCACGAGCAGGCCGTCGGCGACCTGCACCTGCCAGGTGGCGGTGTGCTCCGGTCCCTCGATGGCGGCCGCGAGCCTCGGGCAGGCCGGGTCGGTCACGTCGATGACCGAGATCCGCGGCTCCCAGAAGTGGGTCGCGTAGAGGTACCAGCGCTCGCCCACCACCTGCAGCGCCAGCTTGAACACCGGGCTGCCGGCGACGTCGGTGTAGGAGACGAGCCCGAGCCCGCGGGCGCGGGCACCGGGGGCGGCCGGACCGCCGCCCCCGGTGCCGCTCACAGCGCCGCCTCGGCCATCAGGCCGGCGAGGCGGTCGTCGGGCTCCAGGCACGCGACGCCCCCGGAGACCCGGTCGGTCACCCAGACCAGCCGGTCGCTGTCGACGAACAGGTCGTTCGCCTGCGGCGCCGCCTGGCCCTCGGGCGGCGTCGACACCCAGTGGCCGACCTCGACGACGTGCTCCGGGTCGGCGGTGTCGTACACCCGCAGGCCGGCGTTGAAGTACGTCGCGAACAGCAGCCGCTCGCTGCGGTAGGAGCCGGCCCGGTTCTCGTGCAGGTTGTGCGGGCCGTACCGCAGCTCCTGCGCGCCGTAGTCGGCCTCCGCCGGCCCGGGGAACCGGGACACGTACCCCGCCTGGTCGCCCGAGACGTCGAGCAGGTGGATGAACAGCTCCCGGGCACCGGGCCCGTCCTTCTGCTGCTCGTCCGTCGCCGCCACCAGGCCCCGCCCCGGCAGGGGCAGGCAGGTGTGCGTGGCGTCCCCGCCCCAGGTCAGGGAGTCGACCTGCTTGGGGTTGGCCATGTCCGAGACGTCCAGGACGACGAGGTTGGCGTCGTCGTAGCCCATGTAGGCGCGGTCACCGGCGACGAGGGCGTGGTGCGCGGCGTACCGCTTGCCCTCGGGCCAGGTCGGCTGCTCGCCGGCCTCGACCCACTGCCCCGGCCACCACCACTTCGCGACCGGCGTCGGGTTGGTCGGGTCGGCCATGTCGACCACGACCCAGATCCGGTCGTTGAACCCGGGCGGGGTGGCCGACATGTGCGCGTACCGGCCGCCCTCCCAGACGATCCGGTGCACGCCCCGGCCGCCGCACTCCCAGAACCCGATCTGATGGGGGTCGAGCGGGTCCTCGAGGGAGTAGACCGCCAGCCCCGCCGACCACGGGCCCCGCGGGCCCGGAGGCCGGAGCGGGAATCCCTCGTGGTTGGTCAGCAGCAGCCCGTCGGCGACCTGCACCTTGTGGGTGTGCGTGTTCGCCGGCGCATCCCACTGGCGGACCAGGCGGGGACGGGCCGGGTCGGCCACGTCGAGGATCGACGTGCCCGCCCCGGTGGTGCCGTTGTGGGCGACGTAGAGGACGTCACCCTCGCGGAGCACCTGCATCCCGTCCCCGCGGCCGCCGAGATCGTGCTGCGACAGCAGCCGCAGCCCGTCGGCGGAGGCAGTGCCTACGGTCACTGCACGTCCGCGAGCGCCGGACGCAGCGGCAGACCGAGGGCCTTCTGGGCCCGCCACAGCGGCACCAGGTTGGTGAACTCGCGCCAGTCGGTGTTCGGCGGGATGACCTCGAGCTCGGTCTGGGTCTTGATGAAGTCATCCATGTCCGCGACCTCGAAGCCGCCGTCACCGGTGTGGTAGTCGGCCGCGTTCTCGTGCTCGTACGCGTCCTTGTACTCCTGCGGCAGCTCGAAGCCGTTGTCCTCGGCGAGCGTCAGGACGGCGTCCTTGTTGGCGAAGTCGTTGATGTACTGCCGCGCCTTGAGCGTGGCGGTCAGGAACGCGGCCACGGTCTCCGGGCTCTCCTGCAGCAGGCTGCCGACCGACCAGCCGTTCTGCGGCACCTGGTCGACCTCCTCGAACAGGAACTTGCCGCCCTCGGCCTCCAGCAGGCTGCGGTGGCGCAGCTGCAGCGAGGCGCCGTCCACCGTGCCGGCGATGACCGACTGCAGCCGCTCGTTGGACTGGCCGCCGGTGCTGACCAGCTTGACGTCCTTGTCGGGGTCGAGCCCGTTGTCGGTCAGCAGCTTCCGGATCAGGAAGTCGTTCCGCGAGCCGAACTGACCGCCGGTGATGGTCTTGCCGCGGAGGTCGTCGGCCGTCTCGATGCCCTCGCGGACGCCGAGGATGTTCGCCTCGCCGCCGAGGTAGGTGGACAGGAAGGTGATGTCGCCGGCGCCCTTGGCGGCCGCGGCGATCGCGGTGTCGGTGTCGTAGAGCGCGAGGTCCAGCGAGCCGCCGATCAGCGCGGGCAGCGGGTCCTCGATGGTCTTGATCTCGACGTTGTCGATGCCGACCTCGTCGAAGTAGCCCTGCTCCTCGGCCACCAGGATGTCCTCGTGGAAGAGGTAGTAGGGGTTGTCGACGCCGACGACGAGGTCCTTCTTGACCTTCGAGGTGTCGATGTCGCCGCTGATCTCCGACTCGCTGGCCGGCGTCGCGGGCGCGGCGTTGCCGCCGCCGCCCGAGCCGCCGTCGTCCGAACCGCAGGCGACCAGGGTGGCGAGCAGGGCCAGCGTGGCCCCACCCGACAGCAATCGATTGCGCAGCATTGCGTACCTCTTCCTTGTGTCGAACCGGATCCGGGGTTCCCTCTGCCGGACCGGCTTCGGGAGAGTCGAGAAGGGGGTCAGGCGCCGACCTCGCGCCAGGGGGCGACGCGCCGCTCCAGCCAGCGCATCAGCTGGACCAGCGACACCGACATCACCGCGAGGATGATCAGCGTCGCGTAGAGCATCGGGGCGTCGAACTGGTCGCCGGCGCGGTCGAGCAGGAAGCCCAGGCCGTTGCCGCCGCCGCCCAGCAGCTCACCGATCAGCATGCCGACCAGGCCGCGGGCGATGCCCTGGTTGATGCCGGAGATCACGAACGGCAGGGTGAAGGGCAGGATGATCTTCGAGTAGGTCTGCAGCCGGCTGGTGCCGAACACGCGGCCGGCGCGCAGCAGCGACGGGTCCACGGTCTTCACGCCGGCCATGCAGTTGACCATGATCGGGAACACCGCGGACAGCACGATGATCGTCAGCTGCATCTCGTTGCCGAAGCCCAGGATGAGGATCAGCAGCGGGATCAGCGCCACGCGCGGCAGCGACGTCATCGCCCACACGTAGGGCGACAGGATCAGGTCGGCGGTCTTGCTGGCGCCCATGAACAGGCCGACCGGGATGCCGATCGCCGCCGAGATGGCCAGGCCGATCAGCAGGTTCGAGATGCTGTGCCACAGCTGCGGGGGGATCGTGCCGTCGGCGAAGCCCTCGAACATCGCCGCGAAGGTGTCGCTGATCCTCGGGAAGAACAGCGGGTTGACCGCCTCGGACCGGGCGACGAGCTCCCAGATCACGAAGAACACGGCCAGGTTGACGACGGTGATCGTGGCGTTGCGGAACGGCGCGAAGCGGGAGACCTTCAGGTCCTCTGTGACGGCGCTGCGGGCCGGGACGGCGGTCGCCTCGGGCGCCGGGACGCCGGCGTGGGTCGTGGCCATCGGGACTACTTCGCCTCCTTGGCGCCCAGCGCCTCGTCCTGCAGCAGGGCCCAGATGTGCTCGCGCAGCTGGGCGAAGCGGGGATCGCTCTTCGCGTCACCGGTGAGCCGCGGCCGCGGGAGGTCGACGTCCACGACCTCCTTGATCCGGCCGGGCCGGTGGGAGATCACCGCGACGCGGTCGCCGAGCATGACCGCCTCGTCGATCGAGTGCGTGATGAAGACGACCGTCTGCCGGGTCTGGGCGATGATCTTCTCGAACTCGGCCTGCATGGCCTCGCGGGTCATGGCGTCGACCGCGCCGAACGGCTCGTCCATGAGCAGGATCGCCGGCTTGGTGACCAGCGCGCGGGCGATGCCGACCCGCTGGCGCATGCCGCCGGAGAGCTCGTGCGGGTAGTGCTTCTCGAAGCCGGTGAGGCCCACCAGGGCCAGCGCCTCGGCGACGCGGTCCGCCTGCTCGCTCTTCGACGGCTTCTCGCCGCGGTTCTCCATCGCGAAGTAGACGTTGCGCTCGACCGTGCGCCACGGCAGCAGCGCGTAGTCCTGGAAGACCATCGCGCGGTCGGCGCCCGTGCCGCGGACCGGCTGCCCGTCGACCTCGATCGTGCCCTCGAGGGGCTTCACGAAGCCGGCGATCATGTTGATGAACGTGCTCTTGCCGCACCCGGACGGGCCGACGATGGCGAGGAACTCGCCGCGGCGGATCTCTAGGTCGACGTCGCGCAGCGCGATCAGCCGCGTCTTCTTCCGGCGGTTCTCATAGCCTGCGGTCACGTCGCGGGCGACGATGACGGTGTCCGACCCGGACTGCGGGGCGGCCTGCGCTCGCCCCCCTGCCCCGCCGTGGATGCCGGAGTAGGGGGCGGCGTCCAGCCGACCCCCAGCCGCGGTCTGCACCATGCGTTTTCGCTCCTGCCTCGATGCGCCACTGCAAACGATTGCCGGGATGCTAGGCAGGAACCCCCTGTGAGGTCAATCACCTGGGGGCGCCGATTCGCGGTCGTGACCCGAACGCGCTCTCCGGACGTGGAAACGGTTCTTCCGGAACGCCCGGTCGGTTGGGGACAATCGATTGCGCACCGCCGCCTCGCCACGATCAGCTCAGCTCACCGCAGCGCGTCCTGGCTCACCTCCCACGCTGAGCCAGGACGCCGCACGATCACCTCAGCTGATCGTGGCCACCGGCTCAGGTCAGCGCGGCGCGACGCGGGTCGAACAGGCCGATCGGATGGCGCGTCGTCCCCTCGGTGACGAGGTCGGCGAGGACCTCCCCCACCACCGGCACGAACTTGAAGCCGTGACCCGAGAACCCGCAGGCCACGGTCACCTGCTCGTGCTCCGGGTGGGGCGCGACGACGAAGTGCTCGTCGGGCGTGTTCGTGTACATGCAGGCTGCCCCGGTCACGAACCGCCCGGGCAGGGTCGGCATCACCGCGCGCAGCCGGTCGGCGATGAACGCGACCTCCTCGGGGTGGACGACGCGGTCGATCGTCTCCGGCGTGCACGGCGTCCCGTGGCGGAAGATCGCCGTCTTCACGCCGCCGTCCGGGCCGTCGATCGCGGGGAAGCCGTAGAGCTGCAGGTCGTCGGCGGCGCCGTGGATCCAGATCGGGTGCCGCTCGAACGGCCCGACGCCGCCCTCCGGCTCGAACCAGTACATGACCTGCCGCTCGACGGTGAACGGGACGCCGAGGTCGGCGAGCAGCTGCGGCGCCCAGGCGCCGGGGCAGATCACCAGCTGCGCCGCCTCGTAGCTCCCGGCGGCCGTGGTCACCCGCACGCCGCCGGGCGTCGCCGTCCACCCGACGGCCGGCTCGTCGAACCGCAGCTCGGCGCCGGCGCGCGCGGCCAGGTCCAGGTGGGCCTGCACGGAGGCCTCGGGCCGGACGAAACCGGCGACGTCCTCGTAGACCGCGACCTCGTCGTCGGCCGGGGTCAGCGTCGGGAACCGGCGCCGGATCTCGGGGGCGTCGAGCACCTCGTGCGGCAGGTCGTGCTCCCGCGCCGAGGCGAGCGCACCGGCCACGGTGAGCACCTCCGGGTGGCCGACGTAGACGCCGCCGGTGATCGTGAGCAGGTCGGCGCCGGAGTCGCGTTCCGCCCGCTCCCACAGCTCGTAGGCGCGCAGGGCCAGCGGCACGTAGGCCGGGTCCTCGAAGTAGGCCTGCCGGATGATCCGCGACCCGCCGTGGCTCGAGCCGAGGGCGTGTGCCGGGCCGAAGCGCTCGAGCCCGAGCACGCGCTGCCCGCGGGCGGCCAGGTGCGCGGCGGCCGCGCTGCCCATGCCGCCGAGGCCCAGGACGATGACGTCGACGTTCACCCCGTCATCCTTCCCGACACCGGGGCTCGCCGGTCAGTACCGGAGCTTCTCCAGCACCTCCCGCTGGGCGGGGGTGATCGGAACGGCGGCGGTCCGCGAGCCGTCGACCAGGACGAACGTGAACTCGACGTCGCCGGCGTCGGCGCCGTCCTGCTCGAGCGCCAGGCCGACGACGAACGACGTGGTCCCGATGCGTCTCAGGGTCACGTCGACGGTGAGCTCACCGGTGAACAGCTCCCGCCGGAAGTCGCTCGCGGTGTGCCGCATGGCGAGGTCCATCGGCGCGATCGCGGGCAGGCAGTACTCCCGCAGGGCCAGCTGCCAGGCGTCCGAGGCCGTCTCGATGGCCAGGTAGAACGGCACGTGCCGGGTGGTCGGCGTCGTCCCGTCCCGCCCCGGCCGGTGGGTCATCGGGACGACGAAGCGCGGCACTGGTCCTCCTGATTGACGTGGGCGTCACATAGCAGGTTAGCGCGGGACCGGCGTCCACTCCCCGTGCTGCCGCAGCGGCGCCTTGAGCACCTTGCCGCCGGCGTTGCGCGGCAGCGGGCCCTCGAGCACCCGCACGAACTGCGGCACCTTGAAGTCGGCCAGCTGCGCCCGGGCGAAGGCGGCCAGCGATGGGATCAGCTCCCCGGCCGGCACTCCCTCCCGGGCCAGGACGACGGCGCCCACCTTCTCCCCCATCACCGGATCCGGCACGCCGACGACCGCGACCTCGACCACGTCGGGGTGCGCGCAGAGCACGTTCTCCACCTCGACGCTGTACACGTTCTCGCCGCCGCGGTTGATCATGTCCTTGGCGCGGTCGACGATCCGCACGACGCCGTCCGTGAGGGTCGCCATGTCACCGGTGTGCAGCCAGCCGTCGACGAAGGTCTCCGCCGTCCGCGCCGGGTCGCCCCAGTAGCCGGCCACCACGTTCGGCCCTCGGATCAGCAGCTCCCCCACGCCCTCCGCCGAGGGGCGGTCGATGCGCAGGTCGTTCACGGGCGTGGCGAAGCCGACCGTGTCGGCGTGCGACGCGGCGTACTCGTCCGGCAGGAAGGTGGCCAGCGCCGAGGTCTCCGACAGCCCGAAGCCGTTGCCGAGCCGCGCATGGGGGAAGGCCGCGCGCAGCCGGTGCACCAGCTCGGGCGCGATGGGCGCGCCGCCGTAGCTGAGCGTGCGGATGCTGGACACGTCGGTCGTCGCGAAGTCCGGGTGCCGCAGGACCAGCTCGTAGATGGTCGGCACGCTGGTGACCAGGGCGATCCGGTACTGCTCGATGGCGCGCAGGAAGGCGGCCGGCTCGAACCGCGGCAGGATCACCGCCGTCCCGCCGATGCGGACCTGGGTCATCATCTGCGAGGTGCAGCCGGTGACGTGGAACAGCGGCACGCTGATCAGCGTCGTGAGCGGTTCGTCGCTCTCGCGCGGCAGCTTCCGCACGCGGATCACGGTCTCCGCCGACGTCAGGAAGTTCTCGTGCGTGGTCATGGCGCCCTTGGGCCGCCCGGTGGTGCCGCTCGTGTAGAACAGCGCGGCCAGGTCGCCGTGCGCGGGATCGGGCAGCTCCCGGGGTTCGCCGTCGGGCAGCTCCCCCGCGATGACGGTGGCCGCGCCGCAGTCGTCGAGGACGAACCGCACCTCGGCCTCCGCCAGCCGGGTGTTCACCGGGACGACGACGCCGCCGGCGAGGTGGGTGCCCCAGAACGCGAGCACCCAGTCCAGGCCGTTGCCCAGGCGGACGGCGACGCGGTCGCCGGGTGCGACCCCGAGGTCCGCGAGCCCGCCGGCGACGCGGCGCGCGCGGTCCCACAGCTCGGCGTAGGTCGCCGACGGCCCGCCCGGCTCGACGACGGCGGTGCGCTCGGGATGGCGCTCCACGGTGTCGCGCAGCATCGCGACGAGGTTGCGGTGCAGGCCCGTGTAGCGGCGGATCCCGTCGGGGCCGACCTCGGTCCCACTGGTGTCGAAGGGGGTGTCCTGGTGCACGTCTGGCCATTCTGCGCCGGAGAGCTGCGCCACCCCGGGCCGGCTCAGGCGGAGAGGTCCTCCGCGTGCAGCACCCCGCGGCCGCGCTCCTTGGCGCCGTACATGGCCAGGTCGGCCTCCTGGAGGACCTGCTCGAACGTCGACCCCGGCGCGGCCATGGCCAGCCCGATGCTGACCGAGACGTGCACGCTGCGCCGCCCCACCTCGACCTCGTCGACCAGGGCGGCGACGAGCCGTTCCCCGACCGTTGCCGCCGTCGTCCGGTCCAGACCCGGCAGGACGGCGGCGAACTCGTCGCCGCCGAGCCGCCCGACCACGGCGTCCGGGACGTCGCCGAGGTGCTCGCGCAGCCGTTCGGCGAGCCGCACCAGCAGCGCGTCGCCGACCGCGTGCCCGGCGCGGTCGTTGACCTCCTTGAACCGGTCGACGTCGATGAAGAGGACGGCGCCGCCGCCGGTGAGCGCCTCCCGGCCGGCGTCGAGCAGGTGGCCGCGGTTGGCCAGGCCGGTGAGCGGGTCCTGGCGGGCGATGCGGGTCATGGCCTTTCGCCAGCCGTCGGCCTCGGTGGCCACGGTGGTCAGCCGCTCGACGGTGTCGTGCAGGCCGAGCCGCTGCTGCGCGTCGGCGTCCGGCGCGAGCTCGCGGACCGCCGCGGCGAGCAGGTCGAGCACGTCCTCGAGCGGGCTGCCGGTGGCCACCGCCTCGAGCGCCCGGCCCTGCAGGGCGAGCAGCCGCGCGTCCCACTGGTGGGCGGCGACCTGGCGGCGCAGCGAGAGCACGGTGCGCACCAGGCGGACCTGGATCTGCAGGACGTCGAGCTCCGCGCCGGAGAAGCTGCGCGGCTCGTCGTCGAAGACCCCGAGCGAGCCGAGGACGAAGCCGTCCTCGTCGACGAGCGGCACGCCGAGGTAGGCGCGGATCGCGCCGGCCGCGACCGCCGGGTTCTCGGCGAAGACCGGGTGCTCCTGAGCGTCGGGCACCTCGAGCGGCGCGCCCATGGCGACGACGTAGGCGCAGAACGAGAGCTCGTCGGGGACGTGCGAGTACGCGGCCCCCACGCCGATCTCGGCGGGGAAGCACTGCAGGTCCGGGCCGACCAGGTTGATGATCGCGATCGGAGCGTCGAGGGCACGGGCCATGTAGGAGACGACGGCGTCGAGGTCGGAGTCGCCGGCGTGGCCGGTCAGGCGGTAGCTGTCGATGGCCGCAAGACGGGCTGGATCGGCGACGGCGGCGCGGGGGCTCAGCACGGCGCGCACCGTAACCGCCGACAGTGACTATTTGAACACTCATCGGTGTCGTAGCCCAGGTTCCGATACCGGATGCCGCTGAAACTGTCGCATTGTGCAAGCACGTCGCTAGCATGATGCGAGTGCGAACGCTCTACCTGCGCAATGTCCCTGACGACGTCGTCAAGCGCCTGGAACGGCTTGCGGCCGTGGACGGCACCTCGGTGAGTGCGGTCGCCGTCCGGGAACTGGCCGCGGTCTCGCGTCGGGCCGACAACCGGCTGCTGCTCGATGCCCTGCCCGACCTGGAGATCGCATCGGCAGCGATCGTCGCGGCGGTGGCCGCGGAGCGTCCCGAGCGTTGATCGTCGTCGACTCCTCGGCGGCGATCTCCGCGCTGCTCAACGCCGGGCCGGCGAGGGAGGCCATCAGCGGCGAGCAGGCCCACGTCCCGCACCTCGTCGACGCCGAGGTCACCAGCGGCCTGCGCCGGCTGGTGGCCGGTCGGCACCTCACCGCCGACCAGGGCTGGGCGGCGCTGGACACCTGGCGCCGGCTCGGGATCACCCGGCACCCGATGGTCGGCCTGGTGGCGCGGATGTGGCAGTTACGGGACAACCTCTCCGCATACGACGCGGCCTACGTCGCGCTCGCCGAGGTGCTGGACTGCGCGCTGCTCACCGCCGACGGCCGGCTCAGCAGGGCGAGCGGGCTGCTCTGCCCCGTCACTCTCGTCCCCCGGTAGCCGTCCCAGGGCGGCGGGCCGACCGGTCGCCCCCGCTCCTGGACTCGATCAGGGCGCGGACCAGTGCGGGTCGCGGCCGGTGAGGCCGAGCACGCGGTCGAGCACCGGGGCGTCGTCCGGGACCGGCACGACGGGACCGAACTGCCCGTTGCGCATCTCCTCGTTGCCCGGCTGGTTGAACACGGTGACCAGCTCCAGGCACGCCTGGGCCGACGCCGGGTCGGCGCGGTACTCCTGGCCGGTCGCGACGGCGAGGTCCCAGCCGTGCACCAGCACCTCGTTGAGCGCCACGCCGCCCATGGCCTGCGCCGGCAGCCGGGCACCGCCGACCTCGGCGAACCCCTCCCACGCCGCGGGATCCCGCCACGCCGCGGCCAGCGCCTCGAGCTGCGCGGGCAGCACGGTGCGCCAGTCGGGCACCAGGTGGTCCGCGGACGCCTGCGGACCCCCGGACAGCGGCGTCTTCTCGGCACCCATCCGGAAGGCGAGCGTCAGCCCGACCAGGTGGTCGAGCAGCCCGGCCACCGGCGTCCCCTCGTTCGGCGTCGGCCCGGGCAGCTGCTCGTCCCGCACACCCGCCACGATCCGGGCGACCTCGGCGGTCTGCGGGCCGAGGTCCAGCGTCGTCGTCTGCATGCCGGTTCGACCGGTAGGGCCGCCGGAACTCATCGCCGCGCGGTCAGGGGAGGAAGTCCAGCAGTCCGCTGCCACCGCTCCTCGGGGAGCCGGTCAGGACGTCCAGGGCGGCGCTCGCCGTGGACTCGGGGCGGCGGTCCAGCGGTGCGCCGTGCCGGGGGCCGCGGACCGTGAGCAGAGCGCCGATGCCGGTCACCACCCAGCCGGCTGCGAGCATGCCGGCGCCCGGCGCGGGTGCTTCCTCCAGCAGATACCAGCCGAGTCCGACCACCCCGCCGCCCGCCAGGACGGCGAGCCCGCCCAGCCTGCTCACGTCAGCGCGTCCAGCAAGGCGCCGACGGCGTTCGCCGCCTCGGGGACGGCGGAGTCCCTGCCCGCCACCGGCGGCCGGCCGTCCGTCGTCCGGATCGGCGTCCGGACGGCGTTCCGCTGCGCCAGGACGGCGCCGAACAGCACGCTCGCGCCGACGAGGCCGAAGCCCAGCGGCGGCGCCGTCTCCAGGAACCAGGCACCGCCCACGACGGCACCCGCGCACACCACGACGCCCAGCACGACGAGCCACATCCTCACGACCGTTCTCCTCTCGATCTCGTCGCCGAGGAGGGTGCGGTCCGCCGCTTGGAACCGGCATGGGCCCCGCTACCCTCCGGTCACGGCTCGTTTCCCCGCGGGTCGTGCCGGGGGTGGTGGGAGTGGACGACGACGCACTCGACCTGCCGAGCGCCGGACCCGAGCCGATCCCCCTCGACACGGCGCTGGCCGCGGTTCTCGGCTACGCCCGCGGACGGCGGCCGCTGCGGTTCCGGTCCCCGTCGCACCCCGAGGGCCGCTGGGTGCAGGTGCTCGCCTTCGGCTACGAGCGCTTCGACCGCCGGCCCCGGGTGGAGGGGCCGCCCCGCGACGACGACGTCCTCGTGGCCGAGGGGCTGCACGGGCGGCTGGACCCGTCCTCCTGGACGACGGTGCGCACGGCGCTGGACGACGTCGGCCCGCTGGTGACCGCGCTGCACGACCGCGCTCGAGGGCAGGCCTTCTGGGAGCTGCCGGCCGCCGAGTTCGACGTGCTCGAGGAGCCCGGCACGGCCGGGGCGCTGCTGCGCGACCTCGGCGCCCGCCCGCTGGCGCACGTGGTCTCGGCGGCGCTGCACCACCGCTCCCCCGCGCTCGTGCCGCACCTGAGCCCGACCACCCGGCGGCAGCTGTGGCCGCACGTGCAGGAGGGCGACAGCGGCGTCGAGGCGGTCGTGCACCGCGAGCTGCGGGCCGGCGCGCGGGCGTTCGCGCTGCTCGAGGAGGCCGTCGCCGACCTGCTCGGCACCTGGCTGACCCGGCTGCGGCTGCACGACGTCCTGCTGTGGCTGTCCGGCAGCCTGCGCCTCACCCACGCCGTGGCGCTCGGCCAGGCCAGCGAGGAGTGGTCGCGCCGGCCCGTCGGGGTATGAGCAACGGCCGGGGCGTCGTCCGCCTGCTCAACACCTCCGGAGGGCGGGCGCTGTGCCTGGCCGGCGTCGTCGACGCCGCGGCCGTCGACGCCTTCGTGCGCCGCTACGGGCGCGAGCCGGCACGGATCGACTGCATCGACGCGGGCTCGGTGATCTCGCTGTCGCCGCGGGCGCGGGAGCTGCTGCGTGAGCACCTCGAGGCGGCCGAGCGGGCGGGGCGGCCGGTGACGATCCGCCGGTCACCCGCGGTCGACCGGGCGCTGGCCGGGACGGCGTAGTCAGCCGAGCAGCGGCCCCAGCCGGCGGGCGAACTCCGCCACCACCTCCAGGTACGCGGCGGGCGCCGCGGGGTCCGCGCCGCGCACGGTGATCAGGACGGCGGCCACCAGGGCCCCGGCCGGCGAGCGCACCGGGACGGCGGCGCAGGCGACGTCGTCGTGCAACTGGCCGGCCTGCACCGCGCACCCCCGCCGCTGGACCTCGCGCAGCTCGGCGTCGAGGTCCGACTCGCGGACGACGGTCCGCGCGGTGACCCGGTGCAGCCGGGACGGGTGCAGGAGCTCCTGCCAGTCGGGCTGCTCGGCCAGCAGCAGCTTGCCGGCCGCCGAGGCGTGCAGGTGCCGCTCGAGGAGCTCCGGCGCCTGCAGCGGGTGGTCGGGGTCGATGTCGGCGCAGCGCAGCGCGGTCGGCGTGTAGAGCACCAGGTGGACGCCGGCGCGCACCCGGCCGCGCAGCTCGGCGACGACCTCCCGGGCCGCCGTCGACAGCGGTGCCGGGCCGTTGCCGCCGGTCAGCCCGGCGACCTTGCGGCCGAGCGCGAACCCGTGCAGATCGGGCAGCCGCACCAGGTACTCCTCGCCGACCAGCAGGTTGAGCAGCCGATAGGTGGTCGCGGGCGGCAGCCCCAGCTCCGCGGCCACCTCCTTGGCGGTGACGCCGGCGCCGGCGTGCGCGACGGTCTCGAGGATGGACAGCGCGCTCTGCACCGCCTTCGGCTGGCGGCCGGTGAGCCCCCGGTCGACGGCCGGCGTCATCGCACCGGCCCGGCCGGCAGGCTGCCGGGGAGCACGCTGCTCGCCGTCGCCTGGTCGTAGACGCCCACCGCCCGCAGCCGGTCCGGCGCCCGCCACCGCAGCCACACCGCCCAGAGCACCCCGGGCAGCAGCGCGGCGAGGAAGACCACCGTCATGGCCTGCCCGCCCCACAGCGACGCGCCCGCCATCGCCGCGCCGAGCCCGAGCACCCCCGCCCCGGCGGCGAGCAGCCCGGCGACGGCCGCGAGCGGCGTCAGCTCCCCGATGCGGCGCAGGAACAGCGGCATGGCCAGGCAGGCCAGCACGTAGGCGAGCACGTAGCCGAAGGCGGAGACGGTCAGCGCACCGGTGAGCACCGCCCGCGGTCCCGCGCCCGCGGCGAGCGCGATCACCGGCACGCCGACGACGGCCGGCAGCACCAGCGCCAGCGCGCGGTGCGGCGTCTCGAACCGCGGGTGCGTGCGGCCGAGCGCGGCCGGGAGCACGCCCTCGCGGGCCATGGAGAACAGCACCCGGCCCAGCGCGTTCGTCGAGCCGGTGACGCAGGCGAAGAACGACGCGGCGATGCCGAGGTCGAGCAGCCGGCGCAGCACGCCCAGCCCGTCGCGGTCGGCCAGCTCGGCCACCGGCACCGGGCTGGTCAGCACGTCCAGCGGGGCCGCGCGCAGCAGCACCACCTGGGCGACCGCCGCCGCGAAGAACAGCAGCCCCGCCACGGCCGGCGTCCACAGCACCGCCCGCGGGACGGCGACCAGCGGACGGCGGGCCTCGACGCCGAGCGTGGCCGCGCTTTCGAACCCCATGAACGCGGTCACGCCGAGCACCACGCCCACCGCGACCGACCCCCAGTGCACCGAGGCGTCGACCACCGGCGCCGCACTGCCCGGCGCGCCCCGCGGGCCGAGCAGCAGCACCCCGAGCACGAGCAGGACCAGCACGATCGAGAACACCTCGAGGGCGAGCGCGATGCGCGCGGAGAGCTGGATGCCGCGGATCGCGCACAGGGTGGCGAGCAGGCCGAGCCCGGCCCCCATCCCCAGGACCACCGGCGGCGACGGGTCGAGGCCGAGCAGCCCGGCGAGGTACACCGCGGACCCGACCAGCGCGGACATCGCCACCGCGGCGTAGCCGATGAGCAGCGCCCACCCGCCGACGAGCGCCCCGACCGGGCCCAGCCCCTTGGCGGTGTAGCTGTAGGTGCCGCCGACCGCGGCCATCCGCCGGCCGAACTGGGTGAGGCACCAGCCGACCAGCAGCACCAGCGCGGTGGCCGCGACGAACGCCGGCAGCGTGGCCGCCCCGGACTCCACGAGCACGATCGACGGGACGACGACCATCGCCGCCGACGGCGCGAGCGCCGACACCGACTGCGCGAGCACCTCGACGAACGAGAGCCGCCTGCGCCGCAGCCCCGCGACCGGCGACCGCGCCGGCAGCTGCACGACCGGGCTGCGCTGCGCCATGCCGCTCCCCTCGGGTGGTGGTGCGCGAGCGTAGCCACCAGGCGGGTCACCAGCGGAGTTCTCGAGCGGAGTTCTCGAATGAGAAAAGTGTGAGCGCGGTCTCCCGTTCGATGTCACGCCGATGTTTCCGATTTATGACGGTTGTGTAACCAGCCCGGCCCGCCGGAGGATCAGGCTGTCGTGCCATCGCCGTCCGCCCCCGGCAGTTCCGCTGCCGCCGCCCCGGAGGTCGCCCATGGCCACCGTCTCTTCCTCAACCGCCGACACCGCCGAGCACCATCGCCTGACCGGCCGACTCGGCCCGGGCGCCATCGTGTTCATGGTGGTCGCCGCCGCCGCACCCCTGACCGTCATCGCCGGCTCCGTGCCCATCGGCATCGCCGCCGGCAACGGCGCCGGCTACCCGGCGATGTACATCGTCTCGGCGGTCGTGCTGTTCTTCTTCGCCGTCGGCTTCACCGCGATGACCCGGCACGTGCCGAACGCCGGCGCCTTCTACTCCTACATCGGCACCGGCCTCGGCCGCGGCGCCGGGCTCGGCAGCGCGCTGGTCGCGCTGATCAGCTACATCACCGTCCAGGGCGCCGTCTACGGCTACATCGGCTTCCTGCTCGGCGACCTGGTCTCCGGGTACGGCGGGCCGTCGCTGCCCTGGTGGGTCTGGACGTTCGCCGTCCTCGCCGTCACCGGGCTGCTCGGCTACCGGCACATCGAGCTGTCGAGCAAGGTGCTCGGTGTCCTGCTGGTCGCCGAGATCGCGATCGTGCTGATCATGGACGCCGGGATCATCGGCCACGGCGGCGGCCCCGAGGGCTTCTCGACGGCGATGTTCCAGCCCTCGCAGATCCTCTCCGGCTCGCCCGGCATCGGGCTGATGTTCGCCATCGCCGGCTTCATCGGCTTCGAGGCGACGGCGATCTTCCGCGACGAGGCCCGCGACCCGAACCGCACCATCCCCCGCGCCACGTATCTCGCCCTGGCTCTCATCGGGGTCTTCTACACGCTCTCGTCGTGGGCCATCGTGAGTGCGTGGGGCGACAGCTCGATCGTCGAGGCGTCCGCGGCCGACCCGGGCGGCATCGTGGTCACGACCGCCCAGCAGTACGTCGGCACCGTGATCGGCGACATCATGCAGGTGCTCTTCGTGACCAGCTTGTTCGCGGCGATCCTGTCGTTCCACAACGTGCTGTCCCGCTACGCGTTCTCGCTCGGCAACACCGGCGTGCTGCCCGGGATCTGCGGCCGCAGCCACGCCCGGCACGCCTCGCCGCACGTCGCCTCGCTGATCACGACCGCGGTCGGCGCGCTGCTCATGGCGATCTGCGCGATCGCCGGTCTGGACCCGGTGCTGGAGATCTTCACCTGGCTGGCCGGCATCGCCAGCGTCGGCATCGTCCTCCTGATGCTGCTGGCCTGCCTGGCCGTGCTCGTGTTCTTCCGGCGCACCGGGCTGGACCGCCGGCCATGGCACTCGCTGATCGCGCCCGCCCTCGGCCTGGTCGGCCTGGGCCTGATCCTCGTGCTGCTCGTCAAGAACCTGCCGCTGCTCATGGGCGGCAACACCGCGCTCGGGGTCGGCGCCGGCGTGCTGCTCGCCGTCGCCCTGGCCGCCGGCTGGGCGCTCGCCAAGGCCCGTCCGAACGCCGCCCGCAACCTCACCACGGCGTCCCTCGCCGACAACGCACCGCAGATCTGAGGAG
The DNA here is from genome assembly GCF_059428245.1 of Geodermatophilus sp. SMS 5-13. NCBI lineage: Bacteria > Bacillati > Actinomycetota > Actinomycetes > Geodermatophilales > Geodermatophilaceae > Geodermatophilus > Geodermatophilus sp. SMS 5-13. The sequence continues at coordinate 4,140,515 of NZ_CP165729.1, forward strand.
AGAGAACCCCATGACCCTCACCGCTCCGCAGTCCACCGCCACCCACCCGTTGTCGCGGATGACGCCCGAGGAGATCACCGCCGCCCGCGAGGTCGTCCAGGCCGCCGGGCTGGTGAAGGAGAGCACCAAGTTCGTCTACGTCGGCCTCGAGGAGCCGCACAAGCGCGACGTCCTCGCCTGGTCCCCCGGCCAGCCGCTCGAGCGGCGGCTGCGGGTGCTGCTGCTCGACCGCGCCACCGGCGCCGGCCGCGACGTCATCGTCTCGGTCACCGGGCGCGCCGTCGTCCGCGACGAGGAGATCAACGCCGTCGCCGACGGCCAGCTGCCGATCCTCGACGCCGAGTTCGAGGCCATCGAGCCGATCCTGGCCACCGACGAGCGCTGGATCGCCGCGATGGCCAAGCGCGGCCTCGAGGTCGCGAACGTGCGCGCCGTCCCGCTGTCGGCCGGTTCCTACTTCCCCGACGAGTTCGGTCACCGCGTCGTCCGCGTGCTCGGGTTCCACCAGGCCGACGAGGCCGACCTGCCGTGGGCGCACCCGGTCGACGGGGTGGTCGCCTACGTCGACATCACCCGCGGGGTGGCCACCGCGGTGCACGACCACTTCGACCTGCCCGTGCCGGCCGAGCGCGGCGAGTGGGACGGCGAGGCGCACCCGGCGACGCCGCGCGACCTCAAGCCGATCGAGATCACCCAGCCCGAGGGACCGAGCTTCACGGTCGAGGACGACGTCGTCCGCTGGGCCGGCTGGGAGTTCCGGGTCGGCTTCGACCCCCGCGAGGGGCTGATCCTCAACCAGCTCTCGATCGACGGCCGCTCGGTGGTCTACCGCGCCTCGATCGCCGAGATGGTCGTGCCCTACGCCGACCCCTCGCCGGTGCGGTTCTGGCAGAACTACTTCGACACCGGCGAGTACCTCTTCGCCCGGTACGCCAACTCGCTCGAGCTGGGCTGCGACTGCCTGGGCGAGATCCACTACTTCGACGCGCTGCTCGCCGACGAGGACGGCAATCCGCGCACCATCACCAACGCCATCTGCCTGCACGAGGAGGACTACGGCGTCGGCTGGAAGCACACCGACCTGTTCAACCAGATGGCCGAGACGCGGCGCTCGCGCCGGCTGGTGATCAGCTTCTTCACCACGATCGGCAACTACGACTACGGCTTCTACTGGTACCTCTACACCGACGGCACGATCCAGCTGGAGAGCAAGGCCACCGGCATCGTCTTCACCTCCGCCTACCGCGGCGAGGACCACCCGTACGCCACCGAGATCGCGCCCGGGCTGGGGGCGCCGTTCCACCAGCACCTGTTCTCGGCCCGGCTGGACATGGCCGTCGACGGCCAGCAGAACACCGTGCACGAGGTGGACGCGGTGCGGGTGCCGATGGGCGACGGCAACCCGTACGGCAACGCGTTCACCCGCCGGCTGACCCCGCTGACCCGGGAGTCGGAGGGCGGCCGGGTCACCGACGCCACGGTCGGCCGCACGTGGCACGTGGTCAACCAGGCGAAGACCAACCGGCTCGGCCAGCCCGTCGGCTACGCCCTGCATCCGCAGAACCAGCCGCTGCTGCTCGCCGACGAGCAGTCCTCGATCCACCAGCGGGCGACGTTCTCGACGAGGAGCCTGTGGGTGACCGAGTACGACCCGGCCGAGCGGTATCCGGCCGGCGACTTCGTCAACCAGCACCCCGGGGAGGGCGGGCTGCCGTCGTTCGTGGCGGACGACGCGCCACTGGAGGACGCCGACGTCGTCCTGTGGCACACCTTCGGGCTGACCCACTTCCCGCGGCCCGAGGACTGGCCGGTCATGCCGACCGACTACACCGGCTTCACCCTCAAGCCGGTGGGCTTCTTCGACCGCAACCCCGCCCTCGGGGTGCCGCGGTCGACGTCCTCGCACTGCGCGCACGAGGGATGACGAGCGCCGTCGCGGCCGCCCGGCCGGGGGTTCTCTCCCTCGGCCGGGCGGCCGCCCCGCTCGCCCTGGCCTCCGCCGCGGTGCACCTGCTGCAGGTGGGCGGGGACTCCCTGGGCGGGCTGGTCCTCGCCGCGATGGCGCTGGCCTGCCTGCCCTGCGCCTGGCACCTGTGGCGCTCGCCGACGGCGTCCGTGTGGGGGCTGACCGCCGCGGTCGACGCCGGAATGCTGCTGCTGCACGCCACCCTGATGACGCAGCACCAGCACGTCCACGCCGGCGCCGGCGGGCTGATGTGGACCGGCACCGCGCTCGTTGTCGGTCAGCTGGTGCTGGCCGCCGGCGCCGCGCTCACCCGGCGCCCGTCCGTCTAGGGCTCGAGGGGCCGCCGGTCGGCAGGCTGATGGCGGGACCTCATCACGTTGGCTGCACTCAGGTGAGCGCGGCGAGGTCGCGCTCGGCGAAGCGGCGGTGCTCGCTGAGCTCCTGCAGAACCGTCCGCAGGCACGCCCGCACCGCATGCGTCTCCTCGCCCCAGGCCGGCACGGGCGCGGCGGTGCGCGGCTCGTCCAGCTCGGCGTCGGTGACCTCGTCCAGGACGGCGCGCACCCGTGCCCGCCGGTCGGCGAACAGTGCCGCCGCCTCGGCGGAGGAGGGGCGGGCGTCGGGGTCGAGGCCGATCGTCGGCCACTCCTCCGGGGCCAGGTCGGTGGGCGGCAGGGCCAGCGGCGAGAACGGCGCCGCCTCGCCGCGCAGCCATCCGCCCACCCACGAGTCGACGGCGAAGACGAGGTGGCGCAGCGTCTCGACGAACGACCACTCCCCGCCGACCCGCTCCTGCAGCGCCGCCTCGGGCAGCCGCCCGGCACGGGCGAGCGTGTCGTCCCAGAGACGCTCGAGCTCGCCCCCCACGGCGCGCAGCTCGTCGGCGGTCCCGGCCGCGCGCAGGCGCACGCGCTCCGGATGGCGCCGGTCGAGCTCCGCGGCCACGTAGGCGCTGACGTCGACGTCGTCCACCATCACCCGGCCGGCCCGCCCGCTGAACCCGGAGATCACCAGGCCGTCCACGATCGAGCTGACGATCCGCGCCCCGCTCAGGTCGCAGTCGCGGAAGGTCGCGCCGCTGAAGTCCGCGTAGTGGAACGACGCGCCGCGGAACGCGCGGGTGTTCGCGTGCACCTGCGGCGTCGTCTCGGTCTCCGGCATGGCCGGAGGCTAGCCGCCGCGGCTGCTCCCCTACGCCTGCTCGCCGTCCGCGGCCGGACGGCCCTCGTGCAGCGCGCCGGGCGGGATCGGCTCCTCCTCGTGGCTGCCGACCTCCCGGACCAACTGGGGCTTGCGCACCCGCTCGATGGCGTACCAGACGAACCCGAGGACGACGAGGCCGAGGAAGATCCACGGCATCAGGTTCAGCGGGTAGGGCGGCACCGGGATCACGTTCTTGTAGAACACGTAGAGCAGTGCCGCGACCACCACCACCGCCAGCACCGCCGACAGCGCGTTGGCCTCACCGCGCCGGCGCAGGAAGAACGGCAGCGCGATCGCCATGAGCACGTAGGCGAGCATGTAGCCGAACGTGCCGATCGTGCCGACGTAGGCGAACACCTCCAGCGGCGCCGCCCCCGAGGCCACCCACACGATGGGCACCACCAGCACGACCGGCGCGATGACGGCGATCGCCACGTACGGGGTCTTGTGCGTGGGGTGCGCCCGGCCGAGCACGCGGGGCAGGACGTCCTCCTCGCCCATCGTGTAGATGATGCGCGACGAGGCGTTGATGCAGGCGATCGTGACGGCGAAGAACGACGCGGTGACCCCGAGATCCACCAGCCACGAGACGCTGCCCAGCCCGAACCGGGCCGCGAGGTCGCTGATCGGCGCGGTGCTCGCGCTCAGCGCCCCGGGGTCGCCGAAGCCCTCCACCATCGTGTAGGCCGCGAAGACGTAGAGGATGCCGACGAGCACGGCACTGCCCAGCACGGCCCGCGGGATCGCGCGGTGCGGATCCTTCGCCTCCGCACCCAGGCTGGCGGCGCTCTCGAAGCCGACGAAGCCGAGCACGCCGAGCACGATGCCGAAGGCCACGCCGTCGAAGCTCACGCCCTCGAACGAGAACTGCGAGGTGCCTGCGCCGGCCGCGCCCCCCTTGGCCAGGACCGTGATGAGCACGAGGAGCACCGCAGCGATCGAGATGACCTCGAGCACGAGCCCCACGCGGGTGGAGATCTGGATGCCCACGACGGCGAAGGCCCCGGCCGCGACCGCCGCGACCGCCAGGATGATGCAGATCGCCACGGTGCTCGTCGCCGAGATCCCCATCTGGCCGAGCAGGCTGCCGAAGTAGACGCCGGTGCCGAGCACGCCGATGATCGCGATGAACACGTAGCCGATGACCAGTCCCCAGCCCGCGGCGAACGCCCCGGTCGGGCCCAGCCCGCGGGCCACGTAGCTGTACAGCGAGCCCGAGGAGGCGAACCGCCGCCCGAACTGGGTCGCGACCAGCCCGACGAGGACGACGACCACGGTGGCGGCGACGTAGGACAGCCACGCCCCCTGGCCGGCGAACAGGGCGATCAGCGCGGGCGTGGTCGCCATGGCCGCGCTCGGTGCGATGCCGGCCACCGACTGGGCCATCACGTCCAGCTGGCTCATCGAGCCGTGGGCCAGCCCGGTGTCGGACTGGACGGCGTGCGGCGCCGTCTGGTCCGCGCTCACCGCCCGGCCTGCCCGTTCGCGTCGGCGGCGGCGTGCCCGTCGCCGTGGCCGTTCCCGGTGTGGCAGGCCGCGGCCGGACGCGGCAGATCCAGCGCGGGATTGCCGTCGAAGAAGCCGACCGGCTTGAGCATGAAGCCGATGTAGCTCACCGGCATGACCGGCCAGTCCTCCGGCCGGACCACGTGATGGGCGCCGAAGGAGTACCAGACGACGAGGTCCTCGTTCTCCAGCGGGCGGTCGGCCTGCTGGTACTCCAGCAGGCCACCGGGTGAGCCGTGCTGGTTCGGGTAGTCGCCGGCGGCGTACCGCTCGTGCGGGTCGAACTGCGTGACCCACAGGTGCTTGTAGGCGAACTGGGCGCGGGCGAAGGCCTGCGAGCCCTCCTGCTGCAGCGGCAGCACGTTGTCGCCGGGCATGAGCTTGTAGCCGGGAGGCTGCCCCAGCTCGTTGGTCTCGTTCGGGTTGACGACGTACCAGGTCCGGGCGACCAGCGGGTCGATCAGCCGGCGGGCCTCGGACTCCTGGCCGAGCAGGGTCTTCCTCGCCTCCCAGGCGTTGCCGTACGGGTTGTCCGGGCCGGGCGGCAGGGCGGCTGCGTCCACCTCGTAGACGGAGTTGCGTTCCCCGTCGACCTGCATGTCCAGCCGGACGTTGAAGAAGTGCTGGTGGTGCGGCCCGTACAGGCCGGGGGCGACGACGACGCCGTGCCGCGGCTGCTGCCCGTCGGCGAGGGCGCCGGTCGAGATGACGCCGGTCAGCTTCACCTCGTACTGGATGGTGCCGTCGGTGTAGAGGTACCAGAAGAAGCCGTACTCGTAGTTGCCGACGGTGGCGAAGCAGGAGATCACCAGCCGGCGGGACCGGCGGACCTCCATCTTCTCGGTGCGGAAGTCGGTGTGCTTCCAGCCGACCCCGTAGTCCTCCTCGTGCATGCAGATCGCGTTCGGGATGGTGACCGGCTGGCCCTCCTGGTCGTTGGCGACCGCGTCGAAGTAGTGGATCTCGCCGAGGCAGTCGCAGCCGAGCTCCAGCGGGTTGAGCAGCAGCCCGACGCCGTACTCCCCCTCGTCGAAGACGTTCTTGATGCGGTGCGTCGGCGCCGGGTCGCCGTAGGGGATGTACATCTCCGACAGCGACGCCCGGTAGATCACCGGGCGCAGCCGGCCGCGGTCCTCGTAGCCGATCTGGTGCAGCACCAGCCCCTCGCGCGGGGTGTAGCCGACCCGCAGCCGCCACTTCTGCCAGCTGACCGCGTGCCCGTCGACGCTGAAGCTCGGCCCCTCGGGCTGGGTGATCTCCAGCGGCCGGACGTCGTCCCGCAGCCGGGTGTGCGCGGGCCGGTTGTCGTCGTCGAACATCAGCTCCGGCATGTAGTTGCCGGCCTTCGGGGGCAGCGGGACGACGCCGTGGTCGCGGACGTCGATGACCTCCATGAGGTCCAGGTCGACGAGGGCGATCAGCCCCTCGACCGGCCGGGCGTAGCCGTTGTCGTCCTCACGCGAGCGGACGAAGGTCAGCGGCCGGACCAGCCGGCGTCCCTTCGGGTCCTCGATGTCGTAGCCGGCGGCCCACGGGTCGATCATGGCCAGCGAGAAGTCCGTGACCCCGCGCTTGCGCATCGCCTCCTGCCAGCGCGGGTCGGCGCGGGTGATCTCCTCGGTCTGGAAGAACTCCTCGAGCATCACGCTCGGCTGCACGTCCGCGAGCACGCGCCACGAGGTGACCGTGCCGCTCGACAGTGAGACGACGGCCTCGATCGTCTGCTGCGCCTCGCGGTCGTAGAGGACGGCGAACCCGGCCCGGTCGGGCGCGGGGCCGCCGTTGCGATCGTGCTCGAGCACCTCCCGCTTGGCCGGCTCGTGCAGCGCGACGGTCACGAACCGGACCCGGGATCCGATCTGGCGCTGCTCGCGGACGATCTCCGCGATCCGGCGGATCTCGTCGGCGCCGAGCGGCTCGAGCGGATTGCGCGTCGTCGCCCGGACGTCAGGCAGCACTGCCATGAGGAGCCTCCACGAAGGCGCCGGGACCGACGGCTCGCGGCCCGGTCAGCTGGGCGGACGCTAGCCGCGAGTTCCGGAACGCCACAAGACTTGCTGTGATGCACACCACATGGGAGGCACTCGGTGCAGATCCCGTCGACGGGACGACGGGAGGTGACGACCCGCGCGGCGGTGTCTCAAACGCGGCAATCCGCCCGCCACCCCTCTCCGGACGGCGCAGAGTGCGCAGCACCTGCGAGCACACCCAGGAGGAGACATGCGCCAGGACGTGGAGTTCCCCACCGAGGACGGCGTCACCCTGCGCGGCTGGCACTACGCCCCCGAAGGCGGCTCCGTCGGCCCCCGGGACCCCCAGCCGCTGATCGTGATGGCGCACGGGTACTCGGCGGTCAAGGAGATGTACCTGGACTCCTTCGCCGAGTACTTCGCCGCCGGCGGGCTGGGCGTGCTGGTCTACGACAACCGCAACCTGGGCGCCTCGGACGGCGAGCCGCGCGGCGAGATCGACCCGTGGCAGCAGATCCGCGACTACCGGACGGCGATCACCTGGGCGCTGGGCCAGCCGTGGACCGACCCGCAGCGCATCGGCGTGTGGGGCTCGAGCTACAGCGGCGCGCACGTCCTCGTCGTCGGTGCCCTGGACCGGCGGGTGAGCTGCGTCGTCTCCCAGGTGCCGCTGGTCAGCGGGCTGGCCAACGCCCGCCGGCTGATCCGGTCGGACACCTTCGCCGCGCTCCGCGACATGTTCGACGCCGACCGCGTCGCCCGCTACGCCGGCAAGGAGCCGGGGATGATCCAGGTGGCCTGGGAGAAGGAGCCGGACGAGCCCTGCGCGCTGCCCACCGAGGACTCGCACGACTTCTTCCTCGACGCGGCCCAGGAGCGGGCGCCGAGCTGGCGCAACGAGGTGACCCTGCGCTCGGTGGAGATGTTCATCGAGTACGAGCCGGGCGCCTACATCCAGGACATCTCGCCCACGCCCCTGATGATGGTGGTCGCGGCGAAGGACCACCTGACGGTGGCCGACCTGGCGCTGGACTACTTCGAGCGGGCGCGGCACCCCAAGGAGCTCGTCGTCCTGCCCGGTGGGCACTTCGAGGCGTACACCCCGCCGACGTTCGAGCAGAACGCCGCCGCGCAGCTGCGCTGGTTCCGCACCCACCTCGCATGAGCGACCGCGCAACCGGCTGGACCCGGCTGGGGCGCACCGCCGCGATCGTCGCGGCGGTCGCCCTGCTGGCGCAGACGCTGCTGTTCCTCGCCGACGGCCTCGAACTGCTCGCCCCGATCCCCACGTTCGAGGAGACCACGGCCGGCCGCACCGCGGACCTGGCCGGGTTCTACGCCGCGTGGATCGAACGGCAGCACGACATCGTCTGGGACATCGCGGTCCGCGACGTGCTCGGGCCGATCGGCTACGTCGCGGCGATCGTCCTCGCCCGCGCCTTCGTGCGCACCGTCGGCGACGGCGACCCGCGCGTCGAGCTCCCGGCGATGCTCATCCAGGTGGGCGCGATGCTGGCTCTGCTGTCCGACCTCGTCTACCTCAGCCAGCTCGGTTTCTGGCGGGACGCGGGGTACGCGGCGACGTCCCCGGAGGACCTGGTCGCCATCGGGCGGGCCTCCGACACGATCGGGAACCTCACCGCCTACGTGGGCCTCGGCGCGTACGCCCTCTTCGCGACGGCCTTCGTCCTGATTGGCCGGCTCTGTGGGACGTCGCTGTTCCCCCGACCGCGGCTGCGGATCCTCGCGTGGGCCGAGGCACTCGTGCTGGTCGTGTACGTCGTCGCCTCGCTCGCCACGAGCGACGTGGCCTACCTCGCCGTGTCCGTGCTGCTCGGCGTCGTCCTCACCCCCGCCGTGCTCGTCCTGTTCGGACGGGCGCTCCCGGAGCAGGCGGCTCGTCCGCTCCCGGCTGCGGGGGTGACGGCATGACCTCTCTGTCGGCCTCGGGTCTCGACCGGTTCCGGGAGCGCATCGCCGCGACGAGCGCCGAGGAGGTGCTCGCCGAGGCCCTCGGGCGAGCGCGGGGGATCGCCGGCCTGGGCGCCTTCCTCGCGCTGGCCGAGCGGGTGGAGGCCGGCGCGGGCCCGCTCGCCGGCGTCCCGCTGGCGGTGAAGGACAACCTCGACACCCGCGACTTCCCCACGACCGGCGGCACCCCGGCCCTGGCGGACTCCCGCCCGGGCCGGGACCACCGCGCCGTCGAGCGGCTGCGCGCCGCCGGGGCCGGGATCGTCGGCAAGACCAACCTGCACGAGCTGGCGCTGGGCATCACCAGCAACAACGCCGCGTTCGGGCCGGTCCGCAACCCGCACGACCCGAGCCGCTCCCCCGGCGGCTCGTCGGGCGGGTCCGCGGTGGCGGTCGCGACCGGCGTCGTCCCGATCGCCCTCGGCACGGACACCGGCGGCTCGATGCGGGTGCCGGCCGCGCACTGCGGGGTCGTCGGCTGGCGGCCGACGGTCGGCCGGTGGGGCACCGATCGCGTGGTGCCGATCTCCCGCACCCGCGACACCGCCGGCGTCTTCGCCACCGCGGTCGCCGACGTCGCCGTCGTCGACGAGCTGGTGACCGGCGACCCGGCCGCCGGTCCGTCCGGCCGCCGGCCGCGGCTGGGCGTCCCCCGCCGCGGCTACTTCGACGACCTGCACCCCGAGGTCGCCGACCGCACCGAGCGGTCGCTCGACCGGCTCGCCGACGCCGGGATCGAGCTGGTCGAGGTGGACGTCGCCGGCGCGCACGACCTGGACGCGGAGTGCGGGTTCCCCATCGTCTTCTTCGAGATCGCCGAGGACCTCCCTGCCTACCTCGCCACCCTGCCCGGGCCCGAGCGGGAGCTGACCTTCGCCGACGTCCTGGCCCGGGTCGCCTCCCCCGACGTGCGCGGCGCCATGGAGCTGGCCGCCGGCGGCAGCTTCACCGACGAGGTCTACCGGCAGGCCCTGGCCACCCGCGAGCGGCTGCGCGCCGCCTACTCCGCCGCGCTCCGCCCGATCGACACCGAGTGGCTCGACGCGCTGGTCTACCCCACGGTTCCGCTGCCCGCGCCGCCGCTCGGGGGCGACGACACGACCGAGCTGAACGGGCGCCAGGTGCCGGTCTTCCTCACCTCGATCCGCAACACCGGGCCGGGCTCGACCGCCGGGATGCCGGCGATCTCGCTGCCGGCGGGGACGACGGAGGCCGGCCTGCCGATCGGGATCTCGCTGGAGGCGCTGCCGGGCGACGACGCCGCCCTGCTCGCGGTCGCCGGCGCGGTGGAGGCCGCGCTGCGGTGACTCAGCCGCGGACCGTGTCGAGCCGGCCGGCGAGGAAGGCCCGCTCGGCCTCGTTGGTGGTCCGCTCCAGCGCGGCCGCGTAGGCCGCCGCGGCCTCGGCGTCCCGGCCGAGGCGGCGGAGCAGGTCCGCGCGGACCGCGGGGACGAGGTGGTAGCCGGGCAGGTCGAGGGCGTCGACGAGCGCGAGCGCGGCGGCCGGCCCCGCCACCTCGGCGACCGCGACCGCCCGGTGCAGCGCGACGACCGGCGTGGGGGTCAGCGCCAGCAGCTGGTCGTAGAGGGCGACGATCTGCCGCCAGTCGGTGTCGGCGGCGGTCGCGGCGTCGCTGTGGACGGCGTTGATCGCGGCCTGCACCTGGTACGGCCCCGGGCGGTTGCGCCGCAGGCACCGCCGCACCAGCGCCTGGCCCTCGGCGATCAGGCCGGCGTCCCACCGGCTGCGGTCCTGGTCGGCGAGCAGCACCAGGGCGCCGTCCGGACCGGTCCGCGCCGGGCGGCGCGACTCGACGAGCAGCATCAGCGCGAGCAGCCCGGTGACCTCCGGCTCGTCGGGCATCAGCTCGGCCAGCAGCCGGCCGAGCCGGATCGCCTCGGCGCAGAGGTCCTCGCGGGTGAGCGCGTCGCCCGAGGTCGCCGTGTGCCCTTCGGTGAAGACCAGGTAGACCACCGCGAGGACGGCGCGCAGCCGGTCGGGCAGCTCCGCCTCGTCCGGCACCCGGTACGGGATGCGCGCGTCGCGGATCTTGCCCTTCGCCCGCACCAGCCGCTGCGCCATCGTCGGCTCGGGCACCAGGAAGGCGCGGGCGATCTCGGCGGTGGTGAGCCCGCCGAGCAGCCGCAGGGTGAGCGCGACCTGCGCCGCCGGGGCCAGCGCCGGGTGGCAGCAGGTGAAGATGAGCCGCAGCCGGTCGTCGCGCACCACGCCGTCCTCCTCCCGCTCCTGCACGTGCAGCAGGGCGGCCTGGGCGTGCCGGTCGTCCCGCGTGGCCTCCCGCCGGAGGCGGTCGATCGCCCGGTTGCGGGCGGTGGTGAGGATCCAGCCGGCCGGGCTCGGCGGCAGCCCCTGCTCCGGCCAGCGCTCGACTGCCGCCTCGAACGCGTCCTGCACCGCGTCCTCGGCGAGGTCGAGGTCGCCGAGGACACGGGTCAGGACGGCGACGGCGCGGCCGTGCTCCTCGCGGAAGACCCGCGCGACGCCGGCGGCGTCGGTCACTCGAAGCGTTCCCGGAACGGCCGCACCTCGATCGGCAGGCCGGTGATCTCCGCCTGCCGCCGTCCCCAGTGCAGGGCCGCGTCGAGGTCCGGGGCCTCGACGACGGTGAACCCGCCCAGGTGCTCCTTGCCCTCGGTGTAGGGACCGTCGGTGACGAGCACGTCGCCGCGGTCGTTCTTCTGCAGGACGGTCGCGGTGGACGCGTCGTGCAGCCCACCGGAGAAGACCCAGGCGCCGGCCGTCTGCATCTCCTGCTGCAGCTCACCGAGCTGGGCCATGATCGGGGCGAGGAACTCGGGCGGGGGCACGATCCCGTCGGGCTGGTACATGCCGATCACGTACAGGGCCATCTCTGCTCTCCTCCTCGGCGCCGGCAGCCTGCCGGCTCACCTCCTACACGAACGGACGACGGCCGGATCGACACATGAGCGCAGATCTCGAAAGATTCCTCGACGCCCAGGACCGCGGCGGCACCTACGAGCTGGCGCTGGCCGAGCTGCGCGCCGGGCACAAGCAGGGCCACTGGATCTGGTTCGTCTTCCCGCAGGTCGCCGGGCTGGGCCGGAGCACGGCCTCGCAGTACTACGCGATCTCCGGCCTGGACGAGGCGCGGGCCTATCTCGCGCACCCGGTGCTGGGCCCGCGGCTGGTGGAGTGCGCGCGGGCGCTGCTCGGCCTGCCCGGCTCCGACGCGGTCGCCGTCCTCGGGCCGGTCGACGCGCAGAAGCTGCGCTCGTCGATGACCCTGTTCGCCGCCGCCGACGGCGACCCGGTGTTCGCGCAGGTGCTCGACAGGTACTTCGGCGGCACACCCGACGAGCTCACCCTCGGCCGCCTGCTCTGACGCGAGATGCGCGCTCTCGTGGCTTCCCGGCCCGGGAAGCCACGAGACCGCGCATCTCACCGGCCGAGCGCCCTCCGGATCGCGGCGACGACCTGCTCGGGCCGCCCCAGGACGTCGGCGGAGGTGAACCGCAGCACCGTCCACCCCTCGAGGACCAGCCGGTTCTGCCGGCGGAGGTCGTCGACGAACACCTTGCGCTCGCGGTGCACGTTCCCGTCGAACTCCACCAGCACCTTGGGATCCGGCCACACGAGATCGCCGAACCCGATCTGGCGTCCCCGGTCGTCGAGCACCCGGTGCTGCAGCACCGGCCGCGGCAGACCCGCCTCGTGCAGCAGCCACCGGAGCACCGACTCCATCGGTGAGTCGACCTTCGGGTCCGCGACCGGGAGCACCCGGCGGGCGCGCGCCGCTCCGCGACCGTTCGGCCGACGCGCCAGCGCCTGCTCCAGGTCGGCCGGGCTGCACCAGAAGCCGAGCAGCTGGTCGGTGACGGCGAGCAGTGCCGCCGGCCCGAGCACGCCGGCCAGATCCCGCCATGTCCGCGCGGGCGCGGTGGTCGGAAGGCGCCAGCGGCGCTCGACGTCGTGCGCCTCGACGACGCCGCGGTGGATCCGACGGTCGCTTCGGTTTCGCGCTCGCGACTGCGGCGGCACGGTCAGGTGCACCGGGCCGTCGGTGCGGACCAACGGGATCTCGACCTTCCACAGCGCCGCCGCGGTCTCGTGGCTGACGACCGTGCCCGGTGGAGAAGTCAGCAGGATCGCCGGGAGCCGTGAGCGCAGGTCGGCGACGTGCGCGGCCGGGAGGTAGGTGTCGCGGGACAGCCGCGAGATGTCCCGGTGGCGCAGTCCCCAGTCGGTGAGCCCCGCCGCCACGGCGTCCCCTCGGGTGCTGGGACCGCGCAGGCGCGACGGAGCGGGGCGTCGGGGCACCGGCAGAGGATGGCCGCGGCGACGTCCGCCCTGCTGGCGCCGTCCACAGGCCGGCGTGAGATGCGCGGTCTCGGGGCGCCCGCATCTCACCCAGGCACGCGCGCCGTGAAACGGACGTAACGGGGCCGCAACAGCGGCGCGCGATCCGATACCGGCACTTCACGAAACGGACCCGGCGGTGACATCGCCGCCCCGTTGACTCCTCGACGACCCGCAGGACCTGCTGCGGGGCGCGTCTAGGGTTCCGCCGCTCACCTCGAGCGGGACTGGTCCGAGAGATGCAGGCGGGGCGCAGCGGCCCCGTCCCACGGCGGGAGAAAAGCCCGGGAGGCCATCACCGGCCCGGGCCGTGCCCGGGCTCCGCGGAGGAGAGGGCCCGGCCATGACCGCGCTCGCAGACCCACCCCGTACCGCTCCGGCCGTCGCCGACGACAGCGACCTGGAGAACTTCGGCTACCGGCCGCAGCTGCATCGCAGCATCGGCAGCTTCGGCTCGTTCGCCGCCGGGTTCTCGTTCGTCTCCATCCTGACCACGGTGTTCCAGCTGTTCAGCTTCGGCTTCGGCTTCGGCGGGCCCTCCTTCTTCTGGACCTGGCCGATCGTGTTCGCCGGCCAGCTGCTGGTGGCGCTGTGCTTCTCGGAGCTGGCCGCCCGCTATCCAATCTCCGGGTGCATCTACCAGTGGGCCACCCGCCTCGGCGGCGCCGTCTGGGGCTGGACGGCGGGCTGGCTGATGCTGGTCGCGCAGGTGGTCACCGTGGCCGCCGCGGCGATCGCGATGCAGATCGTGCTTCCGGCCATCTGGAGCGGCTTCCAGATCCTGGAGAGCCCCACCGCCAACGCCGTCCTGCTGGGCAGCGGCGTGCTCGTCGTGACCACGCTGATCAACGCGGTCGGCGTCCGGGCCATGTCGGTCATCAACAGCATCGGCGTCACCTGCGAGCTGGTCGGCGTCGTGCTGCTCTGCGTCGCGCTGTTCTCCAAGGCCGAGCGGGGCCCGGGCGTCGTCCTCGACACCGGCATCGCCGGCGGCTCCGGCTCGCCCTACCTGTGGGCGTTCGTCGTCTCCGGGCTGATGGCCGCCTACGTGATGGTCGGCTTCGACAGCGCCGGCGAGCTCTCCGAGGAGACCAGGAACCCGCGGCGGACGGCGCCGCGCACGATCCTCCGCGCGCTGGTCGTCTCCGGCATCGGCGGCGCCTTCATGCTGCTCGCCACGCTGATGGCCGCGCCCAGCCTCACCGACGGCGCGCTCGGCGACCCCGCCCAGGGCCTGCCCTCGGTGCTGCTCAGCCGGCTCGGCGACGGTCTCGGCCGCGCCTTCCTGGTGATCGTGGCGATCGCGGTGCTGGTCTGCACGCTGGCCATCCAGACCGCGACCACCCGGATGATGTTCTCGATGGCCCGCGACCGGGTCCTGCCGTTCTCCGCGGCGCTGTCGAAGGTCAACCGCCGCACCGGCGCGCCGATCCTGCCGGCCGTCGTCGTCGGCGTCCTGACCGTCGCGCTGCTGGTGCTCAACGTGCACAACGAGGCGGTCTTCCTGGCGCTGACCAGCGTCTGCATCATGCTGCTCTACATCGCCTACCTGATGGTGACGATCCCGCTGCTGCGCCGCCGGCTGCGGGGCGGGTGGGCCCGCGGCGACGGGCTGTTCTCGCTCGGCCGGTTCGGCCTGGTGGTCAACGTCCTCGCCGTCGTCTGGGGCATCGCGATGGCGGTCAACTTGGGCTGGCCGCGTGCCGAGGTGTTCGGCACCGAGTGGTACCTGCAGTTCTTCCCCGAGCTGCTGCTCGCCGGGGCCCTGGCCGTCGGCGCACTGGCCTACGCCGCCCAGAAGCGGCAGGCCGCCCCGGCTCCGCTGCTCGCCACCCCGGCGCTGGAGGTGGCGGAGTGATCCTCGACCACGCCATCCCCGCCGGCGGCTACTGGTCGCTGCAGCTGAGGGCCGGCCGCGTGCTGCGCCTGACCGCCCTCGACGACGGCGCCGTGTGCTCCACGCTGGTCTACGCCGCGGCCGACCCAGTGGACCGGCTGAACATCCCGGACACCCTCAAGGCGCAGATGAGCGCCCGGATCCGGCCGCCCATGGTGCTGATGAGCGACCGCGGCACCGCGCTGGCCTCGGTCACCGGGTCGTCGCTGGACTGGCACGACTGCCTCACCGGGCACTCCCTCGACGTCCACACCGCGGCGTTCGGGCCGTCGTCGTACGGCACCGACCGCAACGAGTGGCGCCGCTCGGCCCGGTACGGGCTGCTCAGCGAGCTGCGCAAGCACGGCCGCGGCCCGGCCGACCTGCACGGCTGCGTGAACTTCTTCGCGAAGGTCGCGATCGGTCCGGACGGCGGGTTCGCCCACGTCGCCGACCACGCCCGCGCCGGCGACTGGGTGACCCTGCGCGCCGAGCAGGACCTGCTGCTGGTGTTCGCCACGGCCCCCCACCCGATGGCGGCGGAGTGGGCGCCGGGCGCCGTCCGGGCCGTCGTCGAGGCCGGCGAGCCCTACGGCCCGGACGACCCCTCTGTCACCTTCCGGCCCGAGAGCGCCCGCGCGCTCGCCAACACGCAGGCGGTGCTGGCATGACGACGTTCGCCCTCCCCGTCGTCGAGAGCCCCCAACGGGCGGACGACGCCGTCCTCGACGTGGTGGTCGAAGCCGGCGACGGCTTCCTCGGCCGGATCCCCGCCGGCGGCTCGTTCCGCATCGTCGACCTGCACGGCAACCAGGCGGCCGACACGCTGTTCTACGACGCCGAGGACGTCGCCAACCGGTACAGCGCGATGGACACCATCCGCGAGCAGGGCTCGGCGTACCTGACCGCCGGGTCGCGGCTGCTGTCGGTGAACCTGGACCCGCTGGTGACGATCACCGCCGACACCTGCGGCCGGCACGACACCCTCGGCGGCGCCTGCGCGCAGGAGTCCAACGTCGTCCGCTACGGGATGCACACCCGCCACCAGCACGCCTGCCGCGAGACCTTCCTCCGCTACGGCGCGCAGGCCGGCATCGGCGCCCGCGAGCTCGGCCACAACGTCAACTTCTTCATGAACGTGCCCCTGACGCCAGCCGGCGGGCTGACCTTCGCCGACGGTCTCTCCGCCCCCGGCAAGTACGTCGAGGTGCGCGCCGAGCGGGACGTGCTGGTGCTGATCAGCAACTGCCCGCAGCTGAACAACCCGTGCAACGGCTGGGACCCGACCCCGATCCGGCTCCTGGGGTGGTGGGCATGACCGCGGTCCAGCCGGTCGTCACGACCGGCACCGTGGAGGTGCTCTCCCCCGGCGTGCAGACCAGCGTGCAGGACCTCGCCGGCCGCACCGGCCTGTGGGACGTCGGCGTGCCGCCGTCCGGCGCGTGGGACGACCTGTCCTTCGCGCTGGCCAACCGGGCCGTCGGGAACCCGCCGACCGCGGCCGGCCTGGAGGCGGTGATGACCGGGCCGCGGCTGCGCTTCGACCGGCGCACCCTGGTCTGCCTGGCCGGCGCCGTCGCGGACGCCACCCTCGACGGGCAACCGGTCCGGCCCGGCGTGGTGACCGTCGTCCCCGCCGGCGGCGTGCTCGACCTGGGCCCCTGCGGAGCGCCGGGGATGCGCGGCTACCTCGCCGTCGCCGGCGGCCTCGCGGTGCCGCGCGAGCTCGGCAGCCGGGCGACGTTCCTGCTGGGCGGCTTCGGCGGCCTCGGCGGGCGGGCGCTGGCCGCCGGCGACGCGCTGCCGATCGGGCGGACGGAGAACCTGCAGGCGCCGATCGACGTCGCGCCGCTGCTGCCGTCGCTCACGGACCAGTGGACGCTCCGGGTGCTGCCCGGGCCGCACGGCGACCCCGAGCACCTCACCCAGGACGGCGTGGCCGCGCTGTTCGCCGCTCCCTGGAGAGTGGACCACCGCGCCGACCGGACCGGGATCCGGCTGGTCGGCCCGGCGCCGCAGTGGGCCCGCGAGGACGGCGGCGAGGCGGGGCTGCACCCGTCGAACATCCACGACAGCGCGTACCCGGTCGGCGGGGTCATGCTCTCCGGCGACACCCCGGTGATCGTCGGCCCGGACGGGCCGAGCCTCGGCGGGTTCGTCGTCCCCTGCGTGGTGGTCCGGGCCGACCGGTGGATGCTCGCCCAGCTGCGGCCGGGCGACACCGTGCGCCTGCTGCCGGTGACCCCGGAGGCCGCCGACGCGGCGAACGCCGAGCGCGCCGGCCTGCTCGCCGAGCCCGCCGCGGCGGTCGCGGCGACCTTCGAGGCCGCGCTGGCCGGCCGCCCTCCGATCCCGGCGCCCGAGAAGGGGCCAAAATGGCCATTTTGGCCCCTCACGGGCACGCGGCCGGTGCTCGCGGAGCTGGCCGGCGACGGGCACCGGCCGGCGCTCACCGTGCGCGCCGCCGGTGACGCCCACCTGCTGGTCGAGGCCGGGCCCGCCGAGCTCGACCTGTCGGTCCGGGTGTGGGTGCACCTGCTCGCCCAGCGGCTTCGGGATCTGCGGCTGCCCGCCGTCCGCGAGCTGGTCGAGGGCGTGCGCTCGATGCTGGTCCAGGTCGACGAGCGCGCGCTGCCGCTGTCCGTGCTCGCCGCGCTGCTGGTGGACCTGGCCGCGGACGTGCCCGACCCGGAGACGGTCACCCTCGACGTCCGCGAGGTCACCCTGCCGCTGGCGCTCGACCACCCCGCCGCGCACGAGGCGATGGCCCGCTACGCCCGCTCGGTGCGGCCGGACGCGCCCTGGTGCCCGGACAACGTGGAGTTCATCCGGCGGGTCAACGACCTCGAGCGCCGGGACGACGTCTTCGACATCGTCACCGCCGCGACCTACCTCGTGGTCGGCCTGGGCGACGTGTACCTGGGGGCGCCGGTCGCCGTCCCCATCGACCCGCGGCACCGGCTGGTGACCACGAAGTACGACCCGGCCCGCACCTGGACGCCGCAGAACGCCGTCGGCATCGGCGGGATCTACCTCTGCGTCTACGGGATGGAGGGCCCGGGCGGCTACCAGCTGGTCGGCCGCACCGTCCCGGTCTGGCGGCACGTGCCCGGCTCGACGGAGAAACCGTGGCTGCTGCGCCAGTTCGACCGGCTGCGGTTCGTGCCGGTGACGGCCGACGAGCTGGCGTCGCGCCGGGCGGCGATCAAGGCGGGGACGGCGGATCTCGACGTCCGGCCGGCGACGTTCTCCCTGGCCGAGGTCCGCGCCCTGGAGGAGGCTTCCGCTGCCGAGATCGGCGACGTCCGGGCGCGGCGCCGCGCCGCGTTCGACGCCGAGCGCGCCCGCTGGAGCAGACAGTGACGTCCACCCGCCCCACCACCCCGACGAACACCACCCACCGCTCATCTCCCGCCGCGGACCTCGACCAGCCGGCGTTCATCCGGCTGCTGGAGCCCGAGGAGGTCGCCGCGCTGGAGCCGGCGGACGACGGGCCGCTGGCCGGCCTGCCGTTCGCGGTCAAGGACAACATCGACGTCGCCGGCGTGCCGACCACCGCCGCCTGCCCGGCCCGCACCGCCCCGGCGGCGCGGTCGGCGACCGCGGTGCGCCGGCTGCTCGACGCGGGCGCGGTGCCGGTCGGCAAGACCAACATGGACCAGTTCGCCACCGGCCTGGTCGGCACCCGCTCGCCGTACGGGGCCTGCGCGAGCGTCTTCTCCGCCGAGCACGTCAGCGGCGGCAGCAGCTCGGGCAGCGCGGTCGCGGTGGCCGCGGGCGTCGTCCCCCTGGCGCTGGGCACCGACACCGCGGGCAGCGGCCGCGTGCCGGCGGCGTTCAACGGCCTGGTCGGCCTCAAGCCCACCCGCGGCGTCGTCCCGACCCGCGGCGTGCTGCCGGCGGCGCCGTCGCTGGACTGCGTCACCACGTTCACCCGGACCGTGGCGCTGGCCCGCACCGCGTTCGAGGTGCTCGCCGGCCCCGATCCGGAGGACCCGTGGTCGCGGCCGGCGCAGGTGCCGGTGGGGGTGGCCCGCGAGCTGCGGGTGATCGCCGTCCCGGACGGGCCGCTGGACCTCGACCGGCCGCACGCCGCCGCCTGGGAGGCGGCGCTGGCGCACACGGCGACCGTGGCCCGGGTGGTGCCGGTCGACGTGTCGGCGTTCCTCGAGGCGGCGCGGCTGCTCTACGGCGGGCCGTTCCTCGCCGAGCGGCTGGCCGCGTTCGGCGACGAGCTCGAGCCCGACGGCCCGCACCTGGACCCGACGGTGCGGGCGATCGTGCTGGCGGCGCGGTCGATCACCGGCGCCGACGTCTACCGGGGCGAGCAGCGGCTGGCCGAGCTGCGGGCGGTCGCGATGCGCGCCTTCGTCGGCGCCGACGCGCTGCTGCTGCCGGTCACCCCCGGGCACCCGACGCTGGCCGAGGTGGCCGCGGACCCGGTCGGTGTCAACGCCCGGCTCGGCACGTACACGAACATGGTCAACCTGCTCGACCTGTGCGCGGTCGCGGTGCCGGCCGGGCTCCGGGACGACGGGCTGCCGTTCGGCGTCCAGCTCCTGGCCCCGGCGTTCGCCGACCGGCCGCTGCTGGACCTGGCGGCGCGCTGGTGCGGCGAGCCGGTCGAGCCGGTGCCCACCCGCAGCCTGATCGCCGTCGCCGGCGCCCACCTCACCGGGGAACCGCTCAACCCGGCACTGGTCGCGCTCGGCGGCCGGCTGCACGCCCGCGCCCGCACGGCCGGCGGCTACCGGATGTACCGGGTGCCCGGTCCGCTGCCCCGCCCCGGCCTCGTGCGGGACGCGGGCGGGCCGGCCGAGGGGCTCGAGGTCGAGGTGTGGGACCTGCCGGCCGCCGGTCTCGGCGAGCTGCTGCCGACGGTCGCCGCGCCGCTCGCCCTCGGGCCGGTGGAGCTGGACGACGGCAGCGTCGTCCCCGGCTTCCTCACCGACCCGGGCGGGGTCGACGCGGCCGCCGACATCACCGCCTCCGGCGGCTGGCGGGCCTACATGCGCCCGGTCACCGGCTGAGGGACTTTCGGCGCCGAAAGTCCCTTGCCCGAGGCTGAACGCATGACTAGCGTACT
Source organism: Geodermatophilus sp. SMS 5-13 (assembly GCF_059428245.1). Classification (NCBI taxonomy): domain Bacteria; kingdom Bacillati; phylum Actinomycetota; class Actinomycetes; order Geodermatophilales; family Geodermatophilaceae; genus Geodermatophilus; species Geodermatophilus sp. SMS 5-13. The sequence continues at coordinate 4,160,431 of NZ_CP165729.1, forward strand.
GAACATGCGTTCAGCCCCGGCTGACGAGGACCTGACCGGCCGCGCCCGCATCCGCGACGCCGCGATCCGCCGGTTCGGCGCCGACGGCTTCGGCGCCTCGGTGCGCGCCATCGCCGCCGACGCCGGCGTCAGCCCCGGGCTGGTCATCCACCACTTCGGTTCCAAGGACGGCCTGCGGGCGGTCTGCGACGAGCACGTCCTGCGCGTGATCCGCGAGGCCGAGACCGACGCCTTCACCCAGCAGGGCCCCGCCGACTGGCTGCACCAGCTCGCGGCCCTCGACGAGTTCGCCCCGCTGGTCGGCTACCTCGTGCAGACCCTGCTCTCCGGCGGCGACCTGGCCGCCACGCTGCTGCGGCGCATGACCGAGGACGCCGAGCAGTACCTGGCCGACGCCGTCGCCGCCGGCCGCATGAAGCCGAGCCGCGATCCGGCGGCCCGGGCGTCGTTCCTCGTCGACGTCGGGATCGGCGCGGTCCTGTCGTACGTCCGGCGGCACCCGCCGGTGGACGGCGACTACCGCGCCACCCTGCGCGGCTACGCCGAGGCCAACTCGCTGGCCGCCCTCGAGCTCTACACCGAGGGCCTGCTCACCGATTCCTCGCTGCTCGACGCCTACGTGCAGTACCGGGAGAAGAGATGAACGCGGTCGAGAACCCAGCCGTCGAGATCCAGGGCCTGACCAAGCGCTTCGGCGACGTCCGCGCGCTCGACGGGCTCGACCTCACGGTCGAGCCGGGGCAGGTCGCCGGGTTCCTCGGGCCCAACGGGGCGGGGAAGTCGACGACGCTGCGGATCCTGCTCGGCCTGCTCCGGGCGGACGGCGGCAGCGCGCGGCTGCTCGGCGGGGACCCGTGGGCCGACGCCGTCGCGCTGCACCGCCGCCTGGCGTACGTGCCCGGCGAGGTGACGCTGTGGCCCAACCTGACCGGCGGCGAGGTCATCGACCTGCTGATCCGGCTGCGCGGGCGCCCCGACGGGAAGCGCAAGGCCGAGCTGCTGGAGCGGTTCGAGCTCGACCCGACCAAGAAGACGCGGACCTACTCCAAGGGCAACCGGCAGAAGGTCGCGCTGGTCGCGGCACTGGCCGCCGACGTCGAGCTGCTGGTGCTCGACGAGCCGACCTCCGGTCTGGACCCGCTGATGGAGGCGGTGTTCACCGAGTGCATCGCCGAGGCGCGCGACGCCGGCCGCTCGGTGCTGCTGTCGAGCCACATCCTCGCCGAGGTCGAGAAGCTGTGCGACACCGTGACGATCATCCGCAACGGGCGGACCGTCGAGAGCGGCACACTGGCCCAGCTGCGGCACCTGACCCGCAACACGGTCACCGCCGTCACGCGCGCCGACCCGGGGCCGCTGGCCGGGCTGTCCGGCGTCCACGACTTCGCCGCCGACGGGAACCGGGCGACGTTCCTGGTGGACAACGAGCACCTCGACGGGGTCACCCGCGAGCTGGCGGCGCTGGGCCTGGAGAGCCTGGTCTGCGCGCCGCCGTCCCTGGAGCAGCTGTTCCTGCAGCACTACGGCGACGAGCTGGCGGCCCTGGAGCCGGCGCGATGAGCGCCGCGACCGTCGCCGTCGTCCCCCGGTCGACGGCCTACGTCGGCACCGGCACGCTGCTGCGGGCCGCCCTGCGCCGCGACCGGCGCCGGCTGCTGATCTGGGTGCTGTCGCTGGGCGCGCTGACCGTCTACGCCGTCGTCGGCCTCGGCCGGATCTACGACACCGCGGCCGCCCGGCAGAGCCGGGCCGCGGTCATGCAGACGCCGGCCGGGATCATCCTCGGCGGCCCCGGCTACGGCACGGAGAACTACACGCTCGGCGCGATGATCGCCAACGAGCTCGGCCTGTCGGTCATGGTCGCGATGGCGGTCATGTCGCTGCTGCTCGTGGTCCGGCACACCCGGGCCGAGGAGGACGGCGGCAGCGCCGAGCTGCTGCTGTCGGGTGCGGTGGGACGGCGGGCTCCGCTGACCGCCGCGCTGCTGCTCATGGCCCTGGCGAACCTGGCGGTCGGCGTCGTGGTGTTCGCCGGGCTGGCCGGCTCGGGGCTCGCCGCCGTCGACTCGCTTGCCCTCGCGGTCGGCTGGGCGCTGACCGGCATCGTGTTCGGCTGCGTCGCCGGCGTGACCGCGCAGGCGATGACCCAGGCGCGCGCGGCGTCGGGCGCCGCGCTCGCCGTCCTCGGGGCGGCCGCGGTGGTGCGCGGCGTCGGCGACATCGTGCGGGAGCACGGCAGCGCGCTGTCCTGGCTCTCCCCCATCGCGTGGGCGCAGCAGACCCGCGCCTTCGTGGAGCTGCGATGGTGGCCGCTGCTGCTGTCGGTGGCGCTGACCGCGGCGCTCGCCGCGGTCGCGTACGCCCTCGGCGACCGGCGGGACGTCGGTGCGGGGCTGATCGCGCCGAGCCGGGGGCCGGCCGCGGCGGCCGCCTCGCTGTCGGGCCCGCTCGGGCTGCTGCTCCGGCTGCAGCGCGGCACGGTCGTCGGCTGGGCGGTCGGGCTGGTGCTGCTCGGGCTGACCTTCGGGTCGCTGGCGAAGTCGGTCGTCGGCATGGTCGCCGACAACCCGCGGCTGCTCGAGGCCGTGGGTGCCGACGCCGGGAATCTCACCGACGGCTTCGCCGCGGCGGCCAGCACGTACTTCGCGCTGTGCGCGGCCGGCTTCGCCGTCGCGTCGGTCCTGCGGCTGCGCGGCGAGGAGTCCGCCGGCCGCGCCGAGCTGCTGCTCGGGACGGCGCTGCACCGGCGGCGACTGCTCGGCTCGGGGCTCGCCGTCACGTCCGGCGCTGCCGCTCTGCTGCTCGTGCTCGGGGGGCTGGCCGACGGGCTCGCCGCCGCGGCGGCGCTGGACGACCCCGGGCGGATCGGCGCCCAGCTGGCCGGGGCGCTGGTGCAGCTGCCGGCCGTGCTGGTCGTCATCGGGCTGGCGGCCGCGCTGTTCGGCGCCGCGCCGCGGTGGGCGTCGCTGTCCTGGCTGGTCGTCGTCTGGGCGCTGGTCGTGGGGCTGTTCGCGCCGCTGCTGGACCTGCCGGAGTGGGCGCAGAAGCTCTCGCCGCTGGCGTGGGTGCCGAGGGTGCCGGCCGAGGAGCTCGACGTCGTCCCCCTCGTCGGTCTGCTCGCGGTGGCCGCCGCGCTGGTCGCCGTCGCGCTGGCCGGCTTCCGCAGCCGCGACGTCCCCGCCTGACCCGACCCGGGCTTTCTGCACCGCTGCACCGAAAGCCCGGTTGGCGGAATCCGGGAGCGGGCACGCTCCTCATCGTGAGCGAGGACAACAGCGGTTCCGGCTACGTCAGCGACGGCGGGGACTTCACGCGCGACTCGAACTACATCACCGACCGCATCACCGCGGACGGGTCGAGCGGCTGGCCGGTCGAGCCCGACCGCTACCGGCTGGTGGTCGCGCGCGCCTGCCCGTGGGCGAACCGGGCGGTGATCGTGCGCCGGCTGCTCGGCCTGGAGAAGGTCCTCTCGATGGGGATGTGCGGGCCGACCCACGACGAGCGCAGCTGGACGTTCGACCTGGACCCCGGCGGCCGCGACCCGGTGCTCGGCTACGAGCGGCTGCAGGAGGCCTTCCTCGCCCGTGATCCGGACTACGACCGCGGCATCACCGTGCCGACGATCGTCGACGTCCCGACCGGGCAGGCGGTCACCAACGACTTCGCGCAGATCACGCTGGACCTCTCGACGGAGTGGCGGGCCTACCACCGCGACGGCGCCCCCGACCTCTGCCCCGAGCCGCTGCGGGACGAGATGGACGAGGTGATGCAGCGGGTCTACACCGAGGTCAACAACGGGGTGTACCGCTGCGGCTTCGCCGGCTCCCAGCGGGCGTACGACACGGCGTTCGACCGGCTGTTCACCGCGCTGGACTGGCTCGAGGAGCGGCTGACCGGGCGGCGCTACCTGATGGGCGGCTCGATCACCGAGGCCGACGTCCGGCTGTTCACCACGCTGGCCCGCTTCGACGCCGTCTACCACGGCCACTTCAAGTGCAACCGGCAGAAGCTGTCCGAGTTCCCCGCGCTGTGGGGGTATGCCCGCGACCTGTTCCAGACCCCCGGGTTCGGCGACACGATCGACTTCCCGCAGATCAAGGAGCACTACTACGTCGTCCACAAGGACATCAACCCGACGCAGGTCATCCCGAAGGGGCCGGACACGTCGGTCTGGCTGACCCCGCACGGGCGGGAGTCGCTGGGCGGCCGGCCGTTCGGCGACGGGACCCCGCCGGGACCGCCGTCCGAGGACGAGACCGTGCCCGCCGACCACGGCCCCGGCGGCCTCCCCCACCGCTAGCAGGGACTTTCGGCGCGGAAAGTCCCCGACTCACACGACGCGGATGCGCAGGCGGCGGAAGCCGCGGCCCTTGTTCTCCATCTTGGTGACCTCGACCCGGCCGACCATCGCCGTCGATGCGACGTGGGTGCCGCCGTCGGCCTGGGTGTCCAGCCCGACGATGTCGACGATCCGCACCACCTCGATGTCGGGCGGCAGCAGGTTGGTCGCGGTGCGGATGATGTCCGGGATCGCGAACGCCTCGTCCCGCGGCAGGGTCTTCACCTCGATCGGCCGGTCGGCGGCGACCTCGGCGTTGACCGACTCGGCGACCCGCTCCTTGAAGTCCGGCGGCACCTCGGCCAGGTCGAAGTCCATCCGGGCCGTGAGCGGCTCCATGTTGCCGCCGGTCACGAGCGCCCCGAAGTCACGGAAGACGACGCCGGTGAGCACGTGCAGTCCTGAGTGGGTGCGCATCAGCGCCGTCCGCCGCTCGTCGTCGAGTGCGCCCCGGACGGCGGTCCCGGCCGGCGGCACCGGATCGCCCTCGACCGGGATCAGGTAGAGCTCGTCGCCCTTGCGGCTGCCGGCGATCCGGGTGCGGACCCCGCCCCACAGCAGCACGCCCTCGTCCGGCGGCTGGCCGCCACCGCCGGGGTAGAAGGCCGATCTGTCCAGCACGATGCCCCGCTCGGGATCGACCGCGAGCACCGTGGCGTCCCACTCGCGCACCGTCGCGTCGACGAGGTCCAGCCGATGGGTGTGCCCGTGGGTTCCGGCGGCGGTCATTCCCCCATCCTCGCCGGAATCGACGGCCGGACGGCCGTTGCCCCTCGCCGTCCCGACCGAGGACAGTGACGGGCGCGGCGACGCCGCAGGGGGCGTCGCCGGTTCCGGACGAGGGAGCGCCGTATGTACGCCCGATCCACCACGCTGCAGGGCACCCCCCAGACGCTGGACGACGGCATCGCCTACGTCCGCGACGAGGCGATGCCGAAGCTGCTCGCCCTGGACGGCTGCGTCGGCCTGTCCATGCTCTGCGATCGCGAGACGGGACGCTGTATCGCCACGACGGCCTGGGAGTCGGCCGAGGCCATGCGGGCGAGCGCCGCGGCGGTCGGCGCGGCCCGGGAACGGGGAGCGCAGATCTTCGGGGGCGAGCCGATGGTCGAGGAGTGGGAGATCGCCGCCATGCACCGGGTGCGGGAGACCGGGGACGGCACGTGCGCCCGCGTGATCTGGTGCCAGGGGCAGCACGGGCAGATGGACAAGATCCTCGAGGCCTGGCGGACGACGATCCCACCCCAGCTGGAGCAGATGGACGGCTTCTGCGCGGTCAGCGTGCTGGTCGACCGCGAGTCCGCCCGCGCGGTGGCCGCGGTCAGCTACGAGAGCCGCGCCGCCATGGACCGCTCGGCCGAGCGGGGCCTGGCACTGCGCGACCGGTTCGCCGCCAGCCACGGCTTCGACATCACCGACGTCGCCGAGTTCGACATCGTGCTCGCCCACCTGCGGGTGCCCGAGCTCGTCTGAGAAAGGCACAGGAAAGGAGTGCTGTCATGTACGCCCGATCCACCACCGTGCGAGGCAACCGTCAGCGGATGGACGACGCGATCGCCTACGTCCGCGACGAGGTCATGCCGGCCCTGCAGGGGATGAGCGGCTGCGTGGGCGTGTCGATGCTCTGCGACCGCGACGACGGCCGCTGCATCATCACCTCCGCGTGGGCCGACGAGACCGCGATGCACGCCACCGAGCAGAGCGTCGTCGACTACCGCCGGCGGTGCGCCGAGATCATGGACGGCGAGTACGAGACCGAGCCGTGGGAGATCGCGGTCATGCACCGCCTGCACGAGGCGCCCGAGGGCGCCTGCACCCGGGTGATCTGGGGCCGGCGCAGCCCCGATCAGATGGACAGCAACCTCGAGGACTTCCGCATGGCGATGCTGCCGCGGATGGAGGAGCTGCCCGGTTTCTGCAGCGTCAGCCTCATGGTCAACCGGGCCAGCGGGCGGACGGTCACCTCGGTGACCTACGCCAGCCGCGAGAAGATGCGGTACGCCACCGAGCGGGCCGAGGCCATGCGCGAGGAGTTCGCGCGGGCGGTGAGCATGGAGCTCACCGACATGGCCGAGATGGACCTCGTCCTGCACCACCTGCGCGTCCCCGAGATGGTCTGAGGGACGTCGTCCTCCGGGGTTTCGCGCGATCAACCGCGCGCGGTTGATCGCGCGAAACCGCGTCAGACCACCCGGGTGAGCGCCGGCCAGAGGTCGTCGGCGCCGGCGAGCAGGCCCGCACCGAGCACGCGCGACCAGTGCAGCTCGCTGCCGGCCTCGTCGCGCCAGGACCACAGCCGCCGCGTGAGGCTCTGCAGCTTGTGCTCCTGCGTGAACCCGATCGCGCCGTGCACCTGGTGGGCCAGCCGGGCCACCACCTCGACGGCGGCACCGGCCCGCACCTTCGCCGCCGCGGCGGCGAGGACGGCGTTCTCCCCCCGGTCGAGCGCCTGGACGGCGGCGTCGACCAGCGCCGCGACCGCGGTGACCTCGCCGGCCATCTCGGCCAGCTCCATCTGGATGGCCTGGAACTTGGCCAGCGGCCGGCCGAACTGCTGCCGCTCGCCGGCGTACTGCACGGTCCAGGCGAGCACCTGCTGAAGCGCCGCCGACAGCTGCACCGCCCGCGCCAGCGCGTAGCGGGCGCGCACCGCCTCGGCCTGCGCCGCGGTCAGCACCGCCCCGGTCGCCGGGGTGCTCCGGAACACCAGCGACCCCCGCGGCTCCCCCGCCAGGTTCGCCGCCGCCGTCGCCTCCAGCCCCGAGACGTCGACCAGCGCGAGCAGCGCCCCGTCCAGCCCGGCGGGCGGCTGCGTGAGGACGGCGACCCGCTGCGCTACGCCGGCCCACGCGACGTCGGTCGCCGTCCCGGTGAGGAAGAACCGGCCCGGCCCGTCGCCGTCGTCGGACGCCTCGACGGTGACCGCCTCGGCGAGGGCGATCGTCAGCGGCTGGTCGAAGGCGGTGTGCTCCACGCCCGCCGCGGCCAGCGCGGGCCCCGCGGCCAGCAGCTGCTCGGCCACGGGGACGGCGGCGGCGCCGGCGGCCAGCGTGGCCACGATCGCGACCGCGTCGGCGAGCTCGCCGCCCGAGCCGCCGGCCTCCTCGGGGATGCCGACGCCGGTCAGCCCCGCCTCGGCCAGGGCGGCCCACAGCCCGGCGTCCCACCGCCGCTCGGCGGTGAGCACGAACGGCTCGTGCGAGCCGAGGATGTCCCGGACGGTCTCGACGACCAGGTCCTGGTCCGACGCCATCAGCGCAGCCCCAATCCACGAGCCACGATCCCCCGCAGGATCTCGTTCGTCCCGCCCCGCAGCGTGTAGCCCGGGGCGTGCAGCTGCGCCTCGGCCAGCGCGCGGGCCAGCGGGTCCGGCGAGTCCAGCGACGCCGGCGCCTCGACCACCCGCCGGACCTCGTCGATCACGTCCGCCTCGAACGTCGTCCCGACGTCCTTGACCAGCGCCGCCGCGATGTTGGGCAGCTCGCCGCGATCCAGCGCCGCGGCGATCCGCAGCGACATCTGCCGCAGCGCCAGCAGCCGCGCCGACAACCGGCCCAGGACCGCGACCGCGGCCGGATCCCCCGACGAAGAAACCCGCCGGGCGAACTCGGCGATCAGCGGATAGGTGGACAGGAACCGCTCCGGGCCGCTGCGCTCGAAGGCCAGCTCCGCGGTCACCTGGTGCCAGCCGTTGCCCTCCTCGCCGAGCACCATGTCGGCGGGGACGACGACGTCCTCGAAGACGACCTCGTTGAAGTGGTGCCCGCCGTCGAGGATCCGGATCGGGTTGACCGTGATCCCGGGCGTGGCCAGGTCGACCAGCAGCTGCGAGAGCCCGGCGTGCCGGTTGGCCGGGTCGGCCGGCGAGGTCCGCACCAGCACGATCGCGTAGTGCGAGTGGTGCGCGTTCGACGTCCAGATCTTGGCCCCGTTGACCACCCAGTCGCCGTCGCCGTTGCGGGTCGCCCGGGTGCGGATCGAGGCCAGGTCGGAGCCGGAGTCCGGCTCGGACATGCCGATGACGAAGAAGCACTCGCCCGCCGCGATCCGCGGCAGGATCTCCGCCTTCTGCGCCTCGGTGCCGTAACGCAGCAGGTTCGGGCCGGACTGCCGGTCGGCGATCCAGTGGCCGGCGACCGGCGCGCCGGCAGCGAGCAGCTCCTCGGTGACGGCGTAGCGCTCCATCGCCGTCCGCTCGTGCCCGCCGTACTGCTTCGGCCAGGTCATGCCCAGCCAGCCGCGGTCGCCGAGCTTCTTGGAGAAGGCCGGGTCGACCCCGGACAGCCAGGTGTCGACGTGCGTGGTGAACGAGCCGGCCGCGAGCTCGTCGGCGAGGAACGCACGGACCTCCTCGCGGACCTGCTCGGCCGCCTCCGACCGCGGCGCCGGCGCCAGCGTCAACGCGTTGCTCACGCCCCGCACCCTGCCAGAGCGTCGGGTCGGCGGCCCGGGCAGGTCAGGGCCGGCGGCTCACGACGAGGGCTCGTCCTCCGACGCCGATCCGCGGGTGAGCTGGCGCAGCTCGCTCACGACATCGCTGGCCGCCGACGTGAGCGAGAACAGGGCGCCGGAGACCAGCCGGCGCACGCCCGCGGCGTCGAGGCCGAGCACCGCGCCGAGCCCGGCCGCCACGTCGACGCCGGGCAGGCCTGCCCCGCCCGGCGAGCGGGCCGGCTGGTCGGCGAGGTCCGGCGACCAGCGCATCGCGTCGCCGGAGACGGCGTAGTCACCGGTCGCGCCGTCGAGGGCCTGAGCGATCGCGTCGTCACGGGTGTCCATGGCGCCCTCCCGGAGCCGTGCTGCCCTCACGATCCTCGCCCGGGGGCGGTCGCGCACCTACCTTCTGCGCGCACCCCGGTCACGGTCCCCGGCGCGGCACACCCCAGCCGGGTCAGCGCGAGCAGGGCGATGTCGTCGGCGCGGCGCGGGCCGGTGAGGTCGGCCAGCAGCCGGTCGACCAGCTCGTCCGGGTCGGCGGTGCCGGCCCGCGCGGCCGCGGTGAGCAGCCGGTCCAGGCCGTCGTCCAGGTCGGCCGACCGGCTCTCCACCAGCCCGTCGGTGAACAGCAGCAGGGTCGCGCCCGGGGGCAGGACCCCCGCCCACTCCGCGGCCGGCGCCGGCGCGGGCGGCGCACCCAGCATCCGGCTGGGCGCGACGGGCAGCAGCTGCGCGGCGCCGCGGTCGATCAGCACCGGCGAGAGGTGCCCGGCCGAGGCGATCCGCAGCTGCCCGGTGGCCGGTTCGAGCGTGGCGAACAGCGCCGTGGCCATCCGCTGCAGCCCGAGCAGCGACCAGCTGGCCTGCAGCCGGTCGATCACCGCGCTGGGCGCGGGCTGGTCGACCAGCATCGCCCGGTACACGCTGTGCAGCTGACCCATCGTGGCCGCCGCGGTGATGTCGTGGCCGACCACGTCACCGACGGCCAGGGCGACGGCGCCGTCCGGCAGGGTCACCACGTCGTAGAAGTCGCCGCCCACGTCGACCCCGCGTGTGGCCGCGAGGTACCGCACGGCCAGGGCCAGCCCCTCGACCGACGGCGGGGGTGGCGGCAGCAGGTTCGCTTGCAGCGTGTGCGAGGTCCGGACGTCGAGCTCGTAGCGCTGAGCCTTGTCGACCACCAGCGTCACCTGGAGGGCAAGCTGCTCGGCCACCTCGACGTCCGCCGCGGTGAACCGCGGCCGGGACCGGTCGCCGAGCAGGGTGATCACGCCGAGCGGCCGCCCTTCCACGACGAGCGGCACGCTGATCAGGCTGCGCAGCTCCAGCTCCAGGCCGGCCTGCAGCTCCTCCGCGTCGCGGGCGACCCGCGCCAGCAGGTCGTCGCCGAACTCGGCGATCCACTGGGTGCGGCCCTGCACGTACGCACGCGAGCTCGGCGGGGAGCCGCTCCGCGTGGCCGCGTGGTGCAGCCGCAGCCGGTCGACCACGGACTGGCGCGCGGGGTCGCCGTGGCGGGCCACGATGCGGGAGAGCCCCTGGTCGCCGGCCAGGTCGATGAAGACGACGTCGGCCAGCCGGGGCACCGCGAGCTCGGCGATCGCGGCGAGCAGGTCGCGGACGTCGGCGGCGCCGGCCATCAGCCGGGCGGCGTCGAGCAGCAGGACCGACCGCTCCGCCTGCCGGGCGGTCTCCTCGTGCAGCTGCGCCCGCTCGAGCGCCTGACCGGCCTGGCGGCCGAGCGTCCAGAGCAGGTCGACCTCGGCGGCCGGCAGGGGCCGGTGCAGTCCGGCGACCGGTTCCTCCAGGCTGATCAGCCCGTTCCCGCCGCTGCCGAGTCCGAGGACCAGCACCCCGAGGCGCCGGCCGTCGGCGGCGACCGGGACGACGACGAGCTCGGTCAGCCGCGCGGCGGCCAGGGCCGCGGCCACCGCGGGCTGCACCTCCCGCATCCGGTCGTCCAGCGGGATCGACCGCACCCCCTGGGCGAGCTCGAGGGCCAGGCGCTCGCCGGCGGCGAGCTGCAGCTCGTGCAGCAGCGCGTCGGGCAGCCCCTCGGCCAGGACCAGCCGCAGCGCGGGCTCATCGGCCGGTGCGTCGTCGGGCTCGTCGATGAGCAGCAGCGCCGCGCCCGCCGCCTGCAGCGCGCGCCGGCTGCGCTGCACGATCACGGCGGCCACGTCGGAAACCGTGGTCGCCGCGGCCAGGTCCCAGACCACCTGCTGCAGCGTCCGCGACCGGGCCTCGGACTCCTCCGCGGCGCGCTGGGCGGCCAGCAGCTCGCGCTCGTAGCGCCGCCGCGCGGTCGCCTCGAACAAGGTGGTGCGGACCAGCAGCGGCGCACCGGCGTCGTCGCGGAGCTCGACCGCGTTGAGCAGGCAGGGCAGCACCGAGCCGTCCACCCGGAGGAGGTCGAGCGCGATCTCCCGCACCGCTCCCTGCATCCGCAGCAGCGGCGCCAGGTGGGTCTCGTGGAACACCCGGCCGCCTACGGCGAGCAGGTCCTGGAACCGGCTGCCCAGCACCTCGTCGGCCGGCCGCCCGGTCCACGCGCAGAAGGTGCGGTTGACCTTCACGATCGTGCCGTCGGGCAGTGAGGACAGGTAGCCGCAGGGCGCGTTGTCGTACAGGTCCGCGGGATCGTCCTCCAGCAGCCGGGACAGGTCACCCCGCGGATCGGGCGCGCCCACGCCGACGTCCGCCCCGCTCACGTCGCGAGGAACGCCCGGATCGCCGCAGTGGTCTCCTCCGGGGCTGAGAGGTGCGGACAGTGGCCGGTGGCCGCCAGCCGGGTCAGCGTGCTGCCGGGGATCTGCTCGTGCACGTACCGGCCGACGACGTCGGGCGCGATGACGTCCTGGCTGCACTGCAGCACGAGGGTGGGGACGCGGACGCCGGGCAGGTCGGCCCGGGTGTCGGACAGGAAGGTCACGCGGGCGAACCGGCGGGCGATGTCCGGGTCGGTGCGGCAGAAGCTGTTGCTCAGTTCCTCGGTGAGCTCCGGCCGGTCGGGGTTGCCCATGATCACCGGCGCCATCTGCCGGGACCAGCCGAGGTGGTTGCTGTCCAGCGTCTCGAGCAGCCCGGTGATGTCGGCGCGGCTGAACCCGCCCACGTACGGGTGGTCGTCCACGTAGCGGGGGTTCGGGCCGACCATGACCAGCGCGCCGAACAGCCCGGGCGCCTCCCGCAGCGCGAGGACGCCGATCATCGCGCTCACCGAGTGCCCGACGAACACCACGTCGGAGAGCTCGAGCTCGCGGCAGATCTCGACGACGTCGGCGGCGTAGCCGCGCAGCGAGCCGTACTTGTCCGGGTCGTAGGCCGACAGGTCGGAGTCGCCGGCGCCGACGTGGTCGAAGACGACCACCCGGTGGTCGACGGCGAAGTCGGGGGCGACGAACCGCCACATGGCCTGGTCGCACCCGAAGCCGTGGGCGAACACGATCGGCCGCGCGCCCGGAGGTCCGCACACGCGGACGCGGTTGCGCGCGGCGACGCTCATCGCCTCATGGTGGTTCGCGACGGCGGACCGGACAAGCCCGCAACGACCGGGCTGCTCCGCAGCGCGGACCCGGGGAGTCATCCGCCCGGGGGAGCGGCGCCGCACGGGAGTCGGGCGTCCGAGAAATTTTCCCGGTCCCAGGACGTATCAGGACACAAATCCCTGTCATCCGGGACATCGGGCTCCCTAATGTGCCCACCGATCCGAGCCAGAGACGTCAGCAACCGTGAACAGAGGTGTCCCATGACCGCCACCGCGGTCCTCCCCCGCTCCGGCGCCGGCCGGCCGGCTGCCGCCGTCCGCCCCGCCGCGTCCACGCCGACGCCGACCCGCGCCGTCGCCTACCAGCGCATCCTGCACACGCTGGTGCGCCGCGAGCTGCGCCTGCTGGCCGAGCTGTCGACCTGGGCGCCGGCCGGCGAGCCGGCCCGCACCGCCGCCCTCACCCGGCACGCCGAGCTGATCGGGCGCGTGCTCCTGCAGCACCACCGGGTCGAGCGGGACCTGCTCTGGCCGGCGCTGCAGCGCGCGCTGCCCGGCGACGAGGAGCTGGCCACCCGGCTGGCCGAGTGGACCGACAGCTGCGCCCGGATCGACCACGAGCTGCGCGACCTCGCCACCGCCGCCCGGCAGTGGGCCGTCGCCGAGACCTGCGCCGCCCGGGACAGCTTCGCGATGGCCTGCCTCGACCTCGCCGACGCCGTCGACGCGCAGACCGCCCGCGAGGAGGAGCAGCTGCACCCGCTGCTGGCAGCCCACCTGGAGACCTGCACGTGGACGGCGATCGCCCGCTCGGTGCGCTCGGATCTCTCCCCCGCGAGCAGACGCTGGTGCTCGGCCTCGCGATGGAGGACGCCTGCGCCGGCGACCGCGCGCGGCTGCTCTCCGGGCTCCCGACGGTCCGCCGGTGGACGTGGCGGGCGGTCGGGTCCGGCCGCTACCGCGCCGCCGTCGTCCGCCTGCGGGGAGCCCCGCCCGCCCTGTGACACCTGCTGGAACGGCCACCCTCCAGGGCCCTGCGCTGAGCCTGTGAGGCGTGGGGGGGGAAGGGTGGTCCTTTCAGTAGCGGGACGTGCCGCACTCGGTGCAGCGCTTGCGCGGCGCGCGCGTCTCCTTGTGGCAGTTCGGGCAGGTCCAGGTGACCGGCCGCACGATCGTGGTGGTGCTCATGGCGCTCGTTCCCCTCGAAGTGACGACTCGTCACCACGCTGCTCGGTGACGATCGCGAACCACGCTAGGAAGGCCGTGTGACGCGACGGTGACCTCGAGGTTGCGGTTCCGTGCGGTCCCGTGCCGATTGCCTCACAGGTAGGCGACGCCACCGTCGAGGTCGATCCGGTTGCGGGGCGGGGCGCCGTCCTCGACGTCGTCGCGGCGCAGCTCCCGGGCGCGCTGCTGCTCGAGGTCCACCGCCCGGCCGGGCGCCAGGGCCGCGGAGAAGACGTCGAGCCCACCGGCCGACAGCGCGTGCCGCCGCCGGCGGGACACCGGGCCGCGGCGGCCGAGCCGGGCGGCGAGCTGCTCCCCGACCGCGACGCCGACCAGCAGCAGCACCAGACCCGGCAGGGTCAGCGCGACCAGCAGCCCGGGACCCACGGACGAACCGTAGCGCGACATGCCGGGCCGACGGGGTGACAAGGCGGGGGGAATCTGCGCACAATGGCGAATTGCTGCAACTGCAGGAAAGCAGCACATTTGCGGAATTGCACGGATTTTAACGGAGAGAGCAGGAATTGTCGAGTCCTCGACGAGATGACGTCGCCGACCCGGAGCTGACCGCGGAGCAGACCGCGGTGACCGTGCGCTACCGGCGGCTGGACCAGGTGCGGGCCCGCGCGGTGCACCGGCTGCGGGAGGCGCTGGCGACCCGGCCGACGACGCCCCAGTCGGTCGGCGAGCGGGAGGCGGCGGCCAACTTCCAGACCGCCCGGCTGACCGCCCTGGACGCCGCCGAGAGCGGCCTGGTCTTCGGCCGGCTGGACCAGCGCGGCGATGCGGGCTCGCGCTACGTCGGCCGGATCGGCCTGTCCGCCGAGGACGGCGACGAGGAGCCGCTGCTGGTCGACTGGCGCGCCCCCGCCGCCCAGCCCTTCTACACCGCGACCGCGCTCAACGACCTCGGCATCGCCCGGCGCCGGCACATCCGGACCCGGCTGCGCGAGGTGGTGGCGCTGTCCGACGAGGTGCTCGACCCCGACGACCCCGCGGCCGCGACCTCCTCCGGCCTGACCGGCGAGTCGGCGCTGCTGGCGGCCCTGAACGCCAGCCGCACCGGGCGGATGACCGACATCGTGCGGACCATCCAGGCCGAGCAGGACCGCATCATCCGGGCCGACGCCAAGGGCGTGCTCGTCGTCCAGGGCGGCCCGGGCACGGGCAAGACGGCGGTGGCGCTGCACCGCGCGGCCTACCTGCTCTACACGCACCGCGAGCGGCTGGCCCGCAGCGGCCTGCTCGTCGTCGGCCCGTCGACGACGTTCCTGCGCTACATCGCCGACGTCCTGCCCTCGCTGGGCGAGACCGGCGTGCTGCTGTCCGACCTCGCCTCGCTGCGGCCGGGGCTCACCGCCACCGGCACCGAGCCGCCTGAGGTCGCGGAGGTGAAGGGCCGGCTGGCGATGGTCGACGTCCTCAAGGCCGCCGTCCGGGACCGGGAGACGCTGCCCGACGGCGTCGAGACCGTCGTCGTCGACCGGACCAAGGTCGAGTTCCGCCCCGCTGACGCCAAGCAGGCCCGCACCCGAGGCCGGGCCGGCCGGCGACTGCACAACGAGGGCCGCCGCGTGTTCGCCCGCGAGGTGGTGGACCTCATCGCCCGCCGCTACGCCGAGCAGCTGGGCTCCGACCCGCTGGGCGGGGCGAGCCTGTTCAGCCGGCGCGACCTCGAGGAGATCCGCGAGGAGGTCGCCGGCGAGCCGTCGGTGCGCGACCTGGTCGACCGGCTGTGGCCGCGGCTGACCGCCGAGCAGCTGCTCCGCGACCTCTACGCCTCCCCGCGGCGGATCAGGGCCGCGACCCGCGGCTGGTCCGACGCCGACCGCGCGCTGCTGCACCGCCCCGCGGACGCCGCCTGGACGCCGGCCGACGTCCCGCTACTCGAGGAGGCCGAGGAGCTGCTCGGTATCGACCCCGCCGCGGCCGCCGCGGCCGACCGCCAGCGCTCGATGCTGGTCCGGCAGGCCCAGGAGACCCTCGACATCCTCGCCGGCTCGCAGTCGACCGACGTCGACGAGGGCGAGGAGGCCGAGTTCCTCTCCGCCGCCGACGTCCTCGACGCCGAGCTGCTCGCCGAGCGGCAGGAGGTGGTCGACACCCGGACCGCGGCCGAGCGGGCCGCCGCCGACCGGACGTGGACCTTCGGGCACGTCGTCGTCGACGAGGCGCAGGAGCTCTCCGCGATGGCCTGGCGGACCGTGCTGCGGCGCGTGCCCACCCGATCGATGACCGTGGTCGGCGACGTGGCGCAGACCGGCTCCGCGGCCGGGGCGACGTCGTGGGCGCAGACGCTGGGCCCGCACCTGGGCGACGGGTGGCGGCTCGAGGAGCTGACGATCAACTACCGGACGCCGGCCGAGATCATGGCGGTCGCCGCCGACGTGCTGGTCGCGACGGGCAGCGGTCTCACGGCGCCCCGGTCGGTCCGCTCCACCGGGGAGCAGCCGACCGCCGAGCGGGTGGACGAGGCCGAGCTTCCCGCACGGGTGGCCGAGACCGCCGCCCGGCTGGCCGAGGGCGAGGGCACGCTCGCCGTCCTCGTGCCGCCGAGCCGGCTGACGGAGGTGGCCGCGGCGGTCGCGGCGCGCGTGCCCGGCACCTCGGCGGACACCCTCGCCGACCTCACCGCGGGCACCGTCGTCCTCCCCCCGGAGGGCGCCAAGGGCCTGGAGTTCGACGCGGTGCTCGTGGTCGACCCGGCCGGGATCGTGGCCGAGGGCGTGCGCGGGTGGAGCGACCTCTACGTCGCGCTCACCCGCGCCACCCGCACGCTCGCCGTCGTCCACCCCGGCGAGCTCCCGCCCGAGCTCGCCCGCCTGCACGACTGAGACGGAGGCAGGGAGCGGAGGTTTCCTCCGCTCCCTGCCTCCGCTCGGGGGTGTCCGTCAGGCGCGGTCCCAGGCCCCGTCGCCCATCCGCAGCACGAGGACCCCGCACCAGGTCCGGGCGATCGCCGGCAGCGCCGTGCTCAGCGCCGGCAGCCAGGCGTCGTTGGCGGGTGTCCGACGTGCTCACGAAGCTGCACGCGGCCAGCCGGGCCGAGGCGGTCGCGCTGGCCCGCGACGCCGGCCCCGGTCCCGCACAGGGGCTTCAGCCCGAAGAAGTCCCTAGCCGTGGACGGCGAGGACGACGCCGCTGGCCGGCTTCGCCGGGATCCGCCGCAGCGAGATGGTGAGGTCCTGCTCGGGGACGTCGAACTCCAGGCGCGCCAGCCGCACGGCCAGCGCCGCCAGCAGCGCGACGACGATGTCCTCGCCGGGGCAGCGGTGGCCGGTCCGCGGGTCGCCGCCGCCCTGCGGGACGAGCTCGAACGCGCCGATGTCGCGGCCGAGGAAGCGCTCGGGGCGGAACGCGTACGGCTCGTCCCACACCTCGGGGTCGTGGTTCTGCCCGAAGAGGTCGAGGAGCACCATCGCGCCCGCCGGGATGCGCCGGCCGTCCCACTCGACCTCGCGCGGCGCCCTGCCGCCGAGGAACGGCGCGAACGGGTAGAAGCGCCGCACCTCGTGCGCGAACGCCTCCGCGAACGCCGGGTCGCCGGAGGCCAGCCGATCCCGGTGCTGCGGCCAGCGGATCAGCGCGTGCCCGGCGAAGGCGAGGAACCACGCGATCGCCGTGGTGGGCCGGATGATGTTGATCAGCTCCACGGCCGCGACCCGGGGCTCCAGCTGCTCGCCCTCGGCGTCCCGGTGGTGCGCGACGACGTCCACCGCGGAGCCCTCCGGCACCGTCGTCCGCCCCTCCCGGACGTCGGTGACCAGCTGCGCCAGCCAGGCCTCCCGCCGGCCGCGGGCGCGGCGGGCCCGCCAGTGCCGCGGGCCACCGGTGGCGAAGCCGTCGACCATCGCGAGCAGGTCGCGGGCCAGGGCCGGCACCTCGTCGTCGCCCACCGGGATCCCCGCCCAGCGCGAGACCGGGCCGGCCAGCACCGTCGCGGCCTCCTCGTGCAGCACGATCGAGCGGCGCCGCGCCCACGCCTTCACCGCGTCATCCCAGGCCGCCGTCGTGCGTTCCACGAGCGAGCCGATCCCGTCGCCCATCAGCAGCGCGACGAACATCGCCTTGCGCACCCGGTGCTCGTGGCCGTCGAGGTGGTGCACGCCGCCCTTGCCGAACAGCGTCGCCGACACCGGCTCGGGCAGCGCCCCGGCCCGGCGGACGTGGTCCTCGTCGTAGAAGAACCGGGCGGCGTCCGGCCCCTCGAGGCCGACCGCCGGCCGGCCCACCAGGCGCGCCCGGACCGTCCGGGCGGCGGCGGCGCGGCGCTTGTCGGGCAGCCAGGCGTACCCCGTGGTGAGCAGGCGCAGGCTGTCGTCGAGCGGCATGCGCAGTCCGGTGCCCAGGCGCCCGCGGCGGCAATCATGATCGTCAACCCGGTCGCTGCTCCTGCCGCCGGTCGTCGCGCGGCTCGGTCGCCTCGTCGGGCGGTACGTCCGCGCCGGTGCCGGCGGTGCTGCCGTGCCCGAGCCGGCGCAGCAACGCCTCCACCTCCGCCACCGCCCAGGACGACTCGTCGCCCCCCGGCAGGCGCCCGGCCACCTCGCCCAGCGCCTCCGCCATCGCCTGCTCCCCGTCGGTGAGCAGGCCGCGGTAGGCCGGGTCGAGCAGGTAGCCGGTCGGCGGGGTGGCCAGGCAGCCGATCAGGTCGAGCAGCACCTCGAGCCGGCGCGCCGCCTCGGCCGCCGACGTCCCGGCCGGCGTCATGGCCACCGTCTCGACGTCCCGCTCCCACAGCCGGGCCCGCGCCGGGTCCTCCTGCAGCGCCAGCACCGTCCCGCCGCAGCGACGGGCACCGCCGTCGAAACGCAGCGCGCTGCGCACCTGGTGGGCGATCCGGATCAGGTCGTCGTCGAGCATCGAGGTGCCCACGAACAGCACGTGCCGGGTCAGCAGCAGGGCCTGCAGGACGCCGGCCAGCGCCGCCCGCGAGTCGCCGAGCTGCAGGTACTCCTCGCGGGTCAGGACGACGCTCTCCGGATGCGCGGCGTCGCCGTGCAGCTTGAGCAGCCACGGCGCGCCGGGCACCGACTCCTCGAAGGGCAGCACGGTCAGGTCGCGGCCGATGCCGGCGGCGGCCAGCTCCACCAGCGGGTCGTAGTTGGTGGTGACGAACTCCTGCACCGGCAGGTCGGCGACCAGGGCGTGCGCCAGCGCGTAGCAGCCGGGGCCGAAGCGCTCCTTGACGAAGCCCTCCAGCGCGTCGCGGCCGAGCTCGCGGGCCAGCAGCGCCGCCGAGTCCTGCGCCGGCAGCCGGGACAGGCCCTCCCGCAGGTCGTCGTCCAGGCCCGAGCGGGCGGCGAGCTCGTCGAGCAGCTGCTCCCAGGTGGGCAGGCCGGCGGCGGCGCTGACGCCGGCGCCGACGAACACCGCGAGCTGGCCGCGGCGCGCCGCCTCCCCGAGCCGCCCGGCGAGGTCGTGCAGGTGCTCGGGCAGGTCCCAGCCGCCGCCGTCACCGCGGCGCACCCGCTGGGCGGCGGCCAGGTCGCTCGGCCCGCGCAGCACGAGGGCGACGTCGAAGCCGTGCTCGGCGGCGGCCTCGCCCAGCAGCGGCAGCAGCTCGCGCAGCAGCGTGCCCCGCTCCCCCGCCGCGCCGCCCCAGCCGGTGCCCAGCGCGGGCAGGCCGACCAGCCGGCGGGCCCGCCCGTGCACCGGCTGGGCCACCTCCCGCTCCGCCACCGCAGCCAGCGCCGTGCGGGCGCCGTCCAGCAGCCACGGCAGGCCGCGCCCGTCGTCGTCCACGGTGTCGACCAGCCAGACCCGGCGCGCGGCGTCCCCGGGCACCGGGAGCACCCGCTCCTCCCCCGACCACGACAGCCCGAGGCAGACGCCGTCGGCGTTCTCGTCGGTGACCACCTCGTCGGGGATCAGGGACCGGAAGCCCGGGGCGACCCGCAGCGACCGGTCGGTGGGGACGAGGACGTCGTCGCAGGACAGCCGGGTGAGGTCCGCCCCGACGACGAAGACGTGGCCGTGCACGCCCGCTGCGGTACCCCGCCCGTGCCGGGGGAACCGGAACGGATCCGGCCGTTCCTAGCCGAGGGCCCCGCAGCCGCCGGCGCCGCAGGCGCACCCCGCGCACGCGGCCGGCACCGCGGGCGCCGGGCGCGCGGCCGCGCGGCGCAGCGAGCCCGCGCCCACGAGCACCGGCACGGCGAGGACGGCGACGACGAGCGCCGCGACCACCGTGGCGACGTCGGCGGCCCGGCCCCAGCCCTGCGCCACGCCGGTCGCCACCAGCAGCCCGGTGACCAGCAGCGACCACACCAGCAGCGCGACGCCGCCCCGGCGGGCGGTCCCGCCGCGGCCCAGCAGCACAAGAGCGCCGGCCAGCAGCAGCACCGGGATCGCGACCAGCAGCACCCAGCCGGCCACGGCCGCGGAGAGCGCGGCGACCGCGAGCGCGGCCAGCCCGGCGACGACGGCGCCGGCGCCCAGGCCCCGTGCCCGGCGGTCGAGGACGCCGGTGCCCGCACCCCGGACCAGCAGCGCCCCGCGGACGGCGAGGAACGCACCGGTGGCGCCGAGCAGCAGCCGCCCGCCGCCGGCCGGCCAGAGCAGCGCGACCGCGGCGACGGCCAGCATCGCCAAGCCCAGGGCGAGCCAGCGGGGCCAGGCGCGCTTGGCGACGTCGGGGGCCGTCTGCGCGGTCAGGATGCCGGGTGCTGCGCTCGCCACGGCTCCAGTGTCCCTCACCGGCCGCGCCGCGCCGGGAACCGCCCGGCGGAAGCGGGCCCGTCGTGCCAGTCTCGGCGGGCGGACCGGCCCCGGGCAGCGCGGGCCACCGGAGCGAGCGGGACGGGAGCGGCGTGACGGAGTCGGTGCGGCGCGCCGCCCGCAGCACCGCGCTGCGGCGGCTCGCGCAGCTCGGCTTCGCCGGGTACGGGCTGCTGCACCTGCTGGTCGCGTGGCTGGCGCTGGAGCTGGCCTGGGGGCCCGGCGGCGGCACCGCCGACCAGGCGGGCGCGCTGGCCGTGCTGCACCGCTCCCCCGGCGGCGGCGTCCTCCTCTGGGTGCTGGCCGTCGGCCTGGCCGGCCTCGGCGTGTGGCAGGCGGTCGAGGTGGTGCGCCACCACCGCCGGCTGCCCCCGCCCGGTCCGAGGCGGCGGGCCGCCGTCGTCCAGGCGGCGAAGACGGTCGGCAGCGCGTTGCTCTACGGCTCCCTCGCCTTCTCCGCGGCGCGGGCGGCGCTCGGGGACGGGCAGCGGCGCGGCGACGAGGAGCAGGCCGTCCGCGGCGTGCTCGGCTGGCCCGGCGGGCAGGCCCTCGTCATCGGGGTCGGGCTGGTCGTCGTGGCGATCGGCGGCTACCTGGTCCGCAAGGGCCTGCGCTCGGACTTCCTCGGCGAGATCGACCTGGCCTCGGTCGCGCCCCGGCTGTGCGCGCTCACCCACCGATTCAGCCAGGTCGGCTTCGTGCTCAAGGGGATCGCCGCCGTCCTCGTCGGCCTGGTCGTCGCCTGGGCCGCCCTCACCTTCGACGCCGAGCGGGCCACCGGCCTGGACGGCGCCCTGCGGACGGTCGCCGAAGAGCCCTACGGGCAGTGGGTGCTCACCGTCGTCGCGGCCGGTCTCGCCGCCTTCACCGTGTACTGCCTCGCCAGGGCCCGGCACCCGGTGGGGTAAGGCGGCCCACCTGCGGGTATGTGCCGGACCGGCACCGATGCGGTGCCCGGGGGGAACCGTCTTCCGAAGGAGCCCGGACATGAGCGCACAGGGAACGGCCGGTGAGGCGGTCCACGCCGCCGACCGCGCCGGCCAGAGCGACGGCCTCGAGAACCTCGCCCGCATCGGGCTGATCGCCTACGGGATCGTGCACGTGCTCGTCGCCTGGCTGGCCCTGCAGCTGGCCTGGGGCGGCGGCGGGCAGGAGGCCGACCAGTCCGGGGCCATGGCCACCCTCGCCGGCTCGCCGGTCGGCAAGCCGCTGCTGTGGATCATCGCCGTCGGCCTCATCGCGCTCGCCGCGTGGCAGGCCGCCGAGATCCTGCGCTGGCGCAGCGGCCTGTCGGCGTCCGGGGACCAGAAGAAGAAGGCGGTCAAGAAGATCGTCAAGTCCATCGCCAAGGCGGTGGTCTACGCCGGGCTGGCCATCATGGCGATCCGGTTCGCGCTGGGCAGCCCGCAGTCCAGCGCGCAGCAGCAGCAGCAGCGCACCGCCGGCGTCTTCTCCTGGCCCGGCGGCCGGTGGCTGGTGGCGATCGCGGGCCTGATCCTCATCGGCATCGGCGTCCACCACGTCGTCCGCGGGGTCAAGAAGACCTTCCTCAAGCAGATCGACCTGTCCGAGGCACCGCCCAAGGCCACCCGGCTGATCACCCGGCTCGGCCAGATCGGCTTCCCGGCCAAGGGCGTCGCGCTGGCCCTGGTCGGCGTCCTGCTCGGCTACGCGGCGATCACCTTCGACCCGTCCAAGGCCACCGGCCTGGACGGCGCGTTGCGCACGATCCTCGACGCCCCGTTCGGCGAGGTGCTGCTGACGCTGGTGGCGCTGGGCATCGCCGCGTTCGGCGCCTTCTGCTTCGCCCGGGCCCGCTACCCCGAGCGGACCTGACCCGCCGGCTCCGGCTCCGCCTCCACCGGGCGGCTGAGCTTCCGCCAGATCCAGCTCGAGGGCACCCGGCGGCCCGAGACGACGTACTCCAGCGTGGCGTCCACCACGAGGATCGTCGACAGCGCCCGCCGGGCGCTCGGCCGGCCGGCGAGCAGCAGCTCGTCGCCCACGGCCAGGGCGAAGTCGCCGTCCGGGCCCATGACGGCCTCGTCGTCGCGCAGCACGAGCAGGGCCACCGCGTGCAGCGGGTCCTCGCGGGTCTCCGGATCGCGCAGCAGGTCACCGAGGCGGACCTCGCCGGTCTCGAGCCGCTCGCAGAGGGCGGGCGCCTCCTGCGCCGTCAGCCGCACCTTCCACAGCGCCTGCAGCCGCAGCCCGCACAGCTCGCGCATCCGGTCGACGATGCCGGCCGCCCACTGCTCGTCCATCGCGGGCAGCTCGCGGACGAACCGCCACAGCAGCGGCGTGGACAACTGCGCGTAGACCTCGTGCGCGATGACCTCGGTGGGCACCAGCAGCGCGTCGATCCGCATCGCGGCGAACAGCGGCGCGCCGGCCGGCCGGTTCTGGCGGGCGGCGACGAACAGCGACCGGTTGATCCGGCGGGCGGCGGCGACCAGCGAGAGGTTGGTCGTGTCGTTGTCGGTGCCCGCCACGAAGCCGACGGCGTCCTCCAGGCGGGCCCGTGCGAGCACCTCCGGCTCGACGCCGTCCCCCACGACCATCCCCTCGTCCGGCTCGCCGGACGGGTGCGGCTCGATGACGGTGACCTCGATGCCCTCGCTGCGCAGGTCGGCGGTGATCTCCCGGCCCAGTCGCCCGTAGCCGCAGACCACCCAGCGGCCGTCGCGGGGCGGCCGGCCGCGCTCGGGCAGCTCGGCGCCCGGCCCGCTCTCCAGCCAGGTCAGCAGCTGGTAGCTGGCCGGCGCCTTGAGCGCGAGGCGCAGGTGGTCACCGAACCGGTCGAACGGGTTGACCACGCTCGGCGAGCCGAACGCCCGCATCCGCTCCGCCATGGCCTGCGAGGTCGCCCGGGCGACCACCGGCAGGTCCGGGCGCAGCAGCGCGGCGGCCATGACGACGGAGAGGTTGACCTCCTCGTCATCGGTGAGCGCGACGACCGCCTCGCACCGCCGTGAGTCGAGCCCGGCGACAGCGAGGTGGCCGGGATCGCGCGCGTCGGCGGCCAGCCCCGGCACGTCGGCGTGGAAGGAGTCCAGTTCGATGCCGTCGATCCGCTCCACCGAGGCGTCGAGGACGACGAACCGCCGGCCGAGCGCATCGAGCGCGTGGCCGAGCAGCTCACCGGCCCGGCCGTAGCCTGCGACGAGGACGAACGGCTCGGCCAGCCGGGACACCGTGCGGCGGAACCGCTGCAGGGCCAGCGCCTGCCGGAACGAGCGGTCCTGCAGCAGCGCGAGCAGCGACCCGATGGCGTAGGCCCAGCCGATCACCGTCAGGTAGATCGAGATGGTCACCCACATGCGCTGGTTGTAGGTGAACGGGTACGGGATCTCGCCGAAGCCGATGGTCGTCGCGGTGTAGCTCATGACGTAGAAGGCGTCGAAAAAGCCCATCCGCCACGGCCGGCCCTGGGCGTCCACGCCGGGGATCAGCGTCAGCCCGAGGACGCTCACCGCGAAGATCGTGATCAGCACGATCAGCGGCGCGCGCATCCGCCGCAGGATCAGGAAGATCGCCTCCGAGGCCCGCGCCGCCGACGCGGCCGCGACCCGCACCGGGGCCCGGCGGATCCGCCGCTCGTGCTCCTCCGGCTCGAACAGCCGGGTCCAGAAGGTGAGCAGAGGGTTGCCCATGCCGGCCTCCGATCAGCTGCGGTGGAACGACACGGTCTCCACGACGAGCAGCACGACCGAGACGACGTTGGCCAGCAGCGCGCCGCCGGACAGCGACACGACGCTCGCCGTCCAGTCCTCGTTGAGCCCGGCCGAGGAGACGTAGACCGCGTAGCCGTACATCAGCGACGCGCCGATCAGCTGCAGGTCGGCGACCAGGCTGGTGGCCAGGTGGACGGCGCCGATCTGCGTCCGGTCCCCGAACTTGAGCACGGTCGCGATCAGGTTGACCACGACGGCCGCGAACAGCTCGTACGGGTTGTGCAGGGCCGGGTTGTCGATGTCGCCGATGAAGAAACCGAAGTTCAGGGTCGCCGCGAGCACGACGAAGAACCCGAAGACGACCTTCTCCAGGTTCACCCGGCCCTCCCGTCGCGTCCGCCCGCCACGTGATCATGACGGACAGCCGCGCCGGGCGCGCGTCAGGCCTTGGGACCGCCCGCGACGTAGATGACCTGGCCGGAGACGAAGCCGGCGCCCTCGCTGACGAGGAAGGACACCGTGTGCGCGATGTCCTCCGGCTGACCCGCCCGGGCCACGGGGATGGCGGCGGCCCGCTCGGCCACGTACTCGTCCCAGTCCCGGCCGATGCGGGCCGCGGTCGCCCTCGTCATGTCGGTGGCGATGAAGCCGGGCGCGATCGCGTTCGCCGTGACGCCGAACCTGCCGAGCTCGATCGCCAGCGTCTTGGTGAAGCCCTGCAGCCCCGCCTTGGCGGTCGAGTAGTTGGCCTGGCCGCGGTTGCCGAGCGCCGAGGTGCTCGACAGGTTCACGATCCGGCCCCACTTGGCCTCGGTCATGTACTTCTGCGCCGCCCGCGCCATGAGGAACGAGCCACGCAGGTGCACGTGCATGACGAGGTCCCAGTCGTCGTCGGTCATCTTGAACAGCAGGTTGTCCTTGGTGACGCCGGCGTTGTTGACCAGCACCACCGGCGGGCCGAGCTCGGCGGCGATCCGGTCGACCGCGGCCTGCACCTGCGCCGCGTCGCCGACGTCCGCGCCGACGGCCAGCGCCCGGCCTCCTGCGCCCTCGATGGCCTGGACGGTGTCGCGGGCGTCGTCCTCCTTGAGGTCGACGACGGCGACGGCGAACCCGTCCTCCGCCAGCCGCCGGGCGGTCGCCGCCCCGATCCCCCGAGCGCCTCCTGTGACGATCGCGACCCGCTGGCTCACGAGGCCACCCGCTCGAAGATCGCGGCCAGGCCCTGCCCGCCGCCGATGCACATCGTCTCCAGCCCGTAGCGGGCCTGCCGCCGGTCCATCTCGCGGGTCAGCGTGGCGAGGATCCGCCCGCCGGTGGCACCCACCGGATGGCCGAGGGAGATGCCGGAGCCGTTGACGTTCGTGCGCTCGAAGTCGGCGTCGGTGAACCCCCACTCCCGGGTCACCGCGAGCACCTGGGAGGCGAAGGCCTCGTTGAGCTCGATGAGGTCGATGTCCGAGAGCTTCAGCCCGGCCAGCTCCAGCGCCTTGGCCGTGGCCGGCACCGGGCCGATGCCCATGGTCTTGGGCGGCACGC
The DNA here is from genome assembly GCF_059428245.1 of Geodermatophilus sp. SMS 5-13. Classification (NCBI taxonomy): domain Bacteria; kingdom Bacillati; phylum Actinomycetota; class Actinomycetes; order Geodermatophilales; family Geodermatophilaceae; genus Geodermatophilus; species Geodermatophilus sp. SMS 5-13. The sequence continues at coordinate 4,185,854 of NZ_CP165729.1, forward strand.
CGCCGATGCCCCACGAGACGAGCCGGGCCAGCGGGCGCAGGCCGAGCTCCTCGGCCTTCTCCGGCGAGGTGACGACGCAGATCGCGGCGCCGTCGTTCTGGCCGCTGGCGTTGCCGGCGGTGACCGTGGCCTCGGGGTCGTTCTTGCCCATGATCGGGCGCAGCTTGGCGAGGGTCTCGACGGTCGAGTCGGGGCGGATGTGCTCGTCGCGCTCGACGACGGTGTCGCCCTTCCGGCCGGTGATGGTCACCGGGACGATCTCGTCGGCGAACCGCCCCTCCTCGGTGGCGGCGGCCGCGCGCTGGTGGGAGCGGACGGCGTACTCGTCCTGCTCCTCGCGGGGGATCTTGTAGTCGCGGCGCAGGTTCTCCGCCGTCTCGATCATCCCGCCCGGCACCGGGTGGTTCACGCCGCCGGCGGTCACCCGGCCGCGGGCCAGCCCGTCGTTGAGCAGCACCCCGGGGCCGGCCTTGACTCCCCAGCGCATGGCGACGGAGTAGAAGGGCGCGTTGCTCATCGACTCGGCACCACCGGCCAGGACGACGTCGGAGACGCCGTTCTGCACCTGCATCGCCGCGTAGAGCACCGCCTGCAGGCCCGAGCCGCAGCGGCGGTCGATCTGCAGTCCGGTCGCGGTCACCGGCAGGCCGGCGTCCAGGGCGGCGACCCGGCCCAGCGCGGGGGCCTCCATCGTCGGATAGCAGTGGCCGAGGACGACGTCGTCCACCGATTCCGGCGGCAGCCCGGTGCGCTCCATCAGCGCCTTGATCACCGTGGACGCGAGGTCCTGCACCGGTACGTCCCGAAGCGATCCGCCGAAGCCCCCGACCGGGGTCCGCAGCGGCTCGCAGATCACCGCATCGCGCACGGCGCTCCTCCTTCGTCGGTCCCTCTCCACCTACAGGTCCCTCTCAACCTGCAGGTCCCTCTCCCCCTGCAGGTCGCAGTCTGCCCCGGCCCGCCTCGACCCGCCCGACCCGGGTCTGCGAGGGTGACGGTCGTCTCACGCGAGGAGGACCAGTGCCCTATCCCGGTGCGTTCGCCGCCACCACGCCCGACAAGCCCGCCGTGATCATGGCCGGTTCCGGCGAAACCCTGACCTACGGGCAGCTGGAGGAGCGCTCGGCGCGGCTGGCCGACCACCTGCGCGGGCTCGGCCTCGCCACCGGGGACGTCGTCGCGCTGCTCACCGACAACCGCCCCCAGGCCTGCGAGGTGTACTGGGCCTGCCAGCGGGCCGGGCTCTACGTGACCGCGGTGAACTGGCACCTGACCGCCGCCGAGGCGGCCTACATCGTCGGCGACTGCGGCGCGCGGGTGCTCATCGCCTCGGCCGCGCTGGCCGACCTGGCGCGCGAGGTCCGCGCGGCCGCCCCGGCGATCACCGAGACGCTGGCCTTCGCCGGCCCGATCGACGGCTTCGGCGACTACGAGGCGGCCCTCGCGGCGGCGAACCCGGTGCCCCCGGCCGAGCAGCCCCGCGGCGCGGACATGCTCTACAGCTCGGGCACCACCGGCCGGCCCAAGGGCATCAAGCCGCAGTTGCCCGGCCGCGACGTGACCGAGCCCGGCGACACCTACGTCGCGGTCTTCCAGCCGATGTACGGCTTCAGCGCCGACACCGTCTACCTCTCCCCCGCGCCGATCTACCACGCCGCGCCGCTGCGCTTCGTCGGCGTCGTCCACTCGACCGGCGGCACGGTCGTGATGCTGGAGTCCTTCGACGCCGAGAAGGCGCTCGCCGCGATCCAGGAGCACCGGGTCACGCACAGCCAGTGGGTGCCGACGATGTTCGTGCGGATGCTCAAGCTGCCGGAGGAGGTGCGCAGCCGCTACGACGTCTCGAGCCTGCGCGTGGCGATCCACGCGGCGGCGCCCTGCCCGGTCGAGGTCAAGCGGGCGATGATCGACTGGTGGGGCCCGGTGCTCTACGAGTACTACAGCGCCACCGAGGGCATCGGGATCACCTTCATCGACAGCCAGCAGTGGCTGGCCAAGCCCGGCTCGGTCGGCAAGGACGGCGTCCTCGGCATCGCGCACGTCGTCGGCGACGACGGCCGCGACCTGCCGACCGGCGAGACCGGCGTCATCTACTTCGAGCGCGAGGAACTGTCGTTCCAGTACTTGGGCGACCCGGCCAAGACCGCCGCCGCCCAGCACCCCGACCACCCGAACTGGGCCACCGTCGGCGACATGGGCTACCTCGACGAGGACCACTTCCTGTACCTCACCGACCGCCAGTCGCACATGATCATCTCGGGGGGCGTGAACATCTACCCGCGGGAGATCGAGGACGTGCTCATCGAGCACCCCGCGGTCTACGACGTCGCGGTGATCGGGCTGCCCGACGAGGAGATGGGCGAGCGGGTGCAGGCCGTCGTCCAGCCCGCGGCCGGCGTCACCTGGACGCCGGAGCTCGAGACCGAGCTGCTGGACCTCTGCCGGTCGCGGCTGGCGAAGTTCAAGTGGCCGCGGAGCATCGAGGCGGTCGACGAGCTGCCCCGGACGCCGACCGGCAAGCTGCTCAAGCACGTCCTCCGGAGCCGCTACGCCGGGCAGTCGTCCCCGGCGTAGCGGCGGGCCCCTGCAGGGGCCTCAGCTGGTCGCGACCTGCTCGACGGCGAGCAGCTGCCACAGGCCGGTGATCTGCAGCGGGCGGATCACCGCACGGCTCGCGGCGAGCACCCGCAGCGTGACGTCCTCGGCGACGGCCCGCCGGTGCACGGCGGCCAGGGCGCACAGGCCCGCGGAGTCGAGGAAGGTGACCCCGGCGAGGTCGACGGTGAGCTCGCGGACCCCGGCGTCGAGGACGCGGTTGAGCTCGGTCGTGAGCTGCGGGGCCGAGGAGCAGTCGATCTCACCGGCGGCGGTGAGCCGCGCGGTGGATCCGGACAAGGCGACGGAGACGGTTATCAGTTCGCCGCTGGGCTGGTCGAGAGTTGCGGTCACAAGTACCTCTCAGAGTGGGAGGACCGGACCAATGGGAGCGATACGGCGTCGAAACGACGCACAACCCGACACTGGCAGTTCACGGCTTGCTGTTGAACCGCAACCCGAACCGTACGGAGTGCCCGTCGCCACCGCAAGGGTCGGCGCACGGCGCGGATACTGGGGACGTGGCGAAGCGGTGGCTGGTCGGCGGGCTCGTGTGGGCGGTCGTCGCCGTCCTGGCCTTCCTGGTCCTCGACCCGGTCATCGCCGCATTCGTCGCGATCATCGTCGCCACCCTCGTCACCGTCGCGGCGCTGGCCGCCGACTGGGAGCGGCACCCGACCTTCGAGCAGCGGGAGCTGGCCCGCGCCCGGAAGCGGGCCGAGAAGTGGGAGCGGACCAAGGACGCCCGTGCCCGCGACCGCGCCCGGTGGGAGGCCCGGCAGGCCCGCAAGGCGGCCGGGGAGTAATTGCGTCGACAGCCGCCGCGGCGGCTGCCTACCGTGCGGCCATGCGGAACCGCTGACCGCCCCGCGCCCCGAGCGGCCTGCTGAGCCGCTCCTGCTCGCGCCCTGACGGCGCTCCCCGCTCCTCCCGCCCTGCCGCCGCGTGTCCGCGGCCGGGGTTCCCGCCTGCCCGCAGGAGGCCCGCATGTCCCGCCCTGCCCACTCCCCCGCCGACGGCGCGGCCGCTGCCGCCCGCGCGGCGCTGCCCGACGACGACGCCGCCCGCTTCGATCGGCTGACCTCCGCCGTCCTCGCCTCCTCCGCGCTCGGCCCGGGCCTGCGCGCCGTCCTCCCCGGACCGGCCGGAGTCCGCTGGCTGCACCGGGAAGGGCTCGCGTCCACCGCCCGGCCGGGCGCGCTGACCGCCGAGCAGTGGCGGTCGCTGTTCGAGGCCTGGACGCGGTCCCGGGCGCCCTCCCCCGGGGCGCCGGCCGGGCGTGGCGCCCGCGGGCGGCCGTCGAACGGGCACGGCCACGCGCCCGGCGCGATGGCCGCGCCGCGCTGGTTCTGAGCGCATCGTTTGTGGGGCCGGCGTTCCGTAACCTCGCGGGGTGCCCCTGACCCGCGAGACCGTCGCCGCACGGCTGGCCGGCTTCCCCCGGGTCGCCGCCGACCGGCCGGAGCTCAAGCAGGCCGCGGTCGCCGTCTGCGTCACCGAGCACGACGGCGTGCCGTGCCTGCTGATCACCCGCCGGGCGGCGCGGCTGCGGGGGCACGCCGGCCAGTGGGCGCTGCCCGGGGGCCGCCGCGAGCCCGGCGAGACCGCGGTCGAGGGGGCGCTGCGCGAGACCCGCGAGGAGGTCGGGCTCGTCCTCGGCGCGGACGCCGTCCTCGGGGTGCTGGACGACTACGTGACCCGCTCCGGGTACGTCATGACCCCGGTCGTCTGCTGGGCCGGCCCGGCCGGCGACCTGGTGGGCGCGGAGGCGGAGGTCGCCGCCGTCCACCAGGTGCCGCTGGCCGACCTCGACGTCGAACCGCGGTTCGTCCGCATCCCCGAGTCCGACGCGCCGGTGATCCAGCTGCCGCTGTTCGACCGGCTGGTGCACGCGCCGACGGCGGCGATCGTGCACCAGTTCTGCCGGATCGCCTGCCGCGGCGAGGTGCAGCGGGTGGCGCACTACGAGCAGCCGGTGTTCGCCTGGCGTTAGCCGCGCAACGCGGGGTTCTTGCGGAAGTCCCAGCTGACGACCTTCTCCGGCCGGACCCGCAGCCAGCCGTGCCGGCCGTCGGAGACGAACTCGTCGGAGCCGGTGTACTTGCGCGCGAACAGCCGCTCCGGGTCGGCGAGCTCGGGCACCGGATCGGCGCCCCGCGGGACGTCGCCGACCACCTCGGCCCGGCCGGTGAGCTCCACGCCGCGCAGCTCCCAGTACTCGGTGCCGGCGTCGACGACGACGGCGACCCGCGGGTCCCGGACCAGGTCGGCCCACCGCCGGCTGCGCACGAGGGAGTGCAGCCACAGGCTCGCGCCGTCCCAGACGAACCACAGGGGGACGACGTGCGGCCGGCCGTCGGCGCCGGTCGTGGCGACCCGGCAGGTGTGCTCGGCGCGGAGGAACGCGTCGAGCTCGTCGGGGGTCATGGCGATCCGCCGGCCGCGGCGCTGCTGGGTCGGTGAGGTCATGGCCGCAGGATGCCGGATCAGCCCTCCTCCGGCGGGCAGTCCGGGTCGCTGATCGCCAGCAGCGCCTCCCGGCGCGCGGCCGGCCCGAGCCCGCGCAGGTCGGCGGCGCCGAACTGGGTGACGACGACGCCGACGTCGGCCCGGCCGATCGTGACCGGGCCGGACAGCCGCTCGACGATCCGGCTGCGCCCGCGGCCGGAGGCCGGCAGCGCCACGATCGGCAGCCCGCCGTCCGAGCGCTGCGCACCGCGCGTGAAGTCGACCGCTCCCCCGATGCCGCCGACGGAGCGCCCGCCGATCGCCTCCGCGCCGACCTGGCCGGTCAGGTCCACCTCCAGCGCGGTGTTGACCGAGGTGAACCGCGGCAGCGAGCCGAGCACCGCGACGTCGTGGGTGCAGGAGGTGTCCCGCAGGGCGACGCGGGGGTTGCCGTCGAGCCACTCGATCAGCCGCGCCCCGCCCATCACCACCCCACCCACGCTGACCCCGCGGTCGATCGGCTTGGTCCGGTTGGTGACGACGCCGCGCTCGACGAGGTCGACCATGCCGTCGGCGAACAGGCCGGAGTGGATGCCGAGGTCGTTGTGCTCGCCGAGGGCGGCGAGCACCGCGCCGGGGAACGAGCCGATGCCGATCTGCACGACGGCGCCGTCCGGCACGAGCGCCGCGACCTGCCGGGCCAGCTGCTTCTCGACGTCGTCGGGCTCCGGCGCCGTCCACGTCACCGGGGCGCGGTCGGTGCGGACGACGACGTCGATCTCCTCCGGGCCGAGGGTGCGGGCGCCGGGGATGCTCGGGAACGCCGGGCTGACCTCGGCGATCACCACCCGCGCGCCGGCGGCCGCGGCCGAGAGGTACTCGTCGGCCAGCGACAGGGGGTACCGGCCGTCCGGGCCGGGCGGGGCGAGGGTCAGCAGGACGACGTCGGCGGGGATCACCCGCCGGCGCAGCAGCCCGGCCAGCGCCGAGTAGTGCACCGGCAGCACCTCGAGCAGGCCGGCGGCGTGCCAGGCGCGGTTGCGGCCGCTCGCCCCGTAGGAGCGCAGCCGGAGGTCCGGCGCCGCCGCCGGGTCGAACGCGTCGGCGTAGGTCGTGCCGACGAAGGCGGTCAGCGGACCGAGCGCCGGCGCCTGCCGGGCGAGCGCGGCGGTCAGCGCCGCCGGTTCCGCGCACGCCTGACCCCACACCAGGCCGTCGCCGGGGCGGATCCAGCGCGACAGGTCGAGGCCGTCGGCGCCGTCGAGGACGAGTGCCATCGGCCCCGACCGTATCGTCGCGGCGTGCCCGAGGAGACGACGCAGCCCCAGCGGGTCCCGGGCACGGTCCGCGGATACCTCGCCGTCGCCGACGCCCTCCGGGAGGTGCAGGATGCCGCGGCCGCCGCCGTCCCCCCGCCCGAGGTGTCGGCGCAGGCGCTGGAGCACCTGCGGGCCGCCGCCGCGCTGCTGGAGCCGTGGGGCGTGGACGCGCTCGCCCAGCTGGCCGGGAAGCTGGACCGCGCGCCCGGCCGCGGCCAGACGCTCGCGCCCCCCACGACCGTGGACGAGTGGACGGACACCGGCATCCGCGCGCGGGTCACCTTCGGCCGCTTCCACGTCGGCGTCGGCGCCGTGCACGGCGGCGCGGTCTCCCTGGTGTTCGACGAGCTGCTGGGGCAGCTGGCGGGCGCCCGGGACGGCCGGCTGCCGCGCACGGCCTACCTGCACGTGACCTACCGCAGCCTCACGCCGCCCGGCACCGAGCTGTGCGTGGAGGGCGCCGTGGTCCGCGCGGACGGGCGCAAGCGCTTCGTCGAGGGCCGGCTGCTCGACGGCGACCGGGTCTGCGCCGAGGCCGAGGCGCTGTTCGTGCTCACCCCCCTCTAACGGCCCTTCCAGACGGGCTCGCGCTTCTCGGCGAACGCGGCCAGCCCCTCGTCCCGGTCCTCCGAGGCCCAGACGGTGTCGATCGCCCGGGCGGTGGCGGCCCAGCCCAGCTCGTCGTCGGCGGCCACGGTCTCCTCGACGGCGGTGAGGGACGCCCGCACGGACACCGGCGCGTTGCGGCAGATCCGCGCGGCCAGCTCGATCGCGGCCGCGACGGCGCCGCCGTCCTCGGTGAGCACGTTGACGAAGCCGAGCCGCTCGGCCCGCTCGGCGGAGAGCCGGTCGCCGGTGAGCAGCAGCTCGCGGGCGACGTTGAGCGGCAGGGCGCGGGGGCCACGGAACAGCCCGGCGCAGGTGGCGACGACGCCGCGGGCGACCTCGGGCAGCCCGAACGCGGCGCCGCGCGCGGCGACGACCAGGTCGCAGGCGAGCACCATCTCCATCCCGCCACCGAGGGCCAGGCCCTCCACCGCGGCGATCAGCGGCTTGCCGCGCCGCCGCCGGACCACGCCGTAGTTCCCGCCGCGCTCGGTCGGCTCGCCCGCCCCGGCGATCAGGTCGGTGCCCGCCGAGAAGACGCCGGGCCCGCCGGTGAGCACGCCGACCCACAGCTCGTCGTCGTCCTCGAGGCGGTCGAGCGCGGCACTCAGCTCCGCGGTCATCGCCGCGTCGACGGCGTTGCGCTTGTCCACCCGGTCCATCCGGACGACGAGCACCCGCTCGTGCACCTCCGTGGTCACCCGCACGTGTTCCTCCCTCTCACTCGAACCCGTCCTCGGCCCCCAGCTCCGCCGCCCGCTCGGGGTGGGCGAACGCCTCGGCCAGCGCCTGGCGCAGCGGCCACGCGCCCGCCCGCCAGGCCAGCGCCCGGCCGAGCGCGTCCGGCGTCCCGTCCACGGCGTCGACGTCCGCGCCCGGCCACCAGGCCACCCGCCGTCCGGCCACGGTGAGCCGGTCGTGGACGGCGACCTCGCCGTCGAGCCCTGGCACGCCCAGGCGCGCCGCCGCGAGCCCGGCGCCGGGGACGTCGTCCCAGCGCAGCCGGCGGTCGGGCGTGCCGTCGGGTGCGCCGCTGACCAGCTCGCTGGCCAGCGGCAGGTCGAGCAGGTCGGCGACGGCGTCGGGCGCCCCGCCGGCGGGCACCAGCGGCGCATCGACCAGCGACTGCAACCAGGGGGCGTCCAGGACGACGGCGTCCTCGGCGACCCGGTCCGGCGCCACCCGGACGCGGGCGGGCGGGTCGACGTCGACCCCGTCCAGCGCCGCGGCGAGCCGCGCGTACACGCCGCGCAGCAGCTCGGGCCGGACCGGGCGCGCCGGGTCGCCGAGCCGGGCGAGCAGGTCGAGCGCGCCGTCGACGTCGGCGAGGACGTCGTCCAGGCCGGCCGGCGGGCGCAGCAGCTCGAGCAACGCCTCGTCGGCGTCGGCCGCGTCGTACAGCCCCTGTAACGAGGTACCGCGCGGGTCGCGCAGCCGGTCGGGCCGCCGTCCGACCAGGACCGGATGGGTGGACAGCCACCAGCGCAGGTACGACGGAACGGCCGTCTGCCCCAGCCGGACGTCGGCCCAGGCCGCCGCGGGCAGCGCGGCCAGCAGGCGGAGCGCGCCGGGCCAGTCGGTGACCAGCTCCAGGTCGCGGACGGCGGTCAGCTCCGGCCAGTCGGGCGGCGGCACGTCCGGCGGCAGCCGGTCGAGGACGGCGTCGGCCCACTCCTCCGCCCCGTCGACATCGAGGTCGTCCGGGTCGGCCGCGGTCACCAGCGCGAAGGTGTCCAGCACGCCGGCGGCGCGCAGCGCGTCCCGGTCGGCCGGGAAGCCCGGATCCAGCACCCCGAGGGCGTCGTCGGCGAGGACGGCGGCCAGCGGCGAGCCCGGCAGCAGCAGCTCGCCGGCCGGCGCCCAGCCGCCGTCGGCGTCGGGCAGGGCCAGCTCGGCCAGCCACGGCAGCTCCCCGGGGTGCGTGCCAACGGCGGAGACCAGGGCCAGCACGGCGTCGGCCAGAGCCGCCGGGTCCTCCGCGGCGTCGACCGACTGCTCGACCGCCTCGCGCACGGCGGGGTCGGCGAGCACCGCGGCCGCGGTCGCGGGGCGGGCGCCGAGCCGCTCCAGGAGCCGGCGGGCGGCCGGGCCGTCGACCGCTGCCGGATCGGCCAGCCGCAGTCCGAGCGGCCCGAGGCGGTCGGCGGGCAGTCCGGGTTCGGGCAGCAGGACGCCGGCCGCGCCGTGCGCGGTGCGCCCGTCGGCGAGCGGGACCGGCAGCGCGCCGAGCTCCTCGCGGTCGGCGTCGGCGAGCGCGGCGTACAGGGCGGCCCACCAGCCCGGCGGCCGCTGGACGCCCCGGACCGCCTCGACGACATCGGCCAGGCCGATGCGCCGCACGCCGAGCGCGGTCAGCGCCGGGGCGTCGGTGCGCCGCGACCAGGCGGCGGGCAGCAGGCCGGGGACCGCGCCGGTCAGGGCGGCGACCCGCTCGTCGGTCGCGGCGTCGAGCACGGCGGCCCGCCCCGGCGGCTGGACGGCGTCGTCCTCCCCCGCGACCGGCAGCCACGTGGTGGCCCGCAGCCGGTCGAGGACCGCGGTGCACAGCGCGGCGTCGAGCTCGGCGGCGGCCAGCCCGACCCGCGGCACCAGCCGGAGGACCGCGGCGTCCTTCGGCAGGGCGGCGAGCAGGTCGGCGTAGGTGCCGGCGACGACGTCGACGAGCGCGTCGGTGACCGGACCGGGCAGCACGTGCCGGCGGTCGGGGCCGAGCGGGAACGGCGCGATCAGCCGCGCCGGCAGCGACAGCGGCTCGTCGCTGGGCGTCGGGGCGTGCACCACCTGGCGGCCCGGCAGCGGCGCCGGGCGCCCGTCGTCGTCCAGGGGCACCGCCCAGGTGACGGTGTAACCGCGCCGCTCCCGCTCCTCCACGGACAGCTGCGCGAGCAGCCCGGCCGGCAGCTCCGCCGACCGCTGCGCCACCTGCCAGACCGTCGTCCTCCCACCGTCGCTCAAGGGGACTTTCGGCGCCGAAAGTCCCCTTTCCGCGGTGCGGGTGGCGCCGTCGACGACGACGTCGATGCGCTCGAGGCCGGGCAGGGCGAGCAGCAGCTCGGCGTCCAGCCCGTCCAGCGCGGTGCGGACGGCGGCGCGGCTGCCGGGCCGCAGCGGCAGCACGACCTCGGTGGCGAAGCCCTCCGGCGGGGACCCTTCGGCCGGCCAGGGCAGCCGGAGCACCGGGACGGCGCCGTCGCGCCGGGCCAGCTCGTCGGCCAGCGGTGGGAGGGCGGCCACCTCGGCCCGGGTGCGGACGGCGCTGAACGCCACCCCGCCCCTGTTCGACAGCACCGCCGGCCCGTCGCTGACCGCGAGCACCGCGGCGAAGCCGACGCCGAAGCGGCCGACGGTCGCCGAACCGTCCCGCTTGGCCGAGGCCCGCAGCGTCGCCAGCGCCTGCACGCCGGCGGCGTCGAGCGGGGCGCCGGTGTTGGCCGCCCGCAGCTCGTCCCCGGTCAGCACCAGCCGCAGCCGGCCGGCGACGCCGCCGCGGACCGCCGCGTCGGCGGCGTTCTGCGCCAGCTCGACCAGCAGCCGGTCGCGGTAGCCGCCGCGGACCAGGTCCTCCTCGGCGTTGGCGTCCTCGCGGAAGCGGGCCGGGGAGTCCGCCCAGGCCGCCAGCACCCGCCGCCGGATCGCGGCGGTGTCGAAGGGATCGGTCACGGGCTAGAAGTCGTAGCGCACGATCGCGCGGCGCAGCGACGGCACGTGCACGACCCGGAACCCGGCAGCGAGGAAGGCGCTGAGCGCCCCGACGTGCATCTCCCCCCAGGTCACCTCCTTGCCCGGCGCCGGCTTCATCGGATAGGCCTCGACGGCCCTGGCGCCGGCGTCGCGGCCCAGGTCGACCGTGCCGGCGGCCAGCGCGCGGCTCACGCCCCGGTGGCGGTAGCCGGCCCGGGTCACGAAGCAGGTGACCGCCCAGATGCCCGCGTCGTCCTTGTCCTCGGCGCGGCCCTTCCAGGTGGTCTCGCGCAGGTAGGGGTAGTCGGTGCGCGGCGCGACCGAGCACCAGCCCACCGGCTCGCCCTCGAGGTGCGCCACGAGGCCGTAGCCCTCGAGCACCTGGTCGCGCAGCCGTTCGCGGCGGCCCGGGACGTCGTCGGTGTGCCGCTCGTACCAGCCCATCCGGAACCCCTGGCACTGGCAGCGGGCGGCCGGCCCCTTGGCGCCGAGCACCGTCTGGACGTCGTCGAACAGAGCGCCGTCCACCTGCCGGACCTCGATCTCCACCGGCCCAGACTCGCAGATCGGGCCCCCTGCAGGGTCCCGCGGCGAGCGTGCGAGCCGTGGGGGCAGGGGGTCCTTGTGCTACGCACCGGTAACTTCGCGGGTAGCCTCCGGCCATGTCGCTCGCCGATCGGATGTCCGACTCCGAGACGGACAAGGCCACCGCCGAGACGTTCGAGTCCACCGACCCGGCCACCGGCGCGGTCGTCGGCGTCTTCCCGGTGCACGACGCCGGCGCCGTCCGGGAGACCGTCGAGCGCGCCCGCCCCGCCGCCGAGGCGTGGCGCGCGCTCGGGTACGACGGGCGCAGGCAGCGGCTGGCCGCCTACCGCGGCTACCTCGCCCGGCGCATGCACGAGCTGGCCGACCTGGTGCACCGGGAGAACGGCAAGCCGCACGCCGACGCGATCCTCGAGATCACCCTGGCGATCGACCACCTGGCCTGGGCCGGCAACCACGCCCGCAAGACCCTCGGCCCGCGCCGGGTCAGCTCCGGGATGCTCGCCGCCAACCACACCGCCTACCTCGAGTACCAGCCGCTCGGCGTCATCGGCGTGATCGGCCCGTGGAACTACCCGGTGTTCACGCCGATGGGCTCGATCGGCTACGCGCTGGCGGCCGGCAACGCCGTCCTCTTCAAGCCGTCGGAGCACACCCCCGCGATCGGCGCCTGGCTGGCGACCGCCTGGCGCGCCGCCGTCCCCGACGCCGCGGACGCCTTCCAGGTCGTCACCGGCTTCGGCTCGACGGGCGCCGCGCTGTGCCGCGCGGGCGTCGACAAGCTGGCCTTCACCGGCTCGGCCCCGACCGGCCGACAGGTCATGGCCGCGTGCGCCGAGAACCTCGTCCCGGTGCTGATGGAGCTCGGCGGCAAGGACGCCATGATCGTCGACGACGATGCCGACGTGGCCGCCGCCGCCGACGCCGCGGTGTGGGGCGCGATGAGCAACGCCGGGCAGACGTGCATCGGCATCGAGCGCGTCTACGCCACCGAACGGGTCTACGACGCGTTCGTCGCCGCGGTCACCGAGAAGGTGCAGAACCTCCGGCCGGGGTCGGACGACGAGGCCGCCTACGGCCCGATGACGATGGCGGCGCAGGCCGACGTGATCCGCCGGCACCTCGAGGACGCGACGGGCAGCGGCGGCCGCGCCGCCGTCGGCGGCAGCGTGGACGGCGGGTTCGTCGCGCCGACCGTGCTGCTCGACGTGCCGGAGACCTCGGCCGCCGTCCGCGAGGAGACCTTCGGCCCGACGCTGACCATCGCGAAGGTGCGCGACGCCGAGGAGGCGCTCGAGCGCACCAACGCCACCTCCTACGGCCTGGCCGGCGCGGTGTTCTCCCGGTCCAAGGACCGCGCGATGGATCTCGCCCGCCGGATGCGCACCGGCATGACGTCGGTGAACTCGGTCCTCACCTTCGCCTCGATCCCGGCCCTGCCGTTCGGCGGCGTCGGCGAGAGCGGCTTCGGCCGGATCCACGGCGAGGACGGGCTCAAGGAGTTCACCCGCGCCAAGGCGATCACCCGCCAGCGGCTGTCCATCCCGGTCAACCTGATGAGCTTCGGCCGGCCGGCACGGGCCGCCGACGCACTCGCCCGCGTCATGGGTCTCGTGCACGGGCGGCACCGGTGAGCCCTGAGCACGAGTACGACGTGGTCGTCGTCGGCGCCGGCTCGGCCGGGAGCGCGCTGGCCGGACGGCTGACGGAGGACCCGTCGCTGCGGGTGCTGCTGCTGGAGGCAGGCGGCTCCGACGACGTCCTCGAGGTCAAGGTGCCCGCGGCGCTGTACAAGCTGTGGCGCACCCGCCGCGACTGGAACTACACGACCGAGCCGCAGCCGGGGCTCGAGGACAGGCGGCTGTTCTGGCCGCGCGGCAAGATGCTCGGCGGCTCGTCGTCGGTCAACGCGATGATCTACATCCGCGGCGCGGCCGCCGATTACGACGAGTGGGCGAAGCTGACCGGTGACGACGCCTGGTCCTACGACCACGTGCTGCCGGTGTTCCGGCGCATGGAGGACAACGCCCGCGGCGCCGACGAGTACCACGGCGTCGGCGGTCCGCTGCGCGTCGAGGACCTCCGCTCGCCGCACCGGTGGAGCCGCGCCGTCGTCCAGGCGGCGGTGGCCGCGGGCTATCCGCGCAACGACGACTTCAACGGCGCCCGGCAGGAGGGCGTCGGCTTCTACCAGGTCACCCAGCGGCGCGGACGGCGCTGGTCGGCCGCCGACGCCTACCTGCGGCCGGCGCTGGGCCGGCCCAACCTCACCGTGCTCACCGGCGCGCACGCCACCCGCGTCCTGGTGGAGGCCGGCCGGGCCACCGGCGTCGAGTACCGCCGCGGCGGCACGCTGCACACCGCGCGGGCGGCGGCCGAGGTCGTCCTCGCCGGCGGGGCGATCAACTCGCCGCAACTGCTGCTGCTCTCCGGCATCGGCCCGGCCGGACACCTGCGCGAGGTCGGCGTCGACGTCGTCCACGACCTGCCGGGCGTGGGCCTGGGCCTGCAGGACCACCCGCTCGTCCCGGTGATCTGGCACGTCCGCTCCGGCAAGTCGCTGTTCCGGGCCGAGTCGCCGTCGGGGTACGCGCAGTGGTTCGGCGCCCGGCGCGGCCCGCTGACCTCCAACCTGGCCGAGGCCGGCCTGTTCACCCGCTCCCGCGACGACCTCGCCGAGCCCGATCTGCAGTTCCACTTCCTCCCGGTGAAGTTCTGGCGGCAGGCCGAGGTCGATCCGGACGTCGACGCGTTCACCGCCGCGACCGTGCTGGTGCACGTGCACTCGCGCGGCTCGGTGCGGCTGCGGTCGGCCGATCCGACGTGGGCGCCGGCGATCGACGCCGGCTACCTCACCGACGAGCGCGACCTCGACGCGCTGGTGGCCGGCGTGGCGAAGGCCCGGGAGATCGCCGGCGTCGCCCCGCTGGCCCCGGTGCTGGCCGAGGAGTGGTCGCCCGGCGGCACCGCGCATCGACGCGAGGACCTCCGGCGCGCCGTCCGGCAGACGCTCGAGTCGCTGTACCACCCGGTCGGCTCCTGCCGGATGGGCACCGACGACCTCGCCGTCGTCGACCCGCAGCTGCGGGTGCACGGGCTCGAGGGGCTGCGGGTGGTCGACGCCTCGGTCATGCCGACGCTGGTGCGCGGCAACACGAACGCGCCGACGATCATGATCGCGGAGCGGGCCGCCGACCTGATCACCGGCCGCAGCGTCGATCCCGACCTCGCCGGCGCCGCCTGACGCAGGACCCGTATCCGGGGCCGGCTGCCGCGCTCTGACGAGGTGTGAACACCCCGTCCTACGCCGACCTGCTCGAGTCGGCCCGGTCGCTCGGCCGCGCCGACGGACGGTTCGCCGCACGATTCGAGCCGACGGCGTCCCCCGCCTGCCCCGTGTGCCGGGGCCGCGACCCCGACGAGTTCGCCGCGTGGCTCTGGGACGACCAGCCCGGTCCCCCGCCGAGCGGCCTCGTGGTCAACGCACCGCTCTGGTACGCCCGCGGCTTCGCCGAGGGCCTCGCCACCGAGCGGCGCCGGGCCGACGACCGCCGCCGCGCCGCCGTCGCCCGGTTCACCGCCCGGACCCGCAGCCTCCCCCGGGGCCGCGGCTGAGCTCAGCCGTGGCTCTGGGCGGCGGCGGCCTGCACCGGGGACGGCGGCAGGCCCACCAGCCCGCCGCTGCCCGCGCCCGGCCGGATCGAGATCGACAGCACCGAGGCCAGCAGGCACAGCGCCCCGGCCGCGTACCAGGCCGGCGCGTAGGAGCCGGTGACGTCCCGGACGCCGCCGCCGCCGAACGCCGCGATCGCCGAGCCCACCTGGTGCGAGGCGAACACCCAGCCGAAGACCACCGGCGCGCGGCCGCCGAAGTACTGCCGGCACAGCGCCAGCGTCGGCGGGACGGTGGCCACCCAGTCCAGCCCGTAGAAGACGATGAACGCCAGCATCGGCAGGCCCACGCCGGGCGCGAACAGCGACGGCAGCAGGAACAGCGACAGCCCGCGGAACAGGTAGTAGGTCAGCAGCAGCAGCCGCGGGTCGAACCGGTCGGTCAGCCAGCCGGAGAAGATCGTGCCGGCGATGTCGAAGATGCCGACCACCGCCAGCAGGCCGGCCGCCGTCGTCACCGGCATCCCGTGATCGTGCGCGGCCGGGATGAAGTGCGGCTGCACCAGCCCGTTGGTCGAGGCGCCGCACACCATGAAGCTGACCGCGAGGATCCAGAACACCCGGCTGCGGGCGGCGTCGAGCAGGCCGCGGACCGCGGTGCGCGCGGCGCCGGTCCGCACCGGCTCGAGGTCGTCGGCCGGCGTGCCGCCGTAGGGCGCGACCCCGAGGTCGCGCGGCCGGTCGCGCAGCAGCCAGGCCACCAGGGGGACGACGGCCAGCGCGGCGGCGGTGGTGCCGAGCGAGGCGGCCCGCCAGCCCCACACGCCGTCCACCCAGGCGACCAGCGGCAGGAAGACCAGCTGCCCGGTGGCGCCGCCGGCGGTGAGGATCCCGGAGACCAGGCCGCGCCGGGCGACGAACCAGCGGCCGGTCACCGTGGCCACGAGCGAGAGCGCCATCGAGCCGGTGCCCAGGCCGACGAGGAAGCCCCACAGCAGCACCAGCTGCCAGCTCGCGGTCATGAACACGGTGAGCCCGCTGCCGGCCGCCGTCACCAGGAGGGCGCACACGACGACCCGGCGGATGCCGAAGCGCTCCATCAGCGCGGCCGCGAACGGCGCGGTCAGCCCGTACAGGGCCATGTTGACCGCGACGGCGGCGGAGATGGTCGACACCGACCAGCCGAACTCCGCGTGCAGCGGGTCGATGAGCACGCCCGGGACCGCCCGGAACGCGGCCGCGCCGACCAGCGCCAGGAAGGTCACCGCGGCCACCCACCAGGCGGGGTGGATGCGGTGGGTGCGGGGCGGCGCCGTGCTCGTCACGACGAGACAGCATGCCGGACGGGTGCGCACCGGGACAGTGGCCCGATGGCCAACATGTGCAAGGATCCGGCCATGACGCCGCACGAGGTCGTGGTGCTCGCCCTGCCGAACCCGATGGCCTTCGAGCTCGGGCTGGCCAGCAAGTTCCTCGGCGGCGCCGTCGACGCCGACGGGGGCAAGCTCTACCGGGTGCGGGTGGCCACGCTGGACGGCGGCCCGGTGCGCACCTCCGGCGGCTACTCGGTCCTCCCCGAGCACGACGCGTCGGTCCTGGCCACTGCCGACACCGTCGTCGTCCCCGGGATCCACGTGCCGACCGCGCTGCCCGGCGGCCGGCTCCCGGACGACGCCGCCGAGGCGCTGCGGTCGGTCGCCGGACGGGCCCGCCTGGTCTCCATCTGCACCGGCTCGTTCGCCCTGGCCGGGGCCGGCCTGCTCGACGGGCGGCCCGCGACCACCCACTGGCTCTACGCCGAGCGGTTCGCCGAACTGTTCCCGCGGGTGCGGCTGGACCCCGACGTCCTCTTCGTCGACGACGGCGACGTGCTCACCTCGGCCGGCAACGCCGCCGGCATCGACCTGCTGCTGCACGTCGTCCGCCGCGACCACGGCAGCGAGGTGGCCAACCGGGTGGCCCGGCGCAGCGTTGTCGCGCCGTGGCGCGAGGGCGGCCAGTCCCAGTTCGTCGAGCGCCCGGTGCCCGACGGCGACGGGACGGGGACGGCGGCCACGCGGGCCTGGGCGACCGCCCGGCTCGGCGAGCCGCTCACCCTGGCCGCCCTCGCGGCGCACGCGCGGATGAGTGTGCGCACGTTCACCCGGCACTTCCGCGAGGAGACCGGGCAGTCGCCGCAGCGCTGGCTCGCCGCGCAGCGCATCGCGTTGGCCCGCGAGCTGCTCGAGTCCACCGATGCGCCGGTCGACCGGATCGCCGCCGACGCCGGCTTCGGCACCGCCGCCTCCCTGCGCCAGCAGCTGCGCGCCGCCATCGGGGTCTCCCCGCTCGCCTACCGCCGCACCTTCCGCGGCGCGGATGTACCCCGGCCCGTCCCTGTCCAACGGCCCGCGTAGAGCGCCGCGCAGTCGAGCCGAACGGCGTCGGCACTCGTGGCCTTCGTCCCTGGGTGGTGCCGTGCGCGGCCGACGACCGTCGCACCGACACCCCGACAGCCGGCTGAGACCTGGCCGCGGTCGCGGGGTGCGCTGGCCGACCGTGAGGAGGCCGGAGAGCGATGAAGCGCGTGATCGTGGACCACTTCGGCGGGCCCGATGTCCTGCGAGTGGTGGAGGACGACGATCCCCGGCCGGGCCGGGGTGAGGTCCGCGTCCGGGTGCTGGCCGCCGGGGTGTCGTTCACCGATGCCCAGCTGCGCGCCGGCACGTATCTCGGCGTGCCGCGGCCGCCGTTCACGCCGGGCTACGAGCTGGTGGGCGTCGTCGACGAGCTCGGCCCCGGCTGCTCGCAGCTGCACGTGGGAGACCGCGTCGCCGCGCTGACCGCGTACGGCGCCTACGCGGAGCGCGTCTGCGTGCCGGAGGCCGAAGCGGTCCGGGTGCCCGAGGCCCTCGACCCGGCCCAGGTGGTGGGCCTCGTCCTGACCTACATGACCGCGTACCAGGTGCTGCACCGCATGGCACAGGTGGACAGCGGCGAGACGGTTCTGGTGCACGGCGCGGCCGGCCGGGTGGGCACCGCGGTCCTCGAGCTCGGCGCGCTCGCCGCACTGCGCATGTACGGCACCGCGTCGGCGCGCGACCGCGCCACGGTCGAGCGGCTCGGCGCGGTGGCGATCGACTACCGCAGCGAGGACTTCCTGACCCGGATCAGGGAGCTGACCGGGGACGGGGTGGACGTCGTCCTCGACGGGCTGGGCGGCGCGACCTCGATCCGCTCGTTCCGTGCGCTGCGGCCCGGCGGGCGCCTCGTCGTCTTCGGCCATTACGCCACCCTGTCCGGCGGGCGCAAGAGCTGGCGCGGGTGGGCCGCCTGGTACGGCGCGACCGCGACCGTCGCGCTGTGGGGCCTGCTCGACCCCCGCCGGCGGGTGATGGCCTACCGCGTCCAGCGGCTGCGCGACAGCCGCCAGTGGCTGCCGGTGGCCAGCCGTCGCCCTGCGCGGCTGGTGGGCGGCGGCCCGCGCAACCCGGAGTGGTTCCGGGAGGACCTCACCGCGCTGCTCGAGCTGCTCGAGGCGGACAAGATCCACCCGGTCGTGGCCGAGCGCCTGCCGCTGTCCGAGGCACGCCACGCGCACGAGCTGCTCCAGAGCTCTGCGTCGAAGGGCAAGCTGGTGCTCGTGCCGTGACCGGAGGAGGACGGCCGTGTCCGGGAACGGCACGCGGGCGCGCTACCTGCCCATCGCCGAACACGGCCTGATCGGAGACCTGCACACCGTCGCGCTGGTCGGCACCGACGGGACGATCGACTGGTACTGCTGCCCACGGTTCGACTCGCCCAGCGTGTTCGGCGCGCTGCTCGACGCCGACCAGGGCGGCCGGTTCCGCCTCGCACCCGAGGACGGCGGGTGGAGCTCCAAGCAGCTCTACCTGCCCGACACGGCCGTGCTGATCACCCGGTTCCTCACCCCCGGCGGGGTGGGTGAGGCGCAGGACTTCATGCCCCCGCCCCGTACCGGCGCCGCGGCGCACCGCCACCGGCTGATCCGCCGGCTGGTGGCGGTGCGC
Organism: Geodermatophilus sp. SMS 5-13; assembly: GCF_059428245.1. Classification (NCBI taxonomy): domain Bacteria; kingdom Bacillati; phylum Actinomycetota; class Actinomycetes; order Geodermatophilales; family Geodermatophilaceae; genus Geodermatophilus; species Geodermatophilus sp. SMS 5-13. The sequence goes on from NZ_CP165729.1 coordinate 4,204,671, forward strand.
GGCCGGATGGGCTTCCGCGTCGACGTCGCGCCGCGGTTCGACTACGCGCGCGCCCGCCACGAGGTCGCGCTCAGCCCGGACGGCGCGCTGTTCCGCTCGCCGGAGCTGACGCTCGGGCTGTCGACGTCCTGCCCGCTGGAGGTGGTCGACGGCCGCGACGTGCGCGCCCGCTTCGAGTTGCGGGCCGGGGAGACGGCGACCTTCGTGCTCGACCGCCTCGAGCCCGGCGAGCTGCCGGCGCCGTACTCCGACGCCGACCTCGCCGCCGACTTCGACGCCACCGTGGCGTTCTGGCGGAACTGGTTGCGCCGCTGCCGCTACGGCGGGCGCTGGCGCGAGACGGTGCACCGCTCGGCGCTCACGCTCAAGCTGCTCACCTACGCGCCCACCGGCGCGATCGTCGCCGCTGCGACCACGAGCCTGCCGGAGGTGCTCGGCGGCGCACGCAACTGGGACTACCGCTACACGTGGCTCCGCGACGCCGCCTTCTCCCTCTACGCGCTGCTCCGCCTGGGCTTCACCGAGGAGGCCGGCGCGTTCATGGGCTGGCTGCAGGAGCGCGTCCGGCAGGGAGCCGACCGCGAGTCCGGCCCGCTGCAGATCATGTACGGCATCGACGGGCGCGAGGAGCTGCCCGAGGAGGAGCTCTCGCACCTGGAGGGCTATCGGGGGTCGGCGCCGGTGCGGATCGGGAACGGCGCGGCGGGCCAGCTGCAGCTCGACGTCTACGGCGAGCTCGTGGACTCCCTCTACCTGTGCGACAGGTCCGGGCTGCCCGTCTACCAGGACGGCTGGGCGGAGCTCACCCGCACGCTCGAGTGGCTGATGGAGCACTGGGACCAGCCCGACGAGGGGATCTGGGAGACCCGCGGAGGACGCCGGAACTACACGCACTCCCGGTTGATGAGCTGGGTCGCGCTCGAGCGCGCCGTCCGGATGGCCCTGCAGCGCGGCCTGCCGGCCGACCTGCTGCGCTGGATGGCGGTCCGGGACCGGATCCACCACCAGATCACGACGCGCGGCTGGGACGCCGGTCGCCGCGCGTTCGTGCAGCACTACGACACCGACGTGCTCGACGCCTCCCTGCTGCTCATGCCGCTGGTGAAGTTCATCGCGCCCACCGACCCGCGCTGGCTCTCCACACTCGACGGCATCACCGCCGAGCTGGTCTCCGACAGCCTGGTCTACCGCTACCACGCCGACGCCTCCCCCGACGGGCTCGCCGGGACGGAGGCCACCTTCTCCATGTGCTCGTTCTGGTGGGTGGAGGCGCTCGCCCGGGCCGGGCGGCTCGACCAGGCGCGGCTGGCCTTCGAGAAGATGCTCGGCTATGCCAACCACGTCGGCCTGTACGCGGAGGAGATCGGGCCGACCGGTGAGCAGCTCGGCAACTTCCCCCAGGCCTTCACGCACCTCGCGCTGATCAGCGCCGCGTACGACCTGGATCGTCTGCTCGCGGAGTGAGCCCCTCCCCGGGTGTGACCAGACACTCGTCGGCCGAACGGCCCGCGTGAGTGCCGCATCTGGTTGAGTGGGGGGACCGGCGCCGCCCTCGCTCATCCGGAGCAGGACTCGACGTCGGGCCCAGGCAGCGCCACCGAGGCGCGCCAGGCCGGGTCGACGTCCACGAGGCCGCGCGCTGCTGCGCGCCGGTGCGCCGTGTGCACGCGACGACGGCCACCTGAGACGTCGAGGAAGTTCGTTGACCCACCCTGCTCCGCAGTCCGACTCCGCCAGCCGCAACCGCCGCCGTCGCGGCGGCCGCGGCCGCGGCCCCCGCCCCGCGCAGAACACCGCGCCGCAGACCCCCGCGCCCGAGGCGCCCGCCGTCGTCCCGGCCGGCGCGGACGCCACCGTGCTGCCCACCGACACCACCTTCGACGCGCTCGGCGTGCCCGCGCCGCTGGTCGAGGTGCTCGCCGCCAGCGGCATCACCGCGCCGTTCCCGATCCAGGTCGCCACGCTGCCCGACACCCTGGCCGGGCGTGACGTGCTCGGCCGCGGCCGCACCGGCTCCGGCAAGACGCTGGCCTTCAGCCTGCCGCTGGTCGCCCGGCTGGCCGCCTCCGACACCAAGCGCACGCCGAAGCGGCCGCGCGCGCTGGTGCTGGTGCCCACCCGCGAGCTGGCCAACCAGGTGCTCGCCACCGTCGACCCGCTGGCGCGCGCGCTGGGCATGAAGGCCACCACCGTCTTCGGCGGCGTCGGCCAGAACCCGCAGGTGCAGGCGCTGGCCGGCGGCATCGACGTCCTCATCGCCTGCCCCGGCCGGCTCGAGGACCTCATCGGCCAGGGCCACGCCGACCTCTCCGCCGTCGAGATCACCGTGCTCGACGAGGCCGACCACATGGCCGACCTCGGCTTCCTGCCCGGCGTCAAGCGGCTGCTCGACCGGACGCCGAAGGTCGGCCAGCGGCTGCTGTTCTCGGCGACGCTGGACAACGGCGTCGACGTCCTGGTCAAGCGCTACCTGACCACGCCCACCACGCACTCGGTCGACCCGGCCGTGGCGCCGGTGGCGACCATGACCCACCACGTCTTCCAGGTCTCGGCCGCCGACAAGGCCGAGATCGTGCGGCAGCTGGCCTCCGGGCTGGGCCGCAGCGTGCTGTTCACCCGCACCAAGCACCAGGCGAAGAAGCTGGCCAAGCAGCTCACCGCCGCCGGCGTGCCCGCCGTCGACCTGCACGGCAACCTCAGCCAGAACGCCCGCGAGCGCAACCTCGAGGCGTTCAGCACCGGGGGCACCCGGGTGCTGTGCGCGACCGACATCGCCGCGCGCGGCATCCACGTGGACGACGTCGCGCTCGTGGTGCACGTCGACCCGCCGGCCGAGCACAAGGCCTACCTGCACCGCTCCGGCCGCACCGCGCGCGCCGGCGCGGGCGGCACCGTGGTCACCGTCAGCACCCCCGACCAGGCCGGCGAGGTGCGCACGCTCGCCCGCCAGGCCGGCATCAAGCCCACGGTCACCGCCGTGCGCCCCGGCGCCGCCGAGATCACCGCGCTCACCGGTCCGGCCGCCCCGTACGTCGAGCCCGCGCCGGCCCCGGCGCCGCAGCCCCAGGGGCAGGGCGGCGGACGGCGCCGCCGCGGCGGCTCCGGCGCGACCGCGAAGAGCACCACGAAGAGCACCACCGCGCGGCCCACCGGCCCGGCCCGGACGCGGGCGGAGCTCGCGGCCCGCGCCGGGACGACGACGGCGGCGTCCTTCAGCGCCCGCTCCCGCCGCGGCCGCTGACGCCGTCGCCCGCCGCGACGATTGACGCATCGTCGCGGCGGGCACTGGGGCGCCATGGGACTGCCCATCACACTTTCGGAGATCCCGGCCCGCGTCTCGGCCGGCGCGTTCATCCTCAACAGCGGGCTCGGCAAGCGGAACGCCGACCCGGGCACGGCCGCGGGTGTGCACGGCTTCGCGTCCGGGACCTATCCGTTCCTGAAGTCGGTGCCGCCCGAGCAGTTCGTCAAGTACCTCTCGACCGCCGAGATCGCGCTCGGCGCGGCGCTGCTCACGCCGTTCGTGCCGACGGTGGTCGCCGGCGCGGCGCTCACCGCGTTCTCGGGCGGGCTGCTGGGGCTGTACCTGAACACCCCGGGCATGCGCAAAGAGGGCAGCCTGGCGCCCACCCAGGAGGGCCTCGCGCTCGCCAAGGACGCCTGGCTGGCCGGCATCGGCCTGTCCATCATGCTGCGCGGGCTCAGCGGGCCCAGCGTCTCGGTGCGCAAGGCCGAGAAGCAGGCGCGCAAGGCCGCCAGGGCCGGCCGGCGCGAAGCCCGCAAGGCCGCCAAGTCCTGAGCGCGCCGGGTCAGTCGCCCGGCAGCAGGACGGTGCTGACGATCCGCCGCCGCCGCCCCTCGCCGGGGCCGGCGGTCATCCGCGTGTGCAGCAGCGTCCGGAGCTCGTCGAGGAAGGCCGCGAACTCCGCGTCGGTCTGCCACAGCGCCACGTGCCGGTAGCCGACGCCGTCGCGCCCGAGGTCCGGCCCGTCGCCGGGGCGGTCGAGGTAGCGGTCGAAGTCGGCGAGCAGGCCGGCCACGAACGTCGCGAACGCCCGGCGGTGCTCCTCCGGTGAGAGGGCCGCGGCCTCGTCCGGGCTGATCGACGCGGCGTCGGTGACCAGCCGGTAGCTGCGCTCCGCCGCGCCCCGGACCTTCCGCTCCCCAACGACGGCGAGGACACCGGCCTCGGCGAGCACGCCCACGTGCCGGTAGAGCGTCGCCGCCGGGACGTCGGGCAGCTCGGTGCGCAGGTCCGCGGTGGTGAGCACGCGGTCGCCGAGGAACGCCTGGACGACGCGCAGCCGGACGGGGTGCAGCAGCAGGTCCGCGGACGCCATCCGACCTCCACCGTTCTCAGAGTTGACATCGTTCGCGGGCTTGAGAATAGTAGTGACATGGCCACGCTGCAACGGACCGACTCCGCCCTCCGCCTCACCTTCACCCCCGGGGAGAAGATCGCCGGCCTGGTCCGCGACGTCGAGGTGCCGCGCAGCGCCGTCGCGGCGGTCTCCGTCGAGACCGAGCCGCTCACCGCGATCCGCGGGCTGCGCGCGCCGGGCCTCGCCCTGCCGGGTGTCCGCAAGATCGGCACCTGGCGCGGCCCTGGCGGCCGCACCCTGGTCTCCGTCCGCCGCGGCCAGCCGGCCGTGCGGGTCGAGCTGACCGGCCAGCGCTACACCGCTCTGATCGTCGGGGACGACGACGCCGCGCGGCTGGCCGCCGAGCTCACCGGGGAGAGCTGACGTGCGCGAGCTCTCCGTGCGGATCGACGGCGCCGTCCCCCTGGCCGGGACGCTGACCCTGCCGGACGCGCTCGTCCCGGCGCCGGCGGTGGTCATCGCGTCCGGCTCCGGCCCGCTCGACCGGGACTCGAACCACCGCCGCGCCCGCTTCGACGTCGCCCGGCAGCTCGCGCACGCCCTCGCCGACGGCGGCCTCGCGTCGCTGCGCTACGACAAGCGCGGCGTCGGCGAGAGCCCGGGTGACTGGCGGCGCGCCGGGCTGTACGACAACGTCGACGACCTCGGCGCGGCCCTGCGCACGCTCGCCGCCCGGCCGGAGGCCGACCCGGCGCGGCTGCTGGTCGCGGGGCACAGCGAGGGCGCCGTCCTCGCCGCGGCGCTGGCCGGCCGCGGCGCCCCGGTCACCGGCGCCGTCCTGCTGTCGATGTCCGCGACGCCCGGCGACGAGCTGCTGCGCTGGCAGGCGCGGCGGATCGCCCCCACGCTCCCGGCGCCGGTCCGCACGCTGCTCCGGCTGTTCCGCGTCGACCTCGAGTGCAAGGTCGCGGCCAACCACGCGAAGATCCGCGCCACGACCACCGACGTGGCCCGCCTCGGCGGCGCCCGGGTGAACGCGAAGTGGCTGCGCGAGTTCCTCGACCACGATCCGCGCGAGGACCTGCGCCGCCTCGCCGTCCCCGTCCTCGCGGTCACCGGCGGCAAGGACCTGCAGGTCGACCCGGCCGACCTCGCGACGATCGCCGCGCTCGTCCCGGGCGAGGTCACCACCCGCACGATCCCGGACCTCACCCACACGCTGCGCCGCCAGACCGGGGCGCCGTCCCTGCGCGCCTACCGCCGGGAGCTGCGCGAGCCGGTGGACGCCGAGCTGCTGGGGCTGGTCGTGGCGTGGTGCCGGGAACGCGCCGGACTCGCCGCGGACACGCCGTCCGACCTGAGCTCATAGCGTCTGCACAGGCAGGAGGGCCTTCCCGCCCATCCGTCAAGATTGCACTATCTCGGCACCGGGTCCGGACGCCGCCGGGGCGCCGGCCGCGTGCCGCGAGGAGGCAGCATGTCCCCTGCCCATGTCCGTCGACGCAGCGCCGTCCTGATCCTGGGGCTCGCCCTGGGACTGCTGACCGCCTGCGGCGGCAGCGACGACGGCGGCAGCGCCGACCCGACGACGGCAGCCGGCACGACGAGCAGCTCCGCCGCGGAGAGCTCCGCGAGCGGATCGAGCGCGGCCGCCCAGGAGCTCACCGCGACCGAGAAGGAGTTCTCGATCACCCTCGACAGCGGCACCGACCTGACCGCCGGCGACTACACGATCAACGTCACCAACACCGGCCAGGCCACGCACAACCTGGTGATCGAGCAGGACGGCAACGAGGTGGCCAAGAGCGACACGCTGCAGCCCGGTTCCTCGGGCACCGTCGAGGTGACGCTCGAGCCCGGCTCGTACGTCTTCTTCTGCGGCATCGGCAACCACCGGGCGATGGGCATGGAGGTCGAGGTGACGGTGAGCTGATGACCGCTCCCCGGGGTCGCACGTCGGGGACCCTCCTCGGCGTCCTGCGGATCGTGGGCGCACTGCTGCTGCTCGCCGTCGCGGGCATCCACTTCTACCTGTGGCAGCAGGGCTACGACAGCATCCCCACGATCGGCACGGCGTTCCTGATGGACACGATCTTCGGGGTCGGCGGGGCGCTGCTCGTGCTGATCTCGCCGCTGCGCTGGCTGCCGATCGCCGCGACGCTCGGCGCCCTGCTGTGCATCGGCACCCTCGGGGCGCTGCTCGTCACCACGACCGTCGGGCTGTTCGGCTTCAAGGAGGTCACGTCGGCCGAGCTCTGGTGGCAGTCGGTGGTGGTGGAGGCCGCCGGGTTCGTCGTCCTGGCGCTGCTCGCCGTCGTCGCCGCCCGCCGCCGGCGCGAGCTTCGCGCCTGAGCTGACCGGAGGCCGGGGAGCGAGGAAACCTCGCTCCCCGGCCTCCGCTCCGTCTCAGTTGCCGCTGGCGAACGCGGCGTCGAAGGCGGCCGCGGGCGGGTCGAACGCCAGCCGGCGCACGAACTCCAGCGCCTCGGGAGCGCCGACGAGCCGGTCCATGCCGGCGTCCTCCCACTCCACCGAGATCGGCCCGTCGTAGCCGATGGTGTTGAGCATCCGGAAGCAGGCCTCCCACGGGACGTCGCCGTGGCCGGTCGAGACGAAGTCCCAGCCGCGCCGCGGGTCGGCCCACGGCAGGTGCGAGCCCATCCGGCCGTTGCGGCCGTTGCCCACCTGCTTCTTCGCGTCCTTGCAGTCGACGTGGTAGATCCGGTCCTTGAAGTCCCAGATGAACGACACCGGGTCGAGGTCCTGCCAGACGAAGTGCGACGGGTCCCAGTTCAGCCCGAACGCCTCGCGGTGGCCGATCGCCTCCAGGGTGCGCACCGTCGTCCAGTAGTCGTAGGCGATCTCCGACGGGTGCACCTCGTGCGCGAAGCGGACGCCGACCTCGTCGAAGACGTCGAGGATCGGGTTCCAGCGCGCGGCGAAGTCGGCGTAGCCGTCCTCGATCATGGACTCCGGCACCGGCGGGAACATCGCCACGGTCTTCCAGATCTTGGACCCGGTGAACCCGACGACGGTCGTCACCCCCAGCTTGGCCGCGGCGCGGGCGGTCAGCTTCATCTCCTCGGCCGCGCGCTGCCGCACGCCCTCGGGCTCACCGTCGCCCCAGACGCGGGCGTTGACCATGCCGCGGTGCCGCTCGTCGATCGGGTCGTCGCAGACCGCCTGGCCGTTGAGGTGGTTGGAGATGGCGAAGACCTGCAGGCCGTACTTGTCCAGCAGCGCGAGGCGCTCCTGCACGTAGGAGTCGTCGTTCGCGGCGCGCTCGACGTCGAGGTGGTCGCCCCAGCAAGCGATCTCGAGGCCGTCGTAGCCCCACTCGGAGGCCAGCCGGGCGACCTCCTCGAAGGGCAGATCGGCCCACTGGCCGGTGAAGAGGGTGACGGGACGGGGCATCAGAGGGGTCCTCTCATTCGATTGATCCTGCGGCCCCGTCCAGGGCACCGCCGCGAGCTCGCGAGGGGCGGGGAGGACGGGGTCCTTCGACCTTCTAGATCCGGGTCCAGGTGGAGGCCTCGGCGGCGCTGCGCTCGACGGCTGCGAGGACCCGCTGCACCTGCAGCCCGTCGGCGAACGACGGCGCCGGGTCCTCGTCCTTGGCGATGGCGGTCAGCAGGTCGACGACCTGGTGGGTGAAGCCGTGCTCGTAGCCGAGGCCGTGGCCGGCCGGCCACCAGGCGGCCACGTAGGGGTGGTCGGGCTCGGTGACGACGATGCGCCGGAACCCGGCGGTGGCCGCGGGGTCGGTCGCGTCGAGGAAGTGCAGGACGTTCATGTCCTCGAAGTCGAACGCGAGGCTGCCGGCCGAGCCGTTGATCTCGATGCGGATCGCGTTCTTGCGGCCGGTGGCGAACCGGGTCGCCTCGAAGACGCCGAACGCGCCACCGTCGAAGCGCGCCAGGAAGGCCGCCGCGTCGTCCACCGTGACCTGGCCGACCCCCTCGCCGCCGACGCCGGACAGCGCACCGCCGGCGGCGGCCAGCGGCCGCTCCTTGACGAAGGTCTCGAGCATGCCGCTGACGCCGCTGATCGCCTGACCGGTGATGTACTGCGTGAGGTCGATGATGTGCGCGCCGATGTCGCCGAGCGCGCCGGAACCGGCCTTCTCCTTCTCCAGCCGCCACGACATCGGCGCGGCGGGGTCGGCGATCCAGTCCTGCAGGTACTGCGCGCGCACGTGCCGGATCTCGCCGAGGCGGCCCTCGGCGACCAGCTGCCGGGCCAGGCCGATCGCCGGCACGCGGCGGTAGGTGAACCCGACCATCGACCGGACGCCGCGGGCGGCGGCGCGGGCGGCGGCCTCGGCCATCGCCTCGGCCTCGGCCACGGTGTTGGCCAGCGGCTTCTCGCAGAGCACGTGCTTGCCGGCCTCGAGCGCGGCGATGGCGATCTCGGCGTGCGTGTCGCCGGGGGTGCAGACGTCGACGAGGTCGACGTCGTCGCGCTCGAGCAGCCGGCGCCAGTCGGTCTCCGTCTGCTGCCAGCCGAGGCGGACGGCGGCGTCCTCGAGCCGGACCCGGTCGCGGCCGACGAGGACCCGCAGCTCCGGGTGGAGCGGGAGGTCGAAGAAGTGGGGGGCGGTGCGCCAGGCCTGCGAGTGCGCGGCGCCCATGAAGGCGTAACCGATCAGGGCCACGCCCAGGGTGGGCTTGGCTGGTGACATGGGAAGACTCCTCGGGGGTGGGGTCGCCGGATGCCGGCCCGGCATCCGGCGACCCCGGCGTCAGTCGGTCAGGACTCGAACGCGCTGTCGATGTACTGGTCGACGTTGTCCTTGGTCACGACCGGCGCGTTGAGCGTGATCTTGCGCGGGATCTCGTTCTCGACCAGGTCGGACAGCGCCTTCTCCTGAACCAGGAGCCGGGCCAGCTTGACGCCGTCGGCCGCCTGGGTGGACGGGTAGATGACCGTCGCCTCCAGGACCGAGTCGCCGTCCTGGATCGAGCGCATGGCGTTGGCCGAACCGGCACCGCCGACCATGAAGAACTCGTCACGGTTGGCGTTCTCGATGGCGGCCAGGACGCCGATGCCCTGGTCGTCGTCGTGGTTCCACACCGCGTCGAGCTTCGGCGCGGCCTGGAGCAGGTTGGACATGGCCTCCTCACCGGACTCGACGGTGAACTCGGCGGCCACCCGGTGGCTGACCTTCAGGCCGCAGTCGGCGAGCGCGTCGGCGAAGCCCTGGCTGCGGTCCTGGGTGAGCGGCAGGGAGTCGATGCCGGCGACCTCGCCGATCACCGCGTTCGGGTTGTCCTTCAGCCGGGAGCAGATGTACGTGCCGGCCGAGACACCCATGCCGTAGTTGTCGCCCAGGATCGTGGCGCGCGCGGCGAACGGGCTGTCGAACTCGCGGTCGACGTTGATCACCGGGATGCCGGCCTGCATGGCCTTGAGGGCGACCGGGGTCAGCGCGGCGCCGTCGAAGGGCAGCAGGACGATCGCGTCGACACCGTCGTTGATGAACGTCTCGACCTGGCTGATCTGGGTGCTGACGTCGTTGGTGCCCTCGGCGACCTGGAGCTCGACGTCTTCGTACTGGTCGGCCGCGGCCTGGGCGGCGTTGGTGATGCCGGCCATCCAGCCGTGGTCGGCCGCCGGCGCGGAGAAGCCGATCGTGACGGTGTCGCCCTTGTCGTCGTTCGAGCTCGCCGCGTTGTTGCCGCCGCCGCTCCCGGAGCTCTCCGGGGTGTTGCCGGTGCAGCCGGCCACCAGGGCACCGGCTGCGATCAGGCCCACGGCCGTGGGCATCAGGCGCCGGAACCGGCGCTGCCGCGCTGCAGACATGCGTTCTCTCCTCGATGGATCGCCTCCCCGCGTGCCGGGGAGCCGGAAGTGCGCCGGTGGACCAGATGGGCCACCGGGTGGTGCTGATCGGGCCGCGGCCGGACGCCGCGCCGGATCAGGTCGTGGGGCCGGACACGGCCGCGGGGGACGTCGTGCCACCGGAGGCCGTGCCCCCGGACGCCAGGCCACCCGGTCCCCCCGGGGCGCGGGCCGACCGGCTGCGGCCCTCCCGGCTCGCCAGCCGCTGCTGCAGCAGGACGGCGAGCACGATGATCACGCCGCGGGCGACCGCCTGGGCCGAGCTGGACAGGTTGTTGAGCGTGAAGACGTTGCCCAGCGTGGTGAAGATGAGCACGCCGAGGACGGTGCCGACGATCGTGCCGCGACCACCGATGAGCAGCGTGCCGCCGATGACGACGGCGGCGATCGCGTCCAGCTCGTAGAGCGTCCCGTGGGTGGAGCTGCCGGTCGTCGTGCGGGCCATCAGCATCACGGCCGCGATGCCGCAGGCGACGCCGGAGAGGACGTAGAGCAGCACGGTGTGCCGCTGCACCCGGATGCCGGCCAGGCGGGCCGCTTCGGCGTTGCCGCCGACGGCGAAGGTGCGCCGGCCGAACGTCGTCCGGTTGAGCAGCACCCACCCGAGGACGGCGACCAGGGCGAAGATGATCACCAGGGTCGGGATGCCGAACACGCTGCCCGAGAAGAAGTCGAGGAAGTCCTGGTCGCGGATGATCTGGGTCCGCCGGTTCGACATGATCTCCGCGAGGCCACGGGCGGCGGCGAGCATGGCGAGGGTGGCGATGAAGGCGACCAGCTTGCCGTAGGCGATGACCACGCCGTTGACCAGGCCGCAGCCGGCTCCGACCAGGATCGCGGTGAGCACCATGACGATCCAGTGGACGTTCTCGGCCATCTGCTGGGTGGCCAGCGTGGTTGCCCACACCGACGACAGCGCGACGATCGCGCCGACCGACAGGTCGATGCCGCCGCCGATGATCACGAAGGTCATGCCCACGCTGACCACGCCGATGACGGCCGCCAGTCGCAGGATGGTCAGGACGTTGTCGATGTCGGCGAACCGGTCCCCCGCGGTGATCACGCCGACGACACACAGGAGGACCAGGGCGACGACCAGGCCCAGCAGGCGGCCGAACGGCCCGGCCATCAGGCCCGGCCCCTTCCCGCCGGAGCGGCGCGATGCCGTCGCGGACCCGGTCTCTCCGGTGGTCGCGCTCGTGGTGGTGCTCATGCCGCAGTTCCTCCGTGCTCTCCTGCGGGGACGGCGACCGTCCCTTCCATGACCATGTCGAGCACGGCGTGCTCGTCGAGCGAGTCGGCCGGCCGCTCGGCGACGACCGTGCCGTCGGAGATCACGAGGACCCGGTCGGCCAGGCCGAGGACCTCCGGGATCTCGCTGGACACCACGACCACGCCGACGCCGCGGTCGGCGAGGGCGCGGATCAGGGCGTAGATCTCCGAGCGGGCGCCCACGTCGACGCCGCGGGTGGGCTCGTCGAGCAGCAGCACGCGGCACTCGCGCAGCAGCCAGCGGGCCAGGACGACCTTCTGCTGGTTGCCGCCGGAGAGCGTGCGGACCTCGCGGTCGACGTCGGCCGGCCGGACCTCCAGGGCGGCGACCTGCTCGCGGGCTGCGGCCTTCTCCGCCCGGCGGGCGAGGAAGCCGCTCCGGGCGAACCGCCGCAGGCTGGAGATGCTGATGTTGCGGTACACCGCGTCACCGAGGAGCAGCGCCTGGCTCTTGCGCTCCTCGGGCGCGAGGCCCACTCCGGCGGCGACGGCCGCGCCGACGTCGCCGGGGCGCAGCCGGCGGCCGGCGACGCGCACGGTGCCCTTGGTCGGCCGGCGCGCGCCGTAAAGGGTCTCGAGGATCTCCGACCGCCCGGACCCCACCAGGCCGGCCAGGCCGACGATCTCGCCAGGGCGCACGGTGAACGAGACGTCCGAGAAGTGCCCCGCCAGGCCGAGCCCGTCGACCTCCAGCAGCGACTCCTGGTCGCTGCTGCGCGCGGTCCCGCGCGGCGGGAAGACGTACTCGATGTCGCGGCCGGTCATCAGCGTGATGACCTCGCGGGTCGGGGTCTCCCGGACGGGCAGCCCCGTGGCCACGGTGCGGCCGTCCTTGAGGACGGTGATCCGGTCGCCGATCTCCCGGATCTCCTCCAGCCGGTGGGAGATGTAGACGACGGCGACGTCGTGGGCGGTGAGGTCGCGGATGACGGCGAAGAGCCGCTGGACCTCCTCGTTGTCCAGCACGGCCGACGGCTCGTCCATGATGATCAGCCGGGCGTCCTGCGACAGCGCCCGCGCGATGCTGACCATCTGCTGGGCGGCGGCGGGCAGCGAGCCGACCTCGGCCGACGGCCGGATCTCGGCGTGGCCGAGCCGGCCGAGCAGCTCGGCGGCCGCCCGGTTGGCCTGCGCCGGCCGGGAGATGCCGAAGCGCGCGTGCTCGCGGCCCAGGAAGATGTTGTCGGCGACGGTCAGGCCGGCGACGAGGTCGAGCTCCTGGTAGATCGTGGCGATCCCGAGGCTCATCGCCGCCTGCGGGTTGCCGAGCCGCACCGGCTCGCCGGCCCAGGTGATCCGGCCCTCGTCCGGCTGGTGGGCGCCGGCCAGCACCTTGATCAGCGTCGACTTGCCGGCACCGTTCTGGCCGAGCAGGCAGTGCACCTCACCGGGCCGGACGTCGAGGTCCACCCCGTCGAGGGCGCGTACCCCCGGAAACGTCTTCACGATGCCGTGCATCTGCAGCAACGGCGTTGCCCCGACGGACGGATCCGCCACACCCCACCCCCGGACTTTTGCTCACCGTTGACCATTAGTCGGTTGAGTCGGGACCGTAAGCCCGCTCACAGGAACGGTCAAGCGCCCGACCCGGCAGAGTTACCGAACCGCAATGAGTGTGACCGCCGTCACACGGGCCGCGGAGGTCGGGGGCCTAGCGGGCCAGGGCCTGCTGGAGGGAGTCCTCCCCGAGGAAGCCCTCGATCGCCATGAGGGCGGCCCCGACCCGGCCGCTGAGGTCCGGCGCGTCACTGACCGTGATCTCCAGCGACCGTGCGGCCAGCGGCAGCGACCGGCGGTAGACCGTCTCCCGGATGCCGGCGAGCAGGGGAAGGCCGGCCTGGGCCACCCCGCCGGTCATGACGATGCGGTGCGGGTTGAAGAAGTTGACCAGCGCGGCGAGCACCGTGCCGATCGTCCGGCCGGCATCGCGCACGAGTTCGAGCGCCGGGCCGTCGCCCCGGGCCGCCAGCTCGACGACGTCCCGTGTCGTGGTCACCGGCAGGCCCGCCGCCAGCGCGTCGCGCAGCAGCGCACCACCGCCCGCGATCGCCTCGAGGCAGTTCTCGTTGCCGCACCGGCAGGGGATGCTCCGGTCGTCGGGCTGCGCGACGTAGATGTGCCCGATGTCGCCGGCACTGCCCTGCGCTCCTCGGTACACGCGGCCCTCGACGATGACGCCGCAGCCGATGCCGGTGCCGACCTTCACCACGAGCACGTCCTGCAGCGAGCCGGCGACGCCCATCTCACCGAGCGCCATCACGTTCACGTCGTTGTCGACGTAGACCGGGCACTCGTAGCGGCCGAACGCGCTGGGGATGGGGTGGTCGTGCCAGCCGGGCATGATCGGCGGGTGGGACGGCCGACCGGTCGAGAACTCCACCGGCCCGGGCACCCCCACCCCGACCGCGCACACCTCGGCGGGCGTGAGCCCCGCCTCGTCGAGCACCTTCTGAGCCAGGCGATCGACCTCGGCCAATACCGGGCCGGGCCCCTCCGCGATGTCGATCGGATGGCCGACGGTGGCCAGGATCTGCGCGGACAGGTCGGTCACGGCGACGTCGACGCTGGTCACACCGAGGTCCACGGCCAGCACGCAGCCGGCCCGGCTGTTGAACTGCAGGATCGTCGGCGGCCGCCCGCCGGTGCTCCAGCCGCGGCCGCCCTCCTCGAGGAGGTTGGCCGCGATGAGCTGGTCCACGCGCGCGCTCACGGTGTTCCGGGAGGCGCCGGTCAGCGCGACGAGGTCCGCCCGGCTGCGCGCACGACCGGTGCGCACATGACGCAGCAACGCGCCGGCCGAGGCAGATGTCTGCGCCACGGCGCCATAGTCGCACGGGCCGACCCGGGGAAGATCCATTCGCCGGTGGGCGCGACCCGAGCGGGTGGCTCGCGTGGCTGCCGGCGGCCCGCACCCTCAGGCCTGGACGCGCCCCGACACCCCCCGGAGGACGGCGGCCACCGCGTCGGGGTGCGTCTGCACGGTCATGTGCGCCGCGCCGGGCACCTCGACCAGCCGGCCGCGGGGCGCGGCGCCGGCCAGGCGCCGCGCCCAGTCCACCGGACAGAGCGCGTCCCGGGTGCCCCGCACGACGGTGACCGGCACGCCGATCGACCGCAGCCGCGCGTCGATCCGGTCCGGCGAGGCCGAGCGCCACAGGGCCACCATCGGCCGCGGTCCCGTGCGCAACCACTGGGCGAGCACGAGCGGGAACTGCCAGGGCGGCTCACGGAGGACGGTGCGCAGCCACCACCGGGCCAGGACCCGGCCGGACCGCAGCCGCGGGTCGGTCGTCGGGCCGAGCAGGACGACGGCGGCGACCCGGTCGTCGTCCTCGGCGGCGGCGACCACGATCTGGCAGCTCTGCGAGTGACCGACCAGCACGACCGGCCCCTCCCCCGCCAGCCGCGCACGCAGCTGCCCGGCCAGGCCGTCCACCGACGGCACCGGGCCGGAGCACCCCATCCCGGGCAGCAGGACGACGTCGGCGGGCACCCGGCGGCGCAACCGGGCCGACGAGCGGGCGTCCAGGCCGAGCCCGGGGACCAGCACGAGGCGAGGGGACATACCGGGCTCCTACCCGCGGTGCTGCGGGGTCGAGGTCACGATTGGCCGTCGGGCCGGGTGGGCAGGGAGGATGTGTCCCGGATCGCTCCCGGCCCTGCGCGGTGCGGGAACCCCCGGAGTGGGAGACTGGATTCATCATGACGACATCACCAGCGCAGGCAGGCAGCGAGTCCTCGACCGGTCGGCCGCGGGTGGTGATCGTCGGCACCGGGTTCGGCGGGCTGTTCGCCGCCCAGGCGCTCAGGCGCGCGCCGGTCGACGTCACGATCATCGGCAAGACCAGCCACCACCTGTTCCAGCCGCTGCTCTACCAGGTGGCCACGGGCATCCTCTCGGAGGGCGAGATCGCCCCCGCCACCCGCGAGATCCTGCGCCGGCAGCAGAACGCCCGCGTCGTCCTCGGCGAGGTCACGCACATCGACCTGGCCAACCGCACCGTCACCTCCACCGTGCTGGGCCGCACCACGGTGCACCCGTACGACGAGCTGATCGTGGCCGCCGGCGCCGGGCAGTCCTACTTCGGCAACGACCAGTTCGCCGAGTTCGCGCCGGGCATGAAGAGCATCGACGACGCCCTCGAACTGCGCGGCCGCATCTTCGGCGCGTTCGAGCTTGCGGAGCTGGCCACCGACCAGGCCGAGATCGACCGGCTGATGACCTTCGTCGTCGTCGGCGCGGGGCCGACCGGCGTGGAGATGGCCGGCCAGATCGCCGAGCTGGCGCACCGCACGCTGCGCAAGGACTTCCGAAACATCGACCCGACGACCGCGCGGATCATCCTGCTCGACGCCGCGCCGATGGTGCTGCCGCAGTTCGGTGAGCGGCTCGGCGGCCGCGCGCGCCGGCAGCTGGGCGACATCGGCGTCGAGGTCCAGCTCGGCGCGATGGTGACCAACGTCGACGAGAACGGCATCGACATCAAGGAGGCCGACGGCACCGTCCGCCGGATCAACGCGGCGACCAAGATCTGGGCCGCGGGCGTGCAGGCCTCCTCGCTGGGCAAGCAGCTCGCCGAGCAGTCCGACGCCGAGGTCGACCGCGCCGGCCGGGTGCAGGTGCAGCCCGACCTCACGCTGCCCGGCCACCCCGAGGTGCACGTCGTCGGCGACATGATGAGCCTGGACAAGCTGCCCGGCGTCGCCCAGGTCGCGATCCAGGGCGGCAAGTACGCGGCCGACGCCATCAAGCGGCGGCTGGCCGGCAAGCCCCCGGCCAAGCCCTTCCACTACTTCGACAAGGGGTCGATGGCGACGATCTCGCGGTTCTCCGCGGTCGCCGACATCGGCAACCTCAAGTTCCAGGGCTTCATCGCCTGGGTGCTCTGGCTGGTCGTCCACCTCTTCTACATCGTGGGCTTCAAGAGCCGCATCACGACCGTGCTGCACTGGACGGTCAGCTTCCTCGGCCGCGGCCGCTCGCAACGGGTCGCCACCCAGCAGCAGGTCTACGGCCGGTTGGCGCTGGAGCAGGCTGGCCCGCACTTCGAGCAGTCCAAGACGGGCGGGCTGAGCGACGAGGCCCCGGCCGGCGAGGACCTCACCGGCCGCCGATCCGCCTGATCGGCGTGACGGGCATCGCAATTATCGTTTCGCGAATGTGAATAGCGGAACATAATTGGGCCAACACGGCGTCGTTACCGGATTTTCGGCGCCGGCCGTGCTGTACTGGAAAGGCATCAGACGACAGCACGAAAGGTTCTGACAAAGCAATGAGCACCATCGCCTCGACCATTCGACGCTTCTGGCACGACGCGCGCGACCGGGCCGTTCCCGACCTGCAGGACGTTCCGCCGTCGGTGCGCGACGAGTTCCTGGACATCTGGTGGACCGGAAAGGACGCCGAGCACTGACAATGTGATCGGCGTCGCGGACGCCGATCCACCGGCATTCGCCGGGAATGGCTACGGCATCAGCAGCAATTTGCCGGTGGTCCGCCGGGCCCCGAGGTCCTCGTGCGCGCGCCGGGCCTCCGCGAGCGGACGACGCCCGCCGATGCGGACGTCGAGCCGGCCGGCGGCGATCTGGTCCAGGACGGCGCCCGCGCGCTCCCGCAGCATCTGCGGCGGGCCGGTGTAGGTGCCCAGCGTCGGGCGTTGGACGTACAGCGAGCCGTGCGCGGCCAGCTGCTGCACCGGCAGCGGATCGGGCTGCCCGCTCGCCGCGCCGTACACGATCATCCGGCCGGTGGGCCGCAGCGCGGTGAGCCCCGCGGCGAACGTCGTCCGGCCGACACCGTCGTAGACGACCGCGGCGCCCTCCCCGCCGGAGAGCTCGCGCACCCGCTCGGCGAAGCCCTCGTAGCCGACGACGACGTCGTCGGCGCCGGCCGCCCGCGCGAGCTCGGCCTTCTCCTCGCTGGAGGTGGTCGCCAGCACGTGCCCGCCGCGGGCCCGGACCAGCTGGGTGAGCAGGAGACCGACGCCGCCGGCGGCGCTGTGCACGACCGCCCACTGCCCCTCGGCGACCGGGTAGGAGTCGGCGGAGAGGTACTGCGCGGTGCAGCCCTGCAGCAGCACGGCCGCGGCGACCTCCAGGTCCACCCCGTCGGGCACCGGCACGAGCCGGTCGCGCGGCGCGGCCACCTGCGCGGCGTAGCTGCCGTCGACGTCCAGCCACGCGACCCGCTCCCCGGTGCCGCGGACGGTGCCCGCGCCCTCCACACCGATCACCGCGGGCAGGGCGCCCCCGCCGTAGGGCGGGCGCCCCTCGCGCTCGTAGACGTCGCGGAAGTTGACCCCCACGGCCGCGACGTCGACCAGCACCTGGCCCTCGCCGGGCTCGGGGTCGGGGACGTCGCGGACCGTCAGCACCTCGGGGCCGCCGGTGCGCTCGTAGACCACCGCCTGCACGTTCGCCTCCCGTCCTCGGGTGTCTGCCTGCCTACCACGCCGGCTCGCGACCCCGCGCCCCGTCGCACCGGGCATGCCCTAGCGTGGCCCGGGTGCGTGCCGCCGTGATCACCGAGCTCTCCGGCCCGGACGCCGTCCGAGTCCGGGAGCGGCCGGAGCCGGCGCCGCAGCCGGGTGAGGTCCTCGTCGACGTCGAGTACGCGGGCGTCGTCTTCCCCGACGTGCTGCAGACCCGCGGGGAGTACCAGCGGCGCCCGGAGCTGCCGTTCAGCCCGGGGGCCGAGGTCTCCGGGCTGGTCCGCGCCGATGCCGCGGGCTTCCGGGCCGGCCAACGGGTCGCCGCCCTGCCGATGACCGGCGGTTTCGCCGAGACCGTCGCGGTCGCCGCCCACCTGGTCTTCCCGCTGCCCGACCGGGTGCCGTTCGACAAGGCCGCGGCGCTGCCGCTGAACTACCTGACGATGCACTTCGCGCTGCACCGGCGCGCCCGGCTGGAGAAGGGCGAGACGGTGCTCGTGCACGGCGCCGCGGGCGGCGTGGGCACCGCCGCCTGCCAGCTGGCCGCGGCGGCCGGCGCCCGCGTGATCGCCGTCGTCTCCACGCCCGAGAAGGGCGACGTGGCCCGCGCCGCCGGGGCGCACGACGTCGTCGCGGTCGACGGCTTCCGCGACGAGGCGCGCCGGCTCACCGGCGGGCGCGGGGTGGACGTCGTCGTCGACCCGGTGGGCGGGGACCGGTTCACCGACTCGCTGCGCTCCCTGGCGCGGGAGGGGCGGCTGCTCGTCCTCGGCTTCACCGGCCGGGAGATCCCCACGGTCAAGGTGAACCGGCTGCTGCTGACCAACACCGCGGTGCTCGGCGCGGCGTCGGCCGAGTTCTGGGCCGACGACCCGGACTACCCCGCCCGGCAGTGGCGCGACCTGTACCCGCTGCTCGAGTCGGGGGACCTCGACCCGCCGATCGGGCCGGTGTACGCGCTGGACGACGCCGCCGCCGCGATCCGCGAGCTCGATGACCGGCGGGCCCTCGGCCGGGTGCTGATCCGGATCCGCTGACCGCCCCTCGCTCGCCGCCCACGACGGCTCCCGTCACGCGACGTGCGCCGCCGGTGGCACGTGCTCGTCGGCCCGCTCCAGGTGCAGCGGCTGCAGCGGATGGGTGTCCTCGATCCACAGGAACGCGTCGTAGCGCTCGCCCAGCACGGTCGGCACGTAGTTGCCCCACCGCTCGCGCGACGGCCGGTAGACGACCCCGATCGCGCGATGGTCCAGCCGCCGGTCCAGCCAGCCGGGCCGCTCGCCCCGGGGGACGACGAACAGCGCGTCCCGGCCGACCTCCTCGTGCAGCACCGCCTCGAGGCTGCCGGGGCGGGCGGGCGGCACCGTCATCCGCTCCATCTGGGCGCCCCACTCCTCCCCCGCGATCACCCCGCCCCGGTGGCCGCCGAAGCCCACGAGGACGACGGCGTCCGCGCCGTGCCGCTCCCGCACGAGCTGCCCGACGTTGACCATCCCGGCCGCGGCCATGTCGGTGGCGTGGGCGTCGCCGATGTGCGTGTTGTGCTCCCACACGACGGCCCGCCCGGCGGTGTGCTCGAGCAGCCGGTCGAGGGTGTCGGCCATGTGCACGTCCCGGACGTTCCACGACTCGGCCGAGCCGCCGACCATCGCGCGGTAGTAGCGCTCGGCGCCGACGACCACCGCGGCGTTCTGCTCGGCCGAGAACCGGCCCTCCGCGTCGGTCGTCGCCAACGCGCGGCCGCGCTCCTCGCACAGGTGGCGCAGCAGGTCCACGACCGCCTGCTCGCAGGAGGCCGGCGCGAACCGGCTGGCGAAGGCGTACTCCGCGCCGTCCTCACCGAAGGGCTCGAAGCACTGGAGGGCGCGGACGGCGGTCGGCACCCGGTCGGGCTCGTGCGCGCGCAGCCAGCCGATCAGCTCGTGCATCGAGTCCCACAGGCTGTAGACGTCCAGCCCGTAGAAGCCGACCCGGTCCGCGTCGTCCCGGCCGGCGTTGACCCCGCGCAGCCAGCGGCAGAACTCGCTCACCTCGTCGTTGGCCCACATCCAGGTCGGCCACCGGGCGAAGGCGTCGAGCGCGTCGCGCGGGTCCTCGTCGGCGCCCGGCCGCAGCCGCACGCTGCGGTTGACCCGGTAGCAGTCCGGCCAGTCCCCCTCGACGGCGACCAGGCCGAACCCGCGCTCCTCGATCAGCCGGCGGGTCAGCGCCGCGCGCCAGGCGTAGTACTCGTGCGTGCCGTGGCTCGCCTCGCCGATCGCCACGATGCGGGCATCCCCGATCCGCTCCAGCAGCGGATCGAGGTCCGCCGGCCCGGCCAGCGGCAGGGCCAGCGAGCGGACGTCGTCCATCAGACTCCCCCGGTGCCACCCTCCTGGACGAGCGCCGCCGCGACCGCCCGGAGATCCCCGGTGCGCAGCCAGGTCCTCCGCTGCCGCGCGGCCGAGGTACCCCGCGAGAGCAGCCCCTGCACCAGGTCGTCGACCTCGGCCCACTCCTCGTGGTCGCGCAGGTCCTCCTCCAGCTCGGTCAGCAGTCCCCGGACCGCCACCTCGCCGCCGACGAGCCGGTCCCGCACCGGGTCGAACAGCTCCCCGGACAGGCCGTCCCGGGCCGCCCGCCAGCGCGCCGCCCGCAGCAGCTCCGGCCGCGGCTCCGGGCAGGGCTGCCCGTCGTCGGCGCGGGCGGCGAGGACCCGCACCAGCGAGCGGACCAGGGCGGCGTGCAGGACGGTGTCGTCGACGCGGGTGCACAGGTCGGCGATGCGGAACTCCAGCGTGGGCAGGTGGGACGACGGCCGCACGTCCCAGTACAGGTGGGAGGCGTCGGCGATCGCCCCGGAGCCGACGAGCCCCGCCACCACCTGGGTGAACCGCTCGGCGCTGCCGAAGAACTCCGGCGCCCCGGCGTTCGGCCACCGGCCCCACCACTGGGTGCGGTAGCTGTCGTAGCCGGTGTCCACGCCGTCGTGGAACGGCGAGCTGCCGGTCATCGCCAGCAGCAGCGGCAGGTACGGCCGGGCGCGGTCCATGACCGCCACCGCCGTCTCCAGGTCGGGCACGCCCACGTGCACGTGACAGCCGCAGATGTCCTGCTGCAGGGCGAGCGCTCCCCACCGCCGCAGCATGTCCCCGTACCGCGGGGCGTCGGTGAGCTCCTGGTCCCGCCACGACGCGAACGGGTGCGTCGAGGCCGCGAGCACCGCCCGGCCGGCGGCGGCCGCGGCCACCCCCACCTCGGCGCGCGTGGCGGCCAGCTCCGCGCGCAGGTCGGCCAGCGACGTGCAGACGCCCGTCGCGGCCTCCAGCTGGGTGTTGGTGATCTCCGCGTGCAGGTGGCCGCCGACCTGGCCGTGCATGGCGGCGGCGGACAGCTCCGGGGACGGCGTGAGCGCCAGGGTCTCCGGGTCGACGAGGTGGAACTCCTCCTCGACGCCGAAGGTGGCGCCGGGGGGCACGCGGACGGGGGGACGTTCCACGCGGCGCTCCTCCGCACTGAGGGGCGGTCTGCGCCGCGAGCGGCGGCGGCCCGTGCCGGGAACGGTACGGCCGGGACGGCGTCCGGCGCATCCCGGACCGGGAGACGGTTCCGGCCGGAACCGCAGGGCCCGGAACCTCCGAGCTCGGGAGCTCAGGGCTCGGCGAGCCAGGCGAACCCGAGGCCGGGCAGGACCAGCCGGCCGGCCGTCACCTCCAGCGGTCCGTCGCTGGTCAGCACGGGGACGAAGCTGCCGAAGCCGGTGACCGTGTCGGCGTCGACGTCCCGCGGGCCCGGTGCGAAGTTGGCCAGGCCGACGAAGGCGCCGCTGCGCGGGTGCCGTCGTCGCCAGGCCAGGACGGCGTCGCTGCCGGCGTCGAGCACGACGGACTCGCTGCCCCCGCGCAGCGCGAGCAGCGACCTGCGGACCTCCCCCAGCTGCCGGATCCGGCCGAACACCCGGCCCTCCAGCGTGGTCGGGTCCGTGCGCCGCCCGGCCGCGGCCCAGTCCATGACCGGCCGGTGCATCCACCGGTTGTCCGGCGCGCGCGAGGGGTCCTCGAGGTAGCGGTCGTCGTTGACCAGCGCGATCTCGTCGCCCATGTACAGCAGCGGGATGCCGCCCCAGGCGAAGGCGACGGAGTACAGCAGCACCAGCCGCCGGATCCCGGCATCCAGCGCGGCGTCGTCCCCGCGCTCCAGCGCCTCCTCGATGCCGCACAGGGACGCCGCCGAGCCGGAGATGCGGGCGTCGCCGGTGAGCGCGTTCTCCTGGAACAGCGCGCCGCGGGCCGCCGACGCCGGGTAGTGGCCGGCGAAGAAGTCATTGAGGAAGCGGCGGTGCGAGTGCCCGCCCACCCCGATGGCCGCGGCGTCCTCGTCGGTGACCGCCCAGCCGATGTCGTCGTGCCCGCGGACGTAGGTGACCCACGTCGTCGTGGCCGGGATCGGCCGCATGCGGCCCAGCGCGTGCCGGGCCAGCCGGGCGTCCTGGGTGGCGAGGCTGCTCCAGAGCAGCACCATGAGCGAGTTGTGGTAGGCCAGCTCGCACTCGGGGCGGTAGCGCTCGTGCCCGCCGAGGTAGGGCACCAGGTCGTCGGGGGCGACGATCGCCTCGGCCTTGAAGATGACGCCGGGCGCGGCCAGCCGGGTCAGCGCGTGCAGCAGCTGCAGCAGGGTGTGCACCTCGGGCTGGTTCTGGCTGTTGGTGCCGAGCCGCTTCCACATGAACGGGACGGCGTCCATGCGGAAGACGTCGACCCCGCGGTTGGCCAGCCAGACGATCTCGCCGAGCATCGCCAGGGTCACCTCGGGGTTGGTGTAGTCGAGGTCCCACTGGTACGGCCAGAACGTCGTCCAGACCCAGCCGCCGGCGCCGCCGCAGGCCTCCGGCACCCAGCTGAACGAGCCCGGCGCCCGGTCGGGGAAGACCTCGGGGATCGTCGCGTCGTAGGCGTCGGGCATCTCGCGGTCGGGAAAGGCGGTGTAGAAGCCGGCGTAGGCCGGGTCGCCGGCCAGCCAGCCCTGCGCCCACGCGTGCTCGCGCGCGGTGTGGTTGAGCACCAGGTCGATGCACAGGCTCATGTCCCGCTCGTGCAGCGCCGCGGCGACCCGCTCCAGGTCGGCCATGGTGCCCAGCCGCGGGTCGACGGCGCGGTAGTCCATGACCGCGTACCCGCCGTCGTTCTCGCCCTCGCGGGGCCGCAGCAGCGGCATGAGGTGCAGGTAGGTGGTGCCGAGCTCGGCCAGGTAGTCCAGGTGCTCGGGCAGCCGGTCGAGGGTGGCGCAGAAGTGGTCGACGTAGCAGACGTAGCCCTGCATCCGGGCCCGCTGGAACCAGGCGGGGTCGACCTCGCGGCGGCGGTCGAGCCGTCTCAGCGCCGCCGGGCGCTCAGCGGCGGCGGCCAGCACGATGCGCAGGGCACGTGCGAACAGAGCGTCCGGGTCGTCGTAGAGGACGGCGAGCGGTTCGTGGACGTCGAGGAGCGCCAGCTCGGCGCGGGTGAGGAAGGCCTCGGCCTCGTCCCCCAGCGCCGCCTCGGCCTCGGCCGCGAGCCCGGGCCGGAGCTGCTCCCACGCCCGCCCCGCCGCTGCCCGGCGCGCGGCGTCGGAGGAGGTCATGGCCGACATACTGCTGGCATGTCGCCCCGAGCGCTGACCGGCATCGAGTACGCCCCCGCCGACCCGCCCGGCAGTCGCGGCCACACGCTCGACCTGTACCTGCCCGCGGGCGCCGGCCCGTGGCCGCTGCTGGTCGCCTGCGGCGGCAGCGCGTTCCTGGACGACGGCGGCTCCTACTACGCCGCCGAGCTCGCCCCCTGGTTCACCGAGGCGGGGTTCGCCGTCGCCGGGGTGTGCACCCGTTCGAGCGGCCAGGCGCGCTTCCCGGCGCAGGTGCACGACGTCAAGTCCGCGATCCGGTGGCTGCGGGCGCACGCCGGCGAGCACGGCCTCGACCCCGACCGGTTCGCGATCATGGGCGACTCGTCCGGCGGGTGGACTGCCGCGATGGCCGGGCTCACCGCCGGGACCGGCGACCCCAGCCGGGTACAGGCCGTCGTCGACCTGTACGGCCCCACCGACTTCCTGCAGATGGACGCCCAGATGCTGCCGGGCGCCTGCGCCTCGTTCAACGAGCTGATGGGGCTGGCCGACTGCCACGACGACCCGGGGTCGCCGGAGTCCCGGCTGATGGGGTTCCCGATCCAGAGCCGGCCGGACGACGTCCGTGCGGCGAACCCCTGCAGCTACGCGACCGCCGGCGCCCCGCCGTTCCTCATCGCGCACGGGCAGCTCGACGCGCTGGTCCCGCACGGCCAGAGCGAGCTGCTGTTCGCGGCGCTGGAGGCGGCCGGCGCGGAGGCGACGTTCTTCTCGGTGCCCGAGGTCGGACACGACAAGGGGATCGTCTCCCCCGCCGTCCCCGAGGCGGTGGTCCGCTCGACCTCCACCCGCGGCACGGAGAAGGAGACCAGGCCGACGCTCGAGGCGATCGAGCGGTTCCTGCGGACCGCGCTCGGCTGAGGTGTTCACCGACGGCGGAACGCGGGAGGTGCCGCAGCCGCGACGGACGGCGTTCACTGGGGTTGTAATCGCGTAATCGTCGAAGGGGGCGCGCCATGAGCGTCCTGCCCGAGCCGGGCACCGAGGCGGCCGCCGACAGTGCCCTGGACGCCTACTCCCGCATCGTCACCGCGGTCGCCGCGGACCTCACGCCGCACGTCGCCGCCCTGCAGGTGACCGCCGCCGACGGCCGCGGCGGGGCCGGCTCCGCCGTCGTCTTCACGCCTGACGGCCTGCTGCTCACCAACGCGCACGTCGTGGCCCGCTCGCGGCGCGGCCGGGCGGTGTTCAGCGACGGCACCGAGGCCGACGTCGACGTGATCGGCGCCGACCCGCTGTCGGACCTCGCCGTCGTCCGGGCCCGGACGTCGACCCCGCCGCCGGCCGAGCTCGGCGACGCCGGCTCGCTGCGGGTCGGCCAGCTCGTCGTCGCGGTCGGCAACCCGCTCGGGCTGGCCGGCTCGGTGACCGCGGGCGTGGTGAGCGGGCTCGGCCGGTCGCTGCCCACCCGGGACGGGCGGACGGCGCGGGTGGTCGAGGACGTCATCCAGACCGACGCCGCGCTCAACCCCGGCAACTCCGGCGGCGCGCTGGCCGACTCCGCCAGCCGGGTGGTCGGCATCAACACCGCCGTCGCGGGCTGGGGGCTGGGGCTGGCCGTGCCGATCAACGACACCACCCGGCGGATCATCGGCTCCCTGATCAGCGACGGCCGGGTACGGCGGGCCTACCTCGGCCTGGTGAGCACGCCGGCGCCGCTGCCCGCCCAGCTGGCCGAGCGGACCGGACGGCGGCACGGGCTGCGCATCGTCGACGTCGTCGCGGGCTCCCCGGCCGACCGCGCCGGGCTCAAGGCCGGGGACCTCGTGCTCGAGGCCGGACGGCGGCCGGTGGCGGAGGCGCAGAGCCTGCAGCGGCTGCTGTTCGCCGACGCGATCGGGCAGCCGCTGCCGGTGACCGTGTTCCGGCGCGGGGCCATGGTCGACGTCATCACGGTGCCCACCGAGCTCACCGGCGGTTGACGCTCGTCCGTGCGACTCCGCCCCCCGGGCGAGTGGTGTCCCGCGCGTTCAGGTGTGCCGGAGTGTCGTATGGGTGACGATCCTTGACCCACGAGGGAGGGATCCGTCATGCCTGCGGGACGACCGACACCGGCGGCGCTGCTGTCGGCGCTGTACGCCGTCAGCGGTGCGCTGTGCTGCGTCGGCGCGGTGTGGCCGATGCACGACCGCACGCCGGTGACCCTGCTCTGGGTCCTGGGCGCCGCCGGGCTGCTCGGCGGCGCCGGCATCTGGCTGCTCGGCTCGCGGCTGCCGGCCGCCGCCGTGCACGGCGCCGTCGCGGCCATGAGCGTGCTCATCGGCGTCCTGGCCTGGCAGTCGGCGACGCAGGTCGGCATCGTCGGGCTCGGCCCGGTGCTGATCGCCGTCGGCCTCTACGCCGCCCACTTCTTCTCGCTGCGCACCGCCCGCCTACACGTGCTGGCCCTCGTCGCCGCGGCCAGCGTCGGGGCGTACGCCGCGCAGCCGAGCGGCTTCCTGGTGCCGTGGGTCGTGCTGGTCGTGTCGACCATCGCGCTCACCGACCTGCAGGGCCGGCTGGCGCTGCACCTGCGCACCGCCGCGGCGACCGACCCGCTCACCGGGGTGGCCAACCGCCGGGCCTGGGAGGCGGAGGCGGCGCGCAACCTGGCGCACGCCGCCCGCACCGGCGAGCCGCTGAGCGTCGCGCTGCTCGACCTCGACGACTTCAAGGAGGTCAACGACCGGCTCGGCCACGGCGCCGGTGACGACCTGCTGCGCGACCTCACCCAGGGCTGGATGCGCCGGCTGCGCACCGCCGACCTGCTGGGCCGCTACGGCGGCGACGAGTTCGTGCTGTGCCTGCCCGGCACCGACCGCACGGGCGCCGGGGAGATCCTCGAGCGGCTGGCCGCCTCGCACGAGTTCGCCTGGTCCGGCGGGATCGCGACCGCCGAGGCCGGCGACACCCTCACCACCGTGCTGGCCCGCGCCGATGCCGACCTCTACCGGCAGAAGCGCAGCAACCGCAGGGTCTAGCCGCGGCGCCAGTCGTCGTTCTTCAGGTGCGAGCCGGCCATCGGGCCCATCTGCAGCATGCCGCCGTCCACCGACCACGAGGCGCCGGTGACGTACCCGGCCCCCGGCGAGGCGAGGAACGCCACCACGGCCGCCACCTCCCGCGCGTCGCCGGGACGGCGCAGCGGCACCCCCGGCCGCTCGTGCCCGGGTGCGGTCGGGTCCTGGTCCTCCTGCCCGGTCATCGGCGTGGCGATCTCGCCCGGGGCGACGGCGTTGACGGTGATGCCGTGCTCGGCGAGCTCGATCGCGGCGACGCGGGTGAGCAGGCCGAGCCCGCCCTTGGCCGCGCAGTAGGCGGCGGCACCGACCCGCGGCTGGTGCTCGTGAACGCTGGTGATGTTGATGATCCGCCCGCCGCGCCCCGCCGCGATCATGCGCCGGGCGGCGTGCTGCAGGCAGAGGAAGGCGCCGTCGAGGTCGGTGGCCAGGACCTCGCGCCAGGTGGCGAGGTCCAGCTCGAGCAGCGGCGTCATGTGCCCGGTGCCGGCGTCGTTGACCAGGACGTCGACCCCGCCGAGCGCGTCCGCGAGCTCGTCGACGACCCCGGCGGCGTCCGGCAGCCGGGTGAGGTCGAGCGGCCGCACCTCGGCACGCCGGCCGAGCGCCCGCACCTCCTCCGCGGTCGCCTCGGCCGCCTCGCGCTCCCGGTACCAGGTGATGCCGAGGTCGCAGCCCTGCTCGGCGAGCGCCACGGCGGTGGCCCGCCCGATGCCCGACTCGGAGCCGGTGACGATCGCGACCCGCGGGGCGGTCTCGGCCATGCCGACGACGCTAGGTGCCGTCGGCCGGACCCGCAGTCCGCGGCCAGCAGTCCGGGACGGCCAGCCGGCGGTCGAGCAGCCGGTCGACGTCGTCCTGCGCGCGTTCGACGTGCGCCCAGGTCTCCTGGCACGGGTCCGCGCGGTACCTGGTGCGCGCCCCCTCGAGGAGCAGCGCGGCGATCTTCAGTTCTGCGTCGATGAGCCCGTAGTCGGCGCTCGCGGTCCCCATGGCTGCCTCCTCGCTGTGCTGTGCGGTCGAGTCAGGAACACCGACGGGTCGCCGTACGACGACGGCCGGCCGGGTCGGACCCCGCCCGATGCACGGCGGGCGATCTAACGGCGGGACAGGCGCTCGTCGAGGAGCGCGTCCACGTCCTGCTCGGCCTCGGCCACGCGCCGGGTGTTCTCCGCCGACGGGCAGTGGTCCCAGGCGGTGCGGGCGACGCCGAGCGCGATGTAGCCCAGCGAGATGTCGTAGTCCAGCTGGTCGATGGTGGTGATCGTGGGGCTCATGACGACCTCCGGTACGACAGGTGGCTCGCGCTGGTGGAGCGGCTCCAGACTCGCGTCCCGACGGCCGGTCCAGCAGCCGCGAAGTGGTCGGTCCCCGCTCCCCAGTTGTGGGGACGAGCAGGACGTTAGGCCCGGGGTACGACGGTTTCGGCCGCCTCGGCGAAGCGCCGGGAGAGCGCCCGGAGGTGGTCGCGCAGCTCCGGCGGGGCGACGACGGTGAAGTCCGCCCCGGCCACGCCGAGCGCGGTCGCCGCCCAGTCGAGGTCGTCGGCGTCGATGCGGACCCGGCAGTGGTCGCCGTCGCCCTCCACCGTCGCCCACCGGCCGATCCGCCGGCGGACCTGCGCCGCCGGCGCCGCGACGACGGCCGCCACCGGGTACCGGGCGGGCAGGTCCACGATCCGGTCGCGCACGAACGCGGCGGCGTCGGTGGCCGGGAACCGCCGGGGGCCGAACCGGACCCCGGTGCCGCGCGGCGCGGAGAGCCGGTCCAGCCGGAAACTGCGCCAGTCGCCCCGGTCGAGGTCGTAGCCGACCAGGTACCAGCGCCGGCCGAGCGAGACCAGCCGGAACGGCTCGACCGAGCGGTCGGTGCGCTCGCCGCCGGCCGCCGTGTAGGCGAAGCCGATCCGCTCGGCGTCCCGGCAGGCCAGCGCCACGGTCGTCAGGACGGCGGGGTCGACCGCGCCGCCGCTGCCCGGGTTCCCCCACGCGCCGGGCACGGTCATCGCCCGCAGCGCGTCCACCCGCCGCCGCAGCCGGGCGGGCATCACCTGCACCACCTTGGCCAGCGCCCGCACCGACGTCTCGGCCATGCCGGCGACCTCGACCGCGGCCGCCGCCTGCAGCCCCACCGCCAGCGCGACCGCCTCGTCGTCGTCGAGGACCAGCGGCGGCAGCGCGGCGCCGGGCGCGAGCGCGTAGCCGCCGTCCACCCCGCGCCGGGCCTCGACCGGGTAGCCGAGCTCGCGGAGCCGGTCGACGTCCCGGCGCAGCGTCCGGACCGACACCCCGAGCCGGTCGGCGAGATCGGCGCCGGCCCAGTGCCGCCGGGACTGCAGCAGCGACAGCAGCCGGAGGGTGCGCGAGCTGGTGGCGGCCATGTCGCCAGTATTTCCGGATTGCGGACAGGAACTGTCCTCAAGCGGCTCTAGCGTGGTTCTCACCAGCAGGGACGACGAGAGGCGGCAGCCATGACGACGAGCCGGACCACCCTCACCGGCGAGCGGGCCGACCTGGTGCAGACCCTCGACCGGCACCGCGGCTTCCTGCGCTACACCGTCCAGGGGCTCACCGACGAGCAGGCCACCCAGCGGACCACCGCCAGCGAGCTGACCCTCGCCGGCCTGATCAAGCACGTGGCGCACACCGAGCGGACCTGGGCTGCCTTCGCCCAGCGCGGGGCCGACGCGTTCGACACCGGCAACTGGAGCGTGGAGGCCTGGCAGGCGGAGTGGTCGCTGCAGGAGGGCGAGACCCTGGCGAGCGTGCTGGCCGAGTACGAGGAGATCGCCGCCCGCACCGACGAGCTCGTCGCCACCCTGGATCTGGACACGTCCTACGCGCTGCCGCGGGCGCCGTGGTTCGAGCCGGGCGCGTCGTGGTCGGTGCGCCGCACGATGCTGCACCTCATCGCCGAGACCGCCCAGCACGCCGGGCACGCCGACATCCTGCGGGAGTCCCTCGACGGCCAGAAGACGATGGGCTGAGGAGATTCAGGCGGGCGGGTCGCCGTTCGCCTGGGCCGCCGTCTCCAGGGCGATCAGCGACCGCAGCGCCCGCAGTTCGGCCGCCACCGCGGCCCGGCCCTCCGGCGTGATCCGCACCCAGGTGCGCGGCCGCCGGCCGGCGTAGCCCTTCTCGATCTCGACCAGCCCCGCCTCCGCGAGGACGGTGAGGTGGCGGGACAGGTTGCCGGCCGTGAGGTCGAGAGCCTCCCGCAGGTAGCCGAACTCGACCTGGTCGACCTCCAGGGCGATGGTGAGCACGCCGAGCCGGTGCCGCTGGTGCACCACCTCGGACAGCGCCCGGGTCGGGTGCGTCACGCCGGCACCGCCGCCGGCGGCACGGCGCGGGACCGGGACCCGCGCGGGCGGGCGAGCAGGCCGCCGGCCAGCAGCACCAGACCGGGCAGGGCGACGTTCGGCAGCACCGCCCACGCCTCGGGCAGTGGTACGCCCAGCCGGTACAGCACGTTCTCCGTGTTGTAGGCGTTGACCAGCACGGTGACCACCGCGAGGACGCCGGTCACGGTCCACAGCAGGCGATTGCGCTCCCGGATCGCCAGCACGACGACGGTCGCGAGGATGACCGTGACGGCCGACGTCGTCCGCCAGAGCGGCAGCATGAGCAGCACCCGGACCGGCAGGAAGAACACGGTCAGCAGCACGCCCAGCGTCACGAACCAGCGGACCGGACGGCGCAGGCCCGTGACGAGCGCGTGCCGGCGGTAGTACAGGCCGGTGCCGACGTAGCCGACGATCAGGGCGGCGAACCAGTACAGGCCGGTGAGCAGCGGCGCCGGGCTGTCGATCCCGCCCCAGGTCAGCATCACGATGCTCGCCCAGGACGACGGCGACGAGTCGCCGGTGGACCCGGGCGACCAGTCGACGTGGAACGGCAGCGCCAGCAGCACCAGGGCGCCGAAGAGGGTCAGCGGGAACCACCACAGCCGGCTGCGCTCCCGGGCGCGGGCGCGCAGCCGATCGAGGTCCGCGACGATCTCGCGGGGGGTGGGGTCCTCTTCGGGAGCGGTCATGGCGGACGCCTCTCGGGCACGACGACGAGGGCGTCAGGTTTGCATCGCAAACCAGTTTGCGCAAGAGTTCTCGAGGTCAGGCCGCCTCGGCCGGCTGCTGGAGGATCAGCCGCTGGTCCAGCAGCCGGTCCATCTCGGCGGTGGCCTCGTCGACGCGCCGCTGGTTCTCGCCGCTGGGGCACCGGTCGAACCGGCCGCGGGCGCTGCCCAGGGTGATGAACGCGACAGAGATCTCGAGGTCGAGCTCGTCGGTGCTGGTGACGATGGCGCTCATGGCGACCTCCTGGCCCTCCGTCGGTGCACTGCACGCTAGGCACTGGTTATGACGGTTCTGCGACGCCGAAGTCACCGTTGGACTGCTTCATCTCCCAACCGCCCCACCGCCGGCCCACGTCCGCCGTGATCATCGGCACGTGGCGCACCGCGTCGGCGTGTCGGGCAGCCACTCGCCGATGATCACGGCGGAGAACGTGCTCAGTCCTCGGCGACCGCGGCGACGACCTGCTCCAGCGCCGCCAAGCTGTGCCCGCTGACGAACGCGTCCACGTAGGGCAGCGCGGCGGCCATCCCGCCGACCAGCGGCGCGTAGCCCTCGGCCGCCTTGCGCGGGTTCACCCACACGATCCGGTGCGCCAGCCGCCGCAGCCGGGCCATGGCGGCGGCGACGTCGGCCGGCTCGTCCAGCGCCCACCCGTCGGAGAGGACGACGACGACCGCGCCGCGGGCCAGGCCCCGGCGGCCGTGGTCGGCGACGAACCGGCCGATGCCCTCCGCCAGCCGGGTGCCGCCGGCCCAGTCCGACGACGCCGCGCCCGCCCAGGCCAGCGCCGCATCGGGATCGCGCAGCGACAGCTGCCGGGTCAGCCGGGTCAGGCCGGTGGAGAAGACGAACGCCTCGGCCCGCGCGCCGGCCACCGCGCCCTGCAGCAGCGACAGGTAGACCCGCGTGTAGGGCTCCATCGAGCCGGAGACGTCGCAGAGCAGCACGAGCCGCCGCGGCGTCGTCCGGCGGCGGGCCGCGATCAGCCGGGCCGGATCGCCGCCGCTGCGCTGCGCCGCGCGCACCGTGCGCCGCAGGTCCAGCCGCTCGCCGCCGTGGCGGGTCGGGCGCACGCGGCGGCTGCGCCGGTGCGGCG
Source organism: Geodermatophilus sp. SMS 5-13 (assembly GCF_059428245.1). Taxonomy (NCBI): domain Bacteria; kingdom Bacillati; phylum Actinomycetota; class Actinomycetes; order Geodermatophilales; family Geodermatophilaceae; genus Geodermatophilus; species Geodermatophilus sp. SMS 5-13. Next base: position 4,236,347 of record NZ_CP165729.1, read on the forward strand.
TCGCCAGCACCAGCGTGCGCACCACCCGGCGCAGGCCGAGCAGCTCCTCGGCGCTCAGCTCCGCGAAGGAGGTGTGCCGCAGCCGCTCCTCGGTGGAGACCGCGGCCAGCAGCACCTCGCGGCCGGCGTCCTCCCCCTCCCCCTCGCTGCCCGGCAGCGACAGGTCGGCCTCCCCCGAGCCGGTGCCCGGCGGCCGCTCCAGGGACGGCTCGTGCGGCACCGGCCGGGTGCGCGGCTCCGAGCCGATCGATGGCGGCGCGGTCGGGTCGCCGCGGGAATCCGAGGGGTCCAGCAACCCGTCGAACACGGCGGAGAACACCGCGTCGAAGACCGGCAGCTGCGTGCGGTCGGTCACCAGCGCGACCCGGCAGGTCCAGTAGAGCGCCGCGCGGTCGGTCGGCGGCACCAGCTGCAGCGCCCGCGCCAGCCCGACCGAGCGCTCCGGCGGCGCGGGCAGGCCGGCCCGGTGCAGCGCCGTCGTCAGGCCGACGGCGAGCGGACCGGCCGCGACGTCAGGCACCGACCAGCCACCCGGCGCCCCGGGCCTGCGCCAGCTCCAGGTCGTCCCGGTTCTTCAGCACCGACCCCCAGGTCGCCGCGACCGACGCGGGGTCCAGCCGGTCGACGCCGAGCACGCTCAGCGCCGCCACCCAGTCGATCGCCTCGGCGATGCCCGGCGGCTTGACCATGTCCAGCCCGCGCAGCCGGGTCACCGCGCCGGCGGCGTCCAGCGCGAGCGGCTCGGCGCTGCCCGGCACCCGCCGGCGGACGATCTCGGCGACCCGCTCGGGCGCCGGGTAGTCGATCCAGTGGTACAGGCAGCGCCGGGTCAGCGCGTCGTGCAGGTCGCGGGTGCGGTTCGAGGTGAGGACGACGACCGGCGGATGCGTCGCCCGCACGGTGCCGAGCTCGGGCACGGTGACCGCGGCCTCGGCCAGCACCTCGAAGGTGAACGCCTCGAACTCGGCGTCGGCGCGGTCGATCTCGTCGAGCAGCAGCACCGCCGGCCGCGGGCCCGGGTGCTCGATCGCCTGCAGCAGCGGCCGCCGCAGCAGGTAGTCGGCGCCGAAGAGGTCCTCCTCTGCCAGCGGCGCGCCCCGCGCCTCGGCCAGCCGGATGCCCAGCAGCTGGCGCGGGTGGTTCCACTCGTAGAGCGCCTCGGCCGCGTCGATGCCCTCGTAGCACTGCAGTCGGAACAGCGGGGTGTCCAGCATGCGGGCGAGCGCCTTGGCGGCCTCCGTCTTGCCGACCCCGGGCTCGCCCTCGAGCAGCAGCGGCTGCGGCAGCCGCACCGCGAGGAACAGCGCCGTCGCCAGGCCGGGGTCGGCGAGGTAGTCGACCTCGTCGAGGGCAGCGGCCAGCGCGGCGACGTCCGGCACCCGCTCGCGGACCTCCGCCTCGGCGCCCTCCCGTGCCGCTCGCGGACTTTCCGCGCCGAAAGTCCCCCGACCCTCCGGGACTTTCGGCGCGGAAAGTCCCTCAGGAGGCGGAGGCATACGCGGCCGGGTCGGCGAGGAAGGCCCGGCGGCAGCCCTCGCCGCAGAACCAGGTCCGGACGCCGTCGACGTCGGCGTGCATTGTCGCGTCGACCGCGGCCACGGTCATGCCGCACACCGGGTCGACCGCGGTCACCGCCCGCCCGACGGGCTGCGCCGCCGACGCGGCCGCCGACGGGGAGCGCCGCTCGGCGACGATCTCGGCCAGCACCGACAGCGCGATCTCCGCCGCCGTCCGCGCGCCGATGTCCAGCCCGGCCGGGGTGTGCACCCGCCCGATCAGCTCCGCCGGCAGGTCCAGCGAGGCGAGCACCGCCGCCCCGCGCTTCCGGCTGGCGATCAGCCCGACGTAGGGCACGCCCAGCCGCAGCGCGGCGGTCAGCGCCGGCTCCTCGCCCCGTCCGTGCGAGGCGACGACGAGGGCCTCGGCGCCGTCCAGAGCGACGTCGCCGGACCCGCGCTCGACCGCGAAACCGAGCGGGCGGCCCAGCTCGGCCAGCGCGTCGGCGATCGGCGACTCCCCCACCACCACGACCAGCGGCGGGGGCACCCGCGGCTCGAGGAAGATCTCCACCGAGCCGCCGGACAGGCACGGGTTGGCGACGGTGACCGCACCCTCCTCGTCGGCCGAGACCCCGACCCCCTCCGGCACGATCCGCAGCAGCAGCGGCTCGCCGGCGGAGAGCACGCGCAGCCCGTACTCGCGCACGGAGGCCTCGGCGCACTGCCCGCCGACGAAGCCGTCGATCACGCCGTCGGCCCGGACCAGCGCGGTGTCGCCGGCGTGCGCGCTGGTCGGCCGCTGGGCCCGCACCACCGTCGCCTGCACGAACGGCACGCGCGCCCGGGTCAGGGCCTCCGCGGTGTCGAGCACCGACATGCAGCTCCTTTCCAGTTCATCGTCGGCCCCGCTGCAGGGGCCCACCACGAGCTCACGAGTGGTGGGGGGCAGTGGGGTCCTTTCTCAGATCGGCGGGGTCGGCCGGCCCTGCATCGCCTCCCACACCCGGGCCGGCGTGCACGGCATGTCCATGTGGGTCACGCCGAACGGCGCGAGCGCGTCGACGACGGCGTTGACCACTGCCGGCGGGGAGCCGACCGTCGCGGACTCGCCGATGCCCTTCGCGCCGATCGGGTGGTGCGGCGAGGGGGTGACCGTCTCGCCGGTCTCCCAGTCGGGCACCTCCATGGCGGTCGGGATCAGGTAGTCCATGAACGAGCCGCCCAGGCAGTTGCCCTGCTCGTCGAAGCCGATGAACTCCATGAGCGCCATCCCGACACCGTCGGCGAGGCCGCCGTGGATCTGGCCCTCGACGATCATCGGGTTGATGCGGGTGCCGCAGTCGTCGACCGCGATGAACCGCCGCACGTGCACCTTGCCGGTGCCCTTGTCGACGTCGACCACGCAGATGTAGGCGCCGAACGGGAACGTGAGGTTCGGCGGGTCGTAGGTGACCTCGGCATCGAGATTGCCGTCGACGCCGTCCGGGAGCGCGACCGTGCCGTGGGTGCCGAGCGCGATCTCGTTGATCGTCTTCCCGACGGTGGGGTCGCCCTTCACGAAGAAGCGGCCCTTCTCCCACTCCAGGTCCTCCGGCCGGGTCTCCAGCATCGCCGCGGCGACCGCCCGCGCCTTGTCCCGGACCTTGCGCGCGGCCAGGGCCACCGCGCCGCCGCTGACCGGCGTCGAGCGGCTGCCGTAGGTGCCCAGCCCGAACGGCGTCTGGTCGGTGTCGCCGTGCACGACCTCGATGTCCTCGGGCGGGATGCCGAGCTCCTCGGCGACGATCTGCGCGAACGTCGTCTCGTGGCCCTGCCCCTGGGTCTGCACCGACAGCCGGACGACGGCCTTGCCGGTGGGGTGCACGCGCACCTCGGCGCCGTCGTTCATCCCGAGCCCGACGATGTCCATGTGCTTGCGCGGGCCGGCGCCGACGGTCTCGGTGAAGAACGAGACGCCGATGCCCATGAGCTCCCCGCGGGCCCGCTTCTCGGCCTGCTCTCGGCGCAGCTCGTCGTAGCCGGCCAGCTGCATCGCCAGCCGCATCGTCGGCTCGTAGTCGCCCGAGTCGTACTCCCAGCCGGTCTTGTTGGGGTACGGGAACTGCTCGGGGCGGATGAAGTTCTTCAGCCGCAGCTCCGCCGGGTCCATCTCCAGCTCCGCGGCGAGGACGTCGACCATCCGCTCGACCAGGTAGACCGCCTCGGTCACCCGGAACGAGCAGGCGTATGCCACCCCGCCGGGCGCCTTGTTGGTGTAGACGCCGGTGACCGAGCAGTGCGCGGCCTCGAGGTCGTAGCTGCCGGTGAAGATGGAGAAGAAGCCGGCCGGGTACTTGGTCGGCTGCGCGGTCGCGTTGAACGCGCCGTGGTCGGCGAGCACCTTCGTCCGGACGGCGAGGATCTTGCCCTCGCGGGTCGCCGCGACCTCGCCCCGCATGATGTAGTCGCGGGCGAACGACGTGGACATCAGGTTCTCCGACCGGTCCTCGACCCACTTCACCGGCTTGCCGGTGACGATCGAGCCGACGACGGCGCAGACGTAGCCCGGGTAGATGCCCACCTTGTTGCCGAACCCGCCGCCGATGTCGCCGGCGATGATTCGGATCTTGTGCTCGGGGATGCCGGCCACCATCGCGTAGAGGGTCCGGTGGGCGTGCGGCGCCTGCGTGGTCTCGTACAGGGTCAGCTTGCCGTCGATCGGGTCGTAGTCGGCGACCGCGCCGCAGGTCTCCATCGGCGCCGGGTGCACCCGCGGGTAGACGACCTCCTCGGCCACCACGACTTCGGCGCGGGCGAACACCGCGGCGGTCGCGGCGGCGTCGCCGGCCTCCCAGTCGAAGATGTGGTTGTCGGTGCGGCCCTCGAGGTCGTCGCGGATCACCGGGGCGCCGGGGTCCATCGCCCGGCGGGCGTCGACGAGCGGCGGCAGGTCCTCGTACTCGACGTCGATGAGCTCGAGCGCGTCGCGGGCGGAGTAGCGGTCGTCGGCGACGACGAACGCGACCTCCTGCCCCTGGAAGCGGACCTTGTCGGTGGCCAGGATCGCCATGACGTCGGCGGACAGCGTCGGCGCCCAGGCGAGGTTGAGCGCCTCGAGGTCCTTGCCGGTGATGACGGCGTGCACCTTCGGGTGGGCGAGGGCCTCGGTGGTGTCGATCGAGACGATCCGCGCGTGCGCCAGCGGCGAGCGCAGCACCGCGCCGTACAGCATCCCGGGCAGCACGATGTCGTCGATGTAGCGGCCCTTGCCCCGCACGAAGCGCGGGTCCTCCTTGCGCTGCACGCGGCCGAAGCCGATCGGCCGCTCGGCCGACGTCATGGCCGGGTTGGGCTCGCGGGCCTGCGCCGCGCGCTCCTCGACGGTGGTCATGCCGTCACCTCCTCGGCGGCCGGCGTGGCCGGGTGCTCGGCGGCCCAGCGCACGGAACGGACGATCGTGGCGTAGCCGGTGCAGCGGCAGATCTGCCCGGAGATGGCCTCGCGGATCTCGCCCTCGCCGGGATCCGGGTTCCGGTCGAGCAGGGCCCGGGCGGTGAGCATCATCCCGGGGGTGCAGAACCCGCACTGCAGTCCGTGCTCCTCCATGAAGCCCTGCTGGACGGGGTCGAGGGCGCCGTTCTGGGCCAACCCCTCGACGGTGCGGATCTCGTGCCCCTCGGTCATCGCCGCGAGCACCGTGCAGGACTTCACCGGCTCGCCGTCCATCAGGACGACGCAGGTGCCGCAGTTGCTGGTGTCGCACCCCCAGTGGGTGCCGGTGAGGCCGAGCGTGTCGCGCAGGAAGTGCACGAGCAGCAGCCGCGGCTCGACGTCCCCGGTGACCTCGGCGCCGTTGACCGTGGTGTGGATCTGCATGGATCGCTTTCCTCTCAGGCGGGGGTGAGCGCGGAGGCGCGGGCCACGGACGTGCGCAGCACGCGGCGGGTGAGCTCGTCGGCGAGGTGCCGCTTGTAGTCGACCGGCCCGCGCTGGTCCTCGACCGGCGCGCTGGCCGCGGCGGCGATCCGGCCGGCCTCGGCGAACAGCTCCTCAGAGGGGGGCTGCTCGCACAGCGCCTCGGCGAGCCCGGGCACGCAGCCCTCGACCCCGAGGGCGGTCAGCCCGACGGTGACGTCGGCGATCGTCCCGTCGTCCCCGAGGACGACGGCGGCGCCGGCCGCCGCGACCGCCCAGTCCCCCACCCGGCGCTCGACCTTCTCGTAGGCGCTGCCCTGTCCGTGCCGGATCGGGAAGCGGATCTCGGTGATCAGCTCGGACTGCTCGCAGGCCGTCTCGTACGGGCCGCGGTGCAGTTCCTCGATGCTGAGCACCCGCTCGCCGCCGCGCCCGGCGATGACGATCTCGGCGTCGAGCACGTCGCAGACCGTGGTGAGGTCCTCGGCGGGGTCGGCCTGGCCCAGCGAGCCGCCGATCGTGCCGCGGTTGCGGACGACGGGGTCGGCGATGACCCGCTCGGCGTCGTGCACGATCGGGAACAGCCGCCCGACCAGCGGCGACGCCAGCAGGGTCGCGTGCCGGGTGAGCGCCCCGACCAGCAGATGGTCGGCGGTCTCGGTGATGTGGTCGAGCTCGGTGACGCCGTTGATGTCGATGACCCACTCGGGCCGGGCCAGCCGCAGCTTCATCATCGGCAGCAGGCTGTGCCCGCCCGCGATGACGCGGGCCTCCGGGCCGTGGCGCTCGAGCAGGTCGAGCGCCTCGCCGACGCTGCCGGCGCGGACGTAGTCGAACGGAGCCGGAGTCTGCACGGGCACCTCCTGACCGTCGGGCCCCGACGCTGGAGCCCTGGTGGCCGGGACCTTGTCCCCCGCTCTCGGGCGTGTCAACATCCCGATAAGCGATCCCTTATGTGGTGGGACAGTGACGTTCACCCAGCTCAGAACGTTTGCACTCGTCGCCGAGCTCGGCTCCCTCCGCGCGGCCGCCGCCGCCCTCGGAGTGAGCGAGCCGGCCGTCTCCGCCGCGCTCGCCGCGCTGCGCAGCGACCTGGGCGACCCGCTGTTCGTGCGGTCGGGCGGCGGCATCTCCCTGACCGCCGGCGGGCGCGCGCTGGCCGGCCGGGCGCGGGAGCTGGTCCGGCTCGCCGACCGCACGCGCCGCGACGTCACGCGGGCGGGCGCCACCACGGGAGCGCTGCGGATCCTGGCCGCAGCGGCGTGCGCCGAGCACCTGGACCAGCTGCTGGCCGCGTTCACCGACCGCGTGCCCGACTGCGCGGTGGAGGTCCAGGTCGGCGGCGGCGACGTCGCCGCGGAGCTGGCCGAGGACCTGCTCGACATCGCCCTCGGCCCGTGGCCGCACCCGCTGCCGGGCCAGTCCTTGGAGTCGGTGCCGTTCCTCCGCTACCGCCGCGTCGTGGTGGCCGCCCCCGGCCACCCGCTCGCCGGGGGCGCGCCGGTCGCGCCCGCCGAGCTGCTCCGGCACCGCTGGCTGGCCGGCCCCGGCGGCTTCGACCCGGGCGGCGCGGAGGCGCGGTGGGCACGCGGGCACGGCGGGGAGCCGGTGCCCGACCGCCTGGGCAGCGAGGCCGAGGCGCTGGACGCGGCGCGGTCCGGCCAGGGCGTCGTCCTCGCGCTGGTGCACCTGGTCTCCGCGGACCTGCGGCGGGGCAGCCTGGTCCTGCTGCCGGTGGAGGGCACCCCGGTCGAGGGGCTGTGGTGGTCGACCGTGCCCGGCTCCGGGCGGGCCGGCGGCCCGGCCCGGGCGCTGCAGCGCTTCCTCACCACGCCCGACGCGACCAGCGCGCTGCTGGCCCGGCCGCGGCGCGCCGGCCGCGCCCACCCCACGGTGCGCGTCGAGCTGTGGAGCTGACCGGCTGGCCGCTCTGCTCGTCTGCTCTCAGGTGTCCGATTCGGGTCCGGCGAGAACTCGGCGCATCAGGACCCGGGGAACCCGCCTGCGACGGCATCGGTGTCCGCGGCCCTGGACGCACGCGGGTACACCACATGGACCACACGAGCAGGTCGTCCACGTGCGGGATCTTGGTCGGGCGCTCAAACGGGAGTTCGACCGCGGCCCGGTCACCGGTGTACTACCTACTCGCACAGCACAACAAAGAGACGGGGCCGGAGAGACGTTCCGCCTCTCCGGTCCCGTCGAGCGCGTCCTGGCTCGGCCGAGCGCGCCGCCGGATTCAGTCGACGCCGCTGCTGACCGCGTCACCTGGCTCGATGGTGTACGCGAACACGCGCCAGTCGTCGCTGTCGTTGAACTGGCAGCGGATGAGTAGCGCGTCGGCCGACAGCATCCCCTTCGAAGAGCAGTCGTCGAGTCCGGAGTAGGCGTCTTTCATGTCCACCGTGTGCAGCAGTTCCCCGGTGGCCGCGTCGACGACGGCGAACATCGTCTTGAACTGGCCGCCGCGGAAGACGACCCGACCGAACTCGGTGCGGTCGTAGAAGCTCGGGCCCGGCGGAAGCCCGTCAACGGCCCAGCGGACCTCGCCGTCGTCATAGTTCGCCGAGTCGCCAGTGATAGTTATGGGGGACTGGTATGGGCTCAGCTGCTCGGAGGCGATGTCGAAGCGGACGCGGTCTCCCGAGCCGTAGGCGCTGTACTGGAGGTAGCCGTCACCGCTACCGGAGAACTCGTAGCGGTCCATGTCCATCGTGGGCGGGTTCCACGGCTGCTGCGTGCCGTCGGCGAGGCTGTAGGCCCTCGGCGTGCCGGCGATGCTGACCAGCACGCTATCGACGGTCGTACCGATGACGTCCCACTGTGTCTCGGTCGGCTGCTGGATGCTGTACGCGACCTCGCCGGTCGCGACGTCGAAGCCGTGCAGTCCGGACTTGCCGTCGTACTTGCCGTCCACGAGAACGAGGCTGCCACCGGCCGCGGTCACGATGTTGGAGACGCTGGCGAACGTGCTGGACGTGTCGATCGGCTGCGGGATGGCGTCGCGGCGCAGCAGCACGAACTGATCGCTGTCGCCCGTGAAGTCGCCGACGGCGACGATCGCCCCGTCGGGGTGGCCACCGTTGTCCGCGGGTCGTAGAGCACCCGCTACCTCGAACAGTTGCGTGCCGGGGGCCAGCTGCGGAACCTGTTCGGCGTCGGATGTCGGCGCGGACTCCGACGACGCGCCGGCGTTGGCGTCGGTCGGGTCGCTGCCGCACGCGGCAACGGCCAGCAGCCCGGCGAGCGCGGCGGCGGCCAGGGGCAGGCGGGTGGGGCGCTTCATGGGTCCTCCGGGATCGGGTGCCGTCCGACGCAGCGTGCCGCCGGCCTTGCCGGCGGCAGTCGTCACGAGCTCATCGGCAGGAAGGGAGGGGCGCTGCAGCGCAGTCACTCCACCGGGCGAACCGAACTCCAGTCGTCGGCCTCATGCCGAACTATCGAAATCCGCCACAACGGGCAGATCACGGTGGCCAGGCGGGGCGGGGCGGCCGGCCGGCCCAGTCCGCAGGCGCGCCGTATCGGCACCCGATACCGCCAGCAGGCGCCGGCCGGCTCCCGGGCGCATCCACCCTTCATGATCACCTCGGGTCCAGCGGCGCCTCGCGACGGTTGAGGCACCGCTGACCCCGAGGTGATCATGGAGCCCGGATCTGGGCGCTGTCGGCAGCCGGGGCGCGAGGTGACGCGCTCGGGCGCCGGCGAGGGTTGGCCGGCGGTGCGCCGAGGTAGGAGCACGGCCATGTGCCGGTTGTTCGGGATGCACGGCGGGCGGCGCACGGTCAGCGCCACGTTCTGGCTGCTGGACGCGCCGCTGAGCCTGGCCGCGCAGAGCGCCACGCAGCCGGACGGGTACGGCATCGGGACCTTCGAGGAGGACGGCAGCCCCGACGTCGACAAGGGCGCGGTCCGGGCCGCCGAGGACGAGCTGTTCGCGTGCGAGGCGCAGCAGGAGCGGTCCCGCACCTTCGTGGCGCACCTGCGGTTCGCCTCGACCGGGGTGCCGGCGCCGGCGAACACCCACCCCTTCGAGCAGCACGGCCGGCTGTTCGCCCACAACGGCGTCCTGTGGGGACTGCCCGAGCTGGAGGAGCGCCTCGGCGAGCACCGCTCCCTGGTGCACGGGGACACCGACTCGGAGCGGCTGTTCGCGCTGATCACGCGGGAGACCGAGCTGCACGGCGGGGACGTCGATGCCGGCATCCGCGCGGCGATCGGGTGGGTGGCCGACCACGTCCCGGTCTTCTCGCTGAACTTCGTCCTCACCACACCCACCGACCTGTGGGCGCTGCGCTATCCCGACACGAACGACCTGTTCGTCTGCGAGCGGGCCGCCGGCGGCGAGGACGAGCACGGCACCGCCGGCACGATGCACGTCCGGGCACCCGAGCTGACCGACTGCCGGTCGGTCGTCGTCGCGACCGAGCGGATGGACGACGCCCCCGGCTGGCGGCTGCTCGAGCCGGCCGAGCTGCTGCACGTCCCGGAGGACCTGTGCTGCACCTCGAGCACGGTCATCGACCGGGCGCCCGCGCACCAGCTCACGCTGCACGACCTGGACGCCCGCGCCGCCGCCTCGCAGACGGCCGACACCGGCGCCGTCACCGCCGAGCGCCACCCCTGAGTGGAGTGCCCAGGGGCGCGTTCTCCGCGCCGCGGCACTCCACTCAGCGGTCGGAGGAGTCCGCGGACGCCTGGTCGACCGGCCGGGCGCCGCGGACCGACTGGGCGGCGCCGGAGCTGACGCCCTCGGTGCTCGTCCCCGTCGTCCCGCCCTCGGACCCGGAGCCGTAGACCACCTGGCCCTGGGTCATCTCCGGGTCGTCGCGCACCTGCTCCACCGGCGCCTCGCCGGTCGTGTCGTACTGGCCGCGGTCGTGCACCGCCTCGACCCGGCTGCCCTCCTCGGCCACCTCGATGGCCTCGGCGATGTCGGCGCCGCTGCGCGAGTCGTCCGGGTTGGTGCCGGCGACGGTGTCGTCGTCCCGAGGTGTGCTCATGCGGTCCTCCGCGCGTCGATGGGCCGGGGTGCGCCAGAGTCTGGACCTGCGCCTTTCCCGGGGCAAGGCGACGGCGGTCAGCCCTTCCCGCGCAGTTCCTCGAGCCGCGCCAGCGCCCGGTCGCGCGCGGTGGCCGCCTCGCCGGCCCGCCGTCCGGCCGACTGCCGCCGCCGCTGGGCGCGCGAGAGCTGGCCCTCCACCGACGTGGTCTCCTGCCTGGTGCGGGCGAGCTCCTCCATCAGCTCCTCGACCCGGTCCTGCAGCTCCTTGTGCCGGGCGTCCAGCTCGTCGACCCGCGCCTGCTCCCGCTCGAGGGCAGCCGCGGCCTCCGCCGCCACCTCGGCCGCGTCGTCGGCGGCCTCCTGCGCCTCCGCGAGCTCCCGCCGCCGGCGCTCCTCGGCCTCCCGGCGGGCCGCCTCCTCCTCCCGCCGGCGCTTCTCCTCCGCGGCGCGCCGGCGGTCCTCCGCCGTCGTCCGCTGCTTGGGCGTCGGCGCCCTGGGCGCGGGGGCGGCGGGCTCCCGCTCCGGCGGGCGGACCACCCGCAGGTCCGGTCGCTGCCCGGTGCCCAGCCCGCTGTAGGACAGCGGCGCGGTGAGCCGGCCGGAGAGCACCGCCTCCCCCGCGTCGGGGTCGGCCATCGCCGCGCGCAGCGTCTCCTCCACCTGCCCGGTGACCCCGCTGCTCACCGGGTGCCCGCGCCGGCGGGTCAGCCCCACCACCTGCCGGCTGAGCGCGGCCAGCAGCTGGTTGCGCTGCACGGACAGCGCGCGCAGCTGGTCGCCGGCCAGGTTCTCCTGCGCCTCCCGGAGCAGCCCGCCGAGCTCGACCAGCCCCTCGATCTCCTCCCGGTGGGCGCGGACGAGCACGTTGACCGCCCACGCGGCCAGGGACGGCTTGGGCAGCGTGGAGATGGACTTGGCCAGCACCCGGTCGCCCTCGGCGCGCGCCTCCTCCTCCCGCGTGCGGCGGGTGGCGGTGAACTCCTCCGGCGGGATGCCGTAGAGCTCGTCGGCGACCTCGTCGAAGTCCACGGCGTCCCTCCTGTCCGGCGCTGGCGCCCGCCGACCCTGTCACGCCCGGGCAGACGCAGCGACGTTGCGGCGTTGGCTCGGGCACCGGTTTGCTTCCGGTGACCCCTGAGAGGAGCACGCGTGAGGACCTGCACGCACCTGGACCAGATCCGGGACGTGACGCCGAGCTCGACCGAGGGCTGCACCGACTGCCTGGCCATCGGGTCGCGGAACTGGGTCCACCTGCGGGAGTGCCTGGGCTGCGGCCACGTGGCGTGCTGCGACTCCTCGCCGCACCGGCACGCGTCGGCGCACTTCCGAGACAGCTCCCACCCGGTCATGCGCTCGTTCCAGCCGGGCGAGGACTGGCGGTGGTGCTACGTGGACGAGGCGATCGTCTGATGGAGGGGCTGCCGCTCATCGGCCTGCTGGTCGGGGCGTTCGCCCTCACCGCCCTGGCGCGGCGGATCAACGTCTCGGCGCCGTTGCTGCTCGTCGTCGTCGGCCTCGCGGCGTCCTTCCTGCCCTTCATCCCGGACTACGCGATCGACCCCGAGCTGATCCTGCTGCTGGTGCTGCCGCCGCTGCTCTACTCGGCGGCGCTGGACAGCTCCTACCTCCGCATCCGCGACAACGTGCGCACCATCGGCCTGCTCGCCGTGGGCCTGGTCCTGGTCTCGACCGCGGCCGTGGCGCTGGCCGCCTGGTGGCTGGTGCCGGGTCTGCCGCTGACCTCGGCGCTGGTGCTGGGTGCCGTGGTCGCGCCGCCGGACGCGGTGGCCGCCACCGCGGTCGGCCGCCGGCTGGGGCTGCCGCGGCGGATCATGACCATCCTCGGCGGGGAGAGCCTGGTCAACGACGCCACCGCGCTGACCGCGTACAAGGTCGCGGTGGCCCTGGTCATGGGCGCGGGCTACTCGATCCTGCAGGGCCTCGGCGTCTTCGCGCTCGCGGCCGGCGGCGGGGCGCTGATCGGCTGGGCGCTGGGCTGGGTGGTGCACCGGGTGCGGCTGCTCCTGGGCGACGGCGTCCTGGAGAGCGCCCTCGGGCTGCTCGTGCCGTTCATCGGCTACTGGATCGCCGAGGCGGCGGGCGCCTCGGGGGTGCTCGCCGTGGTGATGGCCGGCCTCTACCTCGGCCACCGCGGGCACCAGGCCGACCCGGTGGCCCGGCTGCAGGACCAGGCGGTCTGGCGGGCGGTCGACACCCTGCTCGAGTCGTTCGTGTTCGCCCTCATCGGGCTGCAGCTGCGCGAGGTCACCGCCGCGATCGACACCGGGCTGGGGTGGCTGACCCTCGTCGGGCTGGTGCTGCTGCTCGTGGCGGTGGTCGTGCGGATCGCCTGGGTCTTCCCGACCACCTACCTGCCGCGCCGGCTCTCCGCCCGCCTGCGGGCACGCGACCCGTCGCCGCCGTGGCAGGTGCCGGCGGTCATCTCCTGGGCCGGGATGCGCGGCGTCGTGTCGCTGGCCGCGGCCGCCGCCATCCCGCTCGCCACCGACGCCCACGTCCCCTTCCCCGGCCGCGACGAGATCATCTACCTGGCGTTCGTCGTCACCGTCGGCACCCTGCTGCTGCAGGGCCTGACGCTGCCGGCCGTGATCCGCCGGCTCGCGGTGCGCGGGCGGGAGGACTACACCGACGCGCTGGCCGAGGCGCAGGCCCAGCACGACGCCGCCCGGGCCGCCGCCGCCCGGCTCGACGAGCTGGACGACGGCGACCCGCTGGCCGAGCGCGCGGTCGCCAAGCTGCGGGTCAGCCTCGAGGCGCGGACCAACGCGGCGTGGGAGCGGCTCGGCGGCCCCGACTCCGGCGCGACCCCGAGCGAGGTCTACCGGCGGCTGCGCCGCGAGCTGCTCCTGGCCGAGCGCGAGGTGTTCCTGAGCTACCGCGACGCGCGCCGCATCGACGACGAGGTGTTCCGCCGGATCCAGCGCGAGCTGGACCTGGAGGAGGTCATGCTCGAGCGCGAGTGAGCCGTCGGACCCGGGTGGTTGTGCACTCAATCACGCAGCCACACTGGGGACATGCAGGAACCCGCTCGTTCCGCATCGGCGCCCGGCTCGATGCGGTCCTTCCTCCTCCGGACGGCGCTCGTGATCGTCGTCCTCGGCGTGCTGCCCCTGGCGTGGGACGCACCGCTGATCTGGCGACTGCTCGGCCCGGCCGTCGCGGCCACACTGGCCGGGCGCGCCGCCGTCCTGGTCTGGCGGACGGCGTTCAGCACCGATCCGCGGCACCTGACCCCGACGAACTGAGCCCGCAGACGCGCAGCAGCCCCGGACCGCGCAGGCGGTCCGGGGCTGCCTTGCTGTGCGGGACGGCGCTAGCCGAAGACCACCACCGCGAACACGGTGCAGATCACCAGCCCGGCGACCACCGGGAGGAAGCAGCGGCGGGCCAGCTCGACCGCCGGCACCCGGACGAAGCCGGCGACGGCGAGCAGCGAGGACCAGGCGACGAGCGTGCCACCGCCGGACCAGATGTTGCCCATCTGGCCGATCGCGGCCAGCGTCGGGCTGCTGACACCCGCGCCGTCGGCGAGGGAGCCGGCCAGCGAGCCGGTCAGCGGCAGGCCCGAGAAGCCGGAGCCCTCGAGACCGGCGATCATGCCGACGATCAGGATGCCGAAGGCGGTGATCAGCCCGTTGGCGGGCAGCTGGTTCTGGCCGGCGACGACGAGGTCGTACAGGAACGACGGACCCGTCGCGTCCTCACCCAGGCTCATGATCTGGGCGGAGAACTCACCGTTGCCGAGGAAGAAGAACCCGGCGATCGGCAGGACCACGCCCATCGCCTTGAAGGCGAACACCAGGCCGTCGACGATGTGCTCGGCCGAGGTCTCCAGGAAGGTCGACTTGTTCCGCGCGAACGCCGCGCCGAACACGGTGAGCAGCGCGATGCCGCCGACGAGCGCCGCGGCGTCGCCACCCTGCAGGTCGGGCACCGCGTCGGACACGCTGGCGACCACGAGGTAGACGATCAGCGCCAGGTAGGCCAGCGGCACGAACAGCGCGAAGAACTTCGACGCCGCCGGCTTGTCGACCACGGTGATCGTGTGCGCCTCGGCGGGAACCGCCTCGCCGGCGGGCGTGCCGCGCAGGGCGACGCCGTGTCCGACGATGTGCTCGGGCGAGTCCACCGGCGCCGAGATGCGGGCACCCGAACCGACGCCGACGAGCTCGCGCTCCTCGGTCACCACGGAGCCGCCCCCGGAGGGCCCGGTGCCGTTGCCGCCGCCGCGGGTAGTGCCGGCCGCGCCGACGCCGCCCAGCGGGTCCTCGTCGATGACCTCCTCGGCGTCGGCCACGACCGCACGGCGGTCGGCGGTCGACTCCCAGTCGTTGAGCCACTCGTCGGAGGGCCGGCGCATCTTGCGCAGCTCCATCGCGTAGCCGATGGCCAGCGCGACACCGCCGACGATCAGCGACAGGACGAAGGCGCGGTCGGCCACGATGCTCGGGTCGGCGTTCGCGGCGGTCGCGGACAGGCCCGGGGCCACCCGGATCACGTAGTCCGAGGACAGCGCCATGCCCTGGCCGGCGATCGCGACGGTGAAGCCGGCGGCCAGCGGCCGCAGGCCCGCCCGGATCGCGACCGGGACCAGCACCGCACCGATGAGCGGCACGGCCGGGGTCGGCCAGAAGAACAGCGAGATGAAGTAGGTGACGATCACCAGGGTGAAGAAGGCCAGGTGACCGTTGCGCATGACCTTCCGGAACGGCGCGACCATGCGCCGGTCCGCCCCGAGGCCCTCGAGGGACCGGAGCATCGCGGTGACCATCGCGATGATCAGGAAGATGCTGAACAGGCTCGTGGCAGCCACGAGGCTGGCGTTGAACACGGAGGAGAGGCCGGTCGCCAGGCTGCCGGTGTACACCAGGGCAGTCAGGAATGTGGCGACGACGGCCGGCACCACGATGTTCTTGCGCATGATCATCGTGGCGAGGATGACCACGACTCCTGCCAAGAAGACCCAGTGCGCTGCTGTCAGATGCATGGATGCCCCTATACGGGTGTGCCAACGGGATGTCGCCAAAAAGGTCCTTGATTCGACACACGCCGTCCATGAGCGATGTGCACAGTGGTGTTGCTCACGAATGTGCAGCCTGCCGTAGTGCGACCGAACACCGACTGTGACGCTGTCAACGGTAGGAACAGCGAGAGGACGTCTGTGCCGGAAACGACGACGCAGCCCCAGGTCAGTGGCACGACGCCGGCGCTCGAGGCTGCTCGGCCCCCGGCCGGTCTGGCGCTGCTGCTCACCGCCCTTCTCGGTGCGACGGTACTCGGCACCATCAGCAACAACATCGTCAACGTCCCCCTGCGGCAGATCACCGCCGACTTCGGCGTCCCGGTCACCCAGGGCGTGCTCGTCGCCGCCGCCTCGGTGCTCGTCCTGGCCGTCGCGATGCCGCTGACCGGCTGGGTCAGCGACCGGCTCGGCCGCCGCCGCACGCTGCTGCTCGCGCTCACCGTGCTGCTCGTGGGCACGACCGGCGCCGCGCTGGCGCCGTCGCTGCCGTTCATGGTGGCCAGCAGGGGGCTGCAGGGACTCGGCTGCGCCGCGGTTCCCGTCGCCGTCATGGGCACGCTCGCCCGGAACTGGCCGGCCGCCCAGCGCAGCCGCGTCATGGGCACCTGGGGCGCGGCCAACGGCATCGGCCAGGCCATCGGGCCCCCGGTCGGCGGGCTGGTCGCCGACGCGTTCGGCTGGCGGTGGATCTTCGGCGCGCTGGCCCCGCTCACGATCGCGGTGCTGCTGGTGACCTGGCGGGCCATGCCCCGCGACACGTCCACCCACAGCCGGATCGACGGCGTCGGCGCGGGCTCGCTGACCGTCGGGGTCGCCCTGGTCATGACGGCCGTGACGGCCGCCCCGCAGCCCGGCGTCCCGGCGGCGCTGCCCATCGCCGGCGTCGTCCTCGGGGTCGCGTCGCTGGTCGTGTTCGTGCTCACCGGCCTGCGCCGGGCGCGGCCGTTCATCGACCCACGGCTGCTGATCGAGATGCGGTGGCTGCGCAGCGCCACGGGCGTGTTCGTGCAGCAGAGCAGCCTGGCCGCGGTGCTCGTCGCCGTCCCGCTCTACCTCACCGGCGTGGTCGGTCTGTCGGTGTCGGTCACCGGGCTGCTGATCTTCGCGCTGCCGCTGGTCTGGGCGGTGCTCGCGCCGCTGGTCGGCGTGCTCGCCGACCGCGTGGGGCCGCGGCCGGTCCTGCGCACCGGGCTCGGCGTCCTCGTCGCGGTCGACGCCGGGCTGGCCGTCCTCCTCGGCACCGGCGTGGAGCGGCTGCTGCCGATCGTCGTCCTGCTGCTCGCCGCCGGCGCCGGGATCGCGCTGGTGCAGACCCCCGCGCTGACCGGGGCCACCCGGTCGCCGGCCGGGCAGCGCGGCGCCGGCCTGGGGCTGTTCAACATGATGCGGTTCGTCGGCGCCGCGATCGGCACCGCCGGCGTGGCCGCCGCCTGGCCCGACGGCCTGGGCTGGCTGTTCGGCGGCTGCGCCGCCGTGGCCGGCGCCGGCCTGGTGCTGAGCTTCCTCGGCCGCGAGATGGCCGACCCCGTCACACCGGGCTGACCACCCGCTCGACCTCGGCGGAGGTGGTGGCCAGCAGGTCGAGGGTGTGCGCCAGCCAGACCGCGAACTGGTTCTCGGCCTGCCGCAGGTCCATGCCCAGCAGCCGCGACGCCCGGTCCAGCTTGTAGAGCATCGTGTTGCGGTGGATGTGCAGGTCGCGTGCGGAGGCGTTGACGTTGCCACCGCTGGCGACGTACGCGAGGACGGCGGACTCCAGATCCCCGGCGGCGGGATCGCGCAGCGGGGCGAGGATGTCCGTGGCGAAGCCCTGCCCGGTCCGGCTCGCGGCGACGTCCTCGAGCACCGCGTGCACCCGCAACTCCTGGTAGCCGGCGACCGGCGGGAGACCGAGCCGCTGCTGCAGGCCGTGCGCCATGCGGGCCTCGCGGTAGCTGTCGGGGATGGCCAGCGCCCCCACCACCGGCCGCCCGTAGGTGACCCGCACCGGCCGGCCGCCCTGGTCCTTGCGGCGGCTCAGGTACTTGTTCAGGGCGGCCGCGTACTCGGCGACGGCCGCGATCGCGGCGTCCGGCGTGCCCATCGACCCCCGCCGGGCCGCCTCCCGGACGACGACGAGCACGTCGCCGACCATCGCCGCCTGGGTGTGCCGCTCCTGCTCGGGCAGCAGCCGTGCGGCCTGCAGCGCGATGGACTGCAGCCGGGTCGGCGAGTCCGCGTCGCCGGGGACGGTGATCCCGGAGGCCACCAGGACGCCGAACCAGGACCGGACCGGGAACTCGTAGTGGGCGGCCCGGGCGCTGATGTCCTCGGTGGTGGCGAAGCGCCCGTGCAGCAGGCCGTGCACGAAGTCGCCGCGGGCCTGTTCCTTGGCCCGCTGCACGCTGCGCAGCCGCAGCATCTCGGTGCCGACGATCGGCGCGGCCTGCTCGACCAGCACGCGGTGCTCGGCGAGGTCGTGCGGGTGCGGGTCGTCGTCGTCCTCGAGCAGCAGGATCCAGCCGTCGTGCCGGCCGCCCAGCACGATCGGGGTGAGCACGCAGGCCAGTTCCTTGCCCGCGACCCGGATCTCGGCCACCCGGGGGTGCAGGTCCTCCGGCGTCCCCTGCGCGCCGAGCTCCTCCGCCTGCTCGGCGAACGCCCGCGCGAGGTCGGCGTTCTCGACCGTCCGCGGCTGGCGCTGCTCCAGGGCGGCGAGCGTGCCCTGGCTGTCAAACACCGCCACCGGCCGCTGGGACATCCGCGACATCTGGCTGCACAGCGCGGTGAGCTCCGCGCCGCGGTAGAGCAGCTCGGCCAGCGCGCGGTGCACGCTGAGCCCGTACCGCAGGACGTGCGTCTCCCGGGCCAGCGTCAGGTCGGCGACCAGCCGGTTGACCGCCGCGAACGGGACCGTCTCGGGGGACGTCACCAGCGGCAGCTTGCAGGCCGCGTCGACGGCGGCCGCCCCGGAGGCGGAGCCGTCGACCAGCAGGGCGGCGGCCCCGCGGGCGGCGAGGCGGTCGGCCGCCTCGGACACCGCGACGCCGTCGGCCGCGAGCTCGTCGGCGTGCGCGTGGACGAGCACCCCGGTGAGGTCGTCGTCCTGGCGGGCGGAGACCGCCCAGGGCGCCACCCACTCCAGCCGGGTGACCGCGGCGGTGCGCCCGCCGTGGATCCGCGCCCGCCGCAGCACCGGCTCCTGGAGGAGCCGGGCCAGGGTCAGCGCGTCGTCCGAGTACGCGTGCGGCATGCCGCTCCTCTCGGGTCAGAGTGCACAACGTCCGACGGTGTGTCCACGGCAGTCTCACCATTGCCGGGACGTCCGTCCAGCCCCGAAGGTGGTACCCGTGCCGGCTCCGTGACTGGGAGCCGGACGCAGTCGAACCGGCCGACGGCCGGAGGAGGAGAACCCCTGTGCATCAGGTCTACCGGATCACCCTCGATGACGCCCTTCCGATGCTCCAGGCAGCCCGCGCGAAGGCCGAGGAGATCGGTGTCAAGCAGACGGTCTGCGTCTGCGACGACGGCGGCAACGTCCTCGCGCTGCACCGCCTGCCGGGCGCGCGGCTGACCGGGGTGGAGATCTCGATCGCCAAGGCCTTCACGGCGGCCGGCCACGAGCGGGCCACCCACCTGTTCAACGAGCCGCCCAACGGCCCGGCGCTTCCGGGCAACGAGGCCTTCGGCATCTCGCACATGCTGCCCGGCAAGTTCGCGATCTTCGTCGGCGGCTTCCCGATCGTGCACGACGGCCAGATCGTCGGCGCGGTCGGCGTGAGCGGCGGCAACGGCGAGCAGGACAAGGCCGTGGGCGCGGCGGCGCTCGAGGCGTTCGCGGAGCACGTCGCGAAGACCTTCGCCGGCGCATGACCGTCGACATCGGCGGTCTCGCACGCTTTCACCGGCAACGCGTGCGAGACCGCCGATCTCGGCTCTATCAGACCTGGTACCGCGACCGGCACACCTTGCCCGGGCACGGGGGCGGGACTCGGTTTGCCGACGCCACCGGGTGTCGACTCGTGGTGGTGTCGCGCGCCCCCGAGACCACCACGATCCGACATCCGGTGGCGTCGGTCGGCCGTCACGGGGCCGGCGGCGAGCCAACGACAGGGCGAAGGCTGCCTGACACGGACCTACTCCTGGACGACGGCGGCGACGAGCTCCACCTCGACCGGCGCCCCGGACGGCAGCGTGCGGACGCCGACGGCGCTGCGCGCGACCGCGCCCCGCTCCCCCAGCCGCTCCCGCAGGACCACCGAGGCGCCGTCGGCGACCGCCGAGTGGGCGGTGAACCCGTCGACGGCGGCGATGAACACCGTCATCTTCAGGCACCGCTCGATGCCGGCCAGCCCGACCGCCTCCACCAGCGCCGTGACGGCGTTGGACGCGGCCAGCCCCGCCGCCTCGCGGGCGGCGGCCACGTCGAGCTCGCGGCCCACCACCCCGGAGACGACGAGCTCCCCGTGCCGGCGAGGGGTCATGCCGGCCGTGTAGGCGAGACCGCCGTGCACCACGGCCGGCACGTACGCGCCCTGCGGTGGCACCGTGGTGCTCTGCTGCTCGGACACGCTCACACCCCCAACGCGATCCCGTCCTGGCGGGGGTCCGCGCCGCCCGCCAGGATCCCGCGGTCGTGGTCGACCGAGATGACCAGCGCACTGCCGCCGGCCCCCCAGGCGCCCATGTCGCGGACGTCGTGGCCGCGGTCGGCCAGCTCGGCCAGGACGTCGCCGCCCAGCCGGCTCTCGCACTGCAGGGTCTCGGGTGCGCTCAGCGAGTCGGCGTCGCTGCCCGGGTGCACGGTGGTCCGCGGCGCGGACACCGCCTCCTGCGGGTCGAGCCCGCCGTCGACCAGGTGCGAGATCAGCTGCATGTTCCACTGCACCTGACCGTCGCCGCCCGGGGTGTTGCCCACGTGCCGCAGCCGCCCGGCCCGGTCAGTGAGCACCCACGCGTTGAGGGTGTGCAGCGGCTTGCGCCGCGGCGCCAGCGCGTTCGGGTGCCCGGGGAGCAGGTACGCCCCGCGGGCCAGCCGGTTGTTCAGCGCGATGCCGGTGCCAGGGATCGAGATGCGCGCGCCGAAGGTGAACGCCAGCGAGGAGATCGCGCTGACCGCGCGTCCCTCGGCGTCCACCGCCAGGCAGCTGGTGGTGTCGCCCGCGATCCCGGTCGGGGCCCCCACGGTCGCCGGCTCGCGGACCAGCTCGCGCCGGGCCCGGGCGAGCTCGTCCTCGCCGAGCAGCGCGCGCCAGGCGTCGTTGTCCGACGCGCAGCGCTCGTACCGGTCGCGGAAGGCCCGGCGGGCGGCCAGCGCCAGCAGGTGCACCGACTCGGCGCCCGACGTGGGCAGGCCGGTGAGCCGGCCGGCGAGCAGCCCGGCCTGGTGCAGCACCATCCAGCCCGGTGACGGCGGCGGGGTCTGGTGGACGGTGACGTCGCCGTAGGGCGCGCTGATCGCGTCCTGCACCGGCACGTCGCCGCCCAGCACCCACTCGTCGCCCGAGAACGGCGCCCCGCCGACGCGCAGCAGCTCGACCGCCCGCTCGGCGAGACCGGTCTCGTACAGGGCCAGCGGGCGGCGGGCCAGCAGCTCGATGCTGTCGGCCAGCTCGGCCGCCGGCAGCCGGTCCCCGACGTCGGGCAGCCGTCCGGACGGCAGCAGCCAGCGGGCCAGCCCCGGATCGGCGGCCAGGGCGGCCTCGTGCTCGGCGATGTCGCGCCGGTTCTTCGCGGTGCAGGGCAGCCCGGTGCGCGCCGCGGCGGCGGCCGGCGCCCACAGCTCGGTCAGCTCGCGGGTGCCGCCGACGGCGTGCAGCGTCGCGAGCGCGCCGAGCGCGCCCGGCGTCGCGACGGCCTGCGGCCCGGTGAGCGGCACCGCCGTCAGGCCGCGGTCGAGGTAGCCCTCGGCCGAGGCGCCGTCCGGCCCGTACCCGCTGCCGTTGACCGTCCAGACCCGGCCGTCCGGCTCGCGGACGACGAAGAACGCGTCACCGCCGATGCCGCACTGACCGGGCAGCGCCAGCCACGACACCGCGGTCATCGTGAGGACGGCGTCGACGGCCGTGCCGCCCTCGGCGAGCACGCGGGCGCCGGCCTGGCTGACCACCGGGGAGCTGCTGTTGACCATGCCCCCCGTGGCCAGGGTCGACGTCCGGACCGCGCCCCAGGACTCCGGCCACTCCCCCCGCACGGTCACGTGTCCTCCTCGCTGGCGCTCGTCGACCACGCGACCGGCGGTGCTGTGCCCCTGGATGACCTCGCGAGCTCGGTCATTCGGCCGCTGGTGGCTTGCGCCGGCGCGGGCCGCCCTCGAGGACGTCCTTCTCGGACAGCCCGACGAACACCTGGCCGTCCTCCTCGCGCACCGGGTAGGTGCGGATCGGCTCGGTGGCCGGCGGCTGGATCGGCGCGCCGGTCTCCAGGTCGAAGACGCTGTTGTGGCAGGAGCAGCGGATGCCGTCGTCCTGCAGCTTGCCCGAGGACAGCAGGCAGTCCAGGTGGGTGCAGTAGTTGGAGGTGGCGTACGCCTTGCCGTCGAGGCGGGCGACCGCGAGCTCCATCTGGCCGTGGTCGGTCTCGGCGTAGAAGCGGCGGACGTAGCCGTCGGGCACCTGACCGACGCGGCAGATGCGCACGTAGGCGCACTCGGTGCCGGCCGCGGCCAGCTCGGCGTCGGACGCGGGGTTGCTCATCGTGTTCTCCGTGGCGGTCATGCGCTGAGGTAGACGGTCTTGTCGACGGTGTAGAAGGCCATCATCGACTCGCCCGCCTGCTCCTTCGACGTCTGGGTGCTGCTGTCCTTGAGGCCGCCGAAGGGCGCGTTCATGGCCTGTCCGGTGGTCGGCTGGTTGACCTTCACCAGGCCGGCCGTCGCCCGCCGGGCGAACGTGAGCGCCTTCGAGACGTCGGCGGTCACGATGCCGGCGGAGAGTCCGAACCGGGTGGCGTCGGCCAACTCCAGCGCGTGGTCGAGCGAGCCGACACGGAGCACGGCGAGCACCGGCCCGAACACCTCCTCGGTGGCCAGCGCCGAGGCGGGGTCGACGTCGGTGAAGATCGTCGGCCGGACGAAGTGCCCGTGCGCCAGGTCGCCGGCGGTGAGGTCCTGGGTGTCGTCGCCGGGGCCGCCGATGACCAGGCGGGCGCCGTCGTCGAGGGCCCGCGCGACGTGGCCGAGCACCGACTCCTTCTGCCGCTCGGTGGCCAGCGGGCCGAGGTCGACGCCGTCGGCCAGGCCGGGACCGACGCGCAGCGCCTGCGCCTTGGCGGCGATGCGCTCGAGCAGCGCGTCGTGCACGGCGTCGTGCACCAGCACCCGGCTCGTGCCGGTGCAGGCCTGGCCGGAGAGGCCGAACGCGCCCTTGACGATGAGGGTCGCGGCGCGGTCGAGGTCGGCGTCGTCCAGGACGACGACGGGGTTCTTGCCGCCCATCTCCAGCTGCGTGCGCTGGCTGGCCCGGGAGACGCGGTGGATCGCCTCGCCGACGGCGGTGGAGCCGGTGAAGGTGACGGCGTCGACACGGTCGTCGGCGACCAGCGCCGAGGAGGGCTCGGCGCCGCCGTGCAGCACCGCGATCGCGCCGGCGGGCAGGCCGGCCTCGAGCAGGGCGTCGACCAGCCGCTGGCCGAGCAGCGGGGTCACCTCGCTGGGCTTGAAGACCACGCCGTTGCCGGCGGCCAGCGCCGGGCCGAGCTTGCGGGAGGGGATGTTCAGCGGGAAGTTCCACGGGGTGATCGCCGCGACGACACCGACCGGGGCACGGAGCGTGAACACCAGGCTGCCGTCGCCGGTGGGCAGGGTGACGCCCGCCGTGCGCATCGCCTCACCCGCGTAGAAGCGCAGGTTCATCGGCGTGCGCGAGACCTCCATCGTGGCCTCGGCGCGGGTCTTGCCCTCCTCGCGGACGAGCTCCTCGACCAGGGTGGCCTTCTGCGTCTCGAGCACGCCGGCCGCGGCCTCGAGCACCTTGGCCCGCTGCTCGGGGGCGGTGTCGGCCCACTGCTGCCAGCCGGCGGCGACCGCGGAGACGGCGGCGTCGGCGTCCTTGGCGTCGGAATCGGGGAACGTGCTGACGAGGTCGCGGGTGTCGGCGGGGTTGCGCCGCTCGCGAGTGCGGCCGGTGACCGACTCGACCCAGGTGCCGTCGACGAGGTTGCGCACAGTGGCGGCCATCAGACCGGCACCTCTTCCTGCTCGAGGAGCTCCTCCAGCTCGACCGACTCATCGGCCAGCTGTTCGGTGCTCACGGGGATCTCCAGGTCCATCAGCTCGCGGGCGATCGAGATGTCCTCGCCGCGCTCCACGGTGGCGGCGGCGACCAGCAGGCCGTCGCGCACCCAGAACACGCTGCCGTCGAGGCCGGCGACGTCGCCGCGGGTCACCAGGACGTCGTCCGGGCGGATGCCGCCCAGCCCCAGGCCCTGGACGTTGATGTCGTACTGGTCGGTCCAGAACCAGTGCGGGTCGGCGAAGGTCTTGGTGCGGCCGGCGAGGGTCGACGCGATCGCCGCGGCCTGCTGCTGGGCGACGTCGACGTGCTCGACGCGGATCCGCCCGTAGCGCGGGTGGTCGTGCGCGGCGACGTCGCCGGCGGCGAAGACGGTCGGCACGGACGTGCGGCCCTGGGCATCGGTCTCGACGCCGTTGCCGACGACGAGCCCGGAGCGGACGGCGACGTCGATGTTCGGGTCGATGCCGACGCAGACCACGAGCTCGTCGACGGTCTCGGTGCCCTCGGGGGTGTAGACGACGACGCCGTCGGCACCGGCGCGGATGGCGCTGATCGGCCGGCCGAGGCGCAGGTCGGTGCCCCGCTGCCGGTGCATCTCGGTGAGCGCGGAACCGATCGCCGTGCCGAGGACGCGGGCCAGCAGCACCGGGTCGCGGTCGAAGATGACGACGTCGGCGCCGCGGGTGCGGGCGGCCGCGGCCACCTCGGTGCCGAGGAAGCCGCCGCCGAGGACGCCGATGCGGCGGCCCGGCGCCAGCCGGTCGCGCAGCCGGTCGCTGTCGGCGAGCGTGCGGATGTGGTGGACCCGCTCGCCCTCGACGCCGGGCAGCCGCCGCGGCCGGCCGCCGGTGGCGAGCAGGACGAGATCGGCGGCGAGCGCGGCGCCGTCGGCGAGGAGCACCTCGCCGGTGGCGGCGGAGACGCGGTCGACCGTGCAGTTGGTACGCAGCGTGACGTCGTTGGCCTCGCACCAGGCGGGGTCGAGCAGCCACAGGCCGGCCTCGCCACCGGAGGCGAGGCGCTCCTTCGACAGGTGCGGGCGCTGGTAGGGGCCGGTCGGCTCGTCGCCCAGCAGGACGACGGGGCCGGCGAAGCCGCGGCGGCGCAGGGCGCGGGCGGCCTGCGCGGCGACGTGCCCGGCGCCGACGACGACCAGGGTCGGGTCAGTGGTCATGGAGCTGCTCACCTCAGGCGCACTCGTCGGAGGCGCACTCGCGCCGGGGGGTGACGGGCTCGGAGCCGACGAGGATCGCGCCCTCGTCGGTGACCTGGACCGCGTAGGTGGCCTGGCGGCCGTCCTGGTCCTCGGCCTCGCCGGTGCGCGGGTCGAACCGCCACTGGTGGCCGGGGCAGATCACCTGGCCGTTGAGCAGCGTGCCCTTGGTCAGGAAGCGCTCCTTGTGGACGCAGATGTCGTCCATCGCGAACACCTCGTCGTCGACGAGGAACAGCGCGATCGGGCAGCCGCCGACGGTGACCTGCTTGCGCTTGCGGCGCTCGAGCTCCTTCAGCTCGGCGACGTGCACCCAGTCGGCCGGCGCGGCGGAGGGATCGGTCGTGGGGCTCGCGGGCTGGCTCACGGGAGAGGCCTCTCGAGGTCGTGCGGGGATCGCCGGCGGCGGGCCGGCGGAGGGAGATCAGGGAGTGGGGGCGGTGCGAGGACCGCCGGGAGCGGAACCGGGGTGCCGGGCGATGCGCCCGGCACCCCGGTCTGCTCGGGAGGCCGTCAGGCCTGGGCGCCCTCGAGGTCCGCGGCGACGTAGGTGTCGTACAGGGAGCGGGTGTAGCTGTAGCGCATCTCCGCGCCCCACCGGACGAACTGCAGGCAGCGCTGCTGCAGCTCGGGGGTGTTGGCGTGCTCGAGCACGATCTGGTAACCGCGCTCGCCGTGCACCTCGTCGGAGGTGATGTGCAGGTCGAAGAACTCGATCTCGTCCTCGGTGAAGCCGTAGACCTCACGCAGCGGGACGATCTGCTTCTTGTAGATGCTGGGCACCTGCGACTCCAGGCCGACGATCAGCGCGGCCGTGGCGACGACGAAGTGCTCCCGCATCGCCGTCGCGTAGCACCAGGCCTGCAGGCCACGGGTCACGGCGTTGGCGTTGTTCGGGTCCTCGATCCGCTCACGCGTCGTCCCGCAGGCCTCTCCGAAGCGGATCAGCAGGTCGGTGTGGCGGATGTCGGCGAGCTCCTCCTCGTACATGTTCTGGAGCAGGAAGTCCTTCGCCTCGGTGAAGGTGTCCGGGGTGTTGCCGTAGATGTAGCCGAGGTAGTCGGCGAAGGGGCCGACGTACTGGTAGTGGTTCTCGGCCCAGCGGGCGAAGTGGTGGCGCTCGAGCTGCCCGTCGGCCCACGCCTTGCTGAAGGAGGCGTTCTTGGCCTCGCGGCCCTTGATCGCGTCCTGCAGCGCGACGCGGAAGTCTTCGGGGCTGAGCAGCTCGGTGCGGTCGAGCATCTGCGTCATGGGATCGCCTTCTCGGTTCGTCGTCCAACTGGGGCGGTGTGGCAACGAAGTTAGGCGGATCACGTTCCGCAGGTGAGAGTCATGCTGCACACGTCTCGGACAAATCGATGTGCACATGCACCAGCGCCCCGACGTCGGCGGAACCGCATCCTGCAACGGTGCCTGCTCCTTCTGTGACGCCCGCGCCCGCGACCTCCTCCCTGCCCTCCCCCTCGGCGGTGCGGCTGCGGCAGACGCTGGTCGTCGCCCTCGCGGTGGTCAGCGGCGCCACCGACGCCATCGGCCTGCTCGCCCTCGGCGGGGCCTTCACCAGCGTCATGACCGGCAACATGGTGCTGCTCGGCGTCGCCGCGAGCTCGGCCGACGGCACGCTGGCCGCCGCCTCGGGGCTGGCGATCCTGGCGTTCTGCGCCGGCGCCGCGCTGGGCGCCCGGGTCGCCGGGTCCCCCGCACCCGGCGACCGCGTCTGGCCGCGGCCGGTCACCGTGGGGCTCGCCGTCGAGCTGGTGTTCTTCGCCGCCTACGCGGTCGGCTGGTGGCTGACCGGCGGGGAACCCGGCACCGGGATCGCGGTCGTGCTGCTGCTCTGCACCGCCGTCGGCCTCGGCATCCAGAGCAGCACGGTGCAGCGCTTCGGCGTCAGCGGCATGTCCACCACCTACCTGACCGGCACGCTCACCACCGTGGTGATCCGGCTGGCCACCGGCCGCGGGGTGCGCGAGGTGTGGCACAGCGTCGAGATCCTGCTCGGGCTGATCGCCGGTGCGGCGGCGGGCGCGGGCCTGCTGCTGCTCGTCCCGCTGGCCGCGCCGGTGCTGCAGCTGGCCGCGCTCGGCGCCGTCGTCCTCGTGGGTGCGACGGTCGCCGGGCGCCGTTAGTGCTCAGGCGGGCAGCAGCCCGAGCTGGGCGAGCAAGCCCGCGGTGTCGTAGTAGATCCGGTGCTCGGCGACCTTGCCGTCGACGACGCGGAAGACGTCGGCGAACGGCAGGACGATCGGCCGGCCGGTGGGCGGCAGTTCCCCGGCGGGCGTCTGCAGCGGGCCGGTGTGCGTCCCGGTGAAGCGGCCTTCCACGACGATCCGGTCGCCGTCCTCGACGATCCGGTCGCGGGAGATCCGGCCGCCCGGGAAGGCACGGAGGAACGCCTGCCCGTAGGCGACGACGGGCTCGACCCCGGACATCGGCTCGCTGCCGGGCGCGTGGGTCACGACGTCGGCGGCGAAGAGATCCGCGGCGTCGGAGAAGTCGCCGGTGTTGATCTCGGCGTAGTGCCGGTCGACGAGCTGCTCGAGGGTCATCGGAGTGCTCCGGGCTACGCGGCGGACGCCGGTTCGGGGACGAGGCCCAGCTGGGCGAGCATCCCGAGCTGGTCGAGGTAGACGGTCACCTCGGCGACCCGGTCGTCGCGCTGGGTGGCGATCGCGCAGAAGGGCATCGTGACCGTGCGGCCGGTCGGCGGGATCTCACCGTTCGGCGAGGCCAGCGGCCCGGTGTGGGTGCCGGTCCACGTGCCCTCGATCGCGCACCGGTCGCCGTCCTGGACGACGCCGGTGACGGTGTGCCGGCCGTCGGGCATGGCGCCGGCGAAGCCGCGGCTGAACGCCACCCACTCGGCCGCGCTCTGCAGCGCGGCGAACGGCGAGCTCATCCGGGTGTCCGGATGCATGACGGTCTCGTACTCGTCCCAGCGCTGGCC
Organism: Geodermatophilus sp. SMS 5-13; assembly: GCF_059428245.1. Classification (NCBI taxonomy): domain Bacteria; kingdom Bacillati; phylum Actinomycetota; class Actinomycetes; order Geodermatophilales; family Geodermatophilaceae; genus Geodermatophilus; species Geodermatophilus sp. SMS 5-13. Next base: position 4,264,159 of record NZ_CP165729.1, read on the forward strand.
GTCGATGACGGCGAAGAGCCGCTCGGCGAGGGTGCGCGCGTCGGTGGTCATCTGGGTCCTCCTCGGGTCGGGGTCCGACGCCGAGGAGCCTCCGGCGTCCCGGGGGACGGCGGATGGGGTGGTCTCCCTATGTTTCGCCGTCGGTCGGCACGAGGCCGTGCTGGACGGCGACCAGCGTCGCGGCCGAGCGGGAGTGGACGCCGAGCTTGGCGTACACCGCCTCGAGGTGGTGCTCGACGGTCTTGCGGGAGACGACGAGCGCCTCGGCGATGGCGGCGTTGGACCGCCCCCGCGCGAGCAGGCGGAGCACCTCGACCTCGCGGGCGGTGAGCCCCGCGATCGCGGCCGGACGGCGGCGGGCGGGGTGGCCGGCCGCGGCCAGGACGGCGTCGACGGCATCGGCGTCCAGGTGGCCGGCACGGCCCGCGGCCCGCAGCGCCGCGGCGGCCTCGGGGGCGCCGAGCGCGGGGCGGTGCGCGCGGTCGGCGACCAGGGCGGCGTAGACGTCGGCGGCGGCGAGAACGCGCGCCGGCAGGCTCAGGTCGGCGCCGCGCTGGTTGCGGTGGTAGCCGCTGCCGTCGACCCGCTCGTGGTGCTGCCCGGCCAGCGCGGCGAGCGGCCGCAGGAACGGGGACCGGGCGAAGACCCGCTCGGTGACGTAGGGGTGCAACCGCACCTGCTCGCGCTCGTCGCGGTCCAGCGGCCCCGGCTTGTCCCACACCGGGACGGCGACGGTCAGCCGCCCGACGTCGTGCAGCCACCCGGCCCGCCGTAGCGCGGTGGTGTCGGCGGCGGGCAGCCCGCAGTGCCGTGCGGCGGCGCCGGCGAGGTCGGCGACCGCGCGGGAGTGCCCGGCGGTGTACGGCGACTTGAGGTCGGTGAAGTCGGCGAGGGCACGCAGGACGCCGTCGATCTGCTCCGGGCCGGAGACGGGGGCGCCGCCGGGCTCCCTGGCGAGCACGTCGGCCCAGGCGTCGTCCGGGTCGGTGAGCAGGTCGGGCGCGGCGAGGAACGCGTCCACGATCTCGGGCAGGAAGGCGCGGCCGCGCCGCTCGCGCAGCATGGCGACGGCGGCATCCTCCCCCACCAGGCGCAGGTGGACGGTGACCGCCTCGGCGAGCTGGACGATCTGGGCGGGCAGCGAGAGCTCGCTCGTGCCGATCCCCTTCGGGAAGCCCCTCCGGTCGGGGCGCTCGAAGACCTTGGTGACGTCGTCGCGGAGGTGCTCGCGGAGGTCGCCGTCGAGGCCCAGCCGGTCGATCAGCAGCTGCGCGACCTCGCACACCGCGACGCCGGCGTCCTTCATGACGCGGGCGCCGGTCACCAGGCGCAGCAGGGCCGCCGGCCGCTGGGCGAGCGGCCGGGAGCCGACGGTGAACCGCAGGAGGTACGGCATCAGCGCCCGGCCGTTGGAGACGTCGAGCGTGCCGATGCCGGCGCGGAAGGCCCGCTCGTCACCGAGCAGGCCGGCCAGCGACGCGTTCTCCGCGGTGCAGCCGATGTGCCGCAGCAGCGCGAGGTAGTGGACGCGCCGCCGGACCGGGACGTCGAGGTCCATCCGCTCGGCCAGCCGCACCGCCCGCGAGCAGACCCGCAGGCCGGACTCCATCGGCATGACCATCGCGACGTCGATCGCCACCGACCACGCGGCCAGCAGCTCCGACAGCCGCACGGCATCGCGCGTCGGGGTGGCACCGCCCGCCATGGCGCAACAGGCTAGGGCCGTCGACGGCTCCTGGTGCGGGCCTCCGCCATCTCGGAACCCATGCCTCGGCAGAGCCGTACGCCGTCACAGCCCGACCCGCTGACCAGCCGAAACTGTCAGACCCCGCCCGTAGCTTGAGGCCATGACCACCGCCGCGCCGCACTCCTTCGAGGAGATCGTGGTCGACGTGGCCTGGCGGCCGACGGTCGCCCCGCCGGCGCCGGTGGCCTGGCTGTCCCCGGAGGAGAAGGCGGCCGAGTTGCAGCGGCTGCAGGCCCAGCGGGCGCGGCTCGCCGCCCGGGAGGCTGACCTGATGCTCGCCTTCGCCGCCGACCGGCCCGACCTCGACGATCCGCCGCCGGGCAGCCGGGGCGCGCGCAGCCGGCTGTGGCGGCAGACCGATCCCGACTTCCCCGGCGTCAGCGAGTCCTTTCCCGACGAGCTGGGGATGGTGCTCGGCGTCGGCCGCGGCACCGCCGCGCACCGGCTGGCCCGGGCCTGGACCTGGCGGCACAGCCTGCCGGCGACCGAGGCCGCACTGAAGCGGGGGGAGCTCGATGAGCGGCGGGCGCAGATCCTCGCCGACACCCTGAAGCACACCCGGCCGGAGCTGGCCGGCCGGGTGGAGGCGGTGGTGCTGCCCGAGGCGGTCGGGCTGACCTTCGCCGCGCTCAAGCGGCGCACCCTCGAGGTGCTGCTGGAACTCGACGCGACCGCGGCGGAGGAACGCCGCACGGTGGCCGAGCGCAACGCCGACGTGGTCGTCGACCCGGTCGGCGAGGGCCGCGCCGCCCTGGGTGCGGAGCTGCCGGCCGAGGAGGCCGCCGAGGGCTTCGACTTCATCAACGCCCTGGCGCAGATGGCCAAGGCCGATGGCGATGAGCGGCCGATCGGGCAGCTGCGCGCCGAGATCTTCTCCCTGCTGGTACGCGGCGCCGCGATCGGCGCGCGGGGGGCGCGGGCCGCGCTGACCATCACCGCCGCGCTGGAGGCCCTCGAGGGGGCGAGCACCCGGCCGGCCGACGTCAACGGCTACGCCATCACCCCCGCCCACCTGGCCGAGCTGCTGCGCCGGATCGGGGCGCTCGGGCTGCAGGCCCCGGCGGATGGGTCGCTGACCCTCGCGCTGACCGACGAGTCCGGCCGGTTGATCTCCACGCTCTCCTACGCCGACCTGCGGCGCCTCGTGAAGCGGGGCGAGGGCCTCAACCCGCCGCCCGCCACCGACCGCTACACCCCCACCGCGCAGCAGCGGGAGTGCGTCGGCACCCGGGACCGCACCTGCCGGCACCCGTTCTGCAGCCAACGAGTGGGCTGGGCCGACCTCGATCACGTCGTCGCGCACGCCTGCGGCGGACCGACCACCTGTACCAACCTGTGCTGCCTGTGCCGCAGCGACCACCGGCTCAAGACGCTGTTCCGCGGCTGGCGGTTCGCCATGGAGGACGACGGCACCCTGCACGTCACCACCCCGTCCGGGGTCACCCGCACCACTCGGCCGTGGGCGATGCGCCGGCGACCGCCACCCGAACCACCGCCTGACCCGGACGACGACCCGCCACCCTTCTAGCGACCGAAGACACATGTCGGCTCGCCGCCATGTCGACGAGCCGACACGAGCGCCCAGCTCACATTGAGACGAGTCCGGTGTCCCAGAGGGCGGCTTCAGGGACACCGGCGCCACCGCAAGGGCGTCGAGTCAATCCGTAGCCCGTGCAGCGTGGTCTGTCGGCCCGAACTGCTCCCAAGTGGACCGCTCGGGAACCATGACGAACGCGAGATTTCGGGCACGGTCCGACGCCCCCTGGAACGCAACCCGCCCTTGATTCAGGACCCGCGCTTCACTTCACGCAGTCTGGCACCGCCTCACTCACAGCTTGCCGGAAGGCGTGCCCATAGAAATAGGCACCGCCTGCTTGTTGCTCATTCAACAGGTCGCACATGCCCGGCGCGCCGTTGAAGCCGCCTACGATCGTCGATGCCCAAGTCGACCATGCTTCCCATTCGTCCTGGGTTAGGCCGGAGGGCGGGGCGACCTGCGGGTTTGCGAGCAACGCATGGTCCACCGGCGCATCGTTGTCGTCATATCTGGGGACCAACTGCTCGAAGACGTACGAGTAGAAGTCCAGCGCATTCGAAATCGCAGCATCCCTTGCAGCTTCACTCTTCTGATCTTCTGTGACCTGACCGTCATCGAGATTCACGTGAACGAGAGCGGGCGGCGGCTTCTCTCCTCCTGTGAGATAAGGCGCCAGCTCAGGGTGCTGCGCGGCAAGCTGCCAAAGGTTCAGTTGTTGCTGATAAACCGACTCGTACCGCGTCTCTGAGAGTTGGTTGTTGCTGGCCGCGACAGCGTCCTTGGCAGCCGAAACGCTTCGGCCGGCATACAGGAGCGTTATGATCACGCCCACAAAACCAAGGATCTCGACGCCGAACCGTGCATACTCCAACCATACCGGCTTTGACCTATCGTCCGGCCTCGTGCCGGCTGGCACACCAGTCGGTCCTTGAGGCGCAGGAGCTGAGCCCATGAGCGTCCCCCTTCCACGGCGCGATGCTGTCCGACGGTGTTCCCCACGCCGTGGTGACGTCGCAAGATACTAGCGGTCTCATCGCGTGGGTAGCACCTTGCGCCTGCATGAAGGGCTCGCAAATGAATGCCAGTTCGCATGCGCCCTTGCCTTTCCGGCGACTATCTGCCACTGCTTTCGAGCCAGTGCCTCGCGGTGAGCCGCGATGGGCAACTCGCCTGATGGTTCGAAGGCGGCCTTTAGGCGCTTGAAGCGCGCGTGATGGACGCATACGAGCTGCCCATAGGCGGAATACCCCGGTGTTCCGATAGCTAGCCGGCGTCGTCCGAAACAAGAGAAACGGCCCCAGAGGAATCGCGGCGCCAACGCTCTCCATAGATGTCCGTGGCTTCGAGCGTCCACGTGAAATCATTGACGTCTGGAATTGGTCGCAGGGTTAACGTGTCTCGCTCAAGCCAGTTGCGAGTCTCCACCGAAGCCGGTGCTATGTACGGCCAATTGTAGGTGAAATCTGGCAGCTTCGCGTGGCTACAGTTGATGTGCGCGTTGAAGACGGGCGCTGGCGAGAAGTTGCGCACAGCGACCCATACGTCGCCTTGGTCCCCCCGAAACGCGGACAGGGACACGATGACCTGGGCCGCAATTAGCGAGGCTTCTGCACGCCGAAGCGTGTCGGCTTGCGCTCTTTCGCTGCGATCCTTGCGACGATCTCTAAGTAGGGCGCCGATAGCTGCAAGACCGATCAATGCCGGCAAGTAGTCCGGAACCTTGCCCAACTGGAGGTGGAGCAACACAACGTCAAAGAGTAGGGCGGGGCGCGACAGTGCAATGCGGTTCCGCGATCGACCTGTAGTTCTTCTAGCGCGTCGGCACTGAGCGCACGATGATTGCTACTCTCACCGACCACGGGCATAGGGTGCATGCTGCTCGGACCTCACCGCGAATGTGGAAGCCAATATCCGCGACTCAAAGCGTGGGCGTCCTTGAGTGGGATGCTCCTACTGTCAAATCACGACTGGTGAAGGCATCGCGTTGAAGATCTCGCGTGCCACGTAGCGCTTGAGGCAGCGGATCGCTTCGGTTTTGGTCTTGCCCTGGGCTTGACGTCGGGCGAGGTACTGCCTGGTGCGTTCATCGCAGGCGAGGCGGACGATCACGATGCGCCAGAGGGCGGCGTTGGCGTTGCGATCTCCGCCCCGGTTGAGGCGGTGCCGGTTGGTCTTGCCACTGCTGGCCGGGATCGGGTTGCTGCCGCACAGTGCCGCGAACGCGGCCTCGGAGGCCATCCGGTGCGGGTTGTCGCCGGCGGTCATCAGCAATGCCGAGGCCACCGCCGGACCGACGCCGGGGGTGGCGACCAGCTTCGGTGCGACGTCGGCGGTGATCCGGTGCAGTCGCTGCGTGACCACAGCGAGCTGCTCGTCCAGATGCAGGACGCGCTGGGCCAACTCGCGCAGAGCGAGTCGGGTCATGGCCTGCAGGCTGTCGTCGTCCGCGGCGATCCGGAAGCCCGCGCAGGTCGCGAGCAGGTCCCTGCGCGTGAGCGGCCGCAGCCGGGCGCGCAGCTCCGCCGGTGCGGTGACCAGCAGCTGGTGGATCTGGTTGAGCGCCTGCGTGCGGGCCTTGTTCCCGCTGCGCTGCACGGCCGTCAGGGTCCGCAGCGCCTCGACCGGCCCGTCGTGACTCTTGGGCGTGCCGGTGGCCTCACCGGACAGGACGGCGCGGGCCGCGGCGATCGCGTCGACGACGTCGGTCTTGCCGTAGCGGCGGCGGACCTGCCGGTTCGGCCGCGCCACCTCGATCACCTCGACCCCGGCGCCGGTCAGGTGCCGGGCGAGTGCGGCCCCGTAACTGCCGGTGCCCTCGACGCCGACCTTGTCGAGGCGGCCGTGCCCACGCAACCACGCGAGCAGCTGCCGGTAGCCGGCGACAGTCGTGGGAAACGCGTGCGTGCCCAACACCCGACCCAGCTGATCGAGCGCGGCCGCGACGTGCAGGTCCTGGTGGGTGTCAACGCCGCCGGTGACGACGACGGCGTTCGCTGCCAGAGTGGGCATGGTCCGTCCTTCTCGCTCGCATCGAGTGGGGCGGGCACGGCGCGAGCTGACGGTCGGACAGGACAGGGACGGGCCTGTTGCAGCAGGCTCCTACTAGGTCACTTCCACCAGCGGCCGGGCCAAGGCGTCTCCCGCCCGGCCGACGGATCCCACGCAGGGCAACAGGTTCGCGCCAGCCGCTATTGGAGTCAGGCCGGGCGGGAGAACGTCGCTATCCAACATCCCTGCCGCTCAGAGTCGCTTGACGGACTGCCTTCTCGAGGCTCGCATTCGGATCGAACGGCCCGTTTCTGCGACCGACGAGCGGAGATGGGCCCGCGAGGATCAGGTGGGAACGGCGGCACCGCCGTCATCAGGCTCGGCGATAGGCGTGCAGCGGCCGAACGCTCCGTGCCGGGCGCGCGCCCGCCGGCTGGGCGCGTACCTGCCAGTTTTAGAGCGTCTTCTCGAACCAGTGGTGGGCGTAGGGCTCGTCGTTGAACGCGGACACCTCGCGGTAGCCGGCCGAGCGGTACAGCGCGATGGCCTCGACCAGCGACCGGTTCGTCTCCAGATGCAGCACCCGGACGCCGTGCGCGCGTGCCTGCGCCTCCAGCTCGGCGAGCAGCCGCCGGCCGAGGCCGAGACCGCGGGCGGTCGGTGACACCCACATCCGTTTGACCTCGGCCGGCGCGCCCGGATGGAACTTCAGCGCGCCGCAGCCGACCGGTGCACCGTGCAGCGTGGCGACCAGCAGCAGCCCGGCCGGCGGCGTCAGATCGGCCGCGTCCGCCGGGATGCTCCGTCCCGGGTCGAACCCGCCGTCGAAGCGCTCGTCCAGCTCGGCGGCGTACGCGGCCAGGCACGCCCGCGCCTCCGGCCGTCGCGGATCGGTGACCGCGATCCGGACCATGGACGCGGCGAGCAGCCGCTCGACGTCGGCCATCGCCGCGGCCAGCCGGTCGCGCTGCCGGTCGTCGAGCGGGGTGAGGATGCCGGCGGCCAGCTCGTCGGACCGCCGGTCCAGCTCCGCGTACTCGGCCAGTCCGGCGGGAGTCAGCTCGGCCGTCCGCACCCGCCGGTCCCCCGGATCCGCGTCGACCGCGACGAGACCGTCGTCCTCCAGCGCCCGCAGCAGCCGGCTCAGGTAGCCCGAGTCCAGGTCGAGCCGGGCACGCAGCGACCGGACCTGCGCGCCGTCCGGACCGATCTCCCACAGCAGCCGCGCCTGGCCGATCGGCCGGCCGCGGGACAGGTAGGTCTCCGCCAGCACCCCCAGCCGCTGGGTGACGGTGCGGTTGAAGCGGCGGACCCGCGCGACCGCGGTCGCGTCCATTCCCTGACCGTAGTCAGAGAAGTGACCTCCCCGGAGAGCCCTTGGTCACGAAAGACTGCCGGTGCGGGCGCCCTGCCACAGGTCGATCCCGGCGTCGGTGGCGTGCCGGTCGATCGCGGCCAGCTCATCGGGCGAGAAGTCCAGGCGCTGCAACGCAGCGACGTTGTTCTCGAGCTGCGTCACGCTGCTCGCCCCGATGAGCACCGTCGTCACCCGCGGGTCGCGCAGCGCCCAGGCCAGCGCCATCTGCGCCAGCGACTGGCCCCGCCCGGAAGCGATCTCGTTCAGTGCCCGGACCCGCCGGAGCGCCTCCTCGCTGAGCAGGTCGGCGGACAGCGACTTGTCCTGGCTGGCGCGCGAGCCCTCGGGGATGCCGTGCAGGTAGCGGTCGGTGAGCATGCCCTGGGCCAGCGGCGAGAACGCGATGCAGCCGACCCCCTTGTCAGCGAGCACGTCGAGCAGGCCCTCGGTCTCGATCCAGCGGTTGAGCATCGAGTACGACGGCTGGTGGATCAGCAGCGGCGTCCCCAGGTCGGCGAGGATGTCCGCCGCCCGGGCGGTGTCCTCCGGCGAGTAGGAGGAGATCCCGGCGTAGAGCGCCTTCCCCGAGCGGACGGCGGTGTCGAGGGCAGCCATCGTCTCCTCGAGCGGCGTCGTCGGGTCCGGCCGGTGGGAGTAGAAGATGTCGACGTAGTCCAGGCCCAGCCGCGCCAGCGACTGGTCGAGGCTGGCGAGCACGTACTTGCGCGAGCCGCCGCCCTGCCCGTACGGCCCCGGCCACATGTCCCAGCCGGCCTTCGTGGAGATGACCAGCTCGTCGCGGTAGGCGGCGAAGTCCTCGCGCAGGTGCCGGCCGAAGTTGGTCTCGGCGGACCCGTAGGGCGGTCCGTAGTTGTTCGCGAGGTCGAAGTGCGTGATGCCGAGGTCGAAGGCCCGGCGCAGGATCGACCGCTGCCGATCGAGCGGGACGTCGTCCCCGAAGTTGTGCCAGAGCCCCAGGCTGATCGCCGGCAGGTCCAGGCCGCTGCGGCCGCAGCGCCGGTAGGTCATCGAGTCGTAGCGGTCCTCGGCAGCGGTGTAGCCCATGCCCTCGATCCTGCTGCACCGCCGCCGGGCGGCGTCAGCCGACCGGGACGCAGAGAGCCGCCGGGTCGTCGGGGCACGCCGCTCCCACGCGGACGGCCCCGAAGGTGAGCGCCCGCTCGGCGAGGGTGTCGGGGTCCCGGATGCGCAGGGTGTCGATGCGCGCCTGCAGCGTCGGGAAGACGTCGGCCCGGCCCTCCGGCGTGGCCGGCGTGACCGCGTCGTCGAGCACGACCCACCCGGTGACGCTGTCCGGGCCGCCGTGCGCCCAGAAGGTGTCGGTCGTCGGCAGCGGCGGGTAGTCCTGGCAGTAGACGTCGTTGCCCGGGGTCGGCGGGAAGAAGACGCCGACGTCGCCGATGTCGGCCGGTGAGGCGGGGCCGGGCGTGACGGTGAGGTGGCCCGCGAGGCCGCCGCCCGGCACCGAGTACTCGAAGGTCACCGGCACGTACTGCAGCGACGGCCCCTCGACCGGGCAGTCCTCGAAGAACTCGATGAACGGCAGCACCAGGCCGGTCGCCACCGGTCCGACGCTGACCTGCAGGGTGCCGCCGGGGCCGCCGTCGGCCGCGTCCAGTTCCGCCCGGGCGACGACGACCGGCTCGTCCGGATCCGGCGTGGGGCTCGCCGGCGCCGCCGCGGCCGTCGTCGTCCGGCTGCCGGTCTCCTCCTCCTGCTGGCCCGGGTGCGCGAGCGCGTCGAGGAATCCGCAGCCGGAGGCGGTCAGCAGGACGGCGGCGAGCGCCGCGACGACGCGGGACTTCGACGACACGGGACCTCCGGGACGACGGTGCGGGCCCGCGCAGCCTGCCACGCGGAACCGTGCCGCACCGGAATTCCTCACCCGGTCCAGCGAACCCGGGTCGCCGGAAGCGTCAGACCGCGGCGGCGAGCACCGCCCGCGCGTCGGCGGGGCAGGCGAACGCGCGCGGCAGCCGACCGGTCCGCACGGCGACGGCCGGCCGGTGCGCGGCGGGCGGGCCGGCCGGCGCCGTCCGCCGGGCGCGGAGGACGCAGCAGGTGGCGACGGCGCAGCACAGCCCGAAGCCGGCCGAGAGCCACATGGCCGGCTGGTGGACCAGCAGCCCGTAGCCCAGCCAGGACGTGCACGACCCCGCGCCCAGGTACCACCGCGCCGGGGACATGCCGGAGAGGTCCCGTGCGGGGTCGAACAGGATGCCCAGCAGCTGCGGCAGCGCGGCGGCCACGCCGACCAGGGTGACCACCGAGCCGAGCGTCCCGGCGACCGCCGCCGGGTCGGCGCCGAGCAGATCCACCGCGACCAGGCTGACCCCGGCCAGCGTGGCGAGACCGGCGGCGCCGGACGCGGTGCCCCGCAGCATCGCGCGCGAGCGCAGGTGCGGCTGGGCGGCCAGCAGGGCGGCCAGCACGGCCGCGTTCCCCGCGCCGACGACCGCGTTGGTCACGGTCTGCGCCGCGTCCCCGATGAGGACGCCGAAGGTCAGCCAGCAGAGGTTGAGGGCGACGGCGAGCCAGGTGCTCGTCGGGGACAGACCGAGGGTGCGGCCGTGCCGGCAGGAGAGCCAGACCTGGGGCCAGACGACGGTGATGCTGAGGGCGGCCGCGAGGAAACCGAGGGCGGCGATCATGGTGGAGCGAGGTTCCGTTCAGGAGGACGAGAGGGGCGTGGCCACCGGTCGGTGAACTCGCGTTCGCCGATCGGAACCCTCGTCGCTGAGCGGTGCCGCAGATGCTGGATCGATGACCACAGAGGTCATCGGCGCGATGCGCCCGTGACAGGAGGCGCTTCGTCGTGATCGTTCTGTGATGCTCGTCGCCCCCGCTCCACGAGGGGACGGCGCACAGCAACGCCGTGGTCACCGGGCGACGGGTGACCACGGCGCGCGTGGGCGGTCAGGCCTCGGGCGGGATCCGGTAGGGCGCGGTGCCTCCGGCGTCGACCTGCAGGGTGATGCCGGTGACGTAGCGCGCCTCGTCCGAGGCGAGGAACAGGACGGCGTTGCTGATGTCGACGGCCTCGACCCACGGGATCGGCAGCGCGTTGATCGCCCGGAAGCCCTGGGCGGCCTCCTCGCGGCTGGCCCCCGGCAACCCGAACAGCTCGTACATGGCCGGGTTCTGCACCATCGGGGTGTCGACGGTGGTGGGGTGCACGGAGTTGACCCGGATCCGGGCCGGCGCGAGCTCCACGGCCAGCGTCCGCATGAGCCCGACGACGCCGTGCTTGGCCGACGTGTAGTGCGCGAGGTTCGGGAACGCCACCAGCCCCGCAGTGGAGCTGGTCAGGATGATCGAGCCGCCCTCTCCGCGGTCCACCATCGGGCGGGCAGCGGCCTTCACCGTCTTCCAGACACCGGTCAGGTTGATGTCGAGCATCGTCTGCCAGTCGTCCTCGCTGAGGTCCATCGCGGGGCCGAAGGTCCCGATGCCGGCGTTGGCGCAGACGATGTCGATGTGGCCGAACTGGGCCATGCCCTCGTCGACCGCGGCCTGCAGCGCCGAGAGGTCGCGCACGTCGGCCTTCCGGGCCACGATCCGGCGGTCGAGGCTCTCCACCTCCTTCACCGTCTGGTCCAGGTCCGACTGGTTGGCGCCCGGATAGGGCACGCCGGGGACGTCCTCGCAGATGTCCACGGCGATGATGTCGGCGCCCTCCTGGGCCAGGCGGACCGCGTGCGACCGCCCCTGACCGCGTGCGGCTCCGGTGATGAAAGCTACCTTGCCCTGCACTCGTCCCACTTCGCGTGCCTCCCCTCGGCGACGGGCTCTCCGCCGAGCCCGTCCCCCGACCGTGGCGCGGGTCACACCCCGGGGTCAAGGGCAGGCCCGCACCCGTGGTGGCGGACGGCGGGCGCGGGCGGTAGACAGGCGGCGACCGTGCACGCCGCGCACCCCGGGAGGCGGTTCTGACCACCGACGCCCCGCTGTCCGACCCGGCCCTCGCCGGCACCCGCGTGACCCGCGACGAGGCCGCCGCCGTCCGGGAGGCCCGGGCGCGCATCGCCACCCACCTGGTCGGGCGCGGGCGCGAGCTCGACCTGCTGCTCGCCGCCGTCGCCGCCGGCCGCGACGTGCTGCTCGAGGGGCCGCCCGGGACCTCCAAGTCGACGCTGCTGCGCGCCATCACCGCCGAATGGGGCATCCCGCTGCTGTTCGTCGAGGGCAACGCCGACCTGACGCCGTCCCGGCTGGTCGGGCACCACAACCCGGCACGGGTGCTGCGCGAGGACTACTCCGAGGCCAACTTCGTCGCGGGCCCGCTGGTGGAGGCGATGCGCACCGGCGGCTTCCTCTACGTGGAGGAGTTCAACCGGGCGCCCGAGGACACGCTGAACACGCTGCTGACCGCCATGGCCGAGCGGCGGATCGCCGTCCCGCGGGTGGGCACCGTGGAGGCGCTGCCGACGTTCCGCGTCATCGCCTCGATGAACCCGTACGACAACATCGGGACGACGCGGCTGTCGACGTCCGTGCACGACCGGCTGTGCCGCCTGTCGGTCGACTACCAGGATGCCGAGGCCGAGCGCGGCATCGTCGACCGGCGCACCGGGATCTCCTCGCCGCGCCTGGTCGCCGACGCGGTCGGGCTCACCCGGGCCACCCGCGAGCGCGAGGACGTGCAGCAGGGCAGCAGCGTGCGGGGCGCGATCGACGTCGCGCTCATCGCCGCGCAGCTGGCCACGATGCGCGGTGTCGACCTGCCGGACGACTCCTCGATCGACCCGCCGCGAGGGCTGCCCGAGGCGTACACCGCCCTGGTCCTGGACGCGATGCTCGTGGCGCTGTCCGGCCGGATCCATCTCGAGGAGACGATCGAGGAGACGCCGGAGGACGTGCTCCGCCAGATCTGGGAGGACCACTTCCTGCTCAGCCCGGCGGCCGCGCAGCCCGGTTGAAGGGCGGTCGAGGCCGACTCCCCGGTGCGCCGGCGGCGCGACTCCCGCGCGAGCCGGTCGCGGACCCTGCGGCCGTTGCGCCGCCGGCCCAAGCAGCTCACCGAGGAGCCCTCGCTGTTCGCCCCGGCCACGGGCGGTCAGGGCGGGCTGGTGCTCTCCGCCCGCGACGCCGGGCGGCGCGGTCCCACGGCCCGGCAGCGCGGGAGCAGCGCGCCGGGGACGACCGACGAGCCGGCGCAGACGATCGCGCTGGCCGACCTCGGGCTCACCGACGTCGACGAGCGGGTGGCCCGGCAGCGCGCGCGGGAGATCGCGGCCCGGCTCGCCATGCCCCGCCCGCGCCGCGACACCCACGCCCGCCGCGGCATCGGCGAGCTGGAGAGCGTCCCGTACCGGGCGGTCGCCGACGACATCGACCTCGACCGGACCCTCGACGTCCTGGCCGGCAACCCCGTCCCGGAGGACGACGACATCATCGTGCGCGAGCGGGAGCGCACCCGCCGGTCGGTGGTCCTGGTCGTGGACGTCTCCGGGTCGATGAAGGGCGAGCGGGTCCGGACGGCGGCGGCGGCCGTCGGCGCACTCGCCGGGGAGCTGCACCGCGACCAGCTGGCCGTCGTGGCGTTCTGGTCCGACGCGGCCGTCCTGGTGCGCCTCGGCGAGCCGGTGTCGCCGCTGCGGGTGCTCGACCTGCTGCTGCGCGTGCCCGCCCGGGGGCTGACCAACGTGGCGTTCGCGCTGGAGGTGGCCGGCCGGCAGCTGGCGAACGTGTCCCCGCGGGACGCCCGGGTGCTGCTGCTGTCCGACTGCGTGCACAACGCCGGCCCCGACCCGCGCGCGACCGCCGCGCGGCTGCCGCGGCTCGACGTCCTGCTGGACACCTCGGGTGAGGACGACGTCGACCTCGGCCGCGACCTGGCCCGGCTCGGCCGCGGGCGGGTCCGGCTGGTGCGCGACCACCGCGACGTCGGGCGGGCGCTCTCCGCCGTGTTCGCGCACTGACCGGGCGGCGATCACAGCCCTTTCCCAGGAGCCGGGACTACCGTGCCGCCATGACCAGGCCGGTCCGCACGTCCCGCCCGCTGCTCTCGTCGCTGGTCGTCGGCGCGGCGCTCGTCGCCGCCGTCGGCATCGTCGGCTGGCTGCTGCTGATGTTCGTCAAGGGCACCGTCGTGCTGATCAGCTGGGCGCTGGGCATCGCCCTGGTCGTGCTGCCCCTGCTGTTCGCCCGCCGCATCGTCTCGGGGCACGCCGGCGTGGAGCGCCGGCAGCGCCTGTGGACCGTCGGCCAGGCGGTGGCGATCGGGGTGGCCCTCTGCGCGATCGCCTACTTCGTCGGCGACCACGGGTGGCTGCTGATCGCGGTGCCCGCCGCGGTGGTCGCCGTCCTGCGGGTGGTCCGGGCGGTGCAGGCGCGGCGGGACAAGCGCCGGGTGCCCGCGCGGTCAGGGGGCGGCGTCGCCCGCCGCTGACGCGACGGGCTCGACGGCGCCGGTCGCGACGACCGGTCGCGGGAGCCGCCGCGCTGCGGTGCCGGCCCGGAGCACGGTCCGGTCGCGCACGCTCCCGTACAGCTGCCCCTCGTAGGCCTTGACCGCCGCGACCAGCACGATGCTGACGACGACGAGCAGCGACCACGACCCGAGCTTGGCGGGGTGGACCAGCGTCCACACCGACTCCTGCGACGGGTACTGCCAGGCCCGCAGGAACGTGGCGGCGTTCTCCGCGGCCCAGAGGAAGAAGCCGATGAGGCCGAAGGAGAGCGCGAGCGGCATCGCGTAGCGGTGGCCGCCGACGGTGAAGTGCACCCAGGTGCGCCTGGTCGCGAGCAGCAGCGCGGCGGCCAGCACGAGCCGCGCGTCCCACATCACGGAGGAGGTGAAGAAGTTCAGGTAGATCAGGCCGGCCACGGCGGCCGTGGTGCGGGCCCGGTAGGCGGTGATCCGCAGGTCGAACCGGCGCCACGCCTGGCAGACGTAGCTGCCGACGGCCGCGTACATGAATCCGCTGTAGAGCGGGACGCCGCCGATCGTCGCGACACCGGTGTCGGGATAGGACCACGAGCCCTGCCGGACCTTGAACAGCTCCAGGGCCAGCCCGACGACGTGGAAGCCGAAGATCACGGCGACCTCGCGCCCGGTCTCCCAGCGGACGAGCCAGAGCACCAGCGTGACCGCGAGGCACCAGATCAGCAGCGCGTCGGCAGGATCGACCGGGAGCGGCACGAGCCGGACGAGCGCCAGTCCGAGGAAGAACAGGACAGCGAACAGGCAGCACTGCGCCTCGACCCACCCGAACCGCAGCAGCTGTCTCACCCGCGGAAGGCTAGGTGAGCCTCGGCGCGGGCCGGTGCGCCCGCGCCCGCACGCGTGTCGGCCGTCGCGGGGCGCGTTGACCCCGACCGGGACCCGCGCGGAGCATCTGCCGGGTGCTGGTGCTCACCGGCGATGAGATCGCCGCCCTCCTGGACCTGGACGCACTGATCGACGCGCTCGGCCCGGCGATGGCCGACCTCAGCGCCGGCCGCGCGTCGGTGCCCGAGCGGACCGGGGCCGTCGTCCAGGACGCGGACGGCCGGCTGCTCGCGATGCCCGGGTACGTGCCCTCCCAGGGTGCGCTCGTGACCAAGCTGGTCTCGCTGTTCCCGCGCAACGCCGGAACCGCGTTGCCCACCCACCAGGCGGTGATCGTCGTCTTCGACGCCGCGACCGGCGCCCCGGCCGCGCTGCTCGACGGGACCGTGATCACCGCCGTCCGCACCGGCGCCGGCTCGGCGTTGTCCGCGCGGCTGTTGGCGCGGGCGGACGCGTCGGTCCTGGCGGTGCTGGGCACCGGGGTGCAGGCCCGCTCGCACACCCGGGCGATGGCGAGGGCGCGCCCGCTCCGCGAGGTCCGGGTGGCCGGCCGCAGCCAGGTCCGGGCCGAGTCCGTGGCCGCGGACCTGCGGAAGGAGCTCGACGTCGAGGTCCGCGCGGTCGGCTCCTACCGGGAGGCGATGGACGGCGCCCACATCGTCTGCGCGACCACCCACCCCACCGATCCGGTGGTGCGGCGGGAGTGGCTGGCGCCCGGTACCCACGTGACGTCCGTGGGCTGGGCGCCCGGCGGCCGGGAGGTCGATGACGCGACGGTCGCCGAGGCGCTGGTGTGCGTCGAGTCGCGCGGGGTGGCGCTGGCACCTGTCGCCGCTGCGGGCAGCGCGGATCTGGCCGAGCCGCTGCGCGGGGGCCTCATCACCGAGGACGGGATCGTCGAGGTCGGCGAGCTCGTCGCCGGCACCCGGCCGGGCCGCACCACCCCGGACCAGATCACGCTGTACAAGTCCGTGGGCGTCGCGGTGCAGGACGCCACGGCGGCCACCCTCGTGCTCGCTGCCGCGCGGACCGCCGGCGCCGGGCGCGAGCTGGTGCTCTGACCGCGACCGACCGGCGCCGGCCGCGTACACGTTCGTCCCGCCTCAGTACTCACCCTTGATCACGAAGAAGGATCCGCGGATCGTGCCGGCCAGCTTCGACTTCTGGCGCGCGAACTTGAAGCGGGACGCGAGTTCCTCGGGAACCTCCATCCCGTCGGACAGCTTGAACCCCACGGCGCGCTTCTTCCCGTCCTCCAGGCCGTACATCACGTTGATCGACAGGCCGGATTCGTAGAACACGTAGGCCATCCGGGTCCCGTCGACCTCGAAGGTCGTGGCCTCGAGCGGACGGGACGAGATGACGAGGTCGCGCTCCTCCTCGAGGATGCGGTGCACCCAGTCGACCGTCTCCGCTGCTTCGGGCGCGGGGTCGACGGTGAAGACGTGGCCGAACTTGTTCTTGTAGTAGCGAGCCTCGTTGGCCCTCAACCCGGCGAGTGCCTCGGGAACCGGCGACGACTCCAATCCGACGGTGGACACGTTCTCGAAATCGACGACCTGCGACACCACGACCTCCCATCGACCAGTCCGGCAGCGGACAGTAGCGGGTTCACCGCAGTGCGGGCGTACCGCTCCTCCCTCTCCCCCGGACGGCCAACGGCCCGGTCCCTGGAGGAGGAACCGGGCCGTTGGACGGGGCGCGCGAGCCAGGAGATGTCCCGCCGACCGCACTCGGGACCATGCTGACCGGGATCAGGTCATGGCCGGCCGCGCCGGCGGGGACATTTCCTGGCCGTTCACATCAGCTGCAGCCGCTGGTGGAGCCGCAGCCCTCGCAGACGTAGCAGCTGCCGGCGGGGCGCATCTTCGTGCCGCAGGTCATGCACAGCGGCGCGTCGGTGGCAGTGCCGGTCACCAGCTCGAGCAGTTCCGCCGAGGAGTGCGCCTCCTTGACCGGCTTCTCGGTCGCCTTCGACGAACCAGCCTCGGGCTTGCGCTCGTCGGTCGGCGCCGAGCCGCGCAGCGCCTCGAGGTCGACGTCCTCCTCGACGACCGTGCCGGCCGACGCCGAGGTGCCGTAGCCGGACACCTGCGCCGCCCGCTCCTCGGCGCTGAAGATGCCGAGGGTCGCGCGGGTCTCGACCGGCAGGTGGTCCAGCGCCAGGCGACGGAAGATGTAGTCCATCACCGACTGGGCGATCCGGATGTCCGGGTCGTCGGTCATGCCGGCCGGCTCGAAGCGCATGTTGGTGAACTTCTGGATGTAGGTCTCCAGCGGCACACCGTGCTGCAGCGCGATCGACAGCGCGATGGAGAAGGCGTCCATGACACCGGCCAGGGTCGAGCCCTGCTTGCCGAGCTTCAGGAACACCTCACCGAGGCTGCCGTCCTCGTACATGCCGGCGGTCATGTAGCCCTCGGCACCGGCCACGCTGAACGAGGTGGTGACGCTGGTCCGCTTCTTCGGCAGCCGCTTGCGCACCGGGTGCGACAGGGCCGCCGGGGCGGCCTCGGTCTTGGCCTCCGCCCCACCCTCACCGCTGGCCTTCTTGGCCTTGGCGTCGGACAGCGGCTGGCCGACCTTGCAGTTGTCGCGGTAGATCGCCAGCGCCTTGAGGCCGAGCTTCCAGCCCTGGAAGTAGATGTTCTCGACGTCCTCGACGGTCGCCGACTCCGGCATGTTCACCGTCTTGCTGATGGCGCCGGAGATGAACGGCTGGACCGCCGCCATCATCCGGACGTGGCCCATTGGCGAGATGGCCCGCTCGCCCATCGCGCAGTCGAACACCTCGTAGTGCTCCGGGCGCAGGCTCGGCGCGTTGACCACGTGGCCGTGCTCGGCGATGTACTCGACGATCGCCTCGATCTGCTCCTCCTGGTAGCCCAGGCTCTTGAGCGCGCGCGGCACCGTCTGGTTGACGATCTGCATCGAGCCGCCGCCGACCAGCTTCTTGAACTTGACCAGCGAGAAGTCCGGCTCGATGCCGGTCGTGTCGCAGTCCATCATGAAGCCGATGGTCCCGGTGGGGGCCAGGACCGAGGCCTGCGCGTTGCGCCAGCCGTTGTCGGCGCCGATCTCCAGGCCCAGCTGCCACTGCTCGGTCGCGGCCTTGAGCACGTCGGCGTCGTCGGCGCCGACGGGGCGGATCGCGTCGTTGGCCGCGGCGTGCTTGCGCATGACGCGGGCGTGCGCGTCGGCGTTGCGGGCGAAGCCGTCGTACGCCCCGACGATGCCGGCCAGCTCGGCCGAGCGGCGGTAGGCGGTGCCGGTCATCAGCGAGGTGATCGCCGCGGCGAGGGTCTGGCCACCGCGCGAGTCGTAGGCGTGGCCGGTCGCCATGAGCAGCGCGCCGAGGTTG
This sequence comes from Geodermatophilus sp. SMS 5-13, assembly GCF_059428245.1. Taxonomy (NCBI): domain Bacteria; kingdom Bacillati; phylum Actinomycetota; class Actinomycetes; order Geodermatophilales; family Geodermatophilaceae; genus Geodermatophilus; species Geodermatophilus sp. SMS 5-13. The sequence continues at coordinate 4,282,443 of NZ_CP165729.1, forward strand.
GCGTAGCCGATGCCCAGCTGCCGGTAGGCCCGCGTGGTCTCGCCGATCGGCTCGGTCGGGAAGTCGGCAAAGCAGATCGAGATGTCCATCGCGGTGATGACCAGCTCGACGGCCTTGACGAAGTTCTTCGAGTCGAACGTGCCGTCGGCCTTGAGGAACTTCATCAGGTTCAACGACGCCAGGTTGCACGAGCTGTTGTCGAGGCTCATGTACTCCGAGCACGGGTTGGACGCGTTGATCCGCCCGGTCTCGGGGTTCGTGTGCCAGTCGTTGATCGTGTCGTCGTACTGGATGCCCGGGTCGGCGCACTCCCACGCCGCCTGGGTGACCTTGCGGAACAGGTCCTTGGCGTCGACGGTCGAGATGACCGCGCCGTCCTGCCGGGCCCGCAGGCCGAACTCGGTGCCGTCCTCGACCGAGCGCATGAACTCGTCGGAGACGCGGACGGAGTTGTTGGCGTTCTGGTACTGGACGCTGGTGATGTCCTTGCCGCCGAGGTCCATGTCGTACCCGGCGTCGCGCAGCGCGCGGATCTTGTCCTCCTCGCGCGCCTTGGTCTCGATGAACTCCTCGATGTCGGGGTGGTCGATGTCGAGGACGACCATCTTGGCCGCGCGGCGGGTGGCGCCACCGGACTTGATCGTCCCGGCGGAGGCGTCGGCGCCGCGCATGAAGCTGACCGGGCCGGAGGCGGTGCCACCGGAGGAGAGCAGCTCCTTGGAGGAGCGGATGCGGGAGAGGTTCAGGCCGGCGCCCGAGCCGCCCTTGAAGATCAGCCCCTCCTCCCGGTACCAGTTGAGGATCGAGTCCATCGTGTCGTCGACGGCGAGGATGAAGCAGGCGCTGACCTGCTGCGGCGCGCTCGTGCCGACGTTGAACCACACCGGGGAGTTGAAGCTGAAGTACTGGTGCAGCAGCATCCAGGTCAGCTCGTGCTCGAAGATCTCCGCGTCGCCCTCGGTGGCGAAGTAGCCGTACTCGCGGCCGGCCGCACCGTAGGTGAGCACCACCCGGTCGATGAGCTGACGCAGGCTGTTCTCGCGCTGCGGGCTACCCACCGCGCCGCGGAAGTACTTCGTGGTGACGATGTTGGTGGCGTTGATGCTCCACTCGGCGGGGAACTCGACGCCGCGCTGCTCGAAGTTGATCGAGCCGTCACGCCAGTTCGTCATGACGACGTCGCGGCGCTCCCACGTCACCTCGTCGTACGGGTGCACACCCGCGGTCGTGAAGACCCGCTTGACCTTCAGGCCCTTCCCCCGGGCTGGCGCCTTGCCCCCGCGACGTGCTCGGGTGGGGGTCAGGCGGTCGTCGGTCTCGGTCATGAGTTGGAGCTCTCCCTTGGTGCGGCAGCGGCTGGGGAAGAACCGCAGTTGTGTGCTGCTCGGACTGGTGTATCGGCTGGTACTGACAGTTTTTTTCAGGTGCCGGTGGACGGCCGGCCGCCCCGGCGGCGGGACGGCGGGGCGTCGGGCTGCATGCCCGGCAGCGGCGGGGTGCCGCCCGGCAGGTGCCGGGCCCGCAGCTCGGTGATCTCCTTCTCGAAGTCCTCGAGGGAGTCGAACGCGCGGTAGACGCTGGCGAAGCGGAGGTAGGCCACCTCGTCCAGTTCCCGCAGCGGCCGCAGGATCGCCAGCCCGACCTCGTGGCTCGGCACCTCGGCCGCGCCGGTGGCCCGGATGGCGTCCTCGACCTGCTGGGCCAGCTGGGCCAGCTGGTCCTCGTCCACCGGACGGCCCTGGCAGGCCCGCCGGACGCCCGCGACGACCTTGGCGCGGTTGAACGGCTCGCTGACCCCGCTGCGCTTGACGACGGCGAGCACCGCCTCCTCGACGGTGGTGAACCGGCGCCCGCAGGCGGGGCAGGAGCGACGGCGACGAGTGGTCGCCCCCTCGTCGGCCTCGCGGGAGTCGATGACCCGGCTGTCCGGGTTGTGGCAGAACGGGCACCGCACGGCGATCCGCCTCCTCCCCGAGCCTCGCTCAGAGCCTGTCCGCCGAGCCGGCCTGTGGACCCTCCTGGGGACATCCGGTGGACGCCCGGGGGAGAACCTGAGGACCGCTTGTGGAAGAACTACGGCTCTGTAACTACTAGATGTAGGGGAACCCTAGGCGCGGCTCCACTACATGTGCAAGAGGACGCACGGGGGTTGTGTTCCACCGAGACCCGCCCGTGACCAGCCGCAACAACTCGCCGCAGCCGTCACACGACACGCCGCGCGACGCGCCCGCGAGGAGGCCGGCGATGCGGTAGAGGGGCATGCTGCGCGACCCCGGGCCGGGGGGCGCGAGGCGGACGCCGGACCGGTCCGGCGACGGCCGACGGGCCGCGGGCCGCCGGGCTCAGACGCCGGTCAGCGAGTCGTCCCGGCGCGCGCTGCGCGGCCGCGGCACCGACCCGCTCCGTCCGACGTCACCGAGCCGCATCGGCCGGGTGAACAGGTCCGGCTCCGGCGACAGGGCGCCGGACCCGGACCAGTCGGCACCGGGGACGCCGGGCCAGGTGTCGTCCGACCGGGCGCCCCACACCTCCGCAGCGCGGGCCGCGGGCGTGCGGACCTCGAGCGGCGAGTCGGTCACCGCGGCCCGGACGCCCGTGTCGACAGCACGGTGCCGGCCCGCTCCGGACGGCGACGCCGGAGCCCGGTGCCGTCCCGCCCGAGCCCCCACCGCCGGGAACTCGGCGGTCTCACCGACGACGCGCGAGTCGGCGCGCCTCCGGCCGGCCGGATGCACCGCTCGGCTGGCGGCGTCCTCACGGACGGCGGGCAGCCCGCGGGCGCCGGGCAGCTCGCGCACCTGCGGGACAGGGCGCACGCCGGGCGCCGCGGGTCGGCCACGGCGTGCCGGACCGGTGGCCGAGACGTCGGCGAGGCGCAGGCTCCGCGTGGCCGCCGGGTCCTCCGCCGGGGCAACCGCGGGCTCCGGGGCGACGGACAGGTGCGGCTCGGGCAGTCGCAGACTGCTCAGGTCGGTCCAACTGGACTCTTCGACCCCGCCGACGGTCAGGCGCACCCAGACCTGGCAGGCGCCGCCGGCGTCGTGCCGCCAGCCGAGCAGCGATCCGGGCAGCCACTCCCCCGCCGAGTACACCTCGACGTCCTGCGGCTGACTGGTGAACACCGCTGCACGACTCTCCATGACGCCTGACACGCGACGACGGTAAGCGGTGGAGTCAGTACGCAGCGTGAAGGCGCGGGTACTGAGGGTTGACGAAGTCGGCGTCCCGATGTTGTCGGAGTCTTCGCGGGCCGGCCGGGCACCGACAAGCGACCGCTCTCGCCATCGGGCACTCACGGCAGCTGCAGCACCTGACCCGGCACCACGTCCGCGCCGTCGATCCCGTTGAGCTGCTGGATCTCGTACACCACCGCGCGCACGTCGTCGCCCGCGTCGGCGACGGCGGCCGCGATCGACCACAGCGTGTCACCCGGCTCGACCACCACCGTGCTCACCCCGGCGAGACGCAGATCGCCGCCCGCGCCACCGGCGACCAGCGGTCCGAGCCAGGAGCCGACGGCAACCGCCGCCGCCAGGCCGAGGGCGACCAGCAGCCGGCGGGCGCGCGGGGTGAGGCGCAGCGGAGCAGCCGGCGTGCGGGATGGCGTGGCGCAGCCGCCCCGGACCGGGCGGCCGGCCGCCGCGGGGCGCCCGGCCGGCGCCGAGGACGCCGGACGGGCCGGCGGGGCGAGGGGGGAGGGCGAGCGGCCCACCCGCTCGCCGGGCCGGACCGACCGGCCCGCCCGCGCGGGCCGCCCCGTCTCCAGCGGACGATCACCCGAGACGGACCGGAGCGAGGGCCGCCACGGCGCCTGCACCGCCTCGTCGAAGTCCAGGACTGCCTGCTGCACGCTTCCCACGACACTCTCCTCCCGCCGATCCCGACACCGCGTCGTTCTCGAACGCGTGTTCGATTCGAACGCCCGTGCGAATGTCTACCGGACGCGGCCGACAGAAGCGACCCGACCCGTCGCGACTCGAACGTGTGTTTGAAAAATCCGAGCGGCGGCGCTACCGTCTGCCACCAAGGACGGACGGCGCGATCCGGCGACTGGGCCGGCGGCGAGGAGGAGACGTGGCGGGCACGAGGGGGACGTCCGGCGGTCGCCGGTCGACCGGTGACGGCGCGGGCACGACCGGCCGGCGCCGTGCGGCGGAGACGGCGGGCACGACGACGGACGACGCACCGGCCGCCGTGCGGTCCTTCCCGGACCGCGGCGAGGCCGGCGACGGCCTCACGCAGCGGCAGCGGCGGGTGCTCGAGGTCATCCGCGACTCGATCGAGCGGCGGGGCTATCCGCCCTCGGTGCGCGAGATCGGTGAGGCCGTCGGGCTGTCCTCGGCCTCGTCGGTGGCGCACCAGCTCTCGGTGCTGCAGAAGAAGGGCTGGCTTCGCCGCGACCCCAACCGGCCGCGCGCCCTCGACGTGCGGCTGCCGGGCGAGCACGGCCCGACCGCGCTGCCCGTGGCCGAGGAGACCGGCACCGCCGCGCCGACCTATGTGCCGCTCGTCGGCCGGATCGCGGCCGGCGGCCCGGTCCTCGCCGAGCAGGCGGTGGAGGACGTGTTCCCCCTCCCCCGCGAGCTCGTCGGCGAGGGGACGCTGTTCATGCTCAAGGTCGCCGGTGACTCGATGGTGGAGGCGGCGATCTGCGACGGCGACTGGGTCGTGGTGCGGCAGCAGCCCACCGCCGAGAACGGCGAGATCGTCGCGGCCATGATCGACGGCGAGGCGACGGTGAAGACCTACAAGCGCCGCGACGGGCACGTGTGGCTGCTGCCGCACAACCCGGCGTACGAGCCGATCCCGGGCGACGACGCGACGATCCTGGGCCGGGTCGTCAGCGTCCTGCGCCGGGTCTGAGCCGCGACGGCGCGGGGCTCAGACGGTCCCGCGCCGTCGGATCAGCAGGCCGCCCAGCCAGACCACCACGGTGGCCACGGCGGCGGCGATGAGGCCCGCGGTGAACGCGGGCGGGCCCGATGCGGCGTCGGCCTCGGCGGAGCCCTGCGCCGCGGCGGCGACCGGCGCCGGCTGCGCCGTGACCGGCACGAGGGTCACGTCGCCGGGAAGTCCCTCGCCGGCGACCACCAGCTGCCGGTCGTCGGTGCTGAAGCTGATCGCCTCACCCTGCGGGGCCGGGGGCAGCGCGACCCGCACGGGGGCGGCGCCCAGGGCGCCGGCCACGTCGGAGCCGGACAGCGGCCACACGTAGGCGTCGGTGTAGGTGCGCAGCGCGAGCAGCGTGCCATCGCGCGACACCGCTCCCCCGGTGGCCATCAGCTGGCCGGCGCGGCCCACCGGCCCACCGTCCGTGCCGGTGAGCGTGAAGTTGACCGAGGCCACTCTCTCCAGCGCCACCGCGCCCCCGTCGACCAGCGCGGCGGTGGGCCGGTAGACGCCACTGGCCCCGAGGATCTCCTTGGTGACGAGGTACGGCGTCCCGTCCGGGGCCAGCAGCAGCGACTCGGCGTCGTGCGGCCCGTCGGGATAGCTCATGCGGAACACCCCGGTCGACCCGTCCAGGCGCAGGGCGAGGAGGGCGACCGTGGGCCGATTGGTCCGGTTGTCCCCGACGTCGGCCAGCCACACGGTGCCGTCGGCTCCGACCGCGAGGTCCTCGGGGTCGTAGGGATCGACCGGCGCGGAGTGGACCTCGACGATCTGGCAGGCCGTGTCGAGCACGTAGACGTTCAGCTCCACGCCGCCGTCGTTGATGGCCACCATGCGATCGCCCAGCACGACCAGGCCGGACAGCTCCGGGAGCCGGGGATCGGTCACCTGGCACAGGGGATGCGGGGCGGTGGCGTCCGCCGCCGCGGCGGCCGGGACGGCGCCGGCGACCACGAACGCCGTTGCCAGGGCTACTGCCGCCGGCAACAGGTGCGCCCGCACGCGACTAGGCGGACCGCCGGCCAGCTCGGGCACGTACCCAGCGTGACAGAACGGACGCGTCCAGTGCGTGCACCACGCCCAACAGCAGGATGCCCACGGCGCCGCCGACGACCGCGTCGGTGACCCAGTGGAAGTCCAGGGCCACCATCGCCAGGCCCGCGGCCACCGGCCCGAGGATCGACAGCCACCGGAACGCCCGCTGCACCGGCGCGGGCAGGCCGAACTCGACCGCCTGCCAGCGGGCCACGCCCCACATCAGCACGGCGTTCGCCACGTGCCCCGAGGGGTAGGAAGCGCCGTCCCGGTGGAAGAACGACCCCGGATAGGACGGCGCGGTCCGCCCGGCGCCGTACTTGAAGCCGTACACGACCGCTGTGAGCAGGGCCAGGGCGACGAGGACGCGCAGCAGCGGCACCAGCGTCCGGCGCCGCCAGCCGAGGTAGCCGACCAGCGCCGCCAGCACGATCAGGATGAAACCGCGCCCGCCGAGCTGGGTGACCGCCCAGACCGGCCAGTAGGCGCCCGACTCCTTGATGCCCCACGAGCTGATCACCTCGGAGACGCGCAGGTCCATGCGCTCGAGGGAGCCGCGGCTGAACAGGTCGATCGACACGACCACGGTGACCCCGCCCGCCAGCGCGAGCAGCCACCACGGCGGCCGGCCCGGCGAGACGACGGCCGGGACGCCCTTGTGGTCGGGTTCGGCGACGGCGGAGGCCTCGCCGGATCCCCGCCGCATCGCGCCGATCGTCACGGCCTCACGGTACCGGGTCCCGTGACCCGTTCGTGATCTCGACCTGCCGGAATGGCTCAGACCGCCGGGGCGGCGAACTCCTCCAGGGCCGCTGCGAGGGCACCGTCGACCCGCGCGGTCAGCCGCGTGCCGCCGGCCTCGTGCAGCTCGGAGAGCACCTCGCCGTCGCGGTGCATGCGCGCGACCAGGTCACCGCGCCCGTAGGGCACGAGGACCTCGACGTCGACGTCCGGGTGCGGCAGCCGCGCGGCGATGATCTCGCGCAGTCGGTCGATCCCGTGCCCGGTGCGGGCGGAGACCCAGACCGCGCCGGGCAGCGCCTGGCGCAGGCTCAGGACGTCGTCCTCGGTCATCGCGTCGACCTTGTTGACCACGATGAGCTCCGGCACCGCCGACGCGTCGATCTCGCCGAGCACCGTGTGCACCGCCTGGATCTGCCCCAGCGGGTCGGGATCGGAGCCGTCGACGACGTGCACGAGCAGGTCGGCGGCGGCGACCTCCTCCAGCGTCGAGCGGAAGGCGTCGACCAGTTGGTGCGGCAGGTGCCGCACGAAGCCGACGGTGTCGGTGAGCGTGTACTCGCGGCCGTCCGGCGACTCGGCTCGGCGGACCGTCGGGTCGAGGGTGGCGAACAGCGCGTTCTCGACCAGCACACCGGCACCGGTCAGCCGGTTGAGCAGGCTGGACTTGCCGGCGTTGGTGTAGCCGGCGATCGCCACGCTCGGGACGGCGTTGCGCCCGCGGTTGGACCGCTGGGTGGCGCGGGCCGTCGCCATGCCGGCGATCTCCCGGCGCAGCTTGCTCATCCGCGCGCGGATCCGCCGCCGGTCGGTCTCGATCTTCGTCTCACCCGGGCCACGGGTACCGATGCCGCCACCGCCGGCCACGCGGCCACCGGCCTGCCGGGACAGCGACTCACCCCAGCCGCGCAGTCGCGGGAGCATGTAGGCCATCTGGGCCAGCTCGACCTGGGCCTTGCCCTCCCGGCTGCTGGCGTGCTGGGCGAAGATGTCGAGGATCAGCGCGGTCCGGTCGACGACCTTGACCTTGAGGATCTTCTCCAGCGCGTTGAGCTGGCCGGGGGTCAGCTCACCGTCGCAGATCACGGTGTCGGCGCCGGTGGCGGCGACGATGTCCCGGATCTCGGCGGCCTTGCCGGAGCCGACGTAGGTGCCGGCGTCGGGCGTGGAGCGCCGCTGGCTGACCGCCTCGAGCACCATCGATCCGGCGGTCTCGGCGAGGGCGGCCAGCTCGGCGAGGGAGCGGTCGGCGTCGGCCGCCGTCCCCTCGGTCCAGACCCCGACGAGCACGACGCGCTCGAGGCGCAGCCGCCGGTACTCGACCTCGGTGACGTCGGCGAGTTCGGTCGACAGCCCCGCGACGCGGCGGAGCGCACCGCGCTCCTCGAGGGCGTAGGAGCCGGTCGTGTCGTCCGGCTCGTCGAAACCGGCCTCGCCGGGGGAAGGAGCTTCGTAGGCGGTGGTCATCGGCTCCAGCGTGACACGGGGTTCCGACGTGGTCACCTGGGTTTGTGCACGGGATGTCATCACCGGGTGCAACACCTCATGGCTCGGGATGCATCCCGAGGTAGAGCGACCAGTGCTCGGCGTCCGGGTCCTCGGGCCGGCGGGCGTACTCGTCGAGGAGGCCGTGCAGCCGCCGGCGGAACTCCTCCAGGTTCTCCGGCGACAGTCGCAGACCCAGGCGGCTGCTCTGCAGGTGCTGCTCCCCCACCTCGCCCACCTCCTCGAGGAAGGCGGCGAGCATCGGGTCGCGGCGAGGCGGCGGCCGGTCGTCGACGTCCATCAGCCAGCTCTTGCCGGTCGCCCGGTAGGGCACCTCGCGCGAGCCGCGGGTGCCGCGCCGGTCCGGCTGGGCGGCCAGGAAACCGGTGTCGACCAAGGTGCGCACGTGGTGCAGGACCGTCGCCGGGTTGCGCCCCAGCCGCTCGGCCAGCTCCTTGTTGGTCAGCGCCTCCGACCAGCACATCCGGAGGATCCGCAGGCGGACGGCGGAGGCGACGGCGCGGTACTCGGCGTCGGTCGCCCTGCGCTTGGGCCCGCGGATGTCCGGGGCGCCGTCCGCCGTCACGGGACGAGCCTAGGCGACACGCCGTTCACTGATTGACTTTTCCCAATCAGTCGACGGATCCTGCCCCGGTGAGCACACCGGCCGGCCTGTGGGGGCACCGCGACTTCCGTCAGCTGTGGGCGGCCGAGACGGTCAGCCAGCTGGGCACCCAGATCACCCTGCTCGCGCTGCCGGTCCTGGCCGTCACCCTGCTCGACGCCACGCCGCTGGAGATGGGCGTGCTGACCGCGCTGGAGACGGCGGCCTTCCTCGTCATCGGGCTGCCCGCCGGGGCGTGGGTGGACCGCTGGCGGCGCAAGCGGGTCCTGGTGGCGGGCGACCTCGTGCGGGCGGTGGCGCTCGCGACGCTGCCGCTGGCCTACGTGCTCGACGTCCTCACCCTGTGGCAGCTGTTCCTCGTCGCGGCGGTCACCGGCACGGCCACGGTCTTCTTCGACGTCGCCTACCAGAGCTACCTGCCCACGCTGGTCGCCCCCGACCAGATCGTCGACGGCAACGGCAAGCTCGAGAGCAGCCGCGCGGTCGCCCAGGTGGCCGGTCCCGGGATCACCGGCGTCCTGCTCCGGGTGCTCGGCGCCCCGGTGCTCATCGCGTTCGACGCGCTGTCCTTCCTGTTCTCGGCGCTGTTCATCGGGCGGATCCGGCACGTCGACACGGTGCCCGACCGGGCCGCCCGCCGGCCGCTGCGGGCCGAGATCGCCGAGGGGCTCGGGTTCGTCGTCCGCCACCCGCTGCTGCGCCGGATCGTCGCCTGCACGGGCACCGCCAACTTCGCCACGGCGATGAGCGGGGCGCTGCTGGTGCTCTACGCGCTGCGCGAGCTCGGCCTCTCGGAGAGCACCGTCGGCATCGTCTTCGCCGCGGGCTCCGTCGGCGGCCTGGTCGGTGCGGTCACCGGCGCCCGGTTCGCCCGCTGGGTCGGCGAAGGGCGCGCCATCCCGCTGTCGTCGCTGATGATCATGCCGTTCACCGCGCTGATCCCGCTCGCCGCCGTCGGCGCGTCGGCGGTGCTGCTGGTCCTCGGTTGGTTCGGGTTCAGCTGGGCGGTCGTCGCCTACAACATCACCCAGGTCAGCTTCCGGCAGCGGCTGTGCCCGCCGCACCTGCTCGGGCGGATGAACGCCTCGGTGCGGTTCATCGTGTTCGGCACCCAGCCGCTCGGCGCCCTGATCGGTGGCGCGCTCGGCGGCTGGATCGGCGTCGTGCCGACGCTGTGGGTCTCGGTGGCCTTCGGTGGGCTGGCCGCCCTCTGGGTGGTGGCCAGCCCGCTGATGGGCATGCGGGAGCTGCCGCGCGAGCTCGAGGCGCCGCATGAGGAGCCGGTCGCCGGGTAGGGGCCGCGCATGAGCAGCAGCGACGAGATCGACGACCCCGGCCGCGACCCGAAGGGCCTCAACCCGCCCCGCGACATCCTCGACGCGGCCAGCGGCGTGGATCCCGAGGGCAGCTTCAACCCGCCCGGCGGCGGGCACCTCGACCCGCTGGTCGAGTCGGACGACGAGGACCCGCCCGCCGACCGCTGATCAGCCCTCGAGCCACTCCGCGGCGAGCTCACCGGCGGCGACGAGGACGGCGGGACCGGTGAGCACCGTCGTCCCCTCGCCGATCCGGACGGTGAGCCGCCCGCCCGGCACGTCGACGACGACGGTGCCGGTGTCGGTGCCGCTCGCGGTCAGCGCCGTGTACGCGGCGGCCACGGCCCCGGTGCCGCAGGAGCGGGTCTCGCCGACGCCGCGCTCGTGCACCCGCAGGCGGATGTGCCGGCCCGGGTCGAGCACGTTGACCACCTCGACGTTGACGCCCTCCGGGAAGAGGGCGGGGTCGACGACGGGAGCTGCTGCGAGGTCGACCGTGTCGACCGGCACGTCGGTGAGGCAGGCGAGGTGCGGGTTGCCCATCGACACCGCGAGCCCCGGCAGCGATCCGCCCGGCACCTTGGCGTCGCCGCGACCGAACGGGCGGGCCGGGCCCATGTCCACCCAGTAGCCGCCGCCGGGCACGGCCCCGACCCGGCGCGGGCCGCCGCGGGTGCCGACGAGCACCCCGGCCTCGCAGGCGCCGCGGTCGAGCAGGCCCTCGCCGATCAGCGCGTGCAGGAACAGCCGGATCCCGTTGCCGCACATCTCCGCGTACGAGCCGTCGGCGTTGCGGTGGTCCATGAACCACTCGCAACGGTCGAGGTCGTCGCCCAGGACCTCCGGCGCGTCGGGCACGTGCGCGCTCCGGACGAGGCGCAGCACGCCGTCGCCGCCGAGCCCGGCCCGGCGCTCGCAGAGCCGGCGGACGAGCTCGGGGGTGAGCCGGCCCTCCGGCCAGACGGCGCCGTCGGGGTCGGGCAGGACGACGAAGTCGTTCTCGGTGCCGTGCCCCTTCAGCACCCGCTCGCTCATGAGGCGATCGTACGTTCGCCCACGTGCGCGGCGACCGCGTCGGCCAGGCCGGGCCGGGCAGCGTCGAACCAGCGGAGGGTGGCGTCGCGGCGGAACCACGAGCGCTGCCGCCGCACGAACCGGCGGGTGGTGCCGACCGTCCGCTCGCGCGCCTCGGCGGCGGTGAGCGCGCCGTCGAGCTGGGCGAGCACCTGGGCGTAGCCGAGCGCGCGCGACGCCGTCGGGCCCTCGCGCAGGCCCTCGGCGGCCAGCGCCTCGACCTCGGCGACGAACCCGGCGGCCCACATGCGGTCCGCCCGGACGGCGATCCGCTCGTCCAGCTCCGCCGGCTCGCGGTCCAGGCCGATGCCGACGACCGGGTAGTGCGGCGTCGGCTCCGGCAGGGTCGCCCGGAACGGCCCGCCGGTCAGCTCGATCACCTCGAGGGCCCGGACGATCCGCCGTCCGTTGCTCGGCAGGATCGCGGCCGCCGCCTCCGGGTCGACCGCGGCCAGCCGGGCGTGCAGCGCGGCGGGGCCCGCCTCGGCGAGCTCGCCGTCCAGCCGGGCCCGGACCGCGCGATCGGTCGCCGGGATGTCCAGCCGGTCGAGGACGGCGCGCACGTACAGCCCCGAGCCGCCGACCAGCAGCGGGACGACGCCGTCCGCGCGGAGCCGGTCGATCGCGGCCCGCGCGTGCTGCCGGTACTCGGCCACCGACGCCGGCTCGCGGACGTGCCACAGGTCGAGCACGTGGTGCGGTACGCCGGCGCGCTCGGCGGGGGTCGGCTTGGCGGTGCCGATGTCCATGCCGCGGTAGAGCTGCATCGAGTCGGCGTTGACGACCTCGCCGCCGAGCCGGGCAGCCAGCTCGACCGCGAGCGCTGTCTTGCCGGTGGCCGTGGGCCCGACGACGGCGACCACCGAGGGCAGCGCCGTCATGTCACGTGCCAGTCGGCGACGAGATAGCCGACGCCGAAGGGCGCGTCGTCGAAGCGCAGGGTCGCGGCCACGTCCCGCCCGGCGCAGGCGGCCCCGACCGCGCGCCACGTGGGCACGCCGGAGGCGAGCAGCCGCCGCCCCTCGTCGGCGTCGAGGGCGGCGAGCGCCCCGGCGTCCCCGGCGGCGAGCGCGGCCGCGACGGCGGCGTCGAACGGGGCGGCCGCCTCGTCGAGGTAGCCGGGGGCCTTGAGCGTGCGCCGCGCCGACCCGTCGCCCATCGTGAGCACGCCCACGTGCCGCGGCAGGCCGGCGAGCGCGGCGGCGAGGTCCCGCGGCCCGACGCCGAGGCGGGTCCCGGTGTGGCCGGCCTCGTCGAGCAGCCAGGCGCCGAGCGTGTGCGCCAGCGGCAGGCGCCGGGCGCCGGGGCCCACCGGGCCGGCGAACCCCACCTCGAGGTCGACGCCGAAGCCGCCCAGGTCACCGCCGTCCCCGGGGCCGAAGCGCACGCCGGGCCCCGCGCCGTCCCCCACAACCACCACGACCTCCGGCCCGCCGGAGAGCAGCGCGGCGACCGCGTCGGCGCAGGCCGCGCGCAGGCCGGCGGTCTCCGCGGCGGCCCGTCCGGCGACGACGGGCGGCAGCAGCGGTGGCGACGGGCAGAACGCCACGGCAACCGTCGACCCTTCGGCGGAGAGGGACGCGGGCGGGACAGCACTCACGCGGAGCAGTCTCTCCGATGCGGCGTGGGACACTGCGGTCCGTGTCGAGCACGGAGAACCCCGGAGACGGGACGCAGCAGGTTCTACCGCCGGAGACGGCGACGTCCGACGCCGTGACGCCGGAGGCCGGTACGCCGGACGCGCCGGCGCCCGGGGACGCGGCGCTGGCCGACCCGACGACGGAGACTGCGGAGTCCCTTGCCGCGTCCATCGGCGGGAGCGAGGCGCCGATCGCCGAGCCGGCGCCCGCCGCCGAGGAGCCGGCCGCCGACGTGGCGCCCGAGGTCGCCGTCGCGCCCGAGGTCGCCGTCGTGCCCGAGGTCGCCGTCGTGCCCGAGGTCGCCGTCGCGCCGGAGCTGCCGGAGCCGCCCGCACCCACCCCGGCCGCCGTCCCGACGCACGCGCCCAACCCCGCCGTCGAGGTGCCGGCGCCCGACCCCGTGCCCGCCGCCGCGGCCAGCGACCCCAGCCAGTGGGGCCGCGTCGACGAGGAGGGCACGGTCTACGTCCGCACCGCCGAGGGCGAGCGCGCGGTCGGCTCCTGGCAGGCCGGCGAGCCCGCGGCGGGGCTGGCCCACTACGCCCGCCGCTACGACGACCTCGCCACCGAGGTGTCGCTGCTGGAGGCCCGGCTCAAGGCGCACACCGGCAACCCCAGCGAGCTCAAGGCCAAGGCCCAGACGCTGGCCGACTCGATCCCCACGGCCACCGCGGTCGGCGACCTCGACGGCCTCGCCGCCCGGGCCCGCGCGATGGTCGGCACCGCCGACGAGGCCGCGGCCGAGTCCCGCGCGGAGAAGGCAGCCGCCCGCGCCGCGCAGGTCGCCCGCAAGGAGGCGCTGGCCGCCGAGGCCGAGCAGATCGCCGCGGACTCGACGTCGTGGAAGGCCGCCGGCGACCGGCTCAAGGCGATCGTCGAGGAGTGGAAGACGATCCGCGGCATCGACCGCAAGACCGACGAGGCGCTGTGGTCGCGCTTCGCCGCCGCCCGTGACGCGTTCGGCCGCCGCCGCGGCGCGCACTTCGCGGCCCTCGACGCGCAGCGCAACGAGGCCCGCGCGGCCAAGCAGGAGCTCATCGCCGAGGCGCAGCGGCTCGCGTCGTCCACCGACTGGGGCGCCACCTCGGCCGCCATGCGCAACCTCATGGACCGCTGGAAGGCCGTGCCGCGCACCGGTCGCGACGGCGACGACGACCTGTGGAAGCAGTTCCGCGCCGCCCAGGACGTCTTCTTCACCGCGCGCGGCGAGCAGGACAAGGCGCGCAACGCCGAGCAGCTGGCCAACCAGCAGAAGAAGGAGGAGCTGCTCGCCGAGGCCGAGAAGCTCGACCCGACCACGGACCTGCGCGGCGCGCAGAACGCGCTGCGCAAGATCCAGGAGCGCTACGACGCGATCGGCCACGTGCCGCGCGGCGCGATGCGCTCCCTGGAGGACCGGATGCAGGCGGTCGAGCAGCGGGTCCGCGGCGCGGCCGACGCGGGGCGCGCCCGCAGCGCTCCGGAGAACCCGATGGTGACCTCGATGCGCGCGGCGGTGACCAAGGCCGAGGAGCAGCTGGCCAAGGCCGAGGCGGCCGGCGACAAGCGCCGGATCGAGGAGGCGCGGGCCAACCTCACCACCCGCCAGGAGTGGCTCGCCGAGGCCGAGAAGTCCGCCGGCCGCCGCTGACCCGGCGGCTGCGCTCGGTCACCCCACGCCGCGTCTGCCGCATCGCACGCCGCACGGCGGTGCGGGCAGGCGCGATCCGGCCACACTGCCGGGGCATGACGCACTTCGTTCTCGTGCACGGGGCGTGGAGCGGGGGCTGGGCGTGGGACGAGGTCGTCCCCCGTTTGCAGCAGAACGGCCACCGGACCACTGCGGTCGAGCTACCCAGCGCCGGATCCGACCCGAGCACCCTCGGCGACCTCCGGGCCGACGCCGAGGCGGTGAGGGCGGCGATCCGGGATGCCGGCGAACCGGTCGTGCTGGTCGGCCACTCCTACGGCGGCATGGTGATCACGGAGCTCGCCGACGATCCCGGCGTCGCGCACGCGGTGTACCTGACGGCCTTCTGGCCCCAGCGCGGCCAGTCCCTGCAGGCCATGCTGGGCGAGGGCCCTCTGCCGTCGTGGATCGTGCCGCGGCAGGACGGGAACCTCGAGGTCTGTGACGACGTCGACGCCGTCCACGAGGCGCTCTGCGCCGACCTGAGCAGGGACCAGGCCCGCCAACTTCGGGAGCTGCTCGTCCTCCAGTCCGGTGCGGCGTTCGCCTCCACCAGCACGGCCCCGCAACGGACGCATCCGGTCACCTACGTCGTCTGCGAACAGGACCGTGGGATCCCGCCGGAGCTGCAGGAGGCCTTCGCGCAGGGGGCGGACCACGTCGTGCGGCTCCCGTCCGCGCACATCCCGCAGCTGTCGATGCCGGAGCGGGTCGTCGAGGTCCTGGAGTCCCTGTCCCAGGAGGCTCCGCGCACGCCCGCGCCGGCGAGCTGAGCCCCGAGGGTCAGGCAGGGGCGCCGATCCTCGGCATGCCGAGCAGGATGCCGGGGGTGGTCGGGCGGGTGCCCACCTCGCTCGCGTCGCCCGCTCGGGTGCGCCGGTGCGAGAGCAGCGGGCCGTCGGCGACCAGGTGGTGCGGCGCTGCCTGGGTCAGCACGGTCTCGACCACGTCGCCGGGCCGGACGCCGTCCGCCGCGGTGAAGTGCACCAGCCGGCCGTCGCGGGCGCGGCCGGTCATCCGGCCACGGACGGCGTCCTTGCTGCCCTCCCCCGCCGCGACCAGCAGCTCCACGGTCGAGCCGATCAACGCGCGGTTCTCCGCCCAGCTGATCTCGTCCTGCAGCGCGATCAGCCGCTCGTAGCGCTCCTGGACGACGGCCTTCGGCAGCTGCTCGGCCATCTCGGCGGCCGGTGTCCCCGGGCGCTTGGAGTACTGGAAGGTGAAGGCGCTGGCGAAGCGGGCCTGCCGGACGACGTCGAGGGTCTGTTCGAAGTCGGCGTCGGTCTCGCCGGGGAAGCCGACGATGATGTCGGTGGTGAGGGCGGCGTCGGGCATCGCCGCGCGCACCCGGTCGATGATCCCGAGGTAGCGCTCCTGCCGGTAGCCGCGGCGCATCCGCCGGAGGACCTCGTCCGACCCGGACTGCAGCGGCATGTGCAACTGGTGGCAGACGGCCGGGGTCTCGGCCATCGCGTCGATGACGTCGTCGGTGAACTCCCGCGGGTGCGGGCTGGTGAAGCGGATCCGCTCCAGGCCCTCGATCCGGCCGGCCGCGCGCAGCAGGTCGGCGAACGCGCCCCGGTCGCGGAACTCGACCCCGTAGGCGTTCACGTTCTGCCCGAGCAGCGTGACCTCGAGGACGCCCTGGTCGACCAGTGCCTGCACCTCGGCGAGGATCTCCCCCGGCCGGCGGTCCTTCTCCTTGCCGCGCAGCGCCGGGACGATGCAGAACGTGCAGGTGTTGTTGCAGCCGACGCTGATCGACACCCAGCCGGAGTAGGCGGAGTCCCGCTTGGCGGGCAGGGTCGAGGGGAAGACCTCCAGCGCCTCGGCGATCTCGACCTGGGCCTCGGCGTTGTGCCGGGCGCGCTCGAGCAGGGCCGGCAGCGAGCCGACGTTGTGCGTGCCGAAGACGACGTCGACCCAGGGCGCCCGGCGGACGATCTCCCCGCGGTCCTTCTGCGCCAGGCAGCCGCCGACGGCGATCTGCATCCCGGGGTGGCCGTCCTTGACCGGCCGCAGGTGGCCGAGGTTGCCGTAGAGCCGGTTGTCGGCGTTCTCCCGGACCGCGCAGGTGTTGAGGACGACGACGTCGGCGTCGCTGCCCTCGTCGGCGGGCCGGTAGCCGGCGGCCTCGAGCAGGCCGGACAGCCGCTCGGAGTCGTGCACGTTCATCTGGCAGCCGAAGGTCCGCACGCGGTAGGTGCGGGCCTCGGGCTGCGGGTTCGCGGTCTCCATGTCAGGAGCGAGGGTACGGCGCGGTTCGCGCCACGTCCGGCGCGCCGCCGCAGCCGGGCCCGGTCGGGACGGCGACACTGACCGCCGCCATGGAGACCGTCCTCGCCCGCAGCCCGCGCCACCTGCCACCGGTGCCCCGATCCGGGGACCCCGAGCAGGTGCAGCAGGACGCCGCCCAGGAGTTCGTCGCCCGGCTGCGCGCCGCCGCCCCGCTGTTCGCCGCGGCCGCGGGGGCGCCGACCGCCGTGGTGGTCGAGGCGGTGCCGCCCGCACGGCACCGCCGGAGCCGGTGCCGCGTGGTGCTGCGCGCCGCCGACGGCGGCGAGACCGACGTCGTCTTCCTCGGCCCCGCAGGGCGTCCCGCCGCGGCCTTCCGGCTCGGGTTCGACCTGCAGATCCTGCGGTGGCTGGGCGAGGGCGCGCCCCGGGACGCCGCGTGGCTGGTCCCGGACGCCGACGCGCCGGACGGCGCCGCGGTGGACATCTCCGCCTGGGCCGCCGCGACCTGAGATCGGGCGGGCGGACGAGTTTCGTCCGGGGCCCGATTGCGTCACGATGGGCCTGCCGCGCGAAGGCGGTCGCGCGGTATGCCGCGGACGTGCGCCCGCGGCCGCATGGAGGTGCGGTATGACCGCGATCGCCCCGAGCCCCATCGTCAGTCGGCCGAGCCCGGTCGCCTATCCGGAGAAGGGGTCGCGGCTCTCGACCCTCCTGCGGACGACGGACCACAAGACCATCGGCCTGATGTACCTGGCGACCTCGTTCGCCTGGTTCGTCGTCGGCGGGCTGATGGCGATGCTCATGCGCGCCGAGCTGGCCCAGCCACGAATGCAGTTCCTGTCACCGGAGCAGTACAACCAGCTGTTCACGATGCACGGCACGATCATGCTGCTGTTCTTCGCGACGCCGCTGTTCTTCGCTTTCGGCAACCTGATCATGCCGCTGCAGATCGGCTCCCCCGACGTCGCGTTCCCACGGCTGAACGCCTTCTCGTACTGGCTCTTCCTGTTCGGGAGTTCGCTGGCGGTGGCGGGGTTCCTGACCCCCGGCGGCGCCGCCGACTTCGGGTGGACCGCCTACACGCCGCTGTCCGACATCACCAACACGCCCGGCGCCGGCCCGAACCTGTGGATCGCGGGGCTGGCGGTCAGCGGGCTCGGGACCATCCTGGGCGGCGTCAACTTCGCCACGACGATCGTCTGCCTGCGCGCGCCCGGCATGACGATGTTCCGGATGCCCATCTTCGTCTGGAACACGCTGGTCACGAGCCTGCTCGTGCTCCTGGCGTTCCCGATCCTCACCGCCGCGCTGATGGCCCTGCTCGCCGACCGCAACGTCGGGGCGCTGGTCTACACCCGGGCGAACGGTGGGCCGATGCTGTGGCAGCACCTGTTCTGGTACTTCGGCCACCCCGAGGTCTACATCATCGCGCTGCCGTTCTTCGGGATCATCACCGAGGTCATCCCGGTGTTCAGCCGCAAGCCGCTGTTCGGCTACAAGGGCATGGTCTTCGCCACCCTGGCGATCGGCTTCCTGTCGCTGGCCGTGTGGGCGCACCACATGTTCGCCACCGGCGCGGTGCTGCTGCCCTTCTTCAGCTTCCTGACCTACCTGATCGCCGTCCCGACCGGGATCAAGTTCGTCAACTGGATCGGCACGATGTGGAAGGGGAAGATCAGTTTCGAGACGCCGATGCTGTGGTGCATCGGCTTCCTGGTCACCTTCCTCCTGGGCGGGCTGACCGGCGTGCTGCTCGCGTCGCCCCCGCTGGACTGGCACATCTCGGACAGCTACTTCGTCGTAGCGCACTTCCACTACGTGGTGTTCGGGACCGTCGTGTTCGCGGCGAACGCCGGGATCGCGTTCTGGTTCCCGAAGATGTGCGGCCGGATGCTCGACGAGCGGCTCGGCAAGCTGCAGTTCTGGATGACCTTCATCGGGTTCCACGGCACGTTCCTCATCCAGCACTGGCTGGGCAACGAGGGCATGCCGCGGCGCTACGCCGACTACCTGGCCAGCGACGGGTTCACCACGCTGAACACGATCTCGACGATCTTCAGCTTCGTGCTCGGCGCCTCGATCCTGCCGTTCCTCTACAACGTCGTGCACTCGTGGCGGTACGGGGCGCTGGCGGTGCGCGACGACCCCTGGGGCCACGGCAACTCGCTGGAGTGGGCGACGTCGTCCCCGCCGCCGCGGCACAACTTCCTGGAGATCCCGAGGATCCGCTCCAACCGACCGGCGTTCGAGGCGCACCACCCGCACCTCATCGAGCGGCTGCAGGCGGAGGCGCATCTGGGCCGTCGCCACGAGCCGTACGCGGGCGTCAGCGAGCTCGGCGGGACGGAAGGATCGCGGCAGGGCCCGAAGGACCCCGACCCCAGCTGACTCAGGGCAGGAAGGCGTCCTCGCCCAGGTCCGGCTGGTACCGGCCGCCGTCGTCCTCGTCGCCGCGCTCGTCGAGCGCCTCACGGACGACGTAGGCGGCCAGCCCGCCGCCGTAGCCCTTGCGGGCGAGCATGCCCACGAGGCGCCGCTCGGCGGTCTGCCGGTCCAGCCGGTGCATGGAGGGGAGCCGCCGGGCGACCAGGCGCCGGGCCGCGTCCCACTCCTCCTGCGGGTCGACCTCCTCCACCGCGGCGGCGGCCAGCTCGCGGTCGACCCCCTTGGCCTGCAGCTCCGCGCGCAGCGCCCGGCGGGCCAGGCCGCGGCCGGCCTGGCGGGAGCTGACCCAGGCGCGGGCGAAGGCGGCGTCGTCGATCAGGCCGACCTCGGTGAACCGGTCGAGGACGGCGGTCGCCGCCTCCTCGGGCACCCCCCGCTTGGCCAGCAGGTCGGCGAGCTGCTTGCGGGTCTTGGCGGCGCCGGTCAGCGCGCGCAGGCAGATGGCCCGGGCCACGGACTCCGGATCGCCGGGCTCGTCGTCGGGCGCCCCCGGGGCGGCAGCGTCGTCCCCGCCGGCCAGGCCGGCCTCGGACGGGCCCTCCGCCGCGCCGCGCGCGGACCGGCGCGACCCGCCGGCACGGGGCCGGCGGGTCGCGCGGGCGGTCACCGCAGGCCTCAGAAGTCGGCCGGAGCGGCCGGCGCCTCGGCGGCCGGGGCGTCGAGGGTGGCGCCGATGCCGAGCTTCTCCTTGACCTTCTTCTCGATCTCGTCGGCGAGGTCGGGGTTGTCGCGGAGGAAGTTGCGGACGTTCTCCTTGCCCTGCCCGAGCTGGTCGCCCTCGTACGTGTACCAGGCGCCGGACTTGCGGATGAAGCCCTGCTCGACGCCGGCGTCGATGAGGCCGCCCTCGCGGCTGAAGCCCTGGCCCCAGAGCAGGTCGAGCTCGGCCTGCTTGAACGGCGCGGCCACCTTGTTCTTGACGACCTTGACGCGGACCCGGCTGCCGACCGCGTCGGTGCCCTGCTTGAGGGTCTCGATGCGGCGGACGTCGAGGCGGACGGAGGCGTAGAACTTCAGCGCGCGGCCACCGGTGGTGACCTCGGGCGAGCCGTAGACGACGCCGACCTTCTCGCGCAGCTGGTTGATGAAGATCGCGGTGGTGCCCGAGTTGTTGAGCGCACCGGTGATCTTCCGCAGCGCCTGGCTCATCAGGCGGGCCTGCAGACCGACGTGACTGTCGCCCATCTCGCCCTCGATCTCGGCCCGCGGCACGAGCGCGGCCACCGAGTCGATGACGATGATGTCGAGCGCGCCGGAGCGGATCAGCATGTCGGCGATCTCGAGCGCCTGCTCACCGGTGTCGGGCTGGCTGACCAGCAGGGCGTCGGTGTCGACGCCGATGGACCGGGCGTACTCGGGGTCGAGCGCGTGCTCGGCGTCGATGAACGCGGCGATGCCGCCGGCGGCCTGGGCGTTGGCCACCGCGTGCAGGGCGACCGTGGTCTTACCGGAGGCCTCCGGGCCGTAGACCTCGACGACCCGGCCACGGGGCAGGCCCCCGATGCCCAGGGCGATGTCCAGGGCGATGGAGCCGGTCGGGATGACCTTGATGGCCTGGGCGGCGCTGTCGCCCAGGCGCATGACGGAGCCCTTGCCGAACTGCTTGTCGATCTGGGCGAGGGCCATGTCGAGGGCCTTGTCGCGGTCGAGCGTTGCCATGGTGCTCACCTTCGGGAAAGTCGCGTGGAGCGGTCGGGATCGACGCTAGATCGGGGGTCCGACAGTTCTCGGTCGACCGGCCCGGCTGTGGAGAAGGGGCCGACCTGTGGACGACTGTAGACCGAACAAGCGTTCGACTGCTACGTCGACACGCCACCTGTCCCACGCGCCACGCGAACCCCGCTCAGCGCAGTTTCGGCGGCACCTCGTACTCCTCGCAGATCGCCAGCCAGACCCGGCGGACGGCCACGCCCGCCTCGATCGCCTCGACCGCGCTGCGGCCGCCGAGGGAGGCGAAGACGTGGTCGCGCGCGACGCTCTCGGCCCGCATCGAGCCGAAGTGGTCGGTCAGTCGGGACCAGAACTCCTGCAGGCGCACCCCTCCGACGCTAGCGCGCCCGCTCACCCGCGTCCGCCGGCCGGGGGTGCCCGGGACCCTGGCGCAGCCGGGCCACCAGCCCGCGGGCGTCGTCCGCGTAGATCCGCACCTCGCCGACCGGCTGCCCCGCCGTCCGCCGGACCGGCAGGACCACCGGCTCCCGCAGGACGACGTCGACGTTGGTCTGGCTGCCGACCCCCACCGAGAGCGCGTCGTCGTGGACCTGGATGTGGCGCATGCCCTCCAGCGAGCGCATCCGGTACCGCACCGACGCGATCTGCTCCCACGGGACGACGACGTCGAGCGAGAGGCCGTTGCGCACCCGCAGGCCGCCGGCGTCGAGGACGTGCGGGTGCGTCTTGAGCGCGGCCAGCATGCCGACCATCCAGAGCAGGCCGTAGACGCCCAGCACGAGCGCGACGCGGCGCACCGCCTCCCACGGCAGGAGCAGGTGCACCGCCGGCACCTCGATCGCCGAGACCCCGATGAACGCCCAGATCACCGGCGTGACCACGCCGGCGTAGGCGTACGCCTCACCGTCCGGCGCCACCGGCCGGCGGAACGCCCAGCGGTACAGACTGCGCCACATGCCCAGCTCGTAGGCCAGCAGGCGCCGGGCCAGGGCCACCGCGGCGCTCACCGCTCCGCCTGGTCGGCGAGGGAGACCCCGTGCTCACGCAGCCGGTCCAGCACGTGCTCCAGCCCCTCGGCAAAGGCGCGGAACCGGTCCTCGGGGAGGTCGGCGAACAGGATGCGCGCGAACTCGGCGTGCGCCCGCTCCAGCCGCGCCGCCGTCGAGGCGCCCTGCTCGGTGAACGACACCAGCGTGGCCCGGCGGTCCGTGGGATGCGGCTCCCGGGTCACGAAGCCGCCGTCGACCAGGCCGTCGACGAGGCCGGTGATGTTGCGGGCGCTCACGCGCAGCGCCTCGGCGAGCGCACGCTGCGGGAGCGGCCCCTGGTGCTGGAGCACCCAGAGCAGGTGCGCGCGGGCCGGCGTCAGCCCGTCACGGGCCAGGCTCTCGCGGGTGTCGGTGTCGAGCACCGCCACCAGTTCGAGGATGCGGTCCAGCACCGCCGTCCAGGCGTCCGGCATGGTGAAGCTCCTTCATCGTGAAGTAAATTCATCATACCGCCGGCCTATCCTCGGCGCATGGGGCTCAGCACGGGCTCGCCCACCTGGGACGTGATCCTGCAGATCGGCATCGCGGCCTGCCTGGTGGCCTTGATCGTCCTGCTGATCCGGAACTACCGGGGCCGCTGAAGCGCGGCGGCCCGGGCCGTCCGCGCCCACACGAGCGCCAGCGGCAGCACCAGCGCCGCCGAGACGCCCGACACCAGGCCGAAGCCGCCCACCGCCAGCAGCGGGCCGCCGACGGCCCCGGCCAGCGCCGCCCCGAGACCCATGAGCAGGTCGGTGCCACCCTGGGCGGTGGGTCGCAGCTCCGCGCTCACCGACTCGGTCACCAGCGTCGAGCCGGCGATCAGCGCGCAGGACCAGCCGAGCCCGAGCAGGAACAGCCCGATGCCCAGCTGCAGCGCGGCCCCGGGCGCCGCCGTCCCCGCGAGCGCGGCCGCGGCCAGGAGCAGCAGCCCGCCGGCCGCGACGGTCGTCGACCGCCCGGCGCGGTCGGCCAGCAGGCCGACGAGCGGCGAGAACAGGTACATGCCGGCGACGTGCACGCTGATGACCAGGCCGATGATCCGCAGCGTCGTCCCGGCCGGGCCGCCGGCGTGACCCATGTGCACCGGCGTCATCACCATGACGCCGACCATCACCGAGTGGGCCACGACGACCGCGGTGATCCCCAGCCGCCCGCCCGGGGTGGCCCACACGGCGCGCAGCGCCGCCGCGGTGGCGCCGCGCGGGCGGCCGGCCGGCGCGCCGCTCCCGCCCAGCCGGCGGGCGAGCAGCAGCGGGTCCGGACGCAGGAGCACCAGCAGCGCGGCGGCCACGACGCCGAAGACCGCGACCGACACGACGAAGGCGCCACCGAGCTCCGGCAGCCCGAGCGCACGGCCGAGCGTGTTGCCCGGTCCGGCCAGGTTGGGCCCGAGGACCGCCCCGAGCGCCGTCGCCCACACGACCATCGACAGCGCCCGCCCGCGCCGCTCCGGGGCGGCCAGGTCGGCGGCGGCGTAGCGGGCCTGCAGTCCGCAGGCGGTGGCCGCGCCGAAGAAGAACAGCCCGCCCAGCAGCAGCGGCAGCGAGGACAGCGCGGCGGCGACGACGGTCAGCACCGACCCGAGGACGGCGATCCCGTACCCGGTGACCAGCCCGGCCCGCCGCCCCGCCCGGTCGCTGAGCCGGGCGAGCGGCACCGCGATCACCGCCGAGCCGAGCACCCCGGCGGTCTGGCCGAGGCCCGCGGCGGTGTCGGTGCCGGCCACGGCGCGGGCGAGCAGCCCGCCGACGGTGATGCCGACGGTCACCCCGAGCCCGGCGAGCGCCACCGCGCCGGAGAGGACGGCGACGGTGCGCCGCTGCACTGCCCGCGGGTCGGCGGTGGTCAGCGTCACGACCGCCAGTCTGGCAGCCCCTACAAGCCCATCGAGCGGCCGATGATCTCCTTCATGATCTCGTTCGTGCCGCCGTAGATCGACTGCACGCGGGCGTCCCGCCACGCCTTCGAGACGGGGTACTCGTCCATGTAGCCGTAGCCGCCGTGCAGCTGCAGGCAGCGGTCGGCGACCTTGTTCTGCAGCTCCGTCGTCCACCACTTGGCCATGGCGGCGTCGACGGCGGTGAGGTCGCCGCTGTTGAGCTGGCGCACGCACTCGTCGACGAACGTGCGGGCGATCGTCGCCTCGGTGTGCAGCTCGGCGAGCACGAAGCGGGTGTTCTGGAACGAGCCGACCGGCTTGCCGAACGCCGTCCGCCCGGCCACGTACTCGCGGGTCTGGGCCAGCACCGTCTCGGCCGAGGCGACCGCGCCGACGGCGATCGACAGCCGCTCCTGCGGCAGGTTCTCCATGAGGTGGTAGAAGCCGCGGTTCTCGGTGCCGAGCAGGTTCTCGGCCGGCACCCGCACGTCGTCGAAGAACAGCTCCGCGGTGTCCTGCGCCTTGAGGCCCACCTTGTCCAGGTTGCGGCCGCGGCTGAAGCCGGGCATGTCCCGCTCGACGACCAGCAGGCTGATCCCCTTGGCCGCCGGCCCCTCGGGCTCGGTGCGGGCCACCACGATGACCAGGTCGGCGTTGATACCGTTGGTGATGAACGTCTTCGCCCCGCTGAGCACCCAGCCGTCGCCGTCCTTGCGCGCGGTGGTGGCGATGCCCTGCAGGTCGCTGCCGGCGCCCGGCTCGGTCATGGCGATCGCGGTGATCAGCTCGCCGCTGCAGAACTTCGGCAGCCAGCGCTGCTTCTGCTCGTCGGTGGCCAGGTCGCGCAGGTAGGGGGCGACGACGTCGTTGTGCAGGCCGAAGCCGACGCCGCTGGCACCGATCCGGGTCATCTCCTCGTCGAGGACGGCGTTGTAGCGGAAGTCGCGGACTCCCCCGCCGCCGTACTGCTCGTCGATGTCCATGCCGAGCAGGCCCTGCGCGCCGCCGGAGAGCCAGACCTCCCGCGGCACGATGCCGGCCTTCTCCCAGTCCGCGTGGAACGGCGCGACGTTCTTCTCCGCCCAGCCGCGGACCATGTCGCGGAACTCGTCGTGCCCGGTCTCGTACAGGGAGTGGCGCATGTCCCGGAGTGTGCCCTACGTCTCCCGTGTGCCGGACCCGGGCCGCCAGCCGCGGAACCAGTCGACGACCAGCTCCTGCGGTCCTGGCGCGGCGCCGTCCGGGCCGGGGAAGCCGTAGACGTCGAGCATGAACTGCATCGGGTAGGACGGCGACTGCCGGACGACCTTCACGACCTCGCCGTCGACGAGGAAGGACACCTGCTCCTCTGTCCACTCCGCGGCGTAGACGTGGAACTCGCGGACGTCGATCGGCAGCGGCACCTGTTCGAACTCGTCGGTGATCGACGGGTCGCCGAACGGGTGCACGCCCATGCCGATGCGCGCGCCGTCCGGACCCACGTCGCGGCCGAAGACCTCGAGGACGCAGATCTCCGCGGACCGCTCGGGGGCGTCCTCGTAGCCGATCATCCAGAGCGCGGCCATGCCGGCGGCGTCGACCCGCATCCGGGCGCGGATCTCGAAGAGGCCGTACCGCGGCGTGTAGAGGCGGACGTCGTCCTGCTCCTCCCGCACGACGGCCTCCGGGGCGAACCGGTGCTGGCCGACCGCGCTGCCGAGCGGCCCGCAGAACTCCCCGGTCTGCAGCGAGGAGACCCGGACCTGCCCGTCGAACTCCGGGCACCAGGGCGGCTGGTCCTCCTCGACGAGCAGCCGCAGGTACCCGTCGCCGAGTCGGAAGCGGGCCGCGGCCGACGTCCGGGAGCTCCAGTGCGGCAGGTAGTACGGCAGCCAGAGGCCCCGGTCCAGCTCGTCGCCGTCGAAGGTGTCCTCGACGTCCAGTCGGTACCCGGTCGCCTGCACCAGCGAAGTGTCGTACCCAGCGGGGACACTTGCCGACATGTCGACCCTCGACCGGTTCTCCGAGGCCACCCGGGCCTGGTTCACCGGTGCGTTCGAGGCGCCCACGCCGGCGCAGGAGGGCGCCTGGTCGGCGATCAGCAGCGGCGAGCACGCCCTGGTCGTCGCCCCGACGGGCTCAGGCAAGACCCTCGCCGCCTTCCTCTGGTCGCTCGACCGGCTGGCGAGCACGCCGCTGCCCGCCGACGAGCAGGCCCGCTGCCGCGTCCTCTACGTGTCCCCGCTCAAGGCCCTCGCCGTCGACGTCGAGCGCAACCTGCGGGCGCCGCTGACCGGCATCGGGCAGGCCGCGCTGCGGCTGGGCCTGCCGCGGCCGGAGGTGAAGGTCGCGATCCGGTCCGGCGACACCCCCGCCGACGAGCGGCGCGCCTTCGCCCGCCGGCCCACCGACATCCTCATCACCACGCCGGAGTCGCTGTTCCTGCTGCTGACCAGCTCGGCGCGGGAGGCGCTGCGCGGCGTGGAGACGGTGATCGTCGACGAGGTGCACGCGGTCGCCGACACCAAGCGCGGCGCGCACCTCGCGGTCTCCCTCGACCGGCTCGACGAGCTGCTCGACCGGCCGGCGCAGCGGATCGGCCTGTCGGCGACCGTGCGGCCGATCGAGGAGGTCGCCACCTTCCTCGCCGGCGGCCGGCCGGTGCAGATCGTCGCGCCCGAGGCGCGCAAGCAGTGGGACCTCTCGGTCGTCGTCCCGGTCGAGGACATGAGCGAGCTCGGTCAGCCCACCGGCGAGTTCACCGGCTCGGCCGCGGGCGCCGAACCGCGGACGTCGATCTGGCCGGCGGTCGAGGAGCGGGTGCTCGACCTGGTCGAGGCGCACCGCAGCACGATCGTGTTCGCCAATTCCCGGCGCCTCGCCGAGCGGCTGACCAGCCGGCTCAACGAGCTGTCCTTCGAGCGGGCCACGGGCGAGCCGGTGCCGCCGGGCACCAACGCCGCCGCGCTCATGGCCCAGGCCGGCTCCGGCGGCGGGCTGCCCGAGGCCTTCCAGCCGGTGGCCGCAGCCCACCACGGCTCGGTCTCCCGCGAGCAGCGGGCGGTCGTCGAGGAGGCGCTGAAGTCCGGCCGGCTGCCCGCCGTCGTCGCCACCTCCAGCCTGGAGCTCGGCATCGACATGGGCGCGGTCGACCTCGTGGTGCAGGTCGAGGCGCCGCCGACGGTGGCCTCCGGGCTGCAGCGCGTCGGTCGCGCCGGTCACCAGGTAGGCGCGGTCAGCCGGGGGGTGCTGTTCCCCAAGTACCGCGGCGACCTGGTGCAGTGCGCGCTGGTGGCCGAGCGGATGAAGGCCGGCGCGATCGAGTCGATCCGCTACCTGCGCAATCCGCTCGACGTGCTCGCCCAGCAGATCGTCGCGATCGTCGCCGAGCGGCCGCGCACCGTCGACGAGGTCGGCGCGCTGGTCCGGCGGTCGGCGCCGTTCGCCTCGCTGCCCGAGTCGGCGCTGCAGGCCGTCCTCGACATGCTCGCCGGGCGCTACCCGTCGGACGCGTTCGCCGAGCTGCGGCCGCGGCTGACCTGGGACCGCGTCACCGACACGCTCACCGCGCGCGCCGGCGCCCAGCGGCTGGCCGTGACCAGCGGCGGCACCATCCCCGATCGCGGCCTCTTCGGCGTCTTCCTGGTCGGCTCGGAGGGCTCCGGCGGACGCCGGGTCGGCGAGCTCGACGAGGAGATGGTCTACGAGTCGCGGGTCGGCGACGTCTTCCTGCTCGGGTCGTCGTCCTGGCGGATCGAGGACATCACGCACGACCGCGTGCTGGTCAGCCCGGCGCCGGGGCAGCCCGGGAAGATGCCCTTCTGGAAGGGCGACGCCCCGGGCCGGCCGCTGGAGCTCGGCCGGGCGCTGGGCGCGTTCCTGCGCGAGGTGGGGTCGGCCACCCCGGAGGCCGGGCTCGAGCGGGCCCGGGCCGCGGGGCTCGACGAGTGGGGCGCGGCGAACCTCGCCGCCTACCTGGCCGAGCAGAAGGCGGCGACCGGTCACCTGCCCGACGACCGCACGCTGCTGGTCGAGCGGTTCCGCGACGAGCTCGGCGATTGGCGCCTCGTCGTCCACTCGCCCTTCGGCGCCCAGGTCAACGCCCCGTGGGCACTGGTCCTCGCCGCCCGGCTGCGGGAGCGCTACGGCATGGACGTCGCCTCCATGCACTCCGACGACGGGATCGTGCTGCGGCTGCCCGACACCACCGGGGAGCCGCCGGAGGCCGACCTCGCCGTGCTCGACCCCGACGACGTCGAGCGGGAGGTGACCGCCGAGGTGGGCAGCTCCGCGCTGTTCGCCAGCCGGTTCCGCGAGTGCGCCGCCCGCGCCCTGCTCCTCCCTCGCCGCGACCCGCGCAAGCGCACCCCGCTGTGGCAGCAGCGCCAGCGTTCCGCCCAGCTGCTCTCCGTCGCGAGCGAGTTCTCCTCCTTCCCGATCACCCTCGAGGCCGCCCGCGAGGTGCTGCAGGACGTCTACGACGTCCCCGGGCTCATCGAGCTGATGCGCGACGTGCGCGCCCGCCGGGTGCGGGTGGTCGACGTGCAGACCCAGACGGCGTCGCCGTTCGCGCAGTCGCTGCTGTTCGGCTACGTCGGCCAGTTCCTCTACGAGGGCGACGCCCCGCTGGCCGAGCAGCGCGCGCAGGCGCTGGCCCTCGACACCGGGCTGCTCGCCGAGCTGCTCGGCCGCTCCGAGCTGCGCGAGCTCCTCGACGCCGAGGCGATCGCCGAGCTCGAGCGCGAGCTGCAGCGGCTGCCCGCCGAGCGGCATCCCCGCGACCTCGACGGCGCCGCCGACCTGCTCCGGTACGTCGGCGACCTGACCGCGGCCGAGGCGATGGCCCGCGGGGTGACGCCGGCGTGGCTGGAGGAGCTGGTCGCGTCCCGCCGGGCCCTGCAGGTGCGCATCGCCGGCCACGAGCGCTACGTCGCCATCGAGGACGCCGGCCGGCTGCGCGACGCGCTGGGGACGGCGCTGCCGGTCGGGGTCCCGGAGGTGTTCACCGAGCCGGTCGCCGACCCCCTGGGCGACCTGATCGGCCGCTACGCCCGCACCCACGGCCCGTTCCAGCCGGCCGAGGTCGCCGCCCGCCTCGGGCTCGGCGTCGCCGTGGTGACCGCCACCCTGCAGCGGCTGGTCGGCACGGGGCGGCTGGTCTCCGGGGAGTTCCGGCCCGGCGGCACCGGGCAGGAGTGGTGCGACGCCGAGGTGCTGCGCGGCATCCGCCGCCGCAGCCTGGCCCGGCTGCGCCAGGAGGTCGAGCCGGTGCCGGTCGGCACGCTCGCGCGGTTCACGCCGTCCTGGCAGTCGGTCGGCAGCCGGCTGCGCGGGCCCGACGGCGTGCTCGCCGTCGTCGAGCAGCTGGCCGGGGCGCTCGTGCCGGCCAGCGCGCTCGAGTCGCTGGTCCTGCCCGCGCGGGTCCGCGACTACTCCCCCGCGATGCTCGACGAGCTGACCAGCGCCGGCGAGGTGCTGTGGGCCGGTGCCGGCGGGCTGCCCGGGGGCGACGGCTGGGTCAGCCTCGTCCCGGCCGACCTCGCCGACGTGCTGCTCCCCGAGCCGCTGGAGAGCCCGGAGCCCGACTCGGTCGGCGCGGCGGTGCTCGCGCAGCTGGCCGGCGGCCAGGCGCTGTTCTTCCGCGGCCTGTCCGATCTGGTCGGCGCCACCGACGACACCGCGCTGGCCGACGAGGTCTGGGACCTGGTCTGGTCCGGGCAGCTGACCAACGACACCCTCGCCCCGCTGCGCACCCGGCTGGCCGGCGGGGGCACGCACAAGCGGGCGGCCGTGCCGCAGCCCCGGGTGACCCGCTCCCGCTACGGGCGCCCCCGGCTCGGCCGGCCGGCGATGCCCTCGCGCACCGGCCCGCCCACGGTCGCGGGGCGCTGGTCGCGGCTGCCCGACCGGGAGACCAATCCGACCAGGCGCACGACCGCCCGCGCGGAGGCGCTGCTGGAGCGGCACGGGGTCCTCACCCGCGGTGCGGTCCAGGCGGAGCAGGTGACCGGCGGGTTCTCCGCGGTGTACCCGGTGCTGCGGGCGTTCGAGGAGAACGGCCGGGCGCGGCGCGGCTACTTCGTCGAGACGCTGGGCGCCGCCCAGTTCGGCACCCCGGGCTCGGTCGACCGGCTGCGCAGCTTCGCCGCGCCCGACCGGCAACCCGCCGGCGCGGTCGTGCTCGCGGCGACCGACCCGGCCAACGTGTACGGCGCCGCGCTGCCCTGGCCCGAGCGCGGCGGCACGGAGGGCGAGGAGGCCGTCGACATCGGCGAGGGCACGGGGCGGCGCGGCAGCGGTCACCGTGCGGGGCGCAAGGCCGGCGCGCTGGTCGTGCTCGTCGACGGCGAACTCGTCCTCTACGTCGAGCGCGGCGGCAAGACGCTGCTGTCGTGGACCGAGGACGAGCACGTGCTCAAGGAGGCGGCGACGGCGTTGTCGAGCGCGGTGGCCGCGGGTGCGCTCGGCCGCATGGTGGTGCAGAAGGCCGACGGCGCCTCGGTGCACGAGTCGACGCCGCTGTCGGCGGCCCTGCAGGCGGCCGGGTTCGCGGCCACGCCGCGCGGCCTTCGGGTGCGCGGCTGACCCGGCCGCGCACGCGCGACCCGGCGCTGGGACGCTGGTACGGAGGATCGTGACGCTCGGAGGCGGGCGTCGGAGAGCGCGGGCGGATGCCCCGCGGGAAGTAGAGCAGCAGATGGCAGTCGGCACGGTGCGGTGGTTCAACCCGGAGAAGGGCTTCGGGTTCATCGAACCCGAGGACGGCGGGGACGACGTCTTCGTCCACTTCTCCGCGATCGCCGACACAGGCGGATTCCGCACCCTCGACGAGGGGCAGCGGGTGGAGTACTCGGCGTCGCCCGGCCCGCGTGGCCAGCAGGCGGAGAACGTGCGGCCGCTCGGCGGCGGCCCGGCGGCGCGCGGCCGCGACGACCGCCGCGACGACCGCCGGGACGACCGGCGGGACGACCGGCGCGAGCCGCGGCGCGACACCGGTCGCACTGCCGGCCCGCGCGGGCCGGTGATGACCGGCACGATCGCCCGGTTCGACGACGACAAGGGCTTCGGCTTCATCGTCCCCGACGACGTGTTCGTCCACGTCTCCGCGATGCGCAGCGGACGGGACGAGCCGGAGGAGGGCGACCGCGTCGAGTTCGAGCTGGTCGAGGGCCCGCGGGGTCTGCAGGCCGACGGCGTCCGCCTGCTCTCCGCCGGCCGCGGCGCCCCGGCACGGCGCGATCCCGGGCGCCGCGAGACCCGGCCGGCGGACCGCGACCGCGGCGACCGCGGCGACCGCGGCAGCCGGGGACGGCGCGATGCGGGCGGCGCGACGCAGGGCACCGTCCAGTGGTTCAACCCCGACAAGGGCTTCGGTTTCATCTCCCCGGACGACGGCGGCGAGGACGTGTTCGTCCACTTCTCGGAGATCGAGGACGACGGCGGCTACCGCGAGCTCGTCGAGGGCCAGCGGGTCGAGTTCTCCCGCGCCCGCGGCGACCGCGGGATCAACGCGACCGGGGTCCGCCCGCTGTAGACGGGCGCCTCAGCGCTCCGGCCAGTGCCAGGACGGCAGGTCCAGCGGTCCCAGGCCGTCGATGACCGTCTCGCCGTTCACCTTGACCAGGTGCACGTCGCGGCGGTCGTCCTCGTCGACGTCGTCGGCCAGCAGCGCGCGCAGCGGCGCCGAGTGGGTGACCACGACGACCTGGGTGCGCGACGCCGCCCGCGCCACCATGCCCGCCAGCGGCCGCAGCAGGTCCGGGTGCAGACTGGTCTCCGGCTCGTTGAGCACGAAGAGCTCCGGTGGCCGCGGGGTGAGCAGGGCGGCCGCCCACAGCAGGAAGCGCAGCGTGCCGTCGGACAGCTCGGCGGCGTCGAGCGTGCGCAGCAGCCCGGTCTGCCGCAGCCCCAGCCGGAACAGTCCGCCGGAGTCGACGATCTCCAGCCGGCTGCCGGGGAACGCCTCCTCGATCGCGTCGTCCAGATCGTCGTCCGGCCCGAGCTCGCGCAGCGTCTGCAGCGCCGAGGCGAGGTCGCCGCCGTCATCGGCCATCACCGGCGTGAAGGTGCCCATCCGGGCACCGCGGGCCGGGGCCTGCGGGTCGGTCCGGAACGAGTCGTAGAAGCGCCAGCTGCGCACCCGGTTGCGCACGGCGAGCACCTCGGGGGCGGTCACGGCGTCGGACACCTCGGCGAGCAGGCTGTCCTGCCGCTCGAGCCGGCGCCCGGTGTCGGCCCACCGGCGCCCGTCCCGGGTCATCACGGCCGGCCCGGCCCGCCGGCTCAGCACCGCCGACGGGCGCAGGACGGGCCCGGCCCAGACCACCTCGAGCTTGATCTCGGGGTCGCGGTCGAACATCGTCGTCTCGTCCGGCCTCGGCAGCCCGAAGTCGATGGCGTAGCCGAGGTCCTCGCCGCCGAGGCCGATCCGGAGCGCCACCGGACGGGTCCGCACGGTCCCGGTGATCGGGTGCCGGCCGCTGCGGACGCCCTCGCCGAACACCTCCGGCCCGGCCCAGAGCACCGACTCCAGGCCACCCTCGGCCGCCAGCGCCCGCACCGCGCCGCCGTGGGCGGTCGCCGACAGCAGCCGCAGCACGCGGTAGAGGCTGGACTTGCCCGCACCGTTCGCGCCGGTGACGACGGTCAGCCGGCCTAGGGGGACGACGAGGCTGCGCAGGGAGCGGTACCCGTCCACCGCGATCGTCTGCAGCACGGGGCGACCGTAGCCAGGACCAGCGTCAGGACGGCGAGACCGCAGGCCGGTGCGGGTGCCCCGAGAAGACCCAGAGCCGCAGCGCGGCGAACCGGATCAGGCCGATCGCCCCGGTGACCGCCGCGATCAGCACCAGCTGCGCCCACCAGGCGGTGCCGAGCACCCCGTCGAGGGCGGCCAGGGCGGCACTGGTGGCCAGCAGCCCCGCGACCGCCAGGCCCCCGGCCTCCCACTGGGCGGCCAGCCAGCCGACCCGGCCGCCGGCGTGGAAGGTCACCCGCCGGTGCAGCTCGGTGGCGAGGACGGAGGAGACCACGAACGCGACCACATTGGCCGGCACCGGCCCGATCCCGCGCAGGGACAGGAAGAGCGCGAAGTAGACGAGGCTGCTCGACACCCCGACGGTGACGAAGCGGACGAACTCGGCGCCGGCGTCGTCCCCGTGCAGCCGCTTGCGGGTGCCGCAGACCGCCACCTGCCACACGCGTCCCCGCCTGGCCGGACCGCAGCCAGCGGGGGCGCCCATGCCTCACCGTAGGGCGGAGGGCCAGAGGTCAGGGCCGGCGCGGCTGGAGCCAGCGGCGGAACAGCCGCGTCAGCGCCGGCATGACCACGTAGCCGAGCAGGACGACGACCACGACCGCGGACAGCGCCAGCCGGGCCTCCAGCGGCCAGCTCGTCAGGTGCGGGGTCACCAGCTGCTGGAACAGCGAGGTGATCCCGAAGACCGCGGCGATGGTGAGCAGCGTGGCGCGCCAGCGCGGGCCGGGCGCGGCCGGGCGGGTGAAGAAGCTGTCGAGGCCCTCGACGCGGGCGTAGCGCTCCTCGTCGACCATCTCCGCGAGCTCGGCGAGCAGCGCCGCCCGCTGGGGCGAGCGCTCCCAGCCGGCCAGGGACTCGTCGTCGGCGAACCGGTAGACCAGGTGGTACTCGGAGCTGGCCGCACCCGGGTGCAGCAGCGTCGCGCCGAGGTTGCCGGGGAAGGACGACGCCATGGCGAGGGCGTGCGCCGCCCACCGCTCGAACGCCTGCCGCCGGTCGGGCCGGACGACGCGGGCCACGGTCACGGTCACCGGCTCGGCCACCGGCGCCGGGGCGGGGCCGGCCAGCAGGGTGCGCAGTCGCGTGGTTCCTTCCACGCCAGTGCTCAGCGCGTGCGGCGGCCGGTTCCATCCCGGGTGTCGGCGGCCTCACACCGCCGTGAGCTGCGCCGACGACCGGCGTCCCCGCGGAGCAGACTGGTGGCCGTGCCCGAGGGAGACACCGTCTGGCTGGCCGCCCAGCGCATGCACCGCGCGCTGGCCGGCGCCACGCTGCGCCGCGGCGAACTGCGGGTCCCCCGGCTGGCCGCGGTCGACCTGGCCGGCGT
Organism: Geodermatophilus sp. SMS 5-13; assembly: GCF_059428245.1. Classification (NCBI taxonomy): domain Bacteria; kingdom Bacillati; phylum Actinomycetota; class Actinomycetes; order Geodermatophilales; family Geodermatophilaceae; genus Geodermatophilus; species Geodermatophilus sp. SMS 5-13. Next base: position 4,316,249 of record NZ_CP165729.1, read on the forward strand.
CGGGGTGCGCGAGGTCGTCCCCCGAGGCAAGCACCTGCTGATCCGGCTGGCCGACGACCGGACGCTGCACACCCACTTCCGCATGGACGGCAGCTGGCACATCTACCTCGCCGGGGGGAAATGGCGCGGCGGGCCGGCGTACGACATCCGGGCGGTGCTCACCACCGGCGAGCACGACTGCGTCGGCTACCGGCTGCACGACCTGGCCCTGGTCCCGACGGCGGAGGAGGGCTCGCTGGTCGGGCATCTCGGCCCCGACGTCCTCGGCCCGGACTGGGACCTCGAGGAGGCGCTGCGCCGGCTGGCCGCGCGGCCCGACGAGCAGATCGGCGTGGCGCTGCTCGACCAGCGCAACCTGGCCGGCATCGGCAACGTCTACAAGGTCGAGTCGCTGTTCCTCTGCGGCGTGCACCCGTGGGCGCGGGTCTCCGACGTGCCCGACCTGCGAGCGCTGGTCGAGCGGGCCCGCACCCTCATGCGGGCCAACCGGGACCGTCCCGCGCAGAGCACCACGGGCAGCCTGCGCCGCGGGGAGGACCACTGGGTCGCCGGCCGGCGCGGTAAGCCGTGCCGCCGCTGCGGCACGACGATCCTGCTCGGCGAGCAGGGACCGGACACCCAGGAGCGGGTCACGTGGTGGTGCCCCCGCTGCCAGGCCGCCCGCTCCCCCATCGACCCGGGCGCGCGCACCGGTGAACCGGACCGGCCGCCGCCGATCACCGCGCGCTAGGAACCGTCCACCCAGAAGGTGTCGTGCCGGAGGTAGAACGCCGTCCAGTCCTCCTCCGTCATCGCCTCCCGGCGCACCGCGTCGGCCAGCGTCTCGAAGTAGTCCTCCCGCGGCGCGCCCGGCGTGAACAGGATCAGCATCGACGCCGGCTCGCCGGACTCGTTGCGGAATCCGTGGACGCCGCCCTCCGGCACGAACAGGAAGTCCCCGGCGGTCGCGTCGACCCACCGGGCGCCGTCGAAGAGCCGGACGGCGCCGGAGAGCACGTAGAACGACTCGGTGAGGCTGCGGTGGAAGTGCGGGGACGGCCCGCTCGGCCGTGGGCCCATGTCCCACCGGTAGAGCCCGAAGGCGCCGCCCGTGGTCGCCCCCGTGGCGAGGTAGGCCGCGCCCCCACCCGACGCGTGCGCCAGCTCCGGCGGCTGGTCGGCGCGCCGCAGCACGGCGCTGACCTCCCCGCCGTCGCCGGCGTAGACGTCGGGTGGGTAGGCGAAGCCCGACACGAGCGGAGCTAGACGGTCGGTTCCTGGCGCTCCACCGGCTCCGCGACCGGCGCCTCGGCGGCCGGCTGCTCGACCGGCGGCGTGCCCTGCTCGATCGCCGCGGCGGCCGAGCTGCCCTCGACCGCGGCCGGGCCGGCGTTCATCGAGGCGCGGATCTGGTCCAGCCGGGACGCGCCCGCGACGTCGAGGGTCGCCTTCTGCACCTCGAGCATCCGGCCCTCGACCGAGGTCTGCGCCAGCTCGGCCTGCCCGAGCGCGTTGGCGTAGCGGGCCTCGATCTTGTCTCGGACCTCCTGCAGGCTGGGCGTGTTGCCGGGCGCGGAGAGCTCGTTGACCTGCTTGAGCGAGCTGGCGACGTGCTCCTGCATCTTCGCCTGCTCGAGCTGGCTCATCAGCTTGGTGCGCTCGGCCAGCGTCGTCTGCAGCCGCATGCGGCTCTGCTCGACGGCGCCGCGGGCCTGCTCGGCGGCCTGCAGCGCCTCGTCGTGGCTGCGCTTGAGGTCCTCCATCGCCTGCTCGGCGGCGACCAGCTGGGTGGCGAAGGCCTGCGCGGCGTTCTCGTACTCCCCCGCCTTGGCCGCATCGCCCTTGCCGCGGGTCTGATCGGCGAGGACCAGCGCCTGGCGGGCCGAGGCCTGCAGCTTCTCCACCTCACCGAGCTGGCGGTTGAGCCGCATCTCCAGCTGGCGCTGGTTCCCCAGCACCGCGGCGGCCTGGTTGGCCAGCGCCTGGTGGCGCTGCTGCTCCGCCTCGATCGCCTGGGCGATCTGGATCTTCGGATCCGCCTTCTCGTCGATCTTGGCGTTGGCCGAGGCCGTGAGGTACTTCCACAGCTTCACGAACGGGTTGGGCATCGTTCCTCCTGTCCGGCGCGGTTCCGGCCGGACCGCGAGCGTGTGACGTCGTCACCTCATCGTCCCAGGTGATCCGCTACCGCGGGCAACTGCTCGGCTCCCCGCCGGGTTCCCGTCGCTAGTGTTCCGCCGTGCCCCCAGCAAACGCGGTGCTGAGCGTCCTCGGTGAGTTCGTCGTCGACCTGCTCCCGAACCCGTCCGCGGACGCCGGACCGGAGGGGACGGCGCCGCACTACATCGCCCGCCCGGGCGGCAACGCGCTCAACGTCGCGGTGGCCGCGGGCCGGCTCGGCGCGCCGGTGCGGCTGCTCGCCCGGCTGGGCACCGGGCCGCTGGCGCCCGCGCTGCGCCGGCACGCCGAGCTCTCCGGGGTGGGCCTCGAGGGCCTGGTGACGGCGCACGAGCCGGTGAGCCTCGCTGTCGTGGGCCTGGGCCCCGACGGCTCGCCCGACTACGGCTTCCACGTGCTCGGCGCGGCGGACTGGCAGTGGACCGACGCCGAGCTCGCCGCGGTGTTCGGCGAGCTCCCCGGGATCCTGCACGTCGGCTCGATCTCCAGCTGGACGCCGCCCGGCTGCGACGCCATCGCGGCCCTGGTGGCGCGGCTGGACGACGAGGGCCGCACGCTGATCAGCGTCGACCCCAACATCCGGCCGATGCTCGCCGATGGGCCGGTCGGGGCGAGCCTCGGCAACAGCGCCGCCGCGGTGCGCGAGCGGCTCGACCGGCTCGTCGCCCGGGCCGACGTCGTCAAGGTCAGCGCCGAGGACCTCGGCTGGCTGGAGCCGGGCACCGCGGACCTGGACGCCGCCGCGCAGCAGTGGGCGCAGCGCGGCCCCGGCCTGGTGCTGCTCACCGACGGCGGGGCGCCGCTGCGGATCGCTCGCCCCGGCCGCCCCCTGCTGCACCGGAGGCCGCCGCGGGTGACCGTCGCCGACACCGTGGGCGCCGGCGACTCGCTGGCCGCCGGGCTGCTCAGCGGGCTGCTGGATGCCGGGATCACCACCCGCGCCGCGCTCGACGACCTCGACGACGAGCGGCTGACCGCGATCCTGGACGACGCCGCGCTGGTGGCCGCCCTCAACTGCACGCGGATCGGCGCCGACCCGCCCACCCGCGCCGAGCTGACGGCGGCGCGCGGCTCCCTGGCCGGGCGGTGAGCGCGGGCCTCCGGCTGGTCGGCATCGAGGAGCTCTCCGCCACGGCGCTGCGCACGCGCCTGCTGGCTGCCGCCGGCGAGTTCTGGGCAGGCACCCGGCTCGACGAGGACGAGGTCCGCGCCCGGCACGACCCGGTGTTCTTCGCCCAGTTCGGCGGCTTCGGCGCGGTCGCGCGCACGCCCGACGACCGGGACGCCGGCTACCTGCTCGGGGTGGTGACCGTCGACCGGCTGGCCGTCGTCCACGCCCTGGCGGTGCACCCGGCGTTCCGGCGCACCGGCGTGGCCGGCGCGCTGCTCGACCGGTTCGCAGGCCTGGCCACGAGGCTGGGCGCGCGGGCGGTGCAGGCCGTCGTGGTGCCCGGCGACCCGGCGGTGACCGCGCTGGCCGCGCGGCTCGGGGCGCACGCCGCGGTCTCCCCCGGCCACGCCGGCCCGGGCGCGGACCGCACGGTGCTCACCGCGGTTCAGTAGGCGAGCGGCGGCGGCTCCGCGAGGACGGCGGCCAGCCGGGTGGCGGCCCGGTGCCGGAGCCCCGAGCGGCCGGGCTGCAGGACGACGCCCAGCAGCCAGCGGGCGGCCAGCTCGGCGGCCTCGTCGTCCACCCCCAGGGCGCTCGCGAGCCGGCCGGTCAGCTCGGGCCAGCGGTCGGTGCCGAGCAGCCCGGCGAGCAGCCCCGGCTCGGTCTCGGCCAGCCGGCGCAGCACCGGGTGCCCGGCGCACTCGTCGGCGAGGGCGGCGAGCGCCTCGGCCGGCGGGAGCCCGGCCGCCAGGGCGGTCAGCCGGTCCAGCTCGGTGTCCAGCAGCGCGCGGGCGACCTCGTCCTTGGTCCGGAAGTGGTTGTAGAGCGTGGCCTTGGCGACCCCGGCGGCGCCCGCGATCGACTGCATGGTGGCCCGGCGCAGGCCGGAGGCGGCGAACGCCCGGGCGGCGCCGTCGAGCAGCCCGCGGCGGGTGCGGTTCATCGCGTTGCCGCCGCGGGTGTGCGCTCCCGGGACGTGCGCGGGCGGGTGGGACGACAACGGCCGCGTCAGGCGGCCAGCGAGACCGCCCCACCGCGACGCGCGGCGGCCCGTGCGGACTGACCGGCGCCGACGAGCGCCAGCGCGGGCTCGGCGGCGGCCGCCGGAGCAGCGGGCTGCTCGGCCGCGGTCTCGGTCGCCTCGTCGGCGGACGGCGTGAGCGGGCGGACGGTGGCCGGCGCCGGCGAGCCGGCCCGCAGCGAGTCGCTGACCTCGGCGAGCAGGTCGGCGAGCTCGACGTCGAGGGCGTCGCAGATGGACGCCAGCAGCTCCGAGGACGCCTCCTTCTGCCCGCGTTCCACCTCGGACAGGTACCCGAGGCTCACCCGGGCCCTCCCCGAGACGTCGCGCAGGGTGCGGCGCTGACGCAACCGGTGGCCGCGCAGCGTGTTCCCGAGCTGGGTGCGCAGCAGCGTCATGGCCGTCTCCTGTCCTGCAGTGGGAAGCGGCGGCGCCCCCGAGGGGGCGCCGTGCGCTCACGGTACGCGGAGCCGCTGACGGGAACCCACCCGACCGGCGCGCGTCCGCTCACGGCGTAACGCCGGGGTCAGGAGTGGCGTTCCCCACCCGCGGCCAGCAGGTCGAGCAGCCGCGCGAACGCGGCCGCGACCGCGCCGTCGCGCACGACCTGCCGGTTCCCGGGCAGGTCCAGCCGGGTGACGTCGGTGCGCCGTCCGTCGGCGATGCCGAGGTAGACCCGCCCCGGACCATGCCCGTCGACCGGGTCGGGACCGGCGACGCCGGTCAGCCCGACGCCCCAGTCCGCCCGGCAGGTGGCCCGGATGCCCTCGGCCAGCGCGGCGGCGGTCTCCGGGCTCACCGGGCCGTGCGCGGCGAGCAGGTCCTCGGGCACGCCGGCCAGGACCGCCTTGAGGTCGGTGGCGTAGACGACGGCGCCCCCGCGCAGCGTCGCGCTCGCGCCCGGCACCGAGGCGAGCGTCGCGCAGAACAGCCCCGCGGTCAGCGACTCGGCGGCGGCGACGGTCTCCCCGCGGGCCAGCAGCGCCCCGTGGACGCGGACGGCGGCGGGGTCGGCGCTCACGCCGCGGTGTCGGTGACCGAGCCCGAGTTGCCCGTCGTCCCGGCCTCGCGGCGGGCCGCCGCGCGGGCCATGGCCCGGGCGCTGGTGCGGCGCAGCGTCAGCGCCCGGTAGACGTAGTCCAGCCCGGTGACGACGGTGAGCACCAGCGCGGCACCCATGACCCACCAGCGGGCGCTGGCCAGGACCCCGGTCAGCGGCAGGATGTAGAGCCCGATCGCCAGCGCCTGCAGCACCGTCTTGGCCTTGCCCCCGCGGCTGGCGGCGATCACCCCGTGCCGGATCACCCAGAACCGCAGCAGCGTGACGCCCACCTCGCGGGCCAGGATCACCACGGTCACCCACCACGGCAGCAGCCCGAGGATCGACAGCCCGATCAGCGCGGTGCCGGTGAGCGCCTTGTCCGCGATGGGGTCGGCCAGCTTGCCGAACTCGGTCACCTGACCGCGGCGGCGGGCGATCATCCCGTCGTAGCGGTCGGTGATGATCGCCAGCGCGAAGAACAGCGTCGCCCAGTAGCGGCCGGCGGTGGACGAGCCGTGGTCGGAGAGCAGCAGGACGGCGAACACCGGGACGACCGCCAGCCGCAGCACGGTCAGCGTGTTGGGCAGGTTGAGCAGGCGCGCGGTCTGGGGCGGCGTCGCGGCCGGGTCAGGAGCGACGTCACTCACGACGATCACCGCCCGGCCGGTACGACGGCGGGCTGCAGCGCGGCCGCGACCAGGTCGACGCCGTCGGTGCCGACGACCTCGGCGGTCACGACCTGGCCCGGGACGACGCCCTCGGGCACCCCGGTGACGAGCGTCGTGCCGTCGCTGTCGGGGTCCTGGTGGGCGGCGGAGCCGGTCCACTCCCCGCCGCCGAGGTCCTCGAGCAGCAGGACGTCGACCCGCTCGCCGAGGCGGTCCTCGGCCCGCTGCGCGGTGAGCTCCTCGACCAGGTCGGTGATCCGGCGGACGCGGGCGTCGATCTCGGCCTGGTCGAGCTTGCCGGGCAGGCCGATCGCCTCGGTGCCCTCCTCGTCGGAGTAGCCGAAGACGCCGACCGCGTCGAGCCGGCCCTCGGAGAGGAAGCGCTCGAGCTCGGCGACGTCGTCCTCGGTCTCGCCGGGGAAGCCGAGGATCACGTTGGTGCGGAACCCGGCCGTCGGCGCGAGCGACCGGGCGCGCTCGATCAGCGTGAGGAAGTCGTCGGTGCCGCCGAAGCGGCGCATCCGGCGCAGCAGGGCCGGCGAGGAGTGCTGGAAGGACAGGTCGAAGTAGGGCGCGACCCCCTCGGTTCCGGCGATCACCTCGAGCAGGCCGGGCCGCAGCTCGGCCGGCTGCAGGTAGGCGACGCGCACGCGGGCGATGCCGTCGACCGCGGCGAGCTGCGGCAGCAGCTTCTCCAGCGAGCGCAGGTCGCCGAGGTCCTTGCCGTACGAGGTCGAGTTCTCGCTGACCAGCACGAGCTCGGTCACGCCCTGCGCGGCCAGCCACTGCGCCTCGGAGAGCACCTCGGCCGGCGGCCGCGAGACGAACGCCCCGCGGAAGGTCGGGATCGCGCAGAACGCGCAGCGGCGGTCGCAGCCCGAGGCCAGCTTGAGGGCGGCCGAGGGACCGCCGGACAGCCGGCGGCGGCGCAGCCAGTCGTGCCCGGGGATGGCCGCATCGACCGACGCCGAGGACCGCTCCACCGGGCTGATCGGCAGCAGCGTGCGCCGATCGCGCGGGGTGTGCGGCACCAGCGGACGCCCGGCCAGGACGTCGTCCAGCCGGTCACCGATCTGCGCGTAGTCGTCGAAGCCCAGGACCGTCGCCTCGGGCAGCGCCCCGGCCAGCTCCGAGCCGTAGCGCTCGGCCATGCAGCCCACGGCCACCACGGGAGCGCCCGAGTCGCCCGCGGCGAGCAGCGCGTCGACGGAGTCCTTCTTCGCGCTCTCGATGAAGCCGCAGGTGTTGACCAGGACGGCATCGGCCGCGTCGGCGTCGTCCACCAGCTCGTAGCCGTCGGCGGCGAGCCGGCCGGCGAGCTCCTCGGAGTCGACCTCGTTGCGGGCGCACCCGAGGGTCACCACCGCCACGGTGCGGGCATGGCGGGGCAGGGCTGTCACCGTCCCATCGTATGTGCTGTGCGCCGGGCCGCCCGTGGGACTCGTGTCACGGCCCCCTTGCAGGGTCCCGTCACGAGCTTGCGGGTGATGGGGGGCAAGGGGGTCCTTCTACTCGGCTCCGCCGCCGCGGATCGTGAACAGCGTCGCCTCGAGCTCGTCGGGCTTGATGAGCACGTCGCGGGCCTTGGACCCCTCGGACGGGCCGACGATGCCGCGGCTCTCCATGAGGTCCATGAGCCGGCCGGCCTTGGCGAAGCCGACCCGCAGCTTGCGCTGCAGCATCGACGTGGAGCCGAACTGGCTGGTGACGATGAGCTCCACGGCCTGCAGCAGCAGGTCGAGGTCGCCGCCGATGTCCTCGTCGATCTCCTTCTTCTCACCGGAGGCACCGGCGGAGAAGACCTCCTCGCGGTACTCCGGCTCGGCCTGGCGCTTGGTGAACTCGACGACCGCCTCGATCTCGGTGTCGGAGACATAGGCGCCCTGGACGCGCATCGGCTTGCCCGCCCCGATGGGCAGGAAGAGCGCGTCGCCCATGCCGATGAGCTTCTCCGCGCCCGGCTGGTCGAGGATGACCCGGCTGTCGGTGAGGCTGGAGGTGGAGAACGCCAGCCGCGACGGCACGTTGGCCTTGATCAGGCCGGTGACGACGTCGACCGACGGCCGCTGCGTGGCGAGGATCAGGTGGATGCCCGCCGCACGCGCCTTCTGGGTGATCCGGACGATGTAGTCCTCGACGTCGCGCGGGGCGACCATCATCAGGTCGGCGAGCTCGTCGACCACCGCGAGGATGTACGGGTACTCCCGGTACACCCGCTCGCTGCCGGGCGGGGCGACGATCTCGCCCTTGGTCACCTTGCGGTTGAAGTCGTCGATGTGCCGGACGCCGGTGGCCCGCATGTCCTGGTAGCGCTGCTCCATCTCCTCGACCAGCCAGGCCAGGGCGGTCGCGGCCTTCTTCGGGTCGGTGATGATCGGCGTGATCAGGTGCGGGATGCCGTCGTACGGCGTGAGCTCGACCATCTTCGGGTCGACCAGGATCAGCCGCAGCTGCTCCGGCGTCGCGCGGATCAGCAGCGAGGTCAGGATCGAGTTGACGCAGCTGGACTTACCGGCACCGGTGGCGCCGGCGACGAGCAGGTGCGGCATCTTCGCCAGGTTGGCGCAGACGAAGCCGCCCTCGATGTCCTTGCCGAGGCCGACCAGCATCGGGTGCGGGTCCTGCTTGGCCGCCCCGGAGCGCAGCACGTCGCCGAGGCTGACCGTCTCGCGGTCGGTGTTGGGCACCTCGATGCCGACCGCCGACTTGCCCGGGATCGGCGCGAGGATCCGGATGTTGTCGTTGGCCACCGCGTAGGCGATGTTCTTGGTCAGCTGGGTGATCTTCTCGACCTTGACCGCGGGGCCGAGCTCCACCTCGTAGCGGGTCACCGTCGGGCCCCGGGTGAAGCCGGTGACGGCGGCGTCGATGTTGAACTGCTCGAGCACGCCGGTGATCGCCTCGATGGCGACGTCGTTGGACTTCGACCGCGCCCGCGGCGGTGTGCCCGGCCGCAGCATCGTGACCGCCGGCAGCACGTAGTCGCCCTCGACGGGCTGGATGGACAGCTGCTCGGGCTCGGTGACCGGCTCGAGCGCCTCCGGCGGCGCCGTCCGGTCGACCACGGCCGGGCGGGGCACCGGCGGCGGCCCGACGGGGACCACGTCCTCGGCGGGGTCGTGGCGGACCGCCTCGGGGGCCTCGGCGAAGGCGGCGTGGTCGATCGGGCCGGTGGTGAGGAGGTCCTCGGACACGGCCGGCTTGCGGCGGCCGCGCGTGGGCTGCTCCTCGACGTCCTCGTCGTCGTAGTCGTCGTCGTACTCGTCGTCGTCGTAGTCGCGGCCGACCATGCGGTCGGCGAGCTCGCGCAGCCGCTCGGGGATCTGGTGCACCGGCGTCGCCGTGACGACCAGCAGGCCGAAGAAGGCGACCAGCACGAGCAGGACGACGGCGACGACGGCGCCCACGCCGGCGGACAGCGGGGTGCCGACCGCCCAGCCGGCCAGCCCGCCGGACCCGGGGTGCCCCTGCGAGGGGCCGTTCGTCGCGCCGCCGCCGACGACGGAGGCGATGCCCTGGACGGCGGCGATCAGGCAGAACCAGCCGACCACGAGACGGCCGCGCGCCTCCGGGTTCGGCGGGTGGCGCAGCAGGCGCAGCGAGACGAAGAAGAAGAACACCGGCAGGACGACGACGACGGAGCCGACGATCCAGCGGCTGCCGTCGGCGATCGCCGCGCCGACCGGGCCGATGCCGTTGGTCCACACCGCGGCGCCGAGGACGACCGCCAGCCCGAGCACGGCCAGGCCGACGCCGTCGCGACGGTGCTCCGGACCGAGCGGCTCGGCCTCCTCGGGGCGGGCGATCGAGCGGGCCAGGCCACCCACGCCCTTGGCGAGCAGGGACCAGCTGCCCCCGACGATGCGCAGCAGTCCGCCGTTGGACTTCTTCCGGGCGGCCGGCTTGCGGCCGCCCGCGGCGGGCCGTTTGGCGGGTGCCCGCTTGCGGGACGCCGTCGACCCGGAGCGGCTCCGGGAGGACGCCGCCGGCCGGCGGGTCGGCGTGGTGCGGGCAGGCATGCGTCAGACGGTAATCCCGGGTGCACCCCTGACCGGGCAGGCGAGACGTCGTGTCCCCCACCTACCGTTTGCTCCATGCCCCTCCCCTACGGAAGCTGGCCCACCCCGTTCACCTCGGAGCTCGTCGTGCGCGCCGCCGCCCACCCGAGCGGGGTCGCGGTCGACGACGGTGACGTCTGGTGGGGAGAGGCCCGCCCCGGCGAGGGCGGCCGGACGGCGGTCGTCCGCAACGGCGCCGACGTCCTGCCCCCGCCGTGGAACGCCCGGACGCGGGTGCACGAGTACGGCGGCGGGGCGTGGACGGTCGCGGGCGGCACGCTGTGGTTCACCGAGTTCGCCGATCAGCGCCTGTACCGCCTCGACCCGGGCGCGGACGAGCCGGTCGCGGTGACCCCGGAGCCGCCGATCCCCGCGGGCGTCCGCTTCGCCGACCTCGCCGTCCTGCCCGACGGGGCGGGCGTGCTCGCCGTCCGCGAGACGCACACCGACAGCGGCGCGGCGGCCGACGTCGTCAACGAGGTCGTGCGGATCGCGCCCGACGGGACCGCCACCGTGCTCGTCACCGGGCCCGACTTCGTCTCCGACCCGCGGCAGGCGCCCGACGGCGCCACCCTGTCGTGGCTGCAGTGGAACCACCCCGACATGCCGTGGGACGCCGCGCAGCTGGTCGTCCGGGCGCCCGACGGCACCGAGACGGTCGTCGCCGGCGGTGCGGGCGAGTCCGTGGTCTCGCCGACCTGGGCCGCCGACGGGACGCTGTGGTTCCTGTGCGACGCCACCGACGTGTGGTCGCTGCACCGCTGGCGGCCGGGACGCGGTTGCGAGCTGGTCCTCGACGTCGGCTGCGACATCGCCGGCCCGCAGTGGCAGTTCGGGCAGCGCCGCTTCGCCCTCCTGGACGACGGCCGCATCATGCTCGCCTTCGCGCGGGAGGGCGCCGACCGGCTCGGCGTCCTCGGCCCGGACGGCGACCTGCGCGAGCTCGACCTGCCGTACGCCGCGTTCGGCTCGCTGGCTGCCGACGGGGACGGCGTCGTGTGCGTGGCCGGCGGCCCGGCGGCGGAGCCGGTGGTGCTGCGGGTCGGGGTCGATGACGGGACGGCGAAGGTGCTGCGGCCGGCCCGCGACCTCGGGCTCGACCCCGCGTGGTTCTCCCGGCCGGAGCACGTCACCTTCCCGACCGAGGACGGCGGCACCGGCATCGCCGAGGCGCACGCGCTGGTCTACCCGCCGACCAACCCCGAGGTGACCGCGCCGGAGGGCGAACTGCCGCCGCTGCTCGTCGTGGTGCACGGCGGGCCGACGGCCGCGGCGTCGTCCGTCCTCGCCCTGTCGGTGCAGTACTGGACCTCGCGCGGCTTCTGCGTCGCCGACGTCGACTACCGCGGCTCCACCGGCTACGGCCGCCGGTACCGCGAGGCGCTCAAGGGGCGGTGGGGCGTGGCCGACCTCGACGACGTCATCGCCTGCGCCCGCTTCCTGGCCGACGCGGGGCGGGCGGACGCCGCGCGCATGGCGATCCGGGGCGGGTCGGCCGGCGGCTACACGACCCTGGCCGCCCTGACGATGCGACCCGGCGTGTTCACCGCGGGCGCCAGCCACTACGGCATAGCCGACCTCGCCGCCCTGGCCGCCGACACGCACAAGTTCGAGTCGCGGTACCTCGACGGCCTGGTCGCGCCGTACCCGGCCGGGGGTGAGGTGTACGCCGAGCGCTCGCCGATCACGCACGTGGGCGCCCTGGACACCCCGCTGGCCGTCTTCCAGGGCGAGGAGGACCGCGTCGTGCCGCCGCAGCAGGCCGAGACGATCGTCGCCGCGCTGCGGGAGAAGGGCGTGCCGCACGCCTACCTGCTCTTCCCCGGCGAGCAGCACGGGTTCCGGCGCGCGGAGAACATCCGCACCGCCCTGGACGGCGAGCTGTCCTTCTACGCCCAGGTCTGGGGCTTCGCCCTCCCCGCGGAGGAAGGCATCACCCCCATCGAGGTGTAGTGGAGTGGCTCGGTGACGGTTTCCGTCACCGAGCCACTCCACTACACCTCGAGGACCGTGGGGATGATCATCGGGCGGCGGCGGTAGGTGTCGGACACCCACTTGCCGACCGTCCGGCGGATCAGCTGCGAGAGCCGGTGCGGGTCGACCTCGTCGTCCTCCAGCGCGCGCTTCAGGTTGGTCTCGACCAGGGTCAGCACCTCGTCGAAGGCCGACGGGTCGTCGGAGAAGCCGCGGGTGGACAGGTGCACCGGCCGGACGATGGTCCGCGTCGAGGGCTCGATGACGACGGTCAGGGCCACGAAGCCCTCGTCGCCGAGGATCCGCCGGGCCTGCAGCGACTCCTCCCCCACGTCGCCGACGTTGAGCCCGTCGACGTAGACGTCGCCGATCGGTACCGACCCGGTGATCGAGGCCTTGCCGTCGACCAGGTCCACCACCACGCCGTTCTCGGCGAGGATCACCCGGTCGCTGCTCATCCCGGTCTGCTCGGCGAGCGCCGCGTGCGCCCGCAGATGCCGCCACTCGCCGTGCACGGGCATCAGGTAGTGCGGCTTGGCCACGTTGAGCAGCGTGCGCAGCTCGCCGGCCGGGGCGTGCCCGGAGACGTGCACCATCGCCGTCTCCTTGTGCACGACGGTCGCGCCGAGCCGGGCCAGCCCGTTGATCACCTTGTAGACGGCGGTCTCGTTGCCGGGCACCAGCGAGGAGGCCAGCACGATCGTGTCGCCGGCCTCGATGGTGACCTGGTGGTGCTCGCCGCGGGCCATCCGGCCGAGCGCCGACAGCGGCTCGCCCTGCGACCCGGTGCTGACCAGCACGACCTTCTCCGGCGGCATCGACGTGGCCTCGTCGAGCGGCACCATCAGCCCGGGGGCGACCCGCAGCAGCCCGAGGTCGCGCGCGACGCCCATGTTGCGGACCATCGAGCGGCCGACGAACGCGACCTTGCGGCCGTGCGTCTCCGCGGCGTCGAGGACCTGCTGGATGCGGTGCACGTGGCTGGCGAAGCTGGAGACGATCAGCCGCTGGGTGGCCCGCCGGAAGACGTCCTCGAGCACGGGGCCGATGGCCCGCTCCGAGGTGACGAAGCCCGGCACCTCCGCGTTGGTGGAGTCGGCCATCAGCAGGTCGATGCCACCGCTCACGCCGAGCCGGGCGAACGCGCCGAGGTCGGTGAGGACGCCGTCGAGCGGCAGCTGGTCCATCTTGAAGTCGCCGGTGTGCACGACCGTCCCGGCCGGCGTGTGCACCGCGACGGCCAGCGCGTCGGGGATCGAGTGGTTGACGTTGATGAACTCGCAGTGGAACGGCCCGGCGACGTGGTCGTCACCGGCGGCCACCTCGACCAGCGTCGGGTCGATGCGGTGCTCGCGCAGCTTGGCTCTGACCAGCGCGAGCGTGAACCGCGACCCCACCAGCGGGATGTCGCCGCGCAGCCGCAGCAGGTAGGGCACCGCGCCGATGTGGTCCTCGTGCCCGTGGGTGAGGACGACGGCGGCGATGTCGCCGAGGCGGTGCTCGATGACCCCGAAGTCGGGCAGGATCAGGTCGACGCCCGGCTGCTCCGCCTCGGGGAAGAGGACGCCGCAGTCGACGACCAGCAGTGCGCCGTCGTACTCGAGGACGGCCATGTTGCGGCCGATCTCGCCGAGCCCGCCGAGGGCCATGACCCGGAGGCCGCCCTCGGGCAGCGGCGGCGGGGCCTGCAGGTCGAGATGGGGCTGGGCCAGCTGACCGGTCACGGAACGAGTGTTCCCGGATCGCTCACAGGGTTATGCCTCCGGCAGCGAGATCGGTGCGCAGCTGCGCGACCTGTTCGGGGGTGGCGTCGACCAGCGGCGGCCGGACCGGCCCGCCGGGCAGGCCGAGCTCGCGCAGGGCCGCCTTGACCAGGATGACGCCCTGGGTACGGAAGATGCCGGTGTAGAGCGGCAGCAGGGTCTCGTTGACCGCCCGCGCCTTCACCAAATCGCCGGACTCGACCGCGGCGATCAGCTCCGCCATCCGGGGGCCGGCGACGTGGCCGACGACGCTGACGACCCCGACCGCGCCCAGGGCCAGCAGCGGCAGGTTGAGCATGTCCTCGCCGCTGTAGTACGCGAGGTCGGTGCGGGCGAGGGTCCAGGCGACGGACCCGAGGTCGCCCTTGGCGTCCTTCACCGCGACGATCCGCGGGTGCTCCGCGGCCCGGACGAGGGTCTCCACCTCGATGGGGACGACGACCCGCGGCGGGATGTCGTAGAGCATCACCGGCAGGTCCGTCGCGTCCGCGACCGCGGTGAAGTGCTTGAGCAGCCCGGCCTGCGGCGGCTTGTTGTAGTACGGGGTGACGACGAGCAGGCCGTGCGCGCCGATCCGCTCGGCGTCGCGGGCCTTCTCGATCGAGTGCGCGGTGTCGTTGGTGCCGACGCCGGCGACGACGACCGCCCGGTCGCCCACGGCGTCGAGCACCGCCTCCAGCACCGCTCGCTGCTCGGCGTCGGAGACGGTGGGCGACTCCCCCGTCGTCCCGGAGATGACCAGGCCGTCGTGCGCACACCGGTCCACCAGGTGGGCGGCGAGCTCCTGCGAACCGGCGAGGTCGATCGTCCCGTCATCGGCGAAGGGGGTCACCATCGCCGTCAGCACGCGCCCGAAGGGCCGCGCGGGATCGGTGCTCATGGGAGGAATCTACCGACCCCGAGGAGCGGACTCAGCCCTCGCCGACGACGTCCGCGCGCCAGCGTGTCAGCGCCGCCGGGACCGGGCTCGTCGCGGACCCGGCCGCTGCTCCCCGTCGCCACCACGAGACGGCGAACCGGAGCCCGCCCGCGGAGGGCAGCCAGCCCTCCGCCGGCATGCGCATCTCGAGCTCCCAGTCACCGTCGAGCCGGGGCGCCCAGGTGTCGCCGGGGAACCGGCCGTCGACCTCGGTGACCACGATCTCGTCGGCGTGCGGCAGGAACGCCGTGTAGACCCCGCCGCCGCCGATCACCCAGAGCTCGTCGTGCGCCGCGAGGACGTCCTCGACCGAGGTCGCCACCGGCACGCCGACCCCGGCGTCGGTGAGCGTCGTGCTGAGGACGACGTTGCGCCGGCCGGGCAGCGGCCGCACCCGCGGCGGCAGCGACAGCCAGGTCCGGCGGCCCATGACGACCGTGGAGCCGAGGGTGAGCGCGCGGAACAGCCGCAGGTCCTCGGGCAGGTGCCAGGGCAGCGCCCCGTCGGCCCCGATGACGCCGTCGGTGTCCTGCGCCCAGACCAGCCGGACGCTCACACCGCCACCGCGGCGCGGATCGCCGGGTGCGGGTCGTAGTCGTGCACGTGGAAGTCGGCGTAGTCGTACTCGAACAGCGACGGCGCCCGGTCGATCGTCAGCCGCGGGAACGGCCGGACCTCGCGGGAGAGCTGCTCGCGCACCTGGTCGACGTGGTTGGCGTAGACGTGGCAGTCCCCGCCGACCCAGATGAAGTCGCCGGGCTCCAGGCCGACCTGCTGGGCGACCATCTGGGTGAGCAGCGCGTAGCTGGCGATGTTGAACGGCACCCCCAGGAACAGGTCCGCGCTGCGCTGGTAGAGCTGGCAGGAGAGCCGGCCGTCGGCGACGTAGAACTGGAACATCGCGTGGCACGGCGCCAGCGCCATCTCCGGCAGCGCGCCGACGTTCCACGCGGAGACGAGCATGCGCCGCGAGTCCGGGTCGGCGCGCAGGGTCTCGAGCACCTGGGAGATCTGGTCGATCGCACCGCCGTCTGGTGCGGGCCAGG
Organism: Geodermatophilus sp. SMS 5-13; assembly: GCF_059428245.1. Lineage (NCBI taxonomy): Bacteria > Bacillati > Actinomycetota > Actinomycetes > Geodermatophilales > Geodermatophilaceae > Geodermatophilus > Geodermatophilus sp. SMS 5-13. The sequence continues at coordinate 4,332,008 of NZ_CP165729.1, forward strand.
AGCGCCACTGGACGCCGTACACCGGCCCGAGGCCGCCGTCCTCGGCCGCCCACTCGTCCCAGATGGAGACGCCGTGCTCCTGCAGCCACCGGACGTTGCCCTCGCCGCGCAGGAACCACAGCAGCTCGTAGGCGACCGACTTGAAGTGCACCTTCTTCGTCGTCACCAGCGGGAAACCTCGGGACAGGTCGTAGCGCAGCCGCTCCCCGAAGACACTGCTCGTGCCGGTGCCGGTGCGGTCGGACTTCGGGGTGCCGGTCTCCAGCACCCGGCGCAGCAGGTCCTCGTACTGCGTGTCGATCATGTGACTCCCCCTCGTCGGCGCCCGTCGACTCTAGGTCGGGGTGCCGACGCCATCGACCGGCCACGCCCCAGGAGTCCCTGGGTCCCCGCCTACCCCTCGGCCACGTACGGGCTGGCCGCCACCTCGGTGCCGTCGGCCAGCCGGCTGATCCGGAAGTCGCTGAAGACGTGGCCGGCCACCGCCTGCAGCTCGCGCAGGCAGGCGATCGCCAGCTCGCGGATCTCGACGTCGGCGTGCTCGCTGGCCCGCATCGCGATGAAGTGCCGCCAGGCGCGGTAGTTGCCGGTGACGACGATGCGGGTCTCGATGGCGTTGGGCAGCACCGCTCGGGCGGCCTGGCGGGCCTGCTTGCGGCGCAGCGTGCCGTTCGGGACGTCGGCGAACCGCTTCTCCAGGGCCTCGAGCAGCTCGCCGTAGGCGGCCAGCGCGGCGTCGGTGGCCGCGAGGAACTTCTCGTGCAGCTCCGGGTCCTCGGCGATGACCACCGGTTCGACGACGGCGGCGTTGCCCTCGGGGACGTAGCGCTGGGAGAGCTGGCTGTAGGAGAAGTGCCGGTGGCGGATCAGCTCGTGGGTCAGCGACCGGGACACCCCGGACAGGTACAGGCTCACCGTCCCGTGCTCGAGCACCGAGAGGTGGCCGACCTCGAGGATGTGCCGGAGGTAGCCCTGGTTGGTCGCCGTCGCCGGGTTCGGCTTGCTCCAGGACTGGTAGCAGGCCCGGCCGGCGAACTCGGCGAGCGCCTGGCCGCCCTCCGCGTCGGTCTCCCAGGGCACGTCGGCCGGGGGGTCGAAGTGCGTCTGGGCGATCACCTGGACCGTGAGCCGCGCGATCGGTGGCACGGCGCCGAGCCTACGGCGCTGCAACCGGCGACACCACGACGACTGCACCATGGTGTTGTGATGGCGTCATTATGGTGCCATAGTGGCGCCATGGAGAACTGGACATATACCGAGGAACTCCGGGGCCAGCTGCGTCAGTCCCGGGGCCGGCACGCCGGGCGGGGCCACGACCGCGACGTCGCGCGCCTGCTGTCCCCCTGGCGGCGGCACCACGGCGGGCCCGACACCGTCGTGCGGGGGGAATGACGCCACCATGGCGTCCATGGATCTCAGCGACTACGTCGACGCCCTGCGGACCGCCCTGACCGCGGCCGCGGCCGCCGGCGGCGAGCAGGCGCGGGAGACCGCCCGGCTGCTCGCCGACACGATGGAGCCCGCCGTCCGGCTGACGGTCACCAACGCGCTGTCGGACATGGCGGCCGAGGTGACCGCGGCGCTCGAGGGCGCGCTCGTCGACATCCGCGTGCGCGGGCGCGACCCCGAGGTCGTCGTCGTCCCGCCCGTGCACCACGAGCCGGCCGAGGAGCCCGAGGCCGGCGACGAGGACAGCGGGGACGACGACGGGTCGGTCGCCCGCATCAGCCTGCGCCTCCCCGAGCAGCTCAAGTCCCGCGCGGAGGCGGCCGCGGCCGCCTCCGGGGTCTCGCTCAACGCCTGGCTCGTGCGGGCGGTCTCGGGCGCGCTCCGCGAGCCCCGCCCTGGTCCGCAGCCGGGCCGCGGCCCCCGCCGCTACACCGGCTTCGCCCGCAGCTGATCCCACCTGGAGGAACCGTTGGACACGCGCACGCACCGCTTCCCCGTCGGCGCCGGCCCCTTCGCCGTCGAGATCCGCAACCCCGCCGGCTCCGTCGACGTCGACGCGGTCGAGGGCACGACCGAGTACGTGGTCGAGATCGAGCCCCTCGACAGCGGCGCCGAGCAGCTCCTCGACCGCGTCGACCTGTATCTCGTCGGCTCGCGGTTGCGGGTCACCGTGCCCGAGCGGCGGCTGCAGCTGCGGCCGCCCGCGTTCGCGGTGCGGGTCGCCGTCCCTCCGGGCACCGCCGCCCGCGTCGCCGTCGCCTCGGCCGACGTCGAGCTGCGGGGCGAGCTGGGCCGGGTCGAGCTGACCGGCGCCAGCGCCGACGCCGCCGTCGAGTCCTGCACCGACCTGCAGCTGCGCACCGCGAGCGGGACCGCCCGGGTCGGCACGGTGTCCGGCCGCGCGACCGTGGGCTCGGCATCGGCGGACGTGCGGGTGGAGTCCGTGGGCGCCGGCCTGGAGGTGAAGACGGCGGCCGGCGACGTCGAGGTCGGCTCCGCCGCGGGCGACGTCTCGATCAACACCGCGTCCGGGGACGTCGGCATCGACCGGGTCGCCGGCGGCAAGGTGAGCGTCAAGACGGTGTCGGGCGACGTCTCGCTGGGCGTCGTCCCGGGCCTGCGGGTGTGGCTGGACCTCTCCAGCGTCTCCGGCCGGATGGAGTCCCACCTCGACGAGGACGGGCCCGGCGGCGACGGGCCGGCCGAGCTGAGCGTCGCGGTGCGGACCGTCTCCGGCGGCCTGCGCATCCGGCGGACGACGCCGGCATGAGCCAGATCCTCCTGCGCTGCAGCTGAGCGGCCGGGGCCCCGCCGGACGGGCGCGGGTCAGCCCGTCGCGGCGGCCGGCCCCAGCACCGCCTGCAGGTCGGGCGCCAGATCTCCCCGGTCGGTGACGGCGACGGCGTCCAGCTCCAGCCACGCGGCCATGAGCGCCAGCTCGTCGGCCAGCTCCGCGGCGACCAGCGCACGGTCGACGCCGTCCTCGGCGAAGGCCGACTGCACGCGCAGGACGCCGGCCTGCCGGTCGGCCTTGAGATCGACGCGGCCGACCAGGCGGTCGCCCAGCAGGAAGGGCAGCACGTAGTAGCCGTGCACCCGCTTGGCCGCGGGCGTGTAGATCTCCAGGCGGTAGTGGAAGCCGAAGATGCGCTCGACCCGCGGGCGCTCCCACACCAGTGAGTCGAACGGGCTGAGCAGGGCGCGGGCGCGGATCCAGCGCGGCCGGCGCGCCGCCGGGTCCAGCCAGGCCGTCCCCGCCCAGCCGTCGACCTCGACGGGCTGCAACTCGCCGGCGTCGGCCAGCTCGGCGATCGCCTGCCGCGCCGGCGCGGGCTTGAGGCGGAAGTAGTCGCGCAGATCCCGTTCGGTCGCCACGCCCAGCGCCCGGGCCGCCGTGCGGATCAGCTCGCGGAACGCCGCCTCCGGCTCGGGCGTCGGGACGGCGAGGGCCTCGGCGGGCAGCACCCGCTCGGTGAGGTCGTAGACGCGCTCGAAGCCCGCGGTGCGCTGCCGCGCGGTGAGCACGCCGGTGTAGAAGAGCCACTCGAGCGCGACCTTGCCGGCGTGCCAGTTCCACATGGTTCCCGGTCGCTCGGGCCGGGACTCGAGCAGGTCGCTCGCCTTGATCGCTCCCTGCTCGCGAACGCGGTCGAGGATCTCGGCGACGTAGCCGGGCCGCTCGCGCTGGAGACGGACCATCGATCCCCAGGCGTGCTGCTCGGCGGCCGCCATGCGCCAGCGCAGGTACGGCTGCAGCCGCACGGGCAGGTACGACGCCTCGTGCGCCCAGTACTCGAACAGCTCCCTCCGGCGGCCGGCGAGGTGGTCCAGCGCCGCGCGGGGGTAGGGCCCGAGCCGGCTGAACGCGGGCAGGTAGTGCGAGCGGGACAGCACGTTGACCGAGTCGATCTGGACGACGCCCAGCCGCGCGGTGAGCCGGCGCAGCTGCCGGGTGTCGACGAGGCCGGTCGGCCGCGGCTCGGCGAAGCCCTGGGCGGCGAGGGCGATGCGCCGGGCCAGGGGCGCCGGGAGACGCTCGACTCGGGTGCTCACTCCATCGATCCTGCCGTTCCGGTCCGACGGTTTCAGGTCGGCTCGACCGGCAGGGGGCCTTCGTCCCGTGCCGGTCGGGCGCGCCGGGCGCTGCGCGACTCGGCCGTGATGACCAGGGCGACCGCCGCGATGATGACCGCGCCGCCGATGAGCACGGGGCCGGTGAGCGGCTCGCCGAGGAACAGCGCGCCGAGGCCGACCGCCACGGCCGGGTTCACGTACGCGTAGGTGGTCACCAGCGACACCGGCGCGTGCGCGAGCAACCACACGTAGGCGCTGTAGGCGACGAGGCTGCCGACGAGGACCAGGTAGCCGAAGGCGACCCACGAGGCCGCGTCGACGGCACCGAGGTCGACCCGCCCCCACTCGCCGCCGAGCGAGCCGAGCACGACCATGGCCGTCCCGCCGGCCGCCATCTCGACGACCGTGGTCGCGAACGGGTCCGCCGGCAGCGGGCGCCGTGTGGCGAGCACCGTGCCGATCGACCAGAGCAGCGAGCTGAGGCAGACCAGCAGGAGGGGACCGATGCCGTGCTCGCCACCGAAGCCGGGCCGCAGCAGCACGCCGACGCCGGCCATGCCGAGGACCAGCCCGCCGACGGTCGCCGCCCCGGGCCGGTCCCCGAACAGCGCCCGGAGGACGACGACCCACAGCGGCGTCGCGGCGATGAGCAGCGCGGCCAGACCGGAGTCGACGTACTGCTCCGCGACGGCGACCAGCCCGTTGCCGCCCACGAGCAGGAGCAGGCCGCACGCCGCGGCCGTGGCCAGCTGGCGGCGCGTCGTGCGCAGCGCCGTCCGGCCGCGGGTGGCGAGGACGACGAGCAGCAGCAGCGTGCCGGCGAGCAGGAATCGGCAGCCCATGGCCAGGAGCGGCGGCAGATCGGCGACGGTGTACTTGATGGCCAGGTAGGTCGAGCCCCAGACCACGTAGACGATCGCCAGGGCGCCGACGACGCCGGCGGTCACCGGCCGGGCGCCGGCCGCCGGATGGGGTGCGCTGTTCTCGCGCGTCGTCGTCACGCCCCGATTCCAGCACCCGCACCGCCGCCCGTCCGAGCCGGTCCGTCGCGCGTCCTACGCTGCCCGGGTGGACGCCGCCAGCCCTTTCCCTCGTCTCTCGGGGACGGCGGAGGTCTCCGTCCGGCCGGCGCGGGTCGACGACGCCGCCGCGGTCGCGCGCGTCCAGCTGGTGACCTGGCGGACCGCCTACCGCGGCGTCCTGCCCCTCGCCGTCCTCGACGACTGGGACGAGTCGGCCGCGACCGAGTCCTGGCGCGCCGCCGTGCTGACGCCCCCGACGCCCGGCCACGGCGTCCTGGTGGCCGTCGAGCGCGACGAGGTGGTCGGCTTCGCCGCCTACGGCCCCGCCGAGATCGCCCGCGGAGAGGCGCCGCACCCGGCCGGGCCGACGACGGAGATCGCGACGCTGCTGGTGGAGCCGCGCTGGGGCCGGCGCGGCCACGGCAGCCGGCTGCTCGCGGCGGTCGCCGACCTGGCCCGCGCGACCGGCGCGGCCCGGCTGCAGGTGTGGCTGACGGAGACCGACCGGGTATCCGCCCGGTTCTTCGAGTCCGCCGGCTGGGCGCAGCAGGGCTGGGCACGAACCCTGGACACCGGCGGCGAGCCGCTGCGCGAGATCCGCTGGCACACGATGCTCGACGACGCAGTCGACGACGGGGAGGAGACCCGGTGACGTTCGAGGGGTTCCCGGACGAGGGGCTGGTCTTCTACGAGGGCCTCGAGGCCGACAACAGCAAGACCTACTGGACCCGGCACAAGGCCGACTACGAGGCCCAGGTGCGCAAGCCGATGCTGGCGCTGCTCGAGGAGTTGGCGCCGGAGTTCGGGACGGCGAGGATGTTCCGGCCGTATCGCGATGTGCGGTTCAGCCACGACAAGACGCCGTACAAGACGCATGCCGGCGCGGTCGTGGCTCCCGACGGGCGTGGTGCCGGCGCCTGGTACGTGCAGATCTCCGCGGACGGGCTGCTGGTGTCCGGCGGCTCGTGGCGGCTGGAGTCCGACCAGGTCGACCGGTACCGCCGTGCCGTGGCCGACGACGTGCAGGGACCGCGCCTCCAACAGGAGGTGGAGCGACTGTCCGCCGCGGGCTTCAGCATCGACGGCGAGCGCCTGACCCGGGTGCCGTCCGGGCACGCCGCCGACGCCCCTCGGGTGGACCTGCTGAAGCACAAGTCGCTGCACGCCAGCCGGCACTGGGAGCCGGCCGACTGGCTGCACGACCGGAAAGCGCTGGACGAGGTGCGCGCGGCCTGGCGCGAACTGCACCCGCTCAACGTCTGGCTCGCGGACAATGTCGGCGCCACCACCAAGGAACCCCGCCGCTAAGGCCTCCGCCGCACCGTCCCTTGACCCCGCGCGCTTTCGCGCGCTCGAGTGCGGGGGCTTTCGCGCGCTCGAGTGCGGGGGCTTTCGCGCGCTCGAGTGCGGGGGCTTTCGCGCGATCGAGTGCGGGGGCTTTCGCGCGATCGAGTGCGGGGGCTTTCGCGCGATCGAGTGCGGGGCGTTTTCGGGCTGGCGTGCCCGGGGTGGCGTGGGCATGCCGAACGGGGCCCGCAGCCTGGTGGCTGGGGCCCCGTTCGGGAATGGTTGTCCGGCGGCGTCCTACTCTCCCACCCCGTCCCCGGGGCAGTACCATCGGCGCTGAGAGGCTTAGCTTCCGGGTTCGGAATGGGTCCGGGCGTTTCCCTCTCGCCATGGCCGCCGTAACGCTGTGAACATGTCAGACCGGGCACCCGTTGTACGGGGTGGGCCGGTTTGTGCGTTCAGAACCGCACAGTGGACGCGAGACTTCCCTTTTTGCTGCCGCCGCGGGGGCGTGAGGGTGTGTGAGTCAAGTCCTCGGCCTGTTAGTACCGGTCAGCTGCACACCTTGCGGTGCTTCCACTTCCGGCCTATCGACCCGCTGGTCTGGGCGGGGGCCTTACCCTCTCATGGAGGTGAGAGACCTCATCTTGAAGCGAGCTTCCCGCTTAGATGCTTTCAGCGGTTATCCCTGCCGAACGTAGCCAACCAGCAGTGCACCTGGCGGTACAACTGGCACACCAGAGGTTCGTCCGTCCCGGTCCTCTCGTACTAGGGACAGCTCTTCGCAAGTCTCTTACGCGCGCGGCGGATAGGGACCGAACTGTCTCACGACGTTCTAAACCCAGCTCGCGTACCGCTTTAATGGGCGAACAGCCCAACCCTTGGGACCTACTCCAGCCCCAGGATGCGACGAGCCGACATCGAGGTGCCAAACCATCCCGTCGATATGGACTCTTGGGGAAGATCAGCCTGTTATCCCCGGGGTACCTTTTATCCGTTGAGCGACACCGCTTCCACCTGCCGGTGCCGGGTCACTAGTCCCAGCTTTCGCTCCTGCTCGACCCGTCGGTCTCGCAGTCAAGCTCCCTTGTGCACTTGCACTCGACACCTGATTGCCAACCAGGCTGAGGGAACCTTTGGGCGCCTCCGTTACATTTTGGGAGGCAACCGCCCCAGTTAAACTACCCACCTGACACTGTTCCTGATCCGGATCACGGACCGAGGTTAGACATCCAATTCGACCAGAGTGGTATTTCAACGGCGACTCCACGGACACTGGCGTGCCCGCTTCACGGTCTCCCACCTATCCTACACAAGCCGAACCGAACACCAATATCAAGCTGTAGTGAAGGTCCCGGGGTCTTTCCGTCCTGCCGCGCGTAACGAGCATCTTTACTCGTAGTGCAATTTCGCCGAGCCTGTGGTTGAGACAGCTGAGAAGTCGTTACGCCATTCGTGCAGGTCGGAACTTACCCGACAAGGAATTTCGCTACCTTAGGATGGTTATAGTTACCACCGCCGTTTACTGGCGCTTGAGTTCTGAGCTTCGCACCCGAGGGCACTAACCCGTCCCCTTAACGTTCCAGCACCGGGCAGGCGTCAGTCCGTATACATCGTCTTACGACTTCGCACGGACCTGTGTTTTTAGTAAACAGTCGCTTCTCACTGGTCTCTGCGACCCCCCACCGCTGCCCCGCGCGAGGCGGTTGACGGCGAAGGGTCCCCCTTCTCCCGAAGTTACGGGGGCATTTTGCCGAGTTCCTTAACCACAGTTCGCTCGATCGCCTCGGTATTCTCTACCTGACCACCTGAGTTGGTTTGGGGTACGGGCCGCTCGGAACTCGCTAGAGGCTTTTCTCGGCAGCATAGGATCATCGGATTCGCCTCATTCGGCTATGCGTCAGGCCTCACCCTGCATGCGGAACGGATTTGCCTGCTCCGCGGGCCACACCCTTGCACCGGTACCACCACTCACCGGCCCGACTACCTTCCTGCGTCACCCCATCGCTTGCCTACTACCGGTCCGGGTCCCACGCTCGACCACGCTCCGCTCGAAAGCTCGGCGTGGCGTCGGGTGGTTAGCATCGCCGGGTTCGGCATGGACGCTCCTTCGCGGGTACGGGAATATCAACCCGTTGTCCATCGACTACGCCTGTCGGCCTCGCCTTAGGTCCCGACTCACCCTGGGCGGATTAGCCTGGCCCAGGAACCCTTGGTCTTCCGGCGGGGGAGTTTCTCACTCCCCTCTCGCTACTCATGCCTGCATTCTCACTCGCGTGGCGTCCACGGCTGGATCCCTCCGCCGCTTCACCCACCACGCGACGCTCCCCTACCCACCCCAGCCCCTGGCCGGCCCCTACGAGGACCGGCGGAGTACACGCTGGAGTGTCACGGCTTCGGCGGTGTGCTTGAGCCCCGCTACATTGTCGGCGCGGAACCACTTGACCAGTGAGCTATTACGCACTCTTTCAAGGGTGGCTGCTTCTAAGCCAACCTCCTGGTTGTCTCTGCGATCCCACATCCTTTTCCACTTAGCACACGCTTAGGGGCCTTAGCCGATGATCTGGGCTGTTTCCCTCTCGACTACGAACCTTATCGCCCGCAGTCTCACTGCCGCGCTCTCACTTACCGGCATTCGGAGTTTGGTTGACTTCAGTAAGCTTGTGGGCCCCCTAGGCCATCCAGTGCTCTACCTCCGGCAAGAAACACGCGACGCTGCACCTAAATGCATTTCGGGGAGAACCAGCTATCACCGAGTTTGATTGGCCTTTCACCCCTACCCACAGCTCATCCCCCAGGTTTTCAACCCTGGTGGGTTCGGTCCTCCACGCGGTCTTACCCGCGCTTCAACCTGGCCATGGGTAGATCACTCGGCTTCGGGTCTAGAGCACGCGACTAGAAGCGCCCTGTTCGGACTCGCTTTCGCTACGGCTACCCCCCACGGGTTAACCTCGCCACGTACCGCTAACTCGCAGGCTCATTCTTCAAAAGGCACGCAATCACCCCGCCACACGGATGCGGCTAAGGCTCTCACGGCTTGTAGGCACACGGTTTCAGGTACTATTTCACTCCCCTCCCGGGGTACTTTTCACCTTTCCCTCACGGTACTTGTCCGCTATCGGTCACCAGGGAGTATTCAGGCTTAGCGGGTGGTCCCGCCGGATTCACACCGAATTTCACGGGCTCGGTGCTACTTGGGAAACAGATCCGGGAGGCGACACGCTTTCGTGTACGGGGCTCTCACCCTCTACGGCGACCCCTTCCAGAGGCCTTCCACTAGCGACGCCGCTTTCTCACTCCCCGCCACTCCGGCAGAAATGGCTGGATCGTCCCACAACCCCGACCGCACAACCCCTGCCGGGTATCACATGCGACCGGTTTAGCCTCCTCCGCTTTCGCTCGCCACTACTCACGGAATCACGGTTGTTTTCTCTTCCTGTGGGTACTGAGATGTTTCACTTCCCCACGTTCCCTCCACACGCCCTATGTGTTCAGGCGCGGGTCACACCACATGACTGGTGCGGGGTTCCCCCATTCGGACATCCTCGGATCAACGCTCGGTTGGCAGCTCCCCGAGGCTTATCGCAGCCTCCCACGTCCTTCATCGGCTCCTGGTGCCCAGGCATCCACCGTGTGCCCTTACCAACTTGACACACAACAATTCCGCCCCCACCACCACACCCCGACAAGGGGCCCGGCGGTCCGGGCGGGCCTACACGCTCTGCAAACCACAGAGCTCAAAAAGATGCTCGCGTCCACTGTGCAGTTCTCAACGAACAAACAGCCACCATCCGCCGGCGTTCCCGCCGAACCCGCGCCGCGCGCGGTGGTCCGGAAACCGGATGGCCCTGTCGAGGAAGCCCCACCCCCACCCGGGGACGGGCCCGCTCCCTCAGGACCCAACAGCGTGCCTACGACCCCGGTCCCCGCGTCCCACCCCGGTCCACGCAGCCCCTCGCGGGGCGGCAGTACTGGGGGCCGGCGCGGGCCGGCGGCCGAACTGGTCAGCGTTCCACCCTCGAGCACCATCCAGACAACCCGCGGCCCACCGCAGATGGCGGACCGTCACCGTGCTGGCATGGCTCTGCACCGACCCGCGGATAGCGGGCCGGCGAGTGCTCCTTAGAAAGGAGGTGATCCAGCCGCACCTTCCGGTACGGCTACCTTGTTACGACTTCGTCCCAATCGCCGATCCCGCCTTCGACGGCTCCCTCCCACGAGGGGTTGGGCCACCGGCTTCGGGCGTTACCGACTTTCGTGACGTGACGGGCGGTGTGTACAAGGCCCGGGAACGTATTCACCGCAGCGTTGCTGATCTGCGATTACTAGCGACTCCAACTTCATGGGGTCGAGTTGCAGACCCCAATCCGAACTGAGACCGGCTTTTTGGGATTCGCTCCACCTCACGGTATCGCAGCCCTTTGTACCGGCCATTGTAGCATGTTTGCAGCCCTAGACATAAGGGGCATGATGATTTGACGTCATCCCCACCTTCCTCCGAGTTGACCCCGGCAGTCTCCCATGAGTCCCCACCATCACGTGCTGGCAACATGGAACGAGGGTTGCGCTCGTTGCGGGACTTAACCCAACATCTCACGACACGAGCTGACGACAACCATGCACCACCTGTGCACGGCCCTTACGGACCCCCCATCTCTGGGAGATTTCCGTGCATGTCAAGCCTAGGTAAGGTTCTTCGCGTTGCATCGAATTAAGCAACATGCTCCGCCGCTTGTGCGGGCCCCCGTCAATTCCTTTGAGTTTTAGCCTTGCGGCCGTACTCCCCAGGCGGGGCGCTTAATGCGTTAGCTGCGGCACGGAGACCGTGGAATGGCCCCCACACCTAGCGCCCAACGTTTACGGCGTGGACTACCAGGGTATCTAATCCTGTTCGCTCCCCACGCTTTCGCTCCTCAGCGTCAGTATCGGCCCAGAGACCCGCCTTCGCCACCGGTGTTCCTCCTGATATCTGCGCATTTCACCGCTACACCAGGAATTCCAGTCTCCCCTGCCGAACTCCAGTCCGCCCGTATCGACTGCAGACCCGAGGTTGAGCCTCGGGATTTCACAGCCGACGCGACGAACCGCCTACGAGCTCTTTACGCCCAATAATTCCGGACAACGCTTGCACCCTACGTATTACCGCGGCTGCTGGCACGTAGTTGGCCGGTGCTTCTTCTGCAGGTACCGTCACCGAAAAGGCTTCGTCCCTGCTGAAAGAGGTTTACAACCCGAAGGCCGTCATCCCCCACGCGGCGTCGCTGCGTCAGGCTTTCGCCCATTGCGCAATATTCCCCACTGCTGCCTCCCGTAGGAGTCTGGGCCGTGTCTCAGTCCCAGTGTGGCCGGTCACCCTCTCAGGCCGGCTACCCGTCGTCGCCTTGGTAGGCCACTACCCCACCAACAAGCTGATAGGCCGCGGGCCCATCCCCAGCCGGAAACCCTTTCCACCACCAGACCATGCGGTCAGCGGACATATCCGGTATTAGCCCCAATTTCTTGGAGTTATCCCAGAGCCGGGGGCAGGTTGCCCACGTGTTACTCACCCGTTCGCCACTGATCCCCCACCGAAGCGGGTTCACCGTTCGACTTGCATGTGTTAAGCACGCCGCCAGCGTTCGTCCTGAGCCAGGATCAAACTCTCCGTAGATGATTTGATACCGGCTGAGAACCGCGACCTGACAGATCGCGATATCAATCAACCCAAAGAAACCCACAAAGGGGTTGTTACTTGGCACTGACTTTCGGCACGCTGTTGAGTTCTCAAGGAGCGGACGCGCACCGAATAGACCCTCACGGGCTTCATCGATGGCGGCTTGTTGTCCAACCCTACACCGCGACCGGACATTCCCGCAGGGGATCGTCCGGCTGGCCTCTCGGCCCCGCGCGGCGCATCGACGACCATACACGACTTCGGAGGCCGGTGCACAGGGGGTCCCGGAGGCCCCCGTCACAGGCCGAGGAGGCCCTCGATCCCCACGGTCAGGCCGGGGCGCCGGCCGATCTCCCGGACGGCGAGCAGCACCCCCGGCATGAAGGAGGCGCGGTCGTAGGAGTCGTGGCGGAGGGTCAACGTCTCCCCCGCAGCGCCCATGAGCACCTCCTGGTGGGCGACCAGCCCGGTGAGCCGCACGGCGTGCACCGCGATCCCCTCCACGTCGGCGCCCCGTGCACCCGGCAGCGAGTCCGTCGTCGCGTCGGGCGCGGGCGGCAGGCCGGCGGCACGGCGGGCGGCGGCCACCAGACGGGCGGTGCGGACGGCGGTTCCCGAGGGGGCGTCCACCTTGTTCGGGTGGTGCAGCTCGACCACCTCGGCCGACGGGAAGAACCGCGCCGCCTCCTGCGCGAAGCGCATCAGCAGCACCGCGCCGATGCCGAAGTTCGGGGCGATGACCACGCCGAGGTCCGGCTTGGGCTCGAGCCACTCGGCGACCGTCGCCAGCTTGGCCTCGTCGAAGCCCGTCGTCCCCACGACGCAGTGGATGTTGTTGTCGATGCAGAAGCGGATGTTGTCCATGACGACGTCCGGGCGGGTGAAGTCCACGACGACCTGGGCGCCGGCGTCGGCGACGTTGAACAGCCAGTCACCGGCGTCGACCATCGCCACGAGCTCGAGGTCGTCGGCGGCGTTGATCGCCTTCACCACCTCGGTGCCCATGCGGCCACGCGCCCCGAGGACGCCGACGGTGATCACCGAGGCCCCGTCGGAGGGATCGGACTGCCGGCCGGGAACCGAGGCGCTCGTGGTCACGGCGTCAGGCTTACCAACCGGCAGGCCCGGTGCAACACACCGGGTCAGCGCGCCACCCGCCGCCGCTCCAGCCAGCCCCAGAGCAGCAGCCCGAGCAGCACGCCGGCGACGTCGGCCAGCCAGTCGGCGACCGACGACGAGCGGTCGAGGAACGGAAGGCTCTGCAGCACCTCGCTGACGGCTGCGTAGAGCACGAGCAGGCCGGCCAGCGGGGCCCGCGGCAAGCCGGCCCAGCGCCCGGTGAACGCCAGCGCGCCGAAGATGAGGAGGTGGACCAGCTTGTCCACGCCCGGCGGCGCGGTCGGCACGTCGCTCGCCGGCGCGAACAGCACCGCCAGCGACACGAGGACCGTCACCGCGAAGGCGCCGCGGGACAGCGGGCTGTGGACCTCGAGCGGACCGGTCATCGCTACAGGCGGTCGAGGTCCGACTCGCGGTACGGGCCGACGACCGCCAGGCAGGTCTCGCGGGTCAGCAGGTCGGCGCCGACGGCGCGCACCTGCCCCTCGTCGACGGCGTCCAGGCGGGCCAGCACCTCGCGCACCGGCAGGTACTCCCCGTAGGACAGCTCGCTCTTGCCCAGCCGGCTCATCCGGGAGCCGGTGTCCTCGAGGCCGAGCACCAGGCCGCCCTTGAGCTGCCCGCGGCCGCGCGCCACCTCCTCGGGGGTGAGCCCCTCGGCGGCCACCCGCGCCAGCTCCTCGCGGACAAGCCGCAACACCTCCGGCACCCGCTTGGGCGAGCAGCCGGCATACACCGAGAAGGAGCCGGTGCCGGCGTAGTGCGTCAGGGCCGAGCCGACGCTGTAGACCAGTCCGCGCTTCTCGCGGATCTCCTGGAACAGCCGCGAGCTCATCCCGCCGCCGACGGCGGTCTCCAGCACGGCCGCGGCGTAGCGCCGCTCGTCGAGCCGGCCGAGGCCGAGGCCGCCGTAGAGCAGGTGGGTCTGCTCGGTGCGCCGGTTGATCAGGCCGGTGGCCCGGGCCGGGCGCTCCAGCGCGATGTCGTCGCCGCGGCGCAGCGGCGCGGGACCGGACTCGCCGCCGAGCCGGTCGGCGAACGCCGCGGTGACCAGGTCGAGCACCTGCTGGTGGTCCACCCGGCCGGCCGCGGTGACGACGATCGAGGGCATCGAGTAACGCCGCCGGTACCAGCCGTCGACGTCGTCCCGGGTGAGGTTCTCGATCGACTCGACCGAGCCGAGCACGGACCGCCCGAGCGGCGTGGCACCGAACAGCGTCTCGGCGAACAGGTCGTGCACCGCGTCTGCGGGCTCGTCGTCGCGCATGGCGATCTCCTCGAGCACCACCGTCCGCTCCGACTCGAGGTCCTCGGCGGTGTTGCACGCCTCGGTGACCAGGTCCGAGAGCAGGGTGACGGCCAGCGGCAGGTCGCTGGCGAGCACGTTCGCGTAGTAGCAGGTGTGCTCCTTGGCGGTGAAGGCGTTCATCTCACCGCCGACGGCGTCCATCGCCGTCGCGATCTCCAGCGCGGTGCGGCTCGTCGTCCCCTTGAACAGCAGGTGCTCGAGGAAGTGCGACGAGCCGGCCAGCGCGGGCGTCTCGTCCCGCGAGCCGACGCCGACCCAGATCCCGAGGGTCGCCGAGAGCACCCCCGGCATCGTCTCGGTCAGGACCCGCAGCCCACCGGGCAGCTCGGTCCGCTCCACCCGCCCGCCGACCTCGTCCTGGTCGAGCAGCACGGTCTTCCCGACAGGGAACGGGGTGGGTGCCGTGGCACCCACCCCGTCGCCCAGAACCTCAGGCGTGGTCACTCACCCGCGTGCGCGGCCTCTGCCACGTCCTCGGCAGCAGCCGCCTCGGCGGAGTCGCCGCCCTCGGCGGCGGCCTCGGCCTGGACGGGGACGAGGCTGATCTTGCCGCGGGCGTCGATGTCGGTGATCTCGACCTGCAGCTTGTCGCCGACGTTGACGACGTCCTCGACCTTGCCGATGCGCTTGCCGCCACCGAGCTTGCTGATGTGCACCAGGCCGTCCTTGCCCGGCAGCAGCGAGACGAAGGCGCCGAACGGCGTCGTCTTCACCACGGTGCCGAGGAAGCGCTCGCCGACCTTGGGCAGCTGCGGGTTGGCGATGGCGTTGATGCGGTCGACCGCCGCCTGCGCCGACGGGCCGTCGGACGCGCCGACGTAGATGGTGCCGTCGTCCTCGATGGTGATGTCGGCGCCGGTCTCGTCCTGGATCGCGTTGATCATCTGGCCCTTGGGACCGATGACCGCGCCGATCTTGTCGACCGGGATGCGCACCGTGGTCACGCGCGGCGCGTACGGGCTCATCTCGTCGGGGCCGTCGATGGCCTCGCCCATGACGTCGAGGATGTGCAGCCGGGCCGCGCGGGCCTGGGTCAGCGCCTGGGCCAGGACGTCGGAGGGGATGCCGTCGAGCTTCGTGTCCAGCTGGAGGGCGGTCACGAAGTCCTTGGTGCCGGCGACCTTGAAGTCCATGTCACCGAAGGCGTCCTCGGCGCCGAGGATGTCGGTCAGCGCGACGTACTGCGTCTTGCCGTCGACCTCGTCGGAGACTAGACCCATCGCGATGCCGGCGACCGGGGCGCGCAGCGGCACACCGGCGTTGAGCAGCGACAGGGTCGAGGCGCAGACCGAGCCCATGGACGTCGAGCCGTTGGAGCTCAGCGCCTCGGACACCTGCCGGATCGCGTAGGGGAACTCCTCGCGGTCGGGCAGCACCGGCAGCAGCGCCCGCTCGGCGAGCGCGCCGTGGCCGATCTCGCGGCGCTTGGGTGAGCCGACCCGGCCGGTCTCACCGGTCGAGTACGGCGGGAAGTTGTAGTTGTGCATGTAGCGCTTGCGGTTCTCCGGCGAGAGCGTGTCGAGCTGCTGCTCCATCCGGAGCATGTTCAGCGTGGTGACGCCGAGGATCTGCGTCTCGCCGCGCTCGAACAGCGCCGAGCCGTGCACCCGCGGCACGACCTCGACCTCGGCCGACAGCGGCCGGATGTCGGTGACGCCGCGGCCGTCGATGCGGACCTTGTCGCGCAGGATCCGCTGCCGGACGACCTTCTTGGTCACCGCGCGGAACGCCGCGGAGATCTCCTTCTCCCGGCCGGCGAACTGGTCGGCCAGCTTGGCCTTCACCGTCTCCTTGAGCTCGTCGGTGGCGGCCTCCCGGTCGTGCTTGCCCGGGATCGCCTGGACGGTGGCCAGCTCGGTGGCCGCCTCGGCCTCGACGGCGGCGTAGACGTCGTCCTGGTAGTCGAGGAAGCGCGGGAAGTCGGCGACCGGCTTGGCGGCCTTCCCGGCCAGGGCGGCCTGCGCCTCGCAGAGCACCTTGATGAACGGCTTGGCCGCCTCGAGGCCCTGGGCCACGACCTCCTCGGTGGGGGCGGTCGCGCCGCCGGCCACGAGCTGGATCGTCTTCTCGGTGGCCTCGGCCTCGACCATCATGATCGCGACGTCGCCGTCGGGCAGGACCCGGCCGGCCACGACCATGTCGAAGACGGCGTCCTCGAGCTCCTTGTGGGTCGGGAAGCCGATCCACTGGCCGTTGACCAGCGCCACGCGGGTGCCGCCGACCGGGCCGGAGAACGGCAGGCCGGAGAGCTGGGTGGACGCCGAGGCGCCGTTGATCGCCAGCACGTCGTAGAGGTGGTCGGGGTCCAGCGACAGGACGGTGATGACCACCTGGACCTCGTTGCGCAGGCCCTTGGCGAACGTCGGCCGCAGCGGGCGGTCGATCAGCCGGCAGGTGAGGATCGCGTCCTCGGAGGGGCGGCCCTCCCGGCGGAAGAACGAGCCGGGGATGCGCCCGGCGGCGTACATCCGCTCCTCGACGTCCACGGTGAGCGGGAAGAAGTCGAACTGGTCCTTGGGCTGACGGCCGGCCGTGGTGGCCGAGAGCAGCATGGTGTCGCCCATGGTGACCGTGACGGAGCCGGCGGCCTGACGGGCGAGCCGGCCGGTCTCGAAGGTGATGCTGCGGCTGCCGTAGCTGCCGTTGTCGATGACGGCGGTGGCCGTGGTGACCCCGTCCTCGGGGTCGAACTCGGCAGCGATGCTGCCCGGGGTGGTGGGTGCGGACACGTGTCCTTCTCTCTTCGTCGCACACGGCCCCCGGGGCCCCTTGCCCCGAAGAACCTCGTGCGCTTCTCCTCTTGTGGCGACCCTGCGCCTGCAGCTTCGGGGCGACCGGTCTTCGATCGAAGCCCCCGGGAACTGATCCCCCGAACGGGAACCGGATATGCCCGGGAGCCACTACCGAGGACCGGCCCGCTGACGGGTGCGGCGGGGGTCGTCGGTCCCGTGCGGCGGGTGCCGCACGAGAGAGGGGACCGTCCACGTGGACGGTCCCCTCGTCGTGCTTACCGGCGCAGACCGAGCCGCTCGATGAGCGAGCGGTAGCGGCTGATGTCGGTCTTGGCCAGGTAGTTCAGCAGGCGGCGACGACGTCCGACCAGCAGGAGCAGGCCCCGCCGGCTGTGGTGGTCGTGCTTGTGCTGCTTGAGGTGCTCGGTCAGGTCGCTGATCCGGCGGGTCAGCATCGCGACCTGGACCTCCGGCGAGCCGGTGTCGTTCTCGACCGTCGCGTACTCGGTCATGATCTGCTTCTTGACTGCGCTCTCCAGCGCCATGGACGGCCTCCTGGCCAGGTCACGTGTGGCCCCCGGTCTCGGTCACGAGGGCAGCCTGCACACGCGTCGGGTTCACCGACGTCCGTTCGAGGTTACCAGCGGCCGTGGTGCGACCGGCAGCGCGCTCAGGACGGCGGCGGGACGTCCAGCAGGGCACGGGTCCGCCGGACGTCGTCGTCCATGGCCGCGACCAGCGCGGCGACGTCGGGGAAGGCGACCATGCCCCGCAGCCGGGAGACGAACTCCACCCCGACGTGCTCGCCGTACAGGTCGCCGTCGAAGTCGAGGACGAAGGCCTCCACGGTGCGCCGGCTGCTCTCGAAGGTCGGGTTGGTGCCGACGGAGATCGCGGCGGGGTACCGCTGCTTGCTGGCTCCGCTGCGCGGGTCGCGCAGGACCACGTGCCCGGCGTACACGCCGTCGGCCGGGACCGCGGTGAACGCCGGCGTCTCCACGTTCGCCGTCGGGTAGCCCAGCGCCCGGCCGCGGCGGTCCCCGCGGACGACGACGCCGTCCACCCGGTGCGACCGCCCCAGTGCCCGGGCGGCGGGCTCCATGTCGCCGGCCGCGACGCAGGCGCGGATGTAGGTGGAAGAGATCGTGACCGCGTCGTCGTCCTCGACACTGGCCAGCGGCACGCCCTCCACCGCGAAGCCGAACCGGCGCCCCTCGTCGGCCAGTGTCTGCACGTTGCCCGCGGCCTTGTGGCCGTAGGTGAAGTTCGGGCCGACGACGACCAGCGCCGCGTGCAGGTGCTCGACGAGCACCGTGTGCGTGAAGCTGCCCGGCGAGAGCCGCATGAAGTCCTGCGTGAACGGCAGCACGCACATGGCATCGACGCCGAGGTCGGCCACCAGCTCGGCCTTGCGGTCCATCGACGTGAGGATCGCCGGGTGCGAGCCCGGGCGGATGACCTCCGCCGGGTGCGGGTCGAAGGTGAGCAGCAGGCAGGGCCGGTTCAGCGCCCGGGCCCGCGCGACCGCCTCACCGATCAGCGCCTGGTGACCCCGGTGGACGCCGTCGTACATCCCGATGGTGACGACGGTCCGGCCCAGATCTCCCGGGGTCGCTTCCAGCCCCCGCCAGCGGCGCACGCTCAGGAGACCCGGTGCAGCCAGCCGTGGGTGTCGGCCACCCGGCCGTGCTGGATGTCCAGGAGGGACTCGCGCAGCTTCATCGACAGCGGGCCGGGGCTGCCGTCGCCGATGACGAAGTCGCCGGTGCGGGCGCGCACCTCGCCCACCGGCGTGATGACGGCGGCGGTGCCGCAGGCGAAGGTCTCGGTGACGGTGCCGTCGGCGACGCCCTTGCGCCACTCCTCCACGCTGAACCGCCGCTCGGTCACCCGGTGGCCGCTCTCGCGGGCCAGCGTGATCAGCGAGTCGCGGGTGATGCCGGGCAGCAGCGTGCCGGTGAGCTCGGGGGTGACCAGCTCGGCGTCGGCGCCGGAGCCGAGGACGAAGAACAGGTTCATCCCGCCCATCTCCTCGACGTAGCGCTTCTCCACCGCGTCGAGCCAGACGACCTGGTCGCAGCCGGCCGCGATCGCCTGCTCCTGCGCCAGCAGGCTGGCGGCGTAGTTGCCGGCGCACTTCACGTCGCCGGTGCCGCCCGGCGCCGCGCGGATGTAGTCCTCGGAGAGGTACACCGACACCGGGTGCACGCCGCGGGCGAAGTAGGCGCCGGCCGGGCTGGCGATGACCAGGAACAGGTACTCGTTGGCCGGCCGGACGCCGAGGAACGGCTCCGTGGCGAGCTGGTAGGGCCGCAGGTACAGCGTCTGGTCGGGGCCGGTGGGCACCCAGTCGCGGTCGGCGTCGACCAGGGCGTCGACGGCGGCGATGAACGCCTCCTCCGGCACCGGCGGCATCGCCAGCCGCTTGGCGCCGCGGACGAAGCGGGCGGCGTTGGCCTCGGGCCGGAAGGTGGCCACGCTGCCGTCGGGCTGGGCGTAGGCCTTGAGCCCCTCGAAGATCGACTGCGCGTAGTGCAGCGCGGCGGTGCTCGGGTCCATCTGCAGCGGGGCGTAGGCGGTCAGCCGAGCGTCGTACCAGCCCTCCCCCGTGCGGTAGCGGGCCACGAACATCGAGTCGGTGAAGTAGCGGCCGAACCCGGGGTCGGCCAGCAGCTCGGTCCGCTCGGCCGGGGGCCGCCGGCGCACGTCCTCCACGACCACCGGCACACCCTCGGTGAAGAACCGGGAGGTGTTGCGGCTGTCGGAGAGCGTGTCGGTCATGGCTCCTACCTGCGGGCGAGGGACGTGGCGGGCACGGCGGGTCGCCGCCCCGCCTCGTCACAGTAGCCGCTTACGCCGGACCGGCCTTCGGCCCCGCGCTCTCGATCACCTCGTAGCTCCACAGGTGGTGCGAGTCGCTGGCCGCGGGCGCGAGGTCGCTGCCGCCGCCCTCGTGCGCCCGGGCGAAGTCCTGACCGCTCTCCCAGGTGCGGTAGGCCTCCTCGCTGCTCCACCGCGTGTAGACGAGGTACTGGTCGGTGCCCTCGAGCGGCCGCAGCAACTCGAACCACTCGAAGCCCTCGGTCTCCTCGACCGCCCCGGCCCGCCCGCGGAACCGCTCCTCGAAGCGGCCCTGCTTGTCCTTGGGCACGGTGATCGCATTGATCTTGACGACGCTCATGGGGCCTCCCCTTCCCGGCACGGGCGGCGATCAATCCCGCATGCTGGACGGCGTGAACCCGCAGCGCACCGCCCACCTCGGCTTCGCCCGGCTCGACGTCGACCGGGCCGCCCGCACCGGGACCCCGGAGGTCGTCTACGCCGCCGGCAAGACACCCGAGCAGACGGTGGCCTGCCTGGCCGGGCTGCTGGACGCCGGCGCCCCGCTGGCCTGGGCCACGAGGGTGGACGACGCCACCGCCGACGCCGTCCTGGCCCGGTGGCCGCAGGCGCGGGTCGACGCCGAGGCCCGCTGCGTGTTCGTGGGCGCGCTGCCGGCCCCGGTCGGGAACGTGCTCGTGCTGACCGCCGGCACCTCCGACGGCCCGGTGGCGGCGGAGGTCGCGGCGACGCTGGCCGCCTGCGGGGTGCGCGCCGGGCGGGTGGACGACGTCGGCGTCGCCGGGGTGCACCGCGTCCTGGAGGTCGCGCCGGACGTCGCCGCGGCCGACGCCGTGGTCGTCGTCGCCGGGATGGACGGCGCCCTGCCGAGCGTTGTGGCGGGGCTGACCGACCGGCTGGTGGTCGCCGTCCCGACGTCGGTGGGCTACGGCGCGGCGTTCGAGGGGCTCGCGGCGCTGCTCACGATGCTCACCGCCTGCGCCCCCGGCGTGCTCGTGGTCAACATCGACAACGGCTTCGGCGCCGGGGTGGCCGCGGCGCGGATCGCCCGCTCGGCTCAGCGGTAGCGGGCCGGGTCCGGCAGCAGCTCGTTCATCGAGCCGGACCGGAAGCCGCGCGGGTCGACCTCCACGCGGGCGAAGCCGCGGACGGCGGCGAGCAGCTCCGGGCTCAGCTCCGGCACCAGCGCGGCGTCCACCTCGACCCGGGCGACGTCGTCCCCCAGGTCCCGGACCCGCAGGTCGCGCACCGGCAGGCCGGCGTCGGCGAGGGCCGCGCGCAGCGCCGCCTCCGCGGCCTCGACGCGGGCCAGGCCCTCGGCGGAGACCGGCACGCCGTAGGCGATCCGGCTGGCCAGGCAGGCGGCGGCCGGCTTGTCCGCGAGGGAGAGGCCCCACCGGAGGGCGGCCGCGCGGACGTCGCCCTTGGTGAGGCCGGCCTTCGCCAGCGGCGCCCAGGCGCCCCGCTCGGCGGCGGCGCGGATGCCGGGCCGGAAGCCGGCTCCGATGTCGTCGGCGTTGGTGCCGGTGACGACGTCGGCGATGCCGAGCCGGGCCGCGAGCGGCAGCAGGACGTCGACGAGCTCGGTCTTGCAGAAGGCGCAGCGGTCGCCGGCGTTGGCGACGTAGCCGGCGCGGGCGAGCTCGAAGGTGCGGGGCAGCTCGTGCCGCACGCCGAGCCCGGCCGCGAACGCGACCGCGCCGGCCCGCTCGGCCGCGGGCAGGCTCGCCGAGACGGCGGTGGCCGCGACCACCCGGTCGGCGCCGAGGGCGCGGACGGCCGCGGCGAGCAGCATCCCCGAGTCGACGCCGCCGGAGAACGCGACCAGCACGCCTGGCAGTGCGGCCAGCTGCTCGTGCAGCGCGGCGAGGCGGGCGTCGAGGGTCACGGACGCGAGGTTAGCCACCCGGCGGGAAGCCGACCGCCACGCGCGCGGTGCGGCCGGCGTCCTCGACCAGCGCGACCAGCCGGCCGGCCGGGTCGACCGCGGCGTGCAGCCCGGACGCGCCGGTGGCCGGGATCCGCTGGCCGAAGACCAGGGCCCGCGCCTCGTCCTCGGTGACCGCGCGGGCGGGGAACGTCGTCGTCGCCGCCTCGGTGAGCCCGAGCGTGCCGGTCCCGCCGCCGACCGCGAGCGCCGCGGCGGCCTCCTCCACCGGGGCGGCCTGCGCGACGGTGAACGGGCCGGAGGCGGTGCGGCGCAGGGCGGTGAGGTGCCCGCCGACCCCGAGGGCCGCCCCCGCGTCGCGGGCGATGGCGCGGATGTAGGTGCCCGCGGTGCAGGAGACCGTGACGTCGACGTCCACCAGGTCGGGAGTGGGGCGGCCGATGCGGTGGACCGTGAGGTCGTGCACCGTGACCGCGCGCGGGGCCAGCTCGACCTGCTCCCCGGCGCGCACCCGGTCGTAGGAGCGCCGGCCGCCCACCTTGACCGCGCTCACCGACGAGGGCACCTGCTGGAGGGCGCCGGTCTGCGCGGCCAGCGCCGTCCGGACGTCGTCGTCGGTGAGGGAGGCCGCCGACGTCGTGGCCAGCACCTCGCCCTCGCGGTCGTCGGTGACCGTCGTCTGCCCGAGGCGGATCGTCGCCTCGTAGGTCTTGTCGTGGCCGCCGACGTACCCGAGCAGCCGGGTGGCCGCGCCGACGCCGAGGACCAGCAGGCCGGTGGCCATCGGGTCGAGGGTGCCGGCGTGCCCGACCCGGCGCACCGACAGGGCGCGCCGCGCCCGCGCCACCACGTCGTGCGAGGTCATGCCGCCGGCCTTGTCGACCAGCAGCAGACCGGGCGGGACGTCGGCGTCGGGCCGTCTCGGACTCACGCCACCACCCCAGCAGACAGCCAGCGCCGTCCGGCCACGCGGCCCAGGACGGCGACCAGCCGGAGCCCGATGAACAGGTCCAGCCCGGTCCAGACGCCGGCCAGACCCCAGCCGAGCGGGTGCGCGAGCAGCGAGAGCGGGAGGAACCCGACCAGCGCGGAGCCGATCGTGATGGTGCGCAGGTAGCCGACGTCGCCGGCGCCCATGAGCACACCGTCGAGCGCGAAGACGACGCCGGCCAGCGGCTGCATCAGCGCCAGGAACCACCAGACGAGCGCCGCCTGCTCGAGGACGGCGGGGTCGCTGGTGAACAGCGGGAGCAGCACGTCGCGCAGGGCGAGGAGCAGCGCGGCGACGAGGACGCCGGTGCCCAGGCCCCACAGGGTCACCCGCCGGGCGGTCGCGCGCGCCTCGTCGGGCCGCTCGGCGCCGAGGGCGGAGCCGACCAGCGTCTGCGCGGCGATCGCGTAGGCGTCGAGGACCAGGGCGAGGAAGAAGAACAGCTGCAGCGCGATCTGGTGGGCGCCCAGCTGCGCCGCGCCCTCGCGGGCGACCACGCCGGCGGCGACGAGGAAGGACAGCTGCAGCACCGCCGCCCGCAGCAGCAGGTCGCGGCCGATGCCCAGCTGGGCGCGGATCGCAGCCGGGCGCGGACGCAGCGGCACCCCCTCGCGCCGCAGCGCCCGGACGAACAGCGCGGCGGCGACCGCCTGGCCGGCGACATTGGCGACCGCCGAGCCCGGCAGGCCGAGCCCGAGGGGCTGCACCAGCAGCGGGCACAGGACCAGGCTGAGCAGGCTGCCGCCGAGCACGTAGCGCACCGGCTTGCGCAGCTCCTGCACGCCGCGCAGCCACCCGTTCCCGGCCTGCGAGAGCAGCAGCAGCGGCAGGCCGACCGACGCGATCCGCAGCCAGGTCTCCCCCGCCTCGGCGACCGGGCCCGCGGAGCCGGCGAGCAGACGGGTCAGCGGCCCGGCGAGCAGCTGGAACAGCAGCAGGACGGCGACGCCCAGCGCCAGCGCGAGCCACGAGGCCTGCACGCCCTCAGCGACGGCGCCGGCCCGGTCACCGGCCCCGGCGCGGCGGGCGGCGCGGGCCGTCGTCCCGTAGGCGAGGAAGTTGAGCAGGGCCCCGGCCCAGGCCAGCAGGCCGCCGCCGACGGCGAGCCCGCCCAGGGCCACGGTGCCCAGGTGCCCGACGACGGCGGTGTCGACCAGGAGGTACAGCGGCTCCGCGGCGAGGACGACCAGGGCCGGGAGCGCGAGGGACACGACAGACGGGCCGCGGCGCGGGGGCCGGAGGCCCTCCGACGCGGAGCCGTGGGTGGGCTCCACGTCAGTCGGGGACGGCTCCTGGCCGCGGTTGCTGGCCGGAGGGCAGCGATGTGCACAGCTGCTTCCGCAGCGCCGCCACGGTCGCCTCGCGGTCGTCCCACGACGTGTAGCCGGCGGCCGCGCGGTGCCCGCCGCCGCCCAGCGCCATGGCGACCCGGGCGACGTCCGTGGCGCCGCGCGAGCGCAGCGACACCGACCACGAGCCGTCGTCCTGGCCCTTGAGCACGCAGGCGACGTCGGCCTCCTGCGTGGAGCGGACGACGTCGACCAGCGCCTCCAGCTGCTCACCGGGCAGGCCGTGCTCGGCCGCCTCGGCGGTGCTCGACCAGGTCCAGACCAGGCCCGCGCCGATGCCGGCCTCCAGGACGGCGCGGCCGGTGACCACCGACAGCAGCCCCAGCCAGCCGAACGGTGCGGTGTCGAACAGCCGACGGCTGATGTCGGCGTGGTCGATGCCGGTGGCCAGCAGGCGGGCGGCGAACGCGTGGGTCTCCGGCCGGGTGCTGCCGAAGCGGAAGGACCCGGTGTCGGCGGCCAGCCCGGCGTAGAGGCACGTGGCGAGGCGGCGGTCGACCAGCACCCCGAGGTCGTCGAGGACCGCGGCGACCAGCGTCACCGTGGCCGGGGCGGAGGGGTCGATGAGGGACACGTCCCCGAAGCCGGGGTTGCTGGCGTGGTGGTCGATGACCACGGCCGTGGCCGCGGAGTCCAGCAGCCCGGCCAGCTCGCCGAGCCGGCCCGGGGAGGCGGCGTCCAGGCTGACGAACACGTCCGGCGAGGCCGGGACCTCGCTCGAGGGGACGAAGGCCTCCGCACCCGGGAACCAGCCCAGCGACGCGGGCAGCACGAAGGGATCCGGGAACGTCGGGAGCACGCGGGCGCCGCGCCGGCGCAGCCCCTCGGCGAGGGCGAGGGTGCTGCCGATGGCGTCGGCGTCGGGCTGGACGTGCCCGGACAGGACGACGGTGGCGCGGGCGTCGGCCGCCTCGGCGAGCACGGCGGCGACGGTCGGCTGCGCGACCTCACGCAGGGGAAAGCTCATGAGGCTCAGGCGTCCGGGCCCGGGTCGGCGACCGGAGCGGCGTCGGACTCCTCGCTCACGTGCCCGCCGCCGACCGGGAAGCGGCTCCCGTCGGCGGGCTCGTCGGAGGCGACGCTCGGCGCCTCGCCGATCTCCCCGCGCTTGCCGCCCTCGGTGGGATCACCCGTGGCCGGCTCCGGCCGGCCGCCGAGGGTGGCGCGGTCCTGCCCCTCGTCGGGGAGCTGGGGATCCGGGTCCACTTCGCTCACGAACGGCTCCAAGGATCGGCGGGCACGGCTTGCCCGAGGGCGGCGTCGACGTCGTCAGGACTCTCATCGGCAGTCTCGTCGTCGTCCAGACGCTCCGCCGGGTGCCGGTACGGGTCGGCGTCCCCGGCGTAGCGGGCGCCCTCGCGGGCACGGGCCAGCTCGGCGTCGGCATGCCGGACCCGTTCGAGCGCCTCGTCGAGTTCGCGGGCGGTGTCGGGCACGTGGTCGGCGACGAAGGTCAGCGTGGGGACGAACTTCACCCCGGTCTGCCGGCCGACGGTGGAGCGGAGCACTCCGGTGGCGCTGGCGAGGGCCTTGGCCGAGTCGGCGACCTGGGTGTCGTCGCCGAAGACGGTGTAGAAGACCGTGGCCTCGCGGAGGTCGTTGGTCACGCGGGCATCGGTCACCGTGACCATGCCCAGGCGGGGGTCCTTGATCTGCATCTCGATCGCGGCGGAGACGATCTGCCGGATGCGGACGGCCAGCTTGCGGGCGCGGGCCGGATCGGCCATCGGACCCTCCTCGGGACGGGGGCGCGGCAGCACGCGCCCGGGCGGACAGGGGTCGGCGGAACTGGGCCGGGTGGTGCGGCTAGTCGGAGTCGGAGAACAGCTGCCGGTGCGTCGACAGCAGCGTCACCTCCGGCCGCTCGGCCAGCAACCGCTCGCACGCGTCGAGAACGTCGGTCACCTGACCGGCGTCCCCGGCGACGGTGGCGACACCGACCTGCACACGGCGGTGCAGGTCGGTGTCGCCCACCTCGGCGGCGGCCACCGCGAAGCGGCGCCGCAGCTCGGCCACGATCGGCCGGACCACGGCGCGCTTGCCCTTGAGCGAGTGGACGTCGCCCAGCAGCAGGTCGGCGGTCAGCGCCCCGGTGAACACCGGACTACCCCCAACCTGCTGCCGCTACCTCCTCAGGCGCGCGGCTTCTCGCGCATCTCGAAGGTCTCGATCACGTCCTCGACCTTGATGTCGTTGAACGACCCCAGGCCGATACCGCACTCGTAGCCCTCGCGGACCTCGGTCGCGTCGTCCTTGAACCGGCGCAGCGACTCGACGGTGAGGTTGTCGGCGATCACCGCACCGTCGCGGATGAGCCGGGCCTTCGAGTTCCGGACGATCGTCCCGCTGCGGACCAGCGAGCCGGCGACGTTGCCGATCTTCGGCACCCGGAAGACCTCACGGACCTCCGCCGTGCCGAGCTGGACCTCCTCGTACTCCGGCTTGAGCATGCCCTTGAGCGCGGCCTCGATCTCCTCGATGGCCTGGTAGATGACCGTGTAGTACCGGACGTCCACGCCTTCGCGGTTGGCGAGCTCGGTGGCCTGGCCCTCGGCCCGGACGTTGAAGCCCAGGACGATGACGTCGTCGGCCAGCGCCAGGTCGATGTCGCTCTTGGTGATCCCGCCGACGCCGCGGTGGATGACCCGCAGCGAGATGTCGTCGCTCACCTCGATCTTCATCAGCGCTTCTTCGAGCGCCTCGACGGTGCCCGAGTTGTCGCCCTTGATGATCAGGTTGAGCTGGCGGGTCTCCTTGAGCGCCGCGTCGAGGTCCTCCAGGCTGATCCGCTTGCGCATCGTCGCGTTCTGCGCGTTGCGGATGCGGGCCTGGCGGCGATCGGCGATCTGCCGGGCGACGCGGTCCTCCTCGACGACGAGGAAGGTGTCGCCGGCACGGGGCACCGAGGTGAGGCCGACGACCTGCACCGGCCGGGAGGGCAGCGCCTCCTTGAGCTTGGTGCCGTGCTCGTCGAGCAGCGACCGGACGCGACCGTAGGCGTCACCGGCCACGATCGAGTCCCCCTGCCGCAGCGTGCCGCGCTGGACAAGCACGGTAGCCACGGGGCCCCGGCCCTTGTCCAGCTTGCCCTCGATGACCACGCCCTGCGGGTCCTGCTCGGTGTTGGCGCGCAGGTCCAGCGAGGCGTCGGCGGTGAGCAGGATCGCCGCGGTCAGGTCGTCGAGACCCTGACGCGTGGTCGCCGAGACGTCGACGAACATCGTGTCGCCGCCGTACTCCTCGGCCACCAGCCCGTACTCGGTGAGCTGCTGGCGGATCTTGGCGGGGTTGGCCCCCTCCTTGTCGATCTTGTTCACCGCGACGACGATCGGCACCTCGGCGGCCTGGGCGTGGTTGAGCGCCTCGACCGTCTGCGGCATGACGCCGTCGTCGGCGGCGACCACGAGCACGACGATGTCGGTGACCTTCGCCCCACGGGCACGCATCGCGGTGAACGACTCGTGACCCGGGGTGTCGATGAAGGTGATCGGCCGCTCGACGCCGTCCAGTTCGCTGACGATCTGGTAGGCGCCGATGTGCTGCGTGATGCCACCGGCCTCGCGCGCCACCACATTGGTGTTGCGCAGGGCATCGAGCAGCTTGGTCTTTCCGTGGTCGACGTGACCCATGACGGTGACGACCGGCGGGCGGACCTCGTCCCAGTCGTCGGCGTCACCCTCGTCGCCGAAGGTGAGGTCGAAGTCGGAGAGCAGCTCCCGGTCCTCGTCCTCGGGGCTGACCACCTGGATGTCCCAGCCGATCTCGGCGCCGAGCAGCTGCAGCGTCTCGTCGTTCACCGACTGCGTCGAGGTCACCATCTCGCCCAGGTGGAACAGGGCTGTGACGAGCGCGGCCGGCTGGGCGCCGATGCGCTCGGCCAGGTCGGTCAGCGAGGCGCCGCGCGGCAGGCGGACCGTCTGGCCGTTGCCGCGGGGAAGGCTGACGCCGCCCATGCTGGGCGCCGCCATGGAGTCGAACTCCTGACGCCGCTGCTTCTTGCTCTTGCGGCCGCGGACCGGGCCACGGCCACCGGGACGCCCGAAGGCCCCCGCGGTGCCCGCGCCGGAGCCACCGCGACCACGGCCACGGCCGCCGCCGCCACCGCGGAAGCCACCGCCGGCCGGAGCGCCGCCACCACCGGGGGCGCCGCCACCGCCGCCGGGACGGAAGCCACCGCCACCGCCGCCGCCACCGGGACGGCCACGACCGCCGCCGGGCCCACCGGGGCCGCCAGGACGGCCACCGCCGGCCGGCCGCTGCGGCATCATGCCGGGCGACGGGCGCTGCGGCATCATGCCGGGATTCGGCCGGGGCCCACCCGGACCGGCCGCGGGACGCGGACCACCGGCACCGGGGCCCGGACGCGGACCGCCGGGACCGGCCGCCGGACGGGGACCGCCGGCACCCGGACCCGGACGCGGACCGCCCGGCGCCGGACGGGCGCCGGGAGCACCCGGACCGGGACGCGGGCCGCCGCCCGCGGGGGCGGGACGCGGCGCGCTGCTGAAGGGGTTGTTGCCCGGCCGCGGGGCCGGACGAGGACCGGGCCGCGGGCCGGGGGCGCCCGGGCGCGACGCCCCACCCCCACCACCCGCGGGAGCGGGGCGCGGACCGGGCGCGGCCGGACGCGGGCCGGGCGCCGGGGCACCCTGCGCCGGAGCGGCCGGAGCGGCCGGAGCGGACGGCGCCGGAGCCTGGGCCGCCGGAGCCTGGGCCGCCGGAGCCTGGGCCGCCGGAGCCTGGGGCGCCGGAGCCTGGGCCGCCGGAGCCTGGGGCGCGGCGGGGCGGGGCGCAGGGCGCGGACCCGGGGTCGGCCCGGTCGGGCGCACGGCCGGCTGGGCCGGCGCGGCGGGTGCGGCCGGTGCGGGCGCCGCAGCAGCAGGACGCGGAGCGGCCGGGGCCGCCGGAGCGGCGGGCCGAGCTGCCGGCGCCGAGGTGCCGTTGCCGCCGGCGCTGGGCGCTAGGGCCTCACGCAGCCGTCGGGCCACGGGGGCCTCGACGGTGGACGAGGCGGACTTCACGAACTCGCCCTGCTCCTTGAGCTTCGCGAGAACGGTCTTGCTGTCGACTCCGAACTCCTTGGCGAGTTCGTGTACGCGGGCTTTGCCTGGCACGGATCTCCTCTTCGAGGCCGGCGGCTTGCCCGCTCGACCTTGTCGCTAGTGGTGCATGGTCATCGTGGGGACTTCACGGCTGACTCATCCGACGACGTCCTGCTCTCGACGCGTGGGCCGGCCTGGTGCCGGCCCGACTGTGGAACTGCGGGTCTGTCGTGCTGTCTGTGCCCGTTCCGGTTCCGCGCCCGCGTGCGTCTCCGGGGAGACGCCGAGAACGTGGGACCGGACCGGACCGACCTCCAGCGGGGCGCTGCACCGCAGCGCCCGGACGAAGGCCCGGCGTCGCTCCGCTGCGTGCAGGCACTCCGGCGTGGGGTGCAGAGAGGCGCCCCGGCCGGGGAGCCGGCGCCGCGGATCAGGGATCAGTACCCCGTTCCGAGCGACGACACGCAGCAGGTCGGTGACCGGAGCGCGCTTCCGGCAGCCCACACAGGTGCGCACCGGGATCGACGTTTCGGCCACCGAGGAGTCTAGCGCGCGGCGGGACCGGGATGTTCCGCGCGGCGCGGCGGCGGACGGTGACCTCCCCCTCCCGGGGCCTGGCCGCGTCCACCGGGACCGCCGGCGGGCGCGCCGGAACGCAGCGGGGGCCGGCCGATCCCCGGGGAGGGGCTGGCCGCGTCGTCGTCGGGCTGGGCGTCGCTGCGGATGTCGATCCGGCAGCCGGTCAACCGCGCGGCGAGCCGGGCGTTCTGCCCTTCCTTACCGATGGCCAGGGAGAGCTGGTAGTCGGGGACGACGACCCGCACCGCCTTGGCCTGCGGGTCGACCACCCGGGCGCTGCTCACCCGGGCGGGGCTGAGCGCGGACGCGACGAACGTGGCGGGGTCGTCCGACCAGTCGACGATGTCGATCTTCTCGCCGTGCAGCTCGCTCATGACGTTGCGCACCCGCTGCCCCATGGGGCCGATGCACGCGCCCTTGGCGTTGAGCCCGGCCACCTTGGTGCGGACGGCGATCTTGGACCGGTGACCGGCCTCGCGGGCCACGGCGACGATCTCCACGCTGCCGTCGGCGATCTCGGGCACCTCGAGGGCGAACAGCTTGCGCACCAGGTTCGGGTGGGTGCGCGAGACGGTGACCTGGGGGCCGCGGAAGGTGCGGGCCACCGAGACCACGTAGGCCTTGAGCCGGGTGCCGTGCGCGTAGGTCTCGTGCGGCACCTGCTCGGCGGGCGGCAGCACGGCCTCCACCTTGCCGATGTCGATGAGCACCGTGCCCTGCACGTTGCGGCGCTCGTGCGCCTGCACGATGCCGCTGACGATGTCTCCCTCCTTGCCGGCGTACTCGCCGAAGGTCTGCTCGTGCTCGGCGTCGCGCAGCCGCTGCACGATGACCTGCTTGGCCGTGCTGGCCGCGATCCGGCCGAAGTCGGAGGGGGTGTCGTCCCACTCGCGCACGACCTCGCCGTCGGGCCCCAGCTCCTGCGCCAGGACGGCGACCTCACCGGTCTTGCGGTCGACGTGCACGCGCACGTGCTTGGCCGCGCCGTCGGCGTGCCGGTAGGCGGTCACCAGGGCCGACTCGATCGCCTCGATGACCGTGTCCGCGGGGATGCCCTTCTCGCGCTCGACCGCCTTGAGCGCGGTCACGTCGATGTTCACCGTTCTCCTCCGTCGCTCCCCGAGCGCACGTCCTCGTCGTCCGGAAGATCGTCCTCCGGTCCGTCGTCCTCCCCCGCCGCGGCGCGGCCGAACTCGACCTGCACCCGGCCGGGACCCAGCGCGACCCACGGGACCTGCCGGGGCACCGGCGCCCGCTTCTTCGCTCCCGGCTTGCCCTTCGCCTCGACGGCCAGCATGACGCCGGCGTCGTCCACGGCCGTGATCCGGGCGGTGACCTGCTCGGTCGAGCCGGCCGGGCCGACCGCGACCGAGACCAGCCGCCCGACGTTGCGCCGCCAGTGCCGCGGCTCGGTGAGCGGCCGGTCGACCCCGGGGCTGGTCACCTCGAGGACGTAGGGCGCGCGGCCCAGGTCGCCGTCGTTGTCGTCGAGAACCGCCGAGACCGCCCGGCTGACCTCCGCGATGTCGTCGAGGGTGACGCCGTGGTCGCGGTCGACCACCACCCGGACGACGCTGCGCCGGCCGGCCGGGGTGACCACGAGCTCCTCGAGGTCGTAGCCGGCGGCGCCGACGACGGGCTCGATCCAGCCGGCCAGCCGCTCGGTCGCCGGATCGGGCCGTCGGCTGCCGCGAGACGCGGACACGGGCTCCTCCTCCTGGCACGATCGCAGTGCTCGATCGGCTCTCTCACGCACGGCAGACCCGCCGCCCGGACGGTCCAGATGCTGGTCGGGCCGGGAACGGCGGGAAGTGATCAGGCTACCGCCCGGTCGTGGCGCACGTTCGGCCCGGACGCGGGCCATCGCCGGACGCGACCGTGCCGGGCGGGACGGGTGGGACGCGCCCGGAGCGTCGCCCGGAGCCGTTGCGGCCCCCCGCGGTCCCGGCTGTCAGGATTGCGGTGATGGCCCTCACGACTCCCCTCGCCGCGGCGCCCTCCGCACCCGGCGCGCGCACGGCCTTCTCCCGCCGCACGCTGCTCGCCGCCTCGGCGGCGGGGCTCGGCGCGCTGCTGGTCGGGTGCACGTCGTCCGGCGGCGAGGCCTCGGTGACCCCGCAGCAGGCCGACGAGCTCGCCGGGCAGGTGACCGTGCAGGAGGCCCTCGTGGCGGCGTTCACGGCCGCCACGACGGCGGACCCGGCGCTGCAGGTGGCCGACCTCGCGGCGCAGGCGCAGGAGCAGCTGGACCGGCTGAAGGCGGCGGCGCCCGGCGCCTCCGCGAGCGCCTCCTCGTCGGGCGCGGCGCCGCCGGCGGCCGCGGAGGCCCGCGCCTGGCTGCGCGGCCAGGTCGCCGCGACGGCCGACTCGCACGCCGCCGCCTGCCTCGACCAGACGGGGGCGCGGGCCGCGCTGCTCGGCTCGATCGCCGCGGGGCTGCGCGGCCAGGACGCGCAGCTCGCGTGAGGGGGACGGCGAATGGCTGACGACACCGGCACCGAGGTCGACGCGCGCTCCGAGACCTCGGCCCTGCGCGAGGCGCTGGCCGCCGAGCACGCCGCCGTGTGGGGCTACGGCGTCGTGGGTGCGTCGCTCGCGCCCGACGCCCGCGCGACGGCGGGGGTGTCCGAGGGCGAGCACCGCGACGTCCGCGACCAGCTCGTCGCGATGCTGGACGAGCGCGAGGCCGACCCCGTGCCGGCGAAGGCCGCGTACGACCTCCCCTTCCCGGTGCTGTCGGCGGTCGACGCCGCCGCGCTGGCCGTCGTCCTCGAGAACGGGGTCGCCGGGGCGTGGGTGCGGGTCCTCGGCGGCGCCGCCGACCGCGACGTCCGGGAGCTCGCGGTCGACACGCTCAGCGCCACCGAGAGGCGCGCCGTCGGCTGGCGGACCGCCGCCGGGCAGACCCCG
This sequence comes from Geodermatophilus sp. SMS 5-13, assembly GCF_059428245.1. Lineage (NCBI taxonomy): Bacteria > Bacillati > Actinomycetota > Actinomycetes > Geodermatophilales > Geodermatophilaceae > Geodermatophilus > Geodermatophilus sp. SMS 5-13. The sequence continues at coordinate 4,364,753 of NZ_CP165729.1, forward strand.
GTGACCACCGCCTTCCCCGGCCTCCCGGAGCAGTAGCGGGGCGCCGTCGGGCGGCGGTTGTGCGCTCAGCCGGCCTTCGCGCTCGCCGGCAGGGCGGCTCGGCGCACAACGGCGCGGCCCTCAGCCGAGGTTGCCGAGGAAGGCGTCGGTGATCGCGACGGCGGCGCTGCTGGAGTGCCCGCCCTCCACGAGGACGGCGAAGGCGATGTCGCCCTGCGGCCCGCCGAGCTGATAGCCGACGAACCAGCCGTGCGCGTCCGGCGGCGTCTTGTCGCCGAACTCCGCCGTCCCGGTCTTGCCGTAGACCTCGCCGCGGCCACCGAGGGCCTTGGCCGTCCCGGTGAGCACGACCTGCCGCATCAGCGGCCGCAGGGCGTCGAGCACCTGCTGCGACGGCCCGGACGGCGCCTCACCGGCCGGATCGGCGCCGACCACCTCGACCGGCGCGGCCGGCGTGCCGCTGGCGATGCCCGCAGCGACCAGCGCCATCTGCGCCGGGCTCATCAGCACCTGCCCCTGCCCGATCGCGTCGGCGGCCTTGGTGGTGCCGGTCGCGTCGGAGGGCACCGTGCCGCTGAAGATCCCGATGGGCAGGTCCCAGTCGGAGCCGACGCCGTACGAGGCGGCCGCCTGCGCCAGGGCGTCGTCGGGCAGCTGGAGGCCCAGCTGGATGAAGGTGGTGTTGCAGGACTGAGCGAACGCCTCGGTGAACGGCACGGTGCCGAGGTCGAACTGGTCCTCGTTCTCGAACTCGCGGCCCTCGACCACGGTGGTGCCGGGACAGGCCACCGGGGTGTCCGGCGTGACCGCGCCGGCCGCGAGGAGCGCGGTCGACGTCATCGTCTTCATGCTCGAGCCGGGCGGGAACTGGCCGCGCAGCGCGTTGCCCGGGTCCGCGGCCTCGTTCGACGAGACGGCGAGGAGCTCCCCGGTGCCCGGCCGGACGACGACGATGTGCGTCGGCAGCTGCTGACCGGCGACGGCGGCGTCGGCTGCGTTCTGGATCGCCGGCACCAGCGGCGTCTGGACCGGCGTGCCGGCCTTCGGGGCGACCGAGGCGATCTCGCGCCCCTCGTCGCCGGTGCCCTCGTCGGTGCTGGCCACCGACACGGTGAACCCGGGGGTGCCGGTCAGCTGCTCCTGGAAGGCGCGCTGCAGGCCGGACAGCCCGAGCTGGTCGCCGGCGGCGTAGAGCGGCTCGCCGTCGTCGCCCTTGGTCTCGTCGAGCACCTCGGCGGTGGCCGCCCCCACCCGGCCCAGCAGGCCCACCGCGAAGCGGGAGCTCGGCGCCAGCAGCCGCGTGTCGGTCGGGAAGACGGCGCCGGGCAGGTCGAACACCTGGGCCCGGATCGCCTCGAAGTCGGGACGGCGCAGCGTGATGACCGGGACGAACTGTCCCGGCTCGGCCTTCTGGACGTCGGTGACGATCTGCTGCGCCTCGATGCCGGTGGCCGCGGACAGCGCGGCGGCGAGTGCGGGGAGGTCGGTGACCTGACCGGGGTCCACGCCGACGTTGACCACCTCGGTCGGCGTGAACAGCGGCGCCCCCGTGGCGTCGGTGATCGCGGCCCGCTCGGGCAGGGTGCGGGCCAGCTCGAGGTGCTGCCCCTCCCCCAGCCCGGGATTGACGATCGTCGGCGCGCTGACCACCTGCCAGCCGTCGTCGCCCTCCCGCAGGTCCAGCGTCGCGTCGTAGCTCCAGTCGGGCGCCCCGGCGAGGTCCCAGGTCGGCGTCCAGGCGACGGTCGCCTGCTCGCCGTCGACGCGCACCCGGCCGACCTCGGCGGACAGCGTCGCGCCGGGCAGGTCCTCGGCGGTCTGCTTCAGCAGCGCGGTGGTGGCGGCGGGATCGCTGGTCAGCTTCGCCGCGGCGTCCGGGGAGCCGCCGGTCCACTCGTCGAGGAAGTCCTGCGCGGCCGCCCGCACGTCGTCCTCGGCGGACCCCGAGCACGCCGTCAGCACCGGCGCGGCCAGCAGCGCCGCGGTCAGGACCAGGGCTCTCCCCCGCCGTCTACGCACGACGGCCACCCTCTCAGATCGACCCCCCGGCGCCGGAGCACACGCGCGGAGGGTCGCTTCCCGACGGGGAGCGGGCGCTCACCTACCGTCGCGGGGGAAGGGGGAATCTCGTGACGGAGCAGTGGGGCCGATGCGTGCGATCGGCGGCCGCCGGCGTCGTCCTGCTGGCCGGCCTCGCCGGGTGCACGGCGCTCCCGTCGGCCGGCCCGACCGGGCCGAGCGACGTCCTCGACGACCCGGCGGCGACGTCCGCGGTCGAGGCCGCCCCGTCCTCGTCGGCGCTCGCGGCGCTGGCCGCCGTCGACGTCAAGGGCCGCGCGCCGCGCACGGGGTACGCGCGGGACGAGTTCGGCTCCGGCTGGGTCGACACCGATCACAACGGCTGCGACACCCGCAACGACGTCCTCGCCCGGGACCTCGTGGACGAGACCTTCGCGCCGGGCACGCACGACTGCGTGGTCCGGACCGGGACGCTCGACGATCCGTACTCCGGCTCCACCATCGCGTTCGTGCGGGGTCAGGACACCAGCGACGACGTGCAGATCGACCACGTCGTCGCCCTCTCCGACGCGTGGCAGAAGGGCGCGCAGCGCTGGCCGGCCGACCGCCGTGTCGCCTTCGCCAACGACCCGCTGAACCTCCTGGCCGTCGACGGCTCGCTCAACACGGCGAAGGGGGACGGCGACGCGGCCACCTGGCTGCCGCCGAACCGGTCCTACCGCTGCGCCTACGTGGCCCGGCAGGTGGCCGTGAAGATCTCCTACGGGCTGTGGATGACCGGCGCGGAGAAGAACGCCGCCGCGACGGTGCTCAGCGCCTGCCCGGACGAGCCGCTGCCCGGCGGGGTCGCGGCCGGCGTCCCGGCGCCGTCCTCCGCTCCGGAGACCGGCTACGCGAGCTGCGACGCCGCCCGGGCCGCCGATGCCGCGCCGCTGCACAGGGGGCAGCCTGGCTACCGCCCGGAGCTCGACGGCGACGGCGACGGCGTGGCCTGCGAGTGACCACCGCCGGTCAGTTGTGGAACTGGTGCGGCGGCGCCGGGGGGACCCGCCGGCAGGGCACGGTCACCACGGTCACCGGGGAGGCCCCGGGCAGGTCCACGTAGGACTCCCAGGGGTCGCCCGTCGCGACCCAGCCGTTGCCGGCGAGCCACTCCCAGAGGGTCTCGTAGGTGAAGCCCACGGTGTCGTGGTCGCCCTGGTGCGGCGCCGTCACCATCGCGCCGCCGGGCAGCGTCTCCACGGTCACCCGGCCCGACGGCCGGACGCCGTCCTCGACCGGCAGGCCGGCCTCGACCTCCATCCCGCGCCCGATCACCCGGTAGCGGGCGAAGGGTGGTCCGGCCGCGGCCCTGTGCTGGTCGGCCAGCAGCTCCCGGACCTCGCTGAAGGCGCGCGCGAGGAAGTCGTCGAACTCGGAGTTGGTCACGTTCCCGTGGACCACCGCCACCCGCTGCGGCTCGTGCTCGACCAGTTCGATCAGCCCTGTGGGCATCGCGGCTCCCGGCGAGGTGACCCGTGGCCGGGGTCGGCTGCCCCCGGCTCGGGCAGCGCCCATGGTGGCCTCTCGCCGCGCCGTCCGCACCCCTCTGGCGCCCGGCGGTACGGGTCAGAACAGCACGCTGGCGTAGCGGCCGACCTCGCGGAAGCCGACCCGGCGGTAGGCCGCGCGGGCGGGGGCGTTGAAGTCGTTGACGTAGAGGCTCACCACCGGCGCGATGGTGCTGCGGGCGTACTCGACGACGGCCGCCGTCCCCACCGTGCCGACGCCGCGGCCGCGGTAGGCCGGCGCGACCCAGACGCCCTGGATCTGGCAGGCCGCGCGGGACACCGCGCCGATCTCGGCCTTGAACAGCACCTCGCCGCCCTCGATCCAGGCCAGCGACTGCCCGGCCCGGACCAGCTCGGAGACGCGGGCGCGGTACCCGACACCGCCGTCCGCGCGCAGCGGGCTGACGCCGACCTCCTCGGTGAACATGGCGATCGCGGCCGGCATCAGCACCTCGAGCTCCGACGGGCGCACCGGGCGCACCCGCGGCTCCGGCAGGACGGCGGGCGGCCCCTCGATGGCCATCAGCGGCTGGCGCGGCCGGTGGTCGCGGCACGGGCCCCAGTAGGGGGCGAGCAGGTCCCAGAGCGGGGCGACCGACGGCGCGGGCCCGACGATCGTCGAGCAGCGGCGGCCGGCCCGCCGGGCGCGGTCGGCGAAGGCCGCGGCGGCGGCACGCTCGGCGCCGGGCGCGGCGAACGGGATCAGGTTGGCCCCGGCCAGGCAGACGGCGTCGAGGGACGCGCCGTTGCCGACGCCCCAGAGCGGGGCGCCCAGGGTGGTCGGCGAGGTCCCGGCCGCCTCGACCCGCCCGGCGAGCACGCAGGCCGCCACGGGATCGGAGGCCAGCAGCCGGAGCACGGCCGGTTCGTCGGCCTCGCCGAGCACTCGGGCGGGCTGCGTGCGGAGCATCGGCGGGACCGGGACGGCGGTCAGGAGACGGTGACGACCGGTGACCCGGCGGGGGTGCCGCCCTCGGCGGACTCCCCGGCGAGCCGCAGGGCCTCCTCGATGAGCGTCTCGACGATCTGCGACTCGGGGACGGTCTTGATGACCTCGCCCTTCACGAAGATCTGCCCCTTGCCGTTGCCGGAGGCGACGCCGAGGTCGGCCTCGCGGGCCTCGCCGGGACCGTTGACGACGCAGCCCATGACCGCGACCCGCAGCGGCACCTCCATGCCCTCCAGGCCGGCGGTGACCTCGTCGGCCAGCCGGTAGACGTCGACCTGCGCGCGGCCGCACGACGGGCAGCTGACGATCTCCAGGCCGCGCTGCCGCAGGTTCAGCGACTCCAGGATCTGGGTGCCGACCTTGACCTCCTCCACCGGCGGGGCGGAGAGCGAGACGCGGATCGTGTCGCCGATGCCCTGGGACAGCAGCGCGCCGAAGGCGACGGCGGACTTGATCGTGCCCTGGAACGCCGGGCCGGCCTCGGTGACACCGAGGTGCAGCGGGTAGTCGCACTGCGCGGCGAGCTGCTCGTAGGCGCGCACCATGACGACCGGGTCGTTGTGCTTCACCGAGATCTTGATGTCGCGGAAGTCGTGCTCCTCGAACAGCGAGCACTCCCACAGCGCCGACTCGACCAGCGCCTCGGGCGTCGCCTTGCCGTACTTCGCCAGCAGCCGCTTGTCGAGCGAGCCGGCGTTCACGCCGATCCGGATGGGGATGCCGGCGTCCTTCGCCGCCCTGGCGATCTCGCCGACCCGGTCGTCGAACTTCTTGATGTTGCCCGGGTTGACCCGCACGGCGGCGCACCCGGCGTCGATGGCCGCGAACACGTACCGCGGCTGGAAGTGGATGTCGGCGATCACCGGGATCTGCGAGTGCTTCGCGATCTGCGGCAGCGCCTCGGCGTCGTCGGTGTCCGGGACGGCGACCCGCACGATCTGGCAGCCCGAGGCGGTGAGCTCGGCGATCTGCTGCAGCGTGGCGTTGACGTCTGCGGTCTTCGTCGTCGTCATCGACTGCACGCTGACCGGGAAGTCGCTGCCGACCCCCACCCCGCCGACGTTCAGCTGCCGGGTCTTGCGGCGGGGAGCGAGCACGGGCGGGGGCGCCTCGGGCATGCCGAGGCTGACGGGGATCGCCATGCCCCCAGTATCGCCCGGTGTGCCGACCGACGCCGGGAGCAGGACTGTGAGCTGCTGCGCTAGCCGATGGTGATCGGGTTGACGACGTCGGCGACGAGCAGCAGCGCCGACAGCACGAGGAAGACGCCGGCCACCAGGTAGGCCACCGGCATCAGCCGCGCGATGTCGAACGGGCCCGGGTCGGGCCGGCCGCGCACCCGGGCCACGGTGGCCCGCGCCTTCTCGTAGAGCGCCCCCGCGATGTGCCCGCCGTCGAGCGGGTAGATCGGCAGCAGGTTGAACAGGAACAGCACCAGGTTGATCGAGGCCAGCAGGCTGAGGAACAGGCTGACCTTCTGGATGCCGCTGAAGTTCTGCTCGGCGAACACCTCGCCCGAGATCCGGCCGACCCCGACGACGCCGATCGGGCCGTTCGGGTCCCGCTCCTCGCCGAGGAACGCCGCGCGGAACACCTGCGGGATGCGCTCGGGGATCTGCACCAGCTTCTGGACCGACTGCGTGATCACCATGCCGAAGTAGCCCGGCACGTCGCCGATCGACTGGCGGGCGAACCCGGGCGTGGGGCTCACGCCGAGGAAGCCGGCCGTCGTCGTGTCGGCGCTGCCGGCCTCGACGTAGACGGTGTTCTCGATCGGCGTCACGGTGACGTCGCGCCGGTCGCCGTCCCGCTCGACGGTCAGGACGACGTCCTCGCCCGGGGAGCTGCGGATCGCCTCCTGGACCGTCGTCCAGCTGTCGAAGGCGTCGGTCTCCAGCGGGCGGCCGCCGATCCCGACGATCGTGTCGCCGGGGCGCAGGCCGGCCGCGGCCGCGGGGCTCTCGGCCGGCAGCGCGCAGTCCGCCGTCCCGAGGCTGCACTTCTGCCCGACGTCGGCGCCCCCGGTGAGGATCGGCTCGTCGCAGGCGTTGTCGTCGGCCGCCGTCTCCGCACCCGCGGGCAGCACGCAGGCCGGGACGCTGGAGAGCGTCGTCGTGAAGACGTTGGTGCCCACGGCGGTGAGGACGACGGTGAAGAACACGACCGCGAGCACGAGGTTGTGGAACGGGCCAGCGAACATGACGATGACCCGCTGCCACCAGGGCTTGGCGTAGAAGACGCGGCCCTCGTCACCGGGGCGGATGTCGTGGAGCGCCTGGCCGCGGACCTCGGCGATGAACTTGCGCATCCGGGTGGCGCGCTTGCTCTCGCCCTCCTCGGCCGGCGGGATCATGCCGACGATGCGGATGTAGCCGCCGAGGGGCACCGCCTTGACGCCGTACTCGGTCTCGCCCCTGCGCCGCGAGAACACCGTCGGGCCGAAGCCGACCATGAACTGCGGCACCCGCATGCCGAACTTCCGCGCCCAGAAGAAGTGGCCGTACTCGTGGAAGCCGATGGAGAACAGCAGGCCGAGCGCGAAGGCGACGATCCCCAGAACGGTCAGCAGAGCGGACAGGTCATCCTCCGGCGATGGCGGCGCGGGCGTGCTCCCGGGCCCACTTCTCCGCGGCCAGCACGTCATCCACGCACGTGGGTGCGCCGAGCTCCGGCGCCGCGTCGAGGGTACGCGTGACAACCTGCACGATGGCTGAGAACGCGAGCTTCCTCGCCAGGAAAGCGGCCACCGCCTCCTCGTTCGCCGCGTTGAACATCGCGGGCACCACGCCGCCCGCCTCCCCGGCCCGGCGGGCCAGCGCCACGGCGGGGAAGGCGTCGGTGTCGAGGGGGTAGAAGTCCCAGCTGCTCGCCGCCGACCAGTCCAGCGCCGGCTGGACGTCGGGCAGCCGGTCGGGCCAGGCGAGGGCCAGCGCGATCGGCAGCCGCATGTCCGGCGGGCTGGCCTGGGCGATCGTCGCGCCGTCAGCGAAGGTGACCATCGAGTGCACGATCGACTGCGGGTGCACGACGACGTCGATGTCGGCGTACGGGACGCCGAAGAGCAGGTGCGCCTCGATGAGCTCCAGGCCCTTGTTCATGAGCGTGGCCGAGTTGATCGTGACGACCGGCCCCATGTCCCAGGTGGGGTGGGCCAGGGCGTCCTCGACGGTGACCCCCTCGAGCTCGGCGGCGCTGCGGCCGCGGAACGGCCCCCCGCTGGCGGTGAGCACCAACCGCGCCACCTCGCTCCTGTGCCCGCCGCGCAGGCACTGCGCCAGAGCGGAGTGCTCGGAGTCGACCGGCACCAGCTGGCCGGGCTCGGCCGCCGCGGTGACCAGGTCTCCGCCGGCGACCAGCGACTCCTTGTTCGCGAGCGCGACGGTGTTCCCGGCGCCGAGTGCCGACAGGGTGGGGCCGAGACCGATGGACCCGGTGATCCCGTTGAGGACGACGTCCACCGGCCGCGACGCCAGCTCCTCGGCCGCGCGCGGCCCGGCGAGGATCTCGGGCAGCGCGTACTCGCCCTTCGCCCAGCCCCGCTGCTGGGCGGCGGCGTAGAAGGCCAGCTGGAGGTCCTGGGCGGCGGTGGCGCGGGCGACCGCGACGGTGCGGACGCCGAGGCTCAGCGCCTGCTCGGCCAGGAGCGCGACGTCCCCACCGCCGGCGGCCAGCGCGGTGATCCGCAGCCGGTCGGGATTCTGCTGCGCCACCTGGATCGCCTGCCGGCCGATCGAGCCGGTCGAGCCCAGGACAGTGACCTCGCGCGCGTCGCTCACGGGGAGAATCCTCCCCGACGGCACGCCGCGCCGTCCCCACCGGTTTCCGGTGCGCCCCGGCTGGCAAGATGACGGCCGTGGTCCAGGAATCGCGTCAGCACAACCCGGCGACCGAGCGCGTGAACCAGCCCGGCCGCGAGGAGGCCCTCGTCCGGCACGGGGAGCACCCCGTCGAGCACGAGCGCCCCGAGGACTGGGGCTGGCACGGCGAGATGGGCAAGTGGGGACGGCGCACCTGGTGGATCGCACCCCTGGTGCTGCTCGCCTACCTGGTCGGCAACCACAAGGGCAACGTCGAGAACATCTGGCTGATCTCGCTCGCCGCGCTGATGGTGGTCATCTTCCTGTTCGACCGGATCCGCCGGAAGAACGCCTGGCGCTCCAAGTAGCGCTCAGCCGGCGGTGGTGCCGATCGCCGTCCCGATGAGGTAGGTGGCCCCGGCCGCCACGGCGCCGAACAGCAGCTGGCGCAGCCCCGCGTACCACCACGGGCGCGGGGTGAACCGCGCGGACAGGCAGCCGGCGACGAACAGGCCGATCCCGCCGGAGAGCAGCGCGACCCACAGCAGCGGCAGGCCGAACAGGTAGGGCAGCAGCGGGAAGACCGCGCCGACCGAGAAGGTCACCAGCGAGGAGAGCGCCGCGGTCCGGGGCGAGGGCTTGTCCGCCGGGCTCAGCCCGACCTCGGCGACGATGTGCAGCCGCAGCGCCGCCTCCCGGTCACGGTGCAGCTGCTCCGCCGTCTCGGCCGCCAACTCGGGGTCGACGCCGCGGTCGACCATCATCTGGGCGAGCTCGGCGATCTCCCCCCGAGGGTTGCGCTCCATCTCCGCGCGCTCCCGCTCCACCTCGAGGTCGAGCTGCTCGTTCTGCGTCTTGACCGAGGTGTACTCGCCGAGCGCCATGGAGATGGCGCCGGCGATCAGGCCCGCAACCCCGGTGAGCACGATCGCGTGCGCCGAGACCCGGCCGCCGCCGACGCCGGCGACCAGCGCCGTGTTGCTGACCAGGCCGTCCATCGCGCCGAACACGGCGGCCCGCAGCCACCCGCCCGAGACGTCGGAGTGGGTGTGCCCGTGCGCCTCGGCGGGGAGGGTCTCCTCACTCACTGGTCGGCTTCCGCGCCCAGTTCGACCGGCGGCTCCAGGGACGGCGCCGGGACGGCGACGGCGGGGACGCCGTCCACCCGGTCGGCCGCGGCGAGCTGGCCGCAGGCGCCGTCGATGTCCTGGCCGCGGGTGTCGCGCACCGTCGTCGCCACCCCGGCGGCCCGCAGCCGGGCCACGAACTCGCGCTGGGCGGGCAGCGGGCTGGCGTCCCAGGGGCTGCCCGGCGTGGGGTTGAGCGGGATGAGGTTGACGTGCGCCAGGCGGTTCTTCAGCAGCCGGCCGAGCAGGTCGGCGCGCTCGGGCTGGTCGTTGACGTCGCGGATCAGGGCGTACTCGACGGAGTACCGGCGGCCGGTACGCGCGGCGTAGGCGTCGGCGGCGTCGACGACCTCCTGCACCTTCCAGCGCGTGTTGATCGGCACGAGGGTGTCGCGCAGCTCGTCGTCGGGGGCGTGCAGGCTCACCGCGAGGGTGACGTGCAGGTCCTCCTCGGTGAGCCGGCGGATGCCCGGCACGAGGCCGACCGTGGACACGGTGACGGAGCGCTGCGAGAGCCCGAGGCCGTGCGGCGCCGGGGTGAGCAGCGCGTCCAGCGTCTTGCGCACCCGCGGGTAGTTGGCCAGCGGCTCGCCCATGCCCATGAAGACGACGTTCGACAGCCGGCCCGGGCCGCCGGGGATCTCGCCGTTGGCCATGGCCGCGGCGGCCGCGACCGCCTGGCCGATGATCTCGGCCGCCGACAGGTTGCGGGTCAGGCCCTGCTGGCCGGTCGCGCAGAAGGGGCAGGCCATGCCGCAGCCGGCCTGGCTGGAGATGCACACGGTCGCGCGGTCCGGGTAGCGCATGAGCACGCTCTCGACCAGCGCGCCGTCGTGCAGCCGCCAGAGCGTCTTGCGGGTGCGGCCGCCGTCGGCCGACAGGTGGCGGACCGGCGTCAGCAGACCCGGCAGCAGCGCCTCGGCGAGGTCGCCGCGGGCGGCGGCGGGCAGGTCGGTCATCTGCGCCGGGTCGGTGATCCCCCGGTAGAAGTGCCGCGCGAGCTGGTCGGCGCGGAAGGCCGGCTGCCCCAGCTCGGTGACGGCCGCGCGCGCCTCCTCGCGGGTCAGATCGGCGAGGTGCCGGGGCGGCTTGCCGCGGCGGGGGGCGTCGAAGACGAGGGGCAGGGCAGTCATGGCGTGCTCCATGGTCCCACCGCCCGGTCTTGCCCGGGTCCGCATGCGGGTCAGATCACTGCCTCCGGGCGCCGGCCACACCCCCGGGGTCCTGCTCGGTCGGCTCCGCGGTCGTGGTCGTCACCGCTTCGGTCCCCTCCGGCGCGGTCCCCGCGCCGTCCCCCTCGCCCGGGGCCGTCTCGTCGGTCGAGCCGGTCGGCGTCGGGCTCGCGGTCGGGCTCGGGGTCGGATCGTCGCCCGGATCGGTCGGCTGCCCGGTGTCGCCGGACGGGTCCGGGGTGTCCTGGGGATCATCCGCCGGCGGGACGACGTCCGGCGCCGGCGGCGACACCGGTGGGACGACGACCTGCGGCAGCGGGAGCAACGGCGGTGCCGGTGCTGGTGCCGGTGGCGGGGCCGGGGCCGGGGGCGTCGCGGGTGCGGGAGCCGCGGTCGTGTGGGGCCGCTCGCGCACCGGGGCGGACGTCGCCGGGGTCTCGGCGGCGGTCGTCGGGGCCGGGGTCTCCGTCGGCGCCACCCAGGCGTCCGCGCCGACGGCCGACCGTGCGGTGGGAGAGGACGTACGGGCCGGGGTGGTGACCTCCGCCGGCGACGACCGCACCTCGGCCGCGGGGACCGAGCCCGAGGAGGTGGCCAGCAGCGCGGCGCCGGCGATCCCGCCCGCGGCGAGCAGGCCGGCCACGATCGCGAGCCCCGCGCGGCGCCGCGGCCGCACACGGGCGCGCACCACGACCCGCGGCAGCACGGGCGCCGCGACGACGGTCGGCGCGACCGCGACGGCCGGCGCGAGCGCAGGCGGCTCGATGGTCGGCGGCTCCGCGGTGGGCGCCTCGTCAGCCGGCTCCGCGGCGTCGTCCGGAGCGTCCTCCGCGGCCACCGGCTCGTCGTCCACCGGCTCGTCGTCCACCGGCTCGTCGTCCACCGGCTCGTCGTCACTCACCCAGCCGGGCACCCAGAGCTCGTCCCACAGGTCCGAGCGCGGACGCGCGTCGTCCTCGTCGGCCGCGCCATCCAGCACGGCAGCATCGATCGCCGGCGTCTCCGCCAGGTCCGGTGCCTCGTCGTCCTCACGTGTCACTGCTGCTCACTCCCTGTCAGCCACTCAACGTCATCCCCCGCTAACAGAACGCAGCCGGAACATGGTGCCGGACGACGGGCGCGGACTCCCGGAGGCGCGACCGGGAGTCAGCCGCCAAGCTCGGCACATGAGCCGGCTCACCGAGGTCGACCTGTCGCTGCGGCTGTCGAAGGACAAGGAGGCCAAGCAGCTCAAGGTCGCGCAGAAGCGCCTGGTGCACCTGCGGCTGCTCCTGGGCGGGCAGATCGGCCCGGGTGAGCTCGGGCCGCCGCTGCTCGTGCTCTTCGAGGGGTGGGACGCCTCCGGCAAGGGCGGGGCGATCAAACGGCTGACCGAGCGCCTCGACCCCCGGCACGTGCGGGTGCGGCAGTTCTCCGCCCCGACCTACGACGAGAAGCGGCACCACTTCCTGTGGCGGTTCTGGCCGGCACTACCTGGCTGGGGCGGCATGGCCGTGTTCGACCGCACCTGGTACGGCCGCGTGCTGGTCGAGCGGGTGGAGGGCTTCGCGCCCGAGGAGGACTGGCGCCGGGCGTACCGCGAGATCTCCGATCTGGAGGACTCCCTGGCCGCCGAGGGCATGATCATCGTCAAGTTCTGGCTGCACCTGTCGCCGGAGGAGCAGCTGCGCCGCTTCGAGTCCCGGCGCGACGACCCGTACCGGGCCTGGAAGCTCACCGACGAGGACTGGCGGAACCGGGCCAAGCGGGATGACTACGAGGCAGCCGTCGAGGACATGCTCGAGCGCACCGACACCCCGGCCGCGCCGTGGCACGTCATCGCCGCGGAGGACAAGCGGTGGGCGCGGGTGGCCGTCGTCCGCACCGTGTGCGACGCGGTGGAGTCGGCGCTGAAAGCCCGCGGCATCGACCCCGACCCGCCGCTCAGCTGAGCCCGCGCCCCGCGCCCAGGTCGGCGTGCTGCCGGATCCAGGAGTGCATGGCGATCCCCGCGGCGACGCCGGCGTTGATCGACCGCGTGGAGCCGAACTGCGCGATGGAGACGGTCACCGCGGCCGCCGCGCGCGCCTCCGGCGTCAGCCCGGGCCCCTCCTGACCGAAGAGCAGCACGCACCGCTCCGGCAGCTCCGCCGTCTCGAGCGGCAGGGCCCCGGGACCGTTGTCGACGGCGACCAGGGTCAGCCCCTCGTCGGCGGCGTACGCGGCGAGGCCGGCGACGTCCGCGTGGTGGCGCAGGTGCTGGTAGCGGTCGGTCACCATCGCCCCGCGTCGGTTCCAGCGACGGCGCCCGACGACGTGCACCTCGGCGGCCAGGAAGGCGTTCGCCGTCCGGACGACGGTCCCGATGTTGAGGTCGTGGCCGAAGTTCTCGATCGCGACGTGGAACGGGTGCCGGCGGAGGTCGAGGTCGGCGACGATCGCCTCGACCGTCCAGTACCGGTAGCGATCGGCGACGTTGCGCCGGTCGCCGTGCGCGAGCAGCTCCGGGTCGTAGCGCGGGTCCTCCGGCCACGGTCCGGGCCACGGGCCGACGCCGACCGACGATCCCCACTCCGTCGGGCCCGGGTCGCCGGTCGCCGAGGTCGGTGCGCTCATCTCAGACGGGCGCGAACGTCGACAGGAGCAGGTAGGCCAGCGCCGCCGACGGCAGCAGCGAGTCCAGCCGGTCCATGATCCCGCCGTGCCCGGGCAGCAGGTTGCCCATGTCCTTGATCCCGAGGTCGCGCTTGATCAGCGACTCCCCCAGGTCGCCGATGGTCGCCGACACCGCGATCGCCGGCCCGAAGACCAGGCCGGTCCACCACGGGGCGTGGAAGGTGAAGGTGAGCACCAGGGTGGCCAGGACGACGCAGGCGACGATCGACCCGGCCATGCCCTCCCACGACTTCTTGGGGCTGATCGACGGCGCCATCGGGTGCTTGCCGAGCAGCACGCCGGCCGCGTACCCGCCGACGTCGCTGCAGACGACGGTGGCGATGAAGATCAGCACCCGCGCGACGCCGTCGTCCGGGACCAGCAGCAGGACGGCGAACCCGGCGAGGAACGGCACGTAGAGCGCGACGAGCACGCCGGCGGCGGTGTCGCGCAGGTAGTCCCCCGGCCCGTCGGCCAGCCGCCACACGACGACGGCGAGCACGGTCAGGAGGAAGCCGACGACCAGGCCGCTGGGCCCGCGGGTCCAGGCCAGCGCCGTCATCGCCACCGCGCCGACGACGACCGGCACCAGCGGCGGCCGGAAGTCCCCGGCCTCCAGCGCACGGGTCAGCTCCACGACGCCGACCAGCACCGCAGCGAGCAGGACCAGCAGGAACGCCGGCCGGTACACCAGCAGCGAGACGACGATGACCGCGCCGAGGCCGACGCCGACGCCGATCGCCGCGCCGAGGTCGCGCCCGGCCCGGCTCTTCCGCGGCGGCGGCGCCGCCTCCTCGTCCTGCGTGTCCTGCTCCTCGGGGACGGCGACGGGCGGGCGCGGCGGCGGGGGCGGCGGGGACGGTGGCGGCGGCGGAGCCGGCCGGGCCCCGACGATCGGGATCGGCCCGGTGTCGTCGTGCAGCGGCGCGCGGGCCGGCTGCGCCGCGGGCAGCTCGACGGTCCCCGGGTCGCGCGGTCGCGGTCCGCCGGCGGAGGGAGTGCTCATGGGAGGAGGTCCGGAACAGCCTCAGACCTCGAGCAGCTCGCTCTCCTTGTGCTTGACCGCCTCGTCGATCTGGTGGACGTGCCGGTTGGTCAGGTCGTCGAGCTCCTTCTCCGCGCGCCGCACGTCGTCCTCACCGGCCTCGCCGTCCTTGGCGATGCGGTCGAGCTCCTCCTTGGAGCGGCGGCGCACGTTGCGGATCGCGACCTTGGCGTCCTCGCCCTTGGCCCGGGCCATCTTCACCAGGTCGCGCCGGCGCTCCTCGGTGAGCTGCGGGAAGACCACGCGGATGATCTGGCCGTCGTTGGTCGGGTTCACGCCGAGGTCGCTGTCGCGGATGGCCTTCTCGATCGCCGACAGCTGGCTGTTGTCGTAGGCCTTGATGACCGCCATGCGCGCCTCGGGGACGGTGATGGAGGACATCTGCGGCACCGGGGTCGGGGTGCCGTAGTAGTCGACGAGGATCTTGTTGAACATCGACGGGGCCGCGCGGCCCGTGCGCACCGAACCGAGGTCCTCGCGCGCGACCGACAGAGCCTTGTCCATCCGCTCCTCGGCGTCGAGCAGGGTGTCGTCGATCACGGGTCTCTCCTCCTGCCGGCGGCTCGTTCCGCCGGGTCTCGTCTCCAAAGGTGCCGGCCGCCCGCCGCTCAGGTCGGCTGGCTGATCAGCGTCCCGATCCTCTCACCTGCGACGGCGCGGGCGATGTTGCCGTCCTGCAGCAGGTTGAAGACGACGATCGGCATGCTGTTGTCCATGCAGAGGCTGATGGCCGTCGCGTCGGCCACCTTCAGCTGCTTGGCCAGCACGGTCGCGTACTCCAGGTCGTGGTACATGCGGGCGTCCGGGTTGGTGCGCGGGTCGTCGTCGTACACGCCGTCCACCCCGTTCTTGGCCATCAGCAGCACCTGGCAGCCGATCTCCAGCGCCCGCTGCGCGGCCACCGTGTCGGTCGAGAAGTACGGCATGCCGGCGCCGGCGCCGAAGATGACCAGCCGGCCCTTCTCCAGGTGCCGCACCGCCTTGCGCGGGATGTAGGGCTCGGCGACCTGGCCCATCGTGATCGCGGTCTGGACCCGGGTCTGCAGGCCGACCTGCTCGCAGAAGGCCTGCAGGGCCAGGCAGTTCATGACCGTGCCCAGCATGCCCATGTAGTCGGCGTGCCGGCGGTCCATGCCGGCCTGCTCCAGCTCCGCGCCGCGGAAGAAGTTGCCCCCACCGACCACGACGGCCACCTGGGTCCCGCCGTGGACCACCTCGGCCAGCTGGTGGGCGATGCTCTGCACGATGGCGGAGTCGACGCCGACCTTGCCGCCGCCGAAGGCCTCACCGGAGAGCTTGAGCAGCACCCGCTTGTAGCCCCGGACGTCGGCGGGGGCGAAGGCGCTGGGGGCGGACAACGGAACCGCGGCGGAGGTGGACTCGGCGGTATCGGTCAACTGCTCATCCCTCGCTCGATGTCTGTTCTCGATGATCCTGCCGCACGTGACACCGGCCCCGTCCCTCGGGCGAGGAACGGGGCCGGTGTCACGAGCGCGGGCGGCCGGGTTCAGGCCTGGCCGACCTCGAAGCGGGCGAAGCGGTCGACCGTCAGGCCGGCCTCGTCCAGGATCTGCTTCACGGTGCGCTTGGGCTCGGTGATCGACGGCTGCTCGAGCAGGACGAAGTCCTTGTAGTAGGCGTTGACCCGACCCTCGACGATCTTGACGATCGCCTGCTCGGGCTTGCCCTCCTCCTTGGCCGTCTGCTCGGCGACGCGGCGCTCGGTCTCGACCGCCTCGGCCGGGACCTCGTCGCGGCTGAGGTAGCGCGGGCGCGCGGCGGCGATGTGCATCGCCAGGCTGCGCGCGGCGTCCTCGCTGCCGCCGCGGTACTGCACCGCGACACCGATGGCCGGGGGCAGGTCGGTGGCGCGCTTGTGCAGGTACACCGCGGTCGGGCCCTCGAAGAGGGCGAACCGCGAGAGGACCAGCTTCTCGCCGATGCGGGCCGACTCGGCCTCGATCAGCTTCTCGACGGTCTGGCCGTCGACCTCGGTGGCCAGCAGGGCCGCCACGTCGGCCGGGCTCTGCTCGATCGCGATCTCGAGCAGGCGCTGGGCGAGGGCGACGAAGTCGGCGTTCTTCGCGACGAAGTCGGTCTCGCAGTCGAGCTCGAGCAGCGCGCCGCCCTTGCTGACGACGACGCCGTTGGTGGTGGAGCGCTCGAGGCGCTTGCCGACGTCCTTGGCGCCCTTGATGCGCAGCAGCTCGATCGCCTTGTCGTACTCGCCATCGGCCTCGGTCAGGGCCTTCTTGGCGTCCATCATGCCGGCGCCGGTGGCGTCGCGGAGGCGCTTGACGTCGGCTGCGGTGAAGGCGGGCATGTCACTTCCTCTGGGGTGTGGTGGTGCGAGTGCGAGGGGATGCGGGCGTGCCGCGACGCCGCTCCCGGCAAGGCGGGAGCGGCGTCGGCGGCTCAGCCGTTCTGAGCGCCCTGGGTGCCGGTCGCGGTGTCGCCGGTGGCGGGCACACCCTCGACCGGGGCGACCTCGGTGGCGGTGACGGCCGGCGGCTCGGCCGGGGTCTCGGGCAGCGGGGTCGCCTCGGCGCCCTGCTGGCCGGTCAGCAGCTCGCGCTCCCAGTCGGCCAGCGGCTCGTCGCCGCCGATGGCCTGCTCGCCGCCGTCCTCACGGCCGGCGTTGGCCTGCGCGGCCGAGCGGGCCATCAGGCCGTCGGCGACCGCGTCGGCGATCACGCGGGTGAGCAGGGCGGCGCTGCGGATGGCGTCGTCGTTGCCCGGGATCTTGTAGTCGACCTCGTCCGGGTCGCAGTTGGTGTCCAGGATCGCGACGACCGGGATGCCCAGCTTGCGGGCCTCGCCGACGGCGATGTGCTCCTTCTTGGTGTCCACGACCCAGATGGCGCTGGGCACCTTCTGCATGTCGCGGATGCCGCCGAGCGAGCGCTCCAGCTTGGCCTTCTCGCGGGTCAGGCCCAGCTGCTCCTTCTTCGACAGGCCGGCCATCACGCCGGTCTGCTCCATGTCCTCGAGCTCCTTGAGCCGCTGGAGCCGCTTGTGGACGGTCTGGAAGTTGGTGAGCATGCCGCCCAGCCAGCGCTGGTTGACGAAGGGCATGCCGACGCGCTGTGCCTGCTCGGCGATGACCTCCTGCGCCTGGCGCTTGGTCCCGACGAACATGATCGAGCCGCCGTGGGCCACGGTCTGCTTGACGAACTCGTAGGCCTGGTCGATGTACCCGAGCGTCTGCTGCAGGTCGATGATGTAGATGCCGTTGCGCTCGGTGAAGATGAACCGCTTCATCTTGGGGTTCCAGCGGCGGGTCTGGTGCCCGAAGTGGACGCCGCTGTCGAGCAGCTGCTTCATGCTGACGACTGCCATGCCGTGCAGCCTTTCTGTCTGGCGCGCGGGCCCGGGGGCCGCGCTGTTCGGTTGACGCGGGCACCGGGTGGCGCCCGCCCTGGCGTCCGGCAGCACCACAGCCCGGCGGTTGCCCGACGGGACCGAGGTGGCGCTTGCCCCGCCGTGCGGCGGGAGGAGAACGCGCGAAGTCGACCCGCCCGAGACGGATCGCACCGACCAGCATACCCGCTGCGGGGAGGCGGCCTTCCCGGGCGCGGGAACCGTCCACAGCCGGCCGGCCGCGGCCTTCTCGGGCACCCCTGAGCGGCACCGTGGGCGCCGTGCTCCTTCGCCTGCTGCTCGCCGCCGTCGCCGGCCTCGCCCTGCTCGTGCCCGTGCCCGCGGAGGCGGCGCCGGAGCCCGCCCTCCCCGCGCCGGCCGCGGCCTGGTCGTGGCCGCTGGCCGGGACGCCCGAGGTCACCCGGCCGTTCGAGGCGCCCGCCGGCCCGTTCGGCCCCGGTCACCGCGGCGTGGACCTCGCGGCCGCCCCGGGGGCGCCGGTGCTCGCGGCGGGCGACGGTGTGGTGGCCTTCGCCGGGATGGTCGCCGGGCGGCCGGTGGTGAGCGTCGACCACCCGGGCGGTCTGCGGACGACGTACGAGCCGGTGGACCCGTCGGTCGCCGCGGGCCAGGCGGTGGCGCGGGGCTCCCCGCTCGGCACGCTGCTGGCCGGGCACGCCGGCTGCCCTGCCGCGGCCTGCCTGCACTGGGGCGTGCGCCGCGGCGAGACCTACCTCGACCCGCTCGGGCTGCTTCGGCCGGTCCGGGTGCGGCTGCTGCCGTGGGGGTGAGCCGGCACTCTCAGGCATTTCCCCGCGGCCCCACAGCGTCCTGATCACCGGCCGTCCTCCACTGGGACCGTGACCGAGAACCCCGATCCTCTCGTCGTGCACCCGCTCCCCCCGGCTCCGGCCGGTCCGCCGCCGCGCCGCCGCAGAGCGCTGGCGGTGGCCGGGGCGCTGGGCGCCGTCGGCGTCACCACCGCGGTCCTCGTGGGCGTCGGGACGGCGGGCGCGACGACGGTGGTGGGGGCCGGGACGGCCGCGGACACCGTGCCGACGGTGCCCGGCGACCGTTGGCCCTCGGGGTCGTTCGGGTTCGGCGGCTCGGACGGCGGCGGTTCGGCCGGCGGCGCCACGGCGGCGACGACGGAGGTGACGGACGACCAGCAGCTCGGCGTCGTCGGCACCGACGCCACCGACGACGTCGCGGTGCTGCAGCTCAGCGGCGTCTCGGGGCTGCAGGTCGCCGACTTCGGCGACGAGGCCGCCGCCGTCGGGGACGCGGTCACCGCGGTGGGCAACGCCGGGGGCACGGGTGGGACGCCGAGCGCGGTCAGCGGCACCGTGACCGCGGTGGACCAGTCGATCACCGCGACCGACGAGACCGGCGGCAACGCCGAGCAGCTGAGCGGCCTGATCGAGACCGACGCCGACGTCCAGGCCGGCGACTCCGGCGGGCCGCTCTACGACACCGCCTCCGGCGAGATCATCGGCATGGACACCGCGGCCTCCTCCGGCGGCGACGTCGTCGGGTACGCGATCCCGATCGACTCGGCGCTCTCGATCGCCGAGCAGATCGTCAGCGGCGTGGAGTCGGCGACGATCGATCAGGGCTACCCCGCGTTCCTCGGCGTCTCGGTGACCCCGGCCGGCGCGACCGGCGCCGCGGTCGCGGGGGTGGTCTCCGGCGGACCGGCGCAGCAGGCCGGGCTCGCGGCCGGCGACGTCGTCACCGCCGTCGGCGGGACGGCGATCGGGTCCGCCGACGACCTGACCACCGCGCTCGCCGGCTACGACCCCGGCGACACGGAATCGGTGACCTGGACCGACGCCGCCGGGGCGACGCACACGGCCGACGTCACGCTGGCCAGCGGTCCGGCGAGCTGACGGGGAGGGCCGGCGTCCCTAGCCTGCGCCGGTGCGCACCGAACGCGGGCTCGACAGGTTCGTCACCTTCCTCGACGCCGTCGTCGCCATCGCCATCACCCTGCTGGTCCTGCCGCTGGTGGAGGTCTCGACGGGATCGGTCCGCAGGAGGAGCTCGGCAGCCTGCTGGCCGACGAGGCCGGCCAGTTCGGCGCGTTCTTCCTCAGCTTCGCCGTGATCGCCCGGCTGTGGCTCGCCCACCACCAGCTCCTCGAGCGGGTGGGCGCCTACGACCGGGCGTTCGTCCTGCTGAACCTCGGCTGGATCCTCACCGTCATCCTGCTGCCGTTCGCCACGCAGGTCACCGGCCGCTACGGCATCGAGCGCCTCGCCGTGGCGATCTACATCGGGACCATCACGCTGAACTCCTGCTTCCTGTCCGCGATCAGCCTGCTGGTCCGGCGCCGGCCGGCGCTGCGCCGCGACACGGACGAACCCGCGGCTGCCCGCGGCCCGTCGCTGGTGAGTCCGGCCGTGCTCCTCGTCGCGCTGGTGCTGGGCACGCTGGTCCCGGCCGTGAACTACTGGGCGCTGCTGCTGCTGTTCCTGACCGGCCCGGTGGAGGCGCTGGTGCGCCGCGGAGGCGCCGCCGCCAGCCACCGGTCGGTGTAGGCCCGGGCGCCGCTCAGGTCGGTGCCCTCGGCGCGGGCGGCGACGTGCCCGTCCGGTCGCACGAGCAGCCAGCCGCTCCCCCGCAGGCCCAGGCGCCGCCGCCCCGCCCCGGTGACGTCGACGAGGTCCGCGTCGGCCGGCGACCGGCCGCCACCACCGGGCACGAGCCGGTGCACGACCAGCCATGGCGCCGTGTCGGCACGCAGCTGCGCGGCGGCCTCGTCGGCCGGCTCGTCGTGCGGGCCGTGGAGGAGGAGGGAGAACGCGGGCACGGCCAGCGCCTCGGACAACCAGAGCTGCTGCCCGGCACGGTCGACCCGGACGTCGGGCAGCCGGTCGCCGGGTCGCGGACCGCGCGGCCCCGCCGACGCCGGGACGACCGCCGGGCTGCGGCGGTAGCGGATGCCGAGCTGCGACACCGTGCGGAAGGCCAGCCGGCGGACCGGCCGCAACCGGAGCGCGGCGGGCAGCAGGCGGGGCACGACCCGCG
Source organism: Geodermatophilus sp. SMS 5-13 (assembly GCF_059428245.1). Lineage (NCBI taxonomy): Bacteria > Bacillati > Actinomycetota > Actinomycetes > Geodermatophilales > Geodermatophilaceae > Geodermatophilus > Geodermatophilus sp. SMS 5-13. Next base: position 4,385,436 of record NZ_CP165729.1, read on the forward strand.
CCCGGACGACGCGGGCCGCCGCGCTGCCCGAGGTGGCCGCGGTGAACGCCCGGTCGGTGAAGCGGAGCACGTACTCGCCGACCGGCCGCCGCTCGGCGTCGTAGGAGTCCAGCAGGGCGTCCGGTGCCGCCCCGCGGCAGACCAGGCCCAGCTTCCAGCCCAGGTTGACCGCGTCCTGGATGCCGGTGTTCATGCCCTGGCCGCCGGCGGGGCTGTGCACGTGGGCGGCGTCGCCGGCGAGGAACATCCCGCCGGAGCGGTAGTGGGCCGCGCCGCGGTGGGAGACGTGGAAGACGCTGATCCAGACGGGGTCGTGCAGCCGCACGCGGCCGCCGGTCGCGACGTCGGCGAGCCGCTGGATCTCGGCGAGCTCGATTCCGTCCCGCGCCTGCCCCGGCGGCAGGAGGGTGATCAGCCGCCACGGCGCCGGCGAGCCGAGCGGGAAGAACAGGAACGGTCCCTCGGGCGCGACGTAGGCGTTGACGGCGCCGGGCTCGAGGCCGTCGGCCGCCAGGTCGGCCAGGACGAACGTCTGCGGGTAGCGGCCGCCGGTGAACGGGATGCCCGCCCGCTCCCGGACGGTGCTGCGCGCGCCGTCGCAGCCGACGAGGTAGCGGACGGCGAGCCGGCGCTGCGTGCCATCGGGTCCGCGAAGCGTGCAGGTCATCCGGTCGCCGTCCTCGCGGACGTCCTCGAGGGCGACGCGCCGCTGGATCGCGACGCCCTGCCCTGCCACGTGCTCGGCGAGCAGCGCTTCGGTCTCGGCCTGGGAGAGGAAGAGCAGGAACGGATAGGCGGTGTCCTCGGCGCCGATGTCGAACAGGGGGACGTGCGTCGCGCGTCCGCCGGCGGTGAGGCGCAGGCGGACGCCGCGGTTGCCGCGGGCGACGAGCTCGTCGCCGATCCCGAACGGCCGGAGCACCTCGAGGGTGCGCGGCTGCACCGCCAGCGCGCGCGATTCGTGCACCCGGTCGGCCGCGGCGTCGACCAGCGCGAACGAGACGCCGAAGGCCTGCAGCTGGGCGGCGAGCGTCAACCCGGTCGGACCGGCGCCGACGACGAGCACGTCGCAGCGCTCGACGTCGTCCGTGCGAGGCGGTGGGGCCATGCGCCACTCTCCCGCCGCCGTGATCCGGTGGACAACGCATCCGCGCGCCGGTTCTGCTCGTTCGACTGCGGAGGTGGGATGGGCGTACGGCGCATGCACGCCGGCGAGGTGGAGACCGACGTCGACCTGGTTCGGCGGCTGCTCGCCCACCAGTTCCCGCGGTGGTCGGAGCTGCCGGGCCGGCCCGTGCCGTCCTCGGGGACGGACCACGCGCTCTACCGGCTCGGCGAGGACCTGGTCGTGCGGCTGCCGCGGATCGGCTGGGCGGTGGTCGACGTCGAGGAGGAGCACCGCCGGATGCGCCGGTTCGCGCCGCAGCTGCCGTTGCCGATCCCGGCGCCGGTGGCCGCAGGCGCGCCGGACGCCGGCTACCCGTGGCCGTGGTCGGTGTACCGGTGGCTGTCGGGGTCGGAGGCCGCCCCCGACCGCGTGCGGGATCCCGACCGGACGGCGGTGGAGCTGGCCGGGTTCGTCGGCGCGCTGCACCGGATCGACGTGGGCGACGACCGACCGGCGCCGGGCGGCCGCGGTGGGCCGCTCGCCGACCGGGACGCCGCGACGAGGGCAGCGATCGCCGCCCTCGCCGGCGAGATCGACACCGCCGCCGCCACCGTGATCTGGGACGACGCGCTGGCCGCCCCGGCCCGGGACGCACCGCCGGTGTGGGTGCACGGCGACCTCGCTCCCGGCAACCTGCTGCTCGTCGACGGCCGGCTCAGCGCCGTCCTCGACTTCGGGGCGCTGAACGTCGGCGTCCCGGCGGTGGACCTGCTGGTCGCGTGGAACCTGTTCTCGGGGCCGTCCCGCGAGCGCTACCGGACGGCGCTCGGGGTGGACGACGCGACGTGGGTGCGCGGCCGCGGCTGGGCGCTGTCGGTCGCGGTGATCGCCCTGCCGTACTACCGCGACACGAACCCGGCGCTCGCCGCGCAGTCCCGCCGGACGCTCCGGGAGCTCCTGGCCGCCGGCTGAGCCGCGTCAGTCGGCCAGGCGGCGCTGGATCGCCTCGACCAGGCGGTCCCGGGCCGCGGCGTTGTCCGGCGAGCGGTTGGCCTTGCGGCGGCCGGCGAGGACGCCGAGCTCCCACCTGGTGCCGTCGCCGGTCGTGAGCAGCAGCGTCGGCGGGCGCATCAGGCCCGGCGAGGCACCGGCGCGGACGGCGGCCAGGCCGTCGGGCGCCTTCGTCCGGCTGCGGCCCTTCGTGATGCGCCAGGCGACGAGCTGGGGCTGCTTGCCCCCCGGCAACGGCGTGAACACCAGCCGGGACGTGGTGAGCACGAGGTCGCCGGGGATCGAGGAGAGGGTGCCCGGGTGCACCGCGGCGACCACGCGGTCGAGCTCGGTCTCGCCCTCCTCCAGCGGCACCGGCACGGCCTGCGCGCCGCCGCCGACGACGTCCCTGAGGCCCATCGTCAGGCGATGTCGGCGAGCTTGGTCCGCAGGTGCAGCACCGCCTTGGTGTGCAGCTGGCAGATCCGGCTCTCGGTGACGCCGAGGACCCGGCCGATGTCGGCCAGGGTCAGGCCCTCGAAGTAGTAGAGGCTCACGACGACCTTCTCCCGCTCGGGCAGCTGCTCGACGGCGCGGGCGAGCAACTGGCGGGCCTCCCCGTGCTCGGCCATGGCCTGCGGGTCCAGCGCGGTGGAGTCCTGCAGGGTGTCGACCAGGCGGGGCGCGCCGCCGTCGTCGTCGGTGAGCAGCTCGTCGAGGGCGACGACGTTGACCAGGGACAGCTGACCGAGGAACTTGCGGACGTCCTCGACGTCCATGTCCATCTCGTCGGCGACCTCTTCGTCGGTCGGCGTCCGCTGCAGCCGGCTCTCCAGCCCGGCCACGGCCCGCTCGAACTGCCGCGCCTTCATGCGCACCGAGCGCGGGATCCAGTCGGTGCTGCGCAGCTCGTCGATGATCGCGCCGCGGATGCGCGCCATCGCGTAGCTCTCGAACTTGACCTCGCGGGTCGGCTCGTAGCGGGTGATCGCGTCGATCAGCCCGAACGTGCCGTACGAGACCAGGTCGGCCTGCTCGACGTGCGCGGGCAGGCCGCTGCCGACGCGGCCGGCGACGTACTTCACCAGCGGCGCGTAGTGGAGGATCAGCCGGTCGCGCAGCTCGGGGGCGCGGTCGGTGACGTAGCGCCCCCACAGATCGGCCAGCGCGGCGTCGGCGTCCTCGCTGTGCTCGTCCAGCTCGATGGTCGCCTCAGGCACGGTCCTGCTCCTCGGTGGTGCTCGCTGCCAGTACGTCGGTCGGGTCTGTTCCCCGTGGGTCTCGCACTCGACCGTCCTCAGGCTCTCGGATGCGCTTGGGCGTGGACCGCGCGGAGCCGCTCGACCGTCACGTGCGTGTAGATCTGGGTCGTCGCGAGGCTAGCGTGGCCCAACAGCTCCTGGACCGAGCGCAGGTCGGCGCCGCCCTCCAGCACATGCGTCGCGGCCGAGTGCCGCAACCCGTGGGGGCCGATGTCCGGGGCCCCGGGGGCGGCCCGGACGGCGCTGTGCACGACGCGCCGCGCCTCCCGCGGGTCCAGCCGGCGGCCGCGGACGCCGAGCAGCAGCGCCGGGCCGGAGTCGGCCGTGACCAGCGCCGGACGGCCGCGGGTGAGCCAGGCGTCGATCGCCGCCTCCGCCGGGACGCCGTAGGGGACGCTGCGCTCCTTGCGGCCCTTGCCGAGCACCCGCAGCAGCCGGCGGCCCCGGTCGACGTCGTCGACGTCCAGCCCGACCAGCTCGCTCACCCGGATGCCGCTGGCGTAGAGCAGCTCCAGGACGACGGCGTCGCGCAGGGCGGCCGGCTCGTCGGCGGCGGCGGTGGTCTCCAGCACCGCCCGCGCCTGATCGGGGGCGAGGACGTCGGGCAGCGTGCGGTGCGCCTTGGGGCTCACCAGCCGCAGGCCGACGTCCTCGTTGGTCCGGCCGGAGCGCCGCAGCCACGCGGTGAACGAGCGGGCGGCGGCGGCGGAGCGGGCGGTGGTGGCCCGGCTGTGCCCGGTGGTGCGTCCCTTGGCCAGCCAGCTGCGCAGCGTCGCGAGGTCGAGGTCGGCGACCGTGGCGCCGCCGCGGCGGGTGAGGTGGTCCAGCAGCCGGACGACGTCGCCGACATAGCCGCGGACGGTGTGCGCGGACAGGTCGCGCGAGGCGCGCAGATGCTCCTCGAACCCGTCCAGGGCATCGGCGAGCGCCGGAGGCAGTCCCGCCCGTGCCTCCGCAGTCGACCCGGCCACGGGGGAACCGTCCGACGAGCCGCGTGCACCGTCAAGGCGCCGCGCCGACCGGTTGCCCGCAATCGACTCGCGCGCACCACCTCACCAGGCCGTCGCGGGGGTCTTCGGTGGTGGGGTGAGCCGCCAGCCGGTGCCCGTCCACTGCACGAGCTCGGCCAGCTCCAGGGCCGGGAGCACCCGGAGGACGTCGAGGACGTCGCAGCCCGCGATCGAGGCCAGCCGCTCGGGCGGGACGCCGATCCGCACCGGGCAGGCGTCCAGCACCCGGACCGCGACATCGGAGAGCCCGTCGCGTGCGCTCGCCGGCCGCTCCGCCGGCGCGGCGAGGTCGACCCCCAGGCCGCCGACCGTGTCCAGGACGTGCCCGGCCGAGGCGACCAGCTGCGCACCGGACTCCTCGGCGGTGCCCCGCAGCAGCTCGTGGCAGCCGACCGACATCGCGCTCGTCACCGGCCCGGGCACCGCCATGACCAGCCTGCCCAGCTTCTTCGCCCGGTTGGCCGTGGCCACCGCGCCCGACCGGGCGGCGGCCTCGACCACCACCGTGCCGCGGGTGAGCCCGGCGATGAGCCGGTTGCGCACCAGGAAGCGGTGCTGGTGCGGCGCGGCGCCCGGCGGCCACTCGCTGACCAGCAGCCCGCTGCCGGCGATCCGGTTGAGCAGGGCGCCGTTGCCGGCCGGGTAGGGCCGGTCGACCCCGCAGGCCAGGACGGCGATCGTCGGCCCGTCCGCGGCCAGCGCGCCGCGGTGCGCGGCGGCATCGATGCCGAAGGCGCCGCCGGAGACGACCGTCCACCCGCGCTCGGCCAGCTGGTAGCCGAACTCGCCGGCCACGTGCTCGCCGTAGGCGGTCGACGCGCGCGACCCCACGATCGCCACCGACCGGTCGGCCAGCCCGTCGAGGCGAGCCGGGCCGCGCACCCACAACGCCAGCGGCGGCACCGGGGCGAGTGTGCGCGGGGACTGGCGCCGCGGGTCATCGGGCTCCTCGGCGGTGGCGAGGGTCAGCGAGTGCAGCGGGAAGGCCGGCCACTCGTCGTCCTCGGGCACGACCAGCCGCGCGCCGCAGCGCTCGGCGCGGCGCAGGTCCTCCAGGCTCTGGTCCTGCCCGGCCCGCGCCCCGACCAGCCCGAGGATCCGGGCCGGCGCCACGCCCGCACGGATCTGCCGCACGGCCTCGACCGGTCCGAGCCGGTCGACGAACCGCCAGAAGTCGATCGTGCCCGGCTCCACCGCCCGGCTCAGCCATGCCCGAGCGCGCCGCACGACCGGCATCGCCTCGCCGGACACCAGGTCCTCGTCGAGGCTCATGCCGCCGCCCGCTGCAGCCGCATGCCGAGGGCCTCGGCCACTTCGTCGGCACCGGGCACCGTCCGCCCCGCCAGATCGGCCAGGGTCCAGGCCACGCGCAGCACGCGGTCGAAGCCGCGCACGGAGATCGCGCCCCGCTCCAGCGCCCGCTCGACCAGCGCCAGCGACGCTCGCGGGATCGGCCAGCGCTCGCGCAGGAGGCGGCCGGGGACGTGCGCGTTGAGGGTGAGGCCACTCCCCCGCAGCCGCTCCGCGGCGACGGCGCGCGCCGCGGCGACCCGGACCGCGACGGTCGCCGTCGGCTCCGGGGTGCCGAGCCCGTCCAGCCAGGCCGCCCGGGTGACGGGCGGCAGGTCGACCCGCAGGTCGATGCGGTCCAGCAGCGGACCGGAGAGGCGGGACTGGTAGCGCCGCCGCTCCAGGGCGCTGCAGGTGCATGCGGCGTCACCGGCCGCGCTGGCGCAGGGACACGGATTGGCGGCCAGCACGAGCTGCGCCCGGCACGGGAACGTCGCGGCCCCCGACACCCGCTGGATGGTCACCTGCCCCTTCTCCAGCGGCTGGCGCAGCGTGTCGAGGACGGCCCGGGGGAACTCCGGCGCCTCGTCGAGGAAGAGCACCCCACGGTGCGCCCGGCAGACCGCGCCCGGCCGGATGTGCCCGGAGCCGCCGCCGACCAGGGAGGCGAGGCTGGCGGAGTGGTGCGGTGACTCGAAGGTGGGCCGGGTGATCAGCGGCGCCCCGGGCGGCAGCGTGCCGGCGATCGAGTGGATCGCGGTCACCTCGAGCGCGGCCTCGTCGTCCAGGGGCGGCAGCAGACCGGGCAGCCGCTCGGCGAGCATCGTCTTGCCGGCGCCGGGTGGTCCGGTCAGGTACAGATGGTGGCCGCCGGCCGCCGCCACCTCGACCGCTCGTCGGCCCGCCGTCTGGCCCATGACGTCGCCGAGGTCCGGACCGGGATTCGGCGGCGGCACCGGCCCGCGGACGTGCGGCGCCAGCCGCTCGCCCCCGGTCAGGTGGTCCACGAGGGCGGCGAGCGTGGGCGGGGCCAGCACCTCGATACCGCCCGCCAGCGCGGCCTCGTCGGCGTTCGCCGGCGGGACGACGACCTGTGCGTGACCGGCCCGCGCGGCCGCGAGCACGGCGGGCAGCACCCCGCGGATCCCGCGGACCGAGCCGTCGAGCCCCAGCTCGCCCAGCAGCACGAGCTCCTCGACCGCGGCCGGCGGCACCGTCCCCGCCGCGGCGAGCACGGCCGCGGCCAGGGCGAGATCGAACCCGCTGCCCTGTTTGGGCATCGACGCCGGCGAGAGGCCGATGGTGATCCGCCGTTGCGGCCAGGCGGCCCCGGCGTTGGTGATCGCGGCGCGGACCCGGTCGACCGACTGGCGGACCACGGCGTCCGGGAGCCCGACGAGGATCACCTGCGGCACGGCCGAGGACAGGTCCACCTCGATCTCGACCATCGCGCCGTGCACACCGACCAGGCCGACCGACCAGGTCCGGGCGAGCGTCACGAGAACGCCCCGCGCAGGTGGGTGACCAGCGCCGGCCGGTCGGGGCGGACGAGCACACCGACGACGTCGAAGCGCAGGTCGGGCGCGTGCTCGTCGTGCGCGGCGAGCCAGCGCTGCGCGAGGGTGCGCAGCCGGCGCTGCTTGACCGCCGTCACCGCCTCGACCGGGTGGCCGAAGCCGGTGCCGCGCCGGGTCTTCACCTCGCAGAACACCAGGGCGGAGCCCTCGCGCGCCACGATGTCGAGCTCGCCTTCCCGGCAGCGCCAGTTGCGGTCGAGGACGCGCAGGCCGGCGTCGGTCAGATAGGCGGCGGCGATCCACTCGCCGTGGACGCCGAGGTCAGAGGTCGTGGACACGTCCCGACCGTCGCGGCGCGCCGCGGCCGCCTCAAGTCCCTCCGTCGACCTGTGGACGGGCGCTGCGGCTGTGGACGAGGGTGCGGGGGCGGGCCGAGGAGGTGGCGATGATCCTCGTCGTGGGTGCGACCGGACAGCTGGGCAGCCTCGTCGTGCGGGCGCTGCGCGACCACAGGCGGCCGGTGCGGGCGATGGTGCGCGACCCGGCGACCGCGCGGGACCTCGCGGCGACCGGTGCCGAGCTGGCGACGGCGGACCTGACCCGGCCGGAGACGCTGGACGCCGCGCTCGACGGCGTCACGGCGGTGGTGGCGACGGCGAACGTGGCGGCCCCCGCCCGCACCGGCGACACCGCCGCCGCGCTGGACACCGGCTACGGCGAGCTCATCAGGAGGGCCCAGCGCGCCGGCGTCTCCCGGTTCGCGCTCGCCAGCGTGCCGGAGACGGCGCTCGACGAGCACGTGCCGATCGCGGCGTCCAAGCGGCGGATCGAGCGCCTGCTCGCCGGGTCCACCCTGTCGTGGGTCTCGCTGCGGATGCCGCCGTTCACCGAGGTGTGGCTCGCCCTGGTCGGCAGCGAGCTGCCGCTGCGGGGCGAGTCGCGGGCCACACTGCAGCGCCCGTACGCCACCCTGCGCCGCTTCCGGCGACTGACCGGCCGCACGGTGGAGCGCCGCGGCCTGATGGTCGTCCCCGGCCCCGCGTCGGCCCGGCAGTCTTTCCTCTCCGTCCACGACGCCGCCCGTGCGCTCGCCGCGGCCGTCGACCACCCCGAGCTCACCGGGGCGGTCGACCTCGCCGGGCCCGAGATCCTGAGCTGGTCCGACGTCGCGGCGATCTACGCCCGGGTGCTGGGCCGGCCCGTCCGGGTCCTCGGCGTGCCGGCGACCGCCTACGCCATCCCCCAGCGGCTGTTCGGGCGGGTCGCGCCGTCGCTGGCCGGGATCATGGGGCTCAACCGGCTGCTGGCGACCTCCGAGAGCGCCTGGACGACCGCGGACCTGGTCGACCGGCTGGGCCTCGGACCGCTGCGCACGGTCGAGGAGGTGCTGCGCGAGAAGGCGGCGCTGCAGCCGGCGAGCTAGTGCCTGGTCAGGCAACCTTCGCCCGTTTGATCGTCTCGGCTCGGCGGACGACCTTGCGGAGCGCGGGGTCGGTCACGTGGCGGTTCCGCCAGGCGATGTAGCGGCGGATCATGCTGGCCTGCGCTCGGTGGCTGTCATGGTCGGTGCCGTCGAGGGCGAAGTAGCGCAGCGCGGTGAACTGGGCCTCGATCCGGTTCAGCCAGGACCCGTAGAAGGGCACGTAGGCCAGCTCGACGTTGTTCGCCGCGGCCCAGTCCCCGACCCGCCGATCGGTCTTGGTCGACCGGTGGGGACTGAAGTTGTCCAGCACGATCGCGATCCGCACCTGCGGTGGGTGCAGGGAGCGCAGGTAGCGGCAGAAGGCCAGGAACTGGGTGCGGTCCTTGCGCAGCCTGATGTGCCCGTAGAGCCGGTCAGTCGAGAGGTCGTAGCCGGCCAGCAGGTGACGGATCCCGTTCGGGCGCTTGTAGGTGGCCCGCCGGCGACGTCGCCGCGGCCGCCCCTGATCGCCGGAGCCAGCCGCGATCGGCGCCCACTGCCTGCCCGGATGCGGCTGCAGGTTCAGCGGCCCGAACTCGTCCATGCAGATCACCACGGTCGGGTCGCCGGGGCCGGGTGCGGCCTTGCCGTCGGCGATGGCATAGAGCCCCAGCACCCGGTTCTTCTTCGCCTCGTAGTCAGGATCGGTGCTGGTCTTCCAGGTCTTGATGGCCTGGAAAGGAGACGCCCTGCTCGCGCAGCAGCACGCGCAGCCCCTCGTGGGAGATGTCCTCAACCACCCCCTCGGCGACCAGGAAGTCGGCCAGCTTCGACAGGCTCCAGGTCGAGAACGGCAGCCCGTGATCGGCCGGCCGCCCCAGCGCGATCTTCTTGATCTGAGCCCGCTGCACGAGGTCGAACTTCGGTGGCCGCCCGCCGGCGTACTTCGGCCGGAGCGAGTCGAACCCGTCGGCGTTGAAGTTGTGCAGCACGTCGCGCACCCGATCAACGCTGGTGAACGTCACCTCGGCGATCTTCGCGGCATCCATGCCCTGCGCCGAGAGCAGCACCATCTGCGCCCGCCGCCAGGTCACCACCGAACCGCTGGACCGGCGCACGATCCGTAACAGCCGGTTGCCCTCGTCAGCGCTGATGGCACGGACCTGCACCCGATGCACCATCTCGCATCTCCTGTGGGGAAGACAGGATCAGACGACGCGAGACTCCAACCCCCGAGGCGGCTCAGGAAGGGCCAACGTTCGCAGCCGCGGCACTAGGTCGAGGGCAGCTCGAGGTCGGGCTTGTCCAGCTCCTCGACGTTGACGTCCTTGAACGTCAGCACGCGCACGTTGCGCACGAAGCGGGCCGGCCGGTACATGTCCCACACCCAGGCGTCGGAGAGCTTCAGCTCGAAGAACACCTCGCCGCCGGCCTCCCGGACCTGCAGGTCGACCGAGTTGGCCAGGTAGAACCGCCGCTCGGTCTCCACCACGTAGGTGAACTGGCGGACGATGTCCCGGTACTCGCGATAGAGCTGCAGCTCCATCTCGGTCTCGTACTTCTCGAGATCCTCGGTGCTCATCGCAGATCTCCGGGCGCGGGACTCATGGGCTCATCATCGACCATCCCGGCCGGGCCGGTCAGCTGGAGCGTGCGCACGGCGTGCGAGTCCCGGGCGCGGGCGACGTTGACGAACCGCATCCGGTGCTCGGGACACGGCCCGTGCCGCTCCAGGGCGGCGCTGTGGACGTCGGTGATGTAGCCCTTGTGACCGGCGAAGTCGTACTCGGGGAACTTCTCGTGCAGCTCGAGCATCATCCGGTCCCGGCTCACCTTGGCCAGCACGGACGCGGCCGCCACGCAGGCCGCCACGCGGTCGCCCTTCCAGACGGCGAGGGTCGGCCGGGCCAGCCCCGGCACCGGGAAGCCGTCGGTCAGGACGTAGTCGGGGCCCGGCTCGAGGGCGCAGACGGCGCGGCGCAGCGCCTCGAGGTTGGTCACGTGCATTCCGCGGGCGTCGAGGTCCTCCACCGAGATGACGACGACCGACCAGGCGACCGCGCGGTCGACGATCTCGGCGTACACCCGCTCGCGCGCCGCGGCGGTGAGCAGCTTGGAGTCGGCCAGCCCCGGCACCCGGCCGCGGCGGCCGGCCGGCAGGACGCACGCGGCGGCCACGAGGGGGCCGGCGCACGCGCCGCGGCCGGCCTCGTCGGCGCCGGCGATCGCGGAGAACCCGCGGCGGCGGAGGCGGCGCTCCATGTCCCACAACGCGTCGGCACGCTCGTCGGCGGCCGGCCCGGGGGAAGCGGAGCGGGCGGGAGCGGAACGCAGAGCCATCGCCGTCCGACCCTACGACGCCCCGGCGACAGGACGGCGCCGGGACACCCTCCCCCGACATACGGCACGGGCCGGTCCCCCCGAGGGGACCGGCCCGTGCTGCCGGACCGCCGAGGAGGCGGACGGTCCGGATCCCAAGGAGGGGGCTTCAGGCGTCGGCGTCGGCCGTCTCCGGCGTGGCGGTCAGGGCGTGCGCGCCGCAGGTGCACACCCCGCCGCCGTTGCGCGACGACAGGACGAGGGAGACCGCGTGCGCCCGGTCGCGGGCACCCAGCTTGCGCAGGATGGCCTTGACGTGGGACTTGACGGTGTCCTCGCTGATGAACAGGTTGCGGCCGATCTGCCGGTTGGACTGGCCCTGGATGAGCTCGTCGAGCACGTCCTGCTCGCGGCGGGTCAGCGGGACCTCGGGGACGAACGGCTTGCCGGCGGGCACGGCCGACGGCTCGACCCGGCGGATCTGCGGGTCGACCACGGTCCGCCCGGCGCGGGCGGCCAGGATCGCCCAGCCCAGCAGGGTCGGCGAGGTGTTGAGGAGCAGGTAGCCCCGGACGCCGGCCGCGACGGCCTCGTTGACCACGGCCGGGTCCTCGGAGGTCGCCAGCGCCACGATGGTCACGCGGGGGAACCGGCGGCGCAGGTCGCGGCAGGCGTTGAGGGTGGCCGCCCGGCCGGCGCCCAGCTCCACGACGACGGCGTCGGGGCGGGCGGTCTCGACCAGGGTGAGGGCCCGGCGCAGCTCACCGGGCGTGCCCACGGACTGCATGCCGGCGGTCTCGTTGACCATGCTGACGAGGCCGCGACGCAGCACGGGGCTGTCGGCGAGGAGGAGCACGCGGGTCACGCCGCGGGCGGTGCTCGCCATAGGTGCAGACACAACTGACTCCGTTTCACACTCCGGGAAGTTCCAACACCTCCATCGGACGGGTGAAACGGTTGCTTGAACACTTTCTGGGGATTTTTTTGAATTCACCCCGATCGGTGTTCGATGCGCCGCGAGTCACACGGGCCACGTCGATGCAATTCCCGGAATGGTTGCCGGCCGTCAGTCGGCCCGTCGGCGCCGCCACAGCACGAACGGCACGATCGCCGCCGGAACCACGGCATCCGGGGCGGGCACCGGGCCCGAGGCCCCCGCGGCCTGGATGTCGGGAGAATCGAGCAGCCCGAAACGGTCGAGCGGCCAGACGATGACCGCGGCCTTGCCGATCACGTCGTCCACCGCAATGGTCCCGGCGTACTTGTCGCCGACGTGCATGCGCGAATCGGCCGACGCCGAACGGTGGTCACCCATGACCCACAGCCGGCCCTCGGGAACGGTCACCGGCCCGAACGCGCGCGATTCGATGGGGTTGTTCTCGAAGATGTAGGGCTCGTCGAGGGGCTTGCCGTCGACGGTGACCCGGCCCTCGGTGTCGCAGCACTGCACGGTCTGGCCGCCGGTGGCGATGACCCGCTTGACGTAGTCGTCCTCGCTGGGCGGGGCGACCCCGATCGAGCGCCCCAACCACAGCAGCGCGCCGGAGAACCAGTTGCTCGGCTCGGCGACCTCGACCTCCGGCGCCCAGGTCTCGGGCCCCTTGAAGACGACGATGTCGCCGGGCTCCGGCTCACCGAACCAGTACGGCACCTTGTTGACCAGGACCCGGTCGCCGGTGCAGCCCGTGCAGCCGTGCAGCGTCTTCTCCATCGACCCCGAGGGGATGAAGAACGCCTGCACGAGGAAGGTCTTGACGAGCAGCGCCAGCACGAAGGCGATCAGCAGCAGGACCGGGAGCTCGCGCAGCAGCGAGCCCTTCTTCTTCGGCTTCTCGCGCCGGTGCCGCCGTCGACGGGACGGGCGCTCGTCCTCCGTCGCCGCCGGCTCCCCGGAGCCCTGGGAGCCGGGCTGTCCGTCGTCCTCCGGGACGACGTCGGCGGGCCCCACGGGCCGGTCGCTGCTCATCGAGGACCAGCGTACGGCCGGGTGGGACCCGCCGGGGTCAGGCCGGGTCGTTCGACCCGGAAGCTGTGAGCCGCGTCAGCGCGCGACGGGCTCGCGCTTCTCCTTGATCTTGGCGGCCTTGCCGCGCAGCTCGCGGAGGTAGTACAGCTTGGCCCGGCGGACGTCACCGCGGGTCACGACCTCGATCTTCTCGACGACCGGGGTGTGCACCGGGAAGGTGCGCTCGACGCCGACGCCGAAGCTGACCTTGCGCACGGTGAAGGTCTCGCGGATGCCGCCGCCCTGACGGCGGATGACGACACCCTGGAAGACCTGGATGCGGGAACGGTTGCCCTCGACGACGCGGACGTGCACCTTCACGGTGTCGCCGGGACGGAACTCGGGGATGTCGGCGCGCAGCGAGTCGGCGTCGAGTGCGTCCAGGGTGTTCATCTCAGCAGTCCTGTCGTCCTAGCGGTGGCTCGTTCTCGGCCCGGACAGCGATGGTCACCGGCTGTCCGTCCCGGGGGGCTGCGGCTCCATGGGAGAGCACGCGTCAGCGGGCGCTGACGTCTGCAGCAGCTCTCTACTGTGCCACAACTTCAGTCGACGATGCGCGGCGGCCCCGTCCAGGGGCCGGCCAGCAGCTCCGGGAGCACCCGCGCCAGCTCGCGCGGAGCGAACTCCTCGGTGCCGTCCGCGATCTCCGCCACACTCCACCAGCGGTGCGGTTCCTCCCCCAGCACCTCGAGCTCGGTCCGGCCGCTCGGGTCGACCTCGTGGACGACGTCGCGCAGCACGAAGAAGGTCTCGCGGGAGTCGATGTCCACGCCGGCGAACGGGCCGACGTGCCGGCGCAGCCACACCGGGCCCTCCAGCGCGGCCGGTTCGACGACCAGCCCGATCTCCTCGGCCAGCTCGCGGACGGCGGCCGTGCGGACGCTCTCGCCGTCCTCGACGCCACCGCCGGGGGTGTACCAGAACAGCACCTCGCCGGGCGGAACGGCCGGATCGGTGAGCCGCGCCCCGAGCAGCAGCACGCGGCCCGCGGGATCCAGCACGACGACCCGCGCCGTCGGCCGGATCCAGGGCTCACTCACCCTCGATGACCGCCCGGTCCCCGTCGGAGAGCGCGGTCTCGGGCAGCGCGGCGAGCAGGTCGGGACGGCGGGCCGCGGTGCGCCGCAGCGACTCCGCCCGCCGCCAGCGGGCGATCGCCGCGTGGTCGCCGGAGAGCAGCACCGGCGGGACGTCGTGGCCGCGCCAGGACGCCGGCCGGGTGTAGGAGGGCCCCTCGAGCAGGCCGTCGGCGTGCGAGTCGAACTCGACCGACTCGCGGTTGCCGACGACGCCGGGCAGCAGCCGGGTGACCGCCTCCACCATCACCAGCACCGCGGACTCGCCGCCGGCCAGGACGTAGTCGCCGAGGGAGACCTCGGACACCGGCCCCGCCGCGGCGGCCCAGTCGGCGACGCGCTGGTCGATGCCCTCGTAGCGGCCGCAGGCGAAGACCAGGCCGGGCTCGGCGGCCCACTCGGCGGCCATGGCCTGCGTGAACCGGCGGCCCGCGGGGGTGGGCACGACCAGCCGCGTGCCGGGCGGGCGGACCTCGTCGAGGGCCCGTCCCCAGGGCTCCGGCCGCATGACCATGCCGGGGCCGCCGCCGTACGGGGCGTCGTCCACGGTGCGGTGGACGTCGTCGGTCCACTGCCGCAGGTCGTGCACGCCGATGGCGACCAGGCCGCGCTCGGCGGCCTTGCCGAGCAGCGACTGGCGCAGCGGCGCCAGGTACTCGGGGAAGATCGTGACGACGTCGATCCGGTAGCCCATCTAGAGCTCCAGGAGACCCTCGGGCGGGTCCACGACGACGTGCCCGGCGTCGAGGTCGACGGTGGGCACGATGGTGCGCACGAACGGGATCAGCACCTCGCCGCCCTCGCTCCGGCGGACGACGAGCAGTTCGGTGCCCTCGTGGCGGACGGCGGTGACCTCGCCGAGCACCGACCCGTCGGGCAGCCGGGCGTCCAGGCCGACCAGCTGGTGGTCGTAGTAGGCGTCGGGGTCCTCGAGCTCGGGCAGCGCGGCGACGTCCACGAGCAGGAGGGTGTCGCGCAGCTCATCGGCCGCCTCGCGGCCCTCGACGCCGTCGAGGGTGAGGAGCAGCACCTCGCGGTGCCAGCGGGCGCGCTCGATCGTCAGCGGCCCGCGCGCGGCGGGGTCGGTGCGCAGCTCCGCCCCGGGGGTGAAGCGCAGGTCGGGATCGTCGGTGCGGACCTCGACGGTCACCTCACCGCGGACACCGTGGGGCCGGCCGATGCGGCCGACCACCACGGTGTCCGTCGGGTCGGTGCTCAGCGTCCGTCGGTGTCGACGACGTCGACCCGCAGGCCGCGCCCGCCGACCCCCGTCATGACCTGGCGCAGCGCCTTGGCGGTGCGCCCGCCGCGGCCGATGACCTTGCCGAGGTCGTCGGGGTGCACCCGCACCTCGAGGGTCTTGCCGCGGCGGCTGTTCAGCAGGTCGACGGTGACGTCGTCGGGGTGGTCGACGATGCCCTTGACCAGGTGCTCGAGCGCTTCTTCGAGCACGTCTTACTCGGCGGGCGTCTCGGCCGGGGCGCCCGAGGCCGGGCCCTCGCCGGCGGCACCGGCGGCCTCGGCGACGGTCTCGGCCGGCGACTCGGTGGCCTTCTTCGGGGCGGCCTTCTTCTTCGGCGTCGTGGCGCCGGCGGCGGGCTCCTCGCCACCGGAGGCGCGGACGGCCGCCTCGTAGAGGGCCTTCTTGTCCGGCTTGGGCTCGGCGACCTTCATCGGCGCCGGGGCCGGCTCGCCCTTGAACTTCTGCCAGTCACCGGTCACCCGGAAGATGGCGGCGACGGCCTCGGTCGGCTGCGCACCGACGCCCAGCCAGTACTGCGCGCGCTCGCTGTTCACCTCGATGAAGGAGGGGTCCTCCTTCGGGTGGTACTTGCCGATCGTCTCGATCGACCGGCCGTCGCGCTTGGTGCGGGCGTCGGCGACGACGATGCGGTAGTACGGGGCGCGCATCTTGCCCAGGCGCATGAGCTTGATCTTGGTGGCCACGGTGGGTGGTGTACTCCTCGAACGCTTTCGGTCGGTTGCCCGCCGGACGGACGCGTGGGGGTACGCCGGGGCGGAGCCATAGGACACGGCCGGCGACGGTGAGAGGGCCGGCGACCGCCGTGTTCGACCGACCATCATGCCAGATCCGCGACGAGGCGCTCGTGCCGCGTCGCCGGCGGCCCGCAGCACCGGGCCACCCACCCGAGGACGACGACGGCCACGAAGTCGAGCTCGTGGCCCCGGCAGGCCGGACCGACGACGCCGGATGGGTTCCGCACCCCGCCCGGGAGTGCGACGCTGCCCTCGACCGCGAGGCGATCCCGGGCGCCCGGGATCAGGAGCCCCGGGAGGACAGCATGGTCCGGAGCATCCTCTCCGCCCCGGGATGGCTCGCCTTCCTCGTGCTGGTGATCGTCGTCCCCGCGCTGATCCTGCTCGTCCAGCTCGGGATCCGGCGCCGCTGGCCGACCCTGGCACGCGGCGAGCACAACGACGTGGTCGGCTTCATCATCGCGGTCGTCGGTGTCATCTACGCGGTGCTGCTGGCGTTCGTGGTCATCGTCGCCTGGGAGACCGTCACCAGGGCCGAGGCGGTGGTCGGCCAGGAGGCGAGCGCCCTGCGGACCATCTACCGGGACAGCATCGGCCTGCCCACGGACACGCAGGCCCAGATCCAGGACCTCGTCGTGCGGTACGCGACCGAGGTGGTCGAGGACTCCTGGCCGGCCATGGCGGAGGGGCGGCCGGGGGACCCCGAGGCGGGCGACATCCTCGCGCAGATGGCGGACGTGCTCGCCGCCACCCCCATCGCGACGCCCGCTCAGCAGGAGTTCGTGGCCGCCGAGGTGGAGCGGCTGAACGAGCTCGTGAGCCTGCGCAGCCAGCGGCTCGACTTCGTGGAGAGCGGCATCCCCGGCAGCCTGTGGATCGCACTGTTCGTGGGCGCCACCGTCACCGTCGGCTTCGCGATGTTGTTCGGCCTCGAACGCGCCGGGCTGCACCTCGTGATGGTGGGCAGCCTCTCGGTGCTCATCGGCGTGCTCCTGTTCGTGACGGTCGGCTTCAACTACCCCTTCGCCGGCGCCATCGCCGTGCCCCCCGCACCCTTCGAACGGGTGCTCGACGACTTCGGCAGCCCGGTGGACGGCGACTAGCCGCGGACGGCGGACAGCACCCGGGCGGCGGCCTCGCCGACCGGGACCTCGGTCCGCTCGCCGGAGCGCCGGTCGCGCAGCTCGACGACGCCCTCGGCCAGGCCGCGGCCGACGGTCACGATCGTCGGCATCCCGAGCAGCTCGGCGTCCTTGAACTTCACGCCGGGGCTGACCTTGGGCCGGTCGTCGTAGAGGACGGTCAGCCCGGCGGCGACCAGCTCCCGCGACAGGGCGTCGGCCGCCTCGAACACGGCGGCGTCCTTGCCCGTGGCGACGACGTGGACGTCGGCCGGCGCGATCTCGCGCGGCCAGCACAGGCCCAGCTCGTCGAGCGTGGACTCGGCGATCGCGGCGACCGCGCGCGAGACGCCGATGCCGTAGGAGCCCATCGTGACCGTGACGAGCTTGCCGTTCTCGTCGAGCACCTGCAGACCGAGGGCGTCGGCGTACTTGCGGCCGAGCTGGAAGATGTGGCCGATCTCCACGCCGCGGGCCAGCTCCAGCGGACCGGAGCCGTCCGGCGCCGGGTCGCCGGGGAGCACCTCGGCGGCCTCGACGACGCCGTCCCAGGTGAAGTCCCGGCCGGCGACGAGGTCGAAGACGTGCTTGCCCTCGGCGTTGGCGCCGGTGATCCACCGGGTACCCGGCACGACCCGCGGGTCGACCAGGAAGCGGATGCCGGTCTCGCTGTCCTTGCCCAGCGCCTCCGGGCCGATGTAGCCCTTGACCAGCCCCGGGTGCTTGTCGAACTCGGTGAACGGCTCCACCTCGGCCGGCGCGACCTGCGCCTCCAGCCGCTTGGCGTCGACCTCGCGGTCCCCCGGGATGCCGATGACCAGCGGCTCCCGCGCGCCGTCCGGGTGCACGAGGGTGACCACGACGTTCTTCAGCGTCGAGGCCGCGGTGTAGCCCTCGCCCGGGAACAGCTGCCGGGCGACGGCGACGAGCGTCTCGATGGTCGGGGTGTCGGGGGTGTCCTCGACGTGCGCGGCCGGCAGCCCGTCGAGCGGGATCGGCTCGGGGACGACGGTGCTCACGGCCTCGACGTTGGCCGCGTACCCGCCGGGCGAGCGGACGAAGGTGTCCTCGCCGATCTCCGTCGGGTGCAGGAACTCCTCGCTCTTCGAGCCGCCCATGGCGCCCGACATCGCCGAGACGATGACGTACTCCAGGCCGAGCCGGTCGAAGATCTTGATGTAGGCCTCGCGGTGCCTCGCGTAGGAGGCCTCGAGGCCGGCGTCGTCGGCGTCGAAGGAGTAGCTGTCCTTCATCGTGAACTCGCGGCCGCGCAGCAGCCCGGCGCGGGGCCGGGCCTCGTCCCGGAACTTGGTCTGGATCTGGTACAGCGACAGCGGCAGGTCCTTGTACGACGAGTACAGGTCCTTCACCAGGAGCGTGAACATCTCCTCGTGGGTGGGGCCGAGCAGGTGGTCGGCGCCGCGGCGGTCCTGCAGCCGGAACAGGTTGTCGCCGTACTCGGTCCACCGGCCGGTCGCCTCGTAGGGCTCGCGCGGCAGGAGGGCCGGGAAGTGCACCTCCTGGGCGCCCATCGCGTCCATCTCCTCGCGGACCACCCGCTCCACGTTGCGGAAGACGCGGTAGCCCAGCGGCAGCCAGGTGAAGCCGCCGGGCGCGGCACGACGGATGTAGCCGGCGCGCACGAGCAGCCGGTGGCTCGGCACCTCGGCATCGGCCGGGTCGTCGCGCAGGGTGCGCAGGAACAGGGAGGACATCCGCAACAGCACGGGGAAAGTCTCCCAGCAGAGCACCGCCGGGCCCGGCTTCGGGGGTAGCCGGGCCCGGCGGTGGGCCTGATCAGTCGTCCGAGCCGTGGCCCCCGCGACCGCCACCGTGGTCGTCGCCGGGCGCGTCGTCGGAGCCGTGGCCGCCGCCGCCGTTGTCGTCGGTGACCGTCGGGGCCGGGTTCGCCGGCGACGAGGACGACGTGGACGACGTGGACGACACCGTGTCGTCGCTGCCACCGCCGCCGCTGGACCGCGGCCCCTCGACGACGAACTGCGGGGAGCCACTCGCGCAGTCCGCGAAGACCTCGACCTTCTGCGTCGCGCTCTCGAACTCCACGTGGTCGGCGTTGGTCTCCACCTCCCAGCCGGCGGCGGGCGCCGCGGCCAGGTCCACACCGCCGTCGACGCACGAGGCGAACACGGTGCCCCCGGCGGTGGCCTGCTCCCCCGAGGCGACGACCGGCGCCGGGGCCGGCGTGCCGGTGCTCGTCGCGCTGGTCGTGGCGGCGGTCGTGTCCGCGGCCGGCTGGGTGGCCGGGGACGCCGAGGCGTCGACCAGCGACACGGCGAGGAAACCGACGCCGACGGCCGCCGCGGCGGCGGCGAGCCACACGGCGGCCAGCAGGAGAGTGCGCTTCATGGCGGTCAGCCTGCACGCAGAAGGGTTAAGAGAGTCCCAACGACGGGTCAAGGTGCGGCGCGGGCGCCCTGCGACCGCCCGGTGCGGGGTTAGCGTCCCGGTCGTGGCACAGGTGCTGGTCGTGGAGGACGACGAACGCATCCGCACCGCCCTCATCCGGGCGCTGCGGGAGCGCGGCCACGCCGTCAGCTCCGCGGGCACCGCGCTGGGCGGGCTGCAGCAGGCGGTGGAGGGCCGGCCGGACATCGTCGTCCTCGACCTGGGGCTGCCCGACCTCGACGGCGCCGAGCTGCTGCGCATGCTGCGGGCGGTCTCCTCCGTGCCGGTCATCGTGGCGACCGCCCGCGACGACGACGGCAGCATCGTCTCCGCGCTCGACGCCGGCGCCGACGACTACGTGCTCAAGCCGTTCCAGGCCGGCCAGCTCGAGGCCCGCATCCGCGCGGTGCTGCGCCGCTCCGGCGGGGGCGAGACCGGGCCGGCGCCGGTGACCGTGGGCGACCTGACCGTCGACCCGCGCAGCCGGCGGGTGACCCTGGCCGGCCGCGCCGTCGAGCTCGCGCCCAAGGAGTTCGACCTGCTCGCCTACCTGGCCGCGCGGGTCGGCACGGTGGTGCCCAAGCGCGAGCTGCTGCGCGAGGTGTGGCAGCTGCCCTACGGCGGCTCGGACAAGACCGTCGACGTCCACCTGTCGTGGCTGCGCCGCAAGCTCGGGGAATCCGCGGCCGAGCCCCGGCTGATCCAGACGGTGCGGGGCGTCGGCGTACGGCTCGCGGAACCCGACGCCGAGCCCGAGCCGTGAGACGGCGGATCACCCTGCTGGTGGCGGCGACGACCTCGGTCGTGCTGCTGGCCTTCCTGCTGCCCGCGGCGTCCCTGGTCTCGCGGGTGGCGGAGGCGCGGGCGCTGGACTCGGCCCGGTCGCAGCTGCAGTTCCTCATCCCGTCGGTCGCCCTGCGCGAGCCGGCGGACGTGCAGGTCGCCCTCTCCGGCCTCGGGGACGACGGGGACCGCGCGGGCGTCCGCTGGACCGACGGCAACTGGCTGGGCACCGAAGGGGTGAGCACCGCCGACGCCCCGGCCACCGCGACCGAGATCGACACGGCCGACGGCACCCGGCTGGTGCAGCCGGTGCAGCGGGTCGACGGGACCGCCGTCGTCGAGGTCTTCGTGCCCGCGGACGTGCTGCGGGCCGGCGTGACCCGAACCTGGCTGGTGCTGGCCGGCCTCGGCCTGCTGCTCTTCGTCCTCGCCCTGTTGGTCGCCGACCGCCTGGCCCGCTCCCTGACCCGCCCGGTCACCGAGCTCGCCGACACCGCGCACCGGCTGGGCAGCGGTGACCTCACCGCGCGGGTGCAGCCGGCCGGCCCGCCGGAGGTCCACGAGGTCGGGACGGCGGTGAACCGGCTGGCCGGGCGGATCGGTGAGCTGCTCGCCGCCGAGCGCGAGTCCGCGGCCGACCTGGCCCACCGGCTGCGCACGCCGCTCACCGCGCTGCGCCTGGACGCCGAGTCGCTGGCCGCCGCGGACCGGGAACGGCTGCTCGACGACGTCGACGCGCTCGGCCGGACGGTGGACGAGATCATCAACGAGGCCCGCCGGCCGGTCCGCGAGGGGCTGGGCGCCGCCAGCGACGCCACGGCCGTCGTGGCCGACCGCGTGGCGTTCTGGTCGCTGCTCGCCGAGGAGGAGCGGCGCGAGGTCGGCCTGGACCTGCCCGGCCGGCCGCTGCCGGTCCGCGTGGCCGCGGCCGACCTCGGCGCCGCCGTGGATGCGCTGCTCGGCAACGTCTTCGCGCACACCGCCGAGGGCACCGGCTTCCGGGTGGCGGTGCGTCCGCGCGACGGCGGCGGGGCCGAGGTGTCGGTCGCCGACACCGGGCCGGGGCTGACCGAGGCCGCGGTCGAGCGCGGCCGCAGCGGCGGCGGGTCGACCGGGCTCGGCCTGGACATCGCCCGCCGGACCGCGGAGAACTCCGGCGGCGGCCTGCGGCTGGCGTCGTCCCCGGCCGGGACGACGGTCGCGCTGGACCTTGGGCCGCCGGCCTAGCCGAGCGCAAGCACCGTCCAAGAGGCCCCGGCGAACGTCTGTCCCGACCGAGCCGCGCACCGCGGCTCCCTCGGAACGGAGAACCCGATGCGCACCCCCCGACGGCTGGTCACCCTGGCCCTCGCCGCCACCGCCGGCCTGTCCCTCGCCGCCTGCTCCTCGACCGTCCACGCCACGGCCTCCCCCGCGCCCACGACGCAGGAGGAGACCGGCGAGGCCGCCGCTCCCCCGATCGAGGAGGCCGGCGACCCGGGCACCGCCGACCCGGGCACCGCGGACCCGGCGACCGCCGACCCCGGCACCGAGGCCACCGGCTCGGACGACCTCCCGGTCCCCGGCGCGGGCGTGCCCGGCGACGAGGGGCTCTGCCAGGCGGTCGTCGGCTGGTTCGGCTACGTCGGGCTCTCGCTGCTCGCCGTCGACGAGAGCGGCGAGGTGAACCCGGCCGA
Source organism: Geodermatophilus sp. SMS 5-13 (assembly GCF_059428245.1). Lineage (NCBI taxonomy): Bacteria > Bacillati > Actinomycetota > Actinomycetes > Geodermatophilales > Geodermatophilaceae > Geodermatophilus > Geodermatophilus sp. SMS 5-13. The sequence continues at coordinate 4,407,399 of NZ_CP165729.1, forward strand.
CGTCGTCCCCCTGCTCGAGCTGCTGCGCGACGCGCCGCGGGACCACCAGGACGCCGACGCCGCCCTGCTCGACGCCGCCGCCGACGTCTCCGCCGCGACCGACCAGGTGATCGGCGACGTGGAGTCCGGGGGCGACCTGTACACCGCGATCGGCGGGCTGGAGGAGCCGGTCACCGCCTTCGGCAACGCCTGCACCGCCGCCGGCGTCACCGTCTGACGCCGAGCGGAGTGCCACGGGAGCGGAAACCGCGCCCGGGCACTCCGCTCAGCCGACGAGGCGGCCGCGCAGGACCATGAGCTGCGGGCGGGCGAGCACGTCGAGGTCCTTGCGCGGATCGGCGTCGTAGACGACCAGGTCGGCCTGCGCGCCCTCCTCGACGCACGGCAGCCCCAGCCAGTCGCGGGCACCCCACGACGCCGCGGCCAGCGCCGCCTCGGCCGGCAGCCCCGCGTCGGCGAGTGCGCGCACCTCGTCGGCGATGACCCCGTGCGCGATCCCGCCGCCGGCGTCGGTGCCCGCGTACACCGGCACCCCGGCGTCGAACGCGGCCCGGACGACCGCCCCCGCCGATGCGTGCAGCCGCCGCATCGTCGAGGCGTAGGACGGGAACTTCCTCTCCCCCGACGCGGCGAAGCCCGGGAAGTTGGCGACGTTGACCAGGGTCGGGACGACGGCGGTGCCCCGGGCGGCCATGCGGCCGATGAGCTCCTCGGTCAGCCCGGTGCCGTGCTCGATGCAGTCGATGCCGGCGTCGATCAGGTCGGGCAGCGCGTCGGTGCCGAACGTGTGCGCGGTGACGCGGGCGCCCTCCGCGTGCGCGGCGGCGATCGCGGCTTCGACCGCCTCGCGCGGCCACTCCGGCGCCAGGTCGCCGACCCCGCGGTCGATCCAGTCGCCGACCAGCTTCACCCAGCCGTCGCCCCGCCGGGCCTGGGTGCGGACCTCCGCGGCGAGGTCGCCGGGCTCCACCTCGGCGGCGAGACCCGGGATGTAGCGGCGCGGGGCGGCGATGTGCCGGCCGGCGCGGATGATCCGCGGCAGCTCGGGATCGTCGTCCAGCGCGCGGGTGTCGACCGGGGACCCGCAGTCGCGCAGGGCGAGGACCCCGGCGGCCCGGTCCGTCAGCGCCTGCTCGCGCAGCGCGGCGGGGTCCTCCAGCGGCGTCCCCCCGGGCGCGATGCCGACGTGGCAGTGCGCGTCGACCAGACCGGGCAGCAGCCACCCGCCGCGGCTGACCGTCTCCGCGCCGGGCACCGGATCGAAGGTGATCCGCCCGTCGCGCACCCACACGTCGCGGTGCTCCCCCTCGGGGAGCACGACGCCGGAGAGGTGGACGGCCGGGCTCACCGGCCGCCGTCCTCCTTGAACTGGTCGAAGTCGAGCTTCGAGAGGTCGGGCAGGCCCTGGCCGGGCGGCAGGCCCGGCATCCCGCCCGGCATGCCGCCGGGCAGCCCACCGCCGAAGGGGTTCCCGCCGGCGGCCGGGAAGCCGCCGGGCGCGCCCATCGGCCGGCGGGCGGGGCCGCCACCCTTGGCCTTGCCCTTGCCCTTCTTGCCCTTCTTCGACTGCGCCTGCATCTGCCGGCCGCGGGCCTTCTTCGACATCGGGCCCATGCCCGGCAGCCCCATGCTGCCGGCCATCTGGCCCATCATCTTCTGGGCCTGGACGAAGCGCTCCAGCAGCTGGTTGACGTCGGTGACGCTGACGCCGGAGCCGTTGGCGATGCGCACCCGCCGCGAGGCGTTGATGATCTTGGAGTTGACCCGCTCCTCCGGCGTCATCGACCGGATGATGGCCGCGGTGCGGTCCAGGTCGCGGTCGTCGATCTGCTTGAGCTGCTCCTTCATCTGCCCGGCGCCGGGCAGCATGCCGAGCAGGTTGGCGATCGGGCCCATCTTGCGGATCGCCATCATCTGCTCGAGGAAGTCCTCGAGCGTGAAGCCCTCGCGGCTGACGAGCTTGCCGGCCATCTTCTCGGCCTGCTCGGCGTCGAAGGCCTGCTCGGCCTGCTCGATGAGGGTGAGGACGTCGCCCATGCCGAGGATGCGCGAGGCCATCCGCTCGGGGTGGAAGACGTCGAAGTCGGTGAGCTTCTCGCCGGTGGAGGCGAACATGATCGGCTGCCCGGTCACGTAGCGGACCGAGAGCGCCGCACCACCGCGGGCGTCGCCGTCGAGCTTGGTGAGGACGACGCCGGAGAAGCCGACGCCGTCGCGGAACGCCTCGGCGGTCGTGACGGCGTCCTGGCCGATCATCGCGTCGACGACGAACAGGGTCTCGTCCGGGCGGACGGCGTCGCGGATGTCGGCGGCCTGCTGCATCAGCTCGGCGTCGATGCCCAGCCGGCCGGCGGTGTCGACGACGACGACGTCGTGCATCGTGCGGCGGGCGTGCTCGATCGAGTCGGCCGCGACGCGGACGGGGTCGCCCACGCCGTTGCCCGGCTCCGGCGCGAACACGTCGACGCCGGCCTGGCCGGCCACGATCGAGAGCTGGTTGACCGCGTTCGGCCGCTGCAGGTCGGCGGCGACGAGCAGCGGCGTGTGGCCCTGCGACTTCAGCCAGCGGCCGAGCTTGCCGGCGAGCGTCGTCTTACCGGAGCCCTGCAGGCCGGCCAGCATGATCACCGTCGGCGAGGTCTTGGCGAACCGCAGCCGGCGGGTCTCGCCGCCGAGGATGCCGATGAGCTCCTCGTTGACGATCTTGATGAACTGCTGGGCCGGGTTCAGCGCCTGCGAGACGTCGGCGCCGCGGGCCCGCTCCTTGACCGCGGAGATGAACGCCCGGACGGCGGGCAGCGCGACGTCGGCCTCGAGCAGCGCGATGCGGATCTCCCGCGCCGTCGCGTCGATGTCGGCCTCGGTCAGCCGGCCCTTGCCCCGAAGGCCGGTGAAGACCTTGTCCAGGCGGTCGGAGAGGGTCTCGAACACAGCACGTCCTCGTCGAAGTCACGGGCGCGGCCGGGCCGCGCCTCCTGCCTCCAGGGTATCGAGGCGGCCGGGCGAAAGCTCAGGCCGCGCGGGGCAGCGCCACCTCGACCACCGGGATCGGCGCGCCGGAGAACACGGCGTCGCCGCACTCGGCGCAGGCCCACTCCGGGCACTCCCCGCCGTCCGCGCTGTGCCCGTCGACGCACGGCGGCTGCACGAACACGCGGTCCTCCCCGCAACTGCGGCAGGGCCAGATCCGGCTCTCCACGAGGAGCTCCCCTCTCCCGAGGCGGGACCGTTCCGTCCCGCGACGTCCGGGGAACCGTTGCACGCGCCCCCGACAGAACCGGGGACGTCGCGTGGCGTGTCGCGCACGCTCCGCACCGGGACGGGGCTACGGGACGTCGGCCGGCGCGCCCCCCGCGGCGCCGACCAGCGCCGCCTCCACCCGCCGGCGCTGCTCGGCCTCGATCGGCACGCCCGACGGGTTCGCCACGTAGAAGCTGTCGGCGGCGTCCGCCCCGAGCGTCTCGATCCGCGCCGAGGTGACGTCGAGCCCCTCGTCGGCCAGGGCCGCGGTGAGCCGGTACAGCAGCCCCGCGCGGTCGGCGGCCCGCACCTCGACGATGCCGGTGGCCACCCCGCTGACCTCGGAGTCGTGCCAGGAGATGCGGGGGGCGGCCGCCCGGCCGCCGTTCTGCCGGTAGTCCGCCTCCCGCTGCCGCAGCCGGGCCGGCAGCGACAGCGTGCCCTCCAACGCCGCCCGCACGCCGTCGGCCAGGATCTCCGGCACCGGCGCCCGGCCGAACCGGGGCCGGACGGCGAACACCGCGGTGGCGTAGCCCTGCTCGATGGACACCTTCGCCGCCCGCACGTCGAGCTGGTTGAGCGCCAGGACGCCGGCCAGGACGCTGAACAGCCCGTGCCGGTCCGGCGCCCCGAACGTGACCTGCTGGCCGTCGGCGACGTCCTCGACCCCGACCGTCAGCTCCCCGGCCGTGCCGGGGGCGATGGCGGTCACCTGGGCCTTCGCCGGGTGCAGCACCGGCTCGGGCTCGGGCGCCGGCGCGGACCCGAGGCTGGCCTGCACGCGGGCGACGAGGGCGGCGACCAGGTGCGCCTTCCACGGTGACCACGCCGAGGCGCTGGTGGCGGCGCCGTCGGCCTGGGCGAGGGCGTGCAGCAACTGCAGGACCGCGGCGTCGCGGCCGATGGTGCCGGCGACGCGGGCGACGGTCGCGGGGTCGTCGATGTCCCGCCGGGTGGCGGTGTCGGGCAGCAGCAGGTGATGGCGGACCAGCGCGCCGATGGTCACCACGTCGGCCGGGGTGAAGCCCATGCGGGCGGCGATGCCGGCGGCGATCGGCTCCCCCACGATGCTGTGGTCGCCGGGATAGCCCTTGCCGATGTCGTGCAGCAGCGCGCCGACCAGCAGCAGGTCCGGACGGTCGACGTCGTGGGTGAGCTCGGCGGCCGCCGCGGCGGCCTCGACCAGGTGCCGGTCGACGGTGAAGCGGTGCCACGGGTGGCGCTGCGGCAGCGAGCGCACGCGGTCCCACTCGGGCAGCAGCCGGGCCAGCAGCCCCTCCTGGTCCAGCTGCTCGAGGACGGCGACGGCCGGCCGGCCGCAGGCCAGCAGCCGGAGGAAGGACCACCGCACCTCCGCGGGCCACGGCTCGGGCAGCGGCGGCGCGTGCACCGCCAGCACCTTGAGCGTGTAGGGCGACAGCGGGACGTCGGCGCGGGCGGCCGCCGCCGCGGCGCGCAGCAGCAGCCCGGGGTCGGCGGCCGGGCGGGCGTCGCGGGCCAGCACGACCTCGTCGCCCTGGCGCACCACGCCCTCGGCGAGGGGCTCGCGGCCGACCCGCCGGTAGCGCCCGCGAGGGCGCCGGACCAGCGCCGCCTCGACCCGCCGCCACGTCTCGTCGGCGACGAACGCCAGCCGGCGTCCGGCCAGGCTGACCTCGCGCAGCAGCGCGTCCTCGTCGGCCAGGTCGAGCGCATCGGCGACCGGCCGCTGCTCCTGGCGGACCAGGACGTCGGTCGGGCGGCCGCTGCGCCGCCGCAGTTCGTCGCGCACGTCGAGGAGCAGCGCGTAGGCCTGCTCGGCCTCGGGGCCCGGGCCGTCGGCCAGCTGGGCGGCCGCGAGGGCGCGCAGCACCTGGCCTTCGCGCAGGCCGCCGTAGGCCTCCTTGAGGTCGGGCTCCAGCAGGAAGGCCAGCTCGCCGAGCTGCCGGGCGCGGCCGCGTCGCAGGTCGCGCAGCTGCGGGAGGAGCTTGCCCGCCGAGGAGCGCCAGCTGGCGAGCGTGGCCGAGCGCAGGGTCGCGGCCAGCGCGGCGTCCCCGGCGACCGGGCGGGCGTCGAGCAGGCCGAGCCCGGCCTTGACGTCGGCCGAGGCGACCGAGACGGCCTCGTGGACGGTCCGGACCGAGTGGTCCAGCCGCAGGCCGGTGTCCCAGATCGGGTACCAGAGCGCGTCGGCGAGCGCGGCGATCTCCGGGCGGCCGTCGTGCACGAGCACCAGGTCGAGGTCGCCGTACGGCGCCGGCTCGCGCCGGCCGAGGCTGCCCACCGCGACCAGCGCGAGCCCCTCGGTGCCGGTGCGGGGCGGCGGCGCCCCGCGCCGCTGCTTCGGCGGCGGGGTGCCGCCCACGGCCTCCGTCAGCAGGCCGGCCAGCCAGGAGTCCAGCGCCTGCACCCGCTCGGCGCGGGTCAGCCGCGGCAGCGCCTCGATGTCCAGCACGATGTCCCCTCTGTGGGTCCGGCTCTGTGCGTCCCGCGCGGAATGCGTCGGCCGGGGCAGCGGGTCTCCCCGGCTACCCCGGCCGACGGGCGTGCTCAGCCGCTCAGCGCGGCCGGGTCAGAGCGCGTCGTCCCCGCGCTCGCCGGTGCGGACCCGCACGATCTCGTCGATCGTGGTGACCCACACCTTCCCGTCGCCGATCTGCCCCGTGGAGGCCGACTCCACGACGGCGTCCACGACGCGGGCGGCGTCGAGCTCGCTGACGACGACCTCGATCCGGACCTTGGGCACGAAGTCGACCTGGTACTCCGCACCGCGGTAGACCTCGGTGTGGCCGCGCTGGCGGCCGAAGCCCTGGACCTCGCTGACCGTCAGGCCGGCGATGCCGATCAGCTCGAGGGCGTTCTTGACGTCGTCGAGCTTGAAGGGCTTGACGATGGCGGTGACCAGCTTCATGCGCGGACCCCTTCCGTGTTACGGGCCTCGGCGTGCGCCTGGCCGACGAGTGATGTTCCCCCACCGCCACCGAGCGAGGCGAAGTCGTACGCCGTCTCGGCGTGCTCGACGCTGTCGATCCCGGCGACCTCCTCCTCCTCGGAGACCCGGAAGCCCATCGCCTTCTGGATGACGAAGCCGATGATCGCGCTGAGGACGAAGGAGAAGACCAGGACGGAGACCGCGCCGATGACCTGGCGCCACAGCTGGTCGAGGCTGCCCCCGAAGAGGAGGCTCTCGACGCCGGCCGGGGCGTCGGGGTCGGCGAGCAGACCCACGGCGATGGTGCCCCAGAGACCGCCGACCAGGTGGACGCCGACCACGTCGAGCGAGTCGTCGTAGCCCAGCCGGTACTTCAGGCCCACCGCGAGGGCGCAGACGACACCGGCGATCGCGCCCAGGATGATCGCGCCGACGGGCGAGACCGCCGAGCAGGACGGCGTGATGGCGACCAGGCCGGCGACCACGCCGGAGGCGCCGCCCAGCGAGGTCGCGTGGCCGTCGCGGATCTTCTCCGTGAGCAGCCAGCCCAGAGCGGCGGCACCGGTGGCCACCATCGTGTTGACCCACACGACCGAGGCGGTGTTGTTCGCCGCGAGAGCCGACCCGGCGTTGAAGCCGAACCAGCCGAACCACAGCAGCCCGGCGCCGATCATCACCAGCGTCAGGTTGTGCGGCCGCATCGGGTCGCGGCCGAAGCCGCGGCGCTTGCCGAGGACGAGAGCCAACGCCAGGCCCGCCGCGCCGGCGTTGATGTGCACCGCGGTGCCGCCGGCGAAGTCGATCGCCTTGAGGCTGTTGGCGATCCAGCCGCCGACGTGGTCACCGAGGCTGAAGTCGAAGACCCAGTGCGCCACCGGGAAGTACACGATGGTCGCCCAGACGCCCGCGAAGACCAGCCAGGCGCCGAACTTGGCGCGGTCGGCGATGGCGCCGGAGATCAGCGCGACGGTGATGATGGCGAAGACCGCCTGGAAGCCGACGAACGCCATCGTCGGCAGGCCGCCGGCGTCGCTGGTCACGTCGGTCATGAGGCCCTTGAGGCCGAAGTACTGGAACGGGTTCCCGAGCAGGCCGGCGCCCACGTCGTCGCCGAAGGCCATCGAGTAGCCCCACAGGACCCAGAGGACGCTGATCAGCGCCAGGGCCCCGAAGCTCATCATCATCATGTTCAGCACGCTCTTCGCGCGGACCATGCCGCCGTAGAAGAGCGCCAGGCCCGGAGTCATCAGCAGCACGAGCGCCGCGCTGGTGAGGATCCAGGCGGTGTCGCCGGTGTTGACCACGGCAACCTCCTGACGGGATCGGTGTGGCGGTCCGGGGACGGCCACGGGAGGACGGACCCGGGACGACGTGGGCGCACCGGGGACGGGCGGGAGTCCGGCGCCCCCGGCCATGGAGGCGACGTGGGGTTCACGGTGCCGTCGGCCTGTTTCGCCTGAGCGCGCGCCACTGTTTCGCTGCGGTGAACTCCGTGCCGCGTGTCCGGCCGTCGTGTTCCAGCCGTGTTGCGCGGTCCTCTGCGGGTGACCTGAACCACAACCGACCCGGCGCGCGAATGTTGTTGCAAAGCGTTCGCAGTAAGGTTGCCGCCGTGCCGTCCACCAGCCAGGCCCTGTCGCCCACCGAGCTACCGCCCGGGCGGTTCTCGACGCGCGACCGCCGGACGATCGCCGGGATGTCGGCGTTCGTCGTGCTGCTGCACGTCGTCGGCTGGGGCGTGCTCGTGCTCGCCGTCGCCCCGAAGGGCTACCACCTGGGCAGCACCGGCGTCCTGGGCGTCGGCGTGGGGCTGACGGCCTACATGCTGGGCGTGCGGCACGCCTTCGACGCCGACCACATCGCCTCGATCGACAACACCACCCGCAAGCTCGTCGGCGAGGGCAGGTCCTCGGTGAGCACCGGGTTCTGGTTCTCACTGGGGCACTCCTCCGTGGTCTTCGGAGCCGCCCTGCTGCTGGTGCTCGGCGTCCGCTCGGTGGCCGGCGTGGTGCAGGACGGCGACTCGGGCGTGGGTCAGCTGCTCGGCCTGATCGGGACGATCGTCGCCGGGGTGTTCCTCCTGCTCATCGGGCTGATGAACCTCGTCGCGGCGGTGGGCATCGCCAAGGTGTTCCGGCAGATGCGCTCGGGCCGGTTCGACGAGGCGGAGCTGGAGCGCCACCTGCACAACCGAGGGTTCCTCGCGCGGCTGCTGGGGCGCATGACCCGGCGTGTGAGCAAGCCGTGGCACCTCTACCCGGTGGGGCTGCTCATGGGGCTGGGCTTCGACACCGCCACCCAGGTCGCGCTCCTGGTGCTCGCCGCGGGCTCGGCCGCGTTCGTCCTGCCCTGGTACGCGATCCTCGTGCTGCCGGTCCTCTTCGCCGCCGGCATGAGCCTGTTCGACACCGCCGACGGCGTCCTGATGTCGCGGGCCTACGGCTGGGCGTTCCTCAAGCCGGTCCGGAAGGTCTTCTACAACCTGACCGTCACGCTGCTCTCGGTGACCGTCGCCCTCGTCATCGGCGTCCTGGTGCTCGCGGGGCTGCTCGTCGACCGGCTGGACATCGGCTCCGGGCCGCTGGTCTGGGCCGCCTCGCTCGACCTGGAGTACGTCGGCTTCGCGATCGTCGGCCTGTTCGTCGTCGCCTGGGCCGGGGCGGTGGCGGTCTGGCGGTTCGGCCGCATCGAGCAGCGCTGGACGCCGGGACCCGCGGACGGCTGACCGGCGGGAACTCCCGGGCGCCGCGCGACGACCAATGCGGCATGCGACCCCGCCGCACGGTTCTCCCCGCCCTCCTCGGTCTCGCCCTGCTGATCCTCGGCGCCGGGCCGGCGCTCGCGCACGTCGAGGCCACGGCCAGCGACGGCGCGCAGGCCGGCGACGGTCCGGTGACCATCACCTTCTCGGCCGAGGCCGAGTCCGACGCCGCCGGCATCGCCAGCGTCGCGACGCAGCTGCCGGAGGGCGTGCTCCCGGAGTGGGTGTCGCTGGCCTCCGGACCGCCCGGGTGGGCGCTGTCGGCGACCGACAACGGCTACCAGCTCACCGGGCCGACCCTGGCCACGGGCACCGACGCCGAGTACGCCGTCACGATCGCCACGCTGCCGCCGGACCTGACCGAGCTGGTGTTCCCGACGATCGTGCGCTACGGCGACGGCAGCGAGGACGCCTGGATCGAGCCGACGACGGCGGGCGCCCCCGACCCGGACTTCCCCGCCCCCTCGGTCACGGTGGCGCCGGCCGCCGCGACGTCGGCGCCGGCGTCCACCACGTCTGCATCGGCCGCGCCGACGACCACCGCCGCGCCGAGCGACACCGCCGCCCCCGCCGCGGACGACGGCGGCTCGAACACCGGGGTGATCGTCACGGTCGTGGTGCTCGCGCTGGCCATCGTCGGCGCCGGGCTGTGGTTCTGGCGGTCCCGGGCCGCGCGCCGCGGCTCGGGCGCGGCCTAGTTGGGCCTAGTCGGCGCCGCCGACCAGCGCCTCGGCGAAGGCCTGCGGCTCGAACGGGGCGAGGTCGTCCGGCCCCTCCCCCAGCCCGATCAGCTTGACCGGGATGCCGAGCTCGCGCTGCACCGAGACGACGATCCCGCCCTTGGCGGTGCCGTCGAGCTTGGTCAGGACGACGCCGGTGACGTCGACCGCCTCGGTGAACACCCGCGCCTGGACGACGCCGTTCTGGCCGGTCGTGGCGTCGAGCACCAGCAGGGTCTCGGTGACCGGTGACTGCTTCTCCACGACCCGCTTGATCTTGCCGAGCTCGTCCATCAGCCCCGCCTTGGTGTGCAGCCGGCCGGCGGTGTCGACGACGACGGTGTCGACCTCGCCCTCCATGCCGGTGCGCACCGCCTCGAAGGCGACCGACGCCGGGTCGGCGCCCTCGCGGCCGCGCACGGTGAGCACGCCGACCCGCTCGCCCCAGGTCTCCAGCTGGTCGGCGGCGGCGGCCCGGAAGGTGTCCGCGGCGCCCAGGACGACGCTCTTGCCGTCGCCGACGAGCACGCGGGCGACCTTGCCGACCGTGGTCGTCTTGCCCGCGCCGTTGACCCCGACGACGAGGACGACGCCGGGTCGCCCGTCGTGCCGGTCGGCGCCCAGCGAGCGGTCGAGGTCCGGGCCGAGGACGGCGGTCAGCTCGCGCACCAGCAGCTCGCGCAGCTCGGCGCCGGACGCGGTGGCCAGCACCATGGACTGGGTGCGCAGCCGCTCGACGATCTGCGTCGTGGCGGCCACGCCGACGTCGGCGGCCAGCAGGGTCTCCTCGAGCTCCTCCCAGTCGTCCTCGGTCAGCTTCTCCCGGGCCAGGACGGTGAGCAGGCCGCGGCCGAGCGAGGACTGGGAGCGGGCCAGCCGGGAGCGCAGCCGCACCAGCCGGCCGGCCGAGGGCAGCGGCGTCTCGAAGACCAGCCCCGGCTCGGGCTCGGCCGGCGGCAGCTCGGGCTCCGGCGGCGCCTCGGGCGAGACGGTGTCCGGCTGCTCCTGCTCGCCCGGGGAGGGCGCGGTCGGCTGCGGTGGGGCGGTGGGTTGCGGCGGGCGCGGCCGGGTCAGCGTCGTGCCCGCCGCGGCGTCGTCGTCCAGGCGGGTGGTGCGCCGTCCCCGGCTGACGAGCAGGCCGACCCCGGCGAGCAGGGCGACCACCAGGATCGCGATCGCGATGAGCACGTAATCCATGCCCTGATCCTCCCAGCCCGCGCCACGCCTGGGCGCAACACGGGTCCGTGAGGAAGGGTGGCGGGCATGACCGCACCCGCCGACGACGACGTCCCCGCGCTTCTCCTCGGTCCGCTGCTGCGGCACGTGGACCCGGTCTCGGCGACGGTCTGGGTGGAGACCGACCGGCCCTGCGAGGTCTCGGTGCTCGGCCGGACGGCGCGGACCTTCTGCGTGCGCGGGCACCACTACGGGCTGGTCGTCGTCGAGGACCTCGAGCCCGGCAGCACCACCCCGTACGAGGTCCACCTCGACGGCGCGCGGGTGTGGCCCTCGCAGCAGTCGCCCTTCCCGCAGAGCCGGATCCGCACGGCGGGCCGGCCCGGGCCCTTCCGCATCGTGTTCGGCTCCTGCCGCTACGCCTCACCGACGACGGTCGACGTCCGCCACGGCATCCCGCCGGACGCGCTCGACGCCTACGCCCTCCGGATGGCGGAGACGCCGGAGGACGAGTGGCCCGACGCGCTGGTCCTCCTCGGGGACCAGGTCTACGCCGACGAGCTCACCCCGCACACCCGCCGCTGGCTGGGGCTGCGCCGCGGCGCGGAGGTGCCGGAGGACGCCCAGGTCTCGGACTTCGAGGAGTACACCCGGCTCTACGCGGAGTCCTGGAGCGATCCGCAGGTCCGCTGGCTGCTCTCCACGGTCCCGTCGTCCATGATCTTCGACGACCACGAGATGATCGACGACTGGAACACCTCGGCCGCCTGGCGGCGGGAGGTGACCCCGCAGGCCTGGTGGCGCCCGCGGATCACCGGCGGGCTGGTCAGCTACTGGGTCTACCAGCACCTGGGCAACCTCAGTCCGCAGGAGCTGGCGGACAACAAGACCTGGCAGGCCGTCCTCGCCCTCCCCGAGGACGACGACGACGCCGAACCGCTGCTGTGCGAGATGGCCGAGCGGGCCGACGCGGAGCCGGCGGGCATCCGCTGGAGCTACGTCCGGCACTGGGGCGACGCCCGCATGATCATGGTGGACAGCCGGGCGGGCCGCGTCCTCGACGAGCAGGACCGGCGGATGCTCGACGACGCCGAGTTCGACTGGGTCGAGGCCGCGATGCGCCGGGCCGCCGACGAGGGCGTCGAGCACCTGGTCATCGGCACCTCGCTGCCGTGGCTGCTGCCCCCGGCGATCCACCAGCTCGAGCGGTGGAACGAGACCCTCAACGTGCGGCACGAGGGCCGACCGCTGGGGCGGCTGGCGGAGAAGCTGCGCCAGGCCGCCGACCTCGAGCACTGGGCGGCGTTCGGCGCGTCCTTCGAGCGGCTCGGCGCCGCGCTGGTCTCGCTGGCCCGCGGCGAGCACGGCCGGCCGCCGGCCAGCGCGCTGGTCCTCTCCGGCGACGTCCACCACGCCTACGCAGCCGAGCTGGTCCGCCCGGAGGGGCTGACCACGCGGGTGCACCAGCTGACCGTGTCGCCGCTGCACAACCAGGCGCCGCACCCGATCCAGGTGGGCTTCCGGATCGGCTGGAGCCGCTGGGCCCGCAACCTGACCGCGGGCCTGGCCCGGCTCGCCCGGGTGCGACCGAGCGCGCTCACCTGGCAGAAGCAGGCCGGCCCGTTCTTCGGCAACCAGCTGGGCGAACTGGTGCTCGACGGCCGGCAGGCGCGCTTCGTGCTCTGGCTGACCGACCACGACGGCGGCCGGGAGGAGGGGCTGCGACAGGTCCTCGACGTGCCGCTCACCGGGCCTGACACGCTGGAGTCATGACCAAGCCGGCGCCCGGCCCGGACCAGCCCCCGATCCCGGTGCGGCTGGTCACCTTCAACATCCGCCACGGCGTCGGCGCCGACGACCGGTTCGACCTGCCGCGGTTGGCGAGGGTGCTCCAGGCGGCCGAGGCCGACGTGATCTGCCTGCAGGAGGTCGACCGGCACTACGGGCCGCGCAGCGAGGAGGTCGACCAGCCGCTGCTGCTCTCGCGCGCCCTGGACATGCAGCTGGCGTGGGGGCCGGCGATCGAGGAGGAGCGCGGCGACGACCGCCCGGACAAGGAGTACGGCAACGCGCTGCTCTCCCGGCTGCCGATCCTGGTCAGCGACGTCCACCGGCTGCCGGGCGGCGGCGAGCCGCGCACCGCGCTGCGGACGCTCCTCGAGCTCGACGGCGGGACGCTGTGGGTCACGAACACCCACCTGACCCGCAGCGGCGGGGAGCGGGCCGCGCAGCTGGCCGCCGTGGCCGGCCTGCACACCGGGGCCATGGAGGCCGGGGTGGTCGTGGGCGACTTCAACACCACCCCCGACGCGCCGGAGCTGGCCGAGCTGCGCCCGCTGTTCACCGACGCCTGGGCCGTCGCCCGCGACCGCGAGGACCGCGCGGGCTGGCGGTTCTGGCGGCACGACGCGGGCTTCACCCACCCGGCGGGCTCCCCGCACCGGCGGATCGACCAGGCGTGGGTCACCGAGGGCGTCGCCGTCGCCTCGGCCCGCGTCCTCGACGGTCAGGGGGCGTCGGACCACCTGCCGCTCGTGGTCGACCTTGAGATCGCCTCGGGGGTGTAGGGCCTACGCGCTCTCGAGCTCGGGCTCGCGCAGCCGCTGGCTGATGACGCCGGTGATGCCGTCACCGCGCATGCTCACGCCGTAGAGGGCGTCGGCGATCTCCATCGTCCGCTTCTGGTGCGTGATGATGATCAGCTGCGACGTCGCCCGCAGCTGCTCGACGAGGGTGAGCAGCCGGCCGAGGTTGACGTCGTCCAGCGCGGCCTCGACCTCGTCGAGCACGTAGAACGGCGACGGCCGGGCCCGGAAGATCGCCACCAGCAGCGCCACCGCGGTCAGCGAGCGCTCGCCGCCGGAGAGCAGCGAGAGCCGCTTGACCTTCTTGCCCGGCGGCCGGGCCTCCACCTCGACGCCCGTGGTCAGCATGTTCTCGGGGTCGGTGAGCACCAGCCGCCCCTGGCCGCCCGGGAAGAGGGTGGCGAAGACCTGCTCGAACTCGCGCGCGACATCGGCGAAGGCGCTCGCGAAGACGTCGTGGATCCGCTCGTCGACCTCGCGGACGACGGTCATCAGGTCGCGGCGGGTGCTCTTGAGGTCCTCGAGCTGCGTGGCGAGGAAGCCGTGCCGCTCCTCCAGGGCCGCGAACTCCTCCAGGGCCAGCGGGTTGACCTTGCCGAGCGTGGCGAGGTCCCGCTCGGCCTTGGCCGCCCGCCGCTCCTGGACGGCGCGGTCGTAGGGCGTGGGGTCCGGCTCGGGCTTCCCCGCCGCCTCGGCGGCCGCCAGCTCCTCGGGTGCCGGCGGCACCGGCGCGGCCGGCCCGTACTCGGCGAGCAGTGTCGGCAGGTCGACGCCGAACTCCTCGGCGGCGCGGGTCTCCAGCGCCTCGATCCGGTAGCGCTGCTCGGCGCGGGCCACCTCGTCGCGGTGCACCTCGTCGGTGAGCCGGTCCAGCTCGGCGGTGGCGGCCCGTACCCGCGCCCGCACCTCCAGCAGCTCGGCCTCCCGGCCGGTGCGGGCGGTGGCGAGCTCGTCGCGCTCGGCGGCCGCGCGGGCCAGCGAGGTGTGGACGGCGGCCAGCGCGGTCTCGGCGTCGGCCCGGACGGCGGCGGCGACCCGCGCCCCGCGCTCCCGGGCGGCGCGGGCCGCGGCGGCCCGCTCGCGGGCGGCCCGCTCCTGCCGGGCCTGCCGGCGCAGCGACTCGGCGCGGCCGGACAGCGCCCGGGCCCGCTCCTCCGCGGTGCGGACGGCGAGCCGCGCCTCGGTCTCGGCCTGCCGGGCCGCGGCCACCTCCAGCCGCAGCCGGTCGCGCGCCTCGGTGGAGGGCTCCTCCTCTACCGGCTCGGCCTCGGCCGCGGCCAGCCGGCCCTCCAGCTCGGACAGCTTCGTGACCGCCTGCTCGAGCGCTTGCTCGGCGCGCACCCGGGCGGCGGCGGAGCGCTCGGCCTCGGCGGCGGCCGACCGGGCGGCGGCGCCCAGCTCGGCGAGCGCGGCGGCCTCGGCGGAGCGGCTCTTGTCGGAGGCCTGGCGGGCGGCCAGCGCCGCGTCGACGTCGGCGGACCGCGCGACGGCCACCTCGCGGGCGGCCGACAGCTGCTCGGCCAGCTCGGCGGCGCGCTGCTCGGCGCGGCCGAGCTCGGCGGCCGCCTCGTCGACCCGGGCGCGCAGCTCGAGCCCGGACGGCGCGTCGGCCTGCCCGCCGACCGCCCAGTCGGCGCCGACCAGGTCGCCGCCGGCGGTGACGGCGCGAACGCGGGGGTGCGTGCGGACGAGGGTGACGGCGGCGTCCAGCGAGGGGACGACGGCCACCCGCTCCAGGGCCCGCGCCAGCGCTGCGCGCAGGTCCTCCGGCGCGGTCACCAGGTCCAGCGCCCAGCGGACGCCCTCGGGCAGCTCCGGCCAGCCGTCGCGCGGCACCGGCGGCAGGCCCGCGGTGACCAGCAGCCCGGCGCGGCCGCCCGACGTCTCCTTCAGGTGGGTCAGCGCGGCCGCGGCCTCGGCCACGCCGGCGACGACGACGGCGTCGGCCATCCCGCCCAGCGCGGCGGCCAGCGCCACCTCCCAGCCGGGGCTCACCGACAGCTGCTCGGCCACCGGGCCCAGCACGCCGGCCAGGCCCGCGCCCAGCACGGCGGCGGCGCCGTCGGCCGGGGCGAGGCCCAGCGCGAGGGCGTCGCGGCGGGCCCGCCACGAGGCGCGGTCCCGCTCGGCGGCGCGCTCGGCCTCGGCGAGCTCGGCGACGGCCTTCGCGGCGGCGGTGTGCGCGGCGACGGCGTCCTCGTGCGCCGCGACCAGCGCGACGTCGGTGTCCTCCTGCTCGGCCACCTGCCCGCGCCGGTCGGCCAGCCGCTCGGCGGCGACCTCGGCGCGGTCGGCGGCCTCACCGGCGGCGAGCGCGAGCCGCTCGATCTCGGCCTCCCCCGCGGTGACCCGGGAACGGGCCGCGGCGACCTCGCCGGAGAGCCGGGCGAGCTTCTCCCGCCGGTCGGCGATCGCCCGGGCGGCGGCGACGACCGCGCGCTCGGCGTCGGTCAGCGCGGACTCGAGCTCGGCGCGCTCCTTCACGACGGCGGCCAGCCGGCCGCGCTCGGCCTCCAGCCCGGCGGCGAGCTCGGCCTCGGTGGCGGCGACGCGGTCGGCCTCGGCCTCGAGCTGGTCGGGGTCGCGGCCCGTGCCGGCGGCCGGCGCGGCGGCGGAGAGGTGCCGGTGGCGCTCGGCGGCCAGCTGCGCGACGCCGCGGAAGCGCTCGCCCAGCGCCGAGAGCCGGTACCAGGTGTCCTGCGCGCTCTGCAGCCGCGGCGCGTCGGCGGCCAGCGCGGACTCCAGCCCCGACTCGCGGCGGGACGCGTCGGCCAGCTGTGCCTCGACGGCGCTGCGCCGGGCGCGGGCCGCGGCCTCGTCGGCGACGTCCTTCTCCAGCGACTCGCGCAGCTGCGCGAGGTCATCGGCGAGCAGCCGCAGCCGGGCGTCGCGCAGGTTGGCCTGCACCGACGCCGCGCGGCGGGCCACCTCGGCCTGCTTGCCGAGCGGCTTGAGCTGGCGGCGCAGCTCCGCGGTGAGGTCGGCGAGGCGGTCGAGGTTGGCCTGCATCCCGTCGAGCTTGCGGAGCGCCTTCTCCTTGCGCTTGCGGTGCTTGAGGACGCCGGCGGCCTCCTCGATGAAGGCGCGGCGGTCCTCCGGCCGGCCGGAGAGGACGGCGTCGAGCTGCCCCTGGCCGACGATGACGTGCATCTCCCGGCCGATGCCCGAGTCGGACAGCAGCTCCTGGACGTCGAGCAGGCGGACCTTGTCGCCGTTGATCTCGTACTCGCTCTCGCCGGAGCGGTACATGCGGCGGGTGATCGACACCTCGGTGTACGCGATCGGCAGGGCGCCGTCGGCGTTGTCGATCGTGAGCGTCACCTCGGCCCGGCCCAGGGGCGGCCGGCCGGCGGTGCCGGCGAAGATGACGTCCTCCATCTTGCCGCCGCGCAGGCTCTTGGCGCCCTGCTCCCCGAGAACCCAGGAGATGGCGTCGACGACGTTGGACTTGCCCGAGCCGTTGGGGCCGACGACGGCGGTGATCCCCGGCTCCAGGCGCAGGGTCGTCGCGGACGCGAAGGACTTGAAGCCCTTGAGCGTCAGGCTCGACAGGTGCACAGAAAGTGGATCTTAGCCGGAAACACGCAGCTACCCCCGGCAATCAGGGGCCGGAGAGTGCGGTGGTGTCGCTGTGACGGACGAGTTCAGGCCAGCGCCGGCTCGGCGCTCTCGCCGGCCAGGGACAGCAGCTCGGAGGCGATGTGCGCGTCGCGTTCGGCACGCAGCTGAGCGACTTCCTGTTCCAGTCGACGCACCTTGGACCGGAGGACGGCGTTCTCCTCGGCTACTCGGAGCTCTACAGGTGCGACGAGGTGACCGAACAGGGCCTTTGCCATGACTGTGGCGGCCTTTCCGACGAGCGGTTTGGTGACCCGGCGCCCCGGGAAGCGGTCGGCGCGGGAGTGGTGATACAAGGGTGACAGGACCGCAGACGCAGGTCAACGTCCAGACTGCCTACTCACCGTGTCCCGGGTGTGTCATCTTCGTCACGCGACGGTGAATCCCGCCCCTCCCTGCACACTCTCGTTGCGGACGTCGACGCGGGTCACGCTGCCGGGCGCGCGGGGACCGTCGAGCTGCGCCACCACGGCGTTCACCGCCGTCGACGGGCCCTCGAGCACCACCTCGACCCGGCCGTCGGGCAGGTTGCGCGCCGAGCCGGTCAGACCGGCCGCGTCGGCCAGCCCGCGGACGAAGTAGCGGTAGCCGACGCCCTGAACGTGGCCCGAGACGACGGCGAGAGTGCGGACGTCGCTCATGACCGGCGGGAGCGCGGCCGCGGCTGGCAGCGCGGGCAGCTGTAGCTGGAGCGGTTCATGAACGCCTCGCGGCGGACCGGCGTCCCGCAGCGGGGGCACGGGCGGTCGGCCTGCCCGTACACGGCCAGGAACCGGGAGAAGTACCCGCTCTGGCCGTTGACGTCGACGTAGAGCGAGTCGAACGACGTGCCACCCTGCGCGAGCGCCTCCCCGAGCACGTCCCGGACGCCCTCGAGGACGGCACCCACCTGCGCCCGGGTCAGCTTGTCCGTGGGGCGGGCGCCGTGCAGCTGGGCCCGCCAGAGCGCCTCGTCGGCGTAGATGTTGCCGACGCCCCCGATCAGCGTCTGGTCGAGCAGGGCCCGCTTCACCTCGGTGCGCCGGCGCCGCAGCGCGGCGCTGAACCCCGCCTCGTCGAAGGAGGGGTCGAGCGGGTCGATGGCGATGTGCGCCAGCCGCGGCGGGATGCCGTCGCCGGTCGAGTCCTCCACCGCGAGGCCGCCGAAGGTCCGCTGGTCGACGAAGCGCAGCTCCCGGCCGCCGTCGGTGAAGGTGAACCGCGCGCGCAGGTGGGTCTCGTCGGGCTGCGAGGGCTTCTCGACCAGCAGCTGACCGCTCATGCCCAGGTGGGCCACCAGCGCCCGATCGCCCGGCGCGCCGTCCGGCTCGGCCACCGGCAGCCACAGGTACTTGCCGCGGCGGTGCGCCGCGGTCAGCGTGCGGCCGGTGAGCGCGGCGACGAAGTGCTCGGTGCCCTCGAGGTGCCGGCGCACGGCGCGCGGGTGGCGCACCTCGACCGACGCGACGGTGCGCCCGGCGACCCACTGCTCCAGCCCGCGCCGCACCACCTCGACCTCGGGCAGTTCGGGCACGACTCAGCCCTCCGCGGAGAGAGTGCGCCAGGCGGCCTCGGCGGCCTCCTGCTCGGCGGCCTTCTTCGTGCGGCCCCTGCCGGTGCCGTGCACGGTCCCGGCGAGGACGACGGCGGCGGTGAACGTCTTGGCGTGGTCGGGGCCGTCGTCCTCGATCAGGTAGCTGGGCGGGCCGAGACCGCGGGCCGCGCCGAGCTCCTGCAGGCTGGTCTTCCAGTCCAGACCGGCGCCGCGGGTGGCGGCCTCGGCCAGCAACGGGTCGAACAGCCGGTGCACGATCGCGGCGGCGACGTCCAGGCCGCGGCCCAGGTGGATCGCGCCGATCAGCGCCTCGAGGGCGTCGGCGAGGATCGAGTCCTTCTCACGCCCGCCGGTGGTCTCCTCACCGCGGCCGAGCAGCAGGTGCGGCCCGATGCCGCCGTCGCCGAGGCCCCGGGAGACCCCGGCCAGCGACGTCATGTTGACCACCGAGGCGCGCAGCTTGGCCAGCTGCCCCTCGGGCAGGTCCGGCTGGCTGCGGTAGAGCTCGTCGGTGACGACCAGCCCGAGCACGGAGTCCCCGAGGAACTCCAGGCGCTCGTTGGTGGGCAGCCCGCCGTTCTCGTAGGCGTAGGAGCGGTGGGTCAGCGCCAATGCCAGCAGGCCGCCGGGCAGCACGACCCCGAGGGCGTCGTGCAGCCAGGCGGCCGCGCGGTCGGCGTGCGCCTGCCCCGCCGGGGAGGTGCCGCCGTCCGCACCCGCGGGTGCGGACGGCTCGGCGACGGGGCTCCCCACGGCGGCCGGCGGGATCAGACCGAGAGGACCTGGCGGCCGGCGTACTGGCCGCAGCTCGGGCAGGCCTGGTGCGGCGGCTTGAGCTCGCCGCAGGCACGGTTCGGGCACGGGGTCAGCGACGGGGCCGTCGCCTTCCACTGCGACCGCCGGGAGCGGGTGTTGGCGCGGGACATCTTCCGCTTCGGAACGGCCACGTCAGTTCTCCTCTGAGTTGTCGTCACCATCGGGCGACGAAGCGAATCGGCCGGCGAGTCCGGCCCAGCGGGGGTCGAGCAGTTCGTGGGAGTGGTCGGCCGGGAGGTCGTCGAGCCGCTGGCCGCAGTCGACGCACAGGCCGGAGCAGTCCTCCGAGCAGACCGGCGAGAGCGGCAGGCTCAGGACGACGAGGTCGCGGATCATCGGCTCGAGGTCGATGCGGTCGTGCTCGACCAGGCGGACCTCGTCCTCCTCGCTGGTCGCCTCGGTGGTGCTGCCCTCGTAGGCGAACAGCTCCTGGACGTCGAGCTCCAGGGTGTCCTCGACCGGCTCCAGGCACCGGGCGCACGAGCCGACGAGCGGCACGTCGATCTCCCCGGAGACCAGCACGCCCTCCATGACCGACTCCAGCCGCAGCCGCAGCGCGACCTCGGCCCCCTCGGGGACGCCGATCAGCTCGACCCGCCAGCCCTCGGGTGCGGGCAGCGTCCGCTCGAGCTGCTGCATCGAGCCCGCGCGGCGGCCGAGTTCCCGGAGTTCGACGACCCAGGGGTTGCCTGCGGGACGCCGCGCGTCGGAGGACGCGGCGCCGGTGCGGTGCGGAACTGCGGCAGGCATGTCGGTACTCGCGGTCGGGATCGGGGGGTCGGCCGGCTGGGCGGGGTGCCGCCGGCGCTCGGACCGGTCTAGAAGACTACCCGACGACGGGAAGTCTCCGTCCGGTCAGGAGGAACGGAGGTTCCCCCGGGCGGCCTCGACCGAGCGCAGCATGCGCTCCAGGGTGCCGCCGAAGTCGGCCAGCCGCGTGTCGACGTACTCGTCGACCTCGCTGCGCATGCGGGTCACGTCGGCGACGGTCTGCGCGCCCAGCTCGTCCGCGCGGGCGACCGCGGTCTGGTACACCTCGGTCTCGGTGACCAGCCGCTCGTGCTCGGCCTGCGCGGCGGCCAGCGCCTGGGCCTGCTGCTCCGCGGCCTCGGCGAGCAGCGCCTCGGCGGAGCGGCGGGCCTCCTCGACGATCCGCTCGGCCTCGGCCTCGGCCTGCTCGAGCAGTTCCTCGGCCTCGCCCTGCGCCTGCGCGATGAGGTCGTCGCGCGACCGGCGCGCCATGCCGAGGACCTCGTCGCGGGTGCGGCGGGCCGTCGCGACCAGCTGCTCGCTCTCGGCGCGGGTGTGCTCGGTCAGCCGCTCGGCCTCGGCCTGCGCCTGCTCGAGGATCTCGGTGCGCTGCTCGACGATCCGCCCGGCCCGCTGGACCTCGGCCGGAAGGGACTCGCGCAGGTCGTCGAGCAGGTCGAGCAGGTGGTCGCGGGGCACCATGCAGGAGCCCGACATCGGCACGCTGCGGGCGTTCTCGATGACGGTGGTGAGCTCGTCGACCGTCTCGTACAGCCGGTAGACGACCTCGCTCTGGTGGCCGGTTCCGCGCGTCACGACGTCGTCCCCTCGCCCTGCCGGGCCTGCTCGCGGTGCACCAGCAGCCGGTCCAGGACCGCCTTGGGCACCAGGCTCGAGACGTCGCCGCCGAACTGGGCGATCTGCTTGACCAGGCTGGAGGACAGGTGCCCGACCTGCGGCGCCGTCGGCACGAACAGCGTCTCGACGCCGGCGAGCTCGCGGTTCATCTGCGCCATCTGCAGCTCGTACTCGAAGTCGCTGACCGCGCGCAGGCCCTTGACGATCACCGGGATGTCGTGGCTGCGGCAGTAGTCGACCAGCAGGCCCTGGAAGCTGTCGACGGTGACGTTGGGCAGCCCGGCGACGGCGTCGCGGAGCAGCTCCATGCGCTCCTCGACGGGGAACAGGCCGGCCTTGCCGGGGTTGACCAGGACGGCCACCACCAGCTCGTCGTAGAGGCCGGCCGCGCGGTTGATGACGTCGACGTGGCCGTTGGTGACCGGGTCGAAGGATCCGGGGCAGACGGCGCGCCTCACGACAGGCGACCGTACCGGAGCAGGGCCTCTCCGTAGCGGCGGTCGCGCAGTCCGGCCAGGGGTGTCGGCCATTCCCAGGGCTCCTCGCGACTCGACCGCTCGACCACGACGACGGCGTCGTCGGCCAGCCACCTACCCGCGATCAGCGCCCGCAGCACCCCGAGCACCTCCTGGACCGGGGTGGCGTAGGGCGGATCGGCGAGCACGAGGTCGAACCGCGCGGGTGCGGGCCCGGCCAGCACGGTGGGCACCGAGCCGGCCACCACGCGCCCGCCGGGCAGCCCGACGGCGGCCAGGTTGGCCCGGAGCACCGGGAGCACGCGGGGTCCGGACTCGACCAGCACGACCTCCGCGGCCCCGCGGGAGAGCGCCTCCAGGCCGAGCGCGCCGGACCCGGCGTAGAGGTCGAGCACCCGCGCGCCGTCGAGGTCGAGCAGCGACCCGAGCGAGTTGAACAGCCCCTCGCGGGCGCGGTCGCCGGTGGGGCGGACGCCCGTCGGCGGGACCTTCAGCCGCCGCCCGCCGGCCTCCCCGGCGATCAGCCGGGTCATGCCTTCTCCAGCCACTCCGCGCGCTCGTCGGTGGCCAGCCTGGCGACCTCCGCGGCCAGGCCCGGGTGGTCGGCGAGGCCGTGCTCGGACTCCAGCAGCGCCTGCGCCTCGGCGCGGGCGGTGGCGATGAGCTCCTCGTCCTCGAGCAGGGAGAGCAGCTTCACCCCGGACCGGCTGCCGGACTGCGCGGCACCGAGGATGTCGCCCTCCCGGCGGGTCTCCAGGTCGAGGCGGGCCAGCTCGAAACCGTCGGAGGTCGCCGCCACCGCGGCCAGCCGGACGCCGCTCGCGGACGCCGTGCGTGCCTCGGTGACCAGCAGGCACAGCCCCTGGTGCTTGCCGCGGGCGACCCGGCCGCGCAGCTGGTGCAGCTGGCTGACGCCGAACCGGTCGGCGTCCATGACGACCATCACCGTGGCGTTGGGCACGTCGACGCCCACCTCGACCACCGTCGTCGCGACCAGGACGTCGATCTCGCCGGCGGCGAAGGCGCGCATCCGGGCGTCCTTGTCCTCCGGGGTCAGCCGCCCGTGCAGCACGTCGAGCCGCAGCCCGGCCAGCGGACCCTCGCGCAGCGCCTCGGCGACGTCGAGGACGGCGAGCGGGGGCCGCCGCTCACTGCTGCCCTCGTCACCGGCGGGGGCGCCGTCCTCGGCGTCGGGCTCGTCGGCGTCGGCGCCGTCCTCACCGATCCGCGGGCAGACGACGTAGGCCTGCCGGCCGGCGGCGACCTCCTCGCGCAGCCGTTCCCACGCCCGGCCCAGCCAGCTCGGCTTCTCCGCGGCCGGGACGACGGAGGAGGCCACCCCACCGCGGCCGCTGGGCAGCTGACGCAGGACGGAGGTCTCCAGGTCGCCGTACACCGTCATCGCGACCGTGCGCGGGATCGGCGTGGCCGTCATGACCAGCACGTGCGGGGGCTTGTTGCCCTTGGCGCGCAGCGCGTCGCGCTGCTCGACGCCGAAGCGGTGCTGCTCGTCGACGACGACCAGGCCGAGGTCGGCGAAGTCGACGCTCTCCTGCAGCAGGGCGTGCGTGCCGATGACGATCCCCGCGCTGCCGTCGGCCGCCGCGGCCCGCGCCTCCCGACGGGCGGCGGCCTTCTGCGAGCCGGTCATCAGGACCACGCGCGTGCCGTCGGGGTCGCCGTCGAGCTCACCGGCGCGACCGAGCGGGCCGAGCAGGGCGGAGATGCCGCGGTAGTGCTGGGCGGCGAGGACCTCCGTCGGCGCGAGCAACGCCGCCTGCCCGCCGGCGTCGACGACCTGCGCCATCGCGCGCAGCGCCACGACGGTCTTGCCGGCGCCGACCTCGCCCTGCAGCAGGCGGTGCATCGGCTGCTCGTCGGACAGTTCCTCGGCGAGCTCGTCACCGACGGCCCGCTGGCCGTCGGTGAGCGTGAACGGCAGCGCGGCGTCGACGGCGTCGAGCAGGCCACCGGGCTTCCGGGCGCGGGCGACGCCCGGCTCGAGCGCGGCCGCGCGCCGGCGGGCGCCGAGGGTGAGCTGCAGGACCAGGGCCTCGTCCCACTTCAGCCGGTCGGCGGCGCGCTCGACGTCGTCCATCGACGTCGGCCGGTGGATGTCGAGCAGCGCCGCGCCCAGCGACAGCAGGCCGTGACGGGCGCGGATCTCGTCCGGCAGCGGGTCGGACACCAGCGCGCCGAGGCCGCCCGGGGTGTCGAGCAGCAGCTTGATCGAGCGCTGCAGCACCCAGCTGGAGACGTCCTTGGTCGCCGGGTAGATCGGGATGAGCGCCCGCGCCCAGTCCTCGTCCTCATCGCCGGTGAGCAGGTGGAAGTCGGGGTGGGCGAACTGCTTCTCCTGCTTGTACTGGCCGACGGTGCCGGCGAACAGGCCCCACGCCCCCACCGCCAGGTTCGGGTGCTTGCGGTTGAAGAAGACCAGCTGCATCGAGTTCGCGCCGTCGGACACCGTCACCTCGGTGAGCGAGCCGCGCCGCTGGCGCATCGGGCGGGTGTTCATCCGCTCGACGCGGGCCAGCACCGTGACCCGGTCGCCGACCTGCAGATCCTCCAGCTTGGCCATCTCGCCGCGCCGGGCGTAGCGCCGCGGGTAGTGCCGCAGCAGGTCGCGCACGGTCCTCAGCTCGAGGGAGGACTCCATCGCCTCCGCCGTCTTGGCGCCGAGCACCTTCGCCAGCGGCGTGTCCATCGTGATGCCGACCTTCACTCGACCCCCACCAGCAGGAGCACCCCGGCCGGCCCGCCGTCGTAGCGGGTCACCTCGACGGTGGGGTGGGCGGCCGCGAGGTGGGCGGCGACCGTGTCGCCCACCTCGGGGTCGGGTCCCACCACGAGGGTCGCCAGCTCCCCGCCGGCCGAGAGCAACCGGTCGAGCAGCTCGCAGGCGACGGCGGTCAGGTCCGGCCCGAGGATCACCACGTCGCCCTCGGCCGACCCGAGCGCGTCGCCGGGCCAGCAGCGGCCGGCGGAGGTCAGCGCCTCCTGGTCGGCGATCGTCACCTCGGCCCAGCGGGTCGCCGCCGCGGCCTCGGCCATCGCGATCACGTCGTCGCCGAAGCGGCGGCCGGAGTCGGCGACGGCGATCGCCGCCAGGCCCTGCACCGGGGAGCGGGTGGGGACGACGGCGACGTCCCGGCCCTCGTCGCGGGCGCGCTCGGCGGCCCGCGAGGCCAGGGCGGTCAGCCCGGCGTCGTTCGGGAGGACGACGACGTCGGCCGCGGTGCAGGCGAGGATCTCGGCGAGCACGTCGTCCTCGGCGACGCCGTCGGGGCCGCAGGTGATGACCCGCACGCCCTCACCGGTGAACAGCTCGGCGAGCCCCGTGCTCGGCAGGATCGCGACGACCGCGCGCGTGCCGGGCACCGGCGCCGGTGGCCGGATCGGCGCCAGCGGGGTGACCGAGATCCGGTAGGGCCGCCCCGCTTCGATGCCGGCCTCGATCGCGGCGCCGACGTCGCTGACGTGGACGTGCACGTTCCACGCCCGCCCCTCGGGGGTGTCCACGCCGACCACCACGAGGCTGTCGCCGAGGGCGGCGAGCCGGTCGTGCAGGCGGGCGACCGCCTCCTCGTCGGCGTCGGCGAGCAGGTACTGCACCTCGCTGCCGGGGCCGGCCGGGGGCTGGTGCGGGGCGTCGCCGTGCCCGTGCGCGCGGTTCGGCGGGCGGCGCGTCAGCGGGGGGCGGGCCGGCTCGACGCCGGTGACCGTGCTGACCAGCGCGTCGAGCAGCAGGCACAGGCCGGCGCCGCCGGCGTCCACCACCCCGGCGTCGCGCAGCGCGGGGAGCTGGTCGATGGTGCCCTCCAGCGCCGCCCGGGCGCCGTCGGCGGCGGCGCACACCACGTCGGCGAGCCCGATGCGGCCCTCGTCGACGACGGCGATCGCCGCCCGGGCCCCGCCACGGGCCACGGTGAGGAACGTGCCCTCCTCCGGGTCGGCGACGGCGGTGTAGGCGGTGTCGGCCGCCTTCTGCATCGCGAGGGCGAACGTCGGGCCGTCGGCGGGACCCTCGCCGGCGAGCTGGTCGGCCAGGCCGCGGAACAGCTGCGCGAGGATCGTGCCGGAGTTGCCCCGGGCGCCGAGGACGGCGCCGCGGGCCATGACCGTCCACACCGACTCGGCGGGGTCCTCTCCGGCCTCGTCGAGCGCGGCCAGCGCCGCCTCGGCGGTGAGCAGCAGGTTGGTGCCGGTGTCGCCGTCGGGCACCGGGAAGACGTTGAGGTCGTCGAGCCGGCCGCGGGACTCGGACAGGGCTGCGCACGCGGCCCGCCACCACCGGCCGGCCGCGGCCTCGTCCAGCGCCTGCAGCACGGCCGGAGGGTACCCACGCGCGGCGACATCGCCGGGAATTGCACGGGTCCGCCGCCCGCGGCGACGCCGTCCGCCGAGACCGGCTAGACTGTTCGGCGGTCTTCCGTGCGGGCGCTGTCGCGCACCGCCGATCTGCAACGATTTTCTCTGGGAGTGATCCGCCGTGGCTGCCGTGTGCGATGTCTGTGGCAAGGGGCCCGGTTTCGGTATGTCGGTGTCGCACTCGCACCGCCGCACGCCGCGCCGTTGGAACCCGAACATCCAGTCCGTCCGGGCGCTCGTCGCCCCGGGCAACCGCAAGCGCATCAACGCCTGCACCTCGTGCATCCGCGCGGGCAAGGTCGTGCGCGCCTGAGCTGACGGCAGTCGCCGTACGCGAACCCCGGAGGTCACCGGCCTCCGGGGTTCTTCGCGTGGACCGCCTCGCGAAGAGTGCGCGTCGACGGCGCATCCCCGCGCGAGGAGTGCGCCACTTCCGCACACCCCTCCCGGACGGCGTCAGAGCCGGCCGATCCCCCGGGCGTGCGCCGCGGTGACGACGAGCTCGACCACCGTCTCCAGCGGCAGTGCGGTGCTGTCGATCACCAGGTGGTAGTGCCGCGCGGAACCGGGGTTGCACCGGTAGAAGTGCCGTACGTAGGCCTCCCGGGTGCGGTCGTTGGCCTCGAGGTCGCGGCGGACCTCCTCCTCCGGCCGCCCCGAGCGGGCCACCGCGGCGGCCAACCGGCGCTCGGCCGGCCCGTCCAGCCGCACGTGCAGCGCGTCGGCCCGCTCGCCGAGCACCAGCGCCCCCGCCCGCCCGAGCACCACTCCCCCGGCGCCGTCGGCGACCTCGGCGAGGACCTTCTCGGTCTGCTGCCGGTAGGCCCGCTCGTCGGGCAGGGCCGACGCGGGCAGCACCCCGCCCACCGGGTCGGGCATGGTGCCCAGGGAGGCGACCAGCCGCCAGAGCCCGCGCACCACGGTCTCGTCGTTGGCCTCGGCCTCCGCCACCGGGACGCCGAGCCGCCCGGCCACCTGCGCGGGGATGGCGCGGTCGTGGAAGGGCAGGCCCAGCCGCTCGGCGACCGCCGGCGCGATCTCCGCGCCCCCGGCGCCGTAGGGCGCGGAGATGGTCACGATGCCCACGACGACTCCTCTCCAGGGCCGACCGTCGGCAGCTCCCTGCCGAGGAACACGGCGCCGGGCGCGTCGGCGTAGACCCCGTACCCC
Organism: Geodermatophilus sp. SMS 5-13; assembly: GCF_059428245.1. Taxonomy (NCBI): domain Bacteria; kingdom Bacillati; phylum Actinomycetota; class Actinomycetes; order Geodermatophilales; family Geodermatophilaceae; genus Geodermatophilus; species Geodermatophilus sp. SMS 5-13. The sequence goes on from NZ_CP165729.1 coordinate 4,434,384, forward strand.
GGCACCGGCCCGTAGCCACTGCCGGCGTAGAGCGCCAGCGCCTCGGGCTGCCGGTGCCCCGAGTTCAGCACCACCGCGCGGTGGCCGGCCTGCGCCGCGGTCTCCTCCAGCGCCCGCATGACCAGCCGGGCCAGGCCCAGCCGGCGGAACGCCGGCTCGACGTAGACCCGCTTGACCTCCACGACCCCCGGCTCGTGCACCCGCCACGCGCCGCACCCGGCCGGCTCGCCGTCCACCTCGACGACCAGGAACAGCCCGGCCGGCGGGCGGAACTCCGCGGGGTCGACGACGGCCTCGTCCGGCCCGCCGTAGATCACCGTGTACTCCTGCTGGACCCGCGCCACCAGCTCCCGGGCGACCGGGTCCTCGTACGGCACCGCCCGCAGCCGCACGGCACGGCCGTCGCGCAGCAGGGCGTCAGCCGAAGTGGACATGGCCCGGCCCCTCCGCTCCGACCGCCCGCGCGGCCTCGGCCGCCGGCTGCCCGCTCACCAGCACGGCTGCATCCTGCCCGGCCTCCCGCACGGTGCCGATCGCGGCCCACCCCTCGGGCAGCGCGACCGCCGGCGGGAAGGTGGCCAGCAGCGCGTGGTCCTCGCCCCCGGTCAGCACCCACGCCATCGGGTCGGCGCCGAGCGCGGCGGCGACCTGCTGCAGCGGGCCCGGCGGCTCCAGGCAGGCGCGCACCAGCGCGGCCCGGTCGAGGTCCAGCACGGCGCCGCTCGCCGTGGCGAGGTGGCCGGCGTCGGCCAGCAGCCCGTCGCTGACGTCGCACATGGCGGTGGCCCCGGCCGCGGCGGCCGCGGGCCCGGCGGCGTAGGGCGGTTCGGGACGGCGGTGCGCGGCGACCACCACGGCCGGGCTGGTGAACCCGCGCCGCAGCACCGCCAGCCCGCACGCCGACCACCCCAGCCGGCCGGCCAGCGCGACGACGTCCCCCGGGCGGGCGCCCGACCGCAGCACCGGCGGCCGGCCGCCCAGGTCGCCCAGCGCGGTCACCGACAGGACGACGCCGGCGCTGTCCGGGGCGCTTGCCACGGTGTCGCCGCCGACGACGGCCGCACCCAGCGGCGCGCACTCGGCCGCGAGCCCCGCGGCCACGCCCTCCAGCCAGCTCGTCGGCGTGTCCGGCGGGCAGGCCAGCCCGACCAGCAGCGCCGTGGCCGCGCCGCCCATCGCGGCGACGTCGGCCAGGTTGGCCGCGGCCGCCTTGTGCCCGATCTCCTCGGCCGAGGACCAGTCGCGGCGGAAGTGCCGCCCCTCGACGAGGACGTCGGTGGTCGCGACGACGCGGCCGTCCGGCGTGCGCACCACCGCCGCGTCGTCGCCGGGCCCGACCTCGGCGGCCGCGGCGGCGCCCGCCCGCGCGACGACGCGGGCGATCACGCCGAACTCGCCGACAACTCGCACGCTGTCGGCGGGGTCGTTCCGGGGGACCAGCGGACGGGGTCGACTCACCGGCCGGCCTCCCCTGCTGCCGTAAGGTCTCCAGTCGTCCGCCACCCGGCCGGATCAGCACATCGGCAGCGCTGCCCCAGGAAGGGTCTTCCGTGGTCCACGCCTACATCCTCATCCAGACCGAAGTCGGCAAGGCCGCGCAGGTCGCCTCGACGATCAGCGAGATCGACGGCGTCACCAAGGCCGAGGACGTGACCGGGCCCTACGACGTCATCGTCCGCGCCGAGGCCGAGACCGTCGACGAGCTCGGCCGGCTCGTCGTCGCGCGGGTCCAGTCGGTGGACGGGATCACGCGCACGCTGACCTGCCCCGTCGTCAACCTCTGACCCCGCCCTGAGCCAGGACACCTCCCGCGAGCCGGCCCGCCGCGAGGACCCCCTCCGCCGGATCGCGCTGATCGCCGCGGCGGTGCTGGTCCCCGTGGTGGTCGCCGCACTCGTCCTGGTGCGGGTCCTCGGCGGCGGTTCGGACGGCGGCGCCGTGGCCGAGGTCCAGGGCACCCCGACACCCCAGCGCGCGGACCTCTCGCCGCTGCCGGTCGACGTCCCGCCGGTGACGCCGGAGGCGGACGCGAACTGCCCGGCGCTCATGGGCGCCCTCCCCCTCGAGCTCGCCGGCGAGCAGTCCCGGCCGGTGCAGTCGGACTCGCCGTTCGCCTACGCGTGGGGCGACCCCGCGGTCGTGCTGGTCTGCGGCGTGGACCGCCCGGCCGGCTTCGACGCCACGGCCAGCCTGATCCAGATCAACGCCGTCCAGTGGTTCGTCGACGACTCCGACCCCGACACGGTCGTGTGGACGACGGTCGACCGCCCGGTCTACGTGCAGCTGGCGATCCCCAGCTCGGTCGACAGCGGCCCGGCCACCGCGCTGAGCACGCTCATCGCCACCACGCTGCCCGCCCAGGAGCCGCAGCCCGGGCCCTGACCGGTCACGACGGCGGCAGCCGCTCCAGCTGCGCGCGCAGGACCGCGGCGACCTCGTCGGCGGCCGCCGACGGCGACCCCGCGACGGAGGTCACCGAGACGCCGAACACCCCGGAGCCGCACCAGGCCATCGCCGCCGGGCCCGGCAGGTCCTCCGCCGGCCGGTCGACGGTGAGCAGCCGGCAGCCGCCGGGCAGGCCGGGCGGGTCGTCGCGCAGCATGCCGCGGTAGAACTCGGCCTCGTTGCCGGCGACCTCGCGCGCGTAGGCGCCGGCGCCCGCCCGGTCCCGGAACTCGTAGACGAACACGCCGGTCACCGGCCCGGACTCCGCGCCGGCGCCCCAGAACCGCTCCCAGCCGAACCGGAAGCCGTGGTCGGCGAGGACGTCGCGCTCGCGGTGCGGGTCGCGGGCGTAGGCGGCGACGTCGGACACCCACTTCGCGCCGGCCGGCGGGGTGAGCGCGTCGTCGGGGAGCCGGGGCAGGCCGGAGGGCACCTCGGTCACGACCAGTTCCTCGAGCTCCTCCGGCGAGGTGGGCGCGGGCGCCTCCGGCGCGGCCGTCGCCTCCCCGGCCACGGAGCGGGAGCAGCCCGTCAGCAGCGGGGCGGCGCACAGCAGCGCACCCGCCAGGAGCCGGCCGGCCGTGCCCGGTCGCAGGGACAGCCGGCGGTGGGTCACCGGGGGGTCCGGCCGCCGTCCCGGCCGCCGGCGCGCAGCGCCGTGGCGACCAGCCGATCGACGAGCTCGGGATAGCTGACCCCCGAGGCCGCCCACATGCGAGGGAACATCGAGATCGGCGTGAACCCGGGCATGGTGTTCACCTCGTTGATGACCAGGTGGTCGCTGCCGTCGGGGTGACTACCCAGGAAGAAGTCGACCCGTGCCAGCCCGCGGCAGTCCAGTGCGAAGTACGCCCGGCGGGCGGCCTCCTGCACCGCCCGCGTCTGCTCGGCGGTGAGCTGGGCCGGGACGTCGAAGTCGACGGCGTCGTCGAGGTACTTGGCGTCGAAGTCGTACCAGTCGGTGCCCGGCCGCAGCCGGATCTCCGCGGGCAGGCTGGCCTCCGGTGGCCCGCCCTCGGGCCCGGCCAGGACGCCGCACTCGACCTCCCGTCCCGGCACGGCCGCCTCGACGATGACCTTGGGGTCGACGGCGGCAGCGGTCGCCACCGCGGCCGGGAAGTCCGCCCAGTCGGTCACCTTGGTGATGCCGATGCTGGAGCCGGCCCGCGACGGCTTGACGAACACCGGCAGCCCCAGCCGCTCGCGCGCGGCGTCGTCGAGCATCGACGGGTCGGCGCAGATCGCGCCCGAGGCGTCGCGCAGCACCACGTGGTCGCCCTGCGGCAGCCCGGCGGCCGCGAGCAGCTTCTTGGTGAACTCCTTGTCCATCGACGCGGCGCTGGCGAAGACGCCGGAGCCCACGTACGGGATCCCGGCCATCTCCAGCAGCCCCTGGATCGTGCCGTCCTCCCCGTAGGCCCCGTGCAGCACCGGGAAGACGACGTCGACCTCGGTCAGCGCCGGTCCGATGGCCGCGCCCGGCTCGAGGACGGCGAGCCCGCGGCCGGCCGGGTCGCCGACCAGCGACACCGCCGTCCCCCCGGAGACCTCGGGCAGCCGGCCGTCGGTGATCGCCAGCCCCTGCTCCGGGTCGGCGAGCACCCAACGGCCGTCGGTGGCGATGCCGACGCGCACCACCTCGTAGCGCTCCGGGTCCAGCGCGGCGATCACGCTGCCCGCGGACACGCAGGAGATCGCGTGCTCCGCGCTGCGCCCCCCGAAGACGACCGCGACGCGCACCTTGCCACCCTTGCCGCTCATCGCGGCCGACCCTAACGGAGCAATTTCGGAGGGCGGAGCTCCGGCCGTCCTCGGCCCCGTCCAGAGGCTCGCCCCGAGCCTGCGAGGGGTGAGGAGGACGGGGCCCTCTCAGAGGCTGTCGAGCGCCGCCGAGAGGTCGTCGACCAGATCGGCGGTGTCCTCGATCCCGCAGGAGAACCGCACGAAGCCCGGGTCCACCGCGTCCCCGCCCCACTGCGCCCGCCGGTCGACCGTGCTGTGCACCCCGCCGAAGCTCGTGGCGGCGGTCCACAGCCGGCTGGCGCCGAGCAGCCGCCCGACCGCCTCCGCCGAGGCCAGCGTCGCGGAGACCACGCCGTTCGGCCGCAGCATCTGGCGGACGGCCAGGGCGGCCGACGGGTCACCGGCAAGCCACGGCCACCGCACGCCGGTGACCGCCGGGTGGGCCGCGAGCAGGTCGGCGACCGCCGCGGCGGTGGCGCCCTGCCGAGCCAGGCGCAGATCGAGGGTGCTCATCGACCGGTGACCCAGCCACGCCTCGAACGGCCCCGGGGTGGCACCGGTGTGGTCGCGCCAGCCCTTCATGCGGGCGTGCAGATCGCCGTCGGGCGTGCTCACGTGGCCGAGCAGCAGGTCGCTGTGCCCGGTCAGGGCCTTGGTGTCGCTGCCGATCGTCAGGTCGGCGCCGAGCTCCAGCGGCCGCTGGCCGAGCGGCGTCGCGGTCGTGTTGTCGACGGCGAGCAGCGCGCCGGCCGCCTTCGTGGCGGCCGCCACGGCGGCGATGTCGCAGACGTCGAGCTGCGGGTTGCTCGGCGTCTCCAGCAGCACGAAACGGGCGCCCTCGAGGTCCCCGCGCGCGGCCACCTCACCGATGTCCGGCGTCGAGACGTACTCCACCCGCATCCCGAAGCGGGCGAGCTCGTCGGCGGCCAGCAACCGCGTGGCGTAGTAGCCGTCCGACGGCAGCACCACCCGGTCGCCGGCGCCCGCGCAGGCCAGCAGCGCGGCGCTGATCGCCGCCATGCCCGTGGCGAAGGACAGGCACCGGCCGCCGTCCAGCTCGCCGATCGCGTCCTCCAGGACGCGCAGCGTCGGGTGCTCGGTGCGGGCGTAGGCGTCCGCGCCCCCGGTGCGGGGCGGGACGTCGCCGAGGTGGAACGGCGCGGCGAACACCGGCGAGGGCCGCAGCGGCGCCCCGGGGACGGCGGGGTCCTCCCCCGCCCGGACCGCCCGGGTGCCGTCGCCGTACTCGGGATTCACTCGGCCTTCGCCTCGCGGGACATGATCTCGCGCACCATCTTCGCCGGGGCCTCCCCCTCGTGGCAGACGCGGACGACGGCCTCGGTGATCGGGACCTCGACGCCGTGGGCGCGGGCCAGGTCGAGCACCGACCGGCAGCTCTTGACGCCCTCGGCGGTCTGGCGGGTGCTCTGCTCCACCTCCTCGACCGTCATCCCGCGGCCGAGCTTCTCGCCGAAGGTCCGGTTGCGCGACAGCGGCGAGCTGCAGGTGGCGACCAGGTCCCCGAGGCCGGCCAGCCCGGCGAACGTGGTCAGCTCCGCGCCCAGCGCGATCCCGAGCCGGGCGGTCTCGGCCAGCCCGCGGGTGATCAGGGAGGCCCGGGTGTTGTCGCCGAAACCCAGCCCCTCCATCATCCCGACGGCCAGCGCGATCACGTTCTTGACCGCGCCGCCGAGCTCGCAGCCGACCAGGTCGGCATTGGTGTACGGCCGCAGGTAGGCCGTCTTGCAGGCCGCCTGCAGCGCCTCGGCGCGGCCGGTGTCCGGGCAGCCGATGACCGTGGCCGCCGGCTGCTCCTCGGCGATCTCGCGGGCGAGGTTCGGTCCCGAGAGCGCGGCGACCCGGTCGGTGCCGGCGCCGGTGACCTCGCAGATGACCTCGCTCATCCGCTTGGTCGTGCCGAGCTCGATGCCCTTCATCAGCGACAGCAGGCTGGCGTCGGCCGGCAGCAGCGGCGTCCACTCGGTCAGGTTCGCGCGCAGCGACTGCGACGGGACGGCGAGCACGACGACGTCGGCGTCGACCAGCGCCTCCCCCGCGTCGGCGGTGGCCCGCACCGCGGAGGGCAGCCGGATACCGGGCAGGTAGTCGCGGTTCTCGCCGTCCTCGGTGATCGCCTTGGCCAGCTCGGAGCGGCGGGCGAACAGGGCGACGTCGCAGCCGGCGTCGGCCAGCACCTTGGCGAACGTCGTCCCCCAGGAACCGGCCCCCAGCACGGCCGCCCGCGTCACGCGGCGCTCCCGGAGACGTCGCCGGGCAGCTCGCGCCCCGGCCGCGGGTGGAAGACGACCGGCGCCGGCTCGCCGCGCAGCTCGGCGAGCTGGTCGCGCACCCGCGACATGATCAGGTCGGTCGTGTCCCGCAGCAGGTCCGCCGACAGCGGCCGCCCGGCGCGCACCTCGGCGCGCAGCGCGGTGAGGTCGACCGGCTCCCCGACCAGGTAGTCGGCCGGTGTCCGCAGCCGCAGGTGCCACTTCTTCGTGTGGTAGTCGTGCAGCCGCTGCGGCCCCCACTGCGCGACCGGGACGACGACGGCGTCGGTGGTCAGGGCCAGCCGCGCCACGCCGGTGCGCGACTCCATCGGCCACCAGTCGGGGTCGCGGGTCACCGAGCCCTCCGGGTAGATGATGATCGCGTTGCCGGCCGCCAGGTCGGCCTGCGCGGCCGACACCGAGCCCCGCGCATCGGCGGTGAAGCGGGCCACCGGGATCTGCCCTGCGTGCCGGAGCACCCAGCCGACGACGCCCGTGAACAGCGACGACTTGGCGAGGAAGTGCGGGATCCGGCCGCTGTCGAACACCAGGCGCGCGCAGGCGATGGGGTCGAGGATCGAGACGTGGTTGGCCACCACCAGCACCGGTCCGGACGGCGGGATGCGCTCCTCGTGCCGGTAGCGCAGCCGGAACAGCAGCGAGGCGACCGGGTACACGGTGGCGATGCACACCCACATGCCGATCGGGATCGGCCGGCGGGTTCGCCACTTCGACGGTCGCGTCTGCTTCGCCACCGGCACCTCCTGGGATGTGATCCCGCCCATGATCGACCCTTCCGGCCCGGAGCACCGCAGGCGGGGTCCCCGCAGGCCGGTGGCGGTGTGCTGACAATGTGGTCGTGAGGGGGATGCCTGCGACGACCTGGTCGGTGGTGATCCCGGCGAAGCGCCTGGCGCTGGCCAAGACGCGCCTGCGTCCCGTCACGGCCGGGCCGGGCGGCACCGCGCACGCCGAGCTGGTGCTCGCCCTGCTGGCCGACACGGTGGCCGCCGCCGTCGACTGCCCGCTCGTCGGCCGTGTGCTGGTGGTCACCGACGACCCGGCCGCCCGCGAGACGGTGCGCGCGATCGGCGCCGCGACGGTCGGCGACGAGCCGGACCGCGGGCTCAACCCCGCCCTGGAGCACGGCGCCCGCAGCGCCGGCGGGCCGGCCGTGGCCGCGCTCTCCTCCGACCTGCCGGCGCTGCGGCCGGAGGAACTGGCGGCCGCGCTGACCGCGGCGCAGGCCGCGTCGCGCTGCTTCGTCGCCGACACCGACGGCACCGGCACGACGCTGCTGACCACCCTCGGCGCACCGCTGGACCCGCGGTTCGGCACCGGCTCGGCCGCCGCGCACCGGGCCAGCGGCGCCCTGCCACTGGTCGGCGACTGGCCCGGGCTGGCGCAGGACGTCGACACGGAGGCCGCCCTCCGCGCGGCGCTGCGCCTCGGGGTCGGCCCGAGCACGGCGGCGGTCACCGGCCGGCTCGGCGTGGCGAGCACCCGCCCCTGAGCGCACCCGCACGCCGTTCACCCCGGTACGGCACGATGACGGCGTGGCTCTCGAGACGGCGTCCGCCCGGTCAGCAGGAGCGCAGCAGCCGCTGCCGGCCGACCGCTTCCTCAACCGCGAGCTGTCCTGGCTGGACTTCAACGCCCGGGTCCTGGAGCTGGCCGAGGACGACACCTCGCCCCTGCTGGAGCGGGTGAAGTTCCTCGCGATCTTCGCCAGCAACCTCGACGAGTTCTTCATGGTCCGCATCGCCGGGCTCAAGCGCCGGCAGAGCACCGGGCTCACCGTCCGCTCCCCCGACGGGCTGACCATCCGGGAGCAGCTGTCCCGCGTGATCGAGCGGACCCAGGACCTCGTGCACCGGCACGCGAACGTCTTCCTGAAGGACGTCGCGCCACGGCTCGAGGAGGCCGGGATCCGGATCGTGCACTGGGAGGACCTCGCCGACACCGAGACCAAGCGGCTGCGCGACTACTTCCGGGACCAGGTCTTCCCGGTGCTCACCCCGCTCGCGGTCGACCCGGCCCACCCGTTCCCGTACATCAGCGGGCTCTCCCTCAACCTCGCCGTCTCGGTCCGCGAGCCGGAGGCCGGCACCTCGCACTTCGCCCGGGTGAAGGTGCCCAACAACGTGCCGCGGTTCGTGCCGGTCGGATCGGCGGACGGCGGGGCGACGTTCCTGCCGCTCGAGGACCTCATCGCCGCGCACCTGCCGCAGCTGTTCCCCGGCCTGGAGGTGCTCGCCCACCACCTGTTCCGGGTCACCCGCAACGCCGACCTGGAGGTCGAGGAGGACCGCGACGAGGACCTCCTGCAGGCCCTCGAGCGCGAGCTGGCCCGGCGCCGGTTCGGCCCGGCGGTGCGGCTGGAGGTCACCGACACGATGGACCCGCAGATCCTCGACCTGCTGCTCTCCGAGCTGGAGATCGGCCGGGAGGACGTCGTCGAGGTCCCCGGGCTGCTGGACCTGGCCGCGCTCTGGGGCCTGTACGACCTCGACCGCCCCGAGCTCAAGGACGAGCCGTTCGTCCCCGCCACCCATCCGCGCCTGTCCGAGGGCGAGACGCCCAAGAGCGTGTTCGCCACGCTGCGCGAGGGCGACGTGCTGGTCCACCACCCGTACCACTCGTTCGCGACCAGCGTGCAGCGCTTCATCGAGCAGGCGGCCGCCGACCCGAACGTGCTGGCGATCAAGCAGACGCTCTACCGCACCTCCGGCGACTCCCCGATCGTCAACGCGCTCGTCGACGCGGCCGTGGCCGGCAAGCAGGTCGTCGTCCTCGTCGAGATCAAGGCGCGTTTCGACGAGGAGGCCAACATCAGCTGGGCGCGTGAGCTGGAGAAGGCGGGCTGCCACGTCGTCTACGGCCTGGTGGGCCTGAAGACGCACTGCAAGACCGCGCTGGTGGTGCGCCGCGAGCACGGGGTGCTGCGCCGGTACTGCCACATCGGCACCGGTAACTACAACCCGAAGACGGCGCGCATCTACGAGGACCTCGGCATCCTCACCGCCGACCCGCGCGTGGGCGCCGACCTGACCGACCTGTTCAACACCTTGACCGGCTACTCCCGGCAGACCGCCTACCGGACGCTCATGGTCGCGCCGCGCGGCATCCGCGCCGGCCTGATCGACAAGATCCGGCGCGAGATCCGGCACGCGGAGGAGGGCCGCCCGGCGGGCATCCGGTTCAAGATGAACGCGCTGGTCGACGAGCGGATCATCGATGCGCTGTACGAGGCGTCGACCGCCGGCGTCCCGGTGGAGCTGCTCATCCGCGGCATCTGCGCGCTGCGCCCGGGGGTTCCGGGGCTGTCGGAGAACATCCGGGTGCGCTCGATCGTCGGCCGCTTCCTCGAGCACTCGCGGGTGATGTCGTTCGCCAACGGCGGCGAGCCGGAGTTCTGGATCGGCAGCGCCGACCTTATGCACCGCAACCTCGACCGGCGGGTGGAGGTGCTGCTCAAGGTCTGCGAGGAGCCGGCACGGGCCCAGCTGCAGACGATGTTCGACGAGGCGATGGCGCCCGGTGTGCGGTGCTGGGAGCTGGGCGCCGACGGGGCGTGGACACGCGGCGGCGAGCAGGACTACCAGGCCGAGCTCATGGAGCGGGCCGGTGAGCACGCCGGCTGAGACGCCGGTGCTCGCCGCGGGTGGGGTGGTCTGGCGGGCGAGCCCGGACGGCGTCGTCGAGACGGCCCTGGTGCACCGGCCCAAGTACGACGACTGGTCGCTGCCCAAGGGCAAGCTCGACGCCGGCGAGCACTCGCTGACCGCGGCGGTGCGCGAGGTCGGTGAGGAGACCGGCCTGGCCGTCGTCGTCGGCCGGCGCAGCCTGCGCACCCGGTACGCCGTCCCCGAGGGCGACAAGCAGGTCGACTACTGGCTGATGCAGGCCGTCGGCGGGGAGTTCGAGCCCAACTCCGAGGTCGACGAGCTGCGCTGGCTGCCGCTCGGCGAGGCCGATCAACTGGTCACGCACGGGCACGACCGCGCGGTGGTCGCCGACCTCGCCCGGGACGACGTCCCGCGGGCGCCGACGCTGCTGCTGATCCGCCACGGCAGCGCCGGCAGCAGGTCCGAGTGGGACGGCCCCGACGAGCTGCGGCCGCTGGACGCCAAGGGCCGCCGCCAGGCACGGCGGCTCGCCGACGTGCTGCCGCTGTTCGCGCCCACCGCCGTCCTGTCGGCGGAGCGGACCCGCTGCCGGGACACGGTGGCGCCGCTGGCCGACGACCTCGGCCTCGACGTCCTGCCCTGCCGTGAACTCGGCGAGGAGGAGTTCTCCGACGACCCGCAGGCCGGGCTGGCGATCGTCGAGCGGCTGCTCGCGCCGCGGAACCGCCCGGGCGTCACCGTGCTGTGCAGCCAGGGCGGGGCGATCCCGTCGGTGCTGCTGGCCCTGGGCGTGCGCTGGGAGGGCGTCGCGGGGCGGCTGTACCCGCCGGCGGCCAAGGGCAGCACCTGGGCGCTCGGCGGCCGCCCCGGCGCGCTGACCGCCGACTACTACCGCGACTTCTCCGCAGCGCTCTGAGTGACCCCTCTGCAGGGTCCCGCCGCGAGCTTTGCGAGCGGTGGGGGGCAGAGGGGTCCTTTCTCAGCGGGCGGGCAGGGCCTGCGGCTTCCAGGAGGGGCGCTGCGCCTCGAAGGCCTCGATGTCGCCGACGTGGCGCTCGGTGAGGCCGACGTCGTCCAGCCCCTCCAGCAGCCGCCAGCGGGTGTAGTCGTCGATGTCGAAGCCGACGACCCGGTCGGCGAACCGGACCTCCTTGGCGACCAGGTCGACGGTCACCTCGGTGGCCGGGTCGGCCTCGACCGCCGTCCACAGCGCCTCGACCTCGGGCTGCGGCAGCAGCACGGTGAGCAGGCCCGACTTGGTCGAGTTGTTGCGGAAGATGTCGGCGAACCGCGAGGAGATCACCGCGCGGAAGCCGCCGTCGAGCAGCGCCCAGACGGCGTGCTCGCGGGAGGAGCCGGTGCCGAAGTCCGGCCCGGCGACCAGGATCGACGCGTTCGCGTACTGCGGCTGGTTGAGCACGAAGTCGGGCTCGTTGCGGCGCCAGGCGACGAACAGGCCGTCCTCGAAGCCGGTGCGGGTGATCCGCTTGAGGTACTCGGCCGGGATGATCTGGTCGGTGTCGACGTTGGTCCGCCGCAGCGGGGCCGCGGTGCCGGTGTGGGTGGTGAAGGCGTCCATCAGGCGGGAACTCCAGCGGTCTCGAGGTCGGCGGGGGCGCTCAGGTGGCCGGTCAGCGCCGTGGCGGCGGCGACGGCCGGGGACACCAGGTGGGTCCGGCCGCCCTTGCCCTGCCGGCCCTGGAAGTTGCGGTTGCTGGTGGACGCCGAGCGCTCCCCCGGCTGCAGCTGGTCGGGGTTCATGCCCAGGCACATCGAGCAGCCCGCGCCGCGCCACTCGGCGCCGGCCTCGAGGAACACCTGGTCCAGACCCTCGGCCTCGGCCTGCGCCTTGACCCCGACCGAGCCGGGGACGACGAGCATCCGGGTGTCGGGGTCGATCCTCTTGCCGCGCAGCAGCTCGGCGGCGACCCGCAGGTCCTCGATCCGGCCGTTGGTGCACGAGCCGAGGAAGACGGTGTCGACCTTGATCTCCCGCAGCGGGGTGCCGGCGGTCAGGCCCATGTAGGCCAGCGCCTGCTCGGCGGCGGTGCGGTCGTGCTCGTCGGCGATCTCGGCCGGATCGGGCACCCGCTCGGAGATCGGCAGGCCCTGGCCGGGGTTGGTGCCCCAGGTGACGTACGGCGTCAGCGCGGCGGCGTCGATGTGCACCTCGCGGTCGAAGACGGCGTCCTCGTCGGTGCGCAGCGTCGTCCAGTACTCGACGGCGGCGTCCCAGTCCTCGCCCTGCGGGGCGTGCGGGCGGCCCTTCAGGAACTCGAAGGTCGTCTCGTCGGGAGCGATCAACCCGGCGCGGGCGCCGGCCTCGATCGACATGTTGCAGATGGTCATCCGGGCCTCCATCGAGAGCTTCTCGATGGCGCTGCCGCGGTACTCGATGACGTGGCCCTGGCCGCCGCCGGTGCCGATCTGGGCGATGACGGCCAGGATGATGTCCTTGGCCGAGACGCCCGGGGGCAGCTCGCCGTCGACGGTGACCGCCATCTGCTTGGGCCGGTACTGCGGCAGGGTCTGGGTGGCCAGCACGTGCTCGACCTCGCTGGTCCCGATGCCGAACGCCAGGGCGCCGAACGCGCCGTGCGTCGAGGTGTGGCTGTCGCCGCAGACGATCGTCGTCCCCGGCTGGGTGAGGCCCAGCTGCGGGCCGATGACGTGCACGATGCCCTGGTCGCGGTCGCCCATCGGCGCGAGCCGGATGCCGAACTCGGCGGCGTTCGTGCGCAGCGCCTCGACCTGGGCGCGGCTGACCGGGTCGGCGATCGGCTCGAGGATGTCGAGGGTCGGGACGTTGTGGTCCTCGGTCGCCATCGTCAGCTCGGGACGGCGGACCTTGCGGCCGGCGGCGCGCAGACCGTCGAACGCCTGCGGGCTGGTCACCTCGTGCACGAGGTGCAGGTCGAGGTAGAGCAGGTCCGGCTCACCGGCTGCACTGCGCACGACGTGGGCGTCGTAGACCTTCTCCGCCAGGGTCTTCGGCACGGCACTGGTCCTCTCGGGGGATCTCACTGGCGCTCCCACTGTATGGGATGCAAGTATTGCTGTGTGGGACAGCCTAACCCCGTCGCGGTTCTGGACAAAGCGGTGGCCATCCTCCGCGCCGTCGCCGAGGAGCCGGCGTCGCTCGCCGACCTCGTCGCGCGCACCGGGCTGCCCCGGGCGACGGCGCACCGGCTGGCCGTCGCGCTCGAGGGCCACCGGCTCGTGGAGCGCACGGAGGCCGGCACCTGGGCCACCGGGCCGGGGTTGCGCGAGCTGGCCCGCAGCGGCCCGAACCTCGCCGAGCTGGCCGAGCGGCACCTGGCGACACTGCGCGACGTGAGCGGCGAGAGCGCGCAGTTCTACGTCCGGGACGGCGCCTCGCGGGTCTGCGTCGCCGCCGCCGAGCGGGCGCACGGGCTGCGCGACACGGTGCCGGTGGGCGCCCGGCTGCCGCTCACCGCGGGGTCCGCGGCGCACGCCCTGCTCGCCTTCGCCCCCGCCGACGAGGTCACGCCGCTGCTGCCCTCGGCCAGTTTCACCGCCCGCACGCTGCTCGACGTGCGCCGGCGCGGCTGGGCGCACAGCATCGCCGAGCGCGAGGCCGGGGTGGCGTCGCTGTCGGCGCCGGTGCGCGACGGCGCGGGCGGCGTGCTGGGCGCGGTCTCCATCTCGGGGCCGGTGGAGCGGCTGGGCCGCCGTCCGTCGCCGGAGGTGATCGGCGCCGTCCTCGACGCCGCCTCGGCCATCTCCCGCGCCGTCCGCTGAACCCGGGCTTCCGTCGGCCGGGCGGCTCGGCGAACACTGCACCCCATGACCGCCACGGAGACCCACGCCGGCCGTGCTCGCATCGCCGAGCCGGGTGAGGGCATCGGCCTCGACGAGCTGGCCCTGGCCACCCGCAACCACGGGATGCCCCTCGAGGCGCTGCGCTACGACATCACGCCGCCGGGGCTGCACTACGTGCTCACGCACTACGACATCCCCGCCGTCGACCCCGGCACCTGGCGACTGGAGCTCACCGGCGCCGTCGAGCGGCCGCTGAGCCTCGGCCTCGAGCAGCTTCAGCGCCGTCCGCAGGTCACCGCGCACGTGCTGCTGGAGTGCGCCGGAAACGGCCGCGCCCGCTACGAGCCGCGGCCGGTCAGCCAGCCCTGGCTGCTCGAGGCCGTCGGCGCCGCCGAGTGGACCGGTACCCCGCTGGCACCGCTGCTGGAGGAGGCGGGCCTCTCCGAGGACGCGGTCGACGTCGTCTTCACCGGCGCCGACCACGGCGTCGAGCGCGGCGTCGAGCAGGACTACGCCCGCGGTCTGCCGCTCGCCGAAGCGCTGCGCTCCGACGCGCTGCTGGTGTGGGGCATGAACGGCGCTCCGCTGCCGCCGCAGCACGGTGCTCCGGTGCGGCTGATCATCCCGGGCTGGTACGGCATGGCCCACGTCAAGTGGCTGCGGCGGATCGACGTCCTCGACCGGCCGTTCGACGGCTTCCAGAACGCCACCGCCTACCGCCTGAAGGTCGACGCGCACGAGGACGGCGAGCCGGTGACCCGCATCCGGCCCCGGGCGCTGGTCACCCCGCCGGGCTGGCCGGACTTCATGACGCGGGAGCGATTCGTGCGCCCGGGCACGGTCGAGCTGTCGGGGCGGGCGTGGTCGGGGCAGGCGCCGGTCACCCGGGTCGAGGTGAGCACCGACGGCGGCGGCACGTGGGACGACGCCGTCCTCTCCCCCGCCGACCCCGAGCACCCCTACACCTGGCGGGCGTGGTGCTACGAGTGGGAGGCCGTCCCGGGGCGTGCCGAGCTGCTGGCCCGCGCCACCGACGAGGCCGGGGAGACGCAGCCGGTCGAGCAGGAGTGGAACCGGCAGGGCATGGCGAACAACCTCGTCCAGCGGGTCCCCGTCACCGTCCTCGAGAACTGAGGGGACCTTTTTCGGGCTCGAGTCCCGGGACTTGAGCCCGAAAAAGTCCCTAATGGGCGGGGCGGTCCTCGTCCGTGCTCTCCCGCGCCTCGGCGACGGCCTGCTCGTCGACGACGACCGGGCGCAGCCGGGTCCACACCGCGAAGGCGATCGCGACGGCCACCATCACGAGGCCGGACCAGAGGTTGGCGTTGACGCCGCCGGTCTTGTCGGGCTCGGGGTCCGCGAACAGGCCCATGAGGACCAGCACGACGCCGTAGAGACCGATCAGGCCGGCGATGAAGGTGCGCACGTCGTAGGCGCCGGCGGTGTGCTTGCGGCCGCCGTCCCGGGAGGTGGGGGTGCTCATCGCGCGCTCCTCAGCGGAAGATCAGGTTCAGGGCGATGACCAGGACCAGCGAGATGCCGGCCAGCTTGGTCGGGGACTGGTACCAGGGCAGCCGGGACGCGTCGGGGTCGGTGCGCTGCTCCTTGGGCGTCTCGGAGTAGACGAGGCCGACGAGTTCGGCCGCCGGCCTCGGGCGGGTCACCTGGGTGACGACGACGCTCACGACGATGTCCACGACGAACGCCACACCGGCGGCGACGAAGCTCGCCCCCTGGCCGGACAGCGGGAGCACGCCCAGCGACGCCGTCCCGAGGGCGTCCTCGCTGAGCACCGCGACCAGGACGGCGGCGACCGTGCCGGAGACCAGGCCCGCCCAGCCCGCGGTCGCGGTCATCCGCTTCCAGAACATGCCGAGGATGAACGTCGCGAACAGCGGCGCGTTGAAGAAGCCGAAGAGCAACTGCAGGTAGTCCATCAGGTTGCTGTAGCCCGCGGCGATCAGCGCGGTCCCGATGGCGATGACCGTGGCGGCGACCGTGGCCAGCCGCCCGATCCGCAGGTAGTAGCCGTCCGGCCGGTCCTTCTTCACGTACTGCTGCCAGATGTCGTAGCTGAACACGGTGTTGAAGGCCGAGATGTTGGCCGCCATGCCGGCCATGAACGCCGCCAGCAGGCCGGCCAGCGCCACACCCAGCAGCCCGTTGGGCAGCGTGTCCTGGATCAGGAACAGGATCGAGTTGT
The DNA here is from genome assembly GCF_059428245.1 of Geodermatophilus sp. SMS 5-13. Classification (NCBI taxonomy): domain Bacteria; kingdom Bacillati; phylum Actinomycetota; class Actinomycetes; order Geodermatophilales; family Geodermatophilaceae; genus Geodermatophilus; species Geodermatophilus sp. SMS 5-13. The sequence continues at coordinate 4,450,457 of NZ_CP165729.1, forward strand.
TGTAGTCGAAGCTCGCGTCGCCGCTCTCCTTCGCCTGGGCGACGGCGGGCACCAGGACGCCGGCGATCATCCCCGGGATCACGACGATGAACGGGATGAACATCTTCGGGAACGAGCCGACGACCGGGGTGGCGCGGGCCGCGGACATCGACTTGGTCGCGAACGCCCGCTGCACCTCGACGAAGTTCGTCGTCCAGTAGCCGAAGGAGAGCACGAAGCCCAGGCCGAACACGATGCCGATGACCGACCAGAAGGAGCTGGTGAAGCCGGTGAGGTTGGTCCCGGGCCAGGAGGAGAGCTCGTCCGCGTTGCCCGCAGCGGTCATCTTGTCGACCAGGCCGCCGATGCCGCCGACCCGGTTGAGGCCGATGAGGGTGAGCGGCAGCAGCGCGGCGACGATCACGAAGAACTGCAGCACCTCGTTGTAGATCGCCGCGGAGAGCCCGCCGAGGGTGATGTAGCTGAGCACGATCGCCGCGGCGACGATCAGCGAGACCCACAGCGGCCAGCCGAGCAGCGCGTTCACGATGCTGGCCAGCAGGTACAGGTTGATGCCCGCGATGAGCACCTGGGCGACGGCGAAGCTGATCGCGTTCACCAGGTGCGCTCCGGTGCCGAAGCGGCGGCGCATGAACTCCGGGACGCTGCGGACCTTGGAGCCGTAGTAGAAGGGCATCATCACGATGCCGAGGAAGAGCATCGCCGGGATGGCGCCGACCCAGTAGTAGTGGAAGGTCGGCATGCCGTACTGGGCGCCGTTGGCGGACATGCCGACGATCTCGACGGCGCCGAGGTTGGCCGAGATGAAGGCCAGTCCGGTGATCCAGGCCGGCAGGGACCGGCCGGACAGGAAGAAGTCGAGGCTGTCGGACACCCGGCGCCGGGCGGCGAACCCGATGCCGAGGACGACGGCGAAGTACACGACGACCAGCGCGTAGTCGACGAACGAGGCGTCGAGTCTGAGGTCCACGAAGGCCTTCTTCCTCCCGCGGACGCGGGATTCACGCGATGCGCCGGGCCCCTTCCGAGGGGACGGCGACGAACGTGCGGGGCGGCGGCGCCCCCTCGCGGTCGAACCTCTCGGTGACGGCCGCGACCACCGCATCCACCCGGTCGGCGTCGACCAGCGCGATCGCGCTCCCCCCGAAACCGCCGCCGACCATGCGGGCGCCGTACGCCCCGGCGGCGGTCGAGGCCTCGACCACCGCGTCCAGCAGCGGCGTCGAGATCTCGAAGTCGTCGCGCAGGGAGAGGTGGCCGGCCGTGAGCACCGGCCCGATCGCCCGGACGTCCTCCTTACCCCGCAGCGCCGCGACAGCCTCCAGCACCCGGGCGTTCTCGGTCACGATGTGCCGGGCCCGCCGCTGGAGCACCGCGCCGCCGGGGGTGCCGTCGGCCAGGACGGCGAGCGCGGCGACGTCGGGGACCTCGCGCAGCAGTCCGACCCCGAGGCGGGCGGCCGCCTCCTCGCACTCGCGGCGACGGTCGCCGTACCCGCCGCCGGCGTGCTCGTGGGTCTGGCCGGTGTCGACGACCAGGAGCGCCAGCCCGGCGGCGGCCAGGTCGAAGGGCACCTGCTCGCTGCTGCGGTCGCGGGTGTCGAGGAACAGCGCGTGCCCCGCCGTGCAGAGCATCGACGCCGACTGGTCGAGGATCCCGGTGGGTGCCCCGACGAAGTCGTTCTCGGCCCGCCGGGCGACGTCGACCAGGTCGGCCGCGCTCAGTTGGGGCGCGCACAGGTCCCGCACGGCGAGGGCGACGGCGCACTCGAGGGCGGCCGACGACGACAGACCCGCGCCGGCGGGGACGTCGCTGTCGACGAGCACCGAGAGCCCGCCGCCCCCAGCCACCGCCTCGCGCAGCTCGTGCACGACCCCGGCGGGGTAGCCGGCCCAGCCGGCGGGCCGGCCGGGCTCCAGAGCGGCGACCGGCACGACGACGACGTCCTCGGGCTGCTGCAGCGAGGCGAACGCGACCGCGCCGTCGGTCCGCGGGCCGACCGCCGCGCGCGTCGAGTGCGGCAGCGCCATCGGCAGCACGAAGCCGCCGTTGTAGTCGGTGTGCTCGCCGATCACGTTGACCCGGCCGGGCGCCGCCCACACGCCGGCGGGCTCGGTGCCGAACCGTGCGGTGAACGCCTCGCGGGCGGTCTTCGCCGCCTGCGCGTCGCTCACGCGCCCACGACCACGGCACGCAGCTGCTCGGCGACGTCCTCCGGGTTGGTGTCCGTGATGAACGCACCCATCCCCGACTCCGAGCCGGCCAGGTACTTGAGCTTGCCGGGGGCCCGCCGGATCGAGAACAGCTGCAGGTGCAGCCACCACTCGTCACGGCCCTCGCGCACCGGCGCCTGGTTCCAGGCGGCGATGTAGGGCATCGGGGTGTCGAACCGGCGCGCGAAGCGGCCGAGCACGTCGAGGTAGACCTCGACGAAGGCGTCCCGCTGGGCGTCGTCGAGCGCCGGCAGGTCGGGCACCCGCCGGGTCGGGAAGAAGTGCACCTCGTACGGCCAGCGCGCCGCGGCGGGGACGAACGCCGTCCAGAGCTCGTTCTCGCAGACCACCCGCGGGCCCTTGCGCTCGCTCTCCACCACCTCGGCGAACAGGTCGCCGTCCGCCCGCCGGACGGAGTCGAGGATCTTCGCCGCGCGGGGCGGCAGGTACGGGTAGGCGTAGATCTGCCCGTGCGGGTGGGAGAGGGTCACCCCGATCTCCTCGCCGTGGTTCTCGAACGGGAAGACGTACTCGACGCCGTCGACGGCGGAGAGGGCCTCGGTCCGGTCGGCCCAGGCGTCGACCACCAGGCGGGCCCGCCCGGGGCCGAGCTCGGCGAAGACGCGGTCGTGCGCGTCGGTGAAGCAGACGACCTCGCAGCGGCCGAAGCCGGGGCGCAGCTCGGCCAGCGGGGCGCCGGGTGCGGTCGGCGGCACGTCGCGGTCGACGCCGGTCGCCAGCGACGGGAACCGGTTCTCGAAGACGACGACCTGGTAGTCGCTCTCCGGGATCTCGGTCGGCCGCCCCGGCCGCGACGGGTCGAGCGGGCACTCGTCGGCCGGCGGCAGGAACGTGCGCGACTGCCGGTGCGAGGCGATGGCGACCCACTCGCCGAGCAGGGCGTCGTAGCGCAGCTGCGAGCGGGTGCTGACCGGCGGGAGGTCGCGGGTGTCGACCGCATCACGGGTCCCGGGGGACCCGTCCTCGTCGTAGTAGAGAATCTCCCGGCCGTCGGCCAGCCGACGACTCGTCCGGATCACCGCTGACCGACCTCCGCGTCCAGGGGGCCGGGTCTCGGCCCACAGAACGCTATCCCCGCGTTCGGATCATGGGCCACTCGGGGTGGGGAGCGCCCCCGAACGCCGAGGAGCTCCCGGCCGGTGGCCGGGAGCTCCTCGCACAGACGTAGCCCCGAGGGGATTCGAACCCCCGCTACCGCCTTGAGAGGGCGGCGTCCTGGGCCGCTAGACGACGGGGCCGCGGCAGCACCGATCCTGCCACGCCCGGGGCCGGCCGGTGCCACCGGGCCGTGCCCCGAACGCACGAGCGCCCCCGGCCGGGTGGGCCGGGGGCGCTCGCGGTGCGTAGCCCCGAAGGGATTCGAACCCTCGCTACCGCCGTGAGAGGGCGGCGTCCTGGGCCGCTAGACGACGGGGCCGTGCGGTACTGCAAGAGGAACCAGGCTTCCTCGCTGGGGTACCAGGACTCGAACCTAGACTAACGGAGCCAGAATCCGTCGGGCTGCCAATTACCCCATACCCCAAGGGTGGCGCGGCACCTCGCGGCGCCAGGAAGAGACCATACCTGACGGTTCCGGAGAGGCGGTCACCGCCCCCAGGGCGTGGCGGGCTGCGGCTGCCCCGGCGCCGGGGCCGCGGGCCCGTTCGGACCCGGCCCCGCGACCGCCGGCGCGGGCGGGCGCAGGTCCAGCGCGGCAGTGACCGTCTCGGGCTCCAGCCGCCGCCGGACGAGGCCGACGGCGGCCACGTAGGCGCCCATGGCGAGCAGGTCCACGAGCACCGCCAGCACGCCGGGACCGGAGACGTCCTCGGTCGCGACGGCCTCGCCGAGTGCGCCCGCCAGGACGAAGACCAGCACATTGTTGACCGCGTGCAGCACGATGGCCGCCTCCAGCCCCCCGGTCAGCCACACCACCGCGGAGGCGGCGAGACCGAAGAAGAACCGGTCCAGGAAGGTCACGACGTCCGGTGGGATGTGCGCCAGGGAGAACAGCGCGGCGGTGAGCACCGCGGCCACGACCGCCCCCGCCCGGGGGGCGCGGATCCAGCCGGCGATCGCCTGGCTGAGGTAGCCGCGGAAGAGGTACTCCTCCGCAGCCGACTGCAGCGGTGTGGTGAGAAACACGACCAGGAGCAGCCAGCCGTAGCCAGGGATCGGCCCGGTGACCGCGGCCGGATCGAAGGCCACGGAGATGCCCACGGTGAGGGCGAGCCCCACGCCGAGGGTGGCCAGCGCCCGCAGGGTCAGCGGCAGGAACAGCCGCCGTCGCAGCCGGGCCAGCACGGACGACGACCAGCCGATCCGCATCCCGTGCGCGACCGCCCAGGCCAGCCAGACGGTCGGGATGGCCACGATCAGCGTCAGGTTGGTGACCAGCAGGGTGACCGGGTCGGTGAGGTTCTGCAGCGCCAGATCCGGCCCGACGGCGGTCAGCAGGGCCACCAGGACGACGATGACGTCGGCCACCGAGAAGACGACGCCGAACAGCACCAGCCCGAGCAGCGGGCGCCACCAGCGCCAGTCCCGCGAGCGCATGACCTGCAGGAACGGCCGGGGCACGTCGTGCGGCGGCGTGCCCGGGGGCGGCTGCCAGCGGATCGGGGGCCCGGGCGGCCACGGCGCGACGGCCTGCCCCCACGGCGCCCCGGGATACGGCGCGGCCGGCCACGGCGCGGTGCCCCAGGGCGCGGTGCCCCAGGGCGCGGTGCCCCAGGGCGGCTGCGGCCACGGTCCCGGCGGTGCCGGGTAGCCGCCCGTCCAGGGCGCCCGGACCGCGCCGGGGACGACGGGCGGTGCGCCGTACGGCCCGGTCGGCGGCGGTCCCGCGTAGGGCTCGTGCTCCGGGGCGGTCATCCGCGGCCCGCTCAGCCGGCCAGCCGGCGGGCCCGGTCCAGGCGGGCGAGGGTCCGCTCACGGCCGAGCAGCTCGATCGACTCGTACAGCGGCGGGGAGACCGTCCGTCCGCTGACCGCGACCCGCACCGGCCCGAAGGCCTGCCGGGGCTTGCGGCCGAGGCCGTCGACCAGCGCCGTCTTCAGCGCCTCCTCGATCGCCTCGGTGGTCCAGCTGTCCAGGCCGGCCAGCGCCGCCGAGGCCGCGTCCAGCACCTCCCCCGCGCCGTTCCCGGCGAGCTGCTTGTCGGCGGCCGCGGGGTCGATCTCGACGTCCTCGGTGAACAGGAAGGAGAGCAGCCCGACGGCGTCGGAGAGCACCACCATGCGCTCCTGGGCGAGCGGGGCGATCGCCTCGAGCACCCGGCGCTGCTCCTCCGTCGGCGGCTCGGCGACCAGCCCGGCCGCGGCCAGGAACGGGATCACCCGCTCGACGAACTCCCCCAGCGGCAGCGCGCGCAGGTGCGTGGCGTTGATCGCCTCGGCCTTCTTCAGGTCGAACCGCGCCGGGTTGGCGCTGACCCGGGTGACGTCGAAGGCCTCGACCATCTCGGTGGGCGAGAACACGTCGCGGTCGTCGGCGATCGCCCAGCCGAGCAGCGCGAGGTAGTTGATCAGCCCCTCGGGCAGGAAGCCGCGGTCGCGGTAGACGTCGAAGTTGGACTGCGGGTCGCGCTTGGACAGCTTCTTGTTGCCCTCGCCGAAGACCAGCGGCAGGTGCCCGAACCGCGGCGTCCCCTTGGCGACGCCGACGTCCGTGAGCGCCTGGTACAGCGCGATCTGCCGCGGGGTGGAGGGCAGCAGGTCCTCGCCGCGCAGCACGTCGGTGACGCCCATCAGCGCGTCGTCGACCGGGTTGGTGAAGGGGTAGAGCGGCACGCCGTTGCCGCGCAGCAGCACGAAGTCGGGGATCGATCCGGCGGCGAAGGAGATGTCGCCGCGGACCAGGTCGGTCCAGGTGATGTCGGTGTCGGGCATCGCCAGCCGGAGCACCGGCAGCCGGCCCTCGTCCCGGAAGGCCTGCTTCTGGGCGTCGGTGAGATAGCGGTCGGCGTTGTCGTAGCCGAGCTTGGGGTCCTGGCCGGCGGCCAGGCGGCGGGCGTCGACCTCCTCGTTGGTGGAGAAGGACTCGTAGGCGTGCCCGGCCTCGAGCAGCTTGGCGGCGACGTCGCGGTAGATCTCGTGCCGCTCGGACTGCCGGTAGGGCCCGTGCGGTCCCCCGACCTCGGGGCCCTCGTCCCACTCCAGCCCGAGCCAGCGCATGCACTCGAGCAGGTGCCGGTAGGACTCCTCGGTGTCGCGGGCGGCGTCGGTGTCCTCGATCCGGAAGACGAACGTGCCGCCGGTGTGCCGCGCGTGCGCCCAGTTGAACAGCGCCGTCCGCATGGCGCCGACGTGCACCAGGCCCGTCGGGGACGGGCAGAACCGGGTGACGCTCATCGGGCCCCGCCGGCGGTGGAGACGCGGTCGGCGTCCGACACCGGGTTGGACAGGGTGCCCAGCCCCTCGATCGTCACGTCCACCCGCTGGCCGGCCTTGATCGGCCCGACGCCGCTCGGCGTGCCGGTGAGGACGACGTCGCCCGGCAGCAGCGTCATGACGTCGGAGATGTAGGAGATCAGCGTCGGGACGTCGAAGAGCAGCTGGCTGGTGCGGCCGGACTGGCGCAGCTCGTCGTCCACGGTGCAGGTGACCTCGAGGTCCGCCGGGTCCTTGCCCAGGCCGGCGAGGTCGGTCTCGATCCACGGGCCGATCGGGCAGAACGAGTCGAAGCCCTTGGCGCGGGTCCACTGCCCGTCGCTCTTCTGCATGTCCCGCTCGGTGACGTCGTTGGCGATCGTGTAGCCGAAGATGCTGGCCGCCACCTGGTCCGGGCGGACGTGCCGGGCGCCGCGGGCGCCGATGACGACGGCGAGCTCGGCCTCGTGGTGGACGTTGGTGCTGCCCGGCGGGATGCGGATGGCGTCGCCGGGGCCGATCACCGAGGTCGACGGCTTGAGGAACAGCAGCGGCTCCTTGGGCGCGTCGCCGGTGTTCATCTCCTTGACGTGCTCGGCGTAGTTCTTGCCGACGGCCACGACCTTGCTCGGCAGGATCGGCGAGAGCAGCCGGACGTCGGCCTGGGCGTGGCGGGCGCCGGTGAAGGAGATCTGGCCGAACGGGTGACCCTCGATCTGGGCGACGTGGCCGTCCCCGTCGAGGACGCCGAAGGACATGCCCTGAGGGCTCGCGAAGCGGACGATGCGCACGGCGTCGAGGCTAGTCGGCCAGCGGTGGAAGCCCCGGCCCGCTCCGGGCTACGGTCGGCCCATGATCCTCATCGTGGTCAAGTTCCCCGTCCGGCCAGAGCGCGCCGGTGAGTGGACGGCGCTGGCCGGCGACTACGCCCGCGCGGTGAACGCCGAGGAGGGCAGCCTCTTCTTCGAGTGGTCGCGCAGCCTGGACGAGCCCGACACGTTCGTGTGCGTGGAGGGCTTCCGGGACGCCGCCGCCGGGGCCGCGCACACCGGGACCGACCACTTCAAGCGGTTCGTCGACGAGGCCCCCGACCTCGTGGCCGCGCAGCCGCAGATCATCTACGCGGACGTCCCCGACCTCAGCGGCTGGGGGCCCATGGGCGAGATCCGGCCGCGCGGCTGAGGGCCGCGCGTGGCCTGCCGGTTCACCGAGCTGGTGGTCGACTGCCGCGACGCCGACGCGCTGGCCGCCTGGTGGGCCGCGGTGCTCGGCTACCGCGTCCTGTCCCGCGACGAGGACGGCGCCGTCGAGATCGGCCCGGAGGCCGGCTTCGGCGGGGCGGCGCCCACGCTCGTGTTCGCGCCGGTACCCGACCCGGCGCCGGGCAAGGCGCGGCTGCACATCGACGTCTCCGCCACCGACCGCGACCAGGACGCCGAGCTGGCCCGGCTGCTGGAGCTGGGCGCCACCCCGGCCGACGTGGGCCAGACCGGCGAGGAGTCCTGGCACGTGCTGGCCGACCCGGAGGGCAACGCCTTCTGCCTGCTGCGCAGCCGGGTCGAGCCGGTCACGGGTTGAACTCGCGCTCCGGCGTGACCTCGACGTCCAGCAGCAGCGGGGCGTCCATCGTGCGCAGCCGGGGCAGGACGTCGTCCAGGGCCTCCAGCAGCTCGTCGTAGGTGGCGATCCGGCGGGCCGGGCAGCCCAGCGCGGCGGCGAGGGCGGAGAGCCGCACCTCGGGGAAGCCCGGCCACGGCGCCTTCTGGCCGGTGCGCTCGGCCAGCTTGTCCATGATCGCGTAGCCCCCGTTGGCGAGGACGACGAACAGCGTGCCGACGCCGTAGTTCGCCGCCGTCCACAGCGCCTGGACGGCGTACAGCGACGAGCCGTCGCCGAGGACCGCGACGACCGGCCGGTTCGGCTGCGCCATCCGCACGCCGATCGCGGCCGGCAGGCCGAAGCCCAGCCCGCCCATCGCGGCGGACAGGAAGCCCAGCGGCTCGCGGGCCGGCACCGTCTCCTCCAGCGCCTGCCGGGTGGACGGCGTCTCCTCGACGATCACCGTGTCGCGGTCGGTGCGCTCGGCGAGCAGCGCGTACACGTGCGGCGCCCGCAGCGGCTCGCCCGGCCCGGGCTGCGGGATCCGCGGCACCACCCGCGGGGGCCGGCCGGAGGGCGCGCGCGGCGTCACCCGCTCGGCGAGCGCGGCGCAGAACACCCGCGGATCGGTGAGCACCGCCAGGTCGGCCGGGCTGCGGTGCACCTCGGCGGGGTCCTGGCTGACCTGGACGATCCGGACGCCGTCCTCGGCGAACGGCCCGGGCTCGTACGGGTACTGCCGGAAGACCGGCGCGCCCACCACGAGGACGACGTCGTGCGGCGCCAGCACCCCCCGCAGCCGGCCGCGGCCGGCGGGCAGCAGGCCGGCGTAGTGCGGGTGGTCCTGCGGAAAGCCGGCGCGGGCCCCGAAGGCCTCCTGCCGCACCGGCGCGTCGAGCCGCTCGGCGAGCGCGACCAGCGCCGCCCGGGTGCCGGCCGTGTCGGCGCCGGCTCCCACGACGAGCAGCGGCGCCCGCGCGCCGTCGAGCAGGTCGGCGACCTCGGTGACGGTCGCCTCGTCGACGCCGGCCGGACGCCGGACCGCGCGCGGTGCGGCCGGCGGGCCGCCGGCGGTCAGGGGCTGCGCCCAGTCGTCCATCGGGACGAGCACCAGCGCCGGGCCGCGGTGCGTGAGCGCCTCCTGGTAGGCGCGCCCGATGGCACCGGGCACGTCCTGGGCGGTCAGGGGCTGGTCGACCCACACCGGGTAGTCGCCGGCCAGACCCTCGAGCCGGCCGGTGAGGAACGGCTCGAGGGCCAGGTGCCGGCGGTCCTGCTGGCCGACCAGCACGACCAGCGGCGCGCGGTTGACCCGGGCGGTGGCCAGCGCCCCGACCGCGTTCCCCAGCCCCGCGGTCGTGTGCAGGTTGACCAGGGCCGGGCGCTCGTTCGCGATCGCCCAGCCGGTCGCGACGCCCACGACCGACCCCTCGTGCAGGGCCAGGACGAACCGGATGTCCTCCGGCAGCCCGGCGAGCAGGGGCACCTCGGTCGAGCCGGGGTTGGCGAAGATCGTCGTCAGGCCGAGCCGCCGGCACTCCTCCAGCGTGGCGTCCCGGACGGTCCGCGCCGTCCCTGTCGAGGGGTCGGTCATGGGCCGCGTCGTCAGTCCGTCGCGAGCAGCGACGAGACGTCGACGGTGTCCTCGGTGATGCCGTACTGCGTCATCAGGTCGGCCACCGTCTCCAGCGAGTCCACGTTCACGTCCTGCGGGAACGCCGGCAGCGCGATCTGGTCGGCGACCTCGGGGGCGATCTGCGTGTAGGTCGTGACGATGCGGCGGACCTCGTCGGGGTTGTCGTTGGCGTACTTGAGCGACTCCTGGATCGCGGCCTGGAAATTGTCGACGACGTCCGGGTTCTGCTGGATGTACTGCTCGGTGGTGAAGTACGTGGCCACCGTCAGGTCGTCGACCGCCTCGGCGAAGTTGGCCACGACCTTGCGGGCGCCCTGCGAGGTCGCCGCGGTGACGAACGGCTCGACCACCCAGGCGGCGTCGACGTCGCCGTTCAGCACGGCGGCGGGCATGTCGGGGAAGGCCAGCTCGACGAAGTTGACGCTGTCGGGGTCGCCGCCGGCGTCCTCCACCACCTTGCGGATGGTCACCTCGCCGATGTTCTTGAGGTTGTTCACCGACACCGTCTTGCCGGCCAGGTCGGCCGCGGTCTGGATCGGGCTGTCCGGCGGGACGACGACGTAGGAGAAGTCGGTCTCCGGGTCGCCGGTCGACGAGTTGCCCTCGGCGACGATGCGCAGCGGGATGCTCTGGGACGCGGCGAGCAGGATCGAGGTGACGTTGCCGAAGGAGAACTCGAAGTCGCCGGCGACGACACCGGGCACCGCGGCCGCGCCGCCGGACTCCTGGACCAGCGTCAGGTCGATGTCGTGGTCCTCGAAGAAGCCCTGCTCCTTGCCGAGGTAGATGGGCGCGACGTCGACGATCGGGATGACCCCGACGGTGAGCGCCGTGGTGCCGCCGCCCTCACCCGAGGACGAGCCACCGCCGCCGTCACCCGAACCGCAGGCGGCGGTGGTCAGGAGCGCCAGGACGGCGATCGGGGTCAGCAGACGACGCATGGTGGCTCCTTGCCGGTGTCGGGTGTGCGGGACGGGCCGGTCGGCCGGCGGCGCTCATCTCCCCGGGCCGGCCGCGGGCTCCGAGGCGTCGTAGGCCCCGGCGTCGGGGGTCGCGGCGGGGCCGCCGCCGCGGCGGTGCTTGGCGAGCTGGATCTGCTCGTAGACGTGCGCGCGCAGTTCGGCGAAGTGCCGCGAGGAGCGGGTCTCGAGCTGGTTGCGCGCGTCGGGCAGGTCGATGGTCAGGTCCTCCATCACCACCGTCGGGGAGGAGGACAGGACCAGGACGCGCTGGCCGAGGTAGACCGATTCGTCGATGTCGTGGGTGACGAACAGGATCGTGACGCCCAGCCGGTGCCAGAGGTTGCGGATGAGGTCCTCGAGGTCGGCGCGGGTCTGGGCGTCGACGGCGGCGAACGGCTCGTCCATCAGCAGCACCCGCGGCTGGTAGGCCACCGCGCGGGCGATCGCCACGCGCTGCTGCATGCCGCCGGAGAGCTGCCACGGGTAGGCGCCGTGCGCCTCGGCCAGCCCGACCGCCTCCAGCGCGTCGGCGACGAGGCGGCGGCGCTCGCCCCTGGACAGTTTCTTCTGCTTCAGCGGCAGCTCGACGTTGCCGACCACGGTCAGCCACGGGAACAGCGAGCGGCCGTACTCCTGGAAGACGACGGCCATGGACTCCGGCGGCCTGGTCACCGTCTGCCCGGCCAGGGTCACGCTGCCCTTCGTCGGGGCGAGCAGCCCGGCGATGATCTTCAGCAGCGTCGTCTTCCCGGCCCCGGACGGGCCGACGATGCATACCAGCTCCCCGTCGCCGACCGCGAAGGTCAGATCCCGCACCGCCTCCACCGTGCGCCCGGCGCCGGTGTAGATCTTCTGCACGCCCGCCACCTCGAGCAGCGCGCCGGCCGGTGAGCTCATCTCTCTCCTCGTTGCGCGGCGCGCAGGCCGCGGTACCAGCGCAGGGTGCGCCGCTCGAACAGGGCGAAGATCAGCGAGAGCGCCACGCCGAGCAGGCCCAGCAGCAGGATCCCGGTCCACATCTCCGGGATGGCGAAGCTGCGCTGGAACTGCACGATCGCGAACCCCAGCCCGTTGGACGAGGCGAACATCTCCGAGATGACCATCAGGATGATCGAGATGCTCAGCGCCTGCCGCATGCCGGCGACGATCTGCGGCGAGGCGGCCGGCAGCACCAGGTACCGCAGCCGGGCGAGGCCGGTGATCCGGTAGGAGCGGGAGGTGTCGGAGAGCACCTCGTCCACCGCGCGCACGCCCTCCACGGTGTTGAGCAGCACCGGCCAGACGGCCCCGGAGATGATCACGATGATCTTGGCGGTGGTACCGATCCCGGCGAAGAGGAACAGGATGGGGATGAGCACCGGAGGCGGGATCGCCCGGAAGAACTCCAGCACCGGCTCGGTGGTCCGCCGCAGCGTCCGGTTGCCGCCCAGCAGCACGCCCAGCCCGATACCGAGGACGACGGCACCGGCGTAGCCGAGCAACAGCCGCCCGACGCTGGGCAGGACGTCGTCGCCGATCCGCGCACCGAACCACACGTCCGGGAACCGGCCGAGGATGGTCGACAGCGGCGGCCAGTAGTAGGTCTGGCTGTCCGCGGAGAGCACCCACCAGCCCACCAGCAGCACGACCGGCAGAGCGAGCGCGTACACCGCCGACTTCGCCCAGCGGGACCCCATCGCTCAGCCCGCCAGGTCCGCGCGCACCGAGGTGTGCCAGGCCAGCACCCGCCGCTCCAGGAACCGGGCGCCCAGGTTCACGACCACGCCGAGCAGGCCGGTGAAGATCACCAGCGCGTACACCAGCGGGACGGCGCCGGAGGACTGCGCGTTGGCGATCGCCGCGCCGAGCCCCACGCCGCCGCCGATGATCAGCTCGCCGGTCACCGCCAGGATCAGCGCCACCGCCGCCCCGAGTCGCACGCCGGTCATCACGTAGGGCAGCGCGGTCGGCCAGACCAGCCACCGCAGCCGCGCCACCGAACCCAGCCGGTAGGAGCGGGCGGTCTCCCGCGCCACCGGGTCCACGTCGTGCACGCCGTAGATCACCTGGATCAGCACCTGCCAGAAGGCGGCGTAGACCACCAGCATCACCGTGGATGAGATGTCCCGGATCCCGAAGATCAGCACCGCCAGCGGGATCAGCGCCACCGACGGCACCGGCCGCAGGAACTCGATCGTCGAGGCGGTCAACCGGCGCAGCACCTCCACCGACCCCAGCAGCAGCCCCAGCCCGATGCCCGCGACCAGGGCGATGGCCAGGCCGACCCCCCAGGTGCGGACCGTGTCCCAGGTCGCCTGCCAGAACGACGCCTCGCCGAACTGGCCCACGAGCGTCGAGACCATCTCGCTGAAGGGCGGGAAGAACTCCTCCGAGACCAGGCCGCTGCGCGGCAGCAGTTCCAGCACCAGCGCGAAGATCACCAGGCCCAGCAGGCCGAGCAGCGAGCCGGACAGGTCACGGCGACGCCGAGCGGGCACGACGCCCGCGCGGGCCGTGGCGGCGTCGCTGGCCGTCATCGCCGTCCCCCCTCGGGGACGGGACGGCGGCCGGCCACGCGGGAGCGACGGAACTGGCTGAGGTCTCTCTGCATGTCGGAGTCGTCCCCGGACGGAGCCGGTCCGGATGGTGACAATCGATGTGCGCATCGCGCACAGCCGTTCACGAAGAGAACGCATGGGGAACGTATGAGTGTGACCACCGTCACGTCAACGTCCGATACCCAACCGTCACCTGACGAAGCCGGGGAGCGCAGGACGGCGTTCGTGCAGTCCCTGGAGCGCGGGCTCGCGGTGATCCGCGCGTTCGACCGCAGCCATCCGCGGCTGACTCTGAGCGACGTCGCGCGACAGACCGGGCTGACCCGCGCGGCCGCCCGCCGCTTCCTGCTCACGCTGGCCGAACTGGGCTACGTGCGCACCGACGGGCGGCTGTTCTCGCTGCGGCCCCGCGTGCTCGAGCTGGGCTACGCCTACCTCTCGAGCCTGACGCTGCCCGACGTCGCCCAGCCGCACATGGAGGCGCTGACCGCGACGGTGCACGAGTCCTGCTCCATCTCGGTGCTCGACGCCGGGGACATCGTCTACATCGCGCGCGTTCCGACCGTGCGGATCATGACCGTGGCGATCAGCGTGGGGACCCGCTTCCCGGCCTACGCCACGTCGATGGGCCGCGTCCTGCTCGCCGCGCTGCCCGAGGACGCCCGGGAGGCCTACCTGGCCGCCGTCCGGCTCGAGCCGCTGACCCCGTTCACGGTGACCGACCCGGCGGGGCTGCGTGACGTCCTCGCCGAGGTGGCCGTGGCCGGCTGGGCCCTGGTCGACCAGGAGCTCGAGGAGGGGCTGCGCTCGATCGCCGTCCCGGTCCACGACCGCGACGGGCAGGTGGTCGCGGCGATGAACATGTCGGCGTCCGCGCGGCGCAGCACGCCGGAGGCCATCCGGTCCGATCTCCTGCCGCCGCTGCTGGCGACGGTCAGGGAGATCGAGGACGACCTCCGGCGCGGGACCGCGTAGCTCTCAGCCCTGCGGGCTGACCACCGGCGAGCGGTGGCGGACGGCGTAGGTCAGCGCGTCGACGAGGGCGTGCCAGGAGGCCTCGACGATGTTCGAGTGGACGCCGACGGTGGTCCACTCCCCCACGCCGTCCGTGGTGTCGATGAGCACCCTCGTGGTGGCGCCGGTGCCGCTCTTCCAGCCCAGGATGCGGACCTTGTAGTCGGCCAGCGAGACGCCGCCCAGCTGCGGGTAGCGGTTGACCAGGGCCTGGCGCAGCGCGTTGTCCAGGGCGTTGACAGGGCCGTTGCCCTCGGCGGTGCTGATGATCCGCTCGCCGTCGACGTGCACCTTCACCGTCGCCTCGCTGACGACGACGCCGTTGCCCCAGTGCTCGACCGAGGTCTTGTAGCTCTCCAGCTCGAACAGCGGGTCGGGGGCCTCGGGCAGGGCGGCGCGCAGGAGCAGCTCGAAGGAGGCGTCGGCCGCCTCGAACGACCAGCCGTCGGCCTCGAGGACCTTGACCTGGTCGACGACCTTCCCGATGACGTCGGCGTGCCCGTCGAGGTCGACGCCGAGCTCGCGGCCCTTGAGCTCGACCGAGGCGCGGCCGGCCATCTCGGTGACCAGGATGCGCATGTCGTTGCCGACGACGGCCGGATCGAGGTGGTTGTAGAGCTCCGGGCGGACCTTGATGGCGCTGGCGTGCAGGCCGGCCTTGTGCGCGAAGGCCGAGGTGCCGACGAAGGGCTGGTGGTCGTTCGGGGCGATGTTGGCCAGCTCGGCGATCGCGTGGCTGACCCGCTGCAGCTCGGGCAGGCACTCGGCGGGCACCACCGGCAGGCCCAGCTTGGTCACCAGGTTGCCGATGAGGGAGAACGTGTCGGCGTTGCCGGCGCGCTCGCCGTAGCCGTTCGCCGTCCCCTGGACGTGCGTGACCCCGGACTCGACGGCGGCCAGGCTGTTGGCGACGGCGCAGCCGGTGTCGTCCTGGCAGTGGATGCCGAGCTTGCCGCCGACCCGGGAGCGGACGTCGGCCACGATCCGGCCCAGCTCCATCGGCAGCATGCCGCCGTTGGTGTCGCACATGACGCCGACCTCGGCGCCGGCGCCGAACGCGGCCTCCAGGACGCGC
Source organism: Geodermatophilus sp. SMS 5-13 (assembly GCF_059428245.1). Lineage (NCBI taxonomy): Bacteria > Bacillati > Actinomycetota > Actinomycetes > Geodermatophilales > Geodermatophilaceae > Geodermatophilus > Geodermatophilus sp. SMS 5-13. The sequence goes on from NZ_CP165729.1 coordinate 4,465,863, forward strand.
ACGCCGTAGTCGCGGTCGGCCTTGTAGCCGTCGAAGAAGTGCTCGCAGTCGAGGAACACCCGCCGGCCGTGGCCGACGAAGAACGCGACGGTGTCGGCGACCATCGCGAGGTTCTCCTCGAGCGTCGTCCGCAGGGCCTCGCGCACGTGCCGGACGTCGGACTTGGCGACCAGGCACACGACCGGCGTCTCGGCGTCCAGCAGCGCCTTCACCTGCGGGTCGTCCTCCACGCGGACGCCGGCCTTGCGGGTGGCGCCGAACGCGACCAGCTGGGCGTGCCGCAGCTTGAGCTCGGTGCGGGCGCGGGCGAAGAACTCGGTGTCCTTCGGCAGTGCGCCGGGCCAGCCGCCCTCGATGAAGCCGACACCGATCTCGTCCAGCAGCCGGGCGACGGCGAGCTTGTCGGCTACCGAGTAGCTGACGCCCTCGCGCTGGGCGCCGTCGCGCAGGGTGGTGTCGAAGACGTGGAAGTCGCGGGCGGCTTCCACGGAGGTCGTCGGGTCGAGGTCGGTCGACATGGGATCCCCTGGGTGCTGGTGGGCGAGATGTTCCCGGCAAACAAAAAGACCCCCCGGGTACGGGAGGTCTGCGCGCAGTCGGGAACGGACTGCGCGCTAGGCGATAATGATCGAGCGGACGGCGGTCATCGCCGACGAGTAAAGCACGGCCCGGACCGCCGTGGGTGCGCGCGGTCCGGAAAACCGGGTGAGCGACCTGCGGTGCGCCTGCTACTCCTCTGCGGTGATCCCGACCTCCTGGACCCCGGTCACCCGCCCGTCCGACGCCGAGCACGTCGGCTACCTCGTGCCCGACGGCGACGGCCGCGTCGTCCCGACCTCGCTGGTCGGGTCTGCGCTGGGGCCCGCCCAGGACCGCGGGTCTGCGCTCGTCGTGCTGGCCGAGCGCGGGTTGCCGAGCCTGGACCGGCGGTGGTGGTGCCGGCTGCCCGCGACGCTGCCGGCCGGCGTGCTCGCCGCTCGGGAGCCGCAGCGCGGCTGGGAGTGGCGGCCGGTGGTGGTGATCGAGGCGTCGCCGGCCGGCTGCACCGTCCGCCCGGAGTGGCCGGCCCCGGAGGAGCTGACGGCGCGGGCCGCCCTGCCGGTTCCGGTGGGCGCCCTGCTGGTGGAGGCCGCGCCATGATCAGGTCAGCTGATCCCAGGTCGTCCTGGCTCACGGTGGGACGTGAGCCAGGACGCGCTGCGGTGAGCTGAGCTGATCGTGGCGGGCGCGGTCAGAGGACGGAGAAGCCCTCCGGGAGCGCCGGTCGGCCGGTGGCCCCGAGCAGCAGCGGTCCGGCGAGGCCGTTGGTGACCGCGAGTTCCGAAACCAGGGCCAGGGCCTGGGCGGCAGCCGCCGGCGGTACGTCCATCGGCTCGCCGAGCGCCAGAGCCAGGTCGCACGTGTGGACGACGAGCTCGAACGTGCGCGTGGGCAGGTAGTCGGCCAGCCGCATGCCGCCCGCGAGCGTGGTCGGCAGCTCGTCGCCGGTGCAAGCCGCCACGAACGGCACGACACGGGCGGCGATCTCCGCCACCGCGGCCGCCGGGTCGTCGCCGAGCGCGGCACCGGCGTCACGCCCCCGCTGGGCGACCGCCGGCCCGTCGGTCATCCCGCGGATCGCGCCGTAGTAGTCCGCCGCCGAGGCGACCTCGACGGCCGCCGCCGGCCGGGCCAGGTACTCCTCGACCGTCAGGAACGAGCGGCTGGTGTGGCCGACCAGCGCACGGACGTCCCACTCCCCCAGGCCCGGCTCGGCCCAGCGGTCGCCGACGAGCCCGGCAGTGCGCACGAACCAGCCGGCGGCGTCGGCGAACGCCCGCCGGGACTCCTCCCAGGGGAACGGTGACGTGCTGGAGCGACCCTGCTGCAGGGGCCCGCCGCGAGCGTGCGAGCGGTGGGGGGCAGCGGGGTCCTTCATCAGCCGCCGGCGAGCGCGGCCAGCCGGTCGCCGACCTCCGCCGTCCGGACCGGCCCCTGCGGGTCGCGCGTGGACAGGTCGAAGGCGACCGCCGCGTTGACCTTCTTCGCCTGGTCGGCACGACCGAGGTGGTCGAGCAGCAGGCCGATCGAGAGCACCGTGGCGGTCGGGTCGGCGAGCCCCTGCCCGGCGATGTCCGGCGCGGAGCCGTGCACCGGCTCGAACATGCTCGGGTTGGTGCCGGAGACGTCGAGGTTGCCGCTGGCCGCGAGCCCGATACCACCGGTCGCCGCGGCGGCGATGTCGGTGATGATGTCGCCGAAGAGGTTGTCGGTGACGATGACGTCGAAGCGCCCCGGGTCGGTCAGGAAGAACATCGACGCGGCGTCCACGTGCTGGTAGGCGACGGTGACGTCGGGGAACTCCGCGGCCAGCTCCTCGACCGTGCGCGACCACAGGCCGCCCGCGTGGGTCAGCACGTTGGTCTTGTGGATCAGCGTGAGGTGCCGCCGCGGCCGCAGCATCGCCCGCTCGAAGGCGTAGCGCGCCACCCGCTCCACGCCGTAGGCGGTGTTGAGGCTGACCTCGGTGGCGATCTCGTGCGGGGTGTCCTTGCGCAGCACGCCGCCGTTGCCGACGTAGGGCCCCTCGGTGCCCTCGCGGATGCAGAGGATGTCGATCGGCCCGGGGTCGGCCAGCGGGCTCTGCACGCCGTCGAACAGCTTCGCGGGGCGGAGGTTGACGTGGTGGTCGAGCTCGAAGCGCAGCCGCAGCAGCAGGCCGCGCTCGAGGATGCCGCTGGGCACCCCGGGGTCGCCGACGGCGCCGAGCAGGATCGCGTCGTGCTGGCGCAGCTCGCCGAGCACGGTGTCCGGCAGCAGCTCGCCGGTGCGCTGCCATCGGGCCGCGCCGAGGTCGTACTGCGTCGTCTCGACGTCGGGGGCGACCTCCGTGAGGACCTTGAGGCCCTCGGCCACCACCTCGGGCCCGATGCCGTCTCCAGGGATCACTGCCAGGCGCATGACAGGGAACCCTAGGTCAGGCGTTGTTGAGATCTGCGGCACGTGCCTCGCGCGCCCCGATCCGCCCGGCGATGTCCTCGAGCAGTTCGGTGCTCACCGGGTTGTCGACGGTGACCGCCATGAGCGCCTCGCCGCCGCGCGTCGTCCGGCTGACCTGCGCACCGGCGATGTTGACGCCCGCCTCGCCCAGCGCGGCACCCACCGTGCCGACCACGCCGGGCCGGTCGGTGTAGGTGAAGAACAACAGGTAGCCCGACGCCTCGAGGTCGATCTCGAAGCCGGCGACCTCGGTCAGCCGCGGCACCTGGTTCTTGCCGTACAGCGTGCCCGAGACGGCGAGCTGCGTTCCGTCGGCCATCGCCCCGCGGACGGTGACCAGGTTGCGGTAGGTGGGGCTCTCGAGATCGCTCGACAGTGCCACCTCCAGCCCGCGCTGCTGGGCCAGCAGCGGGGCGTTGACATAGGTCACCTGCTCCTCGACGACGTCGGAGAAGACGCCCTTGAGGACGGCGAGCTGCATGACCGAGTCGTCGAACTCGGCCAGCTTGCCGCGCACCTCCACGGTGAGCGACTGGGCGAGCCCGCCGGCGACCGCGGTGAACAACCGGCCGAGCTTCTCCGCCAGCGGCAGCCCCGGGCGCACGTCCTCGGCCACCACGCCCCCGGCCTGCACGTTGACCGCGTCGGGGACGAACTCGCCCTCCAGCGCCAGGCGCACCGAGCGGGCCACCGCCGTCCCCGCCTTGTCCTGCGCCTCGGTGGTGGAGGCCCCGAGGTGCGGGGTGACCACCGTGTTGGGCAGCTCGAACAGGGCGCTGTCGGTGCACGGCTCCGTGGCGTAGACGTCGATGCCGGCCGCGCCGACGTGGCCGGACTTCAGCGCGTCGGCCAGGGCCGCCTCGTCGACCAGCCCGCCGCGGGCGGCGTTGACGATGATCACGCCGGGCTTGGTGAGGGCGAGCTCCGCGGCGCCGATCAGGCCGACGGTCTCCGGCGTCTTGGGCAGGTGGATGGTGATGAAGTCCGACTCGCGGAGCAGCTCCTCCAGCGAGACCAGCCGCGCGCCGAGCTGCGCGGCCCGGCCGGGCTGGATGTAGGGGTCGTAGGCGATCAGCTCGACGCCGAAGGCGGCCAGGCGCTGGGCGACGAGGACGCCGATGCGCCCCAGCCCGACCACGCCGACGGTCTTCTCGGTGACCTCGACGCCGGTGAACTTCGACCGCTTCCACTGCCCCTCGCGCAGCGACGCGTCGGCGGCCGGGATGTGCCGCGCGGCGGCCAGCAGCAGCGCGACGGCGTGCTCGGCGGCGCTGACGATGTTCGACGTCGGGGCGTTGACCACCATGACACCGCGCGCGGTGGCGGCGTTGACGTCGACGTTGTCCAGGCCGATGCCGGCGCGGGCGACGACCTTGAGGTTGGGGGCGGCGGCCAGGGCCTCCGCGTCGATCTGCGTCGCGCTGCGGATCATCACGGCCGCGGCGTCGGCCAGGGCCGGCAGCAGGGCGGCACGGTCGGCGCCGTCGACGTGCCGGATCTCGACGTCCCCGCCGAGCACCTCCAGGACGCTCGGGGCCAGTTCTTCGGCGATCAGGACGACGGGCGCGGTCGTGGTCACGGCAGGACAGCCTAGGAGCGCAGGCCGGGCCGGCGTCAGCCGGTCCCTGGAGCGACACCACCCGTCCCGGGGACGCTGCTTGCCCTGAGGATCACCGGACGGACATCCTGGCGCCGGAGAAGTCGGCATCGCCGGCGCCGACGGAGGAGATCATGACCGAGCAGCCGAACAACCCTTACGGCCAGTCCCAGCCGTACGGGCAGCAGCCGCAGTACGGCGCACAACCGCAGTACCCGGCGTCCCCGTACGGCCAGCAGTCGCCGTACGGCCAGCAGCAGCCCATGCCCTACGGGCAGTACTCGACGCCCGGGGGCTACGGGCAGCCGGCGCCCGGAAGCCGCCCGGCCAAGCCCGGCGGCGTGGTGACCGCGGCGGTCCTCGGCTTCATCTTCGGGGCCATCGGCGCCCTGGTGACGATCCTCTTCCTCTTCGTCGGCGCCGTGGCGACCGGGGGCTCGGACGACTTCGAGCAGCAGCTGCCCGGCTTCGGCGAGGCCTTCGGCTTCCTCGGCGGCGCGCTGATCGTCGTCGGCATCCTGGCCCTGGTCTGGACGGTGCTCATGATCTGGGGCTCGGTGTGGGCTCTCACCGGCCGGAGCCGGGTGCTGCTGCTCGTCGGCGGCTCGATCGCGCTCGCCTTCACGGCCTTCGGGTTCATCGGCAACCTGGCCAACGCCGACGAGGCCGGCGGCGGGTCGATCGTCGCGAGCCTGCTGTTCTTCCTGGCCGCGCTGGCGATCGTGATCCTGCTGTCGGTCCGTGCCGCCTCTCAGTTCTTCCGGACCCACCGGGCGCTCCGGGGCCGGTGAGCAGCTGATCCGCCCCTGATCCAGAAACGATCACGGGCGCATCTCGAACACGGCGCGGACCGCCCCACGGCCGTGCGCCTGCCCCTACACTCCGCCGCCGACCGCCAGTCAGGCGGACGCACGTACCAGGAGGAAGCCGCTCATGTCCACGCCCACCCCCGGCTCCGATCCGAACTTCCCGCAGGGGGGTGCTCCTCAGGGCCAGCCGGGCTGGGGAGCTCCTCAGCCGCAGGGCTACCAGCCCGCGCCTTCCTACACCGGCGATCCCGCCGGGTACGGCGCGCCGTCCACCGCGCGCCCGCCCCAGGTGCTCGTCGCCGCGATCCTGGGCTTCGTCGTCGCGTTCTTCCTGCTGCTCGGCGGCCTGCTGTTCTTCGCCGCCTCGACCCTCCTGGGTGGCATCGCGGCGATCTTCGGCATCCTCTACCTGGCCCTGGCCGCGCTGAACATCGTCGGCGGCGTCCAGGCCATCCAGGGGAAGGGCAGCATGCTGCTCAAGATCGCGGGTGGCATCACGGCCGGACTCAGCCTCCTCGCGCTCATCTCCTACCTGGTGCAGGGCAGCTTCGACTTCTCGTCGGTCGTCTCCCTGATCATCGGTGCGGCCATCGTCTTCCTGCTGGTGCAGCCGGTGTCCAAGCAGTACTTCGCCAGCCGCGGCGCGAAGTAGCCGCACACGAGAAGGGCCCCCGCTGCCGGCCGGCGGCGGGGGCCCTTCTGGTGACGTACCGGAGCGGCCCCCTTCCGGGTCCCACCCCGAGCGGAGCGAGGGGTGGGGAGAAGGGGGCCCTTCCTCAGTTGCGGGCGGCGGTACCGGTGTAGTCGTCCGACGCGGACACCCAGCTCATCAGGCCGCGCAGCTTGCGGCCGGTCTCCTCGATCGGGTGCGCCTCGGCCTCGGCGCGGCGGCGCTTGAAGTCCGGCGCGCCGGCGTCCTGGTCGGCGATGAACGAGGCGGCCCACGAGCCGTCCTTGATCGCGGCCAGGATGTCGCCCATGGTCGCCTTGACCCGCTCGTCGATGACCTTCGGGCCGGAGGTGTAGTCGCCGTACTCGGCGGTGTCCGACACCGACCAGCGCTGCTTGGCGATGCCGCCCTCGTACATGAGGTCGACGATCAGCTTCAGCTCGTGCAGGCACTCGAAGTAGGCGATCTCCGGCTGGTAGCCGGCCTCGGTCAGGGTCTCGAAGCCCGCCGTCACCAGGGCGGACATGCCGCCGCAGAGCACGGCCTGCTCGCCGAACAGGTCGGTCTCGGTCTCCTCGGCGAAGGTCGTCCTGATGACGCCGGCGCGGGCGCCACCGATCGCCTTGGCGTAGGACAGGCCCAGCTGCAGCGCCTGACCGCTGGCGTCCTGCTCGACGGCGACCAGCGCGGGGACGCCCTTGCCGTTCTCGAACTCGCGGCGCACCAGGTGGCCGGGGCCCTTGGGGGCGACCATGGCGACGTCGACGCCGGCCGGGGGCTTGATGTAGCCGAACCGGATGTTGAAGCCGTGGGCGAAGAACAGCGCGTCGCCGTCCTGCAGGTTGGGCTCCACGGCCTCGGCGTACAGCTTCCGCTGCACGTGGTCGGGCACCAGGATCATGATCAGGTCGGCCTCGGCGGCCGCCTCGGCCGGGGTGACGACCCGCAGGCCCTCCGCCTCGGCCTTGGCCCGGCTCTTGGAGCCCTCGGGCAGGCCGACGCGGACGTCGACCCCGGAGTCGCGCAGCGAGAGGGCGTGCGCGTGCCCCTGGCTGCCGTAGCCAAGGACGGCGACGGTGCGCCCCTGGATGATCGAGAGGTCGGCGTCGTCGTCGTAGAAGATCTCGGCGGCCATGCGGTGGTACGTCCCTTCGGTTGTTCTTTCTGAGCGGTCTCAGGCGGTGCGCTCGACGGGGCGCAAGGTACCCGCGCCCGACATCGACCTCGGACCGCGGCCCAGGGCCACGGTGCCGGACTGGGCCATCTCCTTGATCCCCAGGGGGGAGAGGACGGCGAGCAGCGCCTGCAGCTTGTCGGGGGTTCCGGTGGCCTCGAGGGTCACCGTGTCGGTGTTGACGTCGACGACGCGGGCGCGGAAGAGCTCCGCCGTCTGCAGGACCTGGGTGCGGTCGGCCAGCGGGGCGCGGACCTTGACCAGCAGCAGCTCGCGCGCGACGGCGGCGCCCTCCTCGAGCTCGACGATCTTGATCACCTCGATCAGCTTGTTCAGCTGCTTGGTGATCTGTTCCAGCGGCGCGGACTCGGCGTCCGCGACGATCGTCATGCGGGAGAGGTCCGGGTTCTCCGTCGGCCCGACGGCGAGGGACTCGATGTTGAACCCGCGGCGGCTGAACAGCGCCGAGACGCGGGCCAGGACACCGGACTTGTTCTCGACCAGCACGGACAGGGTGTGGCGCGGCATTGCCCAACGTTCCTTTCTAAGCGGGTCGTCACCAGCGGGCGGCCCCCGTTCCGGGGCCCGCCCCGAGCGTGCGAGGGGTGGGGGGAACGGGGGTCCTACACCTGGTCGTCGCCGAAGACCGGGCGCACGTCGCGCGCGGCCATGATGTCGTCGTTGCTCGCCCCGGCCGCGACCATCGGCCAGACCTGGGCGTCGTGGCCGACGACGAAGTCGATGACCACCGGCGCGTCGTTGATCGCCATGGCCTTCTCGATCACCGCGTCGACGTCGTCCTTGCTCTCGCAGCGCAGCCCGACGCAGCCCATCGCCTCGGCGAGCAGCACGAAGTCGGGGATCCGCACCTGCTTGGGCGTCCCGTCCTCGTTCTGGGCGTGCAGCTTGGTGTTCGAGTAGCGGCTCTCGTAGAACAGCGTCTGCCACTGCCGGACCATGCCGAGGTTCCCGTTGTTGATGATCGCGATCTTGACCGGGATGCCCTCGATGGCGCAGGTGGCCAGCTCCTGGTTGGTCATCTGGAAGCAGCCGTCGCCGTCGATCGCCCAGACGGTGGTCTCCGGCCGGCCGTACTTGGCCCCCATCGCGGCGGGGACGGCGTATCCCATCGTCCCGAGGCCGCCGCTGTTGAGCCAGGTGGCGGGCTTCTCGTAGGAGATGAACTGCGCGGCCCACATCTGGTGCTGGCCGACGCCGGCGGCGTAGATCGCGTCCGGTCCGGCGATCGCGCCGAGCCGCTCGATGACGTACTGCGGCGACAGCGTCCCGTCCTCGGGCCACTCGTAGCCGAGCGGGTACTTGTCGCGCCAACTGTCCAGCTGCGCCCACCAGGCCGAGAGGTCCGCCGTCCGCCCGGCGTCGTGCTCGTGCCGCAGCACGTCGACCAGCTGGGCGATCGTCTCCTTGGCGTCGCCCACGATCGGGACGTCGGCCCTGCGGTTCTTGCCGATCTCGGCCGGGTCGATGTCGGCGTGCACGATCAGCGCGCCGGGCGCGAAGGTCGACAGCTTGCCGGTCACCCGGTCGTCGAAGCGCGCGCCGAGCGCCACGATGACGTCGGCCTTCTGCAGTGCCGTCACCGCGGCCACCGTGCCGTGCATGCCGGGCATGCCCAGGTGCCGGCGGTCGCTGTCCGGGAACGCCCCGCGCGCCATCAGCGTGGTGACGACCGGCGCGCCGGTCAGCTCGACGAGCTCCTTGAGCTCCTCGGTCGCCCCGGCCTTGATGACGCCGCCGCCCACGTAGAGCACCGGGCGCCGGGCGGCAGCGATCAGCTGCGCCGCCTCGCGGACCTGCTTGCCGTGCGGCCGGGTGGTCGGCTTGTAGCCGGGCAGGTCCATCCGCGGCGGCCAGGAGAAGTCCGTCCGCGCCTGGAGGGCGTCCTTGGAGATGTCGACGAGGACGGGGCCGGGCCGGCCGGTGGCGGCGAGGTGGAATGCCTCGGCGATCCGCTGCGGGATCTCGTCGGCATGGGTGATCAGGTAGTTGTGCTTGGTGACCGGCATCGTGATGCCGCGGATGTCGGCCTCCTGGAAGGCGTCCGTGCCGATCGCGGCGCTGGGCACCTGGCCGGTGATCGCGACGATCGGCACCGAGTCCATGTGCGCGTCGGCCAGCGGGGTGACCAGGTTCGTGGCGCCCGGCCCGGAGGTCGCCATGCAGACGCCGACCTTGCCGGTGGCCTGCGCGTAGCCGGTCGCCGCGTGCCCGGCGCCCTGCTCGTGCCGGACCAGCACGTGGCGCACCGTGGAGTCGAACAGCGGGTCGTACGCGGGCAGGATCGCGCCGCCGGGGATGCCGAAGATCACCTCGACGCCGACCGCCTCGAGCGAGCGGACGAGGCTCTGCGCCCCGGTGATGCCGGTGGCCGGCTCGGGTGCCCGGGGGGCGGGCGCGGTCTCGGGGCCGGCCGTGGTCTCGACGCCGGCCAGCGAGGCGGCGGCCTCGCGGCTGGCGGACTCGCGGGGGGTGGTGGTGCTCATCGCGGCGTTCTCCTGGGACGGGGGCCGTGCGGTGCGGGCGGGGTGCGGTGCGGGCAACAAAAAACCCCTCGTGCCGCAGGCACGAAGGGTCAGCGCGTCGGTCGGCAGACCGGCGCGCTAGGCGACTACGAGGAGCTGGCGGGCAGGACGCACCCGCACACTCTGCGCCCTGCCGGGCGGCTCCGTCAACTAACGCGTCCCACTCAGTGGACGGCGAGCATCGAATCCGTGAGATCGGCCGCCTCGTCGAGCAGCCCGGGGTCGAACCCGTCGAGCACCGCGGACAGCTGCTCCGCGGGCACCGGGCGGCCGAGCAGATAGCCCTGGAGGTAGCGGCAGCCGAGCCCGTGCAGGGCCGCCAGCTGACCGGCGGTCTCGACGCCCTCGGCGACGACGTCCATCCCGAGGGTGCGGCCGAGCTCCACGACGCTGCCGACGATGGCCGCGCTGCGCGGGTCCCCGTCGATGTTCCCGACGAACTCGCGGTCCATCTTGAGGATGTCGACCGGAAGGCGGGCCAGCCGCGCCAGTGAGGAGTAGCCCTTGCCGAAGTCGTCGAGGGAGAGCACGCAGCCCATCTCGCGCAGCGTCGAGAGCTCCCCCGCCATCTGGTCCTGGGCGGCCATGAGCACCGACTCGGTGATCTCCAGCATCAGCCGCTGCGGCGACACGCCGCTGTCGGCCAGCGCGCGGGCGACGTCGGGCGCCAGGCACCCGGCCTGCAGGTGGCGCACCGAGACGTTGACGCCGAGCCGCAGGTCCCGGCCCTCGGCCAGCAGCGGCGCGAGGGTGGCGGTCGCCGCGCCCAGCACCCACCGCTCCAGCGCCACGATCAGCCCGTCGGCCTCGGCCAGGGAGATGAACTCGTCCGGCGGGACGGTGCCGAGCTCCGGGTGCTGCCAGCGGACCAGCGCCTCCAGCCCGAGCACCCGCCGCTCCGCGACGCCGACGACCGGCTGGAACACCAGGCGCAGCTGCCCGTCCTCGATGGCCCGCGGCAGGTCCCGCGCGAGCCGGGCCCGCCGTCCGGGGTCGTCGTCCACGGCGTGCAGCCGCACGCAGTTCTTGCCGGCGGTCTTGGCCGCGCGCAGCGCGAGGTCGGCCTGGCGCATCGTCGTCGCGACGTCGTCGGCCGGGTCGAGCTCGGCCACGCCGACGCTGCCCGAGACCTCGAGGACCAGCCCGTCGGCCGCCGCGCTCGGGCGCAGGTCGTGCAGCTCGGCGACGATGCGCTCGGCCAGCACGGTCGCCTCGTCCAGCCCGGCCCGCACCAGGACGGCGAACTCGTCCCCACCGAGCCGGCTGATCAGGTCCCGGTCCCGGACGGTGCGGCGCAGCCGGGCGGCGACCTGGACGAGCAGGTCGTCGCCCGCGTCGTGGCCGGCGAGGTCGTTCACCGGCTTGAAGCCGTCGAGGTCGAGCATGAGCACGCAGAACTCGCCCCGCCGGGACGCGCGGGCGCGGGCGGTCTCCAGCGCGGCCATCAGCCGGGCGCGGTTCGGCAGCCCGGTGAGGAAGTCGGTGTAGGCCATGCGCTCGAGGTCCAGCTCGGCGCTGCGCCGCTCGACGACGTCGCGCAGGTGCAGCACGGTGCCGTCGGAGTCGACGCCGCGGCCGGGCAGGCCCGCCGACGACGCCGTCCGGACCGTCTCCAGGCGCCGCCAGCCGCCGTCCCGGGTGCGCAGCCGGAAGACCGGCGCGGGCCCGTCGTCCAGGTCGGCCGTGCGGCCGAGGGCGCGCAGCAGCTCGTGCCGGTCGTCGGGGTGCACGAAGCCCGCCAGCGGCCGGCCCTCGAGGTCGCGGGCGGACCACGAGGTGGGTGTCTGGCCTGCGCCCGAGGCCCAGGTGATGGCACCCGCCGCGTCCAGCACGATCGTGATGTCGGCGGCCCGGTGCACGAGCGACCGGAAGAAGCCCTCGGTCCGCAGCACCTGCCGGGTCAGCCGGGCGCCGTCGCGCGCCCAGACCAGGGTGCGGACGAAGGTCAGCAGGAGCAGCACCGCGACGGTGACCAGCTCGACCGTCGTCGGCGGGTGGCCCAGCGCCCAGCCGCCGAGCAGGAGCAGGACGACGACGAAGCTGAGGCAGTAGCTGACGACGACGCCGGCCAGGGGCACCGCCGCGGTCGGCTCCCGGGTCGGTGCCTGCGGCCCGGGATCGGCCGCCAGCGCGAACGTGGCCGCGACCAGCATGGCCAGGTAGGCGGTGCTCGTGACGACGTCCAGCACGGGAGCGGGCCGGGCGACGGCCAGCGCGCCGGAGGCCATCGCCACGGCCAGGTTCGCGAACCCGAGCAGCAGCCAGCCGGCGGCGACACGGCGGGGCGCGGAGACGCCGCCGAGGGTGACCAGGCCGACCGTGCAGAGGACCGCGCTGACGGCCGGGTAGCCGACGATCAGGAATCCGTCCCCGCCGCGGTCGGCGGCGCCCACCGCGAACGGGATCAGCATCTCCAGCGCGACGGCCAGCGCAGCGGAGGCGACGGCGGCGTCCAGGACCACCTGCGCGCGGATCCGGCCGCGGGTGGACCCCACCAGGCGGGCGCAGAGGAGGATCGAGGCCGGGCCGGTGGCCGCCAGCACGAGGTCCGAGGGGCCGGCGGCGGGCGGGTTGACCCCGACGGCGGTGACGGCGCGGATGAGCTGGCCCAGGGCCAGCAGGCCGGCGATGACCGCGAACCCGTGCCACGTCGCGGCGACGAGCCGGTCCAGCCGCCGGCAGTGCCGCAGCACCAGCACGCTCACGACCCCGGTCGCGGCCGCGAGCGCCGCGGGGGCGGCGATCGGGGTCCACGCGGGGAGGAGCAACTCCTGGGCGGCGAGGACGACGGCGAGCGCGGCGAGCGGGCCCACGACGGCGGCACGGGGCCAGGCCGGCGCCGGCTCCCCGCTCAGCGCTGGCCGACCAGGCCCGGCCACAGGACACCGGCGCGGGCTTCGAGCAGCGCCGAGAGCTCACCGAGCGGCAGCGGCCGCGAGATCAGGAACCCCTGCGCGAACCCGCAGGAGAAGCCGCAGAGGGTGGCCAGCTGGGCCGGCGTCTCCACGCCCTCGGCGACGACGTCGACGCCCAGCGCCCGGCCGATGCCCACGACCGACTCGCACAGCGCCCGGTCCTGCGCGTCCCGGTCCATGCGGGACAGGAAGGACCGGTCGAGCTTGAGGATGTCGATGGGCAGCCGGGTGAGGTTGGCCAGCGACGAGTAGCCGGTGCCGAAGTGGTCGAGCGCGACGTGCACGCCCATGAGCCGCACGGTCGCGATGTCCATGCCGATGCGCTCGTCGTCGGCGAGCACGGTCGCCTCGGAGATCTCCAGCACCAGCCGCTCCGGCGTGAGCCCGGAGCGCTCCAGGGCGCTCTCGACGTCGGCGACCAGGGTGCCGCCGGCGACGTAGGCGGCCGAGACGTCGACCCCGAGCCGCAGCGGCGCACCGGCCGAGGGCAGGGTGCGCACCGCGGTCGCGGCGGCCTCGAGGGCCCAGCCCTGCAGGTCGCCGATGAGGCCGGACCGCTCGGCGATGGGCAGGAACTCCGCGGCCGGCACCTCGCCGAACTCGGGGTGCCGCCAGCGCAGGTGCGCCTCGACGCCGGCGACCCGCTGCTCCTCGAGGGAGACGATCGGCGAGAAGAGCAGGTCGAGCTCGCCGCGGGCGCGGGCGCCCTGCAGGTCGATCCGCAGCCGCTCGCGCCGCGCCGCGGCCTCGCCGAGGGCCGGGGTGTACCGGATCGCCGTCCCCAGTCCGGCCGCATGGGCGGCGCGGACGGCGAGCGCGGCGCGGAACAGCAGGTCCTCGACGGCCAGCCCCGGCTCGAGCGTGACCAGGCCGATCCCCGCGGTCAGGTCGACGATGCCGGCCGCGGTCGAGATGGGCCGCTCGACGACGGCGAGGCAGCGGTCGGCGAGCTGGTCGGCCTCCGGCGCCGTGCTGCGGGCGAGGATCGCGAACGCCCCGCCGCCCATCCGGGCGACGACGTCGCCGCCGCGGACGGTGCTCCGCAGCCGCCCGCCGATCTCGGCCACCACGCTGGCGACCACGTCGCGGCCGGTGTGCTCGCGGGCCTCGGCGAGGCCCTGGAGCTCGATGAGCAGCAGGCTGGTGCCCACGCGGCCCTCGGGTTCGACGGCCTCGTCGAGCGAGCGGTGCACGGCGCGCAGGAACCCGGCCTGGTTGGGCAGCCCGGTCATGGGGTCGGTGTAGGCGACGCTGCGCAGGGCCTCCTCGCGGGCCTGCCGCTCGGTGACGTCGCGGCAGCGCAGCACGACCGCGCCCACCTCGGGGTCGCGGCGCAGGTCTGAGACGCTCGCCTCGAGGGAGCGCCACGCGCCGGCGGCGTCGGTCAGCCGCAGCAGGGGCAGCTCGCCGTGGGGTGCGTCGTTCTCCGTGGCGGTGGGCAGCAGCGCGGCCAGCGTCTCGGCGTCGTCGGGGTGGACGACGTCCGGCAGCAGCCGGCCGGGCAGCTCCCCGGCCGCCTCGCCGAGGATGCCGCCCAGCGACGGGGAGGCCCAGGTGATCCGCAGGCCGCCGTCCAGGATGAGGACGGCGTCGGCCGAGGAGGACACCAGCGACCGGAAGTAGGCCTCGCTGCGGCGCAGCCGGGCGCCCATCAGCTGCTCGTCGCGGGCGGTGACCCACCGGTGCACCGCGGCGAGCACGATGCACGCGGTGCCGCCGACGAAGCTGAACGGGTTCGGCGGGATGCCGAGCAGGGCCGCCGTGCCGATGGTCACCACCGCCACGACCATGGCGACGTGCGGCAGGGCCTGGCCCAGCGCGGTGGACCGGCCGCTCACCGGCCGGGACGGCGTGCCGCTGCGCCGGCCCGGGTCGACCAGGGCGGCGAGACCGAGCAGGCTCAGGCCGGCGACGACGAGGAAGCGGCTGGCCACGCCCGCGCCCGGGGCGCCGACCAGCTGCGCCGCCGTCGACAGCCCGCGGCCCGCGGTCAGCGAGACCGCCCCGACGAGCAGCACGACCGCCATGCGCTGGCGCGTGGACTCGACGACGCCGAGCAGGGTGAGCGCCGCGGCCATGGTCAGCGAGGTGACGACGACGGCGGCGCCGAGGACCAGCCGCCCGCCCACGCCGAGCGCGGACCAGTGCCCCTCGGGGCCGATCAGCAGCAGCTCGACGACGATCAGGCAGGCGAGGACGAACAGGGCCAGCTCGACCAGCACGCGCCGGCCGGCACGCAGCCGCGCGCGGTCGACCAGCGTCAGGATGCCGAGGATGGCGACCGCGTAGCCGGGCACCGTGGGCACCCAGCGGAGGACCGCCAGCTGCAGCGGTCCCGACGGTCCGGCGAACGCGGCGAGGCCGGCGCCGAGCACGGGGAACAGCGGCGCCGCGGCCAGCAGCCGCCAGCCACGGACGCCGGAGCTCTTCGACCGGCCCGCCGTCCAGACGACCGCGCTGATGACCAGCCCCAGGACGACGACCGCGAGATCGGCGGCGCCGTCGAGCGAGTCGTCGACCGCCGCGGCCGCGCAGGCAGCACCGGCCAGCACGGCGGCGGCGCCCAGCGCCCACCTCAGCCTCTCCACACGGCGTCTGTCGGCACGCTCACGCAGCGTGTGGAGGCCGCGCGGGCAGGCCGTCACCCGTTCGGGGGGTGTCCCCCGATCGGCTCAGCGGGGGTTCTCCACAGCCGGGCGGGGCGTCCACAGAACCGCCGCGCGGGCACCACCGGCCCGCCGCCGTCCGCATCGTCGGCGCATGGACGACGTCCCGCTCGGCACCGAGGACACCCGGCGCTCCGGGAGCCGGGCGGTGTCCCCCACGCTGCTCGTCCGCTGCCGCGCCTGGACCCGGCTGCTGCCCCCGGACGCCGCGTTCGGCCTGGAGACCGCGGCCGCGCTGCTCAGGGCGGACGTCGACCCGCCGTCCGCGGTGCAGGTCGCGCTGCGCCCCCGGCCGGTGCTCCCGCGCCGGCGTGGGCTCGAGGTGCACGTGCGGGAGCTGCGCGGCGACGACGTCACCGAGGTCTCCGGCCTGCGGGTGACCAGCGGCGCGCAGACCTTCCTGGACCTGGCGGCACGCCTGCCGCCGGCCGAGCTGGTGGCGGCCGGCGACGGGCTGATGCGCGCGGGGCGGCTGACCGCGCCGGACCTCGCGGCACGCCTGGGCCGGGCCGGCGGCGTCCGGGGGGTGGCGCGCGCCCGTGCCTGTGCTCCGCTGCTCACCGGCACGGCGCAGTCCCGCCCGGACAGCCTGGTCCGGTACTGGCTGCACGACGCCGGCCTGCCGGTTCCGCGGCCGCAGATCCCGCTCCGCGACCGGTGGGGCCGCGCCGTCGTCCATGCCGATCTCGGCTACGCGGAGTGGAAGGTGGCCCTCGAGCACGAGGGGCGTGACCACGCCGACGCCGGGCAGTTCGGTCAGGACATCGACCGCTACGCCCTGATGGCGGCCGACGGGTGGCTCGTCCTGCGCTGCGCCGGCCGCCACCTCGCCCGTCCCGCGACCGTCGTCGACCGCACGCGGCGGGCCCTGCTCAGCCGCGGCTGGCGCCCATGACGCCCGAACCGGCGTCAGCCGCAGATGGCGCCCTGGGCCGCGGAGCCCACCAGCTTGGCGTACTTGGCGAGCACGCCGGTGGTGTAGCGCGGCGCCGGCGGCGCCCAGCCCTCCTGGCGGCGGGCCAGCTCGTCGTCGTCCACCAGCAGGTCGAGCGTGCGGGTGGTGAGGTCGAGCCGGATGCGGTCGCCGTCCCGGACGAACGCGATCGGGCCGCCGTCGGTGGCCTCGGGCGCGACGTGGCCGATGCACAGGCCCGTCGTCCCGCCCGAGAAGCGCCCGTCGGTGAGCAGCAGGACGTCCTTGCCGAGGCCGGCGCCCTTGATCGCGCCGGTCACGGCGAGCATCTCGCGCATCCCCGGGCCGCCCCGCGGGCCCTCGTAGCGGATGACGACGACGTCCCCGGACTTCAGGGTGCCCTCGGTGACGGCGTCCATCGCGCCCTGCTCGCCGTCGAACACCCGCGCGGTGCCCTCGAAGACGTCGGCGTCGAACCCGGCGGACTTCACGACCGCACCCTCCGGCGCCAGCGAGCCGTGCAGGATGGTGAGCCCGCCGGTCTTGTGGATCGGGTTGTTCATCGCGTGGACGATCGTGCCGTCGAGGTCCGGCGGGGCGATCTCGGCGAGGTTCTCCGCCATCGTCTTGCCGGTCACCGTGAGCGCGTCGCCGTGCAGCAGGCCGGCGTCCAGCAGCGCCCGCAGCACGACCGGGACGCCGCCGACGCGGTCGATGTCGGTCATCACGTAGCGGCCGAACGGCTTGACGTCGGCCAGGTGCGGGGTGCGGTCCCCGATCCGGTTGAAGTCGTCGAGGGTCAGGTCCACCTGCGCCTCACGGGCGATCGCCAGCAGGTGCAGGACGGCGTTGGTCGAGCCGCCGAGCGCCATGACGACGGTGATCGCGTTCTCGAACGCCTGCTTGGTCATGATCTGGCGCGCGGTGATGCCCTTGCGGAGCAGGTTGACCACGGCCTCGCCGGAGGCGACGGCGAACGCGTCGCGGCGGCTGTCGGGAGCCGGCGGGGCGGCGCTGCCGGGCAGGGCCATGCCGAGCGCCTCGGCGACGCTGGCCATGGTGTTGGCGGTGTACATGCCGCCGCACGCGCCCATGCCGGGGCAGGCGGCCTTCTCGACCTCGGCCAGCTCGTCGCGGGTGATCAGGCCGCGGGCGCAGGCCCCGACGGCCTCGAAGACGTCGATGATCGTGATGTCGTCGCGGTCGCCGAGCCGGCCGGGCAGCGTCGAGCCCGAGTAGAGGAAGACGCTGGCGAGGTCGAGGCGGGCGGCGGCCATGAGCATGCCGGGCAGGGACTTGTCGCAGCCGGCGAGCAGCACCGAGCCGTCGAGCCGCTCGGCGAACATGACCGTCTCGACGGAGTCGGCGATGACCTCGCGGGAGACCAGCGAGGCGCGCATGCCCTCGTGGCCCATCGAGATGCCGTCGGAGACCGAGATCGTGCCGAACTCCAGCGGGTAGCCGCCGGCGGCGTGCACGCCCTCCTTGGCCCGCTTGGCCAGCCGGTCCAGCGAGAGGTTGCAGGGGGTGATCTCGTTCCAGGACGACGCCACGCCGATCTGCGGCTTCTCCCAGTCGTCGTCCCCCATGCCGACGGCGCGCAGCATGGCGCGGGCCGGGGCCTTGGTGATGCCGTCGGTCACCTCGCGGCTGCGCGGCTTCAGGTCGGCGGTCTGGGGGCTGGTGGGTCGGTCCTCGACGCTCGTCACGAGCCGACAGGGTAGGCCCGCCGGCGGGCGGGGCGACGGGGGACGTCTGGGACCATCGGTCCTCGTGGCCGTTCCTGCACGCTTGCGGATGAGCCGGACGGCGTTGCTGCCGGTCGTCATCCTGCTCATCTGCGTCATCCCGTTCGCCGCGGCGACCCCGTGGGCGCTCGTCGTCCTGCTGCTGCCGCTGCTGGCCGCCGCGTGGGTGCTGCGGGTGGGCGTGGACATCGACGACGAGGGCATCACCGCCCGCCAGGTCGTCGGCGCGCGGACGGTGCGGTGGCCGGAGCTGGCCGGCATCCGGGTGGGCGAGCGCGGCGACCTGTGGCTGGTCACCACCGGCGGCACCGAGGTGGCCCTGCCCGTGCTGCGCGCCCGCGACCTCCCCCGGCTCTCCGAGCTCTCCGGCGGGCGCATCCCCGTATAGGTGGCCACCCTTCAGGGGGCCGCCGCGAGCCTGCGAGCGGGGGGCAGCGGGGTCCTTTCAGTAGGCGCCGACGACGTTCTCCAGCGGGCGGCCCTCCAGCACCCGGGTGAGCTGGTCGGTGATCGCCGCGGTGGCGCGGGCGTTGGTGTCGGGCACCGCGCCGGCGACGTGCGGGGTGAGCAGCAGACCGGGCGCCGACCACAGCGGGTGCCCCTCGGGCAGCGGCTCGGGGTCGGTGACGTCCAGGGCCGCGCGCAGCCGCCCGCTGGCCAGCTCGGCCACCAGCGCGTCGGTGTCGACGACCACGCCCCGGGCGGCGTTGACCAGCAGCGCGCCGTCCTTCATCGCGGCGAGGAACCGGGCGTCGACCAGTCCGGTGGTCTCCGGCGTCACCGGGACGATGAGGACGACGACGTCGGCCTCCGGGAGCAGCCGCGGCAGCTCCGCGGTCGAGTGGACGCCGTCCCGGGCGGTGCGCGCCACGTAGGTGAGCTCGGCGTCGAAGCCGGCCATCATCCGGCCGATGGCCCGCCCGATGTCGCCGGCGCCGACGATCAGCACCCGCGCCCCGACCAGCGACCGCTGGGTGCTCGGCGACCACCGGCCGGCGTCCTGCGCGCGGACGAACTCGGGGATGCCGCGCAGCGCGGCGAGGGTCGCGGTCACCGCCCACTCGGCGGTCGACGGGGTGTGCGCCCCGCGGGCGTTGCACAGCACCACGCCCTCGGGCATCCGGCCGGCGAACTTCTCCGCCCCGGCGCTCATCAGCTGCACCAGGCGCAGCCGCGGCAGCGCCGCGAACAGCTCGTCGGGCAGGAAGCCACCGCCCCGCGGGACGAGGACCTGCGCGGCCGCGGCCTCCCCGGTGGGCAGCCCGTCGGCCGGGTCGAACCGGTGCGCCCGCACCCGGGGGGAGAGCGCCTCGACCGCGCGGGCCAGCGCGGTGGAGGGGACGAGCACGGACAGGGTCTCGTCGGGGCCGACGACGTCGGTCCCGGTGGTCGCGTGGCGCACGGGTCCCGAAGCTAGCCCGCGCGGTCCACCCGCTCGCGGACCGGGGCTGCCGGCCCCACCTGGGCGCTCGTCGCACGTACTGTGAACCGGGTGAGGCGACAGACGGCGGGCCGCGCGTCGCGGCTGCTCGCCGCCCTCACCCTGGCCACCGCACTGGCCGCCTGCGGCACCGACGGCTACCAGCAGGACGGCCCCTGGCGCCCCCTCCCCGAGGGCGCGCCGCCGGAGGTCGGGCCGCCGTCGGACTCCGTGCCGGCGCCGGCCCCCGGCCAGCCGGCCGATCCCGGGTCCGGCCAGCAGGCCGGCGACCCCAACGTGGTCGCGACCGACCTGAACGTGCCGACCGGCCTGGTCGTGCTCCCCGACGGGACGGCGATCGTCGGCGAGCGTGAGACCGGCCGCCTCCTGCAGGTCTTCCCGGACCGCTCGCCGGCGCGGGAACTGATGACGGTGGCCGGCATCGACACCGCCGGTGACGGCGGGCTGCTCGGGCTGGCCCTCTCCCCCACCTTCGCCGAGGACGGCCTGCTCTACGCCTACATCTCCACGGCCACGGACAACCGCGTCGTCCGCTTCCCGATCGGCGGGACGCCGAACCCGGTGCTGACCGGGATCCCGCGCGGCGAGACGCACAACGGCGGCGGGCTGCTGTTCGGCTTCGACGGCACCCTCTACGTCGGGACCGGCGACACCGGCAACGCCGTCCTGGCCCAGGACCCGCAGTCGCTGGCCGGCAAGGTGCTGCACGTCGACGTGTTCGGCCGGCCGGTGGGCGCCGGCCCGGTGCACGCGCGGGGGCTGGCCGACGTGACCGCGCTGTGCCTGGGCGGGGACGAGACGCTGTTCGCCACCGACGACTCGGTGACCGGCACCGACGAGCTGAACGCGATCGTCCCCGACGGGGACTACGGCTGGCCGACGCTGACCGCCGGGCGGATCGACCCCGTGGTCACGTTCCCGACAGCCGCGGGCGGGCCTGGTGGCTGCGCGGTGTCCGGGCAGACGGTGTTCCTCGGCATGCTCGAGGGCGAGCGGATCGCGATCGCCACCCTGAACAACCAGGGCGCCGTCGTCGACGAGCCGGAGGCGTTCCTGTCGGGCACCTACGGCCGGCTGCACACCGTCGTCCTCGACCCGCAGGGCGGCCTGTGGGTGACCACGTCCAACCGCGACGGGATCGGCGTCCCGCGGGACGGCGACGACAAGGTGCTGCGGATCATCCCGCCGACGAGCGGCGGAGACTCCCCGCTGTAGGACCCGGGCTTTCGGTACGGCGGTACGGAAAGCCCGGGCATCAGCCCAGGACGCGCTCTTCGAGCATGCGCTTCACCGTCGGTGCGTCGGCCTTGCCCTTCGTGGCCTTCATGACCTGGCCGACGAGCGCGCCGAGGGCGGCGACCTTGCCGCTGCGGACCTTCTCGACCACGTCGGGCGCGCCCGCGATGGCCGCCTCGACCGCGGCGACCAGCTCGTCGGACTCCCCCATGACCGCCAGCCCGCGCGACTCCACGACCGCGGCCGGATCGCCCTCGCCGGCCAGCACGCCGTCGAGCGCCTGCCGCGCCAGCTGGTCGTTGACCGTGCCCTCGGCCACCAGCCGGGTGAGCTCGGCGACCTGGCGCGGGGTGACCGGCAGCTCCGCGAGGTCGACCCCGGCGTCGTTGGCGCGGCGGGCCAGCTCGCCCAGCCACCACTTGCGCGCGTCGGCGGGGGTGGCGCCGGCCGCGACGGTGTCGGCGACCAGGCCGAGCGCGCCGGCGTTGACCAGCCAGGCCATCTCGGTGTCCGACAGGCCCCACTCCTCGCGCAGCCGGGCCCGGCGGGCGGCCGGCAGCTCGGGCAGGGCGGCGGTCAGCTTCTCCACCCACTCGGGGTCCGGGGCGATCGGCACCAGGTCGGGCTCGGGGAAGTACCGGTAGTCGGTCGCCTCCTCCTTGCTGCGGCCGGGCGAGGTCGTGCCGGTGTCCTCGTGGAAGTGGCGGGTCTCCTGCATCACCCGCTCACCGGCGTCGAGGACGGCGGCCTGCCGGCGCATCTCGAAGCGGACGGAACGCTCCACCGACCGCAGCGAGTTCACGTTCTTCGTCTCGGTGCGCAGGCCCCACTCGAGGCTGCCGATCGGCGCCAGCGAGGTGTTGACGTCCGAGCGCAGGTTGCCCTGCTCCATGCGCACCTCGGAGACGCCGAGGGCCAGCAGGATGTCGCGCAGCTCGGTGACGTACGCGCGGGCCACCTCGGGCGCCTTGGCGCCGGTGCCCGGGATCGGCCGGGTGACGATCTCGACCAGCGGGATCCCGGCCCGGTTGTAGTCGATCAGCGAGTGGTCGGCGCCGTGGATCCGCCCCGTCGCGCCGCCGACGTGCAGGTTCTTGCCGGTGTCCTCCTCGAGGTGCACCCGCTCGATCTCCACCCGGTAGGTCTCGCCGTCCACCTCGACGTCCAGGTGCCCGGCCGTGCACAGCGGCTCGTCGTACTGGCTGGTCTGGAAGCCCTTCGGGATGTCCGGGTAGAAGTAGTTCTTCCGCGCGAACCGGCACCACGTGGCGATCCGGCAGCCCAGGGCCAGGCCGATGCGGATCGTCGCCTCGATCGCGGCCGCGTTGGCCACCGGCAGCGAGCCCGGCAGGCCCAGGCAGACCGGGCAGGTCTGGGTGTTGGGCTCGGCGCCGAACGTGGTCGCGCACCCGCAGAACATCTTCGAGGCGGTGCCGAGCTCGACGTGCGTCTCCAGCCCGATCACCGGCTCGTAGCGGGTCAGCAGGTCGTCGAAGTCGGCCAGCCGCTCCCCGGTCGTCGTCGTCACGGCGTCTCCCTCTTGCTGTTCTTCTCGGCGCGGCCGGTGACCCAGGCGCCCACACCGGTGAGCGCGCCGAGGACGAGGAAGACCGCGAAGACGGCCCGCCCGGTGGTCAGCCAGAGCACCAGCCCGGCGAGCACGACGAACGCGGTCAGGGCCCAGGCGGCCTTCAGCGGGCCGCTCACGCCGCGTCCCCACGGCCGGCCAGCTCGTCGAGCAACCGGTGCCCGCGGGCGGCGTCCAGGGCGGCCTCGAGGGCCGCGGCCACGCGGTAGCAGCGGTCGTCGGCCAGCGCCGGCGCCATGATCTGGAACCCGACCGGGAGCCCGTCGGCCAGCCCGCACGGCACCGAGATGGCCGGCAGCCCGGCCAGGCTCGCCGGCAGGGTGCACAGGTCGGCCGCGTACATCGCCAGCGGGTCGTCGACGCGGGCGCCGAGCGGGAACGCGACGGTCGGCGTGGTCGGGCTGACCAGGACGTCGCAGCCCTCGAACGCGCCGGAGAAGTCGCGGCTGATCAGCGTGCGCAC
This sequence comes from Geodermatophilus sp. SMS 5-13, assembly GCF_059428245.1. Lineage (NCBI taxonomy): Bacteria > Bacillati > Actinomycetota > Actinomycetes > Geodermatophilales > Geodermatophilaceae > Geodermatophilus > Geodermatophilus sp. SMS 5-13. The sequence goes on from NZ_CP165729.1 coordinate 4,488,605, forward strand.
CTTCTGCGCCTGGCCGTAGTAGGCCTCGTAGTAGCCGCTCGAGAGCGCGTAGGTGCCGAGGATGATCCGGCGCTTCACCTCGGGGCCGAAGCCCTTCTCGCGGGTGAGCGCCATGACCGTGTCGAGGTCGTTGACGCCGTCGTCGCCGACCCGCAGCCCGTATCGGACGCCGTCGAAGCGGGCCAGGTTGGACGACGCCTCGCTCGGCGCGATCAGGTAGTACGCGGGCAGCGCCAGGTCGAAGGCCGGGCAGGAGACCTCGGTGACCTCCGCCCCCATGCGCCGCAGCTGCTCGACCCCCTCGGCGAACCGGGCCAGCACGCCGGGCTCGTAGCCTTCGGTGTGCCCCTCGCCGCCGAGCTGCCGGACGACGCCGACGCGCAGGCCGGAGAGGTCGCCGTCGGCGCCGCGGCGGGCGCACTCGGCCAGCGGCGGCAGCGGGGCGTCGATGCTCGTGGAATCGCGCGGGTCGTGCCCGCCGATCGCCTCGTGCAGGACGGCGGCGTCGAGCACGGTGCGCGCCATCGGCCCGGCCTGGTCCAGGCTCGAGGAGAACGCGATCAGCCCGTAGCGGGACACCGAGCCATACGTCGGCTTGTGCCCGACCAGGCCGGTCACCGCGGCGGGCTGGCGGATCGAGCCGCCGGTGTCGGTGCCCAGCGCCCACGGGGCGAGGAAGCCGGCGACCGCCGCGGAGGACCCGCCCGACGACCCGCCGGGGACCCGCTCGAGGTCCCAGGGGTTGCGGGTGGCGCCGTAGGCGGAGTTCTCGGTGGAGGAGCCCATCGCGAACTCGTCCATGTTGGTCTTGCCCAGCAGGACGGTGCCCGCGGCCTTGAGCCGCGCGGCGACGGTGGCGTCGTAGGGCGGCCGCCAGCCCTCGAGGATCTTCGAGCCGCTGGTCGAGGGAACGCCCTCGGTGACGAACACGTCCTTGAGCGCCAGCGGTACGCCGGCCAGCGGGCCGAGCTCGGTACCGGCGGCGCGGGCGGCGTCGATGTCGCCGGCCTGCTTGAGCGCCGCGTCGGCGTCGACGTGCAGGTAGGCGGCGATGCGGCCGTCCTCGGCGGCGATCCGGTCGAGGTGGGCCTGCGTGACCTCGACGGCGCTCGCCTCGCCCGAGGAGAGCAGCCGGGTCAGCTCGGCGACGTCGGCGCGAACCAGGTCGGTGCTCACGCTTCCTCCCCGAGGATGCGGGGCACGCGGAAGCGGCCGTCCTCCGCGGCGGGGGCCTGGGCGAGGACGACGTCCCGGGGCAGGCTCGGGGTGACGACGTCGGGGCGGAAGACGTTGGTCATCGGGACGGCGTGCGTGGTCGGGGCGACGTCCTCGGCCGCCGCCTCACCCACCCGCGCGACAGCGTCCAGGATGACGTCGAGCTGGCCGGCGAAGACGTCGAGCTCCTCGTCGGTCACGGCGAGGCGGGCCAGGCGCGCCAGGTGGGCGACCTCGTCCCGGGAGAGCTTGTTCACTGCGGCGCGAACTCCACTTCGGCGGCGCGTGTGCGCACCGCGCGGATCCAGGGATGCAACCCCGTCACCATACGTGGGAGGGGGGTGCGCTCGACCCGGGGCGGGTGCATGCGGGAAGCTGGACGCCGACCGGCGATCGACGGAGATGGCCAGCACCGCAGCGGCTGACAGCATGGACGTCCCGGAGGAACCGTGTCCTATCTCCTGCGCCTCGTGGTCCCCGACCGCCCGGGCATCCTGGGCGCCGTCGCCACGGCGCTCGGCGAAGCCGGCATCGACATCGTCTCCCTCGACGTCCTCGAGCGGGCCGGCGGCCTGGCCGTCGACGACGTCGTCGTGGAGCTGCCGGACGGCCGGCTGCCCGACAGCCTGATCACCGCCGCCCGGACCGTGCCGGGCGTCGAGGTGGAGTCGCTGCGGCCGTTCTCCGGCACGCTGGACACCCACCGCGAGCTGGACCTGCTCGACGAGCTGGCCCGCGCGGCCGACGGGACGGCGGAGAAGCTGCTGGCGGCCGAGCTGCCGCGGGTCTTCCACAGCGGCTGGGCGGTCCTGCTGGCCGGCGCCGTCCCGGAGGCGTGCGAGGTGCTGGCGGCCTCGGAGGCGGCGCCGGCGTTCGAGGGGATGGCCCTGCCGTGGATGCCGTTGACGGCCCCGCGGCTGCTGCCGAGCGACGAGGACTGGCTGCCCGAGCGGTGGCGGGCCATGGCCATCGAGATGATGGCCGCGCCGTTCGGCGGGCGGGCCGCGGTGGTGCTCGGCCGCTCCGGCGGACCGGCGTACCGCCGCTCGGAGCTGCTCCGGCTGGCCCACCTCAGCGGCATCGCCGGAACGGTCACCCACCTGCCGCCGGCCTGAGCGCCCGGCGGCCGGTGCGCGTCAGCGCGGCGTCTGCTGGTGGAAGGCCAGCTTCCAGCCGTCCGGGCGCCGCACGTACAGGCTGCTGATCAGCGCCGAGTAGGCCGGGGCGCCCTCGCGCTGCGCCACCACGCCGTAGGTGACCAGGCCGATGTCCGGGGTGAGCTCCAGGACCTGCGGGTCCTCGAGCGCGTAGGCGGACCAGGGTGGACCGCCCATCGAGGCGATGACCGCGGCGCGGTCGTCGATGCGGGCGCCGCCGGGGAAGAGCATGACCACCGAGACGTCCAGCGTCCGCTCGTAGAAGTCCGCCGCCGCCTCGGCGCTCTCGGCGAGCGCCCGCCAGCCGCTCTCCTCCAGCTCCACCAGGTCGAGGCTCACGCCGGCTCCCCGCCGTCGCCGATCGTGGCGGCCGCCCGGGCCGCGTCCGGCCCCTGCTCGAGCAGCACGCGGAAGCCGTCGTCGTCCAGGATCGGCACCTTGACCTGCACGGCCTTGTCGTACTTGCTGCCCGGGTCGGCGCCGACGACGACGAAGCCGGTCTTCTTGCTGACCGAGCCGGTGACCTTGCCGCCGCGTTCCTGGATGGCGGCGGTGGCCTGGTCGCGGCTGTAGTCGCGCAGCGAGCCGGTGACGACGACGGTGACACCGGTCAGCGGGCCGGGGCCGGCGGCCTCGCCCTCGTCGGCCATCCGGACGCCGGCGGCGCGCCACTTCTCCACGACCTCGCGGTGCCAGTCGACGGCGAACCAGTCGCGGATGGACGTGGCGATCGTCGGGCCGACGCCGTCGGCCGCGGCCAGCTCCTCCTCGCCGGCCTCGGCGATCCGGTCCAGCGAGCGGAAGTCGCGGGCCAGCGCCTGCGCGGCGGTCGGGCCGACGTGCCGGATGGAGAGCGCCACCAGCACCCGCCACAGCGGGACGTCCTTGCGGGTCTCGAGGTTGGCCAGCAGCTTCTGCCCGTTGGCCGACAGCGTGCCGTCCTTCTTGGTGAAGAAGTCCCTCTGCTCGAGCTTCGCGGCGTCGAGGAAGAAGATGTCGCCCTCGTCCTGCAGAAGGGCGCTCTGCAGCAGCGCGATCGCGGCCTCGTAGCCGAGGTTCTCGATGTCGAACGCGCCGCGGCCGGCGACGTGGAACACGCGCTCCCGCAGCTGCGCCGGGCAGGACCGGGCGTTGGGGCAGCGGATGTCGGCGTCGCCCTCCTTCTCCGGCCGCAGCTCCGAGCCGCACTCGGGGCAGTGCGTCGGCATTACGAACTCGCGCTCGTCGCCGGTCCGCGCCGCGACCACCGGGCCGAGGACCTCGGGGATGACGTCGCCGGCCTTGCGGATGACGACGGTGTCGCCGATGAGCACGCCCTTGCGCTTGACCTCGCTGGCGTTGTGCAGCGTCGCGAGCTGGACGGTGGAGCCGGCGACCTTGACCGGCTCCATGAACGCGAACGGGGTGACCCGGCCGGTGCGCCCGACGTTGACCCGGACGTCGAGGAGCTTGGTGGTCGCCTCCTCCGGCGGGTACTTGAACGCGATCGCCCAGCGGGGGGCGCGAGAGGTCGAGCCGAGCCGGCGCTGCAGCGCCACCTGGTCGACCTTGACGACGACGCCGTCGATCTCGTGCTCGACCGCGTGCCGGTTCTCCCGGTAGTGCTCGATGTAGGCCCAGACGCCCTCGAGGTCGTCGACCACCCGGAACCGGTCGCTGGTCGGCAGGCCGAGCTCGCGCAGCCGGGCGTAGGCCTCGGACTGCTGCTCGGGCTGCCACCCGTCGTGCGCGCCGAGGCCGTGCACGATCAGCCGCAGCCGCCGGGACGCGGTGACCCGCGGGTCCTTCTGCCGCAGGGAGCCCGCGGCGGCGTTGCGCGGATTGGCGAACGGCGCCTTGCCCTGCTCCACCATCGAGGCGTTGAGGTCGGCGAACGCCTCCACCGGGAAGTAGATCTCGCCGCGCACCTCGAGCCGCTCGGGCACGTCGTCCCCGGTCAGCTGCTGCGGGACGTCCTGCATCGTGCGCACGTTCGCGGTGACGTCCTCGCCGGTGACGCCGTCGCCGCGGGTGGCCGCGCGCACCAGCCGGCCGCGCTCGTAGAGCAGCGCCACGGCGAGGCCGTCGATCTTCAGCTCGCACAGGTAGCGGGCGCCGGTGCCGACCTCGCGCTCGACGCGCGCTGCCCAGGCCGAGAGCTCGTCGCTGCTGAACGCGTTGTCCAGGCTCTGCATCCGCTCCAGGTGCTGCACCGGGGCGAAGGTGGCGGTGAACCCGCCGTTGACCTTCTGGCTCGGCGAGTCCGGCGTGACCAGCGCGGGGTGGGCGGACTCGACCGTCTTGAGCTCGCCCATGAGCTCGTCGTACTGACCGTCGCTGACCAGCGGCTCGTCGCGGACGTAGTAGGCGAACGCGTACTTGTCCAGCAGCTCGGACAGGTCCCGGTGGCGCGTGCGGGCGTCGTCGGGGACCTCGGTGAGGTCCTCCCGGTCACCCACCGCCGCGACCTGCGGGGCGTCGATCTCCGCTTCGGTGCTCACGACCGAACCGTATCCGGCGGGTACGACGCCGAACCCGCATTCACCCTGCCGTGGCGGTCACTCCGGGAGCAGGTACTTCGCCGCCTCGCGGACGTGGGTCATGGCGGCACGCGCGTAGGCGGGCGTCGCACCGGCGAGGCCGCACGCCGGGGTGACGGTCACCGCCTCGTGCAGCCGCTCGTCGGGGAAGCCGAGCTCGCGCCAGAGGCCCTGCAACCGGGAGGCCGTCGCCTTCGGCGTGCCGAGCGGGGCGTCGGTCCCGGGGACGACGCCGACCAGCAGGTGGGTGCCCGCCTCGACCGCCGTGCCGATCGCGTCGAGGTCCTGCACGAGAGCAGAGTCGAACGAGACGCCCTCGGCGCCGGCCGCGCGGAACAGCTCGAGCGGGGCGCGCGGCGCGCAGCAGTGCACGACCACCGTGCCGGGCAGGGCGGCGACCACGGCGGCCAGCTCCTGCTCGACGACGTCGGCCTCGACCGCCGGCAGCGTGCCGAAGCCGCTCGCCGTCGGCAGGGCGCCCTCGATCACCGCCGGCACCGACGGCTCGTCCAGCTGGACGACGACCCGCGCGCCGGGCACGCGCGCGGCGACCGCCGCGGCGTGCGCCGCCAGCCCCTCGGCCAGGGACTGCGCGACGTCACGCCGCGCCCCCGGATCGACGACGGCACGGTCGCCGCGGCTGCGCTCGAGCCCGGCGGCGAGGGTCCACGGGCCGGCCGCCTGGACCTTGAACGGGCCCGTGTAGCGGTCGGCGACGTCGGTCAGGGCGTCGAGGTCGCGCTCGAGCAGGTCGCGGGCGCGGCGCATATCGATGCCCGGGCGGGGCACCAGCCGCCAGCCGGCCGGCGTGAGGTCGACGGCCACGTCGACGAGCAGCGCCGCTGTGCGGCCGATCAGGTCCGCGCCGGGACCGCGGGCCGGCAGCTCGGGCAGGTGCGGGAAGTCGGGCAGCTCGCCGAGCACGAGCCGGATCGCCTCGGCGGGATCGACGCCGGGCAGGGATCCGACGCCGGAGGCCGGCCCCCACGGTGCGGCAACCGGCCGCGGCTCGTTCTCCTGCGGCTGGGGTTCGGTCGGCAGCACCACGACGGCGACGGTAGCCGGTCCGCTCAGCGGCCCGGCGTCGTCACCGGGGGAAGGGTTCGCCGGCCCGCGACACGGTCCCCTGGCCGAGCACCCGGTCGCCGCGCGCGGCATCCGGCTCGTAGAGCACCGCGGACTGGCCGGGCGCGACCCCGCGCTGCTCCTCCGCGAGCTGCAGGCGCAGCCCCCCGTCGTCGGCGGCGGTCACCTCGCAGGCGACCGGCGTCCCGTGCGCGCGCAGCTGCACCTCGGCGCGGAACGGCAGCGCGGGCGCGGCACCGGTCCAGGTCGGCGGGGCGGTCCGCACCTCCCGGACGCCGGCGAGCTCCGCCGTCCCGATGGTGACCGTGCGGCTGACCGGCTCGATGCCGAGCACGTAGCGGGGCCGCGCGTCGCCGACGTCCACCCCGAGGCCGCGGCGCTGGCCGACGGTGAAGCCGTAGGTGCCCCCGTGCTCCCCCACGGTCGCGCCGGTGGTGGCGTCGACCAGCGGGCCGGGGCGGCTGCCCAGCCGCCGCGCCAGGAAGCCGCGGGTGTCGCCGTCGGGGATGAAGCAGATGTCGTGCGAGTCGGGCTTGGCGGCGACGGCGAACCCGCGCTCGGCGGCGATCTCCCGGACCCGGTCCTTGGTCATGCCCCCGAGCGGGAACCTCGCCCCGGCCAGCTGCTCGCGGGTGAGCACGCCGAGCACGTAGGACTGGTCCTTGGCCGCGTCCACCGAGCGGCGCAGCTCGCCGTCGGCCAGCCGGGCGTGGTGGCCGGTGACGACGGCGTCGAACCCGAGCGCCCGCGCACGGTCGAGGACGGCGGCGAACTTGATCTTCTCGTTGCAGCGCAGGCACGGGTTGGGCGTGCGGCCGGCGGCGTACTCGGCGACGAAGTCCTCGACGACGTCCTCGGTGAAGCGCTCGGCGAGGTCCCACACGTAGAACGGGATGCCCAGCTCGTCGGCGACCCGGCGGGCGTCGTGCGCGTCCTCGACGCTGCAGCACCCGCGCGAGCCGCTGCGCAGCGCCTGCCGGTGCTGGGAGAGCGCGAGGTGCACCCCGGTGACGTCGTGACCGGCGTCGACGGCCAGCGCGGCCGCCACCGCGGAGTCCACTCCCCCGCTCATGGCCGCGAGGACCCTCATCGGGAGCCCATGCCCGCCCGGCGGGCCCGCTCCACCACGGGGGCGATGACCTCGAGCAGCGCGTCGACGTCGGCATCGACGCTCGTGTGCCCGAGACTGAACCGCAGCGAGCTGCGCGCGCGGTCGGAGTCGGCGCCGACGGCGAGCAGCACGTGGCTGGGCCGGGCCACGCCGGCGCTGCACGCCGAGCCGGTCGAGCACTCGATGCCGCGTGCGTCGAGCAGCATGAGCAGCGCGTCGCCCTCCGCGCCGGCGAACGACAGGTGCGCGTTGCCCGGCAGCCGGCCGGGCCCGCCGGCCACCACGTCGTCCAGGGGCGCGCCGTTGAGCTGGACGTCCGGGACCCGCTCGACCACGCCGGCGACCAGCCGGTCGCGCAGCTGCGTGAGCCGGCCGGCGCGCTCCTCCCGGGCGGCGACGGCGGTCGTCGTCGCCACCTGCAGGCCGACGATCGCCGCGACGTCGAGCGTGCCCGACCGGACGTCGCGCTCCTGCCCGCCGCCGTGCAGCAGCGGGGTGCACTCGGCGTCGCGGCGCAGCAGCAGCACCCCGGCGCCCATCGGCCCGCCGAGCTTGTGCCCGGTCATGGTGAGCGCGTCCACGCCGCTGGCGGCGAAGTCGACCGGCACCTGGCCGACCGCCTGCACCGCGTCGGTGTGCAGCGGCACCCCGACGGCGTGCGCGACGCCGGCGAGCGCGGCCACGTCGCTGACCGTGCCGATCTCGTTGTTGGCCCACATGACGCTGGCCACCGCCACGTCCGAGCCGTCGCCCAGCGCCTCGGCGAGGGCCTCCGGCCGGACGCGCCCACTCGGCTCGAGGGACAGCCAGGTGATCTCGGCGCCGTCGTGCTTGGCCAGCCACTCGACGCTGTCGAGGACGGCGTGGTGCTCGGCCGGGCTGACCACGATGCGCCGCCGGCGCGAGTCGGCGCTGCGCCGGGCCCAGAACAGGCCCTTGAGGGCGAGGTTGTCGCTCTCGGTGCCGCCGCTGGTGAACAGCACCTCCGACGGGCGCGCGCCGAGCGCCTCGGCGAGCCGCTCGCGCGACTGCTCGGCCACCCGGCGGGCGGCCCGGCCGCTGGCGTGCAGCGAGGAGGCGTTGCCCACGCGGCCGAGCTGCTCGGTCATCGCGGTCAGCACCTCGGGCAGCACCGGGGTCGTGGCCGCGTGGTCCAGATAAGTCATGGCGCCGCCAGGGTAGTCGCGTCCGAAGGAGCCCCCCGGCCGGGAACCGGGGCCGCGGCGCGGCCGGCGACCCCCACGCCGACCAGCGCGAGCAGCGTGAAGGCGCCGACCGAGCACAGGATGGCGGCGGGCAGGCTCAGGGCCCCGGCCGCCGCGGCGGCGACGAGGACACCGGCCAGCCCGATGCACAGCGCCGAGGCGGTGACGTCGGAGATCTGCAGCGCGGCGGAGTCGGCGCCCCGCCGGTGCTCGGGCGACTGGTCGAGCAGCAGCACCCCGACGCTCGGCATCCCGAGCCCCATGCCGAGTCCGGCCACGGCCCAGGTCAGGTACGCCGGCCAGCCACCGAGGGCCGGGACGGCGGCCAGCGCCGTGCCGCCGAGGCCGACCGCGAGCAGCGCGAACCCGAGCCGCAGCAGCCGCGCCCGCGGCGCGTCGGGGAACCGGCCCTGCAGTTGCGAGGCCGCGGCCCAGCCGACCGCGCCGGCGGTGAGCGGGATGCCGGCGGCGGTCGCGCCGAACCCGTGCACCTCGGTGAGGGTGAGCGGCAGCAGCGCGTCCATGCCGAAGAAGGCGCCGGCCAGCAGCCCGCGCGAGGCGACGACGGCGGGCAGCCCCCGCGCGGCCCGCCCGGTGCCCCTCGGCAGCAGCGGCCGCAGGCCCGCGACCAGCGCCGCCAGTCCCGCGGCGGCGACGAGCAGGGCGACGGCGTCCCGGCGCTGGCCGGCGTACTGCAGCGCGGCGATGCCGAGCCCGGCCAGCAGCGCCCACCACCGTCGCCCGGCGCCGTGCGCGGCGGCCTCCGCCGGCGCCGGGAGCGCCCGGACGGCGGGCAGCACCAGCGCCAGGCCCAGCACGATGAGCGGCAGCAGGCCGAGGAAGACCAGCCGCCAGGTCGCGTGCGTGGTGAGCAGCCCGGCCACGACGGGGCCGACCAGCGCGGGCAGCACCCAGGCGGCGCTGATCGCACCGAACAGCCGGGGGCGCAGCGCCGGCTCGTAGGCCTGGCCGGCGATCACGTACAGCAGGACGGCGATCACCCCGGCGCCGAAGCCCTGCACGGCGCGCCCAGCCACGAAGACGGCCATGTGCCCGGCCGCGCCGGCGGTGAGCAGGCCCGCGGCGAACGCGCCGACACCCCAGGGCAGGGCCACCCGCGGCCCCCGCCGGTCGCCGAGGTCGCCGCCGACGACCATCCCGACGACGGAGGCGACGAGGAAGGCGGAGAACGGCCACGCGTACCAGGCCAGCCCGTCGAGCTCGGCGACCGCGGTCGGCATCGCCGTCCCCACGGCCATCGCCTCGAAGGCGATGAAGGTGACCAGCATGAGCAGGCCGGCGGTGGTCAGCCGGTGCGCGCGGTCGAACACCCCGCCCTGCGTCACCGCTGCCACCTCCCTGCCAACCGTCGCACCCACCCGCACGTTCCCGTCCGGACAGACGTCGGGCGCCGACCCCGCCAGGGGGTCGGCGCCCGACGTGACGTACTGGAACGGCCCTCCTGCAGGGCCCCGCCGCGAGCTTGCGAGTGGCGGGGGGCAGGAGGGTCCTTCTACTTGCGGGACTTGATCAGCTCCGTGGCCTGCGGGGCCACCTGGAACAGGTCGCCGACGACGCCGAAGTCGGCCAGCTCGAAGATCGGCGCCTCGGGGTCCTTGTTGACCGCGACGATCGTCTTCGAGGTCTGCATGCCGGCGCGGTGCTGGATCGCGCCGGAGATGCCGACGGCGATGTAGAGCTGCGGCGAGACGGTCTTGCCGGTCTGCCCCACCTGGAAGGTGTGCGGGTAGAAGCCGGAGTCGACCGCGGCGCGCGACGCACCGACGGCGGCACCGAGGGAGTCGGCGAGGCCCTCGATGATCGAGAAGTTCTCGGCGCTGGCGACGCCGCGGCCGCCGGAGACGACGATCGCGGCCTCGGTCAGCTCCGGCCGGCTGCTCTTCTGCTCCACGACCCGGTCGACCACCCGGACGGCCTTGGCGGCGTCGGAGAGCTGGACGTCGACGGTCTCCTCGGCGGCGGCGCCGGAGGCCGGCTCCGGGGCGACCGAGTTGCCGCGCAGCGTGTAGATCGGGGTGCCGGTGGCGACCTTCGAGTGGACGATGACCTGCCCGGCGAAGGCCACCTGGGTGGCGGTGCCGTCGCCGGTGATCTCGGTGACGTCGGTGAGGAAGCCGCTGCCGGTCTTGACCGCGAGGCGCGCGGCGACCTCCTTGCCCTCCGGCGAGGAGGGGATGACGACCGCGGCCGGCGAGACGCGCTCGACCAGCTGCGCGAGCACCTCGGCCTTGGGGGCGACGAGGTAGTCGTCGATGTCGGGCGACTCGGCGACGTAGACCTTCTGCGCGCCGTACTCGGCCAGCGCGTCCTTGGCGCCGGCGGCCGAGCCGGGGGCGCCGAGAACGACGGCGGAGGGCTCACCCAGCGCACGCGCGGCCGTCAGCGCCTCCAGCGTGGTCTTGCGGACGCCGCCGCCATCGGGGTTGAGCTCGACGAGGACCAAGACCTCTGCCATGACTGCTCGATCTCCTTCTGTTCGCTCGGGTCCGCGGTCAGACGATCTTCTGCTCGGCGAGGAAGCCGACGAGCTTCTCGGCGCCGTCGCCCTCGTCGGTCACCTTGACACCGGCGCCCTTGGGCGGGCGGGGGGCGAAGTCGAGGACCTGGCTGGTGGCGCTGCCCAGGCCGACGCTTCCGGCGTCGACACCCAGGTCGGCCAGGGACTTGGTCTCCACCGGCTTCTTCTTGGCGGCCATGATGCCCTTGAAGGACGGGTAGCGCGGCTCGTTGATCGAGTCCCAGGTGGACACGATCGCCGGCAGCGAGGCCTCCAGCGCCCAGTAGCCGGTGTCGGTCTGCCGCTCCACCAACGCCCGCCCGCCCTCGATGGTGAGCTTGCGCGCGCCGGACAGCTGCGGGATGCCCAGCCGCTCGGACAGCAGCGCCGGCATGACGCTCATCTGCGAGTCGGTGGCCTCGGCGCCGCACAGGACGAGGTCGTACTCCAACTGCTGCAGCGCCGCGGCGATGACTGCGGAGGTCGCCACCGCGTCCGAGCCGTGGATGGCCTCGTCGGAGACGTGCACCGCCTTGTCGGCGCCCATCGACAGCGCCTTGCGGATCGCGTCGGTCGCCGAGTCCGGGCCGACGGACAGCACGGTCACCTCGCCGCCCTCGCGGTCGCGGACCTGCAATGCCTCCTCGATCGCGTACTCGTCCATCTCGTTGATGACGTTGTCCGCCGTCGCACGGGCGACGGTGTTGTCCGCCGGGTCGAGCGCACGCGCGCTGCCCGAGTCGGGGACCTGCTTGACCAGAACGACGATGTTCATCGCCAGACCTACCTCCGCGATGGGGTCGGGGCGCGGGCCTGCCGCCCGCCTAGCTCCGATCATGGAGGTTACTGGCCGGTAACGGACCCAGCCCCCAGGGCCTTGGTGACCCGCATCACGCCGGCGGCCGCCAATCCCCGCTGCTGGCGAAGCGGTCGAGCGTGGCGGCGTACGGCTCGAGGTCCAGCCCGCGCGCGGCCACCCACTCGTCGGAGTAGTAGGTGTGCGCGTAGCGTTCCCCGCCGTCGCACAGCAGGGTGACGACGCTGCCGTTCCGGCCCGCCGCCAGCATCTCGGCCACGAGCGAGAAGGCACCCCAGAGGTTCGTGCCGGTGGAGCCGCCCGCCCGGCGCCCGGTCACCCGCTCCAGGTGCCGGACGGCGGCCAGCGACGCGGCGTCCGGGACGCAGATCATCCGGTCGACGATCGTCGGCACGAACGACGGCTCCACCCGCGGCCGCCCGATGCCCTCGATCCGCGACGGCCGGCCGGTCGCGACCGTCGGGTCGCCGTCCCGCCAGCCGGGGAAGAACGACGACCCCTCCGGGTCGACGACGGCCAGCCGGGTGGGCAGCCGCCGGAAGCGCAGGTAGCGGCCGATCGTGGCGCTGGTGCCGCCGGTGCCCGCGCCGACGACGACCCACTCGGGCACCGGGTGCGGCTCGCGGCCCATCTGCGAGAACACCGACTCGGCGATGTTGTTGTTGCCGCGCCAGTCGGTGGCCCGCTCGGCGTTGGTGAACTGGTCGAGGTAGTGGCCGCCGGTCTCCGCGGCGATCCGGCGGGCCTCGTCGTAGACCGCCGACGGCTCTCCCACCAGGTGGCAGCGCCCGCCGTGGAACTCGATGAGCGCGATCTTCTCGGGGCTGGTGCTCGCGGGCATGACCGCCACGAACGGCAGGCCCAGCATCCGCGCGAAGTAGGCCTCGCTCACCGCCGTCGAGCCGCTGGAGGCCTCGACCACCGTGCTGCCCTGGGTGATCTGACCGGAGCAGAGGGCGTAGAGGAACAGCGAGCGGGCCAGCCGGTGCTTGAGGCTGCCGGTCGGGTGGGTCGACTCGTCCTTGAGGTAGAGGTCGACGCCCCACTCCGGCGGCAGCGGGTAGACCAGCAGGTGGGTGTCCGCGCTGCGCAGCGCGTCGGCCTCCACAGCGGCCACCGCACGGTCCACCCAGGCCCGGCCGGAGGGATCGGAGCGGTCGAGGTCGTCTGCCGGCGCCGTCACCCCCCGATGATTCCGCACGGCTACGCCGGTTCGTCCCCCGCCGGCTCGACCGGCGCCACGAGCAGCGGACGCTCGGCGAGGGTGACCTCGACCGCCGTCCCCGGCACCAGGTGCTGGCTCTCGGCGCTGGCGACGTCGGCCCGCACCTCCGTGCCGTCCGGCAGCGCGACGGTCAGCCGGGTGACCGCGCCGGAGAAGACGCGGGTCACCACCCGGCCGGCGCCGTCGGGGTCGGCCGCAACACCCAGCGCCTCGGGCCGGACGAGGGCGACCCCCGGGCCGCCGGCCGGGACCGCCCCGGCGACCGGGCGCCGGGTGCCGAGCACCTGCACACCGCCCTCGACCAGGGTCGCGGGCAGCCGGTTCATCGTGCCGACGAACTGCGCGACGAAGGCGGTCGCCGGCCGCTCGTAGAGCTCGTCGGGCCCGGCCACCTGCTCGAGCCGGCCCGCGCGCAGCACGCCGACGCGGTCGGCCACCGACAGCGCCTCGGCCTGGTCGTGCGTGACGAAGACCGTGGTGATGCCGACCTCGAGCTGCAGCCGGCGGATCTCGTCGCGCAACTGCACCCGGACCTGCGCGTCGAGCGCGGACAGCGGCTCGTCGAGCAGCAGCACCTGGGGCGCGACGGCCAGCGCCCGGGCCAGCGCCACGCGCTGCTGCTGGCCGCCGGAGAGCTGGTGCGGGTAGCGCCCGCCGCGGTCGGCCAGGCCGACCAGCTCCAGCAGCTCCGCCGCCCGCCGCCGCTGCTCGGTCCGGCCGCGGCGGCGCACCCGCAGGCCGAAGGCGACGTTGTCGGCCACGGTGAGGTTCGGGAACAGGCTGTAGGCCTGGAAGACCATGCCCATGTCGCGCTTGCTGGCCGGGACGTCGGTGAGGTCGCGGCCGTCGAGCAGCACCCGCCCGGCGTCGGGCCGCTCGAAGCCGGCGATCGCCCGCAGCGCCGTCGTCTTGCCGCAGCCCGAGGGTCCCAGCAGCGCGACCAGCTCGCCGCCGGCGATCTCCAGGTCGAGGCCGTCGAGGGCGAGGACCGAGCCGTAGCGCCGGGTCAGCCCCTCGAGGCGGACGGCGACCCCGGGGCGCTCGCGCAGCTCGGCGGCGGCGCCGGCCGGGGCGGAGACGGGGGCGGAGGTCATGCGGGGTCCTTCCCGGTGCGCCGGCGGTCCAGCGCGGAGATCAGCAGGAGCAGCGCCCAGGTGACGGCGAGGGAGAGCACGGACACCGACACCGACAGCTGCGGCTGCGAGCCGGCGATCTGCACGATCCAGGTCGGGAACGTGACGAACCCGAGGATCACGGCGATCGTGTACTCCCCCATCACCAGGGCGAAGGTCAGGAACGCGGCGTTGAGCACGGAGGTGCGCAGCACCGGCAGCACCACCGACACCAGCACCCGCGGCCAGGAGGCGCCGAGGTTGCGCGCGGCCTCGGTCAGCGTCCGCAGGTCGACCCCGCGCAGCCCGGCATCGAGCGCCCGGTAGACGAACGGCAGCGCCAGCACGACGTAGACGAGGACGAGGATCCACGGCAGCGACGGCTCCTGGAGCGCGAAGAACGCGTCGGCCAGGGGCGTGTTGAGGAAGTAGTCGGGCGCCCAGGCCAGCACGCTGCGCACCCCCACGACCAGCGCGATCGGCGGCAGCACCAGCGGCAGCAGGGTGAGCAGCTCCACCGCCGTCCGCAGCCGCGGCAGGCGCAAATTCACCAGGACGACGGTCGGCACCATGAGCAGCAGCGCCAGCACCACGGTGAGGACGGCGAGCAGCAGCGAGCGGATGAACGCGTCGGCGAAGCCCTCGGCGCCGGGGATGCCGGTGTAGTGGCGCGCGGTCAGCCCGCCCCGGCCGCGGTCGCGGATCGTGAACCACACGCTGGCCGCGATCGGCACGACGAAGTACAGCCCCAGCACGACGAGCACGGCCCAGCGCCACCCCCGCGCGCCGCGCCCCGCCGTCCGGACCGGGTGGGCCGGCGCGACGCTGCCCGCCCCGGTGACCGTGCCGAGCCCGGCCGAGGCGGTCACGACAGCCACCGCTGGGTGCGCCGCTGCACCCAGGCGTAGAACGCCATGACGATCCCGATGAGCACGACCATCCCCAGCGCCAGCGCCTTGCCGAGGTTCTCCGAGCCGACGACGACGTTGCTCGACAGGGCGTCGGCGATCTGCAGGGTCACCAGCGGCACGCTGCTGCCGACCAACGCGCGGGCGGTGGCGTAGGCAGCGAACGCGGTGGCGAACAGCAGCATGGTGGCGCCGATGACCGGCGGCGCGAGCACCGGGCCGCCGACGTAGCGCCAGTACTGCCAGCCGCTGGCCCCGAGGTTGTCGGCGGCCTCCCGCCACTGCGGCCGCAGCACCTCCAGCGCCGGGGTGATGGTCAGGACCATCAGCGGGATGAGGAAGTACAGGTAGACCAGCGCCAGCCCGGTCATCGAGTACAGGGAGAACCCGCCGAGGCCCAGGCCGAGCGTGTCCTGCAGCAGGGCGGTGAGCACGCCGGCGTTGCCGATGGTGGCCAGGAAGGCGAAGGCCAGCGGGACGCCGCCGAAGTTGGCCGCGACCCCCGAGGCGGTGAGCACCAGCCGCCGCAGCAGCGTGCCGCGCCGCGTCCGCAGGACCGCGAAGGCCAGCGCGAGGCCGAGGGCTGCCGCGAGCACCGCGGTGATCGCCGACAGCCGCAGGCTGCCGAGGTAGGCCCGGCGGTAGGCGCCCTCGGTGATCGCGCGGATCGAGGCCGTCGACCAGGACTCCTGGAAGGTCACCGGATCGGTCGCGCGGAAGGCCTCCACCGCCAGCACGCCGACCGGCAGCAGCAGGAAGACGGCGACGTAGAGGAAGAACGGCAGCGCGCCGAGGGCCGGCAGCACCCGCACCCAGCGGCGCCGGCGCCGGCGCCGGCGCCGTGGGAGCTTCGGCGCCGGCGCCGCGACGGCGACCGGGGCGTCGCCGTCGCGGACCGGGGCGCCATGGACGGTGCTCAGCCCGACATCTCCTCGTTCCACCGGGTCGCCACGACCTGCTGGGCGGCCGTCTCCTGCTCCTGGGTCGGGAAGTCCGCGGTGCCCTCGACCGTCGGCAGCGCGGCGAGCGCCGTCTCGTCGGCGGTCGCGGCCTCCTGCATCGACGGCAGCCGCACCGGACGGGCGCCGCCCTTGAGCCAGATGTTCTGGCCGTCGTCGCTGTAGAGGAACTCCTCCCACAGCCGGGCCGCCGCGGGGTGCGGGGCGAACTTGCTGATCCCCTGGCTGTAGTAGCCGCCGAAGAGCCCGTCGCTGGGCACGTTGACCTGCCAGGTCACGCCCTGGTCGGCGAGGGTCTGGGTGAGGCCGGCGTTGAGGTAGTCCCAGTCGATCGCGAGCGGCGTCTCCCCGCTCTGGATCGTGGCCGGGGTGATCTCCACCGGGTTGAAGTTGCCGACCTCCTTGACCTGGACGAAGAAGTCGATCCCCGGGCCGATGTCGTCGAGGCTGCCGCCGTTGGACAGCGCGGCCGCCCACACGCCGCCGAAGGCCGCCGCGGCCTGCGTCGGATTGCCGTTGAGGGCCACCCGGCCGGCGTACTGCGGGTCGAGCAGGTCCTTGAAACTGGTCGGGCAGTCGCCGATCACCGTCTGGTTGCAGCCGATGGAGATGTAGCCGCCGTAGTCGTTGTACCAGAGGCCCTGCTCGTCCTTCTGGCCCTCGGGGATCTCGTCCCAGGTGGCCACCTGGTACGGCGCCAGGAGGTCCTGCGCGGCCGCCTGCCGGGCGAACGCCGTCCCGAGGTCGAGGACGTCGGGGGCGCGGTCCTGGCCGCGCTGGCTGGTGACCGTGTTCAGCTCGTCCTGGCTGGAGCCGTCCGGCGTCGCGCTGTTGATCTCGATGCCGTACTTCTCACCGAAGGTGTCGAGCATCTCGCCGTAGTTCGCCCAGTCCCGCGGCAGCGCGATGACGTTCAGCGTCCCCTCCGCCTGCGCGGCCTCGACCAGGGCGTCCATGCCGCCGAAGTCGTCGACGGAGGTCGCCGTCGCGGCGTCGGTGTCGCTGCCGCCGCCGCCCCCCGACCCCCCGTCGTCCGAGCCGCAGGCGGCCAGGGTGAGCGCGGTCGTCAGGACCGCCACGGCGGTCACCGGGGTGCGTCGTCGCACGGGACTCCTCCAGTCGTGGCGCCGCGCCCGCCGGACCCCGCTGGCCCGGCAGGCAGACGGGCGCTGCGAATTCTGGCTGATCAGGGCCGGTTCCGGGACGTCGGCGAACCCGAACGTGTGAGGGACCCCGGGCGGCGGCTCAGCGACCGGCGAACGTCGCCTTCCCGGGGCCGCTCTCCAGGAACGAGCGCATCCCGCTCTTCTGGTCCTCGGTGTCGAACAGCTCGGCGAACAGCCGGCTCTCCAGGTCCAGGCCCCGCGCCAGCGGCAGGTCCAGCCCCTCCTCGATCGCCCGCTTCGCCGCGGCCAGGGCCAGCGGCGGGCCGGCGGCGAACTTCTTCGCCATCGCGACCGCGGTCGAGTACACCTCGTCGTCCGGGACGACGGCGTCGGCCAGGCCCAGCTCGAGCGCCTCCTCGCTGCCGACGTGCCGGCCGGTGAAGACGAGGTCCTTGGCCTTGGCCGGGCCGACCAGCCGGGCCAGCCGCTGCGTGCCGCCGGCGCCCGGGATGACGCCGAGCAGGATCTCGGGCTGGCCGATCTTCGCGCCGGCGCCGAGCACCCGGAAGTCGGCGCACAGGGCCAGCTCGTAGCCGCCGCCGAGCGCGTAGCCGGTGACCGCCGCGATGACCGGCTTGGGGATGCGCTGCACCTCGATGAACGAGTTCTGCAGCTCGCGGCCCCAGGCCACCATCGCCGCGCCGTCGAGCTGCGACATCGCCTTGATGTCGGCACCCGCCGCGAAGACCCGCTCGCCGCCGTAGAGCACCACGGCGCGGATGTCCTCGCGCGTGGCGGCCTCCTGGGCGGCCCGCCGGACCTCCCAGTGGAGCTGCTCGTTGATCGCGTTCATCTTCGGCCGGTCGAGGCGGATCGTGCCCACCCCGTCCTCGGCCTGCAGGGTCACGAACTCGGGCTCGGTCATGCCCGGCACCCTAGCCAGCGCTCGCGGTCAGGCGCGGCGGGCGGCGAAGCGGCCGTCCTCGCGCGAGAGCGACAGCGGCAGGCCGAAGGTCTCCGACAGCGCCGCCGCGGTGAGGACGTCGTCGGCCGGCCCGGCCGCCACCACCTCGCCGCCGCGCAGCAGCAGCGCGTGGGAGTAGCCGGGCGGGATCTCCTCGACGTGGTGCGTGACCAGCACCTGCGCCGGCGCGTAGTGGTAGCGGGCGAGGTCGGAGAGCCGGCCGACGAGGTCCTCGCGGCCGGCGAGGTCCAGCCCCGCGCCCGGCTCGTCGAGCAGCAGCAGCTCGGGGTCGGGCATCAGCGCGCGGGCGATCTGGGCGCGCTTGCGCTCGCCCTCCGACAGCGTCCCGAACGCGCGGTTGGCCATCGGCGAGACGCCCCACTGCTGCATGAGCATCGCCGCGCGGGTCAGGTCGTGGACGTCGTAGCGCTCGCGCCACCGGCCGAGGACGGCGTACCCCGCGGAGAGGACGACGTCCCCCGTCTTCTCCGACGGGCCGATCCGCTGGGCCAGCGCCGCGCTGGTCAGGCCGATGCGCGGGCGCAGCTCGAAGACGTCGACCGCGCCGAGGGTCTCCCCCAGCAGCTGCACCTCGCCGCGGGTCGGGTGCATCTGCGCGGCGGCCAGCTGCAGCAGCGTCGTCTTGCCGGCGCCGTTCGGCCCGAGCACCACCCAGCGGTGGTCGGACTCGACGGCCCAGTCGACGCCGCGGAGGAGGTGGTTGTCCCCCCGCACGACGTCGACCCCTCGCATGCGGACGACCGGCTCGTCGCGACCCCCACCAGACACACTGCTCGACACCCGTCCATCCAACCAACCCGCGTACCGCTTCCTGCCACGCGGCCCGGCTCCCGAGAGGGCAGGATCGCAGGGTGGACACACTCCCCGCGGTCGAGACGTGGCCCGGGTCCCCCAGCCCGCTCGGGGCGCACTGGGACGGCACCGGCACGAACTTCGCGCTCTGGTCGGCCGGCGCCTCCGCGGTGGACCTCTGCCTGTTCGACCCCGACGGCACCGAGCACCGGCACCGCCTGCAGGAGAGCACCCACCAGGTGTGGCACGCGCGGCTGCCCGGCGTCGGCCCGGGCCAGCGCTACGGCTACCGGGTGCACGGCGGCTACGACCCGCCGCAGGGCCTGCGCTACAACCCGGCCAAGCTGCTGCTCGACCCCTACGCCCGCGCCGTCGACGGCCGGCTGGCCCTGGACGGGTCGCTGTTCGGGTTCCGCGACGACCAGCCCGACACGCACACCCCCGACGACCGCGACTCCGCGCCGTTCGTCCCGCGCGGCGTGGTCATCTACGACTCCTTCCCGTGGGAGGGCGACCGGCCGCCGGGCACCTCGTGGTCGGACACCGTCATCTACGAGGTGCACGTCAAGGGCGCGACCATGCGCCACCCCGACGTCCCCCCGGCCCTGCGCGGCACCTACGCGGGCCTGGCGCACCCGGCGTTCATCGAGCACCTGACCGGCCTGGGCGTGACCGCGGTCGAGCTGCTGCCGGTGCACCACTTCGTCAGCGAGCCGCACCTGCTGCGCCGCGGCCTGACCAACTACTGGGGCTACAACACGCTGGGCTACTTCGCGCCGCACGCCGAGTACAGCTCGGCCGGCAGCGGCGGCGGGCAGGTCACCGAGTTCAAGGCGATGGTCAAGGCGCTGCACGCCGCGGGCATCGAGGTGATCCTCGACGTCGTCTACAACCACACCGCCGAGGGCGACCACAGCGGCCCGACGCTGTCGTTCAAGGGCATCGACAACCGCGCCTACTACCGGCTGCGCGGCGGGGACGGCTCCCGGTACACCGACTACACCGGCTGCGGGAACACCCTCGACGTCCGCCGTCCCGCCGTCCTGGCGCTGCTGATGGACTCGCTGCGGTACTGGGTGACCGAGATGCACGTCGACGGCTTCCGGTTCGACCTCGCCTCGGCGCTGGCCCGCTCGATGCACGACGTCGACCGGCTGTCGGCGTTCTTCGACGTCGTCCACCAGGACCCGGTGGTCAGCCAGGTGAAGCTGATCGCCGAGCCGTGGGACGTCGGCGAGGGCGGCTACCAGGTGGGCAACTTCCCGCCGCCGTGGACGGAGTGGAACGGCAAGTACCGCGACACCGTCCGCGACGTGTGGTCGGGGGCGCAGGTCGGCGTCCGGGACCTGGCGTACCGGCTGACCGGCTCGTCCGACCTGTACCGCTCCGACGGCCGCCGTCCGTTCGCCAGCGTCAACTTCGTCACGGCGCACGACGGCTTCACCCTCGCCGACCTGGTCACGTACCAGAAGAAGCGCAACGAGGCGAACGGCGAGGACAACCGGGACGGCGAGAGCCACAACCGCAACTGGAACTGCGGCGTGGAGGGTCCCACGGACGACCTGGCAGTCAACGCGCTGCGTGCCCGGCAGGTGCGCAACCACCTGGCCACGCTGCTGCTCTCGACCGGCGTGCCGATGCTGACCGCCGGCGACGAGCTCGGCCGCACCCAGCAGGGCAACAACAACGCCTACTGCCAGGACAACGAGGTCTCCTGGGTCGACTGGAAGGACGTCGACGAGGACCTGCGCGCCTTCGTCACCCGGCTGCTGCGGCTGCGCCGCTCCGCCCCCGCGCTGCGGCAGGAGGCGTTCTTCGAGGGCCACGAGATCCCCGCGACCGGCGGCACCCGGGACCTCGCCTGGTTCAACCCCGAGGGCCGGCAGCTGACCACGTCGGACTGGTTCGACACCGGCCTGAAGACGATCGGCATGTACCTCGACGGCCGGGCCATCCGGCACCGCGACGAGTTCGGCCGCCGGGTGGTCGACGAGTCCTGGTTCGTCTGGCTGCACGCGGGGGCCGAGACGACCGAGGTCACGCTGCCCGGTCCGCCGTGGGCCGACGGCTACGAGCTCGCGCTCTCCACGGAGTACCCGATCGGCGCCCCGCCGCGGCCGGCCGTCGTCGGCCCGGGGCCGGTGGAGCTGCCCGGCCGCTGCGTCTGGCTGATGCGGGTCCTCCGCCGCCCGGGGTCCCCGCCCGGGATCAGCTGACCTGGTCGTGACGGGTCCTGGCTCACGGTGGGAGGTGAGCCAGGACGCGCTGCGCTGAGGGAGGACGACGCGACTCACCGGCAGGGCGTGGCCGGGAACCGCGCGGCGTGCCGCGAGGGTCGCGACCGCACCGCGGGGGTCGCGCCCGGCAACGCGAAGGGCCCCCGCCGGCGATCCGGCAGGGGCCCTTTCTCAGTCCTGGGGCTGTTCGAAGGTGATGACGGTCCAGCCGAGCAGCAGCCGGTCGCCGTCGGAGAGCGGGTGGGCCACGCCGGGCTCGAGCTGGGTCCACTCGGTGGCCTCGGGACCGGCGACGTGGGTGCCGTTGAGCGACCCGAGATCGACCAGGGACACCTCGCGGCCGGCCCGCTGGACGGCGGCGTGCGCCGAGGACAGCACGTTCTGGGTGTCGGCGATCGGCACGGGCCGCGCCGTCCCGTTGGTCACCAGCTCGTGGTTGTCCGGACGGCGACCCAGCACGAGGTCCTCGTCGACGGTCACCACCATGCCGTCGTCGAAGCGCAGCAGCGGAGCCGAGGGCTCGTCGGGCCGCCAGAAGGCGGTCTGCTCACCGGAGTCGGCCGCCGGCGCCTGGGCGACCGGCGCGGCCGGAGCCGCACCGAAGCCGGCGTCGGACGACGCGGTGAAGGACTGCGCGGGCGCGGCGGCCGGCTGCGGCGCGGAGGCCGGCGGCGCGGCGGCGGCGAGCTGCAGCATCACCCCGGAACCCGGGACGGTCCCCTCCACCAGGTCGAAGGCGACACCCGGCGGTACCTGCGGCGCCGCCTGGCCCGGCCCGACGTAGAGGGTCTGGCCCAGCGTGAACCCGGTGGCGAGCGTGCAGCCGCCGTCCACCGACGAGCCGGAGACCGGGACGCCGTCGACCGCGGGCTGGCCCTTGCCGGACCACAGCGCGACACCGGTGCCGGCGCCCTGCGCGGCGTCGGTGAGCACGAGGGCGAACGAGACGCCGCCGTTGCCGAGCGTCATGACCTGGCCGGCGACGGCGGCCAGGACGCGGTCGGCGCCGGGGCCGGTGACCCCCAGGCAGGCGTGCAGGGCCGCCACGAGGGCGGGCGAGCCGGGCGCGTCGACCCACAGCAGACCGCCGCCGCGACGGGCGACGACCGAGTCTCCGGGGAGGACTTCACAGCGGTCGGGCATGGGCTCCAGCCTAGTGATGCGCAGACGGTGTGCGCGGTCGCACGCCACCGCCACGCCGGGCGAGCATGGTCTCACCCGGGGTGCATGTGGTACCCGTGACCTGAGGGTCTCAAGCGATGGATCGGGCGTCCACTCCGGCGGTCAGGCGGTGGTCACGACCCCCAGCTCGGCGGGGTCCGCGAGGTGCTCCGAGCGGGGCAGCACCCGCACCGTGTACCCGAAGGCCCCGGTGCGCTCCAGCGGCACGGTGGCGGTGAACCAGTGCCGGGAACCGTCGACCTGCTCGTGCTCCATCGCGATGCACTCGACGTCGTGCAGCCCGTCGGCGTCGTCCACCCGGCCGTAGGCGGCCTGCACCTGGACGTCGGCCGGCGTCAGGCCGGGCAGCTCCACCTCGGCGCGCAGCGCCAGGGTGGACCCGATCTCCGGGGTGTCGCCGGCGCCGGTGGCCTCGACGTGCGCGACCCGGACGGCGCCCCAGTTCTCCAGCAGGTGCGCCCGCCGCGCGGCCTCCTCCCGCGCCGGCCCGTACGCGATGTCGGCCATCGAACGCGCCGAGAGCGCGGCCGGCATGTACAGGTCGCACACGTAGTCACGGACCATGCGGGCGGCCAGCACCTTCGGGCCGGTCTCGCGCAGCGTGTGCCGCACCATCTCGACCCACCGGCCGGGGATGCCGTCGCGGTCGCGCTCGTAGAAGCGCGGCGCCACCTGTGTGGACAGCAGGTCGTAGATCGCCCGGGCCTCGACCTCGTCACGGCGGTCGGGGTCGGCCACGCCGTCGGCGGTGGGGATCGCCCAGCCGTTCTGGCCGTCGTACCACTCGTCCCACCAGCCGTCGCGGATGGAGAGGTTCAGCCCGCCGTTGAGCGCGGCCTTCATCCCGGACGTGCCGCACGCCTCCAGGGGCCGCAGCGGGTTGTTCAGCCAGACGTCGCAGCCCCAGTACAGGTAGCGGGCCATGCCGATGTCGTAGCCGGGGAGGAACGCGATCCGGTGCCGGATCCCGGGGTCGTCGGCGAAGCGCACCATCTGCTGGATCAGCTGCTTGCCGCCGTCGTCGGCGGGGTGGCTCTTGCCGGCGATGATCAGCTGCACCGGCCGCTCCGGGTCGAGGAGCAGGGCCTTGAGCCGCTCGGGGTCGCGCAGCATCAGGGTGAGCCGCTTGTACGACGGCACCCGCCGCGCGAAGCCGATGGTGAGGACGTCGGGGTCGAAGGCGCTGTCGATCCAGCCGACCTCGGCCTCGACCTGGCCGCGGGCGAGCGCGGTGTCCCGCAGCCGGCGGCGGACCTCGTCGACCAGCCGGCCGCGCAGCATCCGCCGGGTGGTCCACAGCTCCCCGGCCGGGATCCGGTCGACGCCGTCGAAGTGCACCGGACCGTCGACGGCGACCGGGTCGCCCTGGCTGGACGTCTGGGTGCCCAGCTCGACCAGCTCGCGGGCGGTCCAGGTGGAGGCGTGCACGCCGTTGGTGATCGAGCTGATCGGGACGTCGTCCTCGTCGAAGCCCGGCCACAGGGCGTTGAACATGTGCCGGCTGACCCGGCCGTGCAGCCGGCTGACGCCGTTGGCCCGCTGGCCCAGCCGCAGGCCCATGTGCGCCATGTTGAACTTCGTCGGGTCGTCCTCGCCGCCCAGCGCGAGCAGCTGGTCGAGGGGGACGCCGAAGCCGGCGAAGTACCGCTCGATCAGCGCGCGGGGGAAGCGGTCGATGCCGGCCGGCACCGGGGTGTGCGTGGTGAACACCGTGCCGCCGCGGACCGCCTGCAGCGCCTCGGGGAAGGTCAGCCCGTGCGACTCGGTGAGCTCGCGGATCCGCTCGATGCCCTGGAAGCCGGCGTGGCCCTCGTTGGCGTGGAACACCTCCGGCTGCGGGGTGTCGGTGAGCGAGCAGTAGGCGCGCAGGGCCCGCACGCCGCCGATGCCGAGCAGCATCTCCTGGCGCAGCCGGTGGTCCTCGTCGCCGCCGTAGAGCCGGTCGGTGACGTGCCGCTCGGCCGGGGCGTTCTCCTCGATGTCGCTGTCGAGCAGCAGCAGCGAGACGCGGCCGACCTGGGCCCGCCACACGTGCGCGTGCAGCGTGCGCCCCTCGGGCAGCGGCACCGAGATGACGACGGCCGAGCCGTCGGGACGGCGCAGCAGCTTGACCGGCAGCCCGTGCGGGTCCAGCGACGGGTAGTGCTCGAGCTGCCAGCCGTCGGCGGACAGGCCCTGGTCGAAGTACCCGGCGCGGTAGAGCAGCCCCACCCCGATCAGCGGGACCCCGAGGTCGGAGGCGGCCTTGAGGTGGTCGCCGGCGAGGATCCCCAGGCCGCCGGAGTACTGCGGCAGCACCTCGGTGATGCCGAACTCGGCGGAGAAGTACGCGATGGACCTCGGCGCCTCCGCGCCCAGCGACTGGTACCAGAGCTCGGCGGTCATGTACTCGTGCAGGTCGTCGACGACGTCCTGCAGGCGCCGCAGGAAGCGGCGGTCCTTGGCCAGCGTGGCGAGCCGCTCGGCCGAGATCTCGCCCATCATCTTGACCGGGTCGCCGCCGCAGGTCTGCCACAGCGCGGGATCCAGGGCCTCGAAGAGGTCCCGGGTCTCCGGGTGCCACGACCAGCGCAGGTTCATCACCAGCTGGGCCAGCGGGGTCAGCGGCTCGGGCAGGGAGGCGCGGACGGTGAAGCGTCGGAGGGCTCGCACCGGCCGAGCCTAACCAGGGCGGCGCGGCCGACGCGTCGACCCGGCGGGTGGCCTGGGGACGGCGGACCCCACGGTTCCCTTTCGTCCCAGCTCGTACGGGTGACCGCCGAGGTGCTCGCGCTCCGCGATCTCGCTAGCGTTTGGCCCGATGACTGGCCGCCCTGACCTCCGCCTCGGCATCACCGATGTCGCCCCCGTCGTGTCCTGCGGGTCCTTCTCCGCCCGCGCCGTGGTCGGCGAGCACGTGCCGATCACCGCCACCGTGTTCCGCGAGGGGCACGACGCCGTCGCCGCCAATGTGGTGTGGAGCCCGCCCGACGGGACCGGCACGCCCCCGCTGAACCGGATGGCCCGCTACGGCGAGCAACCCGACCGCTGGCTGACCACCGTCGTGCCCGACCGCGAGGGGCGGTGGACCTTCACCGTCGAGGCGTGGAGCGATCCGCTGGCCACCTGGCACCACGCGGTCGAGGTGAAGATCGCCGCCGGCCAGGGGCCCGCCGAGCTCGCCAACGACCTCGAGGAGGGCGCGCGGCTGCTCGACCGGGTCGCGACCGACTGCCCCGAGGAGCACCGGGACGCCGTCGGCGCCGCCGCGGCCGCGCTGCGCGACGAGTCGCTGGAGCTCACCGCCCGGGTCGCGCGCGCCTTCGCCCCGGCGCTGCAGCAGGTGCTGCACGACCACCCGGTCCGGGAGCTGGTCACGGCCACGCCGGCCTACGAGGTGTGGGTCGACCGGCCGCGGGCGCTGTTCGGCTCCTGGTACGAGTTCTTCCCCGCTCCGAGGGGGCCGTGGTGGCCGACCGGCCGGTGCACGGCACGTTCGCGGACGCCCAGAACCGGCTGCCCGCGATCGCCGACATGGGCTTCGACGTCGTCTACCTGCCGCCGATCCACCCGATCGGCCGGGTCAACCGCAAGGGCCCGAACACCGCGCAGTTCCCGGGCGGCAACCCCTACGACATCGGGCCCGACGACGTCGGCTCGCCGTGGGCGATCGGCAGCGACGAGGGCGGGCACGACGCCGTCCACCCGCAGCTGGGCACGCTCGACGACTTCAAGGCCTTCGTCTGGCGCGCCGGCGAGCTCGGCATGGAGGTCGCGCTCGACCTGGCCCTGCAGGCCGCACCGGACCACCCCTGGGTGAAGGAGCACCCGGAGTGGTTCACGACCAAGCCCGACGGCACCATCGCCTACGCGGAGAACCCGCCGAAGAAGTACCAGGACATCTACCCGGTCAACTTCGACAACGACCCCGAGGGCATCTACGCCGAGGTGCTCCGGGTGGTGCGGCACTGGATCGCGGCGGGGGTGCGGATCTTCCGCGTCGACAACCCGCACACCAAGCCGCTGAACTTCTGGCACTGGCTGATCTGGGAGGTGAAGAAGACCGACCCGGACGTGCTCTTCCTCGCCGAGGCCTTCACCCGGCCGGCGATGATGCACCAGCTGGCCAAACTCGGGTTCACGCAGTCCTACACCTACTTCACCTGGCGCACCGAACGCTGGGAGCTGGAGGAGTACGGCCGCGAGCTGGCCAGCAACAGCCACTACATGCGGCCGAACTTCTTCGTGAACACCCCGGACATCCTCCACGAGTCGCTGCAGTACGGCGGCCCGCCGATGTTCAAGATCCGCGCGGTGCTGGCCTCGATGATGAGCCCGACCTGGGGCGTCTACTCCGGGTTCGAGCTGTTCGAGCACGTCGCCGTCCGGCCGGGCAGCGAGGAGTACCTGGACAGCGAGAAGTACCAGCTGCGTCCCCGCGACTGGGCCGGCGCCGAGCACTCCGGCCGCAGCCTCGTGCCCTACCTCCGGCGGCTCAACGAGATCCGGCGGGCACACCCGGCGCTGCAGCAGCTGCGCACGCTGCGCTTCCACCCGGTCGACAACCCGAACCTGATCTGCTTCTCGAAGACCGATCCCGGCTCCAACGACGCCGTGCTCGTGGTGGTCAACCTCTCCAGCCACCACACCCAGATCGGGACGACGGCGCTCGACCTGCCCACCCTCGGCCTGGACTGGCACGACCGGTTCTCGGTCACCGACGAGCTCACCGGCGCCTCCTGGGACTGGGGGCAGTTCAACTACCTGGAGCTCGACCCCTACCGCGAGCCGGCGCACGTGTTCTCGGTCGCCTTCCCGCGGCCGGTGAAGTTCCCGCCGCCCGTTTCCTGATCGCCCGGGCCTCCCCCGCTCCACCAGAAGATCGAGGACGACTTCTCCCGATGACCCTCTCCGTCCCCGACGCCGCCACGTCCGACCGCGACGACGAGCGCTCGCTGCTGCCGGCTCCCGGCAGCGACCCCGAGTGGTACAAGCGCGCGGTCTTCTACGAGGTGCTCGTGCGCGGCTTCGCCGACAGCAACGCCGACGGCGTCGGCGACCTGCGCGGCATGATGGACAAGCTCGACTACCTGCAGTGGCTGGGCGTCGACTGCCTGTGGCTGCCGCCGTTCTTCGCCTCCCCGCTGCGCGACGGCGGCTACGACGTCAGCGACTACACCGCGGTACTGCCCGAGTTCGGCGACATCGAGGACTTCAAGGACTTCCTCGACGCCGCCCACGCCCGCGGCATGCGCGTGATCATCGACTTCGTCATGAACCACACCTCGGACCAGCACCCCTGGTTCCAGGCCAGCCGCAGCGACCCGGAGGGCCCGTACGGCGACTTCTACGTGTGGGCCGACGACGACACCGGCTACTCCGACGCCCGCATCATCTTCGTCGACACCGAGAGCTCGAACTGGACGTTCGACCCGGTGCGCAAGCAGTACTTCTGGCACCGCTTCTTCTCCCACCAGCCCGACCTCAACTTCGAGAACCCGCGGGTGCAGGAGGCGATCATCGACGCCCTGCGGTTCTGGCTGGACCTGGGCATCGACGGGTTCCGGCTGGACGCCGTCCCCTACCTGTTCGAGGAGGAGGGGACCAACTGCGAGAACCTCCCGCGCACCCACGAGTTCCTCAAGCGGGTGCGCAAGGTGGTCGACGCCGACTATCCCGACCGGGTGCTGCTGTGCGAGGCCAACCAGTGGCCGGCCGACGTCGTCGAGTACTTCGGCCAGGACGGCGACGAGTGCCAGATGGCGTTCCACTTCCCGGTCATGCCGCGCCTGTTCATGGCCGTGCGGCGGGAGCAGCGCTTCCCGATCTCGGAGATCATGGCGCAGACGCCGGACATCCCGAAGAACTGCCAGTGGGGCGTCTTCCTGCGCAACCACGACGAGCTGACCCTCGAGATGGTCACCGACGAGGAACGCGACTACATGTGGGGCGAGTACGCCAAGGACCCCCGCATGAAGGCCAACATCGGCATCCGCCGGCGGCTGGCCCCGCTGCTGGAGAACGACACCAACACCCTCGAGCTGTTCAACGCGCTGCTGCTGAGCCTGCCCGGGTCGCCGGTCCTCTACTACGGCGACGAGATCGGCATGGGCGACAACATCTGGCTCGGTGACCGCGACGGCGTCCGGACGCCGATGCAGTGGACGCCGGACCGCAACGGCGGCTTCTCCACCGCCGACCCGCAGCGGATGTACCTGCCGCTGAACATGGACCCGGTCTACGGCTACCAGACCACCAACGTCGAGGCGCAGCTGCGCAACACCAATTCGATGCTGCAGTGGATCCGCCGGATGATCCAGGTCCGCAAGGAGCACCCCACCTTCGGCCTCGGCTCCTTCGAGGAGGTCGGCTCGCGCAACCCCACGGTGCTCTCGTTCGTCCGCCGGTTCGGGGACGACATCGTGCTCTGCGTCAACAACCTCTCGCGGTTCCCTCAGCCGGTGGAGCTGGACCTGCGCCAGTTCGAGGGCTTCACGCCGATCGAGCTGACCGGGCGGGTGGAGTTCCCGCAGATCGGCGTCCTGCCCTACATGCTCACCCTGGCCGGGCACGGCTTCTACTGGTTCGAGCTGGCCCGCCCGGTCGAGCCCGAACCCGAGCCCGAGCCGGAGGAGACGGGCAGCGCGATCGTCGCGGACCTGCTGTCGGCGGGCGTGGTCGGCAACGGGGACGAGGGCGACGAGGGAGGCCCCCGATGACCGTTGCGAGCGACCTGCTGCGGGAGTGGATGCCGAACCAGCGCTGGTTCGGCGGCAAGGGCCGGGAGTGGGCCGACGTCGAGGAGAGCGGGTTCTTCCTCGAGCGGGACAACCCCGTGCTGTCGATCCACCGCGTCGGCGTGACCTACGCCGACGGGCACCGGGAGACCTACCTGGTACCGGTGTCCTGGCACGACCACCCGAACGACGACCTGACCCACGCCTTCATCGGCGCGGTCACCTTCGAGGGCCGTGAGCTCTACGGCTACGACGCCATGCGCGACCGCGACGCGACGGTGCCGTGGCTGGCCCACCTGGTGAACGCCTCGACCGTCGGGCCGATGCACTTCCACCCGGCGGGGATCGCCTACATCCCGGAGGGGCTGCCGGGCGACATCGTGTCCGGCGAGCAGAGCAACACCTCGCTCATCTACGGCGACCAGGCCATCCTCAAGCTCTTCCGGCGGCTCGAGCCGGGGCTCAACCCGGACGTCGAGATCCACGACGCGCTGCGGCGCACCGAGAACCAGCACATCGCGCCGCTGCTCGGGTACGTCGAGATCGACGACGCCGACCCCGCGACGCCGGCGGCCACTGCGGCGATGCTGCAGACGTTCGTGCCCAACGCCAGCGACGGGTGGCGGCTGGCGACGGCGAGCGTCCGCGACCTGTACGCCGAGGGCGACCTGCACGCCGACGAGGTCGGCGGCGACTTCGCCGCGGACAGCGAGCGGCTCGGCACGGCCACCGCCTCGGTGCACGCCGACATGGCCAAGGTGCTGCCGACCGAGCCGGCCGATCCCGGCTGGTTCACCGCCCTGGCCGAGCAGATGAACGCCCGGCTGGACGCCGCGATCGAGGTCGTCCCGCAGCTGGCCGAGCACGCCGACGGCCTGCGCGCGCTGTACGCCAAGGTGGCGGCCAGCTCCGAGCCGGTCGTGCGCCAGCGCGTGCACGGCGACCTGCACCTGGGCCAGGTGCTGCGGACCGCGACCGGCTGGATCGTGCTCGACTTCGAGGGCGAGCCGGCCCGGTCGCTGGCGGAGCGCCGGCAGCTGGACAGCCCGCTGCGCGACGTCGCCGGGATGCTGCGCAGCTTCGACTACGCCGCACGTCACATGCTCGTCGAGCAGCCGGACGACCCCCAGCGCGCATACCGCGCCCAGGAGTGGGCAGAGCGCAACCGGAACGCCTACTGCTCCGGCTACTCAGCGGCCAGCGGGCTGGACCCGTGCGGGGACTCCCCTCTCCTGCGCGCGTTCGAGGCGGACAAAGCGGTGTACGAGTGCGTCTACGAGGCACGCAACCGGCCGCACTGGCTGATGATCCCGCTGCACTCGTTGTCCCGGATCTCCGGCAACTGATGCAGCGGCTGGATCCGACCGACACGAACGCACCAGAGAAGACGGCGAGGGCACGATGACGACGGACGAGGGACGCGACCACGTGGCGGGCAAGGAGGAGCTGCAGGCCGCCGTGGAGGAGACGACCGCCCGGGTCCAGGCGCAGGCCGACGCCGACGAGACGGTGAGCCGGGCCCGCCCGGTCCGCAAGGCCGCGAAGCAGGCGGCCACGACCAAGAAGGCCACCGCCGCGAAGACCACGCCGGCGAAGGCCACCGCATCGAAGGCGACCGCATCGAAGGCCACCGCGGCCAAGAAGGCGGCACCGGCGAAGGCGGCCGCGAAGAAGGCCGCGCCGGCCAAGAAGACGACCGCCCGCAAGGCCGCGGCGAAGACGGCCCCGGGGACGACGCCCCCGGTCGTGCCGCCGGCACCGGTGGCCGAGCCGGGCGACGGCACCGGCGCACCCGCCGCCCCGGCCTCGCCCGGGACCACGGCCCCGGGGACGCCGGAGGCCGTGACCACCGCCCCCGGCGCCGCCGAGCCGGCGGCTCCCACGCAGCCGGCCGCCACCAGCGGTGCCGCGGCCCCCGCCGAGGTGACCGACGACGACCTGCGCGGGGTCGTCGAGGGCTGGTCCCACGACCCGTACCGGGTGCTCGGCACCCACCCCGTGGGCGACGGCAGCTGGGTGGTGCGCACGCTGCGCCCCGATGCGGTCGGCGTCGCCGTCATCGACCAGGACGGCACCCGCTACGAGACCCGCCAGCGGCACGCCGGGGGCATCTACGAGGCGACCCTCCCCCAGCAGCCCGGCGACTACCGGATCGCGGTGACCTACGGGGACGGCCAGGGCGGCACCAACACCTACGAGGTCGACGACCCGTACCGGTGGATGCCGACGGTCGGCGAGCTCGACCAGTACCTGATCGGCGAGGGCCGGCACGAGCGGCTGTGGGAG
Source organism: Geodermatophilus sp. SMS 5-13 (assembly GCF_059428245.1). Classification (NCBI taxonomy): domain Bacteria; kingdom Bacillati; phylum Actinomycetota; class Actinomycetes; order Geodermatophilales; family Geodermatophilaceae; genus Geodermatophilus; species Geodermatophilus sp. SMS 5-13. Next base: position 4,519,741 of record NZ_CP165729.1, read on the forward strand.
GTGCTGGGCGCGCACGTCCGGCGCTACGACACCCCCCGCGGCCCGGTCGAGGGCGTCTCCTTCGCCGTCTGGGCGCCGAACGCCCGCGGCGTGAAGGTCACCGGCGACTTCGACTACTGGCAGGCCCGCGCCTACCCGATGCGCTCGCTGGGGGCCTCCGGCGTCTGGGAGATCTTCATCCCCGGCGTGCAGGTCGGCAGCCGGTACCGCTACCACGTCCTCGGCGCCGACGGGCAGTGGCGGGAGAAGTCCGACCCGCTCGCCTTCCAGACCGAGGTGCCCCCGGCGAACGCCTCCGTCGTCACCGAGTCGCGCTACGAGTGGCAGGACGACGAGTGGCTCGCCGAGCGCGCCCGCGGCGGCTGGCACGAGCGGCCGATGAGCGTCTACGAGGTGCACGCAGGCTCGTGGCGCCAGGGCCTGTCCTACCGCGAACTGGCCGACGAGCTCGTCGAGTACGTCGTCTCGGCCGGGTTCACCCACATCGAGTTCATGCCGCTGGCCGAGCACCCGTTCGGCGGGTCCTGGGGCTACCAGGTGACCTCGTACTACGCGCCCACCTCGCGCTACGGCTCCCCCGACGACCTGCGCTACCTCATCGACAAGGCGCACCAGGCCGGCATCGGCGTCATCGTCGACTGGGTGCCCGCGCACTTCCCCAAGGACGAGTGGGCGCTGGGCCGCTTCGACGGGACGCCGCTGTACGAGCACGGCGACCCGCGCCGCGGGGAGCAGCTGGACTGGGGCACGTTCGTCTTCGACTTCGGCCGCACCGAGGTGCGCAACTTCCTGGTGGCCAACGCGCTGTACTGGTGCAAGGAGTTCCACGTCGACGGCCTGCGGGTCGACGCCGTCGCCTCGATGCTCTACCTGGACTACTCGCGCACCGACTGGGTGCCCAACGTCCACGGCGGGCGGGAGAACCTCGAGGCGGTCGCGTTCCTCCAGGAGATGAACGCCACGGTGTACCGCGAGGTCCCGGGGGTGGTGACCATCGCCGAGGAGTCGACGGCCTGGCCGGGGGTCACGCGCCAGACGCACCTCGGCGGCCTGGGCTTCGGCTTCAAGTGGAACATGGGCTGGATGCACGACTCGCTGGCCTACATCGAGAAGCAGCCGGTGCACCGCAGCTACCACCACGGTCAGCTGACGTTCTCGATGATCTACGCCTACTCCGAGAACTACGTGCTGCCGATCAGCCACGACGAGGTCGTCTACGGCAAGGGCTCGCTGCTGCGGAAGATGCCCGGCGACCGCTGGCAGCAGCTGGCCAACCTGCGGGCCTACCTCGCCTACATGTGGGCGCACCCCGGCAAGCAGCTGCTGTTCATGGGCTCGGAGTTCGGCCAGGACGCCGAGTGGGCCGAGAGCCGGTCGCTGGACTGGTGGCACCTCGACGACCCGGCGCACCGCGGGATCCTGCAGCTGGTCACCGACCTCAACGCCCGCTACAAGGAACTGGCGGCGCTCTGGTCGCTCGACGTCGAGCCGGCCGGCTTCCAGTGGATCGACGCCAACGACTCGTCGGGCAACGTGCTGTCCTTCCTCCGCTACGGCGCGCCCGCCGACGCCGGGCAGACCGAGGGCGGCGGGGAGCGGACGGCGGAGGGCCAGGCGCTGGCCTGCGTCGCGAACTTCGCCGGCAATCCGCACTCCGGGTACCGGATCGGGCTGCCGCGGGGCGGCCGCTGGCGGGAGGTGCTCAACACCGACTACGAGGGCTACGGCGGCTCCGGTGTCGGCAACATGGGCGGGGTCGAGGCGGTCGAGGAGCCGTATCACGGGCAGCCGTTCTCCGCCGTCGTCGAGGCGCCGCCACTGGGCACCGTCTGGTTCCTGCACGAGGGCTGAGCCGCTCGCGGGGCTGGTCGCGGGCGGGTCACCGGCGGTGTCGATGCGACACCGCCGCGCGCCCGCGTGCCCCGTGCGGGGTCGCGAGCGGGCATCATGTGCCGGCTTGCGAGATCACCGCCGGTGCCTGCCGGCCCCGAAGGACGAGGTAACAGCGCTCCATGAGGCAAGGCCTGCGTCGCGTGCTCATCGCGGCTGCGGTGGGCGGCACGCTGCTCACCGGTTGCTCCAGCGTCGTCACCGGTTCGGCGTCCCCCGGTGAGGGCGTCCCGGTCGACGTGACGCAGGACGAGTTCCCGATCACCGCGGCGGAGGAGGACGACCCGGTCGACCAGGCCTCCCGCAACGCGCTCGCGGACCTCTACACCTTCTGGGAAGAGGCCTACCCGGAGGCATTCGGCGAGGACTTCCAGACCCTGCAGGGCGGGATCTTCAGCGTCGACCTCGCGGGCCTGGACGAATCGCAGTTCCCGGACGGCATCGGCTGCGGCCAGGACCCGCTCCAGGTGCAGGGCACCGGCGCCTTCTTCTGCGCGGCACCCGGCACGGCCAACTCCGACTCCATCAGCTACGACAAGAACTTCCTGACCGAGCTGTCCGACGACTACGGCCGCTCCCTCGTGCCGTTCGTCATGGCGCACGAGTTCGGCCACGCGATCCAGTACCGGTTCAACGGGCTCGACGGCGAGTCGATCAACGTGGAGACCCAGGCCGACTGCTTCGCCGGCGCCTGGACCGCCTGGGTGGTCGCCGGCAACGCCGACCACGTGGCCATCCGCACGCCGGAGCTGGACAAGATCATCCGCGGGTACCTGATCACCGCCGACGCCGTCGGGAGCGACCCGACCCGCGAGGGCGCGCACGGCTCGTACTTCGACCGGGTCTCGGCCATCGCCGAGGGCTACGACAACGGCGTGGCCGCCTGCCGCGACAACTTCGGCCCGGACCGCGTCTTCACCGCGCAGGAGTTCAGCCAGCAGGACCAGGCCAACCAGGGCAACTCCCCCTACGACGAGACCCTGGACCTCGTCGACCAGAGCCTCCCGCCGTTCTGGAGCACCGTCTTCCCCGAGGCCTTCGGCACGGAGTTCCAGGAGCCGGCGATCGAGGCGTTCGACGGCACCGCGCCGGCCTGCGTCGACGGCGACCGCGACCTCGGCTACTGCGCCGACGAGCAGACGGTCTACTTCGACGAGACCGACCTGACCCAGCCGGCCTACGACCAGCTGGGCGACTTCTCCGTGGCCACGGCGATCTCGCTGCCCTACGCCCTGGCCGTGCGCGACCAGGCCGGGTTCTCCACGGACGACGCCGACGCCACCCGCTCGGCGGTCTGCCTGACCGGCTGGTGGGAGGCGCAGATCTTCAGCGGCCGGGACGAGACCGTGCGCCTGCAGCCCGGCGACATCGACGAGGCCGTGTCGTTCCTGCTGACGTACGGCACCGACGACAAGGTGTTCCCCGACACCGACCTGTCCGGGTTCGAGCTGCTGCGGGCCTTCCGGTCCGGTTTCCTGCAGGGCGGCGGCGCCTGCGACGTCGGAATCCAGGGCTGAACGCGCCCGGGGTGGTGATACCGGCCGCCGCTGGGCATCACAGGGACGGTGAAGCGATCCTGGGTGACCCTGGTGGCGGCGACCGTGCCGGCCTGCGTGCTGCTGACCGGCTGCGCCACGGTGGTGATCGGCCGGCCCGGCGGGCTCCGGACCACCGCACCGGAGGTCGAGAACAGCGAGCTCACCATCGTCGGCGCCGTCGACAGCCCGGTCGACCACGAGGTCCGCAACGCCCTGGCCGACCTGCAGGACTACTGGGCCCAGCAGTTCCCCGACGTGTTCGGCACCTCGTTCCCCCCGCTGAAGGGCGGTTACTTCAGCGTCGATCCCGACGCCGTCGACCCCAGCGCGTACCCGCAGGGGATCGGCTGCGGCCAGGATCCCGCGGCGGTCGAGGGCAACGCCTTCTACTGCGCCGAGCCGGGGACCCCGAACTCGGACTCGATCAGCTACGACCGGGCCTTCCTCGGCGAGCTGGCCGATCAGTACGGCCGGTTTCTCCCGGACCTGGTGGTCGCGCACGAGTTCGGGCACGCGGTGCAGGCCCGGGTCGGCTCGCCCGGGGCATCGATCGCCACCGAGACCCAGGCCGACTGCTTCGCCGGTGCCTGGACGGCGTGGGTCGCTGACGGCTCCGCCGCGCACGTGACCCTGCGGACGGCGCAGCTCGACGACCTGCTCCGCGGCTACCTGCTCCTCCGTGACCCGGTCGGCACGAGCTCCGCGGCACAGTCCGCGCACGGTTCCGGCTTCGACCGTGTCGCCGCCTTCCAGGAGGGCTTCGACGACGGTCCGGCCGCGTGCCGCGACGACTTCGGGCCCGACCGCGTGTTCACCCAGGGCCAGTTCCAGACCGACGAGGACATCGCACGCCAGGGCAACGAGAGCTACTCGAAGCTGCAGGAGCTCATGGAGAAGGGGCTGACGGGCTTCTGGACCAGCGCGCTGCCCGACGTCTTCGGCGAACAGTTCCCCGACGTGAGCCTGGAGCCGTTCAGCCGGCCGCCGGCCTGCGCCGACGCAGACCTGCTGCTCGTCTATTGCGCCGACAGGCAGCTGATCGGGTACGACGAGCCGGATCTCGCCCGGCCGGCCTACGAGCTGGGCGACTACGCCGTCGTCACCGCCGTCTCGATCCCCTACGGCCTGGCCGCCCGCGACGCCCTGGGGCTGTCGGACGACGACCGGGCCGCCTACGAGTCCGCGGTCTGCCTGTCCGGGTGGTTCGGCGCCGCGGTGACCACCGGACAGGTCCGCGACGTGCTCATCTCACCGGGCGACCTCGACGAGAGCGTGCAGTTCCTGCTGCAGTACGGCGGCGACGACCGGGTGCTGCCGGGTGTCGACCGGTCCGGGTTCGAACTGGTCGACCTCTTCCGTCAGGGATTCATCCAGGGCCCGGCCGCCTGCGACGTCGGCGCCTGAGAAAGGACCCCCCTGCCCCTCACTGCTCGCAAGCTCGCAGCGGGCCCCTGCAGCGGGGCCTCAGAACAGGGCGAGGGAGAGCTGCCGCCGGGCAGCAGCGACCCGCGGGTCCTGGTCGCCGACGATCTCGAACAGCTCCACCAGGTGCTTGCGCGCCTGGTCGCGGTCATCACCGGCGGTGCGGCGGACGACGTCGAGCAGCCGGTCGAAGGCCGCGTCCACGTCCCCCATGCCGAGCAGGAAGTCGGCGGCGCGGGTCTGGGCGGTGACGTCGTCACGGGCGGCGTCGGCCTCGGCGAGCGCGTTCGGCCCGGCCTCCTCCGCGCGGCGGAACAGCTGGACCTGACGCAGCGCCAGGCCGGCCTCGGGGTGGTCGGGGTCCTCCGCGAGGATCGCCCGGTAGGCCTCCTCGGCCGCGGCCAGGTCGCCGCTCTCGAGCGCGGCCTCGGCGGCGTCCAGCCGCGGGTCGTCCAGCGGGGCGCCGCCGTCCTCGGCCCCCGCAACCGTCCCGCCGGTGGCCCGCACGAGCTCGGTGACGAACTCGCGCGCCTGCTCCTCCGGGATGGCACCGGAGAACTCCGCGACCAACTGGCCCTGCCAGACCGCCTTGATCGCCGGGATGCCCTGCACCCGCAGACCTTGGGCGAGCCCCGGGTTGGCGTCCACGTCGATCTTGGCCAGCACCCACGAGCCGCCGCCCTCGACGGCCAGCCGCTCGAGCAACGGGGAGAGCTGCTTGCACGGCCCGCACCACTCGGCCCACAGGTCGAGGACCACCGGCACCTGGAAGGAACGGTCGAGCACCTCGGCCTGGAACGTCGCCTCGGTGACGTCGACGACCGCGCTCCCGGGCGCCCCGGCCGGACCGTCCGCGCTGGGCGGCGGAGCGGCCTGGGCACGGGCGGCGGCCTCGGAGCGGGCCTTGACTGCGGCGAGGTCGACGGCACCGGCCAGCGAGGCGGCCATCTGCGCCTGCTGAGCCTGCGCCCGCGGGTCGGGACGGCCGGGACGAGTGGGCTGCATGTTCCTATTGTCTCCCTACCGGTCGACACCGCGGCCAGGTGCCGTCCCCGACCTGCGCGGAGCCTTCCCGGCCCACCTCGGCGTCAGAACCTCGCGGGCTCGGTGTAGCCGCCCCACTCCGTGCGCAGCGCGTCGCAGATCTCGCCGAGGGTGGCCTCCGCCCGGACGGCGTCGAGCATCGCCGGGACCATGTTCGCCTCGGTCCGGCCCACCTCGACCATGCGCTCGACCGCCTTGCGGGCGGCCTCGTCGTCCCGGGACTTCCGCCGCTCGGCGAGCTCGGCCTTCTGGTCCCGCTCGACCTCGTGGCTGACCCGGAGGATGTCGAGCTGGTCGTGCGCGTCGACCGAACCGGCGTAGACGTTGACGCCGACGACCTTCTTGTCCCCCTTCTCCAGCGCGCGCTGGTAGACGAAGGCGGCCTCGGCGATCTCCCCGGTGAACCAGCCCTCCTCGATGCCGCGCAGGATGCCCGAGGTCAGCGTGCCGTCGGCGCCCATGTCCTTGATGCGGGTGAAGATCTCCTCCGCCTGGCGCTCCAACTCGTCGGTGAGCGCCTCGACGTACCAGGAGCCGCCGAGCGGGTCGGCGACGTTCATGACGCCGGTCTCCTCCATGATCACCTGCTGCGTGCGCAGCGCGATCTGGGCGGCCTTGGCGCTGGGCAGCGCGAGCACCTCGTCGAGGGCGTTGGTGTGCAGGGACTGGGTGCCGCCGAGGACGGCGGAGAGCGCCTCGACCGCCGTCCGGACGATGTTGTTGTCCGGCTGCTGGGCGGTGAGCGAGACGCCCGCGGTCTGCGTGTGGAACCGCAGCTGCTGCGCCTTGTCCGTCGTCGCGCCGTAGACGTCGCGCAGCCAGCGCGCCCAGATCCGGCGGGCGGCGCGGAACTTGGCGATCTCCTCGAAGAAGTCGACGTGCGCGTCGAAGAAGAACGACAGACCGGGCGCGAACTGCTCGATGTCCAGCCCGCGGGAGAGGCCCAGCTCCACGTAGGCGAAGCCGTCGGCCAGCGTGTACGCCAGCTCCTGCGCGGCGGTCGAGCCGGCTTCGCGGATGTGGTAGCCCGACACCGAGATCGGCTTGTACGCCGGGATCTTCTCCGCGCAGTACTCCATGAGGTCGCCGATGAGGCGCAGGTGCGGGTTCGGCGGGAACAGCCACTCCTTCTGCGCGATGTACTCCTTGAAGATGTCGGTCTGCAGCGTGCCGTTGAGCTTCTCGATCGGGACGCCCTGCCGCTCGGCGGCGACGAGGTACATGCAGAACACCGGGACGGCGGGACCGCTGATCGTCATGGACGTCGTGGTGCCGCCCAGGTCGATGCTGTCGAAGAGCACGTCCATGTCGGCGGCCGAGTCGATCGCGACGCCGCAGTGGCCGACCTCGCCGAGCGAGCGCGGGTCGTCGGAGTCGCGGCCCATGAGGGTCGGCATGTCGAAGGCGACGGAGAGGCCGCCCCCACCCTCCTTGAGGATCATCCGGTAGCGCTCGTTGGTCTGCCTGGCGTTGCCGAAGCCGGCGAACTGCCGGATCGTCCACGCCCGCCCGCGGTAGCCGGTGGCGTGCAGACCCCGGGTGAACGGGAACTCGCCCGGGTAGCCGATCCGCTCGAACCCGGGGACGGCGGACTCGTCGGCGGGGCCGTAGACGGGGTCCACCTCGACGCCCGACAACGTGGTGAAGTCGGCGTCGCGGACCTTGCCCGCGGCGAGCGCTGCGTCGTACCGCTGCTGCCACCGCTGACGGGCTTCGTCACTCATGGACAGATGCTAGGACGTCCGAACAACCGCCGCTACGACGTGCGGCTGTCCACCGGCTCCACCTCGGCCACGTCGCCGGCGCCCAGGCGGACGCGGCGGAGGATGCCGAACAGGGTGTCCAACTCGGCGTCCGGCAGGTCGCCCAGGCCGAAGTCCAGGCCGGTCAGCGCGTCGGTGGCGACCTCCACGACCGCGCGGCCCGCGTCGGTGATGCCGGCGAGCACGCCGCGGCCGTCGGCGGGGTTGGGCAGGCGCTCCACGTAGCCGGCGGCTACCAGCCGGTCGATCGCGTTCGTGACGCTGGTCGGGTGGACCATCAGTCGGCTGCCGATCACCTTGAGCGGCAGCCGGCCGGTGCGGCTGAAGGTGAGCAGGACGAGGACCTCGTAGCGGGCGAAGGTCAGCTCGTGCGGCCTGAGCACCTCGTCGAAGCGGGCGAGCAGGATCTGCTGCACGCGGAACACCGACGTCGCTGCCCGCATCGCCGACGCCGGACCGAACCGCTGCTCCCACGTCTCCCCGGCGCGCTCGATCGGGTCGAACGGCAGCCCCAGCGCACGGACCATGGCCGGAACGCTACCGGGCGGTAGGCGCCACCGAGATGCGCGATGACCCACACGAGCGATGTTCGGATCCCGTGGCGACGGCTGTCGACAGACCGTGACCTCCCCAGGGTTCGAAGCCACGCAGTGCCGACAATCGCCGACGTCCTGTGGACGCCGTCGGCGCGAAGACACGCGGACACGGCAGGCTGCCGCGATGCCCGTTGCCGCCCGACGTCCCGCCGAACTGCATCGGAAGGTGTTCCGTGGGTCTGCTGTGGTCGCCGCCGGGCGGCTCACCCGGAACGAGTTGCGCAGCAGCGCCTGGCGCCGGCTCTTCCACGACGTCTACGTCTGCGCCTGCGTGCCCGCGACGCACGCCACGCGTGCGGTGGCGGCCGCCGGTACGTTGCTGCCGGGCTCGGTCGTCACCGGCCGGAGCGCGGCCGTGCTCTGGGGCGTCGATGCCGCGAGTGCCGAGGACGACGTCGAGCTCACGGTGCCGCTCGGCCGGAGGATCACCGCGGTGCGCGGCGTCCGTGTGCGGCGCCGGGACCTGGCCACGGACACGATCACCCTGCGACGAGGTGTCCCGGTCACGAAACCCGCAGCCACGGCCGTGGACATCGCCCGCGGGGCCGGCCAGGACGACGCCGTCATCCTCATCGACCGCCTGATCGCCACGGGGTGGTCGACCTTGCAACCGTGCAGCGCGCCGCGAACGAGGCGTCCGGGCCCGGGAGCCGCCGCGCGAGGGCGGCAGTCGCGCTGGCCGACGGGCTGGCGGCATCACCGCAGGAGACGAGGCTGCGCTTGCTGCTGCGCCGGTCACGGCTCCCCGCGCCGGTTGCGCAGCACGTCGTCCGGGACGCCGACGGATTCGTGGCGAGGGTCGACTTCGCCTGGCCCGAGGTGAAGGTCGCCCTGGAATACGAGGGCCAATGGCACGGTGAGCGCCAGAACGTCGCGCGCGATCGGCGACGGCTCAACCGGCTCACTGCCGCGGGGTGGACCGTCGTGTTCGTCACCGCCGAAGATCTCGACGATCCGGAGCGCCTCACCGCGCGGGTCGCCAGCACGCTGGCTCGCGCCCGCTGAGTGTCGGCAGACCGTGGCCTCGGACGACGCCGAGACCACGGCGTGCCGACAAACGCGGCGGACAACTCAACCCAGCGCGGGGCGAAGCGGCGGCACGCGACGGACGCCGAACACCTCGCGCAGCGCCACCCGGGCCGCGTTGTCGCCGCAGGCGCCGTGCACGGCGGGTCCGGGCGGGGTCGCGGCCGACGCGAGGTACACGCCCTCCACCGGGGTCTTGTAGGTGTTCCACCGCGGCACCGGGCGGGCGAGCATCTGGCGCAGCGTCGCCTGGCCGTTGGAGATGTCCCCGCCGAGGTAGCTCGGGTTCCACTTCTCCATCTCGACGGCGGTCTTGGTGTACCGCTCGACGACGGTGTCCCGGAACCCCGGCGCGAACCGCTCCACCTGGTTCTCGATCGCTTCGGTCATGTCGACGTCCGAGCCGTGCGGCACGTGCACGTAGGCCCAGAAGATGTGCCCGCCCGCGGGCGCCCGCGTGGGGTCGGGCACGGTCGGCTGCACCGCCAGCACGTAGGGCCGGTCGGTCAGCCGCCCCTCGTTCGGGGCCCGCTCCCCCGCGATCGTCTCGTCGAGAGTGCCGGCCAGGTGGAGGGTCCCCGCCCGCCGGACGTCCGGGTTGGTCCAGGGCACGGGCTCCGACAGGATCCAGTCGATCTTGAAGACGCCGGCGCCGTGGTGGTACCGCGACACCCAGCGGCGGTAGCCCTCGTTCACCCGGTCACCGGCCATCGCGACGAAGGCCTCGGGAGTGGTGTCGAGCAGCACGGCGGGAACGCCCTCGAACTCCCTCAGGTCGGTGACGAGGTGGCCGGTCACCACCTCGCCGCCCTGCTCCTCGAGCGCGGTGACCATCGCGTCGGCCAGCTTCTGCGAGCCGCCCTCGATCAACGGCCAGCCGGCGTGGTGCGACAGCATCGTGAGCAGCATCCCCAGCGCCGAGGTGAGCGGCTGGGTCAGGTCGAGCATGCCGTGCGCCGCGGCGCCGGCCAGCAGCGCCTGCGCGCCGTCGGTCTCGAAGTACCGGTGCGCCAGCCAGCGCACGTTCGGCAGCCCGTTGAGCCCGAAGTGCGCGATCTGCAGCGGGGACCGGGTGGGCAGCGACCGCAGCCGGCTGGTGAGGAAGAAGTCGACGACGTCGGTGCCGTGCTCGACCATCGGCCCGAACAGCCGCCGGTAGGCCGCCGCGTCCGGACCGAGACCCGCGGCGGTCTCCTCCAGCGAGCGGCGGGACAGCGACGCCCGCCCGCCGTCCAGCGGGTGCGCGAAGTTGATCTCCGGGTGCACGAGCCGGACGCCGCGGCTCTCCGGGTCGAACTCGCGGAAGAACGGGGCCGCCGCGGCCATCGGCTGCACGATCGAGCAGACGTCGTGGTGGTAGCCGGGGCGCATGAGCTCCTCGGTGCGCATCCCGCCGCCCGGGCGGGCGCCGGCCTCCACCACCTGCACCCGCAGGCCCGCGGCGGCCAGCCGCAGCGCGGCGGCCAGTCCGTTGGGTCCCGCCCCGACGACGACGGCGTCCGGCTTACCGTTCACCAGCCCATCGTCGCCGCGCGGGGCCGCGGCCGCCCGTCAGAGCTGGGCGAGCAGCTCGTCGGCCGCCGAGTACGGGTCGGTCTGACCGGTGACGACCTTGTCCGCCAGCGAGCCGAGCGCCGCGGAGCCGTGCACGTCGCCCATGCGCTCGCGCAGGCCGGCCAGCGCGATCGCCTCGATCTCGCGGGCGGCCCGCTCGCTGCGCCGCCGGTGCCCCTCGCCGGAGGACTCCAGCCACTCGCGGTGCGCCTCGACCTTGGCCACCACCTCGTCGACGCCGTTGTCGGTCTCCCGGGCGGCGACGGTCTTGACGATCGGCGGGCGCCAGTGACCGGCCTCGGAGTGCCGGCCTCCGAGCGAGAGCATGTAGCGCAGGTCGCGCACCGTCTGGTCGGCGCCGTCCCGGTCGGCCTTGTTGACCACGAAGATGTCGGCCACCTCGAGGATCCCGGCCTTCGCCGCCTGGATGCCGTCCCCCATGCCGGGCGCCAGCAGCACCAGGGTCGTGTCGGCCAGCGAGGCGATCTCCAGCTCGGACTGGCCGACGCCGACCGTCTCGATCAGCACCACGTCGCAGCCCGCGGCATCGAGCACGCGCAGCGCCTGCGGGGTCGCCCACGCCAAGCCGCCGAGGTGCCCGCGCGAGGCCATCGACCGGATGTAGACCCCGCTGTCCCCCGCGTGGTCCTGCATGCGGACACGGTCACCGAGCAGCGCCCCGCCCGAGAACGGGGACGACGGGTCGACCGCGAGCACGCCGACCCGCTTGCCCTGCTGCCGGAAGGCCCGCACGAGCGCCGTCGTCGTCGTCGACTTGCCGACACCGGGTGAGCCGGTCAGGCCGAGGACCTGCGCCGTCCCGGTGTGCGGGCCGAGCGCGGCGGCGACCTCGCGCAGCGCGGGACTGGCGTCCTCGACCAGCGAGATCAGCCGCGCCACCGCCCGTGCATCACCCTCCCGGGCGCGCGAGACGAGATCCGGGACGTCGACCTTGCGCCGGCCCCGCCGCCCGGTCGGGGCGGCGGGATCCGGCGTCTGGACCGCGGTCCCCTCGCTCACACGCCCGCCTCGCTGGCGCTCGTCGGGCGAGTTCGCGGCGCTCGCTCTGCTAACCGTGAACTCGCACGCTCGTTCACCGAGCAGGCACGTGGACGATCAGCGCGTCGCCCTGGCCGCCGCCGCCGCACAGCGCCGCGGCGCCCACGCCGCCGCCGCGGCGGCCGAGCTCGAGCGCGAGGTGCAGCACGATGCGCGCCCCGCTCATGCCGATCGGGTGACCGAGGGCGATGGCGCCGCCGTTGACGTTGACCTTCTCCGGGTCGAGGCCGAGCTCGCGGGTGGAGACGATGCCGACCGCGGCGAAGGCCTCGTTGATCTCGACCAGGTCGAGGTCCTTGGGGTCGACGCCCTCGCGCTCGCACGCCTTGGCGATGGCGCGCGACGGCTGGGTCTGCAGGGTCGCGTCCGGGCCGGCGACGACGCCGTGCGCGCCGATCTCGGCCAGCGGGGTGAGGCCCAGCTCGGCGGCCTTCTCCGCGCTCATGACCACGACCGCGCAGGCGCCGTCGGAGATCTGCGACGCGGTGCCGGCGGTGATCGTGCCGTCCTTGGCGAAGGCCGGCTTCAGCTTGGCCAGGCTCTCGACCGTGGTGTCGGCGCGGATGCCCTCGTCCTCGCGGAACTCGATCGGGTCGCCCTTGCGCTGCGGGATGAGCACCGGCGTGACCTCGTCGTCGAACAGCCCGTTCTTCGCGGCCGTGGCGGCGCGCTGGTGCGACGCGGCGGCGAAGGCGTCCTGCTCCTCGCGGGTCAGCTGGTAGGTCTCGTTGGCCCGCTCGGTCAGCGCCCCCATGGCGATCTGGTCGAAGGTGTCCGACAGCCCGTCGTGCGCCATCGCGTCGACCAGCGTGGTGTCGCCGTACTTGGTGCCGACCCGGGAGTTCAGCAGCATGTGCGGGGCCTGGGTCATCGACTCCATGCCGCCGGCGACGACGACCTCGAACTCACCGGCGCGGATGAGCTGGTCGGCCAGGGCGATCGCGTCGATGCCGGAGAGGCAGACCTTGTTGAGCGTGAACGAGGGCACCGACATCGGGATGCCGGCGGCCACCGCGGCCGGACGGGCCGGGTTCTGCCCGGCGCCGGCCTGGAGGACCTGGCCCATGATCACGTAGTCGACCTGGTCGCCGGAGATGCCGGCCCGCTCCAGCGCGGCCTTGATCGCGACGCCGCCGAGGTCGGCGGCGGAGAAGTCCTTGAGCGAGCCGAGCAGCCGCCCCATCGGGGTGCGGGCGCCGCTGACGATGACCGATCGGGGCATGCGAGGCCTCCAGTGCCGGGCCGCCGTCGTTGGCGGCCTGAGTTTCGGGGCGCACCGTGCGGTGCGTCGGGCTGCCGCCCAGGATAGGACGGCGGATCGGCCACCACGCCCGTCGCGACCGCCGACGTGATATACGCCACCCCGGCGCGCCGCTCGGGCAGCCGCAGCGGCATGCTCTGCGCCATGCCCGACGACGCGCAGAGCTTTCCCCGTGAGCTGTTCACGACGATCGACCACGTCGGCATCGCCGTCCCCGACCTGGACGAGGCGATCGCCTTCTACGCGCAGGCCTTCGGCGTGCGGTCGGTGCACGAGGAGACCAACGAGGAGCAGGGCGTCCGCGAGGCGATGCTGGCCGTCGGCGACGGCCAGACCCGCATCCAGCTGCTGGCGCCGCTGACGCCGGAATCGACGATCGCCAAGTTCATCGGCCGCTCCGGACCGGGCCTGCAACAGCTCGCCTTCCGGGTGGACGACGTCGAGGCGGTCAGCGCCACCCTCCGGGAGCGCGGGCTGCGGCTGCTCTACGACGCCCCCAAGCGCGGCACCTCCGACAGCCGGGTCAACTTCGTGCACCCCAAGGACGCCGGCGGCGTGCTCGTCGAGCTCGTCCAGCCGGCCGCGACGGCGCACTGAACCGCGGACTCGCGGTACCGGTTACCGGCCGGTAACCTCCAGCAGCATCCCACCGCCTCCGAGCCAATGAAGACCCGGGAGACGCTAGTGAACGAGATCAGGGACGCGATCCTCGCCGATCAGCTGGACGCCGTGGCCGGGCTGCCGGTGCCGGAGTCCTACCGCGCGGTGCTGGTCCGCAAGGACGAGCAGGACATGTTCGAGGGCCTGGCCACCAAGGACAAGGACCCGCGCAAGTCGCTGCACGTCGAGGAGGTGCCGACCCCCGAGCTGGGGCCGGGTGAGGCGATCGTGGCGGTGATGGCGTCGTCGGTGAACTACAACACCGTCTGGACGTCGATCTTCGAGCCGGTGTCGACCTTCGGGTTCCTCGAGCGCTACGGCCGGCTCAACGACCTGTCCAAGCGGCACGACCTGCCCTACCACGTGGTCGGCTCGGACCTGGCCGGCGTGGTGCTGCGCACCGGGCCGGGCGTGTCCAAGTGGAAGCCCGGCGACGAGGTGGTGGCGCACTGCCTGTCGGTGGAGCTGGAGGACGCCGCCGGGCACGACGACACCATGCTCGACCCGCAGCAGCGGATCTGGGGCTTCGAGACCAACTTCGGCGGGCTGGCCGAGCTGGCGCTGGTCAAGACCAACCAGCTGATGCCCAAGCCGGCCCACCTGACCTGGGAGGAGGCCGCCGCCCCGGGGCTGGTCAACTCCACCGCCTACCGGCAGCTGGTCTCGCACAACGGCGCGAACATGAAGCAGGGCGACGTCGTGCTGATCTGGGGCGCGTCGGGCGGGCTGGGCTCGTATGCGACCCAGATGGCCCTCAACGGCGGCGCGATCCCGGTCTGCGTCGTGTCCAGCCCGGAGAAGGCCGAGATCTGCCACCGGATGGGCGCCGAGCTGGTCATCGACCGCACCGCCGAGGGCTACAAGTTCTGGAAGGACGAGGACACCCAGGACCCCAAGGAGTGGCAGCGCCTGGGCAAGCGGATCCGGCAGCTGACCGGCGGCGACGACGTCGACATCGTCTTCGAGCACCCGGGGAGGGAGACCTTCGGCGCCAGCGTGTACGTGGCCAAGAAGGGCGGCACGATCGTCACCTGCGCCTCGACCAGCGGCTATCTGCACCAGTACGACAACCGCTACCTGTGGATGAACCTCAAGCGGATCATCGGCAGCCACTTCGCCAACTACCGCGAGGCGTGGGAGGCCAACCGGCTCATCGACAAGGGCCTGATCCACCCCACCCTGTCGCGGACCTACCCGATGGCCGACGTCGGCCAGGCCGCCTGCGACGTCAAGAACAACACCCACCAGGGCAAGGTCGGCGTCCTGACCCTCGCGCCCGAGGAGGGCCTCGGCGTGCGCGACCGCGAGAAGCGCGCCCGGTTCGAGACGCAGATCAACCGCTTCCGCGGGGTCTAGCAGGGGTCGCGGCGCGGTTTCTGGGAAGTAGCCGGGAACCGCGCCGCCACGCCACCCGACACGCCGTGCGCGAGCGGAAGGTCTGAGAGGATGGCCCGCATGAGCGACCCGCACCGCGACATGATGCCGATGCACGAGGCTCAGCACTCGTTCGACGTGGTGCTGCGGGGTTACGACCGCAACCAGGTCGCCGAGACCATCGAGCGCCTCGAGGCGGACTTCCGGATCGCGCTGGCCGACCGGGACGCCGCGGTCGCCCGCTCCGCCGACCTGGCCGGCCAGCTGTCGGCGATGCACGGGGAGATCGAGTCGCTGCGCCGCAAGGCCGCGACCGCCGCCGCGCCGACCTTCGAGAACATGAGCGAGCGCATCTCGCACATGCTCCGGCTGGCCGAGGAGGAGGCCGCCGACATCCGGCGGATCGCCGAGCAGGAGGCCCAGGCGGTCCGCGAGCAGACCGCGGCCGAGGAGCGTGCCATGCACGAGCGGCACGCGGCCGGCCAGGCCGAGGTCGAACGGATGATCGCCGAGGCCCGGCAGAACGCCGAGCAGATCGCCAGCAAGGCGCAGATCCGCGCCGACGAGCTGGTGCAGAAGGCCCAGGAGCGGGTGGCCCGGCTCGACGCCGAGTCCCAGGCCCGCCGCGCCAAGGCCGAGGAGGACTTCGAGATCGCCATGCGCGCCAAGCGGGCGGAGGCCGCCCGCCAGGACGAGGAGCGCGAGCGCGTCTCGACCCAGGCCGCCCGCCAGCGGGTCGCCACCGCCGAGCAGCACGCCGCCCAGATCGTCGCCGAAGCCGAGGCCAAGGCGGCAGCGATCCGCGAGGTCCGCGACGAGCTCACCTCCCGGCTGCTGCAGGCCCGCCAGCTGCTCAGCTCGCTGCCCGACCTCGGTGACCGCCCCCAGACCGGCACCGACCGGTCCGCGGCCGAGGAGCGTCGCCCGGAGACCGGCGGCCCGCAGACGGCGCCCCAGACCACCGGGCCCCAGACCAACCAGCTCACCGTCCGCACGGCGGAGGGCGAGTCCGCGGCGGCCCGCCAGCCGATCCGGCAGGAGACCCCGGCGGCCCGCCCGTCCGGGCCGCCCACCGCGGTGCAGCCCGCCGTGACCGCCGACCAGCCCACCGGCCCGGCCGAGCGGCGGCCCGAGCCCGCGGCCAGCGGCGCCCGGATGCCCGTGCCGCCGCGGCCGTCGCCGTCCCCGGCCCCGTCCGGTGGCGGCTCCAGCGCGAGCCCCGTGCAGGGCCCGCCCACCCAGGTCATCGACTCCCCGCCGCAGAACCGGCGGTAACGCCCGGCCTCCCGGCCCCCCGCGACCCCGTCGCGGGGGGCCGGTCCCGTTTCCGCAGCGCGCGCCCGGTAGACAAGGGCTCGTGCGGCGGCTGATCTCCGCCCTGTCCGTCCTCGGGGTGGCAGCGGCGCTCGTCTGGCCGGCACCGCCGGCCGCAGCCGCGGAGACCGGGCGGCTGCGGGTGGCGCACCTGTCCCCCGACTCCCCCGCCGTCGACGTCGCCGTCACCGGTCTCGCCGGCCCGGGCGGGAGCGCGACCGAGCCCGGGCTCGGCTACGGCGCGGTCTCCGCCTACCGGGAGCTGCCGGCCGGCACGTACGCGGTCAGCCTGCGCGCCGCCGGCGCCGACCCGGCCGGCCCACCGGTGCTCTCCACCACCGTCGACGTGCGCCCGGGCTCGGCCCGGACGGTCGCCGCGGTGGGCTCCTTCGCCGACCTGGCCCTGGCGGTCCTCGACGACGACCTCGCCGCGCCGGCGCCCGGCTCCGCGCGCGTCCGGGTGATCGCCGCCGCCGCCGGCGCCCCCCGCGTGGACGTCGACGCTGCCGGGGCACCGCTGGCGACGGATCTGGCGTTCGGCGCCGCCGGCGGCTACGTCGACGTCCCCGCCGGGCGCCCTGCGCTGCGCCTCACCCCCGACGGCGGCCGCCCGACGGTGGTCCCCGTGACGCTGGAGGCGGGCTCGGTCCACAGCCTGCTGGTGCTGGACCGCGAGGAGGGCGGGCTCGAGGTGCGGCCGGTGCGGGACGCCGTGGGCGCCGCCGACGTCGTCCCCGTGGGTGGGGTGCCGGCCGGCGGCGGTTCACTCCCGGGCTTCCTGCGGTCCCTCCTGGCCTCGCTGGTGCCGGCCCCGGCTGCGCTGCGCCTGCAGGTCCCGGCGATCGGCGTCGACGGCCCGCTGCCGCCGCTCGCGGTCGACGCCGCGGGCGTGCTGGTGCCACCGGACGATCCGGCGCGGGCCGGCTGGTTCGCCGCCGGCCCGGTGCCCGGTGACGTCGGCCCGGCCGTGCTGGCGGGCCACGTCGACTCCTTCCGCGGCCCGGGGGTGTTCTTCCGGCTGGCGGAGCTGGCGCCCGGCGACGAGGTGCGGGTGCAGCGGGCCGACGGGACGACGGCGCGCTTCACCGTCACCCGCGTCGCCCGCTACCCCAAGACCGCGTTCCCGACCGCCGAGGTCTACGGCCCGACGCCGGGCGCCGAGCTCCGGCTGATCACCTGCGGCGGCGCCTTCGACCGGAGCCGGCGCAGCTACCTCGACAACGTGGTGGTCTGGGCCCGCCTCGCCTGAGGGACTTTCGGCGCCGAAAGTCCCTCAGCGGCGCCGGCCCCGGGCCCGCCAGCAGGCGGTGTGCCAGTGCCGGCGCCGGTCGGACGCCGAGTCGGTGTCCCAGGGATCGAGGTCGGAGTCGCGGGCGTAGGCGGGCCAGACGACGACGTGCGGCGTCGCCGGCCGGATCTCCTGGTCGCACCCCGGGCAGCGGTAGGGCTTGGTGGACGCCGAGCCGGTCAGCGACCGGACGACCCAGTCGCCGTCCGGCCCCTCCTCGACCGTCTCGGCCCGCGGCGCCGCCGGGCGGCGCGCCGGCGGGCCGCTCCTCCTGCGCCGCGGCACCGGGTCAGCGGCTCGCGTAGTCCCGGAAGCCGCGGCCGGTCTTGCGGCCGAGGTAGCCCGCGGTGACCAGGTGCTCCAGCAGCGGCGCCGGGGCGAAGCCGGGCTCGCGGAACTCGACGTACAGCTCCCGCTCGATGGCCAGGGAGACGTCGAGCCCGACGACGTCCAGCAGCTCGAAGGGCCCCATCGGGTAGCCGCAGCCGACCTTCATCGCCGCGTCGATGTCGTCGGAGGTCGCGTAGTGCGCCTCCAGCATCTTCACCGCGTCGTTGAGGTAGGGGAACAGCAGCGCGTTGACGATGAACCCGGCCCGGTCGGTGCAGGACACCGCGTGCTTGCCCAGCTGCTGGCAGACCGCGTGCGCCGTGGCGGCGACGTCCGGCGCGGTGGCGATGGTGGAGACCACCTCGACCAGCTTCATGACCTGCGCGGGGTTGAAGAAGTGCAGGCCGACGACGTCGGCCGGCCGCTCGCTGGCCTTGGCGCACTCGATGACAGGCAGGCTCGAGGTGGTGGTCGCCAGGACCGCGCCGGGCTTGCAGATCTCGCCCAGGTTGGCGAACAGCGCCTGCTTCACCGCGAGGTTCTCGACGACCGCCTCGATCACCAGGTCCACGTCGGCGAGGTCGTCCAGGGACGTCGTCCCGGTGATCCGGCCGAGGATCGCGTCCCGGGCCGGCTCCTCCAGCCGGCCGCGCACGACCTGCTTGTCGAGCGACCTGGCCAGCACCGTCTGCACCGCCTCGACCTTGTCGGCGCTGCGGGCCACGAAGGTGACGTCGTAGCCGCCCTTGGCGACGACCTCGATGATCCCGGTGGCCATGGTCCCGGAGCCGACGACGCCGACCTTGGACACCGGCCGGGCGCCCTCGACCGCGCCGCCCTCGGCGGGGGTGAGCGCGTCGGGCACGACCTGGGCGGAGTCCCGCTCGGCGTAGGTGTAGAAGCCGCGGCCGGACTTCCGGCCGAGCAGGCCCGCGGTCATCATCTGCTTGATGATCGGGGTGGGCGCGTGCAGCCGGTTGCGCGACTGCTTGTACATCGTGTCGAGGATCTCGTAGGCGGTGTCGATGCCGATGAGGTCCATGAGCGCGAGCGGGCCCATGGGCAGCCCACAGCCCAGGCGCATGGCCGCGTCGATGTCCTCACGGCTGGCGTAGCGGTTCTCGTACATCGAGACGGCGTGGTTGAGGTAGCCGAACAGCAGGGCGTTGGCGATGAACCCGGCCTTGTCGCCGATGGTCACGTCGACCTTGCCCAGCCGCTCGGCCAGCGCCTCGACGTCCTCGATGACCGCCGGGTCGGTGACGACCGTCCGCACGACCTCGACCAGCTTCATGACCGGCGCCGGGTTGAAGAAGTGCATCCCGATGACCTTGCTCGGCCGGCCGGTGGCCACCGACAGCTCGGTGACCGACAGGCTCGAGGTGTTGGTCGCGAGGATGGTGTCCGGCGGGCAGATCTTGTCCAGCGCCGAGAAGATCTCGGTCTTGAGCTCCATGCGCTCCGGCACGGCCTCGATGACCAGCTCGGCCTGGGCGAGGTCCTCGAGCGCGGTGGTGAACCGGATCCGGTCGAAGATCGCGTCCCGCTCGGCCTGGTCGAGCTTGCCCCGCTTCAGCGCCCGGTCGGTGGAGTGCTCGAGGTGCGCGCGGCCGCGGGCCAGCGCCTCGTCGTTCACCTCGACGGCGGTCACCGACAGGCCCGCGCGGGCGAGCACCTCCGTGATGCCGGCACCCATGGTGCCCAGCCCGACGACGCCGACCTCGGTCAGTTCTCTGGCCACGCTGCCAACCCTCC
This sequence comes from Geodermatophilus sp. SMS 5-13, assembly GCF_059428245.1. Classification (NCBI taxonomy): domain Bacteria; kingdom Bacillati; phylum Actinomycetota; class Actinomycetes; order Geodermatophilales; family Geodermatophilaceae; genus Geodermatophilus; species Geodermatophilus sp. SMS 5-13. The sequence goes on from NZ_CP165729.1 coordinate 4,539,615, forward strand.
TGCCGTGCGGATCGCGGGAAGTGTCTCACCCCCCGCCATCGTCGTCCCCCGCGGGCTACCCGCCGGTAACCGGGCGGACGACCCGGTCCGCTGGGTCGGCTCGTGATCACCCACCGCGACCGGCCCGCCGGGGGCCGGGTGCCCGTGATCGGCCCGGTCCCGGGGATCCGGCACCGCCCCTAGCCTCTCCGCGTGGCCGAGGACGCCCTGAACCCGCCCCTCGCCGGCCGCGACCGGGAGCTCGCCGTGCTCCGGGACCGCTACGCGGCCGCACGGGCCGCCGTCCCGGGGACCGTGGCCGTCAGCGGCGAGCCGGGCAGCGGCCGCAGCCGGCTTCTCCGCGAGTTCCTCGCCGGCCTGCCGGAGGACACACTCGTCCTCTCGGGGACCTGCCCGCCGGAGGCCGGGCCCCGGCTCCCCCTCGCGCCGCTGCAGCGGGCCCTGGCCGGCTCCCCGGCGGCGCGGCTGTGCACACCGCCGGCGCCCGGATCCCGGCGCCGGCTGTTCTCACAGGTCGCCGCGGCGCTGACCGACCTCGGCCGGACCCGCCCCGTCGTCCTGGCCCTGGACGACGTGCACCTCGCCGACCGGTGCACGCTCGACCTGCTCGGCTTCCTGGCCTGCCACCTGCAGGCGACGCGCACGCTGCTGGTGGTCACCCGACGCTGCTGCGGCACCGACGACGCGGCCGGCCTGGGCCCGTGGCTCCTCCGGCTCGCGCGGGCCGGACGCGTGGTCGAGGTCGAGCTGCCGCCGCTGAGCCCGGCCGACGTCACCTCCGTGCTCGCCGGCGCGGCCGGCGGTCCGGTCGACCCGGACACGGCGGAGGTCGTGCGCCGGCGGTCCGAGGGGAATCCGGCCGCGGCCCTGGCCCTCCTCGCGGCGTGGCCGGCGCGCGGATCGCCGACCGCCGCGGCGATCGCGGCCTCCGCGTCGGCCGGACGGGAGGCGCTCCGCCGGGCCTGCCCCCGGGAGAGCAGCGCGCACCTCGAGTGGGCCCTGGCGCTCTGGGACCGGCTGGGCACCGCCGTCGCGCTCCCGGGCCTCGACCGGCTGGCACTGGTGCGCGAGGCCGCGCTGGCCTGCGCCCGCGCCGGCCGCCCGCACCGCGCGGCGGCGCTGCTGCGGCAGGCCGCGGCCGGTGCGCCGGACGTGGAGAACCGCTGCCGGCTGGTGGAGCAGCTCGCCCGCCACCTCGCCGACGCCGGCCGGGTCGAGGAGGCGCTCGCGACGTACGAGAGCGCCCAGCTCCTGCTGCCGGAGCTACCGGAGGCCGAGCTCACCGCGGCGGTGCAGGCCGGCCGCGCGCGCGTGCTCGCGTCCGCCGGCCGCTACCGCGAGGCGCACCTGCAGGCCCTGACGGCGGTCGCCACCGCCCGGCGCACCGGCGCGGCCGAGGAGGAGGACCGGGCGCTGCGCACCCTGGGCGCCGCCGTCGTCGCGCTCGGCCCGGCCGAGGACGGCGCCGCGCCGCCCCCCACCCGGCTGGACCTCGTCGAGCGCCTCCGGCACCCCGCGACCTCGACGCTCACCCCCCGGGAGCGCGAGGTGCTGTCGCTGGTGGCCTCGGGCGCGAGCAACCGGCAGATCGCCGCGGGGCTGATGATCAGCGAGAAGACCGCGAGCGTCCACGTCTCGAGCATCCTCAGCAAGCTCGGCGCGCGCAGCCGCACCGCGGCGGCGGCCACCGCGCACCGGCTGGGGGTCCTGGGCTGAGCCGTCGCCAGCGAGGGAACTGGGCGGTCTAGGTAGTTTGCCTGATGCCCTCGCCCCGGCCCGCGGCGGACCCTGGACCTCCGCGAGCGACCGGAGGGGGAACGTCAGATGGCCGAGAGCAGCATGGGTTCCGCATCGAGCAGCGGCATGCCGGGCAACGCGATGGACCGGGGCGCGACGGCCGGGGGCAACGCCATGGGCGGCCGCCCGGGCGGCCAGGACCAGACGCCACGCCGCCGCCGCTGCAGCGCGCAGGAGGTCCACCGGCGGCTGCTCAACAGCTCGGAGGAGTACCGCGAGGCGAGGTCCCGGATCGAGACGCGGACCCGCGCGCTCCTCGCCGCTCGTGCCCGCGGGGAGGAACGGTTCCCGGGGGTCGTGCACATCCCGGTCGTCGTCCACGTGGTCTACAACACCGACGACCAGAACATCCCCGACGAGCAGGTCACCAGCCAGATCGACGTCCTCAACAGGGACTTCCGGGCCACGAACTCCGACGTGTCGATCGTGCCGCCGGCGTTCTCGAGCCTGATCGCCGACAGCCGGATGGAGTTCTTCCTCGCGACGACCGACCCGGACGGCAATCCGACGACGGGCATCACCCGGACGCAGACGTCGGAGACGGCGTTCAGCGATGACGACAAGGTCAAGCGGAGCTCGACCGGTGGCGAGGACGCCTGGCCCGCGGACCGCTACCTCAACATCTGGGTCTGCCCGCTCGACAGCGGCGGTCTGCTCGGCTACGCGCAGTTCCCGGGCGGCCCGGCCGAGACCGACGGCGTGGTGATCACCTACACCGGGTTCGGGACGACGGGGACGGCCCAGGCCCCGTTCGACCTCGGCCGCACCACGACGCACGAGGTCGGGCACTACTTCAACCTGTTCCACATCTGGGGGGACGACGGCACCGGCTGCGGCGGGACCGACGAGGTCGACGACACGCCCAACCAGGCCGGCCCCAACATGGGCGTCCCGACGTTCCCGCACGTCACCTGCGAGAACGGGCCGAACGGCGACCTCTTCTTCGACTACATGGACTACACCGACGACCGCGGCATGGTGATGTTCACCAACGGCCAGGCGGCCCGCATGGAGGCCTGCCTCGACGGCGTCCGCTCCTCCCTGGGCGAGGACGTGTCGCGGGCCGGTGGCCGGCCGAGCCCCGCCGGGCCGGTCCCCTCGTGGGGTCCGAACCGGCTCGACGTCTTCGTCATCGGGACCGACCGCGCGATGTACCACAAGTGGTGGGACGGCCGGGCCTGGGGACCCTCCCTCACCGGCTACGAGCGGCAGGGCGGGGTCTGCCAGAGCTCGCCCGAGGTCGCCACCTGGGGGCCGAGGCGGCTCGACGCGTTCGTCATCGGCACCGACCGGGCGGTCTACCACAAGTGGTGGGACGGCCGGGCCTGGGGACCGTCGCTGACCGACTACGAGTACATGGGCGGCGTGTGCCTGAGCCCGCCCCGGGTGGCGAGCTGGGCGCCGAACCGGCTCGACCTCTTCGTGCTCGGGACCGACCGGGCGGTCTACCACAAGTGGTGGGACGGCCGGTCCTGGGGACCGTCGATCACCGGCTACGAGAGCCTGGGCGGCGTCTGCCTGAGCCCGCCGACCGTGGTGTCGTGGGGCAACGGGCGGCTGGACCTGTTCGTCCTCGGCACCGACGGCGCCGTCTGGCACAAGTGGTTCGACGGCCGCTGGGGACCGTCGGTGACGGGCTGGGAATCGCTGGGCGGTGTCTGCACCAGCCCGCCGACGGTGGTCTCCTGGGGCCCGAACCGGCTGGACCTGTTCGTCACCGGCACCGACAGCGCGCTGTACCACAAGTGGTGGGACGGCCGGGCCTGGGGACCGTCGGTCACCGGCTACGAGTACATGGGCGGCGTCTGCACCAGCACGCCGGCCGTGGCCTCGTGGGGGCCCAACCGGCTCGACGTCTTCGTCACCGGCACCGACAGCGCGCTGTACCACAAGTGGTGGGACGGCCGGGCCTGGGGACCGTCGGTCACCGACTACGAGTACCAGGGCGGGGTCATCGTCGGTGAGCCGCGGGTCACCGCCTGGGGCCCCAACCGGCTCGACGTCTTCGTCACCGGCACCGACAGCGCGCTGTACCACAAGTGGTGGGACGGCCGGGCCTGGGGACCGTCGCTGACCGGCTACGAGTACCAGGGCGGGATCATCTCGTCGTTCCGTGCGGCCGCCCCGGCGGATGCGGCGGAGGACCTCCCGGCCGCCGCGTCCGACGACCGTCCGGTCCCCGCGCGGGCCTGATCACCTCCGCGGTGGCGGGGGCGGCGCGGCTCCCGCCACCGCGTTCGGTGTCCGGAAACACCCTGTCCACAGTTGACGAGGAGGGCAGATGTCCCAACCACCGGCCCCGGCCGCCCTCTCCGGCCGCTGGATGCACTCCTTCGAGGAGGACCACGGGGACGTGGCCGTCTACCGCCCCGCCGGCTACGGGTTCCCCCGCGCGCGCGGCAGGGACGGGATCGAGTTCGCCGAGGACGGCAGCTTCACCCGCTGGGCGGTGGGCCGCGGCGACGCCCGCGAACCGGTGCCGGGGCAGTGGCGGCCGACGCCGTCCGGGCGGCTGGAGGTCTCCACCGACGCCGGCTCCGAGGTGCTCGAGGTCGTCCACGTCGACGCCGACCGCCTCGAACTGCGCAAGGAGAGCACGTAGATGAGCGAATCGGACAGCTGGCGCTTCGGTGACCGGGTCTTCGAGTGGCGGCCGGCCGCCTCCGGACGGGCCGCGCGGCCCGTCCTCGTGACCCAGGTGGGCCGGTCGTTCCAGGCCGAGCACCCTGACGTGCCGGTCCTGTTCGACCACGGCCGCCACATCGTGGTGGAGGCACCGTCCGCGGACACCTGGCAGCCGGGCCCCCCCGAGGAGACGCTGGCGATGCGGGACTGGCGGATGGACGTCCTGCCGGCGGACGGCCTGGTGCTCCAGCGGGCCCGCCCGCGCGCCCGCGTGGTGGACCCGCTGACCGCGGGACTGCTGGCGACGCTCTCGGCGGAGGAGTTCCTCGCCGACCTGACCCAGCTCGTCGGATTCGGCACTAGGCACTCGCTCAGCGACGGCTTCGGCGCCGCGGCCTCGTGGGTCGCCGACCGCCTGGCCGGGCTCGGCTTCGACGTGACCCAGCCCGCCATCACGGTGGGCACCGGCACGAGCCGGAACGTGATCGGCGACCGGCCGGGCGACGGCCTGGGGAACCGCGGGGTGGTCCTGCTCACCGCGCACCTGGACTCCATCAACCTCGCCGGCGGGCCGTCGGCTCGCGCGCCGGGCGCCGACGACAACGGCAGCGGCTCGGCCGGGGTGCTCCAGATCGCGGCGGCGCTGGCCGGGGAGGCCTGGCGGCACGACCTGCGCGTCATCCTGTTCGGTGGCGAGGAGGAGGGGCTGTTCGGCAGCCAGCAGTACGTCGACTCGCTGCCGGACGACGAACGGGCGCGGATCCGCGCCGTCCTCAACCTCGACATGGTCGGCCGGCTGAACACCGACGCGCCGACCGTGCTGCTCGAGGGCGCTCCCCGCTCGTCGGTGATGATCAACCAGCTGGCGACGGCGGCGGCGAGCGTCAGCTCGCTGGCCGTGGAGACGTCGCTGAACCCGTTCGCCAGCGACCACGTGCCGTTCCTCGACGCCGGGATCCCCGCCGTCCTCAGCATCGAGGGGGCCGACAGCGCCAACGGCGACATCCACAGCGAGCGCGACGTCCTGGCCACGGTGACGCCGGAGTTCGCCCTGCAGATCCTGCGGATGGACCTCGCCGCCCTCGTGGGGTGGCTGGAGCCGGCGGCCGCGGTGACCCGCACGGCGGGTCAGGCGGTCGGCGACGCTCAGAACAGCCGAGCGGAGGGGTCGTCGGTGCCCTTGAGGACGGCGTAGTCGACGGTCAGGCAGTCGATGCCGCGGTCGGTGGCCAGCACCCGCGCCTGCGGCTTGATCTCCTGCGCGGCGAACACGCCCTTCACCGGCGCGAGCAGCGGGTCGCGGTTGAGCAGCTCCAGGTAGCGGGTCAGCTGCTCGACGCCGTCGATCTCGCCGCGGCGCTTGACCTCGACGGCGACCGTGGTGCCGCTGGCGTCGCGGCAGAGCAGGTCGACCGGGCCGATCGCGGTCGGGTACTCGCGGCGGACCAGCGTCCACCCCGGCCCGAACGTCTCCACGTGCAGGGCCAGCAGCCGCTGCAGCTCGGCCTCGACGCCGTCCTTCTGCAGGCCTGGGTCGACGCCGAGCTCGTGGGAGGAGTCGTGCTCGACCGACTCGACCGTGATGATCAGCTGCTCGCCGGCCTTGTTGGTGACCGTCCAGGTGCCCGTGCCGTCGGTCAGCTCGTCCTTGAGCGAGCACGGCGGGCTCATCCAGTTCAGCGGCTTGTAGGCGCGGTCGTCGGCGTGGATGGACACCGAGCCGTCGGCCTTCACCAGCAGGAGCCGGGTCGCCATCGGCAGATGGGCGGTGAGCCGGCCGATGTAGTCGACGGAGCAGCGGGCGATGACCAGGCGCACGGGGGCCGACGCTACCTCGCCGCCCGTCCGGAACCGCGACGGGCACGCGATCGTCGAAGGGCCGTGACGCTCCGCGTGGCCCGGTCCGCCGCCCTGGTCCTGCTCCTCGTCCTCGGCGCCTGCGCGCGCGGCGGCGGGGACGACGGCGGCGGCACCCCCGCAGGCCCCTACTCCTACGCCCCCGACGACCTGGTCCTGCAGGTGGCCTGGACCGGCGGCTTCGTGACCCCGCAGCTGCTGGCCGGCCGGCTGCCGCTGGTCTCGGTGTACGGCGACGGCCGGGTGATCAGCGAGGGGCCCGTGCCCGCCGTCCATCCCGGCCCGGCGCTGCCCAACCTGCAGGTGGCGCGCATCGACCGCGCCGCGGTGCAGGACCTCGTGGACCGGGCCCTCGACGCCGGCGTGGGCGACACCGGCGACCTGGGCACTCCCCCGCTGGCGGACGCGCCGTCCACCCGCTTCACCGTCTCGACCGGCCTGGAGACGATCGTCCGGGAGGTCTACGCCCTGGCGGAGGCCGGGGCTGACAGCGCCGGCCTCACCGCGGAGCAGACCGCCGCCCGCGCCGAGCTGCGGGAACTCCTCGACGAGCTCAGCGGACTGTCCGGCGGCGCCTCCGAGTCCTACGCGCCCGAGGACGTGGCCGCGCTGGCCACCCCGTACGCGGCGGAGCCGGACCTGCCCCAGCCGGACACCGCCTGGCCCGGCCCCGCGCTGCCCGGCGAGCCGCTCGCGGCGCCGCTCGGCCTCTCCTGCGTCCTCGCGACCGGCGGGCAGGCCGCCGCGGTGCTCGACGCGGCGGCGCAGGCGAACGCGCTCACCCCGTGGGTCACCGCGGACGGCGCCCGCTGGTCGGTGCTGTTCCGCCCGCTCCTCCCCCACGAGACCGGCTGCGCCGACCTGCAACGAGGCTGAGGACGCCGACGGGCCCGGCCCCCGTGCGGGGGGCCGGGCCCGTCGGCGTGGAACCTCAGGCGACCGCCGGCTCCCGGGAACGCAGGTCGGCGTCCACGCCACTGCGCTCCTCGACCGTGGCGAGCGTGTCGATCGTCGACGTCGACTCGTAGCGCTCGAGGTCGAGGATGCCCTCGCGCTTGGCCACGATCGTCGGCACCAGCGCCTGACCGGCGACGTTCACCGCCGTCCGGCCCATGTCCAGGATCGGGTCGATGGCCAGCAGCAGGCCGACGCCCGCCAGCGGCAGCCCCAGCGTGGACAGGGTGAGGGTCAGCATGACCACCGCGCCGGTGACGCCGGCCGTGGCCGCGGACCCGACGACCGACACCAGGACGATCAGCAGGTAGTCGGTGATCGAGAGGTCCACGCCGAAGAACTGGGCCACGAAGATCGCCGCGAGTGCGGGGTAGATCGCGGCGCAGCCGTCCATCTTGGTCGTCGCGCCCAGCGGCACCGCGAAGGACGCGTACGAGCGGGGCACGCCCAGGTTCTGCTCGGTGACCCGCTCGGTGACGGGCAGGGTGCCGATCGACGAGCGCGAGACGAAGGCCAGCTGGATGGCCGGCCATGCACCGGCGAAGAACCGCCGCGGCGAGAGGCCGTGCAGCCGCAGCAGCACCGGGTAGACGACCAGCAGCACGAGGGCCAGACCCGCGTAGACCGAGCCGGCGAAGGCGCCCAGCGAGCCGAGGGACTCCCAGCCGTAGCTGGCGACGGCGTTGCCGATCAGGCCCACCGTGCCGATCGGCGCGAGCAGGATGACCCACCACAGCACCTTCTGCACGATCGCGAGCACCGAGCGGGTGAGCCGCAGGAACGGCTCGGCGGCCTCGCCCACCTTGAGCGCGGCGACGCCGATCGCCACGGCGAGCACGATCAGCTGCAGCACGTTGAACGACAGCCCGATCGAGCCGTCGTCGTTCGCCGCGGCCTGCAGGCCGAGGATGTTGCCGGGCACCAGGCCGGTGAGGAAGTCCCACCACGACCCGGTGGAGCCGTCGAACGTGGCGCCGGCCGCGTCGACGGAGCTGTTGCGGCCGGGCTGGGTCAGCAGGCCCAGGCCGATGCCGATGGACACCGCGATCAGCGCGGTGACGGCGAACCACAGCAGCGTGCGGGCCGCGAGCCGCGCGGCGTTGGAGACCTGCTTGAGGTTGGCGATGCTGACGATGACCGCGGTGACGATCAGCGGCACCACGATGACGCGCAGCAGCGCGACGAAGGTGTGGCCGACGGTGTCCAGGGTGCTGGTCAGCCAGTTGGGCGAGCCGTCGTCGACGGGGCCGAGGCCGCGGGCGACCAGGCCGAGGGCGACGCCGACGACGAGAGCGAGGAGGACCTGCGCCGAGAACGGAACTCGGCGGAGACGTGCGAGCACGAGAGGTGGAGCCTTTCGCAGAATGAGCTTCGGGAGGAGGAGGGACGACGGTCGGCGTCAACAGCCGGCGGTCGTCACCCGGCCGAAGTCCAGCGCACGCCGTCGCGTGAGGCCCCACAGGTTCTGCACGGAAGGGGTCAATGCCGTTCCGGCGCGCAACCATCCCCGGTGTGCGGAGGCTCACTCGGCGGGGAACGTCCAGCGGGTCGGGCTGCCGGGGAAGTCTGCGCCGGAGAGGGCGAAGGCCCGCACCGGCCGGACGGCGAAGGTGCCGTTCACGGCCGGGTCCTGGAACTCGACCGTCACGCCGGCGTCGTACTTGGCGTTGACCGCGGCCACGAACCCGGCGATGCGCGCCGCATCGGTGACCCGCTCCGCCTCGCCCTCGAGGACCACCGGGTCGCCGGCGTCGTCCGTCGTGAGCGTGCACCGCGGGTCGGCGGCGAGGTTGCGGGCCTTGCGCGAGCGCAGCCCGCTGGAGAACCACAGCCGCGCGCCCTCCCACACGCCCCAGACCGGCATGACGTGCGGGCGGCCGTCCGGGCACACGGTGGCGCACCAGTAGTCGTGCGAGGCGGTCAGCCGCCGCTCGGCCTCGGCCCACGGCATCAGGCCGCTGCCCTGGTCGGCGGGGAGGATCCCGTAGCCGGGCATCCAGGGACGCTCGGCTCGCGGCTTCAGTCGGGCCACACCGGGTGTCGCTTCTCCAGGAACGAGGCCATGCCCTCGCGGGCGCCCGGGAGCTGGCTGGCCGCGGCCATGACCTCGACGGCGATGGCGTAGGCGTCCCGCTCGGTCCGGTCGAGCTGGGCGTACATCGTCCGCTTGCCCCAGGCCTTGCTCGCCCGCGAGCCGCGGGTGGCCCGGTCCAGCAGGTCGCGGACCGCCTTGTCGAGCTCGTCGTCGGGCACCACCCTGTTGACCAGCCCCCAGTCCAGCGCCGTCCGGGCGTCGATGACGTCGCCGGTCAGCGCCAGCTCCATCGCCCGCTTGCGGCCGACGTTGCGGGCGATGGCGACCATCGGCGTGTGGCAGAACCAGCCGCCCTTGCCGCCGGGCGCGGCGAAGCCCGCCGACTCGGCGGCGACCGCGAGGTCGCAGGAGGCCACCAGCTGGCACCCGGCGGCCGTCGCGAGGGCGTGCACCCGCGCGACGACGACCTGGGGCACGTCCTGGATGGTCTGCATCAGCTCGGTGCACAGCGCCAGCAGGCTGCGCACCTCGGTCACCGGCTTGTCCTTGACGTCGCGGAAGTCGTGGCCCGCGCTGAACACCGGCCCCTCGCCGGCCAGCACGATCCCCGTCGCGTCCGAGCCGCCGGCCTCGGTGAAGGCGGCCAGCAGCTGCTGCAGGTGGTCCCGGGCCAGCGCGTTGCGCCGCGCCCCTCGGGTCATCGTGATGCAGACCGTGTCGCCGTCGCGCTCGATCCGCGGTGCGCCGTCCTCGCTCATGGGCCGACTCCACCACCCGGCGGCGACCGGGGCAACGTCCACACGCCATGATCGCTCGGTGCTTGTGCTCTGCCCACCATGGTGGGCAGAGCACAAGCACCGCGGGGAACGACTGCCCGAGGGAGGAGCGCCATGGAACCCGTCCGGTTCGGACTGGTGGGGTACGGCTTCGGCGGCCGGTACTTCCACGCCCCGCTGCTGGCCGCCGCCCCCGAATGCGCCTTCCTCGGCGTCGTGACGACGTCCGCCGAGCGGCAGGAGCTGGTGCGCCGGGAGCACCCGGACGCCGCGGTGTTCGGCTCGCTGGAGGAGCTGGCGGCGGCCGGCGCGGAGGCGGTGGCGATCTCCACGCCCGCCGACACGCACACCGCGCTCACCGACGCCGCGCTCGAGCTGGGCCTCGCGGTGGTGTGCGACAAGCCGTTCGCCCTCGACGCCGAGGCGGCCCGCGGTTCGGTGGAGCGGGCCGAGCGGCTCGGGCTGCCGCTGGCGCCGTACCAGAACCGGCGCTGGGACTCCGACTTCCTCACCGTCCGCGCCCTGGCCGACAGCGGCCGGCTGGGCACGATCACCCGCTTCGAGTCGCGGTTCGAGCGGTTCGACCCCGAGCCGGGTCCGCCGCCGGCCGGCGGGGGCACGCTGCGCGACTTCGGCAGCCATCTGGTCGACCAGGCGCTGGTGCTGCTCGGGCCGGTCGCCGCGGTCTACGCCGAGTGGCACGTCAACGCACGCGGCCTCGACGACGACTTCTTCGTCGCGCTGACCCACGAGAACGGCGCCCGCTCGCACCTGTGGGGCAGCTGGACCCAGGGCGCGCCCGGCGACCGCTTCCGGGTGTCCGGCACCGAGGGCGCCTACGTCGTCGGCGGACCGATGGACTCCCAGGAGCCGGCCCTGCTCGCCGGCCGGACGCCGGCCACCGAGGGCCGGGACTGGGGCGCCGAGCCGGAGACGCGCTGGGGCCGGTTCTCGCGCGGCGACGAGGGCGAGACGGTGCCGACCGTGCCCGGCGCCTGGAACACGTTCTACCCGGCGTTCGCGGCCGCGGTCCGGGGGGACGGCGACCTGCCGGTGACCGGCCGCGACGCGATCGCCACGGCCACGGTGCTCGACGCGGCCCGCCGCAGCGCCACCGAGGGCGGCGTCGTCCGGCTGACCTGATGGCCGAGCCGGTGCTGCTGCGCCAGGCGCTGCGGGACGTTGCTTTCCTGCACTGGCCGCTGGACCCCGCGACCGCGGCGCCGCTCCTGCCGCCGGGCACCCGCCCGGACCTGTTCGAGGGCAGAGCACACGTCGGTGTGGTGGCGCTGCGGATCACCCGCACCGCGCCCGGCCGAGGTCCTGCCGTGCCGTACCTGGGGTCGTTCGGCCAGGTGAACGTGCGGCTCTACTCGATCGACGGGGCCGGCCGCCGCGGCGTCGTCTTCCTGCGGATGGACGCCGCCCGGCTGGTGCCGGTCCTGGTGGCCCGGACCCTGATCCGCCTGCCGTACGTCTGGTCCCGCACCCGGATCCACCGGGACGACGACCGCTACGAGGCCGCCGCCGGGCGCCGGCGGATCGCGCTGACCATCGGCGAGCCGGTCGAGCCGGGACCGCTGGAGCGGTTCCTCACCGACCGGTGGGGGCTGCACACGCGGGTCGCGGGGCGCACGGTCCATCTGCCCCTGGCGCACGGACCGTGGCCGCTGCGCGCGGCGGAGCTCACCAGCCTGGACGGCGACCCGCTCGCGGCCGCGGGGTTGCCGCCACCGTCCGGCCCGCCGATGAGCGTGCTCTTCTCCCCCGGTGTGGAGGACGCCCGCTTCGCGGCCCCGTCCCGGGTCCCGCCCTGAGCTCGCGACGGGTGGGGAGGACGGGGTCCTTGCTCAGGCGGGGGCGGTGACCTTCTCCCCCAGGCCGTGGGCCTCGCGGATCACGTCGACGACCTCGCCCATGATCTGGGTGAGCCCGAAGTCCTTCGGCGTGAACACCCGCGCGACGCCCTGCTCGCGCAGCCGCCGGGCGTCGCTGTCCGGCACGATCCCGCCGACGACCACCGGGACGTCGTCCAGCCCGGCTTCCCTCAGCCCGCGCAGCACGGCCGGCACCACCTGCAGGTGCGAGCCGGAGAGCACCGACAGCCCGACGACGTGCACGTCCTCCTGGACCGCGGCGGAGACGATCTGAGCCGGGGTGAGCCGGATGCCCTGGTAGATCACCTCGAACCCGGCGTCCCGCGCGCGGACGGCGATCTGCTCGGCGCCGTTGGAGTGCCCGTCCAGGCCCGGCTTGCCGACCAGGAAGCGCAGCCGGCCGCCGAGCTCCTCACCGGTCGCCCGCACCCGCGCCCGGACGTCGGCCAGCGACTCGTCGGCCTCGCCGCCGCCCGTCGCCGCGCTCACCCCGGTGGGCGCCCGGTACTCCCCGAACACCTCCCGCAGGACCCCGGCCCACTCCCCCGTCGTCACACCGGCGCGGGCGCACTCGAGGGTCGCCGCCATGAGGTTCTCGGACGTGTCGGCGGCCGCCCGCAGCCGGTCCAGCGCCCGCCGCGCCGGCTCCGGGTCGCGCTCGTCGCGCCAGCGCTTCACCGACTCGCAGGCCGCCGCCTCCACCGCGGGGTCGACGGTCTGGATCGCGGTGTCGAGGTCGGCGAGCAGCGGGTTGGGCTCGGTGCTCTCGAACCTGTTGACGCCGACGACGACGTCCGCGCCGCTCTCCATGCGCCGACGCCGCTCGGCCAGCGACGCGACCAGCTGACCCTTCATGTAGCCGTTCTCGACCGCGGCGACGGCGCCGCCCATCTCCTGCACCCGGGCGATCTCCGCGCGGGCGCCCTCGACCAGCTCGGCCACCTTCTGCTCGACCACCACGGAGCCCGCGAACAGGTCGTCGTACTCGAGCAGGTCGGTCTCGTAGGCCAGCACCTGCTGCAGCCGCAGCGACCACTGCTGGTCCCACGGCCGGGGCAGGCCGAGCGCCTCGTTCCACGCGGGCAGCTGCACGGCGCGGGCGCGGGCGTCCTTCGACAGCGTGACCGCGAGCATCTCCAGCACGATCCGCTGGACGTTGTTCTCCGGCTGGGCCTCGGTCAGCCCGAGCGAGTTGACCTGCACGCCGTAGCGGAACCGCCGGTGCTTGGGGTCCTCGACGCCGTAGCGCTCCTTCGTCAGCTCGTCCCAGAGCTGGGTGAAGGCCCGCATCTTGCACATCTCCTCGACGAAGCGGACGCCCGCGTTGACGAAGAAGGAGATGCGGGCGACGACCTCGCCGAAGCGGTCGGCCGGCACCTGGCCGGAGTCGCGCACCGAGTCCAGGACGGCGATCGCGGTGGACAGCGCGTAGGCGATCTCCTGCACCGGCGTGGCCCCGGCCTCCTGCAGGTGGTAGCTGCAGATGTTGATCGGGTTCCACTTCGGCAACGCCGTCACCGTGTAGGCGACCATGTCGGTGATCAGCCGCATCGAGGGCCCGGGCGGGAAGACGTAGGTCCCGCGCGACAGGTACTCCTTGATGATGTCGTTCTGCGTCGTCCCGGCCAGCTGCGAGACGTCGTGCCCGTGCTCCTCCGCGACCACCTGGTAGAGCGCGAGCAGCCACATCGCCGTGGCGTTGATCGTCATCGACGTGTTCATCTCGTCGAGCGGGATGCCGTCGAACAGCGCCCGCATGTCGGCGAGGGAGGTGATCGGCACGCCCACCTTGCCGACCTCACCGGCGGCGAGTTCGTCGTCGGGGTCGTAGCCGGTCTGCGTCGGCAGGTCGAAGGCCACCGACAGCCCGGTCTGGCCCTTGGCCAGGTTGCGCCGGTACAGCGCGTTGGACTCCGCGGGCGAGGAGTGGCCGGCGTAGGTGCGCATCACCCAGGGCCGGTCGCGGTCCTTCGGCGTTGAAGGGAACGGCATGCCGCCGGAGTCTAAGGCGGTTACCGGGCAGTAGCCCGCCGGGTCCCGGGGATGGTGACCGGTGGCACACTCGGCGGGAGGAACGCCGACGCGGGAGGTGGGCCGTGCCGATCCAGGCGGGCAGCCTGCACTACGCGGTCGGTCCGGTGATCGCGATCGTCGTCCTGCTGCTCATCGGGCTGTTCCTGCGCTGGGCCTTCGGCACCGGCTCGCGGGCGTCCCGGTCCAGCGCCACCGAGGACGGGCTGCTCACCCGGGTCGCGACGTTCTCGCGCCGGGAGTCGGCGCTGGCACTGCGGGCCGTGCTCTCCGACGCCGGCATCCGGTCGACGATCCGGTTCCCCGAGCCGCTGCGTGCCGACGTGCTGGTCTTCCCCGAGGACGCCGACCGCGCCCGGGCGCTGGCCGCGTCGTTCGCCGCGCCGGAGTAGTTCAGAACTCCCGCTGCACCCGCTCGACCTGGGCACCGAGCCCGCACAGCTGCTCGACGAAGGCCGGATAGCCGCGGTCGACGTGGTGCACCTCCTGCACCTCGGTCACCCCGTCGGAGACCAGGCCGGCCAGCACCAGCCCCGCGCCGGCCCGGATGTCGGTGGCCACCACCGGGGCGCTGGAGAGCCGCTCCCGGCCGCGGACGACGGCGTGGTGCCCGTCGATGCGCACCGACGCCCCGAGCCGGACCAGCTCGTTGACGAACATGAACCGGCCCTCGAACACGTTCTCCGTGATCAGGGCGGTGCCCGTGGAGACCGCGGCCAGCGCCACGGCCATCGGCTGCAGGTCGGTCGGGAAGCCCGGGTAGGGCAGCGTGACGACGTCCACCCCGCGGGGCCGCTCGTCCATCGCCACCCGGACGCCGTCCGGCAGCGCCTCCACGCGCGCACCGGCGGTGTGCAGCTTGTCCAGCGCGACGGTGAGGTGGTCGGCCACCGCGCGCTCGATGACGATGTCGCCCTGGGTCATCACCGCGCCGATCGCCCAGGTGCCGGCCACGATCCGGTCGGGGACGGTGGTGTAGGTGACCGGGGTGAGCGCCGAGACGCCCTCGACGGTGATCGTGGACGTGCCCGCCCCGTCGACCTTGGCGCCCATCAGCGCCAGCATCGCGCACAGGTCGACGATCTCCGGCTCGCGGGCGGCGTTGTCGATGACCGTCGTCCCCTCGGCGAGGACGGCGGCCATGACCAGGTTCTCCGTCGCGCCGACGGACGGGAAGTCCAGCCAGATCGAGGTGCCCTTCAGCGTCGGCGCGCCGG
The DNA here is from genome assembly GCF_059428245.1 of Geodermatophilus sp. SMS 5-13. Taxonomy (NCBI): domain Bacteria; kingdom Bacillati; phylum Actinomycetota; class Actinomycetes; order Geodermatophilales; family Geodermatophilaceae; genus Geodermatophilus; species Geodermatophilus sp. SMS 5-13. The sequence goes on from NZ_CP165729.1 coordinate 4,554,784, forward strand.
CGACGAGGAAGCCGTGCTCGCTGGTGATCGTCGCGCCGAGCTTCTCCAGCCCGGAGATGTGCATGTCCAGCCCGCGGGAGCCGATCGCGTCGCCGCCGGGCAGCGCCACCCGGGCGCTGCCGCAGCGCGCGACCAGCGGGCCGAGCACGCTGATCGAGGCGCGCATGCGGCGGACCAGGTCGTAGTCGGTCTCGGTCGACGGGTCCTCGGGGACGTCGATGGTCACCCGGCCGCCCCCGCCGCTGCCGGGCGTGCGCTCGTAGGCGACGCCGCAGCCGAGCCGGCGCAGCACCTCGCTCATGATCGACACGTCGAGGATGTCGGGGACCTCGTCCAGGGCGGTGCGCCCCGGTGCCAGCAGCGCGGCGGCCATGAGCTTCAGGGCGCTGTTCTTGGCACCCGTGACCCGTACCCGTCCACGCAGGGACGTTCCACCGGTCACCTGGAAGCAGTCCACCGGTCCACCCTACGGCCGCCTTAGAGTCGGCCCATGACGGTCCGGCTGACGCGCATCTACACGAAGACCGGCGACGCCGGCCAGACGCACCTGGGCGACATGAGCCGGGTGGCCAAGACCGACCCGCGCCTGGTCGCCTACGCCGACGTGGACGAGGCCAACAGCGTCCTCGGCGTCGCGCTCGCGCTGGGCTCGCCGCCCGAGCCGGTCGCCGAACTGCTGCGCAGCGTCCAGAACGACCTGTTCGACGTCGGCGCGGACCTGTCGACGCCGATCACGCCGGACCCGGAGTTCCCGCCGCTGCGGGTGACCGCCGCCTACACCGAGCGGCTGGAGGCGGCCTGCGACACCTGGAACGCCGACCTGCCGAAGCTGGCCAGCTTCATCCTGCCCGGCGGCACCCCGGCCGCGGCGCTGCTGCACCAGGGCCGGGTGGTGGTCCGGCGGGCCGAGCGCAGCGTGTGGGCGCTGCTCGCCGCCGACGGCGAGCGCACCAATCCGGAGACCGCGCGCTACCTCAACCGGCTCTCGGACCTGCTGTTCATCCTCGCCAGGGTCGCCAATCCCGACGGCGACGTGCTGTGGGAGCCGGGCGCGCACAGCGGCGTGCACGCGCAGCGCGCGGCGAAGGAGTAGCGGCGTTCAGCGCAGGCCGGGCGCGGACTCCACCCAGGAGAGGAAGCCGGTCAGCGTGGAGGGCTCCATGGCCAGCTCCTGCCGGCCCTCCCGGGTCTCACAGGTGAGGACGACGACGTCGGCGGGGAGCGCCAGGTCGTCCGGACCCGCGGGCCGCCGTCCCTCGACCCGCAGGTCGGCGCGGGGCAGCCGGCGCTGCGGCCGCACGGCCAGCGAGAGGGCGCGGTACCAGAGCAGGCTGTCGCCGCCGAACCAGGCGACCCCGACCGACCACCGCGACGAGTGCGCGGGGCGCAGCCACATGGTGACCGCGCCCAGGCCGGAGAGCAGGAAGCGGCGGCGGAGCAGGAAGGCGACCACCACCGCGACCAGCACGACCCCGGCCAGCACCAGCAGGACCACCGTCATGGCGGGTCCGTGGGCATCCGGGGACAGCCGTCGACGGGCGGGTCAGACGTCCTGACCGGCGGCGCGCAGCCGCCCGATCGCCCGGCGGGCGGCGGCCACGGACTCGGGGTCGTCGTCGGACTCGGCGCGGCGCAGCGCGTCCCGGGCCCGCTCGACGTCGATGTCGCCGGAGAACTCCGCGGTCTCGGCGAGGATGGACACACCGCGCTCGGTCACCGACAGGAAGCCGCCGTGGGCGGCGACGACGACGTCCTCACCGGACTCGGTGCGGATGGTGACCACACCGCCCTCGGCGAGCTGCCCCAGCAGCGGGGCGTGACCGGGCAGGACGCCCAGCTCGCCCTCGGTCGTGCGGGCGATGACCATGCGGGCCTCGCCCGACCAGAGCCTGCGCTCGACGGCCACCAACTCGACCTGCAGGGTCGCCACGACACTCCTCGGGGTCCACCGACGATGGCGGTACGGGTCGCCGGTCTCGGAGGACACGACGACGGGTCAGCGACACTTTAGCGTCGCGGCCGGCGGCGGCCCCGTCCAGGGCACCCGCCCCGAGCCTAGGCTGCGCGACGGTAGAGGAGCGTCCAGCGCCCCACGCGCACCCACGGGTGGCGGACGGTGGAGGCCGGGGCCCAGTCCTCGACGACGTAGCGCGGCTGGCTGTGCGACTCCCACGGCGCGTAGGGCGGCCAGCTCCAGCCGGCCCCACCGTCGTCGGTCCTCGTGATCTCCGGTTCCACCTTCGTCTCCCACAGCGCCCCAGGTCTGGGCACCACCAGCATGCTCGGCAGCGCGGGGCGGGGGAAGCAGTCGTCTCAGGTAGAGATCACCCGGTCGGGGGAACGCCGGTCCGCCGGAGACGCGACGGCCGGGCCCCCGTGAGGGGGACCCGGCCGATGCCGTGCTGGAACGGCCCCGCTGCAGGGTCCCTGCAGCGGGTCCTCTTTCAGTTGCGCTTGAGCTTCTCCGCGTTCTTCTCGAGATCCTCGAGTCCACCGCACATGAAGAAGGCCTGCTCCGGCACGTGGTCGTAGGTGCCCTCGGTGAGCGCCTTGAACGCCTCGAGGGTCTCCGACAGCGGCACGAAGGATCCCGGCTGCCCGGTGAAGGCCTCGGCCACGAACATGTTCTGCGAGAGGAAGCGCTCGATGCGCCGCGCCCGCTGGACGGTGACCTTGTCCTCCTCACCGAGCTCGTCGATGCCGAGGATGGCGATGATGTCCTGGAGCTCGACGTAGCGCTGCAGGATCCGCTGCACCTCGCGGGCGATGCTGTAGTGCTCCTGGCCGATGTACTGCGGGTCCAGGATGCGGCTCGAGGAGTCCAGCGGGTCCACGGCCGGATAGATGCCCTTCTCCGAGATCGGCCGCGAGAGCACGGTCGTCGCGTCGAGGTGGGCGAAGGTGGTGTGCGGCGCCGGGTCGGTGATGTCGTCGGCGGGCACGTAGATCGCCTGCATCGAGGTGATGGAGTGGCCGCGGGTCGAGGTGATCCGCTCCTGCAGCTCGCCCATCTCGTCGGCGAGGGTCGGCTGGTACCCCACGGCCGACGGCATGCGGCCGAGCAGCGTGGAGACCTCGGAGCCGGCCTGGGTGAACCGGAAGATGTTGTCGATGAAGAGCAGCACGTCCTGGTTCTGCTCGTCGCGGAAGTACTCCGCCATCGTCAGCGCCGACAGGGCCACCCGCAGCCGGGTGCCCGGCGGCTCGTCCATCTGGCCGAAGACCAGCGCGGTGGACTCGATGACGCCGGACTCGGTCATCTCCGTGATCAGGTCGTTGCCCTCGCGGGTGCGCTCGCCGACGCCGGCGAACACCGACACGCCACCGAACTCCTGGGCGACCCGGCGGATCATCTCCTGGATCAGCACGGTCTTGCCCACGCCGGCGCCGCCGAACAGGCCGATCTTCCCGCCGGCCACGTACGGGGTCAGCAGGTCGATGACCTTGATGCCGGTCTCCAGCATCTCGGTGCGGCCCTCGAGCTGGTCGAAGCGCGGCGCGTGCCGGTGGATGCCCCAGTGCGTGGCGTCCCTGCCGTAGCCGGGCTCGTCGAGGCACTCCCCGAGGGCGTTGAACACGTGGCCCTTGGTGACGTCCCCGACGGGCACCGAGATCGGGCCGCCGGTATCGCTGACCTCGGCGCCGCGGACCAGGCCGTCGGTCGGCTGCATCGAGATGGTGCGGACCACGTTGTCACCCAGGTGCTGGGCGACCTCGAGGGTCAGCGTCTTGCCCAGGTCGGCGAGGGTGACCTCCACCTTCAGGGCGTTGAACAGGTCGGGCATCGCGTCGCGCGGGAACTCGACGTCGACGACGGGTCCGGTGACCCGCACGACCCGGCCGGTGGCGGCCCCGGTCGGCGAGGTGGACGGACGGTCCTCGGTGACGGTCATGAAGTGCTCTCCTGTGTGAAGACGGTCAGTCGTCGGCGCCGGCCGACACGAGGGCGTCGGCGCCGCCGACGATCTCGCTGATCTCCTGGGTGATCTCGGCCTGGCGGGCCTGGTTGGCCTGACGCGAGAGGTTCTTGGCCAGCTCCTCGGCGTTGTCGGAGGCCGACTTCATCGCCCGGCGCCGGGACGCGGACTCCGAGGCGGCCGACTCGAGCATCGCCGCGTAGATCCGGGTGGTGATGTACTTCGGCAGCAGCGCGTCGAGCAGCGCCTCGGCGGAGGGCTCGAACTCGTAGGACGTCGGGACGCCGCTCTCGCCGGTGTGCCCGGCTGCGCGGTCCTCCCGCTCGTAGTCGAACTCCTCGACCTCCTCGACCTCCAGCGGAGCCATCCGCTTGGCGACCGGGACCTGCGAGAGCAGCGAGCGGAACTCGGTGTAGACGATGTGCAGCTCGTCGACGCCGAGCACGTCGTCCGCCCCCGGGCCGCCGTCCTCGTCGTCCTCACCGGCGGTGAAGGCGTCGATGAGGACGCGCCCGACCTCCTGCGCGTTGACGTAGTGCGGCTGCTCGGAGAAGCCGGTGAACGACTCCTCGAACGGCCGACTGCGGAAGGAGTAGTAGGTCTCCCCCTTGCGGCCGACCACGTAGAGCACCGGGTCCTTGCCCTCCTGCCGGAGGAGCGACAGCAGCTCCTCGGTGCGGCGCAGGACGTTGACGTTGTACGAGCCGGCGAACCCGCGGTCGGAGGTGATCACCAGGACCGCGGCCCGCCGCGGGTTCTGCCGCTCGGTCAGCAGCGGGTGGTCGAGGCTGGCCGAGGAGGCCAGCGCCGACAGCACCCGCGTGATCTCCCGGGCGTAGGGCTTGGACGCCTCCACCCGGGCCTGGGCGCGCACGATGCGGGCACCGGCGATCAGCTCCTGCGCCGAGAAGATCTTCTTCGTCGACTGCGTGGAGCGGATGCGGCGCCGCAGCGCGCGAAGGGAACCGGCCACGTCAGCCCCGCTTCACCTGGACGCGCTCCTGGCCGCGCTCCGAGGCGTCCATGGCCTCGGCCTCGGGCTCGTTGATGCGCAGCGTCTCGCCCTCGGCGGTCTGGTACTGGCCGTAGAAGTCGTCCACGGCCTTCTCCAGGGAGGAGACGGCGTCGTCGCCGAGGGCCTTCGAGGTGCGGATCTCGTCGAAGACGCCCGTGTGGTTGCGGGCGACGAAGTCGAGGAACTCGCTCTCGAAGCGGCGCACCTCGCTCACCGGGACCTTGTCCAGCTTGCCGGTGGTGCCCAGCCAGATGGAGACGACCTCGCGCTCGACCGGGTACGGCTGGTACTGGCCCTGCTTGAGCAGCTCGACCAGGCGCTGCCCGCGGTCCAGGGTGGCGCGGCTGGTGGCGTCGAGGTCGGAGGAGAACGAGGCGAAGGCCTCGAGCTCGCGGTATTGGGCGAGGTCCAGGCGCAGCCGGCCGGCGACCGACTTCATGGCCTTGATCTGCGCCGAGCCGCCGACGCGGGACACCGAGATGCCGACGTTGATGGCCGGGCGGACACCGGAGTTGAACAGACCGGTCTCGAGGAAGATCTGCCCGTCGGTGATCGAGATGACGTTGGTCGGGATGTAGGCCGACACGTCGTTGCCCTTGGTCTCGATCAGCGGCAGACCGGTCATCGAGCCCGCGCCCAGCTCGTCGGAGAGCTTGGCGCAGCGCTCCAGCAGCCGGGAGTGGAGGTAGAAGACGTCGCCGGGGTACGCCTCGCGGCCCGGCGGCCGGCGCAGCAGCAGCGAGACGGCGCGGTAGGCCTCGGCCTGCTTGGACAGGTCGTCGAACACGATCAGGACGTGCTTGCCCTCGTACATCCAGTGCTGGCCGATGGCCGAGCCGGTGTACGGCGCGATGTACTTGAAGCCGGCGGCCTCTGAGGCCGGGGCGGCGACGATCGTCGTGTACTCCATCGCGCCGGCCTCCTCGAGGGAGGCGCGGATGCCGGCGATGGTGGAGCCCTTCTGGCCGACGGCGACGTAGATGCAGCGGACCTGCTGCTTCGGGTCGCCGGTGGCCCAGGCCTCCTTCTGGTTGATGATCGTGTCGACGACGATCGCGGTCTTGCCGGTCTGCCGGTCGCCGATGACCAGCTGACGCTGGCCGCGGCCGATCGGGGTCATGGCGTCGATCGCCTTGATGCCGGTCTGCATCGGCTCGTGCACCGACTGCCGCTGCACGACGGTCGGCGCCTGCAGCTCCAGGGCGCGGCGGCCGGAGGTCTCGATCGGGCCGCCGCCGTCGATCGGGTTGCCCAGCGGGTCGACGACCCGGCCGAGGTACCCCTCACCGACGGGCACCGAGAGCACCTCACCGGTGCGGCGGACCTGCTGGCCCTCCTCGATGCCGGCGAAGTCACCCAGGACGACGACGCCGACCTCGCGGACGTCGAGGTTGAGCGCCAGACCGCGGACGCCGCTCTCGAACTCGAGCAGCTCGTTGGTCATGACCGAGGGCAGGCCCTCGACCCGGGCGATGCCGTCGCCGGCCTCCGTGACGGTCCCGACCTCTTCACGGGAGACGTCGGGGGCGTACTCGGTGACGTAACTCTGGATGGCGCTGCGGATCTCGTCCGCGGAGATGGTCAGCTCGGCCATGGCGCGCGTCCTCTTCCCTGCTGGATGTGTTCTGGAGTCTGGGGGGCGGTCAGCCGACGAGCCGTCGGCCGGCGGCTTCGAGCCGGTGGGCGATGCTGCCGTCGATGACCTCGTCGCCGACGCGGATGACCAGGCCACCGAGCACGTCGGGGTCGACGGTCACCTGCAGGCCGATCGTCCGCCCGTAGAGCCGGCCGAGCAGCTGCCCGAGCCGTTGCTCCTGGGCGGGGCTCAACGCGACCGCCGACGTCACGAAGGCCACCGACCGGCCGCGCCGGGCGGCGGCTGCCTCGGAGAGCCGCTCGATCGCGTTCTCCGCCTGCCCGACGTGCCGGCCGGTGAGGACGTTGCGCAGCAGCAGCGCGGTGACCGGGTCGACCTTGCGCCCGAGCAGCCGGTCGAGCAGCTCGGCCTTGCCCTTGGCGGAGGCCGTGCGGTCGCTCAGCACGCGCGAGAGGGCGGGGTCGCCGGCGACGATGCGGCCGAACCGGAACAGCTCGTCCTCGACGCCGTCGAGGTGCCCGCCGGCGTCGGCGGCGAGGAACGCGGAGTCGGTGGCCAGCGCCTCGGCGGCCTCGACCAGGTCCAGCGGCCGCGACCAGCGCTGCCGCGCGACCGTCTCGACCAGGTCGAGGGCCACCTCCGACAGCTTGCCGGCGAGCAGCCGGCGGGCCAGGCCCGCGCGGTCGTCGGGCTTGGCGGCCGGGTCGGAGAGCGCGCGGCGCAGCGTCGGCTGGCCGTCGAGCAGCCGCGCGACGGCGAACAGCTCGTCGGCGAGGCTCAGCAGAGCCTGGGCCGACGCGCCGCGCGACCGCTCGTCGAGACGCTCGCGCGACCCGGCCAGCGCGGCCCGGCTGGAGGCATCCATCAGCGGCCGCCGTCCTGGGCCGCGACGGTGCTGCCGCCACGGCCGTCGGAGCCGGCGGTCAGCGTGTCGAGCTGGTCCAGGAAACGGTCGACGGTGCCCCGCCGGCGCGCCTCGTCGGCGAGCGACTCACCGACCACCTTGCCGGCGAGCTCGACGGCCAGGGCGCCGAGCTGACCGCGCAGCTCGTTGACCACCGACTGCCGGTTCGCGGCCAGCTGCTCCTCACCCCGGGCGAGGATGCGCGCGGACTCCTCCTGGGCCTGGACGCGCAGCTCCTCGAGGATCTGCTGCCCCTCCGCCCGGGCGGCGTCGCGGATCTGGGCCGCCTCGGTGCGGGCCTCGGCCAGCTGCGCGCGGTACTGCTCCAGCGCCGCCTTGGCCTCGGCCTGCATGGCCTCGGCGCGCTCGATCCCGCCCTCGATCGCCTCGCGGCGGGCGCGGAATACCTGCTCGAAGCGAGGCGCGACGAACTTGAACAGCACTACCAGCACGATCGCGAACGCGATCAGGCCGATGACGATCTCGCCCAGGGGCGGGAGGAGCGGGTTGTGTTCTTCCTCGGCGGCCCAGATGAGCATGGTGTTCACCATCCTGGTCGGTGACGGAACCCGTACGTGCAGGTACGGATCAGATGCCGAAGACGAAGGGGACGACGAAGCCGATCAGGGCGAGCGCCTCGGAGAGGGCGAACCCGAGGAACGCGTAGGTACGGGTGAGACCGGCCGACTCGGGCTGGCGGGCGGTGGCCTGGATGTAGGCCGCCCACACGATGCCCACGCCGATGCCCGGGCCGATCGCGGCGAGGCCGTAGCCGACCGAGCCGATGCTGCCGCTGACTTCTGCCAGAAGATCCATGACGGGGTCTTTCCTCCTGTGTCGTCGCCCGGTGTCCTCCGGGCGGCTTGCGGGGTTCGTGCGGTGGTGCTGTCCGGGTGGTGCTGCTGGTGCCGGCTCAGTGCTCGGCTTCGATGGACCCGTTCAGGTAGGTGCCCATCAGGACCGTGAAGACGTAGGCCTGCAGGAAGATGACCAGCAGCTCGAAGAAGGTCATCACGATCGCCATCAGGGCCGACACCGGGCCGAAGATCCAGGAGAAGTTCTCCCCGAAGCGGCTGAACAGGTAGACGGCGCCGAGCGAGAAGACGACCAGCAGCATGTGGCCGGCGAACATGTTGGCGAAGAGTCGGACGGCGAGGGTGAACGGCCGCACGATGAAGTTCTGCAGGATCTCGATCGGCGTCACGAGGATGTACATCGGGGCGGGCACGCCGGGCAGGAACAGGATGTCCTTGAAGTAGCGGCCGGCGCCCTGCTCGCGGATCCCGATGTAGATGTAGAGCACCCAGCAGATCAGCGCGAGGACCAGCGGGAAGGCGAACTTCGACATCGGCGAGATCTGCGCGAACGGGATGATCGACATCAGGTTGTTCGCGAGGATGAAGAAGAACAGCGACGCCAGGAAGGGCGCGAACGGCAGCCCCTTGGGGCCGACGACGTCACGGGCGATGCCGTCGCGCACGAGCGAATAGCCCGTCTCGCCGACGAACTGCAGCTTGCCCGGCACGATCGACGGCTTGCGCACCGTGGCGATCAGGAACGCCAGCATCGCGAACGTCGCGATCCACAGGATGATCGTGATCCGGGTGACTTCGAACGGGATCCCGAACAGGGAGAACGTCGCGATCGGCTCCGGGTAGAACTCACCGAGGCCCGGGGCCTCGAAACCATCGCTGGCGGCGGCGATCACATCACCGAGCGCGAGGGCGCTGGAGGTCACCGTTGTCCCTTCTGCGTCCTGGGCCGGCTCCGTCGTCCGCCCGGGGTGTTCCCTGACCGCGTCCCCGCGGGCGGGTCGACGGCTCCGTACTTCACGACGACCAGGTAGATGGCCACCGCCATGCCGAGGAGGATCCCGACCGGGACGAACACCTTCGTGTCCAGCCACCGGTCGAGCAGCCATCCGGCCCCGCCCCACACGGCCATCCCGGACAACATCGTCCCGATGATCGACCAGCCCGTGTCGGCACCGCTGCCGCCCCGCGCTGGATTCGCAGGTCGAGACCGGGGGCCCCCACGAGGGGACATGTCCTCGGCCATCGCGACGGACACTATCAAGCCCCTTGTGAGGGGGCTTTCCCGGCCGTCGACCGGGCCCGTGCTCAGACCTCGGCGGAGGGCGGCGGCGGGGGCTGGACGTAGTAGAGCTGGCGGGTCCAGACCCAGCGGAGCTGGACACCGCTCCACAGCAGCGCGCCCACGACGACCGACCAGGCGAGCGTCAGCCGGTCGAGCCAGCCGTCCTCGGGGAGCGCGTTCAGCAGGGCGAAGAGCGCGAGCGCCTTGACGAAGAACATGCCCAGCGCCGCGGGCAGCGTGAAGGAGTCCGAGATCCGCCCGGCCCAGGCGACGACCACCCCGGAGGCGCAGAAGAACACGGTGACGATCACCGCCCCCACCAGCACACCGATGGCATCCGGCCAGCTCATGAGCAGCCCCACGACCGGTGCCGCGACCGCCGTGACACTCAGCGCGACAAGGGCGCCGACCCGGAGGAACGACAGGTCCCAGGGCGCGCTCGAGCGCGTCGGCGCCGTCACGGGACCACCTGCCGCACGCCCGGTCGCGCCGGCGCCTGCTCGGCCGCGGCGGGCGGCACGGCCGCCGTCCGCACCGCGCGGGCCGTCGGGTGGGCGGCCCGGCTGCGCTCCTTCTGCGCCGCCAGCTCGGCGGCCCGCGCCTCCCGCGCCGCCCGGCGGGCACGCGGGCTCAGGACGACGACGACGCCGATGGCGAGCAGCACGCCGATGGCGAGGAGCAGCTCGACCCGGCCGCCGGTGATGGACAGCGTGACCGCCCCGAAGGAGAGCAGCGCCGCCCAGAAGTACATGACCAGCACCGCGCGCCGGTGCGAGTGGCCGATCGAGAGCAGCCGGTGGTGCAGGTGCATCTTGTCCGGCGAGAACGGCGACCTGCCGCGCAGGCTGCGGCGCACGACCGCCATGACCAGGTCGACGAACGGGATGAAGAGCACCGCGATCGGCACGAGCAGCGGCAGCGCGAGCGGCAGCAGGCTGGCCGCCGAGTCGAACGACTGCGGGTCCACTCCCCCGGTCGCCGTCACCGCGGCCGCCGACAGCATCAGGCCGACCAGCATCGAGCCCGAGTCGCCCATGAAGATCCGCGCCGGGCTGAAGTTGTGCGGCAGGAAGCCCAGGCAGGCCCCCGCCAGAACGGCGGTGATGAGCGCCGGCGCGCTGGCGACGTCGTCGTAGCCGACCAGGCCGAGGTTGTAGCTGTAGGCGAAGAAGGCCAGGGCCGCGATCGCCGAGACCCCGGCGGCGAGCCCGTCGAGGCCGTCGATGAAGTTCAGCGCGTTCACCGTGAGGACGGTGAGCAGGACGGTCAGCGGCACGCCGATGCTCGGGCCGAGCGACAGCGTGCCGATGTCGGCGACGGGCAGGAAGACGAAGGCCAGCTGGACGCCGAGCAGCACCATGACGCCGGCCGCGGCGATCTGCCCGGTCAGCTTGGTCAGCGCGTCCAGGCCGAACTTGTCGTCGAGCACGCCGAGCAGGCAGATCAGCCCGCCCGCGACCAGCACGGCCGCGGTCTGCGAGTCGTCGAAGGTCCGCTGCAGGGCCGGCAGCCGCGTGGCGACCAGCACCGCCGCGGCCACCCCCAGGTACATGGCCACGCCGCCGCCCCGCGGGGTCGGGATGACGTGCACGTCCCGCTCGCGGGGCGCGGCCATCATGCGCCAGCGGATCGCCACCATCCGCACCACCGGTGTGGCCAGGAAGGTGACCAGACCGGCGGTGAGCAGGACGACGGCGTACTCGCGCATGTCGGAGTCAGACGGCCTGCGCGGTGTGGGGATACGCGGGGTGCGCGCCGACCAGCTCGCGGACCGCGGTGTTGACCTCCGCGGTCCGGCTGCCGTCGGTGTCGCGGATCGCCGTCCCGATGAGCGAGGCGATCTCCTTCATGTCCGTCTCGGTCATGCCCTGCGTGGTGACCGCCGGGCTGCCGACGCGGATGCCCGAGGCGACCGACGCCGGCTGCGGGTCGTTCGGGATGGCGTTCTTGTTGAGCACGATGCCCGCGGCGTCGCAGCGGGCCTCGGCCTCCGCGCCGGTCACGCCGGTCTCGCGCAGGTCGAGCAGCGCCAGGTGGGTGTCGGTGCCGCCGGCGACCGGCCGCAGCCCCTCCGCCGCGAGGCCCTCGGTGAGGGTCTGCGCGTTGGCGATGACCTGCCGGGCGTAGGCCTGGTACTCCGGCTGCAGGCACTCCTTGAGGTTCACGGCCTTGGCCGCGACCGCGTGCATGAGCGGGCCGCCCTGCATCATCGGGAAGGCGGCCTTGTCCAGCGCCTTGGCGTGCTCGGCCTTGCAGACGAACGCGCCGCCGCGGGGGCCGCGCAGCACCTTGTGCGTGGTGAAGGTGACCACGTCGGCGTAGGGCACCGGGCTCGGGATCGCCTTGCCCGCGACCAGGCCGATGAAGTGCGCGGCGTCGACCATCATGATCGCGCCGACCTCGTCGCAGATCTGGCGGAACGCCGCGAAGTCGATCAGCCGCGGGATCGCCGAGCCGCCGCAGATGATCATCTTGGGCCGGTGCTCGCGGGCCAGGTCGCGGACCTGGTCGTAGTCGATGTGCTCGGTCTCCGGGTTGACGCCGTACTGGACGGCGTTGAACCACTTGCCGGAGAAGGACACCTTCGCGCCGTGGGTCAGGTGGCCGCCGTGCGGCAGGGCCATGGCGAGGAAGGTGTCGCCGGGCTGCAGGAAGGCGCCGTACGCCGCCAGGTTGGCGTTGGCGCCCGAGTGCGGCTGCAGGTTGGCGTGCTCGGCGCCGAAGAGCTCCTTGGCCCGGGCGATGCCGATCTCCTCGGCCCGGTCGACCACCTCGCAGCCGCCGTAGTACCGCCGTCCCGGGTAGCCCTCGGCGTACTTGTTCGACAGGGTGCTGCCCAGCGCGGCGAGCACCGCCGGGCTGGTGAAGTTCTCGCTGGCGATCAGCTGGAGGCCGCCACGCAGGCGGTCCAGCTCGTCGGTGACGACGCCGGCGATGTCGGGATCGAAGGCGGCCAGGGCGTCGAAGTCCGGGCCCCAGTAGGGGGTGCTCATCGCGGCGCGCTCCAGAGGCGTCGAGGCGGGGGGCTGTCGTCCCACGGTATCGCCCAGCCCCGGAACGGAGGGGATCCGTGCCGGTCCCCCTCCGTTCAGTCGGTGATCTCGGGCACGACCTCGCGGAGCCGGTCGACGGAGATGGCGCCCACCCGCAGGACGCGGGGCGTCGGTCCGGTGCAGTCGACGATCGTGCTCGGCTCCGAGTTCGCACGCGGGCCGCCGTCCAGGACGACCGCCGCGTGCATGCCCAGCTGCTTGATCGCCTGCTCCGCGGTCGTCGCCGCCGGGCGACCCGAGCGGTTGGCGCTGGAGACGGCCAGCGGACCGGTCTGGCGCAGCAGGGAACGGGCCACGTCGTCGTCCGGCAGGCGGATGGCCACGGTGCCCTCGGCGTCCCCGAGATCCCAGGCCAGCGAGGGCGCGTGCTCGACGACGACGGTCAGCCCGCCCGGCCAGAACGCCTCCGCCAGCTGGGTGGCCACCGGCGGCACCCGCAGCACCAGGCCGCCCATCGTCGAGGACTCGCCGATCAGCACCGGCACCGGCATCGCGCGGCCGCGGTTCTTCGCCGCCAGCAGCCCGGTCACCGCCGTCGGCGAGAACGCGTCGGCCGCGACCCCGTACACGGTGTCGGTCGGCAACAGGACCAGCTGGCCCGCGCTGATCGCGGCGACGGCGGCGTCGAGGCCGGCCTCGCGGGCGTCGGGGTCGGAGCAGTCGTACACGTCGGCCACGCCGTCCGATCCTGCCGCACGTACCCTCGGACGTTGTGCGGTGGGACGCCGTCGCCGTCGCCGGGCTGCTCCTGCTGACCGGCTGCTCCGCCGCGCAGCACATCACCGCCCCGCCGCGCGGGACCGCCTTCGACTACCAGCTCGGCGGCGCCTACCCGGCCCCGGAGGGGGTGGGCATCCTCGTCCGCGACCGGCACGACGCCCCGAACCGCGGCCACTACTCCGTCTGCTCGGTCAACGCGTTCCAGACCCAGCCGGGCGAGGACGCCGTCCCCGAGTCCCTGCTGCTGCACGACGCCGACGGCGACCGCGTCGAGGACCCCGACTGGCCCCGCGAGCACCTCTTCGACATCTCGACGGTGGCCCGGCGCGCGGCGCTGATGGAGACCGTCGGCGGGTGGATCGACGGCTGCGCGGAGGACCGGTTCGACGCCGTCGAGCCGGACAACCTGGACAGCTGGACCCGCTCCGGCGGTGCGCTCGACCGGGCGGACGCCGTCGCCATGGCCCGGCTGCTGGTCGCCCGCGCGCACGCCGACGGCCTCGCGATCGCGCAGAAGAACGCCGTCGAGCTCCTCGGGGAGGACCTCGGGTTCGACTTCGCGATCACCGAGGACTGCGCGGCGCTCGGCGAGTGCGCGGCGTACGCGGCCGCCTACGACGTCGTCCTCGACGTGGAGTACGGGCCGTGCGCGCCGGCTCCCGCGCAGGTGATGGTGCTGCGCCGCGACCTCGGGCTCACCACGCCCGGCACGGCGGGCTACGAGTTCGCGCTCTGCGAGCGCTGAGCGGTCGTGTACCGGGGCCGGCCGGCGAGGTCGGGGTGGTCCGCCACGTCGGCGAACCCGCCGTGGGCCCGGACCAGCGCGGGCAGCGCGGTGCCCTGCTGGTCGGCGTGCTCGATGCCGAGGCCGCCGCCGGGGCGCAGCAGCCGGGCGGCGGTGTCGAGCAGCCCGCGGACGACGTCGAGCCCGTCGGGGCCGCCCCACAGCGCCAGCGGCGGGTCGTGGTCGGCGACCTCGCGCGGCAGGCCGGCGCCGTCCGGCACGTAGGGCGGGTTCGAGACGACGAGGTCGACGGCGCCGTCGAGCTCGCGCAGCAGCACGGGGTCGGTCATGTCGCCGGCCAGCACCTCGACGGTCGAGCCGGTGGCGTTGGTGCGCGTCCACTCGATGGCCACCGGATCGCGCTCGACGGCGACCACCCGGGCGCCGGGGTGCTCGTGGGCGATCGAGAGCGCCAGGGCCCCGGAGCCGGCGCCCAGGTCGACGACGAGCGGTTGCGGCATGCCCGCCAGCCGCTCGAGCGCCCAGCCGGCCAGCTGCTCGGTCTCCGGCCGGGGCACGAAGACGCCCGGGCCGACGGCGAGCTCGAGGTGGCGGAACGGCGCCCGGCCGGTGAGGTGCTGCAGGGGCACGCGGTCGGCGCGCTGGTCGAGCAGCGCGGCGAAGCGGGCGGCGGCGTCGTCCGGGACGGCGTCGAGGGTGAGCAGCGCCGTCCGGGACGTGCCGAGTGCGCAGGCGAGCAGCAGCTCGGCGTCCACCCGGGGCGACTCGACCCCGGCCTCGGCCAGCCGGCGGGCGGCCTCGGCGAGCAGCGTGCGCGGATTCAGGAGCCGGCCGCCAGCAGCTCGGCGGTGTGCGCGCGGGTCAGCGCGTCGATGACCGCGTCGAGGTCGCCGTCGAGCACCTGGTCGAGGTTGTAGGCCTTGTAGCCGACCCGGTGGTCGGAGATCCGGTTCTCCGGGAAGTTGTAGGTGCGCACCCGCTCGCTGCGGTCGACCGTCCGCACCTGGCTGCGCCGCTGGTCGCTGGCCGCGGCGGCGGCCTCCTCGCGGGCGGCGGCCAGCAGCCGCGAGCGCAGGATGCGCAGCGCCGACTCCCGGTTCTGCAGCTGGCTCTTCTCGTTCTGGCAGCTGACCACGATGCCGGTGGGCAGGTGGGTGATCCGCACCGCCGAGTCGGTCGTGTTGACGCTCTGCCCGCCCGGCCCGCTCGACCGGAAGACGTCGATGCGCAGGTCGTTGGCGTCGACGGTGACGTCGACCTCCTCGGCCTCGGGCAGCACCAGGACGCCGGCGGCCGAGGTGTGGATGCGGCCCTGGCTCTCGGTGACCGGCACCCGCTGCACGCGGTGCACGCCGCCCTCGAACTTCAGCCGCGACCAGATGCCCGCAGTGTCGCCTGAGGCCGCCCGGCACTTCACCGCGACCGAGACGTCCTTGTACCCGCCCAGCTCGGCGTCGACGGCGTCGATCACCTCGGCCGACCAGCCGCGCCGCTCGGCGTAGCGCAGGTACATGCGCAGCAGGTCGCCGGCGAACAGCGCCGACTCCGCGCCGCCCTCCCCCGCCTTGATCTCGAGGATGACGTCCTTGTCGTCGTCGGGGTCCTTGGGCAGCAGCTGCTCGCGGAGCCGATCCGACAGCTCGTCGATGCGGGCCTCGAGCGAGGTCGCCTCGGCGGCGAAGGAGGCGTCCTCGGCGGCCAGCTCACGCGCGGCGGCGAGGTCGTCGCGGGCGCTGTCGAGCGCGCGGGCGGTCTCCACGACCGGCGCCAGCTGCGCGTAGCGGCGGCCGAGCCGGCGGGCACGCGACTGGTCGGCGTGCACCGCCGGGTCGGCGAGCTCGGCCTCCAGCGAGGCGTGCTCGGCGAGCAGCCCCGCCAACCGGTCGGTGCCGGCCTCGGTGCTCATCACGTTCGCCTCTCAGTGCGCTTTATCGCGATAAAGCGCGGTAGCGCGGTGCGGACACGACGACGGCGCCCGTCCCCTCCCCTTCCGGGGTGGGCACGGGCGCCGTCGGTGTCGCTACTTGTCGGCGCCGGAGCCGGCGGTCCGCTTGCCGAACCGCTTCTCGAAGCGGGCGACGCGGCCACCGGTGTCCAGGATCTTCTGCTTGCCGGTGTAGAAGGGATGGCACGCCGAGCACACCTCGACGGTCAGCTGACCGCTCGGGGACGTGCTGCGCGTCGTGAAGGTGTTGCCGCAGCCGCAGGTCACGGTGGTGACGTTGTAGGCCGGGTGGATGTCGGGCTTCATGCGCCTCTGCCTCTTCGTTGCGAAAGCTTGCGGGTGGTCGAACGCCGACGGGCGGGGATGCATTCCACGCCCGCCGGCGCCACTCGATCGGTGAGTATCCCCGATCGTCTTTTCAGTCGTTGCCCGGCCCCAGGGTGGTCTTCTGGATCTGCATGAGGAACTCGACGTTGGTGCGCGTCTTGCGCAGCTTGTCGAGCAGCAGTTCGAGGGCCTGCTGCGGCTCGAGAGCGGACAGCACCCGGCGCAGCTTGATGAGGATGGCCAGCTCGTCGGGCGACATGAGGATCTCCTCCTTGCGCGTGCCCGACGCGTTGACGTCCACGGCCGGGAAGACCCGCTTGTCCGCCAGCCGGCGGTCGAGCTTGATCTCCGCGTTACCGGTGCCCTTGAACTCCTCGAAGATGACCGTGTCCATGGTCGACCCGGTCTCGACCAGCGCCGAGGCGATGATCGTCAGCGAGCCGCCGTGCTCGATGTTGCGCGCCGCACCGAGGAACCGCTTCGGCGGGTACAGCGCCGTCGAGTCGACACCACCGGAGAGGATGCGCCCGCTGGCGGGGGCCGCCAGGTTGTAGGCGCGGCCCAGCCGGGTGATCGAGTCGAGCAGGACGACGACGTCGTGGCCCATCTCGACCAGGCGCTTGGCCCGCTCGATCGACAGCTCGGCGACCGTGGTGTGGTCCGACGGCGGCCGGTCGAAGGTCGAGGCGATGACCTCGCCCTTCACCGAGCGCTGCATGTCGGTGACCTCCTCGGGCCGCTCGTCGACGAGGACGACCATGAGGTGGCACTCCGGGTTGTTGGTGGTGATCGCGTTGGCGATCGCCTGCAGCACCATCGTCTTGCCGGCCTTCGGCGGGCTGACGATCAGCGCGCGCTGCCCCTTGCCGATCGGCATGACCAGGTCGATGACCCGGGTGGTCAGCTGGTGCGACTCGGTCTCCAGCCGCAGGCGCTCCTGCGGGTAGAGCGGGGTCAGCTTGTGGAACTCGGGGCGCTGGCGCGCCTGCTCGGGCTCCAGGCCGTTCACCGTGTCCAGGCGGACGAGCGCGTTGTACTTGTCCTTGCGCTCACCCTCGCGGGGCTGGCGGACGGCGCCGGTGATGGCGTCGCCGCGTCGCAGGCCGTAACGGCGGACCTGCGACAGGGAGACGTAGACGTCGTTCGGCCCGGTCAGGTAGCCCGAGGTGCGGACGAACGCGTAGTTGTCCAGGACGTCGAGGATGCCGGCCACCGGCAGGAGGACGTCGTCCTCGCTGACGGTCGGCTCGTTCGGCTCGAAGCGGTCCCGGCCACCGCGCCGGTTGCGGTCGCGGTAGCGGCGCCCGCGGCGGCCGCGGCCGCCCTCGAAGTCGTCGTCGTCCTCGTCGCGGTCGGTGCCGCCACGGTTGTCCC
Organism: Geodermatophilus sp. SMS 5-13; assembly: GCF_059428245.1. NCBI lineage: Bacteria > Bacillati > Actinomycetota > Actinomycetes > Geodermatophilales > Geodermatophilaceae > Geodermatophilus > Geodermatophilus sp. SMS 5-13. The sequence goes on from NZ_CP165729.1 coordinate 4,572,478, forward strand.
CGCCGCGGTTGTCGGCGCGGTTGTCCGGCCGCCCGCCGCGGTCGGTGCGCTCGCCGCGCTCGGGACCGCGGTTGCCCTCGCGGTTGCCGGGGCGATCGCCGCCGTCCCGGTCGCGGTTGCGCTGCTGGCGGTCGCCGTCGGTGCGCTCGGTGCGCTCCGTGCGCTCGGTCCGCTCCGCGCGCTCGGTCCGCTCCGCGCGCTCGGTCCGCTCGCCGCCGTCGCGGCCGTCACGGCTGCGCTGGCGGTCGCGGCTGCGCTGCGGGCGCTCGCCCTCGGTGCGCTCCTCGGCGGGAGCGCTCGCCTCGGTCTGCGCCGGCGCCGCCTCGGCGGGCGCGGTGGTCTCGGCCGGGGCGGCGTCGGTGACGGCCGGGGACCCGGCGGGGCGGCTGGCGCCACGACGACGGCGACCCGTGGTGCTCTCGACCTCGGGGGCGCTCACGACCGGGCCGGCGTTGGCGCCACCGCTGACCGGGGCCTCGAGCGGCTCGGCGGTGGCGGGCGCGCCACCGCTGCGCTTCCCGCTTCCCGCACTCTCCGTCGAGGTCGCCGGGGCAGGCACGGTGCCGTCGGCCGACCCGCCGGACTGGCGCTCGGAGATGGCGGCGACGAGGTCGCTCTTGCGCATCCGGCCGGTGCCGGAGATGCCCAGTTCGGCCGCCAGTTGCTGCAGTTCGGGCAGCAGCATCCCGGACAGCCCGCTGCCGCGGCGACGGGAACGACCCGCCGTCCCAGAAGCGGCAGGTGCCTCGCTCGAGCCGGCAGCGGACTGCGCGCCGGTCACGACGAGGTCGGTGCTTTCACTCACGTACAGGTCCTTCCCTGCGGTGACCTGCGCCTACCAGCGCAGGGGGTGACCCGTTCCCCTGGCGGTCCGGCCGGTGACGGGACGACAAAGGGAGCGGATCTCATGGGTGCGAGGCGGATCAGCGGCGACGGAATCGTCTGCAACGCCCCGCGCGAGGCTCGCCCGAGAGGGCGGCTACGCCGTGAGCCTAGACGCGACCCACGGACACGACAACACCGTGCTTTCCCGGCGTGTTCCTCGTTATCAGGACTTTACCTCGGCCCCTTCCGAGACTACCTGCGCCCCGGTCGGGTCGACGTCGAGCGGCCGCACGTCCCACCCCTCAGGGGTGAGCGATCTCACCTCGTCCGCCGCGGCCGCCGCCCCGCTGAGCACGAGCACGCTCGGCCCGGCGCCCGAGACGACGGCGGCGTGCCCCGCCGCGCGCAGCCGCTCGATCAGCGCCGCCGACTCGGGCATCGCGGCCGCCCGCTGGCGCTGGTGCAGCCGGTCCTCGGTCGCCTCGAGCAGCAATCCCGGCGCCTGGGTGAGGGCGTGCACCAGCAGCGCGGAGCGGCCGGCGTTGAAGCTCGCGTCGGTGTGCGGGACGACGTTGGGCAGCAGCCCGCGGGCGACGTGCGTCGAGAGCGTGCGCTCCGGGACGAGCACCACCGGCCGGATCTCCGGGTGCACGTCGATCCGCTCGGCGCGGGCGCCGCGCTCCGTCGTCCACGACAGCGTGGCCCCGCCGAGCAGGCAGGGCGCGACGTTGTCGGGGTGCCCCTCCAGCTCGGTGGTCAGCCGCAGGACGGCGTCGGTGTCGATCGTCGCGACGTCCGGGCACAGCGCCCACGCCCCGACGACGCCGGCGACGACGGCGGCCGCCGACGAGCCCATCCCCCGCCCCTGCGGGATCTCGTTGGTCGCGGTCAGCCGCAGGCCGGACGGCGTCCAGCCGAGCTCGTCGCACGCGGCCCGGAACGCGCGGACGACGAGATGCGACTCGTCGGTCGGCAGCTCCCCCGCGCCCACCCCGCTGATCCCGATGGACAGCCCGCCGTCGGTGACGCCGAACTCGAGGACGTCGTGGCAGGTCAGCGCGAGGCCGGCGCAGTCGAACGCGGGACCGAGGTTCGCGCTCGTGGCGGGTACACGGACCCGAACCGTGGAGGTCATAGACCGAGCTGGGCGGCGGCCGCGGCGGCGTCGACCGGGATGGTCACCGGGGCCGGGGCGCCGGAGATGGCCCACTCCGGGTCCTTCAGCCCGTTGCCGGTGACCGTGCACACCACCCGCGAGCCGGCCGGCAGCCCGCCGGCCTCCGCGACCTGCAGCAGCCCGGCGACCGACGCCGCGGAGGCGGGCTCGACGAAGACCGCCTCGGTGCGGGCGAGCAGGCGGTAGGCGGCGAGGATCGCCCGGTCGGTGACGGCGTCGATCCGGCCGCCGGAGTCGTCCCGCGCGGCCAGCGCCTTGGTCCACGAGGCCGGGTTGCCGATCCGGATCGCGGTGGCGATCGTCGTCGGCTGCTCCACGACAGCGCCGTTGACGATCGGCGCGGCGCCGGAGGCCTGGAAGCCCCACATCCGCGGGGTCCTCGTCGCGATCCCGTCGGCGGCGTACTCGCGGTAGCCCTGCCAGTACGCGGTGATGTTGCCGGCGTTGCCGACCGGCAGGCAGTGGACGTCGGGGGCGTCGCCGAGCACGTCGACGATCTCGAACGAGGCGGTCTTCTGCCCCTCGATCCGGTACTGGTTGACGCTGTTGACCAGGCTGACCGGGTAGTCGATCGCCAGCTTGCTGGCCAGCGCGAGGCAGTCGTCGAAGTTGCCCTGGACCTGCAGCAGCTTCGCCCCGTGCACCAGCGCCTGGGCGAGCTTGCCGGTGGCGATCTTGCCCTGCGGCACCAGGACGGCGCAGACCAGCCCGGCGCGGGCGGCGTAGGCGGCGGCGCTGGCGCTGGTGTTGCCGGTGGAGGCGCAGATGACCGCCTGCGAGCCCTCCTCGACGGCCTTGGTGATGGCCATCGTCATCCCGCGGTCCTTGAACGACCCGGTCGGGTTGGCGCCCTCGACCTTCAGGTAGACGTCGCAGCCGGTGCGGCGGGAGAGCTCCTTCGCCGGCACCAGCGGCGTCGCCCCCTCCTGGAGGGTGACGACCGGGGTGTCGGCGCTGACCGGCAGCCGGGAGCGGTAGGCCTCGATCAGCCCCGGCCAGTACGGCGACATCACCTGCGGAACTGAGCTCATGACTCGACTCCGGACTCGTTCCGCTCCTCGCTCGTTCCTCGCTGCGATGCTCGCTCGCCCGTCGTCCTCGCGTTCATGTGAGCCCCTCCACGCGCAGCACGCTGGTCACCCCGCGGACCGCGGGCATCTCCTGCAGCGCCTCGACCGTCGCCGAGAGGGCCGCGTCGGGGGCGCTGTGGGTCACGATCACCAGCGTCGCGGCGTCGCCGTGCCCGTCCTGGCGGACGGTGGCGATGCTCACCCCGTGCTCGGCGAACTCGTGCGCGACGGCCGACAGCACGCCCGGCTTGTCGGCCACGTCGAGGCTCACGTGGTAGCGCGTCGGGGTCTCCGCGATCGGCCGCGTGGGCAGGCCGGCGTAGGAGGTGACGGCCGGGCCCGCGGCGCCGGCCAGCCGGTTGCGGGCCACCGCGACCAGGTCGCCGAGGACGGCGCTGGCGGTGGGCTCGCCGCCGGCGCCCTGCCCGTAGAACATCAGCTGCCCCGCGGCCTCGGCCTCGACGAACACCGCGTTGAACGCCCCGCCGACCGCGGCCAGGGGGTGCGACGTCGGGATCATCGCCGGGTGCACGCGGACGGCCACCGAGTCTCCGTCCGGGCCGGGCACCCGCTCGCAGATCGCCAGCAGCTTGACCACGCAGCCGATCTCTGCCGCGCGGGCCACGTCGGTGGCGGTGACCGCGGAGATACCCTCGCGGTAGACGTCGGCCGCGGTCACCGGCGTGTGGAACGCCAGGCCGGCGAGGATCGCGGCCTTCGCGGCGGCGTCGAAGCCGTCGACGTCGGCGGTCGGGTCGGCCTCGGCGTAGCCCAGCTCGGTCGCCTCGGCCAGCGCCTCGGTGAACCCGGCGCCGGTCTCGGCCATGCGGGAGAGGATGTAGTTCGTCGTCCCGTTGACGATGCCGACGACGCGGCGCAGCTGGTCACCGGCCAGCGACTCGCGCAGCGGGCGCAGCAGCGGGATGGCACCGGCCACCGCGGCCTCGTAGTAGAGGTCGACACCGGCCTTGGCGGCCGCGGCGTGCAGCGCGACGCCGTCCTCGGCGAGCAGCGCCTTGTTCGCGCTGACCACCGGCTTGCCCGCCTCGAACGCGGCCATCAGCAGCGTGCGGGCCGGCTCGATGCCGCCGATCACCTCGACGACGAGGTCGACGTCCTCACGGCTGACCAGCGCCTCGGCGTCGGTCGTGAGCAGCTCCGCCGGGACGTCCCGGTGGTGGTCCGGACGGCGGACGGCGACGCCGGCGACCTCGACGCGGCGGCCGATCCGGGCGGCGAGGTCCTCGGCCTGCTCCCCGATGAGCCGCAGCACCGCGCCGCCGACGGTGCCGCAGCCGAGCAGGGCGACGCGCAGGGGGGCGCTCATGATCGGGCTCCCACGGGGTGCTCGGGGGCCGGCTGGGAGGGGGCGGGCGCGGGTGCGGGCACGTCCGCGAGGACCGCGTCGAGAGCGAACACGTCGGACAGTGTCTGACGCCGCACGAGTTCCGTGGCGGCGCCGTCCCGCACGGCGACCACCGGAGGCTTGAGCAGATAGTTGTAGTTGCTCGCCATCGACCAGCAGTAGGCGCCCGTGGCGGCGACCGCCAGCAGGTCGCCGGCCTGCACGTCGGAGGGCAGCCACAGGTCGCGGACCAGCACGTCGCCGCTCTCGCAGTGCTTGCCGACCACCCGGCACAGCGCCGGCGGGGCGTCGGAGGTGCGGTTGGCGAGCACGCAGGTGTAGGCCGCGTCGTAGAGGGCGGTGCGGATGTTGTCGCTCATGCCGCCGTCCACCGACACGTAGTTGCGCACCAGCGGGGCGCCGGGCGTGCCGCTGGCGCCGAGCCGCACCGGCTTGATCGTGCCGATCTCGTAGAGCGTCACCGTGCCCGGCCCGGCGATGGCCCGGCCCGGCTCCACGGCCAGCCGGGGCACCGGGAGGTCCAGGGCCGCGCACTCGGCGGCCACGACCGCGCGCAGCCGGCCGGCCACGTCGTGCGGGCTCACCGGGTCGTCGTCGGAGACGTAGGCGATGCCGAAGCCGCCCCCGAGGTTGAGCTCGCCGAGCACCTCCCCCGTCGCCTGGCGGATCTGGCCGAGCAGCCCCACGACGCGGTGCGCGGCGGCCTCGAACCCGGCGGTGTCGAAGATCTGCGAGCCGATGTGGCTGTGCAGGCCGGCCAGGTGCAGCGCCGGCTCCCGGATCACCCGCACCGCCGCGGCCAGCGCGTCACCGGTGGCCAGCGAGAAGCCGAACTTCTGGTCCTCGTGCGCGGTGGCGATGAACTCGTGGGTGTGCGCCTCGATGCCGACCGTCGAGCGGACGAGGACGGCGACCGGGGAGCCGCCGGCGGCCACCCGTGCCGCGGCGAGCGGCACCAGCCGGTCGATCTCGTCGAACGAGTCGAGCACGATCCGCCCGATGCCGGCGTCGACGGCCATCTGCAGCTCGACCGGCGACTTGTTGTTGCCGTGCAGCGCGATCCGCCCGGCCGGGAACCCGGCGGCCAGCGCCAGCGCCAGCTCGTTGCCGGAGCAGGCGTCCAGGTGCAGGCCGTCCTCGGCGATCCAGCGGGCCACCTGGCCGCAGAGGAACGCCTTCGACGCGTAGTGCACGTCGGCGCCGGCGAACGCGGCGGCGAAGTCGGCGGCGCGGCCGCGGAAGTCGGTCTCGTCGAGGACGAACAGCGGCGTGCCGTGCGTGCGGGCCAGCTCGGTGACGGCCCGCCCGCCGAGGTGCAGCTCGCCGTCGATGCGCTCGGCGGTGCGCGGCCAGACGTGCGGGTCGACGACGCCGAGGTCCGCGGGCGGGGAGCCGGCCGGGGTGGGCTGCGCGAGGCTCCCGTGCAGGGGGCCCGCGGGGTGCGCCCTCACATCCGCTCCGGAGCGTGCACGCCGAGGACGCCGAGGCCGTTGCGCAGCACGACCGCGGTCGCGGCGCACAGCCAGAGCCGGGCGGTGTTCAGCGGGGTGGCCTCCTCGTCGCCGCGCGGGAGGACCCGGCAGTTGTCGTAGAACCGGTGGTAGGTGCCGGCCAGCTCCTCGAGGTAGCGGGCCACCCGGTGCGGCGCCCGCAGCTCGGCCGCCGTCGTCAGCACCCGCGGGAACTCGCCGATCGCGCGCAGCAGGTCGCCCTCGCGCGGATGGGAGAGCTGGGCGGTGTCGACCTCCGCGGCGTCCCCGAGCGCCAGGCCCAGGTCGGCGGCGTTGCGCAGCACCGACGAGATGCGCGCGTGCGCGTACTGGACGTAGAAGACCGGGTTGTCGTTGGTCTGCCGGCTCCACAGGTCCAGGTCCAGGTCGATCGTCTGGTCGATCGACGTGCGCGCCAGCGCGTAGCGGGCGGCGTCGGCGCCGATCGCCTCGACCAGGTCCTCCAGGTTGACCACGGTGCCGGCCCGCTTGCTCATCCGCACCGGCTCGCCGCCCTGCAGCAGGTTGACCAGCTGGCCGATGAGGATCTCCAGGTTGGCGTCGGGGTCGTCACCCATGGCGGCCACCAGCGCCTTGTACCGGCCGACGTAGCCGGTGTGGTCGGCGCCGAGCATGATCACCACCTTGTCGAAGCCGCGCTCGCGCTTGTTCAGGTAGTAGGCGCAGTCGGCGGCGAAGTAGGTCGGCTCGCCGTCGCTCTTGATCAGCACGCGGTCCTTGTCGTCGGCGAAGTCCGTCGTCCGCAGCCAGACGGCGCCGTCGGCCTCGTAGACGTGCCCCTTCTCCCGCAGCCGGGCGATCGCCTTCTCCAGCGCGGCGGTCTCGTGCAGCGTCCGCTCGGAGAAGTAGACGTCGAACACGACGCCGAACTGCGCGAGCGAGCCCTTGATCTCGTCCCACATGAGGTCGACGCCGCGGGAGCGGAAGACGCGCAGCTGCTCCTCGTCGTCCTCCTGCTCGAGCAGGCCGGGCTCCTCCTCGACGACCTGCGCGGCGATGTCGTCGATGTAAGCGCCGGCGTAGCCGTCCTCGGGCACGGGCTGCTGCCTGGCCGCGGCCTGCAGGCTGCGCGCGAACCGGTCGATCTGCGCGCCGGCGTCGTTGAAGTAGTACTCGCGGGTGACGTCGGCGCCGGAGGTCTCGAGCAGGCGGGCGAGCGCGTCGCCGACGGCGGCCCACCGGGTGCCGCCGATGTGCACCGGCCCGGTGGGGTTGGCCGAGACGAACTCGAGGTTCAGCCGCTGACCGGCCAGCACCTCGGTGCGCCCGTACTCCGCCCCCGCGGTCACCGCCCGGACGGCGATCTGCCCGAGCGCGTCCTTGGCGAGGACCAGGTTGAGGAAGCCGGGGCCGGCGATGTCGACCGACGCGATGCCCGGGTGCGCGCGCAGCTCGCCGGCCAGCACCTCGGCCACCTCGCGCGGCGGGCGGCCGGCGGCCTTGGCCAGCCGGAGGGCCGTGTTGGTGGCGTAGTCGCCGTGCTCGGGGTTCTTCGGCCGCTCGACGAGGACGTCGGCGGGGACCTCGACCGACAGCGCGCCTCGGTCGACGGCCGCGGCCACGGCGGTCCGGACGACGTCGCGCAGCTGCTCGGGTGTCACTGCTCGAGCGTACTGAGGCGCCGTCCGGCCCCCGCGCGCCCGTCGTCGGACCCTGCCGCCCGCGGACCTTCGGTTCCCCGGCGTCCACAGCTCGCCGACCTAGACTGCGGCGCGGAGGAGGGCGCGCTCGCCCCCGACGGCGCGCGCCCGCGCCCAGCATCGAGGAGTGGCCTTGGCCAAGGACCGCAAGACCGACGACGCGCGTGCCGTGCGCGGCGAGACCCGCGGCGGGTCCGGCCGGTCGGCCGGTGGCGGCTCGGCGTCCCGTTCCGGCGCCAAGGGAACCACGCGGCCGGCCGGCGGCAAGGGCGGGCGCACCCGGCCGCCGACGCAGGTGGTCACCCAGCAGCGCAAGCCCTGGGGGCTGATCGCCGGCGCGGTCGCGGTCGTGGTCTTCGCGGCGGCGGTCATCACCTACGCGACCATCCAGGTGCGCAAGGCGAACGAGGGCAAGGTCACCTCGGTCGACCAGATCGCGGGGATCCAGACCTACGACTACGCCAAGGGCCAGGAGCACGTCACCACGCAGGTCCAGTACAAGGAGTCGCCGCCGGTCGGCGGCCCGCACGATGGCGTCTGGGCCGACTGCACGGGCACCGTGTACACCGTCGACATCCGCAACGAGAACGCCGTCCACTCCCTCGAGCACGGCGCCGTGTGGATCGTCTACAACCCCGATCTGGTCGACCAGGACGGCATCGACGCGCTCAGCGAGATCGTCGACAACACGTCGGGGACCATGCTCTCCCCGCGGCCGGGCCTGGACGCCGCGGTCAGCCTGCAGGCCTGGAACCACCAGCTGAAGGTGGACTCGGCCACGGACGAGCGGATCAAGCAGTTCGTCGACTTCCTGACCTACAACGCGGACAACACGCCGGAGCCCGGCGCGTCCTGTGAGAACCCCGACTTCGTCGCCTCCCCGCTGACCAACGGGGAAGCGAGCGCGCCGGTCGGCTCGAGCGACATGCCCACCACGCCGTCCCCCGAGGCCGGCGGGACCGACGCGCCCTGACCATGGCCGTCGTCAGCCCCGAGGACGTCGCGACGGAGCCGGCCGCTGCACCCCACAGCCGGCTGCGGGCGGTCCTGCTCGGGATCATCGCCGTCGCGCTGGTCGTCCTCGGCGGCGCGGGCGCGGTGGCCCTGGGCATCGCCCGGGAGGACCCCCCGACGGCGGACTCAGTCGACGCGGGGTTCTCCCGGGACATGGCCGCCCACCACCTCCAGGGCGTGGAGATGGCCAACCTCGTCGCCGACCGCAGCACGGACCCCGAGGTGCGGCAGCTCGGCTTCGACATCGCGACCACCCAGACCAACCAGATCGGCCGGATGCAGGGGTGGCTGAGCCTGTGGGGGCTGCCGCCGACGGGCGGCACGCAGATGGCCTGGATGGGCGCCTCCGGCCACGACCACTCCGGCACCGGCCTGATGCCGGGCATGGCCACCGAGGAGGAGCTGGCCGAGCTGCGGTCGCTGTCCGGGACGGCGTTCGACGTCCAGTTCCTGCGGCTGATGATCCGGCACCACCAGGGCGGCTCCGGCATGGCCGAGTACGCCGCGTCGCACGCCGAGCTGTCCCCCGTCCGGACCCTCGCGCGGTCCATCGCCCAGACCCAGGGCGCCGAGGTGCGGACGATGGCCGACATGCTCACGGCCCGGGGCGGCACTCCGCTGCCGCCCCCGTGACGGGGCCTGTCGGGACGCGCGGGTGCGGCTGGTAACTTCTTCCCTGCCCCACGCACACGAGCCCCCGTAGCTCAGGGGATAGAGCACCGCCCTCCGGAGGCGGGTGCGCAGGTTCGAATCCTGCCGGGGGCACTCTCAGCTCGTTCCCGGCGCCTGACACAGGGCTCCCGCCCTCTGCCAGGCCGGTCGCGGGCCGGCGTCGGGCGGCTCGGATCCGACACCGGGAAGGGGCGGGGCGTAGCGGTCGAGTCCGCGGCAGCGGAGACTTGGCGCGTGACGATGAGCGGCGCGCCGGACACCGCCCCCGGCCCCTCCCGGCTGGCGAAGGACGTCGAATCCACCGCGGCCCGGGTCCGTCGGACCCGGGCCGCTCTGATCCGAGTCAACGCCGCCCTCACCGCGACCGAGGCGGACATCGCCCGCACCGAGGCCGCGTTGGCCGTCACGTTCAGCGACCTGGCCACCGCCGCCGACCGGCGCGGGCACGCCGAGCTCGCCGCCCGGCTGCGGTCGCACGCGGAGCAGGCACAGCAGTACTCGGAGCAGGAACGTCGCCGCGCGGCGGGGCAGGCGGGGTCGGCGTCGCCGCCCCCCGGGCTCACTGACGGCGGTCCCGGACCTGATCGCTGACCTCGTCGAGCCGCGTCGCGGCCCGGCGTCCCTCCTGGCGCATGTCGAGGGCCCAGTCGGCGTGGCCGTGCGACGCGTTCCGCAGCTGCCGGGACCGGCTGTGGGCCTGTTCGGCGCGGCTGACCGCCGCCTCGGCATAGGCGGCCTGCGCGGTCGCGCCGGGCGGCTCCCGGGCGTGTTCCAGCAGGGACGTCGTCAGCCGCACGGTGAACAGCCCGTCCGTCGATGCCTGGACGGTGTCGCACATCTGCCGGGCCAGCCACAGACCCGAGCCCCGTCGCGGGGTGCCGACGGACGGCGGGCGGTACCCGGCCCACGGGTCGTCGAAGCCGTCCCCGTGGTCGGTCACCGTGCAGACCAACCGGGTCGGCGTGACCCACAGGCGCAACTCCACCGGTGGCCGACCGTGCCGGAACGCGTTGTCGAGGACCTCCCCGACCGCCATGGCGAAGTCCGCCTTCGGCTGCTGGTCGCCACCGGGCAGGTCGAGTACCGCCCGCACCCGCCGGCGCAGTTGCGGCAGTCCTCCGGCCTCCGTGAGGCGGGTCAGGTGCAGGGTCGGCCGGGTGGTCTCCACCGGATCCGGCGGCGCCGTGGCGCGCAGCAGGACGAGCACGGGATCGACGTAGCGATCGTTGGGGACGTCGCCGGAGGCGGTGAGCATCACCGGGTGGGTCGCCTCGACGCCGCGCCGGACCGGCTCGGACAGGCTCCGCGCGTCGTAGGCGCACACGATCGCCAGCGGCACCGGGCCCGTGGCCACGTTGGAGGCCGCCTCGAAGCGCAGCCACTCACGCCAGCCCTCCCGGTCGTCGCGGTGGACCGGCTCGACGATCAGCCGGACCCCGGAGGCGCCGCCCGTCAGCTGCCGGCCGACCATGCGGTGGCGGGCCGCCAGCGCCCGCACGTCACTGGTGCTGACGTCGCCCTCGGAGAGCAGGGAGACGCGCTCGTCGTGGCCGAGCGCCTCGAGCAGGAGCGCGTTCAGTTCCGGCCGGCAGCCGAGGACGACCGGCTGGCCCGCGTCGAGCCCCTCGGTCAGGAACGGCACGGCGGCCGCGAGGAAATCCTGCGTGGACGCGTAGATCAGGCCGCGGTGCCGGTACGCCTGCCCCGGCGCGACGCTGGGAGTGCGGCCGGCGACGGCTGGCGCCATGGCTCACCGACTCTCCGGCTCGCGGATTCCCGGGTGGAGGTCACCGGACTCCACGGTACGGCAGCAGGTCTCCGTCCGCGCCGGGGAACTTCCGCCTGTGAACTTCCTGCTCGTGACGGTCCCCCGGGTGGTGCAGAGGCCGTGGTCCGTTCCACCATGGGACCTGCCCGTCGGCCCTTCGTTCGGCGGGGGCTCACGACGGGCCGGGGGCAGCGATGACCATGGACGGAGACGCCGCGCGAGGCGACGCGCGTCAGGCGAGGACGGCAGCCTTCGAGGTACGCCGCCGCGCTCAGGACACGCGCCGTCGCGCCGCCGTGACCAGGTCGACGGCGCGCCAGGTGCTCGAGGCGGTGCGGAGCGGACGACGCTTCGGCACGGCGGCTGAGCAGGCCGGCTCTGTGGGGGCCCTGGCGCACCGGACGTGGACGCCGGTGTCCGAGGCGGCCGCGCCGGAGCTGTGGTTGTCCTCGGCGATGTCGCGCATCATCCCCCTCGACGCCGCTGCGGTGGTCGTGGCCCTCGACATGGAGCACCACGCGACCCTGCCCGGCTCCGACGCGCGGCTTCGCCAGTTCGGGGACTGGCAGCAGTCGGTCAGCGAGGGGCCGGCGGTCGAGCTGTACCGGACGGGGGCACCCGTCGTCCTGGGCGATGTGCTGTCCGAGCGCGCGCGGTGGCCGCTGCTGGCGAGCCTGGACCCGGCGTGCTCGGGCCTGCGCAGCCTCGCCCTGCTGCCGCTGCGGGCCGTGGGTGCGCCGGCCCCGGGCGCCGTCCTCGGTTTTCTCGCGGTCGGCCGTTCCTTGCTGCATCCCTTCACCGACGACGAGGTGAAGATGCTCACCCACCTCGCGGCGATCGTCTACCAGATGCTGGTGAAGCGGCTGACCGACCCGGAGCTCGTCGACACCACGCCGACGTCGGCGGCCGAGCTGGGGGACGACACGCTCAACGTCGCGCTCGGCATGGCGATGGCGGCGTTCGGGGTGGACCGCGACGACGCCTACGCGCGGCTGAAGGGACACGCCTTCGTGCTGGGGTGCACGGTCTGGGAACTCGCGCACGACCTGGTGACCGGACGACGGTCGGCGATGATCCTCGCCGACGACGAGTCCCAGCTCTGACCGACCCATGGGGCGCCTGCACGACGGCGCGCGGACCGGTGCCGCGGGCGGCCCAGGAGAGCAGACTGCCCCCATGCCGAGGGACGAGCAGGACGCCGGGCCGGCCGGCGATCGCGCCCGCGAGGCCGCGCGGCGCAGCGTCGAGCTTGCCGACCGCCTGGTCCGGCTCGGCGCCGGCGAGCGGCCCGGCGCCGACGACGTCCGGGCCGCCGCGGTGCACGCCCGGGTCGCGGCACAGCGCGCGTACTCCGCGCACCAGCGTGCCGCCGTCGGGCACGAGCGCGCCGCGGAGGCCCACGAGCGCGCTGCGGCGCACGGCATCGGCGACGCGGCGGAACACCGGCGCGCCGCTGCCACCCACTGGTCGGAGGCGACGGCGGTCCGCGCCGCGATGAGTCCGCCCCCGCCGGGCCGGCAGCGCGACGAGGAGCGCCGGGCCCGTGGCGACTGACGACGTCCCCCGCCCGCGCACCTCGAGTGAGGACGACGAGGTCGGTCCGGGCCGGCTGCCCTTCGGCGAACGGGCGCTCGAGGAGCTGGCCGACCTGGACACCGCCCGCGAGGAGCTCCGCGTGACCGAGGCCGAGGTCGCGGCGCAGCAGCGCACGATTCTGGCGTTGCTGGAGCGGTACGAGGCGGAGCGCCGGTGGCGGGTTCATTTCGGTGCCCTCGCACCGGTGGGGCTGTGCGTCACCGACGGCGACGGACGGGTGCACGACGCCAATCCCGCGCTCGCCCAGTTGCTCCAGGTCTCCCTGAGCCGCGTGCGGGGGAAGCCGCTGTCGGTGTTCCTCGAACCGGCCGCAGTACCCGGCTTCCGCGACGCTCTGCGGGACCTCGCTCACGGCTCCGCCGTCCATCACGAGGCGCGGCTGGAGCTGCGCGGCCGGCAGCGCACGTGCCGCGTCGCGCTGGTCGGCTTCCTCGAGCGGGCGGACGCCCGGCGCGCCGAGGTCCGGATCCAGTGGGTGCTCGCCGAGGACCCGGCCGACCGGAACAGCCCGTGGGACGACGAGGAACCGCCGTTGTTCGCGATGACCAGCGCCCTCGCCGAGCTCGGCCGGCTACCGGTGGACGAGGAGGACCCGAACCGGCTCGCCCACCGCACGGCCGTCCTCGTACGGCGGGCTCTGCCGACGGCCTCGTCAGTGAGCCTGTCCCTGGGCTCGCCCCTCGAGCCGCAGCTCGTCGGCACCGACTCAGCGGAGGCGCGGGAGTTCGACGGCCGCCAGCTGCAGGCCCGGGAGGGACCGTGCTGCGAGGCCTTCACCACCCGTCGGACCGTGCTCGTCCCCGACATCACCGCGGATCCCCGATGGCCCGCGCTCGCCGGCCTGGCCGCGGCCGGGCAGGTGCGCAGCGTGCTGGCCGTGCCCCTGGTCGGGCCGGCAGCGGACGGCGGGGTGCTCGGCCTCTACGCCGCCACGGTGGACGCCTTCGACGCCGACCGGCAGCACCTGGCCCCGCTCGTCGCCTCGGCGGTCAGTGCCGCGTTCGAGACCGTGGCCGAGCGCGCGGCCCTCCGGGAGCTCGCCGGCAACCTCGAGCGCACGCTGTCCTCCCGCGCCGTCATCGACCAGGCCAAGGGCGTGCTGATGGGCCGGCTCGGCATCGACGCGGACGAGGCGTTCGCCCGGCTGGCGGCGCTGAGCAACCGCCTGAACGTGACGGTGCGCGATCTCGCCGCGTTGCTGGCCGAGGGGCAGGTCGACGAGGTGCTGCGCGCGGAGCCCTGAGCCGCGCCGGGCGGCCCCCGCCGTCGAGGCGGCCTCAGCTGTCGATGGGATCCATGAGGATGACCGCGCCGCCGCGCCGGTCGGGCCCGTGCGAGAAGGCGCTGACCGTCACGCGGGCCTTCATCGGCCGCCCACGACGGTTGGTGGCGTCGAGCGTCACGGTCTCGTGACCGGCCCCGTCAGCGCTGATCTGCCGGCGCAGCAACGGATGGACCTCCGACATGGGCAGGCCGATGTCGAGGTTGAGCAGGTGCTGCCCGACCACCTCGTCCTGGCGCATGCCCCAGAGGTCCTCGGCCGCGCCGTTCCAGACCAGCACGCGCAGCTCCGGATCGACGACGACGACGCCCGCGCGGAAGCTGGACAGCACGCCGGTCATGAACTGGTTGAGGGAGGTCACCTCCTCGGTGGAGCTGCGCAGCTCCTCGTTGGCCGAGTGGAGCTCGTCGTTCATCGACTGCAGCTCCTCGTTCATCGTCTCGAGTTCCTCGTTGGTGGACTGCAGCTCCTCGTTGGTCGTCTCCAGCTCCTCGACCGTCGACTGCAGCTCCTCGTTGGTCGTCTCCAGCTCCTCGTTCGTCGACTGCAGCTCCTCGTAGGCCGTCTCCAGCTGCCGGTTGGCGTGCTCGAGCTCCCGCTGCAGCCGCCGGTACTGGGTGACGTCGTCGAAGATGACCGTGCTGCCGAGGACCTCGCCGTCCTCGCCGGTGACCGGGAGCACGAGGATGTCGAAGACGGACGGGTCGTGGCCGGGCAGCCGCCGCTCCACCCCGCGCAGCCAGACCGGCTGCCGGGTCTCGGTGGCCTCGGCGATGGACGAGCGCAGCTCCACGGGCCGGTAGGAGACGTCGAGGTCCTGGAACGGGCGCCCCACATCCCGCCGGCTGACCCCGAACATCCGCTCCGCCCGGTGGTTGACGAGGGCGAGCTGGCCGGTCGGGTCGATGACCAGCTGGGCGGCGGGCGAGGACAGCATCGCCTCCTGCCGCAGCCGGGTGACCCGGTCACCGATCCCGGTCGGCTGCTCGCGGACCGGCACGGTCACGGGCCGCCGCTCCGGGCCCGGGCGGCCGTCGCGCTTGCGGAAGAAGCGGCGGGTCAGGTCGGCGGGGAAGAACGTCTCCCCGTGCGAGAGCAGCATCTCGGCCTTGCCGAGGAACAGCAGTCCACCGGTGTTGAGGGCGTAGTGCAACCGGCCGAGGATGCGCCCCTGCGTCTCGGCGGTGAAGTACATCAGCGTGTTGCGGCAGAGCAGCAGGTCGACGTGGCTGATCGGGGCGTCCTGCACCAGGTCGTTGCGGCCGAAGATGACCGCTCGGCGCAGGTCCTTGCGGAACGCCCAGCGACCGTTCTCCTGGGTGAAGTACCGCTCGATCTGCTCGGTGGTCAGGCCGACGAGCTGACGCTCGGTGAAGACCGCCTGGCGTGCCTGGGCGAGGGCGTCCTCGTCGACGTCCGTGGCGTAGATCTTGACCCGCTTCCGGAACTCGTCGGGGCCGAGCGCGTCCGCCAGCAGGATCGCCAGGCTGTAGGCCTCCTGACCGGAGGCGCAGCCGGCGCTCCACACACGGATGACGGGGCCGGCGTCGGCGAGCAACTGCGGGAGCAGATGGTCACGGAGGTGGTCCCAGGACGACCGGTCGCGGAAGAAGCTGGTGACGTTGATCAGGATGGTGTTGAACAGCGGCGTGAACTCGTCGGGGTGGACCTCCAGGTAGTCCTGGTAGTCCGCGAACGACGCGATGCCGACCTCGCCCATCCGCCGCCGGACCCGGCGCACCAGGCTGGGGCGCTTGTACCCGGTGAAGTCGAAACCGCGTGCCTCGCGGAGGTACAGCAGCAGCTGTTCGAAGTCGGGGTCCTGCCCGTCCAATGCCGCGGCGTCGTCGGGGAGGGTCGTGGCGTCGACCTCCCCGTCGCCGTCACCGGACAGGACGCCGTCACCGGCCTGGAGGTCGTCGTCCACGGGTTCCGCGGTCGATCGCTGCTCGTCGCGCTCACTCATCGGCTCACGCCTCCCCCGCCTCCGCGGTCAACGCGTCACCGGACAGCTCGCCGCGCTCGAGGAGGGCGCGGAGCAGCGTCGCGGCGTTCTGCGCCTCGTCGTGCCGCCGGCGGAACGCCGCCGCACTGTGCCCGTGGCCCTGCTCGGCGGCACGATCACCCATGCGCAGACTCAGCGCCGCCCGCTCCTCGAGTCCCCGCAGCGCCATCCACAGCGCGCCCTCCAGCGCCTGCGCCTGCTCCTCGGCCAGCGCCTCGGGCGACCAGGCGTGGCCGACCCGGCAGCGGTAGCGCTCCATCCCTCCCTCGGAGATCGCGAACAGCGCGCCGTGGCAGCTCGGGCAGCCGAAACCGGAGGGCGTGCCCGGCCGCTGGTCCCGGTTCAACGCCTCGATGTCGAACTCGGCCATCGCCGTCTCCGTTCTCATCAACTCACTCGGCGGCGGCGGCACGCTCGCGACGAGGACGTCCTCGGTGACCAGCTGGGTCAGCAGCTCACCCATGCGGTCCAGCGCCACCACGTGGTCGGCGCCGCCGATCTCCGCGGCGTGCTGCGGCATGCTCGGGTACAGCGCGTCCTCCGGGTGCTGCGTGACGCCGACGCCGCCGCGGGCGCGCACGGCGATGGTGCCCGCCGTCCCGTCGTCCAGGGCCCCGGAGAGGACCACGGAGACGACCCGCGGCCCGCCGGCGCGGGCCGCCGAGCGGAAGAGCACGTCGACGGCGGGACGGTGTCCGTTCTCCCGTGGCCCCCGGGACAGCGTCACCTGCCCGTCGACCACGATCAGGTGCCGATCGGGGACGGCGACGGTCACCGTACCGGGCTCGAGGCGGGCGCCGTCCGCCGCGAACCGGACCGGGAGCGGAGAGCGCCGCCCCAGGATGGTGGGCAGCACGCTCCGGGACGTCGACGGCATGTGCAGGACGACGAGGACGGCGGCCGGGAAGTCCGGCGGCAGATCGGCGAACAGCGCGCTGAGCGACTCGACGCCGCCCGCGGACGCGCCGACCACCACCAGATCCCGCCGGATCGTCGTCGCCACTGGCCGTCTCCTCCGCCTGCGGACCCCGACCCGGGGCGATCGGCGGGGGTTCGCGAAACGCTATCGGCTGACGTTACGCCCCTGAGCACCCGGAGAGGCGGGCTCGTGATCCCGCAGATCCGGCGGGCGCGGGGCGCGGTGGTTTTCGCGTTCTCGCTGGGTATGGCGCAGTCGCTCAGGCACCGGCACCGGGGAGGAACCGATGACGACGCAGTCCAGCTCCGAGGGCAGCGCGGCCGACCGCGCGACCGACCAGGGCCACACCGTCGGCGCCGCCGACGCGGGCGAGGACGCCCGCCGGGCGGGCGCCGACCGCGACACCCCGCTGCGCGACACGGTCGAGGAAGGCGCGATCGACGCCGACGACCCGGCGCCCACCGACCAGGGCGTGCCGGTGGGCAGCGCCGACGCCGAGGCCGACCGCGCGCGGGCGTCCGGGGACGACGACCGCGCCTGACCTCGGCCTCCGGGTCGGCGTTCCGTCGGAGGCATGCCGCACGATGCCGGGCGGCGCGCGGACGGTCCGCGCGCCGCCGAGGGAGCCGCGCCGTGACCGACGTCGTCCTGTTCCACCACGCCCAGGGCCTGACCGACGGCGTCCGCCGGTTCGCCGACCGGCTGTCGGCCGCCGGCCACCGGGTCACGCTGCCCGACCTCTTCGACGGCGCCACGTTCGGCTCGATCGCCGACGGCGTCGCGCACGCGGAGGCGCTCGGGTTCGACCGGATCATCGAGCGCGGCGTGGCGGCGGCGGACGGCCTGCCGACCGAGGTCGTCTACGCCGGCCTGTCCCTCGGCGTGCTGCCGGCGCAGAGGCTCGCGCAGACCCGGCCCGGGGCCCGCGGCGCGCTGCTGCTCTTCTCGGCCGTGCCCGCCCCGATGTTCGGGGCCTGGCCGGACGGCGTGGCGCTGCAGATGCACTTCGCCGAGGACGACCCGTGGAGCGCCGAGGAGGACCTCCCCGCCGCCCGCGAGCTGGCGCGGACCGTCGAGGGCGCCGAGCTGTTCGTCTACCCCGGCTCGGGGCACCTGATCTGCGACGACGGGCTGGCCGACTACGACGAGGAGGCCACCGGGCTGATCGTCGAGCGGGCGCTCGGCTTCCTCGACGGCTGAGGCGGGCGGCCCGCGCGCTCAGCTGGTGAGCAGCCCGCCCTCGACCGGCAGCGTCGTGCCGGTGACGTAGCCGCCGGCGTCGCTGGCCAGGAAGACCAGGGCCGCGGCCAGCTCGTCGGGGTCGCCGGGCCGGCCCACCAGCACGCGCGGCATCTGCGAGTCGAGATAGCCCTCCGCGTACTGGTCGGTCATCTCGGAGGCGAAGAAGCCGGGCGCCAGGGCGTTGACCCGGATGCCCCTGCGGCGGGTCCACTGCTGGGCCAGGTCACGGGTCAGCCCGATCAGACCCGCCTTGCTGGCCGCGTACGCCGCCTGGGGCAGCCCGGCGGTGGTCAGCCCCAGGATGCTGGAGATGTTGATGATCGAGCTGCCCGGCTGCATCACCCGCCCGCAGGCCTGGGCCATCCAGTAGCAGCCGTTGAGGTTCACGTCGATGACCTGCCGGAACTGCTCGGGGGTCTCCCGCGTGGCCGGGACCGCCGTCCCGACCCCGGCGTTGTTCACCAGGACGTCGACCCGGCCGAACTCGGCCATGGTGGCGTCGACCAGCGCCTGGCAGTCCTCCGGGTCGGCGACGTCCGTGCGCACGGTGATCGCCCGCCGGCCGGCCTCCTCCACCAGGGCCTTGGTCTCGGTCAGGCGGTCCTCCCGCCGGGCGGCCAGCGCGACGTCGGCGCCGGCCTCGGCCAGCGCGCGGGCGAAGTCGCGGCCGAGGCCGGACGACGCCCCCGTCACGATCGCCACCCGGCCGTCGAGCCGGAACAGATCCAGGATCGTGCGGTCCCTCACGCGACTACCCCTCTCGTCCTGCGCCGTTGCCCGCACCGTAGTCAGATGATGAGGGGGGTCACCTGGCGGGTCGACCGCGCAGCCGAGCTCTCGAGGGGGAGAGATCGATGGGCAACCTGGCACAGAACCTGCTCGACACGGCCGAGCGCGAGGGCGGCCGCCCGGCCCTGCGGATGGACGACGCCGTCCTCACCTATGCCGAGTTCCGGGACGCCGCCCTGCGGGTCGCCGCGTTCCTGCAGCAGCGCGGCGTCGAGCCCGGCGACCGCGTGGGCATGGTGCTGCCGAACGTGCTGTCCTTTCCGGTGCTCTTCTACGGCGCCCAGCTCGCCGGCGCCGCCGTCGTCCCGATGAACCCGCTGCTCAAGGCGCGGGAGGTCGAGTACTACCTGACCGACTCGGGCGCCCGGATCGTGCTCGCCGCCGACCAGGTGGCCGGCCCCGCGACCGAGGCGGCCGGCGCGGTCGGGATCGAGGCGGTCGCCGTCGACCCCGCGCTGCCGGAGCAGGCGATGGCCCCCGAGGGGCTGACCACGCCGGTCGAGCGTGCGGACGACGACCCCGCCGTCATCCTCTACACCTCCGGCACGACCGGGCCGCCCAAGGGCGCCGAGCTCACCCACGCCGGGCTGCACAGCAACGCGCTGACCACGCAGGAGACGCTGCTGGAGGCGGGGCCGGACGACGTGATCATGGGCTGCCTGCCGCTGTTCCACGTCTTCGGGCTCACCTGCGCGCTCAACGCCGGGGTGATCGCGGGGTCGCTGCTGACCCTCATCCCCCGGTTCGACGGCGGCAAGGCGCTGTCGGTGATCGGCCGCGACCGGGTCACCGTCTTCGAGGGCGTGCCGACGATGTTCTCGGCGATGCTGCACGCCCCCGACCGCGACCAGGCCGACGTGTCCAGCCTGCGGGTGTGCGTCTCCGGCGGCTCGGCGATGCCGGTCGAGGTCATGCGCTCGTTCGAGGAGACCTTCGGCTGCATCGTGCTGGAGGGCTACGGGCTGTCGGAGACCTCCCCGGTCGCCTCCTTCAACCACCCGCACGCCGAGCGCAAGCCGGGCTCGATCGGCACGCCGATCCGCGGCGTGGAGATGCGCCTGGTCGACGACGAGGGCCGGGACGTCACCGGCGGCGAGGTGGGCGAGATCGCCATCCGCGGCGAGAACGTGATGAAGGGCTACTGGGGCAAGCCCGAGGAGACGGCGAGGGCCATCCCCGACGGCTGGTTCCGGACCGGCGACCTGGCCCGGACCGACGACGACGGCTACTTCTTCATCGTCGACCGCAAGAAGGAGATGATCATCCGCGGCGGCTACAACGTCTACCCGCGGGAGATCGAGGAGGCGCTCTACGAGCACCCGGCGGTGGCCGAGGTCGCGTGCATCGGCATCCCCCACCCCGAGCTCGGCGAGGAGGTCGCCGCCGCGGTCGCGCTCAAGCCGGGGGCCAGCGCCGACCCGGCCGAGCTGCGCGAGTGGGCCAAGGCCCGGGTGGCCGCGTACAAGTACCCGCGGCACGTCTGGCTGGTCGAGGCGCTGCCCAAGGGGCCGACCGGCAAGATCCTGCGCCGCTCGGTCGAGGTGCCGGAGGAGGTCGGGAAGCGATGACGAAACCGGGGCCGTCCGCGCCGCGCTGGCGGCAGGCCTACGACGCCGTCGACAAGGCGGTGACCCCGCGGGCGGAGGCGTTCGTGCGGACGCCGACCTTCGCCCAGGGCGCGGCCCTGCTCCAGCGGGCGCAGACCCTGGCCCGCAGCTCGGCGCGCGGCCTGACCGCCCGCGCCTGGCACCTGCTCAACCTGCCCGCCGGCTCCGACGTCAGCCGGCTCCGGGCGCAGATCGGGGCGCTGGACCGCGAGGTCCGGCGGCTGAGCCTGCAGCTGGAGACCGAGCGGCGGCGGACCGGCCGCCCCACCCCGGACGTCCACACCCTGACCACCGAGGAGGCGCCCCGTGCCGACGGTGCCCAGCCCGCAGACGATCCTCGACCGCGTCCGGCGCGACGTCGAACGCAACGCCCTGAGGGCTCGTAACGGCATCAAGCTCGCGGCCGGGATCGATCGGCCCGGCGTCGGGCTCACCCCGAAGGACGTCGTCTGGCAGCGCGGCCGCTGCCAGCTGTGGCACTACCGCAACGACGAGGTGAGGTACTCGCCGCCGCTGCTGGTCGTGTTCAGCCTGATCAGCCGCAGCTACATCCTCGACCTCACACCCGGCAACAGCTTCATCGAGCAACTGCTCGGCGCCGGGTTCGACGTCTACATGATCGACTGGGGCGAGCCCGACGAGCGGGACGCGCAGAACCGGCTCGAGGACTACGTCGACGACTACATCCCGGCGGCGGTCGACCGGGTGCTCGAGCTCTCCGGCACCGACGAGATCAACTTGTTCGGCTACTGCTTCGGCGGCGACCTCACCCTGCTCTACGCCGCGCACCACCCGGACGCGCCGCTGCGCAGCCTCACCGTGCTGGCCACCCCGGTCGACTTCCAGCACATGGGACCGATGTCGGACCTGTTCCGGGTCGGGGGGCTGGACGTCGACCAGGTGATCGGCGACGACGGCAACGTGCCGCCGTCGGTCGTCGTCCAGGGCTTCAAGACGCTGACCCCCACCGCCGAGGTGACCCGCTACGTCACGCTGTGGGAGCGGCTCTGGAACGACGAGTACGTCGCCGCCTACCAGGCCATGACCGGCTGGTCGGACGACCACGTGCCGTTCCCCGGCGCGGCCGCCCGCGAGACGGTGAGCATGCTGGTCCGCGACAACGCGATGGTCACCGACCGGCTCACCGTCGCCGGCGACCCGGTGCACCTGTCCGACATCACCGTGCCGTTCCTGACCGTCCGGGCCAACCGCGACCACATCGTGCCGCCGGACGCGACCGCGCCCCTGATCGACCTGATCGGCTCCGAGGACAAGCACGAGCTGTGCCTCGACGCCGGCCACATGGGCCTGGTCGTCGGCCGGACGGCGGCCAAGACGACGGTGCCGACGATCCTCGACTTCCTCCGCCGGCGCAGCGAGCCGGTCGACGCGACGGCGGGAGCCGCCTCATGAGCACCGTGGTCCCCCTGACGACCGAGCACTGCGACGCCCTGCTGCGGTTCTTCCAGGGCCTGCCCGAGGGCGACCTGACCTTCATCAAGGAGGACGTCACCGACCCGGCGACCGTGCGGGCCTGGACCGCGGGCGAGGACCGGGCGCAGCGCTGGGTGGTCGTCGAGGGCGACGACGTGCGCGGCTACGTGGCCGTGCTCCGGCTGCCCGGCTGGTCCGACCACGTGGGCGAGGTCCGCCTGGTGGTGGCGCCGTCGGCGCGCGGCAGCGGGCTGGGCCGCGACCTGGCCCGGCACGCGCTGGTCTCGGCGGTGGAGGCGGGCATGACCAAGCTCGTCGTCGAGGTCGTGGCCGAGCAGGGCGCCGCGCTGGCCCTCTTCACCGCCCTGGGCTTCAGCGGGGAGGCGCTGCTGCGCGACCAGATCCGCGACCGCGAGGGGAACCTGCGCGACCTGATGGTGCTGGCCCACCACGTCACCGAGACCTGGTCGGGCATGGACACCGTCGGGCTGCCCGAGGCGCTCGGCCAGGAGCCCGGCTGAGCCGGGGCCCGGCCTCGGGTTGAGTCGGGGCGGGCAGGTGCCGACCTTTCCTGGTGCAGGGGACACCGGAGAGGACGGCGATGACCGAGGGACGACGACGGCTGCGCGGGCTGCTGGTGCTCGCCGCGGCCACCGCCTCGGTCACCGGCTGCGCGACGTCGTCGGGCGAGGTGCAGGTCGCGGCCGCCACCCGGTCGGCCGCCCCGCCGACCTGGTTCATCGAGTCGGGCGGCGTCGTCCCGGTGCTGCCGACGGTCCCCACCACGGTGGGCCTGTCCCCCGTCATCCCGCGGCCGGGCGAGTTCAGCGTGCCCAGGCCCGCGCCCCACGGCGTCCCGGTGGAGACCGAGCCGCCGCCGGCGGTCTGCGGCGGGTACGCGAGCCCGGTCCGGATCAACCCCGGCGCCGTCCCCGGCCCGGGCACGGCCACGATCAGCTGGCAGGCCGACGGGCGCACCGAGGTGGTCGGCTACCGGGTGCAGGCGGTCTCCCAGGACATCGTGTCCGGCGCCCAGCCGGTGCCGCCGCAGCAGAGCGTCGGCCAGCCGGCCGGGTGCCAGGCGGTCACCGTGACGCTGACCGGCCTGACCCGCGGCGGCGTCTACGTGTTCTGGCTGGAGGAGGCCGTCGTCGACCCGCAGACGTCGGTGACCCGGCTGGTGCAGGTGGGCAGCTCGGCGCCGGTGGCCATCCCCTGACCTGGCCTCTAGGTTCTGCGGCCATGACCGTGCTCGACTGGCTGCTCGACGGCGACCCCGCGATCCGCTGGCAGGCGCTGCGCGACCTCGCCGACGCCCCGGCGGACGTCGTGGCCGCCGAGCGCGCCCGCGTGGCCACCGAGGGGTGGGGCGCCCGGTTGCTCGCGCTGCGGGACCCGGACGGCCAGTGGGCCGGCGGGGCCTGCTTCCCCGCCAAGCCGTCCGAGGTCGAGGGTCAGCCGTGGACGGCGACGCTGCCCACGCTGGACCTGCTCCGCCTGTTCGGCCTCGACCCGGGGTCGCCGGAGGCGCGCGAGACGGTCGCGCTGGTCCGGGAGAACTGCCGCTGGGAGTACGACGGCTCCCGGTTCTTCGACGGCGAGGTCGAGCCCTGCATCAACGGCCGGACCGTCGCGCTGGGCGCGTATTACGGCGCGGACGTCGACGGGGTCGTCGCGCGGCTGCTCGACGACCAGCTCGACGACGGCGGGTGGAACTGCTGGACCGAGGAGGGCTCGACCCGCTCGTCGTTCGACTCGACGATCGACGTGCTCGAGGGCCTGCTCGCGCACGAGCGGGCGACCGGTGGCACCCCGCAGACCGCGGAGGCCCGGCGCCGCGGCGAGGAGTACCTGCTCGAGCGGTCCCTGTTCCGGCGCCGGAGCACCGGCGAGGTCGTCGTGCCCGGCTACCTGCAGTTCTCGTTCCCGCCCCAGTGGCACTACGACGTGCTCCGGGCGCTCGACCACTTCCGGGACGCCGGGGGCACGCCCGACCCGCGGGTGGGCGAAGCGGTCGAGCTGGTCCGCGGCAAGCGGCGGCCCGACGGCACGTGGCCGCTCGAGAACACCCACCGCGGCGCCGTGCACTTCCCGCTCGAGGACGGCGACGGCCGGCCCAGCCGCTGGAACACCCTCCGCGCGCTGCGCGTGCTGCGGTGGGCCGAGGAACCGTCCGGCTGAGCCTGGGCGGTCTCAGGCCTCCGTGACGGCGCCGTCGGTGACCACGAGCCGCCGGGTGGTGTGCACCGCTTCGAGCATCCGGCGGTCGTGGGTGACCAGCAGCAGCGTGCCCTCGTAGCTCGCCAGCGCCTGCTCCAGCTGCTCGATCGCGGGCAGGTCGAGGTGGTTGGTGGGCTCGTCGAGCACGAGCACGTTGATGCCGCGCGCCTGCAGCAGCGCGAGGGCGGCGCGGGTGCGCTCCCCCGGCGAGAGGGTGACGGCGGGGCGCAGCACGTGCTCGGCGGTCAGCCCGAACTTGGCCAGGAGGGTGCGCACCTCCGACGTCGGCCAGTCCGGCACCTCGGCGGAGAAGGCGTCGAGCAGCTGCTCGCCGCCGAGGAACCGGCCGCGGGCCTGGTCGATCTCGCCGATCCGCACCGACGGCCCGAGCGACGCCGTCCCCTCGTCGAGCGCGACCCGGCCGAGCAGCGCGCCCAGCAGGGTGGACTTGCCGGCGCCGTTCGCCCCCGTGATCGCCAGCCGGTCGCCCCAGTCGACCTGCAGGTCCACCGGGCCGAGCGTGAAGGGCCCGCGCCGGACCACCGCCCCGCGCAGCGTGGCGACGACGGCGCCGGCCCGCGGGGCGGCGGCGATCGTCATCCGCAGCTCCCACTCCTTGCGGGGCTCCTCCACCACGTCGAGCCGCTCGATCCGCCGCTCGGTCTGGCGGGCCTTGGCGGCCTGCTTCTCCGAGGTCGCGCGCATGTGCGCCCGGATGTTCTTGTCCGGCTCGCTCTTGGCGCTGCGCACCGCGTTGCGGACGCCCTTGGTCATCCAGTTGCGCTGCATGCGGGCCCGCGCCTCCAGCCCGGACCGGGTCTCGGCGTACTCCTCGTACTCCTCGCGGGCGTGCCGCCGGGCGACCTCCCGCTCGACCAGGTAGGCCTCGTAGCCGCCGTCGTGCACGCGGACCAGCTGCTGGGCCAGGTCGAGCTCCACCACGCGGGTCACCGTGCGGGCGAGGAACTCCCGGTCGTGGCTGACCACGACGATGCCGCTCCGGGCCTGGGCGACGAAGCGCTCCAGCTGCGCCAGCCCGGTCAGGTCGAGGTCGTTGGTCGGCTCGTCGAGCAGCAGGACGTCGTAGCGGGACAGCAGCAGCGCGGCCAGCCCCACCCGGGCCGCCTGCCCGCCGGAGAGCCCGGCCGTGGGCGCGTCCAGGGCGATGCCGGGCGCCACCTCGGCCACGACGGCGGCCGCGCGCTCGTCGAGGTCGGCCCCGCCGAGAGCCAGCCAGCGCTCCAGCGCGTGGGCGTAGTCGTCGTCGGCGCCGTCCGCGCCCGCGGCGAGCGCGTCGGTGGCGGCGTCCATGGCGGCGTGGGCCGCGGTGACGCCGGTCCGCCGGCCGAGCGCACCGAGCACCGTCTCCCCCGCCCGCCGCTCGGCCTCCTGCGGCAGGTAGCCGATCGTCGCCGACGGCGGGGACAGGACGACGCTGCCCGACTCCGCCGGCAGCTCGCCGGCGAGGGTGCGCAGCAGGGTGGACTTGCCCGCCCCGTTCACCCCGACCAGGCCGACGACGTCACCCGGGGCGACGACGAGGTCGAGGTCGGAGAACAGCACGCGGGCGCCGTGACCGGCGGCCAGGCCGCGCGCGACGAGGGTGGCACTCACCGGCCCATGGTCCCAGGCGCCGTGATCATCGATCCGCCGCGGGCGCGGTGGTGCTCACGACCCGGGGTCGTCGTCCTCCTGGGCGAGAACCTCGTCGGCCATCTCGTCGAGCATGCGCTCGAGCAGGTTGTCCTCGTCGGCGCTGCGCCGGCGCACGAGCCACGGCTGCAGGTGGTCGTAGCCGCGCACCGAGACCCGCCGCAGCGGGCGCACCCGGTAGGCCTGCCGGCCGCGCAGGCGGCGGGCGAGCTCGCGGTCGACCAGCACCGTCGACGGGTGCGCGACCGAGGTGAGCCGGCTGGCCAGGTTCACCACCGGCGAGTAGACGTCGCCGAGGCGGGTCAGCACCGTCCCGTAGGCGACGCCGACCCGCAGCGGCGGGCGGTCCTCGGCGTTCCACTCGTCGGGCAGGCCGAGGGCGATCTCGGCGGCGTCCTCCACGGTGCCGGCGGTGAACAGCACGCCGTCCCCGACGGTCTTGACCACCCGGCCGGAGTGCCGCGCGATCACCTCGGCGGCGATGCTCTCGAAGTCCTCCACCATCGCGCCGAGCTCGCGCCCGCCCATCCCCCGGCTGCGCGAGGTGTAGCCGACCAGGTCGGCGAACCCCACGGCCAGCTCGCGCCGGTCGCCTCCGCCGGCCGCGGCCAGCAGCCGGTCGGCGTTGGCGGCCAGGTGCCGCTTCCAGACGTAGTGCTGGATGTCCCGCAGGTGGGGCAGCAGCGTGCGGGCGGCCTCGACCGCCTCCTCCGGCGTGGCCTCCCGGCCCGTCTCCCGCGCCGCCCCGGCCAGGACGTCGGCCAGCATGTCGGTCTGCCAGTCGGCCAGCCGCGACAACGCCTGCCCCATGGCCCGCGCGATGGTGGCCTCGGTCTCGGGCCCGACGAACCCCGAGTCGATCAGCGACTCCAGCGCCCGCAGCGCGGCGATGTCGGCGTCGGTGTACGCCGGGTCGTCGTCCGGGGAGTCGGCGAAGCCCAGCGCCCGCCACAGCCGCTGGGTGCGCTCCAGCGGCACGCCGGAGAGCTCGGCCACCTGCAGGCGGGTGTAGCGGCGCGGGCCGTCCAGCAGCAGCCGCTCGAGCGCCTCACGGGCGTCCGGGCCCGGGTCCTGCCCGGGATCGTCCATGGGGGCATCGTGCCTCAGGTCTGTGCGCGCCTCAGGTCGTGTGCACGACGAGGACGTCGACCCCCGAGCGCCGGGTCGCGTCGGCCGGCACCGAGCCGAGCAGCCGGCCCTTGACGCCGTTGAGCCCCTTGTTGCCGACCACCAGCAGGTCGGCGTCCTCCCGGCGGACGACGTCGAGCAGCGCCTCGACCGGCGAGCCCATGACCGCGACCGTGCGGACGTCGGTCGCGCCCGCCTTGGCCGCCCGCTCGCCGGCGCTGCGCACGGTCTCCTCGGCCGGGTGCGAGCCCACGACCTGGTACGCCTCGTCCCCGAGCACGTCCTGCGCGCGGGAGAGTTCCCGCTCGTCGGCGTCGGTCGGCAGGTAGGCGCACGCCACCACCAGCGTCGCCCCGCAGGCCCCGGCGATCGCGCCGGCCCGGGCGACCGCGCGCAGGGAGGACTCGGACCCGTCGGTGCCGACGACGACGGTCCGGTACGCGGTGTCGGTCACGGCCGCACTGTATGTGACCTGCGGTACCACCTGCCTGTCGAACCGGGGCGTTTCCCCCGGTCGGGCGCGCGGACCCGTTGATCCGGCGACCCGCCGGCACGATGCTGCGCGCATGACCGCTCGAGCGACGGCGTCGGCGGAGGAGGCCCCCCGACCGGCCACCCGGCTGAGCACCAAGTTCTACGAGCAGGAGCTGACCCGGCTGCAGGTGGAGCTGGTCAAGCAGCAGGAGTACATCCGCGCGAAGGGCCTGCGGGTGGTCGTGCTGTTCGAGGGGCGCGACGCCGCCGGGAAGGGCGGGGCGATCCAGCGCATCACCGAGCAGCTCAACCCCCGGTTCGCGCGCATCGTCGCGCTCGCCGCGCCGACCGAGCGCGAACGGGGGCAGTGGTACTTCCAGCGCTACGTGGCCCACCTGCCCGCCCGTGGCGAGATGGTCCTGTTCGACCGCTCCTGGTACAACCGCGCCGGCGTCGAGCGGGTCATGGGCTTCTGCACCGACGAGGAGTACTGGGAGTTCCTGCGGTCCTGCCCGGAGTTCGAGCGGATGCTGGTCCGCAGCGGCATCCAGCTGATCAAGTACTGGTTCTCGGTCAGCGACACCGAGCAGGAACGCCGGTTCCAGCAGCGGCTGACCGACCCCACGAAGCGCTGGAAGCTCAGCCCGATGGACCTCGAGGCGCGCAACCGCTGGGTGGACTTCTCCCGCGCCAAGGACGCGATGCTCGCCGCCACGGACATCCCCGAGGCCCCCTGGTGGGTGGTCGAGGCCGAGGTGAAGAAGCGGGCACGGCTGAACGTGATCAGCCACCTGCTCGCGCAGGTGCCCTACGAGGACCTCACCCCGAAGCCCCCGAAGCTGGCGCCCCGGCCGCCGATCCGCGACGACTACGTCCGGCCGCCCCGGTCGAGCCAGCACTTCGTGCCCGACGTCTGCCCGGCCTGAACGCCGGCACCGCGTCCTCCGTCACCGTCTCGCCACGCGGAGTATGAGGGCAGGCTGCCCTAACCGGACCACGGTGCGCTTGGATGGGGACGACCAGCCGGACCGACGACGAGGAGTGCGCCATTCCCGCCGGCCCCGCCCAGCGTTTCGACCCCGTACGGGTCGAGGTGAGTGGGCTCACCAAGACATTCGGCACCGTCCGCGCCGTCGACGGGCTCTCCTTCACCGTGGAGCCCGGCTCGGTCACCGGCTTCCTCGGCCCCAACGGCGCCGGCAAGACCACGACGCTGCGCATGGTCCTCGGCCTGGAGACCCCCGACAGCGGCCAGGCCACGTTCGACGGCGTCCCCTACGCCGCGCTGGCCGAACCCGTGCGGACCGTCGGCGCCGTGCTCGAGACCGCCTTCCACCCCGCCCGCACGGGCCGCAACCACCTGCGCGTGTACTGCCGGGCCGCCGGCCTGCCGGTGTCGCGCGCCGACGAGGCGCTGCGCCAGGTCGGCCTCGCCGACGCGGCAGACCGCCGCGCGGGCGGCTACTCGCTGGGCATGCGCCAGCGGCTGGCCCTGGCGACCGCGCTGCTCGGCGACCCCGCCGTCCTGGTGCTCGACGAGCCGGCCAACGGCCTGGACCCCGAGGGCATCCAGTGGCTGCGCGGCTTCCTGCAGCACCTGGCGCACACCGAGGGCCGCGCGATCCTCGTCTCCAGCCACCTGCTGGCCGAGATGGAGCAGACCGCGGACCGGATCGTGATCATCGGTGCGGGCAAGCTGGTCCGCGAGGGCTCGATCGCCGAGCTGCGCTCGGGCGCGGACGGCGCCGGGACGGTGCGCGTGCGCAGCCCCGAGGCGCACCGGCTGGCCGACGTGCTGCGCGCGGCGGGGCACCCGATCACGGGCGAGGACGGCGACACGCTCACCGTCACGGGCGTGCCGACGGCGGACGTCGGGCACGCCGCCTTCGCCGCCGGCATCGAGCTGCACGAGCTGCGCTCGCACAGCACCGGCCTCGAGGAGATCTACTTCCGGCTCACCGCCGGCCAGGAGCAGTACGCCGCGACCGCGCCGCAGGAGGTGGCCCGATGACCCGCCTCGTCCGCGCGGAGTGGACCAAGCTGCTCACCACCCGCGTCTGGATCGGCCTGGTGCTGGGCGCCTGCGTCCTGGCCGGCGGGTTCGCCGCGCTGTTCACCGGGCTCGCCGGCGTCGCGCAGAACGGCCAGCCGGGCCTGCCCGCGGTCGGCAGCGACCAGTACGAGGAGCTCGTCTTCTCCGTCGGCGCGAACGCCAGCGTGCTGCTGCTGATCCTCGGCATCATCGGGATGACCCAGGAGTACCGGCACCGGACGGCGACGCCCACCTTCCTCACCACGCCCCGGCGCGGGCGGGTGGTGATCGCCAAGCTGCTCGCCTACGCGCTGGCCGCGGTGCCGATCGCGCTGCTCGTCCTGGCCGTCGTCGTCCTCGTCGTGACGATCTACGCCGGCGCGCGCGGGGACGCGCCGTCCCTCGACGCCGACAACCTGCAGACGCTGGCCGCGTCCGGGCTCGTGCTGGTCGTCTTCGCCGTGATCGGCGTCGGCATCGGGGCGCTGCTGCGCAACCAGGTCGGCGCGATCGTCGGCTCGCTGGTCTACCTGTACGTGGTGGAGCCGATCGTCTCCTCGATCGGCGCGATCCAGGGCGCGTACAAGTGGCTGCCCGGAGGCGCGGTGCAGGCGATCACCTCGGACTTCCAGGCGCCGGACCTGCTCGCCCCGTGGCAGGGCGCGGTGTTGCTGCTCGGCTACGGTCTGGTCGCGGCGGTGCTGGGTACGTTCCTCGCCGTCCGGCGGGACATCGTCTGAAAGGACCCCTGCCCCCCGCCCCTCGCACGCTCGCGGCGGGGCCCGGCAGGGGGCCGATGGAACGGAATCGCCCATGAGCACACGCATGACCGCCCAGCGCCTGGGCCGGCTGATCGCCGCCGGCGACGTCGACGAGGTACGCGCGGCAGTCACCGACGATCCGCGGCTGCTCGCGCGCACCGTCGAGCGCGACGGGCACAGCGGCTGGACGCCGCTGCACGTGGCGGTGGCCGAGCAGCAGGACAAGATCGTCCGGGTGCTCGTCGAGGCCGGCGCCGACCTGTCGGCGCGGACCGAGCACGACCACACCCCGCTGCACGTCGCCCTGGAATCAGCGCCCGAGCTGGTCGCCGTCCTGCAGGAGCTGGGCGCGCCGGTCGACGCGGCCAGCGCGGCGTTCCTCGACGACGTCGAGCAGCTGACCCGCGAGCTGGACCTGGGTGCCCACCTGGTCGATCCGGTCACCCACGTCGACCTGCTGGCCCTGGCCGCCCACGGCGGCGCCACCCGCACCGCCCGGCTGCTGCTCGACCGCGGCGCCGACGCCGACGGCGGCGCGCTGCACGCCGCGGCCGGCCGGGCGCACCTCGAGCTCGTCCGGATGCTGCTGGACGCGGGGGCCGACGTCGACCGGCGCGACCCGGAGTCCGGCCGGGCGCCGCTGCACGCGGCCGTGGCCGCCGGCCCGGGCGGCGACGCGCCCGAGGTCGTGCGCGTTCTCCTGGTGGCCGGCGCCGACGTCGACGCCACCACCAACGACGGGGCCAGCGCCCTGGACATCAGCCGCGTCGCGGCCGCCCGTTCCCGCCGGTCGGACGCGGGCCGGGCGACGGGCAACGACGCCCTCGCCGACCTGCTCGTCGCCCACGGCGCGAGCGATTGAGCAACTCGCCCTTACAGGGTCCGGAGCAGGGCCGCACGGCCGGTTCGACCGGAAAGCGGCCAGGCCCCGGGCGTAGACTCGCCACCCGGTCCGACAACGTCCACAGACGAAGAAGGCACTCGCCCCCGTGTCAAGCGTGAGCTCATCCCGGCCGTCCTCCACGTCCTCCTCCTCGGTGGCGGGTTTCGGCACCAACGAGTGGCTGGTCGAGGAGATGTACCAGCAGTACCTCGCCGACCCGTCCAGCGTGGACCAGGCCTGGCACGAGTTCTTCGCCGACTACCGGCCGGGCAGCCCGGTCGCCTCCGGCCTGGACCGTGCGCAGCCGGCGCAGACCGCCCCGGACGGCGGTGCCGCGCAGACCCCCGCGGCCACCGCGCCGGCGGAGGACGACGCAGCCGAGTCCGCGGGCGCGCAGGGCGCGGCCACCCAGGCCAGCCCCGCCGCCGCGCCGGCCACGCCGCCGCCGAGCTCGCGCGCCACCCCGGTCGCGGAGCGCACCGAGGCCACCGTCGTCCACCGGGCCGCGGAGCGCACCGAGAAGCAGCAGCCGGCCGCCCCCGCCGCCCAGCCCGCGCCCGCCAAGGCGCAGCCGGCGAAGGCCGAGGCCGACGGCGTCAAGCGCACGCCGCTGCGCGGCGCCGCCGCCAGCGTGGTCAAGAACATGAACGCCTCGCTGACCGTCCCGACGGCGACCAGCGTGCGCGCGGTGCCCAGCAAGCTGCTGGCCGACAACCGCATCGTCATCAACAACCACCTCGCCCGCGCGCGCGGCGGGAAGGTCTCGTTCACCCACCTGATCGGCTACGCGCTGATCCGGGCGCTGGACGACTTCCCGAACATGAACAACTCCTTCGCCGAGGTCGACGGCAAGCCGACGCTGGTGCAGCCCGAGCACGTCAACTTCGGCCTGGCCATCGACCTGCCGAAGGCCGACGGCTCCCGCTCGCTGGTCGTGGCCTCGATCAAGGCCGCCGAGACGATGGACTTCGCCCAGTTCTGGGGCGCCTACGAGGACATCATCCGGCGGGCCCGCAACAACAAGCTGACCGTCGAGGACTTCCAGGGCACGACGATCAGCCTGACCAACCCGGGCACGATCGGCACCAACCACTCGGTGCCGCGGCTGACCGCCGGCCAGGGCGCGATCATCGGCGTCGGCGCGATGGAGTACCCGGCCGAGTTCCAGGGGATGAACCCCGAGACCCTCGCCGAGCTGGCCGTCTCGAAGATCATCACGCTGACCTCGACCTACGACCACCGGATCATCCAGGGTGCCGAGTCCGGCGACTTCCTGCGCCGGCTGCACGGCCTGCTCCTCGGCGCCGACGGCTTCTACGACCAGGTCTTCCGCTCGCTGCGGATCCCCTACGAGCCGGTCCGCTGGGTGCCGGACGTGCGGATCAGCCACGAGGGGCAGATCGACAAGGAAGCCCGGGTCATCGAGGTCATCGAGGCCTACCGGCGCAACGGCCACCTCATGGCCGACACCGACCCGCTGGAGTTCAAGGTCCGGACCCACCCCGACCTCGACATCGTCCAGCACGGGCTGACCCTGTGGGACCTCGACCGGCAGTTCCCCGTCGGCGGCTTCGCCGGCGAGCGCACGATGGCCCTGCGGGACATCCTCGGCGTGCTGCGCAACTCGTACTGCCGCACGGTCGGCATCGAGTACATGCACATCACCGACCCGGAAGAGCGCGAGTGGCTGCAGAAGCGCATCGAGGTCAAGCACGAGCAGCCCGACCGTGACAAGCAGAAGCACATCCTCGGCCGGCTCAACGCCGCCGAGGCGTTCGAGACGTTCCTGCAGACCAAGTACGTCGGGCAGAAGCGGTTCAGCCTCGAGGGCGGCGAGTCGGTCATCCCGATCCTCGACGAGGTGCTGATCGCCGGCACCGACTACGACCTCGACGAGGTCACGATCGGCATGGCCCACCGCGGCCGGCTGAACGTCCTCGCGAACGTGCTCGGCAAGAGCTACTCGAAGATCTTCGGGGAGTTCGAGGGCAACATCGACCCCTCGACCGTCCAGGGCTCCGGCGACGTGAAGTACCACCTCGGCGCCGAGGGCACGTTCAAGAACCCGTTCCGCGACGACGAGATCGCCGTCTCGCTGGCCAGCAACCCGAGCCACCTCGAGACGGTCAACCCGGTGCTCGAGGGCATCGCCCGCGCCAAGCAGGACATCCTCGACAAGGGCGAGGGCGGCTTCACCGTCCTGCCCGTCCTGCTGCACGGTGACTCGGCCTTCGCCGGGCAGGGCGTCGTCGCCGAGACGCTGAACCTCTCGCAGCTGCGCGGCTACCGCACCGGCGGCACCGTGCACGTCGTCATCAACAACCAGGTCGGCTTCACCACCAGCCCGGCCGCGGCCCGCTCGAGCCTCTACTCGACCGACGTCGCGCGGATGATCGGCGCGCCGATCTTCCACGTGAACGGCGACGACCCCGAGGCGTGCGTGCGGGTGGCCCGGCTGGCGATCGACTACCGGCAGGCGTTCAAGAAGGACGTCGTCATCGACCTGATCTGCTACCGCCGCCGCGGGCACAACGAGGGCGACGACCCGTCGATGACCCAGCCGCTGATGTACGACATCATCGACCGCAAGCGCTCGGTCCGGAAGCTGTACACCGAGGCGCTGGTCGGCCGTGGCGACATCACGCTGCAGGAGGCCGAGGAGGCGCTCAAGGACTACCGCGGGCAGCTGGAGCGGGCCTTCGCGGAGACCCACGACGTCCAGGAGTCCTCGAAGCCGGAGCCCGTCATGGACCCGCGCACCCCGCAGGAGTCCACGGTGCGGACGGCGATCACGCCCGAGATCCTCAAGATCATCGGCGACGCGCACGTCTCCCTGCCGGAGGAGTTCAACGTCCACCCGAAGCTCAAGCGGCTGCTCGAGCGGCGGGCGGCGATGGCCAGCGAGGGCGACGTCGACTGGGCGATGGGCGAGCTGCTGGCCTTCGGTTCGCTGCTCATCGAGGGCGTCCCGGTCCGGCTGGCCGGCCAGGACTCGCGGCGCGGCACCTTCGTGCAGCGGCACTCGGTGCTCATCGACCGGGAGACCGCGGCCGAGTACACGCCGCTGGCGCACCTGACCGAGGACCAGGCGAAGTTCTTCGTCTACGACTCGCTGCTGTCGGAGTACGCGGCGCTCGGCTTCGAGTACGGCTACTCGGTGGCCAACCCGAAGGCGCTGGTGCTCTGGGAGGCGCAGTTCGGCGACTTCGTCGACGGCGCGCAGATGGTCATCGACGAGTTCATCAGCTCCGGCGAGGCCAAGTGGGGGCAGCGCTCCGGCGTCGCCATGCTCCTGCCGCACGGCCTCGAGGGGCAGGGCCCGGACCACTCCAGCGGCCGGATCGAGCGGTTCCTGCAGCTGTCGGCGGAGAACAACATGACCGTCGCCAACTGCACGACGCCGGCCAACTACTTCCACCTGCTCCGCCGGCAGGCGCTCTCCGACGTGCACCGGCCCCTGGTCGTGTTCACGCCGAAGTCGCTGCTGCGGGCCAAGGCGGCGGTCAGCCAGGTCGCCGACTTCACCGAGGAGAACTTCCGGCCGGTGCTGCCCGACCCGGGCGTGGGCGGCGAGCCGCTGGACCCGTCGTCCGTGCGCCGGGTGCTGCTCTGCAGCGGCAAGGTCGCCTACGACCTGGGTGCCCACCGGGAGGCCGAGGGCATCGCCGACACCGCACTCCTGCGGGTCGAGCAGCTCTACCCGCTGCCCGTCGAGCAGCTCCGCGCCGAGCTCGACCGGTACCCGAACGCCCAGGACCTGGTCTGGGTGCAGGAGGAGCCGGCCAACATGGGCGCCTGGCAGTTCATGGCGATCAACCTGCCCGAGCACCTCGGCGGCCGGACGCTGCGCCGGATCAGCCGCAAGGCCTCGGCCAGCCCGGCGGTCGGGTCGGCCAAGGTGCACGAGGTCGAGCAGCGGGAGCTGGTCGCCTCGGCCTTCGCCGGCTGACGTGTACTTCACCGACAGGGGCCTGGAGGAGCTGGCCGACCGGCGGGGCG
The DNA here is from genome assembly GCF_059428245.1 of Geodermatophilus sp. SMS 5-13. Taxonomy (NCBI): domain Bacteria; kingdom Bacillati; phylum Actinomycetota; class Actinomycetes; order Geodermatophilales; family Geodermatophilaceae; genus Geodermatophilus; species Geodermatophilus sp. SMS 5-13. Next base: position 4,607,545 of record NZ_CP165729.1, read on the forward strand.
AGGAGCAGGTCTCCCTCGCCTGGCTGGCCGACCAGCTCCAGGCCTTCGTCGACCAGCACCCCGACTTCGAGGTGCCGGTGGAGCGCTTCGCCACCTGGCTCGCGCGCGGCGGGACGGACGACGACGCCGACGACTGAACGCTGAGCCCCTGCCCCGCGCGGGGCAGGGGCTCAGCGCCTTGTCGGGGTCCTCAGCGGATGCCGTCCCAGAGGGCCCGCTGCTCGCCGCGCGGGTCCTCGACCAGCCGGACCTGCTCGCCGAACTCCTGCACGGCCCGGCGGTCCAGGTCGTAGGGCGCCCAGCCGGGGTCGCCGTCGCGCACGAACCGCACCCAGGCGTCGTGCATGGCGTCGGCGAGGTGCTGCGGCGCCGCCGACCCCATCAGGGCGCCGTGCGCCTCGAGCGCGAGGGTGTCGAACGTGAAGCCGAGCTCGAGCGCGTGGCAGGAGCCGAGCCGGCCACCGAACTGCGGCGACGGCCAGGAGAACTCGTACATCCAGCTGCGCCCCGCCGTGGCCTCGGCGACCCGGATCGCCGGCAGGCGGAAGAACCAGTCGGTCGCGACGTCGGCGAGCAGCTCACCGGGCGTCGCCCCCGGCCGCGCCGAGCCGTACACCTCCAGGCCCTTGTCGACCTGCAGCCCGTAACCGGCCACCGCCATCCGCACCAGCGGCTCGGTCGCCATGTCGATGAGGCCGTTCGGCACCAGGAAGAGGCGGTGCTCGTCCCGGTTGGCGCCCACCAGGAGGGCGACGTCGCGGGCCGATCCCGCGGCGATCCGCCGGATCGGCAGGTCCGGGAGCACCTCGCCGTCGATGACCGGCTCGAAGGCCATCAGGTTGGCCGTCACCTCTCCCCAGCGCTCGGGGTCGGGCACCAGCTGCGCCTCCTGGGTGATGCCCACCTGGGCGGCGACCAGCTCGTCGATCGGCACGCCGGCCAGCGCCTCCCGCTGCGGGGGCAGGTTGAGCCGCTCGGCGAGGTAGCCGCCGATCTTCGTCGCGGTGGCCGCGCTCAGCGCGTGGTGGGCGGCGCCGCTCTGCAGCACGGCCTGGGTGAACAGCCCCTCGGCCGAGGGCATCGCCAGCAGGCAGCCGACGCTCATCCCGCCCGCCGACTCGCCCCCGATGGTGACCCGCGCGGGGTCGCCGCCGAACGCGGCGATGTTCTCCTGCACCCAGCGCAGCGCGGCCACCTGGTCGAGCAGCCCCCGGTTGGGCGGGGAGTCGTCGGCGAAGTGCAGGAAGCCGTCGACGCCGAGCCGGTAGTTGATCGTCACGCAGACCACGCCGTCGCGGGCGAACGTGGCGCCGTCGTACACCGGGACGGCCCCGGAGCCGTTGACGAACGCGCCGCCGTGGATCCACACGAAGACCGGCAGCCCCGACGCGCCCGGGTCCGGGGTCCAGACGTTGAGGTTGAGGCAGTCCTCGCCGGGGATCTGCGGCTCGGGCAACAGCACGTCGAACGGCGGCGCGTACGGCGGCTTGGGCGCGGTCGGGCCGTACTCCGTGGCGGGCCGGACGCCGTCCCACGGCTCGGGCGGCGCGGGGGCGGCGAACCGCCGGGGTCCGAAGGGCGGGGCCGCGTACGGGATGCCGAGGAAGGCGTGCACGCCGTCCCGGATCGTTCCCCGCACCTGTCCGCTGGTCGTCCGCACCGTGGGCTCCGTCATGCCAGCGGAACCTACCGCCGGTCCCGGCATGGGGGCACCACGGTGCGCCTTCGCCACGGGACGGCGCGGCAGCTGCACCCTGAGTGCGTGCTCGGTCACTCCCACGCCCTCTCCGGCCTCGCCGCCGGCGCCGCGACCCTGCCGTGGGCGCCGGTCCACGGCGCCGTCGCCCAGGGCGCCTGGGTCGCCGCGGCGGGCGGGTTCGCGATGCTGCCCGACCTCGACCAGCAGCGGACGACGATCTCGCGGATGTGGGGGCCGATCACCGACCTGCCCGCGGCCCTGATCAACAAGCTGTCCGGCGGGCACCGGTGGGGCACCCACGACGCGCTGCTCGCCCCCGCCGTCCTCGGCTTCCTGGCGATGGCCGCGACGCAGACCTTCCCGACCAGCCTGCTCGTCCTGGCGCTCGCGATCGGGCTGGCGCTGCGGGCGCTGAACTTCGTCATCCCGGGCCGGGCCGAGAACACCGTCATCGGGAACCTGGTGCTCTCCTGGGGCGGGGCCTGGCTGTTCCTCGACCACAGCCCGCCGCCCCTGTGGCTGCCGTGGGCCGTCGCGGTCGGCGTCCTGGCGCACATCCTGGGCGACTTCCTGACCCGCGAGGGGATCCCGGTGCCGGTGATCTGGATCCTGCACCGCTGCCGCTTCGCGCTCATCCACCTGCGCACCGGCGCGACCGTCGAGAAGGTCGTGCTCGTCCCGGCGTTCTCCCTCGCCACCCTGGTGTTCCTGTACCTGAACACCGGCATCTCCGGAGCCGTCGACCCCGTCGTGGAGCGGATCACCGGCAGCGGGTAGCCATGGCCCGGCAGCGGGTAGCCCGACGGCGTGGAACAGCTGTCCGAGAAGCTGCTGAACTGGGCGAGCATTCTCGACGAGCAGACCCGGATGCAGGCCGAGCGCACCGCCTCCCTGCCGTTCGTGCACCCGCACGTCGCCCTCATGCCCGACGCCCACCTCGGCAAGGGCGCCACCGTCGGCTCGGTGCTGCCGACGAGGGAGGCGATCATCCCGGCGGCGGTCGGGGTCGACATCGGCTGCGGGATGATCGCCGTCCGCACGCCGTGGTCGGTCGACGAGGTGCGTGCCCGTGGCCCGCTGGCACCGCTGCGCGGTGACATCGAGCGGGCGGTGCCGCTGTCGGCGGGCAGGTACAACAAGCGGCTCACCGACACGGCGAAGGCCCGGGTGGCGGCGCTGGAGGAGTACGGCGAGGAGCTCGGCGTCCTGCAGTCGGTGAACTCCGTCGCCCCGAACTGGCCGATGCAGCTGGGCAGCCTCGGGTCGGGCAACCACTTCATCGAGGTCACCGCCGACGAGCGGCAGCGGGTCTGGCTGTTCCTGCACTCGGGCAGCCGCGGGGTCGGCAACAAGATCGCCTCGCGGCACATCGCGATCGCCCGGGAGCGGGCGCGCCGCGAGCGGCTGGAGCTGCCCGACCGCGACCTGGCCTGGCTGGACGAGGGGACGCGGGAGTTCGACCGCTACATCGCCGAGCTGCAGTGGGCGCAGCGGTTCGCGCTGCTCAACCGCGAGGAGATGATGGACCGGGTCGCCGACTGCCTGGCCCGGCACATGCGCGCCGACGAGACGCCGGAGCACGAGCGGATCAACGCCCACCACAACTTCACCCAGCGGGAGCGGCACGACGGCGTCGACCTCTGGGTGTCGCGCAAGGGCGCGATCCAGGCCAGGCAGGGTCAGGACGGGCTCATCCCCGGCTCCATGGGGACGGCGAGCTACGTGACCACCGGCCTGGGCAACCCGCTGGCGCTGGAGTCCGCGCCGCACGGTGCCGGGCGGGCCTACTCGCGCGGCGCGGCCCGGCGCACGTTCACCCGCGAGCAACTCGAGACGGCGATGACCGGCATCGAGTGGCGGCACAGCGACGTCTTCCTCGACGAGATTCCTGCTGCGTACAAGGCGATCGACACAGTCATGGACGACGCGAAGGACCTGGTCGAGATCCGGCACACCCTGCGGCAGCTGGTGAACGTCAAGGGCGATTGACGAAGGACCCCCTGCCCCCCACCGCTCGCACGCTCGCGGCGGGACCCCGCAGTGGGCCGCCCCGCGACGTCACGAGCGGCTACGGTTCTCGGCCGTGACCGCCGCCTCCTCCCCCGCCCGGCCATGAGCGGCCCGATCTACGTCCCCCGGCTGCTGACGGACGACGCGATGGCGGTGCTGGCCGAGCTCGGCCTGCCGCTGGTCGTCGGCGAGGAGCGCCCGCCGACCCGCGAGGAGCTGCTGCGCGGCATCGCGGGCGCGGCCGCCGTCGTCTGCACGCTCACCGAGCGGATCGACGCCGGCGTCCTCGACGCGGCCGGCCCGCAGCTGCAGGTGGTCGCCAACGTGGCGGTCGGCTACGACAACATCGACGTCCCGGCGGCCCGGGAGCGCGGCGTCGTCGTCACCAACACCCCCGGCGTCCTGGACGACGCGACCGCCGACCTCGCCCTCGGCCTGATGCTCGCGGCCGCCCGCCGGATCACCGAGGGCGACCGCTTCCTGCGCCGCGCCGAGCCCTGGGTGTGGGGCCCGCGGATGATGGTCGGCCTCGACCTCTCCGCCGGCGCCACGCTCGGCATCGTCGGCTACGGCCGGATCGGCCGGGCGCTCGCCCGCCGGGCCCGCGGCTTCGGGCTGCGGCTGCTGGCCACCCCGACCCGCACGCCGCTGTCCGACGGGGACGCCGCCGGGGTGTCGTTCGTGGCGCTCGACGAGCTGCTCGCCGAGGCCGACGTCGTCAGCCTGCACTGCCCGCTGACACCGCAGACCCGGCACCTGATCGACGACGCCGCCCTCGCGCGCATGAGGCCGACCGCGCTGCTGGTGAACACCGCCCGCGGCCCGATCGTCGACACCGACGCCCTGGTCCGGGCGCTGCGGGAGGGCCGGATCGGCGGCGCCGCGCTCGACGTCTTCGAGGACGAACCGCAGGTCGACCCGCGGCTGCTCGCGCTGGAGCAGGTGGTGCTCACCCCGCACCTGGGCAGCGCCGCGTCGGCCACGCGCAGCGCGATGTGCGGGCTGGCGGTGCGCAACGCCGCCGAGGTGCTCGCCGGCCGCCCGCCTCTCACCCCGGTCTGATGGAGTCGCTCGAGCGCGGTTTCCGCGCTCGAGCGACTCCGCTCAGGCGGTGACGCGCTCCTCGCGGGCGCAGGCGGCGACGGCCTCGGCGACGGCGGTGGCGACCCGGCGGTCGAGCGGGCTGGGCACGATGTAGTCCGGCCGCAGCTCGTCGCCCACCACGTCGGCGATCGCGGTCGCCGCGGCCAGCTTCATCTCCTCGGTGATCGCGGTCGCGCCGGCGTCGATCGCCCCGCGGAAGACGCCGGGGAACGCCAGCACGTTGTTGATCTGGTTCGGCAGGTCGCTGCGCCCGGTGGCGACGACGGCCGCGTACCTGGCCGCCATCTGCGGGTCGACCTCCGGGATCGGGTTGGCCAGCGAGAAGACGATGCCGCCCGGCGCCATCGCCGCGATCGCCGCCTCCGGCACGGTGCCGCCGGACAGCCCCAGGTAGACGTCGGCACCGCGCAGCGCGTCGACCATCGTGCCGGCGTGCCCGGCCTCGTTGGTGTTCTCCACCAGCCACTGCTTGATCGAGGTGAGGTCCTCGCGGCCGGAGTGCAGGATGCCCCGGGAGTCGGCCACGGAGATGTCGCCAACCCCTGCCTCGAGCAGGATCTTCGTGCACGCCACCCCGGCGGCGCCGGCGCCGGCGACGACCACCCGCAGGTCCGAGATCTCCCGGCCCACCACCCGCGCGGCGTTGCGCAGCGCCGCGAGGACGACGATCGCCGTCCCGTGCTGGTCGTCGTGCATGACCGGGATGGACAGCGACTTGCGCAGCCGGTCCTCGATCTCGAAGCAGCGCGGCGCGCTGATGTCCTCCAGGTTGATCCCGCCGAAGGACGGCGCGATCGCCTCCACCGCGGCCACGATCCCGTCGACGTCGGTGGTCGAGAGCACGATCGGCACCGCGGACAGCCCGCCGAACTCGCTGAACAGGCAGGCCTTGCCCTCCATGACCGGCAGCGCCGCGGCCGGGCCGATGTTCCCCAGCCCGAGGACGGCGGTGCCGTCGGAGACGACCGCCACCACGCGCGGCGCCCAGGTGAACCGGCGGGCCAGCTCCGGCTCGGCGGCGATCGCGCTGGAGACGCGGGCGACGCCCGGCGTGTAGGTCAGCGCCAGGTCGGCGATCGAGTCGATGCCGCGCGTCGGGCGTACCGCCAGCTTGCCGCCCTCGTGCACCGCGAACGCCGGGTCGTCGGCGAAGCGCTCGGGATCGTTGCCGCCGTGGTGCTGGTCACCCATGGAACGGGGAGCGTAATCGCGGGGTCACCGGCCCGCCGACGGGCCCACCCCTTACGGTCTGCCGAGTGCAGATCCGCGAGCTCGCCGTGCGCGACGGCTATGTGGTCGACCTCGTGCCCCACGGGGACGCCCGCGGCCGGTTCACCGAGTGGTATCGCGCCGACGTCCTCTCCGGGGCCCTCGGCTTCGGGCTGCCCCTCGCCCAGGCCAACCACAGCGTCTCGGCCCGCGGCGTCCTGCGCGGGGTGCACTTCGCGCTCGTCCCGCCCGGGCAGGCCAAGTACGTGTACTGCCCGGCCGGCCGCATCCTCGACGTCGTCGTCGACGTGCGGGTCGGCTCGCCGACGTTCGGCGTCCACGACGCCGTCGTCCTCGACAGCGAGCGGCCGCGGGCGGTGTACCTCGCCGAGGGCCTGGGGCACGCGTTCCTCGCCCTCGAGGACCGGACCTCGGTGACCTATCTGGTCTCCTCCGGCTACGCCCCCGACCGTGAGTTCGGCGTCTCCCCGCTCGACCCGGCGCTGGACCTGCCCTGGCCGGACGACGTCGAGCTGGAGCTGTCGGCCAAGGACCGCGCGGCGCCCACCCTGGAGGAGGCCCGCGCCCAGGGCCTGCTCCCGACCGTGGAGCAGTGCACCGCCCGGTACACCGAGCAGCGCGCCCGGGGCTGACCGCGGACGACCGTCCGCCGGCGGTCGCCCACCGCGTTCGCCATGGCCGATGTGACTCTTGACACACTGCAACGGTCGTTCCAGGGTGACCTCCTCGCGCTCGTTGGTCGCGATGCGGACAACCGTCCTCAGAGCGGCCCGGGCTCTCCCCGGCAGGAGACGCGTGGTGGACCAGCTCTCCGTCCCCGTGACGATCGTCGGTGGCAGCCTCGTCGGACTGACCACCTCGCTGCTGCTCGCCGCCCAGGGCGTGCCGCACGTCGTGGTGGAGCGACACCGCGGCACCGCGGTGCATCCGCGGGCCGCCTCGTTCCACCAGCGGACGATGGAGATCTTCCGCAGCGTCGGCCTCCAGGAGGCCGTCGAGGAGGCCGCCACCCGGGAGTTCGTGCAGAACGGCGCCATCGTGTCGGTGCCGAGCCTGGCCAGCCCGGAGGTGACCTACTTCTTCCGGCACTTCAACGAGGGCGTCGAGCACCTGAGCCCGACGTCGCGGCTGTTCATCACGCAGATCGGGCTGGAGCCGCTGCTGCGGGATCGCGCCCGCGCGCTGGGCGCGGACCTGCGCTACGCGACCGAGCTGGTCGACGTCGAGCAGGACGAGGACGGCGTCACGTCGGTGCTCCGGCCGCGGGACGGCGGTCCCGAGCAGGTGGTTCGCTCGGACTACCTCGTCGCGGCGGACGGCGCGCACAGCGTCGTTCGCGACCGGCTGGGCATCGACCTGGCCGGGCGCGGGTCCTTCGCCGAGTGCGTGACGATCTACTTCCGCGCCGACCTGCGCGAGCTGATCGGCGACCGGAACCTCAGCGTCGTCTACGTGAACCACCCCGAACTGCTGGGGTTCTTCCGGTTCTCCCTCGCCGGCGACTCCGGCTTCCTCGCCGTCTTCTCGACCGTCGAGCCCGACGGCACGCGGGACACCCACGTCGCGGAGGGGCTGGACGCGGCGCGCTGCGCCGAGCTGGTCCGCAAGGCGCTGGGCCGCTCCGACATCCCCGTCGAGGTCGACAACGTGCAGCGGTGGACGGCGGCCGCGGCGCATGCAGCGCGGTTCGGCACCGGACGGACGTTCCTCGCCGGCGACGCCGCGCACGTCATGCCGCCCACCGGTGGCTTCGGCGGCAACACGGGGGTGGCCGACGCGCACAACCTGGCCTGGAAGCTGGCCATGGTCACGCGGGGCCTCGCGGGGCGCGGCCTGCTGGACACCTACGACGCCGAGCGCCGTCCGGTCGGCGACCTGATCATCGAGCAGGCCTACACGCGCTACGTCCTGCGGGTGGACCCGACGCTGTCCAGGGAGGGCATGGCGCCCCCCATGGACGACGCGTCGATCGAGCTGGGCCCGGTGCACCGCTCGGCGGCGATCGTGGCCGAGGAACCCGACGACGGCGCTCTGCTGGTCGATCCGCGGCAGCCCGGCGGGCGCCCGGGCACCCGCGCGCCGCACGTCCCCGTCGTCCGGGACGGCGGAACCGGGTCGGTGCTGGACCTGTTCGGGCACGACCTCGTGCTGCTCGCGGGGGCGAAGGGCGACCGCTGGTGCTCGGCCGCGGAGCAGGCCGCGGCCGCGGCCGAGGTGCCGCTGACCGCGCACACGATGTCGGCGGCCGCGTCCGTGGTGGACGTCGACGGCCGCTTCGCCGAGGCCTTCGGGGTGGACGAGGACGGCGCCGTCGTCGTCCGCCCGGACGGGATCGTGGCCTGGCGGTCGCGGCGCGGGGTCGAGGAGCCGGCCGCGGTGCTCGACGGCGTCCTGCGGCGGGTGCTGGTGCGCTAACCGGCGGACGGCGGCGGACCGGCCAGCCGGCCCGGGCGCGGCCAGATCCGGCCGACCACCCGGCCGACCGGCACGGCGACGCCGAACGCGCGGCTGTCGTCGGTGACCAGCGGGTTGTCCCCCACCACCCAGCTGCCGCCGGGCTCGGCGCGCTGCACCCGCTTGACGACGAGCAGCTCCGGCCGGGCGGGGAAGCGGGCCAGGACGACGGCGCCCGGGGCCACCGGCGTGCCCGGGCGGAGCCGGCGGACCAGCAGCCGGTCGCCGTGGCGCACGGTCGGGGACATCGACGGGCCGGTGACCCGGGCCAGCACCCACGTCGTGGCGAGCGGGGGCACTGCGCTCCCGCTGTCGCTCCCGATCACCGCGAGTAGGGTCGCAGACGACCCGAAAACACGACATCCGGAGGCACATCCATGCGTTTCACCCGCATGTTCTCCGCGGTCGAGGCCAGCGCGCACTGCGACCTCCCCTGCGGCGTGTACGACCCGGCCCAGGCCCGCATCGAGGCGGAGTCCGTCAAGGCGATCCAGCAGAAGTACCAGGACAACGAGGACCCGGTCTTCCGGCAGCGGGCCGTGCTCATCAAGGAGCAGCGCGCCGATCTCGTGAAGCACCACCTGTGGGTGCTGTGGACCGACTACTTCAAGCCGCCGCACTTCGAGAAGTACCCGCAGCTGCACGAGCTGTTCAACAAGGCCACCAAGCAGGCGGGCGCCGCGGGCGGCAAGGGCAGCATGGACCCCGCCGAGGGTCAGAAGCTGCTCGACTACATCGCCGAGATCGACAAGATCTTCTGGGAGACCAAGGCCGCCTCCTGAGCGAGTGCGTTCCACGACCGCTGCCGGGCCGCCCCCACGGGCAGCCCGGCAGCGCCGTCTCCGGCTCCGGCCGCGGCCGGGGACCCGTTCGGGCACGGTCGATCCGCCTAGGGTCGCGGCATGCATGCCTCCGGCGCTCCGTCGTTCGACGTCGGCGAGTTCCTCGAGCGGGTCGAGGAAGCCGCGCCGATCGAGGCCGTCGAGCAGGTCGCCGACGCCCTGGCCGACTGGGTCGACGCCAGCCGCGTCACGTTCCTGATCGCCGACTTCAGCGGCCGCTCCGTGGTCCGGCTGACCTCCACCGGCCCGGCCGTCGAGGATTCCCGGAGCGGGCCCGAGGAGCAGGCCGAGACCGTGCCGCTCTCGGGCAGCCGCTACGAGCGGGTGCTCCGGACGCAGCAGTTGGACGTGGAGTCCCTCGCCGACGGGTCCCGGCTGATCGTCCCGGTCACCGACCGCGGGGACGCGATCGGCCTGATCGAGCTGGACCTGCCGCGCCCCGCCGGACCGGAGGTAGTGGCCGACGTCTCCGCCGCGGCTCACGCGCTGGCCTACGTGGTGATCGCCGCGCGCCGCCACACGGACGTGTTCGAGTGGGGGCAGCGCACGACGCCCTTCACGCTCGCCGCGGAGATCCAGCGCCGGCTGCTGCCCAGCTCCTACACCTGCGAGGCGGGGCAGTTCACCCTCGCCGGCTGGCTGGAGCCGGCCGCCGCGGTGGGGGGTGACACCTTCGACTACGCGCTGGACCGCCATTCGCTGCAGGTGTCGATCACCGACGCGGTCGGTCACCAGGTCCCCGCCGCCCTCCTGGCCACGCTGTTCGTGGGCGCGCTGCGCAACGCCCGCCGCAAGGGGCTCGACCTCCTCGACCAGGCCCGCTCGGCCAACGACGCGCTGGCCGAGCACGCCGCCGCCGGCCAGTTCGTCACCGGGCAGTTGGTCCGCGTCGACCTGCAGACCGGCGTGGCGGTGATCGTCAACGCCGGCCACCCCTGTCCGATCCGGCTGCGCGCCGGGCGCGTTGAGCCGATCGGCCTGTCCGTCGAGCCGCCGTTCGGGGTCCTGCCCGGGAAGACCTTCCGGCCGCAGCCACTCCCGCTGGAGCCGGGCGACCGCATCGTCTTCCTCACCGACGGCATGCAGGAGCGCAACGCCGCCTCGCTCGATGTCGCGCAGGCGCTGGCCGACACCGCCGACCTGCACCCGCGGGAGGTGGTCCACGCGCTGGGCGACGCCGTCCTGCACGCGACCGGAGGCGACCTGCGCGACGACGCGACCATGGTCTGCCTCGACTGGTACGGCGGCCCGCTGCGGCGGCGGAGCAGCGAGTACGGCGCCGACCGCGGCCTCGCTTCGGCCCCCCGGCGGCCCGGCGGCGCCTGAGCACGCGCCCCGTCCTCCGGCGGTGCGGTCCTGGGCCCTGCCGGTACCGTTTGCTCACGATGCGCATCGACCGGGCCGGGTGGCCCTTCATCACCGGGCCCCTCGCCCCCGCCGCCGTCCTGGCGGTCGCGGGCCGGCGCCGGTTCCGGCTGCTGGCCTGGCCTTTCGTGCTGCTGTCGGCCTACATGGCGCTGTTCTTCCGCGATCCGGACCGCCGCTGCGACGCCGAGCAGCCGCCACCGGACGACGTCCTCTCCCCCGCCGACGGCATGGTCATGGTGGCGGGCGAGCCGCAGGAGGGCGTGGCGCCCGAGGGCGACTGGCAGCAGATCAGCGTGTTCCTCTCGGTGGTCGACGTGCACGTGAACCGCTCGCCCTACCGCGGCGAGGTCGTGGAGAGCTCCTACCGCAAGGGCAGCTTCCTGGCCGCCTACCGCAAGGAGTCCGCGCACCGCAACGAGCGCAGCGAGATCTGGCTGCGCGACGGCGACCGCACCGTGGTGTTCCGCCAGATCGTCGGCGTGCTGGCCCGCCGCATCGTCACCCGCACCGGCGTCGGGCAGAAACTGGCGACCGGTGAGCGCATGGGCCTGATGAAGTTCGGGTCCCGCATGGACGTCTTCGTGCCCCCGGAGTGCACGATCACCGTGCAGAAGGGGCAGCGCGTGCGCGGCGGCGAGACCGTCATCGCCCGCTGGCCCGGAACCCGCTGAGGGAGCGGCCGCCGATGCCTCCGACCCGGCGCACGACCACGGTCGAGTTCGTCCGCGGCTCCGGCCGGCGCGCCCGGCGCCGCGCCCTGGCCACGCTGCCCAGCCTGTTCACGCTGGCCAACATGATGTGCGGCTTCCTCGCCATCCTGGTGTCGATCCGCGGCCAGTACACGTTCGCCGCCATTCTGGTCGGGCTCTCGGTCGTCTTCGACATCACCGACGGCGCGGTCGCCCGGCTCGTCGGCGCGGTGACCCCGTTCGGGCTGCAGTTCGACTCGCTGGCCGACCTGGTCTCGTTCGGGATGGCTCCGGCGCTGCTCGCGTTCACCCTGTTCTCCGAGGGGGACGACGCCTTCGACCCGCTGGGCTGGATCGCCTGCGCGCTGTGGGTGGCCTGCGCCGCGATCCGGCTCGCCCGGTTCAACACCACCATCGACCCGACCGCCGACAAGCGGTACTTCATCGGCATGCCCAGCCCCGGCGCCGCGGGCGTCGTCCTGGCCTCGGTGTTCGCCTTCGGCGACCAGATGCAGGGCCGCGACCGGCTGTGGGTGCTGCTGATCGTCGCCGTCCCGGCGCTGCTCATGGTCAGCCGGATCAAGTTCCGCTCGTTCCGGTCGCTGGTGAGCCCCAAGAGCGGCCGGCCCTACGGGCTGATCGCCGCCGCGGTCCTGCTGATCATCGGCTTCGTGTTCATCCCGGTGATCACCGGCGTCGTGCTGGCCTACGGCTACCTGCTCGCGCCGATCCTCGTCCCGATCGTCTCGCCGCTGGGCCGGCTGGTGCCGGCCCGGATCAAGGAGGTCCTCACGTGAGTGTCCGGCCGATCCGCCCGGACGACGTCCCCGCGGTCGTGGGGCTGGTCCGCGAGCTGGCCGAGTACGAGAAGGCCGCGCACGAGGTGCGGCTGACCGAGGAGCAGCTGACGGCCTCCCTCTTCGGCGAGCGCGCCGCCCTCTACGGCCACGTGGCTGTCGTCTCTGAGGACGGGGTGGCCCCCGGCGCCGTCGTCGGCATGGCCCTGTGGTTCCTCAACTTCTCCACCTGGCGCGGCACGCACGGCATCTACCTCGAGGACCTCTACGTGCAGCCGCAGCACCGCGGCACCGGCCTCGGCAAGGAGCTGCTGCGCACGCTGGCCGAGACCTGCGTGCAGCGCGGCTACGACCGGCTCGAGTGGGCGGTGCTGGACTGGAACACGCCGTCCATCGACTTCTACAAGGCACAGGGCGCGGTCCCGATGGACGAGTGGACCGTCTTCCGGCTCACCGACGACGCTCTGACCACCTTCGCCGCGCGGCGCGGGGGTGCCGACGGAGCCGGTCCGACCTAAGGTCGCGCGAATGGCGGACATCGACCTGCCGGCGCTGGTGCGGCGCCGCCTCGCCGAACTCGGCATCACCCCGGCGCAGGCCTCCCGGCTGGCCGACTGGGCGATCGCGCCGGAGACGATCGAGCACCTCGCCGAGGGGCGCCGCTCCGGGCTGGTGACCGAGCGGCTCGCGCGGGCGCTCGCGGTGGCGATCGGCGTGCCCGAGAACCGGGTCCGCCGCGCGGCCGGACTGCCGGAGACGCCCGACCCGCGGGAGAGCATCGAGACCGGCCCGCACCTCCGGGTGATCAGGGGCGGTGACCGCTCCCGATAGAGTCGGCTCCCGTGGGTCACGACCGCGGCCGGGCCGAGTGCTGGCTCACCGACATGGACGGCGTCCTGGTGCACGAGGGCAAGGCCCTCCCCGGCGCCGCGGACTTCCTGGAACGCCTCGTCGAGTGCGAGCGCCGCTTCCTGGTGCTGACCAACAACTCGATCTTCACGCCGCGCGACCTCGCCGCCCGGTTGTCGCGCTCCGGGCTGAACGTGCCGGAGGAGTCGATCTGGACCTCGGCGCTGGCCACGGCGGACTTCCTGTCCTCCCAGCTGCCGGGCGGCTCGGCGTACGTGATCGGCGAGGCGGGCCTGACCACGGCCCTCTACGAGGCGGGCTACACGCTCACCGACACCGACCCGGACTACGTCGTCCTCGGGGAGACGCGGACCTACTCGTTCGAGGCGATCACGCGGGCGATCCGGCTCGTCGGCGACGGCGCGCGGTTCATCGCGACCAACCCCGACGTCACCGGTCCCTCGCCGGAGGGCCCGCTGCCGGCGACCGGCTCGGTCGCCGCGATGATCACCAAGGCGACCGGTGCCGAGCCCTACTTCGTCGGCAAGCCGAACCCGATGATGTTCCGCAGCGCCATGAACCGGATCGAGGCCCACTCGGAGTCGACCGTGATGATCGGCGACCGCATGGACACCGACGTCGTCGCCGGCATCGAGGCGGGCCTGGAGACGATCCTCGTGCTCACCGGCTCGACCCGGCCGGCGGACGTGACGCGCTTCCCGTTCCGGCCCAGCCGCATCTGCGACTCGATCGCCGACGTCATCGACCTCGTCTGAAGCGGGGCGGGCCGCATCACTCCACGCGGCGGAAGAAGGCCAGCCGCGACTCCGGGGTGGCCAGCAGGTAGAGCGTGACGGCGACCGGCACGAGCATCGGGATGCCGACCTCGGGGTGCTCGTAGCTGAACGCCGCCGTGAGGCCGACGGCGCCCAGCATCAGCTGCACGGCCACCACCGGTCCACGCGACCACGACGCCAGGCGCCACAGTCCGCGTGCGCACGCCGCGAGCAGCGCCGCGCCGAGCAGCGCGAACAGCACGAGCCCCCAGGCGCCGCGGTTGCTCTCCGCGTCACCGGTGGCCGTGCGCACGGCCACGTAGCCGGCCGCCAGGACGAGGGCCACCGCCTCCACCGCGACCACGACCGCGGCCCAGCGCAGGCTGCGCGGTGCCTCCTCGGCCGGCTCGCGCCGTGGCCCGGCCGCCGACGGCTCGGCCGCCGCGCCCAGGAGGCGGTCGGCGCGGCTGCGGCGCTGGTCGTCGCTCACGCCGCGAGGTTACGCGCGCCCCACACGCCTCCCTGGACCCCGGACCTCCCGGTCGGCACGCGCTCTCCTGGCTAGCCTGGGGCCATGCGCGCGCTCGTGGTGGTCAACCCGGCGGCGACCGCCACGACCCCGAAGGGCCGCGACGTCCTCGTCCGGGCGCTCGCCAGCGAGCTCAAGGTCGACGTCGCCGAGACCGGGCACCGCGGGCACGGCCGTGAGCTCGCCGCCCGCGCCGTCGCCGACGGCGTCGACGTGGTGGTGACCCTCGGCGGCGACGGCACGGTGAACGAGGTCGTCAACGGCCTGCTCGAGCACGGTCCCGCGCCGCACGTGCCCACCCTGGCCGTCGTCCCCGGCGGGTCGACCAACGTCTTCTCGCGCGCGCTGGGCCGATCCCGGGACCCGGTCGAGGCGACCGCGGAGATCCTCGACGCGCTGCGCAACGGCCGCACCCGCCGGGTGTCGCTCGGCACCGCGAGCGCGACCGGCACGAGCACCGCGCCGGTGACCGTGCACGACGAGGGCAGCGCGCCCGCCGTCGCCGCGGCCGACGCGGCCGCCTCCCCCGAGTGGACCGCCCCGCGCTGGTTCGTCTTCGCGGCCGGCCTGGGCTTCGATGCCGACGTGATCGCGCGGGTCGAGGCGCAGCGCGCCCGCGGCCGCCGCTCCACCGGTGCCCTGTACGTGCGCGAGGCCACCGGCGCGTTCCTGCTCGGCCGGGAGCGGCGGCGGCCGGCGATGACGTTGTGCGCGGACGGCGCGGCGCCGCTGGACGGCCTGTTCCTGTGCCTGGTGTCCAACGTCAGCCCGTGGACCTACCTGGGCGCCCGCCCGGTCAACCCGAGCCCCGAGGCGTCGTTCGAGACCGATCTCGACGTCTTCGCGATGGGCCGCATGGGTCCCCTGCGGATGCTGCACACGGTGCGGCAGGTGCTGGCCCGCCGTCCCGACGCCCGCGGCAATGGTGTGCACCGGTGGCACGACCTGCCGGAGGTGACCCTGACCGCGTCCCGGCCCCAGGGCTGGCAGCTCGACGGCGACCACCTCGGCACCGCAACGGGACTGCGCGTGCGCAGCGTCCCGGGTGCCTTGCGCGTGGTCGCCTGAGACAGGACCCCGTCCTCCTCACCGCTCGCAGGCTCGCGGCGAGCCTCTGGTCGGGGCCGTTCCAGACTTTTCGGACGGCTCGTTCAGACGGCGCACAGGCCTGTGGGCTCTGCTGTTAGCACGACACCACCGGTTGCCGTCAAGGCATTCATCGGTGTGGTGGACACGTCGAGTGGCGCGCCTATCACGCGCGTGGTGAGGTTGCTCACGAGGGGGTCGACGACGACCTCGTTTCGCTTGACAGGCGTCCGCCTCGTGAAAACATCGCGAGAGGAACGCAACCTGCCGGTAACAAATAGGCAGGCGTCGCTGAGCCACGGCGCTGGGCAACCGGTGTCGGCCCGCGTGCGGACCGAGGCCGGCGACTAGTCGCACCCGCAACTGACATCGAGGAGTACACCACCATGGACTGGCGCCACCGCGCCCTGTGCCGCGACGAGGATCCGGAGCTGTTCTTCCCCATCGGGACGACAGGCCCCGCGCTGGTACAGATCGAGCAGGCCAAGACGGTGTGCCGGCGCTGCCCGGTGGTGCAGTCGTGCCTGGACTGGGCGCTGCGGTCGGGTCAGGACTCCGGGGTCTGGGGCGGTCTGTCGGAGGACGAGCGCCGCGCGCTCAAGCGCCGTCAGGCCCGCACCCGGGCGTACACCGCCTGACCTGAGCACCACCGGCAGGGGCGCCCCGCGCCGCTGCCGAGCACTGCGCCGCGAGGCCGGTCCGGGAACTCCCGGACCGGCCTCGCGGCGTTCGGCGGCCGGGTCAGCGACGGGGCCGGCCCGCGCCGGGCACGGTCAGCACCACCTCGGTCCCCGGCCCGCGGCCCCCGGGCGGGCCCATCGCCAGCCCGCCGCCCAGCTCGCCGGTGACCAGGGTCCGCACGATCTGCAGGCCCAGCCCGTCGCTGGCGGCGGCGTCGAACTCCGCGGGCAGCCCCAGCCCGTCGTCCCGCACGCGGACGACGAGGTCGTCGCCGTCGCGCTCGGCGATCAGCTCGATCGTGCCCGGCTCCCCGTCGGGGAAGGCGTGCTCGGCCGCGTTCTGCAGCAGCTCGGTGACGGCCATGACCAGCGGCGTCGCGGTGGCCGCGGGCAGCTCCCCGAACTGGCCGATGCGGCGGGCCCGGGCGGCGGGGCCCACCACGGTGAGGTCGCCGAGCATCGGCAGCACCCGGTCGAGGACGTCGTCCACGTCGACGACGTCCTCCCGGCTGCCGGCCAGGGTGTCGTGGACGACGGCGATCGACGCCACCCGCCGCACCGACTCCTCCAGCGCCGCCCGCGCGGCCGGCTCGGTCATCCGCCGCGCCTGCAGCCGCAGCAGCGCGGCGACGGTCTGCAGGTTGTTCTTCACGCGGTGGTGGATCTCGCGGATCGTGGCGTCCTTGGTGAGCAGCGCGCGGTCGCGGCGGCGGACGTCGGTGACGTCGCGGACCAGCACCAGCGCGCCCGCCTCGGCACCCGGCGCCTGCAGCGGCAGCGCCCGGACGAGCATCGTGGCGGTCGAGGCCTCGACGTCCATGGGGTCGGGAAAGCGGCCGGCCACCGCCGCGGTGATGCCGGCGGCCACCGCCTCGCCCACGACCCGGTCCGCGGCCGCCGCGCGGGTGACCTCGGACAGCTCGGCCCCGACCAGGTCACCGGTGAGGCCGATCCGCCGGTAGGCCGACAGCGCGTTGGGACTCGCGTAGGTGATCCGCCCCTCGCTGTCCAGGCGCACCAGGCCGTCGCCGACGCGCGGGCTCATCTCGGCGTCCTGCAGCTTCTGCGGCGGGAAGGTGCCGGCCGACACCATGAGGCAGAGGTCGGCGGCGATGTCGAGGTAGGTCAGCTCGAGGGTGGACGGCGACCGGGTGACGGCCAGGTTGGTGTCCTTGGCGAGGACGGCGACGACGACGCCGTCGTGCCGCACCGGGATCACCTCGCGGCGCCGCGGGCTGACCCCCGACCAGTCCGGCTCGCCCTCGGTGACCGGCCGGCCCTCCCGGTAGGCGACGACGAACGGCTCGGCCGCCACCCCGGACGCCTCGGCGCCGACGAGGTCGTCGGGCTGGCTGGTCGGGGCGGTCAGCGGCCGCACCTGCGCCACGCACCACCAGTTCCCGCTCTGCAGGGGCACCCAGAGGGTCAGGTCGGCGAAGGCGAGGTCGGCCAGCAGCTGCCAGTCGGCGACCAGCCGCCGGGCGTGGTCGACCTGCGAGGGACTGGACGCCGATCCGCGGTGGAGACGCTCGGAGAGGCTGCTCATGGTGCTCCGAGGGTATGTGGCGCCCCCGCCTACGCTGCCGGGCGCGTGGCCGAGCCCGCCCCCGTCGAGCCGGTGCGCGTCGAGCCGACGACGCCCGAGGACTGGTCCCGGATCGCCGAGCAGCACCAGCGACCCCCGACGAGCGGCTGGGGTTCACCCGCCTGCCGGGGCGGGACTGCAGAAGACCCCGGTCAGCCGTCGACGGTGGCGATCAGGTCGCCCTCCTGGAGCACCTCGCCCTCGACGACGTGCAGCTCCGCGACGGTCCCGGCGCGCTCGGTGAGCACCGGGATCTCCATCTTCATCGACTCGAGGATCACCAGGGTGTCGCCGGCCGCGACCTGCGCACCGGGCCGGACGAGGACCTTCCACACGCTGGAGACCATCTCCGCGTGGATCTCCTCGACCGGCACGCCGGGCCTCCCTCGCGCTCGCGGATGACGTCGGCCCTCATCCTGGCACGTCAGGGGCCCTGATCCGGTCAGCGCCCGGGCGTCTCCGAGCCGGCGGCCAGCCGGTCGAGGACGGCGCAGATCTCCGCCCCGTCGTGCGGCACCCCCGCGTCCGGCAGCTCGGCGAGCACCCGGCCGAGCGCCCGCGCGGCGGTGGCGGTGTCCGCCGCGCCGGCGCTGAGCGTGGCCAGCAGCGCGTCGTACCAGCCGTCGAGGCGGTCCCGGGGGTCGTAGCCGCGCACCGCGACGACCTCGACGTCCGCGCCGTCGAGCGGGACCCGCTCGGTCGCGGGCAGCCGGCCGGTGACCCGGCCCGCCGTCCCCGGGGGCAGGGTCGAGCGCAGCTGCACGGCGACGGCGGCCCGCGGTGTGCCCGGCTGCGGCGCGGCCGCGACCGCGCGGCGACCCGCGGCGCTCCGCAGCGCGAGCTCGACGGCGTCGACGGCGTGCGCGCGCTCGAGCACCGACATGTCCAGGGAGAAGCCCGCGGCGACCTCGGCCAGCTCGCCGTCCGGGGCGATGCCGACGGTGACCAGCCCGCGCCAGCCGACGTCCTTGAGCCTCCGGGCGGCCGCGGGCAGCTCGGTCGGCTCGGGGGTCCAGGAGATCCGCGCGATGCCCGCCGCGCGATCGCGGGAGACGGGCGTCAGGTGGCGCAGACCGTCGTCCGTGACCCAGGCGAGGAAGCCGCGCTCGCTGGCGGGCTCGACACCGTCACCGCCGAGCCGCTCGAGCACATCGGCGTCGGGACCGACCCACACCAGCCCGGCCTTGGCGACGGCCGCCGCCAGGCGGGCGTTGCCGGCCAGCGCCGGCGGCACGGGCAGGACGGCGGCGGCGCCGCTGCGCTGCGCGGCCTCCACGATGCGGTCGACGGCCAGGTAGGACTCGGCCGCGGGCGCCGGGCCCAGCAGCACCGCGTCGTCGGCCATGCGCACGTGCCGGGCGTTGCGCTCGGCCTCCGAGTGCACGGCGATCGACTTGATCCCGATCCGGGCGCAGGCGGCCATCACCCCGCAGGCCGCCGGCCCGCGGCCGGCGACCAGCACGCTCTCGATGCCCAGGTCCATGTCGTGCTCCCCGTTCCACGTCAACCCGGCCGGCAACGTCGCCGGCCCGGCCGTGAGAGGCTTGCACAGTCAGCTTGGCGGGTCCGCCGGCCGGGTGCACATCCCTGCGCCGAGCCATCCCACCCGCGAGGTACCACGTTCAGCCCGGTGAAGGAGGCATCCATGTCCAAGCGCGGACGCAAGCGTCGCTCTCGCAAGAAGAACGGCGCCAACCACGGCAAGCGCCCCAACGCCTGAGCGCCAGGGAGCGTCCCCCCATCGCTCAGGCGGGGGTGGGACGCTCCCCGGACGTCTCGGTCCGGATCACCTCGGTGGTCAGCTTCTCGACGCTGACCTGCATGCCGTCCTCCTCGAAGGTGACGGTGGTCAGCTGCATCTTGATCCGGTCCCGCAGGCCCGGTGGTGGGACGTCCCCGCCGCAGCGGCGGCGGACCAGCGCCTTGAACTCCTGCTCGATGCCGAACTGGCGCAGGCAGCCCGAGCAGTCCTCGAGGTGCTCGGCGATGACCGCGCGACGATGGTCGTCGGTCTCGTGGTCGAGGAACTCGAAGACGTGCGACAGGACGTCGTCGCACGAATTGATCTCGATCGGCTCACCAGTGCCCGGACGGCCGTCGTCGCTGCTCACGCCGACTCCTCCCCGGCTCCGGCGCGGACGAAGCCGCGCTCACGGGCGTAGTCGGCCAGCAGCTTCTGCAATCCTCGCCGGCCCCGGTGCAGCCGGGACATCACCGTGCCGATGGGCGTGCCCATGATCTCGGCGATCTCCTTGTAGGCGAAGCCCTCGACGTCGGCGAGGTAGACCGCCAGCCGGAAGTCCTCGGGCAGCTGCTGCAGGGCCTCCTTGATGTCGGAGTCCGGCAGGTGGTCCAGCGCCTCGATCTCGGCCGAGCGCAGGCCGCTGGAGCTGTGCTCCTCGGCGGCGTAGAGCTGCCAGTCCTGCACCTGGTCGGTGGGGTACTGCTGCGGCTGCCGCTGCTTCTTGCGGTAGCTGTTGATGTAGGTGTTCGTCAGGATCCGGTACAGCCACGCCTTGAGGTTGGTGCCCTCGGCGAACTGGTGGAACGCGGAGTAGGCCTTGACGAACGTCTCCTGGACCAGGTCCTCGGCGTCGGCCGGGTTGCGGGTCATGCGCAGCGCCGCCGGGTAGAGCTGATCGAGGTAGGGCAGGGCGTCGCGCTCGAAGCGGGCGTCCCGCTCGGCACGGGTCTCCGCGACCTGGGTGCGGCTGCCGCCCTCGCGCGCTTCGGGGACCTCCACCGGCGCGCCCGGAACAGGGGCGGCGGCCGGCTCGTCGGCGGGGCTGTTGCTCGTGGGCTCCTCGGGCACCGACCGTCCTCTCTGCGGGCCCCGCATGCGGGAGACCACGTCGGTCGATCCTAGTCGCGAGGCATCGGGGCGGCCCGGGGGCCGAGTGGGTGCGGACCGCTGCCGGGCGGTGGAGAGGGCGATGCTCACGGCTCATGCAACCGCGCCGGCACGGGTCCGATTCCCCGTTCGCGTGATCGCTACGCTCCACCGCCGTGGCAGGGACCCCCGCGGTGAAGGTGCTGGAGAAGGCCGGGGTGCCGCACACCCTGCACCCCTACGATCCCGACCACCCCGACTCGCACGGCTACGGAGAGGCCGCCGTCGCCGCGCTGGGCGCGGACCCGCGGCAGGTGTTCAAGACCCTCGTCGCCAGGGTGGACGGCGCGCTGACCGTGGCCGTCGTCCCCGTGGCCGGGACGCTGGACCTCAAGGCGCTGGCCGCCGCTGTGGGTGGCCGCAAGGCGGTGATGGCCGACCCGGCCGATGCCGCACGCAGCAGCGGCTACGTCGTCGGCGGGATCAGCCCGCTGGGCCAGCGCAAGGCGCTCCCCACGGTGGTCGACGACTCGGCCCTGGCGTTCGGGACGGTCATGGTCAGCGCGGGCCGGCGCGGCCTGCAGGTCGAGCTGCCGCCGGCGGAGCTGGTGCGGTTGACCCGCGCGCGGACGGCGCCGATCGGCCGCTGACCATGATCACCTCGGGTCCAGCGGTGCCTCGACGTCCGTGAGACACCGCCCCACCCGAGGTGATCATGGTTCGCCGTAGGGGGTGAGCAGCTGGTCGACCGGCGCGTGGTCGTCGGTCAGCACCGGTGCGTCGCCGACGAAGTCGTCTAGCTGCGCCTCCGACGCCACCTGCCAGGCGACGTCGTGGGCGGCCATCGCGTCCTCGATCGCCCCGACCGGGATCGGCGCCCGCGACGCCACGACGACGACGTTGCCACCGTCCTCGCCGGCGAGGACCGGCGCCCGGGCGATCAGCGCCACGTGCGGGAACACCTCCCGCAGCGTGGCCAGCTCGGCGCGGACGAAGCCCATGGGCGGGTGGTCGATGAGGTTGGCGACGTAGACGCCGTCGTCGGTGAGCGCCGCGTCGACCAGCTCGAGCGCCTCCACCGTGGTCAGCTGCCACGGCACCGACAGCCCGCCGAACGCGTCCCCGACCACGAGGTCGCGCTCCCCCGCCGGCTCCTCGGCCAGGCCCACGCGGGCGTCGGTGACCCGGACCCGGAGCCGGTCGGACGTCGTCAGCGCCAGCTGCTCGCGGTCGATCGCCACGACCTCGGGATCCACCTCGAGCACCAGGCTGTCGGTTCCCGGCCGGACCGCCGCCAGGTAGCGCGGCACGGTGACGCCGCCGCCGCCGAGGTGCAGCGCGGAGATCGGTCCCGCGGGCGGCATCGCGTCGCTGACCGCCGCCACCACCCGCACGTAGTCGAACTGCAGGTAGGTGGGGTCGGCCAGGTCGACGTAGGAGTGCCGCAGGCTGTCGAGCAGGAGCACCCGGCCCGACGCGCGGTCGGGGTCGGCCACCACCCGCGCACAGTGGTAGGCGGTCTCGGCCTGGCACGGCGTGGGGGCGACGGCGGCCAGCACCGTGCCGGCGACCGCGAGCACCATCAGGACCGGCGGCACGCGTCCAGCCCGGCGCAGCAGCACGGCCATGGCGAGCCCGGCGAGCACCGTCACGACCCCGGTGCCGACGAGGATCACGCTGCTGGGCAGCAGCGCCACGAGCACGAACCCGGTGACGAAGGTGGCCGCGATCGCGCCGAGGGTGCCGATGCTCGACAGCCGGCCCACGACCGAGCCGGTCTGCTCGAGGCTGGCCAGCTGCAGCTTCACCACCATCGGGGGCACGGCGGCGAGCAGCGCCGCGGGCACGCCGACGGCGACGAACGCCAGCAGCAGCACGCTGCCGGCGTCGGGGCCGGTGAGCAGCGAGCCGGTGAACCGCACCAGGGGCAGGACGGCGACGACCAGCGCGCCGCCGCCGACCATCAGCGGCGGGATCAGCCGGCGGGGATCGGTCCGGTCCGCCGACGCCCCGCCCGACCAGGCGCCGATCGCGATCGCCAGCAGGGCGAACCCGATCACCGCCGTGCTGGTCTGCAGCGTGACGCCGACGTACGGGGCGATCAGCCGCAGCCCGACGATCTCGAGCACCAGCACCGCGCCGGAGCACAGGAACGTGACCGCGGCGGCGATCCAGCCGGGCAGCGCCTTCCCGGCGTCCGCTCCCTGGGCCGACGCCACGGTCAGAACAGCGCCGGCTGGTCCGCCGGCTCGCTCACCGACTCCGCCCGCGCCTCCAGCTCGGGACCGTTGTTCTTCACGTTGTTCACCGCGGTGCTCACCGGCCGCAGCTCCAGTGCCTCGACCAGCTCGGGCGGCGTGGGCTCGACCAGCGCGTCGACGTCCTCCCTGGCCGGGTCCAGCCAGGCCGCCCAGCGCTCGCGCGGCAGCAGCAGCGGCATGCGGGGGTGGATCTCGGTCAGCACGCCCACCGCGGGCGCGGTGACGACGGTGCAGGTGTAGAGCCGGTCCTCGCCGCGCCCCCACACCTCCCACAGCCCCGCGAACGCGAGCACCGAGCCGTCCTGCGGCGTGACGAAGTAGGGCTGCTTGGCCGGTGAGTCCAGCCGCTTCGCCCACTCGTACCAGCCGTCGGCCGGGACCAGGCAGCGCCGGGACCGGGCCGCCTTCTTGAACGCCGGCTTCTCCGTGAGCGACTCGACCCGGGCGTTGAGCAGCCGGTTGCCGACCGAGGCATCCTTCGCCCAGCCGGGCACCAGGCCCCAGCGGACCGTGCGCAGCTCGCGGTGGGTGGCCCCGGTCGGCGCGCCCTCCGAGTCGCGCTCCTTCTTCTCCCGCACCACGTAGACGTCCTTGGTGGGGGCGACGTTGTAGTCGGCGGGCAGCGGCGACTGCCCCTCGGCCCTGACCGCCTCGAACTCGACGACGAGGTCGTCGGGGCTGCGGCTGGCGGCGTAGCGACCACACATGGGCACTCCTCGGGAGGCGGTTAGACCGAACTCTAGGTCGCGGCACCGACAGCACGACGCGACGACTGACCCTGCGGGGCCCGGGTAGGGGCGGTGACGGAGAGCCGAACCGAGGACGAGGATCGAGCCGTGACCGCCACCCAGAACCCAGCCACGCAGCAGCCGAAGACCGCGAGTGACGCGGGTGCCCGCCCCTACCGGACGGTCAACCCGTACACCGGCGAGGTCGAGCAGGAGTTCGAGTTCCTCCCCACCGACGCCGTCGACGGCGTCGTCGAGAAGGCGCATGCCGCGTTCCTCGAGTGGCGCCGCCGCCCGGTCGAGGAGCGGGCACGGATCGTCGGCCGCGCCGGCGAGCTGATGCTCGAGCGCGCCGACGAGTTCGCCGGGCTGGTGACCCGCGAGATGGGCAAGCGCATCCAGGAGGCTGCCGGCGAGGTGCAGCTCGCGGCCAGCATCCTCACCTACTACGCCGAGAACGGGCCGCGCTTCCTGGAGCCCCGGCGCATCGACGTGATGAAGGGCGAGGCGGTCGTCGAGAACGAGCCGATCGGCGTCATCCTCGCCATCGAGCCGTGGAACTACCCGCTCTACCAGGTGGTCCGCGTCGCCGGGCCGAACCTCGTGCTCGGCAACGCGATCCTGCTCAAGCACGCCGAGCTGAACCCGCAGACCGCCCTGGCGATCGAGCGGCTCTTCCTCGACGCCGGCGTCCCCGAGGGCGTCTACACCAACGTCTTCCTGCGGATCCCGGACGTCGAGCAGGTCATCGCGCACCCGGACGTCGAAGGCGTGACGCTGACCGGCAGCGAGCGGGCCGGCAGCAGCGTCGCCTCGCTCGCCGGCAAGTACCTCAAGAAGTCGGTGCTCGAACTCGGCGGCTCCGACCCGTTCATCGTCCTCGACAGCGAGGACCTCGGCCGCACGGTCAAGGCCGCCACCATGGGCCGGATGCAGAACAGCGGCCAGGCCTGCATCGCCGCCAAGCGGCTGATCGTCCCCGAGGACCTCTACGAGCCGTTCGTCGAGGGCCTGAAGCAGGCGTTCTCCACCTTCTCCCCCGGCGACCCCAGCGACCCGTCGACCACGCTGGCGCCGCTGTCCTCGGAGCAGGCGGCCAAGGACCTGCACGCGCAGATCCAGGACGCCGTCGACAAGGGCGCGACCGTGGTCACCGGCGGCAGCCGGCCCGACCACCCGGGCGCCTTCGTCGAGCCGACGATCCTCACCGACGTCACGCCGGAGATGCGCGCCTACCACGAGGAGCTCTTCGGCCCGGCCGCCGTCGTCTACAAGGTGGCGAACGAGGACGAGGCGGTGGAGCTGGCGAACAACAGCCGGTTCGGTCTGGGCGCGGCGGTCTTCTCCAGCGACGTGGACAGGGCGCGGTCGGTGGCCGACCGGATCGAGGCCGGGATGGTGTGGGTCAACCAGCCGTCGGGCTCGTCGGCCGAGCTGCCCTTCGGCGGCGTGAAGCGCTCCGGCTACGGCCGCGAGCTCTCCGAGCTCGGCATGTTCGAGTTCGCCAACCGCAAGCTCACCCGCGTCCTCCCGGCGAAGAGGGCGGACAAGCCCCAGGCCGGCTGAGCCGTGCACGGGCGATGCGGCGCGTCCGACCGGGCAGAATCACGCCCGTGACGGAGATCTGGACGACGCCGCACCGCTCGACGCCGGTCGACGCGGTCGTCCGCCTGCCCGGGTCGAAGTCGATCACCGCCCGCGCGCTGGTGCTCGCCGCGCTCGCCGACGGGCCGGGCCGGATCGTGCGGCCGCTGCGCGCCCGCGACACCGACCTCATGGCCGCCGGGCTGCGCGCGCTCGGCGTCGGCATCGACGAGGACGGCGCCGACTGGGTGGTCACCCCCGGCCCGCTGCGCGGCCCGGCCGACGTCGACGCCGGCCTGGCCGGCACGGTGCTGCGCTTCCTGCCGCCGGTCGCGGCGCTGGCCGACGGCCCGGTCCGGGTGGACGGCGACCCGCGGCTGCGCGAGCGGCCCAACGCCGGCCTGCTCGCCGCGCTGCGCGCCCTCGGCGTCGAGATCGACGACGCCGGCCGCGGCCGGGCGCCGTTCACCGTGCACGGCACCGGCGCGGTGACCGGCGGGGCGGTGTCGGTCGACGCCAGCGAGTCCTCGCAGATCGTCTCCGGGCTGCTGCTGGCCGCGGCCCGCTTCGAGCAGGGCGTCGACCTCGCGCTGGCCGGCGGGGTGCCGTCGATGCCGCACGTCGAGATGACCGTGACGACGCTGCGCGAGCACGGCGTGGCCGTCACCGCGACGCCGCGCGGCTGGCGGGTGCAGCCCGGACCGATCGCCGCGCTCGACCGGGTCATCGAGCCGGACCTGTCCAACGCGGCCCCGTTCCTCGCCGCCGCGCTGGTCACCGGCGGGCGGGTCACCGTCCGCGACTGGCCGGAGGTCACCACCCAGCCCGGCGCGCAGCTCGACCGGCTGCTGACCGAGATGGGCGCCGACGTCGTCCGCACGGACGACGGCCTGCGGGTCACCGGCGGCCGCGGGATCCGGCCGCTGGTCGCCGACCTCGGCGAGGTGGGCGAGCTGACGCCGGTCCTCGCGGCGCTGTGCGCGCTGGCCGACGGCACCTCGCGGCTGACCGGCATCGGCCACCTGCGCGGGCACGAGACCGACCGGCTGCAGGCCCTCGACGAGGTGCTCACCGCCGTCGGGGCGCGGGTCGAGCAGCTGCCCGACGGGCTGGTCGTCGAGCCCGGCCCGCGCCGCCCGGCCCGGCTGGACTCCTACGCCGACCACCGCATGGTGCACGCCGGGGCGGTGCTCGGGCTGGCCATCGACGGCATCGAGGTCGCCGACCCGGGTGCCGTGAGCAAGACGCTGCCCGACTTCGTCGACCGCTGGGCGGCGCTGCTCGGGGACCCGGTCGGAGCCGACCGCTGAGCCCCCGCAGGCTGGACAGCCGCTCGGACGAGGACGACGTCCGGGTCCGGCCCAGCCGCCGGGGGTCGCGCCCGCGCACGCGCACCCGCCCCGCCCACGAGGACGCCGTCCCGGGGCTGGTGATCGCGGTCGACCGCGGCCGGATGACCGTGCGCGTCGACACCCCGGACGGCCGGGTCGAGGTCACCGCGATGCGCGCCCGCGAGCTGGGCCGCCACGGCGTCGTCGTCGGCGACCGGGTGCGCGTCGTCGGCGACACCAGCGGCCGGCCGGACACCCTCGCCCGCATCGTCGTCATCGAGGACCGGACGACGGTGCTGCGGCGCACCGCCGACGACACCGACCCCACCGAGCGGGTCGTCGTCGCCAACGCCGACCACCTGGTGATCGTGACCGCGGTGACCGACCCGGAGCCCGCGCTCGGCTTCCTGGACCGGTGCCTGGTGGCCGCGTACGCCGGCGGGCTGGAGCCGCTGCTGTGCTTCACCAAGACCGACCTGGGCAGCCCGCAGCCGCTGCTCGACCGCTACGCCGGCCTCGACCTCGACGCGGTCGCCGTCTCCCGCGACCAGCCGCTGGACCCGCTGGTCGAGCGGCTGGAGCTGCGGATGAGCGTCCTGGTCGGGCAGTCCGGGGTCGGCAAGTCGACGCTGGTCAACCGGCTGGTGCCGGACGCCTTCCGGGCCACCGGCGAGGTCACCAAGGTGGGCAAGGGCCGGCACACGTCGTCGTCGGCGGTGCTGCTGGACCTGCCGGGCGGCGGGACGGTGATCGACACCCCGGGCATCCGCTCGTTCGGACTGGCGCACGTCACCGCCGAGGACGTGCTGGCCGCCTTCGACGACCTCGAGGAGGCCTCTGTCGACTGCCCGCCGGGGTGCGGGCACACGGCCGAGGACCCCGACTGCGCGCTCGACGCGTGGGCCGCCGCGGGGCCGACCGCGCGGGCGGAGCGGCTGGCCAGC
Source organism: Geodermatophilus sp. SMS 5-13 (assembly GCF_059428245.1). NCBI lineage: Bacteria > Bacillati > Actinomycetota > Actinomycetes > Geodermatophilales > Geodermatophilaceae > Geodermatophilus > Geodermatophilus sp. SMS 5-13. The sequence goes on from NZ_CP165729.1 coordinate 4,634,921, forward strand.
TTCCGCCGGCTGATCGACGCGGTCGGCCAGCTGGGCCCCGGCTACTGACGGGGACGGTGAAAATCCTTCCGTAATCCGCCGGGGAGCGAGACCGTAACGACGGTTCCGCGAAGCTTTCTTCGTCCCCCCAGCGGCCCTGGCCGCCGGCCGAGCAGCCCGCCGACCCCGGAGCGCGCCATGGCCTCTTCCGTCCCTGCCGCACCCACGCCGTTCCCGCTCCCCGAGGGCGGGGTCGCCCTCCTGGTCATCGACATGCAGCGCGACTTCCTGCTGCCGGGCGGCTTCGGCGAGAGCCTCGGCAACGACGTGTCGCAGCTGCAGCGCGTCGTCCCACCCCTGGCCCGCGTGCTGCAGGCCGCCCGCGACACCGGGATGCTCGTCGTCCACACCCGGGAGGGGCACCTGCCGGACCTCTCGGACTGCCCGCCGGCGAAGCTGCGCCGCGGCAACCCGAGCCAGCGGATCGGCGACCCGGGCCCGTACGGCCGGATCCTCGTCCGCGGGGAGTACGGGCACGACATCGTCGACGAGCTCGCCCCGCTGCCCGGCGAGGCGGTGGTCGACAAGCCCGGCAAGGGTGCGTTCTACGCGACCGGCCTGGACGAGCTGCTGCGGTCCCACGGCATCACCTCGCTGGTCGTCACCGGCGTGACCACCGAGGTGTGCGTGCACACCACCCTCCGGGAGGCCAACGACCGCGGCTACGAGTGCCTGGTCCTGGCCGACTGCGTCGGCTCCTACTTCCCCGAGTTCCAGCGCGTCGGCCTGCAGATGGTCAGCGCGCAGGGCGGGATCTTCGGCTGGGTCGCCGACTCGGCCGACCTGCTCGCCGCCCTCACCCCGGCCGCGTCCACCGTGTGAGATCAGGGAGACCCGGATGAGCACGACCGCACCGCCCGCGCGCGCCGTCGTCCCCCTGTGGACCCGGGGCGACACGAACGCGTTCTTCGGCCTCGGGTTCAACATCCTGGTCAACGTCCTGACGCTGACCGGGCTGATGATCGCGGTGGTCAACGTCCCCGCCGACGCCGTCCTGGGCACTGTTCTGCCGGCCCTCGGCGTCGCCCTCGTCCTGGGCAACGTCTACTACACGTACCTGGCCCGGCGGCTGTCGCGGCGGGAGGGGCGCACCGACGTCACGGCGCTGCCCTACGGGCCCAGCGTGCCGCACATGTTCATCGTCGTGTTCGTGATCATGCTGCCGATCTACCTGCGCACAAGCGACTACCGCCAGGCCTGGGAGGCCGGCCTGGCCTGGGCGTTCATCATCGGCGTGATCGTGCTCATCGGCGCCTTCATCGGCCCGATCATCCGGCGCTATACCCCGCGGGCGGCGCTGCTCGGCACGCTCGCCGGCATCTCGGTCACGTTCATCTCGATGCGCCCGGCCGCGCAGATCTGGGAGGCCGCCTGGATCGGCCTGCCGGTGCTGGCGATCATCCTCATCGGGTTCTTCACCGACGTCCGCCTGCCCGGCAACTTCCCGGTCGGGCTGGCCGCGCTGCTGGTGGGCACCGCGATCGGCTGGATCGGCGGCTACATGTCGGTGCCCGACGTGTCGGCGGCGGCCAAGGACATCGCCTTCGCCGTGCCGGACCTGCGGATCGACATGCTCTTGGACGGGCTGGGCAACCTCGCGCCGCTGCTCGCGACCGCCATCCCGCTCGGGGTCTACAACTTCACCGAGGCGATGAGCAACGTGGAGAGCGCCGCGGCCGCCGGCGACAGCTACAACCTGCGCAGCGTGCTGCTCGCCGACGGGACCGGCGCGATCGTGGGCTCCGCGTTCGGCTCGCCGTTCCCGCCCGCTGTCTACATCGGCCACCCCGGGTGGAAGGACGCCGGAGGCCGGGCCGGCTACTCGATGGCCAGCGGCGTGTTCGTCGCGATCCTGTGCTTCCTCGGCCTGTTCGGGCTGCTCTCGGCGCTGCTGCCGATCCCGGCGATCGTGCCGATCCTGCTCTACATCGGCCTGCTCATCGGCGCGCAGGCGTTCCAGGCCGTGCCGCGGATCCACGCCGCGGCGGTGGTCATCGCCATCCTGCCCAACATGGCGGCGTGGGGCGCCGGGCTGATCGACAACTCCCTGGTGGCCGCCGGCACCTCTGCCGCGCAGGTCGGCAACGCCGCCCTCGGCAACGCCGGCGTCGTGTACGCCGGGCTGACCACCCTCGGGCAGGGCGCGATCCTGGTCGGTCTGGTGCTCGGGGCGATCGTGACGTTCATGATCGACAAGCGCTTCTGGGCGGCGGCGGTCGCGGCGGGCGCGGGTGCCCTGCTCAGCTTCGTCGGGCTGATCCACGCCCCGCAGGTCGACTGGGCGGCCAACCCGCAGGTCGCCCTCGGCTACGTGCTCCTCGGCGCCGCCTGCCTCGGCTACGGGCTGTTGCACCGGTCCCGCGGGACGGAGCCCAGGCCCGATCCCGAGGCCGCCCTGGACGCCGAGCACGCGGCGACCCCGCCGGCCGCCGACGCCGAGCCGGTCGAGGGCAGGCGGATCCCGACCCCGCGCTCGGGCAGCGAGGCGGCCGAACCCGCGAGCTGACGTCCAGGCAGAGCAAGTGCATCGAGATGCGCCAGGGGGTCGTCACGCGACCTCCTGAAACAGCCGCGATGCGAATCTCGGCTCGTGGAGGGGACGCCGGACCGGCTCGACCTTCGGCCGGTCGTGAGTGATGCGGCGCCTGTCGGCGGTTCTTGCTCACACGTCGACGTAGCCGCCGGTGCGCCAGTAGACGCCGGCCTCCCGGGACAGCAGGCCCTCGTCGATCAGGTAGCGGCGCAGCGCGGCGTGGTCGGCGTGCCAGACCGCCAGCAGGGCGTTGACCTCGCGCTCCGGGTAGCGCACGCCGGGCTCGAAGACGCGCACGATGTGCTCGAGGACGACGCGGCGCTTGGACTGCTGCGCCGGGATCGACACCAGCCGCCCGCGGCGCACGAACGCGCGGAGGACGGCGTCCTCGGCCGCGTCGTCGGAGAGCCGCTCCGGGGGCGGGGCCGCCTCGGCCGCCGCGCGGGCGATCGCCCCGAACTGCTCCGTGCGCAGCTCCAGCGCCGCGCCGTCGCGGCGGACCAGGCCGCCGCGCGCGAGCCGCCGCGCGGCGAAGGCGACGTCCTTGAGCGGGAGGTGGGCCGCCTCCGCGACGTCCTGCAGGGTGCTCGCGCCGAGCGCGAGGGCGGCGACGACCTTGAGACGGGTGGGGTCGGCGAGCAGCCCGACGACGGTCGCGGGGTCCACGCTCCGACCGTATGCGCTCGACTCCGGCGTCGTCCCAGTAAGTTCGGTGCCCATGACGTCGGCCCGTGGGTTCAACGAGGACATGCGGCTGGCCCACGTGCTGGCCGACCAGGCCGACTCGATCAGCATGGAGCGGTTCCGCGCGCTCGACCTCAAGGTCGAGACCAAGCCGGACCTGACGCCGGTCACCGACGCCGACCGGGCGGTCGAGGAGCAGCTGCGGATCACCCTGGACCGCGCGCGGCACCGTGACGCGGTCATGGGAGAGGAGTTCGGCACGACCGGGCACGGCTCCCGCCGCTGGGTGCTCGACCCCATCGACGGCACCAAGAACTTCGTCCGCGGCGTGCCGGTGTGGGCGACCCTCATCGCACTGCTGGACGGCGACGAGCCGGTGGTCGGGTGCGTGTCCGCCCCGGCGCTGAACCGGCGCTGGTGGGCGGCCAAGGACGTCGGCGCATGGACCGGCCGGCGCCTGGAGTCGGCCACCCGCTGCCGGGTGTCGGGGGTGCGCACGCTCGACGACGCGAGCCTGAGCTTCTCCAGCCTCTCCGGCTGGGAGGAGCGCGGCCTGCTCCCCGGCTTCCTCGACCTCGCCCGCGCGGCGTGGCGCACGCGGGCCTACGGCGACTTCTGGAGCTACGTCCTTCTCGCCGAGGGCGCCGTCGACATCGCCTGCGAGCCCGAGGTCTCGCTGTGGGACCTGGCCGCGCTCGACGTGATCGTCCGCGAGGCCGGCGGCCGGTTCACCGACGTCACCGGCAAGCCGGGCCCGGCCGGGGGCAGCGCGCTGGCCACCAACGGCCTGCTGCACGACGCGGCGCTGGGCAAGCTGCGGCTCCCCTGAGCAAGGGCCCCGTCAGTGCGGACGGGTCGGGCCGCGTCCGCCGGCGAACCGGCGGCGCATGTCCTCGATCTTCGCCCGGTTCTTCGGGTCGCTCGCGAACTGCTGGGCCCGGCCGGCCACCTCGCGGATCATCTGCTGGCCCTTGGGGCTCTTCGCGAACTGGCTGATCCGGTCGAACATCGACGACTTCATGCGAGCTCCTCCTTCGGTCCCGGAGGGCCGGGTGCGGCCCGTTCTCGAGGTCAACGGTGCCCGCGCGGGCGCCGTTCCATGCACCGGATCAGTTCCGGTTCCGGGGCTCCGCGCCGGCTCCGGGTTCGCGGCGCGGCTCGACGTCGAGGCCCGCGCCGCGGGCGGCCAGCACCGCCGCGCCGATCGCCGAGGCGCTGCGCAGGGGAAGGTGGGTCACCGGCCGGCCGAGTTCGTCGGCGAGCAACTGCCGCACCAGCGGCGTCCGGGCTCCGCCCCCGGTGAGGACGACGGGGCCGTCGGGCGGGCCGAGCAGCGCGGCCGCGGCGCCGACCGCGTGCACCACGCCCTCCACCGCGGCGCGGGCGAGGTCGGCCCGCGTGGTCGCCGGGGTCAGGCCGGTCCAGCCGCCGCGGTCGTCCGGACCGGCCACGCCGCCGCGCTCGCCGGTGAGGAACGGCGCGAACCGCACGCCCCCGGCGCCGGGCGGGGCGGCCCCCGCTGCGGCGAAGAACTCCGGCCAGGAGAACCCGAGCACGCCGCACGCCCACGCCCACGCCGAGCCGCCGTTCTGCAGCGCCGCCATCGCGTACCAGCCGCCCTCGACGTCGGCGTAGCGGTGCACCGTCGGGTCGTCCGCGGGCTCCGGTGCCGCGGCCGGCACCAGCACCTGCACGCCCGTGCCGACGTTGACCAGGAGTCCCGAGGTGACGCCCGCCGCGAGCAGCGCCAGCGGGGTGTCGGCGCCGCCCACGACGACCGGCACCTCGCCGACCGGCAGCCCCGCGGTCCCCACGACCTCGGCCGACGGCCGCACCGGCGGCAGCAGCTCCGGGGAGACGCCGGCCGCGGCCACGGCCGCGGCCGACCAGCCGTCGGCGACGACGTCCCAGAGGAGGGTGGCGGAGGCGTCGCTGCGGTCGGTGACCGGCGAGGGGACGAGCGCCGTCCGCAGCGCGTCCTTCGGCAGCAGGACGGCGGCGGCCCGGCCGACGGTCGCGGGCTCGTGCGCCGCGAGCCAGGCCAGCAGCGGCCCGGTCATGCCGGCCACCAGCGGATTGGCCAGCGCGGCCCGCTCGGCCGGCGCCAGGCCGCGCCAGCGGGCCAGCTCGGCGCCCGCCCGGCCGTCGGCCCACAGCAGGGCCGGCCCCAGTGCCGCGCCGGCGTCGTCGACCAGGACGGCGCCGTGCATCTGGCCGGAGAACCCCATACCCCGCACCCGCCCGCCGGACAGCGCCGGCGCGAGACGGGCCAGCGCCTCCTCGAGGGCGGCCCGCCAGGTGCCGACGTCGTTCTGCGCCCAGCCGGGCCGCGGGCGCTCGGGCTCGTAGCCGGCCTCGGCCTCGGCGACCACTCCCCCGTCCTCGCCGAGCGCGACCAGCTTCAGCCCGCTGGTGCCGACGTCCGCACCGAGCAGCAGGTCGCGGGGCACCTCAGCGCGCGTGCGCGAAGCCGCCGGTGCGGCCGTTGCGGTCGGCGAGCAGCCCGGCCAGCGTCGAGACGGCGATCTCCGGCGGCGTGCGCGAGCCGATGTCCAGGCCGATCGGCCGGTGCACCCGCGCCACCTCCTCGGCCGGGACGCCGAGCGCGGCCAGCGCGGCGACGTGCGGCCCCTCGTGCCGCGGGTTGCCCATGACGCCGACCCAGCGCACCGGCCGGGCGAGCGCGTCCCGCAGCAGGACGCCGAGCTCCTCGCGGTGGTGGTCGGTGACGACGACGTCCGCGGTCGCTCCGGCAAGCTCGTCGTCCAGCTGGTCGAAGCCGGCCGCGACGACGTCGGCGGCGGCCTCGGCGCGGCGGCCGGCGTCCGGCTCCACCAGCACCGTGCGGAACCCGAGGTCGGCGCCGTAGCGGACGAGGGAGGCCGAGACCGGGGAGGCGAACACCGCCACCAGCACCCGGTCGGCGGGGCCCTCGGCGGCGGCGCCGTGCGCCACGCCGCAGTTCGGATCGGTCTCGGGCGAGGTCATGGCCGCATCTTCGCCGGGGTCGCCGGGCTCGCGCCAGGCCGCGCCGCCGCCGGCAGCCGCGCCAGGCGGTCGGCGACCGCGGCCAGGACCGGGGCGGCGAACAGCACCAGTCCCCCGGCGGCCCAGCCGGCCAGCACGTCGGAGACCCAGTGGGTGCCCAGGTAGACGGTGGTCAGGCCGACGGAGCCGGCGAGGACGCCCGCCGCCGCGCCCCACAGCCGGCGGTGCCGCCGGGCCAGCCAGGCCAGCAGGCCCCAGGTGACGACGGCGTTGGCGGTGTGCCCGGAGGGGAAGATCGTCCCTCCGGCGAAGATCGTGCTCTCGCCGTGCCGCACCGCGAGCGCCCCCAGCTGCAGCGGCCCCAGGCGTCCGATGACCGTCTTCACCAGCCCGACGGAGACGTTGAGCAGCAGGGTGGCCAGCCCCAGGGTCACCAACGGCCGCAGGTCGCGGCTGCGCAGCGCCCGCAGGATCAGCCAGCCGGTCGCCAGCGCGAGGCACACGGCCCGCTGGCCGAGGAGGACCCAGACGGAGAGGAACGGCCGGAGCAGCGGCCAGTGGGCCGACGGCGACCAGCGCAGCACGGCCGAGTCGAGGTCCACCAGCGATGACCTCTCGAGCACCCCGGCACACAGGGCGGCGTAGACCAGCAGCACCGCGCCGAGCAGGAGGACGCGCGGACGGATGGACCGGAGCGCGAACGTCCGGCCGGGCCGGTCGACGACACGCGCACGCCCCAGCGCCCCCGAAAGCACGGCGTCACGCTAGGTGCCGAAGCTGGACGGTTCCTGGCAGGAGCCGGGTGTGCGATCAGGCGCCCAGCTGCTGCTGGATCGAGGCCAGGTCGATCCAGGCGCTCTCCCGGCTGATCAGCCCGTCCTCGAAGTCGAAGACGTGCAGGAAGCGCGCCCGGACCGGCCGGCCGCGGCCGTCCATGCCGAACGGGTGCCCCGTCGCGGTGGCGTGCAGGACCGACTCGTCGACGACGTGGTCGGCGCCGTACCGGCGGCGGACGGGCTCGAACCGGTCGATCCGCAGATCGGCCAGCAGGGCGCGGTAGAAGGCCTCGATCTGCCGGCCGCCGTGCAACGGGTCACCGGGGCGGCCCACCACGTCGTGCTCGGCGTCGGGCTGGAACCCGGCGACGATCGCGGCCAGGTCGCCCGTCTCCTCGGCCCGGTAGTGGCCGTCGACCAGCTCGTCCATGCGCTCACGCGTCAGCGGGGTGTACTCGGTGGTGGTCATGCCGACCTCCTCACGGAGAGGGTTGTCAAGACCCTGATACCTTCTCGCGGGCGCCCGACAGTGTCAAGGCCTTGATAAGTTAGTCGCGTGGAGATCCCGGCGATCGGCGAGAGCTACCGCGGCGTCGAGGGGCACAGCGGCTATCTGCTGCGCCAGGCGTGGCACGCGTTCCGCGGCGCGATGGACGCCGAGTTGCGCCGGCACGGCCTCGGAGGCGCGCAGTACGCCGTCCTGTCCGTGCTGGCCCGTCAGCCGCAGCTGTCGGGCGCCGACCTCGCCCGGGCGTGCAACACGACCCCCCAGGCGATGAACGGCGTGCTGGTCACCCTGGAGCGGGAGGGGCTGGTCCAGCGGCAGCCGCATCCCACGCACGGCCGGATCCTGCAGGCCGCCCTCACCGACGAGGGCCGCCGGCGGCTGGAGGCCGCGACGCCCGGGGTCCGGCGGCTGGAGCGGGAGATCGAGGCCGGCCTGTCGGCCGCCGAACTGGGTCTGGTGAAGGGGTGGCTGGTTGCCGCCGCCCGGGTCAGCGCAGGAAGCGGTCCACCACCGTCGCCAGCTCCGGCGCCGTGAACACGTCGTAGTGCGTGTAGCCGGGCAGGATCGCCAGCCGCGACTCCGGCCGCAGCGACCCGTCCCAGTTCGCGTCCCGCAGGCCGCCGCCCAGCAGCGCGTAGAACTCGGCGGCGTGGGACGGCGGGATGCCGTCGGCGTCGGCGTAGACCAGCAGGGTCGGCGTCCGCATCCCGCGCACGTCCTCGGTCCAGTCGTAGGGCTGCCGCAGCAGGTCGCCGGTGCGGTCCATGAGCAGCGGGAAGGCGTCGACGTCGGGCGCGACCGCCGCGTAGGCGGCGTACAGCGGGGACTGCCGCATCATGTCGAAGCCGGCGCGCCCGACCTGCGCCATCCCCTCGCGCACCTCGGGGAACCAGCCGTCGCGCCGGAACACCGTCGAGACGATCGCCAGCCGGCGGACGCGGTCGGGGTGCTGGATCGCCGCCCGCAGGCACGACCCGGCGCCGAGCGAGTAGCCCAGCAGATCGGCCCGGCCCAGCTCCAGGTGCTCGATCAGCGCGCCCAGGTCGTCGCCGAAGGACTCGTAGCGGAACGGGCGGTCGATGTCGCGGGTGTGCCCGTGGCCCTGCAGCTCGACCCCGATCACCCGGCGGTGCTCGGCCAACTGGTCGAGCAGGCCGCCGAACATGTCGACCTGCCCGAAGCCCCCGTGGACGACGACCAGCGGCGTGCCGCCCTCGCCGATGCTGCGCCAGTACATCTGCACGCCGTTGACCGGCGCGTACCCCTCGGCGGTGCCCACGATCGTCGATTCGCTCATACCTGTGGAACGTCGCGGACACCGGGGACTCATCGGTCCGGCGTCTGGTGGGATGGACCCGACCCACCGCACCGCCCGAGGAGGCCGTCGACGTGCAGTACGCCGAGTCCGTCCTGGACCTGATCGGCGGCACGCCGCTGGTCCGGCTGAGCAGCGTGACCCGCGACCTCGGCCCCGATGCACCCCTCGTGCTGGCCAAGGTCGAGTTCGTCAACCCCGGCGGGTCGGTGAAGGACCGCATCGCCGTCCGCATGGTGGACGCCGCCGAGGAGGCCGGCCTGCTGGAGCCGGGCGGCACGATCGTCGAGCCGACCAGCGGCAACACCGGTATCGGCCTGGCCCTGGTGGCCCAGCAGCGCGGCTATCGCTGCATCTTCGTCTGCCCCGACAAGGTCGGCCAGGACAAGATCAACGTGCTGCGGGCCTACGGCGCCGAGGTCGTCGTCTGCCCCACCGCCGTCGACCCCGAGGACCCGCGCTCCTACTACTCGGTCTCCGACCGGCTGGCCCGCGAGACGCCGGGCGGCTGGAAGCCCGACCAGTACTCGAACCCGGCCAACCCGCAGTCGCACTACGAGACCACCGGTCCGGAGATCTGGGCGCAGACCGACGGGCGGATCACCGCCTTCGTGACCGGCGCCGGCACCGGCGGCACGATCAGCGGGGTCGGCCGGTACCTCAAGGAGGTCTCCGGCGGCCGGGTGCGCGTCGTCGGCGCCGACCCCGAGGGGTCGGTCTACTCCGGTGGCACCGGACGTCCCTACCTGGTCGAGGGGGTCGGCGAGGACTTCTGGCCGACCACCTACGACAAGTCGGTCCCCGACGAGATCATCGCGGTCTCCGACGCCGACTCGTTCGCGATGACCCGGCGGCTGGCCCGCGAGGAGGGCCTGCTGGTCGGGGGCTCGTGCGGGATGGCCGTGGTCGCGGCGCTCCGGGCGGCCGAGCGGCTGAGCAGGGACGACGTCCTGGTCGTACTGCTCCCGGACGGCGGCCGCGGCTACCTCGGCAAGATCTTCAACGACCAGTGGATGGCCGACTACGGCTTCCTCGACGCCGCCGGCGGCGAGACCGTGGGCGAGCTGCTGTCCGCCAAGTCCGGCGCGACGCCGACCCTGGTCCACACCCACCCGAACGAGACCGTCCGCGAGGCCATCGACATCCTCCGCGAGTACGGGGTCAGCCAGCTGCCGGTGGTGCGGGCCGAGCCGCCGGTGACCGCCGGCGAGGTGGTGGGCGCGGTCGACGAGAAGGTGCTGCTCGACGCCCTGTTCGCCGGGCGGGCCAGCCTGTACGACCGGGTGGAGCGGCACATGTCCGAACCGCTGCCGATCATCGGCTCCGGTGAGCCGGTGAGCGCCGCCGTCGCCGCGCTCGGCGAGGCCGACGCCCTGGTCGTGCACGTCGACGGCAAGCCGGCCGGCGTGGTCACCCGCCAGGACGTGCTCGGCCACCTCGCCGGGCTGCCTTCTACGGTCAAGCCATGACGGCTCAGCCTGGCTTCAACACCAGAGCCATCCACGCCGGGCAGGACCCCGACCCGGCGACCGGCGCGGTGAACGTGCCGGTCCATCTGTCGACGACGTTCAAGCAGGACGGCGTCGGCGGGCTGCGCGGCGGCTACGAGTACAGCCGCAGCGGCAACCCGACGCGGACCGCGTTGCAGGAGGCGCTGGCCGCGCTGGAGCAGGGCACGACGGGGCTCGCCTTCGCGTCGGGGCTCGCGGCCGAGGACACCCTGCTGCGCACGGTGTGCCAGCCCGGCGACGACATCCTGCTCGGCGGCGACGCCTACGGCGGCACCTTCCGGCTGATCGCGCGGGTGCTGGCGAAGTGGGCCGTCGGGTACCGGACGGTCGACCTGAACGACCTCGACGCCGTGCGGGCGGTCCTGGCCGAGGGGCGCACCCGGGTGGTGTGGTGCGAGACGCCGACCAACCCGCTGCTCAACATCGCCGACATCGCCGTGCTCGCGGAGCTGGCCCACGAGCACGGCGCGCTGCTCGTCGTCGACAACACCTTCGCCTCGCCGTACCTGCAGCAGCCGCTGACGCTGGGCGCCGACGTCGTCGTGCACTCGATGACGAAGTACCTGGGCGGTCACTCCGACGTCGTCGGCGGCGCGCTGGTGACCGGCGACGCCCACTGGGCCGAGCAGCTGGCCTACAACCAGAATGCGATGGGCGCCGTTCTCGGGGCCTTCGACTCGTGGCTGGTGCTGCGCGGCTTGAAGACGCTGGGTGTGCGGATGGACCGGCACTGCGCCAACGCGGCGCGGATCGCCGAGTGGCTGCTCGATCACCCGGCCGTCGGCGACGTCCTCTACCCCGGGCTCCCCGATCACCGCGGGCACGAGACCGCCGGGAAGCAGATGTCCGGCTTCGGCGGGATGGTGTCGTTCCGGCTGACCAGCGGCGAGGACGCGGCGCTCAAGGTCTGCGAGCGGGCGCAGCTGTTCACGCTGGCGGAGTCGCTGGGCGGGGTGGAGTCGCTGATCGAGCATCCCGGGCGGATGACCCACGCGTCGGCGGCCGGCTCGCCGCTGGAGGTCCCCGGCGACCTCGTGCGGCTGTCGGTCGGCATCGAGGACGTCGACGACCTGCTCGCCGACCTGGAGCAGGCGCTGGCCTAGGTGTGCTGCCCGGACAGGTTGGTCAAGCGCGTGATCGGGGGACGGTTTCCGATCGCGGTGTGGGGCCGGTGATGGTTGTACTCGTGCAGCCAGGCCGGCAGTGCCTTTCGGCGCGCTGATTCGCTGAGGAACATGCGGCCGAAGGCCCAGCCGTCGGCCAGGGTGCGGTGGAACCGTTCGATCTTGCCGTTGGTCTGCGGCCGATAGGGCCGGGTCCGCTTGAGATTGATCCCGAGCTCGGCGCAGGCATCGCGCCAGGCGTGCGAGCGGTAGGCCGAGCCGTTGTCGGACAGCACCCGCTGGGTGGTGACGCCCCGCGCGGCGAACCAATCCACCGCGCGGCGCAGCACGCCGATCGCGGTGGCGGCGGTCTCGTCGTCGTGGGTCTCGGCGTAGGCGACGCGGCTGTGATCGTCGATCACCGTGTGCACGAATGCCGTGCCGATCACCGGGTTGTGGTGGGCGTTGCGGGGCGTGCCGGGCGTGGCCGCCCGGTTCTTCTTGCCCTGCTGGCGCCCGACGTAGCGCCAGCCGCCGCCGTCGGGGATGTTGCCCAGCTTCTTGACGTCGACGTGCAGCAGCGAGCCGGGGTACTCATGTTCATAGCGGCGGATCGGCTCGCCGGTGGCCCGGTCGACATGGGAGAGCCGGTTGAGCCGGCAGCGAACCAGCACCGCGTGCACGGTCGAGGGCGCCAGGCCGACGCGGTCGGCGATCTGGACTGGGCCGAGGCGCTTTTTCCAGCGCAGGTGCACGATCTTGCGCACCACCGGCCGCGGCGTCCGGCGCGGGCAGGAATGCGGTCGTGAGCTGCGATCCTGCATCGCCGCCGGGCCGCCCCGGCGGTACCGGTCGGCCCAGCGCTTGGCTGTGGGCCAGGAGACGTTGAACACCGCCGCGGCGTAGCTGATCGACCAGTTCTCGTCGACCACGGCGCGGCCGAGCTTCAGCCGGTGACGAGGGGTCAGGGCAGCGTTAGCGTGAGACACGAGGACCTCCGGGTTGGTGAGCGGGTGCCTTCAGCAGCCCCACTCCACGTCCGGAGGTCCTCCCTCCACAAGATCGATCAGTCAGATCGAGTGGTCACACGCCCTCGACCAACGTCTCTGGTCAGTACACCTAGGGACTTTTTCGGGCTCGAGGTCCCGCACCGGAGCATGATCAGGGCATGACCACCACCGCCGACGGCCGCGACCTCGACGCCCTGGAGGCGGCGCGCGCCCGCATCCGCGACGCCCACCTCAAGCCCGCGGGCGAGCGGGCGCCGTCCACCGCCCGCGGCCTCCACCACACCGCGCTGATCAGCAGCGACGTCGAGCGGACCGTGCGTTTCTACCAGGACGTGCTCGGCTTCCCGCTGACCGAGCTGATCGAGAACCGCGACTACCCGGGCTCGTCGCACTTCTTCTTCGACATCGGCAACGGCAACCTGCTGGCCTTCTTCGACTTCCCCGGCCTGGACGTCGGCCCGTACGGCGAGGTGCTCGGCGGGCTGCACCACATGGCGATCAGCGTCGACCCCGAGCGCTGGCAGGAGCTGGTGCAGCGGCTGGCCGACGCCGACGTCCCGCACGAGGTGCACAGCGGCGTCTCGGTCTACTTCCGCGACCCCGACGGCGCCCGCATCGAGCTGATCGCCGACCCGCTCGGCGAGATGTACGGCAACAAGGTGCTGTAGCGGATCGAGGGAGCACAGGAAACCTGCGCTCCCACACTCCGTTCAGTGCTCGTGCAGGACCAGGTCGGCGTAGTCCGGGTGCCGCTCGATCCAGCCCCGGACGAACGGGCACTGCGCGATCACCTTCTCGCCCTTCGCCCGGACGTCGTCCAGCGCGGCGCGCACCAGGGTGCCGCCCAGCCCGGACCGGCCCTCGTCCGGGTTCACCTCGGTGTGGGTGAACACCAGTACGTCCCCGCGCCGGCGGTAGGCGGCGATGCCGAGCAGGCGCTCGCCCTCCCGGATCTCGTACCGGTCGGCCTCCGGGGCGTCGCTCACGGTGGGTTCCATGCGGACCTCCAACCGGGCTCCGGTCCGCGGGATTCCGCCGGTCAGCCGACCAGCCGCAGCGCCCGGGTCGGGCATGCGGCGACCGCGTTGCGCACGTCGGGCAGGTCGGCGGAACCCGGCTCCGGCCGCAGGACGACGAGCGCCCCGTCGTCCCCGATCTCGAAGACGTCGGGCGCCAGCGCCTCGCAGCCGCCGGTGCTCGCGCACAGGTCGCGGTCCACCTCGACCCTCATCGCGCCCCCGTCAGGGTGGCCGGCAGCCGCTTGAGGCCGTTGATGAACGAGGACTTGAGCCGGTCCGGCTCGCCGGAGACCTCCAGGTCGGGCAGATTGTCGAACAGGGTCCGGAAGGCCACGCCGATCTCGCGGCGGGCCAGGTGGGCGCCCAGGCAGAAGTGCGGACCGTGCCCGCCGAAGCCGACGTGCGGGTTGGGGTGGCGGCCCAGGTCGAACACGTGCGGGTCGCGGAACACCTCGGGGTCCCGGTTGGCCGCGCCGTAGAACAGCAGGAACTTGTCGCCCTCCCGGAAGGAGTGGCCGTGGAGCTCGCCGTCCCGGGTCGCCGTGCGGCGCATCCAGCCGACCGGGCTGGCCCAGCGCACGATCTCCTCGACCGCGGTTGGGGTCAGCGACGGGTCGGCCATCCAGCGGGCACGCTGGTCGGGGTGCTCGGACAGGGCCAGCACGCCGTGGCTGATCGCCGTCCGGGTGGTCTCGTTGCCGGCCACGCACAGCAGGATGAAGAACGAGGCGATCTCCTGGTGGGTGAGCTGGTCGCCCTCGACCTCGGTGGTGACCAGCGCCGAGGTGAGGTCGCCGGTCGGGTGCTCGAGCCGCTCGGCGGCCAGCCGGTTCATCAGGTCGGAGAGGTTGGCGCCGGCCTGCAGGTTCTCGGTGACGAAGTCGTTCATGTCCGGGTACAGGTCGGGGTCCCCGCCGGAGAGGATGACGTTCGTCGCCCGCAGGACCATGGCGCGGTCCTCCTGCGGGATGCCCATCATGTCGCAGATGATCTCCAGCGGGATGACCGCGGCGAAGTCGGTGACGACGTCGATCGTGCCGTCGCCGGCCTCGGCCTTCCGGCGGGCCTCGTCGGCCACCCGCTCGGCGACCTGCTGCACGGAGCCGACCAGGTTCTCCAGCATCCGAGGCGTGAACGCCTTCGAGACGATCCGGCGGATCTTGGCGTGCCGCGGGTCGTCCATGCTGATCATCGAGCCGTAGAACTCGTTGATCTCCGGCGGCATGTCGGCGATCGACACGGCGCCCCGGCCCGAGCAGAACAGCGCCGGCTGGGAGCTGATCGCGTCGAGGTCGGCGTAGCGGGTCACGGCGTAGTAGCCGGGGCCGGCCGGGAAGAGCGGGACCTCCGGCTCGGCGAAGAACGCGAACGGCCGCTCCCGGCGCAGCGCGTCGAACACCGCGTGCCGCTCGGCCGGCGGGCGTCCCCAGAACTCGCGGTCGGAGAGGTCGACGCTGTCGAGGTCGATGGCGCCGGCGGCGAAGTCCAGGGACACGGGGTCCTCCCGATCGGAACGGTCAGCGGTGACCGTTATGAGGCTAGACAGGGAGTGACGCCGGGCACAATGGCCGCCGGTGGCCTCACCGCCCGGCCGCGGCCGGGACGCCGAGCGCGGCGGTCGCCAGCTCCTCGACCTCGCGGTCGCCGGTGCTCCGCGCGGCGTCGCGCAGACCGCGCAGCTCGTCCTCGGCGCCCGCCTCGCCGTCCTCGACGCGCATCGCGGCCCACGGGCAGGCGGCGAGCGCGGCCCCCTCTCCGGCGCCCGACTCGGTGTACCAGCGGTGGGCGTCGTCCAGCAGCCGCCGGGCCTCCCCCCGGTCACCGGCCGCGCGCAGCACCTCCGCCTGCGCCACCTGCGCCATGGCGAGCAACCGGCGGTCCCCGGCGAGCCGCGCACCGTCGGCGGCCCGGTGCAGCGTCCCGGCGGCGGCCGGGTCGCCGAAGGCGCGCTGGGCGCGGCCGAGCTGGACCCGGTGCAGGGCGGCCGCGCCGCCGAAGCCGAGCCGCTCCGCCGCCTCGGCGGCGCGCGCGTGGTGCCGGGCCGCGTCGGCGAAGCGCTGCTCGGCCTGCGCGATCCGGCCCAGGGCACCCTCGGCGTGCAGCAGCCCCCAGGCGTCCCCGACCGGCCCGATGATCCCGATCGCGTCCTCGCAGGCGCGCCGGGCGGCCGCCGTGTCCCCGAGCGCGACGTGCGGGAACGCCGCCAGCAGCAGGCTGCCGCCCTCCTCCCAGGCCGCGCCGGACACCGCGTACTCCTCCCGGCAGCGCGCGAGGCCGGCCAGGGCCTCCGCCGCCCGCCCCTCCTGGGACAGGACGAAGCCGCCGTACCAGCGCGCGCGGCGAACCAGGGCCGCGTCGTCCGCCGCGAGCTCCGTGGCCTCGTCGAGCAGGACGCGGGCCGGCCGCAGGTCGCCCGACATCGCCTCCAGCCAGCTCTCCAGCAGCAACGCGGTCACCTCGAGGTCACGGGGAGGACTGTCGACGGCGAGCCGGGCGGCCCGCAGCCGGCCGGCCGCCGCCCCGTCGTCGAGCAGCACCCACGCCCAGCCGAGGTCGACAGCGATCCGCAGCCCGGTGACGGGGTCGGTGGTGCGGGCCCGGTCGAGCGCGGCGTCGATCGTGGCGCGCTCGGCCGCGGTGGCGGCGACCTGCGCGGCCTGATCGGGGCCGCGGACCGCCCGCGCGACGCCGGCCGCCAACCGCGCCGTCCAGGCGACCAGCGCGTCGGCCGCGGTGCCGGCCTCCCCGGCCTCGGCCGCCCGGTCGGCGGCGAAGGCCCGCACGCTGTCCAGCAGGCGGTAGCGGGTGCCGGTCGGGCCGGCGTCCGCCGTCGCGAGCGACCGGTCGACCAGGCGGTCGACGACGTCGAGGGCGGAGCCGGCGGGCACCCCGAGGGCGGCCAGCACGTGCTCGGCCGCCGGCATCGTCGCCCCGCCGGGGAACTGCGCCAGCGCCCAGAGGCCGCGCTGGTCGTCGGGGAAGAGCATGTCGTAGCTCCACGCCAGCGCGGCGGAGAGCGTCCGCCGCCGCTCCGGCCGGGTCGACGTCGGGTCGGCCAGCAGCGCGAACCGGTCGCCGAGCCGCTGGGCGATCTCGGGGACGCTGAGGATCCGGGTGCGGGCCGCGGCCAGCTCGATCGCCAGCGGCAGGCAGTCCAGCGCGCGGCACACCTGCGCCACGGCGGGCGCGGTGTCGGACGTGAGCGCGAACGACGCCCGCCGCTGCGCGGCGTGCTGGGCGAACAGGGTGACGGCGTCGGCCTCCTTCAGCGGGGCCAGCGACCGCACGAGCTCGCCCTCGATCCCGAGCGGGCGCTGGCTGGTGGCCAGGACCCGCACCCGCGGGGCCGCGGCGAGGACGGCGGCGACCAGCGCCGCGACGTCCTCGGCCAGGTGCTCGCAGTTGTCGAGGACGAGCAGCAGGTCCGCCCCGCGCAGGTCGGCGGCGACGTCGCGCCGGCTCCCGTCCACCCCGGGGACGACGTCCGCGACGGCGACCGGCAGCTCCTCCGCCGTCCGGACGCCCTCCAGCCGGACGAGCCACGCGCCGTCGGGGGCCGTGGCCCGCCCGGCGGCCTCGACCGCGAGGCGGGTCTTGCCCACGCCGGCTGGGCCGACGACCGTGACCAGGCGCGTCCGCCCGAGGGCGGCGAGCAGCTCGGGGAGTTCGGCGCCGCGGCCCACGAGGGCGGTCGCGGGCGCCGGCACGTTCCCGCGGGACCGTGCGGGAGGGACGACGGGGCCGAGCGCCGGATCGTGCGCCAGCACCCGGCGCTGCAGGGCGGCGAGCTCCTCCCCCGGATCGATCCCGAGCTCCCCGGCCAGGACGGCGGCCACCCGCCGGCACGCGGCCAGCGCGTCGGCCTGCCGCCCCGCGCGGTAGAGCGCGGTGATCAGCAGGGCCCAGAGCCGCTCCCGCAACGGGTGGACGACGACCAGCGCCTCCAGCTCGCCGACGATCTCCCCGGCCGCGCCCAGGGCCAGCCGGGCGGCCAGCTCGTCCTCGACCAGCCGCAGCCGCGTGTCCTCGAGCCGCAGGCGGTGCGGGAGCACCCACTCCGCCGTCCCGGCCGCGGGCAGCACCTCGGCGCCGAAGAGCGCGAGGCCCTGCCGGCAGGCGGCCGCGGCACCGGCGGCGTCGCCCGCGGCCAGCAGCGCGGCCCCCTCGTCGGCGAGGGCGAGCGCCCGCAGCGCGTCCACCCGCGCCGGGTCGACGGCCAGGGTGTAGCCGGCGACGCCCCCGGTCAGCGCGGCCGGGTCGCCCAGCGCCCGGCGCAACTGCGACACCTTGGCCTGCAGCGTGTTGGGCCGGATGCCGCTCGCCCCCGGCCACAGGTCCTCGACCAGCCGCTCCGCGCGGACCGGGCGGCCGGCGTCGAGCGCCAGCCGCACCAGCAGCTCGGTGGTCAGGCCGCCCGGCACGACCGCGGGCACGCCGTCGCACCGGACCTCCACCCGGCCCAGGACGGCGACGTCGATCACCGGAGTGAGCGTAGGGCCGTCAGGCCGGCGTCAGTCCTCCGTCAGCGCCGCCGTCCACGCTTCCGGGCATGGCCACCTCCACCGCCGACCGGCTCATCCGGGGCCTGATCGCGGGCGCCACCGACCCGCTCCTCGAGGCCGCCGAGACGAGCACCGACCCCGCCGTGCTGGTGGCGGCGGCGCTCGCCGCGCCCGGCCGGCCGGAGCTGCTCGCCCGGGCCGCCGCGGCCGCCACCTCCACCCGCGACCGCCAGCTCGTCGCCGTCGCCACGGCGCATCTGCACGGCGACGACGCCCGCACCCTGCTGCTCGCCCGCGACCACCTCGCCGACCACCCCGACGCCGTGCTGGTCGCCCACATCGCCGCGCTGTCCGCACGCCGCTGACCTGTCCCTGCAAGGAGCTCGCCATGACCGCTCGCCGCACCGCCGTCCTGATGATCTCGGCCGCCGTCCTCGTCAACGTGGCGTTCACCGGACTGGGCGCCGTCTTCGACTATCCCGACGTCCTCAAGCAGCCCGCCGGCGAGGTGCTCGCCTCCTTCCGCGCGTCGCAGGGCGCCGTGTCCGCCTGGTTCCTCGCCCTCGCCCTCGGGGCGGCGTTGCTGGCCCCCGTCGCCGTCGGGGTCGGCCGGCTGTCGGACTCCCGGCTCATGCGCTGGGCCGTGGGCGTCGGCATCGCCGCCGCCGTCGTGCAGGTCGTCGGTCTGCTGCGCTGGCCGCTGCTGGTGCCGGGCTGGGCCGCGACCGCGGCGGGGAGCGACGCGGGTGCGGCCGCCGACGCCCGCGCGGCGTTCGGCACCGCCAACCGCGTGCTCGGCAACCTGATCGGCGAGACCGGCGGCTACCTGCTCACCGCCGCGTGGACGTTCCTCGTGCTCGCCGCGCTCGGGACGGCGTTCGCCGGCCGCTGGTTCGTCGCGCTGGGCTCGGTGTCGGCGGCGCTGGTCCTCGTCGGCGTCCTCTCGCCGCTGGACCTGCCGCTGGTCGACACCGCCAACTTCGCCGGCTACGTGCTGTGGAGCGTGTGGCTGGTCCTCTTCGGCGCGGTCCTGCTCCTGCGCGCGCGGCGGCGCTCCGCCGTCCCCGTGCCCGCCGCCTGACGCCGACAACGCAGAAGGACCCCGGCCCAGTGGGCCGGGGTCCTTCTGTCTCGTAGCGGGGGCAGGATTCGAACCTGCGACCTCTGGGTTATGAGCCCAGCGAGCTACCGAGCTGCTCCACCCCGCGTCGTGCCTCCACCGTACACGCGTCTGCTCGGGAGGCGGCGGGCACCCTCCCCTCGGCGAGCACCGTGTGACGGCTGGGGGCTGGCGTGACGGAGCGGTTCCGGACCGACGCGCGCCTGCCGGAGCGTGTCCGTGCGGCCACCTACAGTCGCGAGCGTGACGGGGGACAAGGCGACGAGCTCGTTCGCCGGAGAGCCCCAACCCGTGGAGGTCCACCACCGCGGCATCTGGTACTCCGGCGAGCTGCTGGGCTGGCGGTTCGACGCCTCCGGCCGCGCCCAGGCGCGCGTGCGGTGCGTCGTCGACGGCCTGCGGCACTCGGCGTGGAAGGACCTGGCCGACCTCCGGCTCCCCGAGCCGGAAGGCACGGGGACGACGACGGCGCCGGCGCCCGCGGCCGCGGCCGCGCCCACCCGGACGCCCCCGCGGCCGGTCGTGCAGTGGGCGGCGCTCGCTCGGCACGAGACCGCCGCGCCGTCCTGGGCCTCCGAGCGCGCCCGGATGCTGCCCCTCGAGGACGACGACACCCGGCCGCACGCGCTGCTCGTCGACCGCGACCTGCCCCGCCGTCCGCCGGTCCCCCGCCCTGCCTTCCGCCCCCGGACCCCGGCGGCCGACTGAGCCCACCGCGGTCGGCGACCGGGACGAGGTCCCGGGGGTCCAGCTCTATGCGGCGGCCGGCACGGCGTGCCCGGTCTCGATCTCCTCGCCGGCTCGTCTGCCTGCAGACTTCTGCCGCGCGAGTGTGACGGCCTTGTCGACTGCGACGACGGCGGGAGCGATCAGGGACAGACCGATCACCACCAGCCACTGCTCGCCGGTCAGGGACGTGGTGTCGAGCAGGCGCTGGAGCATCCCGAGCTCCACCGCGGCCCAGGTGAGGACCCAGCCGCCGATGATCCAGCCGAGGTAGGGGAAGACCGGCGACGACCACGGCGCCTCCCGCTCCCGCCGCATCACCAGCCCGACGTTGACCGCGCTGAGGGACACGACCGCGAAGGCCATCGTCATGGCTGCCGACGCCTGCGTCGTGCTCGGCTCGTCGGGCCCCCACGCGAGCACGCCCAGGCCGCAGGCGGCGACGATGAACCCGGTGACGACCCAGCGGACGATCTGCGGGGTGTTGACGATCTTCGTGCCGGGCTTGCGCGGCGGCCGCTGCATGACCCCGGGGTCGGGCACGTCGACGATGAACCCGATCACCACGGTGATGACGACGAAGAACTTCGCGAACAGCAACTGGAGCGGGAAGAGCGCCACCCCCTGGTTGATGTTCAGGATCGTCGCGAACACCATGAGCTGCAGCACCGACGAGAGGATCGTCAGCTGCAGCCGGACGTAGGACGAGATGCGCCGGTAGATGTCCCGGCCCAGGTCCACGGCGCGGACCAGCGTCGCGAAGTTGTCGTCGGTGAGCACGATCTTCGCTGCCTGCTTCGACACCTCCGAGCCGCTTCCCATCGCGACGCCGATGTCGGCCTGCTTGAGGGCGGCCGCGTCGTTGACCGCGTCGCCGGTCATCGCGACGACCTGCCCCGACTCCTGCATGAGCCGCGCGAGCCGGAGCTTGTCCTCCGGCGCCACCCGTCCGAACACGTGGAGCCGGGGCAGCTGCTCGATGACCTCGTCGTCGGTGAGGTGGCCGAGCTCGGTGCCCGTGATCACGCCGGGGCCGAGGCCGAGCTCGTCGGCGATGGCTCGGGCGGTGACGGTGTGGTCGCCGGTGATCATCCGGACGTCGATGCCCGCTGCCAGCGCGACCCGGACGGCGTCCTTCGCCTCGGTGCGGAGGGGGTCCATGATCCCGACCAGGGCCACGAAGACGAGGCCGGTGACCGCGCCCATGGGGTCGGCGATCGCCGCGGACATCGCCGCGTCGTCGAGGTCGCGGGCGGCGAACGCCAGCACCCGCAGACCCCGCTCGGAGAGTTTCCGGTTGGCCGCCAGGATCTCGTCGCGGACGGTGGCGACGGGCACCTGCTCGCCGTGCCACAGGGCATGGCTGCAGCGCTCGAGGACGACGTCGGGGGCGCCCTTCACGCTGGCGAAGTGGGGGTGCCGCAGGATGCCGCCGGTCAGCCAGGCGGGGCGATCGTGGAACGTCGCCATGAACTTGTACTCGGAGTCGAACGGCACCTCGGCCCGGCGCGGCAGGGCATCACGCGTCTCCACGGCGTCGACACCGAGCTTCGCGGCGAGCACGACGAAGGCAGCCTCGGTGGGATCGCCGATGACGGTCTCGTCGTCGCCGACGGTGGCGTCCGTGCACAGCGTCAGGCCCAGGGCCAGGCGGCGGAAATCGGGCACGTCCGTCCCGCCCACGCCGAGGACGGCCCCGGTCTTCCGGTAGCCGGCCCCCTCGATCCGGTACCACTCACCGCCGGCCAGCATCGTGGTGGCGGTCATCGCGTTCATGGTCAGCGTGCCGGTCTTGTCGCTGTTGATGACCGTCGTCCCGCCCAGGGTCTCGACGTCGGTGAGCGACTTGACCACGGCCCTGGACTCCGCCAGGCGCCGCGCTCCGGACGACAACATCGCCTGCACGAACGTCGGCAGGCCGGTCGGGATCGCCGAGATCGCCGTCGAGATGCACAGCAGCAGGAGGGTCGCGATCTCCTGCCCGCGGGCGATGCCGACGATGGCGATCACCGCCACGGCGAGCCAGGCGACCAGGCCGAACACCTTGGTCATGCCGTCGAGCTCCCGCTGCAGCGGCGAGCGCGTCCGCTTCGTGCCGGTCACCATGTCGGCGATCTGGCCCATCTCGGTCGCCTGGCCGGTCGCGGTGACCACGTACGTCGCCGTCCCGCGGGTGACCTGCGTGTTCTGGAAGACGAGGTTGGTCCGGTCGCCCAGCGCGATCTCCCCCTCGGGCAGTGCCGAGGAGTCCTTGCTCACCGGCGCGCTCTCGCCCGTGAGCGCGGCTTCCTGCACCTCGAGCGAGGCGGAGGAGAAGATCCGCCCATCGGCCGGCACGACGTCACCCGCCTCGACGAGCACGACGTCCCCGGGTACGAGGTTCGTGGATTCGACCTCCTCGACCACGCCGGATCGCCGCACTCGCGCTCGGGGCACCTGGAGCTGGGCCAGCGCCTCCACGCTGGCTCGTGCCTTCAGCTCCTGGTTCGACCCCATGACGACGTTGAAGGTCACCAGGCCCAGCACCACCACGGCCGTCGCGACCTGCCCGATGGCCAGACTGGCTGCTCCGACGATCAGCAGCATGATGTTCATCGGGTTGGACAGCTGGCCCCGGGCGACCTCCCAGCGGCTCGGCGGGGGCTCCGTCGGCAGCTCGTTGTGGCCGTACCGGGCCAGCCGCCGGGTGACCTCGTCGGCGTCCAGTCCCCGATCCGGGCTGACGACCAGCCGCTCCGCGGCGGACTCCGGCGGCATCGCGAACCACGAGACGGGTTCGACTGCGGGTTTCGCGATCGTCATGTCGGCCTCTTCGACGGGAGCGGGCGGTGCAGGTGACGCCGTCAGTGCGCTGGTGCCACGGGCTTCGCCCGCCCGGTACGCCGCCGCTTCCAGCCGAGGTCCAGCGCGATGCTCAGCAGCAGGATCGCCAGCAGCGTGATGATCGAGGCCGGCTCGTGGATGAGCGTGGTGAGCACGAAGGTCACCAGCACGACGGCAGCCGAGGCGATGGCCAGTGCCAGGACGGCCGTGTTGGCGCCGGTGTCGGCACGGACCCGGAAGTGCGCCGCGGTGATGAACGTGAAGATCAGCAAGGCGACCGCACTGCCGATCGAGGCGATGGCGTCGAGGTTGAAGAACACCGCCAGCAGCACGCATGCAGCCGCCTGGACCAGCAGACCCATCGACGCTCGGTCACCGACCTTCCGGGCCATGAGGCCCGGGAACTGGCCGGTTTCCGCCAGTCGCTCGGACAGTCCCGCCGCCGGGTAGAGACCGGCGTTGGTGGCTCCCGCGGTGGCGAACAGGGCCGTGATGGCCATCAGCGTGTAGCCGGCGTCGCCGAGGGACGGCTGGGCGGCGACGGCGAGCGCGGTCCCGCCTGACTCGATCACCTCGTCGACGGTCAGCGTCCCGAACACGCCGAGCGCGATGGCGACGTAGATGACCGTCGCGATCGAGAGCGCCAGGAACATCGCCCTGGGCAGCTGACGTGCCGGGTTGGCCAGGTCCTTCGCCGTGAACGTGATGATGCCGAAGCCCAGGAAGGCGAAGAAGGTCAGCGCGACGCTGGAGACGATGTCCTGCAGCGGCGGGTAGCCCGACGGAGCGAGCAGCGACGGCTCCATGTTGATCAGCGTGACCACGGCGAAGACCACGAGGATCCCGACCACCACGTAGACGATCACGGTCTGCGCGCGGGCGACGAGCTCGGAGCCGACGATGTTCACGCCGGTCATCACGACGATGATCAGCGCCGCGAAGACCTTGACCCAGACCAGGTTCTCGTCGGTGAACACGGCGCTGGCGTAGCTGCCGAAGGAGACGGCGACCATCGCGGTCACGATCGCGTTGGCCGAGTAGGTCAGCCACGCGGTGACGCCGGTGACATGCCCCTCACCGAAGCCCTTGGCCACGTACTCGAGCAGGCCGCCCGCCGACGGGTACCGCGCCCCGAGCTTGGCGAAGGAGTAGCCCTGCAACGCGGCGATCACCCCCGCGATCAGGAAGGACACCCAGACGGCGGCGCCGGCCACCTCTCCGGCTGCGCCGAGGAGGGCGAAGATCCCGGCGCCCACCATCGCCCCCACACCGATGAACGCCGCCTGCCGCACCGTGAGGTACTTCGTCGTCGGCGATGTCATGACCCTCGCCCCTCCCTCGACGCGCTACGGCGCGCGTCACCGGTACGCCGGCACCGGCGGCGGCGGCGTCAGGTGCTTGCGCTGTGACAGGTAGACCGGGATTCCGAGCAGCAACGCGCCGGCGGCCAGCAGGAAGGGCGCCCAGTAGATCAACGGGTCGTTGCCGGTGTTGCGCGAGTACCAGATGAACAGGATCGAGAAGACCAGGGACAGCCCGGCGACGACCATGTCGCGCACGAACCGCGGCGTCTCCATCGTCTTGTGGTCGGCCCAGCGCCATTTCAGCTGCGCGAGCGCGGAGAACCCGTACGGGGTGGCCGCGGTGATGCCGGTCATCAGGACCAACGTCGTGAAGACCGTGGCGCCACCGGAGCCGAGGTAGTTGACGGCCATGGCGACGGACGCGAGCAGCGTGGACATGACGATGCCGAAGGCCGGCACCCCGTTCTTCGAGATGCGCTTGAAGGGAGCCGGGAAGAGCCCGTCCTTCGCCGCGGCCAGTGGCATCTCCGCGCAGATCATGGTCCAGCCGTTGAGCGCGCCGAGGCCGGAGATGATGACGGCGATCGCCAGGACGTTGCCGGCCCAGGTGCCGCCGAACATGGCGTTGGCGACGTCCGAGAACGGTGCGCTCGCCGTCGCGAGCTGCGAGCTCGGCAGGACGCCGAACACGACCGTGAGCGAGAGCAGGTAGACGACCGCGGTGGCGATCGTGCCCAGGATCGTCGCCCGGGGGACGTTCCGGTCGGGGTCGCGCACCTTCGCCGCGGCCACGGCGGCGCACTCCACCCCCAGGTAGCTGAACAGGGCGATCGCCATGCCGCCGCCGATCGCCGCGATGGTGCTCTGGCCGCTGACGTTCCACGGCGTGAAGTTGGCGGACCGGATGTAGAACAGGCCGACGATCGACACGAACGCCAGCGCCGCGAACTTCACCACGGTGGTGATCACCTGGACCGAGCCCATGTTCTTGACGCCGGACAGGTTGACCGCGGCGGGGATCCACAAGCCGACCAGCACCAGCAGCACCGAGATCAGCCGGTTGTGATCGGTGTTGATGAAGTGCTCGACGTAGAGGACCCAGCCGACCGCGATGGCGGCGTTGCCGGCCCAGGCGGTGATCCAGTACGACCAGGCGTTCGCGAACCCCAGCGGGTTGCCGAACGCGACCCGCGCGTACGCATAGGGACCGCCGTCCGACGGCAGCCGGCGCGACAGAGCGGCGAAGAGCAGCGCCAGCGCGAGCGCCCCGACGGTCGTGAGCGCCATCGACACGAGCGTGATGGGCCCGTATGCGGCCAGGGACGTCGGGAGGTTGAAGACCCCGACGCCGATGATGCTCCCGACGATGAGCGCCATGGCGGCCGGGAGGCCGAACTGCTGCACGCTCCCCCGGGTGGGCGCATCGTCCGGGGAACCGGCGGCTTCCCGCGGGGTGTCGACTCGATCGGTCATGGCCGACCCCTTCGTCGTGACGGTGCCGGGCAGCCCCGTGACAGACCGGCCGGCATCGCGGGGTGTGGTCAGGCGAGCGTGGCGATGAGGACCGCCTTGATGGTGTGCAGTCGGTTCTCGGCCTGGTCGAAGACGATGCTGGCGGCGGACTCGAAGACCTCGTTCGTGACCTCGAGACCGGAGCTCATGCCAGTGTGGCCCATGATCTCGGCGCCGACGACC
This sequence comes from Geodermatophilus sp. SMS 5-13, assembly GCF_059428245.1. NCBI lineage: Bacteria > Bacillati > Actinomycetota > Actinomycetes > Geodermatophilales > Geodermatophilaceae > Geodermatophilus > Geodermatophilus sp. SMS 5-13. Next base: position 4,660,577 of record NZ_CP165729.1, read on the forward strand.
GTGTTGGAGTCGTGGAAGGCCGGCAGGCAGTGCATGAACTTGACCGCCGGATTCCCGGACCTCCCCAGCAGGTCGGCGTTCACCTGGTACGGAGCCAGCAATCCGACCCGGTCGGTCCAGACGTCCTTGGACTCGCCCATCGAGACCCAGACGTCGGTGTGCACGAAGTCGACGCCGGCGACGGCGTCCGCGGGGTCGTCGGTCACCGTGACGCGGGCACCGGTCCGGCCGGCGATCTCCTCGGCGAGCTGGACGACGTCCTTGGGCGGGTGCAGCTCGGCCGGCCCGGCGAGCCGGACGTCGCTGCCCATCAGCGCGCCCATGACCAGCAGCGAACGGCCCATGTTGAACCGGCAGTCCCCGACGTACGCGTACGCGAGCCGGTCATAGGGCTTGTCGCTGGTCTCGTGCATGGTGAGGAAGTCGGCCAGCATCTGGGTGGGATGCCACTCGTTGGTCAGCCCGTTGTAGACCGGCACGCCGGCGTGTGCCGCGAGGGCCTCGACGTCGTCCTGCTCGTTGCCCCGGAACTCGATCGCGTCGTACATGCGGCCGAGGACGGTGGCGGTGTCGGCGATCGACTCCTTGTGCCCCAGCTGGGAGCCGGACGGGTCGAGGTAGGTCACGTGCGCGCCCTGGTCGTAGGCGGCGACCTCGAACGCGGAGCGGGTCCGGGTCGACGTCTTCTCGAAGATGAGCGCGATCTCCTTGCCGTCGAGGCGCTGGACCTCGGTGCCGGCGTACTTGGCGAGCTTCAGGGCCTCGGCGAGGCGCAGCAGGTAGCGCAGCTCGCCGGGCTCGAAGTCGATCTCCTTGAGGAAGCTGCGGTTCTTCAGGTTGAACGCCATGCGGAGCTCCCGGTCGGCTCAGAAAGCGGGGTCGCGCTGCAGGGGACAGGTCATGCAGTGGCCGCCGCCGCGACCACGCCCGAGCTCGAAGCCCTCGATGGGCAGCACCTCGATGCCCGCCTCGCGCAGCGCGGCATTGGTGCTGGTGTTGCGCTCGTACGCGACGACGACGCCGGGCTCGAGGGCGACGACGTTGTTGCCGTCGTCCCATTGCTCGCGCTCGGCTCCGAAGGCGTCCCCGCCGGTCTCGATGACCCGCATGTCCCCGACTCCGAGGACGGCCCCCATGACCCGGGGCAGCGACCCGTGCGCCTCCTCGACGACGAGATCGTCCGCGGCGTCGCCGGGCCGGATCTTCCAGATCCGCGCCCCGGAGACCACGGGTGGGTAGGCGGTGACCAGGTCCCGGTCGCACATCGTGATGACCGTGTCGAGGTGCATGTAGCTGCGGGACTTCGGCAGGAGCACCGCGAGCACCACGCCGGCCGAGCCGGACCGGAACAGCGAGCGGGCGATCCACAGCACCGCCTGCGGGGTGGTCCGCTCCCCCATGCCGATCATGACCGCGCCGTTGCCGATCGGCTGGACGTCACCGCCCTCGACGTGGGTGCGGCCCCAGTCCTCGTCGGCACCACCGAGCCAGGTCGGGAACTTCTCGGTGCTGAACATGGGGTGGAAGCGGTAGATCGCCTCCATGATCATCGTCTCCGGCTTGCGGGCCGGCTTGGTCATCGGGTTGAGCGTGACGCCGTCGTAGATCCAGCACGAGGGGTCACGCTGGAAGATGAAGTTGGGCAGGGGCGGCAGGAGCATGGTCGTGGACGTGCTGGACTGCCACACCAGCCCGAGGTCCCGGGCCACGTCGGCCTTGGTGATCCCGCCGATCAGGAAGTCCGCCACCAGCGCCGGCTCGGCCTCGTCGACCCACTCCCGCGCCCGCGCCGAGGCGCCGACGCCGACCTCGCGCTCGTTCAGGATGTGGCGGCAGACCCACTCCTTGGCGTCGGCCTCGACGAGTGCCTCGGCGAGCAGCCGCTCGGCCTCGTACACCTCGACCCCGCGCTCCCGCATGACCGCGCTGAAGGCGTCGTGCTCCGACTGGGCCCGGTCGACCCACAGCACGTCGTCGAAGAGCAACTCCTCGGCGTTCGACGGGGTCAGCCGGGTGTGCTCCAGGCCGGGCCGATGCACCATCACCTTCCGGAGCTTTCCGACCTCGGAGTGCACGCCGAGCGACATGGCGATCACCTCACATGGCGGCCTGTTCGGACCCGACCCCTCCGTCGGCCTCCGGACGCATCGAGGAGTCTTGCCGGGTCACGGCGGGGATTCCTCATCTCGACTGGATGAACTACAGCGGCCGCCGACCCGCGTAGCTTCTGGTCGCGCCCGCCGGTGGTGCGAGACCGGTGACCAGGACCGGGCGCGACCACGTCCCTCGTCGGGGCGGCTCGTCGATGCGGTGCAGGGGGCGGCTGTGCGAATCGTCATCGCGCTGGGCGGCAACGCGTTGCTGCGTCGTTCGGATCCCATGACCACGGAGGTGCAGCGCCGCAACGTGCGGGTCGCGGCAGAGGCGATCGCCCCGCTCGCCGGCCGGCACAGCATCGTCGTCGTCCACGGCAACGGGCCGCAGGTGGGGCTGCTGTCGCTGCAGGCGGAGGCCTACCGGGGTGCAGAGCCGTACCCGCTGGACGTCCTCGACGCCGGCACCCAGGGCATGATCGGGTACCTGATCCAGCAGGAGCTCAGAACTCAGCTGCCGCCGGAGCGTCAGGTGGTCACCCTGCTCACCATGATCGTTGTGGATCCGGCCGACGCCGCATTCTCGGCACCCACCAAGTTCGTCGGTCCCGTCTACACCCGGGACGCGGCCGAAGCGCTGGCGGCGGAGAAGGGCTGGACGTTCCGGCAGGACGGCGAGGCGTGGCGTCGGGTCGTGCCCTCGCCGGAGCCCCGCCAGGTCCTGGAGATCGAGCCGATCAGCTGGCTCCTGGACCGAGGAGCCGTGGTCATCTGCGCCGGCGGAGGCGGCATCCCCACGATGCACCCCTCCTCCGGTCCGGGTGAGCTCGTCGGTGTGGAGGCGGTGATCGACAAGGACTTCGCGAGCGAGCTGGTGGCCGAGGACGTGGGTGCGGACCTGTTCATCATGGCCACCGACGTCGACGGCGTGTACCTCGACTGGGGCACGCCGGAGCAGCGGCGCCTGACCTCGGCGACGCCCGGAGAGCTGTCCCGATGCACGTTCCCAGCGGGATCCATGGGCCCGAAGGTCGAGGCCGCGTCCCGGTTCGTGAGGAAGACCGGCCGGCGCGCGGCCATCGGCGCACTCGCCGACATCACCCGCATCGTCGCGGGGGACGGCGGCACCAACGTGGTGGCGGAGGGCGATGCGGCCCGGGGGCCGACCCACGAGGCCGACCGGGGCGACGTTCCCCGGCCACGGCTCCCCGTGAGCGCCACGGAGGACATCCGGGAGCGGGTCGGCCCGCAACCGACGGCGGACGGTGCCGGCTGAGCCGACCGGGCGACCGCGGACGCCCACCGCCGCGGGCTCGCCGTCCGCACGTTCCTGCGCAACGGACCGACCCCGGAATGACGAAGGACCCCGGCCCATCGGGCCGGGGTCCTTCGTGGTGGTAGCGGGGGCAGGATTCGAACCTGCGACCTCTGGGTTATGAGCCCAGCGAGCTACCGAGCTGCTCCACCCCGCGTCGCAAAGACCACGGTACCAGGGTTCCGGGCGGGCGCGGCGAGGGCTTCGTCACCCTGCCGCGCCCGCCCGGGCTCACCCGGTGGGTGCGGCCGCCTGGGCCGTCTGGTATGCGTCGACCGCCTTCTGCAGCCGGTCGAGCGCCTCGCCGGTGGCGGCGAAGTCGCCGCTGCGCAGCGCATCCTGGTAGGCCTTCAGCGCGCTGTTGATGTCCGCGACCGCCTGGTCGAGGTCCGGGTTGCTCCCGCCGCCGCCGGCGTCCGGCGCCGGCGCCGGGGTGGGCGTCGGTGGCGGCGTGGGTGTGGGCGTCGCCGTCCCGCCGTCGGTCCCGTCGTCCGGTGCCGTGCCGCCGCTGTCGACGGCCGAGGACCCCGCCCCGGCCCCGAAGACCTGGTTGAGCGCCTCGCCGAGGGTGTCGGCGTAGCCGACCCGGTCGCCGTAGTTGACCAGCACCTTCTGCAGCAGCGGGAAGGAGTTCTCCCCGCGGCCCTGGACGTAGAGCGGCTCGACGTAGAGCAGGCCGTTCTCCCCGATCGGCAGCGTCAGGAGGTTGCCGAAGACGGCCCGGGACTCCTGGCTGTTGAACAGGGTCAGGTCGGGTCTGACCTGGTTGTTGGTGATGAACGACTGCTGCACCTGGCGTGGGCCGCGGAACGGCGTGTTGCCCGGTAGCCGCAGCACCTGGATCTCGCCGTAGCTCTGCGGATCGCTCGAGGCGGAGATGAACGCCGACAGGTTGTCCCGCCGGAAGGCGTTGAGCGCGCTGGTGAGCTGGAAGCTCGCCGTCCGGTCACCCGGCCGCTGGGCGAGGATGTAGTACGGCGGCTGGGCGTCCTGGGTGTCCTGGGTCGGGTCGTCGGGGACCTGCCACCGGTCGCTCTGGTTGTAGAAGTCGGTCGGGTCGGAGACGTGGTAGCGGGTGAGGATGTCCCGCTGCAGCTTGAACAGGTCCTCCGGGTAGCGGACGTGGCTGACCAGCTCGTCGCTCATCTTCTCGCGCGGCTGGATCACCCCCGGGAAGGCCTTCTCGTAGGTGCGCAGGACCGGGTCGTCCGGGTCCCACGCGTACAGCGTCACCGTGCCGTCGTAGGCGTCGACGGTCGCCTTCACCGAGTTGCGGATGTAGTTGAACTGCTCGTCGGGCAGCGCGGCGGTGCCGGCGCCGGTGAGCGAGTCCTGGGCTGCCTGGCCCAGCTCCATCCGCTCCGCGTAGGGATAGGAGTCCGACGTCGTGTAGCCGTCGAGGATCCACACCACCCGGCCGCCGATCACCGCCGGGTACGGGTCGCCGTCCACCTCGAGGAAGGGGGCCGCCTTCTCCACCCGCTCGCGCGGGTCGCGGATGTACATCACGCGCGACTGGTCGTTGACCGCGCCCGAGAGCAGGAAGTTGCGCTCCCGGTAGTAGATCGCGAAGGTCAGCCGCCGGAAGAAGCTGCCGATCGCGACACCACCCTTGCCGTCGTAGGTGCTGTTGATCTGGCCCTCGTCGGAGCCGCTCTCCGGGCGGTCGAACTCGCGCGGATCGGAACCCTCGGGCGCGCCGACGACCGAGTAGTTGTCGTTCATCAGCTCGCCGTAGTAGATCCGCGGCTGGGTCACCTTGATGGTTCCGGTGGTGGGCAGGTCGCGGGTGGTGAAGTTGGGCTCGCCGCCCTCCTGGCCCGCGACGACCTGGTTGGCCGGCGCGGCGACGAAACCGTTGCCGTGGGTGTAGACGGTGTGCTGGTTGATCCAGCTGGACTGGTTCTCCGAGAGGTTGTCGACGTCCAGCTCACGGACGGCGACCACGTAGTCGCGGGTCTCGCCGTTGATCGTGTACCGGTCGATGTCGAGCTTCTCGGGGAAGCCGTAGATGTTGCGGATCTGCTGGCGCGCGGTGAACGTGTCCGAGAGGACGTTCGGGTCCAGCAGCCGGGCGTTCGGGATGGTCTGCGTGTCGTTGCGCAGCTGGGCCTGCGCCGCTGCGGTGTCCACCGAGTCGCCCTTCGTGTCCTCGGCGTAGTCCACGTAGTCGATGTCGGAGAGGTTGTAGGCGGCCAGCGTCGACTGGATGGCCCGCTGGATGTACGGAGCCTCCTTCTGGTCGGCGCTGGGCTTGACCACGAACTGCTGGACGATCGCGGGGTAGGCCACGCCGATCACCAGGCTGGAGATCAGCAGCAGCACCAGCGCCGCGGCCGGCAGCAGGAAGTTGCGGACGACGATGTTGGCGAAGAACGCCACGGCGCAGACGATCGCGACGAACACGAGGATGTTCTTCGGGACCAGCAGCGCGTTGACGTCGGTGTAGCTGGCGCCGGTGAAGACCTCGCCGCGGTCGGAGTAGACCAGCCCGTAGCGGTCCAGCCAGTAGGCCACCGCCTTGAGCGCGACGAACAGACCGAGCAGCACCGACAGCTGCACGCGCGCGGCGCCGGTGAGCTTCTGGCCCGGCGTCTGCAGCCGCAGCCCGCCGAAGAGGTAGTGGGTCAGCAGCGACCCGATCAGCGCCAGCAGCACGATCGCGAAGGCGAAGCCCAGCACCAGCCGCCAGAACGGGTAGTCGAAGACGAAGAAGGACAGGTCGACGCCGAACTCGGGGTCGACCTGGCCGAAGTCCGTGGAGTTGCGGAAGGTCAGCCAGGTGTCCCAGCTGCCCTGCGCGGTGAAGCCGGCGAACAGGCCGAGCACCACGCCGACGATCGAGAGGACCAGCGTGCGCCGGGGCTCCAGCGACTGCCGGTAGCGCTCGAGGTTCTGCTGCTCCAGCGACATCGGCCGGAACGTCGGGCGGAACCGGTAGGCGAGGTAGATCGCCAGCGCGACCAGCCCACCGGTGGCCACGCCCGCGACCGCGAACAGCAGCGCGCGGGTCTGCAGCTCGGTCCAGAAGACCTCGGTGTAGTGGGTCTCGTCGAACCAGAGGTAGTCGACGTAGACGCTGGTCAGGGTGCCGATGGCGGTGAACAGCACCAGCAGCACGGCGATGGCCCCGATGACCAGCTTCGCGCGCCGCGAGAGCGTGGGCACCGACACGGGGGGCCGCATGGCCACGAGCGGTCTCCTTCAGTTGCAGGGTGGCCGGGGCCACGGCGGGGCCTGTCCGGCCCCTGTGTCTCAGGACTCAGTCATCTCAGGACAACGCACCGGGCCGCCGGTGGTTCCCTCGCCGTCCGGCGATGGCGGACAGCCTCTCCCACGCGGGACGGAGCCGGTGCACGGGGCTCAGCACGAGGGCGGCGTCCGGCCGGCCCGGACGTCGGCGAGGGCGTCGAGCGCGTCGTCGAGGGTGGCCACCTTCGCCATGGGCAGCCCGGGCTGCGGGGCCTGCAGCGCCTCGGCGCAGTTGCCGGCGGGGACGAGGAACAGCGTCGCGCCGATCTCGCGCGCGGAGACCATCTTCAGCTGGATCCCGCCGATCGGGCCGACGTTGCCGTCGACGTCGATCGTCCCGGTGCCGGCGATGACGTCCCCGCCGGTCAGGTCGTCCTCCCCCACCAGGTCGAGGATGCCGAGGGTCAGCATCAGCCCGGCCGACGGCCCGCCGACCTCCTGCACCTCGATGTCGACGTCGAACGGTGCCGACGGCGCCTCCCGGACCAGCACGCCCAGCAGCGACCCGTCCCGGTCCTCGGCCGCCTTGGTGGTGAGCGTCGCCGTCCCGGGCTTGCCGAGCCGGGTGTAGGAGACCTCGATCGTCGTCCCGCCGGGGATGGAGCGCAGCACGGCGTCGAGGGCGTCGGTGTCGGGCGTCGGGCGGCCGTCGACCGCCTCGATCGCGTCACCCTCCTCGAGCCGGCCCCGGGACGGCGAGTCGCCGTCCGACAGGCCCTGGACGACGACCTTCTCCGGGAAGCCGAGGTGCTCCAGCGCCGCGGTCTCCGCCGCCTCCTCCGAGGTGAGGAAGGCCTCGCGGTTCTGCTGCTGGGTCTCCTCCTGGGTCTGGTCGGGCGGGTAGACCGACTCCTCGGGGACGACGCTGACCTCCGGGTCGAACCAGCCGCGGACCGCCTCGACCAGGCTCAGGCCGGCGCGGCTGACGCCGACGGTGGTCAGGTTGAGGTTGCCGCTGACGTCGTTCCGGTCGCGTCCCTCGACCGAGATGATCGGCGTGCCGTCGATGTCGCCGAGCGTGTTGTAGGTGGGGCCGGGGACCTCCGCCACGTACGGCACCGGCACCGCCGCGCCGAGCAGTCCGAAGACCACGAGCAGGACGGCGCCGATCATCGCCACGGCGCTCCGACGGGTCACGTCGGCCGAGCTTAGGCGACGGACCTGAGGCTCCCCGGCACTCGCAGGCCCGCGGCAGGCCGTCCTCCGGGGGTGTCCGCTCAGGGCGGACGCGACCGGCCGCCACGGGAAGATCACGCGTCTACGGTGGGGGCATGAGCGACCTGCCGTTCGGTTTCGGGCCCGCCGACCGCGACCCCGAGGGCAACGATCCGGAGCGCAGGGACCCCGCGCGCCAGCCCTCCCCCGCCGATCCGTTCGGCTTCGGCGCCCTGTTCGGCGGCGGCGCCGGCGCGGGCTCGCCCGAGGACCTCCTCGGCAAGATGCCGCTGTTCGCCGAGCTGCAGAAGCTGATGAGCTGGTCCGGCGGCCCGGTGAACTGGGACCTCGCCCGCCAGGGGGCGATCAGCCAGCTGGCGGCCGGTCACCAGCCGACGTCGGAGGCCGAGCGCGCCGCCGTCGCCGAGGCGCTGCGGCTGGCCGACCTGTGGCTCGACCAGGCCACCGACCTGCCCTCGGGGATCGACCGCGCGCTGGCGTGGTCGCGGGTCGAGTGGGTGGAGCAGACCCTGCCGGCGTGGAGCGCGCTCATCGACCCGCTGGCCGAGCGCGTGGTGGCCGCGATGACCAGCGCGCTGCCGCAGGAGGCGGCGAGCATGGTCGGCCCGATCGCCGGGATCATGGGCCGGATGGGCGGGCTGATGTTCGGCGCCCAGGTGGGCCAGGCGCTCGGCAAGCTCGCCGACGAGGTGGTCACCAGCACCGACGTCGGCCTGCCGCTGGCCCCCGCCGGCAGCGGCGTGCTCGTGCCGCAGAACGTCGAGGCGTTCGCCGCCGGCCTCGGCCGCCCGGCCGAGGAGGTGCGGCTGTTCGTGGCGCTGCGCGAGGCGGCCTCCCAGCGGCTGTTCGCGCACGTGCCGTGGCTGCGCCAGCAGGTGACCGACGCCGTCCACGCCTACGCCCGCGGCATCAACGTCGACCGCGAGGCGATCGAGCGGGGCATCGCCGAGGCCATGGGCGGCATGGGCGGCGGCCTGGACCCGAGCGACCCCGAGGCGATCCAGCGGCTGCTCGGCAGCGGCCTGCTCGAGCCCGAGGAGACCCCGGAGCAGCAGATGGCGCTGCGCCGGCTGGAGACCCTGCTGGCGCTGGTGGAGGGCTGGGTGGACACGGTGGTCGCGGCGGCCGCCGGCGAGCGGCTGCCCGGCTACTCCGCGCTGGCCGAGACCATGCGCCGCCGCCGCGCCTCGGGCGGCCCTGCCGAGCAGACGTTCGCCACGCTCGTCGGGCTGCAGCTGCGGCCGCGCCGGCTGCGCGACGCGGCGACGGTCTGGGCGGCCCTGGGTCAGCAGCGCGGCATCGAGGAGCGCGACCGGCTGTGGTCGCACCCGGACCTGCTGCCGACGTCGGACGACCTCGACGAGCCGCTGGACTTCGTCGCCCGGCAGGGCATGGACGACGAGCTGAGCGCGCTCACCGCCGACGACGCGAAGAAGCCGGCCGCGGAGCCGCGCGACGAGGACGACGAGGACGGTCCCGCCCCGGCGTAGCCGTCAGTCCACGGGGTCGACGCCGTCGCCCATCTGGCCGGCGGCGTTGGCCAGCTCCACGCCCTCGAGGAAGCCGCGGGCGCGCTCGGCCTTCGGATAGCGGGCCACCAGCGCCCAGAAGCGCTCGTCGTGGCCGGGCTCGAGCAGGTGCACGAGCTCGTGCACGAGCACGTAGTCGACCACGTACTCGGGCATGGTGCGCAGCCGGCTCGACAGCCGGATGCTGCCGTCGGCGGGCGTGCACGACCCCCAGCGGCGGTGCTGGTTGTCCACCCACCGGACGCTGACCGGCTGCGGGATCCCGTCCAGATGCGCGGCCGAGAGCGCCCGCGCCCGGGCCATCAGCTCGGCGTCGCCGCCGAGCGAGCGCCGGCGGCGCTCCTCGCGGGTCTGCAGCTTGGCCACCATCTGCGCCACCCAGCGCCGCTCCTCGGCCGGGCTGAACGCCGCGGGGATGAGGACGACGGTCCGGCCCAGCTCGCGATACGCCGTGACGGTGCGCCGACGGCGGGCGCTGCGCCGGACCTCGACGTCGGCCGGCAGCTCCCCCGCCGGGGTGCGGGCACCCCGGGCCGCGGCGACGGCACGGCCGACCGCGCGAGCGGCCGGCAGGCGGTCCGCCGGAGCGGGGCTGTCGGGAGCGGAAGTCGAGCCGGGCACGGAGGCACCGTAACCACCGGCGGCCGGTTCCGCGCGCACGACGGCACCCTGTCGGGTCCGGTTCGTCCGGTCGGTGGACATCCCCGGCGCCGCACTCCCCCGATGGGCTGGACACGGCGCCGTTCCACAACCGCCCGTTCCGGTGTCCGCGCAGGTGGAGGCACGGTTCCGCGGGGCTCCCGCGGTCCGGGACAGGGTCGCCGTCCCGAGGTTCCGCACAGGGACACGCCGACCCGTCCCCACGCCGTCCACACCGTTGTCCACAGGTTGGGGACGGCCCTGGACGCCGGTGCCGCCGTTTCGGCACCCCCCGCACCAGGGAAGGCGCCTGGAGGCGGGGGTAGCGTCGCCCCGCAATGGCGCCCCCGCGCGCCAGTGGGACGCCTTCGAGAACGAGGAGACACCGTGGCGGACAGCTACAACGGCTACTGCGTGAAGTGCAAGGAGAAGCGCGACTTCGAGGGTGAGGTCAAGGTCAGCGAGTCCGGCCGGCGCATGGCGCAGGGCACCTGCCCCGTCTGCGGCACCAAGATGAACCGGATCCTCGGCAAGGCCTGAGCGACCCCCTGTCGCCCTGACGGCGGCGTCCCGCAGCGCGGGGCGCCGCCGTCGGCGTTCCTGTGGACGGCGGCAACGATCACGGCCCGGCCGCTGACACCCTGCCGTCCGTGAGCGACACCGCGCATCCCCTCCTCCCTGCCTCTGTCCCGGTGCTGCGCAGCGGTCCCGACGGCATCCAGGTCGGCGGGGTCGACTCCCGCGACGGGCTCCTCGTCACGGCGGACGGCGACTGGGTGGGTGCGCTGCTGCGCGGCCTCGACGGGCGGCGCGCGCAGCGGGCGGTCCTCGCCGACGCCGACCGCGAGGGGCTCGATCCCGGGGCGGTCCGCGGGCTGCTCGGCGGGCTGCGGTCGGCCGGGCTGCTGCTCGACGTCGACCCGGCCGACCTGCTCGCCGCCGACGCCGGACCGGCGGCGCGGGCGCGCAGCGCCGCGGAACTGCCGGATGCGCTGGCCGGCGACGCCGCCGGCTGGCGGGCGCGGCGCTCGGCCGCGGTCGTGGTGGAGGGCGCCACCCGCGTCGGCGCACCGCTCGCGGCGCTGCTGGCGGCCAGCGGCGTCGGGCGGGTCAGCGTGCGCGACCCCGGGCTGGTCGCCGCCGGGGACGCCGTCGTGGGCGGCCTGACCGCCGCCGACGAGGGCCGGCCCCGATCGCTCGCCGCGGCCGACGCGGTGCGGCGGGTCAGCCCGCTCACCGATCTGCGGCCGCTGCCCGCGGGCGCCACCGCCGACCTCGTGGTCCTGGCCCGGCCCTGGGCGGCGTCGGACCCGCTCGCCGCCGCGGTGCACCGCGCCGGCATCCCGCACCTCGTGGCCACGGTCCGCGGCCGGACCGGCGTCGTCGGCCCGCTGGTCGTGCCGGGCGTGACCAGCTGCCTGCGGTGCGCCGACCTGCACCGCCGGGACGCCGACCCGCGGTGGCCGCAGCTGGCCGCGCAGCTGACCGCCGGCGATCCCCCTGCCGGCGGCGCGGCGGTCACCTGTCTGCTCACCGCGGCGACCGCGGCCGTGCAGGCGCTGGCCTTCCTGGACGGCGCCGGATCACCGGCCGCTCTCGAGGCGACGGTCGAGCTCTCGCCGCCGGAGCTGCTCCCACGCGTGCGCCGCTGGCCCCCCCACCCCGGGTGCGGCTGCCTGGACGCGGCCGCGCCGGACGGGCTCCGGACCCTTTCGGATGACGCTCCGGGGACGTGCGTCGGCGGCCGTGGGGGTGGACAGGGACAATGATCGGCGTGAGCGAGCCCTGCGAGCGCAGGACAGGGCAGCGCACCGCCGCGAACGCGGCCGATTAGCGTCAGCGAGGAGCGCCCCGTGAGCGAGCGTGCGAGCTCACCGAGGGCACAGCAGCGCCGCGAACGCGGCCGACGAGGGTCAGCGAGGAGTGCCGCGTGAGCGAGGACGGTCGGGGGATCCCGAGGGGATCGGTCACGCGGACCGCACGCCTGGCGTCTCTCCCGCTGGGCGCTGCCGGGCGGGCCACGCTCGGCATCGGCAAGCGCCTGTCCGGCCGGCCCGCCGAGGCGGTGACCGCCGAGCTGCAGCAGCGCACGGCCGAGCAGCTCTTCGCCGTGCTCGGCCAGCTCAAGGGCGGGGCCATGAAGCTCGGCCAGACGCTGTCGGTGTTCGAGGCCGCGGTGCCCGACGAGGTGGCCGCGCCCTACCGCGAGGCGCTGGTCAAGCTGCAGGAGGAAGCGCCGCCGATGCCGGTGCGCACCGTGCACGCGGTGCTGGCCCAGCAGCTCGGCGGCCGCTGGCGGGAGCGGTTCAAGGACTTCGACGACGCCCCCGCGGCCGCGGCGAGCATCGGCCAGGTGCACCGCGCCACCTGGCGCGACGGGCGCGACGTCGCGGTGAAGATCCAGTACCCGGGCGCGGCCACCGCGCTGATGGCCGACCTCAACCAGCTCGCCCGCTTCGCGCGGGTGTTCGCCGCGCTGTTCCCCGGCATGGATGTCAAGCCGCTGATCGCCGAGCTCAAGGCCCGGGTGGTCGAGGAGCTCGACTACGGCCTGGAGGCCGACGCCCAGCGCGCGTTCGCGGCCGCCTACGCCGGTGACGCGGAGATCGCCGTCCCCCGGGTGGTGGCCAGCGCGCCGAAGGTGATCGTCTCGGAGTGGATCGACGGCACGCCGCTGTCGAAGGTGATCGCCTCGGGCACCCGGGAGGAGCGCGACCACGCCGGCCGGCTGCTGGCGGTGCTGCACTTCTCCGGGCCCGAGCGGGCCGGCCTGCTGCACGCCGACCCGCACCCGGGCAACTTCCGGATGCTCGGCGACGGCCGGCTCGGCGTCATCGACTTCGGCGCCACCGCCCGGCTGCCCGACGGGCATCCCGAGCCGATCGGCCGGCTGCTGCGCTGGGCGCTGGAGGGCCGGGCCGAGGAGGTGCTCGCCGACCTGCGGGTCGAGGGCTTCGTCCGCCAGGGGGTGGAGGTCCACGCCCAGGGCGTCCTGGACTACCTGCGGCCGCTGCTCGCGCCGGTCGAGAGCGCGCACTTCCACTTCACCCGCAAATGGATGCAGGAGCAGGCGGCGCGGATCGCCGACCCCCGCAACGAGGCCAGCCGGCTCGGCCGCCAGCTGAACCTGCCGCCGGCCTACCTGCTCATCCACCGGGTGACCATCGGGTCGATCGGCGTCCTCTGCCAGCTCGACGCCGCCGGGGACTTCCGGGGCGTGCTCGAGGAGTGGCTGCCCGGGTTCGCCGCCTGATCGTCGTCCCACCGGACGACGCAGGCCTCCGGCCCCGCTCGTCGGGACGCCGGTCACGGGTCCAGCCGGGCCTCCAGCGCACGGACGTGCCGGCGGGCGCAGTCGGGGCAGAGCATCGTGAGCCGCTCCTCGGCGGCCGTCCGCGGGCCGGTGCGGCCGGTGGCCCGCGGGGGCCGGGTCAGCGACCAGCCGGCCACCACGTCGGACGCGGCGCCGGTGCGGCCGCAGCCGGAGCAGCGCAGCTCGTCGGGGAGCACGCCGTCCACCCTGCCAAGACCGGACGCACCGGGAAAGCGGAGGGGCCGGGTCCGGACGCACCGGGAGCGTCCGGACCCGGCCCGGCGGTCGCGGGGACCCGGCTCCTCCGGTTCCCCGCCGTCGCGCACGCCGTCAGCGGACGGCGGCGCTGGCCCGGGCGGCTCGCCGCGACGCGGATTCCGCGCGGCGGGCCCACCGACGGGCCACACGAAGCCGGCGCGCGCGGGCCGCGGCGCTGGCGTCGGCCTGCAGGTCACGGATGTGGCTGCGGACCAGGTCCTGCTCGAGGAAGCTCATGATCGTTCCTTCGGTCGGGAGTCCCGGCCCCCTCGGGGCGCGGGGAAGGTCTTGCGGATGGGTTCGGCCGGTCGGGCGCGCCTCACGCGGCCACCTCCTTGCGGGGACGGCCTCGCGGTCGCTTGCGGGCGATCACGACGCCGCGTTCGAAGATCTCGCCGCCCCAGACGCCCCAGGGCTCGCCGCGGTCCAGGGCGCCGGCCAGGCAGGCCGCGCGCACCGGGCAGTCGGCGCAGAAGCTCTTGGCCTGCTCCAGCTGGGCCGGGCTCTCGGCGAACCACAGCTCCGGGTCCTCGACCCGGCACGGCAGCGGGCGCCGCGTCGGAGCCGGTGACAGAGCCGCCCTCGCGCGTCTCGGGGTGGGGCCGCCGGTCCGGGGGAGCCCGGTACGGCGGTGGGACATCGTCGGCTGCACTGCCGCTCTCCTCCTCGTACTCGTCTGCGACGGCCGGCGGGGGCCCGCCGACCGGTGGTCGGGGCCCGGGTGCCGCGGACATGAGAAAGGCCGCGGATCCCGGGTTCGGGTTCCGCGGCCTCGAGGAGGACCGGCGAGCGGTGCTAGCTCTTCGGTCTCCCCGGGGAGTGGTTCCCGAGGGGGGTGGTGCCGTCGTTCGGGGTGATCGGGTCGTGCTGGGTGGTCGGCAGGGCGATGCCCTCGAGGACCGCGCTGCGGCGCCGCGCCATGCCGGCGAAGGGCACACCGGTCCCCTGGGCGACGGCGACGGGCGCGACGGAGCGGACGGCGGCGCAGGCGTACGGACGCGCGAGAGCGCTCCCCGAGCCGAGGACCCCGGCGGGGGCGAACGCGAACGGTGTGCTCAGCATCGGTGCCCCCTCCTCTCCGGGGTCGGTGCGCGGCCTGTCGGCCGTCTGGAGTGTGGACGCCCGCGGAGATCTCCCCGAGCGCAGACAGGACAGTAGGGCGGCGGCGTCGGGGCGGTCAACGCAATTAACGAAGTGTTCCCCGAAGAGGACGAGGAAACGGTCCCGCACCGTCTCGCCGTCGCCGTGTGCGGTCAGCCGCTCACCGCGGCGAGCACGTCCTCGCCGTAGAGCTCGAGCTTGCGGGCGCCGATCCCGGGCAGGCCGGAGAGCTCGCGCAGGCTGGCCGGGCGGCTCTCCGCGATCGCCTGCAGGGTGGCGTCGGTGAACACGACGTAGGCGGGCACCGAGGCCGACTGGGCGGCCTGGCTGCGCCAGGCCCGCAGCCGCTCGAACAGCTCCCCCGCCTCGCCCTCGAGCACGACCTTCGGCTTCTTCGCCGTCCGCCGCGCCGGGGGCGCCGTGGGTGCGGACTCCGGCGCGAGCCCGGTGAGGAACCGGCTGCGCGGACGGGCCCGACGGCCGCCCGGGTTGCGGGACAGCGACCAGGAGAGGGTCAGCTGCTCGCGGGCGCGGGTGACGGCGACGTAGAGCAGCCGCCGCTCCTCCTCCACCGCCTCGGGCCGGGACAGCGACTGCGCGATCGGCACCACGCCGTCGACCAGTCCGACGACGAAGACGACGTCCCACTCCAGGCCCTTGGCGGCGTGCATCGAGGCGAGGGTGACCCCCTGCACCGTCGGCGCGTGCTGGGCGTCGGCCCGCTCGGCCAGGTGGGCGACGAAGCCGGCGAGGTCCAGGGACGGGTTCTCGGCGACCAGGTCGACGGCGAGGTCGACGAGGGCGGCCAGCGACTGCCAGCGGTCGCGCGCCGCGCCGCCGGGGGGCGGGCGGTGCTCCACCCAGCCGGTGGAGGCGAGCACGTCGCGCACCGCGGGCACGAGCATGCCGGGCTCGTTGCCGCCGGCCGCCGCCCCGCGCAGCAGGACGATCGCCTCGCGGACCTCGGGCCGCTCGAAGAACCGCTCGCCGCCCTTGAGCACGTACGGGACGCCGGCGTCGGTCAGCGCGTTCTCGTAGACCTCCGACTGGGCGTTGATCCGGAACAGGACGGCGATCTCGGCGGCGGGCATGCCGGCGTCGATCAGCGCCCGGCAGCGGGCGGCCACCGCGGCGGCCTCGGCCGGCTCGTCGGGGTGCTCGCGGAACACCGGCTCCGGCCCCTGGGCGCGCTGGCCGAGCAGCCGCAGCCCGGGCAGCCCCCGGCGGCGGGGCGCCTGCCCGATCAGCTTGTTGGCCAGCCCGACCACCTCCGGGGTGGAGCGGTAGTCGCGCTCGAGCTTGACCACCTCGGCGTCGGGATAGCGGTCGGCGAAGCCGAGCAGGTAGTCGGGGTCGGCGCCGGTGAACGAGTAGATCGTCTGGTTCGGGTCGCCGACGACGCACACCTCGGCGCGGCCGCCGAGCCACGCGTCGAGCAGCCGCTGCTGCAGCGGGTTGACGTCCTGGTACTCGTCGACGACGAAGTGCCGGTACTGCGCGCGCACCTGCCGGGCGACGTCCTGGTGCTCCTCGAGCGCGTAGGCGGTGACCAGCAGCAGGTCCTCGAAGTCGAGCACGCCCTCGCGCTGCTTGGCCGACTCGTAGCTCGCGTAGACCGCGGCGACGGCGGCCGCCTCGAACGGCGGCTCGCGGCCGGCGGCCTGCGCACGGGCCGGGTAGTCCTCCGAGGTGGCGAGGGTGGTCTTGGCCCACTCGATCTCGCTGGCCAGGTCGCGCAGGCTGGCGCGGTCGGTCGACAGCCGCGACCGCGAGGCCGCCGAGGCGACCAGCCGCAGCTTGTTCTCCACCAGCCCGGGCATCGGGCCGCCCAGCACCCGCGGCGCGAAGTAGCGCAGCTGGCGCATCGCCGCGGCGTGGAACGTGCGCGCCTGGACCCCGCCGACGCCGAGACCCGCCAGCCGGCCGCGCAGCTCGCCCGCCGCCCGTGCGGTGAAGGTCACCGCGAGCACCTGCTCGGGGACGAACGCGCCGAGGTGGACCCCGTAGGCGATGCGGTGGGTGATCGTGCGGGTCTTGCCGGTGCCGGCGCCGGCGAGGATGCAGACCGGACCGGAGACGGCCTGCGCCGCGGCGCGCTGCTCGTCGTCCAGCCCGGCCAGCACCGCCTCCGCACCGGAGACGGTGCCCGTGTCCGCGCCGCTCTGCGGCATCCCGGCTCCCCTCTGCTGACCGTGTCGACTGCGATCCTCCCAGCCGCCGGCGACATCGTCGGGAAGCATCCCCAGGGGAGTCGTGTTGCCCTTTCGGGTACCCCGTGCACACCCCGGGGTGGACCCACGCCGAACCATTAGGGAGGATCCCCACCGATGTCTGCCGCTGCGTCCGCCGTGACGATGTACACCACCACCTGGTGCGGATACTGCGTCCGGCTCAAGAAGCTCATGCAGCGGGAAGGGATCGAGTACGCCGAGGTCGACATCGAGGTCGACGAGTCGGCGGCGGACGTCGTCATGGCTGCCAACGGCGGCAACCGGACCGTCCCGACCCTGGTCTTCGCCGACGGCTCGGCGCTGACCAACCCCAGCATCGACCAGGTCAAGAAGCAGCTCACAGAGTCATCGAGGTTGAACGGCGCGTGATCCCCGGCCCGCGGCCCCCCAAGGGGCAAGATCGCCCCGTTGCGGGCCGCGACCGCGGTCGCGCGTCGATCCGGTCCCTGCGGCCGGCACAACCCGTGGAGGTCCCCGGGGTGAGCACGCGGAGCGAGCGCACGAGCGCCGCTGCCGCGTGCCCGGACCTCGCCCCGCTGGCCGGGGAGGACGCGCCGGCCGTGGCCGTCGTCCGGACCTCCCGCGGCTGGTCGGTGGTCTCCCCCGGCGGGTCCGATCCGGTGGCCTCGCTGCTGGAGGGCCTGTCCCTCGCCGACCTGGTCGGCGAGGCGCTCGGCAACCAGCCCGAGCCCGACCGGACGGCGCGCCGCTCCGCTCGCGGCCCGGCCGCCGAGACCGACACCGAGGATCCCCGGGACGCGCGGATCGCCGCCCTCGAGCGCACCGTCGCCCAGCTGGAGCACGCGCTGGCCGCCCGCGTCTCGACCGAGCGGGCGATCGGGGTGCTGGCCGAGCGCCACGGCGTCGAACCACGCGCGGCCTTCGAGTCGCTCCGGACGTCGGCCCGGTCCTCGGGGCGCCCGGTGCACGAGCTGGCCCGTGAGGTCCTCGACACGCTCGCCGACGGTCCGGCCGCTGCCGAGGCCTGCGCGCCGGAGCTGGCGACCGCCGCTCCCGGCGTCCTCGTGGCCGGCGTCCCCGTGACGCCCGGCCCGCGGCCGCGGTCGTCCTTCTCCCGGCGCGTGGAGCACACCCGCACCCGGTCCGGCGCCGCTCCCGGCGCCTCCGGGGACGGCCGCTCCTGACCCGCCCGCAACCGCTCACCCCCGCCGCGCTGGCCGATCGGCTGGCCGCTCTGCTGGCCGGCCTGCCGCCCGAGCCCGGCGCCACCGCGCTGCGCGTGGCCGTCGACGGCCCGCCCGCGGCCGCCCCGGACGAGCTCGCCGCCGCCGTCGCCGCGCGCCTGCCGGCACAGGGCCGCGCCGCCGTCGTCGTCCCCGCCTCGGGCTTCTACCGGCCGGCGTCGCTGCGGCTGGAGCACGGCCGGACCGATCCCGACGCGCGCTACACCGACTGGCTGGACGGCGGGGCGCTGACCCGCGAGGTCCTCGACCCGCTCGGGCCGGGCGGCAGCGGCGAGTACCTGCCGGTCCTCTGGGACCTGGCGCGCGACCGCGCGGCGCGGGCCGGGCGCCGGCCGCTGCCGGACCGCGGCGTCCTGCTGGTCCCGGGGGCACTGCTGCAGGGGCTGGGGCTGGCCTTCGACGTCGTCGTCCACCTGCGGATGAGCCCGGCGGCGCGGCAGCGGCGGACACCCGCCGACCAGGCGTGGGAGCTGCCCGCGTTCGACCGCTACGACGCCGAGGTGGACCCCGCCGCCCTGGCCGACGCCGTCGTGCTGGCCGACCACCCCGACCGGCCCGCA
Source organism: Geodermatophilus sp. SMS 5-13 (assembly GCF_059428245.1). Classification (NCBI taxonomy): domain Bacteria; kingdom Bacillati; phylum Actinomycetota; class Actinomycetes; order Geodermatophilales; family Geodermatophilaceae; genus Geodermatophilus; species Geodermatophilus sp. SMS 5-13. The sequence goes on from NZ_CP165729.1 coordinate 4,679,249, forward strand.
CTCGTGCTGGCCGGTCGCTTCGGCTAGAGGTCGCCGTCGAGCCAGCGGTCGATGATGTGCCGGGCGATCGAGACCGGCGGCGGCAGCGCCCGCGGCCCGCTGCCCGAGCGCAGCTCCTCGCGGGTGAACCAGCGGGCCTCCTCGATCTCGTCCTCGTCGAGCCGCAGCGTGGGGTCGCCGTCGGCGCGTGCGACGAAGCCGAGCATCAGCGACTGCGGGAACGGCCACGGCTGGCTGCCCACGTAGCGGATGTCGGTGACCTGCAGGCCGACCTCCTCGGCGACCTCGCGGGCGACGGCGCCCTCGGCCGACTCCCCCGGCTCGACGAACCCGGCGAGGATGGAGAAGCGGCCCGGCGGCCACACCGCCTGGCGGCCCAGCACGCACCGGTCGCCGCCGTCGTGCACGAGCATGATCACGGCCGGGTCGGTGCGCGGGAACAGCTCGGCGCCGGTCTCGGTGTCGCGCTGCACCCAGCCGGCCCGCTCGATGGTCGTCGCGGCGCCGGAGAGCGGGCTGAACCGGTTGCGCTCGTGCCACTCGAGGATGCCGACCGCCTGGGCGAGCAGCCCGGCGTCGAGGTCGTCGAGGTCCGCGCCGACCTCGCGCAGCCCGGTCCAGGAGTCGACCGGGCGGCCGTTGACGGTCAGCGCGCGCTCCCCGCGGACGGCGGCGTAGGGCACGCCGTCGGCCTCCCCGAGGTAGACCGCGCCCACCGGCAGCTCGGGCTGCTCGTCCCAGACCAGCTGCGGCCCCTTCGGGCCCTCGTGCACGGGGACGTTGCGCCGTTCGTCGACGGTGAGCACCCGCACCGACCGGCCGCGGGCGGGGTCGGCGAGGTCGCGCAGCCGGTGTCCGCGGTCGTGCGCGCTGCGGGAGAGCACCGGCAGGCGGCCGGTCGTCGCCCGGGTGCCCAGGGGCCAGGCGGACTCGGTCACCGGCGTGGTCGGCGGTGGCGGGTTGTCGGCGGGAGTGCTGCCCGGTGTGGTCATGCCTCGGCCTCCCCCGCGGCGACCTCCACCGGACCGAGGGCCCGCAGCGGCTCGGTCACCTCGCCGGCGTCCCCGACGACGACCGCGGTCAGCGCCGACGGTGCCAGGTAGCGCCGCGCGGCCTCCTGGACCTGCGCGACGGTGACCTCGGCCAGCGCCCGCTGGTGCTCGGCCAGCCAGTCCGTGGGCAGTCCCGCACCCAGCAGGGCCGACAGCGTGCTGGCCAGCCCGGCGTGCGTCGCCGTCGACAGGGCCATGCTGCCGAGCACGTAGCGGCGGGCGCCGTCCAGCTCGGCCTCGGTCACCGGCGTGAGCGCCATGCGCCCCAGCTCGTACCAGGTCTCCAGCAGCGCCGGGCCGGTCACCTCCGTGGCGACGTCGGCCTCGACGAGGAAGGACGACGCGGCCGCGAGGTGGTCGACCGAGCTGCGCGGGCTGTAGGTGTAGCCGCGCCGCTCCCGGATGTTCTCGACCAGCCGCGAGGAGAAGTAGCCGCCGTAGACCATGTTGGCCAGCCGGACGGCGGCCAGGTCGGGGTCGGTGCGGGTGGGCGCGGGGCCGCCGAGGCGCAGGTTGGACTGCACCGCGCCGGGCCGGTCCACGATCTCCAGGGCGCCCGGCGCGACGGCCGGCGTGGGCGGCGCGGCGACCGCCTGGCCCTCGCGCGACCAGCCGGCGAGCGCGTCGCCGGCGGCGTCCGTGGCCGCCTTCGGGTCGAGGTCGCCGACGAGCACGAGCGTGCTGCCGGCGGGCAGCACCCGGTCGCGGTGCAGCGTGCGCAGGGCGCTGCCGCGCACCTGGGTCACCAGCTCCGGCGCCGGCAGCTGCAGCGCGTAGGGGTGCGACCCGTAGCGCCGGGCGGCCAGCGCGGTGCGGGCGATCACGCCCGGCTGGGAGAGCGCGATCGAGATCCGCTCGGCCACCCGGTCCCGCTCCCCCTCGACCCGGTCGGTCGGGTAGGCCGCGCTGGTGAGCAGCTCGGCCAGCACGCCCAGCACCGGGGCCAGGCCGTCGGGCAGCAGGGTGGTGGAGAACAGCAGCCGGTCGGGGTCGGCGGAGACCGACAGCTCGGCGCCGTGGCCCTGCAGCAGCTGGGCGATCTCGGTCTGGTCGTGCGCGGCCGTGCCGAGCAGCACGGCACCGGAGAGGACGGCGGCGCGCGCGGTGTGCGTGGCCGCGCTGCGCGCGCTGGACGCCGCGAACGGCACCCGCAGCCGCAGCTCGACCAGCGGCACGCCCGGCCGGGGGACGACGACGACGCGCAGCCCCGTGGGCAGCTCGGTCTCGGTGACCGTCAGCTCCGGCTGCGGGCGCGGCTCGCCCAGCGGCGGGATCAGGGACAGGTCCAGCGTCGGCGCGCTCACTTGGCACCACCGGTGGCGCGCAGCTCGAGGACCGCGGCGGTGTCGGGCCCCAGCCCCCGGGCGGCGACCTGCACCTGCTCGGGGGTGACCGCGGCCAGCCGGGCGGCGAGCTCCCCGGCCAGCTCGGCGCGGCCGTGGACCAGCTCGGCGGCGGCGAAGCCCAGCGTGCGGCCGAGCACCGAGTCGGCCTGGCGGAGCAGCTGCGCCTCGGTGCGGGCCTGGACCCGGGCCAGCTCGTCCGCGGCCACGCCGTCCTCCGCCACCCGGGCGACCTCCTCGTGGATCGCGTTGAGCACCTGCTCCGCGGGCACCGCGGCCGGGTGGTGCACCTGCGTGGTCAGCAGCGTGGCGTCGCGGACGTCGAACGGGTCCCCGAACAGCCCGAGGTAGCTGCTCTGCGCGATGGCGATCCGGTCGTCGTGGATCAGCCGCCGCTCCAGCCGGGAGGCGTCGCCCTCGCTGAGCAGCTCGGCGAGCAGCACCGTGCCGAGGTAGGTGTCGAGGTCGCCCACCGGGTCGGGCACCCGCCAGCCGAGCGCCAGGGCCGGCGCGGGGGCCAGCGGGTCCTCGACGGTGCCCCGGCGCGGGCCGGTGGGCGAGGCCTCGCCGGTCGGCGGCAGCGGCGGCACGTCCCGGGCCGGGACGGGTGCGAACCAGCGGCGGACCAGCTTCTCGGTCTCCGCGACGTCGAGGTCGCCGCCGATGCACAGGACCGCGTTGCCCGGCGCGTAGTACTTGTCGAAGAAGTCTGCGGCGTCCTCGACGGTCGAGGACTCCAGGTCGACGAACGAGCCGTAGCCGTCGTGGGTGTTGGCGAAGCTCTCGAACGCGATCTGCGGCAGCTGCAGCCACGGGAAGGCGCCGTAGGGCCGGTTGAGCACGTTGACCCGGATCTCCTCCTTCACCACGTCGATCTGGTTGCGGAGGTTCTCCTCGGTGATGGCCGGCGCCGCCATCCGGTCGGCCTCGAGGAACAGCGCGCGCTCGAGCGCCTCGGCCGGCAGCGCCTCGAAGTAGTTCGTGTAGTCCTGGTGCGTCGAGCCGTTGAACGTGCCGCCGGCGGCCTGGACCAGGCGGGCGTGCTCCATCTTGGGCACGTGCGCCGAGCCCTGGAACATCAGGTGCTCGAAGAGGTGGGCGAATCCGGTGCGGCCCTCGGGCTCGTTGCGCATGCCGACGTCGTAGAAGACGCTGACCGCCACGACCGGCACGCTGCGGTCGGGCGCGAGGACGACGCGCAACCCGTTGTCGAGCGAGAAGCGCTCCACCGGGTGCCGCAGGGTGAGTTCGGCCCCAGCTGCTGTCACGGCGTCGACACTAACCGCGCGTCGGCGCCGTCCGCCGTCCGGTGTTCCCGGCTACAACACCTCGACGGCGTCGAGGACCTCGTCGATGACGCCGTAGAGCTCGGCGTGGGTGTTCGGGATCGAGAGGTAGAGCAGCCCGGGCGCGGGGCGGCCGACGTCGACCAGCAGCAGCGCTGCCCGCTCCCCCGTGGAGTCGTAGCCGGGCACGTCCCAGGACAGGTCGAACTCGTAGAGGTGTGCCGCGTGGCCGTCGACGGTGCGGGCCTCGTCGCGCAGCACCCGCCGCTCGTTCGGCGCGGGGTAGTAGTTGCCGCGGACGCTGTCGGCCAGCGTGCGCACGGTGCTCTGCAGGGTTGCCGGGCCGGCCCAGCCGTAGCCCTCACGCACCGGGCCGGAGGTGCACTGGGCGACGAAGACGTCGTAGCCGTCGGGCAGGTCCTCCTGCGTGACGAAGTACTGGCCCGCGATGGCGGTCGTCTCGTTCTGACGCCCGAGATTCCACTCCAGCCAGTGCTCGCCCAGCCACGGGTAGGACAGCCCCGAGTCCTGGTCGACGATCCGCACGGTGTCGGGCGGGTACGTCGGTCCGGAGGGCACCGGGTCGTTCGGCACGGACGGGTCCGCCGTCGTCGCGTCGTTCGACCGGCCGACGAGGGCCCCGACCACGAGGACCACGACCAGCGCGAGCACGGAGAACCCGATCACCAGCCCGGTCGGGAACGACCGGGCCGGCGGGGGCTCGTCCGGTGTCCGGGACGGCGGCGCGGGTGGCGGGGGCGCCAGGACCGGCGAGCGCTGAACGGCGACACCGGGCCCGGCGGGCGTCGTCACGTCCGACCAGGCCGCGCCGCTCCACCAGCGGACCATGCCCGGCGCGCCGTCGGGATCGGGGTACCAGCCCGGCGCCGGCGTCGCGTCCCGCGGCTCGCTCACGCGTGCACTGTAGGTCGTGCGCCCGCCCGGGCAGGAGACCTCGTGGCTCAGTCCCGGCGGACCGCGGCCAGCTCACGCCACAGGTGCGCGGCGGCCTCCGCGCCCCGGTGGAGCATCGGCAGGAGCACCCGCTCGTTGGGCGAGTGGATGCGGTCGGTGGGGAGTCCGGCGCCGAGGAACACCAGCGGCGCGCCGAGCTGCTCGACCAGGTCGGCCTCGGGACCGCTGCCGCCCTCCTTCATGAACAGCACCTCCTCGGGCCGGCCGTCCCACGCCTGGGCGATCGCGGCGAGCAGCGCGGCCATCCACGGCGAGTCGAGGTCGCTGGCGCACGGGGCGACGCCACCGGGCGGGGCGTGCACGTCGGCGTCGATGCCCTCCGGCAACCGCTGCTCGACCCAGGCGCGGACCTGGTCGGCGACGTCCTCCGGCCGCTGGTCGGCGACGAGCCGGAAGGTGAGCTTCGCGTGCGCCTCGGCCGGGATGATCGTCTTGTGGCCGGGGCCCTGGTAACCGCCCCACATGCCGTTGACCTCCGCGGTGGGCCGGGCGCCGATCCGCTCCTGGGTGCTGAAGCCGGCTTCGCCGGTGGCCACGCGGGACGCCGCCGGGCCGGCCAGCCAGTCCTGCTCGTCGAACGGCACCCGGCCCATCAGCTCGCGCTCGCGGTCCGACAGCGTGCGGACCTTGTCGTAGAAGCCGGGCAGGGTGACCCGGCCCCGCTCGTCGTGCAGGGCGGCCAGCAGCGAGGCCATCGCGTGCAGCGGGTTGGGCACGGCGCCGCCGAAGGAGCCCGAGTGCAGGTCGACGGCCGGCCCGCGCAGGGTGATCTCGGCGTCGGCGAGGCCGCGCATCGAGACGACGGCGCTGGGCAGGTGGGGCGCGGCCATGCCGGTGTCGCTGACCACGACGACGTCGCAGTCCAGCCGGTCGCGCCGCTGCCGGAGCAGGTCGGCGAAGTGCGGCGAGCCCGACTCCTCCTCGCCCTCGATCAGCAGCTTCACGGTGACCGCGGGGGTGTCCCGGCCGGTCGCGGCCAGATGCGCCCGCATGCCGAGCAGGTGGAAGGCGACGTTGCCCTTGTCGTCGATCGCGCCGCGGGCGTGCAGCTCCGGGCCGTCCGGTCCCTCGACGACGGTCGGCTCGAACGGCGGGTGCTCCCACAGCTCGACCGGGTCCACCGGCTGCACGTCGTGGTGGCCGTAGACGAGCGCGACCGGCGCCCCCGGGTCGGCCGACGGCCACTCGGCGAAGACCGCGGGCGCGCCGGGGGTCGGCCAGACCTCGACGATGGGGAACCCGACCCGGCGCAGCGCCTCGGCCAGCCACTCGGCGCTGCGGGCGACCTCGGCGGCGTGCACCGGATCGGCCGAGATCGACGGGATGCGCAGCCAGGCGTCCAGGTCGGCGTGCAGGTCGTCGAGGTGGGACCGGACGTACTCGCGCTCGGGGCTCGTCACGGGCTCCGACCGTAGCGCCGGCCCCGATCCCGGCTAACGTCCGGGCATGCCCGGTGAACTGCTAAAGGTCGATGTCGGCGACCTGACCTTCGACGTGCGGGTCGACGGGCCCGACGACGGGCGGCCGGTGCTGCTGCTGCACGGCTTCCCCGAGACGTCGCTGTCCTGGGTGAGGGTGACGCCGCTGCTCACCCAGGCGGGCCTGCGCACGTACGCGCCCGACCAGCTCGGCTACTCCCCCGGCGCCCGGCCCGCGGAGGTCGGCGCCTACGCGCTGTCCAACCTCGCGCAGGTCACCGCCGACCTGATGACGGCGCTGGCGATCCCGCGCGCGGACGTCGTCGGGCACGACTGGGGCGGCAACGTCGCCTGGGCGCTGGCCGCCTGGCATCCCGACCGGGTGCGCTCGCTGACGGCGGTCTCGGTGCCGCACCCGGTGGCGTACACGGCGGCCTTCCGCGGGGACCCGGAGCAGAAGGAGCGCTCGTCCTACATCCGGCTGTTCTGGCAGGAGGGCAAGGCCGAGGAGGTGCTGCTCGAGGACGATCTGCGGCGGGTGCGCCGGATGCTCGGCCCCTCGGAGGTCACGGGCATTCCGGACGAGGCGGTCGACGAGTACGTCGCCGTCCTCTCCGCACCGGGCGCGCTGACCGCCGCGCTCAACTGGTACCGGGCGATGAGCTCGGGCACCCCGGTGGACCCGGTCGACGTGCCCACGACCTACGTGTGGAGCGACGGCGACGTCGCGATCGGCCGCACCGCCGCGGACGGGTGCGCGCAGCACGTCACCGGCGACTTCCGGTTCGTCGAGCTGTCCGGGGTCACCCACTGGATCCCGGAGCAGGCGCCCGAGCAGCTGGCGGCCGCGATCCTCGACCGCATCGCCTCGAGCTGAGGGAGCTCACCCGCGCGGTGTGGTCACCGGCCTCGCGATAGACCGCGCGTGTCGCGACCACACCGCGCGGCTCAGTACTCCTGGGGCGAGAGCTCCTCGTCGGCGGTGCCGGTCACGAGGGCGAGCAGGCCGGCCTCGTCGAGCAGGTCCACCGGGCGCAGCGTCAGGTTCGCGGCGACGTGGTGGAAGCCGGCGCTGACCCGCTCGACCGGCACCCCGGTCAGCCGCGACCAGCCGAGCCGGTAGGCGGCCAGCTGGACGCCGACGGCGGCGAGCTCGGCGCCGGTCGGCGGCGGGCCGGTCTTCCAGTCGATGACCTCGAAGCAACCGCCGTCCCCGTCGACACTGCCGTCGGCGAAGACCGCGTCGATCCGCCCGCGCAGGGTCAACGGGCCCAGCGGCGTCTCGAACGGCACCTCGACCTCGACCGGCTGCCGGTCGGCCCACACGCTGGCGAGGAACGCCGCCTGCAGCTCGGCCAGGGCGCCGTCGGGCGCGGCCAGCTCGTCGCCGGAGCCCGGCAGCTCGTCGAGGTCGAGCAGCCGGGCCGAGCCGAACCGCTCCTCGAGCCAGGCGTGGAACGCGGTGCCGCGGCGGGCCTGCGGCGCGGGCGCGGCCGGCATCGGCCGGCGCAGCCGGCGGGCCAGCTCGGCCGGGTCGCGGCGCAGGGTCACCAGCGCCGACACCGACAGGTGCGAGGGCAGCGGGACGTCGACGGTCGGGCTGGCGTGCCGCGCCCGCTCGCGCAGCAGCAGGTCGGCGTCGCGCACCCACTGCTCGACCTCGGGGTCGCCGTCCCCGACGGAGCGCGCGGGGTCCAGCGGGTGCGGCACCGCGGCCCGCACCAGCTCGGCGGCAGCCGTGAGCGCGCGCCGCCGTCCGGCGGAGAGCGGATCGGCCGGCCAGATGCCGACCGGCCACTCCGCCAGCGCCGGGTTGGTCGCGCCGTCGTCCGGCGGCGGCGCCCAGTGGACGACGTCCCCCGCACCGGCCTCGCAGGCGTCCTTGACCGTCAGCAACAGCGACGACGGGCCGCACACGTTCTTGCCGTCGCGCCACCAGCTGCCCGAGCAGACCAGCAGGTGCCGGGCGCGGGTGACCGCGACGTAGCCGATCCGGATCTCCTCGTCGGTGCCGAAGTCGCGCCAGTCCTGCACGTAGTCCTCGAGCGCGGACCGCACCGCCGCCTGGTCGCCGGTGCCCGGCGGGGGCAGCTTCAGCGCGGGCAGCTCGGCCCGGTCGGTGAGCCGCAGCTCCGCGGGCAGCGCGCCGGGGTCCTTGATCCAGGAGTCGCTGGTGTCGGTCTTCGCCGGGAACTGGTCGAGGGTCAGCCCGGGGACGGCGACGACGTCCCACTCCAGGCCCTTCGCGGAGTGCCCGGTGAGCAGCTGCACCGCCTCCGGGTTGACCGCCACCTCGCCCGGCTCCAGGCCGCGCTCGCGCTTCTCGGCGTCGCGCAGGTACCCGAGGAAGGCCGGCAGCGAGGGCAGCTCGGCCAGCTCGACGAACTCGCCGGCGACCGCGTGCAGCGCGTCCAGGTGCGTGCGGGCGCCGGCCGGGCTGACGTCGGGGGCGCTGGCCAGCTCGGTCTCCAGGCCCAGCGTGCGGGCGACCTCGTCGACCAGGTCGGGCAGCGACTCCCCGATCCGCTGGCGCAGGTGGGCCAGCTCTGCGCCCAGCCGGCGCAGCCGCCGGAACCCGGCCAGCGAGTACGCCTCCGCCGGGCCGAGGTCGTCGAGCGCCTCGACGATGCTGCCCCGCTCCTGCGGACCCTCGTCGTCCTGGTGGCGGGCACGCACCAGGGCGCGCGCCCGGTTGTTCAGCGCGGCCAGGTCGCGCGGGCCGATCCGCCACCGGGCGCCGGTGAGCAGCCGGCCCAGCGCGTCCCCGGCGGTCGGATCGACCAGCACGGTCAGCGTCGCGATGACGTCGGAGACCTCGGGGACGGCGAGCAGCCCGCCCAGCCCGACCACCTCGACCGGCACGCCGCGCTCGCGCAGGGCGGTCGCGATGCCGTGGAACTGCTTGCGGGCGCGGGCCAGCACCGCGATCGTCGGGCGCTTCTCGGGGTCGGCGTGCCACAGGCCGGCCAGCCGGTCGGCCAGCGCCTGCGTCTCCTCCGCGATCGTGTCGTACAGGCCGGCCTCGACCGTGCCGGCACCCGCGGTGGGCGCGGCGGTGAGGTCGGGCAGCGGTTCGGCCGGCTCGGGCAGCATGCCGGCGACCGCGTTGGCGACCGCGAGGACGGCGGAGTCGTTGCGCCAGCTGGTCGCCAGGGTCAGTCGCTGTGCCGCGCGCCCGGCACGGCCGGGGAAGGTGCGGGGGAAGCGCTCGATGGTGCCCGCCGACGCCCCGCGCCAGCCGTAGATCGACTGCCGGGGGTCGCCGACCGCGAGCACCGGATGGCCGGTGTCGCCGCCGAAGAGCGCCTCGAGCATGCGCAGCTGTCCGACGCTGGTGTCCTGGTACTCGTCGAGCAGCACGACCTGCCAGCGGGCGCGCTCGCGGCGGCCGACCTCGGGCGCGGCGACGGCCACCCGGGCCGCGTAGGCCACCTGGTCGGCGTAGTCGATCGCCCCGGCGGCCCGCTTGCGCGCCTGGAAGCCCTCCACCAGGGGCAGCATCGCCGCGCGGGCCCGCTGCCGATCGATCACCTTCTGGACGTCGGCGTACACGCCGCGCTTCTTCGGGGCGTCGGCGTAGCCGCGGATCCGCCGCTCGAAGTGCTCCGTCCACGACCGCAGCTGGGCCGGGGTGACGTCGTGCTCGCCGAGCTCGGCGGCCAGCGCCAGCACGTCCTCGACGGTGGTCAGCAGGGTCAGCGGGACGTCGGCCATGTCGCCGGTGTAGGCCCCGACCACCGCGGCGGCCTGCCCCCAGCACATGGCCGGGCCGAGCACGCCGGCGCCGGGCTCGATGCCGATCCGCAGCCCGTGCTCGGCGACCAGCGAGGCGGCGTAGCCGTGGTAGGTCGAGACGGTGGGCTGGGCGACGGCGAGCCGCTCGCGCAGCTCGGCGTCGGTCTCGGGGTGGCGGGCCAGCGCGCCGAGCCGCAGCCGCACCCGCTCGTTGAGCTCGCTGGCGGCCTTGCGGGTGAAGGTCAGCCCGAGGATCGCCTCCGGCGCGACGACGCGGTTGGCCACCAGCCAGGAGACGCGGGCGGCCATCGTCTCGGTCTTGCCGGAGCCCGCGCCGGCGACCACGACCAGCGGCCGGTCGACCGGCGCGGAGACGACGCGGGCCTGCTCGGGCGACGGCGCGTAGGACAGCCCGCAGCGCGCCGCGACCTGGGCCGGGGTGAGCAGCGTCGGCTCCGGCTCGCCCGCCGGTTCGTCGTCGAACAGGTCGTCGAAGGAGAGCTGGGCGTCCTCCGTCGTCATCGGGTGACCTGCCCGCCGCGCTCGTGCAGGGGGCAGCTGCGCTTGGACGGGCAGCGGTCGCAGTAGCTGCCGGTGCGCACCTCGAAGCTGCCGGCGCCCATGCCCTCGCCGACGGTCGCCAGCAGCTCGCCGGCCCACGTGCCGGCCACCGGGACGTCGGCCGGCAGGGGGTCCTGGGCCTGCTCCTTGGCCGCCTTGGCCGCCGAGCCGATCTGCACCAGCGCCGCGCCGGCGGACTCGGTGCCGTACTCGGCGAACGCGCCCGACGCGACGGCGACCTGGTAGGCGGCCAGCTGCCCGTGCTCGGCCAGCTCGTCGGCGGACGGCGTGGTCTTCCCCGTCTTGAGGTCGACGACGAACAGCCGGCCCTCGGCGTCGCGCTCCAGCCGGTCGACCTGCCCGCTGATCCGAGCCCGGCCGACCTGTACCTGGAAGTCGGCCTCGGCGGCGATCAGCTGCCGGGGGTTGCGGAAGTGCCAGGCGACGAACCGGTCGAGCATGTCGTGCGCGGTCGCCCGCTGCCGCTGGTCGGCCCAGCCCGGGCCGAGGTCGAGCGTGTCGAGCTCGGCGTCCAGCGCCTTGCCGGCCTCCGCCGGCGGCAGCCCCTCGGCCACCTGCTGCGCCACGGCGTGCACCGCCGAACCGACGGTGCGGTTGGTGTCGGGCGCGGCCTCGGCGCCGACCGCCCCGAGCACCCAGCGCAGGGGGCAGCGGCGGAAGCCCTCGATCGCCGACGGCCGCACCCGCACCGGCTCGTCGGGGCCGACCAGCGGGGCGTCGTCGGACAGCGGCGCCAGGCCCCACCAGTTCGCGGGGGCGGCGCCCGGGACGCCCTCGTCGGCGAGCCGCCGCAGCACCGAGGCCGCGGTGGAGCGCCGGGGCGCCGGGGTGTGCGGATCGACGAGGGTGCGGCGCAGCTCGGCGACGAGCGCCGGCAGGGTGAGCGAGCGCGGCAGCTCGGTCGGCGTGCGGCCCTCCTCCGGCGGCGGGGCCACGAGGTCCAGGAAGCGCGAGGCGGTGGCCCCCGCGTCGGGGCCGTCGACGGCGCCCTCGACCGCGCTGACCACGAGCCGCTTCCGGGCGCGGGTGCAGGCGACGTAGAACAGCCGCCGCTCCTCGGCCAGGGCCAGGGTGCGCCGGTCGACCTGTCCGCCGTCGATGCCGGCGGCGCGCTCGATCAGCTCCTCGGCGCCGAGCAGCGTCGTCCGGTCGCGCAGGTCCGGCCAGACGCCCTCCTGCACCCCGGCGACGCAGACGACGTCCCACTCGAGGCCCTTCGAGGCGTGCGCGGTGAGCAGCCGGACGGTGTCGGCCTGCAGGGCACGCGCGGCGCCGGTGTCGCCGGGCAGCTCCTGGGCAGAGAGGTGGTCGAGGAAGGCGCGCGCGTCCGCCGAGGGCAGCCGGTCGACGAACCCGGCGGCGGCGTCGAACAGCGCGACGACGGCGTCGAGGTCGCGGTCGGCGACGGCGCCCGCCTGCCCCCCGGCCGCGCTGGCCTTGGCCCACTTGCCGGCCAGGCCGCTGCGCTGCCACATCGCCCACAGCACGTCCTCGACGGTGCCGCCGTCGGCCAGGGCGATCCGGCCGGCCGCGAGGACGCCGGCCACCCGCAGGGCGGGGCGGGCGACGTGCTCGGGCAGCGCGTCGAGGAGGGTGTCGTCGGCCAGCGCGGTGGCCAGCGGGGCGTTCTTCTCGGCCGGGTCCAGCCCGCGGCCGTTCAGCACGATGCGGACGGCGCGGCGCAGCCGCCGCAGGTCGAGCACGGTCGCGCCCCCGAGCGGCGAGGCGAGCAGCGCCTCGGCGGCGGGCTCGTCGAGGCCCGCGGGCTCGGTGCCGCGCGGCGTGGCCGGCAGCAGCGCGGACACCGCGGACAGGAAGGGCGCCACGGCGGGCTGCGCGGCCAGCGGCAGGTCGTCCGCCGAGACCGCGACCGGGACCCCGGCCTGGGCCAGCGCCCGGCGCAGCGAGCCCAGCCCCACGGCGCTGCGGACCACCACGGCCATCTCCGACCAGGGCACGCCGTCGAGCAGGTGCGCCCGCCGCAGCCGGTCGGCGAGGTAGGCCGCCTCCACCGCCGCGGACCCGAAGACGTGCACCTCGGCGGCGCCGGGGCCGGTGTGCTCGCCGGCGGCCAGCTGCCGGTGCTCCCACGGGCCGGGCAGCCCCTCGGCCACCGTGCGGCTGATCCGCAGCAGCTCCTCGCCCGACCGGCGGCACACGCCGAGCGAGACCCGCCGGGCATCGCGGCCGTCGGTGTGCCGGAAGCGCGTCGGGAAGTCGACGATGCCCCGGGGTTCCGCGCCCCGGAACGCGTAGATGGCCTGGTCGGGATCGCCGACGGCGACCAGGTTGCCGCCACCGCCGGCGAGCAGCTCCAGCAGCTCCACCTGCGCCGGGTCGGTGTCCTGGTACTCGTCGACGAACAGCCAGGTGGCCCGCTCGCGCTCCTGGCGCAGCAGCTCCGGGTCGCCGTCCAGCTCGTCGATCGCCGCGCGCACCAGCTCGGCCGGGTCGTAGCCGGAGGCGTCGCCGCGGGCGGCGGTCGCGAACGCGGTCACCCGCTCGTACTGCTCCTGGAACGCGGCGGCGTGCACCCAGTGCTCGTGGCCGAGCTCGCGACCCCAGGCGACCAGCTGCTCCGGACCCACCCCCCGCTCGGTGGCGCGCAGCAGGAACTCGCGCAGCTCGGTGCGGAAGCCGGCGGTGCCCAGCGCCGGGGCGAGGGACGGCGGCCAGCGGACCGCGCCCTCCTCCTCGACGTCGCCGCGCAGCAGCTCGGCGACGACGGCGTCCTGCTCGGCGGCGGTGAGCAGCCGCGGCGGCGGCTCACCGCGCAGCATCGCGGCCCGGCGCAGCACGCCGAAGGCGTAGGAGTGGAAGGTGCGGGCCAGCGGCTCGCGGATCGTCTGCGCGACCCGGGCCGTGACGCGGGTGCGCAGCTCGGCGGCGGCCTTGCGGCTGAAGGTCAGGACGAGGATCTGCTCGGGGTCGACGCCGTCCTCGATCCGGCGGGCGACCGCCTCGACGATCGTGGTCGTCTTGCCCGTGCCGGGGCCGGCGAGAACCAGCAGCGGCCCGGACGGGTGGTCGACGACGGCCTGCTGCGTCGGGTCCAGCCGCGGCCGCGCGGCCCGGGGCGGCTCCCCCGCCACCAGCCGGTAGACGGGTCCCGCGGCCTCCGGTGGGGTCGCGCGGGCTGCCACGAATCGATGGAAGCACGGTGACCCGACACTTCGGCGCAGCCTGGGGCGCGTGTGGCGGGTGGGACGCCGGTCGACCGTGGCGCAGAAAAGGTCACACCCGCCGTATCTGCTCGTCTCTCAGCTCGTCTTCAGGGCGAGTTCAGGGTCCCGGCAGACCGGAGGAGCAGCGTGCGACAGGACGACGGCCGATCCCCCGAGATCCACCCGGCCGGGACGGCCAGCGCCCAGGAAAAGAGGCCCGCATGATGATCCCCGAGCCCGCGTCGGTGGTCGCCGCCCGTCAGCTCGCCGAGGAGGCCGCGGTCGTGACCGCGCGGCGGATCCGGCGCCGGATGCGCGCGCAGCCGATCCGGCCGCTGGCGCCGCTCGTCCTTCCCTGAGGAGCGCTCAGGCGAGGACGGACTCGACCAGTCCGGCCTCGAGCATCAGGTCCGCGGCGGTGGTCAGCCAGCCGGCGACCAGCAGCAGCGGGAACGCGGTCTCGACGTCCAGCGACGCCGTCCCGGCGGACAGCCCGGCCTGGGCCACCGCCCGGCACGCCATGGTGTTCATGCCTGGGATGTCGGCAGCCCGGCGGCGGAACTGAAGGACTCTCAGTCCGGCCAGCCGACCGCCCGCAGGTCGACCCGGCCGTCGCGCATCGGGACCCCCTCCGCGGCCAGCAGCTCGAGCTGGCGGACCCGCACCGGCTCGGCCACGGTCCCGTCGGCGCGCAGCACCCGCCACCAGGGCACCGCGCCGCCGCCGGACGACAGCGCCCGGGCCACCCGGCGCGGGCCGACGCCGACCAGCCGGCCGATCGCGCCGTAGGTCGTCACCCGCCCGGGCGGGATCCGCTCGACGACGTCGAACACCGCCTCGTCGACGTCCAGGGAGGCGGCATCCATGGGTTACAGCGGCCGGCGGCCGAACCGGGCGAGCAGCCGCTGCTGCGGCGACGCGGCCGGCGAGGTGTCCAGCGGCGGGTCGAACAGGCCGGGGACGCCGTCCTCCGGGATCCGCTCACCGACCAGCAGCGCCGCGGTGATCAGCTGGCCGTCCAGCTCGGTGTCGGCGTCGATCGCGCGGGCGAGGTCCCACGCGTGCACGGTGAGGTCGGCGATCAGCTCGAGGATGTAGTCCGTCGCCGGCGTCGGGCCCCGCTCGAGATGAACGGTCCGGATCAGCGCGTCGTCCTCGGCGAAGGCCGACAGCGCGCCGTCGGCCGCCGACTCCCAGCCGGCCATCGGGTCGTCGCCGAGCAGGTCGGTCGTGCCGTCGGGGAACCGGCCCTCGGCGTAGGGCTCCCCGGCGACCAGCGGCGGCACCCAGAGCATCTCGCTGACCATGTGCGCCACCAGGTCGGCGACCGTCCACTCCGGCAGCGCCTCGTCCTCCCACTGGTCGGGCTCGACGGCGTCCACCCGGTCGGTGAACTGCGCCTGGGCACGCTGGAAGAGTTCGAGGAGCTCGATGGGTGCGATCTCGGCCATGGGCCAATCCAACAGCGTGAGGGCCCGGCCTGCCTCCGCGGGGGGAAGCGGGCCGGGCCCTCGGCGGTGGCTCAGTAGGTGGGCAGCGTCTTGTCGATCCGCGTGGCCCAGGCGGTCACGCCGCCCTGCACGTGGACGGCGTCCTTGAAGCCGGCGTTCTTGATCGCGGCCAGCGCCTCGGCGGAGCGCACACCCGTCTTGCAGTGCAGCACGATCGGCTTGTCGTTCGGCAGCTGCGACAGCGCCCGGCCGGAGAGGATCTCGTCCTTGGGGATCAGCTTCGCCCCCGGGATGGACACGATCTCGTACTCGTTCGGCTCCCGGACGTCGATCAGCTCGAAGTCCTTGCCGGCGTCCATCATGTCCTTGAGCTCGTCGACGGTGATCGTCGAACCGGCCGCGGCCTCCTGGGCCTCGACCGAGACCACGCCGCAGAAGGTCTCGTAGTCGATGAGGCCGGTGATCGGCTCGCCCTCGGGGTCCTTGCGCACCTTGATCGTGCGGAAGGTCATCTCCAGGGCGTCGTAGACCATCAGCCGGCCGAGCAGGCTCTCGCCGATGCCGGTGATGAGCTTGACCGCCTCGGTCGCCTGGATGGCGCCGATCGTGGCGCACAGGACGCCGAGCACGCCGCCCTCGGCGCAGCTGGGCACCATCCCGGGCGGCGGGGGCACCGGGTAGAGGTCGCGGTAGTTCGGGCCGTGCTCGTTCCAGAACACCGAGACCTGGCCGTCGAAGCGGTAGATCGAACCCCACACGTACGGCTTGTTCAGCAGCACGCAGGCGTCGTTGACCAGGTAGCGCGTGGCGAAGTTGTCGGTGCCGTCGACGATCAGGTCGTACTGGCCGAAGATCTCCAGCACGTTGTCGCTGTCCAGCCGCGTCTCGTGCAGGCGGACGTCGACCAGCGGGTTGATCTCCTTGATGGAGTCCCGCGCGCTCTCTGCCTTGGACCGGCCGACGTCGGAGGCGCCGTGGATGATCTGGCGCTGCAGGTTGGACTCGTCGACCACGTCGAACTCGACGATGCCGAGGGTGCCCACGCCGGCCGCCGCCAGGTACATCAGCACCGGGGAACCGAGCCCGCCCGCGCCGACGGCGAGCACCTTGGCGTTCTTCAGCCGCTTCTGCCCGTCCATCCCGACGTCCGGGATGATCAGGTGCCGGCTGTACCGGCGGACCTCGTCGATCGACAGGTCGGCGGCGGGCTCCACCAGGGGTGGCAGGGACACGGTCGCTCCTCAGGTTCGCGGACAGCGGCCCTCGCTTCGGGTGGCCGCGTGTTCGTCCGCATAACAGGGTGGCACGCGGGCTTCTTCCCGCGGCCGGGGATCCGGCCTAGCGTCCGCTCATGAGGAGCCCACTCCGGGTCGGGGCACCGCACCACGTGCGGCTCACCGTGACCGACGTCGCGCGGTCCCAGGCGTTCTACACCGAGGTGTTCGGCTTCCAGGTCGCCATGCCGGGGCCGCCGGACGAGGACCCCGGCGGGCTGGTCTCCGACGCGCTGCAGGGCGGGGTCGTGCTGGTCAACGCCGGCGTCCTGATCGGGCTGCGCCCGGTCGACGGGGCGCACGCGGGCGATCGCTTCGACCCCTTCCGCGTGGGCCTGGACCACCTGAGCTTCGCCGTCGGCAGCCGGGCAGAACTGGACGCGGCCGTGCAGCTGTTCGACGAGCGGGGGGTCGAGCACGGCCCGATCCGCGAGGTGCCCGGGATGGGCATGGCCTTCCTCGCGGCGTTCGATCCCGACGGCATCGCGGTGGAGCTCACGGCCGCTGTCTGACGTCACGGATACGGCCAGGCGTTCTTCACGCAGCCGTCGAGGCCGAGGGTCTGCTGCTGCATCACCGGGGCGACCTGGCCGGGGCCCGGGCACTGCTCGTGGCCGTGCCCGAGCGCGTGCCCGACCTCGTGGTTGACCACGTAGAGCCGGTAGGTCGCGATGTCGCCGGCGTAGTCCGGGACGGCGGTCTCCCACCGGGCGAGGTTGATGACGGCGCGCTCCCCGTAGCGGCAGGAGGTGTAGCCGCCGGTGCCCACACCGGGGCAGTACTGCTCCATGCTGCCGGGGCTGACCAGGCTCACCTTGAAGTCGTACTGACCGGCCTGCGCCTCGACCACGCCGACCCGCTGGAACGACATCCGCCCGCCGTTGCCCCACGACCGTGGATCGCCCAGCGTCGTCTCGACGGCCTCGGCGAAGGCCGCGCCGTCCACCTCGATGCCGTCCTCGACCTCGACGACGAACCGCTCGAGCGGGCCGGTGCCGTAGACCGCCGAAGTGCCGTCGACGACCGTGACGGTGCCGGCCCCCTGCTGCACGAAGGTCGCCTCGGCCGGCACGGTCGGCTGCGCGGCCGGCCCGGCGTCGCCGGCGGGCGGCGCGTCCACGTGGGACGGCGTCGCCGTCGGCGAGGACGGCGCGGCGGCGGACGAGGAGGTCGCGGCCGCCGGGGCGGAGACGGACGTCGTCGCCGGCCGGGCGAGGTCGGCCAGCGTCGCCACCGTGGCGATGGTCAGCAGCGGGATGGCGTAGGCCCGCCAGCCGTAGCGCCGCACGAAGCGGCGCACCCGCCCGGCGCGGCGGCGGGCGGCCAGGGGGCGCGGTGCCGGTCCCGGTTCCCGGACGGGCCCGCGGGACCGCGACGGCGGGACGCGCGACGCCGGGCCGCTGACGGGGCGCGGGGGCAGCGGCGGCGGTGGGAGCGGTCGCCCCCGGGGGACGGCGGGACGGCCACGGGAGGCGTCCGCCGTGCTCACCCGGCCAGCGTCTCACGCTCCGGAGCCCATCAGGGACAGGCGGACGGGTGTCGGCGGCCCTGCCGGAGACGCCTACGGCGCCGCCGGGGTCAGCCCCTCCACCATGCCGAGCACCGCGCGGGCGGTGGGTTCCGGCGCCTCCAGCATCGCCAGGTGGCCGACGCCCTCGCAGACCAGCAGTCGCGCGTCCGGCACCGTCGCGGCCAGCCGCGGCGCCAGCCGCGGATCCACCAGGCGGTCCCGGTCGCCCCAGACGACCAGCGTCGGCGGGCGCAGCCGGGCGGCCATCCGCCAGGCGCCGTTGACCCGCAGGTAGGAGGCGATCAGCCCGCGCATGCTGCGCGCCAGGGCCCTGTCGGCCCACGGCTGCCCGCTGCGCTCGCGCATCTCCTCGATCGCCTCGTCGATCCGCTCCCGCGGCACCCGGGAGGGGTCGCCGAAGCACATCCGCACCATCGCGCGGACCGAGTCCTCGGGCGCGACGCCGGCCAGCCGCTTCTCCGCCATTGCCGGGACGCCCGGCAGCAGCAGGAGGAGCAGCATCCGGCTGAAGGCCGGCGGCACCCGGTAGACCGGCATCGCCGGGGAGATCAGCGTCAGCGTGGCGACCAGGTCCGGCCGCCGCGCCGCGACGAGCACGCTGACCAGGCCGCCGAGCGAGTTGCCCAGCAGGTGGACGGGCCGGGCCTGCGCCTCGCCCGGCTGCGCTGCGATGTGCTCCAGCAGGTCGACCACCGCCCGGGCGTGCCCGCGGATGGTGTAGCGGTGCCGTGCCGGGGGCTGCGACCGCCCGAACCCGGGCAGGTCGAGCGCCCAGCCGTCGAAGCGCACCCGCAGCAGGGCGGCGAGGTCGGTCCAGTTCGTGGACGCGCCACCGAGGCCGTGCACGTACAGCGCCCGCTCGCGCGGGCCGCCGGAGCCACCGACCGGCCCGCTCCAGGGGGTGCAGCGGACGAACACCTCACCCCCGCGGATCGGCACCTTCTCCCCCGGCCACGGCGGCGGAACGTGCTCGAGAGCCGGCAACGTCGTCTTGGACGGGGACGAGGGGACGACGGGGTGGCGCACCCGGCCGACGGTAACTCCGGGCGCTACGCAGCGCGCCGCGGGTGACCCACCGGTAACATCTGCGCCGCCATGACGAACGCCCGCCAGGCCCCGGCTCCGGGCCGTCGCACGTCGCGCCTGCCCCGTGGGGCACGGCGCATGCAGCTGTTGCAGGCGGCGCAGGACGTCTTCGTCGCCCAGGGCTTCCACGCCGCCGCGATGGACGACATCGCCGACCGCGCGGGGGTCAGCAAGCCGGTGCTCTACCAGCACTTCCCGGGCAAGCGCGAGCTGTACCTGGCCCTGCTGGAGCAGCACGTCGACGAGCTCACCGAACGGGTCGCGCAGGCGATGGCCGACACCGAGGACAACCGGGCGCGGGTCGACGCGGCGGTGGGCGCCTACTTCGACTTCATCGACGCCGAGGGCCAGGCCTTCCGCCTGGTCTTCGAGTCCGACCTGCGCAACGACGACGACGTCCGCGCCGTCGTCGACCGCGGCACCCGCGCCTGCGTCGAGGCGATCGCCGAGGTGATCGCCGGCGACACCGGGTCCGACCCCGAGCAGGCGCTGCTGCTCGCCTCCGGGCTGACCGGGCTGGCCGAGACCAGCGCCCGGTGGTGGCTGCCGCGCAAGGGCACCGTGTCCCGCGACGCGGCCGTGGCGCTGATGTCGTCGCTGGCCTGGCGCGGCATCTCCGGCTTCCCCCGGTTGGACGACCACTAGTTCGCTGACGGCGCAGCTCCACGGTGGGTGCCGTCGCCGCCCGCTGGGCTAGCGTGAGGACAGCCGCGCAACTCGAGGAGGCATCCGCCCCGTGGAAGTCAAGATCGGTGTTCAGCACTCCCCCCGGGAGCTGGTCATCGACAGCCCGAAGACCCCTGACGAGATCGAGGCCCAGGTGTCGGCGGCGATGGCCGGCTCGACCAAGAGCGGCCTGCTGACGCTCGAGGACGAGCGCGGTCGCCGCATCGTCGTCCCGGTCGACCGCATCGCCTACGTCGAGATCGCCCAGGCCGACCAGCGCCGCGTGGGGTTCATCGCCGGCGCCTGACCGGTTCCCACGACGGGGCGTCTCCGCATCGCGGAGGCGCCCCGTTCGCACTTCTAGGGGTTCAGGCCGAGGGTCTTCATGCGCTCGGTGTGCGCGGCGGTGATCCGTTCGATGAGGCGGCCGACCCCGGCGAGGTCACCGGTGCCCTGGACGATCAGCTCGGCCAGCTGGTCGTGCTCGGCGATGACCGCCTGCGACTGCGACATGGCCTCCCCCACGAGCCGCCGTCCCCACAGCGCCAGGCGGCCGGCGACCCGCCGGTCGGCCCGGATCGCCGCCCGCACCTCGCGGACGGCGAAGTCGGCGTGCCCGGTGTCGGCGAGCACCTCAAGTACGAGCGCGCGGTCCTGCTCGGGCAGGAACGAGGCGATCTCGCGATAGAAGTCCGAGGCCAGCCCGTCGCCGACGTAGGCCTTGACCAGCCCCTCCAGCCACGTGCTGGGCCGGGTGCTCTCGTGGAAGGTGTCCAGCGCGCGGACGAACGGGGTCATCGCCCCGGTGGGGTCGGCGCCCAGCTCGCGCAGCCGGTCGGTGAGCCGCCCGTGGTGGCCGATCTCGGCCGCCGCCATGCGGGCCAGCGCCGCCCGCCCCTCCAGCGAGGGCGCCAGCCGGGCGTCCTCGGCCAGCCGGTCGAAGGCGGTCAGCTCGGCGTAGGCCAGCGCCCCCAGCAGGTCGACGACGGCGCGGGTGTCGACCTCGGACACGCGCTCCCCTTTCGAGTGGGACGGGCCACAGTTCCGTCGCGGCGCGCCGAGGCTAACCGGTGCCTCGGCTAGCATGGGAATCGGCGAGCCGTCTGGTTCGCTTCGGTATGTATCTGCGCGCTGACGAACGCCGAGCGACGCCCTTTCCGGGCGAGCCACCTGGGCCCATTCCCCGATGCCCGGTCCGCTGGCGGTGTCGGCGCTGGAACTGATCGCGCGACACCGAATCCGGGACAGCGCAGGTCCGGCGGAATCCGCCGCGGGACCGCCTGTCCCCCAGCGAACCTGAGGCGAGAGCACTGACCATCGAGAACACCCCCACCGACTCCCCCACCGACCTCGAGCACGCCGAGACCGGGGCCCCGGCCCCCGAGCAGCTCGAGCAGGACGTCGAGCAGCTCGGCGGCGCACCGGTCGAGGAGACCGCGCCGCTGTTCAGCGACTTCGACATCCACCCCGACGTCGTCGCCGCGCTGGCCGAGGTCGGCATCACCCGCACCTTCGCCATCCAGGAGCTGACGCTCCCCCTGGCGCTGGCCGGCCACGACCTGATCGGGCAGGCCCGCACCGGCACCGGCAAGACCCTCGGCTTCGGCGTCCCCATGCTGCAGCGGGTCGTCCCGCCGGCCGAGGGCGGCGACGGCGTCCCGCAGGCGCTGGTCGTCGTCCCCACCCGTGAGCTGTGCGTGCAGGTCGCCCGCGACCTGACCGCCGCCGGCGCCAAGCGCGGCATCCGCGTGCAGGCCATCTACGGCGGCCGCGCGTTCGAGCCGCAGGTCTCGGCGCTGCAGGCCGGCGTCGAGATCGTCGTCGGCACCCCGGGCCGGCTGCTGGACCTGGCCGAGCAGGGCCACCTGATCCTCGGCAAGGTGCGCGTGCTGGTCCTCGACGAGGCCGACGAGATGCTCGACCTGGGCTTCCTGCCCGACATCGAGCGGATCCTCGGCATGGTCCCGGCGCAGCGGCAGACGATGCTCTTCTCGGCCACCATGCCGGGCCCGATCGTGACCCTCTCCCGGTCGTTCATGACCCAGCCGACGCACATCCGCGCGCACGGCAACGACGAGGGCTCGACCGTCCCGCAGACGACGCAGTTCATCTACCGGGCGCACAACCTGGACAAGCCCGAGCTGCTCGCCCGGGTGCTGCAGGCCCGCGGCCGCGGCCTGGTCATGGTCTTCTGCCGCACGAAGCGGACCGCGCAGAAGGTGGCCGACGAGCTGGTCGAGCGCGGCTTCGCCGCCGCGGCCGTGCACGGCGACCTCGGCCAGGGGGCCCGGGAGCAGGCGCTGCGCGCCTTCCGCAGCGGCAAGGTCGACGTCCTGGTCGCCACCGACGTCGCCGCCCGCGGCATCGACGTCACCGGCGTCAGCCACGTCGTCAACTACCAGTGCCCCGAGGACGAGAAGACCTACGTGCACCGGATCGGCCGCACCGGCCGCGCCGGCGCGGAGGGTGTCGCGGTCACGCTGGTGGACTGGGACGACATCCCCCGCTGGCAGCTGATCAACAAGGCGCTCGACCTGGACTTCGAGAACCCGCCGGAGACCTACTCCACCTCGGCGTGGGTCTACGCCGACCTCGACGTCCCCGAGACCGCGACCGGCCGCCTGCCGCGCGCCCAGCGCACCCGCGAGGGCCTGGACGCGGAGGTCCTCGAGGACCTCGGCGAGACCGGCAAGAAGCACCGCGCCGGCGGCGGTCGCGGTCCGGCCCGTCCCGCCGAGGGCGAGGACGCCGACCGGCCGCGCAAGAGCCGTCCGCGCCGGCGCACCCGCGGCGGCGGGGCGGCCGCGGCCGCCGGCAGCGAGCCGGCCGCGCCGGTCGCCGCCACCACCGGTGAGGACGGCGCCGCGCCCAAGCCGCGCCGCCGTCGTCGCCGCCGGGGCGGGGCCAACCGCGGTGGCGGTTCCGAGTCCGCCGCCTAGCCTCCGGTGCCCGCGCTGCGCCGCCCGCCGCTGCGGGTGTGGGTCTGGACGGCGGCCACCCTCGCGCTGGCCGTGGTCGCAGTCCTGCTGTGGCGCGGCTCCGACGCGGCCGCCACCTCCCGCTCGACCGCCTCGCCGGCCGCCGACCCCACCGGGTCGCCGGCCGGCGAGCTGGCGCAGGCGTGGTCCGCGCCCGCGGACGTGCTGCCCCGCCAGGTCGTCGAGAGCGGCCGGGTGATCGTCGGGAACCGGCACGGCATCGCGGCGCTGGACCCGGTCACCGGCGTGCAGGCCTGGCACTACACCCGCAGCAACGCCCGGCTGTGCGGGCTGGCCGCCACCGACGGCATCGTGGTCGCCGTCTACCGCACGGAGATCCGCTGCGACGAGGTGGTCGGGCTGCACGCGGACACCGGCGTCTACGCCTGGACGCGCAGCGTCGACCTCGACTCCGACGTCACGCTGACCAGCACCCGCAACCTGGTGCTGGCGGTCAGCCGCGGCAGCGTCGTCGTCATCGACCCGCTCGGCGACAACATCCGCTGGCGCTACACCCCCGAGGACTGCCGGATCCTGGACGCGACGGCCGGCACCTCCGGCGTCGCCGTGCTCGAGCGCTGCACCGGCACCACCGCGCCCCGCGTGCGGCTCATGGACGCCGCCGACGGCAAGGCGCAGTGGACCCGCGACGTCCCGGTCGAGGAGGGTCAGGAGATCGCGCTCGCCGGCGCCGACTGGGGCGTGAGCCTGGTCGTCGGCGACGAGCTGCAGGTCCTCGCCGCCGGGGACGGCGCCATGGCGGCCACCGAGAAGCTGCCCGCGTCCGACGCCGAGGAGCCGCCGGTGTCCACCGTCGCCGGCCCCGTCGTCCTGGTGTGGGCGCACGGCACGCTCGTCGCGCGGGCCGCCGACCTCGGCGACGTCCTCTGGCAACGGCCGGCGCTGGGGCTGCCCACGGCGGCCAGCGGCGGGCTCAAGGTCGACGCCGGCACCGAGCCGCTCTACGTGCCCGAGGAGAGCGGCTTCGTCGTCCGTGAGGCGCTGTCCGGCGAGGAGGTCGACCGGGCGGCGGTCGACGGGCTCCCGGCGGGCGGCACGAGCACGCCGGTCGGCGACGTCGTGGTCTACGGGCTGCCCGACCGGGTGATCGCCTACCGGTAGGCGGCATCCGAGTCCGCGACGCGGTTCACTGGGGCCATGGTTCTGCCCGGTGGCTCCTCCGACGCCGTTCCGCTCTCCATCGCCCCCACCGACCTGCGCCAGCTCGCCGACCACGACGCGGCGCACCGCAGGCTCACCGGGGGCGCCGGTCCGCTGGTCGCGCTGGACACCGGTCCCGCCGACAGCGGCACCGTGCTGCTGGTCGCCGGCTACACCGGCAGCAAGGAGGACTTCGCTCCGCTGCTGCGCCCGCTGTGCGCCGCCGGGTACCGCGCCGTCGCGCTCGACCAGCGCGGCCAGTACGAGTCGCCGGGCCCCGACGACCCGGGCGCCTACACGATGGCCGAGCTCGCCGCGGACCTCCTCGCGGTGGGCCGGGCCCTGCGCGCGGAGAACCCCGGCCCGCTGCACCTGCTCGGGCACAGCTTCGGCGGCCTGGTCAGCCGCGCCGCCGTCCTGGCCGAGCCGGGGCTGTTCGCCTCGCTGACCCTGCTGGGGTCGGGGCCGTCGAAGCTCACCGGCCCGCGGGCCGACCTGCTCGAGCACCTCGGCCCGCTGCTGGACGCCGGCGGCGTGCCGGCGGTGCACGAGGCGATGGAGCAGCTGGCGATGACCGATCCGAAGGCGCAGGCGGTGCCCGCGCCCACCCGGGCGTTCCTCTCCCGCCGGTTCCTCGCCAACAGCGCGGCCGGGCTGCGCGGCATGGCCGACACGATGACCACCGAACCCGACCGGGTCGCCGAGCTCGCCGCGGCCGGCGTGCCGGTGCTCGTCGCGCACGGCGTCGCCGACGACGCGTGGACCCCGGCGGCGCAGGCCGACATGGCGGCCCGGCTCGGCGCCCGGCACGAGGTCATCCCGGGGTCGATCCACTCCCCCTCCATCGAGAACCCGCAGCGCACCCTGGCGGTCCTCCTCGACTTCTGGGGCGGCCTCGCGGTGTCGGACTCCTCGGTGGCCTGATGCTCTCGGCGCGCGACTTCACCGACGAGGAGGACCGGCTCGGGTTCTTCGGACCCGAGAGCGTCACATGGCGGGTGCACGTCGACCCCTCGTTCTCCGTCGCCGGGCTGCGCGCGCTGCTGCTGCAGGCCCTGCACCCGGTCGCCATGGACGGCGTCGCGCGCAACTCCGACGCCCGCAGCGACCCGTGGCCGCGGCTGACCCGCACTGCCGCCTACGTCGACACCCTGACCTACGGCACCCGGCGGGAGGCCCTGCGCGCGGTGCGCCGGGTGCGCGGCCTGCACCGGCGGCTGGGCGGCACCGAGGCGACGACCGGCCGCACGTACCGGGTCGACGATCCCGACCTGCTGCTCTGGGTGCACTGCTGCGAGGTCGACTCACTGCTCTCGGTCGCCCGCCGGGCCGGCGTGCCGCTCACCGACGGCGACGCCGACCGGTACGTCGCCGAGCAGGTGACCGCGGCCGCGCTGATCGGCGCGGTGGAGACCGATGTGCCGCGCTCGGTCGCCGAGCTGGCCGCCTACTTCGAGCGGCTCCGTCCCTCCCTGGCGATGACGCCGGCCGCCCGGGAGGCCGCGCGGCTGGTGCTGCTGCCGCCGATGCCCGCGTGGGTCCGGTTCCTCACCCCCGCCCGCCCGGCGTGGGGCACCCTCGCCGCGCTGTCCTTCGCGACGCTGCCCCGCTGGGCACGGCGGACGTACTCGATGCCGGGCTTCGGGCTCACCGACGCGGCGACGACCGCGGCGCTGCGGGCCTTCCGGCAGGCGACCCTGGCGCTGCCGCAGCGGGCGCGCCGCTCGCCGATCGTGTGGGCCGGCTACGAGCGGGTGGCGGGTCCGCTCTCCGCCTGATCCAGCTCGGTGCGGGCCGCGGCCAGGACGGCCTCGCGGACGCGGTCGAGGCTCGCCGACCGGAGCTTCCACTGCTGCCAGTGCAGGACGACGTCGACCTCGCCGTCCGGGTCGACGTCGACCACGCCGACGTTGCTGCGCAGCTGCTGGTCCGGCAGCATGCCCCAGCCCAGGCCGAGCGCGACCGCCGCGAGGTAGTCCGCCGACGCGGGCACGTAGTGCGCCGGCGGCGCGTCGGCCACGCCGCGGGACCGCAGGTAGCGGTGCTCCAGGTCGTCGTGCCGGTCGAAGACGACGACCGGCGCCCGCCGCAACGCCTCCGTCGTCGGCCCCTGGCGGAACCACCGGTCGGCGAACGCGTCCGACGCCATCGGGCGGTAGCGCATCCCGCCCAGCCGGGTGACGCTGCAGCCGGGTACCGGATCGGCCTCGGCGGTGACCGCGGCCATGACCGTCCCGGCACGCAGCAGGGCGCTGGTGTGCTCCTGGTCCTCGCGGTGCAGGTCGAAGGCGAAGTCGGCGGCCAGCGGCGCGAGAGCCGGCAGCACCCAGGTGGCCATCGAGTCGGCGTTGACCGCGATCGGCAGGTGCGGCAGCCGGTCGGTGTCGCCGGCCCCGCCGAGCTCGTGGACGGCGTCCGCGGTGAGCAGGGCGACCTGGCGGGCCAGGCGCAGCACCGCCTGGCCGGACTCGGTGACCTGCACCGGCTTGGTGCGCACGAGGAGCACGCGCCCGGCGGCGACCTCCAGCGCGCGCAGCCGCTGGCTGATCGCGGACGGCGTGACGTGCAGGGCGCGGGCGGCCGCCTCGAGCGTGCCCTCGCGCACCGTCGCGTCCAGCGCCCGCAGCTGGGCGAGGTCGAAGTCCATGAAGCAACCCTAATGATGAGTGCGAATCATGAACTGGACGCGCGTCTCTGCGCTTCCTACCGTCCTTCCCGTGCTCGACACCCCCGCCCTGCTCGCGCTCGCCTCCGGCCTCGCGCTGGGCCTCGGGCTGATCGTGGCGATCGGCGCGCAGAGCGCGTTCGTGCTCCGGCAGGGGCTACGGCTGGAGCACGTGACCGCCGTGGTCGCGGTGTGCGCGGCCTCGGACGTCGCGCTGATCGGAGCCGGGGTGCTCGGCGCGGGAGCGGCGCTGTCCCGGGTGCCGTGGCTGATCCCGGCGGTGTGCTTCGCCGGGGCGGCCTTCCTGCTGGCCTACGGGCTGTCCGCGGCCCGGCGGGCGCTGCGGCCCGGGGCGCTGCTGCCCTCCGCGGCCGCGGGTGCCCGCACCGGGCTGGCGGTCACCGTGGGCACCTGCCTGGCGCTGACCTGGCTGAACCCGCACGTGTACCTGGACACGGTCGTGCTGCTCGGCTCGATGTCGTCGACGTACGGCGCGCACCGCTGGCAGTTCGCGGCCGGGGCCGGGCTGGGCAGCCTGGCGTGGTTCACCGGGCTCGGCTACGGCGCCCGTCTGCTGCGGCCGGTGTTCGCGCGGCCGGCCGCGTGGCGGGTGCTCGACGGCGCGATCGCCGTCGTCATGACGGTGCTCGGCGTCTCGCTCGCCGTCCGCGGGTTCACCGGCTGAGCGCGTCGTCCTCCGCGGCGAGGAAGCTCCACGTCTCCCGCGCGGGCGCGGCCGCCTGGCCGGCCGGGCAGCTGGGCCGGAAGTCGCACCAGCTGCACTGCATGCCCGGGGCGACGGGGAAAGCGACGTCCGGGTCCTCCCCCGCCTCGAGGGCCGCGGTGGCGGTGCCGATGTCGGCGGCGACGTCCTCGGCGCGGCGGACGTGGTTGGCCAGCGACCGCTCGGTGTGCTCGAAGGCGGCGACGGTGCCGCTGGGCAGGTGGTGCAGCTCCACCCGCGAGCACGGCCGGCGCAGGGTCCGGCGCACACCGAGCACGTACGCAGCGAGCGCGGGCGATCCGCGGGCGTCGTCGTCGGTGCTCGGCGAGCGGCCGGTCTTGTAGTCGACGATCACCAGCTCGTCGCCCCGCTGATCGATGCGGTCGACGCGGCCGGAGAGCGCCAGCCGCCCGGTGGTGCAGCCGACCGTGCGCTCGGTGCCGACCGGGTCGTCGGTGGGGTCGAGACCGGCGACGTAGTCGGTCAGCCACCCGGCGGCGCGGGCGCGCCAGCGTGCGGCCTGCTCGTCGTCCCGGAACCCGACCGGTGACCAGACGCTGTAGAGCAGCTGGCGGGCCGCCCCCGTCGTCCGCTTCCCGATCGGCAGCTCGTACCAGGACCGCAGCGCCGCGTGCACGGCCGCGCCGACGCTGTTGTGCGCCCAGGCCGGGCCCTTCGCCGGGGTGGGGCGGTCGACGTAGCTGAACCGGTAGCGCCGCGGGCAGTCGCTGAAGCAGGCCAGCTTGCTCGGCGTGGCCGGGAACAGCCGCTGGGGCATGCCCGGCATCTCCAGCTGTGCGGCACTCACGCTCCCACGCTAACCGGGATCGCCGACGGTTCGCCGTCAGTCGCGGAACGGCGCGCTGCCCGTGCCCGCGGCCAGGAGGGCCGCCAGCTGCTCGGGCTCGGTGGTGCACGCGCCGATCGGCGTCGTCTTGTTGGTGCCGTGGTAGTCGCTGGAGCCGGTCATGATCAGGTCCAGCTCCTTCGCCAGGCCGCGCAGGTGCTCGCGCTCCTCCTCGCTGTGGTCGGGGTGGTCGACCTCCAGGCCGAGCAGGCCGGCGTCGGCCATCGCGCGGATCGCGTCGTCGCCGACGACCCGGCCGCGCTTGGTGGCCAGGCCGTGCGCGAAGACGGGCACGCCGCCGGCGGCGCGGACCAGCGCGATGCCCTCCCGGACGTCGGTGTCCCGCTTGGCGACGTAGTGCGGGCTGCGCGGGTGCAGCAGGGTCGCGAAAGCCGCGTCGACCGACTCGACGACGCCGGCCTGCACCAGGGCGCGGGCGATGTGCGGGCGCCCCACGACGCCGCCCTCGCTGGCCTCGACGATCCGCTCCCAGCTGATCGGGTAGCCGGCGGCGACCAGCGCCGCGGCGATCTTCTCGCCGCGGCCGAGCCGCTCCTCCCGCAGCCGGGTGCGCTCGCTCATCAGCCCGGGGTGCTCCGGGTCGAAGAGGTAGGCGAGCAGGTGCACGCTGATCGGCCGGTCGCCGTCTGGGAACCAGCGGCAGGACAGCTCCATGCCGGGGACGACGGTCAGCCCCGGCGGGCGGGCCGCCTCGGCGAGCACCCACCCGTCGGTGGTGTCGTGGTCGGTGAGCGCGAGGACGTCGAGACCCGCCTCGCGCGCGGTGGCCATCAGCGCGGCTGGGGTGTCGGTGCCGTCGGACACCGAGGAGTGGGTGTGCAGGTCGATCCGCATCGCGTCCACCCTGCCCCAGCAGGTCACCGGGCAATCACGCGACCGGCGCCGGTCAGCCCTCCGGCCGCGGGATCGGCTGGGTGTCGCGCTGCTCGCTGTCGGGCTGCGGTGGCGGCCGGCGGGGCGCCGGCGGGGGCTCCGCGTCGCCCAGGTCGTCGCCGCCGTCCCCGTTGTCGCCGGGGAAGAGCAACTCGCTGAGCTTGCCGTAGAGGACGTCGGCGTGCGGCAGGAACGTCACGCGGGACAGGGCCTGGGCCTGGCCGGCGGACTCGATGCGGAACGTGCCGTAGTTCAGCAGCTGCCCGAACAGGGTCTCCTGCCAGGTCAGGTCGGTGATCCGGCGGCGCGGCAGCAGGGTGACCGTGCGGACGATGACGCCGGAGGTCAGCAGCATCCGGCGCGGCGTCACGATGAAGTGCCGCATGTACCACTCGGCCCCGCGCAGGCCCAGGTAGCCGAACCCCACCACCAGCAGCAGGAGCCCGGTGATGCTGGTGAACCGGTTGTCGGGGTCGAGGGTGAGCAGCCAGCCGCCGAGGACCAGGGGGAGCAGCGACTTGGCGACCGGCTCGGCGAGCGAGGCCCAGTGCCGGCGGGTGGCGATGACCACCTCCTCGCCCTCGAGGAGGTACTTGGCGACGTCCTTGCGGGCCCGGCGGCCCTCGTACATCGTCCGGGGAGGCTCGCTCTCCGGCGGGCGCCGCGCGGCCGGCCGCGTCACGTCAGACCAGGGAGCCGACGAAGTCCGCGAGGGAGGACGCGGCGTTGCCGAGGGCGGTGCCGGCGCTCTTGACCATCTCCGCCGAGGCCTCCGGGAACTTGATCACGTAGAAGACGACGAAGGCGACGACCAACCAGGCGATGACCTTCTTCAGGCTCATCGTCACCTCCGGGGACGCACGGACGAGGACAGGCTCCAGCACCTGGAGCCCGCGTGGACAGGGCCCACCGGGGGTGGCGAACCGCTTCGTCCCATGGGTAACACAGGTCCCACCCGGCGCGGCCCCGACGCGCCGACCCGGGTGCGGACCGCTCCGGTCACGCGCCCGGCAGCAGGTGCTCGCTCGGGGGCCCGAGCGGCAGATCGGGGTACAGGCGGTCGCGCAGGTCGAGCAGTTCCAGCTGCTCGGCGAGCAGCCACGCGGCGTTCATCGGCCACATGACCAGCCACAGCCAGACGCCGTAGGCCTCTCCCACGAACGCGGCCCGGTCGTCGGTCGTCGGCACCGCCCACAGCGGCGCCCGCTGACCGGCGGCCTTGACGTCGACCGAGTTGGGCCCGGTGATGACGTCGCCCGGGTCGAGACCGGGCAGGCCGGCGTAGCCGCAGCCGACGCCGGTGCCGGGCTCCTCGGCCACCAGCACGAGCTCGGCCGACCCGCCCAGCGGCGCCGGTCCCGCGGTGTCGACGACGATCGCGCGGGCGCCCGGCTCACCGCCCCAGGCCAGGCCGGTGACCGTCCAGCCGGTCGGCATCGGGTCAGGGACCCAGGCGGGCACGCGGGCGTCGGCGGTCACCGCCGCGATCGCGTCGTGCGCGATGAGCGCGGTGTGGTGCAGCGGGGTGACAGCGCCGTGCACGTGGCACCAGGCCTGCGCGGTGTGGCCGGGGCGCACGACCAGTTGCTCTCCGCACCGAGGGCAGACCGGGGAGACGCTCATCGCGCATCACGGTCCTGTGAGCGACGGGTTCCGTCAAGCGCAGGGGCCTGCGGGGCGCTCGCCGCAGGTGCGCGGTGCGTAGCCTGCCGCGCATGGACGCCGCCGAACCCGCCGGCCACCTGGACTCTCCCCCGGTGGTCCCCTGCGTCGGGGCGGTCGTGCGGGACGCGGCGGGCCGGCTGCTGCTCATCCGGCGGGGGCAGGAGCCGAGCCGCGGGCTCTGGTCGCTGCCGGGCGGCCGGGTCGAGGCCGGCGAGACCGCCGAGCAGGCCGTCGTCCGCGAGGTGCGCGAGGAGACCGGCCTGGAGGTGCAGGCCGGCGCGCCGGTCGGACGCGTGCGCATCCCGACCGGCGCGGTCGTCTACGACGTCGTCGACTTCGCATGCACGCCGGTCGATCCTGCCGCGGTGCCCGTCGCGGGGGACGACGCCGACGCCGTGACCTGGGCCGCCGCGGACGCCCTCGGCGGGCTGGCCTGCACGCCCGGCCTCGTGGAGACCCTGCGCGACTGGGGCGTGCTGCCGGCCTGAGCTACTGCTTGCGGACCGGCTCCGGACGACCCGGCTGCTCGCCGCCGCGGCTCTCGCCGTAGGAGCGCTTGGGCACCATCACCTTCCGCCGGAAGATGCAGACGACCGTGCCGTCCTGCTTGTAGCCGATCGTCTCGACGTGGACGATCCCGCGGTCGTCCTTGGACCTCGACTCGGTCTTGTCGAGCACCGTCGTCTCGCCGTAGATCGTGTCGCCGTGGAACGTCGGCGCGACGTGCCGCAGCGACTCGATCTCCAGGTTGGCGATGGCCTTGCCCGACACGTCGGGCACGCTCATGCCCAGCAGCAGGGAGTAGATGTAGTTGCCGACGACGACGTTCTTGCCGAAGTCGGTGGTCTCCTCCGCGTAGTGCACGTCCATGTGCAGCGGGTGGTGGTTCATCGTGATCAGGCAGAACAGGTGGTCGTCGTACTCGGTGACGGTCTTTCCGGGCCAGTGCTTGTAGACGGCCCCGACCTCGAACTCCTCGTAGTACCGACCGAACTGCATCTGCTGCCTCCCGCTGTCGACGCGCGTGCGGGCACACGGTCGCCCGGGAGCACGGCCCCACCGGGAGATCGGCGAGCCGCCCGCCCACCACGAAGCACCGGTGACCCGTCTGGACTGGCGGGAATCCTACGGTGCACCTCCCTGCCCCCCTCCCCGAGCGCCGGCGGACCGGCTCCTACCGTGGTGGGCGAGGGACGGACTCGAGCGGCGCCCAGTCACGCGCGCCCCACGGTCGGCGGCGCTCCCCGATCGCCGGCCCCTGTCTCCGCGTCGATGGGACGTCTCGTAGCCATGCCCCCTGTTCGTCGAGCAGGGCGGCTACGAACTCGTGCTGACCCTGGGCGCGGCCGCGCTCCTGCTCGCCGCGGTCGGCTCCGGCCGGTACAGCGTCGACCACGTCGTCCGCGGCCGGCGGAGGACCGCGGCGACCTCGGCCCCCGGCCGGGCTTGAGCGGCAGGAAGCGGCCGGGCGCCGCTCCCCGCCGGGCCGAGGTCAGATCAGCGCGCCGATGCGGGCCGCCATGTCGGCCTCGTGCTGCTGATAGGAGGCCGCGACGTTGTTCAGCAATCCCCCCATGCCGTTGAGCGCGTCGGCCACCCCCTGGGCGGAGATCCGCCACTGCTCGTACAGCTCGCTGAACCTCGCCGCGGCCTGACTGTCGGTCCAGCCGTCCAGCACCGAGGCGTTGATGCTGCTGGACAGCGTGGCCTGCCGGCCGGTGGCGTCGGCCGCCTCCGCGCGGCACTGCCCGGCCATCGACTGCAGGGTGGCGATGTCGACCTTCACGGCTCCTCCTCCGATCCCGGGCCTCTCCCGGTCCGGCCGGAACGCTAGGTGGGCGGCGCCGGCCCTCCCCGGCGTTGTCCACAGGCGAGCCGGTTGTCCACAGGTGGTCGTTCCGACGCCCGCCGGGCCGGGCGCGCAGGTCACCATCCCCGGGTGACCGAGCCGCCCGCGTCCCGCCCGCAGCGCATCCCACGCTCCTGGACCCTGCGCTCGCCCGACGGCGCCGTCGACGTGGAGGTGATGGCGCACGACGACGAACGGCTGGGCGGTGTCCTGCCGGTCCTCGCGCGGGAGCTGGGGTTGGCGGTTCCGGCTCTCTGGTCCGGCTCGAGCCGGCTGGCCGACGACCTGCCACTGAGCTCACCGGAGCTCGCGCACGGGGCCGTGCTGGGCCTCGGCCGGCCCGGCCCGCGCTCCCGCTCCCGCGAGCGTTCGAGCGCGCTGGAGCTGCACGTGGTCGGTGGGCCGGAGGCCGGGCGCACCGTGCCGCTCGACCAGGGGCGGCACACCCTCGGGCGCGGCGCCGAGGCGACGCTGCGTCTCGACGACCCCGACGTGTCCCGCCGCCACGCGCAGATCTCGGTCGGCGCCGGCCGGATCACCGTGACCGATCTGGGCTCGACGAACGGCACCCGACTCGACGGCCGGGACCTCGAGGGGGAACCGGAGATCTGGCCGAGCGGAGCGGTCCTGCGCGTGGGGGTCAGCGCCGTCACCGTCCGCGGCCCGGAGGACGCGGCCGCGTCGGTCGAGCAGGGGCCTGGTGGACGGGTCCGGCTGCGTCCGTCGCCGCGCCTGCTCGGCTCCCGGGACGAGGTCGCCGTGGAGTTCCCGCGCCTTCCCGCGCCGCTGCCCCACCGCCGCCTGGCGTGGATCGCGATCGCGCTGCCCGCCCTGGGCGGGATCGCGATGGCGTGGCTGCTGCACACGCCGCAGTTCCTCTTCTTCGCCCTGCTCAGCCCGGTGGTCGCGCTCGGCACCTGGAGCTCCGAGCGCTGGTCGGGGCGCCGGGACGGACGGCGCGCCGCGACCGCCCACGCGCTCGCGCTCTCGGAGGCTCAGACGCGCCTGGCCGACGCCGTCCGGGCCCACCGTCGAGCGGCCGAGACGGCCTGGCCGGACCTGGCGACGCTGACGACGGCGGCCCGGCGCCGGTCGAGCCGGCTGTGGGAACGACGGCGGGCCGATCCGGACGCGCTGCAGATCCGGGTCGGCACGGGTCGCGGGCCGACCGGGGTGACGCGGGTCCAGCCCGACGGGGAGCGGGTGCGCGAGGTCGCCGACGACCTCCCGGTCGTGGTCGACCTCCGCACCGGTGGAGGCCTCGCCGTCACTGGTCCGCGAGCGCGTACGACCGGCGTGCTGGCGGCGGCGGCGGGCCAGCTCGCCGCGCTCCACGGCCCCGACGAGGTGCACCTGGCCCTCGTCACCGACGCCGACAACTTCCCGGACTGGCTGTGGCTGCGGTGGCTGCCGCACCTGCGCAGCACCGACGTCGCTCCCCGCCGTCCGACCGGCGGCGCGGATGCGCCCGACGAGCCCCTGCTGCGGTGGGTGGCCGCAGCGGTCGCCGCGCGCCGGGCCGCCCTGGCCGAGCACGCCCCCGGATCCGGTGCTCCCGGGCGACTGCCGTGGCTGGTCGTCGTCGTGGACCGCCCCGTGGATCCGCGCGTGGCGGCCGCGCTGCGCGCCGCACGCGATGTCGGCGTCGCGGTCCTCACAGCGGCCCCCACGAGCGAGCAGCTGCCGGTGGCGGCCGACGCCGAGCTCCGCCTCTCGGGCGAGACCGGCGACCGCGCGACGCTGCGACGGGCGGGATCGCCCGAGGACTCCTCGGTGGTCGTCGACCGGCTGCCGCGTCCGTCGGCCGCCGCGCTGGCGCGGGACCTCGCCGGCCTGGCGCCCTCCAGTGCCGCGGCGGCCCTGCCCCGTGAGGTGCGCCTTCTCGACCTGGCCGGGGACGGGCTGGGTCTGGACGACGCCGGCCGGCTCACCGGGGATTGGTCGCGCTCCCGGGACTCGCTCGTGGCCACGATCGGCCGCACGGCGGAGGGGCCCGTGCGGGTCGATCTCTGCCGTCAGGGCCCGCACGCGCTCGTGGCCGGCACCACGGGCTCCGGCAAGTCGGAACTGCTGCAGGCGTGGATCGCCGGGCTGGCGCTGCGCCACCCGCCCGACCGCTGTTCGTTCCTCCTGGTCGACTACAAGGGCGGCGCGGCGTTCACGGAGGCCGTCGCGCTCCCGCACACCGTCGGGCTGGTCACCGACCTCGACCAGCAGTCGACCGAACGGGCGCTGCGCTCCCTCGGCGCCGAGCTGACCCGACGCGAATCGCTCCTCGCAGAGCACGGCGTGGCCGACGTGTCCGCCCTGCCGGACACCGTGGACCTCGCCCGGCTGGTCATCGTCGTCGACGAGTTCGCCACGCTCGCCGAGGAGCACCCGTCGTTCGTCGGCGGCCTCGTCGGCATCGCGCAGCGGGGCCGGTCCCTGGGCGTGCACCTGGTGCTCGCCACCCAGCGACCCGGCGGGGTGGTGTCGCCCGAGATCCGGGCCAACTGCAGCTTGCGGATCTGCCTGCGGACGACGGACGAGGCCGACTCCCGCGACGTCCTGGGCACGAGCCAGGCCGCTTTCCTCCCGGTCGACCTGCCGGGGCGCGCGTTCCTCCGGCCCGGCAACGCGGCCCCGGCCGAGGTGCAGATCGCCCGAGTCTCGACGGCTGTGCCGGCGGCCGAGGCCGAGCCGCTCGTCCGCCGCTGGTCGTGGCCGCACGACGGTCGATCTCTTCGGCCGACCGGGTCGTCCGGGGAGAGCGATCTCGCCCGGCTGTCCGGGGCCCTGCGACGGCACGCGGTCGAGAGCGGGAGCGGGCGTCCTCACCGGCCCTGGCAGCCGCCGTTGCCGAACCGGCTCGAGGCGACGGAGCTCGACCGCGTCCGGTCCTCCGAGGGACCGCTCGGCACCCGGCTGCGCATCGGGCTGGTCGACCGGCCCGACGCCCAGTCGCAGGAGCCCCTCGAGCTCGACCTCGCCGCTGCCGGTGGCTGGCTGGCGGTCGGCGGCGCGCGCAGCGGACGGACGACGATGCTGCGGACGGTGCTCGCCGAGGCCGTCTGCCGGCGCAGCCCGGAGGACCTGCACGTCCACGTGCTCGACCACGGCGGCGGTGCTCTGGCGACCGAGGCGGCGGGGCTGCCGCACAGCGGGACGACGATCGGCGCGGACGACCCGCTGCGCACGGTGCGGCTGCTCGACCGGCTCGCCGACGAGGTCGCCGCGCGGCGCGCCGGCTCAGGCGGATCGGCCGCACCCGCGCTGCTGCTGCTCGTCGACGGGGTGGAGTCGCTGAGCACCCAGCTGGACGAGGCCGATCCCGCCCGCGGCTCGGCCGCACTGCTCCGGCTGGTGCGCGACGGTGCCGCGGTCGGCCTCACCAGCGTGCTCACCGCCGACCGCGCCGTGCCGGGAGGCCGCCTGGCCGCGGCCGTCGACCACCGGCTGGTGCTGCCCCTGCCCGACCGCGCCGACTACGCGGTGGCCGGCATCCCGGCCCGCGCCGTCCCGGACGCCCGGCCGCCGGGGCGGGCGCTGCTCGGCGAGACGGCCGTCGAGTGCCAGCTCGCGCTCCCCCGGCCGACGGCCGGGGTGCGGGGCGAGCCGGCGCGTGCGCTGCGGATCGTCGAGCTGCCACCCGACCCCGAACTGCCCCTGCCGGAACCCGCCGCCCCGGACACCGCCGCCCGGTCGGTGCTCTCCGTGGCGATCGGCCCGGGCGGGGACGAGGGCGCGACGCGGTCCGTCGACGTCCACCGCACCGGCGGGCTGCTCGTCCTCGGCCCACCGGGCAGCGGACGCAGCAGCGCCCTGCACGCGTTCGGTGCGCACCTGGCGCACGCGGGAGCGGCCGTGGTCAGCATCGGCGTGCAGCCCTGCGCGGCGCCGGACGATCCGGCCGGCATCCGCAGGCTCGACGCGCGCGAGCCGGCGCGCGTGGCGGAGGAGCTGGCCGGCTGGCTGGCCGCGCCCACCGGTCGACCCCGCGTCGTGCTCGTCGACGACGTCGCGCTGCTCGCGGACTCCCCCGTGCTGACCGGCCTGCCGGCACCCGGCGCCGGCGGACCCGTCGTCCTGCTCGCCGCGGGGCAGGCCGCCGACGTGGCCCGGTACTACCAGGGCCCGCTCGCAGCCCTGCGCCGCAGCCGGTCCGGGCTGTTGCTCACTCCGGGGCCGGGCGACGCCGACGTCCTCGGCATCCGGCTGCCCCGCACTCCGGTGCCGGTGCGGCCCGGCTCGGGCTGGCTGGTCGTCGGTGGGACGGCCGAGCGCGTGCAGGTCGCCCGCCGACGGGTCGCCGGGTAGCCGGAGCCGATGTCAGAGCACGTCGAGCGCGGGACCGATCTCCTGGGTGGCGTACCAGGCGAGCTCGTGTCCCTCCGCCTGGTCGACGACGAACTGGGCGTCGTCGCTGCCGAGGTCGGCCTCCAGCACCACGTTCACCGCGGCGCGCACGTCGTTCTCGGCCTCGGCGCCGTCGATGTGGGCGCTGGCGACGTCGCGCATGGCGATGTCGCCGTCGATGCGGACGGTGCCGCGCTCGGCATCGGGGTCCACGGCCGGGTCGTCCTTGATCTCGACGGACGCATCCGGCACGTCGGCGGCGAGCACCACCCGCCGCCGTGCGGCGGTCGGGTCGATGTCGATCAGCCGCAGGCTGGCGCGGGCCGCGGCCAGCAGGGCGGCGTACTCGAGCTCCTCGGTGTCCGCCTCGGCCTCGCTCACCGCGTAGAACTCCCGCAACCCCGGCGTGACCGCGAAGGCTGTGTGCGGACCGGGCACGCGTCCCTCGTCCACCAGCGTCCGCAGCACGGTCGTCGTCGCCGGCAGGTAGATCCGCACCCGGCTCGCTCCCTTCGAAGATGGACGGCGACCGTAACGCGGACGGGTCCGCCCGCGGCCACCGGTGCCGGACCGCGATCAGCCGGCCGTGCGCACCAGCTCCGCGACTTGCTCGATCAGGTCGGCGAGCATGTCGACGTCCCCCACGCTGTCGCGGTCGGCGTTGAGCCCGACGAACACGCACCCGTCGTAGCTGGTCATGCCGATCGACAGCCCCTGGCCGCGGACCAGCGGGACGACGGGGAACACCTCCCGCATCCGGCTGCCGGCCGCGTACAGCGGCACCTGCGGCCCCGGGACGTTGGTGATGACCAGGTTGAACAGCCGCCGGGACAGGCCCCGGGCGGCGCGCACGCCCAGCGCGTGCATCGTCGGCGGCGCGAAGCCGGTCAGCGCGATCAGCCGGTCGGCACCGACGGACTGCCCCTCCTGGGCGACCCCGCGCAACGCGTAGCCGAGCCGGGCGAGGCGGACGTACGGGTTGGGCTCACCCACCGGCAGCTCGACCAGGAACGAGGTCACCCGGCCACCCGGCGAGGCGTCGGCGTCCTGCAGCGACACCGGCACCAGCGCCCGCACGGACGTCGACCCGACGACCCGCTCCCCCCGCGAGAGCAGCCACTCCCGGAGCGCACCGGAGATGACGGTGAGCAGCACGTCGTTGACCGTTCCGCCGTGGGTCGCCCGGACCTTCTTGATCTCGTCGAGGGTCACCCGCGCCACCGCGACGCGGCGCTGCTGCCCCGTCCTCGCGTTGAGCGGCGTCTGCGGAGCCGGGAAGACCGCCGAGCGCGCGGTCCGGGCCACCTCGCGGCCCACCACCGCGAGACGCGCGGCGCTGGCCCGCAGATCGGTGACCGCGTGCCGGGCCGTCTCCGCGACCGCCGACGGACGGCGCACGTACTCCTCCAGCGCCTGCCGGACGAGCTCGGCGGACCGCGGGGGGCGGCGCGGCGCCCACTCCTCGGGGCCCGGCTCCGGCGCCTCGGGGTCCACGTCGAGCAGCACCTGGCCGATGTCGATGGCGCTGAGCCCGTCGACCAGGGCCGGATGGGTCTTCGTCACCACCGCGATCCGGTCGCCCGCCAGCCCCTCGACGACGTAGAGCTCCCACAGCGGGCGGTTGCGGTCCAGCAGCCGCGACATCAGCCGGGACACCAGGTCGAGCAGCTGCGCCTCCGTCCCCGGCCGCGGCAGCGCGGAGCGCCGGACGTGGTACGCCACGTCGAAGTCCGGGTCGTCCGCCCACACCGGGTTGGCCAGGTGCCCGGGCACCTCGAGCACCCGCTGGCGGTACCGGGGCACCAGCGGCAGCCGGGCCTCCACCAGCGATTCGATAGCGGTCAGCCCGTCCTGCGGGGCCTCGAGGATGAGCACGCCTCCGACGTGCATCGGGGTGTCGCGCTCCTCCAGGTAGAGGAACGAGGCCTCCAGTGCCGTCAGCCGCTCGACCATCGTTCTCCTCGCAGATCGGGTGCTCACGCTACGACCCGCCGTCGGCACCGGACAGTCCGCAGCGGCGTCCGTGACGTGGGCCTCAGCCGGCCCGGCGGCGACCGGTCAGCCGGCGGCCGGACGACGCCGGCTCCGGGACCCCGGCCATCGCCGCGGCCAGCGCCCGCACCGCGGCGCGCAGCGGGGAGCCGGGCGCGACCTCGGCGAGCGTGCGCCCGGCGGCCAGCGCCGCGTCGGTCGCGCGCCGGTCCGCGGGCAGGAAGAACCCGACCTCGCGGCCGGCGAAGCGCTCCAGCGCACCGGCGATCTCGGCGCGCACGTCGCCGGGCACCGGCCCCCGTCGCACCTGGTTGACCACCACGACCGGTTCCGCGTCGCGCAGCACCTCGCGCAGCTCCCCGAGGGCACGCACCGTCCGCTGGAGGGCCACCGGATCGGCGCCGCTGACGCACAGCACGGTGTCGGCGGCCTCGAGGACGGCGAGGGTCGCGCCGTTGCGCCGCGGCGCGGCCGTGTCGAAGGAGAGCTCCTCGTCCTCCTCCAGGCAGAAGGAACAGTCGACGACGGTGAGCTCGGCGAGCCGGCGCGCCTCGTCCAGGACGGCGGTCACCGCGCGGGGGCGCAGCTCGGGCCACCGGTCGGCCCGGGCCAGGCCGGTCAGCACGCGCAGGTGCGGCCGCACGGTCCACGCCAGCCGGGCCAGCACGCCGGCATCGAGCCCACCCTGACCGGCCTGCCGCGCCGCGCCGGCCAGCCCGGGTGACTCGTCCAGCAGACCCAGGACCTGTGCCACCACGCCGCCGTACACGTCCGCGTCCACCAGCAGTGTCGAGACGCCCAGGCGGGACGCCTCGTCGGCCACGCCGACTGCGACGGTCGTGCGGCCGGGCGCCCCGAGCGGCCCCCACACCGCGACGACGCGGCCCCGTCCGGCCGGGCGTTCCTCCGGAACCTCGGGCGCGCCGAGGACCGGAAGGGCAGCGCGCGGGTCTCCGACGTCGCGGCCGCCGGCCGGCGCCCCGGCGACGGCCTCACGCAGCGCCTGGGCGATGGCGTCGGGCTCGGCATCGGCGGGCAGGACCCGGGCCACACCCAGCTGACGCAGCCGCTCGGCGGCCCGCTCGTCGCCGGGTTCCACCAGCCCGACCACCGCGACCCCGGCCGCCTCCAGGCGGCCCACCGCGTCCACGTCCAGCCGGCGCAGGTCCGCCGAGAGCAGCGCGGCCTGCCCGGTGCCGGTCGCGGCGGCTGCGAGCAGCTCGGCGACGTCGACGCACCGCCGGACGACGGCGACCCCGTGGTCGGCCCGGTCGAGGGCGCCGACGAGCTCGGACTCCCAGGCGGCGCCCGTGACAGCGGTGAAGACCTGCAGCGCCATCAGTCCGTCGGCTCCGCCACCGTGTCGCCGGCCGCGGGGGTCGCGTCCCCGGAGTCGATCGAGCCGTGCGCGACCACGACCAGCGGCCGGCCGCCGATCGCGGCCAGGACGTCGGACGCCTCGTCGGCCGCCACCGAGACCACGACCTGGACCGTCGTGGTGGGCGTCGACAGCACGCCCTCCGACCGGCCGGAGATCGCCTGGACCGGCGCGGAGGTGACCACCGCGGTGACCGAGCCGTCGGCGACGGCGGTCGCGCCGGCCACCGGGTCGGCCACCGCGTAGACGTCCACGAGCTGCCCGCGCTGCAGGCTGGGCGGGACGAAGCCGGCCTGCACGGGCAGCGCCAGCTGCACCAGTTCGTCGGGCTCGGTCAGCGCGGAGCGCGGGAGCAGCTCGCCGTCGCCGACCGCCCGGGACAGCGTGCGCCCCTCCGGGCTCGTCGACGCCGACAGGTAGGACGTCCCGGTGTCGTCCAGGCGCACGTCCACCGACACCAGGTCGTCCGCGGTCAGCACGGTGCCCGGCGCCAGGTTCGCGGCGGCCGCCCACACCGGGACGGTCGCATCGGCGGCGGAGACCACGCGGGCGCCCAGCAGCACCGAGCCCAGCACCAGCAGCAGGCCGAGCACCAGGCGCAGGTCCAGCCACCGGGGCGGGCGCACCCGCCGCGGGGCGGGCCCCTCGGCCGGCGCGGCAGATGCGGGCGCGGGGCGCACGGCGGTCACGGCTGCGGTCCTCCGATCCGTCCCGCGCGCGGGAGCTCGAATGGTGATCGACGCTCTCGGACGGGCGCGATCGGATGCAGATGATGCGTCATGGACGACGATGGGCGCATTCGCCGTCCACACGTTCGGGTGTGGACGGTGGTCACATGCCACCGGTGCGGCTGACAGACTGGCCGCGACGGACGGAGACGCACCGATGCCCACACCCCGCTTCCTGACCCTCGACGACGTCGCGGAGATCCTCAACGTGTCGTGGTCGCAGGCCTATGCGCTGGTCCGGCGCAAGGAACTGATCGCCATCCAGATCGGTGGCCGCGGTCAGTGGCGGGTCGAGGTCGACGAGCTCGAGCGCTTCATCCAGCAGAAGTACGCCGAGGCGCGCGCGGGCACGGTGCCCGAGGAGCCGCCGGCCGAGCAGGGCGCCACGGCCGACGCGGACCCGCCCGTGGCCACCGCGAGCCGCCGCCGGCGCGGCTGAGCCGCCGGATCTAGTTGTACTGACCAGAGACGTTGGTCGAGGGCGTGTGACCACTCGATCTGACTGATCGATCTTGTGGAGGGAGGACCTCCGGACGTGGAGTGGGGCTGCTGAAGGCACCCGCTCACCAACCCG
This sequence comes from Geodermatophilus sp. SMS 5-13, assembly GCF_059428245.1. Taxonomy (NCBI): domain Bacteria; kingdom Bacillati; phylum Actinomycetota; class Actinomycetes; order Geodermatophilales; family Geodermatophilaceae; genus Geodermatophilus; species Geodermatophilus sp. SMS 5-13. The sequence continues at coordinate 4,720,605 of NZ_CP165729.1, forward strand.
GAGGTCCTCGTGTCTCACGCTAACGCTGCCCTGACCCCTCGTCACCGGCTGAAGCTCGGCCGCGCCGTGGTCGACGAGAACTGGTCGATCAGCTACGCCGCGGCGGTGTTCAACGTCTCCTGGCCCACAGCCAAGCGCTGGGCCGACCGGTACCGCCGGGGCGGCCCGGCGGCGATGCAGGATCGCAGCTCACGACCGCATTCCTGCCCGCGCCGGACGCCGCGGCCGGTGGTGCGCAAGATCGTGCACCTGCGCTGGAAAAAGCGCCTCGGCCCAGTCCAGATCGCCGACCGCGTCGGCCTGGCGCCCTCGACCGTGCACGCGGTGCTGGTTCGCTGCCGGCTCAACCGGCTCTCCCATGTCGACCGGGCCACCGGCGAGCCGATCCGCCGCTATGAACATGAGTACCCCGGCTCGCTGCTGCACGTCGACGTCAAGAAGCTGGGCAACATCCCCGACGGCGGCGGCTGGCGCTACGTCGGGCGCCAGCAGGGCAAGAAGAACCGGGCGGCCACGCCCGGCACGCCCCGCAACGCCCACCACAACCCGGTGATCGGCACGGCATTCGTGCACACGGTGATCGACGATCACAGCCGCGTCGCCTACGCCGAGACCCACGACGACGAGACCGCCGCCACCGCGATCGGCGTGCTGCGCCGCGCGGTGGATTGGTTCGCCGCGCGGGGCGTCACCACCCAGCGGGTGCTGTCCGACAACGGCTCGGCCTACCGCTCGCACGCCTGGCGCGATGCCTGCGCCGAGCTCGGGATCAATCTCAAGCGGACCCGGCCCTATCGGCCGCAGACCAACGGCAAGATCGAACGGTTCCACCGCACCCTGGCCGACGGCTGGGCCTTCGGCCGCATGTTCCTCAGCGAATCAGCGCGCCGAAAGGCACTGCCGGCCTGGCTGCACGAGTACAACCATCACCGGCCCCACACCGCGATCGGAAACCGTCCCCCGATCACGCGCTTGACCAACCTGTCCGGGCAGCACATCTAGTCCAGCCCGGGCGGCGCCGTCCGGATCACGGCCACCGCCGCCAGTACGACGGCCTGCACGCCGCGCACCGCACCGGCCCGCCGCGGCTGGTCGAGCGCGTGCCCGGCGAGCTCCAGGAAGTCCGCCCCGACCCGGTCGACGGTCCCGGTCAGCATGCCGCCGTCGTCGAGGACCACATGCACGGCGCTGCGGTCGCGGGCGAGCGCCCGCGCGGTCCGGCGCAGGTCCAGCGACGCCCGGACCACCCCACCCTCCGGCGGGACGGCGGTCTGCCGCCCCAGCCCGCCGACGGCGAGCACGGCCGCGGTCGCGACCAGCGCCTCGCGCCCCGCCTCCTCCTCGAGCAGCAGCCAGTCCGCGCCCACATCGGCGAGCACACCGGAGAGCTGCCCGGCCCCCCGGCAGCGCAGGGTCAGCGGCCGGCCGAGCGCGCCGCCGAGCCGGTCGGCCAGCCGGATCGCGCCGACCTCCGCGCGCACACGGGACGCCGACTCGGCGCGGTCGGCCGCCGCCTCCGCCTCGTCGAACTGCGCGCGCAGGTCGGCGAACAACTGCTGCCACCGCATCGGCCACCTCCCGCCCCCGAGCCTAGATGCATGTGAACTCTTGCATTTGCTTGCGTTTGCTTGATTTAGTCTCGTTTCGTCATACCGAGGAGGTCGCATGTCCGGACGGCGAAGGGCCGCCACCACGCTGGCGATGGGGCTGGTCGCACTGGCGCTGTGGGCGCTGAGCCCCGACGTCGGCACCGTGCAGGCGGCGGTGGCCCACCCTCAGCGGACGTCCGACGCCGCCGGGCCGGACGCCGTCGTCCTGGCCTGGGCCACGCTGCTGGCCTGGGGGATCTGGGCCTGGGGCGCCCTCGGCCTGGCCCTGACCGCTGCCTCGGCCCTGCCCGGCCTCCTCGGCGCGACGGCGCGGGCACTGGTCCGGGCGGTCCTGCCCCGCGCGGCCCGCCGGGCCGCGGCGGTCGCCTTGGGCGTCGGCCTCGGCGTGGGCGTCGGGGCACCGATGGTCGCCAGCGCCGCGCCGCCGCTCCAGCCCGCGGCGGCGGCGCTCGACTGGCCGTCCGCGATCGGGAGCTCGGCCCGGGTCGTGCCGGACTGGCCGGCCCCGGCACCGGCCGAGCCGCCGGCCGAAGCACCGGCCGAGGCGCCGGCCGAAGCACCGGCCCCAGCCGCCGGGGAGCACGTCGTCGTCCGCGGGGACTGCCTCTGGGACATCGCGGCGGCGCGGCTGCGCCAGGACACCGGCCGGGCCCCGTCCGATCCGGAGATCGCCGTCGCCGTCCGGTCCTGGTGGCAGGCCAACGCCGCGGTCATCGGCCCCGACCCGGATCTGCTCCTCCCCGGCCAGGTCCTCCGGCCACCCGCCGCCTGACCACCTCTCCGCCGCTCCCCCGGCGCCTCCACCCGTTCCGATCAGGGAGTCCGTCATGACCGAGCCCGCCGTTCCCGAGACCGCCACCACCCCCGTCCCGCCGCGCCGGCCCGCGCTCCGGCTCGTGGTGGTCCCGACCCCGCAGCCGCCGCTGGAGGACGGGCCGGTGCGGCTGGTGGTCCCCGGCGTCCGCCCGCCCCGTCCCCCGCACCGTCCCGGACCGCGGCCGCGGTCGGCGGCCGGCTCGGGGGTGGCGGATCCGGACTTCGGCCCGACCTGGTCCGCGCGCGCCGACCTGCCGGACCTGCGGCAGTCCGGCCGGCGGCTGATCACGACGACGCTGGAGGTGCTGGCCGGCCGGCGGCCGATGAGCCAGCTCCAGCCGCTCACCTCGCTCGGCGTCTACACCGCCCTGTCCCGCGGCACCCGCCCGCGCTGGTGCGCGGGAGGAACCGCACCCCTGGTCGTCGGCCCGGTGCACGTCTGCGAGCCGGTGGATGGCGTCGCCGAGATCAGCGCCGTGGCGCGGCGGGCCGGCCGGGCACACGCTGTGGCCGCCCGCCTCGAGGGCATCGACGGCCGCTGGCGCTGCACGGCCCTGCAGATCGGCTGACCGCGCCGGAGCGGTGCGTGTCAGGGCTCGATGGTGACCTTGATCGCCTCACCCTTCGCGACGATGTCGAAGGCGTCGAGCGCCTTCTCCAGCGGCAGCCGCACCGTGATCAGGTCCTTCACCGGGACCTGGCCGCTGGCGATGTACTCCAGCGCCCGCTTGTTGTGCGACGGCGCCGAACCGTTGGCGCCCATGAGCATGAGCTCGCGGTAGTGCACCAGGTTCGAGTCGCACTGGATGAACGGGTTGGTCTTCGGCAGCCCGCCGAAGAAGGAGATCCGCCCGCGCCGCGCGGCCATCTGGATCGCCTGCTCCTGCGTGACGTTGGCCGCGGTCGCCGTGATGACGACGTCGGGCCCGCGCCCGTCGGTCAGCTCCTTGACGTGCGCGACGACGTCGACCTCCCGGCCGTTGATGACCTCGTCGGGCTTGACCGCGTCGGCGGACATCGCCAGCCGGTCGGCCAGCACGTCGATGAGGAACACCCGGCTCGCCCCGTTCGCCCGCGCCAGCCGGGTGTGCAGGCAGCCGATCGGGCCGGCGCCGAAGATCACGACGGTGTCGCCGTCCCCGACGTGCACCAGCTCCTGGGCGTTGATCGCGCAGGCGAAGGGCTCGGCGACCGACGCCTCGTCGAAGCCGATCGAGTCGGGGATCCGGTTGAGCCCGTCGACCTTCAGGACCTGGCGCGGCACCACCAGGTACTCGGCGAAGCCGCCGTCGTACTGGTAGCCCACGGAGGTCTGGTTGGAGCAGACCGCCATCCAGCCCCGGCGGCACTCGTAGCACTCCCCGCAGGGGACGGCTGCGATCACCTGCGCGCGATCGCCCTCCGACCACCCGCTGACGTTGCTGCCGACCTCCACGACCTCGCCGGCGATCTCGTGCCCCATGATCCGCGGCGGGCTGAGGTTCTGGTGCCCGTTGTGGAAGATCTTGACGTCGGTGCCGCAGGTCGAGCAGTTGCGGACCCGCAGCTTGACCTCGTCCGGGCCGCACTCGGGCTCGGGCACGTCCTCGAGGCGCACGTCCTCCGGCGCGTAGAACCGCAGGGCCTTCATGCGTCGTCCCCCTCGTCGTTGACTGCGTGCAGCAGGTTGTAGAGCTCCTCGGCCGATGCGGCTGCGACGAGCTTGTCGACCTCGTCGGTGTCGGAGAACAGGATCGCGACCTTGCCGAGGATCTCCAGGTGCCCGTTCTCGACCCCGGCGATCCCGACGGCGAACCGGACCTCGTTGCCGTCCCAGTCGATCGGCGGGTCGTACCGCACCACCGAGAGCGCCGACCGGGCGATGGTGTCCTTCGCCTCGTTCGTGCCGTGCGGGATGGCGAGGTAGTTGCCCATGTAGGTGGACACCGACTTCTCCCGCTCGAACATCGCGTCCACGTACGCCGGGCTCACCGCGCCGGCGTCGACCAGGAGCTGGCCGGCCTCCCGGATCGCGTCGTCCTTGCTGGTCGCGGCGCCCGGGACCTTGATCTGGTCCAGGCTCAGGATGTCGCTCATCGCACCGCTCCCTCAGTTGGCCGACGGAGCGCTGTGCGCGTTCGTCCGCTTGAGCTCCTCGACGACCTCGTCGTACTTCGGGCTGTTCATGAAGTTGTCGACGGACACGTGCTGGGCCGACGGCGACATGCTCTGCGCCCGCGGCGTCAGGTCCTTGTGCGTGACGATCAGGTCGATGTCGTCGGTCAGGTTGGCGATCGCCACGTTGGACACGGTGACGTCGCCGAACCCCGCCTTCTTGATCTTGTTGCGGAGCACCGAGGCGCCCATCGCGCTCGACCCCATGCCGGCGTCGCAGGCGAAGACGATCCGGTGGATCGGCGTGTGACGGGACTTGGCCTCGTGCGCCTCCTCGGCGGCCTCCGCCATGTCCTCGTACTTCTGCGCCTCGGCCATCTCCGGGGCGAGGACGCCGGCGACCCGGCTCTTCGAGCCCTTCATCGACTCCATCTCGGCGGTCGCCTCGGCCAGGTCGCCGACCTTCTTGCGGCTCAGCCGCAGCAGCAGCGAGCAGATGACGAACGAGGTCAGGCAGGCGAGGACCACCGAGAGGATGACCGGGAAGAACTTGCCACCCGGCGTCTGCGCCAGCACCGCGATGATCGAGCCGGGAGCGGCGGGCGCGCGCAGGCCGGCGTTGGTGATCGCCAGCGTGCCGATGCCCACCATGCCGCCGGCGATGGTGCCGAGCAGCAGGATCGGCTTCATCAGCACGTACGGGAAGTAGATCTCGTGGATCCCGCCGAAGAAGTGGATCACGGCGGCGGCCGGCGCGGTGCTGCGCGCCAGGCCCGTCCCGAAGAAGCAGTAGGCGAGCAGGACGCCGAGGCCCGGCCCCGGGTTCGCCTCCAGCAGGAACAGGATCGAGAAGCCGTCCTGCGCCGACTGGGTGATGCCGAGCGGGGTCAGCACGCCGTGGTTGATGGCGTTGTTGAGGAACAGCACCTTCGCCGGCTCGATGATCAGGCTGGCCAGCGGCAGCAGGCTGTGGTCGACGAGCCAGTCGACGCCGTGGCCGAGCGCCGTCGAGACGTTCTCGATGACCGGGCCGAACGAGAAGTAGCCCAGGACGGCGAGGGCGGCGGCGAGGATGCCGGCGGAGAAGTTGTTCACCAGCATCTCGAAGCCGGGCTTGATCTTGCCTTCCCAGATCCTGTCGACCTGCTTCATCACCCAGGCGGCGAGCGGACCCATGATCAGGGCACCGAGGAACATCGGCTGCTCGGTGCTGATGATGACGCCCATCGTGGCGACGACACCGACCACGCCGCCGCGGACGCCGTAGACCATCCGGCCGCCCTGCATGGCGATCAGCAGGGGCAGCATGAACCGGATCATCGGGCCGACCAGGCCGATGTTCGGAGTGCCGTCGGCGGCCTCGCCGAAACCGCCGAGGCCGGCGACCGGCGTCCACCCGGTCTCGATGAAGAACGCGGTGATGAAGCCCCACGCGATGAACGCGGCGATGTTCGGCATGATCATCCCGGAGAGGAACGTGCCGAACTTCTGCACCGCGATCCTGGCGCCCGAGGACTTGGCCGGCGCCTCTACCTGTGCGGTCACGTCGATGCCTCCCGAGACGAGAGTCAGGAGGGGATGCGGCCCAGGTCGCGCGGCGATCGCTCGTCACGCCGATCGGGATGCCGTCCCCCCGACAGTGTGCGCACAAGTGTCGTGAGTCACACCTTTTCGTGGCAATGCTCGACTGCCAATATGGGCGCCAGGCGCTCAGATGAGCGGAGTGACGCCATGACGAGTCGGCTCGCGGGGCCCGCGGCGACGGTGCTGTCGGCTTCGGTTGCGCGACGCTACTACCTCGACGGCCGGTCGAAGATCGAGATCGCCGACGAGTTCGGGCTGAGCCGCTTCAAGGTGGCGCGGCTGCTCGACGCCGCGCGGGACAGCGGTCTGGTGCGCATCGAGATCGGCCGGCGGGGTCTCATCGACGTCGACCTGTCCGCCCGGGTCAAGGACCGGTACCGGCTCGAGCACGCGGTGGTCGTGGACCCCGGGGACAGCGACGACGCGGCCGTGCGGCAGCACCTGGGTCAGGTGGCCGCGGAACTGCTGGCCGAGCTCGTCCGCCCGGAGGACGTGCTCGGCGTCGCCTGGTCGCGCTCGGTCGGGGCCATGGCCCGGGCACTCCCCCGGCTGGCCCCCGTGCCGGTCGTGCAGCTCACCGGCGCGGTCGCCATGCCCGACGGCGAGGACAGCGCGATCGACATCGTGCGCGACGTCGCCCGGGCGGCCGGCGGGCCGGCGTACGTCTTCTACGCGCCGTTCACGCTGCCCGACTCCGCCACCGCCCAGGCCCTGCGGCAGCAGCGGGAGGTGGCCCTGGCCTTCGCCCAGCTGCCGCGGGTCACCAAGGCCGTCGTCGGCGTCGGGCTCTGGTCGCCGGGGCAGTCGACGCTCTACGACACGGCGCTGGAGCACGACCGGCGGACGCTGCGGCGGCTCGGCGTCTGCGCCGAGGTCTCCGGCGTCTTCCTCGCGGCGGACGGCGAGCCGGTGCGGTGCGGGCTCAGCGACCGGCTGATCGGCATCGGCGCCGAGCAGATGCGTGCCATCCCGGAGGTCATCGCCATCGCGTACGGGGCACCCAAGATCACCGCGGCCCGGGCCGCGCTGCGCAGTGGCCTGATCGACGGTCTCGTGACCCACGCGGCCGTCGCCCGGGCGCTGCTCGAACCGGCGTGACCGGCCGGCGCCCGCCGCCCGGGGCCGATCCGGGCGAGCGGCGCGGCGGCGAGGTGGTCCTGGTCGGCGGGATCGCCAACCGCGGCGGAGTGTTCCGGATCGGGGACACGGTGCGCCGTCCCCAGCGCGCCACCAGCCGGGCCACCCACGCCCTGCTCCGTCACCTGGAGGCCGTGGGGTTCGACGGCGCCCCGCGCTTCCTCGGCATCGACGAGCGGGGGCGGGAGGTCCTGAGCTACGTGCCGGGGACGACGGTGCTGCGGCCGTACCCGGACTGGGCGCTCACCGACGAGGCGCTGGTCAGCGTGGCCGAGCTGCTGCGGGACTACCACTCCGCCGTCGCCGCCTTCGACCCGTCGCCCTACCGCTGGCCGTCGTCACCGCCGGGGGAATACGCCGGCGAGCTGGTCAGCCACAACGACCCCAACCTGGACAACGTCGTCTTCCGCGACGGGCGTGCGGTCGCGCTCATCGACTTCGACCTGGCCGCCCCCGGGTCGCGGCTGTGGGACGTCGCCTGCGCCGCCCGGCTGTGGGCGCCGCTGCGCCCGGACGACTTCATCCACGACGCGCGCCGCGGCCGGGGCCTCCAGCGCTTCCGCCGCTTCGTGGACGCCTACGGCGTCGACCGCGCCGACCGGGTGCGGCTGGTGCCGGCCGTCCGGGAGAACCTGGAGTGGTTCTGCCGGCTGATCGAGGCGCACGTCGCCGCGGGCCACGGCCCCTTCCGCGACTACTGGGAGTCGGAGGCGCGGGCCCGGGCGGCGGCCTCCCGGCGCTGGCTGGCCGAGTCGGAGCAGACCGTCCGGGACGCCGCCACCAGGTGACCCCGGCGTCCTAGTGCGACGCCCCGTGGCAGAACTTGTACTTCTTGCCCGACCCGCAGGGGCACGGGGCGTTCCGCGACGGCTCCTTGGTGCCCGAGACGGTCGCCGTCTTGGCCGCCTTGGCCGCGCCGCTCTCCTTCGGGGAGGCGTCGAGGCTGGGCGCGGAGTAGCTGAGGTTCGCCGGCGGCTTGGGCGCGTCGAGACCCTTCACCGCCAGCTGCGGTCCGGTGCCGGACGGCGCCGGCGCGGCGGGCGCCTCCGCGGCGGTCTCGGCGGCGGGCCGGGCGCTGCGGCGGGCGGTCGCGGTGCCCGTCGCCCCGTCGCCGGCGGTGGCCTGCTTGGCCGCCTCGGCCTGCGCGGCCTGGCGGGCCAGCACCCGCGCCGTCCCCTCCTGGGCGGCGGCCAGCGCGCGGGCCTCGGCCTCCTCCTGCTTGGCCCTGGCCTCCGCCTCCTGCTCCTCCTTGGTCTTGACCTCGAGGTTGAACAGGAAGCCGACCGACTCCTCCTTGATGCCGTCGAGCATCGCGTTGAACATGTCGAAGCCCTCGCGCTGGTACTCCACGACCGGGTCGCGGTTGGCCATCGCGCGCAGGTGGATGCCGGCCCGCAGGTAGTCCATCTCGTAGAGGTGCTCGCGCCACTTGCGGTCGAGCACCGACAGCAGCACCCGCCGCTCGAGCTCGCGCATGACCTCGGCGCCGAGCTTGGCCTCGCGCTCGTCGTAGGCGCGGTGCACGTCCTCGATGAGGGCCTTCTTCAGGTCCTCGGCCGACAGCGCCGCCTGGTCGCCGTCGGCCACCTCGTCGAGCAGCGCCTGCCGGCCGAGCCCGACCGGGTAGAGCGCCTTGAGGCCGGTCCACAGCTGCTCGAGGTCCCAGTCCTCGGCATAGCCGGTCTCGGTCGCGCCGGTGACGTAGGCGGTGACGACGTCGTCGATCATCGACTGGATCTGGTCCTGCAGGTCCAGGCCCTCGAGGATGGTGCGCCGCTCGTCGTAGATGACGGTGCGCTGGCGGTTGAGCACCTCGTCGTACTTGAGGACGTCCTTGCGGACCTCGAAGTTCTGCTGCTCGACCTGGGTCTGCGCCGAGCGGATCGCCCGGGTGACCATCTTCGACTCGATCGGCTGGTCCTCGGGGACCCGCAGCGTGTTCATCATCGACTCGAGCATCGGGCCGTTGAACCGGCGCATCAGGTCGTCGCCGAGGGAGAGGTAGAACCGCGACTCCCCGGGGTCGCCCTGCCGGCCGGAGCGGCCGCGCAGCTGGTTGTCGATCCGCCGGCTCTCGTGCCGCTCGGTGCCCAGCACGTAGAGCCCGCCGGCCTCGACGACCTGCTCGTGCTCGGCCTTGACCTGCGCCTTGGCGTCCTCGAGCGCGTCGTCCCAGGCCGCCTCGTACTCCTCGGGCGTCTCCGCCGGTGACAGGCCGCGGGTGCGCAGCGCCTCGTCGGCGATGAAGTCGGGGTTGCCGCCGAGCTGGATGTCGGTGCCGCGGCCGGCCATGTTGGTCGACACGGTGACCGCGCCCAGCCGCCCGGCCTGGGCGACGATGTGCGCCTCCCGCGCGTGGTTCTTCGCGTTCAGCACCTCGTGCGGGATCCCGCGCCGGAGCAGGAACTTCGAGAGGATCTCGGACTTCTCGACGCTCGCCGTCCCGACCAGGATCGGCTGCCCCGCCTCGTTGCGGTCGGCGATGTCGTCGACGACCGCGTCGAACTTCGCCTTCTCCGTCTTGTAGATGACGTCGGAGCGGTCGTCGCGGATCATCGGCTTGTTCGTCGGGATCGGGACGACGCCCAGCTTGTAGGTCTGGTGCAGCTCGGCGGCCTCGGTGGACGCCGTACCGGTCATCCCGGCGAGCTTGTCGTAGAGCCGGAAGTAGTTCTGCAGCGTGATCGTGGCGAGGGTCTGGTTCTCGTCCTTGATCGCCACCTTCTCCTTGGCCTCGATGGCCTGGTGCATGCCCTCGTTGTAGCGGCGGCCGGCCAGCACGCGGCCGGTGAACTCGTCGACGATGAGCACCTCGCCGTTGCTGACGATGTACTGCTGGTCGCGGTGGAAGAGCTCCTTGGCCTTCAGGGCGTTGTTCAGGTAGCCGATCAGCGGGGTGTTGACCGCCTCGTAGAGGTTGTCGATGCCGAGCTGGTCCTCGACGAACTCGACGCCCTCCTCGGTGATCGCGACCGTGCGCTTGGACTCCTCCACCTCGTAGTGGGTGTCCTTCTTCAGCAGCGGCGCGATCCGCGCGAACTCCTGGTACCACTTCGCGCTCTGCTCGGCCGGGCCGCTGATGATCAGCGGGGTGCGGGCCTCGTCGATGAGGATCGAGTCGACCTCGTCGACGATCGCGTAGAAGTGCCCGCGCTGGACCAGGTCGGCCTTGCTCCAGGCCATGTTGTCGCGCAGGTAGTCGAAGCCGAACTCGTTGTTCGTGCCGTGCGTGATGTCACAGGCGTACATCTCCCGGCGCACCGCCGGGGTCTGGCCGGACAGGATCGTGCCGACCTTGAGGCCGAGGAAGTGGTGCACGCGGCCCATCCACTCGGCGTCGCGCTGGGCGAGGTAGTCGTTGGTGGTGACCACGTGCACGCCCTCGCCGGCCAGCGCGTTGAGGTAGGCCGGCAGGACGCCGGTCAGCGTCTTGCCCTCACCGGTCTTCATCTCGGCGACGTTGCCCAGGTGCAGGGCGGCGCCGCCCATGATCTGCACCCGGTAGTGCCGCTGGCCCAGCGTGCGGGTGGCCGCCTCGCGCACGACGGCGAACGCCTCCGGCAGCAGCGCGTCCAGGGATTCGCCGTCGGCGTAGCGCTGCTTGAACTCGTCGGTCTTGGCCCGCAGCTCCGCGTCGGTCAGCTCGGCCGTCTCGTCCGCCAGCGACTCCACCGCATCCGCGATCTTGGACAGTCGTCGGAGGATCTTGCCCTCGCCGGCACGCAGGATCTTCGAGAACACCACAAGCACAGGGTAGGCGGCTCGACCAGCACCACCGTCCCGGGAACGCACCGCGTCGTCCGTACTCTCCCCCGGTGGCCGTCGACCTCGATCACCTCAGTCCCGACCTGCTCACCTTCCTCACCGAGCGGCACCTGGCCACGCTCACCACCCTGCGCGCCGACGGCAGCCCGCACGTCGTCCCGGTCGGGTTCACCTTCGACGCGGACACCCGGACCGCGCGGGTGATCACCTCCGGCACGTCGGCCAAGGCACGGCACGTCCGGGCGCGGGAGCGGGTGGCGCTCTGCCAGGTCGAGGGACGTCGCTGGCTCACCCTCGAGGGGACGGCGGTCGTGCGCGACGACCCGCCGGCCGTGCGGGACGCCGAGGACCGCTACGCGCGCCGCTACCGCAGGCCACGGGAGAACCCGCGCCGCCTCGTCCTGGAGATCTCGGTCGACCGGATGCTGGGCAACCCCTGACCATCAGGGCGTGAACCTGGACCACCTGGACCTGACCACCGAGGTGGTGCGCACCGAGCGGCTGGTGCTGCGCCCCTACCGCCCGGACGACGAGGACGCGGTGTTCGCCGGCTGCCAGGACCCCGACGTCCAGCGCTGGATCTTCGCGATCCCGGTGCCCTACACCCGCGAGCGGGCGCGCGAGTTCCTCGCCCAGGCCGCGCGGGCCCGGGCCGACGGCAGCGCGCTCGTGGTCGCGATCGAGGCGGACGGCGTCCTCGTCGGCTCCAGCGGCGTCCACCTGATTCCCGGCAAGCTGGGCCCGGAGATCGGCTACTGGGTCGCCCGCGAGGCCCGCGGCCAGGGGTATGCCGCCGAGGCCGCGCACGCGCTGGCCGAGTGGGCGCTCGGGCTGGGTGCGCCGCGCGTGCACCTGGTGGCCGACGTCCGCAACACGGCGTCGCAGGTGGTCGCGCGGCGGGCCGGGTTCACGCAGGAGGGCGTGCTGCGGTCCTGCCTGGAGTACCGGGACGGCAGCCGGGGCGACGCGGCGCTGTTCTCGCGGCTGCCCGGTGACTGAGCGGAGGCCGGGCGCGCAGGAAACCTGCGCACCCGGCCTCCGTTCGTCCTTATACGGTCGCCGGCGCGGCGGGAGCCTGCGCGGCGGCGGAGTCGCCGTTGAGCGGCACGTCGACCAGCCGGATGAGGCCGTAGTCGTAGGCGTGCCGCCGGTAGACGACCGTGGGGCGGCCGGTGTCGGCGCACTGGAAGAGGAAGAAGTCGTGGCCGACCAGTTCCATCTCGTGGAGGGCCTGGTCGACGGTCATGGGGGTCGCGGGATGCTGCTTCTCCCGCACGATCCGGCCGGGCAGGTGCTCGTCGAGATCGGTCACGTGCGGACCCTCGGCGAGCTGCCGGTCGAGGTCGAGAGATTCGCTGACGCCGAGGTCGGCGGCGGTGTTGCCGTTGATCCGGACGCTCTCGGGGGTCCGGCGGCCGTGGTGCACCCGGCGGCGGTCGGCCGCGCGGCGCAGGCGTGCGTCGAGCTTGCCTGCGGCCAGGTCGAGCGCGGAGTAGAAGTCCGGCGCGCTGGCCTCGGCGCGGACCACGGGACCCTTGCCGCGCAGGGTGATCTCCACGCGCTGGCAGTTGCCCGACTGGCGCGGGTTCTTCTCGTGGAAGAGCTCGGCGTCGATGCGCAGGATCTTGAGCTTGCCGTCGAAACGGTCCAGCGGGGTGAGTTTGTCCCAGACGTGCTGCCGGAAATGATCGGGGACTTCGACATTGCGGCCACGGACCACGATCTCCATGAGACCTCCCGTTCGGAGCGGGCTGTGATCGGTTCGACGCTAGTCGCTCATCTGGGGTCCCGACAGTCGACCGCCCGACGTCCTTCGTTCACCCGATCGATGCCTTGCCGCCTGCGGCCACGGGGTCACGGCGCGGCGTCGCCGCCACCACCGCGGCGAGCACCGGCGTGCCCGTGACGCTTCGTGCCGGCGCGAGCACCGAAGCCGCCTCGGTCAGGGTTGCGCCGCTGGTCACCACGTCGTCGACCAGCACGAGGACCGCGCCGGCCGGCGGCGTGCCGGCGGGCAGGAAGCTCCCGGCCAGGTTCGCCCGCCGCTGCGCCGCCGAGAGCTCCGCCGAGTCGCGGACCCGCCCGCGGCGGCGCAGCAGCCGCGCCTCGGCCGCGGCGACGCCGGCCGCCCGCAGCTCCGCCTCGGCCCGGCGGGTCAGCTCGCGGACCGGATCGCGACCGCGGGTCCGCAGCGCGGCCGCCGAGGAGGGCACGGGCACCAGCAGCACCGGCCCCACCGGCCCGGGGACGCCGCGCAGGACGCCGGCCACGGCCAGCGCCAGCGCCGTCCCGAGGACCTGCCCGAGCTCGGCCCGGCCCCGCTCCTTGAACGCCAGGACGGCGGCACGCACCGGCCCCTCGTACGCGCCCGCGGCCACGGTCGGCGGGAAGCCGGCCGGGAACCGACGCGGCGTGGCCAGGTGCGGGCGCGCGAGCAGCCGGCCGCAGCGGTGGCACACGACGGCGCCGGGCAGCCCGCAGCCGGCGCAGGTGCGGGGCAGCACCAGGTCGGCGAGGGCCGTGGCGTGGGCGCGGGCCCGGGCGAGCTGCACCGCCCCACCCTGTCGCCGCTCCCGGCCCGGGGACCGGCCGCCGCCCGATCTGTGGATCTACAGCGGGAAGAACGGATCGGTGCCCTGCAGCGGCTCCTGGCCGCGGACCAGCGTCACCCAGGTGCCCCCGGAGAACTCCCAGATCGTCCCGCCGGCGCTCACCAGCGGCAGCCGGCCGGGCGCCGCACCCACCGCGGTCGGCTGGCTGGGCAGGCCGGCGGTCGGCACGTCGTCCAGACCCCAGCCGTCGACGCCCACCTCGAAGGGCACGATCCGGTCCTCACCGGCGTCGCCGGCGAGCACGAGCAGGCTGCTGCTGGAGCGCCAGGCGACGTCCACCACCTGGGTCAGCGACGGGGCCACCTGGCGCAGGTCGGGCAGGGACACCCCGCCGTCCTCGGAGCGGACGATGGTGCCCACGTACAGGCGCGGACCCTCCGGCCCGTCGATCACCACGGCCGCGCGGACGCCGTCGGGCGAGAGCTGCAGCTCCTGCGCGCGGCCCAGGCCCGGCAGCGTCGGCGTGCTCACCGCCTGCGGCGGGCCGCCGACACCGGGCACCCGGACGACGGCGTCGCCGTCGCGGACCACCCAGATCTCGGCACGGGTGGCCGCGACGGTGGGCATCGTGAGCGTGCCCGCGGTGAGCACGGGGGTCAGGTCGCCGCCGTACGGCCCGGTCAGCAGGGCGGCCCCGCCGGGCGCGTTCGCCGTCCCGGCCATGGTCGTCAGCTTCCCGGTGCGCTGATCGGCCGAGACGGCGGCGCCGGTCAGGCCGTAGGCCCCGGCGCCGGCCGGCCCGGGGGCCGGGGCTCCCGGCACGGTGTAGAGCGCGCCGCGGGTCAGGTAGTGCCCGACGGCGTCGACCGCCGAGCTCTCCGGGTCGAAGGAGGCCCAGTCGTCGACCGTCTGCAGCGCCGGCACGCCCTCGATCGACACCGGATCGCCGTCGATGAGGATCTGCACGTTGCGCGCCGAGAACGGCTCGAGGGTCCACACCAGCTGCGCACAGAGCTCGTTGAGCTCCGGTGACGGTTCCGGGGACACGTTGGTCAGGTCGACGGTGACCGTCTGCCCCGAGAGCTCGATCGCCCGGCGCAGCTCCGCGCCGGCCAGCGGGTTGCGCACCCCCGCGGCCAGCGAGGACGACGGCCCGGCCAGCTCGCGGTCGACCAGGGCCGTCGGCTGCGACTCGCCGGCGATCAGGTACCGCGGGTCCGCCACCAGCCGCTGGCCGGTGGGGTCGAGGAACCAGGCGGTCAGCTCGTCGTAGAGCCGCGCGAAGTCCGGCTGCAGCATCAGCAGGCCGTCGGGCGGATCGCTGATCCGCCACTCGCCGTCGACCTGCTCCAGGGTGAACTCGCGGGTGTAGGCCTCCTGGTCGCCGACGGTGAAGATGCCGCGCGGGTCGACGGTGCCCACCAGGTCCGCGGTGACGCGGATCGTCCCGTTGTCGGTGGTCACCGCGGAGTAGTCCTGGCTGAGGATCGTGATGCCGGACTCGTCCGACCACGACCGCGCGGCCTCGGGCGTCAGGTGCTCGCGCGCGACCGGGTGCCCGCGCGTGGCGCTGGCGGCGGCGTCGAGGAACCCGCGGACGACGTCCTCGGGGGTCGCTCCCGGCTCCGGGGACAGCGGCTCGATGCCGACCGTGTCGTCGGGCCGGCTCGGCGCCTGGGTGATCTGCACGGTCGGCGAGCTGGTCGGCACCGTCGAGCAGCCGGCCAGCGCCAGCAGGGCCGCGAGCACGGCCGGCCACCGCCTCACGGCTGCACCGCCGGCCGCCCCGTCGGACGGCGGACGATCGTCGGGCGCAGCGGCAGCGGCGAGCTGGTCAGGTCGCCGCCCGCGACCAGCGGCAGGGTGAGCCGGAACTGCGCGCCGGCCCCCTGCTGGCCCCACACCTGCAGCCAGCCGCGGTGCAGCCGGGCGTCCTCGAGGCTGATGGACAGCCCGAGCCCGCTGCCGCCGACCGTGCGCACCCGCGAGGGGTCGGCCCGCCAGAACCGGTCGAACACGTGCTGCGCCTCGGCCGGGCTCAGGCCCACCCCGAAGTCCCGCACGGTGACCGCGGCCGCCGTCGGGTTCGACGCCAGCGTGATCTCCACCGGCTTGCCCGCGCCGTGCTCGATGGCGTTGCCGATGAGGTTGCGCAGGATCCGCTCGACCCGGCGGGCGTCGATCTCGGCGATCACCTCGTCGGCGGGCTTGTGGACGACGAGCGGCGTCGCGTGCATCTCGGCCAGCGAGCCCATCGCGTCGACCACGCGCGCGACGAGGACGCCCAGCCCGGTCGGCTCGGGGTCGAGGACGGCGGCGCCGGCGTCGTACCGGCTGATCTCGAGCAGGTCCGTCAGCAGCCCCTCGAACCGGTCCAGCTCGGCGCGCAGCAGCTCGGCCGAGCGGGCCACGTGCGACGGGAAGTCCGTGCGCGACTCGTAGAGGACGTCGGCGGCCATCTGCACCGTGGTCAGCGGCGTGCGCAGCTCGTGGGAGACGTCGGAGGTGAACCGCTGCTGCAGGTGGGAGAGCCCCTCGAGCTGGGTGATCTGGCGCTGCAGGCTGTCGGCCATCGCGTTGAAGCTGGTGGCCAGCCGGGCAAGGTCGTCCTCGCCGCGGACGAGCATGCGCTCCTCGAGCTGGCCCTCGGCGAGCCGCTGCGCCGTCCCCGCCGCGCGCCGCACCGGGTCGACCACCAGCCGGGTGACCAGGACGCCGATGCCGACCACGAACAGGGTCAGCGCGATCCCGCTGATGATGACCGTGCTGCGGATCAGGGCGAGGCTCTCCGCCTCCTGGTCCAGCGGGAAGGCGTAGTACAGCCCGATCCGCTCGGTGCTGCCGGCGTCCCCGGGCACCGAGGCACCGATCAGCAGCGTCGGCTGCGGGATGCCGGGGTCCCCGTCGGGCACGAGGGCGTAGCGGTAGGACTGCCCGCCGGAGTCGACGTCGGCGCGCAGGTCGGCCGGGATCGCCGGCCACACGAACCGCCGGCTGGTCGCCGTCCGCTCGGTGTCGCCGCTGCGGTAGACCATCACGACGTCGAAGTCGCCGGCCGAGCCGGCGCGGGCCTTGAGCTGCTGGACGGTGCGGTCCAGGGTCGCGCGAACGCTGGCCGCGTCGCCGGTGGCGATGCCGGTCACCTGGCTCTGCGCGTAGAACACCCCGAGCTGCGCCTGGTCGATCGCCGCCTGCTTCTTCACCGACAGCAGCTGATCGCGGATCTGGCTGAACAGGACGACGCTGACGATGATCACGACCGTGCCGGCGACGGCCATGGTGATCGCGCCGATCCGGACCTGCAGCGACGACCGCCAGGCGTGCACCGTGCGGGCGGCGAGCCGGCGGGAGGTGTCGGAGACCCAGCGGCCGGTGGCACCGGTGCGCTCGGCGAGCGCCGTGCCCAGCCGCGGCAGGACCGGCCCGCGCTCCTCCGCGGGTTCGGCGGGGGGCGGCGGCAGGATCCGGGGGCGCGCGGGGGGCGCGGCCGGCCCGGAGTCGAGCGTGCCGGTGGAGCGGGCCGCCGGCGCCGTCGTCCGGCCGTCGATCTCCGAGGTCACGGGCAGCCGGTCACGGCGGGCCGGCCTTGTACCCGACCCCGCGCACCGTCAGCACCACCTCGGGCTTCTCGGGGTCGCGTTCGATCTTCGCCCGCAGCCGCTGCACGTGGACGTTGACCAGCCGGGTGTCGGCCGCGTGCCGGTAGCCCCACACCTGCTCGAGCAGCAGTTCGCGGGTGAACACCTGCCGGGGCTTGCGGGCCAGGGCGACGAGCAGGTCGAACTCCAGCGGGGTGAGCTGGATCGGCACGCCGTCCCTGGTGACCTGGTGGGCCGGGACGTCGATCTGCACGTCGCCGATCGAGAGGTTCTCCGCCTGCCCGGTCTCGCCGCGGCGCAGCTGGGCGCGGACGCGGGCGACCAGCTCCACCGGCTTGAACGGCTTGGTCACGTAGTCGTCGGCGCCGGCCTCGAGCCCCTGGACGACGTCGATCGTGTCGCCCTTCGCGGTCAGCATCACGATCGGCACCGTCGACTGCTGGCGGATGTCCTGGCAGATCTGCAGCCCGTTGCGGCCCGGCAGCATCAGGTCCAGCAGCACGATGTCGGGCCGGGTCTGCTGGAAGACGCCGACCGCCCGGTTGCCGTCGGAGACGAACGCGGGCTCGTAGCCCTCACGGCGGAGGACGATGCCGAGCATCTCGGCGAGAGCGGCGTCGTCGTCGACGACCAGGACTCGGCCCCGGCTATGCCCGTTCTGCGGCGCGGTGGGTGGCACGGCGCCCATTCTGCGCTGTCCAGCTCGAAAGGCGGCGCCACCCGGCCGCAAGACACACGGCCGGGTGTCCCCCCTGAGGACTTTCCGTGCGGAAAGTCCCTCCGGCCGTCAGTAGCGGTAGTGGTCGCTCTTGAACGGACCCTCCACGGACACGCCGATGTAGTCGGCCTGCACCTTGGTCAGCTCGGTCAGCGTCACGCCGAGGGCGTCGAGGTGCAGCCGCGCGACGTGCTCGTCGAGCTTCTTCGGCAGCACCGTGACGGTGGGGGCCTTGCCCTCGTACTCGGCGCGCCTGGTCCACAGCTCGATCTGGGCGAGCACCTGGTTGGCGAACGAGGCGCTCATCACGAAGCTCGGGTGCCCGGTGGCGTTGCCGAGGTTCAGCAGGCGGCCCTCGGAGAGCACGATGATCGTGTGGCCGTCGGGGAACCGCCACTCGTCGACCTGCGGCTTGATGTTGGTCTTCTCGATGCCGGGCGTCCGCGCCAGACCGGCCATGTCGATCTCGTTGTCGAAGTGCCCGATGTTGCCCACGATCGCCTGGTGCTTGGTCCGGGCGAGCTGCTCGGCGGTGATGATGTCCTTGTTGCCGGTGGCCGTGACGATGATGTCGGCCTTGCCGATCACCTCGTCGAGCGTGGTCACCTCGTAGCCGTGCATCGCGGCCTGCAGCGCGCAGATCGGGTCGATCTCGGTGACGATCACGCGGGCGCCCTGGCCGCGCAGCGACTCCGCGCACCCCTTCCCGACGTCGCCGTAGCCGCAGACGACGGCGACCTTGCCGCCGATCATCACGTCGGTCGCCCGGTTGATGCCGTCGATGAGCGAGTGCCGGCAGCCGTAGAGGTTGTCGAACTTGCTCTTGGTCACCGAGTCGTTGACGTTGATCGCCGGGAACAGCAGCCGGCCGTCGCGGGCGAGCTCGTACAGGCGCATCACGCCGGTCGTGGTCTCCTCGGTGACGCCCGAGATGCCCTGGCCGATGCGGGTCCAGCGCTGCGCGTCCTCGGTCAGGCTCTGCCGCAGCGCGGCGAGGATGACGCCGTACTCGTCGGAGTCGGCCTCGGTGGCCTCCGGGACGGCGCCCTCGGCCTCGAAGCGGGTGCCCAGGTGCACCAGCAGCGTGGCGTCGCCGCCGTCGTCCAGCAGCATGTTCGGGCCGACGATCGCGCCGTCGGCGTCGCGGAACTCGAACAGCCGCTGGGTGCACCACCAGTACTCCTCGAGCGTCTCGCCCTTCCAGGCGAACACCGGGACGCCGGTGGGCTGCTCGGGGGTGCCGTCGCCGACGACGATCGCTGCGGCGGCGTGGTCCTGCGTGGAGAAGATGTTGCAGCTGACCCAGCGGACGTCGGCGCCCAGCGCCTCGAGCGTCTCGATGAGGACGGCGGTCTGCACGGTCATGTGCAGCGAGCCGGCGATGCGGGCGCCCGCGAGCGGCTGCTCGGCGCCGTACTCCTCGCGCAGGGCCATGAGGCCGGGCATCTCGTGCTCGGCCAGGCGGATCTCCTTGCGGCCGAAGCCGGCGAGGGAGAGGTCGGCGACCTTGAAGTCGCCGTCGGTCAGCACACGCGTGCCAGTCATGTCGCTCCACGTCCGCGCCCGGCCTCAGGGGCGAGCGCTCTCGGTCGGGATGTGTCGTCGAAAGAGAGCGAGCATGCCGAGGCTTCGGCGGGGCTCGTGCCGTCGACCAGGGTAACCCGCGCGGGGCCCCGGCTCAGGAGACGGCGGTCGTGGTCCGGTACAGGACGGAGGGGCCCCGGGCGCTCACCGGCGCCCCGGCCGGCACGAACGCCGACTCCCCCTTGGCCAGCACCAGCTCCCCGTCGGCGGAGGCCAGCACCGCCGTCCCCTCGGTGCACAGCAGGACCTGCGGACCGCGGGTGGTGAGGATGCCGCTCTCGCCGCCGAGCTGGACCCGGGTGAGGTCGAAGTCCTCGACCGGCACCGGGTAGCGCAGACCGCCCGGCCCGAGCACCGGATGGATGACCGGCACCCGGCCGTCGGTGAAGTCGAGCACCTCGATCAGCGCCGCCAGGTCGACGTGCTTGGCGGTCAGCCCGCCACGCAGCACGTTGTCGGAGCTGGCCATCACCTCGACGCCCGCGCCGGACAGGTACGCGTGCAGGTTCCCCGCCGGCAGGAACACCGCCTCGCCGGGGGCGAGCTTGAGGTGGTTGCACATCAGCGAGATGACCACGCCCGGATCGCCGGGGTAGGACTCGGCGAGCGCCGCGGCCCAGCGGTAGGTGTTGATGAACTCCGGGTCGTGGGCGGCCACGAACGACGCCGCCTTCGCGGCCACCGCGTCGACCAGCGACTTCCGCCGCTTCTCCGACAGGGCCAGCAGCTGCGGGATAGCCGCCCGCAGGCCCCCGCGGGCCAGCGCCGCGATCGTCGGCTTGAGCTCGGGCAGCTGCAGCTTGGCCAGGCAGTGCAGCGACTCCTCGACCGGGCGGAAGCCGCAGAGCGCCTCGAAGGTCGAGAGCGCCAGCAGCAGCTCGGGCTTGTGGTACGGGTCCTTGAAGGTGCGCGTCGGGTCGTCCTGCGGGACGCCGGCGGCCTCCTCGGCGGCGTAGCCGGCCTCGGCCTGCTCGGGCGTCGGGTGCGCCTGCAGCGACAGCGGCGTCTCGGCGGCGAGCACCTTCATGAGGAACGGCAGCCGCGCGCCGAAGCGGGCCACGACCGCGTCGCCGAGCAGCCGCTGAGGGTCCGCGGCGATCGCGGCGTCGAGGCCGCGCCCGTCGGGCAGCCGGCTCGGGTCGTCGGGGTGGGCCCCCATCCAGAGCTCTGCCTGCGGTCGCTCGGACGGCACCGGCTGGCCGAGGAGTTCCGGGATCACGGTGCGGCTACCCCACGGGTAGCAGCGGACCGCACTGGTCAGTGGCCACATCGCTGCCGAGATTACGTGCGCGGGGGGCACTCCCCCTATGCCGCCGGTCTCCTCGGCGCCGCGCAACCCCCCATGGGGTCAGACGGCGGAGGCCCGGACGTCGGGAGCGCCGTGCCGGGCCGCGTCCGCCGTCCGGTCGTCCGGCATCCGCTGGGACTCCCGCTCCGCGGCCACGCGGGCCAGGTAGTGCTCCACCTCGCGGTCGCGCCGCTCGTCGTCCCAGCCGAGCGGGCCGGCCATCAGCCCGGCCACCTCGGGCGCGGACTCCACGCCCCGGTGCGCCGTCTCGATGGAGACGCGGGTGCGGCGGGTCAGCACGTCGTCGAGGTGCAGCGCCCCCTCGGCGGTCACGGCGTGGACGACCTCGGCGCGGAGGTAGCCGGGCGCGCCGGCCAGCGGGCGGCCGAGCGCCGGGTCCGCGCGGACCAGGGCCAGGACGTCGTCCACCCGGTCGCCGTGGCGGTGCAGCAACCGGTCGACGGCCGCCTCGGTGAGCCCGGACGCCGCCGCCAGCCGCGGCCCGCTGCCCCGGACGGCGTCCCACCGGCGGGCCCCGACGACCGGCAGGTGTGCCGTGCGCGAGGCCGGCACCCCGGGCAGCCCGGCGACGGCCGCGTCGACGGCGTCCTCGGCCATCACCCGGTAGGTCGTGTACTTGCCGCCGGCCACCAGCACCAGGCCGGGCACCGGCGTCACGACGGCGTGCTCCCGGGAGAGCCGGCTGGTCTGGTCGGCCTCCCCGGCGAGCAGCGGCCGCAGCCCGGCGTAGACGCCGACGATGTCCGCCGTGGTCAGCGGCCGGGTCAGCACCCGGTTGACCTGGTCGAGCAGGTAGGCGATGTCGGCGCTGCTGGCCGCGGGGTGCGCCCGGTCCAGCCGCCACGGGGTGTCGGTGGTGCCGACGATCCAGTGCTCGCCCCACGGGATGACGAACAGCACGCTGGTCGGCGTCCGCAGGATCAGGCCGGTCGGCGAGACCAGGTGGCCGTCGATCGCGGCCCGCGGCACGACCAGGTGCACACCCTTGGAGGCCCGCACGCGCAGGCTGGGCGCCTCGACGCCCAGCATCGCCCCGACGTCGTCGCTCCAGACGCCGGTCGCGGCGATCACGCTGCGGGCGCGCACCGAGAACGCCGACCCGTCGGTCAGGTCCGCGACGCGCACGCCGACGACCGGCCCCTGGTCGCCGTCCCGCAGCAGGCCGGTGACCCGCGCGCTGGACAGCGCCCGCGCGCCGTAGCCGGCCGCCGTCCGGACGACGGCCAGCGTGTGCCGGGCGTCGTCCACCTGCGCGTCCCAGTAGCGGATCGCGCCCCGGACGACGTCCGCGCGCAGGCCGGGGAACGCCTCGAGGGTGGCCCGCCGGGACAGGTGCCGGTGGGTCGGGATGCCCCGGTCGGCGGCCAGCGCGGCCCCGAGGACGTCGTAGAGCGCCACCCCGGCGCCGTAGTAGGCCCGCTGCCAGACCGGCGCGGTCAGCGGCAGGAGGAACGGCAGCGGCGTGACCAGGTGCGGCGCGATCGTCTGCACCAGCCGGGCGCGCTCGTGCAGCGCCTCCTGCACCAGGGGGAAGGCGAACTGCTCGAGGTAGCGCAGCCCGCCGTGGATGAGCTTGCTGGACCGGCTCGAGGTCCCGGCGGCCCAGTCGCGCGCCTCGAGCACCGCGACGGACAGCCCGCGGCTGGCCGCGTCGAGCGCCGCGCCGGCGCCGGTCACCCCGCCCCCGACCACGAGGACGTCGACCACCTCGTCCGGCAGCCGGGCGCGGTCGGCCCGGCGTCGCGCCGGCGAGAGCTCCGTCCGACTCACGCTCCCGACTGTCCCCCCGTGGCGCACCGTTCCGATGTCTCGCCGATCACTCCGGGACGGCGGCCGGTTCCCCGGGGCGCGGTTCCTCGCCGGCCCGGCGGATGTCGGGCTCGAGGTAGATGACCCGGGCGGAGGGCTCGGCCGCGCGGACGCGTGCCTCGGCCTCGTCGATGGCCCGCGCGATGCTGGCCGCCGTCTCGTCGTGCCGGACGGCGATCTTCGCGGCCACGAGCAGCTCCTCGGGCCCGAGGTGCTGGGTGCGCATGTGGATGACCGACAGGGTGTGGTCACCGCCCTCGAGCGCCTGGACGATCCGCCGCTGCGCATCCGGGGTCGCGGCCTCGCCGAGCAGCAGGCTCTTGGTCTCCACCCCGAGGACCGCGGCCACCGCCACGAGCAGCAGACCGATGAGGATCGTGCCGAGGGCGTCGAAGACCGGCTCGCCGGTCAGCGCGGTGAGCCCGACCCCGAGGAGGGCGAAGACCAGGCCGGTCTCGGCGGCGGTGTCCTCCAGCAGGACGACGGGCAGCTCCGGCGCCCGGGCATGCCGGATGAACTGCCAGAAGCTCTCCCCCGGCCGGCGCACCTCGTTGGTCTCCTTGATGGCGGTGCGCAGCGAGAAGCCCTCGAGCACGATCGCCACCACGAGCACGCCGATCGCCCAGATCGGCGACTCCAGCTCCTCGGGATGCTGCAGCTTGTGCACGCCCTCGTAGATGGCGAACAGGCCACCGACGCTGAACAGCACGATCGCGACGAGGAAGCCGTAGACGTAGCGGTCGCGACCGAAACCGAAGGGGTGCTCGGGGGTGGCCGCCCGCTTCGCGCGCTTGCCGCCGATGATCAGCAGCACCTGGTTGCCGGAGTCGGCGACCGAGTGGATGCCCTCGGCGAGCATGGACGAGGCGCCGGTGACGAAGAAGGCGACGAACTTGGCCGCCGCGATGCCGAGGTTGGCCAGCAGCGCGGCGATGATGGCCGTGCCGCCGCCGTGGTCTCCCCCGTGCCCGCCGCCGTGGGACTGCTCGGCGGCGGTGGCCGGCTGCGCGGAGTCGGTGGTCATCCGTGATGGGCCCTCTCGGAGTCGAGTGCCAGCGCCAGGTACACGGCGCTGAAGTCGGCGACGGCCAGCTGCCGCGCCAGGCGGGGCAGCCGGGGGAACCGCTCCGGCTCGCCGTGCTCGGCCAGGCCGCTGACCGGCACGTTGTGCGCCGCGGCCGTGCGCAGCGTCTCGTTCATGGCCTCGGCGGCCGACCGGGGCTCGCGTTCCCCTCCGCCGTCGAGGCCGCCGGCGTCGGGATCGCGGATGGTCAGCAGCCGCAGCCGGCGGCCGCGGTCGTCCGCGCGGTCGCGGAAGAAGTCGTCCTCGCCGTCCGAGGGGGCCAGCGGCCCGCCCAGCACGGCGTAGGCGGCCACCCGCTGGTCGGGCAGCCGGAAGCTCGGGGCCGGCAGCCCGGCGAGGGTGGCCAGCTGGTCGGCGACCCGCGCGGCCGCCGCGCCGGCGAGCGGCCCCTCGGCCGCG
This sequence comes from Geodermatophilus sp. SMS 5-13, assembly GCF_059428245.1. Lineage (NCBI taxonomy): Bacteria > Bacillati > Actinomycetota > Actinomycetes > Geodermatophilales > Geodermatophilaceae > Geodermatophilus > Geodermatophilus sp. SMS 5-13. The sequence continues at coordinate 4,744,665 of NZ_CP165729.1, forward strand.
ATGACCGGCATCGCGTCGAGCAGTTCGAGGGCGAGGGTCTTGGCGGGGTTGACGAACGACTCCTGCGCCGGGCCGCACTCGGAGGCGATCTCGTCGAGCGCCGCGGCGACCGCCTCGGGGTCGGCCACCGACTCCGCGACCAGCCCGAGGTCGACGGCCAGCCGCAGCAGCGGGGTCAGCATCGACCACAGGGTCGTGTGGCGGACCCGGCTGCGCGGCAGGGCGACGTACGGCGCCCGGGCGGTGGAGCAGGCCGCCTGGAGCGGTGCGTCCTCGGCGCCGATGCCGAGCAGCGAGACACCGCGGCGGGCCGCGTCGTAGGCCGGGGCCACCGCGTACCGGCCGGCCCCGGTGCGGGTGGCCACCACCGCGATGTCCGTGGGCCCGGCCCACACCGGCAGCGCCGGCCCCGGGACGACGTCCACGGTGACCGGGCTGGCGGGGCCGAGCAGCGCCCGCAGCACCGAGGCCGCGACCGCGCCCTCGCGCCGGGCGACGATGATCAGCCCGCGGGGGCGGCCGCCGGAGGTGATCCGCTCCAGGCCGGCCTCCTCGGTCAGCCGGGCGGTCTCGCGCACCTGCGCGCCGGCGCCGGCGACGGCCGGCAGCAGGCCGCGCGGGTCGCGGGCACGCAGCAGCTCGAGGTCGTCGAGGACCTCCTCGGCGAGCTCGGGCGAGGTCATGTCCCCTGGCCTCCACGGTGGCGCGCCTCGTCGAGCAGCAGCACGGGGATCCCGTCCCGCACCGGGAACGCGCGGTCGCAGGTGGTGCAGAGCAGCTCCCCGGCCTCCTCGTCCACCGTCAGCGGGCTGTGGTGGGTGTCGGGGCAGGCGAGGATCTCGAGGAGGACGGGATCCAGGCCCAGAGGACCGCTCATGCGCGCACCAGCTCCAGCACTCGGTCCCGCACCTCGGCCATGCGGGCCGCGTCGGGCGCTTCGACGTTGAGCCGCAGCAGCGGCTCGGTGTTGCTCGCCCTCAGGTTGAACCAGGCGCCGTCCGGCAGCGACACGGTCAGCCCGTCGAGCTCGTCCACGCTGACACCGTCGGTCTCCTCGAACGCCTTGCGGACGGCGGCGGTCCGGTCGGCGGCGTCGGCCACGGTGGAGTTGATCTCGCCCGAGGCGGCGTAGCGCGAGTAGGCCGCGGCCAGCTCCGACAGCGGCCGGCTCTGCTCCCCCAGCGCCGCCAGCACGTGCATGGCGGCCAGCATCCCGGTGTCGGCGCGCCAGAAGTCGCGGAAGTAGTAGTGCGCCGAGTGCTCGCCGCCGAACACGGCGTCGGTGCGGGCCATCTCGGCCTTGATGAAGGAGTGCCCGACCCGCGTGCGCACCGGGTCGCCGCCGTGCTCGCGCACGATCTCCGGCACCGCCCGCGAGGTGATCAGGTTGTGGATGATCGTCGTCCCGCGGCCCTTGGCCAGCTCGCGGACGGCGACCAGCGCGGTGATCGCCGACGGGCTCACCGCCTTCCCCCGCTCGTCGACGACGAACACCCGGTCGGCGTCGCCGTCGAAGGCCAGGCCGAGGTCGGCGCCGTGCTCGCGGACGGCGGCCTGCAGGTCGACCAGGTTGGCCGGGTCGAGCGGGTTCGCCTCGTGGTTGGGGAAGGAGCCGTCGAGCTCGAAGTAGAGCGGGACGACGGTGAGCGGCAGCCCCTCGAGGACGACCGGCACCGTGTGCCCGCCCATGCCGTTGCCGGCGTCGACGACGACCCGCAGCGGCCGGATCGCGGAGAGGTCGACCAGCGAGTGCAGGTACGCCGCGTACTCGTGCAGGACGTCGCGCGCTGTCACCGTGCCGACCCGGCCGGGATCGCGGTCGTAGGTGTCCCGCTCGGCCAGCTCCCGGATCCGCGCCAGCCCGGACTCCTGGCCGATCGGGGCGGCCCCGGCGCGGCACATCTTGATGCCGTTGTACTTCGCCGGGTTGTGGCTGGCGGTGAACATCGCGCCGGGCACGTCGAGCGAGCCGGCCGCGAAGTAGAGCAGGTCGGTCGAGCCGAGCCCGGCCTCGATGACGTCGACGCCGCGGCCCGTGACGCCCTCGGCGAAGGCGCGGGAGAGCGGGGCGGAGGACTCGCGCATGTCGTGCGCGGTGACGACGGCGGTGGCGCCGCTGTCGGCCGTCACGAACTCCGCGAACGCGGCGCCGAGCGCACGGGCGACGTCCTCGTCCCATTCCCCGGGGACGACCCCGCGCACGTCGTAGGCCTTGACGACCGCAGAGAGATCGCGCACGTCCCGAACACTAACGGCGCGCGGTCCGGGCCGCGGCAGCGGCGGGACGGGGGTCCGCCCTCAGCTGAGGTCGGGCAGGACGCGCAGGTGGCCGCGGCGGGTGCCGCTGCCGTCGTCGGCCGGGTTCCGCGGCGGCTCGGGCCGGGCGGCCTCGCGCACGGCGTCGGCGAGGGCGAGCAGGTCGTCGCCGGTCGGGCCGGAGTCCTCGACGTCGATCTCGTGGCGCACGACCTCCCAGCCGCGCGGCACGGTCAGCCGCTCGGCGTGGAACTCGCACAGGTCGTAGCTGTGCGGCTCGGAGAACGTCGCCAACGGCCCTACGACAGCGGTCGACTCCGCGTAGACGTAGGTCAGGGTCGCCGCTGCCGGTTGCGCGCAGCCGCTGCGCGAGCAGCGACGTGACTGCCTCACCACCGGTTCCTCACGCTGGGCACAGTAACGCCGTACCCACGTCGACGGCAGCAGGCACACCGGGAATCCGGGGCCGGTTCCCATCCTGCACGATGACCCCGTGGGTCCCGACAGCGGTCCGGTGCTCGTCCTGGGCGGGCGCAGCGAGATCGGCGTCGCGGTCGCCGAACGGCTCGCCGCGCGCGGGTGCCGGACGTTCGTGCTGGCCGCGCGGCGCGCGGCCGAGCTGGACGAGCAGGAGGCCGCGCTCCGGCGCGCCGGCGCCACCGCGGTGGAGCGGGTCGAGTTCGACGCCGACGACCTGGGCCGGCACGCCGCCGTCCTCGACGAGGTCGTCGCGCGCGTCGGCGTCCCCGCGACCGTCGTCGTCGCCTTCGGCGTGCTGGGCGACCAGGCGGCGGCCGAGCGCGACCCCGCGGCCGCCGTCGCCGTCGTGCACACCGACTACGTGGCGCACGTGCACGTGCTCACGCTGCTGGCCGACCTGCTGCGCCGCGCCGGCCGCGGCACGCTCGTGGTCTTCTCCTCGGTGGCCGGCGTGCGCGTCAGGCGGGCCAACTACGTGTACGGCTCGGCGAAGGCCGGCCTCGACGGCTTCGCCAGCGGGCTGGCCGACGCGCTGGCCGGGTCGGGCGTGTCGCTGCTGCTGGTGCGACCCGGGTTCGTGATCGGGCGGATGACCGAGGGGATGGCGCCGGCGCCGTTCTCCAGCACGCCGGAGCAGGTCGCCGACGCCGTGGTCGGCGGGCTGGCCCGAGGGCGCGGCACCGTGTGGGTGCCGCCGGTGCTGCGGCCGGTCTTCTTCGGGATGCGGCTGCTGCCGCGCGCCGTGTGGCGCCGCCTGCCGCGCTGATCAGGGCCGCCGTCCCCCGGTCGCCGTAGGCTCGCACCCGACATGACGCGACCGCCCAGCCGACCGACCCGTTCGCGCCGCGACCGCCACGGCCGCGGGCTGCGGGGCCGGCTCGTGCCCGACGAGGTGCCGCTGGCGCGCAGCCGCGCCGAGCAGTTCGACGACCTGGTGCTCGACGCCGTCGAGGACCTCGAGCGCCGCTGGGAGCGCGAGCTGGCCGGGGTGGAGTTCGCCGTCGAGGACGTCCCCTGGGTCGAGCACACCAGCCCCGACGAGGTGGTGCTCGACGCCGACGTCCTGGACGACGGCAGCGTGCCGCTGGCGCGGGTGCTCCCGGCGCACCGCGAGAACGGCCGCGAGGTGCCGCCGCGGATCATCGTCTACCGCCGGCCGCTGGAGATCCGGGCGCACGACCGCGACGACCTCGCCGACCTCGTCCGCGACGTCGTCGTCGACCAGGTCGCCGTCCTGCTCGGCCGCGATCCCGAGGAGATCGACCCCACCGGCTAAGCGCCGAGGTCCTTGGCGATGCGGCGGGCCTCGGCCAGGCGGGCGCGGGCGAACGCCACGTCCAGTCCGTCGCCGCGGTCGGGCCGGGTCAGGCGCGCGACCAGCTGCTCGAGCGCGACCGCGTGCCAGAGCAGCCCGACGTCGGGCTGCTCCCAGCCGGCGGTCCGGTCCAGGACGACGTCGGCGATCAGCTCGCGGTCCTCGTCGTCGGCGGTCGTGGCCCACAGCGTGAGCAGGTCACGGTGCCGCGGGCCCGGGCTCACGGCCGTCCACTCCAGCACGACCAGCCGACCCTGCTCCTCGTCGAGGACGGCGTTGGCGGCGCGGAAGTCGCCGTGGGTGACCTCGGAGAGCGGCAGCTGGCGGGTCGCGGCCCGGATCGCCCGCAGCTCGGCCAGCCGCACCCCGCCGCGGACCAGCCGGCCGGCGTCCTCGACAGAAGCGCGCGCCCGGCCCAGCGCGGGACCGCGCGGCGGCTGCCACGGCTCCCCGGGCGGCGCGGGCAGGGGCGCGATGCGCACGGCCGACTCGACGGCGGCCTGCGCCCACCTCGGCCCGCCGGCCGGCACGCCGTGCACCCGGCCGGACACCATCCAGCGCCCGTCGTCGTTGGCCGCGAGGACCTCGGGGACGGCGACCGCCCGCTCCTCGGCCCACCGGCGGCCGCGCAGCTCGGCGCGCAGCCGCAGCCGGCCGTTCTCGGTGACCGCGAGGTCGACGACGCGGTCGGCCAGCACACCCTGGACGACGCCGAGCGCCGCGGCGAGGTCGACCACCGACAGCAGCTGCTCCTCGATGCCCAGCTCGGCGAGCAGGGCCTCGACCCGCGCGCGGGCGCCCTCGTCGGCCGGTCGCCGCGCGTCGCTCATCGCCGCGCATCCAAGCACGGGGGGACCACGCGGTGCGGGGAGCCGGCTACGCCGCGCCGTCATCGGCCGGCCGGCGTGCTGCGATGCTGGGCGCGATGGACGTCCAGACGGCGGCACCCGGGCCGGCCCTCGCGCTCGGGATCGCCGTCGCGGTCGGCGTCCTGGCGCTGGCGCTGCTCGCCGCGCTGATCCTGACCCGCCGGCCGGCCGGTTCCCGCCCGGGTGGGCCCGAGCCGGCGCCGCCCGGCGTCTACCCGCACGACGACCTGCCGGCCTTCCGCGAGCGCCCGCCCGGCTCCCCCGGTGCCGGCACCGCGCGGTCCTCCCCGCCGGTTCGCACCGGCGCGCCGACGGCGGCCCCCGGCCGGGTGCTCGTGGCCGTGGCCGTGGCCGCGCTCGCGCTCATCGCCGTCGCCGCGGTGGCCGCCGCCGTCGGCGAGCGCCGGCAGCCGCCGGAGCCGGCCCGCCCGACCGGGACGGCGACGCCGTCCGCCACCGCGCTGCCGGTCCCCGCGGCGCCGTCCTCCGGGCAGACGGGCGCCGGGACGCTCGCCGACCGCGCCGTGCCCCTCGGGCCGGACGGCGTCGCGGCCCGGCTGGCCTTCGGCGGGGTGGTCCTCGAGCCGCGCGCCGTCGGGGTCACCGTCACCTATCCGACCGTGCAGGTGACCGTCGCCGACGAGGCGACGGCGCTGGCGCACGTGCGGCTGCCGACGTGGAACTGCATGGCCGACCGCCCGCCGCCGGACCCGGCCGCCGCGGGTTGCCGACGCTCGCTGACCGAGTACGCCGACCTCCCGGCGCCCGCGCTGGCGGTGACCCGGTCCGGCGGCGGCCTGCGGCTGTCGGGGCGCTTCCCGACCTACACCCGCCCGAACGGCACCGGACCGGTCTACACCGGGCGGCTGTACGCGCTGACGGTGACGGTGCGGCCGGACCGGCAGCTCACCGACGGCTGGACGGCGGCCTCGGGCGAGTTCGTCCTCGGCGAGGGCCGGGCGGAGTCGGTCGACGACCGCGAGGTCAGCGCGATGCGCGCCGGAGCCTGAGCCGGGGGCCGCCTGTCGCGCTCAGCGAGACCAGCGGCGCGCCCATCTCGCGGCGCAGCCCACCGTCGTCGGCGAACCCCCACCAGGGCCAGCGGTCGGCGCCGTCGACGAGCGTGAGCAGCGCCGCCCGCTCCCCCACCACCGCGAGCTCCAACTGGCCGATCGCGGCGTGCACCCGGGCGGCGGTCCGCAGGAAGGTCCGCGCCCGGCGGTGCGGCTCGCGGGCGAACAATGCCGGCAGGGCCCGGTCGAGCGCCCGGGGATCGGTCGTGCGGGCTCCCGGCCCGAGCTCGTCGACCAGCCGTTCGGTGCGCCCGCTGCCGAAGGACGCGCTCGGCAGCCGGGCGGCGAGGGCTGCCGTGGTCGGGCAGCCGAGCGGCAGTCCGGCCAGCCGCAGCGTCCACGGCCGGCGCAGCGAGCCCAGCAGCTCGAGGATGCCGGCCGCGAGCAGATCGGCGGCCGTGGCGTCGGCGGCGAGCAGGCGGCCCGGCGGCCGGCCGGTGGGGGCGGGGCCGGCCGGAGAGCTGCCGAGCAGCGTCGCCTCCACGGCCACTCCGCGGGGGCGCAGGTCCAGCAGCGCCAGGCCGGCCGGACGGCCCTGCGGGTGCGGCTCCACGACGACGGCGACCGGCCGGGAGGCGGCGGACGCCGTCAGGACGGCGGTCAGCCAGGGGCCACGCGCCGGAACGGGCGCGCGCAGCCGGGCCATGAGCGGCGCGGCGGCGCGGATCTCCCGCACCACCCGGGCGCGGCCGACGGCGACCCGGGTGAGCACCCCCTCATACGACCACAGCCGCCGACGGGAACCGTCGGCGGCTGTGTGGCCCCCTGCAGGGGCCCGCCGCGCGCATGCGAGCGGTGGGGCAGGGGTCCCTTCTCAGACGGCACGGCGGCGCAGGCGGCGCCGCTCGCGCTCGGACAGACCGCCCCAGATGCCGAAGCGCTCGTCGTTGGCCAGCGCGTACTCCAGGCACTCGGCCTTGACCTCGCAGCCGGTGCAGATCTTCTTCGCCTCGCGGGTGGAGCCGCCCTTCTCGGGGAAGAACGCCTCCGGGTCCGTCTCCGCGCACAGCGCCCGCTCCTGCCACGACTGCGCGTCGGCCTCGAGGCCGATGCCCAGCAGGCCCGCGATGCCCTGGCCGCCCAGCGGCCCGGCGACGCCGTGGTCGGAGCCCAGGCCGAACCGGTCAGCGGACCGCTCGGACGCGCCCATGTAATCGCTCAACCACGACACCTCCGCCATGACGATGCGTCCCCTCTCGCTCTCGTCCCGGTGCGCGTTCTCCGAGACGTTCCCGGGCCGCTCTGCACTGGATGACACCGCGGGAATTACACGCGTGTCGCTCCGAGGGCGTCAACTTCGCGCGTTGTAAGCGGATCGCCACAGAAACCCCAGGTGTCACGGTCGTTCGTCAATTTCTCGCCGGCCCACCCGACACGCCGGTCAAACAGTCGACAACTGCCATGCGGCACGATGCGTTTCGTGGAGATCGTCGTGCTCGCCGGAGGCGTGGGGGGAGCCCGGTTTCTCCGGGGACTGCGATCGACGGCCCCGGAGAGCCACGTCACAGCGATCGTCAACACCGGCGACGACGTGACGATGCACGGTCTGCGGATCTGCCCGGACCTCGACACCGTGGTCTACACCCTCGGCGGCGGCATCGACGAGGAGCGCGGCTGGGGCCGGGTCGGCGAGAGCTGGACGGTCAAGGACGAGCTGGCCGCGTACGGCGCCGAGCCGACCTGGTTCGGCCTCGGCGACCGCGACCTGGCCACCCACCTGATCCGCACCCGCCTGCTCGACGCCGGCTATCCGCTCTCCCAGGTGACCGCGGCGATCGCCGACCGCTGGCAGCCCGGGGTCACCGTGCTGCCGATGAGCGACCAGCGGGTGGAGACCCACGTCGTCGTCGCCGACCCCGAGGACGGCGACCAGCCGAGCACGCGGCAGCGGGCGATCCACTTCCAGGAGTGGTGGGTCCGCTACCGGGCGGCGCTGGAGCCGTCGGCCTTCGTCCAGGTGGGCGTCGACTCGGCGCGCCCGGCCCCGGGCGTGGCCGAGGCGCTCGCCGCCGCCGACGCGGTGCTGCTGGCGCCGTCCAACCCGGTCGTCTCGATCGGCACGATCCTCGGCGTCCCCGGCCTGCGCGAGGCGCTGCTGGCCACCCGGGGGCGGGTCGTCGGGGTCTCCCCCATCGTCGGCGGGGCCGTCGTCCGGGGTATGGCCGACCGCTGCCTGCCGGTGCTCGGCATCGAGGTCAGCGCCGAGGGCGTGGGCCGGCACTACGGCGCCCGCGGCGACGGGGGGCTGCTCGACGCCTGGCTGGTCGCGCCGGAGGACGAGGCCGACGTCCCCGGGGTCGACGTCCGCCAGGTGCCGCTGCTCATGTCCGACCCCGAGACGACCGCCACCCTCGCCCGCGCCGCCCTGGACGCCGCCGGTGCCTGAGCACGGTTACTCGGTGCACCCGGTGCCGGGGCTGCCCGAGTTCGGCCCCGGCGACGACCTGGCGGCGGCGATCGCCGGCGCCGCGCCCTGGCTGGCCGACGGGGACGTCGTCGTCGTCACGTCGAAGGTCGTGTCCAAGGTCGAGGGCCGGCTGGTCTCCGTGCCGCCCGGGGAGGACCGCGAGGCGGCGCGCCAGCGGGCCATCGACGAGGAGGCGGTGCGGGTCGTCGCCCGGCGCGGGCCGCTGAAGATCGTGCAGACCCGGCAGGGCTGGGTGGTCGCGGCCGCCGGCATCGACGCCTCCAACGTGGCCGGGGACTCCCTGGTCCTCCTGCCCGAGGACGCCGACGCCTCCGCCCGGGCGCTGCGCGGACGGCTGCGCGAGCTGCTCGGGGTGGACGTCGCGGTCGTGGTGAGCGACACCTTCGGGCGCACCTGGCGCGAGGGCCTCACCGACGTGGCGGTCGGCGCGGCCGGGATCATCGCGCTCGAGGACCACCGCGGCGCGGTCGACCGGCACGGCAACACGCTGGAGACCACCCAGGTCGCCGTCGTCGACGAGCTGGCCGCCGCCGCGGACCTCGTCAAGGGCAAGCTCGCCGGGGTGCCGGTGGCCGTCGTCCGCGGGCTGGCCGTCGCCCGCCCGGACGGCGAGGACGCCGGCACCCGTCCGCTGGTGCGCCTCGGCGCGGGCGACCTGTTCCCCTACGGCAGCCGCGACCTGGTGGCCGCCCGCAGGCCCAGCGAGGACCTCGTCCCCCGGGACGGTGAGCTGGCGGCCGTGGCCGAGGCGTTCCGCATCGCCAGCGAGGCGCTGCCGGAGTTCCCGGTGGTGCTGCGCTTCGGCGGCGAGGAGGACGGCGTCGTCGACGTCCACCTGCCCGAGCGCGCCACGCTGACCGCCGAGCTCAACCTGGGCGCGCTGCTCGGCGCGGCGATCATCCAGCTGCACGCCGAGGGGTGGGCGACCCGCTGGGAGCCGGTGGGCACGCCGGGCGGCAGCTCACTCGTCGGGAGGTTGTGGCTGGGGACGCCGCGGCCCTGAGCTGCCCGGATCGCCTACCGTTGCCGATCATGCGCGGGATCATCCTGGCCGGCGGCACGGGCAGCCGCCTGTTCCCCATCACGCAGGCGGTCAGCAAGCAGCTGATGCCGGTCTACGACAAGCCGATGATCTACTACCCGCTCTCCACGCTGATGATGGCCGGCGTCCGCGAGGTGCTGGTCATCACCACTCCGGGCGACAGCGACGCGTTCCGCGCCCTGCTCGGCGACGGCAGCCGGCTGGGCATGCGCATCGAGTACGCGGTCCAGCCGCGGCCCGAGGGGCTGGCGCAGGCCTTCCTCATCGGCGCGGACTTCCTCGGCGGCGAGGCCGCGGCGCTGGTCCTCGGCGACAACATCTTCTACGGCGCGGGCCTGGGCACCGCCCTGGGCCGGCTGCCCGAGCCCGACGGCGGTCACGTCTTCGCCTACCACGTGGCCAACCCGCAGGACTACGGCGTCGTGGAGTTCGACGACGCCGGCCGGGTGCTCTCGATCGAGGAGAAGCCGCCCCGGCCGAAGAGCTCCTACGCCGTCCCGGGGCTGTACTTCTACGACCGCGAGGTCGTCGAGATCGCCCGCGGCATCACTCCGAGCGCGCGCGGGGAGCTCGAGATCACCGCGATCAACGAGCACTACCTGAAGCAGGGCCGGCTCACCGTCACCGTCCTCGACCGCGGGACGGCGTGGCTGGACACCGGCACGTTCGCCTCGCTGCGCCAGGCCACCGAGTTCGTCTCCGTGGTCGAGGAGCGCCAGGGCCTCAAGATCGGCTGCATCGAGGAGGTCGCCTGGCGGCAGGGCTGGCTGTCCGACGTCGCCCTGCGGGAGATCGCCGAGCCCCTGGCCAAGAGCGGTTACGGCGCCTACCTTCTGGGCCTGCTCGAGGGGCACTGATCCCCTGCCGCACCTGCTCGTCCGTGAAGGAATGAGTCGGATGTGACGACGGAGGCGATGGCGCGTTGCGAAACGGTCTTTCGGCTTCACCCTCGCCGGTGACCCCCTAGACTCGTCCGAAGACACTGCGTAGCCGGTCGATTGCCATGAGCAAGGGCTACCCGTTCACCAGGAGCGACACCGATCGCGCGGCCGTGGGTGAACCGCACCAGTGCCTTTTCCCCACGAGGACGGACGAGACCGTGACGCAGACAGCCGAGGCGCCGATCGCCCCCGAGCTCCCCGACGTGGCACCGGAGGAGGTCGCGCCGGCAGGTCCCTCGGACCGCTTCGCCCTCCTGGAGCGGCTGCTGACGGCGGGCGTCGTCGCCGTCGTGCTCGTCCTCGGCTGGCGGCACCGCTGGACCACCGACGACGCCTTCATCAACTTCCGCGTCGTCGACAACCTCCTCGCCGGCAACGGGCCGGTGTTCTCCGCGCCCGAGCGGGTGGAGGTGGCGACCAGCCCCCTGTGGCTGTTCATCCTCGCCGGGGCCGACGCGGTCGTGCCGGGATCGGCGGCCGCGTGGGCCTCGGTCGTCCTGGGGCTGTTCCTGACGGCGGCGGGCGTCCTGTTCGCGATGCTCGGGGCCCGGCGGCTGTTCGCCGCCACGCCCAAGCGGCTGATGGTGCCCTTCGGCGCGGCGATCTTCGCGGCGCTCCCGCCCACCTGGGACTTCACCACCTCCGGGCTGGAGACCGGCCTCGCCTTCGGCTGGATCGGCCTGTCCTTCTGGGGCCTCGTGCGGTGGACGCAGGCCGAGCGGCCCGCCGCCGGCCGGCCGGTGTGGCTGTACGTGCTCATCGGGCTGGGCCCGCTGGTCCGCCCGGACTTCGCGATCATCGCGGGCCTGCTCCTCCTGTGGCTGACCGTCGTGGGCGCCGGCCGCTGGTGGCAGCGGGGGCTGGGGCTGGTCGCGGCCGGCGTCCTCCCGGTCGGGTACCAGATCTTCCGGATGGGCTACTACGGCCTGCTCGTGCCCAACACCGCGGTCGCCAAGGAGTCCAGCCGCTCGCTGTGGGGGCGCGGGCTCACCTATCTCGCCGACCTGGTCGCCCCGCACATGCTGTGGGTGCCGGCCCTGCTGGCCGTCGTCCTCCTCGCCCTCGTGCTGCCGAAGGTCGGCTGGCGGCGGCGGGAGTGGTCGCTGGCCGCCGTCGTCCTGCTCGCCGCCGCGGTTCACGGCCTCTACGTCGTCCGCGTCGGCGGGGACTTCATGCACGCCCGCCTGCTCATGCCGAGCCTCTTCCTGGCGCTGTGCCCGATCGCGTCCCTCCCGCTCTCCCGGGCCCGTGCCTGGGTCGGCGCCGTCCTGCTGACCGCAACCGCGGTGTGGGCGGCGGCCTCCGTCGCGGTCCTGCGGGTCGACTACGCCGGCCACATCGGCCCGAGCGGCTTCGCCGACGAGCGGGGCGTCTACGTCCGCAAGGCCGGCGTCCCCAACCCGGTGACGATGGCCGACCACGGCCAGGGCGGCCTGTCCGCCTACGGTGCCCGGCTGGCCGAGCTGGACCGCGAGGGGGCCGACATCATCGCCGTCGGGCCGACCGGCCCGGACGCCGAGGCCGACGTGCTCGCCCCGTCGTCCGGCGGCGTCGTCTTCTCCGTCGGCAGCGCCGGGTTCCGCGGGGTGGCCGCCGGGACCGACGTCTTCGTGCTCGACTACCTGGGCCTGACCGATCCGGTCGCCAGCCACCTGGAGGCCCAGGCGCCCGGCCGCCCCGGCCACGAGAAGCGCTTCCCGGCCTGGTACCTGCTGGCCCGTTACGGCGCCCCCGAACTGGCCGAGCGGACCGGCGGGGACCTGCCGGCGCCGGAGATGATCGCCGACGCCCGGGCCGCGCTGTCCTGCGGCGCGGCCGCGGAGCTCCTGGCCGCCACCAACGAGCCGCTGACCTGGGACCGGTTCTGGGACAACCTGACCGGCTCGGTCGAGCGGACCTCGATGCGCATCCCGCTGGACCCGGCCGCGGCCGGGCAGCAGTTCTGCTGACGCCCGGCGAGAGGGGCGGCTGTGACGTCCGGGGCGCCTGCTGCCGGCCGTCGGCACGGCAGTGCCCCTGGGCGTCGACCAGCCCGTACGCTGGACGGCGGACGATGCCGGTGGGCTCCTGCCAGCCCGTGTGTTCCGCCGTCCGGTGGGCCTCCCCCGCGCGACCGCCCACCACCGAGCAATGACCGTGCCCCCACGAGGACGGACGAAGCCTTGTCGAGCATCACCCTGGACAGCCCCACCGTCACTCCCGGCGAACGGGTGGACGACGAAACCCGCGCCCACCGGCCCGGCCGGATGAGCCTGCCGGAGCGGGTGCTGTTCGGTGCGGTGGTGGCCGGTGTGCTGGTGGCGGGCTGGCTGCGGCGGTGGACGTCGGACGACGCATTCATCAACTTCCGCGTCGTGGAGAACATCCTGGCCGGCAACGGCCCGGTGTTCTCCGCCCCGGAGCGGGCCGAGGTGGCCACCAGCCCGGCCTGGCTGGCGGTGCTGACGGTGGCCGAGTGGATCGTGCCCGGCGACACCGTCGCCTGGGCCTCGGTCGTGCTGGGGCTGCTGGGCACGGCGACCGGCGTGCTGTTCGCGATGCTCGGCGCCCGGCGGCTGTTCGCCGGCACCCCCGCGCGGCTGATGATCCCGTTCGGGACGGCGATCTTCCTGGCGCTGCCGCCCACCTGGGACTTCACCACCTCCGGCCTCGAGACCGGCATGTCCTTCGCCTGGATCGGGATCTCCTTCTGGGGGCTGGTCCGCTGGCTGCAGACCGAGCCCGTCCGCGCCGGCCGCCCGGTGTGGCTGTTCGTGCTGGTCGGCTTCGGCCCGCTGGTCCGCCCGGACTTCGCGATCATCGCCGGCCTGCTGCTGGTCTGGATGACCGTCGTCGCCCGCGGGGCCTGGTGGAAGCGGCTGCTCGGGCTGGTCGCCGCCGGCGTGCTGCCCGTCGCCTACCAGATCTTCCGGATGGGCTACTACGGCCTGCTGGTGCCCAACACCGGGGTGGCCAAGGAGTCCAGCCGCCCGCTGTGGGGCCGGGGCGCGGTCTACCTCGCCGACCTCGTCGCGCCGCACCTGCTCTACGTCCCGGCGCTGCTCGCGGTGGCCGTGCTCGCCCTGCTGCTGCCCTCGCTGACCTGGCGCACGCGGGACTGGTCCCTCGTCGCCGTGGTGTTCCTGGCCGCCGCAGCGCACGCGCTCTACGTGGTGCGCGTCGGCGGGGACTTCATGCACGCCCGCCTGCTGATGCCCAGCCTGTTCCTCGCGCTGTGCCCGATCGCGGCCGTGCCGCTCACCCGGGCGCGGGTGTGGATCAGCGCCGTCCTGCTCACCGCCACCGCGGTGTGGGCGGCGGCCTCGGTCGCCGTCCTGCGGGTCGACTACGCGGGCCAGGTCGGCCCCAGCGGCATCGCCGACGAGCGCGGCTTCTACGTCGGCCGCGCCGGGATCCCCAACCCGGTGACCCTGGCCGACCACGGGCGGACCGGCATCAGCGCGTACACCGACCGGGTCAACCAGCTCCAGCACGACGGGCAGGACGTCATCGCCACCCAGGTGGGGTCGGTCACCCCGGACACCCCGGTGGCCGTCGTCGCGCCCTCGGACGGCGGCACCGTCTTCTACGTGTACAACGCCGGCTTCTACGGGGTGGCCGCGGGACTGGACGTCTTCACCCTGGACAAGCTGGGCCTCAGCGACCCGGTCAACAGCCACATGGAGCCCGGCCCCCCGGGGCGGCCCGGCCACGAGAAGGCCTTCCCCGAGTGGTACATGCTGGCCCGCTACGGCTCCCCGGAGCTGGCCGAGCGCCAGGTCGACGGGCTGCCGGCGACCGACATGATCGCGGCCGCGCGGCACGCGCTGTCCTGCGGGGACGCCGCCGAGCTCATCGCCGCCACCAACGACCCCATGACCTGGGACCGCTTCTGGGACAACCTCACCGGCTCGGTCGAGCGGACCAGCCTGCGCATCCCGGTCGACCCGTTCGCCGCGGAGCAGAAGTTCTGCTGACCGGGCAGTGATGACCACGTACCGATCACCGCGCCGGCGGCCACGCCGGGGACACACTGTCCCCCAGGCGCCCGCCGCCTCCGACACCCTCCTGGACCCCATGTGAAGACGACGGACAAGCCGCAGGCCGAGACGGACGTGCCCCCGGCCGGGCACGCGCCGGCGCACGGGAACAAGCGGCCGGCGGCCGACGAGACCGCCCCGGCGTCGGCCGGGCCGGTCCGCTCCGGCCCGCTGGAGCGGGTGCTGTTCGGTGCGGTGCTGGCCGGTGTGCTGGTGGCGGGCTGGCTGCTGCGGTGGACGTCGGACGACGCGTTCATCAACTTCCGGGTCGTCGAGAACATCCTCGCGGGCAACGGCCCGGTCTTCTCCGCGCCCGAGCGGGCCGAGGTGGCCACCAGCCCGGCCTGGCTGGCCGTCCTCACCGTCGCCGAGTGGATCGTGCCCGGAGACAACGCCGCCTGGGCCTCGGTCGTCCTCGGGCTGGTCGGCTCCGTGACCGGCGTGCTGTTCGCGATGCTCGGCGCCCGGCGGCTGTTCGCCGGCACCCCGGCCCGGCTGATGATCCCGTTCGGGACGGTGATCTTCCTGGCGCTGCCGCCCACCTGGGACTTCCTCACCTCCGGCCTGGAGACCGGCCTGTCGTTCGCCTGGATCGGTATCTCGTTCTGGGGGCTGGTCCGCTGGCTGCAGGCCGAGCCGACCCGTGCCGGCCGCCCGGTCTGGCTGTTCGTCCTCGTGGGCCTGGGTCCGCTGGTGCGCCCTGACTTCGTCGTCATCGCAGGTCTGCTCCTGGTCTGGATGACCGTGATCGCCACGGGCACGTGGTGGCGGCGCCTGCTGGGCCTGGTCGCGGCCGGTGTCGTCCCGGTGGCCTACCAGGTCTTCCGGATGGGCTACTACGGCCTGCTGGTCCCCAACACCGGGGTGGCCAAGGAGTCCAGCCGCCCGCTGTGGGGCCGGGGCGCGGTCTACCTCGCCGACCTCGTCGCGCCGCATCTGCTCTGGATCCCGGCCATCCTCGCGGTCGCGACGCTCGCGCTGCTGCTGCCCTCGGTCCCGTGGCGCAAGCGGGAGTGGTCCTTCGTCGGCGTCGTCGTCCTCGCCGCGGCGGTCCACGCCCTGTACGTCGTCCGCGTCGGCGGCGACTTCATGCACGCCCGCCTGCTGATGCCCAGCCTCTTCCTCGCGCTGTGCCCGGTCGCCGTCGTCCCGCTCGCCCGCGTCCGCGTCTGGATCAGCGCGGTCGTCATCACCGCCACGGCCGCCTGGGCGGTCGTGTCCGCCGCCGCGCTGCGCACCGACTACGAGGGCTCGGTCGGCCCCAGCGGCATCGCCGACGAGCGCGGCTTCTACGCGAACCTCGCCGGCGTGACCAACCCGGTCACCCTGGAGGACCACGGCGGCGCCGGCGTCAGCAACTACACCGCCCAGGTGAACCAGCTCAAGGAGGACGGCGAGGACGTCATCGCCGTCCAGGTCGTGCCGGTCACCCCGGACACGCCGGTCTCGGTCATCGGGCCGTCCGACGGCGGCACGGTCTTCTCCGTCGGCAACGCCGGGTTCTACGGGGTCGCGGCCGACCTGGACGTGTTCGTGCTCGACGGCCTGGGTCTCACCGACCCGATCAACAGCCACATCGAGGCCGGCCCGCCCGGGCGGCCCGGGCACGAGAAGATCTTCCCGGCCTGGTACATGCTCGCCCGCTACGGCTCTCCCGAGATGGCCGAGCGGCAGTTCGACGACCTGCCCGCGCCGGACATGATCGCGGCCGCGCGGCACGCGCTGTCCTGCGGCGAGGCCGCGGAGCTGATCGCGGCGACCAACGACCCCATGACCTGGGACCGGTTCTGGGACAACCTCGTCGGCTCGCCGGAGCGGACCAGCCTGCGGATCCCGATCGACCCGTTCGCCGCGGAGCAGAAGTTCTGCTGAGCTCTCAGCGGCGCCGGTAGTCGGTCGGTGCCACTCGCGGGCCCCGCCGGGGGGGCATGCGGCCGCCGATCTCGAGCAGCCGCACCACCCGCTGGCGGTGCCCGCGCCAGGGCTCGAGCAGCTCCATCATCCCGTCGTCGTCGGTCTTGCGGCCGGCCAGCGACCAGCCGACCAGGTTCTTCAGGTGGAAGTCGCCGTAGCTGACGGTGTCGGGGTCGCCGAGGGTGCGCTGCACCACCTCGGCCGCCGTCCAGACGCCGATGCCGGGCACCGTCCGGAGCTTCTTCTGCAGGGTCGGGGAGTCGGCGTCGCCGGGCTCGAGGCGGGAGGCGACCGACGCCACCGCCCGCAGGGCGCGCCGCCGGGCGCCGTCCAGGCCGCACCGGTGCCACTGCCAGTCGGTGACGGCCAGCACCCGCTCCGGCGTCGGGACCACCCGCATGCCCGCCGGCGCCGGGCCCGGCGCCGGCTCGCCGGCCAGCCGCAGCAGCTCCCGGTAGACCCGGTGCGCCTCGAGGGTGGTCACCTTCTGCTCGAGGACGGCGGGCACGACCGCGTCCCAGGTGCGGCCGGTACAGCCCAGTCGCAGCCACGGGGAGCGCCGGTGCACCTCCCGCAGCAGGGGGTGCCCCGCCGGGTCGAAGTCCTCGGGGCGGTCCTCGGCGCCCAGCCAGCCGGGGACGCGACTGCCGGCCCACACCGCGCCGGGCCCCCACGCCCGCACCCGGACCTCGGGCCCGTCCGGGCCGGCGACCGTGCGCACGTGCACGGTCGCCGGACCGTCGGGGGTGGACGTCGTCCGCCAGGTGCCGTCCTCGGCCGTGCCGGAAGAGACGTGACGCAGCGTCGGGTCGCCGGTCCCGCGCAGGTCGCGGAAGAGGGCGCGGCGCGCGTCCAGCGGCCAGTCCGGCCGCCAGACCGATTCGTACGGAGGGGTGCTCAGGGAAGACTCCGTAGGGAGGGTGCGAACGGTTACTTGGGCGCCATGCGCAGGGCGCCGTCCATCCGGATGACCTCGCCGTTGAGGTAGCCGTGCTCGACGATGTCGAGAGCCAGCTCGGCGAAGTCCCCCGGCTGGCCCAGCCGCTTGGGGAACGGGATGCCGGCCGAGAGGGCCTGGCGGGCCTCCTCGGGCAGCGAGCCCAGCAGCGGGGTGTCGACCAGCCCGGGCGCGATGGTGCAGACGCGGACTCCGACGGTAGCCAGGTCGCGGGCCGCGGGCAGTGTCATGCCCACCACACCGCCCTTGGACGCCGAGTAGGCCAGCTGGCCGATCTGGCCGTCGAAGGCCGCGATCGAGGCCGTGTTGACGACGACGCCGCGCTCGCCGTCCTCCAGGGGCTCGGTCTGCGACATCGCCGAGGCGGCCAGCCGCAGCACGTTGAAGGTGCCGACCGTGTTGACCGTCAGGACCTTCACGAAGGCGTCGAAGTCGTGCGGCTCGCCGCCCCGGCCCACGGTCCGCTGGGCCCAGCCGATGCCGGCGCAGCTGACCGCGATCCGCAGCGGCCGGTCCTTGCCCGTCGCGTCCTCGACCGCCGCCTGCACCGAGGCGGGGTCGGTCACGTCCGTGCGGACGAAGGTGGTGTGCCCGCCCAGCTCGTCGGCGAGCGCCTTCCCCCGCTCCTCCTGCAGATCGAGGATGGTCACGGCCGCCCCCCGGCGGGCCAGTTCACGGACGGTGGCCTCGCCGAGCCCGGAGGCTCCACCCGAGACGACCGCGGCGACGTCGTAGGTCTTCATGCCCGGCAGGCTAGCCACCCCGTTCAGCTGAACCGGAGGCCGTGTCTCTCCTCCACCGCGGCCAGCAGTTCCTTGACCCGCTCGGCCTCGCCGACCGGGCAGACCATGGTCACGTCGGCGGTGTGGACGACGACGCTGTCCCGCACGCCGACCAGCGCGACCAGGTGCTCGGGGTCGGCGCTGAAGACGATGTTGCCGGCCGCGTCGAGGGTCACGGCCAGACCGCGGACGGCGTTGCCGTCGACCTGGTCCAGCGTGTGCGCCAGCGCCGGCCACGATCCGACGTCGAGCCAGTCGACGTCGAGGTCGGCGACCAGCACCCGGCCCGGCTGGGCGGCGGCGGGCTCGAGGACGGCGTAGTCGACGCTGATCTTCGGCAGCGTCGGGAACACCTCGGCGAGGACGGCGTCGCGCGCGGGCCCGGGCGCCTCGGCCACCACCCGGTCCAGACCCTTGGCCGTCTCGGGCAGGTGGTCGGCGAGCGCGTCGAGCACGGTGGCGGCGCGCCAGACGAACATGCCCGAGTTCCACAGGTACTCGCCGGAGGCCAGGTACTGCTGCGCCGTCGCGAGGTCCGGCTTCTCGCGGAACGACGCGGCCTCCGCCACCCCGGCCACCTCGGTGGCCGGGCCGCGCTGGACGTAGCCGAACCCGGTCGCCGGCGCGGTGGGCCGGATGCCGAGGGTGACCAGCGCGTCCGGCCGGACGGCCAGGGCGTCGTAGGCGGTGCGCAGCGCGGCGGCGAACCGCTCGACGGGGCGGATCACGTGGTCGGCGCTCACGACGGCCAGCTCGGCGTCGGGGTCGGTGTCGGCGACCAGCGCGGCGGTCAGCCCGACGGCGTTGGCGGTGTCGCGCGCCACCGGCTCCTGCACCAGGCGGTCGGCGCCGAGCTCCGGCAGCGCGGCGCGGATCTGAGCGCCGTAGCGGGCGGCGGTGCAGACCCAGATGTTCTCCGTCGGCAGCACCGCCTGCAGCCGGGCGAAGGCCTCGGCCAGCAGGCTGTGCGCTCCCCCGCCGGGCTCGGCCACGACGTCGAGCAGCTGCTTGGGCCGCCCGGCGCGGGACAGCGGCCACAGCCGCGTCCCGGACCCGCCGGCCATGATCACCGCGTGCCGCATGTCAGCCCTTCGTCCGCATCCGGCGCCGGCCGCCGAGCCGGGCGGCGGTGAGCTCGGTGGCCCGGCGCTGGAACCGCGCGCCGGCGGCCACCCGGCCGCTGACGTAGGAGACCAGCATCCGGGCGCCCAGCCCGGCGCGCAGCGCCGCCCGCAGCGGCGCGTGCCGCCGGCCCGGGTACTGGCGCGACAGGTAGCGCAGGGCGCTGGTGTGGTGCACCCGCTGCATCCGGTGCGGCTCCCGGCGGGTGGAGTGCCCGCCCTCGTGCACGACCAGCGCCGAGGGCGCGTAGACGTGCAGGTAGCCGGCGCGGCCCAGCCGCTCGGCGAGGTCGACGTCCTCGAAGTACATGAAGTAGCCGGGGTCGAAGCCGCCGACCGACCAGAACGCGGCGAGGTCGACCAGGAAGCACGAGCCCGACAGCCAGCCGGCCGGGCGCTCGCGCGGCGCCTCCCGCTCACGCCGGTAGCGGGCCGTCCAGGGGTTGGCCGGCCAGGCCCAGCCGAGCAGGGCGTGCCCGGCGCCGGTGGACAGCCGCGGCAGATCGCGCGCCGAGGGGTAGAGCTCGCCCTCCGGGGTGCGGATGGCCGGGCCGACCGTCGCAGCGCGCGGCCAGCGGGCGGCGACGGCGAGCAGTTCGTCGACCGCGCCGGGCTCGAACTGCACGTCGGGGTTGGCCACGAGGGCGTAGCCGTCGGTGAGCCCGGCCAGCCCGGCGTTCACCGCCGCGCCGTAGCCGATGTTGCCGCCGGTGCGCAGCAGCCGGACGTGCGGGTGCGCCGCCGCGGCCCGCTCGGGGGTGCCGTCGGTCGAGCCGTTGTCGGCGAGGACGACCTCGACCGGCCGGGTGGTCGCGGAGGCCAGCGACCCGACGAACCCCTCGAGGGCCGGCCCGGGCGAGTAGGTGACGGCCACGACACGCAACGGCCTGCGGGGGGAAGGATCGGGCACACGTCGACTCTAGGAGGATGCGGAGCGTCGCCCCCGCGCGCCGGCCGGGCAGCCGGTCGTGCGACGTACAGTCGCGAGGCCACCCTGACGAGGTCGTGCGCTGGTCGGGCGCACGAGGCGAGACGGGAATCGGTGACCACAGGGCGGGATGCACCAGGCGACATGGGCACACAGACCATCCAGGGCGCCGTGCGGTCGCCGAGCACCTCCTCGGTCGACCCGCACCACGGGCCGCCCGCTTCCTCCCGTCGTGGTCGCCTGGTCCCGCTGCTGCCGTGGGTGGCCGTGCCGGCCGCGGTGCTCCTCGCCTACGCCGTCCTGCCCCCGGTCACGCAGCTGCGGTCCCAGTACCAGGCGTCGGCCGTCGTGCTCGTGACCGCCCCGGTCCTCGCCTGGCTGCTCACCCGCCGGGGACGGCTGGCCCAGCACTCCGCCGCCGCCCTGGCCGCCGCCGTCCTGCCCGGCCTGACGTTGATCGCGCTGCAGGGCACCGACTGGTACTTCGCCGGCCCCTCCGGCGACAACTCCTTCCGCATGGAGTACGCCGCCCGGTTCGCCGACGACCTGGGCAGCCTCTCCGACTACACCTACCGGGACGTGCCGGCCTTCTACGCCCCCGGCTGGTTCTGGCTCGTCGGCCTGATCGCGCGGCTGACCGACGTCCCGGCCTGGCAGGCCTACAAGTGGGTGGCCGTCGCGTCCCTGTACGCCGGCGGGGCGCTCGCCTTCTGGCTGTGGCGGCGGTCCGTAGGCCTCCGGACGTCGGCGGTGCTGCTCGCCGTCACCGTGATCGGGCTGCCGTCGGCCTCGGCGGCGTGGCTGGGCACCGAGACGCTCATGGCCGGGGCGTACGAGCCCTACGCGCTGCCGGTCATCCTCTCGCTCCCCCCGCTGCTGACCTGGTTCGCCCGGAGCGGCGGTGGCTTCTCCTGGCGCCGCGGGCTGCTGCTGGGGGCGGCGCTGGCCGCCGCCGCGTGGGCGTACCTGCTCTACGCGGCCGTCGCCGCCGTCGCCGTCCTGGTCCTCGTCGTCCGGCGCGGGACCGGCCGGGGCCGGTGGCTCGAGGTGCTCCTGGCCGCGGGCACGTCGGTCGTGCTGGTGTTGCCCTGGCTCGGGCCGTTCCTCCTCCGGTACGTCGAGGAGGGCGCCCCTCCGGCGTCCGCGACCTCCTACGTGAACGAGGGCTCCTACGTCCACCTGGTGGAGCCGTTCGCCAGCCCCTGGTTCGTCCTGGCGGCGGTGGGCGCCGTCGCGCTGCTGGGCCTGCACGGCGAGCGGTTCGCGCGGCTCCGCGGCTGTCAGGCGCTGCTGGTCACCGTCCTGCTCTTCGGCGTCCTCCAGCTGGTCGCCGGCCAGGCTGGGTCCGGGGTGCTCTTCCACCGGCTCCTGCTCATCCTCGGGGTCACGCTGCTCGCCGGCGGCACGCTGACCGTGGTCGAGCACGGCTCCCGGCTCCTGGCGTGGGCGTCCGCCCGCTCGCCGTCGGTCCCGTGGCGGCGGCTGGCCGCCGCCACGCTGGCGGTCCTGCTCTTCGTGGGCCTCTCCGGGCACGCGCGGGAGTGGATGGACATGGACGGCGTCCTGCGGCAGCGGGCCCACGACATCCCCTATCCCGACGGCACCGTGCCGGTGCTGGCCTCGCCGGAGGCGCGCCAGGACGCCGCGGCCCAGCCGACCGTGGACCAGCTGGCCGCCGCGGCCGCCCGCGTGGCCCGGTCCGCCGGCCGGCCGGACACAGGGGTCGTGCTGACCGACGACGTCCCGCTGCTCGCGACCACCCCGATGTACGGCTACCTGCAGTGGTGGGAGCTGTACAGCAATCCGCTGGGCGAGTACCGGGCCCGGCAGGAGTTCCTGCAGGACCTGGCCGCCTCGGAACCCGATCGGGTCGCGGCGATGCTGCGCGCCGAGCCGGACGCGCCCACGGTGTTCGTCCTGCGCACCGACGGCGACGCCGTGACGTTCGGCTCGACCACCTGGGATCCGGCTGGCCCCCGGTCGCACCGCTGGTCGGTGCGGCTGCCGATCTCGGCGCTGTCCTCCCCGGACTTCGTCACTACCCGCGTCGGGGACTGGCTGGTGGCGGCGTTGCGCACCGGCTGACCCGCCGCACCGCTGCCTGCGTGCCTCCTGGGACGCGTGCGGCGGAGGGGGACTGTTTCGTCCCGGAGTTCCGTTGCGCTCCCGAGGCGCCGGACGCACGACGGTATCGTCGGTGGGCGTGACTGATGATCGGCCGGATCTCGTCGTCGTCGGCTCCGGGTTCTTCGGCCTGACGGTCGCCGAACGGGTGGCCAGCCAGCTCGACAAGAAGGTCCTCGTCCTCGACCGGCGTGACCACATCGGCGGCAACGCCTACTCGGCGCCCGAACCCGAGACCGGCATCGAGGTGCACGTCTACGGGGCCCACCTGTTCCACACCTCGAACGAGCGGGTCTGGCAGTACGTCAACCAGTTCACCGAGTTCACGAACTACCAGCACCGCGTCTTCACGATCTTCAAGGACAAGACGTACTCGCTGCCGATCAACCTCGGGACGATCTGCCAGTACTTCGAGCGCAGCTTCTCCCCCGACCAGGCGCGGGCCCTGGTGCACGAGCAGGCCGGCGAGCTCGACACCGCCGAGGCGACCAACCTCGAGGAGAAGGCGATCTCGCTGATCGGCCGCCCCCTCTACGAGGCGTTCATCCGCGGCTACACGAAGAAGCAGTGGCAGACCGAGCCCACCGACCTGCCCGCGGCGGTCATCGCGCGGCTGCCGGTGCGCTACACCTTCGACAACCGGTACTTCAACGACACCTACGAGGGCCTGCCGGTCGACGGCTACACCGCGTGGCTCGAGCGGATGGCCGCTCACCCGAACATCGAGGTGCGGCTGTCCACCGACTACTTCGACGTCCGCGACCAGCTGCCCACCGACGTCCCCACGGTGTTCACCGGGCCGATCGACAAGTACTTCGGCTACGAGGCCGGGGAGCTCGGCTGGCGCACCCTCGACTTCGAGACCGAGGTGCTGCCGATCGGGGACTTCCAGGGGACGTCGGTCATGAACTACGCCGACGAGGACGTGCCGTGGACCCGCATCCACGAGTTCCGGCACTTCCACCCCGAGCGGAAGTACCCCGAGGACAAGACGGTCGTCGTCCGCGAGTACTCGCGCTTCGCCGAGAGCGGGGACGAGCCGTACTACCCGATCAACACCCCCGAGGACCGCGCCAAGCTGGAGCGCTACCGGGAGCTGGCCACCAAGGAGGCCGAGGAGCGGCGGGTGCTCTTCGGCGGCCGGCTGGGTACCTACAAGTACCTGGACATGCACATGGCGATCGGCTCGGCGCTCTCGATGTTCGACAACCGCATCCGGCCGTTCTTCGACCAGGGCGCGTCGCTCGACGGCAGCCTCGACGACTGAACCCGCACGACCGCACGCGAACGACGACCTGAGGACTGATCCCTTCCCATGACCTCGCCGACGTCCCCCGAGCTCGTCGCCGACCTCTCCCCCGGGGAGCTCGTCCCCGGCAAGGCCGTGACGCTCCTGCAGCGGGTGCTGATGCCGCGCCCCGCCGACCCCCGCAAGGTCCGCACGCTCTACGTCGACGAGGAGCGCTCCGGGCGGGTGCGGGTCGACGACCGCGCGACCGGCCACCTCGCGGCCGGCGACGAGGTCTCCTTCGCGACCTACTTCAACGCGTTCCCGGCCGCCTACTGGCGGCGGTGGACGTCGCTGCCGGCCGTCGTGCTGCGGCTGCGGCTGTCGGGCGCGGGCCGCATCGACGTGTACCGCTCGAAGGCCGACGGCACGATCGTGCACGCCGCCGGCGCCGCCGTCTCCGGCGGGAAGTCCGAGCTCGAGCTCGAGCTGGACCTGACGCCGTTCGTCGACGGCGGCTGGTACTGGTTCGACCTGACCGCCGACGAGGACCTCACCGTCGTCGAGGCCGGCTGGTACGCCGACCGTGAGCCGCTGCGTCCCGGCCGGCTGGCCGTGGGCATCTGCACGTTCAACCGGCCCGACGACTGCGTCGCCGCCGTCTCCACCATCGCCTCCGACCCGGTGGTCTCCGCGGAGCTGACCGCGGTCGTGGTCGCCGACCAGGGCAACCGCAAGGTCCGCGCCGACGCCGGCTTCCCCGAGGTCGCCGCGCAGCTCGGCGACCGGCTGCGCCTGGTCGAGCAGGGCAACCTCGGCGGCAGCGGCGGCTTCGCCCGGACCATGCACGAGGCGCTGTCGCACACCGACGCCACGCACGTGCTGTTCCTCGACGACGACGTCCAGCTCGAGGCCGACAGCCTGCACCGGGCGCTGACCTTCAGCCGGTTCACCGACGAGCTCATGCTGGTCGGCGGACAGATGCTCGCCCTGCAGGACCGCTCGGTGCTGCACACCATGGGCGAGTCCGTCGACCGCTTCAGCTTCCTGTACCGCCCGGCCGCGTACGGGGTGATGCAGCACGACTTCGCCGAGGAGTCGCTGCGCGAGACCGAGGAGCTGCACCGCCGGGTCGACGTCGACTACAACGCCTGGTGGATGTGCCTGATCCCGCGCGAGGTCGCCGAGCAGATCGGCCTGCCGCTGCCGCTGTTCATCAAGTGGGACGACGCCGAGTACGGGCTGCGGGCCAAGGCCGCCGGGCACCGCACCTGCACGCTGCCCGGCGCGGCGATCTGGCACCTGGCCTGGACCGACAAGGACGACGTCAGCGACTGGCAGGCGTACTTCTTCGCCCGCAACCGGCTGATCGTGGCCGCGCTGCACAGCCCGCACGCCGACACCGGCGGCATCGTCCGCAGCCAGCTCAAGGCCGACCTCAAGCACCTGCTCAAGCTGGAGTACTCGGCGGTCGCCCTGCACCTGAAGGCCTACGAGGACTTCCTCGCCGGGCCGGAGGCGGTCTTCCCGGCCCTGCCCACGGCGCTGGGCGACGTGCGGGCGCTGCAGAAGACCTTCGCCGACAGCCAGGTCATCACCGAGCGGGCCGCGATCCCGGAGCCGGAGCTGGACCCGGTCGTCGTCGAGGGCATGGCCACCCCGCCGGCGGGCAAGGTGGCGATCGGCAAGGCGGCCCTGCGCGCGCTGCGCAGCAGCCTGCGCCCGGTGCGCGCCCCCGGTGAGCGGCCGCAGGTGCAGGTGCCGGCCCCGGACGCGCAGTGGTTCGTGCTCGCCCAGCTCGACCGCGCCACCGTCGGGACGGCCGACGGCCGCGGCGTGACCTTCCGGCACCGCGACCCGGCCAAGTTCCGCGAGCTGATGACCCGCTCGGCGCGGCTGAACCGGGAGATCCGCAAGCGGTTCCCGCAGCTGATGGAGCAGTACCGGGCCGCCTACGGAGACCTGACCTCCGCGGAGAACTGGCAGAAGGCCTTCACGCAGTGACCCGGCGGTCTCGCCCATCCCCTCACGGGTGGGCGAGACCGACAGGGCGATGTCCCGGCGGTCTTGCCGTGTTCTGCCTGCTCTCGCGGTCGCGCAGCGCCGCGGGAGCGTGCGAGACACCGCAAGAGCGCCGCGGCAGGAGACCGCTGCGGGAGCGGAGCTCCGAGGTCAGGGGCGGGTGAAGCGCTCGCGGCGGCCCTGGCGCAGCAGGTCCAGCCAGGTCCGCAGCCCCCGCACGTCCCGGCGGGACAGGAAGAACCACGAGAAACGGACCAGCTCCAGCGGGAACAGCCAGCGCATGCCCGGCTGGGCCATCAGGTAGCCGCGGTTGCGATAGGTGAAGAAGCGCTTGGCGTCGTCCCCGGGGTACTGGGCGGAGAGCCGGCCGCCGAGGATCGGCAGGAACTCGTCGGTCCCCTGCGGGTGCAGGTAGGTGGCCCGAAGGCAGGTGCCGAAGGCCAGCCCGGAGCGGACCAGCCGCCGGTGGATCTCGGTCTCGTCGCCGCGCAGGAACAGCCGCAGGTCCGGGACGCCGACCGCCTCGAGCGCGTCGGCCCGGAACAGCGCGCCGTTGAACAGCGACGCGTACCGCGGCAGGAAGTCGACGTCGGCGAACTCGGCCAGGGTGCGCCGCCAGGACAGCCCCCGGCGCAGCGGGAACGCCAGCCGCCCGGGATCGGCCTTGTCGACGACCGCCGGCGACACCTCGGCGAGGTCGTGCTCGGCCGCGCACGCCAGCAACTGCTCGAGGACCGTCGCCCCGCCGGGCCGGCCGTCGTCGTCGGCGCACCAGACCCAGTCCGCGCCCTGCGCCAGCGCGGTGAGCATGCCGAGGGCGAACCCGCCGGCGCCGCCGAGGTTGCGGCGCGACGGGACGTAGGTGCTCGGCAGTCCGGAGGCGGCCACGACCCGGGCGGTGTCCTCGTCCGGACCGTTGTCGACGACGACGACGCCGTCGACCGGCCGGGTCTGCTTCGCGAGCGCGGCGAGGCTCTCGGCGAGCAGTTCGGGGCGCTGACGGGTGACCACGACGGCCACCACGGTGGGCGGGACGGCGGTCATGCCGAGGTGGACGCCTTGTCCAGGAACGGGTCCTTGCCCTTGTAGGCGGTGAGCACCTCGCGCAGCCCGCCCAGCTGCTTGATCCGGCCGTGCTCCATCCAGATGGCCTTGTTGCACAGCTGGCCGAGCAGCTCGTCGGAGTGGGAGGCGAACACCAGCAGCCCCGCGCGCTCGACGAGCTCGGTCAGCTTGTCCTTCGCCTTCGCGAGGAACGCCCCGTCGACCGCCCCGATGCCCTCGTCGAACAGCAGGATCTCGGGGTCGATGCTGGTCACCACGCCGAGCGCGAGGCGGACCCGCATACCGGTCGAGTACGTGCGCAGGGGCATGTTCAGGAAGTCGCCGAGCTCGGAGAAGTCGGCGATCTCGTCGACCCGGGCCTCCATCTGCTTGCGGTTCATGCCGAGGAACAGGCCCCGGATCATGATGTTCTCGTAGCCGGTGATCTCGGGATCCATCCCGACGCCGAGGTCGAAGATCGGCGCGACGCGGCCCCGCACGGTCGCCGTGCCCGCCGTGGGCTCGTAGATGCCCGACAGCAGCCGCAGCAGCGTGGACTTGCCGGCGCCGTTGTGCCCGACCAGGGCGACCCGGTCACCCTCCTCGAGGGTCAGCGTGATGTCGTGCAGCGCCTGGATGACCGGCACCTTGTGGTCGTCGGAGTTGATGGTGCCCCCGACCACGCCGAGCACGGCCTTCTTCAGGGAACGCGACTTCGCGTCGAAGATCGGGAAGTCGACGCACGCCTCCCGGGTCTCGATGCGGACCATGCGGATGAACCCCTCTCGCGGCGGGTCAGACCCAGTAGGCCACACGCGCGCGGTAGCGGCGCATCGCCATGAGGGTCACGGTCCAGCCGACGACGGTGATGCCCAGGACGACGACCCAGCTGTGCCAGAGGTTCTCCTGGCCCAGCATCGGCCGCCGCAGGATCTCGACGAAGTGGAGGAACGGGTTGAGCTCGGCCAGGCGGGCGCGCTCGGCGATCGCCGGGTTCGGGCTGTTGAGGAAGTCCTCGTAGATCCAGACGATCGGCGTGATGAAGAACACCAGCTGCACGACGCTGCCGACGATCGGGTTGAGGTCCCGGAACCGGGCGCTGGCCATGCCGAGGAAGAACGCCACCCAGAGCGCGTTCAGCACGAGCAGGCCGAACGCCGGGAACGCCATCAGGCTCGACCAGCCCAGCGGCTTCGGGAAGATGATCAGCATGATCACGTAGACGATCAGGTTGTGCGCGAACAGCAGCGTCTGCCGCCACACCAGCCGGTACACGTGCACGGAGACCGGCGCCGGCAGGAACTTGATCAGGCCCTCGTTCGCGATGAAGACGTTCGCGCCGTCCAGGATCGACCCGGAGATGAATCCCCAGATGATGAAGCCGACGACGATGTGCGGCAGCATCACGTCCAGCGGGTTGTTGAACAGCCCCGCGTAGAGGATCCCCAGCCCCACGCCGGTGACGGCCATGCTGATCGTGATCCAGATCGGGCCCAGCACCGAGCGGCGGTAGCGCTGCTTGATGTCCTGCCAGCCCAGGTGCGCCCACAGCTCCCGCTGGCGCCAGCCGTTGACGAGGTCCCGTCTGGTCGCCGTCCACGCAGCGTTCGAGGACTCGGTCACAGCCACGTTCGATGAGGCTACCTTCGCGCCGCCGGGCGGCCGCGCGCTGAGGGGGCCACCGGGACGGCGGGTGCGAGTGGGACGGAGTAGTCCTTCCGGGGCGCCGCGGTCGCCCTGGACGCCGGGGCTCCCGCGCGAGCCCGCCTACGCTCGGCCGCATGCCCTCGGACACCCCTGCCCTGCGGCGGGCCGCCCGGCCGCGCGTGGCGGTGCTCGCGCTGGCCGGCCTGTCCCTGATCTCCGCGGTGGCCTTCGTGCTCGCGCCGGTCGAGCGGCCCGACGCCGTCTACAGCTGGCCCGCGGCGCCCGGCGACGCGGCCGCGGTGGCGATCCCGCTCATGCTGGAGAAGCCGGCCGAGCTGACCGCCTCGGTCGACTGCGCCGCCGTCCGGGCCGCGGGTGCCGGGGACGTCCTCCTGTCCACCGTGCCCCTGGAGCGCGTCGCCGACGAGCCGGTCCTCGACGGCCTGCGCGTGACGGCGACCGGGGACGCCGTCCGCTTCCGCACGGGCCGCACCGACCTGCCCGAGCAGGCGCTGCCGGCGTCCGGGGACTGCACGTGGACGCTCGCGAGCACCCCCGCGTCGACGACGCTGCGCCTCGACGGCCGCGTGGTGGCGCAGCGGGACGGCGACGTGCGGCCGGTCGTCGCCGGGGTGTTCAGCGCGAGCGACGATCCGGCCGGGCTGTCGGTCGACGTCACCGCGGACACGGCCTTCCAGACCTCCCCGTCGCCGCTGAAGACCGCCCTCGGCGTGCTCGCCGTGCTGTCGCTCGCCGCCGCGCTGGTCCCCGTCGCGCGCGCCGAGCGGGGACGGCGTCCCGAGCAGGACGAGGCCGCGCCGGCGCCCGAGGGCCGGATCCGCCGCTGGGCGGTGGACGCCGGCGTCGTGCTCGGCCTGCTGGTGTGGAACGTGATCGGCTCGCTCACCGTGGACGACGGTTACATCGCAGGCATCGTCCACAGCCGGGCGGCCAACGGCTACATCGGCAACGTCTTCCGCTGGTTCAACGCGCCCGAGGCGCCGTTCGGGTGGTTCTACGAGGTCCTGGTCGCCTGGTCCGGCGTGAGCTCGTCGACGGTCTGGATGCGCGTGCCGTCGACCCTCCTGGGGATCGCGACCTGGTTCCTGATCAGCCGGGGGCTGCTGCCGCGGCTGGGCACCTTCGCCCGCCGGCCCGGCATGCACGCCCTGGCGGCGCTCGCCTTCGCGGTGTGGTGGCTGCCGGGCGACCTGGGGCTGCGCCCGGAGGCGTGGGTCGCCGCCGGGTTCGCCGCCGTCCTCGTCCTCGTCGAGCGCGGGCTCGCGCGCGAGCGGATGCTGCCGCTGCTAGTCGGCATCGTCGTCGCGGGCGCCACGCTCGCCGTCACCCCGACCGGCGCCGTGGCGTTCCTGCCCTACGCCGCGGCGGCGGTGCCGATCCTGCGGCTGGCGCGGCGTCGCGACGGCCTCGGCCTGCTCGTGCTCGCGGTCGCGGCCGCCGCCGCGGCTGCCTCGGCGCTGCTGCTCATGTTCGCCGACCAGAGCCTGGCGGCCGTGCTGCAGGCCACCCGGATCCGCAACGACCTCCCCGGCGCCCTGGCCTGGTCGGCCGAGCCCGAGCGCTACTACCTGCTCCTCCTGACCGGGGACCTGCAGGGGACGATCGTCCGCCGCGTCCCGGTGCTGCTCACGGCGGCCGCCGTCGTCGGGATCCTGTGGCAGCGGCGGTCGGGGAGCTGGCCGGAGTCGGCGGCGCGGGACGTCGCCGACCGCCTGCTCGTCACCCTCGGCCTCTCGCTGGTCGTCCTGCTGTTCACCCCCACCAAGTGGACGCTGCACTTCGGTGCCTTCGTCCCGGTCGGCACCGCGCTGATCGTGCTCGGCCTGCACCTGTTCGACCGGCGGGCCACCTGGGCGTCGGTGCAACCGGGCCGCGGCCCGCTGCTCGGTCATGCGCCGACCGGCGTCCTCGCCCGCGGTGGGGCCGCGCTGACCGTCGTCCTGTTCGTCGCCGCCGTCGCCTACGCGGGCTGGAACCAGTACGCGTACCTGTCCAACGCCGACGTGCCGTGGAACGACATCCCCCCGACGGTCCTCGGGAAGTCCTTCTCCACGTGGTTCCTCGCCGCGGCCCTGCTGGTCGCCGGGATCACCGCCGTCCTGGTGGTCTGGGCGCGCGCCCGCGACGCGGCCGACGCCCCGGTGCCGCTGCCCCGGCTGCTCCCCTCCCCGAGCCTCGCGGCCGTCGTCCTGCTCGTGCTGACCGTCCTGCTCCCGTACGCGAGCCTGGCCAAGTCCAGCTACGAGCGGCGGGACACGTACTCGCTGGCCGCCGACGCGCTGAACACCGTCCGGGGCAAGCCGTGCGGCCTGGCGGAGGACCTCAGCGTCGAGACCGATCCGAGCGCCGGCCTGCTCGCGCCGGCCCCGGTGCCGAGCGCGCCGGTGCTCGACGGCTTCACCGAGATCTCCGATGGCGACACCGCCGTGGGGCCGCCACTCGCGATGGCCGGCGTCGGGCTGCCGGGCTGGTCGGCCACCGGCCACACCGGTGCGGACGGCGACGGCCCGGCCCGGCTGACCACCGGCTGGTACGCCCTCCCCGACGGCTTCCAGGCCGGCGACCTGCCGCTCGTCGTCACGACGACGGGCAGCCGGCGGGCGGAGAACCGGCTGGTCGCCGAGTTCGGCCGGGTGACCGGTGATGAGGTCGCGGTCCTCCGGAGCGTCGGCCTCCCGCCCACCGACAAGGAACCGCGGGCCGGCGACGCGCGCCTGGCGCCCGGCGACGCCCCGGCCGACGCCGACGTCGTCCGGCTGGTCGCCGAGGACGGCGCGTCGGCGACCGCCGTCCCGACGAGCGTCTCCGTGCCCCGGGTCCCGGTGACCGAGCCGCTCGCGGACGTCGTCGACCCGGCCCAACCGGCCCTCGTCGACTGGCCGGTCGCCTTCGTGCTCCCGTGCCAGACGCTCTCGGTCCAGCAGAACGGGCTCACCGACCTGCCGCGGTGGCGGATCGTGTCGACCGACGGCGCGGGCGACATCAGCGTCGCGGAGGCCGTCGGCGGCCCGTACACGGCGGCGCGGGAGCTCGTGACCCAGGTGCCGGTCCCCGTGTACCTGGAGCACCGCCCGCTCGAGCGGCCGATCGGGCTCTACCGCTGGGATCCCCGGGTCGACGTCGAGTCCCCCGCCACGACCGTGCGCGCGGAGGCGATCAGCGGCTGGGGAGGCTGACCCCTCCCCTCAGCCGCTGATCGCCTCCGGGCAGCTCAGCGCGTGGTGACCGTGATCGCCCCGGTCGCGGCCGTCCAGGTGATCCGGCCGTGCTGGAAGTCGCTGGCCCGGCCACCGGGGACCGCGTACTCGTCGCTGGTGGGGTACCCCAGCGAGGAGGTCACCCCGCCCAGTGCTGCGTACCGCTTGTAGATGTTGCCGTAGACGGCGTGCGCGCCCACCGTCGGCGACCAGAAGACGGCGCCGGTCTGGAACGTGTTCATCCGGCCACGGCCGTCGGCGGTCGGCGTCTCGTCGCTCGTCGGGTAGCGCAGCAGGCCGCGCTCCCAGCCCAGGTCGCCCCACAGGTTGCGGATCTGGCCGCTCACCGACTGGGCGCCGGTCGCCGGCGTCCAGTAGATCGACGAGCCGTTGGCGAAGTGGTTGTACCGGCCGACGCCGTCGGGCGTGGCGCGCTCGTCCGTGGTCGGCACGCCGAACCCGCTGCTCAGGGCGCCGAGGGCCAGCCATTTCCGGGCGATCGAGCCCTGCACCACGTGCGGGCCGGTGGCCGCGGTCCAGTAGATGAGGCCGTCCTGGAACATGGTGAACCGGACTCCGCCGGAGGCGCCGCGTTCCTCCGAGGTCGGGTAGCCGAGCACGCCGCGCGGACCGCCCTTGGCCAGGTAGCCGTTGAGGATCTGCCCCATCACCGGGTACGCCCCGGTGGCCGGCGACCAGTAGATCGCCCGGTTGCCGGCGAAGGTGTTGTACTGGCCGCCGGCGACCGTCGTGCGGACGAGGCCGGTCGGCACGGCCCAGTCGAGGCCGCCGAGCGCATCCCAGGCCTCGGCGATGTCGCCGTGCACCTCGGTGGCGCCGCCGGCGGCCGTCCAGTAGGCGGTGCCGTGCTGGAAGGTGTTGAACCGGCCGCCGGCAGCGGACCGCTCACCGGAGGTCGGGTAACCCAGCGGGCCGCGCTCCCATCCGGTGGACGCCCACAGCTGCCGGATGAAGCCGTGCACCGACTGCGCCATCGTGCTCGCCGTCCAGTAGATCGACGAGCCGTTGGCGAAGTGGTTGTACCGGCCGACGCCGTCCGGGGTGCTCTGCTCGTCGGTGGTCGGCGTGCCCATCACGGCGGGGCCGCCCTCGGCCATGTAGACGCCCCAGATCTGCCCGCCGACGACGTGCGCGCCGGTCAGGGGGGTCCAGTACATGTAGGCGTTCTGGTACTGCTGCCAGCGGACCCCGGCGGTGGTCTGCTCGGTGCCCACCGGCGACCCGAGCAGCGTCCGCAGCGCCGGCTCGGCCGCGTACCGCTGGCTGATCGTGGGTTCCTGGATGTCCTTCACGATCGCCGCGACGCGGTCGCGGATCTCCGGCAGCCGGGCGTAGCCGTAGCGGCCCGGGCAGGCGGTGAGCCCGGTGTCGCGGTGCCCGAAGATCGTCGGCAGGGTCACCCGTGTGCCGGCGGCGTACCGGACGGTGCTGCCGCCCCCGGAGGTGAGCACCGTGGTCCCGCGCGGGTCGACGCCGAACAGGGCGAACTTCCACGCGATGATCGCCTCGACGGCGTCGATCATCGGCAGCGGCGTGTCGACGACGTCGTAGTTGCCCATCATCGAGACGCCGAAGGTGCCGGTGTTGAAACCGCCGGCGTGCGCGCCGATGACCGTGCTGGCCAGACCGCCGTAGCGGCCCTCCCACAGCCGGCCGAACTTGTCGACCAGGACGTTGTAGCCGATGTCGCCCCAGCCCCGGCTGACCGCGTGGTAGCTGTACATCGCCCGGATCATCGCCGGCACCTGGTCGGCCGTGTAGTCATTGGTCTCGGCGGTGTGGTGCAGGGTCGCCGCCTTGATCGTCGGGGCGTACTCCGGCGCCCAGGTGCGGATCCGCTCGTCGGCGCCCCACTGGGTGCGCGAGAAGACCGGCGGCATGGTCGCGGCGGCGTGCGCCGTGTCCTGGATCTCCGGCGTCTCCAGCGCGGCGTCGGCCTCGCTCTGGCCGGGGTCGACCAGGTCGACCTGCACGTCGGTCGGCTGAGCGCCCGTGCGGGTCACCAGCTCGACCTCGACCCCGGAACTGGGCCCGGTCCACAGCGGCGCCGTCCCGCCCCGCGGGGTGGCGCCGGAGTCGGCGTCGGTGTCCTGCTCGGCGACCTCGAGGCCGACCTCCGTCCACTCGCCCCAGCCGCCGGCGACGTCCTGCACGCGGACCTGGACGACCGTGTCGGTGACCGCCGGGTCGTAGGCCCAGGTGACGCCGACGAGGGAGAACTCGTCGACGTCCGTCCTCGACACGGTCAGCGTCGGCGCGCTGTCCGCGACACCGTCGACCGGCTCGGTCGTCCCCTCCTGGACCTCCGAGGCCGGGGCCGGGTCGTCGACCGAGCCCATCGGCACCTCGTCGGTGGTGGGGGCAACCGGCTCCGGCTCCGGGCTCGGGGCAGCCCAGACCGGGAGCGTGAGGATCGTCCCGGACAGGCCCAGGAAGGCGAGAAGTCCGACGAGAAGGCGGCGCACGAGGAGGTCCTCCGGGGGAACTCGGCAGCGGTCGGCCGGCGGTGAGCCGACGGTTTCCTCTACGTCCTTCGTCATCGGCGGGCCGGCCCTCAAGCCGACCCGCCGGGAAGGCCTAGCGATAGGCGGCCGTGACCGCTCCGGTCCGGGCGTTCCAGGTCAGGCTGCCGTGCTGGAAGTCGGTGCGCCGGCCGCCGGGAACCGCGTACTCGTCCCGCGTCGGCAGGCCCAGGCGCGAGGTCGCCCCGCCGAGCCGGACGTAGCTCGTGGCGATCGCCCCGTAGACCGAGTGCGTGCCGGTCGCCTCGCTGCGGTAGACCTGGCCGCGTTGGAAGCCGGTCACCCGGCTCACCCCGTCCGCGGTGAGCACCTCGTCGGCGATCGGGTAGCCGAGCACCCCGCGCTCGTACGCCAGGGAGCCCCAGACGGTCCGAACCGGGGGGAGGACCCCGTGCGCCCCGGACCGCGGGCTCCAGTAGATGGCCGCGCCGCCGGAGAACATCGTGTATCGGCCGACGCCGTCGGGCGTGCGCTTCTCGTCGGTGGTCGGCACGCCCTGGCCCCAGCCGAGGCCGCCGAGGGCCAGCCAGCGGTCCTCGATGGCGCCGAGCAGCGGGTGCGCGCCGGTCTGCGCCGTCCAGAGCACCGTGCCGCGCTGGAACGTGGAGTACCGCGTGCGGCCGTCCGGCGCGAGCACCTCGTCGGAGACCGGATAGCCCAGCGACCCGCGCTCCCAGCCGGAGGCTCCCCAGGCGGCGCGGATCTGGCCCAGGACCACGTGCGCGCCCGTGGTGGGCGTCCAGTAGACGGACGCCGCGGCGAAGTGGTTGTAGCGGCCGATGCCGTCCGGTGCGACGCCCTGGTCGGTCGTCGGCGCACCCAGCGCCGCCGGCCCGCCGACCTCCAGGTACTTGGCCAGGATCTGGCCGGTGATCGCGTGGACGCCGGTGGACGGCGAGGAGTACATCCGGCCCTTCGTGTACTCCTGCCAGGTCACTCCCGCTGCGGACTGCTCGGTCCCGACCGGCGTCCCGAGCGCGGCCCGCAGACCGGCCTCCGACGCGTACCGCGCCGGGATGGACCCGGCCAGCCGAGCGGCCACGGCAGTGCGGATCTCGGGCAGCCGCGCGTAGCCGTGCTGCCCGGGACAGGCCGTGGCGCCGACGTCGCGGTGGCCGAAGATCGTCGGCAGGGTCACCGCCGTCCCCTTGGCGTACCGCGCCGTCCCGCCGCCGGCCGACGTGAGAGACGTCGTGCCGCTCGGGTTCACGCCGTACAGCTCGAACTTCCACGCGATGATCGCCGAGACGGCGTCGACCATGGGCTGCGGCGCGGGGACCTTGTCGTAGTCGCCGAGCATCGAGACGCCGAAGGTGTAGGTGTTGAACCCGCCGGCGTGCGCGCCGATGACCGTGCTGGCCAGGCCGCCGGAACGGCCCTCCCAGAGCCGGCCGAACTTGTCGACCAGGACGTTGTAGCCGATGTCGCCCCACTCCAGGCTCACCGCGTGGTACTGGTAGATCGAGCGCAGGATCTCCGGGACCTGGTCGGGCGTGTAGTCGTTCGACCCGGCGGTGTGGTGCAGCGTCGCCGCCTTGATGGTGGGCGCGAACTCCGGCGCCCAGGTGCGGATCCGCTCGTCGGCGCCCCACTGGGCGCGGGAGTAGACGTCCGGCATCGCCATCGCGGCGTCCGCGGTGTCCTGGATCTCGGGGGTGCCCGGCATCGCGTCGGCCGGGCTCGAGCCGGGGTCGACGAGGTCGAGCTGCACGTCGGTGGGCTGCGCGCCGGAACGGGTGACCAGCTCCACCTGGACGCCGGTGCTCGGCCCGGTCCACAGCGGCGCCGTCCCCCCGCGCCGGCTGCCACCGGAGCGGGCGTTCGGGTTCTGCTCGGCGTCCTCGCGCCCGACCTCGGTCCAGGTGCCCCACTTCCCGGCCGCGTCCTGGACGCGCACCTGCACGACCGTGTCGGTCACCGCCGGGTCGTCGGCCCAGGTCACCCCGACCAGCGAGAACTCGTCGACGGCGGTCTTCTCGACCGTCAGTGTCGGCGCGCCGGACGGGACGCCGACGACGGGATCGGTGGTGCCGGCCTGCACGTCCGCGGCCGGCGCGGGGTCGGCGACCGACCCCATGGGCACCTCGTCGGTGCTCGCGGCCACGGGCTCGGGCTCGGGAGCCGGCGCGGCGTAGACGGGGAGGACGAGGAAGGTTCCGGTCAGGACGGCGGACGCGAGGGAGCCGGAGAGCAGGCGGCGCACGAGGAAGCCCTTCGAGCGGGGGGACGGCGTCGTCGACGCCGAGAGCCGCCGGCGGCGCGGCGGAGAGGTCACGAACAGGTAACCCGCGCTCCGGCGCACTGTCCACGACGGACCGCCCCACCGATCCCGGTCGCCCCGCCCGTCCCACGAGCGCCGCGGTCAGGGCTCGAGCGGCTCGCGCAGGGCGGCGCGGAGCGCCTCCCGCCAGGGACGCGGCGCGGGCAGGCCGGCGGCGGCCCACGCGCTCAGGTCGAGCACCGAGTAGGCCGGCCGCGGGGCCGGGCGGGGAAAGGCCGCGGTGGTGGTGGGCCGGACCCGCTCCGGGTCGGCGCCGATCTCCTCGAACACCGCGCGGGCGAACCCGAACCAGCTGACCGCCCCGGCGTTGCTGTAGTGCAGGACCGGCGGCAGCGGCTCCGCGCGCTCCCCCGCGGCGATCAGCCCGGCGGCCAGGTCGGCTGCCCAGGTGGGGGAGCCGACCTGGTCGTCGACCACGCGCACCGGGTCGCCGGCGGCGGCCAGCCGGGCCATGGTGCGGACGAAGTTGGTGCCGTGACGGGCGTAGACCCACGAGGTGCGGACGACGGTCGCCTCGCCGCCGGCGGCCGCGACCGCCCGCTCCCCGGCGGCCTTGGTGCGGCCGTAGGCGGTGCGCGGCGCGGTCGGCGCGTCCACGGTGTAGGGCTCGTCGGCCGCCCCGTCGAAGACGTAGTCGGTGGAGACGTGCAGCAGCCTGGCCGTGCCCGCCGGATGCCCGGCCAGCTCCTCGGCCAGCCAGCCGGGGGCCGCACCGTTGACCACCTGCGCGGTGGCCTCGTCGGTCTCGGCGGCGTCGACCGCGGTGTAGGCGGCGGTGTTGACCAGCACCGCCCGGTGGCCGGCCGCCGCGGTGCGCGCCAGCCAGTCGCGGACGGCGGCCCGCACGGCGCGTTCGTCGGTCAGGTCCAGCTCGGCCCTGCCGACGGCGGTGACCTCGTCGTCGCCGCGCGCGGCCAGCAGGTCCCGCAGGTCCCGGCCGAGCTGACCGTGGGCCCCGGTGACCAGCCAGGAGATCGGCATCGGCACCCTCAGCCGCGGGCGGTGGCGGCGGCGGCCTTCAGCGGCTCCCACCAGGCCCGGTTGTCCCGGTACCACTGCACGGTCCGGGCGAGGCCGTCCTCGAAGCCCATCCGCGGGGCGTAGCCCAGCGCGGCGGTCCTGGAGTAGTCGACCGAGTAGCGCAGGTCGTGGCCGCCGCCGCGCGGGTCGACGATGTTCTCGACGTAGCTCCAGTCGCGGCCGGTGGCCTCGAGCAGCTTCTCGGTGAGCTCCTTGTTGGACAGCTCGCGGCCGCCGCCGATGTTGTAGAACTCGCCGGGCGCGCCCTTCTCCAGCACCAGCTGGATGCCCCGGCAGTGGTCGTCGACGAACAGCCAGTCGCGGACGTTGGCGCCCTCGCCGTACAGCGGCACCTTCTGCCCGTCGAGCAGGTTGGTGACGAACAGCGGGATGACCTTCTCCGGGAAGTGGTAGGGCCCGTAGTTGTTGCTGCACCGGGTGATCGAGATGTTCAGCCCGTAGGTCCGCGCGTAGGCGCGCGCGATCAGGTCCCCGCCGGCCTTGGCCGCCGAGTACGGCGAGTTCGGCTCGAGGATGTGGTCCTCGGTCCAGGAACCCTCGTCGATCGAGCCGTAGACCTCGTCGGTGGAGATGTGCACCACCCGGCCCACGCCGTGCCGCAGCGCCGCGTCGAACACCTGCTGGGCGCCGAGCACGTTGGTCAGCACGAACTCCGACGCGCCGGAGATCGACCGGTCCACGTGCGACTCCGCGGCGAAGTTCACCACGACGTCGTGCCCGGGCAGGGCGGCGTCGAGGTCGGCGGCGCTGCAGATGTCGCCGCGGACGAAGCGGTAACGCGGCGAGTCGGCGACCGGTGCCAGGTTCGCCAGGTTGCCCGCGTACGTCAGCTTGTCGAAGACCGTGACCTCGGCGTCCTCGAAGCCCGGATAGCCCCCGGAGAGGAGGGTGCGGACGTAGTGGGAGCCGATGAAGCCCGCTCCGCCCGTGACCAGCACCCGCATGTTCCCGATCCTCCCGTTGCCGGTACCGCGGGGCATCCCCCCGAGGTGTGACTCCTGCGCACTGTGAGCACGCTAGTTGCCTGTCGGACGCCGTCCGCCGTGGTGACGGACGGTTCCCCGTGTCGGACACCGAAGGCGCTCAGCTCGCGTGCCTACCATCGCTCGCGCCGGCCCCCCTCCCGCCGGCCGCCCCCCGTACCGCCTCCCGGTGGTCGGAACATGCGCCCGTCGCCCGGCGTTTCGTGCCGGGACGATCCGAGGAAGGACACCGTGAGCCGAGACCGCTCCGAGCCGGACGACCACCCGAGTCGCCCGCTCCCCCCGCGGCTCGACCCGCGCGCCGGCCGCCCCGCCCGCTCGCGCGCGGCCGAGTCCACCGCCCCGCACGCCGGCCGGACCGGTGCGCCGCGGTCCCGCCGCGGTGTCGTCGTCCTGCGCGTGGTCGGCGCCGTGCTCTCCGCCGCCCTGCTCGCGACCAGCGGCTGGGGCTGGTACCTCGGCCAGGTCGCCGAGGCGACGGTCAACCGCACCGATGCGATCCCGACCTCGGGCAACGAGGACACGTCCCACAACGGCGCGGCGATGAACCTGCTGCTGGTCGGCAACGACAGCCGCGCCGATCTCACCGATGAGCAGCTCGCCGAGCTCAACGCCGGCACGGACTCCGGCATCAACACCGACACGATGATCCTGGTGCACATCCCGGCCGACGGGTCGCGCGCCTCGTTCGTCTCCTTCCCGCGCGACTCGTACGTGCAGATCCCCGGGTACGGCTGGGACAAGCTCAACGCGGCCTACGCCTACGGCTACCAGTCGGTCGACGGCGGCCAGCCCGACGACGCGAAGCAGGCCGCCGGCGCCCAGCTGCTCGTGCAGACGATCAGCGGCCTCACCG
Organism: Geodermatophilus sp. SMS 5-13; assembly: GCF_059428245.1. NCBI lineage: Bacteria > Bacillati > Actinomycetota > Actinomycetes > Geodermatophilales > Geodermatophilaceae > Geodermatophilus > Geodermatophilus sp. SMS 5-13. The sequence goes on from NZ_CP165729.1 coordinate 4,783,778, forward strand.
GGCTGCAGATCGACCACTACGCCGAGGTCGACCTGCTCGGCTTCTTCAACCTCGCCTCGGTCGTCGGCGGCGTGGAGGTGAACCTGTGCGAGCCGGTCGACGACTCCGCCTACTCGGGCGCCGTCTTCCCCGCCGGCAAGCAGGTCATCAGCGGCGCGGAGGCCCTCAAGTTCGTCCGCCAGCGGCACGGCCTGCCGCGCGGCGACTTCGACCGGATCATCCGCCAGCAGGTGTTCATCGCCGGCGTGCTGCGCAAGATGCTCTCCGAGGACACCCTGCTCGACCTCGGCCGGCAGCGCGAGCTGGTGCAGGCGGCCGCCGAGTCGCTCACCGTGGACCAGTCGCTGGACCTCTTCCAGCTGGCGCAGCAGATGCAGTCGGTCACCGCCGGCGCCATCGAGTTCCAGACCATCCCCTACGTCGGCGACGACCGGGACGACCAGAACCGCTACATCCTCCGGCTCGAGGACGAGGACACGCTGCACCGCTTCTTCGCCGACCTCTCCGCCGAGCCCACCCCGGCACCGGAGGAGAGCACCACCCCGGCCGCGCCGCAGACCGTGGCGCCGTCGCAGGTGCAGGTCGCCGTCTACAACGGCTCGGGCACCCCCGGGCTGGCGGCCGAGACGGTCACCGCGCTCGGCACGGCCGGCTTCGTGCCGAGCAACGGCGGCAACGCCGACTCCAGCGACTACACGACGACCGAGATCCGCTACGCCACGGGCGACGAGGCGCGGGCGAACACCCTCGCCGCCGCCGTCCCCGGGGCGGTCCTCACCCAGGTCGACGACGCGACCACCGGCACGGTCGAGCTCGTCCTCGGCTCGGACTTCAACGGGGTCGGGCAGGCGGTCACGCCGACGCCCACCGTGCCCACCGAGGGCGAGGACGCGCGCACCGCCGCGGACGAGAGCTGCATCAACTGATCGACGGTTACCGCCGCCGCGACGCGGGGTAGCCACTGTTAGCCTCGCGGTACCGCCACGCTCATCCGCCGTTCACCGGCCGCGTGGTCGTACCGCCTGATCGAGGAGCTCCATCCTGCTCGCGAATCTGACCCTCGACGCCGACGGCCTGGGGTTCTCCGCCGGAGCCGAGGACGAGGAACGCGTCGTCGACGTCCTGCTCGACGGCCGCCGCATCTGGTCCTTCCGCATCGTCGACGCGCTCCCCGTGGTCCTCGACCCCGAGCTCGTCGACATCTCGTCGGCCCCGGGCCGCCGGATGCCGTGGCCGCTCAAGCTCAAGCCCTACCTGAATGGCACGTCAGTGATCAGCCTGCGGCCGGTCGACGGCGGGCCGGACGTCATCGAGGCGGGGGCCCGCTTCGGCGACAGCCCCGACCCGGTGCGCTTCGAGGACCGGTTCGGCATCGGCCTGATCATCAACAAGTTCAGCAACATCGGGCACGCACTGGCCGACTACGACCCGCAGACCATCCCGCGGATGCTCGACCACGTCGACGAGGTCCGCGAGGTCCTGGCCAAGCACTTCCCCGACCTCGACGTCTACGTCATGGGCGGCACGCTGCTGGGCCCGTACCGCGACGGCAAGATCATGCGGCACGACGACGACGCCGACCTCGGGTACCTGAGCAGGCACACGCACCCGGTCGACGTGGTCCGCGAGAACTTCGTCATCGGCCGGGCCCTGCGCGGCGCCGGGCTCAACCCGGTCCGCGCCTCCGGCGGCCACCTGCAGATCCACTTCGCGCACGAGGGCAAGCCGGACGCCTACGTCGACCTGTTCACCGGGTTCATCGACGACGAGAACTGGTTCCAGCACACCTTCGCCGTGCGCGCGCGGGCGACCCGCGACCAGATCGTCCCGCCGATCACCATCGACGTCGAGGGCCGCCCGGAGCCCGCGCCGCGGACGCCGGAGATCATGCTCGAGGCCAACTACGGCCCGGGCTGGCGGACGCCCGACCCCGCCTTCCGCTTCAACATCCCGCAGTCGATGCAGGACCGGTTCTGGGGCTGGTTCTCCGACTACGGCATGGACCGCACGGTCTGGGAGGACTGGTACCGCTACGACATCGAGGGCGAGCGGGTGCCGCTCGGCAGCGCACCGTCGGACTACGCGCGGTGGCTGCACGCCCGGATCCCGGCGGACGCGCCGATCCTGGAGCTCGGGGCCGGACGGGGCCACGACGCGCTGTGGCTGGCCGAGCAGGGGCACCGGGTGGACGCGATCGACTACGTCCGTTGGCCCACCGCGCGCGCCCAGCAGACCGCCGACGAGCGGGGGCTGCCGGCCCGGTTCCGGACGATCAACGTCAACGACCTGCGCCGGATGCTGGCCCTGGGGGCCGAGGTCGCCGCCCGCCGGGAGCCCGTCGTCGTCTATGGCCGCGACCTGCTCGCCACGGTGTGGGACGTGAGCCGGCCCCAGCTGCTGCGTCTGCTGTCGATGGTGCTGCGCTCGGGCGGCCAGGCCCACCTCGACGTGCCGCGCGCCGACCTGATGCCGATCCCCGGCACCGGCGTGCCGCTGCACCGGGCCACCCCGCTGGAGCGGCTCGCCGAGGAGCTGGCCCCCTACGGCCTGCGGATCGAGGAGACCCTCGACACCGAGGAGGCCCTCGAGAACCTGCCCTGGAACACGGAGGGGAAGCCCCTCCCCACGACGAGGATGGTGATCACATGGCAGCGGCGCGCGTGAAGCGAGCGCTGCGGGGACCGGCGAAGGCCCTGCGCAAGTACCTGGTGCCGGAGTACGAGGCGCTGCTCGAGGCGAACCGGCAGGCCTTCGATTCGCTCGGGGCCGCGCACGGTGCGATCGCGCACCTGCAGGAGCAGGAGCGCATCCAGCGCGAGCGGGTCGACGCGATCGAGGCGCGGCTGTGGGGCAGGCTCGACGACATGCAGCAGGCGCTGCTGGAGGAGCGCCGGCTCAACCTGCGCGTCGCCGAGCTGACCGACGTCGTCACCGAGCTGGTGCTGCCCCTGCACGACCGGGAGATCGACCCGGCCAAGCTGGAGAAGCTGGCGCCCGAGACGCTCTGAGCCGAACGACGACGACGCCCTGCCCCTCCGCGCGGAGGGGCAGGGCGTCGTCGTGTCCGGTGAGGCTCAGATGGGCAGCTTGCGGAAGACCGCGCGCGGCGTGTGCCGCAGCCCGCTCATGACCCAGCGCATGGCGCCGGGCACCCAGACGGTGTGCTTGCCCTTGCGGACCCCGGCGACGATCGCGTCGGCGACCGCCTCGGGCGTCGTGGCCAGCGGCGCGTCCTCGAGCCCCTGGGTCATCTTCGACTTGACGAAGCCCGGGCGGACGACGAGGACGGCGACGCCGGTGCCGGCGAGGGAGTCGGCGAGGCCGCTGAAGAACGCGTCCAGGCCGGCCTTGGTCGAGCCGTAGACGAAGTTCGACGCGCGGGCCCGCTCCCCCGCCACCGACGACAGGGCGACGATCACGCCGTGCCCCTGGTGGCGCAGGTGGTTGGCCAGCACCGTGCCGACGACGACCGGCGCCACGTAGTTGACCTTGCCGAGCGCGGCGACGGCGTCGGCGTCGCCGGCCAGCTGCTGCTGGGCGCCGAGCTGGCCGAAGGCGATCACCGCGACGTCGATGTCACCGCCGGCGGCCGCCTCGGCGACCATCCGCTTGGGCGAGGACGGGTCGTCGGCGTCGAAGTCGACGACCTCCACGAGCCCGCCCGCGCCGCGCAGCTCCTCGGCCACGGCGGCGCGGCGGGGGGTGTCGCGCGCGGCGACGATCACCCGCAGCGGCCGCTCGCGCAGGTAGCGGTGGGCGGTGGCCACGGCGATGTCCGAGGTGCCGCCGACGAGCAGCAGCGACCCGGGGGAACCGAGGGCGTCGATCACAGTGCGAGCCTCCTGGCCAGGTCCGAGGTGAAGACGCCGTCCGGGTCCACCTGCTTGCGCACGGCCCGGAACTGGTCGAGCCGGTCGTACATCTTCTCGAAGGTCTCCGGGCGCACCCGCGAGTCCTTGGCCAGGTAGATCCGGCCCTCGGCGGCGACGACGAGCTCGTCGAGCTGGTCGAGCAGCGTGGACAGGCCCTTCATCACCGGGATGTCCAGCGCGAGCGTCCAGCCCGGCGACGGGTAGGACAGCATGCCGGGGTTGCCCGGGCCGAAGCGCTTGAGCACGGCCAGGAAGGACGCCGTTCCGAAGGAGCTGAGCCGGTCCAGCGCCTCCCGCATGGCCTCCTCCTGCCCGAACGGGACGGTGAACTGGTACTGCACGAAGCCGCGGGGGCCGTAGATGCGGTTCCAGTTCCCCACCGCGTCGAGCGGGTGGAAGAACGTCGGGATGCTCTGCAGCTGGTTGCGCTTGAGCTTCGGCGCCTTCCGGTACCAGACCTCGTTGAAGGCGGCGACCGTGGCCAGGTTGAGCAGCCCCGGCGGGAAGACGTCGGGCACGGAGGCCTTGATCGACCCGTGGTACTTCAGCGGGTCGGCCTGCCGCTTGGCCGGCAGCTCGTCCAGCTTGGCGAAGCGACCCCGGGTGACCACCGAGCGGCCCATCCGCTTGCCCTTGGCGAGAGTGTCGATCCAGGCCACCGAGTACTCGTACAGGTGGTCGGTCTCGGCCAGCAGCGTCATGAGCGAGTCGAGGTCCGGCGTCCGGTCGGTGTCGACCAGGCAGCGCGAGGACTCGATCTTCTTCATCTGGACGGCGGCGCGCAGGATGACGCCGGTCAGGCCCATGCCGCCCGCGGTCGCCCAGAACAGGTCGGGGTCGGACTCCGGGCTGATGCGGCGGACCTGGCCGTCGGCGGTGAGCAGGTCGATCCAGCGCACGTGCTGCGAGAAGCTGCCGGCCACGTGGTGGTTCTTGCCGTGGATGTCGGCGCCGATGGCCCCGCCCACGGTCACCAGCCGGGTGCCGGGGGTGACCGGGACGAAGAAGCCCTGCGGCACGAACCGGTTCATCAGCTCGTCGAGCGAGATGCCGGCCTCGACCTCGATGAGGCCGGTCTCCAGGTCGGCGGCGAGCACCCGGTTGGCCGTGGTCATGTCGAGCACGTGCCCGCCGGCGTTCTGCGCGGCGTCGCCGTAGCTGCGGCCCATGCCGCGGGCGACCAGCCCGCGGTCGCCGGCGTCCTTGAGCACACGACGCGCCTCGTCGTCCTCGTGGACGGGTGAGAGCACGGCCGGTGTGGGGGCCGTCCGGCCCCAGCCGTGGAGGGGAACGAGCGGCGCGTCGGTCAGCGTGGCGTCAGACATTGAAGACCCCCAGCGCCAGCGTGGCGACCCACACGACGCCCAGGCCGAGCAGGACGCGGTCGCCCAGGACGATCTCCTCCGGGGCGCCGGCGGCGCCCTTGTCGACGTCCACGGCGTACCGCAGGATCGCCATGACGAACGGGGCGATCGAGATGGTCGCCCACGGCACGGCGTTGTCGTGCGCGCCGGCCATGTCGAAGGCCCACAGGCTGTAGGCGGTGACCGCGACGCCGGCCGAGAGGCTCCAGACGAACCGCAGGTAGCTCGCGGAGTACTCCTTGAGCGTCTTGCGGGTCGCGGCGGCGTCGCCGACGACGATCAGCTCCGAGTAGCGCTTGCCGGCGACCATGAACAGCGAGCCGAAGGCCGCGACCAGCAGGAACCACTGCGACAGCGTCAGCCCTGCGGCGACACCGCCGGCGATGCCGCGCAACAGGAAGCCCGACGCGACGACGGCGAGGTCGATGACCGGCTGGTTCTTCAGGAACAGGCAGTACGCCAGCTGGATGACCACGTAGGCGCCGAGCACCCAGGCCAGCGCCGGGCGGGTCAGCAGCACGCCCGCGGTCAGCGCGACCGCGAAGAAGACCACGGCCATCGCGATCGCCAGCGGCTTGGGCACGATGCCCGCGGCGATCGGGCGGAACCGCTTGCGCGGGTGCCGGCGGTCCTCCTCGACGTCGATCGTGTCGTTGACGAGGTAGACCGCGGACGCGGCGAAGCAGAACAGCACGAACGCGACGGCCGTCGGGCCGAGGACGTCGAGCTCGAAGATCTTGCCGGCAGCCAGCGGCGCGGCCAGGACGAGGACGTTCTTCACCCACTGGCGCGGGCGCACGGCGCGCACGAGGCCCCAGGCGAAGGTGCCCCGCCAGCCCGGCAGCCGCGGCGCGAGCGGCGGGTTCGGGGGCAGGGTGGCCGGCGGGGTCCCCGGCGTGCCGGTGTCCACCGGGCTCAGGTGCGCCGGCGCGGCGGCCGCGGGCGGGCTCGAGTGCGGTTGGGCGGTCACGGTCATGCCTTCCTACCTGCGGTTCGGGTGATGCGGCGCCGGACGACGGTGGCGACTCCGGCCCCGAGCACCGCTCCCGAGACGACGTCGGACGGGTAGTGCACGCCCAGCAGTACCCGCGACACCAGCATCAAGCCGGTGACCGCGACCATGGGTGGCCGGCCCAGCATGGGGCCGAAGCCGACGGCCGCCGCGGCGGTGGAGCAGCTGTGCGCGCTCGGGAAGGACAGCCGGCTCGGCGTCTTCACCAACGCCGGGACGTCGTCCAGCGTCGGCCGCACGCGGCGGACGACGCGCTTGACCACCACACCCGCCGCGTGCGCGGCGAGGACACCGGCCGTGCCGGCCACCCAGTCGGTCCGCCGACGGCCGGAGAGCCAGCCGGCGGCACCGAGGGCGAGCCAGCCCAGGGCGTGCTCACCGAAGTGGGAGAGGCCCTGGGCGACGGGGACGGCCGGGGTGCCACCGAGAGTGCGCCGCGTCGAGCGGAGCAGGGCGTGGTCGATCCGGGTCAGGCTGGTACCGGAGGTTGCGCTCATCGGGATCCGACTGTAGCCGCGCGGATCCGGCCGTCCGGGGACGCGCGGGGGGAACGCTCCGTCACACTGCCACTCTTGTCCCGTGCCCACCACGAGACCCACTCTTCCGGCGCAGCTGCTCGAGTCCGCGGTCCGCCGCGATGCCGCGGCCCCGCTGCTGACCTACTACGACGACGCGGCCGGCGAGCGGGTGGAGCTGTCCGCCACCACGCTGGCCAACTGGGTCGCCAAGACGGCGAACCTGCTGCAGGAGGAGTTCGACGTCGGCCCGGGCAGCACGGTCGCGCTGGCCCTGCCGGTGCACTGGCAGACCGCCGCCGTGCTGCTGGCGGCGTGGAGCTGCGGGGCGATCGTCCTGGACACGCCCGCGGAGGACGAGGGCGGGCTGGCCGCCGCCGACGTCGTCCTGGTGTCGCAGGACCGGCTGGTGGCCGTCGAGGAGGAGCTGGGAGGCGCCGAGCTGCTCGGCCTGTCCCTGCACCCGATGGGCCTGGGGATGAACGGCTACGCGGGGCAGGCCCGCGACTTCGCGCTCGAGGTGCGCGCGGCCGGGGACCGCTTCGCCCCGTGGACGCCGCCGGAGGCCTCCTCCCCCGGGCTGCGGGCCGGTGGGCTGGAGCTGACGCTGGGCGGGCTGACCGCGGCCGCGGCCGAGCTGGCCGGCCGGCTGGGGCTGGCCGCAGGCGACCGCGTCCTCGTCGACGACGCGACCGCCGCCGAGGCGGGACCGGTCGCCTGGCTGCTCGCACCGCTCGCGGCCGGGGCCTCGCTGGTCCTCTGCCGACATCCCGATCCGGACGGGCTCGCCGCCCGCGCGGCCGCCGAACGGGTCACGGCTACGCTCGGACCCGAGATCGACGGCATCCGCGCGCTGGGACGACCTGTGTAGACGGGTCTCCCGGCCGCACGAGAACGGTGGGTCAGTTCATGGACAAGGTGGTCGCCAGCGCCCGCGAGGCCGTGGCCGACATCGGGGACGGCGCGACGCTCGCCGTCGGCGGCTTCGGGCTCTGCGGGGTCCCGATCAAGCTCATCGACGCCCTCCTCGAGCAGGGCACGAAGAACCTGACCACGATCTCCAACAACTGCGGCGTCGACGACCAGGCGCTGGGCGTGCTGCTCTACGCCGGGCGGATCCGCAAGACGATCAGCTCGTTCGTCGGTGGCAACAAGGAGCTGGCCCGGCTCTACCTCTCCGGCCAGATGGAGGTGGAGCTGACCCCGCAGGGCACGCTGGCCGAGCGGCTGCGCGCGGGCGGCGCCGGCATCCCGGCGTTCTACACGCCCACCGGGGTCGGCACGATGGTGGCCAACGGCGGCATCCCGATCCGCTACGACGCCGACGGCAAGGTGGTCGAGGCCAGCAAGCCGAAGGAGGTCCGCGAGTTCGACGGCCGGCAGTACGTCATGGAGACCGCGCTGACCGCCGACTTCGGCCTGGTCCGCGCCGCCGTCGGCGACCGGCACGGCAACCTGGTGTTCCACGAGTCGGCCCGCAACTTCAACCCGCTGGCCGGCATGGCCGGGCGGGTCACGATCGCCGAGGTCGAGGAGCTGGTCGAGCCCGGCGAGATCCGCCCGGAGGACGTGCACCTGGCCGGCGTGTTCGTGCACAAGGTGGTCGTGGTCGGCACCGAGGGCAAGAAGATCGAGTTCCGCACCACCCGGCCGCGTTCGGAGGCGACCGCCTGATGGCTCTCACCCGCAATGCACTCGCCGCCCGCGTCGCGCAGGAGCTCGTCGACGGCCAGTACGTCAACCTCGGCATCGGGATGCCGACGCTGGTGCCCAACTACGTGCCCGACGACGTGCACGTCGTGCTGCACAGCGAGAACGGGATCCTCGGCGTGGGCCCCTACCCGTTCGAGGGCGAGGAGGACGCCGACCTGATCAACGCCGGCAAGGAGACCGTGACGATCCTGCCGGGGTCGAGCTTCTTCGACTCCTCGATGAGCTTCGGCATGATCCGCGGCGGCCACCTCGACCTCGCCATCCTCGGCGCCATGCAGGTCAACATCCGGGGCGACCTGGCCAACTGGCTCATCCCGGGCAAGATGGTCAACGGCATGGGCGGCGCGATGGACCTCGTCCAGGGCGCCAAGCGGGTGATCGTGATGATGGAGCACGTCGCCCGCGACGGCTCGGCGAAGATCGTCGAGGAGTGCACCCTGCCCCTCACCGGACCCGCCTGCGTCGACCGGGTCATCACCGACCTCGCCGTCATCGACGTCACCGACGAGGGCCTCGTGCTGCGCGAGGTCGCCCCTGGCGTCAGCGTCGACGAGGTGGTCGAGAAGACCGGCGCGAAGCTGACCGTGCCCGACGACGTCCCGACCATGTCGATCCCCGCCGCCGTGGCCTGACCGAGCTTGCGAGGTCAGCAAGGAGCGCAGCACCTAGGGCACGGGCCGACGAGCGCCAGCAAGGAGCGCCCGTGACCTTCAGCGTTCTCGCATGGGATCCCGCCACCGGTGACCTGGGCATCGCGGTCTCCTCGTGCATCCTCGCCGTCGGCCGGGCGGTGCCGGGCGCCCGGCCGGGCATCGGCGTCGTGGCCGTGCAGGCCCGCAGCCGGCGGGGGCTGGGGCAGTCCCTGCTGACCGGGCTGGCCGAGGGCGCCGCCCCCGAGGAGCTGGTGAAGCGCGCGGCGCACTCCGCCGAGGACGCCGACCGGCAGATCGCCGTCCTCGCCGCCGACGGACGGGTCGCCGCCGACACCGGCCGGACGTCGCTGCCCGCCAGCGGCCACCTCGTCGGCGACGGGTGGAGCGTGCAGGGCAACATGCTGGCCTCGACCGACGTCCTGCCGGCGATGGCCCAGGCGCTCTCCGCCGCCGGCGGCGGCCTGCCCGACCGGCTGCTCGCCGCGCTGACCGCGGGGCAGGACGCCGGTGGCGACCTGCGCGGCCGGCAGTCCGCCGCGCTGCTCGTCGTCGGCGGCTCGCCGGTGACCGACGAGGACGACGGCGTGCGGATGGACCTGCGGGTCGACGACTCCGGCGACCCGGTCGCCCAGCTGCGCATGCTGCGCAACCTGCAGCGCGCCTACGACGAGCGCGACTACGAGACGCTCGCCCTGTTCGCCCCCGAGGGCGCCCGGGACCTCTACGCGGCGCTGGCCGCCTCGCGCCGCGGTGACCGCGCCGCGGCCCGCACCGCGCTGGAGGCGATGCGCGCCCGCCCCGGCTGGTCGGCGTGGCTGGCCTCGATGGCCGGCGACGCGCGCCTGGCCGGGGTGCACCGGCTCCTCGACGCCTGACCGGCGGACCGCCGCCTCAGCACACCGGCGTGAACTCCAGCCGCAGGGAGTCCGACGGGGGCAGCAGGATGGCCGGGCGAGCTCCGAACGTCCAGTCGGCGGGCAGCAGGAGGTACTGGTCCCCCGCCTGCGGGACGAGCTTGAGCCCCGCGTACCGGAATCCGTACGCACCCTCCGGTCCGGTGGACGGCTCCTCCGTCAGGCCGGCGGCGGACAGGTTGAGGCTCCGCTCGCTGTAGACGACCACGTCGGGCGCGCACGCCAGGTTGGCCACGAACCCCTGCGCGTCCTGCGGGCCGAGCCGGAGCGCGTAGCTGCCCACGGCCCAGAACAGGCCGACGCCGAACAGGACGGCCACGCAGACCCACTTCGCGACGGTCAGGGCCACGTGGCCGGGCCGGTGGTCCGGCGGCCCCGGCCGGGTCAGGGCCCGGGCGGCCCGCCGGAGCAGCGCCAGGATCCTCCCCGCGGACGACGTCCCGGCCTCCGTGACCGCAGGTTCGGCCGTGTCGCGCGGCGCGAGCATCCTCCGCAGCCGGGCGGCCCAGGCCAGCAGCACCACCCCCACCGACAGGCTGATCCCGCGGCCCTCCGGGAAGGAGGCCGGGAACACCGTCAGGCGGAACAGCGTCTCGGCGGCCACCAGGCCCAGCAGCACGACGCCCGCGACGGCGACGAGGGGGAAGAGTGTGCGGTACAGCCACCAGCGGACCCGCTCCGACGACCGCTCGAGCGGCAGCCGGTAGATCCACAGCGCCAGGAGCCCCGCCGCCGCCAGGGTGCCCAGCGGGACGATCGCGGTGCTCGCGCTCAGGATGAGCAGGCCCTGCGTCGGCAGGTCGAGGACGGTGTAGTTCACGCCGAAGTAGCGGTAGTAGCCGATGGCGTACAGCAGCCCGAAGTAGAAGAACAGCGCGGTCAGCAGCGTGGTCGGGGCGACGATCGACCCGATCACCTGCAGCGCCTTCGGAACGGCCTCGGCGGCTTCGAACGACGCGTCGGGGGTCTCGTCCTGCTGTCCCGGGGGCGCGGCGTCCACGGCCGCAGGCGGCGGCACGGACGACCCGACCGGGACGGCAGCAGCCGGCCGGGCCTCCGGGGCAGGAGCGACCCGGTCGGCGACCTCGTCGGTCCTCGTCGTCACGCGCCACCCCCCTCCGGCGCGGCCGCCACCTCGGGCGTGCACTCGACCGTGACGTCGACGGTGGTGGGGGTAGGCACGTCGACGCCCTCGCCCTTGTCCGGATCCGGATCCATGTGGGTGACGACGCACGGGGCGTACACGTTGCCGAGGTCGTCCTCGTAACGGGTGTTGCCCTGGTCGTCGAAGGTATCCGTCGCTCGAGGTGCTGGGTTGATGCTTCCCCCGGCCGTACTGATCACAGACAGGTTCAGCGTCAGACAGTCGGAGTCGTAGCCCTTGGCGCTGCATGCGCGGGCGTAGGCGTCCGCCCAAGCCGCCGCCTGGAGCTCGGCCCCGTTGCCGGGGAGGTCGAACGAGACGGTCCCGGGCGGAGGGTTCGGGTTGGGCGGTTGCGGCTTCGGCTGGGGCTGCGGGTTCGGCTGGGGATTCGGCCCCGGGTTCGGCCCCGGGTTCGGCCCCGGGTTCGGCTGCGGCGCCCCCGGGTTCGGCTGCGGACCCGGCTGCGGGTTCGGGCCAGGGGCGGACTGGGGGCCGGGATTCGGACCCGGGTTCGGCTGCGGGCCCGGGTTCGGCTGCGGGCCCGGGTTCGACTGCGGGCCCGGGTTCGGCTGCGGGCCCGGGTTCGACTGCGGGCCCGGGTTCGACTGCGGGCCCGGGTTCGACTGCGGGCCCGGGTTCGACTGCGGGCCCGGGTTCGACTGCGGCCCCGGCTGCGGAGCGGGGTCGGGCTGCTGGGGACCGGGGCCGGATTGCTGCTGCGGATCCGGACCGGGCCCCGGGGGCGGCGCTGCCGAGGAGGTGTCCGCCGAGGACGCCTCCGGCTGCGGGGCACCGAGCGGTTCCGCGGCTCCGCCGCAGGACACCACGACGAGAACCACCGGCGCCACCGCCGTGCGGCGCAGCAGACGTGTCCACCCGTCCATCTCTGCCTCCCCTTCGACGGAGTGGCTCATGGGGCAGAGGCCTGAGGCCTGCCGGGTGATACCTCGTGCGCTTCTCCTCGGCGCGATCGGACTCGCTGGGTCACGAACTCTAGGGATGCTCGGCTCGAGGAGCCAGTGACTTAGCGCCGCTCCTCGCCGGGCCGGCCCGCGGCCGCGATCCATGCGACCCGTCCGTCCCACCTGCCGCTTCCCACTCGTGCGCGACCCGCCGACACGGAGCGGTGAAACGGTGGAACAGGTGAGTCCGGTACAACTATCCGTGATTACCCGAATCCGTTTCGTGATTACTTCGTGATCCGCGGCCGACGTCGACGACGGCCGATTCCTCCGCGCTCGCAACCTGAGCCGCACCACGTCTGGGGTGTTCATGTCCTCCACTCGTCGCCGCTGGCTGCTCGTGGCCGTCGTCCTCGTCGCTCTCGCGGCCGGCGGCGGCTACCTGCTGCGGCCGACCTCCGACATCGAGGCCGGACCGGCCGCCGCCGCGTCCACGCCCGCGGGCCCGACGGGCGGCGCGGTCCCCGATCCGCGCGCGACCGTCACCACGCCGGTGACGACCGAGCCGCCCGAGGAGGTGGCCACGGATGCGCCCGTGACCGCTCCCGACGGGCAGGCCGACGTCGTCCTCAGCTACGCCGGCTGGGATCCCGCCAGCTCGTCGGTCCAGGTCAACGCCTTCGTCGGCAGCCTGGTCCAGGACGGCGGGACCTGCGCCCTGGAGCTCACCCGCGGCGGGGAGTCGCACACGGTGTCGGGCACCGCGAACGCCGATGCCAGCACGACGATCTGCGACCTGCTCGAGATCCCGGGAGGCGAGCTGGCCGCGGGCCCGTGGCAGGCGGTGGTGACCTACACGTCGGCCACCTCGACCGGGTCGTCCGAGCCGGTGGAGGTGACCGTTCCGTGAGGTCCGCCCGTCCCGGCCGGCTGATCTCCGCGGCCTTCGCGCTCACCCTGCTGGCCGCCGTCCTGACGATCGACGTCCTCAGCGGCGCCGCCCCGTCGACCACACCGGCGCCGGCCGCCGCGTCGCCACAGCTCGAGCTCGCCGCCGACACCGGCCAGTTCCGCGCCGGCAACATCATCAGCGACAACCTGTTCTTCGACGGCAACGCCATGAACGCCGGCGACGTGCAGGCGTTCCTGGACACCAAGGGCGCCTCGTGCGTGAACGGGCCCCAGCCCTGCCTGAAGAACTTCACCGAGACCACCTGGACCCGCGCCAGCGACGCGTACTGCAGCGGCTACGCCGGCGCCCCCGGTGAGACGGCGGCCTGGATCATCACGAAGGTCGGCCAGGCCTGCGGGATCAGCCAGCGCGTGCTGCTGGTCATCCTGCAGAAGGAGCAGGGGCTGGTCCGCCTGAGCGGGAGCAACCTCACGGCCACGCGCTACCAGAAGGCCATGGGCTACGGCTGCCCCGACACCGCACCCTGCGACACCCAGTACTACGGCTTCTACAACCAGGTGTGGAACGCGGCGCGCCGGTTCAAGGTGTACGCCGGCAACCCGAACGGCTACAACTACAAGGCCGGCCGGGTCAACTCGATCCTGTACAGCCCCGACGCCTCCTGCGGCCGCTCCGACGTCTACATCGAGAACCAGGCCACCGCCGGGCTGTACATCTACACGCCCTACCAGCCCAACGCCGCGGCGCTCGCCGCCGGCTACGGGACCGCCCCCTGCGGCGCGTACGGCAACCGCAACTTCTGGCTGTACTACACCGACTGGTTCGGCTCCACGCAGTCCCCCGGCGGGAACGCCGTCGTCTCCCGGGCCCTGGCCGCGTCGACCGTGCTGGGCGCCGCGACCTCGAACGTGGTCTGCGGCCTGGCCCAGGGCGGCTGCTTCCAGGCCTTCGCCAACGGCTCGATCTACTGGTCCCCCTCGACCGGGGCGCAGATCGTGCGCGGCGCGATCGGCGGGCACTGGGCCGAACTGCGCTGGGAGCAGGGCCGGCTGGGCTACCCCACCCGCGAGGAGGTCTGCGGCCTCGCGGACGGCGGCTGCTTCCAGGAGTTCCAGGGCGGGGTCATGTACTGGACCGGCGCCAGCGGTGCGCACCAGGTGCTCGGCGCCATCCGCACCCGGTGGAACGCGCAGAAGTGGGAGACCGGGCCGCTGGGCTACCCCGTCCGGGACGAGGTGTGCGGCCTGAAGAACGGCGGCTGCTTCCAGAACTTCCAGGGCGGCAGCATCTACTGGTCGGCCGCGACCGGCGCCCGGATCACCAGCGGCGACGTCCTCACCAAGTGGGGGACGCAGCAGTGGGAGCGGGGAGCCCTCGGCTACCCCACGAACGACACCACGTGCGGCCTGCGGGACACCGGCTGCTACCAGAACTTCCAGGGCGGCGCGGTCTACACGTCCGCGACCAACGGCTCGTGGGCGGTCAGCGGCGCCGTCCTCACCAAGTGGGGCGCGCTGAGCTGGGAGCGCGGCGCCCTCGGCTACCCGATCGCCGACCAGCGGTGCGGGTACACCGACGGCGGGTGCTTCCAGAACTTCCAGAACGGCGCGGTGTACGTGTCGGCGTCCACCCCCGCCTCCGCCGTCAAGCCGGGACCCGTGGCGGACGCCTGGGCCGCGCAGCAGTGGGAGCGCGGGCCGCTCGGCTACCCCACGCGGGACACCACCTGCGGCCTGAAGGACACCGGCTGCTTCCAGAACTTCCAGGGCGGCGCGGTCTATTCGTCCGCGACCACGGGGACGCACACCGTCTCCGGCGCCGTCCAGGAGCGCTGGGCCGCGCAGCAGTGGGAGCGGGGGGCCCTGGGTTACCCCACCGCCGAGCAGGTCTGCGGGCTGGCGTCCAACGGCTGCTCCCAGACCTTCCAGGGCGGCGCGGTGTACTCCAGCCCCACCACCGGCGCGCACACCGTCTCCGGGAACTTCCTGACGCAGTGGGCCGCCCGGTCGTCGGAGAACGGTCCGCTGGGCTACCCGGTCACGGAGCAGGTCTGCGGCCTCGCCGGCGGCGGCTGCTACCAGCACTTCCAGACGGGCTCGATCTACTCCTCCACGGCGGGGGGTGTGCGCAGCGTGATCGGCCCGATCAAGGACGCCTGGAAGGCGCAGGGCTGGGAGCACGGCCCGCTGGGCTACCCGACGGCCGACCGCGTCTGCGACCTGACCGGCGGCGGCTGCTCGCAGGCGTTCCAGGGCGGGACGGTCTACTGGAGCCAGGCCACCGGTGCCCGGGTCGTCCTGGGCGCCATCCGCACGTACTGGCTCACGGCGGGCGCCCAGGACAGCGCCCTGGGCTACCCGACGGCCAACGAGGTCTGCGGTCTGGTGTCCGGCGGCTGCTTCCAGACCTTCCAGAACGGCTCGGTGTACTGGTCGCGGACCACCGGCGCCCACGCGGTGTCGGGGGCGATCAAGACCGCCTGGGGCGCCGCCGGCTGGGAGCGCGGGACGCTGGGCTACCCGGCCGCCGACGCCGTGACCTCCGGCACCCAGACGACCCAGCGGTTCCAGGGGGGCACGCTCGTGCTCGACACCACCACCGGGCGGGTGACCCGCCGCTGACGCACACCGGCCGGGGCCCGCACGGGCCCCGGCCGGACGCTCAGCGCAGCAGCGAGCGGGCGATGACCATCCGCTGGATCTGGTTGGTGCCCTCGTAGATCTGGGTGATCTTGGCGTCGCGCATCATGCGCTCGACCGGGAAGTCCTGGGTGTAGCCGGCCCCGCCGAAGAGCTGGACGGCGTCGGTGGTCACCTGCATGGCGACGTCGGAGGCGAAGGCCTTCGCCGAGGCGGAGACCCGGGTGACGTCGCGGCGGCCCTGCTCCCCCGCGGCGGCCGCGACGTAGACCAGGTGCCGGGCGGCCTCGACCTTCATCTCCATGTCGGCGAGCATGAACTGCACGCCCTGGAAGTGGCTGATGCTCGTGCCGAACTGCTTGCGGTCCTTGACGTAGGCGACCGCCGCGTCCAGCGCGCCCTGCGCGATGCCGACGGCCTGCGCGCCGATCGTCGGGCGGGTGAAGTCCAGCGTGCGCAGCGCGGTCTTGAAGCCGGTACCGGGGGCGCCGATGATCCGGTCGCCCGGGATCGTGCAGTCGGTGAAGTACAGCTCGCAGGTGGGCGAGCCCTTGATGCCCATCTTGCGTTCCTTCGGCCCGACCGCGAAGCCGGGGTCGTCCTTGTGGACGGCGAAGGCGGAGATGCCGTTGGCGCCCTTCTCCGGATCGGTCACCGCCATGACCGTGTACCAGGAGGAGACGCCGGAGTTGGTGATCCAGGCCTTGGTGCCGTTGAGCACCCAGGAGTCGCCGTCCTGGCGGGCGCGGGTCTTCATCGCCGCCGCGTCGGAGCCGGCCTCCCGCTCCGACAGGCCGTAGCTGATCATCGCCTCGCCGGCGGCGATCGGCGCCAGCACCCGCTGCTTCAGGTCCTCGTCGGCGGACAGGATGATCGGCATCGAGCCGAGCTTGTTGACCGCGGGGATCAGCGAGGCCGAGCAGTCGACCCGGGCGACCTCCTCGATCACGATGCAGGTCGCGATCGCGTCGGCGCCCTCTCCCCCGTACTGCTCGGGGATGTGCGTGGCGTGGAAGCCCGCGGCGGTCAGCGCCTTCTGCGCCTCGATCGGATACCGCGACTGCGCGTCCACATCGGCGGCGTGCGGCGCGATCTCCCGCTCGGCGATCTCGCGGACCGCCTCTCGGATCGCCTCGTGCTCCTCGGTCAGTGCATACAGCCCCGCGTTGCTACCCACGGGTTCGAGCCTAATCCCCGCCCTTCGCGCGCGGTCCGAGCGCCTGCTGGAGCGCCGCGTCCCGGGCGACCACCTGGTCGGCGAGGTCGGTCTGGAAGCGGCTGACCTCGGCCCGCAGCCGGTCGTCGGCCGCGGCCAGGATGCGGACGGCGAGCAGCCCCGCGTTGCGGCCGCCGCCGATGCTCACCGTGGCCACGGGCACGCCGGCCGGCATCTGCACGATCGACAGCAGGCTGTCCAGCCCGTCGAGGCGGTCCAGCGGGCGCGGGACGCCGATGACCGGCAGCGGGGTGGCCGCGGCGACCATCCCCGGCAGGTGCGCCGCTCCCCCGGCCCCGGCGATGATCACCCGCAGGCCGCGGCCGGCGGCGGACTCGGCGTAGTCGAGCATCCGCCGCGGCGTCCGGTGCGCCGAGACGACGTGCGCCTCCCACGGGACGACGAACTCGTCCAGCGCGGTCGCGGCCGGTTGCATCGTCGGCCAGTCCGAGTCGCTGCCCATGACGATGCCGACCAGCGGCTCACTCACGAAGGCTCCTCAGTGCTCGTCGGCGAACGCGAAGGCGGGGTCGACGACGCCGTCGGCCAGGTAGCGGGCCGCGGCGACCGCGCGGGCGCGGACCTCCTCGAGGTCGTCGCCGAGGGCCGTCACGTGGCCGAGCTTGCGGCCGGGGCGCTGGCCCTTGCCGTACCAGTGCAGCTTCACATCCGGCCAGTGCGCCATCAGGTGGTGCATCCGCTCGTCGAGGGCGGGGCCGGTCCAGTCCTGCGCCGCGGCCGCCCCGCCGAGCACGTTGGCCATCACGACCACCGGCGCGGTCATCGCCGTCGAGCCGAGCGGGTAGTCGAGGACTGCCCGCAGGTGCTGCTCGAACTGACTGGTCCGCGCCCCCTCGATGGTCCAGTGGCCGGTGTTGTGCGGCCGCATCGCCAGCTCGTTGACCAGCACGCCGTCGGCGGTCTCGAACAGCTCGACGGCGAGCAGCCCGACGACGCCGAGCCGTTCGGCGATGCGGATCGCGAGCTCCTGCGCGCCGGTCGCGCGGGCGTCGTCCAGCCCCGGCGCCGGGGCGAGCACCTCGTGGCAGACGCCGTCGCGCTGCACGCTCTCGACCACCGGCCACGCGGCCACCTGCCCGAACGGCGACCGCGCGACCACCGCGGCCAGCTCCCGGACCAGCGGGACCCGCTCCTCGGCGAGCAGCACGCCGTGCCCGTCCAGGAGCGCGGCGGCCTCGGCCGGGTCCCCGACGACGAAGACCCCCTTGCCGTCGTAGCCGCCCCGGGGGGTCTTGAGCACCACGGGCCAGCCGTGCGCCGCGGCGAACGCGGCGACGTCGTCCGTGCTCGCGACCTCGGCCCAGGCCGGCTGCGGCTCCCCCGCCGCGGCGAGCGCGCGGCGCAGGACCAGCTTGTCCTGCGCGTGCACGAGCGCGTCGGGGCCGGGCGCGACCCGGTGGCCGGCCGCCTCGAGGGCGTGCAGGTGCTCGGTGGGGACGTGCTCGTGGTCGAAGGTGAGCACGGTGGCGCCCTCGGCGGCCCGGGTCAGCGCCGCGAGGTCGCGGTGGTCGCCGAGCTGCACGTCCTCGGCGACGAGCGCCGCGGACTCCTCGGGGCCGGTCGAGAGCACGCGCAGGGACTGGCCGAGCGCGATCGCGGCCTGGTGGGTCATACGGGCGAGCTGGCCGCCACCGACCATGGCGACCACGGGCAGTCCTGTACGGGGATCGAGCGCGTCGGCCATGGCGCGGACAGGGTAGCCGGGGCCCCGCTCTCCCTACACTGGCCGGGTGCCCTTGCCCCGCCTGAGCGGCCGTCTCCGGTCGACCTGGCGGCTGTTGCTGAAGGAGATCGGCGCCTTCGGGGTGGTGGGCGCGGTGGCCTTCGTCGTGGACGTCGGGCTGTTCCAGATCCTCTACGCGGAGGTCGGCGTCGGCGCGGTCACCGCGAAGGTCGCCTCGACGTTGGCCGGGATGACCGTGGCCTACCTCGGGCACCGGTTCTGGTCGTTCTCGCACCGCGAGCACGAGCGGCCGGGCCGGCAGAGCGTGGTGTTCGTCCTCATCAACTGCGCCACCCTCCTGCTGGGCGCGGGCATCGTCGCGCTGGTGCGCTACCCGCTGGGGCAGGAGAGCGTGCTGGTCATCCAGATCGCCAACATCGCGTCGATCGCGCTCGGCAGCGTGATCCGCTTTCTCGGCTACCGGCGGTGGGTGTTCACCGCGCCGAACGACGAGGACGCCACGGACGGCGCGCGCGTGGTGGCGTGAGCGGCGAGCCGGAGCTCTACTTCGAGGACCTCACTCCCGGCCGGGTGTTCGAGCTCGGCGAGGTTCGGGTCGACGCCGAGGAGATGGTCGAGTTCGCCCGGCGCTACGACCCGCAGTGGTACCACCTGGACGCCGAGCGGGCCGCCGACTCCTCCTGGGGCGGCCTGATCGCCAGCGGCTTCCTCACCGCCAGCCTCTGCATGCGCATGTACGTGGACGCCGTCCTGCACCGGGCCGCGGCCGACGCCTCCCCCGGCCTCGACGAGGTGCGGTGGCTGGCCGCGGTGCGGGCCGGCGACGTGCTGCGCGGACAGCTCACCATCGGGGACACCGGCCCGTCGTCCCGGTCGCCGGAGCTGGGAACGGTGGGGCTGCTGTTCGAGCTGACCCGCGACGGCACCCCGGTGCTGCGGATGCGCGCCCGCGGCTGGTTCCGGCGCAGAGCCCCGCTCACCGGCTGAGCCGGATCACCCGGCGAGGCGGGAGCCGTGCCGGCCGGGAACGACCTCCAGCCGGGTGGTGATGCGGGTCCGCAGCTCCTCGACGTGGCTGATGACGCCGACCGTCCGCCCGCCGCGGCGCAGGTCGTCGAGCACGTTCATGACCGCGTCGAGGGCCTGCGGGTCGAGCGTGCCGAACCCCTCGTCGACGAACAGGGTGTCGATGCGCACGCCGCCGCTCTCGGCGGTGACCACGTCGGCCAGGCCGAGGGCCAGCGCCAGGGAGGCCATGAAGCTCTCGCCGCCGGAGAGCGTCTTGGTCGGCCGCCGGGTGCCGGTGTACTCGTCGAAGACGTCCAGGCCCAGGCCGCCGCGGGCACCGTGCCGGCCCTGCGCGTCGCTGTGCAGGAAGGTGTAGCGGCCACCGGACATGTCCTGCAGCCGGCGGCTGGCCACCTCGGACACCTGCTCCAGCCGGGCGGCGAGCACGAAGGACTGCAGCCGCATCCTCAGCCGGTTGGACCCGCGGCCGCCCACGAGGTCGGCCAGGGCGGTGACCCGGTGGGCCTCGGTCCGCTGGTCGTCGAGCTGCACCTCGACCTCCATGAGGTCGCCGGCGAGCTCGTCGAGGCGGGCGGTCCGGCGGCGGGCGGCCTCCAGGTCGGCGACCGCGGCCTCGCGGGCCTCGGTCGCGTCGCGGCAGCGCCCGGTCAGGACGGCGAGGTCGGGACGCGGGCCGAGGTCGGCCAGCTCGGGCTCGGCGAGCGTGGCGGTGACGACGACGCGGGCGCGGTCGTGGTCCTCGACCAGCTGCGCGATCCGCGCGGCGCGGGCCGGGTCGAGCAGCGCAGCCGCGGCGGCGTCGGTGCCGGCGAACCCGGCCTCGGCGACGCGGGTCTCGGCGGCGGCCCGGGTCTCCTCCGCGGCGACGCGGGCGCGCAGCTCGGCCGCCTCCGCCTCGAGCAGCGCCTCGCACCGCTCCGCCTCGGCGGTGAGCCGGCGGCCGCGGGCCGGCAGGTCGGGGTCGTCCCCGCGGGCGGCCTCCAGCCGGTCGCGCAGCGCCGCCAGGGCCTCCTCCGCCGCCGCCAGCTCCGCGCGGCAGCGGCCGAGCTCCTCGCGGTCGGCGACCAGCGCCGCCGCGGCCTCCTCGCGACGGGCGGTGCGGGCGGCCAGCTCGGCGCGGGCACGGTCGAGGCCGGCCGCGAGCCCGGCGTCCTCCCGCAGCTGCGCCTCCGCCTCGGCGAGCGCGCGCTCCTGAGCATCGAGCGGGTCGTCGCCGGCCTGCCCGCGCAGCCGTGCGAGCTCGGCCTCCCGCTCGGCCACAGCGGTCCGCGCGGCGGTGTGCCGGGCCTCGGCGTCCTCGACCGAGGCGCGCGCGGCGTCCTCGTCCTCGCGGGTGACCAGCGGGCCGCCCGCGGTGGCCGGGGCCGGGTGCTCGGTGGCGCCGCAGACCGGGCAGCCGTCGCCGTCCCGGAGGCCGGCGGCCAGCTCGGCGGCCATGCCGTCGAGCCGCCGGGCGCGGAGGTCGTTCCACTGCTCGCGGGCGTCCAGCCAGAAGGTGCGAGCGGCATCGGCCGCGCGGCGGTCGGCCTCGACGGCGGCCGCGAGCGAGCCGGCGGCGCGGGCCGCGGCCACGGCGGCCCGGCGGCGCTCGACGGCGTCGGTGCGGCCGGGCAGCCGCGCGGCGGCCTCCGCCGCCGCGGCCACCCGCGCCTCCTGCTCGGCGATCCGGCCCGGCCAGGCGCCGGCGGCGGCCTCGCCCTCGGCGCAGCGGGCGGTCAGCCGCTCGACCAGCCGGGCGGTGCCGGCGACGTCCCGGGCGAGCCGGTCGGCCTCGGCCACCCGCGGCAGCAGGGCCCGGACCTCGGCGGCCTCGACCCACAGCGCGCGGGCCAGCAGCCCGTCGGCGGCGCGGCCGGCCGCGACCGCCGACCACGCCCGCTGCGCCGCGGCCAGCGACGTGCCAGCCGTCCCGGCGGCCTGCGCGGCCCGGGCCGCGGCCTCGAGCACGTCGCGCGCCGGCTCGGCCCGCCGGCCGGCCTCGAGCTCGGCCCGCAGCGGCGCCAGCGCGTCCTCCTCCGCCGCCAGCCGGGCCAGCTCCGCGCGGGCGCGGTCGCGCCGGAGGTGGCGTTCCTCCTCGGTCCGGGCGGCGGCGAGGGCGGTCTCGTGCCGGCCGGCCTCCGCCCCGGCCTCGGCCGCGAGGGACTCGGCCTCGGCCAGGCGGACGGCGGCCTCCCCGCGCACCCGGTGCACCCAGGCGCCCACCGCCGACCGCGGCGCGGCGCCGACCGCCTCGGGCGCCAGCTCCTCCGGCACCGGGACGTCGGCGGCCTGCGCCACCAGCGAGACCAGGGTCGCCGCCCGGTTCCGGATCCGCTCCAGCCGCTCCCGGGCGGCGGCGCGCTCGTCGGCCAGCCACTCCTCGGCGCGGGCGAACCGCCCCACGTCGAACAGGGTGCGCAGCAGGCGGCCGCGGTCCTCGGGCTCGGCGCGCAGGAACCGGGCGAAGTCGCCCTGCGGCAGCAGCACCACCTGGCAGAACTGCTCCGCGGACAGGCCCAGGCGGGTGCGCAGATGCTCCGAGCCCTCGTCGATGCGGGTGCTGACCGCCTCCCAGCCGCCGTCGACGGCCCGCTGCACGGTCAGCCGCGCCTGCTCCGTCGTCGTCCCGGTGCCGCGGCGCTTCGGGCGCTGCTGCTCGGGCCGCCGGACCACCCGCAGCCGCTCCCCGCCGAGGGTCAGCTCGAGCTCGACCTCGGTGCGCGTCTCCTCGTCGGCGTGGTCGCTGCGCAGCCGCTTCTCCTCGCCGCGGGCACCGGGCACGGTGCCGTAGAGCGCGAAGACGACCGCGTCGAGCAGCGTGGTCTTGCCGGCGCCGGTGGGACCCCAGAGCAGGAACAGCCCGTCGCGGCCCACGTCGTCGAGGTCGACGCTGACCCGGCCGGCGAACGGGCCGAAGGCCGAGAGGCTCAGGCGGTGCACCCTCACCGGGCGCCCTCCGCGGCGACCGCGGCGGTCAGCGCCCGGCCCAGCAGGTCCAGCTCACCCGGTGCCGCCACGGTGCCGCGCACGTGCGCGACGAACTCGCCGGTCACCTCCAGGTCGCTGCGCCCGCGCAGCCGCTCCTGGTAGCTGCGGCCGTCGGCGCCGGCCCCGGAGTCGATCCACTCCAGGTGCACGCAGTGCGGGAAGCGGGCCTGCAGCCGGCGCATCGGGTCGACCGGCCGTTCGGCGTCGGTCAGCCGGACGGAGACGAAGTGCTCCTCGACCGCGGCGAGGGCGGGATCGGCGAGCAGCTCGGCCAGCTCCCCGGTCAGCACGGTCAGCTCGCGCGGCGCGGGCAGCGGCACCGCCCGCACGTCGGCCAGCCCGCCGGCGTCGAGGTCGACCAGCCAGGCCTGCTTGGCCTGGCCGGCCTCGCCGAAGGAGTAGGCCAGCGGCGAGCCGCTGTAGCGCAGCCGCGGGGTGAGCGTCTGGGGGCGGTGCAGGTGCCCGAGCGCGACGTAGTCGACGCCGTCGAAGACCTCCGCCGGCACCAGGTCGACACCGCCGACGCAGATGTCGCGCTCGCTGTCGCTGGGCACCCCGCCCCCGACGAAGGCGTGCGCGAGGACGACGGAGCGGGCGCCCGGCCGCAGGAACAGGTCGGCCCGCACGCGCTCCATGGCCGCGGCGAGCACCGCCGCCGAGCCGCGCGCGTCCGGGACGCCGAGCTCGGCGCGGGCCACCTCGGGCTCGAGGTAGGGCAGGCCGTAGACCGCGACCTCGCCGTGCTCGTCGGCGAGCAGCACCGGCTCGTCGAGCGCGGCCACCGCCGTCCGCAGGTGCACGCCGGAGACGGCCATCAGCCCGGCGCCGAAGGCCAGCCGCCGGGCCGAGTCGTGGTTGCCGGGGGTGAGCACGACCCGCGCGCCCGCGGCCCGCAGCCGGGTCAGCACCCGGTCGAGGACGGCGGTGGCATCCGCCGACGGCACCGCCCGGTCGTAGACGTCGCCGGCCACGACGACCGCGTCGACGCCCTCGGCCCGCACCACCTCGGCGAGCCCGCCCAGCACCCGCTCCTGCTCGGCGAGCAGGTCGGTGCCGTGCAGCGACCGGCCGATGTGCCAGTCGGAGGTGTGCAGGAGGCGCATGGATCGGAAGTTAGGTCAGCCCACCGACAGTCGTTCCCGCCGCGCCGTGACGGATCGGTCCGCACCGCCCCGGCCGGAACACGGGACGCAGCCGCCCCAGCCGCACCCGGGCCGCGGGTCACCACCGGACCGGCGCAGTCCCGCCGTCGTCCTCACCGCGGATGTACCCGGCGTTCTCCCGGGCCCGGCGGTCGGCGTCCTCCTCGATCATGTGGTTCAGCAGCTGCTGCACGCCGTCGCTGTCGGGGATCGCCTTGAGCACGGTGGCGCCGTTGTCGCCGGCGGACTCGATGGTGAGGGTCCCGGAGTTGATCACCCGGTCCCAGAGGCTCTGCCGGTAGGAGACGTCGGTGATCCGCGACAGGCCGATGTCGCGGCCGTGCCGGGCCAGGATGCCCTGCCGGAACAGCAGGCGGTGCGTCGTGACCACGTAGTGCGTGGTGCGCCAGCGCAGCAGCGGCACGAGGACGAGGAACAGGGCCAGGACCACGGCCGCCGCGGCCACGACCAGGCGGACCAGCCCCTGGTTGCGGCCCTCCGGGATCACCGCCGCCCCGAACGAGGCGGCGCCGATGAGGACGAGCAGCCAGACGACCGGCCAGAAGATCGTCAGCCAGTGCGGATGCAGGTGGCGGACGACCTCTTCGTCGTCGGCGAGGACCTTGTCGGGGTACGGCACGGCGTCAGGATGACCGACTCCGCCCGCCAGGTCACGCACCGGCGCGGGCACCGACGGGCTCCGACGGGCTACGTGCCCGGCCGGACCAGGACGGTGAACGGTCCCACCTCGTCGGCCGCCCACCCGGCGACGGCGGACGGCTGCAGCACGACGTCGCGGAAGACCACGTTGGGCGCGGCCGGGAAGGCGTCCGTGCCGAGCCGCAGGTGCAGCCCGTCGGGCTGCCGGGTGACCACGAGGACCGAGGGCGGCGTCCACGGCGCCGCGTCGAGCACCCGCAGGAGCTCGGCGGGGTCGCGCACCCCGCCGAGGCCCTCGACGAAGCGCTCGCGTGCGGTGTAGTCCGCCAGGGGGTTCGCGTAGTGCGGCGTGATCTGCTGGAAGCCGCGGTAGGGCTCGAACGCCATCAGGGAGTAGTTGGTGCTGAGCACGACGAGCCGGTCGGGCGGGGTCGCGGTCCGCTCGTCGATGACCGCGGCGAGGTCGTCGACCCACCGCTCCTCCCGGCCGTCGAGGACCTCCCCGTAGGCGTTCGGCCCGCTCGGGTAGGGGTCGGTGTACGCCGCCTCGACCCGCTCGTCGACGTCCTCCAGGTTCGACTGGACGACCGCCACCCCCACGACGGTCGCGACGACGGCGGCCACCAGGACGGCGGCCGAGCGTCCGTCGCGCGTCTGCGCGGGCCAGCGCTCGAGTGCCAGGACCCCGCCCCGCCGCAGGGCGAGCACGCCGGCCGCGCCGAGGCACACCAGCAGGACGCTCTCCATGCGGAAGGCCAGCAGCGTCGTGCCGAAGGCCAGCGCCAGCGTCGACAGGGCGTACCAGGCGTAGGCCACCGCCACGAGCACGCCGAGCGGCACCACGGTGCGCCGGTCACGGGCGGTCCGGCTGACCACCTGCCACAGCGCGTGACCGAAGCCCGCGGCGAGCAGGAGACCCCACGGGTCCAGGGTCAGCATCGGCGCCGGGAACTCGGCGGAGGCGGCCGGGAGGAAGTGCGCCGCCATGTTGTCACCGGCGCCGTCGCGCAGGACGCCGAGCAGGTACGGCCCCCACACCGGGAGGGCCACCACCGCCGAGACGACGGCGACGACCGCGACTGCTGCTGCGGATCGCCCGAGCGCCGCGCGCCGCCGACCGGGCCCGGCCAGCCAGGCGCCCCAGCCCGCCAGCACGACCACCACGACCGCCGCGAAGCCCGCGTACAGCGTGTAGACGCTCAGCGCGGCGCCGACGAAGACGCCCACCCCGACGATCCGGGACCAGCGGCGCCGGCCGCCGGGCTCGACGCTGCGCCAGAACACGACCGCCACCGGCGCCAGCAGGACCGCCACCGCCCACGAGTAGGGCTCGGTGACCGGGCCGGTGATCCCCGCGGCGACGACGACCAGACCGATGGGGAGCGCGACCCGGGGCCCGACCAGCCGGCTCCACAGCCAGTAGGCCGCGACCGCCACCACCGCGAGCGTGAGCAACGACAGCGGCTTGTAGGCCTGCCAGGCAGGCAGGCCGAGCAGCGCGGCCGCCCGCCCGCCGAGCCAGAACCAGCCCGAGGGGTAGAAGGGTGGGAGGCCCTCGTAGTTCATGTCCGCCGGCGTCGCGCTGTCGGCGAGGCGGGTCAGGTACTGGGTGCGGAACTGCTGGTCGGCGGTCAGCCCGCCCAGGTAGTACAGGGTCCGGTGCAGCGGTAGCGCCACGGTCGCCGTGGCCAGTCCGGAGAGGACGGTCGCCGCGAGCAGGTCGCGCAGCCGGCGTGACAGCCGCGCGCGGACCACGGTCACGGCGGCGACCGCGAGGGCCGCGGCGCTGCCCCAGGCGAGCAGCGCCGGCGCGACGTTGGACCGCGCCGGGGCAGGCAGCCGGACGACGACGTACTGGACCGCGACGCTCACGACGACGGCGAGCGCGAGGAGGACGGCGCCGCGCAGCAGTTCATGCCCCGCGCCGCGGGGGGACTCCCCTGCGCTGCGCCGGACGGCGTGGAACCGGACGGTGTCGGCGGCGGCCCGGTGATCGGCACGGTGCCCTGGGTGCCGCGGCTGCACCGGCGAGGCGGCGCCGGTGGTCTCCAGGTGGGTGCTCACGTCCTGCACTCCCCGTGCAGCGGGCTGCACTCGTGATCGCTCCGGCCACCACGGGCCCCGTCCGTGCGGGGGCAGCGGCCACCCGCGATCCGACGGTAACCACACGGTCGGGTTCCATGGAGGAGTCAGCAGGGGCCGGCGCCCCCTCCATCACATGCGGCGCACGTGCCGCACGTCGCCGGAGGCGAGCTCGACGGTGCCGCCGTCGGTGGCGACCACCAGCCGGCCGTCCCAGTCGACGGCCTGCGCGACGCCCTCGAGCTCCGAGCCGTCGGGCATCGTCACGCTGACCGTCGTCCCCACCGTCGAGGACCAGGCCAGGTAGTCCCGCGCCAGACCGCTGGCGACCGGGTCACCGACGGCCTCGGTCCAGGCGCGGTAGCGCCGCTCGAAGGCGCGCAGGAACGCCAGCAGCAGCGGGCCGCGGTCGACGGCCGCGCCGGTGACCACCGACAGCGAGGTGCCGGGGTCGGGCAGCTCGCCGGCGTTCGTGTTGACGTTCAGCCCGGTGCCCACGACGACGGCGTCGCCGGCGGCCTCGGCGAGGATGCCGGCGAGCTTGCGGCCGTCGAGCGCGAGCAGGTCGTTGGGCCACTTCAGCGACGCGCGGACGCCGGTGACGTCGCCGACCGACTCCGCCAGGGCCACGCCGGTGAGCAGCGGCAGCCAGGCGCGGCGGGCGGCCGGGACGTCGGGCCGGACGAGCACCGAGACGGTGAGCCCGGCCCGCGGCGGGGAGGTCCAGGTGCGGTCGAGCCGGCCGCGGCCGGCCTCCTGGTACTCGGCGACGAGCACGGTGCCCTCCGGGGCGCCCTCCGCGGCGTGGGCCAGCAGCGCGGCGTTGGTCGAGCCGATCGTGTCGACCACCTCGAGGGAGCGCCACAGGCCCGTGTCGCGGGTCAGCGCCGCCGCGAGGGCCGGGCCGTCGAGCCCCGGGCGGTCCAGGTCCGACCAGCGGGAGGAAGTGGCGTCCGGCACGTCACCTACGCTACGGCCCCGAGAGCCTCGCGTGATCCGTGTCCAGGCGAGCGGGGCCGCAACGTCCCAGCGGAGCGAGGCAGGTAAGCGTGAGTGCGGCCGAACTGCAGGGCGCCGGGGAGCACGTCCCCGGCGACATCGACATCCACACCACCGCCGGCAAGCTCGCCGACTTCGAGCGGCGCGTGCAGGAGGCCACCCACGCCGGCTCCGAGCGGGCCGTGGAGAAGCAGCACGCCGCCGGGAAGATGACCGCCCGCGAGCGGATCGAGGCGCTGCTGGACCCGGGCTCGTTCACCGAGTTCGACGAGTTCGCCCGCCACCGCTCCACCAACTTCGGCATGGAGGACCGCCGGCCCTTCGGCGACGGCGTCGTCATCGGCTACGGCACGGTCGACGGCCGGCCGGTGGCGATCTTCTCGCAGGACGTCACCGTCTTCGGCGGCAGCCTCGGCGAGGTCTACGGCGAGAAGATCGTCAAGGTCCTCGACTTCGCCATGCGCAACGGCTGCCCGGTGATCGGCATCAACGAGGGCGGCGGGGCGCGGATCCAGGAGGGCGTGGTCTCCCTCGGCCTCTACGGCGAGATCTTCCGGCGCAACGTGCACGCCTCCGGCGTCATCCCGCAGATCTCGCTGATCATGGGCGCCGCCGCCGGCGGGCACGTCTACTCCCCCGCGCTCACCGACTTCACGGTCATGGTCGACAAGACCAGCCAGATGTTCATCACCGGCCCCGACGTGGTGAAGACGGTGACCGGCGAGGAGGTCACGCTCGAGGAGCTCGGCGGCGCCCGGACGCACAACACCAAGTCCGGCGTCGCGCACTACCTGGCCGAGGACGAGAACGACGCCCTCGACTACGTCAAGGCGCTGCTGTCCTACCTGCCGAGCAACAACCTCGACCCGCTGCCCGCCGTCGAGGTGGGCCCGGTCGACACCGTGCTGCCCGACGCGCTCACCGACGAGGACCTCGAGCTCGACACCTTCGTGCCCGACTCGGCCAACAGCCCCTACGACATGCACACCGTCATCGGCCACGTGCTCGACGACGGCGAGTTCCTCGAGGTGCAGCAGCTGTGGGCGCCGAACATCGTCGTCGGCTTCGGCCGGGTCGAGGGCCGCCCGGTCGGGGTGGTGGCCAACCAGCCGACCCAGTTCGCCGGCACGCTCGACATCGACGCCAGCGAGAAGGCCGCGCGGTTCGTGCGCACCTGCGACGCCTTCAACATCCCGGTCCTGACGTTCGTCGACGTCCCCGGTTTCCTCCCGGGCACCTCGCAGGAGTGGGAGGGGATCATCCGTCGCGGGGCCAAGCTCATCTACGCCTACGCGGAGGCGACCGTCCCGAAGATCACGGTCATCACCCGCAAGGCCTACGGCGGCGCCTACGACGTCATGGGGTCCAAGCACCTCGGCGCCGACCTCAACCTCGCCTGGCCGACGGCGCAGATCGCGGTGATGGGCGCGCAGGGCGCGGTCGGGATCCTCTACCGCAAGGAGCTCGCCGCGGCCGACGACCCGGAGACCCGCCGGGCCGAGCTGATCACCGAGTACGAGGACGCGCTGCTCTCGCCCTACATCGCGGCCGACCGCGGGTACGTGGACGCGGTGATCCCGCCGTCGCACACCCGCGTACAGGTCACCAAGGCGCTGCGGGTGCTGGCCAACAAGCGCCAGTCCCTGCCGCCGAAGAAGCACGGGAACATCCCGCTGTGAGCGAGCAGCCGCTGCTGCGGGTCCTCCGCGGCGAGCCGACGGCGGAGGAGCTCGCCGCGCTGACCGTCGTCGTCGCGGCGCTCTCGCAGCGGCGTGAGCGCCGGCGGGTCACCCCGGTCGGCGCCTGGGGATCCTTCGCCGACGGCCACCGCCGTCCGCTGCAGGCGGGCCCCGGCGGCTGGCGGGCGTCCGGGAGGTTGGCATGAGCGTGGATCGGCGTCTGGTCCTGGGCAGCGCGTCCCCGGCCCGGCTCAACCTGCTCCGGCAGGCGGGCCTGGCCCCCGATGTGGTGGTCAGCCGGCTCGACGAGTCCTCGGTGCAGGCGCCGCGGGTGGCCGAGCGGGTGGCCCTGCTGGCCGCCGCGAAGGCCAAGGCCGTCGCCGAGCAGGAGGACGACGCCCTGGTGATCGGCGCCGACTCGCTGCTGGAGTTCCGCGGGGAGGCGTTCGGCAAGCCGGCCGACCTGCACGAGGCGCGCGACCGCTGGCAGCGGATGGGCGGGCACAGCGGGGTCCTGCACACCGGCCAGGCGCTGCTCGACGTGCGGGAGGGCGCGGTGGTCAGCCGCGACGTCGCCGTCGTCTCGACCGTCGTCCACTTCGCGTCGATCACGCCGCAGGAGCTGGAGGCCTACCTCGCCACCGGGGAGCCGCTCGCCGTCGCGGGCGCGTTCACCCTCGACGGGCTCGGCGCGCCGTTCGTGCGGCGGGTGGACGGCGACCCGGCGGCCGTCGTCGGGCTGTCGCTGGCGACGCTGCGCACGCAACTGGCCAAGCGCGGGCTGGCGCTCACCGATCTCTGGCGGCGCTGACCCCCCGCCCGCCGTCCCGGGCGGCAGCCCGGCTGGTTACAGTCCGGAACGGTCGACTTTCCGAGGGAGAACACCGGTGCAGAAGGTCCTGATCGCCAACCGCGGCGAGATCGCGGTGCGCGTGGCCCGTGCGTGCAAGGACGCCGGGCTGACCAGCGTGGCGGTGTACGCCGAGCCCGACCGGGACGCGCTGCACGTGCGCGCGGCCGACGAGGCGTTCGCCCTCGGCGGGATGACGCCGGGCGACTCCTACCTGGTCATCGACAAGCTGATCGACGTCGCCAAGCAGTCCGGCGCCGACGCCGTCCACCCGGGCTACGGCTTCCTGTCCGAGAACGCCGACTTCGCCCAGGCCGTCCTCGACGCCGGGCTGACCTGGATCGGGCCCTCCCCGGACGCGATCATCGCCCTCGGCGACAAGGTGCAGGCCCGGCACATCGCCACCAAGGCGGGCGCGCCGCTCGTGCCGGGCACCAAGGACCCGGTCAAGGACGCCGACGAGGTGGTCGCCTTCGCCGAGGAGCACGGCCTGCCGGTGGCGATCAAGGCCGCGTTCGGCGGTGGCGGCCGCGGGCTGAAGGTGGCCCGCACCATCGAGGAGATCCCGGAGCTGTTCGACTCCGCGGTGCGCGAGGCCGTCTCCGCGTTCGGCCGCGGGGAGTGCTTCGTCGAGCGCTTCCTCGACAAGCCGCGGCACGTCGAGGCGCAGGTGCTGGCCGACACGCACGGCAACGTGGTCGTCGTCGGCACCCGCGACTGCTCCCTGCAGCGGCGCAACCAGAAGCTGGTCGAGGAGGCCCCCGCGCCGTTCCTCACCGACGAGCAGCGCGCGCGCATCCACGAGTCGGCCAAGGCGATCTGCAAAGAGGCCGGCTACCACGGCGCCGGCACCGTCGAGTACCTGGTCGGCACCGACGGCTCGATCTCCTTCCTCGAGGTCAACACCCGCCTGCAGGTCGAGCACCCGGTCAGCGAGGAGACCGCAGGCGTGGACCTGGTCCGCCAGCAGTTCCGCATCGCCGACGGCCTGCCGCTGGAGATCACCGAGGACCCGACGCCGCGCGGGCACGCCATCGAGTTCCGGATCAACGCCGAGGACGCCGGCCGCAACTTCCTGCCCGCCCCCGGCCCGGTGACCCGCCTGGAGATCCCGCAGGGCCCCGGCGTGCGCTGGGACTCCGGCGTCGAGCAGGGTGGCGAGGTCGCCGGCGCGTTCGACTCGATGCTGGCCAAGCTCATCGTCTACGGCGCCAGCCGCGAGGAGGCGCTGCAGCGCGCCCGCCGCGCCCTGGACGAGCTGGTCGTCGAGGGCATGCCCACGGTGATCCCGTTCCACCGCGCCGTCGTCCGCGACGAGGCGTTCACCAGCGAGCCGTTCACCGTGCACACCCGCTGGATCGAGACCGAGTGGGACAACCAGGTCGAGCCCTACGGCGCGGCCCCGGCCGAGCAGGAGGAGGCGGCGCCCCGGCAGACCGTCGTCGTCGAGGTCGGCGGGCGCCGGCTCGAGGTCTCGCTGCCCGCGGGCCTGGCGGCCGGCGGGGGCGGCGGGGCGGCGGGTGCACCGGCCAAGCCGCGCAAGCGCGGTTCCGGGCACGGCGGCTCGGGCGCGTCCGGTGACTCCCTCACCTCCCCGATGCAGGGCACGATCGTGAAGGTCGCGGTCGAGGACGGCGCCACGGTGAAGACCGGCGACCTGGTCGTCGTCCTCGAGGCGATGAAGATGGAGCAGCCGATCACCGCGCACAAGGACGGCACGGTGACCGGGCTGTCCGCCGAGGTGGGCGCGACCGTGACAAGCGGCGCCGTCCTCTGCACCATCGCCGACGCCGCGCAGGAGTGAACGACGGGGGCGGGGCCGCGGACCCTCCCCTTTCAGGTGAACCCACCGGACGGTCCCTTATGGAACGGGATCGTCCGGTCGACGTCGGATAGGTGCGCCTCTCCCCTCTCCCGGGCAACGCCCGTCGACGCCGCGGCCTGCTCGCCGCCACCGCTCTGGTCTGCGCCGCCGGACTGACCTGGAGCGCGGTCAGCGGCGCCACCACGGGCCCGGCCGCCGAGCCTGCCGCCGGTGGCGGATCGGCGCTCCCGACGGACCGGCCGTCCGTGGGCCCCGCGGTGCCCGTCGAGTCGACGACGTCGCCGTCGGAGCAGGTCCCCGCCCCGGCGGACCCGTGGCAGCCACCGGCGCCGACCGGCCTCACCGAGCCGGTCGAGGAGGTGCTCGCCGACGCCCCGGCCGCGGGGCCGGTGCGTCTCGTCACGCTCTCCGAGACCCCCGACGGGCGACCGGAGATCACCGTCACCGAGGCACCCGACCGGGCGCACGCCGCGGACGCCGTGACGGCCGCCCGGGCGGTCGAGGGCGCGCTCGCCGTCACCGTCGACCAGCAGCTCAGCGTCGCGAGCGAGGGCGAGGCGATCCCCGCCGACGAGCCCGCGCCGGCCGCCGCGGCCCCGGCGGAAGCCGCGGCAGCCGCCGCCGGAGCGCCGCTGAGCAACGACGCGTTCCGCACGCTGCAGTGGGGGCTGGACGCGCTGCAGGCGGAGACCGTCTGGCAGCAGCAGACCGGGACGGGGCAGACCGTCGCGGTCCTCGACACCGGCGTCGACGGCACGCACCCCGAACTGGCCGCTCACCTGCTCCCCGGCGCCGACATGGCCGACCGCACCAGCGGCTCCCAGGGGCTCGTCGACCCGCACGGGCACGGCACGCACGTCTCCGGCATCATCGCCGCGACGGCCGACAACCTCGACGGCATCGCTGGCTTGGCCCCCGGCGTCCAGATCCTGCCGGTGCGCGTCCTGGGCGCGGACGGCTCCGGCTGGACCTCCGACATCGCCGACGGCGTCCTCTGGGCCGCCGACCACGGCGCCGACGTCATCAGCATGTCGCTGGGCGGCCCGGCCGCCGACCCGGTGCTGGCCTCGGCGATCAGCTACGCGCAGACCAGGAACGTCCTCGTCGTCGCGGCCGCAGGCAACGAGCGCCAGGACGGCAACCCCACCTCCTACCCCGCCGCCTACCCCGGCGTCGTCGGCGTCGCCGCCACCGACGAGGACGACACCTCGGCGGTGTTCTCCAACACCGGCAGCTACGTCGACCTGGCCGCTCCCGGCGTGGACATCGTCTCCACCTACCCCGGGGGCGGGTACGTGTACATGTCCGGCACCAGCATGGCGACGCCGTACGCGTCCGCCGCCGCGGCGCTGGTGCGGGCCGAGGCCCCGTCCCTCACCGCCGACCAGGTGGCCGCGACCCTCACCGCCACCAGCCGCGACCTGGGCGCGGCCGGCCGCGACGACGAGTTCGGCGCCGGGCTGATCGACCCGCTCCTGGCCGTGACCACCGTGGCGGGACCGGCCACCGCGCCGAGCGCACCCGGCGCGGTCACCGCGCAGCGGGGCAATGCCGCCGCCACGGTCTCCTGGACCGCGGCCGCGGCCAACGGCAGCCCGATCACCCGGTACACCGTCACTGCCACGCCCGGCGGCCGGACCTGCACCACCACCGGCGCCACCACCTGCACCGTCACCGGCCTGACCAACGGCACCGCCTACACCTTCACGGTCACCGCCACGAACGCCGTCGGCACGGGCCCGGCATCGACGGCGAGCGCCGCCCTCACCCCGGCCGCTGCACCGGGCGCGCCCGGCTCGGTCACCGTCCAGCGCGGCGACGCGGCTGCCACGGTGTCCTGGACCGCGCCCGCCGCCAACGGCAGCCCGATCACCCGGTACACCGTCACTGCCACGCCAGGCGGGCGCACCTGCACCACCACCGGCGCCACCACCTGCACCGTCACCGGCCTGACCAACGGCACCGCCTACACCTTCACGGTCACCGCCACGAACGCCGTCGGCACGGGCCCGGCATCGACGGCGAGCGCCGCCCTCACCCCGGCCGCTGCACCGGGCGCGCCCGGCTCGGTCACCGCGCAGCCGGGCGACGCCGCCGCCACGGTCGGCTGGACGGCGGCGCCGGCCAACGGCAGCGCCATCACCCGGTACACCGTCACCGCCTCCCCAGGCGGGCGCACCTGCACCACCACCGGCGCCACCACCTGCACCGTCACCGGGCTGACCAACGGCACCGCCCACACCTTCACGGTCACCGCGACCAACGCCCTCGGCACCGGCCCGGCCGGCGCACCCAGCGCGGCCGTCACGCCGGTGGCACCCGGGACGCCGCGGACCTTCACCTCGCCCACCACGGGGACCCACACGGTCGGGGGCGCCATCCTGAAGGAGTACCTGCGGCTGGGCGGACCGACGGGGCCGCTGGGCTACCCGCTGACCGACGAGCGCGCCACGCCGAACGGGCAGGCCCGGTACAACCACTTCCAGGGCGGCTCGATCTACTGGTCCGCGTCGACCGGGGCCCGTCAGATCGGCGGCGCCATCCTCCGCAGCTGGAGCGGTCTGGGCTGGGAGCGGAGCTTCCTGGGCCTGCCGACGACGAGCGAGTCGGCCACGGCCGATGGCCGGGGTCGCTACAACCACTTCCAGGGTGGCTCGGTCTACTGGTCGGCCGCCACGGGGGCGCACAGCATCGGCGGCGCCATCCGCAGCCGCTGGGCGAGCCTCGGGTGGGAGAGGTCCCGCCTCGGCTTCCCGACCAGCGACGAGTACGCCGTCCCCGGCGGACGCGCGCAGAACTTCCAGTTCGGCACGATCACCTGGACGCCGCGAGGCGGTGCGGTCGTGCGGTACCGCTAGGAGGACCGACGGGGGCTCAGGAGCCGTGCACCGCGCCCTCGGCGGCCACGTAGGTGAGCGTGCCGCCCTGGAACCGCTGCACGGTGTCGGCGCCGACGGTCCGCGGCTCCTCGAGCGGGTAGCCGTAGCCGCTCCACTCCATGCCGGCGCCCTGCCACTCGGTGAGGATGGCGCCGGTCATCGTGTGCGCGCCGGTGGCGGGTGACCAGACCACGGCGCCGCGCTCGAAGTACTGGGCGCACCCGCCGTTGCGCTGGCCGCACTCCTCGTCCCCGGTCGGGTAGCCGAGGTCCCCGGCCGCACCACCGGACGCCGTCCACCGGGTCCGGATGCTGCCGCGGACGGAGTGGACCGGCGCGATGGTGCTGCCGGCCAGCGTCCCGCCCTGGAAGTCCTGCGCGCACCCGCCGTCGGGCAGCCCGCAGACCGCGTCCGCCACCGGGTAGCCGAGGCTGCCGCGCTCCCAGCCCATGGCCCCCCACTGGTCCCGCACGGCCCCGCTGACGATCCGCGCGCCGGTCGTGGGCGACCAGTACACGGCGCCGCCCTGGAACGGCTGGTAGCAGCCACGCTTCACCAGCCCGCAGCGCTCGTCACCCACCGGGTAGCCCAGGTCGCCGGCCGCGCCACCCGCCGCCAGCCACTTCGTGCGGATGGCGCCGCGGACCACCTGCACCGCCGTCGAGGTGCTCCCGACCAGCGTGCCGCCCTGGAAGTCCTGCAGGCAGCCGCTGTCGGGCAGCCCGCAGACGACGTCGGCCGTCGGGTAGCGCAGCGCGCCGCGCTCCCAGCTCAGCGTTGCCCACCGGTCGCGGACGGCGCCGTCGGCGATCCGTGCCCCGGTGGCCGGCGACCAGTACACCGAGCCGCTCTGGAACTGCTGGTAGCAGCCGCGGTCGACCAGCCCGCAGCGCTCGTCGGTCAGCGGGAAGCCGAGGCTCCCGGCCGCGCCGCCCACGGCCAGCCACTTCGCGCGGATGGCCCCGCGCAACGGGCGCACCGCCGTCGACGTGCTCCCGACCAGCGTGCCGCCCTGGAAGTCCTGGGCGCACCCGCCGTCGGGCAGCCCGCACACGACGTCGGCCATCGGGTAGCGGAGCTCGCCGCGCTCCCAGCTCAGCGTTCCCCACCGGTCGCGGACGGCGCCGCTGACGATCCGCGCCCCGGTGGCCGGCGACCAGTACACCGAGCCGCTCTGGAACTGCTGGTAGCAGCCGCGGTCCACCAGCCCGCAGCGCTCGTCGGTCAGCGGGAAGCCGAGGCTCCCGCTCGCGCCCCCCGCGGCGAGCCACACGGTCCGGATGCTGCCCCGGATGAAGCGCACCGGCCGGGTGGGGCCGCCGACCAGCGTGCCGCCCTGGAAGTCCTGGGCACACCCGCCGTCGGGCAGCCCGCACACCGCCTCGGCCACGGGGTAGCCCATCGCGCCGCGCTCCCAGCCGAGCGTGCCCCAGCGGTCGCGGACGGGACCGGTCACCGTGACGGCCGGCGTGGCCGGTGACCAGTAGATCGACCCGTGGGCGAAGGTCCGGTAGCAGCCGCCCGAGCGCAGGCCGCAGGTCAGGGGGCGGGTCGGGGAGCCCAGCGGCCCGCCCGGCCCGCCGGTCGCGGCGTACGTGACGCCGGCCGGGGTCGCACCGGGGCTGATCTGCACGACCGCGCCGCCCGGGGTGACGCTCAGGACGGTGACCGTGAAGTCGCCCTGCCCGACCGCCACGGCGCGGCCGGGCAGGAACACCGCCTGCGTGTCGTACGGCCAGGCGATGGCCCTCGACGGCGAGCCGTCGAGGAGCAGGGACGAGTCCGCGGCGTAGGGGGCGAGGTTCGACCGGCGCAGCGTCACGCCCTCCTGGAGGCCGGGCAGGTTGGTGTGCCAGTCGCCGAGCCAGGCGTCCTGCCCGGAGGCCGCCCGGTACTCCAGCCAGTACCGCGTGCCGTAGGGGTCGGTGAGCTGCAGCGCTCGGGTCCCCGTGGCCGCGGAGACCGGCGCCAGGGTGTAGGTCGCGGTCGGCGCCCAGGTGTTCGCCGCCACCTTCTCGCCGGCCGGGAGCAGGCCGAGGCGGTCGGCCTGCGCGACGTTGAGCGAGCCGATGGGGCCCCACGAGAAGCCCATGACGTCGTAGAGGTCGTTGTACGCCGTCGTGTACCGGCCGGCCGGGCACGAGGCCTCTTCGACGACGCCGTCGCACTGCAGCTCGGAGGAGTGGCCGAGCCCGAAGTTGTGGCCGAGCTCGTGCGCGATGACCGAGGTCTCGGTGTCCGTCACGTAGAAGCGCCCGCCGGCCCGGAGCCCGGAGCCGACCTCGCCGAGCCCGTAGGCGCAGCCGGCGGCGTTCCGCGGCAGGTACAGCATCAGGTGCTTGCCCGTCGCGCGCGTCCAGCCGATGTCCCGGCTGGCGGCCACCTCGTTCCACAGGGCGGTCGGGTCGCTGCAGTCGTGGGCGGCGGTGCGCCAGGGGTGGGTGGTGCCGACTCCGATGCGGATGGCGCCGTCGCTCTCCTGCGACCAGAAGTCGGCCACCGGGCCCGCCACGGCGGCCGCGATCGCTGCGGGGTCCGTGCCGTCGGACCGGGTCCCCCGGGGCGCGACCGGGACGATGGTGATCTCGTCGGTGACCGCGGGGTCGGCGGGCGCGACGGGCGGCTGCTCGGGCGACGGGTCGACCACGGTGGCCGCGAGGACCGCCCGCGCCGGATCCAGCTCGTCCCGGTCGGCCGCCTCGTCGACGACCGTGCGGCCGAGCGTGACCTCGACGGTCGCGCCGACCGGGACGTCCGCCGCCTCCGCGAGGTCGTCGGTCGGGACGCGGATCGACTCGCCGTCCTCGGTCTCGATCCAGCTCAGCGGGCCCTCGTCGCCGCGGGCGGCGGCCTCGGCGGGGTGCTCGTACTCCGGCCAGGCCTGCACGAGGACACCGGTCACGGTCTCGCCCCTCGCCGGTCCCTGCGCGTGCGCGGTGCCCGGGGCGGCGACGGCGGCCCCGGCCACGACCGCCGCGGCGGTCAGGACGACGACGGCACGCGCGGGGCGCACGTAGTGCACGGCAGCTCCTCGGGAACGGGGGTCGTCGTAGTCATCGGCACGCCCGGACCGCCGGTGCACCGCCGAACAGGTCGGACGACGGTCAGCGACGGCGGCGGAGCAGGGCGGAGCGGCGGCGCAGCCCCAGCCCGGCCGCCGCCACGAGCAGCGCGCCGGCCGCGACCGCGGCCCAGAGGGCCAGCGGCGCCGGCGCCGTGCCGGCGGCGCTGCTGTCGGCCGCCTCGGCCAGCCTGCCGTCGACGGTCGAGGCCGCGGTGGTCCCAGGGGCGGGACCCGCCGCCCCGCGGGCGGGGGTTCCAGCGCCCGGGGTGGGGCTCTCGGCGGTCGCCGGCGCGGTGGGGGTCGCAGCGGTGGCCGGCGTCTTCTCGGCGCCGCCGTCCGGCGTCTCGCCGGGCAGGACGGCGCCGGCCGGTGCGGGCGCGGCAGGGGCAGGGGCGGCGCCGGCGGCGACGGCGCCGGGCGCGGCCACGACGGCGACGGTCGCGCCTCCGGCGGTCACGGCCTGCACGGTCACGGTGAACGCGCCGCCGCCGACGGCGACGGGGACGCCGACGGGGAGGGCGGCCTGCAGGTCGCCGTCCCACCCGTCGGCCGGCCCCGGGGTCCCGTCGAGCAGGAGCGACGTGTCGGGGAACCCGCCGGCGCGGTGCAGCAGCACGCCGGTGTCGAGCCGGAAGCGGTTGTCGCCCGTGCCGAGCCACGAGTCCTGGCCGACCGGCGCCCGGTCCTCCAGCCAGTAGACGGCGCCGTCGGCCGCGGTCAGCCGGATCGCCCGCGTCCCGGCCGGGCCGGCCAGCGGCGCGAGGTCGTAGGAGCCGGCCGGCGCGCCGGGCGCGAGGTCGAGCCGCGCGGCGGCCGGCAGGACGCCGAGGCGGTCGGCCTGCACGGCGGACAGCGCGCCGAGCGCGCTCCACGAGGCGCCCATGACGTCGTAGTAGTCGCGGTAGCCCTGGGTGCGGCAGGTGCCGGCCTCCACCGCCCCGTCGCACTGCAGCCCGGAGGAGTGCCCGAGGCCGAAGTTGTGGCCGAGCTCGTGGGCGATGACCGAGGGCAGCGCGTCGCGGACGTAGAGCCGCCCGCCCGAGGACACGCCCGTGCCGACCTCGCCGAGGGCGTAGGAGCAGCCGGGCAGCGCGGCCGGCCGGCTGCTCAGGTAGACGACGAGGTGCCGGCCGGGGCCCGGGACGAAGTTCACCCGCCGGGCGACCTCGTCCCACAGCGCGTTGGGGTCCGTGCAACCGGCGCGGGTGGTCAGCCAGTCGTGCGTATCGGTCACGCCGAGCCGGACGGCGCCGCCGGTCTGCGCCGACCAGAACTGCGCGACCGGCCCGTCCACCGCGGCCACGACCTGGCCGAGCGTGGTGGCGTCCCGCTCGCCGCCGGCCGGCACGACCATCGCCACGGTGACCTGGTTGGTCAGCCCGGCGGCAGCCGGGGCACCGGGGGCGGCCGGGGCGTCGAGGACGTCGGCATCGCGCACCTCGACCGCCGGTGCGTACCCGTCCTCGGCGGCGTCGTCCGGGAGGCGGCCGCCGACGTCCACCGACACCGTGGCGCCGGCGGGGACGTCGGCCAGCGCCTCGGTCGGCACGCGGACCGACTCGCCCTCCGCCGTCCGGACCCAGCTCAGCGGGGCGTCACTGCCGTGCTCGGGCTCCGCCTGCTCCGGATAGGCCTGCACCAGCTCGCCGACGACGGTGGTACCGCTCGGCTCGTCCGCAGCGGCGCTCGCCGCGGGCAGCAGCACGCCGGCGCAGACCGCGAGGGCGGTCGCCAGGCGGCCGGCGAGACGGCACGGGGAGGAAGGCATCCCCTTCCCCATCGGCGGCCTCGGCAGCCGTCGGCACCGGATCAAGCCGAATCGGGGAACGATCCGTCACGCCCGCCCCAGCAGCCGCTACCGCCCCCGACGGATCACGCGGTTCGATACACCCGCCCGAACCGGTCGGTGTGGAGCAGCCCTCCTTGGAACCGCTGGGCCTGTCCGCCCGCGGCCGGGTAGGGCTCCGTCACCGGATAGCCCAGGGACCCGCGCTCGTAGCCCTGCGCCGCCCAGGCGTCGCGGATCCCGCCCGGGAGCACGACGTGCGCTCCGGAGGCCGGGGACCAGTGGATCGTCCCGCTCTGGAAGCTCTGGTAGCAGCCACCGCGCACCAGACCGCACCGCTCCGCCGAGGTGGGATAGCCGAGGGAGCCGCCCTCCCAATGGACGGTGCCCCACGCGTTCCGGATCGCCCCGCCGACCGGCTGCGCGCCGCTTCCCGGTGACCAGTAGACGGAGCCCCGCTCGAAGGTCTGGAAGCAGCCGCCGCGGACCAGGCCACACCGCTCGTCCGACGTCGGATAGCCCAGGGAGCCGTTCTCCCAGCCCGCGGCGGCGTAGCGGTTTCCGATCGCTCCCCCCACCAGGTGGACGCCGTGGGAGGTGTCGCTGACGTACAGCGACCCGGCCTCGAACTTCTGGAAGCACCCGTTGCCGCGCAGGCCGCAGATCGTGTCGGTCACCGGGTAGCCCATCCGCCCGCGCTCCCAGGAGCGCGCGGCCCAGGCGGGGAAGAACTCCGCGTCGACGATGCGCGCCCCGGTCGCCGGCGACCAGTAGATGCTCCCGTGCTCGAACCGCTGGAAGCAGCCGCCGCGGACCAGCCCGCAGCGCTCGTCGCCGGCCGGGTAGCCCAGCGGACCACCCACTCCACCGGAGCGGTCCCACCGCTGCCCGATGGCGCCGCGAACCGTCCAGACCTCAGCCGAGGGGTCGTGCACCAGGGTGCCCCGCTCGAAGCGCTGCAGGAGGCCGCCGGTCGGGATGTAGACCTCATCGCCGGTCGGGTATCCGAGGGGACCGTTCTCGGCGCCCTGCGCGATCCACCGGCGAGTGAGGGCGGAGTCGGGGACCACGTGTCCCCCGCTGGCGGGTGACCAGTAGACCCAGCCGCCGACGTACTCCCGGGAGCAGCCGCCGTTCCGCAGCCCGCACACCATGTCCGCGACCGGCCAGCCGGGGCCGCCGTCGGATCCACCCGACTCGCGGTACGCCACGTGCACCGGATGGGCGTAGCCGGACGGCGTGATCGACACGTCCGCCCCCGTGGGGGTCACGCTCGTCAGCTCCACCGTGAATTCCCCGTCCGCGACGGGCACCGGCGTGCCCAGGGGCAGCGCCACCTCGAGGTCGCTCGCCCACCCGGCCTGCGGTGAGGGCGTGGCGTCGAGCAGCAGCGAACCGTCCTCGTCATCGACACGTGGGTCGAGCCCGAGCCGGAGCAGCACGCCCTCCTCCAGGGCCGCCGTGTTGCCGGCCGTCCCGAGCCAGGCGTCCTGACCGGATGCCGCGCGGTACTCCAGCCAGAAGTGCTGGTCGTCGCGGTCGACCAGTTCGATCGCCCGCAGGCCCGTCCGCCCGCCCGTCGGCAGCAGCCGATGGCTGTCCTCGGGGTCGTAGGTCTCGATGGTCCGTCGCTGCGCCTCGGGCAGCGCGTGGTGCATGACGGCCTGGGCCGGATTCAGGCTCCCCATCTGCTCCCACGGCTCGCCCATGGCGTCGTAGAGATCGCCCGACTCGGTGATCACGCAGTCGCCGGTGTCGACGGCCCCGTCGCACTGCAGCAGGGAGGAGGGCCGGAAACCCACGTTGAGCCCGAGCTGGTGAGCGATCAGGGACGGCAGGGCGTGCCGCACCATCACCCGGCCCCCGGAGGACTCGGAACTTCCCAGGTCCCCCACCCCGTAGGGACACTCGGTCGCCGTCGAGGGGACGTAGAC
The DNA here is from genome assembly GCF_059428245.1 of Geodermatophilus sp. SMS 5-13. Classification (NCBI taxonomy): domain Bacteria; kingdom Bacillati; phylum Actinomycetota; class Actinomycetes; order Geodermatophilales; family Geodermatophilaceae; genus Geodermatophilus; species Geodermatophilus sp. SMS 5-13. Next base: position 4,825,236 of record NZ_CP165729.1, read on the forward strand.
GAGCAGGTGCTTCTTCTCGCCGTAGCTCCAGTGGATCGCGTCCATCGCGTCCATCGCCAGATAGCCGGTGCTCTCGCAGCCGTAGGGCGAGCTCATCCAGTCGCCGGTCTGGCCCACCTGGATCTCGACCCGGCCCCCGGTCTGCTCGGCCCAGTAGTCGTGGACGGGCCCGTTCACCATGTCCACGAGCTGCTGCAGCGTGGTGCCGTCGCGCGTCGTCCCCCGGGGCTGGACGAGAACGATGCTGACCTCGGTGGGCCGGACGGGCGGCGTGGTCGCGGCCGGCCGCGGTTCCGGCGCCGCACTGACCGTGGTCGCGGCCAGGACGCGGTGCTCGGGCTCGGGATCGCCGCTGTCGCCCACCCGGTCGCCCACGGTCACCCGTACCGTCGCCCCGACCTCGAGGTCCTCGGGCACCTCCTCGGTGGCGAGACGCACGGGTGCGCCGCCGTCCGGCTCGACCCACGTGAGCAGCTCGTCGGACGCACCCTCGGCGTCGTCCTCGGCGATCGCCTGGGTCAGCCGGCCGATGACGACGTCGCCGGCGGCCGGGATGTCCTCGGCGAACGCGGCCGTGGGGACGGCGAGCAGCGGTATGGCCACCGCCGCGGCGACGGTGAGCGACCGCAGCCGCGGCCGTCGGAGGAGACGCACAGGGAACTCCCAGGAGAGGTGACGCTCCCCCTATCGGCGCTCTCCTGCCGACGTGGCACCCACCCCGCGCTACTGGAGGTCGTCGGTGCCCATCAGCCGCCGGCCGGCCTCGGTGATCGAGCCCGACAGCGACGGGTAGATCGCGAAGGTGTGCGCCAGGTCGTCGACCGTGAGCCCCTTCGTGACGGCCAGCGCGACCGGCAGGATCAGCTCCGAGGCGCCGGGCGCGACCACGACGCCGCCCACGACCACCCCGGTCGAGCGGCGGGCGTAGAGCTTGACGAACCCGTCGTGCAGATCGGCCATCTTGGCCCGCGCGTTGGTGGCCAGCGGCAGGCGGACGGCCTCGACGTCGGGGTGGTCCGGCAGCGCCTTCTCCTGCACCCCGACCGTCGCGATCTCGGGGTGGGTGAAGACGTTGGCGGCGACCGTCTTCAGCTTGATCGGGGTGACCGCCTCGCCGAGCGCGTGCCACATCGCGATCCGGCCCTGCATCGCCGCCACCGAGGCCAGCTGGAAGATGCCGGTGACGTCGCCGGCGGCGTAGATGCCGGGCACCGACGTCCGCGAGACCCGGTCGACGACGACGTGGCCGGACTCGCTGACCTGCACCCCGTGCTGCTCGAGGTTCAGGCCCGCGGTGTTGGGCACGGTGCCCACGGTCATCAGCGCGTGCGACCCCTCGACCGTGCGCCCGTCGGTCAGCTCGACCAGCACGCCCTTCTCGGTGCGCTGCACCGACGCCGCGCGGCCGCGCTCGGTGATCCGCCCGCCGCGGCCCTGGAAGACCTGCTCGACGACCTCGGCGGCGTCGGCGTCCTCCCCGGGCAGGACCCGGTCGCGCGAGGACACCAGGGTGACCGGGACGCCGGCCTCGAGGTAGCCGGAGGCGAACTCGGCGCCGGTGACGCCGGAGCCGACGACGATCAGGTGCTCGGGCATCTCCTCGAGCTCGTAGACCTGCCGCCAGTCGAGGATCCGCTCGCCGTCGGGCTCGGCGCCCTCGAGCACCCGCGGGTCGGCGCCGGTCGCGATGAGGACGACGTCGCCCTCGATCTCGTCGATCACCGTGCCGGCGTCGTCGAGGATCTCGACCTCGTGCGCCGCGAGCCCCGGGGCGTCGTCGGCCAGCCGGCCGCGGCCGGCCACGATCGTCACGCCCTCGGCGGTCAGCCGCGCGCGGATGTCGGTGGACTGCGCGAGGGCGAGCGCCTTGACCCGCGCGTTGACCCGGGCCAGGTCCAGCCCGACGGTGGCCAGCTCGGCGCCCTCCAGGCCGAGGCCCGCGGAGTCGCGCACGGAGGTCATCGCGCCGGCCGAGGCGATGAGCGTCTTGGACGGCACGCAGTCGGTGAGCACGCTGGCGCCACCGACGCCGTCCTTCTCGATGACGGTGACCTGCGCACCGAGCTGCGCGGCGACGAGCGCGGCCTCGTAGCCGGCCGGTCCGCCGCCGATGATGACGATGCGGGTCATGGAGCCCTTCCCCCGGGATGTGGAGCGGATGTCGCCCGGCCATTGTCCCCGCAGCCCCGCGGCGCCTCCCGGGCCGGGGGTGCGCCGTAGGCTCGGCGGGCGATGGCCCTCTACGCCGCCTACGGATCCAACATGGACCCGGAGCAGATGCTGCGGCGCTGTCCGTCCTCCCCGCACACCGGCACCGGGTGGATCCGCGGCTGGCGGCTGACCTTCGGCGCCGAGGAGTACGGCTGGGAGGGGGCGCTGGCCACGCTGGTGCCCGCCGACGACGACTCCCCCGGCGTGTTCGTCGCGCTCTACGACCTCACCGAGGCCGACGAGCGCAACCTGGACGCCTGGGAGGGCGCCGACCACGGGCTCTACCGGAAACTGCACCTGCGGGTGCACGCGCTCGACGGCGACACCGTCGCCTACGTCTACGCTCTCGACGCCTTCGAGGGCGGCCTGCCCTCGGCCCGGCACCTGGGCGCGATCGCCGACGCCGCCGAGGCCGCGGGCGCCCCGAACGACTACGTGGTCGAACTCCGCTCGCGCGAGTGCCGCTCGACGGGGCCATGATCGACCCCTCAACCGGAAGGAACACTGCCGTGCCGAACTCCGACGTCCTCGTCGTCCTCGCGGCCGGCGTCGGGAGCCGCCTCGGCTCGATGACCGCCACCGCTCCCAAGTGGCTGCTGCCCGTGGGCGGCGGCACGATCGCCGACCGGCAGCTGGGCGCGCTCGGCGACCTGTTCGACCTGCGGCGGCAGCTCCTCGTCGTCACCGGCCACGGCGCGCAGGAGGTGGCCGGCTACCTCGACAGCCAGGGCCTGCCCGGGGACTGCACGCTCTACAACGACGAGTTCGCGACGCTCAACAACTGGTACTCGGTGCTGCTCGCGCTGCGGAAGTGCGCGGACAGCGCCGGCCGGGTGTTCCTGCTCAACAGCGACCTGTACGCGCCCTCGCCGCTCTACCACGGCTTCGTCACCCACAGCCGGGCCGCCACGGCGCCGGCCACCCTGGCCGTCGACGGCGTCCGCCACCTCACCGACGAGGCGATGAAGGTCGCCGTCAACGGCGGCCGGATCACCGACATCGGCAAGGTCGACGTGCCCGACCCGGCCGGCGAGTACGTCGGCATGCTCATGCTCGGCCCGGAGGCCGCGGGCCTGCTGCGCGAGGCGATGGAGGACTGGCTCGTCTCGGGCGGCAACCCGAACGGCTGGTACGAGACGGTGATCCACGAGCGGCTGCTCGACCGGGTCGAGTGCCGCGCGGTCGAGGTCGGCGGGTCCCTGTGGGTGGAGATCGACGACCCCACCGACCTGGAGACCGCGGGTTCGGTGGCGCCGTGACCGCCGCCAGCCGCACCACGGTCTTCCCCGCCCTGATGCGGATCACCTCCGGCTGCCTGCCCGAGCTCGCCCGGGAGATGGCCGACATGGGCTGGCTGGACCGGCGGCTGGTCATCGTCACCGGTGGCGGTCCGTCCGCGAAGATCGCCGAGACGGCGCTGACCGGCCTGCGCGCCATGGGCGTCGACCCCGACGTCGTCCCGGTCACCCAGGGCACGGTCGAGGAGTGCGCCGTCCTGGCGCAGCGGCACATCGCCGAGGACGACGAGCTCGTCATCGCGATCGGCGGTGGCCGGGTCCTCGACAGCGCCAAGTACGCCGCCTGCCGGGTCGGCATCGACTGGATCGCGGTCCCGACCGCGCTGGCCAACGACGGCATCACCTCGCCGGTCGCCTCGCTGGTCGACCGCGACGGGGTTCGGCAGTCGCTGGCGGCGAAGATGCCGGTGGGCGTCCTGGTCGACGTCGGCCTTCTGTCGGCCGCCCCGTCGCTCACGGGCCGGGCAGGGCTCGGCGACCTGCTGTCGAACCTCTCCGCCGTGCGCGACTGGCGGCTGGCCGAGGCCCGGGGCGAGGACCGCTGCGACGAGTTCAGCGCCCTCATCGCCGAGCAGGCCGCGGAGTCGGTGCTGACCATCGGCGAGCTGGAGGGCCAGCGGGCCCTCGCCGGGCTCGCGCGCGGGCTGATCATGAGCGGTCTGGCGATGGCGATCGCCGGCTCGTCGCGTCCGTGCTCGGGGTCGGAGCATCTGATCAGCCACGCCCTCGACGCCCACCTCGACGTCCCCAAGAACGCGCACGGGCTGCAGGTGGGCCTGGCGACGCTGCTGACCTCGCTGCTGCACGAGAACCTCGACGACGACCTGATCGCCGCCTACCTGCGCACCGGACTGCCGACCTCGCCGGACCACCTCGGGCTGACCGACAAGCAGCTGCGCCGCGCGCTGCAGGAGGCGCCGGCGACCCGGCCCGGCCGGTGGACGGTGCTGACCGACCGCACCTGGACGAAGGCGGACTACCGGGAGCTGCTGACGACGCTGGGCGCGCGGATCGACGGAGCCCGCAACCGCCGGCGGCGCAGCACCGACAGCCCGCTGCCCCGCACGGGCTGACCGGGGGCGGCACCGCCCCGGCCGGCCGGCGCGGTCAGTTCGGGGGCGTCACCGGCACGATGACGATCTCCAGGTCCGCGGGCAGCCCGTAGTAGAGCTTGAACCGGGTGTCCCAGAACTCGCCGCGCGGGTCCGGCTTGTGCAGCTGATCGGCGAACGGCATCGCGGAGATCTCCACCCGGTCCTCGCCGGCGGCCACGGCCGCCCGCACCGTCTCGATCCGGGCGTCGGCGGCGGCGTGGGCGACCCAGTAGGCCATGAAGAACGGGGCGTACAGCGCCAGCGCGAGCCCGGCGGCGGCGAGCGGCAGGCTGCGCGAGCGGCGCAGCCCCTCGACGCGCTCGACGGCCTCCCTGAGCAGCACGCTGACGATCGCCACGAGGACCAGGTAGCTGGCGTAGAAGCACCGCGGGTTGAGCGGGTCGACCAGGGTCAGCGGGGCGACCAGGACGACGACGGAGGCGGCCCCGACGTAGAGCTGCACGCGGCGGCCGGCGTCCTGGACCACCGCGTGGGCGAGCAGCACCAGCAGCGCCAGCAGGACGCCACCGGCCAGCAGCGAGAGCGCCTTGTACTCCAGGGTCTGCCACAGCAGCAGCCGCGCGAGCCGCAGCACCGAGACCAGCACCAGGAACGTCACCGCCAGGGCCTGGAGGGCCCGCCGCCGGCCCCGGCTGATCGCGTCGCCGCGGGCGTGCACGAGCAGCAGGGCGAGCACCACGACGGCCAGGTCGACCAGCACGTTCTGCGTGGCCACGTACGCGCTGATCGGCTCGGCCAGCTTGCTGAGCATCCGGACCGGCAGCGACCCGTCACTGCCGATCGTGTCGATGTGCTGGTAGCCGTTGCTGTACCCGCCGAACGCGGCCCGGTAGGCCGAGTTGGTGAACATGACGGCCGCGCCGGCGAGGAACGCGACGAACCAGGCCAGGCCGACCTTCGGGAACGCCCCGGACGTCCGGCGGTGGACGACGACGAACACCGCGCTCGCGGCGAGCAGGTAGAGCGTGACGTGCTCCATGAGCAGCGACGAGGCGAACCCGACGAGCAGGATCCCGACGTAGGTGCGCAGCCGCACCTTGTGGCCGGCCGGCCGGGACCACTCCGTCTTCGCCGCGCACAGGAACACGAGCATCGCGAGGCCGGAGGCGGCGTAGTTGACGAAGCCGGAGGCCCAGAGGACGGTCTGCCGCCAGACGTCGACGGGCATCCCGAGGAACAGGGTCAGGACCACCCCGTAGCCGAGGAACGTGCGGTTGTCCGTGAGCCTCAGCAGCAGGTGGATCGTGAGCGTGATGCCGGCGGCCACGAGGAACGGGACGAGCACCGGGACGCGGGTCAGCAGCAGGATCGCCAGGTTGCTGAGGTAGCGGCCGTTGTAGCCGGCGAAGGAGTTCTCGAACCGCTCCCAGCCGATCTCGCCGCCCCACGTCCAGTCGTCGGCGCTGAACGGGACCAGGTAGCTGAGCGCGAAGACGGCCAGGAAGATCGCGGCGAGGCCGGCCAGCTCGGTGCGGACGGCGAACGTTCCCACGCGGATGTGCGACATCGTCGTCCGGACGGGGCTCTCGGCTTGTTCCACGGTGGCGGTCACGTCGGCGATGCCTTCCTCGCTGCTGGGCGGCGACCCGGACGTCGTCCCGACGGCCGGCCTCCGGACTCGGGGACCGTGCGCCACGATGCGCTGCGCCTCCACGGCGCGCAGTCGTCCGGGCGGTGTGCGATCTCTCGGACCCGGGGTCGTCCGTCACCTGCAAGACTACGTGCCGCCGGGCGTCGCCGAGGCCGGGCGGACGCGGGAGTGCCGGATGTGATCGGTGGGGCTGCGGACGCCGCCGGGATCCCACGGGTCCCGCCGTTCCCATGCGCGCCTCCGGGCTTCTTCGCAGGCCCGACGCGCGCCGGTCGCGGGTAACCTCGTCGTCCGTGAAGCTTTCGGTAGTGGTCCCCTGCTACAACGAGGAAGCGGTCCTCGACCGCCTCCTCGAGGAGCTGACCGCGTCCCTGGGCGCCCTCGCCGTCGAGTACGAGGTCATCTTCGTCGACGACGGCAGCCGGGACGGGACGCTGCGCATCCTGCGCGCCGCCGCCCGCCGCGACCCGCGGTTCCGCTACCTCGCGCTGAGCCGGAACTTCGGCAAGGAGTCGGCGATGCTCGCGGGGCTGAGCCAGGCCACCGGCGACGCGGTCGCGATCATCGACGCCGACCTCCAGCACCCGCCGTCGCTCATCGGCCGGATGCTGCCCTACCTCGATCAGGGCTTCGACCAGGTGGTGGCCCGCCGGACGCGGACAGGCGACGCGAAGATGCGCAGCGCGGTCTCCCGCGTCTACTACCGCATGATCAACCGGCTGGTGGAGGTCGACCTCGAGGACGGCGTCGGCGACTTCCGGATCCTGAGCCGGACCGCCGTCCGGGCGCTGCTCACCCTCGGCGAGTACAACCGCTTCTCCAAGGGCCTGTTCTCCTGGATCGGCTTCGACACCGCCGTCGTCGACTACGAGAACGCCCCCCGCGAGGCCGGCGAGAGCAAGTGGCGCTTCCGCGACCTGCTCAACTACGGCATCGACTCGGTCTTGTCGTTCAACACCCGGCCGCTGCGGACGGCGATCCACTTCGGGGCGCTGGTCTCGGTCGTCGCGTTCCTCTACGCGGGCTGGGTGCTGGTGGACGCGATCGTGTCCGGCAACCCCGTCCCCGGTTACGTGACCCTGATCTGCGCCGTCGTCGGCTTCGGCGGCCTGCAGATGATCCTGCTCGGGATCGTGGGCGAGTACATGGGCCGCATCTACGCGGAGACCAAGGCCCGCCCGCACTTCCTGGTCAAGGAGAGCAGCGACGGCGCCGTGCGCCAGGTCACCGCGCCGCTGGGCACCGAGCGGGAGCGCCCGGCCGCGCGCGAGCCCGTCGTCGTCTCGTTCCCGGTGCTGGACGACGAGCTCTCCATGAGTCGCCGGTGAAGCTGGGACGCCTGCTGCGCTTCGCCGTCGTCGGGGTCGCCAACACCGGCGTCTACTACCTGGGCTACCTGCTGTTGCGCCTGGTGCTGCCGTACCTGGTGGCGCACCTCGTGGCCACGGCCGTGGCCATGGTGTTCTCCTACTTCGTGAACTGCCGGTTCACCTTCCGGGTGCGGCCGTCCTGGCGGACGTTCGCGCTGTTCCCGCTGTCCAACCTGGCCAACATCGGCATGACGACGGCGCTGCTGCCCGTGGCGGTGGAGTGGGTCGGGCTGGACGAGCGGATCGCGCCGCTGGTGGTCGGCGTCCTGGCCATCCCGGTGACCTACCTGGTGGCCCACTTCGTCATGATGTCGCCGGAGCGGGCCTTCCGCGCCGCGCACGATGACCGCCCGGGTGAGCCCCGGACGGACCTCCGGCTCCCGCGCGCCGCGACGCGCTGACCGGCTCCCCGTCACGGGCGGGGGACGTCCCCGGTGCTCGCGTCGGGGCTGGCGAGGAACTCGTCGAGCAGCTGCTGGGCGGCCAGCGCGGGGGTGACCTCGCCGGCCAGCACCGCCTTCTCCAGGTCCGGGGCCGTCGCCCGCACGCCGGGGTGGGCGCGCAGCCGGTGCTCCAGGGCCGAGCGCACCAGCTGCCAGGTCCAGCGCACCTGCTGGGTCCGGCGCTTCTCGTCGAACGCCCCCGACGCCTTCGCCCGGTCCTGGTGCTCGACCAGCTTGGCCCAGACCGCGTCGAGGCCGGCGCCGGTCAGCCCCGAGCAGGTGAGCACCGGGACGTCCCAGGAACCTCCCCGCCCCCGCAGCAGCCGGATCGCCTGCGACAGCTCGCGCGCGGCCGAGCGCGCGTCGGTCTCCCCCGGCCCGTCGGCCTTGTTCACCGCGATCACGTCGGCGATCTCGAGGATGCCGCGCTTGATGCCCTGCAGCTGGTCGCCGGTACGGGCCAGCGTCAGGAACAGGAACGAGTCGACCATCTCCGCGACGGCGATCTCCGACTGCCCGACGCCCACGGTCTCGACCAGGACGACGTCGTAGCCGGCCGCCTCGACGACGACCATCGACTCGCGCGTGGCCTGGGCGACGCCGCCGAGGGTGCCCGAGGTCGGGGACGGCCGGATGAACGCGGCCGGGTCCACCGAGAGCCGGCTCATCCGGGTCTTGTCGCCGAGGATCGACCCGCCGGAGCGGGCCGACGACGGGTCGACGGCGAGCACCGCCACCTTCGCCCCGGCGCCGGTCAGGGTCACCCCGAGCTGGTCGATGAACGTCGACTTGCCCACCCCGGGGACGCCGCTGATGCCGACCCGGCGCGCTCCCCCGGCGCGCGGCAGCAGCTCGACCAGCAGCTCCTGCGCCCGCTCCCGGTGGTCGGTCCGGCTGGACTCGACCAGCGTGATGGCGCGCGACATCGCCCGCCGGTTCCCCGCGAGCACGCCCTCGGCGAGCGCAGGGACGTCGACCCGACGTCCCATCAGTGGCCGAGGCTCGACGACAGCGTCCGCAGCAGCTCCTGCGCCGCCTCCGCTATGACCGTCCCCGGCTGGTAGACCGCGGCCGCGCCCATCTCCCTCAGCGTCGGGACGTCGTCGGGCGGGATCACGCCGCCGACGACGATCAGCACGTCGTCGGCACCGAGCTCGGCGAGCGCGTCGCGCAGCGCCGGGACCAGCGTCAGGTGGCCGGCGGCCAGCGAGTTGACCCCGACCACGTGCACGTCGGCCTCCACCGCCTGCCGGGCGACCTCCTCCGGCGTCTGGAACAGCGGGCCCACGTCGACGTCGAAGCCGAGGTCGGCGAAGGCCGTGGCGATCACCTTCTGCCCGCGGTCGTGACCGTCCTGGCCCATCTTGGCGACGAGAATGCGCGGCCGGCGGCCCTCCGCCTCCTCGAACTCGGTGGCCAGCCGGCGGGCCTGCTCGACCGGCTCGTTGGTCCCTGCCTCGTCGCGGTACACACCGGAGATGGTGCGCACCTGCGCGGCGTGCCGGCCATAGACCTCCTCCAGCGCGTCGGAGATCTCGCCCACGGAGGCGTGCGCGCGGGCGGCGTCGACGGCCAGCTCGAGCAGGTTCCCGCGATCCCGCCGACCCTCCGCGGCCGCGCGGGCGGCGTCGGTGAGGCGGGCCAGCGCCTCGCGGGTGGCCGCCTCGTCGCGCTCGGCGCGCAGCTGCTCGAGCTTGGCCTTCTGCTGGGCGAGCACCTCGCGGTTGTCGACCCGCAGCACCTCGATCGCCTCGTCGGCGGCCACCCGGTACTTGTTCACGCCGATGACCGGCTGCCGGCCGGAGTCGATGCGCGCCTGGGTGCGGGCGGCGGCCTCCTCGATGCGCAGCTTCGGGATGCCGTCGTCGATGGCCTGCGCCATGCCGCCGTGCTCGCCGACCTCCTGGATGTGCGCCCACGCCCGGCGGGCCAGGTCGTAGGTCAGCTTCTCGACGTAGGCCGAGCCGCCCCACGGGTCGATGACCCGGGTGGTGCCCGACTCCTGCTGCAGCAGCAGCTGGGTGTTGCGGGCGATCCGGGCGGAGAAGTCGCTGGGCAGGGCCAGCGCCTCGTCCAGGGCGTTGGTGTGCAGCGACTGGGTGTGCCCCTGGGTGGCGGCCATCGCCTCCAGGCAGGTGCGGACGACGTTGTTGTAGACGTCCTGCGCGGTCAGCGACCAGCCCGAGGTCTGCGAGTGGGTGCGCAGCGACAGCGACTTCGGGTTCTTCGCCCCGGCCTCCGTCATGAGCTTCGCCCACAGCAGCCGGGCGGCCCGCAGCTTCGCGACCTCCATGAAGAAGTTCATGCCGATGGCCCAGAAGAAGGAGAGCCGCGGGGCGAACGCGTCGACGTCCAGCCCGGCGTCCTTGCCCGCCTTCACGTACTCCACCCCGTCGGCCAGCGTGTAGGCCAGCTCCAGGTCGGCGGTCGCCCCGGCCTCCTGGATGTGGTAGCCGGAGATGGAGATCGAGTTGAACCGCGGCATCTTCTGCGAGGTGAACGCGAAGATGTCGCTGATGATCTGCATCGACGGCTTCGGCGGGTAGATGTAGGTGTTGCGGACCATGAACTCCTTGAGGATGTCGTTCTGGATGGTCCCGGCCAGCTGTTCGGGCGCGACGCCCTGCTCCTCGGCCGCGAGGATGTAGAGCGCCATCACCGGCAGGACGGCGCCGTTCATGGTCATCGAGACCGTCATCCGGTCCAGCGGGATGCCGTCGAAGAGCTGCCGCATGTCGAGGATCGAGTCGATCGCGACCCCCGCCATGCCGACGTCGCCGACGACCCGCGGGTGGTCGGAGTCGTAGCCGCGGTGGGTGGGCAGGTCGAAGGCGATCGACAGGCCCTTCTGCCCGGCGGCGAGGTTGCGCCGGTAGAACGCGTTGGACTCGGTGGCGGTGGAGAAACCCGCGTACTGGCGGATCGTCCACGGCTGGGTCGTGTACATCGTCGGGTACGGCCCGCGCAGGTACGGCGCGATGCCCGGGTAGGTGCCGAGGAAGTCCAGGCCGTCGAGGTCCGCCGGGGTGAACAGCGGGGGGACGGCGATGCCCTCGGGCGTCTCCCAGGTCGCCTCGGCGGCACTGCGGCCGGTCGCCTCCTCGAACCGCTTGGCCCAGTCGTCCGCGGTCGCCTGGGCCGCCGGACGGCCGAGCTCGAGGTTCCCGAAGTCGGGGATGCCCGTCATTTCTGAACTCCCAACTGCTCGTGCACCGTCGTCAGCACGTCGAGGGCGTCGCACCCGGCGTACAGGTAGCCGTCGACGCCGTCCACCGCGAGCTCCGGCTTGCCGGCCAGCCACACGCTGGTCGCGCCGGCATCCCGCAGCTGCCGCGCCAGCCCGGCTGCGGACTCCGCGTAGTCCCTGTCGGTGCCGCAGATGCACGCCACCGTCGTCCCGGCCTCCGCGAAGCCGGAGGCGCCGTCCCCGGTCGCCGTCTCGATGCCGCCGGCCTGGAACAGGTTGGCGGCGAACGTGGCGCGGGCGGTGTGCCGGGCGACCGGGCCGATCGTGGCCAGGTGCACCCGGGCGCCGGCGGCCGCGGCCCGGTCGCGCAGCTCCTCGAACGCCTGCGCCGCGCGCAGCCGGGGCAGGCCACCGGTCGGCAGGGTCTCGGCCGCGGGCTGCCGCTCGGGCAGCTTCTCGGCCAGGTTCGGGAACTCGCTGACGCCGGTGATCGGGTCGGCGCGGCGGGCCAGCCGCTTCGCCCGGGCCTCCCACGCCTGCGCGATCCGGTCGCGCACCAGCCCGTCGGCGAGCGCGCGCTGCAGGCCGCCGGCCCGCTCGATCTCGGTGAACCAGGCCCAGGCGGCCTGCGCGAGGTCCTCGGTCAGCGACTCGACGTACCAGGAGCCGCCGGCCGGGTCGAGGACGCGGGCCAGCGACCCCTCCTCGATCAGCAGGTTCTGGGTGTTGCGGGCGATGCGGCGGGAGAAGCTGTCGGGCAGCCCGAGCGCGGCGTCGAACGGCTGCACGGTGACGACGTCGGCGCCGCCCACGCCGGCGGCGAAGCAGGCCACCGTCGTCCGCAGCATGTTGACCCACGGGTCGTGCCGGGTGGTCATCACCGACGAGGTGACCGCGTGCTGGCGCTGCGCGCGCACGTCGGGCGAGGCCCCGCTGGCCTCGCCGACCCGATCCCACAGCCGGCGCGCGGCGCGCAGCGCGGCGATCGTCGTGAACTGGTCGGCGGTCGCCGCGTAGCGGAACTCCAGCGCGGCGAAGGCGTCGTCGACGGACAGCCCGCCCTCGGTGAGCGCCCGCAGGTAGGCCACGCCGGCGGCCAGCGAGCAGCCGAGCTCCTCGACCGCGGAGGCGCCGGCGTCGTGGAAGACGGTGGCGTCGACGGTGACGGTGCGCAGGTCGCGGTGCGCGGCTGCGCGGCGGGCGACGTCGGCCAGCCCGGCGAGGTCCTGCTCCTGCCCCGACGCGGCCTGCACGCCGATCGGGTCCAGGCCGAGCGAGCCGCCGGGCGCCAGGTCGGTGCGGCCCTCGACGAGGGAGAGGAACGCCTCGGCGGCCGGCAGGCCGCCGGAGAGGCTCACCGGCGCGAGGTCGAGCAGGACGCCGTCCAGCACGTCGCCGAGGGACGCCACCGGGATCGCGCCGTCGCCGACCACCAGCCAGAGCGACGTGCCGCCGTTCTCCAGATCGGCGAGCACCGCCTCCCGGGTGACGGCGACGTCGGGGTGGGCGTGCCGCTGCCGGATGTCCCAGCCGGCGGGGACGCCGCTCTCCGGGTGCGCCCCCGCCCGGGCGCCGCGCACGAACGGCGCCAGCCCCGGGACCCCGACCGCCGACGGCAGGTCCCCGGCGTCCTCGGGGGTGTAGAGCGGGGCGACGCGCACGCCCGTCGCGACCGTGCGGTGCAGCGCGTCCTCCACCGGATCGGGCAGCTGCTCCCGCCCGGCCTTGCGCAGCACGCCGGCCACCAGCTCGCGCCACTCGTCGCGCGTCGCGGCCGGGAACTCACCGGCCAGCACGAGCTCCTCGGGGATCTCGTGCTCGGCCGGCACGTCGGCATCAGCCGGATGCGCGCTCTGCTGGTCCGGAGTCATCGTCGGGTTCCCGCCTCTCGTCGACGGCACGTCGGACAGAAGTGTCGCCAGGGGCCTTGCGGCCCGTGCGCGCGGGTGCCGCATCGGCCACCAGCGCGTGCAGCGCGGCCCGGGCGAGCAGCCGCACACCGACGCCGATCGCCCGCTCGTCGACGTCGAAGGTGCCGCGGTGCAGGTCCAGCGGCGCGCCCCCGCCATGGGTGCCCAGGCGGGCCAGCGCGATGGGCATGACGTCGGCGAACCAGCCGAAGTCCTCCCCGCCCATGCTCTGCGGGGAGAGCACCACGTTCTCGCTGCCGACCGTCTCCAGCGCGGCCGACCGCAGCAGCGCGACCGCCCGCGGGTCGTTGACCACCGGCGGCACCCCGCGGACGTAGTCGACGTCGACCTGGGCGCCGGTGGTCGCGGCCACCCGCTCGACCAGGGAGCGGATGAGGTCCTCGGCGTCCTTCCACGCGTCGCGGTCGAGAACCCGCACGGTGCCGCGCAGGTGGCCGCGCTGCGGGATGGCGTTGGCCGCGATCCCGGCGTTGACCGCGCCCCAGACCAGCGACATGCCCGCCCGCGGGTCGACCTGCCGCGACAGCAGCGACGGCACCTCGGTGATCAGCCGGCCGAGGGCGTCGACCAGGTCGACGGTGAGCTGCGGGCGGGCGGTGTGCCCGCCGGGCCCCATCAGCGCGACGTCCATCCGGTCGCAGGCCGCGGTGATCGGGCCGGTGCGCAGCCCGACCTTGCCGGCCGGCACCGACGGGTCGCAGTGCAGGGCGAACGCGCGGGAGGCGCCGTCCAGCACGCCGGCGGCGACCACCTCGGTCGCGCCGCCCGGGACGGTCTCCTCGGCGGGCTGGAAGACGCAGCGCACCGTGCCCGGCAACCCGTCGGCCTCGGCCAGCGCCAGCGCGACCCCGAGGACGGCGGTCGTGTGGACGTCGTGCCCGCAGGCGTGGGCGAGGCCCTCCTTGGTGGAGGCGTACGGGACGTCCTTGAGGTCGTGGATCGGCAGCGCGTCGATGTCCGCCCGCAGGACGACGACCGGGTCCCCCGAGCCGACCTCGACCACCAGGCCGGTGCCGGTGGGCAGCCGCCGGGGGGCGAGGCCCGCCGGCCGCAGCCGCTGCTCGAGGAAGGACGTCGTCTCGAACTCGGCGAAGGCCAGCTCGGGATGCGCGTGCAGGTGTCGGCGGGTCGAGATCAGCTGCGCGCCGTGGGCGCCGACCCAGTCGTCGACGGCCGCGCCGAGCTTCTCGACGACCGGCGTCATCAGGCCATCCCGCTGGGCTGCGGCGCGGGCAGCCCGTTGCGCAGCTCGGCCATGAGGCTGTCGACGACGGCGGTCAGGTCCCCGTCGTGGGCGGCGGCGACCGCGCGCTGGCGCTGGTAGGACGCCCCGACGGCGAGCACCCGCTCGACGTCGGCCAGCTCGGCGGCGCAGTCGAGCCGGCGGGCGGTCGGCTCCAGGTCCTCCACCAGGTCGAGGATCGCCTGGCGCACCGGCCGCACGGTGCCCTTCTCGTCGACGACGATGTCGGCGTCGAGGCCGTAGCGGGCCGCGCGCCACTTGTTCTCCCGGAGCACCCAGCTCGCCGGCACCGGCAGGGTGTAGCCGCGGTCCAGCTCGCGGTCGAACTGCTCCACCAGGCACTGGGACAGCGCCGCGACCGCGCCGATCTCGTCGAGGGTGGGCAGGCCGTCGCAGATGCGCAGCTCGACGGTGCCGAAGTTCGGGTGCGGGCGGATGTCCCACCACACCTCGCGCACGCTCTCGATGGCGTGCGTGGAGATCAGCGTCTCCATGTAGCTCTCGAACTGGTCCCAGCCGGAGAGCTGGTACGGCAGCCCGGCGGTGGGCATGCTCTCGAACACCTTGCTGCGTGCCGAGGCCAGGCCGGTGTCCGCCCCCTTCCAGTACGGGGAGGACGCCGACAGCGCCAGGAAGTGCGGCACGTACTGGGTCAGCGCGTTGACCATCGGGATCGCCTTCTCCGGCGCCCGGACGCCGACGTGCACGTGCACGCCGAAGATCTGCAGCCGGCGGGCCAGCCACTGCATGCGCTCGACCAGCTCGAGGTAGCGCTCCTTGGGCGAGATCTGCTGCGTCTGCCAGTCGGTGAACGGATGCGTCCCGGCGCACATGAGGCCGAGCCCGCGGCGGTCGGCCGCGGCGACGACCTCGGCCAGCGTTCCGGCGAGGTCGGTCTTGGCCTCGGCGACCGTGCCGCAGATGCCGGTGATGATCTCGACGGTCGACTGCAGCAGCTCGTGCTTGGCCTTGGGGTGCTCGTCGGCGCCGTCGGGCCGGATCTCCTCGAGGATCTCCACGGCGCCGGAGGTCAGCTCCCGCGTCTGCCGGTCGACGAGCTGCAGCTCCCACTCGACGCCCAGGCTGGCGCGCTCGGAGGAGACGAAGGGGATCTGCACCTCCGGAAGTCTAGGGAGCATCCGCCCTGCGCGGCCTGGTCAACCGACCGGCACCCGCGGCGGGCGCTGCGTTAGCGTGCCGTCCGTGGAGCCCCTGCCCGGATTCGATCCCGCCAAGCTGGCGACCGTCGCGGCCGCGGACCTGACCGCCGCCCTCGAGTCGGAGCACGACGTCGCCGTCGTCATGGGCTCGGGCTGGGCGCCGGCAGCCGACGCCTTCGGCCCCGCGCGCGCCTCCGTCGCCATCGCCGAGCTGCCCGGCTTCGCCGCGCCCACGGCGATCGGCCACGGCGGGGAGGTGCGGTCGGTGCGGGTCGGCAACCAGCGCGTGCTGCTCTTCCTGGGCCGCACCCACCTCTACGAGGGCCGCGGCGTGCAGGCGGTCGCGCACGGCGTGCGCACCGCCGCGGCGGCCGGCGCGCGGACGGTGATCCTCACCAACGCGGCCGGCGGGCTGGCGCCCGAGCACCAGGTCGGCCAGGCCGTGCTGATCAGCGACCACATCAACCTCACCGCGTCGTCCCCGCTGGTCGGCGCGCACTTCGTCGACTGCACCGACCTCTACTCCTCCCGGCTGCGCGCCCTGGCCCGCGCGATCGACCCGGCACTGACCGAGGGCGTGTACGCCGCGCTGCCCGGCCCGCACTACGAGACGCCGGCCGAGATCCGGATGCTGCGCAGCCTCGGCGCCGACCTGGTGGGCATGTCGACGGCGCTGGAGGCGATCGCGGCCAAGGCGGCCGGCATGGACGTGCTGGGCCTGTCGATGGTCACCAATGCCGCCGCCGGGATCACCGGTGAGCCGCTGGACCACCAGGAGGTGCTGGCGGCCGGCCGCGCGGCCGCGGGGCGGCTCGGGCAGTTCCTGGTGGAGTTCATCGGGCGTCTGCCGTGAGCGGGACCGTGCTGGTGACCGGCGCGGCCGGGCGCATCGGCACGGTGCTGCGCGGGGGGCTGCCGGAGCGGGGCTGGGCGGTGCGCTGCCTGGACGTGGTGCCGATCGTGGACACCCGCCCGGGCGAGGAGCACGTCGTCGCCGACGCCGCCGACCTGGAGGCGATGGTCGACGCCACCGAGGGCGCCGTGGCGGTGGTGCACCTGGCCGGCAACTCGGGCGAGTCGACCTGGCCGGCGATCAGCCGCGGGCACATCGAGACCGCCTACTGCGCCCTGGAGGCCGCCCGCCGGGCCGGCGTCCGGCGGGTCGTGCTGGCCAGCAGCAACCACGCCACCGGGTTCACCCCACGGCCGGGCGCCGGGCTGCTGCGCGAGGCCGACGCGCCCCCGCGGCCGGACACCTACTACGGCGCGGCCAAGGTGGCCCTCGAGGCGCTGGGCTCGCTGTACGCCGACCGCTACGGCATGGACGTCGTCTGCCTGCGCATCGGCAGCGCCTTCCCCGAGCCGACGAACTCCCGCCAGCTGTCGACGTGGCTCTCCCCCGCCGACGCGGTCGCGCTGGTCGACGCCGCGCTGACCGCGCCCGCCCCCGGCTTCGCCGTCGTCTGGGGCGTCTCGGACAACACCCGCAACTGGTGGGACCTCTCGGCGGCCCGGGCGCTGGGCTACGAACCGGCCGACGACGCCGAGGTCTACGCCGCGGCGCTGACCGAGGTGCACGGTGAGCCGGACCTCGCCGACCCGGTGCACGCGCGCGTCGGGGGCGAGTACGTGCTGCCGGCGTTCGACGCCGACGTCATCGAGGCGAAGGTCGCCGCCCCGGAGGAGCCGTGAGCCTGCTCGACGTCGCCCGGGACTGGGCCGACGACGACCCGCACGAGGGCGACCGTGCGGAGATCGCGTCGCTGATCGAGGCGTCGAACGTCGACGAGCTCGCGCGGCGGTTCGCCGGCCCGCTGACCTTCGGGACGGCGGGGCTGCGCGGGCCGCTGCGGGCCGGGCCGGCGGGCATGAACGCCGCGGTGGTCACCCGCGCGGCGGCCGGGCTCGGCGCGTACCTGGCGCAGGAGGGGCACGCCGGCGGCGGGGTGGTCGTGGGCTACGACGCGCGGCGCCGCTCCGACGAGTTCGCGCGGATCACCGCCGAGGTGCTCGCCGGCGCCGGGTTCGCCGTCCAGGTGCTGCCGAGGGCGCTGCCGACGCCGGTGCTGTCCTTCGCCGTCCGGCACCTCGGCTGCGTCGCCGGCGTGATGGTGACCGCGAGCCACAACCCACCCGACGACAACGGCTACAAGGTCTACCTCGGCGACGGCCGGCAGCTCGTGCCGCCGGCCGACGCGCTGATCGAGGCGGCGATCGCCGCCGTCGGCGCCGCGAAGGACGTCCCCCGCAGCGACGACTGGCACACCCTCGGGGACGACCTCGAGGCCGACTACGTCGCCGCGGTCGTGCGGGCGCTCGACCCCTCGGCGGTGCCGGCGAGCCTGCGCGAGGAGTTGACCGTCGCCTACACCGCGATGCACGGCGTCGGCGCCGACACCACCCGCGCCGTCTTCGCCGCCGCCGGGCTGAAGCCGCCGGTGACCGTGGCCCAGCAGGACGGTCCCGACCCGGCGTTCCCGACCGTCGCCTTCCCGAACCCGGAGGAGCCGGGCGCGACCGACCTGCTCAAGGCCCTCGCCGAGCAGATCCGCGCCGATGTCGCGATCGCCGAGGACCCCGACGCCGACCGCTGTGCCGTGGTCTGCCACGGCCGGCAGCTGACCGGCGACGAGGTCGGCGGGCTGCTGGCCGACTGGCTGCTCCGCCGCGGGCTGCGCGGCACGTACGCGTTCTCGCTGGTCAGCGGCTCACTGCTGCACGCGCTGGCGGAGGCGCACGACGTGCCGTCCGCCGAGACCCCCACCGGCTTCAAGTGGATCATGCGGGCCGGGTCCGACGAGGCGCCGCTGGTGTTCGGCTACGAGGAGGCGCTGGGCTACGCGGTGGCGCCGTCCGTGGCCCGCGACAAGGACGGCATCTCGGCGGCGCTGGCGGTGTCGCTGCTGGCCGCCGAGCTCAAGGCCGACGGCCGCACGCTGCTCGACCGGCTGGACGAGCTCGCCCGCGAGCACGGGCTGTTCGCGACCGGGCAGCTGTCGGTGCGGGTCGAGGACCTCTCGCTGATCGGCGGCGCGATGGCGCGGCTGCGGGCACACCCGCCGGCCGCGCTGCTCGGGCGCCCGGTGGAGTTCGCCGACCTGCTGACCGAGGAGCCGGCGGTGGACGCCGTCCGGCTGCTCGGCGACGGCGTTCGCGTGATCGTGCGCCCGAGCGGCACGGAGCCGAAGCTCAAGGCCTACCTGGAGACCGTCGTCCCGGTGCACGACGACGCCGGCGTCATCGCCGCCCGCGGCCGAGGCGAGGAGGAGCTGGAGCAGCTGCGCGCCGAGATGGCCGCCGCCCTCGGGCTCTAGCCGCGCGTGGCGACGGTGCCCGCCTGCCCCACCGGTACGGGCGGCCCGTAGCGGTTGGGGAGCGGGCAGCCGCGCAGGCACGCGACCTGCGCGAACAGCACGACGTCGCCGAGCACGGGGACGAGCAGCCAGCACAGCCACCAGGCGGAGTGGCCGCGGTCGTGCAGCCGGGCGACGGTCGCGCTCACCCCCGGCGCCAGGACCACGAGCGCGACGAGCACGCTGACCGGTCCGCCGACGTACTGGACGACCGGCTCCGCAGCGGACACGCGGACGGTCACCGGGTAGCCGAGGAAGGAGTCGGCGATCCCCGCCAGCGTGCCCAGCATCCCGATCGGGATCACGTAGTGCGTCCCACCAGGTGACGCGAGAGATGCGCCCGCGGCGCACGTACCACTGCCCGAAGCCCATCGCTCCCCCGATTTCTCAGCGCGGTACGGGCTCGCGGCAGCCGGAGTCCAGCGCCCGCTGCGCGGCGGCGAGGACGGCGACCACGTCGCGGCCGAAGCCGACGTCGACCGGGTGGGTGCCGCCCGTGACCGCCGCTGCGGTGAGCTCCTCGACGGCGACCGAGTGCGCGGCCTTGGCCGCCCGCTCCTCGGGCAGCAGGGTGATCCGGCCGGCGTCGCCGTGCACGAAGAACTCCATGCCGCTCGACATGGACGCGACCGTGTGCGAGAGGGTGACGGTGCAGGCCGCGCCGGACTCGTGGTGCAGCACCAGGTGGACGGTGTCGCCGAGCCCCGCGCCGGCCTGCACCGCGGTCACCGGGCCCAGCGCCGGGATGAACAGCGACAGCGCGTGCGGACCGATGTCCCAGAGCGCGCCCTGCTCCTTGCGCCACGGCGAGTCGGCGAACGGGCTGCCCGGCTCGTAGAGGTTCCCGAGCCAGCTGCCCGCGCCGCCCATGACCTTCGTCCGCGCCGCCTGGGCCAGCCAGGTCGCCGTCCCCGCCTGGAACCGGAAGGTGAAGAAGACGACCGAGGCCACCCCGTTGTCCCGGACGGCGGCGACGAGGCGGTCGGCGTCCTCGAGGGTGAGCGCGATCGGCTTCTCCAGCAGCAGGTGCTTGCCCGCCTCGGCGGCGCGGATCGCCAGCGGCACCTGGACGGCGGGCGGCACCGAGAAGGAGACGGCGTCCACATCGGCCAGCAGCGCGTCGACGTCGGCGTAGCCCGGGACGTCGAACTGCGCGCCGACCGCCTTGGCCTTGGCGAGGTCGCGGCCCCACACGCCGACCAGCTCGGCGTCCCCGTGCTCGGCCAGGCTGGCCGCGTGGACCTGCTCGGCCCAGAAGCCGGTGCCGAGGACGCCGAAGCGCATCAGACGGCGCCGAACTGGCGGTCGCCCGCGTCGCCCAGGCCCGGGACGATGTAGGCCTTGTCGTTCAGGCCGTTGTCGACGCTGGCGGTGAACACCCGCAGGGGCAGGCCGCTCTCCTCCAGGCGCATGAGCCCCTCCGGGGCGGCGAGCGCGCAGAGCACGGTGATCGACGAGGCGCCCCGGCCGGTGAGCAGGCCGCAGCAGTGCACCAGCGAACCGCCGGTGGCCAGCATCGGGTCGAGGACGAACACCTCGCGGCCGACCAGCGACTCCGGCAGCGAGGCCATGTAGGCCTCCGGCTGGAAGGTCTCCTCGTTGCGGGCCAGGCCGACGAAGCCCATCTGCGACTCGGGCAGCAATCGGTGGGCGGTGTCGGCCATGCCGAGGCCCGCCCGGAGCACCGGCACGATCAGCGGCGGCGCGGCCAGCCGGTAGCCCGTCGTCCCGGTGACCGGCGTGGTGATCGGCTCCTCGGCGAGCTGCAGGTCGCGGGTCGCCTCGTACATCAGCATCTGCGTGAGGTCCCGCAGCGAGGCCCGGAAGTTCGCGTTGTCGGTCCGCTCGTCCCGCATGCGGGAGAGCCGGGCACGGGCGAGCGGGTGGTCGACGACGGTCAGCTGCACGGGCGCCACCGTATCGGCCGGGTGCGCCGGCGCCATCGGCGCTGGCACGATCCCGGGCTCACGGGTTGACGGCGAGGAAGAGGAAGGCCGCCAGGAGCACCAGGTGGACGACGCCCTGCAGGCGGGTCGCGCGCCCGGGGACGACGGTCAGCATCCCGACGACGACGGTGACGGCGAGCAGGACCATCTGCGTGGCCCCGAGCCCGAGCAGCAGCGGCCCCTCCAGCCAGATCGAGGCGATGGCGATCGCCGGGATGGTGAGCCCGATGCTGGCCATGGCCGACCCGAAGGCCAGATTCAGGCTGATCTGCAGCCGGTCGCGGCGGGCGGCGCGCGCGGCGGCCAGCGTCTCCGGCAGCAGGACGAGCAGCGCGATGACCACCCCGACGAACGACTGCGGGAAGCCGACCCCCGCCACGGCGTCCTCGATCGCGGGCGATTCCACCTTCGCCAGCCCGACGACGGCGACGAGCGCGACCAACAGCAGGCCGAGGCTGATGAGCGCGGCCCGGGCGCTCGGCGGCGCGGCGTGCTCGTCCTCCACCGGGGCACGGCCGTTGGCCACCGGGAGGAAGAAGTCGCGGTGCCGCACCGTCTGTGTGAGCACGAAGGCGCCGTACAGGACCAGGGAGGCCACCGCGGCGAACGCGAGCTGGGCCGGCGAGAACTGCGGGCCCTCCCGGCCGATGGTGAAGGTCGGCAGCACGAGGCTCAGGACGGCCAGCGTCGTGACCGTGGCCAGGGCCGCGCCGGTGCCCTCGGCGTTGAACACGACCACGTTGTGCCGGAGCGCCCCGAGCAGCACCGAGAGACCCACGATGCCGTTGCAGGTGATCATCGCCGCCGCGAAGACGGTGTCCCGCGGCAGCGACGCCGCATCCTCGCCGCCGGAGATCATCAGCGTCACGATCAGCGCCACCTCGATGACCGTCACCGCGACGGCGAGGACCAGCGACCCGAACGGCTCCCCGACCCGGTGCGCCACCACCTCGGCGTGGTGGACGGCGGCGAGGACCGCGGCCATCAGCACGATCGCCACGACGAGCTCGACGGCCAAGGGCAACGACCTGCCCCAGGTCGCGACGAGCACGATCAGCGAGAGCAGAGGTACGGCCGTGGTCCAGGTCAGCAGTGGGTGGTGCCGGGTCGCGGTCGCCATGACCCCACGCTGACACACGCACGTTGCAGGACCGTCTCGGTCAGCCGGCGCGGGCGAGCCCTGGGTCGTCGGCCGATGGGCGGAGGACCAGGATCTCGGTGCCGTCGCGCCGGTAGGTGTGCCAGCGTCCGCTGCTGTCTCGTTCGACGCGGAAGCCGTGGTGGGCCTGGGTGTGGTGCCGCTCGCACAGCAGCGCGGAGTTCTCCGCGGAGGTCTCGCCGCCGAAGAGCCAATGCACGACGTGATGAACCTCGCACCAGTGGGTCGGGGCATCGCAGCCGGCGAACACGCAGTGCTCGTCCCGGAGTTCGACGGCCTTGCGCAGGCCGGGGGTGACCAGCCGCTGGGCGCGGCCGTAGTCGAGCAGCTCACCGTCGGCGGAGAGCAGATAGCGGCGCAGCTCGGCGTCGCAGGCCGGCTGCCGGGCGCGGGCGGCGGAGAGGACCGCGCCGAACCCGGCCCGCGCGGCGCCCCTGCCGGTGGCCGGGTCGGCCAGGTCCTCACTGTTCACCCGGACCGCGACCTGGGGTTTGACGGTGCGCAGCAGCGGCAGCGTGCCGCAGCCCAGGTGGATGTCGGCCAGCTGGACGAGGGCGTCGGCCTGCTGCTGGGGCCGGGTGCGCGCATCGCCGGCCGGCCGGTGGGCCTGCAGCAGCGACTCGATCGCGGCCTGCAGCTTCTCCATGCCCAGCGGGTCGAGGTGGAAGCGGCCGGTGCCCGACCCGTCGGCGTGCTTGGCGAAGGTCAGGAACCGTTCCTCGGTGGGATCGGGTTCGGGGCCGTCGGCGTCGAGGCGGGCGAGCACCTGGTGCACCAGCTTCACCAGGTCCTCGTGCGGCTGGGTGGCGGCGAAGCGGGCCAGCACCGCGGCGACCTCGGTCAGGTCGATGCCCTGGGCGGCGGCCAGCGCGACCGGCCGCGGACCGGTGATCTTGCCGATGGCATCGACCTGATCTGAGGTGAGCTCCCCGGCCGCGTGCGCGGCGGCGACGGCGGGCAGCTGCTCCAGCGCCCGGCCGTGGCGCACCACGCGCGACGCCGCGTTGCCGGAGAGCCGGCAGTGCCCGCGCAGCCACGACTGCGCCGTGGCCATCCCATCCCCGGCGAACGCCCGCAGGCCGTCCGCGACGCGCACGGTGCGGGCCAGTTCTGCGTCGATCCGGTTGCGCTCGGCGACCAGTGCCCGGGTGCGGTCGAGCAACTGCGGCCCGGTCAGGGCGTGGAGGTCCTCGTCGGCGAGGGCGTCAAGCACCGACGTGAACTCGTCCACGAACACCTCCCCGATACTCGATCAGACGTTCGAAGCATACCGATCCGAGGAGCGTCCCGCGACCTGAATCCCCAGGTCAGCCGCCTATCCACACATGTTTGGTGGAGGTTGACGGACACCCGGCTCAGGTCTAGTGCAACGGCTCGCGGCCGTACCGCTCGCGGCACTGCTCCGGGCTCATGAACCCGTACGTGGCGTCCGGGTCGAGCGTCGGCAGGACTCGCGCCCACGCACCGGCCACACCCGGAGACCGCAACGGTCGAGCGAGACGACGGTTCCGCTCCTCGCTGGGCCGCCGTCCGGCCGGGTGAGCGGCGTCGAGACGGCACGCCCGTCAGGGGACAATGATCGGCATGACCCACGTGCTCGAGCCCGACGCGCCGTCGGCGTACGCGCGGCCCATCGCCGGGCCCATGCCGCCGTACGACGACGTCACCCGGTCCGACTCGGCGTTCCGCGCCTTCCTCCACGGCCTGCCGGGCGTCGACCAGGTGGGCGCGGAGGCCCGGACCGCAGTGCTCGGCACCCGGTCCATCAAGACCACGGCCAAGGCGTGGGCCATCGACACCGCGATCTCGATGGTCGACCTGACCACGCTCGAGGGCGCGGACACTCCCGGCAAGGTACGGAGCCTCGCCGCCAAGGCCCGCCGTCCCGACCCGACCGACCTCACCGCGCCGCAGGTCGCCGCCGTCTGCGTCTACGGCGACCTGGCCGGCGTCGCCAGGGAGGCCCTCGAGGGCACCGGCATCCACGTCGCCGCCGTCGCCACCGCGTTCCCGAGCGGCCGGGCCAGCCGCGCGGTCAAGCTCGCCGACGTCCAGGACGCGGTCGGCAACGGCGCCGACGAGATCGACATGGTCATCGACCGCGGCGCATTCCTCGCCGGCCGCTACCTCGACGTCCACGACGAGATCGTCGCGGTCAAGGAGGCCTGCGGCGACGCGCACCTCAAGGTCATCCTCGAGACCGGCGAGCTGGTCACCCTCGACAACGTCCGGCGCGCGAGCTGGCTGGCCATGCTCGCCGGCGCCGACTTCATCAAGACCTCCACCGGCAAGATCAACCCCGCCGCCACGTTGCCGGTCTGCCTGGTGATGCTCGAGGCGGTCCGCGACTTCCGCGCCGCCACCGGCCGGCAGATCGGCGTCAAGCCCGCCGGCGGCATCCGGACGACGAAGGACGCCGTCAGGCACCTCGTCCTGGTCAACGAGACCGCCGGCGCCGACTGGCTCTCCCCCGACTGGTTCCGCTTCGGCGCCTCCAGCCTGCTCAACGACCTGCTCCTGCAGCGGCAGAAGCTCCGCACCGGCCACTACTCCGGCCCCGACTACGTCAGCGTGGACTAGGCAGATGACCGTGTTCGAGTACGCCCCCGCCCCCGAGTCGCGGTCGATCGTCGACATCGCGCCGTCCTACGGCCTGTTCATCGACGGCGAGTTCGTCGACGGCACCGGGACGCCGTTCAAGACGGTGAACCCGGCGACCGAGGAGGTCCTCTCCGAGATCGCGACCGGCAGCGAGGCCGACGTCGACCACGCCGTCCGCGCCGCGCGCCGCGCGTTCACCAAGGTCTGGGGCCCGATGCGCCCGGCCGACCGCGGCAAGTACCTCTTCCGCATCGCCCGGCTGCTGCAGGAGCGGGCCCGCGAGTTCGCCGTCCTGGAGTCGCTGGACAACGGCAAGCCGATCCGCGAGTCCCGGGACGTCGACGTCCCCCTGGTGGCGGCGCACTTCTTCTACCACGCGGGCTGGGCCGACAAGCTCGGCTACGCGGGCCTCGGCCCGGCGCCGCAGCCGCTCGGGGTGGCCGGCCAGGTCATCCCGTGGAACTTTCCGCTGCTCATGCTGGCGTGGAAGATCGCGCCCGCGCTCGCCACCGGCAACACCGTCGTCCTCAAGCCGGCCGAGACCACACCGCTGACCGCCCTGCTGTTCGCCGAGATCTGCCGGCAGGCCGACCTGCCCCCGGGCGTGGTCAACATCGTCACCGGCGCGGGTGACACCGGCCGCGCCGTCGTCGAGCACGGGGACGTCGACAAGGTCGCCTTCACCGGCTCGACCGACGTGGGCCGCCAGATCGCCCGCGCGGTCGCCGGCACGCGCAAGAAGCTCACCCTCGAGCTCGGCGGCAAGGCGGCGAACATCGTCTTCGACGACGCCCCGATCGACCAGGCCGTCGAGGGGATCGTGCAGGGCATCTTCTTCAACCAGGGCCACGTCTGCTGCGCGGGCTCCCGGCTGCTGGTGCAGGAGTCGATCCACGACGAGGTGATCGCCAGCCTGCAGCGGCGGATCGGCACGCTGCGCGTCGGCGACCCGCTGGACAAGAACACCGACATCGGCGCGATCAACTCCGCCGAGCAGCTGGCGCGCATCCGCGAGCTGTCGGAGATCGGCGAGGCCGAGGGCGCGAACAAGTGGCAGCCGGCCTGCGAGCTGCCCGACCGCGGCTACTGGTTCCCGCCGACCGTGTTCACCGACGTCTCCCCCGCCCACCGGATCGCCCGCGACGAGATCTTCGGCCCGGTGCTGTCCGTCCTCACCTTCCGCACCCCCGACGAGGCGGTGGCGAAGGCGAACAACACGACCTACGGGCTCTCGGCCGGCATCTGGACCGAGAAGGGCTCGCGGATCCTCAAGATCGCCGACCAGCTCCGCGCCGGCGTGGTCTGGGCCAACACGTTCAACAAGTTCGACCCGACGTCGCCCTTCGGCGGCTACAAGCAGTCCGGCTACGGCCGCGAGGGCGGCCGGCACGGGCTGGCGGCCTACCTGAAGGGGACCAAGTGAACGACCGCCTCGCCGTCCGCAAGACCTACAAGCTCTACGTCAACGGCGCGTTCCCGCGCTCGGAGTCCGGCCGCACCTACGAGGTCACCGACGCCAAGGGCGCCTTCCTCGCCAACGCCGCCTGGGCGAGCCGCAAGGACGCCCGGGACGCCGTCGTCGCCGCCCGTGGGGCGTTCGGCAAGTGGTCGGGCGCCACCGCCTACAACCGCGGCCAGGTGCTCTACCGCGTGGCCGAGGTGATGGAGGGCCGGCACGAGCAGTTCTGCGCGGAGGTCGCGGCCGGCGAGGGCGTGTCGTCGTCCAAGGCGCGGGCCGCCGTCGACGCCGCGATCGACCGCTGGGTCTGGTACGCCGGGTGGACCGACAAGCTGGCGTCGGTGCTCGGCGGGGCCAACCCGGTCGCCGGCCCGTACTTCGACTTCAGCCTGCCCGAGCCGACCGGCGTCGTCGCCGTCCTGGCGCCGCAGGAGTCCTCCCTGCTGGGGCTGGTCAGCGTGCTGGCGCCGGTGCTGGCCGGCGGCAACACCGCCGTGGTCGTCAGCTCGAAGGAGCGCCCGCTGCCGGCCGTCACCCTCGGCGAGGTGCTGGCCACCAGCGACGTCCCGGCCGGCGTGGTCAACGTCCTCACCGGGGACGCCGCCGAGCTGGGCCCGTGGCTGGCCGAGCACGCCGACGTCGACGGCATCGACCTGACCGGCGCGCCCGCCGGGCGGGCGATGGAGTTCGAGCGGGAGGCGGCGGGCACCATCAAGCGGGTGCTGCGGGCGGCTCCCGAGGACTGGACCGCCGACCCCGGCCTGTCGCGCATGACGCCGTTCCTGGAGACGAAAACAGTCTGGCATCCGATGGGCGTGTGAGGCCCCGTCCCGGCCCCCACCCTGAGCCTGCGAAGGGTCGGGAGGACGGGGTCCTTCTCCTGGCATCCCATGGGGGTCTGAACGCACGTTCCCAGGCCCGTTCGGCAGGATGGGCCCGTGGCCAGGCCCAGCATCGTCCCCATCGCCCTCACCCTCGACGACCGCACCGGCTTCACCCTGTGGGCGCCGCCGTGGGAGGAGGACGGTGAGGAGTGGCAGGCGTTCCTCGGCACCAGCGAGGACGACACCGCCAAGGTCCACCTCTTCCCGACCCCGGCCGCGCTGGCCGCGTTCTGCCGCAGCCGCACCGATCACGACCTGGCCGACCACCCGGTCTGGCCGGTCGTCGTCGGGCTGGGCGCGGCCGACCTGACTCCGGACGACGACCACCGCTACGACCTCGACGGCGTCTACGACATCGCCGCGGAGAACCCCGACCGCTGGGCGGTGGAGGAGCTCGCCGCGACCATCGACATCGTCGGCCGGCTGGCCGAGTGCCTGGACACCGGCGACGAGGACACCGACGAGGACGACGACGAGGAGTCCGAGGGCCAGTTCGAGGCGGTCGCCGACCTGGTCGGCCGGCCCGAGGTCGGCTCGCTCGGCCTGGGCGTCGAGGCCTTCGTCGGCCGGTCCGGCGAGGACGCCTGGGTGGGCGTCGGCGGCGCGCTCGACGAGCTGTGGGAGGACGTCGTCGAGGAGCTCTCCGAGCACCTGGACTGGACCGGCGGCGGCACGGTGCGCCTCGAGGACTACCCGGCCGCCTCCGAGGCCGAGGCCGCCGACGAGGCCGAGCCCGAGGAGCTCGAGGTTGCGGCCGACGAGCCCGAGGAGGCCGCGGCTGCGCCGGCCGCCCCCGCCGCCGGGGTGAGCACGATCAGCGGGGGCAGCCGGATCACCGCATCACCGGCCGCGGTCGCCGCCGCGCAGGAGTTCTGGGAGGCCGTCGGCATCCTGCCGGTGGAGGTCGTCGTCCCCGGGGCCGCGGGCGTCACGCTGCGCTGCTACGTCGAGGACGTCGCCCGCTTCCTCGGCCGCGACGGCGAGATCTTCGTCTTCGACACCCCGACCGACCTGGCGCGGTTCCTCTCCGGCTCCGAGGAGCACGACCTCACCGAGATCGCCTCGTGGCCGGAGGTCGCCGACACCGACACCCTGCCGCTGCCCGCCGAGCAGGACCGCTACGACCTCACCGAGCTGACCGAGGTGCTCACCGAGGTGGCCGACGGCGCGGCCGGGCTGGTCGACCACCGCGCGTTCGTGCAGCCGGTCGAGGGCGTCCGGGACATCGCCGAGTACGCGGGGCTCAAGCGGGTCGACGAGCTGCTGGCGCCGTCCGCGCCGCTGGGCCGGGCCGTGGCGCGCGCGGAGCGCGACCCCGGCGCGACGCTGCCCGCGGAGGACGCCGCCGCCATCAGGGGCGACTGGGACGAGGTGGTCGGCGCCGTCACCGGCGCCCTCGTCTGGCGCGACTGAGACGTGCTTTGTCGCGATCAAGTACGCGTACTTGATCGCGACAAAGCACGGAGAACGTCAGGCGGAGCGGGAGGTGCGGTCGTTGGGCCGGCGGCCCTGCCCGCGGTAGCGGCTGGGACCCCGCTCGCCGTCGCGCTGCGCGCGCTCGCCGGAGGAACGCTCGCCGTAGGGACGGCGCGGCCGGTCGCCCTCGCGGCGCGGACGGCGCGGGCCGCCGGTGCGCGACCGGTGCTCCCGCGCCGGGCGCTCCACCGGCTCGACCGGCACGCCGCTGGCGACGAGCTCGGCGATCGGGGCGTCACCCGGGCGGATCCGGCTCACGTCCGGGTCCACCTTGGCCTGGCGGAACCGCCGCTTGGCCTGGCCCACCTGGTCGGGCAGCAGCAGCGAGACGACGACACCGGCGGCACCCGCGCGGGCGGTGCGGCCCGAGCGGTGCAGGTAGGTCTTGGAGTCCGCCGGCGGGTCGTAGTGCAGGACCAGCGAGACGTCGTCGACGTGGATGCCGCGGGCGGCGACGTCGGTGGCGACGAGCACCGGCGAGCGGGCGTCGGTGAACTCCTCGAGGGCGCGCTTGCGCGCCGACTGCGGAAGCCCGCCGTGGATCGCTTCGGCGCGGATCCCCGCGGCCTTGAGGTTTTCGGCCAGCCGGTCGACGCCGAGCTGCGTGCGCGCGAACACGATCGTCCGGCCGGGGCGCCCGGCCAGCTCGGTGGCCACCTGCAGCTTGTCGCGGAACGCGAGGCTGAACGCGAGGTGCTCGGCCGGCGGGGCGTCGTCCCCGGCCCGCTTGACCTCGTGCCGGGCCGGGTCCTTCAGGTAGCGGCGGACCAGCGTGTCGACCTCGCCGTCCAGCGTGGCCGAGAACAGCAGCCGCTGGGCGTCGCGGGTGGTCTGGTCGAGCAGCTCCTTGACCACGGGCAGGAAGCCCAGGTCGGCCATGAAGTCGGCCTCGTCCAGGACCGTCACGACGACGTCGGCGAGCGTGGCCTCGCCCTGGTTGATCAGGTCCTGCAGGCGGCCGGGGGTGGCGATGACGACGTCGACCCCGCGGCGCAACTGCTGGATCTGGCGGTACATCGGCGCGCCGCCGTAGACCGTGGCGAGCTGGACGCCGATCGACTGACCGAGCGGCGCGAGGTTGTCGTGCACCTGCTGGGCCAGCTCGCGGGTCGGCACGAGGACCAGGCCACGGGGGGCCCGGCGGCCCTGACGGACGTCCTGGCCGATGCGGGCCAGCAGCGGCAGGCCGAAGGCCAGGGTCTTGCCCGAGCCCGTGGCGGCCTTGCCCAGCACGTCGCGCCCGGCCAGGGCGTCGGGCAGGGCGGAGGCCTGGATGGCGAACGGGTGGCGGATGCCGCGCCGCTCGAGGGCGGTCACCAGCTGCTGGGGCAGGCCCAGTTGGCCGAAGGTCGGGCCGGCGGGGGCCTCGACGGTGTCCGGGGTGGTGTTCTCGGTGGTGTTCTCGGTGGTGTTCTCGGCGTCGTCCGACTCGAACGACACAGGGTTGACCAAAGACATGCGGGGTGGGGCTCCGATACTGCTCGGAGCGCGTCCCGTGAAAGAGGAGGGCCGCCGCAACTACCGGCGGCCTCACTTGGCGATCGTCTGCGCCCAGGTGTGGAACGCCGGATCTGCACGGATGCGCTCGTCCCCGGACAAACCGTCCGGGAGGATGACCGACCTTGTGCCGGTACACCCACGGTAGCAGCGACGATCACCCGGAGATTCCGGGCGTGATCAGGCTCGCAGCGCCGCGTACGCCGGGCGGACGACGTCGGCGAGCAGCCGCGCCCGCTCGTCGTCGTCGGCGAACGACGCCGCCAGCGCGCGCTCGGTGACCGTCTGGACGTCGTCCCAGGTCCAGCCGAACGTCGTCGCGACGTCGGTGAGCTCGCTGGTGACCGACACCCCGCTCATCAGCCGGTTGTCGGTGTTGAGCGTGACGGCGAAGCCGAGCCGGTGCAGCCGGTCGACCGGGTGCTCCGCGAGCGTGCCGCAGACCCCGGTCTGCACGTTGGACGACGGCGCGACCTCGAGCGGCACCTGCTCCTCGAGCACCCGTCGCGCCACCGGGCCGAGCGAACCGTCCTCGGCCACCTCGTCGGCGATGCGGACGCCGTGGCCGAGCCGCTCGGCGCGCGCGCCGTCGAGCGCCGCCCGGATCGACTCGACGCCGGCCGCCTCGCCGGCGTGGATCGTGCGGTGCTCCCCCTCCCGGTCGAGCAGGGCGATCGCCGAGGGGATGCGGTCGGGCGGGAACCCGTCCTCCGGGCCGGCGAGGTCGAAGCCGACCACGCCGGCGTCGCGGTAGCGGACGACGAGGCCGGCGACGTCGTCCCACCGGTCGTTCTGCCGCATCGCGCACAGCAGGGTGCCCACGGTGATCGGAGTCCCGGCCGTCGCGGCCTGCTTCATGCCGGCCGCGTAGCCGTCGAGCATGGCCTCGACCGCCTCCTCGATCGGCATGCTGCCGGCGAGCAGCTCGGGGGCCATGCGGACCTCGGCGTACACGACGCCGTCCGCGGCGAGGTCGAGGGCGCACTCGAGGGCCACCCGGTGCACCGCCTCCGGCCGCTGCATCACCGCGACGGTGTGCGCGAACGTCTCCAGGTAGCGCAGGAGCGAGCCGGAGTCGGCGGCCTGCCGGAACCACCGGCCCAGCTCTCCCGCGTCGTCGGCGGGCAGGTCGCCGTAGCCCACCTCGTCGGCCAACTCGAGCACCGTCTGCGGCCGCAGGCCCCCGTCCAGG
This sequence comes from Geodermatophilus sp. SMS 5-13, assembly GCF_059428245.1. NCBI lineage: Bacteria > Bacillati > Actinomycetota > Actinomycetes > Geodermatophilales > Geodermatophilaceae > Geodermatophilus > Geodermatophilus sp. SMS 5-13. Next base: position 4,856,352 of record NZ_CP165729.1, read on the forward strand.
TGGTCGTGCAGCAGGACCTTGGGGGCGCGGAGGAGCGAGTCGGCGTTCAGGTCGGCGGGCACGTCCGGAACGTTATGCGACCGAGGATCGAGGGCCCGGAGGCCTCCCCGACCGAGTCATCGAGCGCCGCGCTCCTGCCAGCGGAAGGTCAGGACGCAGAGCACCAGCCCGGCCACGCACCAGACGGCGAGGACCAGCGCGACCCGGCCCAGCTCCCACGACCCGGCCGGCTCCTGCGCGGCCAGCGCGTCGGGCAGGAACACCGACCGCAGCCCCTGCGCCATCCACTTGAGCGGGAAGAACGACGCGATGGTCTGCAGCCACGGGGGCACCTGGCTGAACAGGAAGAAGACGCCCGAGATGAACTGCAGCACCAGCGCGATCGGCGTGATCGTCGCCGAGGCCGACCGGCCGTTCTTGGCCAGGCTGGAGACGGCGATGCCGAGCAGCGTGCACGCCGCGGAGCCGAGCACCGCGACCCACGCGAAAGTGATCCAGTCGCCGCCCGAGGGCAGCGGCACGCCGTAGAAGACGGTGCCGACGAACAGCAGGATCACGATGATCGCCGCGGTGACGGCGAGGACCTGCACGACCTTGCCGACGAAGTAGGCGCTCTTGGGCATCGGCGTGCCGGCCAGGCCCTTGAGGGTGCCGTCGGAGCGCTCGGTGGCGATGCTGATCGCCATGTTCTGCAGGCCCGCGCCGAGGATGCCGGCCGCGATCACCCCGGCCATGAAGTACTGCGTGAAGCTCACGCCGAAGCCGATGTCGTAGTCCAGCACCGCGCCGAACACCAGCAGCAGGATCACCGGGAACGCGAGGGTGAAGACGACGGACTCGCGCTGGCGGAAGAACTCCTTGAGCTCCACCCCGGCCCGGATCCGCCACACGCCGGCCACCGAGGGCAGCGGCCGTTCGAGCGTGCTCACTGCGACACTCCCTCGCTCTGCTCGGACGCCCGCTCGCGCCCCTCGATCATCCGCAGGTACACGTCCTCGAGGGTCGGCCTGGCCACCGCGAGGTCGGGGATCTCCCCCGGGAACCGCGCGGCCAGCTCGCGCACGAACGCCGTGGGTGTCGCCGTCGCCTCGGTGCGCCGCTCGCCGACCTCGGTCCAGCTGACCACCGCCGGCGCCGTCTCGCGGCCACCCAGCGCGGACGGGACGGCGACCTCCACCAGCCGGCCCTGCGCGATCACGCCGACCCGGTCGGCGAGCGCCTCGGCCTCGTCGAGGTAGTGGGTGGTGAGCAGCATCGTCGTGCCCAGGTCGCGCAGCGAGCGGATCAGCGACCAGAACTGCCGGCGCGCCTCCGGGTCGAACCCGGTGGTCGGCTCGTCGAGGAACAGCAGGGTCGGCCGCCCGACGATGCCGAGGGCGACGTCCAGCCGGCGGCGCTGGCCGCCCGACAGCGAGCGCCCGCGGGACCGGGCCTTCTCGGACAGCCCGACCAGCTCGAGCACCTCGTCGGGATCCCGCGGGTCCGGGTAGTACGCGGCCTGCGCGCGCAGCAGCTCGCGGCAGGTCAGCTGGCTGTCGCCGGCGCCCGACTGCAGCACGATCCCCAGCTGCGCCTTCCACGCCCGGTCGCCGTCCGCGGGATCGACGCCGAGCACGAGCACCGAGCCGCCGTCCCGGTCGCGGTACCCCTCGCAGATCTCCACCGTCGTGGTCTTGCCGGCGCCGTTGGGTCCGAGGAGGGCGAAGATCTCGCCGCGGCGGATGTCGAGGTCCAGCCCGTCGACGGCGGTGAACTCGCCGTAGCGCTTCACCAGCCCGCGGATCGAGATGGCCGCGGCGGGATCAGCCGGGCCGGCGTCGGCACCCAGCACCGGGGCCGCGGAGGAACGCGTCACGAGGGCACAGTCTCCCCCTGTGATCTAGGAGATGTCGGCCCGGGTCAGGCGGTCCATCACCAGCGGGAGCCGCTCGTCGTCGGTGTCGACGCCGATCGCGCCCGCCAGCGCCTCGAGCGCCCGGTCGATGCGCGCCGGGTCGTCGGTGTGCAGCTCCAGCAGCGGCTGGCCCGCCGTCACCTGCTCCCCCACGGTCGCCGTCCACGTGACACCGGCCGCGGCCGACACCGGGTCCTCCTTGCGGGCCCGGCCGGCGCCCAGCCGCCACGCGGCCACGCCGACGGCGTAGGCGTCCAGCCGGGTGAGCGTGCCGGTCGCCGGGGCGGGGACGACGTGCTTCTCCGCCGGCTGCGGCAGCGGCGCGTCCGGGTCGCCGCCCTGCGCGCGGATCATCCGCCGCCAGACGTCCATCGCCCGCCCGTCCGCCAGCGCGTCGGCGGGGTCGACGTCGTCCCGGCCCGCCCCGGCCAGCATCTCCCGCGCCAGGGCCAGGGTGAGCTCGACGACGTCCGCGGGTCCGCCGCCGGCCAGCACCTCGACCGACTCGGCCACCTCGACGGCGTTGCCGGCCGCCCGGCCCAGCGGCCGGTCCATCGCGGTCACCAGGGCGACCGTGCGGACCCCGGCCGCCTCGCCGAGGCCGACCATCGTGCGGGCCAGCTCGCGGGAGAGGTCCGGCTCCTTCATGAACGCCCCGGAGCCGGTCTTCACGTCGAGCACCAGCGCGTCGGCGCCCTCGGCGATCTTCTTGCTCATGATCGAGCTGGCGATCAGCGGGATCGACTCCACCGTGCCGGTCACGTCGCGCAGCGCGTAGAGCTTCTTGTCCGCCGGCGCCAGGTCGTTGCCCGCGGCGCAGATGACCGCGCCCACCTCGCGCAGCTGCGCCAGGTAGGCCTCCTCGTGGACGTCGGCGCGCCAGCCGGGGATCGCCTCCAGCTTGTCCAGCGTGCCGCCGGTGTGCCCGAGACCGCGGCCGGACAGCTGCGGCACGGCCACCCCGCAGGCGGCCACCAGTGGCGCCAGCGGCAGGGTGATCTTGTCGCCGACCCCGCCGGTGGAGTGCTTGTCCGCGGTGGGCCGGCCCAGCGGCGAGAGGTCCTTGCGCTCGCCGGAGTCGATCATCGCCTGCGTCCAGGCGGCGAGCTCGTCCGGCGCCATCCCGCGGAAGAACACCGCCATGAGCAGGGCGCTCATCTGCTCGTCGGGGACGGCGCCGCGCGTGTAGGCGCCGATGATCCAGCGGATCTGCTCCGGCGAGAGCGCGGCGCCGTCCCGCTTGGCCCGGATGACGTCGATGGCGTCGAAGCTCCTCATCGGGGCTCGATCACCCCGGCCGCCACGAGGTCGTCGGGACCGAACGCGTCCGGCAGCACCTCGCGCATCGGCACGATGCCCAGCGACACCGTCTCGATGAGCATGTCGGCGCCGCCGTGCTCCCACAGCAGCTGGCGGCAGCGCCCACACGGCATCAGCGGCTGCCCGTCGCCGCCCACGCAGGCGACGGCGACCAGCCGGCCGCCGCCGGTGCGGACCAGGTCGCTGACCAGGCCGCACTCGGCGCACAGGCCCAGCCCGTACGAGGCGTTCTCCACGTTGCAGCCGGTGACGATCCGGCCGTCGTCGACCAGCCCGGCCACGCCCACGGGGAACTTCGAGTACGGCGCGTAGGCGTGCGTCATCGCCTCGCGGGCAGCGGCCCGCAAGGTGTCCCAGTTGGGGGAAACCACTAGTGCTCTCCTCGTCGGTAGACCACGCCGTCGGCCTTGGGCATGCGCAGCCGTTGGGACGCCAGCGACAGCACCAGCAGCGTCGTGACGTGCGGCGTGAAGAAGACGATCCCCGGCGGGAACTCGTCGATGAGCAGGAAGCCGACCAGGCCGGCGGCGGCGAAGACGGCCGCGACCACCGCGTGCAGCATGCGGCTGCGCACGATCTGCCAGACCGCCACGCCCAGGAGCACCAGGGCGACCAGCAGCAGCAGCGCCACCACGGCCGACCGGCTGCGCAGCTGCAGCGCGTCGGAGTAGCCGAACAGGCCGGCGCCGGCCGCCAGACCCCCGGGCCGCCAGTTGCCGAAGATCAGCGCGGCGAGGCCGATGAACCCGCGCCCGCCGGTCTGCCCCTCCCGGTAGATGTTCGCGATGAACACGAGGAAGACCCCGCCCAGCCCGGCCAGCGCGCCGGAGATGACCACGGCGATGTACTTGAACCGGTACACGGGCACGCCGAGCGAGTCGGCCGCCCACGGGTTCTCCCCGCAGGAGCGCAGCCGCAGCCCGAACGCCGTCCGCCACAGGACGAGGTAGGACACCGGGATCAGCAGCACCGCGATGAGCGTCAGCACGCCGACGCCGCTGGTCAGCCCGCGCAGCAGCCCGGCCAGGTCGCTGATCAGGAACCAGCCGCGCTGCTCCAGCGACCCGAGCAGGTCCGGCCCGGAGGACAGCAGCGGCAGCGAGAACGACGGCGGCCGGCTGGACAGCGGCGGCGACTGCGCGGCGCCGCCACCGGCCGGGTTGTCGACGTAGAGCAGCTCGGAGAGGAACCGCACGACGCCGGCGGCGAGGATGTTGATGGCGACGCCGGAGACCACGTGGTCCACGCCGAAGGTCACCGTGGCCAGCGCGTGCAGCAGGCCGCCGACCGCGCCGAAGACCACGCCGCCGAGCAGCGCCGCGCCCCAGCCCCACTGGTAGCCGGCCCAGCCGGCCCCCCAGGTGCCGAGGATCATCATGCCCTCGAGGCCGATGTTGACCACGCCCGCGCGCTCGGAGAACAGCCCGCCGAGCGCGGCCAGCCCGATCGGCACGGCCAGCAGCAGCGCCGCGGAGAACGTCGAGGACGACGTCAGCGCCCGCTCGCCGGAGATCGCGCGGACCACCGAGAACAGCAGCAGCAGCGCGCCGAGCAGCAGGAGCAGCCGCCGGCTGCGGCTGCCGCCGGTCAGCAGGTCGGTCAGCTGCCCGCGGCCGGTCCGCGGGGCCTGCGGTTCGGTGACGACGGCGCTCACGCCTGCGCCCCCTCTCGCTCGTCGGTGCGTCCGCCGTCGGGGGCACCGCCCGCGGGCGCCGGCGCGGCCGCGGCGGCGCCGACGCGTTCCGCGGAGCGCAACGCCAGCCGGCGGGCGATCTCGTTGGCGATGACGACGGCGAGCACGATCGTGCCCTGGATGATCGTGACCACCGACGACGGGATGTCGGCGAACTGCAGCGGCAGGGCCGCGCGGTCGAGGAAGGCGAACAGCAGCGCCGCCAGCACGATGCCGACCGGGGTGTTGCGCCCGAGCAGCGCGACCGCGATGCCCAGGAAGCCCAGGCCGCCGCTGAACTGGGTGCCGAACTCGTGCTGGTCACCGAGCAGGTCGGGCAGCCCGATCAGGCCGGCGACCGCGCCCGACAGCAGCATCGTCTTGACGACCATGCCCCGGGCGCTCACCCCGCTGGCCGTCGCCGCCGACGGCGACAGGCCGGTGGCGCGCAGGTCGAACCCGAACCGGGTCCGGTTGATCAGCACGGCGACGAACACCCCGACGACGACCGCCACGAGCAGGAAGCCGTAGAGCTCGGTGCGCGGCTCGGCGAGGCCCAGGCCGGTGAGCAGGCCGTTGAGGCCGGGGAACCAGCCCGAGGAGGGGATCTCCTTCGTCGTGACGATGGAGGCGCCGGCCGCGCTGCCGCGCAGCGGACCGGTCAGCAGGTAGGACGCCAGCCCGACGGCGACGAAGTTCAGCATGATCGAGCTGATGACCTCGCTCACCCCGCGGGTGACCTTGAGGACGGCGACGATGCCCGCCCACAGGGCGCCGACCACCACCGCCACGACGAGGATCAGCGCGACGTGCAGGGGCGCGGGCAGTGCCACGGCCGCGCCGACCGCCGCCGCGAGGATGGTCGCGAGCCGGTACTGGCCCTCGACCCCGATGTTGAACAGCCCCATCCGGAACGCGATGGACACCGCCAGACCGGCCAGGAAGAGCGGGATCGCCCGATTGAGGATCACCACGATCGACTGGGTCTGCTGCGAGGGCGTGTCGCCCAGGTCGAGCATGACCTGGAACGCCGTGAGCGGGGACTCGCCGATCAGCAGGATCACGATGCTCGAGATGATCAGCGCGGCGACGATCGCCAGCACCGGGCCCAGCAGCGCCAGGCCCACCCGTCGGAGGATGGTCACGCCGCACCTGCCGCGACCGCGCCGGTCATGTACCCGCCGAGCTGCTCCGGGGTGACGCTGGCCGGGTCGAGGGTCGCCACCAGCCGGCCGCGGAGCATCACCTGCAGCGTGTCGGACAGGCCGATCAGCTCGTCGAGGTCGGCCGAGATCAGCAGGATGCCCATGCCGCCGGCGCGGGCGTCCTTGAGCAGCTCCCAGATCGCCGCCTGCGCGCCCACGTCGACGCCGCGGGTGGGGTGCGCGGCGACGAGCAGGCGCGGCGTGGAGCTCATCTCCCGCCCGATGATCAGCTTCTGCTGGTTGCCGCCGGAGAGCGCGACGGCCATCGTGTCCGGCCCCGGGGCGCGGACGTCGTACTCGCGCATGATCCGCTCGGTGTCGGCGCGGGCCGCCCGGCGGTCGATGAAGAAGCCCTTGACCGCCGGCGGCCGGGTCTGGTGGCCGAGGATCCGGTTCTCCCACAGGGGGGCGTCGAGCAGCATCCCCTGGCGGTGCCGGTCCTCGGGGATGAAGCCCAGCCCGGCCTCCCGGCGGGCGCGGGTGCTCCAGGCGGTGATGTCCTCGGTGCCGAGGAGCACCGTCCCGGCGGCCAGCGGACGCAGCCCCATGATCGCGTCCACGAGCTCGGCCTGGCCGTTGCCCTCGACGCCGGCGATGCCGACCACCTCGCCCTCGCGGACGGTGAGGCACACGTCGTCGATGAGCGTCCGCCCGTCGGCGCTGTGCACCGTGATGTCGCGCAGCTCCAGGACGGGGGTGGGGCGCACGGTGGAGGTGCGGGTCTCCGGCGAGGGCAGCTCGGTGCCGACCATCATCTCGGCCAGCTGCCGGGTGGTCGTCGTCCGCGGGTCGGCCTCGCCGACCGTCGTGCCGCGCCGGATGACGGTGATCGCGTCGGCGACCTTGCGGACCTCGTCGAGCTTGTGCGAGATGAAGATGACCGTGAGGCCCTCCCGCTTGAGCTCGGCGAGGTTGCCGAACAGCTGGTCGACCTCCTGCGGCACGAGGACGGCGGTGGGCTCGTCGAGGATCAGCGTCCGGGCGCCGCGGTAGAGCACCTTCGCGATCTCGACCCGCTGGCGGTCGCCGACGCCCAGGTCCTCGACGAGCACGTCGGGCCGCAGGCCGAGGTCGTAGCGGTCGGAGATCTCCGCGATGCGCCGGCGCGCCTCGGCCCGGTCGAGCCGCCCGCCGCTGGTCGGCTCGCTGCCCAGGACGACGTTCTCGAGGACGGTGAAGTTGTCGGCAAGCATGAAGTGCTGGTGCACCATGCCGATCCCGGCGGCGATGGCGTCGGCCGGGCTGCGGAAGTGCACCTCGCGCCCGTCGAGGTGGATGGTGCCCTCGTCGGGGCGGTGCATCCCGTAGAGGGTCTTCATCAGCGTCGACTTGCCGGCGCCGTTCTCCCCGACGATCGCGTGCACCTCGCCCCGGCGGACCCGGAGCTCGATGTCCCGGTTGGCGACCACGCCGGGGAAGCGCTTGGTGATGCCCCGCAGCTCCACTGCGTACGGGACGCCGTCCGGCCCGGTCCCCCCACCGGCGGCCTGGGCGTCTGTCGTGGCCATCGGCCCTCTCCCTCGTTCTCGCCGGCCGCGGTCTGCGGCGTCGGCGTCCACTCTGCTGCACCGGCGTCCCGGGATCGAGCCTGTCCACCGGGGCCGCGGCCGCCGGCACAGGCGCCGCAGACCCGACGGCGGGCCCGGGAGCTCGCGCCCCCGGACCCGCCGTCGGGTGTGGTCCGGCGGGCGCCTGCCCGCCGGACCGTCGTCACGGAGTCGTCGGAACCGTGATGGTGCCGTCGATGATCTGCTGCTTGTAGTCGTCGATCTGGGTCTGGATGTCGTCGATGAAGCCACCGCTGGTGGCCAGGTCGATGCCCTCCGTGGACAGGTCGTTGACGATGTCGGTGCCGCCCTCGACGTTGCCCTTGGCGAAGTCGCCGATGAACGCCTGCACGGCGTTGTCGACCCGCTTGAGCATCGAGGTCATGATCACCGCCTGCTGGGCGGGGTCGTCGACGGTGTTGTACTGGTCGGAGTCGACACCGATCGCCCGGCCGTTGTTGGCGACGGCGGCGTCGAAGACGCCCGTCCCGGAGCCGCCGGCCGCGTGGTAGACGATGTCGGCGCCGCTCTGGTACATCGCCGAGGCCAGCAGGTTGGCCCGCGCCGGGTCGTTGAACCCGGAGAAGTCACCGGCCGGCGAGATGTACTCGCTGTCGATGACGATGTCCGGCTTGACCGCCTTGGCGCCGGCCTCGTAGCCCGCCTGGAACTTCTGGATCAGGGTGGTCTCGACACCGCCGACGAAGCCGATGTGGTTCGTCGTGGTCTTCAGCGCCGCCGCGACACCGGCCAGGAAGGAGCCCTGCTCCTCCGCGAAGAGCAGGCCGGTGACGTTGTCGCCCTTGCTGCTGCCGTCGGGCAGGGTGTTCGAGCCGTCGACCTGCGCGAAGGTGGTGTCGGGGAAGTCGGCCGCGACGTCGGCGATCACCTCGTCGTAGGCGAAGCCGACGGCGATCACCGGGTTGTAGCCCTGCTCGGCCAGCTGCGCGAGCAGCTCGGCGCGGTCGGAGCCGTCCTCGTTGGGCGTGACCTCGGTGAAGTCGCCGCCGAGGTCGTCGATGGCGGCCTGGACGCCGGCATAGGCCGAGTCGTTGAACGAGCGGTCGCCCCGGCCGATGGCGTCGTACGCGAGGCCGATCTTCAGGTCACCGCTGCTGGCGCTGCCGCCACTGCCGCCGCCGCTGCTGCTGGTGTCCTCGTCGCTGGCACAGGCCGCGAGGGCCATGCTGCCGGCCAGCAGCAGCGCCGCGGCCTTCGTCATCCGCGCTCGGCGCAAGACGATCTCCTCTCTGGGAGGGCGCGGCGCCCACCGTCCGGCGGGGGCCGCGCCCCGGAACATCGGGGCCCGTGCCACCGCGCGTCCGGCCCACGGCCGGCCGCGGAGGCGGCACGTCGGGGGCGACGCTAGCCGCGCCCGGCGTCGCCCCGGAGTCTCGGACGAGGACCGAGACCCGATCGTTAAGCGCGCTCACAGTCGGCCGCCGACCTGCGACGCAGCCGTTCAGCAACCGCGCGTCGGGGCGTCGGGGCTAGCGTGCGAGGCGTGCCCAGCCCAGGCCCGTCCGCCCGACCGCTACCGGCGCCGATCCGGCTGATCGCCGTCCTGGCCGTCCTGGCGGCGCTGGTGGTCACCGGGACGCCGCGGGCCGCCGCCGCGCCCTCGACGCCCCCGGCCCGGCCGACCGTCGACCTCGCGGCGCCGACGCCCACCGCGCCACCGGCCGGCCCGCCGCCGCAGGGCAGCGCCCCCGACGGCAGCACGGTCGGCGGCGAGGAGCTCGACACCCGCGGGCTCGTGGTCGCCGACGGCACCCCGCCACTGCCCGACGGCATCGGCGCGGCCGGCTGGCTGGTGGCCGACGCAGGCAGCGGGGCGGTGCTCGCGGCACGGGACCCGCACGGCCGCTACTACCCCGCGAGCACGCTGAAGACCCTGACCCTGCTCACCCTCTCGCCGGTGCTGCCGCCGGACCTCGTGGTCGACGGGACGACGGAGGACGAGAACATCGAGGGCAGCCGGGTGGGCATCGTCCAGGGCGGCCGCTACCCGGTGTCGCTGCTGTTCCGGGCGCTGATGATGCAGTCGGGCAACGACGCGGCGAACGCGCTGGCCCGGGCCGCGGGGGGCGTGCCGGAGACCGTGGCGGCGATGAACGAGACGGCAGAGCGGATCGGCGCCTACGACACGGTCGCGGGGACGCCGTCCGGGCTGGACGTCGCGGGGCAGTCGTCGTCCCCCTACGACCTGGCGCTGATCTTCCGGCAGCTCGTCGCCGACCCGACGACGGAGGCGATCCTGCAGACCACGCTCGCGGACATGCCGGCGGTGGCCGACCGCCCCGGCTTCCAGATCCAGAGCCAGAACCCGCTGCTGACCACCTACCCGGGCATCCTGGGCGGGAAGAGCGGCTTCACCGACGCCGCCCGGCACACCTTCGTCGCCGCGGCCGAGCGCGACGGACGGCGGATCGTGGTCAGCGTCATGCAGACCGAGCGCCGGCCGGTGCGCGAGGCCGACCAGGCGGCCCGCCTGCTGGACTGGGGGTTCAGCGTCCCGGCCGGCACGAAGGGCGTCGGCCGGCTGGTGGAGCCCGGCGAGGTCCCGGCGACGGCAACGGCGACGTCGTCGACCCCGGTCGGGTCGACCGCACCCGCCGGGCCGACCGCGGCCGCGCCCGCGGCGGCGTCGTCCTCGCTCTCGCTGGGCTGGGTCGCGGCCGGGGCCGCGGTGCTGCTGGTCGCGGCGCTGGGCCTCACCGTCGGCGTCCGCCGTCGGGCGCGGCCTCGACGGCGGGCGACGACGCCGTCCACGCGGCGGTGAAGAAGGCGAACCGCGCCACCACGTTGATCCAGACGAGGATGCCGACGGCGCCGCCGAACGCCGACGCGGTGACGCTGGTGCTGATCAGCGACAGGTAGAAGCCGCCGACCAGCTTGAGCGCCTCGAGGCCGACCGCCCCGAACAGCGCCCCCGGCAACAGCCGGCGCAGCGGGTGCGACACCGACGGCACGACGCGCAGCAGCCACAGGAAGACGATCGTGTCGCCGGCGAGCGCGAGCGTGATGCCGACCAGCCAGGTGAGCAGCCCGTAGCCCGGGGCGTCGTCCAGCCCCAGGAACGCCAGCACCCGCCCGGTCGCCTGGGTGACGAACCCGGTGAGCCCGATGCTCAGCAGTCCCGCGGCGCCCAGCGCCAGGAGGGCGAGCAGGTCCTGCAGGTTGTCGCGCAGGAACTCCGGCTTGTCGACCGAGCCCTTCCAGATGTTCTCCATGCCGATGCGCAGCTTGTCCATCGTGCGCAGGCCGGCGTAGAGGAAACCGACCAGCCCGATCACCCCGACCACGCCGGCCGAGTTGATCGCGTCGGTGACCTGGTCGACCAGCCAGTCGCCGGTGGAGCCGGGCACCGCCTCGCGGATCGCGTCGAACAGCTCCTGCTGCAGGACCTCGTTGCCGGACAGCACGAACCCGGCGATCGCGGCAGCGAGCAGCAGCACCGGGAACAGGCCGAGGAAGGCGTAGTACGTGACGCCGGCGGCCATGATCTCGCCCTGCCGGCGCTGGTAGCGGCCGCCGGCGCGGGCCAGGTGGTCGATCCAGGGCCAGCGTCGCCGCAGCCGGGCGGCGATCCGCTGGACCCGGCTCGGGACGTCCGCGACCCGCCGTCCCAGGGACCGCTGGGCGCGGTCGGGCGGGGCGCTGGTCACCCGGCCGAGTCTGGGCCCTCCCCCGCGGGCGCGCGCGTCCTTCCGGTGCGGCGGTTCAGAGCGGCGTGCCGGTGAGGGGGTACTCGCGGGCGATCGCCCACGCTCCGTCGGCGGTCTGCTCGTACTCGGTGAAGTGCCGCACCCGGAACTCGGCGGAGAGGTCGGAGAGGCCGGTGTAGGCCAGCTCCAGCATGTCTGCCGGCACGTCGTGGGCGACGGTGACGTGCGGGTGGTACGGGAAGGACAGCGAGCGGGCGAGCGGGCCGCTGCGGACGTCGTTGGCCAGCAGCTCGCAGTTGCCGATCCCGCGGGCCACGGCGACGAAGACGACGTCGGACACCGGGCTGAACGTGCCGGTGCCCGACAGGTGCATCTCGAACGTCGGGTGCGCCCGGGCGACCGCGGCCAGGTGCGCGCTGATCGCCAACCGCTCCCCGGCCGGCACCTCGGTCGGCGGGAGCAGGGTGACGTGCGGGGGCACCAGGCTGGCCTGCGGGTCACCGACCTTGGCCCGCCAGTCGACGAACAGCTGCGACCAGGGCTCCGGGATGGGGACGACGACCCCGAGGACCGTGGTCTGCGGGGCGGGCTTGCGGCTGCGTGGGACGAAGGTGTCGTCGTTCACGGACGGCTCTCCGGCGCCGGGGGCAGGAAGCCGACCCGCTCGTAGGCCTCCGCCACGGTCCGCGCGGCGACCTCGCGGGCCCGGGCGGCGCCGGCGGCCAGCACCCGCTCGAGCTCGGCGGGGTCGTCGAGCAGCTCCTGCGTGCGCGCGCGGATCGGCTCCAGCGCCCCGGTGACCACCTCCGCGACCTCCTTCTTGAGATCGCCGTAGCCGCGGCCCTCGAACTGCACCTCGAGCTCGGCGATGCTGCGCCCGGACAGCGCGCTGTGGATGGTCAGCAGGTTGCTGACGCCGGCCTTGGCCTCGGGGTCGAAGACCACCTCGCGGCCGGTGTCGGTGACCGCGGACCGGATCTTCTTCGCGGTGACCGCGGCGTCGTCGAGCAGGAACACGCAGCCGGCCGGCGGCAGGCTCTTGCTCATCTTCTTGTCCGGCGCCTGCAGGTCGACGATCTTCGCCGCACCCTCGGGGATGCGCGGCTGGGGCAGCGTGAACGTCTGGCCGAAGCGGCTGTTGAACCGGGTCGCGAGGTCGCGGGTCAGCTCCAGGTGCTGCCGCTGGTCCTCGCCGACCGGCACCTCGTCGGCCTGGTAGACGAGGATGTCGGCGGCCTGCAGCACCGGGTAGGTGAACAGCCCGACCGAGGCCGCCCCGGTGCCCTCCCGCTGGCTCTTGTCCTTGAACTGCGTCATCCGGCTGGCCTCGCCGAACCCGGTGAGGCACTCGAGCACCCACGACAGCCGCACGTGCTCCGGCACGTGGCTCTGCACGAACAGCGCGGAGCGGTCGGGGTCGACGCCGAGCGCGAGCAGCTGGGCGGCCGAGACGAGGGTGTTGCGGCGCAGCTCCGCCGGGTCCTGCGGCAACGTGATCGCGTGCAGGTCGACGACGCAGTAGAACGCTTCCCTGGTCTCCTGCAGGCTCACCCAGTGCCGCAGCGCACCCAGGTAGTTGCCGAGGTGGAAGGAACCCGCCGTCGGCTGGATGCCGGAGAGGACACGGGGAAGAGGCACGGAGGCCATCAAACCAGCCGCCCCGCGGCCTTCTGCTCCGACTCCCCCGTTTCGGGGCGTCGATCGGCCACGCCGAACCTCAGGCCACGCGTGCGCCCGAGCGCACCTCGTCCAGGGCCGCGAGGAAGACGTCGTCCTCCTCGGGGGTGCCGACCGTGACGCGGATGCCGTCCTCGCCGTACGGGCGGGTGATGACCGCCCGGCCCTCCAGGGCCGCGGCGAGCTCGGCGGTCCGCTCCCCCACCGGCAGCCAGACGAAGTTGGCCTGGCTGTCCGGGACGTCGAAGCCGCGCTCGCGCAGCGCGGCGGTGAGCCGGTCGCGCTCGGCGACGACGGCGGCGCAGCGACGCCGGACCTCCTCCTGGCAGCCCAGCGCGGCCACCGCGGCGGCCTGGGCGGGGATGGAGACGCTGAAGGGCACGTGCGTCTTGCGCAGGGCCGCGGCGACGGCGGGGTCCTCGGCGATCACGTAGCCGACCCGCAGCCCGGCCAGCGAGTAGGCCTTGGAGAAGGTGCGCAGCACCGCCACGTTGGGCCGCCCGCGCATCAGCTCCAGGCCGTCGGGGACGTCGGGGTCGGTGACGAACTCGCGGTAGGCCTCGTCGAGGACGACGAGGGTCTGCTCGGGGACGGCGTCGAGGAACCGCTCCAGCTCGGGGCGGCGGACCGCCGTCCCGGTGGGGTTGTTCGGGTTGCACACCCAGACCAGCCGGGTGGTGTCGTCGACCGCCGCGGCCAGCGCCTCGAGGTCGTGGGTGTCGGCCGGGCCACCGGGCCGGGCCGCCCTGAGCGGCACGGGGATGCTGCGCGCGCCGACGACCTGGGCCATGAGCGGGTACATCTCGAACGACCGCCAGGCGAAGGCCATGCTCGTGCCGGGGTCGTTGAACGACTGCGCCAGCTGCTGGCAGAGCGACACCCCGCCGCAGCCGGCGACGACCTGCGCCGGGTCGACGCCGTAGTGCTCCGCGAGGGCCCGGGTCAGGACGAGGGCGCCGTTGTCCGGGTAGCGGTTGGTCTCGGCCATGGCGCTCGCCACCGCCTCGAGGACGGCGGGCAGCGGCGGGAACGGGGTCTCGTTGCTGGCCAGCTTGACCGCGCGCTCCACCCCGATCTCGCGGGCGACGTCGGCGGGGTTGCGTCCCGGCTTGTAGGCAGGCAGCGCCTGCACGGCGGGGCGTGCGGAGACCACGACGTCCGTCCTCCCTAGGGTTGGCCCCATGCGCGTACTCGTCGCCGGCGGAGCCGGCTACATCGGCAGCGTAGTCACGGCCGCCCTGCTGGCGGGCGGGCACGAGGTGACCGTCCTCGACGACCTCTCGACCGGGCACGCCGACGCCGTCCCGTCCGGGGCGCGGTTCGTCGAGGCCTCGCTGCACGACTCGGCGCCCGTGCTCGCCGAGGTCCGGCCCGAGGCGGTGCTGCACTTCGCGGCCAAGAGCCTCGTCGGGGCCTCGCAGCAGACGCCCGAGGAGTACTGGCACGTCAACGTCGGCGGCTCGCTGGCGCTGCTCGAGGCGATGCGCGCCGCCGGCTGCCGCCGGATCGTCTTCTCCTCCACCGCGGCGACCTACGGCGAGCCGGAGCAGGTGCCGATCCGGGAGGACGCCCCCACGCGGCCGACCAACACCTACGGGGCGACGAAACTCGCCGTCGACGCGATGCTGACCTCGTACGCGGTGGCGCACGGGTTCGCCGCGGTGAGCCTGCGCTACTTCAACGTGGCCGGCGCCGCCTACGGCCTGGGCGAGCGGCACACCACCGAGACCCACCTCATCCCGATCGCGCTGCAGGTCGCGGCCGGGCAGCGGGCGCACCTCACCGTCTACGGCGAGGACTACCCGACCCCCGACGGCACCTGCATCCGCGACTACATCCACGTCGCCGACCTCGCCGACGCGCACCTGCTGGCCCTGCCGGCGCCGGCCGAGGGCGAGCACCGGATCTACAACCTCGGCAACGGCACCGGCTTCTCGGTGCAGGAGGTGGTCGACGCCGTCCGCCGGGTCACCGGGCACCCGGTGCCGGTCGAGGTCGGCGCCCGCCGGTCCGGCGACCCGGCGCAGCTGGTCGCCTCCAGCGAGCGGATCCGCGCGGACCTGGGCTGGACGCCGCAGCACGCGGACCTGACCGGGATCGTCCGCGACGCCTGGGAGGTCGCGCGGGCCCGCTGACCTCAGCCGGCCGCGGCGCCGCTCTCGACCTCGGCGCCGTCCCCGCTGCCCGACGCCGGGCGGCTGACCTCGAGCCGGGCGATCCGCCGTCCGTCGAGCTCCAGGACGGTGAGCGTGCGGCCCTCGACCTCCACGCTGTCGCCGACCTCGGGCAGCCGGCCCAGCTCGGCGAGCACGTAGCCGGCGACCGTCTCGTACGGGCCCTCGGGCAGCTGCAGTCCGGTCGCCTCGGTGAAGTCGTCGAGGTTGAGCAGCCCGTCGACCTCGCGCGGGCCGTCGGCGCGGCCGTCGTCCTCGGGGGTGACCTCCGCGTCGTACTCGTCGTAGATCTCCCCGATGACCTCCTCGATGAGGTCCTCGAGGGTGACGATGCCGTCGGTGCCGCCGTACTCGTCGATGACGATGGCCAGGTGGTGGTTCTCCCGTCGCATCTCGGAGAGCGCGGTGAGGACGCCGGCCGTGCCGGGCAGGCGCTTGACCTCACGGGCGAGGTCGCCGACCGTCGCCGCGCGCCCGGCGGGGTGGTTGGGCAGGAACAGGTCTCGCACGTGCACGAAGCCGACGACGTCGTCCTCGTCGCGGCCGACCACCGGGTAGCGCGACCAGTTCTGCTCGGCGACCAGCTTGGCCGCACGGCTGGCGGTCATACCCGCCTCGAGGAAGGTGACCTCGGTGCGCGGGGTCATGACCTCGCGGACCTCGCGGTCGCCGGCCCGGAAGACCTCGTCGATGAGCCGGCGCTCGTCGCTGGTGAGCGACTCGTGCGCGGCCACCAGGTCGCGCAGCTCCTCCTGGCTGATCGACTCACCGCTCCGCTTCGGGTCACCGCCGAGCAGCCGGACCAGCAGGTCGGTGGACTTCGACAGCAGCCAGACGATCGGCCGGAACAGCTTGGCGATCGTGTTGAGCGGCGAGGCCACGATCAGCGAGAAGCCCTCGGCCCGCTGCAGGGCCAGCCGCTTGGGCGTCAGCTCGCCGACCACGAGGGACAGGTAGCTGATCCCGATCGTGACGATGACCAGGCCGAGGGTGCCGGCGAGGCCGTCGCTCACGCCGAGGCCGACCAGCCAGTCGGCGACCGGCCGCGACAGGGTGCTCGCGCCGAAGGCCGCGGAGAAGAAGCCGGCGACCGTGACGCCGACCTGGACGGCGGCGAGGAAGCGGTTCGGGTCGCTGAGCAGCCGCTGCAGGGCCTGCCCGCGGCGTCCCCTCTCCGAGAGGGAGCGGACCTGTGACTCCCGGAGCGAGACCAGGGCGATCTCCGCCCCGGAGAAGGCGCCGCCGATCAGGACGAAGACGACGACCATGATGATGTTGAGCCAGACGTCGCTCACCGGCGGCGCGCTCCTCGGGTTCAGGTGGTGCGGACCCCCTCCATGCTGCCCGCAGTCGGTGGCGCTGCCCACCACGGGTCCGATGACGCAACTCACCGGGGCGAAATGTGAATTGCCTCACTCCTGACTCCCCGTAACGCCACGGATACGGCTAGTCTCGACAAAGTAACGATCCGTGATCTAGCAGCTCGTGAGGATCTTCCCGTGCACCACTCGCCCAGCGGCCCCTCGCTCTTCGCGCGACTCACCGCGGCACTCTCCCGTTGGGCCTTCCACCTGCCGCGTTCCCTGCGGCTGCGCGGGCGGATCGCGCCGGTCGTGCTCGTCTGCGGCGTCGTCGCCGGCATCGCGCTGTCGATCCCGGCGTTCGCCCCGGCCATCACGAGCGCCGATGACACGACCGTCGGCCTGGACGCCTCGGCGGCCTCGTCGTCCGGGGAGTCGCGGACCGGCGGCGGCGAGCGCTCGGGTGTGGTGCGGATGGGCGTGGACGGGGCCCCCGCCACGGAGACCTCGCCCGAGACCACGGGTGCCGCGCCGGAGAGCACGACCGAGGTGCCCGCGGCCGACGTCCCTTCGGCCTCCGACTCCGCCATCGAGGCGGCTCCGGAGACGACGGAGAAGACCACGACCTCGTCGTCCCCGGCCGCGGCGGCCCCGGAGACCAGCGAGTCGGCTCCTGCGCCGGCACCGGCTCCCGCGCCCGCGGCTGCTGCTGCTGCTGCTGCTGCGCCGGCGGCCCCGGCTGCGCCCGCGGACCTCAGCGCCGAGGGGCAGGTGCTCGCGCTGGTGAACCAGGAGCGCGCGGCCGCCGGCTGCGGCGCCCTCGTGGCCGACGACGGCCTGGCCGGCCTCGCCCGGGCGTTCAGCGCCGACATGCGCGACCGGGGCTTCTTCTCGCACGACGACCCCGACGGCCTCTCGCCGTTCGACCGCGGTGACCGCGCCGGCGTGACCGTGATGGCCGAGAACATCGCCTACGGCCAGGGCGACGCCGCGGCCGTGATGAGCGACTGGATGAACAGCCCCGGCCACCGGGCGAACATCCTCAACTGCTCCTACTCGCGGATCGGCATCGGCGTCGCCTACGGCCCCGGCGGCCCCTGGTGGACCCAGGACTTCGCCTGATCCGTCGCACTTCATGATCACTTCGGGTCCACCGTTGCCTCACCGCCCCTGAGACAACGGTGGACCCGAGGTGATCACAGAGGGAGGGCCCGGGAGAGCTCCGCGAGGAGCGCATGGGGCCGGCGCAGGTCTTCCTTCGTCACGAAGTGGACCCGCCAGTCGACCGCCGACAAGCGGTTGAGCCGCCGGCGGTCCTTCGGGAACTGATCCGGATCGCCGTGCCAGACACCGTCGTACTCGACGGCGAGCTGGTACTCCGGCCAGGCGAAGTCGACCTTGGCGACGAACCGCCCACCTACACGCACCTGATACTGGGCGATCGGTACGGGAAGTCCGGAGCGGTGCAACAGCAGTCGCAGGCGCGTCTCCGGCGGTGACTCCGCCAGCCCGTCGGCCAGGGCCGCGGTGCGTCGCGCGACCGCGCTGCCCCTGCACCGCGGCAGCGCCTGCACCGCGGCACGGACGTCGGCGAGGTCGACAACGCGTGCGTTCACGAGACGGTCGAGCAGCACGACGGATTCGTCAGCCTCGTCGCACCGGATCAGGTCCACGGCCGTGCGGACGCGGTCGGTCCAGCGCATTCCCCGTCCGTCGCGGACGACGTCGCCGTCGAGCGCGGCGCTGCGTACGACGACACCAGGGCCGGGCGTCCACCGGGTGCCCGGCGGGACGACGACCTCCACGGGCTCCTCGGCCTGGCGAGATCAGCGAGGCCCCAGAGCACCGCCGCCGTCCGCCCGCCCATCGCCGCGTTGCGCGGCATCACCAGGCTCACGCCTCGCGCCATCAGCCGGTGGTCGACCGGCAGCGCCACGTCGGCGTACACGTCACGACGCAACCGCCGCCAGGCGCGGCTGCGCAGCTGCTGCTCGGTGAGGACCCCTGCGCGCACCGCCCAGGTGCCCCGGAAGACGCGCCCGCGCAGGAGCGAGGGGCGCTGAGGGGGCACGGGCACCGCGGAAGCGTGCCGGGAGAGTGCCCCTCTGCGCTGTCGCTGTCCACAGGACGGTGATCACCTCGGGTCCAGCGTTGCCTCAGGAGCGCTGAGGCAACGCTGGACCCGAGGTGATCACGCACGACGGCCCCCCGCCCGGTCGGGCGAGGGGCCGTCGTCAGCGTGCCGAGTCTCAGGCCATGGCCTTCTTCAGGTTGCTGTCGATCGCCGAGAGGAAGTCCTGGGTGTTGAGCCAGGCCTGGTCGCGGCTGATCAGCAGCGCGAGGTCCTTGGTCATCTGACCGCTCTCGACGGTGTCGATGCAGACCTTCTCGAGCGTCTCCGCGAAGCGCGTGACCTCGGGGGTCTTGTCGAGCTTGCCGCGGTGGGCCAGGCCCCGGGTCCAGGCGAAGATCGACGCGATCGGGTTGGTCGACGTCTCCTTGCCCTGCTGGTGCTGGCGATAGTGCCGAGTGACCGTGCCGTGCGCGGCCTCGGCCTCGACGGTGCGGCCGTCGGGGCTCATCAGCACCGACGTCATCAGGCCCAGCGAGCCGAAGCCCTGGGCCACGGTGTCGGACTGGACGTCGCCGTCGTAGTTCTTGCACGCCCAGACGTAGCCGCCCTCCCACTTGAGGGACGCCGCGACCATGTCGTCGATCAGCCGGTGCTCGTAGGTGATGCCGGCGGACTCGAACTTGTCCTTGAACTCGGTCTCGAAGACCTCCTGGAACAGGTCCTTGAACCGGCCGTCGTAGGCCTTGAGGATCGTGTTCTTGGTCGAGAGGTAGACCGGGTAGTTGCGCTGCAGGCCGTAGTTCATCGAGGCCCGCGCGAAGTCGCGGATCGAGTCGTCGAGGTTGTACATCGCCATCGCGACGCCGCCGCCGGGCGACTGGAACACCTCGTGCTGGATCGGCTCGCCGCCGTCCTTGGGCTGGAAGCTGATCGTCAGCGTGCCCTCGCCCGGGAACTTGAAGTCGGTCGCGCGGTACTGGTCACCGAACGCGTGGCGGCCGACGACGATCGGCTTGGTCCAGCCCGGCACCAGCCGCGGCACGTTGGACATGATGATCGGCTCGCGGAAGATCACGCCGCCGAGGATGTTGCGGATCGTCCCGTTCGGGGACCGCCACATCTTCTTCAGGCCGAACTCCTCGACGCGGGCCTCGTCGGGCGTGATCGTGGCGCACTTGACGCCCACGCCGTGCTTCTTGATCGCATTGGCGGCGTCGATGGTGATCTGGTCGTCGGTCTCGTCGCGCTTCTCGATGCCCAGGTCGTAGTACTCGAGGTTCACGTCGAGGTACGGGAGGATCAGCTGGTCCTTGATGAACTGCCAGATGATCCGGGTCATCTCGTCGCCGTCGAGTTCGACGACGGTGCCCTCGACCTTGATCTTGCTCACGCTGGTTGTTCCCTCTCTGCAGCTCTGACCGGTGCGGTCAGAGGTCGGCTACGTCAGCCTGCTTGGCCCGGACGGCCTCGGCGGCTTCGCGCAGCCCGGCCAGCTCGCTCTCGGTCAGATCGCCCTCGACCACGCGGCGCACGCCTTCGCGGCCGATCTCGGCCTCGACGCCGAGGTACACCCCGGAGATCCCGTACTCGCCGTCCACCCATGCGCAGACCGGCATGACGGCGCCCGAGTCCTCCATGACCGCGCGGGCCATGCGGGCCGCCGCGGCGGAGGGGGCGTAGTACGCCGACCCGGTCTTCAGCAGCGCGACCACCTCGGCCCCGCCGTTGCGGGTGCGCTCGACCAGGTGGTCGATGCGGTCCTGGGGCAGCACGTCGGCCAGCGGCTTGCCGTCGACGGTGCACCGCGACGGGACCGGCACCATCGTGTCGCCGTGCGAGCCGAGGGTCAGGGTCTGCACCGAGCCGACTGGGACACCGAGCTCCTCGGCGACGTTGTTGGTGAAACGCGCGGTGTCGAGCATGCCCGCTTGGCCCATCACCCGGTTCTTCGGGAAGCCGGTGGCCAGCTGCGCCAGCGCGGTCATCTCGTCGAGCGGGTTGGAGACGACGATGATCACCGCGTCGGGCGAGGTCCGGGCGATGTTCTCCGCGACCTGCCGGACGATCTTCGCGTTGGTCTCGATGAGGTCCATCCGGCTCATGCCGGGCTTGCGCGGGAGACCCGCGGTGATGACGACGACGTCGGAGTTCTCGGTGCCCTCGTAGGAGCCGCCGCCGACGCCGACGATCTTGGTCTCGAAGCCCTCGATCGGCCGCGACTGGTTCATGTCGAGGGCGATGCCCTCCGGCTTGCCCTCCACGATGTCGGTGAGGACGACGGTCTCGAAGATGTCGTACTCGGCGAGCCGCAGAGCCGTGGTGGACCCGTAGAAACCGGCGCCGACGACGGTGACCTTGCCCGACCGGGACTTCTCTGCCATGGCCCTCAACCTAGCGCCGGGGCCCGCCACGCGCCTGAGCGGGTCGGAGGGCCCCTGCCGCGGGCGACCGTGACGGGGTCAGACAGCGGGGATCGCGAGCGCGATGATCGCCAGCGCCAGCCCGGTCCCCGCCAGCAGCAGGACGTCGACCGGCCGGCTCCGGACGGCGAGGAACCCCACCCGCCGGACCGGCAGCAGCAGCCGCAGCACCGCTCCCCCGACCAGCGCCAGCCCGGCGACGACCAGGCCCATGCGCCAGTGCTCGAAGGTGACCATCAGCAGCCCCACGCCGACCGCGATCAGCACCACGAGCAGCGGCAGCTGGCGGATCAGGCCGGCCAGGAACGGCCGGCGGGTGTAGAGCGGCGGCTGCGACATCAGGCCGAGAGGACCTCGACGGCCGCGGCCTGCTCCGCCGCGGCCACGACGTTGGCCAGCAGCATCGCGCGGGTCATCGGCCCGACGCCGCCGGGGTTGGGGGCCACGTGGCCGGCGACGTCCACGACGTCGAGGGCGACGTCCCCGGCGATCTTGCCGTCGACCCGGCTGACGCCGACGTCGAGGACGGCGGCGCCGGGCTTGACGATGTCCTTCGTGATCAGGCCGGGAACTCCCGCGGCCGCGACCACGATGTCGGCGCCCCGGACGTGCGCGGCCAGGTCGCGGGTGCCGGTGTGGCACAGGGTCACGGTGGCGTTCTCGCTGCGCCGGGTGAGCAGCAGCCCGAGCGGGCGGCCCACGGTGATGCCGCGGCCGATGACCACGACCTCCGCGCCGGCGATCGGCACGTCGTGGCGGCGCAGCAGCTCGACGATGCCGACCGGGGTGCACGGCAGCGCGCCGGGGACGTTGAGCACCAGGCGGCCGAGGTTGACCGGGTGCAGGCCGTCGGCGTCCTTGGCCGGGTCCATCGCCTCGAGGACGGCGTACTCGTCGACCTGCTTCGGCAGCGGCAGCTGGACGATGTAGCCGGTGCAGGCCGGGTCGGCGTTGAGCTCGGCGACGACGTGCAGCACGTCGGCCTGCGTCGCCGTCGCCGGCAGCTCCCGCTGGATGCTGGCGATGCCGACCTGGGCGCAGTCCTTGTGCTTGGCGTCGACGTACCAGCGGCTGCCCGGGTCGTCGCCGACGAGCAGCGTGCCGAGCCCCGGCCGGTGACCGGCCGCGGTCAGCGCCGCGACCCGCTCGGTGAGCTCGGTGCGGATCGCCGCTGCCGTGGCCTTGCCGTCCAGGATCGTCGCGGGCACGACCGACAGTGTGCCCGAGACGACTCACCGGGACCGCCGTCGGCCCTAGGCTCGTGTTCGTGGGCGACTTCCCGCGCCCGCCGACCCGCCGGAGGAGCCAGATGAGCGAGCGCGAGCAGACCCCGTACCCGGCCGGGAGCCGGTCCGCGCAGGAGGAGCAGCAGCCCCGCCCCGCCGACGAGTCGTGGCGGGAGCAGACGACGCCGGGGATCACCCCGGTCGTCGGCGGCTCGGCCCCCATGGGGTCCGGGGCGCCCGGCTACGCCGGAGCGGGCCCCGCCTACGCCGGGACGGGCGAGAACTACTACACGACCCCGCAGTACTCGACCCAGCCGGTCAAGGTCCGCCGGGCGGACGCGGTCGCGGCGCTCCTGCTGATCCTCGCCGGCATCGCGGCCGGGGTGAGCCTGGTGCTGTCCTGGCTGCCGCGGGACGACACCCGGGGCTGGGACATCCTGCGGCTCGGCTTCGACACGATCGCCGACGACGGCATCGGGAAGCTGTTCAGCTCCGGGTTCTGGCAACCGCTGGCGGTGATCCTCGGCGGCGGGGTGCTGTTCGTCCTCGGGCTGCTGATGCTGATCCCCGCGCGCGCCCACCGCTTCCTCGGCCTGCTCGCGCTGCTGGTCAGCATCGCCGTCGCCGCCGGCGTGCTCGTCCCGCTGGCGGACAACGGCTGGGACCTCGGCGAGTTCGGCGTCGGCTTCTACTTCGCCATCGCCGTCGGCGTCCTCGGCCTGCTCGGCTCGCTCAAGGCCCTGCTCACCGGCCCGAAGACCAGGACGACGACCCCGGCTACGCCCTGACCCTCCGGCGCCCGGGCGCTATTCCGCGACCAGGGCGCCGTGGGCGCGGGCGAACGAGACCGCCTGCACGAGGTCCAGCCGGACGCCGTGCAGGTCGAGCGCCCGCCAGTTGACGGCCTCGGTGGAGGCGCCGCGCAGGTCCGCGCCGCGCAGCTTCAGGCCCTGCACGCGGACGTTGTCCAGGTCGGCGCCGACCAGGTTGCACTCGCGCAGGTCCGCGTCGGTGAGGTCGGCCTCGCGCAGCCGCTGACCGGAGAAGTCCAGCCCCGAGAGGTCCGCGCCACGCAGCGCCGTCCAGCTCCAGTCGCTGTCGGTCGACGTCATGGGCCGCAGCTCCGCGCCCGGGAACTGCGAGCCGGTCAGCTTGCAGCCGTCCCACACGGCGTCGAAGAGCTTGGCCCGGTCGAACCGGCAGGACAGGAACGCCGAGCCCGAGTGCCGCGACCCGCCGAGCAGCACCCCCGTGAGCACGCACGACTCGAAGACGCAGCGCCGGGTGACCAGCTCCGACAGCGACGCGTCGTCGAACCGGCAGCGGGTGAACGTGACGTTCGAGAGCTCCACCCAGTCCCACTCGACCCGGGCGAAGTCCTCCCCCTCGACGACGGCGCCGTCCTCGGGCGGGCGGACGTGCGGTCGCGTACCCCGCACCGCTAGTGGGCGAAGTGCCGGGTGCCGGTCAGGTACATCGGGACGCCGGCCGCGGTGGCCGCCGCGATGACCTCCTCGTCGCGCACCGACCCGCCGGGCTGGACGACGGCCCGCACCCCCGCCTCGAGCAGCACCTGCAGGCCGTCGGCGAACGGGAAGAACGCGTCGGAGGCCGCGACCGCCCCGGCGGCCCGGTCCCCCGCCCGCGCCACGGCCAGTCGGGCGGCGTCCACGCGGTTGACCTGGCCCATGCCGACGCCGACGGTGGCCTTGTCGTGCGCGAGCAGGATCGCGTTGCTCTTCACCGCGCGGACGCTGCGCCAGGCGAACACCAGGTTGTCCAGCTCCACGGCGTCCACCGGCTCGCCGGCCACGAGGGTCCACGTGGTCGGGTCGTCGCCGGAGGCGTCGATGCGGTCGATGGTCTGCAGCAGCAGCCCGCCGCTGACCGGGCGCAGCTCCGCACCGGGCCCGGGCACGTGCGGCAGCCGCAGGATGCGGATGTTCTTCTTCGTCGTCAGCACCTGCAGCGCGTCGGCGGTGAAGGACGGCGCGACGACGACCTCGGTGAACACCTCGGCGACCTGCTCGGCCATCGTCAGGTCGACCTCGCGGTTGGCCGCGATGACGCCGCCGAACGCCGAGACGGGGTCGCAGGCGTGCGCCTTGCGGTGCGCCGAGGCGATGTCGGAGCCGACGGCGATCCCGCACGGGTTGGCGTGCTTGATGATCGCCACGCACGGGTCGTTGTGGTCGTGCGCGGCCCGCCAGGCGGCGTCGGTGTCGACGTAGTTGTTGTAGGACATCGCCTTGCCGTGCAGCTGCTCGGAATGCGCCAGCCCGGGCCGCTCACCCCGGTAGAGAGCCGCCCGCTGGTGCGGGTTCTCGCCGTAGCGCAGCACGTCGGCCCGCTGCCAGGTGGCCCCGACCCAGCCGGGGAAGCCGGTGCCGTCGTCGTCCGGCGCGAGCACGTTGCCCATCCACGAGGCGACCGCGATGTCGTAGGTCGCCGTGTGCCGGAACGCCGCGGCGGCCAGCTGCTGCCGCTCGCCCAGGGTGAACCCGCCCTCGGCCACCGCCGCCAGGACGTCGCCGTAGCGGGCCGGGTCGACGACGACGGCGACCGACGGGTGGTTCTTCGCCGCGGCCCGGACCATGGCCGGCCCGCCGATGTCGATCTGCTCGACGCACTCGTCGGGGGACGCGCCCGAGGCCACCGTCTCGGTGAACGGGTAGAGGTTGACCACCACGAGGTCGAACGGCGCGATGCCGAGCTCGTCGAGCTGCGCGCTGTGCTCGGCCTTGCGCCGGTCGGCCAGGATCCCGGCGTGGACGGCGGGGTGCAGCGTCTTGACCCGCCCGTCGAGGCACTCGGGGAACCCGGTCACCTTCTCCACCGGCGTGACCGGGACGCCGGCCTCGGCGATCCGCCGGGCGGTGGCGCCGGTGCTCACCAGCTCGACGCCGGCGGCGGCGAGGCCGCGGGCGAGCTCCTCGATCCCGCTCTTGTCGTAGACGCCCAGCAGCGCACGACGGATCGGCGTGCGGTCGGTCATCGCGAGTTCTCCCTCGTCGCGTTCGCGGTGACGAGCTGCGCCACCGTCTCCACCAGGAGCTCGCGCTCCACCGTCTTGATGCGTTCGTGCAGGCTCGCCTCGTCGTCCCCGGGCTCGACGGGGACCTCGCGCTGGGCGAGCACCGGGCCGGTGTCCACCCCGGCGTCGACCACGTGCACGGTCGAGCCGGTCACCGCCACCCCGGCGGCCAGCGCGTCCCGGACGGCGTGCGCGCCGGGGAAGGCCGGCAGCAGCGCGGGATGGGTGTTGATCAGCCGGCCGCCGAACGCGTCCAGCACGGCTGGCCCGACGATCTTCATGAAGCCGGCGGAGACCACCAGGCTCGGCTCGAACGCGGCGATGGCGGCGGCCAGCGCGCGGTCCCAGGCGGCGCGGTCGGGGTGCTCCCCCAGCGCGCACACGAAGGTCGGCAGGCCGCGGCGGAGGGCGTGCTCCAGCCCGGGCGCCTCGCGGTCGGCACCGACGGCGACCACCTCGGCCGGGTAGCCGGGGTCGTCGGCGGCGTCGAGCAGCGCGGCGCACAGCGAGCCGGTCCCCGACAGCAGGACGACGACGCGCGCCCGCGGGGTGGGCTCGGGTGCGGACACCCCCCGACCCTAGTGCGACCGTCCGGACGCGCCGCCGTCAGCCCGGGACCGCCACCGGCTCACCGCCGCGGCGACGGCGGCGGCGATCCCGGCCTGCGCTCCGACCGCGATGCCGGTCGCCAGCGCCGGCGCCCCGACCTCGGCGAGGGCGCCGTCGCCGAGGGAGCCCGCGGCCACCCAGACCCCGACGGCGCTCAGCAGCCCCAGCAGGACGCCGGCCGCCACGCCCCACAGGCCGGCGATCACCGGGCCGCCGTCGTCCAGGCCCATCCGGCGGCCGAGCACCGCGCCGGTGACCAGGCCGGCCAGGGCCGGCACCGCCTGCGAGACGAAGGCGAGCAGCGGCACGGCCTGGGTGTCCGGCAGGGCGGCGAGCAGCGGCAGGGCCGGGACGGCGGCGAGCGTCACGCCGTGCACCGAGACCAGCGTGCCGGTGCCGACGAGGAAGCCCGGGCCGGCGGCCAGCCCCAGGACGGCGGCCGCGGCGTTGGGCAGGAGCAGCAGCGCGAGGCCGAGCAGCCCGAGCGCGCCGGCACCCGCGCCGCCGAGGCCGCCGGACAGCGCGGCGTACCCGCTCGCGTCGTCGGCCACCGCCACGGCGACGACGGCCAGGCACAGCGCCAGCAGTGTGAGCACCCCGGCGACGACGGCGCGCAGCAGCGGGCGCACCGCCCCGGGCGCGGAGTCGAGCAGGGCGTCCAGCCCGCCCGACTCGCGCAGCACCCCCCAGCCGCAGGCGATCAGTGCGAGGACGGCGGCGCCGGCCGCGGTGCGCAGCAGCGCCACGCCGGCGTCGGGCTCGTCGAGGACCAGCCCCAGCAGCACGGTCAGCACCGTGTGGACGGCGACCATCGCCGCCGTCGCCCATGCCGCCGCGCGCGGGGGGACCTCGCCGGAGACGTGGACGGCGAACCGGCCCGCGCGGGCGAGCCCCCAGGCGATGCCGAGGGTCAGCAGCAGCGGGGCCAGCCGCAGCGGACCGGACGGCAGGTCGAGCTCGGCGCCGTTGGCCAGCAGCCACAGCCGCCCGGCCAGCGCGGCCGAGCCGCCGACGGAGAGCCCGCCGGACGGGTCGAGCGTCGAGACGACGACGACCGCGACACCGAGGCCGACCAGCCCGGCCAGCGAGACCGCCGCCACCGCGGCTCCCGCCCAGCCCAGGAGCGGTCCGCCGTCCCGCCCGGATCCGGGCAGCCGGGCGAGCAGGGCCCGTGGGGAGGAAACGGCCATGGGTCCACTGTCCCAAGGCCGTCCGCCGGATCGTCGGCGCACGCGCCGGAGAGCCCCGAACGCGACGACCGCCGGCGGCCCGGAGGCCGTCGGCGGTCGTGGCGTGCAGTGGGTCAGGCGGTGGGCCCGCTCGGCTGCTCACCGGACGCGCTCGAGCCGCTCGGGCCCGGCTGCCCGTACGGCGGGGGCGGCGGCGTGCCCTGCCCCGTGGGTGCCGGACCCGGCTCGCCCGCCGGGGCCGGACCGCCCTGCCCCGCGCCGGGAGGAGGCGGCGGCGGGGCGTACTGCTGAGGCGGCGGGCCGGCGGGCGCGCCGGGCTGCTGCCCGTACGGCTGGCCCGGGCGGCCGGGCTGGCCGCCGAACTGGCCGGTGACGTCCGGCGCCTGCTGGTTGGCCCACTGCGCCGCGTTGGCCAGGCCGCCCGGCAGCGCCGGCCGGTTGCGCAGCTCGGGCAGCAGGGAGAGGAGCGCGAACACCGTGATCGCCGCGGCCACGAGCAGGCCGAGCAGCGCGAACACGAAGAAGCCGCCGCCGAGCGACTGGATCCAGGCGATCAGCGTCAGCAGGAGCCCGAGACCGGCCAGCCCGACGGTGATCCAGCCGCGCGGGAAGCCGAGCTTGACCTCGTAGAACGCCGGCAGCACCGCCCACACCGCGGCGAGCAGGAACAGGAAGAAGGCGAACTTGACCAGGCCGCTGGTCCAGCCGCTGAGCGACTCGTCGATGAACGTGGCGTCGTCCGGGACGCCGAAGACGTAGTCGCTGAAGTCGAACCAGGGGAAGAACGACAGGATCAGGTAGATCAGCGTGCCGCCGGCGATGACGTAGTGCGCCATCTTCAGCTTGGCGGCGTCGAACGAGACACCGGCCCCGGCAGCCGCGGGCTGCCCGTAGGGGTTGAAGCCCGGCTGCTGCCCGTAGGCGGGCTGGCCGTAGGGCTGCTGGCCGTAGCCGGGCGGCGACCCGTAGGGCTGCTGGCCGTAGCCGGGGGGCGGTCCGTAGGGCGGCTGGCCCTGCGGCTGCTGACCGTAGGAGGGCTGCCCCTGCTGCGGGTACGGCGGCTGCCCCGGCTGCTGACCGTAGGGCTGCCCCGGCGCGGGCGGGGGAAAGCCGGGCTGCTGCCCGTACCCGGGCTGCCCGCCCTGCGGCGGCGGCCCGTACCCGCCCGGCGGCTGCGGGGGCTGACTGGAGGTCATGACGGGGTTCTCCTCAGTAGTGACAGGCCTGCGGAGCGCATGGTGTCCGCCCTGGTCGCTACGCGCAACACTGGCACGCCCGGTGTCCCCTGTCCGTGATCGGCGTCCTCTCGGCCCGGACACACCGCTGCCCGGCGACCCCATGAGGTCACCGGGCAGCGGCCATGACGTAGAAGGACCACCCTTCCCCCCACGCCTCGCAAGCTCGGCCCGGGCCCCTGAAGGGTGGCCGAATTCAGCTGACGATGTCCCGCATGAGCTTCGCGGTCTCCGACGGCGTCTTGCCGACCCGCACGCCGGCGGCCTCGAGGGCCTCCTTCTTGGCCTGCGCGGTGCCGGAGGAGCCGGAGACGATCGCGCCGGCGTGGCCCATCGTCTTGCCCTCGGGCGCGGTGAAGCCGGCGACGTAGCCGACGACCGGCTTGGTCACGTTGGCCTTGATGAAGTCGGCCGCGCGCTCCTCGGCGTCGCCGCCGATCTCGCCGATCATCACGATCGCCTCGGTCTCCGGGTCGTCCTGGAACGCCTGGAGGCAGTCGATGTGCGTGGTCCCGATGACCGGGTCGCCGCCGATGCCGACGCAGGTGGAGAAACCGATGTCCCGCAGCTCGTACATCATCTGGTAGGTCAGCGTGCCCGACTTGCTGACCAGGCCGATCTTGCCCTGCTTGGTGATGTTGGCCGGGATGATGCCGGCGTTCGACCGCCCGGGGCTGATCAGGCCGGGGCAGTTCGGGCCGATGATCCGGGTGGAGCCGCCCTGGGCGTGCGCCCAGAAGTAGGTCGAGTCGTGCACCGGGATGCCCTCGGTGATGACGACCGCGAGCCCGATCTGCGCGTCGACGGCCTCGATGACGGCGCCCTTCGCGCCGGCCGGCGGCACGAAGATGACGCTGACGTCGGCGCCGGTCTCCTTCATCGCCTCGGCGACGCTGCCGAAGACCGGCACGGTGGAGCCGTCGAACTCGACGTTCTCGCCGGCCTTCTTCGGGTTCACGCCGCCGACGATCGCCGTCCCGGAGGCCAGCATGCGCTGGGTGTGCTTGCGCCCCTCCGAGCCGGTCATGCCCTGGACGATGACCTTGCTGTTCTCGTTGAGGAAGATCGACATCTCTCTGGATTCCTGTTCGGACGGGGCGGTCAGGCGGCGAGCTCGGCGGCCCGGCGGGCGGCGCCGTCCATGGTGTCCACGACGGTGACCAGCGGGTGGTTGGCCTCGGCGAGGATCCGCCGGCCCTCCTCCACGTTGTTGCCGTCGAGGCGGACGACGAGCGGCTTGGTGGCCTCGTCGCCGAGCAGCTGCAGCGCGTGCACGATGCCGTTGGCGACGGCGTCGCAGGCGGTGATCCCGCCGAAGACGTTGACGAACACGCTCTTCACGGCCGGGTCGGACAGGATGATGTGCAGCCCGTTGGCCATGACCTCCGCCGAGGCGCCACCGCCGATGTCGAGGAAGTTGGCCGGCTTCACCCCGCCGAACTCCTCGCCGGCGTAGGCGACGACGTCCAGGGTGCTCATGACCAGGCCGGCGCCGTTGCCGATGATGCCGACCTCGCCGTCGAGCTTGACGTAGTTGAGGTCCTTCTCCTTGGCCGCGGCCTCGAGCGGGTCGGCCGAGGCGGTGTCCTCGAGGCCGGCCCGGTTGTCGTGCCGGAAGGCGGCGTTCTCGTCGAGGGTCACCTTCGCGTCCAGGGCGAGGACGGTGCCGTCGGGCGCCTTGGCCAGCGGGTTGACCTCGACGAGGGTGGCGTCCTCCTTCTGGAAGACCTCCCACAGCCGCTGGGCGACGGCGATGACCTGGTCGCGCACCTCGGCCGGGAAGTTCGCGGCGTCGACGATCTCGGCGGCCTTGGCCTCGTCGACGCCCTGGGTCGCGTCGACCGGGATGCGGGCCAGCGCCTCGGGGCGCTCGACGGCGAGCTGCTCGATCTCCATGCCGCCCTCGCGGGAGGCCATGGCCAGGAAGGTCCGGTTGGCGCGGTCGAGCAGGTAGGAGAAGTAGTACTCCTCGGCGATGTCGCTGGCCTGGGCGACCATCACGCGGTGGGTGATGTGGCCCTTGATGTCCAGGCCGAGGATGTCCTGCGCGCGCGCCTTGGCCTCGTCGGGGTTGTCGGCGAGCTTGACGCCGCCGGCCTTGCCGCGGCCGCCGACCTTCACCTGTGCCTTGACGACGACGGGCTGGCCGATGTCGCGGGCGATCGCCTCGGCCTGCTCCGGGGTCTCGGCGACACCACCGGGGAGCACGGGCACGCCGTGCGACGCCAACAGGTCACGGGCCTGGTACTCGAAGAGATCCACGAACAGGCACCGTAGCCCGAGCGATTTTCGCCCGCTCCACCGGCAAGGGTGAGGTGCGGCGCATCACATCGGCGCTCGTTGGCTACTGGCGCGTAACCCCGTGCCGAGTCGCGCGTTGAGGAGTGGGCCGGGTCACGACGACCCGCTCCCGACGCCGAGGAGGCCGCCGAGGTGCGCCGAGCCGCCATCGTCCTGACCACCAGCGCGCTGACCGCGGCCGGGCTGGCCGTGCTCGCCCCACCGGCGTCCGCCGCCGACATCGTGCCGCGCGACCTCACCATCACGGTGACCCACATCGGCCCCGAGGACCGGACCTGCCGGATCGACGCCGACCTGTACCTGCCGACCGGTGTCACCGCGCAGCGGCCCGGCCCCGCCCTGCTGGCCACCAACGGCTTCGGCGGCACCAAGGCCGACCAGGCCGACCTCGCGCAGGGCTTCGGCGAGCGCGGCTACGTGACCCTCTCCTACACCGGCCTGGGCTTCGTCGACGGCGACCCCTGCCCGATCACGCTCGACGACCGCGAGCACGACGGCGCCGCGGCCGCCCAGCTGGTGCGCTTCCTCGGCGGCGACCCGTCGATCACCGCCGTCGACGACGCGACCGGGCAGCCGGTGCACGTCGACCAGGTGATCCGGCAGGACGCCGTGACCGGCACGCCGCACGATCCCGCGGTCGGCATGATCGGCGGCTCCTACGGCGGCCAGATCCAGTTCGCGACCGCCGCGGTCGAGCGCGCGGCCGGCACCGACCGGCTCGACGCGATCGTCCCGATGATCACCTGGAACGACCTGGCGTACTCCCTCGACCCAGAGAACAGCGGCCTGCCCGGCGGCACCGCGCGCAGCGGCTCGACCAGCTACGCCGGCAGCGGCGTCTTCAAGTACCAGTGGTCGGCGCTGTTCACGACGCTCGGCGTGGTCAATGGCGCCGAGGACCTGCAGGCGCTCGCCGACCCGGCGAGGTTCCGGACCTTCGTGGACCAGAACTGCGGCAACTTCGACCCACCGGTCTGCCGGGCGCTGCTGGAGGTCGCCGCCCAGGGGTACGCGAGCCAGGCCTCGATCGACTTCCTGCGGTCGAACTCGGTGGCGAGCTACGTCTCCGACGTCCGGGTCCCGACCCTGCTCGCCCAGGGCCAGGCCGACACGCTGTTCAACCTGCAGGAGTCGGTGGCGACCTACACCGCACTGAAGGGTCAGGGCACGCCGGTGGCGCTGCAGTGGCAGTCGTGGGGCCACAGCAACCTGACTCCCGTGGCCGGCGAGCTCGACGAGCGGCATCCGGCGTCGTCCTACCAGGGCCGGCAGGCGATCGCCTGGTTCGACCACTACCTGCTCGGCCGCGGCCCGGCGCCGAAGCTGGACTTCACGTACTTCCGCGACTGGGTCTTCGCGGCGACGGGCGACGCCGCCCGTGCCTATGCCTCGGCGCCGGCGTTCCCGGTCGGCCGCGAGCGGACCCTCTACCTCTCCGGCGACGGGGCGCTGGTCGACAGCCGCGTCGCCGTGGTGCCGGGCACGAGCGGCTACAGCGGCGTCGCGCCGGTCGGCCCCAACTACACCGAGACGTCGTTCCTCGACCAGAGCGGCCCGGTGACCGACCCGCCGGGGACGGCGATCCGGTTCGCCACCGCACCGCTGACCCGGCCGCTCGACGTCGTCGGCTCCCCGCGGCTGACCGTGCGGCTGGACTCCCCCGCCGCGCTCACCCAGGGCGCCGGGCCGGCCGGGCAGCTGGTGGTCTTCGCCAAGCTCTACGACATCGGCCCGGACGGCGCGGTCGAGCTGCCGCACCGGCTGATCTCGCCGGCGCGCATCGGCGACGTGACGCAGCCGGTGACCATCGAGCTGCCGGGCATCGTGCACCGCTTCGAGCCCGGCCACCGGCTGGCCGTCGTCCTCGCCGGTGGCGACCTGGCCTACCGCGGGTCGACGGCGCCGCAGCCGGTGACGCTCACGACCGGACCT
Source organism: Geodermatophilus sp. SMS 5-13 (assembly GCF_059428245.1). Classification (NCBI taxonomy): domain Bacteria; kingdom Bacillati; phylum Actinomycetota; class Actinomycetes; order Geodermatophilales; family Geodermatophilaceae; genus Geodermatophilus; species Geodermatophilus sp. SMS 5-13. The sequence continues at coordinate 4,888,831 of NZ_CP165729.1, forward strand.
GGCGCCGTCCAGCAGGTGACCCTGCCGGTGACCTCGTGACCGCGCGGCTGGTCTTCCCCGCCTCAGGCGGGGGCGCCGACGTGCTCGCGGACCCAGTCGACGATCTCGGTGGTGGTGGCGCCCGGCGTGAAGATCCTGGCCACGCCCAGGCGCTCGAGCTCGGGGATGTCCGCGTCCGGGATGATCCCGCCGCCGAACACGACCACGTCGTCGATGCCGCGCTCGCTCATGAGCTCGGCCAGCCGCTGGAACAGCGTCATGTGCGCCCCGGAGAGGACTGACAGGCCGACCGCGTCGGCGTCCTCCTGGACGACGGTCTCCACGATCTGCTCCGGCGTCTGGTGCAGGCCGGTGTAGACGACCTCCATGCCGGCGTCGCGCAGCGCCCGGGCCACCACCTTGGCGCCCCGGTCGTGCCCGTCGAGGCCGGGCTTGGCGATCACCACCCGAATGCGTTCCTCCGCCACGGCAGGCAGCGTAGTGGCGGCGGTCACAGCCGCCGGGTGGCCGGCGTGCGCCGCAGCCGCCAGGCCAGGACGGTGAGCAGCGCGTAGGCCAGGCCGGCCACCACGAGGCCGGCGCCGGGGACGGTCCACTCCAGCTCGGTCGAGGCGGCCGCATCCCGGGCGCCGGTCAGCCCGGCGGCCAGCACCGCGACCGCCAGCGCGAGCAGTGCGCCGACCGTGGCCAGCCGCGGGCGCAGCGACGGGGCGATGACCGAGCAGAGCACGACCGCGCCGGCGAGCAGCAGGCCGCCGAGCAGCGCCAGGCCGGGCCGCTCCAGCAGGGCCTGCGGCCCCTCCTGGGTCACGACGGTCTGCAGCCCGGTCGAGGGGTCGGTGACGATCCGGTCGGGGACGTCGGCCGCGGGCAGGCTGAGGCAGAGCACCGTCGCGACGCCGACCAGGACGGCGCCGCCGGCCAGCGACGAGCGGGCGGGGTCGAGCGTCCCGCCGTCCTCCATGACGGTGCGGCCCCACGCCACCGCCGCGCAGAGGCCGGCGAGCACGGTGAGCGCGAGCGAGACCACGCCCAGCACCCAGCCGGGGCCGACCTCGACCGTGCTGGTCAGGACCCGCTCGCCGGCGAGGACCTCGACCCCCGGCCGGGTGGTGGAGCTGCTGCCGCGGTAGAGCTCGATGAGCAGCTCACCGACCGCGAGCGCGGCGGACACCCCGGCGTAGGCCAGCCCGAACTTCGGCACCAGGCCGCGGACGAGGGTCCCGCCGACGACGAGGTGCGCGACCGGGACCAGGAGCGCGACGAGCACGCTGCCGACACCGCTCGCCAGCGACACCTCGGTGCCGCCGACGACGAGGTAGGTGGGCACCAGCCCGGCGACGGCGGTCAGACCGGCCAGCACGAGGAGAACTCCGGTGACCCGGGCGGCCGCGGGAACCGGGCCGACGACGAGCGCGTCCGCCGGCGCCGCGCCGTCCCTGCGGGCCCCCGTGCGGCGGGCGGACGGCTTACCGGGGACCCGGTCAGGACGGGACCGGCCGCCGTCCTTCCGGCTGGCGGCGCGGTCGCGGGCGGGTCCGCTTCGGGCGTCGCGGGCGGGCACGGCTCCCCCTTCGGGCAGGAACGGTCACGAACAGGCCTCGATCCGCCGATGAGCAGCAACGCTTGTGTGACGCCTACCACACACGGGCATTACCGTCGCGTGAACGGAGCACAACGGATGTGCTCCGCCACCGGCGGGCAGGTGGTCCCGGACCTCTCCGGTGGGAGCAGACGGAGGTAGCTGTCCATGCGCCCCACGAGCGATCCGGGCTCCGGTCCAGAGTCGCACACCGGCGCCGATCCCTCCGTTCCGCCACGAGGGGGCCTGCGCTCCCTCTGCACCGCCGCGACGCTCACCGGGGGGCTGACCGAGCTCGCCTGGGTGGCCGGTCACGCGCTGCTCTACCCGCTCGGCACGCGCACCGAGGTGCTGCGTCCCGACGGACGATTCCGGCCCGGCGTCCAGCCGCCGGCCGTCCGGGCGCTGTTCGCCGGTGACCCGCTCGCCTCGCGCATCCCGGTGCTGCTCGTGCACGGGCTGATCGACAACCGTTCGGTCTTCGCGGTCATGCGCCGCAGCCTGCGCCGCCGCGGGTTCTCCTCGGTCTGCTCGTGGAACTACAGCCCGCTGCTGCGCGACGTGGCCCAGGGCGCCCGCGAGCTCGGCGAGCACATCGAGACGATCTGCGAGGAGACCGGCCACGAGCGGGTGCACGTGGTCGGGCACAGCCTCGGCGGGCTCATGTCCCGCTACTTCGTCCAGCGCCTCGGCGGGGATCGCCGGGTGGAGTCGCTGGTCACGCTGGGGACGCCGCACGAGGGCTCGGTGTGGGCGCACGTCGTCCCCGCGCCGCTGATCCGGCAGCTGCGGCCGGGCTCGGAACTGCTGCAGGAGCTGGCCGAGCCGGCTCCGGGCTGCACCACGCGGATCACCGCGATCTACAGCGACATCGACCAGATGGTCGTGCCCACGAGCTCGGGCCGGTGCGATCACCCCCACCTCGGCGCGCGCAACGTCCTCGTCCGCGGCGTCGGGCACCTGTCGCTGCCGATCCACCGGGGCGTCCTCGACGAGGTCGCGGCCACGCTGGCGGGCGTCCGCCGGCCCGCCGTGACGGCCCCGATCGCACCCGCCGCCGTCGCCTGAGTCCCACTCGCCACATACGGAACGCGGTCGGCACGACACGTGCCGCACGGTGCTTTGTCGACTCCTGACGCATCGTTACCGTCCGGTCACGGCCCCGGTACCAACCGGTGGCCGTCGATCCACCGGAAGGTGCACCCGTGTCCAGCTCCCTGGTCCTTCCCCGGCCCGGGACCCTCCCCGCTGCCGCCCCTGCGGTCGAGAAGGCGGCCGAGGGTGAGCGGAGCGAGCCGACCCGCCGCCTGTCCGCACTCTCCGCACGACGGCTCCCCCAGCCGCCCGGCAAGCGGGCACCCCTGTGGCTGGCCGCCCTCATCGCCGGCGCCGTGATCGCCGGCATCCCGGCCTTCACCGGCGGCGGCGCCACCGACATCTCGGCCACGGCCGCCGACTACGGGCTCGGCACGGGCTCCGACATCGGCATGACCGGCGGGCTGGAGGACGCCGCGGCGCGGCAGAGCATCACCGAGGCCGAGGCGCAGGCCCGCCTCGGCGAGCTGGCGGCATCCCGCGCCGCCCGCGAGCCCAAGACGGTGCTGCCCACCCAGGGCCGGCTGACCACCTGCTTCTGCACGCGCTGGGGCACCATGCACTGGGGCATCGACCTGGCCGCTCCCCTGGGCACGCCGATCTACGCCGCCACCGACGGGGTCGTGCTCCGCGCCGGCCCGGCGTCCGGGTACGGCAACGCGGTCTACATCCAGGACGCCGACGGCAACGTGCAGATCTACGGCCACATGCGCTACTACGACGTGGCGGCCGGCGACGTCGTGCACGCCGGCGACCAGATCGCCAAGGTCGGCAACCAGGGCCAGTCGACCGGCCCGCACCTGCACTTCGAGCTGCACCGCGGCGGCATGACCGGCCGGCCGTTCGACCCCCAGGAGTGGCTCGCCGAGCGCGGCATCACCGTCGGCTGATCACTCCCGGGGTCGACCTCGGCTCTTGCGGTGTTGTTGCCGCTCGTGCGGTCGTGCGCGGCACCGCGGAAGCACGCACGACACCGCAAGAGCATTCCGGGGGCGGCGCCTCAGAGCTTGACGAGCGGGGCGTAGCGCAGGACGAGGCGCTTCGTGCCGCCGGAGCCGAAGTCGACCGTCGCCTGGGCCTTGTCGCCCACGCCGTTGACCTCCACCACGGTGCCCATGCCGAACGCGTCGTGGCTGACGCGGTCGCCGACGTCGACGGAGATGACCTCGCGGTTGCCGCGGCCGCCGCGCAGTCCGCCGGTCGACAGCCCGGTGGCGGCCACCCGCTGCTGGGCCGAGGAGTAGGACGTCGACGCCGGGGCCGGCTCGGTGCGCGCCCAGTGCACGGTGTCGGCCGGCATCTCGTCGAGGAACCGGGACGGCGGGTTGTACGCCGGCTGCCCCCAGCTGGTGCGCACCTGGGCGCGGGAGAGGAACAGCCGCTGCTGCGCCCGCGTGATGCCGACGTAGGCCAGCCGGCGCTCCTCCTCCAGCTCCCGCGGGTCGCCGAGCGCGCGCAGGTGCGGGAAGACGCCGTCCTCCAGGCCGGTCAGGAAGACGACCGGGAACTCCAGCCCCTTGGCGGTGTGCAGGGTCATCAGCGTGACCACGCCGGCGTCGTCCCCGGCGACCGGGACCTGGTCGGCGTCGGCGACCAGCGAGACCTGCTCGAGGAACTCGGTGACCGTCCCCCCGGGGCTGGCCGCCTCGAACTCGGCGGCCACCGAGATGAGCTCGTTGAGGTTGTCGACGCGGCCCTCGTCCTGGGGATCGGTCGACGCCGACAGCTCGGCGAGGTAGCCGGTGCGGTCGAGGATGCTCTCCAGCAGCGCGGCCGGGCCCGAGCCGGTCTCGACCAGCTGCTCGAACTCCTCGAGCAGCGCCACGAACTCCTGGATGTTCTTCAGCGACCGCGGCGCGAGGGTGGTCACCTCGCTGCACCGGCGCAGCGCCGTGGCGAAGGCGATCCGCTCGCGGTCGGCGAACTGCTCGATGCACGCCTCGGCCCGCTCGCCGATGCCGCGCTTCGGGGTGTTGATCACCCGGCGGAGGCTGACCACGTCCGCGGGGTTGGCGACCACCTTGAGGTAGGCGAGCGCGTCGCGGACCTCCTTGCGCTCGTAGAAGCGCACCCCGCCGACGACCTTGTAGGGCATGCCGACGCGGATGAAGACCTCTTCGAACACGCGCGAGGCGTTGTTGGTCCGGTAGAAGACGGCGATCTCCTTGGGCGCCGCCTTGCCCTCGTCGACCAGCGCGTCGATCTGCTCGGCCACCCACGCGGCCTCGTCGTGCTCGTTGTCGGCGACGTAGCCCTCGATCAGCTCGCCGTCGCCGGCGTCGGTCCACAGGTTCTTGGGACGGCGGCCGGTGTTCTTGGCGATGACGGTGTTGGCCGCGCGAAGGATCCGCTGGGTGGAGCGGTAGTTCTGCTCCAGCAGGATCGTCGTGGCCTCGGGGTAGTCACGCTCGAACTCGTCGATGTTGCGGATCGTGGCGCCGCGGAACGCGTAGATCGACTGGTCGGCGTCGCCGACGACGCAGAGCTCGGCCGGGGGCACCGGCCCGCCGGGTGGCCCGACCAGCTCGCGCACCAGCACGTACTGCGCGTGGTTGGTGTCCTGGTACTCGTCGACCAGCACGTGCCGGAAGCGGCGGCGGTAGTGCTCGGCGACGTCCGGGAACGCCTGCAGCAGATGCACCGTCGTCATGATCAGGTCGTCGAAGTCCAGCGCGTGCGCCTGGCGCAGCCGCTGCTGGTAGAGCTTGTACGCCTCGGCCAGCACCTTCTCCGGCGCCGTCTGCGGGACGTAGCTCTCCTCGTCGATCAGCTCGTTCTTCAGGTTGGACACCTGCGCGGCGAGGCTGCGGCCGGGGTAGCGCTTCGCGTCGAGGTCGAGATCGCGGGCGACCATCGTCATGAGCCGGACCGAGTCGCCCTGGTCGTAGATGGTGAACGACGACTTCAGGCCCAGCTTGGCGGCCTCGGCGCGCAGGATCCGCACGCACATCGAGTGGAACGTCGACACCCACATGGCGCGGGCGCGGGGGCCGACGAGGTTCGCCACCCGCTCCTTCATCTCGCCGGCGGCCTTGTTGGTGAAGGTGATCGCGAGGATCTCGCCGGGCTGCACGTGCCGCGCGCCGAGCAGGTAGGCGATCCGGTGGGTGAGCACACGGGTCTTGCCCGACCCGGCGCCGGCCACGATGAGCAGCGGACCGCCCTCGTGGACGACGGCGTCGCGCTGCGGGCCGTTCAGGCCGGCGAGCATGCGGTCGAGGTCGCGACCCGCCGAGCCCGGCGCGGTGCGCTTCAGGGTGGCGGTACCGGGAAGGGCTGACTGGGCGCTGCTCATGACGACATCACTGTAAGCCGGTCGGGTGACGCCCTTCCGGGCGCCGAACCGCCCGTCCCACCCGTCCCCTGTGGACTGCTGGCGCGGTCCGCGGTCGGTGTGGCACACTTCGCGCCGTGCTCGCCACGGTCAGCTTTTTTTACGGTCACCGGGATCCGGTGTCCGTCGCCGCTGGCTGAGCAAACCGCCGCAACCGACGCCCCGGGCCCGAGAGCCCGGGGCGTTTCTCGTTCTCGGGGTCGACGGCCCGGACCGCCCCTGAGGAGCACCTCCGATGAGCATCACCACCGCCGCCGCTGACGCCGCCGTCGACCCCACGGCCCGGATCGGCGAGCTGCGCACCGAGATCGACGCCTGCGACGCCGCGATCATCGAGCTCGTCCAGCGCCGGCTGGCCATCTCCCGGGAGATCGGCACGCTGCGCGCGGCCGCGGGCGGCACCCGCCTGTCGCTGGCCCGCGAACAGCAGATCCTCGCGAAGTTCCAGGGCGCGCTCGGTGCGGACGGTGCCACGCTGGGGATGATGCTGCTCCGCCAGGGCCGCGGCCGCCTCTGACGACGGGGCCCTACGACCGGCGCTGGTCGGCCGGCGGGAAGTCGGCCCCCCCGTCGCCGAACCGGGAGGCCCCGTCGGGCGCGCTGGTGTCACATCCGCCGTGCCTGTCCCGTCTTCATGGGTGTTCACCCGTTGAAGAGGAGTTCGTCATGGCACGCATCTCGCTCGACCCGCCCCGCACGCCGGTCAACCGGCTGGTCGCCTGGTACTCGCGACGGCGATTCGGGGTGGTCGCCGACCCGGCCGCCGCGATGGGGCACCACCCCCGGGTGCTGATCGGCAACGCCCGGTTCGAGATGGCGGTGGAGAAGTGGCACCGGCTCGACCCCACGCTCAAGGCGCTGGCCGAGCTGGCGTCGGCCGCCGCCATCGGCTGCTCGTGGTGCGTGGACTTCGGCTACTGGATCAGCACGAACCGGGGCGTCGATCCGGTCAAGCTGCGCGACGTCCCGCGCTGGCGGGACAGCGACGTCTACACCGACCTCGAGCGCACGGTGCTCGCCTACGCCGAAGCGGCGACGGCGACCCCGCCCACCGTGACCGACGAGATGGTCGCCGACCTGCGCACGCATCTCGACGACGCGGCGCTCGTCGAGCTGACGATGATGATCGCCGTGGAGAACGAGCGGTCCCGGTTCAACAGCGCGCTCGGGCTGACCAGCCAGGGCTTCACGGACCGCTGCGAGATCCCGGCGGCCCGCGTGGCACCGGTTCGGGCGGCGTCGTGACGGTCGGCGCCGGCGACGAGCTGCTCGCCGCGTTCGACCGGCACCGGCGGCTGCTGTTCACCGTCGCCTACGAGATGCTGGGCAGCGTCGCCGACGCCGAGGACACGGTGCAGGACGCGTGGCTGCGCTGGTCGGCGGCCGACCGCGGCGACGTTGCCGACGAGCGCGCCTACCTCGTCCGCATCGTCACCCGCCTGGCCCTGGACCGGCTGCGGTCGGCCCGCGCCCAGCGGGAGACCTACGTCGGGCCGTGGCTGCCCGAGCCGCTGCTGACCGACCCGGACCCCGGCCCGGCCGAGGCCGCCGAGCTGGGTGAACAGGTCTCCCTGGCGGTGCTCGTCGTCCTGGAGACCCTCTCGCCGGTCGAACGCGCGGTCTTCGTGCTGCGCGAGGTGTTCGGCATGTCGTGGGCCGAGGTCGCCGGAGTCCTCGACCGGTCGGAGGCCGCCGTCCGCCAGCTGGGGCACCGGGCGCGGGAGCACGTCCAAGCGCGCCGTCCGCGGTTCGACACCGACGCGCAGAAGGCGCGGGAGGTCACCGAACGGCTTCTGGCCGCCGCCGTCGGCGGGGACGTCGAGAGCCTGCTGGCGGCCATGTCACCCGGCGTCGTCCTCGTCTCCGACGGCGGCGGCAAGGTCTCGGCGGCCCGGCGACCCATCCTCGGCGCGGACAAGGTGGCCCGCTTCCTGGCCGGCGTCGGCCCGCAGGCCGCGGGACTCGGGCTCCGGATCGGGTTCGCGGAGATCAACGGCGCGCCGGCGGTCGTCGCGTGGACCGACGACGGGCCGTACATGGCCCTGCAGCTGGTCCTCGTCGACGGGCTCGTCGACCGGGTGTTCTTCATGGGCAACCCGGACAAGCTGGCCGGGATCGCCGGGGCGCCGGGCGGAACCTAGGCTGCGCCGGGTGACCAACCCGTTCGCCCGCCCGACGACGCCCGCGGAGCACGTGGAGCGCGCGCTCTGCGTGCTCGCCCACCCCGACGACGTCGACTTCGGCAGCGCCGGCACCGTGGCGTCCTGGACGGCGGCGGGCACCGAGGTCAGCTACTGCATCGTGACCGACGGGGACGCCGGCGGCTTCGACGAGACGCCGCGGCACGAGATGGGCCCGCTGCGGCGGGCCGAGCAGCGGGCGGCGGCCGCGGCCTGCGGCGTCGAGGACGTCCGCTTCCTCGGCTATCCGGACGGGCGGCTGGAGCTCACGCTGGACCTGCGCCGCGACATCAGCCGGGTGATCCGCCAGGTGCGCCCCCAGCGGGTGCTGACCAGCTCGCCCGAGCGGTTCTACGAGCGGATCGGGGCCAGCCACCCCGACCACCTGACGGTCGGCGAGTCCACGCTGCGGGCGGTCTACCCCGACGCCCGCAACCCCTTCGCGTTCCCGGAGCTGCTGGCCGACGAGGGCCTGGAGCCGTGGACGGTGTCGGAGGTCTGGCTGGGCGCCAGCCCGCGGGCCGACCACGCCGTCGACGTCACCGACGTCGCCGCCCGCAAGATCGAGGCGCTGTCCTGCCACAAGAGCCAGGTCAGCCACGTGGACGACCTCGAGGGCTTCGTGCGCGGCTGGATGGGCCAGACGGCGCAGCGGTTCGGCCTGCCGGAGGGCCGGCTGGCCGAGGCCTTCCACGTGGTGTTCACGGCATGAGCGCGCCCGGCGGCTGGGACGAGCTCGCCGACGGCGCCGTGGGCGGCGAGGTCACCCGCGGCCGGATGTTCGGCTCGCAGGGGCTGCGGACGGGCCGGAAGTTCTTCGCGATCTGGTGGCACGAGCGGCTGGTGCTGAAGCTGCCCGCCGAGCGGCAGCAGGCGCTGGTGGCCGCGGGCCGGGCCGAGCCGTTCGAGCCGATGGACGGCCGGCCGATGAACGGCTGGGTCGTCGTCGCCCCGTCGACCGAGTGGCCGTCGCTGGCCGAGGAGGCGCGCGCCTTCGTGGCCGCTCAGTCGAGCTGACCGGCCAGCTCGACGACGGCCCCGACCAGTTGCGGTCCGTCGAGCAGGGCGAGGTCGTTGTGGTCGGCGCCGGGCACCTCGACCAGCCGGACCAGGTCGGCCGCCGCGTCCGCCACGGCGCGGCTCTGCTCCGGCGGCACGATCGAGTCGGCGGTGCCGAGGACGACGACGGTCGGCACCCGCACGTCCGCGACGCGCTCGGCCACCGGGTAGCGGTCCCGCAGCAGCGCCCGGACCGGCAGGAACGGGTAGTGCACGCTGCCCACCGCCGCGAGGTCGACGAACGGGGAGCGCAGCACCAACCCGGCCGGCGGGTGCTCGGCGGCCAGCTCGGTCACCACGGCGGCGCCGAGGCTCTCGCCGAGGTAGAGCAGCCTGTCCGGCGGCACCTTCTCCAGCAGGAAAGCGCGGGCGGCCCGGACGTCGAGCGCCAGCCCCTCCTCGCTCGGGCTGCCGGGGTTGCCGGCGTAACCGCGGTAGTCGAAGAGCAGCACCGACAGCCCGGCGGCGTGCAGCGCCTCGGCCAGCGGCGCCCGCAGCCCGCGGTGGCCGCCGTTGCCGTTGGCGACCAGGACCGCCGGCGCCCCGTCGTCCGCCGCGAAGAACCACCCGCCCAGCCGCAGGCCGTCGGAGGTCTCCAGCGAGACCTCCCGCGCACCCGCCGGCACGGGTCCCGGCGACCCCTGCGGCAGGTAGATCAGCCGCCGCTGGAACGCCCACAGCAGCCCGGTCACGACGACGGCCACCAGGAGGACGACGAGCAGCGCACGTCTCACAGCAACCGGTTGGTCGCCGCCCAGCGGGTGAGCTCGTTGCGGTTGGACAGCTGCAGCTTGCGCAGCACGTTCGACGCGTGCGACTCCACCGTCTTCACCGAGATGAACAGCCGCGAGCCGATCTCCCGGTAGGTGTAGCCGCGGGCCAGCAGCTGCATGACCTCGCGCTCGCGGGCGGACAGCAGGTCCAGCCCGGGGTCGGTGGCCGGGTCCTCCGCGGGCGCCGGGGCGGGGCCGGCCGCGGCGAACGCGTCGAGCACGAAGCCGGCCAGCCGCGGGCTGAACACGACGTCGCCGTCGGCGACCCGGCGGACGGCGGCCAGCAGGTCCGGTCCGGAGATCGTCTTGGTCACGTAACCGCGGGCCCCGGCGCGGATGACCGCGATGACGTCCTCGGCCGCGTCGGACACCGACAGCGCCAGCCAGCGCACCGAGGGCAGCTCGGCCCGCAGGCTCTCCAGCACCGCCCGCCCGCCGCCGCCCGGCAGGTGCACGTCGAGCAGGACGACGTCCGGGACGGTCGCCCGGATGCCCTCGACCGCGCCGGCGACGTCCGCCGCCTCCCCGACGAACGTGACGTCGTCGCCCAGCTCGGCCCGCACCCCGGCGCGCACCATCGCGTGGTCGTCGACGACGAACACCCGCACCTCATCGGTCGCCACGGTCATGCGGACGCCTCCCGCGGCAGTTCGAGCTCCACTTCCGTCCCCTCCCCCGGCGCCGACCGGATCTCCGCCGTCCCGCTCAGCCGGGCCATCCGGCCGCGCACCGAGTCCCGCAGCCCGCGCCGGTCGTCGGACACCGTCTCCGGGTCGAACCCCTTGCCGCGGTCGCGCACGAACACCGACACCCGGTCCGGCGTGACCTCGGTGTAGAGGTCCGCGGAGGTCACCCCCGAGTGCTTGGCCACGTTGACCAACGCCTCCCGCGTGGCCGCGCCCAGGGCGGCGAGCGCGTCGTCGAGCGGGGCGTCCCCGACGACCACCGGGTCGACGGTGAGCGCGTGGTCGGCCTCCACCTCGGCGACGATCCGGGCCACCAGCCCGGCCCAGGTGCCGCCGGCCGCGACCTGCGGCTCGTAGAGCCAGGTGCGCAGCTCGCGCTCCTGGCCGCGGGCGAGCCGGCTGACCGCCTCCGCGTCGTCGGCGCTGCGCTGGATCAGCGCCAGCGTCTGCAGCACCGAGTCGTGCAGGTGCGCGGCGACCGCGGCCCGCTCCTCCGAGCGGATCCGGGCGGCGCGCTCGGCCTCGCGCGAGGCAAGCAGCCGCCGCCACAGCGGCGCGGTCGCCAGCACGATGCCGACGAGGATCACCAGGGTCGCCGCGAACCCGTTGCGGGCGTTGGCGAGCTGGCCGGTCGTCGCCAGCAGGAGGACGACGCCGCCCGCGGCCAGCGCGATCCCGCCGGCGAGCACCCAGCGGACGCCTGGGAGGGCGAGCGTGCGGTCGGTGTCCAGCTGCCGCCAGATCACCGCGAGGCCGACCGCGACCAGCACCAGCGGCAGGACGACGTTGCCGCTCCCCAGCGACAGCACCTGGCCGAACAGGACGACCGCGAGCAGGCCGGCGATGCCCAGCCCCACGAGCTGGCGAGTGCTCCGCGGCGTGGCCGACGACAGCGCGAAGACCGGCTCCGCGCCCTCCTCGGCGACCGGCATGGTCAGCCACAGCAGCCCGTAGAGGACGACGCCGACGCCGAGGGCGGCGAGGACGACGAAGGCGACCCGCACCATGAGCGGGTCCTGCCGCAGGTGCGCGGCCGTACCCGCGGCGACGCCGGCGAGCACGCGGCCGGAGCGCGGGCGCGCCAGCGGCGGCCGGGGCGCCTCTCCGGCGGCCGGCGGACCGGCGACAGGGCTGTTCACGTTTCCGATCGTCGCACCGTCCCTGCCCGGGAGAACACCGGTGATCACCCGGGTCGGGGGCGTGGCGAGGACCAGGGTCGGATGGGGGCGTTCCCCGATGGTCTTCTCCTGCCGTGCTGAGGACGCTTCTGCCATGACATCCGCACCGCCCCCCACACCGTCGGTGGACCCGGGCTGGGAGCCACCGGCGCCGCCGCCCGGCCCGCCCGCACGCACTCGGCTCCGCCGCAGCAACAGCGACAAGATGATCGGCGGCGTCTGCGGCGGCCTCGCCGAGTACAGCGGCGTCGACCCGCTGCTCTGGCGGGTCGGGTTCGTCGCCCTCACCCTCGCCGGCGGCTCCGGCGTCCTCGTCTACCTGCTGCTGTGGCTGCTCATGCCGTCCGGCGACGCCGTCCCGCACGACCGCCGGGCGCCGCTCGACCGGATCGCCGACCGCCGGGCCGCGGCCGGGCCGCGCTCGCCGGTCCCGGGCATCACGATCGCCGGCCTGCTGATCGTGGTCGGCGTCCTCGTGCTGATCGACCGGTTCAGCGTCTGGGAGATCAGCTCCCGCGGCTTCCTCGGCTCGGCGCTGCTCGTCGTCGGCCTCGGCCTGGTCGCCGCCGCCTTCGCCGGCGGCCGGCGGGCCCGCGGCGGGCTGATCGCCATCGGCGCCGTCCTGTCGCTGGCGGCGATCGGGGCCTCGAGCGGGCCGTGGCACTTCGACGGCGGCGTCGGCGACCGCACCTACCGGCCGGCCGGCGCCGGCCAGGTCCGCCCGGTGTACGAGCTCGGCGCCGGCGACCTGACCGTCGACCTCAGCGACGTGGCCCTGTCCGACCACAGCGCGCCGATCCGGACGCGCATCGACCACGGTGTCGGCGACCTCACGGTGCTCGTGCCCGACTCGGCCGACGTCCAGATCGACGTCGACCAGGGCATCGGCGACCTCGACGTGTTCGACGAGGGTGCGACCGACGGCTACTTCGCCGGCAGCGGTTCGGCCGCCTGGACCGACGACGGCGACCCCGAGTTCGTCATCACCATCGACTCCGGCGCCGGCGACGTGGAGGTGTCCCGTGCCTGAACCCGACTACAGCGAGTTCCCGACCACGCCCACCGCCTGGCAGGAGCGGGCCTGGCAGGAGGTGCAGCCGCTCACCACGGAGGACCTGCCCGTCCCGCCCCGCCCGCGGGTCGACCTGGTCGCGCTGGTCCCGGGCCTCGCCTTCGTCGTCCTGGCGATCGTGGTGCTCAGCGGCGTGGACGTGCCGCTCACCCTGTTCCACGACGGCGGCATCCTCTGGGCGGTGCTGATCGTCGCGGGGATCGTCCTGCTGCTGCGCGAGACGCGGCGAGCCCGCCACCGGCGCTAGCCGGTCGGGCGGACGCGAGGGCCCGGGGAGCAACCGCTCCCCGGGCCCTTCTGCCACGCTGCGGCCGTGATCCGGGTGCTGGTGCTGGTGGCGCTGCTCGCGGCCGCTGCCTGCGCCGGGAGCTCGGCCGGCACCTCCCCTGACGTGCTCGGCGAGTGGGTGCTCGTGTCCGGCGTACCGCAGCCCGCGGGAGTTCCCGCGACGCTGGTGTTCGAGGACAGCCAGCTGCGCGGGATCTCCTTCTGCAACCACTACTCGGGCGGCTACACCCTCGACGGCGACGCGCTGACGATCGACGGGCTGGGCGGCACCGAGATGGGCTGCGATCCGGAGATCATGGCCGCCGAGACCGCCTACCTGACCGCTCTCGGGGTGGCCGACCGGGCCGCCCGGGAGGGCGACGAGCTGGTGCTCACCGGCGCCGACGTCGCGCTGCGGTTCACCCGGCAGGCACCGGTCCCCGACCGGGAGCTGACCGGGACGAGCTGGACCCTCGACACCCTGCTGGACGGCGACGTGGCGTCGTCGGTGCTCGGCGAGGCGACCTTGCAGCTGGCCGACGACGGGACGGCGACCGGCTCGACCGGCTGCCGCGGCTTCGCCGGTCCGTGGCAGATCGCCGGCGACGTCCTGACCTTCGACGTGGCCCGCGACGACATCGGCTGCCCAGCGGACCTGGGACGCCAGGACGAGCACGTGCTCGCCGTCCTCGACGGCGCGCCGTCCGTCGCGATCGACGGCGACCGCCTCACCCTCGTCACGACCGACGGCCGCGGACTGGTCTACCGAGCGCGGTGATGGAGAGTGCCAGGGGCGCGTTCTCCGCGCCGTGGCACTCCGCTCACTCCCACTCGATGGTGCCGGGCGGCTTGCTGGTGACGTCGAGGACGACGCGATTGACGTCGCGCACCTCGTTGGTGATCCGCGTCGAGATCCTCGCCAGCAGGTCGTAGGGCAGGCGGGTCCAGTCCGCGGTCATCGCGTCCTCGCTGGACACCGGGCGCAGCACGATCGGGTGCCCGTAGGTGCGCCCGTCGCCCTGCACACCGACCGACCGGACCTCGGCGAGCAGCACCACCGGGCACTGCCAGATCTCCCGGTCCAGCCCTGCGGCGGTGAGCTCGGCCCGCACGATCGCGTCGGCCTTGCGCAGGACGTCGAGCCGCTCCTGGGTCACCTCACCGACGATGCGGATCCCGAGGCCGGGGCCGGGGAACGGCTGGCGCCACACCATCGCCTCGGGCAGCCCGAGCTGGACGCCGACCTCGCGCACCTCGTCCTTGAACAGCGTGCGCAGCGGCTCGACCAGCGTGAAGGTGAGGTCCTCGGGCAGACCGCCGACGTTGTGGTGGCTCTTGATGTTCGCCGTCCCGGTGCCGCCGCCGGACTCGACGACGTCGGGGTAGAGCGTGCCCTGGACGAGGAAGTCGATCGTCTCGCCGTGCGCCTTGGCGTCGCCGACGACGTCGAGCGCGGCCTGCTCGAAGACCCGGATGAACTCCCGGCCGATGATCTTGCGCTTCTCCTCGGGGTCGCTCACCCCGGCCAGCGCCGACAGGAACTGCTCGCGCGCGTCGACCACCCGCAGGTCGACCCCGGTGACGGCGACGAAGTCGCGCTCGATCTGCTCGGTCTCACCCTCGCGCATCAGCCCGTGGTCGACGTAGACGCAGGTGAGCCGATCACCGATGGCCTTCTGCACCAGCGCGGCGGCGACCGCGGAGTCGACGCCGCCGGAGAGCGCGCACAGCGCCCGGCCCTCGCCGATCTGCTCCTGGATCCGCGACACCTGCTCCTCGACGACGTTGGCCATCGTCCAGGTCGGCTCGAGGCCGGCGATGTCGAACAGGAAGTGCTGGAGCACCGTCTGCCCGTGCGCGGTGTGCCGCACCTCGGGGTGGAACTGGACGCCGGCGAGCTTGCGGTCGACGTCCTCGAACGCGGCCACCGGCGCCCCGGTGGAGGTGGCGGTGACGGTGAAGCCGGGCGGGGCCTCGGCTACGGCGTCCCCGTGGCTCATCCACACCGACTGCTGCACCGGAAGGGCGCCGAACAGCCGACCCTCGGTGGTCACCGTCAGCGGGGTGCCGCCGTACTCGCGGTTGCCGGTGTGCGCGACGGTGCCGCCGAGCGACTGCGCCATGGCCTGGAAGCCGTAGCAGATGCCGAACGCGGGGACGCCGGACTCGAACAGCGTCGGGTCCACCTGGGGGGCGCCGGGCTCGTAGACGCTGGACGGGCCGCCGGAGAGCACGATCGCGGCCGGCTTGCGGGCCAGGACCTCCTCCGCCGGCGTCGTCGACGGGACGATCTCGGAGTAGACACCGGCCTCGCGGATCCGCCGGGCGATGAGCTGGGCGTACTGCGCGCCGAAGTCGACGACCAGGACGGTCGGGAAGTCCACGCGTCAGCCTCCGAGCACCAGGTCGACCCGCTGGAACTCCTTGAGGTCGCGGTAGCCGGTCTTGGCCATGGTCCGGCGCAGCGCCCCGAACAGGTTGGTGCGGCCGTCGGCCTCCTCGGCCGGGCCGAGCAGCACCTGCTCCAGCGAGCCTTCCGGCGGCAGCGGCGCCGAGGCCCCGCCGCGCGGCAGCCGCGGGTGCGCGGCCACGGAGTCCCACCACACGCCGCCGCCCGGGACCTCGCGGGCGATCCGCAGCGGCTCGCCGAGCTGGACGGCGTCCGCCCCGCAGGCCAGCGCCCGGGCGATCGAGCCGCTGGTCTCGATCCGGCCGTTGGCGATGACGTGCACGTACCGGCCGCCGGTCTCGTCGAGGTAGTCGCGGCGGGCGGCCGCGGCGTCGGCGATCGCACTGGCCAGCGGCACCCGGATGCCCATGATCAGGTCGGTCGTGGAGAAGCTGTCGGCGCCCACGCCGACGATCACCCCGGCCGCGCCGGTGCGCATCAGGTGCAGCGCGGTGCGGTAGTCGGCGGCGCCGCCGACGATCACCGGCACGTCGAGGTCGGCGATGAAGTCCTTGAGGTTGAGCGCGTCGCCCTGCGTGGTCACGTGCTCGGCGGAGACCACCGTGCCCTGGATGACCAGCAGGTCGACCCCCGCGGCCAGCACCGCGGGCGCGAGCTGCTCGGTGTGCTGCGGGGAGACGCGCACCGCCGTCGTCGTCCCGGCGTCGCGCATCTCCTTGATGCGGGCGGTGATCAGCTCCGGCTTGACCGGCTCGCAGTAGACCTCCTGCAGCAGCGCGACCGGCGGGCCGGCCTGGCCGGCCGCCTCGCGCAGCTTCCGGTAGACCGGCAGCGGGTCCTCGTAGCGGGCCCACAGCCCCTCGGCATTGAGGACGCCGAGACCGCCGGCCCGGCCGACCGCGATCGCCGTCTCGGGGCTGACCACGGCGTCCGACGGGCTGGTGACCAGCGGGATGTCGAACCGGAAAGCGTCGATCTGCCAGGCAGTGGAGACGTCGTCGACGTCCCGCGTGCGCCGCGACGGCACGATCGACACCTCCTCGAGGTCGTAGCCGCGGCGGGCGAACCGGTTGAGGCCGATCTCGACGGTCTCGCGGATGGGCATGGTCATCGCCCCCGGTAGTTCGGTGCTTCCACCGTCATCTGGATGTCGTGGGGGTGGCTCTCGACCAGCCCGGCCGACGTGATCCGGGTGAGCTGGCCGTGCTGCTGCAGGTACTCGATCGTGGGCGCGCCGGCGTAGCCCATCGACGCGCGCAGGCCGCCGACCAACTGGTGGGCGACCCCGGCGAGCGGGCCGCGGTAGGGCACCTGGCCCTCGATGCCCTCGGGCACGAGCTTGTCGTCGGAGAGGACGTCGTCGGCGAAGTAGCGGTCGCGGCTGTAGGACTGGTTGCCGCGTTTCTGCATCGCGCCGAGGGAGCCCATGCCGCGGTAGGTCTTGTACTGCTTGCCGTTGACGAAGACCAGCTCACCGGGCGCCTCCTCGACGCCGGCGAACAGGCCGCCGATCATCACCGTCGACGCGCCGGCGACCAGGGCCTTGGCGATGTCGCCGGAGTACTGCAGGCCGCCGTCGGCGATCACCGGGACGCCGGCGGGCCCGGCCGCGAGCGCCGCCTCGTAGACGGCGGTCACCTGCGGGACGCCGACCCCGGCCACGACGCGGGTGGTGCAGATCGAGCCCGGGCCGACGCCCACCTTGACCGCGTCCACGCCGGCGTCGACCAGGGCCTGCGCGCCGGCGCGGGTGGCGACGTTGCCGCCGACGACCTCGAGGCCGCCGTCCCCGCCGAAGTCGGCCTTGACCCGCGCGACCATGTCCAGCACCGCCCGCTGGTGGCCGTGCGCGGTGTCGACGACGAGCACGTCGACCCCGGCGTCGACCAGCAGGCCGGCCCGCTTGTACGCGTCGTCGCCGACGCCGAGCGCGGCGCCGACGACCAGCCGGCCGTCGGCGTCCTTGGTGGCGTTCGGGTACTGGTCGCGCTTGACGAAGTCCTTGACGGTGATCAGGCCGCGCAGCCGGCCGGCCTCGTCGACCAGCGGCAGCTTCTCGACCTTGTGCCGGGACAGCAGCTGCAGCGCGGTGTCGGGGTCCACGCCGACGGGCGCGGTGACCAGCGGCATCGGCGTCATGACGTCGCGGACGAGCCGGTTCTTGTCCGTCTCGAACCGCATGTCCCGGTTCGTGCAGATGCCGACCAGCACGCCGTCGGCGTCGACCACGGGCGCGCCGGAGATCCGGTAGCGGGCGGAGAGCGCGTCGAGCTCGGCCAGGGTGTTGTCCGGGGAAGCGGTCACCGGGTTGGTGACCATGCCGGCCTCGGAGCGCTTGACCAGGTCGGCCTGGCCGGCCTGCTCCTCGGCGGCGAGGTTGCGGTGCAGGATGCCGACGCCGCCGACGCGGGCCATGGCGATCGCCATGCGGGCCTCGGTGACGGTGTCCATGGCGCTGGAGACCAGCGGGACGGCCAGCCGGATCCGCCGGGTCAGCCGGCTGCTCGTGTCGACCTCGGCCGGGACGACGTCCGACGCGCCCGGGATGAGCAGGACGTCGTCGTAGGTCAGGCCGAGCGGAGCGAACTTCGCCGGCAGCTCGGGCACGCGATCGTCGGGCTGCATCGTCGGCGGCCACCCCTTCGGTTCTCGGGTCCCGCGGCAACGGGCGCCCCTGGCCGGGCGCAGGCGGGGACCGCCCCCCGATCGTAGGCGGCGGCGTGAGGGGGGCGGTCTTTCCCCTGCCGTCGCACTACCGTGGGAGCCGTGAACAGCTGGGACGACGCATCGGGACCGGACTTCGGGCCCGCCGACCGACCGGGTCCGCCGCCGCTGACCATGGAGGAGCGGGCGGGCGTCCTCGACGACCTTGCCGAACTCGAGGTCTTCCGCACCCTGTTGGAGCCGACCGGCGTCAAGGGCATCGTCGTCGACTGCCCGGACTGCGAGGAAGAGCACCACGTCGACTGGGCGCTCATGCAGGCCAACCTGCGGCAGCTGCTCGAGGAGGGGCAGACCGGCCGGCACGAGCCGCCGTTCGACCCGAACCCCGACGACTACGTCAGCTGGGACTACGCCAGCGGCTACGCCGACGGCATCGCCGCGGCCGCCGAGCGCGAGTCGGGGACCGAGAGCCGCGGCCGCCACGCGAGAGACGACTGAGCTCCCGGGGTCGAGTTCGCACTCCTGGAGTCCTGCAGGACCCCGGAGGGCGAGTTCGACCCCAGAAGCGACGCGAGCCCCGGTGCACGAGGCACCGGGGCTCGGTCGGGTAGATCTCGGTCTTACTGCATCATGCCGCGGCGGAAGCCGGTGGCCACCGCCTCGGCGCGGTCCTTGGCGCCGAGCTTGCGGAACAGCCGCCGGGCGTGGGTCTTGATGGTGTCCTCGGACAGGTAGAGCTCCCGGCCGATCTGGGCGTTGCTCTTGCCCTGGCTCATGCCGGTGAGCACCTGCATCTCGCGCATCGACAGGCTGACCGGGGCCAGCTCGCGGACGGTGGAGCGCACGGTGGTCGGCTGCGAGCCGGCCAGCGGGGCGGTGTTCCAGGACGACGAGGCGCCGACCGAGGCCAGCTGCTGCGGCGGGGCGGCCGGGACCGGGATGCGGCCGTCGGCGCGCAGGCCGACCCGCGAGAGGCCGAGGCCCATCTCGATCGGGCTGGCGTCCCAGCGCAGGTAGCCGCGGGCACCGAACGCGACGGCCGCCCGGACGGTCTCGGCGTCGTCGGGCGCGCCGAGCACCAGCACCGGCAGGCCCGGGTGGGCGCGCAGTGCCTGAGTGGCGACGGTGAGGCCGGAGTCGACCGCCCGCTGGGTGCCGACCAGCAGCACGTCGGGCGTGCGGGTCGCCAGCCGCGACAGCAGCGACTGCGCGTCGCCGACCACCTCGACCCGGCCCACGAAGGGCAGGGCCACCAGTCGGGAGGCGACGTCGTCGCGCACTCGACGCCGCTCGTCGTACACCCAGACGGTCGTGGCACCGTGGCCCGGACCGCGCATCCGATCGTCGATCACGCCTGCTCCTCGTTCCCCCGGACGCGTTGCCGGCCAGTTCCTCCCTGCCGGAGAGCGCCCGGCCGGGTGTCGCTCGGACGGGGAACCCCCGTCCAGGGGGCGCCGGTCCGAAACGTGGGTCGTGCCGCGGCCGGGTTCCCCCACCCGGTCGTCGACACGACCCGAAATCACCTTGATCGACCGGTGCGGAGAGCAACAGGCACCCTCACTCCCGGGGGTGAGGTCGCGCGTTCGGGGAAATGGGGCGAAAATGCGCGCCCCGGGTGTGTTTGACCCCGGATGACCTCGGGCACCGGGCCCCTTGCAGCCGGACCAGCCCCCCTCCGGCTCGCGACCCGAGCCCAGGAGGACGACATGGCCGACATCCGCCGACTCCCGACCCCCGTTGCCGAGGTGTGGGACTGGCAGCTGCACGGCGCCTGCCGTGGCGAGAGCACGTCCCTCTTCTTCCACCCCGACGGGGAACGGGGGCCGGCGCGCGCCCGGCGCCAGGCCGCGGCGAAGGCCGTCTGCGCGAAGTGCCCGGTGGTCCAGGCGTGCCTCAAGCACGCGCTGTCCGTCCGGGAGCCGTACGGGGTGTGGGGCGGCATGAGCGAGGAGGAGCGGGCCCGGCTGATCGCCGCGGAGCCCGCCGCCGTCGCCGCGGGGGTCTAGCACTACAGACGTGCCAGAGGGCCGGGTCCGGACGATGTCCGGACCCGGCCCTCTGGCGTTCAGGCCGTGATCAGCTGATCAGTGGCTGTGGCCGTGACCGTGGCCGTGCGAGTGGCCGTGGGTGTGGTGCCCGGCCCCGTGGTCGTGGTGCCGCTCCGGCGCCTCGACGATGGCGGAGTCGGTGGTGAGCACCATCGCGGCGATCGACGCGGCGTTCTCGAGCGCGGCCTTCGTGACCTTGACCGGGTCGACGACGCCCTGGGCGGCCAGGTCGCCGTACTCACCGGTCGCGGCGTTGAAGCCCTGCCCCTGACCGAGCTCACGGACCCGGCTGACCACGACCCGGCCTTCGAGGCCGGCGTTGGCCGCGATCCGGGCCAGCGGGGCGTCCAGGGCACGGCGCACGGCCTGGGCGCCGGTCGCCTCGTCGCCGGTGAGGTCGAGCCCGTCGATGGCCGCGGCCGCGTGCACGAGCGCGGAGCCGCCACCGGGGACGACGCCCTCCTCCACCGCGGCCCTGGTGGCCGAGATGGCGTCCTCGATCCGGTGCTTCTTCTCCTTCATCTCGACCTCGGTGGCCGCGCCGACGCGGATGACGCCGACGCCGCCGGTCAGCTTGGCCAGCCGCTCCTGCAGCTTCTCGCGGTCCCAGTCGGACTCGGTCGCCTCGATCTCGCGGCGGATCTGCGCGACCCGGTCCGCGACGGCCTCCGCCGAGCCGCCGCCGTCGACGACCGTGGTGGCGTCCTTGGTGACGGTCACGCGCCGCGCGGTGCCGAGCACCTCGAGGCCGACGGTGTCGAGCTTGAGGCCGACGTCCTCGCTGACCACCTGGCCGCCGGTGACGATGGCAAGGTCGGTCATGAACTGCTTGCGCCGGTCGCCGAAGTACGGCGACTTCACCGCGACCACCTTGATGGTCTTGCGGATCGAGTTGACGACCAGGGTCGACAGCGCCTCGCCCTCGACGTCCTCGGCGACGATGAGCAGCGGCGAGCCGCCGCTGTTGAGGATCTTCTCCAGCAGCGGGAGCAGGTCGGCGAGCGCGCTGATCTTGCCGGTGACCATCAGGACGAGCGCGTCGTCGAGGACGGCCTCCTGCGCGTCGGCGTCGGTGACGAAGTACGGCGAGAGGTAGCCCTTGTCGAACTGGACGCCCTCGGTGACCTCCAGCTCGGTCGACATGGTGTTGCTCTCCTCGACGGTGATGACACCGTCGCGGCCGACCTTGTCCATCGCCTCGGCGATCATGTCGCCGACGGTGGCGTCCTGCGCGGAGACCGTGGCGACGCCGGCGATCGCGCTGCGGTCGTCGACCGGGATCGCGACCTTGTCCAGCGCCTGGTGGACGGCATCGACCGCGGCGCTGATGCCACGGCCCAGCCCGATCGGGTTGGCGCCGGCGGCCACGTTGCGCAGGCCCTCGCGTACCAGCGCCTGCGCCAGCACGGTCGCGGTGGTGGTGCCGTCGCCGGCGACGTCGTTGGTCTTGGTCGCGACGTTCTTGGCCAGCTGGGCGCCGAGGTTCTCGTACGGGTCGTCGAGCTCGACCTCACGGGCGATGGTCACGCCGTCGTTGGTGATGGTGGGGACGCCGAACTTCTTGTCGAGGACGACGTTGCGCCCGCGCGGGCCGAGGGTCACCTTGACCGTGTCGGCCAGCTTGTCGACGCCGCGCTCGAGCGAGCGCCGCGCGTCCTCGTTGAACTTGATGATCTTGGCCATGCCAGACCTCTCGGGGTTCGCAGGGTGAGACGACGACCGCCCCGGGACCCGGGAATACGGGTCGCCGGGGCGGTCACGTGACGTGCTGGAACGGCCCCGTCCAGAGGCTCGTCCCGAGCGCGCGAGGGATGAGGAGGACGGGGTCCTTCTACTTCTCCACGATGGCGAGCAGGTCGCGGGCGGAGAGGACCAGGTACTCCTCGCCGCCGTACTTGACCTCGGTGCCGCCGTACTTCGAGTAGATCACCACGTCGCCGACGGAGACGTCGAGCGGAACGCGGTTGCCGTTGTCGTCGATGCGGCCGGGGCCCACCGCCACGACGGTGCCCTCCTGGGGCTTCTCCTTGGCGGTGTCCGGGATGACCAGGCCGGAGGCCGTGGTGGTCTCGGCCTCGTTGGCCTGGACCACGACGCGGTCCTCCAGCGGCTTGATGCTGACCTTGGTAGCGGTCGTCACGTCGTGACGCCCCCTTCGGGATCGGACGGCTGATAAGTGGTGCTGATGCTGTGGCACGGGAACCGGCCTGCCGTCGCGGGGGTCAGGCCACTGTGCCCGTGTCGATTTGGCACTCTACCCATGAGAGTGCCAGCCGCTCAACCGGGTCCCCCGACCCGGCGACGTCGACGTGCGCGAGGCTCTCCGCGTGCCCCCAGTACCCGACCCGGCCTCCGCCGATGCCGCGCTTGGCGCACTGCTCCGGCTGCGGACGGCGGAGGGGACGGCGGCGGTGCGGCGGGCCGCCGGTCTGCTCGCCGAGGGCGTCGACCTGCTGCCGGGGCTCTCGCGGCTGCGCGACGAGGCGGGCCCGGAGCTGGCCGGGCCGGCATGGGAGCTGGCCCGGCTGCGCGCCCGCGCCCGGCCGGTGTTCGGTGCGGACGCCGACCTGCTGTTCCTGACCGCCGACACCCTGGAACAGGCCGGCCGCCCGGAGCTCGCCGCGCGGCGCGCCCGCCGCCTGCTGGAGGGCGGCGCCGACTCGGTGGCCGACCTCGGCTGCGGGGCCGGCACCGACACGATGGCGCTGGCCCGCGCCGGCGCGCGCGTGCTCGCCGTCGATCGCGACCCGCTGGCCCGCGAGCTCACCGCGGCCAACGTGGAGGCGCTCGGCCTGGCTGACGAGGTCTGGGTCGTCGCGGGCGACGCCGTGGAACTCGTGGCCGCGGCGCGTGGCGGCGAGGTGGCCGGCTGCGGCGCCGCCGTCCTCGACCCGGCGCGACGGGCCGCCGGCAGGCGGCAGCTCGATCCGGACCGGTGGTCGCCGCCGTGGTCGACCGTCGCGGCTCTCCTCGAGCGGATGCCGCAGGCCGTGGTGAAGGTGGCGCCCGGGCTGGACCACGAGCGCGTGCCCGCCGGCGCGGAGGCCGAATGGGTCTCCGCCGGAGGCTCGATCGCCGAGGCGCTGCTGTGGGGCACCGCGTTGTCCACCACCTGGCGCCGGGCGACCCTGCTGTCCGGCGGGACGTTCCTCGAGTTGACTGCCGACGAGGACCCCGGGCCGGCGCCGGTGGGCCCGGTCGGTGGCTGGCTGCACGAGCCCGATCCCGCCGTCATCCGCTCGGGTCTGGTCGCGCTGGTCGCCGAGGAACTGGGCGCCACGCTCGTCGACCCGACGATCGCCTACCTGACCTCGGGCGCCGCGGCCGGCTCCCCCTGGGTGCGCTCGTACCGGGTGGCCGAGGTGCTGCCGTTCAACCTCAAGAAGCTGCGCGCGCTGCTGCGGACCCGCGGCGTCGGGCAGGTGACGGTGAAGAAGCGCGGCTCGCCGATCGAACCCGAGACCCTCGCCCGGCAGCTCCGCGGGCCGGGGCGGGAGTCCGCCGTCGTCGTCGCCACGAGGGTCGCCGGCGCACCGACCGCCCTCGTCTGCGACGTCACCGCTTGATCGGGGGGTGTGGGTGCCGGTTTCCTGCACCCACACCCCCCGAGACCGGGAGTCCCCGTGCCTGTGCGCCCCCTGCCCCTGCTCACCGCGGGAGCGGCGTTGCTGCTGGCCGCCCGCGCCCGCGCCGACCTCCGCGCCGCCTCCGAGCGGCTCGGCAGACCGGCCGTGCCGGTGCACAGCGCGCACACCAGCGCCGGACTCGTCACCTACGCCGCGTACGGGACCGGCCCGGCCGTCCTCGTGCTGCATGGCAACGGCGGGGGCTTCGACCAGGGCGTCGACTGGGCACGCCGCCGGCTGGGCCCCGGCCGTCGGGTGATCGCGCCGTCCCGCTTCGGCTACCCCGGCTCGCCGCTGCCCGCGCACGCGACGACGGCGGACCAGGCGGACGCGCTCGCTGGGCTGCTGGGGGCCCTGGGCGTCGACCGCGCCGACGTCGTCACGCTGTCGGCCGGCTCGGCGGCAGGCCTGCAGCTGGCGATCCGGCACCCCGACCGGGTCCGCTCGCTGGTCCTCGAGGCGCCCGTCGTCCCCGGCCCCGCACCGGCCATGCCGCCGCGCGCCGTCTTCCGGGCTCTGCTGCGCAGCGAGGTGCCCTTCTGGCTGCTCACCCGCGTACCCGCGCTGCTGCGGCCGATGACCGGCACCCCCTGGCGGGAACTCGGCGACGAGGAGCGCCGGGAGCTCCGGGAGATCCTGGCGACCACGCTGCCGGTCGGGCCGCGGGTCGAGGGCGCGCTGTTCGACAGCTACGTGGCGATCCCCGAGGTGTGCGCCGGCGCCCTCGACTGGCCCGCCGTCCGCGCGCCGGCGCTGGTGGTCACGGCGCAGAACTCCACCGTGCCCCGCCCGGCCCAGGCCGCCGCCCTGACCCAGCGGCTGCCGGACGCCCGGCTCCTCGTCCTGCCGGGCGGCGGGCACACGCTGCTCGGCAACGTGCCGCGGCTGCGCGCCGAGCTCGACGGGTTCCTCGCCGCGCCGGCGGCTACCGGCTGACGACGTCGATCGGCAGCGAGCTGTCCGCGCCGAGATCCGGTGCCGACGGCGCCACCCCGGCCTCCACCAGCCGCGAGCCGAGCGCGGCGACCATCGCGCCGTTGTCGGTGCACAGCCGGGGGCTGGGCACCCGCAGCACGATCCCGGCCGCCGCGCAGCGCTCCTCGGCCAGCGCGCGCAGCCGCGAGTTGGCCGCCACCCCGCCGCCGAGCACGAGGTGGTCCACGCCGGTGTCCCGGCACGCGCGCACCGCCTTGGCGGTCAGGACGTCGGCCACCGCCTCCTGGAACGACGCGGCGACGTCGGCCACCGGCACCGGCTCCCCGGCCTTCTCCCGCGCTTCGATCCAGCGGGCCACCGCCGTCTTCAGGCCGGAGAAGGAGAAGTCGTACGGGGCGTCCCGGGGGCCGGTCAGCCCGCGCGGGAAGTCGATCGCCGCCGGGTCGCCGTCCCGGGCGGCCTTGTCGATCGGCGGGCCGCCGGGGAAGGGCAGGCCGAGCACCCGGGCGACCTTGTCGAAGGCCTCCCCCGCCGCGTCGTCGATCGTGCGGCCCAGCGACTGCACCTCGCGGGCGAGGTCGGGCACGAGCAGCAGCGAGCTGTGCCCGCCGGAGACCAGCAGCGCGATCGACGGCTCGGCCAGCCGGCCGTGCTGCAGCTCGTCGACCGCCACGTGCGCGGCCAGGTGGTTCACGCCGTAGAGCGGCTTGTCCAGCGCGAGCGCGTAGGCCTTGGCCGCCGCGACGCCGACCAGCAGCGC
The DNA here is from genome assembly GCF_059428245.1 of Geodermatophilus sp. SMS 5-13. Classification (NCBI taxonomy): domain Bacteria; kingdom Bacillati; phylum Actinomycetota; class Actinomycetes; order Geodermatophilales; family Geodermatophilaceae; genus Geodermatophilus; species Geodermatophilus sp. SMS 5-13. The sequence continues at coordinate 4,914,501 of NZ_CP165729.1, forward strand.
GCCGGTCAGGCCCGGGCCGGAGGTCACCGCGACCGCGTCGACGTCGTCCGCCCGGACCCCGGCGTCGGTGAGCGCGCGGTGCACGGTCGGGACCATCGCCTCCAGGTGCGCCCGGGAGGCGATCTCGGGGACGACGCCGCCGAAGCGCTCGTGCTCGGCCATCGAGGTGGCCAGCGCGTCGGCGAGCAGCGTCTGCCCGCGGACCAGGCCGACGCCGGTCTCGTCGCACGAGGTCTCGAACCCGAGCACCAGGGGCTCGCTCACAGCCGCTCCCTCTTCATCACCACGGCGTCCGCGCCGCTGGGTTGGTAGTAGCCGCGCCGCCGGCCGATCACGGCGAACCCGCGCCGCCGGTAGAGCCCCTGCGCGACCTCGTTGTCCGCGCGCACCTCGAGCAGCACGACCGGGCTCCCCCGGCGGTCGGCCTCGGCCAGCAGCGCGTCGAGCAGCCGGGCCCCGATCCCCTCGCCCTGCCGGGACGTGGTCACGCCGATCGTCGCCACGTGCGCCTCGTCGGGATAGGCGATCAGGCCGCCGTAGCCGATGACGGCCTCGTCGTCCTCGGCCACCAGGTACCAGCGGGTGTCGGTGCGGGCGAGCTCGTCGCGGTACATCGCGGCGGTCCAGGTGTCGGGCGCGAAGAGCTCCTCCTCCAGCGCCAGGACGGCGGGCAGGTCGGAGAGCCGCATCGCCCGCAGCAAGGTCACCGGGTGACCGCCTTGATGGAGGTCGGCGGGGTGGCGTCGGGGCGGCGCAGGTAGAGCGGCAGCAGCGGCCCGGCCGAGGACGGGTCCGCCAGCTGCGCCGCCGCGGCCGCCACCAGACCCGCCGTCGTCACGTCGGCCGGCGCGACCGGCGCGCCCAGCCGCTCGGCGAAGCGCTCGTCACCGACCAACGGCCCGGCCGCGGCCAGCTCCTCGGGCCGGTCGACCCCGGGCCCGGCGACGCGGGCGCCGGCGTCGTCGTAGGCGGCCCAGTAGACCTCCTTGCGGCGCGCGTCGGTGATCACCGTGCGGGCGCCCGCGCCGATCGCGTCCAGCGAGCAGACGCCGACGGCGGGCAGGCCGCGGGCGTCGGCGAGGGTCGACGCGGTGACGACGCCGACACGCAGGCCGGTGAACGGTCCCGGGCCGAGGCCGGCGACGATCGCGCCGAGGTCGGCCATGGCCACACCGGCCCCGGCCAGCGCCGCCCGGATGGCCGGCGTCAGCAGCTCGGCGTGCCGGTTGCCGGAGGGCACGGCCTGCTCGGCGAGCACCTCGACGGCCCCGCCGGCCGACCAGCGGGCCACGCCGGCGACGAGCGTCGGAGTGGCGGTGTCGAGGGCGAGGACGAGCACGGACGGCAAGACTACTGAGCGCCCGCCGGCGGCTCCCGCCGAGAACGTGGAGCGACCCGGCGCCCACCGACGGTTCGGGCTCGCCCAGAGCCGAACAGCGACCTCACGGGGACGGCGCGTCGCCCGCGGCCGGGCCCGCGCGATTCCCTTCACTGACGCGCCACCAGGCTCCCTCGACAGGAGGCGCGCGTGTCGGATGCCTTCGTGACCGGGTTGGTCGTCGGCGGTGGGATAGGGGGCTACCTCGGCTACTTCTTCGGCCAGGTGCGGGCGGCCCGGCGGGCGGCCCGGAACACCTACCGGGGGGTGCGCGGCATCCGCCGCTGACACCTACCGGTAGCCCGTGGCGTCGGCGGGCTTGCCGGCGTCCTGCACCTCGACGACGTACCGCCAGGCGTCGGGCCGGGACCCGTCGAGGTCGGTGAAGCCGTACACGCCGGCGAGCTCGCCGCTCGACAGGGACCGCCCGTCGAACCGGCGGCGGTCGGGATCGGCGGCCAGCGCGGCCACCGCCCGGCCGACGAACCGCGGCGACTCGGAGATCACGAAGTGCGGCACCCGCTCCAGCGCGTCGCGCCAGGTCTCCTCCGTGACGCCGAAGATCTCGAGCATGTGCTCCGAGCGCAGCCACCCGGGCGTCAGCGCGACCGCCGTCGCCTCGTACGGCGCCAGGTCGTGGGACCAGGCGAAGGCCAGGCGCAGCACGGCGGCCTTGGCCAGGTCGTAGAACGCGTTCACCCGGTAGTGCCCGGCGTTGTACTCGGCCGTCCCGTCGGTCATCTCGACGACCAGACCGCCGGGCCGGCGGATCAGCAGGGGCAGGGCGTGGTGCGCCGTGATCAGGTGGGTGTCGACGGCCCGGTGCAGCAGCTGCAGGCCGACCGCGAGGTCGTGCTCCCACACCGGGGTGCTCCACTCGATGAAGGGGTCCCCGCCCCAGACGTCGTTGACCAGCACGTCGAGCCTGCCCTGCTCGCGGTCGATCCGCGCGACCAGATCCGCCACCTGCGCCGGGTCGAGGTGGTCGGCCCGCACCGCGATCCCGGTGCCGCCGGCGGCCGTGACCAGCTCGGCGGTCTCCTCGATCGTCTCGGCACGGCCGTACTCCGAGCGCTGCTCCCGCGTCGTGCGGCCCGTGCAGTAGACCGTCGCGCCGGCCTCGCCCAGCGCCACCGCCGTCCCCCGGCCCGCGCCGCGGGTCGCCCCGGCGACGAGCGCCACCCTGCCCGCAAGCGTCATGGCACCGCACCGTAGGCCCGCGCACCGACAGAACGGACCCTCCCGTCACACGGGCACCGCGGACCGGCGTCGGTGCGGCGGAGCTGGCCGGCACGCGCCTAGGGTGAGGCGCTCCCGCTTCCTGGAGGACGTGTTCGTGATCGACGAGAAGACCACCGAGGGGACCCGCAGCGAGGTCCTGGGCCAGCTGATGCGGTTCGTCCTCGTCGGCGGGTTCAGCGCGATCGTGGACCTGTCGGTCTACACGCTCGCCCTGCACCTCGGCGCGCCCACCTACGTCGCGCGCGCGATCAGCTTCGTCGTCGGCACCGCGACCGCCTACGCCCTCAACCGGCGCTGGGCCTTCAAGGTGGAGGGCGGCGCCCGTCGCGCGACCGGCTTCGCGCTGCTCTACGGCACCACGTTCTTCCTGATCCTCGGCGTGAACGCGCTGGCGCTGCTCGTCCTGCCGGACACCTGGTGGAAGGTGACGGTGGCCTGGGCGATCTCGCAGGGCCTGGGGACGGCGTGGAACTTCGTCATGCTGCGGCTGGTCGTCTTCCGCAGGTAGGCCTCAGGCCAGCCGGCTCGCCCAGCCGGCGCCGTGCGGCACCAGGGCCGCCGTCCGGACGTCGTCGTCGCGGCGGTCCAGGCGCACCTCGAGGTGCTCGTCGGCCAGCTGCTCGACCAGCCCCTGCCCCCACTCCACCACCGTCACCGACTCCTCCGCCGAGGCGTCGAGGTCCAGGTCGTCGACGTCGGCGACGCTGCCGAGCCGGTAGGCGTCGACGTGCACCAGCGGCAGCCGCCCACCGGTGTGCACCCGGGCGATCACGAACGTCGGGGAGGTCACCGGCTCCCGCACGCCGAGGCCGTCACCGATGCCCTGTGTGAGCGCGGTCTTCCCGGCGCCCAGCGGCCCGACGAGGACGACGAGGTCGCCGGGGCGCAGCACCTTCGCCAGCTCGGCGCCGAGCGCGCGGGTGTCCGCAGGCGTCGGCAGGGTGTGCTCGAGGTTCACGCGCCGGCCTCCTGCAAGCTCGCCGCCACCGCGGCGAGGTCGGCGGCCAGGCCCGCGCGGGGAGCGCCGTTCGGCCCGAACCGGATGGCTGCCGAGGGGTGGTAGGTCGCCCAGACCGCCCGGCCGCCGACGTCGTGCGGCGCGCCGCGGACGGCGGCGAGCACGGTGCGCGGGCCGAGGAACCACTTCGCGGCCGACAGCCCCAGCGCGACCACGACCGGCGGGTCGAGCAGCTCGAGCTGGCGGCGCAGCCACCCGCTGCAGCGCGCCACCTCGAAGCTCTTCGGCGTCCGGTTGCCCGGCGGCCGGCACTTGACCACGTTGAGGACGGCGGCCTGCCCCCGGTCCAGCCCCGCCTCGGCGAGCAGCAGGTCCAGCAGCGCCCCCGACCTCCCGACGAAGGGCCGGCCGGTCTCGTCCTCCTGCGCCCCGGGCGCCTCCCCGACCAGCGCGAAGCGCGGCCGGCCGGCGGCGGGGACGTCGCCGACGACGACGTGCTGCCGGGACGCCGCCAGCTCGGGACAGGCCACGCAGGGCCGGGCGGCCGCGGCCAGGCTCGCCCAGTCCGGGGCCGCGGCGGCGGTGCGCGCCACCTCCTCGGCGGCCGCGTCGAGGCGCGGCGGACGGGGGGCGGGCACGCCAGCACCCTAGGCGGGGCGGGTCAGAGGTCGGCCAGCGCCCGGCGGATCCGGGCCGCCGACTCCTCGGGGTCCAGCGCCATCTCGCCGAGCAGGTCGGCGGCCCGGGCGTAGCGGTGCACCTCGGCCTCGGCGTCGATGAAGACGATCCGGGTCTTGTTCTCCAGGTAGACGACGTCCTCGGCGCCGGTCGCGCGGGACTCCAGGACGGAGAACGAGCCAGAGGTCACCGGCGGCACGCCCGCCGTGAACGGCAGCAGCTGGATGGTCACGTTCGGCAGCTCGGCGACCTCGAGCAGCCGCTGGAGCTGGCCGCGCAGCACCGCGGGATCGGGCTGCACGCGCCGGTGCAGGACCGACTCGTCGACGACCGCGGACAGCTGCAGCGGCCCGCCGGACCGGTCGGCCGCCAGCAGGTCCTGGCGGCGGCGGCACACGGCCACCCGGCGGTCGATCTCCGCCTGCGCCGGTCGCTCCCAGGTCGCCAGGATGACCTCGCGCAGGTAGTCCGGGGCCAGCAGCAACGCGTGCGGGATCACCGCCGCGTAGCAGCGCAGCGCCTGCGAGCCGGCCTCCAGGCGGATCAGGTTGGCGTACCCGGCCGAGAGGGTGTCGGCGTAGGCGTCCCACCAGCCCTTCGGCCGGGCCGACGGCGCCAGCCGACGCAGGAAGCCGGCCTGCTGCTCGGGCACCTCGTACAGACCCAGCAGCAGCTCGAGGTCCTCCGGGCTGATGCCGATGCGCCCGTTCTCGATGCGGGACACCTTCGACGCCGACCAGCCCAGCCGCTCGGCGACGTCCTTGCCGTGCAGCTGTCCCACCTCGCGCAGCAGCCGGAGCTCCTGGGCGAGCCGGCGCTCGCGCACGGACGGGCTGTCGAGCACGTGGTGATCGTGCTCGCATCCGTGCAATCTTGCAAGCCATCTTTCGCGCATGGGTGCACCGGTGCCACCGTGAGCGCGCGGCCGCATCACACCACCTCCGACCGAAGGACGGATGGCGATGACCACCACGGCACCAGCGCTCGACCGGTACGACGTCTACGACATCGCCTACCTGGCCGGCGGCCCCTACCAGGTCGTCGACACGGCGGTGGTGGCCCTGGCCGAGAGCGGCCGCGTCCGGGCTCAGGCGACGGGCGAGCTGTCGGTCAGCGACGTCCACCGGCGGTTCCCCGTCGAGGCCGCCGTCCTCGACGCCCTGGGCTCGCGCCAGGGCCGGACGGCGCTGACGCTCCGCTGGCTGGTCGGCGCTGACCCGCGGATCGCCGCGATCGGCGAGCGGCTCGCCGCGGACGGCCTGCTCTCCGGCCGGCAGCGCTGGTTCCGCGGCGGTCGGCCGCGGCCGGCGCTCACCCGCGCCGGCCGGGCGGCGCTGCGCAGGCTGAAGGCCGACCCGCCGTCCGACCATGTGGCGCCGGGGACCAGCGCGATGCTGGTCGCCCTCACCGGTGTCCGCGCCATGCCGGACGCCACGCTGCGGGCCTCGCTCTTCGACCCCCCCACGCTGCTCCGCCGGACCCGGGCCCGCGACTTCGGCGGTCACTCGTACGTGCCGACGATGTGGGCCGGAGGTTGCGGCGCCGACGGCGGCGGCTGGGGCGGCTTCGGCGGGGACGGCGGCTGCGGCGGCGCGGACGGCGGCGGCGGTTCCTGCTGAGCAGGGCCTCGACACCCGCATCCGGCGTGTGGGACCGTCCGGCACCGGGAGAAACGATGACTGCTCCGGGAACATCGCTCGCCGCCGACGTGTACGCCCTGGCCTGCCTCGCCGGCGGCCCGCTGCGCGCCGTCGACACCGCCGTCGTGGCCCTGCTCGGGGACGGGCGGCTGCGGGCGACGGAGACCGGAGAGCTGGAGACGGTGCTGCTGCGCTACCGGCACCCGGTGGAGGCGGCGGTCCTCGACGCGGTCGGCCAGCGGGTGCGGCGGTCCGTGCACACCGTGCGCTTCCGCTGCGCGGAGGACGAACGGGTCACCGCCCTCGCCGCGGACCTCGAGCGCTCCGGGCTCGTGCGCCGCGTCCGCGGACCCGCCCTCCTGCTGCGCGGCCTCCCGGAGCACCTCCCCACGGAGGCCGGTCGACAGGTCCTGCGCGAGGAACGCCGGCGCGACGACGCCGGCACGTCCCGGCGGGTGGCGCTCGGCGGGCTCGACGCCCTGCCGGACCAACACCTGCGAGCGCGGGTCTTCGAGCGGCCACGGACCCCGCGCCGGATCGGGGCCGGTCCCCTGGACCTCGCCACCGCGCAGGGGCATGCGTCGGCGCGGGGCTGGGTCGGCGGTCCGGGAGACCGCGGTCCCGGGGGCTGAACGGCGCCGCTCAGTGGTGGCGCACCGGCACCCCGGCCTCGGCGGCGGCCTTGCGCAGCAGCCGGGACAGCGCCGCGGTGACCTCCTCGTGCTTCTCCAGCAGCACGAGGTGGCCGGCGTCCGCGACGACCACGAAGTCGGCGTCCGGGAGCCTGTCCACGATGAGCTCGCTGTGCTCCATCGGGATCATCCGGTCCTTGTCCCCGGTGAGCACCAGCGCCCCCACCCGGCGCAACGGCTCGAGCGCCCCGGTGTGGTCCATGCCGGCCAGCGCCGGGTAGAACTCCGCGATCACGTCGACCGGCGTGCCGGCCATCATCGCGTCCACGTAGTGCCCGAGCCGCGGGTCGACCTCGGCCGAGGAGAACGACAGCGACCAGGTGATCGCCGAGACCAGGTCGGCGGCCCACCGGCGGGTGCGCTCGGCGAAGGCCGGCCGGCGGCGCATCGTCCAGGCCGCGACCGGGAACACGGCCGCCCGCACCCGGGTCAGCAGCTCGGGGAGGCCGAAGTTCAGGTCGGCCAGGTTGCCGCTCGACGTCGACAGCAGCGCCGCGGCGACGATGCGGTCCCCGAACAGCTCCGGGTGCAGCGCCGCCAGCCCCATGATCGTCATGCCGCCCATGGAGTGGCCCACCAGGACGACGGGCCCGCGCGGCGCCCGCCGGTCGAGCACCGCGACGAGGTCGCGGGCGAGCTGCTCGATGGTGGCGTGCTCGGCGGTGCCGCGGCCGGACGAGCCGTGCCCCCGCTGGTCGTAGAAGACCAGCCGCGCGGTCGGGCGGGAGCCGTTGGCGGTGGCCAGCTCCGCGCCGAGGGCCAGCCGCTGGAAGGTCCACGACGCCATCGAGAGCGTGTAGCCGTGCACGAAGACCACGGTCAGCGGGGCATCGGTCGGGCCGACCTCCTCCACCGACAGCAGCACGCCGTCGTCGGCCTGGACCAGCGCGGTGCGATCGGCCCGGCGGGCGGCGGGGCCGAGCGGGTCGTCCTCCCGCAGCTCCGCGTCGGGCTCCGACGCGTCGGGCAGCGGCGGGCCAAGCCGCCGCCGGGCGACCGCCCTGGTGACCGCGACCCCCACCGCGGTGCCGGCGGCGGCCAGGCCGAGGACGGCGCCGGCGATCCCGGCGGCCTGCCCCTTGGAGACGTGGTGCGCGGTCTTCTTCGGCTTCTGCGCCATCAGACGGCGCCCGCCGAGCCCACGTAGCGGCGGCTGAACCGGCCGCCGATCCGTGTGACGAGCTCGTAGTGGATGGTGTCGACGGCGTCCGCCCAGTCCTGCGCCGTCGGCTCGCCGTCCGTGCCCGGCCCCCAGAGCACGACCCGGTCGCCGGGCCGGATCGGGGAGTCGCCGACGTCCAGCACGAACTGGTCCATGCACACCCGCCCGGCGATCCGGCGGTGCGCCCCCGCGGCCAGGACCGGTGCCCGGTTGCCCGCGGCGCGCGGCACGCCGTCGGCGTAGCCGACCGGCACCAGCGCCAGGGTGGTCTCGGTGGCCGGCGAGTACGTGTGACCGTAGGAGACGCCGACGCCGGCCGGCACGCGCTTGGTCAGCGCGACCCGGGCCTGGACGGTCATCGCCGGCCGCAGCCCGTGGTCGGCGGCGTCACCGCCGAGCGGGTCGAGCCCGTAGACGGCCACGCCCGGGCGGACCATGTCGTACCAGGTGTCCGGCAGGGCGACGGTCGCCGCGGAGTTGGCGAGGTGCCGCCGGGCCTCGGTCAGCCCCGCGCCGCGGGCGAGGGCCACGGCCTCCTCGAAGACGGCGACCTGCCGGCCGATCGTCGGGTGCCGGGGCGCGTCGGCGTAGGCCATGTGGCTCCACAGCCCGGCGACCTCGATCTCGCCGTCGGCCTGGGCGCGGGCGGCCGCGGCCACCAGCCCCGGCCACTCGTCCATCGTGGCGCCCTCACGGGAGAGCCCGGTGTCGACGAACAGGTGCAGCCGGGCGGTCCGGCCGACCTGGCGGGCGGCGGCGAGGACCTCGGTCAAGCCCCATTCGGCGTTGACCGAGACCTCCACGTCGGCGGCCAGGGCGGCGGCGAAGTCCTCCCCCGGCGCGTGGATCCAGGCCAGCAGCGGCGCGGTGATGCCGCCCGCGCGCAGCCCGAGCGCCTCCTCGATGACGGCGACGCCCAGCATGTCGGCGCCGCCGGCCAGCGCGGCGCGGGCCGCGGGGAGCATGCCGTGGCCGTAGCCGTCGGCCTTCACGACGGCCATGAGCGGCCGGCCGACCTTCTCGCGCAGCACCGCGGTGTTGGCCGCGATGGCGTCGAGGTCGACGACCACCTCGGCCCGAGCATCACTCACACCGACGAGTCTCCCAGGCGGCGCCCCGGAACCCCGCGCACCAGGCCGACCGCGTCGGGCAGCCGGCGGATGAGGTCCCCCGAGACCAGCGGACCGCGCTCGGCGGCGAGCTGGCCGGTGCGCCCGTGCAGGTGCGCGCCGGCCGCAGCCGCCTCGGCCGGGGGCAGCCCGGTCGCCAGCAGGGCCCCGATGATCCCGGAGAGGACGTCGCCGGTGCCGGCGGTGGCCAGCCACGCCGTCCCGGTGGCGTTGACGAACGCCGCGCCGTCGGGACCCGCCACGACGGTCGCGTCGCCCTTGAGCAGGACGACGGCGCCGAGCTCGGCGGCCAGCCGGCGGGCCGCGCCGATCCGGTCGGGGCCGACCTCGAAGCCGAACCGGGCGAACTCGCGGTCGTGCGGGGTGAGCACGGTGGGCGCGCCCCGTCCCCGGACCAGTTCGGGATCCTGCGCCGCCATGGTCAGCCCGTCGGCGTCGACGAGCACCGGCAGGTCGGTGGCCAGCACCTCGGCGAGCACGCTGCGCGCGTCGTCGTCGGTGCCCATGCCCGGCCCGGCGACCCAGGCCTGCACCCGGCCTGCGTCCGAGGGGCGGCCGGAGGTGACGATCGCCTCCGGCCAGGCGGCGCGCACGCCGTCGGCCGCCGTCCCGGCGTAGCGGACCAGGCCCGGCCGGGTGCGCAGGGCGGCGCCGGTGCAGAGGACGCCGGCGCCGGGGTAGGTGCTCGACCCGGCCACGATGCCGACGACGCCCTGCGAGTACTTGTCGTCGTCCGGCGCCGGCGGGTGCAGCCGGGCCGCGACGTCGGCGTCGGCGAGCTGGTGGACCGACGCCCGCGGCAGGTCCAGGCCGATGTCGACGAGGTGCACCGTCCCCGCGTAGCCGCGGCCGGCGCCGACGACCAGCCCGGGCTTCACCGCGCCGAAGGTCACGGTGTGCTGGGCGGGGAACACCCCGCCGGGCACCGCTCCCGTGTCGGCGTCGACCCCGCTGGGGACGTCGACGGCCACCATCAGCCCCGGGCCGGTCGCGGCCCGCTCGACGACCGCCGCGGCCGGTGGGCGCAGCCCCCCGGAGCCGCCGATCCCGACGATGCCGTCGAGGACCAGATCGGCGCGGTCGAGGCAGTCGTCGCCGTCCGTGACCACCCGGCCGCCCGCCCGGCGCAGCGCGGCCAGCCCGGCCGGGTGCGCCTTGTCGGGGGCGAGCAGGACCGCGGTCACCTGCGCGCCGCGGCCGGCCAGGGCGGCGCCGGCGAACAGCGCGTCGCCGCCGTTGTTGCCGGCGCCGACCAGCGCGGTGATCCGGACGCCGTAGGCCCGGCCGAGCAGCCGCAGGGACACCGTCGCGAGGGCGGTGGCCGCGCGCTGCATGAGCGTGCCCTCGGGGGTGGCGGCCAGCAGGGGCGCCTCGGCCGCCCGCACCTCGGCGGCGGTGTAGAGGCCGATCACGCGGGTCCGCCGTGCCCGAGCCCCTCGGCGATGACGACCGCCGAGGCGATGCCGCCGTCGTGGCTGAGCGAGAGGTGCCAGGAGGTGACGCCGAGCTGGGCGGCGCGGCCGGCGACCGTGCCGCGGATCTCCAGGCGCGGCCGGCCGTGCTCGCCGACGGTCACCTCGGCGTCGTGCCAGAGCAGGTCGCCCGGGGCACCGAGGGCCTTGGCGACCGCCTCCTTGGCCGCGAAGCGAGCCGCGAGCGACTCGCCGGTGCGCGGCGTCCCGGACGGCGTCTCCTGCTCGGCGGCGGTGAACAGCCGGTCCCGCAACCCGGGCGTGCGGGTCAGGGACTCCGCGAAGCGCTGCACGGGCACGACGTCGATGCCCACCCCGATGATCACGGGCCCAGTCTGCCGTGACCCGCGGACCACCGCTCCCGCGTCCTGGCTCACCGCAACGGGTCCTGGCTCACCTCCCACCGTGAGCCAGGACCCGTCGGGATCAGCTCAGCTGATCGTGGCCGCAGGCGGTCGTCACTCCACCGTGACGGACTTGGCGAGGTTGCGGGGCTGGTCGACGTCGAACCCGCGGGTGTCGGCGATCTCGCAGGCGAACACCTGCAGCGGCACCGTCGTCACCACGGGGGCGAGCAGGGTCGGCGTCCGGGGCACCCGGATCACGTGGTCGGCGTAGGGCACGACCTCCTCGTCGCCCTCCTCGGCGATCACGATGGTGCGCGCCCCGCGGGCCCGGACCTCCTGGATGTTGCTGACGGTCTTGCCGTGCAGCGGGCTCAGCGGCGACGGCACGACGGTGATGACCGGTGTGCCCTGGTCGATGACGGCGATCGAGCCGTGCTTGAGCTCGCCGGCGGCGAAGCCTTCCGCGTGGATGTAGGCGAGCTCCTTCAGCTTGAGCGCGCCCTCCAACGCCACCGGATAGCTGACGTGGCGCCCGAGGAACAGGATCGTGTTGCGGTCGGCCAGCGAGCGGGCCAGCTCGCGCACCGGCTCCATGCCCTTGAGCACCTCGCTGACGGCGTCGGGCAGCCGGCGCAGCTGCTCCACGACCGAGCCGACCTCGTCGGCGTACTTGACGCCGCGCACCTGGGCCAGGAACAGCCCCACCAGGTAGCAGGCGACCAGCTGGGTGAGGAAGCCCTTGGTCGAGGCGACCGCCACCTCCGGCCCGGCGTGCGTGTAGAGGACGGCGTCGGACTCGCGCGGGATGGTCGAGCCGTTGGCATTGCAGATCGCGAGCACGCGGGCCTTCTGGTCCTTGGCGTGACGCAGCGCCATCAGGGTGTCCATCGTTTCGCCGGACTGGCTGATGACGACGACCAGGGTGGAGCGGTCGAGCACCGGGTCGCGGTAGCGGAACTCGCTGGCCAGCTCCACCTCGACCGGGAGGCGGGTCCAGTGCTCGATGGCGTACTTGGCGATCAGCCCCGCGTGGTAGGCGGTGCCGCAGGCGACGACGAAGACCTTGTCGATGTCGCGCAGTTCCTGGTCGGACAGCCGCACCTCGTCGAGCACCAGCTCACCGTGCTCGCCGAGCCGGCCGAGCAGCGTGTCGGCGATCGCCTGCGGCTGCTCGGCGATCTCCTTGAGCATGAACCAGTCGTAGCCGCCCTTCTCGGCGGCCGCTGCGTCCCAGTCGACGGTGTAGGCGGTGGGCTCGACGACGGTGCCGGAGAAGTCGGTGACCGTGACGCCCCGCTCGCGATCGATCTCGACGACCTGGTCCTGCCCGAGCTCGCGGGCCTCCCGCGTGTGCGCGATGAAGGCTGCGACGTCGGAGCCGAGGAAGTACTCGCCGTCCCCCACGCCGACGACCAGCGGGCTGTTGCGCCGGGCGGCGACCAGCGTGTCGGGCTCGTCGGCGTGTGCCGCGACCAGGGTGAAGGCACCCTCGAGCCGGCGGCAGACCACGCGCATCGCCTCGGCCAGCCGGCCCGGCCCCGCCGGGGCGTCGGCGTAGGCGGTGGCGATCAGGTGGGCGGTGACCTCGGTGTCGGTCTCCGAGGTGAACTCGACGCCCGTGGCCTCGCACTCGGCCCGTAGCGGCGCGAAGTTCTCGATGATCCCGTTGTGGATCACCGCGACCTTGCCGTCGAAGGACAGATGGGGGTGGGCGTTGCGGTCCGTGGGGCCACCGTGCGTGGCCCAGCGGGTGTGCCCGATGCCCAGCGTCGAGGAGGGCAGCGGGTGCTCGCTCAGGACCTTCTCGAGGTTGGCCAGCTTGCCGGCCTTCTTGGCCCACGCCAGCTCACCGTCCTCGGTCCGGACGGCGACGCCCGCTGAGTCGTAGCCCCGGTACTCCAGCCGCCGCAGGCCCTCCAGGACGACGTCCAGGGCTTGCTGCGGGCCGACGTAACCCACGATGCCGCACATTTCACCGAGGGTACCGGTGGAGGGGGAACGCTCCGTCCCCGATCGCCCGTTCGGGGCCGCACCCGTCACTCCGGTCACGGGTCGTGGGCGGGATCACGACGGCGGCAACCGGAGATCAGCTGACGGCGGCGACCACGTCGGCGAGGCGGGCGGCGACGGCGTCGGCCTGCTCCTGGCTGGGCGCCTCGACCATCACCCGCACCAGCTGCTCGGTGCCCGACGGGCGCAGCAGCACCCGGCCGGCGTCGCCGAGCTCCGCCTCGCAGGAGTTGACCGCGTCGGCGACCGCGTCGCTCTCGACGACGGCGAGACGGTCGCTCACGGGCACGTTGATCAGCACCTGCGGCAACTTGACCACGACCGAGGCGAGGTCGGCCAGCGACGCACCGGTCGCCGCCATGCGCGACATCAGCGAGAGCGCGGTCAGCAGCCCGTCGCCGGTCGTCGCGTGGTCGAGGAAGACCAGGTGGCCGCTCTGCTCGCCGCCCAGCGACAGGTCGTTCGCCCGCAGCGCCTCGAGCACGTAGCGGTCCCCCACCGCGGTGGTCTGCACGGTGATGCCGGCGTCGCGCATCGTGTGGTGGAAGCCCAGGTTGCTCATCACCGTGGCGACGACGGTCTCCTGCTTGAGGGTGCCGCGCTCGTGCAGCGCCAGCGCGCAGACGGCGAGGATCGCGTCGCCGTCCACCACGTCGCCGGCGGCGGTGACGGCCAGGCACCGGTCGGCGTCCCCGTCGTGGGCGATGCCGAGGTGCGCGCCGCGCTCCCGTACGGCCTCGGTCAGCGGCCCGAGGTGGGTGGAGCCGACGCCGTCGTTGATGTTCCAGCCGTCGGGGGTGGTGCCGATCGTGTGCACGGTGGCGCCCGCGCGTCGGTAGACCTCGGGGGCGATGGCCGCCGCGGCGCCGTGCGCGCAGTCGACGACCAGGTCCAGGCCGGCGAGCGGCTGGTCCAGCGTCGACAGCAGGTGCTCGGCGTAGTCGTCGACGGCGCCGGGCAGGTCGGTGACCCGGCCGATGCCGCCGCCCGTGGGCCGGTGTCCGCCGTCCACGTGGCCGGTGACCAGGCGCTCGATGACCGCCTCGTCGGCGTCGGGCAGCTTGTGCCCGCCGCGACTGAACAGCTTGATGCCGTTGTCGGGCATCGGGTTGTGGCTGGCCGAGATCATCACGCCGAGGTCGGCGCCGGTCGAGGCGGTGAGGAACGCCAGGGCCGGGGTCGGCAGCACACCCGCGCGCCGCACGTCGGCGCCGGCGCTGGTCAGCCCGGCGACGACGGCGGCCTCGATCATCTCCCCGCTGGCCCGGGGATCACGGCCGACGACCGCGACGGGACGTTGCGTCCCGTCGCGGTCGGCGAGCACGCCGGCGGCGGCACGCGCCACCGAGAGAGCCAGCTCCGGGGAGAGGTCGGCGTTGGCCAGACCCCGGACCCCGTCGGTCCCGAAGAGGCGACCCACGAAGGGTCAGCGCTTCGAGTACTGCGGCGCCTTGCGGGCCTTCTTCAGGCCGTACTTCTTGCGCTCCTTGACCCGCGCGTCACGGGTGAGGAAGCCGGCCTTCTTCAGCGCCGGGCGGTCCTCGGCCTCGACCTCGATGAGGGCGCGGGCGATCGCCAGGCGCAGCGCGCCGGCCTGGCCGGTGACGCCGCCGCCCCGGAGGATGCCGACGACGTCGTACTGCTCGGCCTTCTCGAGGGTCACGAACGGCTCACGGATGAGCTGCTGGTGGACCTTGTTCGGGAAGTACTCCTCGAGGGTCCGGCCGTTGAGCTTGAACTGGCCGGTGCCGGGCAGCAGTCGCACGCGGACGACGGCCTCCTTGCGCCGGCCGACGGTCTGGACGGGACGCCCCTCGGCGTCGGTCACGGACAGGGCGGAGGTCACTGGGCCACCTGCTTGATCTCGAAGGTCTGGGGCTGCTGCGCGGTGTGCGGGTGCTCGGGCCCGGCGTACACCTTCAGCTTCTTCAGCATCTGCCGGCCGAGGCTGTTGTGCGGCAGCATCCCCTTGACGGCCCGCTCGATCACGCGGTCGGGGTGGGTGCGCAGCTGGTCGCCCACGTTGATGGTCTTCAGGCCGCCCGGGTGGCCGGAGTGCCGGTAGGCGTTCTTGGTCTCCCGCTTGGTGCCGGTCAGGGCGACCTTGCCGGCGTTGACGATGACGACGAAGTCGCCGACGTCCACGTGCGGGGCGTACTGGGGCTTGTGCTTGCCGCGCAGCAGCTGCGCGGTCTGGCTGGCCAGTCGACCGAGCACCACGTCGGTGGCGTCGATGACGTGCCAGGCCCGGGCGACCTCGCCGGGCTTCGGGGTGTACGTGCGCACGGCGCTCGTGTCCTCCGTCGTCGTCGGGACGGCTGGTGGGATCGCCTCACCGAGCACGGGAGACGGTGCAGCGCGCGCGGACACCAGCCGGCCCGCGCGCCAGCCGACCACGATACCAGCCGGTCACACACCGGCCCGCCGCAGGCCGGGAGCTCAGCTGACCTCGTGCAGCCGGCCGGTCTCGACGTCGTAGACGGTGCCCCGGACCTCGCGGGAGAGCAGGTACGGGCTCTCCCTGATCAACCGCATCGACTCGCGGACGTCGGCGTCGGCGTCCCGGAAGGCCCGTAGGGCCCACGCGGGACGCCGCCCGGTCGCCTGCTCGACGAGGTCGGCGAAGGAGTTGTCGTCGGTCGCCTGCAGGCCGCACTTGGTGTGGTGCACCAGCAGGATCTCCCGGGTGCCCAGCACGTGCTGGGAGACGGTGAGCGAGCGGACGACGTCCTCGGTGATCACCCCGCCCGCGTTGCGGATGACGTGCGCATCCCCGACCTCGAGGCCCAGCATCTGGAACAGCGGCATCCGCGAGTCCATGCAGGCCACCACGGCGACCTTGCGCGCCGGGCGGGTGTCCTTGGACCCGGGGAACCGGCCCGCCCACTCCTCGTTGGCCGCCAGCATCTTGTCGATCTCCGACATCGCCACCTCCGTCACGCCTGGACCGGCCGAACAGTAGCCCGGCCGCTCAGGGCCCGCGGAACCGGCGGACCGCCGCCCCCAGGGCCGCGGGCGAGAGCTCCGGCCGTCCCCCCGCCCGGACGACGCAGAGCGCGGCCGCCGCGGAGGAGGCCCAGGCGGCGTCCTCGGGTGCCGCGCCGCCCAGCAGCGCGGCCGTCAGCGCCGCGACGTAGGAGTCGCCGGCGCCGGTCGGGTCGACCGGCGCGTCGCCGAGCAGCGGCAGGAGCAGGTCGCCGTCGGCCCAGCTCGGGTCCACCTCGAGCTCCTCGGCGGCGACGCCCAGACGCGGGCCGGCCCGCCAGGCCACCAGGTCGCCCTCCTTGCCCGTGCCGAGGGCGACGAGCCGGGGGCCGGCGGTCAGCAGCCCGGCCGCGGCGTCGCGGACGTCGTCCGGCCCGGCCAGGTCGCGTCCGACCAGCTGCGCGGCCTCCGCGGCGTCGGCGCGGACGACGTCGGCGCGCGCCAGCACCGCCGCCCGGGTGGCGTCGTCGGCGGGCGCCCCGTCGCAGACCACCACCGTGTCCGGCCGGACGGCGTCCAGCGCCGCCCGCACGGCCGCCCCCGGGGTCTGCAGCTGCAGGATCACCGCCGCGCAGGCGGCGAGCTGGCCGGCGGCGGCGCGCACGTCGTCGGCGGTCAGCCGCACCTCCACCGGCACCGCCTCCACCAGCCGGCGGCGGCCGCCGTCCTCGACCAGGTCCAGCAGCAGTGCCGTGGCCACGCCCGGACGGCGGACCACGGCGGAGACGTCGACGCCGTCCGCGGCCGCCTGCGCGCGGGCCTCGTCCCCGGCGCGGTCGGTGCCGACGACGCCGACGAGAGCGACCGGGACGCCCAGCTGGGCGAGCGCGACCGCCTGGTTGGCGCCCTTCCCGCCCAGCAGCTCCCGCCGCTCGGCCGCCGGCACCGCCCCGCCTGCACCCGGCAGCTCGGCCACGCGCAGGACCAGGTCCCGCCCCACCTGCCCGACCACCACGACGTCCGCCATGCCTCCCGCCTTACCCGGCGTCGGCCCGTTCGCGCAGGATGAGTCCGTGCGGACGGTCGAGGAACACCAGGCGGTGGTCGATGCCCTGCTGACCGAGCTGGCCGAGGAGGACGTCGACCTGGCCGACGCGCACGGCCGCGTGCTGGCCCGGGACGTCGCGGCGACGGTCGCGCTGCCCGGTTTCGACAACTCCGCGATGGACGGCTACGCGGCCCGCTCGGCGGAGCTCGCCGAGCTGCCCGTCCGCCTTCCGGTCGCCGACGACATCCCGGCGGGCCGCACCGCCGTCCGCCCGCTCGAGCCGGGCACCGTGCAGCGGATCATGACCGGGGCGCCGCTGCCGGCCGGCGCGGACGTCGTCGTCCCCGTGGAGCTCACCGACCGCGGCACCGACGTCGTGGAGATCCGGGAGGCGCCCGCGAAGGGCACCCACCTGCGCTACGCCGGCGAGGACATCGCGGCCGGCGCGGTCGCCCTGGCCGCCGGAACGCCCCTGGGCGCCGCCCAGCTCGGCCTGGCCGCGGCGGTGGGGGTGACGACGCTGCCGGTGCGCCGGCGCCCCCGCGTGCTGGTGCTGTCGACCGGCAGCGAGCTGGTCGAGCCCGGCACGCGGCTGCTCCCGGGGCAGATCTACGAGTCCAACTCGCGGCTGCTGGCCGCCGCTGTGGAGGACGCCGGCGGGCAGGCGCGGCGGCTGCACTTCGTCCCCGACGACGTCGACCAGTTCCTGGGCACCCTGCGCGCGGAGCTGGACTCGGCGGACCTGCTGATCACCAGCGGCGGGGTGAGCGCGGGTGCGTACGAGGTGGTCAAGGACGCGCTGTCCGGGCTCGGCACCGTGGAGTTCGTCAAGGTGGCGATGCAGCCCGGCGGCCCGCAGGGCGCGGGCACCGTCGACGGCGTCCCGATCGTGACGCTGCCCGGCAACCCCGTGAGCTCGTTCGTGTCGTTCGAGGTCTTCGTGCGGCCGGCGCTGCGCCGGGCGCTGGGGCACGCGGCGCCCGGCCGGCTGCGGGCGCCGGCCCGGCTGACCGCGCCGCTGCGCTCCCCCGCCGGCAAGCGGCAGTTCCTGCGGGGCCGCTACGACGGCGGGCTGGTCTCGCAGGTCGGCGGCCCGGGCTCGCACCTGGTCGCCCACCTGGCCCGGGCCAACTGCCTCGTCGTGGTCCCCGAGGACGTCACCGAACTGCCCGAGGGCGCCGAGGTGGACGTCGTCCTGATCGAAGGAGCGCTGCAGTGACCGACCCGCGCCTGACCCACGTCGACGAGCAGGGCGCGGCCCGGATGGTCGACGTCTCGGAGAAGGCGGTCACCACCCGGGTGGCGACCGCGGCCGGGCGGGTGCTGGTCAGCCCCGAGGTGATCGCGCTGCTGCGCGGCGAGGGCGTGCCGAAGGGCGACGCGGTGGCGGTGGCCCGCATCGCCGGGATCGCCGGGGCCAAGCGGACGCCGGACCTCGTGCCGCTGTGCCACCCGATCGCGCTGCACGGGGTCACCGTCGACCTGGAGGTCACCGACGAGGCGGTGGAGATCACCGCGACCGCGCGCACGGCCGACCGCACCGGCGTGGAGATGGAGGCGCTCACCTCGGTGGCCGTCGCCGGGCTGACCATGATCGACATGGTCAAGGCGGTCGACCCGCGGGCGTCGATCACCGACGTCCGGCTGCTGGCCAAGTCCGGGGGCAAGAGCGGGGACTGGGTCCGGTGAGCGGCCTCCCACCCGATGCCCGCGCCGTCGTCGTCACCGCCTCCAACCGCGCGTCGGCCGGGGTCTACGGGGACCGGAGCGGACAGGCGCTGGCCGAGGGCCTCCGGCAGCTCGGGTTCGCGGTCGACGGCCCGCACGTCCGCCCGGACGACGTCGAGGAGCTGGCCGAGGTGCTGCGCGAGGCGGTCGCCTCCGGCGCGGACGTCGTCCTCACCACCGGCGGCACCGGGCTCTCCCCCACCGACGTCACGCCGGAGGCGACCCTCCGGGTGCTGGAGCGCGAGGCGCCGGGCATCGCCGAGGCGGTCCGCCGGTACGGCGAGCCGAAGGTCGCCACGTCGGTGCTCTCCCGGGGCATCGCGGGCACCGCCGGGCGGACGCTGATCGTCAACCTGCCCGGCTCGACCGGCGGCGTGAAGGACGGTCTCGCCGTGCTCGGTCCACTGCTCCCCCACGTGGTCAGCCAGCTGCGCGGCGGCGACCACTGAGTGGAGGTCGCCGCGGCGTGCTGGTCGGGCTGCGCGTCGACCGGCCTCGGGACATGCTGCGCGGGTGATCGGACGGCTGGAGAAGACGGTCCTGGACTGCCCGGACCCGCGGGCCCTCGCCGCGTTCTACGCCGAGGTCCTCGGCATGCGTGTCAACGAGGACCGCGACGACTGGGTGGTCATCGGCCGCGAGCCCGGCATGCGAGAGCTCGCGTTCCAGCGCGCGGAGAACTACGTCCCACCCGAGTGGCCGGACCCGCGCCGCCCGCAGCAGGAGCACCTGGACATCCGGGTGGACGACGTCGACGCCGCCGAGCGGGCGGTCCTGGCCCTGGGCGCCCGCCGGCTCCCCGCGGAACGCGAGAGCGGCTTCCGGGTGTTCGCCGACCCGGCCGGCCACCCGTTCTGCCTCGTCCACGGCTAGCTGCCGTGCGGGCGCAGCGCACCTGAGCCCTACTGGCTGGGCTGCGGGAGCTCAGGGCACTGGACCTGCGGATTGACGCCCACGTAGTTCAGCGGTCCGGCCAGGATCGTCACGATGATCGTGGTCGTGCCGGCGCAGCTGGTGTCTCCGCTGGTGAAGTAACCCCGCTGGCCGGCCGCGAGCGCACCGATGACCAGCCAGATCAGCACCAGCACGAGACCGATGCTGCTCGTCCGTCTGCCGCTTCTGGTCCTCATTCGTGCGGAATACCCCAAGATCACCTGAGCCATGCCGTGTGGGTGCCGGCTCGCAGGCAGGACCAGCCGCTCGGGGCCACCTCGCGGGCGAGCTCCTCGGCCATGGCCGCGAGCTGCTTCGCTGCACCTGCCCGAACGGGCATCGCCCCGACGGCACCCGCTGGGAGATCTACGGCCCGCACGACGACGATCCTGCTCAGCAGTGGACAGAGGTCTACTGGCTCCTGTCCTCGCAGCCCTGGCTCACGGGCAGGACCAGCCGCTCGGGGCACGTGTAGACGTTGCAGCCGTCGCCGCGCAGGAAGCCGACGAGGGTGAGGCCGACCTCGCGGGCGAGCTCCACGGCGAGGGACGACGGCGCCGAGACCGCCGCCAGCACCGGGATGCCGGCCATGGCCGCCTTCTGCGTCAGCTCGAAGCTGGACCGGCCGCTGACCATCAGCACGTGACCCGCCAGCGGCAGCCGCCCCGCGCGGACGGCGTCCCCCACGACCTTGTCGACGGCGTTGTGCCGGCCGACGTCCTCCCGCAGCGCGACCAGCTCGCCGTCGGCGGTGAACAGCCCGGCCGCATGCAGCCCGCCGGTCCTGTCGAACACCTGCTGGGCGGCGCGCAGCCGGTCGGGCAGGGCGAGGAGGACCTCCAGCGGCAGCCGGACGGGGTCGGCGGCGACGTCGAAGCGGGTCCGCGTGCGGATCGCGTCGATGCTGGCCTTGCCGCACACGCCGCAGGAGCTCGACGTGTAGAAGTTCCGGTCCAGCGCGGTGTCCGGCGCCTCGACGCCCGGGGCGAGGTCGACGTCGACGACGTTGTAGGTGTTGCGCCCGTCGGGGTCGACCGAGTTGCAGTAGCGCAGCCCGGCGACGTCGTCGGCCGAGCCGATCACCGCCTCGGTCGCGAGGAAGCCGTGCACCAGGTCGAAGTCGTCACCGGGCGTCCGCATGGTGACCGCCAGGGGCGCGCCGCCGAGCCGGATCTCCAGCGGCTCCTCGGCCGCGACGGTGTCCGGCCGGGTGCTGTGCGCGGCCCCGCGGATCCGCAGCACGGGCGTGCGGCTGGTGACTCGTCCCACGAGGGGCACGGTACCCACGAGTAGGCCTTTACCGTGCAGGTCATGGACCCGGTCGTTCCGCTTCCGCCGTACGCCGCGGTGGTGCTGGCCGGCGGCCGGGCAGCGCGGCTGGGCGGTCAGGCCAAGCCGCAGCTGGCCGTCGGCGGCCGGACGATGCTGGCCGCCGTCCTCGCCGCCGTCGCCGCCGCCGAGCCGCGCGTGGTCGTGGGACCGCCGCAGCCGGTGCCACCGGGGGTCCTCGTCGTCCGCGAGGAGCCGCCCCGCGGCGGGCCCGTGGCGGCGCTGCGGGCGGGCCTCGCCGAGGTGCCGACCGACGTCGTCGCCGTTCTCGCCGGTGACCTGCCGTTCCTCACCGCCGGCCTGATCCGGTCGCTGCGCGAGCGGCTGACCGGCGACGGCGTCCTCGTGGTCGACGACACCGGCCAGGATCAGTTGCTGCTGGGCGTCTGGCGGACGGCGGTGCTGCGCGCCGCCGTCGCCGACGTGACGGGACCGACGTCGATGCGCAAGGTGCTGGCGCCGCTGGCCGTGCGGCGGTACCGCCCGGTCGTCGAGCCCGGCATGCCGCCGCCGTGGACCGACTGCGACACCCCCGCGGACCTCGCCCGCGCCCGGGAGGCTGCCGAGCGGCTGCGCCGGTCCGGCCCGCCGGTACCGGGATTCCGCCCTCCGCGGGAGTAGAACGGCGTCATGCGCGTCGTCGTCGCCGGGGCCCACGGGCAGGTCGCCCGCCGCCTCGGCCGCCTGCTGTCCGCCCGCGGCGACACGGTCGTCGGCATCGTCCGCAACCCCGGCCACCGCGCCGACCTGGAGTCCGACGGCGTGGAACCGGCGGTCCTCGACCTCGAGCAGGCGTCGGTGGACGACGTCGCCGGGGTGCTCACCGGCGCGGACGCGGTCGTGTTCGCGGCCGGCGCCGGGCCCGGCAGCGGAGCCGCCCGCAAGCACACCGTCGACCACGCCGCCGCCGTGCTGCTCGCCGACGCCGCCGAGCGGGCCGGCGTCCGCTCCTACCTGCTGGTCTCCTCCATGGGCGTGGAGCGGGCCCGGCAGGGCACCCCGCGCGGGATGGACCCGGTCTTCGCCGTCTACCTGCAGGCCAAGCTGCGCGCCGAGGACCAGATCCTCCCCCGCCCCGGCCTCGACACGACGATCGTGCGGCCGGGCCGGCTCACCGACGATCCGGGCACCGGGCGGGTCGCCCTCGGCCGGGTCCTGGAGTTCGGGGAGGTCACCCGGGACGACGTCGCCGCCGTGCTCGCCGAGTTCCTCCGCACCGGGAAGACCAACGACGTGGTGGAGCTGATCGGCGGGGCGACGCCGATCGAGCAGGCGGTCGCGGCGCTGCCCTAACCGCCGCGTCGGGCGCGGGTCACCGCGGCGCGGGCGGCGAGCATGTCGTCCGGCGGGTAGTCGACCCGGACCAGCGTGAGTCCTCCGGCCGGCGCCACCGGGACCTCGTCGGCCCGCCGGCTGCGGGCCAGCAGCCCGGCCGCCCACTCCGGCGGCCGGCGTCCCTCGCCGACCTGCAGGAGGGCGCCGACCAGGCTGCGGACCATCGAGTGGCAGAAGGCGTCCGCGGACGCAGCCACGGTCAGCAGGTCCCCGTCGCGCGCGACGTCGAGCCCGAGCATCGTGCGCGTGGTCGTGGCCCCCTCCCGCCGGCGGCAGTACGCGGCGAAGTCGTGCTCGCCCAGCAGGAGGACGGCGGCGGCGGCCATGGCCCGCTCGTCGAGGGTGCGCGGCCAGCCGACGGTGTCGGCGCGGCGCAGCGGCGACGGGCCGCCAGGGGCGTCGGTGAGCCGGTACACGTAGTGCCGGGCGAGGGCGCCGAAGCGGGCGTCGAACTCCGGCGCCGCCTCCTGCACCCGGGGGACAGCGATGTCGGCCGGCAGGACGCCCCTCAGCCGCCGCACGAGCTTCTCCCGTTGCTCGACCCAGGCCTCCAGCGGCACGTCGGCGGAAGCAACCTGACCGGTGGCGTGCACACCGGCGTCGGTGCGTCCGGCCACGGTCAGGGCGACGGGGCAGCGCAGCACGGTGGCCAGGGCCGCCTCCAGCTCGCCCTGCACGGTGCGCTGCCCGGGCTGGCGCGCCCAGCCGTGCAGCGCCGTGCCGTCGTAGGAGATGTCGAGCCGAACGCGGACGAGCCCGCCACCGGTACCGGTGGCGGGCTCGTCGGGATGCTGCGGGAACGTCAGCCGACGCTCACTTGGGGTCGGGCGCCGACTCGCCACCCGGGGCGTCGGTGCCCGCGGTGGCGGCGTCGCCGAGCTCGGCGGCCTCCACCTCGGCGGCGGCCGCGGCGGCCACCTCGGGCGAGACGTTGTCGCTGTCGACGACCGCGGCGTTCTCGCGCTCCGGCTCCGGCGTCACGTCGCCGTCGTCCTGCCGCTCGTCGTCGGGCAGGAAGACGTCGTCGACGACCTCCTCCGGGCTCTCCTCGCCCTCGGGGGTCTCGACGGCGTCGGCGGTGACCTCACCGGCGGCGGAGGCGGCGCCGGCGCCGGAGGCGGCGCCGGCGCCGGAGGCGAACCGGGTGCCGCGGGCGCGCTCGGCCTCGCCGACCGCCTGCTGCGCCACGGTCAGGGCCTCGACCAGCTCGATGACCGCCATGGGGGCGTTGTCGCCCTTGCGGTTGCCGACCTTGGTGATGCGGGTGTAGCCGCCGGTCCGGTTCTCGTAGCGGGGACCGATCTCGGCGAACAGCGCGTGGACGACGTCCTTGTCCCGGATGACCGTCATGACCTGACGACGCGCGTGCAGGTCACCGCGCTTGGCGAAGGTCACCAGCTTCTCGGCGTACGGGCGCAGCCGCTTGGCCTTGGCCTCGGTGGTGGTGATCCGCCCGTGCTCGAACAGCGACGTGGCCAGGTTGGCCAGCATCAGCCGCTCGTGCGAGGGGGACCCGCCGAGACGGGGGCCCTTGGTGGGGGTGGGCATGTCGGTCCTTCCTCAGGCGGCCGGGCGGGGCGGTGCCGGGCTGCAGTTCCGTGGTGCTGAGTCGCTGTTCAGTGTGGCGGGCCGGGAGACCCGGCCGGGCGGCGGGGTGACGCCGCCCGGCCGGTGCAGCTCAAAGCTGCTCGGTCTCCTGGTAGGTGCCGTCGTCGTACTGGACCTGGCCATAGTCCGTGCCGTACTCGGCGGTGCCGTGGTAGGCGTCGGTCTCGTAGCCCTCGTCGTAGCTCTCCACCGAGGTGGGGATGAACCCGGGCGGGCTGTCCTTGAGCGCCAGGCCCATGGCCGCCAGCTTCATCTTGACCTCGTCGATGGACTTGGCCCCGAAGTTGCGGATGTCGAGCAGGTCGGCCTCGGAGCGGGTGACGAGCTCACCGACGGTGTGCACGCCCTCGCGCTTGAGGCAGTTGTAGGACCGGACGGTGAGGTCCATGTCCTCGATCGGCATCGAGAAGTTCGCGATGTCGGCGGCCTCGGCCGGGCTCGGGCCGACCTCGATGCCCTCCGCGTCGATGTTCAGCTCGCGCAGCAGGCCGAACAGCTCGACCAGCGTCGAGCCGGCGCTGGCGATCGCGTCGCGCGGGGCGATCGACGGCTTGGTCTCGACGTCGACGACCAGGCGGTCGAAGTCGGTGCGCTGCTCGACACGGGTGGCCTCGACGGCGTAGGTCACCTTGAGCACCGGCGAGTAGATCGAGTCGACGGGGATCCGCCCGATCTCCTGGCCCGGCTGCTTGTTCTGCGGCGCGGGCACGTAGCCGCGGCCCCGCTCGACGACCAGCTCGATCTCCAGCCGGCCCTTGCCGTTGAGCGTGGCGATGTGCAGCTCGGGGTTGTGCACCTCGACACCGGCCGGCGGCGCGATGTCTGCGGCGGTCACCTCGCCCGGGCCCTGCTTGCGCAGGTACATGGTCACCGGCTCGTCCGAGTCGGAGCTGACCACGAGGCCCTTGAGGTTGAGGATGATCTCGGTGACGTCCTCCTTGACGCCCGGCACGGTCGTGAACTCGTGCAGGGTGCCCTCGATCCGGATGCTGGTGACAGCCGCACCGGGGATCGAGGACAGCAGCGTGCGCCGCAGGGAGTTGCCGAGGGTGTAGCCGAAACCCGGCTCGAGCGGCTCGATGACGAACCGCGAGCGCTGCTCCGAGATGGTCTCCTCGGTCAGCGTGGGGCGCTGTGCGATGAGCATGGTGCTTCTCCTTCAGGTCCTCCGGCACCCGCCATATGACGCCGTGAGGGGGTGGTGCGGGCTCCGGCGGGCATCTGTCCGCCCGCCGGAGCCGTGGCCCCCTGCAGGGTCCCACCGCGAGCTTGCGAGCGGTGGGGGCGGGGGGTCCTTCTGCCTACTTGGAGTAGAGCTCGACGATCAGCTGCTCCTGCACCGGCGTGTCGATCACCTGGCGCGCCGGGATGCTGTGCACCAGGACACGGAGCTGGCTGCTGATGACCTCCAGCCACGGCGGCACCGGGCGCTCGCCGGCCCGGGCCTGGGCGATCTGGAAGGGCACCATCGCCTTGGACTTCTCGGCCACCTCGATGATGTCGTTCTCGCTCACGCGGTACGACGGGATGTCGACCTTGCGGCCGTTCACCCGGATGTGCCCGTGGCGGACCAGCTGGCGGGCCATGTCGCGGGACTCGGCGAAGCCGGCCCGGTAGACCACGTTGTCCAGCCGCGACTCCAGGATCTGGAGCAGGACCTCACCGGTCTTGCCGGTCTTGCGGTTGGCCTCTTCGTAGTAGCCGCGGAACTGCTTCTCCAGCACGCCGTAGATGCGGCGGGCCTTCTGCTTCTCACGCAGCTGCAGCAGGTACTCGCTGTCCTTGCTGCGGCCCCGCCCGTGCTCGCCCGGCGGGTAGGGCCGGATCTCGATCGGGCACTTCGGGGACTCGCACTTGCTGCCCTTGAGGAACAGCTTCATCTTCTCGCGCCGACACAGTCGGCAGTCGGCTCCGGCGTAACGGGCCACGGTTCTCTACCTCGTTCGTCTCGTCAGTGGCCGGTCAGACCCGGCGGCGCTTCTTGGGGCGGCAGCCGTTGTGCGGCTGCGGGGTGACGTCCTGGATCTGCCCCACCTCGAGGCCGGTGGCCTGCAGGGAGCGGATCGCGGTCTCCCGGCCCGAGCCCGGGCCCTTGACGAAGACGTCGACCTTGCGCATGCCGTGCTCCTGCGCCTTGCGGGCGGCGTTCTCGGCCGCCATCTGCGCGGCGAACGGCGTCGACTTGCGCGAGCCCTTGAAGCCGACGTGGCCGGCGGAGGCCCAGCTGATCACGTTCCCGTTGGGGTCGGTGATCGACACGATCGTGTTGTTGAACGTGCTCTTGATGTGCGCGGCGCCGTGGGCGACGTTCTTCTTCTCCTTGCGGCGGACCTTCTTGGCACCGGCCGCGGTGCGAGCCCTGGGAGGCATGAGTCTCTTCTGATCCCTTACGTGTGATGGCCTGGGAACAGCACGCGGCGCGCCGTCGCTCCCGCCCTCCCGGGTCGCTGCGACGGCGCGCTTCGCGGCTTACTTCTTGCCGGCCTTCTTCTTGCCGGCGATGGTCTTGCGCGGGCCCTTGCTCGAGCGCGCGTTGGTGCGGGTGCGCTGACCGTGGACGGGCAGCCCGCGGCGGTGGCGCAGCCCCTGGTAGCAGCCGATCTCCACCTTGCGGCGGATGTCGGCGGCCACCTCGCGGCGCAGGTCACCCTCGACGCGGAAGTGCTCGTCGATGTAGTCGCGCAGCCTCAGCAGGTCCTCGTCGCCGAGGTCCTTGACGCGCAGGTCCGGGCTGACGCCGGTCGCGGCCAGGGTCTCCTTGGCGTGGGCCTTGCCGATGCCGTAGATGTAGGTGAGCGCGATCTCCATCCGCTTCTCGCGGGGCAGGTCGACGCCGGCCAGTCGTGCCATGTTTCAGGTACTCCCTCAGCCCTGGCGCTGCTTGTGCCGGGCGTTGTCGCAGATGACCATGACCCGGCCGTGCCGGCGGATCACCTTGCACTTGTCGCAGATCTTCTTCACCGACGGCTGGACCTTCACCGGTGCCGCCCCTCATTCCTCAGATCGTGTGCCGTTGACGTGTGTCTGCTCGGGGCATCCCCGGGCCGGCGGGTTACTTGTAGCGGTAGACGATGCGACCGCGGGTCAGGTCGTAGGGCGAGAGCTCCACGACCACGCGGTCCTCGGGCAGGATGCGGATGTAGTGCTGGCGCATCTTGCCGCTGATGTGGGCGAGCACCCGGTGTCCGTTCTGCAGCTCGACCCGGAACATCGCGTTGGGCAGCGGCTCGACGACGCGACCCTCGACCTCGATGGCCCCGTCCTTCTTCGCCATGCCCGACACGGCCTCCCTGACTCGATGCGCGCCCACGCCGGAACCCGGCTGGACGCTCGGTGATTGCAGAACTGGTGGTGCAGACGCTCTCGCGAGGGCGTCCCGCGTCGCGCGGCCACAGCACGACAACAGGACGGCGCGAGCGCCACCGGCCACTGTACCCCGCTGACCCTTCCGTCACCAACCCAGGGGGCGGTGACGGAGACCGCAGCGGCCCGGCCCGGGGTGCTGCTTCAGTGCCGGACGGTGATGCCGAAGGGCGCCAGCCCCTCGACCCCGCCGTCCTCGGCGGTGAGGACCCACGGGCCCTCGGGAGTGATGGCGACCGTGTGCTCGAAGTGCGCGGCGCGCGAGCCGTCCTTGGTGACGACGGTCCAGCCGTCCTCGAGCTCGGCGGTGGCCGGGTCGCCCACGGTGACCATCGGCTCGATCGCCAGCGCCAGGCCCGGGACCAGCCGCGGGCCGCGGCCGGGCCGGCCGTAGTTGAGCACGTGCGGGTCCTGGTGCATCTCGGTGCCGATGCCGTGCCCGCCGTAGTGGTCGACGATGCCGTACGCGTGGGTCTCGGCGGTGACGACCTGCTCGACCGCGGCGCTGATGTCGGTGAGCCGGCCGCCGGCGAGAGCCTTGGCCAGACCTGCCCACATCGAGCGCTCGGTCACGTCGATGAGCGCGGCGTCCTCGGTCGACGGCGGGCCGACGGTGACCGTGACGGCGGAGTCCCCGTGCCAGCCGGAGAGGATGGCGCCGCAGTCGATGGAGATGTTGTCGCCCTCGGCGAGCTTGCGGTCACGGTTGGGGATGCCGTGCACGATCTCGTCGTTGATCGAGGCGCAGATGCTGCCGGTGAAGCCGTGGTAGCCCAGGAACGACGGGACGGCGCCGGCCGATCGGATGTGGTCCTCCGCGATGGCGTCGAGCTCACCGGTGCTGACACCGGGCCGAACGGCCGCGCGCACGGCCTTGATCGCGCCGGCGACGACGAGCCCCGCGGCCCGCATGAGCTCGATCTCCTGCGCTGTCTTGATCTGGATCATGCGTCCACTCCACTTCGCCAGCAGCGGGATGCGCGGAAGGATCCCTCCCCCGGCCCTCATGTTCCGGCGCTGCTCCTCAGTCCGCGTGCGGCTGCGTGCCGTCCGGCCGTCCCAGCGCCGCCATGGCACGCGCGGTGACCTCGTCGATCTCGCCGATCGCGTCGATCCGCGAGAGCAGCCCTTCCGACTCGTAGAACCCCGACAGCGGCGAGGTCTGTTCCCGGTAGACCTGCAGCCGGTGGCGCACGGTCTCGGGCTTGTCGTCGTCGCGCTGCACCCACTCGCCGTCGACGAGCATGCGGCGGCCCGACAGCCGCCGGACCAGCTCGTCCTCGTCGACGACCATCTCGAGCACGCGGTCGAGGCCGGTGCCGAGGTCGGCGAGGGACGAGCGCAGCTGCTCGGCCTGCGGGATGGTCCGCGGGAAGCCGTCGAGGAGGAACCCGGCCTTGGCGTCGGGCTCGGCGAGCCGTTCGCTCACCATGGCCACGGTGATCTCGTCGGGCACCAGGTCGCCGGCGTCCATGTAGACCTTGGCCTGCTTGCCGAGCTCGGTCTGGCCGCTGACGTTGGCGCGGAAGATGTCGCCGGTCGAGATCGCCGGGGCGCCGAGCTTTCCGGCGATGATCTGCGCCTGGGTCCCCTTGCCCGCCCCCGGGGGGCCGAGCAGCACGACGCGCACTACTTCAGGAACCCTTCGTAGTTGCGCTGGTTGAGCTGCGTCTCGATCTGCTTCACCGTCTCCAACCCCACTCCGACCATGATCAGCACCGCCGTCCCGCCGAACGGGAAGTTCTGGTTCTGTCCCTGCTGGGTGATCGACAGGAACAGGTTCGGCAAGACTGCCACGAGCCCCAGGTAGATCGACCCGGGCAGGGTGATCCGGGAGAGCACGTACTGCAGGTACTCGGCCGTGGGGCGGCCGGGGCGGATGCCGGGGATGAAGCCGCCGTAGCGCTTCATGTCGTCGGCCCGCTCCTCCGGGTTGAAGGTGATCGACACGTAGAAGTACGTGAAGAACACGATCAGCCCGAAGTACAGGGCGATGTGGACCGGGCTGCTCTGGTCGATGACGTAGGTCTCGAAGAACTGCCGGACCGGGCCGGTCTCGTTCCCCTGCAGCTGGGTGATCAGCTGCGGCAGGTAGAGCAGCGAGGAGGCGAAGATGACCGGGATGACGCCGGCCTGGTTCACCTTCAGCGGCAGGTAGGTCGACGTCCCGCCGTACATGCGGCGGCCGACCATCCGCTTGGCGTACTGCACCGGGATGCGGCGTTGCGCCTGCTCCACGTAGACCACGGAGCCGATGACCAGCAGAGCCAGCAGGCAGATGAGCGTGAAGACCAGGACGCCGCGGGTCTGCAGGATGGCGCCGCCCTCGGCGGGGATGCGCGCCGCGATCGAGGTGAAGATCAGCACGGACATGCCGTTGCCGATCCCCTTCTCGGTCAGCAGCTCGCCCAGCCACATGATCACCGCGGTGCCGGCGGTCAGCGAGACCACCAGCACGACCGTCGTCCACACGGAGTCGGACGGGATGATGTCCTGGTTGCAGTTCGGGAAGAGCTGGCCGCTGCGGGCCAGCGCGATGATCCCGGTGCTCTGCAGGATCGCCAGCGCGATCGTCAGGTAGCGGGTGTACTGGGTCAGCTTCTGCTGGCCCGACTGCCCTTCCTTCTTCAGCTGCTCGAAGCGCGGGATCACCACGACCAGCAGCTGGATGATGATGCTGGCCGTGATGTACGGCATGATCCCGAGCGCGAACACCGACAAGCGCAGCAGCGCACCGCCGGAGAACAGGTTCACCAGCGAGTAGACGTCCCGCTGGGCACCCTGGCTGGCCTGGTCCAGGCAGGTGTTGATCGCCTGCACGGAAACACCGGGGCCGGGCACGCTGGCGCCGAGCCGGTAGACGGCGATCATCGCCAGGGAGAACAACAGCTTGCGCCGGAGGTCTGGCGTCCGGAACGCCGCGGCGAACGCCTGCAGCACGTGCCCTCCCCTGCTCGGTCGGATCGAGGTTAGCAATCGACCCGCCGTCCGTACGGGAGGGCGGGCAGCGGAAGACCCCCGGAGCCGTTCAAGGCCCCGGGGGTCGTCCGCGGATCAGACGAGGGTGGTGCTGCCCCCGGCCGCGCTGATCTTCTCGGCCGCGGAGCCGGAGAAGGCGTGCGCGTGCACGTGCACCTCGATGCCGCCGAGGTCGCCGGTGCCCAGGACCTTGACCGGCTGGCCGCGGCGGACCGCGCCGGCGTCGGCCAGGCTGTCGGGGTTGATCGAACCGCCCTGCGGGAACAGCGAGGCGATCCGGTCGAGGTTGACGACCTGGAAGACGACCTTGTTCCGGTTCTTGAACCCGGACAGCTTGGGCAGCCGCATGTGCAGCGGCGTCTGGCCGCCCTCGAAGCGGGCGGAGACGTTGCCGCGGGCGCCGGTGCCCTTGGTGCCTCGACCGGCGGTCTTGCCCTTGGAGCCCTCACCGCGACCCACGCGGGTCTTCGGGGTGTGGGCGCCCTTGGCAGGACGCAGGTGGTGGACCTTGAGAGTCATGTGGAATCCCTGCTCAGATCTCTTCGACGGTGACCAGGTGCGGCACCGTCGCGACCATCCCGCGGATCTCGGGACGGTCCTCCTGCACGACCGAGTCGTTGATCCGCTTCAGGCCCAGGGACCGCAGCGTCTGCCGCTGATTGGGCTTGGTGCCGATCGCCGACCGGATCTGGGTGACCTTGATCTGCGCCATCTCAGACCCCCTGACCCGCCCGCGCCCGCAGCATCGCGGCCGGAGCGACGTCCTCGAGGGGCAGGCCGCGGCGGGCCGCGATCTCCTCGGGGCGCACGAGCTCCTTCAGCGCCTGCATGGTCGCGTGCACGATGTTGATGGGGTTCGACGAACCCAGGCTCTTGGAGAGCACGTCGTGGATGCCGGCGCACTCCAGGACGGCGCGCACCGGGCCACCGGCGATGACACCGGTACCGGGGCTGGCCGGCTTGAGCAGCACGACGCCGGCCGCCGCCTCACCCTGCACGGGGTGCGGAATGGTGCTGGCGATCCGGGGCACCCGGTAGAAGTGCTTCTTGGCCTCCTCGACGCCCTTGGCGATCGCCGCGGGCACCTCCTTGGCCTTGCCGTAGCCGACGCCCACGGTGCCGTCGCCGTCGCCCACGACCACCAGCGCGGTGAAGCTGAAGCGCCGACCGCCCTTGACGACCTTGGACACGCGGTTGATGGCGACCACGCGCTCGATGTAGTTGCTCTTCTCGGCGGGAGCGCCTCCCTGGCCCCGGCCGCCGTCACGACGGTCACGGCGGTCGTTGCCGCCGCCGGCGCCGCCGCCGCGTCGCTGTGGTCCTGGCATCAGACGTCCCTCTCGATTCGCTCAGAAATGTGCATCAGAAGTCCAGCCCGCCCTCGCGGGCGCCGTCCGCCAGGGCGGCGATCCGCCCGGCGTACCGGTTGCCACCGCGGTCGAAGACGACGGCGGCGATACCGGCGGCCTTGGCGCGCTCGGCCACCAGGGCACCCACCTTGCGGGCGAGGTCGGACTTGTTCCCCTCGGTGCCGCGGATGCTGGCGTCCAGCGTCGAGGCGCTGACCACGGTGCGGCCGACGGTGTCGTCGACGACCTGCACGTGGATGTGCCGCGAGCTGCGCTTGACCACCAGGCGGGGGCGCTCGGGCGTGCCCGAGACACGCTTGCGCAGCCGGGTGTGCCGGCGCAGCCGCGAGACGCGGCGCGCAGTGCTGACGTCGGTGCCGACGGGCTTGTGCCCCCGCGCGGTCTTGTCTGCCTGAGCCATCACTTACCCGTCTTCCCGACCTTGCGCTTCACGACCTCGCCCTGGTACCGCACGCCCTTGCCCTTGTACGGGTCGGGCTTGCGCAGCTTGCGGATGTTGGCCGCAACCTCACCGACCCGCTGCTTGTCGATGCCCTCGACCCGGAAGCGGGTCGGCGTCTCGACGGCGAACGTGATGCCGTCCGGCGCCTTGACCGGCACCGGGTGGCTGAAGCCCAGCGCGAACTCCAGGTCGGACCCGCGGGCCTGGACGCGATAACCGACGCCGACGATCTCGAGGGTCTTCGTGTACCCCTGCGTGACGCCGGTGATCATGTTGGCGATGAGCGTCCGCGAGAGCCCGTGCAGGGCGCGGTTCTGCCGCTCGTCGTCCGGACGCACCACGCGCAGCGTGCCGTCCTCGTCGCGCTCGACGGTGATCGGCGCGGCGACGGTGTGCGTGAGGGCGCCCTTGGGGCCCTTCACGTTGACCGTTCGGCCGTCGATGGTGACGTCCACACCGCCGGGCACCGGAATCGGGAGTCGTCCGATCCGTGACATCTTCGCTCGCTCCTCTTACCAGACGTAGGCGAGGACTTCCCCGCCCACGCCCTTCTTGGTCGCCTGCTTGTCGGTCAGCAGCCCGGTGGAGGTGGAGATGATCGCCACCCCGAGGCCGCCGAGCACCTTGGGCAGGGAGTTCGACTTGGCGTACACCCGCAGACCGGGCTTGGAGACGCGCCGGACACCGGCGATGCTCCGCTCGCGGTTGGGGCCGTACTTCAGGTCGACGACGAGCTCCTTGCGGACGGTCCCGTCCACCTCGACCTCGTCGACCCTCCAGCCGGCGATGTAGCCCTCCTGCTGGAGGATCTCGGCGATGTGCGTCTTCAACTTCGACGACGGCATCGTCGCGGAGTCGTGGTAGGCGGCGTTGGCGTTGCGCAGCCGCGTCAACATGTCCGCGATCGGGTCGGTCATCGTCATGGCGTGTGTGGTGCCTCTCTCGCCGCGGTTCCTCGTGCGCTGGGTCGCGATGACTTGGCGCCGGGCCTCTCGGCGATCGGTGGTGCTCTATCGGTGGGGGTGGTGCCTTACCAGGAACTCTTGCTCACGCCG
Source organism: Geodermatophilus sp. SMS 5-13 (assembly GCF_059428245.1). Classification (NCBI taxonomy): domain Bacteria; kingdom Bacillati; phylum Actinomycetota; class Actinomycetes; order Geodermatophilales; family Geodermatophilaceae; genus Geodermatophilus; species Geodermatophilus sp. SMS 5-13. The sequence goes on from NZ_CP165729.1 coordinate 4,947,325, forward strand.
GGGAGCTCCCCGGCGTGCGCCATCTCCCGCAGGCAGATCCGGCAGAGGCCGAACTTGCGGAAGACCGCGTGCGGCCGGCCGCACCGCTGGCAGCGGGTGTAGCCGCGGACCGCGAACTTGGGCTTGCGGGCCGCCTTGTTGATCAGAGCCTTCTTGGCCATCGGTCTTCTCCTCGACCCGTCAGCGGGTGGTCGTCACGACGACGGGCTGGCCGGCGAAGGGGAAGCCGAGCCGGCGGAGCAGCTCGCGACCCTCGTCGTCGTTGGTGGCCGTGGTGACCAGCGTGATGTCCATGCCGCGAGGCCGGTCGATCTTGTCGACGTCGATCTCGCGGAACATCGACTGCTCGGTCAGCCCGAACGTGTAGTTGCCGTGGCCGTCGAACTGCTTGGCGTTCAGGCCGCGGAAGTCACGGATGCGGGGCAGCGCCAGCGACAGCAGCCGGTCGAGGAACTCCCACATGCGGTCGCCGCGCAGGGTGACCTTGGCGCCGATCGGCATGCCCTCGCGCAGCTTGAACTGCGCGATGGACTTGCGGGCGCGGACGACGGCCGGCTTCTGCCCGGTGATGGCGGTGAGGTCGCGGACCGCGCCGTCCATCAGCTTCGCGTCACGGGTGGCCTCGCCGACGCCCATGTTGACCACGATCTTGGTCAGCCGCGGGATCTGCATCACGTTGCTGTAGCCGAACTCCGACTGCAGCCCGGGCGCGATCTCCTCGCGGTAGTGGGCGAGCAGCCGGGGCAGCTCACGGGTGGGTGCGCTCATCGTTCTCAGAGGTCCTTACCGGTGCGCCGCGACACCCGGATCGTGCGGCCTTCCTCGTCCTTGCGGTAGCCGACCCGGGTCGGCTTGTCCTCGGAGTCGATCACCATCACGTTGCTCACGTGGATGGGCGCCTCCTGCGTGACGATCCCGCCCTGCTGGGCGCCGCGCTGGCTGGTGCTGATCCGGGTGTGCTTCTTCACGCGGCCGACACCCTCGACGAGCACCTTCTGCGTCTGCGGGTAGGCGGCGATGACGCGCCCCTTGGCGCCGCGGTCCTTGCCGGACAGCACCAGCACGGTGTCGCCCTTCTTGACCTTCATCGACGGCGCCTTGGCCCGGCTGTTCTTCACCTTGTGGGCGGCCATGGTCACAACACCTCCGGGGCGAGCGAGATGATCCGCATGAACCGCTTGTCGCGCAGCTCGCGGCCGACCGGGCCGAAGATGCGGGTCCCGCGCGGGTCGCCGCTGTCGCGGATGATGACCGCGGCGTTCTCGTCGAAGCGGATGTAGGAACCGTCGGGACGACGGCGCTCCTTCACCGTGCGGACGACGACGGCCTTGACCACGTCACCCCGCTTGACCCCGGCACCGGGCAGCGCGTCCTTCACGGTGGCGACGATGACGTCGCCGATGCCCGCGTAGCGTCGCCCGGAACCGCCGAGCACCCGGATGCAGAGGATCTCCTTTGCCCCGGTGTTGTCGGCGACTCGCAGTCGCGACTCCTGCTGGATCACGTCCCTACTCCTATGTCTTCGAACTTCTGCTGTGGCGCCGGCCCGGTCGCGGGTTCGGCACCCGGCTCACGCCGTCACCTTCATGCGGAGACGGCCGGGGCGAGCACACGAGGTGCACAGCCCTGCGGCCGTCCGGTCCGTGGAAGCGGTCGGCCCGATGTGGGCCGACCGACCACGGTACCCGCTGCCTACTTCGCCTTCTCCAGGACCTCGACCAGCCGCCACCGCTTGGTGGCCGACAGCGGCCGGGTCTCCATGATCTGCACGCGGTCGCCGATGCCCGCGACGTTCTGCTCGTCGTGGGCCTTCAGCTTGCTCGTGCGGCGGATGACCTTGCCGTAGAGGCCGTGCTTCACGCGGTCCTCGACCTCGACGACGATGGTCTTGTCCATCTTGTCGCTGACCACGAGGCCCTCACGGACCTTGCGGTAGCCGCGGCCGGCCAGGCCGGGGCCCGTGGCGACGGACTCGTTGACCTCGCTCATGCCACACCCTCGTTCGGGGCGACGGACAGACCCAGCTCGCGCTCGCGCATGATCGTGTAGATCCGTGCGATGTCGCGGCGGACCGTCTGCAGTCGCCGGTTGTTGTCCAGCTGGCCGGTGGCCACCTGGAAACGCAGGTTGAACAGTTCTTCCTTGTGCTCACGCAGCCGCGCGGCGAGCTCCTCAGCGGAGAGCTCGCGCAGCTCCGGGGCGGTCAGGCCGGCGGCCATCACACCTCTCCTTCGCGCGTGATGAAGCGGCACTTCATGGGCAGCTTGTGGATCGCGCGGCGCATGGCCTCGCGGGCCACCGGCTCGGCGACACCCGACAGCTCGAACATCACGCGGCCGGGCTTGACGTTGGCGACCCACCACTCCGGCGAACCCTTACCGGAACCCATGCGGGTCTCGGCCGGCTTCTTAGTCAGCGGACGGTCCGGGTAGATCGTGATCCACACCTTGCCGCCACGGCGGATGTGCCGGGTCATGGCGATACGGGCGGACTCGATCTGCCGGTTGGTCACGTACGCCGGCTCGAGGGCCTGGATGGCGTAGTCACCGAAGTTGATCGCGGTGCCGCCCTTGGCCCGCCCGGAGCGGTCCGGGTGGTGCTGCTTGCGGTGCTTGACCCGCCGAGGGATCAGCATGGGGATCAGGCCTCCGTGTTCTCGGCACCAGCGGTCTCGGCCGCGGCGGTGCCCTCGGCGCCGGCAGCCTCGCCGACGCTCTGCGCGGGCGCGACGTCGCCCGAGGTGGCGGCGACGGCGCTGGTGGTGGTGTCGACGTCGGTCGCGACCGGGGCCTCGGGGGCCTCGGGGGCCTCGGCGGCCGCGCGGCCGGCCTCGGTACCGCCGGCGGTGGTGCCGGAGGAGCCCGAGCGGCGCGGGCGCTGCTGGCGCTCACGGCGCTGCTGGCGGGCGGCGAGGGCCTCGAGAGCCTCGCGCTCGGCCCGCGAGCCGCTCACGTCGCCCTTGTAGATCCAGACCTTGACGCCGATACGGCCGAAGGTGGTCCGGGCCTCGTACAGGCCGTAGTCGATGTTCGCCCGCAGCGTGTGCAGCGGCACACGACCCTCGCGGTAGAACTCCGACCGGCTCATCTCCGTGCCGCCGAGGCGGCCGGAGCACTGCACGCGGATGCCCTTGACCTGCGGGCTGCGCTGCGCCGACTGCATCGCCTTGCGCATGGCGCGGCGGAAGCTCACGCGGCTGGACAGCTGCTCGGCCACGGCCTGGGCGACCAGCTGGGCGTCGGCCTCGGGGTTCTTCACCTCGAGGATGTTCAGCTGCACCTGCTTGCCGGTCAGCTTCTCCAGCTCGCCGCGGATGCGGTCGGCCTCCGCGCCGCGGCGGCCGATGACGATGCCCGGCCGGGCGGTGTGGATGTCGACGCGGACACGGTCACGGGTGCGCTCGATCTCCACCTTGGAGATGCCGGCCCGCTCCATGCCCTTGCTCATGAGCTTGCGGATGGCCACGTCTTCCTTGACGTAGTCCTTGTACAGCTTGTCGGCGTACCACCGGGACTTGTAGTCGGTGGTGATGCCGAGCCGGAACCCGTGCGGGTTGACCTTCTGACCCACTAGCGGGTCCCTCCCCTCGTGTTGCCCTTACGACCGGTCTGCTGCGTGGCCGGACCGGACTGGCCGGTCTCCCGCCGCGCCTTGCGCGACTTGGCCGCCAGCTCGGCGCTGACCGCCACCTCGCTGACCTCGACGGTGATGTGGCTGGTCCGCTTGTTGATGCGGAACGCGCGGCCCTGGGCGCGCGGCCGGATCCGCTTCATCGTGGGGCCCTCGTCGACGTACGCGGCGCTCACCACGAGAGCCGCCGGGTCGAGCCGGAGGTTGTGCTCCGCGTTGGCCACCGCGCTGGCGACGACCTTGGCGACCGGCTCGCTGGCTGCCTGCGGCGCGAAGCGCAGCAGGGCCAGGGCCTCGTCGGCGGGCAGGTAGCGGATCAGGTCCACCACCCGGCGGGCCTTCATCGGGGTCACGCGGACGAACCGAGCCGTAGCCCGGGCGACCGGCGCCTCCTGTCCCAACTGGGAAGTCATGGTGATCTCTCTCTACCTCAGCCGCGACGCGACCGGCGGTCGTCCTTGACGTGCCCACGGAAGGTGCGCGTGGGCGCGAACTCGCCGAGCTTGTGCCCGACCATGGCCTCGGTCACGAAGACCGGGACGTGCTTGCGGCCGTCGTGCACGGCGATCGTGTGCCCGAGCATGTCGGGGATGATCGTCGAGCGCCGCGACCAGGTGCGGATGACGGTCTTGGTGCCCTTGGCGTTCTGAGCGTCCACCTTGGCGAGCAGGTGGTCGTCGACGAACGGGCCCTTCTTCAGGCTGCGTGGCATGTCTGTCGGACTCCTCTACCCGCTCAGCGCTTCTTGCCGGTGCGCCGGCGGCGCACGATCATGGCGTCACTAGCCTTCCGCTTGCGCGTCCGGCCCTCCGGCTTGCCCCAGGGGTTCACCGGGTGGCGACCACCGGAGGTCTTGCCCTCACCACCACCGTGCGGGTGGTCCACCGGGTTCATGGCCACACCACGGACGGTCGGGCGCTTGCCCTTCCACCGCATCCGGCCGGCCTTGCCCCAGTTGATGTTGGACTGCTCGGCGTTGCCCACCTCGCCGACGGTCGCGCGGCAGCGCACGTCGACGTTGCGGATCTCCCCCGACGGCATGCGCAGCTGCGCCAGCCGGCCCTCACGGGCGACGAGCTGGACGCTGGTCCCGGCCGAGCGGGCGATCTTCGCCCCGCCGCCCGGTCGCAGCTCGATGGCATGAACAACGGTGCCGACGGGGATGTTCCGCAGCGGCAGGTTGTTGCCCGGCTTGATGTCGGCCGAGGGGCCGCACTCGATGAGGTCGCCCTGCTTGAGCCGGGCCGGCGCCAGGATGTAGCGCTTCTCGCCGTCGGCGTAGTGCAGCAGCGCGATCCGCGAGGTGCGGTTCGGGTCGTACTCGATGTGCGCGACCTTGGCCGGCACGCCGTCCTTGTCGGCCCGGCGGAAGTCGATCACCCGGTAGGCGCGCTTGTGCCCGCCACCCTGGTGCCGCGCGGTGACCTTGCCGTGGACGTTGCGCCCGCCACGACCGTGCAGCGGCCGGACCAGCGACTTCTCGGGGTGGTCACGGGTGACCTCGGCGAAGTCGGCGACGCTGGAGCCACGGCGGCCCGGCGTCGTCGGCTTGTACTTGCGGATAGCCATCGAACTGTCCCTTGTCTTCTATCCCTGGTCCGTCCGGGCGCGTCAGGCGCCCGGACCCCCGAAGATCTCGATGCGGTCGCCGGGCGCGAGCGACACGATGGCGCGCTTGGTGTCCTTGCGCTTGCCCATCCGCGTGCCGCGGCTGCGCTTGCGCTTGCCCTGGCGGTTGACCGTGTTGACGCCGGTGACCTTCACGTTGAAGACCTGCTCAACAGCGATCTTGATCTGCGTCTTGTTGGCCTCGGGCAGCACGATGAACGTGTACTGGTTGTCGTCCAGGAGCCCGTAGCTCTTCTCCGAGATGACCGGGGCGAGCAGGACGTCCCGGGGGTCGCGGACGGTCATGCCTTCTCCTCGGTGCTCGCGTCGGTGGTGCCGTCCTCGGTCGGCGCGGTGGCGTCCGCGCCAGCGTTGGCGGCCTCGGCCTGCCCGGCCGGAGCGGCGGCAGCCTCGGCGGCGGTGGCCGGGGCGGCGGCGCCGGTCGTCGGCGCGGCCTTCCTGGCCCGCGCCGGGGCGGCGGCCGTGGCCGTGTCGTCGGTGTCGACGGTGCCCTCGCCCTCGGCGGGGGCGATCGACGGCACCGCGCCGGGGACGTCCGGCGTCGTCAGGTCGGGCTTGTCGACGGCCGCCCCCTTGCCCGGACCGGCGACGAACTCGGCGAGCGCGGTCTCGGTGAAGACCACCTCGTCGGCGTTGAGCACGTCGTAGGTGTTGAGCTGGCCGGCCTCGATCAGGTGCACCCGCGGCTCGTTGCGCAGGCTCACCCAGTTGAGGACGTCGTCCCGGTCGAGGACGACGAGCACCTTCCTGGCGCCGGTCACCGCGTCGAGCGTGGCGATCGCGGCCTTGGTCTTCGGGGTGTCCCCGTCGACGAAGGTGGTCACCACGTGCACGCGGTCCTCGCGGGCGCGGTCGGAGAGGGCGCCACGCAGGGCGGCGGCCTTCATCTTCTTGGGCGTCCGCTGGCTGTAGTCGCGCGGCTGCGGGCCGTGGACCGTGCCACCGCCCTCGAACTGCGGTGCGCGGGTCGAGCCCTGGCGGGCGCGGCCGGTGCCCTTCTGGCGGTAGGGCTTCGCGCCACCACCGCTGACCTGGCCACGGGTCTTCGTCGCGTGCGTGCCCTGGCGGGCCGCGGCCAGCTGGGCCACGACCACCTGGTGCATCAGCGAGACGTTGGCCGTCGCGTCGAACAGCTCACCGGGCAGGGTCACGCTGCCGGAGGTCTCCCCCGCCGGCGTGCGGACGTCGACCTGCCGGTCGGTCCGGGTCTGGGTCGCCGAGGTCACTGGTTGTCACTCCCCACGGGGCCGCCCTTGACGGCCGAACGGACGAGCACGAGGCCGCCCTTCGGACCCGGGATGGCGCCCTTGATCAGCAGCAGCCCGCGCTCGGTGTCCACCTTGTGGACGTTGAGCGAGAGCGTCGTCGTCTTCACCGCGCCCATGCGGCCGGCCATGCGCAGGCCCTTGAACACGCGGCCCGGGGTGGACGCGCCACCGATGGAGCCGGGCGAACGGTGCTTGCGCTGGGTGCCGTGGGCGGCGCCCAGGCCGCGGAAGCCGTGACGCTTCATGACACCGGCGGTGCCCTTGCCCTTGCTGGTGCCGATCACGTCGACCTTGGCCACGCCGTCGAACACCTCGGCGGTCAGCTCCTGGCCGACCTCGTAGGTGGAGGCGTCCTCGGTGCGGAGCTCGACCAGGTGCCGCCGGGGCGTCACGCCCGCCTTGGCGAAGTGCCCGCCCTCGGGCTTGTTCACCTTGCGGGGGTCGATCTCACCGAAACCGAGCTGGACGGCCGAGTAGCCGTCACGCTCCGGAGTACGCACCTGGGTGACCACGCACGGCCCGGCCTTGACGACGGTCACCGGCACGATGCGGTTGTTCTCGTCGAAGACCTGGGTCATGCCCAGCTTCTCTCCGAGGAGCCCGCGGAATGTGCTCGCCATGTCTGCTGAAAGCCCTTACTGGATGTTGACGTCGACCGAGGCCGGCAGGTCGATGCGCATGAGCGCGTCGACCGTCTTCGGGGTCGGGTCGAGGATGTCGATGAGGCGCTTGTGCGTGCGCATCTCGAAGTGCTCGCGCGAGTCCTTGTACTTGTGCGGCGAGCGGATGACGCAGTACACGTTCTTCTCCGTCGGCAGCGGCACCGGGCCGACGACGCGCGCACCGGTCTTGGTCACCGTGTCGACGATGCGCCGCGCCGAGGCATCGATCGCCTCGTGGTCGTAGGCCTTCAGCCGGATGCGGATCTTCTGTCCCGCCATCGCTGTTCTTCGCTCCTGCCGATCGGGTGGTTCTGGCTTGAGTGGGTCCGGACGAACCGGTGGGTCCGCGTGGACCCGGGAGACGGGCGGCGACCGGTTCAGGCCGCCGCCCGTCTGCGGGGGTGCTACTTGATGATCTTGGTGACGCGGCCGGCGCCGACGGTGCGGCCACCCTCACGGATGGCGAACCGCAGGCCCTCCTCCATGGCGATCGGCTGGATCAGCTCGACCGTCATCTCGGTGTTGTCGCCGGGCATGACCATCTCGGTGCCGGCGGGCAGGGTCACGACGCCCGTCACGTCCGTCGTCCGGAAGTAGAACTGCGGACGGTAGTTGTTGAAGAACGGCGTGTGGCGGCCACCCTCGTCCTTCGAGAGGATGTAGACCGAGCCCTCGAAGTTGGTGTGCGGGGTGATCGAACCCGGCTTCACGACGACCTGGCCGCGCTCGACGTCCTCGCGCTTGATGCCGCGGAGCAGGAGGCCGACGTTGTCACCGGCCTGGCCCTGGTCGAGCAGCTTGCGGAACATCTCGACGCCGGTGACGGTGGTCTTGGTCGACGACGGACGGATGCCGACGATCTCGACCTCCTCCGACACCTTGACGATGCCGCGCTCGACGCGACCGGTCACGACGGTGCCACGACCGGTGATCGTGAAGACGTCCTCGACGGGCATGAGGAACGGCTTGTCGATCTCGCGCTGGGGCTCCGGGATCGCCGTGTCGACGGCGTTCATGAGCTCCATGAGCTTGTCGGCCCACTCGGGGTCGCCCTCGAGGGCCTTCAGGGCGGAGACGCGGACCACGGGGACGTCGTCGCCCGGGAACTCGTACTCGGAGAGCAGCTCGCGGACCTCGAGCTCGACGAGCTCGAGGATCTCCTCGTCGTCGACCATGTCGGCCTTGTTCAGCGCCACGACGATGTAGGGGACGCCGACCTGGCGGGCCAGGAGGACGTGCTCCTTGGTCTGCGGCATCGGGCCGTCGGTGGCCGCGACCACCAGGATGGCGCCGTCCATCTGCGCCGCACCGGTGATCATGTTCTTGATGTAGTCGGCGTGACCGGGGCAGTCGACGTGCGCGTAGTGCCGGTTCTCGGTCTGGTACTCGACGTGGGCGATCGAGATCGTGATGCCGCGGGCCTTCTCCTCGGGCGCCTTGTCGATCTGGTCGAAGGCCGACGCCTCGTTGAGGTCCGGGTACTTGTCGTGCAGCACCTTGGTGATCGCCGCGGTCAGCGTGGTCTTGCCGTGGTCGATGTGCCCGATGGTGCCGATGTTGACGTGCGGCTTGGTCCGCTCGAACTTGGCCTTGGCCACTGGGTTCCTCTCCTCGTGGTGACGCAGGTGGTGCGTGCTCTAGGGGTGGGCGGTGCTCGGGGGCCGGCGGGCTATCCCGCCGGCGGGGTCATTCGCCGGTGGCCTTGGCGATGATCTCCTTGGCCACGTTCTGCGGGACCTCGGCGTACGAGTCGAACACCATGGTGTAGCTCGCCCGCCCCTGGGTGCGGCTGCGCAGGTCGCCCACGTAGCCGAACATCTCCGAGAGCGGGACCAGGGCCCGGACGACGCGGGCGCCGGAGCGCTCCTCCATCGCCTGGATGATCCCGCGCCGGGAGTTCAGGTCGCCGATGACGTCGCCCATGTAGTCCTCGGGCGTGACGACCTCGACGGCCATGAGCGGCTCGAGCAGGGCCGGGTCGGCCTTGCGCGCGGCCTCCTTGAAGACCATCGAGCCGGCGATCTTGAAGGCCATCTCCGAGGAGTCGACCTCGTGGTACTGACCGTCGACCAGGATCGCCTTCACGCCCACCAGCGGGTACCCGGCGAGGATGCCGTACTGCATGGCGTCCTGGATGCCCTGGTCGACCGAGGGGATGTACTCCCGCGGGATGCGGCCACCGGTCACGGCGTTCTCGAACTCGTAGGTCGGGCTGTCGCCACTGATCGGCAGCGGCTCCAGGGTGACCTGCACCTTGGCGAACTGCCCCGAACCACCGGTCTGCTTCTTGTGGGTGTAGTCGAACTTCTCGACGGCCTTGCGGATCGTCTCCCGGTAGGCCACCTGCGGCTTGCCGACGTTGGCCTCGACCTTGAACTCGCGCCGCATGCGGTCGACCAGGATCTCCAGGTGGAGCTCGCCCATGCCGGAGATGACCGTCTGGCCGGTCTCCTCGTCGAGGCGGACCTGGAAGGTCGGGTCCTCCTCGGCCAGCTTCTGGATGGCGGTGCCGAGCTTCTCCTGGTCGCCCTTGGTCTTCGGCTCGATGGCGACCGAGATGACCGGCGCCGGGAAGGTCATCGACTCCAGGATCACCGGGTTCTGCGGGTCGGACAGCGTGTCGCCCGTGGTCGTCTGCTTGAGGCCGACGACGGCGACGATCTGACCGGCGCCCACACCCTCGCGCTCTTCGCGCTTGTTGGCGTGCATCTGGTAGATCTTGCCGATCCGCTCCTTGCGGTCCTTGGTGCTGTTGAGCACCGGGGACCCGGAGGAGAGCCGGCCGGAGTAGACGCGGACGTAGGTCAGCTTGCCGAGGTGCTGGTCGGTCTGGATCTTGAAGGCCAGCGCCGCGAACGGCTCGCTCTCGTCGGCGTGCCGCACGACCTCGGTCTCGCCGTCGAGCGCGGTGCCGACGATCGCCTCGATGTCCAGCGGGCTGGGCAGGTAGTCGACGACCGCGTCGAGCAGCGGCTGCACGCCCTTGTTCTTGAACGCGGTGCCGGTGAGCACCGGGTTCACCTGGCCGGAGATGGTCGCCTTGCGGATGGCGGCCTTCAGCGTCTCGACGGAGATCTCCTCGCCACCGAGGTAGGCCTCCATGAGGGCGTCATCGGTATCGGCGACGGCCTCGAGCAGCTTCTCGCGGTACTCGGCGGCCTGGTCGGCCAGCTCGGCCGGGATCTCCTCGACGGAGTAGTCCTCGCCCATCTGGGTCTCGCCGCGCCAGGTGAGGGCGCGCATCCCGACCAGGTCGACGACGCCGATGAAGTCGGCCTCGGCACCGATCGGCAACTGGAGCACCACGGGGTTGGCGCCGAGCCGCTCGACCATCATGTCGACGCAGCGGAAGAAGTCCGCGCCGGTCCGGTCGAGCTTGTTGACGAAGCACATCCGCGGGACGCCGTACTTCTCGGCCTGGCGCCACACCTGCTCGGTCTGCGGCTCCACGCCGGCGACGCCGTCGTAGACCGCGACCGCACCGTCGAGCACGCGCAGCGACCGCTCCACCTCGACGGTGAAGTCGACGTGCCCGGGGGTGTCGATGATGTTGATGTCGTGGCCGTTCCAGGAGCACTTCGTCGCGGCCGACGTGATGGTGATGCCGCGCTCCTGCTCCTGCTCCATCCAGTCCATCGTGGCGGCGCCGTCGTGGACCTCACCGATCTTGTAGTTGATACCGGTGTAGAAGAGGATGCGCTCGGTCGTCGTGGTCTTGCCCGCGTCGATGTGCGCCATGATCCCGATGTTGCGGGTGTTGGCGAGCTGGGCCTTGGTGTCGGCCATGTCCTTACTCCTCTTGCGTCAGTCCACGTGCGGGATGTCCGTGCGCGGGCGCCGGGGGTGACCCGGCCGTCCCGCGTGCAGCGGGCGCCGCTGGACCTGCGTTACCAGCGGTAGTGCGCGAAGGCCTTGTTCGACTCGGCCATCTTGTGCGTGTCCTCACGGCGCTTGACCGCTGCACCCAGACCGTTGCTCGCGTCGAGCAGTTCGTTCATCAGGCGCTCGGTCATCGTCTTCTCGCGACGCGCGCGGCTGTACTGGATCAGCCAGCGCAGACCGAGCGTGGTGCTGCGGGAGGCGCGGACCTCGACCGGGACCTGGTAGGTCGCACCACCGACGCGGCGGCTGCGGACCTCGAGGGCCGGCTTGACGTTGTCCAGCGCCCGCTTGAGCGTGACGACCGGGTCGGTGTCGGTCTTCGCCCGGCAGCCCTCGAGGGCGCCGTAGACGATCGACTCGGCGACCGAACGCTTGCCGTCGACCAGGACCTTGTTCACCAGCTGGGTGACCAGCGGCGACTGGTAGACCGGGTCGGCGACCAGCGGACGGCGCGGCGCGGGGCCCTTGCGCGGCATGTCAGCTCTTCTCCTTCTTCGCGCCGTACCGGCTGCGAGCCTGCTTGCGGTTGCGGACGCCCTGGGTGTCCAGCGAGCCGCGGATGATCTTGTAGCGCACGCCGGGAAGGTCCTTCACGCGGCCGCCGCGCACGAGCACCATCGAGTGCTCCTGCAGGTTGTGGCCGACGCCCGGGATGTAGGCGGTGACCTCGATGCCACTGGTGAGGCGGACGCGAGCGACCTTGCGCAGCGCCGAGTTCGGCTTCTTCGGCGTCGTGGTGTAGACGCGCGTGCACACGCCGCGGCGCTGAGGGGAACCCTTCAACGCCGGGGTCTTGGTCTTCTCGACCTTGTCCTCGCGGCCCTTGCGGACCAGCTGGTTGATCGTGGGCATGAGCGGCCTGGATCTCCTACCTGCGCTGGGTCGTGCTCTCGATGTGGTGCTCTGCTGTCGTGCTCGGTGGTGCCGGCCCTGTTCGGGCCTACCCCGGTCCAGGTCGTCAGTCACCGTCCGACCCACGCGGTCGGGCGTGTCGCCCTTCCCCGGAGCCGGCCGCTGTCGACGGACCGGACTCGGTCGCCCCTCGCGACTCGGCGTCGCCACCCCCGGCACTCGGCCGGGAGGTGGACCCCGGTGTCAGGAGGAGCGATCCTCCGGCCACCCAGGCGCACCGCGAACGGGAGCAGGCCCAGGGCACCCTGGGCACGGCTGACCACGATACCCGCGCCGCGAAGACCGGTGCAAACCGGGTCCCCAAGTCGACAGGGGGCCCTTCGTCACACCGACGCAGCGCTGGTCGCACGGGAGACAACAGCCGGCCTCCCGGACCTCTTCCCGGTGTGCCGTGGCTCTCCGGGACAGCCTGGACGGTACCCCCGGCGGCCGATGTGCCGTGTCCACCGCTCGGGGGAACCTGCGCGCAACTGTCCTACCCCCGAACTACGTTGAGTGCTTCGAGGGACACGGATTGCATTCGGAGGCCACGATGCACCCCGATACCGCGCGCGAACTGAAGATGCGCATCCTGGCGTTCCTCCGAGCCGTGCCCCCCGTCGCGCAGCGGGCGGGTGAGCCCGGGCGCCGCCCGTGGGTGGCGGTCGGGCTGGCGCCGGCCGGTGCCGGCCGGGCCCGGGTCGCGGTGCGGCTCGGGGAACCGGCCGACGCGGCGCTCCTGCCCGACCTCGGAGCGGCCGCCGAGGCCCAGCTCGACGTGCGCATCATCGGTCCGGTCAGAGCGCTGTCGTCCCCCGCTCCCGCCGACCTCCAGCGCCGGGTGCGTCCCCTGCGGCCGGGGCTCTCGGTGGCCCACTCCTCCGTCACGGCGGGAACCCTGGGCGGTTTCGTGCGGCTCGGCGGCCGGCTGGCCATTCTGTCCAACAATCACGTGCTGGCGGCGAGCGACGCGGCGGAGATCGGCGACGCCGTCCTCCAGCCGGGTCCTGCAGACGGCGGGGACGCCGCCGACCGGATCGGCACCCTGGCCGCCTTCCGGCGCTTCACCGGCGAGCGGCGCAACCTCGTCGACGCCGCGGTCGCCGTGCTCGACGACGGCGTGTCCGCCACCCCGGGGGACCTCCCCGGCGGCCGGTTGACCGGCGTCGTGGCCGCGGCTGCCGACATCGACCCCGATGACCTCGTGGAGAAGGTCGGGCGCACCACGGGGCACACCAGGGGGCGGATCTCCGCGGTGGAGGTCGACGGGGTGAGGGTGCAGTACGACGAGGCGCTGCACACCTTCGACGACCAGATCGAGATCGAGGGTCTGACGGGTGCCTTCAGCGCCGGCGGGGACAGCGGGTCGGTGATCTGGCGCAGCTCCGACCGGGCGCCGCTGGGCCTGCTGTTCGCCGGCAGCGAGGAGGGTGGCAGCGCGGGAGGCGGCGTGACGTTCGCCAACCCCCTGGCCACCGTGGTCGAGACCCTCGGCGTCGAATGGGTTGCTGCCTGATCCGTACCCCCTCGGTCGGGCGGAACTGGCCGGTCCGGCTGTCCTGGAACGCCCCGACGGGGCACCATGGCTGCTGTGACCGACCGAGCGACGGCGCGCGCCGCGAAGAGCACGCTCGCCGCGCAGCTGGCCGCGGAGCCGGGCGTCGTCGGGATCGGTCTCGCTCGCCGCGACACCGGCTACGTGGTCAAGGTGGACCTGGCCGACGCCGGAGCCGCCAGCCGCGTCCCCGGGGACATCGACGGCGTGCGCGTGGTCACCGAGGTCGTCGGGGGCGTCCGGGCGCTCTGAGCGGGCGACTACGGTCGCGGACGGCGCCGACCAGGGCGCCGACGACCGGAGGAGTGCACGTGCGCATCGGCATCCAGGCCAGCTACAGCGGGGGCTTCCAGGAGACCGCGGCGGAGATCCGTGACCTCGAGGCCGCCGGGCTCGACGTCGCGCTGGTGTCGGAGGTCTACACCTTCGACGCGGTCAGCCAGCTCGGCTACCTCGCGGCCGTGACCGAGCGCGTCGACCTGATGAGCGCGATCTTCCCCATCTACAGCCGCACCCCCACGCTGACCGCCATGACCGCGGCCGGGCTGGACTTCGTCTCCGGCGGCCGGTTCATCCTCGGCCTCGGCGCCTCCGGGCCGCAGGTGATCGAGGGCTGGCACGGCGTCCCCTACGACGCGCCGCTGCAGCGCACCCGCGAGGTCGTCGAGATCTGCCGGCAGGTGTGGCGGCGCGAGCGGGTCGTGCACGAGGGCGCCAAGTACCAGGTCCCGCTGCCGGCCGGCCAGGGCACCGGGCTGGGCAAGCCGCTGAAGCTGATCAACACGCCGGTGCGCGAGCGGGTGCCGGTGATGCTGGCCGCGCTCGGTCCCAAGAACGTCGAGCTGGCGGCCGAGATCGCCGAGGCGTGGCAGCCCATCTGGTTCCAGCCGGAGAAGGCCGGCGACGTCTGGGGCGAGTCCCTGGCGGCGGGCAAGGCCAAGCGCGACGCGTCGCTCGGGGAGCTGCAGATCGTCGTCGGCGTCCCGGTGGCGATCGGCGACGACGTCGACCACCTGCACGACCAGGTGCGCCCGCACCTGGCGCTCTACGTCGGCGGGATGGGCGCGCGGGGCAAGAACTTCTACAACGACCTGGCCTGCCGCTACGGCTACGAGAAGGAGGCCAAGGAGGTCCAGGACCTCTACCTGTCCGGCAAGAAGGACGAGGCCGCGGCCGCGCTGCCGGAGGAGCTCGTGCGGTCCGTGTCGCTGATCGGGCCGGAGGGGCACGTCGCCGAGCGGATCGCCGCCTTCGACGCGGCCGGCGTCACCACGCTGGCGCTGCAACCGCTCGACGGCAGCCGCGAGGGCCGCCTGCGCACCGTGGAGACCATGCGCCGCCTGGCCGGCTGACCGTGGCCGAGCAGGCCCCCGCCACCGTCGCCGTCCGTGGCTCGTGGACCGCCGACGTGCCGCCGGAGCTGGCCAGGGTGAGCGTCTCGGTCGGCGGCCGGTCCGCCGACCGGGCGCAGGCCCTGCGTGACCTGACCCGGCGGACCGACGAGGTCCGGACGGCGCTCGAGGCGTACGGCCCGGCCGTCGAGTCGGTGGCGGCCGGGGCCGTGTGGGTGCGGCCGCAGTTCAAGGACGGCAAGCCGCGCGAGCGGGTGACCGGCTACCTGGCCGGTGTGCAGGTGACCGCGACCGTCGTGGAGTTCGGCGTGCTGGGCGACCTGCTGCTGCGGCTCGCCGACCGGGACATGGTGGCCCTCACCGGTCCCTTCTGGGCGCTGCGGCCCGACAGCGAGGCCTACCGGCGGGCGCGCACCGAGGCGGTCCGCGACGCCCGGCGGCGGGCCGAGGAGTACGCCGCCGCGGCCGGCGCTCGGCTGACCGGCCTGGTGGAGATCGCCGACGTCGGGATGTCGGGGCCCGAGACGTTCGCGGCAGCACCTGCGGCGATGTTCCGCACCGCCGCGCACGACAGCGTGGCCGACGAGGTCACGTTCGACGTGCAGCCGGTGCCGCAGACGGTGTCCGCGACGGTCGAGGCCCGTTTCACGGCCACCCAGCCGGAGTTCGGCTGACGTCCTGGCTCACCGCAACGGTTCCTGGCTCACGTCACACCGTGAGCCAGGAACCGTTGCGATCAGCTGAGCTGATCGTGGCCGCCAGGAGAACGCGGAAGGGCCCCGCGACCTGACGGTCGCGGGGCCCTCCTGCGCTACGGCGTTCAGCCGCGCCAGTCGTACTCCTCCAGGCGCACGGCCTCGCCGGTGCCCTGACCGAAGACGTCCGGGCTGTAGTACTGCCCGTCGTCGTAGCCGGCCATGGTGTACACCGCGGCGCGGGCCTCCTCGGTCGGCTCGACCGTGATGTTCCGGTAGCGGCTGATGCCCGTACCCGCCGGGATCAGCTTGCCGATGATCACGTTCTCCTTGAGCCCGAGCAGGCTGTCGCTCTTGCCCTGGATCGCGGCGTCGGTGAGCACCTTGGTCGTCTCCTGGAAGGAGGCGGCCGACAGCCACGACTCGGTCGCGAGCGAGGCCTTGGTGATGCCCATGAGCACCGGGCGGGCCGAGGCCGGCTCGCCGCCCTCGGCGACGACGCGGCGGTTCTCGGTCTCGAACAGCGTCCGCTCGACCAGCGCACCGGGCAGGAACTCCGTCGCGCCCGAGTCGATGATGGTCACCCGCTTGAGCATCTGCCGGATGATCACCTCGATGTGCTTGTCGTGGATCGACACGCCCTGGCTGCGGTAGACCTCCTGGACCTCGCGGACCAGGTGCAGCTGCACCTCGCGCGGGCCCATGATCCGCAGCACCTCGTGCGGGTCCACAGCTCCCTCGGTGAGCTGCTCGCCGACCTCGACGTGCGCGCCGTCCTCGACCCGCAGCCGCGACCGGCGCGACAGCTTGTCGTAGACGACCTCGTCGGAGCCGTCGTCCGGGGTGATGGTCAGCTTGCGGAACTGCTCGCCGTCCTCGATGCGGACCGTGCCGGCCAGCTCGGCGATCGGGGCCTTGCCCTTGGGGACGCGGGCCTCGAAGAGCTCCACCACACGCGGCAGACCGTGGGTGATGTCCTCACCCGCGACACCACCGGTGTGGAAGGTGCGCATCGTCAGCTGGGTGCCGGGCTCACCGATCGACTGGGCGGCGATGATGCCGACCGCCTCGCCGACGTCCACCAGCTTGCCGGTCGCGAGCGACCGGCCGTAGCAGGTGGCGCAGGTGCCGAGCAGCGACTCGCAGGTCAGGACGCAGCGCACCTTGACCTCGGCGACCTGGTTGTCGATGAGCTGCCCGATCAGGACGTCGCCCAGGTCGGCGCCGGCCTCGGCGATGACCGTGCCGTCCTCGGCCACCACGTCGGCGGCCAGGGAGCGGGCGTAGACGCTCGTCTCGACGTGCGCGTCACGGGTGACCCGGCCGTCGACGACGGTGCCGATCGGCATGATGACACCGCGCTCGGTGCCGCAGTCCTCCTCGCGGATGATGACGTCCTGCGAGACGTCGACCAGCCGGCGGGTCAGGTAACCGGAGTCCGCGGTGCGCAGCGCCGTGTCGGCCAGACCCTTGCGGGCACCGTGCGTGGAGATGAAGTACTCCAGCACGGACAGACCCTCCCGGAAGTTGGCCTTGATCGGCCGCGGGATGATCTCGCCCTTCGGGTTGGCCACCAGGCCGCGCATGCCGGCGATCTGGCTGATCTGCATCATGTTGCCTCGGGCGCCCGAGTTGACCATGACCCAGACCGGGTTGGTGGTCGGGAAGTTGTCCACCATCGCCTGGCTGACCTCGGCCCGCGCGCGGGTCCAGATCTCGATGAGCTCCCCACGACGCTCGGCGTCGGTGATGACGCCGCGCTCGTACTGGCGCTCGATCTTGCGCGCCTCCTCCTCGTGCCGGTCGAGGATCTCCTGCTTGGCCGGCGGGGTCACCACGTCGTCGATGGCGATCGTGATGCCCGCGCGGGTGGCCCAGTGGAACCCGGCCGCCTTGAGGGCGTCGAGGGTCGCGGCGACCTGCACCTTGGGGTAGCGCTCGGCGAGGTCGTTGACGATCGCCACGAGCTCCTTCTTCGGCACCTGGTAGTTGACGAAGCGGTAGTCCTCGGGCAGGGCCTCGTTGAACAGCACCCGGCCCAGGCTGGTCAGCACCGTGGCGGGACCGCCCGGCGTCCAGTCCTCCGGCTGCTCCCACGGCTCGTTGACCGCGCCGTTGTCGACGCCGAACACCTCGTCGAGGCGGATGTGGGCCCGCTCCTGCAGCCCCAGCGCCCCGGCGTCGTAGGCCATGACCGCCTCGGCGGCCGACGAGAACGCGCGCGGCTCCCCGCCGTCGGCCTCCTCGCGGCTGGCCACCAGGGTGGTCAGGTGGTACAGGCCCAGCACCATGTCCTGGGTCGGCGCGGTGATCGGACGACCGTCGGCCGGGCTCAGGATGTTGTTGCTCGACAGCATGAGGATGCGGGCCTCGGCCTGCGCCTCGGCCGAGAGCGGCAGGTGCACGGCCATCTGGTCACCGTCGAAGTCCGCGTTGAACGCGGTGCAGACGAGCGGGTGGATCTGGATGGCCTTGCCCTCGACCAGCTGCGGCTCGAAGGCCTGGATGCCGAGGCGGTGCAGCGTCGGCGCCCGGTTGAGCAGCACCGGGTGCTCGGTGATGACCTCCTCCAGCACGTCCCACACGACCGGACGCGCGCGCTCGACCATCCGCTTGGCGGACTTGATGTTCTGCGCGTGGTTGAGGTCGACCAGCCGCTTCATGACGAACGGCTTGAACAGCTCCAGCGCCATCTGCTTGGGCAGACCGCACTGGTGCAGCTTCAGCTGCGGGCCGACGACGATGACCGACCGGCCGGAGTAGTCGACGCGCTTGCCGAGCAGGTTCTGCCGGAACCGGCCCTGCTTGCCCTTGAGCAGGTCGGACAGCGACTTCAGCGGGCGGTTGCCCGGGCCGGTGACCGGCCGGCCGCGGCGGCCGTTGTCGAACAGCGCGTCCACGGACTCCTGGAGCATCCGCTTCTCGTTGTTCACGATGATCTCGGGCGCGCCGAGGTCCAGCAGCCGCTTGAGCCGGTTGTTCCGGTTGATGACCCGGCGGTACAGGTCGTTCATGTCGCTGGTCGCGAAGCGGCCGCCGTCGAGCTGCACCATCGGGCGCAGGTCCGGCGGGATGACTGGGACGCAGTCCAGCACCATGCCCATGGGCGAGTTGCGGGTCTGCAGGAACGCCGCGACGACCTTGAGCCGCTTGAGCGCGCGCAGCTTGCGCTGGCCCTTGCCGGTGCGGATGGTCTCGCGCAGCGAGGCCGCCTCGGCGTCGAGGTCGAAGTCGGCGAGCAGCTTCTGCAGCGCCGCGGCACCCATGCCGCCCTCGAAGTACTCCCCGAACCGGTCGCGCAGCTCCCGGTAGAGGCCCTCGTCGGCGATGAGCTGCTTGACCTCGAGCTTGCGGAAGGTGTCGAGCACCTCCTCGAGGCGGTCGATCTCCCGCTGGGCGCGGTCGCGCAGCTGGCGCATCTCGCGCTCGCCGCCCTCGCGCACCTTGCGGCGCACGTCGGACTTGGCGCCCTCGGCCTCGAGCTCGGCCAGGTCGGCCTCCAGCTTCTGCTGGCGGGCCTCGACGTCGGCGTCGCGACGGGACTCGAGGTTGTGCTTCTCCGCGCTGATCTCGGCCTCGATCGTCGGGAGGTCGCGGTGGCGCGACTCGTCGTCGACCGTGGTGATCAGGTAGGCGGCGAAGTAGATGATCTTCTCGAGGTCCTTGGGCGCCAGGTCGAGCAGGTAGCCCAGGCGCGAGGGGACGCCCTTGAAGAACCAGATGTGGGTGACCGGCGCGGCCAGCTCGATGTGGCCCATCCGCTCACGACGCACCTTGGCGCGGGTCACCTCGACGCCGCAGCGCTCGCAGATGATGCCCTTGAAGCGGACGCGCTTGTACTTGCCGCAGTAGCACTCCCAGTCCCGGGTGGGACCGAAGATCTTCTCGCAGAAGAGGCCGTCCTTCTCCGGACGGAGCGTGCGGTAGTTGATGGTCTCGGGCTTCTTCACCTCACCGTGCGACCACTGGCGGATGTCGTCGCCGGTGGCCAGACCGATGCGGAGCTCGTCGAAGAAGTTGACGTCGAGCAAAGTGATGACCCCTTTCAGGGGCTAGTTCTCTGTCTTGACCAAGTGGGGTGGCCGGCCGGCCCCGGGTACCCGGGGCCGGCCGGCGGAGGATCACACGTCTTCGACGGAAGACGGCTCGCGGCGGGACAGGTCGATGCCCAGCTCCTCCGCGGCCCGGAAGACCTCGTCGTCGGTGTCGCGCAGCTCGATCGCCTGCCCGTCGCCGGAGAGGACCTCGACGTTCAGGCAGAGCGACTGCAGCTCCTTGAGCAACACCTTGAACGACTCGGGGATGCCCGGCTCGGGGATGTTCTCGCCCTTGACGATCGCCTCGTAGACCTTGACGCGACCGAGGATGTCGTCGGACTTGATGGTCAGCAGCTCCTGCAGCGCGTAGGCCGCGCCGTAGGCCTGCATCGCCCAGCACTCCATCTCACCGAAGCGCTGGCCACCGAACTGCGCCTTACCACCCAGCGGCTGCTGCGTGATCATCGAGTAGGGGCCGGTGGACCGGGCGTGGATCTTGTCGTCGACCAGGTGCAGCAGCTTCAGGATGTAGACGTAGCCCACCGAGATCGGCTCGGGGAAGGGCTCCCCGGAGCGGCCGTCGAACAGCCGCGCCTTGCCGGTCTCCTTGACCATCCGCTCGCCGTCGCGGTTGGGGATCGTCGAGCCGAGCAGGCCGACGATCTCCTCCTCCTTGGCGCCGTCGAACACCGGGGTCGCGGTCCGCGTGCCGGGGGCGGCGGAGTGCGCGGTCACCGGGAGGTTCTTCGCCCAGTCGGGGTCGCCCTCGACCTGCCAGCCGGACTTGGCGACCCACCCGAGGTGGGTCTCCAGCACCTGGCCGACGTTCATGCGGCCGGGCACGCCGAGCGGGTTCAGGACGATATCGACGGGGGTGCCGTCCTCGAGGAACGGCATGTCCTCCTGCGGCAGGATCTTCGAGATGACGCCCTTGTTGCCGTGGCGGCCGGCGAGCTTGTCGCCGTCGGAGATCTTGCGCATCTGGGCGACGTAGACCCGGATCAGCTCGTTGACGCCGGCGGGCAGCTCGTCGCCGTCCTCGCGGGAGAACACGCGGACGCCGATGACCTTGCCGGACTCACCGTGCTTGACCTTGAGCGACGTGTCGCGGACCTCGCGGGCCTTCTCACCGAAGATCGCCCGGAGCAGCCGCTCCTCGGGGGTCAGCTCGGTCTCGCCCTTGGGCGTGACCTTGCCGACGAGGATGTCGCCGGGGACGACCTCGGCACCGATGCGGATGATGCCGCGCTCGTCGAGGTCGGCGAGGACCTCCTCGGAGACGTTCGGGATGTCCCGGGTGATCTCCTCGGCGCCGAGCTTGGTGTCGCGGGCGTCGACCTCGAACTCCTCGATGTGGATCGAGGACAGGACGTCGTCCTGCACGAGGCGCTGCGACAGGATGATCGCGTCCTCGTAGTTGTGGCCCTCCCACGGCATGAAGGCGACGAGCAGGTTCTTGCCCAGCGCCATCTCGCCCTGGTCGGTGCACGGCCCGTCGGCGATGACCTGGCCGACCTCGACCCGCTGGCCCTCCTCGACGACCGGGGACTGGTTGATCGAGGTGCCCTGGTTCGAGCGGCGGAACTTCAGCAGCCGGTAGGTCTGCCGGGTGCCGTCGTCGGCCATGACGGTGACGTAGTCGGCGGTGGAGTCCTCGACCACACCGGCCTTCTCGGCCACCACGACGTCGCCGGCGTCGACCGCGGCGCGCAGCTCCATGCCGGTGCCGACCAGCGGCGCCTCGGAACGGAGCAGCGGCACGGCCTGGCGCTGCATGTTCGCGCCCATGAGCGCGCGGTTGGCGTCGTCGTGCTCGAGGAACGGGATCATCGCCGTCGCGACCGAGGTCATCTGCCGCGGCGAGACGTCCATGTAGTCGACGTTCTCCGGGGCGAGGTAGTCGACCTCACCGCCCTTGGTGCGGACCAGGACGCGGTCCTCGGCGAAGCGGCCCTGGGCGTCCAGCGGCGAGTTCGCCTGGGCGACGACGAAGCGGTCCTCCTCGTCGGCGGTCAGGTAGTCGATCCGGTCGGTGACGACGCCGTTCTCGACCCGGCGGTACGGGGTCTCGATGAAGCCGAAGGCGTTGACCCGGCCGAAGGCCGACAGCGAGCCGATCAGGCCGATGTTCGGGCCTTCCGGCGTCTCGATCGGGCACATCCGGCCGTAGTGGCTCGGGTGCACGTCGCGGACCTCCATGCCGGCCCGCTCACGGGACAGACCACCCGGGCCCAGCGCCGACAGGCGGCGCTTGTGGGTCAGGCCCGCGAGCGGGTTGGTCTGGTCCATGAACTGGGACAGCTGGCTGGTGCCGAAGAACTCCTTGATGGAGGCGACGACCGGCCGGATGTTGATCAGGGTCTGCGGCGTGATCGCCTCGACGTCCTGGGTGGTCATCCGCTCGCGGACGACGCGCTCCATGCGGGAGAGGCCGACCCGGATCTGATTCTGGATCAGCTCGCCGACGGTGCGCAGGCGCCGGTTGCCGAAGTGGTCGATGTCGTCGACGCCGTGGTCGGGCTCGCCGGCGTGCAGCCGCACGACGTACTCGATGGTGGCGACGATGTCGTCCTCGGTCAGCGTCAGGGTGCTCTGCGGCACCTCGACACCGAGCTTCTTGTTCACCTTGTAGCGGCCGACCTTCGCCAGGTCGTAGCGCTTCGGGTTGAAGAAGAGGTTCTCCAGCAGCGCCTGGGCGCTCTCCCGCGTCGGCGGCTCGCCCGGCCGCAGCTTGCGGTAGATGTCCAGCAGCGCCTCGTCCTGCCCGGCGATGTGGTCCTTCTCGAGGGTGGCGAGGACCGTGGGCGACCACTGGAAGTGCTCGCGGATGCGGTCCTCGGTCCAGCCGAGGGCCTTGAGCAGCACGGTGACCGGCTGGCGGCGCTTGCGGTCGATGCGGACGCCGACGGTGTCCCGCTTGTCGACGTCGAACTCCAGCCACGCACCGCGGCTGGGGATGACCTTGGCGCTGAAGACGTCCTTGTCCGACGTCTTGTCCAGGGCCTTGTCGAAGTAGACGCCCGGGCTGCGGACGAGCTGCGAGACGACGACGCGCTCGGTCCCGTTGATGACGAACGTGCCCTTGTTCGTCATGATCGGGAAGTCGCCCATGAACACCGTCTGGCTCTTGATCTCGCCGGTGGTGTTGTTCATGAACTCGGCGGTGACGAACAGCGGCGCCGCGTAGGTCATGTCCTTGTCCTTGCACTCCTCGAGCGACGCCTTGACGTCCTCGAAGCGCGGGTTGGAGAAGGACAGCGACATCGAGCCGCTGAAGTCCTCGATCGGGCTGATCTCCTCGAGGATCTCGGCCAGGCCGCCGACGGCGCCGGCCTGCTCCTCGGGCGAGAGGGTGGCCCGCCACTCCGGGCTGCCGATGAGCCAGTCGAAGGAGGCGGTCTGCAGCGCCAGCAGATCGGGCACCTCGAGGGGCTCGTGGATCTTGGCGAAGGAGACCCGGAGCGGAGCGCCGGGGATCTTCTGCAGGTCGGTCTCACCGGTGTGCGTACCGGACTGAGGGACCTCGGGGTCATGCTGGGTGGTGCCGGACTCGGTGGTGCTGGGGTTGATGCTGGTGGGGCGAGAGCCTGCCAAGATGCGTCCTTCCAAGGACTCACGACGTGCGGCCGGTGGGTGCGGGATTTCGTCCTGGGTCGAAAGTCGGTAACGGCGGGGCTGTCCGCGTCCGTCCTGCACCAGGGGGTCATCCGGGGGTCCGGGAAGGATCCCGGGCACCACATGTGACCCGTCAGTAGCGGGCAGGCAGTCAGGGGGCAGCGCAACAGGAGACCCTACCCCTGCTGGCGCACGCTGTCCACGTCGGGGGGCCGGCACGCGACGAGCGCCACACCCGGAACGACAGCGGATCCGCCGAGCAGGGGCTCGCCGGGCCGTTCGTGGGAGCCATGATGCCAGGCTCGGGCCCGCTTGGGCACTGCCACGCCGCTACTTGTTGGTTGCTCCGCCGCCCGCCCCGCCGCGTCAGCTGGTGGTCAGGACCGTCAGCTCGCTGATCTTCCAGTCCCCGTCGACGCGGACGACGTGCACCTGGACGGTCTGCGTGCACGCCTGCGCGCCCTCCGGCGTGACCTCGCACTCCGAGCCGTCGGGCGCCGGCTGGTCCCCGCTGTTGACGGACTTGACCACGTACCGGCCGAACACGACCAGGGTGGCCGCGTCCTGCGCGTCGTTGATCTGCTGCAGCCCGACGTCGAGCACCTCGTAGCTGGTGGTCGCCGAGACCTGCTCGTAGGTGTCGATGATCCCGCCCTGCGACAGGTCGGTCCGGTACTGGTCGCGCAGGTCGCCGGTGAGGACGTCGAGCTTGCGCTGCACGCTGCCCTCGGAGTCGCGGTAGTCGAAGGCGTAGATCGCCTCGATGCCGTCACGGGTGGCGTCGAGCACCGTGGCGGAGACGTAGCGCGGCGAGGTGCGCTGCCAGTAAAGGTAGCCGGCACCGGCGGCCGCGAGCAGGCACAGGACGGCGAGGACGAGGGCCAGCGCCCGGCCACCGCCCCGCCGCGGCTGCTCGGCCGCGCCCGCGGAGCGCGCCGTTCGCCGGGCGGCGGGCTTCGGGGCCCGCATCGGCGCCTTCTCGTCGGCGCGGGCCGGGGCCGGCCGGGCCGGGCGGGTGCGCGGCATCGGCACCGCGCGGGACGCCGCGTCGTCCCGGTCCCGCCGGCTGCCGGCCACCCGCGGGCGGGGGCTGGGGCGGACGGCGGCGCCGGGCCGGGGCCGCGGAGTCGGGCGGGGGCGCTCGTCGGGGGTCTCGGGCACGTCCCTCACCGCCCCGTCAGCCCGGAGAGCAGCCAGCGGCCGTCGACGTCGGTCAGCTCGGCCTGGATCCGGTAGCGGATCACCTGGGCCTGCTCGTCGGCGTTGGTCTTCTGGGTCGACTGGATCACCAGCAGCACCGTCCCGTGCTCCGCGTCGGCCCGGGTGACTGCGGCGCCGACGACCTCGGTCTGCACGACCGCCTCGGTGTCGGTCAGCTGCTGCCGGTTGTCGTCGAGCTGGGCGACCGCCTCGTCACGCAGGTCACCGGTGGTGATCCGGCGGGCCTGCTCGATGTCCTCGTCGAGGGTCACGTAGTCGAACGAGGTCAGGTCGACCACCTCGGAGCGGGCGGCCTGCAGCACGTCGACGTAGTCCCCGGTGGTGATGGACGACGGCGCGGGCCGGGTGGCCCACAGCCACCCCGCGGCGCCAAGCAGCAGCACGAGCAGCACGGCCAGCACGGGGACCAGCGGGAAGGAGATCCGGGCGCGGCGGTCCTCTCCGGCCGGCTCCTCCGCCGGATCGTCGTCGGCACCCCGCCGGCGGCGCAGCACCACCGGCTCGACGTCCGGGATCCGCTCGTCCACGGCGCCGGGGACGGCGTCGTCCTCGGCCAGCGCGCGCCCGCGCGCTTCGCTCGTCACCTCTGTCATCCTCTCGGTCGTTTCCTGCACCCGGCCTGCCCGTTCGGCCACGATCACCCGATCGAGCGGGAGAAGGGGGTGGCGGACAAGATCCCGCCGAGGACGTCGTCGACGATCCCGGTGACCACCTCGCCGCCCTGGGCGAGCCCGCCCTGCGGGCCGGGCGAGCCCACGCCGCCGCTGCGGCCGATGTTCTGCTCGCCTCGGATGTCGGAGCCCGACTCGTCCACCCCGTCACCCGGGTTCGGGTCGGCCCCGTTCACCACCGCGCAGCGCACCCCGTCGGTGTCCACGCTCGAGACGGCGCCCGGGCTCGGGGTCTGCCCCGTGGAGACGTAGCCGCTGGTGCACGCCCGCGGGTCGCCGGCGTTGAGGACGAACCCGAAGTGCGCCCGCATGGTGCCGCCGTCGTTGCGGACCACGCTGAAGCCACCGGAGACGGCGTCGGGGTAGGTGACCAGCATCTGCTCGACGCCGTCCAGCCGGGGGATGGTGACCCCGTTGAGGATGTCGAGGTTGCGCACGAGCGAGCCCAGGCCCGGGCCGGCGTTGTCGACCAGCTCCTGCAGGGCGTCGCCGGCGTCCGGCGCGTTGACCACCAGGGTGCGCAGGTCGGGGTCCATCTCCACCAGCGTGTCCGACACCAGGCGCAGGTTCGCCGCCCAGTCCTGGATCGCCGAGCGGCTGGCCACCTGCGTCTCGAGCACGGTCTGCCCGTCGGTGATCAGCTGCAGGGTCTGCGGCAGCGACTGCTCGGCGCGGGCCAGCAGCAGGTCGCCGTTGTCGATCAGCCGGCCGAGGTCGTCGCCGGCCCCGGCGAAGGCCTTGCCGAGCTCGTCGACCACGGTCCGCAGGTCCTCGACGTCCAGCGAGCCGACGAGCTGGTCGACGTCGAGCAGCAGCTGCTCCACCGGGATCGGGATGGCGGTCCGGCTCTGCGGGATGACCGAGCCGTCCGCGAGGAACGGCCCGTCGTCGTCGTCCGGGCGCAGGTCGACGTACTGCTCCCCCACCGCGCTGCGGTTGGCCACGACCGCCCGCGCGTCGGCCGGGATGGGCGTGCTGTCCGGCTCGATGGTCAGCGTCACGCGGACGCCGTCGTCGGTGAGCTGCATGTCCGTGACCCGGCCGACGGAGACGCCGCGGTAGGTGACCTCGGCGTTGACGAAGATGCCGCCGGAGTCCGCGAAGTCCGCCGCGACGTCGTAGCCGGTGCCGAGCAGCACGCGGTCCAGGCCGACGTAGTTGAAGCCGAGGTAGGCCATACCGAGGACGGCGAGGGCGAGGAAGGCGACCAGCTTGAGCTTGGTCCCGCGGGTGATCACGGCGTGCCTCCCGGGATGCCCGGCAGGCCCGGGAGCCCGGTCGCGCCGCCAGCGGCACCCCCGACGACGCTGCCCACGAGATCGGCCGGCAGCCCGGGCAGGCTGAGCGCGGTCGCGGTGGTGGGGGTCCGCGGCTGGTTGCCCGGCGGGGAGCCGACCTGGCCGCAGGTGTCGCCGACCAGCTCCTGCGGCTCGATCTTCAATGCGCCGGTGACGGGGTCGACGGCGTAGCGGCAGAGGATCTCGCGCAGGTCGATGTTCAGCGTCGCGGTCATGTTGGTGAACAGGCCGTAGCCGCCGGTGCGCGAGTCGGGCCGGTAGTTCAGCGCGGACAGCGAGCTCGCGGGGAACGGATAGGTCAGCAGCAGATCCAGCGAGCCCGTCAGGTCGGAGCCGGCCGCGGCCAGCTGGCTCAGGATCGGCTGGAGCAGCTGAAGGTCCTGCACGGTGTCCTGCCCGGCCTGGTTGATGATCCGGGTCCCGACGTCGCCGAGGCGGGCCAGGCTGTCGAGCATCGACACCAGCAGGTCCTCCTGCTGGTTGAGCACGTCCAGCCCGGGGCCGATCGTGTCGAGCGCGGTCTCGATCGTGCCGGTGCGCTCGGCCAGGCTCGCCGCGAGCGCGTTGACGCTGTCCAGCGCCCGGCCGATCTCGGCGCGCTGGTCGTCCAGGCCGCCGATGAACGTGTCGAGCTGGTCGAGCGTGTCCTTCAGCTCGTCCTCCCGGCCCTGCATGGCGTCGCCGAGCTCGTGGGTGATCGTCTGCAGCTGGGCCAGGCCGCCGCCGTTGAGCACCAGCGACAGTGCGCCGAGCAGCTCCTCGACCTCGACGTTGCGGTTGGTCCGGTCCAGGGTGATCAGCGACCCGTCCTCGAGCCGCCCCCGCGCGGGCTCGCTGCCCGGCGCGGCCAGCTCCACGTACTTCTCCCCCAGCAGCGAGGACTGACCGATCATCGCCACCGCGTTGGCCGGCAGGTCGACGTCCCCGTTGACGGTGACGGTGACGACCGCCGTCCAGTCGTCGGACAGCTCGATGTCGGTGACCCGGCCGACCGGGACGTCGGCGACGCGGACGCCGGACTGCGGCACCAGGTCCAGGACGTCGGCGAACTGGATCTGCACCGTGTACGGCTGGTCCCCCACGTCGGCGCCGCCGGGCAGGCTGAAGGAGTACGCGCCGCGGAACCCGCAGCCGGAGAGCAGCAGCAGCCCGGCCGCGAGCGCGCTCACGCGGCGGTTCACGACCGGCCTCCCACCGCGGGCAGCCCCGGGAGCCGGCTGCCGGCCGTGGCGGCACCGCTGCCCCCGCCGAAGACCGAGGTCAGCAGCTCCTGCAGGTCGGACACCCCGTTGCCGTCGAGGTCGTCGAGCACGCCGTTCGCGTCGGCGTCCCCGGAGAGCAGCCGGGCGCAGATCCGCTCCGTCGGCGGCAGGCCGAGCACCTGCAGGGGATCGTCCAGGTCCAGCCCGGCCGGCAGTTCCAGCCGGTTCGCCTGCGCGAGGATCTGGCAGACGATCACGTCGGCGTTCGTGGAGCCGAGCGAGTTGTCGCGGGTGTCGAGGGTCCCGTAGTCGGGGTTGTAGGCGTGCGCCAGGTTGCCCAGGGCCGCGGGCGCGACGTCGAGCACCTCGGCCAGCGCCTGCCGCTGCTGCACCAGGGTCAGCGTCACGTCGGCGAGCTTGTCGACGTTGCCGGTGAGCAGCGCGGTGTTGTCCCGCACGAAGTCGGCGACGTCCCCCAGGGCCTGGGTCAGCAGATCGACGGCCCGGGCGAGGTCCTCCCGCTCGCCGGCGAGCTGGTCGGC
Source organism: Geodermatophilus sp. SMS 5-13 (assembly GCF_059428245.1). Taxonomy (NCBI): domain Bacteria; kingdom Bacillati; phylum Actinomycetota; class Actinomycetes; order Geodermatophilales; family Geodermatophilaceae; genus Geodermatophilus; species Geodermatophilus sp. SMS 5-13. Next base: position 4,975,475 of record NZ_CP165729.1, read on the forward strand.
CACCCCGGCGAGGTTGTCGTTGAACTGGCGCACCTGGGTGTCGACCGTGGCCAGCGCCGTCGTGAACGTCTGCAGGTTGTCGAGGGAGGAGAACAGGTCGTCGCGGTTCTCGGCCAGGGTGCGCACCGCCTGCGAGAAGCCGGTCAGCGTGGAGTTGAGTGCAGCACCGTTGCCGTCGAGGTTGGCCGCGCCCGTGTCGATCAGGTCCGAGAGCGCGCCGTCCTCGTTGGCGCCGGTCGGGCCGAGCGCCGCGGACAGGTCGTCCAGGGCGCCGTAGACCTCGTCCAGCTCGACCGGGGTGGCGGTGCGCTCGAGCGGGACCGTGGCGCCGTCGGCCATCGTGGCGCCGCCGTCGTAGACCGGCGCGAACTGCACGTACCGGTCGGACACCAGCGACGGCGCGAGGATCACCGCGTCGGCCTCGGCCGGGATGTCGTAGTCGTCCTCGATCTCCATGTCCACGCGCACCCGGCCGCCCTGGGGGACGACGGCGGTGATCGTGCCGACCGGGATGCCGAGGATGCGCACGTCGGAGCCCTCGTACAGGCCCACCGCCTGGTCGAAGTACGCCGTCACCCGGTACGAGCCCACCGGGCGCAGCACCGTCCAGCCGATCGCGGCGAGCAGGACGACGGCGGAGGCGATCGCGATGCCCCGCTGCAGGGTGCCGGTCATCAGTTGCCCCCCGTGCCGCAGCCGACCGGCACCGGGGTCTGCGCCGCGCCGCCGCAGACGGCCGAGCCCAGCACGCCGGGGATCAGGTTCTCGACGAAGCTGTCGAACCAGCGTCCGTTGCCGAGGGTGTTGGTGAAGACGCGGACGAACGGGGCCAGGTTGGCCACCGTCTGCCCCAGCGCCGCGCGGTTGCGGGACAGGATGTCGGTGACCGTCGACAGCTGCTGCAGGGCCGGCGTGAGCACCGCCCGGTTGTCGGCGACCAGGCCGGAGAGCTGGGTGGCCAGCTCCTGGGTGTGGGTGAGGATCGCGTCGATCAGTGCCCGGCGCTCCTGCACCTCCTGCAGCAGCGTGTTCGAGTCGACGATCAGCTTCGTGAACTCGCCGTTGCGGTCGGCGAGCACCTGGGTGACCCGCGACGTGGCGGCCAGCAGGTCGCGCAGCTGCTGATCGCGGGAGGCGATCGTGTCCGACAGCCGGGACAGCCCCGCGAGCGACGTGCGCACCTCGTCGGGGGTGTCGGCGAAGGTCTGCGAGAGCACCTCGAAGGAGCCGGCCAGCTGGGCGGTGTCGATCTGGTCGATCGTCGTCGACAGGTCGGCGAAGGCCTCGACGACGTCGTAGGGCGAGGCCGTGCGCTCCAGCGGGATCGGCTGGTCCGGGTCGAGCGCCGACGCGCCGCGCGGCACCAGCGCGAGGTACTTGGCACCGAGCACCGTCTCGATCTTGATGGCCGCCTCGGAGCGGTCGCCGACGAAGGCGTCCTTGACCCGGAACTCGACCATGACCGCGCCGTGCTCCAGCGACAGGCCCTCGACCTTGCCGACCTTGACGCCGGCGACGCGGACCGGGTCGTCGGGCTGCAGCCCGGCGGCCTCGGAGAACTGGGCCCGGTAGACCGTGCCGCCACCGATGAGCGGCAGCGACTGCGCGTTGAACGCGAGCAGCACCAGCGCCGCGATCACGCTCAGGCTGATCGCCCCGATGACCACGGGGTTGCGGTCGCGGAACGGCGTGGATCGACGAGCCATCAGCCGCACCCCGCCTCTCCACTGTTCAGGCCGCCGGCCGGCACGGTGATCCCGTTGGTCGTGTCCGGCCCGGTGCCCGGCAGGACGACGAAGCCCGAGGCGCCGCACATGAAGAAGTTGAACCAGCTGCCGTTGACCGCGGTGCGGGTGATCAGGTCGATCTTGGTGGGCGCCAGCTGGAGGAAGCCCTCCAGCACGTCGCCGGAGTCGGCGACGTTGCCGGCGAGGGCGCCGAGCTGCTCGATGTCGGCGGTCAGCGGCGGGCGGGCCCGGACCAGCAGCCCGGCCGTGGTGTCGGCGAGGGTGTCGATGGTCTGCAGCGAGTCGAAGATCGCGTCCTTGTCCGCCGCCAGGCCGGTGACGAACTGCTGCAGGCTCACGATCAGGTCCGACAGCTGCTGGTCGCGCGCCGCGACGCTGCCCAGCACGGTGGTCAGGTTGTCGATGACGCTGCCGATCACCGCGTCCTTGTCGGCCAGGGACGACGACAGCGACGCGACGTGCGACAGCAGGCTCTGCACCGTGCCGCCCTCGCCCTGGAACACCTGGATGATCTCGAACGAGAGGCGGTTGACGTCGGCCGGCGAGAGCGCCTGGAACAGCGGCCGGAAGCCGCCGAACAGGGTGGTCAGGTCCAGCGCCGGATGGGTGCGGCCCACGGGGATGACCGCGCCCTCCCGCAGGTTCCGCCCCGCCGATCCCTGGCCCTCGGTGAGCGCGACGTAGCGCTGGCCGACCAGGTTCCGGTAGCGGATGGTGGCCTCCACCGCGGCGGGCAGCGGCACGTCCTCCGCCACCTCGAGCTCCACCTCGGCGGCCGGGTCGTCCGTACCCTCGGCCAGCCCGATCCCGGTGACCTGCCCGACGCGGACGCCGGCGATGCGGACCTCGTCACCCTCGACCAGGCCGGCGACGTCGGTGAACTGGGCGCGGTAGGTCAGCTGGTCTCCGTAGCCGGCGTTGGTGATCGTCGTGACGAGCACGTAGCTGGCCAGCACGGTGACCAGCGCGAAGACCGCCAGCTTGGTCAGCGGCCCGGCAAGTCCTCTCACTGGAGCACCACCTGCGTCCCCCGCAGCAGCGGCGCCAGCGTGGTGGCGGAGAGGTCCGAGACCTCGCCCGGGGCGAGCCCGGTCTGGTAGCCGAGGATGTTCTTCACGAAGTCCAGTTCCGCGGTGGAGCCCGCCAGCGCGAGGCCCACCGACCGGCCGGCGGCCGGGTTGGGGTCGCCCGCGCCCGCCGGGACGTCGTCCGGCCCGGAGCCGCCGAGGCAGCGCGGGTTGCCGGACGTGGGGCTGTCGGCGGAGTCCACGCCGTCGGCCGGTGGCGTCGGGCAGTAGTACTCGCCCTGCGCGGCCGCCGCGATGAGCGCGTCGACGTCGTCGAGGCCCTGGCAGTCGGGCCCGGACCGGTCGGCGTAGGCGGGCTGGTCCCCGGGCACGTACGGGTTGCGCGGCGGCAGGGTCACCGAGATGTTCAGGTTCAGCGCCGGGTCGCCGTCCCCGCCGAAGGCCTCGGTGATCATCGGGTCGAACCGGGCCAGCCCGTTCAGCAGGCACGGGTACTCCGGCGAGTACTTCGCGAAGACGCCGAGCACCGGCAGCGAGGTCGCGGCCAGCGAGATCAGGTTCGGCTCGTTGCTCTCCAGGAACTGCGCCGCCGTGGTCGCCGAGCGGCCGCCGACCGTGAAGGTGCGCCGCAGCTGCTCGGCCTGGTCGACGATCGTCGTGTTGGTGACGGCCAGGTCGTCCAGGACGGCGAGCAGGTCGTCGGCGGCCGAGTCGTAGGTGTCGGCGACGTCGGCCATGCCGGAGATGTCGGCCTGCAGCTGCGGCAGCACGGTGTTGACCTGGCCCACGTAGCTGCCGGCGGTCGCCAGGTTCTCCCCCAGCGAGTCACCGCGGCCGCGCAGCGCGTCGGCGACCGCGCCGAGGGTGTAGGAGAGGTCCTGCGGCGGCACCGCCTGCAGCAGCGGCAGCAGGTCGTCGATGACCCGCTGCAGCTCGATGGCGTTCTCGGTGCGGTCCTGGCCGATGACGTCGCCGTCGGCCAGCGGCCGGGACGACGGGTTCTCCGGCGGGACCAGGCTGACGAAGCGCTCGCCGAACAAGGTCTTGGGCAGCAGCCGCGCGGTCACGTCGGCCGGGATCTGCGCGAGGTGCTCCGGCGCGATGGCCAGCTCGATGGTGGCGCCGTCCAGGTCGGCCCGGACGTCGCGCACCTCGCCGACGATGACCCCGCGCACCTTGACGTCCGAGGCCTCCTGCAGCTGGTTGCCGGCCGTGTCCGCCTGCAGCGTCACGGTGGCGACGTCGGTGAACGCCTTGCCGTAGATCGCCACGGACAGCCCGAGGAGGGCCGCGAGGACGACGAGGAACGCCACGCCCTGCAGCCGGCGGCGGACGGTCATGGCCCGCGTCGACGTCATCGCCGGCTCACCCCGCGATCCGCACGGTGGTGGTGGAGCCCCAGATGGCCAGGGACAGGAACAGGTCGATCACGTTCACCGCGACGATCGAGAAGCGCACCGCCCGGCCGACCGCGAGGCCGACGCCCGCCGGCCCGCCGCTGGCCCGGTAGCCGTAGTAGCAGTGGGTCAGGATGATCACGACCGAGAAGACCAGCACCTTGACGAACGACCACAGCACGTCCTGCGGGGGCAGGAAGAGGTTGAAGTAGTGGTCGTAGGTCCCCGCCGACTGGCCGTAGGCCTGGGTCGCGATCGTGCGGGTGGCGAAGTAGCTGGTCAGCAGTCCCAGGACGTAGAGCGGGACGACGGCGATGAAGCCGGCGACGATGCGCGTCGTCACCAGGAACGGCAGCGAGGGCACGCCCATGACCTCGAGGGCGTCGATCTCCTCGTTGATCCGCATGGCCCCGATCTGCGCGGTGAAGCCGCAGCCGACCGTGGCCGACAGCGCGAGGCCCGCGACCAGCGGCGCGATCTCGCGGGTGTTGAAGTACGCCGAGAGGAACCCGGTGAACGCCGAGGTGCCGAGCTGGTCGAGGGCGGCGTAGCCCTGCAGCCCGACCTCGGTGCCGGTGAAGAAGGACAGGAACGCGATGACGCCGACCGTGCCGCCGATGACCGCGAGCGCGCCGGTGCCGAAGGTGACCTCGGCCAGCAGCCGCACGGTCTCCTTCTTGTAGCGGCGCAGCGTGCGCGGCGTCCACGCCAGGGCCCGGCCGTAGAAGCTCAGCTGGTCGCCCAGGTCCTCGAGGGAGGCCAGCGGCGTGCGGTAGACCCGCTTGAGCCGGCGGAGCCGGACCCGCAGCCGGTCCGTGGGCGACAGAAGGGCCATCACTGCCCCTTCGGCGGCACGAGCTGGAAGTAGATCGCCGTGATCACGAAGTTGACCGCGAACAGCAGCAGGAACGTGATGACGACGGACTGGTTGACCGCGTCGCCGACGCCCTTGGGGCCGCCGCCGGCCCGCAGCCCCTTGTAGGCGGCGACGATCGCGGCGATCGCCCCGAAGATCAGCGCCTTGATCTCCCCGGTCCAGAAGTCCGCGACCTGGGCCAGCGCGCTGAACGACGCCAGGTAGGCGCCGGGCGTGCCGCCCTGGAGGATGACGTTGAAGAAGTAGCCGCCGGCGACGCCCACGACGCTGACCAGGCCGTTGAGCAGGACGGCGACGATCATCGCGCCGAGCACCCGCGGCACGACGAGGCGCTGGATCGGGCTGATGCCCAGCACCTCCATGGCGTCGATCTCGTCGCGGATCTTGCGGGCGCCCAGGTCGGCGCAGATCGCCGAGCCCCCGGCTCCGGCGATGAGCAGCGCGGTGACGATCGGGCTGGCCTCGCGCAGCACCGCCAGGACCGCCGCCGACCCGGTGAACGACTGCGCGCCCAGCTGCCGCGTCAGGGAGCCCAGCTGCAGGGCGATGACCGCGCCGAACGGGATGGCGACCAGCGCCGTCGGCAGGATCGTCACACTGGCGACGAACCAGGTCTGCTGCACGAACTCGCGCAGCTGGAACGGCCGCCGCGGCAGCGCCCGGAGGGTGTCGAGGGCGAAGGCGAACAGGTTGCCGCTGGCCGCCAGCGGCCGCGTCGGCGAGAACCTGCCGTCGAACAGGCCGGGGGCCTTGGGCTTGCCGGTGGCCGTCATTCCTCGCCTCGCGGGCGGGCCCACCACCGGGTGCCGACGGCGGCCGGCTCGGGCTCGGGGACGGCGTCGGGCTCGGGCTCGGGCGCCCAGTGCCGTCCGCGGGAGCCCTGCGCGGGCAGGAAGCTGCCGGCGTCGACGTGCGCGAGCAGGTCGACGGGCAGCGAGGTGCGGATCGCCTCGGCGGTGTCCTCGTCGAACTCGTGCAGCATCCGGGCCACGCGCTCCTGGCGGCGCCGCTGCGCCTGGCGCTCCGGCAGCCCGGGCGAGGGATCCAGCTGCGGCGGGACGGCGTCCCCGCCGGTCGCGCCCTTGGGACCGACGCCGTTGTGCGCGTCGCCGCCCCGGGCTTCCAGCGCCGCCATCTCCGCCTCGACCTGGGCGACGTCCTTCTCCTCGCTCATGCCGATCGGGCCCTCGCGCCGGCCGTTGAGGAACTGCCGCACGACCGGCTCCTGGCTGGTGAGCAGCTGCTCGCGCGGGCCGAACATGACCAGGTTCCGGCGGAAGAGCAGGCCGAGGTTGTCGGGCACCGTGCGGGCGGTGCCGATGTCGTGGGTGACGATGAGGAAGGTCGCGTCGATCTGGGCGTTGAGGTCGACGATCAGCTGGTTGAGATAGGCGACGCGGACCGGGTCGAGGCCGGAGTCCGGCTCGTCGAACAGGATGATCTCGGGGTCCAGGACCAGGGCCCGGGCCAGGCCGGCGCGCTTGCGCATGCCGCCGGAGATCTCCCCAGGCAGCTTCCCCTCGGCGCCCTGGAGACCGACCATCTCCATCTTCTCCAGGACGATGCCGCGGATCTCCGTCTCGCTCTTCCTCGTGTGCTCGCGCAGCGGGAAGGCGATGTTGTCGAAGAGGTTCATCGAGCCGAACAGCGCGCCGTCCTGGAACAGCACCCCGAACAGCTTCCGGATCTCGTAGAGGTCGTGCTCGCCGGCCCGCACGATGTCGGTGCCGTCGATGACGATCGAGCCCTGCTCGGGCTTGAGCAGGCCGACCAGCGACTTGAGGAACACCGACTTGCCGGTGCCCGACGGGCCGAGCAGGACGGAGATCTCACCGGGCGGCAGGGTGAGCGTGACGTCGCTCCAGATGTTCTGGCTGCCGAAGGACTTGGTCAGTCCCCGGACCTCGACCGCGACGCCCACGTTGCCCCTCCCGCTCCGGCTGCACCGCCGGTTCCGGCGCCTGACCTCTACTCGTCAGTAACGACCGCTCATCGTGGGGGTTACGCAGGTCACCCTGCAAATCGGAACCGTCACCCAGCCGAGCGACACGCCTGAACGCCGCAGGGGCCGCCCTCCGGGTGGAGGACGGCCCCTGCGGGACGTGCGGTGGTACTAGCCGGCGTTCACCGGCTGGACCGGCCCCGCTGCAGGGTCCCGCGCCGAGCGTGGGGTGCAGCGGGGTCCATCACTTGACGGTGACGGTGGCGCCGGCGCCCTCGAGGGCGGCCTTGGCCTTCTCGGCGGCGTCCTTGGCGACCTTCTCCAGAACCGGCTTCGGCGCGCCGTCGACCAGGTCCTTGGCCTCCTTGAGGCCGAGCGAGGTCAGGCCGCGCACCTCCTTGATGACCTGGATCTTCTTGTCGCCGGCGCTCTCGAGGATGACGTCGAACTCGTCCTGCTCGGCGGCGGCCTCCTCGCCACCGCCACCGCCGCCACCGGCGGCGGGAGCGGCCGCGACGGCGACCGGGGCAGCAGCGGTGACCTCGAAGGTCTCCTCGAACTGCTTCACGAAGTCGGACAGCTCGAGCAGCGTCATCTCCTTGAACGCGTCGAGCAGCTCCGTGGTGGACAGCTTGGCCATGGTTCTCTCCTTCTGGGTCAGTCGGTGCTGGCCGCGTCGTCGGCGGCAGCGGAGTCGGTGTCGGGGGTGGTGTCAGCAGCGGCGTCGGCGGCGGGAGCCTCGGCGGCCGGGGCGGCCTCCGCGGGCTTCTTCTCCTGCAGCGCGGCGGCCAGGCGGGCGACCTGCGACAGCGGGGCCTGGAACAGCCCGGCGGCCTTGGTCAGGTTGCCCTTCATCGCGCCGGCGAGCTTGGCGAGGAGCACCTCACGGCTCTCGACGTCGGCGAGGCGGGTGACCTCGCGGGCATCGACCGTGCGGCCCTCGACCACGCCGCCCTTGACGACGAGCAGCGGGTGGGCGCGCGCGAAGTCGCGGATGGCCTTGGCGGCGTTGACCGGGTCGCCCTCGATGAAGGCGATGGCGGTCGGGCCGGTGAGCAGCGGGGCGAGGTCGGCGTAGCCGACCTCCTCCGCCGCCCGCTTCGTCAGGGTGTTCTTGACGACGGCGTAGCTGCTGCCCTCACCGAGGGAGCGGCGCAGCTGGGTCAGCTGGGCCACGGTCAGCCCGCGGTACTCGGTGAGCACGGCCGCGCTGGACTTCTGGAACCGCTCGGTGATCTCGTCGATCACGGCGGCCTTGGCCTGCGTGGGCATGGGCCTCCTCTCGTCGGTCGGGCGACCACCGGAGGAAGCGCGAGAGCGGGTGATCGGCCCCCGGAGACGAGGAACGCCCCGGCGCAGGACGCACGGGGCGAGGGACGGGCGCACGGCGCCCGTCGATCGAACCGTCCTCCTGCGCGGGCCGCCCGGAGCTCCGGGACCTTCGATCACACGCGGACGTGCGACGACCAGCGGTCTTGGGGGGAACGTCGACAAGGGTACACGCGTCCGGCGGCGGTCCGGCGGCCGGCCAGGGGACGCACACACGCCAGTGGCCCCCTCCCGCGAGGGGAGAGGGCCACTGGCGCGCGTCGGTCAGGCGGACGGCTCGTCCACCGTCAGGTTGCGGGTGCGGTTCGGGTCGACCGGGATGCCCGGGCCCATCGTCGTGGAGATGGTGACCTTCTTCAGGTACCGGCCCTTCGCCGCGGCCGGCTTGGCCCGCAGGACCTCGTCGAGGGCGGCGGCGTAGTTCTCGACCAGCTTGGTCTCGGGGAACGACGTCTTGCCGATGACCAGGTGCAGGTTCGCCTGCTTGTCGACGCGGAAGTTGATCTTCCCGCCCTTGATGTCGTTGACGGCCTTGGCGACGTCCGGGGTCACCGTGCCGGTCTTCGGGTTCGGCATCAGGCCGCGCGGACCGAGGATGCGCGCGATCCGGCCGACCTTGGCCATCTGGTCGGGGGTCGCGATCGCGGCGTCGAAGTCCAGGAACCCGCCCTGGATGCGCTCGATCAGGTCGTCCGAGCCGACGACGTCGGCGCCGGCGGACTCGGCCTCGGCGGCCTTGTCACCGGTCGCGAACACGATGACGCGGGCGGTCTTGCCGGTGCCGTGCGGCAGGTTCACCGTGCCGCGGACCATCTGGTCGGCCTTGCGCGGGTCGACGCCGAGCCGCATGGCCACCTCGACGGTGGCGTCGTAGGTGGTCGGCGACGTCTCCTTGGCCAGCGAGGCGGCCTGGAGCGGGGAGTACAGGTTGTCCCGGTCGACCTTCTCGGCCGCGGCGCGGAACTTCTTGCCGTGCTTCGCCATGGTGATTCCTCTCCCCCGGCTCAGGTGACCGGGAGTTCATGTGGTGCGCGGGCCTGGCGCGGCCCTCCCACAGGTGCTGGACCGGACCCGTCGGGGTCCGGGTGGTGCAACGCTCAGCCGGTGACGGTGATGCCCATCGACCGGGCGGTGCCGGCGATGATCTTCTCGGCCTGGTCGAGATCGTTGGCGTTGAGGTCGGCCATCTTGGTCTGCGCGATCTCGCGGACCTGGTCACGCGTCACGGTGGCGACCTTGGTCTTGTGCGGCTCGCCCGAGCCCTTCTCGACGCCGGCGGCCTTGAGCAGCATGCGCGCGGCCGGCGGGGTCTTGGTGACGAAGGTGAACGAGCGGTCCTCGTAGACCGAGATCTCGACCGGGATGACGTTGCCGCGCTGCGACTCGGTCGCGGCGTTGTACGCCTTGCAGAACTCCATGATGTTGACGCCGTGCTGGCCCAGCGCCGGACCCACGGGCGGCGCGGGGGTGGCCGCACCGGCGTTGATCTGGAGCTTGATGACCGCGGTCAACCGCTTCCTGGGGGGCATGACTTCCTTCTGGTGAGTGCTCTGAGACGCGTGCTGGGAACCGGGTCAGATCTTGCTGACCTGGTTGAACGAGAGCTCGACCGGCGTCTCCCGGCCGAAGATGGAGACGAGCACCTGCAGCTTCTGCTGCTCGGCGTTGATCTCGTTGATCGTCGCGGGCAGGGTCGCGAACGGCCCGTCCATGACGGTGACCGACTCGCCGACCTCGAACTCGACGACGGCGGTCGTGGTCGCGGCCGCGGCGGCGCCACCGGTGGTGGCGGCCTCGGCGGCCTTCGCGGCCTGCGGCGCGACCGCGGGGGCGAGGATCTTGACGACCTCCTCGATGGTCAGCGGCGAGGGGCGCGAGGTCGCGCCGACGAAGCCGGTGACCCCGGGGGTGTTGCGCACCGCGCCCCAGGACTCGTCGTTGAGCTCCATGCGGACCAGCAGGTAGCCCGGCAGGACCTTGCGGTTGACCTGCGCGCGCTTGCCGTTCTTGATCTCGGTGACCTCCTCGGTGGGCACCTCGATCTGATAGATGTAGTCCTCGACGTCCAGCGACTGGATCCGCGCCTCGAGGTTGGTCTTCACCTTGTTCTCGTAGCCGGCGTAGGAGTGCACGACGTACCAGTCGCCGGGCAGGATCCGCAGCTTCTTGCGCATCGCCTCGACGGGGTCGCCGTCCTCCTCCTCCACCTGACCGTCGTCGCTCGACGGGGCCGGCGCCACCAGCGGGTCGGTGACCAGGCTGTCGGGGTCGCCGCCCTCGATCTCCGGGGTCGCGTCGGCGACCTCGGTCGCGGTGTCGAGGTCGGCGGTGTCGCTGGAGCTCTCCGCCGTGCCGGGCTCACCGGCGTCGGTGTCGATGTCCACGGATCCGCGCACGTCGAACCGCGCGTCGTCGAGGTCGGTGGCCTCGACGGCGCTGTCGGTGTCGAAGGGCTCGCGGGGGTCGGTCACGGAGATCTCTTCCTTGTCTGGGACGTTCGGTCGCGGGGCGCTCAGCCGAAGACGGCGAGCACTCCCTTGGCAAAGAGCAGATCCAGGCCCGCCACCAGCGCGACGATGAACGCGACGAACACGATCACGACGGTGGTGTAGGTGATCAGCTCGCGGCGGCCCGGCCAGATGACCTTGCGCAGCTCCGCGACCACCTCGCGCAGGAAGCGGCGCAGGCTCCGCCGCTGCCGGACCTCGCCCGCCCGGGCCTTCTCGGCGGCCGCGCGGGACCGGGTGCCCGATCCGGCACGGGCGGCCGGGCGGGACGACGTCCGCTCGCGCGCCGCCCGCCGGCTCGGGACCGCCGGCTCGTCGTCCTCGTCGTCGTCGGCCGCGGTGATCCGGCCGCGCCGGCGACCGGGGCGCCCGGCGACGACCTTGTCCTCGTCGTCCTCGGCCTCGGCAGCGACCTCGGCCTCGGCGGCCTCCAGCTCGGCGGCGTCGTCCACGCCGGGAGCGTCCGCGTCGAGCTGCTCGTCGGTCAGTTCGGCGTCGGAGACGGCCGCGTCGTCGTCGCGCCCCGGCTTCTCGTCGCTCACTGCGCCTCGCTCGCCTCGTCGTGGTGGCCGCCCCAGGCGGGCCGTCTGTCGGTGCCGTGCTGTGTCCTGCGGGTCGTGCTGTGGGCGCGTGCTGGTCGCCGGAGAGGACCGACGGCACGAGCAGGGGTGACAGGACTTGAACCTGCAGCCTGCGGTTTTGGAGACCGCTGCTCTGCCAATTGAGCTACACCCCTAGTGCCCTGCCCAGGGCCCGGGACGGCACACCTCGCCACCACAGCGCGGGCCCGAGGAAGGATCCGGGGCACGCCGGTGGCGGGGTCAACTGCCCCAGTGCTGCCAGTGTACGGGACCGTCTCCCAGGACAGCCAACGCCCGCCGGACTGCGGTCCTCGCGGGCGGGTCGGCACCCATCTTTGACACCATGAGCGCATGACCGCCGTCTCCTCCTCGGAGTCCGCCCTGTCCGAGCTGCCGCCCGCGCAGCGCCGCGTCTCCCGCCGCATCGCCGCGATCACCGAATCGGCGACCCTGGCCGTCGATGCGAAGGCCAAGGCGCTGAAGGCGGCCGGCAAGCCGGTGATCGGTTTCGGCGCCGGGGAGCCGGACTTCCCGACGCCGGACTACATCGTCGAGGCCGCCGTCGCCGCCTGCCGCCAGCCGGCGATGCACCGCTACACCCCCGCCGGTGGGCTGCCGGCGCTCAAGGAGGCCATCGTGGCCAAGACCGCCCGTGACTCCGGGCTGTCCGCGACCCCGGCCAACATCCTGGTCACCAACGGCGGCAAGCAGGCCGTCTACGAGGCGTTCGCCACGATGCTCGACCCGGGTGACGAGGTGCTGCTGCCCGCGCCGTACTGGACCACCTACCCCGAGGCGATCCGCCTGGCCGGCGGCGTGCCGGTGCCGGTCGTCGCCGACGAGCAGAGCGGATACCTCGTCTCGGCCGCCCAGCTCGACGCCGCCCGCACCCCGCGCACGAAGGCGCTGCTGTTCTGCTCGCCGTCCAACCCGACCGGCGCGGTCTACCCCGCCGCGCAGGTCGAGGAGATCGGCCGCTGGGCGCTGGACAACGGGCTGTGGGTGCTCACCGACGAGATCTACGAGCACCTGACCTACGGCGGGGTGAGCGCCCCGTCGATGCCCGTGCTCGTGCCCGAGCTCGCCGACCGCTGCGTCGTCGTCAACGGGGTCGCCAAGACCTACGCGATGACCGGCTGGCGGGTGGGCTGGATCCTCGGCCCCGCCGACGTCGTGAAGGCCGCCACCAACCTGCAGTCGCACGCGACCAGCAACGTCGCCAACGTCTCGCAGGCCGCGGCGATCGCGGCGCTCACCGGCGACCTGTCCGCGGTCGCCACGATGCGGGAGGCCTTCGACCGGCGCCGGCAGACGATCGTCGGCATGCTGCGCGAGATCCCCGGCGTGGCCTGCCCCGAGCCGCAGGGCGCCTTCTACGTCTACCCGTCGGTGAAGGGACTGCTCGGGCGGCCGGTCAACGGCCGGACCGCCCAGGACACGGTGGAGCTCGCCGAGATCATCCTCGAGCAGGCCGAGGTCGCCGTCGTCCCGGGCGAGGCGTTCGGCACCCCGGGGTACCTGCGGCTGTCCTACGCGCTCGGGGACGAGGACCTGATCGAGGGCGTCTCGCGGCTGCAGCGGCTGCTGGGCTCGGCCGGCTAGGCCCCTGCATCGGGGTCCTCAATCCGGCAGGTCGTCCTGCTGCAGCGCTCCGGCCTGCAGCAGGACGTCGCGGGCCGCGGGCACGGAGGTGAAGGCCGCGGCGACGTCGGCCGGCGTGGCGATCGTCCACGCGTTGGCGTCGACGTAGCAGCGCATCGCCGCGTCGAACGCCTCGGCGCCGGCGGCGTCGCGCGCGGCCAGCAACGCGGCCCCGCCCTTGCCGTAGACCGTGGAGAAGTACTCGCCGTCGTCGCCGAAGTCGGCCATCGAGCCGCCGACCTCCCCCGGCAGCTCGAGCGCCCGGTCGATGCCGGCCGGGCTGGGTGAGTCGTCGACGGACTCGGCGTAGGTCGCGAAGGCCTCGTCGAGCCACGGGTCGCGGAACTGCGAGTCGCCGACCATCCCGTAGAACCACATGTGCGCGACCTCGTGGACCAGCACCTGCTGGCTCGGCGCGGCCAGCAGGATGCTGCTGGGGTACTCGATGCCGCCGCCGAAGTCCGGCAGCAGCGGCACGCTGAGCGTCCGGTACGGGAACGGCCCGAAGCGCGCCTCCAGCTCGGCGATGGCCGCCAGCGTCCAGTCGGCGAGCCGCCCCACCTCGAGGTCGCCGCGGGGCAGCACGCCCACGGTCACCCGGACGCCGTCGGGCGTCGTGCGCTCCTCGGTGGTGAAGGAGCCGACGGCGACGCTGACGTCGCGGGCGACCGGCTCGGCCGAGGTCCACGTGCGCCGGCCCCCGACCGGCGCCGACGGCGGCTCCTGGGCGCCGGTCATCAGCACGGTCAGCGCCTCCGGGACCGACACGCTGATCGTGGTGTCGGCGACCGGGCTGCTGGCGGTCTCGCCGAGCAGCGGCACGAACGGGTCCTCGGCCCAGCCCACGCCGGGCTCCCACGCCAAGAGCGGGGCGCCGCTGGCCCACCAGGAGAGCCCGCCGGCGGTGCCGAACCGGTCGAACCCGCCCCGCCCCAGGGTCAGCCTGAAGTCCAGCTCCACCTCGGTGGAGTCGCCGGCGGCCAGCTCGTCGTCCAGCCGCACCTCGTAGAGGCCGCCGGGGTCGGCGCCCTCCGCGGCGACGTAGCGGCCCTCGTCGACGTCGTCCCCCCGGACCCCGTCGACCGTGAGCCGGTTGCCCGCCGCGGCGGAGCCGGGCCCGTTGGGCACGAGCCGGAAGACCAGCCGGTCGGTGACGAGGTCGGGGGTGAAGGTGACCGTCTCGGTGCCGGTGACGCTCCCGCCGTCGTCGGCGAGCCGGAAGTCCAGGTCGACGACCGGCCGGTCGGCGTCGGGCTCGGCCCGCTCGGCGGGGCAGCGGAACGCTCCGTCCTCCGGTGCGGTGGTCGGCGCGGGGGCGGCCGCGGTGGCCATGCCCTCGACGAACGACGTGCAGCCGGGGAGTGCGAGCAGTGCGGCGGCCAGCGAGAGGCCCCGCAGTGGCCTCACGGCAGGTGGACGACGGCCCGGGCGAGGGAGAGGACCTTCTCGCCGGAGCTGGTGACGGTGAGGTCCACGCGGTAGCGGTCGTCGTCGAGCACGGCGGCGACCTTGCCACGAACGGTCACCGTCGTGCCGGTCTCGTCGTCCGGGACGACGACGGGCCGGCCGAAGCGGACGTGGTACTCGACCAGCGCCGCCGGGTTGCCGGCCCAGGCGGTGACGGCGCGGCCGGCGAGCGCCATCGTGAACATGCCGTGCGCGATCACGTTCGGCAGACCCACCGAGGTCGCGACCCGCTCGTTCCAGTGGATGGGGTTGAAGTCCCCCGAGGCGCCGGCATAGCGGACCAGGTCCGCGCGGGTGACCGGGAAGGTCTGCTCGGGCAGCTCGGCGCCCACCTCGAGCGTCATGCCGCACCGCGCGCGACGAGCATGGAGGTGGCGGTGCACACCGCTTCGCCGTCCTCGGTGGCGAGGTCGACGCGGGTCGTCAGCAGATCATTTCCACCCACGTGCCTGACGGTTTCTATCGTCGTCCGTGCCACCAGCCGGTCGCCGGCGCGGATCGGGCGGTGGTGGGCGAACTTCTGCTCGCCGTGCACGACGCGGCTGTAGTCGATGCCGACGTCGGGGTCGTCGAGCACGGAGGTGGCGGCCTCCAGGCTCACCACGATGGCGAACGTCGGCGGCGCGATGACGTCCGGGTGGCCGGCCGCCCGGGCCGCCTCGGCGTCGCGGTAGACCGGGTCGGGGTCACCGATCGCGGCGGCGAACTCGGCGATCTTCGCCCGCCCGACCTCGTAGACGGCAGAGGGCGGGTAGCTGCGCCCGACCAGTCCTGGGTCCAGCGCCATGCTCCCGCCCTCCGCTCCCGCTCCGGACGCGTCAGCGCGTCTCGCGGTGCACGGTGTGCTTGCGGTCGTGCGGGCAGTACTTCTTCAGCTCGAGCCGGTCGGGGTCGTTGCGCCGGTTCTTGCGGGTGATGTAGTTGCGGTTCTTGCACTCCTGGCAGGCCAGGGTGATCTTCGGACGGATGTCGGTGGCTGCCACGGTGTGCTCCTAGCCTTGTCGGTCGGGCCGCCCGGGGCGACCCGCGTGCCGGCGGGATTGCCGACACGACGACGGACCCCCGAGGGGGTCCGTGGGAAGTAGCGGTGACCGGATTTGAACCGGTGACACAGCGATTATGAGCCGCTTGCTCTGCCTGGCTGAGCTACACCGCCGTGATCGTTGTCCAGAGCCCCTTTACGGAATCGAACCGTAGACCTTCTCCTTACCATGGAGACGCTCTGCCGACTGAGCTAAAGGGGCGTGCTCCGAGGAGCCGTCGAAGACTCTACCTGACGCCTTCGGCCGCCCTGCAGGGACCCGCCGCCGGCTCTCAGGTGCGGACGAACAGCCGGCGGTGGGTGGCGCCGGGCGCGGCGGACCGGACGCCGGTGCGCGCCAGCAGCCAGCTCTCCAGCCGCTCGTCGGGCAGCGGGCGGCTGACGAGGAAGCCCTGGAGCTTGTCGCAGCCCATCTCCGCCAGCAGGTTGCGGGTGAGCTCGTCCTCGACGCCCTCCGCGACCACCCGCAGCCCCAGGTTGTGGGCCAGTTCGATGATCGACCGGGCGATGAACGACTCCCCCTGGCTGGTGGACATCCCCAGCACGAAGGACTTGTCGATCTTCACCTCGTCGATCGGCAGCTGACGCAGCTGCGAGAGCGACGAGTAGCCGGTGCCGAAGTCGTCCATGGACAGCCGCAGGCCGAGCGAGTGCAGGTCGGCCAGCACGGAGCTGTTGCGCACCGTGTCGTCGATCACGCTGCCCTCGGTGAGCTCCAGGGTGAGCAGCTCCCCCGGCACGCCGTGCCGGCGCAGCGCCCGCCGCACCCGCTCGACGAGGTCGGGCTCGGTGAGGCAGCGGGCGGAGAGGTTGACCGCCACCGACAGCGCGATGTCCTGGTCCAGCCACCGGCGGCAGCGCGCCAGCGCCAGGTCCAGCACGTGGTCGGTGAGCGGGCCGATCCGGCCGATCTGCTCGGCGAGGTGGATGAAGTCGTCCGGCGGGATCGCGCCGTAGCGCGGGTGCGCCCACCGGACGAGCGTCTCCACGGACACGATGTCCGACGTCCGGGCGTCGATGATCGGCTGGAAGACGACGGTGATGTGCCCGTCGGCCATGGCCTGCTCGATCTCGGTGCCCAGCTGCAGCCGGCGCAGGCTCTGCTGGTCGAGCACCGGGTGGTAGCTGGCGACGCCGCTGGAGCCGGACGCGGCCAGCAGGGCGACGTCGGCCCGCTGCATGAGCGTGCCGGCGTCGGTGCCGTGCACCGGGGCGGCGGCCACGCCGATGGACAGCGTGACCTCCAGGTCCAGCCCCGCCACGCGGGCCCGGGTGGACGCGGCCTCCCGCAGCCGGCGGGCGGCGCGCTCGGTGGCGGCCAGCGACAGGCCCGGCAGCAGGACGGCGAACTGCTCGCCCTCCATCCGGGCGAGCAGGGCCTGCGGCGGCGCGTGCTCGCGGAGCAGGCCGGCGGTCACCAGCAGCAGCTCGTCGCTGGCGGCGTGGCCGAGCGTGTCGGTGACCTCGGTGTAGTTGTCCAGCGCGGCGAGGATCAGCCCCACCCGCGCGGCGACCGGGTCGGCGGCGAGCAGCGCGTCGATCTCCCCCGCCAGCCGCTGCCGGTTGGGCAGGCCGGTGAGCCGGTCGTGGTCGGCGTCGTAGCGGATCTGCGTCAGCAGCTGCTGCTGGCGGATCGCGGCGTTGACGTGGGTGAGCATGCTTTCCAGCGCGGCGCGGTCGCCCTCCCCGAAGCTGACGACGTCGCTGCGCCGGTCGCACACCTCGAGGTAGCCGGGCTCACCGGCGGCGGTGACCACCGCGGCGCCGAGGAGGTCGGAGGCGTTGCGGCGACCCAGCGCGGCCGCCTCCTGCTCGTCGCCCCGGGCCAGCGAGGCGTGCACCGGCCCCTCGGCGGCGGCGTCCACGGCGCGGCGACGGAAGAAGTCGTCGGGATCGCCCGGCCCGTCGTACCAGACGGCGCCGTCCTCGGCGGCGACGACCAGCCGCGGCTCCTCGTCGAGGTAGGGCGGCAGCCAGAGGGCGACGCGCTCGGCGTTGAGCAGGTCGCGGACGGCCAGGACGATCTGCCGGGCGCCGTCCTCGTCGGCCGGGATCTGCTCGACCCGCCGCGCGAACTCGTAGACCCGTTCGAGGCTGTCGCCCTCGCGGGTCACCTGGCCGAAGCGCCGGTAGAGCAGGCCCAGGCAGGTGAGCACGGGCAGCAGGAGCAGCCAGGACCACAGGGTCTGGTGCAGCAGCATCAGCGCGCCGAGGCCGACGATCACCGACATCGGGGCGACGACGACGATCGGGATGAGCAGCGTCGCCCAGAGCGCGCGCCCCGGATAGCCCTGCGTCAGGGTGATGGCCATCGCGATGAGCAGCGCGCCGACCGCGTCGGCGGTGACCGTGGCGAGCAGGTACGACAGCCAGGTGATCGGGGAGGAGAGGTCCTCGACCCGCAGCACCGAGAGCACGGCGACCGCGACACCGAGCTCGATGACCGCGATCGCGAGGTTGAACAGGAGCTTGGCCCCCGAGTAGCGCTGGACCACCAGCACGATCGCGACCGCCGCGAGCCGCGCCGCGACGCTCCACGCGCCACCGACCTCGTACAGACCCACGATGATCGCCAGCTCGTTGGCCGACCAGGAGAACGTCTGCTTGCGGAACTCGAAGTGCAGTGGGATCGACTCGGTGGCCAGGAAGACGAGGAAGACACCGAGCAGCGGGAAGAGTTCGAGCGGCTGGCGGGCGGCCCCGAGGACGAAGACGAGCGCGGGCACCGCAAGCGCGCCCGCGACCGCGGCGGCGCCCCACGGATTGCGCAGCAGGTGGGCGCGCGGGGGCGCCCACATTTCCGGCTCGGCCAACGGAACCCGTTTCTGGGGGGAGGGGGGAAGAAAACCGCGCCGAGGCTAACAGCGTTACGCCCCGCAACCATGCGTTTGCAACTCGAAGGGGGCAGGCGGTCGGACGACCACCTGCCCCCTTCGTGGGCCTGCTTTCAGCAGGGCTGGGTCAGCTCCAGCGACCCGACCGGCTCCACCGACCCGACCGGCTCCACCGGCCACTGCGCTGCTGTGTGCTGCTCATGACGCCTCCTCAGGCATGAACGACCGCGATGGTGCGGCAGTCACCCACGCGCGGGGGCAGAGCGTCGTTCGGTACGGACCGCGCCGGAGACATTGCTTCCCGTCACCCCATCGGGACAAGCACCGATGATCACGGTCGAGTGACACACAGTCGCGCCGTCACTTTCTGTAATGCGAGACAGACGGCAAGTCACCAATTTGGGGGAGGCGGTGTGAGCTGGAACACCCCCACCCCGACGGCCGACCTGCGCTCCCCCGACGTGCCACCCCTCGCACGTGCGGAAAGACACCGGTGTCATCCTGGGAACGCGCGCCTGCTGCCTCCGCAACTGCCGGACACGGCGTGTCACCGCGGACCGTGCGGCATCTGCTCGAGGTAGGCGTGGCGCAGGTCCCTCTGATCGTCCTCGTGCAGCAGATCGCGGATGTCGGCCTCGGGGTCCGGCGGTCGCGGCGCGCCGAGCGCTCGCGTCGCGCGGTCGAAGGCGGCCCGCGCCTGCCGGCCGACCTCCACCGCCACCCCCGGGTCGTCGGCCGGCGCGAGCGCCAGCGCGGCCGCGGCGGCGTCCTCCCGGCCGAACACCAGCCCGTCGTCCGGGGGCAGCTCCCAGCTGCCGTCGGCGTCCAGCAGCGCCGCCAGGCCGTCCACCCCGGCGTCGAGGATCGCGGTTCCCAGCTCGCCGGCCGGGTTCCGGCCGACGACCTGGTCGAACGCCCAGGCCGCGAACCGGACGGTGACGTCGAAGGTGAACTGGCGGTCGACGGCCGCGGTCATGGCCGCGAACCCGTCGAGGGCGTGGTCCAGCCGCTGGCCGTACTCCCGGACGGCCACCAGCGCACTCCGGACCGCCACGGCGTCGAGCGGCTCGGTGGGGCTGGAGCCCGCGAGGTCGAGCGGTGCCGTCGCCGTCCCGGCGTCGAGCGCGGACTGCACGGCGTCGGCCGCCTCCGGGTCGACGGTGAGGTGGCCCAGCCCGCGCAGGACCTCGTCGTCGGGCAGCGCGAGCGGGTGGCCCGCCCCGGCGGCGCCGAGCAGGCCGGCGACCACCCCGGCGTGCGCCGCGACGGCGGAGCCCAGCGCCGGCGCGACCTGCGCCGCGGTCTGGCGGTCCACGGTCCACGTGCCCGAGCCCTCCGGGGACAGGCCGTGGCCGAGCGCCGCCAGCCCGGCGCGGACGGCGGCGTCCCCCGCCGGGCCCGGTTCGGCTCCCGCGGCCTCGACCACGGTGGCGAGCGCCTCCCCCTCGTCGGTCCAGCGGCGGGCGAGGAGTGCGTCCCACGTCTCCCGCTCGCGCAGCAGGACGGCGCCGGCCGCGGGATCGGCGCCCACGCGCTGCAGGACGGCCTCGACCGGGTCGCCGCCCACGAACCCGAGCCGGTCGGCGGCGGAGACCCCCTGTCGGCGCTCGCGGACGAGGATCTGCTCCCCCCACCCGGCCGCCGTCCCCGCCCGCACGCCGCCGGCCGAGGCCGGGACGGCGGTCAGCAGGGCGGCGAGCCCAGCGGCCACCTGGTCGGGAACGCCGTCGGGGTCGGCGGCGTCGACGTAGCCGGCCGCGAGCACGTCCGCGAGCGGCCCCGCGCCGGACTCCGGGACGCGGGCGGCCCCGAAGGCCGTCGCCAGGAAGCGGGCCAGCTCCGGGGACGGCGACCGCTCCCGCCCCAGGACCACGAGGAGGTAGCGGACGCCGTCGACGCCGAGGTTCGCCAGCAGCGCCCCGGCGTAGGCGGGGCTCGCGGCGTACGGCAGGTCCTCGCGGGCGATGCGGTCGATCTCCTCGGCGGTTGCGGGGCCGCCGAGGCCGGCCGCGGCCGACCAGCCGCGCGCGCCGAGCTCGCCGTCGCCCCAGCCCGGCAGGACGGCGGCCAGGCGCACCCGGACCCGGGCCTCCTGCCCCGGCGCTCCCGTCCCGCCGAGGCCGGTGACCGCGCGGGCGAGCGTGCCCGCCGTGGCCGCCGCATCGGCGTCCAGCTCGGCCAGCAGGGCCGCGTGCTCCCGGCGGCGGGCCGCCTCGGCCGCGGCCAGCTCCTCCACGGCCGGGATCAGCGCGTCGGGGTCGGCCAGCGCCACCGCGCGGGCCGAGAGCGCGGCGAAGTCGTCCTCCTGAGCCCGCTGCAGCGCCGCGATCCGCCGGCGGACGTCGTCGAGCACCGCCGCGTGCACGGCCAGCCGGTCGGCCGCCGTGGTCAGCGAGCCGTGCAGCTCGCGCGCCAGCGCCGTCACGGCGGTCACCTGCTCCGCGGCCGTGGCGGCGTCGGCGCCGAGCCACCCGGGCGCCGAGGACGCCGGCCCGGCGAGGTGCGCCGCCAGCACCCCGGTGCGGAAGGCCGCCCCCGTGACGGCGGCGCCGAGGTCGGCCAGCGCGGCGGGATCGCCCGGCTGGTCGAGCGGCACGGGCAGGGGCGCGGTCACCGCGGCACCGCCCGGTCGCGCGTCGGCAGGAGGAGGCGGTCGAGCCCCAGCCACGAGTCCGCGACGGCGGCCACCGTGGAGCCGAGCCAGTGCAGCTCCCCCGCCACGGCCGTGCCGGCGGTGCGGTGCGCCTCCAGGAACGCCTCGACGGCCGGCCCCAGCCGCCCCGGCACCGCGGGAACGCCGGCCAGCCGCACGGCGACCTCGCCGGCCTCCTCGCCCTGGGCGCGCAGCGCGTCGGCGAGCGCGAACAGCTGCTCGGGCGGCACCTCGATCGTCATGCGCCGGAGTGTGGCGGCGCGGAGCACGGCCGCGGGGGCGCCGTCCACAGGCCTTCCCGCGGGCGGCCACGGCCGGGGCTCCGTCGTCCACACCGTCCACAGCGGTCGTCCACAGACTGTGGACGACGACGGAGATGATCTACGCTGCCCCGCGTGCGACCGGACGGGGCGGTATCGGAACAACAAGGCGAGCGCGGCTCGAGCCTGCCCTTCGTGCTGGTCTGCTGGACCGTCGCCGCGCTCATGGCCTTCGGCGCCATCGCCGCCTCCGACGCCTTCCTGGAGCAGCAGGAGGTGCAGTCCATCTGCGACGGCGCCGCCCTGGCCGCCGCGGACCAGGCCGACGAGGCCGCCGTCTACGCCACCGGCGTCGGCACCGAGCTGCCGCTGACCCGCGCGGCCGCGCAGGCGGCCGTGGCCGACCAGCTGGCGGACGGCGGAACCCGCCTGGACGCGTGGTCGGCGGAGACCGACGGCGCGGAGGTGACCGTGCGGTGCACGCGCTACGCCGACATCGCCTTCGGCTGGCTCTTCCTCGGCGGCGAGCCACTGGAGCGCACCGCCGTCGCCAGTGCCCGCGCCCCGACGATCCCCTGAACGGCGACGGCCCCCGACCGGAACCGGTCGGGGGCCGTCGTACCGAGGCGTGGCGGGTGAAGGATTCGAACCTTCGTAGGCTGAGCCGACGGATTTACAGTCCGCTCCCTTTGGCCACTCGGGCAACCCGCCGTGCGGTGGTACCGGAGCAGCGTACAAGAACGGGCGACGACGCCTTCGAGGCCCCGAGGGCGCGTCCCCCCGAAGCGGGAGGAAGACCATGGCCGATTCGTCCTTCGACGTCGTGAGCAAGGTGGACCGGCAGGAGGTCGACAACGCCCTCAACCAGGCGGCCAAGGAGCTGACGCAGCGGTTCGACTTCCGCGGCACCAACGCCAGCATCGCGTGGTCCGGCGAGGAGGCCGTCGTCCTGCAGGCCGACACCGAGGAGCGCGTCGCGGCGGCGCTCGACGTCTTCAAGGACAAGCTGGTCAAGCGGAAGATCTCGCTGAAGTCCCTGGACGCCGGCGACCCGCAGTCCTCGGGCAAGTCGTACAAGATCAGCGCCCGCATCAAGCAGGGCATCGAGTCCGACACGGCCAAGAAGATCGCGAAGATCATCCGCGACGAGGGCCCGAAGGGCGTGCAGGCGCAGATCCAGGGCGATCAGCTCCGGGTCAGCGGCAAGAAGCGCGACGACCTGCAGGCGGTGCAGCAGCTGCTGCGCGGCAAGGACCTCGACGTCGCGCTGCAGTTCGACAACTACCGCTGAGCGGCGCCGTGGTCGGCTCCCCTCCAGGGAGTGACGCGCGGTAGCCAGCGGGGCACGTTCTCGCGAAACTCGTCGTACGCCGGGCCGTAGGCCTCGCGCAGCGTGGGCTCCTCGTAGGCGTGCACGAACGCGGCCATGGCAATGCTGATGATCACGAGGTAGGCGAGCAGTCCCCCGCTGGCGAACAGCAGCACCTGGCCGAGCACGACCGCCTCGACCGCGACGTACATCGGGTTGCGCACGTGCCGGTAGGCGCCGGTGACGACCAGCCGTTCGGTCGGCGCCGCCGGCGCGGGTGTCCCCCGCCCGTGCCAGGCGAAGGCGACGAACGCGTGGACCAGCACCGCCGCACCGGCCAGGACGAGGAGCCCGCCGACGGCGTCGACCCACGGCACCGGATCGCCGGGTCGCCGCCACCCGGTGATCAGCCAGGGCACCAGGCCGCACACGGTGCCCGGGGCCACCACCAGCCAGGCGAGACTGCCGACTGCGGCCGACGGGATTCTCATGGCACACCCCCAAGTCAACGAGTGTTGACCGCAGGGTAGACGCGGCCGCCTGGCGAGGTCAACGGGTGTTGACATAGCCTGGCCGGCGTGACCCGGACGCGCGGAGCGGTGGAGACGAAGGCCGCGATCCTGGCCGCGGCGCGCACCCGTTTCGCCGCCGAGGGCTACCGCTCGGCGTCCCTCCGGGCCGTTGCCCGGGACGTCGGGGTCGACGCGGCCCTGGTGGTGCGCTACTTCGGCTCCAAGACCGGGCTGTTCGCCGCCGCCATGGACATCGACCTGCGCATCCCCGACCTCGCCGACGGGCCCGCGGACGAGCACGGGGAACGCCTCGTCGAGCACTTCCTCTCCCGGTGGGACGCGGGGACCCTGGAGGGCCAGGTGCTGCTGAGCCTGCTGCGTTCCGCCGCCAGCGATGCCGACGCGGCGGCCGGCATGCGCGAGCTCTTCGCCCGCCAGCTCGTGCCCGCGCTGCGCCGCCTGGTCACCGACGAGGCCGAGGCGCCGCAGCGCGCGGCCCTCGTGGCCAGTCAGATCCTCGGCCTGGCGCTGACCCGCTTCGTCCTGGCGCTACCTCCCCTCGACGCGATGCCACCGAACGTGATCGCCGCGAACGTCGGGGCGACCGTCCAGCGCTACCTCCACGAGCCTCTGCGGCCGTCCGGCAGCGCGGGGACTCAGGCGGCCAGCGTGTAGCGCGTCCCGGAGCTGCTCGGCACGAAGGCGTCGGGCAGCGCCGCGGCGAGGGCCGTCTGGGCCCGCCAGCCGGTGCAGTGCCCGGGGGCGACCAGGTCCGGTGCCAGCTCGGTGAGGGCGGCCACGCTCGGGGCGATGATCGGCTCGAAGGCAGGGCCCGACAGGTGCAGGCCGCCCAGGAGGGCGTGCAGCCGGTCCACGCCGGTCAGCCGCATCGCGTGGCGCACCGTGTTGACCGCGCCGGCGTGGCCGCACCCGGTGAGGACGACGAGCCCCCGGTCGCGGACGTGCACCACCAGCGCCTGGTCGTCGAGCACCAGCGGGTCGTGCCGCCAGTCCGCGCCGTCCCAGGCCTGGTGCGGCGGCGGCATGCCCCGCTCGAAGTCCGTCGTCCGGTCGACCTCCCCGGTGATCAGCACGCAGCCGTCCACGAGCAGCGACGGCTGCCGCCGCTCGACCACCTCGAATCCGTCGCCCTCGAGCGCGCGCCGGGAGAGCGTCGGCAGCTCGACGGCGTCCGTTCCGGGCACCGCCAGCCGGCGACGGGTCCACACGAGCGGGTGCACGGTCATCGGCAGGCCGCCCCGCCGGGCCGCGAGACCGGCCACGCCGCCGGCGTGGTCGAAGTGCCCGTGACTGAGGACGACGCCCTGCACCCCCCCCAGGTCGATGCCCAGCCGGTGGGCGTTCTCGGTCATGCCGTCGGGCGAGATGCCGGTGTCGAAGAGCAGGGTGGTGCGCGACGTCCCCCGGCGGACCGTGACGAGCGCGGAGAAGCCGTGCTCGGCGCGCAACCCCGGCGCGGTCAGGCCGCCCTCGAACTGCGGCGCGGCCACGCGGCCGGTGGCCAGCGAGGGCCGGGCCACCCGGTCGCCACCGGTGAGCAGCCCGTCGAAGACGTTGTCGACCAGGGTGGTGATCACGACCTCGTCGACCGGCTCCAGGGCGATCGGGTCCACCGCGGGTCCCGGTGCCGGCCGGGGGGCCGCGGTCGTGACCGCGTCGTCGCCGCCGCACATGGCGGCGACGCTAGTCCCGTCAGGGGCCCCGGAGCGGCCCGCGGCGTCCGACTCACCCCCGCGGGACGATGTTCCGGCGACTCCCCCGTCGCAGCCTCGTCCGGGGGGTGTCACGGGCAGCGCCGACGCACGAGGACGACTCATGGGATCGACCCCGACGGCCGGACACGCGCCGGCGGCGTGGCGCACGCACCGGATGCCGCGCCCTCTCCCGGTGGCACTGCGCGGCTATCAGCGGTCCTGGCTCGCGGCCGACGTGACCGCCGGACTCACCCTCGCCGCGGTCGCGATCCCGGAGGTGATGGGCTACACCACGATCTCCCGGACGCCCGTGGTCACCGGCCTCTACACGGTCATCCTGCCGACCGCCGCGTTCGCCCTGCTCGGTGCCTCGCGGCTGCTCGTCGTGGGCGCCGACTCCGCCACCGCGGCGATCCTCGCCTCGTTGCTCGCGGCGAGCGGCGTCTCGGGGCTCACTCCCGGGTCGCCCGAGTGGGTCGCGCTCTGCAGCCTGACCGCCCTGGTCTGCGGCGTCCTGCTGATCCTGGCGCGCCTGCTGCGGCTGGGCTTCCTCGGTGACTTCCTGTCGGCGTCGGTGCTGGTCGGGTTCCTCTCCGGGGTCGGGATCTCCGTCCTCACCGGGCAGATCCCGGCGATGCTCGGGATCCCGAAGGGGTCGGGCAACTGGTTCCAGCAGCAGTGGGCCTGGCTGACCGGGCTGACCGGGATCTCCTGGACCACCGCCGCGTTCGCCGTCAGCGCCCTCGCGATCATCGTGGGGTTCCGGCGCTTCGTGCGGCGGGTGCCGGGGGCGATCGTCGCCGTCGTCGGGCTGATCGTCGTCTCCGCGGCCACCGATGCCGCCGCGCACGGTGTCGCGGTGGTGGGCAGCGTCCCCAGCGGCCTCCCGCCGCTCGGGCTGCCCTCGGGGATCACGGTCGAGCACCTGCGCGCCGTCCTGCCGGTGGCCGTCTCGTGCTTCGTCCTGATCATCGCGCAGAGCGCGGCCACCTCCCGCAGCTTCGCGATGAGGCGCGGGGACCGGGTGGACATCAACCGCGACCTCGTGGGGCTGTCCGCCGCCAACCTGGCCGCCGGCCTGAGCGGCACGTTCGTGGTCAACGGCAGCCCCACCAAGACGCAGATCCTCGACGGCCAGAAGGGCCGTACCCAGGTGGCCAACCTGACCATGGCCGGGCTGGTCCTGCTGGTCGCCCTGTTCTTCACCACCGCCCTCGCCGACATGCCCGAGGCCGTCCTGGCCGCCATCGTCTTCGTCGTCGGGGTCGACCTGATCGACGTCGCCGGGCTGCGCCGGGTGGGGGCGCGCCGGCGCAGCGAGCTGGTCATCGCCGTCGTGACGGGCGTCGTGGTCTTCGCATGGGGCGTCGAGCAGGGCATCGTCCTCGCGGTCGTGATCTCGATCCTCGAGATCATCCGGCGGCAGTACCGCCCCAAGGACTTCGTGATCGGGGTGATGCGCGGGGCTCCGACGTACCAGTCGGCCGCGCCCGGCCACCAGAGCGAGCCCGGGCTGCTCGTCTTCCGGTACGACGCCGAGCTCTTCTACGCCAACGCCAACCGGTTCGTCGACGACGTGGAGGCCCTCGTCGACCACGCCCCCGACCCGGTGCGGTGGGTGATCCTGGACGCGTCGGCGATCAGCGACATCGACTACTCGGCGGGGCTCAGCCTCCGCGGCCTCTGCGAGTACCTCCGGGCCCGCGACATCACGATCGCGCTGGCGCGCGCGGACGCGTCGCTGCTCGCCCTGCTGAGGGTGCACGGGCTCGACCGCTGGATCCCGCCGGAGCGCATCTATCCCAACCTGCTCGACGCGGTGGCGGCGTTCCGCGGCACGCCGGGACCGCCACGCCCACCGATCCCGGAGCCCCGGGCGGCCGGTGCAGAGCGCCCCGCCACGGGGACGCCCGGCCCGGCCGCGACCTGACCGCCGGGACGAGCTACAACTGCCCGAGCTCCTTGGCCATCCGCTCGAGCCGGCTGATCCGCTCGGGCATCGGCGGGTGAGTCGAGAACCACGAGGCCAGGCCCTGCCCTCGGAACGGGTTGGCGATCATCAGGTGGCTCTGGGTGACCAGCCGGTCGTCCTGCGGCAGCGGCCGGATCGCCGTCCCGCGGTCGATCTTGCGCAGGGCGCTGGCCAGCGCCAGCGGGTCCTGGGTGAGCCGCGCGCCCGAGGCGTCGGCCTGGTACTCCCGGCTGCGGCTGACCGCCATCTGCACCAGGCCGGCCGCGATGGGGCCGAGCACGATCAGCAGCAGGCTGCCGAGCGCGTTGCCGCCCTCGCGGTCGTCGGACCGGCCGCCGAAGAGGGAGGCGAACATCGCCATGTGCGCCAGGTAGGTGATGACCGTCGCCATCGCCCCGGCCACCGAGCTGATCAGGATGTCGCGGTTGTAGACGTGCGAGAGCTCGTGCGCGAGCACCGCACGCAGCTCCCGGCGGTCGAGCAGCTCGAGGATGCCCTGGGTGCAGCAGACGGCGGCGTTGCGCGGGTTGCGGCCGGTGGCGAAGGCGTTGGGCGCCGCGGTGGGGCTGACATAGAGCCGCGGCATGGGCTGGCGGGCCTCGGTGGCCAGCTCCCGGACGATCGAGTAGATCTGCGGCGCCTGGGTCTCGGTCACCGGGAAGGCCCGCATCGCCCGCAGCGCCAGCTTGTCGGAGTTGAAGTAGGCGAAGCCGTTGACCGCCAGCGCGATCACGAGTGCGATGAGGAGGCCGCCGCGACCGCCGATCAGGGCGCCGGCGGCGAGGATGAGTGCACCCATGAGCCCCAGCAGCAGGGCGGTCTTGAGTCCGTTGCTCCAGCGCTGCACGCCCGGACCAACGCGACCACCGGGACCGCCGTTCCCGGCGGGAATGACGCCGTCCCCCCGACGGGTTGGCCCCGACGACGGCCGGAACGGCCATTCGTTCGAGCGGTCGTGGGTACGGCGTGTCGGGTTGCACAACCAGGCGTGGACACACGCACGTAACCTCGCCCGGTGGAGGTGGACCACTGATGACTGGCAGCACCCTGCCCGACGAGCCCGCGACGGCGGTCGGCACGTCCAACGGCTCGACGAACGGCGCGACGAACGGCGGCCTGGTGAAGGACGTCGTCGCCCTGGACCGCGTGGTCATCCGGCTGGCCGGCGACTCCGGCGACGGTATGCAGCTGACCGGTAACCGGTTCACCAGCGAGACGGCGTCCTTCGGCAACGACCTGTCGACGCTGCCCAACTTCCCCGCCGAGATCCGGGCCCCCACGGGAACCCTGCCCGGCGTCTCGAGCTTCCAGCTGCACTTCGCCGACCACGACATCATGACCCCGGGCGACGCCCCGGACGTGCTGGTCGCGATGAACCCCGCCGCGCTCAAGGCCAACCTGGCCGACCTGCCCGGCGGCGGCCTGCTGATCGCCGACTCCGACGAGTTCACCCCGCGCAACCTGGCCAAGGTCGGGTACGCCACCAACCCGCTCGAGGACGGCTCCCTGGAGGGCTGGCAGGTGGTCAGCGTGCCGCTGACCAGCCTGACCCTCGACGCGCTCGCCGACTCGGGCCTGGGCAAGAAGGAGGCGGAGCGGAGCAAGAACATGTTCACGCTCGGCCTGCTGTCGTGGATGTACCACCGGCCGACCGAGGGCACGATCCGCTTCCTGGAGCGGCAGTTCCGCCGCAAGCCCGAGATCGCCGCGGCCAACATCGCCGCGTTCCGCGCCGGCTTCAACTACGGCGAGACCACCGAGGCCTTCGCCGTCTCCTACGAGGTCAAGCCCGCCCCGATGGCGCCGGGCACCTACCGCAACATCTCCGGCAACCAGGCGCTGGCCTACGGCATCGTCGCGGCCGGCCAGCGCTCCGGGCTGCCGGTGTTCCTCGGCGCGTACCCGATCACGCCGGCGTCGGACATCCTCCACGAGCTGTCCAAGCACAAGAACTTCGGCGTGCGCACCTTCCAGGCCGAGGACGAGATCGCGGGCGTCTCCGCCGCGATCGGCGCCTCCTTCGGCGGCGCGCTGGGCGTCACCACCACCTCCGGCCCGGGCATCTCGCTGAAGAGCGAGGCGATCGGCCTGGCGGTCATGCTCGAGCTGCCGCTGGTCGTCGTCGACGTGCAGCGCGGCGGCCCGTCGACCGGCCTGCCCACCAAGACCGAGCAGTCGGACCTGCTGCAGGCGATGTTCGGCCGCAACGGCGAGGCGCCGCTGCCGGTGATCGCGCCGCGATCGCCGGGCGACTGCTTCGACGCCGCGCTGGAGGCCGCCCGCATCGCGCTGGCCTACCGCACGCCGGTGATCCTGCTGTCGGACGGCTACCTGGCCAACGGCGCCGAGCCGTGGGCCGTGCCGGACGTCGAGTCGCTGCCGGACCTGACGGTGGAGTTCGCCACCGAGCCCAACGGCGAGGACGGCGAGTACCTGCCCTACGCGCGCGATCCCGAGACGCTGGCCCGGAGCTGGGCCATCCCGGGGACGGCGGGGCTGCAGCACCGCGTGGGCGGGCTGGAGAAGGCCGACCGCACCGGCAACATCTCCTACGACCCGGACAACCACGACTTCATGACCCGCACCAGGCAGGCGAAGGTCGACGGCATCGCCGCGACCGTGCCGCCGACCGAGGTCGACGACCCCGACGGCGACGCGCGGGTCGCGGTCATCGGCTGGGGCTCCACCTACGGCCCGATCGGCGCCGCGTGCCGGCAGGTGCGCCAGTCCGGCCGGTCGATCGCGCAGATCCACCTGCGCCACATCAACCCGATGCCCGCCGACCTCGGCGAGGTCCTGGCCCGCTACGACCGCGTGATCTGCCCCGAGATGAACCTCGGGCAGCTGGCGTTGCTGCTGCGGGCGAAGTACCTCGTCGACGTCGAGAGCCACACCCAGGTGCGCGGCCTGCCCTTCCGCGCGGCCGAGCTCGCCGCCGTCCTGCAGGGCGCCATCGACTCCGCCACCGCTGGAACCCCTGCCGCCGCCCTCACTGGAGGCACGAAGTGACCACCGTCGACCTCGGCCTGCCGGGGAACGATCCCATCGCCGCCGCGACCGGCGCCGGCGAGAAGCAGACCGAGCTCAAGGCCAAGGACCTCAAGACCGACCAGGAGGTGCGCTGGTGCCCGGGCTGCGGTGACTACGTCATCCTCAACGCGGTCCAGAGCTTCCTGCCCTCGCTCGGGATCGCCCGCGAGGACATGGTCATCGTCTCCGGGATCGGCTGCTCGTCGCGCTTCCCGTACTACATGAACACCTACGGGATGCACTCCATCCACGGCCGTGCCCCGGCGATCGCCACCGGCCTGGCCGCCGCGCGCCCCGACCTGTCGGTCTGGGTGGTCACCGGCGACGGCGACGCGCTGTCCATCGGCGGCAACCACCTGATCCACACGCTGCGCCGCAATGTGAACCTGACGATCCTGCTGTTCAACAACCGGATCTACGGGCTGACCAAGGGCCAGTACTCCCCCACCTCCGAGGTGGGCAAGGTGACCAAGTCGACGCCGATGGGCTCGCTGGACCACCCGTTCAACCCGGTCTCGCTGGCCCTCGGCGCGGACGCCACCTTCGTCGGCCGCGCGATGGACTCCGACCGCAAGGGTCTCACCGAGGTGCTGCGCCAGGCCGCCGAGCACCAGGGCACCGCGCTGGTGGAGATCTACCAGAACTGCAACATCTTCAACGACGGCGCCTTCGAGCTGCTCAAGGACCCGGCCACCGGTCCGCAGTGGACGATCCCGCTGGTGCACGGCGAGCCGCTGGTCTTCGGCCCGGACGGCGCCTCCTGCGTGGTCCGCGACGAGTTCGGCGGGCTGCGGATCGCCGAGACCAGCCAGGTCGACCGGGCCGAGATCGTCGTCCACGACGCCCACCGGCAGGACCCGTCCTACGCGTTCGCGCTCTCCCGGCTCTCCAGCCAGGACCTCCGGTACACCCCGATGGGCGTCTTCCGCGCCGTGCAGCGGCCGGCCTACGACCGGATGATGGCCGACCAGCTCGACGAGGCGCGGACCGCCGAGCCGGGCGATCTCGCCGGCCTGCTCGCCGGTGGCGACACCTGGACCGTCTCCGCCTGACCCGACAGCCCCAGACCCGACAGCGCCAGGGCCCGCCTCCCGAAGGGGAGGCGGGCCCTGCTGGTTCGTGGCGTCGGTCGCTGCTGGCCGGCTGAGGAGTA
Source organism: Geodermatophilus sp. SMS 5-13 (assembly GCF_059428245.1). Lineage (NCBI taxonomy): Bacteria > Bacillati > Actinomycetota > Actinomycetes > Geodermatophilales > Geodermatophilaceae > Geodermatophilus > Geodermatophilus sp. SMS 5-13. The sequence goes on from NZ_CP165729.1 coordinate 5,006,472, forward strand.
TCCGCGGGCGTCAGTAGTTGTGGTGGTTGTTGTTGTCGCGGTTGTCGCGGTTGTCGTGGTGCCGCACGCCCCTGACCTGGACCGACTCGGTCAGGTAGTCCAGGTTGCGGCGGTTGGTGTCGAACGACACGGTCGCGTCGGCGCGGCCGTTCTCCAGGTCCCTGTTCCCACGCTGGGCCAGCCCGACGGTGTCGGTCTGCCGGTGACCGTTGCAGTAGAGATCGCCGTAGAACGAGGTCCGGAAGCGGGCGCCGTCCTGGCGGAGGCTGACCGTGGTCTTGATGCGGTCGTCGTCCCCACGGCACTTGTAGGTGAACTTCACCCAGACCTCGTCGCCGTCGCGGTTGGCCCGCGCCGTGTCGTCGATGCTGACGACCTCGGCCTGGACGCGCCCGCCGTGGCCGCCCGGGTCGGCCACCGCGGGGGCCATCCCGCTGAACAGGAGCGCCCCAGCGGCGGGTACGACGAGCAGACGTGCAGCTTTCATTGCTTCCCCCTCAGAGCCGGCCGACGGTGCGGCCGAGTGACCGGTACGGCCGCAACGCTCCTGGCGTTGTGATCGGGGTCACAGGGCCCAACAACCCCGCGGGAACGGGACCAAAGGACCGGCCGGTCCGGGGGACGGAACCGCTCAGCCGCGGGGCGTGACCCGGAGGACCTGGTCGTCGTCGCCGTTGTCGGTGGTGACGTACAGGTCGCCGTCCGTGCCGAGCTGCACGGTGCGGATCCGGCCGTGCGTGCCCTCGAACTCGGGCAGCCGGAACTGCTCCTGGAGGGTGCCGTCGTCGGCCAGCCGGAGGGCCAGGATGCCCTCGCCCTTGAGGACGGCGACCAGCATCAGGCCGTCGTAGGCGCCCCACTGCTCGCCGTCGAGGAAGGTGCCGCCGCAGGTGGCGATCGTCTCCGGGCCCGACGACCACACGGCTGCGACGGCGCCGGGGATCCCCGGGTCGGTCATCGGCACGCTCTCGTCGTAGCTGCCGTCGGCGCCGTTCGGGTCGTAGCCGTAGTTGGCGCCGGGCTGCAGCAGGTTGACCTCGTCGTCGCGGGACGTGCCCTGCTCGACGTTGTAGATCTGGTCGGTGCCGGGCCGGATCGCGAGGCCCTGCACGTTGCGGTGGCCGTAGTTCAGCACGAACGCCGACGGCCCGGGGCCGGGGAACGGGTTGCCCTCGGCCGGGTCGCCCGTGGCGGCGTCGATGCGCAGGACCTTGCCGGCGAGCGTGTCGCGGTCCTGGGGGTTGCTGCCCTTCGCGTTGTCGCCGGTGCCGACGAGCAGGGCGCCGTCGGGCGCGAACCGCAGCCGGCAGCCCCCGTGCCGGCCCGAGCCGCCGTTGACCGGGATGCCGCCGAGCAGCGGGTCATCGACGCGGGTGGCGCTGCGCCAGTCGTCGTCGACTGTCCAGGCGATGACGGCGATGTCCGGGGTCTCCCCCGCCTGGCGCCCCTGACACGTGTAGAAGCGCCGGTTGTCCGCGAAGGCAGGGTCGAGGACGAGACCCATCAGGCCGGTCTCGCCGCGCGCGAACAGGTCGTCGAAGTCGGCGGCGACCTCCTGCACCGACCCGTCGGGCAGAACGGCGGTCAGCCCGCCGCCGCGCTCGTCGAACAGCAGCGTCCCGTCGGGCGCCTGCGCGACGTCCCAGGGGTGGTCGAGGCCGTCGGCCACGGCGGTCACGTCGAGGGCCGGCGCGGCGGGCGGAGCGGACGTGGGCGGCGGCTGCGCGCTCGTCGTCCCCGCGGCCGCGCTGCCCGAGTCCGATCCGGCCGTGCACCCGGCGAGCACCAGCACCGCCCCGACCAGCGCGAAAACGGTCCGCATGGACCCAGGATGCGCGACGGTCAGCTGGTGCGGGTCACGACATAGTCACAGAGTGCCGAGAGGGCGTCCCGGACGTCACCCGCAGGGATGACGGCGAGCCGCTCCCTCGCCCGATCGGCGTACTCCCCCAGGACGGCGGTGGCGCGGGCCAGGGCCGCCGAGGAGCGCAGCGCCTCCAGGGCCTCGGCGTGCTCGGCCTCGTCGGTGATCGGGCCCGCGACCAGCTCGCGCAGCCGCGCCTCGGCGGGGTCGTCGCCGGCCAGGGCGAACAGCACCGGCAGGGTGGCCACGCCCTCGCGCAGGTCGGTCCCCGGCGCCTTCCCGGAGGCGCCGTCGGCGCTGACGATGTCGAGCAGGTCGTCGGAGATCTGGAACGCCACCCCGACCTCCTCGGCGAAGGCGGTCAGCGCGGCCACCAGCGGCTCGTCGACGCCGGCGAAGGCGGCCCCGAAGCGGGCGGAGGTCGCCACCAGGGAGCCGGTCTTGTCGGCCAGCACCTCGAGGTAGTGGGCGATCGGGTCCTCGCCCGCCTGCGGGCCCACGGTCTCGCGCAGCTGCCCGGTCACCAGTCGCTCGTAGGTGCGCGCCTGGATGCGCACGGCGTCGGGGCCGAGGTCGGCCAGCAGGTTCGAGGCGCGGGCGAAGAGCAGGTCACCGGTGAGGATCGCGATGCTGTTGCCCCACCGGCTGTTCGCGCTGGGCGCCCCGCGCCGCAGGGCGGCCTCGTCCATGACGTCGTCGTGGTAGAGCGTGGCCAGGTGGGTCAGCTCGCACACGACCGCGGCGCGGACGACGTCGGGCGCCGTCGGGTCGCCGAGCTGCGCGGCCAGCAGCGCCAGCATCGGCCGGAACCGCTTGCCGCCGGCGGCCATGAGGTGGCCGGCGGCCTCGCTCACGAAGGGGTGCTCGCTGCCGACGGCGCCGATCAGCGCCGACTCCACTCGCGCCAGCCCCTCCGCGAGGGACTCGCCGAGGGCGCCGTCGGGCAGCCAGGGGCCGATGGTCGACGCCGGCGTGGAGATCCGGTGCCTGAGCTCGGCGGAGGTGCCGCCGTCGAGGGCGGTGCGGGCTCCGGTCATCAACCGACGAATCTAGCCGCCCGATCGGCCAGATCGAGAACGGACCCGGGAACGATCCCCAGGACGAGTGTCGCCGTCGCGGTGATCGCCAGGACGATCGTCGTCGCCAGGCCGGGCACGCCGACGGTCGGGCCGTCTGCCGCGGGCGGCGAGAAGTACATGAGCACGATGACCCGCAGGTAGAAGAACGCGGCCACCGCGCTCGCCAGCACGGCCACCACGACCAGCGGCCAGGCCCCCACCTCGACCGCCGCCCGGAAGGCTGCGAACTTGCCGGTGAAGCCCGCGGTCAGCGGGATGCCGGCCAGCGAGAGCAGGAACAGGGTCATCACCGCGGCGATCACCGGGGAGCGCTGCGCCAGCCCGGCCCACTGGGAGAGGTGCCCGGCCTCCCCGTCGCCGTCGCGCACCAGCGTGAGGACGGCGAAGGCGCCGACCGTCGTCACCCCGTAGGTGAGCAGGTAGAACAGCGTCGCCGACAGGCCCGAGCCACCGAGGCCGATCACGCCGGTGAGGAGGAACCCGGCGTGCGCGATCGAGGAGTAGGCCAGCATCCGCTTGACGTCGGTCTGGGTGAGGCCGAGGACGGCGCCGACGACCATCGAGACGATCGCGATGCCGTAGATGATCGGCCGCCATGTCCACTCGCTGGTGCCGAAGCCGACGTAGAGCAGCCGCAGGATCGCGCCGAACGCGGCCACCTTGGTGCAGGCGGCCATGAAGGTGGTCACCGGCGTCGGGGCGCCCTGGTAGACGTCCGGCGTCCAGGTGTGGAAGGGCGCGACGCTGGCCTTGAACATCAGGCCGACGATCAGCAGGGCCAGGCCGAGCACGAGCAGGATGCCGGTGTCCGCGGTCGCCGCCGCGCGGATCGTCGAGAGCCGCACGCTGCCGGTGGCGCCGTAGACCAGCGCCAGGCCGTAGAGGAAGAACCCGGAGGCGAACGCCCCCAGCAGGAAGTACTTGACCGACGCCTCCTGCGACAGCAGCCGGCGCCGCCGGGCCAGGCCGCACATCAGGTACAGCGGCAGGCTGAGCACCTCGAGCGCCACGAACATGACCAGCAGGTCGTTCGAGGTGACGAACAGCATCATGCCGCCGAGGGCGAAGGTCGCCAGCGGGTAGACCTCGGTCTGCACGCGGGGCTCGGTGAGCAGCTCCCGGTCGCGCGGGCTGCCGGCGGGGACGGCGGCCATCGCGACGAACGCCGATCGCGCCGGGTCCAGCGACCGCTCGGCGAACATGAGGATCGACAGCACGCCCAGCGCGGTCAGCACCGCCTGCAGGAACAGCCCGGCGCCGTCAACGGCCAGCGCCCCGCCGGCGGTGACCTCCCGGGTGCCGGCCAGCAGCAGGGTGGCGATCAGGCCGCCCAGCGTGCCGACCAGCGCCACGGCGACCTGCACCGTGTGCCGGGACTGGCGGGGGGCGAAGGCCTCGACCAGCACGCCGACGCAGGCGGCGCCGAAGACGCACAGCAGCGGCGCCAGGGCCGCCACGGAGATGGTCGGCGCGGAGATGTCGGGCATCAGTTACCCCGCTCGGAGGTCGGTGCGGCGTCGGTCGTGGAGGGCGTGATCCCGTCGGGCGCGCCGACGTCGCTCATCGTGGCGCTCACCGCGGGCCGGATCAGGTCGATCAGCGGCTGCGGGTAGACGCCCAGGGCGATGATCAGCGCGATCAGCGGGGTGACGACGGCGAGCTCGCGGCGGTCGAGGTCCGCGACGCGCAGGCGCGGGGTGGCCGCGGGCGCCTCGAGGACCGCGGTGGCCCCGTGGCCGGCCGGCGCCGCCGCCTCCCGCGGGGTCACGTCGTCGGGCTCGAGCAGCACGCCCTTGGGCGGGCCGTGCATGGTCCGCTGGTACATGAGCAGGACGTAGATCGCGGCCAGGATGATCCCGACGGTCGCGATCACCGTGAAGACCGGCCGGACCGGGAAGGCCCCCAGCAGCGTGAGGAACTCGCTGACGAAGCTGTTGGTGCCGGGCAGCGAGAGCGTGGCCAGGCCCGCGACGAGGAAGCTGCCGGCCAGCAGCGGCGCGAACCGGGCCACCCCGCCGTAGTCGCGGATGTCCCGGGAGCCGCCGCGGCTGATGAGCATGCCCACCACCAGGAACAGCAGCGCGATGGTGATGCCGTGCATGACCATGTACAGCACCGCGCCGGTGGCCGCCTCGGTAGTGAAGGCGAAGATCCCCAGCGCGATGAAGCCGAAGTGCGAGACCGACGTGTAGGAGATCAGCCGCTTCATGTCGCTCTGCCCCATCGCCAGCAGCGCGGCGTAGAGGATGCCCGCGACGGCCAGGCCGAGCACCCAGGGCGCGAAGTCCCGGGAGGCGTCGGGGAACAGCGGCAGGCAGTAGCGGATGAACCCGAAGGTGCCGACCTTGTCGAGGATGCCGACCAGCAGCACCGCGCCGCCGATCGGCGCCTCGGCACCGGCGTCGGGCAGCCAGGTGTGCAGCGGCACCAGCGGCGCCTTGATCGCGAAGGCGACGAAGAAGCCGAGGAACAGCAGCTTCTGCACGCCCGGGTCGATGTCGAGCTGCCGCAGCGCGTCGAAGGCGAACGTGCCCTGACCCAGCTGGCTGTTGCTGACCACGAACAGGCCGATCACCGCCGCCAGCATGATCAGGCCGCCGACCAGGCTGTAGACGAAGAACTTCATCGCGGCGTACTGCCGGCGCGGCCCGCCGAAGCTGCCGATCAGGAAGTACATCGGGACGAGCATCGCCTCGAAGAAGACGTAGAACAGGAAGACGTCGGTCGCGGCGAAGACGCCGACCATCGCCGCCTCGAGCAGCAGCAGCCAGGCGAAGAAGGTGCGCATCGACCGGTTGCCCGGCGAGGTGTCCCGCCAGGAGGCGAGGACGGCCAGCGGCACGAGGACGCCGATGAGCAGCAGCATCGACAGCGCGATGCCGTCGACCCCGAGCGCGAAGTCCACCCCGAACTGCGGGATCCACGAGACCGAGGTGGTCAGCTGGAACCGGTCGCCGTCCGGGTCGAAGGCGGCCGTCGCGAGCACCGCCAGCAGCAGCACCACCAGGCTCACACCCAGCGTCACCTGCTTGGCCAGCTCCTCCCGCCCCTTCGGCAACCCGAGGAGGACCGCGGCCGCCACCGCCGGCACGACGATCATGAGCACGAGCCAGGGGAAGTCAGCCACGATCTGCGCCCTTTCGGAAAGTCAGCCCGCTCATCCGGCCGTCACCGCCAGCAGCGCACCGGCGACGATCACGGCGCCGCCGAGCATCCCGAGCGCGTAGCTGCGGACGAAGCCGGTCTGCAGCCGGCCCAGCCGTGCGGAGGAGCCGCCCATGGTCGCGGCGAGGCCGTTGACCGCGCCGTCCACGCCGCGGTTGTCGAAGAACACCAGTGCCCGCGTGAGCCACTGGCCGGGGCGCATGAACAGCGACTCGTTGATCGCATCGCCGTAGAGCGCGTGGCGGGCGGCCCGCACGAGCGGCGAGACGCGGGCCGGCGCGACGACCGGCACCTCGCGGCGGCCGACGAACAGCCAGGCCAGCAGGACGCCCAGCAGGGCCACCACGGTGATGCCGATGCCGAAGGTGAGCGGCGCGATCACGTGCTCGGCCTCCTCCGGCTCGCCGAACACCGGTGCCATCCAGTCCGACAGCGGGAAGGCCTGGACGAGCAGGAAGCCGGCCGCGACCGACCCGACGGCGAGCACGACCATCGGCAGCGTCATCACCGCCGGCGACTCGTGCGGGTGCACGCCCTCGTCCCAGCGCGGCCGGCCCCAGAAGGTCATGATCATCAGCCGGGTCATGTAGAAGGCGGTCAGCCCGGCGCCGAGGACGGCGGCCCCGCCGAGGACCCAGCCCCAGGCGTCGCCGCGGTCGAAGGTCGCCTCGACGATCGCGTCCTTGGTCCAGTAGCCCGAGAACGGGATGAGCCCGATCAGCGCCAGGTAGCCGGCGAAGAAGGTCCAGAAGGTGACCGGCATCTTCTTCCACAGCCCGCCGAAGCGGCGCATGTCCACCTGGTCGTTCATCGCGTGCATGACCGATCCGGCGCCGAGGAACAGCCCGGCCTTGAAGAAGCCGTGCGCGTACAGGTGCGCCAGCGCGGCCACGTACCCGACCGGGCCCAGCCCCGCGGCCAGGAACATGTAGCCGATCTGGCTGACCGTGGACCAGGCCAGCACCTTCTTGATGTCGTCGTAGGCGCAGCCGCTGATCGCGCCGATGAGCAGCGTGATCGCGCCGACGGCCAGGACGACGGTGCGGGCGGTGGGCGTCGCGTCGTAGATCGGCGCCGACCGGCAGATGAGGTAGACGCCGGCGGTGACCATCGTCGCCGCGTGGATCAGCGCCGAGACCGGGGTCGGGCCCTCCATGGCGTCGGGCAGCCACGCCTGCAGCGGGAACTGGCCGGACTTGCCGCACGCGCCGAGCAGCAGGAGCAGACCGAGGGCGGTGACCACGCCCCCGGCCAGCAGGCCGACGTTGCCGAGGACGCCCTCGAACGACGTCGTCCCGAGCTGGGCGAACATGATGAAGATCGCGATCGCCAGCCCGACGTCGCCGACGCGGTTCATGATGAACGCCTTCTTGGCGGCGGTGGCCGCCGCCGGGCGGGTGTACCAGAACGCGATCAGCAGGTAGGACGCCAGACCGACGCCCTCCCAGCCGACGTAGAGGGCCAGGTAGCTGTTGCCGAGGACGAGCAGCAGCATCGCCGCGACGAACAGGTTGAGGTAGGCGAAGAACCGGCGGCGGCCGGGGTCGTGCGCCATGTAGCCGATCGAGTAGATGTGGATCAACGAGCCGACCCCGGTGATCAGCAGCACGAACGCCATCGACAGCGGGTCGAGCAGCAGCCCCAGCCGGATGTCGAGGTTCCCGGCCGAGATGAACGTGTAGAGGTCCAGGTTCGCGGAGCGCTCGGGCAGGTCGGCGACCTGGAAGGTGCACAGCAGACCGAGCACGAACGCGGCGAGCACCGTGGCGCAGCCGAGCAGGTGGCCCCAGCGGTCGGTGCGCCGTCCGCCGAGCAGCAGCACCGCGGCGCCGGCGAGCGGCAGCACGATGAGCAGCCAGGAGGCGGCGAGCAGCCCGGTGGCGGGCAGCGCGTCAGGCACGTCGCTTCTCCATGAGGTAGACCCCGGTCAGTACTTGAGGAGGTTGGCGTCGTCGACCGAGGCGGACCGGCGGGTCCGGTAGATCGACATGATGATCGCGAGGCCGACGACGACCTCCGCGGCGGCGACCACCATCACGAAGAACGCGATGATCTGGCCGTCGACGGTGCCGGACGCGCGGGCGAAGGTGACCAGCGTCAGGTTGACCGAGTTGAGCATCAGCTCGACGCACATGAACACGACGATCGCGTTGCGCCGCACCAGGACGCCGACGGCGCCGATGGTGAACAGGATCGCGGCCAGCACCAGGTAGTAGCTCAGCGTCATCGGGACTCCCCCTGGTCGAGGTTGCCGCCGCCGGTGCCGCCGGGGATCGCGCTGGGCGTGCCCTCGAGGGTGCCGAGCGCGTCGTCCGGGCTGCCGAGCTGCCGGCGGCCGGTGGGCCGCGGCAGCTCCTCGACCTCCACCGGCTCGATGCCGGTGGCGAAGCTGCTCTCCGCCCAGCCGCCGTCGGGCAGCCGGGCCGGCGTGGCGACCGAGTTGGCGCGGGCGTAGACGCCCGGGCCGGGGAACGTCTGCGGCCGGTCGGTGAGGAACCGGGCCCGCGAGAGCTCCTTCTGGGTGCGCCGGGTGCCGGGCTCGCGCTCGATGTGCGCGAGCACCATGGCCCCGACCGCGGCGGTGATCAGCAGCGCGCTGGTCACCTCGAAGGCCAGCAGGTAGCGGGTGAACAGCAGCGCGGCGATCGCCTCGATGTTGTTCACGTCGCCGCCCTGGACGGCGTCCAGCCCGGTGACGGGCGTGTCCCGGGTGGCCTCGGCGATCCCGGCACCGACCAGGCCGGCGAAGCCGATGCCCAGCACGGTGGCCGCCACCCGCTGCCCGCGCAGGGTCTCCACGACCGAGTCGGAGGAGTCGCGGCCGACCAGCATGAGCACGAACAGGAAGAGGATCATGATCGCGCCGGTGTAGACGATGATCTGCACCGCGCCGAGGAACGGCGCCTCCTGCGTCACGTAGAAGACGCCCAGGCAGAGCATCGTCACGACGAGGAACAGCGCCGAGTGGACGGCGTTGCGGGCGAACACCATGCCCAGCGCGCCGAGGAGGGCGAGCGGGCCGAGGATCCAGAAGACGACGGCCTCGCCGTCCCCCAGCTGGACCGATGTGTCGGCGGCCGCCGCGGCGAGGACGTTCATACCGTCTCCCCCACGGTGGCTCCACCCGCCCACTCCACCCCGACGGCGTCGGCAGCCGACCCGGCCTGCGGTTCCCGCACGTAGTAGGCCTTCTCGTCGTCGCCCAGCCGCATCGGGTGGGGCGGGGCCTCCATGCCGGGCAGCAGCGGCGCCATGAGCTGTTCCTTGGTGTAGATCAGGTCGCGGCGGTTGTCGTCGGCCAGCTCGAAGTCGTTGCTCATCGTCAGCGAGCGGGTCGGGCAGGCCTCGATGCACAGCCCGCAGAAGATGCAGCGCAGGTAGTTGATCTGGTACACGGCCCCGTAGCGCTCACCGGGCGAGTAGCGCTCCTCCTCGGTGTTGTCGCCACCCTCGACGTAGATCGCGTCGGCCGGGCAGGCCCAGGCGCACAGCTCGCAGCCGACGCACTTCTCCAGCCCGTCCGGGTGCCGGTTGAGCACGTGCCGGCCGTGGTAGCGCGGCTTGGTCACCTTGGGCTCGAACGGGTACTCCTCCGTCGTCACCTTCTTGAAGATCTGCGCGAAGGTGACGCCGAAGCCCTGTCCCGGCGCGGGCAGGATGCTGCGCTTGCCCGGGCGCCCGTCCTTCGACGGGCGCGCGACCTCGCCGCCGCTGCGGCGTGCGGGGGTGTTATCGGTCATCGTCGCCCTCCTCGGCAACGGAGGTGCCGCGCCGGCCGGTGCTCACGACCGCGCCGTCCGGGCGCGGGGTGGCCCCGACCGGTTCCCGGCTGCGCAGCCGCGGGGACGGCGGCACGACGAGGTCCATCGGCGGGATCGGGAACCCGCCCTCGGATCGGCTGGGCGCACCCGTCGCCCGGCGCCGCGGCCCGGTGGGCGGCAGCACCTGCGGCTCGGGTTCGGGCTCGGTGGCGTGCACGGAGCCGGCCGCCGCGGCGGCGGCCATCTTGCGGGCGCCGGCGTTGCTGACCCGCCCGGCCACGAGCAGCGCGGCCAGCACGACGATCGCGATCGGCACGCCCACGTAGAGCGCGACCTCACCGGTCTGCAGGTTCGCCTCGCGGGAGATGGTGCGGATGGTGGCGACGGCGAGGATCCACAGCAGCGCGACCGGGACGAGCACCTTCCAGCCGAAGCGCATGAACTGGTCGTAGCGCAGCCGCGGGAGCGTGCCGCGCAGCCAGATGAAGACGAACAGCGCGACGACGACCTTGAGGAAGAACCAGAGCATCGGCCACCAGCCGGTGTTCGCGCCGTCCCAGATCGAGATCGGCCACGGCGCCCGCCAGCCGCCCAGGAACAGCGTGGCCGCCAGCGCGGAGACGGTGACCATGTTGATGTACTCGGCCAGGAAGAACAGCGCGAACTTCAGCGACGAGTACTCGGTGTGGAAGCCGCCGACCAGCTCGCTCTCGGCCTCGGGGAGGTCGAACGGCGCGCGGTTGGTCTCGCCGACGACGGCGATGCAGTAGATGACGAACGAGACCGGCAGCAGGACGGCGAACCAGCTCGGGCCGGTGAGCGTGGCGCCGAAGAAGTTCAGCTGGTTGCCGTTCGCCTGCGCCGCGACGATCTCCGAGGTCGACATCGTGCCGGCGTAGAGGAACACCGCGACGATCGACAGGCCCATCGCGATCTCGTAGCTGACCATCTGCGCCGCGCTGCGCAGGCCGCCCAGCAGGGGGTAGGTCGAGCCGGAGGACCAGCCGGACAGCACGATGCCGTAGACGCCCATCGCCGAGCAGGCCAGCACGATCAGCACGCCGATCGGGGCGTCGGTGAGCTGCAGCGGCGTCCGGTGGCCGAACAGGCTCACCGTCGGGCCCAGCGGGATGACCGAGAAGGCGAGGAAGGCCGGGACGGCGGCGATGACCGGCGCCAGGAAGTACACCGGCTTGTCGGCCAGCGCCGGCATGATGTCTTCCTTGAACGCCAGCTTCAGGCCGTCGGCGAGGCTCTGCAGGTAGCCGCGGGGGCCGACCCGGTTGGGGCCGACCCGCTGCTGCATGCGGGCGACGACCTTGCGCTCGAAGACGATCGCGAACAGCGTCATCACGACGAGGACCACGAAGATCCCGACGATCTTGATGAGCACGATCCACCAGACGTCGTGCCCGAAGTCCTCGAGCGTCGGCTGGTTCGCGGTGGCGAGGACGTTCACGCGGCACCTCCGGCACTGAGCGTCACGACGCCGCCGGGGCCGGTGCCGAGCTGCGCGCGGACCTCGCTGCCCGGCGCCCGCATCGGCAGCCAGACCACCTGGTCGGGCATCTCGGTGATCCGCACCGGCAAGCTGATCGCGCCGGCCGGCCCGGTGACCGTCAGCCGGTCGCCGTCGGCCAGGCCGAGCCGGCGGGCGGCGTCCTTGCCGAGGCGGGCCACCGGCGGGCGGGCGGTGCCGGCCAGCTCGGGCTCGTCGCGCTGCAGCGTGCCGACGTCGAGCAGCTGCCGCCACGAGGCCAGCAGCGCCTCGTCCTCGGCGAGCTCGGCGCCGGCGTGCGCGACCACGGTGGGGACGGCGGCCTCGCCGGTGCGGGCGGCGCCCAGGGAGGCGAGCTCGGCGCGGGCGGTCTCCACCGCGGGCAGCCGCAGGTCGACGTCCAGCTCGTCGGCCAGGCCCTGCAGCACGCGGCCGTCGGGCAGCGGCCCGGTGCCGTGCAGCGTGGCGTCGAACGGGCGGGCCCGGCCCTCCCAGTCCAGGTAGGTGCCGGCCTTCTCCGGTGCGGCCGCGACCGGCAGGACGACGTCCGCGACCTCGGTGACCGCGCTGGGGAACAGCTCCAGGCTGACCACGAAGCCCGCCGCCCGCAGCGCCTCGGCGGCCAGCGCCGGGTCGGGCAGGTCCGCGGGGTCGACGGCGCCGACCAGCAGGCCGGCGAGCTCGCCGTCCCGGACGGCGGTGAGGATGCCGGTGGTGTCGCGGCCCGGGGTGGCCGGCATGTCGGCCGGGTCGGCGCCCCAGCGGGCGGCGACGTCGGCGCGGGCGACCGGGTCGGCGACGCTGCGCCCACCCGGCAGCAGGGTCGGCAGCGCGCCGGCCTCGACCGCGCCGCGCTCGCCGGCCCGGCGCGGCACCCAGCCGACGCGGGCGCCCGTGGCGCGGGCGAGCGCGGCGACCGCGGAGAAGCCGCCGGGGATCTCGGCCAGCCGCTCGCCGGCCAGCACGATCGCGCCGGGCTGCCGCAGCGCGTCGACCGCCGCGCCGCCCCAGGTGCCGTCGGCGAGGGCGGCCAGCGACCGCGCCTCCGCGCCGGGCAGCGTGGTGAGCACGGTGGCCCGCAGCTTCTCGGCGGCGCGGGTGGCGAACGGGGCCAGGTCGAAGACCGTCAGGCCGCCCTTGCGCACCGCCTTGCGCAGCCGCAGGAAGACGATCGGCGACTCCTCCTCGGGCTCGAAGGCCACGAGCAGGACCGCCGGCGCCGCGGCGAGATCGTCGTAGGTGACCCCGCCGGTCCACGGTCCGGTGCCGGCGACCTCCGCCTCGATGAACGCCAGCTCCTCGGCCGAGTGCGCGCGGGCTCGGGCGTCGACGTCGTTGGTGTGCAGCGCGAGGCGGGCGAACTTGGCGTAGGCGTAGGCGTCCTCGAGGGTCAGCCGGCCGCCGGGCAGGACGCCGACGCCGCCGGAGGCCCGCGCCCGCCGCAGCCCCTCGGCGGCCACCGCCCACGCCTCCGGCCAGGAGGCGGGCTCCAGCACGCCGTCGCGGCGGACCAGCGGCGTGGTCAGCCGCTCGTTGGCGGTGACGTAGCGGAACGCGTAGCGCCCCTTGTCGCAGGTCCACTCCTCGTTGACCGCGGGGGCCTCGCCGGCCAGCCGCCGCTGCACCTTGCCGCGCCGGTAGTCGGTGCGCTGGGCGCAGCCGGAGGCGCAGTGCTCGCAGACGCTGGGCTCGCTGCGCAGGTCGAACGGCCGGGCGCGGAACCGGTAGGCGGCGCTGGTCAGCGCGCCGACCGGGCAGATCTGCGTGGTGTTGCCCGAGAAGTAGGACTCGAACGGCTCGTCCTCGTAGATCGCCACCTGCTCCAGCGCGCCGCGCTCGAACAGCTCGATGAACGGGTCGCCGGCCACCTGCGAGGAGAAGCGGGTGCACCGCGCGCAGAGCACGCAGCGCTCGCGGTCGAGCAGGATCTGGGAGGAGATCGGCAGCGGCTTGGGATAGGTCCGCTTGACGTCGATGAACCGGCTCTCGGTGCGGCCGTTGCTCATCGCCTGGTTCTGCAGCGGGCACTCGCCGCCCTTGTCGCAGACCGGGCAGTCCAGCGGGTGGTTGATCAGCAGCAGCTCCATCGTGCCCTGCTGCGCCTTGTCGGCGACCGGGCTGGAGAGCTGGGTCTTCACGACCATGCCCTCGGTGACCGGCATCGTGCAGGAGGCGACCGGCTTGCGCTGGCCCTCGACCTCGACCAGGCACTGCCGGCAGGCGCCGACCGGCTCGAGCAGCGGGTGGTCGCAGAACCGCGGGATCTGCACGCCGATCATCTCGGCGGCGCGGATGATCAGCGTCCCCTTGGGGACGGCGACGTCGAAGCCGTCGATGACGCAGTGGACGGCGTCCGGCGGGGTGTGCGGGCCGGGGGCGCCGGGGGGCACCGCGGGCGCAGGGACCGGCGACGTGGGCTGGACGGTCACTGGGTCTCCTCGCTGGCGCTCTTCGTCCCAGCGCCCTCGGTCACTCTGCTCGTCGATGTCCTCGCAAGCTCGGCCACTATGCGGCTCCGACCTTCACCGGCTCGATCGGGAGCGAGCGGCCCAGCCGGGCCTGCTCCTCCGGGGGCAGCAGGGCGACGTAGTCGTCCTTGAAGTACTTCAGCGAGCTGGCGATGCAGCTCGTCGCGCCGTCGCCGAGCGCGCAGAACGAGCGGCCGAGGATGTTGTCGCAGGTGTCGACGAGCAGGTCGAGATCGGCCGCCGTCCCCTTGCCGTGGACCAGCCGCTCGAGGATCTGGACCAGCCAGTAGGTGCCCTCGCGGCACGGGGTGCATTTGCCGCAGCTCTCGTGCGCGTAGAACTCGGTGAACCGCAGGGTGGCCTCGACGATCGAGTCGGTCTCGTCGAACACCATGAGCGCGGTGGTGCCGAGCATGGAGCCGGCCGCGGCCACGGAGTCGAAGTCGAGCGGGACGTCGAGGTGCTCGGCGGTGAAGTACGGCGTCGAGGAGCCGCCCGGCGTCCAGAACTTCAGCTCGTGCCCGGGGCGGACGCCGCCGGCCATCTCCAGCAGCTCGCGCATCGTCGTCCCCATCGGGGCTTCGTACTGCCCGGGCCGGACGACGCGGCCGGACAGCGAGTAGATCTTCGGGCCGGGCGACTTCTCCGGGCCGAACTCCTTGAACCAGTCCGCGCCGCCGCGGACGACGAACGGGACGCTGGCCAGCGTCTCGACGTTGTTGATCACCGTCGGCGCGCCGTAGAGGCCGGCGACCGCCGGGAACGGCGGCTTGAGCCGCGGCTGGCCGCGGTAGCCCTCGAGCGAGTCGAGCAGCGCGGTCTCCTCGCCGCAGATGTAGGCGCCGGCGCCGGCGTGCACGACCAGCTCCAGGTCGTAGCCGGAGCCGAGGATGTCGCGGCCGAGGTAACCGGCCGCGTACGCCTCCTCGACGGCGCTGACCAGCCGGCGGTGGGCGTGCACCGCCTCGCCGCGCACGTAGATGGCGGCGAAGTGCGACCGGATCGCATAGGCCGCGATGATCACGCCCTCGATGAGCGAATGCGGGTCGGCCATCATCAGCGGCAGGTCCTTGCAGGTGCCCGGCTCGCCCTCGTCGGCGTTGACGACGAGGTACTTGGGCATCGCGGCCGGACCGGTCGGGGTCTCCCCCGGCTTCGGCTGCGGGATGAAGCTCCACTTCATGCCGGTCGGGAAGCCGGCGCCGCCGCGGCCGCGCAGCCCGGAGTCCTTGACCACCGTGACCAGCTCGTCCGGCGTCATCGTCAGCGCCGTGCGCAGGCCGACGTAGCCGTCGAGGGACTCGTAGGTCGACAGCCGCCAGGACCGGTCGGCGTCCCAGCGGGAGGTGAGCACGGGGGTGAGGGGCACGGGGTTCAGGCCTCCTTCTGCGGGCCCTGGCCGGAGGTGCCCGGCTCGGTGCCTGCGGGGGTCTCGGTGCCGGAGTCGCGGTCGGCGAGCTCCCGGCCCGCCGGCTCGGGCGCCTGCGGGTGCGCCCCGGCGGCGCCGGAGCGCTCGGCCAGGGTGTCCGCCGCGGCCACGCGCGCGTCGGCGGCCTCCTTGTCGTGGGTCTGCCCCTGGAAGGACCCCGTCCCACCCACCGGTCGCGAACTCGCGGCGGTGTCCTGGACGGGGCCATGGGGGCCGGTGGCGGCGCGCGGCTCGCCGACGAGCCGGGTGTGCGCGGGGTCGTCCGGGTTGTCGGCGCCCGGCAGGAACGGCGCCGCCTCCCCGCGCTGTGCGGCCAGCCGCACACCGACCAGGGTCGGGCCGAGCTCGCCGGGCGCGTCGATCGCGGCGTCGCGGGCGGCGGTGTCGGCGTGCTGGGAGAAGCCGGCGAGCTGGCGGCTGATGCCCTGGAAGTCGGTGAGCGGGGCGCCGCGCGTGGGGTGCGGCTTCTCGCCGCGGCGCAGCGCCGCGACCAGGGCGCGGGCGCTCTCGACGTCCTGCTGGTCGTAGAACTCGTAGTCGACGGTGACCACCGGCGCGTAGTCGCAGGCGGCGAGGCACTCCGCGTGCTCGAGGGTGATCGAGCCGTCGGCGGCGGTCTCGTCGTGGTGCACGCCGAGGTCCTGGCACAGCGCGTCGAAGATCCGCTGCCCGCCGAGGACGGCGCACAGCGTGTTGGTGCAGACGCTGACCAGGTGCCGGCCGGTGGGGCGGCGCTTGTACATCGTGTAGAAGGTCGCGACCGCGCCCACCTCGGCCTTGGTCAGGCCGAGCTGCCCGGCGCAGAACGCCACGCCCTCGGGCGAGACGTAGCCCTGGTAGCTCTGCACCAGGTGCAGCATCGGCAGCAGCGCCGAGCGCGGCACCGGGTAGCGGGCGATGATCTCGGCGGCCTCGGCGCGGGCCCGCTCGGGGATCTCCGGCAGGTCCGCGGGGGCGGGCTCGACCGGGCTCGAGTCGAGCCCGGTGACCGCCGTCCCCTCGGCCGATCCGGGGAGCGCACTCACCTATCAACACCACCCATCACCGGGTCGATCGAGGCGATCGCGGCGATGACGTCGGCGATCATGCCGCCCTCGCTCATCGCGGCCGTCGCCTGCAGGTTGACGAAGCTGGGCTCGCGCACGTGCACGCGCCACGGGCGGGTGCTGCCGTCGCTGACCACGTGGTAGCCGAGCTCGCCGCGGGGCGACTCGATCGGCACGTAGACCTGCCCGGCCGGCACCCGGAAGCCCTCGGTGACCAGCTTGAAGTGGTGGATCAGGGCCTCCATCGACTGGCCCATGATGTGCTTGACGTGGTCGAGGGAGTTACCCATGCCGTCGGCGCCCAGGGACAGCTGCGCGGGCCACGCGATCTTCTTGTCCTCGACCATGACCGGACCCGGCTCGAGCCTGTCGAGCGCCTGTTCGATCAGCTTGAGCGACTCGCTGATCTCGGCCACGCGCACCAGGTAGCGGCCCCAGGCGTCGCAGGTGTCGGCGGTCGGCACCTCGAAGTCGTAGGTCTCGTAGCCCAGGTACGGCTCCACCTTGCGCAGGTCCCAGGGCAGGCCGGCGGCGCGCAGGATCGGTCCGGTGGCGCCGAGCGCGACGCAGCCGGTGACGTCGAGGTAGCCGACGTCCTTCAGGCGCCGCTGCCAGATCGGCTGACCGGTGAGCAGCTTGTGCAGGCCGGCCACCCGCGCCGGCATGATCCGCAGGAACTCGCGGAGGTGCTCGACCGCGCCCTCGGGCAGGTCCTGGGCCAGGCCACCGGGGCGGATGTAGGCGTGGTTCATCCGCAGGCCGGTGATCTCCTCGAGGAGGTCGAGGACGATCTCCCGCTCGCGGAAGCCGTTGGTCATGCCGGTGAGCGCACCGAGCTCCATGGCGCCGGTGGCCAGGGCGACCAGGTGCGAGGCGATCCGGTTGAGCTCCATGACCAGGACGCGGATCGTCTGCGCCCGCGGCGGCGCCTCCACCCCGAGCAGCTTCTCGACGGCCAGGCAGTAGGCGGTCTCGTTGAACAGCGGGGAGAGGTAGTCCATCCGCGTCACGAACGTCGTGCCCTGCGTCCAGGTGCGGTACTCGGTGTTCTTCTCGATGCCGGTGTGCAGGTAGCCGATGACCACCCGCGCCTTGGTGACGGTCTCGCCCTCGAGGTCGAGCACCAGCCGCAGCACGCCGTGGGTCGACGGGTGCTGCGGACCGAGGTTGACGACGAGCCGCTCGGCGTCGATCGGGTCGGCGCCGAGCGTGGTGTCCCAGTCGCCGCCGGTGACGGTGTAGACGCGGCCCTCGGTGGTGTCGTAGGAGCCGGCGTACGGATCGGATGTCGTGGTCATGAGTTCTCCCCGGTCACCGGTAGGCGCGGCGGGTGTCGGGCGGCGGGATCGTCGCGCCGTGGTACTCCACGGGGACGCCGCCGAGGGGGTAGTCCTTGCGCTGCGGGAAGCCGTCCCAGTCGTCGGGCATGAGGATCCGGGTCAGCGCCGGGTGACCGTCGAAGACGATCCCGAACATGTCGTAGGTCTCGCGCTCGTGCCAGTCCGCCGTCGGGTAGATGCCGGTGACCGAGGGGACGTGCGGGTCCTCGGCGGTGACCGCCACCTCCAGCCGGATCCGCCGGCGGTAGGTCATCGAGGTCAGGTGGTAGACGGCGTGCAGCCGCGGGCGCTCCGGCGTCGCCGCCGGGCCGCCGCTGTCGAGGTAGTCCGCGCCGGAGACGCTGGAGAGCAGCTCGAAGCGCAGCGCCTCGTCGTCCCGGAGGGCCTGCACCAGTGTCAGCAGGTGCTCCCGGACGACGAAGTAGGTGATCTCGCCGCGGTCGACCAGCACCCGCAGCACTGCCGCGTCGTAGACGGCCTGGCCCACCGCCTCGATCAGCGCGTCGGTGACCTCGTCGAAGTAGCCGCCGTAGGGCCGGTCGGTCGAGTGCAGCGCGACCGCGCCGCCGGGCTCGACGCGGACCAGCCCGCCGAAGCCGGAGGTGTCACCGCTGCCGCTGACGCCGAACGCGCCCTTGCGGAAGCCACCGCCGGGCGCCGTGGCGCCCTCCGAGGCCTCCTCGCGCCCGCTGCGGTCGCCGGGGCCGGTCATCGCTGCACCTCCTGCTCGACTCCGGGACCTGTCGTCATCGCCAGGCCTTTCCGAGGCCCGTGGGACGCTCCTCGGGCAGCAGGACGGCGTTGCCGTTCCGCTCCTCGATGAGGAACTGGCCGGTGCGCCCCTCGGCCGCGGCCTGCTCGTAGGCGCGGCGCAGCTCCTTGTTCGCGCGCACGGTCGACGGCATCTCGACCAGGAGGTCCTTGGCGGTGCCGTCCTCCTGGTCGCGGACCAGCTGGCGCGCCCGCTTCGGGCCGAGCGGCTCGTTCATGATCTTGTGGTGCAGCTTGAGGATCGCGTCGGTGAGCATCTCCGGCCGCGGCGGGCAGCCGGGCAGGTACATGTCCACCGGCACGATGTGGTCGACGCCCTGCACGACCGCGTAGTTGTTGAACATGCCGCCCGAGCTGGCGCACACGCCCATGGCCAGCACCCAGCGCGGCTCGGGCATCTGGTCGTAGATCTGGCGCAGGACCGGCGCCATCTTCTGGCTCACCCGACCGGCGACGATCATCAGGTCGGCCTGCCGCGGCGAGGCGCGGAAGACCTCCATGCCGAACCGGGCCAGGTCGTAGCGGCCGGCGCCGGTGGCCATCATCTCGATCGCGCAGCAGGCGAGACCGAAGGTGGCAGGCCACAGCGAGGACTTCCGCGTCCAGTTCACGAGCTTCTCGACGCTCGTCAGCAGGACGCCGCCGGGGAGCTTCTCCTCGAGACCCATCGTGAGTGCCCCTTCTCAGTCCCAGTCGAGCCCGCCGCGACGCCAGACGTAGGCGTAGGCGAGGAAGACGGTGGCGATGAAGACGACCATCTCGACCAGCCCGAACACCCCGAGGGCGTCGTTGGCGACGGCCCAGGGGTAGAGGAAGACGATCTCGATGTCGAAGACGATGAAGAGCATCGCCGTGAGGTAGTAGCGGACCGGGAACCGCCCGCCGCTGAGCGGCTGGTCGACCGGCTCGATGCCGCACTCGTAGGCCTCGAGCTTGGCCCGGTTGTACCGGCGCGGCCCGACGAACGGCGCGAGGGTCACCGAGAAGAGCGCGAACGCGGCGGCGAGCGCGAACAGCCCGAGGATCGGGACGTAGGTCGAGAGCATCAGCGGCACCCTACGGTGAGGTCGATCACGTTCCGGTAAACGGCCGCGCTTGCACCCAGCGTGTCGACATGTATCCGGCGTGTGAGATGGACCACGTCAAACCGCCGGGGCGAGTCGGTGGAGGACGTCGAGGGCGCGGTCGACGCCGTCACCTCGCCGTCCGTCGGACAGGTTGCCCATCAGCCGCAGCGCGCCGCGGACCAGCGCGGGCCGCTTGAGCCCGTGCGCGGTGGCGAAGCGGACCAGGTCGGGGCGGGCCAGCAGGGCGAGGAAGACGGTGCCCAGCCGGTGGTGCGCGCCGTACTCGGCGCGCAGCCGGTCGGGGTAGCCACGCAGGACCGCCTCACGGGCCGGCCCGGCCGGGCGGGCCAGCGCGGCGACGGCGGTCTCGGCGGCCATCCGCCCGGTCTCCATCGCGTAGCTGATGCCCTCGCCGTTGAACGGGTTGACCGTGCCGGCCGAGTCGCCGGCCAGCAGCAGCCCGCGGGTGTAGGCCGGCCCGCGGTGCAGCGCCATCGGCAGCCCGGCGCCGCGCACCGGCGTGACCGCGTGCTGCTCGTCGAGCTGCCACTCCGGCGGCAGCGTGGTCAGCCACCGGCGGAAGACCGCGCGGTGGTCGGAGTTGGCGGCGCGGCGGGTGTCGAGCAGGCCGAAGCCGACGTTCGCCGTCCCGTCGCCCATGCCGAACGACCAGCCGTAGCCGGGCATCGAGTCGGCGTCGGGACCGTCGGCGGACAGGTCGAAGGAGATGTCGAGGTAGTCGTCGTGCGTCCGCGGGGTCGCGACGTAGCGGCGGACGGCGACGCCGAGCGGGCGGTCCTCGCGGCGGACCAGCCCCAGGGACTTGGCCAGCCGGCCGGAGAGCCCCTCGGCGGAGACGACCAGCGGCGCGCGCCAGGTGACCGGCTCCTTGCCCGGACCGGCCTGCGCGCGGACCCCGGCCACGCGGCCGGCGTCGTCGAGCAGCGGCTCGGTGACGGTCACCTCGTGGTGCACGCGCGCGCCGGCGGCGGCCGCGTGCCGGGCCAGCATGGCGTCGAGGTCGCGGCGGGGGCGGGCGAGGCTGTAGCCGGGCCAGCGGTCCAGCGTCGGCCAGTCGACCTCGACGACCTGCCCCCCGCCGAAGACGCGCAGCCCCTTGTGCCGGACCCAGCCGGCCGCCGGCGAGGTGTCGATGCCCATGTCGTCGAGCGCCTTGACCCCGCGCGGCGTGAGGCCGTCGCCGCAGACCTTCTCGCGGGGGAACAGCGCCTTCTCGAGGACGACGACGTCGAGGCCGGCGGTGGCCAGGGTCCAGGCCGCGGCCGAGCCCGCCGGGCCGGCGCCGACGACCAGCACGTCGGCGCGCGACTGCCCGGAGCCGGACACGTCGGTCGTCGGCACCGCACACCCCTTCCCGGCACTGAGGGTCCCGGGACTTTGTGAAAAGGTTCACAAAGTCCGCCGTCCCGAGTCTAGGCCCGTATGTGTCGCAGGGAACACCGACCCCCGGGAACCACCCCGGCAGCCGCCGGACGGGCTCAGCCGCTGAAGGCCGCGCCGAGCGCGGCGCGCACCTCGTCGTCGCTGGTCGCGGAGAAGTCGGCGTACCCCTGGCCGACGGCCGAGAACGCGTCGGGGGACCACAGGCACACCACGTCGTCGACCAGCGGCGCGAGGTCGGCGCAGGTGTGCGGCGAGCCGACGGGCACCGCGACCACGACCCGCGACGGCTGCGAGCGGCGGACGGCGGCCACGGCGGCGCGCATCGTCGCGCCGGTGGCCAGCCCGTCGTCCACCACGACGACGGTGCGGCCGGCCAGCGGCACCGGCGTCCGGCCGTGCCGGTAGGCCGCCTCCCGGCGGCGCAGCTCGGTGAGCTCGCGCTGCCGGACGGCCTCGAAGCTCTGCGGGTCGACGTCGACCCGGGACAGGACCGCCTCGGTGCGCACCGCCTCGACCGCGTCGCCGGCGGCCGCGATCGCACCCATGGCCAGCTCCGGCTGCCAGGGCAGCCCGAGCTTGCGCACGGCGACCAGGTCGAGCGGGGCGGAGAGGGCGCCGGCGACCTCGGCGGCCACGATCACGCCGCCGCGGGGCAGCCCGAGGACGACGACCTCGCCGGTGTCGTCGCCGAGCCGCGCGGCGAGCTCCGCGCCGAGCGCGCGACCGGCCTCGCGCCGGTCGGCGAAGGGCCTGCGCCGCCCCATGGCCGGCTCCCCGGTTACACCGGCTGCGGGCCGGAGGGCGGCGGTGCGATCGGGTCGGTCGGATTCGGCACCGGTGTGGGAGGCGCGGGCTCCGGCGGCGGCAGCGGGTCGATCGGGGTGGGCGGCTGGGGGCCACCCGGCGGTTCCGGCGGCGGCATCGTCATGGACCGACGCTAGTCCCGCCCGCACCGCCGGGCAGCGGCGCCGGACGGCGGCGCGGAAATCGCGCCGCCGTCCGCCCCCGCATGGCCCGTCTCCCGCGGGTCAGGGCGGGAGACATGGGGAAATTGGTAACGAAACGTCCGTTTTCCGGCCACGCAGGCGCACCCTCGGATAGACATGCCCGGACAACCGGACAACGGCATATCCGCCACGGGGGCACCATGGGCCGGCCTGAACGCGCGATCGATCCGACTGATCGGTCGCCTGCCGCCGACTTCGCGCGGTCGCTGCGGACGCTGCGAACGGAAGCCGGCAACCCGACGCTGCGGGTGCTGCAGCAGCGCACCGGCTTCAGCGACTCCACGTTGTCCGCGGCGCTGAGCGGGCGCTCGCGACCCTCGCTCGAGGTCGTCCAGGCGCTCGTCCAGGCGCTGGGCTCCGATCCGCAGGAGTGGACGCGGCGCTGGCACGACACCTTTCCGGACGCCCCCGCGGCGCCGGACCGGTCCGCGGCACCGCCCGAGGCGGGCGAGGACCGCTCCGCGGGGCGCCGTCCCTGGCTGCTCGCCGCGGCCGCCGTGCTGCTCGTGGCGATGGGCGTCCTGGTCGGCCTGCTGCTGGGCGACGTCACCGACGACGCGGACGCCGCCCCGAGCGCGGCGGCGCCGTCGGCGTCGGCGGCCGCCGCGGACGGCGAGGAGGTCGTGGTGCACAACGTCGTCACCGACGGGGCGACCGCCATGCGCGAGGACACCACCGCCTACCTGTCCACCCGGCCGGAGATCTACTGCAAGAGCCGCGGCTGCGCCGTCGAGGGCGGCCCGGAGTACCGCACGTCGGACCGCGTGACCGTCTCCTGCCAGGTCGCCGGCGACCGGACGACGAACGGCGACGACTCCACGACGGCCGACGACGCGAACCCCGGCCTCTACTCCTCGACCCTCTGGTACGGGGTCCCGCTGCCCGACGGCGGCCTGGGCTACCTGTCCGAGGTGTGGGTGGACGCGGACGACCGCGGCGGTCTCGGCCTGCCGGAGTGCCCCGCCGCGTGACGCGGGCTCAGGCGCGGCGGCCGCGGTGCAGGGCCACGACCCCGCCGGTGAGGTTGCGCCAGCCGACGTCGGCCCAGCCGGCCGCCTGCAGCCGCCCGGCCAGCGCCGGCTGGTCGGGCCACGCGCGGATCGACTCGGCCAGGTACACGTAGGCCTCGGGATTGCTGCTGACCGCGCGGGCGATGCGCGGCAGCGCCTGCATCAGGTACTCGGTGTAGACGGTCCGGAACGGCGCCCACGTGGGGCTGGAGAACTCGCAGACCACCAGCGTGCCGCCGGGCCGGGTGACGCGGCGGAACTCGCGCAGCGCGGCGTCGGTGTCGGCGACGTTGCGCAGGCCGAAGGAGATGACCACGCCGTCGACGCTCTCGTCGGCCAGCGGCAGCGCCATGGCGTCGCCGGCGACCTTCGGCACCGGGCGGTCGGCGCCGGCGTGCAGCATGCCCTGGGAGAAGTCGAGCGCGATCGCGGTGGCGCCGCCCGCGGCCAGCTCCACCGTCGAGACCGCCGTCCCCGCCGCGACGTCGAGCACGACCTGCCCGGGGCGGGGGTCGAGCGCCTCGCGGGTGGCCCGCCGCCAGGCGGCGTCGCGCCCGCCGGAGAGCACCGTGTTGGTGAGGTCGTAGCGGCGGGCGACCCGGTCGAACATGGCCGCGACCTCGGCCGGCTCCTTGTCCAGGCCGGCCCGCAAGCCCTCCGTGTGCTCGGTGTCTCCCCGGTCTCCCACGGCGGCGACGCTACCGGGGCTCCTAGGCTGGGGCGGTGACTGCGGCGGCCGTGAGCTCTCCAGGCACTGCCGCGCCCGCGTTCGCCACGCTGCGGATCGACGACTCCGCCGCCCTGCTCGACCTGCTGCCGGCCGACGGCGCGCTGTCCTGGGTGCGCCACGGCGAGGGGCTGGTCGGCTGGGGCGAGGCCGCCCGGCTGGAGGTCTCCGGCCCGCGCGCGCTGGCCGAGGCGGCCGAGTGGTGGGCGGCGTACACCGCGGACGCGCGGGTCGACGACCGGCTCGGCGTCCCCGGCTCGGGTCCGGTGCTGTTCGCCGGCATCGCCTTCGACCCGTCAGTGGGAACGTCGGTCTTCGTCGTTCCCCAGGTCGTGGTCGGCCTGCGGGACGGCGTCGGCTGGGTGACGACGACGGACGGCGCCGACCCGCGGCGGGCCCTCGCGGCCGCGCCCCGGGCCGCGGCGGACGACGCGCCGCTGCGGCTGCGCTACGCCGACGGTGCGCTCGACCCGGCCAGCTGGTGCGCCGCCGTCGCCACCGCGGTGCGCCGGATCACCGCGGGCGACCTGGCCAAGGTCGTGCTGGCCCGCGACCTGCTGGTCACCTCGGACGTCCCGCTGGACCCGCGGCTGCTGCTGCGCCGGCTCGCCGGCCGCTTCCCCGGGTGCTGGACCTTCGCCGTCGACGGCCTGCTCGGCGCCACCCCGGAGCTGCTGCTGCGCCGCACCGGCCGGGAGCTGTCCGCGCGGGTGCTGGCCGGCACCGCCCCGCGCGGCGCCGGCGCCGACGACGAGCGGCTGGCCGCGGCGCTGCTGGGCTCGGCCAAGGACCGCGCCGAGCACGCATTCGCCGTCGACTCCCTGGTCCGGGCGCTGCAGCCCTACTGCGCGTCCCTCACCGCGCCCGACGAGCCGGAGCTGCTCGCCCTGGCCAACGTGCGGCACCTGGCCACCGACGTCCGAGGGATCCAGCGGCGGCACAGCCGGGCCGGGCTGCTCGAGCTGATCGGCGCCGTGCACCCGACCGCGGCCGTCGGGGGCACGCCGACTCGCGAGGCGGTGGCGCTGATCGGGGAGCTCGAGGGCATGGACCGCGGCCGCTACGCCGGCCCGGTCGGCTGGCTCGACGCCCGCGGGGACGGTGAGTTCGGCCTGGCGCTGCGCTGCGCGGAGGTGTCGGCCGAGGACCCGTGCACCGCCCGGCTGTTCGCCGGCTGCGGCATCGTCGCGGGCTCGCAGCCCGAGGCCGAACTGGCCGAGACCCAGGCGAAGTTCGCCGCCTTCCAGGCCGCCCTCGAGGGCTGAGCCCCCGCCCGGCGTCCGCCGTCGGCTGCGGCGGCTAGCGCAGGGCCTCGGCGGCGGCCGCCCGCAGCTCCCGGGCCAGGTCGGCCTCGGCGCGCTGGTCGGTGCGGACGACGACCACGCGCGGCCCGCCCAGCGCCAGGGCGGCGGGCAGCTCCTCGGCCACCGAGACGGCCGTCGCCGTCCAGCCCAGGGCCTGCGCGATCGGCACCAGGTCCCGCCCGTGCGGCGTGCCGAAGACGCGGCGGTAGTCGGCGGCGTAGCGCTCCTCCCCCGGCTCGAGCTGGGCGAAGATGCCGCCGCCGTCGTTGTCCGGGACGACGACGGTGAGGTCGGGCAGCTGCTCCCCCTCCCCGGCGAGCAGGCCGGTGAGGTCGTGCAGGAAGGTGAGGTCGCCCATCAGCGCGACCGCCGGCCCGTCGTGCACGAGCGCGGCGCCCACGGCGGTGGAGACGGTGCCGTCGATGCCCGCGACCCCGCGGTTGGCCAGCACGGTCACGTCGCCGCGCGGCGCGGCCAGCCGGTCGACGTCACGCACCGGCGTCGAGGAGCCGAGCACCAGCAGGGCGCCGGGCGGCAGGGCGGCGACGACGTCGCGGGCCAGCCGCGCCGCGGTCAGCACGGGTGCGGCATCGAGGACGGCGTCGACCGCGGCGCCGACCTGCGCGCCCGCGTCGCGCCAGTCGTCCAGCCAGCCCTCGGCCATCGGGCCGGCCGGCGGGTCGACCGACGTCCCCAGGGAGACCAGCTCGCTGCTGCGCGGCGCGTCGGCCCAGCGCGGGCGCGCCGCCACCGTCTCCACCCGCACCGACGGGTCGGCGAGGACGGCGGACACCGGCCGGGACAGCGTCGGCCGCCCGACGACGAGCACCCGCTCGGGCCGGTGCTCGGCCAGCCAGGCCGCGGCCCCGAGCAGCAGGGCCCCGCTCCGGACCGCGCCGGACGCGCCCCACGCCCCGCTGCTGGGCTCGGCCACGACCGGCCAGCCGCTGGTGTCGGCGAGCACCGCGGCCGACCGGCCCAGCGCGTCGGGGGCGTCGCCGGCGATCACGAGGGTGCGCGCGACCCCCGACGGCGCCGACCGCACGGCCACCGGCGCGGGGGCGGCCTCGGTCCAGGGCCGCCCCTCGTCCCGCCCCGCCCAGGGGCCGGCCGGCTCGTCGGGCGGCTCGGCGTCCGGCAGCAGCGGCTCGTGCAGCGGCAGGTTGAGGTGCACCGGGCCCGGGTCGGCCGACAGCGCCCCGCGCGCGACGAGCAGCGCCCGCGCCGCCACCGAGCGCCAGTCGCGGTTCTGCGCCGCCTCCCGCCCGGCCTCGGCCACGCCGACGTCGACCGCCCAGCGCACCGCGCCGCCGTAGATCCCGGCCTGCTCGATCGTCTGGTTGGCGCCGGTCGCCCGCAGCTCCGGCGGGCGGTCGGCGGTGAGGGCGAGCAGCGGCACCCCGCTGGCGTCGGCCTCCAGCACGGCGGCGTGCAGGTGCGCCGCCGCCGTCCCGGAGGTGGTCAGCACCGGCACCGGGCGTCCGGAGGCCTTGGCCAGGCCGAGGGCGAGGAAGGCCGCCGTCCGCTCGTCGATGCGCACGTGCAGGCGCAGCCGGCCGGCCCGCTCGGCGGCGGCGAAGGCCAGCGCGACCGGGGCCGAGCGCGAGCCCGGGGCCAGGACGGCGTCGGTGACCCCGCCCCGGAGCATCTCGTCGACGAGCACGCGGGCGAACGCGGTGGACGGGTTCACGCGGCCCGCACCGCCTCGAGCCGGGCGCGCCACCGCGCCGCGGTCTCCCGGTCGGCGGCCACCTCGGCCAGCAGGTCCGGCTGCGGGCGGGTCACCGGCAGGGCGCCGTCCACCGGCAGCAGCGGCGTGCTGGTGACGTCCGCGGTGAACAGCGCGACCGTGGCCAGGCCGCAGGCGAACGGCAGCTCCGGCAGCGCCGCGGCCAGCGCCACCCCGGCGGCGATGCCGACCGAGGACTCCAGCGCGCTCGACACGACGCACGGCAGGCCGTGCGCCTCCGCCACGCGCAGCGCCGCCCGCACCCCGCCCAGCGGCTGCACCTTGAGGACGACGACGTCGCAGGCCTCACGCAGGTCCACCGCCAGCGGGTCGGCCGACCGGCGGACCACCTCGTCGGCGGCGATCCGGACGTCGATCCGCCGGCGCAGGCCGGCCAGCTCCGCCAGGGACGCGCAAGGCTGCTCGACGTACTCGAGCCCCACCCGGTCCAGCTCCTTGATCCGGCTGACGGCGGTGTCGACGTCCCAGGCGGCGTTGGCATCGACCCGGATCGCGCCGCCCCGTCCCAGCGCGTCGCGCACCGCCTCCACGCGGGCGAGGTCATCGGCCGGCGTCTGCCCGGGCTCGGCGACCTTCACCTTGGCGGTGCGGCAGCCGGAGGCGGCCACGATCGCGTGCGCCCGCTCGGCGTCGACCGCGGGCACGGTGACGTTGACGGGGACGGCGTCGCGCACCGGCGCCGGCCAGCCGTCGACCGCCGCCTCGACCGCCGCGGCCCACCAGCGGCGGCTCTCGGCGACGTCGTAGTCCCAGAACGGGGAGAACTCGCCCCAGCCGGCCGGCCCGCGCACGAGCACCCCGTCGCGGACGTCGATTCCGCGGAAGCGGGTGCGCATCGGCACGCGGTAGACCTCGGCCGACAGCTCAGGGTCGGCCGTGGCAGTCACGGCGGCCAGCCTAGGGCGGGTCAGACGGATCCATGCCGATGGGAGCGACGTCCAGGCGGACGCCCCGCGGCCCGGTCGGCGCTACCGAGGCTGGAGATCCGTCAGACCCGCCCTGGTTCGGCAGCGACGTAGGGTTGCCGTTCGTGGCCCGGCAGCTCACCCTCGTCCCCGCGCCCGGCCGCTCCGAGGACGCGATCCGGACGTCGGTCGAGCCCGCCGTGCGCGCCTGCCTGGCCGGCGACGCACCGCTCGCCGTCCTCCCCGCCGGTCCGCTGGCCGCCGTCGAGGCCGCGCGCGCGGTGCTCCGCCCGGAGGAACCGCTGGAGGACGGCGCCGACCTGGCCGTCGTGACGTCCGGCTCCACCGGGGACGGCCGCGGCGTGCTGCTGTCCGCGGCGGCGCTCACCGCCTCGGCCGAGGCGACGCTCGACCGGCTCGGCGGGCCCGGGTCCTGGCTGCTCGCGCTGCCTGCCTCGGCGATCGCCGGCCTGCAGGTGCTCTGCCGCGGTGTCGTCGCGGGGCGCCGTCCGACCGTGCTCGGCGACGGCGAGACGCTGGCCGCCGCGCTGGAGCGCATGCCCGCGGGGCGGCGCTACACCGCGCTGGTGCCCACCCAGCTGCGCCGCCACCTCGACGAGGAGCCGGGGGCGCTGGCGGCGTTCGACGCCGTCCTGGCCGGTGGCGCGGCCACCGACGCGGCCCTGCTCGCGCGGGCGCGCGCCGCGGGCGTCGCGGTCGTGACCACCTACGGCATGACCGAGACCGCCGGCGGCTGCGTCTACGACGGCGTCCCGCTGGACGGCGTCCGCGTGCGGGTGGCCGAGGGCGGGATCGAGGTGGCCGGGCCGACGCTCGCGCTGGGCTACCGGCTGGACCCGGCAGCCACGGCCGAGGCGTTCGCCGGCGGCTGGTTCCGCACCCGCGACGCGGGCACCCTCGAGGCCGGCCGGCTCACCGTGCACGGCCGGCTGGACGACGTGGTGATCACCGGCGGCGTCAACGTCGCGCCGCAGGCGGTGGAGGCAGCGCTGCGCGAGCACGCCGACGTCCGCGACGCGGTGGTGTTCGGCCGGCCGGACGACGAGTGGGGGCAGCGGGTGGTCGCCGCCGTCGTCCCGGCGCCGGGCGCCGAGCCGTCGCTGGCCGCGCTGCGGCCGTGGGTCGCCGACCGGTTGGGCGGGCCCGCCGCGCCCCGCGAACTGCACGTGATCGCCACCGTGCCGACCCTGCACACCGGCAAGCCCGACCGGCGTGCCGTCGCGATGGCGATCGGCGCGTGATGGCGACTCCCGCCCAGTGGCTGGCCGGCGCCCGCCCGCGCACCCTGCCCGCCGCCGTGGCCCCGGTGCTCGTCGGCACCGGCGCCGCCGCGGCGCTGGACGGCTTCCGGCTCGTCCCCGCCCTGCTCGCGCTCGTGGTCGCGCTGGCCCTGCAGGTGGCGGTGAACTACGCCAACGACTACTCCGACGGCATCCGCGGCACCGACGCCGACCGGGTGGGCCCGATGCGGCTGGTCGGCTCGGGGGCGGCGACGCCGCGGCAGGTGCTGCTCGCCACCGCGCTCGCCTTCGCCGTCGCGGGCGTCGCCGGGCTGGCCCTCGCCGCGCTGTCGAGCTGGTGGCTCCTGGCCGTCGGGGCGGTCTGCATCGCGGCCGCGTGGACCTACACCGGCGGTCCGCTGCCCTACGGCTACCGCGCGCTCGGCGAGGTCTTCGTCTTCGTGTTCTTCGGCCTGGTCGCCGTCGTCGGGACGACGTTCGTGCAGACCCGCTCGCTGGAGGGGCTGGCGTTCGCCGCCTCCGTGCCGATCGGGCTGCTCATCGTGGCCATCCTCGTTGTCAACAATTTGAGGGACATCGCCGGCGACGCCGCCGTCGGCAAGCGGACGCTGGCGGTCGTCGTCGGTGACCGAGCGACGCGGCTTGGCTACGTCGGGCTGCTGGTGGCCGCCTTCGCCGTCGTCGTCCTCATCGGGGTCGCGCGGCCATGGGCCCTGCTCGGCCTGCTGGCCGCACCCCTCGCCGTCCGTCCGGCGCGGGCCGTCCTGGGCGGCGGCCAGGGGCCGGCGCTGATCGCCGCGCTGCAGGCTACGGGGCTGCTGACCCTGCTCAGCGGGGTGATGCTCGCCACAGGACTGGCCCTCAGCGGCTGATCCGCGGCGGAAGATCTTCTCGCTGCCCACAGCTGGCACGGACGTCGGAGGGCAGCCGGAGGGGGAGATTGTCGTGGCCACTGCGGAACAGGTTCTGGACGCGGTCGACGAGGTCGTGTCGGACGGCGTGCGGCGGGGACTGCTGCACAACGACGTGGAGGACGGCGCGCTCGACGGCCGGCACGTCACGATCGAGGGCCGGCGGATGGTGAACTTCGGCTCCTGCTCGTACCTGGGGCTGGAGATGCATCCGGAGCTGCGGGCGGGCGTGCACGAGGCGGTGGATCGCTTCGGCACCCAGTTCTCGTCCTCCCGGGTCTACGCCTCGGCACCGCTGTACCGGGAGGTCGAGGAGACGCTGTCCCGGCTGTTCGGGCGGGGCACGATCGTCACGCCGTCGACCACGATGGGGCACATCGCGGCGATGCCGACGCTGATCGGCAGCAGCGACGTCCTGCTGCTCGACCACCAGGTGCACAACTCCGTGCAGACCGCCGCGAAGCTGGTCCAGGCCGGCGGCGCCCGGGTCGAGCTGATCCCGCACGGCGACCTGCGCACCCTCGAGAAGCGGCTCGAGAGCTACCGCCGCACGCACCGGCGGGTCTGGTACGCCGCCGACGGCCTGTACTCGATGTACGCCGATCTGATGCCCACGCGCGAGCTCGACGAGCTGGCCGCCCGGCACGAGAACCTGTGGCTCTACGTCGACGACGCGCACGCGGTCTCCTGGACCGGCCGGCACGGCCGCGGTCATGCGCTGGAGCACCTCGCCCCGGCCACGCTGGCGCGCACCGTCGTCGCCGCGTCGCTGAACAAGTCGTTCGCCGCGTCCGGCGGGGCGATCACCTTCCCCGACGAGGAGACGCGGGGGCGGGTGCTGCGCGTCGGCGGGCCGCTGATCTTCTCCGGCCCGGTCCAGCCGCCGATGCTGGGCGCGATCCTCGCCTCGGCGCGGCTGCACCTGACCCCGGAGATCGACGAGCGCCAGGAGCTGCTGCTCGACCGGATCCGGCTGTTCAACTCGCTCGCCGCCGAGGCCGGCCTGCCGGTGGTGTCGGAGTCCGAGACGCCGATCCGCTGCGTGGGCGCCGGGGTGTCAGCGGTGGCCTACCGGCTGGTCGAGCGGCTGCGGTCGGCGGGCTTCCACGTGAACACAGCGTCGTTCCCCGCCGTCCCGGCCAAGCGCAGCGGCGCCAGGCTGACCATCACCGCCCACCACACCGTGGACGACGTCGCCGGGATCGTGGCCGCCCTGGCCGAGCACCTGCCCGCCGCGATCTCCGACGAGGGCGCCTCCGTCGCCGACCTGCACCGCGCGTTCGCCCGCCAGCTGCGCGGCCGGCACGTGCTCGGTGCCGAGGCGGACGCCGTTCCGCAGCCGGCGCTCCGGCTGGAGCACCACCGCTCGATCGCCGACCTCGACACGGTCGAGTGGGACCGGCTCCTCGGCGGCCGCGGCGCCTTCGACTCCGCCGCGCTGCGGACCTACGAGTCGGTCTTCGACATCGGCGGCACGGGCGGCGCAGGCCAGACCGAGGACGCCTGGGACTTCCACTACCTGATCGCACGGGACCGGTCAGGAGCGCCGGTCGCGGCCACGTTCTTCACGACCGCGCTGTGGAAGGACGACATGCTCTCCTCGGCGGCGATCTCCCAGGAGGTGGAGCGGCGGCGGTCGGAGAACGCCGACAGCTACTACCTGACCTCGCCGATGATCGGCATGGGGTCGCTGCTCACCGAGGGCGACCACCTGTGGCTGGACCGCAGCCGCGACTGGCAGGGCGGCCTGCGGCTGATCCTCCAGGCCGCCCGCCGGGAGGAGGACCTCGCCGGCGCCGCCGCCGTCGTCCTGCGCGACCTGCCGCACGGGGACGACGAGTTGCACGCCTTCCTGCTCGGCGAGGGACTGCTGCGGCTGCCGATCCTGCCCACCTGGGTGCGCGAGGTCGACTTCGCCGACGACGAGGGGTTCCTGGCCGGGCTGACCCGCAAGCACCGCTACCACCAGCGAACCCGGGTGCTCGCGTGGGAGGACGCCTACCGGGTGGAGGTGCTGCGGGGCGGCAGTCCGGAAGCACGGGCGCTCGCCGAGTCCACCCGGGACGAGCTGTACCGGATGTACCGCTCTGTTCACGCGCGTGCGTACGACCTGAACGTCTTCCCGCTGCCGCGGCGGATCGTCGATGCCGTCCTGGAGTCGCCGGCCTGGGAGGTCGTCCTCCTGCACCTGCCCGACCGGGCGGCCGGACCGGTCGCGTTCGCCGTCCAGCACGTCGTCCCCGGGGACGACGGACACGTCGCGCCGCTGTTCGTGGGGCTGGACTACGCCTTCGTGCCGACCCACCACAGCTACCAGCAGCTGCTGTTCCAGGCGCTGCGGAGCGCGCAGCGGCACGGCACCTCGCGGGTGCTTTACGGGATGAGCGCGGACCTGCAGAAGGCGCGGTTCGGCGCCCGGGCGCAGAAGCGATGGGCGTATGTGCAGGCCACCGACACCTTCAACGCCGACGTGCTGGCCCGGATGAGCGAGACCGTCGGCGCCCGGTAGGGGCGGCCTTCATCCTCGGCCCCGCCCGGACTCCACCCCGTGCCGTTGGAGCCGGGCGAGGCCGTCCGCGTGCTGGCCACCGCCGTCGTCAAGAGCGATTCCAGATCTGTGGACAACCGGTTGACCTGGGGATTCGGGTCGCGGGGCGGCTCCTTGACGGCTATTCTTCGTACAGACGTTCGAGTACGGAGGAGCTGTCGTGGAGGTGCCGTCGGAGGATGCGCTGCAGGCCCTGTCGGGCCCGCAGCTGCTCGACCGCACCCGGGCACTGGTCGCCCTGCGGAACCGGATCGACGCCGAGCTGGCCCGCACCGTGCGCGTCGCGGACAGCAAGCGGGCGTTCGCCGGGGACGGGATGGCCACGGCGCAGTCGTGGTTGCGCGGGCACTGCCGGCTGTTGAACACCGCCGCCTCGCAGGTGGTGCGCACCGGGCGGGCGCTGGAACAGCTGCCGGCGGTGGAGGACGCGCACGCCGCGGGGGAGCTGACCGCCGATCAGGTCGATGCCGTCGGCAAGATCACCGGGCCGCGGCCGGTCGCGCTGGCCGCCGCCCAGGGCATCGACCTGACCGAGGTCGCCGCGGTGCTGGCCCGCCTCGCCGCCACCCAGCCGCACGAGGACCTGGTGAAGCTGGTGCACCAGGTGCTCGCCCGCCTCGACGCCGACGGCCCCGAACCCGATCCCACCGAGGAACGGTTCCTGACCTTCGCCAAGCACGCCGACGGCTCGGGCACCGGCCGCTTCCACCTCGACCCGGTCGGCATCGAGAAGCTGCAGGCCGCGATCGAGTCGCTGCTACAGGCCCACCGGCCCGCCGGCGACGCGCGCACCCGGCCCCAGCAGCAGGCCGACGCCCTCGTCCAGCTGGCCGACATCCACCTGGGCTGCGGCAGGCGACCGGCTGGGCTCAGCCGGTCAGCCCGGCTCCTCGCTCTCGCTGCCGCTCAGCCGGGCGCGCAGGTCCTCCTTGGCCGCGCGCCGGGCGACGCTGCGCGCGGCGATCGCCTCGGTGAGCCGCTCACGCACCGGCCGCAGGGCCAGGTAGCTCACCGGCATGGACAGGAGCACACCGAAGAGCAGGCCGGCGTAGCTGCCCAGCCCGGCGAACCAGAGCAGCGCCACGAGGGCGACGGCGATGAGCAGCCGGCCGACCGTGTAGATCAGCAACCACGGCGCGACCCGCGGCGGGGTCGCAGGGCCGCCGTCGGGGCCGGCCGGGGTCGTCGGCGCGCTCTCAGCCATGCCGTCCCTCCCACTTCGTCGACAACACCACCGTGGTCCGGGTGCGGGCGACGCCCCGGATCCGGTTCAACGCGCTGATCGTGGCCTCCAGTGCCGGGATGTCGGGAACCCGCACCTTGAGCACGTAGCCCTCGCTGCCGGCGACCCGCCAGCAGTCCTCGACCTGGTCCAGGGCGCGCAGCGCCTCCTCCAGGCCCGTGTCGTCGACCGAGTCGCTCTCGATGACACCGACCAGCGCGGTGACGTCGAGGCCGACGGCCGCGGGGTCGACGAGCGCCCGGTAGCCGGTGATGACCCCGGCGGCCTCCAGCTTGCCGACGCGCTCGTGCACGGCCGGGGACGACAGACCGACCTGACGGGCGAGCTCTGCGTAGCTGGCCCGGCCGTTGGCGCGCAGCAGGTCGATCAGCTGCCGGTCCACGGCGTCGATGGCGGTCTCCGTCCTGCGGGTGCGGAACAGCGGTGGTTGCTGCCCGACGCCGAGTATTCACGCGGACGTACTCTGGGAGCCGACGAGGGGGGTGTACCGGTGCCGGTGTTCCTGGTGGTTCTTCTGGTCGCGGTCGGCGTTGTGGTGCTGCTCATGCGTGCCGCGTCCGCAGCAGGCAACGGCGGCAGCGTGTCCGCGCCGCGGACGCCCCGCATGCGTCCTCCCCAGCGCCCGCGCCGTCCCCTCGCACCGGACGACGATCCGGACTTCCTCCGCGAGCTCGACCGCCGGCGCAGCAGGGGCGAAGGCCCGACCGTCTGATCAGGCCGCGGACTTCGTCCCGAACAGCCGGCGCCAGCCGCGCCGGGCCGGTGGGGCGGGCTCCTCGGGTGCCGCCTCGCCGTCGGCCGACAGATCGCCGGGCCAGCCGAGGCTGCGGCCCCTGTGCGGGGGCGCGGGCCATCCGACCTCGCTCTCCCGCCGTGGCTCGGCCTCGGCGGTGGAGTGCGACGCCGTCCCGGGACTCCGGCGGGCCAGCCCCTCGGCGACGAGGGGGTGCACGGACGTGCCGTCCGCGGCGGTGTGCCTACCCATGGGGGCATGGAAGCACGCAGTCCGGGCTTTCGTCACGATCCCCGGCCCGACGCGCCTCCCCGGGGCGGGGTCAGTCCAGCCCGGCGTAGCTGTGCAGGCCGGTCGACACCATGTTCACGTAGAGCAGGTTGAAGATCATCACGGCCAGGCCGACGACGTTGACCCACGCGGCCGCCCGGCCCCGCCAGCCCGCGGTGGTGCGGGCGTGCAGGTACCCGGCGTAGACCACCCACGCGATGAAGGCCCACGTCTCCTTGGGGTCCCAGCCCCAGAACCGGCCCCACGCGCTCTCCGCCCAGATCGCGCCCGCGATGACGGCGAACGTCCAGACCGGGAACCCGAAGACCGCGGTGCGGTGCGCGACCCGGTCGAGTGCGGCGGCCGACGGCAGCCGCTCGACGATCCGCAGCCCCGGACCGGCCGGCACCTCTCCCGCCGCGACCTTGGCCTCCTGCCGTGAGCGCAGCAGGTACAGCACGCTGGCGATGCCGCTGACGAAGAAGATCCCGAAGCCGAGGATCGCCGTCGTCACGTGGATGGCCAGCCAGTAGGACCGCAGCGCGGCCACGAGCGGCGCGGTCTCCGCGTAGAGGAACAGCCCGATCAGCACCATCGCCAGCACGGCCGGGCCGGTGACGAAGACCCCGATGTGCCGCAGCGCCGGAGCCCGCACCGCGAGCACGACGTAGGCGACGACGGCGACGAGCACCACCGCGGTGGCGAACTCGTACATGTTGCCCCAGGGCAGCCGCTCGGCGGCCAGCCCGCGGGTCACCAGGATCGCGGCATGGGTGAGGACGCCGAGCCCGGTGAGCACCATGGCGAGGGCGCCCCAGCGCCGGCCGACGGGCTGCTCGGCCGCGGCGTCGGCGGCCGGCGCCGTTCCGCCCGGCGTGGACCCCGCCGGCGCGCCCGCACCCACCAGCTCACGCGATCGCGCCGGACGCCGTCCGAACGCCAGCTGCGCGCAGAACGCCACGACGGCGAGGGAGTACAGCGCCACGGTGATCGTGAAGAACGTGTCCGACAGGGCGGCCAGCGTCGGGTCAGGTCTCACGCTCGGGATGCCTCCGGTCCGGGTGCTGGTGCACGGGCGTCGAGTGCCGCCCGCAGATCGTCGGTCAGCGCGGCGAACCGCGGGCCCGAGTCGCCGCCACCCCGGGTCAGCGAGGCCAGCGACAGCACGGTACCGCCGCCGTCGGGGGCGGCGGCCACCCGGGCGAAGAAGCGCTCGCGGCGGACCAGCAGCATGCCGAGCAGCCCGGCGAGCATCGCGACGGCCGCGACGAGCACCCAGACCTGCCCGGGATCGTGCGAGAGCTGCAGGGCCGCGAACTCCTTCACCCCGGTGAAGGTGATCGTCGTCCCGTCATCGAGGGTCAGCGACTCCCCCGGCGCGAGGTTCGCCTCGCCGACCTGCTGCAGCCGGCCGCGGTCGATCTGCGTGGCGTCGAGCGAGTACACCGACTGCGGCAGCCCCGAGTCCAGGCCGAGGTAGCCGCGGTAGGCCACGATGGCCACCTGCGGCGCCAGCGGCCGCGGGTCGATCGAGGTGAGGATCCCGCCCTGGACGACGCCGGTGGGCGCGAAGAAGCCCTCGAGCGCCAGCTGGTCGTCCTGCCCCGGCAGGTCGGGCAGCTTCAGCGCGCCCTGGCTGGACATCGTCGCCGTCTCCGACGGCAGGAACGGCACGGAGAGGTCGGTGAACGCCGTCCCGTCGGGCAGCGTGACGGTGAAGGTCGGGCTGAACCCGTGGCCGGTCACGTAGACGCGGTCGCCGTCCACCCGCAGGGGGTGGTTGACGCCGATCGTCGTCTCACGGCCGTCCTCGCCCGGGGCGCCGTAGGAGATGTCCGCGGTGAACGAGGCTGCGGTGAGGTCCTCCTCGTACCGGGCCTCGAAGTTCTTCAGGTCCACGCAGAGCGGAGTGAGGTCGCTGCCCTCGACCAGCGGTCCCGCCGAGTAGGTGTCGTACTGCTGGAAGGAGTTGCAGAAGCCCTGGCCCTCGGTGACCAGGATGCTTCCCTCGTAGCCCCACAGCTTGCCGCCGGCCAGGCCGAGCAGCATCGCCACGAGCGAGAGGTGGAACAGCAGGTTCCCGGTCTCCTTGAGCAGGCCCTTCTCGGCCGACAGCTCCGGGCCGTGCGCGCCGTCCCGCCGCACGACACGGAACCGGCGGACCCGCAGTTCCTCCTCCACGACGTCGAGCGCCCCGGTGCTCGGAAGGGGCGTCGGCACGCTCGCCGAGTCGGGCAGCCGCAGCAGGTGCCGCGGCGCCGGCGGCGGCACGGCGCGCAGCGAGCGGGCGTGCTCGACCGCCCGGGGCAGCACGCAGCCGATCAGCGAGACGAACAGCAGCAGGTACACCGCGGCGAACCACGGGGAGCTGAAGACGTCGAACAGGAACAGCTTGTCCAGCAGCGGCGCGAGCGTCGGGTGGTCCGTGAAGTACTGCGAGACGGCGTTCTGCGACAGCGAGCGCTGCGGCAGCAGCGAGCCTGGGATCGCGGCCACCGCGAGCAGGAACAGCAGGATGATCGCCGTCCGCATCGCGGTCAGCCGGCGCCACCAGCGCAGCAGGGCGCCGGTGAGCCGGCGGTGCACCGGCGGCGGGGACGGCGGGACCGGCGCGGTCCGCGGCGGGTCGAGAACGGTCACAGCGACGACTCCCCGAACCCGCTGGCCGCGATCCAGGCGCGCAGCCACTGCATGAGCTCGGTCCACAGGCCGGTCACCAGCAGCAGCCCCACGACGACCAGGACGACGCCGCCGACCCGGGTCACCGTGCGGGCGTGCCGGCGCAGCAACGACGTCGCGCCGAGCGCCCAGCGCGCCCCGAGCGCGACCAGCACGAACGGGATACCGAGCCCCAGGCAGTACGCGACGCCGAGGACCGCGCCGCGGCCGGCGGTCGCCTCGGCGTAGGCCAGCGAGTTGACCGCGGCCAGCGTCGGCCCGAGGCACGGCGTCCAGCCGAGGCCGAACACGACGCCCAGCAGCGGCGCCCCCGCCAGCCCCGCGACCGGCCGGGCGGAGAGCCGCGCCGTGCGCTGCAGGAACGGCAGCCAGCCGAGGAAGGCCAGCCCCATGACGATGGTGACGACGCCGAAGATCCGGTTGAGGACGTCGGACCACCCCAGCAGCAGCCGGCCGAGCCCGCCGAACGCGGCGCCGAACGCCACGAACACCAGCGTGAAGCCGAGCACGAACAGCAGCGCGCCGACGACCATGCGCCCGCGCGGGGAGCGCTCGTCGGTGCCGGTGCGCACCGCGGTCGCCGTCGTCCCGGCACCGCCCGCGGGAGCCGGCGCCGTCGTCCGCGACCCCGTGCCGACCAGGCCGGTGACGTAGGAGAGGTAACCGGGGACGAGCGGCAGGACGCAGGGCGAGGCGAAGCTGACCAACCCGACGAGCGCCGCGACCGCGGCGGCGACGAGCAGGGGGCCGTCGGTGACCAGGCCGCTGAAGGTCTCCCCCACCTCAGCCCTCCTCGACGACGCGGGCGAGGACCGAGCGCAGGTCGTCCGGTTGCACCGCGGCGGTGTAGACCGCGGCCACCCGCCCCTCGCGGTCGAGCACGATGGTGGACGGGATCGCGTTGGCCGGGTAGTCCCGGAAGGCCAGCGCCACCTCGCCGCGCGGGTCGTAGAGCGACGGGAAGGCGATCCCCTTGCTCTTCAGGAAGGCCTCGGCCAGCTGCCGCTCGTCCTTGACGTTGATGCCGAGGAACTGCACGCCGTCGGCCTGGACCTCGGTGGACACCTTCTGGAACTGCGGCGACTCCACCCGGCAGGGCGGGCACCACGAGCCCCAGAAGTTGATGACCGCGACCGCGCCGGCGAGCTCGGACGAGGAGAACTCGCTGCCGTCGAGCAGCTCCCCGGAGAACTCCGGCGCGCTGGCACGGTCGGCTGCGGGGATGACCTCCCCGGCTGGGGTGCCCGCGACGAACCGGAACTCGCCGCCGTTGTTGACGTCGACGGCGTCGGAGCCGGTCGAGCAGCCGGTGGCCACCAGGGCCGCCCCGGCCAGCACGATCAGGAGCCGTTTCATGCCCCGGGAACCGCGTCCGGATCGGTCGCGCCCGCGGGCTCCGCGTAGTCCAGGCCGACGAAGCGGTCCCCGACGTAGGTCAGCGAGGTGACGCTGGCCAGCCCGCACTGCCGGTGCCGCGGGTCGTGCACGTAGCGCCGTCCCTCGAGGTGCAGCCGCAGCGTCCAGATCGGCAACTGGTGGCTGACGCAGACCGCGGCGTGCCCGCGGGCGGCGTCCCGGGCGGCCTCGGCGGCGGCCAGCATCCGCGCGGCGATCTCGACGTAGGGCTCGCCCCACGACGGGCGGAACGGGTTGCGCAGCTTCCACCAGTTGGCCGGCCGCCGCAGGGCGCCGTCCCCGACGCCGAAGTGGGTGCCCTCGAAGGCGTTGCCCGCCTCGATCAGCCGCCCGTCGGTCGCGATCGGCAGGTCCAGCTCCTCGGCGATCGGCGCCGCGGTCTGCTGCGCGCGCTCGAGCGGGCTGGCGACCAGGTGGGTGACGTCCTTGTCGAGGAACCACTGCGCGGCCTTCTCGGCCATCGCCTCGCCGGCGTCGGAGAGCCGGAAGCCCGGCAGCCGGCCGTAGAGGATCTTCTGCGGGTTGAAGACCTCGCCGTGCCGCATGAGGTGGACGACGGTCGTCTCCTGCGTCACGGGGTGGCCTCCGGGGCGTCGGGGGCGGCCGCCGGGCCGTCGCCGGACGCCGCGGCGGCGGCGCGCGCTGCGGCGGGCAGCGCGTCGAGCACCCGGTCGAGCGCATCCCCCTGGAGCGTGGCGTTGACGAACCACGCCTCGAACGCCGACGGCGGCAGGTAGACCCCGCGCGCGAGCATCTCGTGGAAGAACGCGGTGTAGCGGGCGACGTCCTGGCTGCGGGCGTCGTCGTAGTCGCGCACCTGCCGCTCGTCGGGCACGAAGAAGATCGAGAACATGTTGCCGGCCTGCTGCACCCGGTGCGGGACGCCGGCGGCGAACAGCGCCGCGCTGGCCGCACCGCGCAGGACGGCGGCGACCTCGTCGCAGCGCGCGTAGACCTCGTCGGTGCAGTGCCGCAGCGTGGTCAGGCCGGCAGCGACCGCCACCGGGTTCCCCGACAGCGTGCCCGCCTGGTAGACCGGCCCGACCGGCGCCAGCTGGTCCATCAGGTCGGCCCGCCCGCCGAACGCCGCGGCCGGCAGTCCGCCGCCCATGACCTTGCCGAAGGTGAACAGGTCGGCCTCGACCGGGTCCAGGCCGTACCAGCCGGAGCGGGAGACCCGGAAACCGGTCATGACCTCGTCGAGGACCAGCAGCGCCCCGTGCGCGGCGGTGATCCGCCGCAGCTCGGCGTTGAACCCCCCCAGCGGCGGGACGACGCCCATGTTGCCCGCGGCCGCCTCGGCGATGACGCACGCGATGTCCGCCCCCCGCTCGGCGAACACGCGCTCGACCGCGGCCACGTCGTTGTAGGGCAGGACGACGGTGTCGGCGGCCGCGCCGGTGGTGACGCCCGGGGTGTCCGGCAGACCCAGGGTCGCGACGCCGGACCCGGCCGAGGCGAGCAGCGCGTCGACGTGGCCGTGGTAATGCCCGGCGAACTTCACGACCAGGGGCCGGCCGGTGGCGCCCCGGGCCAGCCGGATCGCGGAGAGGACCGCCTCGGTGCCGGAGTTGACCAGCCGGACCCGCTGCGCCGGGGGCATCCGCCGCCGGATCTCCTCGGCCAGCTCCAGCTCGCCCTCGGTGGGGGCGCCGAAGGACAGCCCGCGCCGCGCGGCGGCGTTCACCGCCTCGACGACGGCCGGGTGCGCGTGGCCGAGGAGCATCGGCCCCCACGAGCTGACCAGGTCCACGTAGCGGCGGCCGTCGGCGTCGGTGAGGTAGCTCCCCGCGGCCGAGACCATGAACCGCGGGGTGCCCCCGACGGCGCGGAACGCCCGGACCGGGCTGTTCACCCCGCCGGGGGTGACCTCCTGGCCACGGGCGAACAGGTCGGCCGAGACCGGGGCCTCGTAGGCGTAGCGGGGGGTGTCCAACGAGGTCACGTGCTGAGTGTCCCTTGCGAACCTGAGGAACCGTCGGGGGTCTCCGCGACGGCGGTGAGGAGGGCGGTGGTCAGCGCGGCCGGGTCCCGGGTCGGGACCAGCACGGTCCGTCCCCCGGCCAGCCGGAGCGGCAGCCCGGTCCGGCCCTTCGGCAGCGACCAGCCGCCGCCGAGCACCGCCGCGCCGGCGTCCACCCCGGCCTCGCCGTCCCGGACGGCGCGCAGGTGGCCGGCGTCGACGTCGGCGAGCGGCACCCGCTCGCGGCCGACCGCGAGGGCGGCGTCCGGGCCGTCGGCATCGACCCGCACGGTCCACACCCGGCGGGCCGAGAGCACGCCGCCCGCGACGACGCCCAGGACCGCGACGACCGCGAGCACCCAGACGGCCGGCGGCACGTCGGGGCCCGGCAGGACGGCGTCGGCGACGATCAGCACGGCGAGGAACGCCGCGACCAGCCAGAACGGCCGCCACGACCCACCGGGCTCGACGTACGGGGTCACCGCAACCAGCGGGCGGCCTCCACCGCCCAGTAGGTCAGCACGGTGCCGGCGCCGGCGCGGCGGATCGCGGTGAGCGTCTCCAGGATCGCCCGCTGCCGGTCCACCCAGCCGTTGGCGGCGGCCGCCTCGAGCATCGCGTACTCGCCGCTGACCTGGTACGCGCTGACCGGGACATCGACCGCGTCGGCGACGCGCGCGACGATGTCCAGGTAGGGCAGCGCCGGCTTGACCATGACCGCGTCCGCGCCCTCGGCGAGGTCCTGCCGCACCTCGCGCAGCGCCTCGTCGGCGTTGGGCGGGTCCATCTGGTACGTCGACCGGTCGCCGAACTGCGGCGCCCCCTCCGCGGCCTCGCGGAACGGCCCGTAGAAGCCCGAGGCGTACTTGGCCGCGTAGGCCAGGATCGGCGTCTCGGTGAAGGCGGCACCGTCCAGGGCCCGGCGGATCGCCGCGACCTGGCCGTCCATCATCCCGCTGGGGGCGATGACGTGGGCGCCGGCCCGGGCCTGCGCGATCGCGACCGCCGCGTAGCGGTCCAGCGTCGGGTCGTTGTCGACCACACCCGCCGGAGTGACCACCCCGCAGTGCCCGTGCGAGGTGTACTCGCACAGGCACAGGTCGGCCATGAGCACCAGCTCGTCACCCAGGTCGCTCTTCAGCTGCTGGAGCGCGACGTTGACGATGCCGTCGGCGGCGTCGGCCTGCGAGCCGACCGGGTCCTTCTCCGACGGGATGCCGAACAGGATCAGCCCGCCGATGCCGGCCTCCGCCGCCTCGTGGGCCGCCTTGCGCAGCGAGTCCAGGGTGTGCTGGACGACGCCGGGCATCGAGGAGATCGGCACCGGGGCGTCGATGCCCTGCTTGACGAACACCGGCAGCACGAAGTCGGCCGGCGCCAGCCGGGTCTGCGCGGTCAGCCGCCGCAGCGCGGGCGTCGACCGGAGGCGACGCCCGCGCGCGAATCCGGGCGAGCTCACTTCGAGCCGCCTTCCTCCTCGGCCCGGCGCGCGGCGGCGAACTCCGCCAGCGCGTCGACCAGCGGCGCCACGGCGGCGGTCTCCGGCTGGACGTCGACCCGCAGGCCGAACTCCTGCGCGGTGGCCGAGGTCGCCGGGCCGATCACCGCGACGACGGTCTTGGCGTGCGGCTTCCCGGCGATGCCGACCAGGTTGCGCACCGTGCTCGACGAGGTGAAGCACACCGCGTCGAAGCCGCCGCCCTTGATCGCCTCGCGCACCGGCGCGGGCGGCGGCGCCGCGCGGACGGTCCGGTAGGCGGTCACGTCGTCGACCTCCCAGCCACGCTCGACCAGGCCGGCGGCCAGGGTCTCGGTGGCGATGTCGGCGCGCGGCAGCAGCACCCGGTTGATCGGGTCGAACACGTCGTCGTAGGGCGGGAAGTCGGCCAGCAGGCCCTCGCTGGACTGCTGCCCGCTGGGCACCAGCTCCGGCACGATGCCGAACGCGCGGACGGCGTCGGCGGTCGACTCGCCCACGCAGGCGACCTTGACGCCGGCGAACGCGCGGGCGTCCAGCCCCAGCTCGGCGAACTTCTCGCGCACGGCCTTCACCGCGTTCACCGAGGTGAAGACGATCCAGCC
Organism: Geodermatophilus sp. SMS 5-13; assembly: GCF_059428245.1. Taxonomy (NCBI): domain Bacteria; kingdom Bacillati; phylum Actinomycetota; class Actinomycetes; order Geodermatophilales; family Geodermatophilaceae; genus Geodermatophilus; species Geodermatophilus sp. SMS 5-13. Next base: position 5,049,174 of record NZ_CP165729.1, read on the forward strand.
GTAGCGGCCGGTGACCAGGCCCTTGATCGCGCGGTCCATCTGCGCGGGGCTGCGCGGCGGCTCGACCGCGATGGTCGGCACCTCGACCGGCACCGCGCCGTAGGCCCGCAGCCGCTCGCTCATCTCGCCGGCCTGGTCCTTGGTGCGCGGCACCAGCACCCGCCAGCCGAACAGCGGCCGGCTCTCCCACCAGGAGAGCTTGCCGCGCTTGTCGACGGCCGCGCCGATCGTGGCGACGACGGCGCCGGTGAACGACTCGATCCCGGCGTTCTTCTCGGCGACCGCCGACAGCTTGGCGACGACGCTCTTCTGGCCGGTGCCCGAGCCGCCGGTGGTCACGACCACGGAGGTGCTGCCGGACAGGCCTCCCTCGACCAGCCGGGCGGCCGCCTCGGGCAGCTGCTCGGCGGTGCCCTGCAGCACGATCGTGCCGCCGGTGGCACCGGCCGCGCCGGCCAGCGCGCCGAGGTCGACGTCGCCGCAGAGGTCCGCGGTCAGCGCCGTCCCGCCCAGGGCGACGCCGGCGAAGGCCGGCACCGCCGTGGCGGTGGCCACGCCGGGCACCACGTCGAAGGCGACGGAGGTGCGGCCGACGGCGAGCACCTCCTTGACGACGGCCTCGGAGGTGAACGGGTCGCCGGCGACCAGCCGGACGACGACGGCGCCGTTCTTGGCCGCGGCCACGGCGGCCTTGGCCACCTCGGCCGGCTCTCCGGCGGCGGGGGTCAGCTCGGCGGCCGGGGAGGTCTCGCGGACGACGTCCTGGACGGCGACCGACACCTCCGGGTCGACGAGGACGACGCCGGCCGCTGCCAGCGCCTCGTTCGCGCGGGCGGTCAGCATCCCGGGGTCGCCGGGGCCGGCGCCGACGAAGACGACCTTGCCGGCCGGCGCGCCGGCGGTCTTGCGGGTCATCAGGTGCTCCTGGTTCTGGCCCTGCGGACAGGGCGTGTGCGGGGTCAGGGGGTGGGTGCGGGGGCCGCCATCAGCTCGGCGGCACCGCGGTCGAGCAGCTCGGCGGCGAGCGCGCGGCCGAGGGCCGCGGCGTCACCGAGCGGGCCGGTGATCGAGTCCCGGACGGCGTCGCTGCCGTCCAGGGCCGTCACCGAGGCGCGGAGGAACAGTTCGGGGCCGGTCTCGCCCTCGGATGACCCGCTCTCAGCCACCACGGCGTAGGCGGCGACCGGCGCGCTGCAGCCGGCCTCCAGCGCGGCCAGCGTGCTGCGCTCGGCGACCACGCAGGCGCGGGTGCCCGCGTCGTCGAGCGGGGCGAGCAGCTCGCGGGTGCGCTCGTCGTCGGCACGGCACTCCACGGCCAGCGCGCCCTGCGCGGGAGCCGGGAGCACCTGCAGCGGGTCGAGCGTCTCGGTCACCGCGTCCAGCCGGCCCAGGCGGGCCAGCCCGGCCCGGGCGAGGACGACGGCGTCGAGGTCCCCCGGAGCCACCCGGCCCATCCGGGTGTCGACGTTGCCCCGGATCGGGACGACGTCCAGCCCGAGGCCGAGCGCGCGCAGCTGGGCGACCCTGCGCGGGGCGCCGGTGCCGACCTTCGCGCCCGGGGGCAGCTCGCCGAGGGTCAGCCCGTCGCGGGCGACCAGCGCGTCGCGCGGGTCCTCCCGCAGCGGGACGGCGGCCAGGGTCAGCCCCGGCTCCGGCTTGGTCGGCAGGTCCTTGTAGCTGTGCACGGCGAGGTCGACGGCGCCCTCGAGCAGCGCCTGGCGGATCGCCGTGACGAAGACGCCGGTGCCGCCGAGCTGGGCGATCGCGGCCGAGGACCGGTCGCCCTCGGTGACGATGTGCACGAGCTCGACCGGAGTGCCTGTGGCCGCGGTGATCGCGTCGGCGACCCACTGCGACTGGGTGAGGGCCAGCGCGCTGCGCCGGGTGCCGAGCCGCAGGGTGGTCGTGGTGGTGGCCGTCATGAGACCCCGCCGGGGCGCAGGTCCTCGGGGTCGACGGTCACGGCCTCGGCGAGCGTGGCGTGCTCGGCCTCGACCTCGGCGTCGATGCCCAGGCCGAACAGCGCGCGCAGCGCGTCGGCGTAGTCGGTGCCGCCCGGGACGCTGGCCAGCTCCTTGACCCGGACGGTGGGCTCGTGCAGCAGCTTGTCGACGACGCGGCGCACGGTGCGGGCGACCTCGGCGCGGGCGCGGGCGTCGAGGTCGGGCACCCGGCCGGCCAGCCGCAGCAGCTCGGCGTCGACCACCTCGGCGGCCTGGCTGCGCAGCGCGGAGATCGCCGGCGCGACGGCGGCCGCCTGCCGCTCGGCGCGCAGCAGCGACAGCTCGGTGTCGATGAGGTCGCGGGCGGCGGCCACGTCGTCGGCGGCCACGGAGCCGGCGATCGGCCCGCCGGCCTGCCGCTCGCCCTGCAGCAGCGCCAGGTCCACGACGTGCACGCCGGGCAGCGCGGCGACGCCGGGCTCGACGTCCCGCGGCAGGGCGAGGTCGACGACGACCAGCTGCCGGTCGGCGACGTCCCGGGACCGCATCGCGGTGGCCACGACGTCGGTGCTCACGACGATGCCGCTGGCGCCGGTGCAGGTGACGAGCACGTCGGCGGCGGCCAGCTCCTGCGGCAGGCGGGCGAGGTCGGCGGCGCGGCCCTCGACGCTCTCGGCCAGCCGGGCGGCGTGCGCGGGCGTGCGGCTGCTGACGGTCACCGCGGCGCCGCGGCGGTCCAGCGTGGTCGCGGCGAGCGCGCCCATCGAGCCGGCGCCGACGACGAGGACCGACCGGTCGGTCAGGCTGCCCAGCCGGGCCTCGGCCCGGTCGAGCGCCGCGGAGACCAGCGAGGCGCCGGCGCGGTCGATGCCGGTCTCGGCGTGCACGCGCTTGCCGACGCGCAGCGCCCGCTGGGCGATCGGGTGCAGGGCCCGGCCGACCGTGCCCTCGTCCTGCGCCAGCGCGTACGCCGCGCGCAGCTGCCCGAGCACCTGCGTCTCGCCGACGACCATCGAGTCCAGGCCCGCGGCGACGGTGAACAGGTGGGCGACGGCCTGGTCCTCGTAGTGGACCGTGACGTACGGGGAGAGCTCCTCCACCGTCCCGCCGGCCTGGCGGGCGAGGATCCGGCTGACGTCGGCGACGCCGCCGTGGAACTTCTCGACCTCGGCGAAGACCTCGACCCGGTTGCAGGTGGCCAGCACCAGGGCCTCGCTCACGTGGTCGCTCTCGACCAGCTCGTGCAGCGCCTTCGCGGTGTCGTCGGTGCCCATCGCGAACCGCTCGAGCAGTGCGACGGGGGCGGTCTGGTGGCTCACTCCCACGGCGAGCAGGCTCATGCCATGCCTCCCACGGCCGGGAGCACCCGCTGCTGACCGAGGAAGGCCAGGACCTGCAGCTCGACGGAGAGGTCGACCTGGCGGACGTCGACCCCGGGCGGGGCGGTGAGCGTGACGGGCGCGAAGTTCAAGATGCTCCTCACGCCGGCCGCGGCGAGCCGGTCGCAGACCGACTGCGCCACCTCGGCCGGTGTCGTGATGACCCCGATGGAGGCCTCGGTCGCGGCGACGACGTCCTCGAGCTCCTCGACCGGGCGCACGAGATGGCCGCCGACCTGCTGGCCGACGCGGGACCGCGCGGCGTCGAACAGGCCGACGAACTCGAAGCCGCGGCTGCCGAAGCCGGCGTAGTCGGCCAGCGCCGCGCCGAGGTTGCCGATGCCGACCAGCACGCAGGCCCGGGACCGCTCCACGCCCAGCACGCGGGCGATGCGGTCGCGGAGGGTGCGCACCTCGTAGCCGACGCCGCGCACGCCGCACGGGCCGAGGTGGGAGAGGTCCTTGCGGAGGCCCGCGGGGTTGACGCCCGCGGCGGACGCGAGCTCGCCGGAGGAGACGGTGCTCCGCCCGCCGTCGGCCAGCCCGGTGAGAACCCGGAGGTACACGGCGAGCCGGGCGACGGTGGCCTCCGGGATCGTCCGGGGCCGGGGGTTCGTCACGGGCCTGCCACTCCACAGCGGTCGCGGGCGGCGGCGCTGCTGCCGCGTGCGACATTCGGGGAACCCGGGCGGGATGCCGCCCGGCGTCCGCCACGGTAACCGCTTGTGAACGCGGGAACAAAGTCGCGAGCGGGCCACAGCCCGCTGACCGGCCACGGACGGGGGGCACTGTGGTGAGGACCACCCTGCCACAGGCCGTTCAGGGGCTGAGCCGGAGGTCCCTTCGCAGCCGCGGCACGTCCACGGTGAAGTAGCTGTGCTCGCGGCCGTCGAGCAGCACCACCGGGACGCGGTCGCCGTACTCGGCCTGCAGCTCGGGGTCGGCGTCGACGTCGATCGACGCCGGGGCCTCGAGCCCGGCCTCCGCGGCGAGCTGCGCCAGGGTGGTGGCCGCCTCCTCGCAGAGGTGGCAGCCCTCGCGGGTGAGCAGCTGCAGCCGTGGCGTCATCGCTCGACCCCCTCCTCTGTCTCTGCACCGCTCAGGCCGAGCTCGCGCAGCCGGGCGCGGCTGACCTTCCCCGTCAGCGAGTGCGGCAGCGCGGGGAGGAAGTAGACCGACGTCGGCACCTTGTAGCGCGCCAGCGAGGCGGCGGCGTGCCGGATCAGCTCGTCGGCGGTCACCTGCTGCCCCGGCGCGAGGACGACGACCGCGCGGACCGCCGCGCCGGTGCGCGGGTCCGGCACGCCGATGACCGCGCTCTCGGCGACCGCGGGATGGGTCTCGAGGACGCGCTCCACCTCGGCCGGGTAGACGTTGAAGCCGCTGACCAGCACGAGGTCGCTGCGCCGGTCCACCAGGTGCAGGTCGCCGTCGTCGTCGCGGTAGGCCAGATCCCCCGTGGCCAGCCAGCCGTCGGCGTCCGGACCGTCGGCGCCGTCGGGCCAGAAGCCGGCGAAGAGGTTCGCCCCGCGGACGACGATCTCCCCCGGGCCCTCGTCGTCCTCACCCGGTTCGGCGTCGCCGGCCGATTCCGCGGTGTCGCGCAGCTCCAGCTCGATGCCCGGCAGCGGCCCGCCGATGCAGTTCGGCTTGGCGCGGCCCGAGGCCAGGGTGCTCGCGACGACCGGGCTGGCCTCGGTGAGCCCGTAGCCCTCCCAGACGGTGACCGCGGCCCGCTCGCGCATCGCCGTCCACACCTCCGCCGGCAGCGGGGCAGCGCCCGAGGTCGCCAGCCGGACCGCGGCGAAGGCCCGGCGCAGGCCGGCGTCGCTGCCGTCGGCGCCGGCGACGGCCAGCCACGCCTGGTACAGGGGCGGGGCGCCCGGCACCGTGGTGACCTGCTCGCGCTCCATCAGCTCCAGCGACGCGCGGGGGTCGAAGCTCTCCTGCAGCACCGCGCAGGCGCCGGTCGCCGCGACCAGCCCGAAGCCGGTGTTGAGGCCGTAGACGTGGAACAGCGGCAGGACCAGCAGCACCCGGTCGTCGGGCCGCACGGGGGGCGGCGTCAGGGCCAGGAGCTGCTCCTGGTTGGCGCGCAGCGCCGCAGCGGGGAGCATCGCGCCGCGGGGGCGCCCGGTGGTCCCGCTCGTGTAGGCGAGGAAGGACGGCGCCCGCGGATCCTCGGCGACCTCGGGCGGCGCGCCGTCGGCGGCCGGGGGGCCGTCGAGCACGGGCACCCCGCCGACCGGGGTCCGCTCGCCCCGGACGACGAGCAGGGCCGCCCCGGAGTCGCCCAGCACGTGCTCGAGCTCCGGATCGGTGTAGGCGGTGTTGACCGGGACGACGACGAGCCCGGCCCGCAGCGCGCCGATCGCCGCGCACAGCCACGGCGCGCCGTTGGGCAGCTGCACCGCCACCCGCTCCCCCGGCGTCAGGCCGCGGGCGGCATAGCCGGCCGCCGTCCGGTCGATCTCGGCGTCGAGCTCTCCCCAGCTCAGCCGCCGGTCACCGGCGACGACCGCCGGCGCCTCGGGCCGCTGCCGGGCCGCCGCGCGGACCAGCGCGGACAGCGACAGGCCGTCGGACACGGGCATCCCCCTCGTCGGTGCTGCGGTGGCGCGGCCACCCGGGCGGGGGACGGAGGAGCGTTCCCACCGGGGTGGCGTGGACGGACTGCAGCGATGTTGTCACCATGGGGCTTGCCCCGCAGCATGCGCGCCGCGCCGTCCCGGTCCGGCCCGACGGGAGGAGCCGGAGTCGGCTCGGCGGGCCGACGAGGAGGTCGATCGCCCGCATGCCGTCCCCCCGGCCGAGAGCGGACGCGGTCGCACCACCGTCCCCGCACCCGCGGCCGTCGCCCATCCCGCGGCCGCGGCCGACGCCGTTCCCGCGGACGGACGACGGGGAGCAGCCTGTGCCCGCGGCGCCGCCGGTCGAGCCCGCGCCGCCGCCCGCGGAGGAGGCGGCCGAGGAGCAGACCGACGTCTGGGCGCTGGTGCGCGCGGCCCAGGACGGCGACGCGGAGGCGTTCGGCCGGCTCTACGACCACTACGTGACGATGATCCACCGGTACGTCTACCACCGGGTCGGCGACCGGGCGCTGGCCGAGGACGTCACCAGCGAGACCTTCGTGCGCGCCCTGCGGCGGATCGACTCACTGTCCTTCCAGGGCCGCGACGTCGGCGCGTGGCTGATCACGATCGCCCGCAACATCATCCGCGACCACGTGAAGAGCAGCCGGTTCCGGCTGGAGGTCACGACGGCGGACATGCGCGACGCCGACCGCGCCACCGACGGCCCCGAGGACGCCGTCCTGGCGCACCTGACCAACGAGCAGCTGCTCGCCTGCGTGCGGCAGCTCAACAGCGAGCAGCAGGAGTGCATCGTGCTGCGCTTCCTGCACGGGCTCTCGGTCTCCGAGACCGCGGCGATCATGGGGAAGAAGGACGGCGCCATCAAGGCGCTGCAGCACCGGGCCGTGCGCCGGCTGGCCGCGCTGTTGCCGGAGGGGCTGCTGTGACAGAACTCCGCCGCGGGCGCGTAACCCTCCACACCGTCCCGTCGTTGGGCACCCTGGACGGCGCCATTCGGACGGGAGGACTCTTGTGAGCGCTCACAGAAGCGGGTCAGCGGCCTCGGGCCGCCGTGCCGCCGTGGGCGAGCGCGAGGAGGCCCTGGTCGACCGGCTCGGCGACCTGGGCCGGGCCCTGGACGGGGAGCCGGACCCCGAGTTCCGGGCGATGACCCGCGCGCGGCTGGTGGCGATGGCCGCCGTCCGCACCCCCGAGCCGGAGACGCGCAGCCGGTTCTCGCCGTCCCGGTCGCTCGAGTCCGCCGCCGCCCGGTGGCGCGGCCGGCTGACCGCGGGCCTCGCCGGGGCCGCCGTGGCGGTGACCGCGCTGGCCGGCCTGGTCGCCGTGTCCACCAGCGCGCAGCCCGGCGATCCGCTCTACGGCCTCAAGCGCGGCACCGAGCAGACCCAGCTGGCACTGGCGGGCGACGCGACGCGCGGCCAGACGTTGCTCGACTTCGCCTCGACCCGGCTGCGGGAGCTCGACGCGCTGCCCGCCGACGCCTCACCGGCCCTGGTCGCCGAGACGCTGCGGACGATGGACGCGCAGACCACCGAGGGCGCGGCCTGGCTGACCACCCGCGCGGCGGAGAGCGGCAGCCCGGCGCCGCTGCAGGACCTGCTGACCTGGACGGACGGGCAGTCCGCCGGCCTCGCCGCGCTCGCGCCGCAGGTGCCGCCCGGCGCGGGGGACGCCCTGACCGCCTCGCTCGACCTGCTCGGCTCGGTCGCCAGCCGCGCGACGGAGCTGCAGGCCGCGCTGAGCTGCCCGTCGGGCCCGCCGCTGGCGGGCACCGATCCGCTCGGCCCGGTGCCGGCCGCGTGCGGGGAGGGGGCGACGCCGCCGTCGGCCGCCGGCGGCGGGCCGGGCACCGTCCCGGGCCAGGTGCCGTCGGAGGCCGCGGAGCCCTCCGCCGAGCAGCCGGCGCCGGGCGCACCGGCGGCGCCGAGCGGCGGCACCGCCGCGAACAGCTCCGCCGGCTCCGGTGGCAGCTCGGACGGCGGCTCCGGAGGCGAAGGCGGGAGCACCGGCGCGCCGTCGGTGCCGCAGGCGACCGTGCCGTCCGTCCCGACGCTGCCCGACCCGGGCCTGCCGCTGCCGTCCCTGCCACTGCCCGGCGCGGGGAACCCCGGCGCCGGGTCGAGCCCGGGCACGAGCAGCCCACCGCCGCTCATCGACACGCCGCTGCCGATCTGCCTTCCGCGGATCCTCTGCTGACCTCGGGGGCGGGCGCTCGGACGGCCGGTTAGGGTCGAGCGGGCGTGCCCTTCCGGGGGGAAGTTGCAGAGTCAGGGAGGTGTCCGTGCCGCGTCTGCCGTTCCGCGGCCGGTCGGCGCAGGTGCCGACCCCGCTGCCGGATCACGAGACGCGGGCGCACGTCGCCGGCGAGGCGTCGGCCGCCGCCGCGGAGGTCGCCGTCCCGGAGGCCGTGCCGCCGGACCCGACCGCGGCCGCGTTCTTCGACGTCGACAACACGATGATGATGGGCGCGTCGCTGTTCTGGTTCGCCCGCGGCCTGGCGGCGCGCAAGTACTTCACCACCCGCGACCTGGCGCAGTTCGTGTGGCAGCAGGCGAAGTTCCGCATCGCCGGCAACGAGAGCGCCGACGACATGCACACGATCCGCGAGAACGCGCTGGCGTTCGTCGCGGGCCGGCCGGTCGCCGAGATCGTGCAGCACGGCGAGGAGATCTACGACGAGCTGATGGCCGACCGGATCTGGGGCGGCACCCGCCAGCTGGCCCAGCAGCACCTCGACGCCGGGCAGCGGGTGTGGCTGGTCACCGCGACCCCCGTCGAGCTGGCCCGCATCATCGCCCACCGGCTCGGGCTCACCGGCGCGCTGGGCACGGTCGCCGAGGTGGTCGACGGCAAGTACACCGGCCGGCTCGTGGGCGAGCTGATGCACGGGGAGGCGAAGGCGGAGGCGGTCCGCGCGCTCGCCGAGCGGGAGGGGCTGGATCTCTCCCGCTGCACCGCCTACAGCGACTCGGCCAACGACCTGCCGATGCTCACGCTCTGCGGCACGGCGGTGGCCGTGAACCCCGACACCGAGCTGCGGGCGGTGGCCCGGTCACGGGCCTGGACGATCCGCGACTTCCGCACCGGGCGCAAGGCGGCCAAGATCGGCGTCCCCACCGTCGCCGCCGCGATGCTGTCGGGCGGCGTGGTGGGCGCCGCGGTCGCGATCCGGCGGAAGAACACCCCGCCGATCCCGGTCATCCCGCCCAAGCGCAGCCGGCTGCCCTGGAGGTGAACCGGTGACATGGTCGCGCTATCCCGCGACACCGCGGCCACGTACCGTCCCCCTGCTGCGTCGAGCGCGTCCGGCGCTTCCTCGCCGAGGCCTCCGGCCCCTCGTCAGCGCCAGACTGATTTGCGCTGGAGGAGCAGCTGGTAGATCGAGTGCTGGATGGTCTCGCGCACCTGGTCGGTGAGGTTGAAGACCAGCATCGGGTCCTCCGCGGCGGCGGGGCCGTAGGACGCCGTCTCGATCGGCTCGCCGAACGCGATCAGCCACTTCGACGGCAGCGGCACCAGCCCGAGCGGGCCGAGCAGCGGGAACGTCGGCGTGACCGGGAAGTACGGCAGACCGAGCAGCCGGGCGGCGGTCTTGGCGTTGCCGATCATCGGGTAGATCTCCTCGGCCCCGACGATCGCGCACGGGACGATCGGCACACCCGTCCGCAGCGCCGCTGTGACGAAACCCCCGCGGCCGAACCGTTGCAGCGTGTACCGCTCCCGGAACGGCTTGCCGATGCCCTTGAAGCCCTCGGGGAAGACGCCGACCAGCTCGCCCTCGGTGAGCAGCCGCTCGGCGTCCTCGTTGCAGGCCAGCGTCGTGCCCATCTTGCGCGACACCGTGCCGACGAACGGCATCTCGAAGACCAGGTCGGCGCCGAGCAGCCGCAGCCGCCGCTGGGCCGGGTGCTCGTCGTGCAGCGCGACCGTGGTCATCAGCGCGTCGACCGGCAGGGTGCCCGAGTGGTTGGCCACCACGAGCGCGCCGCCGGTGGCGGGCACGTGCTCGAGGCCGTGGGTCTCGACGCGGAACCACTTGTTGAACAGCGGCCGGAGCAGCGGGAGCAGGACATGGTCGGCCAGGTCCGGGTCGAAGCCGAATTCATCGGTCTCGTAGTCACCGGTCATGCGCCGGCGGAGGAACTCCACGCCGCCGGCGATCTGCTCCTCCCAGCTCGGCGCCGACGACGGCGGCGGGGTGTGCGGCTCGTCGTCGTCCGGGCGCAGCGGGATCACGCGCGCCTCAGGCATCGCGCACCGCCCGGAGGCCGGGCGCCGGCGGGGCCGGGCGCAGCCGGTCCCCCACCGCCGCGGCGCCGTCGCCGACCCGCTCGACCACACCGCGCACCCGGTCGCTCGCCGCGCCCACCAGGTCGGGCGGGATCACCGGGCGCACCGTGGTGGCGTAGTCGTCCAGCGCGGCCGCCGTCGTGTAGCGGGGCGTGTAGCCGAACTCGGTGCGCAGCACCGTCGTGTCGACCACCCGGCCGAAGTTGAGGAAGCGCATCTGCTCCGGGGAGTAGTCGACGAAGCCGAACCGGCGGGAGAGCCGGCCGACCGAACCGAGAGCGGGCGACGGGATCGGCACCTGGACGCGCCCGAGCCGCCGGATGCACTGCGAGAGCAGCAGGGTGCCCTCGCCGCCCACGTTCACCGTGCCGGTGAAGTCGCCGGTCGTGGCCCGGGTCAGGACGGCGAGCGCGTCGTCCTCGTGCAGCAGCTGCACGCGGGCGTCGTAGCCCAGTGCCGTCGGCACCAGCGGCATGCGGAAGAAGCCGGTGAGCAGCGAGTCGATCCGCGGTCCGATGAAGTTGGTGAACCGCAGCATCGCGACGTCGACGTCCGGACGGCGCCGGGCGAAGGACCGGACGTAGCCCTCGATGTCGACGCTGTCGCGCGCGAAACCGCCCGACGGCACGCGCCGGGCCTGCATCTTCTCGGTGAAGACGGCGGGATCGCGGGACGAGGCCCCGTAGACGGCGCTGGTCGACTTCAGCACGAACCGCCGCACGGACGCCGCCCGCTGGCAGGCGGCCAGGAGCTGCATCGTCCCGATGACGTTGAGCTCCTTCATCGGCCCCCGCCCACCGGCACCGGCGGGCGTGGAGCTGATGTTCATGTGCACGACGGTGTCCACCGACCCGTTCGCGATGACCTTGCCGATCAGCGGATTGCGGATGTCGGCGCGCACGAACTCGGTGCGGCCGAGCCGGCGGAGCATCTCGGGCGAGGGCGGGACGGTGTCCACCCCGATGACCCGTTCGATCGACGGGTCGGCAGCGAGCTCGGCCGCGAGGGCACCCCCCAGCCACCGGCTCACGCCGGTGACGAGGACGACCCCGGGCGGCACGAGCGTCAGCTCACTTCTTGTTGCGTCGCTGGACGCGGGTCTTCTTCAGCAGCTTGCGGTGCTTCTTCTTCGCCATCCGCTTGCGGCGCTTCTTGATGACCGAACCCATGGCTGTGCTCCCGACGTCGTTTCGCCGCACGGCACTCCGGGCGGACGGCCGGATGGCCGCGCCGGGCACCGCGCGAGGTGATTCAGCTCTGGCGCGACAGCTCCGCTGCGGTCGGGCCGTCGCTGGCCGCCCGAGCTTACCGGCCGTCCCGCGGCGACGCTGCCGCGGGAGACACCGGAGTCCGACGAAGGGAGTGGTGCACGGGTTCGTCGGGACCGAGGGGGCCCGGAGGGGTCCGCCCAGGCCCGACGCGGCGGCTCAACGCCAGCCGGGGACGGCTCCTGGCCGCAGTTGTCGCCCGGAGGGCGACAGTGACACAGCTCAGGCGATGTCGGTGTAGGCGTCGCGCAGGTAGTCCTGGACGGCGCGCTCCGGCACGCGGAAGGACCGGCCGACGCGGACGGCGGAGAGCTCGCCGGCGTGCACGAGGCGGTACACGGTCATCTTCGAGACCCGCATCATGGCGGCGACCTCGGCGACGGTCAGGAAGGTCACGGCCGCGCGCGGGGCCGGGACGACGGGACGGCCGACGGGCATGGCCGCCGGGTGGGCGGCGGGCACCGGACGGGCGACGGCGGCGGCCATCGGGCGGCCGATCGGACGCGGACCCGGCACGCCCTGGCGGGCGGCGAACTGAGCGGCGGAAGCAGCGTGGTGGCGCTGGGGCATGGTCATGTTCTTCGTCTCCGGACCTAGCGCGTGTCGTCGAGCCGGCTTCCCCACCGACTACGCGGCACGCACGCGCTGACACAGAGAGTAGGGGGACAACCGTGACAGAAGCGAGACAAGAAACGGACAGGGAGAACGCTCGGTCCTCGGCAGATTTCTACCTATGTCGGTCTGTCGACATGGTGTCAGGCGTGTCGCAGCGACCTGAGAGGTCCGTGTGACTCCCTGTTGATCAGGTTCTGCCCCAGGCGACCGCTGCTACCGGCTCGCCGTCCCCTCGCCGCTCTCCCGCCCCAGCTCCACCGAGCGGGCGTGCGCGGCCTCGATCGCGGCGATCAGGGCGGCCCGGACGCCGTGGCGCTCCAGCTCCCGGATCGCGGCGATCGTCGTCCCCCCGGGGCTGGTGACGGCCTCGCGCAGCTGGACCGGGTGCTCGCCGGAGTCGCGCAGCATCACCGCGGCGCCCAGCGCGGTCTGGACGATGAGGTCGGCGGCCATGGCGCGGGGCAGGCCCAGCAGGATCCCGGCGTCGATCATCGCCTCGACGAGGAAGAAGAAGTAGGCCGGCCCGCTGCCGGACAGCGCGGTCACCGCGTCCTGCTGGGCCTCCGGCACGCGGCGGACCTTCCCCACCGCCGCCAGCAGCGCCTCGGCCTCGTCGAGGTGCGTCTCCTCCGCGTGCGAGCCCGCCGAGAGCACGCTCATGCCCTCGTCGACCAGCGCCGGGGTGTTCGGCATGACCCGGACGACGGGCGTGCCGGCGGGCAGCACGGCCTCGATCTTCGCCGTCGGCACGCCGGCGGCCACGGAGACGACGAGGTGCCGAGCCGGGTCCACGTGCCCCGACAGCAGGCCCAGCAGCGTGCCGATGTCCTGCGGCTTGACGGCGACCAGCAGCGCGCGGGCGCGGCCGGCGGCCTCGGCCAGGTCGACCGCGGGCACGCCGTAGCGCTCCTCGAGCTCGGCAGCCCGCTCCGGGCTGCGCTCGCACACGACGATCCCCTCGGCGCCGCCGCGCCGGATCAGCCCCGACAGCAGGGCCTCACCGATCTTCCCGCCGCCGATGATGGCCAGCCCGCCGCTCATGCCCGGCCCGCCAGGCGGCGCGCCACGGCGCCGAGGGCGCCCGGGCCGGACGGCACCGTCACCCGCACCCGGTAACCGGCGGCCACCAGCCGCCGTTGCTCGTCGGTGCGTACTCCACACGGCATGACGTGCTCCCAGGTGTCGGCGGTGCGTTCGTTCCACGCCGCTCGCTCTCCGGCGATGGCGATCAGGCGGGGGTCGGTGGTGGCCACGCCGGGGTGGCCGGTGCCGGTCATCAGGACGTTGAGGCAGCGCACGAAGGCCAGGTCGGCGGCGGCGCCGCGCCCGTCGGTCAGGCGTACCCGGCCGCCGGCGAGCGCCCGGCAGCGCTCCTCCGCCCCCGGTTCGCGGGCCGCTACCACGACGGCGGCGCCGGGCACCTCGGCGCCCAGCGGGTCGACGTCGGCGGCCGGGCCGTCCAGGGCGACGCGGAGCCCGGCCGCGGTGGCCGTCGCGGCGAGCGCACGGGCCCGCGCGGCGCCCAGCCGGCCGACGGCGAGGGTCAGGTTGCAGTCCGGCGCCAGCCCGGCGGCGCGCACGCGGCCGATCAGCGCGGTGAGCTCGGCCTCGTCGTCCCCGGGGTCGGCGGGGGTGTGCTCGAGCGCCACCCGGCGGCCCGAGGCGACCAGCTCGCCGGCCACCCGGAGGGCGTCGTCGACCGCCGGGCCGGCCACGAAGCGGGCCGGGAGGGAGCGGCCCAGCAGGCGGTGCACCTCGGGTCTGCTCAGCACACGCACGATCGAGACCGTAGTGCTCAGAGCGTGTGTGCCCGTCCGGGGGCCGGGGTAGCGGCGCCCGCATGGCTGGAGAACTTGAAGGCATGAAGGTCGCCGTCCTCGCGACCGACGGCGTCGAGCAGGTCGAGCTCGACCGGCCGTGGCAGGCGCTGGAGGACGCCGGCGCCGAGCCGGAGCTGGTCTCGCTGGAGGCCGGCTCGATCACCGCCTACGACCACATCGACAAGGGCGACACCAAGAAGGTCGACGCCATGCTCGGCGATGCCGACCCCGACGACTACGCGGCACTCGTCCTGCCGGGCGGCGTCATCAACGGCGACTTCATCCGGGCCGACGCCGACGCGGTGGCGTTCGTGAAGTCCTTCTTCGACGCCGGCAAGCCCGTGGCGGCGATCTGCCACGCCCCGTGGGTGCTCGCCGAGGCCGACGTCGTCAAGGGACGGCGGATGACCTCGTGGCCGTCGCTGCAGACCGATCTGCGCAACGCCGGCGCCGAGTGGGTCGACGAGGAGCTCGTGGTCGACGGCAACCTGATCACCAGCCGCAAGCCCGACGACCTCGACGCGTTCTGCGCCGCGATCGTGGAGGAGTTCGCGCCGCAGCCCGCCGACGAGAGCGTCGACGCCTAACCGGTGGCGATGAGGCCGGCGGCCGGGGCGACGGTCAGCAGCGTGCCGGCGAACACCAGGAGAGCGAGCAGCTTCGGCCCCACCGGGTCCCGCGCCATCTTGTGGCGGTAGGCGCCGACGCCGGCAACCAGCCCGGTGACCGCCAGCGGGGCCACCACGACGGCCAGGTGCGGGACCATCTCCCAGATCACGGTGAACAGGAAGAAGATCCCGACGCCGGCGGCCAGGGCGATGACGAGTTCGCCGACGAAGCGCAGCCAGGCGAGCGCGCTCTCCTTGGGCGTGCTGTCGAGGTCCGAGGCGTCGAGGTCGTCGGCGACGATCGGGAGTGGCCCGGTGGACGGGTTGTCGTCCTGCGGCGTCGCCGGCGCGGGCACGCCGCCGGGACGCCGCTCCTCCGCGGGCGGGGCGGCCGCGGGGCGCTCGGTGGCAGCCCGGCGGTTCTCGAGCCGCCGGTCCTTCGGGCGGCGGTCCTCCGTGCGCCGGTCGGTCAGGCGCCGGTCGGCCTGCCGCCGGTCGCCGACCCGGCCGGTCGACCGGTCCTCGTCCACCCGGCGCTCGGCCACCCGGCCCGTCGACCGGTCCTCGTCCACCCGCCGCTCGGCCACCCGGCCCGTCGACCGGTCCTCGTCCACCCGCCGCTCGGCCACCCGGCCCGTCGACCGGTCCTCGTCCACCCGCCGCTCGGCCACCCGCCCGGTCGAGTCGCCGCGGCGCCGGTCGCCCTGCCTGCGGTCGCCGCCGGCGCGCTGGTCGCCCGCCCGGCGCTCCGGCGTCCGGCGCTCGTCGGGACGGCGTTCGCGGACGACGCCGGTCCGGTCCGCGGCGCCGGGGACGTCGGGCTTGCCGGACGGGCGGACGCCGGGGATGGCCGCCGTCGCCGGGTCCGCTGCCCGCGCCGCGACGTGCAGGTCGCTGGCGCGCCGGCCGTAGTTCCGGCCGCCGATGCCGCCGGTGTCGGCCTCGCCCTCCGCCTCGGCACGGCGCTGCCGGATGCCGGTGTCGTCGGCATCGTCGCGGCGCCGGCGTCCCCGCGTCGGGGACTCGATGCCGGCCTCCCGCAGGATCTCGGCCAGCGAACGGCCCCCGGTCTCGGGGTCCTGCCGTGGTGCGGCCATCACGCCCCTTCCAACGAGTCGAGCCGACGAAGGATGACACCTTCCCGCAGCGCCCACGGGCAGATCCGCACCATCGGCACGTCGAGGGCCCGCAGGGCGGCCTGGGCGATGACCGCGCCGGCCGGGATCTGGTGCGCCCGGTCGGGCGAGACGCCGGGGAGCTCGGCCAGCGCGCCGGACTCGATCCGGGAGACGAAGCCGACCAGCTGACCCAGCCCGGACAGGCTCAGCCGGCGGTCGACCTGCAGCCCGGCCGAGTAGGGAGCGGCGCCGGTGAGCCGGGCCAGCGTGCGGAAGGTCTTGCTGGTCGCCGCGACGAGATCCGGCGGGCCCACCGCGCGCAGCTTGCGGGCCACCGGCTCCAGCAGCCCGGCGGCGTGGTCGTCGAGCTCCCGCAGCGCCTTGAGGTCCGGGCGCCCGCCGGTGCGCGCCTCGGGCAGGAACCGCCGGGTCATGCGCCCCGCGCCGATGGGCAGGGAGAGGGCGATCTCGGGGTCCTCGTCCATCCCCGCGGCCAGCTCGAGCGAGCCGCCGCCGATGTCGAGCACCAGCAGCCGCCCCGCGCTCCAGCCGAACCAGCGGCGGACGGCGAGGAACGTGAGCCGGGCCTCGTCCTCACCGGAGAGCACCTGCAGGTCCACCCCGGTCTGCCGGCGCACCCGGTCGAGGACCTCCAGGCCGTTCTCGGCCTCCCGGATCGCCGAGGTGACCAGGGCCATGAAGTCCTCACAGCCCTGCTTCTCGGCCTGCTCGCACGCCCGCTGGACGGCGCGCACGAGCGCCTTCTCCCCCGCCTTGGACAGCTTGTCGTCCTTGCCGATCTCCTCGGCCAGGCGCAGCAGGGAGCGGTCGTCGTGCATCGGCGTCGGGTGTGCCCCGGGGTGGGCGTCGACCACGAGCAGGTGCACCGTGTTCGACCCGACGTCCAGAACTCCGAGCCGCATGGTCACAGTCTGCCCGCCACCGGTCACGGACACGCATCGGGCGGCTCAGCAGACGGGACCTCGCGTCGCCGCGGTCATCTCGAGGATGGACCGCACGACGTCCGTGTCGATCTGGTCGGTGCGCCGGTACCGGATGCAGCCCTTGCCGACGTCCAGGCCGGCCAGGCGGTCGCGGTGCGCGGCCATCACGTCGGTGCGCGTCACGTAGAACGACAGGTACCGCTTCTGCGCCGCGAAACCGATCTCGCCCTCGGCGCCCTCCTCGCGGACGTAGCCCGGCATCCGGTAGCGCACGACCTCGGTGAACCCGTGCAGGTGCTCCCGGCAGAGGTCGCGCAGCAGCCGGAGCCCCTCCCGGCGGTTCTCCGCGGCCTGCTCCACGTAGGCATCGACCTCGGGATCGGGCGCCACCATGGGGCCAGGATGGCAGTGCCTAGGCTGGCGGCGTGCACGACGAGCCGCCGCCCGAAGTGCCGCTCGACTTCGCGCGCGAGTGGGTGACCTTCCCCGACCCGGCCGATCCCGAGCACCTGGTCCGCGCCGACCTCACCTGGCTGACCTCGGCCTGGACGTGCATCTTCGGCCGCGGCTGCGCAGGTGTCGTGGAGGGCCGCCCGGACGACGGCTGCTGCAGCCACGGCGCCTTCTTCACCGAGGAGGACGACCTGTTGCGGGTCACCGCCGCCGTCGCCGACCTCACCGACGACGACTGGCAGCTCGCGCCGGTGGGCCGGGGCAACTGGACCGAGCAGGACGACGCCGACGACTCCGGCGACGGCGTCCGCTCGCTGCGCACCCGGGTGGTGGACGGCGCGTGCGTCTTCCTCAACCGGCCGGGCCACCCGGGCGGCACCGGCTGCGCGCTGCACCGGATGGCACTGCGCACCGGCCTGCACCCGCTGACCACGAAGCCGGACGTGTGCTGGCAGCTGCCGGTGCGCCGCGAGCAGGAGCACGTGGAGCGCCCCGACGGCACCAAGGTGCTGATGACGACGATCGGCGAGTTCGACCGGCGCGGCTGGGGCCCCGGCGGGCACGACCTGCACTGGTGGTGCACCGGCTCCCCCGCCGCGCACGTGTCGGCCGAGCCGCTGGTGCTGACCTACGCGGCCGAGCTGACCGCCCTGATCGGCGGCGCGGCGTACGCCGAGCTACGCCGGCTGGCCGAGGCGCGCCTGGACGCCGGCCTCGTCGCGCCGCACCCGGCCAGCCCCGAGCCGGTGCTCGTCCAGCTGCACCGGCGCCGTCCCGGCGGCTGACGCGGCGCGGAAGGTCTGCCGGTAGGCGCGCGGCGAGACCCCGCGGCGGCGAGTGAACTGCTCCCGCAGACCGGCGGCGGTGCCGAAGCCCACCAGCCGGGCGATCTCCTCGACGGGGGCGTCGCTGTTCTCCAGCAGCGCCTCGGCCGCGGCGAGCCGGCGGCCCAGCAGCCACGCGTGCGGCGTCGTCCCGGTGGTGGCCCGGAACCGGCGGGCGAAGCTGCGCGGGCTCATCAGCGCACGGCGGGCCATGGTGTCGACGTCGATGTTCTCGGCCAGGTGGTTGCCCGCCCACTCGAGGACGGCGCCGAGCAGGTCGTCCTCGCACGCCGCGACCGGCTCGTCGATGAACTGGGCCTGACCGCCGTCGCGGTGCGGCGGCACGACCATCTCGCGGGCCAGCGCGTTGGCCGCGGCGGCGCCCCACTCGCGGCGGACCAGGTGCAGCAGGGCGTCCACGCCGGCGGCGGTGCCCGCGCCGGTGATCAGCTGGCCGTTGTCGACGTAGAGCACCGACGGGTCCACCTGCACGGCGGGAAAGCGCTCGGCGAGCTCGGCGGCCCACTTCCAGTGCGTCGTGGCGCGCAGGCCGTCGAGCAGCCCCGCCTCGGCGAGCACGAAGGCGCCGGTGCACTGACTGACGATGACGGCGCCCCGCTCGTGCGCCGTCCGCAGCGCGTCGAGCAGCTGCGGGGAGGGCACGCGGTCGAACGCCTCCCACGCGGTGATCGTGATGATGTCCGACCGCTCCAGCCGGTCCAGCCCGTGCTCGACGGTGATCGGGATGCCGGTGTCGGTGCGGACCACTCCCGGCGCCTCGGTGACCAGCGCGAAGTCGAAGCGGGGCAGCCCCATCTGCCGGCGGTCGTAGCCGAAGACCTCGGCTGCCACCCCCAGCCCGAAACTGCCGACGAGACCGTCGCCGACGACGACGCTGACCACCAGGGGGCGGGCGCGACCGGACATGCCGACAGTGTGGCAGAAAATATGCGCTAGCGGTCAGTCCTGCCACTCGTGCTTGGGTGCGACGGGGAGCACGCTCTTCTCATGTTCCTCATCCGTTGCCCCGTCACCGGAACCGACGAGCTGGTCGCCGAGCGGCACATCATCGCGGTGACGAACCACCCCACCCACATCGCCATGACCGTCGAGTGCCCCCACGGCCACACGCACGTGTACCGGACCGGGCGCCGCTGGGAGGAGCCGCGTCGGGAGGCACGGGAGCTCGTCGGCGCCTAGGCTCGAACACATGAGCGAATCGCAGGCGAACACCGACCGCACGGCCGAGAAGGACCCGGCCGACTGGGTGACCGGCGACGAACCGGCCACCGGCGCCCAGCAGAGCTACCTGCAGACCCTCGCCCGGGAGGCCGGCGAGGAGGTCCCCGACGACCTCACCAAGGCCGACGCCTCCCGAAAGATCGACGAGCTGCAGGAAGAAACGGGAAGAGGTGCGTGAACCCCTCGGGTCTCGCCGAGCGGGGGTCCGGAGGGTCCTCCCTCGGTGAGACAGCAGCGGCTCAACGCAACGCACCCCGGCACCTGGCCGTGGTCGGAGGCCGGTAGGCCGACCCTGCGGCCCCGTCCCGGGCCCCGCCCTGAGCGTGCGAAGGGTGGGGAGGACGGGGTCCTTCAGGCCTCGAGCTTGTAGCCCAGCCCGCGGACCGTCAGCAGATACCGCGGGTTGGCCGGGTCCGGCTCGATCTTCGCGCGCAGCCGCTTGACGTGGACGTCGAGGGTCTTGGTGTCCCCCACGTAGTCCGAGCCCCAGACCCGGTCGATGAGCTGCACACGGGTCAGCACCCGGCCCGCGTTGCGCATCAGGAGCTCGAGCAGGTCGAACTCCTTGAGCGGCAGCGCGACGTGCTCGCCGTCGACGGCGACCACGTGCCGCTCGACGTCCATGCGCACCCGGCCGGCCTCGAGCACCGCCTCGGCCGGTGCATCCACGTCACCGCGCCGGCGCAGCACCGCGCGGATGCGGGCGACCAGCTCGCGCGCCGAGTACGGCTTGGTCACGTAGTCGTCGGCGCCGAGCTCCAGGCCGACGACCTTGTCGATCTCGGCGTCCTTGGCCGTGAGCATGATGATGGGCACACTGCTGCGGCTGCGCAGCTGGCGGCACACCTCGGTGCCCGACAGCCCCGGCAGCATGAGGTCGAGCAGGACGACGTCCGCCCCACCGCGGTCGAACTCGACGAGGGCGTCCGGCCCGGTCGCCGCGATGGCGGTCTCGAACCCCTCGCGCTTGAGCATGTACGACAGCGCGTCGGAGAACGACTCCTCGTCCTCGACCACCAGTACCCGCGTCATGTGCGTCCTCTCGTTGCGTCGGCGGCGACGGCGTCGTCCGCCGGTGGCTGGTCGGTCGCCAGGGGGATCCGGAGCGTGAACGTCGAGCCGACGCCCTCCTCGCTCCAGACGCTCACGGACCCGCCGTGGTTGTTGGCGACGTGCTTGACGATGGCCAGGCCGAGCCCGGTGCCGCCGGTACGGCTGGCCCGGGACTGGTCCACCCGGTAGAAGCGCTCGAAGATCCGGCTGCGGTCGGCGCGGGGGATGCCGATCCCGCTGTCGGTGACCGCGATCTCGGCGAACCCCGAGCGCGCCCGCGCCGCGACGGCGATCCGGGTCTCCTCGGGGCTGTAGGCGACGGCGTTGGCGAGCAGGTTGGTCACCGCGGTCGCCAGTTGCGCCTCGACCCCGCGGACGACGAGGCCGCGCTCTCCGCCGCTGGCGATGGTGATCCGCTTGGCGTTGGCGGCGGTCCGCGTCCGGTCCACCGCCTCGGCGATCACCGTGTCGACGCCGACCGGCTCGAGATCCGGCAGCGGCTCGGCCCCCTGCAGCCGGGACAGGTCGATCAGCTCGCGCACCAGCCGGCCCAGCCGGTCGGCCTCGCGCTTGGCCCGGACGGCGAAGCGGCGCACGGTCTCGGGGTCGTCGGCGGCGTCCTCCAACGCCTCCGCCAGGAGCGACAGCGCCCCGACCGGGGTCTTCAGCTCGTGCCCGACGTTGGCGACGAAGTCCCGGCGCACCGCTTCGCCACGGCGGACCTCGGTGACGTCCACCAGGATCAGCGCCACCGGGCCGGGCGGCGGTGCCGCGCCGCTGTCGAGCCGGACGCCGTGCACGCCCACCTGCCGGGGCCCGCGCCCGACGAGCCCGCCGGGCAGCCGGACGTCGCGGCGGCGACTGCCACCGGTGCGCACCTCGAGCGCCAGCTGCAAGAGCTCGGGGACCAGCAGCCGGGTGTCGCGGACGATGCCGAGCCCCCGGGCCGCCGGGTTGGCCACGACGACGACGTCGTCAGCGTCCAGCAGGACGACGGCCGGGTCCATCAGGTCGACCAGCCGACGGGTCAGCGCGGCCTCCGCCTGCGCGGGGGGCGCCTCGGCGGACTTCTCGGCGCGGGCGGCGGCCAGCCGCGGGAGCAGCACGGCCACGGCCACACCGGCTCCGACGGCGAGGCCGAGGACCAGTGCGACCAGCGGACTCACGATTCGATGCTAGGTCGGGCACGAGCGCGGGGAGGTGCGCCTCACCCGGGACGTCACCCGCGACGGGGCAGTGTTCACCGTTGCGTGGGTGCGCGTTCACCTGCGCGCCCGCAGGGGCACTCCAGGGACACCTAGGCTCCGGGATACGTGCGACTGAAGTCACTGGCCGATCGGCCGGGAGAGGGGCAGCAACCCGTGCGCCAGCACTATCACGAGGAACTCGCCGACATCAACAACTGTCTGGTCGACATGGCCAACTCGGTCGGGTCGGCCATGAGCAAGGCGACCACCTCCCTGCTCGACGCCGACGTCGCGCTGGCCGACCTCGTCATCGCCGGCGACGAGCACGTCGACGCGGCGCGGGAGAGCATCGAGCAGCGCTGCTTCACCCTGCTCGCCCAGCAGCAGCCGGTCGCCACCGACCTGCGCACGATCACCGCCGCCATGCGGATCGTCGGCGACCTCGAGCGCATGGGCGACCTCGCCGTCCACGTGGCCAAGCTGGCCCGGATGCGGTTCCCCGACCACGCGGTCCCGGCGGAGGTCCGGCCGATCTTCCTCGAGGCCGGCCACGTCGCCGAGCGGCTGGTCGCCCAGACCGCGACGGTCATCGCGAAGCTCGACGTCGACGCGGCCAAGGACCTCGAGGCCGACGACGACCTCATGGACCAGTTGCACCGGCAGCTGTTCCGCGAGCTGCTGTCCAAGGACTGGCCGCACGGCATGGAGTCGGCCATCGACATCACGCTGCTCGGCCGCTACTACGAGCGCTTCGCCGACCACGCGGTCAGCGTCGCCCGCCGCGTCGTCTTCCTCGTGACCGGCGAGCGCGAGATGCACGCCAATCACAGCTGAGTCGCGCTCCCGCGGTGTTGTAGTCGCTCCTGCGGTGATGCAACACCGCAGGACCGGACGCAATACCACAGAAGCGCCTCCTACTTCTTCCCTTGGTTCTTGACCGCCTCGATGGCGGCGGCCGCGGCCTCCGGGTCGAGGTACTCGCCGCCGGGCTTGACCGGGCGCAGGTCGGCGTCCAGGTCGTAGCGCAGCGGGACGCCGGTAGGGATGTTCAGCCCGACGACCTCCTCGTCCCCCATGCCGTCGAGGTGCTTGACCAGCGCGCGCAGGCTGTTGCCGTGCGCCGCGATCAGCACGGTCTGGCCGAGGCGCAGGTCGGGGACGATCGCGTCGTACCAGTACGGCAGCATCCGGACGACGACGTCCTTGAGGCACTCGGTCTTCGGCCGGGCCTCGGGCGGCAGGAAGGCGTACCGCGGGTCGTCGTCCTGGGAGTACTCGCTGGCCGGGTCGATCGGCGGCGGCGGGGTGTCGTAGGAGCGGCGCCACAGCATGAACTGCTCCTCGCCGAACTCCGCGAGGGTGGCGGCCTTGTCCTTGCCCTGCAGCGCGCCGTAGTGCCGCTCGTTGAGCCGCCAGGAGCGCTTCACGGGGATCCACTGCCGGTCGGCCGCGGCCAGCCCCAGCTCCGCGGTGGAGATCGCCCGCTTCAGCACGGAGGTGTGGCACACGTCGGGCAGCAGGCCGGTCTCGGCCAGCAGCTCACCGCCACGGGCCGCCTCCTCGCGGCCCTTGTCCGACAGCGGGACGTCGACCCACCCGGTGAACAGGTTGGCCTTGTTCCACTCGCTCTCGCCGTGGCGCAGCAGCACCAGCGTCCCGGGCCCGGATGAGGTCGCAGTCACGGCGGCCATCCTGCCGGATCCGGCGGCGGAAGGCTCAGGTAGTGATCGCGGGCCAGAACAGCCAGAGCTCGTAGACCGCCGGCGGGGCCAGGCCCAGCAGCAGCCAGTAGCTGCGGATCCGCCGGGCGGCGCCCCAGCGCAGCGCGGCCACCAGCCCGACGCTGCAGATCACGGCGACGGAGAGCCAGACGACCACCGCGAGCACGTCGACGGTGAACAGCTGGGCGAAGACGAGCTGCACCGCGCAGAACAGCATCGGGTACACGAGCGCGGAGGCGGCGACGACGCCCATGAGCGCCCGGACGAAGCGCTGTTGCGCCGTGGTGCCGTCCATCGGCGTCCACGCTAGCGGCTGGACGGGGTGAACAGCACCGGTCCGGGCAGGATCTCCCCCGTGAGTGCCGCACACCGCTGGGCCGACGAGCTGGCGGCCTGGGCGATCGACCCGTCCATCCTCGCCGCCGCGCCCGAATCGCCCTACGGGTTCCCGCCCGGGCTGTTCGGCACCGGCCGGAGGTCGGAGAGCACGCTGGACGCCGTCCGCGGCGGGCTGCCGGGCAGCGTGCTGGACGTCGGCTCCGGCGGCGGGGCGGCGAGCATCCCGGCGGGGGCTGCCGAGCTGCTGGCCGTGGACGAGTCCGAGGCCATGCTGGCCCGCTACCGGGAAGCGGCCGGCGGCACCCCGGTGCGCACGTGGTGCGGCCGGTGGCCCGATGTCGCTGACGGGGTGCCGGCCGCGGACGTCGCCGTCGCCGCGAACGTCGTCTACAACGTCCCGGACGTCGTCGCGTTCGTGACCGCCCTGACGCGGCACGCCCGCCGGCGGGTGGTGGTGGAGCTGACCGACGTCCACCCGTGGACCTCGCTGGCGCCGCTGTGGCGGCACTTCCACGGCCAGGACCGGCCCGACGGGCCGACGTCGGCGCTGTTCGCCGCGGTGCTCGGCGAGCTGGGGATCGCGGCCGAGTCGGCCACCTGGGAGCGGCCGGACCCGTTCCGGGACGGCGCCCCCGATGAGGTGCTGGCGTTCACCCGGCGGCGGCTGTGCCTGCCCGCGTCGCGCGACGCGGAGGTCGCCGCCGCGATGGCGCGGTTCCCCGACGACGGCGCCCGGACGGCGACGACCTTCTGGTGGCCCGGCGACGCGTGACGGCTCAGGTCGCCCGGCGTCGTCCCGGCAGCCAGACGAGGACGACGACGACGGCGACGAACGCGGCGGTCGCGGTGCCGACGGCGGTGACGTGCATGGCCGACACGAACGCCTCACGGGCCGGGTCGACGACCGCCGCGGCAGCGCGGGCGGCCTCGGCGTCCTGCCCCGCGGCGACCCCCCGGACGGCCGCGAGGGTGGCGACGATCGACTCCCCGGCCTCGTCCCGGACGCCCGCGGGCAGGCCGGTGACGCGGTCGCCGAGATCGGCCCGGTAGGCCGCGGTGAGCAGCGAGCCGAGGATGGCCACGCCCAGCGCGCCGCCGACCTGGCGGACGGAGTTGTTCACCGCCGCCCCGGCGCCGGCCTTCTCCCGGGGGACGACGGACATGATCGACTCGGTCGCCGG
Organism: Geodermatophilus sp. SMS 5-13; assembly: GCF_059428245.1. Taxonomy (NCBI): domain Bacteria; kingdom Bacillati; phylum Actinomycetota; class Actinomycetes; order Geodermatophilales; family Geodermatophilaceae; genus Geodermatophilus; species Geodermatophilus sp. SMS 5-13. The sequence goes on from NZ_CP165729.1 coordinate 5,073,753, forward strand.
CGCCATGACCGCGCCCATGCCCAGCCCCTGCACCGACAGGACGACGACCAGCAGCCAGACCGGCGAGTCCAGGTCGAGCAGCTGGATGCCGAGGAACGATGCGCCGATGAAGACGAAGCCGCCGGCGCAGACCGCCTTGGGGCCCCAGTGCCGGGCCAGCCGGGAGCTCTGCGGCGCCATGATGGCCATGCCGACCGCCACCGGGATCAGCATCGCGCCGCTCTGCAGCGGGGCGTAGCCGCGCGCGCCCTGGAGGTAGTAGACGAGGTAGAACGTCGCGCCCATCAGCGCGAAGAAGTTCAGCCCGAGCGCGCCGGCGGCCGCGGAGAAGGCCGGGTTGCGGAACAGCGAGACGTCGAGGGCGGGGTGGCTGGAGCGGCGCTGCAGCCAGACGAACAGGCCGAGCAGCAGCACGCCGCCGACCAGCGGCACGAGCACGCCCGGGGTGCCCCAGCCCTCGCCGGCGCCGCCGCGGATGATCCCGTAGACCAGCCCGGCGAGCGCGCCGATCGACAGCAGCACACCGCCCACGTCCAGCCGCCCGGGCGAGGGGTCGCGGGACTCGGGGACGAACGCCAGCGTGCCGGCGACGCCGAGCAGGCAGACCGGGACGCCGATCAGGAAGATCGCGCCCCACCAGAAGTGCTCGAGGACCAGGCCGCTGGCCAGCGGGCCGCCGGCGACCGCGATGCCGGCCGTGGCCGCCCAGATGCCGATCGCCCGGCCGCGCTCCTCGGGCGGGAACACGTTGGTGATCACGGCCAGCGTGGTGGGCTGCACCGCGGCGCCGCCGACACCCATCACCGCCCGCCAGGCGATCAGCTCCAGCGGGCTGCCGCTCAACGCGGCGAGCACCGAGCCGAGGGCGAAGATGGTCAGCCCGATGAGCAGCACCCGCCGGCGGCCGATGCGGTCACCGACGACGCCCCAGGAGAACAGCAGCCCGGCGAACACGACGATGTAGGCGTCCACGGCCCACTGCAGCTCACCCTGGGTCGCGCCGAGCTCGCGCTGCAGCGTCGGCAGGGCGACGTTGAGCGTGGTGTTGCCCGTGATCACGACGAGCAGGCAGACCGTCATGGTCGCGAGGACCCACCACCGCCGGGCGTAGCCGGGCCGCTCCTCGGCGGCGGCGGCCCCGGCCGCGGGTGCCCGGTCCGTCGCCGTCACGTCGCGGCGTCGTCCGTCCGCGCGTCGTCCGTCCGCGCGTCGTTCGTCCGCGCGTCGTTCGTCCGGGCCGCGTCCGGGTCGGCGAAGGCGGCGAACGCCTCGAGGTTGCGCAGCGACTCCCCGCGCTTGACCCGCCACGCCCACTCCCGCCGGATCGAGGTCCCGAACCCGATCTCCAGCATGGTGTTGAACGAGTCGTCGGCGTAAGTGAGCACCGCGCCGAGGATCCGGTCGATCTCCTCGGGCGTGACCGCGGCGTGCGGCAGCCGGCCGGTCAGGTAGATGTCGCCGACGCCGTCGATGGAGAACGCGACGCCGTACATGCGGGCGTTGTGCTGCAGCAGGAAGGTCCACAGCTGCTCGCGGTTCTCGTCGGGCTGGCGGCAGACGAACGCCTCGACCCGCAGCGCGTGCTCGCCGACGATCAGCCCGCACACGGTCTTGAGCTTCTTGGTGCCCGGCAGGTCGACCAGCCAGCGGCCCGGGGCCGGGTGCTCGTGCGCCAGCTCGCTGTCGCGCAGCGTCCGGCCGATCACCTCGTCGAGCCGGTCGACGACCGCCGTCATCGCGCGACCTGGGCGCCGGGCAGCGCCCGGATCGGCGCCAGGGTGCGGGCCGGAGCCGCGGCACCGGTTCGGACGGCCATCTCGCCCGCGGCGGCGGTGTAGGCCTCGATCAGGGACTCGGCGGTGCGGTCCCAGGAGAAGCGGGCGGCGTGCCGGCGGGCGCCGGCGGCGAGGAACGGGCGGCGGGCCAGCACGCTGCGGATCGCGGCGGCGTAGTCGGCGGGGTCGCGCCCCTCGACGAGGACGCCGGAGATGCCGTCGCGCACCGCCGTCGGGAGGCCGCCGACCGCGGCCGCGACCACGGGGGTGCCGCAGGCCTGGGCCTCCAGCGCGACCAGCCCGAAGGACTCGTTGTGGCTGGGGACGACGGCGACGTCGGCGGCGCGGTAGTGCTCGGCCAGCCGGGGCGGGGGCTGGGGCGGGGAGAAGCGGACCAGGTCGTCGATGCCCAGGGTCGCGGCCAGCTGCTCGAGTTGCCGTGGCGCCTCGAGGCCGGAGCCGCTCGGGGCGCCCACCACGTGCACCTCGAGCCGGTCGCGCAGGCCGGGGTCGTCGGCGAGCATCCGGGCCGCGGCGTGCAGCAGCAGGTCGGGGGCCTTCAGCGGCTGGATCCGCCCGACGAACAGCAGGACGACGGCGTCCTCGCGGATGCCGAGGCTCCGCCGGGCAGCGGCCCGGTCACCGGGCGAGAAGCGGTCGAGGTCGACGCCGGGCGGGACGACCAGCGTGCGCTGCGGGTCGGCGTCGTAGAACCGGACCAGCTGGCGCGCCTCCTCCTCGGTGTTGGCGACCAGCCGGTCGGCCTCGGCGACCACCTGCTCCTCGCCGACGACGCGGACGCGGGGCTCGGGGTGGTCACCGGCGGCGAGCGCGGCGTTCTTCACCTTGGCCAGCGTGTGCGCGGTGTGGATGAGCGGCACGCTCCACCGGTCGCGGGCCAGCCAGCCGACCTGGCCGGAGAGCCAGTAGTGCGAGTGGACGACGTCGTAGAAGCCGGGCTCGTGCTGGGCCTCCTCGCGCAGCACCGCGGCGGTGAACGCGCAGAGCTGGCCGGGCAGCTCCTCCTTGCCGAGGCCCTCGAACGGGCCGGCGCTGACGTGGCGGACGGTCACGCCGGGGCTCATCTCCACGACCGGCGGCAGCTCGCTGGAGGTGGCGCGGGTGAACACGTCGACCTCGATGCCGCGGGCGGCCAGCCGGCGGGACACCTCGACGATGTAGACGTTCATGCCCCCGGCGTCGCCGGCGCCCGGCTGGTCGAGGGGGCTGGTGTGCACCGAGAGGGTGGCCACCCGCCGGGGCGTCCCCGACCGGCGGAAGCGGCGAGCGGGCACGCGAGACCTCCCGCCCGAGCTGTGTCCGAATGCTGGCTGCACAGGGGGCTCAACGCACCCCTGCCGACTCTCCATCCTGCAACAACGTCAGGATGACCACATGCCCGGTCCCTCAATCCCTCAACCAAGTGCCTCCGACCAGCTCCCCGGCACCGGCCGCGTCGCCGTCGTCACGGGTGCCTCCAGCGGGATCGGCGCCGCCACCGCCGAGCGCCTCGCGGCCGAGGGCTTCGACGTCGTCCTCGGGGCGCGGCGGATCGACCGGCTGACCGAGCTGGCGGAGCGGATCGGCGGGCGGGCGGCGCCGCTGGACGTGACCGATCCCGCCTCGGTCGAGGCGTTCTGCGCGGCGCTGGACCGGGTCGACGTCCTGGTCAACAACGCCGGCGGCGCCTGGGACGCCGCACCGGTGGCCGAGGCGGACCTGGACTCCTGGCAGCGGACCTACGACGTCAACGTGCTCGGCACGGTGCGGATGACCAAGGCGCTGCTGCCGGCGCTGCGGGCCTCGGGCGCCGGCGACGTGGTGTTCGTCGGCTCCACTGCCGGCCTGACCAGCTACGAGGGCGGCGCCTCCTACACGGCCGCCAAGCACGGCATCCACACGCTCGCCGAGACGCTGCGGCTCGAGCTCGTCGGCGAGCCGGTGCGGGTGATCGAGATCGCCCCCGGGATGGTGCGCACCGACGAGTTCTCCCGCAACCGGCTGGGATCGCAGGAGAAGGCCGACGCCGTCTACCGCGGGGTCCGCGAGCCGCTGGTCGCCGAGGACGTCGCCGACTGCATCGCGTGGACGGTCACCCGCCCGCACCACGTGAACATCGACCTCATGGTCGTGCGGCCGATCGCGCAGGCCGCCCAGCACAAGGTCGCCCGCGAGCAGTAGGGGACTTCGTCGGGCTCAAGTCCCGGGACCTTTTCGGGCTAGAGGACCCGGACGGCGGTGGGTTCGCGCTCCAGACGGACGCCGAACCGCTCCTGCACGACGGCGACGATGCGGTCGGCGAAGGCGAGCAGCTCGGCGGCGGTGGCGCCGTCCTCGGTGGTGAGCGCGAGGCTGTGGCGGGACGACGTCCCGACGTGCCCGTCCCGCGTGCCGCGGCCGAAGCCGGCGGACTGGACGAGCCAGGCGGCGCTGAGCTTGACCAGCCCGTCGCCGGCCGGCCAGCTCGGGGCGCCCTCGACGGCCCGCTCGGCGGGCACGATCGGGTTGGTGAAGAACGACCCGGCGCTGCGGCTGTCCGGATCGGCGGGATCGAGCACCATCCCCTTGCCGCGCCGCAGCGCCAGCACCGCCGCGCGGACGTCGGCCAGCGGGGCCCGCTCCCCCAGCGGGACACCCAGCGTCCGGGCCAGCTCGGCGTAGCCGACCGGCGCCGACAGCTCGCCCGCGTGCAGCGCGAAGGTGACGTCCAGGACGACGAACCGCCCGGGATCGCGCTTGAGCCGGCTGTCGCGGTAGGCGAACCCGCACTCCGCGGGCGTCAGGGTGCGCTCGTTCTTCTCCGCTCGGTCCCACACGCGCACCGCGGTGATCGTCTGCGCGACCTCCTGGCCGTAGGCGCCGACGTTCTGCACCGGCGTCGCGCCTGTGGAGCCGGGGATGCCGGAGAGCGCCTCCACGCCGGCCAGCCGCTGCTCGACGGTGTGCGCGACGAGGGCGTCCCAGTCCTCGCCGGCCTGCACCACGAGCGAGTCGCCGGTGCGCTCGACGCCGCGGCTGCGCACCAGGACGACGTCGCCTGGCCAGCCCTCGTCCGGGGCCACCACGTTCGAGCCGCCGCCGAGGACCAGCAGCGGCGTACCCGCCTCGTCGGCCTCCCGGACGGCGGCGACGAGCTCGGCGGCGTCGGTGACCTCGACGAGCCGCTCGATCGGGCCGCCCACCGCGAGGGTGGTGAGGTCGGCGAGCCGGGCGTCGTGTCGGACCTGCACGTCCCCACGCTAACCGCGACTACCCTCGGCACCGGTGAGCGGCTCGGGCGGGGACCACAAGCAGCGGGCCACCCTGCCGCCCCGGAAGAAGGCGCCGCGGCTGGCCGCGGGCCGGGCCCGCGCGCTGGGCCTGCCGACCCGCGGCACCACCAACGCCAACCGTCTTCGCCGCGTCGATCGCTGGCTGCTGGCCACCCAGGTGCCCCGGCTGCGGGACGCCGCCCGGCCGCTGGTCGTCGACCTCGGCTACGGCTCCTCCGCCGTCACGACCCTGGAGCTCGTCGACCGGCTCGCCCCCGCGGTGACCGGCCTCGAGGTCGTCGGCCTCGAGATCGACCCGGAGCGGGTGGCCGCCGTCGCCGCCGACCGCGACCCGCCGCGCGTGGACTTCCGCGCGGGCGGCTTCGAGCTCGCCGGGCTGGCGCCGGTGCTGGTGCGCGCGTTCAACGTGCTGCGCCAGTACGACGAGGAGTCCGCGGCTCGCGCGTGGGAGACGATGCGCGCCGCGCTCGGCCCCGGCGGGCTCATCGTGGAGGGCACCTGCGACGAGTGGGGACGGCGCGGGGCGTGGGTGGCCCTCGACGCCGACGGGCCGCTGACGCTGACCCTCTCCGCCCGCGTCGCCGACCTGGACAAGCCGTCCGACCTCGCCGAGCGGCTGCCCAAGGCCCTGATCCACCACAACGTGCCGGGCCGGCCGGTGCACGCCTTCCTGCGCGCCTTCGACGCGGCCTGGGCCGCCGCGGCCGGGCTCTCGACGTTCGGCCCTCGCCAACGCTGGACGGCGGCCGTCGAGGCGATGGCCGAGCAGGGCTGGCCGTTCGTCGGCTCGAGCCGCCGGTGGAAGCAGGGCGAGGTGACCGTGCGCTGGTCGGCCGTCGCACCCTGATCCCGCCTCGCCGCGGGCAGGCCGGAGCGCCCTGGTCAGGCCCTCGAGCCGGGACCAGCATGGCGCCCTCGTTCCTTGAGGCGGAGGCAGGCGCCATGACGACCTATCCGGACATCGGGACCGCCCGCGAGTCCCTGGTCGACGACTACGACGCGATCCGCGAGGTGATCCAGCTCTGCCTCGACGGGGAGGCCACGGGGGACGTCGGCAAGCTGCAGCAGGCCTTCCACGCGGACGCCCGGATGTTCGGCGACCTCGCCGGCACCCGCTACGACGTCCCGATCCAGACCCTCTTCGACCTCGCTGCCGAGGCCCCCGCGGACACCGGGAACTACCGGAGCCGGATCCTCGCGATCACCCAGCTCGGCGACGTCGCGACGGCCACCGCGGCGGAGGAGGGCTACTGGGGCACGGTCTCCTTCGTCGACTTCTTCTCGCTCTGCCGCATCGACGGCACCTGGAAGATCGTCAACAAGACGTTCGCCCACGTCGGGGGCGAACCACCCGCGTAGACCGGCCACCCGCTCCGGCACGATGGGGCGGTGACCTCCCTCGCCGGCGAACACCTCCGCCAGCGGTGCGTCGAGGCCGTCGCCCGAGAGGGCGAGCGGTTCGGCGCCCTCGCGGCGGAGTTGACGGCCCGCACCGCCGACGGCGGGCTCGACACCCGCGTCCCCTGGGTGCCGGACTGGTCCGCCCGCGACCTGGTCGGCCACCTCGGCACCGTGCACCGCTGGGCCACCGCGATCGTCCGGGCCGGCACCACCGACGGCCCGCCGCGCGGGGTCGAGCCGCCGGACGGCGACCTGCTCGACTGGTACGCGGACGGCCACACCGAGCTGGTGCGGGCGCTGCGGACGGTGCCGCCGGAGTCGCCCGCCTGGCACATGAGCCCGGCGGCACCCAAGGTCGCCGCGTCCTGGGCGCGGCGGCAGGCGCACGAGCTCGCCGTCCACCGGATGGACCTGGAGGCCGCCGCCGGCGTTCCGCACGCCCCGCTCGACCCGGAGCTCGCCGAGGACGGCGTCGACGAGCTGCTGGGGATCGTCGTCCCGCGGTGGGCGCACACCGAGCCGCTGGTCTCGGCCGAGGCGGTCGTCGCCGTGAGTAGCACCGACACCGGCCGGCAGTGGGAGGTCCGGGTGACCCGCGGCGTCGTCGAGCTCGCGGCGGAGCACTCCGGGGGCGCGGACGCGCGGCTCTCGGGCGCCGGCACCGAGTTGCTGCTGCACCTGTGGGGCCGCCCCGCCGAGGTCCGCGTCGAGGGCGATGCGGCCGCCGAGGCGCTGCTGCGCGGCCGCTGACCGCATGGCGCGACGCAGGAAGGACGGCCCGCTCCCGCCGGGGCCCACCCCGGTGCTCGGCGGCACCGCCGAGCTGCTCGGGGACGCCGACCGCGACGGGTCCTGGATGCTGCTGGTCAACGGCACGCCGCAGTCGCACGTGGACCTCGCGGACCCCACCCACCTGGAGTTCGAGTACGTCCGCCGGATGGGCCACGTCCTCGACCTCGCCGCCGAGGAGGGCCGCCCGCTGGACGTCGTGCACCTGGGCGGCGGCGCGCTCACCCTCGCCCGCTACGTCGCGGTGACCCGGCCCGGGTCGCGGCAGCGGGTGGCCGAGCTGGACGAGCCGCTCACCGACCTGGTCCGCGCGCACCTGCCGCTGCCGCGCAACGCCCGCGTACGGGTCCGCGGCGCCGACGCGCGCGCGGCGCTGGCCGCGATGCACCCCGCGAGCGCCGACGTCGTCGTCAGCGACGTCTTCGCCGGCGCCCGCACGCCCGCGCACCTCACCTCGGTGGAGTACGCCCGGGAGGCGCACCGCGTGCTGCGGCCCGGCGGCGTCCTCACCGCCAACGTCGCCGACGGGCCGCCGCTGGCCTTCGCCCGCGCCCAGGCCGCGACCCTGCGCAGCGTCTTCGCGCACGTCTGCCTGCTCGCCGAGCCCGGCACCCTGCGCGGCCGCCGGTTCGGCAACCTCGTGGCCGTCGCGTCCGACGCGCCGCTGCCGATCGCCGCGCTGGTGCGGCGCTGCGCCGGCGATCCGATGCCGTCGCGCGTCGTCGAGGGCGACGCCCTCGACGCCTTCGCCGGCGACGCCCGCCCGATCCCCGACGCCGAGGCGCAGCCCTCCCCCGAGCCGCCGCCGGAGGTGTTCAGCCGCTGAGCGCCGCCTCGAACGCGGCCAGCACCTCGGGCGAGAACAGGACGAAGCGCACTTCGACGACGTGCTCGACCGCGACCGACCGGACACCGGCCACGGCCTGCCGTGCGGCGTCGTCCACCGGCCAGCCGTAGATCCCGGCCGAGATCGCCGGGAAGGCGACCGTCCGGGCGCCCAGCTCGTCGGCCGCCCGCACGCTCGAGGCGTAGCAGGCGCGGAGCACCGCGGACCGGTCCTCGGACGCCGACCAGACCGGCCCGGCCGTGTGCACGACCCACCGCGCGGGCAGCCGCCCGGCGGTGGTGGGCACGGCCTCGCCGCGGGGAAGGCGGCCGTCGGGCAGGCCGGCCTTGATCACCCGGCACTCGGCGAGGATCTCCGGGCCGCCGCGGCGGTGGATCGCCCCGTCGACGCCACCGCCACCGAGCAGGCCCGGGTTGGCCGCGTTCACGACGACGTCGACGTCGGCCTCGGTGATGTCGCCCAGGACGGCACGCAGCTGCATGGACGGACCGTAGGGTCTGCGGGCATGACCCCGCCCGTCTCCCGCCGGCTGACCCGCGACACCCGGAACAAGGTGCTCGGCGGCGTCTGCTCCGGCATCGCCCGCCGCTACGGCATGTCCACCGGCGCGCTGCGCCTGGCGTTCGTGCTCTCCTGCATCCTGCCGGGCCCGCAGTTCATCGCCTACATCGTGCTGTGGATCGTCATCCCGCCCGACACCAGAGCGTGAGGGAACGGCCCCGTCCAGGGCCCCACCCTGAGCCTGCGAAGGGTGGGCAGGACGGGGTCCTTTCCCCTAGGCCCCGGGCTCCGCGGACGGCGGGGTCACAGCCATCATCGTGGCCTGCATCGCCGAGATCAGCCGGGGTTCGCGACCGTCGGCCAGCGCGTGCACCTCACCACGGGTGATCACCAGCGTCCGGCCGGCCCGCAGGACGGTGCCGGTCGCCCGGAACCCCTCCCCCACCGCCGGGGCCAGGAAGTTGGCGGAGAAGTCGACGGTGAGCACCTCGCGGTCCACCGCCATCAGCGAGAAGGCGGCGTAGCCGCAGGCGGTGTCGACCAGCGTGGTGATCGCGCCGGCGTGGGTGAAGCCGTGCTGCTGGCCGAAGCGCGGATCGCTGGGCATCTCCAGCACCACGCGGCCCGGGGCGAGGTCGGCGATGCTCGCGCCGAGCGTGGCGAGCATGGCCTGGGCGCCGAAACTGGCGCGGATCCGCGCCTCGCGGGCGGGGTCGAGAGCGGGCGGGTCCAGCGGCCCGCCGGTCACCAGCTGCTGTTGCCGCGGCGCAGGCCGCGCAGCGCGGGCCGGACGTCGACCAGGTAGACGATGGCCGCGACGACGGCGGGGAGCCACAGGAAGCCGGCCAGCGGCACCGGGAAGGTGGCCAACGGCGTCATGCCGAACTCGACCAGCGCCGACAGGCCGGTGATCCCCACCCAGGCCGGCTTGGTCAGCTTGCCGGCCGCGACGTAGCCCGCCGCGGGGCGGACGAGGGCGTCGACGAACGCCCACGCCGCCAGCACGAAGACGGCGTAGTGCAGGCCCGTCATGAACAGCCCGTCGAAACCCACGGCGACGAGCGTACCCGCCGCGGCCCCGGTTCCCGGGGCTGCGACGGGCGGGAAACGCCCCCGGACGGCACAGGGCCCCGGAGCGCTGTGCGCAGCTCCGGGGCCCTGGACCAGGGGACGATCCGGCGTCAGGCCTTCTTGGCCGGGACGGCGGTCGGGTCGGCCGGCTTGGCGGTCCGGGCGCGGGTGACCCGCGCCGAGGCCTTGGCCGGCGAGCTCTTGCGCGCGGCCGTGGTCTTGCTCGGCGCCCGCTTGGCCGGCTTGGCCGGCTCCTCGGCGACGGCCTCGACCTTCTCCTTGGTGGACTCGGCGGCCTCGGCGGTCGCCTGCTCGGCCTTGTCGGCCACCTTGGCGGCCTTCGCGGCGGTCTTCTGCGCGACCGAGGTCACCTTGTTCGAGGTCTCGACGACGGTCTCGGCGCCCTCCTCGAGGACGTCCTCGAGCGTGTCCTCGACGGTGTCGACGGCCTGCTCGGCGCGGCGCACGACCCGGCGGAAGCCGGGCTGCTGACGCAGCTCGTCGACGACGTGGGCACCGCGCTCGACGAGCGCCTCGACGGTGGCGACGGCCTGGGTCCGGGCGCTCTCCACGAGACCGGCGACGGTGCCGCGCACCGCCTCGGGGCGGATCGAGGTGCGCACCTGCTGCGCGGCGGCGCGGGCCTGGCCGGCGGCCTCGGTGGCCCGGGTGCGGGCCTCCTTGACGCCGAGGTCGGCCTGGACCTTGGCCTCGCCCGGCAGCGCCTCGGCGCGCGAGCGGAGCGTGCCGACGACGGTCTTGGCCCGCTCGACGGCCAGGTCACCGGCGCCGATGGTGGCCAGCAGCTGGGTCTTGTAGAGCTTGACGGCGGTCTCGCCGTACTGCTTCACGGTCTGGGTGGTGGTCATGCCGACTCCTTCGAGCTTCGGGGGGAAACGTGTGCGGGGCGGGACGCGTCAGGGGTGCCGGCCGCGTGCTCGCGGACGTAGGTCTCGTAGAGCTCCAGCAGCACCGCCTTGTGCCGCTCCGACAGCGCGGTGTCCGAGCGGATGGCCGCCACGGTGTCCGGGTTGCCGGGCCGCCGATCGAGGATCCCGGCCTGCTCGTAGAGCGACTCGGCCGAGATCTTCAGTCCCTTGGCGATCGCCGCGAGGATCTCCGCCGACGGCTTGCGAAGGCCCCGCTCCACCTGGGACAGGTATGGGTTGCTGACCCCTGCGGTGCGGGCCAGTTCGCGCAACGACACCCGGGCGGCATTGCGCTGTTCGCGGATGAACTCACCCACCTGCGACGCGGACGGCGCCGCGGCGACGGTCTCCGCGACGGAACCGGCGACCCGGTCCACCTTCTCGCGGACCGTCGACACCTGCTCCCGCACGAACTCCGTGGGCTTCTGCACACCAGTCACACTAGGCGCAGGGTGCTAGCAGTTGCAAGCGGTGCTGCTAGCAGGGTGGAGTGACTCTATTCACAGCTGAAAGCGCAGCTCAGGGGTTTACCGACGGCGCCGCGCGCACCTCGCCGACCACGCCGTCGCCCCCGCTGACCGGCGTCAGCAACCATGGCGCGAGCCGGTCGTCGCGCACCCCGAGCCGGCGCAGGCCGGCCGCGAGCGCCGGCGTGCGGCCGCGGTCGCCGCCGTCGTCGAGCTTGAGCGCGACCGCGCCGCGGCCCGGCAGCGCGGCGACGTGCACGCCGTCGGCACCCGCTTTGACCAGCACCCCGGGGACGGCGCCCATCAGGTCGGTGTCCTCGCGGCCGGTGCCGGCGACGTACCAGGGGTGGGCCCGCATCGCGTCGGCCACCGACCGCTCCCGGCTGCCCGGCGCCGCCTCCACCAGCGACAGGACGCCACGGGCCAGCCCGGTCAGGGTCAGCGCGTGCTGCGGCGCGCCGCAGCCGTCGACGACGACGGCGGCGACCGGCTCCTCCGCCGTCTCGGCCAGCCGCGCCTCGACGGCCAGCTGCAGCGGGTGGTCGCGCTCGAGGTAGCCGTCGGTCGGCCAGCCGGCCGCCACGCACGCCGACAGCATCGCCGCGTGCTTGCCGGAGCAGTTCATCGCCAGCCGTTCGGGCGCCCGGCCCGCCGCCAGCCAGGCGGCGCGGGTCGGCTCGTGCGAGGGCAGCGCCGGCGGGCAGCCCAGGGCGTCCGCGCCGAGCCCGACGGCGGCCAGCATCCCGGCGACCAGCTCCCGGTGGCCGTCCTCCCCGGAGTGCGAGCCGGCGCCGATGGCCAGCTCCTCCGCCGACCGCGGCGTCCACCCGGAGGCCAGCAGCGCGGTCGCCTGCACGGGCTTGTTCGACGAGCGCGGCAGGATCGCCCGGTCGACCGCCCCGGCCGCGGCCAGCACCGCCCCGGCGGGGTCGAGCACGACCATCGCTCCGCGGTGCACCGACTCGAGGAAGCCCGAGCGCCACACCTCCACCAGCACCGGGTTGTCCGGCCAGGCGGCATCGGCCTCTGGAGCGGTACCGGGACGGGTGACGGCGTTCAGTGACGCCCCTCGTCGGCGAGCAGGGCCGCGACGTCGGCCTCGCCGTCGCGGTAGCGGCGGCCGAGCTCGGCGGCGAGCGCGTCCATCACCTGCTGCACGCCGCGGCGGCGCTCCGACAGGCCGCTCTCGGCCTCGGCGAGCGCGCGGGCGGCCCGCTCCAGGTCGGCATCCGGCAGCTCGCTGATCGCGGAGAGGTCGACGTCGGTGAGCGCGTTGACCCAGGACTCGTACTCCTCGGGGGCCGAGGGCTGCACGGTCTGGTGCCGGCCGAGGCCGTGCGCGGGACCGCGGCCCTTCTCGGCGAGGATCTCGGGCAGCAGGTCGACCAGCGAGCGGCCGTCGTCCTCGGCGCGGCGCTGCAGCTCGCGGCGCACGATGTCCAGCCGGCCCTGCAGCAGGCGGCGGGTGTAGGAGAGGTTGACCTCCTCCTGCTCGGCCTGCCGGCGCAGCCGGCGGACCTCGCCCATCGGCTGACGCACCGCGTTGTCGACGAAGGCGGGGTCGAGCAGCGCGTCGACGGCGGCGCCCCCGGCGGGGGACGGCTTCGGCTTCGAGGGGCTCACTGGGTTGCCTCCACTGCGAGGTCTCTGTCGGTGGGGATGCCGAGCAGCGTCCGGGCTTGGTCGGTCGTCAGCGGCGGCCGCTGGGCGATGCGGGCGAGCCCGGCCGCGCGCGCCACCAACTGTGCGTTGTCGCGCACCGGTTCGCCGGGAGCGTAGGTCAGCGTGTCCTCCATGCCGACCCGCAGGTGCCCTCCCGCCGACAGGGCGGCGAGCATCACCGGCAGCGAGGTCCGCCCGACGCCGGTGGCCGCGAAGGTCGATCCCGCAGGGAGCAGCGGCAGGCACGCGGCGAGCGCCTGCGTCGTCCCGGGCATGCCGCCGGGGACGCCCATGACCAGGTCGACGTGCACGTGCCCGCCGGCGGGCGGGCCGTAGCGGTCGAGCAGCCGCTGCAGCGTGGCCAGGTGGCCGAGGTCGAAGACCTCGTACTCCGGGACGACGCCGCGCTGCTGCATCTGCGTGTGCAGCTCGACGATGAGGTCCCACGGGTTGCTGAACACGTCGCGGCCGAAGTTCACCGTGCCCAGCGACAGCGACGCGGCGTCCGGCTCGACGTCGAGCACGGCCAGCCGCGCGTCGAACGGATCGGTGACCGCGCCGCCGGTGGAGATCTGGACGACGAGGTCGGTGGCCTCGCGCACCGCCTGCACGACCTCGCGGCAGCGGCCCAGGTCGAGGGTCGGGCGGGTGTCCTCGCCGCGGACGTGCAGGTGGATCACGGCGGCGCCGACCGCCTGGCAGTCGCGCGCGGTGGCCACGACCTCCTCGACGGTCACCGGCAGGGCCGGGACGTCGGCCTTCGCCGACTCCGCGCCGGTCGGCGCCAGGGTGATGAGGGTGCCCGAGGTCACCGGCCGATGTTCGCAGACCGGACGGCCCGCACGCGCTCGCGGGCCGCGGCGCGCTCGTCGTCGACCTGCGCCGGGACGTCGTCCGGATCGATCGCGGCGGTCGCCGCGCCCACGGTGAGCGCGGTGTCCGGCTGCACCGACTGCTTCACCAGCGCCAGCGCGACGACCCCGAGCTCGTGGTGCCGGACGACGGTGCCCACCCGGCCGACCTCGCGCGGCCCCGCCTGCACGGGCGTGCCGGGCGGCGGCAGCTCCTCGCTCACGCCGTCGAGGTGCAGCAGCACCAGCCGCCGCGGCGGCCGGCCCAGGTTGTGCACGCGGGCGACGGTCTCCTGGCCGCGGTAGCAGCCCTTGTCCAGGTGCACGGCCGTGGTGAGCCACTGCAGCTCGTTCGGGATGGTGCGGTGGTCGGTGTCGACGCCGAACCGCGGACGCCGGGCCTCGACCCGCAGCGCCTCGTACGCGTCGGCGCCCGCGAGGCCCGCGCCCGCGGCCAGCAGCGCGTCGGCGAGCGCACCGACCGAGGCCCGCGGCACCAGCAGGTCGTACACGGCCGCGCCGTCCCCGATCGGGGGCATCCGGCGCACGAGGCCGCCGCCGTCCAGGGCCGTGACGCCCTCGGGCACGGGCAGCCCGGCGGCGGTCAGGACGGCGGCCGACCGCGGGCCGACCAGCGAGAGCACCGCCCACCGGTCGGTGACCAGCGCGGGCTCGACGCGGAGCATGAACACCATCCGCTGCAGGAAGCCCAGCAGCGCGGCGCCGGTGCCGGGCTCGACGTCGGCCCACGTCGTCCCGCCCAGCTCGGCGAGCACCAGGTGGTGCTCGACGTGCCCGTTCGGCGAGAGCACCAGCGCCTCGGTGCCGGCGCCGTCGGCGAGCCGCTCGAGGTGCTGGCTGGTCAGGCTGTGCAGCCAGGTCAGGCGGTCGGCACCCGGGACGACGAGCACGTCGCGGTCGCTGCGGTCGACCAGGCCGGCGCCCTCGGCCATCAGCCGCTGCTCGCGCAGGGGGTCCCCGTAGTGCGCGGCGATCGTGCCGCCCTCGACGGCGACCGCGCCCGGGCGTTCCAGCAGGGGGTTCATGCGTGCTCCGTTCCGGCTCGTTCGCGGCAGTCGCGGCAGGTGCCCGACAGCGCGACGTGCCCCACGTCCACCGTGAAACCCAGTTCGTCCGCGAGACGTTCCGCGGCGCCGTCGAGCAGGTCGGGAGCGGCCGAGGCGACGGTGCCGCACGACTGGCACACCACGTGCAGGTGCGCGTGCTCGGCGGCCGCGTGGTACACCGGCGCGCCCTTGCCGAGATGGGTGTGCCACACCAGCCCGAGCCGCTCGAGGACCTCGAGGTTGCGGTAGACGGTCGACGTGTCCGGCGCGGTGCCGCCGGGGCCGGCCTGCTCGCGCAGCCGGGTGGCGATCGTCTCCGGCGTGGCGTGCTGCAGCGCCTCCACCGCGGCCAGCACCTGCCGGCGCGGCGAGGTCAGCCGCAGGCCGCGGGCGTGCAGCCGCTCCGCCAGCGGCGCGTCGGGCCCGGCGGCCGGGGAGTCGTGCGCCACCCGGCGAGCCTATGCCGAGGCGTACGGCAGGCTGGGGGCGTGGCGGACGGTCGACGCGTGGCGATGTGGCAGGACGGCGAGGCGCGCACGGTCGCCGCCGACGAGCCGGTGGTGACCGCCTTCGACCAGGGGCTGGCCCGCGGGGACGGCGTCTTCGAGTCCGTGGACGTCGTCGCCGGCGCCACCCCGTGGCTCGACGCGCACCTCGCCCGGCTGGCCCGCTCGGCGGCACTGCTCGAGCTGACCGACCCGGGGGAGGCGGCCTGGCGGGCGCTGGTCGCCGCGGTCGTGGAGAGGTGGCCGGCCGACGTCGAGGGCGCCTGCCGGCTCTACCTGACCCGCGGCCTCGGCGAGGGCTGCGCGCCGACGGTGCTCGCGGTGCTGTCGCCGGTGACCGCCGAGGTGCTGCGGCAGCGCGCCGAGGGCATCGCCGTCCTCACCCTCGGCCTGGGCGTGCCGGCCGACTTCCGCCGGCAGGCGCCGTGGCTGCTGGGCGGGGCGAAGACGCTGTCGTACGCGGTGAACATGGCCGCGCTGCGGCACGCCCACGCGCAGGGCGCGGACGACGTCGTCTTCACCTCGCTGGAGGGGCGGCTGCTGGAGGGCCCGACCTCGACGGTCGTCTGGGCCACCGACGGCGGGCTGCGCACGCCGCCGCTGGAGACCGGGATCCTCGCCGGGACGACGATGGCCCGGCTGTTCGCCCGCGCCGCCGAGGCCGGGTGGCCGACGGCGTCGGTCCACGGCACGGTCGCGGACCTGCACGCCGCCGACGCGGTCTGGCTGGTCTCCGGCGTCCGCGGGGTCGCGACCGTGCACACCCTCGACGGCGTCCGGCGGGACGACGCGGGTCTCACGGCCCGGGTGCGGGAGCTGCTCGGCCGGTAGGGTCGCCGCCGGGTGAGCCGGGAAGTCTGGTCGGCACGTGCCGCCGCCGAGCCCAGGAGCCGCCCGATGACCCGCCCCCTCCGCCTGTTCGGCCGCGGCACCTGGCCCGAGGCCGGCCGGATCGCGGCGATCCTGCGCAAGGAGACCGTCGGCGGGGTGCTGCTGCTGATCGGCGCCGCGCTCGCGCTGGCCTGGGCGAACTCGCCCTGGGCCGCCGGCTACGCGGCGCTGCGGGACACCACCGTCGGGCCGGCCGCGCTGCACCTGGACCTGACGCTGGGCGCCTGGGCGGCCGACGGGCTGCTGGCGGTCTTCTTCTTCGTCGCGGGGCTGGAGCTCAAGCGGGAGTTCGTGGCCGGCGACCTGCGCGACCCGCGCCGGGCGGCGCTGCCGGTGGCCGCGGCGGTGGGCGGCATGGCGGTGCCCGCCGTCCTCTACGTGCTGCTCAACCTCGGGAGCGGCGGCCTGCGCGGCTGGGCGATCCCGACCGCGACGGACATCGCCTTCGCCCTCGCCGTCCTCGCGGTGATCAGCACGCACCTGCCGAGCGGGCTGCGCACCTTCCTGCTGACCCTCGCCGTCGTCGACGACCTGCTGGCGATCACGGTCATCGCGCTCTTCTACACCTCGGAGCTGGAGCTGCCGTGGCTGTTGCTGGCGCTGCTGCCGCTGGCGGTCTTCGGCTTCCTGGTGCAGAAGCGGGTGCGCAGCTGGTGGCTGCTACTGCCGCTCGCGG
The DNA here is from genome assembly GCF_059428245.1 of Geodermatophilus sp. SMS 5-13. NCBI lineage: Bacteria > Bacillati > Actinomycetota > Actinomycetes > Geodermatophilales > Geodermatophilaceae > Geodermatophilus > Geodermatophilus sp. SMS 5-13. The sequence goes on from NZ_CP165729.1 coordinate 5,090,458, forward strand.
TGCTCACCTGGGGCCTGGTGCACGCCTCGGGGGTGCACGCGACCGTCGCCGGGGTGCTGCTCGCCTTCACCGTGCCCGTGCGGCGCAGCGAGCAGGCGGGCGGGCCGGACGCGGGGCCGGGGCTCGCCGAGCACCTGGAGCACCGCTTCCGGCCGATCTCGGCGGGGGTGGCCGTCCCGGTGTTCGCCTTCTTCGCGGCCGGGGTGACGGTCGGCGGGTTCTCCGGCCTGGTCGCCTCCCTGCAGGACCGGGTGGCGCTCGGCGTCGTCGTCGCGCTCGTGGTGGGCAAGGCGATCGGGATCAGCGGCAGCACGTGGCTGGTGTCCCGCTTCACCCGGGCGCGGCTGGACGAGGACCTCGGCTGGCCCGACGTCGTCGGGCTCGCCCTGCTCGGCGGCATCGGGTTCACCGTGTCGCTGCTGATCGGCGAGCTGGCGTTCGGCACCGGATCGGTCCGCGACGAGCACGTCAAGGTGGGCGTGCTGGTCGGCACGCTGACGGCCGCGCTGCTGGCCGCCGGGCTGCTCCGGCTGCGCAACCGCCGGTACCGCCGGATGTGGGCGCTCGAGCAGGTGGACGCGAACGCCGACGGCGTTCCGGACGTCTTCGAACCGGATTCCTCCGACGGCTGAACAATGACGTTGCCGGGTGCTCCGACGGCGTCGTACCGTCGAGGTACACGAGAGAGGAGGTGGTCCGAACTTTGCATGCTTATCGGACTCGTGAGGTGGCTGTCCGCTAGCCGCCGTCCAGATGGGCCGCCCGTTCGGAGAGACCTTCGAACGACGGCATGATCGCCCGTCCGTCGTACGGCGGCGAGCGAGAACCGGACAGTCACCCGACCCCCGGGCCGCCGACACTTGTCCAGTCGGCCCGCGCGCAGCCGTCCTGCTCCCGCAGGGGCCGGCGCCGCGGAGCAGCCCGGGGGTTGTCCGTTCCCGGGGGAGGACGCGTGCAGCTCGCCGGCCGCCCCGTCGAGACCGACGTCTCCGCCGGCGCCTGGCTCGCCGCCGCGCTCGCCCCGGCCGACCCGCCCACCGTCGCCTCGCTCGTCCCCCCGGTCTTCGCGGCCTACGCCCGCGTCCTGCACCCCGCGGTCCGCTACGAGGGGGACGACGACGTCGAGGTCCCGTGGGCCGCGGTCGCCGCGCTCAACGACCGGACGGCGCACCGGCTGATGCAGTGGCCGGCGATCACCGGCGCCTGGGACTACATGGCCGACGACGACCAGCCCGAGCTGTGGAACGACTCACCCGCCGAGGGTCACCTGGCGGCCGCGGTCGCCGCCCGCGTCGCCGCCGTCCTGGCGCGGCACACCGCCACCCCGGACGACTGCTGGTTCGGCGCCTGGTCCGACGCCGCCCCGGACGCCGGCACCCTCGTCCTCGGGGATCGCGGCCACCGGCTGGTCCGCGGCCCGGTCGCGCTCGCCGCCGCCAACTTCGCGCCCGAGCCCGCCGAGCAGGGGCCGAGCCTGTGGTTCCCGGCCGACCGCAGCTGGTGCGTCGTCACCGACATCGACCTGATGAGCAGCTACGTCGGCGCGAGCGTCGCCGCCGTCACCGCCCTGCTCGACGCCGACGGGGTCGACGCCTGGCCGGCCGAGCCGGGCGACCCGGTGACGCCGGACAGCGACCCGGTCAACCCGCCGCCCGACTGACTACAGGCGGGCGAGCTCCGACTCGAGGTCGTCGAGGCCCAGCGAGCCCTGCGACAGCGCCGCCATGTGCCAGGCCTTGAGGTCGAAGCCGGCGCCGCGGTTGCGCCGCGCCGCCTCGCGGCCGGCCAGCCACGCCCGCTCGCCGAGCTTGTAGCTGATGGCCTGCCCGGGGATGCCCAGGTAGCGCACCAGCTCGCTGTCGAGGAACTGCGGGTCCCGGCCGCTGTTCTCACCGAAGAAGGCACGGGCCCGCTCGGGCGTCCAGGGCTTGCCGCGGACGTCGGCGATCGCGCCCTCGGCGTCGTCCGGGATCGGCAGCTCCAGGTGCATGCCGATGTCGACGACGACGCGGACGGCGCGCATCTGCTGGGCGTCGAGGTAGCCGAGCCGGGCGCCGGAGTCGGTCAGGAAGCCGAGCTCGTCCATGAGCCGCTCGGCGTAGAGCGCCCAGCCCTCGACGTTGGCCCCCACCGAGCCGATCGAGGTCTGGTAGTTCGTGAGGTCCTTGGCGACGTAGACCCACTGCGCCAGCTGCAGGTGGTGGCCGGGAACGCCCTCGTGGTACCAGGTCGAGATCAGGTCCCACAGGGGGAAGCGCTCGCGGCCCAGGGTGGGCAGCCAGGTCCGGCCCGGGCGGGAGAAGTCCAGCGCCGGGCGGGTGTAGTACGGCGCGGCGGCGCTGCCGGGCGGCGCGATCATCGCCTCGACCCGGCGGACCGGCCCGGCCAGGTCGAAGTGCGTGCCGTCGAGGGCGTCCATCGCCTCGTCCATCATCGCCTGCAGCCGATCCCGGACCGCCTCGACGCCCTCGACCGCCTCGCCGTTGATGTCGAGCCAGCGCATGGCCTCCATCGGCGTCGCACCGGAGACGACCTTGTCGGCCTCGATCCGCTGCTCGGCCAGGATCCGCTGGTGCTCGGACCAGCCCCAGGCGTAGGCCTCCTCCAGGCCGCCGCCGCGGCCGAGGTCCGAGCCGGTCCAGCGGCGCGCGGCGACGGCGTAGCGCTCCCGCCCGACGGCGTCGGGCGTCCCCGCGGTGCGCGGCAGGTACGTGTCGCGCAGGTAGTCGCGGACCCCGGCGACGGCCTCGTCGGCCGCGCGCGCCGCCGTCTCCAGCTCCCCGCGCAGCGACTCGGGGCCGGCCTGCACGAACGTGGCGAAGTACGGGCCCTGCAGCCACTCCCCGAGCTGGCCCACGACCGTCTCGACCTGCCGGGGGGCGAGGAAGAGCCGGCGCCGGGAGCCCTCCTCCAGCGTCTGCCGGTAGCCGTCGTAGGCCTCGGGCACCCGGGCGAGGCGGCGGGCGAGGACCGCCCAGTCCTCCTCCGACTGCGTCGGCATGAGCGAGAAGACCTGGCGGGTCGAGTGCAGCGGGCTGAACAGGTTGTTCAGCGAGCGGAAGCCGTCACCGAGCTCGTGGGACGCGAGGTCGGCCTCGAGCCGCTCGCGCAGCAGCCGGGCGCAGCGCCGCTCGATCGGGTCGTCCTCGAGGGCGTGGTTCTCGGCGAGGACGCGATCCAGGTCGGCCAGGGTGTCGCGGACCAGGGCCGCCTCGGCCGCGAGCCCCTCCGGGCTCAGGTCCGGCAACCGGTCGTCGCCGGGCCGGTTGCCCAGCGCGGTGGCGACGATGGGGTCGAGGTCGCTGACCGCCTCCACGTAGGCGTCGGCGACCTGACGGGGGGTGGCGGGTGTTGCGGCGGCGGTCATCGGATCCGTTCGAGTCGGGCGGACATGGTGGGTCGCAGCTGCTGATCGGGCCCGGCGCGGTCGATGGCGTACATCAGCGCGCCCTCGACGATGCCGTAGAGCCGGACGGCGGAGACGACGTCGGGGGCGTCCGGGGTGCGGGCCAGGACGTCGGTGGCGAGCTCCCAGCTGGTCGTCGTCCGGGCCCGGCCCAGGTAGATCTCCACCCAGCCGTCGGGGCTGGCCACCAGCAGCTCCACGTCGTCGCGGCCGCGGGGCCGCCAGAACCCGGACTCGCGCGAGTCCGGACCGACGATCTGCCCGTCGTCGGTGAGCCGCCAGGAGCGGGCCTCGTAGCTCAGGAACCCGCGCCCGTCATGGGCGAACCGGATCCACTGGCCGAAGCGGTGGTCGCCGCCTCCACCGGCCGCCTGGCCCTCGCCGTGCCACTCGCCGAGCAGCGGCAGGAGGGCCAGGAGGCCGTCGTCGACCTCCGGGCCGGTGCGGACGTCGGCGGTGTCGGGCACCGGCAGCTCGGTCGGGGCGCTCACCGGCGAACGCCCCGCGGCCGGCGCGCCACCCGGTAGGCGCCGTACGCGCTGCACAGCGCGGCCAGCGCCGCCAGGGTGACCAGGACCCAGGCAGAGACCATGGCCCCCACCGTAGGACGGCGCCGGAGCCGGTCCTCAGGCGGCCGTGCGCAGCCGGCCGGTCGAGGCGGCGACGACCTCGTCCCAGGGGGTGGCCGCCAGGCCGAAGGTGGCCGTGGTGACGGAGGCGTCGATCACGTAGGGCTGGTCGAACTGGTGCTTCACGTCGACCACCTCGCGCATCATCGGCGAGACCACGCCGATGGCCCGCAGCACGCTCCACGGGATCCCGCTGACCCGGGGCGCCGGCCGGCCGAGGGCACGGGCGAGGTCGGTGAGCGCCTCGCGCTGGGAGCGGATCGCGCTCGGCACGTGCCAGGGCCGGCCGTACGCGCGCTCGTCGGTCGCGAGGGTCACCAGGGTCGCCGCGACGTCGGGCAGGTACGACCAGCCGCGCGGGACGTCGGGGTCGCCGACGACCCAGGCGCGCCGGCCCTTCTCCAGCGCCGGCAGCTGGCGCATGAGGTGCGAGTGGCTGCCCGGCACCTGGGGGCCGACGAAGTCCGCGGCGCGCGCCTCGGTCACTCGGACGCGGCCGGCCTCGTGCGCGGCGAGCGCGTCGGCCCACATCCGCGCGCGGACGCGGCCCTTGGTGTCGGTCGCCGCCAGCGGCGAGTCCGGCGCCATGGGCCCGGACGGGCGGCCGTAGCCGTAGAGGTTGCCCATGGTGACCAGGACGGCGCCGGTGCGCTCGGCCGCGGACAGCAGCGCAGCGGCGACCGGCGGCCAGTCGGTGGCCCAGCGGTGGTACGACGGGTTGACCGCGTTGTAGAGCGCGGCGGCGCCCTGTGCGGCGGCGGCGACCGCGTCGGGGTCGGCGGCGTCCACCTGCCGGTGCTCCACGGTCCCCGTCGAGCGCCCCCCGCTGCGGGACAGGATGCGCACCTGGTGGCCGCGGGCGACGAGCTCCTCGGCGGTGGTCGATCCGACGGGGCCCTTGCCGACGATGACGTGCAGTGACATGACGCTCTCCCGATCTCTGTGAGCGGTGCTCTCGAATGTGGCCAATGCTCGCGACTCGTCCCCGGCTTGTCAAGAGCGGTGCTCGCACTTGCGTTCACTGTTCTTGTCGGCGAGCATGGACCGATGCCGACCACCGCCCGTGAACGCGTCCGCGCGGAGCTGACCGCCGAGATCACCGACGCCGCCCGCCGGCAGCTCGCCGAGGTGGGCGCCGCCGCGCTGTCGCTGCGGGCGGTGGCGCGCGAGCTGGGCATGGCGTCGTCCGCGCTCTACCGGTACTTCCCCAGCCGCGACGACCTGCTGACCCGGCTGATCATCGACAGCTACGACGCGCTCGGGGCGGCGGCCGAGAAGGCCGACGACCCGTCGGCGCCGCCCGGGGAGCGCTGGCTGGCCGTGTGCCGGGCGGTCCGGACCTGGGCGAAGGCACACCCGCACGAGTACGCGCTGCTCTACGGCTCGCCGGTGCCCGGCTACCGGGCGCCGCAGGACACCGTGCCCGCGGCCGCGCGCGTCGGCGTCCTGCTCGGCACGATCCTGGGGGACGCCGCCCGAGCCGGCCTGCTGCCGAAGACCTCGGGCGGCCGCGACGCCCTGCTGATCAGCGACGCCGCCGTCGAGGTCCTGGGCGGCGCACATCCGTCGATCGACGAGGACGTCCGCGTGCGGGCACTGCTGGCCTGGAGCTCGATCTACGGGACGATCAGCTTCGAGCTGTTCGGCCATTTCGTCGGATCGGTGGAGGACGCCGATCGCTACTTCGACCGCGCGATGGACGAGCTCGCCGGCCTCGTCGGCCTCGGCCGCGGGTGACCCCACCGGCTGAGCGGCCACGGGTGGAGATCCGTCCGCCCATGATCGCGCGGGTTCTCCCCTGGTTGGTCGCCGGGTTCGGCATCGTCCTCTTCCTCCGGCCGTTGCTGCTCGATGCGCTCCGGACGGGCGACCTGCGGGCGATCCTGCTGTGGGCGCGTTCCTCATCGCGTGGGTGGCGATCGCCGTGCGCACCTCCGGGATGGGCAGTGCTCAGCACGCCTGACGACCGGCTCCTCGTGCGCAATCAGCTGCGGACGAGGACGTTCGCGCGTTCGGAGGTCGAGGACGTGCGCCCAGCCGCGGGGCGGTTCGCCTCCGGGGCTGGGCGGCAACCGGCGCACGCTGACCTGCCAGCAGGAGCAGCTGCGCCGGTGGCTCGCCGCGACGTCGTGAGGGGACGCCGTGCCGTTCACCGGTAGCCACCCGGCGGCCGTGCTGCCGTTCCTGCGCACGCCGCTGCCCGCGTCGGCGCTGGTCATCGGCAGCATGGCGCCGGATCTCCCGTACTACCTGCCGCTGCCCCAGTGGTACGCGACGCACACCGCGCTCGCCGTCGTCACGACCGACCTGCTGCTGGGCGGGCTGGCCTGGGTGCTGTGGCACGGGCTGCTGGCCGCGCCGGCGCTGGCCACGGCCCCGGCGCCGCTGCGGGCGCGGCTCGATGATCGGGTCCGTCTCGGCCTCACCGGGGCCGCCTCGGTGCGCCGGGCCGTGCTGCTCGCCGGCGCGCTCGTGCTCGGCGCGGCCACGCACGTGCTCTGGGACGAGTTCACGCACCCCCGCCGCTGGGGCACCGAGCACCTGCCGGCGCTGGCCGCGACCTGGGGTCCCATGCCCGGCTACCGGTGGATCCAGTACGCCAGCAGCCTGATCGGCGGCGTCGTCCTGCTGGTCTGGTTCGTCCGGTGGTGGCGGCGCACCCCGCCGGTGGACGTCGAGCCGCGGCCGGTCATCCGCTGGGTCTGGCCGGGGCTGCTCGCCGTCGGGGCCGCGTTCGGCGCGGCGGCCGCGGCGAGGGCGGCCAGCCTCGACGACGCCGTCTTCCCCGGCGCGCGGTGGGCCGGTGGCGCCGTCCTCGTCGCCGGCGTGGTGCTGGCCCTCGGCTGGCACCACGCCCGCCGACCGCGCCGGTCGTCCTAGCTCACCGCAGCGCGTCCTCCCTCACGTCCGGCGCTGAGTCAGGACGCGCACACTCAGCTCCGGAGCAGCCGGAAGGCGTGCGTCCAGGAGCCGGTCCGCGCACCGTAGGTGACCCAGGCCATGCACATCGCCTCGAGCCAGCGGCTGGCCTCGATCCCGCCGAGGTCGGCGACGTCCCAGCCGGTCTCCTCCAGCAGCCCGCTCACCGTGGCCTTGGCGTCGGCGTCGTCCCCGGCGATGAACATCGTGGGCGGGCCGCCGGGCAGCTCCGGATCGACCATCAGCGCGTTGCCGACCGTGTTGTACGCCTTGACCACCCGCGCCCCCGGCACCGCGCGCTGCACCTGCTCGCCCAGGGAGTCCGTCGTCCCGACGAACAGGGCCGGGCCCCCGGAGGACATGTCCAGCGGGTTGGTCGCGTCGACCAGCACCTTGCCCTCGAGCTCGTCGGCCACCGAGCGCGCCAGCTCGACGGCGACCTGGCCCTGCACCGCCAGGACGACGAGCTCCGCGACGCGCGCGACCTCGGCCGGCGACGCGGTGGGCACGCCCTCGACCTCCGCCTGCCGGGTGCCGATCCGCACCCGGTGCCCGTGCCGGGCGTATCCGGTGGCCAGCGCCCGGCCGACGACCCCGCTGCCCAGGATGCCGATGTCCACGGCGGGTCATCGTCGTCCCGGCCGGGGGGCCAGGACAAGGCGCTCAGGCCTCCTCGGGATCCGGTCCGCGCGCGGCGCGGCCGCCGTCCACGGGGAGCACGGCGCCGGTGACGAAGGCGGCGGCGTCCGAGAGCAGGAAGGCGACGGTGGCGGCCACCTCGTCGGGGGTGGCGACCCGGCCGAGCGGGTGCAGGACGGCCATCTGCTCCGAGGTGCGGGCCGCGGCCTCGGGCCCCTGCGCGCGCAGCAGCTCCTGGTAGCGCTCGGTGTCGACCGAGCCCAGCGCCACGGCGTTGACCCGGATCCCGTCCGGGCCGTGGTCGACGGCCAGCGCCCGGGTGAGCCCCTCGACGGCCGCCTTCGCCGTCGCGTACGGCAGCGCGCCGCGGACCGGCCGCTGGGCCTGGTGGCTGGAGACGTTGACGATCGCCCCGCCGCCTCCCGCGGCCAGGAACCGCCGGACGGCGGTCGTGCAGCCGGTGACCACCGGCGCCAGGTTCGCCGCGATCAGGGCCAGCACCTCGGCCGGCGGGGTGACGTCGACGCCGGCGTCCCGGAAGACGGCGGCGTTGTTCACCCAGCCGCGCAGCGGCCCGGCCGCCGCGGCCCGGTCGGCGGCCTCCTCGGTGACCGCCTCGTCGGCGGCGTCGCCGCTGACCGGGACCAGTCGCCGCCCCTCCGGGTGCGCCGCCAGCCAGGCGACCGCGGTGGGATCGCGCTCGAGGACGACCACCGTGCCGCCGTCGGCCACCAGTCGCTCGACGATCGCCCGCCCCACCCCGCGGCCGCCGCCGGTCACCACGTACGAGCCGGTCATGGGCCGATCCTGCCCCGAAACGCGCAGCGCCCGCCCCGGCCGGAGCCGGGGCGGGCGCACGTGACGCGATGGACCGGCCCCGCTGCAGGGTCCCGCCGCGAGCCTGCGAGCGGCGGGGCAGGGGGGTCCTTCTAGTCGAGCGCGACGGTCGTCTCGTTGAGGCCGACGTCGGCGGAGAGGACGCGCTCGCCCCTGCCGACCGGCGCCAGCGAGCGGACCTTCCACTGACCGGGGGCGGCGAAGAACCGGAACTCACCCTCCGGACTGGTCACCACCTCCGCGGTGAACTCGTCGGTCGCGTCGAGGAGCCGGACGTAGGCGCCGGCCACCGGCGCGCCCTCGTGCCACACCGAGCCCTGGATCACCGTCTGGGTGTCCAGGTCGATGCCGGCCAGGCTGCCGCCCTGCTTGGGAGCTCCGCACATGATCTCAGCTCACTTCTCGATCGGGACGCCGACGAGCGAGCCGTACTCGACCCAGCTGCCGTCGTAGTTCTTGACATCGGGCTTGCCGAGCAGCTCGTGCAGCACGAACCAGGTGTGGCTCGACCGCTCGCCGATCCGGCAGTAGGCGATGGTGGCCTTGCTGTCGTCGTAGCCCTGCTCGTCGTAGAGGGCGGCGAGCTCCTCGTCGCTCTTGAAGGTGCCGTCCTCGTTGGCCGCCTTGCTCCACGGGATGTTGATCGCCGTGGGGACGTGACCGGCCTTCTGCGCCATCTCCTGCGGCAGGTGGGCCGGGGCGAGGATCTTGCCGGAGAACTCGTCGGGCGAGCGGACGTCGACGAGGTTCTTGTTGCCGATCGCGGCGACGACCTCGTCGCGGAAGGCGCGGATCGAGAGGTCGGGGTCACTGGCCGTGTACTGGGTCGTCGGGCGCTCCACGGCGTCCTTGGACAGGGGGCGGCCGTCGAGCTCCCACTTCTTGCGGCCGCCGTCGACCAGCTTGACCTCGCGGTGGCCGTACAGCTTGAAGTACCAGTAGGCGTAGGCGGCGAACCAGTTGTTGTTGCCGCCGTACAGGACCACGGTGTCGTCGTTGCCGATGCCCCGCTCCGAGAGCAGCTTCTCGAAGCCGGCCTTGTCGACGAAGTCGCGCCGCAGCGGGTCCTGGAGGTCGTTCCTCCAGTCCAGCTTCACCGCACCCTCGAGGTGGCCGCCGTCGTAGGCGCTGGTGTCCTCGTCGACCTCGACGAAGACGATGCCGGGACTGTTCAGGTTCTCCTGGGCCCAGTCGGCGGTGACGAGCACGTCATTGCGGCTCATGGGTGGTTCCTTCCTGGTGGAGGGCGGGTCAGGCGGCGGTCGTACGGGGGGACACGCGTCGTCCACCCACAGCCCGCCGGATGAGCAGGTACATCTCGCAGCCGAGGCAGAAGCCGGTGGCCGCGTTGAGCAGGGCCGCCACCAGCGCCAGGCCGGTGGCGATGGCGCCGACCAGCGGCGCGGAGAGCAGGTAGCCGAGCGCGCCGACCGTCGCGAAGACGAAGCCGACGAGCTGCGCGAACCGCGGCGGCGCCTCGGGCTCCCGCTCGCGGACCGGACCCAGCCGCGGCGCGACCAGGACCCGGAAGAGCAGCCCGTAGGGCGCGTACCGCAGGCCGGCGAAGGCGCCCACCGCGAAGACGACCGCCTGGACGGCGACCAGCCAGCCGGTGGCGGTGAGCAGGGCGACGGCGAGGACAGCGGCGGTGACCCACGCGGCGAAGCGCGGACCACGCACGTCGACCTCGCGCGACGGTGCAGTCATGACAGAGGAGACCTTCGGACGGCGGACAGGGCACGTCGGGACGGTCGGCAACCGACCTCAGCAGGTCGGACAGAGGCAGCTGCCGACGCGGCACAGGTCCACTGTGCGGCGCGAGGTCAGCAGGGTGCCCACGGGGCGAGAGTAACCGATCACACGGAACTCCCGACATGCGCGTCGATCAGAGCGGTCAGCTCGTCCGGCCGCGGGGCCCCGCTGCTGCGGCCGATCAGGCTCCCGTCGCGGCGCAGGTAGAACAGGGTCGGCGTCCGCCGGACGTCGAGCTCGCGGACCACGTCGAGCTCCTGCTCGGCGTCGATGTCGACGTAGGCCAGCCCCGGGCGGGTCGCCTGCAGGTGCGCCAGCCGCGCCCGGGTCGCCCGGCACGGCGCGCAGAAGGCGGTCGAGAACTGGACGACGGTGAGGTCGGCGTCCTCCGGGCGGACGCCGAGCCGCGCGAGCACCGCCTGCGGACCGCCCGCCACGTCGTCCCCTCCGCCCGCCGGCGTCCGGACGGCGCCGTTGCGTGCGCGCAGCCACCAGGCGGCGGCCGCCGTCAGCACCAGGGCGGCGGCCAGCACGACTGCTCCGATCGGACTCATCCCCGCACGCAACCGGCCCGGCGCCGGCCGCATTCCCGAACCGCGATCAGCCGCGCAGCACCGTGTCCCGCGCCTGGACGGTGACGACGACGCCGTCGTCGGCCGGGCGCACGCTGGTGAGCTGCAGGCCGAACGGCAGCGCCGGGATCGTGTAGCGGATGTCGAGCAGGTCGCTGACCCGGCCGACCAGGAAGGCGGGGACGTCGACCCCGGCGCCGGAGGCCTCCTCGACGTCCACGACCAGGTCGTCGCCGTCCAGGGTGACCGTCCCGGCCGCGGTGAGCGGCAGGGTGAACCCGGCGATCTCGACCGTCCGGGTGATCCGCAGGCCGTCGCCCTCCCGGCGCAGCGTGGTGTCCCCGCCGAGCTGCGCGGACAGCAGCGCGTAGGACAGCGTCGCGGTGCCGTCGACGCGGTCGACCGGCACCTCGCGCACCGATCCGGACAGCACGTCGGACAGCGGCACGTGCACCCCGTGCAGGGCGACGTCGGCACGGGTGCCCTCCGGCTGGCCGAGGTCGGCCGCGGTCAGGGCGATCCGGACGTCCTCGTAGTCGCCGGCGATCGCCTGGGTGAGGAAGGGGAAGCCGTTGATGTCCACCGACGGCGTCCCCTCCAGGCCCCCCTTCGCCGCGAGTTGCTCGCCCACCCGGTCCTCGGCGATGCCGACCGCGATCCGGTCGGCCGCGACCGCCAGCCCCAGCAGGACGACGAGCGCGATGAGCAGGGCCTTCACAGCGCCGTCTGCAGGCCCAGGGCGACCGGCGCGCAGGCGGCGATCGGCAGCACGGCCTGGAGCACCCACAGCGCCGCGGCGCGCCCGTGGCCACCTTCCGGATCGGTCTCGGCGGCGACGTAGCTGGCCGCCACCGCGACGAGGGCGGCGACCGCACCCAGCACCGCGCCGAAGGTGACCGCGGAGACGCTGTCGGCCAGGTCGCCGTTGCCGCGGCGGGCGAACCCGACCGCCGCGCCCGCCGCGACGGCGAGGACCAGGCCGATCAGGCCGCGCGGGACCCCCGGGGCCAGCTGCGGCCGGGGCAGGACGAGGTCGACCAGGTGCCCGACGACGAGCGCGGCGCCCACCGCGAGCAGCGCCGAGGTGGCCAACCCCGACGCGGAGCGGCCGACGAGCAGCAGCACGGCCAGCGACGAGACGGCGCAGACCAGCAGCACCCCGCCGGAGAGCCCGGCGACCATGTCCTCCCGGCGCCGGCGGAACATCTGGGCGAGGACGACGACCAGGAACGCCGGCCCCAGCACCACGAGCAGCCCGCCCAGCTCCGGCCGGTCGGGGAGCACGAGCGCGGCGTCGGCGCCGGCCGCGGCGAGGACGCCGACGACCGCCGTCCCGACGGCGCCGCCGGTGCCCGTGGCCGCCACCCAGGCAGCCACGAGGGCCAGCTGCAGGAGCGCGACCGCCCCCAGCAGCCCGGTGTCGCCGGCCAGCTCCGGGGCGGCGATCAGCAGCGCGACGGCGACGAGGGCGAACGCGGCGGCGGGGAGGTGGTGCGCGCGGGGGGAGACCTCCGCCTCCACCTCCGAGTAGGTCATGGGTTGATCGTCGCAGACGCCCATCGCCCGATCCGCTCGACGAGCGGAGCGGTCGCGCCGCTCTCCGCGTGCCCGAAGCCGGGGACCACCCAGGCCGTCGCCGTCGGCCCCGCCGCCTGGGCCAGCGTGCGGAAGTGCTCGAGCGGGAAGTACTCGTCGCGGTCGCCGTGCACGAGCAGCAGCGGGGTGGGCGCGATCCGGCTGACCACCTGCAGCGGCGCGGGCGGGGGCGTCAGCCACGGCTCGTCGAGCCGCAGCCGCACCAGCCGCGAGACGAGCGAGCGCCCGGCGGTCGTCTCGAGCAGCCAGTGCACGCGGCGCATCGGCCGGGTGTCCCGCACGTACCAGCGGCTCACCGCGCTGACGCTCACGACGGCGTCGGGCCGGTGCCGGCCGAGCGCCGCCTGGCGCAGCGCCGCGCCGCCGCCCATGGACAGCCCCAGGGTGACCACCGCGTCGGCGCCGTCGGCGCGGGCCGCGGCCACGGCGGCGTCGACGTCGGCCAGCTCCGGGTCGCCGCCGGCCCCGGACGCGCCGCCGGAACGGCCGTGCCCGCGGAAGTCCAGCGCCCGCACCTCGCCGAAGCGGCGCAGCCAGCCGGCCAGCCGCAGGAACGGCGCGCGGGCCACCGAGTTGGTGAAGCCGTGCGCCACCACGAACGTCAGCGGACGCGTCCCGGGGCGGGCCGGCGCGACGGCCGGGACCGCGATCCCGGACAACGTCACGCCGTCCTCGGTGCGGACGCGCACCATCCTGCTGCCGGTGAGTGATGGGCGCGCTAACAGCACGTCAGCTATCCTGCGTGCTCACGCTCGACAGCGCCGTCGGGGCCTCCCCCCTGAGGAGACTGCATGCGACTCGTGCTCATGACCGCGGCGCGCCAGGCCACGACGGAGGTCCTGCCCGCCCTGGGGCTGCTGGCCCACCAGGTGCGCGTGGTGGCCCCCGAGCTGTCCAGCCTGCTCGACGGCGACTCCGGCGACGTCGTGCTCGTCGACGCCCGCCACGACCTCATCCAGGCCCGCACCCTGTGCAGCCTGCTCTCCTCCACCGGCGTGGCCTCCGCGCTGGTCGCCGTCCTCTCCGAGGGCGGGCTGGTGGCGCTGTCGGCCGACTGGGGCATCGACGACGTCCTGCTCGACACCGCCGGCCCGGCCGAGGTCGACGCCCGGCTGAAGTGGGCCACCGCCCGGCGGCTGGCCGCCGCGACGCCGGTCGACGGGGCCGACGGCGGCGTCACCAAGGCCGGCGAGCTGGTCATCGACGAGCACAGCTACTCCGCCAAGCTCCGCGGCCGACCGCTCGACCTGACCTACAAGGAGTTCGAGCTCCTGAAGTACCTGGCGCAGCACCCGGGCCGCGTCTTCTCCCGCGCGCAGCTGCTGCAGGAGATCTGGGGCTACGACTACTTCGGTGGCACCCGCACCGTCGACGTCCACGTCCGCCGGCTGCGCGCCAAGCTCGGCACCGAGCACGAGGCGCTGATCGGCACCGTGCGCAACGTCGGCTACAAGCTCGACCAGCAGGTGGCCGACGCCGCCGCGGCCGCGGCGAAGGCCGAGGCCGAGAACTCCCCCGCACCCCTGGTCTGAGCCGGCCCTGACCGCCGCAGCCTCTCTCCGCGACGTCGACCGGCTCGCCCCGGACGACGTCGCCGCCGTCCTCGCGCTGCTGTCCGCGGCGCACGAGGCGGACGGCGTCCGGCCGGTCTCCGAGGAGACCGAGCTGCGGCTGCAGCACGGCGGCCCGCCCGGTGGGCGTGACGTCCTCGCCGAGGGGCCGGACGGCGCGCTGCTCGGTTACGCGCGGCTCGAGACCGATCCCGAGGCCGTGGCCGAGGTCGTCGTCGCGCCGGCCGCCCGGCGGCACGGGGTCGGCGCGGCGCTGCTCGACCGTCTGGAGGAGCGGGCCGGGGAGCGCCCGCTCGCGGTGTGGGCGCACGGCGACCTGCCCGGGGCGAGCGCGCTGGCCGGCCGGCGCGGCTACGGGCGCGCCCGCGTGCTGCTGCAGATGCGCCGGGACCTCGCCGGCGTCGACCCCGATCCCCGCCCCGGGCTGCCCGAGGACGTGCGGGTACTGCCGTTCCGCCCCGGCCGCGACGAGTCGGCCTGGCTGGGCGTGAACGCGCGGGCCTTCGCGCACCACCCCGAGCAGGGCCGCTGGACACCCGCGGACCTGCAGCTGCGCGAGGACGAGCCCTGGTTCGACCCGGCCGGGTTCCTGATGGCCTGGCGGGGGGATCCCGACGACGGCGGCGTCCTGCTCGGCTCGCACTGGACGAAGGTGCACCCACCCGGCGACGCCGCGCCCGAGGCCGTCGGCGAGATCTACGTGCTCGGCATCGACCCGGACGCGCAGGGGATGCGGCTGGGCCGCGCGCTCACCGACCTGGGCCTCGCGCACCTGCGCGGCCGCGGCCTCGGCGAGGTGCTCCTCTACACCGAGGAGGACAACACCGCCGCCGTGGCGCTGTATGAGCACACCGGCTTCCGGCGGTTCTCCGTCGACGTCCTGTGGCGCCGACCGGAAGCGACCTGAGACCGTTTCGTTATCCGCGGTAGCGGACACGCGCTCGTTCACCGGACGGTTGTGATCTCTTTCTCACCCCGTCGGACAAGGCTCGACGGCCGTTCATTCGCCGTTCACCGAGCGACCCGAAGCAGGCCACCTCCGCTCCCTAACTTCGCCTCCGTTGGTCCAGTGCGCCCGGCTCCGACGTCCGGGCCATGTCGAGAGGCATCCAGTTGAAGCTCAGCACCAAGACGCGTGCCCTGCCCCTGGCGGTGGCGCTCGCCGGCTCCCTCGCGCTCACCGCGTGCGGCGCCTCCAACGAGAGCGGCAGCGGCGGCGGCAGCGAGGCCAGCGGCAGCGCCGAGCAGCTGAGCGGCACCCTCAACGGAGCAGGCTCCAGCGCCCAGCAGGCGGCGATGCAGGGGTGGACCGCCGGTTTCAACGCCGAGCAGCCCGACGTCACCGTCAACTACGACCCGGTCGGCTCCGGCGGTGGCCGTGAGCAGTTCCTGTCGGGTGGCGTGGACTTCGCCGGCTCCGACGCCGCGCTCAGCGACGACGAGCTCACCCAGGCCGCGGACCGCTGCGGCGACCAGGGCGTCTTCGAGATCCCGGCCTACATCTCCGCTATCGCCGTCGTCTACAACCTCCCGGGCGTCGACGACCTGAACCTGTCGGCGGACACCACCGCGAAGATCTTCTCCGGCGCGATCACCACGTGGAACGACCCGGCGATCGCCGCCGAGAACCCCGACGCGCAGCTGCCGGCCACGACCATCACCCCGGTCCACCGCGGTGACAAGTCGGGCACCACGAAGAACTTCACCGACTACCTGTCGAAGGCCGCGGCCGACTCCTGGACCGCCGGTTCGGTCGACGAGTGGCCGACCCAGGGCGGGGAGGCCGCCAACGGCACCTCCGGCGTGATCAGCGCCATCCAGGCCGGCGAGGGCGCGATCGGCTACGCCGACGAGAGCCAGGCCGGTGACCTCGGCATCGCCAACATCAAGGTCGGCGACTCGTTCGTGGCTCCGTCCTCCGAGGCGGCCGCCAAGGTCGTCGAGGGCTCGGAGCTCGTCTCCGGCCGGGGCGAGTTCGACTTCGCCTACGACATCAACCGGACGACCACGAACCCGGACGAGTACCCGGTCGTGCTGGTCAGCTACCACATCGGCTGCGTCCAGTACGACGACCAGACGCAGGCCGGCCTGGTCCAGGCCTTCGAGGGCTACGTGATCAGCGAGGCCGGCCAGAAGGCCGCGGCCGACCAGGCCGGCTCGTCGCCGATCTCCGACGCCCTGCGCGAGCAGGCCCAGAAGGCGGTCGACGCGATCTCCGCGAAGTGACCCTGCTCCACCTCCGGCCGGCCCGGGGCGTCTGCGGACGCCCCGGGCCGTCCGGCCGCCCGGGACCGGGCGGCACCCCCTTCCGACCGAGCCGTTCCGAACCCGCGGAGCAGGAGTGACGACCACAGAGCAAGCCCCCGCACGCCGGCCCGTCCGCCGGCTGGGCGACCGACTCTTCGCCGGCAGCGCCACGGGCGCCGGCATCCTCATCCTCGTCGTCCTCGCCGGGGTCGCGACCTTCCTCGTCGCCCAGTCGGTGCCCGCGATCACCGCGAACGCCGCCGACCTGCCCCGTGAGCAGAGCATCGTCGCCTACATCTGGCCGCTGCTCTTCGGCACCCTGCTCGCGGCGGTCATCGCACTGCTGGTGGCCACCCCCCTCGCGATCGGCATCGCGCTCTTCCTGACCTACTACGCGCCCCGCCGCGTCGCTGCGGTCCTCGGCTACATCGTCGACCTGCTGGCCGCGATCCCGAGCATCGTGTTCGGCTTCTGGGGCATCTCCTGGCTCGCTCCCCGGCTCGTCCCGTTCTACGACTGGCTCGAGGTGCACGCGGGCTGGTTCCCGCTGTTCGCGGGGCCGGCCTCCCCCACCGGCCGGACGATGTTCACCGCCGGTCTCGTGCTGGCCGTCATGATCCTGCCGATCGCCAGCGCGATCTCCCGCGAGGTGTTCAGCCAGGCACCGGCCCTGCACCGCGAGGCAGCGCTCGCCCTCGGGGCGACACGCTGGGAGATGATCCGCGTGGCGGTGCTGCCGTACGGCCGGTCGGGTGCCATCGGCGGCGCCATGCTGGGCCTTGGCCGCGCCCTGGGCGAGACGCTGGCGGTCGCCATCGTGCTCTCCGTGTCGCCGGGCGTCGTCACGTTCAACCTGATCAGCAGCACCAACCCGTCGACGATCGCCGCGAACGTCGCCCTGAACTTCCCCGACTCCACGGGCCTGGCCGTCAACGCCCTCATCGCCAGCGGCCTGGCGCTGTTCGTGATCACCTTCGCGGTCAACTTCTTCGCCCGGGCGGTCGTCAACCGCCGGGCCGAGTTCTCGGAGTGAACCGATGAGCACCCCGACCCGAACCCCGGAAACCTCCGCCACACCGCGGGCCTCCGTCCGCAGCGGGCGGACGCCGCTGCCCCGGTGGTTCACCCCCTCCGTCTTCGCCACCGCGACCGTCGTCGCCGTGCTGCTCGGCCTCGCCATGGACCTGGGCGTCGTCCTCGTGGTGCTGCTGGCCGCGCTGCTGGGCACGGTCGTCGTGGTGGGCACCTCCCGGGCCCGCGAGGGCGCGCGGAAGGCCACCGACCGGTTCGTCACCTCCCTGGTCTACGGCGCGTTCCTGCTCGCCATGGTCCCGCTGGTCAGCCTCATCTGGACGGTGCTCAGCAAGGGCATCGCCCGCCTCGACGGCGAGTTCTTCAGCTCCTCGATGCTCGGGGTCGTCGGCCCCGGCGGTGGCGCGTACCACGCCATCATGGGGACCCTGATCATCACCGCCATCACCGCGGTGATGTCGGTGCCGGTCGGGCTGCTGACCGCGATCTACCTGGTCGAGTACGGCCGGGGCCGGCTCGCGCGGTGGATCACCTTCCTCGTCGACGTGATGACCGGCATCCCGTCGATCGTCGCCGGCCTGTTCGCCTACGCGCTGTTCGTGATCTTCTTCGGCCCCGGTGTCCGGATGGGGTTCGCCGGGGCGGTCGCCCTGTCGGTGCTCATGATCCCGGTCGTCGTCCGCTCCTCGGAGGAGGTCCTCAAGCTCGTGCCGAACGAGCTGCGCGAGGCGTCCTACGCGCTCGGCGTGCCGAAGTGGCGGACCATCGTCAAGGTGGTGCTGCCGACTGCCCTCGCCGGTCTGGGCACCGCCGTGACCCTGGCGATCGCCCGGGTCATCGGCGAGACCGCGCCGCTGCTGGTCACCGTCGGCATCACGAACGCCACGAACGTCAACCCGTTCGACGGCCGCATGGCCACCCTGCCGGTGTACGCGTACTACCAGCTCACCCAGCCCGGCGTCCCCCCGGAGTACGGGATCAACCGGGCGTGGACGGCCGCGTTCGTGCTCATCGTCATCGTTCTGGTGCTCAACCTCGTCGCCCGGCTGATCAGCCGCTTCTTCGCCCCCAAGACCGGTCGCTGACCGACCCGCCACCCATTTCGGAGGACCCGTGGCCAAGCGCATCGACGTCTCGGACCTGAACATCTTCTACGGCAACTTCCGGGCCGTTCAGGACGTCAACGTCTCCATCGAACCCCGCGCGGTCACCGCGCTGATCGGCCCGTCCGGCTGCGGGAAGTCGACCTTCCTGCGCTCGCTCAACCGGATGCACGAGGTCATCCCCGGCGCGCACGTCGAGGGCAAGGTCGTCATGGACGGCCAGGACCTCTACGCCGCCGACACCGACCCGGTCGACGTCCGGCGGCAGATCGGCATGGTCTTCCAGCGGCCCAACCCGTTCCCGACGATGTCGATCTACGACAACGTGGTCGCCGGCGTGCGGTTGAACAGCAAGAAGACGAAGAAGGCCGACCTCGACGCGCTCGTCGAGCGGTCGCTGCGGAGCGCCAACCTGTGGGACGAGGTCAAGGACCGGCTCGGCCGGCCCGGCGCGGGCCTGTCCGGCGGCCAGCAGCAGCGGCTGTGCATCGCCCGCGCGATCGCCGTCGAGCCCGACGTGCTGCTGATGGACGAGCCCTGCTCGGCGCTGGACCCGATCTCCACGCTGGCGATCGAGGACCTGATGACCGAGCTCAAGGAGCGCTTCACCATCGTGATCGTCACGCACAACATGCAGCAGGCGGCGCGGGTGAGCGAGTTCACCGGCTTCTTCAACCTCAACGGGGTGGGCCAGCCGGGCCGGCTGGTCGAGTTCAACCCGACCGAGAAGATCTTCAGCAACCCCGACCAGAAGGCGACCGAGGACTACATCTCCGGCCGCTTCGGGTGATCGGCCGCTCGGCCCGAACGGGGCCGGCTCAGCTGCAGGGCGGCGCGGTCGCCGTCGGCTGGGCCGGCTCCGTCGTTTCCGCGGCCGGCGTCTCGGGCGCCGCGGGCGCGCCGATCTGGACCGGCACCACGCCGGTGTAGCCGGGGCCGAGCACGAGCTGGACGGCGTTGCCGATCGTGTCACTGGGCTGCAGCACCGCGCCCGGCACGGCCGCCGCGACCGTGCGCGCCTGCTCCTGCGCGGCCGGGCCGAAGCGCACCAGGGTCTGGCTGACCGTGCCCGGCTCGTTGCCGACGGTCCCGACGCCGAAGCCCTGGGCGCGGACGAGGTCGGCCACCTGCGCGGCCAGCCCGGTCGTGCCGGTGCCGTTGAGGACGTCGACGGTGATGGTGTTCGGCGCGGCGGTGAGCGGCTCGGTGCCGGGGGCGGCGGCGGGGGCCTGCGCCTCCGCGGACGCGGCCGGAGCGGCCGTCTCCTGGGACTCGCCGGCGGGGTCGGCGGCCGCGGCGGCGTCGTCCCCGACGCCCTCGGGGAGCTCGGTGCGGTCGATGACGGTGTCGAAGAGGTTGCGGGTGCCCTCGGCGTCCAGCAGCACGTACGCCTGGTCGGTGCCGGCCGGGACGTAGCCGACCTGCGACACCGGCAGCCCCGCGCGCTGCACGGCGCCGTCGGGGAGGCTGCCGAGGGCACCGGCCAGGCCGCGCAGGTCGCCCAGCGTCGTCTGCTCGTCGACGGTGAGCGCGTCGGCCGCCCGCGACAGGAAGCGGGTGAGCGTGACCGTGTTGAGCAGGGTGCCGCTCGACATCGCGCTGCGCAGGGTCGCGGTGAGCAGCAGCTGCGCACGCTCGGCGACGGCGGCGCCGGTGACGTCGGACCCGGCGTCCCCCGGGGTCAGGTAGCCGGTGATCTGCGCGTCGGTGAGGTCGTTGGCCCCGGCCGGCAGCGGTGTCGCGGCCGCGGCGACGGCAGGTGAGTCCGGCACGCACATCGAGATGCCGCCGAGGGCGTCCACCATCGCGGGCAGCCGGGCGAGGTCCACCGCCAGGTAGTGGTCGACCCGCAGGCCGGACAGCTGCTGCACGGCGCGGACCAGGCACGCCGGCCCCCCGTCGAGCAGGGAGGCCGCGAACGCCTCCGACGTCGGCTGGCGCAGCTCGCCGTCGGCCGTGCGGCAGGCCGGGGTGTCGACCAGCGCGGTCGGCGGAACGCTCACCAGGACGGCGCGCTCCTCGTCGCCGGAGACCGAGGCGATGAGCGTGGCGACCGATGCCGGCCCGTCCTCACCGGGCACGCCGGTGCCCACGACCAGGTAGTTCTCGGTGTCGGCCTGCAGTTGCGGGGCGAGGACCTCGGGGCCGTCGGTCGCCAGGGCGTCGACCCGGCCGATGCTGCGGTCGACGTAGACGTACAGGCCCAGGTGGTACAGGGCGACCAGCGCGACGACCGCGACGACCGCGAGCACCACCCGCGTGGTGCGGCGGCGGCGCGGGGTGGCGGTGGCCCGCTGCGCTGCCCGGTGGGCGAAGCCGGCGACCGGCCGGTCGCGCTTCGGCGCCTCCTGCTTCGGCGGGCGACGGCCGGGCAGCGGAGGCAGCGGGGCGACCGGGCGCGAGGGACGCACGCCGGGCGGGAGGTCCGACGGCGGGAACTCGGCCGGGGCGGCGGTCGGCCGGGCCGGCGGCAGCGGCGGGACGGGCCCGGAGGGGCGCGACCGGCCGTCGGGCACGGGCGGCAGGCCGCTGCGGCGGCCCGGCGGCGGCGTGGTGGACGACGACGAGGACGGCGGCGGAGGCGGAGGCGGAGGCGGGGGCGAGGCCGGTGCGCCCGGGACGGGGGGCATCCCACCGCGGGTGCCGGCGGGCGGGGCGTCCGGCGCCGTCAGCCGCGGCGTCTCCGGCTCACCCCGGCGCACCGCGCGGCGGCGGCCGGTGGCCGGGCCGCCCTGGCGGGCCAGGAGCTGCTCGACGGTGAGCGGCTGGGCGCCGGGCTGGTCGGCGCGTGCCCGGGATCGGCCGGGGACGCGGCGCTCGCCCGCGTTCCCCCGTGTCGGCTGATCCCCCACCGGTGTCGACTTCCCATCATCGTCGGCTGCGCCGTCGTCCGTTTCCGGCGCACACGCCGGTGCCCGCGCACCCGTGCGGCGGTTCTCCCACGATACGGAAACATCGCCCGGGACCGGCTCGACGCGCGGGCACCGACGGGCGGCGGACCGGTCCCGCACGTACCGTCTGCCCGGTGAGGCTGCCGTCCATACCCGGACCGTCCGATGTCCTCTCCGCGGTGGAAGGCCTGCGCGAGGGCGTCTCGGACGCCCTCGCCCTCGTGCCGCGCATCGGTGCCGTGGTGGGACGGGTGGAGACGCTGCTCGACCGGGTGGACACCGTCGTCGGCCGCGCCGAGGACGCGGTCGGCCGCGCGGAGACCGCGCTGAGCGGGCTCGAGACCACCCGCGCCCGGGCGGACGAGGCGATCGACGCCGTCGGCGGGACCCGGCGCAAGGCAGACGACGCCATCGAGCGCATGGGCGACACCCAGCGCAGGGCCGACGAGGCGATCGAGCGGGTCGGCGCCACCCAGCGCAAGGCGGACGACGCGATCGCCGCGGTCGGCGCGACGCAGGCCCGGGCCGACGAGGCGATCACCGCCGTCGGGCGGACGACGTCGCGCGCCGACGACACGCTCACCCGGGCCGCGGGCCTGGTCGAGCGGGTGGAGCCGATGACGGCTGACTACGCCGAGCCGCTGCGGCTGCTCGCGCCGTCGATCCGCCGGCTGGCGGAGACGTTCGAGCCGCACGAGGTCGAGGCGCTGGTGACGCTGGTCGACCGGCTGCCGGAGCTGGTCGTGCGCCTGGACGAGAACGTGCTCCCGGTGCTGGCGTCGATGGACAACGTGGCCGACGACGTGCACGACCTGCTCGACACGATGCAGGACGTGCGGCAGGTCGTGAAGGGATTCCCCGGCTCCCGGCTGTTCCGCCGGCGCGGCGCCGAGGAGATCGCGCAGGACGAGGACGAGCAGGCCGCCGGCTCGTGACCGGCGGCCTGCCCGCCCGGTCAGGTCTCGGTCGGGTAGCCCAGCGCGCGGACGACGTCGCCGATCCGCTCGTAGGTCTCCCCCTCGGGCAGCCGCTCGAGCTCGGCGACCACGGCGTCGGGCGCGCGGTGGTCGCGCGCGGCCTCGACCAGGGTCGGGCCGTCGCTCGGGAAGTCGGCACGGTCCAGCCACCGGGCGAGCTCGGCCCGGCGGACCACCGCGTCGGCATCCATGCCCACCGGGGTGCCGCCGACCAGGGTCCCGGCCGGGTCGGCGTCGACGTCCGGGTCGCCCTCGGCCGTGGGCTCCACCTCGCGCCATTCCTCGGCGCGGGTGGTGCGCTCGGCCCGGAGCATCCCCTGCATCTCGTGCTCCAGCTCCTCGTCGACGCGGGGGCTGTGCTTGGTGCTGCGCGCGGACGTGCCGGCGAACTGATCGCCGCTCTCGGTCACGGTTCCTCCTGGTGCCTGGTCGTCGGTCCGGTCACTTCTTGCGCAGGGCGCCGGGCCGGTGGACCGCCGCCCCGCCGCTCTTCCCGCTCACGACCTCGTACTGCGGGTCGTCCTCGCTCGCCCGGACGGTGCGCCCGGCGGCCTCGGTGTCCGCGGTGATCTTCCGGCGGACGGTCCCCTCGGCCTGTCCCCCGTGGCTGTTCCAGGCGACGTGGTCACCCCTGTGCAGGTCGTCGGTCATCGCTCCTCCTCGCTCGCCGCGGGCACTCCCCCTGCCCCTGCCCCTGCTCGGCTCCGGGCACACATCACCCGAAAGGAACGCGGTCTCACCCGTGCGGGCACTGGCGCCCTGCGATCGGTGACGTAGCGTGGTCACCGACGGAAGATCGTCGCCCGACCGCGCTGGTCCGAGCGGGTATGGCGACTACGCATCGTGAGAGCGGCGCCCCGTCCTCGATCGCCGGCCCGGTCGACCCCATTCCCCCGGGGTCGGCCGGGTCGGCCCACTTCTACGCTGGCCACATCGCGACCGAGCTCGCGAGGTCGCGCAAGGACACAGCACTGGCTGTCACGGGGCCGACGAGCGCCAGCGAGGAGGTTCCGTGACAGCTCCCGATGCGCGGCCGGTCGACGTCCTCACCGTCGACACGGTCTCGGACGTGACGCCGACCGTGCGCCGCGTGCTGCTGCGCGGGAGCCCGTCCGCGGTGGCCGCCGCCGGGCCCACCGTGCACCTGCTCGTCCCCCGCGTCGGGGACGAGGACCCGAGTTGGCCGTCGATCGCCCGCGACGGGCGGATCGTCTGGCCGCAGGGCAGCCACGGGGTGAGCCTGCGCAGCTACACCGCCCGGCGGCAGGACGCCGGCGCGGGCACCGTCGAGATCGACTTCGTCCTGCACGGCACCGGCCCGGCCGCCGCCTGGGCGGCCGCGGCGCGCCCGGGTGCGGCGCTCGCCGTCGCCGGTGGCGCGCCCCTCGGCGACCGGCCGGCGGCCGAGCTGCTGATGGCCGGCGACGAGACGGCGCTGCCGGCGATCAGCCGCATCCTCGCCGCGGCGCCGCCGTCCACGCGCGGACTGGCGCTGGTGGAGGTGGCCGGACCCGAGGAGGAGCAGCCGCTGCCGGCGCCCGGCGCGGTCGAGGTCCGCTGGCTGCACCGGAAGGGCACGCCGCCCGGTGAGAGCACGCTGCTGGCCGACGCGGTCGCCGCCCTCGACCGGCCGGCCGGCGAGGAGCTGTTCGCCTGGGTCGCGGCCGAGTCCGCTGCCGTCCGGACCGTCCGGGCGGATCTGCGGGGACGCTGGGGGCTGGGCCGGGCGCAGCACCACGCGATCGGCTACTGGCGCCGCGGGCGCGCCATGGCCCCCGCCGGCTAGGACTCCCTCAGTCAATTCACAGGTAGCGTCCAGGGCAGCCGAAGCCGGTGCCAGGAGGCTCCCAGGCATGACGACGGCATCCGCACGCCCCGTGGGAGGAGCTGTGACCGGCACCCAGCCGAACGGCCGCCCGGCACCCGAGGCGCGCCTCCTGGTGGTGGACGACGAGCCGAACATCCGCGAGCTGCTCTCGGCCAGCCTGCGCTACGCCGGCTTCGAGGTCGCCACCGCCGCCGACGGCCAGCAGGCGCTGGCGCTGGCGGCCTCGTTCCGCCCCGACCTGCTCGTGCTCGACGTGATGATGCCCGGCCTCGACGGGTTCGGTGTCGTCCGCCGGCTGCGGCAGAGCGGCCGGCACACCCCCGTGCTGTTCCTCACCGCCCGCGACGCGGCGGAGGACAAGGTCTCCGGGCTGACCCTCGGCGGCGACGACTACGTCACCAAACCGTTCAGCCTCGACGAAGTGCTCGCCCGCATCCGGGCGGTGCTGCGGCGCAGCAGCGGCCCGCAGCGGGCGGTCGACGCGCCCCGGCTGACCTTCGCCGACATCGAGCTCGACGAGGAGTCGCACGAGGTCATCAAGGCCGGCCAGGTGATCAGCCTCTCGCCGACCGAGTTCAAGCTGCTGCGCTACCTGATGGCCAACGCCGGGCGGGTTCTGTCGAAGGCGCAGATCCTGGACCACGTGTGGAACTACGACTTCAACGGCGAGGCCAATGTCGTCGAGTCCTACATCTCCTACCTGCGCCGCAAGGTCGACACCACCGAGCCGCGGCTGCTGCACACCATCCGCGGCGTGGGCTACACCCTGCGGCTGCCGCGCGGGACGTGAGCGCCCAGGCCCCGGGGGAGCCGATCCGGAGCGCGGTGACGACCGGGCTGATCGACAGCGATGCGTCGGCCTCCCGCGATGTCCGGGTCCCCCAGGTCCCCCGGGTGCCGCTGCGCATCACCCTCGTCGCGCTGATGGCGGTGCTCGTCGCCGTCGGGCTGGGCGCCACGGGCGTCACGGCGACGTCGCTGCTGCGCGGCTACCTGCTGGAGCAGCAGGACGCCCAGCTCGCGGCCACCGTCCGGCAGGCCCAGCACGGCCCCGTCGTCCTCGACCTCTGCTCCGCGGGCACCTACCGGCAGAGCCCCGGGCCCATCTACGTGGCGTGCGCGGCGCCCGGGGACGACGAACTGGTCGCCGTCCAGGGGCCGTCGGACGACCTCGGCGAGCTGCCGGACCTGGAGCGGGCGGTGCCGGACCAGGCGTCGGTGACCGCGCCGGTCACGGTGAGCGCCGAGGACGGCTCGACCGACTGGCGCGTGGTCAGCTTCGTGCGCGACGGCTGGACCGTCGTCATCGGCGCGGACCTGGCCGGCGACCAGGCGGCTATCGACCGGCTGGTCGCGATCGAGGTGGTCGTCGGACTGATCGTCCTCGTGGTCCTGGCCGCCGCCGGGTACCTGCTCGTGCGCAACAGCCTGCGGCCGCTCGCCGAGGTGGAGTCCACGGCCCGCGCCATCGCCGCGGGCGACCTCTCGCAGCGGGTGCCCGAGGGCTCCGAGCGCACCGAGGTCGGCCGGCTGTCGACCGCGCTCAACGGCATGCTCGCCCGGATCGAGAGCTCCTTCCGCGCGCAGCAGGCCTCCGAGTCCCAGGCCCGCGCGTCCGAGGACCGGATGCGCCGCTTCGTCGCCGACGCCAGCCACGAGCTGCGCACGCCGCTCACGTCGATCCGCGGCTTCGCCGAGCTCTACCGGCAGGGCGCCGCCAGCAGTCCCGAGGAGACCCGGCGGCTGATGCAGCGCATCGAGGCCGAGGGCGCGCGCATGGGCCTGCTGGTCGAGGACCTGCTGCACCTGGCCCGCCTGGACCAGCAGCGGCCGCTGACCATCACCCCCGTCGACCTGGCCGAGATCGCCGGCGACGCGGTGCACGACGCCCGCGCGGTGCAGCCGGACCGCCCGATCTCCCTGCACCTGCACGAGTCGCTCACCGACGTCCCCGTCGTCCTCGGGGACGAGGCCCGGCTGCGCCAGGTGGTCGGCAACCTGGTGACCAACGCGCTCACCCACACACCGCCGACGGCGAAGGTGACCGTCACCGTGGCCGAGGACGCCGATCCGGACGTGCTCGTGCTGCGGATCGCCGACGAGGGGCCCGGCATGGCCGAGACCGACGCCGAGCGGGTCTTCGAGCGCTTCTACCGGGCCGACACCTCGCGGACGCGCGAGGCCGGCGGCACGGGGCTGGGCCTGGCCATCGTCGCCTCGCTCGTCGCCGCGCACGGCGGCACGGTCGACCTGCTGACCGCCCCGGGCAAGGGCGCCGCCTTCAGCGTGCGGCTGCACCGCTCGGGCCCGCCCGCCGCGTACCCGGGCGCGACTGGCGACCTGCCGGACATGCCCTAGCGTCGGGGCGTGCCCGAGCGACCCGTCGAGACGCCCTTCGACCCCGTGCTGATGGCGGCCGTCACCGACCTCGGGGAGGCGTTGCGCGGGCTCGTCGACGCCTCCGTGCGGACGGCGCTCGACGCCGGCGAGCTCGTCGCGGCCGCCGAGCAGGCCCGCGAGCTCACCGCCCGGCTCGCCACCGAGCGGCGCCCGGCGGGCCGGCTGCCGTCGCTCGACGACCCCGTGGCCTTCCGCCGCGTCTACAACCCGGTGACCGGCGTCGGCAGCGCGCTCGCCCCGCCGCTGCGCATCCGCCACGAGGGCGACGAGGTCGTCGCCCGGACCGTCCTGGGCCTGGCCTACGAGGGCCCGCCGGGGTTCCTGCACGGCGGGATGAGCGGGCTGCTCATGGACCAGATGCTCGGCGCGGCCGTGATCGCCGCCGGCCTCTGGGGGATGACCGCCCGGCTGGAGCTGGACTACCGCGGTCCGGTGCCGCTCGACGTCCCCCTGGTGCTGCGCGGCCGGGTCGTCGAGGACGCCGGGCGCAAGACCGTCGCCGCCGGCACGATCACCCGCGCCGACGCGCCCGACGGCGTGCTGGTCGAGGCGCGCGGGATCTTCGTCGCCCCGCGTCCGGAGAAGGTCGCCGACTACTTCGGCGCGGTCACCGACGCCGCCGGCCGGCACGCGCCACCCGGCCGGCCCACCGACGCCACCGCGGTCGCCGAGCCCGGGGACCCGGCATGAGCGACGTCGACGTCGCCCGTGCCGCCGCGGAGGCCGCCGCGTCGGTGCTCCTCGCGCTCCGGGCGTACGGCGGGCTCGAGGGCCGGGCGCTCGGCGACCGCGGCGACGCCGACGCCCAGGCCGCCATCCTCGGCGTCCTCGGCGCGCAGCGGCCGGACGACGTGGTGTTCAGCGAGGAGGCGCGCGACGACCGCCGGCGCCTGACCGCCGACCGGGTGTGGATCGTCGACCCGCTCGACGGCACCCGCGAGTACGGCGAGGGCCGCCCCGACTGGGCGGTGCACGTGGCGCTCTGGTCGGCCGGGGAGCTGACCGCGGCCGCCGTCGCCCTGCCCGGCATCGACACGGTCCTGGTGACCGATCCGCCGTCCGCCGTCCCCCCGGCCGGGGACGGCGCGCTGCGGATCGCGGTGAGCCGGACCCGCCCGCCCGCCGAGGCGGACACCGTGGCCCGGGCGCTCGGCGCCGAGCTCGTGCCGATGGGATCGGCCGGCTACAAGATGACCGCGGTGGTGCGTGGGGAGGTGGACGCCTACGTGCACGCCGGCGGCATGTACCAGTGGGACTCCGCGGCGCCGGTGGCCGTCGCGCACGCGGCCGGCCTGGTCGCCGTCCGGCTGGACGGCTCGCCGCTGCGCTACAACGGACCCGATCCGTGGCTGCCGGACCTGATCGTGTGCCGGCCGGAACTGGCCGAGACGATTCTCACGGCGGTGGCCGCCGGGTGATCAGGGACACTGGGGGCGGGAATCCCCATCGCCTCGATGCGGTTGGGATGTCTTCGACCCCCTGATGTCGAGCTCCGGAGCCCCTGCGCGTGACCACCCCTGACTACCGGCTGACCCAGCTGGAGACGCTGGAGGCCGAGTCCATCCACGTGATCCGCGAGGTCGCCGCCGAGCTGGAGCGGCCCGTGCTGCTGTTCTCCGGCGGCAAGGACTCGATCGTGATGCTGGAGCTCGCCCGCAAGGCGTTCGCCCCGGCCCGCATCCCGTTCCCGGTGATGCACGTGGACACCGGGCTGAACTTCCCCGACGTCCTCGAGTTCCGCGACAAGCGGGTCGCCGAGCTGGGCGTGCACCTCATCGTGGCCTCGGTGCCCGAGGCGATCGCGGCCGGCCTGGTGCGCGAGGAGCCCAACGGCTCGCGCAACCGGATCCAGACCCCCGTGCTGCTCGACGCGGTCGAGAAGCACGGCTTCACCGCCCTCTTCGGCGGCGCCCGCCGCGACGAGGACAAGGCGCGGGCCAAGGAGCGGATGTTCAGCTTTCGCGACGAGTTCGGCCAGTGGGACCCGAAGAACCAGCGGCCCGAGCTGTGGGACCTCTACAACGGCCGGATCCACCTCGGCGAGTCCATCCGGGTGTTCCCGCTGTCGAACTGGACCGAGCTCGACGTCTGGCAGTACATCGCCCGCGAGGAGATCGAGATCCCGCCGCTCTACCTCGCGCAGGAGCGCGACGTCGTGGAGCGCCAGGGGATGCTCTACGCGGTCAACGAGTTCATCACCCCGCGCGAAGGCGAGCAGGTCCGCCGGGAGAAGGTCCGCTACCGCACCGTCGGCGACGCCAACCTCACCGCCGCGGTCCGCTCGGAGGCGACCACGGTCGAGGAGGTCATCGCCGAGATCGCGGTGACCCGGCTGACCGAGCGCGGCGCCACCCGCGGCGA
This sequence comes from Geodermatophilus sp. SMS 5-13, assembly GCF_059428245.1. NCBI lineage: Bacteria > Bacillati > Actinomycetota > Actinomycetes > Geodermatophilales > Geodermatophilaceae > Geodermatophilus > Geodermatophilus sp. SMS 5-13. The sequence continues at coordinate 5,119,218 of NZ_CP165729.1, forward strand.
CGACAAGGTCAGCGACGCCGCCATGGAGGACCGGAAGAAGGAGGGGTACTTCTGATGGGCAGCCCCGTCGACGTGCACTCGGCCGCCGCGGAGCAGGCCCACGACATCGCCGTCGCCCGCAAGGACATCCTGCGCATCGCCACCGCCGGCTCGGTGGACGACGGCAAGAGCACGCTGATCGGCCGGCTGCTGTTCGACAGCAAGGCCGTGTTCGAGGACCAGTACGAGGCGGTCGAGCGGGCGTCGGCCGGCGGCGACTACGTGAACCTGGCGCTGCTCACCGACGGCCTGCGGGCCGAGCGCGAGCAGGGCATCACCATCGACGTCGCCTACCGGTACTTCGCGACCCCGCGGCGGACGTTCATCCTGGCCGACACCCCCGGCCACGTGCAGTACACGCGCAACATGGTCACCGGCGCCTCGACGGCCGACCTGGCGATCGTGCTGGTCGACGCCCGCAAGGGCATCCTCGAGCAGAGCCGCCGGCACGCCTTCCTCGCCTCTCTGCTGCGGGTGCCGCACCTCGTCGTCGCCATCAACAAGATGGACCTCGTCGACTGGTCGGAGGAGGTCTACGAGCGCATCCGCGACGAGTTCACCTCGTTCGCGGCGAAGCTGAACGTGCCGGACCTGACCGTCGTCCCGATCTCGGCGCTGCACGGCGACAACGTCGTCACCCGCTCGGCGAACACCCCTGGTACGAGGGGCCGTCCCTGCTGCACCACCTCGAGCACGTGCACGTGGCCAGCGACCGCAACCTGGTCGACACCCGGTTCCCGGTCCAGTACGTGATCCGGCCGCAGTCCGACGCCTTCCACGACTACCGGGGGTACGCGGGCACCGTCGCGAGCGGCGTGCTGCGCCCCGGGGACGAGGTGCAGGTGCTGCCCAGCGGCCTGACGACGACGATCGCCGCGATCGACGGCCCCCGCGGCCCGGTCGAAGAGGCCTTCGCGCCCATGTCGGTGACCGTCCGGCTCACCGACGACCTCGACGTCTCCCGCGGCGACCTGATCTGCCGGCCGGCGAACGCGCCCCACTCGACCCAGGACCTCGACGCGCTGGTCTGCTGGATGACCGACGAGCCGCTGCGCGCCCGCCAGCGGATCGCGATCAAGCACACCACCCGCTCGGTGCGCGCGATGGTCAAGGAGCTCAGCTACCGGCTCGACGTCAACACGCTGCACCGCGACCGCGAGGCGAGCGAGCTGGGCCTCAACGACATCGGCCGGGTGAAGCTGCGCACCACCCAGCCGCTGTTCGTCGACGACTACAGCCGCAACCGCGTGACCGGCCGGTTCATCCTCGTCGACGAGGCCACCAACGCCACCGTCGGCGCCGGGATGCTCACCCCCGCCAGCTGACCCGCGCTTTGTCGCGACAAGGCACGCGTGCTTTGTCGCGACAAAGCGCGTCTTCAGGCGGCCGCGGTCTCCAGGGCGCGGCGGGTGAGCAGCCGGGCGAGGTGGCGGCGGTACTCGGCGTCGGCGTGCATGTCCGACGACGGCTCGAGGCCCTGGTCGGCCAGCGCGGCAGCGTCGGCGATCGACGCGCCCCCGGCCAGCGCCTCCTCCGTCGCGGTCGCCCGGACGACGGAACCGGCCATGTTGGCCAGCGCCACCCGCCCCTGGACGGCGGCGGCCGCCACGATCGGCCAGTCGTTCTCCCGCCGGGTGAACTTCTCGTAGCCCCAGCCGGCCGCCCCGGTGCGCGGCACCCGCAGCTCGACGATCACCTCGTCGGGCTCCAGCGCGGTCTCGAAGAAGCCCAGCCAGAACTCGGTGACCGGGATCGACCGCCGCCCGCCCGGCCCCTGGACGACGACGGTGCCGCCCAGCGCCAGCAGCGCCGTGGGCAGGTCGGACGCCGGGTCGCTGTGCGCGACCGTGCCGCCGAGCGTGCCGCGGTGGCGGACCTGCGGGTCACCGACGCGGGAGGCGACGTGCGGCAGCAGCGGCACCTCGGCCAGGGCGACGTCCGAGCGCTCGAGCTCGTGGTGCCGGGTGCCCGCGCCGATGGCCACCTCGCCGTCGTCGACGCGGACGTAGGACAGGTCCGGGATCGAGCTGATGTCGACCAGGACGGCGGGCATCGCCAGCCGCAGCTTCATCAGCGGCAGCAGCGAGTGGCCGCCGGCGATCAGCTTGGCGTCGTCCCCGTGCTCGCCGAGCGCGGCGATCGCCTCCTCGACCGAGCCGGCCCGGACGTATTCGAACGGCCCAGGGATCACGCGGTCACCTCCGAGGTCGGCACCTGACCGGCGGCGGGGCCGGCCTGCGCGGCGGCCCGCACCGCCCGCACGATGTTGTGGTAGCCGGTGCACCGGCAGAGGTTGCCCTCCAGGCCCTCGCGCACCTCGCGGTCGCTCGGGTCCGGGTTGGCGGCGAGCAGGCCGATCCCGGCCATCACCATGCCGGGGGTGCAGAAGCCGCACTGCAGGCCGTGCTCCTCGCGGAACGCCTGCTGCATCGGGTGCAGCTCGCCGTCCGGCCCGGCCAGCCCCTCCAGGGTGGTGACCTGCGCGCCCTCCGCCTGCGCGGCCAGGACGGTGCACGACTTCACCGACAGCCCGTCCACGATCACCGTGCAGGCCCCGCACGAGGTGGTGTCGCAGCCGATGTTCGTGGCCTTGAGCCCGCAGACCTCGCGCAGGTAGTGGGCGAGCAGCAGCCGGGGCTCCACGTCGTCCGTGCGCTGGCGGCCGTTGACCGTCATGGACACCTGCATCAGTTGCTGCCTCCCTGCTGGGCTTCCTGGATGGCCCGCCACACCCGCATGGGCGTGCAGGGCATGTCGACGTGCCGGACGCCGAGGTACGAGACGGCGTCGATGACGGAGTTCTGCACCGCCGGGGTGGCGCCGATCGTCCCGGCCTCCCCGATCCCCTTGGCGCCGAGCGGGTTCATCGGCGTCGGCGTGGCCATGTCCACCAGCTCGAAGCTCGGCAGCTCGGTCGCCGAGACGAACGGGTAGTCGGCCAGCGTCGAGGTCTGCGGGTTGCCGTCGGTGTCGTAGAGGACCTCCTCGAGCAGCGCCTGCGCCACGCCCTGCGCGATCCCGCCGTGGCGCTGCCCCTCGGCCAGCAGCGGATTCACGATCGTGCCGGCGTCATCGACGGTCACCACCCGCACGACCTCGGCCTTGCCCGACTCGACGTCGACCTCGGTGACGACGACGTGCGCGCCGAACGGGAAGGTCGGGCCGGCGGCGGCGAACCGGGTGTCGACCCGCAGCTGCTCCTTCTCGGCGAGCTCGGCCAGGCTCACCCCGGAGCCGGGGCTGCCCTTGACCCGCAGCCCGGCCGCGCCGAGGTCGACCTCCAGGTCGGCCGGGTCGGCCTCGAGGATCTCCGCGGCGCGCTGCTTGGCCACCTCGACGAGCTCCACCGCGGCCTGGTGGACGGCGGCGCCGCCCTGCTGGAGGCTGCGCGAGCCCATCGTGCCGCCGCCGCGGGGGATGCGGTCGGTGTCGCCGTGGAGAACGGTGATCTTCTCGATCGGGATGCCGGTCTGCTCGCTGGCCAGCATCGCCCAGGCGGTGGCGTGCCCCTGCCCGTGCGGCGACGTGCCGGTCAGCACGGTCGCCGTCCCGTCGGGGTGGACCTCCAGGGACGCCGACTCGGCCGCGCCCAGACCGGTGTCCGCGCCGGTGATCTCCACGTACACCGACATGCCGATGCCCAGCTGCCGGACGTCGCCACGCTCGCGGCGCCGGGCCTGCTCGGCCCGCAGCTCCGCGTAGCCGGCCGCCTCCAGCGCCGTGTCCAGCGCCTTGACGTACTCCCCGCTGTCGTAGGTGGCGCCGCTCGGGGTGGTGTGCGGCTCGTGGAACGGCGGCAGCAGGTTCTTGCGGCGGACGTCGGCGGGGTCCATGCCGATCTCGGCGGCGAACAGGTCGATCGCCCGCTCGGCCGCGGCGGTGGCCTCGGGGCGGCCCGCCCCGCGGTAGGCGCCGATCGAGGTCGTGTTGGTGGCCAGGACCCGGGCCTGCGCGTGCACCTTCGGGAAGCCGTACACGGCCGAGGCCATGAGCATCGTGAGCGTGGGCAGGACGATGCCGATCCGCGGGTAGGCGCCGGCGTCCTGGTCGACGACCAGGCTGTAGGCGTGCACCGTGCCGTCCCGGCTGCCGCCGATGGTCACGATCTGGTCCTGGCCGCGGCCGTGCAGCATCCCGACCAGGTTCTCCGACCGGTTCTCCGTCCAGCGCACCGGCCGGCCGACCTGCTTGGCCAGCCACGCGACGAAGGCGTACTCGGGGTCGGCGCCGATCTTCGCGCCGAAGCCGCCGCCCACGTCGGGGGTGACCAGGCGCACGTCCTTCGGGTCCAGGCCGAGCCAGCCGGCGATCTCGCCCTTGGCCTGCTGCGCGCCCTGGTTGGTGCACCAGATCGTCACCCGGCCGTCCTCGCCCCACGCCGCCGCGGTGGCGCGGGTCTCGAGCGGGACGGGGGCCACCCGCTGGTTGACCACCCGCTGGGTGACGACGACCTCGCAGTCGGCGAAGAAGTTGGCCGGCGCGGCCTCGCCGAAGGTCGCGGTCACGTTGGTGCCGGCCTCGGGGAACAGGAGCACGTCCCCCTTGGCGGCGTCGGCCATCGTGACGACCGCGGGGAGGGGGTCGATGTCGACGGCGACCAGCTCGGCGGCGTCCTCGCCCTGGTAGCGCTCCTCGGTGAGCACCACGGCGATGATGTCGCCCACGAACCGGACGGTGTCCTTCGCCAACCAGGGCCGGGTCATCGCCGGCGGCACCATGGGCAGGCCGGCGGGGATCGGATCCAGGTCGATGTCGTCGGCCGTGTAGACGGCGACGACGCCGGGCGCCTCGCGGGCGGCGGAGGCGTCGACCGACTCGATGCGGCCGTGGGCGACCTGCGACCGGACGAACGTCGCGTAGACGGCCCCGCTGAGCCGCTCGTCGACCAGGTCGTCGGTGTAGGTCGCGCCGCGCGTGAGGAACAGCGGATCCTCGGTGCGGACCACGCGAGTGCCCAGGATGCTCATGCGGCTCCTTCGTCTCAGGCGGGTGCTCTCGGGCACTCTGTCAGACGGACGTGAGCCTGCGCACATATGGGTCCTCCCAGGCGGAAGGCCCGGTGTGGTGGAGTGGGAGCGATGAACGAGGCCCGGACGGCGCGGTCGCGGACGGCCACCGTGGCGCTCCTGCTGGCGATCGTCGCGGTGGCGCTCAACCAGCGGCCCGCCGTGGTCGCGGTCGCCCCCGTGCTCGGCGACCTGCGGGCCGACACGGGGCTGTCGGCGGCCATGGCCGGCCTGCTCACCACGGTGCCGGTGCTCTGCTTCGGCGCGTTCGCGCCGCTCGCCCCGCGGCTGGCCCGCCGGATCGGCCTGGAGACGGCGGTCGCGCTGTCCCTGCTGCTCCTCGCGGCCGGCATCGCGCTGCGGCTGCTGCCGCCGGTCGCCCTGCTCTACGCGGGCAGCTTCATCGCCGGGGCCGCCATCGCCGTCGCCAACGTGCTGCTGCCCGCCTACGTCAAGCGCGAGTTCCTCCGGCCCGGCCCGGTGATGGGGCTGTACTCGGCGGCCCTCAACGTCGGCGCGGGCGCGGGGGCGGCGGTCACGGTGCCGCTGGCCGCGGCGCTCGGCCTCGACTGGCGGGCGGGGCTAGGGCTGTGGCTGGTCCTCGCCCTCGCCGCGCTGGCGCTCTGGCTGCCGGTCGCCGGCACCGGCCGGCGCCGTGCCGCCGCGCCGTCGGTGGTGAGCTCCGGCTCCTGGTCGCTGCTGCGCCAGCCGCTGGCCGGTCAGGTGACGGCGTACCTGGGGCTGCAGAGCGTGCAGTTCTACGCGGTCTCCGCCTGGCTGCCGACGCTGCTCGCCGACAGCGGGGTGCCCGTGCGGGAGGGCGGCCTGCTGCTCGGGGTGGCCAACGTGATCGGCGCGGCCGGGGCGCTGGTCGCGCCCGCGCTGGCCGGCCGGATGCGCACCCAGCGGCCGCTCGTCGCCACCGTCATCGCCTTCTACGCCGTCGGGCTGGGCGGGCTGCTCGTCGCCGCCGACTCCTGGACGCTGCTGTGGGTCTGCGCGTTCGGCATCGCCCAGGGCTCCGGGTTCGCCCTCGCGCTCACGCTGATCGTGCTGCGCAGCCCGACGCCGCTGACCGCGGCCCGGCTCGGCGGGGTCGCCCAGTGCCTGGGCTACCTGCTCGCCGCCGGCGGCCCGCTCGTGCTCGGCGGGCTGCACGACCTCACCGGCGGCTGGACCTGGCCGCTGGCGCTGCTGCTGACCATGCTCGTGCCGATGCTCTGGGCCGGCTGGGGCGCCGCGCGCGACGCCGTCCTCACCACCGACGAGCGGGCCGCCGAGCCCGCCGCGACCCGCTAGCGCAGCCGCACCGGCAGGTGCTCGAAGCCGCGCAGCGTCTGCAGGTCGCGGCGGACCGGCCGGCCGGTGACGCGGAGGTCCGGGAACCGGTCGGTGAGCGCCCGCAGCCCGACGACGCCCTCCAGCCGGGCCAGCCCCGCGCCGAGGCAGTAGTGGATGCCGCCGGAGAACGCCAGGTGGTCGCGCGCGTTGGCGCGGGTGACGTCGAAGCGCGCCGGGTCGGCGAACACGCCGGGGTCGCGGTTGGCGGCGCCGAGCAGCAGCGACAGCCGCGTGCCGGCCCGCAGCCGGCGGCCGGCCAGCTCGACGTCGGCCTGCACGGTCCGGCCGGTGATCTGCACCGGGCTGTCGTGGCGGAGGACCTCCTCGACCGCGTTCGCCCAGCCGCCGGGCGCCGCGCGGAGGGCGTCCCACTGGTCCCGGTGGGCGTCGAGCAGCACGACCGCGTTGCCGAGCAGGTTGACCGTCGTCTCGAACCCGGCGCCGAGCAGCAGCATCACGGTGGCGTGCAGCTCCCGCTCGCTGAGCGCCTCCTCCCCCGGCAGCCCCACCAGGCGGCTGACCAGGTCGTCGCCGGGGTCCTCGCGCAGCCGCTCGAAGTGGCCGCGCAGGAACGCGTGCATGGCGCGCAGCGCCTTCTCCGCGGCCGCGTAACGGCGGAACGGCAGGCCGGGGTCGAGGGTCGCCGCGGCGGCCTCCCCCCAGCGCAGGAAGTCCTCCCGCCGGTCGGTCGGGACGCCGAGCAGCTCGGCGATGACCAGCACGGGGAGCTGCGCGGCGTAGGCGTCGACGAGGTCGACCGGCCCGCCGTCGGCCGCGGCACCGGCCTCGAGGGCGTCGAGCAGGGTGTCCGCCGTCCGCTGGATCATCGGCTCGAAGGCCGCGGTCGCGCGCGGGGTGAAGGCGCGGCTGACCAGCCGCCGGTAGCGGGTGTGGTCGGGCGGATCGACGACCAGCATGGACGGCGGCTCGGCGACACCGGTCGCGTCGAGGTCGTCGCCGTACTCCAGCGCCCAGCGGATCGCGCGGGGCGCCGCCGACCGGTCCCAGCCGACGCCCAGCGACTCCGAGCGCAGCGCCTCCTGCGCCAGGGCGTGGGAGGTGGTGGTCAGCCCGAGACTGCCGGGAGTCAGCGGCCCGGACGCCCGCAGCTGCTCGTAGAGCTCGTAGGGGTCCTCGCGCACCGCCGGGTCGCGGAGCAGCCGGCCGACCAGGTCACCGCGCCGCGCGGCCCGGGACAGGTAGACGGCGGGCAGGCCGTGGCGCACCGCCCAGCGGACCACCGTGCGCGAGTCGGTCCGGGCCGTCCGGGGGACGACGGCAGCGGCCCTCGGGGCAGCGGCGGGTGCGCGGGTCACCGCCGCAGTCTGGCAGGAAACACCGACGGCGCCGCCCTGGTGAGCGGCGCCGTCCGGCGCGCTACTCGGTCGGGGCGGGGGCGCTGCCGGGATCGCCGTTCCAGTCCTTGCCGGCCTTGTCGGCGTTCTCCGGCAGGTCGCTGGCGGTCTGCTCGGCGACCTTCCGGGCCATCTCCTCGTCGGACAGGCCCTCACCCGCGGCCTGGGTCCGGCTGCTGGGCTCGCTCATCTCGCGGTCTCCTTCGATCCGGCGGACATCGTCGCCCCGCTGCGTCCCCGGCCACGGGGGGCGGCAAACCACGGCGCCCCGAGCGACCCCCGCGGGGGACACGGGGTCCCAGGCAACAGCCGTTTCATCTTGGTAGCGTGCAATCCAGTTGCCAGCAAGGCCAGGAGTCGCCGTGACGCACCGTCCCCCCGCACCCGACGCCGCGACGCGTGCGCTCGCCGACCTGGCCACCTCGATCGACGACTGCATCGAGCGGCTCTCGGCGGCCCGCGGGCGGGCGGAGGAGCTGCTCGCGGCGCGCGCCGAGGGCAGGAGCTGGCTCGAGCTCGTCACGTCGCAGGACCGACCCCTCGTCGTCGAGTCGGTCAGCACGGTGCTGGCCACGCTGGCCCGCGCCGGCAGCACGTTCCGCCGCGAGCAGGCGTACGCACTGCAGGCCGAGCGGGTGAGCATCAACCGGATCGCCGCGTTGTTCGGCGTCACCCGCCAGCGCATCTCCGCCCTGCTCCGCGACCGCGACCCCGTCGACGGCGAGGCGGCTCTCGCCGACTGATGAGGCCGCCCGCCGACGTCGCGGAGCCCAGAGCGGACCGGGGAGTTGGCTGGGAACATTCTGCGAGACAACTGTGAATGACCATGGATCGACCATTTCAGTATTCACTCCAGATGGTTACAGGATGCAACTAACGTCGTCCTGAGCTGGCACTTCACCTCCCTGTGCCATTCCTGTGCATTGTCTGTTGCCTCCCGAATTGGGGGGAAATGACCCCCCTTCTCGTTGGCTGTTCCGCCACGGTCTTCCGGACGACGGTCTTCGCACGACTCCGTTCACCCCGGCCGGAGTCACGCATCCCCGCGGAGATCCACATGACCAGAACAGCACCACCCCCCTCCCCAGGCGGCCGGCACGCGGGCACAGCGGGACCGCCGGACGCGCCCTCGTCCGGGCGGCGCGGCCGCTTGTCCCGTCGCACCGTCGCCGTCGCGGCCGTCATCGCCCTGCCGCTGACCGTGGCGACCGGCGCCCTCGCCGCGACCGCCGTCGTCAAGACGAACTCCACGGGCGGCCTCGCCACGGTGGGGCCGGTCAACGGCGAGTACGGCTTCCCGTCCTGGTACGAGGACAAGTCGGGCAGGCGTGTCGAACTCTGCCTGGACGGCAACAACCCGCTCTGCGGATTCGTGGGCGCACCCGTGGCCGGCTTCGACAGCACGCAGCCCGCCGTCTTCCCGACCAACTTCCCGGACGAGCAGTTCTACATGCTCGCCGGCTCGCAGCTCACCTGGCCCAACGGGGGCAAGGCGACCCTGACCCTGGCGCTCGAGGCGGCCTTCACGAACCAGGTCCAGAACGGTGACCAGATCACCTTCGCCCGCCAGCGGATCTTCGTGAAGGGCGGTCCCGCCAACACGACGCTGCACTTCCACGAGCCGTACGGCGACATCGACGTCGACACCGACGCGAACGGCGACGGGCGGATCACCGAGGACATCGCGCCCTCTGTCGGCAACTTCACCCCGGCGCTCAAGGGCAACATCGGCCCGTTCCTCACCTGGACGGGCGGCCCGATCACCGACCCGAACGACCCGACGGGGAAGTCCCAGTACCTGGGCGACCCGGCGGTGCTCCACGCGGTGGACGGCGGCCCGAACGGCAACCTGTTCGCGGTGGACTGGACCGACGCCACCGGCGCCCAGAGCCAGTCGACCGATCAGTTCAACCTGCAGGGCAAGATCGCGACGAACACGGGCGTCACGGCCGACGCCGCCGTCGCGACCACCGACAGCGCCGGCAAGCCGGTCATCGACGTCTTCGCCACCAGCGAGGCCGACGCCGGCGAGCTGGAGGTCGTGGGCGACGCGTCCGTCCCGGAGACCCCGATGCTCGCCAGCGGCACGGCCAAGGGGCCGAAGTCCTTCTACGCCCGCGTCCCGGTGAGCGGCACCGCGCCGGTTTCGGTCACGGTGAAGAACCTCGGCGACTCCCCGGCGAGCACCAGCCAGGTGCCCGTCACCAAGGCGAGCGGCATCGTGATCAGCGCCGCGACCTTCGACGGCACGAACCTGCACGTCGACGCGACGTCCGCCGCCGGCGCCGCGCTGACGGTCTCCGGCTACGGCACGGCCGGCGCGATCGGTGCCACCGGCGCCGTCGACATCACCACGCCGGCGCCCCCGGCCAAGGTCACGGTCACCGACCCGTCCGGCGGGTCCGCCACGGCACCCGTGCAGATCACCGCGGGCAGCGTGACACCGGCAGCCCAGCCGGTGGTCCCGCCGTCGACCAGCACGGACCCCGTGTGCGACATCAACGGCGTGGTCGGGCCCTGCCCGGCCGGTGCCACACCGTCGGCGCCGACCGCCGCGGTCGCCACCGTCGCCGCCCCGGTGGCCCTCGGTGACTCGGTGACCCTCGACGCGAGCGCATCGAAGAACGCAACGAGCTTCGAGTGGTCGCGGGTGAGCGGTCCCCAGGTCACGTTCACCAACGGCACCACGGCGAAGCCCTCGGTGCGGCTGCAGCCGTACGACGTCACGAAGTACACGTCGGCCACGCTGCCGAAGGCCGCCCAGGCCACGGCCGCGGTCGTCCAGGTGGTCGCGGTCAACGGGACGACCCGGAGCGCGCCGGTGACGGTCACGATCCCGGTCAAGACCGACGCCGCTGCGGTGACGACCGCACGCTACAAGGCCGGCTCCGAGTTCCGGGTGGACGGCACCTCCACGGTGCCGGGTGGTTCACTCATCCTGAACCCGGCCACCACGGCGGCGGTCTACGACGCGGCGAGCGGCGCGCTGCTCGGCACGGCCCAGGTGGACACCACGGGTGCCTGGTCGGTCCGGCTCCGCAACCCGATCCCTGCGTCGATCGCCAGCAACCCGCCACGCAACGTCGTGGTCGTCACCTCGCGCGGCGGATACGCGACCTCCCCGGTCTCGTGATCCGCTGACCCTCGGGGCCCGTCACCGTCCGGCGGCGGGCCCCGAACGGGTGGATCGGTTGCGCTCGGTGAGTGAGCGGTACCCGAACGCACGGGTTCCGGCCGGATCGACCCGCGCGCCCACCTGAATTGGGGGTCCACTGGACCCCCCCTGGATGGCTGACCCTCGTCACGATCACCGGCGACCGTCTCTGCATGGATCCGCTCGCCCGAGCGGAGGACCCCCTCACAGCGGAGACCAGCATGTCGAGAACCTCACGCACGGCTCCCGGTGGCCGCCACCGCAGCCGGCTCCCGGCCCCGCCTGCAGGAATGCGATCCTCCCGCCTGAGCCGCCGGACGGGCCGCGCGCTGGTGGCCGGCTCGCTCGCCATCGCCTCGGCGACCGGCGGCATCCTCGTCGCCCAGACGGCCGGAGCGGCCGTGACCGACGTGCCGACCTTCCCCGACAACATCGTCGTCTTCCCCGACCGCGACTTCGTCTCGGTCGAGGGCTATGCCGACCACGCCGGCGAGACCGCCACGATCGAGGTGACCCGTGGCTCGCAGGTCATCGGCTCCGCCAAGGCCCTCGTCGACGGCGGTGGTGTCGCGTTCGAGATCAACCACCCCGGCGGCTTCTGCTGGGGCGCGGGCACCGGCCTCAACGTCACCCCGGACATCAAGGCCGGGGACAAGGTGACCGTCACGTTCCCGGACGGGTCGGGTGGGACCACCACCACCTCGAGCGGGCACGCCGCTGACGCCGTCCTCGGCGCGGACGGCAAGACGGTGACGGTCGCGGTCACGCTGGGCCCCGACGTCAACCCGGCCCAGATCGAGCAGCGCATCGTCGAGCCGGCCCTCGTCGACCTCGTCGGCAAGCGTGACGTCCGCGCGCTGCCCGGCCCGGCGACCCCCGCGCCCAAGGGCGGCTACACCTCCAGCCTGGAGCCCGTCGCGGGCTCGCCCGGCTCGTACCTCGCCACCTACGTGTTCGACGACGCGGCTGCGGCCGCGCAGGCCGCGGACGCCGAGCTCGGTGAGCGGGTGCTGTCCTGGCAGGTCGAGGACGCCGACGCCAACCGGCAGGGTCTGACCATCGCCGAGTTCGGCGAGGCCGGCGGTCCCGGCATGGGCGGCTGCCCGCTCGGCCCGTCGGACGCCACCCCGGCCGCCGGATCGGCGTTCGTCACCCTGGCCGACGACAAGAAGTCGGCGACCGTGAAGTGGACGCCGGCCGACAGCGTGCCGACCGCCTCCCCGGTGCTGAGCTACAGCGTGATCGCGGTCAACAAGACCGCTGTCTCCGGTCGGCAGGCGCTGGTCGGTGCGCAGTACCCGCAGGGCGTGAGCCAGGGCACCGTGGACGGGCTGGACCCGGCGGCGACGTACGACTTCCAGGTTCGCGCCATCACCGCGGACGGCAAGTCGAGCACGCCGTTCACGATCGGTACCAGCGCCGGGACGGCGCCGCAGACGCCGGGGGTCCTGCCGCAGCTGACGCTGACCCCGGCGCCCGACGCCGACCCGACGGTCGCCGTGACGGCGAACAAGCTGACCGCGACGACCAGCGCCGGTTCCACGATCTGGTACACGCTCGAGACGGACCCGGCCACCCCGAACCCGGTCTACGCGGGTGGCTCGATCACCGATGCCGCGCTGCCGTTCCCGGCCGACGGACTCACGATCGACAAGAAGGTGACGGTCCACGTCGCGGCGCTCAACGACCAGGACCTGGTCGAGACCGCCAGTGGCACCTTCCAGCCGGGGCAGGCCGTGGCGCCGACGGCCCCGGTCGCGAAGGTCACCGGTGGCCAGACCTCGGCCACGGTGTCGTGGGTCCCGGTCGCGGGTGAGACCTACCAGGTGAACGTCTACCAGCAGGGCGGCGTCACCAAGATCACCCCGCAGCCGACCGGCGCCCAGACGTCGCCGTTCGTCGTCAGCAACCTGGCGAAGGGCACGTACACCTTCAGCGTCACGGCGACCAACTCGGCCGGCAGCACCGAGTCGAACAAGGTCGACGGGACGGTGACCGGTGTGGTCGACACGATCAGTGTCGCCCGGGCGCAGTGGAAGGCCGGCGACGTCCGCGTCGAGGGCACGACGAGCGCGCCGGTCGGCACGGTCCTCACGCTGAGGGGCACGGTCAACGGCGTGGTCGCGACCACCACCACGCAGGTGACGGCCCCGGCCGCCGCGGGCGGGGCGAACGAGTACCGGTTCCGGGTGAGGGCCGGCGCCCTGGCGACGACCCAGCCGACGAACGTGTCGGTCAGCTCGCCCGGCGCGACCGGCGTCACCGTTCCCGTCACGTTCAGCTGACCGCGGGACCGACCGGAACGCCGGCTGATCCGGCGCAGCACCACAACTGAACAGACCGAGGGCCCGTCACCGGTGGGTGGCGGGCCCTCGGTCTGCGCTCACGGGTGGAGCGCGTCGATCGCCTTGTACACGCGCTGCTCGGAGATCGGCCGCGGCGTGCCGATCCCCTGGGCGAACAGCCCGACGCGCAGCTCCTCGACCATCCAGCGGATCCGGGTCACCGGGTCGTCCGGCGCGCCCGTCGCCGGCACCCGCGCGCGCAGCTGCTCGTACTCCGCGGTCACGGCCGCGACCTGCTCCATCCAGACCGCGTCGCGGGCGGCGTTGGCGGGCAGCTTCTCCAGCCGGTGGGCCATCGCCCGCAGATAGCGGACGACGTCGGGCAGCCGGCGCAGCCCCGTCTCCGTGAACCGCTGGTGCAGCAGCCCGCCCATCTGCCGGCGCAGATCCGCGATCGCCGCCTCGGGAACCCGCCGGCCCGGCGCCGCGCCGATCGCGACCGCGACCTCCCGGGCCTGGGTCAGGACGGCCTCCACGCGGCGGATGCCCTCGGTGGTCAGCGGCGACAGCTCGGCCCGCGCCCGCTCGACCAGCGCGGCGAACGCGGCCTCGTCCCGCGGCGGCCCGCCGGCGGCGGCGATCAGCTCGCCGGCGGCCGCGTCGACGACGTCGTCCACCAGGGCCGGGATCTCGCCGTCGGGGTTGAACTGCAGGGCCAGCCGGGTGCGCGGCGAGAGGCCCTTGACCACCTGGCGGGCGGGGGATCCGGCGGCCAGCACGAGCAGCCGGCGCGCCCCGGCCCAGGTCAGCCGGGTCGCCTCCGCCTCGGTGGCGACCACGCGGACGCCGACCGTCGTCCCCTCGTCGACGAGCGCGGGGTACGCCGTCACCACGTGGGCGCCGCGGCGCACCTCGACCGTGCGCGGCAGCGTGCCGAGCTCCCACGTGGTCAGGCCGGTGCGCTCGAGGTCCGAGGCCGCCCGGGCCAGGCCGGCGCGGGCCTGGGGGGCGACCTGCGCCTGGAGCGCGGCGAGGTCCTTGCCCGTGGCCAGGGGGCGCTGGGCGTCGTCCAGCACCCGGAAGGTGGCCCGCAGGTGGTCGGGCACCTGCGCCGGCTGCCAGGCGTCCGGCGGGATGGGGACGCCGACGGCCCGCTGGAGCTCCCGCTCCAGCGCCGGCAGCAGCGGCTCGCCCGGATCGATGTGCGGCAGCACCTCGCGCACGCGGTCCGGGATGGGCACCAGGGCCCGGCGCGTCTGCTTGGGCAGCGTGCGCAGCAGCGCGGTGACCAGCTCCTCCCGCATGCCGGGGACGGTGAACGCCAGGGACTCCCCCGAGGTCCGCGCGGCCACGGTGTCCAGCACGCCGAGCGGGACGTCGACGGTGACGCCGTCCTGGGGAGATCCCGGGGCGAACGCGTACGACAGCGGCAGGGTCAGGCCCTGCGTGAGTGCGACCCGGTCGGGGAAGTCCTCGACGCGCACCTGCCCGGCGGCCGCGGCGTTGGTGAGCATCTCCGGGGTGAAGGTGAGCAGGTCGGGGGTCTGGCGGCGGGCGGTCTTCCACCAGCGGTCGAAGTGCCGGGTGGAGACGACGTCGGCGGGGACGCGGGCGTCGTAGAGCTCGAACAGCGTCTCCTCGTCCACGCGGATGTCGCGCCGGCGCGCCCGCTCCTCGAGGGCGGCCACCTGCTCGATCGCCCGCTGGTTCTCGGCCCAGAACCGGTGGTGCGTCGTCCACTCGCCCTGCACGAGCGCGTGCCGGATGAACAGCTCGCGGGACACGACCGGGTCGATCGAGCCGTACTGCACCCGGCGCCCGACGACGAGCGGGATGCCGTAGAGGGTCACGCGCTCGCTCGCGACGACGGAGCCGCGCTTGGCGTCCCAGCGCGGCTCGGCGTACTGCCGCTCGACCAGGTGCGCGGCCACCCGCTCCACCACGTCGGGGTCCACGCGGGCCACGGTGCGGGCGAACAGCCGGCTGGTCTCCACGATCTCCGCGGCGACCACCCAGCGCGGCGGCTTCTTGGCCAGCGGGGTGCCCGGCGCGATCACGAATCGCGTGCCCCGGGCCCCCAGGTACTCCCGGCTCGGCCGGCGTCCGGAGGGGCCAAAATGGCCATTTTGGCCCTTCGAGGGGCTCTCCATCTGCAGTCCGACGTGCGAGAGCAGACCGGCGAGCAGCGCCGCGGTGATGCCCCGCTCGTCGGGTTCGGCCGCCGGGTCGCCGACGGTCATCCCGAGCCGGCGGGCGGTGCCGCGCAGCTGGCCGTGGAGGTCCTGCCACTCGCGGATGCGCAGGTAGTGCAGGAACTCCCGCTTGACCGTGCGGCGGAACTGGTTGCCGGACAGCGCCTCCTGCTGCTCGGCCAGGTAGCGCCACAGGTTGAGCAGCGCGAGGAAGTCGGAGTGCTCGTCGGCGAACCGGGCGTGCGCCTCGTCGGCGGCCTGCTGGTGCTCGGCCGGCCGCTCGCGCGGATCCTGGATGGTCAGCCCGGCCGCGATGACCAGGACCTCCTCCAGCACGCCGCGCCGGTCGGCCTCGACCACCATGCGGGCCAGCCGCGGGTCCAGCGGCAGCGCGGCCAGCGAGCGCCCGACATCGGTGAGGCGGCCGTCCTCCAGCGCGCCGAGCTCCTCCAGCAGGGCCAGGCCGTCGGCGACCGCGCGGCGGTCCGGCGGGTCGACGAACGGGAACTCGAGGACGTCGCCCAGGTCCAGCGCGGCCATCTGCAGCAGCACCGACGCCAGGTTGGTGCGCAGGATCTCCGGGTCGGTGTACTCGGGCCGGGCGAGGAAGCCCTCCTCGGTGTAGAGCCGGATCGCGACGCCGTCGGACGTGCGCCCGCAGCGGCCGGCCCGCTGGCGCGCCGAGGCCTGGCTGACCGGCTCGATCGGCAGCCGCTGCACCTTGGTGCGATGGCTGTACCGCGAGATGCGGGCGGTGCCCGGGTCGATCACGTAGCGGATGCCCGGCACGGTCAGCGAGGTCTCGGCGACGTTGGTGGCCAGCACGATCCGCCGGCCGGTGTGCGGCGCGAAGACCTTGTGCTGGTCGGCGGCCGACAGCCGCGAGTACAGCGGGGTGATCTCGGTGTTCGGCAGGTTCCGTTCCTCGAGCGCGTCCTGGGTGTCGCGGATCTCCCGCTCGCCGGCCAGGAAGACCAGGATGTCGCCCGGCCCCTCGGCGACCAGCTCGTCGACGGCGTCGAGGATCGCGCTGACCTGGTCACGGTCCGGGTCGGCGTCGGCGTCGTCGGGGTCGACGACCGGCCGGTAGCGCACCTCGACCGGGTAGGTGCGGCCGCTGACCTCGACGATCGGCGCGTCACCGAAGTGCTTGGCCACGCGCTCGACGTCGATGGTCGCCGAGGTGATGACCAGCTTCAGGTCCGGCCGCCGCGGCAGCAGCTGGGCGAGGTAGCCCAGCAGGAAGTCGATGTTGAGGCTCCGCTCGTGCGCCTCGTCGAGGATGATCGTGTCGTACTGGCGCAGCAGCCGGTCGCGGACGATCTCGGCCAGCAGGACGCCGTCGGTCATCAGCTTGACCACCGTCGTGTCGCTGACGTGGTCGGTGAAGCGCATCTTGAAGCCCACGGCCTCGCCCAGCGGGCTGTCCAGCTCCTCGGCGATCCGCTCGGCGACGCTGCGCGCGGCGATCCGGCGCGGCTGGGTGTGCCCGATCCGCCCGCGCACGCCGCGGCCCAGCTCGAGGGCGATCTTCGGTAACTGCGTCGTCTTGCCCGAGCCGGTCTCCCCGGCGACGACGACCACCTGGTTGTCCCGGAGCGCCGCGGCGATGTCGTCGCGGCGGGCGCTCACCGGCAGCTCGTCGGGGTAGCTCAGCGCGGGGACGGCGGCCCGCCGGCGGGCGATCCGCGCCTCGGCGGCGGCCACATCCGCGACGATCCGCTCACGCTGGCGCGCCCGGGCCTCCGCGTCGCGGGTCCGGCGCAGCCCGTCCAGCCGGCGGCGCAGCCGGTGCTCGTCCTCGATCGTCAGACCGGCGAGCCGGGCCCGGAGCTCGTCGGGGCCGGAGCCGCTGCGCGCGGGGGCGTCGTCGGGGGCGCTCACGGCGCAGCCTCCTTCGTCCTGGGGGTCGGCGGACCTGCGGATACCGGCGCGCGACGTGGGGTACCCCGATCCGAGGATCCCACCGCCACGGCCCGCGCCGCCGTCGGCCAGGTCACATCTCCTTGCACGACGCAACTGATTGCGTGTACGGAGCAACAGGTTGTAGCGTGCACATGTTCCTCAGCTCCCCTGTCTGGAGTTCCGGTTGACCACCTCGTCCGTTCCGCCGGTCGACGCCGCCCAGCGGCTCGACCACCTGCGGGCGCTCTCCGAGCAGCTGCCCCGCTTCGGGCGGCTCGTGCATGCGCTCAAGGCGCAGCAGGCCGCCGAGGGCCGTGACCGCGCCGCACTGGTCCTGCTCTTCCCGCTGGTGCGCCTCGGGTCCCTGCGCCAGGGAGCGCTGGCCGAGCTCGTGCACGCCGACCCCTCCACCGTCAGCCGCCACGTGACCTCCCTGGTGGAGCGCGGGCTCGTGACCCGCGTCGCCGACGAGACCGACGGGCGGGCCAGCCGGCTGGTCGTCACCGACGCCGGGCGCGCGCAGCTCGAGCAGCTGCGCCGCGAGCGGGAGGCCCACCTCGAGCGGGTCACCGCCGGGTGGAGCGAGGACGAGCTGGCCACGCTCACGACCCTGTTCACCCGCCTGCTCGACGACCTCACCGCCGGGCTCCCCGGCTATCCCTGCGGCCCGGGCAGCGACGCCCCCTCCGCCACCAACGACGTTCCCGCCCCGAGAGAGAAGCGATGAGCCAGACCTCCACCCGCAGCAGCGCGGCCGACCGCAGGGGCGCCCGCGCGGCGGCCGCGGCACCGGACGCCAGCGGCGTCTTCACCCACCGGCAGATCCTCACGATCCTGTCCGGCCTGATGCTCGGCATGTTCCTCGCCGCGCTCGACCAGACCGTCGTGTCGACCGCGATCCGCACGATCGCCGACGACCTGCGGGGCTACGACCTGCAGGCCTGGGCGACGACGGCGTTCCTGATCACCTCGACCATCGCCACCCCCCTCTACGGCAAGCTCTCCGACATCTACGGTCGGCGGGGCTTCTACCTGTTCGCCATCGCCGTCTTCGTCGTCGGCTCGGCGCTCTGCGGCATCGCGACGTCGATGTACGAGCTGGCGGCCTTCCGGGCGCTGCAGGGCATCGGCGCCGGTGGCCTGATGTCGCTGGCCCTGGCGATCATCGCCGACATCGTCCCGCCCAGGGAGCGCTCGAAGTACCAGGGCTACTTCATGGCGGTGTGGGGCACGTCCAGCGTGCTCGGCCCGGTCATCGGCGGCTTCCTGGCCGGCCAGTCCTCCATCCTCGGCCTCGAGGGTTGGCGCTGGATCTTCTGGATCAACGTGCCGCTGGGCGTCGCCGCCTTCGCCGTCGTCATGCGCGTGCTGCACCTGCCGCACACCCGCCGCGACCACCGGATCGACTGGCCCGGCGCGCTCGGGCTGGTCATCGCGCTGGTCCCGCTGCTGATCGTGGCCGAGCAGGGCCGCACCTGGGGCTGGAGCTCGGGCCGCGCCGTCCTCTGCTACGCCGTCGGCGCCCTCGGCCTGCTGATGTTCGTCCTGGCCGAGCGGGCGTACAAGGACGACGCGATCCTCCCGCTGCGGATGTTCGCCAACCGGACGTTCTCGGTGAGCAGCATCAGCAGCGTGGTGCTCGGCGCCGGCATGTTCGGCGGCATCCTGCTCCTGCCGCAGTACCTGCAGGTCGTGCACGGCTCGAGCCCGACCGTCGCCGGGCTGCAGATGCTCCCCCTGGTGCTCGGCATCATGACCGGGGCCATGTCCGCCGGTCAGATCATCGCCCGGACCGGCAAGTACAAGATCTTCCCGCTGGTCGGCGTCGTGTTCATGGTCGTCGCCCTGGCGTCGCTGTCGTTCGTCGTCGAGGCCGACACCTCGGTCTGGACGCTGGTGCCGTTCATGCTGCTGCTGGGCCTCGGCCTGGGCTTCAACATGCAGCCGATCATCCTGGCGGTGCAGAACGCCGTCTCGCCGCGCGAGATCGGCGTGGCGACCTCGTCGGTCACCTTCTTCCGCCAGATGGGCGGCACGATCGGGACGGCGGCCTTCCTCTCGATCATGTTCTCCCGGCTCCCCACCGAGATCGGCGACCAGATCCGCCAGGCAGCCGCGTCGGGCGGCGAGGCGGCGCAGCAGGCGGCGGCGCTGCAGCAGGCGGGAGCGGACAGCGTGCTCGCCGACACGACCGGCATCAACGCGTTCCCGGCACTCGTCGCGCCGTTCCGCGTCGGGTTCTCCAACACCCTCGACCTGGTGTTCCTGGTGGCCGCGCTCGTCGTGGCGATCGGCTTCTTCGTGCTGCTGTTCCTGCCGCAGGTGCCGCTGCGCAACCAGTCGGGCATCCAGGCCCAGCAGGCGGCCGCTGCCGGTGAGGCCGCCGAGCCGGACGCCGTCCCGCCGGCCGTCGAGCGGACGCCGGAGGAGAAGACCCTCAACGCCGCCGGCGCCGCCGCGCCGACGTCGACGCCGCCGCCCGCCGGCAAGCCCAGGGAGTAGCCGCTCCGCTCCCACGAGGGCCCCTCACCGCACCGGCGGTGGGGGGCCCTCGTCGCGTCCGGGAGTAGCCGTCGCGGGCCGGAGCTGACACGGTGACCTGCGTGTTCGAGGGGTTCGAGACCGTCGACGTCGAGGTGTCGTCCCCGCACGGCGGCGGCTGCCGGGTGCACGCGGTGACCGGCGGGTCCGGCCCGCCGGTGCTCCTGCTGCACGGGTATCCGGAGACCTCGACCATGTGGCACGAGGTGGCGCCGGGGCTGGCGCAGCGGCACACCGTCGTCGCCGCCGACCTGCGCGGCTACGGCGACTCCGGCCGCCCGGACGCCGGCCCGGACCACGCCGGCTACTCGTTCCGGGCCATGGCCGCCGACCAGGCGGCGCTCATGCGCTCGCTCGGCCACGAGCGCTACGCCGTCGTCGGGCACGACCGCGGCGCCCGCGTGACGCACCGGCTGGCCCTCGACGAACCCGAGGCGGTGACCCGCGCCGCGGTGCTGGACATCCTCCCGACCGCGCACGTCTACGGGCACGTGGACCGGCGGCTGGCCACGGCCTACTACCACTGGTTCCTCTACATCCAGCCCGAGCCGGTCCCGGAGCGGCTGATCGCCGGCGACCCCCTCGGCTACCTGCACAGCCTGCTCGGCGGCTGGGGCAGCGACCTGGACGCGTTCGCCCCCGCCGCCCTCGCCGAGTACGAGCGCAGCTACGCCGACCCGGCGGCCCGCCACGCCATGCTCGAGGACTACCGGGCGGGCGCGACCGTCGACCTCGACCTCGACGCGGCGGACGCCGCGGCCGGCCGGCAGGTGTCGGTGCCACTGCTGGTCGTGTGGGGATCCCGCAGCGTCGTCGGCACCGGTCCGGACGACCCGCTGATGGTCTGGGGCGAGCGGGCCACCGACGTCCGGGGCGGCCCGGTGGACGCCGGGCACTTCCTCGTGGAGGAGCGACCGGCCGAGACGCTCGCCCTCCTGGAGCCGTTCCTCGCCTGACCGGGGCATACCGTGAGGGGGTGCGCTCGTCGTTGATCCTGTCCCGCCGCGACCTCGAGTTCCTCCTGCACGAGTGGCTCGACGTGGAGTCCCTCACCAAGCGGCCGCGCTACGCCGAGCACTCGCGGGAGACCTTCGACGCCGTCCTCGAGCTGGCCGAGCAGATCGCCACCGAGCACTTCGCGCCGCACAACCGCACCGCCGACGAGAACGAGCCGCGGTTCGTCGACGGCAGGGTGGAGATGATCCCCGAGGTGGCGCAGGCGCTGCGGGTGTTCGCCGAGGCCGGCCTGATGTCGAGCGAGTTCGACGAGCAGTACGGCGGCCTGCAGCTGCCGCACACCGTGGGGCAGGCGGTCTTCGCCTGGTTCAAGGCGGCCAACGTCGGCACCTCGGCCTACCCGTTCCTCACGATGGCCAACGCGCGGCTGCTCATCGCGCACGGCTCCCCGGAGCAGATCGCCACCTACGTGCGGCCCGAGGTCGAGGGCCGCTGGTTCGGGACGATGGCGCTCTCCGAGCCCCAGGCCGGCTCGTCGTTGGCCGACATCACCACGCGGGCCGAGCCCCAGGACGACGGCACCTACCGGCTGACCGGCAACAAGATGTGGATCTCCGGCGGCGACCACGAGCTGACCGAGAACATCGTCCACCTGGTCCTGGCCAAGATCCCCGGCGGGCCGCCCGGGGTGAAGGGCATCTCGCTGTTCATCGTGCCGAAGTTCCTGGTGAACGAGGACGGCTCGCTGGGCGAGCGCAACGATGTCGTCCTCGCCGGGCTGAACCACAAGATGGGCTACCGGGGGACGACGAACACGCTGCTCAACTTCGGCGAGGGCGTGCACACGCCGGGCGGGCGGGCCGGCGCCGTGGGCTACCTCGTGGGCGAGCGGCACCGCGGCCTGACCTACATGTTCCACATGATGAACGAGGCGCGGATCGGCGTCGGCATGGGCGCGACCGTGCTCGGCTACACCGGCTACCTGCACGCCCTGGAGTACGCGCGGACCCGCACCCAGGGCCGGCCGGCGGCGGCCAAGGACCCCGCCTCGCCGCCGGTGCGGATCGTCGAGCACCCCGACGTCCGCCGGATGCTGCTGGCCGCGAAGTCCTACGCCGAGGGCGGCCTGGCCCTCGGGCTGTACTGCGCGCGGCTGGTCGACGAGGAGCAGACGGCCGAGAGCGAGGCCGACCGCGCGCGGGCGCACCTGCTGCTGGAGACGCTGACGCCGATCGCGAAGGCGTGGCCGTCGCAGTGGGGGCCGGTCGCCGACGACCTGGCCATCCAGGTGCACGGCGGCTACGGCTACACCCGCGACTACCCGGTCGAGCAGTTCTACCGGGACAACCGGCTCAACCCGATCCACGAGGGCACCAACGGCATCCAGGCGCTCGACCTGCTCGGCCGCAAGGTGGTGGCGCAGGGCGGCGCGGGGCTCCGGCTGCTGGGCGAGACGATCGGCGCGACGACGGCGCGGGCGGCGGGGACGGACTGGTCAGGCTTCGCGGCCGACCTCGACGCGGCGGTGGCCCGGCTGGGCTCGGTGACGGCGACGCTGTGGGGCACCGGGGACGCCGAGCTCACGCTGGCCAACGCCAGCGCCTACCTCGAGGCGGCCGGGCACATCGTCGTCGCGTGGCTGTGGCTGGAGCAGGCGCTGGCCACGGGGTCCGCGGACAGCGCGTTCCACGAGGGCAAGCGGGTCGCGGCACGGTACTTCCACCGCTGGGAGCTGCCCAAGGTCCACGTGCAGCTGGACCTGCTGGAGTCGCTCGACCGCACCGTCCTCGACGCCGACGAGCGCTGCTTCTGAACGACTACGCGGCGGTCACCCCGACCGGCTCGGTGGCGGTGTTCTCGGCGAAGACGGCGCCCCGCTGCTCGCGCTCGTAGCGAGCGGTGGAGCGGGTGCCCATCGCGATCACCAGGGCGGTCAGCACGAGGAACCCGATCAGGCTCACGGCCGGCCACAGCACCATCAGTTCTCCCCCATGTCAGCGGTCGTCGCCGCCTGGGCTCGGGGCCCGGACAGCACGGTCACGTGCTGAGCTTCTTCCCCGGGCCGACGTCGTTCCAATCGTCGGTGGCCGGAATCCCCCGACCGGGTGTGACGATCGTCATGCACCGCACGCCCGCCGCCACGGCGCGGACCATCAGGGTGCGTGGTCTGATCCTGATGTGTCGCCGGGCGCCGGGAAAGCTTCCGGTACCGGCACGTCGCAGGGGTCACGCGCGCCGAAGCCCGCCGTGCTCGTCCTGGCGCTCTCCGTGGGCGTCACCACGCTGTCGATGCTGCAGAGCCTCGTCGTCCCGGTGCTGCCCACCATCGCCGCCGAGCTGGACGTCTCGACCGCCGCGGCCGGCTGGGTGCTGACCGCGAACCTGCTCGCCGCCGCCGTCCTCACCCCGGTCCTCGGGCGGCTCGGCGACACCCGCGGCGAGCGGCCGGTGATCCTCGGCATCCTGACCACCGTCGCGCTGGGCACCCTGCTGGCCGCGCTCACCGCCACGCTGCCGCTGCTGATCGTCGCGCGGGTGCTGCAGGGCGCCTCGTACGGGCTGTTCCCGCTGTCGATGAGCGTGCTGCGACGGGAGCTGCCGCGGGAGCGGCTCAGCGTCGCGATGTCGGTGGCCAGCAGCACGCTGGCGGTCGGAGGGGTCGTCGGGCTGGTGGCCACCGGCCTGCTGACCGGGGACGACGGCGACTACCACCGCTCCTTCTGGCTCGGCCTCGCCGTCACGGTGCTGGCGCTGGTGCTCGCCGTCCGGGTGCTGCCGGCCCGCCCGCCGACGGCCTCCGGGCGGGTCGACTGGTGGGGCGCCGTGCTCCTGGGCGCCGGCCTGGTGCTGTTCCTGCTGCCGCTCTCGCAGGCCGATGACTGGGGCTGGGCCTCCCCCGCCGTGCTCGGCTGCCTGGCCGGCGCCGTCGTCGTCCTGACCGGGTGGGTGCTGCTGCAGCGCCGGCTGACCGCGCCGCTGGTGCGCCCGGCGCTGCTGACCGACCGGCGCATGGTGCTGCCCAACGTCGCCGGACTGCTCACCGGCGTCGCCATCTTCACCTCGTTCCTCGCGGTGCTGCAGTACGTGCAGACCCCGCCCGAGGTGGCCGGGTACGGATTCGGCGCCGGCGTGCTGGAGGCCGCGGTCGTCTACCTGCTGCCCGGCGGCGTGGCCGGCATCGTGGTCGCGCCGCTGGCCGGGCGCGTGGTGAACCGGATCGGCGCGCTGGCCACGCTCCTGATCGGCGCCGGCTGCGGGATCGCCGGCTTCGCGGTCCTGGCGCTGCTCCCCTCCACGCCCTGGCTGTGGGTCGCCGCCGGCCTGCTCACCCAGCTGTTCGTCACGGTCGCCTACGCCGGGCTGCCCACGCTGGTGGTGCAGGCGGTCCGGCGCGACGAGACCGGCGTGGCCAACGCGGTCAACTCGATCTTCCGCGCCAGCGGCCAGGCGCTGGGCAGCACCGTGGCGGTCGCCCTCCTCGCGGCGGGGCTGGACCCGGCGACCGGCCTGCCGCGGGAGTCGGCGTACGCGCACATCGGGCTGGTCGGGCTGGGCAGCGCCGCGGCGGTGGCGGCGGTCAGCCTGATCGGGCTGCGGTCTGGGGCGGGGCGTCGTCCGGACGAGCGGGCCGACCTCGAGGAGGCGACCGCCCGAGCCGGCGAGTGGTCGCCGGTGTCCGGGCTGCGCTGAGGCTGTGACGCGCCCGGGACGGCGCGGGTGGGAATGGAACCGGATCGACCGGGGCACGACAGGGTGGCACACGATCCAGTGACCGGAGGACCACCATGGCCCGAACAACCGGCTCGAGCCGCACCAAGTCGGAGACCCGCTTCGCCGACAACCGTGCCGGCGACCCGGCACCCGACGACGACACGATCAGCGGCACCCGCGCTGATTACGCACCCACCGGCGCTGACGCCCGCCCCTCCTTCCTCGCCACGCTGAAGCGCACCGCCAAGGAGTTCAGCGAGGACAACCTCACCGACTGGGCCGCATCGCTCACCTACTACGGCGTCCTGGCCCTGTTCCCCGCGCTGCTGGCGCTGCTGTCGATCATCGGACTGGTGGCCGATCCGCGGACGATCAGCGACGCGATCACCGCCGTGATCCCGGGCGGCGCCGCGCGCACGATCGAGCCGGTGGTCAACCAGATCGCCGGCAACACCGCCGCCGGCTTCGGCCTGGTCTTCGGTCTGATCGGCGCCATCTGGTCCGCGTCCGGCTACGTGGGCGCCTTCACCCGCGCGGCCAACGTCGTCTACGAGACGCCCGAGGGTCGCAAGGTCTGGAAGCTCAAGCCGCTCCAGCTGCTGGTGACGCTGATCGGCGTGCTCTTCGCGGCCGTGATCCTCGCCATGGTCGTGCTCAGCGGCCCGGTGGTGAGGGCGATCGGCGAGGCGATCGGCGTGAGCGACACCGCGGTGACCGTCTGGAACGTGGTCAAGTGGCCGGTGATCGTCGTCCTCGTCGCGCTGATGATCGCGGTTCTCTACTACGCGACGCCGAACGTCCGGCTGCGCGGCTTCAAGTGGGTCAGCCCCGGCGCCGCCGCGGCGCTCCTGATCTGGGCGGTCGCCTCGGCCGCGTTCGCGTTCTACGTCGCCAACTTCGGCAGCTACAACAAGACCTACGGCGCCCTGGCCGGGATGATCATCTTCCTGGTCTGGTTCTGGCTGACCAACGTGGCCCTGCTGTTCGGCATCGAGCTCGACTCCGAGATCGAGCGCTCCAAGGAGCTCAAGGAGGGCGTCCCGCGGGCGGACAAGGAGATCCAGCTCGACGCGCGCGCCAACCCGAAGGACCAGCAGACGACGTAGCGGTCCGCGCCCGGCGGGACCATGATCAGCCCGGGTCGAGCGGTGCCTCCCGGACGGCGAGGCACCGCCTGACCCGAGCTGATCTTCAGTGCGCCAGAGGAGACGCCCCGTGGACCTGATCAGCACGTCGGACTTCTACGACCTCGCCGGACTGCTCGACGACGACGGCCGCGCGCTGCTGCAGCGGGTGCGGACGTTCATGAACGAGCGGGTCGAGCCGTGCATCAACGAGTGGTGGACGCGCGGCAAGTTCCCGCGCCACCTCATCCCCGAGATGGCCGAGCTGGGCATCGCGGGCAACCCCTACCACGGCTACGGCTGCCCCGGCCGGTCGTTCCTGGTCGACGGCATGGTGGCGATGGAGCTCTCCCGCGGCGACCCGTCGACCGCCACCTTCTTCGGCGTCCACGGCGGCCTGGCGATGGGCACCGTCTACCTCTGCGGCTCGGAGGAGCAGAAGCAGCGCTGGCTGCCGCCGATGGCGCGCATGGAGCTGATCGGCGCGTTCGGGCTCACCGAGCCGCAGTCCGGCTCCGACGTCGCCCGGGGCCTGAAGACCACCTGCCGCCGCGACGGCGACGGCTGGGTGCTCGACGGGCAGAAGAAGTGGATCGGCAACGCCAGCTTCGCCGACCTGATCGTCATCTGGGCCCGCGACGTGGAGACCGACCGGGTTCTCGGCTTCGTGGTGGAGAAGGACACCCCCGGCTTCAGCACCGTCGACCTCGAGGACAAGATCGCGCTGCGGGCCGTGCAGAACGCGCTGATCACCCTGGACGGCGTCCGCGTGCCGGAGGAGAACCGGCTGCAGGAGGCCAACAGCTTCCGCGACACCGCCAACGTGCTGCGGATGACCCGCGCCAGCGTCGCCTGGTCGGCGGTCGGCTGCGCCCGCGGCGCCTACGAGCACGCCCTGGCCTACGCCACCGAGCGCACCCAGTTCGGCAAGCCGATCGCCGAGTTCCAGCTGGTCCAGGACCTGCTGGTGCGGATGCTCGGCAACATCACCGCGTCGGCGACGATGTGCACCCGCGTCTCGCAGCTGCAGGACGAGGGCCGCCTCGTCGACGAGCACGCCTCGCTGGCCAAGGCGTTCAGCACGATGCGGATGCGCGAGACGGTCGGGTGGGCGCGCGAGCTCATGGGCGGCAACGGGATCCTGCTGGAGAACCACGTGGGCCGCTACGTCGCCGACGCCGAGGCGATCTACTCCTACGAGGGCACCCGCGAGGTCAACAGCCTGATCGTCGGCCGCGCCATCACCGGCCGCGGCGCCATCGTCTGAGGACCGGATCCCTCAGCGGCGGTCGAGCCACTCGGCGGCGGCCTGCTGCGGCGTCAGCCCCCGGACCTCGACCGCCCGGTTGAGCGCCATCAGGTCCAGGGTGGTCAGCTTCGCGCTGGCCTCGTCCAGCGCGCGCTGGAGCCGGTCGCCCCACCGGTCCAGGACGGCGGAGCGCACCAGCGGGACGACGTTCTCGTGCGGCTGCAGCGACCGGTCGTCGGCGAGCAGCAGCACCGAGGCGCCGGTCAGCCGGGCGTCGGTGGTCTCCAGCAGCCCCACGTCGATCCCGCCGGCCACCAGGTTCTCCACCGTGGCCTCGCGCGAGGACATCGCCAGCACCTGGCCGAACTCCAGGCCGTAGACCTCCCGCAGGCCGGGCAGGCACAGCGGCCGGTCGGGGCACTCCGGCGGCCCCCCGAAGACCAGGTCCCCGGCCAGCGGGGCCAGCTCCGAGAGCCGGCGCACCCCGTGCTCGGCCGCGAAGGCGGCGGTGACGGCGAAGCCGTTCTGGTCCTCGGCCTCGGCGGCGGTCAGGACGCCGATGCCGCGCGGGCCCAGCTCCTGGGTCAGGGCGGCGTGCAGCTCCTCCGGCGTCCGGTCGGAGGCGGGCCGGCCGCGGCGGACGAACCCCTCCACCGTCCCCAGGTAGTCGATGACGACGTCGACCTTGCCCTGCTCCAGCGCCGGCTCCAGGACCTCGCGGGTGGCGCCCCCGGGCTGGACGACGACGGGCAGCCCGGCCCGCCGCGCGGCCTCGGCGTAGACCTCGACCAGGATCTGGTTCTCGGAGAAGTCGTAGGCGGCGAACCGGATCGTCCCCTCGAGCAGCGTCGGCGCCGGCGGCAGCGCGGCGACGGTCGAGCAGGCGGTGAGCGCGCTGAGGGCGAGCACGAGCACGGCTCGGGCGGCCCGGCGAGCACGCACGGCGCCTCCCTCCGGTGGGGAGGCGGCCAGGGTAGCCCGGACGGTCACGACGAAAGGGGGTGTTCGCGTCCCGCTCCGGGGAGGACGATCCCTCGGCATGGCGACACTGCCCCCGGCGGTGACCGCGACGGGGACGGTCGACCGCCCCGACCCACCGGCCCTGCGCCGTGTCCGCCGCCGTCGTCGCCCCTCCGGTGAACCGCCCCCGCTCCCGCGGCACCTGGCCAAGTCCGGCAAGTGGTGGCTCGCGGCCTCCGGCGCCGTGGTGGTCGCCTGGATCGTGGTGTGGCTGACCGACAGCGTGTCGCACTTCGACGTCCTCGACACGCGGGTGCTCCAGGCCTTCGAGGCGATCCGCTCCCCGGCGCTCACCCCGGTGGCCAGGGTCGCGGGCGTGCTCGCGACCGCGGTGGCACTCCAGGTGCTGTGGGTGACCAACCTGGCGGCGCTGGCGGTGTTCCGGCGGTGGCGGCACCTGTTCGTGGCGCTGGGCGTCGGCCTCGTGGTCACCGCGGTGGTCGCCGGCATGGCCGGCGCCCTCCAGCGCCCCCGCCCCTACGAGGTGGAGATCCTCGGCAGGTGGGCCGGCTTCTCCATGCCGTCCCTGCCGATGGCCCTCGCCTCCGGCGTCCTGGTGAGCATCCTGTACTGCCAGCTGCCGGCCGGCCGGAAGCGGACGATCGGCAAGTGGGTCGCGTGCGGCCTGCTGCTCCTCACCGCGCTGTCCCGGCTCTACCTCGCCCAGGACCACCCCACCGACGTCGCGGCGGCGGTCATCCTCGGTGTGGCGCTGTCGCTCGCGGCCTTCCGGCTGCTGACCCCGAACGACGTCTTCCCGGTCCGCTTCAGCCGCGGACGGGCGGCGCACCTCGACGTCACGGGCCTGCGGGGGGAGGCGATCGTCCGCGCGCTGCAGGACCAGCTGGGCCTGCTGGCCACCGCGGTGAAGCCCTTCGGGCTGTCCGGCTCGGGTGGCTCCACCCCGCTGAAGATCGCCGTCAAGTCCGACGAGGGTGAGAGCGAGGTGTTCGGCAAGCTCTACGCGGCCACGCACGTGCGCTCCGACCGCTGGTACAAGCTCGGCCGCACGCTGCTCTACGGCCGGCTGGAGGACGAGCAGCCTTACCACAGCGTCCGCCGGCTGGTGCAGTACGAGGACTACGTCCTGCGCCTGCTGGACGACGCCGGACTGCCCGTCCCGCGCCCGCTCGGCATCGCCGAGATGACCCCCGAGCGGGAGTACCTGCTGGTCACCGAGTTCGTGCGCGGCTCGGAGATCGGCGAGGCCGAGGTGGACGACGCGGTCATCGACCAGGGGCTCGGCATCGTCCGCCGGATGTGGGAGGTCGGGCTCGCCCACCGGGACATCAAGCCGGCGAACCTGCTGGTCCGCGACGGGAACCTGGTGGTGATCGACACCGCGTTCGCCGAGGTCCGGCCCAGCCCGTGGCGGCAGGCGGTCGACCTGGCGAACATGATGCTGGTCCTCGGGCTGCGCACCGACGCCGAACGGGTCTACCGCCGCGCGGTCCGGCAGTTCACCGACGAGGAGATCGCCGAGGCGTTCGCCGCCACCCGCGGGCTCACCATGCCCACCCAGCTGCGCCGGATGCTGCGCCAGCAGGGGCGCGACCTGCACGCCGAGTTCCTCGGGCTGCTGCCCTACCGGCTGCCGCCGGTGCGGATCCAGCGGTGGAGCTGGCGGCGGGTGGTCCTGACCGTGGCCACGCTGTTCGCCCTGGTGCTCGGGACCTACATCGCCGTCCAGATGATCGTCGAGACCCCGCTATGAGGCGGGGGCCGGCGAGCCTCCTCGCGGGCGGCGCACTGGTGGCGACCGCGCTGACCGGCTGCGCCAGCCCGGATCCCAACAGCGCGATCACCCGGACGCCGCTGTGCTCGACCGGGGAGCACGGCGCGGGCAACGCCGTCCTGCTCATGGCGCAGTCCGTGCCGTCGGCGACCTGGGTGCCCTGCATCCGCACCGCCATCCCTCTGGGCTGGAAGTTCCACCACCTGGAGGCCGAGAACGGCGAGGCCACGTTCTGGCTCGACTCGAACCGCGACGGGGACAAGGCGGTCGAGGTCCGCCTCACGGCCTCGTGCGACACCTCGGGGACGACCCAGACCCCCAGCGAGCGGGAGGGCATGGTCCGCCTGGAGCGGATCACCCGGATGAGCCCGACCTACGTCGGTGACCGCCTCTACCTGTTCGAGGGCGGCTGCCTCACCGTCTCCTTCCGGCTGCTCGGCAGCAGCCCCGGGGAGGCGCTGGCCCTTGCCTCCCAGGTCGTCGGCGTGGTCTCTCGCGCCGACCTGCAGGAGCAGGTGCACGAGGAGAGCGGCGGCCGGCTCGACCTCGATCCCCCCGGAGGGGAGGCGCCGTGACCACTCTCGAGTCCGAGACCCCCGCGCAGCCGCGCCGCAAGCCGCTGTGGCGGCGGTTGATCGGCCCGATCTTCTCGCTGGTGCTCGTCGGCGCGGTCTACGTCTGGTTCCTCCCGCAGTTCACCAGCCTCTCCGACGTCTGGGCCGCCGTGCAGGCGATGACCTGGTGGCAGGTGACCGTGCTGGTGGTCGCGGCGATCTGGAACCTGTTGACCTACCAGTTCGTCATGGTCACGACCATGCCGGGCATGACGGTGCGGCAGGCGACGGTCTCCACCGAGACGACGACGGCGGTGTCCAACCTGCTCATCGGCGGGGCGGCGATCGCCGTGGGCCTGACCTACACGATGAACTCCTCCTGGGGCTTCTCCCGCTCGCGGACGTCGGTGTCGCTGCTGCTGTCCGGCCTGTGGAACAACTTCGCCAAGCTGGGCCTGCCGGTGCTCGCCCTCGTGCTGCTCGCGTTCACGGGGCCGCCGACGCCGGGCCGGCTGCTGGCCGGTGCGCTGGGCCTCGCCGGCCTCGTCGCGGCCGTCGTCCTGCTCTGGCTCGCGCTGCGCAGCCGGGAGAGCGCCATCCGGGTCGGGAACGGGCTGGCCCGCTTCGTCTCGGCGCTGCTGCGTCCCCTGCACCGCGGGCCGGTGACCGGCTGGGACCGGGCCATGAGCAAGTTCCGCGACCGCACCGTGCTCCTGCTGCGGGCCCGGTGGCACTGGCTGACGCTGGCCACGGTGGTCAGCCACCTGTCGCTGTTCCTCGTCCTGCTCCTGGCGCTGCGGTTCTGCGGGGTGACCGCCGAGCAGGTGCCGTGGCCGGAGATCCTCGCCGTCTTCGCCTTCGCCCGGCTGCTCACCGCGATCCCGTTCACCCCGGGCGGGCTGGGCGTCATCGAGCTCGCGCTGATCACCGGGCTGTCCGCGGCCGGCGGCGTGCGGTCCGCCGTCACGGCCGGCGTGCTCGTCTACCGTTTGCTCACCTACGTGCTGCCGATCCCCATCGGCGTGCTGACCTACCTGTTCTGGCAGCGCAACAAGTCGTGGCGGCGGGCCCCGAACAGCGCCCCGCGGACCGACCTGGTGCCCGAGACCGTCTGACCTGCGCTGCCATGCCGGGCCGCCGTCGGTGTGGTTGAGTGGCTGAAGTACCGGCGTCCGGGGGGACGGCGCCCCGCGCGTCCCCTCGCCCCAGCCCAGGAGGAGGCCCGCGATGACGCAGGTCGCGCCGAGGAAGCGCGGCGGCCGGAGCACGAGCAGCCGCGGCGGCCGCAGCGGCGCCCAGGCCACGGCGAAGCAGGCCGCCGAGTCCACGCCGGGCACCACCGACGCCACCACCACCGAGGGCCGCGAGGCGCCGAAGGCGCAGCCGGCTCCCGCCGGGTCGCCCGAGGTCGAGCCGGAGGCCGCCGAGTCCGTCACCGGGCTGGACATGGTGCTGGTCGACGGCGCCCGGGGCCCGCTGCGCCGCTTCGTCCCGCCGGCCCGCACCACCCTGAACTTCGCCAAGGCGCTGGGCCGCAGGCCGGACGTCGTCGGCAAGCGGGCTCGCTACCTCGCCCGCGAGCTGGGCCGGATCGGTGTCGGGCGCTCGGAGGTCGCGCCGCACAAGAAGGACCGGCGCTTCGCCGATCCCGCGTGGAGCGGGAACCCGCTGCTCAAGCGGGTCATGCAGGCGCACATCGCCACGGCCCAGACCGCCGCCAAGCTCGTCGACGACGCCGACCTCGACTGGCGCGACGAGGAGCGGATCCGGTTCACGCTGACCAACGTCGTGGACGCGCTGGCCCCCAGCAACAGCCCGCTCAACCCGCTGCTGTGGAAGGCGGTCATCGACACCGGCGGCAGGAACGCCGTTCGCGGGGCCCGCCGGATGGTCCGCGACCTGACCAGCCCACCGCGGGTCCCGGCGATGGTGGAGCCGGACGCGTTCACCGTCGGCGAGGACCTCGCCGTCACGCCGGGCGCCGTCGTCTTCCGGACCGACGTGTTCGAGCTGATCCAGTACAAGCCGACGACGCCGAAGGTCCGCGCCGTCCCGCTGCTCATGGTGCCGCCGACGATCAACAAGTACTACATCGCCGACCTCGCCCCCGGTCGCAGCATCGCCGAGCACTACGTGAGCAGCGGCCAGCAGGTCTTCATGATCTCGTGGCGCAACCCCGACGAGCGGCACGCCGACTGGGGTCTGGACACCTACGGGCAGACGATCCTCGACGCGATGGACGCCGTCGAGCAGGTGACCGGCAGCCGGCAGGTGGCCCTGCAGGCGTTCTGCTCCGGCGGCATCATCACCGCGATGCTGCTCGCCCACCTGGCCGCGACGGACCGCCTGGACCGGGTGGCCGCGGCCAGCTTCGCCGTGACCGTGCTCGACTGGACGAAGGCCGGCACCGTCGGTGCGCTGATGGACCCCGAGGCGGTCAAGGACGCCACGGAGAAGTCGCGGAAGAAGGGCTACCTCGACGGCGCCTCGCTGGCCGAGGTCTTCGCGTGGCTGCGGCCCAACGACCTGGTGTGGAACTACTGGGTCAACAACTACCTGCAGGGCAAGCCGCCCGCGGCCTTCGACATCCTGTACTGGAACGCCGACACGACCCGGATGAGCGCCGGGCTGCACCGCGACTTCATCGAGGTCGCCCTGCAGAACGCGCTCAACACCCCGGGGACGGCGACGATGCTGGGCACCCCCGTGGACCTGGCGACCATCGACGTCGACGCCTACGTGACCGCCGGCGTCGCCGACCACATCTGCCCCTGGCAGGCCTGCTACCGGACCACCCAGCTGCTGGGCGGCGAGAGCCGGTTCATCCTGTCCACCAACGGGCACATCGCCTCGCTGGTCAACCCGCCGAACAACCCGAAGTCGACGTTCCAGGTCGCGGAATCCACGCCGCCCGATCCGCAGGACTGGCTGGCGCAGGCGGAGACGGTCAAGGGCTCGTGGTGGCCGGACTTCATGTCCTGGCTCGGCGAGCGCTCCGGGGAGGAGATCCCGGCACCGCAGTCCCTCGGGGGTGACCTCGAGGTGCTCGGCGACGCACCGGGCACGTATGTCTTCGACAAGTAGGCCCGTGTCCTCCCCCGCCGAACCCGTGTCCCCGAGCAGCAGCCAGACCCCGCACCCGCGCGAGACCGTGCGGTCGCTCACCGCGGCCGGCCGGACGTTGCGGGTCTCGGTCCGTGCCGGTACCGACCCCGCCACGCCGGCGTTGCTGCTCATGAACGGGATCGGTGCCAGCCTGGAGGTGCTGCAGCCGTTCGTCGACGAGGTGGACGAGCGGCGCACGGTGATCCGCTTCGACGTCCCCGGGGTCGGCGGCTCGCCCCGGCCCGTGGTGCCCTACGTGCTGGCCACGTTCACGCCGGTGGTCGCCTCACTGCTCGACCAGCTCGGGCACGACGACGAGATCGACGTGCTGGGGCTCTCGTGGGGCGGTGGGCTGGCGCAGCACTTCGCCGTGCAGCACCGTCGCCGGGTCCGGCGGCTCGTGCTGGCGGCGACCGGCACCGGCTCGATCATGGTGCCGGCGCACCCGCGGGTGCTGTCGCACATGCTGACGCCGCGCCGGCACCGCGACCCCGACTACGCGCGCAAGATCGCCGGCGAGATCTACGGCGGGTCGACGCGCCTCGACCCGGAGCGGGCCGCCCAGGTGCTGCACGCCTACACGCGGCTGGGGCCCCGGCGCGGCTACTACTACCAGCTGGCCGCGGCCGCCGGGTGGAGCAGCCTGCCGTTCCTGCGGCTGATCCGGCAGCCGACGCTGATCGTCGCCGGCGACGACGACCCGATCATCCCGTCGATCAACCCACGGATGATGGCGCGGCTGATCCCGCACGCGGAGCTGCACCTCTACCGGGGCGGCCACCTGGCGCTGATCACCGAGGCGAAGGACCTGGTGCCGGTCGTGGAGGAGTTCCTGGACCGCTGACCGGTCAGAGGCCGCAGGCGGCGCCGCCGCCGACGAAGCCCTGCCGGAAGTAGTCGGCCAGCTCGAAGCCGGACAGCCCGGTGTCGGGCAGCACGCTGCGCCGCGTGGCGTAGGTCAGCAGGACGACGGCCGCCTCGTCGACGTCGCCGGGCGAGATCACCACCGGGCTGCCCGCGACCGCCCCGAGGTAGAGCTCGCGGGCGTACCAGCCGGCGGCGCAGACGACGCTGGTCACCGCCTCCGGGTCGTCGGTCGACAGGCCGCGCTGCTGCCGCACGGCCATCCCGTACGGCAGGCCGATCAGCGTGTCGACGGCGAAGTCGCCGACGTCGTCGTGCGCCGGCTCGAGCAGGTCGCCGGCGTCGTAGCGCACCGAGCCGTCCGCGGCGCAGAACTCCAGATCCAGCTCCTCGTCCCCGCCGCCGCAGACCATCCCGTCGCCGTCCGCGGCCCGGATCTCCGGCGCCGTGAACCGGCCGCCCAGGGCCGGGGTGTCGTCGAACCCGGCGCCGAACGCCTGGGTCCAGAAGGCAGCGAGGGTGTCGTCGACGACGTCCACGCTCTCGTCGAAGGGCAGGTCGCCGTCGGCGTCGTCCGGGTCGAACTCCTGCTCGGTGTAGACCCGGGTCGAGTCGAACGCGACGCACGCCCGCGGCCCGTCGGCGTAGCCCTCCTGGAAGGCCGACAGCTGGTCGAACAGCGAGCCGTGCGCGCCGTCCATGGTCGGGTCGCTGCCGGCCGGGTCGCCGAAGTACAGGTAGCCCAGCAGGTACGGGTCCAGCGCGGGCGGGCGCACGGTGAAGTGCCGCGAGTGGCCGTCGACCACCCAGCGGGTCCAGGCGCCGGCGAAGCACTCGGCCTGCGTCTCGACGACGATCGAGTCGTCCTCGATGCCGGCGTGATCCTGGACGGCGTGGCCCATCTCGTGCGCCATGATCTCGGCGATCACGAAGGGGCCGTACTCCTCGGCGAGGTCGGTCATCCAGGCGCGGTCGTAGTAGACGGCGTCGTCCGGCGGGCAGTAGAAGGCGTTGCCGGCCAGGTCGTCGGCGTCCTGCCGGAAGCAGCCGCTGTCGGCGGGCAGGTCGGCGTCGCTGGTCCGGTCGGGGTCGATGGACCAGTAGCCGCCCTCGACGGTGCCGAACTCCTCGCCGAAGACCTCGGGGAAGGTCTGCTCCCAGTAGTCCAGGACGTCGGCGAGGGCGTTGCGGGCGAGCCGGTCGGTCTCGCCGTCCCCGGCCAGGTGGACAGGGAACTCGCTGTCGCTCACGTCGCTGCGCAGCCCGTCGACGGGGGACGCCGTGCCGGCGACGACCGAGGTGCAGCCGGCCAGCAGGGCGCAGGCCAGCAGGGCGCAGGCCACCAGCGTCGCCGGGCCGGTGCGGCGGATCGGCACGGTGGCCGAAGGTGCCGGGTCAGCACCACGGCGTCAATGCGATGGCCCCCCGTGTCACCCCTCTCGGGTGCCGATGACCACGGTGGCGTCGTCCTCGTCGTCGGTGACGACCCTTGTCCGCAGACCCCCGCCGGCGAGGACGGCGGCCGCCGCCGCGGCCTGCCGCCCGCCGGTCTCGGTGAGCAGCGCGCCGCCGGGGCGCAGCCAGCCGGCCGCCTCGTCCGCCACCCGGCGCAGCAGGTCCAGCCCGTCGCCGCCGCCGTCGAGCGCGACCGGCGCCTCGTGCAGCCGGGCCTCCGGGGGCATCAGCGCGATCTCGCCGGTCGGCACGTACGGGACGTTGGCCAGCAGGACGTCGACCCGCCCGCGCAGCGCCCCCGGCACCGGCGCGAACAGGTCCCCCTCGACCACCCGGCCGCCGGCCGGCTCGACGTTGCGGCGGGCGCAGCGCACGGCGGCGGGGTCGACGTCGGCGGCGACCAGCTCGATCCCCGGCCGCTCGGCGGCCAGCGCGACGCCCAGCGCGCCGGAACCGCAGCAGAGGTCCAGGACGACGGCGCCGGGCCCGGTGAGCGCGACCGCCTGCTCGACCAGGAACTCGGTGCGCCGCCGGGGGACGAAGACGCCGGGGTCGACGGCGACGCGCAGCCCGCGGAACTCCGCCCAGCCCAGGACGTGCTCCAGCGGCTCCCCCGCCACCCGGCGGGCCACCCGCGCCTCGAGCTCCGCCGGTGTGGCGGCCCCGTCCACGAGCAGCCGCGCCTCCTCCTCGGCGAACACGCAGCCGGCGGCCCGCAGCCGCTCGACCACTCTCACCCGGTCAGCACCAGCCAGGTCCGGCCGTCGATGAGCTCGCGCACGGCGTCGAGGTGGCCGGCGTGGGTGGCGGTCTCGGTGATCACGGCGAGCAGCAGCCGACGCAGGTCCCGGACCGGCAGGCCGGGGAAGAGCTCGGCCGGCCACCAGGCGGGCCCGGCGTCGAGGTCGTGCGCCGCGATCACCGCGTCCGCGCGCTCGGTCTCGTCGCGGTAGAGCGCGAGGACGGCGTCGGCCGGCAGGCCGTCGGGCACCCGCCAGCCGCCGTCCCCCTCGTGCAGCTCGACCTGCTCGCCGGCCAGGACGGCGCGGAACCAGAACCGCTCGACGTCGACCGCGAGGTGGTGCACCAGCCCGAGGCAGGACCACCCGGACGGCAGGAGCGGCCGGCGCAGGTCGGCGTCCGACAGGCCGTCGAGGATGCCGAGGACGTGCTCGCGCTGGCCGCGCAGGAACGTCAGCAGCAGGTCCTTCTCGTCGATCGGGCGCGGTTCGGCCAACGGTCCTCCAGTCGTGGGTCCCGCCGAGCCTAGGGGGCGCTCCCACTGCCCGTGCGGCGCCGGCGGCCGGCCCGCCCCGGCCCCGCGAGGTCCTCGGCGAGGACGTCGACGACGAGGATCGCGCCCGCGACCAGCACCGTCCACCACGCGGCGTCGTCCTCCCACGACGAGGCCTGCGCGCGGGTCGCGAGCAGCGAGAAGAAGACGGCGAGCGCGGCCAGCACCACGCACAGCCAGTGCCCGGTCATCACGAGGGGCTTCTCCAGCCGGCCCCAGGCGCGCGGAGTCCGGGTGCGGTGCGCGACGATCTTGGCCGGGATCAGGACCGTGCCCACGGTCGCGACGGTGCTGAAGAACTCGGCGGAGTAGCGGCCTCCCACGGCACCTCCCCGATCGGCGCGGTGCTGGCGTCCCATCGTGTGCCCGCGGGGCACCTCGCGGGAGCGGTTACGTTGCGGGCGTGAGTGCCGCGGTCCGCCTGGGGATCGGGCTGGTCGTCCTCGCGGGGATCGCCGTCCTCGTGCTCACCCTCGCCGGGGTGGCCCAGCGGCGCGCCGTCCTGGTCGCCTCGGGCCGCGCGGTGGTCCAGCTGACCGTCGTCGCCCTGGCCCTGCGCGGGGTGTTCGCCGCGCCGGGGTTCGTCGTCCTCGTCGTGGCCGTCATGTTCGGCGTGGCCACGTGGACCGCGGCGCGCCGGCTGCGCGGCATGCCCGGCGCGGCGCGGGCCGTGGTGCTGGCCTGCGGCGCCGGCGCCGCGGTGACCATCGGGCTGATCTGCGGCCTGCCGGTCCTGGACCGCTCCGTGCGGACCCTCGTCGCCGTCTCCGGGATCGTCATCGGCGGCACCATGACGGCGGCGACGCTCGCCGGCCGGCGGCTGCTCGACGGCCTGCGGCGGCGACGGGAGGAAGTGGAGGCGTGGCTGGCCCTCGGCGCCACCCCGCGCCGCGCCGTCGTCGCCATCGCCCGCGACGCGGCTGCCGAGGCCCTGGTGCCGGCGCTCGACCAGACGCGGACCGTCGGGCTCGTCACGCTGCCCGGCGCCTTCGTCGGGGCGCTGCTCGGCGGCGCCGGGGCGGTGGAGGCCGCCCGCTTCCAGATCGTCGTCCTGGTGGGCCTGCTGTGCGCCGAGTCGATCACCGTCGTGGTGCTGACCCACCTGCTCGGCGCCCCGCGGACGCTGCCCGAGCCGCAGCAGGATCAGCCGGCCGCCCGGACCACGTGACCGCCGGCGAAGGGCTCCACCGCGAACCCGCGGGCCGCCAGCACGTCGGCCAGCGCGCGGTTCATGACCTGCTGGACGAGGACGTCGGGACCGGCGCCGTGGACGCGGTCGACGCTCATCCGGTCGTGCTGGCGCCAGGCGACGACGATGCCGCCCAGCCCGGGCTCGGGGGTCAGGCAGGCGCCGCCGAGCTCGGCACCGGCGCCGGCGTCGTGCAACGGCAGCCCGGCCTCGCACAGCGCCGCGGTGACCTCGACGACGAGGGTGGTCAGCGGGTCGTCGTCGCTGATCCGCCCGTCCCAGTCCTCCGGCAGGCGCTCGAGCTGCTCCCCGAGGTGCGCCAGCCACGCCCAGTCCTGCGGCGACGGCCGCCGGTTGAGTCCGCCGTCCGGACGGCGGACCCCGTAGACCGGCCGGGCGTCCTCCTCCGCGGCGGTACCGGCCGCCCAGCCGGCGTCCGCCCGGTCCGGGAAGGGACCGGCGACGATCCGCCCCGGCCCGTCCTGCTCGTCGACCACCAGCCACCATCCGTGGCGCGCCACGTCGTCGACGACGACCTGGCTGCTGGAAAGACCGCTCACGCCAGTTCACCACTCCCGAGAAAGGCTCCCGCGAGGAAGCGCGGGGTGGCAGGAAACGTAGGGCCGGGCCGGCCCGCAACCGACCTCCCGGGACACCTCCCGGCGGCCGCGTTCCCGAATCGTTGCGGGACTGCCGATGAGGGACGACGACCCGCCTCCTGCGCCGCCCACATGTCGACAGGCACGGCGGTTCCTGAGCGT
The DNA here is from genome assembly GCF_059428245.1 of Geodermatophilus sp. SMS 5-13. Classification (NCBI taxonomy): domain Bacteria; kingdom Bacillati; phylum Actinomycetota; class Actinomycetes; order Geodermatophilales; family Geodermatophilaceae; genus Geodermatophilus; species Geodermatophilus sp. SMS 5-13. The sequence continues at coordinate 5,158,054 of NZ_CP165729.1, forward strand.
GCGACGGCACTTCTCGGCGTCGATGACACCGTTCGTGCCGCGTGTTCTGCCCTAGCTGCGCTCGATCCGCTGCAGCAGCCGGTCGACCGCCTCGTCCTCGAGGAGGGGAACCGGGCCGTCGTCCGAAGGCAGCTCGACGTCGAGCTGCGCCGGGCTGACGTAGGCGACCCAGCCGTCGTCGATCGACTTCGTGACGATGTCGACGGGCCCGTACTTCGTCTCGTGCCGGTACTGCCCCACGGCGCTCAGGCTCTCACAGGACGGGTGACCGGACCGCTCGGATGAGCACCCATGCAGGCCACAAGACCCCTGAATGGGGGTTGAGGACAGCGGCCACGGCTCGGAACATGAGAATTCATCCAGCCCTCGCGGTGTGCTCGATTCGCATCGAGTCATCGGGGACCGTCGGGAGCCGTGGCCGGGGGAGGCGACGTGCCCGCGCATCGGTCTGCCCTGGGCGTGCCCACCACGCACCGCGAGTCGGCACCACGGTGGACGCGACTGGTCCACGGGGGAACTCCGACGGCGGTTCGGGCGCGCGACGCCGTCCCCCGAGTGTCCGCCGCGTGCTGGCCCGGTTCGTGGCAGCGAACCTCGTCGTCGCGGCGGTGCTGCTCACCGGAAGCGTGTGGGCCGGCAACCGGGCGGCGCGCACCGAGTCGCTGAACGACGCCCGCGCGACCACCGACCTGCTGGCCACGCTGGTGGTCGAGCCGAACCTGAGCGACGGGGTGCTCACCGGCGAGCCCCGGGCCCTGGCCCTGCTCGACAACGTCGTCGAGAGGGAGCTCCGGCAGGCGGGCGTGGTGCGGATCAAGATCTGGGACTCGGCCTCGCAGGTCCTGTACTCCGACGACCCGCGGCTGATCGGCCGCAGCTTCCCGCTCACCGACGAGAAGCAGGACGTCCTCCGCACCGGCGGGACGCTGGCCGAACTGACCAGCCTGCGCGAGGAAGAGAACGTGTTCGAGCGCCGGCAGGACGAGCGGCTGCTGGAGGTCTACCGGCGGGTCAGCACCCCCAGCGGGAACCGGCTGCTGCTGGAGACGTACTTCGAGTACCGCCAGGTCATCAGTCGTCAGGTCGGGATCTGGCTGACCTTCGCGCCGATCTCGGCGTCGGTGCTGCTCGCCATGCTGCTCGCCCAGCTGCCGCTGGCGCGACGGCTGATCCGCCAGGTCCGGCAGGGGGACGAAGAACGGCTGCGCCTGCACGCCCGGGCCGAGAGCGCCTCGGCGGAGGAACGGCGGCGCATCGCCGGCGGCCTCCATGACGGCGTGGTACAGGACCTCGCCGCGGCACCGCTGTTCATGTCGCGGGCCTCCGACCGGCTGGCCGGCCGGCCGGACGCGGACACCGAGGACCGCCAGGCGGCGGATGGTCTCGACCTGGCCGCCACTGCCGTGCGGCGCTCGGTGGCGTCCCTCCGTTCGTTGCTGATCGAGATCTACCCGCCGAACCTGGAGCGGGCCGGCCTGCCCGCAGCCCTGGCCGACCTGGCCGCCCGGGTCCAGTCCCGGGGCATCCGGACCCGCCTGGACATCCCGGACGACCTGGACCTGCCGCCGGAGATCGACCGCCTGCTGTTCCGGGTGGCCCAGGAGGCCCTGCTCAACGCCGCCAAGCACGCGCACGCCGGCACCGTCGAGCTCACCCTGAGCCGGGAGGACGACGCGGTCACGATGGAGGTCCGCGACGACGGCACCGGGTTCGACTTCTCCCCGGGCGCGGCGAACACGCAGACCGGGCACTTCGGGATCCGCGTGCTGAGCGACCTCGCCGAAAGCGCCGGTGCCACGCTCGATCTGGCCACCGCGCCCGGACACGGCACCGCCCTGCGCCTGCGGGTGCCGCTGAACACCTGACACGGAGTGCGCGGGGGGCTTCAGCCCGGGCCGACGGGGTGGACGACGTCGTAGGCGTCGGACAGCTTCTTGGGGACGACCATGCGCCAGGCGTCGACGACGAGCTCGCGAGCCTCGGTCGGGTCCAAGGCAGCAAGGTCGGCGTGCACCCAGTGGAAGCGCATGTCCGACGCTGCCGGCAGCTGGAACTTGTGCGGCTCGCCCAGGACCAGCGCCTCCCGCTCCTCCTTGGGGAACGCGAAGCCCATCACGCTCTCGTCCAGGGAGAACGCCACGTAGACGATCTGCTTGACGCGGAACTTCAACCTGCCGCGGACGTACACCTGGTACGAGCGCTCCAGTTCGGCGCCCAGCGGCCGGACGTCGTCGATCACTGCCATGTCAGAACCCGTCCGTCGTCGCCGGCAGGCAGCCTGTCCGCCGGCCGCCCAGTACAGGAACGACTGCGACGGCGGCCCGGAGTCATCGGTTGCCGCGTGTAGGCGACAGCCGAACGGTGTGCGCTCAGGCCGGGTTCGATCGCCTGAAATCCGGCCCCAGCGCACATCGTTGCCCCGGCAGGCGTCCAGGTCAGCGAGGTGGGCCCCGTGGGGATCGAACCCACAACCCGCGGATTAAAAGCTCGGACGACACGCTTTTCTGAGCAGCTCATTCGCAGTCGATTTGGCCCGTGACCAGCGGATTCTCCGTTGGTCATTCATGGCCGCGAACGAGTGTTTTCGGCTGGTTTGTGGGCGTCTTGTGGGCGTGCCAGCCGGCCGTCCGCGCCCAATGCCAACCCGCTTCCAGCTTCGGGTCGGCGTAGCCTGGCCCTGACGCGGGCTATGCCCTGGTGGCGGCTGGGCTCGTCGACGCGGGACGCAGAGCTGGAAGTCGATCCGCATGCCCTCGCGGTTGGGGAGGGGCAGCTGGGTGTAGTCCCAGTACGGGTGCGTGGGGTGTCTGGAGCAGCCAGGACTCTGGACATCGTCGGTTGACCTGCAGAAACACATCCCGGTCAACTTCTGCCGATCAGTGCCAATCACCAGATCGTGTGCCCCCGATGTGCCCCGGCAATCCAGGTCCGTCCCCCGACCCATCGAATCTTGTCCGACGTCTCCGGCCGCCGGAAGGGCGCTATCGCGTCCCTACGGGATGGGCCTACGGCCCACCCTTCCCCCGACCGGAGCCGCCGGAAGGGAGCAGCTATGGGGACGGACGAGAGAGCGGGTCCGCGCCCGTGCAACCACCCCAGGCGCCCGCCAGCTCGTTCTCCCCGGACAGCTGGCACGTCACCGGCATCTCGAGTGCCATGACCGAATTACCGCGGGGAATCGACCGGTGCTAGGAGCCAATGCTCTCCCACCGACCAGCCCAGCAGGCGTCGTCCGGATCCACCGTCGGCGAAGCCGCGCAGATCGAAGCGGCCACCGGCCACGACATGAGCCAGTCCATCGACGACCGGCCGAAGCCGCACGGCCGTCCCGGTGGCCGTGGCCTCAAGGAGGCGACGAACTGCGGCTGTCTGCCATTCCTGGTCGCAGAAGCTGAGGAGGTAGATCGCCTGCCGCCATGCGTAGGAGATGTTTTTGATGGCGGGAAGCGCCGCGTGCTTCTGGCTCGGCAGGTGGGCATGGGTCTGCAGCACCCAGGTCGAGATCCGCTCGACCAGCTCCGCCGCTCGCTCTCGGAAGGCGGGCTCCAGGTCCAGGCCGACAGCCAGAACCGCCAGGTTCTGCGTCGTGAGGATCTGACTCTGCTCGAGCACGGCGCCGTTGGCCGCCACGCTCCGGAAGCGCCCGGGCTGGCCGGCCTCCCCCGCGCGGGTGTTGCACAGCGCGGTGAAGTCGGTCGCCGTCTCCTTGCCCCATCGCCGCTGCAGCCGCCGCGCCCAGCCGTTCGCCTCGGGCCTGGTGGACCAGAACTCCGGGCTGGGCAGGTCGTAGTAGCGGGCGTACAGCGAGCCTTGCAGGCTCTCGCTGGCCACGTGCGCGGCGGTGCGCCACTTCGTCGTGAAGGTGCCCATGAAGATGTCCGCAGCCACCTCCTCGACCAGGGGCAGCCGCACGTCCGCCGCGGCGGCGAGGGCACCGAGTTCGCGCACCAGCGGGTTCGGGAAGATCCGCTCCGGGAACGAGTCGAGGGCCAGCAGGACAGCTCGGTGCAGCGCCTGCCGCGCCGCCTCCGGCGACCGCCCCGGGGTGCGGAAGCCGGACAGGGCCGCTACCCACGGCAGCTCCTCGAATCGCACCTGGTGCTCGAGGTTGAGCAGCAGCAGGCTGCGCCGGCGCCGGAAGGCCGTGTAGGTGCGGGCGTGCAGGCCGGCGACCACCGCGTCGTCGATGCTCGCCGAGACGTACTGTGCGGTGACCTGCGGCAGCACCCTGGCGAGGACCTCGCCGGAGCCGATCACGCCCCGCTCGATCAGCTCCTCTACCGGCGCCTCGAGGGCACGGCTCACCGTCCGGACCACGGACGCGGGCACGCCCACGCCGTCACCGATTGCCGGTGCCTCCGCGCCCGTTGTGTCCGCGACGACCGGATCGAGGGCCGGCAGGCCGCCCTCGGCGGGAAAGCGGTCGAGCCGGCCGGCGACGAGGTGCGCCAGCGCGGCATGCGTCGGCCGGCCCGCGATCACGGCCTGCACGGCGCGGAAGGCGGCCCGGGCCTCGCTGCCCGGGGCACCGTGCCTGGTCACCGAGTTCGCCAGCGCCCGCCGGACCCAGCCCACGTCACGGCCGGACAGGCCCGCGCCGTCGTCCCCGGCCGACTCCAGTGCGCGCCGGAGCCGGGTGAAGTTGCTCTTGGCGTGCTGGTGCCGGCTGGACGTGGTGGCCTGCTCCACGGTGGCCGCGAAGCGGCTCAGCCACTCGGCGCGCCGCGCGGCCCAGCCGTCCGGGAAGCGGCGGGCGGGCCAGCCGCCCTCGACACTCACAGCGTCCTCATCGGCGACGAGGTGCGGCAGCTCGCCGTCGACGGTCTCCGCCCACAGTGCGACGAGGTCGTCGTAGAGGGGGTGCCACAGCGCGAGCGCCTCGCGCATCGCGAGCAGCTGGGCCGGGGGCGTGGCAGCCCGTAGCGTCGCGGCGACCGCGCCGACCGGCTCCAGGTGGACCGCCGTGCCGGTTGGCACCGGACGGTCACTCAGCCGCGGGGTGAACCGCAGCCGGTGCAGGTACGGACGCAGCGTCGTGACGAGGTCGAGCGCCGCCTCGGCGTGCCCGCGGTCGACGAGTAGGGCAACGACGGCGAGCGCGGCGTGCTCGGGCAGGTCAATCCGGTACCGCTCGCTGTTCAGCGCGGCCAGCAGCTCTGCCTGCCCGGCGTCGCCGAGGTACCAGAGATTCAGCCGCTCGCGTGGCGTCGAACCGGGGCCCGGGGGCAGTTGGGCCAGTCGGGCGCGTTCGTCGTCGTCGAGGGGCTGCTCGGCCAGGTACCGCCCGGTCGTAAAGCCACCTGTGACCACCTCGAGGGTCACCCAGGCCGGTGTATCCGCCACCGGCGTGCGGGCGCCGATCGTCAGCTCGCCACTCGCCATGCCGTCGAGCACCGCCCGCCAGCGGCCGACCTTCGCCGCTGCGCGTGCACGCGTGGCTTCGTCCCCGGACGTGGCGGCGGTGTGCAGTGCGTCCCACAGCCGCCCCACCGCGTAGAACGGTGAGGCTTCGGCCCGGGGCTCCTCGTGCATGGTTCCTCTACTTCGGGGTGGACCTGAAGGCGAGGATCGAACTCGCGCCCTCCCGGGTGACAGCCGGGTGATCTACCACTGATCTACTTCAGGACGGATCGTCAGACATGGAGGCAGGACTCGAACCTGCGCCCTCCCGGTCCGAAGCCGGGTGATCTGCCGCTGATCTACTCCATGCACTGCGACGCGCACGGTAGGCGGTGTTCCAGGCCCGCGTCACGCAGGTTTCCTTCGACGCGCCGATGGTCCCCGGGCGCCTGTGCCGGCCTGAGCTCCCAGGTGGCCAATGCGGAGGTGGTCATCCATAGGACGTGCACCGGTTGGCGTGGCGCCGCCTTACCGTCCCTCGAGCAGAGCCCGCGCGACCGTGGCGGAGCGTGAGGAGCCGGAGAACCGGGTCAGCCAAGGGCGGAGCGGATCCGGTGTCGATGCCTGTTCGCGCAACAGCTCCTCGCGGAGCAATTCCAGGAGGGCGTGCAGCCCGCGCCTCGCCGGGTCGAACCCGGGCAGGGCAGCACCCAGGGTGTCGATGACAAGCCGCCGGCCCGCTGGTCCTGCCGCGGCGACGTCCTTCAAGGATCCGGCCCACCGCGTCGGCGTTCCAAGCCCGGCCAATTCAGCGAGGCCCCGGGCGAGTTCGGTGACGGTGAGGCGCCCGGCGTCGGCGAAGTGCAGCACGGCGTCGACCGCCCGGGCCCGCTCGTCGGCCCGGGTTGCAGTGAGGCCCGCCGCGAGCGTGATCCACGACAGCGCCCCGAGCCGGCCGGGATGCCCGTAGAGGGCATCGAGCACGCGGACGGCGTCGTGCCGGACCTCGTGGGTGGTGGCCGTCTCGAGCACGGGGTGGACGGCGTCGATGAGGAAGCGTTCCGCGTCGTGCGGCCAGATGAGCGCCTGCCAGCCCACGAAGTCCTCGACGTCCTCCCAGCCAGCCTCGAAGTCCGGTCTCCGCCCGTGCCCTGTCGTGGCGGTCGGCTCGTCGTCGGGCCGGCCGGGGGCGGGGTTCTCCACCGTGACGGACCAGTGCCATGAGAAGAGCGGGTGCATGACGCCTCGGTCGTCCGTCCATCCGGTGGCCTCGGGGACGAGGTCCAGCGCGGCCGCGATGGTTCGTGAGCGACCGGCGCCGTGGATGCCCTGGTCCTGCAGCCAGTCGTCGTCGGCCAGCGGTGCTCGGGACCGGCTTGCCGCCACCCACATGGCGGTGTCGGAAGTGCGTCCCAGGCCTTCGGCCGGAGGCGGTCCGCCGAGGGCGTAGCGGACGGCGGCGTGCATCTCCTCCGGCAGCCGCCCTGCGAGCGCGGGTGTCTGCTTCAGCGCAGTCGACCGACCGTCGGGGTGGAGACGGAGCATTGCGGCAAGGAGGTCGTAGCGCCCCGGGGCGGTGGTGCTCGTGGTGAGCCCCTCCACCAGTTCGGCGGGCGGCACCCAGCCGGCCGGGTCGTCGGGGGTGGCCAGCAGGTGACGTGGAGGCGCCTTCCCCGCGAGCACCGCTGCGACTTCGTCGAGCCGCCGGACGAGGAAGCCGATTGAGTGGTTGGGCATCGGAAGGGTGGGCGGTTCCTCCTCGCCGGCGGAGCGCAGCACGAGCCCGGCCAGGTGGCCGCGGAGCCAGCCTTGGAACACGGTGTCGCGTGGCCCGCGGCTGAGCACGTTCCTGGCCCGCTTGAGCAGGGGGCGCAGCACCGCGGGGGCCTCGGACGCGGCGAGCCCGGCGAGCACCAGCTCCAGTTCGACCGGGTCGCTGGCGTCCTCGAGCAGGGCCGCGAACCGGTCGAGGACGTCCTCCCGCCCGGCGGGCATCAGTGCGCGAGGCGGGGCGGCCGGGGTCGTCACGGGCGCGGCACTCTCGTCGGACCGCTGCACCGGATGGCCGAGCTCGGCGCGCACGCTGGGTTCAAGGTCCTCTGCCGCAGCGGTGACCACGTGGTCTGCGCCGAGCCGGGAGAGGAGCTTCGCCGCCGCCTTCTGCACGTCGGCGTGTGGATGACCGAGCGCGGTTGCCGCGGCCTCCGCGACCTGCCCGGCGAGGGCCGGGGTGCGGCTGGCGATTCCGCCGAGCAGCTGGACCGCCGCGACGGCGGTGCCCTTCACCGGTGTGAGCAGCGCGGGCGGCAGCGCCGGCACCGTCGCCGCGTCGTCGAGCAAGCCGGCCTTCGAGACGGCGTGCAGCCTGGTGACCGCGAGCTTCACGGTGGCCGCGACCTCGCTGCGCAGCAGCCGGCGGAATCGGTCCTGATGGCTGGCCTGCTCCTCGGCCGTGGGGGAGAGGGCGTCGTAGAGGCGGGCGTACCAGCCGGCGCGGTAGGCGCTGAAGTCGCGGTTCAGTGCGTCCAGCGCGGCGGTGAGGACGCGGGCGCGGGGGAGGGTGCCGTCGGCCGTCAGGTCGAGGAAGGCCCGCTTCCAGCCGTTCTTCCCGTGGCTGTACTTGTCGACGTTGGCCAGGCTGATCTCGCCGCCGCCCTCGACCTCGAACATCCGCCAGACGACGTTCTCCCGGATCTCCGGGTCCGCGCGCAGGTAGTCGGCGCGCTGGGGTGCGAAGCGGTCGCCGTTGGTGGACACGACGGCCAACACGTAGGTGTCGTCGACCTCCAGGTCCACGAGCCCGAGCCGCTCCAGGGTCCGGATCGTCTCGAACGAGTTGTCCCACGACCACCGCTCAGCTAGATCGGCCAGCCGGTTGCGCACCAGCCGGTCGAGCCAGCGCGGGGCATCGTCGACTGCGGAGGCGGGGCGGATGCCTTCCCGGGCGTCGTCCAGCGCCTTCTGGACCTGGCGCCACGTCTCGATGTCACGCTCCCAGGCCGCGTCGTACGTCGCGCTGCGGGCCGCCTCGCCGCGCTCGTGGACCAGCCCGCAGACAACCGCGGGGTCGAGCTCGTGGAAGGCGGGGGAGGAGGTCGCGCGGGCCACCGCCGCAGGGTGCCACCCCTTCGGGCTGGCCTTACTCGAAGGTGCCGCATGTCGCGCAGGCGGTGTCCTAGCCTGGCGCGCATGTCAGCGGGGGCGGAGCAGGTGTACCGCTATGCCCAGCCCTCGTCTGTCGGTGTGCTGGAGGGGCGCCCGGATGTGCGCCTGGCCACCAGCGGTGGCGTCACGGCGCGTGGCCTGGCTCAGCACCCGAGGTTCTTCGACGGCTTCCTCGGCCACGCCGAGCAGATGGCCGCGGCGCTGCTCGCCGTCGCCCGAGTCGCCCGGACCCGGTACTACGTGCCGCCGGGGATGCTCGCCGCCGTCCTGCGGGCCGCCGATCCGGTGGTGACCAGCAATGGCGACCGGCTGCGGTTCGAGAGCTTCTCGGCGTGCTGCGGGGTCTACGCGCGGCTGGACGTGCTGCCGGAGGCGCTCGACGGGCCGGCGCTGGACACCGGGACGACGAACGTCGACTTCAACCCGCCGATGCGCCAGGCGCTCGCCGGGATCGGCGGGCTCGACCCGCTGCACCTGTCCGTCGGCGAGGACGTCACGTTGACCACCCTCGAGGAGTCCGTGACCGAGAAGCGAGTGCCCCTGCCCGAGCGGTGGCTCAAGGGGTTCGCCGAAGTACAGGTGGCCGCCTCGACCATGGTCCCGGTGCTGGAGGTCCCCGCGGTCGAGGCCCGCCGTTTCGTCCAGTCGCTGCCCCGGGCGACCGGTGCCCGCACCGCCATGCTCTGGGCCGTGCCCGCCGGCCGCGGACTGCGCCTCACCGGCCGCGCCGGCCCCGGTGCCGTCTGCCTCGCCGGTCCGGAGCGGCTGCACGTCCTCGATCCGCTCCTCCGGTTCGGCTCCGCTCTCCGCGCCTACGCCCCGGCGGTCACCACCCCGGGGACGCCGTCCGCCAGCGTGTGGGAGCTCGACCTGCGCGGCGCCCGGCTGAGCGTGACGCTCAGCCCCGAGGTCAGCCGGGGCTTTTCCGGCGAGGGTGGCGTGCTACGCGACCTGGCCGACCCGGCGTCGACGGGGGACAGCGACCTGATCTCCGCGTTGCTCGCGTTCGAGCCTCGGCTAGACGTCGCCGACCTGGCCCGCCGGGCCGGCGTCGACGAGGGCCGAGTCCTGCGCGCGTTCGGACGGCTTGGGGCCGCCGGCCGCGTTGGCTATGACGCGCGCGAGGGTGCCTTCTTTCACCGCGAGCTGCCGTACGACGCCACTGGGCTCGAGGCGATGCACCCACGGCTGCGCGACGCACGCGCCCTGATCGAGGAGCGGGCCGTCCGCCTCGACGGCGAATTGGCCTACGTCGGGACGGAAGAGCCCCGGCACGTCGTCCGCCGGGCGCCGACCGGCCACCGGTGCTCCTGCCCCTGGTACGGCCGTCACCAGGACAACCGAGGGCCGTGCAAGCACGTCCTCGCGGTGGAGCTCGTCCGGCGTGGCTGACGCGGCGGCCGACGCCCTTCTTGAACTGCTCGGAGCGCCTGCGTGGTCTGTGGGCTGGCCGAAGCGATCCGGACACCGAAGGCGGCTGTCTACTTGCAGTCGGTCGGCACCCGCATTGCAAAATCGACCAAGGGCTGGTTTGGCGCAGTGGGCTGTGACTGAAAATCTATCCTGAGCAGCACCTTCAGCGTTGGTCGCTCTCGGGCGGTATCGATCCTTTCTGGACGTCTTGCGGACAATCAGCGGACTGGGTAACCCTCAGCCGGTGCCCAGGGAGGCGGCAACCGCCCCATATCCGCGGAGCCTGTCCGACTGCGCCGGCCGCCGGAAGGGCGCTTGCGCGTCCCTCCGGGATGGGCCTTCGGCCCACCCTTCCCCCGGCGCTGCGCAGTCGGAAGGGAGGCTGGTTATGGGAAAGCTGCAGGACAGCGCCGTCGTTACCGCATGCTTGATCAGTTCCGCTTCGAGCGCGAGCTCGCTGCTGCCCAAACACCGCCGACTACGGGTGGCGGGTCATCGTGGGCGAATCAGATGCCTCACCCACGGGAAGTGGGGAGAGCCAGCGAGGATCGCGCTGTGGTCGACGAGCGTTCCAGGCAGCGAGCAAAGTCTCCGTGACTCGCAGGTGGCCTGGGGGCCGTCCGAGCCGTCGCATGGCACGACGGGCAGCCCCCGCTGCCCGCCAGGTCCACCGCAAGGCAGTCCAACGGCCCACCGGTCTGGTCCCTCGCCAAACTTCGGGCAGGGCCGTGAGGTCGGCGAGGCCCTCGTCCCAGTACCTGGTCAGCGGAAAGTGCCCGACGTGCCCGGCGTCCCCAACGCGCACGGCGTAGTCAGCGAGCAAGTCGTCGAGCAGGAAGATGCGCGCAGCCGTACCGCGATGCGGTTCCAGAACGTCGCCCCAGCCGACTCGCAAACTGATCTCGTCCAAGCTCAACGACAGCCAGCCACGGACCTCTGGCCAGCTCGAACCTGGGCAGCCGTCGGAGTCCGTGCTGATGGCGAGCAGGCGGCGCAGTGCGGGCCGAGCCCGGACGATATCGCGGCCGAGGGCGGCATAGGCCGCGGCGATGCTCAGTCGGCCACGCACGACCCGATCGGCGACCTCAGCGAGGTGCTCGAGGACCCGCTCGACGGCGGCGCGATAGACGCCCAGCTCCCCTACCGCCGCGCGCTCTTCGGCCATCGCGCGGTCGAGTTCCGCGTGCTCTCCGGATCCACTTGCCTCACGTCCACCGTTGTCCATGGCGTCGAGGAAGCCGATGCGTGCGTCCCGGTAGCGGGCGAGGACCCGGAGGTACCGCGTGGCCTCGTCGCCAGTTGCAGCAGTGGGCTGCCCGGCGGCGAGTAGGGCCAGCCGCCAGTCTGCGGCGAGCGCTGTCCACGCCCGCGCATCGCCACCCTGGCCGGCGGACTCAGCAAGGCGGTTCGCTCGCCGCCCGATGAAGATTGGCGGCAACGCGAAGAGAGCTGCCACCACAGAAATGGCGATCGGGATCCACAACTCCCAATCCATCTTCACGCCACCGTCCGCCCTGTTCCGTGGTTCCTACATAGGTCGGGTCGACAAGTACTGCAAGTCCAACACGAAGGTGTTGCGGCTTCGCGCGTAGGACAGTTCATCCCCGTTGATGACGCATACCTCCACAGAGCCGAGTGCATCGCTCTCCGCTGCCTTCTCCACCGCCGGCCGGATCCACAGTTCAGCCAGCGCCGTCCATGCCTCGCGCTTCATGAGCGGATCGGTGTTTCCGAGAGCGGCTTCCGCCGCTGAGCCATGCCCCCGTCCCACCAACGCGTCGATCCGCTCGTCGTCCATGTCCACATCTCGCGGCAGGGAGGGTAGATCTGCCTCCCCGAGCAGGACGAGGATGGTCAGAGCTGGTGATTCGGAGTCGATGTCTGGCGAAGCCTCCAGGCGGAACTCCGCCACCTTCTCGAAGCAGTGCCCCTCCGGCGACTCCTTGTCGTGCTTGTCCTTGACTCGCTTAAGGAACGGCACGAGCACATCGTTGATGTGGTCAGGCAGTGCAGGGCGGGTGATGTACCGCCCCACGGCGTCGGCGAAGTGCAGTCTCTGTTGTGACGTGTGAGGACGGCCGCGGGTCTCAGCGTCAACCAGGACGCTCCGCTCTACCGTGGTGATCAGCGAAAGGTCGGCGACGCTCTGATCATCCAGCCACGGAAGACCAGCAAGCCGCGGCAAGCGACCACGTAGTGCCATCCGCGCGACTGCCGGATCAACCCGCCGGACCGGAGCGACGAGGCAGGAGTTCTCCTCGGACGTCGTGCGCTGAAGGTCGCAGGTCTGAGTCAGCAGCACGATGTCATCGACCGCATGTGGGGCAATCACAAGGCCCTCCGTCATGCCGCTGTCGACGACCGCGGCCGCTACCTCGTCACTCAGGGGTGAGGCGGCATCGCCGATGACGACGCAGGCATCGGCGACCGCCAGGACCTCGCCCTGGATCAGCGTCGCCACGGCGGCGGCGCGCTCGAGCGCGCCGGCGTATCCCACCTCCTGCTTCATGACCGGTTCGGACGCCTCCTGGACACGGGTTGCCCCTTCAGCGAGCTACGCCGGGTCGGGGCCTGCATCTCGATAGGCGCTGGCGCGTCGGAGTCATTCAGACCAAGGAGGTCTGCCGCGGAGACCGTGGAAAGGGGCACTTTCCGTTGCGGACGTGAGGCCAATGCGAAATCGTCGAGCAGGCTCCGGCCGTATGGGCCAGGCTCCGTCAGGCGGATCCGGGTGGAAGCGGCGTCGCCACTTCCGGCCCCATCGATGAGCGACTTGAGCTCGAGGAGCCGGCTCAGGTGGGTTCCTGCGACCTGCGCGCCGGTGAGCCAGTTATGAATCGTCCGGCGCGAGACGCCCAGGGCGTCGGCGACATCGCCCCAGTTCAACTGGGCGCTCTGCCGAAGTCGGTGCAACAGGTTCGGGACTCCGCGTCCGTCGACGGTCGCCGGGGCGCCGGGCCTCGTTCCAGGGGTAAGGCGAGTAGTCGAGACGGCTGCGCGCAGAGCCTCGGCATCGGCGGGCGTCGGCACTGGCAGCGTGCCGAACACCGACGCGCCCGCGATGAGCCCCGCGACGACGAAGCAACGCCCTGGTTGGCGACGCACCGTGGGCACGGACGTCCCGGGGGGCGTCCCGAAGATCGGCTGAGGCGCGGGTTCGGCCAAGCTGGTGGTAGCGGTCATCTGAGATCCTCAGCACTCGCGGGCTCTCCGATGTGATCGGCTTCGAACTCGTCCGTGGTAGCCCAGCGAAAACACGCGTATACGGCCTCGCTGTAGTTGCGCAACCGCGCGACGAGCGCGTCCGGGTCGAACGGGAAGCCCGCGTTTGTGGTGTAGGCGTCCATATCCAGAACCCACGAGGCCACAGGCAGTGGTGAGAGCGCAGGGTCGAAACTCGCTTGGGGCGGGAGGAAGCCTGAGCGGATCTGCAGAACATCCTCTCCTGAGATCTTCACGAGAGAATCCGTCACGCTGTGCTGCAGTTCGAGCCCGTCCGCGACATGTCCGAACATGACGTGGAGCTCGGGAGTGACATACCGGGGCACTCGATCCAGCGCGTCACCAGTCAGGCGGTCGATGTACCGGAGCCCGACCCGGTCCACAACGGGCGGTAAGGCGACAGAGGCGACGGCGCGGAAGACCTCCAGCGCACGTTCGCAGAAGTCGTCGCGGGACTCGTACTTGCTCGTTTCGAGTGCGACCGCCGTGTCCGTGAGGGTCACCTGCCATGTCCCAGCCGGGTCCGAGAGCGAGACCACGACCGCAGGAGCCTGTGGCATGGGCATCTGCTGCCCGTTGATCACCACGGTCGGGGGGAGTGCACGCCGTCGGACCGGATATCGCGCCAAGGCCTCGGCGATCTGGCTCTCGGCTGCGTCACTCACCAGCTGAGGCGTCCGACTGAACTGCACCTGCGTCAGAACCTTCTCCAGCGGGGCGTGCTGAAGATGCACCTCTTCGACAGGGGTGAGGCTGAACTCGGCCATGCTCCTCGCCTCCATGTGCTTCACACTGTACTTCACAGTGTCGGCAACGTACCGTGACTGTCCATCCGAAGTGGACAGCACCTTCGCGGTCTCCCCTGTTCGGAGTGGGGACGTCTCCGGATCGCGATCTCTGCGCAGTCGCCGCTCGGGAGCCCGCGCCGCGAGGCGATCCGGTAGTGGTCAGGGCCAAGGCTGATGGACACGACGGGCACTGCTGGCAGCCCAATAGCGGCAGCCTCGCCGCCAGCTGCCGCTGGGACCCGAGGCCGCGACAGGAGCAGGAACCCACTCGGGCCATGCACACCCTTCCCGGAGCCCTGTCTCCACTGGAGAAGAGCGCCGCGCGGACGGAGGCGCAGTCAAGACTGACTGACTTCCGTGGGCGATACCGATGATGGACCCGCCTGCCACATGGACCTCGAACAATCCGCCGGATTCAGCCCCGCAATAGCGCCAATCAGGCCTTCACGCGAATCGGCACGCATGCTACCGACTCGGTAGTCCCGGCGACGCTCTCAGCGATCCGGCCCCAGTGGGCGGGGTGACGTGATTGGAACGACTGACTGGTGTTGGCAATTAGAAGGTGGCAACAGGCGCCGGCGTCGCGGTCGCCAGCGGTCATGGACGTTGGGCGGGAACGCACGTGCGCCGGTCCGGCCGACGGACCGCTGCGCGCAACGCTGATCTGGGCGCGCAGCGCGCCTCGGTCACGGTTGGCGCGGCCGTGATCCAGCCTGTCGCGGTGAGCGGCCGGGGATCCCTTTGGTATCGACCACTGCCTGGCCCGGGCACCAAGCCGCAAGAGAGCCAGCCGTCCTCGATTTGCCGATGCCGCCATCATCGTCGCCAGCCGTGTCAACGCCCTCCGCGGCCATCATCGACGATGAAGATCGCCAAGGGCTGCGATCAAGATCGCGAAGGATCACACCTCATGCACCCGGGGTTCGCCAATTCGTTGTGACGAGTTGGCGGTACGCCAAGGGGTGGTCGCCGTCCCGCTGGCGGGGCACGATCCCGCCGTGGCCAAGCGTCGGGGCGAGGATCCGGACGTCCTGCATCGCAATGCGCAGGTTGCGATCTTGGCCGGCCTCGCCGGCGGCAACGACGACGCCTTTGAGCTCATGCTGTCGGTCCGACCGTACGACGTCCGAGGCCTCTTCACGCCGGACGTCGCACTGCTCGAGGTAGCAGCGGCAGCGCTCGGGCTGGCCTGCCCGCCGGGAAGCGAGCGGCTGGAGTACGAGGGGCTGACGGATCGCTACCTCGCGGACCTGATGCTCGCCAGCCGCACCGTGCGCCGCCGGACGCAGTACGCCATCTACGCGGCCGCCTGCATGCGCGGTGGACTGCATCCCGACCTCCTGATGGAGGCCGGCGGCTGGGATCCGAGGCTGTGGACGTACGCCGTCTCGGCGGTCGTCCTCTACAGCCGGGCCGCGGCCGATCGCCTCCGGCTGCCCTTGCCCGAAGTCGCTTCGAAGATCGCTGGAGAACTCGGCCTGGAGGTGTCTCCGCAGGGCTGATCACGCGCAACGCCTCCCCGGCCTGCGTCCGCCGAACTGGGGCTACCGCCAGCCCCAGGCGCTTCGCACGTACTGGAGAAAGTCTGGGGAAATCCGCCGGTGCGACGTGAGCTCTCCCGCGACACTCGGGTTCCGGGTCCACTGCAGAACGGCCTCGGTGCGGAGGGATGCCATGGCGGGCTCGATAACCGTCGTCAAGCTGAGCGACGGGAGCCGGCGCTACCGCGCCCGGTACCGGGATCCGGGCGGTCGGCAGCACGAGAAGCGCTACGCCCGGAAGGTCGACGCCCAACATTGGCTCGACGAGGCCACGTCGGCGCTCGTGACGCAGACCTGGACGGCGCCGGAGCGAGGTCGCGTGACGGTCGCCGCCTGGTCGGAACAGTGGCTCGCCGCCCAGACCGGCATCAAGCCCAGTACGCGGTATCGGTACGGCTCCCTCCTGCGCGCGCACGTGCTGCCTTCCTGGGGCGGCTACCGACTCTCCGACGTCACCCACGCCGAGGTCGCCGCGTGGGTCGCGTCGCTCCGCTCGAACGGCTCGGCGCCGTCCACCGTCCGACAGGCCCACCGCGTCTTCTCCCTCCTGCTGGACCTCGCCGTCCGAGACGGCCGCATCCCCCGCAACCCGGCCATGCGAGTGCCGTTGCCGCGGGTGAGCCGCGACGAGCCGAGGTTCCTCACCCACGATCAGGTCGAGCAGCTCGCCGAGGCAGCTGGCGAAGACGGCGACGTGATCCGGTTGCTCGCCTACACCGGTCTTCGGTTCGGCGAGATGGCCGCACTGCGGGTGCGCCGGGTCGACTTTCTCCGCCAGCGGCTGGTCATCGCCGAGGCCGCTACCGAGGTGGCCGGCAAGCTCGAGTTCGGCACACCCAAGACCCACCAGCAGCGGACCGTGCCGCTGCCCGCCGCCGTCCGGGAGAGCCTGGCCCGACGCTGCGAGGGCAAGGGCGCCGACGAGCTCCTCATGACGACGTCGGCCGGCACGCCTCTTCGGTTGCGGAACTGGCGCCGGGTCGTGTTCGACCCCGCCGTCCGATCGGCCGGCCTGGTCGACGTCACCCCGCACGACCTCCGCCACACCGCCGCCTCGCTCGCCGTCTCCAGCGGCGCCACCGTGAAGGCCGTCCAACGGATGCTCGGCCACGCCTCGGCGGCCATGACTCTGGACGTCTACTCCGGTCTCTTCGACGACGATCTCGGCGATCTGGCCGCACGGATGGACGCGGCGGCGCGGGCGGCCGCGGAAGCGCGTGTGGGCACCATGTGGGCGCCGGCACCGATGGAGGAGTCGAAGACGCGCAAAAGCGCAGGTCAGAGGCGTGGGCCCCGTGGGGATCGAACCCACAACCCGCGGATTAAAAGTCCGCTGCTCTGCCAATTGAGCTAGAGGCCCGGGGGGATCCGTACTTCTATCGGTGTTGTCCTCGGGGTTTCCCTCCGTGGAACTCACCCGGCCGGCTGGGCCTCGGATCCGCCACCGCGGAGCCTACGGCAGCTCAACACCCTCGGGGGGACTCCGCGGCTGCGCTGGACAGCCCACAGCGTCGCGGATGCTCGCAGGAGGCTCCACAAGCACTCGTCGCCGCGCCAGGCAAGGTGCCAGTCGTAGCCGGTCACCTGGAGAGATGCTCGCGCTACATGCTGAGGTGGCACTCCTCGAGCGACGCCGGGTCAATGGACATCCGGGTGCCACGTTCGTCGGCGCGACGCTCCGCTCCGGTGAGCGCGCCGGAGCACGGTGTGGAGGCGCTCGGGCGATTGACCCCAGGGACAGCGCGGACACCAGTCCTGCTCATGACCCGCTCTGATGGAACTTCTCCGCCGGCCGAGGTTCATGCGGCCGGCACACTCCTTCGCGTCGACGAGCTGCGTGTGGGGCAGTTCGTGTACCTGCGCCCCGCGGGCCGGGCGAGCATGCAGTGGTGCAGGATCGAGCAGATCCAGCCGGCTCGGTCGCGCGTCATCCTGAGCCTGACCCGCCCGGACGGGGCCGCGGTCTGGACCGACTCTCCGCACAGCTACGTGCTTCGCGTCCTCGACGACCACCCCAGGACAGCTGTCCCCGAGGCAGATCTCGCTCGCGCCCAGCTGGGTCGGCAGTTCCCGCGCACGCGCTTCGCCGTGCGCCCCGCCGCCGGTGAAGTGACGGTCAAGTGGGTCGACGGTCCTTCGCGCGGCGACGTGATGGTCGCCCTCGCCGGCGCGGGAGTGGCCCACCTGCGGTGCGAGCGGAGCATCTCCGGCTCGGCGTGGGCGACAGCCGCCGTCCGGCAGGCCCGAGAGGGCAGCCTCGACGATGACGAGCGGGCCTGGCAGCTGGTCCAGGACCTCACAGTCTTCACCGCCGACGAGCGCCGGCTCGGCGAGCAACTCCTGGCCTACGCCGGCCAGGGCGACCCGTACACGCTGGAGCAGGCGATGCGCCGCTTCGGGTTGTCGCTGCTCGCGGACAACGCCGGCGTCCCATGCCCGCCACCCATCCCGAGGTGCAAGGAATGCCACGGGCCACCAGCGTTCGCGGTGCGATCAACAGGCCGCGCCGACTCGATCCTGTCCTGCGCTCCCTGCCTGGCCGGCGTCGGGGACCAGCACGAGATCCTGCCGCTGCCCTCACCGTGACACGGGAGCGGCACCCCAAACCGAGGCGGCCGGCACCCGAGGCGCAGCAGTGCCTACGGAACCATCGGGCGATCCTCATCTACCCGGTCGCCTCCTCGAGCCGCGAGGCCCCGGCGAACTGCGTGGCTACTTCAGCTCCCGAAAATGTGCAGCGCCGCGCCCGAGGGCTTCAACGCACTTCGTTCGACTCCGCTGTCACCCAACAGGTGTCGCAACGAGCCCCGGTCGAGGCGGCGGCAGGTGTCCCGCGGGCAACGAGGTGATGGTTGGAACTTCCGCGCGTGGGTCGTCGATCAGGTGGATGCGCCAGGGGACGTCAACCCGCAGGGCGGCGAGTTGACCGGCGGTGTACGGGCCAACGGCTGGTGCGGGACGGTCTCCGGTCTTCGGCGCGACCACGAAGTCGATGTGCACCACCGTGTTATCACCGGTCGGCCATCCCAGATCGGCCCGGATGGCTTCAGCGTGAGCGGTCACCCAACTCAGGTAGTCCAGCGACTGGAAGACCAGCATGTCGTCGGGGCAATCTTCGTCTCGACGACGTGGAGGTGTCCGGCGGAGTCGAGACCGAGGAAGTCGATGTAGCCGGGGGCCCCGTCGCCGCGCCACGCTGGGTACTCGCGAGCGAGCTGGCGCATGCCGAGCTGGCGCAGGCCGGTGCGGCCGAGCGCTGCCTGCAACTGGTGCTCCAAATGGGTGTTGTCACGCCCGGTAAGCCGATCCGCCACGGCGACGCAAATCGCCGCCTCGGCTTGCGCGCGTTGTGCCTCGGTCAGCGGGGCGGTGGCGGTGTACGCCACCGGCGGGCGGTCCGGCGGCGGGGTGCGGTACTGCACGCCGGCCTGGACGAGCACACCGCTGCCGGTGCGGGTCAGCTTGAGAACCTGGCGGCCGGCGCAGTGCCAGGCAAGGTAGCTGCCCCGGTGCGCCGCATCAAGGGCCCAGTGCCCGTTCGCGGTGGCTGTCAGGTCGGCAACCCAGTCCGCGCCCGGGCCCAGGTCGTGCTGCGGCTCGCCACGCAGCCGTCGCTGGCGTGCGGCGGCGAAAACGTCGTCGACTGTCGGGATCACAACCTCGGCGACCGTGAGGTCGTCACGGGTTGACCAGATGCTGATCCGGGTGCCGACGAACGCAAGCCGGGCGGCGACCGATTCCACGACGGCATGTGGCAGCAGGAGAAGCAGTTCGCGGTCGTGCTGCCAGGCCACAGCATGCGCCACGGCCGTCGACGCCTCTTCCGCACTGGCCCCGGGCCGGACGGCGAGGATGAGCTTGCGCAAGTCCGGCGTGATGAACCAGTCCGCGAGCGTCGTGAGCCTCGGTCCGGGCCGAAACGGCTCGATCGCGCCGACCAGGTTGGCGAGGACGGATCGCATGGTCGGTGGCCCGGCCGGGCCTCGTCGCTCATCGGCCACCGCTGTTCACCTCTCGGGTCTGGCTGAGCCACCGAGCGCGCAGGGTCGCCAGGGTCACCCGGCCAGTGGGACGGTCGACGGCCCAGAAGTCCCAGCCGTTCGCGGCCAGCCCTCCCTTCACCGAGCCGGCAGCCTTGCTGAGGCTCGGATAGCGAGTGCCGTTCCACTCGACCTCACCACCGGCCAGCAGTACGGCGGTGGCCGGCCAGACGCCGTTTGTGGAGGCGAGGGTCTCGCCCGCGGTGAGCAGCTTCGCGTCGAGCAGCTGCTTGACGGTTATGCCGTAGAACCGGTTGCTGCGCGTCCTCGCTGCCGGCCGAGCGGCGCTCGGGTCGTCGGGGGTCTCGGTGTCGTAGCCGAGCAACCGCAGTACCCGCCGGATTGGGGGGATGGTGCTTTCCAACGCCGCGCGCTCATAAGGAGGCAGCGTCTCGTCCCGCGGCCGGTTGCCGTTGTGCAACTGCGTGTCGGCGGCAGCGTCGAGCAGATCGAAAAGCCGGCCCTCGAGCCACCCGACGTGCGCGCTGTTGAAGCCAAAGGTGGTGTCCCGGCGAATCAGCAGAGCGCGGGTCCAGTGATCCTTGCCCTTCAAGTGCTGTGCAAGGCGCGTTCGGACGCCACCCGGCGCCTTGCCGACGTAGCACCCCCACGTGCCGTCGGACTCGTGCCTATCCAGCAGCACGTAGACGCCTGGGGCATCCCAGTCGAATGTCAGCTCGCCGACGGCAGTGCGGTCGACCACGGCCATCGCAAGGGCGGCGGTGGTGTCGTACAGCAGCGCCGGCGCCGTCGGGCTGTCTGGAAGCAGCACGGACAGCGGGAGTTGATCGGCACTGCGGGCGGCCGGAGCGGCGCTCATGTCAGTCGTACCGGCGCCGACGGCACCAACCCGCGATGGGTTGGCCGCGGTGTGCTGAAGGTCCCGACACAGGTGCCACGGCTCCTGATGCCGGCGGTTGGTGTCGTCATCTCACCCGCGTAATGGGGTAGAGACGGTTGAGGTGAGCGAAGAGCGCATTAGGGTCAACAAAGGAACGCAGCATCTCGCTTTCCGAGAGCGCACCGTGCTCGATCAGAGCAGCAGTGACGCCAGCAGCGCCAACGCACAGGATCCGCCGGGCCCGGTGGGATACCGGCTCGAACGTACGCAGGGCCGCTTGGTAGGCCGCGGCAATGTCCGGTGCTCGGCCCGCCACATCGGCAGGGACCAGCACGTCCGACAAGTCGTGAGGGCTCAACTGCGTCTGTCCCGTAGCCCCTGTCATGAGACTCGTCGTCTGTATCCGCCCCCAGGTGCTGTTGAGATAACAACTAAGCGCAGACGCGAGATCATCACCGCCCGTCACACGGCAACGCGCCACATGGCTATCGACGGTTCCCTCTCGGTCACCGTCGTAGACCGCAGCCTTCCCCAACGATCCGTCGCCGTCCATCGCAACCAGCAGGTCACCGCGCTGAACGGGGAACCGCTGGACCGACAGTTCTGTGGTGGGCTTTGCTCGGTCCCAGGCCACAGCGCCAGATTGGATACTGACGGTTGCAATGGCGTAGGGCGTCTCCTCCGATACTTCTTCCTCCGACGCCCACTTGGGCTGACGACCCTTCGCCGGCAGGCCACTGAGGTATTCACCAAGCCGGCGCACTCGCATAGCACGCAAGGCTTGCAGGATCGCCACATTTGCCTGACCGTGCCAGCGGTTGTCCGCACGGACGCTTCGCGTTGCTGCGACCGCTGCCAGGGGCACCCGCGTCAACTGCACTCGCCCATGCGTCGCTAACGGGGGGCGCACGTTCAGCACGCTATACAGCACGCCGTCACAGACGTTCGTGAACGCAGTCTCCTCGCGGTAGAGCTGGTCGATCTGGTCAAGTGTGGCCGCGTAGGCGTCGGCTATCTGAGTGGCGACGTCCGTCCGCACGGAGGGAATAGGGATGGGCGCCAGGAGCTCTTGACTCAGGTTGTCCTGCGATTTACCTGCAGCGACGGCGGCTGTCAGGAGCCTCCACGCCGGATGGTTCAAGATGGCGGCGACGAATGCCGCCGGCATCGCAGGATCCCTGAGCGCTGCACGGATGAGGAATCCTGCGGGAATCACCTCCGCCCCTTCGGGCGCGAGGTCAGCGGGCCAGGCAACGCCCGGGGCGTTCGCACGTGACCTTGTTATGAGCACCTCCCCGGGCCGCAGCCTCGACCGATCGAGGGAGATTCGGGTGCCCGCAATCTTGTCCGCATTGCGGGAATCGCGCAGCAGAGGAACGCAGGATTCAGGTCGAAGCAGGAACGACGCAATGGCAGCTACAGATGCGTATAGGGGAGAGTCGCCATCAGGTTCGTCCGCATACGCGCTTCGCGGAAGGTTCACGCCGTTCGAGAAGGTCGCAACCCGCCCCAACGAACTCGGCTTGACCAGTGAATCAAAGACGGGTGCCGCGATACCACTCAGGTAGTGGAATCGAGGATCCAACCGTAGGGTTCCGGAAGCGCCGACCTCAGCTGAAGAGACGCGAACCTGGGTCACCGCCACAGGCTCTCCACCTTCAGCATGGAGAGGGCGTCCTCGTTGCCGTCGAACGTCACGATCCGCCAATGATCCGATGCGTCGTTCAGATTCCGCAAGTGCACTACAGTGCCGTTCTCGAGTGTTGCCTCTGCCCGGAAGAGATCATTTCGCGCAGCGTTCTCTGCTCGCTTGGTACGTCTGTAGCCCACTTCTCCGACAACGAGGCCGATGTAGTCTTCGCCCAAGCCAGAGCCGACGGTGCGCTGAAATGCCAGGACGTCCTCATTCGTGGCTTCAACGGCTTCTCGCGCAACCTGGGCCCAGTCCGAGGCCGCCGAATCCACCGGGGTGTCCAGGCAGAGTCGATGGAGCGCCTCAGCGGCAATCTTCGCATGGGCGGCCAACTGCTCGGAGGTGGTTCGCCTACCCGGGTTCAGGATCCTCCGCGTGGCCTCAAGAACGGCCCTGCGATCATGGGCGACTTCCGTCCTGTGCGCGGTGAACTCTGATATCCAAGCGCGCTCCTCCTCCGCCGTCTTCTTCTGAGCAAACAGCAGGCTCGTTCTCGTCGGTGTCCACGGCTGAAATGCGTGCGATGGAAGGCTAACGATGGCCCTCACGTTGAAGCGCTCGAAAAGGAAGAGTCGGGCCGAAAGGTTCTCTGTCGTGGAGAAGAAGCTCTCCGGCAGGACTGCCGCCAGTCGACCGCCTGGCTTCAGCATCTGATACCAACGCTCGAGAAAGAGGTTCTCTGAGTTGCGATCAGAGGCTAGTTGAAAGGTCCCCCCGAGCTGAGATCGCACGGAGCCATCCAAGTTGATACTGAAAGGGGGATTGGTCACGACGACGTCGAAGGTCTCTGCGACCGGCTTGTCGTATGAACCGTCGGCGTCAGCCTGTGGACGGAACTTCTCCTCCCCGTGACTCGTCGCCAACTGCCCGAGGGGCTTCAAGCCGTCATCATTGTAGATGTGCGTATTGCCATCGCGATGAAGAACCATGTTGACCTTCGTGGAGATCGTTAGGTCTTCGCGCTTTTCGATGCCGTAGATGAAGTCCTTTGCCCAGTTGTTGGGTGACCCCTCTGGGAACCGAAGAGCGAGTTGTTGGCGCACATCCTGGTTCCGCGCAAGAGTCTCGCGGTGGGATTGGACATGGTTGGTGATCATGCGCATGGCGGCAAGCAGAAAGCTGCCGCTCCCGCATGACGGGTCAATGATGTACGGCAACCGATCGTTTGGATGCGCATTGCTTCGCAACTTCGCCTCGGCCAACTGGCCGATGTCAAGGACTTCCAGCATAAAGACGGCAATGTTGTAGTGAGTGAAGAAAAGACCCTTACTCTGCTTGAATCCTTCGCGGGTGATCCCCTCAAAGAAGGCCCCGAGGATGTCCCCACTCTGCCGACCCGCTGCAGTGAGCGAGATCCCCTGCAGGAGCTCCACAACCCATTGCGTTTCCTGTGCCGAAAATAGGGATGTGTCCAGCGGCTCCACACGCTGTTCAGAGTCCGCGACCACGTAGCGGCGGTAGGCATCGAGATACCGCTGATTGATTCTTTCGAGCGTAGCACTTGGGGCTTCGCGTCGGCTGCCGACGTGCATGACCTGGAAGCTGAACGGCTCCCCTTCGTTCGTGACGTACTCATCATGAATCTTCGTCAAGAACAGGCGCACTAGCCAGGCGTAGATCTGATTGTCGTCCCGCGACCCGCCCCAAAGCGTGTCGTGGAGTTGGCGCCGCAACCGTTCCATTTCGGAGCGGTCTACATCAACGCGAAGGTCACGGCTTGTGCCAGGACTAAAGGGCTCTTGCCGAGGAATGTTGTAGTTGACCGGGAACTCGTCAACGTGCCGCCGCCCCTCGCGTACCCACCGGCGATAGGTCAGCGTGGGCTCATAGGCGATCGTCACTGACTTGATGGCCGGCGCGCCGTCGGACCCAACCTCGACCGTCACGAGCGCAAGGACAGTTGCCTCGGGTTCATCCCCGGCGGGCGCGAACAACTGTCCATCAATGCGGGCATCCTCGGCTCCGCCGAAGTCCCCTGGCGCCTTGACCTCGATCAAAGCGAACGCGTCGTCCGGCGCGCTCTCGCGGGCCACACGGATGTCCACCTCCGTGTGGCCTTCACGGCCGTGGCTATACCGACGCTCAAGGGTTAGGGCTTCGGGTGCGTAGTTGCCTCGAGTACACAGCCAGGCCACGAGGTAGGCCCGAACTGGCTCCTCATCCCCGGTGTAGTCCCGTATGAGCTCGTGTTGATGGATCTCGTCGGCGTAGAAGACCTGCTGTGTAAGCGGATCGAGCCGGACGTACCGCCCATCGGGATCAAGTTCGAGGATTGCCGCGGCAAGAGCCGTGGCGTTCGACTGGACAGACGGCAAGGGTGCTCCTTCTTGCGGACGCGACGATCATCACCCTGCTGGCCGAGCTGACCCTCAGTGGATGCCTCTGCACGGTAGCGAGGACATGCGCCGGTGCCCTGAAGGTGTGGTCGCTCCCCAGGACTTGTCCTCCTCGCGGTGGCCCTCACGAGGGGCAGGCCGAGGACTTTGGCTACGCCGGGAGATGCCACCCATCTGTCCGCTGTCCGACGGGGACTGAGTGGCCGCTGACGCCGCATGCCAGCACCGCCCGGCGTGGAAGCTCTGCACCACCAAGCCGGCCGCGGCGAGCATCTCGTCGATGGGAGCCCGCCCTCGCAGGTGCCGGCGACCGTTGCAACAGTCAGCTGACCGCGAGGTGTGGCGTCGGGCTGTTGGCCGACCGACGGTTAGCGCTGCCGTCACGGGCGCCGCATGGACGTTGGGTGCGCCTCATCGGGCGGCCTTCCTCAGCGCCCGGGCGAGCAGGCGGGGATCCCCCAGGCGGCGGCGCAGCTCCCGCTCCAGCCCGGCGATCGGCAGCAGGTTCTGGGGCGCGCGGGTGTCCTTGTACTCCACCGTCGCGTACCGGCAGAGGGTCACCTGGCTGGCGTTGGCCAGGGCGATGACCTCGGTGACCGGCAGGTCCGCCGAGCACTCGACCCGCACCACGCCCGCCCACGGGGAGCCAGGGAGACACGGCAGCCGCAGGTACCAGGCGTGCCGGTCCCAGCTGGTGCCCATCAGGAACACCGGGGTGCGCTCCCCAGCGGCCAGCCGACCGACCAGCGCGTGCAGCGTCGGGGGGAGGTAGGTCGTGCGGTGCGACTTGATGTATCCGAGCGCCTGCGGCAGATGGGTGCGCCCGCGCAGCGGGCCGTCGATGACCAGCAAGGTGTCCTCGCCGACGCCGTGGTCGGCTAGACCGGCGCGGGCGTCGACGGCCACCTGCAGCTCCAGGTCTGCCAGGCGGCGCTGCAGCGCCAACGACAGCGTGGCCGGCTGTGGCACGGCCGGGTTGGCCGTGGTCCGGCAGACGGTGTACACCCCCGCGGTCGTGGTCACGTCCACGGCGTGCGCGGCGACGGTGAACAGGCCGCGACGGGTCTGGCTGACCAGGTGGTGGGCGCCGGACCGGCAGCAGCACACCACCCCGGCCGCGTAGGACGCGGCCAGGCCTAGCGTCGCGTCCGTCGCCGGGCCGTCGATGGCGACCTCGTCGATCCACAGCCGCGCCTCGATCCGGCGCACCCCGTCGACGAACAGGACCGCCTCCGGTCGCGGATGGTCCTGCTCCGGCCGGATGGGCGCCCATGAGGCGGCCGGCTGCTCGACGTCGACGTCGATGCGGGCGCTGGACTCGCCGAGCTCGGCGTCGAACTCGGTGGAGCTGCCGTAGCCGGGGTCCCAGGGGTCGACCGTGAACCGCATCCGCGGCCGAGCCTGCTCGGCGGTCGGGTCGCCGGCTGTGGTGCCGGTGGGGCTGCTCATGTGGTCTCCCGGGTGATCGTGGAGGTGCGGGCAGTGCGGCGGACGGCGTAGCGGACCGGCACCCGCTCGGCGAGGGCGGCGACGTGGGTGATGACGCCGACCATCCGGTCGCCGCTGGTGGCGAGGTTCTCCAGCGTGGCCGCGACCGTCTCCAGCGTGGTTTCGTCGAGGGTGCCGAAGCCCTCGTCGAGGAAGAGGCTGTCCAGCCGGGCGGTGCCGGAGGCGGCCAGCGTGGACAGCTGGTCGGACAGGGCTAGCGCGAGTGCCAGGGAGGCCTGGAACGTCTCGCCGCCGGAGAGGGTGCGGACGCTGCGGGTGGCGTCGGCGTCGGCGTGGTCGACGACGTAGAAGTCGCCGTTCTCGTGGGTGAGCTCGTACTGCCCGCCGGACAGCTGGGCGAGGCTGGCGGAGGCGGCGAGGACGAGGGAGTCCAGCGCGGCGGCCTCCAGCCAGGCGGGGAACTGGTTGCTGCGCAGCAGGTTGCCCAGGGTGCGGGCGACCCGCTCCGCCTCGACCGCGGCGGCGTGTCGGCCGGTCAGCGCCGCGGCCTCCTCGCGCCGCTCGGCGATCCGCCGGACCTCCCCGGCGGCCTGCGCGTGTGCGGCGGCGAGCGCGGCCGGGGCGGCGGTGGACAGCGGCAGGCCGGCGGGTGGCAGCCTGACGTCGGCCGCGGTGAGGGCCTGGGTGATCTCCGTGCCGACGGCGTCGCGGTGGGCGGCGGCGACCGCGACCGCCTGCTGCGCGTTCGGCAGCGCCGTCCGCCGGGCGTCGGCCTCGGCGGTCGCCCACCCGGCCAGCGCCGCCCATCCGGCGAGCACGTCGCCGTCGGGCAGCTCCGGGGCGCCCAGGGGCACCAGCCGGTCGCGGGCGGCGCGCATGTCCCGCCACGCGGCGTCGACGCGGCCGGACAGCTCCGCGAGCGCCGCCTTCGCCCGCCGGTGGGCCGCCCGGGTGGCGGTGAGGCATTCGGCGGCGCCGGCCGCGCCCACCTCCAGGCGGGTGACCTCGACGAGCGCGGCGGCGGCCTCGGCGTCGGTGGGGGCGCCGGCCAGCGCCGTGTCGAGCTCGGCGAGGCGGGCGCGCAGCTGCTCGAGCTCGGCGGCGGCTCGCCCGGCGTCGCCGGCGGCGGCCGACGCCTGCTGGTGCGCCTCGCCGGCCCGGGCCTCGGCGGCGGTGAACTCCCGGCCGGCGGCGGCCAGCGTGGTCTGCGCCTCGGCGGCCCGGGCGCGGGTGCCGGTGAGCGCGGCGGCGCGGGTGGCGGCCTGCTCACCGGCCCAGCCGGCCAGCTCGGTCCACGCGGTGAGCAGGTCACCGGCGGCGGCCGGAGCGCCGAGGCCGACCAGCGGGTCACGCTCGGCGGTGAACTGCGCGCGCAGCGCACCGCCGGCGGCCTCGGCCCGGCGCAGCTGCTCGCGGGCGGCGGTGTCGGCGGCGCGGGCCTCCCGCAGACCGGTGGCCGCCTCGGCCAGCGCCTGCTCCAGCTCCGAGAGCCGGGCGAGTGCCGCGCGGACCGCCGGAGCGTCGGCGTCGCCGGGCAGGCCCGCGGCGGCGAGCGCCTCGGCCAGCGCCGCGGCGCGGGCGTCGGCGGTGTCGGTGGCCGCGGCCAGCTGTGCCTCGGCGTGCGCGGCGCGGGCCTCGGCGGCCCGCACCTCCTCGGCGGCCCGGTCGCGGGCGGCGGCGGCGTCCTGGGAGCGCTGCTCGGCGGCCGCCAGCTCCGGCGCGTCGGCCGGCGCCGGCAGGGCGGTCACCGGCTGCTCGCACACCGGGCACGGCTCTCCGGTGACCAGCTGCGGGCGCAGCGCGGCGGCCCGGTGGGCCAGCGCCGCCGCCTCCAGCGCCTCGTGCGCGGACCGGGCGGCGGCGTCGGCTCGCTGCTGCCCGGCGCGGGCCTCGCCGAGGTCGGCCTCTGCCACGTGCCGGTGCCGTTCGCGAGGATCGAGGGCGGCGCGAGCCCGGTCGAGCTCATCGAAGGCAGCCTGCGCCCGCTCCAGCGGCGTCCGCGGACCGGCCGCGCCCAGGGCGGCGCGGGCCCCGGTCTCGGTTGCCTCGGCGCGGGCCAGGCGCTCGGCGGTGGCGGCCGCCTGCTCGCCCGCGGCGCGGGTGCGCCGGTCGTGGGCGGCCAGGTCGTCGGGGACGGCGACCGCGGCGAGCCGGGCGTGCTCCTCCTCCAGCCGGGTCGCCTCGGCGGTGGCCGCCTGCGCGGTGGTGTCGGCGTCCGCGCGGTCGGTGCGGGCGGCCTCCAGGGCGGTCTCGGCCGTGGTGACCACGGCGCGGGCGTCGGCGAGGGCGGCCGCTGCCGTCTGCGCCCGCTCGGTGGCCGTCGGCAGGGCGGCCCGGCGGCGGTCGCGCTCGGCGTGGTCGGCGCGGGCCCGCTCCAGCGGTGCCTTCGCCGGCGCGGCGGCCAGCGCCTTGCGGGCATCGTCGTCCGCGGCCTCCGCCGCGGCCTCGGCGCCGGCGGCGGCGGAGACGTCGGCGGTGGCGGCGCGCAGCTGCGCGTCGAGCCCGTCCAGGCCGGCGGGCGGCGCGAGCGCGGTCAGCTGGTCGGCCTCGGAAGTGAGCCGGGCGACGGCGGACCGGGCGTCGACGAGCGCGGTGTCGGCGTCGGCCAGCCGGGGCAGCGTGGCGGTCACCGCGCCGGCGAGGACCTCGAGGTCGGCGACCCGCGCCTCGGCGGCGGCCTGCGCCTCTGCCGTTGCGTCGCTGAAGCCGGTGAGCTGTTCGTCGAGGGTGGTCGCGCGGGTGGCGGCGACCGCGGCTCGGGCGTTGGCCTTCTGCCCGATGTCCTTGTACAGGTCGGCGCCGAGCAGCTTGAGCAGGGTCTCCCGACGCTTGGCCGGGTTCTCCCGCAGGAACCGGGCGAACTCGCCCTGCGGCAGCACCACGCACTGGGTGAAGTGCTCGAAGGACAGGCCGAGCAGCTCCTCCACGGCCGGGGTCACCCCCGAGTCGGTGGCCAGCGACTCGGTGATTGCGTGCAGCGCCGAGTCCGGGTCGCCCGCGTCCGCGGGATCGGCGAAGCGCTCCAGCCGCTGGTTGCGCTGCAGCACGTTTCCCTGAGCGGTCCGGCGCAGCTCCCGGGCGACGACGTGGCGGGCGCCGTCGGCGTCGAAGACCAGCTGGACGACGCCGCGCGCCGCGTTCGGGGACAGGGCCCAGCGCACCACCCGCCGGTCGTCCCAGCGGGGCACGGTGCCGTAGAGGGCGAAGGTGATCGCGTCGATCACGGTCGACTTGCCCGCCCCGGTCGGGCCGAGGAAGGCGAAGTAGTCGGTGTCGGTGAAGTCGACGGTGGTCGGCTCGCGGAAGCTGCCGAAGCCGTCCATGTGCAGCCGGACCGGGCGCATTGCGGGTTCTCCTGTCTCGTGGGCGGCCGGTCAGGCCTGCGGGCCGTTGGTGGTGAGCTCGTCGTGCAGCTCGTCGAACAGCTTCTGCACCCGCTCGTCGGCGACGCCGTGGCTGGCGCAGAACTCGGCGAACAGCTCGGCCGGTGAGCGGCCGATCCGCTCGATCGACGCCCGTCCGGCGTGCAGCGGCGCGGCGAACTCCGGGTCGATGCGCACCTCGAGGGCGTTGGGCAGCGCGTCGGTGATGTCCTCGCGCAGCCCGGCGCGGGCCGGCTCGCGGACGACCACCCGCAGCAGGTCCTCGCCGAACTCCTCGGCCCGGGCGAGGAGCTCGGCGACGGTGCCGGTGACGGTCCGCAGCCGGCGGGCGGCGGTGATCGGCACGTCGGTGACCCGCGCCGGGGTGGTCGCGGTGGCCTCGACCAGGCAGACGACCGGGGTGTTGTCCTGTTCGCCGAAGTCGACGGCGAGTGGGGCGCCGGAGTAGACGACCTGGGTCGGCGCGGGCAGCGTCTGGCGGCGGTGCAGGTGTCCGAGCGCCACGTAGTGCGCCTGCGCCGGAAACGCCGAGGCGGGCACGTAGTACTCGAAGATCGACTGGGCTTCCCTCTCGCCGCCGCCGAGCTGCCCGCCGGTGACGGTCAGGTGGGCCATGACCACGTTGACCGCGTCGTCGGTGAACCCGTCGGCCAGCGCGGCGAGCACGTCGCGGACCATCTGGTCGTAGGCGCCGGAGTTCTCCGCCGGGCTGGCGGCGACCAGCTGCGCGGCTCGCACGGCGTACCGCTGCGAGAGGAACGGCAGCACCGCGACGTTGAGCGTCTCCCGCCCGTCGCGGCTGGTCAGCCGCACTACGCCGCCGTGGTCGGCGTCGCGGACGGTGCCGACCAGGGTGATGCCGGCGACGTCGGCCAGTGGCCGCCACGCGTCCAGGCTGCCGGGATGGTCGTGGTTGCCGGCGATGGCGACGAGGTGCGCGCCGTCGTCGCGCAGGGCCAAGAGGGTGCGGACGACCAGGGACTGTGCCTCGGCCGAGGGGGTGGTCGTGTCCCACAGGTCGCCGGCGATGAGGACGGCGTCGACGGCCTCGTCGCGGGCGATGCGGACGATCTGGCGCAGGACGGCGGTCTGTTCCTCCAGCCGGTTGCGCCCCCGCAGGGTCTTGCCGACGTGCCAGTCGGAGGTGTGCAGCAGCTTCACGGTCGGTCAGCTCCCAGGGCGGACGGGCTCAACGGAGAGGGGTGGACGGCGGGCGCGGGCGTGGTGTCTGGGGGGTGCGGGACGACGAGGGGGCGGGCCGGCAGGGCCGCGGCACACGCACCGGGACAGTGATCAGAACGGGGGCGGATCGTCGTCGGGGCCCAGAGCGTCGGCGGGCGCGGACGGCAGCCGGCCGAACGGGGAGCCGGCGGGGCGGGACGCCGGCGCCGGCGCGCTGCCGCACTCGCTGGCCCGGGTCGCCCAGGCCGGGAAGGGAAACTCCACCGCCAGCGGCACGGGGATCTCCGGCTGGGAGACGAACATGGTGCCGGGCTTGGCCAGCGTGGCCCTGATGCGCTGGCTGGCCGGCAGGAACCCGTACTCCGGCCGGCCCGCCTCGGCCGGGTCGAGCCGGCCGACGATGCGGATCGAGGAGTTGGACACGATCCGCCGCTCGACCTCGCTGGCGGTCTGCTGGGCGCCGATGAGGATGATGCCGAGACTGCGGCCGCGCTCGGCGATGTCGAGCAGCACGTCCTTGATCGGGCTGTTGCCCTCCCGCGGCGCGTACTTGTTCAGCTCGTCGATCATGGTGAACAGCAGGCTGCCGGGGCCGGCGGCCTCCTTGCGGGCGGTCTCGGCGGCCAGCACGACGCCGACGACGAACCGCTGCGCCCGCTCGGGCAGGTTGTGCAGGTCGACGACGGTCACCTGCTGGTTGGCCGTGGAGATGCGCCGCGGGGCGCCGGGGTCGGGCAGGTCGCCGCGGATGACCGCGCCGAGGGAGCGCAGCGAGGACCGCAGCCGACGCAGGAATGCGTTCACGGTGCCCTGCCCGACGACCGGACCGGCCCAGACCGGGCGGGTGGCGTCGTCGGTGAGCCGGTCCTCGACGAGGTCGACCAGGTCGGCGTAGGTGCGGCAGGTGACTCCGTCGATGGTCACCGCCCCGTCCCGGCCGGCGGGGGTGGCCTGGGCGCGCAGCTGGGCGGCGACCTGGTGGATCACCATCGTGTACTGGGCGCGTTCGTCCTCGGCGTCGGCGAACACGTAGGGCAGCAGGTCGCCGGCGCAGAACTCGGCCAGCGTCCACCAGAACGCCCCGACGCCGGAGGTGCGGCCGACGATGTGCGGGCGGCCGCTGGTGTCGCCCGGGGTGGGCGGGGCGTAGAAGCCGACCGACTCGAACGGCCGGGCGGGCAGGCCGAGCTCGGCGTACGCGGCGCGCAGGTCGTGGCCGCTGCGCGGGTCGTCGAGGCGGGTGTTGGCGTGGTCGAGGAAGAGCAGGTCCTCGCCCTTGACGCTGAAGACCAGCGCCTTCGCGTTGTGCGCGGCGGCACCGAGAACGCCGGAGCGGAACAGCGAGTGCAGCAGGAACAGCGCGAAGCTGGTCTTGGTGGCCACCCCCGAGATGCCGGAGATGGAGATGTGCGCGCCGCGGGTGCCGTCGACGAAGTCCAGGTTGACGTAGACGAGCTGGCCGTCGCGGCCCAGCCCGACCGGCACCCGCCGGTCCATCCGGTCGAAGTACAGGGCCTGCGCCCGCTCGATTCCGGTCGCCCGGCGCACGGACTCCCCCGGTCGCGGCGGCACGTACACCTCCGGCTCGATCCGGGTGGTGGTCACCTCGGCGACCTCTTGCACCGCCGCCGGCAGGATGCCGTCGCTGATCAGGTGGACATCGGAGGCGAAGGTGGCGCCCTCGTGCCGGGCGCGGACCTCGGTCACCACGCCGGCGACCGCGACCGGTTCCCGGCCCGGCACCGTCCGGGTGGTGATCACTACGTCGTCCAGCTGCAGGTAGTGGTCCTCGTGCAGGGCGACGTGGAACTTCAGCGGGGTGGCGTCCTCGGTGCCCAGGACCCGGCCGACCGGTGCCGGTGAGGACGGCGCGCCGGTCGTGGCGGCGGCGCCGCCAGCAGGGATGCCGTCAGTGGCGGACGGAATGGACACGGAACTCCTTCGTTCGGGGGCAGGCGCAGGGACGGTAGGGACGGCGGCGGACAGTTCCGCCCAGGGACGGGGCTCCGGCCGGGCGGCGTCACCCGATCGGGCGTGCGCCGTCGCGCGGACATCTCGTCTGTGATGTGGTCAGGTGTCGGTGAGCTCGTCGACGGTCAGGACGCCGGCCGCGACGCCGTCGACCAGGCGGTCGGACAGCGCGCGAGCCAGCGCCGCGGCCCGGTCGGCCTGGCGGCGAAGCTCTCGAAGCTGCTGCACCCGCGCGGCGAGCGCCCGTTGCTCGGCCAGGGGTAGCAGGGGCACTTCGAGGTTGCGGACGTTGGCCCGCGGGATCGTGGTACCGCGGGTGTGCCGGGTGTTCCACTCGCTGGCCAGGCAGGCCGCCAGGTACTGGGGGTCGAGCCAGGCATCCCGTGGGCGCAGGATCCACAGCGGGGTGGCCGCGACGGCGCCGCCCTCCTCGACGACGGCGGTGCGGATGCGCTCTCCTTCGGACAGCACCAGGACGTCGCCGGCCTCGGTGCGCTCGATCCGCCGCTCCAGCATGTCGGCCGGAACGCGCGGGCAGTCGGCCGGCGCCGGCACCGCGCCGTCGCGGATGTGCCGCGCGGTGATCACCGGGATCTCGCCGTCCGCCTCGTCCAGCTCCTCCCGGGGCACCCGGCTGCCGCGCAGGACCTGGACCAGTCCATCGGCGGCCAGCCGGTCGACGGTCGGGCGGCGCAGGTCGTGATCGGCGCGGCCGGCCACCTCGTGGACCCGCACCGGTCGGGCGCGGCCGAGTCCGCGCAGCACGTCGGCGAGCCGGTCGGCGTCGTCGCGGAGTTCGCCGATGAGCTGGTCGGCGTCGGTCTTGTGCAGGGCGCTGGGCAGCCAGTGGGTCGGCACGAGGGTCGAGTCGATGGCGAGTAGGTCGAGCACGGTGGGCGCGGCCGCCCAGTCCACTTCGCTCAGCTGCCCGGTGCGCCGCCACCGGTGGTAGAGCTCGGCCACCTGGGGCAGCCGCGCGGTGAACTCGCTCCGGTCCCCTGCCGCGGCGTCGATGAGCAGGACGCGGTCGGCCCCGGCGGACTCCCCCGGCCGGGTCAGCACCCACAGGGCCAGCGGGATGCCCGTATAAGGCGCAAGGCCGCCGGGCAGCCCGATTACCGCTTCCACCGCGCCCGATCGCACCAGCTCGTGCCGGACTCGTCCGTCCGCCCCGGCGCGGAACAACGACGCGGGCGTCAGCACGACGAACGCCCGGCCGCCCGGCGCGAGATGGGCGACGGCGTGCTGAAGCCAGGCCATGTCCGCGCTGCCGGACGTCGGCGGCCCGAAACGCCACCGGAGGTCGTGCGCGACCGGGTCGCCCCGCCATTTCAGGCCGTACGGCGGGTCGAGGACGATCACCGAGGCCAGCAGACCGGGATCAGCGTCTTCCAGGAGTGTGTCGCCGCGGGAGACCCACCCGTTCAGGCCGTGGACGATGAGCCGCTGGTTGGCCAGGCGCCAGGCGGCCTCGCCGATTTCCTGCCCTCGCAGCTGCACCGGCTGCTTCGCCATCCGGGCGGCCCCCAGCAGCGTCCCTCCGAGCCCGGCCGCCGGGTCGTACACCGTGTCTGTCACCGGGGCCGCGAGGCCGAGCATCAGGTCGACCAGGGGCGCGGCGGTGATCAGCTCGCCGCCGCCGCGCCCGGTGGAGCGGCGCAGCGCGCCGATCGTGGCCTCGAACAGCTCCGCGGTGTCGTTCACCGAGGCCTCGTCGAGGACGTCCAGCAGCGCGGAGGCCTCCGGCGGCAGCGCCCGGAGCGGGGGCTCGAGCAGCCCCTGCAGCCGGGGGATCTCCGTCTCGATCGTCCCGGCGGCCCGCGCCAGGGCCATGACGCGCTGCTGCTTCGGGGTCGCCCATGCCCCGGCCCACAGGTCCGGCCGGGGCCGGGGCACGCTTTCGGCCAGGTTGCGGGCCCGCTGCGGAACCGTCGCGACATAGCGCAGGGTGACGGCCGAGCAGATGCCCTCCACCGCGGCCGTCACGGGGGCGACGTCCCGGAGCAGATCCATCGCCCTGGCGAGCCGGCGCTCCAGGCCGGGACGCCCCACGGAGCGGCCCCTGCCCTGCAGGAAGTCCTTGACCTGCCGGGGATCGAACAGCGGGCTCGCCGCCGTGCCGGCGACCGGCTTGGGAAAGTCGGGTGAGCGCTTGCGCCAGTTGCTGACCGCCGAGCGGCCGACGTCGGCCAGCTCAGCGATGTCGCCCATCGTCAGCAGTTCGCCGGGCCGGTCCGCACCGCCACCCTCGGTCACGCGGCGCTCCCCCGGGTCGCCGCGGGCATGGCCGCTGCGAGGGACTCGGGCAGGTGGATGACCCGGTGCGCGGCGAGGGCCAGCCGCGCCGAGAGGCTGGTCCGCCGGCTGACGACCGTGACCCCGCAGCCGGTGGCGGCCAGCCGGGCGGCCATCGGCGCGAAGATGCCGTCGCCGGAGGCGATCACCACCTGCCCGAAGCGCTCTGCCACCCGCTCGTGCTCGAGCACGTCGAGGAGCTCCCAGTCGGCGCCGTCATGGCCGGCGCCGACCCGGTAGCGGGCGCCGGCCGGACCCCAGCCGACCCCCACGTCGACCAGGCAGCCGGGGTTGCACGCCAGGACCATCTGGTCCATCGGCGCCACCGCGACCGCGCCGATGTAGGCGGCTCGCAGCGCCGTCACCGCAGCGTGCGTCGGGCGGCCGGTGCCGGCGAGGTTCTCGATGTCGATCGCGTGCAGGGTGCGGACCGGCGAGCCGGCCGCCCGGGTGGTGGCCGCTCGGGCCCGCGTCTGCGTCATGGGCAAAGCGTGAACCACGCGCGAGACCCTGTCAAGCTGTGAACGCGTGAACTAATCGCTTTCGTTTAGGTCACGCGTTGAGCAAAGGCTAGGGCACGCTCCGGGGCTCGTCCACCGTCCGCCGGGCGTCCCCCGCTGCGTGGGCGAGGACGCCCCAGGCCAGCCCGCCGCGGGACAGCGGCGCGCGTGTCCGTGGACGGCACCAGGGGCTTCTCCTGCAGCACCAGCGGATGCGCACGGTCAGGACACGAGCACCGGCTTCGCACGGGACGACGAAGTCCGGCGGGGTCGCACGATCCGGTCGGCTCGCACCGCGGCCTGGCAGGCGGTCACGGCGTTGTGCAGCAGCGCGAAGCAGAGGACGTCGACCAACTGCCGGGCCCCGCCCAGAGACATGGCCCGCTCGACGAGCAGGCTGCGCTTGAGCATCGAGTTCCAGCTCTCCGCGTCGTTGCGCAGCCCGTACAGGCGGGTGAACGCGGGTTCTCCTTCGGCGATGACTCGGACGTGGCCGGCGCGGCGGTGGTCGGCGTCGCCGGGTTCGCCGTGCGGGGTGACCCACACGGTGAACGCCCCGGCCGTGCAGGGCACCCGGTAGGCCACGTTGAAGTGGTACAGGCCCGTCGACCGGCGTGAGCGCTTGACCTGGGTGCGCTCCAGCCGGGCGAGTACGACGGGTGCGCCGGCCTCATCGAGGCCGATCTCGCTGACCGCGCCGTTCACGGCGGCGAGGGTGTGCCCGCAGGGGCCGGCGTCGGTGTCGTGCTCCCACACGCCGAGCGGGAACCAGCGCGGGACCTTCGCGCCGCCGCTGCGCTCCTTCTGCTCGCTGCTCTGGGGTGCCGCGGCCACCTTGTTGACCACGATGAGGCCGGTGCGGGTCATGATCTCGTCGATCTGCGGACCCTGGAACGCCCCGTCGTAGGCGACGGCCTGGATGCCGCCGCCGGCGACGGCGTGGATCTGCTTGATCAGCTCGACCGCGGTGTCGGCCTCCAGCCCGGGCCGGGGCACACGGTCGACCCCGAGCACGACCCGCTGCTGTGGGGCATCGCCGCGGACGTAGACGGCGACGAAGTTCTGTCCCGTGACGCTGCCGGTGTGGCCGTGGTACTCGGCGACGTCGGGGTCGAAGCGGCGGGCGGGGGCGGCGATCGGCTCGCCCGCCGTGTCGAGGTAGATCACGCGGGTCTCGCCGGTGGCCGGGTCGGTCTCCCGGCGGGCGGCCGGCGGCCGGTACAGCGGCCGCACGACGGTGCCGTCGCCGTAGATGGTGCGGGAGCGGTCCGGGTGCGACAGGGAGCCGGGCCCGGCGGGGTCGAGCAGGCCGAGGTCGCGGGCCTGCCGCACCGCGGCGGCGATGAACCGCTGCCGCATCTCGGCGGCGATGTCGGGGTCGGTGAGGTAGCGGTCCCGGGCGTTGCGGAAGGCCTCGAACGTCGCCGGCTGGTCGCCGGGCAGCCGCGGCACCAGCTCGGCGGGCAGCCGCTCGGCCGCGCGGGCGACGGTGTCGCGCACCAACCGCCAGGTCGTGGGATGGGCCAGTTCGGCCTGCACCCGGATGCCGGAGCGGAACAGCCGGGCCAGCACCCCGTAGCCGAGCACCACGTAGGCCGGGTTGGCCGGGGGCCGGCCCACCGGCGGGCGGGGGATCAGCTGGGCCAGCTCGTACAGCGCGGGGTGGGAGAACACCGCATCGATCTGCTCGGCGGTGGACAGCCGGCGCGGCGCGGGCACCGCCCGCAGCCGGCTCACCGGGTGCCCTCCCGCCAGGCCAACGCGATGTCCTCGGCGCAGGCGTCCAGCGACCGGTGCCCCAGGGCGCGGGCCACCTGCTCCAGCGGAGTGCCGGCGTCGTAGAGCCGGCGGCCGGCCCAGTTGCGCAGGCTGGCCGGCCGCACGTCGGCGTCGTCGCCGAAGCCGGCCCGGTCCAGCACGACGCGGAGGGCGTTGCAGGCGGCGGCCTGCGCCTTCGCCCCACCGGGGGGCGCGGCGCCGGCGTACGCCAGCGGCGTGGCCGGTGTGGCGCCGCGGCCGGTCAGGTCCGCGGCGTGCCGGGCGAGGAGCCGCGCGCCCCACGGGCTGAGGTTCCCGGAGCGGGGATCGTGCCGGGCGGTGCCGGGCAGCCGGACGGTCGCCGGGGCCGCCGGATCGTCCAGGTCGGCGAGGGCCAGCGTCGTGATCTCGCTGGTGACCGCGCCGGTCTCCCCCAGCGCCCACACCACCGCCCGCAGCCGGGCCGCGGCCGGCCAGCCCAACTGCGCGGTAGCGCGGCAGAGCATGACCTCGTCGTCGGTCAGCGGCCGCGCGGCGAGCAGCCCCCGCGGCGGCAGCCGCAGGTCCAGGGTCGGGTCGCCGACCGGCTGCCCCAGCGCGCGCAGGGTCCGGAACAGCATGCGCACCGCGGTACGGCGGGCGTGCCGGGTGGCCAGCTCCGGCGGCGCACCGGCGCGGGTGCGGGCGTCGATGAAGCCGACGGCGTCGGCCGGGGTCACCTCGGCGAAGGTGGCCACCCCGCTGGCCTGCAGCCGAGCGGTGAAGCGGGCCGCGGTCTCCCCGACCCGGGCGATGGTCTGCTCGCTGTGCAGGCCCTCGGAGTGCCAGGAGGCCAGCACCGCGGTCAGGGCGACGTCGACGGGAAGTGCGGTGGCGCGGGGCGGGCTGGTGCGGCTGAGCTGGGCTACGCGGCGGGGCATCTACCGCTCCCCCGGCCAGGGCCCGGGCGTCCCCGCCACGAGGCCGGGGCCCGGCGCGCACGGCTCAGGGCCGCCATCGGCCGGTCCGCGGATCGCGACCCCCGGCGGGGCGGGACGCCAGCCAGTCACCCCAGAGGGCGAGCGCGATGTGCCCGACGGCCTGCCCGATGAGCAGCCAGGCCGCGACGTTGGCCCGCGCGAGCGGCCACGCCAGCACGGCGGCGAGCATCCACAGCGTGCCCGCGAGGAGCAATCCGTTGAAGTTGAGCGTCATCTGGTTCCTCTCTCGTCGAGGGCGCGCCAGCGGCGTGCCCATGCGTTCAGCCCCCGGAGACCGGACACCGGGCCTGGTCGCGGCGGGGATCTCGCGCGGGCCCGGCGCGGCCGGTCGGGGGTCAGCGCGTCCAGCAGGTAGGTGGTGCCGCTCGCGGTGCGCACGCTCAGGACCGTCGCGACGGTCCTGAGCGTGCGGTCAGGCATCGGGGCTTGCCGAGAGGTCGGCGTGGACAGCCGGCCGGTCGTCGGTGGGCTGGTGCAGTGGGCAGGCGGGATGGACGGTCAGCTCGCGGGCCTGCCAGCGCGGATGCACCGGCCGGCCGCGCCGGTACTGGCTGAGCACCTGCACGTCGCCGAAGGGCGAGCCTGCACCTGGGGTGTCGGTGGGGTCGGCGGTGAGCAGGGCCAGTGCGGTGCGGGTGGCCTGCAGCGCGACCGCGCCGAGGTCGAACCAGCCGCCGACGTAGGTGGGATGCGAGCACCCGACCGGGGTCAGTGCAGCGTTCGGGCGCGCCGGGGGCCACGGCACCGTGCGGCCGGCGCGGTGCCACTGCAGGCACTCCCAGCAGCCGCCACCGGCCGCGGGCAGCGTGGTGATGGTGCCGCCCCAGCCGCCGGCGGTGGCCGCGGCGATCAGCAGCGGCGTGCCGGTGGCGCGCAGGTGCGCGGCGAGGTAGCGGGTGGCGGCCGGGTTGGCCGTGCAGTCGACGACCAGGGTGCTGCCGGCGAGGCCGGGCAGCTCCCGGCCGTCGTGGGCGCCGAGGTACCGCAGCCCGACGGTGAGCTGCACGTGCGGGTTGGTGTCGAGGATCCGCAGCGCGAGGGCGAGCGCCTTCGGGCTGCCGGCGTCGCGGATGGTCAGCAGCTGCCGGGATCCGGTGGCCGGGTCGTGGAGGTCCCCGTCGATGAGGTGCAGCCGTCCCACCCCGGCGCGCGCCAGCTCAAGCGCGAGGGCGCCGCCCAGGGCGCCGACGCCCACGACGGTGACCGCGGTATCCGCGAGGCCGACGGTGTCGCCGGGCAGCCGGGCGATGAGGTCGTCGCGGCCGATCGGGTAGCCCCGACGCACACGCACCGGGACGGCCGCCGGACGCGGGCTGCCGCCGGGCGGGGCGGACACCGGCGACTCCGGGGTGTCGAACAGCGCCAGCTGCTCGCCGGCCTCCGCGCCCGGGGCCGGGCCGTCCGGCCGCGTCAGCTCGCGCGGACCCTCGGTCGCGTCGGCGTGCTTCCGCCGGGGCGCACCGCGGGTGAGCAGCAGCCACTCCTCGCAGGGGCGCCGGTCGGCGCCCTCGCTCGCTAGCAGCACGGCCAGGGCGTTCGGCTCGTCGGACTCGAACGGGTGTTCGGCGGCGACGAGGTCGGCGTGCCGTTCGAGGGCGCGATACCACAGCTGCGTCGCGTCGAGCTCCTCGCCGAGCGTGGCGGGCAGGCGTATCCAGCGGATGCGGGCGGCCTCCCGCAGACCGAACGCGCGGCTCTCCCACAGCAGCCGGTGGCCCGGGTCGAGCAGCGTGACCAGTGCGGACACCGGGTAGAGCGCGCCGCGGACCCGGATCACGTCGGCCCAGCCGCCCAGCACGTCGGCGGGCGGGACGCAGTAGGAGTCGACCAGCAGCCCGCCGGGAGACAGGCGCACCTGCGTCCAGGCCGCCTCCGCGCCGGCCTCGAGCGCCATCAGCGCCGGATCGGCTCCTTCGGCCCGGCCGGCCGCCAGCAGGCGGGGCAGCTGCTGCTCCAGCAGCTGCGTCAGCGTCGTGCCGGGCCGCCAGTCCTCGTCCCCGGCCAGCAGGCACAGCCCGCCGTCGATCGGGTTGCGGTGCCGCCGCAGGCCCGGCAGCGGCTTCGGCAGCTGGACCCGCGGCGGGAACCACGGGTGGTGTGCGTTGAACGTGACGACCAGCGTCAGCACCGCCGGGTCGCCCGGCCGTGGGGCCGGGTGCGGCCACTCCACCCGCAGCGTCAACGGCGCCGGCGCCCCGGGATCCTGCTCGGCGGGATCATCCGGGCCGCCGCCGGGCTGCATTGCCCAGGACGCGCCGGCGGCGGTCAGCGCCTCGGTCTCGGCCCGCCACACCTCCGGGTACGCCCGGCACCAGGGCGCGGGGGCGGTGACCGCCGTCGGCGTGTCCATCAGCCGACCGGCCGCGGGTGCTCGCCCGCCGGCGCGGCGTAGACCGGCGGCGCGGCGTAGACCGGCGGCGCCACGGCGATGTCCTCCACCGTGGTGCTGGTCTCGTGCGTCGTCGTTTCGCTGTGCGAGCGGGTCGTGGTGGTGTGCGTCTCGCGGGTGATGCGCCGCTGACCGCGCTCCACCGCGGTGTCCGCGGTCGGCGCCGGCGCGGGGGTGGTCGGCGCCTGCGGCGCGGGCTCGTCCCGCACGCGGTCGTCCTCGGCCGGGGTCGGCGCCTCCTTCCCGACGCGCTCCTCGGGGCCGGCGTCGCCCGCTCCCGTCGGCTCCTTCTCGGCCGCGCCCGGCTGCTCGGTCGGTCCGCCGCTCGGCGGGGTGTCCGGCATGCGCTTGTCCTCTCACTCGGCCGCTGCCGTTCAGCGGCGCCGCCGCCGATCTGCGCGCACACACCGCGCCCGAGCAAGCAGGAGCCGGTGGGGTTGCCCGGCCATCGCCGGGCAAATCCGCTGGTAGTTCAGCCGTTGGAGTGATCCGGGGTGACGGGCGAATGCCGCTCGCGGCAGGCCCCGGCACCGCCGGGACCATGAACAGGCCTGGGGGCAACCACGCCGACCGCCGACGCCGCCTGCTGCCGCGCGACTACGCGATCGACCCGAACGGCTTCGGCCAGAGCGTCACCGCGCGCTTCCACGTGCCCGATGGCGGCGACGAGGTGTCGGCAAGGATCGCGCACGTCCAGCACGCCCTCGCGCTCGCCTGGCGAGCTCGCCAGCCTCCCCGGTCGGGTACCCGGGACGCCGCGGCCTTCGGGGTCTCCTCCTCGGTGTGGAGCCGCTGCCTGCTCGGCGACCGGTGGATGGGCGAGACGGTCATGAGCGCGCTGCTGCACCACCTCGGGGCACTGCCCCGCACGACGAGCGACCCCAGCTCGCGACGGCGTGGACGCCGTCGCACCCGCCCGCCCACCGGTGCTGGAGCCTGACGCGGAGCCGCCGCACCGTGTCGACGGACCGCGGCGGGGCGACGGTCGCGGCCTCGCTGCCGCACCGGCCGTCGGGCTGCGGCGGGGCAGGTAGGCCGCGCGCCTGCCGGAGGGTGACGGCGTGCAGCAGCGGAGGCCGCCACCGATCACCGTGCAAGGAGGCGCCCATCCGCGGTGAGCCGGTACCGAGCCCGATCGGGTCACCGGGAAGGGGGAAGTTCCTCCGCGCGCCGGGGCCGCCGCATCGCACGCGGGGAGACGATCGACGGCGTGCCGTATCCACCCAGGCCGCAGCTGCGGGCCCTGCCGCAGTTCGCCGGCACCGCCCGGACGGGTACCGCTGCCGCCAACGACGTGCAGGCCGCCCTGGAGGCATTCATCGTGGAGACGTATCGGGCGGGGAGATCGCTGCGCCAGATCGCCGAGCTGGTCGACCGTAGCCAGACCGCAGTGCGCCGGGTCTTGGATAAGCACGGCATCCGGCGTCACCGGGTCGGCGCCGCCGCTCTCCGCGACCGGCCGCCGCAGGACGGGTAGCGGTTCCAGCCTCGGGCTGGGTCCCGTCACCGCGCAGACCTCAGCCCTTGTTGCTCCAGCCGGGAAGGCCGACCACCCATCCGCTCGACCGCGCCGCCGCGGCCGCCGACGCACACCGTGGCCGCGCCTCGCCCGCTCCTCCGAGGGATTTCACTACGGCCCGCTCGCTGCGCTGCCGATCTCCTGGACGCGGTCGCCGAACCACGCGGCCCGAAGTACAGGAGGTGCCCATGCAGTGGCCCGTCGACGTAGCCGAGCAGCAGGTCAGCCGCGCCGTTCAGCCGGCGCCGGTGAGCTCACCCGCCGGCCCCGCCCACGCCGAGCGCGCGGCCGCCTGGCTGCTCGACGCCCTCGGCGTGGCACTCCCCGGCGGACTGCTGGCGCTGGCGCTGACCCACCGCAGCTACGCCTACGAGAACGGCGGGCTGCCGACCAACGAGCGGCTGGAGTTCCTCGGTGATGCCGTTCTC
Source organism: Geodermatophilus sp. SMS 5-13 (assembly GCF_059428245.1). Taxonomy (NCBI): domain Bacteria; kingdom Bacillati; phylum Actinomycetota; class Actinomycetes; order Geodermatophilales; family Geodermatophilaceae; genus Geodermatophilus; species Geodermatophilus sp. SMS 5-13. The sequence goes on from NZ_CP165729.1 coordinate 5,200,287, forward strand.
GAGCTCGTGGTTGTCGACCAGCTCTACCGCGGTCACCCGGATCTGCCCGAGGGCAAGCTGTCCAAGCTGAAGGCCTCGGTGGTCAACATGACCGCGCTGGCCGGCGTGGCGCGGTCCCTCGGTGACGGCGGCATCGGCCCGCGCCTGCTGCTCGGCCGGGGCGAGGAGACCACCGGCGGCCGGGACAAGGACTCGATCCTCGCTGACACGCTGGAGGCGCTCATCGGTGCGGTGCACATCGGCGTCGGGCTGGACGCCGCGGCGGCGATCGTGCACCGGCTGTGCGACCCGCTGCTGGCTAGCGCTGCCACCCGCGGCGCCGGCCTGGACTGGAAGACCAGCCTGCAGGAGCTGGGCGCCGCCCTCGGGCTGGGTCCGCCCGTCTACGACACCGAGGACGCCGGCCCCGACCACGCCAAGACCTTCACCGCCGCGGTGCGGCTGTCGGGCACGGTGTACGGCACCGGCAGCGGCCGCACCAAGAAGGCCGCCGAACAGCAGGCCGCGGCGGCCGCGCACCGCGTTCTGTCGGCCGGCGAAGACCCGCAGGCTGCCTGAAGCGTGCCGGTCAGCGCTCCCCGGTGGGATGACGGCGACGCCCGCGAGCCGGTCGGCCGGCACGTCGCCGGTCACGATGGGCGCCGTGCCCATCTACGCGGCCACCGCCGCGCTGCCGTACCCGCACGTGGAGCGGGCAACGGCCGCCCTGCGCGGGGAGCTACGGCGTCTGGCGGCCGAGGATGGTGAGCTGCCCGCCTGGGACACCCTCTCGGTGACCGGCCAGGAGGAGACCCGCGATGGCCGCGGGCGTACCTGGTACGAGTACCGCGCCGAGGTCGCTACCCGCGAGCCGTGATGCCCGCTGCACACCGGCGGGTAGCTCGCGCCACCGATCCGACGTCATGGCCGGTCACCAGCGGAACGGTCGGACAGCTCAGCGGGCAGGGTGTGGCCACAGGTGTCGTGGGTGGTCGTTTCGCGTCCCGGCCCCGGAACCGGGGCTGGGCGTCATCGGCCGGCCGCGCGGTGCAGGCAGATCACGGCGGTCACGCGGTGGGCTCCTCGGTGGCTGCGGCGAATCGGGCGGCCGCCCGCAGCGCACGCTCCGGGTCGGTGACCGCGACCCGCTCCGGGCTGTCACCGTTGAGATTGCCGTTGGCCGAGGTCAGCCAGGTCCAGATGGCCCAGCCGTCGAGCCCGCCGGCGCCCAGCAGCACCTGCAGCAGCGGACGCAGGTCAGGGCGGGGGTCGCCGGCGGCGGTGAGCTGGAACGCGGGCACCACGATCGACCGGGACCCCGGGGCCTGCACCACGATCAGCGCCCGCTCCCGGCGCCGGGCGTACGCCCATGCGCCGATGGCGGCCGTGTCGGCCTCGCCGCGGCGCGCGGCCAGCTCGCTCAGCGACAGCCAGCCGCCGGACCGGAGCACTGCCCAGGGCTGACGGGCCTCCTCGAGCTCGTCCATCAGCTCCTCGAGCGTCCCGGTCGGCGGCACGAACTCTGCCCGCAGGCCCTGGGCGGTGGCCTCGTCGAGGAGGCCCTCCTCCAGCGCCCGCTCGACACCGAGCAGCAGATGCCCGGTCATCCGCCCGTGCCGGCAGGCGCGCAGGGCGGCGGCGACGGTCATCGTCGGCATCCCCTCGACCTCGGTGACGTCGCCGGCGGCCAACTCACGGACGACCACCTCCACGGTGCCCGGTAGCTGCGCGCCGGCGGGCAGCGGGGCGGGCACGGCGACGCGGATCCGCCGCGGGTCCGCCCCCGCCAGGTCGTGCAGGGCGAGCACCACGTCGTCGACGAGGACCGCCCCGGGTCCGGCCAGGGCGACCGCCTCGGCGTACTCGGTCAGCGGCGTGACCATCTCGCTCAGCCGGTAGACATCGCCGGCGAGGTGCTCGAGCCACCCACGGCGCACGAGGTCGGACATCTCGGCCGCGGACACGCCGAGGACGGCAGCGGCGGCGCCGGTGACCACCCCGTGGCGGTCGAAGGCGTAGCGGCGCAGGGCGTCCAGGTCGGCGCCGGTCATGGTTGCCTTCCCTGGTCGTCGGCTAGGACACCCGGGGTCGCCGCGGCGACGGACTGCCCGTCGCTGTCCTGCCAAAGCCCGCGGGGGAGGTGCTGGAGGTAGGCGCGCCCCGCCTCGGTCAGGGCGCGGGTGTCCGCGGCTTCGCGGATCGAGCGGCCTGCGACGCCGGCCCGGCCGGTCGACGCATCGACCTCAGCGTGGCTCGCGGCGCCCCGGGTCAGCCGCAGGGGGTGAACGGAGGGCGGCGGGTGCTTGAGCAGGACGCGCCCGAACCGGGCGGACGCGCCGCAGACCAGGCACCGCGCGGGCCGGGCGCCGTGGAAGACCATGACCGCGCCGCCTATGTCATGCAGATCGCCCGCGGTAAGCACTCCCGGCTGCTCCAGTACCACCACCGGGTCGCCGGTCCGCCGCCAGCGCCGGCAAGGCTCGATCGGCTCGGCGGTCACCAGCGCAGGCTACGAGCGGCCACCGACAAGAACACGGCCAGGAACGTCCTGGGGCCCAAGTCGCGGCAGGAGGAGGCGGTCCCGGACCCGGGCTGGTCGATGAGCCGGGTGAGCGAGCATGCACCGGACCGGCAGGCCGCCGCCGTAGACCGGCACGGCACGCTGTCCGACCAGAGCTCGCCAGCGCAATGGCGTGCCGGCGCCGAACGCGCCGCCGGCGTTGGACACCGGGACCGCTCGGCTCCTACACGCTGGTCGTATCGACGCCGGCCAAAGCGAGCGACCGCTGAACCCCGCTGAGCGCGGCGAGGTTCCGGCGTCCAGGTGGGGTGTCGCCGGCGGGGACGAACAGCGGGGAGCCGGGCTGCGTGCCGGTGAACAGGAAGACGGGCAGTTGGCGTCCCGACCCGTGGATCAGCCCTCACACGTGCGCTGCGGGGCCGTCCCGCACGCACTGCGGAACACCGCGCAACACGCACTGCGGAGCCGTCCCGCACGCACTGCGGAACACCGCGCAACACGCACTGCGGAGCCGTCCCGCACGCACTGCGGAACACACTGAAAGCCGTAATGCGCTACTGCAGATTGCCGCTCAGAGAGGAAGGCTCACGGCCATCGCTTGACGATTGTGGGGCATGGTTCGGCGGAGCACGAGGTCGCTTCCAACCCCGGCGCGGCAACACATCGCCACTTCTCCGCTTGCCCGAATAGGTGCTGGTGGGAGCTGCGCGCAGCGCGAGAAATGCGGGACACGAAGCGCCGCAGGGAACGTTTCATTGGGCCTCAGCGTGGCATTGGAGGGCGGTCCCGCACCGCTCCATCGAGGCCTCCCGCAGCGCGCACGCACCCCGGCCCGCAGCGCGCACGCACCCCGGCCCGCAGCGCGCACGCACCCCGTCCCGCACCGCCCCACGGAGGCCTCCCGCAAGCGCGCACGCACCCGGTCCCGCACCGCCCCACCGAGGCCTCCCGCAGCGCGCACGCACCCAGGCCCGCAGCCCGCACGCACCCCGTCCCGCACCGCCCCACCGAGGCCTCCCGCAAGCGCGCACGCACCCGGTCCCCGCAGTGCGCCGACGTCGTCCGGAGCGCGATCAACTCCCCTTGCTATGGCCCCATCAGAGGGAAGTTCACCGGTACGACAGGGTGCACCCATCTCGGCCATTGTGACGATGAGGTCGTGCAGAAGGAATGGCAGCAGCAGTCCGTGGCCAGCCGCAGCGACCCCGTAGTGGAACACACCTCAGCACGATGATGATCAGCCGCGATTCCCTATTTGACTCCTCTTGACAAGCCCGGCTCGTCGTGACTCACTGTTCGACCACTGGACCTGCCTTCCCCGGGACCGGCGGCAACGTAGACGCACGATTCTTGGCCGCGAAGGAGGGCCAGAAATGGCGCTGCAGTGCACTCTCACGGCGTTCGCGACCGGGTCGGTCCATTCACCCAGAAGCGGTCTAGCCGACAGGGGCTCCGGCCTCATCAACCGGCAACGACCGCCCCCGCCGAAGGCTGCAGCCCCGACTACGTTCGCGGCGTCGGTGCCGCGGCGCGCCGACGGGCGCTCCCGCTCGACCGGTTCTGCTGTGCCTGCACGCGGACCGTCTGGCGCATCTGCTCCACCGACTCAGAACCGGACTCCGGTGCGGCACTCGGCGACGCCCCGGCCGCTCCGCGCGGCGACTCCGCAAGGCGGTGTAGCGGGTGGCAACGCATGGACGCCGTGACCGCCGACGAGAGCCCGATCGAGGTCGACCGAGTGAAGGAGTGGCTGCGCGTTGCGGCTCTGAGGCTCGAGGAGATCCGTAGGGCCGAACGCACCCTGAGCGAACTCATCGATCACCTGATCGGGGTGCTCCGCGTCCTGGGGGTGCCCGCCGAAACCATCCGGGGGCTCCTCCCCGAGCTGGTCCTCGAGACGCGACGCAAGCTGCTGGGCTCGGGCGCAGCCGACGGCCTCCTGGCAAGGCGCGCGGCGTGGAAGCCCGCAGCAAGTGCGCCGCCCCCTCGTCCTTCGCCAGAACGCATCGCCGACCACCTCGGCGCACCGGCGCAACGAGCTGTCTGGGACTGCGTCGTCACCTCAGCACGGCGCAACGGGGCTTCACGCGACTTCTCGGCGGCCGACCTCGCACACCAGCTGCAGGGGAACGGTCAGTCACTCCATCAGGAGACGGTGCGGAAGGCACTCAACCGGCTCACTCAGCTAGGCGGGGTGCGGCACACCGCCCCCGGACGCTACGAGCTCAGTGCGGAGGCCGCCGCGCTGCTCACTGCCGACGGGGATACCGCCGCACGCTGACGCTGGCCGTCCCGGTCGGCCGCCCCCTCGACTCCACCCAGCGCCGACCTGACCGCCGGCCGCCGTCGTCCAACAGAGGCGACCACCCGCGCCTCCCTCGGTGCCCGGACCCGGGGCACGCGCGGGTCAGTACTTCATGCGCTGAACAAGGAGGAGGCATGCCCAACGCACCGGAGACCTGGCGTTGCGGGCAGCCCTCGCCGAAGCTGCTCGATCGGCAGATCATCGCCGACCTCGCCGCCTACCCCGGCTGCTACGAGGACAAGGACGTGCTCGACTCGGTCTGGACCGAGGGGAAGAAGGACCGCCGGCCGCAGGAGTTCCCGACCGACTTCCTGTTCGTCTGCTGGCAGGGCAGTCGTGTGCTGCGGTCCGAGCCAGAGCAGGCCAAGCTCCTCGAACACGACGACGACCTATACCAAGTGCTCCGCAACTGCTACAAGGCGATGACAGGGCGCACGGTCAACCGCACCCCGCCACGCTATGAGCAGATCCGCTCGGTGCCCCTACAGCTGGCCAAAGACCAGGACGCGATCACCGAGATCCTGCACCGGTTTCGTGGCCGTCGAGGTCGCGCACAGCCGCTGGCACGGCAACCTGCTGCCGGGCGTGGAACCCGACTGGGCCCATCCCGACCCCGCGCACACCGTGTTCGGTGACGGGTCGATCTTCGACCCCTACAGCAGCATCCGAATGGTGCCGGACCCGACTACCGGCATCCTCGTGGGGCTGGGCAGCCGCGCCCGGGACCCGAACCGGGCCCGGGTGCAGATGACCCAGCGCCAGCGAGGTGCCGACGGCAAGCCGGCGCCCGGGATCAACTTCGTCAGCCTGTACACCTGGACGTTGCGCGGGTGCATCGTGCTCGCCATCGACCACGCTCTGGGCGCGGAGGGCCCGGTGGCACGGTCGCTGGTGAAGTCGGTGGCGGCCGAGGCCGGCGACGGGCTGCACACCCTCGTCTACGACCGTGCCGTGACGGGCTGGATCCTCGGCTATCTGCTGGCCCGGTACGGCATCGAAGTGATCAACAAGGCCGTGGCCCGCCCCAAAGGGGAGAAGTCCACGCTGCGACGACTCAGGGAGCGGGCCCAGGCCGAGGCCTTCCCGCGCCACCCCAAGCCGCTGTCGGCGCCGGAGCTCCAGGTGGCGGTGAGGAGGCTGGCGGAGCAGTTGCTCAACGACGGCCACCTGCCGCCCGGGATCAGCATCTATCCGACCTCGAGCGGATACGACGTCATCGACAGCGAGCCCCTCCGCATCCGCGAGGACCACAAGTGCGACGGTCAGGTCCTGCACCCGGAGCGGCTCGTCCTCGACGACGAGGCACTGTTCCTGCTCGACGACGACGGCTGTAAGGGCGCGCGCTGCGAGACGATGCGCTCGACACGGGAACGCACCTCGGCCGGCACCTGGGCGCGACGCACCTCGTGGCGGGTGCCCTGCCCGTCCGGGGACTGGGTGCTCGAGAAGGTGTGGGCGCCCACCGGGCGCCAGAACGCGTCCGAGGACAAGCTCTGCGGCCGCAACGTGATCGCGCACATGCGGCCCGCTCCCCGCGGCAGTGACCCCTTCCAGATGCAGCACGGGCGCCGCAGCACCGCGGAGGCCTGCAACAACTCGGCGAAGGCGCGGATGGCGCACTACGGCCGCGCCGCGCACCTAGATCCGAACCTTCAGACCCTCGACCAACTCGCCGCTTCACGGATCGTCAACGCGCAGACCTGGCAACGGCACCCCGACTCCTGGCAGCCCTGGCGCCCTCGGCCCTCCCAGCGGGGGCAGGCGCCACGACGGTGACTCGCCGCCCATGCCTCCGCGATCTCGCGGTGCGCCTCCTACGCCGCGACCGGACCTGCCGGGGGCGGCCATCTCGTACTGGCTGCGGGAAGGGCTGATCACTGAAGACGAGCTGCCCACCTACCTCCCGCCGCTGCAGTTGCTCATCGAGCGGGCCTCCCGGTGCGATGTCCCGGACCTCGACGCCCTGTGCGCCCGCCTCGCTCCGGTGCTCCTACCGTTGTCCGGCGCCACCAGCCTCACCGGCGAGCACGACGACGCAGCCGCCCACCACCTGCACCTCTACCGCAACCTCGCCGGATCCCTCCTCGCCACCGACGCGCTGCTACGCGGCCGCGCCCCCGACGCAGCACTCCGGCCGCTGCCACACCTGGGCCGGCGGACCTGGCTACGTCCCGGACGGCCGCTGGAGGACGACGAACGCCTGCTGCTCCGACTCCTGGTCCACCACCGGTGGCTCACGGGCGGCACGCGGGCGCTGCTCGCGGCGACCCGCTACGTGCTCCCTGAAGCCGGCGCCGTGCCCGGGGAGAGCACGACCGTGACGTCCGCCGACCTGGACAACCCGACCTTTCCCACAGGTTTCTGGGCGCCCGGCAACCGCGACCGGGACCGCCGGTTCCTCCCCCTCGACAGCTGGCAGAGCCGCATCGTCGCTGGTCAGGTTCAGCAGCGCACCGCGGCCGGGCTCAGCCGGCAGCCGCTGGTCATCGACGGGCCCCGCCAGAACGCCACTGCCTTCGTCCAGCAGACCCTCGACGGGCTGCTCGCGAAGGCCGGTCTGGCTCAACTGCCGGACGTGACCGCGAGCAGCGTCACCTTCCAGGCGGCCGACCGGGCCTGCGTCCGGCACGGGGACGAGGCGGGGTTCGCCCTGCTCGGTCGTCGGAGCGTGGAGCAAGCGCTGCGGGACCTGTGCCGGGTCGGCTGGGAACCCTCTCCCGGGCCCGCCGCGGTGCGCAGCTTCGTCGACAGAGCCTTCCCGACCTACCAGGGCCGCGCTTCCGCCGACGGCTCCGGCCGGCGGAGCGCACCCTGACATGACGAGACCGCGGAGCGGGACTGCAGGCAGTGGGTGTTCCTACCGTCCGCCCGTGCCCGGTCCCGCAGCCCACGGAGCCGGGACGTGGCCGCACATGACCTTCGCCGGCGTCGAGGACATAGGCCTGCGGGCGGCGTGCGAGCTGGTGCAGGACGTCGCCGTCGCGCTGCTCGAGCAGTTCACCGACGGCGACCTGACGTCGGTGTCCAAGCGCGAACTGGCCAGCCGGGCCGGGGTCGGGCAGGCGACGCTGTGGCCGCTGCTCAACGGCAAGCTGTGGCCGCGCACCGACCCCCTGATGCGGGTCGCGCAGGCCGCCGGCGTCTCCATCGGCGTGCTGTAGCCGCCAGCTCCGGGCAATCGCGCAACACGCTGCTGCGCACTCGGTCAACAGCCCGTTAGCCGGTTCGTCCCACAGGCTGCGGGACGATTCCCGCACCGGCCGGAGCCGTTAGAAGTGGCGGGGGAAGTCGAGTCCGGGCCCGTCCGGGTCTTCGTAGACCGCCTGCATGGTCTGTTGAACCTCTCGGTTCTGCGCCAAGAGCCGGTCTGCCTGCGACGCCTGCTCGAACCAGGCGATCGTGGCCGACGCTGGCTGCAGGCAGGACGCTAGAAACACGCACATGCCATAGGCCTCGGGGTCCGATGTGTGCCCAGCGGCGGCGAGGGCGTCGGCGGCGGTTGTCCCCGTCCGTAGCAACAGGTCCCAGAGGAACGTCGTGCCGGCGCTCCACGCGTCGATCGGGTGCTCACCGAGCTCTCCGTGGCCATCGCCGGGCTCCTCGCACGACAGCACCCAGAGTCTGCTGACCACGGTTCCGAGGTCGTGCGGGCAGAGCTTGGGGATGTCAGCTTCGGCCGGCGCGGAGACGAGCAGCTGCAGGGCCAGCCGCGTCGGCAGCGGCTCCAGGTACGGCAGACGACCGCGGATGAGCGCGACCACACCCGAGCGGGCGAGAAGTGGCCACACGGACAACAGCGCCGCGAGCTGCCGCGCAGCCTGCGCCGCACCCAGGTCCACGACGGAGAAGACGGCGTTGTGCTTCGCGACCGCCGCCCGAACCGCGTCCGGCAGGGTGTGCAGCGGCTGGCTCGCGGGGACGCTAGCCGCGTCCGGGTGCTGTCGCAGGTAGCCGCCGAGGTCTACCCAGGCGCCCCCGACGGGATCCGGCATGGCCACTCCGAACATGGGCAGGGGCATCTCGGCCCAGTACCGCTTGTGTCGCCCGGTGCGGATCCGGCTCTGCGACTTCCCGCCCTTGACCTGGACCGCGGCTATCGCGGGCAGCGCCGCGCCCATGTAGGTGGGCGAGACGAGCAGATCCACGCCCTTGTCGAAGCGCGCGTCGGTCTCCTGCACGAGGAAGCCGGCGTGCTCGAGCACCTCCTTCACGCGGCGGATGGCGTCGCCTTCGGTGAAGTGGCTGTCCGGCACTCCGGGGTAGTCGTCGGGAGAGAAGCCGCGCATGGGACCCGATGGTGCCTGCCCGGCGCGGGTCGCCACTCGACCCCGGGCGGGTCAGGCCGCCAGACCGCGGGTCGCGTCGACCAGGTCGATGACCGCGACGCCGCTGGGCTGCTCGACCCGCCCGCCGTGCCAGCGGACCCACGCGACGACGGCCCCCGCGTCGCGGGCGAAGGCGAGCTTGCCCACGTTCCGCTCGGCATGCGCGGAGTCGATCTCGACGACCAGGTCCGGGCCGTCGGGGCGCATCACCGTGACGTCGATGCGGCCGAACCGCGTGCTGCCAGCCGGGGCCACCGGCAGCGACAGCTCCCGGAAGGCGTTCCACCCCAGCACGCCGCGTGTCCGTTGGGCGTGCGCCCACTCGACGATCGTCTCGGTCAGCACCCCGGTCACGTCTGCCTTCGCCAGCTGGCGGTCGCGACCGAACCGGTCCACGAGCGCCGCGGCCTGGTAGGCCAGCACCGCGCGCAGCTGATCGACGACGGCATCGTCGGCGGCCGGTTCGGCGCCGCCGGCGGCGTGCAGGTGGTGCACCCACCCGGCCGGCCAGTGCGCCCGGCCCGCCACCGTCACCGGCTCCCGGACCGCGAGCGCCATCTGCAGGGCCGCGTCGGAGGGCAGCAGCGCGTCCGCCGCGCGGCGCTGCGCGGCCAGCGCCGCCTCGAGGACCCCTTCCCGGCCGAAGCCCTCCTCGGCGACGACCGCGAGGCGGACCGCGTGCACCGCGGTCCGACGCCACTCCGCGGCCAGCGGCGCCGGCACGTCCGGAGTGGTGAGGGTGTCGACCAGCGTCCGGGCCCGCTCGCCGCTGGCGGCGTAAAGCTGCTTGCCCTTCGCGGCGTTGGCCTGCCGCTGCTGCTGCAGCCCCTCCTCGGTGGCCGCCCAGCGCACCTTCCGGCAGTCGGGGCAGCCGCGCTCGGGCTCGGCGAACTCCGCGCGTGCCTCGGTAGTGTGGCCGCAGTCGAAGGCGACGATGACGTGGTAGCCGACGCACACCCGGCACGCGGCCCGGTCGCCGTTCTTCCACGCTGGCATGCCGGTCCGGGTGGCGACGATCTCCTGCCATTCGTGCCCGGCCGGGCACCGCCACCACGCGGCGTAGCTGTTCTTCGCCGAGGTGTTCTCCGGCGTCGCGGTGCCGTTGCGGTCGGGGTGCCAGGTGTCCGCGACCGTCGGGTAGCGCGCCGCCAGCGCCTCCTGCGGTTGCATGCTGCGGGGCACGGGTCTCCTTCCTCGACGTCCGACGGCGCAGTGGTCTACCGGCCACGTCGGACAGTTCGGGAGCGGGGTGCTCGCGGCATGCGGCTGGTGGTGTTGCCTGCCGGTGGCAGCTGCTTGGCTGACCGGCGTGGAGCAGCCCTCGACGTGGCGCCGGCACTCGGCCCTCGGTGACACCGACGTCGGGGAGATGCCGACGATCCACGCCGTCGTGGTCATCGCCGACGCCCACGGCGGGCACACCGACACCTGGTTCACCGACGACGCGGGACGGGACGGGGTGTGCTGCCCGGCCTGCGGCTGGCGGCAGGTCCTGGTCGCGGGCGGGTCGTCGGTCCACGAGGTGAGCGACGCGCACCTGCTCGACGTCGCGGTGCCGGTGCTGGTCGCCGCCGGCGACCTAGCCGAGGCGGACGTGCCGGCGTTCCGCCGCGGGGCGCCGGGCTACCACGGCAGCCTCGACGCGCTGCTCGCCGAGCTCGCCGGCCGCGCGATCGTGCAGCAACCCGCTGCACGACCGGCGCCCGCCGGGCCCCGGCGCCCGGGCTGGGAGAACGAGCACCGCCTCGACGGCCGCCGGCCGACGCTCAGCCGCCGGCGCCGGGGAGGGTGAGCTGGCGGCGGTGGTGCTCGAAGTGCGTGGTCGCGTACCGGTACACCTCGGCCGGGGACGTCCACGCGGTGAAGTACGGATCCCACCGGGTCGGCAGCGGCATGCCGCGGTGCAACGCCGCCTCGGTCTCCCGCGCCAGCGCGCGCCGCAGCCCGGCGATGACGCGCCCGGCGAGCGCGTCGATCCGGGCCGGGGACAGCACCCGCGCCGCGGCGACCGGCCCCAGGTAGTTGATCACGTGGAAGGGCCGGGCCGCGGCGTTGAGCAGCGCCGCCCAGCCCCGGCCCACCGGTGCCGGCAGGCGGCCCATCAGGCGCACCAGCGGCAGCAGCACCCGCACCACCCCGTAGCCGAGCACCAGGTGGAAGAGCAGCGCCTCGTTGCGCCATGCGGTTCCGTTGCTGCGCCGGCGCAGGTCGGCGGGCCTATGGGCTGATTGAGGGCATCGCCGACGCCCTGGCCGGGATCGCCAGGTTCGTCGGCGGGCCGCTGGCCGACGACCCGGCCCGGCGGCGGAAGGTGGCCGTCGGCGGCTACACCATAACCGCGGTGCTCACCGCGGCGACCGGTGCGGCTCCTCGCCGTGCTCAACGAGTTCGGCATCGGCGGGCCGGCGTTCGACTGGACGGTGGCCTGGTCGGCGATCCGCGACCGCGTGACGCTCGCCGTGCTGGACCGACGCGCAGCGGTCGCCCACCGCCCGGGCCCCTCCGCTTCGACCTGATTGCGCAGTCCCGGGTGCTCGTCACGGTCGTCCACAGCCGGGGAGATCCCGGGGGACAAACGGAGAGACCATGCCCGCACGAGACCTGGAGCTCATCCGCAGCCGCAAGCGGCTGCACACCGCCGCGATCGACCGGGAGCGGGTCCGCATCCGGGGACTGGTTGCCGAGAGCGGCGATGGCTACAGCGGGACCTACCGCAACGTCTGGCTGCGCGTCCAGACCGCCGTCGGGGCGAGCGTCCGGCTGACCGCCTCGCCGTCGAGCACCCTCGGGACGATGCCCAACGGCGCCATCGTCGAGCTCGCCGCCCGGCTGACCGGCATGGTCGACGTGGCTGACAACGTCTACTACGCGGAGCGTGCACAGCTGCTGACCTGGGCGGTCGGCCCGGGCGAGGCCGCGGGCGTCTGACCGGCCGAAGGGCCGCCCCTCGCGGGGCGGCCCTTCGGGGCACGTGGCGCTACGCCGCCGCGGGCGTCATGCCGTTGTCGGTGCGACTTCTGCGGCAGGTGGCGCCTCCTCGAGCTGGAGGCGAACCGGCGGGCGTGTGATGGGCGCCGGTAGCGGCTTGCGCACGGCGGTCAGCTGGCACACCTCGCCTCGGCGGGCGGTTGCCTTCCGCTCGACGCTGTTGTCGTGCAGCAAGCCGAACAGGAGGCCGTGACTGATCAGCCTGTCCCAGAGGCCGCGGCCGGCCATGTCGCTGTCGGCGTCCCTTATGTTCTGCAGGACGGTGCGTGCGTCGTTGAGGTAGTCCTCACCCAGCCGGCGGATCTCGGTGGCGGCGGCCAGGTTGTGCTCGCCCCGACTGGCCTTCCTGGCGAGCATCAGCTCGCCCCACTTCTCCAGCGAGCACAGCAGGTACCACTCCAGGTGGATCAGCTTCTCCACCCGCTCGGGGTCGATGCGCGCAGCGGCCTTCGCCTCCTCCACAGTGCGGAACTTCAGGCCCTTCGCGACCTTGTCGAGCTCACCGAGGATCTGCCGGTGCTGGGTCTTGAGCAGCTGCTCCAGGCCGGCGAGCCGGTCCCAGTCGGTCTTGCCGATGCGGAGCTCGTCGCGGTACCGCGCGTAGATCTGGTTGATGGTCTCGGTTGCGGCGAGGATTGCGGCTTCCTGGCCGAGGTGCAGGAACTGCAGGATCGCCTCGACGTTGAAGGCGATCTGTTCCACCAGGGCGGTGAGCCGCTGGATGTCGGCCTGGATCTGGGCGACCGCGATCGCCGTGGCGACCGCGACCGGGTCGATCGGCGGCCGGAAGGCCGCCACCTGCTCCGCGAACGACACCTCCTTGATCTGGATGTTCTTGGCGAAGCCCTTCTCGTCCCGGAGGAAGCCGTAGAAGTAGCCGCCGGTCCCGCGCCGCTGCAAGGTGTCCCACGCGTTGAGGTCTTCCGGGCGCATCGTGAAGACGCGACCCCAGGCGGCGTTCGCCGGCGCACCCTTCGCGGTGAACAGGTGCGGCGCGACCTTGTCGAACGCGGTGCCGAGCAACGGCAACCAGCCCTCGCCCTGCTCGCCCGGGGAGATGGCCGTGACTTCCCGGTCGCCGGTGCGGATGAGGAGCACGCGTTCCGGCTCTTCGGGACCGGACGCTGCCATCGGGGTGCTCACAGGTCCTCGCCGAGGAGACCGTCGGTGTCGCTCTCTGTGTTGTCGACAGTCTCGTCCTGGGAGTCGTCGGCTGACGGGTTGGTGCCGAGGAACCGGCCGACGGTGCCGCCCACAGCCGTGCCCACGCCGGCGCCGATCGGGCCGCCAACGAGGAAGCCCACCACCGCTCCGGTGCCCGCGCCCGTCGCGCTCGCCGCATTCTTGTCCATTTGGTCCTCCCTGGTACGATTCGGTACAAGGAAGGTGCCAGGCGCAGTCGGTACTGTCAAGGACTATCCGGTACAGGAGTTGGCCGTGACGACCCCCTCTTCCGATCCGTATGTGGGTCTCGGCGAGGCCATCAAGGAGCTTCGACTTGAACGCGGGGCGACCCGCAGCCAGGTGAACGAGGCGGCCAAGATCAGTCTCGAGTACCTGGGCAAGATCGAGCAGGGGAAGCGGAAACCCCAGCCGGACGTGCTCGCACGGATCGCGGCCGCGCTCGGCAGTACTGCGGCCGAGCTGTTGGCCAGAGCCCGATACCCGCGCACTACTGCCTACGATCCCGCAGCCGGCTCCGGCGCCTTCCTGATCAACGCCATGCCCGCCGTTGGCGCCCTGTCTCTCGTCCGCGCCGCAAGGGACCTCCAACGTCAGCGGAGCAGCCGCGAGGAACTCCTCGAGGAACTCGAACACCGGTTGGGCAGCCTGGACGACGACGAACTGGCACTGCTCGTCGCGTCGATCCCGCGGCAGCCGGATGAGGCAGGCGCCGACCAGACCGACTGACCCGCCGGGGGGACACCTCCCACACCCGGCTCGTTGACAGCCACGGAGCGCCCCGGACCTCCGCGTCAGGCGACGCCGGCGCCCGCGATGGCCAGCACGACATCGTGGCCGAGGGTGTTGTCGACCTGCTGGTGCAGTCCCAGCTCCACGATGCGCCCGTCCCGGGGGTGCCAGGCCTGTCCGGGGACCGTCTGGCCGAGCAGGACGTCCAGGGCGTCGATGGTCGGCTTCCACAGGTTCAGCCAGTTTCGCTGTGGGCCGACGGTGAAGCTGATCTCCAGCGCGACGGGGCCGGTCGGCGGCAACGCGGCGTGTATCTGGTCGTGGATTTGCTGCTTGTACGCGGTGGTGGTGACCGAGGCGGTCGTTCGCACCTCCAGCACCGGCGCGCCGACCGACGGCGCAGCACGCCGAACGGCCTGCTGCGCGGCCGCCGCGGAGGCCGCGCCGACCTGCTTGGTGACCCACACGCTGGCCAGCGGTCCGTGGGCCGCTTGGGTGAGCCGCGCAGCCAGCGGGAAGCCGTAGTTGTCGAGGTCATGCGCGTCGAGGAGGTCGACGTGCTCGGGCAGCGCCACGTCGAGACGCAGCGCCCTCGGTCCGGACAGCTGGGCCAACTGCGGGGCCAACAGCGCCTCCGCGTAGTCCAGGAACGCGCACAACGCCACCTGGTCGGGATGCCCGCTCGCCATCCAGCTGGCCAACCGGGGCGCGACCTCCAACACCGTCATCCCGGCGTCGGGCTTGGCGAAGAACACCGGGGCGAGAGCCACGACGGAGACGCTAACGGCCAGGCCGGACAGTCCACCCTACGGCAGGGATCAACCTCTTCGGCGCCGGTACACCTGGGCCGGCCGGCCGACGGTGCCAGTCCGGGGCCGACCTGTCGGCTCGATGTGCGGATCCATCTGGCGGCGGAAGGTGTCCTTCTGCAGTTCGCCGCCGTGAATGGCCTCGTGCACCCGGCGCAGCTCGTACAGCGTGAAGGCGTCCCCCAGTAGGGCGGCGGGGTCGGGGTGCTCCGCGTACGCCGCCCGCGCCCAGGCGACCGCCGCGGCGACCACTTGGTCGTGGTCGAAGCACAGGCGGCGCTGACCGGCGGGCAACTCGACACGGTCTGCCTCGATCCTGGCGAGCAGCACGTCGTCACCGACCCGGTCCGCGAGGCGCTCGTGGCGAACGAGGTCGACGTGCGCGACGCTGAGCACCCGGTAGCGGGGATCTCGCTTCGGGGCGTCGAAGACGCGCAACTGCCGGGGCCGCTCGCCGGTGACGCCCACCTTGTCCCGCAGCGCACGCAGCGCAGCCTCGTCCAGCTGTTCATCGATGCGCAGGAACGTGCCCGGCAGTGACCAACTGCCGTCCTCCCGCCGGTGCACCAGCACCGCCAACCGCAGCCGCCGGCCCTCCGGCACCACCGTCAGCAGCGCCACGTCCACCGCCACCGACGGGTGCGGATAGTCCGCCAGCCGCTTCCCAGCGCCGTCACGCCACTCCATGCTTGCCAGGTTAGCGCACATGTGCTCCAATCTGTTTAGCGCAGAACCGCGCTAACCGATGTCGAGGGAGACACATGAATCTTGTAGATCTGCACTTGGGCAGGCCGCTGACCCGCGGCGCGCTGACCCTGTTTCCGGTCTGGAACGGGGCCGCCGTCGATGCCCGCGGCTACGACCTGTCGGCAGGGCACCTGCTGGTCGGCGAGCTGCCGGACGGACCCGCGGTCGACCGGCTCGCCGTCACCAACCCCGGCCCCCGCCCGGTCCTGGTGTTCGAGGGTGAGCTGCTGGAGGGCGGCTGGCAGCACCGCGTCGCCGCTCGCAGCGTGCTCGTCGGCGCCCGAGCCGGCGAGGTGCTCGACGTCCGCTGCGTCGAGCAGGGCCGCTGGGCCGGCGGCGGCCAGCACGAGCGCGGCGGCCGACGCGCGCCAGTGCGGGTCCGAAGCCGAGCCGGCGAGGGGCAGCAGGCCGTCTGGGACGAGGTGGCCCGCTACGAGCGGCGCTACGGCGCCAGCGAGACCGCGTCGCTGGTCGAGATCACCCGTCCGGTGGAACAGCGCGCTACTGACCTTGTGCGCGACGTCGCTCCGCTGCCCTACTCCACCGGTGTCCTGGTCGGGATCGGCGGGCAGCCGGTGATGCTGGAGGTCTTCGACTCCCCGCAGACCCTGCAGCACGCCTGGGACCAGTTGCTGCACGCCGCCGCCATCGACGCCGTCGACCGCCCGGCTCTGCCGACGCCTGGCCGGCGGGCCCGGCGTTTCGTCGAGCGGCTGACCTGCGCACCGCTGCTCGACGAGCAACCGGCCGGGCTCGGCCGCGAGCGGGTCGCCGCCTCGGAGAAGGCCCGGGTGCGCTGCCTCGTCTGGCGCGGCCGGGCGGTGCACACCGTCGCGGTCAACCCGCGGCACGAGCTGGTGGCCGCCTGATGCACCTGGACGCCCGCCAGACCGACCGCGCCGTTGGCGCACTCCTCGGCGGCGCCGTCGCCGACGCGCTCGGCGTGCCCTACGAGTACGGATCCCGCCCGCTCGAGAGCGAGCCCGTCATGCACGGCGGCGGGCTCGGTGGCTACGCGCCCGGCCAGTGGAGCGACGACACCGAGATGGCCGTGTGCATCGCCCGGGTCGCCGCCACCGGTGCCGACCTGCGCACTCCGGCCGCCCTCGACGCGGTGGCCGAGGGCTTCCTCGGCTGGTACGCCACCGACCCTGCTGACGTGGGCATGCAGACCCGCCGCGTGCTCGGCGAGACAGCGCGCCGCGGTGGCGGCGCCGCCGTGATGACCGAGGTCGCCACCGGACTGCACGCCCGGACCGGCCGGACCGCCGGCAACGGTTCGCTGATGCGCACCGCCCCGGTCGCACTCGCCCATCTGGGCGATCCCCCGGCGATCGCCGCGGCCGCCCGCACAGTCAGCGCGCTCACCCACGCCGACCCGGTCGCCGGCGACGCGTGCGTGCTCTGGTGCCTGGCCATCGACCACGCCATCCGCACCGGGCGGCTGGACATCCGGATCGGGCTGCCCGCCGTCGACGCCGGCTTCTGGGCACCGCTGCTCGACCAGGCCGAGACCGCCTCCCCCGCCGACTTCGCCACGACAAACGGCTGGGTGGTCGCCGCGCTGCAGGCCGGCTGGTCGTCCGTCCACGGCGTCGACTGCTACGCCGACGGGGTCGTGCGCGCGGTCACCGGCGGCGGGGACACTGACACCGTTGCCGCGATCGCCGGCGCCCTGCTGGGCGCCCGCTTCGGCGGCGCGGTCATCCCTGCCCGTTGGCGGCGCCTCGTGCACGGTTGGCCCGGCCTGCGCGCCCGAGACCTGTCCGCGCTGGCCGTACTCATCGCCAGGGGCGGCCGGCCAGACGCCGACGGCTGGCCCACCGGGCCCGGGATCCTGTCCTACGTCGACGCCTCCGACGTGGTCGTGGCCCACCCCGACGACCCCGGTGTGCTGCTCGGCGGGGTCGGCGCGCTGCGGCCCGGCATCGCCGACGCTGTCGTCTCCCTCTGCCGGCTCGGCACAGGGCAGGCGCCGGTCACCACCGACCTCCGGGACCACGTCGAGTTCTGGCTGATCGACCAGGACGACGCCAACAACGACCTCGCGGGCGTCGTGCGCGACGCAGCCGCCACCGTGCAGCAGTTGCGAGACGAGAAGAAGACCGTGTTCCTGCACTGCGTGCACGCCGAGACACGCACCCCGGTGGTCGCCGCGGCCTACGGCGCGCTGCTCACCGACAGCCCGTTCACCGACTCTTTGCGCCGGGTGCGGGCCGCGCTGCCGTCCGCCGCGCCCCGCCCCTCGATCGTTCGCGCCCTGGAGAAGGAGCTGCCGTGAGCAACCTGCAGGACCACCTGGATGATCTGCTGGCCGCCGCCCCGGTGCGCCAGCTGGCCGCCGCGATCGCCCATCGTGCCGCCATTTCCTCCCATCGCGCAGCGGAGTACGTCGGCCTCCGCCCGGCGATGGAGGAGAGGGCCGTCGCTGTCTACCTGCACCGCGACTACGCCTCCATCGCACTGCCGCACGGCCGCGCTGCTCTCGAGTTGGTGCGCTTCCCCGGCTCACACCCGCGCCGCCAGGATGGCCCGACCACGTACCTGGTCCTGCCCGACGAGGTGCTCACGAAGCACTTTGATGCCGCGGTGGACCTCGCGGTGGAGATGGTGGAGTGGCGGGCGGCCGGGCCGAAGGCCAGTCTCGGCGGCCACCCCCAGCACCCGGAGAAGCCGCTCAAGATCTGTCCCCGCTGTCACATGCAGCTGCTGCCCAGCGGCGCGTGCGCGGACTGCGCCTGACCGGCATGAAGATCGGCATCGGTGGAAAGCTCGGGCCGCTACGGCTGGGCATCAGCACCCGAGGCATGGGCGTCGGACTCGGCCCGCTGCACGTCTCCACCGGCTACCGGCTCCGGCGGCGTCGGCGGCGTGCGCCGCGGCGCCCGTCGACCGCCCGCGCAGGCAGCTCTGCGAGCGGGGGCGGCGCCGCGCTGCTGATCGGCGGCCTTCTGCTCCTGCTGGTCCTCTTCTCGCCCTACCTGCTCGGCACCTGGCTGGCGGTTCAGGCCGGCGCCGGCATGCACTCGGCCGCCCGGTCCCTGGTCGGCTGGGGATGCGAGCTCGCCGCGGTTCTCGTCGTCGTGGCCGTCGGGATGATCTCCTCTCGGCGTGGCCGCGCGCGCCAGGAGGAGCAGCAGCGGCAGGAGCGCCGACAGCAGCTCCTGACCCAGGGGGACCGGCTGCGCAGACAACTCGGCGAGGTGGAGGCGCTCGCGCAGCGCCTCCAAGCCGAGCCCGCCGGGATCGCCGACCCGCGGATCAAGCCGAAGGAGCGGCTGCTCGCCGCCTACGACGGCGTCTCGCTGATGGAGCCGCGGTCCGCCCACCGGGGCGGCCCGAAGCTGCCCACCGCCGTCGACACGGGCACGGTGCTCGTCACCGACAAGGCCGTCCGGTTCCACGGCGCCACGAAGACTGTCGAATGGCGCTACGACAAGATGGCCGCGATGCGCGACCACGCCGGCGCCATGATGTTCACCGTCACCAACCGGCAACTGGTCAGCGGCATCCGCCCTCGACAGGACCGGAACGTCGCGGTGTACGCCGCCGTCGGCTGGGCCTCCGACCACGCCAACGGTGGCGATCCCGCGACGATCCGTGCCCAACTCGACGGTGTCCGGCAGGAGCTGGCGCAGAGCCTGCACGAGGTGGAATCCGCGCTGCGCCAGGAGTACGGACGTACGCCGCGGCCGGGATCGGGCACCACCGACACCGCGGCCCCATCGGTGTGACTCCGGATCGGCGTAGGCCTAACCCGAAGGCGCGTCTGGTGGAAGTTCCACCTCACTAAGATTGGGGCGTCTCCCGGTTCCACCTGGGGGTGAGTTTCTTGGGCCAAAGGTTGCGCCCTGAGTTGCACCTGTCCTACTCTCTTCACACCGCGCTGGTGGTACCTGCCACCGGCCCTGTCACAGAGAGGTGGAACCCACGATGGGTGCCCTCAACATCCGGTTCTCCGGGACCGTGTCCATCGACGGCGACGAGCTCGCCGCCTTCATCCGCTCCCTCGCGGCGGGCGGCGTGACCGTCACCGCCGAGCCGGCCGCCGCGGTCGACGACGTACTCGAGGACGACGCCGAGGAGGTCGACACCAGCCCGGCGGCGATCGCGGACGCCGAGGCGCTGGCCGCGCCGACCGGCTGGAACCTCGAGCTCGCCCGGTCCTGGGTCGACGAGCTCGACGCCTGGACCCAGAACGGCCGGGTCCTGCACGAGGAGCCGGTCAAGGGTGGCGGAGTCGCGTCGGCCACTCAGATGCGGGAGGCGGCGGGCCGCCCGGCCGGGAAGTACGCGCTCAGCGGCTTCACCGGCGGCACGGCCAAGCGGTGGAAGCGCTGGTCCACGGCCACCCCCGGCGCCGAGGGACTGACCCTGCCGGTCCGGACCGTGTACGACCCGTCCATCAAGGGTCGGCAGCGCGCCCAGGCCTTCCAGATGGACGAGCGCCTGGTGCCGCTGTTCCGGATCGCGCTGGCGCAGCCCCAGGACTGACCGCTCGGATCACATGACGACGGCCGGACCCCCCGGCGGGGAGTCCGGCCGTCGCCACGTCAAGGTCGCCGGTCGGATCGCGTTCCCGGCACACGGTGGTCTGGCGCCTTCAGCGCTCGCTCAGCAGCTCTGGCATCGAGGATGCGCAGCTGCAGCCCCGCGGCACCCCAAGCCGACTTCATGCGGACATGCGCGTTGCTCTGCCGCCACACCGCGGGAAGCCAGGCATTGTGCCGAGCGGGCGTCACCGACGTCGACGTTCCACTTCCAGAAGCCCAGCGCTGACAGATCCACTCAGCGCGGTGCACTGGTCAGACGCAGAGGCCGTCAGTGGCCGAGCACGTCTTTGGGGTAGACAGTGCCGCACTTCGAGCACTTGGACCGGTTAGTGCTCAGCGGCTGAACGGTATAGGTCTCGCACAGCCTGCACAGGTGCCCACGCGCCATGTCTGCGCCTCCATCGACGTCGGCTGCAACCCTTTGCGCAACCATTGAGGCACGGAGGGTACGCATCGCCGCCCGGACCAGCCAACATGCCACGCGGTAGAAACATTCGATGCTCAAAGGGCGTTCACCGTGGGCGATACTGCCCGACTTGCACGCCCTGCCGCGCTGAGCTGGGCCGACGCGCGTCGACGGCCACCGCGACGTTCACCGGCCTCGGGACAACCCCGTCAAAGACTGCAGGAGCAAGTCCCTCGAACGGGCGAGTCCGTCGCGCCAGCGCACCGTTCGGGCTCGGGTCCCTGGCGCGGGAGCCCACCCGCACGGTCCGCAGCTCGGCCGAGCCGCCGGCCGCCGACTCAGCGGACGGCAGCGACCACTGCCGGCTCACCCCCCGCTGCCGCACTCAGGACGGCTGACGACCTGGTCTCGTCGGCGAGTTCCGCGATTTGGTCGAGGATTCCCGCGGGCGGCTGGGCTAGGTCGAGATGGCGGATCTGCAGTTGGATCTGCGGCGGCGGGACGACGTGGGCTCGCGGTGCGGGAGGCCCGTCGGCGTAGACGAGCATCGCTCGGGGCAGCTGGGTCGCCGTCGCGTAGGCGAGCAGCTGGTACAGGTCTGCCTGCTGGCCCGGGCCGGGGTCGCGCTTGTACTTCACGTCGCCGACGAACACACACCGCCCGGCCGGCCAGTAGCTGAGGTCCGGGCGGAGCCGGACGCGCCGCGCTGCGTCGAGGTACAGCGGCGGGCAGTGGTTGCCGCTGGGGAACTCCTTGCTCGTGGCGTGTAGCGCGTCGCGCAGTGCGGCGCGGACGAACGTCTCGAACAGCATCGCCATGTCGAGGGTGAGCCCGGCGGCTCGGACATCGCCCGGGCGTAGCTCCGGGGTGCGAAGCTGCAGCAACAGACGTGCGACCTCGACGGCGGTGCGGTAGTGGCCGTTCAGCCGGGTCCACGTCACCGTGGGCACGGAGGTTGGCGGGAAGTAGGTGAACGTGACCGGTTCCAGGGTCGCGACGATGCGGTGCAGCGTGCGTCGGATGCCGGTGCTGCGGATCGGTAGCCGGGATAGCTGCAGTGTCGCGGCGAGGAGCAGCCGGTTCTCCAGCACGTCCTCGTCGTGCTCGGCGTAGCGGACCGCCAGCGGCAAGTCCAGCCCGGGGCGGCGGCGTAGCTGCTCGGTGAGGTCGATCCGGCCGCGGACGGTGACGAGGTCGTCTGCGACGTCGTGGTAGCCGGTCAGCAGCCCGCGGTACAGCGCGCGCTCGCAGAGGGCGGTGAACAGTCCGGCGACACCGGTGACGAGGTCCGGAGCCTCGCCGAGGCCGGGAGCGTCGCCGCGCCAGCCGTGAGGGTCCGCGGCGTAGCCGAGGAGGAACAACAGCCGCGAGATCGGCAGCTTCGGCTCGACGAGGAGCGTGACGTCGTCGACCAGCAGCGCCCCCACGACGTTGCCGGGTGTGACGTCGTAGCGGTCCGCCACGCCGACGGTCGGCTCCACGACCGCCCGCAGCTGCATCCGGAGCGCGTCGCGCTGACTAGCCGTCAGCTCGACGCCTGTGGTGGTGGTCCACTCACGAAGCCGGAGCGTCCTCATCCGGTGGACTTACCTCCGCCCGGAGCACGTCGAGGTCGAACTCCGCCAGGCGATGGTCCTGCCCGTAGAAGTGGTCCTCGAGCGTCGGCAGCACCGAGTGCTCCCAGGCGCGGCGGATCCAGGTCGCGTCGAGGTCATCGCGCATGAAGTGGCTCGGTCCTATCGCGACCGCCGGGTCGGCGAGCTTCTCGTTCGCACGCTGCACGACCGCAGCAACCCAGGCGAGCTCCGGGTGGTCGTCGGTGAGGTAGCCGGCGAGGACGGCGGACACCGGCGGGCTGTCGGCGCGGAAGGGCACGAAGTAGAACCTCCGCCGCAGGGCGGTGTCCAGCAGCGCGATGGACCGATCGGCGCTGTTCATGGTGCCGATGAGGTAGAGGTTCGACGGCAGCCGAAAGTCGCCGCGCGAGTACAGCAACCGGGCGGGCTGGTTGCGGTACTCCAGCAGGAAGTACAGCTCGCCGAACACCCGTGCGACGTTGCCGCGGTTGATCTCGTCGACGATGAGGACGTAGTCGTGGTTCGGGTCCTCGGTCGCGGCGCGGGCGAGTTCCACGAGCGGGCCATCGACGAGGTGGAAGCCGGGCTGGTCCGGCCGGGGCCGCAATCCCTCAACGAAGTCCTCGTAGGCGTACGCCGGGTGAAACTGCACCAGCCGCACCCGCTCGGCGCTTCCGGCGACCCAGGCGGCGAGCTTGCGTGCGACGTAGGTCTTCCCGGTGCCCGGCGGGCCGTAGAAGATGACCTGCCCTCTGTCGCGCAGCAACTGCACCGTCTCGTCGAGGAACGGCTCGTCGAGGTGCAGCGACGCAGCGAGGTCGGAGAGCGTGAGCTCTGGCTCCGGTCCGACGGATGCGGACCGGGGGCCGCCTGCTGGCCCCGCGCCACTCGATGCTGCGGGCGTTTCCAGTGGCGGGCTCGCAACCTCCGGCGGCAGGGCGCCCTTGCCGCTGCGCCAGTCGGTGAGCGCCTGCTGCTCCGGCTCGTTCCAGCCATCCGGGGTGTAGTTGACCAGCGCCCACACCAGGCCCTGGGCGTCGAGGCGGTCCCGCAGCGCGATGTCGCCGCGCGTGGCGATGTCGACGAGCTCGTCGAGAAAGGTCAGGAACAGCTCGTAGGTCTCGCCCGCCGACGCCGACGGCTGCGGACGCGCGAACCCGGTCAGCCGATAGGCGGTGTCCACGGTGGTGGCCCGCCACTGCGGGAAGCGTGTCGCGTCCACGGCGCCAAGCAGGAACGACGCGAGGCTCAACCGCGCACCCATAGCGTGGGCGGCGGCATCCGGAACCCGATCGAGGAACCGGTCGATCGCGACGGGTGACGGGTCGTCCCACAGCCGGCGCAGCGCCTCACCGGCGGCATCCGGATCCGCGTCTATCCACTGCAGGAACGGCTGATAGACCTGCCACGCGACGAGGTTGTTCTCCTTCGTGAACGCCGTCCGCAGCAACGCCGCCCACTCGTCCGACCCGGTGCGCGACGCGGCCGCCGCCGCGGCGACACGGCCGGCAGCGTCCAGCTTGTACCCACGCTCGAGGCCGTCCAGGTCCACATCGCGGCACAGCCGCTTGGCCCACGCCTGCAGAGTCAGCCACGGCTTCGACGGCTGCGACCAGTGCCACAGGTACGGACTGCGGTACAGGTTGACGTATCCGGCATCGCCCCAGGCGGTGTTCGGCGGCAACTGCGTCGCGATGCCGGACAGCCGCAGCGACTCGTGCAGGCTCGTCGGCCCGGCCAGGTCCGGCCACGTACGGACCATGTCTGCGCGGTGCTCGCGGGAAACGACGGGCACGAACACGTCCGGGAACAGCAGATGCTCGAGCGCGTGACGCTGGATCCTCGCGCCCTGATCGTCAACCGTGTCCAGCAGTTCCACGAACTGCTCCGGATCCGTCAGCGCCCGACGGCGCCGATCCGGCGGTGTGCGCTTGAGAGCGGCGAACGTCTCGATCAGGTAGCCATACTGCCGCCAGCGGTACGAGTTGAACGCCTGCCCCGGACGGACGAGGCCGGCCTCCAGCGCCGCGGAGAGCTGCGCCGGCATCGGTGCCGTGGCTGGTGCGAACCGCAGGACGCGGTCGACGATCTCGCGCTTGCGCCCA
Source organism: Geodermatophilus sp. SMS 5-13 (assembly GCF_059428245.1). Classification (NCBI taxonomy): domain Bacteria; kingdom Bacillati; phylum Actinomycetota; class Actinomycetes; order Geodermatophilales; family Geodermatophilaceae; genus Geodermatophilus; species Geodermatophilus sp. SMS 5-13. The sequence goes on from NZ_CP165729.1 coordinate 5,224,516, forward strand.
CCGCTGACCGTGTCAGCGCGCGCGATCAGCAGGTGCACGTACAGCAGCTCCGCGGCCAGTTGCACCGCCGACGCCGGCGACTGTGCCAGCTGACCTTGCAGCTTCTTCAGGAAGTCATCGGATCCCGTGTCGGGCTGCTCAACGAAGTCGCGCACCAGCACCTCGGCGTCCGCCACGGTCGACCCCGGCCGCTCGTCGAACAACGCGCGGTCGTCGAGGATGCACCGGTCACGCCAGCGCACCACAGCGGCGTACACCGGCTGCGCCGAGGGATACGGGACCCGGGTCACCGACATGGGTTCATCCGACCCGACAGCCCCGTCCGCCGCCAACCGGCACCGATGTTGCCCTGCCGCCCCCGGCCCGGTAGGCCAGGGATCGTGCCGAGCATCGACGTCGTGTGGGAGCGCATCCAACGACATGCTGGCCAGGAGTTCCACACGATCACCGGGCGGCCGTTCACCTACGAGGTGCCCGGCAACTACCTGCGCGTCGACCGCACCGACCGCAACCTCTCCCGATCCAACTTCGCCCAGGCGCTAGACCTCATGCCCGCTGCCGGACCCGGGCAACTGCACGGGCGGCAGGGCGCCGCGTACACGTGGGCGATCCTCATGGACGACCGGATTCGTCGAGGCGACTGGTAGGCGTGACGATCGCGGGCAAGCACCCCGATCCCGGCCGGACCCATGCCCATCTGGTCGACTTCGTCTACGTGCACAAGGGCAGCGCCGCGTCTCTCGCACCACCCAGCCGAGCCCGCACAGCTGCACGAACCACCGCGGTGCCTCGCCGCATGCCTGATGCGACGACGGGCCGTCAGACCTCGTCGAGCAACCCGGCTGAGGTGCGGTCGACGCCGTACAGCGTGAAGACCTCGTCGATGGCCCGCAGCGCGCGGGTGGCGGAGTCGAGGGCCAGACGTTCGCCCGCCCGCAGCAGGACCTGGCGGCGCAGTTCACCCCAGGTGATCTCCGGCCCGGCGGGGGTGCGCCACCAGTAGATCCACTGCTTCGACCTCCCCGCGACGGGCTGGGCGTCGAAGCAGACGGCCGGCGGTTCGGCCAGCCAGCCGTCGCCGTCACCGTCGCCGCGCTTCACCCACACGCACCAGTCCCCAGGGCGCCACGTCCCCTCCTCACCCCAGGACCAGCCGACCGTGGCGACCGAGTCGTCGGCGACGGCGACGAGCTGGCGCCGCTGCCGTTCCGCAGCAGCCTTCACTGATGCCGGCGCCGGATCCCCGTAGGAGGCCACCTCCAGTACCTCCCGGCTCCTACGCGTGCCGCTCCCACGCTGCGCCGGCCGAGCCGGACGGGCCACCGACTTCGCCCACTCCACGTACGCGTCGTCGATCACGGTGGCGTCGGCGCTGGACGCGAGCTGGGAGATGAAGGCCTCCAGCTCGCGCACCTGCGCCGCGGCGGTCGTGATGTAGCCGGCCTCGGCTTGGCGGACGGCGGTCGCCGAGGCGTTCGCCGAACCGACGAACGCCGCTCGGCCGCCGATGTAGATCTTGGCGTGCAGCCGGGCGTGCGACCGCAGGGTCACCCCGCGGTCGAGGAAGCGCCGTAGCGCCACCGGGCTGGTCGAGCCACCCCGCAGGGCTGCCAGGCTGGCGTTGCAGATCAGCAAGTCGCCCGAACCCAGCGCGTCCAGCAGGTCGCCGGCGTCCTCGCCCAGGTAGGCGACCGCAACCTGCTTGCGGTCCCTGGTCTGCAGCAGCTCGGCGATGGCGGGCCAGACGGCCCCGCCGGTGACGATGCGCGGCACGGCTCATCCTGGCATGCACCGCCGCACTCCCCCGGCGCTGACTGTGGACTCGCCAGACGCCAGGCTGATGCGCCGCGACAGCACCTCAAGGCGATCGCCCGAGGGCTGTCCCACGCCCAGCTCGCCCGGGAGCCGTACATGGGTGAGGACACCGTCCGCACCCACGTCACACACATCCTGGTGAAGCTCAACCTCCGCGACCGCGTGCAGGCCGTCGTGCTGGCCTACGGATCCGGCCCAGGGGCGCCGCACCGCACGAGCCGGGGACGTTGCCCTCGTCGGTGATGAGTCTCATGAATGCGAGCAACCACCCCGACCGCAGCGCCGACTCTGACACCGCGACGGCCGGCGGCTACCGAACGCTCGCGGTGCTCACCGGCTCATCGAAGAAGTCGGGGTTCAGCGTGAAGTCGGCGGTGGGGAGCGGGTCGGTGTCGTCCAACAGGATCAGTTCCACGAGCCTGCCGAAGAGCACCGAGAGACAGACGAAAGCGCAGGGCCGCGAGGATGGCCCCCGCCTCGAACAACCAGGTGCCGATGTGCCAGCCGGCCGAACGGCTGTCGAACGCGTAGGCGGCCAGGAACAACGCGACGGCGAGGACCGATCCGAGGAAGATCGCGCGGGACATAGCGCCACCTGGCCGGGATGCCCCGCCGCATCCCAGCTGGCCAGCCGAGGGGCAATCTCCAGTGCCGTCATCCCAGCGTCGGGCTTGGCGAAGAACACCCGGGGCCGAGGAGCTACGACAAAGACGCTAACGGCGGCAGAGGCGCGCCATACCATGCTGCGCGACCCGAACGGCCCCGCGCCGTTCGCCGCGGTCCTGCGAGTACAGGTGCGCACGCTGCGGCCACCGCACCCGCTCGGCGAGCAAGGTGTTGCGTTCCTCGTCGAGGCGGGTCACGCATTGGGAGGTGCTGCCGTTCCACCGTGGACGTCCAGGCCGAAGCGACGGATTTGGTCGGCCTCCGAGGCCCGTCCACGCCTCTCAAGCTCCCCAACCAGAGCCTTGACCGCGCGGGGATGGCCGGCGGCGGCTGCCTTCCGCCATGCGTTCTCGGCGTCGTCCTCGCGCCCCGGCTGGCGGCTGAGCCAGTCGGCCAGCTCGTCCAGGGCGTTCCACTCGCCGGCGGCGGCCGCCTTCCGCCATGCGTCCTCGGCGTCGTCCTCGCGCCCCGGCTGGCGGCTCAGCCACGCACCCAGCCCTGTCAGCGCCAATGGATCCCCTGCGACGGCGGCCTCCCGCCACACGTTCTCGGCGTCGTCCAAGCGCCCCGACTGGCGGCTGAGCCAGTCGGCCAGCTCATATCGCATGCCCCAGTCACCAGCATCAATCGCGTCCCGACACACCTCCTCGACGTCGGCCTCTCGCCCAGGCCGGTCGCTCAGCCAATGCACCAGCTGACGTGCCGCCGTCGAGTCACCCAAAGCAACCCCCTTTCGCCACAGCGCCTCAACGTCGCCTTGCCGCTCAGGGTCTGGCCGCATATATGCGGCCAGAAGATGCAGGAGGTCCAAGTCGCCCGTGGACTCGGCCACTTGCTCGGCCACCTGGCACCACACGTCGAGCGTGCGCCCTTCCAGGTCCGACCGTTCGTGTACAAACCAGCGCAAGCGGCGACCGGGCCGGAAGCCGGCCACCGCGGACTTCCGCAACAGTGCCTCAGCCTCGTCTTCCCGGCCCGGCTGGCGCATCATCCACTCGGCGAGCTCGGCCAGCGCATACGAGTCGCCGGCCACCGCGCATTTCCGCCACGCGTCTTCGGCGTCGTCTTCCCGCCCCGGCTGCTGGCCGAGCCACTCGGCCAACTGGCGTAGCTCGAAGGGATCGCCTGACGCGGCGGCCTCCCGCAACACGTGCTCCACGTCGGACTCCCGGCTCGGGCGCGCGCTCAACCAGTTCGCCGGGCCGCTCCGGAGCTCCCGGTGGCCGGTGTCGGCGATGCGCCATGCGTGCTCGGCATCGTCCTCGCGCCCCGGCCGGGCGCTCAGCCACTCGGCCCACCCATACAGCGCGTTCGGATCGCCGGTGTCGGCGGCCTTGCGCCATGCGTGCTCGGCATCGTCCTCGCGCCCCGGCCGGGCGCTCAGCCACTCGGCCCACCCATACAGCGCGTTCGGATCGCCGGTGTCGGCGGCCTTGCGCCATGCGTGCTCGGCATCGTCCTCGCGCCCCGGCCGGGCGCTCAGCCACTCGGCCCACCCACGCAGCGCGTTCGGATCGCCGGTGTCGGCGGCCTTGCGCCATGCGTGCTCGGCATCGTCCTCGCGCCCCGGCCGGGCGCTCAGCCACTCGGCCCACCCACGCAGCGCGTTCGGATCGCCGGTGTCGGCGGCCTTGCGCCATGCGTGCTCGGCATCGTCCTCGCGCCCCGGCCGGGCGCTCAGCCACTCGGCCAGCGCGCACAGCGCCCCGGGGTGGCCGGTTGCGGCGGCCCTCAGCCATACCATCTCAACGTCGGCCTCCGTGCCCGGCCAGTAGCTGACCCACTCTGCCAGCGCGGCTAGTGCCGTCGGCTCGTCCGTGGCCGGGGCCGCCTCCCACCAAGCCACCTCGGCGTCAGCCTCCCGCCCAGGCCGCTCCCTGAGCCACAACGCCAAAAGGCGCACCGCCTTCTGGTCCCCGGAGGCGATGGCCTGCCGGTACAGCGCCTCCACGTGCTGATAACGGGCGTAGCGGTTCGCGGACTGCGCGAGCGCTATCAGATCGTCGGGTTGGGGGGTGTGTCGGCGGAGCGCGTCCCACACCCTGTCGGGAACGGGGCGCGTTGCGCGGCTGCTAGTGAGATGTTCCTCGAGGAAGTCCGCCAGTACGAAGCCGACGGGTTCGCCCTCCTCGGGTGCGTCGGTGTCGTCGACAGGGACCAGCGCGCGGACGCCGTCCTCCGACCGCAGCGCAGCGGTCGCGAAGGAGAGCGCCCGCGCAAACCAGCCCGCCGGAGGACTGGTGGCCCCGCGCTCCTCACGCCAAAGCGACAGCATCACGGCCCGCAGCAGGGACGGGGTGAGCGCCGTGCTGCGGTGGCCGAGCCGCCGGGCGTCGCTCGCCGCCTCAAGCAGCAGGCGGCCCATCGTCGGCGCAGTTCGGTAATGCGCGAGCAGCTGGTAGGCACCGGCGAGGGTCTGGGCGAAGCCCACCCCGTCCGGATCGGCGAGGGCGAACCGCAGTCGCTCATCGGTCGCGGCGAGGGCCCGTGCGACCTCCCGTTCGGTGTCGGTCGTCAGCGTGTGCGGCACGTCGTGCCAGCGCACCCACGGCGTCTCCTCGGCGAGCAGGGCGCGGGAGTCGGACAATGACTCGTCCTGGCCGACCGTGGCGGCCCGGACCTGCTCCGGCCACAGCGTCCCGACCAGGACCAGGGCAGACCGGCCAGCCGCGGCGAACAAGTCGCGCACGATGTCCAGGGACAACCCCCGCCCGTTGGGCCCGAGGAAGTCCTGCAGCTCGTTGAGCCACACGACGCATCGCCGGTCCAGCACCCCGGCTTCAGGCAGCGTCCGCAACTTCCGGCCGCTGCGAGGCCGGAGCACCGTCCAGTCTTGGCACAGCGCGTGCACCGCCTCGAACAGAGAACGTGTCTTGCCAGTGGACGACGCGCCCTGCACCACGATGAGCGCGGGGAGCTCACCACCTACGGCGGCCGCGATGTCCCGGCGCAGCGCCGTGTCGTGAGCGCGCAGGACGTACGGGGGCGGCGCGACCGCTCGACCGGCGTGTCCTCCGTGCGCGGGACCGGTGTGGCGGTGGCCGACCGCGGCGTGCACCCGCGCCTCGGCGGCGGTGAACTCCGCCATCGGCCACACGGTGCACCCGGCCGCCCTGGCCCGTTGCGCCCAGGCTTCCTCAACGCGGTCCACCCCGCACGGCAGTGTGCGCTGATGTAGCGCCAGGGCCCGGGCCCACACATCGCGCGGCGCGCGGAGTGCGCGGAGCAACTCCTCCAGTGTCTTCCTGTCACGGCCATGTCCGGGCTTGGTGATGTAGTTCTGCGCGGTGCTATGGGTGATCGCGTACCCCGTGACCAAGTCTGGGTAGCTCACCTTGCGTTCGTCTTTCAACTGCTGCAGCAGCGCGCACAGTTCGGCGGCCGCTGTGTCCGCCTCCGGGGTCCGGGCCCGCACGTACTCAGCGTGCCAGGACCGCCAGCTCGTGAGGGGCCGATCGCGGTCGCCGTCCATCCATCGGGCAAGGCCGCGCGCTGCCCGGTGGATTGGCTGACCCGGGCGCGGATCGGCCCCACCGTGGTGGCCATGCGCTACAGCAGCCTCGCGCCGCTCGGACCGACCGCCGTTGGGGTTCCGGTGGCCCTGGTGGCGGAACTGCCGGGCTGGGTGGTGCTCGTCCTGCTCACCCTGTCGGCCGGGATGGCCGTTGCCCAGTTCGTCGTCACGCAGATCATCCGGCTGCGCGCCAGCACGAAGGTCACCTCCGGCCGGGACGCTGTTCGGGTTCTGGAGATCGAGGACCTGCCGCACCGCCGCCGTCCGCCGACCTGACGGTCGCATTTGGACGCGCTCGGCCTTGATCATCACCGGCAGTGAGCCGCGCCGTTCGCCGACCCTGGCGGTGCGCTCGGCTCCGTCCACCTCGAGCGCGACGGCACCTCGGATTGAAAAGTCCGTTCAGCGGTGGCGAGCCACTCGGCGTCGGACAGCACCGTTCCAAGATGGCGAGGAAGACGTTCCAAGACCATCAAAAGGACGTCTCAGCAGGTGAAGGCCCCACGCCGCATGGGTGGGTGAAACCGCAGGTCAGAATAGAAACCCCGATCCCCCAGAGGCCCGGGGGATCCGTGCTTTAGACGGTGCTGGCCTCGGGGTTTCCCTCGGTGTTATCCGGCACAGGGGCACGGGCCCGCCGCACGTAGCGTACGGCGGGCCCGGAGGTCAGAGCTCGTAGACCTTCAGGACGTCGTCCCCGTAGTGGTTGATGACCTTGACCGCGATCCTCCCCGTCGACGGCTTGGGGAAGGGCTGGCTCACCGTGCTGTTCAGGCTGGCCCACGCGTCATGGTCGATCTCCGCTCGCAGCCACTTCTTGAGACTCTCGTAGGGGTTGTCCGCGCCCGTGAAGTAGGCGTGGCGGACGAAGAACGAGTCACCGTTGTAGTTGCTGTCGATGAACCAGCATGCGATGTCGTCCGTCGTGTGGGATCGCACCGCCCCGGTCGTGGGGTCGAAGACGTCGATGCCGTGGATCTCGACCTCGATCATCCCGTCCGCCTCGGCCGGTCGAACCGTCACGTCCGGTTCGCCGAACACCATGAACAGGTTCCCCGCGCCGGTGTTCTTGAGCAGCGTGTCCCCCATCGCCAGGTCGGGGTTCATCCGCACTAGCAGGACCTGAACCTTCCCCATGCGGAGGGCTGCCTGCTCCACCGCGAACTCGGGACTGTCGGCGGTGCCGGGCCGGAACTCGGCCGCGACCTCGCCGGCACGTGAGTCGAAGGCGAACCCGCAGACCAGCAGGAGGTCGAAGCCCTCCCCACGGAGCGCCTCGCGTGCGGCCTCCTTGATCTGCTCGGGGCCGACCGTCCCGTACTGCGGACCGAGGCTGACCGCGACCCGCGACGCCTCTCCATCAGCAGTGAGGTACTCACCCGCGGCCTGAAGCCAGCGCCCGGCGTAGGCCTCGAGCCGGTCAAAGGTGAGACGTTCCTGCTTGACGGTGTTCTGCACGCCTGCCTTGCGGAGGTGGCTGAGCACCATGTCCTCGTATGAGCTCTCGGCCTGCCCGGCGGGCATGCGTTCAGCCGCGGGCCTCTCTTCGGTGGGACTGACAACCGAGTGGGGCGACAAGGTCTCCACCGTGAAGCGGCCAGCAACGCGGACCTTCTTGGGGTTCACGTAAGGCTGGTCACGCAAGACCTCGAAGTCCGCATGCCGAGTGACGATGCGGTCGATCTCCTGCCGGCTCATCCCGGGTTCGATCGCAGAGTTCTGGGCGATGTCGCGCAGTTGAATGTGTGGGATGCGCCTGTGGACGAATCCCCTCTTGATGTCGTGGCTGAAGGTGGACGGCGGCACGAAGTGCTCATTGATCGCGCCTTCCTGCGCCGCCCCTTCCGGGGAGTCCGCGAGCATGTAGTCCGGGAAGCGCATTCCCATCAGCCGAGCCCTTGCCAGTGTCACGGCAACCCGGGACGTGTCCGTGGTGATCCAGCGGCGTCCCCATTCCTCGGCGACGACGGCAGTCGTGCCGCTCCCACATGTGGGGTCCAGCACCAGGTCTCCGGGGTCGGTCGTCATGAGCATGCAGCGCTGGACTGCGGTGGTCGAGGTCTGCACGACGTAGACCTTCGGGTCCGAGCGGCTCTGAACGCCTCCGATGTCGGTCCACGAGTTCGTCAGCGGGAACGCCTCGAAATCGTCGAGGAACCGCACGTAGCTCAACGAGTTCCCCGTGGGATGCACCCGCTCTGCGGCGACAAGCCGCGCCATCCCTACTTCGTTCGTCTTCCAGCGACTCCGCATCGTCGGCGTGTACTGCCGGCCCTCGATCTCGACCGGGAACCAGGAGGCAGCACCCTCGCCCTTTTCGCGACCCATGCTCTGAGAGGTCAGGTTGTCCAGCCTGAAGGCGCGAGCTCCCGGCGGCAGTGAGAGCGTCCGCTTCTCCTGGGGGGTCATGGAGCGGCGGGTGCCGTCGGGCAGTTCCACCTGGTCGTACTTGCCGGCGCCGCCACCACCGAGCGCCTTCTTCTGGTAGAGCCTGCGGAACTTGACCTCGGTCTTGTCCTTTGCATACCAGAGGATGTAGTCGTTTGTGCCGGGCAGCAGGTCGCCAGTAGCACCACCGGTCTTCGAATAGGTGATCAGTCCACAGAAGTTGTTGGCACCGAAGACCTCGTCGAGGACATTCCGTACCACGTGCACATTCTCGTCGCCGATCTGGACGAAGACACTGCCCGTCTCGTTGAGGAGCACGTGCGCTACCTGGAGACGGTCTCGGAGATAAGCGAGATAGGAGTGGAGTCCGTCCCTCCAGGTGTCGCGGAAGGACTGAATCTGCTCAGGCTGCCGGGTGACGTCAGCCGTCTTCGTGTCTTGGACGTCACGGGAACGCGTGCTGACCTGCCAGTTGGACGAGAACTTGATCCCGTACGGCGGATCGAGGTAGACCATCTGCACCTTGCCGGCCAGCCCTTCCTTTTCGGCAAGGCTGGCCATGATCAGCAGACTGTCGCCGAGGATCAACCGGTTCGCCCAGTTCGCCTCGTGCCGGTAGAAGTCGACAAGTTCGAATGAGTCGAGGCCGTCGAAGTCGTTGAAGAGGCTGAGTTCGGGTTCGGCTTCACCCGGAGGTGCAGTGGTGCGCAGGTTCTCGATGATCGCCCGCGGCTCGATCTTCTCCTGGATGTAGATCGGGACCGACGGCACCTCGAATGGCCGGGTGTCCTGTTCGTCCTTCCCGCGCCAGATGAGCTGCGGGTCGGCGGAAGGGTCGCGCGGATACAGAAGCGGCCGCCCATACGCAACCTTCTGCGGCTCCCTTTGCTCCTCGGTGACGAAGTCAGCGAGGTCCGCGGTTGGGATGTTGGGCCGCTTGTCGGCGTGCTGCACCGACTCGACGGGCACGGGGCCGGGCGCAGCGGCCCGCTGGATCGGTGGCATCAGTGCGTCTCCTCGGGTTCACCGGTGCGGACCCGCTGAACGATCTCGGTCATCTGACGAAGGGCGACGTTGGGATCGGTGATCTCGGCGAACGACCAGCGGCCGTACTGCCCGTCGCCGTTGACGGAAGGGCACCACAGGTTGCGGGCTGCGGCCGTCTTGGCCTGCTTGTCCTCGCGCCCTTGACCGGACACCTCGACGATCAGCGTGGTGGGGCCCCAAGAGGTGTCGACGCGGACGAGGAAGTCTGGCTCGTAGCTGTGCTGCTCGCCCTCATGCGTGTAGGGGATGAAGAAGCCGAGGCGGTCGTTCTTGCAGTAGCTGATCACGCCCGGCGTGGCCTCGATGGCCTTCGCGACCGTCTGTTCCCATCCCGAGTGCAGGGTGACGTGGGTGATGTGGCAGCGGTCGGGCTGGGTCTCGTAGGTGCGCCGGGTCGTGTCGAAGGAGACGTCCGCTGTGGAACCAACGGGGTCAAAGGACCGGTAGACCGGGAGCAGCCGCGGCGTGCCTCGGCTTTGGCTGGTGCCACGCACGATGGCCTGGTAGATCCGCTCGGCGGCGTCGGCCTTCTTCTGGTCCAGCATGACCATGCCGGGGAACGTGTAGTCCTTGCACTCCAGCCAGTACTCGAGCCAGTCGCGGACGATCGGCAGCAGCTGTGGGAAGAGCCACGGCCGGTCGTTGCCGGCTTCGTCGCGGAGCCGCGCGAACACGGTGCGGGCGAGCTCGTAGACGAGTGCCTGCTGTCGCACGGCCTGCAGGTCGGCCAGCGTGTGGACCTCCGCCTCGCCGACGACGCCGCGCACCGTGGTCTCGGTGGGCACGTCGTTCACGGTGAGCACCAGGCGGGAGTCGTCCTCGAACTCAGCCGACAGCCGAGGATCAGGAAGGTCGTAGCGGTAGGCGACCACCCGCGGGAAGGCAATCTGGAGGGCGGCCCGCTCCGGAAGGGCGCGGACGTGGGCGACCGGGCGGACGACGGTCTGACGCCCGGTCTTGCCGGTGGTGGCGATGAAGGAGAACGGGACTCCGTAGACCTCGGCGTACTCCGCGGTGAACAGGCCGGTGTCCTCGTCGATGGCGTAGGACCGGCGGCGGAGGGCGCGGCCGACGACCTGCTCGCACAGCAACTGCGTGCCGAACGCACGGACACCGAGGACGTGGGTGACGGTGTTCGCGTCCCAGCCCTCGGTGAGCATGGAGACGGAGACGACGCAGCGAATGCGCTCGCCCAGCTTCCCCGGCTTGCCGACGGTGTTCATGACCTCGCGGAGGAGGTCCTCATCGGTGAGGGCGTCGGCGTCGCGGCCGGGGAACCGCGTGCGGTACTCGGCCTTGAACTCCTCGATCTCCCGGGTCGCGATCTTCTTGAACTCCGGGCTCATCGCCTCGCCGGACTCCAGCTGCTGGGAGTCGACGAGGATGGTGCGCGGGCGGTCCCGCCACCCGCCGCGTTCGTCGTCGTTGCGGAACAGTGGCAGGCCGCCGCTCTGGACGACCGGGCGGTCGAAGCCGGGTAGCTGCTTCTCCCAGCCGGCGATGTAGTCGAAGACGCGCTTGGAGACGGCGGTGTTGTTGCAGACGACGATGAACACCGGCGGCGTGGCGCCGGCGATGGTCGGGTCGCTGGCTTCCCAGTCCCGGAAGGAGCGCTCGTAGTTGCTGTACAGGCTGTGCAGCGCGGCCTTCAGCTCGTCGGGCAGCACCGGCTCATCGCCGTCCGCGTCGGCGCGCCGGCCGCGCTTGGGCAGCTGGTCGCGGATGTGCACCCACAGGTCCCGGAAGGTGGGCATGTCGGCCGGGGCGGCGTTGTCGTCCACTGGCAGCCGGGGGATCTTCACGACACCGGCCTCGATGGCGTCGATCAGCGAGAAGTCGGAGACCACCCAGGGGAACAGGGTCCCCTCGCCGTAGCCGGAGCCCTTGAGGAAGAACGGCGTGGCCGAGAGGTCGTAGATGCGGCGGATGCCGTACTTGGCGTGGACGGCCTTGAGCCCGTTGATCCACTGGTGAGCCTCACGGGCCCGGGCGGCTGCTTCCTTCTTCTCCTCGCCGGTGAGCTTCTCCTGCTGGACGTCCACCTCCGGGACGGCCGGCCCCTGCCAGCAGTGGTGGGCCTCGTCGTTGAGGACGACGATGTTGGCCTTTCCTCCGCTGCGGTTGGCCAGGTCGCGGCAGACCCGGCGGGCCATCTGCTCGGGCGTCTCGGTGAACGGGCTCGGCGCGTCGCCCGGGTTGAGGATCTCCTTCGCGAGCTTGCCGGCGTTGGCGCCGGCGCCGGTCTCGCGGAGCCCGAACTGGTGGAAGTTCACGATGGCGACGCGGGCGCGCTCGATGCCGGCCCGGAGGTCGGGCGGCACGAGGTCCATCGCGTCGTAGTAGTTCTCCGGGTCCGACGGCAGTAGGACGCGCAGCCGGTCGCGGATGGTGATGCCGGGCGCGACGACGAGGAAGGCGTCGGAGTAGGACCGGCTGCCGGGGCCCATCGGGTTGGCCGCCTTGTTGCAGGCGTGCCAGGCGATGAGCATGGCCATGACGAGGGTCTTGCCGGAGCCGGTCGCCATCTTGTGCGCGATGCGGGGCAGCCCGTCGTTGAACGTCCCGTTGTGCTCGCGCAGCTCGTTGCCGAAGGAGGGGTCGGTCTTGGACGCGACTTCGGTGAGCCAGATCGCCGTCTCCAGCGCCTCGACCTGGGCGAAGAACAGCGGTCGTCCGCGGTCCGGGCGTGTCCAGTGCGCGAGCAGGGCCTTGCTGGTGTTGCTGGCTCCGGCGTAGCGCTGCTTGCGCCAGATGTCGAGCTTGCCGCGGATCAGGTTGACCTGGTCGTTGGTCTTGAGCCGGTCCTCTGTCCAGTCCAGCGCGAGGGACAGCTGGCCGGAGCGGCGCTGCGCCTGGGGGACGGGCATGAAGTACTGCGAGGGCCGGCGCTTTCCGACGATCTCGTTGGTGATCCCGTCGTCGTCGAACCGGAAGTGCCTTCCGGGCTCGACATAGGGCGAGTTCAGGATCGGGTTCTCGATCACCCGGTCGACCACTGTTGTTGCCACCTCGCCCCGTACCGCAGGTTGCGGAATCGCTACTATCGGTGGGAACGCTAACCGCTGGGCGGCCGGTTGCCACGCAGCGGCTCTTGAGGCCGCCGCGCCGGACCCCGCCTCTGGCGGTTCACCTCCTTCTTCGGCTGATTGGTCGGGCGCGTCTGCGTGTCCGGTCGGGCCGGCCACTGGGTGCTCTGTGGAGTTGTCAAGGAACTGCTGGTGGACGGTGCGTGGGGAGCGCCGGTGCGCAGTCGGTCAGGCGGCCCGGCGGAACCGCGGCGTGGCCGGCCGGGGACTGGTGGGCCTGGGCAGGTCGGTGGTCAGCAGCCGCCGGGTGCGGTGCTCGGTCTCGCCGGTCAGGGCGAGGGCGGCCTGGCGGTCGCCACGGTCCGCCGCGACCTGCGCGGTGTAGAGGCTGACGCTCTTGGCGGTGATGTCGGCCAGGTGGTAGAGCCCGGCCTTGACGAGGATGCCGTCGATGACCCGCTGGGCGCTCATGGTGGCCTGCTGGCCGCCGGGCTGGTGGCCGCCGCCGTAGCTGATCCGGGTGGCGGGGTCGAGCTCTCCCCCGGCGGCTCGCGCGAGGGCGGTGAGCTGCCGGGTGATGATCCGGCTGCCCCAGTCGTCGAGCCGGCCGGTGCGCGCGGCGCGCAGCTGTCGCTGCGGGAGCTGGTCGGTGGCGTGGGCGGGGTCGTAGGGCAGCGGGATCGTGCGCGTCGAGCCGGGCAGGGCGAAGCGGCTGGGCGCCTGGGGCCGGTTGAGGTCGCAGACGCGGACGCCGGTGGTCTCGCCGGGGGTGGCACCGCCGTCGGCGAGGGCGAAGGTGGCCGCACCCTGCAGCGACCGGGGACGGCGGGCCGCGGCGGTAGCGACCAGGCGGCAGAGCAGCATCTCGTCGGCGGTGAAAGGCCGGAAGGTGTGCATGGTGCGGCGCGCGGCCAGGACCGGCATGGTCGCCAGGATGGCGTCGAGGTCGCCTCCTGCGGTCAGCTCCGGGCTGGCGAGGAGCGCGGCGAGCAGGTTGCGCTGGCGGTGCAGCCGGTGCATGTCCTCGCTGCCCGGGTGGCAGTCCGTGACGGTCAGGGGGCACTGAGCCTCCCGCAGCGAGCGGGTGTCCTTTGTGGTCGGCTTGTACGGGGTCAGCGGTAGCCCGGTGAGCTGCTGCAGGGCGGCAGTGAGGTTGGCGCGTACGTCGCGAAGGGTGGCGTAGCCGTATCGGGTGAGGGCCTCGGCGAGCTGCTGCAGCGCCGCGGGCAGGTGCTCGCCACCGATGGGCAGCAGCTGCTCGTTCCGCCAGGTGGCGAGCGTGAGCAGCGCGGCGTCGCCCAGGGCGAGGTTGTCGGTGTTGGGGATGTGGCGCGTAGCGGCAGGCATGTCGGTCTCCGTCCGAGAGGGAACGGAGGCGGACCGTCCGCGGAGCGGAGGCGTCGGCAATCACCGCGGGTGAAGTCCGGCGAGAGTGTCGTCGCAGGTTCTCGGCGTCTCCGACATGCGACACAGTCCGGGAACGACGCCGTCCCATGAGCGACACCAGCCGTCAGGGAAACGCCACCCCGTGTTCGAGTAGCGACACGGCCCGGCGAGTTGCAGCCGAGCGACCTTTCGGTCGATGCGGCGCGCTACGTGGGCTTCTTGACGCCGAGGCCCGTCAGGCTCGCCTTGACGATGGGCAGCGAGTCCTTCTCGAAGCCCTCCTCGCGTACGCGGAGTCGATGAGGCAGCGGGCGCTCACCTTCGGATTGGCCCTCGACGGTGCCGTCCGGCCGCCGGTTCTCGTCGGCCTTCACCTCCAGCAGGCCGTAGTGGTCGAGGTAGCGGTGCGCGCTGTAGGTGTCCGGCGAGATTCCGTACCAGCGGATGCGCGTCTCGCCGTCCAGAACCACGTACTCGTCCGCCCGCCACGGGCGGATGCCGGCCGGCGGGAACACCGTTGCTCCGTGTGCGAGAACGGCGAGGAGAAGCACCAGCTCGGAGTCGGACAGCACCATGTGCCAGCCGTTCGTGAAGAACGTGACCGGCAAGCTGAAGACCTGTTCATGCAACCGCGGGACGCGATACATCACCTTGCTCGGCTGGGAGAGGTCTCCAGCCTCGTCGAGTGGAATGAACCCCTGGTACTTCTCGCGTCTCCGGTGCGCGTTGGGGAGGTCCAGGAGCCGGACGTCGTCAGAGGCGAGCCGGTTGAGAGTCGCTGCGATCTGGCGCACCCGGTTGTCCTCCGTGGACGTGAGCGTCCGCCGCACACCGGGTCGTCGTTCGGCCGGCACTGCGAGCACGTCCGACCAGGGCCGCAAGCCGGTCGGGTCACTCGTCCGGATCAGCACCGGTCGGTTGTTCGCGGGGGCGCGACCGGGCCGCGTCGTGGTCTGCGCGATGAACAGGATCGTCAGGTAGGTCTCCAGAGCCGAGCCCCTGGGAGAGATGAGCCGTGATGCCGCCGGGCGTCGTCCCGGTGGCGGGCGCCTGCGATCGCTGAAGGCGCCGTCCGGGAGGGGCTTCTTCAGCTGAGCGAAGGAGCGGCGCACGAGCACGCGGCTCGGCTTCAGTCCGCCGCTCTTCCACTCGTCCATGAGGGCGCTGCAGACGTTCGTCCGGAGCCGCCGGTCATCGAGCTTCTTCAGGCGCTCGATCCGGGTCCAATGCCGTTCCTCGACGGTCATCTTCGGCAACTCGGCCCCTTTTCCGACCCCTCTTCCTGAGCCTCCATTCCTGTCCGTGCTCCGCGTTGAGGGTTCGGAGACTCATCGCAGCGCCGGACAGGAATGCCCGTGCTCACACGGTACCAGTGACCTGCCCCGGAGGCGGCACGCTGGGAACGGAGCTGACGGGCATCGGACGGAAAGGCGGGTGATGGTCATGAAGCTCGCCGACGTGGGCACCGCCGCCGGGGCGCTCGGCACGGTGGGTGCAGCACTCACCACGGTCGGAACCGCCGCGGGAGTGGTTGGTCTGGTCGTGCTCTCTGCCCTCGGTCTGCTGCTCGTCCTGTACCTCGCGGTCGCCGTCGCTTCGTTGTGGGCGCCTCCCGAGAGGCACGATCAGATGATGGCCGTCCTTGACCGCCTGACCGCGTTCGTATCAGCACTGCGCGGAGGGCAGGGGACAAAGGAGTGACGGCCCGAGCCGCTGCACCCCGGCCGCGCCGGTTCGCGGTCGACCTGCAGCCTTGATCGTCTTCGGCCTGTGGACAACGCCGCGGAACTGCACGAGTTGCGTGCCAAGCTGACCCCGGTGCCCGGCCGGGCCACGTGCCGCGGCCCCCGGCGGCGAGGTCGAGGACTGACCGTCCCGGCGCGGGTGCGCGTCCCGAAGGGGCAGCCGGAAACCCCGAAATGAGACGGCGCCGAGCACATGGCGGTCACCCTTGCTCTGGTCAGCGGGGCGATCGGGTCCGGCAGGCGCCCGAAGAGGAACCCGGCCACCTTGCGCCCGCAGGTGAACCGGTCGCTGGTCAGCCCGACTGACGCAGCGGGTACGGGCTGATGATCGTGGCCGTCCCCGGCTGGAGGTCGCTCTGGAACGGCGTGCTGCTGACCGTGCCGGTCGTGGTCTCCAGGAGATGGGGCTGACCGAACTTCTTCGTGGCTTCCAGGACATCCAGAACGGGGTACTTGCGCCGCTCTGCGTAGATCCGCGCGACCTCACGGTGCGCAGGGTCGGGAATGTCGATCTCCTTCGGCTCCCGGAAGTTCGTCTCGCACAGCGCCTGCACGATGCGCCAGCCCTCATAGAAGACCTGCATGAAGCTGCCATCGTGCGGGACGGGGCACACCACGAGGTTCTTCTGCTCGTCGATTCGGACGGCATCCGACTTGCCGGAGCGGGTGGGAACGACGGCGATCCGGAGGCCCGGCGCCGCCTCGAGGTGGTTGGGGTTGATCTTCACCGTGGTGCCGACCCAATGATCGGGACTCGGTGAGCCCAGGAACAGGTCGGCCTTCCACAGGCCGCGGATGCTCTGCGGCAGGTTCGGCCGCGTCGTCGGCCGACGGAACGCGGCGGCCAGGGTGTTCAGGTGCCGCTTCAGCTTCACCGGCTGCCCCTGCTTGCCGGACAGCACGCGGGACTGGTCGGTGACCAGATCGAACTCCGTCGAGATGAGCTGCTTCGCCCCCTGCTTCTCGATGGCGAAGAGGATCGAAGCCGGGTCACCGGAGATACGGCACTTCTGCAGGGCGTCCACCACGCGTTCGGTGACGGCCGCCTCCCCGTGGTGCACGGCATCGTGAACGGCGTACTCGAACGCGACGCCGCAGTCTCCGTCCCCCTCGGCCCGCAACTTCCCGAGCATCTTCAGCGGGACAGTGCTCCGGTCGTTGTCGTACGCGTCCAGGTACTCCGACCCGATCGACTGGAACACGCCGGCGATGATCGGGCGGGTCACGGCGACCAGCGCGCTGACCTCGTCGGCTACCGGCGCAGCCTGCCGCTCCCCACGGACCTCCACGTCTGACCCCTCATTCCTTCGGCGGCGTCTTCGCCTCGTCGGACTACCGGCTCAGCTTCGTGCATAGCCCGGTGCGCCGCTCCGGGGGGTGTGTCGCTAACCGGACGACGTGTCACTTCGTGGACGCCCGTCGCCGTGTCGCTCGCTGGACGACGCGACACTCCGACCGGATTTCACACCGTGGCAGGCAGGCGACCGCCAATGCCAACGGCCGCCGTCCCGGATGGGGCGGCGGCTGTTGGGGATGGCCTGCGGGTGGTGTCAGTACGCGCCGGCGCGGACGGCGCGCTGGTGGGTCTCGGCGTCGATCATGTGATGGACGCAGAGCATGTCGAGGGTCTGCACCATGCCGTCGGGGGTGGAGGCGCGACCGTGGTGCTGGGTGGTGGTCTGCGCGGTCTGGTTGACGCTCTCCGACAGGTTGCGCTGGTTGGCGGCCTTGAAGCCGGGGTCGCGGCGCGAGGGCACCCGGACGTTGTCCAGGGCCCGCTGGTGGCGGTCGCGACGCCGGGAGTCGCGCTGGGTGCGCTGCGGGTACCAAACGCTGTGGTGGTCGAGGCCGCCGTGCGGGCATGGGACGTGCCAGTCGGTGTGCTGAGCGATGCTGCCGTCGGCCAGTCGCTCCGCGGTGCTGCGCCGCGGGGTGCAGCGGGCGGTCTTGATGCCGTTCTCGACCACCCACAGGGCGCCGTCATCGGCCCACAGCTCCGGCTCGCACGCGTGGTCCGCAGCGTCTGCAGTGACGGTGCCGTACGGGTAGCGCTTGCCGTTGACGGCGTCGTAGCCAGCCGTGGTGGCGTAGAGGTTGATGCCCAGCGGCAGCGGCGCGTCCTGCTCGATGAGCGTGCGCGCGGTGGTGCGCATCAGCGCCTCCAGCGTGGCCTTCTCGACGGTCAGGCCGGCCGTGGCGGCGATCTGCCGTGCCTGCCATTCCAGGTAGTCCCGGGCCCGTTCGTGGTCGACGCTGCTGGCGGCGTTCTCCCGGTTGACGGCGCTGACGCCGTGGAGGGCCATCAGCCGGTGCCGGCGCCAGCCGGTGACCACGCGGTCGTAGTCAAGGAACCGGAACCCCTCGCCGATCTCGGCGACCAGGGCGTCGATGAAGGGCTGAGCGCCGTCGATTTCGGCACCGAGCTCGGCGACCGAGCCGAATCCGACGGTGCCGAACGGCGTCCACGTGTAGAAGCTGATGAAGTTGATCCCGTCCTTGCCCTTGTGGTCGGGGACCTTCGTCGGGTTGCGGCGCATCTGCTGGTAGCGCACGCGGTGCGGCGCGCTGGCCCGCGTGTGCTGGTAGCCCCACCGGCCGACCTGGCCGGCCGGGTCGGCGCGGATGCGGCTGTACTCGTCGATGATGGTGCCGTCACCGATGACGGTGAGGGACTCGTCGGGGTCGGTGTAGTCCCAGGGCTTGGTCGGGTCGAACCAGCCGTACAGCTTGGCCTGCGCGACGGCGACCTCCATAGTCCGGGCCTGCATCTCCTTCAGCGCGTCGGCATCGGCGGCGACCCTGCGGTAGAGCTCGTCGGTCACCTGCGCGGACGGCACCTCCACCGGAAGCCACTCGCCGAAGGTGTCGAAGTGCGCCTGGCGGGCCGCCTCCCAGCCTGCGCGGTCCGCGGCGCGCGCGGCGTTGACCGTGCCGCGGGCCAGGCGCGCGCAGACCTTCATCGCCCACAGCTGGCGGTTGGGCCACTTGCGCGAGGCGCGCATCGGGTACACCTCGTCGAGGATGTCGTCGAACTCCACGATGCCCGGCCAGGCGAAGACGCCGGCCATGTGGTTGGTGAAGTCATCGGGCCGGGCGATGTGCCCGGACAGGTGCTTGGTGCGGATGGAGCGGGGCACGGCCTTCTCCCGGTGCGTGCAGGTTCGATGACCTGTTCACGCTCGCCGAGCGGCCGGGCCGTTCGCGTCGCCCGCAGACCCGATTCGTACCTCCCCCGAACGCCCCACAAGCGTGGAGCGTTCGGGGGAGGTACGGGCGCTCAGGCCGCCTGCTTCAGCGCCGGCCGCGGGCGGTCAGCGCGGCCTTGTAGGCGAGGCGCAGCAGCGCGAAGCAAAGTACGTCGACCCACCGTCTGCCTGTCCAGATTCCGACATGGGTATGCCGTCGGGAACCCAGTTCAGCTGCATCGCGCTTCCCCTGCGAGCTATCCAACGAGCTGCGCGAAACGGCTCCAGTCCGTGTACTCCCAGTCCCAGCGTCGACACACGCGTTCCCGGGGGATGTTGTCCTTGAGCGGATCCAGCAGTGCGAGCTGTGCGGTTGCTCCGTCACCGATCACGATGGCCAACAGGTAGCGCGCGGAGGCCCCGACCATCAACGCCATCTCGTTGTTCGTGAGGGCGAAGCGGCTGTCGCGACTGTCGACTTTCTTGACCTCAACATGGACGGGCATGCCGTCGGACATGGTGCCGTTGAGGTCGTAGCCGACGTTCTGGCGGCTGACGTCCGTGAGTTGCCAGCCCTGGGCATTCAGGAAGTCCAGGACGGCGGTCTCGGCGGCACGCCAACGCTGGATGGCGCCTGCGAACGAGGTGGCTCGTTGCATAGCCTGTTGGCCCGCTGGCCGGACAGTCTCAACTGGTTTCACCGCTGGGGCGGGCGGTTGCTGCTTGCCTACGAGTGCCTGTTCTCGAGGTGTCAGGGACCGCCCTTGCGCGCGGGCGGTGGCCATGACCCGGGTGGCCAGGTGGCGTCGGGTCTCCTCGGTCAGCCGGGCGTCGTCTACCCGTTCAAGCAGGTCCTCGGTGCGAAGTGTCTTGGCGCCGAAGACGGTGCGCAGCGCCCGCGCCTCGGAGGCGAGCTGCTCCGTGTAGATCGCTGACGGGGCACCACCGGGAAAGACGACGGCGAGGTCCTCGGTGGCCAGGGGAACCTCGCTGAATGCGAAGGGCAGCGGAGCTGCGGCCAGCTCGGCCTTGACGGCGGCGAGAACGGCACCGGCTACGGATCCATCCCCGCCGATGGCCACAGTCCGCAGATCTTCGCCGTGCAGGAGAAGTTCCCAGAGTCTGTCTCGCACGCCGTGGCCGTCCCGGAGTGCACCGGCGATGAGGCGACCCACCCGCCGTAGCACCTCGCGGGTGCTGGAGTCAGACAGCACGGCGTGTGTGCGTGATGGATCGGTGAGGAGGTCCCCCGACGCGACGACGGGGATGCCCAGTTCGTCCTCGAGGGGGAGGAAGCAGGCCAAGCGCCCACGCACACCGGTAAGGCGCTCTGCAAGTGCGTTGGCCGGCACCAGAACGACCGTGTCGCCGTCGGCGAGGCGGTGGAACTGAGCCTCGGCGCCGTCCACGACAAGCCGGACGGCTGCGCCGTCGTCCTGTCTCTCCCAGCGCTGCACCCCCGCGGGCCGGAGGATCGTGACCTCACGGACATGCCGGAGAAAGGGCAGTCCCAACGGATCCAGCGCCAGTTGTGCGGCCTCAGCGACGTCTTGCAGCGTGATGGTGAAGTCGGCGCCGTCCTGCACGGCCGCGGCCTGCACGGAGGCTGGGACTCGCAGCAGCGGCACGGCTCGGTTGTCGCGGACTCCGAGTGCATCGGCAGCCAGCTCCCGGTCGAAGATGAGGGCCATCCCGTTGGATGTGACGGTGACACGGGAGGCCACCGCTGCCACGGCCTTGAACCCGATACCCCGGTACCCGATGCTGCCGCCGTCGCGTTGCTTCGTAGAACTGGCGCTGCGGCATAGCGCCTCGACGTCGGCCGCCTCGAACGGACGACCGTTGTTGCGCCAGACCACGATGCCCGGCTTCCGCAGATCCACTGTCACGGCCGAGGCACCGGCGTCATCGGAGTTTTGCAAAAGCTCGTACAGAACGCGCGCGCGGTAGGTCTCGGCCAGCAACGTCTCCAGACGAGCCATCTCACCGAAGAGCCCAGGCGCCTGCTGATGTTCCTGAAGCAGCTGCGCGCGCAGGGTCAATGCCGCCTGTACCAATGCCGTCATCCGACGGGGTCCGTCATCCGGACAACAACCCGTGCCGGAGTGCCAGCGAGGTCCTCCAGGTCCGTAGAAGTGCCCACGACCAGGGTGGGCAGCCGTCGCGGCACCTTGCCACCCTCGGCGACCGTCACCCAGCGGTAGTTCGACAGTGTGCGGTTCTCGATCAGGAAGCCGGTCTCGTCGTAGATGCTCACCGAGACATCGGGTGCCTGGACGACGAAGTCCTCCTGCTCGGCCATCGGGGCATCCGCATCCCCGAAGTAGTCATCGGAGTCGATGGCGTCGACCAGCAGCTCCTCTGCGCTGCCCAGGGTGAACTGAGCTTGCATTGTGGCCTCGAGCTTGTCCTCATCCCGAACCCGCGCCGTCAGTTCACGCACTTCGGTTCTCACCGACTTCCTGGTGGTCTGGTCCAGGAACTCGATCGAAACGTCCCGCCAGGCTGCCGATGGCCTGGAATGCCACCCGTCGATCTCCTCCCAGTCCACCGCACTGATGTGCACGGACAGGTCCCCGGGCGCGTAGGCGAAGGTCGAGTACCACCGATCCATGCTCTCGGAGATCATCTTGGGAGCACGCAGCTCCTTCGCCTTCATCCCGGTCGTCACGGTCTGGTAGCTCATCAGCGGACCGCGCTGCGCAGAGCGCAGTTGCCAGACGAGCTTCGGCAGGTAGTCGCTCTCAGAGAGGTTGGTGGCGTTGTATCGGTCACGCCAGTCGTCCGGATGGAAACGTAGTTCGCCGGCCACCGTCACCATGTTGGAGTAGTGCGACTGTCCGATCCGTTCACGGACGAAGCGGGCCTGGAGACCTACCGCCTCCCACCCCAGCAAGGACAGTGCGACCTCGTCGATGTCGACCGAGATGGACAGGACTTCCTTCGTTGGCATCCGCATCCTCTGAGAACGAACCTGGTACGAATCCAACTTCGGCAGATGGCGTAGGCGGTTGAGCTGAGCACTGAGCAGCCTGCTCATCGCCTATGCAATCCGTGTGAGCGCCGGCCGAGGGTCGGCGGCCAGCGCAGCCTGGTAGGCCGTCATGGCGTTGTGCAGCAGCGCGAAGCACAGCACGTCGACCAGCTGCCGGGCGCCGCCGAGTGAGGCGGCACGGTCGACCAGCAGGCTGCGCTTGAGCATCGAGTTCCAGCTCTCGGCGTCATTGCGCAGCCCGTAGAGCCGGGCGAAGTCCGGCTCGCCCTCGGCGATGACGCGAACGTGCCCGGCCCGGCGGTGGTCGGGGTCGCCGGGCTCGCCGTGCGGGGTGATCCAGGCGGTGAACTCCCCTGCCGGGCACGGCACCCGGTAGGCGACGTTGAAGTGGTAGCGGCCGGTGGACCGCCGGGACCGCTTGACCTGCAGGCGGTCGAGCCGGCCGAGCACCACCGGTGCGCCGGACTCGTCGAGGCCGACCTCGCTGACCGCGCCGTTGACCGCGGCCACGGTGTGCCCGCAGGAGCCGCCCGTGGTGTCGTGCTCCCACACCCCGAGGGGATACCAGCGCGGCACCTTGCCCTCCCCGGCGCGGGCCTTGTCCGCGGCGCTGCGGGGCGCGGCGGGCACCTTGTTCACCACGATCAGCCCCGTGCGGGTCATCACCTCATCGACCTGGGGGCCGACGAAGGCTCCGTCGTAGGCGACGGCCTGGATGCCGCTCCCTGCCGCGGCGTGCACCTGCTTGATCAGCTCGACGGCGGTATCGGCCTCCAGCCCGGGGCGGGGGACGCGGTCGATGGCGAGCACGACCCGCTGCTGCGGGCCGTCGCCGCGGGCGTAGAGGGCGACGAAGTTCTGCCCGAACACCGGCCCGGCGTGGCCGTGGTACTCGGCGACGTCCGGGTCGAAGCGGCGGCCCGGCGCCTCGATGGGCTCGCCCGCGGGGTCCAGGTAGACCACCCGGGTCTCGCCGGTCTCGGGGTCGGTCTCCCGGCGCGCCGCCGGCGGCCGGTACATCGGGCGGACCACGGTGCCGTCGCCGTAGATGGTGCGCGACCGGTCCGGGTGGCACAGCGAGCCGGGCCCATCGGGCCGCAGCAGCCCGAAGGAGCGGGCCTGGCGCACCGCGGCGTCGATGAACCGGGCCTGCAGCTCGGTGCGGATGTCGGGGTCGGTGAGGTAGCGGTCCCGGGCGTTGCGGAACGCCTCGAAGGTCGCCGGCCGTTCCCCGGGCAGGCGCGGGACCAGCTCGTCGGGCAGCTGCGGCGCCATGCGCACCACGGTTTCCTGCACCAGCCGCCAGGTTGCCGGGTGGGCCAGCTCGGTCTGCACCCGGATCCCGGAGCGGTACAGCCGGGCGAGCACGCCGTAGGCCAGGACCACGTAGGCCGGGTTGGCCGGCGGCCGTCCCACCGGCGGCCGGGGGATCAGCTGGGCCAGCTCGTAGAGCGCCGGCGCGGAGAACACCGCCTCGATCTGCTCGGCGGTCGACAGCCGCCGCGGCGCGGGCACCGCCCGCAGCCGGCTCATCGGACACCCTCCCGCCAGGCCAGGGCGATGTCCTCGGCGCAGGCGTCCAGCGACCGGTGTCCCAGCGCCCGGGCTACCTGTTCCAGCGGGGCCCCGGTGTCGTACAGCCGGCGGCCGGCCCAGTTGCGCAGGCTGGCCGGGCGGACGTCCGTTTCGGCGCGGAGGCCGGCCAGGTCGAGCACCGTGCGGATGGCGTTGCAGGCCGCGGCCTGCGCCTTCGCCCCGCCAGGCGGCGCGGCCCCGGCGTAGGCCAGCCGCGTCCGCGCGGTGGCACCGCGGTCGATCAGGTCGGTGACGTGGCGGGTGAGGAGGCGGCGAGCCCAGGGGCTGAGCTCGCCGGTGCGCGGATCGTGCCGGCGCGTGCCCGGCAGCCGCACGGTGGACGGCTCGGTCGGCTCGTCGAGGTCTGCCACGGTGAGCGTGGTGATCTCGCTGGTGACCGCGCCGGTCTCGCCCAGGGCCCACACCACCGCCCGCAGCCGGGCCACCGACTCCCCGCCGAGCTGTGCGGTGGCCCGGCACAGCATGACCTCGTCGTCGGTCAGCGGCCGGGCCGCCAGCAGCCCCCGGGGCGGCAGCCGCAGATCCAGCGTCGGGTCACCGACCGGCTGCCCCAGCACGCGCAGCGTCCGGTACAGCATCCGCACCGCCGTGCGCCGCGCATGCCGCGTGGCCAGCTCCGGCTCCTCGCCGCCGCGGGTGCGGGCATGGACGAAGCCGGCCGCGTCGGTCGGCGTCACCGCCGCGAACGTCGCGACCCCGGTGGCGGACAGCCGGGCGGCGAACCGGGACACGGCCTCCCCGACGCGCGCCACAGTCTGCTCGCCGTGCAGGCCGTCGGAGCGCCAGGAGGCGAGGACCAGGTCCAGTGCGACGTCGATGGGAAGCGGTGCCGGTGGCACCGGATGACGAGGGGTGAGCCGCGTGACTCGGCGAGGCATCTACAGGCCCTTCGGGCGGAGCACGGACGTCTCCGAACCCGGCGGGACCGTGCCGGCTGACGGCGGTCCTGCATTCACCGCACGGTCAATCCCGCATTCCGTCTGCATCTCCGCGTGCCCGGTCGAGGGCACTACGTGCCGGACCGACGCGGTTTTCAGGCCAGTGCGGGCAGTGCGGCGGATGGGGAAGCAGGAGCTGCTGTCGGTGGCTGCCTACACAATGCGGCGGTGATCATCCCGCTCGTATGGCCTCGTGCCGGCGCACCCGGCCGTGGCCTCATCGCCGCGCTACGCGACGTTCACAACAAGGCGCAGAACGTCCCGACTGCGCCGGACGACCCGATCACCGCGTACGTCCACTGGGCGACGGAGTCGGTCACGGCCCTGCGTCCGTGGCTCGGCGGCGACGATGTCGACCGCCTCGTCCGTACAGCAACCTACTGGGCCGCCTTGACGATGCCGACCGGCACGATGCAGGGAGCCCGCCTTGTCGGGGAGGAGATGATGGCCCGGCGGGAAGAACTGCAGCGCGTCCTGACCTCCCTGGAGCAGTTCACACGGCGGTTCGAGGATGCCCAGTCGTCCGCACTCGTCGTTCCCGACACCAACGTGCTACTCGAGCACCCGCACCCGCTCGACAACACCGACTGGCATGAACTGGCCCGAGGACATGCCGCTCCGATGGACGACCTGCGAGTGGTTCTTCCACTTCTTGTTGTTGATGAACTCGACGACGCCAAGCGGAACAGCAGGACCAAGTCCCGTGCACGGCAAAGCCTGAAGATGGTGTACGGCTACTTCAGTCAGGATCGGGCTTCCACGCTGCTTCGGGAACGCAGCACAGATGGCGGACGTGTCGAGCTTGAGCTGCTCATCGAATCGCCCGGTCATGACCGCCTTCCCCGAGCCGACGACGAGCTCGTGAGCGTCGCGACTCGACTGCAGGACTTCGTGGAACGGCCCGTCATCCTGATGACCTACGACACGGGCTGCGCCATGCGCGGCGTCTCCGGCGGCCTCCGGGTTGCGCACCTCACCCATCGGGACGACAGCTGACACGGCCCCGAGTGACGCCCACGGAAGGCCGCGCCCTCCGGGGGCTTTCCGTCACAGGGGCCACCGGGGGGACCGGCCCAAAGCGACCTTGCCGGTCTCGGTGCTACGTGGACGTACAGCCGGTCTGGTGCTCCCAGATCACGATGTCGGCCGCGCGGAGCAGCGAGATGCGCCTGCCGTCGGGGGTGCGCACCGGCGCCCCGGACACCGGCGCAACAAGCCGCTCGAGCCACTCCCGGTTGGCAGCCCAGTCGGCTTGCAGCACCGGCCACAGAGCACGGGCGGGGGCTGGGCCGTTGACCGGCCGCACCCCGAAGTAGAACGCGTACACCCTGCTGTCGAAGATCGGGACGAGAGCGGGCCGCTTGCGGTGCAGGATCTTCGTGATCGCGACCTCCTTGAGCCGCTTCACCCAGCCGTGCGTGCGCGCCACCGCCAGGGCGCTTTGCACCGCAGCCCAGGCGGTGTCCGGTGCAGTCAGGTCGACGGTGAGGAAGTCCGTGGTGACGCTGTCGGGATGATCGAGAACGGCCTGCAGCGCCATCAGCAACTCGGCACCTGGGCCGGTCGGCCGGTACAGAGGCACGACCTGCTCATAGTTGATGCGGACGCTCAGCAGCGCCGGCGCCAAGCAGTCCAGCGGCGTCAGCGTGCTCGGGTCACCCAGGCGGTCGTAGGTGGCGAACGCCCGCTTGCCGTGCGGGTCGGTGTAGTCCGCCAGGTGCTGTTCCGCGCAGGCCTGCAGCGAAGCGAATGACGGCACGCACCCTCACTCTCGACATCGGATAGCCGCAGCACGCTAGCCGTCGTCGGCTCCCTCCGACTGGCGCCTCGCCGCTGCACGCTGCGTCCCCGATGCCGAACCGGCCGCGCAACAGATCGCTGACAGCCGGGTGATTGCAGAGCCCGCTCCCGGAGGAACCAGTGGCTGCACCGGCCCTCGTGCTGGTGACCGCCGGCGTCACGTCCGGACCGCCCAGCCGGGCGGGCACCTCGTGGCCTCACCCCCATCGCGGTGGGCCGCGGACAACTCCACAGCGAAGAAGGGCGACCGCGGCCCGCACGTCGACGCGGACGCACGCCGCGTTCCGGGGGCAGAGAAGGAGGTGATCAGCCGCCACCGGACGCGACGGGGACGGACCGGCCACAGAAGGGAGGGATCAGGCGCCGGGCCACCCAGCCAACCGCTACGACGTGCCGGCGACTGCGCGCGGACGCCGCGCGCCGGTGGCACCGAGGAGGTGATCAGCCGCGACCGGGCGCAGCGCACCGGGCTTGTCCCCCTCTCGAGCGCCGCAAGCAGTGACGGCGAGCTCCCCAACCGACATCGGCGGGAGCTTCGCGCTACCCCCCGGCATCACCGCCGGGACGAGCGCCGAGGTTCCCGGAGAACCGGCATGACCACGATCGACGATCTGCTCGGCGCCGGAGACGGCACCGTCGTGCAGCTGAACGAGCGGCATCCCCGCCGTCGCGTGCACCTGCAGCGGCTGCTGGACGTCCGCGCACGGCTCGCCGTCCTCGCGGCCGAGCAGCGGTCGCATGATCTGCCCGAACAGCAGGAGATCACCCGCCTGCTGTGGGCCGTCGAGGAGACCATCCACGGCGGCTGGCCGCGCACCTACTACGAGCAGTTCCCGCAGTGGTGCGCCGACGAGGAGTCGCTGCTGCACGAGCCGACGAGGTCGGCGACCGGCTGCAGCGTGTGCCGCGCCGGGTCCGCGCCCGGCAGGCAGAACCACCAGCCGCCCGGCGCGGCGTGACCGAGTGAGCCCGGGCGTCCGCGCCCGGGCTCACTCCCGCTGCCGAACCGCGGCCTGCTCGTGACCCGCGCCGGCCGCTGTCCACAGACACCCGATCGGGTGTGCCCAGCGAATGCCACCCACCGCGGTGCCTGCACCTCTGGCGATGCGACCCACTCGCCGCGGCCTCGTGCCGCCTGTCCCGGAGGTGCCCCGATGCCCCACCCCGACTCCCTCACCGCCCGCCCGCACCGGCCGCTGCACCCGGATGTGCTGTGCGAACTGCGCGACGCGGCCGTCATGCGCCGCGCGGCGGCGCTGCTCGACATCGACATCGCCTCGCTGCCGATCGCCTTCAGCCCTCACCACCGCAGCGAGCGCCTCGCGGCCACCCGCACCGCGGCCGAGCTGCTGCTCGCCCGGCTGGAGCTGCTGCTCCCCTGCCCGGACTGCGCCGGCACCGACCAGCGGCTGGAATGTGCGCAGGAGCTGGGAACGCTGGCGGCCCGCCTCGCGAGCGCCGCGAGCCGGGCGCAGATCGCGCTGTCCCTGCAGCTGCGCAGCCCCCACCTGTACGCCGCCTGACCCACCGCCATCGCCCGACACCGGCACGGAAGCCGGCCGGGCTGCATCACCTGGGCCTGCAGCGCCCGCCCACCCGAAGCAGGGAGCCATGACCGCAACCCACCACGCCCGCAACCCCGACGCCTGGATGTACGTCGACGGCCCGGCCCGCCGCGTCCTGCGCATGCAGCTGCTGCGTCGCCGCGATCACCTGTCCGCCGCGGCGGCCGAGCACGCGGCTCACGGACAGGTCGGCGCCGAACTGCTGTGGCTGGCGGTGGACGCCGCCGAAGCACGCCTGCGCGACATCTTCCCCGACACCTGGGCCGAGGAGCACGAGGGCTGGGCGGCGACCGACGCCGCACGGCTCCACACCGTCGACGACCCCCCGTCCGGCGGACTGCCGCCTCTGCGCGCTCAACCCGCCGGCGGGCTCCTCCGCGGCGGCCTGACCGAGGTGTGGCCCGCTCCGCACGCAAGAGCGGGCCACACCTCCGCAGCAGCGGAGGGTGCGACGTGACCACCTCGAGGACCGGACCGTGACCCGAAGGCCATGCAGCTCCATGCGGCAGGTCGTGTCATCCACATCACCGGTTGCAGAGCGCACTCTCTCAAGCACAGACTGTAGTACGTGCCCCGCCCGCAGTCTCCGGCCGCCCGGACCACGCTCTACCGGTTCGAGCTGCTCGAGACCCTCGAGGACGGCGTCCGGAAGAAGTACCGGGAGCAGGACGACTTCGAGGGCCTCCCCACCCAGGTCGGCGGGCGCGAGGCGCTGCTGTTCAGCGGCACCATCACGAAGGCCGGGCCCGTGCCCTGGGTCACCACCCTGCGGGGACTCACGGGCGCAGAGCTGGACCTGGCCAACCGGACCGCGGCGGCAGTCCTCCTGATCCGGCGCGGCGATGCTGGTGCCTGGGCGCTCACCTACGGGATGGGGTTCCAGCTCCTCGACCACGACAAGATCGACGGGGCCTTCGGCCAGCGCATCGCCCTCCGGACGGCCGACGAGGCCGCGCTGAACTCCATCACCCGCACGACCCTCGATCACCGCGGACGGACCGACCGCCTGACGAGTCCGGGCGGCGATCACCTGCGTGGCTTCGGCGTCGGCGACGTCGGCGAACTGGTCTCGCGGCTGGTCGGTCGGGCTGCCATCCCGGACCTGACCTGCGGCGAGAAACCCATCACGATCCGCGGCGCGGACGCCCTGAACATCCCGCTCGGGCGCAAGCCCGAGCAGCTGCTCGCCGACCTGAACGTGCTCGACACGCTCCTGGAGCAGCCGGCGAGCCCGGGGCTGGAGGCACTCGAGCAGCTCGTCGCGATCAAGCACCCGGAGGAGCTGATCCAGGGCCTCGAGGCGAAGCTGAACGCCGTCCTGGCCGACCCGACCTCGGACGCCCAGCTGACCACCGCCTGGCCGCACGAGCGCATCAACGACAACGGCATGCCCGACGCGTACAAGATCAAGGGGATCAAGGGGCATTTCGGCGACGGGGTCCCGACCGTCGCCACCTTCCGCGACGTCCTCGGGGACGAGCCCGCTGCCACGAAGCTGGACCGCCTCCGCCGGCTGAAGGTGATGCTGTACCGAGACGCCGACGCCACGGAGGCCATGAGCCAGGACATCCCCGGGGACCGCTGGCTCGCCTTCGAGACCCATGACGGGCCTCGGCGGTACGTCTTCCACGACGGGCGCTGGTTCCAGATGGACGACCAGTACGCGGACAAGCTGCAGACCCATGCGAAACGGATCTTCGACCGACCATCCCCGGTGCAGCTCCCGCCCTGGCCGGAGGACATGGACGAGGCCGACTACAACAAGCACGTGGCCGAGGATCTCGGCGGCGTCCTGATGGACAGGGACCTGATCCGAACGCCGATGCACCGGCGCGGCATCGAGGCCTGCGACGTACTCCTGCCCGACGGGATCCTGCTCCACGTCAAGGACGTCGACCGGTCGTCCCCGGCCAGCCATCTGCTGGCTCAGGCACTGGTGTCGACCGACGCCCTCCTCAACGACGAGGAGGCCCGCGCGCAGTTCGTGGAACGGATCGAGCGGAAGAGCGGGTCGGCCGCCGACGTGCCCGCCCGCATCTCGAGCGTGGTCCTCGGCCTGGCGCGGAAGGGGAAGCCCCTCACGAGCGACAACCTCTTCACCTTCACCCAGGTCACGATGGTCCGACTCGTCGACATCCTTCAACGGCAACGCGTGGACGTGTTCATCGAGCCGATCCAACGGGCCGCGTAGCGGATCTCGCACCTCCCCGGTCATTCCAGGGGAAGCGGACACGCATTCCATCGAAAGGGGCCCGGCGTCCTAAGAACCGACGGTTGGGCCGGTCGGCCACGCCACGAAAGCGCAGGTCACATCTAAAGCACGGAGCCCCCAGAGGCCCCGGCGGGTGCGGCGCAATCCAGACACCGCACGAGTCCGGCGGCCCCGCGGCCCGGTGTGAGGCTACCGCCGGGCATTCTGTCGGGGTTCATCGCGCGGCGCACCGGCCGCTACGCCTCGGACCCGTTGCTCTGCACCGCCTCGACGAGGTCCTTGGCGACCTCGCGCAGCTTGCGCTGCGTCCGCTGGGACTGCTGGGCGAGCAGGTCGAAGGCCGCGTCGGCGGAGATCCCGTGCCGGCCCATCAGGATGCCCTTGGCCTGGTCGATGACCGCCCGGGACTCCAGCGCGCGCTGCAGATTGGCGGCCAGGTTGGCGGTGCTCGCGTAGAGGCCGGCGTTGGCCACGGCCACCGCCGCGTACGAGGCGAACCCGGTCGCCAGCTCCTGGGTCGCCTCGTCGAAGGCGGTGTCGCCGATGCCGTAGATGTTGAGCGCCCCGACCGTCTGGCGCTGGACGGGCAGCCCCACCGACATCGTGTGCGTGATGCCGCGCTTGTGGGCGTTCCGCGCGAAGTCCGGATAGACGGGGCTGTCGGCGGTGTCGTCGATGAAGACGGTCTTACCGGAGACGGCCGCATCCATGCAGGGCCCGAACCCGGCCTCGTACTGCCGCTCGTCGAGGGACGAGGCGATCGGCCCGGTGAAGGCGATGCTGCCGACCTTGCCGTCCTGCATGAGCGTGACCGACACCTCGGCCGCGCCCGGGATGGTCTGCTTGGCCAGCTCGGCCACCCGCGCCAGGGTCTCGGACAGCTGTTGCTGGCCGAGCACGATCCTGCTCAGCTCCGCGAAGGCGGCTCGGGGATCGCGTGACGACTCGTCGACGCCCCCGCTGTCGGGCGTGCTCACGGGGCACTCCGCTCCATGACGGACTGCGGGACGAACCTCGCGACAGTCCGGGGGGGTGACGTCATCGACGACCCGCGAGGGAGCAGCCGGGACGGGACGGCGACCGAGCTGCTGCGGCCCGCCGGAAACCGGTCGGGGGACGGCGCCAGTTCGCCGTCCACGGAACCGACTTGTCGGGGCCCACGCTACGCGCGTCACGAGGCGTGCGCGCCGCCCGAAATGTGCGGCAGGCGGGAGTGGTCGCTGGTCCGGACGGCGGGGATAGTGGTGGGCCGATCCGGCCCAGGACGGAGCCGCGGCCTCCCCTCGCCCCCGAGGATCCGGTGGACCCCTCCTTCGCTCTCATCTGCCCGCTGACCGTGATCGCCTGGCGACTGGGCGGCATTCCGCCGGCAGATCTGTGGTGGCGCTACGCCGACCTCTCGGGCGACCGGCCCCACGACGAACTCGCCGCCTACCTCCGTGGCGCCACCCTCTGGCCGGCTCCGGAGCACAACGTCCTCGCCCAGGCCCTCGACGAGCGGCTGTGGGAACTCGGCTTGCCGAGCCTGGCGCCGCACCGGGCGATCGAGGGCGCCCGGCTCGGCGTCGGCTCGCCGGCCGCGCAGGAACGGTGGGACGCGGGATAGCCCGGTCGGCGGCCACGGCGCGTCACCGGTTCGGAAGATTCCACCCGTTCAGGGGATGCCCGCGGGGCTCACCGGTTACGTAGCGTCATCGGCGCTCGAGCACCGCTCGGTCACGAGACCCCGGCCCGGCTCCCGTTCCCCCCGGGAGGCCGGGCCGGCCTGGTTTCCCGGGTCGGTTCAGGGTCGGTTCAGCCGCAGACCCGGTCGACCATCGCGGCGAGCGCGTCCTCGTCCGCACCGTCCAGCGGCAGGTCGACCGGGACCTCGTCCTCGTCGCCGACGGAGACCCCCATGACGAACAGGTACGGCTGCTTGGTCTCCGCGAGCACGTGCGGATCGCAGCTGACAGGAGCGAAGAAGAGCTCCGCCGACGCGCCGGCCGCGCCGTCCGCCAGCGTCAGCGGCAGGTCGACCGACGGCTCCACGAGGACGCTGCGCGCCAGCCGGCTGACGGTGACCGGCTCCGCTCCGCCGCGGCGGGTCAGCGCGAGCGTCGCGGTGACGCCGTCCGGCTCGTCCCGCCAGCCGTCGACGGCGATGTCCACCACCTCGAGCACCCGGCGGACGGCGCACTCCTCGTCGTGGATCCGCGTCAGGACCTCCGCGGAGAGGGGGACGCGGAGCTCCTCGCCCGCCCCGTCCGGCCGGACGACGGTCAGCAGCGCCGCGGCCGGCTCGGCGGCGACGTCGCACACCGGGTCGCCGAACGGCGTGGGCAGGTCGATGACCTGCCGGGGCGCATAGGTCGCGGTCTCGGCCTTCGCCGGCAGCGCGGTGAACCCCGGGGAGGCGATCGCCACCGAGGCGACGGTGAACGGCGCGTCGCCGGTGTTCGTCACGCGCACCTGCACCTGCCCGCCGATCGCCTCGTCGGTGCGCAGCCGCACCGCCTCGGCCTCGATGCCGGCGACCGGCGGCACGGACGGTCCCGCCGAGAGGGTCGCCGTCGTCCGGCCGGCCGAGGACGACGGCCCCGCGGCGCTGCCCGACGACGCGCCGCAGGCGGCGGTCAGCGCCACGAGCAGCGCGATCGCCGTCCGCCTCATGCCGCGGCAGCGTAGGCCGCGGCAGGGCTCACTGGTGCCGAGCGGACAGCCGCGCCATCACCCGGCCCGCCTGCATGCGCACCTCGAGCTTCTCCTGCGGGTTGGCGGCCGGACCGCGCCGCGGCTCGCCGTCGTCGAGGTCGAACGCCGAGCCGTGCCACGGGCAGACGAGGCACTCCGCGCCCCGGATCTCCTGGACCTCCCCCTCGTAGAGCGGCCCGGACAGGTGCGAGCAGGCGCCGATGAAGACGTCGACCCGGGCACCGCGCCGCACCGCGGCCAGCGGCACCGCGACGCCCGCGCCCTGACCCGTCCGCAGCGTGGGCCGGCCCTCCGGGAAGTCGTCGAGCGGGCCGAGGTCCATCCAGTCCGAGCCCAGCGCCCGCGCCGCCGTCGCCGCGTGGGAGGCACCCGATGACTGCGCGTAGGACATGTGGCCCCCGATCGACGCCGAGACGGTGGCCAGTCCCAGCCCGGCGTAGGACAGCGCCCGACCCCAGCCGCCGCGGCCGCGGGCGCGGGCCGCGAGCGACCCGACGTACAGCCCGAGCGCCGTGCTGTTCAGCAGCGCGTGCAACGCCCCCAGGCGGCGGACGCCCGTCTCCTGCTCCGACCAGTCAGCGGCGCCGGACAGCGCGGCGGGCACCGCGGCGACGACCCCGGTGCCGATCATCGCGGTGGCGGCGGGCCGCAGCGCGGGCACGGCATCGAGGACGCCGGCCGAGAGCCAGCTCCCCACGGGGACCTGCACGAGGACCGGGTGCAGCGGATGACCGAGCCACGTGCCGTGCAGGAAGTCCTTCAGCGCCTGGGGCTTCAGCACCGACAGCACGGCCCGGCGGGTGGGCTCGATCGCCTTGTCGAAGGTCGGCACGTCGGCGATCCGATCGAGGATTCCCATCACGCTCATGCCCGCCCACTACCCGCACCGACGTGCGGCGATGCCCTCCGGTGAGTTGCGGCACACAGAACCGTCATAGGTGTGGGTGAGAGTTCCCACATCGGCTCCGGGAATGGTCGGCCGGGTCCGATGGATACACCTAGTTGCTGATAGCAACGTTCGCTCGACCGGGAGACCTGACATGACGTGCGCCCTGATCCGCCGCCCGCTGGCGGTCGAGGTGCCGACGTCGGTCCGGGAACGGCTCAGCTTGACCGAGCGCCTCGGTCGGGACGACGCCGCCGGCCAGTTCGCCCGGTTCGTGCTCGTCGGCGGCGCCTCCAGCGCGCTGTACGCACTGCTGTTCGTCGCCCTGGCGGGCCTCGGCGACCAGCCGGCCAACCTGGTCGGCGCGATCGCCTCGTCCGTGCTGGCCAACGAGCTGCACCGCCGGCTGACCTTCCGCGCCGGCGAGCGGGTCAGCTGGTTCGCCGCCCAGTGGGAGGGCGGCGGCCTGGCGCTGGCCGGCATGGCCGCCACCACCCTGGCCCTGGCCTGGCTGGACACCGTCAGCGACGAGACGAGCACCCTCGTCGGCATCGCCCTCGTCGGCGCGGTGACCGGGGCGATCGGGCTGGTCCGCTTCGTCGCCCTGCGCTGGGTTTTCGCCCGGAGCTAACCTCGGCGGGATGAGCGACCCCGCCCCGGCTGCGCCTCGGCGATGGGTCGCCCCGGCCCGGATCGCCGGCCGCTGGGGACTGCGGATCGCCGTCGCCGTCGCCGGGGCCCTCCTCGGGATCCTGCTGGTCGGCCGCGTGCAGGCGCCCATCGGGCCGTTCGACGCGACGGTGGCCTTCCGCCCCGCCGGCGGCGGCGCGCAGGTCGAGATCCCGCCGCTCGGCGCCCTCGACGTCGACGTCTACGACGGGCCGCTGCAGCTGCAGATCCAGCTCACCCGCGTCGACGAGGACCGCGCCCGGGCCCTGGCCACCGACCCGTCGCGCCTGGACACCGTCGTGGACCGGGTCAGCCAGGACCTGCGCGCCGCCGTCGTCCGGCTGGCGTGGACGACGGCCGGGGCGGGGCTGGCCGGGGCGGCACTGACCTCGCTGATCGTCCTGCGCCGCCGCCGTGAGCCGCTCATCGCCCTCGGGCTGGCCACCGCGGTGCTCGCCGGCAGCGCCGGGCTCGGTGCACTCACCTGGCGTCCGGAGGCCCTGAGCGCGCCGACCTACACCGGGCTGCTGGTCAACGCCACCAGCCTGATCGGCAGCGCGCGCGACATCGTGGCCCGCTTCGACGCCTACCGCGCGTCGCTGGAGGACCTGGTCACCAACGTGAGCACGCTGTACGGCACGCTCTCCGCGCTGCCGGCCCCCGGCCGTACGGATGACACCGTGGCCCTGCTGCACGTCTCGGACCTGCACCTCAACCCGGCCGGCTTCGACCTCGTCGGCGAGGTGGTCGACCAGTTCCAGGTCGACGGCGTGCTGGACACCGGCGACATCACCGACTGGGGCAGCGCGCCGGAGAACAGCCTGATCACCGCGGTCGGCACGTGGGACGTCCCGTACGTCTACATCCGCGGCAACCACGACTCCGCGACGACGGCGGCGCTGATCGCCGCCCAGCCGAACACCACGGTGCTCGACGACTCCGCGGTCACCGTCGCCGGCATCGAGGTCGTCGGCGCCCCCGACCCGCGCTTCACGCCCGACAAGGACGCCCAGGACGGGGACACCGAGTCGCTCGAGCAGAGCGGCGAGGACCTGGCCGAGTTCGCCGCGACGCTGCCCGACCCGCCCGCGATCGCGATGGTGCACGACCCGGCCACGGCGGCGCCGCTCGACGGCGAGGTGCCGCTCGTCCTCGCCGGCCACAAGCACGAGCGGGACGTGTCCGTGCTCGACGGCGGCACCCGGCTCATGGTCGAGGGGTCCACCGGCGGCGCCGGGCTGCGCGGCCTGCAGGGCGAGGAGCCCACGCCGCTGACCTGCACCGTCCTCTACCTCGACCCGGACACCGGCGACCTGGTCGCGTACGACGAGATCACCCTCGGCGGCCTCGGCGAGACCGAGGTGACGATCGAGCGGACCGTCGTCGAGCTCGCCGACGCGCCGGCCACCGGCGGCACGAGCGGGGGCGGGGCCGACGGCGACGGCACGGACGGCGGCAGCTCGCCGGCCTCCCCGACCGGCTGACCCTGCCGACCTACGCTCGGGCCATGTCGACGACCCGCCCCGCGCGCCTGGCCGCGACCGTCCTCGCCGGCGGGCTGCTGCTCGCACCGCTCGCCGGCTGCAGCTCCGACGGCGTCTCCTGCTCGGGCACCACCTGCTCCGTGACGCTGACCGGGGACGGCGCCTCCGCCGACCTGCTGAACACCAACCTGGCGCTGGCCGGCGTGGAGAACGGCCGGGCCACGCTGCGCGTCGGCGACACCGAGGTCTCCTGCGCCCAGGGCGACAGCGTGTCGGCCGGGCCCCTCGACCTGGAGTGCACCGAGGTGACCGAGGACGGAGTGACCCTCAGCGCGTCACTGGGCTGACCGGCTCAGGCGTCGCGGACCTCGACCACCACGCGCGTGGGGTTCGACAGCGCGTAGACGCGGAACGGCACCTCCGCCGTCGTCCCGACGAAGGCGACCGCCGTCCCCTCGAAGATGTGGTCGTAGGCGACCTCGGTGACCGTCTGCGTGCCGGACCCGGCCAGCGGGTCGGGCCCGTCGTACTCGGCGACGCCCGTCGTGTCGGGGATCTGCGCGCCGGTGATCGTCACCTGGAGCACCGCGTCGCCGGCCACGTCGATGGGGTCGCCGCTGCCCTGCGAGGAGGCCTGGTCCACGTAGCGGACGTCCCAGCCCGGCGTGCCGGTGCCGCCGACCTCGAACACGACCCGGTCGAAGCCGTCGTGCCGGCCGGTGCGGATGTCGCTGGGGGTCACCTGCGCGTCGGCGGAGGCCTCCTCCGTGTCCGGCTCGGTGTTCGCGGGGAACGCCGGCGCGTCGGTGCTGCCGTCGTCGGGCTTCTCCGGGCCGCCCGTGGCCGTCGCCGACGCCGAGGCGGACGACGAGGGCGAGGACGACGTGACCTCGGAGGAGGCGGACGCGGTGTCGGTGCCGCCGCCGTCGCCGGACCCGCACCCGGCGAGCAGGGCGGCGGCGAAGAGGGCGGCGGACGCGACACGGGCTCGGCTCACGGTGCACAGACTGACAGGGGTGACCCCCGCGGATAAGAGCCGACGCGCCGGTCCGACCAGGACTCCCGACGGGGTGGTGTCAGCCGCCCGCGGCGGGCCATGTATCGTTTGCCCTGCCCCCGGCGAACACGAGCCCCCATCGTCTAGCGGTCCAGGACGCCGCCCTTTCAAGGCGGTAGCACGGGTTCGAACCCCGTTGGGGGCACGCACCACAGCAAGGCCCTGTAGCGCAGTTGGTTAGCGCGCCGCCCTGTCACGGCGGAGGTCGCGGGTTCGAGTCCCGTCAGGGTCGCTCTCCGGTGTCGGACACCGGTCGGGGCAGGTAGCTCAGTCGGTACGAGCGCTCGCCTGAAAAGCGAGAGGTCGGCGGTTCGACCCCGCCCCTGCCCACCCGCTCTTCCCCCGCGGGGCTGTCAGCACAGCTCCACGCGGGCCATGTGCCGCCACAGTTCCTGGTCGGCGTCGGAGAGGCTCTCCCACTCCGTGTAGCTGCTGGCGGCGTGCATCTCCCGCGCCCGCCGCTCCACGCGGGAGTCGGACATCATCCGGGCCCGCGTCTTGTAGACGGAGATGTGGTGGATGACCGGGTTGGCCGAGACCTGCGGCTCCTCGACCTCGGACACGTGCAGGAAGCCCGAATCCGTGTGCACGACGTCGGGCTGACGGGGCTCGGTCATGTCTCCTCCTCCTCGGCGAAGCAGCGCCGCTGGTAAGAACGCGATCGGCAGGCCGGCGGGCGGACTGCACCCGGGCCCCGCCGGATCCCCCGGAAGGGTGAGCCGACCGGCCCACAGCGCCGGCACAGGGCGGCCACGGCGCCCTCCGACGGCGTGCGCCGAGGCTGGCCGGCATGACCTCCTCCACGCCGCTCCCCGACCCGTACGAGCAGCTCCGCCGTGGCCGGCGCCGGGTCCGGACGGTCACGGCCGCCGTCGCCGCCGCGGCCGCCCTCGGCACGGGAGCGCTGGCCATCGGGCTCGCCGACCGGGCCGGCACGGACGCGACCGGCACGGCCGCCGACGGCACCACGAGCGCCGGCTCCTCGGACGACTCGATCAGCCAGGCCCAGCAGGCGCCGGGCAGCTCGAGCGGTTCCGGCTCGGTGGACGCCTCGAGCGGCGGTTCCTGAACTCGGTGGACCTTCCGGCGATCCAGTGAACCTTCCGGGCGTTCTCAGAGAATCCACAGGAAGCAGCGGCACAGTGATCGGCATGACGCAAACCGCTCCTTCCGGCGCCCCGTCCCGCGCCCCGCTGACCCGGCCGGACGGCAGCCCGTTGCGTGTGCTCGCGGTCGACGACGAGTTCTCCATCACCGAGCTGCTGTCGATGGCGCTGCGGTACGAGGGCTGGGACGTCCGGACGGCGGCCAACGGGACCGAGGCCGTCCGCACCGCGCGGGAGTTCCGGCCGGACGCGGTCATCCTCGACGTCATGCTCCCGGACATGGAGGGGCTGGAGGTGCTGCGGCGGCTGCGCGCCGACGCCCCGCTGCTGCCGGTCATCTTCCTCACCGCGCGCGACGGCGTGGCCGACCGCATCGCGGGCCTGACCGCCGGCGGCGACGACTACGTGACCAAGCCGTTCAGCCTCGAGGAGGTCGCCGCCCGCCTGCGCGGCCTGCTGCGCCGGACCAACCGCGCGGTGGCCGACGACGGCCTGCTCGTCGTCGGTGACCTCACCCTCGACGAGGCCAGCCACGAGGTGACCCGGGGCGGCGACGAGATCCGGCTGACCGCCACCGAGTTCGAGCTGCTGCGCTACCTCATGCGCAACCCGCGCCGGGTGCTGTCCAAGGCGCAGATCCTCGACCGGGTGTGGCAGTACGACTTCGGCGGCCAGGGCAACGTCGTGGAGCTGTACATCTCCTACCTGCGGCGGAAGATCGACCGTGGCCGCGAGCCGATGATCCACACCCTGCGCGGTGCGGGGTACATGATCAAGCCGGCGAACAGTTGAGCCCGGGAGGTCGCATGTGGCCCCGTCGCCCGCAACGCCTGTCGTTGCGGGCTCGGCTGCTGTGGACCTTCCTCGTCCCGCTGGCCGTCGTCCTCGTCCTCGTCGGGGTCATCTCCACCCTCGTCCTGCGGTCCCAGCTGATCCGCCAGGTCGACGTGCAGCTCTCCGCCGCGGTCGCGCGGGGCTCCGCCGGCTCCTACGGCACCCCGCCGTCGCCGGACTACGACGACGACTACCACGGGCCCGAATCGCTCAACCGGCGCGGCCAGGGCGCCGGCACCCTCGCCGCGCAGGTCGCCGACGGCAGCATCATCACCGCCGCCGTCATCACCGCGAGCGGGCACACCGACAACCTCGGCGACGACGAGTGCGGCATCCTCACCGACCTCCCCGCCGACGGCGAACCGCGCACCGTCGACATCGGGGGCGGCTACGGCGACTACCGCGTCGTGGCCAGGACCTCGCCCAACGGGAACGTCCAGGTCACCGGCCTGCCGCTGGGCAGCTCCTACCGGGCGGTCAGCAACCTGGTCACCGTCGAGGTGGTCGCCGGGCTGGTCGGCCTGCTGGCGGCCGGGATCGCCGGCGCCCTCGTCATCCGGCGCACCATGCGGCCGCTGGAGCGCGTCGCCGGCACCGCCACCCGGGTCACCGAGCTGCCGCTGGCCAGCGGCGAGGTCACCCTGCCCCAGCGGGTGCCCGAGGCCGACACCGACCCGCGCACCGAGGTCGGCCGGGTGGGGACGGCGCTCAACCGGCTGCTGGACCACGTCGAGGAGTCGCTGCACGCCCGGCAGGCCTCCGAGACGCAGGTCCGACAGTTCGTCGCCGACGCCAGCCACGAGCTGCGCACGCCGCTGGCCTCGATCCGCGGCTACGCCGAGTTCTTCCGCCGCCAGCAGACCGACGGCCGCCCGCCGTCGACCGACGACGTCGCGCACATGCTGCGCCGGGTCGAGTCGGAGTCGCTGCGGATGTCGGCCCTGGTCGACGACCTGCTGCTGCTCGCCCGCCTGGACGCCGGGCGCGACCTCGAGCTCGGGGAGGTCGACCTCACCGTGCTCGCGCTCGACGCGGTCAGCGACGCCCGCGTGGCCGGGCCCGGGCACCACTGGCAGGTGGAGGTCCCGCCGGTCGCCGTACTGCTGCCCGGTGACGCCGCCCGGCTGCACCAGGTGCTGGCCAACCTGCTCACCAACGTCCGCACGCACACCCCCGACGGGACGACGGCGACGGTGCGGCTGGGGATGGAGGGCGGCACCGCCGTCCTGGAGGTGGCCGACGACGGCCCCGGCATCCCGCCGCAGCTGCAGGCGCAGGTCTTCGAGCGCTTCGCCCGGGGTGACGCGTCCCGGTCCCGCGCGGCGGGCAGCACCGGCCTCGGCCTGGCCATCGTCGCCGCGGTCGTCGCCGCGCACGACGGCACGGTGCAGGTCAGCAGCGGCCCCGGGCGGACGGTGTTCACCGTCCGGCTGCCCGGCGCCGTGCTGGGTGAGCCGGAGACCGACGAGGCCGACGACGAGCCCGGGGCCGCCTCCTGACCTCAAAGGGGCCGCACAGCGCCACCACGGGGCTCCGGTAGTTCCGCGGCGCACCGTTCTCGGTACGACCCCGAGGAGGTGCCCGTGACCGCCACCGCGGACTGGACGGCCTGGAGCTGCCGCGTCCGGCTCGCCGTCACCGACCCGACGGCGCTCGACGAGGCCCGCGCCCTGCTGGTGCGGCGGATGGCCGCCGTGGACCGCGCCTGCAGCCGTTTCCGCGCCGACTCCGAGCTCGCCGCGCTCGAGCCGGGCGGGTGGACCGACATCAGCCCGCTGCTGGCCGAGCTGCTCGCGGTCGCCCTGCGCGCCGCGCGGCTGACCGACGGCGACGTCGACCCGACCGTCGGCGGCCCGCTGGAGGGCCTCGGCTACGACCGCGACCTGCCACTGGTGGCGGCCGACGGGCTCGTCGTCGCCGTCCCCGCGCCGGGCTGGCGCGCGGTGGAGCTCGACCCGGAGGCGCACCGGGTGCGCCTGTCCCCCGGTGTCCGGCTCGACCTGGGCGCGACGGCGAAGGCGTGGACCGCCGACACCGCGGCCGCCGACATCGCCGGCCGCACCGGCGCGGGTTGCCTGGTCTCCCTCGGCGGCGACCTCGCCGTCGCCGGACAGGCCCCGGCCGGCGGCTGGCGGGTGCGGGTCGAGGACGTCTGCGGCGATCCCGACGCCCCGCCGGCCGGGCCGGCCACCGTCGTCACCCTCACCGACGGCGGCCTGGCCACCTCCTCGACGGTCGCCCGGCGCTGGCAGCGCGGCGGCGCCTGGCTGCACCACCTGCTCGACCCGCGCAGCGGCCTGCCGGCCGCGCCGGCCTGGCGGACCGTCTCCGTGGCCGCCGGCAGCTGTGTCGACGCGAACACGGTGAGCACCGCCGCGATGGTGCGCGGGAACGCCGTCTGGCCGTGGCTGCGGACGATCGGCGTACCGGTCAGACTGGTCACCGTCGACGGCGAGGTGTTCACCGCCGGCGGCTGGCCCGCGGAGGCCGCGGCATGAGTGCAGAGGCGTTCTGGTACCTGATCCGGGCGACCGGCCTGGTCTCCCTGGTCCTCATGACGGCCACGATCGTGCTCGGCGTGGTCGTGCGGCGGCAGCGCCGGCTGCCGGGCCTGCCGCGGTTCGGCGCGGTCGCCCTGCACCGCAACGTCTCGCTGATCTCGGCGCTGCTGCTGCTCGTGCACGTGCTCATGTCGGTGGCCGACTCCTACGTCGACATCCCGGCGGTCGCCGCGCTGGTGCCGTTCACCTCCACCTGGCGGCCGGCGGGGATCGGCCTCGGCGCCCTCGCGGTGGAGCTGGGCCTGGTCATCGTCGTCAGCAGCCTGCTGCGGGGCCGGCTGCCGCACCGGGTCTGGCAGCCGATCCACCGGAGCGCCTACCTGCTGTGGCCGCTGGCCTTCGTGCACGGCCTGATGACCGGCACCGACCTCGGCTCCGGCTGGGCGCTGGCCCTCGCCCTGGCCTGCGCCGCCGTCGTGGCCGGCACGACGGTCGTGGCCTGGACCGGACGGCGCACCGTTCCCGCCGACCGCGCGCCCGCGGCCCTCGCCCGCGCCTCCGCCGCCCTGGCCGGCGGCCCCGCCGTTCCCGTCTTCCGGAACAGGTGACCCCCATGACCACGTCCCTGCTTCCCCCGGGGCTGCTCGATGCGGCCGGACCCGGCGTGGCGGACCACCTGGCCGCCTTCGGCCCGCTGCCGCCTGCCGACGCGATCGAGCTCGCCGCGGCCGCGGGGCTCACCGGCCGCGGCGGCGCCGGCTTCTCGACGGCGGTCAAGCTCCGCTCGGTCACCGCCGCCCGGCGCCGGCCGGTGGTGATCGCCAACGGCGCCGAGGGCGAGCCGGCCGCGGCCAAGGACGCCGTCCTGCTCGCCCGCGCTCCGCACCTGGTGCTCGACGGGCTGCAGCTGGTCACGCGGCGGCTCGACGCCAAGAAGGTCGTCCTCGCCGCGCCGCCGGAGCTGCTGCCGGGGCTGGCCGATCGCCTGGCCGAGCGGCCGGACCTCCC
Organism: Geodermatophilus sp. SMS 5-13; assembly: GCF_059428245.1. Classification (NCBI taxonomy): domain Bacteria; kingdom Bacillati; phylum Actinomycetota; class Actinomycetes; order Geodermatophilales; family Geodermatophilaceae; genus Geodermatophilus; species Geodermatophilus sp. SMS 5-13. The sequence goes on from NZ_CP165729.1 coordinate 5,266,633, forward strand.
CGCGGTGCGGCTGCACCCGGCCGACGACCGGTTCCTGGCCGGGGAGGAGTCCGCGCTGGTCGCCGCCGTCGAGGGTGGCGCGCCGCTGCCCCGCGCGAAGGTCGTACCGATCCGCGAGCGGGGCGTCGGCGGCCGGCCCACGCTGGTGCAGAACGTGGAGACGCTGGCCCGCCTGGCGCTGCTCGCCCGCGGGGAGAGCGGCGCGGCGCACCGTCTGCTCGTCACGCGGCGCCCGGCGACCGGCCGCGCCGACGTCGTCGACGTCGCGCTGGGCACGCCGCTCGGCGCCGTCCTCCCGATCGACGCGGACGTGCGCGCCGTCCTGGTCGGGGGCTACCACGGCACGTGGCTGCCGGCCGCCGTGGCGGAGGACCTGCCGCTCGACCGTGCCGGCCTCGAGCCGGTCGGCGCGACGCTCGGCGCGGGCGTGCTGGCCGCGCTGCCCGGCGACCGCTGCGGGCTGCGGGAGACCGCCCGCGTCGTCGGCTGGCTGGCCAAGGAGTCGGCCGGCCAGTGCGGGCCGTGCCTCAACGGGCTGCCCCGCATCGCCGCCGGCCTCGACGTCCTGGCCCGGCCCGGCCCGGCGCCCGGCGAGCTGCTCACCGACGTGTGGCGCTGGTGCGGCCTGATGGAGGGACGCGGCGCGTGCCGGCACCCCGACGGCACCGTGCGGCTGGTCGCCAGCGCGCTCGGGGTCTTCGCGGCGGAGCTGGCGCTGCACCGGCAGGGGCGCTGCAGCGCGACGACCGACGTCCCGTTCCTGCCCGTTCCCGGAGGCGCCCGGTGACCCGGCTGCTCGTCGATCCGGTCGCCTGCACCGGGCACGGCCTGTGCGCCGAGCTGCTGCCGGAGGGCATCGCGCTGGACGAGTGGGGGTTCCCGCTGCTCGCCGCCGGCGAGGTGCCGCGCGAGCTGCTGCGCCGCGCCCGGTCGGCGGCGGCCGGCTGCCCCACCCGCGCCCTCCGGCTGCGGTAGGTCAGACCCGGACGCGGTCCGCCGCCACCTGCGCGTAGACCTGCGCGTGCACGCGCTGCACGGCGGCGCGCTGCCCCTCCCGCCACGCGCGGTCGGCCGGCCGGGGCATCGGGCGGGCCAGCGCCGCCCCGACGGCGACGGAGAGCGAGACCGGGTCGAAGCCGCGCTCCTCGTCGTTGCCGTACGTCACGACGTCGGACCACTGGTCGGCGAACCAGCCGCAGCTCGGCGCCACCACTCGGGTGCCGACGTCGCGGCAGACCTCCAGGTCCCGCGAGTGGGTGCCGCAGCGCTCGGCGAGCACCGCGACGTGCAGCTGCTGCAGCTCGGCGACCCATCCCGCGTCGTCGGGTGCGACCAGCTCCAGCGCGCCCTCGGCGGCCAGCCGGGAGACGCCGGGCACCGCGTCGTCGGGATCGCCGGGGACGCCGAGCAGCACCCGCAGCCGCCCGCCGCCGGACACCGCCCCGGACAGCGCCGCCCGCACGAGGCCGGCCGGGTCGGGCACCGCCGGGGACGGGCAGCGCAGCAGCAGGCCGACCAGCCCGCGCTCGGCGCCGAGGTCGGGGCGCAGGACGGCGAGCGAGGGGTGGGCGACGACGATCGCCGTCCGGCCGTACCGGTCGGCGATCTCGTCGGCGGCGCCGGGCGTGAGGGTCAGGACGACCTCGGCGGTGGCCAGCAGGGCGGCCAGGTGGGCGTCGTGGCGGATCGGCAGCGGCTCCGCGGGCACGCGCAGCTGGTGCACGGTCACCACCAGCGGGATCCCGAGCCGGCGGACGGTCTCGGTCCAGCCCTCCAGCGCCGCCACCGGCAGGTGCCCGTAACCGCCGTGCACGTGCAGGACGTCGATGTCGCGCGCGTGCGCGGTCAGGTACGCGGCGTCCAGCCAGGGGCTGGGCTCGGCGGCCGGACCGACGCGGACCACGCCGGGCGGCAGGACGGCGTCCACGTAGGGGTCGGCGAACGGGACGGCGGCGACCCGCGGCACCGGTTCGGACGGCCCGACGACGGACACGGGGGCGCTCCTCCTGCGGTCGTGCACTGCTCCGCAGGAGGAGGTGCAGATCGACGGACCGGCCCGCGGATGTCGAGCCGACGCCAGGATCGGCTACCCCGCCCGCCGCGCTAACGAAACCGGACAGACCCGATCGAGTGAGCGACGTCTCAGACCGCTGCGTGGGCCCCCGTGTGCCGCCGGACCCGCCGCGGCTTCGGCGCGAGGACCCAGCCGGCCGCGCCGGTGGCGACGACGGCCACCGACATCAGCGCGAACGCGATCGTCGGCGGGTCGTTCCAGTCCAGCGTGTCGGCGAACCGGATCAGCGACACGATCACCAGGGCGCCGAACACGGTGTAGGCGATCGCCGCCGTCCGCAGCCGGCGCAGGTCCCCGGCCACCGAGGCGAGCGCCGTGGCCAGGCCGAACGCGATCAGCCAGGCCGCCACCACGCGCGCGGTCAGCGGCGTGAGCGTCCACGGCCACAGCCGCCCCGCCGTCGTCGGCGCGCCGTAGAGGGCGATCCCGGTGACCGTGAGCGCGAGGGACTCGAGCCCCAGCGCGACCCGCAGGACCAGCGGGACCGGCCGGCGCGCCGGCGGGTCGATCCCGGGCGCGCGCTCCTGCAGCACGAGCAGCACGAGCATCGTCACCGGGACGACGAGGTAGACGCTCAGCCAGAACCAGGCCGCGGCCTTGGCGAGGAAGCCGCTCGCGGCGAACTCCGCCATGAAGTGGAACCGGTCGAGGTGGATCAGCGTCGCGATCAGCGTCAGGACGACGAAGGTGAGGATGGTCAGCACCGCGACGCGGCTGTCCACCCACACCGGGTCGCGCAGCGACAGCACCACCAGGACGAAGCCGGCCGCGTAGCCGGCGCCGAGGAACGCGGCGGTCAGCGGCGGCTGGATCGTCCACGCGAAGCAGTCGGCGGTCCGGCCGGCCATCACGTACAGCGCGGCCACGGCCAGCGCGGTCAGCACGCAGAAGGCGACGAGCAGGACCTGCATGCCCGGGGACATCCGGCGGATGCGTTGGGAACGGGCCGGTCGGGAAGTGACAGCGTCCACGAGAGCTCCCGCTCGTCGAACCCCCGTGCGGCGGATCGGGTGGGGCCATGCTCCACCCGCCGCCGGACGGTGTCACCGGGATGAGGACCCCTTCCTCACCTGAAGTCCTCCGGGGTGAACGCCCGCGGCTCCACCAGGACCAGCCAGTTGCCGGAGACGTCGCGCATCACGGCCTCCACGCCGTAGGGCCGGTCGCTGGGCTCCTGGAGGAACTCCACGCCCTTCGCGGAGAGCTCCTCGTAGGTCTTGCGGCAGTCGTCGACCCGCAGGCCGAGCCCGCCCTGGCCGCCCTTCTCCAGCTGGCGTCGGACGAACGCGGCGGCCTCCTCGTCCAGCGGCGGCCCGGGCGTCATGAGCGTGATCTCCAGCTCCGGCTGGCTGGGGTGCCCGACGGTCACCCAGCGAAAGCCCTCCCCCATCGTGATGTCCGTGCGCATGGTGAAGCCGAGGACGTCGACGTAGAAGTCGCGCGCCTCGTCCTGGTCGAGGCAGTAGAGGGTGATGAGCGAGACGTTCGTGATCATGCGACCAACGCTAGGGCCGCGGACCGGGGGCGGGCTTCTCCCAGATTGCTCGATCGGCCGGACCGGTCTCGGCGGGGTCGAGCACCCCGCGCATGAACAGGAAACAGCCGGGGACGTGCGGCCCCCCGCGGGCGGCCCAGCGGTCGCGGTAGGCGGTCGGGCTCTCGCCGACCAGCTGCCGGAACCGCGAGGAGAACGAACCGAGGCTGGCGAACCCGACGACGACGCAGATCTCGGTCACCGTGAGGTTGGCGTGGCGCAGCAGGTCCTGCGCGCGCTCGATCCGCCGCCGCGTGAGGTAGCGGATCGGCGTCTCCCCGTAGGTGGCCTCGAAGCAGCGGGCGAAGTGGTACTTGGAGACCCCGGCGACCGCGGCCAGCGCGTCGAGGTCCAGCGCCTCGGCGTAGCAGCGGTCGATGTGGTCGCGGGCCCGGCGCAGGTGCACGAGCAGGGCGCGGCCCGGCGTCCGCACCGCCGTCCCCGTCACGGGGGGAGACTACGGCGGCGGCTGGTCGCGGCCCGCCCGGGCCGCGGCGTAGGCCGGGGCGCGGAAGCGGGCCATCGGACCGTCCGGCACGAGGCCGTGCGGCGGGTGCCGGACGGCGTCGAAGCGCACGTCCGCGTCGAGCGGCTCCCGGGGCCCGGTCAGGGTCAGCCGGCCGAACGGGCGCCACGGCCCCTGCCTCCGCGCCGCGCGCAGCGTGAACCGCAGGGGTTCGCGGCCCCGATCCGGCAGGGCGGCCAGGAGCAGCGTCCCCGCGTCGGAGCGGTAGCCCATGATCGAGGTGTAGGCGGTGGCCGGCCGCAGCCGCGGCACGGGGACCATCCGCAGCAGCGGCGCGGTCGCGGTGCTGCTCAGCAGCAGGTCGACCGGTTCGCCGTCCGCCCCGCCGGGGACGCGCACGGCCAGGCCGAGCAGGTCCGGCCACGGCTCGGGCAGCCCGATCCCGCGGGAGAGGCGGACGACGGCCGCGTCCCGCCCCGGCTCGTCCAGCCACGGCACGCCCACCGGCTCCCCGCCGGTCCCGCGCTCGAGCTGCCCGTCGAACACCGCGCCGCGCGGATGCATCGGTCTGTCCTGCCGCCACCGGGCCAGCGCGCCCAGCGGCACCCCGGCCAGCCGCCCCGCCGCGCGCGCCGGCGACGGCCCTCCGCGCGTCCGCTCCGCCACGTGGCCGCCATACCCGGGCGGTGCCCCGGGTCACGCGGGAAGGGCGCCGGGTGCCAGCTCGGCGGAAGCTGCCGAGAGGACGAACCGGTCCGGGAGTGTCGACGGGCGAAGTCTGCGCATTCGGCGGCCGAGGTTCGGGGAGATCTGCCCGCCTCCAGCCGGTGACACGGAACAGTCCGGCGCTTACGTTGAGTACATGCTCTCGACGCTTCTGGTCATCGGTGGGGTGCTCGTCGGGCTGATCGTGCTGCTCGCCGTCATCGTGGGCCTCTCCGCCCGCCCCACCGCGAAGCGTGCCACCACTTCGGCCGCGCGCACCCCGTCGTGGGTCGTGGACGCCGGTCGTCCGCACCCCGACGCGTGGGCGCCGCTGTCGAACACCAGCACCGAGATCCGCGCGATCCGGTGACCCCCCAGGCGCCGGCGTCCCGGCGGCTGCGATAGCGCGCCGCCGGGACAGTCCGGGCCGGGTGAGGTGATGGAACGGCCCCGCTGCAGGGTCCCGCCGCGAGCGTGCGAGTGGCGGGTGTAGCGGGGTCCTTTCAGTAAGCGCTCACGTCCTCGAAGTACCGCCGCGGGTTGGTGACCAGCATCGTCTCGATCTGCTCGTCGGTGACCCCGCGCTCGCGCACGTAGGGCAGCACGTCGTCGAGGATGTGCGTGTAGTGCCACTGCGGCAGCAGATCCATGACGCCGGGCGCCAGCCAGTCGAGGTAGCAGCTCGCGTCCTGGGACAGGACCATCCGCTCGGCGTAGCCCCGGCGGCACATCTCGATCAGGGTGTCCGCGCGGGCCTCGAACGTCGTGTCGAGGTTGATCCCGAACCGGTCCATGCCCAGCAGGAACCCGGCGTCGGCCAGCTCGCACAGGTGGTCGACGTCCGTGGTGTCGCCGCTGTGTCCCAGGACGACGCGTCGCGGGTCGACCCCCTCGTCGGCCATCACCTTCTGCACCTCGAGGCCGGTCCGGTCGCCGGGGTGGGTGTGCACGGTGATCGGTGCGCCGGTGCGCCGGTGGGCCTTGGCGACCGCGCGCATCACCCGCTCCACCCCGGGGGTCATCCCCTGGGTGTCGATGGCGCACTTGAGGAAGGCCGCCTTCACGCCGGTGCCGGCGATGCCGTCCTCGATGTCGCCGACGAACATGTCCACCATCGGGTCGGGCCGGTCGGTCCTCGAGCCGGCGCCGCGGTAGTGGAAGAAGAACGGGACGTCGCCGTAGGTGTAGCAGCCGGTGGCGACCACGATGTTGAGGTCCACCTGCTCGGCGATGCGCTGGATCCGCGGGATGTAGCGGCCGAGCCCGATCACCGTCGGGTCGACGATCGTCCGCACGCCGCGGCCGGCGAGCTCGTTCAGCCGGCGCACCGCGTCGGCCACCCGCTCGTCCTCGTCGCCCCACTCGCCGGGGTAGTTCTGCTGGACGTCCGCGGTCAGCACGAACACGTGCTCGTGCATGAGCGTCCGTCCCAGCTCGGCGGTGTCGACGGGGCCACGGACGGTCTCGACCTGCGGCACGGTTCCTCCACTTGCTCGGGGGCCGCCGGGCTCCGCTGCACGGCGGTCGCGCCTGCACCCTGTCACGCGTCACGAAGCGGTCACGACCGTCTATCTGCGGGGGCGCCGCTCCGTCATCATCAAGGCATCGATCGCGGGTCCGGAACCGTCCGGATCCGGGACCTGCGCCGGTCCTCTCTCCGCCCGAGGGGGGCCGGGGGGAAGCGGGGTCAGCGGTGGCCAGAAGGCGTCATCCCCGGTTGCGAGCCCTGGCGCTGCTCCTCGTCGCCGTCCCCCTGGCCGGCATCCTCATCGCCGCCGCCCTGACGCCCTGGGTCGTCGGTCCGGGGCTCGCGGCGCGGTCCTCCGCCGACCTGCTCAGCCCGCTGCCGTCGGCCCTGGGCGACCACGCGCCGGCGGGCAACAGCGTGCTGCTGGCCGCGGACGGCTCGGTGATCACGAAGTTCTACACGAACAACCGGACCCCCGTGCCGTCGGACCGGATCGCCCCGGTGATGAAGCAGGCCCTGGTCGACATCGAGGACGCCCGCTTCTACGAGCACAACGGCCTGGACGTCGAGGGCACCGTGCGGGCGCTGGTGTCGAACGTGCTGGCCGGCTCGGTGCAGGAGGGCGGGTCGACGATCACCCAGCAGCTGGTCAAGCAGACCCTGCTGCAGACCGCCTCGACGGCGGAGGAGCGGCAGGCCGCCACCGAGCAGAGCATCGGGCGCAAGCTGCGGGAGGCGCGGCTGGCCCTGTCGCTCGAGGAGAGGTACTCCAAGGACGAGATCCTCACCCGCTACCTCAACCTCGTGTACTTCGGCGAGGGCGCCTACGGCGTCCAGGCCGCCGCGCGGCGCTACTTCAGCGTCGACGCCGCCGACCTCTCCGTCGTCCAGGCCGCCCTGCTCGCCGGGCTGGTGCAGACGCCGACCGTCGACGACCCGCTGGTCGACCCGGACGCCGCGCGGACCCGCCGCAACCAGGTGCTGGAGCGGATGAACAAGCAGGGCCACCTGCCGGACGAGGAGCTGCCCAAGCTCTCCGCCGAGCCGGTGACCGTCGCCCCGAGCCCGCCGCCGCCCAACGGCTGCGTGGCCGCGACGATCGGCGGGTTCTTCTGCGACTTCGTGCAGCGCCACCTGACCCAGACCCTGGGCATCCCGCAGGCTGAGCTGGAGAACGGCGGCCTGACCATCAAGACCACGCTGCGCCCGGATCTGCAGCGCTCCGGCGACGCCGCCGTCCTGGCGACGCTGCCCATGGGCGACCCGCTGGCCGACATGTTCACCGCCCTCGAGCCGGGCACCGGCGCGGTCCTCGCGATGAGCGTCAACCGCGTCTTCGGCTACGACGCCAACGACCCCGCCCAGGAGTCGGTGGACCTCAACCTCGCCGCCAGCCAGGGCGCGGGCTCCACGTACAAGGTCTTCGTCGCCGCGGCCGCGCTCGAGCAGGGCATCCCACCGTCGTTCGTGCAGACGACCAGCAACCCGTACGTCTCGCACGTCTACAAGGACGGGGCGGCGCCCTACACGGTCGAGAACGTCGGCAGCAACTACCCGCCGACGCTGACCATGACCGAGGCGCTCATCCGGTCGTCCAACACCTACTTCGTCGCGCTGGAGGACCGGCTCGGCAGCGTCGAGGGCCCGGTGCGCACCGCCCAGAAGATGGGCCTGTTCTCCCTCGACCCGGTCGCCGACCAGGTCATCGCCGAGAACCGGGGCTCGTTCACCCTCGGCGCCGAGGCGACCAGCCCGATGGCCCTGGCCAGCGCCTACTCGACCCTCGGCGCCAACGGCACCCAGTGCGACCCCGTCCCGGTCACCGAGGTCCTCGACGCCGACGGCAAGCCGCTGCGCAACGCCGACGACAAGCCGTACGACACCGGGTGGCACTGCACGCCCGAGGCCATCCCGCCGGCGGTCGCGACGACGCTGAGCAACATCCTCATCGGCGACACCGCGCTCCCGATCGGCACGGGCACCCGGGCCGCCATCCCCGGCCACGACATCGCCGGCAAGACCGGCACCAGCCAGGACCGCTTCTCGATCGCCTTCGTCGGGTTCACGCCCCGCTACGCGGCCAGCGTCATGGTGCTCAACCCGAAGCGGAACCAGGACGTCGGCACCTTCGGCGGCGGCCGGGGCGCGCAGGTCTGGCACGACGCGATGGCGCCGATCCTCTCCGCCGAGCCGAAGGCGCCCTTCCCGCCGCCGGGGATCCCGCTGCCCCCGCTCGGGCCGCCCCCACCCGACCCCAACCGCGCCGGCGGCTGAGTCAGCTCCCTTGCAGCAGCTCGGCGGCCCGCTCCCCCACCAGCACCGCGGTCGCGGCCGGCCCCCGCGAGGGGACCCAGGGCAGCACGGACGTGTCGGCCACGCGCAGCCCGCCGACGCCGCGCACCCGCAGCCGCTGGTCGACCACGGCCCCCGGGTCGCCGTCCGGGCCCATGCGCGCCGTCCCGGACAGGTGCACGGCGGTGCCCACGTGCCGGGCGATCCACCGGTCGAGACCGCGGTCGTCGGCGAGGACGTCGTCCGGCAGTCCGGTGCGGACGGCGCCCATTCCCGTGCACGCCAGCAGCTCGGCCGCCAGCCGGACGCCGTCGCGCAGCCCCGCCCGGTCGGCCGCCTCGGTCAGGTAGCGGTACTCGAGCCGGGGCGGCGCCGCCGGGTCGTCACCGGCCAGGCCCAGCCGACCGCGGCTCTCCTCCCGCTGCAGCGCCACGCGCAGCACGAGGTCGTCGCCGCCCGCCGGGAGCCCGACGGCGGAGAACGGCCGCAGCCACGGCTGGATCTCCAGGTCCCCGGTGTTCAGCGCGCTGTGCAGCGGCGGCAGCCCCGGGACGTCGGGGAGTGGCCGGGCCGGCGCGTACCGGACGTAGACGTCGGGGTGGTCGGTGAAGTCGGCGCCGACGCCGGGCGAGTCGGCGACGACGGCGATGCCCGCGGCCCGCAGCGCGCCGGCCGGGCCGATGCCCGAGCGCAGGAGCAGGTGCGGCGAGCCGACCGCGCCGGCGCTGAGCACCACCTCGGCGGCGCGGAAGACGCCGGCGTCGGTGTCCACGCCCACCGCGCGCCCGCGGTCCACCAGGACGCGGCGCACCCGCACCCCGCCGCGCACGGTGAGGTCGGCGCAGCCGCGGCGCGGGGAGAGGTAGGCCATGGCCGCGTTCACCCGGACGCCGTCGGCGACGTTGCACGGGATCGGGCCGTAGCCGGGCCGCCCGCCGTCGGCGTTCTTGTCCGGCTCGGCGGGGAAGCCCAGCTCCGCGGCGGCCTGCGCGAACGCGTCGGCCAGCGGGTGCCCGGCCGCGGGGCGCCGCACCGGCACCGGCCCGTCCGCGCCGTGCTCGGGCCGGTCGCCGAAGTCGGCGTCGGCCTCCAGCCGGCGCAGCGCCGGCAGCACCGCGGCGTAGGACCACAGGTCGTTGCCGGCCGCGGCCCAGCCGTCGAAGTCCGCGCGCGGCGCCCGGACGAAGTAGCCGCCGTTGACCGCGCTCGACCCGCCCACCACCCGGCCGCGCCGCACGTGGGCGGTCACCTCGTCGGTGAGGACGGCGCGCAGCTCCTCCGTGGCCGGGTGCCCGGGCGCCACGGCGGCCAGCGAGGCGGCGCTGCGCAGCTCGGGCGGGAAGTCCTCCGGGCGGGCGTGGTCGGCGCCGGCCTCGAGGAGCAGCACCCGCCGGCCGGCGTCGGCCAGCCGCGCGGCCAGCGCGCACCCGGCCGAGCCGGCGCCCACGACCAGCACGTCGTGCTCAGCCATCGAGCCCCAGCACGCCCGGCAGGTCCAGCCGCCGCACCTTGCCGGTGGAGGTCCGCGGCAGCTCCGCGACCCGGTGCAGCTCCTTGGGCCGCTTGGCCGGCCCGAGCCGCTCCCGCGCCCAGGCCCGCAGCCCGTCCGGCGCCGCCGTCCCGACGTAGGCCGCCGCCACCCGCTGGCCCCAGTCCTCGTCGGGCAGCCCGAAGACCGCGCTCTCCACCACGTCCGGGTGCCCGTCGAGCACCGCCTCGACCTCCGCGGGGTAGACGTTCACGCCGCCGGAGATGACCAGGTCCTCCCGGCGGCCGTCGAGCCACACGAAGCCGTCGTCGTCCACCCGGCCCAGGTCCCCGACCGTGACCCGGTCGTCCCGCCAGGCCGCGGCGGTCTTGTCGGGCGCCCGCCAGTACTCGAAGCGGGCCCACCGGGGCACCCGGCACCACAGCTGCCCGCGCTCGTCGGTGGTGATCTCCCTGCCCGGGCGGGCCCGCCCGACCGTGCCCGGGTGGGCGAGCCAGTCGCCGGGCGGGCACACGGTGAACTGCGCCTCGGTGGAGCCGTAGAACTCGACCACGGTGTCGGGTGGGAGGGCGTCGAGCACCGCCCGCTTGAGCGGCTCGGGGCACGGCGCGCCGGCGTGCGCGAGCAGCCGGAACGAGGACCAGTCGACGTCCTGGTCGAGCAGCCGCCGCAGGTGCGTCGGCACGCAGAACGCGGTGGTCGGCCTCTGCGCGGCGATCGCTGCGGCGGCGCGGGCGGCGTCGAACGGCCCCGGCAGGACGACGTCGCCGCCGGCCAGCAGCGTGTGGATCGCGAAGCGCAGCGGCGCGGAGTGGTGCAGCGGCGAGAGCACCAGGTGCCGATCGCCGGGCGCGAAGCCCCAGAGCCCGCTCTCCTCGCCGGCCAGTGCGCGGGCGTCGTCCTCGGCCAGGACGCCGGACCACACGCCCTTGCGCCGCCCGGTGGTGCCGGAGGTGTAGTGCATCGGCCGGGCCAGCGGCACGTCGGCGAGGTCGGCCTCGGCCTCGCCGGTGAGCAGCCGCTCCGGCGCGGCGCCCACGTCGAGCGCGGGGTCGGCGTCCTCGGCGAGCGCGGCCCGTTCGGCGGCCGGCAGCGCCGGGTCCAGGACGACGGGGACGACGCCGCTGCGCAGCGCCCCGAGGACGACGGCGAGCAGGGCCGGCGAGGCCGCGGCGCCGACCAGGAGCCGGTCCCCCGCCCGCACCCCGGCGGCGGCCAGCGCGGCGGCCGCCCGCCGCTGGTCGCGGGCGCTCCCGGCCGCGCGCACCACCGTCATGCCAGCCGTACCGCCTCGCCGCCGGTGTCCTCCACCCGGCCGTCGGCGCGCAGCTTGGCCAGCGTGGCGCGGGTCGACTGGGCCGCGGCCGGCCACACCTCGCGGGGATAGGCGGCGTAGATCGTCTCGACCAGCCGGTCGACGGTGCAGGGGCCGGCGGCCAGCGCCTCGAGGATCTGCGCCTCCCGGTAGGCGCGGTGGGTCAGGTAGAAGTCGAGGACGGCCGTCGGGTCCTCGGTCAGCTCGGGGCCGTGGCCGCAGTAGAGGGCGCTGGGGCCGAGGTCGTGCACCCGGCGCAGCGACTCCAGGTACGCGACGACGTCCCCCTCGGGATGGGTGACCACCGACGTGCCGCGGCCGAGCACGTGGTCGCCGACCAGCACGGCGCCGGACTCCAGCCGGAAGGCCAGGTGGTCGGCGGTGTGCCCCGGCGTGGCGACGACGCCGACCGTGGTGCCCGCCAGCGCCAGCCGCTCCCCCGCCTCCAGCACCCGCCCACGGGGCCCGGCGACGTCGGGGCGGGCCGCGGCCACCTGGGCGCCGAGGCGGGTGCCCCACGGCTGGGCCGCCTCGGCGTGGTCGCCGTGGTGGTGGGTCACCAGCACCGCGACGCAGCGGGCGTCGCGGGCGGCCAGCGCCGCCTCGACCGCGGCGAGGTGCGCGGCGTCGTCCGGACCGGGGTCGACGAGCACCGCCTGCCCGCTGCCCAGCGCGCCGACGACGTAGGTGTTGGTGCCGTCGAGGGTCATGCCGGACGGGTTGGGCGCCAGCACGCGGGTGACCAGCGGCTCCAGCTCGGCGGTGCGGGGCATCGCGCCGAAGGCCGGCAGGTCCCAGGTGACGCGCGGGTCGGACGGGGCATCCACGCGCCGCACGGTAGCCGCGCGGGCCGTGCGGCGTCCGCCCGGCCGCTAGCCTGCCCGCATGCGCCGAACCCTGACCCTGTGCCGGACCGGGCTGGCCGGAGTCGCCGCCGTCGTACTGCTCACCGCGTGCAGTGGCGGCGACAGCAACGACTCCGCGTCCTCGTCGAGCGCGTCGGAGACCACCACCACGTCGAGCGCGACCTCGTCGGGCGCCGCCGACCCCGAGGCGGCCGCGTTCTGCCAGCAGGTCACCGAGGTCTTCGGCCAGCTGCAGACGGCGTCCAGCGACCCCGCCCAGGCCGGGGCGGTGCTGCAGCAGGTGGTCGATGCCGTCGACCAGGTCGACCCGCCCGCCGCGATCGAGCAGGACTGGGCCGCCCTCGGCGACGCGCTCCGGCAGCTGCAGACGACCGCCGCCACCCTCGACCTCTCCACTCCCGAGGGGCAGGCCCAGTTCGAGCAGGCCGAGCAGCAGGTGACCGCGCAGGTGAGCGAGGCGCAGTCGAACGTGTCCAGCTACGTCGTCTCCAACTGCACGTCGCTGCCGACCTCCGCCGCGCCCACCAGCTGACCGGCCCCCGGACGACCGCGGCCCGCTCCCTCGTCGCGAGGGAGCGGGCCGCGGTGCGGAACCGGGATCAGCAGCCGCTGATGGCCACGCCGCGGGCGCGCAGCCAGGGCGCCGGGTTCACCGCGCCGCTGTACATGGCGCCGTTCGGGTGCACCTCGAAGTGCAGGTGCGGGCCGGTGGACTGACCGCGGTTGCCGACCTCGGCGATCTGCTCGCCGGCCGAGACCCGCTCGCCGGCGTTGACGAAGTAGCGGTTGACGTGGCCGTACACGGTGACCGCGCCGTCGTCCCCGAGGATGTAGACGGCCAGCCCGAACCCCGTCGCCGGCCCGGCCCGCTTCACCACACCGGAGGTGGCCGCGTAGATCGGTGTCCCGATGGGCGCCGCGATGTCCTGGCCCAGGTGCCGCACGCCCCAGCGGGCGCCGAAGCAGCTGGAGGTCCGCCCGGCCGCCGGGAGCACGTAGCCGGAGCTGTTCGGGGAGGCGCTGGCGGCGCCGGCCGCGGCCTCGGCCTGGGCCTGGGCGCGGGCGGCCGCCTCCGCCGCCGCGCGCTCCTCGGCCTGCTTCTGCGCGACCCACTGGTCATAGGCGTTGCGGGCGCCCTGCAGCTCCAGCAGGTGGATCTGCGCGTCCTGCAGCTGCTGCTCGTAGGCGGCCTTCTGCGCGTTCACCTGGTCGAAGGCGGCCTGCTGGGCCGCGAGCTGGGAGTCCGCCTCGGCCTTGGCCGCCTCGGCCTGCTCCTCGGCGGCGGCCATCTGGTCCCGGGCCGAGCGCGCGGCCGAGTCGGCGTTGGCCTGCTGGACCCGGGCGACGTCGAGCTGGCCGAGGACGTCGAGCTGGTTGTCGGCGACCCAGTCCAGCATGGCCGCGCGCTGGACCAGCTCGCCCGGGCCGCCGGAGTCCAGCAGGGTGGCGGCACTGGTGAGCGCGTGCCCGTCGATGTAGCTGTCCCGGGAGAAGTCGGCGATGCGGTCCTCGGCGGCGTGGACGGCGTCCTCGGCGGTCTGCAGCTCGGCCGCGGTGCGGTCGGCGGCGTCCTGCGCGATCTGCAGCGCCTCGGCGGCGGCCTCGTAGGCGGTGCCCGCGGCCTCGGCCTGCAGGGCGTAGCGCTCCAGCTCGCCCTCGGCCTGGGCGACGAGCCCGGCGATGCGGCCCACCTCGGCCGCGGCGGCCTGCTGGGCGGCGGCGGCGTCGCTGATCTGGTCGTCGCTGGGGTTGGGCGGGGGTGCCGGCACGGCCAGTGCGGTTCCGGCCGAGGCGACGACGACCAGACCGGTCACGACGCCGACCAGCGCGGTCCGGAGTGCACCGAGGCGGTGCCGCATGAGGTGCTCCCTGGGGAAGAGGGACATTCGAGCCCGAGGAGAGTCGCACCGGTCACCGGCTGTCACAGGTGCAACACGCGGCACGCCCGCCACGCTCGAGGCCAACTGTTACGGCCTGCATCGGCAGATAACGAAATGTGCTTGAGGGCGGCCCGTGCGGGCTTTCGGTACAGCGGTACGGAAAGTGCGTCAGGCGCGGGTGCTCAGCGGGTGCTCAGCGGGTGCCCTCGCTCGCCAGGTCGGCGATCTGGTCGACGTTGTCGGCGTCGACGATGCCGGGCCCGGTCAGCACCGGCTGCCCACCGCCCACGGTGTTGAGGTTCTGCGCGTACAGCTTGAGCATCACGATCGGCAGGTAGCCCTGCTCGTACTGCTGCTGGTCGACGGCGAAGGAGATCGAGCCGTCCTGGATGCCGTCGATGACGTCCTGGTTCAGGTCGAAGGTGGCGACCTCCGCGTCCGAGCCGGCGTCGCCGACCGCGGCCACCGCGACGGCCGCGACGGCGGAGTTCAGGGTCAGGACGGCGTCGATGCGCGGATCGCCCTGCAGCTCCGAGGTGATCGTCGACTGCGCGGCCTGCAGGTCGTCGATGTCCACCTGCAGCGGGACCACCTCGCTGCCCAGGCCCTGGGAGGCGCCGTCGCAGCGCTTCTCCAGGCCGATGTTGCCGGCCTCGTGCAGGACGCAGAGCACCCGCGTCGCGCCGTCGGCCTTCAGGCGCCGGCCGGCGCCCTGGCCGGCGATCGTCTCGTCCTGCCCGACGTGCCCGATGGCGCCGAACTCGGCGGAGCGGTCGCCGCCCGAGTTGATCGTCACGACCGGGATGCCGGCGTCGACGGCCGCCTCGATGGGTCCCTCCAGCGCGTCCGGGTTGGCCATGGAGACGACGATGCCGTCGACGGCCTGGTTGACCGCGGCGTCGATCAACTGCGCCTGGCGCTGCGGATCGCTGTCGCTCTGGTAGTCGACGGTGACGCCGAGGTCCTCCCCCGCCTGCTCGGCCCCGTTCCGGACGACGTCCCAGAACGCGTCGCCGGCCGAGCCGTGGGTGATGACGGCGAAGGACAGCTCGCTCGACCCGCCGCCGGCGTCCTCGCCGCCCCCGCCGCTTGCGGAGCAGGCGGCCAGCACCAGCGGCGCGGCCACGGCGAGCGCCAGCAGGCGCGGGGGTCGGGCCATCGTTCGCACGTGGGTCAGCGACCGACGAGCGTCGTCTCGAAGTCGTAGCGCGAGGCGCGGTAGACGTGCCGGCCGAACTCGATCGGCACCCCCTGGTCGTCGAACGCGGTGCGCTGCATGGTGAGCAGAGCGGCCCGGGGCGGCTCGTCCAGCAGGCGCCCCTCCTCGGCCTTCGCCAGCCGGGCGCCGATCCGCTGGTGCGCCACCCGCAGGTGCACCCCCTGGCCGCGCAGGTACTGGTAGAGCCCCCGCTCGGAGAGGTCCTCCGCCGTGGGCGTGAACCGGCCGGGCAGGTAGTTGGTCATGAGGGCGAGCGGCTCGCCGCGCGAGTACCGCAGCCGGTGGACGACGACGACCTCCGCGCCCTCCTTCAGGTCCAGCTCGGTCGCGATGTCGGCCGGCGCGGGCACCCGGTCCAGCGAGAGCACCGTCGTCGTGGGCTCCTCGCCCGACCGGGCCAGGTCCTCGTAGAGGCTGGTGAGCTCCACCGAGCGGCGCACGTGCGGCTGGATGACCTGGGTGCCGACCCCGCGCTTGCGGACCAGGAGGCCCTTGTCGACCAGTTCCTGCACGGCCCGCCGCACCGTGGGCCGGGACAGCCCGTACCGCTGGGCGAGCAGGATCTCGTTCTCCAGCCGCGACCCGGCCGGCAGCGCCCCGCCGGTGATGGCGCCCTCGATCTCCCGCGCGAGCTGGAAGTACAGGGGCGTCGGGCTCGAGCGGTCGATCTCGAACGTCAGCGCGGGTGCCACGGACTCCTCCCGGAGGGGGCTGGGCCCTGCCGGTCGGCGGCGAGGGAACGCCCCCGATGATCGCAGACCGCGGACCCTCGCGTGACTCCCTGTCGCCTGTTTGAGCTGATGAGAATATGTAAGGACAAAGTCTTGACAGGCAGACGCGCTCCCGAGCACAGTCGAGAGCATTCGACGCGGCCCCCCGGGGGTCGCCGTGGCGGAAGGACGGTGGCTTCCGTGACCGAACCCCTGGACGTCCTCGCGATGGGCCGCAGCGGGGTGGACGTCTACCCGCTGCAGGTCGGCGTCGGCCTGGAGGACGTCGAGACCTTCGGCAAGTACCTCGGCGGCAGCGCCGCGAACGTCTCGGTCGCCGCCGCGCGGCTGGGGCACCGCGTCGCGCTCGTCACCGGCGTGGGCGACGACCCGTTCGGCCGCTTCGTCCGGCGGGCGCTGCGCGACCTCGGCGTCGACGACCGCCTCGTCGTCGTCGACCCGGCCCATGCGACGCCGGTGACGTTCTGCGAGATCTTCCCGCCGGACGACTTCCCGCTGTACTTCTACCGCCGGCCGACCGCGCCCGACCTCCAGATCCGCCCGGCGGACCTCGACCTCGCCGCCGTCCGCGACGCGCGGTTGTTCTGGGCCACCGTGACCGGGCTGTCGGAGGAGCCCAGCCGGTCGGCCCACCACGCCGCCTGGGCGGCCCGGGGGCGCCGCCGGTTCACGGTGCTCGACCTGGACTACCGGCCGATGTTCTGGGCCTCGCGTGAGGATGCCACCGCGCAGGTACGGGCGGCGCTGCCGCACGTGACCGTCGCCGTCGGCAACCGGGAGGAGTGCGAGGTCGCGACCGGCGAGACCGATCCCGACCGGGCGGCGGACGCGCTGCTGGCTGCGGGCGTCGAGCTCGCGGTGGTCAAGCAGGGGCCGAAGGGGGTGCTCGGCAAGACCGCCGGCGAGCGGGTCGTCGTCCCGCCGACGCCGGTCGACGTGGTCAACGGCCTCGGCGCCGGCGACGCGTTCGGGGGCTCGCTGTGCTCGGGCCTGCTGGCCGGGCTGCCCCTGGAGCAGACGCTGCGCAACGCCAACGCCGCCGGGGCGATCGTGGCCTCCCGGCTGGAGTGCTCGACCGCGATGCCCACCCAGGCCGAGATCGCGGCGCTCCTCGCCGGTGCCGCCGTCCCCGGCCCGCGTGCCCAGCTGGAGGGAACCCGTGCCTGACACCGCCGCCCTCGACACGTCCTCCGCCCCGCGCTGCCGCAGCTACGCGGAGGTCACCGAGCTGCGCAGCCGGGAGCCCGCCGCCGTCGCCCGGGCGCTGCGGGAGCGCCGGCGCCGTCCGGCGTTCCTGCCGCCGGACGGCCGGCTGATGCTCATCGCGGCCGACCACCCCGCCCGCGGCGCGCTGTCGGCCCAGGGCCGCCCGGCCGCGATGAACAGCCGCACCGACATGCTCGACCGGCTCCGCGCGGCGCTGGCCCGGCCGGGTGTCGACGGCCTGCTCGCGACGGCGGACGTCGCCGAGGACCTGGCGCTGCTCGGCGCGCTCGAGGACAAGGTGGTCGTCGCCTCGATGAACCGCGGCGGGCTCGCCGGCTCCTCCTTCGAGCTCGACGACCGGATGACCGGCTACGACGTGCCCGGCGTGGTGGCGGCCGGGTTCGAGGCCGCGAAGATGCTCAACCGCATCGACCTCGACGACCCCGGCACCGTGGCCATGCTGGAGACCGCCGGCCGGGCGGTGAGCGAGCTGGCCCGCGCCGGCCTGGTGGCCATGCTCGAGCCGTTCCTGTCCCGCCGGGTCGACGGCCGGGTGGTCAACGACCTGAGCCCCGACGCGGTGATCAAGTCCGTGCACATCGCGCAGGGCCTCGGCGCCACCTCGGCCTACACCTGGCTCAAGCTCCCGGTGGTCGCCGAGATGGAGCGCGTCATGGACGCCACGACGCTGCCCACCCTGCTGCTCGGCGGCGACCCGCCCGGCCTGCCCGAGGAGACCTACGCGACCTGGCGCGACGCGCTGGCGTTGCCGTCGGTGCGCGGCCTGGTGATCGGCCGCACCCTGCTCTACCCCCCGGACGACGACGTCGCCGGCGCCGTCGACACCGCCGTGGCCCTCGTGCACTGAACCCGCGCCCGCATCCGGATCTCCGAGCCGAGGAGACGCATGAGCACCGTCGCTCGCACCGCCGCCCCCGAGACCACGTCGCTGCACCGCCCCGCCGGGACGGCGGCCGCGGGGCCCTACGCGCTGGAGGTCACCCCCGAGAACGCCGGATGGGGGCACGCCGGCCTGCGGGTGCTCGAGCTGCCGCCCGGGGGCGCGCATGCCCTGGACACCGGGCCGGACGAGGTCGTCGTCGTCCCGCTGTCCGGCGGCCTCGTCGTCGCGGCGGACGGCGAGACGCTCACCCTGCACGGCCGGCCGCACGTCTTCGCCGGCCCGACCGACTTCGCCTACCTGCCGCGGGACACCGCCGCCGAGCTCTCCTCCGAGGGCGGGGGCCGGTTCGCCCTGTGCGGCGCCCGGGCGCGGCGGCGGCTGCCGGTCCGCTACGGGCCCGCGGAGTGGGTGCCGGTCGAGCTGCGCGGGGCCGGCACGTGCAGCCGGCAGGTGAACAACTTCGCCACCGCCGACTCCTTCGAGGCCGACGCGGTGATCGCCTGCGAGGTGCTCACGCCGGGCGGGAACTGGTCCTCCTACCCGCCGCACAAGCACGACGAGACCTCGGACGTGGAGACCGAGCTCGAGGAGATCTACTACTTCGAGGTCGCCGCCGGGCCGCGGGGCGAGCCCGGCCTGGGCTACCACCGGGTCTACGGCACCGCCGAGCGGCCGATCGACGTCCTCGCCGAGGTGCGCGACCGCGACGTCGTGCTGGTCCCGCACGGGTGGCACGGCCCCTCGATCGCCGCCCCCGGTCACGACCTCTACTACCTCAACGTCATGGCCGGCCCGGGTCCCGAGCGCGCCTGGCGGATCGTCGACGACCCGGCGCACGCCTGGATCCGCGGCACGTGGGCGGCCGAGGACGTCGACCCGCGGCTGCCCCTGCACGCCCGTGCCACCGAGAACGGAGCGTCCCGACCGTGAGCGAGACCGTGCGCCTGACCGTGGCCCAGGCGGTGATCCGGTTCCTGGGCCGGCAGTACACCGAGCGCGACGGCCGCCGGCAGCGGCTGTTCGCCGGGTGCCTGGGCATCTTCGGGCACGGCAACGTCGCCGGGCTCGGGCAGGCGCTGCTGCAGGCCGAGATCGACGAGCCGGAGCTGCTGCCCTACGTGCTCGGCCGCAACGAGCAGGCCATGGTGCACACCGCGACCGCCTACGCCCGCACCAAGGACCGGCTGCAGACCTGGGCGGTCAGCACCAGCATCGGCCCCGGCGCCACGAACATGGTCACCGGCGCGGCGCTGGCCACGATCAACCGGCTGCCGGTGCTGCTGCTGCCCGCCGACAGCTTCGCCACCCGCGCCGCCGGCTCGCTGCTGCAGGAGCTGGAGCGGCCGGACAGCGGCGACGTCACCGTGAACGACGCCTTCCGGCCGGTGTCGCGGTACTTCGACCGGATCTGGCGGCCCGAGCAGCTGCCCGGCGCGCTGCTCGGCGCGATGCGGGTGCTCACCGACCCGGCCGAGACCGGGGCGGTCACCCTCTGCTTCCCCCAGGACGTGCAGGCGGAGGCCTTCGACTGGCCGGCCGAGCTGTTCGCCGAGCGCACCTGGCACGTGGGCCGCCCGCTGCCCGAGCCCGCGGCGCTGGCCCGGGCCGTCGAGGTCATCCGGTCGGCGCGCCGGCCGCTGCTCGTCGCCGGCGGCGGGGTCATCTACTCCGAGGCCGGCGAGGCGCTCGACGCGTTCGCCGCCGCGACCGGGGTCCCCGTGGCGCAGACGCAGGCCGGCAAGGGCGCGCTGCCCTACGACCACCCGCAGTCGGTGGGCGCGATCGGCTCCACCGGGACGACGGCGGCGAACGCGCTGGCCCGCGAGGCCGACGTCGTCATCGGCGTCGGCACCCGCTACCAGGACTTCACCACCGCCTCCCGCACCGCCTTCGCCGACCCGGGCGTGCGGTTCGTGAACGTCAACGTGGCCTCGATGGACGCGGTCAAGCACGCCGGGGTGGGCCTGCAGGCCGACGCGCGGTCCGCGCTGGACGCCCTGCGCGGCGCCCTGGCCGGCTGGTCGGTGGACGACGCCTACCGGGCCCGCACCGCCGAGCTCGCCGCCGCGTGGGAGGCGACGGTGGAGGCCGCCTACCACCCCGAGGTCCCGAGCGCGGGCGAGGGCGGCCGGCTGTCGCAGAACGAGGTCATCGGCCTGGTCAACGAGATCTCCGGCCCCCGCGACGTCGTCGTCTGCGCGGCCGGGTCGATGCCCGGCGACCTGCACAAGCTCTGGCGGGTCCGCGACCGCAAGGGCTACCACGTCGAGTACGGCTACTCGTGCATGGGCTACGAGATCCCCGGCGGGATCGGGATCCGGATGGCCGCCCCGGACCGGGACGTCTTCGTCATGATCGGCGACGGCTCCTACCTGATGATGCCGACCGAGCTGGTCACCTCCGTCCAGGAGGGCGTCAAGATCGTCGTCGTCCTGGTGCAGAACCACGGGTTCGCCTCGATCGGCGCGCTGTCCGAGCAGCTCGGCTCCCAGCGCTTCGGCACCCGCTACCGCTACCGGTCGGAGTCCGGACGGCTCGACGGCGGCCGGCTGCCGGTCGACCTCGCCGCCAACGCCGCCAGTCTCGGGGTCGACGTCCTCACCGCTCAGGACGGCCCGAGCCTCGAGGCGGCGCTGCGCAAGGCCAAGGCCGCCGATCGGACGACGGTCGTGCACGTCGAGACCGATCCGCTGATCGACGCCCCCTCGAGCGAGTCGTGGTGGGACGTGCCAGTCAGCGAGGTCTCGACGCTGCAGAGCACCCGGGACGCCCGCGCGGTCTACGAGCGGGAGAAGGCCCGGCAGCGCCCCTTCCTGCACCCCGCCCAGCCCTGACCCCTACCCCTGTCGTGGAGAAGAGCAGATGACGCAGCAGAACGGCCGGATCCGCGTGGGGTCGGCGCCCGACTCCTGGGGAGTGTGGTTCGCCGACGACCCGCAGCAGGTGCCCTGGCCGCGCTTCCTCGACGAGGTGAGCGCCGCCGGCTACGAGTGGATCGAGCTGGGGCCCTACGGTTACCTGCCCACCGACCCGGCGCGGCTGGCCGACGAGCTCGCCGCGCGCGGGCTGCGGGTCAGCGCCGGCACCGTGTTCGAGCACCTGCACCGGCCCGACGCCTGGGACGCGGTGTGGAACCAGGTGCGGGACGTCGCGGCGCTCACCGCCGCGCTGGGCGGCACCCACGTCGTGGTCATCCCGGACACCTTCCGGGACCAGAAGACCGGTGCGGACGTCGAGTCCCGGCACCTGACGCCGGAGGCCTGGCGGGCGAAGACGACCGGGGTGGACCGGCTCGGCCGCGCGGTGCAGGAGGAGTACGGCATCTCCATCGCCTTCCACCCGCACGCCGAGACGCACGTCGGCTACCAGGCCGACATCGAGCGCTTCCTCGCCGACACCGACCCCGCGTTCGTCCCGCTGTGCCTGGACACCGGGCACGTCAGCTACTACCGCGGCGACAACCTCGACCTCATCCGCCGCTATCCGGACCGGATCGGCTACCTGCACCTCAAGCAGGTGGACCCGGCCGTGATCGACCGGGTCCTGGCCGAGGACATCGTCTGGCCCGAGGCGGTCCGGATGGGCGCGATGACCGAGCCGCCGAACGGCGTGCCCGAGTACCCGCCCCTGCTGCGCGCGGTCGAGGAGCTGGGCCGGGACGTCTTCGCGATCGTCGAGCACGACCTCTACCCCTGCGAGCCCGACGTGCCGCTGCCGATCGCGCAGCGCACCCACCGCTACATCGCCGGCTGCCGCATCCCGTCCCTGGAGATCGGCCGGCCCAAGGTCGGGGAGGCCCAGGCATGACCACCGCCGAGACCGATGCGGGCGTCCTGCCCGCGCTGGCCGACGTCCCGGCCCGCGACCTGCGCGTCGCCGTGCTCGGCGTCGGGGTGATGGGCGCCGACCACGTCGCCCGGCTGCACTCGCGCATCTCCGGCGCCCGGGTCGTCGCGGTCAGCGACGCCTTCGCCGAGAAGTCCGAGCAGGTGGCCGCCGGCGTGCCGGGCTGCCGGGTGATCGGCGACCCGCTCGCCGCGATCACCGCCGACGACGTCGACGCCGTCCTCATCGCCACCCCCGGGCAGTTCCACGAGCAGCAGGTGCTGGCCTGCATCGAGCGGGGCGTCCCGGTGCTGTGCGAGAAGCCGCTGACCATGGACGCGGCCAGTTCCCTCGCCCTGGTCCGCGCCGAGGACGCGTTCGCGGCCCGGACCGGCCGGCGGCTGGTCCAGGTCGGGTTCATGCGGCGCTTCGACCCCGAGTACGCGCAGCTGCGGGAGCTGATCGCCGCAGGCGCGCTCGGCGAGCCGCTGCTGGTGCACTGCGCGCACCGCAACGCCGCCGTCCCGCCGCACTTCACCAGCGAGATGATGATCAACGACTCGGTGGTGCACGAGGTGGACGTCGCCCGCTTCCTGCTCGGCGAGGAGATCGCCGCGGTCACCGTGCTGCGCCCGCGGGCGACCCGGCACGCGGTGGCCGGCCAGTCCGATCCGCTGATGGTCCTGTTCGAGATGACCAGCGGGCGGCTGGTCGACGTGGAGGTCTTCGTCAGCACCGGGGTGGCCTACGAGGTGCGCACCGAGGTGGTCGGCGAGGACGGCAGCGCGATGATCGGCCTCGACGCCGGGCTGGTCCGGCAGAGCGTCGGGCCGGCCGGTGCCGCCCGCGCCGGTGCGCTGGCCCCGGACTTCCGGCAGCGCTTCGGCCGGGCCTACGACATCGAGCTGCAGCGCTGGGTGGACGCCGCGCGCCGCGGCACGGTCGACGGCCCGGGCGCGTGGGACGGCTACGCCGCGCAGGCCGTGTGCGCCGCCGGGGTCGAGGCGCTGCGGACCGGCCGGCGCACCGAGGTGCGGCTGGAGGAGCGATGAGGATCGCCCTGGACCCGCAGATGCTGCGGACGACCCCGCTGCTCGAGCTGCCCGACGTCGTCGCCGCGATGGGCTACGAGTGGATCGAGCTGTCCCCGCGCGAGGACTTCGTCCCCTTCTTCAAGCACCCCCGCGTGGACCTCGCGACCGTGCGCGCGTTCCGGTCGAAGCTGGCCGACGCCGGGGTGGGCGTGACCTCGGTGCTCCCGGTGATGCGCTGGTCCGGCCCCGGCGAGGTGGAGCGGGAGGCCGCCGTGCGGTACTGGCGGCGGGCCGTCGAGATCTGCGTCGAGCTCGGCGTGGACACGATGAACAGCGAGTTCAACGGCCGGCCCGAGGCGCCGGAGCTGGCCGAGGCGATGTTCTGGCGGTCGATGGAGGAGCTGCTCCCGGTCTTCGAGCGGGAGGGGATCCACCTCGCGCTCGAGCCGCACCCGGACGACTTCATCGAGCTCGGCTCGCCGGCGGTGGACCTGATCCGCGGCATCGACTCGCCGAACGTGTCCTTCCTGTACTGCCTGCCGCACACCTTCCACCAGGGCGACGACGCGGCCGGGATCATCCGGCACGCCGGGGACCTGCTCACCCACGTGCACGTCGCCGACTCGATGGACCACCGCGCGTCCGACGGGCTGCGCTACATCACCAACCCGCCGGGCAACACCACCCGCGTCCACCAGCACATGGAGATCGGCCGGGGCGACGTCGACTTCGACGAGGCCTTCGCCGCGCTGGCCGACATCGGCTTCGACGGCGTCCTGACCACCTGCGTCTTCGGCTGGGACGACCAGGCCCGCGACTCCGGCACCCGCATGCTCGCCGCCATCCGCGCGCTGGTCGGCAAGCACTTCCCGTCCGACACCCTTCCCTGAGGAGACGACCTCATGGCCCAGCACATCCCCCACTGGATCGACGGTGCCCGCCGCGACGGCACCGGCGGCCGCACCGCACCGGTGACCGACCCCGCCACCGGCGAGGTCACCGGCGAGGTCGCGCTGGCCTCGGTCGAGGAGGTCGACGCCGCCGTCGCCGCGGCGGCCACCGCCTTCCCCGGCTGGCGCGACACCTCCCTGACCAAGCGCAGCGCGGTGCTCTTCCGCTTCCGCGAGCTGCTCAACGCCCGCAAGCCGGAGCTCGCCGCGATCATCACCGCCGAGCACGGCAAGGTGCTCGACGACGCCCTCGGCGAGGTCTCCCGCGGCCAGGAGGTCGTCGAGTTCGCCTGCGGCGTGCCGCACCTGGTCAAGGGCGGGTTCACCGAAAACGCCTCCACCGGCGTCGACGTCCACTCGGTGCGCCAGCCCCTCGGCCCGGTGGCGGTCATCAGCCCGTTCAACTTCCCGGCGATGGTCCCGATGTGGTTCTTCCCGATCGCGATCGCCACCGGGAACACCGTCGTCCTCAAGCCGAGCGAGAAGGACCCGTCCGCCGCGCTGTGGATGGCCGAGCTGTGGAAGGAGGCCGGGCTGCCCGACGGCGTCTTCAACGTCGTGCAGGGCGACAAGGTCGCCGTCGACCGGCTGCTCGAGCACCCCGACATCGCGGGCATCTCGTTCGTCGGCTCCACGAACATCGCCCGCTACGTCTACGAGACCGGGACCCGCAACGACAAGCGGGTGCAGGCGCTCGGCGGCGCGAAGAACCACATGGTCGTGCTGCCCGACGCCGACCTCGACCTCGCCGCCGACGCCGCGGTCAACTCCGGCTTCGGCTCGGCCGGCGAGCGGTGCATGGCGATCAGCGCGCTGGTCGCCGTCGGCGGGGTCGGCGACGACCTGGTCGACCGGATCGCGCAGCGCACCCGGACCCTGCGCACCGGCGACGGCCGCAAGGGCTGCGACATGGGCCCGCTGGTCACCCGCGAGCACCGCGACCGGGTGGCCTCGTACGTGGAGGCCGGCGAGGAGTCGGGGGCGAAGGTCGTCATCGACGGCCGGGACGTCGAGCCGGACGGCGGGGAGGACGGCTTCTGGCTCGGCCCGACGCTGCTCGACCACGTGCAGCCGCAGATGAGCGTGTACACCGACGAGATCTTCGGTCCGGTGCTCTCGGTGCTGCGGGTGGACAGCTACGAGCACGCCCTCGAGCTGATCAACACCAACCCGTACGGCAACGGCACCGCGATCTTCACCAACGACGGCGGCGCAGCCCGGCGGTTCCAGAACGAGGTGCAGGTCGGGATGGTCGGGATCAACGTGCCGATCCCCGTGCCGATGGCCTACTACTCCTTCGGCGGGTGGAAGAGCAGCCTGTTCGGCGACTCGCACGCCCACGGCACCGAGGGCGTGCACTTCTTCACCCGCGGCAAGGTGATCACCAGCCGCTGGCTCGACCCCAGCCACGGCGGCCTGAACCTGGGCTTCCCGAAGAACGCCTGAGGGGTGGAGTGGGTGGGGCGCGGAGAACGCGCCCCACCCCTCCACTCGGCCGAGCCGGCCGGCGCCGGGGTGGGGTGGCCCCCGGTGCCGGCCCCGGCCCACGGGTGCCGGCCCGGGGCACGGTGCCGGTCCCGGCCCAGCGACCACGTCGCGCCGGCGGTCAGGCTGCCGGGGCGAACGCGGCCCGGAACGCCGCCAGCGCCTCGACCGGGTCGCCGGACGCCCAGCCCTCGAGCGCGACGACCCCGGTGTAGCCGAGCCGGTCCAGCGCCGTGGCCACCGCCGGGTAGTGGATCTCGCCGGTGCCCGGCTCGCACCGGCCCGGGACGTCGGCCACCTGGATCTCGCCGACCAGCGGCAGCGCCCGCTCCACGAGCGCGACGAGGTTCCCCTCGCCGATCTGGGCGTGGTACAGGTCCAGGTTGAGCCGCAGGTGCGGGCTGCCGACCGCCTCGACCAGGGCGATCGTGTCCGCCGCCCGGGCGAAGGGCGTGCCGGGGTGGTCGACGGCGGTGTTGAGGTTCTCCAGGGTGAACACCCGCCCGGCCCGCTCCCCCAGCTCGGCGACGCGCGCGAGCGTGCGGGCGGCGGTGAGCCACATCGCCGGGGTCACCGTCTCGCTCGGCAGCACCGGCAGGCCGCGCTCGTCCAGGCCCGTGCCGTGCAGGTTCAGCCGGGGACAGTCCAGCCGCTCGGCGACCTTCAGCGACTCCTCGGCGGTGCGCAGCAGCTCCTCGGCGCCGTCCTCGTCGGCCAGCGAGCCGGTGACGTAACCGGTCATCGAGGAGAACGTCGCGCCCGTCGTGACCAGCGCCTCGACGTCCTTCGTCGTCCAGTTCCAGATCTCGACCTCGAAGCCGAGGCCGGCGATACGGCGCACCCGCTCCTCGAACGGCAGGTCGAGGAAGAGCATCTCCGCCGACGCGGCCAGCCGGAAGGTCACTTCTCGATCTCCTCGAGCCGCACCGGCCGGCCGGCCCGCACCGACTCGGCCGCGGCCAGCGCGATGGCCAGCGCGGCGCGGGCGTCCTCGCCGCCGACCGGGGGCGGCGTGCCGGTCCGGACGGCGGCGACGAACGCGGCCAGCTCCCCGGTGTAGGCGTCGGCGAACAGCTCCTGGTCGCTGCGGGCGGTCTCGACCGAGCGCCCGGCGGCGGCCGAGAACACCAGCCCGGTCCGCCGGCCGTCGCCCATCTGCGCCATGCCGCCGGAGCCCAGGACCTCTCCGCGCACGTCGTAGCCGTAGGCCGCCTCGAAGCAGGCCTCGGCGACCGCCCGCGCGCCGGTGTCAAACCGGACGACGACGACGGCGGTGTCGAGCAGCCCGCGGTCCCGCCACTCCGGCTCCACGAGCGCGTCAGCGGTCGCGAACACCTCCACCGCCTCGGCCCCGGGCGCCAGGTACCGCAGGGTGTCGAAGTCGTGGATCAGGGTCTCGAGGAAGATCGTGTCCGGCAGCACCCGCGCGGGGTCGAAGCCGCCGGGATCACGGGTCAGCGAGCGCAGCAGCCGGGGACTGCCCAGCGCGCCGTCGTCGATCAGCCGCCGGGCGGCCCGCCAGTCGGGCGCGAACCGCCGGTTGAACCCGACCTGCAGCACCACGCCGGCCGCGCGGGCGGCGTCGATGGCGCGGTCGGCGTCGGGCAGGGTGACCGCCATCGGCTTCTCGCAGAAGACGTGCCGGCCGGCGCCGGCGGCCGCCACCACCAGATCGGCGTGCGCGCGGGCGGGGGCGGCGATGACGACGGCCTCGACCGCGGGGTCGTCCCACAGTCGCGCGGGGTCGGTGTACGCGCGGTCCGCCCCGAGCTGCCCGGCCAGCCGCTCGGCCGCGCCCGGCGCGGGATCGGCGACGGCGGCCAGCCGGGCCCCAGGCAGCCGGCGGGCCAGCGTCTCGGCGTGGAAGGCCCCCATCCGGCCCGATCCGATCAGCGCCACGCCGAGCGGCGCCCCGGTCGCGGTCACAGGTCCAGCACCAGACGCTCGGAGCAGGAGCGGGAGACGCAGATCATCATGCAGTCGTTCGCCTGCCTCTCGGTTTCGTCGAGCACGGAGTCGCGGTGGTCCGGGACGCCGTCGAGGACGGCGGTCTCGCAGGTGCCGCAGGTGCCCTCGGCGCACGAGGAGAGGACGCCGACCCCGGCCTCCTCCACCACGGCGAGGATGGACTGCCCGGGCGGGACGGTGAGGGTGAGCTCGCTCTGCTGCAGGACCACCTCGAAGGCCTCGGCCCGCACCGGCTCGGCCTGCGGCCGAGGGGCGAAACGTTCCACGTGCAACGCCCGCGCCGGCCAGCCCGAGCAGTGCTGCTCCACCGCGGCGAGCAGCGGTTCCGGGCCGCAGCAGTACACGAGCGTGTCCCGCTCCGGCGTGCCGAGCAGCGCGCCGAGGTCGAGCAGCCCGGTCTCGTCCTGCGGGCGGATCGACACCCGGTCGCCGTGGGGGGCCAGCTCGTCGAGGAAGGCCATGGACGCCCGGCGCCGTCCGCCGTAGACCAGCCGCCAGTCCGCCCCGGCGGACTCCGCGGCCCGGATCATCGGCAGGATCGGCGTGATGCCGATGCCGCCGGCGATGAACAGGTACCGCGGTGCGGGGGCGAGCGGGAAGTTGTTGCGCGGGCCCCGCACGCGGACGGTGTCGCCCACCTGCAGCCGGTCGTGCACGAACCGCGAGCTGCCGCGGCCGTCGGGGTCCCGGAGGACCCCCAGGCGGTACTCGTGGTGCTCGGCCGGGTCGCCGCACAGCGAGTACTGCCGCGTGGGCGCCTCCCCGAGGATGAGGTCGAGGTGCGCACCGGGCTCCCAGGTCGGGAGCGGGTGGTCGCCGGCCTCGCGCAGGGTCAGGGTGACGACGCCGTCCGCCGCCTCCTGCTTGGCGGCCACCCGGGCCTCGACCTCGAACTCGGCGGCGACGAGCGTGACCGTGGTCGTCCGGTGGTGCACGGCCTCGACGTGCGGGGGGTGCGCGGGAGTGGCGCGCCCGAACGTCACCGGCAGGGTCTTCCAGACGTACATGTTCGGCGAGCTGGGGTAGAAGCCGGGCTCGCCGGCCAGCTCGTAGTCGCCCAGGACCGGCAGGGCCTCCTCGAGGGCGATCCGCGCCTCGAGCCGGGCCAGGGGCGCGCCCAGGCAGCCGTGCACGCCCTCGCCGAAGCCCAGGTGGCGGCCGCGCGGCCGGGTGAGGTCGAAGGTGTCGGGGTCGGGGAACTGGCGCTCGTCGCGGTTGGCCGCCCCGGGGATGAGCACGACCCGGCCGCCCTCCGGGATGGTGACGCCGTGCAGCGTCACCTCGCGCGAGGTCGTGCGCGCGGTGAGCTGCAGGGGCGTGATCAGGCGCATCGCCTCCTCGACGGCAGCGGGGATCAGCGACGGGTCCCGCTGCAGCAGCGCCCGCTGAGCGGGGTTCTCGGCGAGCAGCTTGAACAGCGTGCCGGTCAACCCGGCGGTGGACTCCACGCCGCCCAGGAACAGGATCATCATCAGGCCGCTGACCTCGGAGTTGGGCGTGACCTGCGCATCGACGAACGGCACCCCGTCGATGTCGGCGTGCACGAACTTCGTGACCAGGTCCTCGCGCGCTCCCCGGCGGCGCTCCTCCAGCAGGTCGATGAAGAACTGCTGGACGCCGGCGGTCGCGGCCCGCGCGACCGGGGTCAGGTGGGGCGTGCCGGGCACGCGGTCCTTCAGCTCGTGGGTCCAGTGCTCCAGCTGGTCGCGCGTGGCCCGCTCCACGGGGTCCTCGTCGTGCCGGCTCGGCAGGCCCATCAGGTGGAAGAACACGTCGAAGGGCATCGGCCAGGCCAGTTCCTGGGCGAGGTCCACCGCGCCGCGGTCCCGCCAGGAGGCGACCAGCTCGCGCACCACCGTGCGGATGCCGTCCTCGAGCCCGGCGATCCGGCGCGGCAGGAAGTACGGCTGCACCACCGAGCGCACCTGGTCGTGCCGCGGGTTGTCCATGCTGCCGATGGACCCCGGTGGCACCTGCTCGAGGCGGCTGTCGTCGATGTCCATGCCCTCGAAGCTGCGGAACGTGTCCGCGTCGAGCGCCGCGGCTCGGACGTCGTCGAACCGCGTCAGGGCGTACCAGCCCCAGCGCTCGCTGTAGTAGACCGGCGCCTCGTCGCGCATCCACCGGTACACGGCGAACGGATCGGACGTGTAGAAGTCCGGGGCGAACGGGTTGTAGTCCACGGCCGTCAGAGCTGCGGTCATCGAGGCCCCCAGATGGTCTTAAAGCGCTCTAAACGCTTGCCGTAGAATGGTGCAGGTCACGTTTCATGTCAAGACATATGGGGGCGGCGGTGGCGGAGCCCGGTCGTGCCCGGCCGCGGCTGGAGGACGTCGCCGCCGCGGTCGGGCTGTCCCCGGCCTCGGTGTCGCTGGTGCTGCGCGGCGCACCCGGCCCCAGCGCGCTGACGCGGGAACGGGTGCTGGAGGCCGCCGCCCGGCTCGGGTACCGGCCGGACCGGACCGCCAGCGCGCTCGCCCGCCGCCGCAGCCGGCTCCTCGGCGTGCTCATGGACGTGCGCAACCCCTACCACGGCGAGCTCGTCGAGGAGCTCGACGAGGTGGCCGAGCGGGCCGGCTACGACGTCCTGCTCAGCACCGTCACCCGCGGGCGCGACGAGCGGCGGGCGGTGGAGACGCTCACCGACTCGCGCTGCGAGGCCCTCGTGCTGCTCGGCCCCGAGGCGCCCGCGGAGCAGCTGGCCGCGCTGGGCCGGCAGCTCCCCGTCGTCGCCGTCGGCCGGCCGCTGCGCGCCGCGGAGGTCGACGTCGTCCGGGCGGGGGACGACGAGGGCGTGGCCGCCGCGGTCGACCATCTGGTCGGGCTGGGGCACGCCGACATCGCCTACGTCGACGGCGGCGGCGGTTCGATCGCCGAGGCCCGCCGCCGCGGCTACCGGCGGGCGATGCGCCGGCACGGCCTGGCCGCGCGGATCCGCGTCGTGCCGGGCGACCACACCGAGGAGGCGGGCTTCCGCGCCGGGCAGCTGCTGGCCGCCCTCGCCGTCCCGCCCACCGCCGTCGTCACCTTCAACGACCGCGTCGCCGTCGGCGCGCTCGACGCTCTGGCCCGCGCCGGTCTCGCCGTCCCCGGGGACGTCTCGGTCGTCGGCTACGACGACAGCCCGCCGGCGCGACTGGCGCACATCGGCCTGACGACGGTGAACCAGAACTCCCGGGAGCTCGTCGAGCGCGCGGTGGCCGCCGTGGTCGAGCGGCTGGACGGCGAGCGGACGGCGGCCCGCGAGGTGGTCCTGCCGCCCCAGCTGGTGGTCCGGACGACGACGGCGCCGCCGCCGCCGCACTAGATCTTCTCTGCGGCGGCCCGCAGGTTCTCCGCGGCCAGCGCGAGGCCGTCGAGCCGGGAGTAGCTCGCGTCCTCGTGCTCGATGTTGACCGCCATGTCCGGGTCGACCTCGGCGAGGGCGCGCAGGAACTCGGTCCACCAGTCGACGTCGTGGCCGACGCCGACGGCGACGAACCGCCAGGCCGGGTCACGCGGCCAGGCGGCGCACCAGAAGCCGATGCCGGTGGGCACCTTGTCCGGTGCGTCGGCGGGCACCCGCTCGAAGGAGGTGTCCAGCACGCCGCGGATGTCGACCCCGGGCATGATCATCGCGTCCTTGGCCGCTGCGTGGAACACCAGCGGGCCGAGGTGGCGGATGCAGGCGGCCACGTCCATGCCCTGCCACATCAGGTGCGAGGGGTCCATCTCGGCGCCCACGTTGGTCGCGCCGGTCAGCTCCACCAGCTTCGTCAGCGTGACCGGGGAGAACACGAGGTTGTGCGGGTGCATCTCGATCGCGACCCGGACACCCGCGTCGCGGGCGCGGGCGTCGATGTCGGTCCAGAACGCGGCCGCGACGTCCCACTGGTAGTCCAGGACGTCGAGGTAGACGGCGTCCCACGGGTTGACCACCCACGACGGATACCGCGCGCCGGGGTCGGAGCCGGGCGTGCCGGACATGGTGACCACGTTCCGGACGCCGAGCAGCCCGGCCAGCTCGATGCTCCGGCGCAGGTCCTCGGCGTGCTTGGGCCCGATGCCGGGCAGCGGGTTGAGCGGGTTGCCGTTGCAGTTCAGCCCCGTGAGCTCCATGCCGCGTGCGGCGAAGACCTCGAGGTACTCCGCCCGGGCCTTCGCCGAGGCGAGCAGCAGATCGACCGGACAGTGCGGGGACGGGATGAAGCCGCCGGTGTTGACCTCGACCGAGGTCAGGCCGTCGGCCTGCAGCACGTCGAGCGCGTCGTCGAGCGGGCGGTCGTGCAGGCACGCGGTGTAGGCGCCGAGCTTGAGCGCCATGAGGCCTCCTTCTCAGGGAGCGGGGACGGCGGCGCCGTCGGACTGCGCGGAGCGGACGACGGCCGCGAGGAGCTCCATCGTGTGGAGGCCGTCGGCGAAGGATGCGTTCGGCGGGAGCGGGTCCGGTGTGCCGACGATCTGGTCGAGGAAGGCGCGGCACTGGTAGACGAACAGCTCGGCGTTGCCCCCGCCGACGCCCGGCGCCTCCATCGGGTAGCCGCCTGCGAAGTAGGGCATCTGCGGCCCGACGATGACCTGCCGGCCCCCGCGCGTGCGCGCCTCGGGCTGGAGATCGTCGAACAGGTACTCCGCGGGCCGGTGCCAGTCGAACGAGGCCCGGCCGGCCAGCCCGAACACGTCGAGGCCGAGCCCGTTCGGCATGCCGAACGCGGTGCGCGACACCGAGAACGACCCGCTCAGCCCCGACCGGAAGCGGGCCGAGAAGACGGCCGTGTCCTCGTTCTCGACCTCGCCCACCTCGTCGCTCACCGGCGCCGGGCCGTGCCCGACCACGGCTGCGAGCGGCAACGGCCGCTTGGTGATCTGGGTCGACAGCTGCCCGCCGGACACCGACACGATCGGACCGCAGAGCAGCTGGGCGGCGTCGACGACGTGCGCGCCGATGTCGCCGAGCGCACCGCTGCCCGGGCCGCCCCGGTACCGCCAGCTGAGCGGGCTGCGGGGGTCGCAGGCGTAGTCGCACCAGTAGCGGCCGGTGACGAAGGAGAGCTCGCCCAGTTCACCGCGCCGCACGTGGTCGCGGATCGCGGCGATCGCGGGGGACCGGCGGTAGGTGTAGCCGACCGCCGTCACCACCGTGGCCGCCCGCTCGGCGGCCGCCATCGCCCGCGCGTCTTCGAGGGATCCGGCCAGCGGCTTCTCGCAGAGCACGTGCTTGCCGGCCGCGATCAGCGCCTCGGCGATCGGGCGGTGCAGGGCGTTGCCGACGACGATGCTGACCGCGTCGATGCCGGGATCCTCGGCGATCTCCTCCCAGCTGGTCACGGCCTTGTCGAAGCCGTAGCGCCGGGCGGCGTCGCGGGCCAGCGGCTCGTTCGCGTCGGCGATCGCGGCCAGCCGGACCGGCGGCAGACCCGCCCCGAACACGGTGCCGACCGCCCGGTAGCCCGCGGCGTGGCTGCGGCCGGCCATGCCGGCACCGACGACGGCGACGGACAGGGGCTGTGCGGACATGCCTGCTCCTCCACCTCTCCGCCGGCCGGGCCACGCCCGACCCGGCCGGCGGGCGGTCTCAGCGCTTCAGCTCGTGCGACAGCTCGGCAAGCTCCTGTCCCCCGGCCATCTCGGTGGTGAGCTCCTCCAGCGAGACCTCCGAGCGCTTCTTGTCCAGCACGCGGCGGCCGAGCTTGAGGATGATGAAGTGGTCGCCCACCAGGTAGGCGTGGTGCGGGTTGTGGGTGATGAAGACGACGCCGAGGCCGGCATCGCGGGCCGCGGCGGTGTACTTCAGCACCACCCCGGACTGCTTGACGCCGAGGGCCGCGGTCGGCTCGTCGAGGATCAGCACCCGGGCGCCGAAGTACACCGCCCGCGCGATCGCCACGCACTGCCGCTGACCGCCGGAGAGGGTGCCGATCGGCTGGTTGATGTCCTTGACGAAGATGCCCATCTTCTGCAGCTCGGCGTCCGCGATCTCGCGCATGGCCCTGATGTCCAGCGGCGCCATCGGATAGCGGCCCTTGCGGATCTCCGAGCCGAGGAAGAAGTTGCGCCACACCTCCATCAGGCCCACGACCGCCAGGTCCTGGTAGACCGTGGCGATACCGGCGTCGAGCGACTCGCGCGGCGAGGAGAAGCGCCGCTCCTGCCCGTCCACCTTGAGCGTGCCTGCGCTGTGCGGGTGCAGTCCCGAGATGATCTTGATGAGCGTGGACTTGCCGGCGCCGTTGTCGCCCAGGACGCAGGTCACCTCGCCGGCGTTGACCGTGAGGTTGACGCCCTCGAGGGCCGTGATGGCGCCGTAGGTCTTGCCGACGCCCTCCATCTCGACCAGGGGCTCGCCCTTGTGCAGGTCGGTGTCGGCGTGCTCCAGGATGGTGTCGGTCATGTCACTTCCTCTGCGCCGCGTAGTTCTTGATGTAGAGGTTCACCATGACGGCGCCGAGCAGCATGACGCCGAGGAAGGTCCGGAACCAGTTCGGGTCCCAGCCGGCGAAGACGATGCCCTGGGTGGTCATCCCGAAGATCAGCGCACCGAGGGCCGAGCCGACCGCCGAGCCGTAGCCGCCGGTCAGCAGCGCGCCACCGACGACGGCCGCGATGATGTAGATGAACTCGTTGCCGACCCCGATGCCGGCCTGGATGGTGCTGAAGTTCATCAGCAGGTTCATCCCGAGGAACCAGGCGAGGAACGAGACGCCCATGAACAGGCCGATCTTCACCTTGCGGACCGGGACGCCGACCGCCCGGGCGCTGGCCATGTTGCCGCCCGAGGCGAAGATCCAGTTGCCGACCCGGGTGCGCAGCAGCAGCCAGGTGCCGACGGCGACGAACAGCAGCCACCACAGCACGCTGATCTTCAGCACCATGAAGCCGAGGTCGATGTCGGAGGCGAACACCGCGCGCGCCGAGTCGAACCCGTCGAGCTGGCTGATGTTGGGGGACGCGACCTGGCCGGTGACCAGCTTGGTCACGCCGAGGTTGAGGCCCGACAGGATGAAGAAGGTGCTCAGCGTGACCAGGAAGCTGGGTATCCCCGTGCGGACCACCAGCCACCCGTTGACGAAGCCGATCAGGAGGGCGACGAGCAGGCTGGTGAACACGCCGACCCACACGTTGAGGCTCAGCTGGAAGCAGAGCATCCCCGCGAACAGCGCCGCGGTGGTCACCGTGACACCGGAGGACAGGTCGAACTCGCCGCCGATCATCAGCAGGGCCACGCCGACGGCGACGATGCCGATGGTCGAGCTCGCGTAGAGGTAGGTCGACGCCGCGGCCCAGCTCCGGAATGACGGCGCGACCGCGTAGAAGAACAGGAAGATGACGATCGCCGCGGCGAGCGCGCCGGTCTCGGGACGGCTGAGCACGCGCGAGAACAGCGAGCGCTGGGGCCGCGTCTGGGTAGGGACGCCGGGTGGCGCGGACGGTTGTTGTTGGGTCACCACGGACGAGCTCATGGAGGGCTCCCAGGGGCAGGGGGCGGGGGAGCCGGCCCGACGGGCCGGCTCCCCCTCGGACTAGCGGGTGTTGTTCTCGGTGTAGGGGACGATCACGTCGATGTTCGTGGAGTCGACGATGGACGGACCGGTGAGCACCGGGCCCCCACCGCCGATGTCGTTGCCGTTGGTGAGGTTCAGCCACAGCGCCGTGACGGCCATGTAGCCCTGCACGTAGGGCTGCTGGTCGACGGAGAAGGCGATGTCACCGCTCTGGATCGCCTTGGCGACGTCGGCGTTGAGGTCGAAGGTCTCGATGTTCGCCTGGCTGCCGGCGTCGGTCTTGGCCTTCTGGGCGGCCAGCGCGATGTCGGCGCCCAGCGTCACGACGTTGGTGATGCTCGGGTCCTGCTGCAGCTTCGCGCCGATCGTCTGCTGCACCGAGGGCAGATCCCGGCCGTTGACGAAGAGGTTCTCGGTGTCGGGGTTGGTCTGCGCCACACCGGCACACCGGGCCTCGAGCTGAACCTGTCCCTGCTCCTGGATGACGCAGATGGTGTGGCCGGGCGTCTCCTGGGCGATCTTCTGGCCGACCGTCTGCCCCGCCAGGGTCTCGTCCGACCCGAAGTACATCCCGATGCCGTACTTCGTGTAGTCGTCCTTACCCGCGTTGAAGGCCACGACCGGGATCCCGGCGTCCACGGCTGCCTTCGCGGCCGGCCCGATGGCGTCGGGGGTGGGCAGCGTGGTGGCCAGACCGTCGACCTTGCTGTCGATCGCGTTCTGGATCAGCGTCGCCTGCTTGCCGGCGTCCGGGTCGTTGGAGTAGTTCAGCGTGACGCCGAGCTGCTTGGCGGCCGCCTCGGCCCCGTTGCGGATCTTGTCCCAGAAGGTGTCACCGGGGGCCTCGTGGGTGACCATCGCGATGGTGAAGTCCTGCTGGGTCGTGGCCGACTCGTTCTGCGCACCCCCCTGACTGCTGCACGCCGCGACCGCCAGCATCACCACGCCCCCGGCGGCCATGACCTGCAGTGGTTTCCCGACTCTTCTCATCGAGCGTTCCTCTCTTCGTGCGACCCACCGGCGAGGTGGCCGCGGGGTGGTGAAGGTGAGGGTTCGGGGGTGGACGGGCGACGACCCGAGCCGCGACGCGCGAGCGGCTCCCGGAATGGTCCAGCCGAGGCTCCGCGATGGGAAGCGGTCCGCCCCCGCGCGGCCGTGATCGGGCCGTAGCGGTGGACCGGCGCCGTCCGCCGGTCGTCACCGACGACGACGGCAGCGCCTCGAAGCGTCATCCCCGCACCCGCCGGGCGACGGCGACGAGCGGGTGGCACCCCTCTGCGGGGCGGGCATCTCCGTGCCGCTCCATCGTCGTCCTCCCGGTGGTTCCGGTGGGCGGGCAGGGCCACCGGAGCGACCCTGCCTAGTTTGTATGGACAAACTGACATGGAATGTGACACGTGGCACAGGAGGCGTCAAGGGTCTCCGGGTCACGGCACGGTGACGCCCGCCCACGAGCCCGTGGCCCGGGAGGTGGTCATCGCGTCCAGCACCAGCGCGCAGCGGAGGGCGTCGTGGACGTCGGCGCCGTAGGGCACGTCCTCGGCGATCGAGCGGAGGAACGAGTACGCCTCGATCACCTTGAGGTCGTCGTAGCTCATCGCCAGGCCGGCGCCGGGTTGGAAGGCGCCGAACTCGCCCGCCCCGGGACCCACCTGCACGGTGCTGATCGGCTGATCCTGGACCAGGTCGCCCCGGCTGACTCCGAGTTCGCCCATGCGGCGGAAGTCCCAGAACAGCGCGCCGGTGGTCCCGTGCACCTCGAACCCGTAGCCGTTCTGCTCGCCGACCGCGACCCGGCTGGCCTCCAGGACGACGCGGGCGCCGGAGGCCAGGCGGAGCAGGCCGGCGACGTAGTCGTCGTTCTCCACCGGCCCGCGCGGCCCGCCCGCGGCCCGGGCGTGGCCGGCGGTCGGCCCGGTGGGACGGGGCCGGTCGGGGATGAAGACGGCGGCGTCCGCGACCACCGAGGTGATCTCGCCGAGCAGGTGGCGCACCAGGTCGACGCCGTGGGAGGCCAGGTCGCCCAGCACGCCGCTGCCACCGTGCGCGCGGTCGTAGCGCCAGGTCAGGGCGCCGTCCGGATGGGCGGCGTAGTCGCTGAAGAGCCGGAAGCGGGCGTGGGTGACCCGGCCGATCGCGCCGTCGGCGACGAGCGTCCGGGCGAGGGCGACCGCCGGGGCGTGCCGGTAGTTGAACCCCACCGCGCTGCGCACGCCGGCGGCCGTGACGGCGTCGGCGACGGCCCGGGCGTCGTCCGCGGTGAGACCGACCGGCTTCTCGATCCAGAGGTGCTTGCCGGCCGCCGCCATCGCGACGCCGATCTCGCGATGCACGAAGTTGGGCGCCGCGACGCTGACCGCGGCCACCCGGGGGTCGTCGGCGACCGCACGCCAGTCGCGGGTCGGGACGGCGAAGCCGAACAGCCCGGCCGCCTCCTCGGCCCGGCCCGGCACCTCGTCGGCGACCGCGACCAGCTCCGGGACCAGCGGCAGCTCCGGGAAGTGGTGGCGCACCCGGAGGAACGCCTGGGTGTGCACCCGGCCCATCCAGCCGAAGCCGACGACGGCCACGCCGATCGGCCGCCGGTTCATCGCCGCGCTGCTCGGGTCATGCTCGCCATCCCCTCGGCCGGCGGCGAGAGTAGCGAGGGATCAGGCCGGACGAGGAGGGTTCATGGCACGCAGACCGGGTTCCCGCCTGCAGGAGGAGCTGCTGCGGCTGCTGCGGCCGCACAACCC
This sequence comes from Geodermatophilus sp. SMS 5-13, assembly GCF_059428245.1. NCBI lineage: Bacteria > Bacillati > Actinomycetota > Actinomycetes > Geodermatophilales > Geodermatophilaceae > Geodermatophilus > Geodermatophilus sp. SMS 5-13. The sequence continues at coordinate 5,304,263 of NZ_CP165729.1, forward strand.
CCGGCTGGGTCAGCAGCTGAGCGAACAGGTCCGGCCGGACCTGGCCGAGATCGCGCGGAGCCACGCGGGCCGCCCGCCGGCGGAGATCGTCGCCGCGCTGGAGGGGGCCGTCCGCGCCCGCGGCGGGACGCCGGACCGGGCCGCGCTCGAGGAGTTCGCCGAGCAGATCGCGGCCGGCGAGAACCCCTTCGACTGAGCCGGGGTCAGGAGGCGCGGACGAGGCGCGCGGCGGCCTGCCGGCCGAGGATGGCCGAGACCTCACCGCCACCCGGCTGGGCCGCCTCGGCGATCAGCTGCAGGTCGTTGCGATCGGCGTCGGAGGCGTAGTCGGCCAGCTGCTGGACGAGGAAGCGACGGGAGTCCGCCTCGAGGCGGCGGAGGGGCGATGCGTGCGCGAACAGCGGGCGGTGGAACATGACAACTCCGGTCTGTGTACGTCAGCGGGAAGCAGATCGCCTCCACCGGTAGAGCACCCCCATCGGTGGCATTGTTCGCCGTCCGGCTGTGAGTCTCCACACCGCGCGACGGCAATTCGTGCCACCCACCCGGTCGCCCGGTCCCGGCTCTCCGCGCGCTCTACGCTCGGGTCGTGGACGTTCTCGGCTCCGGCCATGAGCAGGTCGTCTTCTGCGCCGATCCGGAGTCCGGGCTGCGCGCGGTGATCGCGATCTACTCGACGGCGCTCGGCCCTGCCCTCGGGGGCACGCGGTTCTACCCGTACCCCAGCGAGGAGGCGGCGGTGGCCGACGTCCTCGCGCTGTCGAAGGCCATGGCCTACAAGAACAGCCTGGCCGGGCTGGACCTCGGCGGCGGCAAGGCCGTCATCCTCGGTGACCCGCGCACCGACAAGACCGAGGCGCTGCTGCGGGCCTACGGCCGGTTCGTCGAGTCGCTCGGCGGCCGCTACCTCACCGCCTGCGACGTCGGCACCTACAACGCCGACCTCGACGTCGTCGCCCGCGAGACGCGGTACGCGCACGGCCGCTCGGAGGCCTACGGCGGCTGCGGGGACTCCTCGGTGCTCACCGCCTACGGCGTCTTCCAGGGCATGCGGGCGGCGGCCCAGCACGTGTGGGGGGCGCCGTCGCTGGCCGGCCGGACCGTCGCGGTCGCCGGTGTCGGCAAGGTCGGCGCGCACCTGACCGGCCACCTGATCGAGGACGGCGCCGACGTGCTGGTCACCGACGTCGACCCGACCGCCGTGGAGCGGGTGCAGGCGCGCTTCCCGCAGGTCAAGTCGGTGCCCGACACCGCGACGCTGGTGCGCACCGCGCACGACGTCTACGCCCCCTGCGCGCTCGGCTGGGCGCTGGACGCCGAGACCGTCGACGTGCTGCCCGCCCGCATCGTCTGCGGCGGAGCCAACAACCAGCTGGCGACGCCGGAGATCGCCGACCGGCTGGTCGAGCGCGGCATCCTCTACGGCCCCGACTACCTGGTCAACGCCGGCGGGGTGATCCAGGTCGAGGACGAGCGGCATGGGTTCTCCTTCGCCCGCGCCCAGTCCAAGGCGAGCGGCATCTTCGACGTCGCGCTGCGCGTGTTCCGGGCCGCCGACGAGCAGGGCGTCTCCCCCGCCGTCGCCGCGGACCGCCTCGCCGAGGAGCGGATGCGCTCCGTCGGCCGTCTGGCGACCATCCGCCTGCCCCGCGCCTGAGGGCACCCCGCTCGGCCGACTGCACCGTTCCAGAACCCCCGAGTTGGGGGGACCTTGGTCCCACAGCTAGGGCTGCTCTCACGGGCTGTCATGGCGCAGGCTTGCTCCGGTAACCATCCGCCGCCCGTGCGCGACGGCGGGTGACTGGGGGAGGGCACGCTGTGATCAGGATCCTGCTCGTGGACGACCACGACTTCGTCCGCGACGCCCTGGGCGACCTGTTCGCGCAGACGCCGGACATCCGCGTGGTCGGCGAGTGCGCGGACGGCAGCGAGGCCCTGCCCACGCTCCTGCGCACCGATCCGGACGTCGTCCTCATGGACGCGGCCATGCCCGGGATGACCGGGCTGGAGGCGACGCGGACGCTGCTGGCCGTGCGGCCGGCGACCCGGGTGGTGATGCACACGGCGACGGTCACGGTCGCGAGCGTGTGCGGCGCCCGCGAGGTCGGCGCCTCCGGCTACGTGGTCAAGGGAGGGGATCCCGGGGAGCTGCCCTCGGTGGTCAGGGCCATCGCCGGCGGCAGCTCGTTCTGGTGCACCGCGGCCGCCGCCCGCCTGCCCGCGTGCCGTCGCGTCCGGGAGCGGAGCCCCGTGCTTGCGCCGTCCGCGTGACCTCCGTCGCCTCTTCCGCCCCGGGAGGGGGAGGACCCGTGCTCACGCTCGATACGTGTCGTAAGCTCGGTCCAGACACAGTCACTCAGTCGGGGTCGCCACGCGGGCCGTTCCAGCCGCTGGCTGGGCTCCCGTACTCCGTAACGAGGGGGTCGAGCCGATGGGGCGCGGCCGAGCGAAGGCCAAGCAGACACGCGTGGCCCGTGAGCTCAAGTACAGCTCACCGAACACCGATCTCTCCGCTCTGCAGCGAGAGCTCGCTGGTCAGCCGTCGACGTACCCGGCCCACCGGGCGTCGACCGATGACGACGACGAGGACGAGTACAGCGACCGCTGGGCCTCCGAGGACGACGCGGACGACGACTGGGCCGCCAGCCGCTGACCGCGGCGACGGCCCGTCGGCCCCCTGCAGGGTCCCGCCGCGAGCGTGCGAGCGGTGGGGGCAGGGGGTCCTTTCCTCACCACGACACCGCGCGCCCTCCGGGGTGTGCGGTGTCGTCGTGCGCGCGCCTCAGCGGTAGGCGCCGACCAGGTGGGTGCCCTCGGGACGGCGCTCGACGCTGCCCGCCACCCACGCGGGAACGCCCCGGCCCGTCAGCAGCGCGACGGCGCGATCGGCCGCGTCCGCTGACACGACGGCGACCATGCCGATGCCGCAGTTGAAGGCCCGCTCGGACTCCGCACGCGGCACGCCGTGCTCCTCGAGCAGCCGCACGGCCCCCGGCAGCGCCCAGGTTCCGCGGTCGAGCACCGCGGCCAGCCCCTCCGGGACGACGCGGGCGGTGTTGCCGGCCAGCCCGCCGCCGGTGATGTGCGCGTACGCGTGCACGCCCTCGACGCCGAGCTCCTCGACCAGCGCCAGGCAGTCGCGGGCGTAGATCCGGGTCGGCTCGAGCAGCACCTCCCCCAGCGGGCGGTCCAGGCCGTGGGTCGAGGAGAGGTCCAGGCCCGCGGTGGCGACCACCCGGCGCACCAGCGAGTAGCCGTTGGAGTGGAAGCCCGACGAGGCCATGGCCACGACGGCGTCCCCCTCGCGCACCCGCTCGGGGCCGAGGACGCCGTCCGCCTCGACGACGCCCACCGCCGTCGCCGCCAGGTCGTACTCGTCGGCCTCCATCAGATCGCCGTGCTCGGCGGTCTCCCCGCCGACCAGCGCGGCGCCGGCCTGCGTGCAGCCCTCGGCGATGCCGGTGACGATCGCCGCGATCTTCTCGGGCACCACCCGCCCGCAGGCGACGTAGTCCTGCAGGAACAGCGGCTCGGCGCCGCAGGCGACGAGGTCGTCGACGACCATCGCGACCAGGTCGATCCCGACGGTGTCGTGCCGGTCCAGCTGCCGGGCCAGCGCGATCTTCGTGCCCACCCCGTCGGTGGACGACGCCAGCAGCGGACGGCGGTACTTCTCCGTGTCCAGCGCGAACAGGCCGGCGAAGCCCCCGAGCCCGCCGACGACCTCGGGCCGGTTGGTCTTCTCGACCGCGGCGCGCATCAGCGTCACCGCGCGCTCGCCGGCGTCGATGTCGACGCCGGACGCGGCGTAGGTGAACTGCTCGCTCACGGGCGCGTCAGCGCGTCCTCGGCGCCACCGGGGACGACCGGGCTGCCGGCCTGCCGGCCGGTCCAGCCGGTGACGGCGGCCCGCTTCTCGATGCCCTCGAGCACGTGCTTGCCGAGCACGTCGGACTCGCCCAGCGGGATCGGGTACGAGCCGGTGAAGCAGGCGGTGCACAGCCGGTTGACCGGCTGCTCGGTGGCCGCGATCAGGCCCTGCTCGGAGACGTAGCCGAGCGAGTCGGCGTTGATCGAGGCGCGCACGCCCTCGACGTCCAGCCCGTTGGCGATCAGCTCGGCGCGGCTGGCGAAGTCGATGCCGTAGAAGCACGGCCACTTCACCGGCGGCGAGGAGATGCGCACGTGCACCTCGACCGCGCCGGCTTCGCGCAGCATCCGGATCAGCGCCCGCTGGGTGTTGCCGCGGACGATCGAGTCGTCGACGACGACCAGCCGCTTGCCGCGGATGACGTCGCGCAGCGGGTTGAGCTTGAGCCGGATGCCCAGCTGCCGGATGGTCTGGCTCGGCTGGATGAAGGTGCGCCCGACGTAGGAGTTCTTGACCAGGCCCAGCCCGTAGGGGATGCCGCTCGCCTCGGCGTAGCCGACCGCGGCCGGCGTCCCGGACTCCGGCACCGGGATGACCAGGTCGGCGTCGGCGGGGTGCTCCTTGGCCAGCCGGCGGCCGATCTCGACGCGGGCGGCGTGCACGCCCCGGCCGCCGATGGTGGTGTCCGGCCGCGCCAGGTAGACGTACTCGAAGATGCAGCCCTTGGGCTCGGCGACGGCGAAGTGCTGGCTGCGCAGCCCGTTCTCGTCGATCGCGAGCAGCTCGCCGGGCTCGACCTCGCGGACGAACGAGGCGCCGACGATGTCCAGCGCCGCGGTCTCGCTGGCCACCACCCAGCCGCGCTCGAGCCGGCCGAGCACCAGCGGCCGCACGCCCTGCGGGTCGCGGGCGGCGTAGAGGGTGTCCTCGTCCATGAAGGTCAGGCTGAAGGCGCCGCGCAGGGTGGGCAGCACCTGCATCGCCGCCTCCTCGACCGAGAGGTCGGGGTGCGCGGCGATCAGCGAGGTCACCAGGTCGGAGTCGGTGCTCGCGGTGAACGCGCCAGGCACGCCGGCGTCGGCGGCCTTGCTCGCCAGCTCGGCGGTGTTGACCAGGTTGCCGTTGTGGCACAGCGCGAGGCCGGTGCCGGCCTCCGTCGTCCGGAAGGTCGGCTGGGCGTTCTCCCAGGTGGAGGCGCCGGTCGTGGAGTACCGCGTGTGGCCGACGGCCAGGTGCCCGCGCAGGCTGCCGAGCGTCGGCTCGTCGAAGACCTGGCTGACCAGCCCGAGGTCCTTGTAGACGACGACCGAGGAGCCGTCGGAGACCGCGATGCCCGCCGCCTCCTGACCGCGGTGCTGGAGGGCGTACAGGCCGAAGTAGGTCAGCTTGGCGACCTCCTCCCCCGGCGCCCAGACACCGAAGACGCCACAGGCGTCCTGAGGTCCGGGGGACGAGGGGTCGAGGTCGTGCGTCAGCCGTCCGTCACCGCGTGGCACGTCTCTACGGTACCGGCGGCACCGACGGTTCTTGCGCCCCCTGAGGTGACCGTGCCCACTGTGCCGCGGGGGTTCGCGCGGCACACTGGGGAACGCGGGCCGTCCCCCGGCTCGTTGCTGGACACGAGCCGAGAGGAGTTCGCATGGCGACCAACCGGCCCGACCCGGGTGACTTCCTCGAGCTGGCGCAGCGGATGCTGCGCGAGCTGTTCTCCGAGCAGCGCAGCGACTCGGAGCCGTGGGCGGCGGCGACGCGCCGGCCGCTCGAGTCCTCCGAGCGGGAGCGCTACCGGCAGCCCAGTCCCGAGGAGCAGCGCGAGAACCTCACGTTCGCGCTCGCGACGCGCGCCGTCGAGGCGCTCGAGGACCTCGCGCTCAACGTCGCCGCGATCCGCCAGCGCCTCGAGCGCACGGGGACGGCGCCGCGGCCCGAGAGCGAGCAGCGCCGTCCCGACGGATCGGGCGCGACGGAGACCTGAGCCCGGACGGCGGCTCCCTCAGCCGACGGTGCGCAGTTCGGCGGCGATCGTCGTGTCGTCGCCGTGCCCGGTGTGGACGACGGTGTCGCCGGGCAGCGTCAGCAGCTTCGAGCGGATCGAGGCCAGGATCGTCGGCTCGTCGCTGAAGCTGCGCCCGGTCGCGCCCGGCCCGCCGCAGAAGAGCGTGTCGCCGGTGAAGACCGTGCCGAGGTCGGGTGCGTGCAGGCAGGTGCTGCCCGGCGAGTGACCGGGGGTGTGCAGCGCGCTCAGCGTCGTCCCGGCGATGCGGAACGCCGTCCCCTCGCCGAGCGCCTCGTCCGGCTCGACGCCCTCGTGGGTCATCTCCCACAGCATGCGGTCGGCGGGATGGAACCAGATCGGCGCGCCGGTGGCCTCGCGCAGCGCCGGCGCCGCGGTGATGTGGTCGTTGTGCCCGTGGGTCAGCACGATCGCGGTCACCCGGCGGCCGCCGATCGCCTCGACGATCGGCGCCGCGTCGTGCGGGGCGTCGATCACGAGGACCTCGTCGTCGTCCCCGACCAGCCACACGTTGTTGTCGACGTCGAAGTCCTGCCCGTCGAGGCTGAAGACCCCGCTGACGACGGCCTTCTCGATCCGGGCCATCAGAAGACGACCACCGAGCGCAGCACCTCGCCGCGGTGCATCTTCTCGAAGGCGGATTCGACGTCCTTGAGCGCGATCGTCTCGGAGACGAACTCGTCGAGCGGGAAGCGGCCCTGCAGGTACAGGTCGATCAGCATCGGGAAATCGCGGCTGGGCAGGCAGTCGCCGTACCAGGAGGACTTGATCGCGCCGCCCCGGCCGAAGATCTCGATCGCCGGCAGCTCGATCGTCATGTCCGGGGTGGGCACGCCGACCATCACCACCCGGCCGGCCAGGTCGCGGGCGTAGAAGGCCTGCTCGAAGACCTTGGGGTGGCCGACCGCGTCGATGGCGACATCGACGCCGAACCCGCCGGTCGCCGCCTTGACCGCCTCGACCGCGTCGGTGTCCTTCGAGTTCACCGTGTGCGTGGCGCCCAGCTTCCTGGCCCACTCCAGCTTCCGGTCGTCGATGTCGACGGCGACGATCGTCGTCGCCCCGGCGAGCCGTGCGCCGGCGATCGCCGCGTCACCGACGCCGCCGCAGCCGAAGACCGCCACGCTCTCCCCGCGCTGGACCGCGCCGGTGTTCATGGCCGCGCCGACGCCGGCCATCACGCCGCAGCCGAGCAGGCCCGCGGCCGTGGGCGGGGCCTTCGGGTCGACCTTCGTGCACTGGCCCGAGTGCACCAGGGTCTTCTCGGCGAACGCGCCGATGCCCAGCGCCGGGGACAGCTCCGTGCCGTCGAGCAGGGTCATCTTCTGGGCGGCGTTGTGGGTGTTGAAGCAGTAGTGCAGGTCGCCCTTGAGGCAGGCGCGGCACTGCCCGCACACGGCCCGCCAGTTGAGGATCACGTAGTCGCCGACGGCCACGTTCGTGACGCCCTCGCCGACGGCGGAGACGACGCCGGCGGCCTCGTGGCCGAGCAGGAACGGGAAGTCGTCGTTGATCCCGCCCTCGCGGTAGTGCAGGTCGGTGTGGCACACCCCGCACGCCTGGACGTCGACGACCGCCTCCCCCGGCCCGGGGTCGGGCACCACGATCGTCTCGATGCTGACCGGCTGACCCTTCGCGCGGGCGACGACGCCCCTCACCTCGTGCGGCATGCCCAGAGCCTAGGAACGACCCGGCGGCGTGAGGTCACGGGGGCGTCTCGCTCGACAGGCAATCGTGTGCAGCCGGACGTACCGTTTGTTCGTTTTTCAAGGAAACCCCAGGCCGGGCGCCGGTGCCCGGTCCCGACCCATCGGAGGTCGCCCCATGGCAGTACCCGGTTTCCTCGCCCGTGAGCGGATCGTCGCCAGGCCCGGTTTCAACCGCTGGCTGATCCCACCCGCCGCCCTCGCCGTCCACCTGTGCATCGGGCAGGCGTACGCGACCAGCGTGTACAAGACCGCCCTGGTCAACCACTTCGACTCGAGCCTCACCGCGATCGGCATCATCTTCTCGATCGCGATCGTCATGCTGGGCCTGTCCGCGGCGGTCTTCGGCACCTGGGTCGACCGCAACGGCCCCCGGGCGGCCATGTTCGTCGCGGCCGTGTGCTGGTCGGTCGGCTTCCTGGTCGGCTCCCTCGGCATCGCCACCGAGCAGCTGTGGCTGCTGTACCTCGGCTACGGCGTCATCGGCGGCATCGGCCTGGGCATCGGTTACATCTCGCCGGTCTCCACGCTGATCAAGTGGTTCCCGGACCGCCCCGGCCTGGCCACCGGCATGGCGATCATGGGCTTCGGCGGCGGCGCGCTGATCGCCTCGCCGCTGTCCCGCCAGCTCATGGCCCTGTACGACCCGACCTACGACGCCGCGGACCCGACGTCGGTGCCCAACGGCACGTCCGTCTCGCTGCTGTTCCTCACCCTGGGCCTGGTCTACCTGGTCTTCATGCTGTTCGGGGCCCTGATCGTGCGGGTCCCGGCCGACGACTGGCGGCCGGCCGGCTTCGACCCCTCGAGGGTCAAGCAGAAGGCCCTGGTGACGACGGAGAACGTGTCGGCGCGCAACTCCACGAAGACACTGCAGTTCTGGCTGCTGTGGACGGTGCTCTTCTGCAACGTGACCGCGGGCATCGGCATCCTCGAGCAGGCCGCGCCGATGATCCAGGACTTCTTCCGCCGCGGGGACACCTCGCTGGTGGCCGCCAGCGCGGCCGCGGGCTTCGTCGGCGTCCTCTCCCTGTTCAACATGGGCGGGCGGTTCGTGTGGTCGACGACGTCGGACTACATCGGCCGCAAGAACATCTACATGGTGTACCTCGGCGTCGGCATGATCCTGTACCTGATCCTGGCCACCGTCGGGTCGTCGGCGACCTGGATCTTCGTGCTCACCGCCGCGCTGATCATCAGCTTCTACGGCGGCGGGTTCTCCACGGTCCCGGCGTACCTGCGCGACCTGTTCGGCACCTACCAGGTCGGGGCCATCCACGGCCGGCTGCTCACCGCGTGGTCGGCGGCCGGTGTGGCCGGACCGCTGATCGTCAACGGCATCCTCGACACCCGGGGCACCCCGGGTGAGCTGGTCGCCGCGGACTACCGGCCGGCGCTGTTCATCATGATCGGCCTGCTCGCGGTCGGGTTCGTCGCCAACCTGCTGATCCGGCCGGTGGCCGACAAGTGGCACGAGCCCAAGGAAGCGGTCGAGCAGTTCACCCACGCCCAGCACATCCAGGAACGGAGCGCTGCCCGATGACCACGACACCGGCCGCCGACAGCCGTCCGGCCACATATCCCCCGATCGCGTTCGTCGTGTTCGCGTGGGTTCTGGTGGGCATCCCGCTGCTCTACGGCCTCATCCGCACCATCCAGGCAGCGTCCGCGCTCTTCACCGGCTGAGCCTGCGCGCTTTGTCGCGATGAAGCGCGGGTGCTTCATCGCGACAAAGGGCGCAGCGGGAGGTGCGCGGAGAGGTCGGCGCGGTTGCCGCTGGCGCTGATCGCGCCGTCGGCGACCGCGTCGGCCCAGGTCGTCGTCCCGGTGGCCAGCCGCAGCCAGGTGGCGGCGTCGGTCTCGACCACGTTGGGCGGCGTCCCGCGGGTGTGCCGGGGCCCGGGCACCAGCTGGACGGCGACGTGCGGCGGCACCCGCAGTTCCACCGAGCGGCCGGGCACCTGCTGGGCCAGCCAGCGGGCGCTGGTCTTCACCGCGGCACCGACGACGGCGCGCGGCGGCTGCTCGCCGTCCCCGGCCAGCCAGGCGCGGACCGGCTCGACGGCGGCGGCCAGCTCCTCGGCGGGGATCGGTGCCGACGCCGGCATCAGCTCGTCGGGACGGTCCCCGCCGGGACGCTGCCCACTGTGGCCTCGGGCGTGCCGAACAGCGCCGGGAGGGTCGCCGTCCACGCCGCCCGGAGCTCGGCGAGCGGCAACTCGGCGACGCCGTCGACGACGAGGGCGTCCCCGCCGGTGGTCCCCAGCTCGGTCACGCGCACGCCGGCCCAGTCCGCCGTCGTCTTGACGCCGCCCGGGTCGGTCGTGGTGACGACGACGCGGCCGGTGGACTCGCTGAACAGCGCGGTGAACGCGTCGCTGCCCAGGCTCAGCCGGGCGCCCACGCCGTAGCGCAGCGCCGACTCGGCCAGCGCCTGCGCCAGCCCGCCGTCGGCGAGGTCGTGGGCCGAGCCGATCTGCCCCTCGCGGGCCAGCGCGCCGAGCAGCTCGGCCAGCTTCCGCTCCGCCTCGAGGTCCAGCGCCGGCGTGCGGCCGCCGAGGTGGCCGTGGACGACCGACGCCCAGGCCGACCCACCGAACTCGGGCCTCGTCTCGCCGAGCAGCAGCACGGTCTCGCCCTCGGTCCGCCAGCCGCTCGGGATGCGCGTCCGGACGTCGTCGTGCACGCCCAGCACACCGATCACCGGCGTCGGGTTGATCGCGACGTCCCCGGTCTGGTTGTAGAGGCTGACGTTGCCGCCGGTGACCGGCAGGCCGAGCTCGCGGCAGGCGTCGGCGAGCCCGCGGACGGCCTCGGCGAACTGCCACATCACCTCCGGCTCCTCGGGGGAGCCGAAGTTCAGGCAGTTGGTGACGGCGAGCGGGCGGGCGCCGCTCACGGCCACGTTGCGGTAGGCCTCGGCCAGGTTCAGCTGCGCGCCGGCGTAGGGGTCGAGCCGGGCGAAGCGGGCGTTGCCGTCGAGCGCCAGCGCGATGCCGCGGTGGGTCTCCTCGTCGATGCGCACGACCCCGGCGTCCTCGGGCTGGGCGAGCACGGTGTTGCCGCGGACGTAGCGGTCGTACTGCTCGGTGACCCAGGTCTTGTCCGCGCCGTCCGGGCTGGCCACGACGGCCAGCCAGTGCGCCTGCAGCTCCTCCGGCGTCGTCGGCCGGGACAGCTTCGCCGGGTCGTCGGCCCGGAGGGCGTCGAGGTCGGCCGGTCGGGCCATCGGCCGGTCGTAGACCGGGCCCTCGTGCGCCACCGTCCGCGGCGGGACGTCGACGATCCGCTCGCCGTGCCAGTCGACGACGAGCCGGTCGCCGTCGGTGACCTCACCGATGACGGTGGCCAGCACGTCCCACTTGCGGCAGACGGCGAGGAACTGCTCGACCTTGCCCGGCTCGACGATCGCGCACATGCGCTCCTGCGACTCGCTCATCAGGATCTCGGCCGGCGTGAGCGTGGAGTCGCGCAGCGGGACCGTGTCGAGGTCGATGTGCATGCCGCCGGTGCCGGCGCTGGCCAGCTCCGACGTCGCGCAGGACAGCCCGGCGCCGCCGAGGTCCTGGATCCCCGTGACCAGGTCGGCCGCGAAGATCTCCAGGCACGCCTCGATGAGCAGCTTCTCGGTGAACGGGTCGCCGACCTGCACGCTCGGGCGCTTGGCCGGGCCCTCGGCGTCGAACGTCTCCGACGCGAGCACGCTGACGCCGCCGATGCCGTCACCGCCGGTGCGCGCGCCGAACAGGATCACCTTGTTGCCGATGCCCTCGGCCTTGGCCAGCCGGACGTCCTCGTGCTTCATCACGCCGACGCACAGCGCGTTGACCAGCGGGTTGCCGGCGTAGCAGTCGTCGAAGAGCAGCTCCCCGCCGATGTTGGGCAGGCCGAGGCAGTTGCCGTAGCCGCCGACGCCGGCCACGACACCGGGCAGCACGCGGGCGGTGTCGGGCGCGTCGGCCCGGCCGAAGCGCAGCGAGTCCATGACCGCGATCGGTCGGGCGCCCATGGTGAGGATGTCGCGGACGATGCCGCCGACCCCGGTGGCCGCGCCCTGGTAGGGCTCCACGTAGCTCGGGTGGTTGTGCGACTCGACCTTGAAGGTGACCGCGTAGCCGTCGCCGACGTCGACCACGCCGGCGTTCTCGCCGATGCCGACCAGCAGCGACTCGCTCGCCGGCAGGTCACCGAAGCGGCGCAGGTGCACCTTCGACGACTTGTAGGAGCAGTGCTCGCTCCACATCACGCTGTACATGGCCAGCTCGGCGGTGGTCGGCCGGCGGCCGAGGATGTCGCGGATGCGCCGGTACTCGTCGTCCTTGAGACCGAGCTCGGCCCAGGGCTGCTCGTCGTCCGGCGTCTTCCCGGCGTACTCGACGGTGTCGATGCTCACGCGTTCACGACCGCCTTGAGGACCGAGGTGAAGAAGCCGAGCCCGTCGACCGACGGGCCGGTGAGGTCCTCGACCGCGTGCTCGGGGTGCGGCATGAGCCCCACGACGCGGCCGTTCTCGCTGGCCACGCCGGCGATGTCGCGGGAGCTGCCGTTCGGGTTGCCGTCGACGTAGCGGAAGACGACCCGGTTCTCCGCCTCGAGCCGGTCGAGGTCCTTGTCGGCCGCCACGTAGCGGCCCTCGCCGTTCTTGACCGGGATGACGATCCGCTGGCCCGGCTCGTAATCGGCGGTCCACGCGGTGTCGGCGCGCTCGACGCGCAGCACCTGGTCGCGGTTGCGGAAGTGCAGGTGGCTGTTGCGGGTCAGCGCGCCGGGCAGCAGGCCGGACTCGCAGAGCACCTGGAAGCCGTTGCAGATGCCGAGCACCGGGAGGCCGCCCTTGGCCGCGGCGACGACGTCGGCCATGAGCGGCGACCGGGCGGCGATCGCGCCGGCCCGCAGGTAGTCGCCGTAGGAGAAGCCGCCGGGGAGGACGACGGCGTCGACGTCCTTGAGGTCGTGGTCGGCGTGCCAGAGCGCGACCGGCTCACCGCCGGCCAGGCGCACCGCGCGCGCGGCGTCGACGTCGTCCAGGGAGCCCGGGAAGGTGATGATCCCGATGCGCACGAGCAGATCCGTTCAGTCGGTCGGGAGGTGCAGTTCGACGTCCTCGATGACGGGGTTGGCCAGCAGGGTCTCGGCGATCTGCTTCAGCTCCGCCTCGTCGGGCGTGCCCTCGACGTCGAGGACGAAGTGCTTGCCCTGGCGCACGCTGCGCACGCCCTCGTGGCCGAGCCGGCCGAGTGCGCCGAGCACCGCCTGACCCTGGGGGTCGGAGATCTCCGGCTTGAGGACGACGTCGACGACCACCCGCGGCACGTGCACGAGGGTACCTGGCGGCCTTTCCGCCCCCGTTTCCCCCGCGAGATCTGCACACTCGCGGCCTTCACGCCCTCGATGACCGCAGGATCGCAGAACTCATCCGGCGAGAGCGGCACGGATCTCCGCGATCACCGCGTCGGGCCGGCCGAGCAGATCGGCCGAGGAGAACCGCAGCACGGTCCAGCCGGCGGCGATCAGCCGGTTCTGCCGTCTCAGGTCGTTCACGAACACCGCGCGGTCACGGTGCAGGTCGCCGTCGAACTCGACCAGCACACGACGGTCCGGCCACGCCAGGTCCGCCCGACCGGCGAAGCGGCCCGCCTCGTCGTGGATCACGTGCTGGAGCACCGGCGCAGGCAGCCCGGCCTCGTGCAGCAACCACCGCATCACCGATTCCATCGGCGACTCGGCGGACGGGTCCATGACCGGCAGGACCGCCCGCGCACGGGCCGACCCACGACCACCGGGCCGGCGAGCCAACTGCCGTTCCAGGTCTTCCCGGGTGCACCAGCGCGCCAGCAGCTGATCGGTGACGGCGAGCAGTCCGGCCGGTGGCAGCACCGCAGCGAGATCACGCCACGTGCGTGTCGGCGTCGTCACCGGGAAGCCGTGGCGCCGGGTGACGTCGTCAGCGACGTACGGCGTGCGGTGGATGCAGCGGTCGCTCCGGTTCCGGACGGCGGAACCGGGCAGCACGGTCACGTGGACCCGCTCGTCGTCGCGCTGCAGCGGAACGGCCAGCTCCCACAGGGCAGCAGCACTGACGTGACTGACGACGGCTCGTTCGGGCGCGCTCAGCAGGACCGCCGCCATGCGCGCCGCCGGATCGTTGCCCAAGGAGCGCGGCAGATAGGTGTCCCGCGAGAGACGCAGGACGTCGGGGTGGCGCAGGTGCCAGGAGCTCAGGCCTGCTTCGCGCGCGGCAGCCGCCGTCGTCGGAGCGGTGAGACGGGAGCGGACTCGTCGCGCAGGCACCGCGGAACTGTCGCCGAGCGAGGCCGCGTCCCGCTCCCGCCGTCCACAGCCCCGGGTGAGTTCTGCGTCGTCGCGGCCATCAGGCAGCTGATGGCCGCGAGTGTGCAGATCTCGCGGGGGGGGGCGGTCAGGTGAACGCGCGGCCGGTGAGCTGCTCGTAGGCGGTCACGTAGCGCTCGCGGGTGGCGGCGACGACGTCGTCCGGGAGCTCCGGCGGCGGGGAGACGCGGTCCCAGCCCGACTCGTGCGTGAGCCAGTCGCGGACGTACTGCTTGTCGTACGACGGCTGCGCCGCGCCGGGGGCCCACGAGGACGCCGGCCAGAAGCGCGACGAGTCGGGGGTGAGCACCTCGTCGGCGAGCACCAACTCGCCGCCGTCCAGCCCGAACTCGAACTTGGTGTCAGCCAGGACGATGCCGGCCGTCTCGGCGATCTCGGCGGCCCGGGAGTACAGGGCGAGCGTCAGCGCCTTCAGCTCGTCCGCCCGCCCGGCGCCCACCAGCTCGGAGACGCGCGAGAAGTCGATCGCCTCGTCGTGCTCCCCGATCTCGGCCTTCGTGGACGGCGTGAACACCGGCGCCGGCAGCCGCGAGCCCTCGACCAGCCCCGGCGGCAGGGAGACGTCCCGGATCGAGCCCGTGCGCTCGTACTCCTTCGTCCCCGAGCCGGACAGGTAGCCGCGCGCCACGCACTCGACCGGCAGCATCTCCAGCCGCCGCACCAGCATCGCCCGACCGGCGACGGACGGCGGGACGTCGGTGGCCGACACCAGGTGGTGCGACGCCCCGAAGCGCTCGAGCACCTGCCCCAACTGCTCGAACCACCACACCGACAGCTGGGTGAGCACCCGCCCCTTGTCGGGGATCGGCGTCGGCAGGATCCAGTCGTAGGCGGAGATCCGGTCCGACGCGACGAGCAGCAGGCGATCGGAGCCTGCGTCGTAGATCTCGCGCACCTTTCCCCGCGCGACGAGGGGCAGGTCGATCGTCACGTGAGCGCCGCGACCCGCTCGAACAGCGGGCCGAGGTTCTGCACGTACTGCTCCGGCCGGCAGATCTCGTCCAGCCGCGCCTCGTCCAGCTTCACGCCGTCCGCCTCGGCACGGGCACGCAGCGTCGACCGGAACGGCGTCCCGGTGTTCCACGTCTCCATCGCCGCGGACTGCACCAGCGCGTAGGCGTCCTCGCGGGACAGCCCGCCCTCGACCAGCTCCAGCAGCACCGACGAGGTGTAGATCAGCCCGCCGGTGGACTCCAGGTTGGCCCGCATCCGGTCGGCGTCGACCACCAGGTTCTCGACCAGCCCGGTGGTCAGGTGCAGGAGGTAGTCGGTGGTGATCGCCGCGTCGGGCAGGAACACCCGCTCGGTCGAGGAGTGCGAGATGTCCCGCTCGTGCCAGAGCGGGATGCCCTCCATGACCGGCACGATCGCGGCCCGCACGACCCGCGCCAGCCCGGCGATGCGCTCGGAGCGGATCGGGTTCTTCTTGTGCGGCATCGCGCTCGAGCCCTTCTGGCCCGAGCCGAACGCCTCGGACAGTTCCCGCACCTCGGTCCGCTGCCCGTGCCGCACCTCCAGGGCGACCGTCTCGCAGACCGTGGCGATGATCGCCAGCGCCGAGACCCACTCGCTGATCGAGTCGCGGAGCACCACCTGCGTGGAGGCCTCGGCCGGCCGCAGCCCCAGGGCCTCGGCGACGGCCACCTCGACCGACGGGTCGATCAGCGAGTACGTGCCGACGGCGCCGGAGATCGCGACGACGCCCACCCGCTCCCGCGCCGCCCGCAGCCGGTCCCGGGACCGGGCCATGGCGAAGGCGATGTCGGCGACCCGGTGGCCCCACACGTCCGGCTCGGCGTGCACGCCGTGCGTGCGGCCCACCTTGATCGTGGACCGGTGGGCCAGCGCGTGGTCGCGCAGCGCGGCGACCAGCCGGTCGGCCTTGGCCAGCAGGACGTCGGTGGCGTCGGTCAGCTGCACCGCCAGCGCGGTGTCCAGCAGGTCGGACGACGTCATGCCGTGGTGCACGTAGGCGGCGGCCGAGCGCGGCGAGGTGTTGTCGGCCCACGCGGTGAGGAAGGCGATGACGTCGTGCTGCGTCGTCTCCTCGATCTCCGCGACCCGCTCGGGCGTCGGCGGCGGGGCGTTGCGCACCGGCTCGACCACGTCGGCGGGCACCCGGCCGGCCGCCGCGTGCGCCTCCAGCACCAGGGTCTCCACCCGGCACCACAGCTCGTATTTGTGCTGGTCGCTCCAGACCCGACCCATGTCGGGGAGCGTGTACCGCTCGATCATGCGGGTACCGCCTCGGTCCGGTCAGCTCGTCGCACCACGGGACCATCCTCCCCGTAGGGATACCGTGATCATCGACGGCCCCTAGAACCCGGGCGGAGGTGCGCCATGCTGCGACGGGCGAACTCCGTGGTGGCGCGGGCCCGGGAGCGCATCCGCGCGGCCGCCGAGCACGATCCGCACGCCTGGCCCGAGCGGGACGACGACCGCGCGATCCTGCTGCACGACGACGAGGTCGACGCCCCCGAGCGCCCCTCGGGCACCGCGCCCGACACGGACGGGTCCGACCGTCCCCCGCTGGGCAGTCCCGAGCCCGGGGCGCCGGACCTGGACGGCCCGATAGGCCCGGGCGGCGTCAGCGGGCCGCCCAACGGCGGCCGGCCGCACCGGCCCGGCGAGCGCACCACCCGGCTGCTGCGCGACCGCACGGCCGGCTCCCCCGACGCCGTCGTCCCCATCGGCCTCCGGACGGCGGCTGCCTGGTCGTGGCGGCTGATCGTCGTCCTCGCCGGCCTGTACGCGCTGCTCTACGCCATGGCGACGATCGCCGTGGTCGTCGTCCCGGTGATCGTGGCGCTGCTGCTGGCCGCCCTGTTGCAGCCCGGGGCGGCCGGCCTGGTGAAGCGGGGGTGGCCGCGGTCGCTGGCCGCGCTGGCGATGCTCCTCGTCGGCCTCGCGGTGGTCGCCGGGATCATCACGCTGGTCGTCGAGCGGTTCACCGCCGGCTTCAGCGACCTGGCAGCGCAGGTCAGCCAGGGCATCGGGCAGGTGCAGGACTTCATCGTCAGCACCTTCCCGATCACCAAGAACCAGCTCTCGCAGGCCGTCACCCAGCTGCAGGACACCCTGGTCAGCAACCAGCAGACGATCGCCACCGGGGCGCTGACCACCGCGGCCACCGTCGGCGAGGTGTTCACCGGCATCGTCCTGGCGCTGTTCACGCTGTTCTTCTTCCTCAAGGACGGCCGGTCCATCTGGCTGTGGCTGGTCGGGCTGTTCCCCCGCGACTCCCGCGCCTACCTCGACGAGGCCGCCCGCCGCGCCTGGCGGACGCTGATCTCCTACGTCCGCGCGACGGTCGCCGTCGCGCTGGTCGACGCCATCGGCATCGGCATCGGGCTGGCGATCCTCGGCGTGCCGCTGGTCATCCCGCTGGCCGCGCTGGTCTTCCTCGGGGCGTTCATCCCGATCATCGGGTCGTTCCTCGCCGGCTCGGTCGCCGTCCTGGTCGCGCTGGTGTCCGAGGGGCCGATCAAGGCGCTGATCGCGCTGGCGATCGTCATCCTGGTCATGCAGCTCGAGGGGCACGTCCTGCAGCCGCTGCTGCTCGGCCGCGCCGTCCGCGTGCACCCGCTGGCCGTCGTCCTCGCGATCGCCGCCGGCCTGCTGGTCGGCGGCATCTTCGGCGCGCTGATCGCCGTCCCGACGGTCGCCTGCGCGAACGTGGCCGGCACGTACCTGTCCCGCCGCAACGACGGGCCCCGCCCGCCCGAGCCGAGGCCCGAGCGGGCGAAGCCCGTCGTCCAAGCGACGTAGCTACACCAGGATCCGCAGCGGCTGCTCCACGGTGGCGGTGAACGCCGCCATCCACTCGGCCGCCAGGGCACCGTCGATCACCCGGTGGTCCGCGGACAGCGTCACCTTCACGACCGTGGCCACGGCCAGCGCGCCGTCGGTGACGACCGGCTCCTGCCGCGCGGCACCGACGGCGAGGATCGCCGACTGCGGCGGGTTGATGATCGCGGCGAACTCCTCGGTGCCGAACATGCCGAGGTTGGTGATCGTCAGCGTGCCGCCCTCGAGCTCGTCCTGGCGCAGCCGCCCGGCGCGGGCCCGGTCCACGAGGTCGCGCACGGTGGCCGCTACCTCCGACACCGGCGACCGGTCCACGGCCCGGACGACGGGGGTGAGCAGGCCGGTCTCGGTGGCCACGGCGAGGGCGACGTCCACGGCGGAGAACTGCCGCATCGCCTCGGGCGTCCAGATCGCGTTCATCCGCGGCACCGCGGTGTGCGCCCGCGCCGCGGCCTTGACCAGCAGGTCGGTCACCGACACCTTCGTGCCGGCCTCGGCCAGGCCGGCACGCAGCCGCAGCAGGTCGTCGACCCGCAGCGTCGCCCGCACGGTGAAGTGCGGGATCGTCTGCTTGCTCTCGGTGAGCCGGCGGGCGATCGCCCGCCGCATCGGCGTGTGCGGGACGTCGGTCCAGTCCGCGGGGACGGCGGCGGTCGGGACGGCGGCGGCGGTGGCCGCGGGCGCCGGTGCCGCCGCGGGCGCCGGTGCCGGTGCGGGCGACTGCGCCTTGGCCGCGTCGACGTCCCGGCGCAGGATCCGCCCGCCCGGGCCGGTGCCGGCGATCGACTCGAGGGCGAGCCCGGCGTCGCGGGCCAGCCGCCGGGCCAGCGGGCTGGCGAAGATCCGCCGGTGCCCGTTCCCGTTCACGGCGGCCGCCGCGGAGACCGGCCCGGCGACCGCCTCCGCGGTGGCCACCAGCGGCTCCGGCACCGCCGGGCTGGGCGGCGCCTCCTGCTTGCCGCCCTCCGGGTCCGGGGGCGAGTCGGGCAGCCGGCCGACGCCCAGCGACGCCAGCACGGCGGCGAGGTCGTCGACCCGCTCCCCCGGGTCGCCGAGGACCGCGATCGGCGCGCCGACCTCGACCGTCGCCCCCGGCGCGACCAGCAGCTTGAGGACGACGCCGGCCTGCTCGGCCTCGACGTCGACGACCGCCTTCTCGGTCTCCACCGTGGCGACGACGTCCTCGGCGCCGAACTCGGCGGCCTCGCCCACCGACCAGCCGGCGAGGACCGCCTCGGTGCCGCCCGCCGCGACCTCGGGCATGCGCATCAGCCGTGCCATCGCTCAGGCCTCCGTGATCTCGCGCAGCGCGGCCGTGACCTCGGCGCTCTGCGCGATCGCCGCGCGCTCGAGGACCTTGCTGATGCTCGGCGAGGCCTCGCCGCCGGTCACCCGCTGCACGGGGGCGTCGAGCCAGTCGAAGAACCGCCGCTGGATCTCGTCGGCCAGCCAGCCGCCGTACGACGTCCCGACGGCGCCCTGCTCCGCGATGAGCACGTTGTTGGTCTTTCGGATGCTCTCGCCGATCGTCTCCCAGTCGATGCTGGCGCGGTCCAGCCAGCGCAGGTCGATCACCTCGGCGTCGAACCCGCCGGCCTCCACCGCGTCGAGCACGTAGTGCGTCATCGCCAGGTAGGTCAGGACGGTGACCGTCGACCCGGTCCGGCGCACCGCGGCCTTGCCGACCGGCAGGCAGTAGTCCAGGTCGTCGACCGGGGCGGGACCGGTGGAGTTGTAGAGGTCGACGTGCTCGAGGACGACGACCGGGTCCTCGCAGCGCAGCGCGGCGTTCATCAGCCCCACGTAGTCGAACGGCGTCGTCGGCGCGACGATCCGCCAGCCCGGGTTGGTGGCGAAGATGCCGGCCGGGTCCATGGAGTGCTGCGAGCCGTAGCCGGTGCCCATCGCCACCTTGCTGCGCAGCACGAACGGCACCGAGCCGTCGCCGCCGAACATGTGCCGCGCCTTGCCGATCTGGTTGAACAGCTGGTCGGCGGCGACCCACATGAAGTCGGCGTACATGAACTCGACGACGGGACGGAACCGTCCGTCGATCGCGATCCCCCCGCCCAGGCCGGCGAAGGCGTTCTCGCTGATCGGCGTGCCGAGGATGCGGTCGGGGAAGCGGTCCTTGAGCCCACGGGTGGCGCCGTTGGTGCCGCCGTTGAGCCGGTGCACGTCCTCGCCCATGACGACGACGCGCTCGTCGGTCTCCATGCGCCGGCCCATGACGGCGGCGACCGACTCGATGAACTTGCCCTCGGTGAGCTCGCCGGCGAAGTCGTCGACGTCGGCGAACCGGGCGTCGGCGAACTCCGACAGGTCGCCGCGCACGCCGACGTCCACGAACCGCGGGTCGGGCCACTCGGAGGCGCGGATCCGGCGCGCGCCGGGCTTGCCGTCGGGGTCGGGCTCGAAGAGCACCTCGCCGACCTCGGCCATCGCCTGCTTGGCCGCGGCGACGGCGGCGTCGTGGCCGGCGGCGGTGAGGATGCCCCGCCGGACCAGGTGGCCGGCGACCTGGTCGATCGGGTCGCGGGCGCGCCACTCCCGCTCCTCCTCCTTGGAGCGGTAGCCGAACGCGCTGCCGGGGAAGCCGCCGTTCTGGTGGAAGTAGCGGTAGGTGTCGGCCTCGACGAGAGTGGCGCCCTTGCCGGCCCGCATGTGCGCGACCGCCGCCTGCACGGCCAGGTGGACGGCGAGCGGGTCCATCCCGTCGACCTTCCAGCTGGCGACGCCGAAGCCCGGCCCGCGCCCGGAGAGCCGGGGCTCGCCGGTGGCCTCGAAGACGTTGGTGGAGACGGCGTAGCGGTTGTTCTCGATGAAGAAGCAGACCGGCAGCTTCCAGGCCGCGGCGAGGTTCAGCGTCTCGAGCGTCGAGCCGATGTTGGCCGCCCCGTCGCCGAAGTAGGTCACCGAGACCGCGTCGGTGCCGGCCTGCCGGTCGGCCCAGGCGAAGCCCGCGGCCTGCGGGACGCCGCCGCCGACGATGGCGTTGGTGCCCATCGCGCCGGCGTCCTTCCACTGCAGGTGCATCGAGCCGCCGCGGCCGTGGCTCCAGCCGCGGTCGAGCCCGCAGATCTCGGCGAGGGTGCGCAGCAGCACCTCGCGCACGTCGTCGGCCACCGGCGCGGTCAGGTCGATGCCCTTGGGCGCGACGTGGTGCAGCGCCTTGGCCAGGAACTGGTGGTGCCCGCGGTGGGTGCCGTTGACCTGGTCGGCGCTGGTCAGCGCGAGCGCCGAGCCGACCGCGCCGCCCTCCTGGCCGATGCTGGAGTGCGCCGGCCCGTGGATGAGCCCAGCACCGGCCAGCTCGAGGACGTACTCCTCGAACACGCGGATCAGCACCAGCTGCGCGTGCATCGCCTGCAGCAGCTCGGGGTCGGCGGCGTCCCAGTCCTCGTCGGTGGCGACCAGCTCCACCCACGGAGCGGCCGGTTCCAGCCGTCGGTGCAGGGGCATCGGGTTTCTCCTCGCGGACGTGCTCACGGAGCCGGATTGGATCCGAGTTCGAGCAGGTTGCGTTAGATACTAGTGTGCTGACTCACATTCGCCTAGTATTTGGATCCAGACCGCGTGATTCGAGGGAGGCGCACATGGCACTGCCGGGGCTGACGGGCGTGGACCACATCGGCTTCACGGTTCCCGACCTCGAGCAGGCGCGGGCCTTCCTGGTCGACGTCCTCGGCTGCGAGTACCTGTACTCGCTCGGGCCGTTCGTACACGAGGACACCGACTGGATGGCCGAGCACCTCAACGTCCACCCGCGGGCGGTCATGCGGCGCAACAGCTTCTTCCGCTGCGGCGGCCAGGCGGTCTTCGAGGTCTTCTCCTACGAGGCGCCCGACCAGAACCCGGTGCCCCCACGCAACAGCGACATCGGCGGGCACCACGTCGCCCTGTACGTCGACGACCTCGACGCGGCGGTCGCCCACCTGCGCGAGCACGGCGTCCGGGTGCTCGGCGAGCCGACGGCGAGCAAGGGCGCGCACGAGGGCCAGCGCTGGGTCTACTTCCTCGCGCCGTGGGGCATGCAGTTCGAGCTGGTGAGCTATCCGGAGGGCAAGGCGTACTTCCGCACCCCGGAGGCGTTCGCATGACGGAGGTGGGCTCGGGCATCGGGGCGGCCAGCTCGCGGGTCGCCCACTACCTGCGGCACGCGATCCTCACCGGCCAGATCGCCCCCGGCGAGTGGATCCGCCAGGAGGAGGTCGCCGAGCGGCTGGGCTCGAGCCGGCTGCCGGTCCGCGAGGCGCTGCGCATCCTCGAGGCCGAGGGCCTCACCGAGCACGAGCGGCACCGCGGCGCCCGCGTACCCAGCCTGTCGATGCACGAGGTCGACGTCATCTACCAGATGCGCGAGCAGCTCGAGCAGCTGGCGATCGCCGAGAGCATCCCGAACCTCACCGACGCCCAGATCCGGCACCTCGAGGACGTCCAGGAGCGCATCGAGGCCAACGACGACGTCGCCGCCTTCCTCGAGCTGGACCGCGAGTTCCACCTGCAGAGCTACACCGGCTGCCGGATCGAGCAGCTGACCGCCACGGTCACCCGGCTGTGGAACTCCACCGCGCACTACCGGCGCACGTTCGTCACGCTCACCGGCCCCGGCCGCAAGTGGGTCATCAACGCCGAGCACCGCCTGCTGCTCGACGCGATCGCCCGCCGCGACGTCGTCGACGCGGAGCGCTGCCTGGCCGGGCACATCCGCCGCACGCGGATCGAGCTGGGCCGCCACCCGGAGGTGTTCACCCGATGAAGGAGACGTTCGGCCTGCGCGTCAACGGCCGGGAGGCGTCGGTGTCGGCGGAGCCCGACACCCCGCTGCTCACCGTGCTGCGCAACGAGCTCGGGCTGCTCGGCCCGCGGTTCGGCTGCGGCCTGGGCCAGTGCGGAGCCTGCTTCGTCCGGCTGGACGGCGCCGTCGTCCCGTCCTGCGACACCCCGGTGTGGGCCGCCGCCGGCCACGACGTCGTGACCGTGGAGGGCCTCGGCGCCGACGGCGCCCTGCACCCGGTGCAGCAGGCGCTGCTCGACCGGCAGGCCGCCCAGTGCGGGTTCTGCATCTCCGGCATCGCCGTCCGCGCCGCCGCCCTGCTGGAGGAGGTGCCCGCCCCCGACGCCGCCACCGTGGCGCGGGCGCTGGACCGCAACCTCTGCCGCTGCGGCGCCCAGCGCCGGATCATCGACGCCGTCGTCGCGGCGGGGGATGCATCGTGACCACCGCCGCCGACACCGCCCCCCGGGTCGACACCGCCGCCGGCTCGCCCGAGCTGCCCAAGGACCTCGCGGCCAACCCGCGGCTCTCCTCGTGGGTGCGGGTGTGCCCCGACGGCACGGTCGAGCTGCGGGTCGGCAAGGTCGAGTTCGGGCAGGGGATCCTCACCGCCCTCGCCCAGGTGGCCGCCGAGGAGCTCGGCGTGCCGCTCGACCGGATCCGGATGCTGCCGGCTTCCAGCGCGGGGCCGGACGAGGGCCTGACCGCGGGCAGCATGTCGATCGTCGAGTCCGCGCCCGCGGTCCGCGTGGTCTGCGCCAACGTGCGCGCGCGGTACGCCGGCCGGCCCTACGGCGCCGCGGAGGTGGACCTCGACGTCGACGCCGACCCCGCGGTGCCGCTCGCGGATCCGTCGTCCTACCGGGTGGTCGGCACCAGCGCGGCCCGGCTGGACCTGCCCGACAAGATCGCCGGGCGGCCGCGATACATCTCCGACCTGCGCCTGCCGGGGCAGCTGTTCGGCCGCGTGGTCCGCCCACCGTCTCCCGGAGCGCAGCTGGTGGACGTGGCGCCGGTGGCCGTCGACGGGCTGACCGTCGTCCGCGACGGCTCGTTCCTCGGCGTCGTCGGCCCCGACGAGGCCGCGGTCGCCGTCGCCGTCGAGCGCCTGCGCAAGGCGGCGACCTGGACCGAGGACGACGCACTGCCCGACGAGCGCGACCTCGTCGCCTTCCTGCAGGAGTCCCCCACCGAGACCGTGGCGGTGCTCGACGACGCCGGGCAGACCTCCGCGTCGGGCCCCGCCCTGTCCGCCCGCTACAGCCGCCCGTTCCTGGCGCACGCCTCGATCGCACCCAGCTGCGGCATCGCGCACTGGGACACCGACGGCAGCGTGCACGTGTGGAGCTCCAGCCAGGGCGTGCACCGGCTGCGCGACGCGATCGCGCACGCCCTCGACGTCCCCCCGGCGCGGATCACCGTGGAGCACGTCGAGAACGCCGGCTGCTACGGCCACAACGGCGCCGACGACGTCGCCTTCGACGCCGTCCTGCTGGCGCGGGCCGTGCCCGGCCATCCGGTGCAGGTGCAGTGGAGCCGGCGCGACGAGCTGTCGTGGGCGCCGTTCGGCTCGGCCATGGCCAGCCACGTGTCGGCTCAGCTCGACGCGGATCGCCGGATCGTGTCGTGGAGCTACGACGTCTGGTCGCAGGGCCACACCGCCCGCCCCGGCTACGCGGGCGTGCCCGGCCTGCTCGCCGGCACGCACCTCGCGCGGCCGCTCCCGGCCCCGGCGGCGGCCGACCCGCCCGCCGCGGCCGGCGGTGGCTCCACGCGCAACGCCGTCCCGCTGTACGACGTCGGCAACCGGCGCATCCACGGGCACCGCCTGCTCGACAACCCGGTGCGCTCCTCGGCGCTGCGGGCGCTGGGCGCGTTCCTCAACGTGTTCAGCATCGAGTCGTTCATGGACGAGCTCGCCGAGCTGGCCGGGCAGGACCCGCTGGAGTTCCGGCTGCGCCACCTCACCGACGAGCGGGCGCGCGCCGTGCTCACCACGGCCGCCGAGCGGGCCGGCTGGGGGACGCCGCTGCCCGAGGGCACCGGCCGCGGCCTCGGCGTCGCCCGGTACAAGGGCCGCGGCGCCTACTGCGCCGTCGTCGCCGAGGTCGAGGCCGAGACCGACATCCGGCTGCGCCGGCTCACCGTCGCCGTCGACGTCGGCCGGGTGATCAACCCGGACGGCGTCCGCTTCCAGATCGAGGGCGGCACGATCCAGGCCGCCAGCTGGGCGCTCAAGGAGCGGGTGCGCTTCGACCGCCGCCGGGTGACCAGCGACGACTGGGAGGGCTACCCGATCCTGCGCTTCTCCGAGGTGCCCGAGATCCAGGTGCACCTCGTCGACTCCGCCGCGCCCTCGCTCGGCGCCGGCGAGGCGGCACAGGGCCCCACCGCCGGTGCGATCGGCAACGCCGTCGCCGCCGCCGTCGGGGTCCGCGTCCGCGATCTCCCCCTGACCGCCCAGGCCGTCGAGGCCGCGATCACCGCAACCGACTGACGAAGGAGTCCGTCATGCCCCGCCCGCACATCAGCTACGTCCCGCTCGAGGACATGAACGAGGCGATGCAGGAGGAGATGCACCGCTGCGCCCGCGAGGGGACGCCGCGGCCGGAGAGCTCCGCCGTCCGTGCGCACGCGCCGAACGCGTTCTGGGCGTTCGCCGACTCCTGGAAGTCGCTGTTCCACAGCGGTGTCTGCGACCACGCGACCAAGGAGCTGTGCCGCGTCTACATCTCCCGCACGGTGCTGTGCGAGTTCTGCGGCAACCAGCGCTCGATCAAGGCGGCGAAGGCCGGCCTCGAGGAGATGCAGTACGACGAGCTGCTCAACTTCGAGAAGTCCGACCAGTACGACGAGCGGCAGAAGGCGGCGCTGGCCTACGCCGAGGCGATCGCGTGGGGCATGCCGGCCGACGAGGAGGGCTTCTGGGCCCGGCTGCACGCGCACTTCTCCGAGCCGGAGCTGGTCGAGCTCGGCTGCTGCATCGCGCTGACCTTCGGCCAGCAGAGCTGGATCCGGCTGCTCGGCATCGACCACCACCAGTACCTGGCCGGCACCGACGCCTCGATGGCACCGGGCTTCCGCACCGCCGAGGAGCTTGCCGAGAGCAAGGGCCGCCCCGACTACTGGGCCGCGAAGAACCAGCCGGCGCCCACCGCCCAGGTCTGATCCCCCGCACCGCCGCATCGTTCGAACTGCTGGGGCCCGGAATCGCACCGATTCCGGGCCCCAGCGGTTCACCGCACGGCGCTCATGAGGCCGTCTGAGCTCGTCACCACGAGACGGCGATGTACTTGCTCTCCAGGTAGTCGAGCATCCCGTCGTGGCCGCCCTCGCGGCCGATGCCGCTCTGCTTGGTCCCGCCGAACGGCGCCGCCGGGTCGCTGACCAGCCCACGGTTGAGGCCGACCATGCCCGACTCCAGCGCCTCGCTGACCCGCAGGCCGCGGGCGAGGTCAGCGGTGTACAGGTAGGAGACCAGGCCGTACTCGGTGTCGTTGGCCAGCCGGATCGCCTCGTCCTCGTCGTCGAAGGCGACCACGGGCGCCACCGGCCCGAAGATCTCCTCGCGGAGGATCGCCGAACCCGGCTCGACGCCGGTCAGGACGGTCGGCTCGTAGTAGAAGCCCTCGCGGTCGGGACGGCGGCCCCCGACGACGGCCGTCGCCCCGCCGTCCACCGCGCCCCGGACGAGCTCGTCGACCTTCGCCGCGGTGTCGTCGTTGACCAGCGGGCCGACCTGGGTCTCCTCCGCCAGCCCGGGCCCGACCTGCAGCGCGGACATCCGCTCGGCCAGCCGCCGGCTGAACTCCTCGGCCACGGGCCGCTCGACGTAGAACCGGTTGGCCGCGGTGCACGCCTCGCCGCCGTTGCGCATCTTGGCGATCATGGCGCCCTCGACGGCGGCGTCGAGGTCGGCGTCGGCGAAGACGAGGAACGGGGCGTTGCCGCCGAGCTCCATCGAGCAGTTGATGACCTGGTCGGCCGCCTCGCGCAGCAGCACCCGGCCGACCTCGGTCGAACCCGTGAACGACAGCTTGCGCACCCGCGGGTCGTGCAGCATGGCCGACACGACCGCGCCCGAGCGCCGGGCGGGCAGCACGTTGACCACGCCCGGGGGCACGCCGGCGTCCTCCAGGATGCGGGCCATGGCCAGCGCGGTGAGCGGTGTGTCGCTGGCCGGCTTGAGGATGACCGTGCAGCCGGCGGCCAGCGCGGGGCCGATCTTGCGGGTGGCCATCGCGGCCGGGAAGTTCCACGGAGTCACCAGCACGCAGATGCCCACCGGCTGCTGCACCACGAGGATCTTGTTCGCACCGGACGGCGCCGTCGTCACCGCGCCGTTGGCCCGCACGGCCTCCTCGGCGTACCAGCGGAAGAACTCCGCGGCGTAGGTGACCTCGCCCTTCGCGTCCGGCAGCGCCTTGCCGTTCTCGAGCGTGACCAGCCGGGCCAGGGTGTCCGCCTGCGCCGTCATCAGGTCGAAGGCGCGGCGCAGGATCTCCGAGCGCTCCCGCGGGGCGGTGGCCGCCCAGGCCGCGGCCGCGGCGTCGGCGGCGTCGACCGCCGCGATCGCGTCGTCCACCGTGCCGTCGGCGACGGTGGTGAGCACCCGGCCGGTCGCCGGGTCGAGCACGTCGAAGCGGCCGCCGTCGGAGGCCGGCGCCGGCTTGCCCCCGATCCAGAGGTCGGTGAACAGGTAGTCGAAGTCGCCGAGGGCGTCGAGCGTCATGGGGGCCTTCCGGATCAGTACGGGTTGGTGACGACGAGGTCCTGCGCGGGGAACAGCGTGAGGATCTGCGGGCCGTCGGCGGTGACGACGACCTCCTCCTCGATCCGCGCGGCGGAGAAGCCGTCGCTGGCCGGGCAGTAGGTCTCCAGGGCGAACACCATGCCCTCCTGCAGCTCGACGGGCTCGGTCATGCTGTTGAGCCGGGAGATGATCGGCCGCTCGTGCAGGCCGAGGCCGAGACCGTGGGCGAACTGCAGCCCGAAGGCCTGCATCTCGTTCTCGAAGCCGAACTCCTCGGCCTTCGGCAGCAGCGCGGCGACCTCGTCGGTGCCCACGCCGGCCTTGATGCCGGCCAGCCCGCGGTCCATCCACTCGCGCGCCTTCGTGTACGCGTCGCGCTGCGCCGGGGTGGAGCTGCCGACGGCGAAGGTCCGGTAGTAGCAGGTCCGGTAGCCGTTGTAGGAGTGGATGATGTCGAAGAACGCCTGGTCGCCCGGGCGGATCAGCCGGTCGGTGAAGTTGTGCGGGTGCGGATTGCACCGCTCACCGGAGATCGCGTTGACCGCCTCGACCTGGTCGGAGCCCATCTCGTAGAGCCGCTTGTTGGCGTGCGCGACGATCTGGTTCTCCCGCACCCCGGGCTTCAGCATCTCGACGATGTCCTGGTAGACGCCGTCGACCATGGCCGCCGCCTGGTTGAGCAGGACGATCTCGTCGGGTGACTTGATCACCCGGGCGTCGAGCATGAGCTGCTGGGCGTCGACCACCCGGAGGCCCTGACGCTCCATCTCGAAGAGGAACGGCGGTTCGACGATGTCGACACCCACGGGCATGTCGGCCACGCCCGCCTCGACGAGCAGCGACTTGATCTCCGCGACCGCATCGGCCATGAGGCCGACCGTCGGTGCGACGGCTCCGCGGAAGCCGAGGAAGCCGGCACGGTAGTTCTCGGTCGGCACCCACTGGGAGTACTGCTGGTGGTGCTTCACGGCCGAGCCGAAATCCCAGAGCACGGGGTCCTTGCCCCGAGCCAGCAAGGCGTACCGGATCATCTTGTCGCCGAGCGCACCGCCGATCCACGTCTGCGTGGTGTAGCGGATGTTGTAGAAGTCGAAGAGCAGGAAGGCGCCGCACTCGCTGGCCTCCAGCGACGCCTTGGCCCGGCCGAGCCGGTAGTCGCGGAGGCGGGCGAAGTCGACCCGCTGCTCGTAGTCGACGCCCATGTGGCCGGGCGCCGGCAAGGGCCGGACGCCGGGGGCGGTCATCAGGCGCCCTGCTCCGCGGCGCTGAGGCCGTCGTCCACCGCGACGTCCTCGGAGGTCAGGGCCAGCCCCGAGTTGTGCGCCTGCAGGTCGAGCAGGATGGAGAAGTCCTCCTCCACCCGGCCGCTGCTCACGCTGGCCTGCACCGCCTGGGCGGTCGCCGCGGCCACGGGCATGGGGACGTCGAGCTGGTGCGCGGCGGCGAGGCCCAGGTCGAAGTCCTTGCGCAGCAGGATCGGCGTGAACGTCGGCGTGTAGTCCAGGTTCACGAACGCCGGCGACTTGTACCGGGTGAACACCGAGCCCATCACGCTGTTGTTGAGGAACTCGAGGAACGCCGCCCGGGGGACGCCGCCCTTCTCGGCCAGCACGGTGATCTCGGCCATGCACTGGGTCACGACGCCGAGCATGAGGTTGTGGCAGATCTTCACCAGCCGGGCGACGTCGCCCTCGCCGACGTAGGTGACGTGCTGCCCGATGTGCCCGAGCAGGTGCTCCACCTGCCGGAACGTCTCCTCGGGGCCCGAGGCCACCAGGCTGAGCATGCCGGCCTTGACCACCTTGCCGTTGCCGCTGACCGGCGCGGCGAGGAAGGCGACCCCGCGCTCCTCGCAGGCGGCGCGCATCGCCTCGGAGGCGGCCTGGTCCACCGTCGAGCAGTCGACGACGATCCGCGGCAGGTCCTCGGGGTTCTCCAGCAGCCCGCCCTCGCCGAGCAGCACCTGCTCGAGGTCCTTCGACGTCGAGACCATGACGAAGACCGCGTCGAGGCCGCGCAGCTCGGAGATGGTGTCGGCGATGGCGCAGCCGACCTCGGCCAGCGGCTCGGCCTTGGCCTTGGTCCGGTTCCAGACGGTGACCTTGACGCCGGCCTTGGCCAGGCGGGCGGCCATGGCCGCGCCCATGCGGCCGGCGCCGATCCAGCCGACCGACTCGACGGGGGTGGTGGTGTTCACTGCGTGCTCCTAGCGGTTGCGGTCAGGCGGGCGGCGAGCCAGTCGGCGGTGTACGGGCGGTGCCACGGGGCGACGTTGGCGCAGCCGTGGTTGCCGTCCTCGAGCATCAGCAGCTCCACCTCGCCACCCGCGGTGTCGCGCAGGCGCTCGGCGTGCTGCCAGGGGATCAGCCGGTCCTGCCGGCCAAAGACGATGAGCAGCGGGGCGGTGATCTTCTCCGCGACGCCCTCGAGCGACAGGGTGCTCGCGATGGCGCGGGCCTCGTCGTCGCTGCCGGCGCGCGAGCGCACCTGGAACGTGGCCCGGGTCAGCGCCGGCAGCCGGTCCCAGCAGGCGCCGAAGTCGTACGGGCCGGCCAGCGCGACGCAGGCGCGCACGCGGTCGCCGAGCGCCGCGGCGACCCGCGCCGAGTAGTAGCCGCCGAGGCTGACGCCCCAGATCGCCACGCGGCCGGTGTCCACCTCGGGCAGGCCCTCGAGGGTGGCGAGGACCGCCTCGGCCGGCCCGGACCAGTCGCCGCGGATCGGCAGGTCGTACTCGGCCTCGCCCTGGCCGGGACCGTCGACGCTGAAGGTGGCCAGCCCGCGCTCGAGGAAGGTCTCCTCGGTGGAGCGCAGCTCCTCCTTGGTGGAGTCCAGGCCGGGCAGCAGGACGACGGTCGCGTACGGGCCCTCGCCGCCGGGCAGGCGCAGGACGCCGACGAGGCGGGTGCCCTCGAAGGGGATCTCGACCCGGCGGCCCGCGGGCTGCAGGTGCGGCAGCGCGTCGGTGGCGCAGGCGACCGCGCGCTGGTGGGCGGCGCGCATCTGGTCGACGTCCTCGACGAAGACGAACTTGCCGAAGTGGAAGTAGACCGCGGCCTGGGACAGGTGCTGGCCGGCCGAGACCAGGCGGCCGTCGGCGAGGGCGCGGCGACCCAGCGCCTCGTGCTCGGCACCCTTGTCCGACCAGGCGGCGCACCAGTCCGCCCAGCGCTCGACCCGGGCGGTCACCGTCTGGAAGTCCGAGACGGTGACGCCGTTGGTCGTGAAGCGGGGCCCCCAGTGCGCGATCGCCGATGCCACGCGCTCGTCCATCCACGCCCTCCGGCTCTGCAATCGATTGTGCAACGCGACAGCAGGGTCCTATCGCGGGGCCCCGCCTGTCAAGCACCCGCCCCCGAGGTTCTGCGGCAGAGCACGCCCAGGCCGGGATGGTCCTCTGGTGCAATCGACTGCAGAACGGCATACTCGCTGGCCCCAGTGGTCCTCGTCAGGAGGTTGCGTGCCTGCCCGTCTCGTCGTCGGCGCCTTCAGCCCGTCCGTGCTGCTCTCGATCGCCCGTCGCACCGGCCGGCTGGCCGAGGTGGACCTGGAGCCGGAGGAGGTGCCGGTCGCCTCCTCCCCGGGCCAGTTCAGATCCCTGCTCGCGGATGAGCTCGACGTCGCCTTCACCAGCCCCGACAACGTGCTCGCCTACCGGTTCAGCCCGACCAACCCGCTCGGCGAGCTGCTCGACGTCCGCATGGTCAGCGCGGTCGACCGCGGCATGGGGCTGGCCCTGTACGGCCGGCGCGGGATCGAGGGCCCGGAGGCGCTGCGCGGCGCGCGGATCGGCGTCGACGTCCCCTCGTCGGGCTTCGCGCTGGCGATGTACGCGCTGACCGAGTCCCTCGGCGTCTCCCGCGACGAGTACGAGCTCGTGGCGCTGGGCTCGACGCCGAAGCGGCTGACCGCCCTGCTGTCGGGCGCGTGCGACGCGACCATGCTCAACGCCGGCAACGAGCTGGTCGCCGAGGAGCAGGGCTGTCCGCGGCTGGCCGCGGTCGCCGACGTCACCGCGCCCTACCTCGGCACCGTGCTGGCCGTGGCCGGTGAGCAGCACCTCGCGCAGGCCCGGGCGCTGGCCGGTGCGCTGAACCGGACCATCGACGACGTCCTCGCCGGCCGGGTGGACGACGTCGCCGCGGAGGAGGCCGCCGCCCGGCTGAACGTCTCCCCCGAGCTCGCCGGCCGCTACGTCGAACGGCTGCGCGACCCCGCGGAGGGGCTGATCCCCGGCGGGGAGGTGGACCCCGCGGCCCTGGCGACCATCGCCGCGCTGCGCCGCCGCTTCCTGCCCGAGGTGGTCGACGGCGCCGACGTCCTGGACCGCCCGCTGGACGCCTCGTCCGGGCTGCTCGCCCGGTGACCGGCGCTCCCCCGGCGTTCAGCGCCGCCGAGACCGCCCGCCGGCGCGACGCGATCGACGCCGTCCTCGCCGAGGCCGGGGCCGGGCACGCCCTGCTCTACGGGGCCAACCGCTCCGGCAGCGCGGTCCAGTGGCTGACCGGCTGGCCGGTGACCCGCGAAGCCGCCGTCGTGCACACCCCCGGCGAGACCGACGCGCTGCTCGTCCACTTCCACAACCACGTGCCGCAGGCCCGCCGGATCGCCCGGGACGCCGACGTGCGCTGGGCCGGCCCGACCGGCCGGACGGTGGCCGAGGAGCTGCGGCGCCGCGGCGCGACGCAGGTCGGCGTCATCGGCCCGGTGCCGTTCGGCATGGCCGACGGGCTGCGCGCGGCGGGGCTGACCCTGGTCGACCTCAACGCGGCGTACACCCGGCTGCGGCTGTGCAAGTCCGCCGAGGAGGTCGACTGGCTGCGCCGGGCCGCGGAGCTGACCGACCGCTCGATGCGCGCCCTCGCCGACGGCGCGCGGCCCGGGACGACCGAGTACGAGCTCGGCGCGCTGGTCGAGGGCGCGTACGTCGCCGAGGGCGGCGCCAACTACATCCACTACTTCGCGTTCACCTCGATGGCCGCGCCGGCCCAGTGCGTGCCGGCGCAGTGGCCGAGCGAGCGGCGGCTGGGGGCCGGCGACGTCCTGTCCTGCGAGCTGTCGACCAGCTGGGGCGTCGACTACCCGGGCCAGCTGCTGCGCACGTTCACCGTCGCGGCCGACCCGACCCCGCTGGTCGCCGAGCTGCACGCGGTCGCAGAGGAGGCGCTGACCCGCATCGAGGCGCTGCTGGCGCCCGGCGTCACCCCCGCCGAGGTGGTCGACGCGGCGGGCGTCATCGAGGACGCCGGTTTCACCACCGTCGACGACCTCGTGCACGGGCTCGGCGGGGCCTACCTGCCGCCGGTGCTCGGCTCCCGCAGCCGCACGCTCGAGCCGCTGCCGGACCTGCGGTTCGCCGAGGGGATGACCGTCGTCGTCCAGCCGAACGTGACGCTGCCCGACGGGTCGCTCGGCGTGCAGACCGGCGAGCTGCTGCACGTCACGGCCGACGGCTGCCAGCGGCTGCACGCCTTCCCGCGCGGCCTCGGCCGGATGGCGTGATCAGCCGACGGTGATCCGGTCCTCGACGGCGGCCAGCGCGATGTCGGTGCGCCAGTGCGCATCGGCCAGCCGGACACCGGCGACCCGCTCGTAGGCCAGCTGCCGGGCGGCGGCGAGGTCGGGGCCGACGGCGGTCACGGAGAGCACCCGCCCGCCGGAGGAGACGACGGCGCCGTCGGCGGCCACGGCGGTGCCGGCGTGCAGCACGCCCTCGCCGTCCGCCCCGGTGATCGGGTCGCCGGTGCGCGGCCGCTCGGGATAGCCGGAGGCGGCGACGACGACGGTCACCGCGGCGCCGTCCCGCCACCGCAGCGGCGGGTGCTCGGCGAGCGTGCCGGTGGCCGCGGCGTGGAGCAGCCCGGCCAGCGGCGTCTCCAGCAGCGGGAGCACCACCTGCGTCTCGGGGTCGCCGAAGCGGGCGTTGAACTCCACCACCCGCACGCCGCGGGAGGTCAGCGCGAGCCCGGCGTAGAGCAGGCCGGTGAACGGCTCGCCGCGGCGGCGCATCTCGTCGACCGTCGGCTGCAGCACGGTGCGCAGCACCTCGTCCACCAGCCCCGCCGGCGCCCAGGGCAGCGGCGCGTAGGCGCCCATGCCACCGGTGTTCGGGCCGCCGTCGCCGTCGTCGCGGCGCTTGAAGTCCTGGGCGGGGACCAGCGGCAGCACCGTGGTGCCGTCGGTGACGGCGAACAGCGACACCTCGGGCCCGTCGAGGTACTCCTCGATGAGCACCGCGTGCCCGGCGTCGAGCACCGCGCGGCCGTGCGCGGCGGCGGCGTCGCGGTCGGGGGTCACGAGCACGCCCTTGCCGGCGGCCAGGCCGTCGTCCTTGACCACGTAGGGCATCCCGGGCGAGACGACGGCGACCTCGTCGAGTGCCGTCTCGAGCTCCGCGGGGCCGCCGATCGGCCATGAGCGGGCCGTCGGCACCCCGGCCGCGGCCATCACGTGCTTGGCGAAGGACTTGCTGCCCTCCAGCTGCGCGGCCTGCGCCGACGGGCCGAAGCAGGCGATCCCGGCCTCCCGGACGGCGTCCGCCGCCCCCGCGACCAGTGGCACCTCGGGGCCGACGACCACGAGGTCGGCGCCCCACTCCCGTGCCGTGGCCGCCACCGCGTCGGGGTCGCCGACGGTCACCGCGAGCGGCTCGGCGACCGCGCGCGTGCCGGCGTTACCGGGCGCGCAGGCGAGCGCATCGACCGCGGGGTCGGAGGACAGAGCCACGCACAGGGCGTGCTCCCGGGCGCCGGAGCCGATCACGAGCACGCGCACGGACGGCGACCCTACCCAGCGTGCTACCGCAGACGGTTCGGCTGGTCCCGCAGCGACCGGAAGAACGCGCGGGTGCGCGCCCGCTCCTCGGCCCGCGCCCGCGCGTCGACCCGCAGCAACTGCCGGTGGGCCTCGCGCTGCAGCTTGCGCCAGGCGGCGAACCGGGCCGGGTCGAGCGCGCCGTCGTCGATCGCCGCGGCGACCGCGCAGCCCGGCTCGGTCCGGTGGGCGCAGTCGCGGAACCGGCAGCGCGTGGCCAGCTCGGTGACGTCGGCGTAGGCGGTGTCCACCCCGTCGAGGTCGTCGTAGAGCGCCAGCTCGCGCATGCCGGGGGTGTCCACGAGCAGGCCGCCACCGGGCAGCAGGTGCAGCTCGCGGGCGGTGGTGGTGTGCCGGCCCCGGCCGTCGCTCTCGCGGATCTCGTGCGTGACCGCGACGGTGCACCCGGCCAGCGCGTTGGCCAGGCTGGACTTGCCCACGCCGGAGGGGCCGACCATCGCCGCCGTCCGCCCGGGTCCGACGGCCGCGCGGACGGCGTCCAGCCCCTCGCCGGTGACCGAGCTGACCGCCAGCACGTCGACGCCGAGCGCATCCTCGGCGACCTCCGCGACGGCGGCGGGGACGTCGTCGCACAGGTCGGCCTTGGTGAGGACGACGACCGGCGTGGCCCCGCTGCTCCAGGCCACGGCGAGGTAGCGCTCGACGCGACGCAGGCGGGCCGCGCCGGCCAGCGCATCGACGACCAGCACGGCGTCGAGGTTGGCCGCGACCACCTGCGCGGCCGACGTCCGGCCGGCCACCGTGCGGGTGAACGCCGAGCGCCGCGGCAGGACGGCGACGGCCAGCTCGCCGCGCAGTGCCACCCAGTCGCCCACCGCCGGCGAGCCCAGACCGGCCTCGTCGTAGAGGGCCGCGGCGGGGTGCACCCGCCGCTCGCCGTCGGCGACGAGCACGGTGAGCAGCCCGCGGTCGACCCGGGCCACGCGGGCCGCGGCGGTGCCCGGGGGCAGCTCGGCCACCCGGTCGGGCGTCCACCCGAGGGCGGTGAGATCGGTCACGCGGGGCATGGTGCCGCGCAGGTCAGCGCGCTGTCGCCCGAATTGTGGGCGAATCACCGGCTCAGGTTTGCCCGACGTTCAGGTTTCTCCGGTGTTCTCGAAGGCATGCACGCGACCGAGTCGCCGGCCCTCCGCGCGGTGACCCGCCTTCCCCAGGCCCTCGTCGTCGGCCACCGCGGCGCCTGCGCCTACCGCCCCGAGCACACGCTGGCGAGCTTCGAGCTGGCCATCGACCTCGGCGCGGACCTCATCGAGCCCGACGTCGTCGTGAGCCGCGACGGCGCGCTGGTCGTCCGGCACGAGAACGAGCTCTCCCGCTCGACCGACGTGGGCTCCCGGCCCGAGTTCGCCGCCCGCCGGACCACGCGCGAGGTCGCCGGGGCCGAGCGCACGGGCTGGTTCGCCGAGGACTTCACCCTCGCCGAGCTGCGCACCCTGCGGGCGGTGGAGCGGATGCCGCAGCTGCGGCCGCTGAACACCGCCTACGACGGGCGGTTCGGGATCCTCACCCTTGCCGAGGTGGTCGACCTGGCCCGCCGCCGGTCCACCCCCGAGCGCCAGGTCCGCGTGCTCGCCGAGCTGAAGAAGCCGTCGTGGTCGGCGCAGGCCGGGCTGCCGATGACCGACCTGGTCGCGGCCGAGCTGCGCCGCCTGGACGCCGTCCGCCCCGACGGGCCGGTGATCGTGCAGTCCTTCGACGCCGCCGCCCTCCGCACCCTGCGCGCGCAGCTCGGCGACCGCGGGCCGGCGATCTTCCAGCTGGTCGACGACCACGCCGATTACGACGCGCTGATCACCCCGGCCGGGCTGCGCGAGGTCTCCACCTACGCGCAGGGCATCGCACCCAGCCGGCACCGGATCCTGCAGCGCGACGCCGAGCAGCACCTCGTCGGCATCTCCGGGCTGGTGCACGAGGCGCACCGCGCCGGCCTGGCCGTCGTCCCGTGGACGCTGCGCGCCGAGAACGCCTACCTGCCGCGGCACCTGCGCCGCGGCAGCGACCCGGCCGCCTTCGGTCACGCCGAGGCCGAGGCCCGCCTGCTCCTGGGCCTGGGCGTCGACGGGCTGATCACCGACTCCCCGGACATCGCCGTCCAGGCCCGCGCCGAGCTCGTCGCCGTCTGAGAACCGTTCGGCTCCAGCGGGCGACCAC
The DNA here is from genome assembly GCF_059428245.1 of Geodermatophilus sp. SMS 5-13. Lineage (NCBI taxonomy): Bacteria > Bacillati > Actinomycetota > Actinomycetes > Geodermatophilales > Geodermatophilaceae > Geodermatophilus > Geodermatophilus sp. SMS 5-13. The sequence continues at coordinate 5,340,527 of NZ_CP165729.1, forward strand.
CAGCACGATGCGGCGGTGCCGACCATCCGGGAGTGCCGAGCCGCCGACCACGACGCCGTCGTCGCGGTGTCGCTGCGCGCGTGGGCGCCGGTGTTCGCGTCGGTGAACATGCGGAGTGCCCGGGGCGCGGAAAACGCGCCCCGGGCACTCCGCTTCAGTCGATGAGGTCGTGGATGACGACGTTCTCGTCGCGGCCGGGGCCGACGCCGATCACGCTGACCCGGGCGCCGGCGAGCTCCTCCAGCCGGCGCACGTAGGCCTGCGCGTTGGCCGGCAGCTCGTCGAACGTGCGGCAGTGCCGAATGTCCTCGAACCAGCCCGGCATCTCCTCGTAGACCGGCGTGGCGTGGTGGAACTCCGTCTGCGTCATCGGCATCTCGTCGTGCCGCACGCCGTCGACGTCGTAGGCCACGCAGATCGGCACCGTCTCCAGGCCGGAGAGCACGTCGAGCTTGGTGAGGAAGTAGTCGGTGATCCCGTTGACCCGGCTGGCGTAGCGCGCGACGACGGCGTCGAACCAGCCGCAGCGGCGGTCCCGGCCCGTGGTGACGCCGACCTCGCCGCCCTGCTTGCGCAGGTACTCGCCGTTGGCGTCGAACAGCTCGGTCGGGAACGGCCCCGAGCCCACGCGGGTCGTGTAGGCCTTGAGGATCCCGACCACGCGCTCGATGCGGGTCGGGCCGATGCCCGAGCCGGTGGCCGCGCCGCCGGCGGTCGGGTTGGACGACGTCACGAACGGATACGTGCCGTGGTCGACGTCGAGCAGGGTGCCCTGCGAGCCCTCCAGCAGCACCCACTCGCCGGCGTCCAGCGCGTTGCCCAGCAGCAGGCGGGTGTCGGCGATCCGGTGCTTGAGCTGCTCGGCGTAGCCCGCGTACTCCTCGACGACCTCGTCGACGTCGATCGCGCGGCGGTTGTAGACCTTGACCAGGATCTGGTTCTTCTCCTGCAGCGTGCCCTCGAGCTTCTGCCGCAGGATGCCGAGGTCGAGCAGGTCCTGGGCGCGGATGCCGACCCGGGCCACCTTGTCGCCGTAGGCCGGGCCGATGCCGCGGCCGGTGGTGCCGATCCGCCGCTTCCCGAGGAACCGCTCGGTGACCTTATCCAGGGCCCGGTGGTGCGGCATGATCAGGTGCGCGTCGGAGGAGATGACCAGCCGCGAGGTGTCCACCCCGCGCTCCTCGAGACCGGCGAGCTCGCCGATCAGCACCTCCGGGTCGACGACCACGCCGTTCCCGATCACCGGGGTGCAGCCCGGCGTCAGGATCCCCGAGGGGATCAGGTGCAGCGCGTAGCGCTCACCGTCCGGGGTGATCACCGTGTGCCCGGCGTTGTTCCCGCCCTGGTAACGGACGACGTAGGGCACCCGGCCCCCGAGCAGGTCGGTGGCCTTGCCCTTGCCCTCGTCGCCCCACTGGGCACCGATCAGCACGACTGCCGGCATCGGCGTTCGTCATCTCCTCGCGCGAGCTTCCCGGCCGGTCCCGGCTGGCAGGTGGCAGGGTAGCCGCATGCCTCCCGTCGAGGTCGACCTGCGCGGTCTGGAGCCCGGCTCGGCCCCCGGGAAGGACGACGTCGCAGCGGCGACCGGGGCCGAGTCCGTGGTGGTCCGCGGGCCGGTCCCCGCCCTGGCCGCCGTCCTGACGGCGCTGCTCAGGACGGGGCGCACGGCCGACGTGCCGGTCGCGTGGGAGCCGGCCGACGACACCGCCTCGGGCGGGCTGGCCCGCGCGCTGGGCATCGGCACCGGCGCGCCGCGGGAGCTCACCCTGGTCCGCGACGACCACGGCGGCGTCCTGCTGCACCACGGCCGGCTGGAGGCCTGGAGCGAGGACCCCCGCCGCGGCCTCTCCCGCCGGCTCGGCCTGGCGGCACACCACGACGACATGAAGATCGCCGACGGCACGGTGACCCGGCTCGACGTCCGCCCCGAGTGGCAGGCGGTGGACACGATCGGCGTCGCGGTCATGACCATCCCGCTGCGGCCGGTCCGCCGGACCAAGGGCCGCGCCCTGCAGGTGGCCAGCGACCCGGCGCGGGTGACCCGGGACGGCGTCCCCTACCCCCGCCCGGTCACCCGCTGGACGTGGTTCGCCGACGACCGCGTGCGCTGGCGCCTGCAGCCTTAGAAGGACCCCGTTGCCCCCCACCACTCGCAGGCTCGCGGCGGGGCCCTGCAACGGGGCCGCTCCAGCACATCGCCGGGGCCGTCGTGGACACTGGAGCGCACCCTGGCTCTGCGAGGAGGTCCCGCTGCCGCCGTCCTGTCCCCCGACCGGCGTACCGCACCGGTGACCGCCGACCACCTCCCGGCGTTCGGCGCGCCCCCCGCGACCGCCCCCGCCGGCCGGCGGCTGCTCGCCCGCGCGCTCGCCCGGCCCAGCCTGGCCGCGCTGGTCGGCCTGGTGGTCTTCGTCGTCTTCTTCGGCCTGCAGGCTCCGGAGCTGCTCGGGGCCGGCGGGCTGGCCAGCGTCCTGGACGTCGCCGCGCTGCTGGGCATCGGCGGCGTCCCGGTGGCCCTGCTGCTCATCGCCGGCCAGTTCGACCTGTCCGTCGGCGTGGTCGCCGTCGCGAGCTCCCTGGTCACCGCACTGCTGATCGGGCAGGCCGGGTGGGGCGTGTGGCCGGCGCTGATCGCGTCGCTGGCCGCCGCGCTGCTGATCGGGCTGGTCAACGGCTTCCTGGTGGTGACCACCGGCCTGCCGAGCTTCCTGGTGACCCTCGCGACGTTCCTCGTGCTGCAGGGCACCACCCTGGCCGGGACCCAACTGGTCGCCGGATCGGCCCGGATCGAGGGCCTGGACGCCGCGGCCGGCTGGAGCTCCGCGGAGGCGCTGTTCGGGTCGACGGTGCAGTTGGGCGACGGGCGGTTCCGCGTGTCGCTGCTGTGGTGGCTGGGCGTCACCGCGCTGGCCACCTGGGTGCTGTGGCGGACGCGGTTCGGCAACGCCGTCTTCGCCAGCGGCGGGGCCCGGCACGCGGCCCGCGAGCTCGGCGTCCCGGTCAAGGGGACGACGGTGACGCTGTTCTGCCTCACCGCGGTCGCGGGGTGGCTGCTCGGCACCCTGGGCCTGATCCGCCTCGGCGGGGTGCAGGTCGCCCCCGGCCTGGGCAGCGAGATCGACTTCATCGTCGTGGCGGTGATCGGCGGCTGCCTGCTCACCGGCGGCTACGGGTCGGCGGTCGGCGCAGCGATCGGGGCCCTGCTCTACGCCGTCGTCCGCCAGGGCATCACGCTGGCCGGCTGGGATCCGCGCTGGTTCCAGGCCTTCCTCGGCGTCCTGCTGCTGGTGGCGCTGCTGGCCAGCGGCGTCGTCCGCCGCCGGCTCAAGGCGGTGCCCCGATCGTGACCGACGGCGGAGGCGGCGCGGCCGCGCCCGTGCTCGAGCTGCGGGGGCTGACCGTCCACTACGGCAACGTGCCGGCCCTCTCCCGGCTGAGCGTCCCCTTCCGCGCCGGTGAGATCACCTGCGTCCTCGGGGAGAACGGGTCGGGCAAGTCCACGCTGGTCGCCGTCCTGTCGGGGCTGCGGCGCCACGACGAGGGCGAGCTGCTGCTCGACGGCCGCCCGATGCGGTTCCGGTCGCCGAAGCAGGCGCGGGCCGCCGGCATCGCCACGGTGTGGCAGGACCTCGCCGTCGCGCCGCTGCTGTCGGTGTGGCGCAACTTCTTTCTCGGCGCCGAACCCACCCGCGGGGTGTGGCCGCTGCGCCGCCTCGACCTGGCCCAGGCGCGGGAGACCACGATCCGGGCGATGGCCCGCGTGGGCGTGACCCGTCTGGACCCCGACCAGCCGGCCAGCGCCCTGCAGGCCGGCGAGCGGCACAGCCTCGCCATCGCCCGGGCGCTGCACTTCGGCGCGCACGTGCTGGTCATCGACGAGCCGACGGCGCCCATGACGGTCGCGCAGCACACCCTCGTGCTGCAGTCGGTCGTCGCCGCCCGCGCCCGCGGCCTGGCCGTGGTCTTCGTGACCCACAACCCGCGGTACGCGCACCTGGTCGGCGACCGGTTCCTGCTGCTGGCCCGCGGTCAGGTCGCCGGAAGCCTGACCCGGGACGACGTCGACGCCGAGGACCTCACCCGCCTGATGACCGGCGGCGAGGAGCTCACCGCGCTGACCGCGGCGCTCACCGCGCTGCACCCCGAGCTGGGCGAGCGCTGAGCCACGTGACGAGGGCTACGAGAAGACGCTGACCCCGCCGGGACCGACGAGCAGGCCGACGACGATCAGGACGATCCCCCACAGCAGCTGACGCCGGATGATCGCGACGATCCCCGCGACCACGAGCACGACGGCGATGATCCAGAGAAGGGTGGTCATGCTGACCTCCTGGTGAGGTGGCCCGGTCTCCCCCGCTCGTGCGAACGCCGGACTACCTGCCCAGAAAACCGCTGGTCAAACCTGTGCAGAACCTGTCAAGGCGCCAGCGACGGGTCGCAGTCGAGCAGCAACTGGGTGCAGCGCTCCTGCTCGTCCACCTCGCCGATCGCCTCCGCGGCCTTGGCCAGGACCGTGACGCAGCGCAGGAAACCGCGGTTGGGCTCGTGTGACCACGGCACCGGGCCGAAGCCCTTCCAGCCGTTGCGCCGCAGCGCGTCCAGGCCGCGGTGGTAGCCGGTCCGGGCGTAGGCGTAGGCCTCGATCGTGTCGCCGAGCTGCCGCTCGGGGCGGTTGATCGCCCCCTCCGCGAGGGCCGCCCACGCCGCGCTGGACGTCGGGTGGTGGGCGGCCACCTCCGCGGCGGGGATGCCGTCGGCCAGCTCCGCCTCCGCCTCCGGGTTCGGCGGCAGGAGCGTGGCCGGCGGCTCGCCGAGCAGGTTCTGGTGCGAGTGCGTCATCAGCCGGCCTGCGACTGGCCGGCCGACAGCAGGTCCTCGCAGGCCTGGACGACGCGGTCGGCCATCGACGTCTCGGCCAGCTTCATGTAGGTGCGCGGGTCGTAGGCCTTCTTGTTGCCGACCTCCCCGTCGACCTTGAGCACGCCGTCGTAGTTGCTGAACATGTGCCCGGCGATCGGCCGGGTGAAGGCGTACTGGGTGTCGGTGTCGACGTTCATCTTCACCACGCCGTAGGACAGCGCCTCGCGGATCTCCGACTGCAGCGAGCCCGAGCCGCCGTGGAACACGAAGTTGAACGGCTTCGCGCCGTCGCCGAGGCCGAACTCCTTCGCCACGACCTCCTGGCCCTGCTTGAGGATCTCCGGCCGCAGCTTCACGTTGCCCGGCTTGTAGACGCCGTGCACGTTGCCGAAGGTGGCGGCGAGCAGGTACACGCCGCGCTCGCCGAGGCCGAGCGCCTTGGCCGTGGCCACGAAGTCGCCGGGCGCGGTGTAGAGCTTGTCGTTGATGTCGTGCGAGACGCCGTCCTCCTCGCCGCCGACGACGCCGATCTCCAGCTCGAGGACGATCTTGGCCGCCGCGCACTTGTCGATCAGCTCCTCGGCGATCTGCAGGTTCTCCTGCAGGTCGATCGCCGAGCCGTCCCACATGTGCGACTGGAACAGCGGCTCCTGACCGGCCGTCACCCGGTCCTGCGAGAGCGCGACGAGCGGGCGGACGTAGCTGTCCAGCTTGTCCTTGGGGCAGTGGTCGGTGTGCAGCGCGACGTTGACCGGGTACTTCTCGGCCACCACGTGGGCGAACTCGGCCATCGCCACCGCGCCGGTGACCATGTCCTTGACCCTGGTGCCCGACAGGAACTCGGCCCCGCCGGTGGAGAACTGGATGATCCCGTCGCTGCCGGCGTCGGCGAAGCCGCGCAGCGCGGCGTTCACCGTCTCCGAGGACGTGCAGTTGATCGCCGGGTAGGCGAACCCGCCCTCCTTGGCGCGGCGGATCATGTCGGCGTAGACCTCAGGGGTCGCGATAGGCATCCGGGGCACTCCTCGCGTCGATTCCGGGACCGGCGCCAGTATTCCGTGCGGGGGGCGCCCTGCGGCACTCCCCCGGTCAGGCCTCGACCTTCAGCCCCAGCGCGGTCACCAGGACGACGGCCTGGGCGAGGTCCACGGTGGCCCCGCGGAGCTCGACGTCCGCCGGGTCGAGCGCCGTGAGGTCCGATCCGCGCAGGTCCGCGGCGGACAGGTCGGCCCCGTGCAGCTCGGCGCCGGAGAGGTCGACGTCCCTGAGGACGGCGCCGGCGCAGCGGGCCGCGGTGAGGTCGGCCTCGCGCATCCGGACGCCGGTGAGCCGGACCTTGGTCAGCTCGGCTGCGGCGAGGCCCACGAACGACCAGTCCCCGCCGGTGACGGTGAGCAGCCCGAACGAGCAGCGGTCGAACCGGCTGCCGACGAGCTTGCAGTTGTCGAACTCGGCCTCGAAGAACGAGCAGCCGGTGAACGTGCACCCCGTGAACGCGGCCTCGGTGTGCCGCGAGCCGTTGAACCGGCAGTCGTGGAAGGTGCAGTCGGTGAAGACGGCGCCGTCGTCGGTGACCTCGGAGAGGTCGACGCCGCTGAACGCCGTCCCGGCGTACTCCCGGCCCGAGATGTCCTCGCCGTACCAGTCGGCGCCGCGGACCTCGGCCATCAGCCGTGCTCCACGCGGCTGACGACCCGCGCGGCGACGATGACCGGGTCGTAGACCGGCGAGAACGGCGGGGCGTAGGAGAGATCGGACCCGGACAGCTCCTCCGCGGTCAGCCCGGCCCAGATCGCCGTCGCGAGGACGTCGATGCGCTTGCCGCTGCCGGGACCGCCGACGATCTGCGCGCCCAGCAGCAGCCCGGACCCGCGCTCGGTGAGCACCTTGACCGCCATCGGGGCCGCACCCGGGTAGTAGCCGGCCCGGGTCGTGCCCTCGATCGTCTCGGCGGTGATCGCGAACCCGGCCTGCTCGGCCTGGGTGGTGCACAGCCCGGTGCGGGCCACCTCGAGGTCGCCGACCTTGGTCATCGCGGTGCCCAGCACCCCGGCGAAGCGCGCCGCCCGGCCGCCGATCACCGAGCCGGCCACCCGGCCCTGCTTGTTGGCGTGCGTGCCCAGCGCGATGTGCGCCGGCTCGCCGGTGATCCGGGAGAAGGTCTGCGCGCAGTCACCGGCGGCGAAGACCTCAGGGTGCGAGCGGCTGCGCTGGGTGCGGTCGACGTCGACCGCACCGGTGCTGCCCAGCTGCAGGCCGGCCGCCTTCGCCAGCTCCACCTCCGGGCCCATGCCCAGCCCGAGGACGACGAGGTCGGCCGGGTACCGGCCGGCGTCGGTGCGCACGGCCGCCACCACTCCGTCGGCGTCGGTCTCGATCTCGCGCGCGGGCTGCTCGGTCTGCACGTCGATGCCCATGTCCCCCATGGCCTTGCAGACCCGCTCGCCCATGTCGGCGTCCAGCTGGGCCATCGGCAGCGGATCGGCCAGGACGACGGTCACGGACAGCCCCCGCAGCTGCAGCACCTCGGCCATCTCCAGCCCGATGTAGCCGCCGCCGAGCACCACGGCGCGCCGGGCGCCCGCGGCGACGGCGGCCCGGATCGCCGCGCCGTCGGCCAGGCGGTGCACCCCGTGCACGCCGTCGGCGTCCAGCCCGGGCACCTGCGGCCGCAGCGGCCGGCCACCGGTCGCGACGACGAGCGCGTCGTAGCCGAGCCGCTCGCCCGCGGCGGTGACGGTGCCGGCGTCGAGGTCGATCTCGTCGGCGCGGGTGCCGGTGCGCAGCGCGATGTCCTGGGCGGCGAAGTCGGCGGGCGTGCGCGCGATCAGCCGGTCGCGGTCGGGCACCAGGTCGCCCACCCAGTAGGGGATGCCGCAGGCGGAGTAGGACGCCTCCGGCCCTTGCTCGAGGACGACGATCTGCAGCTCCTCCGGCGAGCGCAGCCGCCGGGCCTGCGCCGCTGCCGACAGGCCCGCGGCGTCACCGCCGATCACCACCAGCCGCTTCCGGGCACCGCTCATGGCCGACAGGGTGTCACTGCCCGGCCCGCAGCTGCTCCACCGCGGCGCTGGCGGCCCCCAGCTGGGTGGGCGCCTGCGCGACCGCCCAGCGGCGGGTCGCCCGGTCGACGGCCAGGGTGGTCCAGCCGTCGCCGTCCTCGCCGGAGAGGTGCACCAGCAGCGTGGCGGCGTCGTGCTCCACCCGGCAGCGGTGGGCGGGGTTGCCGGCCTCGTGCAGCAGGTGCTCCGACGCCGGGTCGGAGACGAACGAGCCCCACCGTCCGCGGCCCGGCACGCTCAGCGCCCCTCGTCGACCTGCGTCGCCGTCGTCACTCGCACACCGTAGGGCCCAGAGACGGCGATTCGTCCCAGGCGCCGGACAGGATCGGTCCGTACCGTTGGTGCCCGTGGGTTCCTTCCTCGATCCTCAGCACCTGATCACGACGTTCGGGTTGCTCGGGCTGCTGCTCATCGTGTTCGCCGAGTGCGGCCTGCTGATCGGCTTCTTCCTGCCGGGCGACTCGCTGCTGTTCGTGGCCGGGCTGGTCGCGGCGGGCGGGCTGACCGGCGTCCGCTTCGTGCCGCTGTGGCTGCTGCTGATCGTCGTCCCCGTCGCGGCGATCGCCGGCAATCTGGTCGGGTACTGGATCGGCTACCGGGCCGGGCCCGCGATCTTCAACAAGCCGGACTCCCGCCTGTTCAAGGCCGAGTACGTCGAGAAGGCGCACAGCTTCTTCGAGAAGTACGGCGCCCGCACCATCGTGCTGGCCCGCTTCGTGCCGATCGTGCGCACCTTCGCCACCGTGATGGCCGGCGCGTCGCGGATGAACTTCCGCGTCTACGCCCTCTACAGCGTCATCGGCGGCGTCCTCTGGGGCGCCGGCATCACTGCCCTGGGCTACTGGCTCGGCCAGGTGAAGTTCATCAGCGACCACATCGAGCTGATCGCCCTCCTGATCGTCGTCGTCTCCGTCATCCCCATGGCGCTCGAGCTGCTGCGCGCCCGCCGCAAGAACCAGAAGGCGAACACCTCCGCCTGAAGCGTCAGGCGAGGCCGAGGTCGGCCAGCTCGAAGGCGGCCCGGTACTCGAAGCCGGCCTGCTCGACGGCGGCCCGGCCACCGCGGTCGACGATGACCGCGACCGCGATCACCTCCGCACCGGCGTCCTGCAGCGCCTCGGCGGCGGTCAGCGGGCTGCCGCCCGTGGTCGACACGTCCTCGACCACGAGCACCGCGCGGCCCTCGACGTCCGGGCCCTCGATCCGGCGCTGCAGCCCGTGCGCCTTGCCGGCCTTGCGGACGACGCACGCGTCGAGGAACCCCTCGCCGTCGGCCGCGGCGTGCAGCATGGCCGTCGCGACCGGGTCGGCGCCGAGGGTGAGCCCGCCGACGACGTCGTAGCGCAGATCGCGGGTGAGCTGACGCATCACCCGGCCGACCAGCGGCGCGCCCTCGTGGTGCAGCGTCAGCCGGCGCATGTCGATGTACCAGTCGGCCTCGCGCCCGGAGGAGAGCGTCACCTTCCCGTGCACGACCGCCAGCTCGACGATCAGCTCGAGCAGGCGGTCACGATCGGGCAGGCCGGCCCCGTTCCAGGGGCCCGCCCCGAGGGACGAGGGGTGGGGGGAACGGGGTCCTTGTCCATGGCTCCCGACCCTACTGAGAGGCCGCTCAGCCGGCGGACTGCGGCTCGAGCACCTGGTCGATGATGTAGACGGTGGCGTTGGCGGTCTGCACGTTGCCGCAGACGACCGTCGCCGGTTGCCCGGTGAGGGTCTGGTCGCCGGAGATCGTGAAGTTCTCCCCCGCCCCTTCGATGGTCACCGTGTCGTTGTTCAGCGTCGTCTGCTCGCCGGCGAGCTCACCGGGCGAGAGCCGGCCCTGCAGCACGTGGTGGGTCAGCACCGCGGTCAGCCGCGGCACGTCGGCCAGGACGGCGTTGCGCTGGTCGGCCGGGAGCGCCTCGAACGCCGCGTTCGCCGGCGCGAGGACGGTGACGTCCTCCTGGCTGTTCAGCGAGTCCACGAGGCCGGCCGCGCCCACCGCCTGCACGAACGTCGAGAGCACCGGGTTGGCGCTCGCCGCGCCGGCCACCGGCGCGGTGCTCATGCCCTCGAAACTGCCCGGGCCGTCGGCCGGCACCTGCGCGCAGCCGGCCCCGAAGGGCTGCCCGTCGTCCGCCGGGCTGCTGCTCTCGGCCGCCGCGGAGCTGCTCGGCGCGGGGCTGCTGCCCGCGCCGGAGGCGCTGTCCGAGTCCGCGCCGCAGGCGCTCAGCGTGAGGGCCAGCGTGGTGACGGCGGTGAGGCAGGCGCCGCGGGCGAGGGTCGTGCTGTTCACGGAAGAGTGCTCCTGTCGGGTCCGCGCGGCCGGGGACGAGGCCACGCCGGTTCGGGTCAGCTGACGAATACCTGGACCGAGTGCCAGCCGCTCGCGCCGTCCGGGAAGGGGCTGGCCCGTTCCTCGGGCTGCAGGCGGCCGTCGCCGTCGGTGGCCCGCACGGCGATCCGGTGCGCGCCACGGGCGAAGTCGTACGGCAGGACCCACTGCCGCCAGATGTCGGCGTCGACCGCGGGGGAGAGCTGCGCCGCCGTCCACTCGCCGTCGTCGACCTGCACCTCGACGCGGGAGATCCCGCGTCCCTGGGCCCAGGCCACGCCGGCGATCGGCACCCGGCCGGGCCGCAGCGGCCGCAGCGGGCGCGGGGTGTCGATGCGCGCGCCGGTCTTGATCGGCCCCTCGACCGCCCAGCCGCGGCGCACCCAGTACGCGTCGACCGCCTCGAAGGTGCTCGCCTCGATCGCGGTCAGCCACTTGCAGGCGGAGACGTAGCCGTACAGCCCCGGGATGACCATGCGCACCGGGAAGCCGTGCTCGACCGGCAGCGGCTCGCCGTCCATCCCGAAGGCGAGCATGGCGTCCTTGGTGTCGAGGGCGGCGCGGGTCGGCGCCCCGATCGTCATGCCGTCGACGGAGCGGCAGAGCAGCTGCGTGGAGTCCGCCCGGACGCCGTTCTCCCGGAGGAGGGCGCCGAGCGGCACGCCGGTCCACCGCGCCGTCCCGGCCAGGGGGCCGCCGACCTCGTTGGACACGCAGGTGAGGGTGACGTCCCGCTCGATCAGGTCGCCGCGGCCGAACAGGTCCTCGAGCGTGTAGCTGCGGGCCATGTCGAACATGCCGGACAGCGTCAGCCGGTACGCGGCGGGGCGGATCTGCGGCACGGTGAGGGCGGTGTCGACCCGGTAGAACTCGCCGGCCGGGGTGAACAGCGGGCTCAGCCCCTCGACCTCACCGGAGAGGTCGGCCCCCCGCGGCAGCCGGCGGGCCGGCGAGGCCGGCGTCGGCAGGGCCAGCTCCGAGCGGTCGCCGGCGACGTCGAACCGCCGGCGCAGCAGCTGGCCTCCGCCGCCGGTGAGCGCGGCGGCGCCCAGGGCGATGCCACTGGTGACGAAGAAGCGGCGGCGGTCCAGCCCGGCGCCCTTGCGGTCGCCCGAGCCGAGCGCGGCGCGCAGCCGGTCGGCGACCCGCTCGTCGGCGGGCGACCAGCCGGGAGCGGGCGGCGGGGCCGGCACGGTCAGGGGCCGCAGCAGCGCCTGCAGGGCCACGACCCCCGCCACGGCGGCGGCCACGGAGGGCAGCGCGTCGGTGATCCCGCCGGCAGGACGGGTCAGCGCGGCGACCGTCCCGACGACGCCGAACAGCGCGATGCCCAGCACGCCGGTCCGCCGCGAGCGCAGGGCGAGGACGCCCAGCACCATCGCGGCGAGGGCGATCAGGACCAGCGTCCCGACGACGAGCGCGGTCTTGTCGTTCTCGCCGAAGGTGCGGATGGCGAACCGCTTGACCGCCTCCGGCGTCATCGTGACGACCGCGTCGCCGACGGCGATCACCGGTGAGGAGGCGGGACGGACGAGCCCCGCGACCAGCTGCGCCACGCCGAGGGCCACCGCAGCCGCCAGGAGGCCGGCGAGCGCCGCGAGCACCCGGCGCTCCAGTCGCCGCCCGGCGCCGGGTGCCGGTGGGACGGCGGCCGGAGCGGCCGGGGTCTGCTCGGTGGCGGTCACGACCGTCGTTCGGGCCGGATCCCGGGTCGGTTCATCGCGGAGACCGGCGGAGGCCGGTCAGCGGCCCTGCCCGGTGGCCCGCAGCCAGCTCCGGTAGCGGTACCACTCGTTGGACGGCGCCAGCGCCAGCAGGATCACCCCGGCGAGGACCAGCAGGAACTGGATGACGGCGAGCGTGTCGAGGAAGCCCGACGTCGAGGTGCCCCCGAACACGGCGAACAGCCCGCTCACGATCCCGAAACCGCCGATGACCCAGAGCACGATGCGGGCCCAGTTGCGGCCGTTCCAGGCGAACCAGAGGAACATCGCCTCGAGGCCGACCAGCACCAGGCCGATGACCGCGCCGACGATGATCGCCGCGCGGATGGTGTCCTGCGTGACGTCGCCCGAGCTGGCGCCCGCGTCGGCCAGCGCCCGGTCGATCAGGTCGTCGAGCATCGTGAAGGTCACGATCGTGCCGATGACCCCGAGGATCAGGTTGGCCATGAAGGCCCCGATGCCGGCACGCACCGTGACCGGGCGGTCGACCGGCTTCGGCGCCGACGGGTCGGACCAGCCGCCCGACTGGCCGTAGCCCGGCGCGGCGGGGTAGCCCTGCGACGGCGGTGCCGCCGGATAGCCCTGGAGCGACGGCGGTGGCGCCGGATAGCCCTGGGGCGGCGGTGGCGGCGCCTGCCAGCCTTGCTGCCCCGGGTCCTGGCCGGGGCCGTCGCCGGGGCGCCCCGTCGGCGGCTCGCCCGACCCGCCCTGCCCTGATGTCATGTCCACTCCCCTGCGCATGCGTCCGCTGGCGTCGCCGATCATGGTGGACCCACGGATCGGTCGGCCACACCCGTGGGTGCGTGTCGGTGGCGATTCAGCGCCGCACCCGCCAGCTCGGCGGGCGTGACGGGATCGCCGGCCGTTGGATCCGGGCCCGGCTGTCGGGATGGAGCAGCAGCGCCCAGCAGACGACCGCGAGGGCGATCTCCATCCCGTCGCCGGCGGAGAGGCGACCGTCCATCAGCGAGACCGCCAGGTGCGCCACACCCGCGAGGCCGAGCACGAACTCCACCCACCACGACCACGGCCGCTCCCGGGCCCAGGCGCCGGCGACCCACGCCGAGAGCGCGGTGAGCGCGCCGGGGACGAGCGCGGCCAGCAGGGCGCGGCCGAAGACGCCGGAGAAGAAGCCCAGGTACAGCATCCCCGCCGTCGTCCAGGCGAGCAGGACCGTCTGGAGGACGAGCAGCCGGTACATCCAGCGCGCGGCGTCCACGCGCCGCCACCACAGAGCCGAGGACATGGGCGGCACGCTAGGTAGGCCGAGGCTCTCCCTGCTGCGGCTTTCCACAGGAACGCGACGAGCCCGCCGGATCCGGGTGGATCGGGCGGGCTCGTGCGATGGGTTCAGCCGCGGCGGACGGTCAGTCCCGCCTCACCGGCGAAGTCGTCCGCGGCGTCGACGACCACGTCGTCGCCGTCCCGGATGTCACCGGCCAGCAGCGCCTTGGCGAGCTGGTCGCCGATCGCCGACTGCACCAGCCGCCGCAGCGGACGGGCGCCGTAGACCGGGTCGAACCCGTTGAGCGCCAGCCACTCGCGGGCCGCATCGGTGACCTGCAGGTCCAGGCGGCGGGCCGCCAGCCGGCGGGCCAGCACGGCCACCTGGATGTCGACGATGCCGGCCAGCTCCTCGCTGCCCAGCGCCCGGAAGACCACGACGTCGTCCAGCCGGTTGAGGAACTCCGGCTTGAAGTGCGCGCGCACGACCTCCATGACCGCCTCGCGGCGCCGCTCCTCGGCGACCGACTGGTCGGCGATGAGCTGCGAGCCGAGGTTCGACGTCAGGATCAGGATGGTGTTGCGGAAGTCCACCGTCCGGCCCTGGCCGTCGGTCAGCCGGCCGTCGTCGAGCACCTGCAGCAGGACGTCGAACACGTCCGGGTGCGCCTTCTCCACCTCGTCGAGCAGGACGACGGTGTACGGACGGCGCCGCACCGCCTCGGTGAGCTGGCCGCCGGCCTCGTAGCCGACGTAGCCCGGAGGGGCACCGACCAGCCGGGCGACCGAGTGCTTCTCGGAGTACTCGCTCATGTCGATGCGGACCATCGCCCGCTCGTCGTCGAACAGGAACTCCGCCAGCGCCTTGGCCAGCTCGGTCTTGCCGACACCGGTGGGGCCGAGGAACAGGAACGAGCCGGTGGGCCGGTCGGGGTCGGCGACGCCGGAGCGGGCCCGGCGCACGGCGTCGGAGACCGCGCGGACGGCGTCGGGCTGGCCGACGACGCGCCTGCCGAGCTCGTCCTCCATCCGCAGCAGCTTCTGCGTCTCGCCCTCGAGCAGCCGGCCGGCGGGGATGCCGGTCCAGGCCTGCACGACCTCGGCGATGTCGTCGGCGGAGACCTCCTCCTTGAGCATGGAGGCGTCCTCGGCGGCGGCCTCGGCCTCGGTCAGCGCCCTCTCCAGCTGCGGGAGCCGGCCGTAGCGCAGCTCGGCCACGCGGGCGAGCTCGCCGTCCCGCTCGGCCCGCTCGGCCTCCTGCCGCAGCCGCTCCAGCTCCTCCTTGATCTGCTGGATCCGGGTGATCGCGCTCTTGTCCTGCTGCCATCGGGCGGTCAGCTCGTCGAGCTGCTGCCGGCGGTCGGCGAGGTCCTCGCGCAGGGCGGCCAGCCGCTCGAGGGAGGACGCGTCGTCCTCCTTGGCCAGCGCCATCTCCTCGATCTCCATGCGGCGGACGGCGCGCTCGACCTCGTCGATCTCGACCGGCCGGCTGTCGATCTCCATGCGCAGCCGGCTGGCCGCCTCGTCGACCAGGTCGATCGCCTTGTCGGGGAGGAACCGTGCGGTGACGTACCGGTCGGACAGCGTCGCGGCGGCCACGATCGCGGCGTCGGTGATCCGGACGCCGTGGTGCACCTCGTAGCGCTCCTTGAGTCCGCGGAGGATGCCGATGGTGTCCTCGACGCTCGGCTCGCCGACCAGCACCTGCTGGAACCGGCGCTCGAGCGCCGCGTCCTTCTCGATGTGCTCGCGGTACTCGTCGAGCGTTGTCGCGCCGACCATCCGCAGCTCGCCACGGGCCAGCATCGGCTTGATCATGTTGCCGGCGTCCATGGCGGAGTCGCCGGCCGCGCCGGCCCCGACGATCGTGTGCAGCTCGTCGATGAAGGTGATGATCTGGCCCTCGGCCTCGGTGATCTCCTGGAGCACGGCCTTGAGCCGCTCCTCGAACTCACCGCGGTACTTCGCGCCGGCCACCATCGCGCCCAGGTCGAGCGCCATGAGCCGCTTGCCCTTGAGACTTTCGGGGACGTCGCCGGCCACGATCCGCTGGGCCAGGCCCTCGACGATCGCCGTCTTGCCGACGCCGGGCTCGCCGATGAGGACCGGGTTGTTCTTGGTGCGCCGGGACAGCACCTGCACGACGCGGCGGATCTCGGTGTCGCGGCCGATGACCGGGTCGATCTTGCCCTCGCGGGCGCGCTCGGTCAGGTCGACGGCGTACTTCTCCAGCGCCTGGAAGGTGTTCTCCGGGTCGGGGCTGGTGACCTTGCGGCTGCCGCGGACGGTGCGGAAGGCGGCCAGCAGCGCGTCGCGGGTCGCGCCGGAGCTGGTCAGCACCGTGCCGGCCTCGCCGTCGGAGTCGGCCAGCCCGACCAGCAGGTGCTCGGTGGACACGTACTCGTCGCCGAGCGCGCTCGCCTGCTCCGAGGCCAGGTTCAGCACGCGGAGCAGCTCACGGGACGGCGAGGGCGCCGGGACGGTGGCGCCGGTGACGCTGGGCAGGCGCTTGAGCGCCGCCTCGGTCTTGGCCCGCACGTCCGCCGGCTCGGCACCGACCGCCTTCAACAGCGGCGCGGCGATGCCGTCGGACTGCTCCAGCAGGGCGGCGAGCAGGTGCAGGGGCTGCAGGTCGGCCTGACCGCGCTCGACGGCGAGCCGCTGGGCGGCGGCGATGGCCTCCTGGGAACGGGTGGTGAGCTTGCTCTGTGCCATGGCCTCGCGCTGTGTCCTCTCGGGCCGATCGAAGGGGCGGCCGGATGCTCGGCCGGTGGTCTGTCGTGCGGTCCAACGACGACAAGGTTGAGTCTGTTCCGCTCAACCTGACGGAAGTGTCGCAGCTCCGGCGGCGCGCGCGGGACCCGGCCCGCGATCCCTGACGAAGGTCCCTGGCACACGAGGTGATAACGCGCTACCCGGCTGCCCGTACGATCACGACATGACCCGCCTGCCGGCTCCGAGCGTGGTCCTCGACGACCAGCTGTGCTTCGCGCTCTATGCCGCCTCCCGCGCCGTCACCGCGCGGTACCGCCCCATGCTCGACGAGCTCGGGCTGACCTATCCGCAGTACCTGGTCATGATGCTGCTCTGGGAGGACGACAACCAGACCGTCGGCCAGCTCGGCGCCAAGCTCGCGCTCGACAGCGGCACGCTCTCGCCCCTGCTCAAGCGGCTCACCGCGGCCGGGCTGGTGACGCGCCACCGCCGGGTCGAGGACGAGCGGTCGGTGAGCATCGCGCTGACCGACGCCGGACGCGCGCTGCGCGAGAAGGCGCTGCCGATCTCCGAGGCGATGATCGGCGCGATCGGCTTCGACACCGGCGAGTTCGACGACCTCAAGCAACGCCTGCGCCTGCTGGTCGACCGGGTGAACAGCGGCGAAGCAGTCTGCTGAGGACGGTTTCGCACCACCTGGTCGGGTAGGCGGCCCCCGTACGCGCCGATCCAGCCCGGGTCGGCCCCGGCCCCTGGAGGGGATCCATGCCCACCCGTACCGCACGGACCGCGTGGAACGGCACGCTGCAGGAAGGGGGCGGCCAGGTCGAGCTGTCCAGCTCGAAGGTCGGCACCTTCGAGGTGAACTTCCCCAAGCGCGCCGCCGAGGACGCCGGGGGCACGACCAGCCCCGAGGAGCTCATCGCCGCGGCGCACTCCTCCTGCTACGCCATGGCGCTGTCCAACGAGATCGGCAAGGCGGGCGGCACGCCCCAGTCGCTCGAGGTGACCGCCGACGTGACCCTCGGCCAGAAGGACGGCGCGCCGCACATCACCACGATCAAGCTCACCGTCCGCGGCGAGGTCGAGGGGCTGGACGCCGACGGGTTCCAGCAGGCCGCGCAGGCCGCCAAGGTCGGCTGCCCGGTGAGCAAGGCGCTCGCGGCCGTCGACGAGATCACCCTGGACGCCGCTCTGGAGTGAGGGACTTTCGGCGCGGAAAGTCCCTGGGATCCTGGGACTTTCCGCGCCGAAAGGTCGGGAACGGCGTCAGGCGCGGGCGGGGGCCACCTCGCCGAGAGCCGCCAGCTCCTCGTCGACGTCGTCGGCGGGGCTCCGCTCCGCGCGCAGCCGCTGCTCACCGCTCTGCGTGCGCAGGGCCACCTCGCGGATGCAGACGATCGCGAGCACCGCGACCGCCGAGACGACGGCGGAGATCAGGAAGATCCGGCCGGTCGCGTCGCCGTAGGAGACGCGGATCAGCTGCTGCAGGGCCGGCGGGGCGTCGGCGAGGTCGGCCAGGCCGACGCTGCCCGAGCCCGAGGCGGCGGCCGCCGCGTACGGGGTGCCGGCCAGACCGGCGCGGATGAGCTCGCCGACGTGGGTGCTCAGCACCGCGCCCAGCACCGAGACGCCGATCGTGCCGCCCAGGCTGCGGAAGAAGGCCACCGCGGAGCTGGCCGCACCGAGGTCGGTCGCCGCGACGGTGTTCTGCACGGCCAGGACCAGGTTCTGCATGGTCATGCCGATGCCGACGCCGAGGACGAACAGGAAGACACCGAGCAGCACCATGGGCGTCCGGTGGTCGAGCACCGACAGCAGCGCGAAGCCCGTGACGACGAGGATCGAGCCCGCGACCAGGAACCGCTTCCACCGGCCGGACCGGGTGATCAGGATGCCGGAGATCGTGGAGGACGCCAGCATCCCGCCGACCATGGGGACGGTGAGCAGGCCGGCCGCCGTCGGCGAGTAGCCGCGGGAGATCTGCAGGTACTGGCCGAGGAACACCGACGAGCCGAACATCGCGACGCCGACCGCGACGCTGGCGATGATCGCCAGGGCCGTCGTCCGGTCGCGGAAGAGCCGCAGCGGCACGATCGGCTCGGCCGCGCGCAGCTCGGTGACGAGGAAGGCGACGATCGCGGCGACACTGCCCCCGACGAACCAGGCGGACTCGGCGGAGAGCCAGGCGAAGCTGTCGCCGGCCAGGGTGACCCAGATGAGCAGCCCGGCGACGCCGGCGGTCAGGAACGTGGCGCCCAGGTAGTCGATCGACACCTTCCGCTTGGTGACCGGCAGGTGCAGGGTCCGCTGCAGCAGGACGAGGGCGACGGCGGCGAAGGGCACGCCCACGTAGAAGCACCAGCGCCAGCCCAGCCAGCTGGTGTCGACCAGCACGCCGCCGAGCAGCGGGCCGCCCACGGTGGCCACGGCCATCGTGCTGCCGAGCAGGCCGGAGTACCGACCCCGCTCGCGCGGGCTGATCATCGCCGCCATCGCGATCTGCACCAGCGCCTGCAGGCCGCCGAGCCCCAGGCCCTGGAGCACGCGCCAGGCGATGAGCGTCTCGGCGGAGTGCGCCAGGCCGGCCAGCATCGAGCCGGTGATGAACACGACGATCGAGATCTGGATGAGCAGCTTCTTGCTGAACAGATCGGAGAGCTTGCCCCAGATCGGCGTCGACGCGGTCGACGCGAGCAGGGTCGCGGTGACGACCCAGGTGTACTGCCCCTGGGTGCCGCGCAGGTCGGTGATGATCGTCGGCAGGGCGTTCGAGACGACGGTCGAGGACAGGAACGCCACGAACATCGCCAGCATCATCCCGGAGAGCGCCTCCAGGATCTGGCGGTGCGTCATCTGCCCCTGCTGCTCGGCGGGGGCGATGCCGGCGCGGGCCGGCGCTTCGACGGTGGTCAACAAGTTCTCCTGATCAGTGGGCGTTACGAAAAATCAGCCGGCGATCGCGGCCGGAGCGGGCGGCGTCGCCGCCTCGATGTCGGTGAGGAGCCGCTCGAGCAGCTCGCCGAGCCGAGCGGCGTCCCGCTCGTCCCAGGCGGCGAGTGCGCCGGCGGCCCAGTCGGTGCGCTCGGCGCGGGTCGCGGCCAGCGCGGCCCGGCCGGCGGGCGTCAGGGCGATGAGGCTCGCCCGCCCGTCGTGCGGGTCGGGACGGCGCTCCACGTGGCCGGCGCGCTCGAGCGCGGCCACCTGGCGGCTGACCACCGAGACGTCCACGCCCACGCGGGCGGCGAGCGCGCTCAGCCGCTGCTCCCCGTCGGATTCGAGCGGCACGAGCAGCGCCCAGCCGAACGACGGCAGGTCGCCGTAGAGCTGGCTCGCGACCCGGCTGCTCAGGTGGCGGCCGGCGCGGACGAGCTGCGACAGGCTCGAGGTGATCCGCTCACAGGTGGCGGGCGTGACGGGCATGGGAACGTCCTCGGACGAGCGGTGGATGCAGAGTGCAACCATATATCAGGTTGGTTGCTGTAAACAACCAAGACCCTGCCCGGCGTGTTCCTCCGTGACCGCACGTGACCCGCGTCACTGGTTTCCGCAAGGAACCACTTCCGCCGCGCTTGGAAAACAGCAACTATTCGCACGCGTACAGCGCGACGGAACTCGCCGAGGAGCCGCAGATGGGCACGGTCGAGGGGGTGCGCGGGCCGGAGACGACCGGCCTGCGGGGGGACGACGCCGCACGCCTGCGTCTCACTCCACCGCACCGGCAACCCGACGGCCGGGGCTGCCGGTGACCGCCGCCTGAGCCGGCCCTCACTCCGAGAAGGGGAAGCCGCATGTTCGAGCAGGTGCAGGACCCGGTAGCCGGGTCGCTTTGGCTCTCCGCCCTGGTCGCCGCCGTCCCGCTGGTCACGCTCTTCGTGCTGCTGGGCGTGCTCAAGCTCAAGGCCTGGCTGGCGGGCGTGATCTCGCTGCTGGCCGCGATCCTCGTCGCGGTCCTCGCCTTCACCATGCCGGTGGGGCAGGCGGTGCTGTCGGCCACCGAGGGCGCGGCCTTCGGGTTCTTCCCGATCCTGTGGATCGTCATCAACGCGATCTGGGTCTACAACCTCACGGTCGAGACCGGGCACTTCGACGTCCTGCGCCGGTCGTTCGAGAAGGTCAGTCCCGACACCCGGATCCAGGCGGTCATCGTGGCCTTCTGCTTCGGCGCGCTGCTGGAGGCGCTCGCCGGGTTCGGGACGCCCGTCGCGATCACCGTCGTCATGCTCATGGCCCTGGGCTTCCAGCCGATGAAGGCGGCCGCGGTCTCGCTCA
The DNA here is from genome assembly GCF_059428245.1 of Geodermatophilus sp. SMS 5-13. Classification (NCBI taxonomy): domain Bacteria; kingdom Bacillati; phylum Actinomycetota; class Actinomycetes; order Geodermatophilales; family Geodermatophilaceae; genus Geodermatophilus; species Geodermatophilus sp. SMS 5-13. Next base: position 5,360,704 of record NZ_CP165729.1, read on the forward strand.
TCGCCAACACCGCGCCGGTGGCCTTCGGCGCGCTGGCGACCCCGATCGTGACGCTGGCGACCGTGACCTCCGGCGTCAGCGACGACCCGCGGCTCGACGTCGACACGCTCGGCTCGATGGTCGGCCGGCAGACGCCGATCCTGGCGGCGGTCGTGCCGCTGGTGCTGGTGCTGGTCGTCGACGGACGGCGGGGGCTGCGCGAGACGTGGGTGCCCGCGCTGACCGCAGGCGTCACCTTCGGCCTGGCCCAGTTCGTCGCCTCGAACTACGTCTCCGTGCCGCTCACCGACATCATCGCTGCGCTGGTCTCCGCTGCGGCCGTGGTCCTGGTCGTGCGCGCGCGGCGACCGGTCGCCGCGCCGGCGGCGGCGATGGCCGGGCCGCCCGGGCGGGGCGGGCGGGCGGCCGGCGGAGGCGCCGGTGCCGGCGTCGGCGCGCCGGCCGACGAGCCGGTGGTGCCGGACACCCGCGCCGAGGTGATCAAGGCGTACGCGCCCTACGGGATCATCATCCTGGTCTTCGCCGTGGCCAACCTGGGGCCGGTGAAGGCGGCACTGGCCGAGAAGCCGTGGAGCTACGCCTTCGCGTGGCCGGGGCTGCACGTGGCCGCGCCCGGCTCGGACGAGCCGCTGGCGTCGACGACGTTCACGTTCAACTGGCTGGCGGCGGCCGGCACGTTGATGATCATCTCCGGCATCCTCACCGCGATCGTGCTGCGGATCTCCCCCGGGCGGGCGCTGCGGGTCTACGGGCGCACCTACTACGAGCTGCGGTGGGCCATCGTCACGGTCATGGCGGTGCTGGCGCTGGCCTACGTCATGAACCAGTCCGGCCAGACCTCCACGCTCGGCGCGGCGCTGGCCCAGACCGGGGCCTTCTTCACGGTCCTCTCCCCCATCCTCGGCTGGATCGGGGTGGCGGTCACCGGCTCGGACACCTCGTCGAACGCGCTGTTCGGCGCGCTGCAGGTGCAGACCGCGGCCGGCGCGGGGCTGGACCAGCTGCTGCTCGCCGCGGCCAACTCCTCCGGCGGTGTGCTCGGGAAGATGGTGAGCCCGCAGAACCTCGCCATCGCGGCCGCCGCGGTGGGGATGGCCGGCCGCGAGGGCGACCTGTTCCGCAAGGTGTTCGGCTGGAGCCTGGCGCTGCTGGCCCTCATGTGCCTGCTCGTGGTGCTGCAGGCCACCCCGGTGCTCGGCTGGATGGTGCCCTAGGAGCGGTCCTGCGCGTCGCGCGCCTCGCCGAGCCGGTTGAGCCGGCCCAGCAGCTCGCCGAGCGTGGCGACGTCGTTCTGCGGCCAGTGGCCGAGGTCGGCCTCCCACCGGGCGCGGCGCGCGTCACGGATCTTCGCCATGCGCGCGGCCCCCTCCGGGGACGGCGTCAGCATCTGCGCCCGGCCGTCCTCCGGATCGGCCGTCCGGTCCACCAGGCCCAGGGTGACCAGGGCGGAGACCTGCCGGCTCACCGTGCTCTTGTCCAGCCCGAGGCGGGCGACCAGGTCGCTGGCCCGCAGCGGGCCGGCGTCCTGGAGCAGGGCGAGCAGCCCGTAGGCCGCGCCGTCCAGGTCCGGGTGCACCTCGGCGGCCAGCCGCGCGGAGATCGCCCGCGACCGCCGCAGCAGCAGCCCGATCTCCCGCTCGAGCCGTACGAAGGCCTGATGGGTGTCCCCGTCGGTGTCGGTCACCGATCCTCCCGTGGTCGCCAGACGACAAGGGCTGAGGTCGAGGGTCGCATGGGAACGAGGTCTCCGCCGTACCCGTAGCCCGCGGCGAGCGCGGCCTCGGCGGCCATCCGGCGCTGCTCGGAGAGCTCGAGCTCGTCGAGGAGCTCGTGCACGCGGGCCTGCAGCGCGTCCACCCGCGACTCCAGCTCGATGATCCGCTTGATCCCGGCGAGGTTGACGCCGTCCTCCTGGGAGAGCCGCTGGACCTCGCGCAGGAGGGCGACGTCGCGCGGGCTGTAGCGGCGGCCGCCCCCGGGCGTGCGCCCGGGGCGGACCAGCCCCAGCCGGTCGTACTGACGCAGCGTCTGGGCGTGCATGCCGGCGAGCTCGGCGGCGACCGAGATGACGAAGACCGGCGCGTCCTCGGACACCGCCCGCGCCGCCTCCTGCGGCGACCGGTCGGTCGGCGCGCTCATCGCGGGCCCCCGCTCCGGACGGCGGCGGTGATCTGCGGCCGCGGGTCCTCGTGCAGCTCCTCGGCCAGCGCCTCGACCGCCTTGCGCTGGGCAGCGCTCAGCTTGGCCGGGACGGCGACGTCGACGGTGACCAGCAGGTCGCCGGCTCGGCCCTTGCCGGGCACGCCCCGGCCGCGGACCCGCAGCGTGCGGCCGCTGGAGGTGCCCGGCGGCACCTTGAGCGAGACGCTGCCGTCGAGGGTCGGGACCGTGAGCGTCGTGCCCAGGGTGGCCTCGGCGAAGCTGACCGGCACGGTCAGCGTGAGGTCGTCGCCCTTGCGGCCGAAGAGCTCGTGGCCGGTCACGTGGACGACGACGAACAGGTCACCGGCCGGCCCGCCGCGGCGACCGGGTGCACCCTTGCCGGGCAGCCGGATGCGCTGCCCGTCCTTGACCCCGGCCGGGATCCGCACGGTGATCGTGCGGCTCTGGGTGGTGATCCCGCTGCCGGCGCAGGTCGGGCACGGGTCGTCGATCACCGTGCCGGTGCCGCGGCAGTTGCGGCACGGCTCGGAGAACGCGAACGCGCCCTGGCTGCGGCTGGTCACGCCGGCGCCCTGGCACACCGGGCAGGTGTGCGGGCTGGTGCCGGGCTTCGCGCCGGTGCCGGCGCAGGTCGGGCAGGAGCCCGGGCTCTGCATCCGCAACGGCACGGTGACCCCGAGGACGGCCTCGTCGAAGGAGAGGGTCGCCTCGGTCTCGACGTCCTGACCGCGGGCCGGCCCGGAGGCCGCCTGGCTGCGGGCGCGGGCGCCGCCCGTGCCCCCGCCACCGCCGAACAGCCCACCGAACAGGTCGCCGAGGCCGCCGGCCCGGCTGCCGCCGGTCTGCCCCAGCAGGTCGCCGAGGTCGAAGGGCTGCCCGCCGCCGGGGAACCCACCGCCGCCGCCCCCGAACCCGCCGGGGAAGCCCCCGGCCCCGCCGGCGCCGGCCCCGAAGAGGCGGCGCGCCTCGTCGTACTCGGCGCGCCGCTTCTCGTCGGAGAGCACGTCGTAGGCCTCGGAGACCTCTTTGAACTTCTCCTCCGCCTCGGCGTTGTTCGGGTTCTTGTCCGGGTGCAGGTCGCGGGCCAGCTTGCGGTAGGCCTTCTTGATCGCCGCGGCGTCGGCGTCCTTCGGGACGCCCAGCGCGGCGTAGTAGTCCTTCTCGATGAAGTCCCGGGTGCTCATCGGACGCCCCCTCTCGTGCTCAGTCGGACGCGGCTGGGCCGGCGTCGCCGTCGGCCGGGCCCGGCTCCGCCGCGGGTGCCGGCGTCTCCGGGTCGGTGACGGCGACCATGGCCGTGCGCAGCACGCGGTCGCCGCGGCGGAACCCCTGCCGCAGCACCGTCGTCGCCGTCGGGACGGCGACCTCGCCCGAGGTGTCGTGCATGACCGCCTCGTGCAGCGACGGGTCGAACGGGTCGCCGGCCTGGCCGAACGCGGTCACGCCGAGCCCGTCGAGGACCCCGAGGACGCGGTCGGCGACCACCTTGAAGGCGCCGGTGAGATCACCGTGGTCCCGGGCCCGCTCGATGTCGTCGACGACCGGGAACAGCTGCGTGGCGAACCGCTCCGCGGCCTGGTCGGTGACCAGCGAGCGGTCGCGGTCGACCCGCCGCCGGTAGTTGGCGTACTCCGCGGTGACCCGCTGCAGGTCCTCGGTGCGCTCCGCCAGCTGCGTGGCGAGGTCACCGTCCCCGGTTCGCGTCGCGGCCTGCCCGGCCACGGGCGTCTCCTGCTCGCTCATCTGCTCCCCTCGCGCTGGGCCCGGCGGGGCGCCGGCCGGCTGCTCGCCGGCCGGCGCCCGCACCTCGCCGCTGGTCGGATCGATGCGCCGCTTGTCGCGGATGACGACCCGCGGCTCCTCGCCTCCCTGCGGTGCACTCATCGGCGGTCGGTGTCCTCGTCGTCCACGATCTCGGCGTCGACGACGTCGTCGTCGCTACCACTCGTCGTACCGGACGTCGCACCCTCACCGGGGGTTCCCGCGCCGGCACCGGCGCCCGCGGCACCCGCCTCGGCCTGCTGGGCGTAGAGCGCCCCGCCGACCTCCTGCGAGACCCGCGCGACCTTCTCCTGCGCGGTCTTGATGGCGTTGATGTCCGAACCACCGAGGGCGGAGCGCAGCTCGGTCAGGGCCTCGCCGAGCTCCTCCTTCTTGTCGGCGGGGATCTTCTCGCCGTTCTCCGCGAGGAACTTCTCGGTCTGGTACTGCAGCGACTCGGCCAGGTTGCGGGTCTCGGCCTCCTCGCGGCGGCGCTTGTCCTCCTCGGCGTGCGCCTCGGCGTCCTTCATCATCCGCTCGATGTCGTCCTTGGGGAGGGCCGAGCCGCCGGTGATGGTCATCGACTGCTCCTTGCCCGTCCCGAGGTCCTTGGCGGTGACGTGCACGATGCCGTTGGCGTCGATGTCGAAGGCGACCTCGATCTGCGGCACGCCGCGCGGCGCCGGCGGCAGCCCGGTCAGCTCGAACATGCCGAGCTTCTTGTTGTAGGCGGCCATCTCGCGCTCACCCTGGAACACCTGGATCTGCACGGACGGCTGGTTGTCGTCGGCCGTCGTGAAGATCTCCGACCGCTTGGTCGGGATCGTGGTGTTGCGCTCGATGAGCTTGGTCATGATCCCGCCCTTGGTCTCGATGCCGAGGGACAGCGGGGTCACGTCGAGCAGCAGGACGTCCTTGACCTCGCCCTTGAGGACGCCGGCCTGCAGGGCGGCGCCGACGGCGACGACCTCGTCCGGGTTGACGCCCTTGTTGGGCTCCTTGCCGCCGGTCAGCTCGCGCACCAGGTCGGTGACGGCCGGCATGCGGGTCGAGCCGCCGACGAGGACGACGTGGTCGATCTGGCCGACGGAGATGCCGGCGTCCCGGATGACCTGGTTGAACGGCGCGCGGGTGCGCTCGAGCAGGTCCTGGGTCATGCGCTGGAACTCGGCCCGGGAGATCGTGACGTCCAGGTGCAGGGGGCCCTCGGCGCCGGCGGTGATGTAGGGCAGGTTGATGTTGGTCGACTGCGCGCCCGACAGCTCGATCTTGGCCTTCTCCGCGGACTCGCGCAGGCGCTGCATGGCCAGCTTGTCCTTGGACAGGTCGATGCCGTTGGAGGCGTTGAACGTCTTCACCAGGTGGGTGACGATCCGCTCGTCCCAGTCGTCGCCGCCGAGGTGGTTGTCCCCGGCGGTGGCCTTCACCTCGATGACGCCCTCGCCGATCTCCAGCAGGGAGACGTCGAAGGTGCCGCCGCCGAGGTCGAAGACGAGGATCGTCTGCTCGGTCTCGCCCTTGTCCAGGCCGTAGGCCAACGCGGCCGCGGTCGGCTCGTTGACGATGCGCAGGACGTTGAGGCCGGCGATCTCACCGGCCTCCTTGGTGGCCTGGCGCTGCGCGTCCTCGAAGTAGGCGGGGACGGTGATGACGGCGTCGGTCACCGTCTCGCCCAGGTAGGTCTCGGCGTCCCGCTTGAGCTTCTGCAGGATGCGGGCGCTGATCTCCTGCGGCGTGTACCGCTTGCCGTCGATCTCCGGCGACTTCCAGTCGGTGCCCATGTGCCGCTTGACGCTGCGGATGGTGCGGTCGACGTTGGTGACCGCCTGGTTCTTGGCCGACTGGCCGACGAGGACCTCGCCGTTCTTGGCGAAGGCCACGACCGACGGGGTGGTGCGCGACCCCTCGGAGTTCGCGATGACCGTCGGCTCCCCGCCCTCCAGGACGGTGACGACGGAGTTGGTGGTGCCGAGGTCGATACCGACCGCTCGAGCCATGGGAGCTGGCCTCACTTTCCGTGTGCTGGGGTGGTGCTGGGTCTGTTCCGGTAGCCGGTGTCGCCAAGCTTGCGCCTGGTGCACTCAACTTTCCTGCCCAGCCTAACGGCAGCCCTCTGGCTCGTGTTCCCCACCCGTCCACAAATCTCGCCGTGGCCGTCCGCACCCTCGCCGCGTGGCCGCCACCCCTCGGCATACGGCGTGGTCGACGACCACGGCGCGCGGGCGATCCCCCGGACGACGGCACTGTCCACAGATTTCCCTCGGCAGGACCGTGGCGCCGGCCCCGGCGCGACGCTCGCCTGCGTGCAGCCGATCCTGCCCAGCCTCGCCGACAGCCGGCTCGGTGTCTTCACCGCCACGGACGCCCGGCGCGCTGGCTACGAGCATCCCGAGATCCGCCGACTCCGCACGTCCGGCCAGTGGGCGACCCTCCGTCGCGGCGTCTACATCACCGCCGACGACCTGGCGCGACAGGAGCGGGACGGACAGGGTCACGCGCTCGCCTGCCTGGCAGTGCTGCTCGGTCTGGTGCGCACGACGACGGTGGTGAGCCACTCGTCGGCGGCACGACTCCTGGATGTCCCCGTGCCGCGCAGCCTCGACGACACGGTCCGCCTGACCGATCCGTTCCTCTGGCGCCGCGGGAAGGGATTTCGGGTCGTCCCCGCTCCGCTGGGGCCCGACGAGGTCGTCGCGGGGGACCTGCCACCCCGGACCTCCGCTGCTCGCACCCTCGTGGACTGCGCTCGGGAGTGGCCACTGGAGGACGCCGTCGTCGCGATGGACGCGGCGCTGCTCGCCCAGGAGACCTCACCGGATGCGCTGGCCCGAGCCGCCGGCACGGCGCGCGGACGGCCCGGAGCCGCCCGCGCTGTTCGTGCGACCGCTCTCGCAGACGGACGGGCGGAGTCCGTGCTGGAGACGAAGGGACGACTGCGGCTGCTCGGCTCGGAATTTCCGATTCCACAGCTGCAGGTGGAGATCCATGCAGCCAGCGGACTCCTCGGGTGCTGTGGGACGAGAAGCGCCGCGAGGACGAGATGCGCGCTCTCGGCGTCCGCTTCCTCCGTGTCGCCGACGCCGATCTGGCGCGCTGGCCGGTGCTGGAGGACCGGCTCCGCCGCCTCCTCGCCGAGCCGGCGCCGCCGCAGCGTCGATTCAGCGCCGTTCCGCGCCGACTCGGGGTTCGCCGGACGGCCTGACACCCATGACCCGCGCGGTGTGGTCGCGACCCGCGCCGCGCACCGTGCGAGTGGCGACCACATCGCGCGGGTGAGCCCGGGGGCCGAGAATCGGCGTACACGGAGCGCGTGAAGTTACTGGTGAGTAGCGTCTCGGTGCGGCCAGCTATCGTGCGCTGCGTGCGGACAGGGTCGTCCGTGCCGCGTCCGCGGGGGAGTAGGGAGAACCATGACCGGCCCGCTGCAGATCGTCCTGGGGACGATCGCCGTCCTCTTCCTCATCGTGGCCGTGGTCTACGCCACCCGGGCCGTGCGGGCGATGATCCGGATCATCAAGACCGGCCAGCCGGACGACAGCCGCACGGGCCCGTTCGGCGAGCGGTTCAAGGCGATGCTCATCGAGAGCCTCGGCCACACGCGGATGCTCAAGTGGTCGACCATCGGCGTCGCGCACTGGTTCGTGTTCGTCGGCTTCTACGGCCTGTTCCTCACCCTCGTGCAGGCCTTCGGCGAGGTCTGGAACCCGGCGTTCCACCTGCCGCTGATCGGCGAGTTCTTCCTCTGGAACTGGTTCGTCGACCTCATCGGCGCGCTCACCGTGGTCGGCATCCTCTACCTGATCTACCGGCGCCAGCGGGACCACCCGCGCCGGCAGGGCCGCACCAGCCGGTTCGCCGGGTCCAACGAGGGCCGCGGCTACTTCGTCGAGGCCGTCGTCCTCATCATCGGCATCTGCATCCTGAGCATCCGGGCGGCGAGCATCGCCAGCGGCCTGACCGAGACCGCGGCCTGGCAGCACCCGATCTCGAGCGCGCTGTCGAACCTCTTCCCGGACAACCCCGACCTGGTCAGCGTCATCGCCTTCATCAAGGTCGTCGTCTCGCTGATCTGGCTCGTGGTGATCTCGCGGATCCTCAACATGGGCGTCGCGTGGCACCGGTTCAGCGCGTTCTTCAACATCTACTTCAAGCGCAACCCCACCGCCGACGCCCCCGCGCTCGGCCCGCTGCCGGTGATGACCAGCGGCGGCAAGCCGATCGACTTCGAGGATCCCGGCGAGGACGACGTCTTCGGTCGCGGCAAGATCGAGGACTTCACCTGGAAGGGGATGCTCGACTTCACCACCTGCACCGAGTGCGGGCGGTGCCAGAGCCAGTGCCCGGCGTGGAACACGGGCAAGCCGCTCAGCCCGAAGATGGTGATCATGGACCTCCGCGACCACCTCTACGCGAAGGCCCCGTACCTCACCGGCGCGCAGAAGGCGTCGGACAACGCCCCCGACTTCTCCGAGTACTCGGTCCTCGAGCCCAGCGACGAGCAGGTGTGGGCGTCGGGCTACGCCCGCATCCCCGGCACCAACGACGCGCAGTACCACCGGCCGCTGGTGGGCACCCTGGAGGAGGGCGGGGTCATCGACCCCGACGTCCTGTGGAGCTGCACCAACTGCGGCGCCTGCGTCGAGCAGTGCCCGGTCGACATCGAGCACATCGACCACATCGACGACATGCGCCGCTACCAGGTGCTCATCGAGTCGAACTTCCCCTCCGAGGCCGGCGTGATGCTGCGCAACCTCGAGAACCGCGGCAACCCGTGGGGTGTGCAGGCCAGCGTCCGCAACGACTGGATGAAGGACCTCGACTTCGAGGTCACCGTCGCCGACGGCCCGCTCGACTACGACATCGAGTACCTGTTCTGGGTCGGCTGCGCCGGCGCCATCGACGACCGCGCCAAGCGGACGACGAAGGCGGTCGCCACGCTGCTGAACATGGCCGGCGTGGAGTTCGCCGTCCTCGGTGACGGCGAGACCTGCTCGGGCGACCCGGCCCGCCGCATGGGCAACGAGTTCGTCTTCCAGATGCTCGCCGCCGAGAACGTCGCAACCCTCGACGGCGTCTTCGAGGGCCGCGTGCCGGGCATGCGCAAGATCGTCACCACCTGCCCGCACTGCTTCAACTCCCTCGGCCGCGAGTACCCGCAGCTCGGCGGCGAGTACGAGGTCGTGCACCACACGCAGCTGCTGAGCAGGCTGGTCGAGGAGGGGCGGCTCACGCCGGTCACGCCGGTCGACCGCAAGATCACCTACCACGACCCGTGCTTCCTGGGCCGGCACAACAAGGTCTACACGCCGCCGCGGGAGATCCTCGGCGCGGTCGACGGACTCACCACCCAGGAGATGCACCGCTGCAAGGACCGCGGCTTCTGCTGTGGCGCCGGCGGCGCGCGCATGTGGATGGAGGAGAAGATCGGCAAGCGGATCAACGTCGAGCGCACCGAGGAGGCGCTCGCGCTGGACCCCGACGTCATCTCCACCGCCTGCCCGTTCTGCATCACGATGCTGAGCGACGCCGTGAACCTCAAGCGGCAGGACGGCGAGGCGGGCGAGCACGTCGAGGTGCTCGACGTCAGCCAGATCCTGCTGCGCTCGATGGCGCCCGTCGGTGCGCCCGGCACCGAGGAGGGTGCCGAGGTCGGCGACAAGACGGACGACGTCGCCGGGACGGAATCGGCGGGCACGGCGCACGGCGGCCCGCAGGCCTGAGCCGCGGGCACAATGAGCGCATGACCACGACGGACGCCGCCGCGAGATGAGCTTCATCTTCGGCGGCGTCCGCGGTCGTTCGGACCCCGAGCTGGAGGCGGCCAACCGCCGGCACCGGCTGCGGATGGCCCGCGACATCAACGACGTCCGCACGCTCAACGACCCGGACGGCGCGGGGCCGCGGCGCAGCCGGCACTGGATCCTGCTCGCGGTGGTCGCCGCGGTCCTGGGCGGGCTCGCGGTCTCGGCCGGCGGCGAGGACGACGTCCCGATCACCGCCGACTGCGCCACCCCGGGCATCGCCGTGGCCTCCAGCCAGGTGACCGCCGGCACGGCCCTGCGGTTCCGGCTCACCGGGCCCGACGACACGAGCTACGTCGTCACCGTGGACGGCGATCCGGTGCGCGGCGACGCCGGCAGCACGGTCGACTACACGCAGACCCCCGCCGGGCCGGCGCTCGAGCTGCGGCAGTGCCTCTCCCCCACCCTGGTCGTCGCCGCACCGGCCGGCGACGGACCGCACGAGCTGGCCCTGCTCGAGGTCGCCGGCGACGGGACGGCGCGCGAGGTCACGGCGGTCACCGTCACGGTCACGGGCACCCGCTGAGGACGCCCCGTGCTGCTGCACCTGCGCGTCACCGTGCCGCCCGACCGCGTCGATGAGGTCCGCGAGCTGTTCGCGGAGTCCGTCGGCATCGCGCACCTCGCGGTCCTGCCCGGGGCCTCCCTGCAACCGGCCGGGGACCTGATCCTCGCCGACGTCGCCCGCGAGTCCGCCGACGAGCTGATCGCGGCACTGCGCGAGCTCGGCGTCGACCGGGACGGCGGGATCACCCTCGAGGCCGTCGACGCGGCCGTGTCGCGCGCCGCGGAGGAGGCCGAGAAGGCGGCGCCCGGCGACGGCTCGGACGCCGTCGTCTGGGAGCAGGTCGTCCGGACGACGGCCGCCGACTCCAGCCTGTCGATCTCCTACCTGGCCTTCCTCACCATCGCGACGATGCTCGCGGCCATCGCGATCGTGAACGACTCGGCGATCCTCACCGTCGGCGCGATGGTGCTGGGGCCCGAGTTCGGCCCGCTCGCCGCCCTCGCCGTGGCGATCGTGCACCGGCGGCGCGCGGTCGGGCGGTCGGCGGCGGTCACGCTGGTCGTCGGCTTCGTCGTCGCCATCGCGCTCGCCGCGCTCGCCGCGGTGGCGGGAAGGGCGCTGGGCTGGTTCACCGCCGCCGACCTCACCGGGGACCGGCCGGCAACCGGCTTCATCACCTCACCCGACCGCTGGTCGCTGGTGGTCGCGGTGCTCGCCGGGATCGCCGGCGTGCTGTCGCTGACCTCGGCCAAGAGCGGCGCGCTGGTCGGCGTCTTCATCTCGGTGACGACGGTGCCGGCCGCCGGCGCGATCGCCCTCGGCCTGGCCCTCGGGGAGGTCCACGAGTTAGCCGAGGCCGCGGCCCAGCTGGGCATCAACCTCGCCGGCATCCTCGTCGCCGCGCTCGCCACGCTGCTGGTGCAGAAAGCCGTCTGGCGGCAGGTGCCGCGGGCGGTGCCGAACATCGCCCGGGTCGTCCGGCTGCGGGCCTGACGCCCCGCCTCCGCCGGCCCGCGACCGCCGGTGCAGAATGGACGCAGTGAGCACCACGGCGCCGTCCCCGTCCGTCTCCGATCAGGGCGAGCACCGCAAGGGCCTCGTGCTCATCGCCGTCGCCATCGTGCTGACCGCGCTCAACCTGCGGACCGCGGTCAACAGCGTCGGCCCGGTGCTCGAGGAGATCGAGGCCGGGCTGGGCATCTCCAGCGGCCTCGCCGGGCTGATCACCACCATGCCGGTGCTCTGCTTCGCCGCGCTGGGCTTCGCCGGCCCCCCGTTGTCCGCGCGCTTCCGCGACGCGCACGTCCTGGCCGGCGGGCTGCTCGCGATGGCCGCGGGGCTCGTGCTCCGCTCGGTGGCGAGCGCGTTCTGGCTGTTCCTCGTCGGCACCGTGATCGCGATGATCGGCGGCGCCCTCGGCAACGTGCTGCTGCCCAGCCTGGTCAAGCGGTACTTCCCGCACCGGACCGGCCTGCTCGTGGGCGCGTACAGCACCGCGATGAGCCTGGGCGCCGCCGTGGCCGCCGTCGTCCCGCAGCAGATCGTGGCGGCGACCGGCCCCGACGGCTGGCGGTGGGCGCTCGGGATCTGGGCGATCGTCGCGGCCCTCTCGGCCCTGCCGTGGCTGTTCGTGCCCGCGCGGCCGGGGGCCTCCCGCGCCACCCCCGCCGTGCGGATGCGCCCGCTGCTGCGCAGCCCGCTGGCCCTCGCGCTCGCCGTCTTCTTCGGCGTCCAGGCCCTCGAGGCCTACGTGATCATCGGGTGGACGGCGCAGTACCTGCGCGACTCGGGGCTCTCCGGCGCCACCGCGGGGCTGCTGCTCGGCATCAACTCCGTGGTGGTCATCCCGATCAACGCCGTCGTCCCCGTGCTGACCGTCCGCCCGCGGCTGCAGCGGCCGCTGCTGGCCGTGTGCATGGCCTGCTACGTGGCCGGCTGGGCCGGGCTCTGGGCGGCGCCGCGGACGGTGCCGTGGCTGTGGATGGTGCTGCTCTCGGTCGGCATGGGCACCTTCGCCATGGTGCTGGCGCTGCTCGGGCTGCGGGCCCGCACGCCCGAGACGACGGCGGCGCTGTCCACCGCCGTCCAGGGCTGGGGCTACCTGCTCGCGGCCGGCGGCCCGCTGCTGGTCGGCATCCTGCGCGGGGCCACCGGCGGCTACACCGGCATGTTCGTGCTGGTGCTGGCGGGCGTCGTCGCCCTGTCGGCGACCGGCTGGATGGTCACGCGGCAGCGCTACGTCGACGACGAGGTCGAACGCTCCGTCCCGGGCTGGTCACGCCCCGGGCACGCCGAGGATGTCGTCGAGGTCGCCGGCGCCGAGCCGCCGGTGGCGGTGCACGTCAGGGACGACGCGTCTCGGCGCGGGTGAAGTTGCGGAACGAGCGCGACGGCGTCGGCCCGCGCTGGTCCTGGTAGCGGGAGCCGTAGACCGCCGAGCCGTAGGGGTGCTCCGCCGGGGTGGTCAGCCGGAACAGGCAGAGCTGGCCGATCTTCATGCCCGGCCACAGCGTGATCGGCAGGTTCGCCACGTTGGACAGCTCCAGCGTGATGTGGCCGGAGAAGCCCGGGTCGACGAACCCCGCGGTGGAGTGGGTGAGCAGTCCGAGACGCCCCAGCGACGAATTGTGCGTCGGGACGTAAGAGTCGCCGATGAGGAACATGCCGCTCGGTGCGGACACCTGGATGCAGCGCACCGGGACGGTCGGCACCGGACGGACGGCGCGCACGGTGCGGAACTCGTGACCTCGGTCGTCCGTCTTGAGCCGGACCAGCTTCCGGGCCAGCCGGAACACGGGGATTCGCGGGGTGAACTTCACCTGGAATGCGGGGCCACAGTCGACGCCGTTCAGCATCGCCCGCTTCTTCCGGCGGGTTGGCCGCAGCCCGAGGCTGGCAGCCAGCTCGTGCACCGCCCAGGAAAGGTCCTCCCGCATGTCGACGAATTCGCAGCGGCCCTGGTCGTCGACGTAGCCGTCGGAGTCCATGAGCCCTTGGAGGAGCGCGAGCCGCTGGGCCGGGTCGGCCATCAGGTACTCGGCGGGCACCCGCTTGTCTCCGAGCAGGCCAAGCGCGCGCAAGTGGCCACTGAGGGACCCGTTCCCGCCGAACCGGCCTCCTTCGCCACGTCGGTGCTCATGGTCGGGATGGCGGGCTGCGCCCCCGAGCCGATACGCACACGGGGATGTCGCTCGCCACACCGTGTAGCCGGCCGCCTCGAAGTGGGCCAGGACTTCCTCGTCGCCGGCCCCGACGGTGATCTCCCCCTTGGTGCTGGTGCCATCGCCGAGCCAATAACCCAGCACGTAGGGATCGACGGGAAGCTCGGCGGTCGGATACTGCGCCGGCCCCGCCAGGGAGATCTGGTGGCTGAACTCGGCTCCGTACTTCAGGGAACGAGCGATCTCGTCGGTGGTTCGGATGGATGCGGCGCGCGGCCGGCCGGGCCGACGTTCCTGCTTACTGGTGGTGACCCACTGATGAGCGGCATCGGCGATGAACAGCGAGCCGTCGCTGAGCTCCACCTCGCGGCACGGACGCCCCAACATGACCCCGGTCGCGGCAACCACACGGCATGGCTCCCCACGCTCGTCGAAGACCGAGTCCCCGACCTGCAGCTCACCCATGGTCTTCCAGCCCGAGGGCGTGGGCACCTGGGTCTCGAGCGCGAGGGCCTTGCCCTCGAGCCGCGCCGCGAGGTCGTCGGGCACCGAGATGACCTCGAGGGTCGAGCCGAGCACGAACTCCCCGGGGTGCAGGACGAAGGGCTCGTCGCCGTCGGGCTCGACCAGCGTGGTCAGGTCGTCCTGCTGCTGGGCCGGGTCGATGTGGGTGTACCGGGCGTTGTTGAACACCCGGAAGAAGCGGTCGAGCCGGACGTCGATGCTCGACGGCTGCACCATCGCCTTGTCGTAGGGATCGATGCCGAGCCGGCCCTCGGCGATCGCGGCGGTGAGGTCGCGGTCGGACAGCAGCATGGCGCGGAGTCTGTCATGGCGGGCCCGGACGCCCGTCCGCCGCGGGGTCACCGGAACGGGGGAACCTCCTCAACTCTCGTTCCGCCCCTGCCGTTGCGACCGGGACGACGCCTGCCTGCGCCCGGACGCAGGAGCGCCAGCACCCGGACCGGCCGGGGACGGCGCGCGTCCGGAGGGGAGTTCGATGTTCGGCACGCGCGCAAAGGCCGCCGTCCTCGTGGTGGCCGCGGTGGCGGGGTACGCCGGTGCTGCGGCGTTCTCCGCCCTGGCGCTGCCGTCGGTCACCGTGGCCGACGGCTACGGCCCCGGCGACGGCCTGACGCGCTATGCCGTCACCGCGTCGGCCGAGGCCGCCGAGGCGCTGGGCGGGCTGCCCGGCGTCGTCACCACGCAGCGGCTCACGGACGGCCGCTCGCTCGTGGCCACGGAGGGCCTCACCCCGGCGGACCTGCAGGCCGTGCCGGGAGTCGTCGCGGTCGAGGTGTCGCCGTCCGTGCCGGTCATGGGCACGGTGAGCGACCCGTACTGGCCGAACTACGGCTGGAACCTGGACAACACCGGGTCGAACGCCTACCAGCAGACCGCGAAGGCCGACGCGGACACCGACGCGCCCGACGGCTGGGCGACCACGACGGGCGACCCGGTGATCGTCGCCGTGGTCGACACCGGCTACGACTCCGACCACCCCGACATGCGGGGCGCGCTGTGGACCAACCCGGCCGAGCCCTGCGGCAGCGCGGACACCGACGGGAACGGCAAGGCCGGCGACTGCCACGGCTGGAACTTCACCACCAACTCTCCCGACGTCGACAACGGCAGCTACGGGACGCACGGCACGAGCGTCGCGGGCGTCGTGGCCGCCCGGGCGGGCAACGGCGAGGGCTCGGCCGGCGTCGCGCCCGACGTGCAGATCATGCCGCTGGTCATCGGCGGCGGGGAGAGCGTCGACGTCCTGCTGGGCGCCGAGGCGATCCGGTACGCCGCCGACCACGGCGCCTCGGTCGTCAACGCCTCCTGGGGCGGTTCGTTCAGCGGCAGCGCGCTGGACGCGCTGAAGTCCGCCGTCGCCTACGCGGCGTCCAAGGGCGTGCTGGTCGTGGCCGCGGCGGGCAACGACTCGCTCAGCCGCGACACCTCGATCCTGTACCCGGCCAGCCTGACCGACCCCAACCTGGTCACCGTCGGCGCCGCCACGGCCGCCGACACGGTGAGCAGCTTCTCCGCCTACGGCGCGAGCTCGGTCGACCTCTTCGCGCCGGGCACCCTGGTCTTCTCCACCTGGAACGACGGTGGCTACCGCCTGATCGACGGCACCTCGATCGCCGCTCCGCAGGTGGCGGCCGCGCTGGCGCTCTACCGCGCGGCCGACCCGTCGGCGACGGCGACCGACCTGCGCGCGCGGCTGCTGGCCGACGTCGACCCGGTGCCGGCGTTCGTCGGGAAGTCGGTGACCGGCGGCCGGCTGTCGCTCTCCCACCTCGGGGACGGCGTCGCGAAGCAGGTCCGCTACACGTTCACCTCGATGACCGCGGCCGCCGCCGGTGTGGTGGCGCCGCACGTGACGGCGACCGGTCCGGACGCGCCCGCCGGCACCTACTCGGTCGAGCTCGGGGTCGGCATGGAGTACGCCGGCGAGGTCTTCGCCCTCGCCGACGCCGGGATCACCCTCGGCGGGACCACCGTCCTGACCGACGAGGAGGGGACGGCGCGCTTCGACCTGGGCGCCCGCCCGTCGCTGGGCACGCTCGAGCTCGCGCCCTCGATGGATCTCGGCGACGGCCGGTACGTCCTCACCGCGCAGATCTTCCGCGACGGCGAGCCGCTGGGCCGCGCGTACGCCGCCCCGCTGCTGGTCGGCGCGACCGCGGCCGGCGACGCCGGGACGCCGGGCGGTTCGGGCAGCCCGGGCGGCGCGGACACCGGCTCCGGTTCCTCGGACCCCGGCTCCCCCGGCTCGGGTCCGGCGGGCCCCGGTTCGTCGGCCCCCGGCTCGCCCAGGTCGGACTCGGGCAGCAGCTCGCCCGGCAGCGACGGCAGCGGCAGCACGCCGGACGCCGGCGACAACCCCTCCGGCGACGGGACCGGCTCGGTCCCGGACGTGCCCAGCGGCGACGACGCGGACATGCCCGAGGTGACCACGACCCCCGACGGGTCGTCCGGCGGGTCGGGCGGGTCGGGCGGGTCGTCCGCAGACGGCGCCGGCAGCGGCGGCTCCGGGTCCTCCGGGTCCGGCGCCGGCTCGAGCGATCCGGGATCCGGGGACGGCGGCTCCTCGGCCCCCGGCGACGTCCCCGCGGAGGGCGGCACGATCGACTTCCCCGCGGTGGGCGACTTCCGGATCACGTCGCTGAGCCCGGCCCGGGTCGGCACGACCGGCGGCACCCTGGTGACCGTCACCGGCGAGGCGCTGCCCGACCGGCCGCGGGTCCGCATCGGGTCGACGGCCGCGGCCACGGTGGTCCGCTGGTCGACGACGGAGGTGGCGTTCCTGGCCCCGGCGCGCGTCGCCGGCAGCTACGACGTCGCGGTGTTCGCCCAGGACGGGCGCAGCACGGTCCTCTCCGGTGCGCTGGAGTACGTCGACGGCCTCGGTGCGGGCGGCTCCGGGGGCGCGGGCTCGGACGGCCCGGCGCCGTCCGGCGACCCCGGCGCGGGGACCGGCGGCGGATCGGCTGATCCGGGCGCCGGCGCCCCGGGCGGCAGCGGGGACGGCGGTTCGGCCGGGACCGGGGACGGCTCCGACGACGCGGCCGCCGCGCCGATCGAGCGCCGCGGTCCGCACGGTGAGCGCCTGGTCCGCTCGACGCGGTTCGCCGGACTGTCCGGCATCTGGTCGATGGACTGCTCGGTGTCCTGCACCGGCGTCGCGATCTGACACGGACACCGTCCTCCCGGGGCGGCACAGGTCGGGACCAACGTCCCGACCTGTGCCGCCCCGGTGCATTCCGGACGGCGGCGTGCCGATGACGGTTCCCGGACCGCTGCACCACCTGGAGGAACCGTGCTCGACACCGTTGCCGCCCCGAGCACCCCCCGGAGGGGCCGGCCGGGCGTCGCGCCGACCGGGCGGGAGCGCACGTTCGGCGCCGACGAGCTGATCGTCAGCAAGACCGATCCGCGCGGCGTCATCACCTACGCCAACGACGTCTTCCTGCGGGTCAGCGGCTACCCGCTGGACGAGGTGGTGGGTCAGCCGCACAACCTGATCCGCCACCCGGAGATGCCGAAGGCGCTCTTCGCGCTGCTCTGGGACACCCTCGGCGCGCGGCAGGAGATCTTCGCCTACATCAACAACCTGGCCGCCGACGGCGCCCACTACTGGGTGCTCGCCCACGTGACGCCGTCCTACGGCCCGGACGGACGGGTGGTCGGCTACCACTCCAGCCGCCGGCTGCCCTCCCCCGGCGCGGTCGCGCGCGTGCGCCCGGTCTACGAGCGGCTGCTCGCCGAGGAGCGCCGGCACCCCAACGGGCGGGCCGCGGTCGAGGCGTCGTCCCGGCTGCTCGCCGAGATCATCGCCGGCCGGGCGGCGTCCTACGAGGACCTGATCTGGTCGATCATCAACGAGGAGGAGGTCTGACGATGGGCTTCCTGCGCACCCGTGAGGGCGACCGGCTCGACGAGGCCGGAGAGCTGTCGGTCTACCGCGCGTTCGTCCGCCAGCTGACCCGCGACTGCGAGGCCGCCAGCCGCGGCGACCTGGAGGCGCGCTGCCGCCCGGTCCCCGGTTCCGACGCCGTCCCCGAGCTGGTGGCCCTGCAACATGGTGTGAACCGCGCGCTGGACGTCTCCGACGCGTTCGTCCGTGAGTCGAGCGCCGCCCTGACCTCGGCCGCGCAGGGCCGCTTCCACCGGGGGCTGCTGCTCACCGGCCTGCAGGGGGCGTTCCGGCACGCCGCAGGCAACATCAACGCCGCCCGGGACGCCATGCAGGAGACCGCGGGCCGGGTCACCGAGGCGCAGACCTCGCGGCTGCAGCTGGCCGACGCGTTCGAGTCCGTCGTCCTCGCGATGTCCGAGCAGGTGGCCACCGCGTCGACGGAGATGAGCGCCTCGGCCTCGAGCCTGTCGACCGCGGCCGACGCCGCGTCGACGGAGGTCGGGCACGCGCAGGGGACGATCGCCTCGCTCACCCGCTCGTCCGCCCAGATCCAGGAGATCATCGCGATGATCGACAGCGTGGCCGCCCAGACGCGGCTGCTGGCGCTCAACGCGACCATCGAGGCCGCCCGCGCCGGGGAGGCCGGCAAGGGGTTCGCCGTCGTCGCCTCCGAGGTCAAGGACCTCGCCGACCAGACGGCGAAGGCCACGGAGCAGGTCACCGCCCAGGTCGAGCAGATCCGGCAGGCCTGTGACGACGTGGCCGCGGTGATGAGCACCGTGGGCTCGACGGTCGGTGAGATGAACAGCCTCGTGGACGGCATCGCCGCCGCCGTCGACGGCTCGGCGTCCCTCGGACCCGACGGCACCGACACCACCGGGCTGTCGGCCATGGCCGAGCGGCTGCGCTCGGAGGCGACCGGCTTCCTGGCCGAGATGCGCCGCTGATACCGGCCGCGGCGCCGGGTGGGTGCCGCGGCCGGGGTGCCGCCAGGTAGGCTCGGCGGCACCCGCGGGTGTAGTTCAATGGCAGAACATCAGCTTCCCAAGCTGACAGTGGGGGTTCGATTCCCCTCACCCGCTCTTCTCCCGCGACCGGTGCGCACGGTCGAATGGCCGCATGGCGATGCCCAGCGCAGCGGACCGGCAGCGCCTCGGCCGCCGCGCGCAACTGCTCGCCGGGGCGTCGGTCGCCTACAACGTCGTCGAGGCCGCCGTCGCGGTGTCGGCCGGGATCGTCGCCGGCTCGGTGGCGCTGCTCGGGTTCGGCCTGGACTCCCTGGTCGAGGTCTCCAGCGGCCTGGTCGTCCTGTGGCAGTTCCGCCACCGCCTGCCCGAGAGCCGGGAGCGGCAGGCACTGCGCCTCATGGCGCTGTCGTTCTTCGCCCTCGCCGGCTACGTCACTCTGGAGTCGGCTCGGGCGCTGTTCTTCGGCGGGGAGCCGGACCCGTCCCCGGTCGGCATCGGCCTGGCGGTCGCCTCGCTGGTAGTCATGCCGGTCCTGTCCTGGGCGCAGCGCCGGACCGGCCGGGCCCTCGGCTCGGGCGCGGTCGTCGCCGACAGCACGCAGACGCTGCTGTGCACCTACCTGTCCGCCGTCCTGCTCGTCGGCCTCGTCCTCAACGCCAGCCTGGGCTGGGACTGGGCCGACCCGGTCGCCGGCCTCGTCATCGCCGGGGTGGCCGTCCGGGAGGGCCGCGAGGCGTGGCGAGGGGAGAGCTGCGACGAGTGCTGAGGTCGCGCAACAGCTGGTATGAGATGAGTGACAGCACGTGAGGGCGCGCCGACGATAGGGATCGGGACTGTTCCGCTGCCTGTGCGCGATGCGCCCGCAGGCCCTTGGTCCCTGTCAACCGTGCAGGCCGCCCGCAACGATCGGCTCATGAGCGAGGACCGTCCGCTGCCGCGCGACCGCGAGCAGCCTCCGACCGCGCCCTCCGACCCTGCCACGCCCACCGCCGCACCGCAGGCCGACTCCGACCCGATCCCCGCTCGCCGGGCTGCCGGACGCGGCGTCGAGCCGCGCCGGCTCTCCCCGCTGCTCCCCCGCCGCCAGACCCCGCGCCTGCTCGTCGAGGTGGACGGCTCGCCGGCCAGCCAGGGCGCCCTGGTGTGGGCGCTGCGCGAGGCCGCCCGCCGGGAGGGCACGGTGGTCGCGGTCAGCGTGCTCGACGACCCGGGCGACGCGGCCCTCGGCGCCCGCCCCGTCCGCCGGGACCACGCGGCCCTCCTGGAACGGGTGGAGGCCCAGGTGCTGCGCGCCATCGCCGAGACCGGCGTGCAGGGCCGGGCCCGCATCTCGGTGCTCGACCGCGCCGTCTTCGAGGCCCTGACGGCCGCGGCGCACGGCGCCGACCTGGTCGTCGTCAGCCCGGAGAGCAAGACCCTGCTGCACCGCGCCGTTCCACGGCACCCCGGCCGACGGCTGGCCAGGGGCGCCTGATCGGCGGCGGCGCCCGCATCCCGCTTCCCGGGAACGCCAGGGGCTCCTACCGTCGGGCCGTGACCCCGCCCGACGCCCAGGCCTCCGCCCCGGACGGCCAGCCGCCGGTGCTGCCCGCCGCCGTCCTGGCGTCGGCGGCGGCCGGTCACCTGGAGACCACGCTGCACGACGTGGTGCAGGCCGCCGTCGACCACGTGGACGCCATGTACGGCGCCCTCGGCGTCCTCACCGCCGACGGCCGCCGCCTCGACCGCCTCGTGGTGGTGGGCGCCGACCCGGCGGAGGTCGACCGGATCAGCAGCATGCCGACCGGTCAGCTGATGCGGCTGCTGGTGGACGAGCCGCGGATCCTCAGCTGGGCCGACTTCGACCAGGACCCGTCGTCCCTGGGCTTCCTGCCGGGACACCCGGCACGCAACCCGTTCCTGGTCGTCCCGGTCCTCGTCGGCGGCGCCGTGTTCGGCAACATCTACCTCACCCAGAAGCGCACCGGGGCGCCGTTCACCCCGGCCGACGTGGAGGTGGTGCAGGCGCTCGCCGCGGTGGCCGGCATGGCCGTCGGCAACGCCCGGCTGGCCGAGCGCGCCGAGAAGGGCCGGACCTGGCTGCAGGCCGGCAGCGAGGTCGCCACCGCGCTGCTCTCCGGCGCGGACCCGGACGACGTCCTGCAGGACGTCGTCGTCCGGGTGGCCGAGCTCACCAGCGCGGACCTGACCGGCGTGCTCCTCCCCACCCCGGACGACGACGGCTGCCTGACCATCGCCGCGGCCGTGGGCGAGACCGCCGCCGACGCCGAGGGGGTGCGGATCCCGCTGACGGCCACCCACGTCGGGCACGTGCACCGCTCGGGGCTGCCCGCGATCATCGAGGACGTCAGCGCGGATCCGGTGGTGGGCCGGCACGCGGCCGTCGCGGTGGAGATCACCGACCGCTACGGCCCCGGCCTGATGGTGCCCTTCGGCCAGCGCCCGTCGGTGGGCATGATCGTGGCGATGCGGACGCGGGGCCGCAAGCAGTTCGAGGAGGAGCACCTCGAGCCGCTGACCAGCTTCGCGGCCCAGACCGCCCTGGCGGTGGCGCTGGCCCGCAGCCAGCGCCGCGAGCGCCGGCTGCAGGTGCAGGCCGACCGCGACCGGATCGCCCGGGACCTGCACGACCACGTCGTCCAGCGGATCTTCGCCACGGTCCTGTCGCTGGACCGGCTCAGCCGCTCACTCCGGGATGCGCAGCCGGGCGTCGCCTCCCGGCTGGGCCGCAGCGTCGACGAGCTCGAGGCGACGATCGCCGAGATCCGCGCGGCGATCTTCGAGCTGCACGAGGACGACGTCGCGGCCACGTCGGTCCGCGGGCAGCTCTCCGAGCTGGTCCGCACGATCACCGAGGGGAACCCGCTGCGCCGCGACCTGCGGCTGCGCGGCGCGCTCGACGAGCTGCCCCGCGAGCTGGTCCCCGACCTGGTGGCCGTGGTCCGTGAGCTGCTGACCAACGTCGTCCGGCACGCGCGCGCCACCCGCGTGGCCGTGGGCGTCGAGGTCGACGACGAGCTGCGGGTGGTCGTCACCGACGACGGCGTGGGCCTGCCCGAGGTGCAGGCCCGCAGCGGCCTGGCCAACCTCGCCGACCGTGCCGAGCGGCGAGCCGGGCGGCTGGTCATCTCCTCCGGCCCGGCGGGGACCGAGGCCCGCTGGACCGTGCCGCGCCCGCCCCGCTGACTCAGCCGGTCGACCGGTCGCGCAGCTCGGTGGCGAGGATCGCCGCCTGGGTGCGCCGCTCCAGGCCGAGCTTGGCGAGCAGGTGGCTGGTGTAGTTCTTGACCGTCTTCTCCGCCAGCCCCATGCGGGCGCCGATCTGGCGGTTGGTCAGCCCCTCCCCGATGAGCCGCAGGACGGTGCGCTCCTGGTCGGTCAGCTGCGCCAGCCGGCTGTCGCCGGTGGCCGGCCGGCGGGGCGGGGGCACGCGGGAGCCGACCGCCTCGGTGTCGAACAGGCTGCCGCCCGCGGCGATCGTCCGGACGGCGTTCACCAGGGCCGGCCCGCGCACCTGCTTGAGCAGGTAGCCCGAGGCGCCGGCGCGGATGGCGGCGGCCACGGCGTCCTCGTCGGCGTAGCTGGTGAGCACGAGGGTGCGCAGGCCGGGCACGCGGGCACGCAGCAGGCGGCAGACCTCCGCGCCGTTGCCGTCGGGCAGCCGCATGTCCACGACCACGATGTCGGGGCGGACGGCGGGCACGCGGGCCAGCGCCTCCGCGACCGACCCGGCCTCGCCGGCGACGAGGATCCCGGGATCCTCCTCGAGCACCTCGGCGACCCCGCGCCGGACGATCTCGTGGTCGTCCACGAGGAAGACCCGCACCCGCGACGTGCCCCGTTGCACGCGTGTCCTCCCTCCGGACGAGCCGGAACTGCAGGGTTCAAGCGTAGGGCCCAACAGCCCCTGGCGGCGGGATCCGACCCGCGTCTCAGGCCGGCAGGAGCAGCGCCGCGTAGAGGGTGAGCCCGGGGCCGAAGGCCATGGCCACCACGGGGCCGTCCACGGCGGCGAGCTCGTCGAGCACCAGGAGCACGGTGGCCGACGAGCAGTTGCCGTGCTCGGCCAGCACCCGGCGGGAGGCCGCCATCGCGGCCTCGGGCAGGCCCAGCTCGTCGCGGACGACGTCGAGGATCCGCGGCCCGCCCGGGTGGACCGCCCAGCCGGCGATGTCCTCGACCCGCAGGCCCGCGCCGGTGAGCAGCTCGTCCACGACGTCCCCGACGTGCCGGCCGAGCACCTCGGGCACCCGCGGCGAGAGCCCCATGCGGAAGCCCAGGTCGGTGACGTCCCAGGTCATGTGGTCGGCCGTCGACGGGTCGGTGCGGGCGACGATCCCCGCCAGCCGCCGGCCCCGGCCCGCCCCGGGCTCCAGGACGACGGCGGCCGCGGCGTCGGAGAACAGCGCGTGCGCGACCACCTGCTCCAGGTCGGCCTGCGCCGGCTGGACGTGCAGGCTGGTCAGCTCGCAGCACAGCAGCACCGCTGGGCGGCCGCGGGCGGCGACGAAGTCACCGGCGGCGGCGAGCCCGGGCAGCGCGGCGTAGCAGCCCATGTGCCCCACCAGCAGCCGCTGCAGCCCGGCGGGCATGCCCAGGTCGCTGGCCAGCCGGATGTCCAGCCCGGGGGTGGCGTACCCGGTGCAGGTGGCGACGGCGAACAGGCCGACGTCCCCCGGCGCCAGGCCGGCGGCGTCGAGCGCCCCGGCGACCGCCTGCTTGCCCAGCGGCAGCGCCTCCTCGACGTAGCGGACCATCCGCGCGCCGGTGCTCCAGCCGCTGAGGTCCTCGTCCATCGGGTTGGCGACCGC
Source organism: Geodermatophilus sp. SMS 5-13 (assembly GCF_059428245.1). NCBI lineage: Bacteria > Bacillati > Actinomycetota > Actinomycetes > Geodermatophilales > Geodermatophilaceae > Geodermatophilus > Geodermatophilus sp. SMS 5-13. The sequence continues at coordinate 5,384,294 of NZ_CP165729.1, forward strand.
GTGCCGGGTGCGCACCCCGGACGAGGCGAAGATCCGCCGGGCCGCGCGGACGCCGTCGTAGTGCCGGGAGAAGAAGCCCTCCCACATGGCGTCCTGCTCGAGGGTCGCCGGCAGGGCCGCGCCCGCGCCGGTCAGCACCGCCGCGTTCACCGCTGCACCCGCCGCATTCCCCGACGGTACGTGCGCACCCGCCTCACCGCCTACGGCCGTAACCTGCGAAGACGACCGCCGTCGACCGGATCGGCTTCATCCGGACCATGTCCCGTCGGCCGAGCTTCCACGCGATCGCCTGCCGCATCGACGGCCGCAGCCCGACCAGCCGGAGGTCGAGCCCCTGCTCCTCGGCGGCGGCGAGCAGGCGCCGGCGGTCGACGAACAGCGCGGGGTCGTGCAGCCCCGGCGGCGGCCCGCCGGGGACGTGCTCGAGGATCCGCACCATCACCAGCCGGGACAGCGCGGTGGCGGCCAGCGCGTCGAGCACCAGCGTGCCGCCGGGGCGCAGCAGCCGCGCGCACTCGGCCAGCACGGTGACGTCGTCCTCGACGTGCTCGAGGACCTCGCCGGCGACGACGACGTCGGCGCACCCGTCGGCCAGGGGCACGGCGAGCACCGAGCCGCGCACCGGGACGACGCCGTGCGCGCGGGCGACCTCCAGCCCGCGCTGCCCGACGTCCACCCCGACGTGCCGGTAGCCCAGCCGGGCGGCGTGCGGCGCCATGAGCCCGCCGCCGCAGGCCAGGTCGACGAGCACGCCGTCCGGGCGCCCCGCCGGCGGGATGTGCTCGGCCCGGGAGGCGGCCAGCCAGTGCAGGGCCGCGAAGCCGCCGTCCGGGCGCCACCACTCGTCGGCCAGCTCGTCGTACTGGGCGGGATCGTTCCGCACGAGGCGCGGTCCGTTCCGGGCCATGGCACCTCCGGGTGTCGCCTCCGCCGGCCGGGTACTTCGGGAGGGTGCCACGGAATGGGCCGTCGGGTCGCTACGACCCCACGGCAGCCGAGTTCAGCGCCCGCTCGCGCGGCGAGACGCTGGACCAGGTGCTCGACCGCAACCTCGCCGAGCTGCTGCAGGAGCTGCGGGTCGCGATCACCGGCGTGCAGGTGCTCTTCGCCTTCCTCCTCGGGCTGGCCTTCACCCAGCGGTTCGGGAGCCTCGACGGTTTCCAGATCGGCGTCTACACGCTCACGCTGATGTCGACGGCGCTGGCGACGGTGCTGCTCATCGCGCCGGTCTCGTTCCACCGGCTGGTGTTCCGCCGGCGGCAGAAGGCCGTGCTCGTGGCGGTCGCCGACGTGCTGCTCCTGCTGGGCCTGGCCCTGCTCGTGCTGGCGATCAGCAGCGGCGTGCTCCTGGTCCTCGACGTCGTCCTCGGCCGCTGGGCGGGGCTGGCCGGCGGTGGCCTCACCGCGGCGGTGGGCATCACCACCTGGTACGTGCTGCCGATCCGCTTCCGCCGCAACGGCAACGGCAACGGCAACGGCCACGGCGACGCCTCCGCCGACGGCGGCGCCCCGGGCAACGGCGAGGAGCCCGGCGCGGCAGGATGACCGGGCCCGTCCGCGCAGCTCCCGGAGGTCCCGCGTGTCCGTCACCGTCGTCGGCAGCCTGAACGAGGACGTCCTCGTCCGGGTGCGCCGGCTGCCCGGGCGCGGCGAGACGGTGATCGGCGAGGGGACGACGCTCGCGCCCGGCGGCAAGGGCGCCAACCAGGCCGCCGCCGCGGGCCGGCTGGCGCCGGGCGTGCACATGATCGGCCGCGTCGGCGACGACCCGGCGGGGGTGCGGCAGCTGGCTGCCCTGGCCGAGTCCCGGGTGAACGTCAGCCGGGTGCACCGCACGCCCGGGGTGCCCACGGGCAGCGCCACCATCGCGGTCGAGCAGGGCACCGGCGAGAACCTGATCGTCGTCGTCCCCGGGGCCAACGCGGAGCTGACGCCGGAGGACGCCGTGGCCGAGTCGATCCGCCGCGCCGACGTCGTGCTGCTCCAGCTCGAGGTCCCGCTGGCGGCGGTGCAGGCCGCGGCCGCGGCGGCGACCGGCACCGTCGTCCTCACCCCGGCGCCGCCGCGCGAGCTGCCGCGGGAGCTGCTCGAGCGGGTGGACGTGCTGGTGCCCAACGAGCACGAGCTCGCCGCGCTGGCCGGGGCCGCGGCCGGTGAGCGGGCGCCGGCCGAGCTGGTGCGGCTGGCCCGGTCGGTGGCGTCGTCGGCCGTGGTGGTCACCCTGGGCGCCCGCGGCGCGCTGGTCGTCCCGGACAGCGGCCCGGCGCTGCTGCAGGCCCCGCCGCCGGTGACCCCCGTGGACACCACGGGGGCCGGTGACTGCCTCTGCGGCGCGCTGGCGGCCGCGCTCGCCGCCGGATCACCGCTGCCCGAGGCGGTGCGCTACGCCGTCGCCGCGGCCGCGCTGTCGACCACCGCGGAGGGCGCCCGCGGCGCGCTGCCCGACGACGAGGCGGTGCGCGCGGCGCTGGACCGGGCGCCGGCCGCGGTCGAGGTGGGCTGAGCGCCGTTTCACGTGGTCGCCGGCGGGCACGAAGGCGCCCATGAGCGAGCCCGAACGCACCCCGCACACCAGCGAGCCCGCCGAGGGCGACGAGACGCCCGGCCGCACCGTCGACGAGCGCACCCCGCACCCCCAGGACCCCGCCGAGGGCCAGGAGCTCGGCGGCGGCGCGGACTCGCCCGACAACGCCTGATCACGCCTGCCCGGCGGCCGCCCGCTCCCTGGCCCGCAGCTCGCGGCGCAGGATCTTGCCGCTGGCCGCCTTGGGCACGGCGTCGATGAACTCCACCCGGCGGACCCGCTTGTAGGGCGCCGTGTGCGCGGCGGCGTGGGCCAGGACGTCGTCCTCGGTCGCCGTGCTGCCCGGCGCCCGGACGACGAACGCCTTGGGCACCTCGTCGCCCCGCTCGTCGTAGACGCCGATGACCGCGGCGTCGGCGACGTCGGGACTGGCGAGCAGCACGGCCTCCAGTTCGGCCGGGGCGACCTGGTAGCCCTTGTACTTGATCAGCTCCTTGACCCGGTCGACGACGAACCACCAGCCGTCGTCGTCGACCCGCCCGATGTCGCCGGTGTGCAGCCAGCCGTCGGCGTCGATGAGGGTGTCGGTCTCCTCGGGCCGGCCGAAGTAGCCCTTCATCCGCTGCGGGCCGCGGATCCAGATCTCGCCGTCCTCGCCGGGGCCGACGTCCTCGCCGGTCTCCGGCGAGACCAGCCGCGCCTCGGTGGAGGGGAACAGCTTGCCGACCGTCCCCGGCGGCGCCTGCCGCGCCGTGCCGTCAGGGACGAGGTGCGTGCCGGGGCTGAGTTCGGTCATGCCGTAGGCCTGGCCGATCTCGACGCCGAGCCGGTCGGCGCAGACGCCGGCGAGCTCGGCGTCCAGCGGGGCGGCGGCGGACAGGATGAAGGTGAGCGCCGAGAAGTCGCGGCCCTCGACCGCCGGGTGCTTGGCCAGGGCCAGCACCACCGGCGGCGCGATGTAGGCGCGGGTGATCCGGTGCTGCTCGAGGACGTCGAGGAACTGCACCAGGTCGAACCGTGGCAGCACGACGACCGTGGCGCCCTTCCGCAGCGCGACGTTCATCAGCACCGTCATGCCGTAGATGTGGAAGAACGGCAGGACGGCGACGATCCGGTCCTCCGGCCCCAGCGTGTGCAGGACGTCGATCTGCGCCAGGTTCACGCCGATGCTGGCGTGGGTCAGCATCACGCCCTTGGGCAGGCTCGTCGTCCCCGAGGAGTACGGCAGGACGGCGACGTCCTCGGCCGCGTCCACGGGCAGGTCCGGCACCGGGCCGGTCGACGCCAGCAGGTCCTGCACGCTCGGGTGGCCCTCGACGCGGTCGCAGGTCCACACCGGCCGCTCGCCGGCGGCCTCCAGCGCGACCGGCAGCAGCGCGCCCACGGTCACGAGGAGCGTGGCGCCGGAGTCGGCGAGCTGGCCGGCCATGTCCTTGGCGGTGGCCAGCGCCGACAGCGTGGTGACCGTGGCGCCGGCCCGGCTGGCCCCGTAGAACACCACCGGGTAGAGCACCGTGTTCGGGCTGTGCAGCGCGACGACGTCCCCGGGCTGCACGCCGAGCTCTGCGAAGCCGGCGGCCATGCGCTCGACCATGTGCGCCAGTTGGGCGTAGCTGATCGTCTGGCCGGTGATCCCGTCGACGAGCGCCGGAGCGTCGCCGCGGGCGGCGGCGTCGGCGAGCACGGTCCGCCAGATCGGCGTCGTCGGCGTCCCGACCGGCGGGAACTCACTCGTGAAGATGCGCGCCTCGGTCACGTCGTCCTCCACGATGCGCGGTTTCGCCTGGCAGGAGCGCCGGCGCCAGACTCGACGGTGATCCACGTCGCGGTCAAGGCCCCGCCCGCTGGCCCGTCCGGGGGTCGGTGCGGCAGGCTCCCGGACCGTGCTCCTCGACGCCGCCCTGCTGTCCACCGGGATCGACGACGTGCCCGCCACCGCGCGCGAGCTGGAAGAACGCGGCTACGCCGGCGTCTGGGCCTCGGAGGTGGACCACGACCCGTTCCTCCTGCTGCACTCGGCCGGAGCGGCGACCGGCCAGGTGACGATCGGCACCGCGATCGCCGTCGCCTTCGCCCGCTCCCCGATGACCGTCGCGCAGACGGCGCACGACCTGCAGCGCTACACGCGCGGCCGGTTCGTCCTCGGCCTCGGCACGCAGATCAAGCCGCACATCGAGCGGCGCTTCTCCATGCCGTGGGGGCAGCCGGTGGCGCGGATGCGCGAGTACGTCGGCGCGCTGCGCGCCATCTGGGCCGCGTGGCAGGACGGCGTCCCGCTGCGCTTCGAGGGCGAGTTCTACCGGCACACCCTCATGACGCCGATGTTCTCGCCGCCGGCGCACGAGTGGGGGGCGCCGCCGGTGCACCTCGCCGCGGTCGGCCCGGCGATGACCCGGCTCGTGGGCGAGGTGGCCGACGGCCTGCTCGTGCACGGCTTCACCACCGCCCGCTACCTGCGCGAGCGCACGCTGCCGGCGCTGGAGGAGGGGCTGTCCGCCGCCGGCCGCACCCGCGCCGACCTGACGGTGAGCCTGCCGGGCCTGGTCGTCACCGGCCGCACCGAGGAGGAGATGCGCGAGGCCGCCGCGGCGGTGAAGGCCACGATCGCGTTCTACGGCAGCACCCCGGCCTACCGGCCGGTGCTCGAACTGCACGGCTGGGACGCGCTCGGCGAGGAGCTGCACGCGCTGTCGGTCAGCCGGCGCGAGGACAAGTGGACGGCGATGCGCGACCTCATCGGCGACGACGTCCTCGAGACCTTCGCGGTGGTGGGCGCGCCGGAGGAACTGGGCGCGCGGGTGCGGGAGCGCTTCGACGGCCTGGTCGACCGGTTCAGCGTGTACGCCTCCTACCCGTCGTCCCTCGACCTCTGGACGCCGCTGGTCGCCGACCTCGCCTGACCCTGCTCGCCGGGCGGCACCCGCCTGGGTCATACTGGGAGTGAGAATCATTCCCAGTAGCGAGTTCCAGCAGCGAGGAGGAGCGGTGCTCCGCGCCCCGTCGGCCGCCGCCCTGGCGGCGCTGGCCGCCCTGGGCCTGACCGCCTGCGGATCGGGGGTCCCCGCGGCCGACCGGCCGGTCACCGTCGAGGGCGACGCCGCGCGCTGCCCGGGGGCCGTGGTGGACGTCGTCGTGTCGATCAGCCAGTGGAGCGACCTGGCCCGGCAGCTCGGCGGGGACTGCGCCAGCGTGACGACCGTGCTGGCCTCCGCCGCGGCCGATCCGCACGACTTCGAGCCGCGGCCGGCCGACCTCGCGGCGTTCGACGACGCCGACCTCGTCGTCCTCAACGGCGCCCACTACGACGGCTGGGCCGAGGACGCGCTCGCCACCGTCGACGACGAGCCGGCCGTGGTCTCCGCCGCCGCGGTCGCCGGCGCGGAGGACGGCGACGACCCGCACCTGTGGTACCAGCCGGACCTGCTGCCACGCATGGCCGCGGCGATCACCGCGGAGCTCACCCGGCTCGCGCCGGACGACACCGACGTCTTCACCGCCGCGGCCGCCGCCTGGCAGCAGGACCTGCGGCCCTACCTGGACGAGATCGCGGCGCTGAACGCCGCCGCCACCGGCCGCAGCTACGCCGCCACCGAGACGGTGTTCGACCGCACCGCCGGCGCGCTCGGGCTGCGCGACGTCACCCCGGAGGGCTACCGGCGCGCGGCCAGCAACGACAGCGACCCGGCGCCGGGGGACATCGCCGCGTTCGAGCGGGCGCTGTCGGGCGGCGAGGTCGGCGTGCTGGTCTTCAACAGCCAGACGGAGGGCAGCGTGCCCGACCAGCTGCGCGCCGCGGCCGAGGACGCCGGCGTCCCTGTGGTCGAGGTGACGGAATCGCCCCCGGACGCCGGCGGTTCCTTCGTCTCGTGGCAACTCGCCCAGCTCCGGCGGCTCTCGACCGCGCTCACCCGCCGGTGACCGCGGCCCTGGCGCTCGAGGGCGTCCGCGTCGTCCGGGGCGGGCGCACCGTCTGGTCCGAGGGCGACCTCACCGTGCCGGCCGGCGCCATCGTCGGGGTGATCGGCCCCAACGGCGCCGGCAAGACGACGCTGTTCCAGGTGGTCCTCGGCCTGCTGCCGGTCGCCGAGGGCCGGATCGAGGTCCTCGGCGGGGCGCCGCGGCGGGGCAACCGCCGGATCGGCTACGTGCCGCAGAACTACACCGCCGCGATCGGCGAGGCGGTCCGCTGCCGCGACCTGGTCACGCTCGGGCTCACCGGCGGCCGGTTCGGGCTGCGCCGCACGACGCCCGCCGAACGCGCCCGGGTCGAGGCCGCGCTCGAGCGGGTGGGCGCCGCCGACTACGCCGACCGGCGGATGTCCGAGCTCTCCGGCGGCCAGCAGCAGCGCGTGGCGATCGCGCAGGCCATCGTCGACGACGCCGAGCTGCTCCTGCTCGACGAGCCGCTGGCCAACCTCGACCTGCGCAACCAGCACGAGATCGTCCGGCTGCTCGGCGACCTCCGCCGGGAGCGCGGGGTCACGATCATGGTGGTCGCGCACGACCTCAACCCGCTGCTGCCGGTGCTCACCGACGCCGTCTACCTGCTCGACGGCCATCCGCACCACGCCGCGATCGGCGACGTCGTCCGGGAGGACCTGCTGACCCACCTCTACGGGACGCCGGTCGGCGTCGTCCGGACGCCGCAGGGCGACCTGTTCACCCGTGCCGCGTGGCGGGACCCCGTTCGATGAACGCGCTGCTCGACGGGATCGGCTTCCAGGCCGACTGGCTCGACATCATGCAGACGACGTTCATGCGGCACGCCCTGATCGGCGGCTCGCTGGTCGCGCTGGCCGCCGGGCTGCTCGGCTACTTCGTGATCACCCGGCAGAACGCGTTCGCCGCGCACGCGCTGGCGCACATCGGGTTCCCCGGCGCCACGGGCGCGATCCTGGTCGGGGCCCCGGTGACACTGGGGCTCGCGGTGTTCTGCGTCGGCGGCGGGCTGCTGATCGGGCTGTTCGGCCGGCGGGTCGCCGAGCGGGAGATCGCCACCGGCACGATCCTCGCGCTGGCCACCGGCCTGGGCGTCCTGTTCGCCTCGCTGGCCGGCGCGAACGCCAGCACGACGACGTCGGTGCTGTTCGGGAACCTGCTCGCGATCTCCTCCGACCAGCTGGTCGTCTTCGCCCTGTTCACCGCCGCGGTCGTCGCCGTCCTCGCGCTCATCGCCCGGCCGCTGCTGTTCGCCTCCGTCGACCCCGCGGTCGCCGAGGCGCGCGGCGTGCCGGTGCGCGCCCTCGGCCTGGCATTCGTCGTCCTGCTGGCGCTGACCATCACCATGGCCGTCCAGGTGGTCGGGACGCTGCTGCTGTTCGCCCTCGTCGTCACCCCCGCCGCCACGGCGCTGCGGCTGACCGCCCGCCCGGCCGCCGTCGCCGCGATCGCGGTCGGGATCGCGCTGGCCTCGGTGTGGCTCGGCCTGGTGCTCTCGGCGATGGTCAACCTGCCGCCGAGCTTCTTCGTCGTCTCGGTCGCGGTGGTGGTCTGGCTGGTCGTGCTGGCCTCGACCGGCCGGCGCCGGGAGGTGCGGCAGACCGCCCCCGCCGACGCCGACAGCCATCACCACGCCGCCGCGCCGGTCATCTGAGGCACGAGATGGTGACCGATCTCTCGTCCGATGCGACGTGGATCACCGGATCGGGGCTGTTTTCGCCGCCCGACGCCGGGGGAGGCTGGACGTCATGGACGACATGCAGCACGAACCGCGAGTAGCCGAGGGCTCGGCCCCCGAGCAGAGCGACGAGTCCCGCACCGCGGAGACGTCCGTCGGGACCGCCCGGCTGCTCGCCAACCCCCGGCGCATCCGCCGGAACTGATCGCCGCGGACCGGGGGTCAAGCCGAAACGGTGATCGTCACGGAGTGTCGTCACATCGGCCCCTCTGATCCCCGGCGCCTCGGACAACCCGATCACCTCTGGTTACTCAGAGCAACAATCTTCGGCGTGCCGCGAACTGCTCCGTCACGGTCTGGTGCACGATCCGGGGCGTGACCGCCGCCCTCTCCCTCGCCGCCACCGACGACTCCTCGGCCCCGGTCCGCCGCAGCCGCGCCGAGCGGCAGGCGATCGTGCTCGACACCGCCGAGCGCCTCTTCGCGAGCCGCAGCTCGCGCAGCGTCGGCATGGACGAGCTGGTCCGCGAGACGGGCCTGGGGAAGATGACCGTCTACCGGCTCTTCAAGAGCAAGGACGACCTGGTCGGCGCCTACCTCGCGCGCAAGGCCGCCACCGTGCTCGCCTTCATCGACGCCGAGCTGGCCCGCTGCGAGGGCGACCCGCGCGCCGCGCTGCTGGCCGTCGTCGACCACGTCGAGCGCGAGGTCACCCGCGCCGGCTTCCGCGGCTGCCCGTTCACCAACGTCAGCAGCGAGTACGACGACGCCCAGCACCCGGCCCGCGTCGCCGCCGCCGACTACAAGTTCGAGCTGCACGCGCGGCTGGAGCGCCTGGCCGACCAGCTGCTGCCCGGCAGCGGCGAGGACCTCGCCGCCCAGATCCACCTGATCATGGACGGCATGTACCTCTCCGGCGGCCTGCTCGGCCCCGACGGCCCGGCCGCCCACGGCCGCCAGCTCGCCGAGCGCCTGATCGACAACGCCGCGCAGCTCCGGGGCACCGCGCGCGCCTGACGCCGTCCGCCCGCAGGATGGGCCGGTGACCAGCGATCGCACCCGGCCCGACCTCGACGATCCGACGGTGGAGGCCCTGGGCAAGCTGTCGGAGGCGCTCGAGGTCGTCGAGCACGCCCGCGGCCTGCTGTACGGCTTCCACCGGATGACCGGCACCGCCGACCTCACGCTCCAGGAGGCGGTCGAGCACTTCCGCAAGGCCGGCCACGACCAGCTCGCCGACGACCTCGAGCACGACCTGGTGGGCCGCAACGTGATCGCCGATCGCTGGACGTTCCAGATCGTCGAGGACTTCGACGCCGGCTACTGGTCGGCCTTCCGCGCCTTCGACGAGCGCGCCCGCGCGGAGCTGTCCGGTGGCGACCGGCACGTGTTCGAGGCGCGGATGAAGCAGCGCGAGCGCACGCCGGAGCACCCCCGGCACGAGGCCGGCCCGGCGCTCTCCGGCTGACGCTGGTTTCCCGGCCGCCCGGTGGGGCAGCAGTTCGTCCGTGACCAGTCCGAAGGACAAGGACGACGCCGAGCTCGAGCCCGAGGCCGGGCCGCTCGGCAGCACCGTGGCGCCGCCCGGCGATCCCGCCTCCCAGGGTGGGGATCCGGACCGCGCCGGTGAGGTGGCCGGGCCGTCCTACCCGCCCGCCGAGACCGAGCCCGACGCGCACGGGTGACGAATCGGTCTCGGTAGCGACGCGGGCGGTGCCGCGCGGGCCGGCGCGGCGGCAGACTCCTCACGTGACCGCTTCGCAGCCTCCCGCCGGTGCACCCCGCCCCGCCGGCAGCAGCGGCTCCCCGCCCGGCGGCCTCGGCGGTTCGCCCGGCAGCCCCGCGCCCGCCGGCACGCGGCCGGCGCCCCCGGCCCCCAAGCGGCGCACCGGCCGCACCGTCGGGCGCTCGCTGGCCGCGGCGCTGCTGCTGTTCGTCACCGTCGTCCTGGTGCTGTTCGTCGTCTTCAACACCCAGACCGTCGACGTGAGCCTGGTGTTCGCCAACGTCGACGCGCCGCTGGTGCTGGCGCTGGTGATCGCGGCCGCGCTGGGCGGCCTGGTCGTGGGGCTGGCCGGCGTCGCGCTCCGCGCCCGCCGCGGCAAGAAGTCCTGACCGTCACCTGGGATCAGCCGACCTGATCCCGGGTCGTCCTGGCTCACGGTGGGGCGTGAGCCAGGACGCGCTGCGCTGAGCCAGGACGCCGTCCTCACCCGGAACGAGCAGGGTCACGGGCTCCGTCGCTTGCCGTAGCTACTCGCGAGTAATAACGTTTGTTACTGGCGAGTAAGCGAGCTGTGTCACCCGCTGGGTCACAGCGCCCCGAGCACAGGAGCCACGGCATGGGCCACTACACCGCGAACCTGCGGGACCTCGAGTTCAACCTGTTCGAGTTCCTGGACACCAAGGACCGGTTCGGCACCGGCCCGTTCGAGCAGATGGACGCCGAGACGGCGCGCGGCGTGCTCGCCGAGATCCGCAAGCTCGCCGAGGGCCCGATCGCCGAGTCCTTCGCCGACGCCGACCGCAACCCGCCGGTGTTCGACCCGGCGATGCACTCGGTCACGCTGCCCGAGTCGTTCAAGAAGTCGGTCCGCGCCCTCGAGGACGGCGAGTGGTACCGCCTCGACCTGCCCGAGGAGCTCGGCGGCTTCGGGGCCCCGCACGCGCTCACCTGGGCCGCCTTCGAGATGGTCCTCGGCGCCAACCCGGCCGTCTTCATGTACGGCGCGTGGGCCGCCTTCGCCGCCGTCCTGCACGAGCTCGGCACGCCCGACCAGCGACGCCTCGCCGAGCTGATGATCGAGCGCAAGTGGGGGGCCACCATGGTGCTCACCGAGCCCGACGCCGGTTCCGACGTCGGCGCCGGCCGCACGAAGGCGGCGCAGCAGGACGACGGCTCCTGGCACATCACCGGCGTGAAGCGGTTCATCACCTCCGCCGAGCACGACCTCTCCGACAACATCGTCCACCTGGTGCTGGCCCGCCCGGAGGGCGCGAAGCCGGGCACGAAGGGGCTGTCGCTGTTCGTCGTCCCCAAGTTCCACGTGGACCTCGCGACCGGCGCGCTCGGCGAGCGCAACGGCGTCCACGTCACCAACGTCGAGAAGAAGATGGGCCTGAAGGTCTCCACGACCTGCGAGCTGACCTTCGGCGACGGGCCCGTGCCGGCGAAGGGCTGGCTGGTCGGCGAGGTGCACGACGGCATCGCGCAGATGTTCAAGGTCATCGAGCACGCCCGCATGTTCGTGGGCGCCAAGGCGATCGCCACCCTGTCGGCCGGCTACCAGCAGGCACTGGCCTTCGCCAAGGAGCGGGTGCAGGGCGCCGACCTGACCGCGACCAGCAAGGACGCCCCGCGGGTGACCATCACCCACCACCCCGACGTGCGCCGCTCACTGATGCTGCAGAAGTCCTACGCCGAGGGCATGCGCGCGCTCTACCTGTACGCCGCGACCTTCCGCGACCAGGTGGTCCAGGCCCAGGCCGAGGGCACCGGCGACAGCGAGGAGGCCAGGCTCGCCGAGCGCGTGAACGACCTGCTGCTGCCGGTCGTGAAGGGCTTCGGCTCGGAGCGCGCCACCCAGCTGCTCACCGCCGAGTCGCTGCAGACCCTCGGCGGGTCGGGCTACCTGCAGGACTACCCGATCGAGCAGTACATCCGCGACTCCAAGATCGACACCCTCTACGAGGGGACGACGGCGATCCAGGGGCAGGACTTCTTCTTCCGCAAGGTCGTCAAGGACGGCGGCGTCGCGCTGACGTGGCTGGCGACGCAGATCCAGGCGACGATCGAGGCGGAGGCGGGCAACGGCCGGCTCAAGGAGGAGCGGGCGCTGCTGGCCACCGCACTCTCCGACGTGCAGGGCATGCTCACCGCGATGTTCGGCCAGCTGACCGCCGCCCAGGAGGACATGAGCAGCTTGTACAAGGTCGCGCAGAACACCTCGCGGCTGCTGCTGGCCGCCGGTGACCTGATCACCGCGTGGCTGCTGGTCCGCCAGTCCGAGGTCGCCCTGGCCGCGCTGGCCGGCGAGGTCTCGGAGAAGGACCGGTTCTTCTACGAGGGCAAGCTGGCCGCGACCCGCTTCTTCTGCAGCCAGGTGCTGCCGAAGCTCTCCGCGGAGCGGGCGATCGCCGAGAACACCGACAACGCGCTCATGGAGATCGACGAAGCGGCCTTCTGAGCCTGGACCGGTCGACGGCCGCCGCCCACCAGGGAGGCGGCCGTCGTCGTTTCCGGGTCGGCGGGATGGGCATTGGTCCCGCCATGACCGATCCCGCCGGCAGCGACCGCATCCAGCAGGACGTGCCCACCGCCTCGGGCACCGGCGACAACGGCGACACCGGCGCCTCGTCCGAGGACGTGCCCCTGACGCGGGAGGAAGCGGTGGAGCGCGACGCCGCCACCCCCGACGAGCAACCGGCCCGGGCCGACAGCGACCTGTCGACCGCCCAGCGCGCCCAGCGCGCCCAGCACGACAAGTGAGGAGCACCGTGACCGAGTCCCAGCCCACCGGCTACAACGAGAACGAGACGACCGACGCCAACTCGAGCGGCAACCTGGTCGACGGCACGCCGGGCAACGAGGCCGGCGATCGCGGGGAACGCGACACCACGCTGACCACCGACGACGAGGCGCAGCACGACGACGCGGTCACCCGGCCGGGCAACACCCCCGACTGAGCGACGATGGCGGGCGAATTCCTCAGCGGACGACGGGCGCTGGTCACCGGCGGCGGCTCCGGCATCGGCCGGGCGACGGCGGTGCGACTGGCTGAGTCCGGCGCGCACGTGCTGGTCGTCGACCGGGACGCCGACGGCGCCAAGCGGGTCGCGGACGAGGTCGGCGGCACCGCGGTGACCGCCGACCTCTCCGACCTGGACGGCATCGACGTGCTCGACCTGGACGTCGACGTCCTGGTGAACAACGCGGGCCTGCAGCACGTGGCGCCGGTCCACGAGTTCCCGCCCGACCGGTTCTCCTACATCCTGCGGCTGATGCTCGAGGCGCCGTTCCGGCTCGCCCGCGGCGCGCTGCCGCACATGTACGGGCGCGGCTGGGGCCGGGTCGTGAACATCAGCTCGATCCACGGACTGGTCGCCTCCCCGTTCAAGTCCGCGTACGTCACGGCCAAGCACGGCCTCGAGGGGCTGTCCAAGGTCATCGCCCTGGAGGGCGCGGAGCACGGGGTGACGTCGAACTGCATCGCCCCGGCCTACGTCCGCACTCCCCTGGTCGAAGGCCAGATCGCCGACCAGGCGCGCGCCAACGGCATCTCCGAGGACGAGGTCGTCGCGCAGATCATGCTCGCGCCGGCGGCCGTCAAGCGGCTGCTCGAGCCGGAGGAGGTCGCCGACATGGTCGCCTACCTGTGCTCCCCGGCCGCGCAGTCGGTCACCGGCGCTTCGTTCCCGATGGACGGCGGCTGGACCGCGCGATGATGGACCGGTGCGGCTGACGGCGGAGGTCTGGCAGGAGCTCGCGCGGGCGCACGCCGAGCGCGCCGACGCGCTGACCGCCGGCCACCGCGCCCGCAAGGCGGCCGGGGAGCGGCACGCGGTCGAGGACTTCCTCTTCGAGTACTACAACACCCGGCCGTCCCTGCTGCGCCGCTGGCACCCGGGCGCGGGCGTCGTCCTGGCGCCGGCTGCCGAGGGCCCTGCGCCGCACGCCGGCCGGCGCTGGTACCGGGCCGACGACGGCGCGGTGACCCTGGACGTCGACGCCTTCCTCGCCGACCGCGGGCAGACCGTCGCCTTCGTGCACCGGCTGCTGACGGCGACCGCGTCGCGGCCTGCCTTCACCGGCTGCTTCGGGCTGCACGAGTGGGCGATGGTCTACAGGGGAAAGGGGGCCGACCGGCAGGACGGGCACCGGCACCCGCTGCCGCTGCGGCTGGGCCAGGCGGGCACCGACGCGGTGGTGGAGGAGCACCCGATCCGGTGCACCCACTTCGACGCGTTCCGGTTCTTCACGCCGGCCGCGGCCGGGCTCAACCGGCTGCAGCCGACGCGCGCCACCCAGGTGGAGCTGGAGCAGCCGGGGTGCCTGCACGCCTCCATGGACTGCCACAAGTGGGCCGGCAAGCTCGGCCCCGCCGTCCCCGGCGACCTCGCGCTCGACTGCTTCGAGCTGGCCCGCGACGTGCGGCTGCTCGACATGCAGGCCTCGCCGTACGACCTGTCCGCCTACGGCGAGGCGGCCGTCGCGATCGAGACGCCCGAGGGGAAGGCCGAGTACGTGCGCCGCCAGCGCGAGCTCGCTGAACGCGCCGCCGGGCTGCGCGGCCGCCTGATCGCCGTGTGCGAGGAACTGCTCACAGTTCGCCCGGACGTCGCCGCCGCGTCGCCCGGGCGCCGTACCGTCGGAGTGTGACCTCCCTCCGGACCGACCGCTGGCTGCGCCTCGACGGCACGACCAACACCCGCGACCTCGGCGGCCTGCCGACGACCGACGGCGGGACGACGGTCCCCGGGCGGATCCTGCGCAGCGACAACCTGCAGACCCTGAGCGAGGCCGACGTCGCGCGGCTGGTCGACGAGCTGAAGCTGCGCGAGGTGATCGACCTGCGCACCAGCGGCGAGGTCCTGCTCGAGGGGCGCGGCCCGCTGCGCGCCGTCGAGGACGTCGTCCACCGGCACTTCAGCCTGATCCCCGAGCGCGGCCACTACACCGACGTGTTCGCGGTCGAGGAGGACGACGTCCCCGACCTCCCGGCGGGCTGGCAGGCGTCGGTGCTGCCGCGGCAGACGGCCGAGGGCGACGAGCACGAGTCGCCGGCGGTCCGCTCCTACCTCGGGTACCTCAGCGACCGGGCCGAGAACGTCGTGGGCGCGCTGCGGGCGCTGGCGCACGGCGGCCCCGGCGCGGCGGTGGTCCACTGCGCGGCCGGCAAGGACCGCACCGGCGTCGTCGTGGCGCTGTCGCTGACGGTGGCGGGCGTCCCGCACGAGGAGATCGTCGCCGACTACGCGCTGACCGCCGAGATCATCGACGCGCTGGTCGCCAAGCTGGCCGCCTCCCCCACCTACGCCGAGGACATGGAGCGCGACGTCGCCCGCCACACCCCGCGGGCGGAGACGATGGACCGCGTGCTCACGCTGCTCGACGAGCGGCACGGCGGCGCGCTCGGCTGGCTCGACGCGCACGGGTTCGGCGCCGCGGACCAGGCGGCGCTGCGCGCCCGGCTACGCGACTAACGCGCCGGGGCCTCACCCCGGGCGCGGTGCTTGTCCTCGTACATCGCCGCGTCGGCCCGCCGCAGCAGCTGTTCGGGGCCACCGTCGCCGTCCCGGTGCACGGCCACGCCGACGCTCGTCCCGATCCGCACGTCGCGGCCCTCGAGCCGGAACGGCTCGTCGAAGCAGTGCAGGACGCGGCGGGCGAGGGAGTCCGCACCCGCGGCTGAGGTCAGGCCGCGCAGCACGATCGCGAACTCGTCCCCGCTGAGCCGCCCGACGGTGTCGTCCGGCCGCACCGCCGAGAGCAGGCGGGCGGACACCTGCCGGAGCAGCTCGTCGCCGGCCGCGTGCCCGAGGGTGTCGTTGACCTCCTTGAACCGGTCGAGGTCGCAGAAGAGGACGGCGAGCTGCTCGCCGTCGGCCGGCGCGGCTAGCGCGTCGCCCAGCCGGTCCAGGAACAGCACCCGGTTGGGCAGGCCGGTCAGCGCGTCGTGCGAGGCCTGGTGGCGCACGGTCTCCAGCAGGCGGGCCTTCTGCAGCGCCGTCGTGGCCTGGTCACCGACGCCGCGCAGGCGGGCGAGGACGTCGCCGCCGAGCTGCGCGGGGGCCGCGCCGGCCCGCCAGCTCGCCGCGGCCACGCCGAGGAACGTGGTGCCGGCCAGCAGGGGGACGGCGACGGCGTCGGTCGAGCCGATGCCCCGCAGGTACTCGCGCAGCGCCGGGCTGCTGGTCGCCTCCCGGAGCACCAGGGGCTCGCGATCGGTGAGCATGCCGACCAGCTCGGGGGTGTCCTCGGCACGCAGCGAGCTGCGCAGCGCGGCCGCGGTGCCCTCGGGGTCGTCGCCGGCCGTCGCCGACACCCGGAGCCGGCCCTCCGCCGGCTGCCAGCGCAGGATCGTGCCGCGGTTGCAGCCGACGATCCGGGGCAGCGCCTCGGCCACCACGGCGCAGACGGCGTCCGCGTCGGAGGCGGCGGCGAGCTCGTGGGCCAGCGCCAGCAGTGCCCCGGCCCGATCGGCCTCCCGCCGCGAGTCCTCCAGCGCGAACAGCAGGTCGAGCGCCGCGGCGGCGTGGTCGGCGTAGGCCGCGAGCAGGGACTGCTCCTCGCCGACGGTTCCGTATCCCGGCGGGTACAGCGCCGCGAGGCGGCCGTACCTGCGCCGGCTCGACAGCACGTCGACGATCACCGCGCCCGGCCCCAGGTCGCCGTCCTGCAGCAGCCTCGCGGCCAGCCCGGGCACCTCCCGGGGCGCCAGACCGGCGCTGTGCACGAGGGGCTCGCCCGTGGCCGGCGAGGAGACGGCCAGGAGGTACGCCGGCGCCAGGACCGCCTCGGCCGCGCGGGTGACGATCCCGTTCAGGACGCTGTCGAGGTCGGCGCTGCTCACCAGGTCGGTCGCCGCCGACTGCAGACCCCGCAGCTGGCCGCGCAACGCCCCGAGCTCGAGCTCCATCGCCGACCGACTCGTCCGGCGGCGGCGCAGGCGGGAGCGGCGCTCCCAGGCCAGCTCGTAGACGCAGGCCGGGTGCCCCTCCGACTCGCAGCGGTCGTGCGTGACGACGGCGGGCGGCAGCCCGAAGAAGGTCGGGACGATCGTGAGCAGCCCCTGCGCGTACTGGCAGTCGGCACGCGAGTGCACGAAGCCCGGCTGCGCGCGGTAGATCATCGTCGCCGAGGTGGCGGTCGCCTCCGCGACCTCCATGGTCGAGGTCGTCGTGAACTTGGCCATCACGTGCGGCACGCGACGATAGGCCTGCCGGGGCGACCCGAGCGCGCGCATGACCAGGATCAGCGACGGGGTCAGGCCGCTGGTCACGGCCTCGGCGCCCACCCGGAACATGGTGTCGGGGTCGTCGAACAGCTCGGTGGCGGCGCGGTAGAGGCGGCTGCGCGTCTCGTAGCTCCACCAGCGGGCGGGGTCCTCGAGCTCCGCGGCGGTGTGCGGGACGCCGGCGCGGCGCAGCAGCTCCTCGACCGCCCCGTCGCCGGCGCGGGACCGGACGAAGCGCAGCAGGCTGCCGGTGACCGCGCCGGAGGTCTCGCGGGCCTCGCCCGGCACGGTCTCCTTCGTCACGCCTCGGTGATCGGCATGCCACGGGGCCGCATTGAGCCGTCCGACCCGTTGGGGGGACGGCGCCGGGATGAGGGACGCACTTGTCCTGCCGGCCCCACGGGAGTACAACCGCACTCATACCCCCAGGGGGTATCAGTCGACGAGGAGGTCCCGTGCACACCCACGAGCAGCACATCCGTCCCAGCACAGTCGGCTGGGGCACGGCCGCCCAGGCGACGCTGCACTGCCTGACCGGCTGCGCCATCGGCGAGGTGCTGGGCATGGTGATCGGCACCGCACTCGGCCTGCACAACGGGGCCACCGTCGTGCTGTCGATCGCCCTCGCGTTCGCCTTCGGCTACGCGCTGACGATGCGCGGCGTACTGCGGAGCGGCGTGCCGTTCCGCCGGGCACTGCAGGTCGCCCTGGCCGCGGACACGGTCTCGATCGCCGTGATGGAGATCGTGGACAACGCGGCGGTGCTGTCCGTGCCGGGTGCGATGGACGCCGGCCCGACCTCCGCGCTGTTCTGGCTGACGCTGGCCGGCTCGCTCGCGGTCGCGTTCGTCGTCACGCTGCCGGTGAACCGGCGGCTGATCGCACGCGGCAGGGGCCACGCCGTCGTCCACGCGTTCCACTACTGAGACAGCGACGACCCCCGGCATCGGTCCTGGAAGCCGGGGGTCGTCGAGTGTTCCGTACGCCGCGACCCCTCGGGCCGCGGTGCTACCTCAGCGGGGGATGCTGCGGTACGAGGCGCTGTTGGCCAGCGTCAGGAGCTCGTCGCGCATCGCGGGGGTGGTGCTGGTGGCGAGGGCGCGCTCCAGCGCCCGCCGCGTCCGCGCGGCCAGTCGACGCTCTCGCCAGCTGGACGTCACGCTGCTCATCTCTGGGTGCTCCTTCGAAGCGTTCTTGATGGGTACGCCTGTAGTAAAGCAGGCGAGACCCAAGATATTCCGAAGAAAACCAGGCCAGAGCCAAGCCACACCGAGAGAACGTCACTCGCAGGAGTGAGCTTCCTCTCTCACCCGGCGGCGAGCAGTCCCCGCACCGCCTCCCGTGCCGCCTGCGGGTCGTCCGCGGCCAGCGCCGCCGCGGCCGCCTCCCGGCAGGTGGCCAGGTCCACCGTGCCCAGCCGGGCGCCGACCGCCGGCACCGCCGAGGCGGCGCAGGACAGCGACGTGATGCCCAGCCCGACGAGCACGATCGCGAGCAGCGGGTCGGCCGCGGCCTCGCCGCAGACCCCGACCGGCTTGCCGCGGCGCTGCCCGGCCTCGACGGTGACCCGCACCAGCTCGAGGAGTGCCGGCTGCCACGGGTCGGTGAGGTCGGCGAGGTCGGCCGAGAGCCGGTCGGCCGCGAGGGTGTACTGCGAGAGGTCGTTGGTGCCGATCGACAGGAAGTCGACGTGCTGGAGCAGCCGCTCGGCCAGCAGCGCGGCCGACGGCACCTCGATCATCACGCCCGGCACCAGGCCGCGGGCACGCACCCGGGCTGCGAAGTCGGCGGCCTCCCCCACCGTGGCGACCATGGGCGCCATCACCCACGGCGTCGAGGCGGTCTCGCGGGCGGCCTGGGCGACGGCGTCGAGCTGGCGCTCGAGGAGGCCGGGGTCGCGCCGGGCGATCCGCAGCCCGCGCACCCCGAGAGCGGGGTTGGCCTCGTCCGGCAGCGTCGCGAACGCCAGCGGCTTGTCCGACCCGGCGTCCAGGGTGCGCAGCACGACCTTGCGGCCTTCGAACGCGGCGAAGACGTCGGCGTAACCGCGGGCCTGCTCCTCGACCGAGGGCTCCTCGGCGTGCCCGAGGAACGCGAGCTCGGTGCGCAGCAGCCCCACACCCTCGGCGTGCGCCGCCACGGCGGCGCGGGCGCCGGCGCCGTCCTGCACGTTGGCGAGGACCTGGACGGCGTGGCCGTCGCGGGTCGTCGCCGGCCCCTGGTAGCCGGCCAGCGCCTCGGCGGCGACCCGCGCCGCCTCCACGCGCGCCTGCGCCTGGTCGGGCTCAGGGTCGACGGTGACCGTGCCCTGCTCGCCGTCGAGCAGCACGGTCACCCCGGCCGGGACGTCGTCCAGCCCGCCCACGGCGACGACGCAGGGCAGGCCCAGCTGGCGGGCGATGATCGCGGTGTGGCTGGTCGTGCCGCCGAGGCGGGTCGCCAGCCCGATCACGCGCCTGGGGTCCAGCCCCGCCGTGTCGGCCGGCGCGAGGTCGTCGGCGAGCAGCACGGACGGCACGTCCGGCACGGGGACGCCGGGCTCGCCCTGGCCGGTCACCTCGGCGACGATGCGGTCGCGGACGTCGCGGACGTCGGTCGCCCGCTCGGCCATCAGCCCGCCGAGGGAGGTGAACAGGTCGACGAACTGCTGCGCCGCCTGGAGGGTCGCCACCTCGGCCGCGGCGCCGGCGTCGATGCGCTGCTCGACGGCCGACAGCAGGCCGCGGTCACGCGCGAGGCCGGCCGTGGCGGCGAGGACCTCGGCGCTGACGCCGGTCGCGTTCGCGGCGCGGTGCTCCAGCCGTTCGGCCACCTTCTCCGCGGCCGCGGCGAACCGCGCCTTCTCCATCCCACGGCGCTCCTCCGGCACGGTCGGCTGGTCCTCCGAGGGCAGCCGGACAGCGCCCGAGGGGCGGATCACGGGGCCGAGCGCCACACCTGGGACGACGGGGGTCCCGGTGAGCACCGACGGGCCGACGGTGGACGGCAGGGAGGGGGCGGTGGTCGACATGGAGGGCTCCCAGAGCGGATCCGGCGGGTGGGCGGGGGAATGGCGCTGCGGGTGGGCGGGGCAAGGCGCTGCGAACGGGACGGGGGACACCGACGTCCTCCGGTGACCAGAGTCACGAACAGGTCTTGACTTGTCAACCGATCGGGCATAGAACAACACCAACACAACGTCAAAGCCACACGATCGGAAATCGGATGTGGTCTACGGCACGGCACTGGAGGAGGGTTGAGGCGATGTATCCCGAAGAGCGGCAGCACGCCCTCGCCACCCTCGTCGCCGACCGCGGCCGCATCCAGGTCGCGCAGGTCGCCGAGGAGTTCGGCGTGACCATGGAGACGGTCCGCCGCGACCTCGCCGTCCTCGAGCGCGCGGGGATGCTGCGCCGGGTGCACGGCGGCGCCGTCCCCGCGGGGGCGCTGACCCTCGTCGAGACCGGGCTGGGCGAGCGGCACGGCACCCGCACCGAGCAGAAGCGCAAGATCGCCGCTGCCGCGCTCGACCTCCTGCCGGCCGTGGAGGGCAGCGTGATCCTCGACGGCGGCAGCACCACCGCCGCGCTCGCCGACGTCCTGCCCGGTGACCGCCGGCTCTACGTGGCCACCAACTCGGTACCGATCGCGACCCGGCTCTCGGTCTCCCCCGGCATCACCCTGCACGTGCTCGGCGGCCGGGTCCGCGGCATCACCCAGACCGCCGTCGGCGACTGGACCGTCCGCGCGCTGGCCGACCTGCGCGTCGACGCCGTCTTCCTCGGCACCAACGGCATCAGCGCGGCGCACGGCTTCTCGACCCCCGACGAGGCGGAGGCCGCGACCAAGCGGGCGATGGTCCGCGCCGCGCAGCGCAGCATCGTGCTCGCCGACAGCAGCAAGCTCGGCCGCGAGCACCTGGTCCGCTTCGCCGCCGTGGAGGACGTCGACGTCCTCGTCACCGACGCCGACGCCGATCCGGCGCAGGTCGCCCAGTTCGAGGACTACGGGATCGAGGTCGTCATCGCATGACAGCTCAGGTCGTCACCCTCACCGCCAACCCGAGCCTCGACCGCACGCTCGCCCTGCCGGGCGCGATCGAGCGCGGCGGCGTCATGCGGCTGGGGCTCAGCTCCACCGAGCCGGGCGGCAAGGGGGTCAACGTCTCCCGCGCGCTCGCGGCCGCCGGCGCCGACGTCGTCTCGGTGCTCCCGGCGGCCGACGACGACCCGATCGTCGGTGCGCTGCACGCCCACGGGCTGGCGCTGGCCACCGTGCCGGTGCCGGCCCCGGTGCGCACCAACTACACCCTCGCCGAGCCCGACGGCACCACCACCAAGCTCAACGAGCCCGGCTTCGCCCTCGACGAGCGGACCCGCGCCGAGCTGACCGCGGCGCTGCACCGGCACGCCGCCGGCGCCCGGTGGGTCGTGCTCTCCGGCTCGCTGCCGGCGGGGACGCCGGTCGACTGGTACGCCGAGCTGGTCCGCTCGCTGCGCGACACCGGCGCCCGGATCGCCGTCGACACCTCCGAGGCGCCGCTGCAGGCGCTGCTCGGCGCCGGCCCCGACGCCGCGCCCGATCTGCTCAAGCCCAACTCCGAGGAGCTCGCCCAGCTCGCCGGGGTGGCCGAGGCCGAGGTGCTCGCCGACCCCGACGCCGCGCTCGCCGCCGTCCGCACGCTGCACGAGCGCGGCGTGGCCGAGGTGCTGCTCACCCTCGGGGCGGACGGCGCGGTGCTCTCCGCCGCGGACGGGCTGTGGTCGGCGCAGCCGCCGCGGATCGCCGTCCGCAGCACGGTCGGCGCCGGTGACTGCAGCCTGGCCGGCTACCTGCTCGGCGACCTCGCCGGCGCAGCCCCTGACGAGCGGCTGCGCACCGCGGTCGCGTACGGAGCGGCGAGTGCGTCGCTCCCCGGATCCGCCGTCCCCACCCCGGCCCAGGTGGACGGTGCAGCAGTGCGGGTCACGGCCGGCTTCGCCGGCACCAGCAGCACCCCTTCCGTCCCGGCCGCCGGCCGGGACTCCCGCTGACCCCTCCGGGAGAGGTCTCATGCCCGATCTGATCACCCCCGACCTGGTCGTCCTCGACGCCGACCTCGGTCCGGACAAGGACGCCGTCGTCCGCCGACTGGCCGCCCTCGTGGCCGACGCCGGCCGGGCGACCAGCGCCGAGGCGCTGCACGCCGACGCCATGGCCCGCGAGGCCCAGGCGGCGACCGGCCTGCCCGGCGGGATCGCCATCCCGCACTGCCGGTCGGCCGCGGTCACCGAGGCCTCGCTCGGGTTCGCCCGGCTCTCCCCCGGTGTCGACTTCGGCGCGCCGGACGGCGCGGCCACCCTCGTCTTCCTCATCGCGGCCCCCGCGCACGGCGACGCCGACCACCTGACCCTGCTCACCGCGCTGGCCCGCGCGCTGGTGCGGCCGGAGTTCGTCGCCTCCCTGCGCTCGGCGGCCACGGCCGAGGAGGTCGTCGTCCTGGTGCAGGAGGTCGTCGCCCCCGAACCGGCGACGGTCGCCGCGCCCGCGGCCGGCCCTGCCGCCGCGTCGACTGCGCCCGCCGCGGAGGCCCGCGCCGCGCGCAGCGTCGTCGTCGTCAGCGCCTGCCCGACCGGCATCGCGCACACCTACATGGCCGCCGACAAGCTCACGGCCGCCGGCCGCGAGGCCGGGGTGGACGTGCACGTCGAGACCCAGGGCTCCTCCGGGTCGACGCCGCTGGACCCGGCGGTGATCCGCAACGCCGACGCGGTGATCTTCGCCGTGGACGTGGGCGTGCGGGACCAGGGCCGGTTCGCCGGCAAGCCGGTCGTGCAGAGCGGCACCAAGCGGGCGATCAACGAGCCCGAGAAGATGATCCAGGAGGCGCTGGCCGCCGCCGACGACCCGAACGCGCGCCGCGTGGCCGGGGGCGCGGGCGGCGCCGGTGAGTCCGCCGCCGCCTCGGCCGGCCGGCCGGGCGTCGGCTCCGAGATCCGCCGCTGGCTGCTCACCGGCGTGAGCTACATGATCCCGTTCGTCGCGGCGGGCGGCCTGCTCATCGCCCTCAGCTTCCTGCTCGGCGGCTACAAGATCGCCACGACGAACCCCGACTCGGCGTCCGGGCAGAGCTACGCGCTGAGCTGGGTGCTGAACAACTCGCTGTTCGACCTGCCGCCGGGCGCCTCGGGGATCGAGGGTCTCAACGGCGGATTCCTCGGCTACCTCGGCGCGGTCTGCTTCGTGCTCGGCAGCGCCGCCTTCGGCTTCCTCGTCCCGGCGCTGGCCGGCTACATCGCCTACGCGATCGCCGACCGCCCCGGCCTCGTCCCCGGCTTCGTCGTCGGCGCCGTGTCCGTGACGGTGGGCGCCGGCTTCCTCGGCGGCCTCGTCGGCGGCGTGCTCGCCGGCTTCTGCGCCCTGTGGATCAGCCGCTGGAAGCTGCCCGCCGGCGTGCGCGGCCTGCAGCCCGTGGTGATCATCCCGCTGCTGGCCACGCTGATCTCCAGCGGCCTGATGGTGCTCGTGCTCGGCAAGCCGCTGGCCGCCGCGCTGACCGGGCTCGGCAACTGGCTGAACGGCCTGACCGGAACCGCCGCGCTGGCGCTGGGCATCGTCCTCGGTCTGATGATGTGCTTCGACCTGGGCGGCCCGGTGAACAAGGCGGCCTACGTCTTCGCCACCACCGGGCTGACCGCGGCCATCGCCGGGGACGCCGGGCACCAGCAGCTGGTCATCATGGCGACCGTCATGGCCGCCGGCATGGTGCCCCCGATCGCGATGGCGTTCAGCACGGTCCTGCGGCCGAAGCTGTACACCGCGGCCGAGCGGGACAACGGCAAGGCGGCCTGGCTGCTCGGCGCCTCGTTCATCTCCGAGGGCGCCATCCCGTTCGCCGCGGCCGACCCGCTGCGGGTCATCCCCTCGATGATGCTGGGTGGCGCGACCACCGGTGCGATCGTGGCCGCCAGCGGGATCGAGCTGCGGGCACCGCACGGCGGGATCTTCGTGTTCTTCGCGATCAGCAACTTCCTGCTGTTCCTGCTCGCCATCGTGATCGGGGCGGTCGTCGGCGGCATCGCCGTCACGGTGCTGAAGAGCTTCGGGCACAGTGACGCCGAGGAGGCCCCCGAGGACGCCGTCGACCTCGAGCACGCCCACGGTCCCGTGGGCGTCCCGTCGAGCGCGGCGACCACCTGACCGGCAAGCTCAGCCCCACCCCACCCGTCCCCAGCAGCGAGGAAGAGGATCGATGCCCAGTCAGACCGTCACCGTCGGCTCCCGGGTCGGCCTGCACGCCCGTCCGGCCGCACTCATCGCGGAGGCCGTGGGGAAGGCCGGCGTGCCGGTCACCCTGGCCACCCCGGGCGGCAACCCGATCGACGCCGGGTCACCGCTGATGATCATGACACTCGGCGCCAAGCAGGGCGCGGAGGTCATCGTCACCAGCGACGACCAGGCGGTGCTCGACCAGATCGCCGGCATGGTGCGGCAGGACCTGGACGCGGAGTAGCCGCCCGCAACCGCGTCGGCGCCCGTCCCCTCGCGAGGGGACGGGCGCCGACGTCTTCGTTCAGCTGCGCGGTACGTCGCCGCGCCAGGCGCCGGTCTCGGTGCCGCGGCTCTCGATGAACTCCTTGAACTTCTTCGCGTCCGCCTTGACCTGCCGGTCGTCGAAGCCGAGCGCCGCGCCGGCCTTCTCGACGACGCCCTCGGGCTCCCAGTCGATCTGGATCATCACGCGGGTCTTGTTCTCGTCGAGCTTGTGGAACGTCACGACGCCGGCGTGCTTGGCCTCGCCGGCCGTCGAGGTCCAGGCGACCCGCTCCTCCGGGTGCTGCTCGGTGATCTCGGTGTCGAACTCGCGCTTGACGCCGTCGACGTTCGTGACCCAGTGGACGCGGCGGTCGTCGAGCTGGGTGATGCGCTCCACCCCGCCCATGAACTGGGGGAACGACTCGAACTGCGTCCACTGGTCGTAGGCGACGCGGATCGGGACGTCGACGTCGACGGACTCCTGCACGCTGGCCACGGATACTCCTCTGCGTTGGAACTCGGTCGTGCACGACCTACCCAGCGGTACGCGGGGGAACACGTCCGGCCACAGGCAAAGTGAGCACGAAGCGGGCGCCGGACCTCGCGTCCAGAGCCAGCCCACCCCCGTGGCGGACGGCGATGTCGCGGGCGATGGGCAGCCCGAGGCCCGCGCCGCCCGCATCGGCCGAGCGGGCGCCGTCCAGCCGGGTGAACCGCTCGAAGACCCACTCGCGCGCCTCCGGCGGGATGCCCGGGCCGTCGTCGGCGACGGTGAGGACGGCGCTGCCGCCGTCCTCCCGCAGCGTGACGGTGACCCGCTCCCGGGCGTGCCGGACGGCGTTCGAGCAGGTTGGCCACCGCCCGCGCCAGCTGACCGCGGTCCCCGGAGACCTGCGCCGGCGCGACGCCCGCAATGTCGATCCCCGGCCCGCCGGCGCCGCGCACCCGCCGCACCTCGGCCAGCACGACGTCGTCGAGGTCCACCGGCCCGGCCGCCGCCAGCTCGGCGGCCCCGGAGTCGCTGCGGGCCAGCAGGAGCAGGTCGTCGACCAGCCGCTGCAGCCGGCCGGCCTCGGCGAGCACCGCCGCGGAGGTGGCCCGCGGGTCCGCGGTGCCGGGGTGGGCGCGGTCCACCTCGAGCTGGGTGCGGATCCGCGCCAGCGGCGTCCGCAGCTCGTGGGCGGCGTCGGCGACGAACCGCCGCTGCCGCTCGGCCGCGCCGGCCAGCCGGTCGAGCATCGCGTTCATCGTGTGCGCCAGCCGGGCGATCTCGTCGGCCGTGGCCGGCTCGGGCACCCGCCGGTCCAGCCGCCCCGCGGAGATGCGGTCGACCTCCGCCCGGATCCGCTCCACCGGCCGCAGCACCCGGCCGGTCAGCAGCCACACGAGCGCGGCCAGCACCGCGGCGGTCACCGGGACGGCGACGAGCAGCGCGCCGCGGAGCACCCGCACGCTGTCCTCGACGTCCTCCAGGCTGCCGGTGACCACCACCGCCGCGCCGCCGGCGGGGCGGGTGACGACCCGGGCCGGCGAGCCGTCCGGCAGCGTGCCGTCGGCGACCGTGGCGCGGTCGCCGTCCCCCGGCAGCACGCGGACGGCGACGTCGTCGGAGACCAGGGGGTCGACGGGCTGCCCGGCGCGCAGCTGGGCGGCGGCGGCCGCCGCGCGGTCGACCAGGCTCTCGTCGAGGGCGTCGGTGAGCGTGGCCCGATGGACCCACAGCAGGCCGGCGCCCGCGGCGGCGAGGACGGCGAGCACCGCGAGGGCGGCCAGCGCGGTGACCCGGAACCGCAGCGTGGCGGTGCGCCGCGCGGTCACGGCCCGAGCAGCCGGTACCCCATGCCGCGGACCGTCTCGATCCGTGCGACACCGGGCCCCAGCTTCCGCCGCAGGCGGCCCACGTAGACCTCGACGACGTTCGGATCGCCCTCGAACGCGTCGTCCCACACCCCGGCGAGGAGATCGGCCTTCGGCACGATCCGGCCCGCCCGGCGGATCAGGTAGGCGAGCAGCGCGAACTCGCGGGCGGTCAGCGGCACCTCGGCCCCGCCCCGGAGCACCCGCCGGGCGCGCACGTCCAGCCGCAGGTCGCCGACCTCGAGCGGCGGCGGGTCCCCGAGCGCCGCCCGCCGCAGCAGCGCGTGCACCCGGGCCACGAGCACCGGGAAGGAGAACGGCTTGCGCAGGTAGTCGTCGGCGCCGGTGTCGAGGCCCTCGGCCTCGTCGAGGTCGCCGTCCTTGGCGGTGAGCATCAGGATCGGGGTGCGGACCCCGGAGCGCCGCAGCTCGGCGCAGACGGAGTAACCGTTCGCGCCGGGCAGCAGGATGTCGAGCAGGATCAGGTCGTAGCCGCCCTCGCGGCCCCGCCACAGCCCCTCCCGGCCGTCGGCGGCCACCTCGACCGAGAAGCCCTCGGCGGTCAGGCCGCGGCGGAGGGCGGCGGCGAGCGTCGCGTCGTCGTCGACGAGCAGCAGCTTCATCGCACCCCTCCGGCCCGGTCAGCATCGCACCGCGGACCTGACGGCGCGCTGAACGAGTCAGGGAGGCGTCAGGTCGGCCCGCCACGATCGTCGTCGCACACACCCCTGACGGAGGAGGTCTCTCGATGCGCAAGTGGCTGGTCGCGGGCGGCGCCGTGGTCCTCGTCGCCGTCGGCACAGGGGTCGCGGTCGCCTCCGGCGGCCCCGACGCCCAGGAGGGACCCGACGTCCCCATCACCGGCGACGCGCTGCAGAAGGCGAGCGACGCCGCCCTCGCCGCGACCGGCGGCGGCCGGGTCACCGGCACCGAGATCGGCGACGAGGAGAGCTACTACGAGGTCGAGGTCACCCGGGACGACGGCGCCCAGGTCGACGTCCAGGTCGACGAGCACTTCGTCGTCGTGGGCAGCTCGGCCGACGAGGAGGACGGCGGTGCGGGCGGGTGACCGCGGCGGGCCGGCGCTCGCGCTCGCCGCGCTGCTCGCACTGAACGGGTGCGGGTCGCTGCCTCGGGGGAACGCCGCCGTCGAGCTCGATCCGGCCGAGTTCACCGTGGACATCACCAACGAGTACTGGCCGATGCGCCCCGGCGACCGCTGGGCCTACACGTCGACCGATGCCGACGGCACCGCCCAGCAGGTCGAGGTGACCGTGCTCGACGAGACCCACACGGTCGCCGCCGGGATCGAGGCCCGCGTCGTCCACGACGTGGTGTCGGAGGGCGGCGCCGTCGTCGAGGACACCCGGGACTGGTACGCCCAGGACGCCGACGGCAACGTCTGGTACCTGGGCGAGCAGACGACGGAGTACCCGCCCGGGGAGCCGCCCTCGACGGAGGGGTCCTGGGAGGCGGGGGTGGACGGCGCCCAGCCGGGGGTCGCCGTCCCCGCGGACCCCCGGCCCGGGCTCGCCTACCGGCAGGAGTACCTGGCCGGCGAGGCCGAGGACCGGGCGGTGGTGCTCTCCACCGACGAGAAGGTGCAGACGCCCACGGGGATCTACACCGGCGCGCTGCTCACCCGCGAGACGACCCCGCTGGAGCCCGACGTGGCCGAGCTGAAGTTCTACGTGCCGGGCGTCGGGCAGGTGCTGACCCTGCAGACCTCCGGCGGGAGCGAGCGGGAAGAACTGGTCGAGGTCAGCGGCTGACCAGCGCGGCGGCGATGCTGCCGCGCACCGGCCGGCCGTCGAGCAGCAGCATCTGCGCCAGGTGGTAGGCGTCGGGCTGGCCGGCCCACGTGCCGCGGCCGACCGCGCCGGACGGCGTCAGCTCGTGGTGCCAGCTGCCGGTGGCCGGATCGGCGAAGCGCGCCTCGCCGTGCGCCCGCCACCGCGCCGCGAGCTCCCGGTAGCGCTCGTCGCCGGTGACCTCGGCCAGCACGGTGGCCGCGGCGATCGCCTCGCACAGCACCCAGTGCATGCGGGCGCCGACCACCGGCCGGTCGTCCCAGTCGAGGGTGTACGGGAACCCGTCGGAGCCGTCGGCGGCCCAGCCGCGCGTGGCGGCGGCGTCGAACAGCGCGACGGCGTCGTCGAGCAGCCAGGAGGGGCCGAAGTGGCCACTTTGGCCCAGGGCGGCGCGCAGGTGCAGGCACAGCCGGGCCCACTCGAACTGGTGCCCGACCGTCACCCCGTACGGCCGGAACGGGTCGGCCGGCCGGTCGCGGTTGAAGTCCGGCAGGGGCGTCCAGTCCGCGGTGAAGTGCTCGGGCAGCCGCCAGTCCCGCTCGCGGGCCCAGCCGTGCACCACCCGCTCGGTGCTGCGCAGCGCCTGCGCCCGCAGCGCGTCGGCCCCGAGGGCGTCGGCGGCGGCCAGCATCGCCTCCACGCCGTGCATGTTGGCGTTGACGCCGCGGTACTCGGCACACGTCGTCCAGCCGGCGTCCCACTCCTCCACGGCCAGGCCGGCCGCGTCGTCCCAGAACCGCTCCTGCCAGACGGCGAGCGCGTCGTCGAGCAACTCGCGCCCGCCGGGCGCGCCGGCGGTCGTCGCGGTCGCGCCCGCCAGGACGACGAAGGCGTGCACGTAGGCGGCCTTGGTGGGGTCGTCGGTGCTCGCGGACCAGCCGCCGTGTGCCGCGTCGCGCAGCGGACCGCCGGTGAGCGCGGCGATCCCGTGCCGGACCGGTTCGTCCGCGCGTGGGCGGCCCAGCAGCGACGCCAGCCCGAAGACGTGCGTCATCCGCGCGACGATCCAGGTCTCGACCGGCCGCCCGGGCAGCACCCGGCCGTCGTCCCCGAGGTAGCCGAAGCCACCCCCGGGCAGCCGGGACCGCTCGGCGAAGTCGAGCAGCCGGTCGAGATCGGTCATGCGCGACGCGCTGCGCTGCCCGCCACCAGGCGGACGGTCATCGCGACGACCGCCAGCAGGCAGATCAGCCGCACGAGTCCGCCGCCGATGCTGCCGCCGTCGCCGTCGGCGGCTCCCGCGGCGGCGACGTCCAGGGCCCCGAGCACCGCGAGCACGCCCAGCACCACTCCCCCGGTGACCCGGTCGCCGGGGGCGTCGGGGTGCGGGACCAGCAGGAGGAGCGCCCCGGCGAGGGCGAACACGTAGCCGACGACCTGCACGACGGTCGGCGCGCTGCCCTGCTCCAGGCCGGCTCGGCCGCCGCTGACCACGGTGGCGACCACGCTGAGCAGCAGGAAGATCAGCAGCGCGACGAGGGCGTACGTGCGTCGGGCCACGGCAGCGAGCTCCTGGTTCTTCGCGGGACTCAGAAGGTGAACGCGGCGGCGGGGTCGTGGAGCAGGGCGCCGATGTCGGCGAGGAACCGGCTGCCCAGCTCCCCGTCGATGATCCGGTGATCGAACGACAGCCCCAGCTGGGTGACCTGGCGGACTGCGATGCGGCCCTTGTGCACCCACGGCATCTCGCGGACCGCGCCGAACGCCAGGATCGCCGACTCGCCCGGGTTGAGGATCGGCGTCCCCGTGTCGACGCCGAACACGCCCACGTTGGTGATCGTGATCGTGCCGCCGGTCATGTCGGCGGGGGCCGTCTTCCCGGCGCGGGCGGTCTCGGTCAGCTCGGCCAGCGCGCCGGCGAGCTCGGTCAGGGACAGCCGCCCGGCGTCCTTGATGTTGGGGACGACGAGCCCGCGCGGGGTGGCCGCCGCGATGCCCAGGTTGACCTGCCCGTGGACGACGATCTCCTGCGCGGCCTCGTCCCAGGAGCTGTTGACCATCGGATGCTTCTGCGCCGCCAGCAGCAGCGCCTTGGCGACGAGCAGCAGCGGGCTGACCTTGACGCCGGCGAACTCCGGGCGGGCGGCCAGTCGCGCGCGCAGCTTCATCATCCGGGTGACGTCGACGGTGAGGAACTCGGTGACGTGCGGCGCGGTGAACGCGCTGGTCACCATCGCGGCGGCGGTGTGCTTGCGCACCCCCTTGATCGGGATCCGCTGCTCCCCCGCTACAGGACTTTCCGCGCCGAAAGTCCCCTCGACGACCGGGGCGAGGGGACTTTCGGCGCCGAAAGTCCCGGAGGCGGCGGCGTCGATGTCGGCGCGGGTGATGACGCCGCCCTCGCCGGTGCCGCGCACGGTCGCGAGGTCGACGCCGAGGTCCTTGGCGTACTTGCGCACCGGCGGCTTGGCCAGCGGCCGCGCCCGGCCGTGCCCGTGCTCGGCGGCGCGGGACGGCGCGGCCTCCTCGGCGGCCGCGTGCGCCTCCGCGGCGCGGCCGATCTCCAGCCCGCCGTGGCGCACCGGCTTGGTGGTGATGTCGGGCGCGGTGGCCAGCAGCGGCGGGTGCTCGGGCCCCGAGCCGTAGTCGGCCTCCGGCAGGACGGCGGCGGCGCGGGCGGGCGCCGGGGCGGCGGCGCGGCGCGGGCGGCGCTTGGCCTCGGTGGTCCGCGGGCCGTACCCGACCAGCACCGACGTCCGCCCACCGGGGGCGGGACCGCCGATCAGCCCGGCGGCCGGCTCGTCCTCCGCCGGGGACGCGGTGGCCGAGGCGAGCGCCGCGTCGGAGGCCTCGATGCCCCCACCCTCGCCGTCGGCGTCGATCGTGATGATCGGCGTCCCGACGTCGACCGTCGTCCCGGCCTCGAACTTCAGCTCGGTGACCGTGCCGGCGTACGGGGAGGGCAGCTCGACCGCCGCCTTCGCCGTCTCCACCTCGCAGAGCGGCTGGTTGACCGTGACCGTGTCGCCGACGGCGACGAGCCACTGCAGGATCTCGCCCTCGGTCAGGCCCTCGCCGACGTCGGGCAGCTTGAACTCGCGCAGCGTCATCGGTCAGAACTCCAGGGCGCGGTCGACGGCGTCGAGGACCCGGTCGAGGTCGGGGAGGTACTCCTCCTCGAGCTTGGACGGCGGATAGGGCGTGTCGTAGCCGCCCACCCGCAGCACCGGCGCCTCCAGCGAGAAGAAGCACTCCTCGGTGACGCGGGCCGCGATCTCCGAGCCCAGGCCGAGGGTCACCGGCGCCTCGTGGACGACGACGCAGCGCCCGGTGCGCCGCACCGACTCGACGACCGGGTCGAGGTCCAGCGGCGAGAGCGTGCGCAGGTCGATCACCTCGAGCGAGCGCCCCTCCTCGGTGGCCGCCTCGGCAGCCTGCAGCGCCGTCTTCACCATCGGACCGTAGGCCAGCACGGTGAGGTCGTCGCCGCCGCGGACGACCCGCGAGGCGAACAGCGGGCCCGGCGTCGCGTCGGTGTCGACCGGCGCCTTCTCCCAGTACCGCCGCTTGGGCTCGAGGAAGACGATCGGGTCAGGGTGCGCGATCGCCTGCTGGATGCCCCAGTAGGCGTCCTCCGGGTTGGAGACGGCGACCACCTTGAGGCCGGCGGTGTGCGCGAAGTACGCCTCGGGGCTCTCGCTGTGGTGCTCGACCGCGCCGATGCCGCCGCCGAACGGGATCCGGATGACGATCGGCATCGGCAGCTTGCCCTGCGAGCGGGCGTGGATCTTGGCGACCTGGGTGACGATCTGGTTGTAGGCGGGGAACACGAACCCGTCGAACTGGATCTCGCAGACCGGCCGGTAGCCGCGCATGGCCAGCCCGACCGCGGTGCCGAGGATGCCCGCCTCGGCCAGCGGGGTGTCGACGACACGGTCCTCGCCGAAGTCCTTCTGCAGGCCGTCGGTGATGCGGAAGACCCCGCCGAGGCGGCCGATGTCCTCGCCCATGAGCACGACCTTGGCGTCGTCCTCCATCGCCCGGCGCAGGCCGAGGTTGAGCGCTTTGCCGATGGTCAGCGTCTCCGTGCTCATCAGTGGTCCCCGCCCTCGAAGCTCGCGTGGTAGGCGACGAACTCCTCGCGCTGGGCGGCCAGCTGCGGGGTCTGCTCGGCGTACACGTTGTCGAACATCGCGGTGCCCGGCGGGTCCGGCATCTCGACCGTGCCCTTGCGGATGCGGGCGGCCAGCTCGTCGGACTCGGCCTCGACCGCGTCGAAGAACGCGGCGTCGGCCTTGCCGCTGCGGGAGAGGTAGGCCTTGAGCCGGGCGATCGGATCGCGCAGCTTCCACTCCTCCAGCTCGCTGGCCAGCCGGTAACGGGTCGGGTCGTCGGAGGTCGTGTGCGCGCCCATCCGGTAGGTGAACGCCTCGATGAAGGTGGGCCCCTGGCCGTCGCGTGCCGCGGCGAGCGCTGCCCTCGTCACCGCGAGGACGGCCAGGACGTCGTTGCCGTCGACGCGGACGCCGGGGAAGCCGAAGCCGGCCGCCCGCCGGAACAGCGGCACCTTGGACTGGCGCTCGAGCGGCACGCTGATCGCGTACTGGTTGTTCTGGCAGAAGAAGACGACGGGGGCGCTGAAGCTCGCCGCCCAGATCAGCGCCTCGTTGACCTCGCCCTGGCTGGTCGCGCCGTCGCCGAGGAAGGCGAGGACGGCGGACTCCGCGCCGTCGCGCTGCAGGCCCATGGCGTAGCCGGTGGCGTGCAGGCACTGGGCGCCGATGACGACGGTGTAGAGGTTGAAGCCGGTCGCCACCGGGTCCCAGCCGCCGTTGTCGACGCCGCGGAACAGGCTGATGACGTGCAGCGGGTCGACGCCGCGGGCCCACGCGACGCCGTGCTCGCGATAGGTCGGGAAGGCCATGTCGCCGGCCTCGAGGGCGCGGCCGGCGCCGATCTGCGCGGCCTCCTGACCCAGCAGCGAGGCCCAGATGCCCAGCTCGCCCTGGCGCTGCAGGGCGGTGGCCTCGACGTCCCAGCGGCGCACCAGGGTGAGGTCCCGGTACAGCCCGCGCAGCTCGTCGTCCGACACCTCGACGGAGTACTCGGGGTGCTCGACCCGCTCGCCCTCCGGCGTCAGCAGCTGGACCAGCTCGGGCTGCCGCGGGAGATGCGGGGCGTCGGCCCCGGGAACCGGGTTGAACGCCTCTTCGGTCTGCTGCAGGGCAGTCACGGGCTACTCCTCGCCGTCTTGCCGGGGCGGCCGGGGTCGCCGGCTGTCCTCGGTGGTGGACGTCTCGTGGCACCGGGGTGTGGTGCCACTCACATCATGCTGACACGACATCCCCGTGCGTGGACCACACCACCCGGAAGCGATCTGCGCAAGGTCGCCCGAACGGATTGCGCACGATGAGTACTAGTAGGACGTCCACGCATGTCAGACTGAGCAACGTGCCCGACGTCGACGCGACCGACGCCCGGTTGCTGCTCGCCCTGTCGGAGGATCCGCGGGCCAGCGTCATGGCGCTCTCCCAGCGGCTGGGGCTGGCCCGCAACACGGTGCAGGCGCGGCTGTCCCGGCTGGAGAAGGACGGCGCCCTCGCCCCGTTCGAGCGGCGGGTGCGCCCGGAGGCCCTGGGCTACCGGCTGCGCGCCTACGTCACCGTGCAGGTGGTGCAGCGCAGCCTCGCCGAGGTCAGCGACGCGCTGGCGCACATCCCCGAGGTGCTCGAGGTGATAGGTCTCTCCGGCGTCGTCGACCTGCTGGTGCAGGTCGCCGCGCGGGACGCCGACGACCTCTGGCGGATCACCGAGCAGGTGCTGGCGATCCCCGGCGTGCAGCGCACCGACACCGCGCTGGCCCTGCGCCGGTTCGTCGACCACCGGATGACCCCGCTGCTGGAGCGCGCCGCCGGCGTCGAGTGAGGCGTGCCGGGGTAGCGGCAGGCCATGGCCACGAGAAGCGTGCTCGGCTGGGCGCTGCGCGGGGCGGCGGCCGGCGCCGCGGCGACCACCGCGCTGAACGCCGTCACCTACCTGGACATGGCGGTGCGCGGCCGGGCCGCCAGCTCCACGCCGGAGGACACGGTCGAGAAGCTCGCCGGGACCGCGCACGTGCGCATCCCCGGCGACGAGCGGACGCGGGAGAACCGGAAGCAGGGCCTCGGCCCGCTGATGGGGCTGGTGGCCGGCGTGGGAGTCGGCGCCCTGGCCGGCCTGGCGCGCGCGGCCGGGTTCCGGTCCAGCCCGCCGCTGGGCACGGTGCTCGCGACGGCCGGCGTCCTGGTCGCGGCGAACGGGCCGATGACGGTGCTCGGCATCACCGATCCGCGGACCTGGTCGGCCACCGACTGGGCGAGCGACGTCGTCCCCCACCTGGCCTACGGCGTCGTCCTGAAGACCACGCTGGACGCCTTCGACCGCCGCTGATCGTCCGCGAGATCTGCACATTGGTGGCGATCAGACGCTGACGGCCACCAGTGTGCAGATCTCGCGTCGAACAGGGGCTCACCGCCAGCCGCGGTCGTCGACACCACCCGGCACCGGGGCCTGCGGGTCGTAGGGCGTGCGGGTGAAGACGAACGTGCCGAGGTCGAGGTGGTCGCCGGCGATCCGCAGCGTCTCGCCCACGAAGTAGCCGTCGAGCCCGCCCCAGGAGCCGTCCGGACGGCGGGCGAACCGGCTGGCGCGACCGTTGCGGCCGGGCATCGGGCCGAGGTGCAGCAACCCGCCGGGGACGGCGCGCAGCACGTAGGGCACCGGCCCCCAGAACCAGACGCCGAGCAGGTCGAGGTCCACCGGCGCCGGTGAGGGAGCCCAGGCGTCCACGATCCGCGGCTCGGCGTCGCGCAGGTCGGCCAGCAGGCCCGGGACCAGCGGGTCCATGAAGCTGGTCGTGTTGGCCAGCGACACCGCGCCGGTCCGCTCCTCCCGATCGACGAACACGCCGGCGACGAAGCCCGGCATCGAGCCGCCGTGCCCGACCAGCGTCCGGCCGTCGACCCGCACCACGGCGAGGCCGAGCCCGTAGGCCGACCAGCCCGCCGCGGAGGAGTCCACGCCGGCGGGCGCGGTCATCTCCTCGAGGCTGCCCGGGTCCAGGACGCCGCCGGTGTCCCCGAGCAGGAATGCGGCCCAGCGCGCGAGGTCGGCCAGCGTCGCCCACAGCTGCCCGGCCGCGGCCATGACCCCCGCATGGTGCTCCGGCTCGGGCAGGACGACGTCGGCCCACGGGTGCACCGCGGTGCCGGCCGCCGCGGGCGGCACCGGGCGCGGCGTCGTCCGGTCCATCCCGAGCGGACCCAGCACCTCGGCGCGGACGACGTCCTCCCAGGCGGCGCCGCGCTGCCGCGCGACCAGCTCGCCGAGCAGTCCGAAGCCCAGGTTGGAGTAGTGGAACCGGCGGGCGGCCCCCAGGACGACGTCGGCGGCGCCCAGCCCGAGCTCCTCGAGCGCGCCGCCCGGCGTGCGCTCCCACCAGCCGCCGGGACTCTCCGCGGCGGCGCCGGAGAGGTGCGACAGCAACTGCCCGACCGTGCGGTCGCCCAGCGGTGTGCCGGGCAGGTGCTTCTCCAGCGGGTCGTCGAGGGCGAGCCGGCCCTCGTCGCGCAGCCGCATGACGACGGTCGCGGTGATCGTCTTGCTGATCGACCCGAGCCGGTACTGGACGTCGGTGTGCGGCTCCGGCACGTCGCCGCGCCCTGCCGACCAGGCGAGCCCGCCGTCGCGGACCACGCCGGCGACCAGGCTCGGCGCGCGGCCGTCGCGCTGGGCGCGGGCGGTGCGGGCCAGCAGCCGGCGGGCGGTCGCCGGCAGCACGGGTTCGGGCATGCCAGGACCGTAGTGAGCCGTCCGCGGAGCGGCCCGGTCAGCCGACGGGAGCGAGCTCCCGCCGGGGCAGCCGGCCGCGGCGGCTCGCCCGCCGTTCGAACCAGACGGTGGCCAGCGGCGGGACGGCGGCGACCAGGGCGAGCAGCGTGGTGCGCACCGGCCAGCGCAGCACCTTGGCGGCGAGCAGGGTGACCGCGACGAACGCCACGAACACGGCACCGTGGATGGGGCCGAAGACGTGCACCCCCACCTCCGTCGTCCGCGGGACGTACTTCAGGTACATGCCGGCGAGCAGTCCGAGCCAGGAGATCGCCTCGGCGACGGCGACCACCCGGAAGGCGGTGGCGACCAGGGCGGGGCGGGGCGTGCGCGACGGCATGGGGCGGGGTCCTCCTCGGGTGCGGGTGTCCGGAGGCCTCAACGGCCGGCGCACCCGCCGGCGTCCCCGCTGCGCAGTGTGACGTTCGTCGGATGGCAGGGTCGGCGGCGTGCAGGGGCTGGCGCGGCGGGAGTTCTGCCTCGTGCTGCTGCGCCGGATGGCCGACGTCCGCCCCGATCTGGTGGCGCAGGCGCTGCCGCGGCTCGGGGCCGACCGGGCGCAGGCCCGCGCCGCGCACCGGCGCTGGCAGGCGCTGCACCACGCGGCCCGGGCACCGCGCGGGCTGGCGCTGCGCACCGCCGTCCTGGGGCCGCCCGACGAGGTGGAGGACCGCCGGTTCGGGGACCTCGACGTCGAGGTGCGCCGCTGGCCGCTGCCGCTGTGGCCGCACCTGCTGTGGGAGGTGCTGTCCGGCCCCGGCGGGACGGTGCTGAACGAGCACCTGGTCCGCGCGCCGGGCTCGCCGGTGCCGCCCGCGGCCGCGGGCCGGCTGCGGGTGTGGGAGCACGTGCTCGACGACGTCGTCGGCCTGCCGGGAGCGGTGAGCGTCGACCCGGGCGTGGTGACCCGCTGGGAGATCCACCTCCCGGGCGGCGTCCGCGCGCAGTTCGTCTGGGGGCTGCTGCAGCAGGTCAGGCCGCCGGCGGAGGAGTGACCAGGGCGGACGGCGGACCCGAGAGCACCGAGCCGAGGACGGCGGCCACCGCGAGGACGGCGGCGAGCCGCGGGTGCCCCGACAGCGCGAGCGCCAGGACCGCCGAGCCGTAGACGACGACCTTGGTGGCGACGGCGAGCACCGCGACCTGCACCGGCGCGTGCGGGGCGGCGAACAGGCCCCAGAGCACCGCCGCGGCCAGCGGGGCGCCGATGGCGGCCAGCACCCGACCGGTCGTCGTGGTGGACAGCGACCAGGCGCCGACCGCGAGCGCGGCGAGAGCGGCGATCTCTGAGGCGAAGGCCACGGTGGCCCAGGTCCAGTTCCACACGTGCGCCATGATTCCTGCTCCGTTTCGTGATCGACGATCCGATTCGAGAGCAGTGTTCTCGTCGACTGATGGGCTGTCAACCCTCACCCGGGCAGCGCCAGGGTCACGCAGACCACGCGGGCATGGCCGGCGGCGCAGTCGGGCGGCAGCCTCGCCTGGTCCAGCCGCCAGGACTCGAGGACGAGCTCGCGCGCGCCGTCCGGCACGGGGAACGCGACCTGCTGCTCGATCCGGCCGGTGTTGTCCGGCCGCATCGTCGCCGAGTAGACGACCGCCGCGGTCGGCGCGTCGACGATGCGGACCGCGACGGACTGGTTCTCGTCCATGCTCCCGGCGCGGACGGTCAGGGACAGGGTCGCCGGAGGGCCGGGCTGCACGGCGACCTCCGTGATCGACGGATGCCCGGAGAAGTCGGCCGCGCCGGCCGCCGCGAAGATGGCGAACAGCAGGCCCGCGACATAGGCGGCGGACCCGCCGGCCAGCGCAGCCACCTCCATGCGGGCCCCGCGGACCATGAGCGCCAGCAGGCTGAGGCAGACCGCCACCACGGCGGAGACGCCGGCGGCGACCAGCAGTTTGCGCGCGTCCGAGTCGTCGAGGAGCAGGTCGATGCGGTCGCTGTTCACCCCGAACACGGCGAGCAGCCCGCCGACGGCGGCGACGGCGCCGATCAGGGTCGTGGCGACGCGGTCCAGCTTGGGGATGCGCGGATCGGCCTCGCCGGCCGCCGGCGGGACGCCGTCGCCGTCCTCCGCTGCCCGCTGCCCCACCGTGCCCTCCCGGACCTCCGACCGAGCCGCCGGCACCGGATCGTCCTCCCCCGGGCGTCCGCGTGGCCGCCTTCCGGGCGCCGGAACACGACAGAGCCCCCGGCCGCGGGGGAGGCGGCCGGGGGCTCTGCGAGCGTGCGGGTGGGTCAGCCGGCGATGCGCCGCATCGCGGTGATCTTGCCGACGGCGTCGATCGAGGCCACCTTGACCACGTCGCCGGACGTCGGGGCGTGCACCATCTGGCCGTTGCCGATGTAGATGCCGACATGGCTGACCGGGCTGTAGAAGAAGATCAGGTCGCCCGGCTGGAGCTCGCCGCGGGAGACGGCCTGGCCCATCCGGGACTGCTGGAGGCTGGAGTGCGGGACGCTCACGCCGGCGGCCTTGTAGGCGAACAGGACCAGGCCGGAGCAGTCGAACGAGCCGGGGCCGGCGGCCGCCCACACGTAGGGCTTGCCACGCTGGGCCATCGCCGTGTCGACGGCGGTCTGCGCGGCCGTGCTGCTCGCCACGATCGGCCCCGAGGGCAGCGGCTCGGCCCGCTCGGCCCGGCTGGCGCGCTCCCCGCCGTGGCCGGCCAGCTCGGTGGTCGCCTGCCGCTCCTCGGCGGTGAGCCGGCTGAAGTCGGCCTGGTACTCGTCGACCTGCTTCTGCAGATCGGCCTGCTGGGCGGCGACCGCGTCGAAGGTGGCCTGGGCCTCGGTGGCGGCCTTGGCGGCCGTGGCCTGCGCCTGGGCGGCCACCTGGCTGGCCTCGGCGGCCTGGCCGAGGATCTCGTTCTGGTGCGCGGCGACCATGTCCAGCGTCGACATGCGCGCAACGAAGTCGTCGGCCCCGTCGCTGGTCATCAGCGCGGCGAAGCCGTTGAGCCCCTCGCCGGTGAAGGCGCTGCGGGCGATGCCGCGGACCTGCGCCTGCGCGGTGGCGAGCTCGGCTTGCGCCTGGGCCTGGGTGGCCTCGGCGGCGCGGACGGCGTCCTGCTGGGCGGTGAGCGCATCGCGCGCCTCGTTGAACTTCTCGGTCACGACCTCGAGGTCGTGGGCCCGGGCCGCCATGAGCGCGGCGGCCTCCTGCGCGGTGGCGGGGGCGGGCGCGGCCGAGGCCGGCACCGGGACGAACGCGACGCCGATGGCGCCGGCGAGAGTGAGGACCGCACGGCGCGCGGTGATCCGCGGGCGCTGCAGGAGGTTCGGGCGCGGGAAGGACGTCCGAGGGGTCGCCATGGCCTGGCGGCTCTCCATTTCTTCCGAATCAGCCGCCTACCGAGTTAGCTGACGGGTTCGGGCTCAGAAGGCGCCCGGCGGGCCGGCCTGGAGGGCCGGACCTGCTTCACCCCGGTGCTGCGGTGGGTCCCCGGTCCGGCGTCCGCGTCTCGCGCGGTCCACCGGTTCGGCGGCGCCCGGCGGGTGTCACTGAGTAGTGACTCAACGCCCCGACGGACATACAGACGGTAAGCGGATGACCGCCTCATGACAATCACCTGGATGTAATTTGTGCACCTCTTCACAACCGTTTGCGCTTCACAGCGCACGCTGCGTGACGAGCCCGAGCCCGAGCTCCGCGGCGTGTCATGTGAACGTGAACATGGCGACCTGGGCAAACGGCATCCGGGCGGCGGTTACGGTGCGCAGATGCCGCATGCGCGCTACGACGTCGTCGTTGTCGGAGGTGGACACAACGGCCTGACCGCCGCCGCCTACCTGGCCCAGGCCGGCCGGTCGGTGCTGGTGCTGGAGCGCCGGCCGGAGGTGGGCGGGGCCGCCGTCAGCCGGCAGCTGTTCGACGGCGTCGACGTCCGCCTGTCGGCCTACTCCTACCTGGTCAGCCTGCTGCCCGACCGCATCGTGGCGGACCTCGGCCTGGAGCTGACGCTCCTCGACCGGGCGGTCGCCTCCTACACCGCGGTGGCCCGGGGCGGCCGGTCGGTCGGCCTGCTGGTCGAACGGGAGGAGGGCCCGGCCACGGCCGCCTCGTTCCGGGCGCTCACCGGCTCCGATGCCGAGCTGGCCGGCTGGCAGCGGTTCTACGGCCGGCTGGCGACGCTCGCGGAGGACCTGGCGCCCACCCTCACCGAGCCCCTGCTCGCGCCCGGCGAGCTCGCCGGCCGGCTGCGCGACCCCGGGCTCTGGCACGACCTGCGCGAGCGCCCGCTCGCCGAGGTCGTCGCCGACCACCTCGCCGACGACGTCGTCCGCGGGGTGGCGCTCACCGACGGGCTGATCGGCACCTTCGCCGACGTGCACGACGCGGGCAGCGCCGCCGGCCGCTGCTTCCTCTACCACCTGATCGGCAACGGGACCGGGCGCTGGCGGGTGCCGGTCGGCGGCATGGGCGCGGTCACCGGGGCGCTGGCCGCGGCGGCCCGGGCTGCGGGGACCGAGCTGGTCACCCGGGCGACGGTCACGGCGCTGGAGCCCGGCCGGGACGGCGTCACCGTGCACTGGACGAGCGAGGACGGCGACGCCGCGGCCGAGGCCGGGCACGTCGTCGTCGGAGCGGCGCCGACCGTGCTCGCCGAGCTGACCGGGACCGATGCCGGAGCGCGGCCGAGCGGCTCGCAGCTGAAGGTGAACATGGTCCTGGCCCGGCTGCCGCGGCTGCGCTCGGGCACGGACCCGGCGACCGCCTTCGCCGGCACCTTCCACGTGGACGAGGCCGCCGGCCAGCTCGACGCGGCCTACGCCCGGGCCGCCGCCGGGCAGCTGCCCGAGACGATCCCGTTCGAGGTGTACTGCCACTCGCTGACCGATCCGACGATCCTCGGGCCGGAAGCGCGCGCCGCGGGCCTGCACACCCTGACGCTGTTCGGCCTGCACACCCCGGCGGAGCTCTACGCGGCGGACAACGAGACCACCCGCGGCGAGGCCGTCCGGCGGGTGGTCGCCCAGCTGGACGCGCACCTGGAGGAGCCGCTGCTGGACTGCCTGGCGCGCGACGCGCACGGGCAGCCCTGCCTGCAGGCCGCCTCACCGCTCGACGTGGAGGCCGCCCTGGCCATGCCGGGCGGCCACATCTTCCACGGCGACCTCGACTGGCCGGTGGCCCGCGCGCCGGAGGAGGCCGGCACGTGGGGCGTGGCGACCGCGCACCCGCGGATCGTCTCGGCGTCGTCCGGGGGCACGGTGCGCGGCGGCGCGGTCAGCGGGCTGGGCGGCTACGCGGCCGCCCGGCACCTCCTCGCGGCCCGCTGAGGCCGCCGCCGGTCAGTTGTCGCCGTCGTCGCCGCCCTGACCGGGGCCCGACGGGAAGTCGCCGGGCGGCCGGCCGGGCGGCGGTCCCTGGTCGGCGCCCTGGTCCCCGTTGCCCTGGTCCCCGTTGCCCTGGTCGCCGTTCCCGCCCTCGTCGGCCGGTGGGTCCGGCGCCGGTTGTTGCTGCTCCTCCTGCGGAGCGGGCTGGGGAGCGGGCTCCGGCTCGGGCTCGGGTTCCGGCTTTGGCTCGACGTAGTCCGAGCCGTTGCTCACCCGGATCATGACGACCTGGCCGGGCACGGCGCGGTTGCGGGGGCTGAGCCCGACGAACGTGCCCGCGGGGCGGGAGCTGTCGACCCGCACGGTGGTGTAGGCGAAGCCGGCGTTGGCCAGCGCCCGCTGACACCGGCTGACGCTCCCGCA
Source organism: Geodermatophilus sp. SMS 5-13 (assembly GCF_059428245.1). Lineage (NCBI taxonomy): Bacteria > Bacillati > Actinomycetota > Actinomycetes > Geodermatophilales > Geodermatophilaceae > Geodermatophilus > Geodermatophilus sp. SMS 5-13. The sequence goes on from NZ_CP165729.1 coordinate 5,426,070, forward strand.
GCTCGGCACCGGCTTGGTGTTGCCGTTCTCCACCGTCTCGTCGGCCGGCGGGAACTGCCCGCTGCCCCGCGCCTGGAGGATGGGCTCCATCGCGTCGTGCCAGATCGTCGCCGGCTTGTTGCCGCCGAACCCGCCGACGTCCTCGTTGCGCTTGGGGTTGAGCACCATGACGCTGGCGGTGATCTCCGGCGTGTAGCCCACGAACGCGGCCGAGAAGTTCTCCTGCGAGGTCCCGGTCTTGCCGGCGATCTGGTGACCGGGCACGTACGCGCGGCGGCCGGTCTGGCCGCCGTAGCCGGGCTCGACGTCCCGGCGCAGCATCTGGTTGATCGTGTTGGCGATCCCCGGCGCGATCGCCTCCGGCGTGCACCGGTCGCGGACCAGCGGCTGCCCGTCGTCGCCGAGCACGTCCTTGCCGTTGCGGTCCAGCAGCCGGGTCACCGGGACGACGTCGCACTGCGTGCCGCCGGCGGCGAAGGTCGAGTAGGCGCTGGCCAGCCCGAGCGGGCTGGTCGGCTCCGAGCCGAAGGTGAACGAGCCGCGGTTGTCGTCGATGATCTGCTGCGGCAGCGCGGGGTCGCTGAACTGGAACAGCCCCGCCCGCTCGGCCATCCGCACCGGCTCCTCGACGCTGCCGAGGGCGTCCTCCAGGCCGAGGAAGTAGGTGTTGGAGGACTGGTAGAGCGCCGTGGTCATGTCGAGGGTGCTGGCGTAGCGGCCCGCGTTCTCGACGTCGTAGGGCTTGCCGCCGTCCTTGTAGACCCGCGACACGTACGGGTCCGACGTCGTCAGCGTGTAGTGGGTGCCGAAGCCGCGGGCCAGCGCCGCGGCCGTCACGAACACCTTGTAGGTCGATCCGGAGCCCTGGCTGGGCGCCACGTTGAGGTTGAAGGACTCCTGCGCCGGGTCGTTGATGTCGTAGCCGAAGACCCGGTTGACGCTCATGGCCAGCAGGTGCCCGGTACCGGGCTGGACGGCGGTGAACATCGCCGCCCGCGACTCGCCCAGCGGCAGCGTCTGCAGCACCGCCGCGTCACCCGCCCGCTGCAGGTCGGGGTCCAGGGTGGTCTGGACGACGTAGCCCTTGGTCTCCAGGTCCTCCTGCGTGAGGCCCAGCTGCTGGATGAGGTACTGCTGGACGAAGTCGCAGACGTAGGGACCGACCGAGGCCTGCACGCAGCCGCGGCGGGGAGCCGGCCCCGGCGCGAGGCCCAGCGGGGCGGCCGCTGCGTCGGCGGCCTCCTGCGCGGAGATGTAGCCCTGGTCGGCCATCCGCGAGAGCACCTCGTTGCGCCGCGCGGTGGCCGCCTCGGGGGCGGTGAACGGGTTGTCGTGCGTGGGGCTCTGCACCAGCCCGGCCAGCAGCGCCGCCTGCGGCAGGGTGAGCGCGGCGGCGTCGACGCTGAAGAAGGCGCGCGCGGCGGGCTGGATGCCGTAGGCGTTCTCGCCGAAGTACACGATGTTGAGGTAGCGGCTGAGGATCTCGTCCTTGCCGTACTCGTCCTCGAGCGCGAGGGCCAGGCGGGCCTCCCGCAGCTTGCGGCCGACGGTCTGCTCCACCGCGGCGCGGCGCTCCTCGGGGGTGTCCGCGGTCTGCAGCAGGGTCTGCTTGACCAGCTGCTGGGTGAGCGTCGACCCGCCCTCCTGCACACCGCCGGAGACGATGTTGGTCAGCAGCGCCCGCGCGGTGCCCTGGACGTCGAGGCCGTTGTGCTCGTAGAAGCGGGCGTCCTCGATCGCGACCATCGCGTGTTTCATGACGTCGGCGATCTGGTCGGAGGCGACCGGCGCGCGGTTCTCGTCGTAGAACCACGTGATGGGCTCGCCGTTGGCCGCGAGCACGACCGTGTTGCCGGCCGGCGGCTCGTCGGTCAGCTCGACCGGCGGCTTCCCGAGCAGGCCGGTGGACTTCTGCGCCGCCAGCGACGGGCCACCGATCCAGGGGAAGAGCAGACCGGCCAGGAGGACCCCGGCGACGACGATGGTCGACAGCAGCTTGAGCAGCGTGCTGGCAGCTTTCGGCCGATCCATCGCCCCCCTCTTCCCGCGCGGTGTCACACCTCAACAGAGAACGGTCAGATCCACAACCACCCTCGCCGCATCGAGATGCAGTTGCGGCCCTCTGCAAGGCCCTCCTTCAGGCGGCGAGCTCGGCCGGGAGATCCCCGCGGTGGAGGACGACGAGGGTGCTCACCGCCCGCGTGAGGACAACGTAGAGCCGGTGCAGGCCGCGCGGCTCGGCGGCGACGATCGCGCCCGGGTCCACGACGACGACCGCGTCGAACTCCAGCCCCTTGACCAGCGACGCCGGCACCACCGCGATCCGGGCCGCGGCCTCGCCGTCGTCGCTGAGCGGGGCGGCGGGCAGGCCGGCGTCCTCGAGCAGCCGCACCACCTCGGCGACGTCGGCGTCCGCGCAGATCACCCCGATCGAACCCTCCCCGGCGGCCAGCTCCCCGACCACCTCCCGCACCGGCCCGGCGAGCGTGGCGACGGGGTGCACGGTGAGCGAGCCGGGGTCGCGGCGGACCGCGGTCGCGGCCGGCAGTCCCGGCGCGATGGCCGGCAGCAGCCGGTTCGCGAAGTCGAGGACCTCCCCGGGCACGCGGTAACCCCGGGTGAGCGGGCGGACGGCGGCGCCCGGCCGGCCCAGCCCGTCGAGGGTGCGCCCCCAGTCGGCCGACGACCACGGGCTGGTCGCCTGGGCGAGGTCGCCGAGCACGGTCAGCGAGCCGGCCGCCAGCCGCCGGGCGATCGCGCGGCACTGCATCGGGGAGAGGTCCTGCGCCTCGTCGACGACGACGTGCCCGTAGCCGGCGGTCCGCTCGATCAGGCCGGCGGCCTCGTCCACGAGGACGGCGTCGGCCTCGGTCCACGGCGCCGTCCGCACCGAGCGCGGCGCCGTCGGCCAGCGCAGGGCCGCCTGCTCGTCGTCGTCCAGCAGGCCGCGCGCGGCGCGGGCCAGCCGCTGCGGCTCGGTGTAGACCGCGAACACCAGCCCCGCGGCGTCCCACGCCGGCCACACGTCGTCGCAGAAGGCTCGGACCTCGGCGCTGCGCGCCGCCCGCCGCGTCTCGGCGTCGGTGGGACTGCCGCCGGCGAGCTCCTTCTGCCGCCGCGCGTCCTCGGCCAGCGTCATGGCCAGCCGCTCGCGTCCGGCGGCGTAGTGCAGCAGCTGCTGGTCGTCGGTGACCTGCCCGCGGCGGCGCAGGTCGTCGACGTAGCGCTTGAGCCGCTCGACCGGCACCCGGTACTTCCGGCCGGTCAGCGGCACCTGGATCGAGTCGGCCGGCTTGACGATGCCGCCCCACAGCGCCCGGCGCAGCACCTCGGCCAGCCTGGCGTCGCCCTTGAGGACGGCGACCGCCGGCTCGTCGACGGCGCGCACCGGGACGCGAGCGGTGAGCTCCGCCACCGTCGTCTGCTCGACGTCCACCTCGCCGAGGGTCGGCAGCACCTGCTCGATGTAGCGCAGGAACGCCCGGTTCGGCCCGACGACGAGGACGCCGGTGCGCGCGAGCTGCCCGCCGTGCGTGTAGAGGAGATAGGCCGCGCGGTGCAGCCCGACCGCCGTCTTGCCGGTGCCCGGGGCGCCCTGCACGCAGATCGACTCGGCCAGCGGCGCGCGCACGATGTCGTCCTGGTCGGGCTGGATGGTGGCGACGATGTCGCGCATGGGGCCGCTGCGGGGGCGCTCGATCTCCTCGAGCAGCAGTGGAAGGACCCCGCTGCCCCCAACCGCTCGCGAGCTCGCGGCGGGACCCTGCAGCGGGGCCGAATGCTCGTCGCCGGCGCGGAGGAGTTCGTCCTCGAAGCTGGTCAGCTCCCCGCCCGAGAAGCCGAACCGGCGCCGGCGCACCAGGCCCTGCGGATCGGCGGCGCTGGCCTGGTAGAACGGCCGGCTCATCGGCGCGCGCCAGTCGATGACCACCGGATCGCCGGCGGCGTCGCGGACGTGCCGGCGGCCGATGTGGAAGGCCTCGGTGCCGGTGTCGGTGCGGCCGAAGAAGGCCGGCACGCCGGGGTCGGCCGCGAGGTGGCGCAGCCGCTCGGCCCGGGCGGCGCCGAGGCGCTCGGAGGCCCAGGCGTCGACGCCGGCGTCGGTGACGGCGTGCGCGGCGCTGCGCATCTCGGTCAGGCAGTCGGCCGCGCGGGCCAGATGGGCACGCTCGGCGGTGAGGACGGGATCGGGGGCGGTGGTCGTCTCGCTGCGTGCGGAGGACACGGTCGGAGGACGTTACGCCACATTGCTCCGTCGGCCTACCGGGCTTTCGGTACGGAAAGCCCCGGATCTCCCGGCTCCACGAGGTGGACGGCGACGGCGCGGAACTGCTGGGGCGTGGTCAGCAGCACCGCCTTCGTCGGGTCGCCGACCTCGAGCGCGGGCTCCCGGCGCAGCCCGGCCAGCGGCGCCAGGCGTGGGTCGGCCAGGACGGCGTCGACGAGGCCGCGGTCGCCGCCGGTGAACAGCCCCTCGACCGACCCGGCGTGCGGCAGCAGCACCCGGACGGCGGTGTCGACGGCGGCGGCCACCACGGCGTCGGTCTGGTTGGCCCGCCGGCGGGCGAAGCGCTGCTGCGACCAGCCGCCGGCCGCCGTCCGGCCCTGCACCAGCCGGGCGTCGACCTTGGAGACGACCAGGTTCGCGCCGTCGAACACGCCCACCGCCCAGCGGCCGCGGCGCACCAGGAGCACCGCCGCGCGCCGCGACCGACGGGCAGCCGCCGTGAAGCCGCTGAGCAGGGCCGGCCCCGGCGTCCAGTCGAACGGCGCCCGGAGCGTGAGGGCCGTGCCGTCGGCGCAGGTGATCCGGACGGCGCCGTCGGCCGCGGCCACCTCCGTGAAGGAGCCGTGCCGGTCGGCGACGCCGTCCAGCCACTTCCCGAGCCGCTCGGGGGCGACCCCGAGCAGGCGGCCGCCGCCGGCGGCGGGGCGAGGGCGGCTCACGTGTCCTCCTCGCTGGCGCTCGTCGGCCACGTTCGCAGTGGCTGCTGTGCTTCCGCGTGACCTCGCAGGCTCGGTCACGTCCCGAGCATGTCAGCCCGTCGTCGGCAGCCCGGCGGCCCGCCAGGCGACGAAGCCCCCGATGACGTCGGTCGCGCGGGCCAGCCCGAGCGAGCGCAGCGCGTCCGCGGCCAGGCTGGAGGTGTACCCCTCGTTGCACAGCACGATGACGTCGACGTCGTAGCCGGTCGCCTCGGGCAGCCGGGCGTCCGACAGCGGGTCGAACCGCCACTCCAGCACGTTGCGCTCGACGATCAGCGCGCCGGGCACCTCGCCCTCGACCGCGCGCTGGGCGGCCGGGCGGATGTCGACCAGCAACGCGCCGCGGGCGACGCGGGCGGCCGCCTCCTCGGGGGTCAGGCGGACCAGCCGGCTGCGCGCGTCGGCCAGCAGCTCGTCGATCGACCGGGCGCCGGCCGGCCGCTCCAGGGCGAGCGTCACCAGTCCACCCCCGCCCGCTCGGTGCCGGTGCGGATCAGGCCGGCGTCGTCCACCCGGTAGGTGTTCATGACGGTCAGCCGCGGCGCGTAGACGTGGACGCTCACCGCCGGCTCGGCGTGCTGGTTGGTCACCTGGTGGACGTAGTGCGCGCCGAAGAACCGCAGCCGCCCGGCGGGCAGCCCGGTCCCGGTCTCGCGCGGGCGGCCGGGGCCGCCGGTGTGGACCACCCGCTCGGTGAGCGTGCCGCGCGCGACCGCGAACGCGCCGGCGGAGCGGCCGTGGTCGTGCAGCGGCGTGCCCTGGCCGGACAGCCAGGTCAGCAGCCAGATCTGGGCGCCGGCGAGCTCGGCGTGCAGGGACTCGTCGAGGAACGGGCGGACGTCGTCGGGCTCGAGCAGCGCCGTCCACCGGGAGCCCTCCTGGAAGCGGACCAGCGGCTCCCAGAGGTCGGTGCGGACGGCGAGGGCGACGGCGAGCGCGGCGGAGCCGGTCGGCCGGGTCGCGGCGACGGCGACGAGCGGCGCGATCCGGGGGTCGGCGAGCACAGCAGGGGACAGTTCGGCCAGAGACATGCGGGAGGAGGTTCCTTCGAGAAGAGGGCCGCGACGGCGGCCGGGGGTCGTGAGGAGGAGGACGCTCAGCGACCCGGACACAGCGCGCTGGCCACCCGCACCAGGTCCACGTCGGACCGGCGGTGGAGCAGGAGCGTGCGCGTCACGCCCCTGACTGAACCAGGCGACAACAATCCCGTCAAATACGACCGGGTTAGTAGGGTTGGCGTGTCAGGCGGCGAGCGCCGGCTCCACCGCGTGTTCCGCGGGCACGTGCAGCAGCCGCTGGAACACCCCTACGGCGACGGCCGCGAGCCCCGCCGAGGCGGTGGCCACCAGGAAGGCGGCGTTGGCGCCGGCCAGGTCCACGATCTTGCCGGCCACCGAGGCGCCGACGGCCACGCCCAGGCCGAGGGCGGTGCCGATCCAGGTGAACGCCTCGGTCACCGCGGCCCGCGGCACCAGCAGCTCGGCGAGGGTGAACGAGCTGATCAGGGACGGCGAGACGGCGACGCCGGCCACCACGACGAACGGGATCATCACCCAGATCTCGTCGATGACCAGCAGCGGGACGCTGAGCAGACTCAGCAGCACGAGGACGACGAGCAGCCGGCGCCGCAGCGGTTGCCGCCAGTGCACCGCGCCCCAGCCGATGCCGCTGGCCATCGACCCGACGGCGAGACCGGCGATGAGCACGCCGGACAGCGACACGGCGTCCACCTCGTCGGCGAAGGCCACGAGCGCGATCTCCAGCGTGCCGAGGATCGCGCCGACGGCCGCCCCCACCACGAACAGCACCCGGAGCCCCGGCGTCCGCATGGCCGACGGCCCCGTGCGGCTCTCGTGCCCGCCGGGCGGCGGCTCGGTGCGGTGCTGGGCGGCGAACAGCAGGCTGCCGACGACGGCGAGGGTGAAGGCGGTGACGACGCCGGAGGTGGCGTGGCCGGTCGTGGACAGGAACGTCACCAACACCGGGCCGACGATGAAGACGAACTCGTCGACGACCGACTCCATGGCCAGCGCGGTGGGCAACCGGTGGCTGCCGCGCAGCAGGTGGGTCCAGCGGACCCGGATCATCGAGGAGACCGGCGGGATGCAGGCGCCCGCGATGCCGGCGGAGAGGAACACGATCCAGCCCGGCCAGTCCCTCTTCACCGCCGGGAGGAAGACGCAGCCGGCCGCGACGAAGACGCCGAGCACGGGCAGCAGCACCCGGCGCTGGCCGAGCGTGTCGGCCAGCCGGCCGATCACCGGTCCGGCCAGGGCCGTGGTGACCGCCCCGACCGCGGCGACGGCGCCGCCGAAGCCGTAGGAGCCGGTCTCCGAGGCGACGAGCAGAACGCAGCCGAGCCCCACCATCGACAGCGGCAGCCGGCCGACGAACGCGGCCAGCACCATGGGCAGCGCGTGCGGGGTGCGCAGCACGTGCAGGTAGGGATTGGCCACGGGCGGGGAAGCCTCCGTCGGAGGTGGGTGATCCGCCGTCACGCTAACCGACCAGATCGTTCAGCGGCGCATCGGACGTGCCGACGACGCGCCCGGACCCGAGGTCTGGGATCAGGTGGCCTGATCGCAACGGGTCCTGGCTCACGGTGCACCGTGAGCCAGGACCCGTTGCGGTGAGCTCAGCTGATCGTGGCGGCAGCCGCTAGCCGTCCAGGCGGTGCTTGAGGATCTCCAGCTCGTCCCACATCGTGCTGGGCAGCTTGTCGCCGAACTTCTCGAACCATTCGGTGATCTGCGGGATCTCGGCCTGCCACTCGGCGGTGTCGACGGCGAGGGCCTTCTCCACCTGCTCGGCGGTCATGTCCAGCCCCGAGACGTCGAGCGACGCCGCGGTCGGGACGTGCCCGATGGCGGTCTCCTCGGCGGCCGCGGTGCCCTCGAGGCGCTCGATGACCCACTTGAGGACGCGGCTGTTCTCGCCGAAGCCCGGCCACAGGAAGCTGCCGTCGTCGTCCCGGCGGAACCAGTTGACGTAGAAGATGCGCGGCAGCTTGGTCGCGTCGTGCGCCTTGCCGGTCTCCACCCAGTGCCGGAAGTAGTCGCCGGCGTTGTAACCGATGAAGGGCAGCATCGCGAACGGGTCGCGGCGGACGACGCCGACCGCGCCGGTGGCCGCGGCGGTGGTCTCCGACGACAGCGTCGCGCCCATGAACACGCCGTGGTTCCAGTCCCGGGCCTCGGTGACCAGCGGGATCGTGGTCTTGCGGCGGCCGCCGAAGAGGATCGCCGAGATCGGCACGCCCTTCGGGTCGTCGTACTCCGGCGCGAGGATCGGGCACTGCGTGATGGGCGTGCAGAAGCGGCTGTTCGGGTGGCTGGAGGGCTCGTCGCTCTCCGGCGTCCAGTCCCGGCCCTTCCAGTCGGTGAGGTGGGCCGGCGGCTCGTCGGTCATGCCCTCCCACCAGATGTCGCCGTCGTCGGTGAGGGCGACGTTGGTGAACACCGAGTTGCCCTGCTCGATCGTGCGCATCGCGTTCGGGTTGGTGTCCCAGCCGGTGCCCGGCGCGACGCCGAACAGGCCGTACTCGGGGTTGAGCGCGTAGAGCCGGCCGTCCTCGCCGAAGCGCATCCAGGCGATGTCGTCGCCCAGGGTCTCGACCTTCCAGCCGGGGACGGTCGGCTCGAGCATGGCGAGGTTGGTCTTGCCGCAGGCGCTCGGGAAGGCGGCCGCGATGTAGTACGTCTTCTGCTGCGGGCTGGTCAGCTTGAGGATCAGCATGTGCTCGGCGAGCCAGCCCTCGTCGCGGGCCATGACCGAGGCGATCCGCAGCGAGTAGCACTTCTTGCCCAGCAGCGCGTTGCCGCCGTAGCCGGAGCCGTAGGACCAGATCATCCGCTCCTCGGGGAACTGGACGATGTACTTGGTCTGGCTGCACGGCCACGGGACGTCGTCCTGGCCCGGCTCGAGCGGGGCGCCGACGGAGTGCATGGCCGGGACGAAGTCGACGTCGTCCCCCATCGCCTCGAGGATCCGGCTGCCGATCCGCGCCATCACGCGCATCGAGACGACGACGTACTCGGAGTCGGTGAGCTCGACCCCGAACATCGGGTTCTCGGCCTCGACCGGGCCCATGCAGAACGGGATGACGTACATGGTCCGGCCGCGCATGCACCCGCGGTACAGCTCGGTCATGACCGACTTCATCTCGCCCGGGTCCATCCAGTTGTTGGTGGGACCGGCGTCGGCCTCGTCGACCGAGCAGATGAACGTGCGGTCCTCGACCCGGGCGACGTCGCTGGGGTCGGAGGCGGCCCAGAAGGAGTTGGGCTTCTGCTCCAGCCGGCGGAAGGTGCCGGCGTCGACCAGGTGCTGGGTGAGCCGCTCGTACTCCTCCTCGCTGCCGTCGACCCACACGACCTGGTCGGGCGTGGTCAGCTCGGCCATCTCCCGCACCCACGCCAGCAGCCGGGCATGCGTGGTGGGTGCGTTGTCGAGGCCGGGGGTGGCCACTGAAGTCACGGCGTCTCCATCCATCTGGGTACGGCGGGGCTGGCTTCCGGACGACGACGCGGCTCAGCGCGGCAGAGATCCGGATCACGGAAGGCTACAAGGCCGCTACGGCTGTGTAACCGTGAGAGATGTTACGTATAGGACGTCTTGTCACCGGGACGGAAGACCCTGGCGGACGGCGGCGTTCACCACATCCCGTGACGTCCCTCGCGCTGTTCCAGCCCCTGACCGTCCGCGGCCGCACGCTGCCCAACCGCCTGGTCGTCGCGCCGATGTGCCAGTACTCCGTGCGGGACGGGCTCGTCGGGGACTACCACCTCGTGCACCTGGGCCGGTTCGCGCTCGGCGGGTTCGGGCTCGTGGTCGTGGAGGCCACCGCGGTCACCCGGGACGGGCGGATCAGCCACGGGGACGTCGGCCTGTGGTCCGACGAGCACGTCCCCGGCCTGGCGCGGATCGCCGACTTCCTGCACGCCCAGGGATCACTGGCCGGCATCCAGCTGGGGCACGCGGGGGCCAAGGGCAGCAGCCGGCGGCCCTGGGAGGGCGGCGGGCCGCTGACCTCCGAGAACACCCTGGCCGGGGAGCCGCCGTGGCAGACGGTGTCGGCCAGCGCGGTCGCGGCCGTGCCGGACGGCCCGCTGCCGCACGCGCTGACCGTCGACGAGCTGCACGAGCTGCGCGAGGAGTTCGCCGCGGCGACCCGCCGCGCGGTGACCGCCGGGTTCGACGTCCTCGAAGTGCACGCCGCGCACGGCTACCTGCTGCACCAGTTCCTCTCCCCGCTGTCCAACCGGCGCGACGACGGCTACGGCGGTTCGCTCGAGGGGCGGATGCGCTTCCCGCTGGAGGTGGTGGAGGCCGTGCGCGCGGCGTGGCCGGAGGACCGCCCGCTGTTCGTGCGCGTCTCGGCCGTCGACGGCTCGCGCGAGGGCCTCACCATCGAGGACGCCGTGGCGCTGGCCCGCGAGCTGAAGACCCGCGGTGTGGACGTCGTGGACGTCTCCGGCGGCGGGGTCGGGGGCGGGTGGCAGCACCCGCTGGGTTACGGCTACCAGGTGCCCTACGCCGCGCGGATCCGGGCGGAGGCCGGGACGGCCACGATGGCGGTGGGCCTGATCGTCGACGCGCGGCAGGCCGAGTCGATCGTCGCCGGCGGCCAGGCGGACCTGGTCGCGCTCGCGCGCGAGGCGCAGGACGACCCGAACTTCGCCCTCCACGCCGCGCGGGAGCTGACCGGCGGCTCGTTCGACGCGTACCCAGTGCAGGCCGGGCCGCGGCTCGCCGGGCGGGCGCGGCTGCTCGACCGGCTGGGTCCGTGGACCGGGCCGGATCCCGTGCAGGTGGAGCCGCCGCGGGAGCGGCGCCCGGCCTAGCGCCCGCCGCGGCGACGGCCGTCCCGGGGGATCAGGCGCGCTCGGGGGCGTAGCCCGGGCCCACCTCGGCGACGAAGTCGTCCCACTCGGCCGGCTTCGGGCGGCCGGTCAGCTCGGAATCGAGCCGGTCCAGGTACCAGTGCCAGCCCATCGCGATGTCGGCGGCGCCCTCGTCGGTGGGGAGGACCTGGGTGAACACGAGCACGGTGCGGCCGTCCTCGACCGTCAGGTCGAGCTCGACGCGCCACGACATCGGCTCCGTCCACTGCAGGACCAGGCGTCGCGGCGGATCGCACTCGACGATGGTCAGGGGCGACTCGAACGCCTCGGCCTCGGCCGTCATCGTGAACGTGCCCTGGGCGCCGGATCCCTGGGGGCCGGCGTAGTGGCCGATCCAGCGGGTGGTCCGCTCCGGCTCGGTGAGCGCGGACCAGACGTCCTCGATCGGGTCGGGCCAGGAGCGGCGGAACACCAGCCGCCGGCCGCCGCCGGGCTCGGGGGTGACGACGCCGCGGCGGTCGTCGGGGCTGTCGGTCATGCGCGGTCTCCGCTCGGTCGAGCCCGCCGGCCGCGGGCGATCTCGGTGTCCAGGGCGTCCAGTCGCTGCGCCCACAGGTCCCGGTAGGGCTCCAGCCAGGCGTCCAGCTCGCGCAGCGGTCCCGGGTCGAGCGCGTAGAGCCGCCGCCGTCCGTCGGTGCGGGCGCGGACCAGGCCCGCCTCCCGGAGCACGCGCAGGTGGCGGCTGATCGCCGGACGGCTCACCGGGAAGCGGCCGGCCAGGTCGCCCGCGGCGATCTCGCCGGCGGACAGGAGCGCGAGGAGCTCCCGCCGAGTGGGGTCCGCGAGGGCGGCCAGCGCCTGCACGACAGATAGGTAACACATCGGTTACGCGTCCGCCAGCGGTTGACCTCGGGCGGGGCAGGGAATGCGGCGGACATGACGGTCACCGATCCCGACGTCCCGGATCCGCTGAACGACCCCCGCACGCTGCAGGCCGACCCCGGCGCCGTCGCCGAGGGCGAGGACCTCGCCTCGACGGAGGACGACGCGGTCGCCACGGGCGAGGACGAGCTGGAAGCGGAGGGTTAGACGGCGCAGTTGTCGCCTTCGCAGCCGTCGGCGTCCGGCACCGTGAGCAGCGGGTGGGCATCGGCCCAGGCGCGCTCGAGGACCTGCAGCAGCAGCTCGGCCGGCTGGGCGCCGGCGGCGCCGTACTGACGGTCGACGACGAAGAAGGGGACGCCGGTCGCACCGAGCGCCTGCGCGGTCGCGGCGTCCTGCCGGACGGCGGCCAGGTAGCGGCGATCGGCCAGGGCCGCGCGGACCTCGATCTCGTCCAGGCCGACCTCGACGGCGAGCGGCACGAGGTCGTCGACGGAGAACACCGTCCGGCCCTCCTCGAAGTGCGCGTGCAGCAGCCGCTCCTTCATCTCGCCACCCTTGCCCCGCTCGGCGGCCAGGTGGAGGAGCTCGTGCGCGAGCAGGGTGTTGCCGCTGACCCCGTTGGCCAGGTCGTACCGCAGGCCCTCACCGGCGGCCATCTCCTCGACCCGGGACTGCATGGCCCGCATCTCCTCGACCGAGCGGCCGTACTTCTCGGCCAGCGCCGGCAGCGTCGGGAAGGTCGCGCCCTCGGGGATCGTCGGGTCCAGCTGGAACGAGCGCCAGACGACCTCGACCTGGTCGCGGTGCGGGAACCGCTCCAGGGCGGTCTCCAGGCGCCGCTTGCCGATGTAGCACCAGGGGCACACGACGTCGGACCACACCTCGATCTGCATGTTCGGATGAACCTTCAACCACCCGTCGTCATTCCGGCTCCGGGCGGTGCGCCTCGGCCTGGGCGGCGCCGTCCGCCGTGGTGGGGTCGAGGAAGACGTAGCGGACCCCTTCATGACGGGCGACCAGCCGGCGCTCGGCCTCGTCGGCGGTCCGCTCGATGTCGTCGGCGGTGGCGTCGTCGGCGAAGTCGACCTTGGCGGCGACGACGAGCTGGCCGGGGCCGATGACCGAGGTGATGAGGACGGGGACGTCGTCCACGTGCGGGAGCGCGGTGATCTCGCTCCGCAGCTCCTCCTCGATCCGCGGCGACGCCGCCTGCCCGATGAGCAGGGACAGGTTGGCCCGGCCCAGGGAGATCGCCACGGCCAGCAGCAGGAGACCGATGACGATCGCCGCTATGCCGTCGTAGACCGGCTCGCCGGTCAGGTGCTCGAGGAAGAGACCGAGCGCGGCCACGACGAGCCCGATGAGAGCGGCGGTGTCCTCGAACGTGACCGCCTTGACCGTGGTGTCCGTCGTCGCGGACAGGTACCGGCCGGGGCTGACCTGCCACTTGCGCGCCGCGCCGCGGACCTGGCGGACCGCCTTCAGCCACGACGCCCCCTCCAGCACGAACGAGACCGCCAGGACGATGTAGGAGACGAGCGGGGAGCCCTGCTCCTCGCCGTGGATGATCGTGCTGACGCCCTGCCACACCGAGAACCCGGCGCCGAGGACGAAGGTGCACAGGGAGGCCAGGAAGGCCCAGAAGTACGTCTCGCGGCCGTAGCCGAACGGGTGCCGGTCGTCGGCCGGCCTGTTGCCGCGCTTGAGCGCGATGAACAGCAGGACCTCGGTGATCGTGTCCGCGACCGAGTGCGCCGACTCCGACAGCATCGCCGAGGAGTGGCTGATCAGGCCGCCGATGAACTTGGCGATCGCGATCCCGAGGTTCGCCAGGCCGGCGACGACGACGGTGCCGGTGCTCTCCCCGCCGCTGTCGTGCTCGGGCGCGCCGACGTCCCCGGCGGTCCCGGGGACCGGCGGCCCGGGGGTCGACGCGGAGTCCTCTGCGGTCACCCGGGACTGGCCCATGGCGCCGTCGGTGCCCCGTCCGGCGCCGGCTGAACCGCGCGGCTACCGGACGCCGACGAGATCCACGACGAAGACGAGGGTCGCGCCCGGCTTGATGACGCCGCCGGCGCCGCGCTCGCCGTAGGCCTTGTGCGGCGGGATGGTCAGCCGGCGGCGGCCGCCCACCTTCATGCCGGTGATGCCCTCGTCCCAGCCCTGGATGACCATGCCGACGCCGAGCCGGAACTCCAGCGGGTCCCCGCGGTCCCAGGAGGCGTCGAACTGCTCGCCGCCGTCGTGGGTGACGCCGACGTAGTGGGCGCTCACCAGGCTCCCCGGGGTGGCCTCCGGGCCGTCGCCGACGACCAGGTCCTCGATCACGAGGTCGGCCGGGGCGGGGCCGGTCGGCGGGTCGACGTCCGGTCGGGTCAGCTCGGCCACGGTGCTCCCTCCTGCTCCCGGGGCGGTCCCGGCGCGATGCCCATCCAAGCAGCGGGTCCACCGGAGCGCTCGGCCCGCTACGGTCGGCGCCCGTGATCGACCACTTCGCGCTGCAGGTCGCCGACGTCGACGCGGCGGCCGCCTTCTACGTCCGCGTGTTCGCCCCGCTCGGTGTCCGGGAGGCGATGCGCCACGGCAGCAGGGACGGCGTGGTCGTCGGCCTCTGCGGTCCGGACGGGTACCCGCACCTGTGGCTGGGCGGGCTGGTGGACACCGGCACGCGGCCGGTGCACCTGGCGCTGCGGGCGCCGTCCCGCGAGGCGGTCGACGAGGTGTTCGGCCTGGCCAGGGACGCCGGCGCGGAGATCCTGCACGAGCCGCGGATCTGGCCCGAGTACCACCCGGGCTACTACGGCGTCTTCTTCCGCGACCCCGACGGCAACAACGTCGAGGCGGTGCACCACGCCCGCTGAGCGGGGTGGATCCGTGGGCGTGACGCCCACGGATCCACGCCGCGTCAGGTGAGCAGCAGGTCGAGGGCGGCCGCGGCGGTCCAGGACTGGTGGGCGCTGCCCAGCGGCTCGCCGGTGAGCGGCTCGTAGTACTCGGCGAGCGAGCCCTCGGCGAGCTGGTCCAGCGACGCCCGGCGCAGCGGCGCGGCCAGGTCGGCCCGGCCGCGCTGCTCCAGCATCCAGACGAACAGCCAGTTGATCACCGGCCAGCTGGGGCCCCGCCAGTACGCCCGCGCCCGGAAGTCCGGGGACGCCGGGCTCGTCGTCGGCAGGACGGCGTGCCGCAGGGCGGGGTGCGCGGTCCAGCGCTCGGAGCGCAGCAGCGCCACCATCGCCCGCTCCGCCGGCTCGTCGAGGCCGCCGCAGAGCAGCGGCGCGAACCCGGCCACCGTCTCCACCCGCAACGGCTCCCCGGTGCGCAGGTCGGTGTCCAGCGCCAGCCCGAGGTCGGCATCGACCGCCCCGGCCACGCCGGCCCGGAAGCGTGCCGCGTGCTCCTCGAGCTCGGCGACCTCGTCCGCACCCAGCGCCCGGGCGATCCGGGCCAGGGCCGCGCTCGCCGCTGCGAAGATCGCCGACATGAAGACGTCGGTGGTCAGGTAGCTGGCGGTCGCGCGGATGCGGACGTCGTCGTAGCCGGCCTTCTTCAGCTCCTCGACGCTGGTCAGGTAGCGGTCGTACTCCAGCTGGGTCGGCCGCTGGCGGGTGTCGGTGACGATCCGCGTGTCCCGCCGCTGGTAGGGCGGCAGGTCCGCCGGGACGACGACGCGCGAGTACGGCCCGTCCCACCGCGGGGAGTTGTCCATCCCGCCCTCCCAGCCGTGGTACACGGTGAGCAGGCCGGCGCCCTCCGGATCGCGCGCGCCGGCGAGGTAGCGGTGCCAGGCCAGCAGCCGGCAGTAGGCCCCGGGCAGCCACTCGCGCACCGCGGCCGCCGCCGCGGGGCCGTGGCTCTCGGCGATGGCGACGATGCGCTCCACCGCGAGCGCGTGCACCGGCGGCTGGCAGATGCCGCTGGTGCGGGGCGCGTCGGGGGCGTCGTCGCTGGCCTCGGCGCAGCCCCAGCGGTCCGGGCCGGGGAAGTAGTCGGGCTCGTCGGGGTCGAAGACGATGTGCGGCAGCATGCCGGTGCGCCACTGCCCGCTGAACAGGTGGTCCAGCTCCTCGCACGCCCGGCGCGGGTCCAGGTGCGCGATGCCGACCGAGACGAACGCGGCGTCCCAGCTCCACTGGTGCGGGTAGAGGTGTGGGGCGGCGCGGGTCATCGACCCGGCGCTGTTGGCGCGCAGCGCGTAGGCGGCACGGGCCGCCAGCTCGGCGCCGGACAGGCCGGTCTCGAGCCCCTCCGGGGCGAAGCCTGCCCAGTCGAGCGAGACGTCGGTGGTGCTCATGCCGCGGCCCTCCGCACGGGCAGCGCCCGGAGCATCGACGTGGCGCGGGGCAGCACGCGGGCGGCGTCACCGGAGAGGCGGCACTCGAAGGCCAGCCAGCCGTCGTAGCCGATCGCGTCCAGGCACCGGAGCAGCGCCGCCCAGTCCAGGTGCCCCGCCCCGGGCTCCAGGCGGTTGCTGTCGGAGAGCTGCACGTGACCGAGCCGGTCGGCGATGCCGCGCAGCGCCGCCAGCGGGTCGGCCTCCTCGATGTTCATGTGATAGGTGTCGGCACCGACGGCCACGCTCTGCAGGCCCGTGGCCTCGGCCAGCTCCGCCGCCTGCGCCAGCGTGTTGACCATGTGGTCCTCGTAGCGGTTCAGCGGCTCGAGCAGCAGCAGGGTGCCGGCCCGCTCGGCGACCTCGCCCAGCCGGTGCAGCGCGTCGAGCAGCACCTCGCGGTCCTCCTCCGGGGACCGGGGCGGGGTGAACGGCGGCAGCCGCCGGGAGAACATCCCCCACGACGCCGGCGTCATCGCGCCGACCCCGCCGAGCGCCCCGATCACCTCGAGCTGGCCGGCCATGTTCGCCAGCGCGTCGGCCCGCCGGTCGGCGTCGAAGTCGCCGATGAAGTGGTCCATCTCCACGCAGACGGTGGGCAGGACGACGCCGTCCCGCTGGGCGGCGCGCAGCTCGGGCAGCCGCGCGCGGAGGGCGTGGCCGGCCTGCCCGCGCAGCTCGATCCCGTCGAAGCCCCAGCCCAGCGCGGTCTCCCACTTGGCCTGCATCGTGCTCCCGGGGAGCACCTGTTCCTGGACGGCCAGCCTCACGACGCACGCTCCTCGGCATCGTCGAGGCGCTGGACCGACCGGAAGTCCAGCACCATCTCCAGAGTCGCGGCCGGGTCCTCGTCGAGGAGGCGGTAGGCCTGGACGACGTCGTCGCACGGCACCACGTGGGAGATCAGCCGCGTCACGTCGACCTTGCCCTCGAGGACCAGGCCCATGAACACGCGGTGCAGCCGCTCGGGCGTCCACCGGCCGGCCAACGCCGTCGGCACGCCCCCGATCTGGGAGGCGACGATCTGGATGCGGTTGTGGTGGAACTCCTCGCCGAGGTGCAGCCCCGCGCCCTCACCCTGGTAGAAGCCGGACGCGACGACCCGGCCGCCGGGCGCGGTGGACCGCACCGCCTCGTGCAGCGCCCGGTAGGAGCCGCTGAGCTCGATCGTGACGTCGGCGCCATCGGGCGCGACCCGCCGCACGGCCTCGGCGACCGTGACCGTGTCGTCGGCCGCGTCCAGGGCCAGCGTCGCTCCGGACCGCAGGGCCAGCTCCCGGCGGGGAGCGAGGGTGTCGACGGCGATCACCCGCGCGCCGGACAGCGCGGCCATGCGGGTGGCGAGCAGCCCGATCACGCCTTGGCCGAAGATGACGACCGTCTCGCCGAGGTGCAGGTCGGCGGCGAGGACGGCGTTGAGCGCGATGGCGCCCCCCCGGGCGAACACCCCGACGATCGGCTCGGTTCCCGGCGGGATCTGCCGGCCGGCGAGCGACTGCGCGGGCAGGACGGCCTCGCTGCGGTGGCCCCAGATGCCGTAGACGACGTCCCCGACCCGCAGCCCCGACGCGGCGGCCTCGGCGTCGGCGACCTCGACCACCTCACCGACCTCGCTGTAGCCCCAGCCGGTGACCGGGTAGTCGAAGCTGCTGCCACCGGCGGTGAACAGCCGCTGCGCCGGGTCCCACTGCTTGGTCAGGTAGACGTTGGAGCCGCGGTAGGCGGTCATCTCCGTACCGGACGAGATGCCCGAGTAGAGCGTGCGCACCCGCACGGTCCCGGGCTCGAGGACGGGTACCTCCTCGGCCACCAGGGCCACGCTGCGCGGCCCCGTGAAGCTCACCGCCAGAGGAGGCGGCGCTGCGGGCGCCGGACGCAGGAGCACTCCTGTCGTGCTGTGGATCGGGGTCGGGGTCGGCAGCACGGCTGCTGCGACCGGAGTGCTCACGATCGAGCTTCCTTCTCGTCGGTTCCGCCGCATGGGAGTCATATCGGCCGGTTCGCCGACCACTTTACGCCGAGTTGACAGGCATAAATGACCAACGGGCCGTCATAATCCAACTGTGACCGGCATCACCCGCGGCGGCCCGCTACTGTTCCGGAACGCGGCACAGGAGCGGCTGACTCCGAGGAGATGCCTGATGAGCGCGATGCAGCGACGGGTCCGGGCAGCGGTGGCGGTGATCGGTGCGTCGGCACTGATCGCGGCCTGCGGATCGGACGACTCCGGCGGGGGCGGCGGCGGGGACGGCGACGCGCTCGTCGTCTGGACGCTGGAGAACCTCCCCGACCGGGTCGCCGCCCAGGAGCAGATCGCCGCGGAGTTCACCAAGGAGACGGGCATCGACGTCGATCTGGTCGCGATCGACGAGAACCAGTTCAACCAGCTGCTCACCTCGTCGGCCGCCGCCGGCGAGCTGCCCGACGTCGTGGGCGCCCTGCCGCTGTCGGGCGTGCAGGCGCTGGCGGCCAACGAGCTGATCGACTCCGACACCGCCGCCGCGGTGGTCGACGAGCTGGGCGCCGACACCTTCTCCGAGCGGGCGCTGGAGCTCACCCGCGACGGCGACACGCAGCTGGCCGTGCCCAGCGACGGGTGGGCGCAGCTGCTGATCTACCGCAAGGACCTCTTCGACGCCGCGGGACTGGCCGCACCCGACACCTACGACGCCATCCTGGCCGCGGCGAAGGCGCTGGACAGCCCGGAGGTGGCCGGCTTCACCGGGGCCACCGTGCCGAACGACGCCTTCACCGAGCAGACCTTCGAGCACATCGCCCTCGGCAACGGCTGCCAGATGGTGAACGCCGACGGCGAGATCACGATCGCCAGCGACCAGTGCGTGGCCGCGTTCGACTTCTACAACCAGCTGATCAGCCAGTACTCGGTGTCGGGCGCCCAGGACGTCGACACCACCCGCGCCGCCTACTTCGCGGGGCAGGCGGCCATGGTGGTCTGGTCGTCGTTCATCCTCGACGAGATGGCCGGCCTGCGGAACGACGCCCTGCCGACCTGCCCGGAATGCGGCGCGGATCCGGCGTTCCTCGCCAAGAACAGCGGCGTGGTGACGGCGATCGCCGGCCCGGACGGCGACGAGGGCGCGCAGTTCGGCGAGGTCGTCTCCTGGGCCGTCACCGCCGACGCCCAGGCCGACGCCGCCCAGCAGTTCATCACGTACATGATGTCCGACGGGTACGAGGCCTGGATCGGCTTCTCGCCCGAGGGCAAGGTGCCGACCCGGAAGGGCACCGCCGACGAGCCGACCCGCTACATCGACGCCTGGTCCACTCTCCCGGCCGGCGTGGACACCAAGGCCCCGCTGTCCGACTTCTACTCGGCCGACGTCCTCGACGCCCTGAAGTCCAGCCCGGACACCATCTCCCCGTGGGGTATCCCCCAGGGGCAGGGCGCCCTCGTCGGGGCTGCCCTCGGTGAGCTCCCGGTGCCGCAGGCGATCGCGGCGATGACCGGGGGCGAGGTCACCCCGGAGGAGGCGGCCCAGCAGGCGGCCGACGCCCTGCAGGAGATCGCCGACTCGCTGGACTGAGAGGACAGATGACCGCTAGCGACAGCGGGCTGGCCGGCGGCCCGCTCGTCCCCATGGGGCAACCGGGCGGCCGCCGCCCGCGGGGAGTCCGGGTCCGTGGCGGCCACCAGTGGCGGGAGTCCCGGTTCGGGCTGGCGTTGATCTCGCCGACCGTCGTCCTCGTGCTGGTGCTCGTGGTGCTGCCGATCCTGTGGACGGTGCTGCTCGCCTTCCAGGACCTGCGGCTCATCCGGCTGCGCAGCGCGGGGCTGTTCGGGGACTTCACGCTCGACAACTTCGTCGACGTGTTCTCCTCCCCCGGCTTCTGGAGCGCGCTGACGACCACCCTGATCTACGCGTGCGGGGGGACGGCGGCGGCGATCGGGCTGGGCCTGGTCGCGGCGCTGGCGCTGCGCGGTCCGTTCAAGGGACGCACGTTCGTCCGGGCGTCGATGCTGCTGCCCTACGTGGCGCCGGTCGTGGCGGCCACGTTCGTGTGGGGCGTCATGCTCAACCCGCAGTTCGGCATCGTGAACGAGATCGGCACGGGCCTGCTCGGCTGGGACGAGCCGATCGCGTTCCTGTCCGAGCGGCCGTGGGCGCTGCTCACGGTCATCGTCTTCGAGATGTGGCGCTCGTTCCCGTTCGCCTTCCTCTTCCTGACCGCCCGCCTGCAGGCCGCGCCGGTCTCGCTGGAGGAGGCCGCCCGGGTCGACGGCGCGACGCCGACGCAGGTGTTCCGCCACGTCGTCTGGCCCCAGCTGCTGCCGACGATCGCGGTGCTGGCGCTGCTGCGCTTCATCTGGACGTTCAACAACTTCGACGACATCTACCTGCTGACCGGCGGCGGCGCCGGCACCGAGGTGATCAGCGTGCGGGTGTTCGACTACCTGGTCAGCCGCGGGGACATCGGGGCGGCGTCGGCGCAGGCGCTGGTCCTCGCCCTGATCCTGATGGTGCTGGTCACCGTCTACTACCGGTTCGCGGCCAAGGACGAGGTGGCCTGATGGCCGGCGTCGCGACGGTCCCGACCGACTCGGCCACCGCCTCCCCCGACCGGCCGGCGCGCCCGCCGCAGGGGCGGACCTGGTCGCGCTACCGGGTCGAGACGCGCGTGTTCGGCGTCCTGCGGTGGGTCGTGATCGTGGGGCTGATGCTGTTCACGCTCTTCCCCTTCTACTACATGGTGCTGCTCTCCTTCCGGGACCTGAGCGCGCTCGTGCAGAACCCCGACAAGCTGTGGCCGGCGCTCTCGGAGCTCACGCTCAGCACCTATCGCGAGGTGCTGGCCTCCACCGAGAACGGCGGGCAGGGGTTCCTGCAGTTCATGGCCAACAGCGGGCTGATCGCGCTCGGCACGGTCGCGGTCACGCTGGCCTTCGCGATCCTCGGCGCGTACGCGATCGCGCGGCTGCAGTTCCCCGGGCGGCGCAAGGTCAGCGTGCTGTTCCTCGCGGTCTACCTCTTCCCCGCGATCCTGCTCGCCGTCCCGCTGTTCGTCTTCTTCACCCGCATCGGGCTGCGCGGCAATCTGGGCGCGCTGGTGCTGGTGTACGTGTCGCAGACGGTGGCGGTGGCGATCTACACGCTGCGGAACTACTTCCAGACCGTGCCGGCCAGCATCGAGGAGGCGGCCGCGGTCGACGGCGCCAGCCGGTTCACCATCATGCGGAAGATCACCATCCCGCTGGCGATGCCGGCGATCCTGTCCAACGCGCTGTTCGTCTTCATGATCGCGTGGAACGAGTTCCTGTTCGCGCTGCTGTTCCTGGTCGAGAACCGGCCGCGGTGGACGGTCTCGCTGGGGCTGTCCCAGCTGGCGGGCAGCATCGAGATCCCGACCACCGTGCTCATGGCCGGCTCGGTGATCCTGACCCTGCCCATCGTGGTCCTATTCTTCGCCAGTGAGCGTCTGCTCACCGGCGGCCTGACCGCCGGGGCGGAGAAGGGGTGACGAACTGGGCGAGCGCGCCGGGCAGCTGCTCGATCTGATCCGCCGCGGGCGGGCCCGCACCCGCGGGGATCTCATCGAGCTCACCGGCCTGTCACGGTCCACCGTCGCGGCCCGCATCGACCTGCTGGTCGACGCCGGGTACCTGCGCGAGTCCGGCCGGGAGGCCTCGGTCCGCGGCCGCCCGGCGCAGCTGCTCAGCCTCGACGGCTCCGGCGGCGTGGTGCTCGCCGCCGACCTCGGCGCCGCGCACGCGACCCTGGCCGTCTGCGACCTCGCAGGGCAGCCGCTGGCCGAGACCTTCCACGACGACCTGCGGCTGGCCGACGGGCCCGATCCGGTCCTGAAGTGGATGGAGCAGCGCTGGGGCGAGATGCTCGCCGAGGCCGGGGTGGACCCGAGCCGGATCCTCGGCGTGGGCGTGGGCGTGCCGGGCCCGGTCGACGTGGCCAGCGGGCGGGTGGTGCAGCACACCGCCGTGATGCCGGGTTGGCAGGACTACCCGATCCGCGACCACCTCGAGCGGCAGTACGGCGTCACCTGCCTGGTGGACAACGACGCCAACGCCATGGCCTTCGGCGAGTTCCACACCGAGTGGCCGACCGCCTCGCCGCTGCTGTTCGTGAAGGTCGCGACCGGCATCGGCGCCGGCATGGTGGTCGACGGCGTCGTGCTGCGCGGCGCGGACAGCGGCGAGGGCGACATCGGGCACGTCCGGATCACCAGCGCCGAGGACGGCCCGCTGTGCGTCTGCGGGGCGCGCGGCTGCCTGGCGGCGTCGGCCAGCGGGCGGGCGCTGGCTCGCCGGCTGCGCGAGCTGGGCGTGGACGCCCCCGACAGCCGGTCGGTGGTGCAGCTGGCGCGGACCGGCCACGCCGAGGCCACCCGGCTCGTGCGCGAGGCCGGCCTGATGATCGGCGACGTCCTGGCGACGGCGGTCAGCCTGCTCAACCCTCGCATCCTGGCCCTCGGCGGCGACCTGGGGCTGGTGCAGGACCACTTCGTCGGCGCCGTCCGGGAGCGGCTCTACCAGCGCACCCAGCCCCAGGCGGCGCGGGGGCTGCGGGTGGTCGCCAGCAGTCTCGGCGACCGCGCGGGCGTGGTGGGGGCGGCGCGCTCGGCCCTCGAGGAGGTGCTGTCGGCGGAGGCGGTCGACCGCGCGCTCGCCGTCCGGGCGCAGCCGGTGGGCCGGCCCTAGCCGGGAGCCACCGGCACCCGCGCGCCCGACCGCGCGGACTCCAGCGCCGCCAGGGCCACGGCGAGCGAGGCCACGCCGTCCTCCCCGGTGGCGGTGGGACGGCCCACGCCGCGGACCGCCGCCTCGAAGGCGGCGATCGTGGCGACCCCGACCGGCGGGGCCTCCGGGAGCGCCACCGGCTCCTCCCCGGCCGGGGTCCGCAGGACCAGGCCCGAGGGCCGGCCGGGCTGCCGCCAGGCGCGCAGCGCGGCCTCCGATCCGAACACCTCCAGCGTGCTGTCGCCGTGCGGGGTGTCGAAGGAGCAGAGGAACGTGGCCAGCAGGCCGGCCGCC
Source organism: Geodermatophilus sp. SMS 5-13 (assembly GCF_059428245.1). NCBI lineage: Bacteria > Bacillati > Actinomycetota > Actinomycetes > Geodermatophilales > Geodermatophilaceae > Geodermatophilus > Geodermatophilus sp. SMS 5-13. The sequence continues at coordinate 5,449,120 of NZ_CP165729.1, forward strand.
GTCGTCAGCACCCCGGCGAGGCGGGTCTCCGTCTCTCCGTCGGCCGGCGCGCCGGTGGCCTGGACGGCGACGAGGTCGTCGGCGAGGACGAACCGCAGCGTGTCCGCGTCGTGCACCAGCAGGTCGAGGGCCACGCCGCCGCCGGCCTCCCCGCGCAGCCGCCAGCGGCGCAGCTGCTCCGGCAGCAGGACGGCGGTGGCGGTCCGGGCGGCCAGCGGGGTGCCGAGGACGCCGGCCTGGACGACGTCCCGGGCGGCGTGCAGCGCGGGGTCGTTGCGCCGGCCGTGGTTGGTCGCGAGCACCACCCCGGCGCGGGCGGCGGCGTCGACCATGGCGCGGGCGTCGTCCAGGCTCAGGGCCAGCGGCTTCTCGCACAGGACGTGCCGGCCGGCCGCCGCGGCGGCGATCGCCTCCTCGGCGTGCCGGTCGTTGGTCGTGCTGACGTAGACGGCGTCGACCTCGGGATCGGCCAGCAGCGCGGGCAGGGTGTCGTACGCGCGGTCGATCCCGTGCGCCCTGGCGTAGGCGGCGCCGCGCTCCGCCGACCGGCTGTGGACGGCGACGACGCGGCTGCCGGCCCGGGCACGGATGCCGGGGATGATCGATCCCGCGGCGATGTCGCTGGCGCCGATCAGCCCCCACCGCACCCCGCCGACGCTAACGGAGGAGATCCGTGGGCGTGACGCCCACGGATCTCCTCCGGATCACGCCAGCGGGCTGCGCGGGAGCAGGCGGTCGCTGATGATCCGCTTCTGGATCTCGCTGGTGCCCTCGAAGATGGTGGTCAGCCGGGCGTCCCGCCAGTGCCGCTCGACCTGCCGCTCGGTGGTGTAGCCGTTGCCACCGTGCAGTTGCATCGCCTGGTTGGTCACCCGCACCGCCATCTCGGTCGCCTCGAGCTTGACCATCGAGGCCTCCTTCTCGCACGGCATCCCGAGGTCGAGCAGATGGGCGACCTGCCGGTAGAAGGTGCGGGACTGCTCGATCTGCGCGGCCATCTCGGCGACGGCGAAGCGCAGCGCCTGGAAGTCGCCGATCGGGTGGCCGAACTGCTCGCGCTCCTGCAGGTAGCGGATCGAGTCCTCCAGCGCGGCGCGGGCCAGGCCGACGGCGCGCGCGGCGGTGTGCACGCGGGCGGTGTTGAGGAACTTCTGCGCCTCGGCGAAGCCCGCCCGCTTCGCCGCCTCCCCCTCCTCGTCGCTGGCCGCCGCCTCGTCGATGACGTTGGCCTTCGGGATGCGCACGCCGTCGAAGGTCAGGTCCCAGGTGAGGAAGCCGTGGTAGCCGACCTTGTCGATCGGGTAGCCGGTCAGCCCCGCGGGAAACTCGCCGCGCTCCTTCTCCAGCAGCAGGTTGACCAGGCCCTTCGAGCGCGACTCCCCCGGCTCGGGATCGCGCTCGCGCACGAGCACCTGGATGAAGTCGGCCGCCCGGGCGTTGCCGCACCAGCGCTTGCGCCCGGTGACCACCCACTCGTCCCCGTCGAGGACGGCGCGGGTGGAGACACCGGCGAGGTCGGAGCCGGCGTCGGGCTCGGACAGCGCGATCGCCCCGATCCACTCGCCCCGGGCGCTGCGGCCCAGCAGTTCGGCACGGCGCGCGTCGTCGGCCACCGCCGTCCCCAGGCCCTGCGACCGGGCCAGGATGCTGGCCGTCGACATCCAGGCGCGGGCGAGCTCTTCGCTGACCATGCAGTACTCGAAGACGCCGAGGCCGAGGCCGCCGTGCTCGGCCGGCACGGTGATGCCGAACCAGCCGAGCTCGGCCAGCCGGGCCAGCAGGGACGCCGGGATCTCGCCCTTCTGCGGGTCCAGCTCGTTCGCGATCGGCAGCACCTCGTCCATCGCGAAGCGCCGCGCCTGCTCCTGCAGCTTCTCCCGCTCGGGCGTGTGCCACGGCGGCAGCAGCACCGGGGGCTGCGGCGCCCAGGTCTCGTCCGCGGAGGTCCGCTTGTCCCTCGAGGTCATGGCCTCGTCCTCCTCGCTGAAGACGTGATCGCCTCCGCGGGTTCCCCGAGCGCAGCCCGCTCACCCGGAATCGTGATCGACGCCATGGGATGACAAGTTCTTCACAGATCTATCAACAGTCTGTGAGAATCGCTGCTGTGGCCGTGGCGCAGCGACTCGACGTCACGCTGCGCCTCGTCCGCAACGCCGGGACGACGACGCTGGGGGACCTGGCCGGGCGGCTGGGCGTGAGCGAGATGACCGTCCGCCGGGACCTCGACGAGCTGCAGCGTCGCGGCCTGGTGCGGCGCATCCGCGGCGGGGCGAGCGCGATCGAGAAGCCGGAGCACGGGTTCGCCGCCCGCGCCGGCTGGCAGGCGGGGCTCAAGGACCGGATCGGCCGGGCGGCCGCGGAGCTGGTCGAGCCGGGCTCGACCGTCCTCCTCGACGCCGGGACGACGACGGTGCACGTCGCCCGCGCCCTGCTCGACCGGGCGCCGCTGACCGTGGCCGCGCTGAGCCTGCCGGTCGCCGAGGTGCTGGCCGACCAGCCGGGGATCCGGCTCCTGGTGGTCGGCGGCGAGGTGCGGCCGGGCGAGCGCAGCCTGGCCGGGCCGGTCACGGCCGCGGTGCTGGCGTCGCTCGCCTTCGACGTCTTCGTGATGTCGATCGGCGGGATCACCGCCGCCGGGTGGTCGGAGTTCACGCTCGAGGACGCCGCCGTGAAGCAGGCGGGGCTGCGGCAGGCGGCGCGCTCGTTCGTCGTCGCCGACGCCTCGAAGCTCGGCGTGCGGGCCTTCGCCCGGGTGGCCGAGCTCGGTGCGGTCGAGCGCCTGGTCACCGACGCCAGCGCCCGCGACCCGCGCCTCACCCCCGCGGCGCAGGAGACCCTCGCCGCCCTCGAGAACGCGGACGTGGAGGTCACCTGCGCATGAGCCTGATGATCCTGGTCGCCGGGCCCTACCGGAGCGGCACCGGCGACGAACCGGAGAAGATCGCGGCCAACCACCGCGCCATCCAGGCCGCCTGCCTGGAGCTGTTCCGCGCCGGGCACTTGCCGGTCAACGGCGAGGACCTGGCCCTGCCGCTGGCCGCGCTCGCCGGGTCAACGCAGGTCGGGGACGCCGCGTTCGACGAGGTCTTCCACCCGATGGGCCGCCGGCTGGTCGCTCGCGTCGACGCCGTCCTCCGGCTGCCCGGGACGTCGGCCGGCTCCGACGAGATGGTCGCGCTGGCCGGGGCGCGGGGGATCCCGGTCTACACCGCCGTCACCGAGGTGCCGAGCGCGGTCTGACCATCGGCAGGTGGCTGCCCGACACGCCGATGCGGGCAGCCGGATGCCGATGATCAGCGCGAGGTCGACCCGCGCTGCCGCGCCATCTGCACGAAGGCGTCGACCAGCGAGGCGTCGTCCACGGCGCCGGGGTTGACGGCCTTCGCCGGGTCCACGCCCTGGAACAGGCGCTTGAGCGGCACCTCCAGCCGCTTGCCGGTGCGGGTGTGCGGCACCCCGGGGACGGCGATCACCTCGTCGGGCACGTGCCGCGGGCTGGCCGTCGTCCGGATCGCCGCCTTGATCTCGCCGACCAGCGCGTCGGTCAGCTCCTCCCCCGGCGCGAGCTGCACGAACAGCGGCATCCAGTAGCCGCCGTCGGGCAACTCGACGCCGAGGACCACGCAGTCGGCGACGGCGGGGATCGACTCGACCGCGGCGTAGATGTCCGCCGTCCCCATGCGCACGCCGCCGCGGTTGAGCGTGGAGTCCGACCGGCCGGTGATCAGGCACGTGCCGCGGTCGGTGATCTCCAGCCAGTCGCCGTGCCGCCAGACGCCGGGCCACGGCTCGAAGTAGGCCTCCGTGTAGCGGCTGTCGCCGGGGTCGTTCCAGAAGGACAGCGGCATCGACGGCATCGGCTCGGTGATCACCAGCTCGCCGAGCTCGCCGACGACCGGCCGGCCGTCCTCGTCCCAGGACGCGGCCGCGACGCCGAGGTTGGGCCGCTGCAGCTCGCCGACGGTGACCGGCAGCAGCGGGCAGGTGCCGATGAAGCCGCTCGCGACGTCGGTGCCGCCGGACAGCGAGCCGAGCAGGACGTCGGGCTTCACCGCGTCGTAGACCCAGCGGAACGCGGCCGCCGGCAGCGGCGAGCCGGTCGACCCGATCGCCCGCAGCGCCGCGAGGTCGTAGGTCTCCCCCGGGCGGATCCCGGCCTTCTCGCAGGCGGACAGATAGCCCGCGCTCGTGCCGAGGTAGGTCATGCCGGTGCGCTCGGCGAGCGCGAACTGCGCATCGGTGGACGGGTAGGCCGGGGCGCCGTCGTAGACGACGACGGTGACGCCGGACAGCAGCGCCGACGTCGAGATGTTCCACATGATCCAAGCGGTCGAGCTGTACCAGAACAGCCGGTCACCGGGCGCGAGGTCCATGTGCAGGACGCCGGACTTCACCTGCTCGAGGACGACGCCGCCGTGCCCGTGCAGGATCCCCTTGGGCAGGCCGGTGGTGCCCGAGGAGTAGACGATCCACAGCGGGTGGTCGAACGGCACCGGCTCGAACTCCGGCTCGGCAGGCTCGGCGACCGCGTCGGCCCAGCTCAGCGCGTCGTCGGGCACCTCGTCCGGGTGCAGCCGGGGGACGGCGATCGTCGTCCGCACGGTGGGCAGGGACGCCCGCAGCTGCGCGACGACGTCCCGACGGTCGTAGTCCCGGCCGCCCCACCGATAGCCGTCGACGGCGACCAGCACCACCGGCTCGATCTGGGCGAACCGGTCGAGGACGGCGCGGGTGCCGAAGTCCGGCGCGCAGGAGGACCACACCGCGCCGATCGAGGCCGCGCCCAGGAAGGCGACCACCGCCTCCGGCACGTTCGGCAGGTACCCGGCCACGCGGTCGCCGGCCCGGACGCCGAGCCGGCGCAGGGTGGCGGCGAACGCGCCGACCTGCCCGCGCAGCTGCGACCACGACACCTCGACCGGGTCGGTGTCCTCGGCGACGACGATCAGCGCCGGGTGCTCGTCGCCCCACTGCAGCGCCCGCTCGGCGTAGTTCAGCGTCGTCCCCGGGAACCACTCGGCGCCGGGCATCTCGCGGCGGGTGAGCACGCGGTCGTCGGGGACGCCGGGCAGCACGCCGGTCCACTCGGCGACGTCGGCCCAGAACTCGTCGAGGTGCTCGACCGACCAGCGCCACAGCGCGTCGTAGTCCGGCGGGTCGCCGAAGTCCAGGCCGCGGCGCTCGCCCACCCAGCGGGCGAAGGCGGCGACGCGCGTCGCGCGGGCGGAGTCGGGGGTCGGCGCCCAGAGCACCTCGGGGGTGTCGCTCACGACCGCACGATGCCATCCTGTGAGCCCCTCGACCACGGCGCCGTGCCCGCGCCGACCTCCTGGAGCGCCCGTGTCCGCCGACCAGCCGGAGCAGACGAACGTCCTCGGCGGGCCGCTGCAGCCCTGCGGCACCGAGCCGCTGACCGGCTTCTACCGCGACGGGCTGTGCGCGAGCGGGCCGGAGGACTTCGGCAGCCACACCGTCTGCACGGTGGTCTCGGCGGAGTTCCTCGCGCTGCAGCGGGAACTGGGCAACGACCTGACCACGCCGCGGCCGGAGTTCGCCTTCCCGGGGCTGCGGCCCGGCGACCGCTGGTGCGTGGTCGCGGCCCGCTGGCTGCAGGCCTACCAGGCGGGGGTGGCCGCCGGCGTCATCCTGGCCGCGACCAACGCCCAGGCGCTCGAGGTCGTGCCGCTCGAGGCGCTGCGCCAGCACGCCGTCGACGTCCCCGACGACGTGAGCAGCCTGGAATGAACGCCTGCCCCGCCGCCTTGGGCCGGGCATGAGCGACCTTCTGGACCTGCCGGTGCGGACCCTCCGGGGCGAGGACACCACGCTGCGCGCGCTGACCGGCGGCGGGGCCGCGCTGGTGGTCAACGTGGCGAGCAGGTGCGGCCTGACGCCGCAGTACACGCAGCTCGAGGCGCTGCACGAGGAGTACGCCTCGCGCGGGCTGACCGTCGTCGGCTTCCCGTGCAACCAGTTCATGGGCCAGGAGCCGGGCACGGCCGAGGAGATCGCCGAGTTCTGCTCGGCGACCTACGGCGTCACCTTCCCGCTGACCGAGAAGATCGAGGTCAACGGCGACGGCGCGCACCCGGTCTACCAGCGGCTGACCGCCGCGGCCGACGCGCAGGGCGAGGCCGGCGACGTCCAGTGGAACTTCGAGAAGTTCCTCGTCGCGCCGGGCGGCGACGTGGTCGCCCGCTTCCGGCCGCGGACGCAGCCCGACGCCCCGGAGGTCCGCACCGCGATCGAGTCCGTCCTGTCGTGAGCGGAGGGGATCCCGCGGGGTATGCGGGAGGGCGGTTGAGGGGTAGGGGCCGAATGTGTCGCTCCCCGACGGTCTCCTCGACCTCCTCCGCCGTCCCAGCCCCTGCTTCCTGTCGACGCTGATGCCCGACGGCTCGCCCCAGATGACGCAGACCTGGGTGGACACCGACGGCCGCCACGTGCTGATCAACACGGTCGACGGGCACCAGAAGGTGCGCAACATCCAGCGCGATCCGCGGGTGGCGCTCAACGTCGCCGACCCCGACGACCCGAGCCGCTACTTCGAGGTGCGCGGGCGTGTGGTCGGCGTGACCGAGGACGGCGCCCGCGAGCACATCGACGAGTTGTCCCAGCGCTACCTCGGCCGGCCGTACCCCTGGTTCGGTGGGGCCGACCAGGTGCGGCTGCTGGTCAGGATCGCGCCGGAGAGGGTGACGTCGCCGCGGGGCTGAGCGCGGTGAGGATCCGCGGACCGTCGCCGGTGATCGCGACGGTGTGCTCGACGTGCGCCGTGCGGCTGCCGTCGGCGGTGCGGATGCTCCAGCGGTCGTCGGCGATCCGGTAGCAGTCGTCGCCGCCGGCCATGAACCACGGCTCGATCGCGATGACCAGACCGGCCTTGAGCGGGAGTCCGCGCCCGGCGCGGCCCTCGTTGGGGACGGACGGTTCCTCGTGCATCCGGCGGCCGACGCCGTGGCCGCCGTGGTCGGTGTTCATGCCGCACCCGGCGGCCCGGCCGACCGCGCCGATGGCCGCGGAGACGCCGACCCAGCCGTCGACGCTCCCGCCGGCGTCGATGCTGAGCAGGTCGCCGTCGGCGAGCCGCCGGCCGGTCGGGATGCCGTGCAGCGCGACGTCGTTCACCGACGTGCAGATGACGCTCGGGTAGGGCGGCATCCCTCGATGCGGCTGGTAGTGCAGGAACGGCGCGCCCGCGTGCGCGTCGGCGAGGACGTCGCGGGCGATCTCGTCGAGATCGCGCAGCCGCACACCGGGGACTGCCGCTGCGCGGGTCGCGGCCAGCATCCGGGCGACCACCTCGCCGGCCGCACGCATCGCGTCGATCTCCCCCGGCGTCCGCAGCTCGACCACGGCCCCTCCTCGACCTTTCCGGCGTGCTCGTGCTCTGCCCAGCATGGTGGGCAGAGCGCGGCCGGGGGACCGTGGTCTCCGCCGCGAACACCTCGTCGAGGACGGCGAGCGCCTCGGCGAGCAGGTCCTGGCCGGTCACCAGGGGCGGCAGGAAGCGCAGCCCGTTGCCCCACCCTCCCGGCCGTGAGGACGACGACGCCGCGGGCGTGGCAGGCGCGCGATGGCGGCCGGTCGGGGCGGCGTCGGGCTCGAGCGTGCCGGGGCTGACCAGCCCCACCGCCAGCGCCACGCCCGCGGACGTCGCCGATCGCGGGGGGTGCGCTCCCTCAGCGCCCACAGTCGCGGCCGCCTTTGGGGCAAAGGGAGCGATGCCTATGCGGGGCCGAGGAGCTCGGACAGCAGGGCGGCGCGGATCGCCGGGCGGGTCCCGAAGACCTGCAGGAAGAGCGCCTCCCGGGCCAGCCGCGCGGCCGGGGCCCCGGCCGCGACGGCCCTGCTCCCGGTGGCGACGACGAGCGCGGTGGTCGCCCGGACCGCCAGTGCCGAGGCCGCCGCCCGGGCCGCCGGCAGCTCGCCGGGGTTCGCCGCGTCCAGCCGGGCACGGACGGCGTCGAGGGCGGCGGTCAAGGCGTCCGCGAGGGGATCGGTCGCCAGCCGGGCGCACCGCGCCACCACGCCCAGCGCCAGCGAGCCGTTGGGCCGCAGTCCCGCCGCGTCGCCGGCCCGCCAGTCCGCGAGCGGCACCGTCGTCACGAGCCGGTCGGCGGCAAGGCGCAGCCCGCGCACGCGCAGCTGCACGGTGCTGCTCGCCGTCACCGCGACCAGCTCCTGCGGCACGGCGGTCAGTCCTTCCCCGGGCGCCGCCTCGGTCCAGAACAGGTGGACGACGTCGTCGGCGTCCCGCGCGGCCAGCAGGACGATGTCCACGAGTCCCCAGCCGGTGACCCAGGGGACGTCGCCGTCCACCACGAAGCCGTCGCCGTCCGGGCGCACGGTCACCGCCGCGGGCCCGGGGCGGGTGGCCGCCTGCAGCGCCACGCCGGCCCTGGTGCGCCCGGCGCAGAGGTCGGCCAGGTGGGCGGCGCCCAGCGGGGTGTCGGACCGCGCCACGGTCGACACCACCCCGAGGTGCTGCAGCCACACGAAGGCGGTGGACAGGTCGCCCGCCGCGATCTCCTCGACCACGCGGGCGACCGTGGGCGGGTCGGCGTCCTGCCCGCCGGCGTCCGCGGGCCCGGTCAGGCCGTAGAGGCCCGCCGCGGCCAGGGCGTCGAGCAGTCGCCGCGGCACCCGTCCGGCGCGCTCGACCTCGCCGCCGGCCGGCCACAGCACCTCGTCGGCGAGGCCCCGAGCACGGGCGACGAGCCCGCTCACACGGCCGGGTCGGCCGGGACCGGCGGCTCGGGGCGACGGGTGCCCCACGCGTGGGTCTGCTTGCGCAGGCCCAGGTAGACGAACGTCTCGGTGGACTCCACGCCCTCGACGTCGCGGATCCGGCTGATCGTGTCCAGCAGCGCGTCGTCGTCCTCGCAGACCACCTCGACCAGGACGTCGAGCGAGCCGGCCGTGACGACGACGTAGTCCGCCTCGTCGAAGCCGGCCAGCGCGTCGGCGACCTTGCGGGTGTCCCCGCGGGTGCGGACGCCGACCATCGCCTGCCGGGAGAAGCCCACCTGCATGGGGTCGGTGACGCCGACGATCTGCACGATCCCGGCGTCGAGGAGCCGCTGGACCCGCTGGCGGACGGCGGCCTCGGACAGCCCCACCGCGGTGGCGATGCGGGCGTACGGACGGCGCCCGTCCTCCTGCAGCTGCTCGATGATCGCCCGGGACACGTCGTCGAGCACGACCCCGGTCCGGCCCTGCACGAGCTCCCCCTCCACCGCGGACCGGCCGCCCGGTCCGATGCGGGGAGGGTAGCCGGGCCGCTAGGAGCTCAGGGGCGCCGGAGTCTCGGGCAGCGGGGACGGCGTCGCCGTCCGCGCCGTCTGGGCGAGCACGATCCCGACGAGGACGACGACGCCGCCGAGCACCTCCCAGCCGGTGAGCACCTGCCCCAGCCACAGCCAGGCGACGACCGACGCGAACACCGGCTCCACGGTGGCCACCAGCCCGGCCGCGGTCGGCGAGAGGTGCCGGAGCGCGGCGATCGACAGCCAGAACGGCACGATCGCCCCGAGGACGACGATCCAGCCGACCAGCACCCACAGCGGCAGCTCCAGCCCGCCGAGCGACACGGGCACCGGTTCGCCCAGCACGGCCGCGTCGAACTCCCACCAGGGCGCTGCGACCGCCCAGAACACCGCGGCGGCCACGAAGCTCCAGCAGGTCAGCGCGACCGGGTCGCGGGTGACCGTGCCCCGCTCGCCCAGCAGGTAGTACGCGGCCAGGCAGACCGCGGCGGCCAGCGCGGCACCGACCCCCAGCGGGTCCAGCGAGCCGCCGCCCTGCCAGACCTGCGCCACGAAGACCAGTCCCGACAGCGAGAGCAGCAGCGCCGCCCACAGCCGGCGGCGGACCTTCTCCTTCCGCACCAGCCAGACGTAGAGCGCGATCAGCACCGGCCCGGTCATCTCGAAGACCAGGGCGATGCCGACCGGCAGGCGGCCGATCGCCACGTAGTAGAGGTACTGGGTCAGCGCGACGCCGACGACGCCGAAGACGGCGAGGAAGGGCACGTCACGCCAGGCCAGCCGAAGCCGGGCAGGGGCGGCGACGGCCAGGGCGGCCAGCAGGCCGAGGGCGGCGCCGGTGCAGCGCAGCGCGGTCAGCCGCGGCGCCGCGATGCCGGCGTCCAGGGCGAGCGTCGAGACGGTGCCGTTGACGGAGAAGAACACTGCGGCGAGGACGGTGAGCGCGTATCCGACGGCCGGGCGCGGGACGCGGGTCACCGTGCCAACGTAGTCCCCGAATAGCCAGACGCCGCCTACAGGGTCAGAACAGGGCGAGTTCCTGGGTGGGCCCCGGCTCGGCCGGGGTGTCGCCCTCGCGGAACACCCGGTGCAGCCCGGTGAGCTCGAAGACCCGCCACACCGAGGGCTGGGCGGCGCGCAGCCGCAGGTCGATGCCGCGCTGCTGGCACCACCGGCGGAGACCGAGGAGCGCGGACAGGCCGGCCGAGGTGATCGAGGGGACGCCGGCGAGGTCGAGCTCGAGCACCGTGCACCCGGCCAGCGAGCGGCCGGCGACGAAGGCCTCGAGGTGCGGCGCGGTCAGGGCGTCGATCTCGCCGGACACCTGGATCACGATGCGCGCGGCGGCCGACTCGGCCTCGAGCTCGAGCGGCGGCGGGACCGGGACGGGGTGCGAGACCCACCAGGGGCGGCGGTTACCGGGCGCGCGCACCAGCCGACGGGATGTGTCCCACTCGTGCGACAGGACCATGGCGTGCTCCCCCGAGACTCGTCCGCGCACGACGATACGGAGGGTGCCCACCCGGCCACAAGGATCCGACACGGCCCCGTCTGAATCTTAGGGTCTCAACCCTGCGGCTCGTCAACCCTCGCGGCGGGCGGCGGGTCCCCGGCGGCTAGCGTCGGGGCATGGCGGGTCCTGACGACATGATGACCTCGGTCACCGAGTCGATGGCCGCGCGCACCGGCCGCAGCCTCGAGGAGTGGGTCGAGCTGGTCCGCGGGTCGGGCGTGGACCCGCTCGACCAGAACGCCGTCCGCCGGTGGCTCAAGGACGTCCACGGGGTGAAGCAGAACAGCCAGTGGACGATCGCCGACGCCGCGGCGCGGGCGGCCGGCTGGCAGCGGCCCACCGTCGAGGAGTACGTCGACTCCCAGTACACCGGCGCGAAGGCCGCGCTCCGGCCGGTGTTCGACGCCGTCCGCGCGGCCGCCGAGGGCCTCGGGGACGACGTGGTCATCGAGGGCCGCGGCACGTACACGCCGTTCGTGCGCCGGCGGCAGTTCGCGGCCGCGGCCCCGGCGACGTCGTCCCGGCTGGACCTCGGGCTGCGCTTCGTCGCCCCGCCGGCCGGCGACCGGCTGCAGCCGGCCAAGGCACCCGGGCAGGCCACCCACAAGCTCGCGCTCACGACGGTGGACGACGTGGACGACGAGGTGCGCGCCCTCCTGCGCGCCGCGTACGAGCAGAACGGCTGATCCGTGGCCTGGCCCCCCGGCCCGGGTGGCGAGCCGGCCCGCCGACGCTGGTCGCGGCGGCGCATCCGGCTGCTGCTCGGGTTGGGGGCCGGCGCGGTGCTCACCGGGGTCGGCGCGCTCACCCTGCCCGACGAGCTGGGCGTGACCTCCGGGTTCGTCGCCGCCCTCTGCGCGCTGCTGTTCGTCGCGGCGACGGTCGTGTTCATCGCGATCCCCGGGCCCGACACCTTCTCCGCCCTGCTGCGCATGCCGCCGCTGGCCGGTTCCGTCCTCGTCGTCGCCGTCCTCCTGGCGCTGTCCAACGCCGGGGAGTCGCTGCGCTGGCTGTGGATCCTCGCCGCCGTGGCCGCGGCGGGCTGGACGGCGTTCGCGGTGTGGGAGAACCACCGGGCAGGCGGCTGAGCGGCCCCCGGCAGACTGCGGGCATGGACCTGCCCGCCGCCCTCTACGTGCCGACGGACGACGGATTCCTCGCCACCGAGCTGACCATCGGCCCCTGGGACCCCCGCCACCAGCACGCCGGACCGCCGGCCGCGCTGCTGCTGCGCGAGGCCGAGCGGTGCGGCGGCATCGAGGGCGGGCAGACCGTCCGGATGGCCTACGACATCCTCGGGCCGGTGCCGGTCGGGCCGATGCGGGTGCGGGCGTCGGTCGTGCGGCCGGGACGGCGGATCGAACTGGTCGAGGCCACGCTGGACGCCGGCGACGAGCGCCCGCTCATGCGGCTGTCGGCCTGGCGGATGCGGGTCCGGGCCGACGCCCCCGGCGGGGTCTCCGCCGCACCGCTGGCCATCGCCGGTCCCGAGGACAGCAAGCCGGAGACGGCGGGCTTCTTCACCCAGGAGGTCGCCTACCACCGCGCGCTGGACTGGCGGTTCGCCTCGGGCACCTTCAACGCGCCCGGCCCGGCGGCGGCGTGGACGCGGCCGATGTGCGACCTGGTCGAGGGCGAGCCGATCACCCCGCTGCAGCACCTGCTGGTGATGGCCGACGCGGCCAGCGGCATCTCCACCGAGCTGGACTGGCGGACGACGAACTTCGCCAACGTCGACCTCTCGATCGCGCTGCACCGCCCGCCGGCCGGGGACTGGCTCGGCATGGACGCGCGGACCGTCCTCGGCGGGCTCGGCGCGGCGCAGTGCTTCGCCGACCTCTACGACACCCGCGGCCGGATCGGCCGCTCGACGCAGTCGCTGTTCGTCGAGCCGCGCTGAACCCCCGGTCGGGGGAACCCCGGTGGCGGCACCCGGGGCCGTTCGGAAGGGTGGGCGCCGAGGGAGGTGTGGACGATCGAGCCGTTGATCGACCTGCGCGACTGGCTGGCCGGCCGCGGGCTCGAGGTCGTCCTCATCGTCCTCGGCTCGATCCTGCTGGCCCGCTTCGCCCAGTGGGTGGGCGGCCGGATCACCGAGCGCATCGACGCCCGCGCCACCGGCGGCGACGCGCTGGTGCGCTCCGAGGCGGCCAAGCACCGGCACTCGCTGACCCAGGTGCTCACCTGGGTCGCGGTCGTGCTCATCTACTCGATCGCGGTCTTCTTCGTGCTGCAGACGCTGGGCGTCCCGATCACCGGCCTGGTGGCGCCGGCGACCGTCCTGGGCGTGGGCCTGGGCTTCGGCGCCCAGCGCGTCGTCGGCGACATCCTGGCCGGGTTCTTCATCATCACCGAGCGCCAGTACGGGTTCGGCGACGTCGTCGCCATCGCCGTCACCGGCGCCGCCGAGGCGGCCACCGGCACGGTCGAGGACGTCACGCTGCGGATCACCCGGGTGCGCTCCCCGAACGGCGAGGTCGTCACGGTGCCGAACGGCGCGATCGCCAAGGTCGTGAACCTCTCCCGCGACTGGGCCCGGGCGGTCATCGACGTGCCGGTCCCCACCAGCGCGGACGTCAACCGCGTCCAGGCGATCCTGCGCGAGGTGGGCGAGGAGGCCTACCGCGATCCGGCGCTGTCGAAGCTGCTGCTCGACCCGCCCAGCGTCATGGGCGTGGAGAGCCTGGACATCGACCAGGTCAACGTGCGGGTCGTGGCCCGCACCCTGCCCGGCAAGCAGTTCGAGGTCGGCCGCGACCTGCGCGCCCGGATCGTGCTGCACTTCCGCCGCCAGGGGCTGAGCCTGCCGCCGCAGTCAGAGGACGGCGAGGCAGCGACGGAGGCGTGGCGGTGACCGAGCTCGCGAGGTCACCCGGAGACAGTGCACCACGGGGCAGCGGACCGACGGGCGCCGGCGAGGAGGTCCGATGACCACGCCTCGTGAGGAGCAGCCGCAGGAGTCGGTGCCCGCGACGCCGTCGGTGAGCACGACGCCGCCCCGCGCACGCTGGCGGTTCGGCAACGTGCCCTCGCACGTGGGTCCCGCGCGCACGTCGACCGTCGTCCTCGCGGTGCTCTTCGTCGGGCTGTTCGCGCTGTGGCTGTTCGTCCGGCCGCCGGACCCGGCTCAGCCGGCCACTGCCGGCACCCCCGCCGCCACGACGACGGCCCCGGCGCCGAGGCAGGCACCGCCGGCCACCGAGGCGCCGACGACGGACCCGCCGACGACCGAGGCGCCGGCGACCACGACCGGGGAGACCACCACGCCGGAGGAGACGACCCCGGCCCCGACGACGCCGGAGTCCTCGTCGTCGGAGGCGCCGTCGTCCACCGGGACGACGCCGGAGACGGTGAGCATCCCGCCGACCAGCGCCACCGCCCCGGTCAGCTGAAGGCCGTCACGACGGCGATGCCGGGGGCCGAGCCGAGCGCGGCCAGCGCGGCGCCGGCGTCGTCCAGCCCGAGCTCGCGGGTGACCAGCGCCTCGGGGTGCAGCCGGCCCGCGGCGATCAGGCCGAGCAGCTCCGGATAGGCGTGCGCGGCCATGCCGTGGCTGCCGAGCAGCGCCAGCTCGAGGGCGATCACCCGCTCCATCGGCACCTCGGGGCGGCCCTGCGCCGGCGGCAGCAGGCCCACCTGCACGTGCCGGCCGCGCGGGCGCAGGCTGCGCACCGAGTTCGTGCAGGTGACCGCCGCGCCGAGGGTGTCCAGCGAGACGTGGGCGCCGCCGCCGGTCAGCTCGGCGACGGCGGCCGGGACGTCGGCGTCGCCGTCCACCGTCGCCGCCGCGCCCATCGACCGGGCCAGCGCCAGCGCGTCCGGGGCGACGTCGACGGCCACGACGCGGGCGCCCGCCGCGGCCGCGATCTGCACCGCCGAGAGCCCCACCCCGCCGCAGCCGTGGACGGCGACCCACTCCCCCGCCCGCACCCCGCCCACGTGCACCACGGCGCGGAACGCGGTGGCGTACCGGCAGCCGAGGGTGGCCGCGGTGCTCATCGGCAGCTCCTCGGGCAGCGCGACGAGGTTGACGTCGGCGGCGTCCAGGGCGACGAACTCGGCCATCGAGCCCCAGTGCGTGAAGCCGGGCTGGGTCTGCCGCGCGCACACCTGGTGCTCCCCGGCCGCGCACTGCACGCAGCGGCCGCAGGCGTTCACGAACGGGACGGTCACCCGGTCGCCGACGCGCCAGCGCCGCACTCCCGCGCCGACGGCGGCCACGGTGCCGGCCAGCTCGTGCCCCGGCACGTGCGGCAGGACGACGTCCGGATCGTGGCCCTGCCAGGCGTGCCAGTCGCTGCGGCAGATCCCGCTGGCGGCCACCTGCACGACGACGCCGTCCGGGGCCGGGTCGGGGGCGGGCACCTCGCGGACGGCGAGCGGACCGCCGAAGGACTCGAAGCACAGCGCGCGCACGGGGGCCACTCTGCCCGGCGGCCGGCCAGGCATGGGAAGCGATACCTGCGTTCCGGGGCCGAAAACGCAGGTATAGCTTCCGATGCCTATGACCGGCTACGACGTCGCCGCGGTGCGCGCGGCCTTCCCGGCGCTGCGCGCGGGCACCGCCCACTTCGACGGCCCTGGCGGCACCCAGGTCCCCGAGCCGGTCGCCCGGGCGGTGGCGGAGACGCTCACCTCCCCGATCGCCAACCGCGGCCGGATCACCGCCGCCGAGCGCAACGCCGACGACGTCGTCCTGGCCGCGCGGGCGGCGCTCGCCGACCTGCTCGACGCCGACCCCGGCGGGATCGTGTTCGGCCGCAGCGCGACGGCGCTGACCATGGACCTCGCCCGGACCCTGGCCGCCGGCTGGGGCCCGGGCGACGAGGTGGTGGTGACCCGCCTGGACCACGACGCCAACGTCCGGCCGTGGGTGCTCGCCGCCGAGGCGGCCGGCGCCACCGTCCGCTGGCTGCCGTTCGACCCGGCGACCGGCGAGCTGGACGACGTCGGCACCGTGCTGACCGAGCGGACCCGGCTGGTGGCGGTGACCGGCGCGTCCAACCTGATCGGCACCCGGCCGCCGGTCGAGGCGATCGCCGCGCGGGTGCACGGGGCCGGCGCGCTGCTCGCGGTCGACGGCGTGCACCTCACCGCGCACGTGCCGGTGGACGTCGTCGCGCTCGGCGCCGACTTCTACACCTGCTCGCCGTACAAGTTCCTCGGCCCGCACTGCGGCGCGCTCGCCGCACGGCCGGCCCTGCTGGAGCAGCTCCGGCCGGCCAAGCTGCTGCCGTCGACCGACGCCGTCCCCGAGCGGTTCGAGCTCGGCACGCTGCCCTACGAGCTGCTGGCCGGCACCACCGCGGCCGTCGACTTCCTCGCCGGGCTCGCGCCGGCCGCCGCGGAGGGCCGCCGGGCCCGGCTGGTCGCGTCGTACACCGCCCTCGAGGAGCACGAGGACGCCCTGCTCGCGCGGCTGCAGGCCGGGATCGCCGAGCTGCCCGGCGTCACCGTGTGGTCGCGGGCCGCCCGGCGCACGCCGACGGTGCTGCTCACGTTCGACGGGCGCGACGCCGCCGACGCCTACCGGTTCCTCGCCGAGCGCGGGGTGAACGCGCCGGCCGGCAACTTCTACGCGATCGAGGCCAGCCGGTGGCTGGGGCTCGGCGAGGCCGGCGGCCTGCGAGCGGGCCTGGCGCCGTACACCGACGAGGACGACGTGGACCGGCTGCTCACCGGCCTGGCCGACTTCCTGCGACCGCGCTGAGGATCAGGGGCCGTCGTCCCCGGGCACGATCCCGGCGGGGGGCAGCTTCTGGCGGACCACCGGGCGTACCCGCCGCGCGGTGGGCAGCCGGTCGGTGTAGCTGGCCGCGTTGCCGACGATGTGCTGCCGGTCGTCGTCGTTCGCCTGCCGGAGCACCTTGGCCGGGACGCCGCCGACGACCGAGCGCGGCGGCACCTGAGTGCCCGGCGTGACGACGGCGCCGGCGGCCACGATGGACCCGGTGCCGATGCGCGCGCCGTTCATCACCACGCTGCCCATGCCGACGAGCACGTCGTCCTCGACGTGCGCGCCGTGCAGGACGACGTTGTGGCCGACGGTGACGCCGCGGCCGATCACCAGCGGGAAGCCCGGGTCGGAGTGCAGCGTGCTGCAGTCCTGGACGTTCGAGCCCTCCCCGATCTCGATCACCTCGTGGTCGGCCCGGGCGACCGCGCCGTACCAGATGCTCGATCGGGGACCCATCGTCACCGCGCCGACGACCACCGCCGTCGGCGCCACGAACGCCTCGTCGTCGATCTTCGGCGCGCCGAAGTCGAGTTCCGCGATGTAGTTCTCCGCCACGGGCCCACCGTGGCAGAGGGAGGGCCGGGGCGCGAGAGGATGGGCGCATGCCGCGTCCGCTCTCTCCGCTGGCCACCTCGATCGTCGGCAGCCTGCCGCAGCCCGCGTGGCTGATCGACCGCGACCGGCTGGCGCACCAGTTCCCGCCCCGGGTCCGCGCCGCGGAGCTGTGGCGGGTCGCGCCGGAGCTCCTGGAGGAGGCCCAGGACGACGCCACCCTGCTGGCGATCCGCGCCCAGGAGGAGGCGGGGCTGGACATCCTCACCGACGGCGAGATCCGCCGGGAGTCCTACTCGAACCACTTCGCCACCGCCATCGACGGCATCGACCTCGACAACCCCGGCACGGTGCTCAACCGCTCCGGCAGGCCGATCCCGGTGCCCCGGGTGACCGGCGAGCTGCGCCGCCCGCGCCCCATCCAGGCCGACGACGTCCGCTTCCTGCGCGCGGCCACCGACCGGACCGTGAAGATCACCGTGCCCGGGCCGTTCACGATGGCCCAGCAGGCCCAGGACGACCACTACGCCGACGACCGTGCGCTGGCGCTGGCCTACGCCGACGTCGTCCGCGCGGAGATCGCCGACCTGTTCGCCGCCGGGGCCGACATCGTGCAGATCGACGAGCCGTGGCTGCAGGCGCGCCCCGAGGTGGCCCGCAAGTACGGCGCCGAGGCGGTCAGCCGGGCCCTGGAGGGCGCGGCCGGGCCGGTGCACGTGCACCTGTGCTTCGGCTACGCGGCGATGGTGGCCGAGCGCCCCGAGGGCTACTCGTTCCTGCCCGAGCTGGCCGACACCCCCGCGGACGCGATCTCGGTGGAGACCGCGCAGTCGCACCTGGACCCGGCGACGCTGCGGCCGCTGCGGGGCAAGGGCATCGCCCTCGGCGTCCTGGACCTCTCCACCCCCGAGGTGGAGACGCCGGAGGTCGTCGCCGACCGCGTCCGCCGGGCCCTGGACGACGTCGACGTGGACAAGCTGATCCTGTCCAGCGACTGCGGCCTGAAGTACCTGCCGCGGGCGTCGGCTGAGGGCAAGATGCGCGCCCTCGCGCAGGCTGCGGAGATCCTGCGCGCCGAGCTCTAGGCGGAACGGTGTGCGTCAGCGGCGCACTTTCGTCGCAGAAGTGCGCCGGCCACGCACACCGATGCCGCGTCGGCGTCCGGGCTCAGATGGCGATCTCGTCGATGACCGCGGGGACCTGAGGCGGGAGCTCGCGGGCGAGGAAGCCCAGCCGGCCGATCGTGGCGGCCAGCCGCTCGCCGGCCCGGCCGTGCAGGTGCGAGCCCCAGACCGCGGCCTGCACCGGCTCGGCGCCGCGCGCCAGCAGGCCGGCCACGATCCCGGCGCGCACGTCGCCGGAGCCCGAGACCCCCAGCCCGGCGCCGCCGCTGTCGTCGCGCCACAGCCGGCCGTCGGGCGCCGCGATCCAGGACGTCGCCCCGCCCAGCCCGACCGCGGCGTTCGCCCGCCCGGCGAGCTCGACGGTGGCCGCGGCGGGGTCCTCCTCCAGCTCGTCCTGTTCCACGTGCAACGCGATGGCCAGCTCGGTCGGGTTGGGCGTCAGCACCACCCGCGCCTCGAGGTGCCGCAGGCAGGCGACGTCGGCGGTGACGCTGGCCAGGCCGAGCGCGTCCAGGGCGACCGGGCCGGACAGGTACGGCAGCAGCCGGTCGCCGAAGCCCTGGGTCTCCTCCTCGTCCTGCATGCCCGGCCCGATGAGGACCGCGTCGGCGGCCTCGGCGAGGTCCCGGACGGCGTCGGCGGCGTCGGCCCGGATCGCGCCCGACCCGCTCTCCGGCAGCGCGCGCACCAGGGCCTCGGGCAGCGCGGTCGCGGCGAACGGGGCCACCGACTCCGCCGTCGCCACCTGCAGCTTGCCCGCGCCGGCCCGCAGCGCCGCCTCGGCGGCGAGCAGCACCGCGCCGAGGGTCTGGGTGCTGCCGCCGATCACGAGGATCGACCCGCGGGAGTCCTTGCCGCCCGTGGGCTCCGGCAGCGGCCAGTCGCGCAGCAGCGGCGGGGTGACCGGTGCGGCGTCAGGACTGCTCGGCGACATGCGGCTCCTCGGTGACGTCCTCGTCCTGGGCCTCGAGGTGGTCGACGGCGTTGAACGTCACCAGCCGCAGGCCGCCGTCCTCGGTCTCGTACCGGGTGACCGACGCGTTGGCGACCCGCTCGCGGCCGTCGACGTCCAGCAGCTCCTGCTCGGTGAGCTCTTCCAGCACGTACCGGAACACCATGATCACGGCCTGGTGGGCGACGATCATCAGCCGCTCGCCGTCGTGCCGCAGCGCCTCGGTCGCCAGCAGGCTGCGGATCCGCAGCGCGACGTCGGCCCAGCTCTCCCCGCCCGGCGGCCGGTAGTAGAACTTGCCGAGCAGGTCGCGGCGCCGCGCCTCGTCCGGGTACTCCTCACGGATCCCGGCGCCGGTCATCCCGTCGAAGGCGCCGAAGTCGCGCTCCCGCAGCCGCTCGTCGGGGCGGACCCGCAGGCCGAGCGGCTCGGCGGCGAGCTGCGCGGTGGTCAGGGCCCGGGTGAACGGCGAGCTGATCACGGCGGTGGGGCGCTCGCCGTCGGGAAGGTCCGCCATCCAGCGCCCCAGCGCCGTCGCCTGCGCGCAGCCGGTGTCGGACAGGGGGACGTCGGGGTCGCGGACGTCGAGCTCGAGCCGGCCGGCGCCCTGCTCATGGGCGCGCGCGTCGGCGACGTTGCCCATGCTCTCGGCGTGCCGGACCAGCCAGATCGCCGAGGGTCCCGGCATGTGGTCGCTGGTCACGGGAACGGCGGTAGCCGCCGTCCCCGGTCGTGAAACAGGATGGCCCCGTGACGACGCCCTCCGACCTGCCCGTTCACCGGTTCCCCGACCAGGCGTCCTTCGAGGCGTGGCTGGAGTCCGAGCACGAGCGGTGCCCCGGCATCTACGTCGTCCTCGCGAAGAAGGGCGCGCCCGAGCCGACGCTCAAGCAGTCCGAGATGGTCGAGTCGCTGCTCTGCTTCGGCTGGATCGACGGGCGGGCCAACCGGGTCGACGACCACCACTTCACCGTGCGGGTCACGCCGCGGCGGCCGAAGAGCGTCTGGTCGAAGAAGAACGTCGACTGGGTGGGCCGGCTCACCGAGGCTGGCCGGATGCGCCCGGCCGGGCTGGCCGCGGTCCGGGCGGCACAGGCGGACGGCCGGTGGGACCGCGCCTACGCCGGGTCGGCCACGATCACGGTGCCCGACGACCTGGCCGCGGCGCTGGCGGAGCAGCCGGCGGCGGAGCAGTTCTTCGAGGGGCTGGACGGCGCCAACCGCTACGCCGTCCTCTGGCGGGTGCACACGGCCGGCACGCCCGCGACGCGGGCCAAGCGGATCGCCACGCTGGTGCAGATGCTCGCCGAGGGCCGCACCATCCACTGAGGCGTGTCAGGGGGCCGGCGTCGCACCGGCCATCTCACCGACGG
Source organism: Geodermatophilus sp. SMS 5-13 (assembly GCF_059428245.1). Lineage (NCBI taxonomy): Bacteria > Bacillati > Actinomycetota > Actinomycetes > Geodermatophilales > Geodermatophilaceae > Geodermatophilus > Geodermatophilus sp. SMS 5-13. Next base: position 5,469,640 of record NZ_CP165729.1, read on the forward strand.
CTTCGGCCGAGGCCTGCTGCTGCCCGCGCGACCAGGCGTAGTGCTTCCACTCCGTGGCGATCGTGATGTCGTAGGACTCGAAGAACTCGGCCCTTCCCCGCTCCTGGGTGCGGACGTGGTCGGGTTGCTCGCGCCATTGGGCGATTGACTCGGCCGACTCGAAACGGGCGACGGCGAGCTCGCTGCCGTCCTCTCCCGCGTACCCCTGGATGTCGACGAAGCCGGGGATCTGGCTGACCAGACCCAGCATCTCCGCGAAGGTGTGCTCGTACTCCGCCTGGTCGATGTCCTCACGGGTGTGGATCTTGAACAGGACGATTTCCATCGCCGCTCCCCTGCGGTGCGGGTTGTGCCGGAGCGCCCATGCTGGCATTCGAGAGAACCGCCGTCGAGGGAGACGGCGCCGGCCGCGCAACCGACACCGCGAGACGGTCCCGATCCCCACGGATCTCCGGCAGCTCACCCTCGACCTCGCTCAAGTCGACGCGGCCGCCGGTGGAGGTCGAGCCCGAGAGGTCCAGGACCCCGCTCCGGGTCCGAGCGCCTGAGAAGCGGAGAACGCCGCGGGCGCTCAACCGCACCGGGGCAAAAGCCATGGTGGCGCCTCTCAGCACGGTTCCGCGGAAGCTCACCTCTTGGTCGAAGCGGGCCTCGGAGAAGGACACCAGCCCCAGGAACGTCGCCCGATCGAAGCGGACGATCTCCGGCGCGCTCTGCGGACTGCCAAACCGCGCCTGCGCGAAGGACACACCCCGAGCCTGGGAGGGCACCGACCCGTGGATGACGGCTCGGTCGAACCGCACCCCGCCGCCTACCCCGAGTTCCGCGCCGACGAATGTGACTGCACAGGCGGAGTGAAAGTGAGTGCGGTCGAAAATCACTTCGCCGCCGCTGAAGACGGCCCCGTCGAAGCACACGGAGCCGGCGGAGAACTCCGCCCTGGAGAAGACGACACGAGCTGATTCACCGAAGGTGGCCCCGCGAAAGCTGACTTCGGCACCCCCGAAGACGACGCCGGAGAAGTCCACCGGCCCGATGAAGCGGGCCCCGGCCAGTGACACCTTCCCGGCCGTCAGGACCACGCCTCGGAGGTCGCCGCTGTCGAAGGTCGTTCCGGACAGGTCCAGATCGCACCCGTCCCAGCTGACGCGAGATTCTGGGACGAGCCGCTGGCGGAGCACCGCCAGCGCCGCCCGGCGCTCGTACTCGGAGGCCACCGGCTGTCGGTCCTTGTCGACCGCACGCAGGTACGCGCAGATGACGTCGATGCAACCCTGCCGCTGCGTGGTCCACTCGTCCGCGAGTTGACCCAGGGCCTGCACCGCCGCAACCCGCACCGTGGGGTTGTCGGCGCCGAGCGCACTCGCGGCATCCTGGAAGCGTTGCGAGAGATGGCCGATCCGCCCGAGCCGGAAGCTGCGCGCCGTGTACGTCAACGTGCCGAGGCCGACGCACGCGACGATCGTGGCGATCAGGGCCGTGCGCACGTTGGCCAGCGCTTGGTGCCGCTCCGGGCCGCTGACCGCCGGGGCGCGCGTGAGGACCGCCGGGATGGTCCAGAAAACGAGCACCAGAACTACGAGGACGGCAACCCCAATCCCCGCTCTGCGCCACACCACCGGGTTCACCCGACGCCAGCCGCGGGTGATCCGCCGACCCAATCTCGACAGCAGCCCCCGGACGGTCCGGCGGCGGGTGACACGGGTGATCGGTGGGGTCGTCACGGCCACGCCTGTTCGTGCAGGTCACGGTGCAGCGCCGCGAGGTCGACCTCCTCGAAGTCGGCTCGGAACTGTCGGGCGAACTCCGTGGTCGTGGACTCGAGGTCCGCCACCAGTGGGCCACGCGGAAAGAGGCGCAACGCAAGTGGCAGCGATCCCGAATGGTCGGCGAGCAGCGCGCGGAGCTCGGGGCCGTCCTCGGCAGGCGGTCGGCCGAGCCCCGTCATCACGACGCGAGACATCTCCACGGCGCACGCCACGGCGGCGTCCACGTCCTCCGTCAGCTCGCGCAGCCGGTTGATCGCACGCGCTCGGATGTCGACGTAGAACTGCAGCGTGTAGGCGTCCGGAACCGACTCGTCCGGGTCCCCGGCGAAGTGGAAGAGGTAGGCGTGGAGCACGGCCCGCCCGTACCACGTCGAGGCACGCAGCCGGTCTGCCGGCCAGGTGCAGTCACCCCGCAGGCGGTGGAGGTTGCTCACCAGTTCCTCATCGACCTCGGACAGACCCGGGGCGCTGGTCGGCTGAACCGCGTTGGCGGATTGCCGCCACAGGTCGCGGATGGAGTTCAGCTCTCCGTTCTCTAGTCGCAGGTCCGCTCTCTCGAAGGCGATCCAGGCGGGGCTCCACGCATCCTCTCCCAAGAAGAGATCGGCGGCGCGTTCGTAGTACTTGTCCGCCTTCGCCATGTGCCCGGTCTGGTAGCGCCAGGTGTGCGCCAGGAACACGTTGATCAGCGCGGCCACGTGTCGAGCTTCCGCGGACGCCGACACGTTCGCCCCCTTATGCAATCCGCAGGCCCACTGTGCCTGGAGGAGCGCATCCCGGACATCCGCCCAGTCAGCATCCCGCGGCTTGACCGAGCGCAGGGGGTAGCTGTGGATGAACCTCCTCAGGGCGCTGTGGAGGTCAACCAGGTCGGACCACGACCGGTTCTCCGGATCGGCCTGCGCTGGAGGAGCTTCGAGGCCGACGGCGTCGGACGCGTGGCGCCTGGCCAGTTGCCCCAGGTCGGCGAGCAACTGGTCGCAGAAGTCGAAGTGGACGTAGTTGCCCCACCACCAGAAGGCATCGAAGAAGACTCGCGCGAACTCCAGCAGGATGGCGGGTCGGCGTTCCGGCTCCGTGAAGCCGCAGTGATAGAGCCACTCACGCTTGCGGCTCTGCCACACCGGATCCTCGTAGGTGAAGGCCTCCCCGTAGCTGGTGGCGCTGCCAGTGCCTCCCTCGGACAGAAGGGCGGCGTGGTAGTACTCGGCCGCTCGGCGGTGCAACGTGGTGAACCGTCCTCGGTCGATGCGGGCCATCCGTTCCGCGAGGGAATCACGCACGAACGAGTGCAGACGGAGTGAACCCTGCTCGCCCCAGGGCTTCTCCACGAACGGGAGGCGCTCGAGTTCCGCGAGGACCACCTTGACGTCCTCATCCCTCACCGGCGGGTCCGTGAGCAGGTACCGAAGGAGGTCCGGCGATAGGGACCGCGGAACGGCAGCAGCGCCCAGAGCCCGGTCCAGGAGCGAGCTGCCCGCCTGGGCGGCCAACTGCTCGGCAAGCCAGGCGACTCGTTCGGCCCGTTGCGGCGGGAGCTGTTGCAACACGTGCTGCGGATCCACGGACGGCGAGGACTGGCTGCGCCAGATGAGGTTGCAGATGATCGTCAGGGTCGCCGGGTGTCCCTCTGTGACCTCGAAGATCTTTCGAACCACGGGATCCGGCACGGGGCCGCCCACGACGTTGATGTCCAGGTAGTCGCGCACCTCATCGACATCAAGGTTGCCGAGGACGAACTCTCGCCAGGCCTCGGTCTGCACCGGTAGCCGGGGACGTCCTGGCTCGCGGCTGATGATCGCGACAGTGGTGGTCATCTCCGCCAGGATCTCGGCCAGCCAGTGACCCAGCTCCTGATCGGCCACCGCATCGGCGTTGTCCAGGAGCAGCATTCGCGAGTGGCCTGCCGAGGCAGCGTTCCAGTGCTCCAGGAAGCGGTCCCGGACGGTGCAGGCGGCCTCACGCCACGCGTCGGCCAGCTCGCTGGGTGCCGGACCGTGGGTCAGCTCCCGAACGCTCTCCTCGACGCTGTAGATGCGCCGTCCGAGGATCTCGGCGTTATAGGCGTCTGCGACCTGCGCCTCGAAGGCGGGCACCGCCCCGGGCGGCCCCGCTGCCGACAGCAATGAGGTGAGGAGACGGGTGAAGTGGTGGAAGCTGCCCTGGACCGCCCCGACCGAGGCCGTGGGACCGATCTCCTCGTGATGACCGGGGTCGTAGTCCTCCAGCCGCACGAGGACCGGCCGCACGTCGTCCGTGGCTGCCGCTCTCACGTGCTCGAGCAGGAACGTCTTGCCCGTTCCGAGCTCGCCTCGAAGATCAGCGAACCAAGCCCTGTCCCGCTGCGCGTGCATTATCTGGTGGATCACGTCGTCGCGACCGATCATCTGACCGCACCCTCCCCCAGCGCCGCGGACGGTCGACTCGGGACTCGCGACCGAGTCTGCAGCGGGCGCGCGCTCAGCATGGCGTCGGCGGACTGTTCGGGCTAGTTTCCGCCGCGCGGCAGCCGCGCTCTGGTGACGAGGAACCGCGAATAGCACACTTCCGCGCATGAGTGACGACGTCGGGACGGCGGATTTTGTCGCGTGGCATGCCGGGACGGCGACGGCGCTGGCCGACGCGGATGACGAACTCCTGACTCGGCTGTACCACGACCTCATGGAGCCGGCCTTCCCTCCGGCGGAGCTCATGACGATCGACGAGTTCGGTGCTGCCCGCACTGACGCGGCGACGGGCGGCACCGTGCTCCAGCAGGACGGCACGCCGCTCGCCGGCATGGTCACAGAGGACTACCTGGACGGCGCGGTACGGCTGCTCGCCTATCTCGTGGTGAGCGCCCGCCTTCGCGGCCATGGGCTTGGCGCACGTCTGCTGCGGACGCTTCGGCCGGCGAGGCCGTCAGGTCTCGTGCTCGCCGAGATAGAAGATCCGCGATTCCACAGCATGAACGAGCGGGCGGATCCGATGGCGCGGCTGCGCTTCTACCAGCGTGAAGGGTGCCGCCTGCTCCCCCTGCCCTACGTCCAGCCATCGCTCCGGCCGGGTTCACCCCGGGTCGAGGGGCTGCTCCTGATCACCATCGGCGACACCGGAGATCATGTAGACGGAGAGCTGATCGCCGCATTCCTCGACGAGTACTACGGCCTGTGCGAGGGCGAGGTGGTCGTACGGAACGACCCGGCCTACCACTCGTTGCGGGCCGCGGCGACCGCGGGTCCCGGCGGTCGGCTACCACTCCTGTCGCTCAGCGACCTCGACGCTGCCCGTCCGTCGCCGACGGGTCCATGACGCCGGTACGTGCTCCGGAACGCTGAGCCGGGGTCAGCCGAGGGCGACGCGGCGGGCGCCGGCGTAGCCGGCCATGTCGACGCTGGTGACGGCGACCGGCTGCCCGAAGGTGCGGGCGTGCACCATCATCCCGTTGCCGATGTAGAGGCCCACGTGGCTGACCGGCGAGTAGAAGTACACGAGGTCGCCCGGCTGCAGCTCGGAGCGGGAGACCGCCTGACCCATCCGGGACTGCGCGGCGCTGGAGTGCGGCAGGGACAGGCCGGCCGCGGCGAAGGCGTACATCGTCAGCCCGGAGCAGTCGAAGCCGCCGGGCCCCGCCGAGCCGTAGACGTAGGGCTTGCCGACCTGCGCCAGGGCCGCGCGGATGGCGGTCGCGACGATCTCGCTCGGCGCCCCGGCCGCGACGGCGTCGGCGTCGGGCGCGGCCAGCGACGGCCCGGCGAGCGCGGTGGTCACCCGGGCCTGCTCCGCGGCGCTCAGCCGCTCGAAGTCGGCCTGGTACCGGTCGATCTGCTGCTGCAGCTGCGCCTGCTGGTCCTGCAGCTGCGCGAGCGAGGACTGCGCCTGCGCGGCGGCCTGGTCGGCGGCGGCCTGGGCCTGCTCGGCGGCCTCCTGGGCGACGGCGACGTCGGCGATCACGCTCTCGACGTGGCCGGCGATCATGTCCAGCGTCGTCATCTGGGCGACCAGCTCGCTGGCCGACTCGCTGGTGAGGAAGGCCGCCAGCCGGGACTGGGTGGCGCCGGTGTAGCCGCTCTGCGCGATGGCCCGCAGCTGCGGCTCGTAGGCGTCGACGGCCGCCTGTGCGGTGGCGGCCTGCGCGGCGGCCTCGTCGGCGGCCCGCTGCTGATCGGCGACGAGGAGCTCGGCCTGGTGCACCTGCTCGTCGATCTCGGCCAGCTTCGCGCCGGCCTGCTCGACCAGCTCGCCGGCCTCGGCGGCGGTGCCGGGGGCTGCGGAGGCAGGGGTGGTCACCGTTCCGGCGACCGAGGCAGCCAGCGCCGCGGTCAGCACCAGAACGGCACGCCTCCAGCGGCGGGTCGTCGTCCGTGTGCGCTGCACCGTCGGCCTCCCTCGGGTCGTCGCGCCACGTCCGGGAAAGGGACGTCGTCGAGCGCGCCGGAACGGACGGTAAGGAGCCGCTGTCGACAAGTAGGGGAGGGCGCGCTGGTCAAGCCCCCCGGTTGACCACAGTCGTCACATCTGCCTCAGCAGGGCCGATGCGCCGCAGGGGTCACCGGGTCGGGCGGCCGAGCCGACGCCGATGGCGCTCTCGACGGTCCGGTCGGTGGCCGGGCGCACCCCGGTGCATGAGGTGGTCGCGCCCGGCGGCCGGGCGGAGGCGGGGAGCCGGGGACCGGTGGTCAGCGCGGTGGGCGGGTGCGCGGTGGGGGGGGCAGGGGCCGCGCAGCGCGGCCCGTCCCGAACATGGCGTTGCCCCTACCCGCGATGCGGGCAGGGGCAACCGCGGCGGGCGCCGGTTTCAGCCGGCGAGGGGCTCGGAGGCGTCCAGCCGGGAGAGGGTCTCGAAGTCGCGGAGGACGCCGGCGAGCTCCTCGGAGGTCCACGGCTCGCAGCAGTCGCAGCCACCCTCGGCGAAGCTGACCAGCCCGAGGCTGCCGCCGTCCTGGTCCTCGGCGATCGCGAGGTGACCGGCCATGGGGTGCCGGTGGCAGGTGCAGGCCGCGGCGCACAGGCCCAGGCCCCAGCCGGAGATGACGACGGTGCGGCCGTCGTCGCGGATCTTGCCGATCTGGAAGACCGACGGCTTGCGGGTCCGGTTCACGGATGCCTCCCCCTCGACAGCCCCGCAACAGGGCGGGACCAGGCGTGCGCTGTGCCCTGCACATCAACGCCTTCATCGGCGCGTCACACCACGTGCTTGAGCGGGTGCTATCCGTGCAGTGGACAGAGCGTAACAACGCAAATACGCCCAAGGGGAGTACTTCCGGCACTTGTTGGGTAGCCCGGCGTGTTCGAGCCGCCGCCCTTGGCGAAAGACGACAGCCGCGGAACCGAGCAGACGTCAGCTGGCGGGGCTGACGCTGCTCATGTTGAAGTCCGGCACCCGCAGCGGGGCCATCGCCGTCCGGGTGAACCAGTCGTTCCACTCGCGCGGCAGGGTCCGCTCGGTGCGCCCGGCCTCGGTGACGCGGGCGAGCAGGTCGACCGGCGACTCGTTGAACCGGAAGTTGTTCACCGCCCCGGTGACCTCGCCGTTCTCGACGAGGAAGACGCCGTCCCGGGTCAGCCCGGTGAGCAGCAGGGTCTGCGGGTCGACCTCGCGGATGTACCAGAGGGTGGTGAGCAGCAGCCCGCGCTCGGTGGCGGCGACCATCTCGTCGAGCGTCGCGGTCGCCGAGGGGTCCTCGAGGATCAGGTTGTCGACGGCCCCGATCGCCGGCGCCGTCGTCCTCAGCGCCCACGCCCGCGGGCGCATGAGGTTGGCCAGGACGCCGTCCCGGATCCAGTCGACCGCCGGCGTGGCCATGCCGTTGTCGAAGACCGACGCCGCCCCCGACGAGGAGCCGACCACCTGGAACGGCGCGGCCTCCAGGCCCGGGGCGTGCGGGTCGCTGCGCAGGGTCAGCGGCAGGGCGGCCAGCCGCTCCCCGATCCGGTTGCCGCCGCCGGGCTTGGCGAAGACGTTGCGCCCCTCGTCGGCGTCGCGGGCCTGCATCGTCCACCAGGCGTAGATGTAGAGATCGCTGACCGCGGACGGCGGCAGGACGGTCTCGTAGCGCCCGGCCGGCAGCTCGACGCGGCGCCGGGACCACACCAGCTTCTGCTGCACCTGGCCGGCGAGGTCGGGCACGGAGACGTCGGCGAAGTCGCGGGTGCCCATCCCGGCCCAGACCGACCGGCTGAAGTCGGCGCTCTTGCCGTTCAGCTCGACCCGGCCGGTCGGCTGGTCGTGGCGCAGCCGCAGCCCTGTGGAGCTGCCGAGGTAGGTGGTCGCCATCTGGTGCTCGGCGAAGCCGAAGAGCAGCTCGTCGCGGTCGCGCGCCGCGCCGAACGCCTCGCCCAGCTGCGGGGCGAAGTCGCGGAAGACCTCGATCGACGTCTGCGCCGGCTCGGCCGACCAGTCCCCCGAGCCGGACGGCGCCTCGCTGATCAGGGGGACGGCGTCCTCGGCCGGCCCGGCGTCGCGGGCGGCCTGCTCGCTGGCCGCCACCAGCGCGGCGATGTCCGGGTTCCCGGTGCGCGCCACCGTGCCGGCCGCCATCCCCGCGCCGCCGTCGACGAAGGAGATGACCACCACCTGGCGCGAGCGCATCGAGCCGTTGGTGGTAAGGCTGTTCTTCGCCCACCGGAGGTTGGCCTCCGAGCTCTCGACGACGAAGGCGACCTGCCCGTCGGCGGTGGAGGCGGCCAGCGCCTTCTCCACCACGTCCTGCGGCGTCAGCGCGCTCATGCTGTCTCCTCGCTGGCGTTCGTCGTCAGCGTTCGCGACGCTGCTGTGCTCCCGGCTGAGCTCGCAAGCTCGCTCATCTGCCGGCCTCCTGCACGGTGTTGAGGATGTTCACCTGGTCGAAGCGCGCCGCCGGGCAGCCGTGGCTCACCGGCGCGGTCTGCCCCGGCTGGGCCTTGCCGCAGTTCATCGCGCCGCCGAGCACGTAGGTCTGCGGGCCGCCGACCACCGACATCGCGCCCCAGAAGTCCGTCGTCGTGGCCTGGTAGGCGACGTCGCGCAGCTGACCGGCCAGCTGACCGCCCCGGATGCGGTAGAAGCGCTGGCCGGTGAACTGGAAGTTGTAGCGCTGCATGTCGATCGACCAGCTCTTGTCGCCGACGACGAAGATGCCGTGGTCGACACCGGCGATGATCTCCTCGGTCGACGGGCCGCCGGGCGCCGGCTGGAGGGAGACGTTGGGCATCCGCTGCACCGGCGTGTGCCCGGGGCTGTCGGCGAACGCGCAGCCGTTGGACCGCGGCAGGCCGCGCAGGCGGGCCATGTTGCGGTCGACCTGGTACCCGACGAGGACGCCGTCCCTGATGATGTCCCACTGCTGGCCGGCGACGCCCTCGTCGTCCCAGCCCACCGTGGACAGCCCGTGCGGCGCGCTGCGGTCGCCGGTGACGTTCATCAGCGGCGACCCGTACCGCAGCGTGCCGAGCCGGTCGACGGTCGCGAAGCTCGTCCCCGCGTAGGCGGCCTCGTAGCCCAGCGCCCGGTCGAGCTCGGTGGCGTGGCCGATCGACTCGTGGATGGTCAGGAACAGGTTCGACGGGTCGATGACCAGGTCGTAGCGGCCGGCCTCCACCGACGGCGCCTTGGTCTTCTCGCGGAGCAGCTCGGGGATCTCGGCGAGCTCCCCGCGCCAGTCCCAGCCGCTGCCGGTGAGGTACTCCCAGCCGCGGCCCACCGGCGGGGCCAGCGTGCGCATGCTCTCGAACTGCCCGGTCGCCCGGTCCACGGTCAGCGCGGTGAACTCCGGGTGGATGCGCACCCGCTGCTGCCGGGTGCGGGTGCCGGCGGTGTCGGCGTAGTACTTCTGCTCCTTGACGTGCATGCAGCTCGACTGCACGTGCTCGACGCCGTCGGCGGCGATGAGCTGCTCGGAGAGCTCGGTCAGCAGGCCGGTCTTGTCGGCGTCGGGGACGTCGAAGGGGTCGACGGCGTAGTCCGAGACCCACTGCGCGTCGGGGTACACCGGCTCGGGGGCGAGCTCGACGCGGTCGGTGTTGATCGCCGCGGAGACCCGGGCGACGGTGACGGCCTCCTCGGCCAGCCGCACCGCCTCGGCCGCGGTGAGGACGACGCCGGCGGCGAAGCCCCACGTCCCCTCGTGGATCACGCGGACCGACAGGCCGAGGTCCTCGCCGTCGGCCAGCGACTCGAGGCGGGCGTCGCGCAGGGTGATGGTCTGCGTGCGGATGCGCTCGACCCGGATGTCGGCGTGCTCGCACCCCAGATCGACCGCGCGGGTGAGCGCGGCGTCGGTCAGCGCGGACAGCGGCAGCGCCAGGAAGGACTGGTCGACGGTTCGGGCGGACACCCCCCTTGTCTACCAGCCGCAACCCCGCGGGTAGGGAGGTCGGATGCCTGGTGCGGACGACGTGACGATGACCTTCGGCGGCAACGCCACGATGCTGCTGCGCATCGGGCCGTTCACGCTGCTGACCGATCCGAACTTCCTGCACCGCGGGCAGCGCGCCTACCTGGGCAAGGGGCTGTGGGCCAAGCGGCTGACCGAGCCGGCCCTGCAGCCCACCCAGCTGCCGGCGCTGGACGGGATCCTGCTCTCGCACCTGCACGCCGACCACTGGGACCGCATCGCCACCCGCTCCCTGCCCCGGTCGACCCCGGTCGTGACCACGCCGAAGGCGGCGAAGGCGCTGTCCCGCCGCGGCTTCTCCGAGACCGCTGACCTCGCGCCCTGGCGGACCCACGAGTTCACCCGGGACGGGCAGACCCTGCGCATCACCTCGACGCCCGGCGTCCACGGCCCCGGCCCGATGGGGAAGCTGCTGCCGCCGGTGATGGGCAGCGTGCTGGAGCTGATGAGCGACGGCGCGGTGAGCTGGCGCGGCTACATCAGCGGCGACACCATCTACCGCCCGTGGCTCGGCGAGGTGCTCGAGCGCTGCGGGCCGCTGGACGTCGTCATCCCGCACCTGGGCGGCACGAAGGCGCTCGGCGTCACCGTGACCATGGACGGCCGGCAGGGCGCGGACCTGGTCGAGCTGCTGAAGCCACCGGTCACCGTGCCGGTGCACTTCGACGACTACGACCGCTTCCGGTCCCCGCTGGGCGAGTTCGTCACCGAGGTCGCCCGACGGCAACTCCCCGGGGAGCTGCGCACCGTGCACCGCGGCGAGAGGATCTCGCTGCGGCCCTGAAGCGGAGTCGCTGGAGCGCGGAAAACGTCACCGGGCGACTCCACTCAACCGTGCCGCGCGCTCGGCGACGTCGGCGCGCAGGGCGTCGGCGTCCACGGTGGTGCAGACGCCGTCGCGCACGACCCGGCGGCCGGCGACCCACGTGTCGCGGACCAGCCGCGAGGCGCCCGACCAGACCAGGTGGGTGAGCACGTCCTCGATGTCGCCGACCGGCTCGAACAGCAGCGAGCGGGTGTCGAGGTGCACCAGGTCGGCCTGCCGCCCGGGGGTGAGCCGGCCGAGGTCGGGCCGGCCGATCGCGTCGGCCGCGGCGCCGGTCGCCAGCCACAACGCCTCGGCCGCGGACAGCGCCGTCGCGTCGCCGTCGGCGAGCCGGGCGAGCTGGGCGGCCAGCCGCGCGTCGGCGAGCAGGTCGAGCGCGTCGTTGGACGCCGGGCCGTCGGTGCCCAGGCCCACCCGGATGCCGCGGTCGAGCATGGCGCGCAGCCGGGCCACGCCGCTGGCGAGCTTGGCGTTCGACGCCGGGCAGTGCGCCACGGCCACGTCGTACTCCTGCCACAGCTCGAGGTCGCCGTCGTCCATGTGCACGCAGTGCGCGGCGAGCACCCGCCCGCCCAGGACGTCGTGGGACGCCAGCAGAGCCGGCACCGACAGGCCGTGCCGCTCCAGCAGCTCGTCGCCCTCGGTCGCGGTCTCGGCGACGTGCAGGTGCAGCAGCAGGTTGTGCTCGCGGGCGGCCGCGGCGGCCTTGGTCAGGATCGGCAGCGGCAGCGTGTAGGCGGCGTGCGGGCCGATCCCGTACTCGATCGTGCCGCCGGCCGGCGTTCCGGCCGCGAGCTCGACGGCGTCGCGCAGCTGGTCCTCCAGCGAGGGCATGCCGGGCAGCGGCAGCAGCGGGTTGGCGATGACCGCCCGCGCGCCGGTGGCGGTGACGGCGGCGGCGATCCGCTCGGGGTGGAAGTACATCTCCATGCTGGTGGTGACACCGTTGCGGAGCATCTCCGCCGACGCCGCGGTCATCGCCACCTCGACGTCCTCCGGGGTGAGGCGGCCCTCCCGCGGCCAGATCACCTCGCGCAGCCAGCGGTCCAGCGGCAGCCCCTCGGCCTGGCCGCGGAAGAGCACCATCGGCGCGTGCGAGTGGGTGTTGACCAGGCCCGGCATCAGCACGCCGGGCAGGTCCACGGTCTCGGCATCCGGCGCCGGCGGGGCGTCGGTCGCCGGGCCGACCCAGCGGATCTCGCCGTCGTCCACGTCGAGCACGCCATCGGGGACGACGGTGCCCGCACGGTCGCCGACGACGACGGCGCGGGCGGTGAAGCGCTGCATGCAGGAACGCTAGTAGAAGGACCCCTGCCCCCCACCGCTCGCAGGCTCGCGGCGGGACCCTGCAGGCGGCCGCTCAGGAACCCGGCGTCCCGGGCCTTCGTTGGAGGCTGTCGTGCCGACGCTCGCCGCCACCAGCGGTCCGGGCGGGATCACCGGCTTCCTCTTCGACGCGATCGACCGCCTCGGCGCGATCGGTGTCGGCCTGGCGATCCTGCTCGAGACCGTCGTCCCGCCCATCCCCAGCGAAGTGCTGCTGCCGCTCGCCGGCTACCTGGTCCAGACCGGCCGGGAGAGCCTGCCCGCCGTCTTCCTCCTCGCGACCGCCGGCTCCGTCCTCGGCGCGTGCCTGCTCTACGCGCTGGGCCGCACGCTGGGCCCGGAGCGCAGCAGACGGGCGCTGGCCAGGCTGCCGCTGGTCGAGCGCGGGGACGTCGACCGGGCGTTCACCTGGTTCGAGGCGCACGGCCGCAGCGCGGTGCTGATCGGCCGGCTGGTGCCGGTGGTCCGCAGCTTCGTGTCGGTGCCGGCCGGCGTCGTCCGCATGCCGTTCGGGCAGTTCCTGCTGTACACGACGCTGGGCAGCGCGCTGTGGAACGCGCTGCTCATCGGCGGCGGGATGCTGCTGGGCACGCAGTACGAGCTGGTCGAGCGCTACGTCGGGGCGCTGGACTGGGCGCTGCTCGTGGCCGGCGGGGCCGCCGTGCTGGCGCTGGTCGTCCGCCGGGTGCGCGCCCGCGGGCGGCGGCGCGAGAACATCGACGGGTGACCCGACTCCGGCCCGAGGTCGTCGCCTTCGACGTCAACGAGACGCTGCTCGACCTGGCGCCCGTGGGGGCCGCCCTCGTGGAGGCCGGCGAGCCGGCGCACCTGCTGCCGGCGGTCTTCACCCGCACCCTGCTCACCGGCTTCGCCGCGGCGGCGGTCGGGGGCTGGTGCCGGTTCCGCGACGCCTTCGACGCCGCGCTGGCGCAGCTCACCGACCTGGGACCGGCCGAGCGGGCACAGGTCGCCGACGCGTTCGGGGAGCTGGCCCCGCACCCGGACGTCGAGCCGGCGCTGCGCCGGCTGGCCGAGGGCGGCGTCCGCGCGGTCACCCTCACCCACGGCTCCCCCGGCGTCGCCGAGGCGGCGCTGGAGCGCGGCGGGGTCACCCCGCTGGTCGAGCGGACGCTGTCCAGCGAGCCGATCCGGGCCTGGAAGCCGAACCGCGAGGTCTACCTGTGGGCGGCCGGGGTCTGCGGCGTGGCGCCGGAGCGGCTGGCGCTGGTGGCCGCACACGGCTGGGACGTCCAGGGCGCGCAGCGCGCGGGCCTCACCGGCGCCTGGTTCCCGCGCAGCGAGCGCAGCTACCCCGCGGGGTTCGAGCCGCCGCACGTCACGGCCGCGGACCTGCCCGGCGCCGTGGACGCGCTGCTCGCCCTCCCCACCCGGTGAACGTCGACACCCCGCTGGGTGCGGCCCGGGTGCTGCGCCGCGATCCAGCCGGCGCCGTCCGGGGCACGCTGGTGCTCGGGCACGGCGCGGGCGGAGGCATCGACTCCCCCGACCTGGCCGCGGTGACCGACACGGCCGCCGGCGCCGGCTGGCGGGTGCTCGGCGTCGAGCAGCCGTGGCGGGTCGCCGGCCGGAGGATCGCGCCGGCGCCGGCGCGCCTGGACCTCGCCTGGTCAGCGGTGCTCGCCCGCCTCCGGGACGACGGCACGCTCCTCGGGCCGCTGGTGCTGGGCGGGCGCAGCGCCGGCGCGCGGGTCGCCTGCCGGTCCGCGGCCGAGCAGGGCGCCGCAGGGGTCGTCGCGTTCGCCTTCCCGCTGCACCCGCCCGGCCGGCCGGAGAAGAGCCGCGCCGACGAGCTGGCGCGCGTCGACGTCCCGCTGCTCGTCGTCCAGGGCGAGACCGACGCGTTCGGCGGGCCGGCCGAGGTCGCCGGGGCGGCGCCGCACGCGCAGGTGTGCGGCGTCCCCGGCGACCACGCGCTCAAGAAGGACGTCGCGGCCGTCGTCGCCGCCGTCCTCCCCTGGTTGCGTGCTTTATCGCGATAAAGCACGGAGTTCGGCGAGCGACTCGCGGAGGACGACGGCGAGGTCCCGGTCGGCCGCGCCCGACACCCAGCGCTCGAAGGCGACGCGGAAGACGGCGACGCCGGTCTCCGCGGTGAGGCTCGCGGCGGGCTCGGCCACCCCCCGGCGGCGCAGCGCCTCCCCGAGCGCGGCGGAGAGGCGGGCGAGCTTGATCAGCTCGCGTTCCTGCAGGGCCGGGTGGGCGGCGATGACCTCCTGCCGCCGCGGGAAGTCGGAGGGGATCTCGGCGAACTGCTCCGCGGCGGCGGCCAGCGCGGCGGCGATCACGTCGAGGGGTGCCGCGGCCGGCGCAGCGGCGTCGAGCGCGGCCACCATCCGCTCCTGGAGTGCCTGCCCGCCGTCGAAGAGCACCTCGCGCTTGTCGGCGAAGTGCCGGAAGAACGTCCGCTCGGTGACGCCCGCGCGCTCGGCGATCTGCGCCACCGTCGTCTGCTCGTAGCCGCGCTCTCGGTAGAGCTCCAGCGCCGCCTGTGCGAGCCGTCCGCGCGCGTCGGCCTGCCACCGGCTCATACCGCCGATCCTAGGTGATGACAGGCACTGACATGGACGGCTAGGCTGATGTCAGTCACTGACATCGAGGGAGCTCGCCATGCGCGTGTTCGTCACCGGCGCGTCCGGCTGGATCGGCTCGGCCGTCGTCCCCGAGCTTCTGGGCGCGGGGCACACCGTCGTCGGGCTGGCCCGCTCCGACACCTCCGGCGCCGCGCTCGAGGCGGCCGGCGCCGAGGTGCTGCGGGGCTCGCTCGACGATCTCGACACCCTGCGCACGGGCGCCGAGACCGCGGACGGCGTCGTCCACCTGGCCTTCATCCATGACTTCTCCGACTACGAGCGGTCGGTCGGTACGGACCTGCGGGCGGTCCAGGCGCTCGGCGAAGCCCTGGCGGGCTCGGGCAAGCCGTTCGTCAACACCGCCGGGGTCGCCGGTCTCACGCCGGGGCGGGTGGCCACCGAGCGCGACCCGGTGAGCGACGCCTCGCCGCGCGCCGCGTCCGAGCGCACCGCGCTGGACCTCGCCGGGCGGGGCGTGCGCTCGTCGGTGGTGCGGCTCGCTCCCTCGGTGCACGGCGAGGGCGACAGCGGCTTCATCGCAGCCCTGGCCGCCATCGCCCGGGACCAGGGCGTCTCGGGCTACATCGGAGACGGCGCCAACCGCTGGCCGGCCGTGCACCGCTCCGATGCCGCCCGGCTGTTCCGGCTGGCCCTGGAGCAGGCACCGGCCGGCACCGTGCTGCACGGCGCGGGCGACGAGGGCATCCCGATCCGGCAGATCGCCGAGGTGATCGGACGCAGGCTCGACCTGCCCGTCGTCCCCGTCCCGCCGGAGAACGCCGACACGCACTTCGGCTGGCTCGGCCGGTTCCTCGCGGCCGACATCCCCGCCTCGAGCGCGCTCACGCAGGAGCTGCTCGGCTGGCAACCGAGCGGCCCCGGCCTGCTCGAGGACCTCGCAGCGGGCTACTACACCCGCTGACCGCGCTTTGTCGCGAGAAAGCACGCATGCTTTCTCGCGACAAAGCGCGGGACTTCAGCCGCGGCGGCGGCGGAGGATGAGGAAGATCAGCAGCAGGAGCAGCCCGGCGCCCGCCGCCGGCTTGGCGTAGCGGGCCACCGCCGCGCCGCCGGCGACCTCGAGCAGGTCGATCGGCTCCGGCTCGCTCACCGGCCGCGGCGCGCTCGGCGTGGTCCGCGGCGCGGACGCCGGCGTGGTCGCCGCCGCGGCCGGCACGCTCGGCGCGCTGGGCGCCGCGGACGCCGGGGTGTCGGCCGCCGCCGGCGCCGCCTTCTTGGCCGGCGCGGTCTGGGCCGGGACCTCACTGGTCGCCGTCACGCGGTCGGTGGCCGCGGCCGCGGCCTTCTTCGTCGCCGCGGCGGCCTTCTTCGCCGGGCCCTCGGGCGCGGCCTGCTCGGCGGAGGCAGCGATCTCCTCCGCCGCGCCCGTCGCCGTGGCCGCCGCCTGCTGGGGGGCGGAGGGCTCGGGCGCGGCCGCCTGCGCACCCTCGCCGAGCTGCGCGGCGAGCTTGTCGGCGAACTGGCCGAGCAGCTTGTTGCCGACGTCGGTCATGACACCGCGGCCGAACTGCGCCGGCCGGCCGGTGATGTTGAGGTCGGTGAGGACGTCGACCCGGGTGGCGTCGCCCTCGGGCCTGAGGTTGGCGGTGATGACGGCGGCCGCGGTGCCGTTGCCCCGCTGGTCCTTGCCGCGAGCGTCGATGACCGCCTTGTGCGCCGCCTCGTCCTTCTCGACGAACGACGCCTTGCCCTGGTAGGTCAGGTTGATCGGGCCGAGCTTGACCTTCACCCGGCCGGTGAAGTCGTCGCCGGTGACCGAGTCGAGCGCGGCGCCGGGCATGCACGGCGCGATCCGCTCGATGTCGAGCAGCACCCGCCACGCCTCGTCGATCGGCACGGGAACGGTGAACGAGTTCTCGAGCTGCACGCGAACCTCCAACGTTGGATGCGGCTCGGCCGGTCCGCCCCAGGGGGCGGGCCGGCCGAGACGGACGGGAACGGACCGGTACGGACCGGCGCGGCTGGGGCCGACGCTACAGCCCTGCTGCCGCCGCCACCGCCCGGCGCGTGAGCACCTGGGCGAGATGCTGGCGGTAGTCGGCCTGGGCGTTGAGGTCACTGCTCGGGTCGGTCCCCTCGGCCGCGTGGCGTGCGGCCTCGGCGATCGCCTCCGCGGTGGCCGACGCGCCGGCCAGGGCCTGCTCGGCCGCGGTCGCCCGCAGCGGGGTCGGGCCCATGTTGGTCAGCCCGATCCGCGCCTCGGCGATCTGCCCGTTCTCCCGGCGGACCGCCGCGGCGACCGCCACGATCGACCAGGCCTGGGCCACCCGGTTGAACTTCTCGTAGTGCATCCCCCACTGCCCCGAGAGCTTGGGGATGCGCACCTCGACCAGCAGCTCGCCCTCCTCGAGCACCGTGGTCAGGTAGTCCACGAAGAAGTCCCGCGCCGGGACGGTCCGCCGTCCCGACGCCCCGGCGATCACGAACTCGGCGTCGAGCGCCAGCGCGACCGCCGGCAGGTCACCGGCCGGGTCGGCGTGCGCCAGCGCGCCGCCGAAGGTTCCCCGGTGGCGCACCTGCCGGTCGGCGACGGTCTCGGTCGCCTCGGCGATGAGCGGCGCGTGCTCCTTGATCAGCGGGTCGGTGAGGACGTCGGAGTGCGTCGTCATCGCGCCGATCGCGATGGCGTCGCCGTCGTCCCGGACACCGCGCAGCTCCGACACCCGGCCGAGATCGACGACGGTGGACGGCGCCGCCAGCCGCAGCCGCATGACCGGGATCAGCGACTGGCCGCCGGCGAGGATCTTGACGTCCTCGCCGCCGGAGGCGATGGCCTGCAGCGCCTCGTCGACGGTTTCCGGGCGGGCGTACTCGAACGCGGCGGGGATCATGAGCCGGCTCCCTGGGTGAGGATTCGGGGGGTCATCGGTCGCCTCCCAGCGAGGACTCCGGCGTCGAGACACCGGCGGTGGTCTCGGTCTGTGCGCCGCCGTAGGCGACGGTGCCCGCCGTGGCGCGGTCCCCGCCGTCCCCGCCCTGCTGGAGCGCCCGCCAGACGCGCTCGGGGGTGAGCGGCATGAGGATGTCCGACACCCCGAGGTGGCGGACGGCGTCCAGCGCGGCGTTGACCACGGCCGGCGTGCTGGCGATGCAGCCGGCCTCGCCCACGCCCTTGGCGCCGATCGGGTTGCCCGGCGCCTCGTGCACGGTGTTGCCCGTGTCGAAGTGCGGCAGGTCCGCGGCCGACGGGACCAGGTAGTCGACGAAGGTGCCGGTCGTGAGGTTGCCGTCGGCGTCGTAGACGGCCTCCTCGTAGAGGGCCTGGGCGATGCCCTGCGCGAGACCGCCGTGCACCTGGCCCTCGACGATCAGCGGGTTGACGATCTTCCCGACGTCGTCGACGCAGGCGTACTTGCGGATCTTCACCATCCCGGTCTCGGTGTCGACCTCCATGGCGCAGATGTGCGTGCCGTGCGGGAAGGAGAAGTTGACCGGGTCGAAGGTCGCGTCTGCGTCGATCGACGGCTCCACGCCCTCGGGGAAGTTGTGCGCCGCGAAGGTCGCCAGGGCGATCTCCTGGATCGACAGCGCCGTCCCGGGCGTGCCGCGGACGGCGAACTTCCCGTCGGTGAACTCGAGGTCGTCCTCGCTGGCCTCGAGCAGGTGCGCGGCGACCTTGCGGGCCTTGGCCACGACCTTCTGGGCCGCGTTGACCACCGCGGCGCCACCGACGACCAGCGACCGGGAGCCGTAGGTGTCCAGGCCGCGGGAGGAGATCGAGGTGTCGCCGTGCAGCACCTCGACGTCCTCGAACGGGACGCCGAGCTCGTCGGCGACCAGCTGGCTCCAGGCCGTCTCGTGGCCCTGCCCGTGCGGGGTGGAGCCGGTGACCACCTCGACCTTGCCGGTGGGCAGCATGCGGATCGAGGCGTGCTCCCACCCGCCGGCGCCGTAGGACAGCGAGCCGAGCACCCGGGAGGGCGCCAGGCCGCACATCTCGGTGAAGGTGGAGAACCCGATGCCCAGCTGCACGGGGTCGTTGGACTCGCGGCGGCGTCGCTGCTCCTCGCGCAGCTCGTCGTAGCCGATCAACTCGAGCGCCTGCTGGGTCGCCGCGTCGTAGTCGCCGCTGTCGTACTCGAGCCCGGCCACCGTGGTGAACGGGAACTCGTCGGCCTTGATCCAGTTCTTACGGCGCAGCTCCAGCGGGTCCATGCCCAGCTCGACGGCGAGCTCGTCCATGATCCGCTCGATCGCGAACGTCGCCTCGGGCCGGCCGGCGCCGCGGTAGGCGTCGGTGGGTGTCTTGTTGGTGAAGACGCCCTGGCAGTCGAACCGGTAGGCCGGGAACTTGTAGATGGCCGGGTACATGAAGGCCCCGAGCACGGGCACGCCCGGGCTGACCAGCCGCAGGTAGGCGCCCATGTCCGAGAGGATGTGGACCTTCAGGCCCTTGATGTTGCCCTCTCGGTCCGCCGCGATGTCGATGTACTGGATCTGGTCGCGGCCGTGGTGGGCGCTCATCAGCGACTCGCTGCGCGTCTCCGTCCACTTGACCGGCTTGCCCAGCCGCTTGGCCACCAGGAGGGTGATGACCTCCTCCGGCGTGACCTGCAGCTTGCCGCCGAAGCCGCCGCCGACGTCGGGGGCGATGACCCGCAGCTTGTGCTCCGGCGTGCCGGTGATCATCGCCAGCATCAGCCGCAGGATGTGCGGGACCTGGGTCGAGGACCACATCGTGTAGTTCTCGCCCTGCGGCTGGACGACCGTGGCCCGCGGCTCCATGAACGCGGGGATCAGCCGCTGCTGGACGAACCGCCGGCTCACCACGACGTCGGCGTTCGCGAACGCCTCGTCGGTGTTCTGCCCGGTGCCTGCCTCACCGGCGTCGAAGACGAAGCGGAAGCTCTCGTTGGACTCGAGGTGGTCGTGGATGAGGTCCGGTCCACCCCGCGTGGCGACCCCTCGCTCCACGTCCACCACGACCGGCAGCCGCTCGGCCTCCCGCTGGCCGGGCTCCCGGCCGAGCGCTTCCTCCATGTGCAGCACGACCGGCAGCGGGTCGTAGTCGACGTCGACGAGCTCGACGGCGTCCTGCGCCGCCGCCTTGCTGCGGGCGACGATGACCGCGACCGCCTCGCCGACGTGGTTGACCTCCTCGACGGCCAGCGAGGGATGCCCCGGGTTGACCATGTCGGGGGTCACCGGCCAGGCGCAGGGGATCGAGCCCTGCTCCTCGGCGAAGTCGCGGCCGGTGAAGACGGCGATGACGTTGGGTGCCGAGCGGGCGGCCTCCACGTCGACGGCGCGGAGCTTGGCGTGCGCGACGGGGCTGCGGACGATCGCCAGGTGCAGCATGCCGGGCAGCACCAGGTTGTCGGTCCACTGCGTCCGGCCGGTGATCAGCCGGGCGTCCTCCTTGCGCCGGCGGGCCTGGCCGACCTCGCGCGCCGGGGCCTCGGGGGCGGCGGTGTCCGGGCGGTCCTCGGTGACGGTCATGCCTGGGCTCCCGTCGTCTCGGGCGTGGCGCTCCCGCTCATCTCGCGCGCGGCCTGCTGCACGGCGCGGACGATGTTCTGGTAGCCGGTGCAGCGGCATAGGTTGCCCTCGATGCCCTCGCGCACCTCGTCGTCGGTGGGGTTCGGGTTGTCCTTCACCAGGTCGATGGAGGCCATGATCATCCCCGGGGTGCAGAAGCCGCACTGCAGCCCGTGCATCTCGTGGAAGGCCCGCTGCATCGGGTGGAGGGTGCCGTTCTGCGCGATGCCCTCGATGGTGGTGACCTCGCAGCCGTCGGCCTGCACGGCCAGCACGGTGCAGCTCTTCACGGCCTCGCCGTCGAGGTGGACGGTGCAGGCGCCGCAGTTGCTGGTGTCGCAGCCGACCACGGTCCCGACCTTGCCGACCTGCTCGCGCAGGTAGTGGACGAGCAGGGTCCGGGGCTCGACGTCGTCCGTGTACGACGCGCCGTCGACCCGCACGTTTATCTGTGTCACGAATCCTCCGCTCGGATCAGAGGGCGATGTGTCCCCGGTCGTGCCGGGGCCCCGAGCGGAGTCTTACTCGCCAGGAGTGACTTAGGCCACGCTTAGCTGCGCGGACGACGGCCTGCCGCCGCCATCGCCGGCCGGCCACGGAAGACCAGTTCCGCACCTGCGGAGCCTTGGCCAGGGAGCACCGGCGGATGCGGAACCCGGCAACGTTGCAGCCTCGTTGCAGCGCGGCTCGCGCCGGGAGGGTCAGCCCGCCGCGGCGTAGGCCTCTTCCGGCTGCTGCACCGCCGCGGTCGCCCGCAGCGTGCGGCGGCGCAGGACCGCGGAGACCACCAGCGGCAGCAGGCCCGCGACGGCCAGCCCGGCACCCACCACGCTCGGCGCCCGGTAACCGAAGCCCGCGGCGATCACCACGCCCCCGAGCCAGGCTCCGAGCGCGTTGGCCATGTTCAGCGCCGAGTGGTTGAGCGCGGCGCCGAGCATCTGCGCCTCGCCGGCGGTCTCCATCAGCCGCAGCTGCAGGCAGATGGCCAGGGTCGATGCGGCGACCGAGACGAGGAAGACCCCGACGAACAGCGCGGGCGGCCAGGTCGAGGTCAGCGCGACCGCGGCCAGCAGCACCCCGAGGACGACGATGCTGCCGACCAGCGACCGGAACAGGGCAAGGTCGGCCAGTCGGCCGCCGAGCGCCGTCCCGGCGAGACCGCCGACCCCGTAGGCGAGCAGCACCCACGGGACGTCGCCGCGGGCGAGGCCGGCGACGTCCGTCGCGACCGGCGCGATGTAGCTGTAGAGGGCGAACATGCCGCCGAACCCGACGATCCCGACGAGCAGGGTGAGCAGGAGCTGAGGACGGCGCAGCGCCTCCAGCTCGCCGCGGACGGTCGCGTCGGGCCGGCCCGGCGAGTGCGGCACGACGGCGAGGACGGCGGCCATGGTGAGGGCGGCCAGGACGACGACCAGCCAGTAGGCGGCTCGCCAGCCGACCTGCTGCCCGAGCCACGTGGCGAGCGGGACCCCGGCGACCATCGCGACGGACAGGCCGAGCAGCACCGAGCTGACCGCGCGGCCACGCAGCCGCGGGGACACCAGCGAGGCGGCGACCAGGGAGGCGACGCCGAAGTAGGCGCCGTGCGGCAGCCCGCTGACGAAGCGGGCCAGGGAGAGCGTGCCGAACCCCGGCGCGAGCGCGCTGGCCGCGTTGCCGACGAGGAAGGCGGCCATCAGGCCGACGAGCAGAGCCCGGCGCGGCAACCGTGCCGACAGCGCGGCGATCACCGGGGCGCCGACGACCACCCCGAGCGCGTAGAAGCTGACGATGTGCCCGGCGGACGGGATGCTCACCCCGACGCCCTGGGCGATGTCGGGCAGCACGCCCATCGTGACGAACTCGGTGGTGCCGATGGCGAAGCCACCGACGGCCAGCGCGGCGATCGCGACGACGGTCCGGATGGTCACTCGGGATGGGGCGGACGTCGGCTCGGAACTCACGTAGCAGTGGCAAGGCGCCGCCCGCCGACCGGCATTCCCGGGTGTGACCAGGCTTTCGGTACAGAAGCCCGCGGGAGTCAGCGGGGGGCGCGGCGCAGGCGGAGCAGGTTCGCGGCGGCCTGGGCCCGCCGCGGCGAACTGACCGGCAGCAGGTCGAGGCAGGCCTGCCAGACGACGACGTCGTCCCGGGTTTCGGGCAGCGTGCTGTAGCGCAGCAGCAGCTCGGGACGGCGGCTGCGCAGCACGTGGTGCCGCAGCAGCGCCGCCAGCCGCTCGCGCGCGGCGGCCACCCCCGGCGCGTGCGACGCGGGCAGCACCGCGCCCGGGTACCGCTCCAGCGCCGCGCCGACCGAGCCGCGGCCGAGCAGCCGGCGGACCCGGTCGAGGTCGGTCTCCAGCGGGCCGCAGAGCCGGTAGGGCCGCGAGCCGACCAGCCGGGGGCCGACCAGGCGGCGCAGCCGGGACAGCTCGGCGCGGACGGTGACCGCCGCCGTCCCGCCCGCGTGGCACTCGGCGGCGAGCTGCTCGGCGGTCCGCCCCTCCCCGGCGGCCGCGGCCTCGGCCAGCAGGAGCAGCAGCTCGGAGTGGCGGAGGGAGAGCGCGATCCGCCCGGTGGGCAGGGTGAGCCGGGCGCGGTCCCGGCCGAGGACGTCGAGCTGCGGAACGGCGCGCGCGGCCGGGGGGCGGGCGGCCGGCTCGCGGTGCAGCAGCCGCAGCTCCGACTCCACGGCGGCCACGGTGGCGCGCACGAGGGTGAGCATGTGCGGGCTGGCCACGTGGTCGCCGCCGGTGACGTCGATGGCGCCGAGCAGGGCGCCGGAGATCGGGTCGTGCACCGGCGCCGCCGAGCAGCTCCACGGCTGCACCGGCCGGCGGTAGTGCTCGCTGCCGAAGATCTGCACCGCGTGGTCCACCGCGAGCGCCGTCCCCGGGGCGTTGGTGCCGGCGACGTCCTCGGCCCACCGCGCGCCCTCGACGAAGTGCATGCCGGCCGCCCGGGACCGCAGCCCGGCGTCGCCCTCCACCCACAGCATCCGGCCTGCGGCGTCGGTCACCGCGACGATCATGCGGTCGGCCTCGGCGTCCTCGACCAGCAGCCGGCGGATCACCGGCATGACCGGGGCCAGGGGATGCGCCTCCCGGTAGGCCAGCAGGTCGCCGTCCAGCAGCTCCACCGGCGGCGCGCCGCCGTCGGGGTCGACGCCGCTGCCGAGGCTGCGCCGCCAGGAGTCGACGACCACGGTGCGGACGGCGCCGGGCGCGGGCGGGGCCCCGGTCACGAAGTTCTCGTGCGCAGCCCGCAGCCGCCGGGTCAGCCCGGGGCTGGGCCGGCCCAGGGGCAGGGCCAGCCAGGGGTTCGTCGTCGTCATCGACCCGCCACGCTGCGAGACCGGAAGCACATGTCGCGCCCATCGTGACCGCTGACCAGCGTTTCCACCAGCGCCCACCCGAAGCCGGACCGGTCCGTCCCAGCGGGCCGCGGATCGGGCAGCATGGCTGCGTGGCCGACCGCGGAGGACCGATCACGCTGATCACCGGGGCGGGGCGCGGCATCGGCGCGGCGACGGCGCTGCACCTCGCCGGGCTCGGGCACGACGTCGCGATCGGGTACGTCCGGGACGCCGGCGCCGCCGAGCGCACCGCCGCGAGGGCCGCCGAGCGGGGGGTCCGCGCGGTCGCCGTCCGGGCCGACGTCACCGACGAGCGCGAGGTGGACGGGCTGTTCGACGCCGTCGCCGAGCGGCTCGGGCCACCCACCGGCCTGGTGAACAACGCCGGCGCCACGCTGCACCTCGGGGACCTCGCGGACACCCCGGTCGACGTCGTCCGCCGCGTGCTCGACCTCAACCTGGTCGCGGTGCTGCTGTGCTGCCGGCGCGCGGCGCAGGTGATGTCCACCCGGCGCGGGGGCGCCGGCGGGGCGATCGTCAACGTCTCCTCCTCCGCGGCCACGCTCGGCTCGCCGCACGAGTACGTGCACTACGCCGCGGCCAAGGCCGGCGTCGACGCGCTGACCGTCGGGCTGGCCAAGGAGCTCGCGGACGACGGCATCCGCGTCAACGCCGTCGCCCCCGGCCTCGTGCGCACGGGGATCCACGCGGACGCCGGCGACCCGGGCCGGCCCGACCGCGTGGCCGCGCGCATCCCGATGGGCCGGCCGGGCGAGGCCGACGAGGTCGCACCGGCCGTCGGCTGGCTGCTCGGCGCGGAGGCGTCCTACATCAGCGGCGCGGTGCTCCGGGTCGCCGGCGGCCTCTGACGGCCTCGAACGTGGGCGGCGCAGCCGGCAGCAGCGCCCGCGGGTCGCGGGCCCGCAGCGCTCCGGCCCACAGCCCGGCCCCGTAGGCGAGGTCCTCCAGCCGCCGGGCGGTGGCGAAGCGCAGCGGCCCGACCGCGCGCCGGTGCGGCCACCAGGCGACGGCGGCGTCGCCCACGGCCGCGGCCACCACCAGCCGGCGCGCCCGGCGGGAGACCACGGCGGCCGCGAGCGCCAGCGGCCAGTGGTGGCGGGTGACCGCCCGGGCCAGCGTCGTCCCCGCCGTCGCCGTGCCGCGCAGCACCAGGCCCGCGGCGAAGAGGACGGGCGGCGCCTCCCCCGGCCGGCACAAGCGGCGGGCCAGCCGGGCCGAGGCCACACCCAGGACGGCGGCCGCCGGCAGCAGCCCCCGCCGGCCGGACAGCAGCAGCCCCCAGGCGACCGCCGACCACGGGGAGATGACCAGCGGCGCGACCGCGCGGCCGTGCCGGGCGGCCAGCGGCGCCGCCCCGGTGCCGTAGAACGCGCGGCGGCGCAGCCACGCCCCGGCCGCGGACGGGTGGTCGTGCGCCACCTCGGCCGCCGGCTCGTAGCGCACCCGCCAGCCGGCGCCGGTCAGCCGCCACACGAGGTCGACGTCCTCGGCCACCTGCATCGACTCGTCGAAGCCGGCCCCGAGCGCCGTGCGGCGGACGAGCAGGGCGGCGCTGGGCACGTAGGAGACGGCCGACAGCGGCCGGACGGGGGCGGCGCGGTCGCCCATGTCGAGCGCGCTGACCGCCGACTCGTACGGCGTGAGCCAGGTCGGGCGCTCCGGCGGCAGCCCGACGATGCGCGGGGCGGCCAGCGCCAGCCGCGGGTCGGCCAGGTGCGGGGCCAGCGCGTCGAGCCAGCCCGGCCGCGGCACGCAGTCGGAGTCGACGAAGGCCACCGTGGCGGTCGCGGCCGCCCGCAGGCCGGCGTTGCGGGCGGCGGCCGGTCCGCGTGCGGGGGCCTGGCGCAGCACGTCGGCGGCGCGCGCCGCGGCCACGGTCGCCACCGCGCCGGGATCGGTCGAGCCGTCGTCGACGACCAGGACGGGGACGCCGGCGGTGGACGGATCGGCGCGCAGGGCGGCCAGCAGCCGGGCGAGGGACGCCGTCCGGTCCCGGACCGGGATCACGACCGTGACGTCGTCGGGGGCCCGCGCACCGAGGTCGGGGACGGCCATCCCGGCGTCGAGCAGCCGGGCGGCCAGGACGGCGCTCGTCGCGTCCCGGACGACGAGCCGGTCACCGGACAGCAGCGCCAGGGCCCGCGGCGCAAGGCGCAGCAGCCGCAGCGGCGAGCCGCCGAGCAGCGCGGCGCCGCCGTCCCGCCGCTGCACCGCCGGGTCCAGCCGGACGGCGAACCCGTCGGGCAGCCGGTCCTCCGGCGGCGCGCCGACGCTCATCGGGCGGCGAGCACCTCGTCGGTCGTCGTCAGCTCGACCAGCGGGGCGTACAGGGACATCACCCGCAGCGCCCGGTCGTGGTCGGCGTCGCTGGAGCCGGCGCAGGCGTCGGTGACCACCCGCACCGGCACGCCGGCGTCCGCGGCCGGCAGCACGGTCGAGATCACGCAGCAGTCGGTGGCGACGCCGGCGACCGTGAGCGGGCCGCTGCCGACGATCTCGGCGAGGTCGGGGCCCCACTTGCCGAACGTGGTCACGTCGAGCACCTCGGCCGCGCCCGGGTCCTCGACCAGCTCGTACAGCGGCGCGTCCGGCGGCTGGAGCGCGAACGGAAAGGTGTCGTAGTACTCGCGCCAGGCGCCGACCGGCTGCGCCGGGGCCACGAACCGGGTGAAGACGACGCAGCCGTCGAAGGCGCCGGCCAGCCGGCGGATCCGCGGCCGCACCTCCTCGAACCGCGGCGTCGTCCACGGCGAACCGGGGTCGGCGAACACCCGCTGCAGGTCGACGACGACCAGCCAGCCCGGCGGCGTCATGCGGCCGCTTCCTGCGCCCGCACCGCCGACCGGCGCAGCGCCAGCGTGCCGAGCAGCCCGACCAGGAAGGCGGCGAGGACGCCGAGGTTGGCGAACGCCCAGGAACCGTCCTTGCCGCCGAGACCGAGCGGGCCGAGCAGGTAGCCCTGCCAGTCCAGCCAGCCGGCGAAGGTGTTGGTGACCAGCCCCCAGCCCAGCACGGTGCCGATCACCAGGAGCAGCAGCGGGACCGGCTGCACGCTGCCGTAGCGGCCGCGGGGGTCGAACAGCTCGGGCTCGGCGTACGGGCGGCGGCGCAGCGCCAGGTCGGCCAGGAAGATGCCGCACCAGGCCGCGATCGGGACGCCGAGGGTGATCAGGAAGCCCTGGAACGGCCCGATGAAGCTGTCGGCGACGAAGACGACGAAGACCGTGCCGATCACCATCAGCGTGCCGTCGATCGTGGCCGCGACCGGGCGCGGCACCCGCAGCCCGGCGGCCAGCAGCGACAGGCCGGACGAGTAGATGTCCAGCAGCGCGCCACCGATCAGGCCGAGGACGACGACCACGATGAACGGCACGAGGAACCAGGTGGGCAGGAGCGTGCCGAGGGCGCCGATCGGGTCCAGCCCGATCTGCGCGGACAGGTCGGGATCCGAGCCGGCGAGCAGCCGGCCAGCAGCAGCAGGACCGGCGCGAGCGCGCCGCCGAACGTCGTCCAGCCGACGACCCCGCGGGTGGAGGCGGTCCGCGGCAGGTAGCGGGAGTAGTCGGCGGCCGCGTTGACCCAGCCGAACCCGTAGCCGGTCATGGCCAGGATCAGCGCGCCGACCACCGCCGCCGTCGACCCGGCCGGGAGCGAGGACACCGCCGACCAGTCCACGTGGTCGGCCACCAACACGAGGTAGACCACGGTCAGGACGCCGGTCACCCAGGTGATCACCGTCTGCATCCGCATGATCGCGTCGAAGCCGAGCACGCCGCCAGCCACCACCAGCGCGGCGACGACCAGCAGGGCGACCACCTTGGTCGCCGTCCCGCCGCTCCAGCCGAGCTGGTCGAACACCTGCGCGGTGGCCAGCGTCGCGAGCGACACCAGCGCGGTCTCCCAGCCGACGGTGAGCACCCAGGACAGCACGCTGGGGACCCGGTTGCCGTTCACCCCGAACGCCGCCCGGCTCAGCACGAGCGTCGGGGCCGAGCCCCGCTTGCCCGCGATCGCGACGAAGCCGCAGAGCAGGAACGAGACGACGATGCCGACGACGCCGGCGATCAGCGCCTGCCAGAAGGAGATGCCGAAGCCGAGCAGGAACGAGCCGTAGGCCAGGCCGAAGACGCTGACGTTGGCGCCGAACCACGGCCAGAACAGCTGGCGCGGGGTGCCCTTGCGCTCGTCCTCGGCGATGACGTTGATGCCGTTGGTCTCGACGGCGACGCGCGGTGTCGGCGCCTCGGAGACCAGCTCGTGCGTCGGCTGCTGCGTCATGCTGCGGACCCTAATCACGCGCTTTATCGCGATGAAGCACGCAGGCGGCCGTTCGCGTCGACGTCCCATGTGGCGACGGCGTCGACCAGGCGGTCGGCGAGCGCGGTCAGCAGCCCGGCGCCCTCCTCGGCGGAGGCGCCCGCGGGGTCGCCGAGGACGCCCGTGGGGCTCACCGGCCGGACCCCCTCGATCCGCAGCCGGTGCAGCAGCTGCCCGATCGGCCGGGTCTCGCCGGCGACCGCGCGCTCCCCCTGCACCCCCTCCGGTTCCACGTGCAACATCAGCGACGTCTCGGTGCGCCCGGCGTGCGCGTCGGCGCCCGGGACGCCGCACGGGAACCAGGCGACGTCCCGGCTCTCCGCACGCAGCACGGTGCCGGCCGCGACCAGCGCGTCGAGGTTGCCGCCGTGGCCGTTGACCAGCAGCACCCGGCCGGCCCAGCGGCAGGCCGACCGCCCGTACTCGACGAGCAGCCCGGTGAGCGCCTCGGTGCCGAGCGAGATCGTGCCGGGGAAGCCCTCGTGCTCGCCGCTCGCGCCGTACGCGAGGGCGGGCGCGAGCAGCGCGCCGTCCAGGCGGTCGACAGCCGACCCGGCGACGGCGCAGGCCACGATGGTGTCGGTGGCCAGCGGCAGGTGGTGCCCGTGCTGCTCGACCGAGCCGAGGGGGACGACGAGCAGCGGCGCCTCGGGGACGTCCGGCCAGACGACGTCCCCGAGGCTGCGCACCGCGCGAGGTTAGCCGGGGCAGGTCAGCGGCTCGCGTACACCGCCCGCTCGAAGTCGGCGTAGACCGCCATGGCCTCCTCCGGGATGAACGGCAGGAACTGGGTGTAGATGGCGCCGGTGACCCCGCTGGCGCGGTCGACCCAGAAGTGCGTGTTGAAGATGCCGGCCCACGCGCCGCTGCCGACCGCCCGCATGCCCGGCTCCTGCTCGGTGGTGAGCAGCAGCCCGTAGCCCCACTTCATCCCGGCCGGGCCGTTCCAGGCGTGCGTGGAGGCGGGGTCGGCGGTGGGGATGTGGCTGGGGAAGTCGAGATCGCCGATCTGGTTGGTGAACGCGGCGTCCACGGTCTCCGGCCGCAGGATGCGGACGCCGTCGACCTCGCCGTTGCCCAGCAGCATCCGCTGGAAGCGCAGGTAGTCGCGGGGCGTGGAGTACAGGCCGTGCCCGCCGGCCCACCACTCCGGCTCCGGGGACCAGTCGAGGTCGGTGGCGACCCACTGGCCGTTCTCGTCCTTCATGTGCACCGGCGTCAGGTTGGCCCGCTGCTCGGCCGTCGGGCTGAACGTCGTCTGCGTCATGCCCAGCGGCTGGAGGACGTTCTCCTCCAGGTACTTGTCCAGCGTGCGGCCGCAGACCGCCTCGACGACCAGGCCCAGCCAGTCGGTGTTGATGCCGTACTCGAACTGCGTCCCCGGGTCGGCGACCAGCGGCGCGCTGAAGCAGGCCCGGCTGCCGACGAGGACGTTCGGCGTGCCGGTGGCCGCCTCCCAGCGGACCAGGTCCGCGTTCCAGAACCAGTAGCCGAGGCCGCTGGTGTGGGTGACCAGGTGGTGGACGGTGGCGCGGGTCGCCGGGGGTCGGGTGCGCGGGGTGTCGCCGTCCCAGCCCTCGAGGACCTCCAGCTCCGCCCACTGGGGCACGAGCGTGTCGATCGGCGTCTGCAGGTCCAGCTCGCCGCGCTCGACGAGCTGCAGCGCCGCCGTCGTCGCGACCATCTTGGTCATGGAGGCGATGCGGAAGACGGTGCCGCCGTCCAGCGGCTGGTCGGTGCCGACCGTCCGGTTGCCGGCCGCGCCCTCGTAGAAGGGGCCGTCGGTGTCGGCCGCGACGGCGACGACGTTGGGTACCGCGCCGCTCTCGACCGCGTGCCGCAGGACGTCGTCGATCCGGGTGTCCACCTGTGCGGTCATGACCGCCTCCTCGATCGTGTGGTGTGCGCCACACTCTCGAAGGTCGTCCGGCCGCGGTCAACAGCCCTTCAGCCCAGGTCTGCGCCCGCCAGCGGGGACTCGTCGCAGAGCTTGGCGGGGATCGACGGCATGCCCAGCAGGGTGGGCTGGCCGCGCACCGGCCCGGTGTGCGAGTGGTCGAGGTGGCTGCGCGGCGTGGCGCCGTCGCGGGCGGCCAGGGCCGTTTCGCCGTAGCCCTGCACGCACTCGGGATCGGGGCCGTCCAGCGGCAGGCCGGTGAAGAACTTCGCGGCCATGCAGCCGCCACGGCAGGCGTCGAAGTGCCCGCACTTCGTGCACGCGCCCCCGGTCTGCGGGCTGCGCAGCTCGGCGAACAGCTCGCTCTCCTGCCAGACCCGCCGGAAGCCGCCGGGCGAGCGCACGTTGCCGGCGAGGAACTGCTCGTGGATCGCGAACGGGCAGGCGTAGACGTCGCCGACCGGGTCGATCAGGCACACCACGCGCCCGGCGCCGCACAGGTTCAGGCCCGGCAGCGCCTCGCCGTAGGCGGAGAGGTGGAAGAACGAGTCGCCGGTCAGCACGTTGTCGCCGTTGGCCAGCAGCCACGAGTACAGCTCACGCTGCTGGGCGGCGGTGGGGTGCAGCTGGTCCCAGACGTCGGCGCCGCGGCCGCTCGGGCGCAGCCGGGTGATCCGCAGCTGGGCGCCGTAGCGGTCGGTGAGCGCCTTGAAGTCGTCGAGCTGGGAGACGTTCTCGCGGGTGACGACGACGGAGACCTTGAAGTCCTTCATCCCCGCCCCGGCCAGGTTCTCCAGCGCGCGGGTCGCGGTGGCGAAGGAGCCGGCGCCGCGGACGGCGTCGTTGACCTCGGCGGTCGCGCCGTCCAAGGAGATCTGGACGTCGACGTAGTCGGTGCGGGCCAGCTGCTCGGCCCGCGCCCTGTCCAGCTTGATGCCGTTGGTGGAGAACTTGACGCCGACGTCGTGGCCGATGGCGTAGTCCAGCAGGTGCCAGAAGTCCGGCCGCACCGTCGGCTCGCCGCCGCCGACGTTGACGTAGAAGACCTGCATCCGCTGCAGCTCGTCGATGACCCGTTCGGCCTCGGCGGTGGACAGCTCCCGCGGGTCCCGCCGACCCGACGACGACAGGCAGTGCACGCACGCCAGGTTGCACGCGTAGG
Source organism: Geodermatophilus sp. SMS 5-13 (assembly GCF_059428245.1). Lineage (NCBI taxonomy): Bacteria > Bacillati > Actinomycetota > Actinomycetes > Geodermatophilales > Geodermatophilaceae > Geodermatophilus > Geodermatophilus sp. SMS 5-13. The sequence goes on from NZ_CP165729.1 coordinate 5,500,739, forward strand.
TGAGCTCCCAGGTCAGGCAGATCGGGGCGTCCAGGCCGTACTCGAACTGGTCGATCAGCCGCCCGCCGGTGGGACGCTGGGGAAGCACTGCGGTCACGCGGACTCCCGGGGTTCGATCATCTGCGAACGGGCGAGGTCGGCGAGCGCCTTGACGTAGGCCGGCCGCTGCGGCTCGGCGACGCCGCACGCGGACAACGTCGCCGTGGCGCTCGGGTGCTCGCCCAGCGACTCGACCACCTGCACGAGCAGCTTGGACTTCAGGAACGACAGCTTGCGGTTGCCGAAGTGGTAGACCAGCGCCCCGAACGGCTCGGGCCGCAGGGCGACCGACCGGGCCCGCTGCCAGGGCAGGCCCGGGTCGAACTCGTCCACGAGAGTGCTCAGTAGACGCCGCACATGCCGTCGATCGAGACCTCCTCGACCAGCGACTCCTCGACCACGGTCTCCTCGGCGGCGGGCGCCGGAACCTCGGTGTCGACGTCGGCGGGGGTCGTCGTCTCGGGCATGCGGGCCTCCAGGAGCCGGAGTGGTGTGGGTCACGTCGGACGCTAGTGGCACCCGGTGCCACCGGCAACAACGGGCCCGCCCGCCGGGAGACCCCGCGCGGACCGGCGAGAGCGGAAGATGGCGGGGTGACCGAGACCGGGTCGGACCCGCGCGGGGGGACGCGCGCCCGCATCGAGCAGGCGGCCCTCGACCTGTTCACGGTCAAGGGGTTCGAGCAGGTCACGATCGACGACGTCGCGGCCGAGGCGGGCATCAGCCGCCGGACCTTCTTCCGGTACTTCGCGACGAAGGCCGACGCCGTGTGGGGCGACTTCGGCGGCCACGTCGCCCGGCTCGCGCGGCTGCTCGCGGAGGACGAGCCGGACCGCCCCGTGCTCGCCCGCATCTGCGCCGCCTACGTCGAGGTCAACGACTACGCCGAGGACGACCTGCCGCTGCTGCGCGAGCGGATGCGGCTGATCCTCACCGAGCCCGCGCTGCAGGCGCACTCGCAGCTGCGTTACGCCGAGATCGACCGGGTGGTGGCCGAGCACGTCGCCCGCCGGACGGGGACGACGGCCGAGGCGCTGCTCCCCCGCCTGGTGGCGACGACGACGCGCGCCGCGGCGACCACCGCGTTCGCGGTCTGGCTGGCCGACGGCCGCACCCGGCTGGCCGACGACCTCGGCGCCGCCTTCAGCGAGCTCGCCGGCGCCTTCCCCTCCCTGGACGGCGGATCCCCCGCCCGCACCTGACACGTCGTGGCACTCAGTGCCACGATGACCACCCTGACAGCGAGAACGGGAGCGTGCAGATGGCGAACGCCTGGTTCGAGACGGTGGCCGAGGCACAGCGGCGGGCCGAGCGCCGGCTGCCCAAGGGCGTCTACGGGGCCCTGGTCGCCGGCGCGGAGAAGGGCCTGACGGCGGCCGACAACACCGCCGCCTTCGACGAGATCGGCTTCGCCCCGCACACCGCCGGCCTGGCCAACGCCAAGCAGATGGCCACCCGCGTCATGGGCCAGGACATCACCCTGCCCGTGCTGATCAGCCCCACCGGCGTGCAGGCCGTGCACCCGGACGGCGAGGTCGCCGTCGCCCGCGCCGCCGCCGCACGCGGCACCGCGATGGGCCTGTCCTCGATGGCCAGCAAGCCGATGGAGGAGGTCATCGAGGCCAACCCGAAGACGTTCTTCCAGCTGTACTGGGTCGGCGACCGCGACCAGATGGCCGCCAAGGTCGACCGAGCCCGCCGCGCCGGCGCCGCCGGCATCATCGCCACCCTGGACTGGTCGTTCTCCTACGGCCGCGACTGGGGCAGCCCGTTCATCCCGGAGAAGATCAACTTCGAGGCGGTCCGCCGCTACGCCCCGCAGGTGGCGCTCAAGCCGCGCTGGCTGCTCGACTTCGCCCGGACCAGGAAGCTGCCCGACCTCACCGTCCCGAACATGGTCGGCGACCCCGCGCAGCCGGCGCCGACCTTCTTCGAGGCCTACGGCATGTGGATGCAGTCGCCCATGCCGACCTGGGAGGACGTCGCCTGGCTGCGCAAGCAGTGGCCGGAGGCGCCGTTCATGCTCAAGGGCGTCATGCGGGTGGACGACGCCAAGCGGGCGATCGACGCCGGCGTCACCGCGATCTCGGTGTCCAACCACGGCGGCAACAACCTCGACGGCACCCCCGCCTCGATCCGGGCGCTGCCGGCGGTCGCCGAGGCGGTCGGCGACCAGGTCGAGGTGCTGCTGGACGGCGGCATCCGCCGCGGCGCCGACGTCGCGAAGGCGCTCGCCCTGGGCGCGAAGGCGGTCATGATCGGGCGCGCCTACCTGTGGGGGCTGGCCGCCAACGGCCAGGCCGGCGTCGAGAACGTCCTCGACCTGCTGCGCGACGGGCTGGGCTCGGCGATGGTCGGCCTCGGCCGTGAGTCGATCGACCAGCTGCGCCGCGACGACCTCGTCCTGCCGCCCGGCTTCGAGCGGCGCCTGGGCGTCGAGGGCTCGGATGCGCCCGTCGAGGTCAGGTCGGGCGTCCGCTCGGCATGACAGGACCCCTCCCGGGTCCTCGGTGGAGGACGCGGGAGGGGCCAGATGTTCGAGGCGGTTCAGTCGTCGCTGCCGTGACCGCCGGAGCCGTGGTCGTCACCGGCGGGGTCGTCGGCACCGTGGCCACCCGAGCCGTGGTCGTCGCCAACGTCGTGGGTCGCCGGGTCGTCGGCACCGTGGCCACCCGAGCCGTGGTCGTCACCGACGTCGTGGGTCGCCGGGTCGTCCGCGCCGCCGCGACCGCTGCTGGCGGGAGCCGCGGCCGGCGCCGGCGCCTGGGTCCGGACGACGTCGTCCGCACCGTGGCCGCCCGAGCCGTGGTCGTCACCCACGTCGTGGGTCGCCGGGTCGTCCCCACCGCCGCGCCCGCTGCTCACGGGAGCAGGGGCGGGCGCCTGGGTCCGGACGACGTCGTCCGCACCGTGACCGCCGGAGCCGTGGTCGTCGCCGAGGTCGTGCGTGACCGGGTCGTCGGCGCCGCCGCGGTTCTGCACGACCGAGGAGACGGTGCGGGTCGAGTCGTCGGAGGAGGACGGCGACGAGTCGGCCGACGCGGAGACGGCGGCGAAGCCGATGAGGCCGGCGCTCAGGGCGGCGGTGGCGGCGGTGAGGATCGTCTTCTTCTTCATGGCGGGAACTCTGCTTCCGCCCAGGGAAAGGCGACGCTAAGGAACCGCCAAGCTCCGCCCAGGCTGTTGCTCAGCGGGCGGAGCGCACGATCCGGTCCGGGCGGACGACGACCGCGCGGGCGGAGGCGGCCTCCAGCCACCCGGCCAGCAGGCCGCTCGGGTCCTCGATCGCGACCGGCGGCCCGGCCGGCTCGAGCGGGCGCACGGTGAGCCGGCCGCCGTCCACGGACAGCTCCGCCGAACCCGCCCCCAGGACGTCGTCGAGCCGGCACCGCCGTCCGCCGGCGAGGACCTCCGGCTGGGGCACGAGCGCGCCGGCCAGCCGTCGGCCGGCCCGGCCGTGCCGCTCCACCAGCGGCCCGCGGCGCAGCGGCGGCGTCCGGCTGCTGCGCGCCAGCGCGGCCACCGCCGGGACCCGGCGGTAGCCGGCCAGCACCACGCGCCGCACGACGTCCCCCGCCCGGCCGCCGCCGGTCATCAGCCCGCCGAGCCGCACGGCCACCCGGATCAGCGCGCGGGCGTGCGGCGCGCGCTCGGCGGCGTAGGTGTCCAGCAGCTCCTCCCTCGCCGTCCCCGCCAGGACGGCGGCCAGCTTCCAGGTCAGCTGGTGCACGTCGCGCAGGCCGAGGCCGAGCCCCTGCCCGATGAACGGCGGGGTGAGGTGCGCGGCGTCCCCGGCGAGCAGCACGCGACCGGCTCGCCACCGGTCGGCGACCTGAGCGCGGAACTCGTAGCCGGCCGCCCGCTCGATCTCGGCGTCCGCGGCGCCCCACGGCGCCAGCAGGGCCGCGAGGTCGGCCGACTCCGCCGTCTCCCCCGGGTGGAGCCGGAACTCCCAGCGGTAGCGGTCGCCGGTGACCGGCATGAACGTGGCCGCCCGATGCGGATCGCTGACCTGGTGGACGCCCGGCCACACCGGGGTGGCGCCCGGCCAGCGGGCGTCGACCACCAGCCAGCGGTCCGGCCGGCCCAGGTCGCGCATGCCCGCGCCGATGAGCCGCCGGACCGTGCTGTTGGCCCCGTCGCAGCCGACCACGAACGAGGCGGCGACGGCGCCGTCCCCCGTCGCGAGGACGACCCGGTGGCCGTCCTGCGTCAGCCCGGTCACCTCGCAGCCGGCGCGCAGCTCGACGCCGGGTGTGCACGCGACCGCGGAACGGAGCACGGCCTCGAGTTCCGGCTGGCGGAACAGCACCCCCGGTGGCCAGCCGTGCCGCGCGTCCTCGGCGCGACGCGGGAACTCGGCCAGCGTGCGCAGCCGCCGGTCCACCAGCCGCATCCCGGCGATCGGCCGGCTGATGGCGGCGACCTCGTCGGCGACCCCGGCGTCCTGCAGGACCCGGAACACCTCGTCGTCGAGGTGCGTGGCCCTCGGCAGCGGATACGGCTCGCGGTAGCGCTCCAGCACGAGCACCGGCACGCCGCGGCGGGCGAGGAGCAGCGCCGCCGTGAGCCCCACCGGCCCGGCGCCGACCACGACCACCGGGACGACCGTCACCGGCCCAGTCTGACCGCCGGGACGTACCACGGTTCGAGCTCGCGCCGCGAACGTAGCGAAGAACGTTGCAGGGCTCTTCCCCCGGGTGTGACGGGGGCCATAACGTCGGGGTGTTCATGCGCGCTCGCGCATGCCCAGAGACGGGCCCTCGACGAGGGCGACGAGGAGGTCAACGGTGCCCGTAGAGTCCCGCGGCGCGATCATCCGCGAAGCACCCGGCAAGTTCGAGGTCGTCGACCTCGTGGTCGACGATCCCCGGGCGGGCGAGATCCAGGTCAAGCTGGCCGCCTCCGGCATGTGCCATTCCGACGACCACCTGGCCACCGGCGACATCCCGGTCGGCCACTACCCCATGGCCGGCGGGCACGAGGGCGCCGGCGTCGTCACCGCCGTCGGTCCCGGGGTGACGGGGTTCAAGGAGGGCGACCACGTCGTCTTCTCCTTCCTGCCCGCGTGCGGCAAGTGCCGGTGGTGCGCCAACGGCATGTCCTACCTGTGCGACCTGGGCGCCGGGCTGCTCCTCGGCGCCCGCTTCGACGACCCCGAGAGCTTCCGCCTGCAGCTCAAGGACGGCACGCCGGTCGGCCAGATGTGCGGCATCAGCACGTTCTCCCAGGTGACCACGGTCAACGTGGACTCCGCGATCAAGATCCCGGACGACATCCCGCTCGAGGTCGCCTGCCTCACCGGCTGCGGCGTCGGCACCGGCTGGGGGTCGGCGGTGCAGGCCGCCAAGGTCGCGCCCGGCGACGTCGTGATCGTCATGGGCATCGGCGGGATCGGCATCAACGCCGTCCAGGGCGCGGCGCACGCCGGCGCCAGCCACGTGATCGCGGTCGACCCGGTCGCCTTCAAGCGGGAGAAGGCCAGCGAGCTCGGCGCCACCGAGACGTTCGCCAGCATCGAGGAGGCCGACGAGTTCGCGAAGAGCATCACCAACGGCCAGGGCGCGGACAAGGCGATCGTCACGGTCGGCGTGACCAAGCCCGAGCACGTCGGGCAGGCGTTCCAGGCGATCCGCAAGGCGGGCACCGTCGTCGTCACCGGCCTGGGCGACATCACCGAGGTCGGCGTGCCGATCTCCATCGGCGAGCTCACGCTGTTCGCCAAGGAGCTCAAGGGCGCGCTGTTCGGCGACTCGAACCCGCACACCGACATCCTGCGGATGCTGCGGCTCTACCAGGAGGGCAACATCAAGCTCGACGAGCTGATCACCAAGAAGTACACGCTCGACGAGATCAACCAGGGCTACGAGGACATGCACGCCGGCAAGAACATCCGCGGCGTGATCATCTACGACTGAACGGCCACGATCAGCTGAACTGATCCCAGCGCCTCCTGGCTCACGTCCCACGGTGAGCCAGGAGGCGCTGACGCGAGGGAGGAGACCGGGTGGGGACGACGACGGCATCCCGGCTGGACGTCGGCGGCATGGTGCGGGTCGCCCGCGAGCGGGTGGTCGCGCGGCTGCGGGAGGCCGAGGTGGTCGCCGCGGCGCTGTCGGCCGGCCGCAACGTCGTCCTCGAGGGGCCCCCGGGCACGGGCAAGACCACGCTGCTGCGCTCGCTGGCCCAGGGCGCCGGCGTCCCCCTGGTGCTGGTCGAGGGCAACGCCGAGCTGACGCCCACCCGGCTGGTCGGCCACCACGACGCCTCCCGGGTGCTCTCCGAGGACTACCGCCCCGAGAACTTCGTGCCCGGGCCGTTGACCCGGGCCATGACGGAGGGCGCGCTGCTCTACGTCGAGGAGTTCAACCGGGTGCCCGAGGAGACGATGAACGTGCTGCTCGGGGTCCTCTCCGAGCGCGAGATGCACGTGCCGCGCTACGGCCGGGTCGCCGCCCGGCCCACCTTCCGCCTGGTCGCCGCGATGAATCCGTTCGACGCCGTCGGCACCGCCCGGGTCACCCCCGCCCTCTACGACCGCTCCTGCCGGGTGGCCATGGGCTACCAGGACGAGGAGGCCGAGCTGGCCGTGGTCGCCGCGGTGACGAGCGGACCGGACGACCTCGTCGCCCGGGCGGTCCGCGCCGTGCGGATCACCCGCGACCACCCCGAGCTGCGCATCGGCGCGTCCGTCCGCGGCGCCATCGACAGCGTGCTCATCGCCCGCGAGCTGGCCGTCGTCCGCGGGTCCGAGGACGTCGAGGAGGGCACCGGGCTGGACGCCGCGCTGGCGGCGCTCACCGGCAAGGTCACGCTCGGGGACGGCGTCGCCCGCCCGGTCGAGGACGTCGTCGCCGACGTCTGGCGGCGGGCCGGTGAGGAGCTGGGAAAAGCCTGACGCCCGGGGACGACGAGCCCGGGCCCCCACCGCCCCCCGGCCAGGGCGGGGAGCCGCCCGGCGGCCGCCCGCAGCGGCCGCGGGTGGTCGAGGACCCGGCCGAGGTCGAGGAGCTGCTCAAGAACTCCGCCGCCCGCCGGGCCAGCCGGGACCAGCTCTCCCGCAGCAACCCGGACTTCGACGCGATCTCCCCCGAGGCCGGGCAGCTCGACGCCGCCGCGGTGGCCGACCTGGCCGAGCGCGACCCCGACGCCGCGGCGAGGGTGCTCGCCCAGGCCGCCCGCGCCTTCGACCCCGCCCTGCGGACGGCGGCCCGCGCCCTGGCCGCCCGGCTGCCGGTCGGCAACCCCCGCACCGGCGTCGCCGACCGGCCGGGCGTCAGCCGGATGGTCACCCGGCAGGACCCGACCGGGTCGGACGTCGACCTCGACGCCACCCTGGCCGCGCGCGGCGCCGAACCGCACTGGAAGGCCGCCCACCTGCACACCCGCGGCTGGCGCTCCACCGGCCGCGCCCTGCTGCTGCTCGTCGACGCCTCCGGCTCGGTCGCCGGCGACGAGCTGGCCGCCTCCGTGCTCACCGCCTCGGCGCTGGTGCAGCGGATGCGCCCGGGCGACGAGCTCGGCGTCGTCGCGTTCTGGTCGAAGGCGGTCGTGCTGCGGCCGCTCTCGCCCGATCCGCGCGTCGACGTCGTCATCGACCGGCTCTGCGACCTGCGCGGCGGCGGCACCACCGACCTCGAGCTGGCGCTGCAGACCGCGGCCGCGCAGGTGGCCCGCTCCCGCGCGGCCGACCGGCAGGTCCTGCTGCTCTCCGACGGCGTGGCCACCGAGAGCCCCGACCCGGTGAACGCCGCCTCGGCGCTCGCCCGCATCCCCGCCCGGCTCTCGGTGCTCGCGCTCTCCGCCGAGGAGGAGGCGGCCGCCTCCTGCGCGGCGCTGGCCGCGGCCGGGGGCGGGCGGGTGGCGCCGCTGCACCGGCCGTCGCTGGCGCCGGCCGCCGTCCGCGATCTGCTGGGCTGAGTCCGAGCGGAGTGAACTCAGCCGCGCAGCTCGGGGAAGTCGGTGTCGGTGTACTCGGTGCCGCTGCCCTCCGGAGCGAGCTGCTCCTCGCGCTCGCGCAGCTCCACCCGGCGGATCTTGCCGCTGATCGTCTTCGGCAGCTCGTAGAACTCGATCTTGCGGACCCGCTGGAACGGGGCGAGGTGCTCCCGGCAGTGCTTGAGGATCGCGAACGCCGTCTCCCGGGTCGGCTCGTGCCCCGGCGCGAGCGCGATGTAGGCCTTGGGGATCGCCGCGCGCACCGGGTCCGGCACCGGGACGACGGCCGCCTCGGTGACCGCCGGGTGCTCGATCAGCACGCTCTCCAGCTCGAACGGGCTGATCTTGTAGTCGCTGGCCTTGAAGACGTCGTCGGTGCGCCCGATGTAGGTGATGTAGCCCTCGTCGTCGCGCTGGGCGACGTCGCCGGTGTGGTAGTAGCCGCCGGCCATGGCCTCGGCGTTGCGCTCCTCGTCACCCTGGTAGCCGGTCATCAGGGTGAGCGGGGACGCCGACAGGTCGAGGCAGATCTCCCCCTCGTCGGCGAGCTCGCCGCTGACCGGCTCGACCAGCACCACCGGAACGCCGGGCAGCGGCCGGCCCATCGAACCCGGCTTCACCGTCGAGCCGGGGGTGTTGCCCACGGACGCCGTCGTCTCGGTCTGGCCGTAGCCGTCCCGCAGGGTGAGCCCCCACTGGGCCTTGACCTGCTCGATGACCTCCGGGTTGAGCGGCTCCCCCGCGGCGACCGCCTCGCGGATCGCGCCGGGGCCGCCGGAGAGGTCGGCCTTGATGAGCATCCGCCAGACGGTCGGCGGCGCGCAGAACGTGGTGATGCCGTCCTCGCGGATCCGGCCGAGCAGCGCCGCGGGGTCGAAGCGCGTGTAGTTGTAGAGGTAGATCGTCGCCTCGGCGATCCACGGGGCGAAGAAGCAGCTCCACGCGTGCTTGGCCCAGCCGGGCGAGCTGATGTTCAGGTGCACGTCGCCGGGCTGCACGCCCAGCCAGAACATCGTGGACAGGTGGCCCACCGGGTAGCTGACCTGCGTGTGCTCGACGAGCTTGGGCCGGCTCGTCGTCCCGCTGGTGAAGTAGAGGAGCAGCGGGTCGGTGGGCAGCGTGCCGGGGTGGCCGGGCGGGGCGTCGTCCGCGGCCTGCGTGTCGGCGTAGGCGAGCCAGCCCTGCGGGGCCTCGCCCACGGCGATCCGGGTGTAGTCCCCCGCGACCTGGTCGAACTTGGCCGCGTCGGCCGCGTTGACGATCACGTGCCGCGCGCCGCCGCGCTCGATGCGGTCGGTCAGGTCGGCGGGGCCGAGCGCGGTCGTCGTCGGCATGATCACCGCGCCGAGCTTCATGACCGCGAGCATCGACTCCCACAGCTCGACCTGGTTGCCGAGCATGAGGACGACGTGGTCGCCCTTCCCGACGCCGTTCGCGCGCAGCCAGCCGGCGACCTGGTCGGAACGGCGGACCATCGTGTCGAAGGTGTACCGCGCGGCGCGGCCGTCCTCCTCGACGATGTGCAGCGCCGTGCCGTCGTTGCCGCGCGCGTAGGCGTCGAACCAGTCCACCGCCCAGTTGAACGGGCCGTCGAACGTCGGCCAGCGGAACTCGGCGGCGGCCTTCGCGTGGTCGCCGCGCAGGGCGAGCAGGGAGTCTCGGGCAGCGCGGTACACCTCGGTCGCGGACATGCTCCCGTCCCTACTCCACCGCGCCCGGGAAGGCCAGCCCCGGCTCTCCCGTGCCACGTGCTGCAGTGACATCCTCCGCGGATGGCTCGCCGTCCCGTCACGTCCGCCGAGGACGTCATCCATCAGCCGGCCCGGGCGCAGTTCGAGGCGTTTCTCGACGAGCACCGGGAGGCGCTCACCTCCTGCCTGGACGGGCTGACCGACGAGCAGGCGCGCCGCTCCCTGGTGCCCTCCCGCACGACACTCCTCGGGCTGGTGAAGCACGCGACCTTCGTGGAGAAGGTCTGGTTCGACGAGGCGGTGACCTGCCGGTCCCGGGCGGAGATCGGCATCCCCGCGACCCCGGACGACTCGTTCGTCCTCGACGCCGCGGACACCGTCGCCACCGTGCAGGCGGCGCACCGCGAGGCGTGCGAGGCCTCCCGACGGGCGGCGTCGTCCCTGGGACTGGACGACGTGCTCCGCGGCAACCGGCGCGGTCCGCTGCCGCTGCGCTGGGTGTACCTCCACATGCTCCGTGAGCTCGCCCAGCACTGCGGGCACGCCGACATCCTGCGCGAGCAGATCACCGCGGGCGCAGGGTCGGCCGCCTGACCGCCCCGGCCCGCGACGCGTCGAGGGGGACGGCGGACCGGAGGACGGCGGGACCGAGCCGCAGGACGCCGTCGCTCACCGCCGCGCAGCGGATCCCCGCCCGCCCGCGCAGGCCCCGGTGGAAGCCAGGGGCGAGCGCAATGTCCAGCCAGGCGCACGGGTTGGCCGGGCGCCCGCCGCGCAGCCGCACCTCCCCCTCGCCGCAGTCCAGCGCGAACTCCTGTCCGCGCAGTGACTCGACCTCCGCACCCCGCAGGACGACGTTGCGGCGGGCGAGCAGCGGCTCGGGGACCGGCAGCCCCAGCTCGGCGGCCAGCTCCTCGATCCCCTCCGCCGCGAGGACGGTGACGTGCGCGTCCCGGTGCGCCGCCCGGCCGGCGTAGCGGTCGCCGACGATGCCGTGGCCGCCCCGGACGGTCAGCTCCGCACGCCGGTCGCCGTCCTGCGCCGGCACGCGGCCGGCCGGCCGGCCGTCGTAGCGGTGCTCCGGGGAGGCGAGCAGGCCGACGATCTCCACGTCGTAGGCGTACGGCAACGCCTCCGGCATCCGCTGCCCTCCCTGTGTCCGTTCCGGCGCCCGACGTCCCGGAACGGTCACACGACAACCGGTCCGCGGTCACCCGAAGTCTCTAGCGTGGGAGGGGTGAGGCACGCCTTGGGTCGGCTGCTCCTTGCGGCGTTCCTGCTGGTCGCCGTGGCCGGTTGCTCGTTCCGGGGTTCGATCACCGACGCCTACGGTTCCGGTTCGTCCTCCCGCAGGACGACGACCAGTACCAGCGCTGCGCCGTCGCCCTCCGCCGCCCCGGTGACCAGCGGCTCGTCGCCGACCGGGACCGTCCCGGCCGGCTCGACCACCTCGAGCGGAGCCGCGAGCATCGGCCGCTGCCACACCGCCGACCTGACCGGCAGCCTGCAGCCAGGCAGTCCCGGCGCCGGGCAGCGCTACGCCACGGTGGTCCTGCGCAACACCGGCGGCCGCACCTGCACGATCACGGGGTACGGCGGCATCGGGCTGACCGACGCCTCCGGCGCCGCGCTGCCCACCCACCAGGACCGCGTCTCCCCCGCCCCCACGACGGTGACGCTGAAGCCTGGTGACTCGGCGAGCTCACAGTTGCACTGGGGCGCCGTCCCGGGCACCGGCGACGCGGCGAGCGGGGACTGCCAGCCGAACCCCGCCGCGCTGCAGGTGATCCCGCCCGACGAGACCTCGCCGCTGTCGATCGCCTGGACCGAGGGGCCGGTCTGCGAGGCCGGCAGCATCGACCAGCAGCCGTACACCGCCGGCTGACCCGTGTCAGGCCCGGCACACGCCGTGTCGAACCCCGCACATCGGCGGCACCGTCGCGCCACACCGGCTTCCTAGCGTCGAGCACACACCGACGACCACGGGAGGCAGTGATGAACCTGCGAACGAAGCTGCGGGCGATCGGGCTGGCCGGCGCTGCGACGCTGGGCCTCGGGCTGATCACCGCGGCAGCGGTGCCCGCAGCCGGCGCGAGCAGCGCCACCCCGAGGTGCAGCACCGCCCAGCTGAGCGCGCGGCTGCTGCCGGGTTCCCCCGGCGCCGGCCAGCGGTACGCCACCGTCGTCCTGACCAATGCGAGCGGACGGACCTGCTCGGTGACCGGCTACGGCGGGCTCGCCCTGCTCGGCGCGCCCGGCCAGGGCGTGCCCACCGATCTGCGCCGCGTCGCCTCCCCGGCGCCGCACACCGTGACGCTCACGCCCGGCGCCTCCGCCCGCTCGCTGCTGCACTGGGCCTCGGTGCCGGCCGGCGGCGAGAACGGCGCGGCCTGCGAGCCGACGGCCACCGCCGTCGTCATCACGCCCCCGGACCGGACGACGGCGCTGCTGCGGCCGTGGTCGCTCGGGCCGGTCTGTCAGCACGGGCTGATCCAGCAGAACGCCTACGTCCCCGGCTCGGCGGCGTTCTGACCTCAGGTCTCACTCGGCCCGGCGGGCAGCCGGACCCGGACCACCGTGCCTCGGCCCACCCGGCTCTCCGCCGCGGCCGTGCCCCCGTGCCGCTCGACCACGGTGCGGACCAGCGAGAGGCCGAGGCCGCTGCCGGGGACGGTCCGGGAACGCGGGCTCCGGTACAGCTCCTCCCAGATGTGGGCCTCGTCGGCGGGCTCGATCCCGGAGCCGGTGTCGGCCACCTCGATCACGACGTCGCCGCCCGCCTCCCGGGCCCGCACCTCGACGCGGCCGCCGGCCGGCGTGAACTTCACCGCGTTGTCCAGCAGGTTGCCGACGACGAGCGACAGCAGTTCGGCGTCGCCGGGCACCTTGGGCAACGGCCAGGGGGCGTGGGGCAGGTCGAGGCTGATCTCCAGCCGGTCGGCGCCGGGCTGCTCGCGGGCGACGTCCACCGCCTCCTCCAGGAGCGCGGTCAGGTCGACCGGACGGCGGTCGAGCGACCCGCTCTCGACGTCGGCGATCTTGCGCAGGTCGGCGGTCAGCCGGGAGAGGCGCAGCACCTGCTCGTCGATGCTGCGGACGGCGGCCGCCCGGTCGGCGTCCGGCCCGGCCGCCGCGACGTTCGCCGCCGCGGCGCGCATGGCGGTGAGCGGGTTCTTCAGCTCGTGGTCGAGGCGGGAGAGCAGCAGCCGGCGGTCCCGGGCGTACGCGTCGGCCTGCTCCCGCAGCTGCCGGCGTGCGCGGCCCTCGCGGCGGCCGAAGATCGCGAGCCCTGCGCAGGCCAGCAGGCTGAGCAGGGCCCCGAGGGAGAGCAGCCAGTCGCCGCGGAACGCGCTGACGCTGATCAGCAGCCGGTCGTCGGGGATCCCGCCGGCCCGGGCCGCCACCCACAGCCCTGCGCCCGCCACCAGGGGGAGCAGGGCCAGGAGCCAGCGGAGCCGGCGCACGACTCAGACGCTCTCGACCCGGGCGGAGAACCGGTAGCCGAGGCCGGGCACCGTCGTGATCAGCTCGGGCGAGCCGGAGTCGCGCTCCAGCGCCCGCCGCAGCTCGGCCACGCGGGTGTCCACCGAGCGGGTGCTGCTCTGGTACGACCACCCCCAGACCGCCTCCAGCAGCCGCTCCCGCGTCATCACCTCGTCGGGATGGGTCATCAGGTACCCGAGCAGCACCGTCGCCCGCGGCGTCAGCGCCACCTCGCGGTCGGCCTTGAACACCCGCTGCGACGCCCGGTCCAGCACGACGTCGCCGCTGCGGAGTCGCTGGGCGCCGCGCAGCGAGGGGTCGTTGCGCCCGCCGCGGCGCAGCACCGCGCGGATGCGGGCGACCAGCTCGTACGGGTCGAACGGCTTGTTCAGGTAGTCGTCCGCGCCCTCTTCCAGGGCCATGGTCCGCTCGCCGGACTCGCCGACCTGGGTGAGCAGGATGATCGGCACCTGGCGCCGTTCGTGCCGGACCCGGCGCAGCACCTCGCGCCCGTCCATGCCGGGGAGCAGGACGTCGAGCACCACGAGGTCGGGGCTGACCGCCGGCAGCCGGGAGAGCGCCTCCTCCCCGTCGGAGGCGACGACCACCGAGAACCCGGCGCGCTTGAGGAACGGCGCGAGGTTGTCGGTGATCGCCGCCTCGTCGTCCACCAGGAGGATGGTCGTCACGGGCTCACATCGTCCCCCTGAACAGCCTTTTCAGGGGTCGATCAGGCCGTACTCCCGCGCCTCCTCGGTCGACAGGAGGCGCCCGGCGCGCATGTCGGCCGCGATCTGCTCGACGTCGCGGCCGCACGCCTCGGCGAGCCGCTCCTGCAGCCGGCGCAGCTGACGGGCGTGCTCGCGGGCCTCGAGCTCGACGTCCCGCCCGAGCCGGCCGCGCGGCGCCCTCGGCTCGACCAGCTGCACGAGCGCGTGCGCACCCAGGGCCCGCTGCGAGGCCACGGCGAGGACGGCGACGGCCGCGCCGCTGAGCGTGCCGAGGGAGGTGGCCTGCACCGGCACGCCCATGAGGTCGAGCGCGTCGACGAGGGTCAGCGCGGCGCCCAGGTCGGCGCTCACCCCCGAGAGACGCAGCCGCACGGGTTCGTCGCCGTTGGCGTCGAGCAGGGCCAGCTCGGCGACCGCGCGGTTCACGTCGTCGTCGTCCAGCCGGCCGGCGAGGGCGACGAGCCGCTGCTCGAGCAGCCGCTCGGCCAGCCAGTCCGACGGCCCCACGACGACCGACACCGAGGCCGACCCGGGCGCCGGCGGGCGCGGTTCGGGGCGCCACGGCGAGGGCTGCGGGTACTGCGGCGGCCGGGGCGGGAACGGCTCCGGCGGCGGTCCGGGCGGAACGGGCGGCCAGGTCGCGGACGGCGTGCCGGTGGGACGGGTCATGGCGACTCCTCGGAGGGGCGGATCTGCCAGTCGACGGTGCGGCCCAGCGCGGCCGCGTAGCGCTCCAGCGTCGACAGCCGGGCGTCGAGCTCCCCGCTCTCCAGGCGAGCGACCGCGGACTGCGACGTCCCCATGCGGGCCGCGATCTCGGTCTGGCTCAGCTCGCTCTCCCGGCGGGCGCGGACCAGCTCCTCGATCAGCTCGCGGCGGCGCTCCGAGCGGCCCTCCAGGCCGGGGAAGCGGCTGCGGCGCGGCGACGGCGGCATACCGGAAACGGTATACCTGCTCCGCTATGACGGAGACTTTCTCGGGCTCAAGTGCGGGGACTTGAGCCCGAAAAAGTCCCTGTGCTACCGCTCGGCGGTGCGGTGGATGGGGCCCTCCGTGCCGGTGAGCCGCTCGCCGGAGCCGCCCCAGCGGCCGGCGATGATCTCCGCGGCGATCGACACCGCGGTCTCCTCCGGCGTCCGCGCGCCGAGGTCCAGCCCGATCGGCGAGGACAGCCGTGCCAGCTCCTCCTTGGACAGCCCCGCCTCCTCGAGCCGGGCCAGCCGCTCGTCGTGCGTCCGCCGCGACCCCATCGCGCCCACGTAGGCGACCGGCAGCCGCAGCGCAACCTCCAGCAGCGGGACGTCGAACTTCGGGTCGTGGGTGAGCACGCACAGCACGGTGCGCCCGTCGATCCGGCCGGCGTCCACCTCGCCCTGCAGGTAGCGGTGCGGCCACTCGACGATCACCTCGTCGGCGTCCGGGAAGCGCTTCGGCGTGGCGAACACCGGGCGGGCGTCGCACACGGTCACCCGGTAGCCGAGGAACGAGCCGACCCGCGCGACGGCGGCGGCGAAGTCGATGGCGCCGAAGACGACCATCCGCGCCGGCGGGGCGAAGGAGTTCACGAACAGCTCGAGCTCGTCGCCGCGGCGCTCGCCGTCGTGGCCGAAGTGCAGCATCCCGGTACGGCCGGCGGCGAGCATGCCGCGCGCGTCGGCGGCGACGGCGTCGTCCATGCGCTGCAGGCCGAACGAACCGGACGCCCGGTCCGGCCAGAGCACCATCCGCCGGCCGAGGCGGTCTTCCGGGCCCTTCACGCAGGTGACGACGGCGACCGGCTCGTGCGCCGCCACCGACTCCGCGATCTCGCCCAGCTCCGGGAAGGACTCGCGCGACACCGGCTCGACGAACACGTCGAGGATCCCGCCGCAGGTCAGGCCCACCGCGAAGGCGTCGTCGTCGCTCACGCCGTAGCGCTGCAGCGAGACCTCGCCGGTCTCCACGGCGTCCTTGGCCTCCTCGTAGACCGCGCCCTCGACGCATCCGCCGGACACGCTGCCCACGGCGGTGCCGTCGGGGCCGACCAGCATCGAGGCGCCGGCGGGCCGCGGCGCCGAGCGCCAGGTGGCCACGACGGTGCCCATCCCCACGGTCTCCCCGGCCTGCCACCAGCCGACCAGGTCCTCGAGCACGTCACGCATTCCCAGATCCCTTCCGGAGGAGATTCGTCGGCGTAACCCCCACGAATCTCCTCCACAACGCCTCACGCACGCTGGATCACTCCCGACAGCTCCTCGAACGCGGCCAGGCTGTGCCCCGCGACGAACGAGTCGATCGACGGCAGCGCGGCCTGCATGCCGCCGGTCAGCGGCTCGTAGCCCTCCCGGCCCTTGTGCGGGTTCACCCACACCACCGCGTGGGCGAGCCGCCGCAGCCGGGCCATCTGGTCGGCCAGCAGCTCGGTGCCGCCGCGCTCCCAGCCGTCGCTGCAGATCACGACCACCGCCCCGCGGGCCATGCCGCGCTGGCCCCACCGGTCGAGGAACGCCTTGAGCACCTCGCCGAGCCGGGTGCCGCCGGACCAGTCGGGGATCGCCGAGCCGCTGGCGGCCAGCGCCTTGTCCGGGTCGCGCAGCCGCATCTCCCTGGTCACCCGGGTCAGCCGGGTGCCGATGGTGAACACCTCGGTGGACGACGGCCGGGCCCGCACCGCGGCGTGCGCGAAGCGCAGCAGCGCGTCGGCGTAGGGGCTCATCGACCCGGAGACGTCGACCAGCAGCACGACGCGCCGCGGGCGCGGGGCGGCGCGGCGGTGCAGCAGCCGGGTGACCTCGCCGCCGTCGCGCAGCGCCCGCCGCACGGTGCGGGCGGGGTGGACGGCGCCCAGCGGGCTCGGCCGCCGCCGGCGCGACGGCCGCATCGGGGTGGCCGGCCGCAGCAGGGTGAACAGCCGGCGCAGGTGCTCGCGCTCGGCGACGGTCAGCTCCGAGATGTCGCGGTGGCGCAGCACCTCGTCGGCGCTGGCCTGCACGGCGAGGTCCTGGCGGTCGGCGGACTCCTCCCCCTCGCCCGAGCCGGCGTCCAGCGGCGCCATGGCCGAGACGATCTGCCGCTCCGGCGGCGCGGACCGCGGCCGCCGCGGCGCCTCCCCGGCGAAGTAGGCGACGAACGCCGCGTCGTAGCGGTCGAGGTCGTCGGGGCCCGCGCACAGGGTCAGCCGGCCGGCCCAGTACACGTGCGTCGGGTCCAGGACGTCGAGCGAGCCGACGGCGGCCAGCATCGCCTCGACCCGGTCCGGTGAGGCGGCCACCCCCGCCGCGCGCAGCGTGCGCGCGAAGCCGAGGACGGTGTCGACGATGTCCCGGCGTCGTGCCGGCACGGCCCCGTCCGGAGGCTCGCCCCGAGCCTGCGAGGGGTGAGGGGGACGGAGTCCTTCAGCCACCGAAGAGCGCCCCGCGGACCTGCATCTGCACCCGCTCGGTGTCCTCCCGGTACTTCAGCACCGCGCCGAGCGTGCGGGCGGCGACGTCGGGGTCGAGGTCGCGGGCGCCGAGGGTGTGCAGCGCGGTGGCCCAGTCCATGGCCTCGGCGATGCCGGGCGGCTTGAGCAGGTCGAGGGTGCGCAGCTTCGCCGTCGCCCGGGCCACCTCGCGGGCCAGCTGCTCGGTCACCTCGGGCAGCCGGCGGCGCAGGATCGCCACCTCGCGGTCGAAGTCCGGGTGCTGCAGCCAGTGGTAGAGACAGCGGCGCTTGAGGGCGTCGTGCACCTCGCGGGTGCGGTTGGAGGTGAGGATGACCAGCGGCGGGGTCTGCGCGCGGACGGTGCCGAGCTCGGGGATGGAGATGGTGAAGTCCGAGAGCACCTCGAGCAGGAAGGCCTCGAACTCGTCGTCCGCGCGGTCCACCTCGTCGACCAGCAGCACGGACGGCGAGTCCTCCAGCGCCTGCAGCAGGGGGCGGGCGAGCAGGAACCGGCGGTCGTAGAGCGAGGCCTCGAGCGCCTCGGGGTTGTCGTTGGCGTGCGCGGCCTCGGCGGCGCGCAGGTGCAGCAGCTGGCGGCCGAAGTCCCAGTCGTAGAGCGCCTGGCTGGCCTCCAGGCCCTCGTAGCACTGCAGCCGGTAGATCGGCCGCTGGGTGACCTCGGCCAGCGCATGGGCCAGCGCGGTCTTGCCGACGCCGGCCTCGCCCTCCAGGAACAGCGGCCGGTGCATCACCAGCGCCAGGTACGCGGCGGTGGCCAGCCCCTCGTCCGGCAGGTAGCCCGTGGCCTCCAGCGCCGCGGCCAGCTTCTCGGGGCTGGACAGGTCAGAGGGCAGATCGGCCTCGGCGGTCGGGAGGGTGGGCTCGGTCACGCCCCCGAGCATCCCACCCGCACGTGGAAACGGTGACCGGCCGAGTCCTGTCCTCGGCCGGTCACCGTCGTCGGCGGCCCCGCGCGGCTACGCGGGGGTTGCGTCAGATACGCCGGTCGGTGTCGCCGTCGACCTGGATCTGCTCCTTGCGCAGGTCGGCGGAGACGGTCTCCTCGTCGGTCACGGTCTCCTTGTCCAGGCGGACCCGCTCGACCGGGACGGCCTCCTTGTCCACGACCGGCCGCTCGGCGCGGAGGGTGACCTCGTGCTCCTCCTCGCTGATGGCCGGGCCGTCCAAGGCGGCGCCGACGTTGGCGTCGGTGATCGGCTCGCGCTCGACCCGGACCTCCTCGCGCGCGACCGGCACCGTCTCGGTGACGTTCTCGCTGACCACGTACTTGCGCAGCCGGGCGCGGCCGACCTCCTCGGAGCGGGTGTCCACGTTCAGCCGCTCCTCGGAGCGGGTCATGGCGTCGTCGGTGGTCGGGCCGGAGGTGTCACGGCCGACGGTGCCCGGGGCATCGGTGTCGGTGTGGCCCGCCCGCCCGGTGTCGGTGTCCGTGTAGCCGGAGCGCCCGGTGTCGGTGTCGGTCAGCCCGGTCGTGGCCATGCCGGTCGTCGAGTCGGTCGTCGTGTCGGCCGTCGAGTAGGACGTCGTGTCCGTCGTCCGGTAGCCGTCCCGGCCGTTCCCCGACGTGGCGTCCAGGTCGTAGTAGCGGTAGAGCTCCTGCTCCTCCCGCGGCGACAGGTGGCCGTCGGCGTCGATCTTCGGCGCGTCCTTGACCCGGTCCTTGCTCACCGGTACGCGCAGGCCGTCGTCGGTCAGGTCGGCGTCCCGGATCGGAACGAAGGATTCCTTCGTGCCGAAGAGCCCGGTGCGCACCGTGACCCATTCCGGCTGGCCGCTCTCGTCGTCGAGGTAGACCTCGGAGGCCGAGCCGATCTTCTGGCCGGACTCGTCGTAGACGTCCTTGCCGATCACGCGGCTGATGGTCTCGGTGCCGATCATCGTCGTTCTCGCTCCCATCCGAGCAGGGGTTCACGGTCACTCGAATGGGTGACCGGAGCAGGCGGTGCGAAACGGTCCCGTCCAGGACAAATCCCGATCCGAGAGGCGCGGACGGCGGGGGGCTCACGTCGGGATGGCGGCGTCCGCTGGAACGTTTCTGCAGGTCGGCGGGCGATTCTGTGGTGTGCCATCCGATTGCCGACGCCCGGCCGAGGGCCGACAGCCTCAGGTCGAGCGGGGCCGGCCCGGGCGTGTCGTGCCCCCTCCCCGGCGCGTCGCCGGGACGTCGGGGCCGCTGCTGCTCAGCATGGTCGGGTGCCTCCCCGCTCGCCGTACGACAACCTCGTCCACCCCCGCACCGTCAAGAAGCCGGTCCCGCAGATCGCCGCGGAGCGCGACCTCGTGGTCGAGGACCCGAGCAGCGGGTTCGTCGGCGCGGTCGTGCGGTGCGAGAAGGACGTCGTCCACCTCGAGGACCGATTCGGCAAGGTCCGCGCCTACCCCCTCGGCCCCGGTTTCTGGGTCGACGGCCGGCCGGTGGTGCTGGTCCGCCCCCGGCCGACGGCCCCCGCCGCACCGACCCGCAGCGCCTCGGGGTCGACCTACGTCGCCGGCGCCCGCGCGCGGGTGGCCCGCGAGGGCCGCATCTACGTCGAGGGCAAGCACGACGCCGAACTGGTCGAGAAGGTCTGGGGCCACGACATGCGCATCGAGGGCGTCGTCGTGGAGCCGCTGCACGGTGTCGACGACCTGCCGTCGATCGTCCGGGACTTCCGCCCGGGCGCCGGGCGGCGGCTCGGCGTCCTCGTCGACCACCTGGTCCGCGGGTCGAAGGAGTCGCGGATCGCCGAGCAGGTCACCGGTGAGCACGCGCTCGTCGTCGGCCACCCGTTCATCGACATCTGGCAGGCGGTCAAGCCGTCCGTCGTCGGCATCAAGGCCTGGCCGGTGGTCCCGAAGGGCGAGTCCTGGAAGGAGGGCGTCTGCCGCCGGCTGGGCTGGGAGGACGACACCGGCTACGTCTGGGCGCAGCGGATCCTCGCCCGCGTGACGACGTGGACCGACCTGGAGCCGACCCTGATCGGCCGGGTCGAGGAGCTCATCGACTTCGTCACGACGGATTGAGAAAGGACCCCGTCCTCCTCACCCCTCGCAAGCTCGGGGAGCCTCTGGACGGGCCAGGGGCTTGCCTGCTCCGGAGCGTCCTGTCATTGTGTCAATCGCTTGATGCATTGACTCAATGAGGAGGGCGGCGTGGCAGGCCTGCCGGCGGTGGTGGTGCTCGCACTCGTGGGAATCGTCGGCCTGGCGGTGACCATGGGCGGTCGCCCCGGGCCGAGTCCGGAGGCGGCGGTCGCCGCGGCCCGCCGGCACGCGCTCGTCGTCTCGATCGCCGCCGTCGTGGTGGGTCTCGTCGTCGTCGCCTGGCTGCTGGTCGCCGCGGCGGACCCGGGGCACGGCTTCCCGGGCTCGATCAGCGACGCGGCCGCGTTCGCGCCGCTGGCCTTCGCCGTCGCGCACACCGTCGTCCTGGCCGTCGGCGAGCTGACCTGGCCGCGGCCGACCGGCTCCGTCCGCCGCGCCCGTCTGGTGCGGCGGCGGCTGGCCGATCTGGTGCCGCGCCGCCTGCTCCGGCTCACCCTGGCCGCGACGGGCGTGCTGGTCGCCCTGCTGGCGCTCGGCGCCCTGCTCAGCGCCCCCGACGGGCGGAGCATCACCGCCACCGACGGTCCCCTCACCAGGACCAGGAGCCCGTGGCCAGGCCCTCACTACGGCGGCGTCCTGACGACGGAACTGGTGCTGCTGGCTGTCGCGGTCGCGGTCGCGCTGTGGCTCGTGGTCAACCGGCCGGCGGTCGCGACGGACGACGAGCGCATCGAGACGGCGCTGCGCGGGGCCTCGGCGCACCGGGTGCTGCGCGGGCCCGGCGCCGCGCTGCTGGTCCTCGCCGGACCGGTGCTCGCGATGACCGGCAGCGGGCTGACCGCCGTCGGGTGGACCCCCCTGCTGCTGAGCACGGTCTGCGGCCTCGTCGGGCTCGTACTGCAGCTGGCCGGCCTGGTGGTGCTGTGCTGGCCGGCGCCGCGGGTGCCCGCGGCGGAGCCCGTCGCCGCCGGGAGCTGAGTCGTGGCACTGGACATCGCGGTCGACGTCGACAGCCCGGTTCCGCCCTACGAGCAGATCCGCCGGCAGATCGCGGCGTTCGTGCAGGGCGGCCTGCTGGCCCCCGGCGCCCGCCTGCCGACGATGCGCGCGCTCGCCGCCGACCTCGGCGTCGCCGTCGGAACCGTCGCGCGCGCCTACGGGGAGCTGGAGGACGGCGGCGTGGTCACCAGCCGGCGCCGGACCGGCACCGTCGTCGCCGATCGTCCATCCCCTGCCCGAGCGGACGACCCGGTCCGGCGGGCGGCCGCGGAGCTGGCGCGGGTCGCCCACGATCAGGGGCTGGACGAGGAAGCCGTCGTCGCCCTCGTCCGCGCCGCCCTGGTCCGCACCGAGACTGGACATCGGCGTAACACCGACGAATCCACTCCGCTCAGTCGGGGATGAAGGCGAAGGTGTCCGGGTCCGGGCCGGTGCGCTCGCCCCGGTCGAGCCCGGACAGCACGGCCATCTGCGACTCGTCGAGCTCGAAGTCGAAGATCGCGAAGTTCTCCTCGACCCGGCTGCGGGTGACCGACTTCGGGAAGACGACGTCGCCGCGCTGGATGTGCCAGCGCAGCGTCACCTGCGCCGGGGTGCGGCCGACCTGCTCGGCGACCGCCCGGATCGCCGGGTCGTCGTTCACCTTGCCCCGGGCGATCGGCGACCAGGCCTCGGTGACGATCTCGTGGTCGGCGTTGAACGCGCGGACCTCGTCCTGGGTCAGGTACGGCTGCACCTCGACCTGGTTGACCGCGGGGCGCAGCTCCGAGGCAGCGAGCACGTCGCGCAGGTGCTGCGGCTGGAAGTTGGAGACGCCGACCGCGCGCACCCGGCCGCCGGCGTAGATCTCCTCCATGACCGTCCAGCGCTTGACGTAGTCCGCCAGGGTGGGCAGCGGCCAGTGGATGAGCAGCAGGTCCAGCCGGTCGAAGCCGAGGTCGGCCAGGCTCTGGTCGAACGAGCGCAGCATCTCGTCGCGCTCGCGCCACTTGTTGCTCACCTTGGAGGTCACGAAGACCTCGTCCCGCGGGATGCCGGAACGCCGGATGGCCTCGCCGACCTCCTTCTCGTTGCCGTACATCTGCGCGGTGTCGATGTGGCGGTAGCCGACCTCGAGCGCGGCCAGGGTGGCGTCCACGGTCTGGTCGGGCGGCACCTGGAAGACGCCGAAGCCCAGCTGGGGGATCTCCACGCCGTTGTTCAGGCGGACGGTGGGCACGGATGCCACGGGGATTCCTCTCGTTCGTCGTCAGGGGAGGGGCGGCGCCGTCGTCGGCACGCTCGGCCCCCTCGCCGCCTACCCGGCGGGCTGCGGCTCAACCCGCCGATCAGATCGCGGTCCGCGCCGCCCACAGGTCCGGGAAGACGGGGCGGGCGGCGCTGCGCTCGAGCCAGGCCAGCCCGGCCGAGCCGCCAGTGCCGGGCTTGTCGCCCATGGCGCGGCGCACCGCGGTCACGTGCCGCTGCCGCCAGGTCGTGAACTCCTCCGCGACGTCGGTCAGCGCCTCGCCCAGCACGAACAGTTCGTTGCCGGGGCGGGGGTCGCGGTAGACGTCGGCCCAGAGCGCGGTGACCGCCGGGTGCGCCTCGTGGGTCACCGTGCGGTCGCGGGTCAGCACCTCGGCCGGCACCGGCCGGCCGTGCCGGGCGAGGAAGGCGAGGACGTCGTCCTCCAGCGAGGGGCCGGCCAGCGCGCGCAGCAGGTCGGCGTGCACCGCCGGCAGCGCGCGGTGCGGCCGGACGACGGACTCCGCCTTGAGCCCCAGCAGGAACTCCACGTGCCGGTACTCGTAGGACTGGAACCCGGAGGCCTCGCCGAGCTGCTCGCGGAAGGCGTTGAACTCCGCCGGCGTCAGCCACAGCAGCGAGCCCCACGACGCGTTCAGCGACCGCAGGTGGTGCACCGAGCGCTGGATCGCGGCGACCGCGCCGTCCAGGTCGTCGATCCGCAGCCGCCGCTGGGCGAGCTCCCACTCGCGGCGCAGGAGGATGAACCACAGCTCCATGACCTGCGTGACCACCAGGAACGCCGGCTCCGCCGGGGAGCCGGTGACCGGGCGCACCAGGGCCTGCAGCTGGCGTACGCCGACGTACTGCTCGTACGGCGTGACCTCGGCGAACTCGACGATCGGCTCGGCCGGCCCGCCGTCGCCGACGGCCTGGGCGGCCTGCCCGTGCAGCCGTCGGGTGCTCACCGGGGCAGCATCACCCTCCGCTCCCGGCGGCCGGAAGGGGCTCCGGCACCGGGTCAGCCGTCCGGGTGCGCAGCAGCGGCGCCCCGGCGAGCGCGAGGACGCCGGCCAGCCCCGCCGCCATCGCCGGGACGGCGAACGCGGTCTCCGCGCCCCAGGCGTCCACGGCGGCGCCCGCGACCGCCGACCCCGCGGTGACGCCGAGGGTCAGCCCGGTCGTCGTCCAGGACAGCGCCTCGGTGAGCGCCGCCCGCGGCACCCGCGACTCGACCAGCGACGTGCCCGACACGAGCACCGGCGCGATCGACAGGCCCGAGAGGAACGCCACGGGGAGCAGCACGGCGAGCGAGTCCACGCCGAGCAGCAGCTGGACGGCGACGGCGAAGAACACCGCGCAGCCGATGTAGCGGGCGGCCAGCGAGCCGGGCAGCCGGACGACGCCGTAGACCAGGCCGGCCACCAGGCTGCCGCAGGCGAAGAGGGCCAGCCCGGCGCCGGCCATGACCGGCGCGCCCTCCTCCTGGGCGAAGCCGACGACGACGACGTCCACCGCGCCGAACACCGTGCCGATCGCGAGGTAGACGACGCCGACGACCAGCACGGCCGGGCTCAGCAGCGCGGCGCGCCGCGACGGGCCGCTGGGGTCGACGGCCTGCACCGGCGGCTCGGTGGTGCGCAGCCCGGCCAGCCAGAGCCCGCCGACGACGCCGAAGAGCAGGCCGGCGAGGAAGCCGGCCGACGGGGTGATCGCCGTGGCCAGCACCGTGACCAGCGGCGGGCCGATGACGAACACGACCTCGTCGACCACCGACTCGAACGCGAAGGCGGTCTGCCGGCTCGGGCCGTCCAGGACGGCGGCCCAGCGGGCCCGGACCATCGCCCCGATGTTCGGCTCGGTAGCGCCGGTCAGGCCGGCGAGGAGGAACCACAGCCAGTGCGGCCCGCCGGCCAGGACGGAAATGGTGAAGGCGACCCCGCTGACCAGGTAGGCCGCGACCGCCAGCCGGAGGACCGACCCCTGGCCGCGGCGGTCCATCAGCCGCGCCCACTGCGGGCTGGCGAAGGAGAAGACCAGCGCCAGCGTCCCGGACAGCGCGCCGGCCACGCCGTAGCTGCCGGTCTCGCCGGCGACCATGAGCACGGTGCCGAGGCCGACCATCGGCATGGGGAGGCGGGCCAGCCAGCCCGCGAGGGAGAACGCCACGGCTCCGGGGACGTCGAACAACCGGGCGTAGGGGCTGAAGACGGTGCGGGGCGACACGGTTCTCTCGCGCTTCCTGGCCACAGGCGAGTGCGGGGAATGCCCCGCCGGACTCTCGGGCGGCGAACCGACGGTAGCAACGACCCCCGACGCTGGCCGCCGATTTTGCGCGCCGCTCGGCGCGGTCTGCTTGAAGCGTCATGCATTCTCTGTAACCTCGCGCACACTTTCCGCTACCAGCCGCGAAGGACCCGCCTGTGCCCCGCACGCGCCGCCTCCCCGCCCCGCTCCGCGCTCTGCTCGTCGCCGTCCTGGCGCTGACCGTCCTGCTGCCGGGGGGTGTCGCCGCCGCGAAGGGCGGGGACGACACCGGCGACGACTCCGGCGGAGGCGGCACGAGCGCCACGGCCGGCGACTTCGCCGTCACGGTCAACGGCCGCAGCTACAACCCGGCGGCCGGCCGCGACACCCGGCTGCAGGACGTCGTCCCCACCGGCCCGATCGCCGTCCGCGGCCGCCACGTGACCTTCACGATCGACCCGGCCACGCTGGGCGTGTACGACTACGCGCTGACCGGTGCCCCGGACCCGCAGCGCATGGTCACCGCGCCGACCGTCGTCTTCGCCTCGAAGGTCCCCGTGCTCACCGCCGCCCAGCGCTCGGGCGTGCGCCTCGCGGACCTGCGGCTGCGCGACGACGCGCTCGTCGCCGAGTTCTCGACCGCGGCCGGCACGCTCAAGATCCAGGCGAAGGACGGGCCGCAGGGCGGGCTGTTCCAGATGGAGCAGGAGTTCGGCACCGCGGTGGAGTTCGTCCACACCCTCGGCAGCGGGCTGTTCTACTTCGTCAACCCGTTCACCGGGAAGGTCAACTTCGGCGACGGCGTGAGCGGGGACGGCACGCACCAGATGCTGCTCGGCAAGGACAGCCCGCAGGTGGCCACCAAGCTCTTCCAGGACGGGACGACGACCCGCTGGTCGGTGACCTCCGGCGGCCGCCTGGGCGGCGTGCTCGGCGAGGACGCGATCGAGCTGTCCGCCGGCGCGACCAACTGCACGAGCGACTGCCAGGCGCAGAACCAGATCCGCGGCTCGCTCCCGGTGCCGCCGGACCCGGTCGACCCGGCGCCCATCGGCTGACCCCTCCCCTGCCGGATGCAACGTCCGTGCAGCGCTCGATCCCGCATCCGCGGTTCCCCGCTCACCAGGGAGCCGCGGATGCGGCGTCTCCGGGGTCGTGATCGCCGAACTCGGCGACGGCGTCGGCGCTCGCTATTACATTCGCGGGCGTGACCGCCACTTCGCTGCCCGACCCCTGGGTGCGCCCAGCCGACGGCGTCCCGGGCAGCGGCGGCCTGGTGGACCGGCACGGCCGGGTCGCCACCGACCTGCGGGTGTCGCTGACCGACCGCTGCAACCTGCGCTGCACCTACTGCATGCCGCCGGAGGGGCTGCCCTGGCTGCCGAAGCAGGAGGTGCTCACCGACGACGAGATCAACCGGCTGATCCGGATCGGCGTCGAGCAGCTGGGCATCCGCGAGGTCCGCTTCACCGGCGGGGAGCCGCTGCTGCGCCCCGGCCTGGTCGGCCTGGTGCAGGCGGCCACCGCGCTGGAGCCGCGGCCCGAGGTCAGCCTCACCACCAACGCGATCGGGCTGACCCGCGTGGCGCCCGCGCTGGCCGAGGCCGGGCTGGACCGCATCAACGTCAGCCTCGACACCGTCGACCGCGACCGGTTCAAGCAGCTGACCCACCGCGACCGGCTGGACGACGTGTTGGAGGGCCTGGCCGCGGCGCAGGCGGCGGGCCTGACCCCGGTCAAGGTCAACGCCGTCCTGCTGCACGGCCTGAACGAGCAGGACGCCGTCCCGCTGCTGGACTTCTGCCTCGGGCACGGCTACCAGCTGCGCTTCATCGAGCAGATGCCGCTCGACGCCCACCACGCCTGGACCCGCGGCCGGATGGTCACCGCCGAGGACATCCTGGCGACGCTGTCGGCGGCCTACACCCTGACGCCGGACGACGAGGAGCGCGGCTCCGCCCCCGCCGAGCGGTGGCTGGTCGACGGCGGGCCGGCGACCGTGGGGATCATCGCCTCGGTGACCCGCTCGTTCTGCGGGGCGTGCGACCGCACCCGGCTGACCGCCGACGGCCAGGTGCGCAACTGCCTGTTCGCCCGCGAGGAGTCCGACCTGCGCACGCCGATGCGCGAGGGCGCGACCGACGCGGAGCTGGCCGACCGCTGGCGGATCGCCACGCTGGGCAAGCTGCCCGGCCACGGCATCGACGACCCGAGCTTCCTGCAGCCGTCGCGGCCGATGTCGGCCATCGGCGGATGAGCATCACCGTCCGGTACTTCGCCGGCGCGCGGGCGGCCGCGGGCGTCGAGACCGAGACCCGCGACGCCGCCACGCTCGACGAGCTGGTCGGCCAGATCGTGGGTGAGCACGGCGAGAAGCTGGGGCGGGTGCTGACCGCCTGCTCCTTCCTGGTCGACGGAACCACCACCCGTGACAAGTCGTTGGCGCTGGCACCCGGGGCCGTCGTCGATGTGCTGCCCCCGTTCGCGGGAGGATGACCGCATGAGCGTCTGGGGCAGGGCGAAGGCCAAGTGGGACGAGCTGCTCGGCCGCGCCGAGCAGATCTACGGGGAGTCGCACGGGGACGCCGCCGCTGAGCTGCACGGCGAGGCCGTCCGCCTGGAGGGCGAGGTCGAGGAGGAGCGCGAGGAGGCCGAGGAGGCCGCCGAGCGACGATCCGACGACGACGGCCTGGCCGGCGCCCGCTGACCCGGCGGTGCGCGCGGAGCAGGTGACCGACCCGGTCGCCTACCACGGCGAGGGGCCGGTCTGGTCGCCGCGCTGGGGCGGGCTGCGGTGGGTCGACATGCTCGCCGGCGACGTCCTCTCCCTCGGCGACGGCATGGTGAGCCGCCGGCACGTGGGCGACGTCGCGGCGGCGCTGCGGCCCCGGCGGGACGGCGGCGCGGTCATCGGCGTCGAGCGCGGGTTCGCCCTCGAGGACGCCGACGGCACCGTCACGACCCTGCCGCCCGTGTGGTCGGACCCGGGCGTGCGCATGAACGAGGGCGGCTGCGACCCCGACGGCCGCTTCTGGTGCGGCTCCATGGCCTACGACCAGCGGCCGGGCGCGGCGAGCCTCTACCGGCTGGACCCCGACGGCACGGTCGCGGTCGCCTTCGGCGGCGTGACGATCTCCAACGGCCTCGACTGGAGCCCGGACGGGTCGCTCGCCTACTACGACGACACCCCGACCCACCAGATCGCCGTCTTCGACTACTCGACCGACGGCGGCCTGACCGGCCGGCGCACCTTCGTGCAGCTCGGTGACGACGAGAACCCCGACGGGCTCACCGTCGACGCCGAGGGCGGGGTGTGGGTGGCCCTGTACGGGGCCGGCGTCGTTCGCCGGTACACCCCCGACGGCCGGCTGGACGGCGTCGTCGAGGTCGCCGCGGCGAAGGTGACCGCCTGCACGTTCGGCGGCCCGCGGCTGGACCGGCTCTACATCACGACGTCCCGGGAGAACCTGCCGCCGGGCCAGGACCCGCTGGCCGGCGCCCTGTTCGCCGTCGATCCCGGCGTGGCCGGCCAGCCCGTGCGCGAGTTCGCCGGCTGACCGGCCGGCCCGGCGTCGCGCCTCGCGATCGAGCCCGCGCGGAGCGCGGCGCCACTCCGCGGGACCGGAGCATCCGGGTGCGGGACACCGCCCGGGCGGGCAGCCTCGCTCCTGACGTTGCAGCGTCGCGTCGTCGCCGTGGCCCGGATCCGGGCCGCCCGCGCCGGTCCGTCGGGCCGGTGCCCCTTCCCGACCGAGCCCTGCGGAGACACCCATGACTCGATCCGACGACCGGACCACCATCGAACTGCGCGAGAACGGGCGCATGCTCGCCGCCGCCGACGTCCGGCCCGACGAGGAGCCGGGCGTGGTGCGCTCGGCCCTGCACGTGGAGGCCGGTCAGCTGCCCGAGGGCACCCGCACCCGCCTCGTCGACGCCGTCCTGGAGTCGCCGCAGGTGGACGGGGCCGAGCGGCTGGTGGCCACGATGCCCATCAGCGACACCGAGATGCTCGACCGGGTCCGCGAGCGCGCCGACGACGTGCAGGCCCGGGCCGCGGGCGCCACCAAGATCGTGGAGGCGCGGCTCGAGCACTGACGCTCAGGGGCAGGTCGGTTCGGCAGCAGACCCGGTCGGCTCGGTTCGGCAGCCCCTCCCGCTACGCGGGCAGCACCTGCGTGGACAACGACGCCGCGGTGCGCGCGGCGAAGGAGCGGCTGCGGCGGCACGAGCAGCGGCTGCAGGCCGCCGTCCGGCAGCTGGCGCAGCGCACCGCCCTGGGCCGGCCGGGCGGCGCCGTGCGGCTGCCGCCGGCGCCGCTGCCAGCGATGCGGAGGCGGCTACGCCACGGAGCACGAGCGGGTGATGAAGCGCCGCCATGGGTTCCGCGGCCCCGCCGGCCCGACCGGGCTGACGCACGGGGGCAGGGCATGACGGCCGCGCGACTTGCGCACATCCATCACCCTGCTGCCGAACCTAGGGGCAGGCGACCCACTCCTCCTCGCCGTCGGTGAAGACCTGCCGCTTCCAGATCGGCAGCCGCTTCTTCACCTCGTCGACGAGGTCGGCGCAGGCGGTGAACGCCTCGCCGCGGTGGGCCGCGCTCACCGCGGCCGCCAGGGCGACGTCGCCGATGCCGAGCATCCCGATCCGGTGGGAGACCGCGACGGCGATCAGCCCGGGGCGGGCGGCGAACTCGGCGGCGATCTCGGCGATCACGTCCGAGGCCGTGGGGTGGCCGACGTACTCGAGCTCGGTCACCGAACGCCCGCCGTCGTGGTCGCGGACGACGCCGGCGAACGAGACGACCGCGCCGGCGGCCTTGTCGGCGACGGCGTCCTCGTGCTGCTGGACCGACAGCGGCTCGTCGACGACCCGGGCGATCTGCGGGGAGCTCACGCCCGGCAAGGTACCCCCCGCTACGCCGGCGGGACGTCGAGATCGGCGGGGTCCGCGAGCCCCGTGCAGTCGACCTCGGTGACGTCATGCGCGGCGAGGTACCGGCGGGCGCCCTCGTCGCCGGTGGCGGTCTCCGCGACCCCGGCCCAGTGCTCGCGGCCGAGCAGCACCGGGTGGCCGCGGACGCCGTCGTAGGTGGCGACGGCGAGCGCGCCGGGGCCCGCGTGCTCGGCCATCCGGGCCAGCGCGGCCGGCGTCATGCCCGGCATGTCGACCAGCGTGACGAGAGCTGCGTCGATCCGCCCGGGCCACGCGCGCAGCCCGTCCAGGCCGGTGCGCAGCGAGGACGCCATGCCGGTCTCCCACTCCTTGTTCGCCAGCACGGTGGCGCCGTCCAGGTCGGCCTGCCGCCAGACGTCGACCGCCCGGGCGCCGAGGACGACGAGCACCGGGTCGCAGACCGCCCGCGCCGTCCGGACCGCCCGCTCGACCAGCAGGCTGCCGTCGTACTCCACCAGGGCCTTGGGCATGCCGTAGCGGCGGCCGCCCCCGGCGGCGAGGACGACGGCGGCGACGTTCGACCGGCTCACGCATCCCTCCAGGGCCAAAATGGCCATTTTGGCCCCTACTCAGCGGGCATAGACGGCGACCTCGGAGGCCTTGACCGTCGCCCACACCTGCACCCCCGGCGCCAGGCCGAGCTCGGCGAACGCGGTCGCGGTGACGTCGGCGATCAGCGGCACCTCGCCGTCGAGCTCGCAGCGGACCGTCGCCCCGTGCGGGGTGGCACCGGTGAGGTGCGCCGGCCAGACGTTGCGCGGGCTGCCCTCGGGCCGGGTGAGGTACAGCGCGACCGACTCCGGGCGGACGGCGACGAACACCGGCCCGGCCGTCTCCTCGGCGACGGCCACGCGACCGCCGCCGTCCAGCCGCACCGTCGTCCCCTCGCCGGCGCCCGGCAGCAGGGAGAGCCCGACGAGCCGCGCGACGTAGTCGGTGCGCGGCTGACGGGCCACCTGGGCCGGGGTGCCCGCCTGGACGACCCGGCCGCCTTCGACCACGATCACCCGGTCGGCCAGCGCCATCGCGTCCACCGGGTCGTGGCTGACCAGGACGGTGCTCCCGCCGAAGTCGGCGAGGTGCCGACGCAACTCGGCGCGCACGGTCAGCCGGGTCCGGGCGTCGAGGGCGGCGAGCGGCTCGTCGAGCAGGAGCAGCGCCGGGTCGGTGACGAGGGCGCGCGCCAGCGCCGTCCGCTGGGCCTGGCCGCCGGAGAGCTGGCCGGGCCGCCGGTCGGCGAGGTCGCCGAGCCCCACCCGCTCCAGCCACGCGGCGGCCCGGGTGCGGGCCTCGGCGTGCGGGATCCCCCGCGTGCGCAGCCCGAACGCGACGTTCTCCAGCGCGGAGAGGTGCGGGAAGAGCAGGTAGTCCTGGAACACCATGCCCAGCCGGCGGCGGTGCGGGGGCACGCGCACGTCGGCGGCGACGTCGTCCCACACGTCGCCGTCCACGACCACCCGGCCGCCCTCCGGCGGTAGCAGGCCGGCGAGCACCCGCAGCACCGTGGACTTGCCCGAGCCGTTGGGGCCGAGGACGGCGAGCACCTCGCCGTGGGCGACGTCCAGGTCGATGTCGACGGTGAACGCGCCTCGCCGCACGCGGATCGAGGCGAGGAGCGTCATGCCGCGGCGGCCCGGCCGAGCCAGCGTTCGCGGAGCAGCAGCAGGGTGGTCAGCGAGACGACCAGCAGGACCAGGGAGAGCACGATCGCCGCGTCGGGGTCGCTCTGCAGGGCGAGGTAGACGGCCAGCGGCATCGTCTGGGTGGTCCCCGGGAAGTTGCCGGCAAAGGTGATGGTCGCGCCGAACTCACCGAGGGCGCGGGCCCAGCAGAGCACCGCGCCCGCCGCGACGCCGGGTGCGATGAGCGGGAGCGTCACCCGCCGGAACGTCGTCCACCGGTCGGCGCCCAGGGTCGCGGCGGCCTCCTCGAACCGGGCGTCGGCGGCGCGCAGCGCCCCCTCGACGCTGATCACGAGGAACGGCATCGCGACGAACGTCTCGGCGATGACCACGGCGGTGGTGGTGAACGGGATCGTGATGCCGGTCGTCTCGAACAGCCACTGCCCGACGATGCCGCGGCGGCCGAGGACCAGGAAGAGCGCGACCCCGCCGACGACCGGCGGCAGCACGAGCGGAACGGTGACCAGCGCGCGCAGGACGGCCCGGCCGCGGATGGTGCTGCGGGCGAGCACCCAGGCCAGCGGCACCCCGAGGACGAGCGAGATGCCGGTGGCCAGGGTCGCGGAGACGAGGCTCAGCCGCAGCGCCTGACGGACCTCCGGCTGGGTCAGGTGGGAAACCAGCTGGGACCAGGGGGCACGGATCACCAGGCCGAGCAGCGGCAGCACCAGGAAGAGAACGCCGATGGCCGCGGGAACCATCAGGGGCCACGGAACGCCGCCGCCGTCCCGCCGCCGACGGGTGCGGGGGACGGCGGCAGTGCTCGAGTCGACCG
This sequence comes from Geodermatophilus sp. SMS 5-13, assembly GCF_059428245.1. Taxonomy (NCBI): domain Bacteria; kingdom Bacillati; phylum Actinomycetota; class Actinomycetes; order Geodermatophilales; family Geodermatophilaceae; genus Geodermatophilus; species Geodermatophilus sp. SMS 5-13. Next base: position 5,532,954 of record NZ_CP165729.1, read on the forward strand.
TCACGGGCAGCAGCAGACCACAGCCGGTCAGGAGCTGGGCGCGCGGAAGCCGGCGTCCTCCAGCGCCTGCTGCCCGTCGTCGGAGTTCACCAGGTCGACGAACGCCTGCGCCGCGTCCGGGTCGGCCGCGTCCTTCAGCGTGCAGATCGGGTACTTGTTGATCGCCTGCTCGGCCTCGGGGAACTCGATGCCCTCGACCTGGTCGCCCGCGGCGATGACGTCGGTCGTGTAGACCAGCGCGGCGTCGACCTCCCCGAGCTGCACCTTGGTCAGCGCCGCCTTGACGTCCTCCTCCTGCGTGTCCGGCCGCGCGTCGACGCCGGCCGCCGCGAAGACCTGTTCCGCCGCCGCGCCGCACGGCACCTCGGGTGCGCAGACGGCGAGGGTGAGGTCGGGGTCGGCGAAGTCCTGGATGCCGGTGATGTCAGCCGGGTTGCCCTCGGGGACGGCGATCTCCAGCACGTTCTCGGTGAAGATCGTCGGGTCCGTGGCGTTCAGCCCGGCATCGGTGACGGCCTTCATCTGCGCCTCGTTGGCGCTGGCGAAGACGTCCGCCGGCGCCCCCTCGGTGATCTGGGTGGCCAGCGCCGAGCTGCCGGCGAAGTTGAACGTGATCTTCAGGTCGGGGTTGTCGGCCATCAGCTGGTCCCCGAGGTCGGTGAAGACGTCGGTCAGCGAGGCGGCGGCGAACACGGTCACCGGGCCGGAGAGCCCTCCCCCGGACGACGTCGCCGCGGACGGGGACGTCGCCGCGGAGTCGTCCGACGAGGAGCCGCCGCAGGCGGTGAGCGCGAACAGGGCGGCAGCGGGCAGCGCGAGCAGCGATCGGGTCCTCATCCGGTCCTCCACGTCGCCGGCGCCGGCCGTGTCGCGGCGCCGCGTCTGCGGATCAAGAGACCAGATCATCACGTAGTTGCGCAAGGCGGATCGGCACTACAGTCCGCATTCGCGTATCCCGCCCGGCTTGTCGAGGATTCGTGCGCCTGTCGACCCGCAACCAGCCGTCCGGCGCCGTCGCCGCCATCACTCCCGGTTCGGTCATGAGCACCGTCAAGTAGAAGGACCCCTCCTCCCCACTCTTCGCACGCTCGGGGCGGGACCCGGGAGGGGACCGATCTCCATGGCCGACGCGGTCGTCGTCCTCGTGAAGTCCACCGAGGTGATGCTCGGCGTCGAGGACTGATGAAGGACAGCAACCCGGATCCCCGGACCTGGGCTGACGGGATGAGCACCGAGGTTGCGGCGGAGGAGCTCGCGGAGGTCGTCACGGGCTTTCCGTTCGCCCATCTGCTCACGCTCGGTTCGTATGCGTCGGACTGCGCGGAGCTGCTCGCCCGGCCGGCGGGTGCCTGACGTCAGGCGACGTCGACGCTGACCTGGGTGGCCTTCACCGTCGCCACCGCACGCACGCCGACCTCGAGCCCCAGCTCGTCGGCGGCCTCCCGGGACATCAGCGACACGACGCGGAACGGGCCGGCCTGGATCTCGACCTGGGCCATCACCGTGTCCCGGACGACGCGGGTGACGATGCCGGTGAGCCGGTTGCGGGCCGACGACGACCGGGTCGTGCCGGGCTCGGGAGGCTCGTGCAGGTGCGCGGCGACGCGGGCCAGCTCGCTGCCGTCGACGACGGCCGGGCCGTTTCCCTCGCGCCGCGCCGGCAGCCGGCCGCTGTCGATCCAGCGGCGCACCGTGTCGTCGCTGACCCCGAGCAGCTCCGCCGCCTCGGCGATCCGGTAGGAGGCGGCCACGGGAGGAATCTAGCGGGGGCCGGCGCGGACGTGCCGACCGCGACCGCCACGGTGGCGGTCTGGGACGGCGACCGCATCCTGGTGTGCATGACGCGAACGGCCGTGCGCAGCCACCTGGCCGCGCTGAGCGCGCTGGAGGATCCGTGAGCACCCCGGACCCACCGCGCGAGCCGCGTGGCACCGTCGCGTTCTTCGCCGAGCGGGCACAGCGGTGGGAGGAGCGCTTCCCCGAGGACGGCCCGCTGTTCGACGCGGCGGTCCGGGCGCTGGCGCTGCCGCGCGGGGGCGCCGTCCTCGACGTCGGCTGCGGCACCGGACGCGGGCTGCCGCCGCTGCGCGCCGCGGTCGGCCCGGACGGGCGGGTGGTCGGCCTCGACCTCACGCCCGAGATGCTCGCGGAGGCCGACCGCCGGGGCCGCCGCGCGCACGCCTCGCTCGTCGTCGGCGACGCTCAGGACCTCCCGTTCGCGACCGCCGCGTTCGACGCCTGCCTCGCGGCCGGCCTGATCTCCCACCTCCGCGACCCGCGGCGCGGCCTGCGCGAGCTCGCGCGGGTCTGCCGGCCGGGGGCCACGCTGGCCGTCTTCCACCCCGTCGGCCGTGCGACGCTCGCCGAACGGCACGGGCGGACCGTGGATCCCGAGGACATCCGGTCCGAGCCGCGCATCCGCGACGCGCTGGCGGCGAGCGGCTGGACGTGCACCTCCGTCGACGACGGGGAGCAGCGGTACCTGGTCCTCGCCGTCCGCCGCTGACCTGTGGACGCGCGCCGGTCGTCCACAGGAGGTTCCTCGCGACGTCCGCGGCGGCAGGCAGCATGCGCCGCATGACGGACGACGCGTGGCTCACCGACCTCCTCCAGCACCGGAGCGGCATGCTCACCGACGCCGGCCTGGCACAGGAGCTGGGAGCCGCGTTGGCGGCGCACGATCCCGGCGTCGACAGCCGCGGGATCGCCACCCGCGCGCTGCTCGAGGCCCTGGCGGACATCTGGGAGCGGGGCTGGCAGCCGGCCGATGTCGTGCACGCCGCGCGGAAGGGGGCGACCGCCGGTTCCGTGCCGCTGGCCGTCGCGCTGATCGGCGAGCACGCCCGGCGCAGCAACGCGGCGTCGCGGGCGCCGGACGTCTGGGTCGAGCAGCTGCGCGAGCTGGACGCGCTGGCGCCGGGTGATCCCGCGGTGGTGTCCTCGTGGCACCGGGCGGCGCGGCGGGCTCCCGCCGACGCGTGGCGGATCGTCCTGCAACTCACCGGCCTGCTGCGGACCGCGGTCCGGATCGAGCAGCTCGTCCCGCCGCCCTCGCGCTGGGGGGCAGCCAGTGCGCGTCCCGACGTCGAGGCCGGTCCCGGGGACGACCGCGTGCTCCGGCGGATCCGCGGCCTGCTGGCCAAGGCCGAGTCGACCGGGTTCCCCGAGGAGGCCGAGGCACTGACGGCCAAGGCGCAGGAGCTGATGGCCCGGCACGCGGTCGACGTCGCGCTGCTCGACGCGGGCGCCCACGGGCCGCCGCGGACCGGCGTCGGCACGCGGCGGGTGCACGTCGACGACCCCTACGTGCGGGCGAAGATGCAGCTGCTCGGAGCGGTCGCCGAGGCGAACGACGTGCGGCTGGTCTGGTACCGGAGCCTGGGCATCGCGAACCTCGTCGGCATGCCGGGCGACCTGGACGCGGTCGAGCTGCTGTTCACGTCGCTGCTGCTCCAGGTGGCGCAGGCCCTCGCGGCGGCGGAGGGGGCCGCCGGGCAGCGCTCGGCGTCGCGGTCGTTCCGCCGGGCGTTCCTCCTGGGGTACGCGCACCGGATCGGCCAGCGGCTGACCGCCGCGCGGCGGCAGGCCACCGCCGAGGCGTCGGCCGCGCACGGTGTCGACCTGCTGCCGGTGCTGCGCTCCCGCCAGGCAGCCGTCGAGGAGCGGGTCGCCGAGCTGTTCCCGCGGGTGCACACCTCGCGGAGCCGGGGTTCCGTCGACGCGGGCGGCTGGTACGCCGGCCGCGCCGCCGCGGAGCGCGCCGACGTGGGCACCCGGCGGTCGTCCCTGCGCTGACGGTGGACGTTCCGCGGGCACGCGATGAGCCGCTGACCAGCTGCTTCTGTCAGCTGCCGCCCGCGGGCGCGGTCGCCAGGTCCTCGTGCGGCCGACCGACTGGTGGGCCGGCGGGACGCGGCCGCCGCGGCGACTTCAGGTGCCGGTCGGCCCACCACGGCCAGGGACGGGTGGCCCGGGAGCCCGCGGCGCGGACCAGCATGGCCAGCGAGGCGTCCGTGGTGGGGCGGCGACCGGGGTCGGGATCGGTGAGCCGCTCGATCACCGCGGTGACAGCACCCGTCTCGTCGGTGCCCGGCTCCAGCGCCGTGCGCATCGTCGCGCCCACGCTGTACAGGTCCATCGCGGCCGTCACCGGCCCGCCCGGCCACCCGGCCAGTTCCGGGGCCTGGTAGCCGTGGGTGCCCAGTTGCTCTCCGGGTGCCAGAGCCGAACCGAGCCGGCGCGCCGCGCCGAGATCGATGAGCCGCGACCGGCGGTCGACGGTCACCACGTTGTCGGGGCAGATGTCCAGGTGGCCGGTTCCCGACGCGTGGAGGTACCGCAGCGCCGCCAGGACGTCCACGGCCACGTTGGCGACGCTGCGCGCACTGAGCCGTCCGTCCTCGATCTCCTCGTCGAGGGCGGGCCCGTTGAAGTAGTCCGTGACCAGGTGCGGCAGCGCGCTGCCGGTCCCGTCGGCGATCAGCCGCGGGAACGCAGGGTGCCCGAGGCCGCGCAGTGCCCGCGCCTCGCGATCGAGGGCCCGGGTGTGCGTGGGACGCGCCCAGTCCGGCCGGACCACCTTGACCACGGCCGGTTGCCACAACGGAACCGACCAGCACAGCCACGTCTCGCGGCGGCGACCGACGACGAGGCGGTGCCATGCCAGCAACCCGGGCAGCAACGGAGTCCCGGGGGCAGGGTCCCAGCCCGGCCGACCGTCCCGGGGCTCGCGCCGCACCGGCGGCGGGACGGGGTCCACGCGCTGCTCCTCTGCTCCAGGACGACCGTCGTCCCGCCGGAGAGCTTCCGGCGGGACGACGACAGCGTTGACGGCGTCGACCTCAGTAGTCGCAGTCGTCATGGCGGCGCTCCTCCGACTCGGACGTGGTGGATCCGTGCCGGCCGTGCCGACGGTGGTGATGGTCGTGGCGGTGGTTGTTGTCGTTCCCGTCATCGTCGTGGTTCCTGTAACTCATGGGGTTCACCTCCCCCCGTCCCCCTCGGGCCGGCCGGGACCGGGACGCGGTCTCGGCCGGCAGCGGACACCGGCTCGCCGATTCGCACGGACACCGGCCCCGATGCAGCGGGTGCCGTGTCGTGCGGATCGGCGAGGTCGACGCCCGTGGGCGCGGCGGCAGAGCGCCCCCCGCGCGCGACGGGCACGGTCCGGTCCGCGATGGCGGCCAGGAGCGGGTCGTGCGTGACGAGCAGAACCGTCCGGTCGCGCGTGGCCGAGCGGATCGCACCCATCACCTGGCGCGCCGATTCGGCGTCCAGCGAGGTCGTCGGCTCGTCGAGGAGCACGACCGGCGCCGGGGACACGACGGCCCGCGCCAGCGCGACGCGGCGCCGCTGGCCGCCCGAGAGCATGACCCCGCTCTCGCCGAGGGGGGTGTCATAGCCCTCCGGCAGGGCGGATGCGAACTCGTCCACCCAGGCGGCACGCCCCGCCGCGAGGACCTCGGCACGCGTTGCGGACGGATCACCGAAGGCGATGTTCTCGGCGATCGTGCCGTCGAGCAGCCACGGATCCTGCGGCACGAACGCCATCTGCCGGCGCAGCTCCACGGTGGAGAACTCCCGGACGTCGATGCCGTCGAGGAGAACCCGGCCGGCGTCGGGGTCGTAGAGCCGCAGCAGCAGGTGCAGCACCGTGCTCTTGCCCGCGCCGCTCGGGCCGAAGAGGCAGACCGTCTCGCCCGAAGCGACGGCGAGGTCGAAGTCCCGCAGCACCGGTCGGTGCGGGACGTACGCGAAGCGAACACCCTCGAGGCGCAGTCCGTGGCGGACCGCCGGCACCGGTCGTGGCGCGGCCGGCTCGGCCACCGCCTCGGTGGAGTCGAGCACCTCCCTCAGGCGGAGGGCGCTGACGGTCGCCTTCGCGCGGACCCCGGCCAGCCGGACCATCCCCCGCACCGGTGACTGGAGGCCGGACAGGTAGGACATCATCACGAGGAGCTGCCCCGTCGTCAGGTCACCGCGCACCACCCGGACGCCGCCGGCCACCAGTACGACACCGGAACCGGCGGCGAGGACCAGGTCCAGCACGGGTGCCCACCGGGCACCGACGATCTCGGCGCGGACCTGCGCCGCCACGAGCGCGTCGTTGGGCCTCCGGAACAGCCGTGACGCCTCCTCCCGCCGGCCGAAGGCCTGGACCGCCCGCACGTTCCGCAGCAGGTCGACGACGACCGCGGACAGGTGGCCGCTGGCCCTGCGCCCCGCCATCTCGGCGGCCCGGACCCGGCGCCGCTGGCGAGCGCTCAACCAGGCGATCACGGGCACGGCCGCCAGCCCCAGCCAGGTCAGGCCGGGGTCGATGAGGAGCATCAGGGTGAGCGTTCCGGCCAGCAGCAGGACGTCCGGGAGGAGATTGGTGAACGTCCTGCTCACCGCGTCCGTGACGCGGGTGACGTCGGTGGTCAGCCGGGACACGACCTCCCCCGTGCGCATCCGGTCGTGCCAGCGCAACGACAACGTCACCACCCGGTCGAACAGCGCCTGGCGCATCGTCCCCCCGATGCGCTGCGCGGCCCGGGCCGCCAGCACCTCTGTCCACAGGCCGAGGAGCGCGGCGACCGCGGTGAGCATCAGCAAGCAGACGCCCGCGACCACGAGCAACCCGGTGCTCCCGAGCCCCGTGAGGAACGCCAGCGGTCCCGTCAGGGGACGGCCCTCGAGGGCGTGGTCGACGGCGATCGCCAGCGGCCAGGGCGCGATCAGCTGGCAACCGATCTCGAGCACCGCGGTGCCCGCGGCGAACCCGAGCCGTCCGGACTGCGGCCGGACGTAGGGCCCCGCGACCCGGAGAGCCCCCCGGACCGGCGGCGCGGCGTGGGCCGACATGCCGACGACCCTGGGGCGTTCCGGGTCGCGCCCGCCAGGCGACCAAGGGGCTAGCACTCCGGGCCCTGGAGGCCAGGGCCCTTCGGAACTACCGGGCCGGGACGAAACGATCCGAGACGAGGCGCATGGACCCGGTCCCGCGAAACCCCGCCGTCCTAGCGTGGGGCGTGGCTCGCTCCACGCCGCTGTTCGGTGCCCGCCGGTCCTCCGATCCGCCGGTCTCCGTAGGAACCTGGGTCGGGCGGTTCACGGTCGCGGGCCTGGTCGTGATCTTCGCGCTGGCAGCCGCGACCGGGCTGCTGGCCCGGCGCGACGGTGCCGACCTGGCCCGGGAGTCGTCCGGGGAGCTGACCCTGGTCACCGCGGCGGTCCTGTCGCCGCTGCTGGACACCGACCCCGCGGCCGATCCGGGAACCACGCCAACGCTGCGCCGGCAGCTCGCGGCCGTCGTCGCGGCCGGGCCGGCCCTGAGGATCGACGTCGCGCAGCCGTCCGGCCGGGTGCTCTGGTCCAGCGATCCCCGCGTGGAGGGGCGGACGTTCCCCGTGGGGCCCGGCGCGCCCTCGCGAGCCGGCGCGGCACGCTCGGCCGTGATCGATCCATCGCCGGACGGGAACGGCTTCGCGAGCGACGACGCCGACGTGCTCATGACCGTCGTCGGGGTACGGGACGTGCACGGGGCGCCGTTGCTGGTGGTGAGTTACGAGCCCGGCGCCGTCGCGACGGACGACGCCCGCGCGGCCTGGCTGCGCTTCGCTCCGGTCGCGTTGAGCGCGCTGATCCTCCTCGAGCTCGTCCTCATACCGCTGGGCTGGCGTCTGGCCGGCCGCCTGCGGCGGGCCCGGGAGGCGGAGGAGCTGCTGCGGCAGTCGGCGACGGACGCGGCGGACACCGAGCGCCGCCGGATCGCCGGGGACGTGCACGACCACGTCGTCCAGGACCTGACCGGCCTCGCCTACGACCTCGACGTCGCGCGGTTGCAGAGCGGTCTGCGCAACGGTGACGACGAACGGCTGCTCGCCCGGACGGCCCGCAGGGTGCGGTCCGCCGTCTCGGATCTCCGCATGCTGCTGGTGTCGCTGGCCCCCGTCCGGCTGCCGGACGGGGATCTGGGGTCGGCGCTCGAGGCGCTCGCCGCGGGCCCACGGCGCTCCGGCGTCACCGTGCTGGTGCGGGCGGAGGGCACCGGGCAGCTCCCGGTGCCCGTGGCCTCGCTCCTCTACCGATGCGCCCAGGAGGCGCTGCGCAACGTCGAGGCGCACAGCCGTGCGACGACGGTCGAGGTGACCGTCCAGCGCGACCAGGGGGACGTCATGATGATGATCGACGACGACGGGTGCGGCTTCGACGAGGAGCGCCTGGCCGAGAGCCGGACGGCCGGTCACCTCGGGCTGCGTGCGCTGGGCGATCTCCTGGCCGACGCGGGCGGCTCGCTGGTGGTCCACAGCGCCCCGGGTCAGGGCACCCGGCTCGTGGTGACGATGCCCCTGGTCGGCGGGGCTGTCCCGGTGCAGGCGGTCCGGTGATCCGCGTCGTCGTCGTGGACGACCACGACGTGGTGCGCCGCGGCCTGGCGGCCGTGCTGGAGTACAGCGACGACATCTCCTGCGTCGGGACGGCGGCCAACGGCGCGGCGGCGCTCGAACTGGTCGACCGGCTGACGCCGGACGTCCTCCTGCTCGACCTGTCCATGCCGGGCCAGGACGGCGTGGCCGTCCTGCGCGCCCTGCGCGCCGGTCAGCGGACCGTGCGCGTGCTGGTGCTCACCTCCTTCGCCGATGCAGACCTGGTCATGGACGCCGTCCACGCCGGCGCCGACGGGTACCTGCTCAAGCACTGCGAGGCCGAGGAGATCCTGGACGGCGTCCGCGCGGTCGCGGGCGGCGGCACGCCGGTCGACCCCACCGTCGCTCGCTCCCTGTTCACCAGCGTGCGCGAGGGCGGCCAGGCGGAGTTGCTCACCGAACGGGAGCGCCAGGTGCTCGACCTGGTCCGGCAGGGACAGCCGAACAAGCACATCGCCCGCCGGCTGAGCATCAGCGAGCGCACGGTCAAGGCGCACGTGACGCACATCTTCCAGCGGCTGGGGGTGACCGACCGCACCCAGGCGGCACTCTGGGCCGAGCGCCACCTGCCCTCGGCCGGCGCCCGCGGCGGGGCCCTCCGTTGAGCCCCGCCCACCGCGCGCGCCGGTCGGGGGTCGCCCGGCCCGTCGAGCGCCGCGATCCGCGACACCGGCCCGTCGTCCTGCGGGTGTCTGCGCCGCCGGTCCGGGCGCGCCGGCGCAGGGAGCGGGCAGGTGAGCGGTCCGGCTTGCTGCCGCTGCTCGGATCGCTCGGCCTCCTCGCCCTCGTCACGGTGCTGGCCGTGTGGACCGGCTGGCAGGAGCTGTCGACCTCCGGCGCGTCGGGCGGCGACGCCACGACGGTGATGGGGGGACCGCGCGCCGCCGGGGAGCTTCCTCCCGTCCGCGGCGCCGACCGACCGGGTCAGGACCCCGTGCCGCGCCCGCCCGCGAGCGGACCCGCCCCGGCGGTCGCCGCGGCCACGGCCGTGCCCACCATCCCCCGGCCCATCGTCACCGCCGCAGGTGCCGCCCGTTCCGTCTCCCCGGCCGGATCCCCGGCCGTCTCCCCGGCCGGCCCGGTCACGAGGACGGAATCCGCCGCGAGGACCGGACGCCACAGCCGTCCTGGGGCGACGCGCTCCGCGCCGGCGTCCGTGCCGGTGCCGCCACCGGCAACGGAATCGGCAACGGCAACGGCAACGGCCATCGCGGCCTCGACGAGCAGCCTCCCGCCGGCTCCCACGTCGCCTGCGCCCACCAGCCCGGCGCCCCGCTCGCCCGCCGTCGAGACCCCGACCCCGGAGCCCACGCCGATGACGTCGTCCGCCGACCCGCCCTGGCGCCAGGGTCGGGACGGCGACGACGAGGACGAGGACGACCACTACGACCACGACGACGGGTACGACCACGACGACGGGTACGACCACGACGACGAGCACGGGTCGGGGCAGCGGGACGGCGCCGGCCCATCGGGCCCAGGCAGTCGATCCGCGGAGCAGACCGCCGAGCCCACGGACCGCGGCGAGAGGGACGCCGGCTGACCCGCCCCGCGCCGGACGCGGCCGGCCGGTGCAGGCGATGATGCCCGGGTGCCGCGCCTGCTCGTCGTCCACCACACGCCCTCCCCTGCCCTGCAGGCGGTGCTGGAGGCGGTCAAGGAGGGCGTCGCGATGGTGGAGGAGGCGGAGCTGACCCTGCGGCCCGCGCTGTCGGCCGGGGCGGCGGACGTGCTCGACGCCGACGGGATCCTGCTCGGCACGCCGGCCAACATCGGCTACATGTCCGGCGCGATGAAGCACTTCTTCGACACCGTCTACTACCCGTGCCTGGACGCCACGGTCGGCCTGCCCTTCGGCGTCTACGTGCACGGCAACGACGACACGGCCGGCGCCCTGACCGCGATCGGCCGCATCACCGGGGCGCTGCGGTGGAAGCAGGTCGCCGCCCCGCTCAGCCTCGTCGGCGCGCCGGGCGCGGAGGACCTGGAGTCGGTCCGGGAGCTGGCGGCCACCGTGGCGGTGAGCCTGTAGCCGGCGCTCCCGGCGGCAGCGGGGGTACGTGGCGAGCGGCACCGTTTGCCGGTCGGGGGCCCCGGGCAGCCTGAGCCGGTGCCACCACGCCGACGCGAGCCCGACGACGACAATCCCGCCGGCAACTCCGCGTCGGTGCGCACCCGCCGGATCCGGGAGATCGCGCGCGACGTCCTCGGGTTCGACGAGTTCCGGCCCGGCCAGGAGCGCGCGATGCAGTCGGTGGCAGCCGGCCGCGACACCCTCGCCGTCCTCCCGTCGGGCGCGGGGAAGTCCGCGATCTACCAGGTGGCCGGCCCGTTGCTCGACGGTCCGGTGGTGGTCGTCTCGCCGCTGATCGCCCTGCAGCGCGACCAGGTCGACCGGCTGGAGGAGCTCGGACCGGACGTCGGCGTCGCCCGCCTGCTGAACTCCAGCCTGCCCGCGGGCGAGCAGCGCGAGGTGCTGGAGAGCCTGCAGGACGGAACGGTCCGGTACGTGCTCCTCGCCCCCGAGCAGCTGACCAAGCCCGAGGTGGTCGACGCCATCCGCGACGCCGGGCCCGCCCTGTTCGTCGTCGACGAGGCGCACTGCGTGAGTGCCTGGGGCCATGACTTCCGCCCCGACTACCTGCGCCTCGGCGGGGTGATCGAGCAGCTCGGCCACCCGACCGTCCTCGCGCTCACCGCGACCGCCGCGCCCCCGGTGCGCGCCGAGATCGTCGAGCGGCTCGAGATGCGCGACCCCGAGATCGTGGTCGCCGGCTTCGACCGGCCGGAGATCCGGCTCGAGGTCGACCAGCACGCCGACGCCCGCGGCAAGCAGGACGCCGTCCTGGACCGGGTGCTGCAGCTGATCGGCGACGGGCAGCTGCCGGGCATCGTCTACAGCGCCACCCGCAAGGGCACCGAGGAGTTCGCCGAGGAGCTCACCGAGCGCGGCCTGCGCGCCCGCGCCTACCACGCGGGCCTGCGCACGGCCGAGCGCGAGGAGACCCAGCAGGCCTTCATGGACGACGAGCTCGACGTCGTCGTCGCCACCACCGCGTTCGGCATGGGCATCGACAAGCCCGGTGTCCGCTTCGTCGTCCACGCCGAGCCGGCCGACTCGGTCGACAGCTACTACCAGGAGATCGGCCGCGCCGGGCGGGACGGGCAGCCGGCGCTGGCCGTCCTGGTCTACCGCCAGGAGGACCTCGGCCTGCGCCGCTTCTTCGCCGCCGGGGTCCCCGCCGAGGAGGAGCTGCAGCAGGTCGCCGGCCTGGTCGCGGCCGCGGACGCCGCCGGCATCGACGACGGCGTCGACGTCAAGGACCTCCGCGAGGAGACCGGCCGCGGCGCCACTCCCCTCGCCCGCGACCTCAACCTGCTCGAGCAGGTCTCCGCCGTCGTCCTGGACGAGGACGGCGCCGCGCACCCCGCCGACGGCGCGGCCAAGCCCGCCGACGCCGCCGCGGCCGCCCGCGAGCTCGCCGAGCACCACGAGCGGGTCGACCAGAGCCGGGTCGAGATGATGCGCGGCTACGCCGAGACCACCGACTGCCGGCGGCAGTTCCTCCTCGGCTACTTCGGCGAACAGCTCGAGGAGCCCTGCGGCAACTGCGACAACTGCTCGGCCGGCCTGTCCCAGCAGCAGCCCGAGGACGACGAGACCCCCTTCCCGGTCGAGACGCCGGTCGAGCACGCCGAGTGGGGCCCGGGCGTGGTCATGCGGGTCGAGGACGACCGGCTCGTCGTCCTCTTCGACGAGGTCGGCTACAAGACCCTGGCGCTGGCCGCCGTCACCGAGCACGGCCTGCTCAGGGCCCGCACCGCCTGACCCGCTCTCGCAGCGCTCACCCTGCGGGGCGATCGCCGAGGCTTGATCATCGGCACGAGACAGCCGGGCGCGGCGCCCGGGCGAAGGGAGTCCCCGCGTGAAGGTCCTCGGCATCAACGCCATCTACCACGACCCCGCGGCTGCACTGGTCGTCGACGGCAAGGTCGTGGCCGCGGCCGAGGAGGAACGCTTCAGCCGGCGCAAGCACGGCAAGCGCCCGCTGCCCTGGAGCGCCTGGGAGCTGCCCGAGCTCTCGGCCCGCTGGTGCCTGAAGCAGGCCGGCATCCGGCCCGAGGAGCTCGACGCCGTCGCCTACTCCTTCGACCCCGCCCTCATGAGCACGCCCGAGGAGTCCGGCCTCTTCGACGACGGCGACGTGATGCGCAAGAAGTACGCCGAGATGGCGCCCGACTTCCTGGCCCACGCGCTCCCCGGCCTCGACCCGGCCTCGGTCCGCTTCGTCAAGCACCACGTCGCGCACGCCGCCTCGGCCGGTCTCGCCGCCCCGCAGCGCGACAACGCGGTGCTCGTCCTCGACGGCCGCGGCGAGGCGCACAGCCACCTGGCCGGCCGCTACGTCGACGGGGAGCTGGAGATCCTCGCCGGGCAGGCCCTGCCGCACTCGCTCGGGCTGCTGTACGAGGAGCTCACCGACCACCTCGGCTTCCTCCGCAGCTCCGACGAGTACAAGGTCATGGCGATGGCCAGCTACGGCAAGCCGCGCTTCGCCGGCGAGCTGGCCGAGCTGATCCGGGCCACCGGGGACGGCGGCTTCGTCACCGAGCGGATCGACTTCACCGAGTTCGCCCCCCGCCTGCACGACGGCGAGGAGTGGACCGAGGCGCACGCCGACCTCGCCGCCAGCGTCCAGCAGCGGCTGGAGGACGTGCTGCTCGACCTCGCCCGCTGGGTCCACGAGCAGACCGGCGACCGCGTCCTCACCCTCGCCGGAGGCACCGCGCTCAACTGCGTGGCCAACACCCGCATCTTCGCCGAGGGCCCGTTCGACGAGGTCTGGGTGCAGCCCGCCGCCGGGGACGCCGGGACGGCGCTCGGCAGCGCCCTGCACGTCGCTCACGAGCTCGGCGAGCGGACCGAGCCGATGCCGGGCGCGGCGCTCGGCCGCGGCTGGAGCGATGAGGCGATCGAGCAGTGGCTGCAGACCGCCGCCATCGACTACGAGCGGCCCGACGACGTCGCGGACGCGGTCGCCGAGGTGCTGGCGGACAACGGGATCGTCGCCTGGTTCCAGGGCCGCAGCGAGTACGGTCCCCGCGCGCTCGGCCACCGCTCGCTGCTCGCCCACCCCGGGCACGAGGCCAACCTGGAGCGGATGAACAACGTCAAGGGCCGCGAGCAGTTCCGCCCGGTCGCGCCGATGGTGCTCGCCGAGCGGGCGGACCAGATCTTCGGCCGCGGACCGATCCCCTCCCCCTACATGCTGTTCGTGCACGACGTCGCCCCGGAGTGGAGGGACCGCATCCCGACGGTCACCCACGTCGACGGGACGGCGCGCATCCAGACCGTCGACCGCGCCGACGAGCCGCTGGTCGCCCGCATGCTCGAGTGCTTCGAGCGGCGCACCGGCCTGCCGATCGTCGTCAACACCAGCCTGAACACCGCGGGCCGGCCGATGGTCGACGACCCGCGCGACGCCCTGGAGTGCTTCGGCTCCGCGCCGGTCGACCTGCTCGCGATCGGTCCCTTCGTCGTCCGCCGTCCCCGGCCGACACCGCGCTGACCCGGCGCCGCCGGGAGAAGTGAACCGGCCGGCCCTCCGGCGACGAACTCCTGTCGCGGGACGGCCGGCCGTTCGGCGTCGGCGGACCGGTCCGCCGACGATCGGTTGCGCGCTACCCGGCCGAGTGACATGAGTTTTTGCACGTCCGACCCGGGTATCCCGACCCCGTTCCGTCGAGACCTGGCGGAGGACAGACCCTCAGGAGGACCCCCATGGCCGCTTCGGCCGGCAACACCAGCACCGGCTCGCGCCCCTGGCCGCAGCTGCTCGCGCTCGTCTTCGGCGCGGTGTACCTGCTCGTCGGGATCGTCGGCTTCTTCATCACCGGCTTCGACAACTTCGCCGGTCACGGACAGGACGAGATGCTCCTGTTCTTCATGATCAATCCGCTGCACAACATCGTGCACATCGTGATCGGCATCGCCGGCCTGCTCCTGGCGCGCACCCTCGCCGGGGCGCGCACCTACGGCTGGCTGCTCGCGGTGGGCTACGCCGCGGCCTTCGTCTACGGCCTGTTCGCCGTCGGCGAGAGATGGGACTTCCTCAACCTCAACGGGGCCGACAACGTCCTGCACCTCGCCACCGCCGTGGTGGGTCTGGTCATCGCGCTCGCCCCGGTGCGCACCGCCGTCGGCGGGACGGCGCGCACGGTCTGATCCCCTCCGCGTCGAGGCCGGGCTCCGCGTGGAGCCCGGCCTCGACGCATGTGCGGGCGCCTCTTCCGGAACGGGGTCGGACGGCCGTGCGGGCAGGGCCCTGATGCCCTGTCCGGGGAACGGCATCGCGCGTCTGATCCGGGGTGCACCACCTCGGGCACCGCCGGCCGCCTTCCCGGAGCCCCTCGGACGAGGAGAGGGGGTCGCCATGGACGACGATCCCGTCCTGCGCGCGCTGGGCGCCGCGCTCGAGCGCGACGACCCGCGGCTCGCGGCACTGCTGCAGGTCGGCCCCACGCCCGTCGTGCCGCGGACGGCCGCCGACGACCGGCCCGCCGACACGGCGCCGGCCGTCCCCGAGCCGAGCACCCCCGAGCCCGAGGTCCGGCCGGCGGCGGGCGCCCGCCGCCGGCCTCGCTGGGTGCTGCGGGCGCTGGTGAGCGGGCTCGCCGTCGCCCTCCTGGCGCTCGCCACGATCCCGCTCGGCCTCGCCGCGTTCGCCGCCGTCGGCGGGATCGTGCTGCTGGCCTCTCCCGTGCTGGCCTGCTGGTGCTACAGCTGCGCCGACGACCTGCGCCCGCCCGAGGGCTGAGCCACCCCCGCCGCGACAGGGCCGCCGCCGCCCTCTACGTTGCGGTCATGGACTTCGCCCTGTCCGCGCGCGCCGAAGAGGTCTGCGGCCGCATGTGGGACTTCATGCGCGAGAGCGTCTTCCCGGCCGAGCCGGTGTACGACGAGTGGCGGGCCGCCCGCGGCCACGACAACCACGACCACCCGCCGGTCCTCGACGACCTCAAGGCCGAGGCCCGCAAGCGCGGGCTGTGGAACCTCTTCCACCACGAGCTCGGCGGCCTCTCCAACCTGGAGTACGCGTCGGTCTGCGAGATCATGGGCTGGTCTCCGGTGATCGCCCCCGAGGCCACCAACTGCGGGGCGCCGGACACCGGCAACATGGAGACCCTCATGCTGTTCGGCACGCCCGAGCACAAGGAGCGGTGGCTGAACCCGCTGCTGGAGGGCGAGATCCGCTCCGGCTTCGCGATGACCGAGCCCGACGTCGCTTCCTCCGACGCCCGCAACATCCAGACGTCGATCGTCCGCGACGGCGACGAGTACGTCATCAACGGCCGCAAGTGGTGGACGACGGGCGCCGCGGACGAGCGCTGCCAGATCTTCATCGTCATGGGCAAGACCGACCCCGACGGGCCGCCGCACCGGCAGCAGTCGATGGTGCTGGTGCCACGTGAAACCCCGGGCCTGGAGATCGTCCGGCACCTGCCGGTCTTCGGCTACCAGGACCAGCACGGGCACAGCGAGCTGCGGTTCACCGACGTCCGCGTGCCGGTGTCCAACATCCTGTCCGGCGAGGGCGACGGGTTCATGATCGCCCAGGCCCGCCTCGGCCCCGGCCGCATCCACCACTGCATGCGCGCCATCGGCATGGCCGAGCGGGCTCTCGCGCTCATGGTGGAGCGGGCGAAGTCCCGGGTCGCATTCGGCCGGCCGCTGGCCGAGCAGGGCACCGTCCGCGAGCTGATCGCGCTCTCGCGCATCGAGATCGACCAGGCCCGGCTGCTGGTGCTCAAGACCGCCGACCTGATCGACAAGTACGGCGCCAAGGGCGCGCGCACCGAGATCTCCGCGATCAAGGTGTCGGCGCCGCGGGTCTGCCTGGCCGTCATCGACCGGGCCATCGAGGTGCACGGCGGGGCCGGCGTCAGCGACGACACCCGGCTGGCGCGGATGTGGGCCAGCGCCCGCACGCTGCGCATCGTCGACGGGCCGGACGCCGTCCACATCCGGTCGGTGGCCCGCGAGGAGCTCGGGCGGGAGCGCCCCTACAGCGCCTGAACAAGGACCCCGTCAGGGGGCGACCGTTCCGCCCAGCGAGCCGCCGGCCAGCTTGGCCTGCAACTGCGTCCGGTCCAGGCCGGCGGCCTCCAGGGCGTCGGCGTCCGCGTCGGTGTCGATCTCGTCGGACAGCCGGCTCTCCACCTTGTCCGCGGTGTCGTTGTCACCCTCGGTCCGCAGCACCCGCACGAGCTCCTGCTTGGCGATCTTCACGCCGCTCCTCTCGTTTCCGGCGCGTCCGCCTCGGCGCCGTCGGCGCCTGTGCTTCCCCGCGCGCCGCCGGCGAAACCGGGGCCCCACTCGGGCGGAACCTGCGGGACCATCCACGGCATGTCCGTGAGACCCGCGGTCCGCCCCTGAGCCGATGGACGGCGCGCGCACGCGCAGGGGCCGCGGAGCCGGCGGGGCGCTCGGTGCCGCGCTGACCCTGGTGCTGGTCTTCGCCGCCGTCCGGCTGACCAGCTCGCCGGCCCCTCCCCCGGGCCGCGTCGACGCCGACCCCACGCCGGTCGTGGCCGCCCGCGCGACCGACGCCTTCGACCTCGACACCCGGGGATCGCTCGCCGGCGACGCGGGCTGGCTCGCCGCCGTGGCGTCGCTGGACGCCCTGGCCGACCTCCCGGAGCAGCGGCACGTCGCCTTCGCCGGTGACGTGCCCGAGGAGCGGATCGCGCTGGTGCTCGCCCGCGCGGAGGGGCACGCGGTCGCGGCGTGGCTGACCGGCCCGGCCGACGCGGGCCCCGAGGAGATGACGCCGGTGGTGGCGCCGTACCCGGTGGACCCGGCCGAGCCGCTGGTCCTCTGGGACGTCCCCGAGCGGGCGTGGACCGGCGGGCTGCTCGTCGTGGTCGCCGGGCCCGACGACGAACTGGCGTTCGTCTCGGGCCGGTTCGTGGACACCGCGGGCGAGGAGTCCGAGGTCCGCGTCCGGTTGACAGCCCGGGACGGCGTCGTGCTGACGCCGGTCGGCCCGCCCGTCGCCACGGTGAACGGCGGCCGCAGCGAGGGCTGGGTCGTCGCCACCCGGTCGGCCGGCACGAGCGTGGTGAGCCCGGTGCTGAGCGCCCGCGCGCAGGCGGTCGCGGAGGCGCCGGTCGAGCCCGCCGACCCGCGCGGCCTGCGCGGGCGGGCCGACGAGCACCAGCTCCAGGCGCTGCTGCACGAGCTGATCGGCGCCTACGGCCTCACCGCCGACCAGGTCTCCCCCGTCCTGCTGGCGGCGGGTCCGGTGGGCGAGGCCGGGGACGCCGCGCTCCTGGTCGGCGCCACCCTCCCCTCGGGTGCCACCGTCGCCTGGCTGAGCGTCGCGGGCACCGGCAGCCCGCTCTGGCGCACCATGGCCACCGCGCCGGCACCGGCGGGCACGCCGCTGCTGGAGCGGGTGATCGCCGTCCCGGCCGGGTGGGCGATCTCGCGGATCCCGCTCCCCCCGGACGACGTGCCGCCCGGCTGGCTGGTGGTCAGCGGGCCGCGGGACGGCGCGACGGCCGACACCTACGGCGCAGGCCGGCGGGTCCTGAGCAGCTTCCCGCTGGTCGCGGGGGCGGGCACCGCGGCGGTTCCGCAGGGCACCGTCTCCGTCGGGGTCCGGGACGGCGCCGGGGCGATCCTGGCCGGCGCGCAGGTCGCGCACCTCGCCGGATGACCGATCAGTCGCAGTCCTCGGGCGCGACGACGATGGCGCACCCGAGGCCTGACGCCACTGTGCCAGTCGTCTCAGACGTCTTCCACGTGAGCCTCGTCACCCGATCGGGGGAACCGGCTCCTGACCCGGCGCCCAGCGCCACGTGAAGCCGACCGTCACACCCTCGGCGGCGTCGACGAACCGGTGTGCCGCGTACTCGTCGTCCAGGGTGACCTGCTCGGCGGCCCGCACCTGGGCGTCGGGGCCGAACCCGTCCCACAGCGCCCACTCCAGCCGCTCCGGCAGGCGCAGCGGGGAGAACTCCACCCGCATGTCGAGCCGCTCGACCCGCTGGCGCATGGCGCGGCGCAGCTGCGGTGGAGGGACCGAGCGCCACTCGAAGACCGTCTCGTACTCCAGCGACGCCGTCTCCCCCGCGGCCAGGGGGCGGGGCAGCTCCAGGTCGACGGCCCAGAGCCCGTCGGCGTCCCGCCGCGGCTCGGCGGCCCGGCACCCCCGCAGGCCGCGGACCATCGCCTCCCGGCTGTCGGAGCGGTACGTGTAGCGCGCCAGACCCGGCCGAAGCGCCCGCAGCACGTGCAGCGTGCGGTGGCCCGCGGGCAGCCCGTCGGGTCCGACGGTGTGCCACTCGTGCAGCGACACCGTGCGGTGTGCCGGCGTTGCCCCCGTCACCCACTGCCTCCCCGTCGACGCCACCGGTGCCGAAACGCCGAGCCGACCTGCGCGGATCCGGAACCGGTGAGACCGTACCCGGGGCCGAGGGAAGGGGCACGGTGGAACGGGACGAGCGACGCGAACCGCACCGGGTCGCCGTGGTCGCCACCGATTCCGCGACCCGGGACGCCTTCCTCGCCGCACTCACCGCCGTCCCGGAGACGCACGTGGTGGCCTGGTCGGAGAAGGTCGGGCACCTGTTCGTCCTCGGCACCCGGATGGACGTCTGCGTCTGCGCGGTCCCGCCGGGCCGGGAGGAGGCGGCCCGGCTGCGCGAGCGCGGCGCGACGGTCGTGGTCGCCCGCGCCGGGACCGATCCCGCGGCGGCGCTGCGGGCGGCGCTCGAACGCCGTCCGGCCGGCGTCCCGGGGCTGCGCCGGCCGCGGCTGGCGCCGCGCCAGCGGGAGGTGCTCATGGCCTACGTCGCCGGCAGCGACCTCCTCCCCACGGTCGCCCGGGAGCTCGGCATGGACCGGGAGACGCTCAAGACCCACCTGCGCCGCATCCGGGCCAAGTACGCCGAGGTCGGACGGCCGGCGCCGACCCGGCGCGACCTCTACGTGCGTGCGGTGGAGGACGGGCTGATCCCGCCGCCCGCCGAGAGCGGGCACCACCACGCCGGGGGGCGCCCGGCAGACTTGTCAGGCAAGTAGCCGCTTGCCTATTGTTCCGTCGTGGGCGACGTGTTCAAGGCGCTCGCCGACCCGACCCGACGCGCCATCCTCGACGAGCTGCAGGAACGAGGCGGCCAGACGCTGTTCGAGCTGTGCACCCGGCTGATCTCCCGGCACGGGCTCGGCTCGACGCGGCAGGCGGTCTCCCAGCACCTGGAGGTCCTCGAGGCGGCGGGCCTGGTCCGGTCGCGCCGCGAGGGCCGCTACAAGTTCCACGACCTGGACACCTCGCCCCTGAAGGCCATCGTCGAGCGGTGGCACATCGACTGAGGAGGAGCGGACGTGCGGATCAACCTGACGAGCGTGCTCGTCGACGACCAGGACAAGGCCCTGCGCTTCTACACCGAGGTGCTGGGCTTCGTGAAGAAGACCGAGGTGCCGCTGGGCGAGCACCGGTGGCTGACCGTCGTCTCCCCCGAGGACCCGGACGGCGTCGAACTGGTCCTCGAACCCGACGCCCACCCGGCGGTCCGCCCGTTCAAGGAGGCTCTCGTCGCCGACGGCATCCCGTTCACCTCCTTCGCGGTGGCCGATGTCCACGCCGAGTTCGACCGGCTGAAGGGGCTGGGCGTGCGGTTCACGCAGGAGCCGGCACAGATGGGGCCGGTGACCACCGCGGTCCTCGACGACACCTGCGGCAACCTGATCCAGATCGCGGCCATGTGAGTCGCCGCCGTCCGGAATGAATCGGCGCGGCGGCATCTTGGCTTTTCGTCGTAGGGCCGACGGAGGCTCGCTTCTCGCCATCCTCACGAAGGAACCGTGTGACCGCCGCACCGCAGCTCCCCGCCGCCCCGGCTCCCAGCATGGCGCGCCTGGCCCTCACCCTCGGCGCCTTCGTCGCCATCGGGCCGCTGACCATCGACATGTACCTGCCCGCGCTGCCCATCCTGCGCGCGGACCTGGGGACGACGTCGGCCGCCGTCCAGCTGACCCTCACCGGGACGCTGGCCGGCCTGGCCCTCGGTCAGCTGGTCATCGGCCCGTGGTCGGACTCCCTGGGCCGCCGGCGCCCGCTGCTCGCCGGGACGGCGCTGCACGTGCTCGCGTCCCTGCTGGTCCTGGTGGCGCCGAACCTCGCCGTCCTCGGGGTGCTGCGGGTGCTGCAGGGGGTCGGGACGGCGGCCACCGGCGTGGTCGCCCTGGCGATCGTGCGCGACCTGTTCGACGGGCGCGCGTCGGCCACCATGCTCTCCCGGCTGTTCCTCGTCATGGGCGTCGCGCCCGTGGTCGCCCCGACCATCGGCGGCGAGGTCCTCCGCTTCACCTCCTGGCGCGGCGTCTTCGCCGTCCTCGCCGCCTACGGCCTGGTGCTGCTGGTCCTCGGCCGCTTCGCCATCCGCGAGACGCTCCCGCCGGAGCGCCGGCGCAGCGGGGGCGTCCGCGCCACGGTCCGCACCTACCGGATGCTGGCCGGCGACCGGGCCTACGTCGGGCTGGTCGTCGTCGCCGGCCTGTCGATGGCGGCCCTGTTCACCTACGTCGCCGGGGCGTCGTTCGTCTACCAGCGGCAGTTCGGCCTCGACCAGCAGGAATTCGGCCTGCTCTTCGGCGCCGGTGCGGTCTGGCTGATCGCGGCCACCCAGCTCAACCCGCTGCTGCTGCGCCGCTGGTCGCCGGCCACGATCCTCATGACCGGCACGATCGCCGGCGCGGTCGCGGGCGGCGTGCTGCTGGCCCTGTCGCTCATCGGCACCGGCGGGCTGTTCTCGGTGGTGATCCCGCTCTGGGTCGTGCTCTTCTTCGCCGGCATCGCGCTGCCGAACGCCCCGGCGCTCGCCCTGTCGGGCTACGGGGACGCCGCGGGCTCGGCCGCCGCGATGCTGGGCGCGGTCCAGTTCGGCGTCGGCGCGGCGATCTCCCCCGCCGTCGGCCTGCTCGGCAACGACGCGGTGGCGATGGGCGGGGTGATCCTCGCGGTGCTCGCCCTCGCGGTCGCCGTCCTCGTCGCCGTCGTCCGGCCGTGGCAGCTGCCCGAGCCACAGGAGGGCGCGGCCGCCCCGGCGTTCGCGCACTGAGCCCCTACACGAACAGCGGCGTCGCCTCCTCGCGGGCGGCCAGCTCGGCCATCTGCTCGTCGGACGGCCGCCGCTCGAAGCGCTCCGCGGCATCCAGCAGCAGGGGCAGCAGCTCGACGTCCCCCGTGGTCAGCAGGAACGCCTCCGGCCGGCCGAGGACCCAGTGCACGGCCAGGTCGATGTCGGCCGGCTCGCGCAGAGGCTCGTACCAGGTGGCCGCCGTCGCGGACCGGCCGTCCCAGCGCCGCCGGGCCAGGCTCTTGATGGTCTGCAGCGCCACGGTGCGCTCGGCGCACGCGGCGGCCAGCGCCTCGAACCGGTCGGCGTAGCGCTCGTCCTGCATCTGCACCCAGTTGTACGGAGCGAGCACCGAGTCGAACGGGAAGCGCTCCAGGCTGCGGCGGTGCATCTCCGGCACCGACAGGCCGTGCCCGGTGACGCCGATGAAGCGCACCAGGCCCTCCTCGCGCGCCTCGACGGCCGCCTCCAGCGCGCCGCCGGCCCCCAGCGCCGTCTCCCACTCGATGACGTCGACCAGGTTGTGCAGCTGGATCGAGTCGACGCGGTCGACGCCCAGCCGGTCCAGCGACCGGTGGATCTCGTCGCGGGCCTTCCGGTACGAGCGCTCCCCGGTCTTCGTGGCGAGGAAGAACGTGCCCGGATGACGCGTCAGCCAGCTCGCCACCCGCAACTCCGCGTCGCCGTAGCTGGCCGCGACGTCGATGTGGTTGATCCCGTGCTCGAGCAGGACGTCGAGCGCGCGGTCGGCGTCGGCCTTCGCGACCCGGGCCAGCGCCGCGGCGCCGAAGACGACCCGGCTGGACTCGTGCCCGGTCGCGCCGAACGGCGCGCGTCCGATCATGGCCGTCAGGCTAGAGGCGGAACGACCTCACCCGCTCCTCGGCGGCGGCCCAGGAGGCCTCGGCGCCCGGCGTGGGCAGGTGCAGCCGCACGTCCTGGGTGTGCCGCAGGAGCGCGCGCAGCTCGTCCAGCCCGCCGGAGACCACTCCGCCCGCCCGCGCCTGGACCAGGGCGTTGCCCAGCGCGGCAGCCTCGACCGGGCCGGCGAGCACCGGCAGCCCGCAGGCGTCGGCGGTCAGCTGGCACAGCAGGGTGTTGCGCGCTCCCCCGCCGACCAGGTGCACCACCTCGACGTCCCGGCCGGAGAGCTCGGCGGCCGCGCGGACCGCGCGCCGGTAGGCCAGCGCCAGGCTGTCGAGGATGCAGCGCACCGTCTCCGCCTGGCTCTGCGGCGGGGTCTGCCCGGTCCGCGTGCAGGCCTGCGCGATGCGGGCCGGCATGTCCCCCGGCGCCAGGAACCGCGGGTCGTCGGCGTCGACGAGGGCGGTGAAGGCCGGCACTTGCGCGGCGGCGGCGAGCAGGTCGGGCAGGTCCGCGATCAGCCCGGACGCCGTCCACGTGCGCTGCGACTCCTGCAGCAGCCACAGGCCCATGACGTTGTGCAGGTAGCGGACCGTTCCGTCCACACCGAGCTCGTTGGTGAACCCGGCGGCGCGGCTCTCCTCGGACAGGACCGGCTTGTCCAGCTCCACGCCCACGAGCGACCACGTGCCGCAGGAGATGTAGGCGAACCGCTCGGTGGACGCCGGCACACCGACCACCGCCGCGGCCGTGTCGTGCGAGCCGACCGCGGTCACCGGCACCGGGCCGGCCAGGCCGGTCTCCTCGAGCACCTCGGCGGTGAGCTCCCCGATCCGCTCCCCCGGCTGCCGCAGCGGCGGGAAGAGCCGGCGCGGCAGCCCCAGCCGGTCCACCAGCTCCCAGGCCCACTCCCGGCTCGTGGCGTCGAGCAGGCCGGTCGTCGAGGCGTTGGTGACCTCGGCGCCGACCTC
This sequence comes from Geodermatophilus sp. SMS 5-13, assembly GCF_059428245.1. Taxonomy (NCBI): domain Bacteria; kingdom Bacillati; phylum Actinomycetota; class Actinomycetes; order Geodermatophilales; family Geodermatophilaceae; genus Geodermatophilus; species Geodermatophilus sp. SMS 5-13. Next base: position 5,556,346 of record NZ_CP165729.1, read on the forward strand.
CCCGGTGAGCCAGTGGGCGAGCAGGTCCGGGATCAGCAGCAGCTGCCGAGCGGCGTCCAGCTGCACCGTGCCGCGGGCCGCGGCGAGCTGGAACACCGTGTTGAACGGCAGGTGCTGCAGCCCGTTGACCCGGTACAGCTCGTCGGCCGGGACGACGCCATGCACGGCCGGCACCGCGGTCTCGTGGCGGGTGTCGCGGTAGTGCACCGGGTTGCCGAGCAGTGCGCCGTCGGCGTCGAGCAGGCCGTAGTCGACCGCCCAGCTGTCGATGCCCACCCCGTCGAGCCCACCGCCGTCCAGCCGTCCGGCGTCCCGGCCGGCCGCGCGCAGCCCGTCGAGGATCCCGCCGTAGAGGGCCAGCACGTCCCAGTGCAGCCGGCCCCCGATCCGCACCGGGCGGTTCGGGAAGCGGTGCACCTCGTGCAGGTCGAGCCGCTCCGGGCCGACCCGCGCGGCCATCACCCGGCCGCTCGACGCGCCCAGGTCGACGGCCGCGAAGGTCAGCTCCCTGCTCACCGGTCCCCCCGAGGGGCCAAAATGGCCATTTTGGCCCCTCGATCAGCGGAGGAAGGCGGCCGCGACGCCGCTGTCGACCGGGATGTGCAGGCCCGTCGTCCGGGTGAGCTCGCCGCCGGTGAGGGCGAAGACCGCGTCGGCCACGTGCTCGGGCAGCACCTCGCGCTTGAGCAGCGTGCGCTGCGCGTAGTACTGGCCGAGCTCCTCCTCGGGGACGCCGTAGACCGCGGCCCGCTTCGCGCCCCAGCCGCCGGCGAAGATGCCCGACCCGCGGACGACGCCGTCCGGGTTGATGCCGTTGACCCGGATCTGGTGCTCGCCGAGCTCGGCGGCCAGCAGCCGGACCTGGTGCGCCTGGTCGGCCTTGGTCGACGAGTAGGCGATGTTGCTCGGGCCGGCGAAGACCGAGTTCTTGCTGGAGATGTAGACGATGTCGCCGCCGAGCCCCTGCTCGATCATGACGCGGGCCGCCTCGCGGGAGACGAGGAAGCTGCCCTTGGCCATGACGTCGTGCTGCAGGTCCCAGTCCTTCTCGCTGGTCTCCAGCAGCGGCTTGGAGATCGACAGGCCGGCGTTGTTGACCACCAGGTCGACGCCGCCGAAGGCGAGCGCGGCCTCGCGGAACGCCGCCGCCACGGCCTCGGCGTCCGACACGTCCGCGGCCACGCCCACCGCGACGTCGGCGCTGCCGATCTCCTCCGCGGCCGCCTGCGCCTTGGCCAGGTCCAGGTCGGCGACGACGACGCAGGCGCCCTCGGCCGCGAGCCGCAGCGCGATCGCCTTGCCGATGCCGCTCGCCGCGCCGGTGACCAGCGCGACCCGGGTGGCCAGCGGCTTGGGCTTCGGCATCCGCTGGAGCTTGGCCTCCTCCAGCGCCCAGTACTCGATGCGGAACTTCTCGCTCTCGTCGATCGGCGCGTAGGTGGAGACCGCCTCGGCGCCGCGCATCACGTTGATCGCGTTGACGTAGAACTCTCCGGCCACCCGCGCGGTCTGCTTGTTCGCCCCGAAGCTGAACATGCCCACGCCGGGGACCAGCACGATCGCCGGGTCGGCGCCGCGCATGGCGGGCGAGTCCGGCGCGGCGTGGCGCGAGTAGTACGCGGCGTACTCGGCGCGGTACTCCTCGTGCAGCTCCTTCAGCCGCGCGACGACGTCCTCGACCGGGGCCGTGGCCGGCAGGTCGACGACCAGCGGGCGGACCTTGGTGCGCAGGAAGTGGTCGGGGCAGGAGGTGCCCAGCGCCGCGAGCCGCGGGTGCTCGGCGGCGGCCAGGAAGTCGAGGACGACGTCGCTGTCGGTGAAGTGGCCGACCTGCGGCTTGTCGGTCGACGCGAGACCGCGGACCACCGGCGCCAGCGCGGCCGCCTTGTTCCGGCGCTCGGCCTCGGGCAGCGCCTCGTAGCCGGGCAGGGCCTCCCCGAACGGCTGGGGCTTGCCGCGCTCGGCGAGGAACCGCTCCGCCGTCCGGATGATCTCGAGGCTGTTGGCCTCGCACTGCTCGCTGGTCTCGCCCCACGCGGTGATCCCGTGGCCGCCGAGGATGCAGCCGATCGCCTGCGGGTTCTTCTCGGCGATCGCGGCGATGTCCAGGCCGAGCTGGAAGCCGGGCCGCCGCCACGGCACCCAGACCACGCGGTCGCCGAAGCACTCGCGGGTGAGCGCCTCGCCGTCCTTCGCCGTCGCCAGGGCGATGCCGGAGTCGGGGTGCAGGTGGTCGACGTGCGGGGCCGTCACCAGGCCGTGCATCGCGGTGTCGATGGACGGCGCGGCGCCGCCGCGGCCGTGCAGGCAGAAGTCGAACGCGGCGACCATCTCGTCCTCGCGCTCGACGCCCGGGTAGACGTCGACCAGCGAGCGCAGCCGGTCCAGCCGCAGGACGGCGAGGCCGCTCTCCTGCAGTGTGCCCAGGTCGCCGCCGGAGCCCTTGACCCAGACCAGGTCGACCGGCTGACCGGTGACCGGGTCGGTCTCGCTGCCCTTGGCGGAGGTGTTGCCGCCGGCGTAGTTGGTGTTGCGCGGGTCCGCGCCGAGCCGGTTGGACCGGGCGATGAGGTCACTGACCACGGGGTTGCTCACAGCAGGGAGTTCCTTCGATCGTCGACAGGGTGCTTTATCGCGATCAAGTACGCGTGCTTCGTCGCGATAAAGCGCGGAGTGAGGGGGTTCAGGCGCCCCAGCTGGCCTGCTGGCCGCCGACGCGCTCGCGGGCGATGCGCTCCTGGTAGCCGGAGCGGGCGTAGGCCGCGTACGGGTCGGGGTCGAGGCCCTTCGACTCGCGCAGCTCGGCCAGCAGGGGACGGACGTCGGTGCTGTACGCGTCGGTCAGCGCGCCGTGGGCGGCCAGCACGTCACCGGAGAGCTGTGCCTCCCGCAGCGCCTCGCGGTCCACCAGCAGCGCCTTGGCCGTGGCCTCCTGCACGTTCGTCACCGAGCGGATCTGGCCGGGGATCTTCGGCTCGATGTTGTGGCACTGGTCGAGCATGAAGTTGACCTTCGATTCCGGACGCAGCGCGTCGGCCTCGACGATCTCGTTCATGATCCGGAACAGCTGGAACGGGTCGGCCGAGCCCACGATCAGGTCGTCGTCGCCGTAGTAGCGGGAGTTGAAGTCGAACGCGCCGAGCCGGCCCACGCGCAGCAGCTGCATGACGATGAACTCGATGTTGGTGCCCGGCGCGTGGTGCCCGGTGTCGAGGACGACGGTCGCCTGGTCGCCCAGCGCCATGCAGTGCAGCAGCGAGGTGCCCCAGTCCGGGATGTCCATCGCGTAGAAGTACGGCTCGTAGAACTTGTACTCGAGCAGCAGCCGGTGCCCCGGGTCGAGCAGCGCGTAGATCTGCTGCAGCGAGTCGGCGAGCCGGTCCTGCCGGGCGCGCAGGTCGTCCTGCCCGGCGTAGTTGGTGCCGTCGGGCAGCCAGAGCTTGAGGTCCGTCGAGCCGGTCTGCCGCATGACGTCGACGCACTGGGCGTGGTGCGCGATCGCCTTGTCCCGCACGCGCTTGTCCGCGTGGGTCAGCGAGCCCAGCCGGTAGTCGTCGTCCTGGAAGAGGTTGGAGTTGATCGCGCCGATCTGCACGCCGAGGTCGGCGGCGTGCGCGGCGAGCTTGCCGTAGTCGTCGACGAGGTCCCACGGGATGTGCAGCGACACCCGCGGCGCCACGCCGGTGTACCTGTGCACCTGGGCGGCGTCCTCGAGCTTCTCGTACGGGTCGCGGGCGACGCCGGGCTGCCCGAACACCTTGAAGCGGGTGCCGGAGTTGCCGAACGCCCACGACGGCAGCTCGATGGTCTGGGCCGCGAGCGCGTCGAGCGCGCGGGCGCGGATGTCGGTCACAGGGTCTCTCCGATCGGTGCGGTGGGGCTCTCCCCGACCGCCCGGAGCTGGGCGTCGAGGTCGAAGACCAGGTCGAGCTGGGACTTCCCGCGGCCGTCCTGGCCGGCGGGCAGGTCGAAGAAGGGGGCCATCTCGGCCTCCCAGCGGGCGCTCACCTCGGTGGCGTCCATCGCGGCCTGCGCGGCGGCGAGGTCGTCGGTCACCACGGTGCCGACGAGCAGGCCGTCCTCGCGCAGGAACAGCTGGTAGTCGCGCCATCCGGCGTCGCGGAGCGCGCGCAGCATCTCCGGCCAGACGGCGGCGTGCCGGGCGCGGTACTCCTCCAGCCGGTCCGGCCGGACCTGGAGGGTGAAGCAGACGCGGGGCACGGTGGAGTTCCTTTCCGAAGGGGACCTGCCGCCGCCGGCCGGGCGGGCCGGCGGCGGCAGGGGGACGACGTCAGAAGTCGAAGTCGTCGATGTTGTCGGCGTTGAACACGGTCGGGTCGCCGAGCACGATGACGCCGTCCGCGCCGATCGTGTACTCGCCCAGGTCACCGGCGGTGAACTTCTCGCCCTCCGCACCCGTGATCTGGCCGGCGGCCAGGGCGGCGCCCGCATACGCGGCCAGGTACCCCAGATCCTCCGGGTTCCACAGCGCGAAGGCCGTGACGGTCCCGTCCTTGACGAACTCGCGCATCTGGTTCGGGGTGCCCAGGCCGGTCAGCGCGACCTTGCCCTTGAACTCCGAGCCGGACAGGTAGCGGGCCGCGGCGGCGATGCCGACCGTGGTCGGCGAGATGATGCCCTTCAGGTCCGGGTAGGTCTGCAGCAGACCCTGAGTCTCCTGGAAGGACTTCTCGTCCTCGTCGTCGCCGTAGACGGTCGTGACGATGTCGAGGTCCGGGTACTTCTGGGCGGCGTAGCTCTTCATGACCTCGATCCAGGCGTTCTGGTTCGTGGCGTTCGCCGTCGCCGAGAGGATCGCCACCTGACCGGAGCCGCCGATCTGGTCGGCGATCAGGTCGACCTGGGTCTGGGCGATGCCGTCGGCGGTCGCCTGGTTGACGAACACGTCGCGGCAGTCGGGGCTGGTGTCGGAGTCGAAGGTCACGACCTTGGCGCCGGCCGAGCGGGCCTGGTCCAGCGCGCTGCAGATCGCGTTCGGGTCGTTGGCCGACACGACGATCGCGTCGACCCCCTGCTGGGTCAGCGTGTTGATGTAGCTGACCTGCGAGGAGGCGCTGGCCTCCGACGGCCCGGTCTGGGCGAACTCGCCGTCGAACTGCCCCACCGCGGTCTCCCCGCCCTTGGCGGCGACGTCGAAGTAGGGGTTGTTCACCTGCTTCGGCAGGAACGTGACCTTCAGGCCGGAGGGGATCTCGGCCTCGGGGTTGGCGCTGGCGCTGGCCTGGCCGCCGGAGCCGCCGCCGTCGTCCTCGCCGCGGGTGGTGCCGCCGCACGCGGCCGTCGTCAGGACCAGGGCCGCGACCGCGATCCCGGTCAGGCCGCCGCGCAGGCGCCGGCGGGTCAGGAAGCTCGTCATCGGGTTCCTCTCTCTGTGCGCCGGCGCCGCGGCGGGCCGGGGTAGGGAAACGGGTCCGCGTCCGTCCCTGGACGCGGGGGTGGTGCGCTCACGGGGTGCCCGGGCCCCGGGGCCGGGCCTTCGCCCGGACCCAGGCGGTCACCTGGGGTGCGACGACGGCGACGATCAGCAGCCCGCCGGTCACGATGTTGAGGACGTCGGCCGGCACGTTGGCCAGCTGCAGCGCGTTGCGCACCGAGGCGAGCAGCAGCGCCCCGGCGAGGACGCCGAGCAGCCCGCCGCGGCCGCCGAAGATGGACACGCCGCCGAGCAGGATGGCCGCGATGACCTGCAGCTCGAGGCCCTGGGCGTTGTCGGCGCGGGCGCTGCCGAAGCGCAGCGTCCAGTAGATGCCGCCGAGCGCGGCCACCGCGCCGGTCACGACGAACAGCCAGAACTTGGTCCGCGCGACGCCGATGCCGCTGAAGCGGGCGGCGTCCTCGCTGTTGCCCATCGCGTAGAGCGAGCGGCCGATCGGGGTGGCGTGCAGGACGAACCCGGTGATCACCACGAGGACCAGCAGCGGGACGACGACGACCGGGATCCCGGTCTCGCCGATGGAGCTGATCGCCCACGTCGTCCACGACCGCGGGAAGTCGGCGATGGCCTGGTCACCCAGGACGACGAACGCGAGCCCCCGGTACAGCGCCAGCGTGCCGATGGTGACGGCGAGGGACGGCAGCCCGAGCCGGGTGACCAGGAAGCCGTTGACCGCGCCGAGCACGGCCCCGAGCACGAGGCACAGCGGGAGGATCAGCTCCAGCGGCAGGCCGGCGAACCACAGCTTGCCCATCACCGCGCTGGACAGCCCCACGACGCTGGCCACCGACAGGTCGATCTCCCCGGTGATGATCACGAGCGTCAGCGGCAGCGCGATCAGCACGATGACGACGACGTCCAGCAGCAGGAAGCCGGTGTTGCGCGCCGACGCGAAGCCGTCGACGGTGAGCGAGGCGACCAGCAGGAACGCGATGAGGACGAACGTGATGACGGCGTCCCCGCTGCCGAGCACCCGCAGGCGGGAGACCGGTGCGGCGGGCCGGGCGGCCGCGCCGCCGGCGGCCGGGGCGGTGTCAACTGCCACGGACGTTCCTCCCTCGCAGGCGGCGGGCCAGGCGCAGGGAGAGCGTCCGGTCCAGGATGATCGCGGCGAGGATCAGCGCGCCCACGGCGGCGTCCCGCCAGAACGGGTTGATCCCCAGCTGGGGCAGCGCCGTCCCGATCGTGGTGAGCAGCAGCGCGCCCAGCGCCGCGCCGTAGACCGAGCCGCTGCCCCCGAAGATCGCCACCCCGCCGACGACGGCGGCCGCGACGACGAACAGCTCCTGGCCGGTGCCGGCGGTCGCGTCCAGCGTCTGGAAGCGGGCGGCGTAGAGGACGCCGGCCAGGCCGGCCAGCGCCCCGTTCACGACGAACGCGGTGAGCACGCGGCGCCCCACCGGGATCCCGGACAGCCGCGCCGCCACGGGGTCCGAGCCGATGCCGTAGAGCTCGCGGCCGCTGCGGTAGGAGCGGAGGTAGAAGCCCATTACCAGGACGACGACCAGCGCGATGAGCGCCAGCACCGGGATGCCGAGCAGCCGGGCCGTGCCCAGCGACTTGAACCCGGCGGGCATGTCGGCGGCGTTGATCTGCAGCCGGTCGCTGCTGCTGGCCCACAGCGAGACCAGGCCGCGGTAGGCGTACAGGGTGCCGAGGGTGACGACCAGCGAGGGCACCTTGGCGACGGCGACGATCGCCCCGTTGACCAGCCCGCAGACCGCGCCGACCGCCATGCCGGCCAGCACCACCAGGACGACGGGGACGCCGGGGAACTCGACCAGCAGCGTCCCCGAGGCGTAGGCCGACAGGCCGAGCACCGAGCCGACCGACAGGTCCACGTTCCGCGTGATGATCACGATCGTCTGGCCGGCGGCCAGCACCGTCAGGATCGAGGCGGAGAGCAGCAGGTCGCGGATGTTCTGGGCGGACAGGAAGCGGGGGTTGGCGATGACGGTGATGAGGATCAGCAGCAGCAGCGCCGCGACGATGCCCAGCTCCCGGACGACGACCAGGCGCTGGACGAGGGCCGCGCCGCGCCGGCCGGTCCGCTCCGGCGGCGCGAGCTCGGGGTCGACCGCCTCGGACTGGCGGGTGGGGGCGGCGCTCACGAGGCCACCGCCGTCGCGCCCTGGCCGGTCGCGGCCAGCATGACCGTGCCCTCGTCCGCGCGGGCGCGCGGGATGTCGTCGGCCAGGCGGCCCTCGTGCATCACCAGCACGCGATCGGCCATGCCGAGAACCTCCGGGAGCTCGCTGGAGACCATGACCACCGCCAGCCCCTCGGCGGCCAGCTGGGAGAGCAGCCGGTGCACCTCGGCCTTGGTGCCGACGTCGATGCCGCGGGTCGGCTCGTCGACGATCAGCACCCGCGGCTCGGTGGACAGCCACTTGGCGAGGACGACCTTCTGCTGGTTGCCGCCGGACAGCGTCGAGACGGGGTCGGACAGGCGCCCCGCCTTCACCTGCAGGCGCCGCGACCACTCGGCCGCGGTGGCGCGCTCGCGGCGGCGGGACAGCCAGCCGAGCCGGGCCAGGTTCCACCGCCGGGTGAGGGTGGCGTTGCGCTCCACGGAGAGCTCCATGACCAGCCCCTGCTGCCGGCGGTCCTCCGGCACGAGCGCGATGCCCGCCGCCATGGCCGCGGAGGGGCTGCCCTTGCGCAGCGGCGTGCCGTCGACCCGGACCGAGCCCGCGTCGTAGCCGTCGACGCCGAAGACCGCGCGCACGACCTCGCTGCGACCGGCCCCGACCAGGCCGGAGAGGGCGACGATCTCCCCCGCGCGGACGTCGAAGGACACGTCGCTGAAGACGCCGTGCCGGGTCAGGCCGCGGACCTCGAGGATCACGTCGCCGGGCTCGACGTCCTGCTTCGGGTATAGCGAGGAGACCTCCCGGCCGACCATCCGGCGCACCACCTGGTCGACGGTGAGCTCCGCGGTGGGATCGGTGGAGACCCACTGCCCGTCGCGCATGACGGTGATCCGGTCGCAGAGGTCGAAGACCTCGTCGAAGCGGTGGGAGATGAACAGCACCGCCGCCCCCTTGTCGCGCAGGGCGCGGGCGACGGTGAACAGCCGCTCGACCTCGACACCGGACAGCGCCGCGGTCGGCTCGTCCATGACCAGCACGCGGGCGTCGAAGGACAGCGCCTTGGCGATCTCGACCATCTGCTGGTCGGCGATGGACAGGCCGCGGGCGGGCCGGTCGGGGTCGAGGTGGACGCCCAGCCGCTCGAACAGCGCCCGGCAGCGGGCGGTGAGCTCCTTGCGGTCGATCCGCCGGCCGCTGCCGAGCGGCTGGCGGCCCATGAAGATGTTCTCCGCGACCGAGAGGTCCGGGAACAGCGTCGGCTCCTGGTAGATGACGGCGATGCCCGCCGTCCGCGCGGCCGCGGGGCTGTCGAGGTGGGCCGGCTCGCCGTCGAGGAGCACGCGGCCGGAGTCGGGAGCGTGCACGCCGGCGAGGATCTTGACCAGCGTCGACTTGCCCGCGCCGTTCTCCCCGACCAGCGCGTGCGCCTCGCCCGCCCGCAGCTCCAGCCGGGCGCCGCGCAGCGCGGCCACCGCGCCGAAGGACTTGCTGACCTCCTCGAGGGCGAGGACGACCGGTCCGGGCGTCGCTGACACGTCGTCGTGCGCCACGGCCACCTCCGCATGAAACGTTTCAGGAACGTCTGTGGCGCAGACCATAGAAGGCCTGCTAGACACGTGTCAACCGCTGCCTCGCGATATGCCCAGCGAGCGTCGGGGCTCGACCCAGCGTGATTGACACGGTTCAGAACGTGGCGAAGGATTCGGCGCTCACGACCGACGAGGAGGACACCTGACCGCGAGCATCCGGGACGTGGCGACGAGGGCCGGTGTCTCGGTCGGCACGGTCAGCAACGTCCTGAACCGGCCCGAGGTGGTCAGCCCGCCCACCCGCGAGCGGGTCCTGGCCGCGATCGCCGAGCTCGGGTTCGTCCGCAACGAGTCGGCCCGCCACCTGCGCGCCGGCTCGAGCCGCACGGTCGGCCTGGTGGTGCTCGACATCGCCAACCCGTTCTTCACCGATGTCGCCCGCGGGGTCGAGGACGTCGTCACCGCCCAGGGGCTGGCGCTGATCCTCTGCAACTCCGACGACCGCCCCGAGAAGGAGGCGGCCTACCTCGCCGTCCTCGCCGAGCAGCGGGTGCAGGGGGTGCTGATCACGCCGACCGCGACGCTCTCCCCCGAGCTGGAGGCGCTGCGGGCGCGCGGCGTCCCGGTCGTGCTGGTCGACCGGCGGGCGACCGGCCCGGACCAGTGCTCGGTCGCCGTGGACGACGCCGTCGGTGGCCAGCTGGCCGCCGAGCACCTGCTGGAGCGGGGGCACGAGCGGATCGCCTTCATCGGCGGGTCCTCCGGCCTGCCCCAGGTGCAGGAGCGGCACGCCGGCGTGACCCGCGCGGTCGTGGAGCGCCTCGGCGCGGACGACGCGCTGACCGTCTTCTCCCCCGAGACCCTGACCGTCGCCGGCGGCCGGGAGGCCGGAGCGCAGATCGTCGGGATGCCCGAGGCGCGGCGGCCGACCGCGGCCGTCTGCGCGAACGACCTGATCGCGCTGGGCCTGCTGCAGGAGATGGTGCGGCACGGGGTGCGCGTCCCCGACGACTTCGCCATCGTGGGCTACGACGACATCGACTTCGCCGGGGCCGCGGCGGTGCCGCTGACCTCGGTCCGCAAGCCGCGTCAGGAGCTCGGCCGCCGGGCCGCGGAGCTGCTGATCGAGGAGGCCAACGAGCGAGAGACCCACCTGCACCAGCAGCTGGTATTCGAGCCGACGCTGGTCGTCCGCGAGTCGAGCATGGTGCGCCGCCCCCGCGCGGCCGCCCGGAGAGGAACCGCATGAGGGTCGCGCTGTTCGCCACCTGCCTGGTGGACACCGTCGCGCCGCAGGTCGCCCGCGCCACGGCGGTGCTGCTGGAGCGGCTGGGCCACGAGGTCGTCGTCCCGCCGGGGCAGGCCTGCTGCGGGCAGATGCACGTCAACACCGGTTACCGGCGCGAGGCGGTGCCGATCGTCGCCAACCACGTGCGCGCCTTTCGCGGGGCGGAGGCGGTGGTGGCGCCGTCCGGGTCCTGCGTGGCGTCGATCCACCACCAGCAGGCGATGGTCCTGCGGCGGGCCGGGGAGACGGCGCTGGCCGACGACGCCGCCGCGCTGGCGGAACGGACGTACGAGCTCTCGCAGTTCCTGGTCGACGTCCTCGGCGTCACCGACGTCGGCGCGTACTACCCGCACCGGGTGACCTACCACCCGACCTGCCACTCGCTGCGCATGCTGCGGGTCGGCGACCGGCCGCTGCAGCTGCTGCGCGCCGTGCGCGGGCTGGAGCTGGTCGAGCTGCCCGGCGCCGAGCAGTGCTGCGGCTTCGGCGGCACGTTCGCTGTCAAGAACGCCGACACCTCGACGGCGATGCTCACCGACAAGATGGCCAACGTGCTCGCGACCCACGCCGAGGTCTGCACCGCCGGCGACGCGAGCTGCCTGATGCACATCGGCGGCGGGCTCTCCCGGCTGCGCTCGGGCACCCGCACGGTGCACCTGGCCGAGATCCTCGCCTCCACCGAGGACCAAGTCAGCCCCCAGCAGTCCACCCGACCGGCGGTGAACGCGTGACCACCACGTTCCTCGGCCTCCCCACCGCCCCCCGCGGCGTCGGCCACCTGCGCGGCGACCAGCCCTTCCCCGACGCCGCCCGCGAGAAGCTGCGCGACGGGCAGCTGCGCGCCAACCTCGGGCACGCGACGTCGACGATCCGCCGCAAGCGCGCCGCGGTGGTGGGCGAGGTGCCGGACTGGGCGCAGCTCCGTGAGGCCGGCCGCGCGATCAAGGCCGCGACCATGGCCCGGCTCGACGAGCACCTGCTGGAGCTGGAGAAGCAGGTGACCGCCCGCGGCGGCACCGTGCACTGGGCCCGCGACGCGAACGAGGCCAACGCGATCGTCCTCGACCTGGTGCGCGCCACGGGCGCCGACGAGGTGGTCAAGGTCAAGTCGATGGCCACCCAGGAGATCGGCTTCAACGAGGCCCTGGAGGCCGCGGGCATCGCCGCCCACGAGACCGACCTGGCCGAGCTGATCGTGCAGCTCGGCGAGGACAAGCCCTCGCACATCCTGGTGCCGGCGATCCACAAGAACCGGGCCGAGATCCGCGAGATCTTCCTGCGCACGATGCCCGGCGTCGACCCGTCGCTCACCGACGAGCCGCGCCGGCTGGCGATGGCCGCCCGCGCGCACCTGCGCGAGCGGTTCCTGCGCGCCCGGGTCGCGATCAGCGGGGCCAACTTCGCCGTCGCCGAGACCGGCACGCTCGCCGTCGTCGAGAGCGAGGGCAACGGCCGGATGTGCCTGACCCTCCCGCAGACGCTGATCACCGTCATGGGCATCGAGAAGCTGGTGCCGACCTGGCGCGATCTCGAGGTGTTCCTGCAGCTGCTCCCCCGCTCCTCCACGGGCGAGCGGATGAACCCCTACACCTCGCTGTGGGCCGGGGTCACCCCCGGCGACGGGCCGCAGGAGTTCCACCTCGTGCTGCTGGACAACGGCCGGACGGCGACCCTCGCCGACGAGGTCGGCCGCGCGGCGCTGCACTGCATCCGCTGCTCGGCCTGCCTGAACGTCTGCCCGGTCTACGAGCGCACCGGCGGGCACGCCTACGGCTCGGTCTACCCGGGCCCGATCGGCGCCGTCCTCTCCCCCCAGCTCACCGGCGTGGAGGACAACGCCTCGCTCCCCTACGCGTCCTCGCTCTGCGGCGCCTGCTACGACGTCTGCCCCGTGGCGATCGACATCCCGTCGATCCTCGTGCACCTGCGCGCCGAGCACGTCGAGGCCCAGGAGCGGACGACGGTCGAGGCGCTCGGCTTCCGCTGGCTGGCGAAGGCGATGAGCAACCCGCGGCTGTGGCACGCGGCGCAGAAGGCCGCCGGGCTGGGCCGGTTCCTCGCCCGCGGGAAGCCGGTGCTGCCCGCGGCGCTGCCGCCACCGGTGTCCAAGTGGACCCGCAGCCGCGACCTGCCGGCTCCGCCGGCGAAGACGTTCACGCAGCAGTGGGCCGAGGAGCACGGCCGATGAGCGCGCGCGAGGAGGTGCTCGGCCGGATCCGGACGGCGCTGGGTGCCGACCGCGCGCCCCTGCCGGAGATCGCCCGCGGCTACCGGACCGCCGACGACCGCTCCCCCGAGGTGCTGCGCGACGTCCTGGTCGACCGGCTCGAGGACTACAAGGCCCAGGTCCTCCGCTGCGCGCCGGACGCCATCGCGGCGACGGTCGCCGCCGCCCTGGACGCCGGGCTGGGCGCCGGCTGGCGACCGGCGGACGTCGTCGTCGCGCCGGGTCTGCCCGCCGACTGGCGGCCGGACGGGGTGTCCGAGGACGACGGGCGGCCGGCGGTGGAGCTGGCCGGGTTCGCCGCGGTGGTCACCGGCGTCGCGGTCGCGATCGCCGAGACCGGCACGCTGGTCCTCGACGGGACGCCGGCCACCGGGCGGCGGGCGGTCTCCCTGCTGCCCGACTGCCTGGTCTGCGTCGTCACCGCCGACCAGGTCGTGGGCGGCGTCCCGGAGGGCCTGGCCCGGCTGGACCCGGTCGCGCCGCTGACGATGATCAGCGGCCCCTCGGCGACCAGCGACATCGAGCTCTCGCGGGTCGAGGGCGTGCACGGCCCCCGGACCCTGGTCGTCGTTCTGGCCGCCTAGCCGCTCGGGCACTGCCGGCGCCCGGCGGGCCGGACGGCCTGCGTCGAGATTCGCCTGGGGGTCGTCATCGACGCGCGATGACGACCCCCAGGAGAGAATCGGCGTCGTCTCCGAAGGGTGCCCCGGGCCTCGAGGGCTCTTCGAGTCAGTCGGCCTTGGACGGCGGCTTGCCCGCCGCACGGGCCTCCGCGGCCTGCGCGGGGTCGTAGGCGCAGGCGTCGCCGACCTCGGCGACCGGGGAGTCCGCCGCGGGAGGCGTCTCCCCCGCGGACGGCGCCGCCGACGTCGTCCCGTCGGCCGGGGCGCTGGTGGTCGGCGGGGTCGTCCTCGCCGGCGGGTCGATCGCGTCCTGCACGATCTGCCGCATCTCGTCGTAGTCCGGGTAGGCCGGGTTGATCAGGTTGGTGTCGAAGACGACGCTGCTCACCTCGGCGTCCTTGACCAGGAAGCCGAGGTCGACGAAGTCGTCGAGGGCCGACCGCGGGATGTCGGTGCTGACGATGTCCTGGGTGGTGTCGGCGATCTCCTGATACTGGCGCAGCAGGGTGACCGGGTCGGCGGCCTCGATGATCGCGTCGATGGTGCAGCGCTGGCGGGCCATCCGGTCGTAGTCGGTGAGGCCGTAGCGGCCGCGGGCGAACTGCAGCGCGTCGTTGCCGTCGAGGTGCTGGTTCGGACCCGGGGCGAAGTAGTCGTCGGGCAGCTCCCCGGTGCCGGGGTCGCCGTTGATGGGCACCCAGTAGTTGATGTTGACGGTGATGCCGCCCAGCGCGTCGACCAGCCGGCTGAACCCCTCGAGGTTGACCAGCACGAAGTAGTCGATGTGCAGGCCCAGGGCCTCGCCGACGCCGAGCTTGAGGAAGTCGGCGCCCGGGTCGTCGGTCGGGCCGAGGATGTCCGGGTGGTCCCGCGGCCCGTTGCCGTAGACGGCGTTGAGCAGGCTCTCGCTCTCGCTGCCGGCGTCGAAGCCGCTCGGGTAGACCTCGGCCAGCGGGCTGTCCTCGGGGAACGGCAGGTTCTCGAGGTTGCGGGGCAGGCTGAACAGGATCGTGTCGCCGGTGTGGGTGTCGATGCTGGCCACGATCACGGTGTCGGTGCGCAGTCCCTCGCGGCCCGGCCCGGAGTCGCCGCCCAGGAGCAGCACGTTGACCCGCTTCTTGTCGCCGAAGGGGTTCGGGGTGTCGACGACGGTGGCCGACTCGCGGTCGTCGGCGAACAGGCCCTCGAGCAGGCCGCGCTGGGCGCCGGCCAGCCGCGCCCCGTAGTACGCGGGCAGCGCGACGCCGGCGGCGAGCAGCAGGACGAGCAGGACGCCGAGCACGTGCTTGGCCGGGCGGGTGCCGGCCGGCGTCAGCATCCGGTAGCCGGCGGCGATCACGGCGATCCACAGCAGCCCGACGAGGGCCATCCCGCCGATCACCCAGAGCAACGAGCTCGCGTCCACGGCGAGCTGCACGGCGATCCGCCGCCCGGCGGTGGCCAGGTAGATCCCGCCACCGACCAGCGCGAGGAACAGCAGCAGGGTCAGCGCGCCGAGCTTGCGGCGCCCGGCGGCGAGGAACGCCGTCCCGGGGACGATCGCGCCGACGACCGTGAGGCCGAGCGCAGCGGGAAAGCTGCGGGCGGTCCGGCGGCGGTGCGGGGGGCGGCGCCCGTGGTCCCCGGCGCCCGCGGACGGGGGTGCGTCGACGTTCGCCGTCACGCGTCTGCCTCGCAGGAACCCCAGGTCATCCGGCCATGCTCCCACCGAAAGCTGTCAGGAGCCTTGCCACGGACCTTGGGCCTGGACAGAGCACCCGCTCGGGGGTGAGCTGGGTCGCATCCGGGCACTACCCGTTGATAACGCCCGTTGGTTACGGAAGCGTAGGTTACGGAGTCGTAGGCGAGCCGGAGGGTCCCATGACGAGCACGTCCCCGCAGAGCGCCGTCCTCATCGAGCTGGAGCAGGTGGTCGCGCAGAACCTCGACCGACACCTCTCCCTGGCCAAGGAGTGGCACCCGCACGATTACATCCCGTGGTCGGAGGGGCGGAACTTCGCCTTCCTCGGCGGGGACGACTGGTCACCGGAGCAGTCCCGGCTGGACGAGACCGCCAAGGCGGCGATGATCACGAACCTCCTGACGGAGGACAACCTGCCGAGCTACCACCGCGAGATCGCCACCCGCTTCGGCATGGAGGGCGCGTGGGGCCAGTGGGTGGGCCGGTGGACGGCGGAGGAGAACCGGCACGGGATCGCGCTGCGCGACTACCTCGTGGTCACCCGCGGCGTCGACCCGGTGGAGCTGGAGCGGGCCCGGATGGACTACATGAGCACCGGCTACGACTCCGGCGACAAGACCCCGCTCGAGGCGATCGCCTACGTCTCGTTCCAGGAGCTGGCCACCCGCGTCTCGCACCGCAACACCGGCCGTGCCACCGGCGACCCGATCGCCGACAAGCTGCTCGCCCGCATCGCGACAGACGAGAACCTGCACATGGTCTTCTACCGCAACCTCGTGGCCGCGGCCTTCGACGTCGACCCCGACCTCGCCATGCAGGCGGTGACGAAGGAGGTCACCGGCTTCGAGATGCCGGGGGCCACCATGGCCGGCTTCCGCCGCAACTCGATGCTGATCGCCAAGGCCGGCATCTACGACCTGCGGCTGCACCACGACGAGGTGGTCAGCCCGGTGCTGCGGGCGTGGAGGGTCTTCGAGCGCGACGACTTCGGCCCCGCCGGCGAGAAGGCCCGCGAGGAGCTGGCCACCTTCCTCGAGGGCTTGGACGCGCAGGCCACCCGCTTCGTCGAGAGCCGCGAGCGGGCCCGCGCCCGCGCCGCCGCGAAGGAATGAACGGCATCACCCGATCAACACGATCGCCTCGACCTCGACGCTGATGTCGAAGGGCAGCTCGGCCATGCCCACCGCCGATCGGGCGCCGCGGCCGGCGTCCCCGAGGACGTCGACGAGCAGGTCGGAGCACCCGTTGATGACCGCCGGCGTCTGGTTGAACCCGGGCCGGCAGTTGACCATGCCGAGCAGCTTGACGACCTGACGCACGCGGCCGAGGTCGCCGATCTCCTCCCTGAGCACCGCGAGCAGCTGCAGCCCGGTGAGCCGGGCCGCCTCGCGCGCCTCGTCGACGCTCAGCCCGCCGTCCCCCACCTTGCCGGTGACCATGCTGCCGTCGGGACGCGCGGGCCCGGCGCCGGAGAGGTACACGAGGTTGCCGGCCGTCACGGCCGGGGCGTAGTTGCCGCCCGGGGGGCGGGGCGTGGGGAGCTCGATGCCGAGTTCGCGCAGTCGTGCGTCGACGTCCATGGGGGTCACCCTGGCCGCCTCAGGACTGTCGGCGGAAGTGCCTAGGTTGGTCCCGTGCGACTGGCCACCTGGAACGTGAACTCCATCCGCAGCAGGGTCGACCGGGTGGCCGCCTGGTTGCAGCGCCGGGACGTCGACGTCCTGGCGCTGCAGGAGACCAAGTGCCGCGACGACCAGTTCCCCGAGGAACGCTTCACCGAGCTCGGCTACCAGGTCGCGCACGTGGGGTTCTCGCAGTGGAACGGGGTCGCGATCCTGTCCCGGGTCGGGCTGAAGGACGTCGAGATCGGCTTCCCGGGCCAGCCGTGCTGGGGCGAGGACCCCGACACCGAGGCCCGCGCGCTCGGCGCCACCTGCGGCGGCGTGCGGGTGTGGAGCCTGTACGTGCCCAACGGGCGGACGCTCTCCGACCCGCACTACCGCTACAAGCTCGAGTGGCTGGCCGCGCTGCGGGAGACCGCCGCGGGATGGCTGGAGAAGGACCCGGACGCGCCGCTCGCGCTGGTCGGGGACTGGAACATCGCGCCGGAGAACGACGACGTGTGGGACATGGCCGTGTTCGCGCACGCCACCCACGTGTCACCGCCGGAGCGGGCGGCGTTCCGGGCGATCGTGGACGCCGGGTACGCCGACGTCGTCCGGCCGTACGCGCCCGGGCCGGGGGTCTACACGTACTGGGACTACACGCAGCTGCGCTTCCCCCGCCGGGAGGGCATGCGGATCGACTTCGTCCTCGGCTCCCCCGCGTTCGCCGCGCGGGTGGACGCCGCCCTCATCGACCGCGAGGAGCGCAAGGGCAAGGGAGCGAGCGACCACGCGCCGGTCGCCGTCCGGCTGACGGACTGACCATTGACCGGAGACCCGATGCCTCGCCCCCGCGATCGAGGACCACGGGGGCGAGGCGCTGGGTGTCGCGTCAGGCGAGGGTGATCGTCGACGTCGGGTCGGCGCTGCCCACGCACGGGGCCGCAGCGTCGCCCACGAGGTTCGCGAGGACTGCCACGTTCACGTCGCACACGTTGGCCACCACGCCGATGGGGGCCTGCACGTTGATGTCGGAGACGTTGACGTTCACCAGACCGTTCTGGGTGCCGGGCGCACCTCCGCCGCCGGTCGTGATGTCGGTCGCAGTGGGATTGGCGGCCGCGTTGCACGTTGCCGCGTTGTCGACGAGGTCCTGGACCAGCACGGCGACGTTGACGTCGCAGATGTTGGCGGCCACCCCGATCGGGATCTGGACGTTCAGGTCGGAGATGTTGACGTTGACCAGGCCCTGCTGATTCGGCGGCGCCGCAGCGGCCGGGGCTGCCAGGCCGACGGTCGCCCCTGCGGCAAGAATGCTGGCTGCGGTAAGGCTTCGAATACGCACCGACTTCTCCTCGGTCGAGTGGTTGGGCAGAAGCCCGGGTTCCCCACCCCACCTGTCGCCATTCCCAGAATCGCGCCGGAAGAAGATTCCGTGACGCAGTTCGGCGATGCACCAACACGTGGACCTGGGCTTTTACCGCTCGACCCGCCATGCTGAACGGCGAAATTCGTTGCTTCTCGGGCGTGTCGGCGAACGATCCGCCTGGACCGCAATATTGGAAACTGCATGGAGTGCGTTTCGGGCGTGTCGTATTGCAGCCACTGCCACATGACGGCCGGGCGCTTTTGCGCATCTCGGGCGCGTTGCCCCGCAATTGCACCGATATGGTGTCCGGTCGCTCAGTTCTCGGGCGTGTCGGATTGGAGGCCCCCGCTATATGGGGACCGCAGGGGCTATGCGCATTTCGGGCGTGTCGCAATGAAGCGACGCCGGGCGGCCGAGTCGTCGGGACCGAGCGCTCGGGCGCATGCGGATCTTCGTCGTCCCAGCGTTCGCCGCGCAGGTGGACGCAGCCCTCATCGACTACCGAGAGAGCGAAGGAGTGAGCGACCTCGCGCCCGTCGCCGTCCGGGCGGCGGACCGAGGTCGGGAACCGACCGGGTCAGACGGGCGGGACGACCGCGTGGTCGCTCCCCGTGCCGTCCTCGCCCCAGCGCAGCCAGCCCGACAGCGCCGTCGGGGCGGGACGTTCGTGACGGTGGGGCGCGCGGTGCTCGCCACCGGCCGAGGGATGACGGTGGTCCTCGCACCGGGAGTGCTCGAGGTAGTGCTGCACCGGTGCGATGTCGGCGATGCGTCCGCGGGCCGCGACGTCGTGGCGGGCCTCGCGCTCGCACGCGAGCTTCTCCTCCAGCGACATCTCGGCCGGCCGGGCATTGCCGGGCCGCTCCGGTGAGGTCCCGGGGCGTGGAGTGGTCATGGCGTCCTCTCCCTTCGGAGGGCTGCGCGGCTCGTGCCACCCACGATGCTGCGCCGTCCGGCCGCGCTTCGCCAGGCTCTCCGCCGCCCTGCCAGGAAGTTCCCAGCGCCTCCGCGGCCGACCCGCCCGCCGGCTTCCGGCCCGCCGTCCGTAGCCGCACGTAACCTGGCCCCTCGTGCTCGTCCTGCTCCCCCCGTCCGAGACCAAGTCCCCCGGCGGGTCCGGCGCCCCGCTCGACCTGGAGTCCCTCTCCTCCCCCGCGCTGACGCCGGTGCGCGCGCGGCTGGTCGAGGCGCTGGTCGCGCTCGCCGGCGACGTCCCCGCCGCCCGGGCGGCGCTCGGCCTCTCGGCGCAGCAGGACGGCGAGATCGCCCGCAACGCGGCGCTGCGGTCCGCGCCGACCGCAGCGGCGCTGGAGCGCTACACCGGCGTCCTGTACGACGCGCTCGGCATCCGGTCGATGACGAAGGCCCAGCGCGCCCGGGCCGCGACGCGGCTGGCGGTCGGCTCGGCGCTGTTCGGGCTGGTCCGGGACGGCGACCGCATCCCGGCCTACCGGCTCTCCGCCGGCTCGCAGCTGCCGGGCCTGCCGACGCTGCGGGCGCTGTGGAAGCCGGCGCTGGGCCCGGTCCTGGCCGGCGTCGACGAGCTGGTGGTCGACCTGCGCAGCGGCTCGTACGCGGCACTCGCGCCGGTGCCGGGCGCGGTGTCCGTGACCGTGCTCAGCGAGCGGCCGGACGGCGCGCGGGCCGTGGTCAGCCACTTCAACAAGGCACACAAGGGCCGGCTGGCGCGGTTCCTGGCGACGACGACGGCGGAGCCCACCGACGTCGGCCGGCTGCGGGCGCTGCTGCGGCGCAACGGCTGGGCCGTCGAGCACGACGGCGGTTCGGCGCTGACCCTCGTCGTCCCGGCCGACCAGGTGGTCACAACCCGCGCTCAGCGTGGGAACCTCGCCGGGTGACCGACGACCTCTGCTTCCGGCCGGCGACGGAGCTGGCCGCGCTGGTCCGCACGCGCGAGATCTCGGCGCGCGAGCTGCTCGACGCCCACCTCGAGCGCATCGAACGGGTGAACCCCCGGGTGAACGCGATCGTCACCCTCGACGCCGAGGGCGCGCGGGCGGCGGCCGACGCCGCCGACGCGGCGCTGGCGGCGGGGGAGGACGTCGGCCCGCTGCACGGGCTGCCCGTCGCGCACAAGGACACCCACGCCACCGGCGGCATGCGGACGACGTGGGGCTCGCCGCTGTTCTCCAGCACCGTGCCCGCGCGCGACGAGCTGATCGTCGCCCGCCTGCGTGCCGCCGGGGCGGTGCGCGTGGGCAAGACGAACGTGCCCGAGTTCGCCGCCGGGTCGCACACCTTCAACACCGTCTTCGGCGCCACCCACAACCCGTACCGGCACGGCCTGTCGGCCGGCGGGTCCAGCGGGGGAGCGGCGGCGGCGCTGGCGGCCGGGCTGGTGCCGGTGGCCGAGGGGTCGGACATGGGCGGCTCGCTGCGCAACCCGGCGGGGTTCTGCAACGTCGTCGGGCTGCGGCCGACGCCCGGGCGGGTGCCGATGTGGCCGTCGCCGCTCGGCTGGTCGACGCTGTCGGTGCAGGGGCCGATGGGCCGAACCGTCGCCGACGTCGCGCTGCAGCTCTCCGCGATCGCCGGCCCGGACCCGCGGGTGCCGATCTCGCTGGAGTCGCCGGGGTCGGCCTTCGCCGGGCCGCTGGACGCCTCGCTCGCCGGGCTCCGGGTCGCGTGGACGCCGGACCTCGGCGGCCGGGTGACCGTCGATCCGGCGATCACCTCCGTGCTGTCGTCGTCCGTGGGCGTGTTCACCGACCTCGGCGCGACCGTCGAGGAGGACTGCCCCGACCTCTCCGGCGCCGACGAGGTCTTCTCCACGCTGCGAGCCTGGCTGTTCGAGCAGGCGCACCTGGAGAAGTCGCGGCGGACGCCGGAGCTGGTCAAGGAGAGCATCCGGTGGAACGCCGAGATGGGCGCCAAGCTCACCGGCGCAGACATCGCCCGGGCCGAGGTGGCGCACACGCAGTTGTACGAGCGCGTGGTGGCGTTCTTCGAGCGCTACGACGTGCTGCTGGCGCCGACGACGCAGGTGCTGCCGTTCCCGGTGGAGCTGGAGTACCCGACCGAGATCGGCGGGGTGCCGCAGGAGAACTACCTGGAGTGGATGCGCTCCTGCACGATCCTCTCCCCCACGGGCTGCCCGGCGCTGTCGGTCCCCGGCGGGTTCACCCCCGACGGGCTGCCCGTGGGCCTGCAGATCGTCACGGCGCCGCGCGCCGACCGGCGGGTGCTCGAGGTGGGGCACGCCTTCGAGCAGGCGACCCGCTTCGGCGACCGCCGTCCGCCTCTCTGAGCCGTTCTACCGCTCTCTAGCGGTGGCGCTAGACGGCGCCCTCCTCGCTCGCCGGGCCTCTGTCGTGGTCTACGGCTCTCTAGCGGCTCGGCTAGAGAGCCCGAGACGCGGCTAGCCCCACGGAGCGCTCACAACCCGGCGCGGCGGCGCGTCCTGGCTCACCGCAGCGCGTCCTGGCTCACGTCCCACCGTGAGCCAGGAGACGCCACGATCAGCCCAGCTGATCCCGGCCGGCCCCTCACCGGTGGCGGAGGCCGCGAAGGGTCCGGACGGCGACCAGCAGCTCGGCCAGCTCCTGGCGGTCCCCGGCCGCGATGTCGGTCAGCTGCCCGGCCGCGCGGCGCTGGACGGCGTCCCAGGAGGCGGCCCAGGCCTCCACGAGCCGGTCGGCCGGGTCGGTGTCCGAGGAGCGCAGCCGCAGGACCTCGGCGGTGAGCGCGGCCTGCTCCGCGGTCAGGTCGTCGCGCAGGGAGGCCCGGGCCATGGCGTTCCACCGGCGGTCCCGGGGCAGCGCGATGATCCGCTCGCGCAGGGGCACCACGGCCAGCCGCTCGGCCAGCCGCTGCTGGACCTGCGCGGCCAGCGCGATCGGCGCGCCGGTCTCCTCGGCCACGACGGCGAGGTCGAGCGCGGCGGGCAGCAGATGGGCCGCGGCGACCTCGGCGGCCAGCTCCGGGGGGACGCCGACCTCCTGCAGCCGCGCCGCCCGCTCGGCGTACGCCCGGGCTTCCGCGCCCAGCACCCAGTGGGGCATCCCGGACCGCACCTCGGCCACGGGCGCGGTGAACCGCCCGACCACGTCCGCCAGCGGCGCCGGGGACTCGCCGGTCACCTCCGGCAGCCGCAGCAGCCACCGGGCGGCGCGCTCGGCCAGCCGGGTCGCCTCGGTGCGCAGCTCGACCTGCACGGCGGCCGGCACCTGGTTGTCCAGCGGCCGGACCGCGGTCCAGAGCCGCTCGACGTCGAAGACGTCCAGCGCGACGGTGTGCGCCCGGACGACCGCGGCCAGCGGCACCCCGGTCTCCTCGCGCAACCGGAACAGCCCGGTGACCCCGGCGATGTTGACCGCCCGGTTGGTCAGCGCGGTCGCGATGATCTCCCGCCGCAGGGCGTGGCCGGTGATCGCGGCCGGGAAGCGCTCCCGTAGCGC
This sequence comes from Geodermatophilus sp. SMS 5-13, assembly GCF_059428245.1. Taxonomy (NCBI): domain Bacteria; kingdom Bacillati; phylum Actinomycetota; class Actinomycetes; order Geodermatophilales; family Geodermatophilaceae; genus Geodermatophilus; species Geodermatophilus sp. SMS 5-13. The sequence goes on from NZ_CP165729.1 coordinate 5,578,633, forward strand.
GGTGGGGAAGTAGCCGACGAGCAGGTCCTCCAGCGCCGCGTCGTCCGGCAGCGCCGAGGCCAGGACCGCGTCGCCCGTCTCGAGCTTGGCGTAGGCCAGCAGCACCGACAGCTCCGGGCTGGTCAGCGCCTGCCCGTCGCGCCGCCGCTCGGACAGGCCGCGCTCGTCGGGCAGCGCCTCGACGCTGCGCACCAGCCGGCCCGAGCGCTCCAGCGAGCGGATGAACCGCTCGTGCGCGTCGAGCAGCGACCGGGCCGAGCTCACCTCCGTGGCCAGCGTCGCGTTCTGCGCGTGGTTGTCGGTGAGGACGGCGACGGCGACCTCGTCGGTCATCTCGCCGAGCAGCGCCGCGCGACCGTCGGGGGAGAGGCCGTGCGCCGCGTTGAGCGCGATCTTGATGTTGACCTCGTGGTCGGAGGTGTCCACGCCGGCGGAGTTGTCGATCGCGTCGGTGTTGACCTTGCCGCCGGCCAGCGCGTACTCGACCCGGCCGCGCTGGGTGAGCCCGAGGTTGCCGCCCTCGCCGACCACCCGGACCCGCAGTTGCTCGCCGTCCACCCGGACGGCGTCGTTGGCCTTGTCGCCGACGTCGAGGTCGCTCTCCTCGCGGGCCTTGACGTAGGTGCCGATGCCGCCGTTGAACAGCAGGTCGGCCGGCGCGAGCAGGATCGCGCGGATCAGCTCGACGGGGGAGAGCGACTCGACGTCGTCCGCCAGCCCGAGGGCGACCCGCATCTGCGGCGACACCGGCACCGCCTTCGCCGTCCGTGGCCAGACGCCACCGCCCGGGCTGATCAGCGCCGCGTCGTAGTCGGCCCACGAGGAGCGGGGGAGGGCGAACAGCCGCCGGCGCTCGGCGACGGACGTCGCCGCGTCGGGGGTGGGATCGACGAAGACGTGCCGGTGGTCGAACGCGCCGAGCAGCCGGATGTGCTCCGACAGCAGCATCCCGTTGCCGAACACGTCGCCGGACATGTCGCCGACGCCGACGACGGTGAAGTCCTCCTGCTGCACGTCGACGCCGAGCTCGCGGAAGTGCCGGGTCACCGACTCCCACGCGCCGCGGGCGGTGATGCCCATCGCCTTGTGGTCGTAGCCGACCGACCCGCCGGAGGCGAAGGCGTCGCCGAGCCAGAACCCGCGCTCGAGCGCGACCTCGTTGGCCAGGTCGGAGAAGGTGGCGGTGCCCTTGTCGGCGGCCACGACGAGATAGGAGTCGTCGCCGTCGTGCCGGACGACGCGCTCCGGGGGGACGACGCGGCCGTCGACCAGGTTGTCGGTCAGCGTCAGCAGCGCGCCGATGAACAGCCGGTAGCAGGCCTGCCCCTCGGCGAGGACGGCGTCCCGCGAGGCTGGGTGGGCGGGGTCGGTCGGAGCGGGCGGCCGCTTGACCACGAAGCCGCCCTTGGCGCCGGTCGGCACGATCACGGTGTTCTTCACCATCTGCGCCTTGACCAGGCCGAGCACCTCGGTGCGCAGGTCCTCCGGCCGGTCCGACCAGCGCAGCCCGCCGCGGGCCACGGCGCCGAACCGCAGGTGGATGCCCGACACCCGCGGTGAGCTGACCCAGACCTCCCGCTGCGGCCGGGGCTCGGGCAGGTCGGGGACGTCGGCCGGGTGCAGCTTGAGCGCCAGCGGCCCGCCGGCGTAGTACGTCGTCCGCTGGGTGGCCGTGACCGCCGCGAGCAGCGCGGTGAGGACGCGGTCGGCGTCCAGCGACGCGACCTCGCCGATCGCCCTGCGCAGCGACTCGACCAGTTCCTGCTGGCGCGCGGCGCGGCCGGCGTCCCGGCCGGGGGAGAAGCGGGTCTCGAACAGCGCGACCAGCCGCCCGACGATCTGCGGGTGGGCGGCCAGCGTCGCCTCGACGTAGTCCTGCCCGAACGGCAGCCCGGTCTGGCGCAGCCACTGCACGTAGGCGCGCACCACCGTCACCTGGCGCCAGTTCAGCCCGGCCAGCAGCACCAGCGCGCCGAGGCCGTCGTCCTCGGCGTCCCCGCGCCAGACCGCGCTGACCGCCTCGGTGAACCGTTCCGGCAGCGAGCGCAGCAGGGGGAGGTCCTCGACCGAGGTGGTCAGCCCGAAGTCGTAGATCCAGGCCAGCGGCGCGCCGATCCGGTCGATCTCGTACGGGCGCTCGTCGACGACGTCGACGCCCATGTGCTGCAGCACCGGCAGGACGTCGGAGAGCAGCAGCCGCTGGCCGACCCGGTAGATGGTCAGCCGGCGCTCGGACGCGGCGGCGTCCGGCGGCGTCCACAGCCGCAGCGCCAGCCCGCCGGCGTCCAGCCCCTCCAGCTGCTCGAGGTCGGCGACGGCGCGCGCGGCCGGGAAGTCCTCCTGGTAGGCGGCGGGGAAGGCGTCGGCGACGCGGGCCAGGATCCGCTCGGCCTCGGCGGCGGGGTGGCGGGCGTGCAGCGCCTCGGCCAGCTCGTCGGTCCAGCTGCGGGCAACGGCGGCGAGCTCGGCCTGCAGCGCCTCGACGTCGACGTCCGGCGGCCGCGGCGCGCCCCGGCGGCCCTGCGGCACCCGGACGACGAAGTGCAGCCGGGTGAGCACCGACTCCGTCGACCAGGCCGTGTACTCGATCGCCGTGCCGCCCAGCCGCTCGAGCAGCAGCTGCTGCATGCGGGTGCGGACCTCGGTCGTGTAGCGGTCCCGCGGCAGGTAGACCAGCGCCGACCAGAACCGGCGGGCGGGGTCGAGGCGGAGGAACAGCCGCAGCTGCCGGCGCTCCTGCAGGTACAGCACCGCCATCGCGACGGGCAGCAGCTCGTCGGTGCCGACCTGCATGAGCTCGTCGCGCGGATAGGTCTCGAGGACGTCGAGCAGCGCCTTGCCGGTGTGGCTGTCGGCCGGCACCCCGGAGCGGGCGATCACCTCGGCCACCCGGCGGCGCACGAGCGGCACGTCGAGCACGCTGGTCGTGTAGGCGGCGGTGGGGAACAGGCCGGCCAGCCGGTGCTGGCGCGGGTTGCCGTCCCGGTCGGGGAGGGTGACGACGACCAGGTCCATCCACGCCCGCCGGTGCACCGGCGAACGGGCGTCGGCCTTGGTCACCGTCACGAGGCGCGTGCCGGTGGAGCGCCGGGCCTCCGGCGCGGTGAGGACGGCGGCGCTCATGTCCGTGTCGCTGCGCAGCACCCCGAGCCCGGTGCCGGGGACGGCGCGCACGGCGCTCTTGCCCCGCGACGGCGCCGGCTCGACGTCGCGGGCGCCGAGGAAGACGAAGTTGCCGTCGGCGAGCCAGCGCAGCAGCGCGGCGGCCTCGGCCGGGTCGTCGGAGGCGTCGCCGCCGGTGCCGTTCGCCGCGAGCTGCTCGAGGCGGTCGGCCAGTTGCAGCGCCCGCGCGTGCATCCGGTCGGCGTCCTCGTCGACCGCGCGCACGTCCGCGAGCACCGTGCGCAGGCCGACGACCAGGTCGCCCGCCGCCTCGTCGTCCACCGGCCCGTCGAGGACGACGGCCATCCACGACTCGGGCAGCGCGTCGGCGCCGCAGGCCTCGGGGGAGGAGCTGTCGCAGAAGGCCCGGATCCGGCCGGTGACGTCCCGGCGGACGACGACCACCGGGTGGACGACGTGCTGCAGGCCGACGCCCTGCCGCACCACCTCGGCGGTGACCGAGTCGACCAGGTAGGGCATGTCGTCGGTGACGATGCGGACGATCGCCCGCCCGTCCGCGAGCCGCTGCACGTCGACGGTCGCCGCACCCTGCGGGCGGACCTCGGCCAGCCTCAGGTGACCGAGCGCCAGGGCGGCGAGGTCGGCCGGGTCGTGGCCGAGGACCTCGGCGGCCGGCTCGCTCCAGTAGTAGCGCTGCAGCAGCGCGGGGACGTCAGAGGGGGCGCAGCCGGCCGGCAGGGGAGGCGGTGTCCCGCCCTCGACCGCGGTCTCGGCGGCGCGGTCGAGCAGCCGTCGCTTCTCGTCCCGCTCGGCCTCGAGGGCGGCGAGCTCGGTCGGAGCCGCCGGCTCGTCGGCCGGGGGGACGTCGTCCTCCCGCGCGCCCCCCGGGGTCTCCGGGACGACGCCGGTGGTGGTCGCCATGGAGGCCCACGCTAACCCCGACGGTGGCGGGCGTCACGGCGACGCGGCGGGTCGCCGTGACGGCGATCAGTCCCGCCGCAGGAGGAGGTCGAAGACCCAGCTCGCGACCGCGAGGATCAGGCCGCCGATGATCGCCGCGCCGAAGCCGTCGACGTCCAGCTTGGTCGACAGCAGGGCGGTGAGACCGAGCAGCGCCGCGTTGATGACGAGGTAGAACAGCCCCAGCGTGAGGATGAGGAACGGCAGCGAGAGCAGCTTGATGATCGGCCCGATGATCGCGTTGACCACCGCGAAGAGCAGGGCCAGCCAGACGAAGGTGATCGACAGCCCCAGCACGGCGTTGGGGTTCTCGTCCACGGCGATCCCCGGCACGTACTTCGCCACGAAGTAGAAGACGACCGCCATGAGGACGACCTTGATCAGAAATTTGATCACGCGATCACGCTAGCGCCGCCAGGCCGGTCAACGGCCTCTTCGCCGCTCTACCGCCGTCTAGCGTCGGAACTAGACGGCCGCAGACGACCGCATCGACGACACGCCCTGTGCTGTTCTACGGATGTCTACGGCGATCGCTAGACAGCGGAATACGGTGCTCGCCGTGGACCCCGTGCGGAACCCCTACGCGCCCGGCGCCGGGCAGCGCCCGCCCGAGCTGGCCGGCCGCGACACGGAGCTGACCGCCTTCGACGTCGTCCTGGAGCGGATCGCCCACGGCCGCCCGGAGCGCTCGCTGGTTCTCACCGGGCTGCGCGGCGTGGGCAAGACCGTGCTGCTCAACCAGCTGCGCTCGGCGGCGATCGGGCGCGGGTGGGGGACCGGCAAGATCGAGGCGCGGCCCGAGCAGTCGCTGCGCCGGCCGGTGTCCTCGGCGCTGCACATGGCGCTGCGCGAGCTCCGGCACCCCGACCAGGAGTCGATGGACGCCGTCCTCGGGGTGCTCAAGGCGTTCGCGCTGCGGCAGGCGACCCCGGACGCGAAGGTGCGCGACCGGTGGCAGCCCGGCATCGACGTGCCGACGGCGCTGGGCCGGGCCGACTCCGGTGACATGGAGATCGACCTGGTCGAGCTGCTCAGCGACGCGGCCGGGCTGGCGGCCGACGTCGGCAAGGGCATCGCGCTGTTCATCGACGAGATGCAGGACGTGCAGCCCGACGACGTCTCGGCGATCTGTGCGGCCTGCCACGAGCTCTCCCAGCAGGGCGCGCCGCTGATCGTGGTCGGCGCCGGCCTGCCGCACCTGCCGGCGGTGCTGTCGGCGTCGAAGAGCTACTCCGAGCGGCTGTTCCGCTACCTGCGCATCGACCGCCTCGACCGCGCCGCCGCCGACCGGGCGCTGCTCGCCCCGGCCGAGCGGGAGGAGGTCACCTTCGAGCCGGCCGCGCTCGACGCCCTCTACGCCGCCGCGGACGGCTACCCGTACTTCGTGCAGGCCTACGGCAAGGTCACCTGGGACGTCGCGGCGGCCTCGCCGATCACCGCGGACGACGTGGCGATGGCCGCCCCGGTCGCCGAGGCCGAGCTGGCCGTGGGCTTCTTCGGCTCCCGGTACGACCGCGCCACGCCCGCCGAGCGCGAGTACATGCACGCGATGGCCGAGCTCGGCGGGTCGCAGGGCAGCGCGGTGGCGACGTCCGAGGTCGCCGTCTCGCTGGGTCGCAAGCCGGCGTCGCTGTCCCCGGCGCGCGACTCGCTGATCAAGAAGGGGCTGGTCTACTCGGCCGAGCGCGGCCAGATCGCCTTCACCGTCCCGCACTTCGGCCGCTACCTCCTGCGCCACCCCGAGTGACCGTGCCTTGTCGCGATGAAGCACGCGTGCTTCATCGCGACAAAGCACGTGGTTAGGGATCGTTGGCCGAGGGCAACCGTCGCCCGGGTGGACGACGACGGGGGTGCGCGTGCCGACGTGGCTGGAGGCCGGGCTGTGGGGGCTGCTCGGCGGCGGCGCGCTGGTGCTGGGCGCGCTGATCGCCTGGTTCGGGCGGGTGCCGCGCGACGCCATCGCCTCGATCATGGCGTTCGGATCCGGCGTGCTGATCTCCGCGGTCGCCTTCGACCTGATGGAGGAGGCGGCCGACGAGGGCGGGCTGACCGCCGCCGGGTTCGGCTTCCTCGCCGGCTCGATGGCCTATGTCGGGGCGAACCGGCTGCTCACCCGGCGCGGGGCCGAGCACCGCAAGCGCTCGGGCAGCAACCCGGACGAGGCCCAGCCCTCGGAGCACGAGCAGGCCGGCAGCGGCATGGCGATCGCGGTCGGAGCGCTGCTGGACGGCGTGCCGGAGTCCGTCGTCCTCGGGATCGGGCTGCTGGGCGGCGGCGCGGTGAGCCTGTCGGTGCTGGCCGCCGTCTTCATCTCCAACGTGCCCGAGGGCCTCTCCAGCGCGGCCGGGATGAAGGCGGCCGGCCGCCCCGCCCGGTACGTGTTCGGCGTCTGGACCGGCATCGCGGTGATCAGCGGGCTGTCCGCGCTGGTCGGCTACGTCGCGCTCGGCGGGGCGCCGCCCGAGGTGGTCACGATCATCACGGCGATCGCGGCGGGCGCGATCCTCACCATGATCGCCGACACGATGATCCCCGAGGCGTTCGAGCGCACCCGCACGTGGACCGGGGTGATCGCCGCGGTCGGCTTCCTCGTCGCCTTCGCCATCGACCTCGCCGGGTGAGACTGGACCGGTGACCGATCTCCGGGACCCCGAGCAGCTGACCGTGCCCGTCGCCGGGGGCGAGCTCTCGGTGCTGCACTGGGCGGCCCGTTCCGCCGGCGCGCCCGTCGCCGTCCTGCTGCACGGCATCACCTCCAACGCGATGGTCTGGGCGCGGGTCGCGCACGAGCTCGCCGGGGAGGTCGAGGTGGTGGCGCCCGACCTGCGCGGGCGGGCCGGCTCGGCGGGGCTGCCCGGGCCCTACGGTCTGGCCGCGCACGCCGCCGACGTCACCGCCGTCCTCGACCGGTTCGGCGAGGCGGTGCTCGGCGGGCACTCGATGGGCGGCTTCGTCGCCGCCCTCGCCGCAGCGGACGTCGCCCGCTACCGCGTCCGCGGCCTGGTCCTCGTCGACGGCGGCCTGCCCTTCCCTCAGCCACCGGGGGAGGACACCGACGCGATGCTGACCGCGATGCTCGGCAGCACCCTCGACCGGTTGGGGACGACGTTCCCCGACCTCGCCGCGGTGCGGGCGTTCTGGGCGCGGCACCCGACGGTGGGGCCGTGGGTCGACGTCCCGTCGGTGGCCGCGTTCCTGGCGCGGGACGTCGCCGGCGCGCCGCCGCGGCTGCACAGTTCCGTCGTCCCCGAGGCGGTGCGGGTGGACGGCGCGGACATGCTGCTCGACGAGCGGGTGCTGCAGGCCACCGCGGACCTGCCGGTGCCGGCCACCCTGCTGTGGGCGCCGCGGGGCATGACCGACCAACCGCAGGGCCTCTACGACGAGCGGCGGCTGGCCCGCCTGTGCGCCGACCGGGCCGGCGTCACCGCCGTTCCCGTGGCCGACACCAACCACGACTCGATCGTCTGGGCGCCGCAGGGCGTGGCCGCGATCGCCGACGCCCTGCGGACGGCGGCCACGCGCTGACCCCGGCGTGCGGCCGCACGCCGCGTCGGCACCCCCCGTGACCGCATCGTTTCCGGACGCACAGCGTTGATCCTTGGCAGCGGTCGTGACCGCGGCCACAATCTGCGGTATCCGTCCTGCCCGCACGGCGCGGGGCAGGACGCGCTCCAACAGCGGGGCCGCGATGGGGCCGACTGCTGGAGGGCTGAGGTGACGGAACAACAGGTCCCGGCGTCCCTCCCGGACCCCGGCCCCTCGCTCCGGATGGTCGTGGGCGCCGCCGGGCACATCGACCACGACGCCCTCGCGGACATCCTCGAGGCGATGCCCGCCGCCTTCTTCCTGCTCGACCGGCAGTGGCGGTTCCGGTACATCAACGCCGAGATGGACCGCATGATGCCGGACGCGCGGGAGGACATCCTCGGCCGGTCGATGTGGGACGTCTATCCCCGGATGGTCGGCAGCCGGTTCGAGTCCGCCTACCGGGAGGCCGTGTCGACGGGCCGCGCGGTCGCCTTCGAGGCCCCGTACCGGGGAGAGCGCTCCGGGTGGTACGAGGTGCGGGCCTGGCCCCGCCCGGACGGGCTGGCCGTCTACTTCCTCGACGTCACGGCCCGGCACGCGGCCCAGGAGGCGGCGCGGCGCTCGACCGCCCGGCTGGGCCTGCTGGCGCGGGTGAACGCCGAGCTGGCGGGGGCGCTCGACAGCGTCTCCGCGCTGGGGCGGCTGGCGCGGCTCGTCGTCCCGACGCTGACCGACGCCTGCATCGTCACGGTCGTCGACCGGGACGGGCGGGCGCGGGACGTGGGGTCGTGGCACGCCGACCCGCGCCGCCGCGACCTGCTGCGCCAGTACGCGGCCGTGCGGCTGGAGACGCTGCCGCCCACCTCGCCGGTCGCCCTGGCGCTGACCGCGGGCACCTCGGTCACCGAGTCGGTCGCCGACGTCCTCGCGCTGATGCGGCCGGGCCCGGCCCGCGAGCTGCTCGAGCAGCTCGGGCCGGAGCGGGCCGTCGTGCTGCCGCTGCCGGCGCCGGACCGCACGGTCGGCGTCCTCACCATGTACGACGACCCGGGGCGCGCGACCGACGCGGAGGACATCGAGACCGCGCGGGAGGTCGCCGCCCAGGCCGGCCGGGCGATCGACCGCGTGCACCGGCAGAGCCAGCAGGCGCAGCTGGCCGAGGCGCTGCAGCGCAGCCTGCTCACCGAGCCGCCGGCGATCCCGGGGGCCACGGTCGTCGTCCGCTACGTCCCGGCCGCCGAGGCCGCCCGGGTGGGCGGCGACTGGTACGACGCCTTCCTGCACCGGGACGGGACGCCGGTGCTCGTCATCGGCGACGTCGTCGGCCACGACACCGCCGCCGCGGCGGCGATGGGCCAGCTGCGCGCCCTGCTGCGGGGCATCGCGCACCACAGCGGCGCCGGGCCGGCGGAGGTGCTGCGCGGGCTGGACGAGGCGGTCGAGTCGATGCACACCGGTGCCCTGGCGACCGCGGCGGTGGCCCTCCTGGAGGGCCTGGACGCGACGACGGCCGGGACGGCGGACGGCCTGCGGCTGCGCTGGGCCAACGCCGGCCACCCGCCCCCGTTCGTGCTCTCCCCCGACCGGACGGTCACCGTGCTCGGCGGCCGGCTCGGCGACCTGATGCTCGGTGTGGACGCCGACGTCGTGCGCGCGGAGTCGGTCGCCGACCTCGCGCCCGGCAGCACCGTGCTGCTCTACACCGACGGCCTGATCGAGCGCCGCGGCAGCACCATCGACGAGGGCCTGGCCCGCCTGCGCGCCTGCCTGGAGGAGCTGGCCGACCGCCCGCTGGACGAGCTGTGCGACGAGCTGCTCGACCACATGCTGCACGGCACCCCGCAGGACGACGTCGCCCTGGTCGCCGTCCAGCTGCAGCCCGCTCCGCCCCGCTGACCCACCCCGGCGGGGTGCGGACCGCGTCCGGCGGTTGGACCGGCGGAATCCTGGGCACTTCAGGAGCGTCCGAGACAGCGGACGGCGACGGAGGAGGCATGGCTCGAGTGACCTGGCCATTACGGCCCCTGCCGGATGGCCGCGGGGAGGTCTGGCGCTGGCAGCTCGGCGGGATCGCGGAACTCCCGGCCGCGCGGTCGGTCCTGCGCAGCCGGCTCGACGACGTGGGCTTCCCGCGCGACGAGGACGACCCAGCGGCGGAGCGCCTCATCCTCGCTTTCGATGAGCTCGCCTCGAACGGGCTGCGGCACGGAGCGTGCCCGGTGGTGGCCACGGTCATCGCCGGCAGCGGTGGCTGGCTGCTCGACGTCAGCGACCGGGCCGCGGACGCGATGCCCGCGCCGGCGGTCGACCGCGACCCCTCCGAGGGCGGGCTCGGCCTGCACCTGGTGGCGCGGCTGTCGGTCGCCCACGGCTGGTACGTCGACGGCTCCTGCAAGCACGTGTGGGCCTGCCTGCCCAGCACCATCGAGGAGCGCGAAGCAGCCCTGGTCTGACGGCCGGCCTGTTCCACGTGCAACACCAGGCCCCGCCCCGCTCGGGTGAGCGGGCCGGGGCCTGGTGAAGTCAGGGGGACCTGACATGTCGCTGCGAACGGGGGGCCCGGAGGGTCTCCGACGAGCAGCGACGGAAGCGGCTCAACGCATCAGGTGGCCCCGGTGCAGGGGCCCGCGTCGAGCGTGCGAGACGCGGGGGGCAGCGGGGTCCTTCCGGGCAGTGGGCCGCGGTGCGATCCGGAGGATCGCGATGTCATCGCGTCACGGCAGGACGAGCGACAGGCCGCCCTTGCCGTAGCCGGGCACCTCGACGGCGAGGTCGATCCGGTTGAAGTTGGCCAGCATGCCGGCCACGTCACCCGGCAGCTCCTCGCCCGGCGCGTAGAGCTTGTGCAGCTTGGAGTGCGGCGCACCGGGGACGTTGAGCATCGCGGAGAGCACGTTCACGACCTCGTGCAGCGCCTCGGTCATGAGGCCGGTGAGCTCGCCGTCCTCCTCGACCGCGTCCTGGCAGCCGCCGGGGGGCAGCAGGGCCAGCGCGCCGCCGGTGTAGGCGGAGGCGGCGAGGTCCATCACGCAGAGGGCGTTGATCGCCATCTGCGGGTCGACGTAGACCGCCACCGACACCGGCTTCTTCTCCGTCGGGGTGACCGGCGGGCCCGGGTTGACGGTGACCGGCTTGCCGAGCAGGCCCGCGAGCATGTCGCGGACGTCCTTCGCTGCGGGCAGGAGGACGGTGCTCACACGATCACCCCGTCGAGGACGTCCTTGAACGTCTCCTCGTTGAACGGCTTGGCGATGAGGAACAGGGCGCCGGCGTTGGCCGCCTTGTCCCGCATCTCGGGCGAGCCCTCCGAGGTGACGAACCCGAACGGGACGTCGGAGCCGGACGAGCGCAGCGCCTGCAGGCACTCGATGCCGGTCATGTTGGGCATGTTCCAGTCGGACAGGACCAGGTCCGGCTGTTCCGAACCGACCTTGGCCAGCGCGTCGGCGCCGTCCTCGGCCTCGACGATGTCGTGGTCGTCGTAGCCGGCCTGGCGGAGCGTACGGATGACGATCTGCCGCATCACGCGGCTGTCGTCGGCGACGAGGATCTTCACAGGGACACCTACTTCCGTGATGCGGATTTTCAGGGGTGGGACACCGGCAGCGGCGGCAGCGCGCCCTGCACGGAGACGATGACCGGCTGGCCCCGCCAGAGGACGTCGATGCGGACGACGTCGGCGGGGTTCCGGACGGCCGGCGCGTCGCCGACCTCGGGCAGGCCGAGGGCGGACGGGCCGGGGAGGGCGGCCTTGACGTTGCCGCCCACGACGTTGGCGATCTCGCCGAAGGCGTCGGCGACGTCCTCGTGCTCGAGCAGCTCCGGGGCGAACTCCCCGAGCAGCGCCCGGGTCAGCTCGGCGGCGGTCTGCCGGCCGGCGGTGAGGACGACGCTGCCGGTCCACGGGCCGACCACGTCGACCCAGCTGGAGAGCACGTCGGCGGGCAGCGGCTCGGGCACCGGGACGAGCACCTCGTCCTCCCCGACGAGCGCGACCCACGCCTCCTCGGCGATCGAGAGCACGGTGGTCTCGTCGATCAGCCCGGTGATCAGCGGGCGCGCGTCGCCGGCGCGGCGGCGCTCACCGGTGTCGAACGCCGTCACAGGACGACCTCCTGGGGGAGCAGGCCGAGCAGCGCGAGCTTGTCGCGGATGGCGTCGGCGGTGAACGGCTTGATCACGTACTCGTGGGCGCCGGCGGCCAGGGCCCGCACGATCTGCGTGTGCTCGCTCTCGGACGTGACCATCATGATCGTCACGTTCCGCCAGGCCGGGTTGGCCCGGACGGCCGAGACGAACTGCAGGCCGTCCATCACCGGCATGTTCCAGTCCACGCAGCACAGGTCGGGGATCCAGCCCTCGTCGAGGACGTCGAGCCCCTCCCGGCCGTGGCCGGCGTCGCGTACCTCGAAGCCGAGGCCCTCGACGATTCCCGTGACGATCCGGCGCATGGCGCGGGAGTCGTCGATCACCAGAGCACGCACGTTCAGGCCCCCTTCAGCGGGCGGTAGGCGGAGCTGCGGCCGATGACGACCCGCTCCCAGGAGTCGTCGACGCCGAGAGTCGTCTCCGCGGCGCCAAGGAACAGCCACCCGTCGGGGCGCATGAGCTCGCGCACCCGCCGGAGGATCGCCTGCTTGGTGCTCAGGTCGAAGTAGATGAGGACGTTGCGGAGGTAGACCACGTCGAACGGGCCCATCCGCGGCAGCGCAGCGGCGAGGTTGCACTCCGAGGCGGTCACCATGCGACGCAGCCCCGGGGCCACCTCCCACTCGGTGCCCGCCCGGGAGAAGTGCCGGACCAGCATGGGGGCCGGCAGGCCGCGGTTGACCTCGAGCTGGCTGAACCGCCCCGCGCGGGTGCGCTCGACCATCTCGCGGGAGATGTCGGTGGCGGTGATCGAGACCCGCGACGCCGCGTTGGGCAGCGCGTCCTCGAGCAGCATCGCGATCGTGTACGGCTCCTGACCGCTCGAGCAGGCCGCCGACCAGATCTTCAGCGGCTCGACCGGCCCGCGGGCGGCCAGCAGGGCCGGCAGCACCGTCGAGGTCAGCGCGGTGAACGGGTCGCCGTCCCGGAACCACGACGTCTCGTTCGTGGTCAGGGCCTCGACGATCTTGCGGGTGGCGTCGGGGCTGGGCCGGCTGCGCACCGTGTCGACCAGCTTGCCGACGTCGGGCAGCCCCATGGAGCGGGCGACGGGCAGCAGCCGGGCCTCGACCAGGTACTCCTTGCCGGGCTGCAGGACGATCGCGCTCTCCCGGTGGACCAGCTGGCGCACCCAGTCGAAGCTCGTGGTGGGCAGCGTCATCGCCGGCCTCCGATTGTTGCAGGAGCGGTGGACCCGCTGGGCAGACCCGACAGGTGCCGGTGGATGGCCTCTGCGACGCGGTCGAGCGGCAGGATCTCGTCGGCGTAGCCGGCCTGGGCGACCGCGCCGGGCATGCCCCAGACGACGGACGTGGCCTGGTCCTGGACCAGCACCGTGCCGCCGGCCGCGCGGATCGCGCCCGCGCCGACCCGGCCGTCGTGGCCCATGCCGGTGAGCACGACGCCGAGGACGGCGCCGTCGTAGACCGACACCGCGGAGCGGAACAGCGGGTCCACCGCGGGGCGGCAGAAGTTCTCCGGCGGGTCCTGGGTCAGCGCGGTGTGCGGGCCGCGGCCGGACGGCCGGACGACGAGGTGCCGGTCGCCGGGCGCGAGGTGGACGGTGCCGGGCTGCAGCGGCGTCCCGTCGACCGCCTCGACGACGCGGAGGGCGGAGAGCCGGTCCAGCCGCTGCGCGAACTGGCGGGTGAACACCGGGGGCATGTGCTGCACGAGCAGCACGGGCACCGGCAGCGATGCCGGCAGGGCCGGCAGCACGCGGGCCAGCGCCTCCGGGCCGCCGGTGGAGGAGCCGATGACCAGGACGGCGGGCTTGCGGACCGGCCCGGTGCGCGGGGCCGGCGGGCGCGGCGCCGGGGGCGGGGGAGCGGCGGCCCGCGGGCCGGGGCCCACCGGACGGCCGAGCAGCGCCTTGATCTTCGGGATGAGCTGCTCGCGCACGCTCTCCATCGACTGGGCGACGCTGCCGACGTTGGCCGGCTTGGTGACGTAGTCGTTGGCCCCTGCGGACAGCGCGTCGAGCGTCGCCGACGCCCCGCGCTCGGTGAGCGTGCTGAACATGATGATCGGCACGCGGCTGCGCATGGCCCGGATGGCCCGCACCGCCTCGATGCCGTTCATCTCCGGCATCTCGATGTCCATGGTGACCAGGTCGGGCTTGAGCGCTTCGAGCTTGGCGAGGGCCACCTTGCCGTTCACGGCGGTGCCCACGACCTCGATGGAGGGGTCATCGGACAGCACGTCGGTCACGATCTTGCGTACGACGACCGAGTCGTCGACGACCATCACCCGGATCGGGTCCACGCGTGTCCTCCTGCTTTTCTGCCGGGCCGCCACCCAGCAGGCCGTTCCTTTTCCGTATCGGCATCAACGGCGTCCGAGTTGAGCGAATTCGCGGAAAAGGAGTTCGCGCAACAAGCCCGGGACTGCTGTTGTGTGCGCGACGAGAGTGACGCATGCGAAGACGTCCGGGCGCGCGAAACGCCGACGCGCCGAACGCTTTTTTATGCGTGCGGTCAGCGCATCAGAATTGTCGGGAAGTCGACACAGGAAATTCGATCACCGCAGAAGTCGACACATTTCCGCGGGCACGGACGGTGCCCGTCGACCGGTCGTGCGGACGGCGTTGGCGAGCGGGGCTCAGGGGCGGCCGCTGATCCGCAGCCACGGCGCGCGCAGGACGGCGAGCGAGCCCTCGTCGAGCAGGTCGGCCATGGCCACGCCCTGGACGCAGCCGGCGACGGCGTTCCAGACGCCGTGCGCGCCGTCCCGGCCGTCGAAGCCGCCGTCGACGAAGGCACGGACGGCGTGCAGCTGCGCGGTCGCGACCGTGCGGGTGCGGCCGGAGACGTGCGCGGCCCAGCAGGCGTCGTGCATCGCCGAGGCCCACGGCCGGTGCTCGGCGCGGCCCTCGTCGACCGCGGCGCGCCAGCGACCGCGGCCGGCGCCGTCCAGCCCCGCGATCGCGGCGAGCAGCTCGGTCAGCTCGACGGTGGCCGGGCCCAGGTCCGGCAGGCCGCCCCAGCCCACCGCGGCGCGGTTGTAGGCGGCGGTGAGCTCGCGGTGCACCAGCGGCGGCAGGACCTCCTCGGCCCAGAAGCCGACCGCCGCGTCGGCGAGGACGTCGGCCGCCTCGGCACGGACCTCCTCGGCCACGGAGGCGGCGGCTGCGTGCTCGTACCCCAGCACGTCCTCGCGGAGCAGCCGCTCGAGGGTGGGGGCGTTGCCGATGGTGCCGCGCTCGAGCTGGTCGACGAGGACGGCGGTGCGGTCCTCGGCCGCGGTGGTGCGCCCGGCCACCCCGCTGACGTGCGGCACGCCGGAGGCCAGCTCCCGGGCGCGCCGCGAGCGGACGGCCAGGACGCCGCGGTGCTCGGGCGAGGCCTCCCGGCCCGGGTGGGCGGCGGCGAGGCGCTGGAGCGTGGTGGCGTCCGCGTTCAGCCCGGTGAGCAGCACCTCGGCCACGTGGCGGCCGGAGGGCAGGCGCACCAGGTCGAATCCCAGCGTGGCGGCACTGACCAGCGAGTAGGGCACGGCAGCGCCTCCAGAGGTTCCCGGGAAGTGGGCCAGCCCATGCTGACGGTCATCGCCCCGGAACGCCACGCGGCCGTCACCCGATAGCCGGAGAACCGGTGGGTGACGGCCGCGTGTCCGGCTGCATCTGGTGTGCAGCCGATCGCTCTGTGTGACTAGGCCGAGACGGCCTTCTGGACGTCGAGGGCCAGCAGCAGCTGGCCGTCCAGCTTGTAGGCGCCGCGGATCAGCTCGCGGGCCTGGCCGTCGAGGGTGTCCGGCGGGGCCTCGAAGTCCGCGGCGTCGACGTCCACCACGTCGGCGATCGAGTCCACGAGCAGGCTGACCGCCTCCCCGTGCAGCCGGACGACGATGACGACGGCGTCGGTACCCTCGGGCCGCGCCGGGCGGCCGAGCCGCTCGCGCAGCTCGATCGCGGTCACGACCTGGCCGCGCAGGTTGATCAGGCCGGCCACGGCCGGGGGCGCCAGCGGCACCCGGGTCAGGCCCTGGCTCTTGAGCACCTCCTGCACGTGCGCCACCTCGACGCCGTAGAGGTCGCCGTCCAGCCAGAAGGTGGCCAGCTGGCCGCCCGTGGCGGGCGCCTTGAGCTCGGTCGGAGCGGACACGGGTCAGACCTCCAGCAGCGGGGCCGCGACGACGTCGGTCGCCGGCAGGGACGGGGGAACGGTGTAGAACGCCGGGTCGGCGGCCAGGATCGCGGCGCGGACGTCGAGCAGCTCGGTGACCTTGTCGCCGAGGACGGCGGAGCCGAGCAGGCCCATGTCGTCGATGTCGCTGCGGACCGCGGCCTCGCCGTCCACGATGTCGAGGATCTCCTCGACCACGATGGCCACGCTGCGGCCGTGGTCGGAGTAGACGATCACCTCGAGCACCTCGCGGTCGGTCTCGCCGTAGGCGCCGAGGTGCCGGTCGAGGCGGACCATCGGCAGGATCGCGCCGCGGTACTGGACGACCTCGCGGTTGCCGACCTTCTCGACGGTCTCGGTGCGGACCTGCTCGAGGCGGGTGACCGTGTCGAGCGGGATCGCCACGCGCCGGCCGCCGCCGATGGCGGCCAGCAGCATCCGCTGGCGGTCGGACTCGCCGGCCGCGGCGGCCGCGGCGAGGGCCGCGCGGGCCTCGTGCCGCTCGGCGGTCTCGGTCCGCAGCGCCCGGCGGGAGAGAGCCTGCACGTCGAGGATCAGCGCGATGGTGCCGTCGCCGAGCACGGTGGCGCCGGAGAACAGCCCGATCGACTTCAGCTGCCCGCCGAGGGCCTTGACCACGATCTCCTCGGTGTTGAGGACGCGGTCGACGACCAGGCCGAAGCGCCGGCCCTCGGAGCGCAGCACGGCGATGACCACGTGGCCGTCGTGCCGGTCGCTGGGCAGGTCGAGGACGTCGGTGAGCCGGACGAGGGGGAGCAGCTCCCCGCGCAGCCGGTAGACCGGCGCGCCGCCGACCTCCTCGACCGCGGTGGCCGCCTTCTCGGCGTCGAGGGCCACGAGCTCCTGCAGGCTGATCTGCGGGATGGCGTAGCGGTCGCCGGCGCACTCGACGGTGAGCGCGGGGACGATGGCCAGCGTCAGCGGGATGCGCAGCCGCATGCAGGTGCCCTCGCCGGGCTGCGACTCGACCTCGATGGTGCCGCCGATGGCCTCGATGTTGGTCTTGACGACGTCCATGCCGACCCCGCGGCCGGAGACGTTGGTGACCGCGGCGGCCGTGGAGAAGCCCGGCAGGAAGATCAGCTGCAGGAGGTCCTGCGCGCCCATCCGGTTGAGCGCGTCGGGGGAGATCAGGCCGCGCTCGACGGCCTTGGCGCCGATCTTCATGGGGTCGATGCCGGCGCCGTCGTCGGCGACCTCGACGACGACCTGCCCGCTCTCGTGCCGGGCCCGGAGGGTGAGCACGCCCTCGGCGGGCTTGCCCTTGGCCTTGCGGACGTCGGCGGCCTCGATGCCGTGGTCGACGGAGTTGCGGACCAGGTGGGTCAGCGGGTCCTTGACCGCCTCGAGGAGGGTCTTGTCGAGCTCGGTGTCCCGGCCCTCCATCTCCAGGCGGATGGTCTTCTTCAGCTGCAGACCGAGGTCGCGGACGACGCGCGGCAGCTTGGACCAGATGTGGTCGATCGGCTGCATGCGCGTCTTCATGACGCCCTCCTGCAGCTCGCTCGCGATGAGGTTGAGCCGCTGGGAGGCGCGCAGCAGGTCGGTGTCGTTGGTGCGGCCGACGTACTGGACGATCTGGTTGCGGGTGAGCACCAGCTCACCGACCAGCAGCATCAGCTCGTCGAGCAGGTCGACGTCCACGCGGATCGTGCTGTCGGCGACCCCGCGGCGGCCGGCCTGGCCGGCTCCGCCCTCGGCGGGGGGAACGCCCTCGCCGTCGGCGTGCTCGGCGGCGTCGTCCGCGGCCGGCCGCGGCTGCGGCACGGGCACCTCGGCGACGGGGGCGTCGACCTGGGAGGCCACGGCATCCTCGGGGACGACGTCCTCGACCGGTGCGGCGGCCGCCTTGGCCGGGGCCTTCTTCGCCGCGGCCTTGCGGGCGGGGGCCTTGGCGGGGGCGGCGGCCTTCGGGGCGGCCTTGGCCGCCGGGGTCCGGGGGGCGGCCTTGGCCGCGGCCTTCCGGGCGCGGGTCGCGGCCGGCTTGGCGGCGGGCGCGGCGAGCTCGGTGGCGGGCGCCGGCTCCTCGGCGGGGGCGCCGTCCTCCATGGCCGCGCTGATCTCGGCCACGACGCCGGCGACGTCGACCGAGCCCTCGCCGCCGCTGGCCTCGATGGAGGTCAGCAGCGAGCGGACGGTGTCCACCATGCGCAGCAGCACGCTGGTGCGGTGCGGGGTCAGCTCGAGCTCGCCGTCCCGCAGCCGGGACAGCATGTTCTCGCCGACGTGGGTGACCTCCTCCAGGCGGTTGAACGCCAGGAAGCCCGAGGTGCCCTTGATCGTGTGGATGGTGCGGAAGATGCTGGAGAGCCGCTCCCGCGAGTTCGGCTCCTGCTCCAGGGCGACGAGGTCCGTGTCCAGCTGATCGAGGTTCTCGTGACTCTCGACCAGGAACTCCTCGACGATGTCGTCCAGACCGTCCACAGTTCTCTCTTCTCTCGTTCTCGACCGGAGCCCAGCAGGCTCCGGATCACTTATCGGCGGCTTCTCACCCGATGTGGAGGTGAACCGCCGGCGGCGTCCCCGGCCGGGCGGGTGACCGGCCGGGGCGGCCCTCAGTACGTGAAGGTGCCGACCGTCGTACGCAGCTCGGCGGCCATGCGGGAGAGCTCGTCGACGGCGGTGCGCGTCTGGGTCAGCGCCTGGGTGGTCGACTCCGCCGCCGTGGAGACGCCGGTGATGTTGTTGGCGATCTGACCGGTCCCGCCGGCCGCCTCCTGCACCGAGCGCGACATCTCATTCGTCGTCGCGGTCTGCTCCTCGACCGCGGAGGCGATGGTGGTCTGCCGGTCGCTGATCTGCGCGACGATCGAGCTGATCTCCTCGATCGCCGTGACCGCGGCCCCGGTGTCGGCCTGGATGGCCTCCACCCGGCGGGCGATGTCCTCGGTCGCCTTCGCGGTCTCCTGCGCCAGCTCCTTGACCTCGTTGGCGACGACGGCGAAGCCCTTGCCGGCCTCACCCGCCCGCGCGGCCTCGATCGTGGCGTTCAGCGCCAGCAGGTTGGTCTGCTCCGCGATCGACGTGATGACCTTCACCACGTTGCCGATCTCGGCCGAGGACTCGCCCAGCTTGCTCACCGTGGCCGTGGTCGTCTCGGCGGCGGTCACCGCGCGGGCGGCCACCTCCGAGGCCTCCGCGGCGTTCGTCGCGATCTCGCGGATCGAGGCGCCCATCTGCTCCGCGCCGGCGGCCACGGTCTGCACGTTGCGGCTGACCTCCTCGGCCGCCGAGGACACGACACCGGACTGCGCCGAGGTCTCCTCCGCCGACGCCGAGATCTGCGCCGCGGACGCGCTCAGTTCCTCCGAGGAGGCGGCCACGGCGTCGGCCGAGGTGACCACCGTGGCGAGCACCCCGCGCAACGAGGCGGTGGCCTCGTCGAGCGCGGCAGCCGTGCGGCCGACCTCGTCGTTCTGCTGGACACCGCTCGAGCGGGTCAGGTCACCCCGGGCGAGGGCGGTGGCCACCTCCATGACCGCGGCGAGCGGACGGACGATGCGGCGCCCGACGAGCAGCGCACCGGCCAGCGCCACCAGCGCGGCCAGCACGATCGCACCGAGCATGAAGCGGGTCGCACTCGCCTGCTGGTCCGCCGCCGCCCGGCCGGCGGCCGCGACGCGCTCGTCCACCGACGTCCGGAGCTTCCTGGTCAGGTCCAGGAGCTTGAAGTAGACGTCATAGCCGTCACCGGTGATGAGGGTGTCGGCGGCGGTCGTCGAGGCCGGGGTGTCCTGGTTGTAGAGCGCGACCGCCTGGTCGTCGATCGCGTAGAAGTTGCCCCACTCGGCCTGGATGGCCTCGAACGTCCTCGCCTCGCCAGGGCTCAGGTGCGCGGTCGGCATCTTCTTCAGCTCGGCCTTGAGGGCGTCAAGGACGTCCAGGAACCCTTTGCGGTTCTCACTGGCGGGGGCTACCGCAGCGACGGGGCCGATCTTGCGCGCGTCCCAGGCGTAGGCGGTCTGCCACCCGCTCACGTCGGCGTTGAAGTACTCGAGCTCCTGGGTGTGCACCTGCACGTCGTTGAGCTTCTGGATGTCATCGCGCGCCTGGCCGGCGCTGCTGAGGCCGCCCAGCCCGACCCAGCCCACGATGATCGCCGCCACCATCCCGACGGCGCCGACCGCGATGATCATCCCGCGGACGCCCAGCGCCCGGCGGGTGCGGTGGCGGGCAGTGCTGCCGCTTTCCATGGTCGTCCCTTTTCTCCTCATTGCGCGGCATTCCCTCGTGGTCCGCGCCCGACCGACACCCGGGTGGGATATCTCGGGATCCAGACTGTAGGGCTGAATTTCAGCGCCCCCGGGAAGTCGGCCGCGCGGGTATTCGATGGGCACCATCGGGATCGTTGATGAATTCTTCCGCGCTGATTTGTCGACACCTTCAGATCCATATTGGCCAAGATTTCCCAGGTCTCGGCTGCACCCAGCCCCTCGGGGGAGGCCACGACCTGCGAGTACCAATGCCTGTCGTCTGCTTTTCCGTGTCTCCGGGTCGACATTTCTGTCCCGCGTTCCGACCGGTGAAGGAAATCGGGGCCCGTACGGACGGTCGTCCGCGCGCCCCGAGAGAGGGCGTCCGTCAGTACGTGCAGCGACCCACCGCGGCGCACAGGTCGGCCGCCATCCGCGACAGCTCGTCGACGGCGCCGGGCGAGTGGCCGAGCGCCTGCGTCATGACTCGACCGCGCCCGAGACGCTCGAGACGTTTCGTGGCGATCTGCGCGGTGCGGCCGGCGGCCCTCCTGGACCGACCGCAACATCTCGTTGGTCGTCGCCGTCCGCTCCCCCGCAGCCGAGGCGATGGAGGTCGACCGGTCACAGGTCTGGGCTCCCCGATGGTCTGCTCGACGAGGCTGTGATCACCCTGTCCACCGTCCCGATCTCGGCAGCCCGCCTCGTCGTCCGCCGGGACGTCCAGGGTCACGGTGAGGTCGCCGGGGGGGACCCGCTCGAGGCCGTCCTGCACCGACATCGATCCGGCTGGGGACGAGGAAGGCACCGGCAGGCCGAGCGCCACGGGGGCCGGTCACCGAGGGGTGACCACCTGGGCGGTCGCGTTGGCGCGGGCGGCGTCTGGCGGGTCTGCGCGACGCGCGCGTCGACGAACGTCCTCAGCTGCGGCATCGCCTGGCCGAGGACGCGTTCTCCGGGAGCGTGGCGAGGTTCGTGCGGCACGTCGCGTCCAACCGGCTGCGGTCGATGTCGACGAGTTTCCCGAAGCCGGTGGCGCTGTCGGAGTGGTTCTTCACGTCGTCACCGGCTGGGTCGGCGGCGACCGCGCCGCCGTCCGCGCGGAACTCCGGGCGGTGATGTTCTGCCGGTTGCGGCCCACAGCAGCTCGTAGCGAGTGGGGACTCCCGGACGTGCCCTCGAGGCCGCACGGACGTGGTCGTCCGCACGGCCTCGAGGGCCAGCGGTGGATCAGTAGGTGAAGGTGCCGACCGTCGTGCGCAGGTCCGCGGCCATGCGGGAGAGCTCGTCGACCGCGGTGCGCGTCTGGGTCAGCGCCTGGGTGGTCGAGTCGGCCGCGGTGGAGACGCCGGAGATGTTCTCCGCGATCTGGCCGGTCCCGCCGGCCGCCTCCTGCACCGAGCGCGACATCTCGTTCGTCGTCGCGGTCTGCTCCTCCACCGCCGAGGCGATGGTGGTCTGCCGGTCGGAGATCTGCGCGACGATCGAGCTGATCTCCTCGATCGCGGTCACCGCGGCCGAGGTGTCGCCCTGGATCGCCTCCACCCGGCGGGCGATGTCCTCGGTCGCCTTGGCCGTCTCCTGGGCCAGCTCCTTGACCTCGTTGGCCACGACGGCGAAGCCCTTGCCCGCCTCACCCGCGCGGGCCGCCTCGATGGTCGCGTTGAGCGCCAGCAGGTTCGTCTGCTCGGCGATCGACGTGATGACCTTGATGACGTTGCCGATCTCCGCCGAGGACTCACCAAGCTTGCTCACCGTGGCCGTCGTCGTCTCCGCAGACGTCACCGCCCGCGCCGCCACCTCGCTGGCCTCGGCCGCGTTCGAGGCGATCTCCCGGATGCTGGCGCCCATCTGCTCGGCACCGGCCGCCACCGTCTGCACGTTGCGCGACACCTCCTCCGCCGCCCCGGCGACCACGCCGGACTGCGCCGAGGTCTCCTCCGCCGAGGCGGAGATCTGCATCGAGGACGCCGACAGCTCCTCCGAGGAGGCGGCCACCGCGTCCGCCGAAGCAGCCACGGAGCCCATCAGACCGCGCAGGTTCCCCACCGCGGTGTCGAGCGCCTGGCTCATCCGACCGAGCTCGTCCCGGGTCGCCAGGCCGCTGGTCCGCGTCAGATCACCGGCGGCCAGCCCCTCGGCGACGTCCTGCACCCGGCGCACGCCGCCGGCGATGCCGCGGGCGATGAGCAGACCGATGCCGAGCGCGACCGCGATACCGGCCACGAGCAGCACGATCGCCAGGGTCCGCTGGCTCTCGTACTGGTCCTGGGCGTGCGTCGCCGCTTCGCGGGCGTCGGCGTCCTCGGCGTCCGCGAGCGCATCGAGGCCGTCCTCGGCGTCCTGGGCGAACGGCGACACCTGCGCCTTGTTCGCCTCGTAGAAGCCGGCGTTGTCGTTCGCGAGCGCGAACGGCGTGAGGACCGTCTGTGCGGTGGTCACGTACTGGTCGTAGGCCGCTTTGGCCTCATCGAGCTGCTGCGCCTGGCCGGCGTCGGGCCCGGTCGCGTCGTAGGCGTCGTGCTGCTGCTGGAACTGCGCCTGCAGGTCGGTCAGGCCGTCGAGCAGCCGCTGTGCCTCGGCCGGGTCCGGGATGATGAGGGCGTCGCGCAGCTGCTTCCGGGTCTCCCCGACCGTCGTGATCATGTCGTCGAGGGCAGCGATCCCGGCGAGGTTGCCGTCGTAGAGCCTCTGTGTCGCAGCCGCCGAGCTTCCCAGTGCCGAGATGCCCATCACCCCGACGGCGGCGGCGACCACGCCGGCGGTGCCGACGGCGGTGAGGATCTTGGTGCTGACCCCCCGATCGGCCCACCAGGCCGTGGACCGGGCCGGCGGCCTGGACACGGCGAGCGAATCGTCGGACAGGGATGTGGACATGGAGGCGCTCCTCGAACAACCGCCGCGGCGGAAAGGACGTTGTGCTCGCGGTGGTGGCGACGGTGGCTCCAGCGAGTTCCGATGGCCGTCATCGGCTGCATCGATGGCTCGACGATAAGCGTGGCTCTGCGCGACCGCGCGCCATTCATTTCGGCGCGTCGCCGATGCCCGACAATTTCTTGCCGACCACGGTTCATTCTGCCGTTTGTCGACAAGTGCATTCCCTTGGCCGCTGACCGTCCGGGAAAGCACACGGGGCCGTGCGGACGTCGTCGTCCGCACGGCCCCGCCGGGACCTGCTGGGTTCAGTAGGTGAAACGCCCCACCGTGGTGCGCAGGTCCGCGGCCATCCGCGACAGCTCGTCGACGGCCGTGCGCGTCTGGGTCAGCGCCTGCGTCGTGCTGCCCGCCGCCGTCGAGACGCTGGTGATGTTCTCGGCGATCTGCCCGGTGCCGCCGGCCGCCTCCTGCACCGAGCGCGACATCTCGTTGGTGGTCGCGGTCTGCTCCTCCACGGCCGAGGCGATGGTGGTCTGCCGGTCGCTGATCTGCGCGACGATCGAGCTGATCTCCTCGATCGCGGTCACCGCGGCCGAGGTGTCGCCCTGGATCGCCTCCACCCGGCGGGCGATGTCCTCGGTCGCCTTGGCCGTCTCCTGGGCCAGCTCCTTGACCTCGTTGGCCACGACGGCGAAGCCCTTGCCCGCCTCCCCGGCGCGGGCGGCCTCGATGGTCGCGTTGAGCGCCAGCAGGTTCGTCTGCTCGGCGATCGACGTGATGACCTTGATGACGTTGCCGATCTCCGCCGAGGACTCACCAAGCTTGCTCACCGTGGCCGTCGTCGTCTCCGCAGACGTCACCGCCCGCGCCGCCACCTCGCTGGCCTCGGCCGCGTTCGAGGCGATCTCCCGGATGCTGGCGCCCATCTGCTCGGCACCGGCCGCCACCGTCTGCACGTTGCGCGACACCTCCTCCGCCGCCCCGGCGACCACGCCGGACTGCGCCGAGGTCTCCTCCGCCGAGGCGGAGATCTGCATCGAGGACGCCGACAGCTCCTCCGACGACGCGGCGACCGCATCGGCCGAGGCCACCACGGAGGCCAGGACCTCCCGCAGGTTGTCCTGGGCGATGTCCAGGGCCGCGGCCATCCGGCCGACCTCGTCCCGCTGGTCGATGCCGGACCTGTGGGTCAGGTCCCCCTCCGCCAGGCGCTCGGCGGAGGTGCGGACGCGGACCAGGACCCGCGTGATGCCGCGGGCCACCAGCACGCCGAAGGCCAGCGCCAGCAGCGCGCCGACGACGATGACGGCGAGCAGGAACGTGCGCGTGGAGGCGAACTCGTCGGCGGCGGCGACGGCCTGCTTCTCGGCGGTCGCCGCCTCGAGCTCGGCCAGCGCCTGCACCTCCTCGACGATCTCCTGGCTCAGCGGCGCCACCTGCTGGGCCCGGAGCGTGTCGAACTCCGCCATGCGGCCCTGCGCGGCGAGGGCGTCGAGCTGGTCGCTCAGGTCGATGTAGGTGTCGATGTCGGCCAGCGCCGTCGTGACGGCCTCGCGCACGGCCGGCGTCGGGTCGGTCTCCTCGAGGATCCGCGCGCCGGCGGCGGCCAGCTCGTCCCGGGACGCGGCGCGGTCGGCGACGAACCGCTGCTTGGCCTCCGCGGTCGGTGCGTACGCGGCACTGGTCGAGGTGAACCGGCCGGCGAGGAACTGGAAGCGGACCTCCTGGGCCAGCTGGGTCCCGAGGACGTTCTGCCGGTACATGGCGTCGGTGCGATCGGCGGCGGCGCCGAGCTCCCGCATGCCGAGGACGCCGGTGACGACCGTGACCACCACGGCCAGGCCGACCGCGATGGTGACCTTGGCGGCGACGGGCAGGTCGCGGAAGCGCCGCGCGGACGGGCGGCGCTCGTCGACGGCGGCGTGGGGGGTGGTGCTCACTGGGTGCGTGCTCCTGGAATTCGGTTCCTCGAACGGGATGACATCCCGCGGTGCCAGGGAGAACTACGGCCGTTTTTCTTCTTCCAATAGTTGAGAACCCTGTGGCGTCGATCGCTGCGAATGGTCAGCGGAATTGCGGTGTCGACTTGCCGATGTGCATGCTCCCGGAAATGGCGAGAGCGGGATGCCGGTGGACGAATCCACCGGCATCCCGCTCTCGGGGTCCGAGCGCGAGCGCGCTCAGTACGTGAAGCGCCCCACCGTGCCGCGCAGGTCCGCCGCCATCCGGGAGAGCTCGCCCACCGCGGTGCGGGTCTGCCCCAGCGCCTGGGTGGTGGCCTCCGCCGCCGCCGAGACCCCGGTGATGTTGCCGGCGATCTGACCGGTCCCGCCGGCGGCCTCCTGCACCGACCGCGACATCTCGTTCGTCGTGGCCGTCTGCTCCTCCACCGCGGAGGCGATGGTGGTCTGCCGGTCGCTGATCTGCGCCACGATGGCGGAGATCTCCTCGATCGCGGTCACGGCCGCCGAGGTGTCGCCCTGGATCGCCAGGACCCGGCGGGCGATGTCCTCCGTGGCCTTCGCCGTCTCCTGCGCCAGCTCCTTGACCTCGTTCGCGACGACCGCGAAGCCCTTGCCCGCCTCACCCGCGCGGGCCGCCTCGATGGTCGCGTTGAGCGCCAGCAGGTTCGTCTGCTCCGCGATCGACGTGATCACCTTCACCACATTGCCGATCTCGGCCGAGGAGTCGCCCAGCTTGGCGACCGTCGCGGTGGTGGTCTCCGCCGCCGTCACCGCCCGCGCCGCCACCTGCGAGGCCTCCGCGGCGTTCGACGCGATCTCCCGGATGGACGCCCCCATCTGCTCCGCGCCGGCCGCCACCGTCTGCACGTTGCGCGACACCTCCTCCGCCGCCCCGGCGACCACGCCGGACTGCGCCGAGGTCTCCTGCGCCGACGCCGAGATCTGCGCCGAGGACGCCGACAGCTGCTCCGACGACGCCGCCACCGCGTCCGCCGAAGCGACGATCTCGCCGACGGTGGTGGCCATCGCGTCCGCCGCGGTGTTCAGGGCGGAGGCCATGCGGCTGATCTCGTCCTGCCCGTGGACGGGCAGCCGGACGGTCAGGTCACCGCCGGCGACCCGCTCGAGACCGTCCTGGACCGCGGCGATCCCGCGGGAGATCCGCCGGGACACCACGACGGCGACGGCCAGGCCGAGCACGAGGGTCACCAGGGCCACCGAGACGGCGATGATCGTCGTCCGGGCGGCCGCGGCCTCCGCGTCGGCCCGCGAGCCGGCCACCCGCGCGTCGACCGACGACACCAGGTCGGTCATCGCCTGGTCGAGGACGTAGAACACGTCCCACTTGTCCCCGCTCGAGAGCGCGTCGCCCTCATCGAGCCGGCCCTGCGCCCACAAGGCGAAGATCTGGTCGTTGTAGTCGCTCATCTTCTGCCAGTTGTCCTGGATGGTGTCCAGGCTCTGGCGGGCCTTCTCGTCGAGCAGGCTGCGGTCGATCGCGAACAGCTTCTCGAAGCCGGTCGCCCCGTCCTGGTAGGCCGCGACGTTGTCACCGCCCGGCGCGGCCGCGACCGCACCGCCCTCGACGCGCGACTTCCAGGCGGTGATGTTCTGCCAGTTGGCGGCCCAGAGCAGGTCGTAGCGGGCGGCCTCGACCTGCCGCTGGACCCCCTCTGCCGTCTCGACCTCGCGCTGCAGGTCGTCGACGTGCCGGCCGCTGATCGCGCCGGTCACGGTCGAGGTGAGCAGTCCCAGCAGCAGGACGCCGGTGAGCCCGAGGATGCGCGCGCGGACGCCGCGATCGCGCAGCCAGTGGCGCCGGGCGCCGGGCGGAAGGGTCGTGTTCATCGGTGGACCTGGTCCCCGTTCGTGTCCGTGGTCGGATGGAGCTGTCAGTAGGTGAAGCGGCCCACGGTGCCGCGCAGGTCGGCGGCCATGCGGGAGAGCTCGTCGACCGCGGTGCGGGTCTGGGTCAGCGCCTGGGTGGTCGAGTCGGCCGCGGTGGAGACGCTGGTGATGTTCTCCGCGATCTGACCGGTCCCACCCGCGGCCTCCTGCACCGAGCGCGACATCTCATTCGTCGTCGCGGTCTGCTCCTCCACCGCCGAGGCGATCGTCGTCTGCCGGTCGGAGATCTGCGCGACGATCGAGCTGATCTCCTCGATCGCCGTGACCGCGGCCCCGGTGTCGTGCTGGATCGCCTCCACCCGCCGGGCGATGTCCTCGGTCGCCTTCGCCGTCTCCTGCGCCAGCTCCTTGACCTCGTTGGCCACGACCGCGAAGCCCTTGCCCGCCTCACCGGCGCGGGCCGCCTCGATGGTCGCGTTGAGCGCCAGGAGGTTGGTCTGCTCCGCGATCGAGGTGATCACCTTGACGACGTTGCCGATCTCGGCCGAGGAGTCGCCCAGCTTGGCGACCGTGGCGGTGGTGGTCTCCGCCGCCGTCACCGCCCGCGCCGCCACCTCGGAGGCCTCCGCGGCGTTCGAGGCGATCTCGCGGATGCTGGCGCCCATCTGCTCGGCACCGGCGGCCACCGTCTGCACGTTCCGGCTCACCTCGTCCGCGGCGCCGGCGACGACACCGGACTGCGCCGACGTCTCCTCGGCCGAGGCGGAGATCTGCGCCGAGGACGCCGACAGCTCCTCCGACGACGCGGCGACCGCGTCCGCCGAGGCCACCACGGAGGCCATGACCTCCCGCAGGCTGTCCTGGGCGGCGTCGAGGGCGAGGGCCATCCGGCCGACCTCGTCCCGCTGGTCGATGCCGGCCCGCCGGGTCAGGTCACCCTCGGCCAGCCGCTCGGCGGACCCGCGGACCCGGTCCAGCGCCCTGGTGATTCCCCGGGCCACGAGGATGCCGAAGGCCAGCGCCAGGAGCGCGCCGACGACGATCACGACGATCAGGAAGGTCCGGGTGGAGGCGTACTCCTCGGCGGCGGCCGCGGCGCTCTTCTCGGCCGTCGTCCCCTGCATCTCGGACAGCGCCTGCAGCTCCTCGACGATCCCCTGGCCGAGCGGAGCGACCTTGTTCGCCCGCAGGTCGTTGAACTCCGGGCTCTGCGCCTTGCCGGCGGCGGCCAGCGCGTCGAGCTGCTCACCCAGGTCGATGTAGGTGGCGATGTCCTCCGTGGCGGTCGCCAGCGCCGTCCGGATCGCGGCGGTGGGACGCGTCTCCGCGACCAGGCGGTCGGCGGCGTCCGAGAGCGCCGCGCGGGCCTCGTCGCGCTGGCCGAGGTAGGCCTGCTTGGCCGCGGGGTCGCTGGAGTAGGTGGCGTTCGTGGAGTTGAACCGGCTCGCGAGGAACTGGAACCGGATCTCGTCCGCCAGCTGGGTGCCGAGGACGTTCTGCTGCTGCATGGCGTCGGCGCGGTCGGCGGACGCGGACAGCGCGCCCAGACCGAGGACGCCGGTGAGCACCGCGACGACCACGGCGAGGCCCACCGCGATGGTCACCTTGACGGCGACGGACAGGTCGCGGAACCGCCGCGACGACGAACGGACACGCATCTTCGGGTCTCCTGGAAAGAGCAGGGGGAGGGGAGGGAGGGGAGGGTCAGTAGGTGAAGCGGCCGACAGTGCTGCGCAGGTCGGCGGCCATGCGGGAGAGCTCGTCGACCGCGGTGCGGGTCTGGCCCAGGGCCTGCGTCGTCGAGTCCGCTGCCGTGGAGACGCTGGTGATGTTCTCGGCGATCTGCCCCGAGCCGCCGGCGGCCTCGGTGACCGACCGCGACATCTCGTTGGTGGTGGCCGTCTGCTCCTCGACCGCGGAGGCGATCGTGGTCTGCCGGTCGCTGATCTGGGCCACGATGGCGGAGATCTCGGCGATCGCGTCCACCGCGGCGCCGGTGTCGCCCTGGATCGCCTCGACGCGGCGGGCGATGTCCTCCGTGGCCTTCGCCGTCTCCTGCGCCAGCTCCTTGACCTCGTTGGCCACGACCGCGAAGCCCTTGCCGGCCTCCCCTGCCCGCGCCGCCTCGATGGTGGCGTTCAGGGCCAGGAGGTTCGTCTGCTCGGCGATCGAGGTGATGACCTTGACGACGTTGCCGATCTCGGCCGAGGAGTCGCCGAGCTTGGCGACCGTGGCGGTGGTGGTCTCCGCGGCGGTCACCGCACGGGCGGCCACCTGCGAGGCCTCGGCGGCGTTCGAGGCGATCTCCCGGATGGACGCCCCCATCTGCTCCGCGCCCGCGGCGACCGTCTGCACGCTCCGGGAGACCTCCTCGGCCGCCGAGGCCACGACGCCGGACTGCGCCGAGGTCTCCTGCGCCGACGCCGAGATCTGCGCCGAGGACGCCGACAGCTCCTCCGACGACGCCGCGACCGCGTCCGCCGAGGCCACCACCGACGACAGCACCCCGCGCAGGTTCGCCTGCGCCTCCGCCAGCGAGCGCGCCATCCGGCCCAGCTCGTCGTCCGACGCAACGTCCGGCGTCACCGTCAGGTCGCCGGCCGCCATGGCCTCGGCCGTCCGCTGCACCGAGCGGACGGTGCGGGTGATGAGCCGGACGACGACGACCGCCAGGCCCGCGACGAGCACGATCCCGATCACCAGGGTGAGCGCGACCTGCAGCATCACGTCGCCCGCCAGGTCCTCGCCGGCCGCCGCCTGGTCCGCGGCGGCCTGCGCCTGCGCGTCGCTCTCCAGCGCGTAGGGGTCCATCGCCGCGCTGGCCAGGGGCTTCTCGTCGGCGAAGCGGAAGCTGACTCCGGCGTCCATCGCGGCCAGCGCCCCGTCGGTGGCGGCGTAGTAGGCGTCGATGCCCTGGGTGAAGGCGGCCCACGACGCGTCGTCGGCCTGCAGGCCGTCGTACTGCCGGATCAGGTCCTGGAGCTCGGTCTGCCGCTTCGTCAGGTCCTCGCGCAGGCTCGCGCGGCCCTCCGGGTCGGCCACGTTGTAGGAGATGATCCGCACGCGGTCGCCCTGGAAGCCGCGCTGGATCGCGCCCAGCGTCACCAGGGGCGCCACGTTCTGCTCCTGCAGGCGCGTCTCGCCGTCGCGCAGGGACTGCGCGCCGCGCACGGCGAGCACCGCGGTGACGACGCCGACCAGGGCCATCAGGGCGACGAGGACGCCGATCTTGGTCCCGACGGACCGGTCGGTGAACCAGCGCGCGCGGCGACTGGGAACAGCGGACATGGGGGAGCTCCTGGGAACGGACCGACGGGTGTGCCGCGCCGTGCCCGGGTCCGTCCGACCCACGTGTCACAGGCGTTGCGGCGACGAAACTAGGTCGTCCCGGAGCGATGTGACGAGCATTCCAAGGGTGTGTCGGAATGGCTCGGGATATTCGTTCGATGACCGTTTCAGAAGTGTCGACCTGTCGCCAGGCAATCGATCGGATCGCCATTTCGACGTATCGACACGGGGGAGAGCGGGCGGGGGTGGCCGACGCCGGCCACCCCCGCCGCATGCCGCGTCAGTAGCTGAAGCGCCCGACCGTCGTCCGCAGTTCGGAGGACATGCGGGACAGCTCGTCCACCGCGACGCGGGTCTGGCTCAGTGCCTGGGTGGTGTCGCCGGCCGCCGACGAGACGCTGACGATGTTCTCGGCGATCTGGCCCGAGCCGCTGGCGGCCTCGGTCACCGAGCGGGACATCTCCTGCGTGGTGGCGGTCTGCTCCTCGACCGCGGAGGCGATGGTGGCCTGCCGGTCGCTGATCTGCGCCACGATCTCGGAGATCTCCTCGATCGCGGTCACGGCCGCCGAGGTGTCGCCCTGGATCGCCAGGACCCGGCGGGCGATGTCCTCCGTGGCCTTCGCCGTCTCCTGCGCCAGCTCCTTGACCTCGTTGGCCACGACCGCGAAGCCCTTGCCCGCCTCCCCGGCGCGCGCCGCCTCGATGGTCGCGTTGAGCGCCAGCAGGTTGGTCTGCTCCGCGATCGAGGTGATCACCTTGACCACGTTGCCGATCTCGGTGGAGGACTCGCCCAGCTTGGCCACGGTGACCGTGGTCGCGGCGGCCGCGGCCACGGCCTTGTTGGCGACCTGGCTGGCCTCGGCCGCGTTGGTGGCGATCTCGCGGATGGACGCGCCCATCTGCTCCGCGCCCGCCGCGACGGTCTCGACGCTGCGGGACACCTCCTCCGCCGCGGCGGAGACGACGCCGGACTGCGCGCTGGTCTCCTCGGCGGAGGCCGCGATCTGCGTGGCCGAGGCGGACAGCTCCTCCGCGCTGCCGGCGACGGCACCGGCCGAGCCCGCGACCAGCGCCATGACGTCGCGCAGGCTGGCCTGGGCGGCGTCCAGCGCCGTGGCCATCTGGCCGATCTCGTCGGTGCTGCGCACGTGGGTGTCGATCGTGAGGTCACCCGTGGCCAGCGCCTCGAGCGAGGCCTTCACCATCCGGACCGGCCGGGTGATCGACCGCATGGTGAACACGCTGATGACCACGATCAGGAGCAGCCCGGCCGCGGCCGCGAGCACCGAGGCGAGCTGGGCGGTGCTGATCGCCGTCTCGAGCGCCTCCGACGCGGCCTGGGTGTCCGTCGCCAGGGTGTCCTTGGCCGCGCTCACGGCGCTGTCGGTGACGTCGTTGGCCTTCTGGATGTCCTCCCAGATCAGCCGGGTACCGGCCTGGTCGGCCACCGCCTTGTTCACGAAGACGGTGATGTCGTCGGTGTACTGCGTGAAGCTGTCCTCCAGCGCGTCCACCGCGGTGGCGCTGTCCCCGGTCAGGGGGATGACGCTCAGCTCCTCGATCAGGCCCTGCGCGGTCTCACCGTCGCCGGCCAGCTCCTCCAGCTCACCGGCCGGGTCGGTGCGGACCAGCGCCTTGTAGCCGTCGACCTTGAGCTCGCTGGCGCGCGTGTCGAGCTGGAGGACCAGCGCCTGGGCCTGGCCCAGGTTGGCCACGTCGGCGCTCGCCTGCTGCACGTGGGAGTTGCCGATGAGGACGGCGGTCAGCAGGCCGGCCAGAGCGAGTACTACGACCCCGATGAGGGCGCCGAACTTCTGCGCGAGCGGCCGGTTGGCGAACCAGCCCGGCGGCCGACCCGACCGCGGAGGAATAGCGGTGGTGCTCATGCGGGGTCTCCCTGAATTGCTGTGGTGGCGACTTGATGCGCACGCAGATTGTTGCCACTCCAGCCACGCTCACCGGGTTGATTCCATGAAGTCTTCGGAATCGTGACCAGAAATGCGCGTCGGCGTCCCGCGCCGAGAAACATGTCGACAACCCGGAATACCTTCCGAATTGCCGATGGAATGGGGGCGCGGCGGCGGAACGCGCAGCTGGGGCCGCCGCCGTTCGCCCGTTCCGGCGCCCCGGCACCCGCAGGTGTCGACACGCCAGGACGACGACCGCCCTCGGCGCAGGCACGGTCACCCCGGACCGGGCTGCGGCGCGGCGGAGGTCAGCCGAGCAGGGCCGCGAGGTCCTCGAGGGCCGCGACGGCGGCCGCTGGATCGGCCACCCGGTAGCGGGCGGCGGTCTCACCCTCGCCCACCTTCACCGTGACGCCGTCCGGCTCCAGCGCCCGGAAGCCGTCCTCGTCGGTGACGTCGTCGCCGAAGTACACCGCGCCGTCCGCCCCGAGCTCGGCCCGCAGGCGGCGCAGCGCGCTGCCCTTGTCGGCGTCGGTGACCGCCAGCTCCAGGACCGCCTTGCCCGGCTTCTTCGTCAGTGACGAATCCGCCAGCGCACTGACCCGCGCCAGCAGCGCGTCGCCCGTGGCGGCATCTGCGACCTGCCGCACGTGCACCGCCACGCTGGCGGGCTTGACCTCCAGCCGGGCGCCGGGCACCTCGCCCACCACCGGGGCCAGCTGCTCGGCCAGCACGTCGCGCCGCTCGGCCAGTTCCGCGGTCAGCGGCCCGTCGAACTCCGCGCCGTGGCTGCCCACCCACCGGTACGGCCCGGCCAGCCCGCTGGTGCGCTGCAGGTCGGCCACCCCGCGGCCGCTGACGAGGGCGACGACGACCCCGTCGACGGCGGCCAGGCGGCCGAGCACCGCGGCGACACCGGCCTCCGGGACGGCGGCCGACGGGTCGCCCACCAGCCGGGCCAGCACGCCGTCGTAGTCGCTGGCCACGAGCAGCGGCCGTCGGGCGGCGACGTCGGCGAACGCCGCGTGCAGCTCCGGCGGCCCGGATGTCATGCCTGCGTCCCGGCCCGCCCCGTGGCCGGGTCGGGGCCGTCGGCCTGGGCGCGCAGCGCGTCGAAGAACGAGCTCGCCCAGTGCTCGAGGTCGTGGCGGAACAGGTGCCGGCGCATCGCGCGCATCCGCTTGGCGCCCTCGGCCGGCTCCTGCCGCAGCGCGCGCACCAGCTGGTTCTTGACCCCCGTGATGTCGTGCGGGTTGACCAGGTACGCCTGCTTGAGCTCGGCGGCCGCGCCGGCGAACTCGGACAGGACCAGCGCGCCGCCCAGGTCGCCGCGCGCGGCCACGTACTCCTTGGCCACCAGGTTCATGCCGTCGCGGTAGGGGGTGACGAGCATGACGTCGGCGGCCCGGTAGAGCGCAGCCAGCTCCTCGCGCGGCATCGACTGGTTGAAGTAGTGCACCGCCGGGCCGGCGATCGAGCCGAACACGCCGTTGATGTGCCCGACCTGCTGCTCGATGGTCTCGCGCATGTGCACGTAGTGCTCCACCCGTTCGCGGCTCGGGGTGGCGACCTGCACGAGCACCGTCTCGGGGGCCGCGACGACGGCGTCCTCCAGCAGCTCCTGGAAGGCGTTGAGCCGGACGCTGATGCCCTTGGTGTAGTCCAGCCGGTCCACGCCGAGGACGATCTTCTCCGGGTTGCCCAGCTCGGCGCGGATCTCCTTGGCGCGGGCGATGACCTCCTCGGAGGAGGCCAGCCGGTCGAACGACGCGGTGTCGATGGAGATCGGGAAGGCCTTGGCCATCACGGTCCGGCTGTCGTACTCGATGACGCTGCCGCGGGTCCCCAGGTCGTGCAGCCGGCGGGCGAGCTGGACGAAGTTGCTCGCCGCCGCCGGCCGCTGGAAGCCCACCAGATCGGCCCCGAGCAGCCCCTCGACGATCGCCTGCCGCCACGGCAGCTGGGTGAACAGCTCGTACGGCGGGAACGGGATGTGCAGGAAGAAGCCGATCGTCAGGTCCGGCCGGCGCTGGCGCAGCAGCGCCGGGACCAGCTGCAGCTGGTAGTCGTGCACCCAGACGATGGCGTCCTCGGCCGCGACCTCGGCGGCCCGCTCGGCGAAGCGCCGGTTGACCTGGACGTAGGTGTCCCACCAGGCCCGGTGGTACTCCGGCTTCTCGACGACGTCGTGGTAGAGCGGCCACAGCGAGGCGTTGGACATGCCCTCGTAGTAGCGGTCCACCTCCTCCTCGGAGAGCTCTACCGGTACCAGCGACATCCCACCGGACTCGAAGGGCTCCGGGGCCTCACCGGCCGAGCCCGACCAGCCGACCCAGGCCCCGCCGCGGCCCGCGACGAACGGCTCGAGGGCCGTCACCAGCCCGCCGGGGCTGCGCTGCCAGCGCGTCGTCCCGTCCGGGTCGGTCACCTGGTCGACCGGAAGCCGGTTCGCGACGACGACGACCGGGCTGTCCGCCCGCACGTGTTCTCCCCCTGCGTCCGCCACCGCACCGACCCTATCGATCCGGCGTCCCTCAGGCACGCGCAGGCATGATCACCGGCGCGGTCGGGGGGGATGAGCACAGCGTGCGGCGGTAAGCTCGCTCGCCCGTCGCGAGAGCCGAAGGGGTCGCGGAAGGCCCCTCCCTGGGGCTCGGGGAGGCAGCCGATGACGACACGGGGCACGCCGGTGGAACCGGTCGACTCCGACGTCGACCTGCACGTGCCCGAGCAGCGCCGCCAGCGCACCTGGGACCCGGCGGTGCTGGCCGCGATCGCGGTGGGGGGCGTGCTGGGGGCCGAGGCGCGCTACGGGATGGGCGTGCTGCTGCCGCACCAGCCCGGCCAGTGGCCGATGGCCACGTGGCTGGTCAACATCAGCGGCTGTTTTCTCATCGGCGTCCTCATGGTGGTGATCACCGAGCTGACCTCGCCGCACCGGCTGGTCCGCCCGTTCCTCGGGGTCGGGATCCTCGGCGGCTACACGACGTTCTCCACCGCGATGGTCGACGTGCAGCAGCTGACGCTCGCCGGCCGCGACGGCGCCGCCCTGGGCTACCTGCTCGCCACCCTGGCCGCCGCCGTCCTCGCGGCCTTCCTGGGCATGCTGCTCACCCGCGGAACGGCTGCGGCATGGCTGCGGCTGCGACGGGCCACGCCGTGATCCCGCTGTGGGTGGCCGTCGGTGCCGCGGTGGGCGCGCCGGCCCGTTACCTGACCGACCGCATGGTGCAGACCCGGCACGACAGCGTCTTCCCGTGGGGCACGCTGACGGTCAACCTGGTCGGCTCGTTCATCCTCGGGTTCCTCGTCGCGGCGACCGCGCACCTGGCCCCGACGGTGACCGCGGCCCTGAGCACCGGCTTCTGCGGCGCGCTGACCACCTACTCGACCTTCAGTTACGAGATCCTCAGGCTGCTGGAGGAGCGGTCGCGGTTCTACGCCCTGGCCAATGTGGTCGCCAGCCTGCTCGGGGGGCTGGGCGCGGTTGCCCTGGGATGGATGCTGGCCGGCTGGCTCGTCTGACCGCCGTCAGGCCCGTGTCTCGGGGAAGAGCAGGTCCACGAAGCGGGCGACGGTGGGCTGCGGCTCGTGGTTGGCCAGCCCGGGACGCTCGTTCGCCTCGATGAAGACGTGCTCGGGGCCGTCGACGTCCGGGACCAGGAAGTCCAGGCCGGTCACCGGGATGCCGATCGCGCGGCTGGCGCGCACCGCCGCCGCGGCGATCTCCGGGTGCAGCCGGTCGGTGACGTCCTCGATCGTGCCGCCGGTGTGCAGGTTCGCCGTCCGGCGCACCCGGATCCGCTCGCCCTTCGACGGGACGTCGTCCAGCGCGAACCCGGCGCCGGCCACCACCTCGGCGGTGATGTCGTCGAGCGGGATGCTCGACTCCCCGCCGGTCGCCCGCTCACGGCGGCGGCTGGTCTTCTCGACCAGGTCGGCGACGGTCGACCGGCCGTCGCCGATCACCTCGGCGGGACGGCGGACGGCGGCCGCGACGACGCGGTGGTCGATGACCACGACCCGCAGGTCGTCGCCCGCGACCAGCTCCTCCACCACCACGTCCTGGCAGAACGGCAGCGCCAGCTCGACCGCGCGCTCGAGCCCGTCGCGGTCGCGCACGCCGACGGTGATGCCCTTGCCCTGCTCGCCGCGGGCCGGCTTGACGACCACCTCGCCGATCTCGTCGAGCAGTTTGGCGGCGTCGTCGAGGTCGTCCTCCCGGGCCGGCGCCCCGCGGGGCACCCGCACACCGGCGCGCTGCATGATCCGTCGGGTCACCCGCTTGTCGTCGCAGCGGGCGAGCGCCACCGCGGAGGTCAGCTCCGACAGGGATTCCAGGGTGAGCACGCTGCGGCCGCCGAGGGACAGCCGCAGCTCGCCGGAGTCGGCGTCGGTCACCTCGACGCGGATCCCGCGCCGCAGCGCCTCGTCGGCGATGATCCGCGCGTAGACGTTCAGGTCGTCGAGCTCCGGCGGCCGGGCGGCGAACAGCGGCGAGTTGATCGGGTTCTTCCGCTTCACGCAGACGGCCGGCACCTGGGTGAAGCCGAGCTTGCGGTACAGCGCGATCGCCGGGGCGTTGTCGTGCATCACCGACAGGTCCAGGTAGGCGCGGCCGCGGGCGGCGTACCGCTCGGCCAGCACGCGCACCAGCGCCTCCCCGGCCCCCGGCGGCGCGTCCTGGGCGTGGACGGCGAGGCACCACAGGCTGGTGCCGCCCTCGGGGTCGGCGAAGGCGAGCGCGTGGTCGACCCCGGTGACGGTGCCGACGATCCGGCCGGTCCGCCGGTCCTCGGCCACCAGGTAGGTGAACGCGCGGGTGCGGTGGTTGGCCCACATGGTGTCCGCGTCGGCGGTGACCATGCCGTTGCGGGCGTAGATGTCGTTGACCGCCGCCATCTCCGCGCGCGAGGTCACCGTGCGCACGAAGACGCCGCGGATCAGCTCGCCGCGCGCCCGGTAGCGGTGCAGGTCCAGCCGGAAGGTCAGCGACGGGTCGAGGAACAGCTCGTCCGGCGCCAGCCCGATGAGCACCTGCGGGTCGCGCGGGTAGACGCAGATGTCCCGCCGTCCGGACTCCTCCGCGCGCAGCGCGTCTAGCACGCCGCGCAGGTCGCCGAACGTGTGCCCGAAGACCAGCCGGCCCCAGCCCATGTCGAGGACGACGTCGGTGCGCATGCCGCGGCGCTCGTGCGCCGACGGACGGCGGGTGGAGCGGTCGGTGAAGCCACGGGCGCGGGTGCGGCGGCGGGCGCCGGCGATCCGGGGGGAGGTCACCGGCTCACACCCCGTGGGTCTGCAGCCACAGCTCCAGCAGGCCCAGCTGCCAGAGCTTGTTGCCCTTGAGCGGCGTCAGCTCGCCGTTCGGGTCGGCCAGCAGCGCGTCGACGTACCCGTCGCGGAACAGCCCCCGCTCGCGGGCCGCGGCGCTGCTCAGCGCGTCGCGCACCAGGGCGAGCACCTTGCCCTCGAGGTGCGTGATGGCCGGCACCGGGAAGTAGCCCTTGGGCCGGTCGATGACCTCGGGCGGGATGATCCGCCGGCCGATCGCCTTGAGCACGCCCTTGCCGTCGTCGGCGAGCTTGAGCTCGGGCGGGCAGGCAGCGGCGAGTTCCACCAGGTCGTGGTCGAGGAACGGCACCCGCGCCTCGAGGCCCCACGCCATGGACATGTTGTCGACCCGCTTGACCGGATCGTCGACCAGCATGATCTCGCTGTCGAGGCGCAGGGCGGCGTCCACCGCCGTCGCGGCGCCGGGTGCGCCCATGTGCGCCCGGACGAAGGCCATCGACGGGTCGTCGTCCACGCTGTAGCGGTCGGCGACGAGCCGGCGCATGTCGGCGGGGCCGCGGTCGAAGAACCGTTCCGCGTAGGTCGCGCTGCCCTGCTGAGGCGAGAGCCCGGCCAGCGGCTGGTACCAGTGGTAGCCGGCGAACACCTCGTCGGCGCCCTGGCCGGACTGCACGACCTTGATCGTCTGGCTCACCCGCTCGCTGAGCAGGTCGAAGGCGACGACGTCGTGGCTGACCATCGGCTCGCTCATCGCGCCGACCGCGTGGTCGAGCGCGCCGGCCAGCTCGTCGGAGGCCACCCGGATGCGGTGGTGGTCGGTCGCGAAGTGCTCGGCGATCACGTCGGAGTAGCGGAACTCGTCGCCCTCCTGCCCGGCCACGGCCTCGAACCCGATGCTGTAGGTGGCCAGCCCGGTCTGCCCCTCCTCGGCGAGCAGGCCGACGATCAGGCTGGAGTCCAGGCCGCCGGAGAGCAGCACGCCGACCGGGATGTCGGCGACCAGCCGCCGGCGGACGGCGACCCGCAGCGCCTCCTCGACGGCGTCCTCCCAGTCGCGCGCCGTCCATCCCGCGTGCTCCTCGCGGCGTTCGTAGCGCGGCTGCCAGTAGCGGTGCTCGCGGCTGGTGCCGTCGGCCTCGATCACCCGGACCGTCGCCGGCGGCAGCTTCCGGACGCCGGTGAGGATCGTCCGCGGCGCCGGTACGACGGCGTGCCAGGTCAGGTAGTGGTGCAGCGCGACCGGGTCGACGGAGGTGTCGACATCCCCGGCCTTCAGCAGGGCCGGCAGCGACGAGGCGAACCGCAGCCGGCGGCCCGGCGACTCGGCCAGGTAGAGCGGCTTGATGCCCAGCCGGTCGCGGGCCATGACCACCCGGCCGGTGTCCCGCTCGTGGAGGACCACGGCGAACATGCCGTGCAGGTGGTCGACGAAGTCGAGGCCCCAGTGGTGGTAGCCCTTGATCAGGACCTCGGTGTCGCTGGTGGAGAAGAAGCGGTAGCCGTGCCCCTCCAGCTCGGCGCGCAGCTCCTGGTAGTCGTAGATGCAGCCGTTGAAGACGGCGGTGAGCCCGAGCTCGTTGT
Organism: Geodermatophilus sp. SMS 5-13; assembly: GCF_059428245.1. Classification (NCBI taxonomy): domain Bacteria; kingdom Bacillati; phylum Actinomycetota; class Actinomycetes; order Geodermatophilales; family Geodermatophilaceae; genus Geodermatophilus; species Geodermatophilus sp. SMS 5-13. The sequence goes on from NZ_CP165729.1 coordinate 5,617,496, forward strand.
CGACCATCGGCTGGGCCCCGTGCGGGGAGAGGTCGATGACCGAGAGGCGGCGGTGGCCGAACGCCACCCGGCCCGCGCTCCACGAGCCCTGGCCGTCCGGGCCGCGGGGGACGAGCGCGCAGACCATGCGGTCCACCGCGCCCGTGTCGGCCAGGGAGCCGTCGAAGGTGATCTCGCCGGAGAGGCCGCACATGCACTCTGATCTAACCCGCTCCCGCGCGGGCATGCGCGGGAGGGCCCAAGTCACATCCTTGGCACCGGCCGGTGTTCCACGTGGAACGCGCGGCCCCGCACGATCAGCTCAGATCACCGCAGCGGCTCCTGGCTCACCTCCGGACGTGAGCCAGGAGCCGCTGGGATCAGCTCCGGTGATCGTGGCCGGGCGTCCGCTCTCAGGCGGTGAGGCGCTGCACCGCCGCCACGACGTCGACCAGGCCGGTGCCCTTGTCGAAGGACGTCGAGTACGCGCCCACCGACGTGTACGCGGCGCCGTTCGTGTACGGGTACGCGGTGCCCTTCAGCGCCGCCTCGATCTCCGCCGGGGTCGCGGTCGGGTCGGCCTGGAAGAGCTGGGCGACGATCCCGGCGATGTGCGGCGCGGCCATCGAGGTGCCGCTGATCGTGTTGAACGTGCCGACGTCCAGGGCGCCCGGGCCGTTCTGCGGCGCCAGGCCGGTCATGCAGATCGGCAGGTAGAGCCGGCAGGAGCTGGTGATGTTCTCCCCGGGGGCGGAGAGGTCCGGCCAGGTCGACGGGTCGGCCGCGGCGCCGCGCGAGGAGTAGTCGCTGACCACGCCGTCCCGGGTGCCGGTGTCCTGGTCGAAGTAGGACGCGACGGACAGGATGCCGCCGGTCGGGTCCTGGCCCGGCGGGTTGGTCAGGGACGACGACCCGTCGCCGCCGTCGTTGCCAGCCGCCCAGACGGTGACGACACCCTCGGCGGCCAGCGCCCGCTGCAGCTTCACCGTCGCCGAGTTCGGATCGAACGCCCCTCCGCCGGTGGGGCCGTAGGAGTTGTTGGTGACCTTGATCGGCGGGCAGGTGCTCGCCGGGACGCCGGCACCGCACGGTGCGTCGTGGTGCTCCAGCACCCAGTTCAGCGCCGAGTCCGCGCCGACGATGAGCAGGACGGCGCCGGTGGAGATCGACACCAGGCTCGCGCCGGGCGCCGCGCCCTGCAGCCGCGTGCCGTCGGAGAGCGTGGTGGGCCGGCCGGCGACGATGCCGTTGACGTGCGTGCCGTGGCCGCCGCCGGAGATCGTGTCGGTGTCGAGGCCGTTCGGCACCTTCAGCACGCAGTCGCTGCTGGTGTTGGACTCGTCGAGGCAGACGCTCTTGTAGCTGGCGACGACGGCGCTGCTGCCGTCGGGGTTCCGCAGGAACGGGTGGGTCGGGTCGACGCCGGAGTCGATGACCGCCACCGAGACGCCGCTGCCGTCCAACTGCTGCCCGTTCGCGCCGGTGAGGCTGCGGACCGCCTCGGCGCCGCGGGTCGCGGTGTTGGACGTCTGGTCGAGGAACGCGATCGGGCTGTCGCCCTCGAGGTAGGTGACGCCCGGCTCGCCGCGAGCCGCCTCGACCTGCGCGGCGGTGCCCGAGGCGACGGCCACGCCGATCTTCGCGAACTCGGTGATCGGCCGCATGCCGGTCGCGGCCACGGCCGCCCGGGCGGCGCCGATGTCGGTGCCGTGCACGAGGACGGTGGTCGGGACGGCGCCGGCCGGCGCGGCGAGCTGGTCGGCCAGGAAGTCCTGGACCGGCGCGAGCGCGGCGGACGGGGGAGCGGCCTGGGCGGGGGACGCGGCGAGGACGCCGGCGACCAGCGCCGCCAGGCTCCCCACCCCCAGGACTCGACGGGACCGGCTCATGGCACTCCTCGGATCGGGCGGGGCGACGCTCTCGTGGTCTGCCTGAACGAGCCACCCGCCCTCCGGTTACCCCCCGGTTACCGGAGGCGCCTCCGCGTAGGGTCGGGGGCATGCAGACACGGACACTCGGCGGCCTGACCGTCGCGGCCCAGGGACTGGGCTGCATGGGGATGAGCGAGTTCTACGGAACCGGCGACCAGGCCGAGGCCGAGCGCACCATCCAGCGGGCCCTCGACCTCGGCGTGACGTTCCTCGACACCGCCGACATGTACGGGCCGTTCACCAACGAGCAGCTGGTCGGCCGCGCGATCGCCGGCCGCCGGGACGAGGTCGTCCTGGCCACCAAGTTCGGCAACGAGCGCACCCCGGACGGCCGGCGGCTCGGCATCAACGGCCGGCCGGAGTACGTGCACCGGGCCTGCGACGCCTCCCTGCAGCGGCTGGGCGTCGACGTGATCGACCTCTACTACCAGCACCGCGTCGACACCTCGGTGCCGATCGAGGACACCTGGGGCGCGCTGCGCGAGCTGGTCGAGGCCGGGAAGATCCGCTACGCGGGCATCTCCGAGGCCGCGCCGGAGACGATCCGGCGGGCGCACGCGGTGCAGCCGGTCGCCGCGGTGCAGACCGAGTACTCGCTGTGGACCCGCGACCCCGAGGACGACGGCGTCCTGGCGACCTGCGCCGAGCTCGGGATCGGCTTCGTCGCGTACTCGCCGATCGGCCGCGGAATCCTGTCGGGGCAGATCCGCAGCCTCGACGACCTGGAGGAGAACGACTTCCGCCGGCACAACCCGCGCTTCCAGGGCGAGAACTTCGCCCGCAACCTCCAGCTGGTCGACCGGGTGCGCGAGATCGCCGCCGACAAGGGGGTCACCGCCACCCAGCTGGCGCTGGCCTGGGTGATGGCGCAGAGCGACCGCGGCGGCAACCCGGCCGTCGTCCCGATCCCGGGCACCAAGCGCGTGCGCTACCTGGAGGAGAACGCGGCGGCGGCCGACGTCGTCCTGACCGACGACGACCTGCGCCGGCTGGACGAGGCCGCCCCGCTCGGCGCGGCCCAGGGCAACCGCTACCCGGACATGTCGCCGATCCACCGCTGACCGGCCGGCGCGAGCGGCCAGGGAGGATGGCGGGGTGCCGTCCGCCGTCCTCCCGTCGCCGCGCCCGTGACCACCTTCCTCGCCGTCGCCGCCACGGTCGTCGCGGTGCTGCTCGCCGCCGTCGGGCTGGCCTCCACCGCGGCCCGGCGGCGGATCGGGACGGTGCACCTCGCCGGGGCTGCGCTGCTCGAGGCCGTGCTGCTCGTGCAGGTCGTCGTCGCGGTCGTCGGGCTGGCCGGCGGGCACCGGCCGCCGGAGACCGCCGCGTTCCTCGGCTACCTCGTCGGGGTCGTGCTGGTGCCGGTCGCCGGCGTCCTCTGGGCGCGCACCGAGCCGACCCGGTGGGCCGGCACCGTGCTCGCGGTGGCCGCGCTCGTCGTCGCCGTCATGGTGTGGCGGCTCGTCCAGCTGTGGAACGCGACCGGTGCCTGAGCCCGCCGGCACGGCCACGGGACCGGGGCGCGTCCTGGTGGCCATCTACGCGCTGTTCACCCTCGCGGCGGGCGCCCGGGCCGCCGTCCAGCTGGCCACCCGGTTCGACGAGGCGCCGCTGGCCTACCTGCTCTCCGCCCTGGCGGCGGTGATCTACCTGGTGGCCACGATCGGGTTGGTCCGCGGCGGCCGGAGCGGACGGCGGACGGCGCTGGTCGCCTGCTCGGTGGAGCTGGCGGGGGTGCTGGTCGTCGGGACGCTGTCGCTGGTCGACCGCGCCGCCTTCCCGGACGCGACGGTGTGGTCGGTGTACGGCCGGGGCTACGGGTTCGTGCCGCTGGTGCTGCCCGTGCTCGGCCTGCTGTGGCTGCGCCACCAGGCAGAGGTGGCGGCGGAGGACGCCTGACGGCGGGTCAGAAGTCGCCGCCGCCGAAGTCCCCGCCCCCGAAGTCGCCGCCGTAGTCCCCGCCCCCGTAGTCCCCGCCGCCGCCGTCGCCGAAGTCCTGGGCGCCCTCCTCGTAGCCGGCGGCGTAGGCCTCCTCGTCGCCGCCGCCGAACAGGCCGCCGTCCCCCAGCCCGGTGTCGAACAGCGCGTCGGCGACGGCCGTGCCGATCACCAGGCCGCCGATCGTGCCCAGCAGGCTGCCGCCGACCATGCTGCCGAAGCCCGGGCCGCCGTACCCGCCGCCATAGCCCCCGCCGTACGCGGGCCCGTACCCCCGGCCGTAGCCGCCGCCGAAGGCCCGCTCGAGGATGCCGGGCTGGCGCAGCTCGGCCCGCGTGGCCGCGCGCGCGAGGCTGCGCGGGTCGTCGCCCGGCGCGCGCTCGCCCGCGGCCGCCAGCTGGTCGAGCACCTGGCGCCGCTGCTCGGGGGTGAGCTGGGCGAAGGCCTCGGCGTGCGCCTGCTCGATCTGGTCCGGCGGTGCGGTGCGCAGCAGGTAGCGGTAGCGCTCGATCGCCTGCTGGTCCGTCGTCGGGGCGCGGCGCCGGGGAGCGTCCTCGTAGCGGGTGTATCCGGAGTCGTACCGGTCGTCGGAGCGGTTCCGGCGGCCGAAGAGCCGGTCGAGCAGTCCCATCGTGGTGCCTCCCTGTGGGTCTCCCGCGCGGCCAACGGGTGGCACGGCGCAGCCGTTCCGGGCCTACCCGGAACGGCTGCGCCTACCCGGAAGGACTGCTCGCTCACCTCGCGGGGCGCGGGGTGCCGAGGCGACCCCGGGTGCCGATCACGACCGCAGCCGCGACGAGCACCGTGATCCCGGTGGCCAGGACCACGACGTCCCCCTGCGGCAGCCCGAGCAGGGCCACGCCCAGGCCGGTCGGGTTCACCGTGGCGTTGAACATGGCGTGGAAGAGCGCGCCGACCAGCACGCTGGCACCGGCCGCGTTGTAGAGCCAGCCGACCACCACCCGGCTGGCCAGGTGGCCCACCAGGAAGACGGCCAGCACCAACGCGGCGTCCCGGAGCGTGCCGGTGTCACGGACGACGCCGGGCACGTGCCACAGCCAGAAGCACAGGGTCGTGAGCAGCACGGCACGCATCGCGCCGTACCGGCCCTGCAGCCGGGCGAACAGGAATCCGGTCGCGCCGACCTCCTCCGGGAAGGTGTCGAGGACCAGCATCAGGACGAAGGTGGGCAGGAACGAGGTCACCAGCAGCAGCCAGTTGTCCGCCAGCGCGTGCAGCGGTTGCGCGCCGTACATCGACGGCACCAGGGTCAGGAGGAGCACCGGCAGCGGCAGCAGGGCGACCAGGTACCAGCGCAGCGGCACCCGCCAGCGCAGGCAGCGGCGGCCCAGCTCGCGGAGGCCGCCGGTCCCGGCGACGACCGCCGTCACCACGAGTGCGGGGACCGCGACGCCGAGGCCGTTCTCCAACGGGCCGCGGAGCTCCTCGGGCACCGGCAGGAACACCGCGACGACGGTCAGCGGACAGACGAGCAGCAGGAACGCGGTGATCGGGTGCCGGGCCACCGCGGAACGGCGGACCGGGGCGTGCGTGGTCGTGGTGGACATGGGGATCCTCTCCTTCACCGTCCGACGGGCCCGTCAGGGCGTGCCGGTGGGGACGTCGTCGGGGCCCGGCGCGGCGAAGGGCACGTCCTGGGCGCAGACGGTTCCGTCGGCCGGCAGCGTGCCGTCGACCAGGTACGCGTCCACGGCGGCGTCGATGCACGCGGAGTTGCCTCCGTAGGCGGTGTGCCCGTCGCCGTCCATCGTGAGCAGCCGGGCGTTGCCCAGCTCCCGCACGAACGGCGCCGCGCCCCAGTACGGCAGGGCGGGGTCGTGCGTGGTGGCGACCACCAGGACGGTCGGCGCGCTCGCGGCCACGGTGAACGGCCCGGCGAAGGCGTCCTCGTCGTCCGCCGGCCAGAACGCCTGGACCAGCTCCGTGTAGCCGAACCGGCCCCAGAAGTGCGGCACGTCGGACCGCTCCCGGGCCCCGCGCGCCAGGTAGACGTCGGGATCGGTCGGCCACTGCTGGTCGACGGCGGTGATGGCGACGTAGCGGTCGGGCTGCGGATCGGTGCTGCCGTCCTCGCCCCGCGCGAAGACGACCTCGTCGGCGAGCGCCCGGACGGCGGAGCCGTCCCCGGCCGCGGCCAGGGCCAGCGCGCCGGCGAGGGTGCCCCAGTCCGGCTTGCCGTAGAGCAGCTTCCCGGTCACGTCGCGGAGGTCGTCGGCGGTCACCGGGCGCGGGTCGGCGGGATAGCCGTCCGCCGGGATCGGGGCGTCCGCCGCGGCGGCGAGCAGCGCGTCGAAGGCGCCGGCCGGGTCGGCCCCGCCGAAGCCGGAGCACGCCGTCCGGTCCGCGGCGCACGCCGCGAGGAAGCGGCCGAGCGCGTCCTCGATGCCGGCGCCCGCCGCGGTGCTGGCGGCCACCGGGTCCTCGACGTACTGCGCCGACGGCACCGGTCCGTCCAGCGCGAGCGCGCGGAAGCGGTCGGGGAACAGGCTCGCGTAGGTGCTCCCCAGGAACGCGCCGTAGGAGTAGCCGAGGTAGTTCAGCCGCTCGTCGCCGACGGCGGCGCGCAGCGCGTCCAGGTCCCGGGCGACGTTCGCGGTGGAGACGTGCTCGAGCAGGTCGCCGTTCGCGGCCGCGCACGCGTCGGCGTAGGCCCGGGCGTGCCCGACGACGGCGGCGGGGTCCGGGCCGGCGGGCACCGGCCACGGCCGCGGGGTCGCCCCGTCGGTCTCCTGGTCGACCCGGCAGTCGACGGACGGCGTGGACTGCCCCACCCCGCGCGGGTCGAAGCCGATGATGTCGAACCGCTGGTTCAGCGAGGCCAGCGGCCCGGCGCCGCCCGCCTGGATCCGGCCCACCGCCGGGTTGCCGGGGCCGCCCAGGTCGACGAACAGCGAGCCGATGCGGGGTCCGGGACCGGTCGCCGGCACCCGGCTGACGGCGAGGTGGACCTGTGCGCCGTCCGGGTCGTCGTAGTCCAGCGGCAGGTCCGCGGTGGCGCACTGGACGCCGGCGGCGCGGCCCTCGTCCGCCGTCCCGCAGTCGGCCCACGCCAGGTGCAGGGCGGGTGGGCCGCCCGGCCCGGCCCGCTCGGCGGGGTCCTGCCCGCAGGCCGCTGCGCCGCCCAGCAGCAGGGCGAGCAGCGCGCTCCCGACGGTTCTGGTTCGCCTGTTCGACGACATCTCGGTCTCCTCCGGTGCCGGTGGCCCCCTGGTCGGCTCCGACGGTGGGGGCGGGCGGCGTCCCGGCACACGGGCCCGGCGTCCCGATCGGGGTCCCGGGCCGCGCCCGGTGGAGGAGGACGGCGGAGGAGGGGTCAGCGTGGACCGCCGGAGAGGCCGAGGCCGGCCTCCCGGGCCTTGACGATCGCCGCGGAGCGGTCCGCGACGTGCAGCTTGGCGAAGATGTTGGACACGTGGTTGCGCACCGTCTTGGGGCTGAGCACGAGCGCGGCGGCCACGTCGGCGTTGCTGCGCCCGGCCGCGATCAGGTCGAGCACCTCGTGCTCGCGCGCCGTGAGCTCCGGGAACACCGCGTCGGGGACGGCCGGGGGTCGCGGTGCGGCGAAGTAGTCGAGCACGCGGCGCGCCACCGCCGACCCGAACACCGCACCGCCGTCGGCGACGTCGGCGACCGCCCGCACCACCTCGGCCTGGTCGGCGCCCTTGAGCAGGTAGCCGCGGGCGCCGGCGCGCATCGCCTCGAACACCGAGGCGTCGTCGTCGAACATGGTGAGCACCAGCACCGCGATGTGCGGGCTGGCCGCGACGATCCGCCGGGTCGACTCGATCCCGTCCAGCCGGGGCAGCTTGAGGTCCATGACCACGACGTCGGGCTGCTCGGCGTGCGCCGCGGTGACCGCGCCCACGCCGTCCTCGGCCTCGGCGACGACCGCCCAGCCGGGCCGGCTGCCCAGGAGGTCGACCAGCGCCTGCCGGAACAGCGGGTGGTCCTCGGCGACCAGGATGGTGAGCGCGTTGCCGGTCATCGGGCCTCCAGCGGGAGGACGGCGAGCACGCGGGTCCCGCTCGGGACGACGGCGGACACGGTGCACCGGCCGCCGACCTCGGCCGCGCGCTCCTGCATGGCGGCCAGGCCCACGCCGGCGCGGGCACCGGCCGCGATGCCCCGCCCGTCGTCGGTGACCTCGACGCGCAGCTGCCCGTCCGCCGCGAGCAGGACGTCGCAGTGCGGCGCCGCGGCGTGCCGGGCGGCGTTGGTGACCGCCTCCAGCGCGATCCGGTAGGCGGCGACCTCGGTGGCGGCCCCGAGACGCGGCAGCGGGCCGGTCGCCGTCACCCGCACGTCCATCCCGGATCCGCCGGAGGCCAGCCGCTCCGCCTGCTGCCGGACCGCGCCGAGCAGCCCCAGCTCGTCCAGCGCGGGCGGGCGCAGGTCGTAGACCAGTCGGCGGACGTCGTCGACGGCGGCGCTGGTCTCGTCCTTGAGCGCCGCGAGCACCCGCTGCGCCCGGGCCGGATCGGTCGACACCAGCCCGGCGGCGGCGTCCAGGCGCAGGACGAACCCGGCCAGCGTCGGCCCGAGGCCGTCGTGCAGGTCGCGGCGGAGCCGGCGGCGTTCCTCCTCGCGCGCCTCGATCAGCCGCCGCTGGGAGGTCCGCAGGGCGTCGGCGAGGGCGGCGGCCTGGACGGCGGCGCCGGCCGGGCGGGCCAGGTCGGCGAGCAGCGCGAGGTCGCGGGTGGCCGGCGGCTTCCCGTCGCGGCCCTCGACGACCAGCCGGCCGACGTCCTCCCCCTGGTGGCTGAGCGGCACGACGTGCCGCTGTCCCCCGGTGGGCACGCCGTGCGCGGCCACGACGCCGCCCGCGCTCTCCACCGCGACGTAGGGCAGCCGCAGCGACGACGCCACCGCCTCGGCCACGCCGGAGAGCGCGTCGCCCGGCGCGGTGGCGGCCTGCAGTCGTGTCGTCAGCCGCGACACCGCGGCGTAGGGGTCCCCCCGTTCGCCGTACATCGCGCGGTCGACCAGGCGCTGCAACCGCGTGCGCAGCGGGAGGACCGCCGCGGCCGCGACGCCGGTGGCCAGCAGGCCGGGCGCCGTTCCCGGCCCGAGGGGCGCCGCCGCGGCCCAGACGACGGCGGCGTAGAGCCCGACGACGGCGGCGGTCAGCCCGGAGTAGACGAGCGCCCGGTTCAGGACGACGTCGATGTCGTAGAGGTGGTGGCGCAGGATCGCGACCCCGATGGCCGCCGGGATCAGCGCGAACGCGGCGACGACGGCGACCGCGGCCGGCCAGGTCGGCGACCCGTCGGACGGCAGGAAGGCCACCGCCAGTGCGATCGCCGAGGCGAGGGCGAGCAGCGCGACCTGCCGCCGCTCGACCGCGCCCCGCGGCGCCCGCCAGAACCGCGTGACCAGCGCCGCGACCCCGCAGGCGAAGGCCACGAGGACGAGCGGTTCGGCGACCGAGCGGACCGCGGCCAGCACGGCGCGCGTGCCCGGGATGCCGAGCGGGTTGGGCACGGCCGGGTAGCCGAGCAGCGGGCCGGGGGAGAAGGCGGCGCTGAGGATCAGTGCCGCGATGGCCACGGCGGAGAGGACCGCGGCCGGCCACCAGCGGGCCGACGGCAGCCGCCCGTCGGGGTAGAGCAGCAGGCCGAACGTCAGTGCCGACGCGATCCCCAGCGTCCAGATCCACGACGACACCCAGCCGACGGCCAGCGCACCGGGCGTCGCTCCCGGCGCGGTCACCAGGCCGTACCAGGCGTAGGCATAGGCGAACAGCGCGCCGGCCATCGCGAGCGCCGCTCCGGCGTAGAGGCGACCGAGCCGGTGCCGCGGGCGGCGGCTGAGGATCAGCGCCCCGAGCACGGCCAGCCCGGGTGCCAGGGGGATCACGACGAGCACCTCGGGATCGGCGAGCGGATGCGGCACGGAGTCGATGCGGCTGCCGATCACCAACCCGGCCCCCACCAGCGCGGCGCAGGCGGCCGGCACGGTCCAGGCCAGCAGCGCCCGCCGGCGCGGGACGCCCCGGCTCATCCCGGCGCCCGCCCGGGAGATGGCGTCCATGGTCGTGTCCTTCGTGCCGGCCTGCACGGGAGAGCTGCGCGTGTGCCGCCGAGGCTGCCGGGAACCGCTGTCCCGCGGCACGGGGCCGGCGTCCCGGTCCCTGTCCCGTCGGGAGCCGGGGCCGGTCGGGACACCGGGGACGCCGCCAGTGTGGTCCTGCCCGATCCGGGGCGGAACCCACCGTTGCGCGGTCAGGGGGAGGCGAACGTGCTGGCCAGGGCCTGGTCACCTGCGGTTTCCCCATCGGAACGGTCCGGTTAGATTGGTTGTGTGCCGCCGAGTCACGACAGGGTCGAGGAGCCCGCCGTCCCCCCGGAAGCGGCGGCCGTGGTGTCCGGGGCTCCGGCCGAGGCCGGGGCCGACCTGGACCGGCAGGCCGGGATCGTCACCGCCGCCAGTGCCGTGGTCTCCGAGCACCGGACCGAAGCCGGCGCGCACGCCGCGCTGCCGGGCGTCCTCGCCGACGTCCCGGTCGCCGTCCTGGTGATCGACCAGAAGGCCGGCGCGGTCGTCTACGCCAACGTCGCCGCCGTCGAGCTGGCCGGCAACGTGTCCCTGCCCGTGGACGTCGACACGTGGGGGGCCGCGGCCGGGCTGACCGACCTGGGCGGCGAGCCGCTGGCCCGCACCAGCGGCCCGCTCTCGCTGGTGGCGCAGGGCCAGCCGGTCACCGGCGAGGCGGTGCGGCTGCGGCCGGGCACGAGTTCCGAGCCCGAGCGCGCCCGGCAGGACGACGGCCTCTCCGATCAGCTGCTCTGGGTCACCGGGTTCCCGCTGTCCCAGGTGGGCAGCGAGCAGCAGCTGGCGCTGGTGGTGTTCCTGCAGCTCGACGTGGCCGAGGACCCCGACGCCACCCTGCAGGCGCTGCGGGACCGCGCGGTCATCGCCACCGACATCACCTTCACCATCACCGACCCGCGGCAGCCGGACAACCCGCTGGTCTGGGTCAACCCGTCGTTCACCCGCATCACCGGCTACGGGTACGACGAGGCGGTCGGCCGCAACTGCCGGTTCCTGCAGGGGCCGGCGACCGACCCGCGGGCCGTGGCGCAGATCCGCGCGGCCCTCGCCGAGCAGCGCACGCTGAGCACCACCCTGCTGAACTACCGCAAGGACGGCACCGCCTTCTGGAACCAGCTGTCCATCAGCCCGGTCTTCGACGGCGACGGCGAGCTGGTCAGCTTCGTGGGCGTGCAGACCGACGTCACCGAGCGGGTGCGGGTCGAGGACGAGCGGGCGGCGGCCTTCGCCGCCGAGCAGGCCGCCCGCCGGGAGGCCGAGCTCGCCCGGGCGGTCGCCGAGCGGGCGCAGACCCGGCTGGCCCTCATGGCCGAGGCGACCAGCATGCTGATGGCCACGCTGGACATGCCGGACCTGCTCGACCGGCTGGCCGGCGTCTGCGTCCCGCTCCTGGCCGACTGGGTCTTCATCACGCTGGTCGACGCCTCCGGGGAGGTCCGCGCCACCGCGGCCCGGCACCGCGACGGCCTCGCGGCGGAGCTGCGTGCCTTCGGCACGGCACACGCCATGCACCTGCCCGAGGGCTCCCCGAGCCGGCGCAGCCTGACGACGTCCCAGCCCGTGCTGATCGACCCCCTGACGCCCGAGCGGATCGAACGGATCGTCGTCTCCCCGACCGGGCGCGAGCTCTTCGGTCGGCTCGGCGGGACGTCGGCCCTGACCGTGCCGCTGATGGCGCGGCGCCGCACGCTCGGGGCGATGGCCCTCGTGATGACGTCGGAGGAGCGCAGCTTCACCCACGAGGACGTCGACCTCGTCCAGGACCTCGCCCGGCGGGCCGGCCTGGCCATGGACAACGTGCGGCTCTACCAGCAGGAGCACACGGTGGCCGACACGCTGCAGCGCTCGCTCCTGCCGGAGCTGCCGGAGATCCCCGGCATCCGCGCGGCGGCGCACTACATCAGCGCGTCGGCCGCCGCCGACGTCGGCGGCGACTTCTACGACCTGCTCCGCCTGCCCGACGGCTCGATCGGGATGGTGGTCGGCGACGTCGTCGGCCACGACGTCGCGGCCGCCGCCGCGATGGGCCACCTGCGCGGGCTGATCCGCGCGTGCCTCTGGGACGCCGAGGACCCCGATCCGGGGACGGTGCTCACCCGGGTCGACCGGCTGGTGCAGGGCCTGCACGTGGCCCCGATGGCGACCATGGTCTACGCCCGCGCGGTGCCGCCCCCGCACGCCGGGGCGCCGTGGCGGGTGCACGTGGCCAACGCCGGCCACCCGCCGCTGATCCTGCGCACCCCGGACGGCACGGTGCGGCTGCTCGACGGCGCCACGGGCCTGCTGGTCGGGGTGGACCCGAGCAGCCGGCGGGCGACGGTCTCCGCCGACGTCCCCGCCGGCGCCACCCTGATCGCCTACACCGACGGGCTCATCGAGCGCCCGGGCTCGGACCTCGACAGCGGGATCGCCGAGCTGTGCGCCCGGCTGTCCGCGGCCCCGGTGGACGCCGGCCCGCGCGAGCTCTGCGACGCCGCCGTGGCCGGCACCCTCGACGGCCGGGACGACGTCGCGCTGATCGCCGTCCGCTTCGAGTAGCCGGCCCGCGGCTCGTCCACCCGGACCCGCACCGGCACGAACCCGGTGCGACGCTGGAAGTAGCGGGTGCCCTCGCTGGTCAGCAGCATCGAGCCGCCGACGGTCAGGCTGGTCACGCCCTGCCCGATCAGCCGGCCCACCAGGTCGGCGTGCAGCGCGTAGCGCACCAGGGTGGCCTGGGCGTGGCCGACCGCGGTGACCATGAGGATGAGCCCGGCCCGGTCGCCGTCGACGACCGCGTGGCCGAGCGCGACCGGGTCCCCCGCGGCGTCGTGGGCGACGCAGAACGGGCGCTGCGGGCCGGGGACGAGGTCCGCCGGGACCATCTGCTCGCCGGTCGTGCCGCGGCGGGCGGCGACGGCGGCGGAGATCCGGCGGAGGTCGCGCGCGGAGTCCACCGGCGCGCACTCCAGGCCGGCCGCGGCGGCGCGGGTCAGGTTGGTGCGCAGGGCCTGCCGCGCGCGGCCGCGGAGGTACTCGGCCGACGTCCCGGGCAGGGGCAGGACGGCGATGGGGGCGCGGTTGAACGGCAGCCGGCGGTCGGGCCGGAACCAGGCGCGCATCTCCGCCCCGGCCGCGGTGTCCGAGAACGCGACGGGGTGCACCGGCAGCTCACGCAGCAGCGACCGCACCGCGGCCAGCCCCTCGCGGGACGCGGCGGCGCGCAGCCGCACCGAGGGGGTGGGCGCCGTCCGGACCTCGTGCACGTACCGGGCGGCCCGTTCCAGGTCCTTCCCGCACGCCCACTCGGATGTCCGCCGTCCGGCCTCGTCCCCGCCCGCCACCCCGTGCCTCCTCCGGACCCGGTGGACCCGGTCGGCCCCGCGGCGGCGCCGCGGACCCCGTGATCCGGGGCACAGGAAAGCAACAGGACGGTTCGGTGCCGGAACGGGCGCGCTCGCCGGTGACCGGCTCGTGACCTGCGGCCCCCCACCCGTCCCAGCCGTCTCACCGCCGCCGGGCGGGCCGGTCAGCCGTCGGCGCGGGGCACGTCGAGCAGGCCGTACGTGCCGCGGTGGAACAGCAGCGGACGACGGGAGGGGTCGGCGCCGAGATCGAGCACCCGCGCCACGACGACCGTGTGGTCGCCGCCGTCGTACTCGGCCCACAGCTCGGCGTCGATCCACGCGACGACGTCCTCCAGCACCGGGGAGCCGTGCCGGCTGCGGGTCCACGGGACGCCGGCGAACTTGTCGATCCCCGACCGCGCGAACGCCTGGGAGAGCCCGGTCTGCTCCTCGGCGAGCACGTTGATGCAGAACCGGCCGATCTCGCGCAGCTGCGGCCAGGTGCGCGACGCCCGGCCGGGCGCGAACACGACCAGCGGCGGATCCAGGGACAGCGAGCTGAACGACTGGCAGGTGAACCCGATCGGCCCGGTCCCCGTGTCGGCGGTGACCACGGTGACCCCCGACGCGAAGTGGCCGAGGACCTCGCGCATCACCCGCGGGTCGACCGGGTCCGGGACCTCCGCGGACGCAGTCACGCCGACAGCCAACCCCTGCTAGCGGGCGGCCGCTTCCCGGGGGACGGACCGCCCACCGGCCCGGTACAGCGAACTGGGCAGCTCGTGCCCCACCGCCTGCTCGGTCACCGTGGCGGCTGCCAGCACCGCGTCGAGGTCCAGCCCGGTGCGCACGCCGGACTCCTCGAGCATGTAGACCAGCTCCTCGGTGGCGATGTTGCCGCTCGCGCCCGGCGCGAACGGGCAGCCGCCGAGGCCGCCGACGGAGGAGTCCAGCTGGGTGACGCCGGCCTGGACGGCGGCCAGCGCGTTGGCCTGCCCGGTGCCGCGGGTGTCGTGGAAGTGCACGCCGACGGCGATCCCGGGGCAGGCGCGGCGGACCGCGTCGAGCAGCGTGACCACGCGCAGCGGCGTCGTCGTCCCGATGGTGTCACCGAGGCAGAGCTGGTCGGCGCCCGCGGTCACCGCGGCGCGGGCCACGTCGACGGTGCGCGCGACCGGCGTCCGGCCGTCGAAGGGGCAGTCCCAGGCGGTGGCGATGATGACCTCGAGCGAGCCGCCCGCGCCGTGCGCCAGGCCGGCGATCTCGCCGACCGCGCCGACCGCCTCGGCCGTGCTGCGCCCGGCGTTGGCCCGGCTGTGCCCGTCGGAGGCCGACACGACGTACTCGAGGTTCGCCACGCCCGCGTCGACGGCGCGGGTCGCGCCGCGGGCGTTGGCGACCAGCGCCGACCAGTGCACGTCGCCCCACCGGGACAGCTCGGCGGCGACCTGGTCGGCGTCGGCGAGGGCCGGCACGGCGCGCGGGGAGACGAAGGACGTGGCCTCGATGCGCCGGACGCCGGTGGCGACAAGAGCCTCCAGCATGGCCAGCTTGGCCTCCAGGGGGACCGGCGCCTCGAGCTGCAGCCCGTCGCGCATGCCGACCTCGCGGATGTCCACTTGGGCGGGCAGCACCAGGTCGAAATCGTTCACGGCAGCCTCCCTGACCGTCTCGGGTGTCCCGTGTGCATCCTCCACCCCAGGAGCGGCGAAAGATCGCCGGTAGGGGAGACACTCGCAGTCTGCGATTCGTGGTAAGGAGCAGGTCGGACCGGCGGGGAGGGGGTGGCGGCGTGACGGACGTGGTGGACACGGCACCTCCCGCGGACCCACGCAGCGCCTTCGCCAACGCCCCCATGGGGGTCGCGATCTGCACGACCGAGGGCGTCATCACCGACGCGAACCCGGCCCTCGGCCGCCTGCTGGGCCACACGCCGCTCGATCTGCGCGGCCAGTCGCTGCTGGAGCTGATCCACGCCGAGGACGTCGCCGGCGCGCGGGAGGCGCGGGGGCACCTGCTCCGCGATCCGGACCGGCCCATGCGCTACGAGTGCCGCATGCTGCGGGCCGACGGCACCGCCGTCCCGGTCCAGCTCGCGACGTCCTGGGTCGCGGAGTCCGAGACGGGCGATCCGGCCCACCTGGTGATGATCATCGACGACATCACCGACCGGAAGGCGCTCGAGGCGGCGCTGGTCCACCGGTCGCTGCACGACCCGCTGACCGGGCTGCCCAACCGGATCCTGTTCCACGACCGGCTGCGGCACGCACTGGACCGCGGCCACCGCGAGCGCACCCCGACCTGCGTGCTGATCATCGACCTCGACGGCTTCAAGGCGATCAACGACGAGCACGGCCACCCCATGGGCGACGCCGTCCTGGTGTCCTTCGCCGGCCGGCTCACCTCGGTGCTGCGGGCCAGCGACACCGCCGCCCGGCTGGGCGGCGACGAGTTCGCGATCGTCTGCGAGAACACCGAGCGACCCGAGGCCCAGGTGCTCGCCGACCGGGTGCGGACGACGGTCACCGACCCGCTGGTCATCGGCGACCTCACGATGTCGATCGGCATGAGCATCGGGACCGGCTCGGCGCCGGGCGGCTCCGACCCCGACGAGGTCTACGAGCGGGTGGTCCGCGAGGCCGACGACGCGATGTACGCGGACAAGGCCGCCCGCCGCCGCTGACTCACGCCCGGGCGAGCCACGTCCGGACCGCGGGCTGCCGGGCGCAGATCGAGGCCAGGACCGGCAGCGGAAGCAGGAGGACGGCGTCCGGCAGCGTCTCTCCGACGCCGTACCCGGTCGCTGCCGCCGTCACCTGGGCGGCGAGGGCCGCGGCTCCCACGCCCAGGGCCGAGACGACCAGCGTCGCGCGACCCCGCCGGTGCAGGAGCCGCAGGCCGCCCACCACCAGCCCCGCAGCGCACGGCAGGGCGAGCGCCTGCACGAGGCTGAACTCCACCAGGAAGCGGTCGGCGAGGTTCAACTGCAGGTCGAACATCACCACGTAGGCGAGCAGCCCCGCGCCGACGAAGCCCAGTACGGCGCCGGCCGTCGCTGCCCCGGGACGCGGGTTGCCGTAGGGCCAGGCGTGCGGCGGCCACCCCGGCGGCGGCGGGGCGTACGGGAGCGGTCCTGAGGGGTGCGGGCGCCGGCCGGCCCAGCCGCGCACCCGGGGCAGCGCCGCGTACACGGCGGTCGCGACCGGGAGGGGCAGCGTGAACACGAGCGCCGCGAGGGCTGCCAGCCAGTCGGCCGGGTCCACGTCGGCGAGCAGCGTCAAGGCCGCCGCCGTGGCGACTGCGGTCAGCGCGGCGACGAGCAGGACGCCGGAGCCCCGCTGCCGGAGAAGGAGGACACCTCCGGCCACCAGGCCCGCGGCACAGAGCGGCGCCGCGACGGCGAGCCAGGACGGGGAACCGCCGGACCAGAGCGCCAGTTCGCCCAGACCGACGATCGCGAGGCCGCCGGCGAGGACGAATCCGAGCGACGCGGCGGCGACCGCCACGCCCGGCCGGCCGGGCCCGTACGGCCACGGCGCAACCACGCTCGGTAGCGGCTCGCGCACGCCTCCGCTCATGCCCGCGAGTGTGGGGCCCGCCGGGCCGGTTGCCCAGGACCCCGCGCTGACCGTCCCCCGAGTGGGTGTCCGAGCGGCCCGGTCGGCGCCGCTCACGCGGGCCAGCGGTTCGCCACGGCGCCGAACGCCGCGGCCGCCTGCTCCAGCTCGGCCAGTTCCACGTACTCGTCGACGGCGTGCATCACCGCGGGGGTGCCCGGCCCCCACACGACGATCGGCGCGCCGCCGACCACACCGGCGAGCACGGACGCGTCGGTGAAGTAGGTCGCGGGCGTGGGCCGCACCGCCGCCGGGAGGCCGGCGACCCACGGGTCCTCCGCCGGCGTCCCCACGGGCGGCAGGTCCACCCGCACCTCGACGTCGGCGACCTCCGGCTGCTCCCGCCACCAGCGCAGCAGCGGCTCGCCGTCGGCGACGGTGCGCATGTCGATGACCGCCTCGGCCCGATCGGGCACAACGTTGGGCACGGTGCCGCCGGAGACGACGCCCGGGTTCCACGTCTCGGTGCCGAGGAAGGGGTCGGTCCGCAGCGGCAGCCCGCCGCCCGCGCGGCCGAGGAGGGCGGCCAGGTCGAGGACGGCGTTGTGCCCCCGCTCGGGCGTGCTGCCGTGCGCCGCCCTGCCGGCGGTGCGGACGGCCAGCCACAGCGCGCCCCGGTGGCCGAGCACGACCTCGTTGCCGGTCGCCTCGGGGACGATGACCGCCCCGATGCGCTGGTCGGCCACCGCGGCAGCCGCGGCGGCGGCGCCGTGCGAGCCGATCTCCTCGTCGCTGGTGAGCAGCAGCGCGACCGGCCGCGTCGGCTCAGCGGCCGCCAGTGCCGCGGCCGCGGCGACCACGCCCGCCTTCATGTCGCTGCCGCCGCGACCCCACACCCGGCCCTGCTCGAGGTCGGCGCCGAACGGGTCGCGCTGCCAGACGCCCGGGTCGGGCACCGGCACCGAGTCGACGTGGCAGGCGAGCAGCAGCTGCGGCAGGGCCGGGTCGGCCGGGGTGCGCAGCAGCGCCCACGGGTGGTCCGGGTCGTCCGAGGAGACCACCTCCAGGTGCGGCGCCCGTTCCCGGAGCACCTCGGTCACCGTCCCGATGGCGTCGCGCTGGGCGCCGGCGTCGCCGGAGATCGTGCGCCGGCGGACCAGTTCCCGGAGGAGCCCGACGACGTCGATGGCGGCGGCGGTCATGCGCCCAGAGCGGCGCTGACGACGGCCTTGGCCTCCTCCTGAACCCGCGCGAGGTGGTCCGGTCCGCGGAAGGACTCGGCGTAGACCTTGTAGACGTCCTCGGTGCCGGAGGGCCGCGCGGCGAACCAGGCGTTCTCCGTGACCACCTTCAGCCCGCCGATGCCGGCGCCGTTGCCGGGCGCGCGGGTGAGCTTGGCGGTGATCGGCTCGCCGGCCAGCTCGGTGGCGGCGACGGCCTCGGGGGAGAGCTTGCCCAGCGCCGCCTTCTGCTCGCGGGTCGCCGGCGCGTCGATGCGGGCGTACGCCGACTCCCCGTACCGCTCGGTGAGCTCGGCGTGCAGCTGGGAGGGGGACCGGCCGGTGACGGCCTGGATCTCGCTGGCCAGCAGCGCGAGCAGGATGCCGTCCTTGTCCGTCGTCCAGACGCTGCCGTCGCGGCGCAGGAAGGAGGCGCCGGCGGACTCCTCGCCGCCGAACCCGACCGAGCCGTCGAGCAGCCCCGGCACGAACCACTTGAAGCCGACCGGCACCTCGACCAGCCGCCGGCCGAGGCCCCCGACGACCCGGTCGATCAGCGAGCTGGAGACCAGGGTCTTGCCGACGGCGGTGCTCTCTCCCCAGCCGGGGCGGTGGGAGAACAGGTAGGAGATGGCGACGGCGAGGAAGTGGTTGGGGTTCATCAGGCCGGCGTCGGGGGTGACGATGCCGTGCCGGTCGGCGTCGGCGTCGTTGCCGGTGGCGATCTGGAACTGCTCCCGCTTGTCGATCAGCGAGGCCATGGCCGCCGGCGAGGAGCAGTCCATGCGGATCTTGCCGTCCCAGTCGAGGGTCATGAACCGCCACGTGGGGTCGACCAGCGGGTTGACCACCGTGAGGTCCAGGCGGTGCCGCTCGGCGATCGCGGCCCAGTAGTCCACGCTCGCCCCGCCGAGCGGGTCGGCGCCGATGTGCACGCCGGCGTCCCGGATGGCGTCGACGTCCAGGACGTCCGGCAGGTCGGCGACGTAGTCGCCGAGGAAGTCGTGCGGCCGGGCGGCGGCCCGGGCCCGGGCGAACGGGACCCGGCGGACCTCCTTGAGCCCGCCGCGGAGCAGCTCGTTGGCGCGGTCGGCGATCACCTTGGTGGCGTCGGTGTCGGCCGGGCCGCCGTTCGGCGGGTTGTACTTGAACCCGCCGTCCCGGGGCGGGTTGTGCGACGGGGTGACGACGATGCCGTCGGCGAGGCCGCTGGACCGCCCCTTGTTGGCCCGCAGGATGGCGTGACTGACGCCGGGCGTCGGCGTGTACCGGTCGGCGGCGTCGACGAGCACGGTGACGTCGTTGGCGACCAGCACCTCCAGCGCGCTGGTCCAGGCCGGCTCGGACAGCGCGTGGGTGTCGCGGCCGAGGAACAGCGGCCCGTCGTAGCCCTGCGCGGCCCGGTACTCGCAGATGGCCTGCGTCGTGGCGACGATGTGCCCCTCGTTGAACGCGGCGTCGAAGCTGGAGCCGCGGTGCCCACTGGTGCCGAAGACGACCTGCTGGCCGGGATCGGCGGGGTCGGGCTCCAGCGAGTAGTACGCGGTGACCAGCGAGGCGACGTCGACGAGGTCGGCGGGGGAGGCGGGCTGTCCGGCGCGGCTGTCGCTCATGCGCCGATCCTGGCCCGAGCACGCGACCCGTGCGAGATCTGCCTGTGGACGGCGGTTTCCCGGCGGCTCGGATGGTGCTGCTGCACACGGCGGGCGGACTCCCTGCCGGTCACGTAGCAGGCATCGCCGACCTCGCCGCCACGGCCCGCTGGCACCGCCCGCAGATCCACGTGCTGCCGCAGGACGCCGATGCACCACTGGCGACCGTGTGGCGGGAGGCCGAACTCCTCGGCGCCGTGGCCGCGGGGGCGCTCGGTCCGCTGGGTGCGGCCCTGCTCGCCGAGGACGGCCCGGCGCTCGTGGACCGGCTGCGCAGGATGCTGCCCGCCGCCAGCGACACCGCTCGCTTCGGGTCGGACCTCACCGCACTGGTGTCGGGGACGTCGCGCGCGCCTCGGCGCTGCTGGACAGCTGTGCGGACCGGGAGAGCAGCGGCGGCGCGGTCACCTGGCGGTTCGGCCCGGGGAGCATCCGGCGGGCGCTCGACGACGGCGCGAGTGCTGACGGCCTGGTCTCCGACCTGACCCAACTGTCCGGTCGGGAGCTGCCGCAGACGCTCAGCTTCCTCATCCAGGACGTCGGGCGGCGGCACGGCCGGCTGAAGGTGTACCCCGCCGTCTCGCTGATCCGCAGCGACGACGAAGCGCTGCTCGCCGAGGTCGCGGCGGACCGGCGGCTGGGTCGGCTCGGCCTGACGCTGCTGGCGCCGACGGTGCTCGCCTGCTCGGTGCCGGTCGACGAAGCCCTGGCGCGTCTGCGGGCGGTCGGCCACTTCCCGGTCGCGGAGGGGGTGCCGGCGCGGACGCCGCGCGAGGGCGACAGCGGTGCGCGCGGGAAGAAGGCTCCGGCGGCGCGCCCGCTCCGTCCGTCGTCCGAGGCGGTCGATGTCTCGCGGCTGGCGAGCCGGTTGCTCGCCGCGGGGCCCGCCGCCGTCCCGGCGCCGACGCCGTGGCGGCTGCGCGAACTCCGGGCTCTGGCGCCGGAGCTCCCTCTCGGTCAGCTCGCTCTGCTGTCCGACGTGCTGGAGGACGGCGGTCGGGTCGCCATCACCTACCGGGCGGCCAGCGGCGCGGTGACGCACCGGGTGATCAGCGATCCCGAGCTGGTGGGGGCCACGGTGTACGCCTGGTGCGAGCTGCGGCAGGACGAGCGGGTGTTCACGGTGTCGCGGATGCTCTCCGTCGCACCGGCCGGCTGATCGGCCGTCGCGGCAGGCTTCGCATCCACGGTGGCCTCCGCCACGCGGCTCACGAAGACGCCGGGTGCTCCACCCTGTCCAGGAAGCGACGCAGGGTCTCGGTGAAGATCTCCGGCTGCTCCGAGTGCACCCAGTGCCCGGCGTTCTTGATGCGGATCAGGCGGGTCGACGGGCAGAGCTGGTCTATCCGCTCGCGGTCCTCGGGCAGCACGTAGTGCGAGTTCGCGCCGGCGATCCACAGCACCGGGCCGTCGTAGCGGGCGCCGGGCGGCGGGTCGGGGAAGCCGCGCAGCCGTTCCAGGTCCCGGCCGAGCAGGTCCAGGTTCAGCCGCCAGCGCCAGGTGCCGTCGGCGCCGACGCCCTCCCGGACCAGGCTCTGCAGCAGGAAGCTGCGCACCATCCGGCTCGGGACGGCGGCCCGCAGCGCCTCGTCGGCCTCCTCGCGGCGCTCGAGCTTCTCGAGGTCCAGGGCCTTCATCGCCGCGATGAAGTCGGCGAACGGGGACAGCTCCTCGTCGGGGTCCTCGGTGCGGGCGCCGGAGACCGGGTACTCCACCGGCGCGATGTCGACGACGACCAGCGCCCGGAGCAGCTCCGGCCGGCGCAGGGCGACCTGCAGCGCGACCTTGCCGCCCATCGAGTGCCCGACCAGGGTCACCGGCTCGCCGTAGGACTCCAGCTCCGCCGCGACCATCTCGGCCATGTCCACGTAGTCGACGGTGTCGGTCCATGGCGAGTGCCCGTGGTTGGGCAGGTCGAGCAGCGTGACGCGGTGCCGGTCGGCCAGCGCCTTCGCGATCGTCGTCCAGTTCTTGCCCTGGCCGAACAGCCCGTGGACGAACACGACCCGCGGGCCCTCGGTGCCGACCGTGCGCGAGGCCAGCCGTTCGTCCTGGCTCAGCTCCTCCGTCACGGCCTCATTCCACCAGCCCGCGCGACACCCGGCGCCAGATGCCCGGAACCGTCGGTCCCGGCACGCACACTGCGGGCTCCGCCCTCGGAAAGGACCGCACCCCCCATGCCCGGACGGCGCCGCCGCAGCAGCTCGACCACCCGCCGGCGTTCGTCGTCGTCCGCCTCGTCCCGGACGACGTCCGCACGCACCCCCGCGAAGCGCTCGACGGCGGCGAAGCCCACCGCGGAGCTGCCCACCGCGGGGCCGGGCGAGCGGGTGTGGGTGCTCGCCGTGCCGTTCCGCGCCCCGGCGCCTGGCGCGCAGTGGCACCCGGGGCTGCAGGCGCACGTCTGGGTCGGCCGGGAGCTGCCGCCGGAGCTGGCGCCCTACGACCCGCCGGCGTACACCTTCGAGCGCTTCCTGGAGGACGAGCTCAACGACAGCCCGCGGCCGCTGCCGTCGCCCCGGCCGCTGACGCCGCGGGAGGAGCAGTGGGCCGGAGCCGACGCGGTGGTCGCGCACGCCGCCGCCGGTGGCCGGGTGTTCCTGCTCGGTGACGACCCCGGCGTCGGCAAGACCGGCACCGCGATCCTGGCCGCGCGCGAGATCGCCGAGCGGCGCGGCGGCAGCCGGGTGCTCGTCGTCGCCGACCGTCCGGCCGCGATCACCATCCCGCACTGGACCCGCTCGATCGCCGGGTTCGGGGACGGCGGGCTGCGCTGGTGCGTGACCACGTGGGACCGGCTGGCCAAGGTCGCGAAACAGCCGTTCGACGTGGTGATCGCCGACGAGGCCCACATGGTCCGGCACACGACCACCCAGCGGTGGAAGCACTGGAGGGCGGTGTCGGGCGCCGGCCGGGTCAAGGGCGCGCCGTTCGTGCTGGCCGCCACCGCGACCCCGGCGCACACGCCGCTGGAGCTGCCCTACCTCGCTCCCCAGCTCGCCCAGCACCACGGCGAGCCGCTGCGCTCCTGGGCGGACCTGCCGGCCCGGCTGGCCGCGCACGGGTTCCACGTGGAACGCGGCCGCTACGGCTGGCAGTGGACCGAGGACCCGGACGCCCGCCGCGCGGACCTCGCCCGCCTGCAGGGTTGGCTGGCCGACGCCGACCCGCCCGCCACGCTGCACCGACCGGCCCCGTGGGGCCCGGTGTCGGTCACCGGCACGCCGGTCGCGCTCACGCCGTCCGAACGGGCCTCCTACGAGTCGGAGTGGCAGGAGTTCCGCGCCGAGATGCAGCTGGCCCGCAAGGGCCGGCAGACCGCCCGCGGGCGGGCGGCGCTGCTGCGGTTCCGGCAGAAGGCCGGCCTGATCCGCGTCCAGGCGACGGTGGACTGGGTCAAGGCGCAGGTCGAGGCGGAGCGGCAGGTCGCGGTGTCGGTGGAGTTCGTCGAGACGGCGGCCGACCCGATCCGCGAGGCGCTGCTCGAGGCCGGCATCGCCGTCGCCGGCATCTACGGCCGCGACCGCTTCGACGTCGAGAGCGAACGGCTGCGCTTCCAGAGCGGCAAGGCGCCGGTGTGCGTGTTCACCGTGACGGCCTCGATCAGCCTGCACGCCGGTGAGTTGCTGCCCGACGGGACGAGCGCCTCGGACACCCCGCGGGTGGGGCTGTTCCACCAGCCGCGGTTCTCCGGCATCCAGGCACGGCAGGTCACCGGCCGCACGCACCGGGACGGCAAGAACTCGCCGTGGCGCGTGGCCTACGCGGAGGACACCGTCGAGGAGCAGGTGGCCCGGGTGATGGTGGAGCGGCTCGCGGTGAGCGGCTCGACGGCCGGCGCGGACACGTCCTCGCTGCAGGAGATCGCCGGGCTGCTCGACGCCGACTGGCTGCCCGCGGCCGCGCTCACCGACGCCTGACCGGCGGGCTCAGCCGCCGGCGGTCCACTGACCGGCGACCTCGTCGGCGGTCAGCACCCGCTCGAACACAGCAGCGTGGGCGACCGACCCTGCGAAGAAGTTGCTGGTCGGCGGGCTCGGCCAGCTGGCCAGGCTGTCGTAGCCGATCCGCCAGTAGCCCGAGTAGTGCTCCGCGGTGGACGGCGAGGCGTTCTGGGCGACCAGGGCGCCGTCGACGTAGAGCCGCATCCCCGTGCCGGGCGAGTAGGTCGCGGTGGCCAGGTGCCACCTGCCGTCGTTGTAGGCGGCCGGACTGGTCGCCGTGTAGACGGCGCCCTGGTAGACGCCGAAGGTCAGCTGCCCGGTGTTGGTCATGTAGACGTGCCGGTCGTACTGGCCGGACGCGCTCCCGGTGGCGCCGGACCCGAAACCGATCAGCTTGCCGCCGCGGGTGGTCGTCGTCGCGAACCACAGCTGCACCGACAGCTCCTGGGGGTCGGCGACGAGCCGGCTGGTCCAGACCTGCCCCGTGGCGCCGTCCAGGCGCACCGCCGAGCCGCCGCCCGGACCACAGGCGGGCCCGGCGACGCCGTAGGTCACCCCGCCCGCATAGGTGCCGTTGCCGGCCGCCCCGGCGGTGCCGTCGTTGGCCGCCGTCGGCCCGGCCCCCTCCTGCAGGTCGAGGTACTGCACCGCGCCGCCGCCGGCAGGCCCGGCGGCGGTGGCACAGGTCCACGGCCCCGCGCCGTACTGGTTGGCCACCTCGGCGGCGCTGAGCACGGTCGTGAAGACGGCGGCGTGCGCGACGGAGCCGGCGAAGAAGGAGCTGGTCGGCGGGGTGGGCCAGTTCGACAGGTTGTCGTAGCCGACCCGCCAGTAGCCGGTGGTGGTCTCGGCGACGGTCGCGGCGGCGTTGCGGGCGACCTGGACGCCGTCGACGTAGAGCGTCATGCCGGCCGTGCCCGAGAAGGTGGCCGCGGCCAGATGCCAGCGCCCGTTGTTGTAGCGGCCGGCGCTGGTGGCGACGTCCGTGGCCGAGCCGTCGTAGACGCCGAAGACCAGCTGACCGCTGTTGGTCATGTAGATGTGCCGGTCGTAGTTGCCCGACAGCGCGCCGTTCGCGCCGTTGCCGAAACCGATCAGCTTGCCGCCGCTGGTCGTGGCGGTCGCGAACCAGATCTGCTCGGAGAAGGTCTGCGGGTTCGTGTACGAGCGGGAGGTCCACATCTGGCCGCTGGCACCGTCCAGGCGGACGGCATTGGGCTCCCCGGTGCCGCAGCGCGGTCCGGCGACGCCGTAGGTGACCCCGCCGCTGCTGTAGGTGCCGTTGGCGCCGGCGAGGGTGCCCGCGTTGACCGCCGTCGTCCCCCCGGTCTCCTGGAGCCCGTAGTACTGCACCGCGCCCGCGGCCGAGGCGGCCGCGGCGCAGGTCCAGGAGGAGCCGGCGGCGAAGCTGTTGCCGGGCGTGCCGGTGCTGGCGCTGAAGACGGCGCGGGCGTCCGCGGCGCCGGGCAGCGCGACGAGGGCGACCGCGGCCGCGGCCAGCGCGACCGGCCGGGCGGGTAGTCGTCGCCGCGGCTCCCCGGCGGGGCCGCGGTGCAGCAGGGCCAGGGCGACGAGGCCGGCCAGCGCGAGGCCGGCGACGACGAGGGACGTCGTCCGGCCTTCCGCGATCCACAGCGCGGGGGAGCCGAGCGCCGGCAGGCGCAGCGTCCCGACGCCGTGCACCGCCGAGGGGTCGACCAGGGAGCTGTCGGGGGTGGCGCTGGCGTCGCCGCGCAGCCGCAGGCCGCCGGGCCCGGCGTCGACGATGCGGTGCAGCCGCAGCTCACCGGGCACGTCTGGGTCGTCGACGAGGACGACGTCGCCGGCGGTGAGGTCCGCGGCGTCGACCGGCCGGACGACGACGACGTCCCCCGGCCGCAGCGTGGGCGCCATCGACCCGGACATGACCACGCTGGACTGCCAGCCGGCGACCAGGGGGAGGACCACCGAGACGGCGACCAGCAGCGCGAGGGCGCCGAGGACGAGGCGGGCGGCGGCGCTGGCGACGAGGGCGGCCCAGCCCGTACGCCACGCGGCGGGCTCGGTCATGCGTTCTGCGCCTCCCAGGTGAAGGCGATCGCGGCGGTGCCGCCCTGGGCGCTGACCGGCGCCGTCGGGGAGAGGCTGTAGGTGAACGCGTACGTCGTGCTCTCCCCGGTGGTGCTGCCGGCCGTCGTCCACGGGCCCACGCCCGTGGCGTAGGTGGTGGGAAAGGCGGCGAGCGTGCCGCGGTAGACGGTGGCCGCCGGGACGAAGCCGGCGCAGCCGGCGGCCGAGCCGCCGGTCCCGGCCTGGACGGCGACGGTGAGGTAGCTGGCGAGCGTGCGGGTGTTGCCCTTCCCGGTGCCGTAGAGCCGGACGACGGACGGCGCGCTGCCGGTGGTGGTCACCGTGATGCAGCGGGTCTGGCTCGCGCCGGGCCGCAGCCCGGTGGCCGAGAACATGACGGCGCCGGCGTCGTCGTCGGCGATCGCGACGCTGCCGGTGCTCCACGTGGTCGTGTAGGTGGGCGTGCTGGCGGTGAAGGCGGCGTACGCGGACTGCCAGACCAGGGTCGCGGCGACGGCGAGGGCGCCCACCCCGGAGGCGGCCAGCGTCAGCCGGCGCGCGCGCCGGCCGGGCCGGGGCGTGCGGGGGAGGAGCCGGGGCATCGGGGTCTCCGCGGGAGGTCGGGCGCTGACCCTCCCTGCATCGTCATCCGCCGTCCGGACCTTGAGAGCCGGGCCCGTGGATCATGGGAGCCGGTTCTGCGGTGTCGGGGAGGTGCGGGCGTGCGGCGGGAGGCGAGCGTCCTGCACCTGGACCTCGACGCCTTCTTCGCCGCCGTCGAGCAGCGGGACAAGCCGTCGCTGCGCGGCCGCCCGGTCGTGGTGGGGGGCGTCGGGGGCCGTGGGGTGGTCGCGACGGCGTCCTACGAGGCGCGGGCGTACGGGGCGCGCTCGGCGATGTCGACGGCCGAGGCGCGGCGGCGGTGCCCACCGGGGACGGCGTTCCTCGGCGGCCGGTTCGGCGCATACCGGCGGACGTCGGAGGTGGTGATGGAGCTGCTCCGGGAGCTCTCGCCGCTGGTCGAGCCGGTGTCGATCGACGAGGCGTACGTGGACCTGGCGGCCGGACCGGGGCACGACCTGTCCGTGGACGGCGTGACGGCGCTGGCCCGGCGGCTCAAGGAGCGCATCGCGGCGGCCACCGGCGGGGTGACCGGCTCGGTGGGCATCGGGACGTCGAAGCTGATGGCGAAGCTCGGCTCGGACATGGAGAAGCCGGACGGGCTGGTCGTCGTCCGGCCGGGCACCGAGCTGGAGGTGCTGCACCCGCTGCCGGTGACCCGGCTGGGCGGGGTCGGGCCGGCGACGGCCGAGCGGCTGCACTCGGTGGGCGTGCGGACGGTGGCCGACCTCGCTGCCAAGTCACTGCCGGACCTGGTGGCGCTGGTCGGCAGGGCGCACGGGGCAGGGCTGTACGCGCTCGCGCGCGCCGAGGACGACCGCGCGGTGGTGGCCGACCGGGAGGCGAAGTCGGTGTCGCAGGAGGAGACCTTCGAGCGCGACCTCACCGACCTGACGGTGCTCGGGCGGGAGATCGACGCGATGGCCGCGCGGGTCGGGGAGCGGCTGCGGTCCTCCGGGGTGTCCGGGCGGACGGTGACGCTGAAGCTGCGCCGGTACGACTTCACGACGCTGACCCGGTCACTGACGCTTCCGCAGCCCACCGACGACACCCGGACGGTCGCGACCATCGCCCGGCGGCTGCTCGCCGAGACCGGGACGGGCGGGGGCCTGAGGCTGCTCGGGGTCGGCGTCTCGGGTCTGTCGGTGTACGCGCAGGGCGACCTGTTCGCGGCGGAGGACGGGTCGGCCGACGAGCCAGCGGCCGAGGAGACCGTCGTGGCGCCGGCCGAGGAGGCGCCGCGGCCCGCAGAGGCGCGGTGGTGGCCCGGGCAGGACGTCTGCCACGACGAACTGGGGCCGGGCTGGGTCTGGGGCCGCGGGCTGGGGCGGGTGACGGTGCGGTTCGAGGGGCCGCTGACCGCGCCCGGGCCGGTCCGGACGCTCGCCGCCGACGACCCGGCGGTGCACCCCGCCGATCCGCCGGACTGGCGGGGACCGGCCGAGGTCGGGAGCCCGTGACCGACGTCCGCCGGTCCGCCTGAGGTTTCACGTGGCACACAGGCGGCACGGGGGCCCGGCGGTCCGGAACCGGGCGCTCGCGCCTCCCGGTCAGGGGCGGCGGCGCCGGGCGCGCCGACGGGCGACCGCGGCCGCGACCAGGTCGGTGCGCAGATCGACCGGCGCGGGCGAGCGCACCCACGCGTGCGCGCCGACGCGTTCCCGCCACACGGTCTGCTGCAGCTCGTCGTCCATGGGCCACCTCCTCGATCTCGGGTCCCCTGGGGACCGCTCCCCGGCCACGTTCGTCGCCGGAGTTGTGCGGAGGCTGAACGGCAGGTGACGTCCAGCCGTGGGTCCGGGTCAGCGGCGGACGAGCTGGTCCAGGCGCCGCCCCACGAACGTCCCCTCCGGCCACCACCCGCCACCGACGCCCATCTCGTCGACGGTCGCGGACACCAGCTCGGCGAACTCCCCGTCCCGATCACGTCGGAACTCAGCCCGCCCGCGGTGTGGTGGCCCTCCACGGCCAGCCGGACGTCGTCGACGGACAGGTCGAGGTCGCGGACCAGTGCGGTCGTGGTGGCCTTGCGCGAGCTCATGCCGGAGAACGCCCGGCCGCAGCCGCAGCCGCCGTCCGGGTCGGCCTGGTCGGTCGCGCAGACGAAGCCGAGCAGGACGAGCTCACCCTCGGTGGCGTAGCAGAAGTCGCCCGTCCGCTCGCCCTGCCCCTCAGGTGTCGCGGTCAGCAGCTTCATGCCTGCACCGTGACAGAGGGGTCTGACAGAAACCGCAGGTCACGGCTGCTGCGGACCCGGTTCTGCGCGTTCGCTGCTGCCCTGCCCGCACCGACTGTTCGCCGTGACACGCGAACGGCGCCCCCCGCCGAAGCGGAGGCGCCGTCGCACGTGTGGAGGAGAGGTCAGTTCGCCATGTCCACGAAGCGGCTGTAGTGGCCCTGGAAAGCGACGGTGACATTCGCCGTCGGACCATTCCGGTGCTTCACGAGCATGATGTCCGCCTCGCCGGCTCGCGGCGATTCCTTCTCGTACATGTCCTCGCGGTGAATCATCATGACCATATCCGCATCTTGTTCGATCGAACCCGATTCGCGAAGGTCAGAAAGCATCGGCTTCTTGTCTTGCCGCTGCTCGGAGCCACGGTTGAGCTGGCTCATCGCGATCACCGGAACCTCGAGTTCCTTCGCCAGGAGCTTGAGCGCCCGGGAGAATTCCGACACTTCCTGCTGCCGGCTTTCAACCCTTTTCCCGGACGTCATCAGCTGCAGATAGTCGATGACCACGAGCTTGAGGTCGTTGCGCTGCTTGAGCCGCCGGGCCTTCGCTCGGATCTCCATCATCGTCATGTTCGGCGAGTCGTCGATGTAGAGCGGCGCATCGGCGACCTCGCCCATGCGGCGGGCCAGCTTGGACCAGTCCTCGTCGGACAGCGTGCCGGCGCGCATGTGGTGCAGCGGCACCTTCGCCTCGGCCGAGAGCAGACGCATCGTGATCTCGTGCTTGCTCATCTCCAGCGAGAAGATGCAGGTCGCCTGGTGGCTCTTGATCGCCGCCGAGCGGGCGATGTCGAGGCCCAGCGTCGAGTTGTGCGTCGGGATGAAGCTGCGGCCAGCCAGGAACAGGTGGTCCTCGGCAGCCACCTGGATGCAGCGCACCGGCACGCCGGCGATCGGCTTCACGTCGGTGATGAAACGGACCCGTTGCGGAGAGACCGAGCGGACGCGCGCCTCCTTGTGCAGGAGCTGCTTGCTCTCGACCCGGAAGACGTCGTCGTCGGTGGCGAAGGCCAGCGTGTGACCGGCTTCGGCCGCCTCCGGCAGCTGATGGCCGAGACCGTGAACCAGTTCTCGCACGTCCTGCGCCAGCCGACGGCTGGTGACCATCAGCCGGATGTCACCGGCCGGGCTGACCGTCGCGGAGCTGTCCAGGAGGCCGGCGAGAAGCTCGCGGCGCTGCCGGGCCGACGACCGAAGGTAGGCGGGCGGGATGTGCGGGCACTTGAGCAGACCCAGGGCGCCGAGCTGGGCCGCGACGTCCAGATTCTCGGGCAGCTCCGCCTCGAGGAACGCGGTGATCTCCGGGTCGGAGCTGCGCAATGCCCCATGGCCGAGCCAGATCCCGAGGGCGTAGGGGGACAGCGGCAACTGGACCTCGGGCAGCGTCAGCGGCGCAGTGTTGGCCACCGCGTGATTCGCCCGTGAACCGCTCCGCAGCGAGCCCGCGATCTGCGCCGTCGTCCGGACGGCGCGGTCACCGGCAAGGGTCTCGGTGAGCCACTGGTGCTCGGCGTCGGCAACGATGACCGAGCCGTCGGAGAAGTGCACCTCGTAGCAGGGCCGGTCGGTCAGCACGTCGGTGGCGGCCACGACGGTCGTCGGACAGCCGTCGGAGCCCATGACACGGTCGCCGACCCGGAGCTCGCCCATGGTCGTCCAGCCGGACGGCGTCGCGATGGGGGTGTCGAGGGCCAGCGCCTTGCCCACACCGGGACGGGCCGCGATGACGATCATCTGGCCTGCCTGCAGACCGTTGGTGAGCTCGTCCAGGTCGCGGATGCCGGTGGGGACGCCGCGGCTGACGCCGCCGCGCGAGGCGATGGCGTCGAGCTCGTCCATCGTCGGCTGCAGGATGTCCTCGAGGCGCGAGTAGTCCTCGGACATCCGCTTCTCGGTGACGTCGTAGATCTCCTGCTGGGCGCGGTCGACGATGTCGTCGACGTCGCCCCGGCCGCCGGCCGCGCCATAGCCGAGCTGGACCACGCGAGTGCCGGCCTCGACCAGGCGCCGGAGCACCGCCTGCTCGGCCACGATCGCGGCGTAGTAGCCGGCGTTGGCCGCGGTCGGCGTCGACTGGATCAGCGTGTGCAGGTAGACCGCGCCGCCCATCTTCGACAGCTGGTCGGTCCGGTTGAGCTCGGCGGCCACGGTGATGGCGTCGGCCGGCTCACCGCGGCCGTAGAGGTCGAGGATGCAGTCGAAGATGACCTGGTGGGCCGGCCGGTAGAAGTCGTTGCCGTGCAGGACCTCGACGACGTCGGCGATCGCGTCCTTGCTCAGCAGCATGCCGCCGAGCACCGACTGCTCGGCCGCGACGTCCTGCGGCGGCTGCCGGTCGTACTCGGGCGCCGTCGGTGCGGGCCTGCTGAACTCGTCGGCGACTGCCACGCCGAACCCCTCCATCCACTCACCTGCGCACCCGCGAACAGACCCCGGCCGCCGGCCGGGGTCTGGTGGGGGAAGCACCAGGACGCGATACGCACGACTCGAACGTGTGTTCGGGTCAGTTCTACCGCCGGGCAGCGACAGTTCGCGCGTCCGGCGGAGCGAGGACGACGTTAGGAAGAGCGGACGGACCCGTCCAACACCGATGGGGACGTCGTTCTGCACAACTTGTGGACAAGTCGGTGGATGGACGCTTGTCGACATGTGGATCGCCGCGGGGACACATGCGCGTCGCTGCCCGTATCCCCGCCTGTCACCTGGGCGTATGCCTTGCACGGGCTGTGGACGGGAGAAAGCCGGAAAAACTCCGCGCGTCGTCCCCCGGCGTGTCGCGGATGCCGTCCGTCGGTGCCCATCCGCCCCACTGTCCACAGGCCCCGGCCGCCCACGGATGGGACCGCGAGGACCGCGGAGCGCGGCTGCCGACGCCGTGTCGGGAACGGCGGCCGTACCCCCGTGAACCCGTGGCCGTGGTCGCTGGCCTTCGGCTTCAACCAGGCCGAGCTGGTGGAGGGCGCGAGCCGCGTCCTGGTCCTCTCCGGGCAGGCTGCCACCGCGGCCGACGGTTCCCCGCAGCACATCGGCGACCTGCCCGCCCAGACCGCTCTCGCCGTCGACAACATCGAGACCGTGGTGCGCCAGGCCGGCATGACGCTCGGCAACGTCGTCCGCATCAACGTCTTCACCACCGACGTCGACGCGATGCTGGGCGCCCGAGAGGGCATGACCAAGCGCTTCGAGGCCGCCGGCGGCACGCTCACGAGCACGCTGGTCGGCGTCACCCGGCTCGCCTTCCCCGAGCTGATGGTCGAGATCGAGGCCACGGCCGTCGGCTAGCGGCCCGGAACGCCGCGAGGGGCGCCGGACCGCAGTCCGACGCCCCTCGCGGGCGGTGCTGACTACCTCAGCTGGGGACGACCTCGATGACCAGCTGGGTGGTGACCTCCGGGTGCACCCGCACGGTGACGGTGTGCTGGCCCGTGGTCTTGATGCTGCTGGGCAGCTCGATCCGGCGACGGTCGAGCTCCGGGCCGCCGGCGGCCGAGACGGCAGCGGCGACGTCGGCGGTGGTCACGCGACCGAACAGACGGCCCTCGGCACCGGCCCGCGCAGGCACGCGGACCTTCAGGTTCGCCAGCTGGCCGGCCACGGCCTGGGCCTCCTCGTTCGAGCGCACCTCACGGGCGGCGCGCGCCCGGCGGAGGGAGTCGATCTGCTTCTCGGCGCCCCGGGTGGCCTTGATGGCCAGCCCGCGCGGCAGGAGGTAGTTGCGGCCGTAGCCGCCCTTGACCTCGACGGTGTCGCCGGAGGTCCCGAGACCGGTGACCTCCTGCGTCAGGATCAGCTTCATCGTGCTCATGGTCAGCGCGCCGTGGAGGTGTAGGGCAGCAGGGCCATCTCACGGCTGTTCTTCACGGCCGTGGCGACGTCGCGCTGGTGCTGGCTGCAGTTGCCGCTCACGCGGCGGGCACGGATCTTGCCGCGGTCGGAGATGAACTTCCGCAGCAGGGTCGTGTCCTTGTAGTCGATGTAGGTCGCCTTGTCCTTGCAGAACTGGCAGACCTTCTTCTTGGGCTTGCGAACAGGTGGCTTGGGCACCGGGTTCTCCAGAAAAGGTATGAGGGTCGAAAGGATCAGAAGGGCGGCTCGTCGGTCGGCCCAGCGGGCGTCGACCACGGGTCGCTCGCGCCGCCGCCGCCACCGCCACCACCGCCGAAGCCGCCACCGCCGCCGCCACCGAAGCCGCCGCCACCCTCACCGCGCGAGGCGCGGGTGACCTTGGCCGTGGCGTAGCGCAGCGAGGGGCCGATCTCGTCGACCTCCAGCTCGACGACGGTGCGCTTCTCGCCTTCCTTCGTCTCGAACGAGCGCTGCTTGAGCCGGCCGCTCACGATGACCCGGGAGCCGCGGGTCAGTGACTCCGCGACGTTCTCGGCCGCCTGCCGCCAGACGTTGCAGCGGAGGAACAGCGCCTCGCCGTCCTTCCACTCCTGCGACTGGCGGTCGAAGGTGCGCGGCGTCGAGGCCACGGTGAAGTTGGCGACGGCGGCGCCCGAGGGCGTGAAGCGCAGCTCCGGATCGGCGGTCAGGTTGCCGATCACGGTGATGACGGTCTCGCCGGCCATGGTCAGTGGACCTCGGGCCGCATCAGCTTCGTGCGCAGCACCGACTCGTTCAGGTTGAGCTGCCGGTCGAGCTCGGCCACGGCCGCGGGCTCGGCATCGATGTCGATGACCGCGTAGATGCCCTCGATCTGCTTCCTGATCTCGTAGGCGAGCCGGCGACGGCCCCAGATGTCGACCTTGCCGACCGTTCCGCCGGACTTGGTCACGACGGTCAGGAACCGGTCGAGCGACGGAGCGATCGTCCGCTCCTCGAGCTCGGGGTCGAGTATGACCATCAGTTCGTAATGACGCACGGAGAACCCCACCTCCTCTGGTCTGGGCGGCTGCAGTCGTTCTGCAGCAGGAGGGTCGTACACGCGTCGCGCGCCCCGGCCGGTCACCTGAACCGACGGAACGCGCCGGTACGAGGCTACCAGCGTCGAGGGCAGGGCCGCTCCGCCGGTGGGGACGACGGTCAGCGGGAGCGGTGCGCCGTCCGGGCGGCGCGGTGCGCCTGCTGGGTCCGGACGAGCGCCGCGGTCACCGCCGCCAGCGCGACGACGGCCGCCAGCGCGGGCACGGGCAGGCCGGCGCCCGACGCGGCCCCCGGCGCCGCGACCGCGCTGTCCGCCTCGTCCAGGCCGGAGCCGTCCAGGCCGGCCAGCTGACCGAACACCGGGACGGTGGCCCCGTCGTAGTTCCCGGCCACACCCCCGGCGCCCGCCGCCGAGCCGGTGAACCGGTCCGGCGTGCCGGTGCTCCGGCCGGGCACGTAGAAGCGCGCGGGGTCGAACGCGGCGGCGGCCGCGGTGTCGACCGGCGCCATCTGCGGGGCGCCGCTGCCGGTGTCGTAGGTGTACTGCGTCCCCGGGATGCTCTGCGGGGTCTCACCGGTCGTGCCGCCCTGCGGCACGTCGATCACCCCGCCGGTCGGCGGCTGCGGGGTTCCGTCCGGCCCGCCCACCGGCGCGTCCGGCACACCGGGCACCTGCACGTTCACCTCGGGCGGGTCCGGCAGGTTGGTGCTCGGCAGCGTGGGCAGCGGCACCAGGGTCTCGACGACGTACGGGACGGGCGCCGGCAGCGGGGGCAGGGACGCCGCGACCCCGTCGACCACCTGGTCGACCAGGTTCGCCGCGAGCCCGGCCTGCGGCACGATCCGGTACGTGTAGGTGATCGTGCCCACCGTCGTCGACGGGAAGGTCCACTGCGTGGACCGGCCGAACCACAGGTCCCGCCTCTCCCCGAAGAAGGTGACCGACACGTCCGTGAAGACCGTGGCCGTCACGCCGCCCACGAGGGGCAGCGTCACCCCGGAGTCGTAGGTGGCGACGTGGTTGACGAAGGTGACCGTCCCGCCGCCGTCCACGCTCACCACGGGCGGCGTGAGCGTCTTGATGTCGACCGTGGCGGTCGGTGCCGCGCTCGCGCCTGGCGCGAAGGCCACCGCCGCGACGAGCACGGCCAGCCAGCCGAGCACGAGGACGACGATGCCGCGCCGCGCCGTCCGCCGGATCCGACCGGTTGCCATCTGCTCCGCCCCTCCAGCTGCGCGTCTACCGCCGGGTAACCCCCGTCACGCTGCAGGAACGACTATGTGTGAGCGGGGTTACGGCTAAACCTGCACCCGCCTCGGAACTAGGGTCGGACCCCGTGGCGATTCACCCGATCGGCGTACACGTCGGCCCCGGCCTCACCGACGACAACGAGCTCCTGGACGGCGGCCCGCTCGCCCGGGCGGCCGAGATGGACGCCGAGGGGGTGCAGATCTTCCTGACCGACCCGCAGAGCTACGCCACCCCGAAACCGCGCCCGGACGCCGACGCCCTGAACGCCGCCGACGTCATGGTCGTCGTCCACGCGCCGTACATGCTCAACGTGGCGACGACGAACAACCGGATCCGGATCCCGAGCCGCAAGCTGCTCGCCGCCCACGCGCAGGCCTCCGCCGCGATCGGCGCCGCGGGGATGGTCGTGCACGGCGGCCACGTCCTGGCCAAGGACGACCCGGCGATCGGCGTCGACAACTGGCGCAAGACGTTCAGCCGCCAGGCCGACGACGGCGGCTTCCCCCTGCCGATCCTGCTCGAGAACACCGCCGGTGGCGGCAACGCGATGACCCGCGACCTCGACGCGATTGCCCGCCTGTGGGAGGCCGTCGGCGAGTTCGGCGCCGGCTTCGTGCTCGACACCTGCCACGCCTGGGCCGCCGGCTGGGACCTCGCCACGGCGATCGACGACGTCCGTGCCATCACCGGCCGGATCGACCTGGTGCACCTGAACAACAGCCGCGACCCGCACGGCTCCAGCCGCGACCGGCACGCGCCGCTGGCCGACGGCGAGATCCCGGCCGAGCTGCTCGTCGAGGTCGTCCGGGCGGCCGGTTGCCCGGTGATCCTGGAGACCCCCGGGGACGGGCCAGCGCACGCCGAGGAGATCCAAGCGCTGCGAGCAGCATTGTCGTGACGAGCGGAGGCCGGGGCTCGGCTCAGCCGGGGGACGGCACCTCGCCGCGGTGCGACGCGGAGCGGCGCAGGACCACCCGATCCTCCGCGCCGTCCAGCACGCCGCCCGCAGGATCGTCGACGCCCGGCCACGACCGGCGGACGACGTCCTCGTCGGGCCGCAGGACGTCGCGCACGACCAGGGCCATGAGGACGACGACGGCGACGTCACGGATGCCGACGGCGAGGAAGAACCACTCGACCTTGACGCCCTTGTTGTCGGTGCCGAGGTACCAGAGCAGCCGCGGCACCCAGAGCAGCGCCTCGGTGGCCTGCCACAGCAGCAGTGCCCGCCAGCTCGGCCGCGCGAGCACCGCCAGGGGAAGCAGCCACAGCGAGTACTGCGGGCTCCAGACCTTGTTCAGCAGCAGGAAGCCGGCCACCAGCAGGAAGGCCAGCTGACCGACCCGCGGCCGGACGGGGGCGGCCAGCGTCAGCCAGGCGATGCCCGCGAGGAAGAGCACCAGCGAGCCGGCGACCACCGCGTTGAGCACCGAGGGCGTCTGGCCCTCGGCGAGGGGACCGTCGAAGAGCCGCTGGTCGGTCGCGGCCAGGAGCAGGTTCCACACCGTGTCCGGGTCGGCCGGCCGGCTGCCGTTGAGGGCGAAGAAGCGGGCCCAGTTCTCCGGGGCCAGCACCGCGATGGGCACGTTCACGACCAGCCAGGCGAGGCCGGCGCCGACCGCCGCGCGCAGCCACACCCGCAGCTTCCCGGCCCGCAGGCACAGCAGGAACAGCCCGCCCAGGAGCAGCACCGGGTACAGCTTGGCGGCCACGCCCAGCCCGATCAGGACGCCGGCCAGCGCCGGCCGGGACCGCGCCCAGGCCCACAGCCCCAGCGTGGACAGGGCGATCGCGAAGAGGTCCCAGTTCGTGAACGCGTGCACGAAGAGCACCGGCGACAGCCCGACCATCGCGGCGTCCCACGGCCGGCGTCCGGCGCAGCCCAGGACCGCCCGGGTGGTGAGCAGCGCGCACACCGAGAGCAGCAGGCACGTGGCGATGTAGTAGCTCTCCACCGGGGGCACCAGCGGCAGCAGCCCGAACGAGCGGGCCAGCCCGTCGTAGCCGCCGGCGATGCCCGCGGCCAGCGCCATGAAGCCGCCGGTGAGCACCGGGTACTCGACGGCGGAGTCCAGGTAGGGCACCTGGCCGCTGTCGAGCCCGCGCAGGCCGTACAGCGGGATCGTGTCCGAGTAGCAGAAGTGCGTGTACTGGACGAACCCGGCCCAGTTGCCGCTGGCGCAGGGCGCCTGCTTGAGCCACGCGAGCGCGAGGACCAGCGTGGTGAACAGCAGGCAGACCCGCAGCGGCGTCCAGAACAGCGCCCGGCCGGTGACCGCGTGCCGGCCCCACGGGCCCCCCACCGCCTCGCTGGCCTGGGCCACGACCGGATCCGCCCAGCTCGGCACCACCCGGTCCGGCCAGCCCGGGCCGCCGCCCGGGGCCGCAGACGCCACGGACCCCTCGGCTCGGAAGCCGGAGGGGTCCGTGGGGGTGTCGTCCGTGCGCGGCTGGCTCACGACCTCAGTCTGCCGCGCCGGGGTCAGCCGGTGGCTTGATCCCGGCCCTGGCGCTGGTCCCCGGGCGCGGGGGCGCCGGGAGCGTTGGGCGCGTTGGGGTCGGCGACGCCGGTGTCCGGGTCGGGCTGCTGCTCCCCGGTGTTGTCCTGGTTGCCCGTGCTGTCGGGGACGCCGTCGCCGTTGAAGTCGTCCTGGATGCCGTCGCCGTCCGTGTCGCCGGGGACCGGCGGCTCCTCGGTCGTGTCCGAGGGCGTGGCCTGGGTCGGCGCCGGCGCCGTCGTGGTGGTGGGCGCCGGGGCCTGCGTCGTCGGCGCCGCCTCGGTCGTCGGGGCCGGCACGCCCTCGCCCGTGTCGCCGTCGATGAGCGCCTTGGTGGGCAGCGACTCCTCCGGCGTGCCGTCGAGCGCGGCGTTCATGAACTCCTGCCAGATCGCACCGGGCAGCCCCGAGCCGAAGATGGGCCCCTGCTGCGCGTTCTGGATCGCGGCCTGCCCGTCGCTGCCCATCCAGACCGCGGTCGACAGGGACGGCGTGTAGCCGACCATCCAGGCGTCGGTGTTGTCGACCGTGCTGCCGCCCTTGCCCTGCGTGCCGGTCTTGCTGGCGACCGGGCGACCGCCGTCGAGCGGGCGGTGGGAGTAGTCCGCGACGCCCTTGATGGCGTAGGTGACGTCGTTCGCGACGTCGGCCGGCACCGCCTGCTCACCGGCGTCGCCGGCGTTCTCCAGCATCACGGCGCCCGCGCTGTCGGTCACCCGGGCCACGAAGAACGGCGCGTGGTGGATGCCGCCGTTGGCGAAGGTCCCGAAGCCGACCGCCTGGTCGATCGGGCGCATCTCGTACTCGCCGATGCCGATCGACGAACCGGTCGCGCCGCTCGGCGCGGCGAGGGTCTTGTTGCCCTCCAGGGCGCCGCCGGCCCACTGGTCCGGCAGGCCGGTCGCCCGGAGCGCGACGTCCCGCACGTTGTCCGGGCCGACCTCGTACGCCAGCCCGTAGAACGTCGTGTTCAGCGACCGCGTGATCGCCTCCTTGAGCGTGCAGGCGGGGCAGGACGCGCCGCCGGCGTTGTTCACCGGCGCATCGCGGTCGAGGAACTTCTGGTGGTTGCTGCCGTCGCGCCGGGCGTTGACGCCGATGCCCTGCTCGAGGCCGGTCGCGAGGACGTAGGGCTTCATCGACGAGCCGGGCTGGCGCTGCGCCTGCGCGTAGTCGTTGCCGACGCCGGACGGGCCGCCGTAGTACGCCTTGACCGCGCCGGTGTGCGGGTCGACGGCGACCAGCGCCTCCCGGAGGACCTCGTTCGGCTCGCCGTCCATCACGTCGGCGACGGCGGTCTCGGCCGCGTCCTGCATCCGCGGGTCGACCGTCGTGGTGATCCGCAGGCCGCCGGCCCGGATCTGCTGCTCGCTGTAGCCCTTGCTCTCCAGCTCGGCCACGGCCTGCTGGACGATGAGCCCCGACGGGTCCTCCGGCACGCCGAGCCCCGAGCCGGTCTTCGGCAGGACCTGCGGGTACACCGAGGCGTCCCGGTCGCTCTGCGAGAGCCAGTTCTCGTCGACCATCGCGTCGAGCACCTTGCCCCAGCGGTCCTGCGCGGCCTCGGGGTCGTTCGCCGGGTCGTAGCGCGAGGGGTTGCGGACCATGACGGCGAGGACGGCACCCTGCTCGGCGGTCAGCTCCGAGGCCGAGACGCCGAAGTAGGTGTTCGCCGCCGCCTCGATGCCGTAGGCGCTGCGGCCGAAGTAGATGGTGTTCAGGTAGTTCTCGAGGATCTGGTCCTTCGAGTAGTTGTTGTCCAGCTTGATCGACAGGAACAGCTCCTGGAACTTGCGGCTGAACGTCTGGTCCTGCGTCAGGAAGGCGTTCTTCACGTACTGCTGGGTGATCGTCGAGCCGCCCTGCGTCGCACCGCCGGTCACGTTGTTCCACGCGGCACGCACGATGCCGGTGAAGGAGATGCCCGGGTCGGTGTAGAAGCTGCGGTTCTCGGCGGCCAGGATCGCGTTGCGCGCCGGCTCGGAGACCTGCTCGAGCGTGACGTTGGTCCGGTTCTGGCCCTCGTTGCCGAGGCGGCCCATCTCCGTGGTGCCGTCGGAGTAGTAGACGACCGTCGTCTGCGCGTTCTGGACGGCGTTGATGTCCGGGACCTCGGTGCTGGCGTAGACCACGCCGATGAAGACACCGAAGAGGACGAAGAGCCCCAGCATGGTCGCCAGGGCGATCTTCAGCCTGCGTTGACGGCGCTGCTTCTTCGAGCGCGGCGGCTTGCGCGTGCGCGCGGTCGGGCGGCCACCCGGAGGGCGGCTACCGGGCGGACGGGTGCCGCCGGCTCCGCCGGCCGGGGCGGACCGCGAGGCCGTCGTCCGTCCGCGACCGCCACCGGCGGCCGGTCGGCGAGTGCCCCCGGCGCCACCACCACCCGTGCTGGAACTACGGGCGGACGGCGGCCGGCGCACCGAGCCGGCGCGCGGCGCGACGGGGGAGGTCTCGTCGTGGGAAGGCACGCAGTGGGCCCCTCTCGGACAGTCGTGTATCGGGGACCGGGGTAGGCCCCGGCCGCAAGGGTGTCGTCTTCAGCTGTGGATCACGGGGACAACGCGCAAGAACCGCACGCGTCACGGGACACGTGTGACGGAAGGGTCCGGCGTGACCGGGGCATTCCCCGGTGTGAGCAACTACTCCGTCGCTGCGCGGCGCCGCCTGCGCGGCTGGCGGCCCGGCTCCGGCTCCGCGCCGAGGACGTACGAGCAGGCCAGGTGGTTCCAGCCGCAACCCCGGCACACCTCGACGGTGTAGACGGAGAACTCGTCCTGCATCGCGTCCATCCGGGCCAACTCGGCCTCGGTCTTGGCCTGGCCGGCCGTCGGGCCGAGGTGCTCACCGTAGACGTAGCTCACCAGGGTCACCCGCTCCTTGCGGCACACCGGGCAGGCCGTGTCGGTGGCCTCGCCGTGGTACTTCGCCGCGCGGGAGAGGTAGGGGCTGGCGTCGCAGACCTCGAACAGGCCCGTCCGCCCGGCGTACACGTCCGCGAGGACGGCTCGCCGCTGCAGCGAGTAGTCCACGACGGATCGGCGTCCGGGCACGGCGTCAATGTACGCACCAGCGCTCTGACGCGGCGCTTCGGCGCACGCCGTCGACGCCCGCCCGTTCGGCACCGGTTGTGCTGCTGTTCATCGCCCGATGTATCGTCTCGATACATCGATCCGGACATCGATCCGGCCGGGACGGGAGGCGAGATGCTCGAGTTCGCCATCCTGGGTCTGCTCCAGCAGTCGCCGATGCACGGCTACGAGCTGCGCAAAGAGCTCGCGCAACTGCTCGGCGGGCTGCGCAGCATCTCGTTCGGCTCCCTCTACCCCGCGCTCAAGCGGCTGCACGCGGCGGGCTACATCACCACCGCGGCGCCCGACCGCAAGGCGCTGCTGCCGGCCGACGCCCCGCCGCTCACCGGACGGCGCGGCAAGATCGTCTACACGATCACCGCCGAGGGCAAGGAGCGCTTCCACGAGATGGCCGGCCAGTCCGGCCCGGAGGCGTACGACGACAGCGGGCTGTTCGGCGTCCGCCTGGCGTTCTTCCGCCACACGGCCGCCGATGCCCGGCTGCGGATCCTCGAGGGCCGCCGCCGCACCGTCGAGCAGCAGCGCGAGGGCCTGCACGCCTCGCTGGCCCGCACCCGCGAGCGGCTCGACCGCTACACGCTCGAGCTCCAGCAGCACGGCCTGGACTCGGTGGACCGCGAGGTCCGCTGGCTGTCCGAGCTCATCGACGCCGAACGCCGCAGCGCGAGGCAGGACCGCCCGCCCGACCCGTCCGTGAAACCGCGCGCGGACCCGCCGTCCGATCCGCCCAGCACCACCTGAACTCACCCGTACGCACGTCGCAGGACCGCCTCCGGTCCCTGTCACCGGACCGTCGCGGTCCGAGAAAGAGGAGCAATCCATGGGAAGCGTCAAGGTCGCCATCGTCGGCGTCGGCAACTGCGCCGCGTCGCTCGTGCAGGGCGTCCACTACTACCGGGACGCCGACGAGACGACGTCCGTGCCCGGCCTGATGCACGTGCGCTTCGGCGAGTACCACGTCTCCGACGTGGAGTTCGTCGCGGCGTTCGACGTCGACGCCAAGAAGGTCGGCCAGGACCTGTCGGCCGCGATCGTCGCCAGCGAGAACAACACCATCTCGATCTGCGACGTCCCGCCGCTCGGCGTGACCGTCCAGCGGGGCCACACCTTCGACGGCCTGGGCAAGTACTACCGGGAGACGATCGAGGAGTCCGACGAGCAGCCGGTCGACGTCGCCGCCGCGATCCGCGAGTCCGGCGCCGACGTCCTGGTCTGCTACCTGCCGGTCGGCTCGCAGGAGGCCACCGAGTTCTACGCGCAGTGCGCGCTGGACGCCGGCGTCGCGTTCGTCAACGCGCTGCCGGTCTTCATCGCCGGCACCAAGGAGTGGGCGGACAAGTTCACCGCCGCGGGCCTGCCGATCGTCGGTGACGACATCAAGAGCCAGGTCGGCGCGACGATCACCCACCGGGTGCTCGCCAAGCTGTTCGAGGACCGCGGCGTGCGGCTCGACCGCACGATGCAGCTCAACGTCGGCGGCAACATGGACTTCAAGAACATGCTCGAGCGCGAGCGGCTGGAGTCCAAGAAGATCTCCAAGACCCAGTCGGTGACCTCGCAGGTCGACCGCGACATGGGCGTCGGCAACGTGCACATCGGCCCGTCGGACCACGTGCCGTGGCTCTCGGACCGGAAGTGGGCCTACGTGCGCCTCGAGGGCCGCGCGTTCGGCGACGTCCCGCTGAACCTGGAGTACAAGCTCGAGGTCTGGGACTCCCCGAACTCGGCCGGGATCATCATCGACGCGATCCGCGCGGCGAAGATCGCCAAGGACCGCGGCATCGGTGGCCCGCTGCTGTCGGCGTCGTCCTACTTCATGAAGAGCCCGCCGGAGCAGTACAGCGACAGCGAGGCCCGCGACGCCGTCGAGGCGTTCATCCGGGGTGACCTCGAGCGCTGATCGAAGGACCTCACCTGGGCCCGCTCCCCGTCGGGGGGCGGGCCCGGTGGCGTTCCCGGGGGCTGACAGGTCGGCTGCCTACGCTGGCGGGCATGCCGTCCCGCCGTCGTCCGTTGCTGCTCGCCCTGGGACTGGTGCTGGCCCTGCTGGCCGGCTGCTCGGACAGCTCCGCCGTCGCGCGCAACCCCGGGGACGAGATCACCCGGGACGAGGCGAACGTGCTCGCCGAGCTGCTGCACCAGAACTTCGAGCACGGCGGCGCGGACTTCGTCGAGTCCGCGCCCTACGGCGACGGCGCCGTGCTCACGCTCACCGGCGAGGTGGACTTCGTCCGCTCGATCGGCCGCGCCCAGGCGGTGACCACCTTCGAGGACGGCCGCCCCGACGAGACGCGCACGCTGTTCTTCACGCCGGACGACCTCTGGTTCGGCGACGTCCCCGGCCTCGCCGACGCCCTGGCCTCCCGCGGTCTGCCCGAGGTGGCCTACGTCCGCCGTCCGATGGCGACGTCCGCCGAGGGGACGGCGTCGCTGGTCGACGTCCTGGCGCAGCTGGTGCTCAACCTCTCCGCGCGGGCCGGTGACGACCCGCGGGCGTTCCTCGACGGCCACTACACCTGGCAGGGGCAGCGCTCGATCGACAGCCAGCTGGCGTCGGTGTTCGCGCTCAGCGGCGGCCAGACGGTCGCGGTGTCCTCGTCGGACAAGCTGCTCGTGCAGTACGTGACGCCGCTGCCGGACCAGGACTTCGAGGTCACGATCACGCTCTCCGACCACGGGGACCGGACGATCGACCTGCCGGCCGACGACGAGACGCTGAACGCGGCCGACCAGCCGGAGGTCGCGGCGGAAGTGGGCGTCTGAAGGTCCTGGTCCCTGGACCAGGACAGCAGGAAGGGGCGGCCTCTTCCCCAGACCGCCCCTTCCCGGACCTTTCCTACCAGAAGTCGGCGCCGCACGCCTCCCCTGGCGGCGTGTCAGTTGGCCGACGGGTCGGCCGGTGCGGTCGACAGCACGGCCAGCCGCCCTCGCTGCCGGCCCATCACCGCGCGCCACAGCTGCGGGCCGGCCATCCGGCTCAGCACGTCGGCCGGCCTCCCCGGCACGACCGCCCACGAGCCCTCGGCGACCTCCACGGCCAGCTGCCCCGGCGACCAGCCGGCGTAGCCGGCGAAGACGCGCAGCCCGGCCAGCTGCCCGTCCAGCGCCGCCGGATCGCTGTCGAGGTCGACCAGGTACACGTCGCCGGCGACGCGCCGCAGGCCGCTGTCCTCGTCGGCGACCGCGGCGGGGGAGGTGGCCAGGCAGAGGGCGGTGTCGGTCTCGCACGGGCCGCCCACGTGGAACACCCCCGGGTCGACGGCGAGGTCGCACCAGCCGGGCAGCACGTCCCGGATCTCGACCTGGCTGGGCCGCCCGAGGACGACGCCGAGCGTGCCGCTGTCGGTGTGGTCGAGGACGTAGACGACGGTGCCCGCGAACGTGGGGTCGGACAGCGTCGGCATCGCGACGAGCAGCGCGCCGGGGCGTACGTCCTCCATGCCGCCGATCGACAGCGGGGGGACGGCGTCGGCGCGGCGGCGACCGGTCGCGGGCCGCGTGGGCGGACCGGACTCAGGGTCGGGCGACGAAGGCACCGGAGTCATCTCGTCCAGTGTGCCCCACCACCGAGCCCGGGGGAGGTCGAGGCTGCGCCGTCAAGAGGACGACGGCCACTTTGCGGCTGAAAAGTGCCTGGACGCCCGCTGGACTCGGCCCGTCGGTGACGTGGACGAATGTTTCCCGGCCCGTAGGGTGACCGGATGCAGCAGCAGGCGCCGACGACCGTGCGCCATCTGCTCCTGCGGGGGGACTTCCGGCGGCTGCTGGCGACCCGCCTGCTCTCGCAGTTCGGCGACGGCGTCTTCCAGGCCGCGCTGGCCGGAACCGTGCTGTTCAACCCGCAGCGCGCCGCCGACCCGATCGACGTCGCCGCGGGCTTCGCGATCCTGCTGCTGCCCTACTCGCTGGTGGGCCCGTTCGCCGGGGTGTGGCTGGACCGCTGGAGCCGGCGGCAGGTGCTGCTGCGCGCGAACCTGGTGCGCGCGGCGCTGGTCGCCGTCGTCGCGGCGCTGGTGCTCGGCGGGGTCGCCGGCACGCCGTTCTACATCGCCGGGCTGGCCGTCTTCTCGGTCAACCGGTTCGTGCTGGCGGCGCTGTCGGCCGGGCTGCCGCACACGGTGGACGAACCGTCGCTGGTGTCGGCGAACGCGCTGTCGACGACGTCCGGGGCGGTGGCGACCGTCATCGGCGGGGGCGCGGCGCTCGGGCTGCTCCAACTGACCGGCACCAGCGACGCCGGCTACGCGGCCCTGGCCCTGGCGGCGGCGCTGCCCTACCTCGGCGCGGCCGCCGTCGTCGCCGGGTTCACCCGTCCCTACCTGGGG
Organism: Geodermatophilus sp. SMS 5-13; assembly: GCF_059428245.1. NCBI lineage: Bacteria > Bacillati > Actinomycetota > Actinomycetes > Geodermatophilales > Geodermatophilaceae > Geodermatophilus > Geodermatophilus sp. SMS 5-13. Next base: position 5,662,050 of record NZ_CP165729.1, read on the forward strand.
CCGGACCACATGGCCCGCTCGGCACGTCTCTCGGCCCGCGAGGTGGCCGTCGGGATGGTCGCCGGGGCCCGGCACGCGTGGGCGCACCCGCCGGCGGCCGCGGCGCTGACCGCGATCAGCCTGCACCGGCTGTTCTACGGCGTCCTCACGCTGATGACCCTGCTGCTGTACCGGAACACGTTCCCCGACACGGCCGGCCTCTTCCCGGGCGGGCTGGTCGGGCTGGCCGAGGTGCTCGGCGCCGGCGCCGTGGGCACGCTGCTGGCCGCGGCGGTGACCCCGTGGGTGGTGCGGCACATCGGCAAGCCCCGGTGGATCACGCTGCTGCTCGTCGGCGGCGGCCTGGCCCAGCTCGGGCTCGGGCTGCCGTTCGTGGCGCCGACGATCGTCGGGGCCGGGCTGGTGCTCGGCTTCGTGGGGCAGGCGATCAAGATCTGCGTCGACACCACGCTGCAGGAGTCCGTGGACGACGACTTCCGCGGCCGGGTGTTCTCCGTCTACGACACCCTGTTCAACGTCACCTTCGTCGGGGCGCTGCTGGTCGGCGCGTTCGTCCTGCCGCCGTCCGGGATCTCCTACCCGATGCTCGTCGCCGTCGGCGCCGGCTACCTGCTGACCGCCGTCGTGTACGCCCGCATCACCCACAAACACTGACGCTTGCGGAGTCGCTCGTGCGCGGAAACCGTCACTGATCGACTCCATCAACGGCCGAGTACCGACCAGAGCTCCGCGCCGCACGTCGTCGGCGCGCCCCGCAGCCGCCTGACGGGGAAGCGCATGAGCACGATGCCGACACCGTGGATCGCGTTCTGCCGCAGGATGTCCTTCGACCAGTCCTCGGCCGAGAGGTGGAACGCAGAACCATCCGCCTCGGCTCCGACACCACGATCCCGCCACAGCGCATCGACGTAGTACGTGCCCTGGGGGGTCTCGACAGGAGCGTTCCACTCGGGCTCCGGCAGACGCGCGCTCACGATCACTCGACGCAGGTCGCTCTCGCCGACGGATCGCATGCCGCGTGCGGCATCGTCGACCGCAGCGCGCAACCACGTGGTCGCGAGCCGACCAAGTGCGCGCGTCTCCTCCGCGAGTTGCTCGACGGTGGCCAGCCCGCGCTGGAGGACATGCGAGATGACGTGATCGACCTCGGACCGGCGACTGGCGGTGACTGCCACGTCTACCGCTGCGCGTGCCGCCCTCGTCATGGGCAATCCGTCGACCTCGACAGGTTCCAGGGGGCGCCGGCTCTGGTGGACGACGACGAATCCGGAGGACCGGAGATGCCGTCCATGCGGCACCGACACCTCGACCAGCCCACCCTCGTGTGGATCCGAGTAGCGCCCGCGCACCCCTGCAACGCGCCGTGCCGCCGCCAGCTCCTCAACCCGGCATCCGACTGCGAGAAGTGCGCTGCGATGTGACAAGCAGCCGTTGCTGCCGGCATGTCGGATGCCCACGAGCCAACGCTGCCGCTGACTGAGCGGGCCACCGTGCCCCACCAGCACTCCCGGAACGGGTTCCTGCCATCGGCCGGCGGCCACGGCACGGCGGATCCGGCCGGCGCTCACTCCGCGTTCGGTGAGCTGCTGCCGGCGGGCCACGTCGTCGCGGCCGAACGAAGGGAGGCGCTGCACGACCGCAGGATCACCAGCCGCCGCCCTTCCCCGTCGGCGTCATCCACAGGACCGCGTCTCATGGAGTCGCTCCGTGGCGGAAACCGTCACCGAGCGACTCCGCTCAACGGGAGCGCAGCTGGACGAGGCCGGGGCCGGTGAGGTCGTCGAGGGCGCTCGTCCGGCCCGCGGTCGCCAGCAGCAGCGCGATCGCCGGCCCCTCCACGACCGGGCCGCTGCCGCGGGACCAGTCGGTGTCGGTCGCCCGCAGCGTCAGCCCCGCGACCCTCTTCTTGCCGCCGATCAGCACGTTGGAGCCGGCGTAGAAGTCGATCACCCGCGTGACGGCGTCCACCGGGTACTCGTGCGCGAAACCGAGCGGACGGCGGATGTCCTCGGCGTGCACCAGAGTCTCGCCCAGCCAGCTCAGCTTCGGCCCGGGCGGGGCGGACGTCGACGTCTCCACCGCCCGGAACTTCTCCAGCGTGGCGGCCGGCCCGTCGGCGCCGACCCGCGCGATCTCCTTGTCCGCGAACGCGCTGAACCGGAACCCGGACCGGGCCATCTTGAGCAGGAACGCCGGCGGGGTCATCGACGCCGTCGCCGTCATGTGCGCCAGGACGTCGTGCACCGTCCAGCCGGCCGCCAGCGACGGGGTGGACCACTGCTCCGGCGTCACGAAGGCCAGGTCGGTGGCCAGCGCCTTGCGCTCGGCGTGCACCACGGGCCAGATGTCGTCCGCCATCCGGCCATGCTGCCCCAGCAGGCGGCGCGGGGGAAACCGGGCTCAGGAGCGGGTGGCCCACCACGCGCGCAGCTCCGCCTCGGCCTCGTCCGGCGGCAGCGGCCCCCGCTCGAGCCGCAGGTCCTTGAGGAAGCGCCACGCCTCGCCGACCTCCCGGCCCGGCGGCAGGCCCAGGATCTCCATGATCGCGTTGCCGTCGAGGTCGGGCCGGACCCGCGCCAGGTCCTCGGCCGCGGCGAGCTCGCCGATCCGCTTCTCCAGCGAGTCGTAGGTCGCCGCCAGCGCCGCGGCGCGCCGCTTGTTGCGGGTCGTGGAGTCCGAGCGCACGAGCTTGTGCAGCCGGGGGAGCAGGTCGCCGGCGTCGGTGACGTACCGGCGGACGGCGGAGTCGGTCCACTCGCCGCGGCCGTACCCGTGGAACCGCAGGTGCAGGAAGGTCAGCCGGGCCACCGCCTCGGTGATCTCCTTGGAGTAGCGCAGCTTGGTCAGCCGCTTGCGCACCAGCTTGGCGCCGACCACCTCGTGGTGGTGGAAGGAGACCCGCCCGCGCGGCTCGTGCCGGCGGGTGGCCGGCTTGCCGATGTCGTGCAGCAGCGCGGCCAGCCGCAGCACGAGGTCCGGCGACTCGGCGTCCGGGTCGGCCTTCTCCAGCGCGATCGCCTGGTCCAGCACGGTCAGGGAGTGCGCGTAGACGTCCTTGTGCTGGTGGTGCTCGTCGATCTCCATCCGCAGCGCCGCCAGCTCCGGCAGCACGTCACCGGCGTCGGCCAGGCCGGTCGACACGAACAGCTCCAGGGCGGCGCGCGGTGAGTCCTGGAGCAGGGTCTTCGAGAGCTCCTGCTGCACCCGCTCCGGCGTGATCCGCTTCAGCTCCGGCGCGAGCGAGGTCATCGCGGCGACCACCTCGTCGTCCGGGGTCACCTGCAGCTGGGCGACGAAGCGGACGGCGCGCAGCATCCGCAGCGGGTCGTCGAGGAAGGAGTCGACGGCGGCGCCGGGCGTGCGCAGCCGCCGCTTGAGCAGGTCGCCGAGCCCGCCGAACGGGTCGGTGACCGTGCGGTCCGGGCCGAGGGACACCGCCATCGCGTTCACCGTGAAGTCCCGCCGCGCCAGGTCGTCGACCAGCGAGGTGCCCCAGGCGACCTCCGGGTTGCGGGACTCGCGGTCGTAGCGGTCGGCCCGGAAGGTGGTGATCTCCAGCCGGACGCCGCGCACCTCGGCGCCGACCGTGCCGAACGCGATGCCGGTGTTCCACGTGGAACCCGCCCACCCGCGCAGCACCTCGAGGGTCTGCTCGGGCCGGGCGTCGGTCGTGACGTCGAGGTCGCCGGGGACACGCGACGCGCCCGAGCCGGCGGCCAGCAGCGCGTCGCGCACCGAGCCGCCCACCAGGTGCGCCTGGAATCCGGCCGCCGCGAAGCGTTCGCCGAGCTCGCGCAGCACGGGAGAGACGTCGACGAGCGCGCGCACGGTCTCCTGGACGGCCGGCGGCACCGGCTCGGGATCAGGGCGACTCGGGGGCACAGCGGACACGACGAGCCAGGGTAGTGCCGCAGCGCGCGCTACCCTCCTGGGCATGGCTGGGACGGGCGGGCGCGGACGCCCCGGCCGCCGGTTGCGCCGGGTCGACGAGACCTCCGCCGGGGGCCTGGTGGTGGCCGACGACGGCGAATCGGAACCGCGTGCCGCCCTCATCGGGCGCACGGACCGTCGCGGACGCCTGCTCTGGTCCCTCCCGAAGGGGCACATCGAGGAGGGCGAGACCCCCGAGGACACCGCCGTCCGGGAGGTCGCCGAGGAGACCGGGATCATCGGCGAGGTGGTCGCGCCGCTCGGGATCATCGACTTCTGGTTCGTGGCCGACGGCCGCCGGGTGCACAAGACGGTGCACCACTTCCTGCTCCGCGCGATCGGGGGAGCGCTGTCCGACGCCGACGTCGAGGTGACCGAGGTCGCCTGGGTGCCGCTGTCGGAGCTCTCCGAGCGGCTGGCCTACGCCGACGAGCGGGCCCTGGTCGAGCGGGCGCCCGCCCTGCTGGCCGACAGCGCGTGAAACAGTCGGCTGCCGGCCGCGCTCCCGCCGACGGCCGACACCGGTCGCAACCCCGGAGCGCAGCGGTCCTGCTCCTCTGCCTGGCGGTGCTCGGCGGCGTCGTCCTGCTGGCGCCGAGACCGGCCGCCGCCGCCCCCGCGCCCGACGACACCACCGACCCCGAGCGGCCGGTCGCCATCGACGTCACCCGGTTCGAGCCGCGCACCGTCGTCCCCGGCTCGACCGTCACCGTCACCGGCACGCTGACCAACACCGGCGACCAGGCGGTCAGCGACCTCGGAGTGCGGCTGCAGCGCGGCGAGGTGCTGACGACGCGGGCGGAGCTCGCCGCCGCCGACAGCGACCCCGACCCGGCGACGACCGTCGAGCCCGGCTTCCAGAACCTGTCCGGCCGCCTGGAGCCGGGCGACTCCCTCTCCTTCAGCTACGCCGTCCCCTCCGACCAGCTGGGCCTCACCCGGGACGGCGTCTACCCGGCGCTGCTCAACGTCAACGGCACCGTCGACGGCGGCGGGCGGCGGCGGGTCGGTGAGCTGTCCACCTACCTCGTGCAGCAGCCGGCGATCCCGGCCGGGCGGACGACGGTGGCCTGGCTGTGGCCGCTGGCCGAGCGCAGCCACCGCACCGCCTCCGGCGGCTTCGCCGACGACGACCTGACCGGCGCCGTGCGCTCCGGCGGCCGGCTGGACCGGGCGCTGTCGGTGGTCGAGGACCTGCCCGGCACCGTTCCCGCAGCCGGTGGTGACCCGGTGCCGGCGGTGCCGGTGACGCTGGCGATCGACCCGGCGCTGGTCGAGGAGCTGGAGATCATGGCCGCCGGTCCGTACGCGGTCGCGGGGGAGAGGAACGCCGGCCGGGGGACCGCCGCCGCCGACGCCTTCCTCGACCGGCTGCGGGGGGTCGCCGCCGTCCACCCCGTCGTCGCGCTGCCCTACGGGGACGTCGACGCCGAGGCGCTGGTGCGCACCGGCCTGTCCGACGTCCTCACCCGGAGCCTGCCCGGCACCGCCGCGGGCACGGCCGAGGACCCGCTCGCCGACGGCACGGCCCCGGCGACGACGGGAGCGTCCGCACCGCCCGAGGACGAGGGCGCCGGCGCGCGGATCCTGGCCGACGCGCTCGGCGTCGAGCCGCGCACGGACCTGGCGTGGGTGGCCGCCGGCACGGTCTCCGCCGACACCCTGGCCGCGCTCCGGACCGGGGGCGCCCAGCAGGTCGTGGTCGACGCCGCCGCGCTCACCGACGGCGACCGGGCGCTCGGGCTGCGCGCCGGCACCGCCGCCGCGCGCACGACGGTGCCGCTGGCGGACGGCTCGGTCGAGGCGCTGGTCGCCGATACCGCGCTGGGGGGCGTCGCGGCCTCCACCGAGGCGGTCGCCGGCGGCGCGCGCATCGCGGAGCAGCGCTACCTGGCCGACCTCGCCCTGCTGAGCCTGCAGGCGCCGGCCGACCCCGCCCTGGGCCCGACCGTGCTCGTGGCCCCGCCCCGGGCGGTCGGCGCGGACCCCGACGGCGTGCGGGCGATGATGGCCGACACCGCCGAGCTGCCCTGGCTGCGCGCGGCCACGGTCGAGGACGTCGCGGCGGGGCCGGCGGCTGACGCCGGTCAGCTGGCCGCCCCCACCGGCCCCGCGCTGGACGGCGCCGGCCTCGCCGAGGTCGCCGCCGCGGTGGCGGTGCGCGACGACCTCGCCGGCGCCGTCGTCGGCTCCCCCGACGCCGCGCTGGCGCCCGAGGACGCCGCGATCGCCCGCACCGTCTCGGTGGCGTGGCGGGCCGACCCGGCCGGCTTCGTGACCGCGGCCGAGCAGCTGCACGGCGCCGTCGACCGGCTCCGCGACCGGGTGACCCTGCTCGCCCCCGCCGACGGCACCTACAGCCTCGCCTCCAGCGACGCCCCGCTCGTCCTCACCGTGCGCAACGACCTGCCCTTCGCCGTCCGGGTGCTGCTGCAGCTGCGCACCCGCGGCAACGTGGGCCTGCAGATCGAGGACATCGGCGTCCAGGAGCTCGCGCCCGGCGAGCGGACGACGCTGCAGGTGCCCACCTCGGTGCGGCAGTCCGGCCGGTTCGCGGTCACCGCCACCCTGACCACGCCCAGCGGCGGGAAGCTCGGCGACCCCGTGCAGATCCAGGTGAAGAGCACCGCCTACGGCTCGATCTCGCTGATCATCACGATCGGGGCCGCCGTGCTGCTCGGGTTGCTCTTCCTGCGCCGGCTGGTGCGGTTCCTCCTGAGCCGCCGCCGCGGCGGCCCGCCGGCCGAGGACATCGTGGGCGCGCCCGGTCCCGAGGGTGCCGCCGTCCCGCTGCCGCCCACCCGGAGCCCGGTGTGACCGCGGACAGGCACCCGGTGGACGAGGAGGAGGTCCCGGTCCGCGACGAGCAGCAGGGGGACGGCGCCGCGCGGCCCCTGCCGCCGGTCCCGCCGGCCGCGCCGCGCACCCGGGCACCCCGTGGCGCCGCGCCGCTGCCCCCGCCGCCCTACCGCGAGACCCCGCCGGCATCGGCCCCCTCGGCCGACGCCCTCACCGGCGCCCGGCCGCGCGTGGCCGACGAGCGGCCCCAGGAGCTGCCTCCGCCGCCGTACCCGGCCGCGCCCGAGCCGAGCCCCCGCCGGATGCCCCTGCCGCCGGTGCCGCCGTCCCCGCGGCGGCGCTTCGTGCCGCATCCGGAGGAGGAGTTCACCCAGGTCATCCCGGTGCTGCCGCCGGTTCCGCGGCCCACCGGCGAGACGGAGGAGGAGCTCGAGCAGCGGGAGGGCGCCCCCGGCGCCAGCCGCGGCATCCTCCGGGCCGCCGGCACCATGGCCGTCGCCACGCTGGTCTCCCGGATCACCGGGCTGCTGCGGACGATGGTGCTGGTCGCCGCCCTCGGTGTCGGACTGGTCAACGACGCCTACAACACGTCGAACACGCTGCCCAACATCGTCTACGAGCTGCTGCTCGGCGGCGTGCTCACCTCGGTCGTCGTCCCCCTGCTGGTGCACGCGCAGGAGCGCGACGCCGACCGCGGGGCCGCCTACGCGCAGCGGCTGGCCACCCTGGCGGTCACCGGGCTGGCCGGCGTCACGGTGCTGGCGGTCCTCGCCGCCCCCGCGCTCACCTGGCTCTACGGCATCCGTGGGGACGCCGAGCAGGTGGACCTGGCCAACTGGCTGGCCCGCCTGCTCCTGGTCGAGATCGTCTTCTACGGAATCGGCGCCCTGGCGACGGCGATCCTGAACTCCCGCGACGTCTTCGGCCCGCCGGCCTGGGCGCCGGTGCTCAACAACGTCGTGGTGATCGCCACCGGCGTGCTGTTCATCGCCGCCAGCGGTCCGGGCGACCTCACACCGGCCACGATCACCGCCGGCCAGGTCTGGCTGCTCGGGATCGGCACCACGCTCGGCATCGCCGTCCAGGCGCTGGTCCTGCTGCCGCTGCTGCCCAGGGCGGGCGTGCCGCTGCACCCGCGGTGGGGGCTGAAGAACACCGGCCTGCGCGAGGCCGGCACGCTCGGGCTCTGGGTGATCGGCTACGTCGCGATCAGCCAGGTGGGCGTGGTCGTGGCGACCAACGTGGCCAACAGCGCCGGCCGCGAGGGCGCCCTCGGCTCGGCCGCCTACGCCACGGCCAGCCTGCTGTTCCAGATGCCCTACGGGATCATCGGCGTCGCCCTGCTCACGGCGCTGCTGCCGCGGATGAGCCGGGCCGCAGCCCGGCGCGACGTCCCCGGCGTGGTCAAGGACCTGGCGCTGGGCACCCGGCTGTCCGCCCTCGGGCTGCTCCCGGTCACCGCGGCGCTCGTCGTGCTCGGACCTGCCCTGGCCACCGTCGTCTTCGCGCGCGGCAACACCTCGGTCGCCGATGCGCGCGGCATCGGCACCGCGCTGGCGATCGGCGCCTTCGGGCTGCTGCCGATGGCGATCACGCTGCTGCAGCTGCGGGTGTTCTACTCGATGAAGGACGCCCGCACGCCCACGCTGATCCAGCTCGGGATGGTCGCGGTGCGGGTGCCGCTGCTGCTGCTCGTCCCGGTCGTCGCCGATCCCGAGCACGTCGTGGCCGGCCTGATGCTCGTGACCTCGCTCACCTACGTGGCCGGCTGGATCCTGGGGGACGTCGCCCTGCGGCGCACCCTGGGCGCGCTGCCGACCCGCCAGACGCTCGCCCCTGTCCTGCGGATTGCCGCCGTATCGGCCGCCGCCGGGCTCGTCGGCTGGGGCGTGGTCACGCTGCTCGATCACGTTTTGGGCACATCGGTGGCAGGCTCGCTCGTCACTCTCCTGGTCGGTACCGTGGTCATCGGCGTCGCGGTCGTGGGAGGTCTCGTCGTCGCCCGCGTCCCCGAGGTCCGGGAGCCGCTCGAAGCGGTCCGGTCCCGGCTGGGGCGTGGTCGGGCGTGACCCCGTCAGGAGACACGCCGTCCCCGGGGCGCGGCGCCGCCGGGAGTGACAGGAAGAGGGGGTCGTCCGTGACGTCCACGACGACCGGTCTTCCCGACCGCTACCGCCCGCTCGACCAGGTCGGCGCCGACGAGCCCACGCCCACCGGCGTCATCCGCTCGTGGCGGGCCAAGGACCGCGTGCTCAACCGCGACGTCGCGATCCGCGTGCACACCCCCGGCGGTCCCGCCGCGCACGCCTGGATCGCCCGCGCGCTCACCGCCGGCGGGCTGGCCACCCCTGCGCTCGCGATGGTCTACGACGCGGCGGAGGGCACCGACGACGCGCAGGCGCCGGGCAGCGCCGCGTACGTCGTCAACGAGTGGATCGACGGCGAGAGCCTGGCCGACCGGCTGCAGCGCGGGCCGCTGCCGCAGCGGGAGGCGCGCACGATCATCCGCCGCCTGGCCGAGGGCGTCGCCGAGGCGCACCGCGTGGGGCTGGCCGTCGGCGGCCTCACCCCCGAGCACGTCGTCCTGCGCCCGAACGGTCTCGTGGGGCTGCGGGCCGTGCCCGCGGCGAGCGGCACCGTGCAGGGCGACATCACCGCCCTCGGCGCCCTGCTGGAGGCCTGCCTGGGCGGCCCGCAGGCGGTCGAGGCGGCCGGCCGCGGCACCCGTCGCGGCGCCGGGCCCGGCGTGCCGCCCGATCTCGCCGCGCTCGTCCGTCGCGCCCGCTCCACCGAGCCCGGCCAGGGCCTCTCCAGCGTGGCCGCCATGGTGTCGCTGCTCAACGAGCGGCCGCGCACCGGCGGCCCCGTGCCCGCCGACCGCACCGAGTCCGACAGCGGCTGGCTGCGCCACCTGCGCCGCCGCGAGGACGACGCCCACCGGGCCGGCCACGCCGACGACGACCCGGCCGAGGCAGCCGCGCCGCCGGCCGCCGACGAGCCGCCGGCGCCGACGATCAGCGTCGACTCCCCCGTCCGGCTGGATCCGCAGACCCTGCCGCCGGTGCCCCCGCCCCGGCCGCTGCCGCCGACGGGGCCGCCCCCCGCCGACCAGCCGTGGACCCGCACCTCCGACCACCTCGACGCAGTCCTCCCGGCCCGCGGCTACGCCCACGAGCGGTACGACGACGAGGACTACGCCGACGACGGGTACGGCGACGACGACTACCACGACACCGGCAGCACCGACATCGGCGAGACCGAGGAGCCCGGCGCGCGCCGCCGGTTCGCCGTCGTCGGCATCTCCGTGGCCGCCCTCGCCGTGGTGATCGCCCTGGCCTGGTGGTTCGGCAGCAACGTGCTCTCCGTCGCCGGCTCCGTCGACGAGGTCGGCGGCTCCACGCCGCCGCCCGGCACGTCGGCCGGCGCCGGATCGAGCAGCGCCGCACCTGCGGCCGGCGCCCCGGCCGCGATCGTCAGCGCGGAGGTCTTCGACCCCGAGGGCGACGGCCAGCCGGAGAACGACGACGAGGTCCCGAACAGCTACGACAACGACCCGTCGACCTCCTGGTCGACGCTGCACTACCGCGGTTCGCCGGCGTTCGGCAACCTCAAGCCCGGTGTCGGCATCCTCTACGACCTGGGCAGCGACCAGAACCTGGCCGCCGTCACCCTCACCACGAGCACGCCGGGCATCACCGTCGACGTGCGCACCGGCGGCAGCCCCGACGGCAGCCTGGACAGCTACGCGGTCGCCGCGTCCGGCACAGTGGACGGCACCACCGACATGACCTTCGCCCAGCCGACCACGGCCCGCTTCGTGCTGGTGTGGGTCACCGGCCTGGTCGACAGCGGTGACGGGTTCAGCGGGGAGCTCGCCGAGGTCGTCGTCCGCACCGCCGGCTAAACGCGTCCGGGGGCCGCGGGGGAATGCCGCCCCTACCATCGGGGTTGTGCGGCCCGTGACGACGAACCCCCAGCCGACGCCCGGACCGGCGGTCGGCACCGACCCGGCGCATCCCGCCATCCCCCCGGCCGAGCACGACGGCATCCGCGACCTGATCATCATCGGGTCCGGCCCGGCGGGCTACACCGCGGCGACCTACGCGGCCCGGGCGAACCTGCACCCCCTCGTGTTCGAGGGCTCGCAGTTCGGTGGCGCGCTGATGACCACCACCGAGGTCGAGAACTTCCCGGGCTTCCCGGAGGGGATCCAGGGCCCGCAGCTCATGGACGACCTGCGCACGCAGGCCGAGCGCTTCGGCGCCGAGCTGCAGCCCCGCGACGTCACCGAGGTCGACCTCACCGCCAACCCCAAGGTGGTCAAGGTCGGCGACGAGACGCACCTCGCGCACGCGGTGATCGTGGCGACCGGGTCCAAGTACCGCTACCTCGGCCTGGACAACGAGCAGCGGCTGCTCGGCCGCGGCGTCTCGGCCTGCGCCACCTGCGACGGCTTCTTCTTCCGCGACCAGGACATCGTCGTGGTCGGCGGCGGCGACTCCGCGATGGAGGAGGCCACCTTCCTCACCCGCTTCGCCAAGAGCGTCACCGTCGTCCACCGCCGCAGCGAGCTGCGGGCCTCGAAGATCATGCAGAAGCGCGCGCAGGACAACGAGAAGATCCGCTGGGCGCTGGGCAAGCAGGTGACCGACGTCCTCGGCGACGACACCGTCCGCGGGGTCGAGCTGACCGACGTCGAGAGCGGCGGCACCGAGGAGATGACGGTCAGCGGGGTGTTCGTCGCGATCGGGCACGACCCGCGCAGCGAGCTGTTCGCCGGCCAGCTGAAGCTGGACGACGCCGGATACGTCCTGGTGGAGCACCCGACGACCCGCACCAACATCGACGGTGTCTTCGCCTGCGGCGACGTGGTCGACCACATCTACCGGCAGGCGATCACCGCGGCCGGCACCGGCGCGGCGGCGGCCATCGACGCCGAGCGCTGGCTCGCCGAGACCTTCGACGAGCGCTGAGCGCTCGCTCCGGGCATAGAACGACCACCGAGCTGGTTCTTCCACCAGCGACTTCGAGCAACAGAACAGGGAGTACGACCATGGCAGGCAACACCGTGACGGTCACCGACGCCAGCTTCGCCAACGAGGTGCTGGGCAGCGACAAGCCCGTCCTCGTGGACTTCTGGGCCGAGTGGTGCGGGCCGTGCAAGATGGTCGCCCCGGTCCTCGAGGAGATCGCCGCCGAGCACGGCGACAAGCTCACCATCGCCAAGCTGAACATCGACGAGAACCCGCAGATCGCCCGCGACTACCAGGTCATGTCCATCCCGACGATGACCGTCTTCCAGGGCGGCAAGCCGGTGAAGAGCATCATCGGCGCGAAGCCGAAGGGTGCGATCCTCTCCGACCTGGCCGACTACATCGGCTGATCAGGGACCCCGTACGCAGCGTGACCACAGGGCCCGTCCGACCACCCGGTCGGACGGGCCCTGACACGTCCGGGCGGACCCCCGCTGGGCCGCGCCTGCCACGGCGGGCGACAATCGGCCCACGATGAGCGACAGCCGCATGCAGCCCCTCCGCACCGGGGACCGCGGCCCGGCCGTGGCCGACGTGCACGCCGCGCTGCGCACCCTGGGCCTGCTTCCCCCTGCCCCCGACGGCCCCGCCGACGCGGCGCCGACCGACTCGGCCGTCTACGACGCGGCCACCGAACTGGCGGTGCGGCACTTCCAGCAGGTGCGCGGCCTGTCCGTCGACGGGCGGGTGGGCGAGGAGACCTACCGAGCCCTGTCGGAGGCGCGCTGGTCGCTGGGCGACCGGCTGCTGCGCTACGACCCGGAGCGGCCGATGCGCGGCGACGACGTCACCGGCCTGCAGGAGCGGGTGCACGAGCTCGGCTACGACGCCGGGCCGGTGGACGGCGTCTTCGGCCCCGAGACCGAGTCCGGCCTGCGCGCCTTCCAGCGCGACTACGGACTGACCTCCGACGGCACCTGCGGGCCGGCCACCCTCCGGGCGCTGCGCCAGCTCGGCCGCAAGGTGGTCGGAGGACGGCCCCAGCTGCTGCGGCAGAGCGCCTCGTTCGTGGAGAGCGGGCCGCACCTCATCGGCCGGCGCATCGTCATCGACCCCGGCCACGGCGGCCCCGACACCGGCTACACCGCGGGCGAGACGACCGAGGCCGACCTGGTCTTCGACCTCGCCTCGCGCATCGAGGGACGGCTGGCCGCCGCCGGCGCCACCGTGTACCTGACCCGGGGACGGCGCCAGAACCCGACGCCGTCCGAGCGCACCAGCTTCGCCAACCAGGCGCGCGCCGACCTGTTCCTCTCGCTGCACCTCGACGCGCACACCTCCGAGCACGCCCGCGGGGTGGCCAGCTACTACTACGGCACCGGCTCGGGAGCCTCCTCCACCGTCGGCGAGCAGTTCGCCAACCTGGTGCGCCGCGAGGTCATCGCCCGCACCGGCATGCTCGACCTCGGCTCGCACCCGAAGACCTGGGACCTGCTGCGGATGTCCCGGATGCCCGCCGTCCGGATCGACTGCGGCTACCTCTCCCACCCGGTCGACCGGCTGCTGCTGCTCGACGCCCGGCTGCGCAGCACGTTCGCCCACGCCGTCCTCGCCGCCGTCCAGCGGCTCTACCTCGCGCCCGAGGCCGACCCGCCGACCGGCACGTTCGTCCTGCCCGCCCAGGCCTGACGAGGCCAGCTCCGGCACCGGGCCGCGGTGTCGTCCGGAGGACGACGAAGTGCACTGCCTACACTCCTGAAGGTGGCTTCCACCCCGTCCGGTCCCGGTGCGCACCCGCACTCGCACGTGACGCCGCGGCATCCGCGGCTCGACCCGCTGGCGGACCGGTACGCAGCACGGACCCACGGGATGAAGACCTCGGAGATCCGCGCGCTGTTCTCGGTGGTGAGCCGGCCCGAGGTTGTCTCCCTCGCCGGCGGCATGCCCGCCGTCACCGCCCTGCCGCTGGACGCCGTCGGCTCGATGATCGGCGAGCTGGTCTCGGGCATGGGCGCGCAGACCCTGCAGTACGGCTCCGGCCAGGGTGATCCGCGGCTGCGCGAGCGCATCTGCGACGTAATGGCGCTGGAGGGGATCACCGACGCCAACCCCAGCGAGGTGGTCGTCACCGTCGGCTCGCAGCAGGCCCTGGACCTGGTCACCCGCGTCTTCTGCGACCCCGGTGACGTCATCCTCGCCGAGGGCCCGTCCTACGTCGGCGCGCTGGGGGTCTTCCAGGCCGCCGAGGCGCGGGTGCGGCACGTCCCGATGGACGACGACGGCCTGATCCCCGAGGCGCTGGAGCAGGCGCTGCTGGAGTGCCGCGCCAACGGCGACCGGGTGAAGTTCCTCTACACGGTGCCGAACTACCACAACCCGGCCGGCGTCACGCTCTCCGAGCCGCGCCGGCGGGCGATCATCGACCTCGCCGACCGCTACGACCTGCTGGTCATCGAGGACAACCCGTACGGCCTGCTCGGCTTCGACCGCGAGCCGATGCCGGCGCTGCGTGCGCGCAACTCCCAGCGGGTCATCTACCTCGGCTCGTTCTCCAAGACGTTCTCCCCTGGCCTGCGGGTGGGCTGGGTGCTCGCGCCGCTCGCCGTCCGGGAGAAGCTGGTCCTGGCCACCGAGGCGCAGGTGCTCTGCCCGCCGTCCCTGACCCAGTACGCCGTCGCGCGCTACCTGGACACCCAGCCCTGGCAGCAGCAGATCAAGCTGTTCGCCGAGCTCTACCGCGAGCGCCGGGACGCCACGCTCGAGTCGCTGGCCGCGCTGATGCCGACCGGGACGACGTGGACGGAGCCGGACGGCGGCTTCTACGTCTGGCTGAAGCTGCCGCACGGCCTGGACGCCAAGCTCATGCAGCCGCGGGCGGTCAACGCCCACGTCGCCTACGTGCCCGGCATCGGCTTCTACGCCGACGGCTCGGGCCGGGAGTACATGCGGCTGTCCTACTGCTACCCCGAGCCGGCCCAGATCCGGGAGGGCGTGCGCCGGCTGGCGCGGGTCATCGAGGCCGAGCTGGACCTGCACTCCACGTTCGACAAGATCGACACGGGCACGTTCCGGGCCATCCCGGGCACCCACCCGCCGACGGTGCCGGACGTCGAGCCGTTCGTGGGCCCTGCCAACAGCGACCGATACGAGGACCGCCGGTGACAACCGAGCCCGCAGCAGCCCCGACCGAGGCAGCCGACGAGGCACCGCACCCGCTGCGCGCCGTCGTCCTGGCCGGGGGCCTGACCTTCGAGCGGGAGGTCAGCCTCTCCTCCGGCACCCAGGTGGTCGAGGAGCTCACCCGGCACGGCCTGGAGGCCGAGCTGCGGGACGCCGACGCCGAGCTGCTGCCCGGCCTGACCGCCGCGCCGGCGGACGCCGTCTTCATCGCCCTGCACGGCGCCACGGGGGAGGACGGGTCGCTGCGCGCGGTCCTCGACCTCGCCGGTGTGCCGTACGTGGGCTCGCCGGCCGCCGCCTGCCGGCTGGCATGGGACAAGCCGGCCGCGAAGTCCGTCGTGGCCTCCGCCGGGATCGCGACGCCGGACTGGGTGGCCCTGCCGCACAGCACCTTCCGCGAGCTGGGCGCCGGCGCGGTCCTCGACCTGATCGTCGCCCGCCTCGGCTTGCCGCTGATGGTCAAGCCGGCGTCCGGCGGCTCGTCGCTGGGCGTGCAGAAGGTCGCGCGGGTGGAGGACCTCCCGGCGGCCATGGTCAGCTGCTTCGCCTACGGCGACACGGTCATGGTGGAGCGCTACGTCGAGGGCGTGGAGCTGGCGCTGTCCGTCGTCGACCTCGGCGACGGGCCCGTCGCGCTGCCGGCCGTGGAGATCGCCCCCGAGTCCGGCGTCTTCGACTACACCGCGCGGTACACGCCCGGGCTCACCGAGTACCACACCCCGGCCCGGGTGACCGACGACGTCGCCGAGCGCGCCGCCACGCTCGCCGTCCGGGTGCACGAGGTGCTCGGCCTCGCCGACCTCTCCCGCACCGACGCCATCGTCTCGCCGGACGGGCAGGTGCACTTCCTCGAGGTGAACGTCTCCCCGGGGCTCACCGAGACCTCGATGTTCCCGATGGCCGTCGAGGCGGCCGGCCACGACCTCGGCGACGTCCTCGGCCGGCTGCTCGCCCGCCGGGCCGGCACCCCGCGCTGAACCTCGGGCGCCGACCGCCCGACGAGGAAGGCCCCATTACGTCCGTGACGTAATGGGGCCTTCCTCGTAACTGCTGGTCAGGAGTCGGATCTGCGGCCGGTGATGTCGGGTGCCATCAGACCCACGATGCGCTGCAGGTCGTCGACCGAACCGAACTCGACGACGATGCGGCCCTTCGCCCGGCCGATCTGGACCTTCACCTTGGTCTCGAAGACGTCGGACAGCCGCGCCCCGAGGTCCTCGACCCCCGGCGCGCTGATCTTCCGCGGCCGGCGCTTGGCGGTCGGCTCCTCGGCCGCCGCGATCGCCACGGCCTCCTCGGTCGCCCGCACCGACAGGCCCTCGGCGACGATGCGGGTCGCCAGGGCGTCCATCGCCTCGGCGTCGGCCAGGCCGAGCAACGCGCGGGCGTGCCCGGCGGAGATGACGCCGGCGGCGACGCGGGTCTGCACCTTCACCGGCAGCTTCATCAGCCGGATGGTGTTGGTGACCTGCGACCGGCTGCGGCCGATCCGGCTGGCCAGCTCCTCGTGGGTGGCGCCGAACTCCTCGAGCAGCTGCTGGTAGGCCGCGGCCTCCTCGAGCGGGTTGAGCTGCACCCGGTGGATGTTCTCCAGCAGCGCGTCGCGCAGCAGGGCGTCGTCCGTGGTGTCCCGGACGATCGCCGGCACGGTCGTGAGCTCGGCGGCCTTGGCCGCCCGCAGCCGCCGCTCGCCCATGATGAGCTCGTAGCCGCCGTCGGACTTCTCCCGGACGACGATCGGCTGCAGCAGGCCGAACTCCCGCACGGAGTGGGTGAGCTCCTCCAGCGCCTCGTCGTCGAAGACCTGCCGCGGCTGCTTGGGGTTGGGGACGACGTCGTCCACGGCGACCTCGCGCAGCTGCGCCCCGGGGACGCCGACGGCCTCCTCGGCCGGCGCGGGCGCGACCGCCGGGCGGACCGGCGCGGCCGGCTCCTCCGCCGGCTCGTCATCGGACGACGGAACCGCCGCGGGAACCGGCGCCGCGACGACGGACGGCCGTTCGGCGGCCGGGGACTCCGGCGGGGGAGGAGCGGTGGGGATCAGGGCCGCCAGGCCGCGGCCGAGCCCGCCACGCTTCGTCATCGGTTCTCCGTCGAGGGGTCAGTGGGGATGACCGGGTCTGCGTAGGAATGCGGAGCGACGCCCGCCGGCGCGCGCTCCAGGGGCGGCAGCCCGACGCCGCGCTCGGCGAGCTCCCGGGCCGCCTCCACGTAGCTGGTCGAGCCGCGCGACCCGGGATCGTAGGTGAGCACCGACTGCCCGTAGCCCGGCGCCTCCGACACCCGCACGTTGCGGGGGATGACCGCCGTGAGCACCAGGTCCCCGAAGTGGTTGCGGACCTCCTCGGCCACCTGGTCGGCGAGCTTCGTCCGCCCGTCGTACATGGTCAGCAGGATGGTGCGGACGGCGATGCCCGGGTTCAGGTGCGCGCGGACCAGGTCGATGTTGTTGAGCAGCTGCCCGAGCCCCTCCAGCGCGTAGTACTCGCACTGGATGGGGATGAGCACCTCGTCGCCGGCCACCAGGGCGTTGAGGGTGAGCAGCCCCAGGGACGGCGGGCAGTCGATGAGCACGTACTGCGGCCGTTTGTCCTCCGGCAGCGAGTGCACGTACGCCTCGATGGCGCGGCGCAGCCGGTACTCGCGGGCGACCACGGAGACCAGCTCGATCTCGGCGCCGGCCAGGTCGATCGTCGCCGGGACGCAGGAGAGCAGCGGGCTCGCCGTGGTGGGGTGGGTGACCGCCGACAGCGGGCTGTCGCCGATCAGGGTGTCGTAGACCGACGGCGTCCCGACGGTGTGCTCGACGCCGAGGGCCGTGCTCGTGTTCCCCTGCGGGTCGAGGTCGATCACCAGGGTCCGCAGCCCGTAGAGCGCGAGCGCGACGCCGAGGTTCACCGCGGACGTCGTCTTGCCGACGCCGCCCTTCTGGTTGGCGATCGTGATGACCCGCAGCCGGCCGGGCGCCGGGAAGGGATCCTGGTCCGCCGCGTGCAGGACGCGGGTGGCCCGCAGCGCCTCCATCGCGATGGGGCTGTCGAACTCCGTCCCCGGAGCGGGCTGATCGGCGGTGAGACTGCTCCGCAACCGCTCACCCGGGTCGGTCATCGCGGGTCCTTCCTGCCGTTCGTACCGCGGCGCGTTTCACGTGGAACGGGCGCGGGCAAGGGTCTGGGTTCCACGTGGAACAGCGGACGGGTCATCGTCTGCGACGCTCCGGTCATCGTGCCCCGCGCGTCATGACCACCACGGTAGTGGCAGCGTCCCCCAACTCCGCACCGACAGCCCGCGCGTGCACGTTCCGCATGCCTGCGGCCTCCAGTTCCGGAACCAGTCCGGGCAGCTCTTCGACCGCGCGGGCCCCGACCAGCGCGACCAGCTGGCCGCCGGGCCTGAGCAGCCCGCGGCACCAGGCCACGAGCCGGGGGAGCGCGGCCACCGCCCGCGCCGTGACCACGTCCACAGCGCCCACCGCGGCGGCGACCGACCGCTCCTCGGCGCGGCCGCGCACCACCCGCCAGGGCGCCGCCAGCTCGGCCACCGCCTCCTCGAGGAACTCCACCCGCCGGGCCATCGGCTCGACCAGGGTGAGCGTGAGATCGGGCCGGGCGAGGCCGAGCGGGATCCCGGGCAGGCCCGCCCCGCTGCCGACGTCCACCACGCGGGCGTCCGTCGGCACCGCCTCGGCGACGGCGGCGCTGTTGAGGACGTGGCGCTCCCACAGCCGGGGCACCTCGCGCGGCCCGATCAGGCCGCGGGTCACCCCGTCCGAGGCCAGCCGCGCGACGTAGCGCTCCGCGGCGGGCAGAGCGGCCCCGAAGACGGCGCGTGCCGCCTCCGGGGCCGGTGGAACAGATCCGTCCGTACTGCTCACGCGTCCGGCAGGATCACGACGCGCCGGTTCGGCTCCTCGCCCTCGGATTCGCTGCGCACCCCGGCGACCGAGGCGATGACGTCGTGCACGACCTTGCGCTCGAACGGGTTCATCGGGGTCAGCCGCTCCGGCTGCCGGCTCTGCGCCACGCGCCGGGCCGCCTCGCCGGCGAGCGCGGACAGGTCGGAGCGCCGCTTGGCCCGGAAGCCACCGACGTCCAGCATGAGCCGGCTGCGGACGCCGGTGGACTGGGCGACGGCGAGGCGGGTGAGCTCCTGCAGCGCCTCGAGCACCTGGCCGTCGGGGCCGATCAGGTTGTCCAGCTTGCCGCCGACGATCGCGACCGAGGCCCGGTCACCCTCGACGTCGAGGTCGATGTCCCCGTCCACGTCGAGGATGTCGAGCAGCCGCTCCAGGTAGTCGCCGGCCACGTCACCCTCGCGGACGAGCAGGTCGTCGTCCTCGGCCGGGTCGTCCTCGGCCGGGTCGTCCTCCGGGTCGTCCTCCGGGTCGTCCGCGTCGTCGTCCTCGTCCTGGTCGTCGGCGTCGTCCACGAGCGCGTCGTCGCTGGCGGCGTCGGCGTCCGGCAGGCCGGGGCGGCCGTCGGGGTCGACCGGCCCGCCCGCGGGCGCGGGACTCAGGACGGCGCCCGATGTCGCCTCGGCCGTGGCGGCGGTGTCGGTCGCGGGCTGCTGCGGAGCACTCACGGAGGTTCCTCCTCGTCGGTCCGGGTGGTCTGGGGCCGGCGCGCGCCGGCGGGCGTCCGGCGAGGACGCGGGGGCGCCGGTCAGCGGCGCTTTCGTTTCGCCTTGCCGGACGGGCCGGACTCGCCGGGCTTGCCGCTGCCCGGCCGGCCACCGTTCGGCTGCGTGCCGTCACCCGTGGACGCGTCGCCCGCCGCCGGCGTGGCCGGAGCGGTGCCGCCGTCCGAGCCGCCGGCCGTCGCACCGTCACCGGACGGCGCCGCCGGCGGGGTCACCGGGCGGCCGCCCTTGCCGCGGACGGGCTTGGCGCCCGGCTTGGGCGCGAGCGACTGGGGGCCGCGGGCGGCCCGCTCCGCCTCGGCGGCGGCCTTGGCGGCCGGCGATCCGGGCGGGGGCGGCATCTTCTTGAGGATGTAGAACTGCTGGCCGAGGGTCCACAGGTTGTTGGTGAACCAGTACAGCAGGACGCCGATCGGGAAGAAGAAGCCCGAGACGAACAGGCTCAGCGGCATCCCGTAGAGCATGAACTTCTGGACCATCGCCGCCTGACCCTCGACGGGGCCGGACCGCTTCATGATCTGCTTCTGCGTGAAGAACGTGGTCACGCACATGATCACGATGAGCACCATCGCGACCACGCGGATCGGCGTGTAGCTGCCGTTGGTGAGCTCGAGGACGGCGGACTTCTTCGGGTCCTGCATCACGAACGACGCGGAGATCGGCGCGAGGCCGAACAGCTTGGCGGTAGCCGCCTGCTGGGTCAGCTCGTACGACCAGCTGTACAGCCCTGCCGCCCCGGGCTGGATCCTCCGCAGCACGTGGAACAGCGAGATGAAGACCGGGATCTGCGGCAGGATCGGCAGGCAGCCGGCCAGCGGGTTGACCCCGCGCTCCTTCTGCAGCGCCATGACGGCCTGGCTGAAGCCCTGCCGGTCACTGCCGTACTGCTTGCGCAGGGCCTGGATCTCCGGCTGGATCTCCTGCATCGCCCGCTGCGACTTCACCTGCCGGATGAACAGCCGGAACAGCAGCAGCCGGATCGTCACGACGAGGAAGATGATCGACAGCGCCCACGAGAGGCCGCCGGCCGGGTCGAGGAAGGTGGCGAAGAGGGCGTGCCACTGCTTCATCACCCACGAGATGGCGGTGTAGAGCCAGTCAAGCAAGGGAGGACTCCTCCTGCGGGGCCCGTCGGGCCGGCGGGGTGACGAGGTCGGGCACCCGCACGGGCGCCGCTGTGGACGACGAGCGGCCCGGGTCAGGGGTTCCGGGACGGCGGCGCGACCGGGGCTCGGGCACCAGGTCCACCCCGCCGGGATGCCAGGGCACGCACTTCACCAGCCGGCGCAGCGCAAGCCAGGTGCCGCGGGCGGCGCCGTGGCGCTCGATCGCCTCGAGCGCGTACGCGCTGCACGAGGGGTAGAAGCGGCAGCGCGGGGGCAGCGCCGGGCTGATCGCCCGCTGGTAGAAGCGGACGGCAGCGAGGAGGGCGCCGCTCACGAGGACCGCACCCGCTCGGGCAGGAGGCGGTCGAGCCCCGCCGACAGGTCACGGCGCAGCCGGTCGGAGGACGCCTCGGCGGCCTCGGGACGGGCGCGGACCACCAGGTCGGCGGTGGGGGGCAGGCGGTGCAGCTCGTCGCGGACGACGGCGCGCAGCCGGCGGGTCACCCGGTGGCGGACCACTGAGTTGCCGACCGCCTTGCCCACGACGAAACCCGCGCGCGGTCCATCGACCCCGGCGGGGAGCTCGGGGCGCTGCGGGAGGTAGTGGAGCACCATGGTCGGCCGCCCGACGCGCCGCCCCGACCGGACGACCGTGGTGAACTCCGGACGCCGGCGCAGGCGTGCCTGCGCGGGCAACACCTCAGGCGGAGAGCTTCTCGCGACCCTTGCGCCGACGGCCGGCGATGATCGCCCGGCCCGCGCGGGTGCGCATCCGCAGCCGGAAGCCGTGAGTCTTGGACCGACGACGGTTGTTCGGCTGGAACGTGCGCTTGCTCACGAGGTACTCCCACTACACGGCATCGGCGGTCGCGTGCCCGCCGGCCGACGGACACGCTCGGGGCCCTACGCGGACGCGGCGCGAGCCGCACCCGGGAAGCCCCGGAAGCTGGTTCCTGCGGAGACGACCGGCAGGCAGGTTCCACCTGCGCAGGAGCCCGGGCGCTCTGCAGACTCCGACCAGCATAACCGAGGATCGCCGTCCCCCGGTGGCCGGCCGGACGGCGACCGCCCAGGCTGCACCAATCGCGCGGGACGGCTCCCGAGGCACGCCGTAGTGACGTCCGTGGAAACGGAGTCCGACGCGCCCGGGAACGTTCGCTGATCGTTGCCGGGCTGTGGACAGGGCTGTTAGCGTCGCCGTCGCTCCGCGTCGCGCCGACGGGCTCCGGCGCGGGGCCGACCCGTCGGTCGCACCGACCCGCCGTTCCCCCGTCCACCTGCCCCGCCAGGGCGATGACCAGCACATACTCCTCGACCGGGGACCGCCGTCCGCGGCCGCCGGGGGAGGCCGTGCCCGGTCATGCACACCCTGTGGACAGCGATGTGGAACCCGTGTGTTCGGGTATCCACAGGACGCGGCGGAGACGGTGCCGCGGGGTGGGGCGCGCCGACACGGGGCGGCGCCACGGGGGAGCCGGGCATCGGCCCGGCATCAGAAAGCAAGGGGAGGACGACGGGCATGACCGATGCCACGCTGGACCTGGCGACGGTCTGGGACCAGATCCGCGAGCGGTTGGCCACGAGCCTGTCCCCGCAGCAGAACGCGATGCTCAACCTGACCCGCCCGCTCGGGCTGGTCGAGGACACCGCCGTCCTGGCCGCGCCGAACGAGTTCACCCAGACCGTCCTCGAGTCCCGCATGCGGCGGGTGCTCTCCGAGGCGCTGTCCGAGCGGTTCGGCCGCGACATCCGGGTCGCCGTCCAGCTCGAGGACGCCCCGGCCGAGCCGCCCGCCCCCGCCGAGGAGCCGCCGACCCGCCGGCCGTGGTCGTCGGTCGAGGCGCGCCGGGCGGAGGAGGACCGCGAGACCCGCGACCGCGCCGACGACGGGCGCAGCGCCTTCGGGGTGCGGGCCGACGCCGGCCGCAGCCCGGTGTGGGAGCGCGAGCCGGCCGAGAGCTGGGCCGAGCCGACGCCCGCCGACCGCCCCGACACCGGCGCCGAGCTCCCGAGCCGGCCGGCCGCCGACCGCGGCGCCCCCGAGGACTGGAGCACGCCCGGCTGGACCTCCGGCCCGGCCGAGGAGCCCGCGCCGTTCGCCGCGGAGGAGCACACCGCCGACGTCCTGCCCTTCGATCTCGACGTCCCGGGCGAGAGCGGCCGCGCCAACGGCGCCGCCCGGACCCGTCGTCCCGAGGCGCCCCGCTCCGGCGCGGCCCGCGGCGGCGACGTCACCTCGTTCGCCGACCGCCGGCCGGCCGCCGCGGCCGACCCGGGGCTGAACCCGAAGTACGTCTTCGACAGTTTCGTCATCGGCAACAGCAACCGGTTCGCCCATGCCGCCGCGGTCGCGGTCGCCGAGGCCCCGGCCCGCGCCTACAACCCGCTGTTCATCTACGGCGAGTCCGGGCTGGGCAAGACCCACCTGCTGCACGCGATCGGGCACTACGCCGCGCGCATGTTCCCCAACGTGAAGGTGCGCTACGTCAGCACCGAGGAGTTCACCAACGAGTTCATCAACCTGGTGCACTCCGGCCGGGCCGAGGACTTCCGCCGCCGTTACCGGGACATCGACTTCCTGCTCATCGACGACATCCAGTTCCTGGAGCGCGCCGAGCGGACGCAGGAGGAGTTCTTCCACACCTTCAACACGCTGCACAACGCCAGCAAGCAGATCGTCATCACCTCCGACCGGCCGCCGAAGAAGCTGACCACGCTGGAGGACCGGCTGCGGACGCGGTTCGAGTGGGGGCTGATCACCGACGTCCAGGCCCCGGACCTGGAGACCCGCATCGCGATCCTGCGCAAGAAGGCGTGGGGGGAGCGGCTGCAGGTGCCCGACGCCGTGCTCGAGTTCATCGCCAGCAAGGTGCAGACCAACATCCGCGAGCTCGAGGGCGCGCTGATCCGCGTGACCGCGTTCGCCAGCCTGAACAAGCAGCAGGTCGACCTGCCCCTGGCCGAGCTCGTGCTCAAGGACCTGATCAGCGACGAGCAGGGCCCGCAGATCACCGCGGCGATCATCATGGCGGCCACCGCGGAGTACTTCTCCGTGACCATGGAGGAGCTGCAGGGCACCAACCGCAGCCGCACGCTGGTCAACGCCCGGCAGATCGCGATGTACCTCTGCCGCGAGCTGACCGAGCTCTCCCTGCCCCGCATCGGCGCCTCGTTCGGCGGCAAGGACCACACGACGGTCATGCACGCGGTCAAGAAGATCACCAACCTGATGAGCGAGCGCCGGGCGACGTACACGCAGGTCACCGAGCTGACCGCCCGCATCAAGAGCCGCGCCCGGCAGTAGAGGGACCCCGTTCCTCCCCACCCTTCGCAGGCTCAGGGCGGGCCCCTGGAACGGAGCCGCTCCAGCACGTCACCCCGCCTTCGCAGGTCGACTTATCCCCACCTGTGGGGAACTGTGTGCATGGCGTAACCCCACGTCCTGCGCGGATCCGCGGCGGTCGCCGGCGTCGCCGTCGTCGACTCGTCGAGAAGTTGTCCCCAGGAATGTGCACAGGTTGGGGAGATCTCGTGTGTGCCAGCTCACATCCGGTCAGGGACGCGCCCGCCGGGGGCGGGTGACCCTTGCGCCGCGCGGCCGGACCTCGCTCGGTGTCCGATGTAATTCCACCCCTGTGACCTGCATTTTCGCCTTCAGCTGCCCGGTGAGCCCCGACCGCGCCCATCCCGGGGTCATGGGCCTGCGGATGACCTGGGGATCGAGCCGGGGGTGCGCAGGGGACAGCGCGTGGACGACGACGGGCCCATGTGCACGGCCGTCGAGATGTCCACGTGTCGACACAGGTGACGCGTCGCCCACCCACAGCGAGCCAACATGTCGACTTCTGGGCTGACCTGCGCGAAGGGCCGTTGTCCCCAGCTTCCACACCAGTGATGACGAGGATGAAGGAGATATCTCGAGGTTTTCTCGAACCACACTCTGGGTGGGGAAGCCGGCCCGAGCATGGGGCCAGAGGGGCTCCAGACGGGCATCGAGGAGCCGGGGTTTCCCCCGGGCGGACCGCACCAGGCACGATGAGCACCGCACAGAGCACGGGAGATCCCGCGGACGGGAAGGACGACGCCAGTCGCCGACCCGCCCGGGCAGAGCTGAAGTGGGTCCAGTCATGAAGTTCCGGGTGGCACGTGAGGTGCTCGCCGACGCGGTCGCGTGGACGGCGCGCAGCCTTCCCCCGCGGCCGTCGGTGCCCGTCCTTGCCGGGATCCTGCTGGAGGTCGACGGCAACCAGCTGTCCGTCTCCGGCTTCGACTACGAGGTGTCGGCCCGGGCCGAGGTCGACGTGCACGCCACGGAGGCCGGCCGCGCGCTGGTCCCCGGCCGGCTGCTCGCCGAGATCACCCGCGCGCTGCCGCCGCACCCGGTGGAGATCACCGCCGAGGGCCCCCGGCTGGCCATCGCCTGCAGCAACGCCCGGTTCAGCCTGCCGACGCTGCCGGTGGAGGACTACCCGTCGCTGCCGGCCATGCCGTCATCGGCCGGGGTCGTCGACAGCGACGTCTTCGCCGAGGCCGTCGGCCAGGTGGCGGTGGCGGCGGGCCGCGACGACACCCTGCCGATGCTCACCGGTGTCCGGCTGGAGATCGAGGACGACCTGATCACCCTGGCCGCGACCGACCGGTACCGGCTGGCGGTGCGCGAGTTCGCCTGGCGGCCGGAGACCCCGGGCACCTCCGCCGCGGTCCTGGTGCCGGCGCGCACGCTGGCCGACGCGGCCAAGACGCTGACCAGCGGCCCGGAGATCGTCGTCTCGCTGTCCTCGGGCGGCTCCGGCGAGGGCATCCTCGGCTTGTCCGGCAAGGACCGGCAGACCACCACCCGGCTGCTGGACGCCGAGTTCGTCAAGTACCGCGCGATCATGCCGAGCGAGTCGAGCGCGAACGCGATCCTGCCGGTCGGACTGTTCACCGACGCGGCCAAGCGCGTCGCGCTGGTCGCCGAGCGGGGCACCCCGCTGCGCTGCGAGTTCACGCCGGGCCAGGTCACGCTGCGGGCCGGGGGCACCGACGACGAGGGGCAGGCCGAGGAGCGCTGCGACGTCGAGTTCGACGGCGACCCGCTGACCATCGGCTTCAACCCGACGTTCCTGCTCGACGGGCTGGCCGCGGTGCACACTCCGCGGGCGCGCATGGACTTCACCAGCCCGCTCAAGCCCGCCGTCCTCTCCGGGGTCGACGAGCCGGCGACCGACGACGAGGGCAGCGGTTCCGGCGGCGCGCCGGCCCGCCCCGCGGAGCGCGGCGGCAGCTACCGCTACCTGATCATGCCGGTCCGCCTGCCCGGTTGATCGCCCGCGCAGGTGTCAAGGGCACCGGCCAGGGGCACCGCGGACACGACTCCGCACATCGTTCGAGAGAGGGTTTCGCCGTGCAGCTGGGGCTGATCGGGCTGGGCAAGATGGGCGGCAACATGGCCGAGCGGGTGCGCCGCGCCGGCCACGAGGTCGTGGGCTACGACAGGTTCTCCGAGAAGCGCGACGTCGACAGCCTGGAAGGCCTGGTCGCGGCGCTGGACACGCCCCGGGTCGTGTGGGTGATGGTGCCCTCGGGGGAGCCCACCCGGTCGACGGTCCGCGAGCTGGCCGAGGTCCTCGAGCCGGGGGACGTCGTCGTCGAGGGCGGCAACTCGCGGTACACCGACGACGCCGCCCACGCCGAGCTCCTCGGTGCCAAGGGCATCGGCTACCTCGACTGCGGGGTCTCCGGCGGCGTGTGGGGCCTCGAGAACGGCTACGCGCTCATGGTCGGCGGCGACGCGGCGGACGTGGCGAAGGTCCAGCCGATCTTCGACGCCCTCCGGCCCTCGTCGCCGACCGACGAGTCGGGGCAGGAGCTGCCCGGCGTGGGCTACGTGCACGCCGGCCGGGTCGGCGCCGGCCACTTCTCGAAGATGGTCCACAACGGCATCGAGTACGCGATGATGCAGGCCTACGGCGAGGGCTACGAGCTGCTGGAGGCCGTGGACCTCGTCGACGACGTCCCCGGCGTGATCGCCTCGTGGACCCAGGGCACGGTCATCCGCTCCTGGCTCTTGGACCTGCTGGTCCGAGCGCTGCAGGAGGACCCGAAGCTGGAGCGGATCAAGGGCTACGCGGAGGACTCCGGCGAGGGCCGGTGGACGGTGGAGCAGGCGATCGAGCACGCCGTCCCCATGCCGGCGATCGCCGGCGCGCTGTTCGCCCGGTTCGCCTCGCGCCAGGAGGAGTCCCCGACCATGAAGGCGGTCGCGGCGCTGCGCAACCAGTTCGGCGGGCACGCCGTGCGGGCCGTCGCGGCGCAGGAGGCCGAGCGCCCCGCGTGAAGCGTGAGGGCCAAAGTGGCCACTTTGGCCCCGGGGGAGGGTGACGGGTGTACGTCCGGCACCTGCAGCTGGGCTCCTTCCGCAACTGGGAGCGGGTCGACCTGGCCCTGCGCCCCGGTCCGACGGTGTTCGTCGGCCGCAACGGCGAGGGCAAGACCAACCTCGTCGAGGCGATCGGCTACCTGGCGACGCTGAGCAGCCACCGGGTTTCCAGCGACGCGCCGCTGGTGCGCCACGGCGATCCCCAGGCGGTGGTCCGGGCGGCGCTGCGGCGCGGCGACCGCGAGCTGCTCGTCGAGATCGAGGTCAACCCGGGCCGGGCCAACCGGGTCCGGGTCAACCGGGCGCCGCTGCCGCGGCCGCGCGAGCTGATCGGCGTCGTGAAGAGCGTGCTGTTCGCCCCGGAGGACCTCGCCCTCGTGCGCGGCGACCCCACCGAGCGGCGCCGCTTCCTCGACGAGCTGCTGGTCAGCCGCACGCCGCGGCTGGCCGGGGTGCGCAGCGACTACGAGCGGGTGCTCAAGCAGCGCAACGCGCTGCTCAAGACCGCCCGGCTGGCCCGCGGGGACGCGCTGGCGACGCTCGACGTCTGGGACGGCCACCTGGTCGACCTGGGCAGCCAGCTGCTCGCCTCCCGGCTGCGGCTGGTCGCCGACCTCGCCCCGCACGTGGCCCGCGCGTACGCCGGCGTCGCCGGCCCCGGGGCCGCGGCGGCCGGTCTGGGTTACGCCAGCACGGTGCCGCTCGCCGGGGACGGGACGCCGGTCGCCGAGGGGACGGCGCTGCCCACGGTCGCCGAGCTCGCCGACGCCCTGCGCGCGCGGGTCGACGAACGCCGACGCGACGAGGTGGACCGCGGGATGACCCTGGTCGGGCCGCACCGGGACGACCTCGTCATCCACCTCGGCCCCGTCCCGGCCAAGGGGTTCGCCAGCCACGGCGAGTCCTGGTCCCTGGCGCTCGCCCTCAAGCTGGCCACCTTCGCCCTCTTCCGGGCCGACGGCGAGGAGCCGATCCTCGTGCTCGACGACGTCTTCGCCACCCTCGACGCCGATCGCCGGGCGGCGCTGGCGGCGGTGGCCCGCTCGGCCGAGCAGACGCTGATCACCGCCGCCGTGCTGGAGGACGTGCCGGTGGAGCTGCGGGGTGCGGTGGTGCTGGTGGCCGGGGGGACGGCGACGCCGCTGGACGACGCGGCCGCCGATACCGAGCTCGTGGAGGTGCCCGGTGAGCGATGACCGCCCCGCGCGGCCCAGCGACATCGCCCGCGCGGCGCTCGAGGCCGCCCGCGCCGCGTCGGCCGCCCGACCGCAGCCGACCCGGCGGCGGATCGCCGGGCCGCGCCGCACGTGGACCGGCCCCCGCCCGGGCGACGACGACCCGCAACTGCTCGGCCGGCTGGTCGACTCCCTGGTGACCCAGCAGGACTGGTCCGCGCGGACCAAGGTCGGCTCGGTGTTCGGCCGGTGGTCGGCGATCGTCGGCGAGGACATCGCCGCGCACTGCCGGCCGGAGACGCTCACCGAGGGGGAGCTGCTGGTCATCGCGGAGTCCACCGCGTGGGCCACCCAGCTGCGGCTGCTCGCCCCCACGATCCTCGGCAAACTGCGCGCCTCGGTCGGCGGGGACGTCGTGACGAAGTTGCGCGTTGTAGGACCGACGGCGCCCAGCTGGAAGAAGGGGCCGCGCTCGGTGCGCGGCCGCGGGCCCCGGGACACGTACGGATAGGGAGACGGCGGCGGACCGGCCGGCTCCCGGGAGGACGATGCAGCGATGAGCAGCGACCGGGACGGCTTCGACGACCGCCGCGACGAGGGCAGCGGCTGGCAGGAGCCGGCGCACCTGGGCCAGGGCGGCCGACAGCCGGCCGACGAGAGCGGCCCGGGCCGCGCCGACTGGGAGCCGCCGGGCTGGTCGCTGCCGCCGGCCGAACCGCAGCGCGACGTCCCCGGCGCGCTCCCCGAGCAGGGGCAGGCGCCGGCCGGCGGGTTCTTCGGCCCGCCGCGGCGGCGGCTCACCGAGGGACAGGCGGTCTTCCGCTACCAGGGCGACGTCGTCGGGGCCCAGGGGTGGGCGCTCCAGCACGGCTGGACGATCAGCGACGGGAGCGGCCCGGAGGACGCCGTCCTCGCGGAGCTGATCGCGGCCGCGCCGGTCCGCCTCGGCCGGGACCACCGTCCGGCGGGCGTGATGCGCGGCCGGGCCGGCACGCTCGAACTGGTCGCGTTCGACGTCCTCTACGCCTCCGGCCGCTACCGGGTGCCCGAGTACGCCGTCACCGCCGCCCCGGTGCTGCTGCCCCTGCCGCGGATGCGGCTGACCCCGGCCCGCTTCTGGAAGCACCGCACCGGCGGGCTGCTGCAGATCCCGAGCGGGGACGAGGAGTTCGACGCCCGCTGGGTGCTGCTCTCCGCCGAGGACAGTCCCGACCTGCGCCGCCTGGTGCAGGACCCGACCGTCCGCGGCCTGCTGCTGGGCAGCGACGACGGCGACGAGTTCTGGACGGCGGCGGGGTACGTGGCCGCGATCCGGCCCGACGGGCACCGGCCGTCGCTGATCGAGCACCACGCCCGCCTGCTCGGCGCCGTCGTCGGCGCGCTGGCCGGGGTCTGAGCGTCCGTGCGACGTCCGTGAGCGCGGCCGGCCAGGAGGGGCCGGCCCCGGGCGCCCGGCCGCGGGACCTGGTCCCGCTGCTGCGCCCGCACCGCCGCGCGCTCGGCCTCGCCGCCGCGCTCAGCCTGGTCGGCGCGGGCGCCGCGCTGGCCCAGCCGCTGCTCGTCGCCCGGGTGATCGAGGCCGTCGGCCGCGGCTCCGCGCTGCTCCCCGCCGTCAGCGGACTGGTCCTCGTCCTGGTCGCGACGGCCGTCCTCGGCGCGGTCGAGCAGTACGTGCTGCAGCGGACGGCGGAGGGCGTCGTCCTCACGACCCGGCGGACCCTGACCGACCGGCTGCTGCGGCTGCCGGTGGCCGAGTACGACCGCCGCCGCACCGGCGACCTGATGTCGCGGGTCGGCGCCGACACCACGCTGCTGCGCGCCACGGTCACCTCCGGCGTGGTGCAGATCGCCGGCTCGGCGGTGGTCGGGATCGGGGCGCTGATCGCGATGGCCGTCGTCGACGGGTGGCTGCTGCTGGTCACCGTGCTGGCGGTCTCGCTCGGCGCCGCGGTGGCGATCACCGTGGCCCGCGGCGCCCGCCGGCTCTCGCGGCAGGCGCAGGAGGAGGTGGGCGCGATGAGCGCGTCCGTCGAGCGCGCGCTCTCCGCCGTCCGCACGATCCGGGCCAGCGGGGCGACCGAGCGGGAGGTCGCCGTCGTCGGCGCCAGCGCCACCCGCGCGTACACGGCCGGGGTCCGGCTGGCGCGGCTGCAGGCGATGATCTCGCCGGCCGGCTCGATCGCCGTCCAGGGGGCGTTCCTCGCCGTCCTCGGGGTGGGCGGGTACCGCGTCGCCACCGGCTCGATCGCGGTCGCCGACCTGGTGGCGTTCATTCTCTACCTGTTCCTGCTGGTCATCCCGCTGGGGCAGACCATCGGGGCGTGGACGCAGATCCAGACCGGGCTGGGCGCGCTCGGCCGGATCGGTGAGGTGCTGGCGCTCGTGCCGGAGCGCGACGACCGCCCCGAGCGCGGCGCCGCGACCGCCCCGCCCCGCACGCCCGCGCCCGGCGACGACGTCCCGCTGCTCGAGCTGGACGACGTCTCGTTCGGCTATGCCGACGGCCCCGCGGTGCTGCACGGGCTGTCGCTGACCGTGCCCGCGGGCAGCCGGGTCGCGCTGGTCGGCCCGTCCGGGGCGGGCAAGTCCACGGTGCTCGCGCTGATCGAGGGCTTCTACCCGCTCACCGGCGGGGCGATCCGCTGGGCGGGGACCGACGTGCGCGAGCTGCCGCGCGCGGCGCTGCGGGCCCGGCTCGGCTACGTCGAGCAGGAGGCCCCGGTGCTGGCCGGGACGGTGCGGGAGAACCTGCTGCTGGCCGCGCCGGAGGCCGGGGACGACGAGCTGTGGGCGGTGCTGGCCGACGTCGGCCTGACCGGCATCGTGCAGCGCTCCCCGCGCGGCCTGGACGTGCCGGTCGGGGACGACGGCGTCCTGCTCTCCGGCGGGGAGCGCCAGCGGCTGGCGATCGCCCGCTCGCTGCTGGCCCGCCCCGCCCTGCTGCTGCTCGACGAGCCGACCGCCAGCCTCGATGCGCGCAACGAGAGCCTCCTGCGGCAGACGCTGGCCGCGGCCGCCGCCGACCGGTCGCTGCTCGTGGTCGCGCACCGGCTGTCCACGGTGCTCGACAGCGACCAGATCGTCGTCCTCGACGGTGGCCGGGCGGTCGCTCGAGGCACCCACGCCGAGCTGGTCGACGCCAGCCCCCTCTACCGCGAGCTCGCCAGCGCCCAGCTGCTGGTGTGAGCCGCCGGCGCGACGGGGCGCGGTGTTCCACGTGGAACGCGGGTGCCGGCCACTCGTGCGGGTGGTGCCCCCGCTTCGAGTCGCCGCGCCGCCGCCGACCGACCACGATCGACTTCGGGGAACACCCGATCACCGGAGTCGAGCAGGAGGCGCAGATGGCCCACACCCAGGAGACCGAGGCCGTCCCGCCGGGCCAGCAGCCCACCCTGCGCCGCGTGATGGGCCCGGGCCTGCTGCTGCTGTTCGTCATCGGCGACGTCCTGGGCACCGGCATCTACGCGCTGACGGGGACCGTCGCCGCCGAGGTCGGCGGCGTCGTCTGGCTGCCCTTCCTCATCGCCTTCCTGGTCGCGCTGATCACCGCGTTCAGCTACCTCGAGCTGGTCACGAAGTACCCGCAGGCCGCCGGCGCCGCGCTCTACACGCACAAGGCCTTCGGCGTGCACTTCGTGACGTTCCTCGTCGCCTTCGCGGTGATGAGCTCGGGCATCACGTCGGCGTCGACCGCGGCGCGCGCGTTCAGCGCCAACTTCGCCCAGGTGTTCGACCTCGGGTTCAGCGAGGGGTTCGGCATCACGCTGCTCGGCCTGGGCTTCATGACCCTCGTCGCGCTGGTGAACCTCCGCGGCGTCGGCGAGAGCGTGAAGACCAACGTCGTGCTCACCTGCGTGGAGCTCTCCGGCCTGCTGATCGTCATCGGCGTCGGCCTGTGGGCGCTCGGCTTCGGCTCGGGCGACTTCTCCCGCGTGACCGAGTTCGACACCGGCGGCAAGACGGTCTTCGCCGGCGTCGTCGCGGCCACCGGCCTGGCGTTCTTCGCCATGGTCGGATTCGAGGACTCGGTCAACATGGCCGAGGAGTGCAAGGACCCGCGGCGGATCTTCCCCAAGGTACTGCTGGCCGGGCTGCTCACCACCGGCGTGATCTACGTGCTGGTGTCGATCTCGGCGATCGCGCTCGTACCGGCCGACCGGCTCAGCGAGGGCGACACCCCGCTGCTGCAGGTGGTCGAGGCCGGCGCGCCCGGCTTCCCGCTGGGCCTGTTCGGCGTCATCACGATGTTCGCCGTCGCCAACACCGCGCTGATCAACATGCTCATGGCCAGCCGGCTGGTCTACGGCCTCTCCCGGGAGGGCGTGCTGCCGCCGCTGCTGGGCCGGGTGCACAGCGGCCGCCGGACCCCGGTGCCGGCGATCCTGTTCACCACCGCGCTGGCCTTCGGCCTGATCACGTTCGTCGGTGCCGTCCCCGCGCTCGGCGGCACCACGGCGCTGCTCCTGCTGTGCGTGTTCACCGTCGTCAACGTCGCCGTCCTGGTGCTGCGCCGCGACCGGGTCGAGGAGAAGCACTTCCGCACGCCGACGGTCCTGCCGGTCGTCGGCGCGCTGGCCTGCGGTTTCCTCGCCACGCCGCTGTCCGGGCGGCCCGCGGAGCAGTACCGGATCGCCGGGATCCTGCTGGGCATCGGCGTCGTCCTGTGGGTGGTCACCGTGCTGGTGAACCGCTCGCGCGGCCGGGACGCCGGGCACCTGGACCCCACCCGCCTGTCCGGGGACGACGCGGCCGGCTGAGCCGGACCGGCCCAGCGCCCCGGGGACGGCGTGTCGGCCCGCGAGGCAGCACCGGTGGTGGCTGACGAGTCCCGAGTGGCGCAGATCCGCCCTCAGGGCGTGGACGGCGGCATTCCTGTCGTAGCCCCGGGTAGACTGGACGGCAGAAACCGCCAGCAACCGGCTCAGCGCCGTTCTGCGCCTTCGACCCTTCGCCGTCGTCGGGGTCGTCGTGCGCCGGTTGCGCAAGAGGAAGGCCCCACGTGGTCGCTCGACCCAAGCCCGAGAACTCGTACTCCGGCAGCTCCATCACCGTCCTCGAGGGCCTCGAGGCGGTGCGCAAGCGCCCCGGTATGTACATCGGCTCCACCGGTGAGCGCGGCCTGCACCACATGGTGTGGGAGGTCGTGGACAACGCCGTCGACGAGGCTCTGGCCGGCTTCTGCGACACCGTCAAGGTGACCCTCATGGCCGACGGCGGCGTCCGGGTCGAGGACAACGGCCGCGGGTTCCCGGTCGACATGCACCCGGTGGAGAAGCGCCCCACCCTCGAGGTGATCATGACCGTCCTGCACGCGGGCGGGAAGTTCGACGGCAAGAGCTACGGCGTCTCCGGCGGTCTGCACGGCGTCGGCGTCACGGTCGTCAACGCGCTGTCCACGCGGCTCGAGGTGAACGTCTGGCGCGACGGCGCCGAGTGGTTCCAGCGGTACGACATGGCGAAGCCCGGCCCCCTGGATGAGGTCGGCCCCACGAAGAAGCGCGGCTCGGCGGTCACCTTCTGGGCCGACGGCGGCATCTTCGAGACGACGACCTACTCGTTCGACACGATCAACCGGCGCCTGCAGGAGATGGCCTTCCTCAACAAGGGCCTGAAGATCATCCTGCGCGACGAGCGCCCCGGACAGGGCAAGGCCGAGACCGGCCTGGCCGAGGAGACCTCGGTCGCCGAGGAAGCGCCGGCGCCCGGGGCGGAGGCGGCGGCCTTCGAGGCCACCGAGATCACCTACAAGTACGACGGCGGCCTGGTCGACTACGTCGGGCACATCAACGCGAAGCGCAACCCGATCCACAAGTCGGTCATCAGCTTCGCCGCAGACGGCACGGGCAAGAACGACATGCGCATGTCGGTCGACGTCGCCATGCAGTGGTCGGAGGCGTACTCGGAGTCCGTCTACACCTTCGCCAACGTCATCAACACGCATGAGGGCGGCACGCACGAGGAGGGCTTCCGCGCCGCGCTGACCTCGATCGTGAACCGGTACGCGGTCGACAAGAAGCTGCTCAAGGAGAAGGACGAGAAGCTGACCGGCGAGGACATCCGCGAGGGCCTCGCGGCGGTCGTCTCGGTCAAGCTGGGCGACCCCCAGTTCGAGGGCCAGACGAAGACCAAGCTCGGCAACACCGAGGTCAAGGGCTTCGTGCAGCGGGTCTGCAACGACCAGATCACGCACTGGTTCGAGGCGAACCCGGCCGAAGCCAAGATGATCATCACCAAGGCGAGCTCGGCCGCCCGCGCACGCCGCGCCGCGCAGGACGCCCGCAAGCTGGCCCGCAAGAACGTCCTCAACAACAACTCGCTGCCGGGCAAGCTGGCCGACTGCCGCTCGACCGACCCGCGCAACTCCGAGATCTACATCGTCGAGGGCGACTCGGCCGGCGGCTCGGCGAAGTCCGGCCGCGACTCGATGTTCCAGGCAATCCTGCCGATCCGCGGCAAGATCATCAACGTCGAGAAGGCGCGCATCGACCGGGTGCTCAAGAACACCGAGGTCCAGTCGATGATCACGGCCTTCGGTACCGGCATCCACGACGAGTTCGACCTGTCGAAGCTGCGGTACCACAAGATCGTGCTGATGGCCGACGCCGACGTCGACGGCCAGCACATCCGCACGCTGCTGCTGACCCTGCTGTTCCGCTTCATGCGGCCGCTGGTCGAGGCCGGGCACGTGTACCTGGCCAACCCGCCGCTGTACAAGATCAAGTGGGGCGCCCGGATCGGCGACGAGTACGTCTACACCGACAAGGAGCGCGACGCCGTCCTCAAGGCCGGCGCGGAGGCCGGGCGCAAGCTGCCCAAGGACGACGCCATCCAGCGGTTCAAGGGCCTCGGCGAGATGGATGCCAAGGAACTGTGGGAGACCACGATG
Organism: Geodermatophilus sp. SMS 5-13; assembly: GCF_059428245.1. Lineage (NCBI taxonomy): Bacteria > Bacillati > Actinomycetota > Actinomycetes > Geodermatophilales > Geodermatophilaceae > Geodermatophilus > Geodermatophilus sp. SMS 5-13. Next base: position 5,697,098 of record NZ_CP165729.1, read on the forward strand.
AACCCGGAGTCGCGCATCCTGTCGCAGGTGACGCTGGAGGACGCGGCCGCGGCCGACGAGATCTTCAGCATCCTCATGGGCGAGGACGTCGAGGCCCGCCGCAGCTTCATCACCCGCAACGCCAAGGACGTCCGCTTCCTCGACGTGTAACGCTTCTCGGCCCCTTTCAGGGCCCCGCCGCGAGCTTGCGGGTGGCGGGAGAAAGGGGTCCTTGAGCAGCGACTTCGTCCCCAACTGTGCACTGACTTGTGGAGATCTGAACCGTGACGGAGACCCCCTTCCGCGACCGCATCGAGCCGGTCGACCTCCAGCAGGAGATGCAGCGCAGCTACATCGACTACGCGATGTCGGTCATCGTCGGCCGTGCGCTGCCGGAGGTCCGCGACGGCCTCAAGCCGGTGCACCGACGCGTCCTCTTCGCGATGTACGACCAGGGCTTCCGCCCCGACCGCGCCACCGTGAAGTGCGCCCGCGTCGTCGGTGAGGTCATGGGTAACTACCACCCGCACGGCGACTCGGCGATCTACGACGCCCTCGTGCGGCTGGCCCAGCCCTGGTCCATGCGCTACCCGCTGATCGACGGCCAGGGCAACTTCGGCTCCCCGGGCAACGACCCGGCCGCGGCCATGCGCTACACCGAGGCCCGGCTGACCCCGCTGGCCATGGAGATGCTGGCCGGCATCGACGAGGACACCGTCGACTTCCAGCCCAACTACGACGGCAAGAACCAGGAGCCGCTGGTCCTGCCGGCGCGCATCCCGAACCTGCTGATCAACGGCTCGGCGGGCATCGCGGTCGGCATGGCGACGAACATGCCTCCGCACAACCTGCGCGAGGTCGCCGAGGCCGTCTACTGGATGCTCGACCACCCCGGCGCCGAGCCCGAAGAGGCGCTGACGGCCTGCATGGAGCGGGTCAAGGGCCCGGACTTCCCCACTCACGGCCTGATCGTCGGCCGCGAGGGCATCGAGGACGCCTACCGGACCGGCCGCGGCTCGGTGAAGATGCGGGCCGTCATCACGGTCGAGGAGGACGCTCGCGGCCGCGTGCAGCTCGTCGTCACCGAGCTGCCGTACCAGGTCAACCCGGACAACCTGGCCGAGGCGATCGCCGACGGCGTCCGCGACGGCCGGCTGCAGGGCATCAGCGAGATCGCCGACGAGTCCAGCGACCGCGTCGGCCGCCGGCTGGTGATCACGCTGCGTCGCGACGCCGTCGCCAAGGTCGTGCTGAACAACCTGTACAAGCACACCCAGCTGCAGACGACGTTCGGCTGCAACATGCTCTCGATCGTCGACGGCGTCCCGCGGACGCTGCGCCTCGACGAGCTCGTCCGGCACTGGGTCAACCACCAGATCGAGGTCATCCAGCGGCGGACCCGCTATCGGCTGCGCAAGGCCGAGGAGCGCGCGCACATCCTGCGCGGTCTGGCCAAGGCCCTCGACATGCTCGACGAGGTCATCGCGCTGATCCGGCGCAGCGAATCGGCCGACGCGTCGCGCGCGGGGTTGATGGAGCTGCTCGACATCGACGAGATCCAGGCCACGGCGATCCTGGACATGCAGCTGCGCCGGCTGGCCGCCCTCGAGCGGCAGCGGATCTTCGACGAGCTGGCCGAGCTGGAGGCCCGCATCGCCGACCTGCAGGCGATCCTGGCCTCGCCCGAGCGGCAGCGGCAGATCGTCCGCGACGAGCTCAAGGAGATCGTCGACAAGTACGGCGACGACCGTCGGACGAAGTTCGTGCCCAACGAGGGCGACGTCTCGATGGAGGACCTCATCGCGGAGGAGGAGGTCGTCGTCACCATCACCCGCACCGGCTACGCCAAGCGGACCAAGAGCGACCTCTACCGGTCGCAGCGCCGCGGCGGCAAGGGCGTGATGGGGGCCCAGCTCAAGCAGGACGACATCGTCGACCACTTCTTCGTGGGCTCCACCCACGACTGGATCCTGTTCTTCACGAACAAGGGGCGGGTCTACCGGGCCAAGGCCTACGAGCTGCCCGAGGCCAACCGCACCGCCCGCGGCGCGCACGTGGCCAACATCCTGGCGTTCCAGCCCGACGAGCGGATCGCCCAGGTCATGCAGATCAAGGACTACACGGTCGCGCCGTACCTGGTCCTGGCCACCGCCAACGGCCAGACGAAGAAGACCCGGCTCACCGACTTCGACTCCCCGCGCAGCGGCGGCGTCATCGCGATCAACCTGCGCGAGAGCGACGAGCTGGTCGGGGCGGCGCTGATCGACCCCGAGCAGGACCTGCTGCTGGTCACCAAGAACGCGATGTCGATCCGGTTCAAGGCCGACGACGCGACGCTGCGCCCGATGGGCCGCGCCACCGAGGGCGTCCGCGGCATCTCACTGGGGTCGGACGACCGGCTGCTGTCGATGATGGTCGTCGAGGAGGGCGTCGACGTCCTCGTGGCGACCGAGCGCGGCTTCGCGAAGCGGACCGGGATCGAGAACTACCCGGCCCAGGGCCGCGGCGGCAAGGGCGTGCTCACGGCCGACCCGAAGGCCCGCAAGGGCAACCTGGTCGGCGCGCTGGCCGTCCGGCTCGGCGACGAGCTGTACGCCATCACGTCGGGCGGCGGCGTCATCCGGACGCCGGTCAACGGGGTGCGGCACAACAAGGACCGCGCCACGATGGGCGTCAAGCTCATGAACTTGCCGGAGGACGTGAGCATCGTGGCGATCGCCCGGACGACGGACAATGACGAGCCCGCAGCCTAGGGTGACCGTCAGGACAGGCAGAGGTACGGGCGTGCGTCGTAACCTGCGACGTACGAACCGCGTCCTGTCGAGTCACGGAACTGACCGGTTCCCGGGTGCTGCGCCGCACGCCCTGGGTATCCCGGTCGCGAGCGTGCGGCGCGAGCCGCCGGGGAACGGGAGACTGGCATGAGCGACCGGCAGGGCTCGGTGCGCACGCAGGACGCCGGCGACCCGGCGCCGGCGTCGGTCTCGACGACGCAGGCCATCCCGGCCACCGGCGCCCAGCGGGCCCAGGGCGGCGCCGCGCCGGCCACGGGTGCGCCGGCCACCGGCAGCTCGCCGGCGGCTCCGGCCACCGGTTCGGCCCCCGCCGCCGGCGCGGCTCCCACGACCGGCGCGACGCCGTCGACCGGTGCCACGGCCGCGGTGCCGGCCAAGAAGGCGCAGGGCCGGACGACCCGGCCCGCGAAGAAGGCCGCCGGTCGCGGTCCGCGGCGGGCCCGGCTGCAGCTGCGGCACGTCGACATCTGGTCGGCGTTCAAGATCTCGCTGGTGCTGTCGATCGCGCTGTTCTTCATCTGGATGGTCGCGGTCGGGATCCTCTACGGCGTCCTCTCCGCGCTGGGCGTCTTCGACACCCTCAACGACCTGTTCGGCCAGCTGGGCAGCGCGTCCGGCTCGGACGGCGGCGGCAGCGAGGTCATCACCCCGGGAATCGTCTTCGGCGGTGCCGCGGTGATCGGCGCGATCAACGTCATCCTGATGACCGCGCTGTGCACCGTTGGCACGTTCGTCTACAACCTCTGCTCCGACCTGGTGGGCGGCCTCGAGGTCACGCTGTCGGAACGGGACTGAGCGATGACATCGCGATCCTCCGGATCGCACCGCGGCCAGGCGCCGTCCCCCAGTCGCCATGAGCCCGTCCCGGTCCTCCACCGGGAGGGCTCCGCCCCCCGCGTCGGAGAACCGATTCCCTGCAGGTAAGCTTGCCGAGGTTCACGGGCCTGTAGCTCAGGCGGTTAGAGCGCATCCCTGATAAGGATGAGGCCGGAGGTTCAAGTCCTCCCAGGCCCACCCGTGTGCCGGTGCCCCCGGTGCCGTGACGCACGCAGGACCCGCGTCGCGGGCACCGCGTGCCCCGAGGAGGTACTCCGCGTGCTGAAGAAGTTGGCGTTCGCGGCGGTCATCGCCGGCGCGATCACCGCGATCCGCAAGCGCTCTGCCGGCCGGACCGAGGCCGATCTCTGGCACGAGGCCACCAGCGGTCCCGGCGCGGTCAGCACTCCCACCACCCGCTGACCGGCGCGCCGCCCCCGGGGACGTAGCTCAATTGGCAGAGCACCGCCTTTGCAAGGCGGGGGTTAGGGGTTCGATTCCCCTCGTCTCCACTCCTTTAGCAGGCTTCTGGCCTGCGCTTTCGTACTTTCGATCTTGAGCGGTAGGTGGCCGCCGAGGGTGCTCAGTCCGCAAAAAGTCCGCAGCCGGTCCGCAGACCTCACTCCGGAGGCGGTCCAGCCGGTCGGCGACGTCGTCCAGGTCGTCGTCAAAGAGGTCGGCGTAGCGGTCCAGGGTCATGGCTGCCGACGCGTGTCCGAGCATCCGCTGGACGGCCTTGACGTTGGCGCCCGCGTGCACGGCAAGGGACGCGGCAGTGTGCCGGAGCTCGTGCGGTGTGAGCCCCGGGATTCCGGCGGCGCGGGCGGCGTCGTCGAACCAGGCCGCTCGAGCGTTGCGATTCCGGAGCACGGCGCCCTGTGGTGACGGGAATGCCAGCTCGTCGCCGGGGCGGTTCACCACTGTCCGGGCCAGTTCGTCGACGAGGAACCGCGGCAGCGGCACCGAGCGCCGGCTGTGCGTCTTCGGCGTCCCCCAGGCGATCCTGGATCCGTCGATCTCGGTGACCGCCTCCTCGACGATCACCCGGCGGCGCAGGAGATCGAAGTTGCGTACCCGGAGCGCGGCGAGCTCGGACCAGCGCAGGCCGCAGTAGCTGAGCACGAGGACGGCGACACGTCCGGGACCGGCGGCCTCGGCCAAAGCCTCGACCTGGGCGGCATTCAGGTACCGCCGGCGCTTGCCGCCAAGCGGCGGGAGGTTCATCCCGAGCGCCGGGTTGGCCATCAGCCGGCGATCGCGGACGGCCGCACCGAGGACGCCGGACAGCACCCCGTGCGCCTTGCGCACCGAGGCACCCGACAGACCGCTCACCGAGAGCTCCGCCAGCCAGGCCTGGATGTCGCTCGGGGTGACACGTACCAGCGGGATGTCACCCCACCGCGGCAGGACGTGGGTCCTGAGGACGTCCGTGTACCGGGCCCGCGAGGTCGGCTTGAGATTGATCTTCCCGGCGAGCCAGACCGGCGCCAGCTCGCCCACCGTCACCTTGGCTCGGCCCGGGTCGACGTAGGTGCCGGTCCCTACGGCCGTGGTGACGGAATCGAGCCAGGCCTGGGCGTCGACCTTCCGGTCGAAGTGGCGGGCGTGCTCCTTGCCGGCCGCGTCGCGGTAGCGGGGGCGCCGGCGCCCGTCGGGTCGTCTCGCGATGCTCGCCATGGCGTCTCCTGGAGTGCGACTGCGGAGGCTTTCAGGGTGCCCCCGGCCTCTGACACAGGCTGGAGCTCATCAAGGCAGCTTGCGCGTGGCCGAGTTAGTTGATCTTCAGTTTTTCTCCTGTGCACGGGAGCCGGGGGCGGACCACACTCCTCGGCCGCTCCGTAGCCGCTGATCCGTGGGGTGGCCGGGTAGGGGGAAGGGTGGGCCGAAGGCCCATCCCGCAGGGACGCGCCAGCGCCCTTCCGGCGAACGGCCACCCCAGGACAATGAGGGCGGGGAGCGGCCCCACGCGGGGGTACGCCAAGTAGCTCTAAGGGCGGCTTTAGAACGACCGACCCCCCTTGCTCCCCCCAGGCTGGTCGCCTCGGCTTCGGCTTCGACTGGATTGCTGCACCCAGCCCACGAGCATCACCACCACGCCGATCAGGGCCATCGCCCCACAGCCGATCAAGACGACGTCCGGCTTACCTGGCGGGCGATAGCCCAAGATCAGCATGCCGACGCCAGCCACCACCCCAGCCACCATGACTGCGATCACCCTTGCTGTGGCTCGGCCGTCGGGACCGTCGGCAGGTTGCTGTCCGACACCAGGCTGCTGGGGCCTGGTGGACTTCCGCAGATTCCAAATCAGGCTTGCGATGGATAGCGCGATGAAGAGGCTGTACACGACCGTGCCCCGAGTGCTGTGCCTCGCGATCGCGAACAGGAGAAAGATCGCCCAGACCAGGGCACTTCCGGCCCAAGCCAGAGCCAACTGCCTTCTTCGACTCGGAGACGTCTTCACGCAGCGCAGGCTCGTGGGACCGATTGCCTTCCGCAACCGGACGGTCCTCGCCTCACCCATTCGGTGCCCTGTGGCAAGATCATCCAACCTGTGACGGGCGCTGCCGGGAGGTGTCCGTTAGCGGGCCGCTTAGAGCGAATCCCTGGCGGCCGGCCTGGGCCGGAGAAGGCGGCGACCCGGTCCGAGAGACGGGCCTCGTCGGCGCTACCGGCTCGGTAGCATGCGTGCCGTCTGGTCGAGAACGCGTTGACACGGGTTTCTGGCGCCGACAGCGGGCGCGGACTCCTCTCTCGGCCGCAAGCACCTGGGAGCAGGGGTCTCCTCGTGTCGCGCCAAGATCAGGGCTGGCGTACTGAGGTCGCTCGCGGGTCCCGACGGGCAGGCCCTTGCGTCAGGCGTCGGCCATGTACGCCGCGAGCTGGACGGCTCATCGGATGTGCCGCGCTTCTGCCCCTTCAGCCCGAACGGGCCGGGTGACGTCCTGGAAACCGTCACAACGACTCGCGCTCACCGCACATGCACCAGGTGTGTGGGCTGAGCATCGGGATCGGGCGCGACCCATGGCGGGGAGTCGACGGTGGAAGCGCCGTCATCGACAGGTTTGTCGGTAGCCTGTGATCATGAGCGCAAGCAGCTCGTCAGGGGCTGAGCCTCTGGCCGGGTGGGACCCCCGGCGCCGCGCTGCCCTCGAGGCGGTCTGGGAGCAGTTCCGACAGGCCGCGGGCGACGTGAGCCTCAGCGACGAGCTGATCGCCGACCGCCGGCGCGAGGCCGCAGCTGACGACGCTCCGTCTGCCAATTGATCGTCCTCGACGCGTCAGCGCTGCTCGCGCTCTTGCACCGGGAGGCCGGCTGGGAAGTCGTGGCAGGAGCGGCCGCGACGGAAAGCGCCACGCTCAGCGCGGTCAACTATGCAGAGGTCGTTCAGAAGGCCGCCCAGCACGGCCTGTCCGCCGAGGACGTCGACGCCGCCCTGGAAGCCCTCGGCATCACTGTCAGCCCGTTCGGACGCCTGGACGCGCGGCTCGCCGCCTCGTTCTACCGGCATCGCTCGAACCTGAGCCTCGGCGACCGGGTGTGCCTGGCGCTCGCCCGGAGCCTGTCGAGCCGCGCGTTCACCGCCGACCGCGCATGGCAGCGGTGGGCCGAGGAGCTGGGAGTGGACGTCCGCGTCATCCGCTGAGGGAGTCGCGAGCCGCCCGGCGCGAACGACACTTGCAGTCCGCCAAGTCCGCAGATAGTCCGCAAGACGTCCGAAAACGGCCGTTGTTGATCGTGAACGACCAATGGCAGAGATCGGCGAAATACCAGGTCAGACGGCGTTAGAACCCAGGAAATGCGAGTTGCTCGGGGCCCTCGGAAGGCTTTTGCAAGGCGGGGGTTAGGGGTTCGATTCCCCTCGTCTCCACCGACTGATCGAACAGGTCAGGCCCCGACCCGACGCCGTTCCACGTGGAACGGGCCCTACCGGCTCTGCGTCGTCCGGTACCGCCCGGTCCGAGCGGCGCATGCGAGCTCGCGGCGGGACCCTTCGGTCATGACCGCTCGCAGCACTGCACCCAGCAGGCAGTCCGCGGCCCCGCCGGTCCACGCGGGGCGGGTCGCGGTCCGCCTCGGCATCACCCTGGTCGTCCTGTTCGGGCTCACCCTCGGCATCGGCTGGCTGCTCACCCGCGCCAAGGAGGGTGACGCGTTCGAGCAGCGGGACGGCGCGCTGGTGCAGTGGTTCGCCGCGCACCGCATCGGCTTCCTCGACGCCGCCTCCGGCCCGGCCGCCGAGCTCGGCAACACCTGGGTGGTGGTGGGCGTCGGCGTGGTCGCCGCGATCGCCGGCTGGTTCGCCTTCCGCTCCTGGCGGCCGGTCGTCCTCCTCGCCGTCGCTCTCTGCGGCGAGCTGGCCATCTTCCTGACGACGGTGGCGCTGATCGACCGGCCGCGGCCCCCCGTGCCGCACCTGGACGCCCAGCTGCCGCCCACGTCCAGCTTCCCCTCGGGGCACACCGCGGCGGCGATCTGCCTGTACGGCGCCGTCGCCGCCCTCGTCGTGGCCGCGGCACGCGGAGGATGGCGGCGCTGGGTCCCGGCCCTCGCCGTCCTCGTGGTGCTCGTGGTGGCCGCCGCCCGGCTCTACCGCGGCGCGCACTACCCGACCGACGTCCTGACCAGCATGCTGTTCGCGTCGATCTGGCTGTTCGCGGTTCTGCGCGAGCTTCCCCTGTCACCCCGGCGCCGTGCCGGGGTGGAAGAGTGGAGGTCGTGACCGAATCGACTGCTCCGGCGCGCAGCGCCGTCCTGCACACGAACCACGGCGACATCCGCGTGAACCTGTTCCCCGACCACGCCCCCAAGACGGTGGCCAACTTCGCCGACCTGGCCGAGGGGCGTCGCGAGTGGACGCACCCCGAGTCGCGGCAGAAGTCCACCGACCGCCTCTACGACGGCACGATCTTCCACCGGATCATCGACGGCTTCATGATCCAGGGCGGTGACCCGCTGGGACAGGGCTACGGCGGCCCGGGCTACCAGTTCAAGGACGAGTTCCACCCCGAGCTGCAGTTCGATCGCCCGTACCTGTTGGCCATGGCCAACGCCGGCCCCGGCACCAACGGCTCGCAGTTCTTCATCACGGTGTCGAAGACCCCGCACCTGAACATGCGGCACACGATCTTCGGTGAGGTCGCCGACCAGGACAGCCGGGACGTCGTCGACCGCATCGCCAAGGTGAGCACCGGCCGCAACGACCGCCCGGTCGAGGACGTCGTGCTCCAGTCCGTCGAGGTGGAGCGCAGCTGACCGAGCCCCAGCCGGCCCCGCCGACCACCACCTGCTACCGGCACCCGGAGCGGCCCACCGGCATCGCCTGCGCGCGCTGCGGGCGGCCGATCTGCCCCGAGTGCATGATCCCGGCCTCGGTCGGGTTCCAGTGCCCGGAGTGCGTCCGCGCCGGTCGGGCCGACGTGCGCGCCCCGAAGCGCGGTGGCCTGCGGTCGGCGGGCCGGCGGTGGGGGCCGGTGACCCTCACGCTCATCGCGGTCAACGTCGCGATGTTCGTGCTCACCGCGATCTCCGCCGGGCTCGGGGGGCAGAACCCCCTCGACAACTACAACTCGCGGATCTTCGCCGAGCTGGCGCAGGTGCCGGCGCTGGTCGACGCGGGGCAGTGGTGGCGGCTGTTCACGGCCGCGTTCCTGCACTTCGGCCTGGTCCACCTGGCGCTCAACATGCTGGCGCTGCTGGTCTTCGGCAGCCAGCTGGAGTTGCAGCTCGGCCGGCTGCGGTTCGGCGCGGTGTACCTCCTGTCGGTGCTCGGCGGGGCGGCGGCGATCCAGCTCTTCGCGTCGCCCGGGGTGTTCGCGGCCGGCGCGTCCACCGGCATCTGGGGACTCATGGGCGCGTTCGGCGTCCTGGCCGTCGCCCGGCGCGAGGACCTGCGCGGCATCGCGACACTGGTCGCCCTCAACGTGGTCATCAGCGTGGTCGTCCCCGGGATCTCGCTGCTCGGGCACATCGGCGGGCTGCTCGCCGGGGCCCTCGCCACGGCGGTGCTCGTCCTCGGTCGGCGGAATACCGCCGTCCAGATCGCCGGAACGGCGGCGCTCGGCCTCGCCCTGCTCGTCCTCGCCCTCGCGGTGCCGACGGTCGGTTTCTAGGGCGCGAGCCCGTGCAGGGCGCGGGCGACCTCCGCCGGGTCCGTCCCCAGGTCGCGCCGGCCGAGCAGCAGCAGGACGCCGTCGTCGTCCGGCCCGGCCGCGGTGTCGAGCTCGAGCGTGCGGCTGCGCAGCCCCCAGCGCTGCGTGGCCCGCACCCGCACCTGCAGCGTCGGCCAGGGCAGGTGCCGGCGGCCGGTCACCGTCCGCACGTCGACGCCGTCCGGGCCGGCCGACAGCCGGGGACGCAGCAGCGCGCCGCGCGCGGCGAGTGCCAGCACCAGGAGTGCGGCGGCGCCGACGAGCACCCGCCCCAGCGGATCCACGAGGGGGACGGCGAGGGCCAGGCCGAGCCCGATGGCGGCGAGGGCCACGGTCTCGGCCGGCTTGGGTGACCACTTCACGGGCTCCAGGCTGCCAGGCCGGCGTGGTGACGTCGTCGCGTGTGGACAGTGACTGTGCGGAACCGCCAAACGTGCAGGTCACCGCCTTCGTCCGGGCGTACATGTCGACTTCTCCACAGCTGTGTGCACAGCTGGGGAAAGACTCACACCGGTGTAGTTACGACCGTGGCGGACTCGTCACACCGGCCTCTCCCAGCGCATTTGCGCAGGTCAACGATGTGACGACCGGTTCCCTCTCTCCACACTCGGTGGACAACCCTGGGGGTGAAGCGCCATGTCGACCTGTGGACGAAGCGTCGGTCTGTGCACAGCATCCCCAGCCCGGAAACGCCGAAGGCCCTCGTCCCAGGGGGACGAGGGCCTTCGGGCCGTGCGAGGCGGCCCTCCTGCAGGGTCCCGCCCCGAGCGTGCGAGGGGGGGGCAGGAGGGGGCTTCTTCAGCGCCAGCGCATCGACATGACCAGACCGGCCACCATGGCGCCGAAGCCGATCGCGAAGTTCCACGCGCCGAGGGAGACCATCAGCGGGATCTTGTCGCCGGCCACGTAGTACACGACGATCCACACCAGGCCCAGCAGCATGAGGGCCACCATGAGGACGGCGTACCAGCGGGGGCTGGGCTTCACGGCCCGCGCCCCGCGGGACTGCAGCGCGCCCTCCGGCGGCGTGTAGACCGACTTCTTGCGCACCTTGGACTTGGGCACCGTGCGAACTCCCTCCGCGGGCGCCGGTCCGTCGTCCCCGGCCGCCACTGCCTCCCAGCCTAAGCTGCCAACGGGCGACCGTCGCGTTCCGCCATGTCGTGGCCGCCCGATCGTGCCCCCCGGGGCCCCCGCTCGAGGAGGTGCCGTGGCCCGCTCCGGCTCCCTCCTGCCCGCCCGGCTGCGGTTCTCGCGGCCCTCGGCGTGGACGGCGCTGGTGCCAGTGGTCGCGCTCGCCGCCGGGCTGCTGTTCGCCACGTCGGGCCGGACAGCCCAGGGCACCGACCTTCGGGCCGGCGACGTCACCGAGCTCTCCAGCCTGATCGGCCAGCGCAGCCGCGCCAACGACCGCCAGCAGCAGCTGCTCGACGATCTGCAGGAGCAGGCGCAGCGGCTGACCGACCAGGCGGCCTCCCGGGACGGGGACGTCGCCGCGGCCCGGGACGCGGCCGACGCGGGGGCGCTGTCGGCGGCCGTGGTGCCGCTGTCCGGCCCCGGTGTGGAGATCACCCTCGACGACGCGCCGCCCCGCGCCGACGGCACGCTGCCGACCAACGCCCGCCCCGACGACCTGGTGATCCACCAGTCCGACGTGCAGGCGGTCGTGAACGCGGTGTGGGCGGCGGGGGCCGACGGCGTTGCGATCATGGACCTGCGGCTGATCGCGACCAGCGCCGTCCGCTGCGTGGGCAACGTGCTCCTGCTGCAGGGGCGCACCTACTCCCCGCCGTTCGTCATCACCGCGATCGGCGACGCGGACGCCGTGCGGGCGCAGCTGGCCGCCTCCCCGCAGGTGGGGATCCTGCAGCAGGCCGTGCAGGCGTTCGGGCTCACCTTCACCGTGCACGAGCGGGCGCAGGTCACGCTGCCGAAGTACACCGGATCGCTGGACCTCCAGTACGCGGCCCCGCGCTGAGCGTGTACACCTGGGGGGTGCCCGAGACCCGGCCCGTCCTCGTCGTCGACAACTTCGACAGCTTCGTCTACAACCTCGTCCAGTACCTGGGCCAGCTCGGCGTGCGCTGCATCGTCCGGCGCAACGACGCCGTCACCGTCGACGAGCTCCCCGACCTCGGCGTGGCCGGCGTCCTGCTCTCCCCCGGGCCCGGCACCCCGGCCGACGCGGGCGTGACCGTCCCGATGGTCCGCGCGGCCGCCGAGGCCGGCACGCCGGTGTTCGGCGTGTGCCTGGGCCACCAGGGCATCGCCGAGGCCTTCGGGGCCGAGGTCGTGCGGGCGCCGGAGCTGCTGCACGGCAAGACCAGCCAGGTGCTGCACACCGGCGCCGGGGTCCTCGCCGGCCTGCCGTCGCCGTTCACCGCGACCCGGTACCACTCCCTGGCCGTCGACCCCGAGACCGTGCCCGCCGAACTCGAGGTCACCGGCTCCACGCAGTCCGGCGTCGTCATGGCGCTGCGCCACCGCGAGCTGCCGATCGAGGGCGTGCAGTTCCACCCCGAGTCGGTGCTCACCGAGGGCGGCCACCGGATGCTCGCCAACTGGCTGGCCGCCTGCGGCCTGGCGCCCGACGAGGCCATGGTGGAGGCCGCCTCCGCGAGCGCCCGCCGGTTGGTCGGCACGCCCGCCTGAGCCCCGGAACGCACGAGGGCCCCCTCCCGGGATCGGGAGGGGGCCCTCATCGCGTCAGCGGCCGGCTCAGCCGCCCACGGTGGGCTGGCCGAAGACCAACAGCGTGATCTCGTCGTCGGGCGCGGCCTGGTCACCAGGCTCCGGGTTGGAGTTCGCAACGGTGCCGACCTCGTGCGTCCCGTCGTTTTCCGTGGGTTGGGTGACGATGTTGGTGAAGCCTGCCTGCGCCAGGGTCTGCCGAGCCTGCGCCTCGGTCTGGCCCACGGTTGAGGGCACGGTCAGCTCGGTGGGCGCGGCCGGGGCGGTGGCCACGCTGAGCGTGATCTGGGTGCCGGCGCTGGCCTGCTGGCCCTCGCCCGGGCTGACGCCGACGACGGTGCCCGCGGGCTGCGTGGAGTCCTCGGCCTGCTCCACGGTGACGTTGGTGAACCCGGCGTCGCGGAGGGCCGCCTGGGCGGCGTCCTGCTGCTGGCCGACGACCGTCGGGATGGGCGCGTCGCCGTCGGACACCGACAGCGTGATCTCGGCGTCGAGCGCGGCCTGCGAGCCCTGCGCCGGGTCGACGTCGACGACGGTGCCCTCGGCCTCGAGGCTGTCCACCTGGTCGGTGTTGATGTTCCCCGTGAAACCGGCGCCCCGGAGGTTGTCCCGCGCCTGGTCCACGTCGAGGTTGATGACCGCCGGGATGGCCAGGGTGTTCGGGCCCGCACCGACGGCGAGGTCGACCTTCGCGCCCTCGTCGGCCTTGGCGCCGGCGGCCGGGTTGGTGGAGAGCACCAGGCCCTTCTGCTCCGGCGTGCTGGGCTGCGGGGTCACCGTGCCGACGGCCAGGCCCGCCGACTCGATCTGGGAGCGGGCGTCGGCCTCGGTCGCGTTGACGACGTTCGGCACGGTCACCTGCTGCGTGGCCGGCGGGGTGTTGTCGTCGTTGCCGCCGAGCAGCACGGCCAGCGTGATCACGCCGCCGATGAGCAGGACGGCGACGATGCTGGCGATCGCGATGATGCGGTTCCGGCGCTTGCGGCGCGCGGCCTCGTCCTCCTCGCCCCAGTCCCCGTCGTCGTGGCCGTAGCCGCCGTACCCGCCGGGCGCGGCCGCCAGGATCGTGGTCTTCTCGGCGTCGTTCATGACCGGCGTGGCCTCGACCCGCTGGCCGGCCATGGCCCGCTGGAGGTCGTTGCGCATGTCCGCGGCCGACTGGTAGCGGTTCGCCGGGTTCTTGCTCATCGCCTTGAGCAGGATCGCGTCCAGCTCCGGCGGCACGTCCGGGTTGATCGACGACGGCAGCCGCGGGTCCTCGCGCACGTGCTGGTAGGCCACGGCGACGGGGGAGTCGCCGGTGAACGGCGGCGCCCCGGTGACCAGCTCGTAGAGCAGGCAGCCGACGGAGTAGACGTCGGAGCGGGCGTCGACGCCCTCACCGCGGGCCTGCTCCGGCGAGAGGTACTGCGCGGTGCCGATCACCGCGGCGGTCGAGGTCATGGTGGCCGCGGAGTCCGAGACCGCGCGCGCGATGCCGAAGTCCATGACCTTGACCGAGCCCGAGGGCGTGATCATCACGTTCCCGGGCTTCACATCGCGGTGCACGATGCCGTTGCGGTGGCTGAAGTCCAGGGCGCCGCAGATGTCGGCGGCGAACTTCATGGCCCGCTCGGGGGTGAGCACGCCCTCGCGCCGGAGGACGTCGCGCAGCGTCTCGCCCTCGACGTACTCCATGACGATGTACGGGGTGGCGCCGCTGGCGGTGCGGTCCTCGCCGGTGTCGTAGACGGCGACGATCGCGGGGTGGTTCAGCGACGCGGCGGCCTGCGCCTCGCGGCGGAAGCGGACCTGGAAGGAGGGGTCGCGGGCGAGGTCCTGGCGCAGGACCTTGACGGCCACCTCACGGCCGAGCCGGAGGTCGCGGCCGCGATGGACCTCGGCCATGCCGCCGCGGCCGAGGACCCCGCCGATCTCGTAGCGCTCGCCGAGCACTTGCGGGGTGGTCATCGGAGGTCCTCTCGGGTGGTGCCGTGCGCGCCCCGGGGGACGCCCCGGCAGAGCCGGAGGGGGCCGTCGGGCAGCCTAACCGCTGCGGACGCCCGAAACCGGGATGCGCAGGGAAAGGCGATCACGCCGTCCCATCCTCCACAACGGCCGCACCGGCCTGCGGCGTCTGCGGCTCGGCCGTGGGGGTCTCGCCCCCGGTCGGCTCGCCGCCACCGCCACCGCCACCGCCACCGCCACCGCCGGGGTCCGCGGGTTCGCCCGGCAGCTGCTCCGTCGGCTCCTCCGTCGTCGGCTGCTCGGTCGTCGGCTCGTCGGTCGTGGGCTCGTCCGTGGTCGGCTGCGCCGTCGTCGGGGCCGCGGACGTCGTCGTCTGCTGCGGCTGCTGGGTGGTGTCGCCGCCCTCGCCGCTGTCGGGGGTGAAGCCGTCGGAGGCGACGAAGAGCGTGACGCCCGAGCCCACCGGCACGGTCGTGTTCGCGGGGTCGGAGCCGGCGACGGCGTTCCGGTCGAGCTCCCGGCCCAGATCGGCCAGGAGCGCGCCGGAGGCCTCGGCGCGGGTGACGGTCAGCCCCTGGCCCTCGAGCTGCGCCCGGACGTCGTCGAAGTCCCGGCCGATGAAGCTGTCGGTGTCGATGGCCACGGTGCCCGCGGAGGTGGGGGCGCTGCTGGTCGTCGAGGCGGTCGCCTGGCTGCCGCCGCCGGAGTCGTCGCCGCCGCTGCCGAGCAGGTACCAGCCGCCGGCGCCCAGCAGGAGCAGCACGAGCACGACCGCGGCGATCAGCGCCCAGCGGCGGCGGCGCCGGGGCTCCTCCTCCCACGGCTCGCCGGCCGCGCCGTCCTCGTCGGCCGGCGGCCCCTGCAGCGGCGGCATCGGCCGCGGCGACGTCGTCGGCGCGCCGGCTGCCGCGGCCACGGCGGCGCCGGTGGCCGCGCCGAAGACCTGGGTGGCCCCCTCCGGGACGGCGAGGACGTCGGTGGACGCGCCCGTCGCGGGCGCCGAGCCACCCGCCGCCACCTCGCGGATCGCCTCGGCGAACGCCCCGCCGTCCGGGAACCGCTGCGCGGCGTCCTTGGACAGCGCGCGCTCGACCAGCGCCCGGACCGCCGGCGGGATGTCCTCGGGCAGCGGGGGCGGTGGCCGGTTGATGTGCGCGAGCGCGATGGCGACCTGCGAGGCGCCGTCGAACGGGCGCACGCCGGTCAGGCACTCGTAGGCCACCACGCCGAGCGAGTAGACGTCCGAGGCGGCGGTGACCTCGAAGCCCTGCGCCTGCTCGGGGGAGAGGTACTGGGCGGTGCCGACCACCATGCCGGTGCGGGTCAGCGGCGCCGCGTCGCGGGCCTGGGCGATGCCGAAGTCGGTCAGCTTGACCACGCCGTCGGGCCGGACCATGAGGTTGCCCGGCTTGATGTCGCGGTGCACGACCCCGGCACGGTGCGCGGCGGAGAGCCCCTCGGCGGCCTGGCCGAGCACGTGCAGCGTCCAGTCGACGGGCAGCCGGCCCTCGTCGTGGAGGATCGACACGAGCGGCTGCCCCTCGACGAACTCCATGACGAGGAACGCCAGGTTGGCACCGGTGCGCTCGTCGACGGTCTCGCCGTAGTCGTAGACCGAGGCGATGTTCGGGTGCGAGAGGGCCGCGGTGTGGCGGGCCTCGTTCCGGAAGCGGGCGAGGAAGTTCGGGTCGCCGGTGAACTCGCTGCGCAGCACCTTGGCAGCGACCGTGCGGTCGAGGACCCGGTCGCGGGCGCGCCACACCTCCCCCATGCCGCCGACGGCGACGGGGGCGGTGATCTCGTAGCGCCCGGCGAGCAGGGTGCCCAGGGAGAGTGTCATCAGCCCCCCTGTTCCCCGAGATAGGCCTCCATCACCTGACGGGCGATCGGGGCGGAGATGTCGCCCCCGGTGCCCTCCGTCCCGCTCTTGCCGCCGTTGCGGACGAACACCGCGAGGGCGATCTGCCGATCGCCCTCGCCGGCGAAGCCGACGAACCAGGTGTGCGGGTTGACCCCGTCGCCGACCTCGGCGGTCCCGGTCTTGCCGCCCACGGTCACGCCGGGGATCTGCGCCCGCCGGCCCGTGCCGTTCTCGACGACGCTGACCATCATGTCCCGCAGCTCGCCGGCGACCTCCTCGGAGACCGGCTGGCTCTTCTCCTCGGGGTCGGTCTGGTCGATGACGGTGAGGTCGGGTGCGCGCACCTGGTCGACCAGGAAGGGCTGCATGAGCGAGCCGCCGTTGGCCACTGCCGCGGCGATCATCGCGCCCTGCATGGTGGTCATCTGCACGTCCTGCTGGCCGATCGAGCTGATCCCGAGCTGCGCGTCGTTCTCGATCTCGCCGATGGTGCTGCCCACGACCGGGAGCGGCATCTCGAAGCCCTCGCCGTCCATCCCGAACGCCTCGGCCATGCTGCGGATCTTGTCCTCGCCGAGGTCGATGCCGAGCTGGGCGAAGGCGGTGTTGCAGGAGATCGTGAGCGCGTCGATCAGGGACTGGTCGGCGCCGCCGTTGCAGCTCTCGCCGTTGAAGTTCTCCAGCGTGGTGTTCGTCCCGGGCAGGGTCAGCAGGTCCGGCGCGGGGACCGTGGTCTCGGGGGTGTAGCCGTCCTCGAGGGCCGCTGCGGAGACGATGACCTTGAACACCGAGCCGGGGGAGTAGCGCTCGTGGATGCCCTGGTTGATCCGCGGGTCCGGGCTGGCCCCGCCGAGCTGGGCGGCGTAGTCGCGGATCCCCGCCGGGTCGTGGCTGGAGAGCAGGTTCGGGTCGTAGGTGGGCGTGCTGGCCAGCCCGAGGATGGCGCCGGTCTTCGGGTTCAGCGCGACGACCGCCCCGGTGACCCCGTCGAGCGCCTCCATGGCGGTCTGCTGCACGGTCGGGTCGAGGGTGAGGACGACGTCGCCGCCGGAGGGGTCGCGGCCGGTGAACAGGTCGGCCAGCCGCCGGGCGAAAAGCCGCGGGTCGTTGCCGGCCAGGACGTCGTTCTCGGCGCGCTCGAGCCCCGCGGTGTTGTAGACGAGCGAGTAGTAGCCGGTCACCGGCGCGTACAGCGGCCCCTGCGGGTACTGCCGCAGGTAGGTCAGCCGGTCGTCGGTCCGGGTGGACAGCGCGATCTCGCTGCCTTCGACGACGATCGACCCGCGCTCGCGCTCGTACTCCTCGGCCAGCACGCGGGTGTTGGCCGGGTCCTCGCGCAGCTTGTCGGCGCGGACCACCTGGATGTAGTTGACGTTGATGATCAGCAGCGTGAACAGCACGAGCACGCTGATCGCCACGCGGCGCAGGGGCGCGTTCACGACTGCACGATCTCGGTCGGCGCATCGCCCAGCCGCGGCGGCTGCGGGGCCGGCGGGGTGGCCGGGCGGCGCGCGGCGTCGCTGATGCGGACCAGCAGGGCGACCAGGCCGAAGTTGGCCACCAGCGACGACCCGCCGTAGGCCAGGAACGGGGTGGTCAGGCCGGTCAGCGGCAGCAGCCCGGTGACGCCGCCGAGGACGACGAACACCTGCCAGGCGATGGCGAACGCCAGGCCGGCGGCGAGCAGCTTGCCGAAGGCGTCGCGGACGATCAGCGAGGTGCGCAGGCCGCGCTCGACCAGGATCAGGTAGACGATGATCACCGCGACCAGGCCGAACAGGCCCAGCTCCTCGCCGATCGCGGCGGCGATGAAGTCGCTCTTGGCCACCGGCACCTGATCCGGCCGCCCGCCGCCGAGGCCGGCGCCGAAGAGGCCGCCCGTGCCCAGGCCGAACAGCGACTGGACCAGCTGGTAGCCCGAGGTGTCCCGGTAGGCGAACGGGTCCAGCCAGACGTCCACGCGGGCCTGGACGTGGCCGAAGATCTGGTAGGCGAGGAACGCGCCGCCGGCGAACAGGCCCAGGCCGATGAGCAGCCAGCTGGCCCGCTCCGTGGCCACGTAGAGCATCACCACGAAGATGCCGAACAGCAGCAGCGAGCTGCCGAGGTCGCGCTCGAAGACCAGCACGAGGATCGACAGCAGCCAGGCCACGAGCACCGGGCCGAGGTCGCGCCCGCGCGGCAGCTCCAGGCCCATCACCTTGCGGCTGGCCAGCGCGAGGACGTCGCGCTTGTCGACCAGGTAGGCGGCGAAGAAGACGACCAGGCAGATCTTGGCGAACTCGCCGGGCTGGATGGAGAAGCCGGCGACGCGGATCCAGATCTTGGCGCCGTTGACCTCGGAGATCGCCGCCGGCAGCAGCGCCGGGAGGGCGAGCAGGACGAGCCCGACCAGCATCAGCGTGTAGGCGTAGCGGGAGAGCACCCGGTGGTCGCGGATCACCACGAGGACGGCGACGAACAGCGCGACGCCGATCGTGGCCCACAGCAGCTGCGTGGCGGCGCTGCTGCCCGGTTCGCCGCCGTCCTGGGCCTCGGCGAGGTCCAGCCGGTGGATGACCGCGAGACCGAGCCCGACCAGCAGGGCGACCGCGGGCAGCAGCAGCGGGTCGGCGTAGGGCGCCCACTTGCGGATCACCAGGTGGGCCACGACCCACAGGGCCGTGATCCACGCGCCGAAGGTGGCCAGCTCGGGCCGCAGCGACCCGGTCACGGTGAGGTCGACGATGCACTGCGCCGCGAGGGTGATGAGGAGCGCGAAGGCCAGCAGCGCCAGCTCGGTGCCGCGCCGCTTGGGCGCGTTGGCGGCCACGGCGCGCGGGTCGGTGGACGGGCCCGACATCACTTCTCCTCCCGGCAGTCCACTCCCGGCTCGGCGGACGACGACGTCCGGGTCGCTGTCGTGGAGGTGGCGGGGCGGGACGGGGTGGGCGTGCTGGCCTTGCCGCTGCTCGTGCGGCAGACCGGCAGCCGCTGCTCGCGCAGCGCGGAGAGGATGCGGTCGGCGTCGCCGGCGTCGTCGGCCTCGATGCCGTCGCGCACCCGGCTGCGCGCCGCGGGGGTCAGGTCGCTGACCAGGAGCTCGGTGGCCTCGTCCATCCGGTAGAGGTCCACGCCGAACGGTGAGGTGTGCAGGCCGCGGAAGACCGCGACGTGGGCGTCGTCCCCGGCGCCGTCGACGCCGACGAACCAGTGCTGCAGCGCCCACGCGTACGTGCCGATCCCGGCCCCCACCAGGACGACGACCAGCCCGACGGCCAGCAGCGCCAGCCGCAGCGGCCGCCGGCGGCGGGGCGGCGGGGCGGCGCCGGACTGGACGGTCGGCGGCGGAGCGGGCGGGGTGGGATCGGCGAGCGCGGCCCGGCCGGCGGCCGAGCGCGGGTCGACCTGGCGCTGGCCGACGTTGTCGCCGGCGGCGCCGTCGACGACCGGGTCGATCCGCGCGGGCTGGCCGCCGTTCTCGACGACATCGGCGACGATCACCGTGATGTTGTCGGGGCCGCCGCTGCGCAGCGCGAGCTCGATCAGCCGGTCGGCGGTCGACTGCGGGTCGGGGTCCTTGAGCGCCTCGGCGAGCGTCTCCTCGCTCACCACGCCGGAGAGGCCGTCGGAGCAGAGCAGGTAGCGGTCACCGGCGCGGGCCTCGCGCATCGAGAGGTCGGGCTCGACCTCCTGCCCGTTGAGCGCGCGCAGCAGCAGCGAGCGCTGCGGGTGGTGGTTGGCCTCCTCGGGCGTGATCCGGCCGTCGTCGATCAGCGTCTGGACGAAGGTGTCGTCGTGCGTGATCTGCGACAGGACGCCGTCGCGCTGGAGGTAGGCGCGCGAGTCGCCGACGTGGCAGAGGGCCAGCCGGCCGCCGGCGAACAGGACGGCGGTCAGCGTCGTCCCCATGCCCTCGAGCTGCGGGGCCTCGCGGATCACCTCGCGCAGGTGCTCGCTGCCCTCGAAGACCGCCGCGCGCAGCGACTGCAGCATGTCGCCGGAGGGGGTGTCGTCGTCCAGGTGCTCGAGCGCGGCGATGACGACCTTGCTGGCGACGTCGCCGGCGGCGTGCCCGCCCATGCCGTCGGCGACGGCGAGCAGCCGCGGGCCGGCGTAGACCG
This sequence comes from Geodermatophilus sp. SMS 5-13, assembly GCF_059428245.1. Lineage (NCBI taxonomy): Bacteria > Bacillati > Actinomycetota > Actinomycetes > Geodermatophilales > Geodermatophilaceae > Geodermatophilus > Geodermatophilus sp. SMS 5-13. The sequence continues at coordinate 5,717,440 of NZ_CP165729.1, forward strand.
AGTCCTGGTTGTTGCCGCGGATCAGGCCCCGGTCGGAGCGGGCCGCGTAGCGGAGCACGAGGCTCATGACCGCAGCTCCAGCGCGGTCTGCCCGATCCGGATCGGCTGGCCCGGGGCCACCAGCAGCGGACCCTGGACGCGCTGCTGGTCCAGGTAGGTGCCGTTGGTGGAGCCGAGGTCCTCCACGTACCACTGGCCGCCGCGGTTGGTCAGCCGCGCGTGCCGGGAGCTGGCGAAGTCGTCGGTGAGGACGAGGGTGGAGTCGTCGGCCCGGCCGATGAGGATCGGCTGGTCACCGAGGGTGATCTTGGTGCCGGTCAGCGGGCCGGCGGTGACCACGAGGGTCCGCGGGCCGCGCTGGCCCTTCTTCTTGTTCGCGGCCGCCCGCGGCGGCACCGAGGCCACCCGGCCGGCGCGGCCACCGAAGAGGTCGGCCCGGACCACGCGGAACGCCGCGAAGATGAACAGCCACAGCAGCAGCAGGAAGCCGAAGCGGAAGATCTGCAGGACGATCTCGGCGGTCATGCGACCACCCCTCCGGTGGCGACCGCATCCGAGCGCCGAACCGACGTCACGCGCCGTCCTGCCGGTAGACCAGCACGGAGTGGCCGATCCGGATGACGTCGCCGTCCGACAGCGGCTGGCGGCTGATCCGGCGGCCGTTGACCAGCGTGCCGTTGGTCGACCCGAGGTCCTCGGCGACCGCGGTGCCGTTGTCGAGGACGACGTCGACGTGCTTGCGGCTCACCCCGGTGTCGGGCAGCCGGATGTCGGCCTCGGTGCCCCGGCCGATGACGTTGCGCCCGGTGGACAGCGTGTGCCGCGTGCCGGGGCCGTCGACGACGAGCATGTGCTGGATCCGCGAGCCGGCCCGGCCGACCATCGACGGCGACTGCCGGCCGGTGTCGGTCGCCACCCGGCCGCGCAGCGGCGGCAGCGGCGGCAGGGAGGGGTGCGCCGCGCTCGGGAAGCCGTTCACCGGCGGCGGGGCGAGCGAGGACTCCTGGGACGGCGGCCGCGCCGGGTCGGCGACGTGCGAGCTGACCTCGAACACGCCGGTCGGCAGGTCGTCGTCGCGCTCGAGGGTCACCTGGACGGCGTCGAAGATCTGGTAGCCCTCGTCGTTGATGTGCTCGGTGACCATGTCGGCGAGCTCGCCGGCCAGCTGGTCGGACCACTCGGCCAGGTTGGCGTAGTCGACCTCACCCAGCCGGACGACGTACATGTTCGGGGCCAGCACCCGGCCCTCGCCCATCACGCTGCGCTGCTCGTCGGCCTCGCGCTGCAGCGCCTTGGCGATCTCGGCGGGATGCACCTTGCCCTTGAAGATGCGGGCGAAAGCGAGACCCACCATGCCCTCGAGTCGTCGCTCGAAGCGCTGCAGCACACCCACAGTCGCTCCCTTGCGCTCGCATCGGACGTCTGACACGTGATCGTAGCCGTGCGTACCGCGCCGGACCGGCCAGGAACCCGCGACGCCCCGGAGGACGTCGTCCCGGCGAGTGCTCGACGGGGGTCGTCCCGGCTGCCGCGGGCGTCCTGATACTGTTCTGCCTCGCCAGGGCAAGTGGCGGAATGGCAGACGCGCACGGTTCAGGTCCGTGTGTCCGGAAGGACGTGGGGGTTCAACTCCCCCCTTGCCCACCACGCACGATGCGCAGCGAGCCGGTCCCCGTGGGGGCCGGCTCGCTGCGTTGTGGGGTGGTCAGCCGGCGACGGCGCGCTCCTCCGTGACGACCTGCCCTCGCAGCGGGGCGAGCCGCGCGCCGATCGCCTCGATCGTCTCCGGCGACACGCCGAGGCCGCTGAGCCGGCATGGATCCCGGCGCCGGTGAGGACGCGCGGTGCCGACCGGCCGCGGGACCGCCGATGAGAAGGGCATGCGCTCTCGTCGGGTCGTCACCGCTCTCGTCGTCACCGCCGCCGGGCTGACCGTCTCGGCCGCCCTTCGCCGGCTCCGCAGCCGCCGGACCGCCACGCCCGTGGCCGTTGCGCCCGTGGCCGTTGCGCCCGTGGCGGTTGCGCCCGTCGCCGTTGCGCCCGTGGCGCCGGAGAGCGGTCCGGACGCCGTCATCCTGCCGTTCGCCCGTCCCGTCGCGGCCGCGGTCGAGGAGCGGCCCGCGGCGCCGGTGCGCTGCGGGGATGCGGGCGGCCGGACCAAGGCCGGTGCGCCGTGCGGCGCCCGTGCGGCCGCCGGTGGCCGGTGCCACCACCACCGCCTGGCCGCCTGACGCACGCGCCCCGCGGGGGTTCCCCCCGCTGCACGGGCGGCGAACAATGCCGCCGTGCGGCTGCTCGAGCGCGACGGCCTGCTCCTGTCGCTGACGCGGCTGGCCGACGAGGCGCGCGCCGGCGAGGGGCGGCTGGTGCTGGTCTCCGGCGAGGCCGGCGTCGGCAAGACCGCCCTGCTGGAGCGCCTCGAGGCCGAGCTGCGCGCCGCGACCTGGACCTGGAGCGCCTGCGACGGCCTGTTCACCCCGCGCCCGCTCGGCCCGCTGTTCGACCTCGCCGAGCGCCTGGGCGGTGAGCTGCAGGAGGCGTGCGACGCCGGCGCGGACCGCGACACGCTGTTCGCGGCGCTACTGCGCCGGCTGGGCGCCGGGTCGGGTCTGCAGGTCGTCGTCGTCGAGGACCTGCACTGGGCCGACGAGGCGACGCTGGACCTGCTGCGGTTCCTCAGTCGGCGGCTGCGGGGTCTGCGGGTCCTGCTGATCGCCACGTTCCGGGACGACGGCCTGCCGCCGGACCACCCGCTGCGGGTCGTGCTGGGCTCTCTCGGCTCGCTGCGCACGACCCGGCGCCTGGCCCTGCCGGTGCTCTCGGAGTCCGCCGTCCGCGAGCTCGCCGCGACCTCCCCGGTGGAGGCGGACGACCTGTTCCGGCTCACCGGCGGTAACCCGTTCTTCGTCACCGAGGTGCTGGCCGCCGGCGGCGGGGTGCTGCCCGTGTCGGCGCGGGAGGCGGTGCTGGCCCGCCTGGTCCCGCTGGACACCGGCTCCCGGCGGCTGCTCGAGTACGCCGCGCTGGCCGGGTCGCGCGTGGACCCGCCCCTGCTCGAGCGGGTCGTGCCCGACGCCGCGGCCGGGCTGGAGGCCTGCCTGGCCAGCGGCGTGCTCACGACCGACGAGACCGGCCTGCGGTTCCGGCACGAGATCTCGCGGCTGGCCGTGGCCGACGCCGTCCCGGCGCACCGGCGGAGCCGGATGCACGCCGACCTGCTGGCGGCGCTGCACGCGACCGGGTCCCAGGACGAGGCCCGGCTCGCCCACCACGCCGAGGGCGCCGGGGACGCCGTCGCCGTCGTCCTGCACGCGCCACGGGCCGCGCGGAAGGCGGCCGCCCTGGCCTCCCACCGGGAGGCGGTCGCGCAGTACGAGCGGGCGCTGCGCTTCGCGACCCACCTGGACCCGGCCGCGCGGGCGGCGCTGTGGGACGGCCTCGGCTACGAGACGTCGCTGGTCGACCGCTGGGCGGATGCGGCTTCGGCCCGCCAGGCGGCGCTGCCGTTGTGGCGGTCGGTCGGGGACCGGACGCGAGAGGGCGACAGCCTGCGCGCGCTGTCCCGCGCGTTCTACCGGCTGTGCCGGGGAGCGGAGGCGGAGGAGGCGGCGCAGCAGGCGCTGGAGGTGCTCTCGGCGCAGCAGCCGCCCGGTCCGGAGCTGGCCTGGGCCTACGCCAACCTGGCGGTGCAGCGGATGCTGCACCGCCGGCTGGAGTCGTCGACCACGCTCGCCCGGCAGGGGCAGGCCCTGGCCGAGCGGCTCGGGGACCCGACGATCCTCAGCGACGCGCTCAACTCCGAGGCCTGCGCGGGGTCGTTCTCCGGGCGGGAGTGGTTGCCGGTCATGCTCCGCGCCCTCGACGTCGCCGTCGCGGCCGACCGCGAGGAGTCGGCCGGCCGGGCCTACGCCAACCTGCACGGCCTCTCGTGCAGCGAGCGGCGCTACGACGACGCCGACCGGTGGTTCACCGAGGGTGTGGCGTACTGCGACGACCACGACGTCGCCACCTTCGGCACGTGCCTTCGCGGTGAGCGGACCAACTGGCTGGACCAGCGAGGTCGCTGGGACGAGGCGGTCGAGCTGGCCGGCGCGATGCTGGGCGACAGGGGCATCTCCCCGGTCAACCGGATCAACCCGCTGATCTCGCTGGGCCGGATCCGGTCGCGCCGGGGCGATCCGGAGGCGCAGGTGGTGCTCGATGAGGCGGCGCGGCTGGCCGACGGCACCGGCGAGCCGGACTGGATCGCCCAGGCACGGCTCGCCCTGGTGGAGGCGGCCTGGCTGACCGACCGGCCGCAGGGGGCCGCGGACGAGCTGGCCCGAGTCGTCGCGGTGGCCGACCGGTGCGACCCCTGGGTGCGGGGTGCGGTCGCGGTCTGGCGACGCCGGCTGGGCCGGCCGGGCGGGACGCCGGTGGACCTGCCCGAGCCGCGCGCGCTCGAGCTGGCCGGCGATCCGCGTGCCGCGGCGGCCGCGTGGAGCTCGGTGGGCTGTCCGTACGAGGCGGCGCTGGCCCTGGCGGAGTCGGACGACGAAGCGGCGCTGCGCGAGGCGCTCGCCGTCCTCGACGAGCTGGGGGCGGTGGTCCCGGCCCGGCGGACGCGCCGCCTCATGCGCCGTCGTGGCCTGACCCGCGTGCCGGCCGGCCCGAGGGCGGCGACCCGCTCGCACCGGCTCGGGCTGACCCGTCGTGAGCAGGAGGTGCTGTCGCTGGTGGCCGCCGGCTTGCCGAACGCGGACATCTCCCGCCGGCTGTTCATCTCGCGGCGCACCGTCGACCACCACGTCTCCGCCCTGCTGGCGAAGATGGGCGTCCCGTCGCGCACGGCCGCGGCCCGGGAGGCGGAGCGGCTGGGGCTGCTCGACGCCTGAAGCCGGGCAGCCGCCCGAAGCTGGGCAGCCGCCCGCGCAAGGTGGGCATCTCTCGCCGATCCGGGCGGGTGCCTGCCGTTCCTACCGTCGCTCGCGTTCCGTTCCGACGCGAGAGACCGAGGGCCCGACATGACCACCCCGACCCGGGTGTCGTGGGCAGCCGCGCACCGTGCGTTCGTCGCGACAGGGATCGTCCTGCTCGTCCTGGCCGGTGTCCTGGTGGCGCTGCTCGTCACCCGTCCGCAGTCGGCCGCGGAGCCGACGCCGGTGCAGCAGACGACGACGATCGAGAACCACTGCACCGGGATCAGCCGCGACAAGCCCTGCTGAGCCGGCCTGTTCCCCGCCGGGAAAAGTAGGCACCCGGCATGTGCGATCTGGGCATCCGTCGCCGATCCGAGCAGGGGCATCGCATTCCTAGCGTCCCTCGCGTCGAGGTCGCCACGAGATCGAGGAGCACGAGATGCCGCTCTACATGGACATCCACCGCCTGGACGGCGGGGCCACGCTGGACGCCGTCACGCAGGCGCACCTGGCCGACCTGAAGGTGCAGGACCAGCACGAGGTGTCGTACCTGCGCTACTGGGTCGACGAGCCGCAGGGCACGATCTTCTGCCTCGTCGAGGCGCCGTCGGCCGAGGCGGCGGCCACCGTCCACCGCGTGGCCCACGGGCTGGTCGCCGACGAGATCCACCAGGTCCGGGAAGGGGCGTGAGATGGCCACGCCCCTCTGTCTGCCTGGTGCGGCGACGCGCGGTCGGCCGCGCTACCGACGCCGATCGCGGTGGCGCTGCTCCCGGTCGTGGTGCGGGCGCGGCCCGGTGAGGGTCTGGGCCAGCAGGACGGCGCCCCAGGGGCCGATCACCCAGATCGGCCAGAAGTAGAGGAACGTGCCCGAGGACAGGGACGTGATCAGCCAGATCGTGGTCACGATGAGGGCGGTCGTGGCCCAGCTCGCCCAGATCCCACGAACCCAGGGTCGGTTCGCTCCGTTCGGCTGGCTGCAGACGCCGGAGTGCTCCGGCTGCGTCCGGGGCGCCGGCGTCGAGGGCCGGGTGGCGGGCAGGTCGGCGGTCAGCTCGTCCAGCTCGCCGTAGGTCTTGGCGGCGTAGGCGCGGGTGACCCGGTCCTCGTACTCGGGCGGGGTCAGCCGGCCGGCGGCCATGTGCTCGCCGAGGCGGCGGGCGACGGCCTCGCGGTCGTCGTCGGCGGCACGCATCTGAGGCTGGGGCATGACGGCTGCTCTCTCCTGGTCCGGGGAGCACCAGTCTTCGTCCTCACCAGCGCGTTCGACCACTGACGAACGTCATCAGTTCCACGTGGAACCTCGCCCGTCCTTCGGACGCGACGTGCCGGTGATGGTGCTTCCGACCACCGACGGGTCAACCGGGCCCGTGCCAGACCCGGTTCGTCGGTGGGCGGCCGGATCACCAGGTTCTCGGTGCCGTCGCGGCGGTAGGTGTGCCAGCGTCCGTTGCTGTCTCGTTCGACGCGGAAGCCGTGGTGGGCCTGGGTGTGGTGCCGCTCGCACAGCAGCGCGGAGTTCTCCGGGTTGGTCTGGCCGCCGAAGAGCCAATGAATGACGTGATGGACCTCGCACCAGTGGGTCGGGGCATCGCAGCCGGCGAACACGCAGTGCTCGTCCCGGAGTTCGACGGCCTTGCGCAGGCCGGGGGTGACCAGCCGCTGGGCGCGGCTGTAGTCGAGCGGCTCGCCGTCGGCGGAGAGCAGATAGCGGCGCAGCTCGGCGTCGCAGGCCGGCTGGCGGGCGCGGGCGGCGGAGAGGATGGCGCCGAACCCGGCCCGGGCGGTGCCCCTGCCGGTGGCCGGGTCGGCCAGGTCCTCGCTGTTCACCCGGACCGCGACCTGGGGTTTGACGGTGCGCAGCAGCGGCAGGGTGCCGCAGCCGAGGTGGATGTCGGCCAGCTGGACGAGGGCGTCGGCCTGCTGCTGGGGCCGGGTGCGCGCATCGCCGGCCGGCCGGTGGGCCTGCAGCAGTGACTCGATCGCGGCCTGCAGCTTCTCCATGCCGACCGGGTCGAGGTGGAAGCGGCCGGCGCCCGAGCCGTCGGCGTGCTTGGCGAAGGACAGGAACCGTTCCTCGGTGGGATCGGGTTCGGGGCCGTCGGCGTCGAGCCGCTCGAGCACGGTGTGCACGAGGCGGACCAGCTCGTCGTGCCGATGTCCGGCGGTGAAGCGGGCGAGCACCTCGCCGACGCCGGCCACGGTGCCGCCCTGGGCCTCGATCAGCCCGGCGTACCGGGGGCCGGTGATCTTGCCGATCAGGTCCACGTGATCGGCGGTCAGCCCCCCGGCGGCGTGCTGCTCCTCCACCGCCGGGAGCTGTTCCAGCGCCCGGCCGGTGCGCACCACCTGCGCGGCCGCCGCCCTGGACAACCGGCAGTGCCCGCGCAGCCACGACAGCGCCGTGGCCATCCCGTCCCCGGCGAACGCCCGCTTGCCGTCCGCGACGCGCACGGTGCGGGCCAGCTCGGCGTCGATCCGGTTGCGCTCGGCGACCAGTGCCCGGGTGCGGTCGAGCAGCTCCGGCGCGGTCAACCCGCGCACGTCGCCGTCCTCGAGGGTTGTCGAACACATGTACGAAGAATAGTGCCAAAGGGACCACGCGGCGACCTGAATCCCCAGGTCAAGCGGTTGTCCACAGATGAAGACGCGCCCTTGACGGACGGCGTCGTCCAGTCCGCGCGGATCGCTCACGCGGTGGCGGGCACGGCCTCCTTGGTCAGGTGCCGGCCGATCACCATGCGCTGGATCTGGTTGGTGCCCTCGAAGATCTGGAACACCTTCGCCTCGCGCATGTAGCGCTCGGCCGGGTGGTCGCGGGTGTAGCCGGCGCCGCCGAGGACCTGGACGGCGTCCGTGGTGACCTTCATCGCCGCGTCGGTCGCCACCAGCTTCGCGATGGATGCCTGCCGCGAGTACGGCTTGCCGGCGTCGCGGCGGCGGGCCGCCACCAGGTACGTGGCGCGGGCCGACTCGACCGCGGCGGCCATGTCGGCGAGCAGGAACTGCACGCCCTGGTGCTCGGCGATGGGCCGGCCGAAGGCCTCCCGCTCGACGGCGTAGTCGACGGCGACGTTCAGTGCCGCCTGCGCGAGCCCGACGGCCACCGCCGAGACCCCGAGGCGGCCGGAGTCGAGGGCGGAGAGGGCGATCGCCAGCCCGCGGCCGGGCTCGCCGACCAGCCGGTCGGCCGGGATGGGGACGTCGTCCAGCCGGATCGCCGCCGTGGTGGAGCCGGTCAGCCCCATCTTCTCCTCGGGCTTGGCGGGGCTGAAGCCCGGCAGGTCCGGCGTCAGGTGGAAGCAGGAGATGGCGCGCGGACCGTCGTCCGGCGTGCGCAGGAACGTCGAGTAGAAGTCGGCGTGGCCGCCGTGGGTGACCCATGCCTTCTCGCCGCGGGCGGTCCAGCCGTCCTCGGTGGCGGCCGCCGACGCCCGCATGGCGGCGGGGTCCGAGCCGGCGTGCGCCTCGGAGAGGCAGTAGGCGCCCAGCAGCGAGCCGCCGACCATCTCGGGGAGCAGGTCCCGCCGCTGCGCCTCGGTGCCGAACCAGGCGATGGGCGAGCAGGCCAGCGTGTGCACGCTGATGCCCAGGGCCACGCTGGCCCAGCGGGCGGAGAGCTCCTCGAGCACCTGCAGGTAGACCTCGTACGGCTGACCGCCGCCGCCGGCCTCCTCGGGGAAGGGGAGGCCCAGCAGGCCGGCCTCGCCCAGAGTGCGGAAGACCTCACGGGGGAAGCGTTCCTCGCGCTCGTACTGCGCCGCGCGCGGCGCGAGCTCGCCGTCGGCGATCTCGCGGGTCAGCGCCAGCAGGTCGCGCGCCTCGTCGGTCGGTAGCTCTCGGTCGACCAGCACAGTGCCTTCTCCCACCCACGGAAACAGTACTGAGAACCGTACCGCAGTACTGTCTCTAGTCCAGACGTCATCCTGGGTGCAGAGGAGGTGCCATGACGACGTCCGCCGTCTCCGTACCCGACGAGGGCCGGATGACCCGCCGCCAGGCACAGCTGCTCGACGAGCTCGAGGCGCTGTTCCTCGCAGAGGGGTTCTCGCGGTTCACCCTCGAGGACCTCGCCGTCCGCCTGCACTGCTCCAAGAGCACGCTCTACACGCTCGCCGGCAGCAAGGAGCAGCTGGCGCTCCGGGTGGTGCGGCACTTCTTCCGCAAGGCGACCGAGGCGGTCGAGGCGCAGACCGTGACCGAGGCCGACCCCGCCCTGCGGGTCACCGCGTACCTGAATGCCGTTGCCCGCGCGCTCGCGCCGGCCACACCGGCCTTCCACCGCGATCTCGACTCCTTCGCCCCTGGCCGCGCCGTCTACGAGCAGAACACGGCCGCGGCCGCCGAGCGGGTGCGGCGGCTGATCGACGACGGCGTGAGTCAGGGCCGGTTCCGCGAGGTGCACCCGACGCTGGTCGCCGACACGGTCACCACGCTGATGTTCCGGATCGGCCGCGGCGACACCGCCCGGGCCACCGGCCTGGACGACGCCACCGCCTACCGCGAGCTGGCCGCCCTGCTGCTGCACGGGATCAGCCTGTGACGCCGACGCCGGTGTCCTGGGACGACCCCGACCTCCAGCGGCTCACCGCCGCCCAGCAGGGGGAGATCCGCGCCCGGTACGACGGCAAGGGCGAGCCGGGGACGCCGCCGTCGGCGTCCGACGTCAGCGTCGTCCTGCTGGTCCGGGACCACGACGGGACGGCGCTCGGCTGCGGCGCCCTCCGCGAGCTCGGGGACGGCGTCGCGGAGGTCAAGCGCATGTACGTGGTCCCGGAGGCGCGCGGGCGGGGCGTGTCCAAGGCGGTGCTGCGCGGGCTCGAGGCGGCGGCCCGCGAGCGCGGCTGGACGACGCTGCGGCTGGAGACCGGACCGCGCCAGCCCGAGGCGGTCGGCCTCTACACCGGCGCCGGCTACCGGGCGATCGGCGCGTTCGGCGCGTACCGCGACGACCCGGACGCCGCGGACTCCCTCTTCTTCGAGCGGCTGCTCGACCGCGCGTGAACCCGATCCGGGCGACCGGACATGTCAGGGTGTGACCATCTCACCCACCGCACCTGAAGGCCTACGCGCCGTGCACCCTCCCGGCCTGCCGGACGGGGAGCTGATCGAGCGCTCGGTCGATGAGCCGGAGTGCTTCGCCGTCCTGTTCGACCGGCACGCGACCACGGTGCACCGCTATCTCGGCCGCCGGGTGGGTGAGCTCGCCGACGACCTGCTCAGCGAGACCTTCCTCGTCGCGTTCCGCCGCCGTGCGGCCTACCGCGCGCTGCACGTCGAGGTCCGGCCCTGGCTGATCGGCATCGCGACCAACGTCGTCCGCGGCCACGTCCGCGCCGAGCAGCGCCGCTACCGGGCGCTGGCACGGGCGGCCGCCGAGCCGGAGCAACGGCCGGAGGAGCCCGGCGACGCCGCGGACCGGCTGGACGCCGAGGCGTTCCGCGGTCCGCTCGCCGCGGCCCTGGCCGGGCTGAAGCCGCGCGACCGCGACGTCCTGCTGCTCTTCGCCTGGGGACAGCTCGGCTACGAGGAGATCGCCGCCGTCCTCGACGTCCCCGTGGGCACCGTCCGCTCCCGCCTCAATCGCGCCCGCCGCCTGACCCGCGCCGCGCTGCGCCCGGAGGAGACCCGATGAACGAGATCACCCTGCTCCGCGAGGCCGGCCCCGACGCGCCGCCGCTGCGCCCTGCCGCCCGTGATGCCGCCCGCGCAGCCTTGCTGGCGGAGATCGAGGGCCGGCCGGCCCGCCGCCGTCCGAGCCCGAGGACGACGCTGCGGATCGGCGTGGCCGTCGTCGCCGCCGCGGCCGCCTGGACCGCCGCCGTCGTCATCGCCGAGCCGGACGGGGCGGCCGACACGGTCACGCTGGTGGACTTCGACACACCGACGTTCCCGCTCTCGCTCGACCCGGTGCCCGACGGCCTCCGGCCGGCGTTCGACGGGGACGGGACCGGCAGCGGGATCGCCTCCTACGACGACGCGACGGAGGAGAACGGGTTCACCCTCTACGTCGGGGACGACGGCCCCGCGGCACCGGACCAGGGCGCGCCGGACTACCGCTCCGAGGGGGAGAGCGAGGTCTCCGTGGGCGATGCGGAGGCCGATCTCGTCCGCTACTCGCGGGGCTGGTGCACCGGGGACGACGCGACCGACTGCGGGCGGCGCTCCTTCACGCGGCTGAGCTGGGAACGCGCGGACGACCAGTGGGTGACCATCCTCGCCTACGGCCGCTACCGCTCGTCGGCGCGCATCGTCGCGCTCGCCGAGTCGCTGGTCGATCGCCCCCAGCCGGCGACGCTGCAGGTGGGCCTGGCCCCGGCCGGCTGGTCGGTGCAGTTCTTCACGATGGGCCGGGTGCTCACGCTGGTGAACGACGCCGACGAGCAGCAGACGCTCAGCGTGCACGTGCCGCTGCCCGAGGACGTCGTACCGCCCGACCAGCTCCGCGGCTCGCTGATGGGGCCGGTCGGCCCGCTGCTGACGGTGACCGTCCAGGGCCGCCCGGCGCAGCTCGTCCGCATCGACACGGGCTGGTACCTGCAGGCTCAGTTCGCCGACGGGACGACGTTCGTGGTCCAGGCCCCGGAGGCGTTCACCGAGGACCAGGTGCTCGCCTTCGCCGAGCAGGTGACGCACAACCCGTGACGGCGCCCGGGCCGGCGCACCCGGATGCGCCGGCCCCGGGGCCGCTAGCGTTCCCGCGCATGTCGACCGGCCGGGTGGAAGCCTTCAGCGACGCCGTCATCGCCATCGCCATCACCGTGATGGTCCTGGAGCTGCCCAAGCCGGAGGGGACGAGCTGGTCGGCGCTGCACGACGACCTGCCGGTGCTGCTCGGCTACGTCCTCAGCTTCGTCTACCTGGGCATCTACTGGAACAACCACCACCACATGCTCCAGGCCACCGAGCGGGTGAGCGGCCGGATGCTGTGGGCGAACCTGCACCTGTTGTTCTGGCTGTCGCTGATCCCGTTCACCACCGCCTGGCTCGGCGACAACGGCCTCGCCCCGGCTCCCGCGGCTTCCTACGGCATCGTGCTGCTGGCCGCCGCGCTGGCGTACTACCTGCTGCAGACGGTGATCATCCGGGATCAGGATTCCGGCTCCGTCGTCGCACGGGCGGTGGGCCGGGACCTGAAAGGCAAGCTCTCGCCGCTGGTCTATGCGATCGGCATCGCACTGTCCTTCGTGGCGCCCTGGCTCTCGGTCGCCATCTACGCGGCCGTCGCGCTGCTCTGGCTGGTCCCCGATCGCCGACTCGAGCGGACGGTCCAGCACCAGGACTGACGTTGTCGGTGCCCTCGGGCAGACTCGCCGTCCCATCCACGAGGAGGCCGTCACATGCCGCAGGTGAAGATCCCGTTCGAGGTCACCGGCTGGGAGCCGGAGCCGCTGGCGCTGGGGAAGGAGCCCGGGCCGGTCGTCTTCGGCCGGGTGACGCTGCGCAAGACGTTCTCCGGCCCGCTCACCGGCACCGGCGTCGTCGCGATGACCAGCGCGGCCGTGGGCGAGACCCCGGCCGGTTACACCGCGATCGAGCTGGTCACCGGCTCGCTGGAGGGCCGCGAGGGCTCGTTCGTGCTCCAGCACACCGGCGTCGTCGACGGCGAGTGGTCGAGCTCCAGCGGCGTCGTCCTGCCCGGAACCGGCACCGGCGCGCTGGAGGGCCTGCGCGGCACGCTCACCATCGCGCACGAGGAATCCGGCGCCGTCCTCACCCTCGACTACGAGCTGCCGTTGACCGATGTGGTGAGCTGAGCGCCGTGTCGATCCACCCGCGGACCTCTCCCGAGTGGCCGGCCACGGAACCGGCCGAGGCCCGGCTGCTGTCCGGTGACGCGCGGCTGGACGTCGACCTGCGCGGCGGTGGGCTGCGCCGGCTCGTCGTCGACGGCTGGGACGTCATCGACGGTTACCCGTCCGGCGCGGTGCCGAACGGCCGCCGGGGGCACGTGCTCCTGCCGTGGCCGAACCGGCTGCGCGGCGGGCGCTGGGAGTGGGAGGACGAGCAGCACCAGCTGGACATCACCTCCCCGGAGCGGCCGGTCGCCATCCACGGCCTGGTCTCCTGGCAGCCCTGGTCGGTGCTCGACCGCACCGAGGGCGTGCTGACCGTCGGCACGATCGTCGAGCCGCGGTCGGGCTACCCGTTCCGGCTGGCCGTCGCGATCGACTACGCCCTGTCGGCGGACAGGCTGGACGTCACCGTCCGGGTCGGCAACGCGGGGCACACGGCGGCGCCGTTCGGCGTCGGCATGCACCCGTACCTGGGGGTGGGCACGGGGGAGGACGGCCTGGGCCAGGCGGAGCTCGACATCCCGGCCCGCACCCTCGTGGTGGTCGGCGCCGACGGGCTGCCGACCGGGGAGACGCGGCCGTTCGACGGCGCCGTCGGCACGATCGGCGAGCGCTCCTTCGACGACCCGCTCACCGACCTCGCCCGCGGCGACGACGGCTGGGCGCGGGTGCGGCTCTCCGGCCCGGCCGGCGCCCTGGAGCTCGCCGTCGACGAGGCCTGGCCGTGGCTGCAGGTCTACAGCGGGGACACCCTGCCCGCCGGTGAGCGCCGGCGCAGCCTCGCCGTGGAGCCGATGACCTGCCCGCCGAACGCGCTGGCCGACAAGGTCGACCTCGTCGTCCTCGAGCCCGGCCGGCAGTGGCAGGGCAGTTGGTCGCTGTCCTGGACCCCGGCGGGCTGACGTGCGGGTCGCCGAGCTCTGGCGCTACCCGGTCAAGTCGCTCCAGGGCGAGCGGCTGCGGACGGCGGAGATCGGACCGCTCGGCCTCCCCGGCGACCGGCAGTGGGCGCTGTTCGACGTCGACACCGGCTTCGGACTGACCGCCCGGCGGGCGCCCGACCTGCTGTTCGCCGGCGCCCGCATCCGCGACGGCGGCGTCGAGGTCGTGCTGCCCGACGGCACGGCGACGGCCGACGACGCCGTCCTCTCCGACTGGGCCGGCCGGCGGCTGAGCCTGCGCCGGGCGGCCGGGCCGGCGGTCCCCACGTTCGAGGCGCCCGACGACGACGAGGAGTCCGGGGGCTGGCACCCCTTCGAGGGCGGCGCCGGGACCTTCCACGACAACGGCCAGGCGCGCGTCACGCTGGTCTCCACCGGCACCCTCGGCACCTGGGACCGCCGGCGGTTCCGGGCCAACGTCGTCCTCGACGGTGCGGGGGAGGACGACCTGATCGGCACGCGGGTGCGCCTCGGCGGCGCGACGCTCGACGTCTGGGGGCCGGTGCCGCGGTGCGTGATGGTGACCCGCCCGCAGCCCGGCGGCATCGGCCGCGAGACGGCCGTGCTGAAGGCGGTGCACCGCGAGCGCGGCGGCCTGCTGGCGGTCGCGGCGTCGGTGCTGGAGCCGGGCACGGTCGCGGTCGGCGACGAGCTCGTGCCGGCGGGAGGCTGAGCGGCGTGCGCACCGTCTCCCTGCGCCCCGGCGAGGACAGCATCCGCCTCGGCCAGCTGCTCAAGCTGGTCGACGCCGTCCCCACCGGAGCCCAGGTCAAGGACGTCCTGCTGACCGGTGCGGTGCGGGTCAACGGCGAGCCCGAGGAGCGCCGCGGCCGCCAGCTGCGCACGGGCGACGTGGTCTCGATCGAGGGCATGGACGAGGTCCGCATCGGCTGAGCGGCTCAGGTGGACTGTGACCCGGGTCTCGGCTTGTATGGGGTGCATCCCGCAACCGTCGCGAGGAGCGCCACATGACCACGTACGACGACCGTCCCTGGCTCGCCCTCTACACCCCTGACCAGTCCCCGGACGTCGCCGTGGAGTTCGACGACGCGCTCGCGATGACCCGCGCGACCATCGCCGCCCGGCCGGACGACCCCGCCGTCAAGTACTTCGACGGCACGCTCACCTGGCGTGAGCTCGATGAGCAGTCCACCGCCGTGGCCGCCGGCCTCCTGGCGAACGGGTTCCAGCGCGGCGACCGGCTGGCCGTCTACCTGCAGAACGTCCCGCAGTTCGTCGTCGCGATGGTGGCCACGTGGAAGGCCGGCGGGATCATGGTCTCGATCAACCCGATGAACCGGGAGCGGGAGCTGGACTACCAGCTCAAGGACTCCGGCGCGAAGGTGCTGCTCTGCCTGGAGTCCCTCTACGACTCCGTGGCCAAGAAGGTCGTCCCCGACACCGACGTCTCGCTCGTGCTGACCACCTCCGAGCTCGACTACCAGAGCCGGAACGACCCGCGGCTGTTCGAGAAGATCAGCCGGGCCCGGCACGAGGGCACCACCGACCTCGCCGAGTTCATCGAGCAGCACCGCGGCGAGTCGGTCCCGGACGTCTCCTACGGGGTGGACGACGTCGCGTTCCTGACCTACACCTCCGGGACGACGGGCGTGCCCAAGGGCGCGATGAACACCCACGGCAACGTCTGCTTCACCGCCCAGGTCTACCGGGACTACGCCGGGGTCGGCACCCAGGGCGCCGTCTTCGGGGTCGCGCCGCTGTTCCACATCACCGGCCTGATCGGGCACATCGCCGTGTGCCTGCTGTCCGGCTCGCCGCTGATCCTCGCCTACCGCTTCGAGCCCCAGGTCGTTCTCGAGGCGATCCGCGAGCACCGGCCGACCTTCACGATCGGCTCGATCACGGTCTTCATCGCCCTGATGAACGCCCCCGGCTTCGAGCGGGACGACTTCTCGTCGTTCGAGAACGTGTACTCCGGCGGGGCGCCGATCGCGCCGTCCACCGCCGAGGCGTTCGAGAAGGCGACCGGCCTGCCGATCCACAACGCCTACGGCCTGACCGAGACGACCTCGCCGATGACCCTGACCCCGCGCGGCGTCGCGTCCCCGATCGACCCGACCTCGGGCGCCTTCTCGGTGGGCGTGCCGGTGAACAACACGATCGTGCGGGTGCTCGACGAGGAGGGGAACCCGGTCCCGCTGGGCGAGGTCGGGGAGATCTGCCCGACCGGTCCGCAGGTGGTCCTCGGCTACTGGAACAAGCCGGAGGAGACGCAGAAGACGCTGCCCGGCCGGGAGCTGCGCTCCGGCGACGTCGGGTTCATGAACCCCGAGGGCTGGATCTTCATCGTCGACCGCAAGAAGGACATGATCAACGCCTCCGGCTACAAGGTGTGGCCGCGGGAGGTCGAGGACGTCCTCTACGGGCACCCGGCAGTGCGCGAGGCCGCCGTGGTCGGTGTCGCGGACCCGTACCGCGGCGAGACGGTGAAGGCCTTCGTCTCGCTCAAGCCGGGCTCCGAGGCCACGCCCGAGGAACTCATCGCGTTCTGCAAGGAGCGGATGGCCGCCTACAAGTACCCGCGGTCGATCGACCTGGTCGCCGAGCTGCCGAAGACGGTGACCGGCAAGATCCTCCGCCGCGAGCTGCGCGAACCGGTGCAGGGCGGCTGAGTCGCCCCGGCGGTTCCACGTGGAACCGCCGAGGGTGAGGATCACGGCCGACGGCGGAGGACGACGAAGGGCGGGCACGGATGCAGCGGCCGGCCCGGCACCCCCTGCGTGTCCCCCGCTGGCCGGCCGTCCCGTCGCCCGCGCCGCCGGACTTCGCCGCGATCCGCGCCGAGGCCGGCGTCCCCGAGGCGTTCGACCCGGCGGCGCTGGCCGAGGCCGAGCGGGTCGCCGCCCGCCCGCCGCTGCCCGAGCTGGACGCCACCGACCTCGAGCTGGTCACCGTCGACCCGCCGGGCAGCCGCGACCTCGACCAGGCGGTGCAGCTGGCCGCTGCGGGCGACGGCTACCGCGTCACGTATGCGATCGCCGACGTCGGCGCGTTCGTCCGGCTGGGCGGGGCGCTGGACGCGGACACCCGCCGGCGCGGGCAGACGGTCTACTGCCCCGACCGGCGCACGCCGCTGCACCCGCCGGTGCTCAGCGAGGGCGCGGCCAGCCTGCTGCCGGGGCAGGTCACCCCGGCCGTCGTCTGGACCCTCGACCTGGACGCCGACGGCGAGCTGCGCTCCTCCGACGTCCGCCGGGCGCGGGTGCGCAGCCGCGCGCAGCTGGACTACCCGTCAGTGCAGCGGCAGGCCGACGCCGGCGCGCTGCCCGGGCCGCTGGCGCTCCTGCCGCGGATCGGCCGGCTGCTGCTGGCCCGTGCCGCCGACCGCGGCGCCATCGAGCTGGGCACGCCCGAGCAGGAGGTCCGCCCGGCGCCCGACGGCGGGTGGACCCTCGCCTTCCGCGGCGACCTGGCGGTGGAGACGTGGAACGCGCAGATCTCGCTGCTCACCGGGCGCTGCGCGGCCGGACTGATGCTCGACGGCGGCGTCGGCGTCCTGCGCACGCTGCCGCCCGCGCGGGCGCAGGACGTCGAGCGGCTGCGGCTGCTGGCGCCCGCGCTGGGCGTCGACTGGCCGGACGGCGCCGGGCCCGGTGCGGTGATCAGGGGCCTGGACGCCGGCGATCCGCGGCACGCCGCCTTCCTGGAGGAGGCCGCCACCCTGCTGCGCGGCTCCGGCTACACCGCCTTCGACGGGCCGCCACCCGAGCAGCCGGTGCACGCCGGGGTCGGCGCGCCGTACGCGCACGTCACCGCCCCGCTGCGCCGGCTGGTCGACCGGTTCGCCACCGAGGTCTGCCTCGCGCTGGCCGCCGGGCGCAGCCCGGACGACGAGCTGCGCGCGGCGCTGACCGCGACACCTGAGCTCATGGCCACCTCCGACCGCCGGACCCGGGAGGTGGAGCGGGCCGTCGTCGACGCCACGGAGGCGTGGCTGCTGCACGGCCGTGAGGGGACGGTCTTCCCCGCCGTCGTGCTCGACGCCAACGGTGAGTCGGGCACCGTCGTCCTCGACGGGCTGGCCGTGCGCGCCCGCTGCAGCGGGACGGGCCTGCGGCCCGGCACCCGGGTCGAGGTCCGGCTCGCGGAGGCCGACGTCGTCGCGCGCCGGGTCCGGTTCGAGAAGGTGGAGCCATGACGCGCGTGCCGTACCTGTCGGCCCGGCTGCAGGGCTTCGGGACGACGATCTTCGCCGAGATGAGCGCGCTGGCGGTGGCCACCGGCGCGGTCAACCTCGGCCAGGGCTTCCCCGACTACCCCGGCCCGCCGGAGGTCCTCGACGCTGCCCGTGCCGCGATCGGCACCGGCCACGACCAGTACCCGCCAGGCCCTGGGATCCCGGAGCTGCGGACGGCGATCGCCGCGCACGTGGCGCGGTTCCGCGGCCACGCCTACGACCCGGCCGGCGAGGTGCTGGTGACCGCGGGGGCCACCGAGGCGCTGACCGCGGCCCTGATCGCGCTGCTGGAGCCCGGCGACGAGGTCGTGCTGTTCGAGCCGATGTACGACAGCTACGCCGCCGCGGTCGCCATGGCCGGCGGCGTGCTCCGGCCGGTGCCGCTGCGGCCGCCGGCCCTGGCCGACGGCGAGGGCGCGTGGACCTTCGACCCCGCCGAGCTGCGGGCCGCGATCACCCCGCGCGCGCGGCTGCTGCTGCTCAACACCCCGCACAACCCGACCGGCAAGGTCTTCACGGCCGAGGAGCTGGGCCTGCTCGCCGCCCTGGCGATGGAGGCGGAGCTCCTGGTGCTCACCGACGAGGTCTACGAGCATCTGGTCTTCGCAGGCAGCGAGCACCGGTCGATCGCCACGCTGCCCGGCATGCGCGAGCGCACGCTGGTGGTGAGCAGCGCCGGCAAGACGTTCAACACCACCGGCTGGAAGATCGGCTGGGTCTGCGGGCCGGCGCCGCTGGTCACCGCCGTCCGGACGGCGAAGCAGTTCCTCACCTACGTCAACGGCGGGCCCTTCCAGCCGGCGGTCGCGGCCGGGCTGGCGCTGCCCGACGCGTACTTCAGCGGCGTCGCGCGCGACCTCGAGTACCGCCGCGACGTGCTGGTGCAGGGCTTGCGGGAGGCCGGGCTGCCGGTGATCAGCCCGGAGGCGACGTACTTCGCCACGGTCGACGTCCGCCCGGTGCAGCCGGATGGCGACGGGCTGGCGTTCTGCCGGTCGCTGCCGGAGCGGGCGGGTGTGGTCGCCGTCCCCACTGTGGTCTTCTACGACCCGGCGCACGCGCACCTGGGCCGGCACCTGGTCCGGTTCGCGTTCTGCAAGCGCGACGAGGTGCTGGGCGAAGCGGTGAAGCGGTTGAGGGAGATGGCATGAGGATCGCGGCGGTGCAGCACGACATCGTGTGGGAGGACCGCGACGCCAACTTCGCGCGGCTCGCCCCGCAGGTGGCGCGGGCGGTCGGCGCGGGCGCGGAGCTCGTGCTGCTCACCGAGACGTTCTCCACCGGCTTCTCCATGACGCCGGGGATCGGCGAGCCCGAGGGCGGGCCGTCGTCGCAGTTCCTCGCCGCGCAGGCCGCCGAGCACGGGGTCTGGGTCGGCGGCACCTGCCCGGAGGTCGCCGCAGACGGCGAGCTGCCGTACAACTGCTTCGTCCTCGCCGGCCCCGACGGGACGGCGCACCGCTACCGGAAACTGCACCCGTTCACCCACGCCGGCGAGCACGAGCGGTTCCGTGCGGGGGAGAAGCCGACGACGGTGGAGATCGGCGGCCTGCGCATCACGCCGTTCATCTGCTACGACCTGCGCTTCGCGAACGTCTTCTGGGACGCCGCGCCCGCCACGGACGTCTACCTGGTGCCGGCGAACTGGCCGAGCCCGCGCCGCCACCACTGGCAGACGCTGCTGCAGGCCCGCGCGATCGAGAACCAGGCCTACGTCGTCGGCGTCAACCGCGTCGGTGCGGACGGGAACGGGCTGGAGCACGTCGGCGACAGCCGGATCGTCAGCCCGATGGGGGAGCTGCTGGCCACCGCCGCGGGCATCGAGACGATCCTGCTGGCCGATGTCGACGCCGCCGAGGTGGCTGGCACCCGCGAGCGGTTCGCCTTCCTCCCCGACCGCCGTTCCTGAGTCGCGTGCCGGGGCGCGGAAATCGCTCCCGTGGCACTCCGCTCACGAGCTCGTCCAGCCGACACGCCGTATTCCGGAGCCGAAGCGACGCAGGTCACAGTGACGTCGGTCTCGCCCCCGCCGTTCACGGACCGTCGATCCGGGCGGCGTCCGTCGCGGGTTCACGTCGCGCTGCGTGACGAACCGCTCTGTCCGGCGTGGTGCACCTCACGTCCGCCGCGTGCCCGTGCGCCGCGATCCTCTGTGACCTTTTCGTGACCTTCTGTTCCATGGAGTGCGCACCAGCCGCCCCTCCAGGAACAGGTACATGCCTCCGCGTCACCTCGCCCCCTCCTCGCCCTCGCTCCGGACCGAGTTCGCGTCCGGGCTCGTCCGGGCCTTCCGGCGGCCCGTCACCGCCCTCGCCGCGACGGCCGTCGCCGCGGGCGTCGCCGGCTTCGCCCTGATCCCGGCCGACGGCGACGAGCGCGTCGCGGCCGCGGCGACCGAGTCCTCCGCGCAGGGCGCGACGGTCAGCCTCGCCGCGGCGCGGAACACGGCCGAGGCGCCGGCCCCGGCGCCCGCGCCCGCCCCCGCTCCGGCGCCCGCTCCCCCGCCCGCCCCCGCCGCCGTCCGTCCGGTCGACGAGTACCGGCTGAGCAGCGGGTTCGGTCCCCGCTGGGGTCGCCTGCACGCGGGCATCGACTTCGCCGCCCCGCTGGGCACGCCCGAGAAGGCGATCATGGACGGCACCGTCGTCAAGGCCGGAGCGGCCAGCGGCTTCGGTGAGGCGGTCTACATCCAGCACGACAACGGCGACGTGACCGTCTACGGCCACATGCGCAAGATCCTGGTCACCACCGGGCAGCAGGTGCACGCCGGCGACGTCATCGCCGAGCTCGGGTCGGAGGGCCACTCCACCGGCCCGCACCTTCACCTCGAGGTGCATCTCGGCGGCATCGACGGGGAGAAGGTCGACCCCGTGCCGTGGCTGGCCGCGCGCGGCGTCACCGTCTGAGCGGAGTGGATCAGTCGGCGTCACGCCGACGTATCCGCGCCCGCAGAGCTCAGCGGGCGCGCAGCTCCCGGCGGGCGATGACCATCTCGTGCACCTCGTCGGGGCCGTCGGCGATCTGCAGCAGCCGCGCCTGGGCGTAGAGCCCGGCCAGCGGGGTGTCCTGGCTGACCCCCATGCCCCCGTGCGCCTGGATCGCCCGGTCGACGACGTACTTCGTCACCTCGGGGACGGCGACCTTGATCGCCGCGATCTCGGTGCGCGCCCCCTGGTTGCCGACGGTGTCGATCAGCCAGGCGGTCTTGAGGACCAGCAGCCGCGCCTGCTCGATCCGGATCCGCGACTGGGCGATCCAGTGCTGGACGACGCCCTGCTCGGCGACCGGCTTGCCGAACGCCACCCGCTGCTTCGCGCGGTCGATCATCAGCTCGAGCGCCCGCTCGGCCATGCCCAGCAGCCGCATGCAGTGGTGGATGCGGCCGGGGCCGAGGCGGGCCTGGGCCAGCGCGAACCCGGACCCCGGCTCGCCCAGCAGGTTCGACGCCGGCACGCGGACGTCGTCGTAGTGGATGATCGCGTGCCCGCCGTGCGCGGCGTCGGAGTAGCCGAACACGCTGGTCGAGCGCTCGACGTTGACCCCGGGCGTGTCCGTCGGCACGAGGATCATCGACTGCCGCCGGTGGGGGTCGGCGTCCGGATCGGTGACCCCCATGACGATGGCGATCCGGCAGTTCGGGTTCATCGCGCCGGAGGACCACCACTTGCGGCCCTGGATCACGTAGTCGTCGCCGTCGCGGCGGATCTCGGTGCGGATGTTGGTCGCGTCGGAGGAGGCGACGGCGGGCTCGGTCATCGAGAACACCGAGCGGATCTCGCCGGCCAGCAGCGGCTCCAGCCACTCGGTGCGCTGCTGCTCGGTGCCGAACAGCGAGAGCAGCTCCATGTTGCCGGTGTCCGGCGCCGCGGAGTTCACCGCCTCGGGGGCCAGCGCGGGGCTCCGGCCGGTGAGCTCGGCCAGCGGCGCGTACTGCAGGTTGGTCAGCCCGGCTCCGTAGCCGTGCCGCTCGTGGTGCTCCTTCGGCAGGAACAGGTTCCACAGGCCGCGCGAGCGCGCCTCGGCCTTCAGCTCCTCGATCACCGGCGGCCGCGCCCAGCCGGACTCCTGCACCTGCTTGTCGAACTCCGCCTCGGCCGGGATCACCCGCTCGTCCAAGAAGGCCTGCAGCTGCTCGGCCAGCTCGGTGGTGCGGGGGTCGGGGGCGAAGTCCACGGTGCGCTCCTCGGGCTCGGGACGGCGGTGTCCGTCCCCGACGCTATCGGGACCGCCCCGCGCTCACCGGCCCCGGCCCGCGGCGCCGTCCCGGCCCCGGCCGCCGTCCTGGCTCGCGCCGCCGTCCCGGCCCGGGCCGCCGTCCTGGTCGACGACGATCTGCTCGCGCTGCACCTGCCCGCTGACCCGCTCCTGGCCCTCGACGATCTCGGTGCGCAGCCGCACCCGCTCGGTCGGCAGGACCTGGACGGAGACCACCGGCCGTTCGGCGTGCAGGACGATCTCGTCGGGCAGCCCGCCGCCGGCCGGAAGTCCGCCCGAGTCCGGCACCAGCGACTCGCCGGCGCCGGCGTCCGGGGCGTCCAGCGGCACCTCCTCGACGCGGATCTCCTCCCGGCGCAGCGGGACGGTGATCTGCACCTCCTCGGTGACGACGTACTTCACCAGCCGCACGCGCCGGGCCGGGGCCTGCTCGGTGTCCACCCGCAGCCGCTCCTCGCTGCGGACCATCGACCCGTCGTCGGACCGCGTCGCGTGCTGCGGCACCGTCTCCCCGATCGGGCGCGTGTGGTCGCGCGCCTCGTCGTCGGACGGCGCCGCGCCGGCCGGTGTCAGGCCGGTGCCGTCCCCGGTCCACGCGGGCTCCCCCGTGCCGGCCACGTCCATGCCGTAGTGCCGCCGCAGCTGGGCCTCCTCGTCCGGGCCGAGGTGCTCGCTGCCGCCGAAGTGCGGGGCGGAGCGCACCGCGTCCCGGGTCACCGGCAGGACCAGGCGCCCGTCGTCGAGCGTGGCGCTCTGCACCGGCACGATCGAGGTGCGCGTGCCGAACAGGCCGGTCATCAACGCCACCCAGGTCGGCGTGCCCGTCCGGTCGTCGACGAAGAAGTGCTCGACCGCGCCCAGCTTGCCGCCCTGCGCGTCGTAGGCGGTGGTGCCGACGGCGGCGGACACCTCGCGTTCGCTCAACATGGGTGGGCTCCCCTCTGGCGGCTCCCCGGCGAGCACGACGCCGGGCGACGTGCGGGGACGGTGCCCAGCGCACGCGACCGGCGAACATCCTCGCGGCGTCGGGACCGCGCACGTGGGATCGTCCGGGGTAGCCCCAGCAGCGAGGAGCCCGAGATGTCCGCAGGCCACGTGGAGATCGAGCGGAAGTTCGACGTCGACCCGGACTTCGTCGTCCCCGGGCTGGACGACGTCGACGGGGTGGCCGCCGTGGACGCGCCGGAGGAGCGGCAGCTCGAGGCGGTCTACCACGACACCCCGGACCTGCGGCTGGCCCGCGCCCGCGTGACGATGCGCCGGCGGACCGGCGGCCCCGATGCGGGCTGGCACGTCAAGCTGCCGGCCACGGCCGGGGCCCGGCGGGAGCTGCACTCCCCGCTCGGGCGGGCCGGCCGCGTCCCCCCGAAGGCGGTGGCGGCGCCGGTGCGCGGCATCGTCCGGGACGCGCGGCTGGGGCCCGTGGCCACGCTGAGGACCCGGCGGCTGGTCACCCTGCTGCGCGGCGAGGACGGCCGGGTGCTGGCCGAGGTCGCCGACGACACCGTCACCGGGACGGCGCTGGCCGCGGATCCGGCGCAGCCGGCCGCCGTGCAGGTCTGGCGCGAGCTCGAGGTCGAGTTGGTGGACGGCGACGAGCCGCTGCTGGCCGCCGTCGCCGAGCGGCTGGTCGCGGCCGGGGCCAGCCCCTCGCCGTCGCCGTCCAAGCTGGTGCGGGTGCTCGGCGAGCGGCTCGCCGCCCTCGACGGCGTCCCCGAGCTGCCGGCGGGGAAGAAGAAGCGGAGGAAGGTGACCGCGGGCCAGGTCGTGCTGGCCGCGCTGGCGGCGCAGGTGACCGCCCTGCAGGACGCCGACCTGCTCGTGCGCACCGACCAGCCCGACGGCGTGCACGACGTGCGGGTCGCCTGCCGGCGGCTGCGCAGCATCCTCGCCGCGTACCGGCCGCTGCTCGACCGGGAGCGCACCGAGCCGCTGCGCGACGAGCTGCGCTGGGTGGGCGCCGAGCTGTCCGCCGCCCGCGACGGCCAGGTCGCGCTCGGCCACCTGCGCGAGCTCGCGGCCGCCCAGCCGGACGAGCTGCTGCTCGGGCCGGTCGCCGCGCGGCTGCAGCAGGCCTTCCTCAAGGACGCCGAGGAGGGTCGCCAGCGGGCCGAGCGGACGCTGGCCGACGCCCGCTACCTCCGCCTGCTCGACGACCTGCACGGCGTGCTCGCCGACCCGCCGTTCACCGAGGCCGCGGACACCCCGGCCGGCCCGGTGCTCGTCGACGCCGTCCACCGCACCGGCAAGCGGCTACGCCGCCGGACCGCCGCGGCCCGCGACGGGGGGGCCGGGGGCGCCCTGCACGAGGTGCGCAAGGCGGCCAAGCGCGTCCGCTACACCGCCGAGGTGGCCGCACCGGTGCTCGGCGGAGGCGCCGACGCGCTGGTCGACTGCATGAAGCAGGTCCAGGACGTGCTGGGCGACCGGCAGGACACCGTCGTGACCCGCGAGCACTGCCGCCGGATCGGCCTGGCCGCCGCCGCGGCCGGGGAGAACGCGTGGAGCTACGGCCGGCTGCACGCGCTGGAGGAGGCGCGGGCGGCGGCCGCCGAGGCCGAGTTCTGGTGCCTCGAACCCCAGCTGCGGCGGGCGATCCGCGCGGCGACGAGGAGCTGAGGTCCGCCCTGTCCGTCATCCGCCTGCTCGGGTTCGGCACCGTCCTCGCGCTCGCCGTCGTCCTCCTGAACACCTATCTGTGGTGGCGGCTGGCCCGCGGCACCACGTCGCCGGGCCGGCTGCGCCGCCGGCTGACGCTGCTCACCGTCGTCCTGGCCCTGCTGGTGCCGGTGGCGGTGCTCACCCGCCGCAGCCTCCCCCTGGCGGTCGCCGCGCCGCTGGACTGGATCGCCTACACCTGGCTGGGCCTGGCCTTCTACCTCTTCCTCACCCTGCTGGCCCTGGAGCCGGTCCGGCTGGCGCTGCGCCGGTGGACCCGCCGGCCGCGCCGCGACGCGCCGGGTGCGGCGGTCGCCGAGCGGACCGTCGCCGATCCGTCCCGCCGGCTGCTGCTGGGCCGCGGGCTCGCGCTCACCGCCGGCGTGGTCGCCGTCGGCACGGCCGGCACCGGCGCGTGGCTGGCCAACTCCGCTCCGGTCGTGCGGCGGGTGCCGGTGACCCTGCCCCGGCTGGACCCGGCGCTCGACGGCCTGCGGATCGTCACCTTCTCCGACGTCCATCTGTCGCCCACCTACGGCGGACGGCGCTTCGAGCGGGTGGTCGAGCTGGTCAACGAGCAGCGCCCGGACGTGGTCGCGATCGTCGGTGACCTGGTCGACGGCGACGTCGACCAGCTGCGCCGCGAGGTGGCCCCGCTGGCCGACCTGGTCAGCGAGCAGGGCGTGTACTTCGTGACCGGCAACCACGAGTACTTCGTCGACACGCGGGCGTGGCTGCGGCACCTGCCCACCCTCGGCATCGACGTCCTGCGCAACGAGCGGGTGCAGATCAGCCGGGGGACGGCGGCGTTCGACCTCGCCGGCATCGACGACCGGACGGCGGCGTCCTCCGGGATCCCGGGCCAGGGCGCGGACCTCGACGCCGCGCTCGACGGCCGCGACGACGACCGGCCGGTGGTGCTGCTCGCCCACCAGCCGTTCATGCTGCCGCAGGCCCAGGCCGCCGGGGTGGACCTGCAGCTGTCGGGGCACACCCACGGCGGCCAGCTGTGGCCCTTCGACTACGTCATCCGCGCCGACCAGCCCGCCGTGGAGGGCCTCTCCCGGCACGGCGACACCCAGCTCTACGTGACCTCGGGCGTCGGCTTCTGGGGGCCGCCCATGCGGATCGGCGCCCGCCCCGAGGTCACTGTGATCGAGCTGAAGGCCTCCAGGTAGCGCAAGAGTGAGCGCCTGCGGCGCATTGTCGGCGCGACGGTGCGCCACCGGCGCACACCGTCCGAGGCGTCGAAGGGCCGGAGCTCGGACTCAGGCGTTCAGAGCCCGCGGAGGGCCTCGAGCACGTCCTCGGCGACCTGCTCCAGCGGCTGCCGCCCGTCGGCCTCGGCCCACCGCAGCAGGATCTGGGTGTACGCGGACAGGCTCGCGTTCACCACGACCTCCATCGCGACCGGTGAGCTGTCCGGCTCCGCGTCGGCCTTGAGCGTGTCCGACACCAGCCCGGCGGTCGCCCGCTCGAACTCCGCGGCGCGGTTGCGCAGCCCCGGCGTCGAGACCACGATCCGCCACCGGTCGAGCAGCTGGGCGCGCTCCTCGGGGCCGTAGTGCGCCAGCCAGGCGAGGATGCCGCGGCGGACCCGCTCGGCCAGGGGCAGCTCGGCCGGTTGCGCGGCGAGCACCCGGTCCACCTCGCCCTGGGTGGGCATCGGCATCACGATGTGCTCTTTGCTCTGGAAGTGCGCGTAGAAGGTCGGTACCGACACCTTCGCCGCCGACGCGATGTCGCCCACGCTCACCCGGTCGTAGCCGCGCTCACGGAACAGGCGCATGCCCGTCTCGTAGAGCCGCTGGTGGGTCTCGTCGCGCTTGCGGGCGCGCCAGTCCGACGTCACGGTCACGCTCAGATCGTGCTCTGCCGCACACGGGTCTGGCCAGGCGCCTCTCCGAGCCGGCGCGGCGACGCTGCCGCCCGCCCGGGGTGGATACCTGTGCGCACGGGTCTCGTGTACCCATCCACGCCGCGCCTCACGCAGGAGCGCGCGCGGATCGCGGAGCTGCTCAACCGGTGAAGGCGCCGGTCTCGGCCAGCCGGGACGGCGTCACGGTCTTGAGCCGGGCGACGGCCTGGTCCAGCGGGACCAGCTCGATCTCGGTGCCGCGCAGCGCCACCATGCAGCCGGTCCGGCCCTCGTGCGCCGCGATGGTGGCGTGCAGCCCGAAGCGGGTGGCCAGCACGCGGTCGAACGAGGTCGGTGTGCCGCCGCGCTGGACGTGCCCGAGGACGGTGGTGCGCACCTCCTTGCCGGTGCGCCGCTCCAGCTCCTCGCCGAGCTGCTGGGCCACGCCGGTGAACCGGCGGTGGCCGTACTCGTCGACCCCGCCGTCGCGCAGCGGCATCGTGCCGGGCACGGGCCGGGCGCCCTCGGCGACGACGCCGATGACGTGCGAGTCGCCGCGGTCGAACCGCGCCTCCACGATCTTGGCGACCTCGGCCACGTCGAACGGCTCCTCGGGCACGAGGGTGACGTGGGCACCGGCGGCCAGGCCCGCGTGCAGGGCGATCCAGCCGGCGTGCCGGCCCATCACCTCGACCAGCAGCACCCGCTGGTGCGACTCGGCCGTGGTGTGCAGCCGGTCGATCATCTCGGTGGCGATGCTGACCGCGGTGTCGAAGCCGAAGGTCAGGTCGGTGCCGTCGATGTCGTTGTCGATGGTCTTGGGGATGCCGATCACCGGGACGCCGGCCTGCGAGAGCAGGTTCGCCGCGGTGAGCGTCCCCTCGCCGCCGATCGGGATGAGGACGTCGACGCCGTGCGCGGCCAGCACGCCCTTCATCTGCGCGACGCCCGCGTGCAGCTTCTCGGGGGCGACCCGGGCCGAGCCGAGCGTCGTCCCCCCGCGGGTCAGCAGGCCGTCGACGTCGCCGATGTCCAGGGGCGTCGTCCGGTCCTCGAGCAGGCCGCGCCACCCGTCGCGGAAGCCGAGCACCT
This sequence comes from Geodermatophilus sp. SMS 5-13, assembly GCF_059428245.1. Lineage (NCBI taxonomy): Bacteria > Bacillati > Actinomycetota > Actinomycetes > Geodermatophilales > Geodermatophilaceae > Geodermatophilus > Geodermatophilus sp. SMS 5-13. The sequence goes on from NZ_CP165729.1 coordinate 5,745,096, forward strand.
CGCTGTCGTAGTGGATCGTCGCCGAGCGGACGACGGAGCGGATGACGGCGTTCAGGCCGGGGCAGTCGCCCCCGCCGGTCAGGATGCCGATGCGCACCGGCAGCTCTCCTCGAGTCGGGGCCGGGTCGAAGGCGACAGTACGTCATGACGTCTAGACGTGTCGGGTCCCGTCGGCGCGTCGCGGCGGGAAATCTGCACAAGGGCGGACGTCCCATACGACATGACGACCAGACGTCTTTCCGTCCAGTACCTTTGACCCGTGACGACCACGCCGGCGGGACCGAAGTACCTCTCGGTCCGCGAGCACCTGCGCCGCCGCGTCGCGGCGCTGCCCGAGCAGACCCTGCTCCCCCCCGAGCCGCAGCTGTGCGCCGAGTACGGGGTCAGCCGGATCACGCTGCGCCGGGCCGTCGACGGGCTCGTGGCCGACGGGCACCTGGTGCGCGAGCAGGGCCGTGGCACGTTCGTCACCCGGCCGGCGATCCGGCACGAGTACCGCGAGAGCTTCGTGCACCGCATCGCGGGCTTCACGTCGGTGATGACCGAGCAGGGCGCGCACGTGGGCACCACGGTGCTCACCCAGCGGATCGTGCCGGCGCCATCGTCCGTGGCGGGGGAGCTGACGCTCCAGGTGGCCGACGACGTCGTGGAGCTGGTCCGGCTGCGCAGCGTGGACGGCGCGCCCAACCACGTGGCGCACAGCTTCCTGCCCGCCGCGCTCTACCCCAAGGCCGCCGAGGCCGACCTGAGCCAGGGCTCGCTCTACGAGTACCTGCGCCGCGAGTACGCCGCCGACCTGGCGCACGCCCGGATCGTCGTCGACGTCGGCATGGCCGCCCCGGACGAGGCCGACCTGCTCGACGTCGTCGCCGGCTCGCCGCTGCTGGTGGTGCGGACGACCGTGCACGACAGCGGCGGCCACCCGCTGGTGCACAGCTTCTCCCGGCTGCGGCCCGACGTCAGCCAGGTCGAGTTCGAGGTCTCGGTCAGCGGCCGATGACCACGGCCAGCGGCAGCCGGGAGGTCCCCTTCCCGCGGGCGCGGGTGTGGCAGGCCCTCGCCGTCCTCGAGCCCTACTGCGCGGTGTGCGACGTCTCGTACGTAGTCGACGGGTCGGCGACCGGCGGCGCCGGGACGACGTTCGTGTGCGTGCCCGGCCGGCTCGACGGCCGCCCGCCCGCGGACAACGCGACCCGCGGCGAGATCGTCGAGTGGGCACCGCAGACGGTGGTCGCCACCCGGCTGGACCTGACCCCGGAGACCTGGACGACCCGGATCGAGCTGGCCGACGCCGGCCCCGGCGCCACGCGGGTGACGATCACGCTCACGCACGAGGCGAAGGGCGGCAACCGGGTCGTGCAGCGGGTGCAGCGCCGCGCCCTGACCGGCCTGGTCCGCCGCACCGTGGACGCCGAGCTCGACAAGCTGCCGGCGCACGTCGCCCAGGTCGCCGACGCGGAGTGACCTTGCTCCCCGTTCGGGGGAACTGCGAATCTTCGCCGGTCGTCAGGGGTATGTGCGCCGCACGCACCGGTGCCGTGCACCCGGCATCCCGCCGGGCGGGGGCGCGAGCGCCGGTCCTCACCCAGGAGGAGAACCGTGATCTTCCAGATCCTCGGCCTGATCGTCGTCGGCCTGATCATCGGTGCGCTCGCCCGCCTCATCAAGCCGGGTAAGCAGCACATGAGCGTGCTGGCGACCCTGCTGCTCGGCGTCGTCGGCGCGATCATCGGCGGCCTCATCGGCGGCCTGATCAACGACAGCACGAACATCTTCGAGCTGAACGTCCTCGGCTTCATCATCGCGGTGATCGCCGCCGTCCTGCTGGTCGGCGTCGCCGAGGGGCTCTCCGGCGGCCGCCGGCGCGCCGTTCGCTGAGCAGGGACCCCGGGGGCTCGGCTCAGACGTCGACCGAGTCCCCGGGGGCCAGCCGGCTGAACGGGGTGGGGGTGCCCGGCCCCCGCTCGCCGAGCAGCCCGGTCAGCACACCGAGACCGGTCTCGTTGAGCAGGCCGTCGTGCACGGCGTACGCCTGGTCGGCGCGGACCTCGCGCACGTAGTCGATCACCTCGGCCGCCTTCGACCACGGTGCGTGCAGCGGCAGGAGGAGCGTCGTCACGGGCTCACCGGGCACCGTGAACGCGTCGCCCGGGTGGAACACCTGGCCCTCGACGAGGAACCCGACGTTGGGGATCCGCGGGATGTCGGGGTGGATCTCGGCGTGCAGCTCGCCGTGGACGTGCACGTCGAACCCGGCCACCGTGAGCGCGTCGCCGTTGCCGACGACGTGCACCCGCGAGCCCAGGCCCTCCAGCTGCTTCGCGACCGAGGCGTTGGTCCAGACCTCCAGCGCCGGGTCGGCGTCCATGGCCGCGCGCAGCCGATCCGGCGCGAAGTGGTCGAAGTGCTCGTGGGTCACCAGGACGGCGCTGGCGCCGTCCAGGCCCGCCGGGTCGGTGAAGGCCCCGGGGTCGATGACCAGCCGGCGGCCGTCCTGCTCGAGGGCGACGCACGCGTGACCGTGCTTGGTGAGCTCCATGAGCGCATCCTGCACCCCGTCCCGGCACCGCGCGCAGCGGTGCGGTCTCACCCTTCGGGGGGAGGGGACCGCCGGGGGCCGTAACCGCAGGACGGCGACCTGCCGACCGATCGGGGCATGACCACCTCGACCGTCGCCCCGGCCTTCCGCTCCACCACCGTCGCCACCACCGTCTACGCCGCCGCCCGCAGCCGCGCGCACGGCCCGACCACCGCCCTGTGGCACGCCGTCGAGGTGCACCGCCCGTCCGTCGAGTTCGACGGCGCCTGCGAGCTCACCCTCTGCGGTTCGCTGGCCCGGATCATGACCGACGTCTCCTGGCCCATCGCCGCCCGCGACGTCTGCCCCGCCTGCGTCACCCTCGCCCGCTGACGCCCGCGGCACCAGGACGCCCGGTCGCCGGGTGGGGTGGGGGAGCCCCGGCGGCCGGCGCACTCTTCGGCACCCCGCTGCACGGCCGTGCAGCGGGGTCGCCGACTTCAGGTGTCGAGCGCGAGCTCGGCGCGTAGGCGGGCCAGCAGGTCCGACCGGTTGCTGGCGCCGAGCCGCTGCCGGATCCGTGCGACGTGGTGCTCGACGGTCTTGGCCGAGATGAACAACCGGCCGCCGACCTCGCGGTAGGTCTGCCCGGCGACGAGCAACTCGGCGACCTCCCGCTCGCGCGAGCTGAGCTGGCAGCCCCGGCCCGCTTCCGGTCCCGCCTCCGGCGGTGCCGCGCCCGGCCGGGCCGCAGGCTCGGCCCCGTCGTCCTCCGCCAGCGCCCGCGCGCACTGCAGCAGCGCCGTCCGGTCGCGGGGATCGGCCGCCCGGGCCGCGGCCTGGCCGGCCAGCCGCGAGCCGTCCCACGCCAGCCCCACCCCGCCGAGGCCCTCCGCCGCCGCGACGACCGCGGCGGCGTCCACGTCGTCGGTGAGCACCCGCAGCCACGACCGGCCGGCCGGCACCAGCGCGGCCGCGAACCGGTTGGTGCGCGCGGCGCTGACCAGCGCCGTCGCGTGCGGGCCGAGGGCAGCGGGGTCACCGGTCAGGATCGCGGCCTGGACACCGCTCCAGTGCAGCGCGGTCGCCCACAGCGGCGCGCCCCCGAGCCGGGCGAGCAGCTCCGCCGCGGCGGCCCGGTGCGGCGCCAGCACCTCGGCGGCGCCGAGCCGGGACCCGGCCACGACCAGCTCACCCAGCGGCAGCAGCGCGAACAGGTCGACCGGCTGACGCAGCAGCGCCTCGCGGGCCCGCTCCCAGGCCTGGGTCAGGGCCGGGAGGTCGCTGGTCCGGCGGGCGAGGCCGACCTCGAGCGCCCGCAGGAAGAGCTCGTCGCGCGGCTCGAGCCGGCCGTCGCGGTCCCCCGCGGCCTCGGTCAGGTGGCCGCGTGCCGCGTGCAGCCGGCCGCGCAGCATCGCCGCCCACGCCAGCAGCAGCAGGTGCCGCGAGCGCGCGGGCCGGCCGCCGAGGTCGGTGGTCAGCGCCCGCCGCAGCACCGACTCGGCGATGGCCGGCTCCCCGTTGTGCAGCGCCACCAGGGCCGCGAGCGCGGCGGGGGTGTCGGTCAGCAGCACGCTTCGGCCGATCGGCTCCAGCAGCGCCGTCGCCCGGGCGAGCAGCGACAGCGTGCCCGCGACGTCGGCCGAGCCTGCCGTGCCCAGGGAGGCCAGCACGCCCTGCGCGGTGAGCGTCTGCCCGGCGGCGAGCAGGCCCGCCGCGGCCGACCCGCCGTCCGCCAGCACCGCCTCCGCCTCGGCCCGGGCGCCGCCGGCGAGCAGCACCAGCGCCCGGGCACCGGCGGCGTCGGGCCCGGCCAACCGCAGCAGGTCCGCGCTGCGGGTGAGCAGCCCCCGCTGGGCGAGGACGGCGGCGGCCACGCTCGCGGCCCGCGGCCGGTCGGGCACCGCGTCGTCCTGCAGCGCCGTGTCGGCCCACTGCAGGGCCGGGTCGAAGTCGCCGAGCAGGGCCGCGGCCTGCGCCCGCCGGGCGGCCAGCGCGACGGCCGGGCGGCCGACCGCGGCGGCGTCGGCGAGCAGCTCCCCGGCCAGCCTCGGGTCCGTGGTCAGGGCCGCGCTGCCGAGCTCCTCCAGCAGCCGCCCGGCGCGGGCGTCGCGGTCACCCTCGGCGGCCAGCGCGCGGGCCAGCTCCACCGGCTGGTCCCCGCGGTCGAGCAGCAGGCCGAGCAGCCGCCGGCGCAGCCCGCGGACCGTCTCCCGCGGGGCCCCGGCCAGCAGCACGCGGCGGACCAGCGGGATGACCTGCCCCGACGGCAGCAGGTAGCCGCTGGCCCGTGCGCAGCTGACCAGCTCGGCGGCCTGCCGCGTCGGCACCTCGAGCGCGTCGCCGAGGAGGTCGGTGTCCAGCGGGGCGCCGACGGCGAGGGCGCAGAGAACCCCGCGCCCGCCGTCGTCCATGGCCGCGAGATCGCCCCGGATCCGGCCGGTGACCTCGGGTGGGACGTCCATCCGGCCCGGCTGGGACGGCGCCGCCCGCGCCGTCCGCGCCAGCCAGCGCAGCAGCGGCAGCGCGAGCGCCGGCAGGCCGGCGGTCTGCTGCAGGACGGCGTCCACCATTGACGGGGCGACGGAGGTGCCCAGCTCCCGGGTGGCCCAGCGCTGCAGCGCCGGCCGGGTCAGGTAGCCGAGCACGGCCGCGCCGGCGTCGCCCGCGCGCACGACCTCGGTCAGCTCCGGGGGGCAGGGCCACGGCCGGTAGGCCAGCGCGATGCGGACGCCGGGGTCGCCGGCCAGCCGCCGGACCTTCGCCAGCTGTGGGCCGGCCAGCCGGTGCGCGTCGTCGACCAGGACGGCGATGCCCCGCCGCGAGGCGTCACCGGGCAGCTCCGCCGGGGCCCGGCGCAGGTCGAGCACCGGCAGGCCGGCCGCCGCGTACAGCGCGCCCAGCTCCGCGAGCAGGGCGGTCTTGCCCGTGCCGCCGGCCCCGCGGACGGCCACGACCGTCCCGCCGGCGTTGGGGCCGCCGAGGTCGCCGAGCAGCCGCTCCGCGGTCGCCGGCAGATCGGTGCCGCCCTCGGTGGGCGCGGCGTCGAGGGACCAGCCGTCGAGGAGCGTCATGCCGCCGCCTCCAGGGGGGCCGGGGCCGTCGTGCCACCGGTCTCGGGGGCGGTCGTGCCGTCCGATGGGGGGTCCTCCACCGGCGGAGGCGGCGGGGTCTCCGTGCCCGGGTCGGGCGGGGTCGGCGTGCCGGTGTCCGGAGGCGTGGGAGTCCCGGTGTCCGGCGGGGTCGAGGTGCCGGTCCCCGGGGGAGTGGAGGTGCCGGTCCCGGTGCCGGTGCCGGTGCCGGTACCGGTCGGCGGCTGCATGCCGGTGCCCGGGCCCACGGGGCTGCCGGTGGGCGAGGGCGGCGGCGTCGTCCCGACGGGGGCCGGGGCCGCCGACTGGCTGGACGTCGGTGCCTGCGCCGTCGTGCCGCTCGTCCTCGTGCCGCTCGTCGTGGTGCCGCTCGTCGTCGGGCGCCGGGTCGAGCGGGGGCCGCCCACCGCGGAGCTGCTGCCGGTCCGGACCGAGGTCTGCGCGGCCTGCTCGACCGCGCCGCCGTCCGCCGCCTGCGCCGGCGCGGGCGCCACCGCGGCCGCCGGTGAGGGCGCCGGTGCGGGCGACGGCGGAGCCGGCTCGTCGGCCGCGGCGGCCGTGCTGCTCTGGGTGGTCAGGACGTCGTCGTCGAGGGCGGCGAGCAGCACCACGGGGGCCACCAGCAGGGCGACGAAGAACGCGGCGACGATCCCGACCCGGCCGAGTCGTCGGGTCGCGGTGCCGAGACCGCGCCCGCTCTCGATCCGGGCCGCGCGGCGCACCCGGGCCCGGGACAGCTCGTCGTCCTCCTCCGGGGACTCCGGCTCCACGACCTCGGACGCGGCCGGCACCGGCGCGGTGATCAGGTCGACGGCGAGCTCGGCGGCGCCGCGGGCGGCCGCGAGCTCCGGCTCGGCGGTGACGAGGACCGGGCGGCCGAGCGCGGCGGAGAGCGCCTCGGCCACCACCGGCAGCCGGGCACCGCCGCCCGCCAGGACGATCCCGTCGAGATCCGCCGGCTCGAGGCCGGCCTCGGTGACGGCGGCGCGGACGGTCTCCACCGACGCGGCGACGGCCTCGCCGACCAGCTCGTCGAGGTCCTCGCGGACCAGCCGGATCGGCCGCGTCTCCTCCGCCGGGCCGACCTCCACGCGGACGTCGGTCTCGGTGCAGAGCGCCTCCTTGGCCGCGACGCAGGCGCTGCGCAGGGCCGCCGGCGCGACGGACGGCAGCGGCGGGAGACCGCGGCGCCGGACGGGCGGGGGCAGGAAGCCGGTCACGTGGGCGACGACGGCGTCGTCGACGTCCCGGCCGCCCCAGGGCACCGGCGGTGGGGGCGTGGCGACGTGCTCGATTACGCCGTCCTCGCGGCTGCGGACGACGGCCGTGTCCAGGGTGCTCGCGCCGAGGTCGTACACGGCGACGGTGGCCTCGGCCGGCAGCGCCCCGCTCGCGCGGGTGTGCCGGGTGACGGCCACGGCGCCGGACACGAGGACCACACCGGGACCGTCCGCGTCCGGGGCCACCCCGGCGAGGGCGTCCTCGAGCAGCCGGCGGCGGTGCTCCCCCCAGGAGGGCGGCACGGTGAGGACCGTCCGGTCGGGGCGCCGGCCGCGCTCCTCGGCGATCCGGTCGACGACCGCGGTCACGACCTCGGCGACCGCCTCGGCGGCCGGCACCGCGCGCCCGCCGACGTAGAGCGGGACCGGGTCGCCGATCCGCGCCATCGCTTGCCCGGCCGGTGCGTCGTCCGCTCCCGGGAGGGAGAGGCGCAGGAGCTGGGGCTCGTCCGGGATCCGCTCCTCGCCGGAGTGGCACACGGCCACCGTGACGGTCGAGTCGCCGATGTCCAGGCCCAGCCCGAAGCTGTCCGAACGCATCCAGTTCCCCCTGGTCTCCTTCGACCTAGGACGACCCGGTGGGCTGAGGGGCGTCCGGCTTCCGGACGCTAACGGTGCGCAGTGGCTTTGTGTGACCTGTGCGCGCAGTGGGGTCCCCTGGGGCGGAAGTGGGGGGCGACACCCCGTATCCCCTAACGCTGCGTCAGGGGGGACCCCCTAGTACGGGGTCGTCCGGTCGCGGGCCGGCTCCCGATGCCCGGCCGGGCGCCCGACCGAAGACTTCCCGCCAGCAGCCGGACGACGGCGGACGGCGCGTATCGAGGATCAGGTGATCATGTCCACTCTCACGAGCACCCTGCTCGAGTTCATCATCTCGCTGCTGAAGGACCCCGAGGCCGCGGCGCGGTTCTCGGAGGACCCCCAGGGTGAGCTCGACGATGCCGGGCTCGGTGACGTGTGCGCAGCCGACGTCGAGGCGATCGCGCCGATGCTGGCCGACTACGCGCCGTCCGGCGTGCGGTCCTTCGCCGACCACGGGGGCTACGGCGGCCACGGCGTCTCCGCGGCCCACGGTGGCCACGGCGGTTACGGGGGCCACGGGGACTCCGGCGGTTACGGGAACCACGGCGGCTCCGGCGGCCACGGCGGCTACGGCCACGACCGCGACGACGACGACGAGCGTGACCACCACGGCGGTTACGGCCACGACCGCGAGGACGACCACCACGGGCACAAGCCCGACCACGGGTCCCGGCCGGACCACAACGGCGGCCACGAGCACGACAGTGGTTACCTGGCCATCGAGCACATCAAGTACGTGTCGCAGAACTACACGTACAACACGACCACCACGGTGGACTTCTCGCACAGCGTCTGGGGCGACCAGTTCAACATCTTCGCCGAGGACTCGACCGTGGCGATCGCCGGCGACGGCGGGATCGCGGCCGGCGACGACGTCGACGACTCCCCCGTCACGACCATCGAGAACAGCGGCGACGGCGCCGCGGTCGGCTTCGGCAACGACGTGGACAACGACGGCAGCTTCAACGACATCGACGGCGACGGCAACGCCACCGGGTCGGGCGCCTCGACCGACAACGACGTCTCCATCGACGACTCGTTCAACAACAACGGCAACGAGTTCGGCGACGGCGGCGGCAACGTCCTGAGCAACGACAACTCCGGCATCATCGACGTCGACGACTCCGGCAACGTCGCCGACCACGGCGCCAACGCCGGCGAGAACGGGGCCGTCGCCAACGACTCCTTCAACACGGAGGACTCGTTCAACACCGAGACCGACATCGACGTCGACGACGTGAACGTGGCCCTCGGTGACGGCTCGATCGCGGGCGCCGAGGACTCGTTCAACACCGAGGACTCCTTCAACACCGAGGACTCCTTCAACACCGAGGTCGACACCGACATCGAGGTCGATGACGTGAACGTGGCCATCGCCGGGGACGTCGCCAACGCCGGCACCGAGGACACCAACACGGCCAACGAGAGCCTCGGCGTCGTCCAGGCGGGCGAGGAGATCGACGACACGCTGTCCGACAACTTCTCGGACAACTTCTCCGACAACTTCTCGGGCAACGAGGTCGAGCTGCCCGCGGACGGCGCGGACTACCCGTCGGCCTGACCGGCCACCGGCCCAGTCCGGCCTCGATCTCGGGGGGATCGGGGCCGGGCTGCTGTCCGCCCGCATCCTGAACTGATGGGATGCGGGCGGACTCACGTCCGCCGTCACCGTCGTCGGAAGGGGAAGCGTGAGCGCACCCACGGGTCTGCTGGACCGGGCGCAGGGCCTGGCCGCCGCCTGCGGCCGCACGGACCTGGAGCACCGGCTCGCCCAGGTGCGGCAGCGGCTCGCCCGCCCCGGGATCCGGGTGCTGGTCGCCGGCGAGGCGGGGCAGGGCAAGAGCGCCCTGGTCAACGCACTGGTGGGCGCGCCGGTGTGCGGGGTGGCGGGGGAGGGCGTGCCGATCGGCCGGTCCGGGGTCACCACGACGGTGCCGACGGCGGTGCGCGGCGGCCCGGCCCCCGCGGCGGCGCTCGTCCTCGGCCGGCCGGACGGCGGCGGGACCGGCCTCCTCGACGACGCGGCCGTGGAGCGGACGGCGGTGCCGGTCGAGACGCTCGTCGCGCAGGTGGCCCGCGCGGCGGAGGGCGCGGGGGGCCGGCTGGTCCAGGCCGAGGCGCAGCTGCCCCGGCAGTGGCTCTCCGGCGGCCTCGAGATCGTCGACACCCCCGCCGTCGACAGCGTGAACGCGGCGCTGACGATGCGGACCGTGGGCCTGCTGCCGGGCGCGCACGCGGTGGTCGTCGTCAGCGACGGCTCCCAGGAGTTCACCGCGCCCGAGCTGGCCTTCCTCGGCCAGGCGGCCGCGCTGTGCGAGCACGTCGTCGTGGCCCTGACCAAGACCGACCTGCACCCGCACTGGCGCGAGGTGGCCGACCTCGACCGCGGGCACCTCGCGCGGGCCGGGATCGACGCGCCGGTGCTCCCCGTCTCCGCCGTCCTGGAGATCATGGCGATGGCGCAGCGGGACGCCGAGCTGCACGAGGAGTCCGGGATCGGCGTCCTCCGGGCGCACCTCTCCGGCGAGGTGGGCGAGGCCGCGGCCGCGCGGGCGCGCACGTCGGTGGCCCGCGACGTCGCCTCGGTCACCGAGCAACTGGCGCTGGCCACGCGGGCCGAGCTCGCCGCGCTGCAGGACCCGGCGACCCTGGCCGAGACCGCGCGCGAGCTGGAGGCCGTCCGCGCCCGCCTGGAGGACCTCAACCGCCGCTCGGCGCGCTGGCAGCAGCTGCTCGCCGACGGGGTCACCGACCTGATGGCCGACATCGACTTCGACCTGCGGGACCGGTCGCGGGTGATCGGCCGCGAGGCCGAGGAGACGATCGACGCCAACGACCCGGGGCCGATGTGGGACGAGATCGCCGACTGGCTGGAGGAGCGGGTGGCCGGCGCGGTCACCGACAGCTTCGTCTGGGCGACCCAGCGCTCGGAGTGGCTGGCCGCCCGGGTCGTCGAGCAGTTCGCCCTGGACCGCGCGGCCGTCGTCCCCGAGCTGGGGATCGGCGAGGCCGGGCAGGTGCTGGACTCGCTGGTGGAGCTCGCCGCGCTGGACAGCGGGGCGACGACGGTCCGCGAGCGGCTGCTCGTGGGCATGCGCGGCTCGTACAGCGGCGTCCTCATGACCGGCCTGGTCACCAGCCTGGCCGGGCTGCCGCTGCTCAACCCGGTCTCGGTGGTCGCCGGCCTGGTACTCGGCCGCAAGGCCTACAAGGACGACGCCGCCACCCGCCGGCAGCGCCGCCAGAACGAGGCCAACGGCATCGTCCGCCGGCATCTCGACGAGGTCGTCTTCCAGGCCGGCAAGCACCTCAAGGACCGGCTGCGGGTGGTCCAGCGCACGCTGCGCGACCTGATCGCCGAGACGGTGACGGAACTGTCCCGCACGCTGGCCGAGGCGCAGCGCGCAGCGCAGCAGGCCACCCGCACGGCCGCCGTCGAGCGCGAGGCGCGGCTGCGCGAGGTACGCCGGCGGCTCGAGCAGCTCGACCGGCTCACCGACGAGGTGCGCCGGCTGCCCGGGACGGCGGCGGTCCGATGACCGGCCCGGACGGCGGCGGCGTCCGCGACCTCCTCGACGCCGCACTGGACCACTACGCCGGCGTGCCGGCGGCCGCGGCCCGGCTCCGGGCGCAGCGCGACCGGCTCGACGAGCCGCTGCGGGTGGGGCTGGTCGGCCGGGTGAAGGCGGGCAAGTCGACGCTGCTCAACGCGCTGGTGGGGGAACGGCTGGCGCCCACCGACGCCGGCGAGTGCACCCGCGTCGTCACCTGGTACCGCAACGGCCCGATCCCCCGGGTGGTGCTGCACCCGGTCACCGGCTCGCCGCGGGTGCTGCCGGTGCACCGGGCGGAGGGGGCGCTGCGGCTGGACCTCGGTGGCACGCCGGTCGCCGAGGTGGACCGGCTGGCGGTCGACTGGCCCACGGCCGCGCTGGTCCCCATGACCCTCGTGGACACCCCCGGGGTCGCCTCGGTGACCGCCGAGGCGGGCGCGCGCACCCGCGCCTTCGTCGCCACCGACGAGGTCCCCGCGCCGGACGCCCTGGTCTACCTCACCCGGCAGGTGCAGCCCGAGGACCTCGCCGTCCTCACCGCGTTCCGGTCGGCCACCGGCGGCGCCGGCCTGGCCACCACCACGCTGCTGGTCCTGTCACGGGCCGACGAGGCCGCGTCCGGGCGGCTCGACGCGCTCATCACCGCCGAAGACCTGGCCCGGCGCACCGCCGAGGACCCCGCCGTCCGCGCGCTGGGCGCCGGGGTGCTGCCCGTGTCCGGCCTGCTCGGGCTGGCCGGGCGCACGCTGCGGCACCGCGACTTCGTCGCCCTCAAGAGCCTGGCCGACGCCGACCGCGCCGATGCCGAGCGCATGCTGCTCAGCGTCGACCGGTTCTGCCGGCCGGAGGCGCCGATCCCCGTGTCGGCCGAGATCCGGGCGTCGCTCGCCGAGCGGCTGGGGCTCTTCGGCATCCGGCTGTCGGTCGCGCTGATCCGCGGCGGCGCGCAGCACGCCGACGCGCTCGCCGACGAGCTGATCCGGCGCAGCGGCCTGGCCGAGCTGCAGCGGCTGCTCGCCGTCCGCTTCGTCCAGCGCGCGGCGTCGGTCAAGGCCGGGACGGCGCTGCGGACCGTGGAGCAGGTGCTGCGCACCGCGCCCGTCCCCGGGGACGGCGCGCTGTGGGCGCACCTGGAGCGGGTCCGCCTGGCCCGCCACGACGTCGCGGAGCTCGAGCTGATGGGCCGGCTGGCGGCCGCGGACCCGCCGCTGCCCCCGGCGCTCCGCGCGCCGGCCGAGCGGCTGCTCGGGGCCGAAGGCACCGGGCCCGCGGAGCGGCTCGGGCTGGCGCCCGACGTCCCCGAGGAGGGCCTGCGGGCCGCCGCGCTGGAGGAGTTGCGCCGGTGGCGCGAGCGGGCGGCCGACGCGGCGACCTCGCGCGCCGCCGCGGACGCGTGCCGCGTCGTGGTCCGGACCGTGGAGGGCGTGCTCGCCGGGCTCGACGGCGCCCTGGCGGGGTCAGCGGCGGCGCAGCCAGGCGCGTGAGGACCGGGCGATCGGCACCAGGCCGAGCGCCCCGACGACGAGGACGCCGGAGACGAGGAAGGCTGCGCGGTCCAGTCCGGTCGCGCCGCCGTCCACCAGGCCCTGGTCGATGCCGGCGGCGGCGAGCACGAGCACACCCGCCACCGGCAGCACCCACAGCGCGGCCGGCCGCCGACCGCGCAGCAGCAGGACCCCGGCGAGCAGGGCCAGCAGCGCCACCCCGGTGAACGCGGCAGCGCCGGCGAGGACGACGTCGGCGCCGTCCTGCAGGACCGAGGCCGCCCGGTCGGGGTCGGCGGCGCGCGCCGACTCGAGCAGGTCGCTGCGCAGGCCGGTGGAGTCGATGGCGGCGATGACGACCCCGACCACGCCGGCGAGCAGCGCGAGCACCCAGAGCGCTCCGCCCGCCCGCACCGGCCATGGTGCCCGGGCGCGGGTGGCCACCGTGCCGGGCAGCGGCAGGTCGCTGGTGACCCGTGGTCGCGGCGGCGGCCCGGCCGGCCGGAGGGGCGGCCGGGTCGGGGGGCCGGGCTCGGCGGCCGGTGTCACGGGGCGGTCCTGGGCGAGGGTCACGAACGCCTCCCTTCCTGCCGCGCAGACTCGCACCCCCGCTCCGCCGCGCGCCGCGACCGGCGGGCGGCTCCGCTGGTACGGCGCGGTACTCAGCCGGTCGGTACCGCGCGCGGCGACGAGGGTGCGCTGCGTGACTCAGCGGCCGGTGAACCGGGCGGGGCGCTTCTCCAGGAAGGCCTCGACGGCCTCGCGGTGGTCGGCGGTGCTGCCGAGCTCGGTCTGCAGCCGGGCCTCCAGCGCGAGGGTGTCCTCCAGCGGGTCGGTCGCCGCCGTCGCGAGCACCGTCTTCACGGCCGCGTAGGCCGCCGTCGGGCCGCTCGCCAGCCGCGTGGCCAGCGCCTGCGCCTCGGGCAGCACGCGCTCGGCCTCGACCACCCGGTGCACCAGCCCCCACTGCGCCGCCGTCTCGGCGAGGAAGGGCTCGGGCAGCAGCAGCAGCTCGGTGGCCCGCGAGAGGCCGACGGAGTGCACCAGCCGGGTGGCCAGCGCCGAGTCGCTGGACAGGCCGATGCCGGTGAACGCCGTCGTGAACTTCGCGCCGGCGGCGGCCACCCGCAGGTCGCCGGCCAGCGCGATGCCGAGCCCGGCGCCGGCCGCGGCGCCGTTGATGCCGACGACGACGGGCACCCGCAGCCCGGCCAGCGCCAGGATCAGCGGGTTGTACTCCTGCTCGACGACGCCCAGCGAGCTCGCCGCGTCGCCGCGGAGGGACTCCACGTGCTCGGCGAGGTCCTGGCCCACGCAGAAGGCGCGCCCGCTGCCGGTGAGCAGCACCGCCCGCACCGACGGGTCGGCGGCGACGTCCTGGACCACGCCGAGCAGATCGGTGCGCAGCGCGTGCGAGAGGCCCGGCCGCTGCAGGGTGATCGTCGCGACGCCGTCGGCGTCCTCCCGGGTCACGGTGTCGGACATCGTCGTCGTCCCGCCTTCCTGTCGCTGGGGTTCAGGCAATGGAAGCCTTGCATGCGTCTTCGCGGTCAGAATGCATGCAAGGCTTCCATCGCCTGTGTGGCCCCGGGCCGGTCAGGTCACTTGATGGCGAGCGGGTTCACCGGGGAGCCGGTCGCCTCGTGCACCTTCAGCGGCGCGGCGGCGTAGAGGAACGTGTACTGCTTGTCGTCGGCGCAGCTGGCGGCCAGCTTCTCCAGGTCCGCGATCTCGGTGAGGGTCACCCCGAGGTTGCGCATGAGCGCGCAGTGCAGCGGCAGGGCGGTGCCGTTGTTGGGGTCGTAGGTGACCTCGTTGGCGATCGTGTCGGTGACCAGGTTGGGGATCTCCATGTCCTGGAACCAGCGCACGAGCTCGGGGCTGTAGACCAGGCCGGGCTCGTTGAAGCCCTCGTAGAACGCGTCGCCCTGGTCGTGGAACAGCTGCAGGAAGTTGGTCCGGATGACGAGGATGTCGTGCTTCTCGATCTGGACGCCCTGCGCCCGCGCGCACTCCAGCAGGTCCTCGTGGCTGAACGTCTCGCCCTTGTCCAGGGTGGTCTTCCCGCGGAAACGGGCCATGTCGAGCAGGATCCCGCGGCCGACGACGCCGCGCTGGGCGATCGCCTCGACGCTGGCCTTCTTCATGCCGCCGACCGTCGTCCGGGCGTCGTAGCCGTTCCAGATCTTTCCGTCGTACCAGACGTGGCCCAGCGCGTCGTACTGCGTCGACCCCTGGAGGAAGGCCTCGATCTTGTCGTCGGCGTAGTGCAGGCCGCCGGGGAACTGCGGCGCGCCCTCGCCGTCCCAGGTCGACTCGTCCAGCAGCATCGTGCGGGTGGCCGGCGTGCGGCCCGGCCACACGGGGTCGCCCTTCGGGTCGCCGATCAGCCGCTGCAGGGGGAAGACCTCGCCCTTCTGCACGTGCCGGATGCCGCGCAGGACCTCCTCGGCGGTCAGGTAGTTCAGCGAGCCGACCTCGTCGTCGTCGCCCCACTTGCCCCAGTTGGTCGGGGCGTCGGCCAGGACTTCGGCCATGTCGGGAACGGTCTGCGGGTTGGCCATGGAGAGATCTCCCGTCGTCTCGGCACTGAGAGCCCGGCCTGCGCACGTGGTCCGGGCCGGTGTGCCCACCGTCACAGGTGACCGCCCCTGTCGCAAGGCCACGCAGCCGCCATGTCGTTGGCGCAGACAACCTGAAGTAAGGTAAGCCTTCCCTCAGGCCGTCCGGTCGGGGCGGAGTCGGGCAGAGAGTGGTCGTGCGATGGGTCAGGCATTCCTCGCCAGCTACCTGATCGGCCTGCGCGAGGGCCTGGAGATGGTCCTCGTCGTCAGCGTCCTCGTGGCCTACCTGGTCAGGACCGGCCGCCGCCGGCACCTGCTGCCGGTCTGGGCCGGGGTGGGCGCGGCCGGGGCGCTGAGCCTGGGCTTCGGCTGGCTGCTCACCTACCTCTCCTCGACGGTCCTGTACGGCCCCCAGCACGAGCTGTTCGACGCGATCACCTCCGTGGTCGCGGTCGGCCTCGTCACCTGGATGATCTTCTGGATGCGGCGCACCGCGCGCCGGCTGTCCGGCGAGCTGCGCGGCCGGCTCGACGGCGCCATCGGGATGGGCATCGGCGCGGTCGTCGGGATCGCCTTCCTCGCCGTCGCCCGCGAGGGCCTGGAGACCACGCTGCTGTTCTTCGCCTCCGCGCAGGGCGCCACGACCGCCGCCCCGCTGCTGGGCATCGGCGCCGGCCTGCTCAGCGCCGTCGTCCTCGGGGTGCTGCTCTACGCGGGCGCCATCCGGATCAACCTGACGAAGTTCTTCACGATCAGCGGCGTCCTGCTGATCTTCGTGGCCGCCGGCATCTTCAAGTACGGCGTCCACGACTTCCAGGAGGCCGGCGTCCTGCCCGGCCTGTCCACCCACGCCTTCGACATCTCCGGCGTCCTCGACCCGAGCAGCTGGTACGGCGCCGTCATCTCCGGGCTGTTCAACATCACGCCGCAGCCGTCGGTGCTCGAGACGGTCGCCTGGGTCGTCTACCTGATCCCGGTGCTCGCGCTGTTCCTCTGGCCGTCGCGCGCCAGGAAGACCGGACCGTCCCCCGCCCCCGAGGCCCTCACCGACGTGGCTGCGGCCACCCCGACCACCCCGGAGAAGTCCCGTGCGTGACCGTCGCATCCTGCTCTTCGCCGTCGGCACCGTCGCGGCGCTGGCGACCGCCGCCTGCAGCGGCTCCTCCGGCGGTTCGGACGGCGGGTCGTCGGAGGCCCGGGACTCCATCGCCGTGGCCGCCACCGACAGTTCCTGCGACGTCGACGCCGACACCCTCGAGGCCGGCACGCACAGCTTCGAGGTCACCAACACCGGCTCGAAGGTGACCGAGTTCTACGTCTACGCCGAGGGCGACCGGATCATGGGCGAGGTCGAGAACATCGCCCCCGGCGTGGCCCGCGACCTGCTCGTCGAGCTTCCGGCCGGGGACTACGAGACCGCCTGCAAGCCCGGCATGGTCGGCGACGGCATCCGGCAGCACCTCCAGGTCACCGGCGAGGCCACCCAGCTCTCCGACGACGAGGAGCTCTCCGCCGCTGTCGACAGCTACACGAAGTACGTGCAGACCCAGGTCGGCGCGCTGCGGGAGAAGACCCAGGAGTTCGTCGACGCGGTCAAGGCAGGCGACATCCCGGCCGCCCAGACGCTCTTCCCGGTCGCCCGGTCCTACTACGAGCGGGTGGAGCCGGTGGCCGAGAGCTTCGGCGACCTCGACCCCAGGATCGACGCCCGGGAGAACGACGTCGAGCCCGGCGACACCTGGACCGGCTTCCACGTCCTCGAGCGCGACCTGTGGCAGACCGGCGACATCTCGCGGTCCGGTCCGACGGCCGACCAGCTGATGACCGACGTCGACGACCTCGCCGACCGCGTGCAGGACCTCGAGCTGCAGCCGCTGGACCTGGCCAACGGCGCGCTCGGCCTCCTCGACGAGATCGCCACCGGGAAGATCACGGGCGAGGAGGACCGTTACTCCCACACGGACCTGTACGACTTCTCGGCCAACCTGGAGGGCTCCGAGGCCGCGATCCAGTCGCTGCGGCCGGTGATCGCCGATCGCGACGCCGACCTGGCCGGCGCGCTGGACGAGCAGTTCGAGGCGGCCTCGGCCGAGCTGGAGAAGTACCACACCGCGGACACCTGGACGACCTACACAGACCTGACGCAGGACCAGCTGCGCGGGCTGTCCGACTCGATCAACGCGCTCGCCGCGCAGGTCAGCCAGGTGCCTGCGGTGATCGCGCAGTAGGAGCACCATGACGCAGCACGAGGCGGCGACCGACCAGCCGGCGCGGGGCATCTCCCGGCGCCGGCTGTTCGGCTGGGCGGGCATCGGCGCGGCCGGGGTCGCCGTCGGCGGCGTCGCCGGCGGCGCCGTCGGCCGGGCCACCGGCGACGAGGCGGCCACCGCGCCCGCGTCCGCGGCTTCCGACGCGATCGCCTTCACCGGTGCGCACCAGGCCGGCATCACCACGCCCCAGCAGGACCGGCTGCACTTCGTCGCGTTCGACGTCATCGCCGACGACCGCGACACCCTGTCGCGGCTGCTGAAGGACTGGACCGCCGCCGCTCGCCGGATGACCGCCGGCCGCGACGCCGGGCCGATCGGGTCCCTCCCCGACAACGCCTACGTCCCGCCGGACGACACCGGGGAGGCGATCGGCCTGCCCGCCTCCGGCCTCACGCTCACCCTCGGCTTCGGCCCGACGCTGTTCACCACCGCCGACGGCGTCGACCGGTTCGGCATCGCCGCCCAGCGGCCCGAGCCGCTGCGCGAGCTGCCGCCGTTCCAGGGCGAGGAGATCGACCCGGCGATCAGCGGCGGCGACCTGTGCATCCAGGCCTGCGCCAACGACCCGCAGGTCGCCGTGCACGCCGTGCGCAACCTGGCCCGCATCGGGCAGGGCGTGGTCAGCATCCGGTGGTCGCAACTGGGGTTCGGGCGGACGTCGTCGACGTCCACCGGCCAGGCCACCCCGCGCAACCTGTTCGGGATGAAGGACGGCACCGACAACCTCAAGGCCGAGAACGACTCCGCGCTCGAGAAGTTCGTCTGGGTCGCCGACGGCGACGGCCCCGGCTGGCTGACCGGTGGCTCCTACCTGGTCACCCGCCGGATCCGCATGGAGATCGAGACCTGGGACCGGCAGCCGCTGCGCGAGCAGGAGCAGATCATCGGCCGCACGAAGGGGACGGGGGCGCCGCTCGGCCAGAAGGCCGAGTTCGACCCGGTGGACTTCACCACGCAGGTGGACGGCGAGTTCGCCATCCCGGAGACCTCGCACGTCTTCCTCGCCCACCCGAACAACTCCGGGACGGCGATCCTGCGCCGCGGCTACAGCTTCGTCGACGGCTCCGACGGCCTGGGCCGGCTCGACGCCGGGCTGTTCTTCATCGCCTACCAGCGCAACCCCGACACCGGCTTCGTCCAGGTGCAGAGGAACCTGCGGCACGACGCGATGAACGAGTACATCCAGCACACCTCGTCGGCAGTCTTCGCCTGCCCGCCCGGCGTCCGGGGGGACGACGACTGGTGGGGCCGCGCCCTGCTCGAGGGGTGACGCGTACTTCACGCCCCGGACCGGTCCGTCCTGACATATCGTCTGCTGGGGCATGTGTGAGTGCTGCGCCGTCCGGGCACCGAGTGACACGGGTGGCGCACGCAGCGTCTGCCCTTGGGCGGCAGTGGGGGCGGCCCGCAGACAGTCGGGCCGGACAGCGCGAGGAGTGACCCACGGTGGTCGAACCAGGACGTCGCTGCCTGGGTGACCGCTACGAGCTGCAGCAGCTGATCGCGGCCGGCGGCATGGGGCAGGTGTGGCGCGGCCACGACGACCTGCTCGGCCGGCCGGTCGCGGTGAAGGTCCTCCGCAGCGAGTACACCGGTGACCCCACGTTCCTCGCCCGGTTCCGGGCCGAGGCCCAGCACGCCGCCTCGCTCTCGCACCCCAACATCGCCGCCGTCTTCGACTACGGCGAGGTGGTCACCGAGGACGGCAGCGGCGAGACGCTCGCCTACCTGGTCATGGAGCTGGTGGAGGGCGAGCCGCTGTCGGCGGTGCTGCGGCGGGAGGCCCCGCTGGACATCCCGGCGACCCTGTCCGTGCTGCGCCAGACCGGGTCCGCCCTCGCCGAGGCGCACCGCGTCGGCATGGTGCACCGCGACGTCAAGCCGGGGAACATCCTGGTCCGGTCCGACGGCAGCGTGAAGATCACCGACTTCGGCATCGCCTGGTCGGCCGGCAGCGTGCCGCTGACCCGCACCGGCCAGGTGATCGGCACCGCGCAGTACCTCTCGCCGGAGCAGGCAGAGGGCAAGCACGCCACCCCGGCCAGCGACGTCTACGCGCTCGGCCTGGTCGGCTACGAGTGCCTGGTCGGCCGCGCCGCCTTCGAGGGCGACAACCCGGTCACGATCGCGCTCAAGCAGGTGCGGCAGAACCCCGACCCGCTGCCGGAGGAGCTGCCGCGGGGCGTCCGCACGCTCATCGGCCAGGCGCTGAACAAGGACCCGGACGCCCGGTACGCCGACGGCGCGGCGTTCGTCGACGCGATCGAGGAGGCCATCGCCGGCCGCGAGCCTCCGACGATCGCCGTCGACCGGCCGGCCGCCGCGGTGCCGGCCCCGGGCGCCGTCGACTCCGCCACGCAGGTCACGCCCGCCGCGCACGTCATCAGCCCGCCGGCGCGCCGGCGCCGGTCGATGGCGCTCGTGCTCGCCGCCGTCCTCCTCCTGGCGGTGGGCGCGGCGACCGCGTTCCTGTTCCTGCAGCGGGCGTCGGACGACGGCGGCTCGGCGCCCGCCGCCGCCACCAAGAAGCTGGACAGCCCGGGCATCGTCCTCGCCGCGGCCCAGTACGTGGGCCGGCCGGTCGACGACGTCGTCACGGAGCTGACCCGGCGCGGCCTCCAGGTGCAGCTCAAGCCCGTCGTGGATCCCGCCGCGCAGCCCGGCAACGTCACGGACGTGAGCCCGGTGGGGCAGGAGCTGTCGGCCGGCGACGTCGTCGTCGTCTCCTACGCCCGCGCGCCGGGGGAGGACACGAACACCCGCGTGCCGCAGGAGGAGTCCGCGGTGCTCGGCGACCAGGCGCCGGCGCCCGCGGACGTGACCACGTCCGACAGCGTCACCACAGAGGCCGCCGAGCCCACCCCCACGACGCCGACGACCGCGACGACCACCGTGCCGTCCTCCCTCGAGGGTGACCCGACGACCCCGACCGATGACACGTCCCCGACCGATCCGTCGTCCTCGGCGGGCTCGGGGTCCGGCTCGGGGACAGGGACGGGCACGGGCACTGGGACCGGGACGGGCAGTGACACCTCGTCCGCGCCGCCGGCCGGCAACTCGACACCGAGCACGAGCCAGCTCGACGCCACCGACGACGACTGAACCCGCCGTGTCCCCCGTCCGTGGGCCCCAGGTGTGGGCTCCGGCGCCCGGGGGCAGTGTGGGAGCCGGTCGCTGGAGGGGAGGCGTGCGTGGTCGCACCGGGCGGGCCGCCGCTCGGCGGCCGCTACGAGCTGCTGGGGCTGCTGGCCAGCGGCGGCATGGGTCAGGTCTGGCGCGGCCGCGACGTCGTGCTCGGCCGGCCCGTCGCGGTGAAGGTGCTGCGCAGCGAGTACACCGGTGACCCGACGTTCCTGGCCCGCTTCCGCGCCGAGGCCCAGCACGCGGCGCTGCTGGCGCACCGCAACATCGCCGCGGTCTTCGACTACGGCGAGGCCCCGGCGTCGACCGGAGAGCACCTGGCCTACCTCGTCATGGAGCTGGTGGACGGCGAGTCGCTGGCCGCCGTCCTCGCGAGGGAGGGGCGCCTCGACGTCCCCCGCACGCTCGACGTCCTCCGGCAGACCGCGGCCGGGCTGGCCGCGGCGCACGGCGCCGGCGTCGTGCACCGCGACGTCAAGCCGGGCAACCTGCTGGTGGGCACGGACGGCGTCGTGCGGATCACCGACTTCGGCGTCGCCTGGTCGGCCTCGGACGTCCCGCTGACCCAGACCGGGCAGGTCGTCGGCACCGCCCAGTACCTCTCGCCCGAGCAGGCCGAGGGCGGCCGGGGCGGCCCGGCCAGCGACGTCTACGCGCTCGGTCTGATCGGCTACGAGTGCCTGGCCGGGCACCGTGCTTTCGACGGCGGGACGCCGGTGCAGATCGCGCTCCGGCAGATCCGGGAGGAACCCCCGCCGCTGCCGGACGACGTCCCCGGCCCCGTGCGCGCGCTCGTCGCCCGGGCGCTGTGCAAGGACCCGGCCGGGCGGTTCGCCGACGGCGCGGCGTTCCGGGACGCGGTCGACGACGTGCGGGCGGGGCGGCCCGTGCCTCCGCCGACCCGGCGGTTCGCGGCCGCGGGGCTGCCCGGGCGGGCGCTCCGCCGCCGGCGGGTGCTGGCGCCCGTGGGCGCGCTGATCGCGGGGGCCCTGCTCGCGGGCGCGGGGATCGGTGTCGGCGGGCTGCACTGGGGGTCTGCGCCCACCGCGCCGGTGGTCGCGGAGGACGCGAACGGGGTCGTGCTGCGCTCGGCGGACCACGTCGGCCGGGCGGTGGACGACGTCGAGGCCGACCTGGCCGCGTTGGGGCTCCGGATCGCGAGGGCGCCGGTGGAGACGGCGGCGGCGCCCGCGGGCACGGTCCTCGCGCTGGACCCGGTGGGGGCGCTGCGGCCCGGCGACCTGGTCACCGTGTCCTTCGCCGTCGCGCCTGTCGCTGCCGCGCCGTCGAGCACCGCACCGCCGGCGTCCTCCCCGGCCGCGCCGGTGGAGGCCGCCCCGGTGGAGGCGGCGCCGGTAGAGGCAGCGGCGCCCGCTCCGGTGGAGGCCGCGGCGCCCGCGCCGGCGCCCGCCCCCGGGAACAGCGTCCGACCCGGCCGCGGAAACGGGAAGGCGAACGGCCTGGGCAACGGGAACGGGCACGCCGGAGGGAACGGCAAGGGGAACGGGAACGGCCGCGGCAACTGAGCCGCGGCCGTCCTCGATCTGCGAACGGTCAGCGGCGCACGGTGACGGTGGTCCGCATCCACGGGTGGACGAAGCACTGGAACTTGTAGGTGCCCGGGGCCAGGTTCTCGGTCGCCGAACCGCCCGGCTGGACGCCGGTCACCAGGAACTCGCGAGGCACCTGCACGCCCGGCGCGACGTCCACCAGGGCACACCGCGGGTCCGTGGAGGCGACGCCGCCCGGGTTCAGCACCGGGATGCAGCCCAGCTGGAAGTTGTCGACGCGGGTGAACGTGTGAAGCTCGCCGCCGACGTTGTCGGCCCGCAGCAACTCACCGGCGTTGATCGTCAGGTGGTCGGGGTGGAACCGCCAGTGGCCGTCGGAGCCCTTGGCCGCGACCTCGGCCAGGAAGTCCGCGAAAGTCGTGTCCCCGTTCCCGACACACGGAACGCCGTTGGCGGTGAACGTGGCCGGGTCGCAGCGGTCCTGCATCTGGACGACCTGCGCCTGGTTGCGGCCCGGCCCGCTGTCGGCCTGTGCGGGACCGGTGAACCCGAGGATCAGGAGGGCGGCGATCGCCCCCACGACGATGCTCCTACGACGTCTCATGACACCCCTTCACGACGGTGTGACGTGCCTGGCCGTGTGCCGTGCGCCGCGGGTGGTCTCCGCGGATCAGCTCCGAGGCGTGCGACATGGCGCATCGCGTCCCGGAGCGGGCGCAAGCTAGCGGCGGGGTCCATGACGCTTCAACGTCACAAGTCATCCGGGAGGAGCCGGGCAGGCACGGCGCAGCGCGCCGACACGGACGGTCGGCCGGCGGCTTCGCTCAGGCCTTGCGGTCGCCGGGGGCGAGCCAGAGCGCGATGCCGAGGCAGGCCAGCGCCGCGGTCAGCAGGAAGCCGCGGTTCGTGGTGACCTCCGGGAGGACCACCACGACCCAGAACACGGCGAGCCCGGTCAGCCCCGCGGCGGCGGTCTTCCACGACCGGTCGTTGCGCAGCTGACGGGAGCGGGCCACGGCCAGCGCAGCAAGGAGGACCGCGACGGTGGCGAAGGCCGACCAGAGCGGTGCCGCCGTCCAGAGCCGGGCCTCCCGGCCGGCACTCATCAGCAGCCCGATCTCCAGCAGTACCGCCGACGCCACGACGAGGACACGGACGGTGGCGGCGCCCCGCCGCGGCCGGACCCGCGAGACACCGGGCGCCGGCCGGGGCGGGCGCGGCAGGCCGTCGACGGGCCCGGTGGGCTGCACGTCGGGGGGTGGGGGAGCGTCGTCCCGGACGTGGTTGCGGGTCAGCTGGACCGTGCGGTGGGTCGTCGTGCGCGAGGGAGGTGGGGACAGGGACACGCGGTTCCTCCTGGCGTTCCGGGACGGGCCCGTCCTCCGGGGCCGCTGCGTGTGCGGACGCTAGCCACGACGCGGCCGTCGTCCCGGGGAACGTCGTGTGCGCGTCGGGAGCGTCGCTCCTGTCCGCATCCGGACGGACCGTTCCCGTTAGGGTCGCGGCGTGGGCATGCGCGCCGGAGTCGTCGTCACCGGGACCGAGGTGCTGACCGGGCGGGTGACCGACCGGAACGGGCCGTGGCTCGCCGAGCGGCTGCGCGAGCTCGGCGTCGACGTAGGCCACGTCGTCGTCGTGGGGGACCGGCCGGACGACGTCCGCTCCGCGCTGGACTTCCTCGCCGGCACCGGTGTCGGGCTGGTGATCACCTCCGGTGGCCTCGGCCCGACCGCGGACGATCTGACCGCCCAGGTGGTCGGGGACCATCAGGGCCGCCCGTCGGCGGTCGACCCGGCCCTCGAGCAGCGGATCGGCGGCATCGTCGAGCGGCTGATGGCCCGCCGGGGCTGGCGGGCCGATCCGGAGGCGACCGCGGCCGGCGTGCGCAAGCAGGCGCTGGTGCCCGCGGGGGCGACCGTGCTGGATCCGGTCGGGACGGCGCCGGGCCTCGTCGTCCCACCCGCCGAGGGGCGCGGCGGGCCGACGGTGCTCGTGCTGCCCGGCCCGCCCGCCGAGCTGCGGGGCATGTGGGGGGCGGCGGTGGCCGCCGAGCCGACCCAGCGGGCGCTGGCCGGCCGCGAGGAGCTGCGCCAGGAGACGCTGCGGCTCTGGGGGACGCTGGAGTCGCAGCTGGCCGCGACCCTGCGCGAGCACGACGCCGAGCTCGGCGGCCTGGAGGTCACCACGTGCCTGCGGGACGGCGAGCTGGAGATCGTGACGCGCTACGCCCCGGAGGCGGAGGCGGCGTACGAGCGGCTGGTCGCCGCGGTCGAGGAGGACTTCGGCGACACGCTGTTCTCCCGCGGGCCGTCACTCGACGACCTGGTCGCCCAGGGATTCGCCGAGCGCGGGCTGACCGTCGCCACCGCCGAGTCGTGCACCGGCGGCCTGCTCGCCGCGCGGCTGACCGAGCGGGCCGGGTCGTCGGCCTGGGTCCTCGGTGGCCTCACCGCGTACGCCAACTCGGCGAAGGAGCGGCTGGCCGACGTCCCCGCCGAGCTGCTGGCCGAGCACGGGGCGGTCAGCCCCGAGGTCGCCGCCGCGCTGGCCGAGGGCGCGCGTGCCCGCTTCGGTGCCGACATCGGCGTCGGCATCACGGGGATCGCCGGCCCCGGCGGGGGGACGCCGGACAAGCCGGTCGGCACGGTGCACCTGTGCGCCATCGGGCCTGACGGCGCACAGGTGAAGTCGCTGCGGCTGCCCGGGTCTCGCTCCGCCGTCCGCGGCCGTTCCGTGGTCATGGCGATGCACCTCCTGCGGGTTCTGCTGCTGGGTGGCCCGCCCGCCTGACAAGACCCTCGTCGCATCTGTGGACAACCGTCTGACCTGGGAATTCGGGTCGCGGGGCGGCTCCTTGACGGCTATTTTTCGTACAAACGTTCGAGTACGAAGGAGGTGTCGTGGAGGTGCCGTCGGAGGATGCGCTGCAGGCCCTGTCGGGCCCGCAGCTGCTCGACCGCACCCGGGCACTGGTCGCCGAGCGCAACCGGATCGACGCAGAACTGGCCCGCACCGTGCGCGTCGCGGACGGCCTGCGGGCGTTCGCCGGGGATGGGATGGCCACGGCGCAGTCGTGGCTGCGCGGGCACTGCCGGCTCTCCGGCAACGCGGCGTCGCGCGTGGTGCGCCACGGCCGGGCGCTGGAGCAGCTGCCCGCCGTCGCCGCCGCGCACGCGGCCGGGGAGCTCACCGCCGATCAGGTCGATGCCATCGGCAAGATCACCGGGCCGCGGCCGGTCGCGCTGGCCGCCGCCCAGGGCATCGACCTGACCGAGGTCGCCGCGGTGCTGGCCCGCCTCGCCGCCACCCAGCCGCACGAGGACCTGGTGAAGCTGGTGCACCAGGTGCTCACCCGCCTCGACGCCGACGGCCCCGAACCCGATCCCACCGAGGAACGATTCCTGACCTTCGCCAAGCACGCCGACGGGTCGGGCACCGGCCGCTTCCACCTCGACCCGCTGGGCATGGAGAAGCTGCAGGCCGCGCTGCAATCGATCCTGCAGACCCACCGGCCGGCCGACGATGCGCGCACCCGGCCCCAGCAGCAGGCCGACGCCCTCGTCCAGCTGGCCGACATCCACCTGGGCTGCGGCACGCTGCCGCTGCTGCGCACCGTCAAACCCCAGGTCGCGGTCCGGGTGAACAGTGAGGACCTGGCCGACCCGGCCACCGGCAGGGGCGCCGCGCGGGCCGGGTTCGGCGCGGTCCTCTCCGCCGCCCGCGCCCGGCAGGTCGCCTGCGACGCCGAGCTGCGCCGCTATCTGCTCTCCGCCGACGGTGAGCTGCTCGACTACGGCCGCGCCCAGCGGCTGGTCACCCCCGGCCTGCGCAAGGCCGTCGAACTCCGGGACGAGCACTGCGTGTTCGCCGGCTGCGATGCCCCGACCCACTGGTGCGAGGTTCATCACGTCGTGCATTGGCTCTTCGGCGGCGAGACCTCCGCGGAGAACTCCGCGCTGCTGTGCGAGCGGCACCACACCCAGGCCCACCACGGCTTCCGCGTCGAACGAGACAGCAGCGGACGCTGGCACACCTACCGGCGCGACGGCACCGAGATCCTCACCCTCCGACGACCGGTTGACGACCCAGGGCTCTCCCGCGCCGGGTGACCGTCCGAAGGAACAGCCCTCACGGGTTTCCCCGCGCTTCGACCGGAGTACTCAATTGGCATGCCCAAGCCGTCGGGCGTCAGCGACTGGCGGGCTTTGTCCCGCTGGCCCTGGGCCCGACGCGTGCTTCTGCTCGTGTTCTTCGCGGTCGGCGGTGTGCTGATCCTGCTGGCGGCGGGCGGTACCGCCCGCGCGGCTGATGACCCGATCCCCGGAGTGTCCGACGCGGTCAGCGTCGTGTCAGACGCGGCATCCCCGGCTGACGCGGCCCCGCCACCTCCCGCGTCCGCGTCCGCGCCCGATGTGGTGACCGACCAGGCCGCCGAAGTGACCGCCACGGTCACCGACACGGTGTCGGAGACCGTGGCGGAGCCATCGGTGGCGACGCCGCCTCCGCCGGCTGAGCCCGCCCCGGCTGTGACGGACCCCGTCGGGGTCACCCAGGCTGTCCCGCCGGCCGCTGACGAGGTCGTGGCGCCGGTCGTCGAGTCCGCTGCGCCCTCGGTGGCCGATGTGGTCGAGCCGGTGGCAGACGAGGTCGTGGCGCCTCCCGCCGACACGGTGACACCGCCAACGGAGACGCCGTCGGCTCCGCCGGTCGAAGGCGCCGTCCCTCCGGTCGGTGACCCGGTCGACGCGGTGGTCGAGCCCGCGGTGGAGACGGTCGGCCCGACCGTCGATGCGGCCGTCGACCCGGTGGTCGAGCCCGTCGAACCGGTCGTTGACGCCGTTGCTCCCGTGGCGTCGCCCGTCGTGGAGGCCATCCCGCCGGGGCTGGGTACGCCTCCGCCGGGGCACGGCACCGTGCCGCCGGGGCTGGAAACCGTGCCGCCGGGGCTGGGGACGCCTGCGCCGGGGCACGGCACCGTGCCGCCGGGGCTGGAAACCGTGCCGCCGGGGCTGGGGACGCCTGCGCCGGGGCACGGCACCGTGCCGCCGGGGCTGGAAACCGTGCCGCCGGGGCTGGGGACGCCTGCGCCGGGGCACGGCACCGTGCCGCCGGGGCTGGAAACCGTGCCGCCGGGGCTGGGGACGCCTGCGCCGGGGCACGGCACCGTGCCGCCGGGGCTGGAAACCGTGCCGCCGGTGCTGGAGACGCTGCCGCCGGTGCTGGAGACGCTGCCTCCGGTGCTGGAGACGCTGCCTCCGGGGCTGGAGACGCTGCCTCCGGGGCTGGAGACCCTGCCTCCGGTGGTCGAGACGCTGCCGCCGGTGGTCGAGGCGCTCCCACCCGTGCTGCAGACGCTGCCGCCGGTGCCAGAGACGGCCCCGCCGGTGCTGGAGACGCTGCCGCCGGTGCTGGAAACCCTGCCGCCGGTGGTCGAGACCCTGCCTCCGGTGGTCGAGGCGCTCCCACCCGTTCTGCCGACGCTGCCGCCGGCGTTGGAGACGCTGCCGCCGGTGCTGGAGACGCTGCCGCCGGCGCTGGAGACCTTGCCTCCGGTGTTCGGTGCGTTGCCGCCGGTTGCAGAGGTCATCCCGCCGGTGCTGGGGACGCTGCCGCCGGTGCCCGAGACCGTGCCACCGATCGCGCCGGTGCTCGACCCGGTCGTGCCGGTCATTGCCGAGATCCCCAGCCCCGTGGTTCCGCCGGTGACCGAAGTGCTCGCCCCGGTCATCCCAGATGCCGCGCCGGTTGTCGCAACCGTCACAGACGCCCCGCTCCCGGTCGTAGCGACCGCGGCGCCGGCCGTCGACGTCGTCGCTCCTCAGATCTCCGTCGTGACGACCGCGGCCGAGGTGGCTGCATCTCTGGTTTCCGTCGTGACGACTCCGGCCGCCGTGATCAGCGCCGCCGCCTTCTCGGCCACCTTCTTCCCGCCGGCCACCGTGCCGGCCACCGTCGTGCGGACGGCTCTCCACGGCGGCGCCACGACGCCCGCCACGGCTCCCGACGGCAGCCGCGAGGGCGCGCCCGCCGTCCCGGCTCCGATGACACCCGACGTTCCCGACGGCGCTCCGTCGTCGACCGGCGCGCCGGCCGCATCCGGGGGCGGCTGGACCGCTCCGGCCCTGCTCGCCGCCCTGCTCTCGGTGGCGCGGCCAGCCGAGCCCGGCCACCTGGTCTCGCCCGGACCGGTGCGCGCGCTCGTCTCCGGCTCCGATCCTGAGCCGTCCTTCTCGCCCGACTGACCTCCCTCCGGCCGGTCGCTGCCCGCGTGATCTGACACGCGCGGCGGCCGGCCGCAACCCCGCACGGCCGTCCGCTCGCACACGGACGGCCCGGGGGGAGGGACTCCCGACGCCGTCCTGAGCCTGCTCGCCGCAGCGCCCCCTCCTCCCCGGGAAACCGGCGGTGGCTGCGCGAACTGTCACGGGGCAGCTCGAGCAGCCACCTCCGGAGCGGCCCGCATCGTGTCCGCCCGGGTTTCACGGGGCCGGACGGGCACGGAGCGGACCCATCCGCCTCTCGCATCCGCCCGGGTTTCACGGGGCCGGACGGCAGCGAGCGGCCACAGTCGCAGCAGCCTCGGCGAGCGGTACCCGGCCCGCCTACCGGCCGGTAACGTGCGCCACATGAGCGCCACCCACGAGGTCACCAACCAGGTCCCACCACTGGTCGGGCACGACCCCATCGCGGGTGACGCTGCCCTCGCCGAGGCCTGCCTGCGGCACGCCGACGCGCCGGCCTTGCAGTCGCTCGCCACGCTGGGCCGGCTCGCCGGCAGCGAGCAGGCGCAGGAGTGGGGCCGGCTGGCCAACGAGAACCCGCCGAAGCTGCGCACCCACGACCGCTACGGCCACCGGATCGACGAGGTCGAGTTCCACCCGGCCTGGCACGAGCTCATGCGGACGGCGTTCGAGCACGGGCTGGCCGGGGCGCCCTGGGCGAGCCGGGAGCAGCACCCCCACGTCCGCCGCGCCGTCGGCTACCTCGGCTGGACGCAGGTCGAGATGGGCCACGGCTGCCCGGTGACCATGACCTACGCCGCCGTCCCGGCGCTGCGCCGCTCGCCCGACCTGGCCGAACGCTACGAGCCGGGCCTGACCGCGCCGGCGTACGCCTACGAGCTGGCCGAGCCCACCGGCAAGGCCGGGCTCGTCGCCGGCATGGGCATGACCGAGAAGCAGGGCGGCTCCGACGTCCGGGCCAACACCACCCGCGCCGTCCCGCAGCCCGACGGCACCTACGCCCTCACCGGGCACAAGTGGTTCACCTCGGCGCCGATGAGCGACCTGTTCCTGGTCCTCGCCCAGCTCGACGAGGGCGTCTCCTGCTTCCTCGTGCCCCGCGTCCTTCCCGACGGCAGCCGCAACGTGTTCCACGTGCAACGTCTGAAGGACAAGCTCGGCGACCGCTCCAACGCCTCCAGCGAGGTCGAGTTCGACGGGACGACGGGCTGGCTGGTCGGCGACCCGGGCCGCGGCGTCCCCACGATCATCGAGATGGTCAACGTGACCCGGCTGGACTGCGTGCTCGGCTCGGCCGCCACCGTGCGGGCCGCGCTCACGCAGGCGATCCACCACGCCGACCACCGGCGCGCGTTCGGCGCCCTGCTCGCCAACCAGCCGCTCATGCAGAACGTCCTCGCCGACCTCGCCGTCGAGAGCGAGGCGGCGACGGCGCTGGCGATCCGGCTGGCCGCAGCCCTGGACGGCGGCGAGACCGACTTCCTCCGCCTGGCCGGCGCCGCGGCGAAGTTCTGGGTCTGCAAGCGGACGCCCGCCGTCGTGGCCGAGGCCCTCGAGGTGCTCGGCGGCAACGGCTACGTCGAGGAGTCCGGGCTGCCGCGGCTCTACCGGCAGGCGCCGCTGAACTCCATCTGGGAGGGCTCGGGCAACGTCATCGCCCTCGACGTCCTCCGGGCACTGGGCCGGCACACGGACTCCCTGGCCGCCGTCACCGCCGAGATCGAGCTCGCCCGCGGCGCCGACCCCCGCTTCGACGAGGCGGTCAAGCGCCTCGCCGCTGAGCTGGGCGAACCCGACCAGCTGCCGCTGCGCGCCCGCCGCGTGGCCGGTCTGCTGGCCCTGTGCCTGCAGGGCTCGCTGCTGCTGCGGTTCGCGCCGTCCGCCGTCGCCGACGCCTTCTGCGCCACCCGCCTGGGCGGTGACTGGGGTGCCGTCCTCGGCACGCTGCCGCCCGGAACCGGAACGCGCGCGATCCTCGGGCGGGCGCGGATCACACCCGTGTGAGACAGCGTGGGGTCGCATTACTCTCGGAGGAGCGTCGGTCGCACACGACTGTCGCCGGCGCCTTCGGGTCGGGCGTGCCGCGGTCTCCCGCGGCACAGGTTCCGACGCGCCGCAGGGGGAACGAGAGAGCGGGCAGCGTGGAGTCTCGGGACGTCGACCGGTCGCCGGTCCGTCATGACCCTCTGCTCGCGATCCCCGACGCGGTCTTCCAGCTCGACCGGCGCTGGCGGTTCACCTACGTCAACCGCGCCGGCGAGCAGCTGCTCGGCACACGGGCCGCCGAGCTCCTCGGGCAGCCGGTCACCCGGTGCCTCCCGCAGGTCGGCGGCACCCGGCTGGCCGGCGAGCTGGCCGCGATCGCCGCCGACGGGCAGCCGCGCGCCTTCGAGTACCTGCACGAGCGCACGCAGCGCTGGTACGAGATCCGGGCGAACGCCGACGCCGTCGGCGTCACGGCGTTCGTCCGCGACATCGACGAGCGGCGCCGCGCCGACCAGGAGCGCAGGGCCGAGATGGGCCAGCTCACCGCGATCCTCGAGTCCCTGCCCGCGGCCACCGTCCTCGTCGGCGAGGACGGCCGCATCCTCACCGTCAACCGGGCCTGGACGGCGGACGGCGAGGTGCTCGAGCGGGACGGTGTCACCCCCGGCGGTGTCGGCGACGACTACCTCGAGGTGTTGTCCCGGGGCCTGGAGCCGGCGGACCACGCGGCGATCACCGTCGGGCTCCGTCGGCTCATGGCCGACGACCGCGACGACCCGCCGACCTTCGACCACGAGTACTCCCACCGGATGGGACCCACCGTCAGCTGGTACCGGCTGCAGGCGGCGCGGGTGAACGCCTCCCGCCGCGTGGTGGTCAGCCACATCGACGTCACCGAGCAGGTGTGCACCGAGCAGGCGCTGGCCTGGCAGGCCGGCCACGACGAGCTGACCGGACTGCCCAACCGCTCCCGGATGCTCCAGCTGATCGGCGACGCGCTGCACGACCGCGAGGGCGGGACGACCGCGCTGCTGCACCTGGACCTCGACGGGTTCAAGACGATCAACGACTCCCTCGGCCACCAGGTCGGCGACGCGCTGCTGCGCCAGGTGGCCTACCGGCTGGTCGAGCAGGTGCGTCCCGGGGACGCCGTCGGCCGGCTGGCCGGCGACCAGTTCCTGGTGCTGGCCCGCGCGGTGGACAGCTCGGAGGCGGCCGCGCTGGCGTTCCGGCTGCAGAACTCGTTCGCCGCGCCCTTCCCGGCCGAGGGCCTGGCGGTGCCGCTGTCGGCCAGCATCGGGGTGGCGGTGGCCGACCCCGGCGCCGAAGCCCACGGCCTGCTCGGTGACGCCGACTCGGCCATGTACGCCGCCAAGGCCTCCGGCCGCGACCGGGTGCACCTGTTCTCCCCGGGGCTGCGGGAGGCGGCGCGCTGGCGGCTGGAGGTGGCCAGCCGCCTGCGGGACGGCGCCCTCGGCCAGCTCGTCGTCCACTACCAGCCGGTGGTGCGGCTGGACTCCGGGGCGATCGAGGGCGTCGAGGCCCTCGTGCGCTGGCAGCACCCCGAGCGCGGCCTGCTCCCACCGGACTCCTTCCTCTCGGTGGCCGAGGAGACCGGCCAGCTGATCCCGATGACCCGCTGGCTGCTGCACGAGACCAGCCGCAACGCCGCGCAGTGGGCCGCCGAGGGGCTGCCGCTGCGCATCGCGGTCAACATCAGCGCGCGCCACTTCGCCACCGAGACGCTGGTCCGCGACGTGCGCTCGGCGCTGCGGGAGTCCGGGCTGCCCGCGGAGCAGCTGACCCTCGAGCTGACCGAGACCAGCCTGGCCGAGGACCCCGCCCGCGCGGAGGACCAGCTCTCGGTGCTGCGCTCCTTCGGCGTCCGTGTGGCCATCGACGACTTCGGGACCGGCTGGTCCTCCCTCGCGCAGCTGCTGGCCCTGCCCATCGGCACGCTCAAGATCGACCGCTCGCTGCTCACCGCCGCCCAGCGGGTGTCCACCCCGGCGGCCGGTGACGTCCTCGAGGCGATCGTCGCCCTCACCCGCACCCTGGGCATCCGCTCGGTGGCCGAGGGCGTGGAGACGCCGGAGCACCTGCGGCTGGTGCGCGCGGCGGGCTGCGACCTCGCGCAGGGCTACCTGCTGGGTCAGCCCATGCCGGCCGCGGAGGTCCCGGGCTGGGTGCGCGCCGTCCACGCCGCCGGCGGCGACCGGTGCGCGCTCGTGGAGGGCGTGGCTCGGTGATCGAACGGCCCGCACGCCGCCGCGTCCGCCGGGCCAGCGCGCCGGCCGGGCCCCCGCGGACGGCGATCCACCTGCCCGGCGCCGTCCTGACCGGGGGCGGGCACACTGCGGAGGTGCTCGACACCCCCGATCTTGCTTCCCGGCCGGAGCCCGCGCCCGCCGACGGCCGGCCCCGTCCGCCGCTGGACCTGCTCATCTGGGACGCCCCGAACATCGACATGACCCTGTCGACGGTGATCGGCGCGCGGCCCACGGCGGAGACCCGCCCGCGGTTCGACGCGATCGCCGCCTGGTTCGTGGAGGGCGCCGGTGGGGTGGGCGGGGATGCGGCGGCCTCCGACGCGTCCGAGGTCGAGGCGTGCGTGTTCGCCAACATCCCGCCGGTCGTGGGCAGCCTGCAGCGGTGGGTGGAGGCGCTGCGCAGCTTCGGCTTCGCCGTCTTCGCCCGGCCGAAGCTGCAGCCGGACGACGACATCGACCAGGACATGCTCGACCACATCGCGGTCCGGTCGCACAGCCACCGGCTGCGTCGGCTGGTGGTCTTCTCCGGCGACGGGCGCAACTTCGCCGAGCCGCTCGAGGCGCTGGCGCGGGAGGGCACCGAGGTCGTCGTCGTCGCCTTCAGCGAGGTCGCGGGCTACGCGATCAGCTCCGACCTGCTGGAGTTCATCGACATCGAGGACGTGCCCGGCGCGTTCGCCGCCCCGCTGGACCGGGTGCGGCTGGACGCGCTCCCGCCGGACGGCGCGTGGCTGCGGCCCACGCGGGGGCTGCGCGAGTTCGTCAGCGGCTTCACCGCCCGCCGCAACGGCTGAGCGCGGCGCGGGTCAGCGGGGGAGCTCAGGTCGTCGGCGCGCCGACGCAGTTGCGGGTGATCTTGGCCCGGTAGAGCTGGGCGTCCGCGCACGACGTCAGCTCGAGCGGGTAGGCGCGCGACCCGGCGGCCACGCCGACGCCCAGGGAGAGGCTCACCTCGCCCGGCGCGAAGCCGGCCGGCCGGAGCTCGGCGGCTCCGGCGCGCACCGCCTCGGCCAGCTCGACGGCGCGGGCCAGGTCGGCCCCCGGCATGAGCACGGCCAGTTCGTCGCCGCCGAGCCGCGCCACGAGGTCGGTGCCGCGCACCGACCGGCGCAGCAGCGCCGCGACCTGCCGGAGCGCCTCGTCCCCGCCGGCGTGCCCGTGGCGGTCGTTGATGTCCTTGAAGTGGTCGATGTCCAGGAGGACGACGGCCAGCCCGGTGCCGCGCTCGCGGGCTTCGGCGCATCCGGTGGACAGCTCGGCGTCCCACCGGCGGCGGTTGGCCAGGCCGGTGAGCGGGTCCTCGTGGCTGAGCCGGTCCAGCCGGGCCAGCAGGCCCCGGGTGCGCTCCTGCTCGCGCTCGAGCCGCACGCGGGCGCGCAGCTCCCGCACCGCGATCCCCTGTCGCAGCACGTGCGCCACCACGGAGATCGCAGACGCCGTGGCCAGGTAGTAGCCGACGATCGCCAGGGTCTGCGGCGACATCGACCCGGCCAGAGCCGCCCCGGCGAAGGCGAGCACGGTCACGGCGACCAGCGCGCCGGTCCAGCGCGGCCGGCCGGAGAGGATGCACCCGCTGCCGTACAGCGCCAGCGACAGGCCCATGGCGTAGGCCTCCACGTGCGTCACCTGGGTGGCCATCCAGACGATGTCGAACTGGACCAGCGTCAGGACCGCCAGCGTGATGCGCTGCGGATGCCGCCGGCCGACCGGGTGCCGCCAGAGCAGCCACCAGGCGACCACCATCGGTGCGGCGCAGAGCAGCCGGACCAGCGCGAACCGGCTCACGAGCTCCGGCTCGAGCAGGACGTCGAAGCCGGTCCAGGCGGGCAGCACGAGGGCGGCGAAGGTGACGATGAGCAGCGCCGACGCGCGGCCGCGCCGGTGCAGTTCCGCCCGCAGCTCGGGCGCCGCCGCGATCAACTCGCGCAGGGACGCGCGCTCGGAGAGCTCCTCCTCGGCCCGCCGGCCCGCCGGGGGCACGGCGGGCACCGGGGCGTCGGCCGGGTCGGGGTGGACGGCGACGCCCCGGCGCAGCACCGCGGAACCGCGGTGGACGACGGAGGGAGGCACACCTTCCCATCGGCACGCCGGCCCGCGAGCCTGAGCGTCGTCCACCCCTCGCGGGTGAGCCCCCCTTGCCGGGTGTCCCGGGACCGGTGGCGGGGAAGGACCGGGCCACAGCGGGTCGAGGAGGGGACATGGCCGTCTGCGAGGTCTGCGGCAACGACTACGACATGAGCTTCGAGGTGATCGCCGCGGGCGAGCGGCACACCTTCGACAGCTTCGAGTGCGCCATCCACCGGATGGCGCCGGTGTGCGAGCACTGCGGCTGCAAGGTCATCGGGCACGGCGTGGTGGTGAACGGGCAGTTCTACTGCTGCGCCCACTGCGCCCGGC
The DNA here is from genome assembly GCF_059428245.1 of Geodermatophilus sp. SMS 5-13. Lineage (NCBI taxonomy): Bacteria > Bacillati > Actinomycetota > Actinomycetes > Geodermatophilales > Geodermatophilaceae > Geodermatophilus > Geodermatophilus sp. SMS 5-13. Next base: position 5,779,987 of record NZ_CP165729.1, read on the forward strand.
ACGAGCACGCCGAGGCCGGGGTCGCCGACCGGGCCTGAGCAGCGCGGCCCGAGCGGCCCGGCCCGAGCGGCCGGGAGGGTCAGCGGCCGCCCTCGCGGAGCATGGCCAGCGCCTTGTCGATCCGGCGGGCGCGGGTCTCGGGCGCCTTCGCGCCGTCGATCGCGAGCACGTGCCGCTGCCGGTGGCTGTAGGGCAGCGCCTCGAAGGCCGCCCTCGCCACGGGGTCGCCGGCCAGGGCCTCCGCGAGGTCCGGCGGCACCGTCACCTCGCGCGGGGCGTCGTCGAGCTCGACGTCCACCTCGACCTCGTCCCCGGCGGCGACGCCCGCGCCGGCCCGGTTCTCCGCGCTGATCGGCAGCAGGTACACGCCGCCCCGCGTGGCCACGGTGCTGCGGTAGGTGTGCCCGCCGATGGTCACCCGCACGGGCGGCTTCTTCCCGGCGCCGAGGGCCTCGACGACCTCGGGCGGCACGCGCATGCCCGTCGCCGTCCGGCCGCCGAGCTCCACCGTCGTCCGGAATCTCATGGCGGGGGAGTGTGCCGCCGCGGGCGTCAGGCCGGAAGGGCTGCCTCCACGGCGACCCGCGGCACGGGGATGGCGCCGTCGAGCAGCCCCGGCCGCTGCTGGCCGGCCGGCCGCGGCCGGGCGAAGAGGAAGCCCTGCGCGTGCGAGCACTGCAGCGACTGCAGCACGCTGCGCTGGGCGGCGTCCTCCACGCCCTCGGCGACGACGTCGAGCTCCAGGCTGCGGGCGAGCTCGATGATCGACGACACCAGCGTGCGCGAGGCGCCGTCCTGGGCCAGGTCGGTGACGAAACTCCGGTCGATCTTGATGGTGTCCGCGGGCAGCCGGCGGAGGTAGGACAGGCTCGAGTAGCCGGTGCCGAAGTCGTCGATCGCGATGCGGACGCCGAGGGTGCGCAGGGCCTGCAGCCGGTCGACCACGCGCTCGATGTCCTGCACGAGCACGCTCTCGGTGACCTCCAGGGTCAGCTGGACGGCGGGCAGGCCGGTCTCCTCGAGAGCGGCCGCGGCGGTCGCCACGACGTCGTCGTCGGCGAGCTGGCGGGGCGAGAGGTTCACCGCCATGCCGATCGGCCGGCCGGCCTCGCGCGACCACACGACGGCCTGGCGGGCGGCCTCGGTGAGCACCCAGGCGCCGATGGGCACGATCAGGCCGGTGTCCTCGGCCAGCGGGATGAAGTCCGCGGGGGAGATCAGGCCGCGCTCCGGGTGGTGCCAGCGCACCAGGGCCTCGTAGCTGGTCACCTCGCCGGCGGGCAGGCCGACGACCGGCTGGTAGTGCACCTCGAGCTGGCCCTGGGGCAGGGCCCGCGCGAGGCTCTCGACCAGCTCCGCCTTGCCCCGCGCCTCCTGCGCCATGCCGTCGGCGTAGACGACGACGCGGTGCTTGCCCTGCGCCTTGGCCAGGTACATCGCCAGGTCGGCGTTGCGCAGCAGCGCGTCGGCGGTGTGCTCGCCGGCGGTCGTGGTGTCCGCGACGCCGATGCTGACGTGCACCACGACGGTGCGCCCGTCGAGTGAGACCGGGTCGCTGAAGGCGGCCAGGATGCGGGCGGCGACGGTCCGGGCGGTGCGCGGCCCGGCGCCCATCACGACGGCGAACTCGTCACCGCCGAGGCGGGCGACCTGGTCCTCCGGCCGCACGCAGCCGGCCAGGCGACCGGCCACGGCCAGCAGCAGCTGGTCGCCGGCGGAGTGGCCGCGGGTGTCGTTGACGTCCTTGAAGTCGTCGACGTCGAGCAGCAGCACGCTGACCGGCCCGCGGCGGCGCTGCAGCAGCGTGGAGGTGGTCTCCAGCAGCTGCGTGCGGTTGGCCAGGCCGGTGAGCGGGTCGCGCAGCCCCTGCTGTTCGTTGAGCCGCCACGCGGCGAGGTTGGCCAGGCTCGCGGCCAGCACGAACGCACCGTGGATGCCGGCCCAGACCCACGGCTGCGCCTGGGCCTGCGTGGTGCCGAACACCTCGCGCGGGTGCCAGGTGCCCATGACGCCGTGGTGGGCGATGGTCAGCAGCAGCGCCACGCCGAAGGGCGTCCAGTCCTGGTAGAGCGAGACGACGCCGACGACGACGAAGAAGGAGAAGTGCGCCTCGGTGATGCCGGCCATGAGGTGCACGAGCAGGATGGAGCCGCCGAGCAGGCTCACCGTCGTGGCGGCGGCGCGCAGCTTGCGGCCGAACTCGTCCGGCAGGGCGAGGGGCAGCGGCAGCAGCAGCGCCAGCGTGCTGCACAGCGCGACCAGCGGCGTGGCGCCGGTCAACAGCGACAGCAGGCCGAGACCCACCGCCTGGATCGCGGAGATCCGGACGATCATGGAGTGACGGCGCCGCCAGACCGGTTCGGGCAGCAGCCGTCCCTCGGGGAGGAGCGCAGCCAGGCGCGTCGGCAGGACGTTGAGCACGCCGTCCTATCGGTCGAGTTCGTTCCGTACTTGACCGCTGGAGCGGACCTCCCCCTCCGGAGGGAGATCCGCGCGGAGGTCTTCAGCAGGGGCCGGCGGGGCACGAGTGGTGTGGTCGGGCGGCGCGCCGGGCGGGTGACGGAGGCGGGCGGCCCTCGCGGGACTACGGTTCGTCACCGCGGGGCCCGGTGCGTGCGGCACCCGGATCCCGGAAACGCAGATCGGAGAGGACCCATGACCAGCGAACCCGGCGTCGACCATCCGGAGGAGCAGAGCGAGGCCGAGGTCACGCTCACCGGGCGCGGGATCTCGGTCAGCACCCGCGTGGAGTTCGTCGGCGACGGCGTCCTCACCGTCCGCCCGTCCGTCGGCGAGTTCGTCGAGCAGGTCGTGGCCGCGACCGGCGACAAGGTCGAGGTCTTCTGGAAGGCCGGCGAGGAGACCCGCGCGCTGCCCGCCGAGGTGCTGCAGGCGGAGGTCGGCGCGGCGCCCCGGTGGCGGCTGCAGATCACCGGCCCGTCCGAGGTCAGCCAGCGCCGCCAGGCCGTGCGCGCCCGCGTGGCGCTGCCCGTCGAGATGGGCTACAGCAGCGTCGAGCTGACCGGGGAGACCGTCGACCTCAGCGAGGCCGGCATGCGGGTCGCCTGCGACGGCTTCGGCGTCCCGCCGGAGGAGGGCGCGCGCCTGGACCTGGTGGTCGACCTGGGCGACGGCCCCGCCATCCGCGGCAAGGGCCAGCTCGTGCGCCTGCAGGCGCGCGGCGCCCGCTGGCTGCTGTCGGTCCGGTTCCTCGACCTGCCGGAGAAGGACGGCGACCGGATGCGCCGCCGCGTGTTCCAGGCGCTGCGCGAGGAACGGGCCCGGCAGAGCGACTGAGCTCAGTCCCGCCAGCGGATCTCGGGGGAGCGCGGCTCGGGCAGCACGTCGCGGGCGCTCTCCAGCTCCTCCCGACCCGAGGGCAGCCGCGCCCAGACGTGCTTGCGGCCCGGGCGGCGCTCCCAGCCGTAGTCCAGCGACAGCTGGGCGACCAGGTGCAGCCCCATGCCGCCGAGCGCGGGGTCGCGGTCGACGGCGGGGATCGGCGGCCGGTCCGGCGCCTCGTCGCTGAGGTCGAGCAGCCAGCCGTAGGGGCCGGCGATCACCAGCGCGCGGACGTCGCCCCCGCCGTGCCGCATCGCGTTGGAGGCCAGCTCCTCGAAGACCAGCAGCAGCCCGTCGCGGGCGTCGTCCGTGGACGAGGCGCTCACCGAGGGGTGGGCGATCCGGGCGCGCAGGTCCGACCGGACGCGGGAGACGACCGACAGCGACGGTAGCTGCCAGTGCCAGACGTCGCCGGGCACCGACGGAACGGCGACGCAGGGCCACGTCGCGGGGGGATCGGGTTCGCGACACGGCTCCAGGGCCATCGCCTTCCCCCCTTGCGTCCGCTCCGCAGGCGGGCCGGTCCCCGACACGGCCGGCCGACACCCATCCTCGCCGATCGCACCACGACGCGCAGAAGAGACCGGATCCGGGGGGGTGTTGGCAGACTCGACACCGTGGAGCAACTGCTGCGTGACCTCAGCCGGGTGGTCCTCGCCAACCGCACGCTGCGCGACGTCCTCACCGAGATCACGTCGATCGCGGTGCGCGGCATCCCCGGCTCGGAGGCGACGTCCATCACGCTGATCCGCGACGAGAAGGGCTTCACCGCGGCGTACTCGGGGGAGATGGCGCTGGCCGCCGACGAGCTGCAGTACCAGGAGGGGTACGGGCCCTGCCTCGACGCCGGCCGCGGCGGGGTGGTCCTGCGGGTCGACGACATGCGCACCGAGAAGCGCTGGCCGCACTACGTGCCGCGCGTGGTCGCCCAGGGGGTGCGAAGCTCGCTGTCGGTCCCCCTGCCGTACCAGGGCATCAGCATCGGGGCCCTGAACAACTACTCCACCGTGCCGGGCGCGTTCGACTCGCCGGAGTCGCTGCGGGCCGGCCTCGACGTGGCCGAGATCGTCGCGGTCGCCGTCGCCAACGCGACCGCGCACGCCGAGCTGGGCGAGCAGGCACACCACATGCGGGTCGCCATGGAGTCGCGGGCGGTGATCGAGCAGGCCAAGGGCGTGCTCATGGCCCAGCGGCACGTGGACGCCGATCAGGCCTTCGAGATCCTGCGCGAGGCCTCGCAGCGCTACAACCGCAAGCTGCGCGACATCGCCACGGGCATCGTGGAGTCCACCCAGGAGTAGGGCCGCAGCCCACCAAGGTCATCCGGCGGCCGACCGTGATCACGGCTAGCGTCGCGGCCATGGGTGACCGGGGCTTCCCGGTGCGTTCCGCCGGTCGCCCCGGGACGTTCCGGTCCCCACGCTGAACCTCCCGGCGTGCCGACGCGCGCCGAGGAGAGCCGTGACGACGACCGAGCCCCTGGCCCGCCGCACCCGCAGCGACTACGCGGAGCTGTCCGCGCGGATCAAGGCGGCGGGGTTGCTGGGCCGGCGCCCGGCCTACTACGCCGCGAAGTTCACCCTGACGCTCGGGGCCTTCGCCGCCGCCTGGACGGCCTTCGCGTTCGTCGGGGCGAGCTGGTGGCAGCTGCTCACCGCGGCCGTGCTCGGCGTCCTGTCCACCCAGGTCGCGATGCTCGGCCACGACGCCGGGCACAAGCAGGTCGCCCGCACCCGGGGCGGCAGCTACCTGATCGGCGTGCTGCTCGGCAACCTGCTCACCGGCCTGAGCTTCGGCTGGTGGCTCGACAAGCACAACCGGCACCACGCGCACCCCAACCACGGGGAGCTCGACCCGGACGTCGCGCCGGCGGGGCCGCTGGTGTTCCTGCCGGGGCAGGGCCTGGGACGGCGCGGCCTGGTCGGCTGGCTCACCCGCCACCAGGCCGTCGTCTTCTTCCCGATCCTGCTGCTCGAGGGGCTGAACCTGCACGTGGGCAGCGTCGCCGCGCTGCGCGACGGCACGGTGAAGGCACGGTGGCGGGAGGGCGCGCTGCTCGCTCTGCACGTCGTCGCGTTCGTCGGGGTGCCGTTCGTCGTCCTGACCTGGGGCCAGGCGCTGCTCTTCCTCGCCGTCCACCAGGCGGTGTTCGGCTTCTACATGGGCTGCGCGTTCGCGCCCAACCACAAGGGGATGCCGCCGCTCACCGACGAGGAGGAGCAGGACTACCTGCGCCGCCAGGTGCTCACCTCCCGCAACGTCCGGGGCGGGCGGGTCACCGACTGGCTGCTCGGCGGGCTGAACTACCAGGTGGAGCACCACCTGTTCCCGAGCATGCCGCGGCCCAACCTGCGCCGGGCGCAGCCGATCGTCGCGCGGTTCTGCGCCGAGCGCGGCGTCCGCTACGTCGAGACCGGGCTGCTCGACTCCTACGCCCAGGTGCTGCGGCACCTGCACGCGATCGCGGCGCCGGCGCCCGCCTGAGCGGTCACCGGCGCTGCAGCCGGATCAGCCGCTCGACCAGGAACTCGACGGCGGCCCCGCTGTCGACGCGCTCGGCGACCTCGATCGCCCCCGGCGCCCGGGAGACGGTCCGCCGGTCCACGACGGTCTGCCCGCGGGCGGCGCCGAGCGTGGTGTCGACGACCACCGAGCGGCGCACGGTGCTCAGGGTGCCCGGGACGATCGCCTCGGTCAGGGCGAGCGCGTCGTGCACGACCACGCCCGCCGTCCCGTAGGAGGCCCGGGCGTGGTCGAGGTACTGCCGCAGGATCGCCGCGGCGGTCGCGCCCACCGGCCCGGCGGCGGCGAAACGGGCGATGCCCTCCTCGGTCAGGACGGTGGGCACGGTGACGTCGAGGCCGACCATCGTCGTCGGCAGCCCGGCGGTGAGCACGGCCTGGGCCGCCTCCGGATCGGCCCAGACGTTGAACTCCGCCGCCGCGGTGACGTTGCCGCCGAGCGCCGCGGACCCGCCCATCACCACGAGCCGCCCGATCCGCTCGGCCGCCTCGGGGAAGACGCCGAGCAGCAGCGCCAGGTTGGTCATCGGGCCGATGGTGGCCACCGTGACCGGCTCGGGGGAGGAGAGCAGCAGGTCGGCCAGCGCCACCACGGCGGGGCGGGGGTCGAGCGGCGCCGGGGACGGCGGCAGCTCCACCCCGCCGAGGCCCGCCGTCCCGTGCACGTGCCCCGCGCGCTCGGCCTGCGGGTGCACCAGCGAGGAGCGGGCGCCGGCCGCGACCGGGACGTCGGACCGCCCGGCCAGGTGCAGCACCCGCCGGGCGTTCTCCGTCGTCTGCGCCAGCTCGACGTTGCCGTGCACCGTCGTCACCAGCCGCAGGTCCACCTCCGGGCTCGCGACCGCGAGCAGCAGCGCCAGGGCGTCGTCGATGCCGGGGTCGGTGTCGATCACGAGCGGGGTGCCGGCCACCCGCTCATCCCACCAGAGGGGCCCTCATCGGCGGCTCAGCGCTCCTCGACGCTGCCGCTGCCGTCCACGTGGCGCTCCACCTGCGCGCCGCCGCCGTAGGTGACCGTGCCGCTGCCCGTCACGACCGCGACCAGGAAGTCGCTGACCTGGACGTCCGCCGAGCCGGAGCCGGAGATCGTCACGTCGGCGGTCCCGCTGTCGAGCTGCGGGGCGTCGTACTGGCCCGAGCCGTCGACCTCCACGACCTGCCGGCCGGCGCGGCCGTCGAGCGTCACGGTGCCCGAGCCGGAGAGCCGCACGCGCAGCTCGTCGACGTCCATGCCCTCGGCGCGCATCTGGCCCGAGCCGGAGAGCTCGATCTCGCGGAGGGCGCTGGGCGAGGTCGCCCGCACGGTCCCCGAGCCGGACAGCTCCAGCGTCGCGGCCGCCGGCAGCACCAGCTCGTAGCGGACGTCGCCGAGGCCCCCCACCGAGCGCTTCGCGTCGAGGACCAGCCGGTCGTCGCGCACCTCGCTGGTCAGCTGGTCGAGCACGTTCTCCCCCGCCGTGATCCGCAGGGACGGCGTGTCCCCGGTGGTCAGGACCAGCTCGCCGCTGGTCGCGAGCTCCACCGCGGACACCGCCTCGACCGGGCGGTCCTCGCTGCGCGCCGGGCCGGGATCGCCGGTGAACGAGGTCAGCCCGCACCCGGTGAGGAGGACGACGGCCGCCGCTACCCACGTCCCGCGCATGGGTGCATGCTCCTCCGCCGGACGGCGCCGGAGAGGATCTCGTGCATGCCGCACGTGCTCCTCGCCAGCTGTGCCGACGCCCGGGGTCTGGACGACGACGAGCCGCTGCTCGTGGCCGCGCTCGCCGACGCCGGCCTGACCGCCGCGGCCGCCGACTGGGCGGACCCGGAGGTCGACTGGGCCGCCGCCGAGCTCGTGGTGGTCCGCTCGACGTGGGACTACGCGCCGCGCCGCGACGCCTTCCTCGCCTGGGCCCGGGCGGTCGAGGCGGCCACCGGGCTGCACAACCCCGCCGGGGTGCTCGCGTGGAACACCGACAAGCGCTACCTGGCGGAGCTGGCCGAGGCGGGCGTGCCGGTCGTCCCGACGGCGTGGGCCGCCGAGGACGGGCAGCTGGCCGCCGCGCTGGACCGCTGGGCCGGCGACGTCGTCGTCAAGCCGGTCGTGTCGGCCGGCGCGCGCGACACCGCCCGCTTCCGGGCCGGGGAGGACCCGCGCCCGTTCGCCGGGCGGATCCTCGCCACCGGGCGGCCGGTCATGGTGCAGCCCTATCTCGCCCGGCTGGACGACGAGGGCGAGACCGGGCTGGTCTACCTGGACGGCGAGTACAGCCACGCGTTCGGCAAGGGCGCGCTCCTCGCCGGGGCGCCGCTGGGGCCCGGCCTGTTCGCCGCCGAGACCATCACCCCCCGCACCGCCGACCCCGCACAGCGCGCCGTCGGCGACGCCGTCCTGGCCGCCGTCCTCGCGCGGACCGGGATCGTGCCGCTCTACGCGCGCGTCGACCTCGTGCCGGGGGACGACGGCGCCCCGCTCGTGCTCGAGGTCGAGCTGACCGAGCCGAGCCTGAACCTGCCGGTCGCGCCCGGGGCCGCCGAGCGGCTGGCCGCCGCCATCGCCGCGCGCCGGTGAGGCGTCAGCGCGCGTCGGGGTCGTACTCGTGCAGGCCGACGAGGACGCCGGCCGGGTCGACCACATAGCAGCCGCGGCCGACGCCCGGGATGGTGAACGGCTCGACCACGACCGAGCCGCCGTGCTCCCGGACCCGCGCCGTGGCCGCCTCGAGCGACGGGACGCGGACCACCGGGACCGCCCGGGGCGCGCCGTCCCGGGAGGGCAGCAGCGCGGTGTCGATGCCACCGGCGTCGCCGCCGGGTGCCACGAGGTAGTCCGGCGTCGCGAACGGCTGCAGCTGCCAGCCGAATGCCGCGGCGAAGAAGGCGCTGGAGGCCGCCAGGTCGGGGCTGTTGATCTCCAGATAGGTCACCGGCTGGCTCATCGGATCTCCTCCGTGGAACGGGTGTCGGCGGGCCGGCGTGCGGTCGGGCCGGCGGTCCAGCGGTCGGCGAGGTCCCGGGCCCAGGACTCCACGAGGAACAGCGGGCCGGGGACGAGCTCGTAGGGCGACGTGCGCCCCGCCGCCACGGGGCGGACCAGCCCCGCCTCCCGCAGCACCCGTAGGTGCTGGGAGACCGCCGGGCGGCTGATGGGGAACAGCGCCGCCAGCTGGCCCACGGTGGCCGGCCCGTGCGCCAGGCGCTGCAGCACCGCACGCCGGGTCCGGTCGGCGACGGCGGCGAGCACGTCGTCCAGGTCCACGGCGCCTCCTCGTTGGTAAGTCGAAACTTACCACGGGGCCGCGACACGCCACGGGTGTCCCCGGGCCGGCGGGGTGACCGCATTCCCCGAAACGGCGGTCCGAGCGTGGAAAGCGGCTGTGTGTCGACAAGGAAACCGCTGCAGAAAACGGTCATCGCCCCCTTTTCCGGGCGGTGCAACGGTTCGGTCACGCGCGGTCAAGGAGCCTCGGAAAAGCGCCTAGAAAACGCGCTCCGCTCCCTACCTTTCTCCTTGTCCGCGACACCTTCCCCAGCCGCGGTCAGGACGTCGAAAGGAGGACGGCATGAACGGCGAGACGCGCTCTCCGGCCGCAGCACCGCTCGTGCCGTCCTCCTCCGACACGGACCGGTCCCTGGCCGGTCTGCTCGACGTGCTCGACCGCGCCGACGCGATGCTGCCGCGCCAGCCGCAGCGCCCTCGGCGCTCGGTCGCCTACCGCGCCACGCGGGGCGTGGCCCTGCGACCCGTGCCGCCGCTGCGCTCGTCGGCGTCGGCTGTGACCGTCCGCGCCCCGGCCCCCACGCCTGCTCCCGCTCCCGTTCCCGCTCCCTTTGCCCCGCTGCCGGGCGGCCTGCGCGGGCTGGCCCGCCGCGCGGCGCTCTGGGGCGCCGGCCCGGACGGTGAGTACCTCGCCTGGCGCGCTGCCCGGCCGGCCGCCGTCCCCACGCCCGGCACGCCCCCTGCCCTCCGGCCGGGCCGGCTGCGCGGCCTGGTCCGCCGGCTGGCCCTCTGGGGCGCCGGCCCCGACGGCGCCTACCGCGCCTGGGGCGGCACGGCCAGGGTGATCTCGCTGGCGCCCGAGCCGATCCCGCCCGCGCGGCCGCGCCCCGACGGCCCCGTCGTCCTGCGCGAGCTGCCCAGCACCCCCACGATCCCGCCTGCGGCGTCTTCCCCCGCCGCAGCGCGACTTCCCGCGCACCCGGCCTCGTATCCCGGCGCGCGATCGCACGAGGCCGCTTCTACGGTGGCCGAGTGTTCACCACCCGCCCGGAACTGGCCGGAACGTTCGGCATGGTCGCCTCGACCCACTGGCTGGCCACCGCCGCGGGCATGGCCACCCTCGAGGCCGGCGGCAACGCGTTCGACGCGGCCGTCGCCACCGGGCTGGCCCTCCAGGTCGTCGAGCCCCACCTCAACGGGCCCGGCGGCGAGGTCCCCGTCCTCTTCGCCAGAGGGGATTCGGGGGAGCCCGTCGTCCTTTCCGGTCAGGGGGTCGCCCCCGCCGCCGCGACGATCGACGCCTTCCGGGAGCTGGACCTCGACCTGGTCCCCGGAACCGGCCTCCTCGCCGCGACGGTCCCGGGCGCCGTCGGCGCCTGGCTGACCCTGCTGCGCGACCACGGCACCCTGCCGCTGGACGCCGTCCTCCGCTACGCCATCGAGTACGCCGAGACCGGCCACCCCCTGCACCCGCGGGTGGTCGCGACCTGCGCCTCGGTCTCCGAGCACTTCCGCACCCACTGGCCGACCTCGGCCGCCACCTGGCTCACCTCCGACGGAGCAGTTCCCGCCGCCGGCAGTCTTTTCCGCAATCCGGTCCTGGCCTCGACCTACCGCCGCCTGCTCGACGCAGCGCGCGGTCCCACACGGGAGGCGCAGATCGATGCGGCACTGGCCGCCTGGTCGTGTGGATTCGTCGCCGAGGCGATCGACAGGTTCTGCCGGTACCCGGTGATGGACGACTCCGGTCGTCCGCACGAAGGGTTTCTGACCGCGCACGACCTGGCCACGTGGACCCCGAGGTACGAGCCGCCGGTCACCCTGGACTGGCGGGGGTGGACGCTCGCGAAGGCCGGGCCGTGGTCCCAGGGACCGGCACTGCTCCAGGCGCTGGCGATGCTGGACGGCGCACTGCCGGCGGGCCCTGCGGGAGGCAACGCCTCCGTCGCCGAAGACGCGGACACCGCCGAGGTGGTGCATGCGAGCGTCGAGGCGACGAAGCTGGCGATGGCCGACCGCGAGGCCTGGTACGGGGACGTGGAGCACGTGCCGGTGGACGACCTCCTCTCGTCCACCTACGCCGCCGAGCGGCGGGCGCTCATCGGGGGGACCGCGAGCCGCGACCTGCGGCCCGGCTCCCCGGGCGGGCGCCCGCCCCGGCTGCCGGCCTTCGTCACGGCCGGCGGCTCCGAGGCCCCCCGCGTGCACTCCGGGGCGGGTGTGGGCGAGCCGACCGTCGACCCGCTGGGCACGACCCGCGGCGACACCTGCCACGTCGACGTCGTCGACCGCTGGGGCAACCTCGTCTCCGCCACCCCCTCCGGCGGCTGGCTGCAGAGCTCGCCGGTGATCCCGGAGCTGGGCTTCGCGCTCGGCACCCGGGCGCAGATGTTCTGGCTCGAGCCCGGCCTGCCCAACTCCCTGGCCCCCGGCAAGCGCCCGCGCACCACCCTCACGCCGTCCCTCGCCCTGCGTGGCGGCGTCCCGGCGCTGGCCTTCGGCACCCCGGGCGGGGACCAGCAGGAGCAGTGGCAGCTGTGCTTCGTGATCCGCCACCTGGTCGAGGGGCTCGACCTCCAGGCGGCCATCGACGCCCCGGCCTGGCACACGACGGCCTTCCCGTCGTCGTTCTACCCACGGGACATGACGCCCGGAGAGATCGTGGTCGAGTCCAGGATCGGGGACGACGCCGTCGCGGACCTGCGCCGCCGCGGCCACGACGTCGTGGTCTCCGACGCCTGGTCGCTGGGCCGGCTCTCCGCGGTCAGCCGCGACCCGGAGACCGGCGTGCTGCGGGCCGCCGCGAACCCGCGGGGGATGCAGGGCTACGCCGCCGGACGGTGACTCGCCGCGTTCGTTCCGACACATTTGTTGTGCGCGACGGGATGTTCGTGAGACAAAGGAACGTCGATTGCCGGACCGGACAGGCGCGATCGTCGTAGTCCCCCCATCGCTCGGCTGATCCAAACCAGGGTCGCTCGCCCCACGCTTGGAAGGAACCGGCGTGAGTACTGACGGCCGTCTGGCCGCCGTCCGCCGGCTGGAGGAGACCGCCGTCGGGTCGCGGTCGCTGCAACGGCTCACCGAGCTCACCGCCCGGCTGCTCGGTGCGCCGGCGGCCCACGTGGCGCTGCTCGGGGAGACCCAGCTGATCGTGGGCGGTGCCGGCCTCCCGCCCGGGTCGCTCGGTGCCCGCTCCTCGCTCGAGGACGTGCTGTGCACGGCGGCCACGGGCAGCTCGGGGCCGCTGGTGGTCGGCGACGCGCAGACCGACGTGCGGGTGGCCGCCCTCCCGCCGGTGACCTCCGGCGCCGTCCGCTCCTACCTCGGCATCCCCCTCGCCGCGCACGACGGGCAGGTCGTCGGGACGCTGTGCGTCTTCGGGCCGCAGCCGCGGGCGTGGACCGACGCCGACGTCGCGCTGCTGCGCCAGATGGCCGACTCGGTCGCCACCGAGCTCGAGCTCTCCGCCCTGGCCCGCGAGTTCGAGGCGCACCGGGTGCGCTTCGAGCTGGCGATCGACGCGGCCGAGATCGGCAGCTTCGACTGGGACCTCACCACCGGCCGGCTGATCTGGGACGACCGGCTGGTCCAGCTGTTCGGCTACGAGCGCGCGACCTTCACCGAGAGCATCGAGGCGTTCAACGCCCGGCTGCACCCGGACGACCTCGCCCGGGTCGACGAGGCGCTGCGGACCGCGGTCGAGACCTGCGGCGGGTTCGACGCCGAGTACCGGATCGTGCTGCCCACCGGCGAGACCCGCTGGATCCGGGGCCGGGGCCGGGCCGTCGCCGACGACAGCGGGACCGCCGTCCGCTTCCTGGGCGCCGCCTACGACACCACAGAGCAGCGGGACGCCGACGCCCGCGTCGCCCGGGTGCTCGAGACGATGACCGCGGCGTTCTTCGCCCTCGACCGCGGCTACCGCTTCACCTACGTCAACGCCGAGGCCGAGCGGGTGCTGCAGTCCTGCCGGGAGGACCTGCTCGGCGGCGACATCTGGGAGCTGTTCCCCCTCGCGGTGGGCAGCGAGTTCGAGACGCACTACCGCAGCGCGATGACCTCCGGCGAGGAGCGGGTCTTCGAGGCGTACTACCCGCCGCCGCTGGACGCCTGGTACGAGGTCCGTGCGTGGCCCGGCCCCGACGGGCTGTCGGTCTACTTCCTCGACATCACCGAGCGGCGCACCGCCGAGGAGCGGGCCCGTCGCAGCGCCGCGCGGCTGCGCCTGGTCGCCGAGGTCAGCGCCATGCTCGCCGGCTCCGTCGGCGACGGGCGGGACGAGCGGGCGGCGCTGCAGCAGCTGGCCGAGATCGTCGTCCCGGTGCTCGGCGACTGGGCCATCGTGAGCCTGCTGGACGAGGACGGGCGGATCCGGGACGTCGGCAGCTGGCACCGCGACGCGGACGCGCGGGAGCTCACCGCCCGGTACGCGGAGCTGCGCCTGGCCGCGGTCGACGCGGACGCGCCGGTGTTCAAGGCCCTGGGGTCGGGCCAGCTCATGGTGGTCCCGGACGTGCCCGCCGCCGTCCGGCCCGGCCTCGACCCGGCCGTGCGGCCGGTCTTCGACGCCCTGGTGCCGCAGAGCGCGGTCACCCTGCCGCTGACCGCGCGCGGCCGCACGCTGGGAGCGCTCTCCATCTACCGCTCGGTGGGGCGCGGGCCGGCCGACGACGAGGACGTCGCCGCCGCCCGCGAGGTGGCCGAGCGGGCCGGGCTGGCCCTGGACAACGCCCGCCTGTACGAGCAGCAGCGGCGGCTCGCGGAGGGCCTGCAGCGCAGCCTGCTGACCGCGCCGCCGGAGCCCGACCACGCCGAGATCGTCGTCCGCTACCAGCCGGCCATGCAGGCCGCCCAGGTCGGGGGCGACTGGTACGACGCCTTCCTGCAGCCCCGCGGCGCCACCGTGCTGGTCATCGGCGACGTCGTCGGCCACGACACCGAGGCGGCGGCCACGATGGGGCAGCTGCGCGGGCTGCTGCGCGGCATGGCCTACCGCGACGGCATCGGCCCGGCGGAGGTGCTCACCGACCTCGACCGTGCCATCGAGGGGCTGCAGATGCGCGCGATGGCGACCGCGGCCATCGCCCGGGTCGAGCAGACGGCGGAGGAGCGGGCCGCCGGACTCACCCGGCTGCGGTGGTCGAACGCGGGCCATCCGCCGCCCCTGCTGCTGCACCCCGACGGCCGGATCGACGAGCTGGCCGGCGAGCGCGCGGAGCTGATGCTCGGCGTCGACCCGTCCGCGCGCCGCACCGAGTCCGTGGTGAGCTTCCGGCGCGGCGCGACGGTGCTGCTCTACACCGACGGCCTGGTCGAGGGCCGCGACCTGTCGCTCGACGACGGGATCGCCCGGCTGCGCGCCGCGCTGGCCGAGCTGGCCGACCGGCCGCTGGCCGAGCTCTGCGACCTGCTGATCGAGCGGCTGCGCCCCGACGGCCTGCAGGACGACATCGCCCTCGTCGCCATCCGGCTGCACCGGCAGGACCGGCCGTGCCCACCGGAGGCCGGGCCGCGCGTGCTCCCGCCCACCGTGCCGCCGGAGGAGTAGGGGGCCTTAGCCGCGGGGGAGCAGCGCCCAGACGATCTTGGCGCTGTCGGTGGCGTACCAGCCGTGGGCGGTGGCCAGCTCGGCGATCAGGTACAGGCCCAGGCCGCCCTCGCTGGGGTCGCGGCCGACCGCGGGGACGGGCGGCGAGGTCCGCGCCTGATCGGTGACCTCGACGAGGTAGGCCTGCTCGGTCAGCCGCACGGCCGCGGTCACCCGGTCACCACCGCCGTGGCGCAGCGCGTTGCTGGCCATCTCGTCGAGCGCGAGCACCAGCTGGTCGCGCAGGTCCGCGCTCTCGGAGTCGTGCCGGCGCGCGGTGGCGTCGGCGTGCCGGCGCACCTGCGACCGGACGACGGGCAGCTCGGCGACGTCGGTCAGCTCCCAGAACAGGCCGTCGTGGGCCGCGGGCGGGGTCGCCGACGGCCAGAGCGGCCCCGCCGACGTGCCCGCCACCATGCGTCCCCTTGCCACCGAGGCCGCGCGGAACTGCGGCCGACCATCTCGTATGGGCCGCGGGGCGGCCGTCCAAACGTCATAGGACGCGCATCACCTCGGACGGGTGACGCCGGTTCACGGGAAGCGCTGCGTCCACGCCTGCCGCCAGTCCACCACGGACCGCACCCGCCGGTCGCTCCGGGGTCCTCAGCCGGCGGCCAGCCCGGCCAGCTTCGTCACCGTGTTCCAGTTGCGGTTGGTCCCGGCGACGCCGAGCAGCCGGTCCCACTTCCACGTCGCCATCGGGCCGGCCGCCATGCCCTGGGGCAGCCACAGGTAGAGCTCGCGGCCGCGGACCACGTACTCGCCGTCCTCCGCCGGGGGGAGCTCGGCGATCCGGGCCTCGGCCGGCGCCTCGGGGAGGAAGGTGACCGAGTACCGGGCCGGGTCCGTCGCGACCGCCCCGAGCGGGTCGGCCGCCAGCACCGCGGCGAGCTCGGCGCCGGTGCGGATCACGACCGGCACCTCGAAGCCGAACTCCTTCTCGATCTCCCGCGTCAGCTGCGCCGCGAGGTCGGCCTCCGCGAGCGGGCTGTCGAGCAGCACGTTGCCGCTGCGCAGGTGCGTGCGCACGTCGCCGTGCCCGGCCGCGGTGAGGACGTCGCGCAGCCGGGGCATGTCGACCTGCCGGGCCTTGCCCACGTTGATCCCACGGAGCAGGGCGACGTACCGGGTGCTGGCCACGGCCGGGACGGTAACGCCTACCCGCCGACGAACACCGGGTCCCACGCGCCGGTGGCGACGCTCAGGGTCACCGCGATGGCGCAGACCGCCACGGTGGCGGCCACGGCGACGGCGTCCCGGCGGTGCAGCCGCGACCCGCGGGCGTTGGACCGGGGGACGCCGGAGTCGAAGCCGCGGGCGTCCATGGCGGTGGCCAGCCGCGAGCCGCGCCGCACCGCGCCGACGAGCAGCGTGAACGCCGCACCGGCCAGCAGCCGGACGGCGGCCACCGGGTTGCGGCCGGCCTCCACCCCGCGCGTCCGCCGGGCCAGCCGGATCGCCTCGAACTCGGTGACCAGCAGCGGGGCCAGGCGCAGCGCGGCCAGGGCGCCGTAGGCGAACCGGGTCGAGACCCGCCAGTGGATCGTCAGCGCGTCGGCCATGCGCACGGGGTCGGTCGAGGAGACGAGCAGCACGCCGGGCAGCGCCAGCCCGACCACCCGCAGCGCCAGCCCCAGCCCGGTGACCGGGGTGGCGACGGGCGAGAGCAGCACGTTGACGACGGCGACCGCGCCGGCGCCGAGCAGCAGTGGCCAGGTCCGCCGCAGCAGAACCCCCGGGTGGGCGAGTCCGGCCGCGGGCAGCAGGCACAGTTCCGCGGCGACGACGACCGCCGGCGTCACCAGGTCCAGGCTGGTGACCAGCACGAGGGTGACCACCGCGAGCGCGGTGAGCTGCGCGACGGGGTTGATCCGGGACAGCGGCACGGCCGTCGCCGGCCCCAGGGCCAGGGAGCTCACAGCGCCAGCCGATCGTCGGCGAGGACGGCGACCAGGTCGGCATCGTGGGTGACGACGGCGACCGCGCAGCCGGCCGCCCGCTGCTCGGCCAGCAGCGTCACCAGCTCGCGCCAGGTGGCTGCGTCCTGGCCGAAGGTCGGCTCGTCCAGCACCAGCACGCGGGGCGAGGTGGCCAGCGCGGTCGCCACCGACAGCCGGCGCTGCTGGCCTCCGGAGAGCGTGTACGGGTTGGCCTCCGCGTAGGCGGTCAGCCCCAGCCGCTCGAGCAGGGCGTCGGCGGTCGCCCGGGCCGCGGTGGCGTGCTCCCCGGAGCGCAGCGGGCCCAGCGCCAGCTCGTCGCGCAGCCGCCCGGTGAGGAACTGCTGCTCCGGGTGCTGGAACACCGTGCCGATCCGGCTGACCAGCTCCGCGGCACGCCAGCGGTGCGGCTCCCGGCGGCCTCGCCGCACGCCGGCGGCCAGCTCCTCGGCGGCGAGCACGCGGCCCGTCGTCGGGCCGCGCAGGCCGGCGAGCAGCAGGGCGAGGGTGGACTTGCCGGTGCCGTTCGGGCCGGTCACGGCCAGGGCGCGGCCGGCGTGCAGGACGGCGTCGGTGGGCCGGAGGGCGGGGGCGGCCGCGCCGCGGTAGGTGTAGCCGGCCGCCTCGGCGGCGAGCAGGACCGGTCCGTCCGGCGCGGCGGGCAGGTCGAGGCCGGCCGCGCGGGGGGCCGGCCGCCAGCCCGCGCCGTGCTCGACCAGGCCGCCGTCGACCACCTCGACCACGCGGTCGACCAGCGGCAGCCACGGCTCGGCGTCGTGATCGACGACGAGGACCGTCGCCGTCCGGTCCGCCGTCGTCCGGGCCACGGCCTCGCGGACCAGTGCGGCGCCCGGGCCGTCGAGCTGGGACGTCGGTTCGTCGAGCAGCAGCAGACCCGGCCGGCGGGCCAGCGCGCCGGCCAGCACCAGCCGCTGCTTCTCCCCGCCGGAGAGCGCCGCGGTGGGCCGCTCGCGCCCGTACCGGAAGCCGACGGCGCCCAGCGCCTCGTCGACCCGCGGCCAGATCACGTCCGCGGGCAGGCCGGCGTTCTCCAGGCCGAAGGCGACGTCGTCCCCGGCGCGCGTCATCACCAGCTGGCTGTCGGGGTCCTGCATGAGCAGGCCGAGCCGGTCGCGGGCGGCGCGCGGTGGGGCGCCGTCCACGGTGAACTCGCCGGTGATCTCGGAGCCCTCGGGGTCCAGGATCCCGGCGATCGCGGCCAGCAGCGTGGACTTGCCCGCGCCCGAGGCGCCGGTCAGCAGCACGCGTTCGCCGGGCTCGACGACGAGGTCGACGCCGGTGAGCGCCCAGGCGTGGCGGGAGGCGTGCCGGACGCCCAGTCCGCGCGCCCTCACCTGGACCGGTCCTGCCGACGCTTGTGCTCTGCCCACCAGGATGGGCAGAGCACAAGCGTCCGGGGAACGCTTCATCGGGGAAGGGTCGGTCAGACGCGGCGGCGGCCCGAGGCGAAGGCGTTCAGCGCGCCGGTCCGGGCCAGCGCGCGGACCAGCAGCAGGCCCACGATCCCGGCCAGCACGACGCTCGAGAGCACCGTGAACAGCGTGTACGGCGCGGTGAAGGACCAGAACGGGTAGTCCGAGGACACCGGGTAGTACAGCGACAGGTCCAGGATCGACGTCGACAGCCCGGCGGTGACCGCGGCCAGGACCGCGGTGCCCCAGCCGAAGTGCCGGTAGCGGGTCAGCAGGAAGCCCAGCTCGCCACCGAGGCCCTGCACCAGGCCGTAGACGACGATGATCCCGCCGTACGGCGAGCCCAGGACGATGCTGACGGTCGCGGCCAGGGTCGAGGCGAAGACCGCCGCGCCGGGCTTGCGCACCAGCAGCCCGGCCACCACGCCGGGCATCAGGTAGACGCCGTTGAGCAGCCCGGACACCGGCGGGACGGCCAGCGCCGCCACCAGGTTCCAGGCCCAGAAGACGACACCGAAGGCGACGCCGAGCACGGCGGCGACGACGATGTCGACGGTGCGCCAGCGCAGCCGGTGCGCGGGCTCGGACGCGGTTGCGGACGGACGGACGGCCTGGTCGGCCATGGATTCCTCCAGACTCCCTGCGCCGGCATTACCCGGATCAGGTTCGAGGGTCTGCGGCGGACCGCACTCTCAGCGCCTGAGCGCTCCCCTGTCGGTTTCTTCTGTTGTGCCGCGAAGCCTAGCCCCCGTCGGACCGGAAGAGTCGATCGAGGTGGTAGCGCAACACCTCGGCGGCCTGCTCGGCGGTGCGCTGCGTGCCCAGCACGCTCGAGGTCAGCCCGTTGGCCATCGCGAGCAGGCCCGCCACCTCGGTGCGCGGGTCGCGGTCGGCCGGCACCTCGCCGTCCTCCCGGGCGCGGGTGAGGACGCCGGTGAGCCAGTTCTCCAGCGCGTTCGGCGGGGCCAGCGCCTCCTCCGCGATCCCCGGCACCCACTCCGCGCCGGTGAGGCCGGCGGCGTAGTACGCCGTCCACGCCAGGGAGTCGGCCCGGCTCTGCTCGTCCATCGGCAGGATCGCGGTGAGGACCACCTCGAGGACCGTGCGCGGCGGCAGCCCCGTGCCGAGCGCGGCCGCGCGCTCCCGCACCCGCCGGTCCAGCCGGGCGGCGAGCTCGGCCGGGCCGGACGCCATGAGCGTGCGCTTGTCGGTGAAGTAGTACTGCACGACCCGCAGCGAGACGCCGGCCTCGGCGGCCACCTCCCGCATGGTCACCGCCTGCAGCCCCCGGGTGCTGGCGATCCGCAGCAGCGCGTCGGTGAGCGCGCGCCGCCGCTCGTCGTGGTCCACGCGCCGGGGCATGCCGCCATCCTCGCGCACCGGGGGCTTTCGTGATACGTATGTATCCATACGACGACCGGGGAGGCCGGCATGACCGTTCGGACGGCGCGCAACGGCGAGGTCGAGCTGGCCTACGAGGTGCTCGGGGAGCCCGGCGGGGAACCGCTGCTGCTGGTCATGGGCCTCGGCGCGCAGATGGTCGGCTGGCCCGACGGCCTGTGTGGCGAGCTGGCCGGCCGCGGGTTCACCGTCGTCCGCTTCGACAACCGGGACGTCGGGCTGTCCACGCACCTCGACGTCCCGCCGCCGCGCCGCGGGCCGGCGCCCTACTCGCTGTCGGACATGGCCGGCGACGCGCTCGCGGTGCTGGACGACGTCGGCTGGCCCGCCGCGCACGTCGTCGGGGCGTCGCTGGGCGGGATGATCGCCCAGCTGCTCGCCGTCGAGCACCCCGACCGGGTGCTGTCCCTGACCTCGATCATGTCCACGCCGTCGCCGCGGATCGGGCGCATGCGCACCCGGACCCTGCTGGCGCTGGTACGCCGCGCGCGCCGGCTGGCGAAGGAGCACGGCCGGCCCGCGACCCCGGAGGCGATGGCCGACTTCATGGTCGCCATGCAGGAGGTCACCGGCTCGCCGGGCTACCCGCCCGACCGGGAGGGCCACCTGGCGATGCTCCGCGTGGCGATGCCCCGCGACGACGCCGGGCTCACCGGCCCCGGGGCGAAGCGCCAGAACGCCGCGCAGCGCGCGGCCCGCGACCTGCGGGCCGAGCTCGGCGCCGTCCGCGTGCCCGCGCTGGTGATCCACGGCGACAGCGACGTGATGATCCGCCCCGAGGGCGGGCGGGCCACCGCCGCGGCGATCCCCGGCGCGCGGCTGGTCGTCCACCCCGGCATGGGCCACGAGCTGCCCCGCGCGCTGTGGCCCGCGTTCGCCGACGAGATCCGCGCGACCGCCGACGAGGCCCGCACACGGGCCTCCTAGGCGCTTTGTCGCGATCAAGTACGCGTGTCTTGTCGCGATGAAGCACGCTCAGAGCACGAGGTCGGTGAGCAGGTAGGCGTTCAGGCCGATGATCAGCGCCGCGACGACCGCGCCGGCGGCGGTGGTGGGCCGCCGGTTCACCCACCCGCCCATGAGGTCGCGCCGGCTGGTCAGCCACAGCAGCGGCACCAGGGCGAACGGGATGCCGAAGCAGAGCACCACCTGCGACCAGACCAGTGCGGTCGTGGGGTCCCCGCCGAGCAGGAGGACGGCGAGCGCCGGCGCCAGCGTGATGCCCCGGCGGACCATGAGCGGGATGGTGCGGCGCAGGAAGCCGGCCATCACCACCTGCCCGGCGTGCGTGCCCACCGAGGACGACGCGAAGCCCGAGGCCAGCAGCGCGATCCCGAACGCGGCCGCCGCGCCGGCGCCGAGCCGGTCGCCGAGTCCGCCGTGCACCGCCTCGAGCGAGCCGGCCTCGCCCGCGCCGCTGAACAGCTGCGCCGCGATGACCAGCATCGAGGCGTTGACCAGGCCGGCCAGGCCCATCGCCAGCAGGACGTCGAGCCGCTGGGCGCGCAGCAGCCGGCGCCGTCCCCCGGCGCTGCGACCGGCGGTGACGACGTCGCCGTAGCGGCCCGGGGTGAGCGCGGAGTGCACGTAGATGACGTGCGGCATCACCGTCGCGCCGAGGATGCCCGTGGCGAGCACCAGGCTCTCCGGCCCCTCGAAGGCGGGCACCAGCCCGCCGGCCAGCCCGCCGAGGTCCACCCCGGAGCCGATCAGCGTGTAGCCGAAGCCCAGCCCGATGACCAGGAGCAGCCCGGCGATGACGCGTTCGAACGGTCGGTGCCCGCGCGACTGGGCGGCGAGCAGGACGAAGGCCACCACCGCGGTGATGCAGCCGCCGACCGGCAGCGGCACCCCGAACAGCAGGTGCAGCGCCACCGCGCCGCCGACGATCTCGGCCAGGTCGGTCGCGATCGCCACCGCCTCGGCCTGCACCCACAGCAGCCACGTCACCGGCCGCGGCAGCCGCTCCCGGCACAGCGTGGCGAGATCCCGGCCGGTCGCCATCCCGAGCTTGGCGGTCAGCGACTGGATGAGCATCGCCATGAGGTTGGCGGCGACGATCACCCACAGCAGCGTGTAGCCGAAGGCCGCGCCGCCGGAGAAGTTGGTCGCGAAGTTCCCGGGGTCGACGTAGGCGACGGCGGCCACGAACGCCGGCCCGAGCAGCGGCCAGAGCCGCCGCCGGCCCGCCGGTTCCGTGCTCCGGTTGCCGCTGCCGATCAGGGTGGTCGGCAGGACGGCGGCCTCGGTCTTGGACAGGTACACGGGGGCCTCGCGAGCAGGGAGCCGGTGAAGGGTCGTTCCTACCGGTGCCCGGCCCGGATGTCACGCCCGGGCCTCCGACCCCGGTTTTGCATAGTCATGCACAAGCGTGCATAGTTGTGCTCATGTCCAAGGTGCTCACCTCCCTGCCCATCGGCGAGCGCGTCGGGATCGCCTTCTCCGGCGGACTCGACACCTCGGTGGCCGTCGCGTGGATGCGCGACAAGGGCGCGGTGCCGTGCACCTACACGGCCGACCTCGGCCAGTACGACGAGCCCGAGATCGGGAAGGTCCCCGGGCGGGCCGAGAGCTATGGCGCCGAGATCGCCCGGCTGGTCGACTGCCGCGCCGCGCTGGTCGAGGAGGGGCTGGCGGCGCTCACCTGCGGCGCCTTCCACATCCGCACCGCCGGTCGTGCGTACTTCAACACCACCCCGCTGGGCCGGGCGGTCACCGGCACGCTGCTGGTCCGCGCGATGCTCGAGGACGACGTCCTGATCTGGGGCGACGGCTCGACGTTCAAGGGCAACGACATCGAGCGCTTCTACCGGTACGGCCTGCTGGCCAACCCCCGGCTGCGGGTCTACAAGCCGTGGCTGGACGCCGACTTCGTCTCCGAGCTCGGCGGCCGCAAGGAGATGTCCGAGTGGCTGGTCGCCCACGGGCTGCCCTACCGGGACAGCGCCGAGAAGGCCTACTCCACCGATGCCAACATCTGGGGCGCCACGCACGAGGCCAAGCAGCTGGAGCACCTCGGCGCCAACGTCGAGATCGTCGAGCCGATCATGGGCGTGCGGTTCTGGGACCCCGAGGTCGAGATCCCCACTGAAGACGTGACCATCGGCTTCGAGCAGGGCCGGCCGGTGACGATCGACGGCAAGGAGTTCGACTCCGCCGTCGACCTGGTGCTGGAGGCCAACGCGATCGGCGGCCGGCACGGCCTGGGCATGTCCGACCAGATCGAGAACCGGATCATCGAGGCCAAGAGCCGGGGCATCTACGAGGCGCCGGGGATGGCGCTGCTGCACGTGGCCTACGAGCGGCTGGTCAACGCGATCCACAACGAGGACACCCTCGCCACCTACCACACCGAGGGCCGGCGGCTGGGCCGGCTGATGTACGAGGGCCGCTGGCTGGACCCGCAGGCGCTGATGCTGCGCGAGTCGCTGCAGCGCTGGGTCGGCATGGCCGTCACCGGCGAGGTCACCGTGCGGCTGCGCCGGGGCGAGGACTACTCGGTCCTCGACACCTCGGGGCCCGCGTTCAGCTACCACCCGGACAAGCTGTCGATGGAGCGCACCGAGGACTCCGCGTTCGGCCCGGTGGACCGCATCGGCCAGCTCACCATGCGCAACCTGGACATCGCCGACTCCCGCGCTCGGCTCGAGCAGTACGCCCGGATCGGCATGGTCGGCGGGACGACGCGGGTCGCCATCGGTGCCGCCCAGGCGGCCGCGACCGGGCTGATCGACGTGACCCGGGAGGGCGGCGCCGAGGCGATCGCCTCGCGCGGCCAGGTCTCCGCCGACGAGGAGCTGCTCGACCGCGCCGCGATGGAGGCGGGCACCGACTAGCGGCGCGCGCGGCGGATCAGCGCGTCGATGCGCCGGGCGTGGGCGCCGCGCCAGTAGACCCGCCCGCAGGCGGTGCAGCGGGAGAACTCGTCGTAGCTGCGCCGGGTGCCGGGCGGCAGCCGGTCGGCGACCTCGGCCTTGGGGACGGCGGCCAGGGGCGCACCGCACGCGGTGCACCGGGTGAGGGGCGCCAGCAGCGGGGCGAACCGGTCGAGGACGTCGGCCGCCTGCTCCTCCGCCCCCGCGCCGCGGACCAGCGCGCCGGCCGGCAGCGCGCGGCGCATCAGCAGCCCGCGGTCCTGGGTGAGCAGCACCCGGTCCTCGGTGCGGGCGCGCTCGACCAGTTCGGGGTCGTCGGCCGCCGAGGAGTAGGCGACGTCCAGGCCGAGCAGCCGCAGCCGGCGGGCGAGCGCGCCCAGGCCGACGTCGAGCAGGAACCCGCCGGCCGGCGCCGGCTGCGGCCGGGCCACCGGCCCGACGTCCACCGTCGCGCCGGGCGCCGTCCGGGCGGAGACGCCGACGGGGGCGCCGTCCAGGGCGAGCTTGCCCACCTCGGTCAGCGGGACGCCGGCGGCCTGCACCACGTGGCCGACCGTCGCGTCGGGATCGAAGCCGAGCCCCCGCCGCCGGGCCGTCCGGTCGCGCAGCGGTAGCAGGAAGGCCAGCGACCCGGCCACCCGGACGACGACGTCGGTGCCCACGCCCGCACCTCTACCCCCGCAGTCGCGGCGAATGCTTGAAGACTCAAGCAACGAGGCGCAGACTGGTGCCGAACGATCGACGAAGGGGGTCGCCATGCCCGTCCAGCGCCTGAACCACGCCGTCCTGTACGTCCGGGACGTCGCGCAGAGCCTCGCCTTCTACCGGGACGTGCTCGGCTTCCGGGTCAGGGCGGAGATCCCCGGCCGCGCGGTGTTCCTGCAGGCCGAGGGCTCGACCAACGACCACGACCTCGGGCTGTTCGCCATCGGCACCGGCGCCGCCGCCAGCGAGGCCGGCCGGCGGACCGTCGGGCTGTACCACCTGGCATGGGAGGTCGACACCCTCGCCGAGCTGGCCAGGGTCCGCGACGCACTGCTCCAGGCGGGCGCGCTGGTCGGCGCCTCGGACCACTCGACCACCAAGGCGCTCTACGCCCAGGACCCCGACGGCCTCGAGTTCGAGGTCTCCTGGCTGCTGCCGGCCGACCGGATCACCGACGACGTCCGGGCCCAGGCCATGGCGATCCGGCCGCTGGACCTCGAGCGCGAGATCGAGCGCTACGGCGCGCAGACCCGCGGCGGCGTCGGCGTCTCGATCCCGGTCGTCAGCTAGCCAGGATCTGCGGCGCGGCCTCCTTGAGCTGGGCGTTGGCCCACCGGGCCTGGCGCAGGGTGTCCGGGTGGCAGGTCGACGCGAGCTCGAACAGCTCGCGGTCCTTGGCGCCCTGGGCGGCCTGGGCGATCAGCTCCCAGTCCACCGAGACGCCCGAGGCGTCGATGTAGACGCTGCGCAGGTCGCGGAGCAGCAGCAGCGCGGGCGCCGACCGGCGGCCGAGCCGGTCGCCGACCTCCTGGCGGATCTTCTGCAGCAGCGTCGGGTCACCCGCCGGCTCGGGGTCCAGGTGCAGGCCGAACCGGCGGCCGATCGCGGAGATCCGGCGGACGTGCTCCTGCGACCAGACGGCGAGGTCCCGGGCCACGTGGAAGATCTCGTGGTCGGCCTTGTGCCGGTCCGACAGCGCCAGCAGCTGGCCGGCGAGGTCGTTCTCGGAGTGGTGCAGCTCCTCGAGCGCGAGGTGGATCTTCACCGGGCGCCCACCTCCTCCTCCGCCTCCGCGGCCGGTCCGCCGCGCGTCGGTGGCGGCGAGCCCGCGGCCGGAGCCGAGGCGGTCGTCGTGGGCGCCGCCGACGGCCGCTGCCCGGCCGGTGCCACCAGGCGCACCGCCGCAGCCGCCGTCTTGAACAGCGGCTGCTTGGAGACCGGGTCCCAGTCGGTGACCGTCAGCTCGTTGGCCGCCCGCTCCCCGGAGGGATCGCCCGGCTCGTCCCAGTAGCCGTAATGGAACGGCAGGAAGACGACGCCGTCGCGGATGCCGCTGACCCGCAGCCGGGCCCGCACCTTCCCGCGCGGCGTGCTCACCTCCAGCACATCGCCCTCGCCGGCGCCGAGCCGCGCGGCGTCGGCGACCGACAGCTCGACCCACACCTCGGGGGCGGCCGCCTGCAGCTGCGGCGCCCGGCCGGTCTTGGTGCGGGTGTGGAACTGGTACAGCGTCCGTCCGGTGATCAGCCAGAACGGGAAGTCGGCGCCGGGCACCTCGTGCGGCTCGAGCCACGCGGCGGCCTTGAGGACCGCCTTGCCGTCGGGGTTGAGCGCCCGGTACTCGGTCTCCTCCAGCGGCGCGCCGGTGAGCAGGTCGCGGCCGTAGCTCTCGCAGTAGTCGGGCGCGGCGAGGAACCGGCCGTCCTCGTACAGCCGCTCGGTGCCGTCGGGCCGTTCGTCGGTGCACGGCCACTGGATGCCGCCCCGCTCGCGCAGCCGGGCGTAGGACAGCCCGCTGTAGTCGCAGGGCCGGCCGCGGCTGCACTCCTTCCAGCCCTCGAACGCCCCCTCGGCGTCCGACCACGGCACGAGGGGGCCGCCGTCCTTGTCCCGGAAGTCCATCCGCCGGGCGAAGTCGAGCAGGATGTCGAGGTCGGCCCGCGCCTCGCCCGGCGGGTCCACCGCCTTGTCCGACAGGTGGACGGTCCGGTCCACGTTGGTGAAGGTGCCGGTCTTCTCGCCCCAGGTCGCCGCCGGTAGGACGACGTCGGCGAGCTGCGCGGTCTCGGTGAGGAAGATGTCCTGGACGACGACGAACAGCCGCTCCTGGCCGAGGATCGACCGGATCCGGCCCAGCTCGGGCAGTGACACCGCAGGGTTGGTCGCGGTGACCCACAGCATCCGGATCGAGCCCTCCTCGGCGTACCGGAACATCTGCATGGCGTGGGTCGGCGGCGCGTAGTGCGGGATCTGCATCCGGTCGACGTTCCACAGGCGGGCCAGCTCGTCGACCTGCGTGTCGTTGGACCAGTTGCGGAAGCCGGCCATGTCGCCGTCCGCCCCGCACTCCCGGGTGTTCTCGGCCGTGGGCTGCCCGTTCATCTGCAGGAGGCCGCAGCCGGGCCGGCCGAGCATGCCGCGGACGAGGTGCACGTTGTTGACCTGGACGGCGGCGGCCGTGGCCTGGTGCGACTGGTAGAAGCCCTGCAGCACGGTCGAGAACAGCCGCTCGGCGGTGCCGATCAGCCGCGCGGCCTCCCGGAGCCGGCCGACCGGCACGTCGCAGATCGCCGCCACCTTCTCCGGCGGGTACTCGGCCACCCGCCGCTCGAGCTCGTCGAAGCCGACGACGTGCGCCTCCACGTACGCCCCGTCGATCCAGCCGTTGCCGATGATCTCGTGCAGCAGGCCGTTCATCAGGGCCACGTTGGTGCCCGGCAACGGCGCCAGGTGGACGGTGGCCTCCCGGGCGACCGGGGTGAGCCGCGGGTCGACGCAGACGAGCGCCGGCGGGTTCGGCCCGGCCAGCCGGTCGAGCATGCGGGTCCACAGCACGGTCTGCGTCTCGGCGACGTTGTGCCCGTACAGGCAGAGGACGTCGGCGGTGTCGATGTCGGTGTAGGAGCCGGGCTGGCCGTCGTTGGCGAAGGACTCCTTGAGCGCCTCGGCCGCCGTCGCGGTGCACAGCCGGGTATTGCCGTCGAGGTGGTTGGTGCCGAGGCCGCCGTGCGCGAGCAGCGCCAGCGTGTAGTACTCCTCGAGGAACAGCTGGCCGCTGGTGTAGAAGCCGATCGAGCTGGGGCCGTGCTCGTCGAGCAGCGCCTTCGTGCGGGCGACGACGGTCTCCATCGCCGTGTCCCAGTCGGTCTCCACCAGCTCGCCGTCCCGGCGGACCAGCGGCCGGGTCAGCCGGTCGGGGGAGTTGTTCGCCTGCCAGCCGAAGAGGTCCTTGGGGCCGAGCCGGCCGTGGTTGACCCGGTCGTCGGCCCGGCCCCGCACGCCGACGATCCGGCCGTCCTTGACGGCGATCTCCAGGCCGTCGCCGTTGGAGTGCAGGATCGTCGCCGACGGCACCCACCGGTCGACGTCGTCCTCTGTCAGGTAGCTGTCCACCCGGACCGGCCACGCCTCCCCCGGCCCGTACGGGGTGCGGCTGCCCCAGGGCTCGGCGATCCGGTCCAGGCGGCCCATCGCGCCCTCCTCCGAGCAACTGTTGCCCCAGGGCAAGCAGTGTCTCGCCACGGACGGCGCGCTGCCACGCGAGGATGCCGGGCATGGAGCCCTTCGAACTGCCGGTCGGGCCGGTGCTGCTGCGCCCCTGGCGGGAGGACGACGCCGAGGCCACCTGGGCAGCGCTGCGGGACCCGGACATCCGGTTGTGGAACGGCTCGGGCTCGGCCTCCCGGGAGGACGTCGTCCGGATGATCCGCGGCCGGATGGACTGGAGCGGTGGCGACCACGCGTCCTGGGCCGTCGTCGCCGCGGGCACCGGGGAGCTGCTCGGCTCGGTGTCGCTGCACTCGATCGACGTCCACCAGGCCGACGCGGAGATCGGCTACTGGACGGCGCCGGCGGCCCGTGGCCGGGGCGTGGCGCCGCTGGTGGTCGACGCCGCCTGCCGCTGGGCGTTCGGCGCGCTGCCGGTCGACCGGATCGAGCTGTGCCACGCGGTGGAGAACGCGGCGTCGGGCCGGGTGGCCGCGAAGGCCGGGTTCACCTGCGAGGGCCGGCTGCGCCGCGCCTACCGCTACGGGGACGGCGTCAAGCACGACGAACTGCTGTGGTCCCGCCTCTCCGACGACCCCGCCCCCCGGTTCGGGTGAGGGCGGGGCCGTCGGCGGGCTCAGGCCGCGGCGGCGGGGGTGGCGCTGAGCAGGCGACCGTGCTCGGCGGCCTCGCTCTCCGCGGTCGCCTTCAGCTCTGCGGCGAGCTCGGTGAACGAGTCGAGCGCGGGGTTGACGCCGACCAGCGTGAACTCACGCTCGACGACACGAAGGTCCAGCTGCCACACGTCAGCGAGGATGCGGCGCATCCAGGAGGTCGCGTGGTCCCAGCCCTCGCGCGGGGTGCCGGCGGAGTAGTTGCCCCCGCGGACGGTGACCAGTACGGCGGGCTTCCCGGTGGTCGGCGGCTGCCCGCCGGGCGCGAAGCGCGGATCGGTGAGGACCAGGTCGACGTAGGTCTTGAAGTGCTGCGAGACGCCGAAGTTGTACAAGGGGACGGCGAACAGCAGTGCCTCGGCGTCGGCCAGCTCATCGGCCAGGGTCGCCGCCAGGGCCACCGCGGCCGCCTGCTGCGGGGTGCGCTGGTCGTCGGGCAGGTAACCGCCCGAGACGGAGTCCCCCCAGGCGGTGGCCGGGACCGGCTCGGTCCCGATGTGCCGGCGGGTGACCGGGGCCGCCGGATTTCCCCCGCGCCACTCGGCCTCGACGATGTCCGCGATCTCGCGGCTGGCCGATCCCTCGACCCGGATGCTGGCGTCCAGGCGGAACAGTGACATGACGACCTCGCGCTCTCTTCGACATAGGTACTAGTAAAAAACTAGCACTATGAAAAAGCTAGCACGTCATGAACGGGCCTGCGCTTACCATCCCTGGCGTGACCGGTGAGGTGACCCACACGCCCCAGGCGTGCGACGCCGCGCTCAGCCGCGCGTTCGGGTTCCTCGGCAAGCGCTGGAACGGGGTGATCGTCGGCGTCCTGGCCGGTGGACCGGCCAGCTTCAGCGGCCTGCGCCGCGCGGTCGGCGGCATCAGTGACTCGGTGCTCTCCGATCGGCTCGCCGAGCTCGCCGCCGCCGGCCTGGTGCACCGGGCGGTCGAGCACGGTCCTCCGGTCGCGGTCAGCTACGAGCTCACCGAGGCCGGCGCCCGGCTGCGCCCCGTCCTCGACCAGCTGGCGGTCTGGGCGAGCGAGAACCTGCCCGAGCCCGGTTGCTGACGGCGCTCAGCAGCCGCAGCTGACCGGTACCGGCGCGGTGAGCGGGTCGGCGTCCGGACGGCGGACACCCTCGGCCGTCTCCACCGGCAGGCCCTCGCGGGCCCAGTACTCGAACCCGCCGATCATCTCCCGCACCCGGTAGCCCAGCCGGGCCAGCGCGAGCGCGGCGCGGGTGGCCCCGTTGCAGCCCGGACCCCAGCAGTAGGTGACCACCGGGACGGCGGGGTCGAGTTCGGCGGCCGCCCGTGCCGGGATCTCGCGGCCGGGCAGGTGCACCGCGCCGGGCACATGCCCCTGCGCCCACGCCTCGGCGCTGCGGCTGTCGAGCAGCACGAACCCGCCCGCGTCGAGGGCCGCTGCGACGTCGCTGACGTCGGTCTCGACCGCCAGCCGGTGCGCGAAGTGGGCGGCGGCGTCGGCGGGGGAGGCCCAGGTGTCGAACATGCCGTCACTGTGCGGGTGGGTCCGCCGTCCGCACGAGGCCGTCCCCTGCCAACCACCGCAACACCTCGGCCGGGGCTTGACGTCAGCGTCGTTGACATCTGAGATGTCAGTTGTGACCACCCTCGAGCCCGTCGGCCGCGTGCTGCTGCGCGACCAGGCGCTCGAGCGCATCCGTGCGGCGATCGTGGCGGGCGACCTGGCGCCGGGCGCAGTGATCAAGGACGCCGAGCTCGCCGCGCGGCTGGGGCTGTCCGTGGCGCCGGTGCGCGCGGCGCTGGCCCGGCTCGCCGACGAGGGGCTGGTCGAGGCCAAGCCGCAGAGCCACACCCGGGTCACCCCGCTGGTCGTGCGGCAGGTCCGCGACGCCACCGTCGTCGTGCGGGCGATGCACGAGCTGGCGGCGCGCGAGGCGGCCGGCCGGGTGACCGGCGACGACGTCGCCGCGATGCGCGCGGCCAACGACCGGTTCGCCGCGGCGGTGGCGGCGGGGGACGTCGACGCCGCGGTCGCCGCCGACGACGACCTGCACGGCGTCCTCCTGGCCCGGTGCGGGAACGCCGCGGTCACCGCGACCGTCGAGCGCTTCACCCCGACGATCCGCCGCCTCGAGCGGCTCCGGTTCGGCGCCACCGACGCGCACCCCTCGATCGACCTGCACGACCGCCTGATCACCGCCTGCGCGCACCACCACGTCGACGCCGCCGTCGAAACCACCACCGAGATCTGGACGGCGCTGCTGTCCGAACTGGAGGACGACCCCGATGAGCCTCGCTGACTTCCCCCGGTACCCCCTGCTGTTCGGCCCCTCCCCGGTGCACCGGCTCGACCGGCTGACCGGGCACCTCGGCGGCGCCGCCGTCTGGGCCAAGCGCGAGGACGTGAACTCCGGCATCGCCTTCGGCGGCAACAAGACCCGCAAGCTGGAGTACCTCGTCGCCGACGCCCTCGCCCAGGGCTGCGACACGCTCGTCTCGATCGGCGGGGTGCAGAGCAACCACACCCGGCAGGTCGCCGCCGTCGCCGCGCGCGTGGGCATGAGGTGCGTGCTCGTGCAGGAGAGCTGGGTCGACTGGCCCGACGCCGTGTACGACAAGGTCGGCAACATCCTGATCAGCCGGCTCGCCGGCGCCGACGTGCGGCTGGTCAAGGCCGGCTTCGGCATCGGCTTCAAGGAGAGCTGGGAGGCCGCCCTCGCCGAGATCGAGGCCCGCGGCGGCAAGCCCTACGCGATCCCGGCGGGCGCCAGCGACCACCCGCTGGGCGGCCACGGCTTCGCGAACTGGGCGCACGAGGTGGCCGCCCAGGAGGCCGAGCTGGGCGTCTTCTTCGACACCGTCGTCGTCTGCTCGGTCACCGGCTCCACGCAGGCCGGGATGATCGCCGGGTTCGCGCAGCTGGAGGAGGCGGGCGGCCGCCGGCGCCGCGTGCTCGGCGTCGACGCCAGCGCCAAGCCGGCCGAGACCCGCGAGCAGGTGCTGCGGATCGCCCAGCGGACGGCGAAGGCGATCGGCGTCCAGCGGGAGCTCACGGCCGACGACGTCGAGCTCGACGAGCGCTTCCACGCCGGGATCTACGGCATCCCCGACGAGACGACGATCCGCGCGATGGAGACCGCGGCCCGCACCGAGGGCATGGTCACCGACCCGGTCTACGAGGGGAAGTCGATGGCCGCGGTCATCGACCTGGTCGGGCGCGGCGAGATCGCGCCGTCGTCCACCGTGCTCTACGCCCACCTCGGCGGGCAGCCCGCCCTCAACGGCTACAGCGCCCTGTTCAGCTGAGTGACGGAGGGGGACTTTCGGCGCCGAAAGTCCCGCTCACCACTCGGGGGTGCGGGCCAGGCCGAGCTGGCTGACGCCGAGGTAGCCGACGCGGAAGCCGGCCTCGCAGTAGGCCAGGTAGAACTCCCACATCCGCCGGAAGGTCTCGTCGAAGGCGCCCTCGAGCCGGCTCCAGTTGGCGAGGAAGCGCTCCCGCCACAGCGCCAGCGTGTGGGCGTAGTGCGGGCCGAGCTCGCGCCGCTCGACGATCGAGAGCCTCGTGTGCCCGGCGAGGTTGTCCTCGATGGCCCGCAGCGACGGGATGATCCCGCCCGGGAACACGTACTTGTGGACCCAGCCGTAGCTGCGCCGGGTCGCCAGCAGCCGGTCGTGCGGCATGGTGATCGACTGAAGCCCCACCCGGCCGCCGGGCGCCAGCAGGGTGTCCAGCGAGCGGAAGTAGGTCGGCCAGTACTGCTCGCCGACGGCCTCGATCATCTCCACCGAGACGACGGCGTCGAACTGCCCGCGGGCGTCGCGGTAGTCCTGCAGCCGGACGTCCACCCGGTCGGCCACGCCGGCGGCCACCGCGCGCTCCCGGGCCAGCTTCTGCTGCTCCGAGGAGAGGGTCAGCGTCGTCACGTGCGCGCCGCGGTCGGCCGCCGCCCGGATGGCCAGGGCGCCCCAGCCGGAGCCGATCTCCAGGACCCGCATCCCGGACCGCACCCGCGCCAGGTCGAGGATCCCGTCGATCTTGCGCAGCTGCGCGGCCGCGAGGTCGTCACCCGGCTCGAACCACGCCGAGCTGTAGGTCATCGTCTCGTCGAGGAACTGCTCGAACAGCTCGTTGGACAGGTCGTAGTGCCGGGAGATGTTCGCCCGGCTGTTCTCCTTCGAGTTCTCCTCGTGCGCGGGCTGGGTCCGCTCCACGACGTGCCGCAGCCGCTGCAGCGCCGGGTGCACCAGCCGGGTCAGCCGGGTGGCGAACGCGCTGAGCAGATCGGCCAGGTCGGTGCCGGCCCCGGTGGTCCAGTCGCCGGTCATGTAGCCCTCGCCGAAGCCGATCTTGACGTCGGCGCCGAGCCGGGCGAAGACGGCGGACGGCCGGACCAGCTTCATGACCGGGGCGCTCTTGCCGCCCGACCCCAGCACGGCCCCGTCGGGCAGGACGACGCGGACGGGCAGCGGCGCCACCGCGTGCCGGAACACCGCCTCGGCGACGCGGGCGCGCAGGGGCGCGCGCGGCGGCGTCGCCAGGCCGGGCCAGTGCGCCTCGTCGGGGCGCGGGACCGGATAGCCGGGCCGGTCGGTGCGGTCGGCGTGGACGGTGGTCATGGGCCCGGTCATCCTCTCGAGAGCGGACCGACGACGATGTCGATCGAGGCTGCTGCGCGGATCGTGCGCGGTGCAGGTGCGCACGGCAACAACCTCGGCCCTGTGACCTTGGCCCAGACCCCCGTTCGGGTGCGCCTCCCACGCCGGGAGATCTGCCCCGCTCAGCGGCCCGGAGAACCGGACTACTGCGGATCGGAATCCAGCCGGACGATCATCTTCCCGGTGTTGCCGCCGCGCAGGAGGTCCAGGAAGGCCGGGACGGCGTCCTCCAGCCCATCCCGCACGGTCTCCCGGACGACGAGCTCGCCGGACCGCAGCCAGCCCCCCACCGTCTCGGCGAACTCGGGCCGCAGGTCGGCGTGGTCGCCGACGAGGAACCCGCGCAGGGTGACCCGCTTCGCCACGAGCAGGAACATGTTGCGCGGCCCGGGCGCCGGCGCGACGTCGTTGTACGTCGAGATCGATCCGCAGATCGCCGCCCGCCCGTGCAGCCGGAACGCGCCGATCGCGGCCTCGAGGTGCTCGCCGCCGACGTTGTCGAAGAAGACGTCGATGCCCTCGGGGGCGACACCGGCGAGCAGGTCGGCGACCTTCCCGTCGTGGTAGTCGAACGCCGCGTCGAAGCCCAGCTCCTCGGTCAGCCAGCGCACCTTCTCGGGGCTGCCCGCGCTGCCGACCACCCGCGCGGCGCCGCGCAGCCGGGCGAACTGCCCGACCAGGCTGCCGACCGCGCCGGCGGCGCCGGAGACGAAGACGTCCTCGCCCTCGCGGAACGCCGCGACCCAGAACAGCCCGGCGTAGGCGGTGAGACCCGGCATGCCCAGCACGCCGAGGTGGTAGCTGGGCGGCACGTCGAGGTCCGGGAGGACGCCGACGTGCGCCGCATCGAGGACGGCGACGTCCCGCCAGGCCGCGTTGGTGAGGACCAGCGCACCCTCGGGCACGTCGGGCGACCGGGACGCGACCACCCGGCCCACGGCGCCGCCCTGCATGGTCTCGCCGACCTCCCAGGCCGGCGCGTAGGAGGGGCCGGGGCGCATCCGGCCGCGCATGTAGGGGTCGACCGACATCGCGAGCATCCGGACGACGACCTGACCGTCGGCCGGGTCGGGCCGCTCGAGCTCGACCAGCCGGAAGTCGTCGGGGGTCGGCTCGCCGTGCGGCCGGGCGGCCAGCTGCCATTCACGCGTCGTGATCACGTGCCCGATCCTGCCCGGGCGGCGGCCGGCCCGCCTCGGGGACTTTCCGCGCCGAAAGTCCCCGGCGGGCGGTGGCGGCGGAGTCCTACGCTCGGGGCATGGTCTTCTCCCGGTTCAAGGCGCAGCCGGTCACCGCCGAGGACGCGCTCCCCGGCCGCTCCGAGCCCCTCCCGCACATCCCCGAGGTGCACGCGGTCAACGGCAACCGCATCCAGCCGCCGTTCCCGGACGGCCTGCAGACCGCCGTCTTCGGCGCCGGCTGCTTCTGGGGCGTCGAGAAGGTCTTCTGGGAGACCCCGGGCGTCTACTCCACCGCCGCCGGCTACGCGGGCGGCTTCACGCCGAACCCCACCTACGAGGAGGTCTGCTCGGCGCGCACCGGGCACGCCGAGGTCGTGCTGGTGGTCTTCGACCCGGCGGTGATCTCCTATGAGCGGCTGCTCAAGGAGTTCTGGGAGGAGCACGACCCCACCCAGGGCATGCGCCAGGGCAACGACATCGGCACCCAGTACCGCTCGGCGATCTACTACGACGGCCCCGAGCAGGAGGCCGCCGCCCGCGCCAGCCGCGACGCATTCCAGCAGCGGCTGAAGGAGGCCGGCTACGGGGAGATCACCACCGAGATCGCCCCGCTGCGCGAGTTCTTCTACGCCGAGGACTACCACCAGCAGTACCTGTACAAGGTGCCCAACGGCTACTGCCCCGTGCACTCCACCGGCGTCTCCTGCCCGGTCGGCCTCCCCGGCGTCTGACCGGGGGCGGCCAAAGTGGCCACTTTGGCCGTCGAACTGTTCGCGCTGCTGCGGCGGGAGCCGGACGTCGAGGCGCCCGACCTGGTCGCGGTCGACGCCACCGACCGGCTGCTGCTCGACGAGGCGGCCCCGCTGCTGGCCGGGCTCGGCCCCGGTGAGCTCGCGGTCGTCGACGACTCCTACGGCGCGCTGACCCTCGGCGCGGTCGCGCTGCACGGCGCCTCCGACGTCCGGGTGACGCAGGACCTGCTGGTCGCCGAGCAGGCGCTGGCCCGCAACGCCGAGCGCACCGGGCTGACCGGCGGCCACCGGTCCACCGGCCTGGACGCCGATCTGGCCCGGGGCGCTCGCGTCGTCCTGGTCAAGGCCCCGAAGGGCCTCGACGCGCTCCGCGAGATCGCCGAGGTGGTGGCCGCGGTCGCCGCCCCGGACGTCACCGTGCTGGTGGGCGGGCGGGTCAAGCACATGACGCACGCGATGAACGACGTCCTGCGCGACTCGTTCACCGAGGTGAGCGCGACGCTGGCCCGGCAGAAGTCCCGGGTGCTCGTGGCCCGCGGGCCCCGGCCCGGCCCGTCGTCCTTCCCGCGCCGGCAGGAGCACCCCGACGTCGGGCTCACCGTCTGCGCGCACGGCGCCGCTTTCGCCGGCACCAAGGTCGACCTCGGCACCCGCGCGCTGCTGCGGTCGCTGCCGCGCATGGCGCCGGACGCCGGCACCGCGCTCGACCTCGGCTGCGGCACCGGCGTGCTCGCCGCCGCGCTGGGCCGGGCCCGCCCGGGGCTGACCGTGCTGGCCACCGACCAGTCCGCCGCGGCGGTCGCCTCGGCGACGGCGACGGCGGCCGCCAACGGCGTGCCCGTCCGCGTCGTCCGGGACGACGCCGCGGCGACGGTGCCCGACGCGAGCGTGGACCTGGTGGTCTGCAACCCACCGTTCCACGTGGGGACGGCGGTGGTGGCCTCCGCGGCCGACCGGTTGTTCGCCGCCGCCGGCCGGGTGCTGCGCCCGGGCGGGGAGCTGTGGACGGTGTTCAACTCGCCACTGCCGCACCCGGCGGCGCTGCGCCGGCTGGTCGGGCCGACGCGGGTCGTGGACCGGGACCGGCGGTTCAGCGTCGCCGTCTCCACCGCGGGGGAACGCCGGATCCGGAGTCTCTGAAAATTTCAACCTTTCCGCTGGAGTGACTCCAACGATGTGCCGAACACCACGGCACGGTGGAGAGACCACCGGTTCAGCCGGGCTCCGTGGAGAGCACTGTGGCGCGCTTCTGGTCCGACCGTCCCCTCGGCGTCAAGCTCGCGGCGCTGGTGGCCGCGGGCGCGCTCGCGCTCGCCGTCTTCGCCGTCATCACCGTGCAGGCGCTGCAGGCCACCGGCGAGCGCGCCGACACCCTCCTGCAGGCGAACGAGGCGACCGGCCTCGCGCTGGAGGCGGACATGATGCACGACGCCGTCCGGGCCGACGTGCTCCAGGCGCTGCTCGGCGGCGGGGCCGGCGAGCAGTACCGGGGCGCCGCCGCCGACCTGGCCGAGCACGCGGCGAACTTCCGCGACATCCTCGGCCGGATCACCGACGCGCACCTGAGCGACGACGTCGACGCCGCGGTCGCGAAGGTCACTCCGGCCGTCGAGGACTACCTCGCCGCCGCCGGGCAGACGGTCACCCTGGCCGGGCAGGACCCGGTCGCCGCGGGCGCGGCCTATCCCGCGTTCGCGCAGCAGTTCGCCGCGCTGGAGGAGTCCCTGCCCTCCGTGGGAGCCGCCATCGAGACGCATGCCGGTGACGCGGTGGAGCAGGCGACCGGCGAGCGCGCGACGGCCATCACGCAGGCGGTGCTGGTCGCCGGGATCGGTGTCGCGCTGCTCGCCGTCCTGGGCTGGGTCATCACCCGGTCCGTCGTCCGCCCGCTGCGCCGGGTCGGGACGGTCGTGGCGGCCATGGCGGACGGCGACCTGCGCGGCGCCACGGGCGTCACCAGCCGGGACGAGGTCGGCCGGATGGCCGCGGCGCTGGAGACCTCGATGGCGAACATGCGCACGGTCGTCGCCGCGATCGGGGACAGCTCCACCACGCTGGCGTCGGCGACCGAGGAGCTCTCCGCCAGCGCCCAGGACATGGCCCGGCTGGCCGGCGAGTCCTCCCGCCAGAGCGGGATCGTGGCCACCGCGGCCGGCCAGGTGTCGACCAACGTGCAGACCGTGGCCGCCGGCTCCGAGCAGATGGGCGCCTCGATCCGGGAGATCGCGCAGAACGCCTCGGAGGTCGCCCGGGTGGCCGCCCAGGCGGTCACCGTGGCCGACGCCACCACCGCCACGGTCGCCAAGCTCGGGGAGTCCTCGCTCGAGATCGCCGACGTCGTCAAGGTCATCACGAGCATCGCCGAGCAGACCAACCTGCTGGCTCTCAACGCCACGATCGAGGCGGCGCGGGCCGGCGAGGCGGGCAAGGGCTTCGCGGTCGTCGCCAACGAGGTCAAGGAGCTGGCCCAGGAGACCGCCAAGGCGACCGAGGACATCTCGAGGCGGGTCGAGGCCATCCAGACCGACACCGACGGCGCGGTGCGGGCGATCGGGGAGATCTCCTCGATCATCGGCGTGATCAACGACTCGCAGACCACGATCGCCGCCGCGGTCGAGGAGCAGACCGCGACCACCACGGAGATGAACCGCAACGTCGCCGAGGCCGCCGAGTCCTCCGACCGGATCGCCGAGAACATCACCGCCGTCGCCTCGGCCACCGGCGAGACGACGCAGGCCATGGGCGACGCGCAGACCGCGATCGAGCAGGTGGCGCGGATGGCGTCCGCGCTGCACACCTCGGTCTCCCGCTTCCGGTACTGAGGGGAACCGGGAGGGCGGTGCCACTACCGCGGCCGCGAGACCACCGGCGGCAGCGTCGACCAGGGGAAGTCGATCCAGCGGTCGGTCCGGCGCCACACGTAGTCGCACCGCACCAGCGACCGCGGCTTCTCGTAGATCACCGCCGTCCGGACGGCGGCGACGTACCCGGCGCAGAAGTCGCGGACCAGCTCCAGCGTCTTGCCGGTGTCGGCGACGTCGTCGGCCACGAGCACGTTCGCGCCGGTGAGGTCGACGGCGTCGAGCGTCGGCGGCAGCACCACCGGTAGGTCGAGGCGCTCGTCGACGCCGGTGTAGAACTCCACGTTCATCACGAACAGGTTCTTCACGTCCAGCGCGTAGCCCAGGGCGCCGCCGAGGAACAGGCCACCCCGGGCGATCGACAGGATCAGGTCCGGCTCGAACCCGTCGTCGGCGACCAGCTGCGCCAGCTCGCGGCTCGCGGTGCCGAAGGCCTCGTAGGTCAGCGTCTCCCGCGGCTCCGTCACCGGGAAATCGTGGCAGGGGCGTCCGGCCCCTGGGCAGCCGGGCCGGGGCGCGGCACTCTGGCGGGATGGCTGAGCGGATCCTGCGGACGGCGAGGCGGTTGCTCCCGTGGCTGGCCGGGTGGCTGGCGTTCCAGGGGGTCCTGGCGATCGCCGGCCGGCTGCTGGCCCGCCGCCTGGACGAGGGCGACGAGGGTGCCCCGCAGATCCGGCGGGTGCTCACCCTCGGCGGCCTGGAGCTGCGGCCGACCAACCCGGCGCTGTCCCGCATCGACCTGGACCTCGGCATGGCCGGCGGCGAGATCGACCTGACCGCCATCCCGGAGACCGCAGGCATCGACCTCACGGTGCGCGCGGTCATGGGCGGGCTGGCCGTGAAGGTGCCCGCGGACTGGCGGGTGTGGTGCCACTTCCGCGGGCTCGGCGGGGTCGGCACGGACGGCGGCCTGACCCGGACCCACGACCAGCACGCCGCCGACCTGCGGGTGCACGCGGTGGCGGTGATGGGCGGGATCGGCGTCGAGGCGGGCTGATCGGCTCCGGCTCAGCTGCCGCGGTAGGTGGAGTAGCCGAAGGGAGCGAGCAGCAGCGGCACGTGGTGGTGGTCCTCGGGCTCGTGGACGGCGAAGGTGATGCTCACGACCGGGTAGAACGTCTCCCGGTTCTGCGTCGCGAACCACGGCCCGGTGGCGAACACCAGCCGGTGCTGGCCGGCCGCCGTCGCCCCGTCGGCCAGCCGGACCCGGCCGTCGGCGTCGGTGAGCCCCTCGGCGAGCAGTTCCTCGCCCTCGTAGAGCCGCACCACCATGCCCGCCGCGGCCCGGCCGGTCACCGAGTCCAGCACGTGCGTGGAAATGCTCACGTCACCATCCCCCTCACCCGCAGCGCGGTGATCTGGGCCGGCTGCTCGGTGACCTCCGCGCGCTCGGCCGCCTCGTCGTTGCCCAGCCGGCGGCGCAGCTCGGCCCGGACGTCGTCCTCGGCGCGCGCCACCAGCGTGTCGACGTCGCGGTACGGCCGGCCCGCCACGAGCTCGGCGGCGAACCGCGGTGCGGCGTTGCACGCGTGCAGCGCCTCGGCCGCCCGGTCGGCCGCCTCGGCGTTGAAGTCGTCGAGAGCGGCCACGGTCAGAGGATGCCAGCCGGAGCACTCGCAGAGAACGAGGTCAGGGCCGTGACAGGCGGTGCCCACAGTTGAGATGGTTAAGCTGGCCGGCCGGCGCCCGGGGAGCCGGGCGCGCCGCTGATCGTCGCTGTTCGGCCGCACCGCACCGGCGCGGTGCCGCCCCCGGACGAGAGGGAACTGATGACCGCTCTGCAGCCGGCCGCCGTCCGCACCGAGGCCGACCTGGAGTTCGACCGGCAGGTCGACGCCCTGGTCACCGCGGGGCTGCCCGCCTGGCGGGAGCTGTCCGACGAGTGCTTCCGCGCCTGGCTGGAGCCGCTGCGGGACCTGCTCCCCACGCTGCCGGAGAGCGCCGGCATCCCGTTCGTGGTCGTCGTCCCCGCCGTGCCCGTGGCCGACGTGTTGGAGACCGTGCAGATGGTGGGCGGCACCGGGTTCACCACGATGGAGGACGACGACCTCGACCGGTTCCGCCCGCTGCCGGAGCTCGACGTGCCGGCGACGCCGTACCTGCTGCTCGACGTCGACACCGGCCCCGACACCCTGGGAATGCCCCCGACGCAGGCGGCCGAGAAGATCGCCGCCACCGGCCGCACCCCGCTGACCGTCGCCGAGGGGCTGTCCGTCCTCGTCTCCGAGCCCGGGATCCTGCGCACCCGCAACTGCTTCTCGCTGCTGGGTTCGCGCGCCGGCGACAAGCGCGTGCCGGCGCTCTGGGTGAGCGCGCGGCGGCCGCGGCTGGGCTGGTGCTACCAGGGAGCACCGCACTCCTGGCTCGGCTCGGCGTCCTGCGCGGGGCGGCTGGAGGTCCCCCCACCGCGGATTTGAGGTGCAGGCCACCCGCCCCGGTGTCAAGGTTCGGGGCGGATGCGCCGACAATGGCGAGCAACACGGAACACCGGCGGTCGGAATCTGCCGCCCAGGAGACGTCGAGGGGCCTGTGAACGGGACGACTGAGGACTCCGGTCCCTCGACCGTTCCCGCGACCGGCCCGGCGCTCGACGCCGCCGCGCTCAGCGGAACCGGCTACTTCCACCACGGAGCCGCGGTCGTCGCCTCCGAGAGCGCGCTGCTCGAGCTGGCGCTGCCCTACCTGGAGGAGGGGCTGGCCGTCGGTGAGCTCACCGTCCTGGCCTGCAGTCCCGAGACCGCCGACCTGATCCGCCGCGAGCTCGGCGCCGCTGCACGCGACCTCGAGTCGGACCCCGGGCTGATCCCCCAGGACACCCGTCCGCCGGACGTCTTCACCCATCTGCGCCAGTACGCGCACCGGGCGACCCGCAACGGCACCGGCCGGCTTCGGGTGCTGGCCGAGGTGCCGGCGACCGACGACCCGCGGCAGGTGCGCGAGGAGATGCGCATCGAGGCCGCCGCCAACCACGCCATGGCGGAGCTGCCGGTCACGAACCTCTGCGTCTACGACAGCCGCCGGCTGCCCTCGGAGCTGGTCGAGAGCGCGGTGCGCACCCACCCGCACCTGGTGTCCGGCTCGGCGTGGTCGTCGAACCGGGCGTTCCTCGACCCCGCCGCCTACGTCCGCGGGCTGCCGACCCCGCGTGAGCCGGTGGAGGACGCCCGGCCGGTCGTCACCATCATCGATGCGCCCTCGCTCCCCGACCTCCGCCACCGTCTCACCGGTGCCCTGCCGGCCCTGGTCCGCGACGAGGAGCAGCTCGAGGACCTGCGGCTGGGCATCAGCGAGGTGGCCGCCAACGCGTTCCGGCACGGCACGCGGCCGGTGTCGGCGCGGCTGTGGGCCGACGTCCGGAAGCTGGTCTGCGAGATCACCGACAGCGGGACGTCGTTCGACAACCCGCTGGCCGGCTTCCTCCCCGCGCACGGCTTCGACCTCGGCCGCGGCGGTATGGGCCTGTGGCTGGCCCGCAAGCTGTTCGACCACGTCGACCTGCTGCCGGGCGCGCACGGATTCACCGTCCGGCTGACCACCACGCTGCACTGACGGGCGCCGCTCGCTTGACGCCCCAGATGTCTCACTGCTGAGGTATCCGCTGTGATCGTGGTGACGGCGGCCGGGGGCCCGACGGGGACCGCGATCGTCCGGGCGCTGCGCGATCGCGGCCACGCGGTCCGGGCCGTCGTCTCCCGCCGCGTCCCCCGGCCGGAGCTGGAGGAGCTCGGTGCCGAGGTCGTGCGCGGCGAGCTGACCCAGCCGCAGCCCTGGCGCGACCTGCTCGCCGGCGCCGACGCGATGTACCTCATCTGGCCCAACTTCGACCCCGACGAGGCCGAGGGCGCACCGGCCCTGTTCGCCGAGGCGCGCCGCGCGGAACTGCCCCGGCTGGTCTACCACTCGGTGCTGCGCCCCCAGGTGCGCTCGATGCCGCACCACGCGGCCAAGGACCGCGCCGAGGAGGCCCTCGACGCCGGCGGGGTCCCCTGGCGCGTCCTGCAGCCCTGCGCGTACGCCGACAACTTCGACGCCGCGCTGGCCGAGGCCGCCAGCAGCGGCGTGCTGCGCAGCCAGTGGGGGCTGCGGCAGGGGCAGTCGCTGGTCGACCTGCGCGACGTCGCCGAGGCCGCCGCGGTGCTGCTGACCGAGGACGGCCTGGACGGCGGCACGTTCGAGGCCGCCGGTCCGGAGGCGCTGACCGCGCCGCGGCTGGCCGAGCTCATGGGGGAGCGGCTGGGGCGGGAGGTGCGCGCCGAGGACGTCGTCCCCCAGGGCGACATGCCGACGTCCTACCGGGGGCGCTGCCTGCGGACGATGTTCGACCACTACCGGGCGCACGGATTCGCCGGGAGCCCGCGGGTGCTCACCGCGCTGCTCGGCCGCCCGCCCCGGACCTTCGCCGAGCACCTCGCCGACGTGCCGCTCGGAACCGAGCCGCGGTGAGCGAAGGGAGGGACGCCGTCGACCTGATCCTCGAGCAGTGGTCCCGGGAACGCCCCGACCTCGACTGCTCGCCCATGGGCATCATCGGCCGGATCAGCCAGCTGCAGCGCGAGGTGCACCTCGCCCAGCGGGCCACCTTCGCCCGGCACGGCCTCGACGCGCCGGCCTTCGACGTCCTGGCCGCGCTGCGCCGCGCCGGCGCCCCCTACCAGCTGACCCCCACCGCGCTGATGCGTACGGCGCTGGTCACCTCCGGAGCGATCACCCAGCGGCTGGACCGGCTGGAGGAGAAGGGGCTGATCACCCGCGAGCGCAGCGAGGCCGACGGGCGCGCCGTCGTCGTCACCCTCACCGACGCCGGGCGGGCCGCCCTGGACGCGGCGCTGCCGGACCACCTCGAGACCGAGCGCCGGCTGCTGGATGGGCTCTCCGACGGCGACCGGGACGTGCTGGCCGACCTGCTCCGCCGGCTGCTGGTCTCCCTCGGCCGCCTCCCCCAGGCGCCCTGAGCGGGACTTTCTCGCGATCAAGTACGGGGACTTCTCCGGGCTCGGGTCCTCGGGCGTGAGCGGCGTCACACTGCCGTAACAAACCCGACCTTTCCGGTGAAGAAAGTGTCGGTTACTGTGCCCGCGTGCCTCTGCTGCTGCTCGTGGCCTGCCGCCACCTCGACCACGGTCGGCTGAGCAGCACCCTCTGTCCGGGCGCCTGACCGCACGCCACACCTCCATCCCCTGGCGCGCGGTGCGTCGTCGACGCGTGCCCCGACACCTCGCCGTCCACGAGCGCCGAGCGCCCTCTGCCCCTCCAGAGGAGCCCCACCCATGTCCCGCACCGCCCTCCGCCGCTCGCTCGCGGCGCTGGCCGCCGTCCCCCTCGCGCTGGGCCTGGCCGCCTGCGGCGGCTCCAGCTCCGCCGACGAGGAGGCCTCCGGCGCCCCCTCCGAACTGCGGCTCGGCTACTTCGCCAACGTCACGCACGCCCCGGCACTGATCGGCGTCCAGCAGGGCTTCTTCGCCGACGAGCTCGGCGACACCGAGCTGAAGACCCAGGTGTTCAACGCCGGCCCCGACGAGGTCGAGGCGCTGTTCGCCGGCGGCCTGGACGCCGCGTACATCGGTCCCAGCCCGACGGTCAACGCCTACGGGCAGAGCGACGGCGACGCGATCCGCATCATCGCCGGCGCGGCGTCCGGCGGCGCACAGCTCGTCGTCCGGGACGGCATCGACTCGCCCGAGGACCTCAAGGGCACCACCCTGGCCAGCCCGCAGCTCGGCAACACCCAGGACGTCGCGCTGCGCACCTGGCTGACCGGCCAGGGGCTGGAGAACAGCGTCGACGGCGGCGGCGACGTGACCATCGCGCCGACGCCGAACAGCGACGTCCCCAATCTGTTCGACTCCGGTGACCTCGACGGGGCATGGGTGCCCGAGCCGAACGCCTCCCTGCTCGTCCTCGAGCACAACGCCCACGTGCTGGTCAACGAGAAGGACCTGTGGCCGAACGGCGAGTTCGTCACGACCCACCTGATCGTGCGCACCGAGTTCCTGGAGCAGTACCCGGACACCGTCGCCGCACTGCTGCGCGGGCACGTCGAGGCCGTCGAGTTCGCGCAGAACGACCCGGACGGCGCCAAGCAGGCGGTCAACGCCGGCCTCGACGCCGCCGGCGGCAAGTCGCTGGACGACGCCGTGCTCGAGCGGGCCTGGGGCGAGCTGACCGTCACCTACGACCCGATCGCCAGCGCGCTGGAGCAGTCGGCGAAGAACGCCGTCACCGCCGGCACCTCCGAGGAGGAGGTCGACCTCGCCGGCATCTACGACCTGCGGCCGCTCAACGCGATCTTGAAGGACCAGGACCTGGAGCCGGTCTCGGCCGGCGGGCTGGGGGAGGAATGACGCCGTGAGCGTCCGGACGACGGATCTGGTCGCAGCCGGGTCGGGGGCCGCAGTCGCGGCAGCCGGCCCGGCGGCGGTCCGCGTGGAGGGGGTCTCGCAGGTCTTCAGCCGCGGGGCCCCGGCCGTGCTGGAGGGCGTGGACCTCACCGTGGCGCCGGGGGAGTTCGTC
This sequence comes from Geodermatophilus sp. SMS 5-13, assembly GCF_059428245.1. Taxonomy (NCBI): domain Bacteria; kingdom Bacillati; phylum Actinomycetota; class Actinomycetes; order Geodermatophilales; family Geodermatophilaceae; genus Geodermatophilus; species Geodermatophilus sp. SMS 5-13. The sequence continues at coordinate 5,824,096 of NZ_CP165729.1, forward strand.
TGCCTGCTCGGCGCCTCCGGCTGCGGGAAGTCGACGCTGCTCAACCTGGTCGCCGGGCTGCTGGAGCCGACGGCGGGCCGCATCGAGGTCTCGGTCGAGCGGCCGGCGCTGATGTTCCAGGAGCCGGCGCTGCTGCCGTGGCTGACCGCGGCGCGCAACGTGGAGCTCGCGCTGCAGGCCCGCGGGGTCCGGCGGGCCGAGCGGCGCACCGAGGCGGCGCGGCTGCTCGAGGTGGTCGACCTCGGCGGCCAGGGCGGCAAGCGGGTGCACGAGCTCTCCGGCGGCATGCGCCAGCGCGTGGCGCTGGCTCGGGCGCTGGCCCAGGACAGCTCGGTGCTGCTCATGGACGAGCCGTTCGCCGCGCTCGATGCGATCACCCGTGACGTCCTGCACCAGGAGCTGGCGCGGGTGTGGGCGGAGCGCGGCCTCTCGATCGTCTTCGTGACGCACAACGTGCGCGAGGCGGTACGGCTGGGCCAGCGGGTCGTGCTGATGGGCTCGCGCCCCGGCCGGATCGTCCGCGAGTGGCAGATCGACATCAGCCATCCGCGCACCATCGAGTCGCCCGCCGTCAGCGCGCTGGCCGCCGAGATCACCACCGAGCTGCACCGGGAGATCAGCCGCCATGGCCACTGACCTGCAGCGCGACCTCCGGGGCGGCTCGGCGAACGTGGCCGGGGACCGTGCCGTCGTCGCCGGCCTCGACGAGCTGGAGACCGCGGTCGCGCCGCCCGCGCCCCCCGGGCTGGGCCGCCGGTTCGTCCGGTCGGTGCTGCCGCCGATCGTCTTCCTGGTCGCGCTGGTCGGGATCTGGCAGCTGGCCTACCTCGCGAAGCTCAAGCCCTCGTACGCCCTGCCCGGGCCGGCTGACGTGGCCGAGGTGTTCTGGGAGACCGTGCAGGACGGGCGGGCGGCCGAGGCGGTCTGGACCAGCGTCTCGCGCGGCGCCGTCGGCTTCGCGCTGTCGCTGGTCATCGGCACGCTGCTCGGCCTGGCCATGTGGAGCAGCCGCTGGCTGCGCGCCGCGATCGGGCCGATCGTCAGCGGCCTGCAGAGCCTCCCCTCGGTGGCCTGGGTGCCCGCGGCGATCATCTGGTTCCAGCTGACCGACGCCGCGATCTACACCGTCGTCCTGCTCGGGGCGGTGCCGTCGATCGCCAACGGCCTGCTCTCCGGGATGAAGCAGGTGCCGCCGCTGTTCGACCGGGTGGGCCGCGTGCTGGGGCTCTCGGCCTGGGGCCGGGTGCGGCACGTGCTGCTGCCCGCTGCGCTGCCGGGCTACCTGGGCGGGCTGCGGCAGGGCTGGGCGTTCGCCTGGCGCTCGCTCATGGCCGCCGAGCTGATCACCTACTCGCCGTCGCTGGGCCAGGGCCTGGGGCAGCTGCTCAACATCGGCCGCGAGCTCTCGCAGATGTCGCTGGTGATCACGTCGATCGCGCTGATCCTGGTGGTCGGCGTGGCGATCGAGCTGCTGGTGTTCGCGCCGCTGGAGCGCGGCGTCCTCAACCGCCGCGGCCTCACCACCGCCCGCTGAACGGGACCTTTTCGGGCTGAAGTCCGCGGACTTGAGCCCGAAAAAGTCCCTAGGGGAGCTCGGGGAGGTCGGCGGGGCGCAGGTCGGGTCGGACGCGGACGTAGCGCATCGGGTGGCGGAAGACGCCGGCCTGCAGCGCGGCGTCCGCGCTGACCTCGACGACGACGTCCGGCGTGACCTTGGTCAGCGGCACCGACAGCCGGCCGCCGCCGAAGCGGCCGGTGCCGATCCGGTCCGGCCACGGGTGGTCGTGCCCCGCGGGGGTGAGGACGGCGGCCAGCTCAGCGGCCTGCCGCGGCGAGAGCGGACTGGTCCGTCCCACCACGACCAGATCGCCGTCGCGCACGAGCCCCGCGACGAGCTGGCTCGGCCGCTCGATCGACCCGATGACGCCGCCGGCGATGATCTCCGTCGTCTCCCAGGACTTGACCTTCAGCCACTCCCGGCGGCCGGGCGCGTACCGGGTGGACGCACCCTTGACGACCAGGCCCTCGACGCCCGCGGGCCGGAAGTCGGTGAACCACTGCCGCGCCTCCTCGACGTCGGCGGTGATCGGGGAGAGCTGCAGCGGGGGAGCCCAGCGGGCGGCCACCGCCTCGAGCTCCTCGCGGCGGGCGCGGAAGGTGCGCCGGCGCAGGTCCGTGCCGCCTGCGGCGAGCAGGTCGAAGGCGACGTAGGACGCCGGCGCCGCGGCCGCGAGGGCGGCCATCCGGCCGGGCGCGGTCGCCATGCGCTGCTGCAGCAGGCCGAAGTCCAGTCGCGAGCCGTTCCACACGACGACCTCGCCGTCCACCACGCTGCCGGCCGGCACCTGGGCCAGCGCCGCCGCGGCGATGTCGGGGAAGCGGTCGGTGAGGTCGCGGCCCTGTTTGGACCACAGCCGGGTCGAGGCGGCGCCGCGGACGATCACCAGCCGGTAGCCGTCCCACTTGGGCTCGTACCGGCAGCCGCCCGGGAGCGCGTTCGCCGACGGGATCGCGCGCACCGGCTTGGACAGCTCCACCGCGACCGGCCCGGCGAGGTCCGGCGGCAGGTCCGGCAATCCCGGGACGAACGACGGCACCCGGACAGCGTGCACGGACTGTTACGGGCCTGGCTGGTCCTTCCGCTGTCGGGTCACCCCATCGTGGCAGGTCCCTACGCTGCGCGAATGTCCCGGCGGGCGGCAGGAGCGGGCCGTCCGGTCAACTCGGGACGGGCGATCGTTGCCCAGCCGTGACTCCGGACCGATCACTCCGGGTGAGCGGGGAATCGATCAGCCACGCCACTTTGAGAGCAGCGGCTGGCCGAGCAGCACGCCGGCTTCGACGTCGAGCTCGTCGACCTCGTCGAGGCGGTGTCCGTGCCGTTCTTCGCCCAGTTCCTCACCGGGGACGACGAGTTCGAGCCGAACGTCGAGCTCGAGGCCGGCGCCAAGGCGATGCTCGACGAGCTGGCCCGCGTGACGCCCGCGCTGCGTTCACTTCGCACCGCCGCCTGAGCGGGGTACACACGGGGGCGATGACCGAGCGCAAGCCCCCGGGCATGTCCTTCGAGACCTGGGTCGATCAGCAGATCGCCCGGGCCCAGGAGAGGGGCGCGTTCGAGGGGCTGGCCGGCGCCGGGCAGCCGTTGCCCCACCGAGACCGCGAGCAGAGCAGCTACGACTGGGCCCTGGAGTGGGCGCGGCGGGAGAACGGCGGCACCGACGGGATGCTGCCGCCCGGGCTGGCGCTGCGGAAGGAGCGCGAGCGGCTGCCCGACGTCGTCGTCCACCTGCCGTCGGAGGCGGCGGTCCGCGCGCTCGTCGAGGACTTCAACGCCCGGGTGGCCGGGCACTGGCGCCGTCCGGCCGACCGCGCGGACGCCGTCCCGGGCATGGCCGACGTCGACGCGCTGCTCGCCCACTGGCGGGACGTCCGGCCGGCGGAGCCGGCGGTGGCCGAGCGCGCCGCGATGCCGCCGGCCCGGCGTCCGCGCTGGTGGCGGCGGCGCCGCGGCTGAGGGGCCGGACCCGGCAGACTGAGCCGATGCGATGCTCGGCCGCATCCTGCGCTATTGGGGCGGCGCGATGAAGGAGATCGACCTGGCCCCGGGCGCCCGGCGAATGGCGGGTCGAGGGCCCCTGACCCTTTCCCTGGCGACGCTTGTGCTCTGCCCACCAGGCTGGGCAGAGCACAAGCGCGCCGAGAGGAACTGCTACAGGACGTCGAACTCGTTGAACGCGGCGCCGCCGGAGAGCTGGGCGTAGCCGGGGCCGCGGTCGAAGAACGGCTCCTCTCCGGTCCGCGCCGCCCGCATCTCACCGCGCAGGGCCTCGGTCGCGGCGACGTCCGCCTCGCCGGACTCCAGCACCACCACGCCGTAGTCGTCGCGGGCGCCGGCCACGGAGACCTTGCGCCACGCGATGTCGCGCAGCACCTCGTCCACCGGCCGGTCCAGCGGGTCACCCCAGCCACCGCCGCCCGTCGTCCGGATCCGGACGACCGTGCCGGCCGTCAGCGGCTCGGCGTCGGCCAGCGCGTCCACGTCGTGCTCGTCCGGGCCGCCCGGGTCGACGGTGATCTGGAACGGCCGGCCCGCCTTGCCGACCTTCACGCCCCAGCAGGCCAGGATCGAGCGGTCGGCGATCGACATGAAGTGCGCGTCGCGCAGCACCCGGATGTGCTTCTCGTACCCGCAGCCGCCGCGGTAGCGCCCCGGGCCGCCCGAGTCGATGGCCAGCCCGAGCCGCTCCACCCGCAGCGGGAAGCGGCCCTCGGTGAACTCGGTCGGCAGGTTCCGCGAGTCCGGGACGACGTGGATGGTGTCCTCGCCGTCGGCGTAGTACCGGCCGCCCGACCCGCCGCCGAGCACCTCGCGCATGAGGTAGGGCTGGCCGTCGAAGTCGGTGCCGTAGACGCCGGTGTAGCGGATCGTCTCCTGGTCGGCCGGCATCCGGCCGCCGGTGGCCTTGGCCAGCACCCCGGCCAGGACGCCGAGCAGCCGCAGGATGACGAACGTCCGCGCGTTGGTCGGCGCAGGGAAGATCGGCGTCAGCAGCGTCCCCTTCTCGGGGAAGCGCATCTCGATCAGCGGGACGACGCCCTCGTTGACGTCCAGCTGCGCCATGCGCTCCGGCGTCTCGGCCAGGTTGCGCAGGATCGGCGCCAGCCACTTCTTGAGGAAGTTGCCGTCGGCGTAGTCGCCGCAGTGGTTGATCGGGCCCTTCGCCTGCGGGCCGGTGCCGGTGAAGTCGATGACCAGGGGCACCTCGGCCGAGGAGTCCATGGTCAGCGTGATCCGCTGCCGGTGCAGCATCGGCTCCTCGACGCCGTCGTGCTCGGCGTAGTCCTCCCAGACGTAGGTCCCGTCGGGGATCTGCGACAGGATCTCCCGCCGGTAGACCTCGGTGGAGTTGGCCAGGATCGCCTCGAAGCACGCCTCCACCGCGGCGACGCCGTACCGGTCGAACAGCTCGCCCAGCCGCCGGGCACCGGCCAGGCAGGCCGAGCACTCCGCGTCGAGGTCGGCGGCCAGCGAGTCGGGCATCCGCGAGTTGCGGGTCATGATCTTCAGCGCGCTCTCGTTGGGCACGCCGCGGTCCCACAGCCTGATCGGGGGGACCATGAGGCCCTCCTCGTACACCGACGTGGCCGCCGACGGCATCGAGCCCGGCACGGCACCGCCGATGTCGTCGTGGTGGCCGAACGCCTGGATGAACGCGACCACCCGCACCTCGCCCGTGTCGGGGTCGTGCGCGAACACCGGAACCGTCACGCACAGGTCGGGCAGGTGGCCGATCCCGCCCTCGGAGAGGTAGACGTCGTTGTGGAAGAAGACGTCGCCGACGTTCATCGTCTCGATCGGGTAGTCCCGGACGACGGGGTGCACCAGCGCCGAGTACGACCGGCCGGTGAGCTTGCGCAGCTTGCGGTCGTGGATGCCGGCGCGGAAGTCGTGCGCGTCGCGGATCATCGGCGACCGCGACGTCCGCCCGATCGACGTCTCGACCTCCTTCTCGATGGCCGCCAGCGTGCCCGCGACGATCTCGACGAGGACCGGGTCGGCCTCGACCTTCTGGCCGTTCGAGGTCACTGGCCGTCCTCCTTGGTCAGCAGCAGGTTGCCGTGGGCGTCGACGGTGGCGCGGAAGCCGGGGTGCACGGGCACGGTCGAGCCGAACTCCTCGATGATCGCCGGGCCGCGGACCACGTCGCCGGGGCCGAGGTCGGGCCGGTTGTAGGTGGGGGTGTCCACCCAGTCGTCGAAGAACACCCGCCGGGTGCCCGTGACGGCCCGGTCCGTCCCGCCGTCCTTCGGGGTGAGCTCCACCATGTCGGGACGGCGGATCGGCCCGATCCCGCTGACCCGGAGGTTCACCCACTCGACGGCCTGGCGCGGGTCGTCGGCGAAGTCGTAGCCGTAGAGCTGCCGGTGCGCCGCGTGGAACGCCTGGGCGACCTCCTCGGCGGCACCGCGGTCGAGCGCGCCGTCCGCGACCGGCACCCGCACCTCGAAGGCCTGGCCGACGTAGCGCAGGTCGGCGGTGCGCTGCATGCGCTGCACGTCGCGGCCGAAGCCCTCGGCGTCCAGCGCGGTCTGCGCCTGCGCCTCGAGGTCGGCGAACACGCGGCGCACCCGCTCGAGGTCGAGATCGGCGTGCCGGCTCACCACCGTCTGCACGTAGTCGTTGCGGACGTCGACGGTGAGCAACCCGAACGCGCTGACGTTGCCGGGGTTCGGCGGCACCAGCGTGCGGGGCAGACCCAGGATGTCCATCAGCCGGCAGGCCAGCAGCGAGCCGGAGCCGCCGAACGTGGTCAGGGTGAAGTCGCGGACGTCGAGGCCGCGGGCCACGGTGACCTGCCGCAGCGCGTTGGCCTGGTTCCACGCGGAGATCTCGAGGATCCCGGTCGCCGTCCGCTCCAGGGACATGTCCAGCTTGCCGCCCAGGGCCTCGAGCCCGTCGCGAGCGGCGTCGACCGACAGCGGGATCTCCCCGCCCAGCAGGTGCGGGGGGATCCGGCCGAGCGTGACGTGCGCGTCGGTGACCGTGGGCTGGTCGCCGCCGGACGGGTAGCACATCGGGCCGGGGTCGGCGCCGGCCGACTGCGGGCCGACCTTGAGCGTGCCCTCGGGGGAGAGCCAGGCGATCGAGCCGCCGCCGGCGCCGACGGTGACGACGTCGATCATCGGGATCTTCGACGGGTAGTCGCCGACCGAGCCCTCGGTGGTCAGCGTCGGCTCGCCGTCGATGACGACGGTGACGTCGGTCGAGGTGCCGCCGCCGTCGCAGGTGAGCACCCGGTCGAACCCGGCGGTGCCGGCGATCAGCGCGGCGCCGAGGGCGCCGGCGGCCGGGCCGGAGAGCATCGTGGTGATCGGCTGGTGCACGACCTCGCCCGCCGAGAGCACGCCGCCGTTGCTCTTCATCACGTAGAACGGCACGTGCGGCGCGATCTCGTCGAGCCGGGTGCGGATGTTGGTGACGTACGCGGCCACCTTGGGCTTGACCGCGGCGTCGACCAGCGTGGTCACCGACCGCTCGTACTCGCGGTACTCGCGGAGCACCTCGCTGGACAGCGAGACGACGGCCTCCGGGTACTCGGCCCCCAGCACGTCGAGCATGGCCCGCTCGTGGGCGTCGTCGGCGTAGGCGTGCAGGAAGCAGACGCCGATCGTCCGGATGCCGGCGTCCTTGAAGAAGCGGACGGCGGCGACGGCGTCGTCCCGGTCGAACGGGCGGACCTCGGCGCCGTGGTGGTCCAGCCGGCCGCGCACCGTGCGGACCAGGTCGGCGGGGACGATCCGCGGCGGCTTGACCCAGAAGTAGCTGTTGCCGTAGCCGTCGGGCACCGACTGTCGGGCGATCTCCAGCACCGACTCGTAACCCTCGGTGGTGATGAACCCGATCCGGTCCAGCTTGCCCTCGAGCAGCTGGTTGGTCGCGACCGTCGTCCCGTGGCTGACCGCGGTGATCGCGTCGCCGGACAGGTCCAGCATCCCGAGCACCTTGCGGACGCCGGTGAGGAAGCCCTCCGCCGGATCGGCGGGGGTGGACGGCGTCTTGGTCGTCGTCGTCTGGCCGGTCTCCTCGTCCACGGCGACGACGTCGGTGAACGTCCCCCCGGTGTCGATCCCGATGCGAACCCGGCGGGTCGGCGCGCTCATGGCGGTTACCTTAGCGGTGAGATACCGAGCCAGGAAGGGTCACGAGGGGGGCTCCTCGCCTCCGGTCGGGCGCTCCTCCAGCTTGTCGGTGTAGCCGGCCAGGCGGTCGTCGGTGCGGACGACGCGGAAGCGGCAGGCGTCGTCCCCCAGGGACATCAAGGAGGTGCGCTCCGCGCGCAGCCCGCTGACCGCGGGGTCCACGGCGCGCATCCAGTTGGCGTCCCACGCGCACAGCACGGTGGTGAGGGCGGGGTTGCCGCGGCGGGTGAAGTGGTCGAGGAAGAAGCAGCGCTCGGGGCGCATCTCGAAGGTGTCGGCGTCCGGCCGGTCCAGGGCGATCCGGAAGTAGTCGCCGTAGAACGGTGTCTCCGCCCGGCAGGCCTTCTCGATGGCGTCGAGGGGGTTCTCACGCTTGCCGAGGGCCGCGAAGGCGATCTCGAACGGGCGGCGAGCCACCGCGCCCACCACGTGCTGCAGGAACCGGATGGTGCTGCGCTGATCGCCGTCGAACACCGGCAGCAGGGTCTCGTAGGCGGCCAGCAGCGCGGAGGTCAGCGCCAGGGCACCCGTCGACGGTCCGTCGACGGGCAGGTCCCGGTCGGCCTCCTCGATCTCCTCGGCCCGCGCGTGCACGGCGGACAGCAGCTCCTCGCGCCGCTCGGGCGTCTCCAGGCGCAGCAGGCGGTCGATGCCCTCGTAGAGGTCGTGCGGGGCGAGCCGGCCCATGAGCCAGCGGCCCTCCAGTTCCATGGCCTTGCCGGCGACCGGCCGCCGCGGCCTCGGCACCTGCGCCCCGCCGGTCTGCGTCCCGGTGCCCTGCTCGCCCGTCCTGCGCATGGCCCTCTCCCCTCGCGCGGCGTCGCCGGAGGCCGTGTCGGCACCGGTAGGGGGCAGAGGCTCGGGCCGGCGGCCTGCCGGCGCATCGCGCGAAACGGGTGAATCGGGCCGGGAGTGACGGGCACGCCGGGGGCGTCGTCGTCGCGTTCGGCTCCGTCTGGACCACCGCCTACGACGACGCGGCGCTGTTCTGGCCGCCCGCGGGCTGAGGCAGGCCGTTGTTGCGCCGTCCCCGCGCGCCGGGAAGGGTCCCCGGCATGGACATCACCGAGGTCATCCTCCAGCAGCACGGCGAGCAGCGGCGGATGTTCGCCGTCCTCGACGAGATGCCGCGGGACGACGTCGAGGCCCTGGGCGCCGTGTGGGGGCGACTCCAGGTCTTCCTCGAGGTGCACGCGGAGGCGGAGGAGCGGTTCTTCTACCCGCGGCTGCTGCGGCTGGGCAAGGGCAACCCGGAGGGCGACGTCGACGACGAGGTCGAGGACGCGATCAAGGACCACAACGAGATCCGCGATGCGGTGCAGAAGTCCCGGGACCACGAGGTCGGCACCGACGAGTGGTGGACCGCGGTGTGGGAGGCGCGCAAGGCCAACGACGACCACATGGCCGAGGAGGAGCGCGAGGACCTGCTCGACTTCCGGCACCACGCCGACCTGCAGACGCGGCACGACATCGCGGTGCAGTTCCTGACCTTCGAGGCCCAGCACTACGCGGGGATCCCGATCCGGGACAAGGACCCAGAGCGGTACATCGCCGAGAACCGGTGACGTATATGCCTTGACGGGCATATGCCTTGAGAGGCATGCTCGGTGTCGTGCGCGAGGCGACCTGGGCGGCCTTGACCGATCCCCACCGGCGCGCGGTGCTCGGCCTGCTGCGCGAGCGGCCGCACGCCGTCGGCGAGCTGGTCGGGGCGCTGCGGCTGACCCAGCCGGCGACGTCCAAGCACCTGCGGGTGCTCCGCGAGGCCGGGTTGGTGCGGGTGCTGCCCGACGCCCAGCGGCGCATCTACGCGCTCGACCCGGCGCCCCTGGCCGAGCTCGACGCGTGGCTGGCCCCCTACCGGGCGCTGTGGAACGACCGCCTCGACGCACTCGGTGAGCACCTCGAGAAGACCAAGGAGTCCTGATGCAGCTCGCGAACGACCTGGGGACCTACATCGAGCACGACGGGCGCCCCGCCGTCCGCTTCGTCCGCACCTACCCCCATCCCGCCGACCGCCTCTGGGCCGCGGTCAGCGATCCGGCCGAGCTCGGGCACTGGTTCCCTTCGGCGATGGAGTACGAGCCCCGGGTGGGCGGTCCGGTGCGGTTCTCCGGGGACCCGTACATGGCGGACACGCCGGGCGTCGTCCTCACCTGGGAGCCGCCGCGGCGCTTCGGTTTCACGTGGGGCGAGGACGAGGTGCACCTGAGCGTCGAGCCGGTGGACGACGGGGCCAGCCGGCTGACGCTGGTCAACGTCCTGTCCGACCGGACGGCGGCGGCGCGCAACGGCGGCGGCTGGTACGTCTGCCTCGAGGAGCTGCAGAAGAGCCTCGACGGCGTCCGTTCGCGCGGCCCGCACAGCGAGGACACCGTTCCCTGGGAGCCGGTCTACCAGGCGCACGTCGACGCCGGCCTGCCCTCGGGCGCCCCGATCCCCGACCCCGTGGAGCGCTGAGCTCCACCGGTGCGCACAGGCGGCGGCGCCTTCTCGCGGGCGCGGTGTCGATGAGTGCGGGTCCCGTTCGACGTCTTCATGTCGGACAACCGGACGGACCCACCTCATGGAGGCTGCCATGCGCCCGCTCACCGTCACCACGTTCGTGACCCTCGACGGGGTCATGCAGGCCCCCGGCGGCCCGGAGGAGGACTCCTCCGGCGGGTTCCCCCACGGCGGCTGGACGCAGCCCTACTTCTCCGACGACTCCGGCCAGCAGATCGTCGAGTGGTTCGCCGGCGCGCAGGACTTCCTGCTCGGCCGGACCACCTACGAGATCTTCGCCGGTTTCTGGCCGCAGGTCCCGGCCGATGCCGGCAACCCGATCGCCGACGCGCTCAACACCAAGCCCAAGTGGATCGCCTCGCGCACGCTGGACACGGTCGACTGGGCGGGCGCCCGGCTGATCGAGGGCGATGTCGTCGGGGCGGTGCGCCGGCTCAGGGCCGAGGACGGCGGCGAGCTCCAGGTGCACGGCAGCGCCGGGCTGATCCAGACCCTGCTCGCCAACGACCTGGTCGACGAGCTGCGGCTGACGATCGTCCCGGTCACGGTGGGCACCGGCAAACGACTGTTCGGCGACGGGACGATCCCCCGGGGCTGGCGGCTGACCTCGTCGAGGGCGACGTCCACCGGCGTGCTGCTGGCCACCTACCAGCGGGTCGGCGAGCTGCGGACCGGCGAGTTCACGCTCGAGGACGAGATGCAGCGCGCCTGAGGCCTACCGGAGTGCGGGGAACGAGGAACTCGCTCCCCGCACTCCGTCAGTCGGCGTCGGCCTGCCAGAGGTCGGGGCCGAAGACCTCGTACTGGATGTCGGCCGGGGACACGCCACGGTCGAGCAGCACGCCGCGGATCCCGCGCATGAACGGCAGCGGGCCGCACAGGTAGTAGAAGGCGTCCGCGGGCAGCTCGACGTCGTCGAGGTTCATGATCCCGCCGAAGCGGCCCTCGACCGGCAGGTCGCCCTGCGGGCCCTGCTCGTACCAGACGTACATCCGGGCGTTCGCCAGCTTCGCGACGTCGTCGGCCACCTGCTGCCGCAGCGCGAAGGACTCCTCCTTCAGATCCGCGTGCAGCACGGTGATCGGCAGGTGCGAGCCGGCCGCGACCAGGTGCGAGAGCATGCCCGCCATCGGCGTGACACCGATGCCGGCAGAGGCGAACACCACCGGCCGGCCGGAGTCGTCGAGGACGACGTCGCCGAACGGCAGCGACGTGGTGATCCGGTCGCCGACGCCGACGCGGTCGTGCAGGAAGTTGGAGACCTCGCCGTCCGGCTTGTCCCCGCCGGTGACCCGCTTGACCGCGAACGAGCGGTGCTCGCCGTCGTCGGCGCGGATGAGGCTGTACTGCCGCGGCTGGTGGACGCCGTCGGGCATCGGCACCTTCACGGTGACGTACTGGCCGGGCAGCGACGTCTTCACCAGCCGGTCGTCGACGCGCTTGACCGTGAAGACGACGACGTCCTCGGTCTCCCGGCGCTTCTCGACGACCTCCCAGTCCCGCCAGACCGTGTCCGGCCGGACGCCGCGGGCGCTGTAGAGGCCGCGCTCCTGGTTGATCAGGGCACGGGCCATCAGCCAGTAGACCTCGTCCCAGGCGGCGGCGACCTCCGGCGTGACCGCATCGCCGAGGACGTCGACGATCGCCCAGAACAGGTTGTCGTGCACGACCTGGTACTGCGCCGGGTTGATCCCGAGCGAGGCGTGCTTGTGCGCGATCCGCTGCAGCAGCTGCTCCGGCAGGTGGTCCGGATGGCTGACCAGCGCGCTGGCGAACAGCGCCACCGAGCCCGCCAGCGCCTGCTGCTGGGTGCCCTCGGCCTGGTTGCCGCGGTTGAAGATCCCGTCCTGCAGCTCGGGATGTTCGCCGAACAGGTGCTGGTAGAAGCGCTCGGCGATCTTGCCGATGTTCTCGCCGACGACGGGCAACGTGGCCTCGATGACGGGCCGGGACTTCTCGGTGAGCATTCCTCTCCCCCAGGGTGCGGTCACGGACCCCCGTGCATCGCGTCTGCCCCGTTCAGGGCGGATCTACCCATCGACCGCATGCTCGTTGTCCCGCCGGATGCGGGCGTGGTCTGATCGCCGCGGCGCGACAGCGGGGTCGCGCCCATCCCAGGGAGGCCCCATGGCCGAGGTCCACGGCACCGTCGACGACCGGTTCGCGGGTGTGCGCGACGCGCTCGCCACCCAGCTCGAGGGCGAGGAGCTGGGCGCATCCATCGCGGTCGACGTCGACGGCGAGACCGTCGTCGACATCTGGGGCGGCCACCGCGACGAGGCGCGGACGACGCCCTGGACCCGGGACACGATCGTCAACGTCTGGTCGACGACGAAGACGATCACCGCGCTGGCGATGCTCACGCTGGTCGAGCAGGGCCGGCTCGACGTGCACGCCCCGGTCGCGGAGTACTGGCCCGAGTTCGCGGCCAACGGCAAGGAGGACGTGCGGGTCCGGCACCTGATGTCGCACACCTCGGGCGTCGCCGGCTGGGACGCGCCGTTCACCGTCGAGGAGATGTACGACTGGGAGACCGCGACGTCCCGGCTGGCCGCGCAGGCGCCGTGGTGGGAGCCGGGGACGGCGTCGGGCTACCACGCCAACGACCAGGGGCACCTGCTCGGCGAGGTGCTGCGGCGGATCGACGGCCGCTCGCTCAAGCAGTACGTCGCCGAGGAGCTCGCCGCGCCGCTGGGCGCGGACTTCCAGATCGGCGCGCGCCCGGAGGACGCGGACCGCATCGCGCCCGTCGTCCCCCCGCCGCCGCTGCCCATCGACCTGGCCGCGCTGGACCCGAACAGCCCGGTGGTGCGCTGCTTCACCGGCCCCGTCGCCGACGCGACCAAGGCCAACACCCCGGACTGGCGGGCCGCCGACATGGGCGCGCTCAACGGGCACAGCAACGCGAAGGGCGTCCTCGACCTCATGCGGGTGCTGTCGCTCGGCGGGGAGGCCGGCGGCGTCCGGCTCCTGTCGGACAAGACGATCGACCTGGTCTTCGACGTCCAGGCCGACGGCGTCGACCTCGTGCTCGGCGTGCCGTTCCGGTTCGGCATCGGCTTCGGGCTCTCGCCGTCCGGCGCGGTGCCGTACCTGCCCGAGGGGCGGGTCTGCTTCTGGGGCGGCTGGGGCGGCTCGCTGATCGTCATGGACCTCGACCGCCGGGTGACGACGAGCTACATGATGAACCGGATGGCCCCGGGCATCGTCGGCTCACCGCGGGCCGAGGCGTACCTGAACGCCGTCTACGCGGCCCTGTGATCACCCGGACCGGCATCGCCTACGAGACCGGAGGCGCCGGGGAGGACCTGCTGCTCCTGCTGCACGGCCTCGGCGCGACCGGGGCGGTCTGGCAGCGGCTGCTGCCGCTGGTCCCGGGCCGGTGGGCGGCGCCCGACCTGCGCGGGCACGGCCGGTCCGTGGCCGAGCCGCCCTACGGCTACGGCGTGCACGCGGCCGACATGGCGGCGCTGTGCGCCGAGGTCGGCGCCGCCCGGGTCACCGTGCTGGCGCACTCGTTCGGCGGGGTCGTCGGCGCGCTGCTGGGCAGCGGCGAGTTCGGCGTGGCGGTCGACCGGGTGGTCGCCGTCGGCACGAAGCTCGAGTGGACGGCGGAGGAGGAGGACGGCGCCCGCGCGCTCGCCGGCCGCCCCGCGAAGGTGTTCGCCACCCGGGAGGAGGCCGCGGCCCGGCACCTCGCGCTGGCGGGGCTGCGCGGGCTCGCCGAGCCGGGGGACGACGTCGCGCGGGCCGGCGTCCGCGAGGTCGACGGCGGCTGGGCGGTCGCGCTGGACAACCGCGTCTTCTCGGCGGTCGGCCCGTCGGTGCCGGGCATCCTGCGGCGCGCGCAGGCGCCGCTGCGGCTGGCCGCGGGCGAGCGCGACCCGATGGTGTCGCTCGAGGCGATGCGGCGGCTCGACCCGGACGCGCGGCTGCTCGCCGGCGCCGGGCACAACGCCCACTGGGAGCAGCCCGAGGCGGTGTGGTCGCTGCTCGCGGCGTGAGGTCAGGCGTCGTCGGTCAGGGTGTGCAGGATGCGGGCGAGCGCGGCGCGGTCCTCGGTCGGGAGCTGGGCGAACAGCGCGCGGGAGTCCGCGGCCCGGGCCGCGTCGACCTCGCCCTGCACCCGCCGGCCGGCCGGTGTCGGCGCCAGCAGCACCGCCCGCCGGTCCCGCGGATCGGGCGTGCGCTGCACGAGGCCGCGCGTCTCCAGGTCGTCGGCGACCTCGGTGGCCGAGCGCGGTGCGATGCGCAGGGCCTCGGCGAGGTCGGAGACCCGCGTCCCGTCCCGCGTGCAGACCACCCGCAGCGCCCGCGCCTGGTACGGCGAGAGGTCCCAGGGGGCCAGCGCCTCGCGCCAGCGGCGCCGCTGGAGGCGCGCCGCGCGCAGGAGCAGCTCGCCGAGCTCGTCGTCGGCCATGCGGGAATCCTACCGAGAGCGCTGCGGTTACCACATCGTGAGGTAACCTCAGCACTTCAGGAGGTGATGCCGTTCTGGATGGCATGACGACTCCCGGCGGCGGCCGTGGCGGCTCCGGCCGCACCGTCGACCCCGCCGACCGGGCCCAGCTGGACCGTTCCCCGGTCTCCCTGCGGCGGGTGGCCGCGCTCTTCCGGCCCTACCGCGCCCCGCTCGCCGTCGTCGTGGCGCTGATCGTGGCGTCGTCGGTCATCGCGCTGGCCTCGCCCTTCCTGCTGCGGCTGGTCATCGACGAGGCGCTGCCCCGGCAGGACGTCGCCCTGCTGGCCTGGGCCGTCGCCGGGATGGTGGCCGTCGCCGGCACCACCGCCGTCCTCGGGGTGGTGCAGACCTGGCTGTCGACGACCGTCGGCCAGCGGGTGATGCACGGCCTGCGGACCGCGGTGTTCACCCACCTGCAGCGCCAGTCGCTGGCCTTCTTCACCCGCACCCGCGGCGGCGAGGTGCAGTCGCGGCTGATCAACGACGTCGGCGGCATGCAGTCGGTGGTCACCTCGACCGCCACCTCGCTGGCCTCGAACGCCACCACCGTCGTCGGCACGGTCGTCGCCATGGTGGCGCTGTCCTGGCGGCTCGCGCTGCTCTCCCTCCTCGTCCTGCCGCCGGCCGTGCTGCTGACCCGCAAGGTCGCGCAGATGCGCCGGGCGGTCACCGCGCAGCGGCAGCGGCGGCTGGCCGAGCTGCACTCGCAGGTGGAGGAGGGGCTGTCGATCAGCGGCGTGCTGCTGAGCAAGACCCTCGGCGCCGGGCCCGCCCAGTCGCACCGGTTCGCGGAGACCTCCACCGACCTGGTCGCGCTCGAGGTCCGCTCGCAGCTGGCCGGCCGCTGGCGCATGGCCACGATGAGCGTGCTGTTCGCGGTGATCCCGGCGCTGATCTACCTGGCCGCCGGCCTGCCGGTCACCTCCGGCGGCATGACCATCGGCACGCTGGTCGCCTTCACCACGCTGCAGGCGGCGCTGTTCCGCCCGCTCATGGGCCTGCTGGACGTCGGCGTCTCGGTCACCAGCTCGATGGCGCTGTTCAGCCGGGTGTTCGAGTACCTCGACCTGACCGTCGACATCGACGACCCGCCGTCCCCCGTGGCCCTGGACCCGGCCGCCGTCCGCGGCGACGTGCGCTGGGAGGACGTGAGCTTCACCTATCCCGGCGCCGACCGCCCGGCGCTGTCGCGCATCGACGTCGCCGTCCCCGCCGGGACGACGCTGGCGCTGGTCGGGGAGACCGGCTCGGGCAAGAGCACGCTCGCCTCGCTGGTCGCCCGCCTGGCCGACCCCACGACCGGCCGGGTCACCGTCGACGGCGTCGACCTGCGCGACCTGCGCCTGGACACCCTCGCCTCGCTGGTCGGGGTCGTGTCGCAGGAGACCTACCTGCTGCACACCACGATCCGGGAGAACCTGCGGCACGCCCGCCCGCAGGCCACGGACGACGAGATCGAGGCGGCGGCCCGCCGCGCGCAGGTGCACGACGTCATCGCCGCGCTGCCCGACGGCTACGACACCGTCGTCGGCGCCCGCGGCCACCGGTTCTCCGGCGGCGAGAAGCAGCGGCTGGCCATCGCCCGGACGCTGCTGCGCGACCCCCGCATCCTCGTCCTGGACGAGGCGACCAGCGCGCTGGACAACGAGACCGAGCGGGCGGTGCAGGCGGCGCTCGACGAGGCCAGCCGGGGGCGGACGACGATCACCATCGCGCACCGGCTCTCCACGATCCGCGACGCCGACCGCATCGTCGTCCTCGACGCCGGGCGGGTGGCCGAGGCCGGGTCGCACGAGGAGCTGCTGGACGCGGGCGGGCGCTACGCCCGCCTCGTCGGCGCCGCCGAGCGGGCCGTCGCGCTGGCTGCCTAACGCCGCGTCAGGCCTCCTTCGCCTCGGGCACCGGGCGGTACTTGGTTGCCGATGCCGTCGGGTGTCGACTCGTGGTGGTATCGCGCGCCCATGAGACCACCGGGATCCGACACTCGGTGGCATCTGGCGGTCCACCGGCAGCAAGCCAACGACGGGGCGAAGGTTGGAAGCCGCGGTACTAGCTGTGCTGCCCGGACAGGTTGGTCAAGCGCGTGATCGGGGGACGGTTTCCGATCGCGGTGTGGGGCCGGTGATGGTTGTACTCGTGCAGCCAGGCCGGCAGTGCCTTTCGGCGCGCTGATTCGCTGAGGAACATGCGGCCGAAGGCCCAGCCGTCGGCCAGGGTGCGGTGGAACCGTTCGATCTTGCCGTTGGTCTGCGGCCGATAGGGCCGGGTCCGCTTGAGATTGATCCCGAGCTCGGCGCAGGCATCGCGCCAGGCGTGCGAGCGGTAGGCCGAGCCGTTGTCGGACAGCACCCGCTGGGTGGTGACGCCCCGCGCGGCGAACCAATCCACCGCGCGGCGCAGCACGCCGATCGCGGTGGCGGCGGTCTCGTCGTCGTGGGTCTCGGCGTAGGCGACGCGGCTGTGATCGTCGATCACCGTGTGCACGAATGCCGTGCCGATCACCGGGTTGTGGTGGGCGTTGCGGGGCGTGCCGGGCGTGGCCGCCCGGTTCTTCTTGCCCTGCTGGCGCCCGACGTAGCGCCAGCCGCCGCCGTCGGGGATGTTGCCCAGCTTCTTGACGTCGACGTGCAGCAGCGAGCCGGGGTACTCATGTTCATAGCGGCGGATCGGCTCGCCGGTGGCCCGGTCGACATGGGAGAGCCGGTTGAGCCGGCAGCGAACCAGCACCGCGTGCACGGTCGAGGGCGCCAGGCCGACGCGGTCGGCGATCTGGACTGGGCCGAGGCGCTTTTTCCAGCGCAGGTGCACGATCTTGCGCACCACCGGCCGCGGCGTCCGGCGCGGGCAGGAATGCGGTCGTGAGCTGCGATCCTGCATCGCCGCCGGGCCGCCCCGGCGGTACCGGTCGGCCCAGCGCTTGGCTGTGGGCCAGGAGACGTTGAACACCGCCGCGGCGTAGCTGATCGACCAGTTCTCGTCGACCACGGCGCGGCCGAGCTTCAGCCGGTGACGAGGGGTCAGGGCAGCGTTAGCGTGAGACACGAGGACCTCCGGGTTGGTGAGCGGGTGCCTTCAGCAGCCCCACTCCACGTCCGGAGGTCCTCCCTCCACAAGATCGATCAGTCAGATCGAGTGGTCACACGCCCTCGACCAACGTCTCTGGTCAGTACAACTAGCTCTCGAGCAGCCCCGCCTCGTGGGCGAGGATCGCCGCCTGCGTGCGGTTGGCCAGGTCCAGCTTGGCGAGCAGCCGGGAGACGTAGGTCTTCACCGTCGCCTCGCTCACGTAGAGCCGCCCCGCGAGCTCGGCGTTGGACTCGCCGCTGCCCAGCAGCCGCAGCACCTCGCGCTCTCGGTCGGAGAGGTCGGCGATGCGCCGCAGGGCCTCGGCCTTGCGCGGCGCGGCCCGACGGTCGACGTAGGACTCGATCAGCGCCGCGGTGACGGCCGGCGAGAGGGTCGCCGTCCCGTTGGCGACCGCCCGCACCGCGGCGGCGATCTCGCGCGGCGGGGTGTCCTTGAGCAGGAAGCCGGCCGCGCCCGCGGCCAGCGCCGCGTACACGTACTCGTCGACGTGGAAGGTCGTCAGGACGGCGACCTGCGGCGGGTCGGGCAGCGCGAGGATCTCCCGGGTCGCGGCCAGCCCGTCCATCCCCGGCATCCGGATGTCGGTGAGGACGACGTCCGGCTCGAGCTCGCGCGCCGCCCGCACGCCCGCCGCGCCGTCCCCGGCCTCCCCGACGACCTCGAAGTCGCCGGCGGCCTCGAGCACCGTCCGCAGCCCGAACCGGACCAGCTCCTCGTCGTCCACGAGCAGCACGCGGATCGTCATGCCGGGAGCACCGCCTCGACGGTGAACCCGCCGTCCAGCCTCGGCTCGGCGGTCAGCCGGCCGCCCAGGGTGCGCACCCGCTCACCCAACCCCACCAGGCCGAAGCCGCCGCTGGGGGCCCCGCCGGCCGGTCCGGACGGCGGCCCGTTGACCACCCGGACGGTCAGCGCGCCGTCCGGGCGCTCCACGCTCACCGTCACGGCGGCACCGGGCGCGTGCTTGCCGGCGTTGGTCAGCGCCTCCTGCACGATCCGGTAGGCGGCGCGGCCGACCACCGGGTCGACCGCGGTGTCGGTGCGGCCGGTGAGCGCCACCGGCATCCCCGCCTCCCGGGACTGCGCGACCAGCCGGGGCAGGTCGGCCAGCTCCGGCTGCGGGCCGAGCGGGGCGGCGTCGTCCACCTCCCCGGCGCGTAGCACGCCGACCATCTGCCGCAGCTCGTCGAGCGCCTGCCGCCCGGCCGCCTGCACGTTGCCGGCCAGCTGCTCCACCCGGTCCCGGTCGCCGGCGGCCATCTCGATCGCGCCGGCCTGCAGCACCATGAGGCTCACCCGGTGGCCGACGGCGTCGTGCATCTCGCGGGCGATGCGGGTCCGCTCGGTGAGGACGGCGTCGCGCGCCATCAGCTCCCGCTCGGCCTCGGCGCGCTCGGCCCGCTCGCGCAGGGCGGCGAGCAGCAGCGCGCGGGTCCGCTGCCAGATGCCGAGCGCGCCCGGCAGGACGATCACCACGGCGATCCCGCCGAGGGCGCTCACGAACTCGTCCGCCGTCTCCAGGTCCCACGGCTGGAGCAGCGCGATCGCACCGAGGACGGCGGCGCCGATCCGCAGCGGCCAGCGGCCGACGTACCGGCCGACCGAGTAGGACGTGAGCAGCAGCCCCACCGACACGTTCGGCGCGGCCGCCGTGAGCAGGGCGCTGAGCACGAACGGCACGAGGGGTGCCCGGCGGCGGAGCAGCCACAGCGACGCGAACAGCAGCGGGACGCCGGCCAGCAGCAGGGGCCACGGCAGGTCGGGCGGCCCCGGGGAGATGCCCGTCAGCCCCACGGCGGCCGTGCCGAGCAGGGCCAGGACGCCGTCGAACCAGATGCTGCGCGTGCGGAGACCCGGCCACAGACGCGCCCGGATCCCCATGCGGCGAGCGTATTTCCCGGTGCGCCGCCTGCGGGTCGCCCGCGAGTGGATCACCCCGGTCAACTTTCGGATGACGAGGTTGCGCCGTCCGTCGACCCGGATTCGCTGCCTCCGGCCGACGCGGGGGCCGGGGCCCGCCCGGCAGATTTCTCACCGGCAGAACGAACTCCCCGGAGGTTTCGATGATCACGGTCAGCGGACTGACCAAGCAGTACGGCGCCCGGACCGTCGTGGACGACGTGTCCTTCACCCTCGAGCCGGGGACGGTCACCGGTTTCCTCGGCCCCAACGGCGCCGGCAAGACGACGACGATGCGGATGATGACCGGCCTGGTGCCGGCGACGTCCGGGACCGCGCTGGTCGACGGCCGCCCGTACCGCGAGCTGGCCAACCCCGGCGCCGTCGTCGGCACGCTGCTCGACGCCTCGGCGGTGCACCCCGGCCTGAGCGGGCGGACGCACCTGCGGCTGCTCGCCGACACGGTGGGTGTCTCGTGGGAGCGCGTCGAGGACGTCCTGGAGCTCGTGGGTCTCGAGGACGCCGCCAAGCGCCGGATCGGCGGCTACTCGCTGGGCATGCGGCAGCGGCTCGGGATCGCCGGCGCGCTGCTGGCCGACCCGCCGGTGCTGGTGTTCGACGAGCCGGCCAACGGGCTGGATCCCGAGGGCATCCGGTGGATGCGCGACCTGCTGCGCCACCACGCGGCCCGTGGCGGCACGGTGCTGCTGTCCAGCCACCTGCTCGGCGAGGTCGAGCACACCGTCGACCGGCTGCTGGTGATCGGGCAGGGGCGGATCGTGGCCGACGGCGCGGTCGCCGAGCTGCTCGGCGCCGACGGCACCGCCGTCACCGCGGTGGACCCCGCTGCGCTGACCCGGGCGCTGCGGGCCGCCGGCTTCGACGTGCAGCACGGCTCGGACGGGGCGCTGGTCGTGCCCTCCGCCGACCCGGCCGCGGTCGGCGCCGTCGCCGCCACCGCCGGCCTCGCGCTCACCGACCTGCGGCCGCTGCAGCGCGGTCTCGAGGACCTGTTCTTCCAGCTCACCACGGCGTCCTGACCCACCCCGCAACGCTTCGAGGAGATTCCGATGATCGACACCCTGCCCCGCACCGCCGCCGTCGACCGGCCCACGGTGCGCCGGACCGGTCCGTCGCTGCCGACGATGGTCGGCCTGGAGATCCGCAAGTCGCTGGCCACCCGGTCGGGCAAGTCGCTGGCCGCGGCGTCGATCGTGCTCGCGCCGGCCGCGATGGCCATCGCGTCGTCCACCGGTGAGCCGATCGGCTCGGCGACCGGGCCGGTCGCGGTGATGGGCATGCTGACCGCCTACGTGCTCATCTCCCTGGGCGTGCTGTCGACGGCCGGGGAGTGGAGCCACCGCACGGCGCAGACGACGTTCCTGCTCGTGCCGCACCGCGGTCGTGTGCTCGCCGCCAAGGGGACGGCGGTCGCGCTGATGGGCGCCGCGTTCGCCGCCGTGTCGGCCGGCCTGTCGTCGGGCGTGCTGGCGATGACCATGGGCAGCGAGCTGTCCTGGGACGGCGTGGGGCAGACCGTGGTCGCCGTGGTGGCCGCGGGCGCGGTGTTCGCGGTGACCGGAGCCGGCGTGGGCGCGGCGCTCGGCAACACCCCGGCCGCGCTGACCGGCCTCTACCTGGTCCTGCTCGGCGTCATGCCGGTGCTCGAGAGCGTGAAGCCCGCGATCGCGGAGAAGATCGACCCGGCCAACGCCGTCCTCAACCTCGGGCAGGGCTTGGAGCAGACGCAGTCGATCGCCGTCCTGGCCGGCTGGGTGGTCGTGGCCTCCGTCGCCGGCGCCGTCCTGACCCACCGCCGCGCGGTCCAGTAGTCCCATCCGGCAGGGCCCTCCCGATCGCATCGGGAGGGCCCTGTCGCGTGCGCTCAGCTCGGCGGCCGGCTGGGGAGCAGGCCCTCCTGGTGGTCGAGCTCGCGCTCGAGCACGCGCAGGCCGTTGTCGGTGAGCCGGCCGACGTCCCGCCAGCGCAGCAAGGTGTCCCGCTCGGCGTCGATGACCGCCCGGTGCACGCGGACCGCCGCCTCGTACTGCGGGTTGTACGGCACCTCGTGGCCGGCGCCCTCCAGGATGTCCAGCCGCTGCTGGTAGCGGGCCAGCCGGGCCTCGAGCTGGGCGCGCAGCGCGGCGATCGCCTGGTCGTCGACGTCGTCGTGCTCCTCCTGCTCCAGGCCGGCCAGCCGGTCGAGCCCGGCCTGCACCGCGGCCGACCGGGCCTCGTTGCGCTCCCGGGCCTGGTCGGCGGAGTTGGCCCGCAGCCCGAGCGCCCGCACCAGCGGCCCGAAGGTCACGCCCTGCCCCACCAGCGTCACGAGGACGACGAGGAATGCGCAGAAGAGCAGCAGGTTGCGGTCGGGGAACGGCTCGCCGGAATCGGTGACCCGGGGGATGGCGAAGATGGCGGCCAGGGTGATGACGCCGCGGGTGCCGGCCCAGCTGAGCGCGGCGAGCTCCTTGCCGGTCAGCCGCTGGTCGGTGTGGGCCCGGCGCTCCTCCGCGTTGTCGTCGTCGGTCTCGCGCTCTACGTCGTCCCCACCGCCGAGCCGCATGTGCAGCGACCGGGGGAGCAGCTGGGTCAACGCCAGCCAGAGCGGACGCAGGAGCAGGACGACGCCGACGCTGATCAGGGACGCGATGACGATCGTCGACGTCTCGTACTGGTGCAGTCCCTCCACGACCCTCGGCAACTGCTGGCCGATGAGCAGGAAGACCAGCCCTTCGAGCAGGAAGTCGACCAGCCGCCAGACGGCGTTGACCTGCAGCCGGTAGTCGCTGGAGACGCTGCGGGAGCTGTCGTGGCCGATGAGCAGGCCCGCGATGACGACGGCGAGCACGCCGGAGACGTGCAGTTCCTCGCCGAGCAGGTAGGCGACGAACGGGGTGGCCAGCGAGACGGCGTTGAGCGTCATCGTGTCGCGCCGCAGTCGCCGCACCCACCGCACGGCGTACGCCACGGCCAGGCCGACGGCGACCCCACCGACGGCGGAGAGCGCGAACCGCCCCAGCGCCCACGGGGTCGAGTAGCCGTGTCCGGTGGCTGCCGAGACGGCCACCGTCAGCACGGTCAGCGCCGTCGCGTCGTTGAGCAGCCCCTCGCCCTCGATGAGCGTGAGCACGCGCGGGGGCAGGCCGACCCGACGGCCGACGGAGAGGGCGGCCACCGGGTCGGGCGGGGCGACGGCGGCGCCGAGCGCGATGCCGGCGGCCAGCGTCGCGCCCGGGACGAACAGCTGGAAGCCCACCCCGATAAGCAGGGCCGTCGCCAGGACGAGCAGCACGGACAGGCTGATGACCGTGCGCAGGTGCTGGCGGATCGCGAGCAGCGACGAGTCCAGCGCGGCGCTGTAGAGCAGCGGGGGGATGACCAGCGTCAGGACCACGTGCGGGTCCAGGACGACGTTCGGGCCGGGCAGCAGCGCGTACGCGATGCCGGCCACGGTCATCAGCGCGGCGGCGGGCAGGCCCGTCCGCTCCGCCACCCAGTGCAGGACGACGACCACGGCGACCGCGGCCAGCACGAACAGCAGGGTCGCCTCGATGTCCACCGCATCATCCTTCCTGGCGCTGCGCCGGCCCTCGGATCGGGGCCGTGACGCTCACCGCAGTCGGTCGGGTTCCGGAATCCTCGGCTCGGAGTCGCCGGTTGCCCCTGGCATGGACCTGTTCAGCCCCGTGACCCTCGGCGACCTCGAGCTCGCCAACCGCGTCGTGATGGCGCCGCTGACCCGGCTGCGGGCCGGCGCCTCCGGCGTCCCCAACGACCTGCTGGTCGAGCACTACCGGCAGCGGGCCGGTATCGGGCTGATCGTCACCGAGGGCACGTACCCGAGCTTCGAGTCGCAGGCGTTCGTGGGGCAGCCCGGGATCGTCACCGACGAGCAGGTGGCCGGCTGGCGCCGGGTCGCCGACGCGGTGCACGGGCGCGGCGGCCGGATCGTCATGCAGGTGATGCACGGCGGCCGGGTCACCCACCCCGACATCAACGGCGGACGCCGGGTCGTCGCGCCGAGCGCCCTCGCGATCGACGGCGAGGCGCGCACGACGCGCGGCAAGCAGCCGTACCCGGTGCCGCACGCCCTGACCGCCGACGAGGCGCGGGCAGCCGTGCAGGACTTCGTCGAGGCCTCCCGCCGCGCGGTCGAGGCCGGCCTGGACGGCGTCGAGATCCACGGCGCCAACGGCTACCTGCTGCACGAGTTCCTGTCGCCGGCGTCCAACCAGCGGTCCGACGAGTACGGCGGCTCTCCCTCGAACCGCGCGCGGTTCGTGATCGAGGTCGTGACGGCGGTGGCCGAGGCGATCGGCGCCGGCCGGGTGGGCCTGCGCATCTCGCCCGAGCACAACATCCAGGGCGCGCTCGAGACCGACCGGGACGACGTCCGCGCCACCTACGGCGCGCTGGTCGACGCGCTGCGCCCGCTCGGGCTGGCCTACCTGTCGGTGTTGCACGTGGAACCAGCGGGCGAGCTGGTGCAGGAACTGCGGCAGCGGTTCGACGGGGCGCTGATCGCCAACAGCGGGTTCGGCTCGGTGACGACGCGGTCCGAGGCCGTGGAGCTCATCGAGGCCGCGCACGCCGACGCCGTCGCCGTGGGCCGGGCGGTCATCGCCAACCCCGACCTGGTCGAGCGCTGGCAGGGTGAGCACCCGGAGAACTCGCCGAACGCGGCGTTGTTCTACGCGCCCGGCGCCGAGGGCTACACCGACTACCCCACCCTGCGCGCCAGCTGAGTCCGGCGGCAGGGGGACTTTCGGCGCCGAAAGTCCCCCTGCTCAGCGGCGGCGGCCCAGGAGGTAGCCGATCGCGACGCCGAACGCGGTGAGCAGCGCCCCGACGCCGGCGCCGAGCAGGAATGTCCGCGTCTCGCCCGCCGCCGGCGCGGCAGCGGCGGCCGCCCGGCCGGCGAAGACCTGCGGTCGGGCCTCCGCAGCGGGCGCCGCCAGATCCGCCTCCGCCGGCGCACGGGGGGACGGCGCGGCGCCGATCGGCGCCGCGGCACCGGTCAGCTCGGCGTCGATCGCCTTGAAGAACTGCCCGGCCATCCGCTTGGCGACGCCGGTCATCATCCGCTGGCCCACCCCGGCCACCGGGCCGCCGACCACGGCATCCGCCGAGTAGGTCAGCGACGTCCCCTCGCCGGACGGCGACAGGTTGATGGTGACCGTCGCACGGACCTGGCCCGGCGCACCCGCGCCCGAGGCGTGCATGACGTAGGACTTCGGCCGGTCCTGGCCCGACAGCCGCACCTCGCCGGCGTACGTCCCGCGGATCGCGCCGACCCCGACCGAGACGTTCATCCTGTACTCGTCGTCCCCGGTCTTCTCGAGGGACTCGCAGCCCGGGATCGTCCGCGCCAGCACCGCCGGGTCGGTGATCACCGACCAGACGCGGTCGGGGTCCGCGTGCAGCACCGCAGATCCGTCGAGGTTCACGCGCTCACTCCTGTTCCACGGAGGGACGCCGCGGTGCGCTCGGCACCCGCATCCCGCATCAGGTCGTACAGCTCCGTCGGCGAGATCGGCATCGCGGCGATCCGCCGACCCGTCGCGTCCTCGATCGCCGACGCGATCGCCGCCGTCCCCGGGATGACCCCCGCCTCGCCGGCACCCTTGAGCCCGAGCGGGTTCAGCGGCGACGGCGTCTGCTGGTGGTCGATCACGACGTCGGGGATCTCGGACGCGTACGGCATCAGGAAGTCCATGAACGAGGCGTTCTGCAGCTGCCCGTCGGCGTCGTAGGCCATCCGCTCGTACAGCGCACCGCCGACGCCCTGCGCGACGCCGCCGTGCACCTGCCCCTCGACGATCATCGGGTTCACGATGTTGCCGCAGTCGTGCACCACCGCGTAGTCGACGACCTCGATCTGCCACGTCGCCGGGTCGATCTCCACGACCGCCGCGTGCGCGCCGGAGGCGAACGTCGAGCGGATCGGCGAGTAGTAGTCCCGGTGCTCCAGTCCGGGGGCGTCGCCCTCCGCGACCGGCGGCTTGTCGTCGGACGTCGTCGTCGCGAACTGGGTCGCCTGCTTCGCCGCCTCGTCGAAGGCGTACCGCAGCGGGTTGGACAACACCGCGACCGTGCGCAGCGGGATCGCGGCGCCCGGGATGCCCTTCACCTGCACCACGCCGTCGGCGATCTCCAGGTCGTCCGGGTTCGCCTCCAGCACGTCCGCGGCGATGCGCAGCGCCTTCTGCCGCACCCCGCGCGCGGCCAGCGCGATCGCGTTGCCGCTCATCACCGCGGCCCGGGAGGCGAACGTCCCGACCGCGTAGCCGAAGCGCCTCGTGTCGCCCGTCGTCACCTCGACGTCCTCGATGGGCACCCCCAGCTCCGAGGCGACGATCTGGGCGAACACCGTCTCGTGGCCCTGCCCCTGCGAGGTCAGGCCGGTCGACACCAGCACCTTGCCGCTGCCGAGCACCTGCACGTGCCCGCCCTCGTACGGCCCGGGCCCGGTGCCCTCGACGTAGAGCGCCATCCCGACGCCGAGCAGTCTCCCGCGCTGTTCGGCGTCCTCCCGACGCGCGTCCATCGACTCCCAGCCGACGAGGTTCTTCAGCTTGTCGAGCAGGCCGGGGTAGTCGCCCGAGTCGTAGATGACCGGCCGGCCGTCCTGGAACGTCAGCCGGTGGTCGTACGGGAACTGGTCGGGCCGGATCAGGTTCCGCTCGCGGACGACGGCCCGGTCCAGGCCGAGCGCGTCGGCGATGCGGTCCATCGTGCGTTCCATCGCGTAGCAGCCCTGCGGCCGCCCGGCGCCGCGGTACGGCGTCACGATCACGGTGTTCGTGTAGACGCTCGCGACCTTCACCCGGTAGGTCGGGATCGCGTACGGCCCGACCAGCTGGGTCGCCGTCACGATCGGCACGATGATCCCGTAGGGCGTGTACGCGCCGTTGTCGTGCCAGATGTGGACGTCGAGGGCGGTGACCCGGCCGTCGTCGTCGAACCCGACGGTGATCTCCTGCCGCTGCTCGCGCTCGTGGGCGCTGGAGATGAAGTGCTCGCGACGGTCCTCCGTCCACTTCACCTCCTGGCCGAGCGCGATCGCGGCCATCGGCACCAGCAGCTCCTCCGGCCACGGGTGCACGATCTTCACGCCGAAGCCGCCGCCGACGTCCGGCGCGATCACCTCGACCTTGTCCAGGCTCAGCTCGAGCTTCGCCGCGATCGCCGCGCGCACGCTCGTCGCCGCCTGGGTGCTGGAGTACACGCGCAGGGAGCGGTCGTCGGCGTCCCACCGCGCGTGCACGCCCTTGCCCTCCATCGGCGTGCAGGCGCTGCGCTCGATGTACTGCGTGAAGCTCAGCCTGTGCGTCGAGGCGGCGAGGGCCTCCTCGACGTCCCCGGTCTCCTGGTGGTGGACGGCGGCGATGTTGTCGGGGACGTCCTCGTGCACGGCCGCCGCCGCCTCGCGCGCGGCGTCCACGCCGACGACGACCGGCAGCTCCTCGTAGGTGACGACGATCTTCTCGGCGGCGTCCTCGGCGAGGTACCGGTCGGTGGCGACGACCATGACGACCGGCTCGCCGACGTGGTTGACCACGCCGTCGGCCAGCGGGTAGCCGGTGCGCGGGGCGTGCAGCTGCGGGTGGGGGATGAGCACCGGCAGCGGCTCGGCCATCGGGCCGGTGAGGTCCTCGTAGGTGTAGATCGCGACCAGGCCGTCGACGTCCAGCGCGGCCTCGACGTCGATGTCGACGACGCGCGCGTGCGCGTGCGGGCTGCGCACGAAGGCGGCGGCCAGCGCGGTGTGCCCGATGTCGTCGAGGTAGCGGCCCTTGCCGATGATCAGGCGGGCGTCCTCGCGGCGGCGGACCGGCTCGCCGAACAGCTTCGTCGTCACCGCTGTCCCCCCTCAGGGGCCAAAATGGCCATTTTGGCCCTCACGGGGCGTCCTTCATCGCGGCGGCGGCGTGCCGGACCGCCTTCTTGATGTTGGCGTAGCCGGTGCACCGGCAGAGGTTGCCGCCGACGATCTCGTCGACCTCCTCCTCGGTGATCTCGGCCGCCCGGTCGCGGTCCTCGAGCCCCGCCTTGATCGTCATGAGGAAGCCCGGCGTGCAGAACCCGCACTGCAGCGCGTGGCATTCGCGGAAGGCCTCCTGCACCGGGTGCAGCAGTTGCCCGCCGCGGCCGTCGTCCCGGGCCAGGCCCTCGACGGTCTGCACCTCGTGCCCGGCCACCTGGACGGCGAGCAGCAGGCACGAGCGCATCGGCGTCCCGTCGACCAGCACCGTGCAGGCGCCGCAGACGCCGTGCTCGCAGCCGACGTGCGTGCCGGTGAGGCCGAGGTCGTGGCGCAGCGCGTCCGACAGCAGCCGGCGCACCGGCACGGTCACCTCGTGCGGCACGCCGTTGACGGTCAGGACGACGTCCCGCTCGGAATCGGTGCTCACGCCCGTCCCCCTGCCTCGGCAGCGGCGGCCGCCAGCGTTCGCTCGGTCAGCACGCCGACCAGCAGCCGGCGGTAGTCGGCGCTGGCGTGGATGTCGGTGTCCGGGTCCACCCGGCTCTTCGCCAGCTCGCCGGCGGCGGACCAGTCGGCCTCGTTCACCGGCGATCCGGCGACGGCCTCGGTCAGGTCGTGCACCTCGGGCACCAGCCCGACGGAGATGTAGGAGGCGCGGACGGCGGACACGCGGCGGTCCTCGTCCAGCGTGAGGACGACGCCGGCGCCGCACACCGCGTAGTCGCCCTTGCGTCGGGCCACCTCGGCGAACGCCGTCCCCGAGCGGGGCGGCAGCGCGGGGAAGAAGGCGGAGGTGACGACGGCGGGGCCGTGGACGGAGGTCTCCAGCGGCCCGACGAAGAAGTCCTGCCAGCCGACGGTCTCGACGCCCGCGGGTGTGGCCACCGTGACGGAGCCGTCGGTCAGGGCGAGGACCGAGGTCATCTCGCCCGAGGGGTCGGCGTGCGCGATGGAGCCGACCGTCGTCCCGCGGTTGCGGATCGCGGGGTGGGCGACGTTCGCCGTCGCGCGGGCGAGCAGCGGCTGCACCCGCGCGGCGGCGTCGTCGTGGAGCAGTGCGTTGTGGCGGACGAGCGCACCGACCCGCACGCCGTCCCCGGTGGCCTCGACGGCGTCGAGGCCGGGCACCCGGTTGATGTCGACCAGGGTCGTCGGCGCCGCGAGCCGCATCGACAGCAGCGGCAGCAGCGACTGACCTCCGGCCAGCACCTTGGCGCCCTCCCCCTCGTCGGACAGGACCGCGAGGGCCTCGTCGAGGGAGCCGGGGTCGGCGTAGCGGAACGGTGCCGGTTTCACGGGGTACGCGTGCCTATCGGTGGTTGCGGGTGGAGGCCTGGCGGTCCGCGCCGGTCTCGGAGACCTCGTGGTACCCGAACTCCTCGACCTCGGGGGCCTTGCCGCCGTAGTAGCCGGCCTCCGCCTTCAGTGCCTCCCGCATCTCCGGCGGCGCGAGGACGCGGGCGATGTGCCAGCCGACGACCGCGACGATCGTGCCGAGGGCGATGCCGGTCAGCGAGAACGTGTCGGTGAAGACCAGGGTGACGTTGCCGATCGCGATGATGATCCCGGCGGCCAGCGGCACCAGGTTGATCGGGTTGGCGAAGTCGACCCGGTTCTCCTTCCAGATCTTGGCGCCGAGCAGGCCGATCATCCCGTAGAGGATCACGGTGATGCCACCGAGGACGGCGCCCGGCGTCTGCGCGACCAGCGCGCCGAACTTCGGGATGAAGCCGAGCAGGATCGCCACGACCGCCGCCACGTAGTAGGCCGCCGTCGAGTACACGCGGGTCGCCGCCATGACGCCGATGTTCTCGGCGTACGTGGTGGTGGGCGAGCCGCCGACCGAGGTGGCGACCATCGTGCCGACGCCGTCACCGAGGATCGCCCGACCCAGGTAGGGGTCGAGGTCGCGCTTGGTCATCTCGCTGACGGCCTTCACGTGGCCGGCGTTCTCCGCGATCAGGGCGATGACCGCCGGCAGCACCAGCAGCGCGAAGTTGAAGCTGAAGCTCGGCGCCGTGAAGTTGGGCAGGTCGAACCACTTCGCGTCGCCCACGGGGCCGAAGTCGGTGCGGAAATGCGGGACCGCCTGGCCGTTGCTGGTCGGCAGGACCGAGGTGATCTCACCGGAGGTCTTGTCCAGGATCCACGACAGCAGGTAGCCGAAGACCAGGCCCATCAGGATGGAGATGCGGGCCCAGAAGCCCCGCAGCGCGACCGAGCAGACGATGACGAAGGCCATCGTCGCCAGCGCCACCCACTGGTCCTGCGGCCAGTAGATGGTGGCGACCACCGGCGCCAGGTTGAAGCCGATGAGCATGACGACGGCGCCGGTCACGGCCGGCGGCAGCACGCGGTGCACGACCTGCGCGCCCAGGAAGTGGATGATCACGCCCACGATCGCCAGGACGGCGCCGGAGATGAGGATCGAGCCGACGACGTCGCTCGAGTCACCGCCCTGCGCCCGGATCGCCGCGACGCCGCCGACGAACGAGGCGCTGGTGCCCAGATAGCTGGGGATCTTCCCGTTGACGATGAGCAGGAAGATGATCGTCGCGACCCCGGACATCAGGACCGCGAGGTTCGGGTCCAGCCCCATGACGATCGGGAAGACGAAGGTCGCGCCGAACATGGCGACGACGTGCTGAGCGCCGATGCCCACGGTGCGTGGCCAGGACAGGCGCTCGTCCGGGGCTACGGCCTCACCGATCGGCGGGGTCTTCCCGTCCCCGTGCAACTTCCAACTGAACGCCATCAGTGCCTCCTCGACGTGCACTTACGACCCGATCCGGTGTCGGTCAACGGGCGTTGCGAGCACCGGGCGGCGCCACTGTGTCACCGCGCACAGCCCCGGCGGAAGTACCTCAGTGCTAAATCGTTATTGCGGTTTCCGACCGATACTTCACCGCTGAGACATCGGTGAGTACGGTCCTGGGCGTGGCTGCCACACCCTCCCCGGGCGCCCCTCCCGTCCCCGACGGGGCCCGCTCGGTCACCCTGCGCTCGGGCGTCTACGCCGACTCCGTGCGGCTCATGCAGGTCAGCCGGGACGTCGGCGCGACCGACGGCGTCACCGCCGTCCTGGTCGCCATGGCCACCCCGCTGAACCTCGAGCTGGCGGCCAACATGGGCCTCGCCCCCGCCGAGGAGGCATCGCCCGAGCAGCTCCTGATCGCGATCCGGGCGAGGGACGACGACGCGCTGGCCGCCGCCACCGCGGCCGTCGACGCAGCCCTCGCAGAGCGCGAGCGCTCCACCGCGACCGCCGCCGCCGTCCCGCGGCGCACCATCGGGGCGGCCCTCGACGATCTGGCGCCCGGCGGCTCCGCGCTGGCCATCGTCAGCGTGCCCGGGCAGTACGCCGTCGCGGAGGCCGCCGACGCGATCGCCGCCGGCCGCAGCGTGCTGGTGTTCTCCGACGGCGTCCCGGTCGAGCACGAGGTGCTGCTCAAGCGCGCGGCCCGCGACGCCGGCGTGCTGGTCATGGGCCCCGACTGCGGCACGGCCA
Organism: Geodermatophilus sp. SMS 5-13; assembly: GCF_059428245.1. Taxonomy (NCBI): domain Bacteria; kingdom Bacillati; phylum Actinomycetota; class Actinomycetes; order Geodermatophilales; family Geodermatophilaceae; genus Geodermatophilus; species Geodermatophilus sp. SMS 5-13. The sequence goes on from NZ_CP165729.1 coordinate 5,855,251, forward strand.
TCGTCTCCGGCGTCGCCCTGGGCTTCGCCAACGTCGTCCGCCCCGGGCCGGTCGGCCTGGTGGCGGCCTCCGGCACCGGCGCCCAGCAGGTCTCCTGCCTGCTCGACATGGCCGGCGTCGGCGTCTCGCACGTGCTCGGCGTGGGCGGCCGCGACCTCAAGGAGGAGGTGGGCGGGCTGGCCACGCTCGACGCGCTGGCCGCCCTGGACGACGACCCCGCGACCGAGCGGGTGCTGCTGGTGTCCAAGCCGCCGGCGCCGTCGGTGGCCGCGGCGGTGGAGGAGGCGGCCGCCAAGCTCGGCGTCCCGGTGCGCTCCGCCGTCCTCTCGCCCGACAGCCCCGACCTGACCGCCGCCGTCGAGGGCCTGCTCGCCGACATGGGCCTCGACGTGCCGGAGTGGCCGTCGCGACCCGGGCCCGCGGAGGCGCCGGTGCCGGGCGCGGTGCTCAAGGGCCTCTACTCGGGCGGCACGCTCGCCGACGAGGCGATGCTGCTCGCCGCCCCGGTGCTCGGCGACATCCGCTCCAACATCCCGCTGCGGCCCGAGCTCGACCTGGGGGCGGACCTGTCCGTGAGCGGCCACGTCGTCGTCGACTTCGGGGACGACGCGCTGACCGTCGGCCGCGCGCACCCGATGATCGACCCGACCCTGCGGCTGGAGGCGATCGCCGCGCTGGCCGCGGAAGGGGAGGCCGCGGTCCTGCTGCTGGACGTCGTCCTGGGCCACGGCGCCGACCCCGACCCGGCGGCCACGCTGGTGCCCGCGCTGACCGCCGCCCGGTCCGCCCGCACGCTGCCGGTCGTCGTCGCGCTGATCGGCACAGAGGCCGACCCGCAGGGCTGGAGCCGGCAGGCCGACGCCCTCGCCGCGGCCGGCGCCGCCGTCTTCGCATCCAACGCCGCGGCCACGCGGTACGCCCTCGACCTGCTCGGAGGGGCCCGATGAGCCTCAGCGATCTGCTCTCCGCGCCGCCGACGATCGTCGCCGCCGGCGTCGACGTCTTCTCCGACGCGCTGCGCGCCCAGGGCGCCGACGTCCACGACGTCGACTGGCGGCCGCCGGCCTTCGGCGACCCGGCCGACCTCGCCGCGCTCGCGCTCGACGCCCGCCGCGCCGCGGCCAACCGGACGGCGGTGGAGCGGGTCCTGGCCGCCGGGTCGCAGCTGGTCGACGTCCGGCCGGCGCGGGAGGTGCTCGGCCTGGCCGACCGCACCCTGCTGCACGCCGGGCCGCCGATCGAGTGGGCCGACGCCTCGGGGCCGCTGCGCGGCGCCCTCATCGGCGCCGTCCTGCACGAGGGCTGGGCCTCCTCGGTGGAGGAGGCCGAGCAGATGCTCGCGGCCGGGGAGATCGCCCTCGACCCCTGCCACCACCACCGCGCGGTCGGCCCGATGGCCGGCGTGACGAGCCCGTCGATGTGGATGTGGTGCCTCGAGGACCCGGTGCACGGCGGGCGGGCGTTCTGCAACCTCAACGAGGGCCTGGGCAAGGTGCTGCGGTACGGCGCCTACAACGACGAGGTGCTCACCCGGCTGGCCTGGATGCGCGACGTCCTCGGTCCGGTGCTGTCGAAGGCGGTGCGCGGCGCGATCGACGCCGGCGGGAGCCCGCTCGACGTCAAGGCGGTGCTCGCCCAGATGCTGCAGATGGGCGACGAGGGCCACAACCGCAACCGGGCCGGCTCGCTGATGACGCTGCGGGAGCTGTCCCCGGCCATCGTCGAGGTGGACGCCCCGGCCACGGACATCGCCGCGGTCCTGCGCTTCATCGGCGGCAACGAGCACTTCTTCCTCAACCTCGGCATGCCGACGGCGAAGCTCGCGATGGACGCCGCCCGCGACATCCCGGGCGCCACGATGCTCACCGTGATGGCCCGCAACGGCACCGAGTTCGGCGTCCAGACCGCCGGCACCGGCGACCGCTGGTTCACCGGCCCCGCGCAGACCCCCGTCGGCCTGTTCCTCGGCGACTACGGCCCGGACGACGCCAACCCCGACATCGGCGACTCCGCGATCACCGAGACCTACGGCGTGGGCGGCTTCTCGATGGCCGCGGCGCCCGCGATCGTGCGCTTCGTCGGCGGCACCGTGCCCGACGCGCTGGCCACGACCGAGCGGATGTACCAGGTCACGCTCGCGGAGAACCCGGCGATGGCGATCCCGATCCTCGGCTTCCGCGGCTCACCCACCGGCATCGACGTCGTCAAGGTCGCCCGCACCGGCTGGCTGCCGCAGATCAACACCGGCATGGCCGGGGCGGTCGCGGGCACCGGCCAGGTCGGCGCCGGGCTCGTGCAGCCGCCACAGGAGTGCTTCGAGAAGGCGCTCGCCGCCCTGGCCGAGGAATCCCGCGGAACCGTGTGACCGCCCTGCGACGAGCAGCTGGTGGTCGAGCAACTACTCCCGCTGACGCTCCCGGCGAGATCTGCACACTCGTCCCCTTCGGAGCCCTGAAGGCGACGAGTGTGCAGATCTCGCGGGTCAGACCACCTCGGACAGCTTGCCCGTAGCCACGTCGAAGACGAACCCGCGGACGCTCGACTTGTCCGGGACGAACGGGCTCTCGGTGATCCGCTTGAGGCACTTCCGGACGTCGTCCTCGGGGTCCGGGAAGGCCTCGGAGTGCCAGTCCGGCCGCACCCCGGTGTCCTGCTCGATCGAGTCGCGGAAGTCCTCGTCCGAGAAGGTGAGCATCCCGCAGTCGGTGTGGTGGATGAGGATGATCTCGGTGGTGCCGAGCAGCCGCTGGCTGATCGCCAGCGAGCGGATCTCGTCGTCGGTGACGACGCCGCCGGCGTTGCGGATGACGTGCGCCTCGCCCTCGGTCAGGCCGAGGATGCGGTAGACGTCGAGGCGGGCGTCCATGCAGGCCAGGACGGCGACGTGCTTGGCCGGCGGCAGCGGCAGCGGGCCGGAGAAGCTCTCGGCGTAACGGGCGTTGTTGGTGATCAGGTCGTCGGTGACGGTCATGGCGGAGCGATCTCCTGGGGTGATGAGGGGTCGGACTCGTCCCTCGTGGCCGCGCCCCGCGGCGGTTCGGCTGCCGGAGAACCGGTCAGGGACGACGGGACCGGCCCGGCGACCCGGCAGCGCGCGGCGGCGCGGCCGGTCGACACAGCTCGTCGAACGCGTTCAGCCGGCGGCTCGGCCAGAAGGCCTCCAGCTCGGCGACGCGCACGGACGGAGCTTGCACCTTCAACCAGCCGTTGCGCCAGGCCGGTGATCCGAGACAGCTGGTTCGCCCGCCGAGCGACACGTTTCCACGAAATAGTTTGCAAATAAGTCTTTGCAAACTAATCTTGCGGCATGGCCATCCGCCGCAAGGAACTCGACGCCGCCTCCCTGAAGGCCCTCGCGCACCCGCTGCGCGTGCAGATCATGCGGGTGCTGGATCTGCGCGAGCAGGTGAGCGTGACCAGCCTGGCCGAGGAGCTGGGCGAGTCGACGGGCGCGGTCAGCTACCACCTGCGCCAGCTGGCCCGGCACGGCCTCGTGGAGGAGGGCGATCCGGAGGAGGGCGACCAGCACGCCGTCGGCCGCCGCCGTCGGCTGTGGCGCATGGCGGTCGACGAGATCCACATCAGCGGCACCGGGTTCATGTCCGATCCGGACACCAGCGAGGCGGCCGGCTTCCTGCTCCGTGAGTTCGAATCGAACCGCAGCCGCCGGCTCGCCCACTGGTTCGCGACCGCGACGCAGTGGCCGGAGGAGTGGCAGAAGGCCTCCAGCGACATGGACGGCACGCTGACCCTCGACCCCGCTCAGACCCGCGCGATGGCCGACGAGCTCAAGGCGGTCATCGACCGGTACCGCGAGCTGCCGCCCGGCGACGGCGCGCGGCACGTCGACGTCCAGTACGCCGTCTTCCCCACCGCCGAAGGAGAACTGTCGTGAGCGGGCTCGGCTCGAACTTCTGGCGGCTCTACGCGAGCAGCGCGACGTCCAACCTCGCCGACGGGATCGGCCGGGTGGCCCTGCCGCTGCTGGCCGCCTCCTACACCCGCGACCCGGTGCTGGTCTCGGGCCTCACCACCTTCGCGTTCCTGCCCTGGCTGCTGTTCGCGCTGGTCAGCGGCGCGCTGGTGGACCGCGTCGACCGCCGGCACGCGATGTCGGCGGCCAACGCCGTCCGTGCGCTCTCCCTCGGCGCCCTGGCGTTGCTGGTCGTGCTGGACGCCGGCTCGGTGGTCGCGCTGTACGTCGTCGCCTTCCTGCTCGGGACGGCGGAGACGGTCTACGACAGCGCGACGCGGGCGCTGCTGCCGCAGGTGGTCGGCCGGCAGGACCTCGACCGCGCCAACAGCCTGCTCACCGTCGAGGAGTCCCTCGGCCAGCAGTTCGTCGGCTCACCGGCCGGCTCGGCGCTGTTCGCCCTGGCCGTCGCGCTGCCGTTCGGGCTGAACGCGGCCGGGTTCGCCGTCGCCGCGGTGCTGATCCTCACCGTGCGCGGGGTGCGCCGGCCGGAGCGGGCGGCCGGGCCGACCTCCGTGCGCGCGGACGTCGCCGAGGGCGTCCGCTGGCTGTGGCACCACCGCCTGCTGCGCGGGTTCACGCTCGTCTCGGGTGCCACCTGCCTGACCAACAGCATGATCAACGGCGTCCTCGTGCTGTACGTGCTCGAGGTGCTGCACGTGCCCACGGCGCGCTTCGGCTGGTTCGTGCTCGCCGGCGGCGTCGGCGCGCTGCTCGGCGGGATCGTGACGCCGATCGTGGGCCGGGTGCTCGGCCGCGTCCGGGCGCTGACGGCCGGCGCCACCGTCAGCGCGGTCGCCGTCCTGCTGATGGGCCTGGTCGACAACGGCTACGTGGGAGCCGGGCTGCTCGCCACGTCGGCCGCCGGGATCATGGTCTGGAACGTGCTGACCATGTCGCTGCGGCAGACGCTCATCCCCGCGCACATGTTCGGCCGCGTCCAGGGCGCGTACCGCACGGTCGTCTGGGGAGCGATCCCGGTCGGCGCGCTGGCCGGTGGCGCTGTGGCGCACGTGCTCGGGATCTCCGCCGTCTTCGTCGTCTCCGGTGCGGGGCTGCTGGTCCTGGCCGGTGTGCTCTGGCTGCTGCTCCGGGCGCACGCCGACGAGCTGACCGACGAGGCGCTCGCCGGGCAGGAGCCCGAGCCGGTGCCGGTCGGCTGAGCCGCCGGCACGAGGGCGAGACCGGCGGTCTCGCCCTCGTGGCGGATCAGGCCTTGATGATCGCGGCGACCGGGCCGCCGCCGGACGGGCCCTGGTGGACGGCGGCGACCGACACGAACACCGCCGGGTCGCCGGTCACCGACGCGGCGACGCCGCCGACGGTGGCCTTGATCTGCCGGTGCCAGAAGACGTCGGAGTCGTCGAGCATCGCGTTGCGCCGGCCGCGGACGTAGCCGGTCGGGTCGGCCTCGCACTTGAGGAAGACGTTGACCAGCCGGTCGCCGAGGTCGCTGACGTGCGGGCGCTCGGGCAGGTCGAGGCCGGCCTGGCGGATGGCGTCCCAGATGCCGTCCTGGTCGAGGGAGTCCTTCATCACCGAGTGACCGATCCGGTAGTTGCCGCCGTGCCCGCGGGCGTTGCCGACCACCACGATCTGCGCCCGGTCCAGCTCCACTCCGGACGAGCAGGACGCCACCGAGGAGTACAGCGACAGGTCGCGCATGACCTGCTTCTGCTCCGGCAGCTCGATCTCGCCCAGTGCCACCGCGATTCCCAGCGCTGTGGTCGCGTTCGAGAGGTCCATCGAGCCGTGCGGCTCGTCGTAGTAGGTGTCCTTGCCGCGCGAGTGCGCGTCGCGGATGGTCTCGATGGTCAGCAGCGGCGTCTTGGTCTGCACGTAGTGGACGTCGGCCGGGTCGGTGATGCCGGCCTCGGCCATCGCGCGGCGCACGCCCTCGGCGACCTTCTCCACCATGGAGATGCGGCCGATGTCCTCGGGCAGCAGGACGTCGCTCATCGCGTAGCCGACGGTCAGCCGCGGCTCGTCGGTCTTCTCGACGGCGTCCTCCGGCAGCGTCGCGAAGATCGTCGCGTGCGGGCTGATGACGCCGTCCGTACCGCCCGACCACACGATCGGGATCTCCCCGACCTCCTCCTTAGACCGGCTGCCCTTCTCGAGCAGGACCTCGCGGAAGGCGCGGTCGGCGATGATCCGGGTGTAGTCGTTGACGCCGCCGTTGCCCTCGGTCTTGCCGATGACGGCGATGACCCGGTCGGCCTCCATGACGCCGTCGTCGATCAGCTTGGCGAGCTCGGAGGCGTCGCTGACGTTGTGCAGCGGGACCTTGCGGACCTCGATCGGTGCGGGCACGGCTTACCTCTCTCTATGCGGTGAGGACGGTGCCGGCGTCGTCCCCAGCGACGGCGTCGGCGATGTGCTCGAGGGACGTGATGACGGCGCGGGTACCGCCCCGCTCGATGAAGCGCAGCGCGGCCTCCACCTTGGGGCCCATGCTGCCGCGCGCGAACTGGCCGGCCACGGCGTGCTCGCGCAGCTCGGCGGCGGTGACCCGGCCGAGGGGCCGCTGGCCGGGCCGGCCGAAGTCGACCATCACGTTGGGGACGTCGGTGGCGATGACGAGGGTGTCCGCCCCCAGCTCGTGCGCCAGGATCGCCGCGGTCAGGTCCTTGTCGATGACCGCCTCGATGCCGCGCAGCGCGTGTGCCCCCGCCCGGCCCTCCGGGGAATCGTCCACGACCGGGATGCCGCCACCACCGGCGCAGACGACGACGAACCCGGCGCCGGCCAGCGCGGCGATGGCCGGGTAGTCGACCACGGACCTCGGTTCCGGCGAGGCGACCACGCGCCGCCAGCCGCGCTCGCCACGGTCCTCCCAGATCTGGCCGTGGGCGATGAAGCGCTCGGCCTCCTCCCGGGACACGAAGCGGCCGACCGGCTTGGACGGGTCGCGGAAGCCGGGGTCGTCGGCGTCGACGAGCGTGCGGGTGACCAGGCCGGCGGTCCGCTGGGAGAGGCCGCGGGCCTGCAGCGCCGCGTCGAGCTCGTCGGCCAGCGTGAAGGCGATGGTCGCCTGGGTCTGCGCGACGTTCCAGTCCAGCGGGACCGGCGGGACGACGTGCGCCGCCATCTCGTTCTTGACCAGGAGGTTGCCCACCTGGGGACCGTTGCCGTGCGTCAGCACCACCTCGGCGCCGGTCGCGACGACGTCGGCGATGTGGGCCGAGGCCGCCGCGATCGCGTCCCGCTGCGCGCCCGGCGTGGCCGAGCCGTCGGGCCCGGTCATCGCGTTGCCCCCGAGGGCGATCACGACCCGTCCACTGCTCACCCCGCGGAGCCTAGCGACGTTTCTCTTAGCGGTGAAGTAGTTGTCCGAGATGAGAAAGCGCCCGGAGTTGTCGTCGGTTCGCGGCAGACTGCGCCGCATGGCGAACTGGCGGGAGTTCGAGAAGGAAGCGCCCGACCTGGCCACCCGCGTGCGGCAGGCGTTCGGCCGCGGGAAGCACGCGACCATGGCCACCCTCCGGGCCGACGGGTCCCCGCGCATCAGCGGGACCGAGGTCGAGTTCAGCGACGACGGCGCGCTCCGGCTGGGCTCCATGCCCGGGGCGGTCAAGGCGCGCGACCTGCTGCGCGACCCGCGCGTCGCGCTGCACAGCCCGACCGCGGAGCCGGGGGAGGGCGGCGCGGACTGGCCGGGTGAGGGCAAGGTGGCGGGGCGGGCGGTCGCCCGGCCGGACACGAAGGACGGCGCCCACGTGTTCGACCTCGACCTGCACGAGGTGGTCTGGACCGGCCTGGACGAGACCCGCAGCCTGCTGGTCATCCAGTCGTGGCACCCCGAGCGCGGCGTCGAGGAGCGCCGCCGGAAGTGATCCGCGCGCCGGCTCAGCCGGGCTCGGCCGGCGGGTCCTCGCCCGCCGACAGCGCCTTCTGCGCCCACGCGACGTCGTGCCAGCGGCCGTGCTTCCAGCCGATGCCCCGGTAGACGCCGATCGGCTCGAACCCCAGCGCCCGGTGCAGGCCCTCGCTGGCGGGGTTGGGCAGGGTCATGCCGGCGACGGCGGTGCGGAAGCCGCGGCCGGCCAGGCGCACGAACAGCGCCTCGTAGAGGGCGCGGCCCGCGCCGCTGCGCCGCCGTCCCTGCTCCAGGTACACGCTGACCTCGCAGGACCACCGGTAGGCCGCCCGCTCCTTGTAGGGGCCGCCGTAGGCGTAGCCGACCACCCGGCCGCCGTCCTCGAGCACCACCCAGGCGTGGTTCTTCTGCGCCCTGGTGATGCGCTCGGCCATCTCGGCCGGCGTCGGCGGCTCGTACTCGAAGGTGATCGCGGTGTCGGCGACGTAGGGGGCGTAGATCGCCGCACAGGCAGCGCCGTCCTCGACGGTTGCGTCCCGGATACCGCTCACCGGCGCCAGAAGTCGAACCGGTCGCGGCCGGGGCGGAAGCCGGCCGCCTCGACGATGTCGACCGCGAGGTCGAAGCGCTGGCCGACCGAGCGCGGCTGGTGGGCGTCGCTGCCGAAGCTGATCGCGTCCCCGCCCTCCTCGCGGAACCACCGCACCAGGTCCACCGAGGCCAGCGGGCTGCTCGTGTTGACCTCGAGCGCCCGGCCGGTGCCGGCCAGCGCCCGGAACACCGCCCGGTACTCCTCCTCGAAGTCCTTCTCGACGAACCGGTCCGTCCCGCCGGGCCAGTAGCGGCGCGGGAAGTCGACGTGCGCCAGCACCTGGAAGACGTCGCTGGACTCGATCATGTCCACGACCTCGGCGAGATAGCGGCGCATCGTGCCGTCGGGGTCGGACCACAGCAGCCGGGTGACGCCGACCAGGTGACCGCCCAGCTCCAGCGAGTGCAGCGAGCCGAGGATCCGGTCGACCGGCGACTGCTCGAGGTGCCGGCCGAGGCTGGCGGCGAACAGGTGCGGCTCGCCGGCCTCCACGCCGGACCAGATCCGCAGCTCGGGGAAGCGCTCGCGGCACTCGGCGATGTCGGCGAAGTAGCCCTCGACGTCGATCGGCAGTTGCTGGCCGGGGTGGCGGCCGAGCATCCCCGAGGTCGTGGCGCGGTCCTCGTCGTGCCACACGGTGAAGTCCAGGTGCTCGGTGAACGCGATCGCCGGCAGGCCCTCGGCGACCGCGCGCGTGCAGGCGCTGATCATCGAGGCGGAGTCGGCGGTGTCCCACGACCACTCGGTGTGCACGTGGTTGTCCGGCGGTCGCATCACCGCCGATTCTGCCCCTTCTCCACAGGGCGCCGCGCGGGTGTCCCGGTTTCGTCGGCCGCGCTGCCTACTGTCGTTCTCCGTGAGCACCGCCGTGGCCCCCTCCGGTCTGTCCTCCTCCGTCGGCGAGGAGGCCCTCGCCGTCCTCCGCGAGCTGACCGGCCGTCCCGACGCCGTCTTCCGCGAAGGGCAGGACGCCGCGGTCGCCGCGCTGGTCGAGCGGTCGCAGCGGGCGCTGGTCGTGCAGCGCACCGGCTGGGGCAAGTCGGCGGTCTACTTCGTGTCCACCGCGCTGCTGCGTCGCCGCGGCACCGGCCCGACGCTGCTGGTCTCGCCGCTGCTCGCGCTGATGCGCGACCAGGTCGCCGCGGCGTCGCGGGCCGGCATCCGGGCGGTGGAGATCTCCAGCGCCAACGCCACCGAGTGGGACGACGTCGCCGCGCGCCTGGCCGCCGACGAGGTGGACGTGCTGCTCGTCTCCCCGGAGCGGCTGACCAACCCGCGCTTCCGCGAGGAGCAACTGCCCGACCTCGTGCGCCGGTGCGGCCTGCTCGTCGTCGACGAGGCGCACTGCGTCTCCGACTGGGGACACGACTTCCGGCCCGACTACCGCCGGATCCGCGACCTGCTCGGCTCGCTGCCGCCCGGCACCCCCGTGCTGGCCACGACCGCGACCGCGAACGAGCGGGTGGTCGCCGACGTCGCCGAGCAGCTGGGCGCCGGCGGGGTCGAGGTGACGACGGTGCGCGGCCCGCTGGCCCGCGACTCGCTGCGCCTCGGCGTGCTCCGACTGCCCACGGACCGTGCCCGGCTGGCGTGGCTGGCCGCGCACCTCGGCGACCTGCCGGGCAGCGGGATCGTCTACACCCTCACCGTCGCCGCGGCCGAGGAGACCGCCGCGCTGCTGCGCGACGCCGGCTACGACGTACGCGCCTACACCGGCCGGCTCGACGACGCCGACCGGAAGGAGGCCGAGGAGGCGCTGCGGGCCAACCGGGTGAAGGCGCTGGTCGCCACCTCGGCCCTGGGCATGGGCTTCGACAAGCCCGACCTCGGCTTCGTCGTCCACCTGGGCGCGCCGTCGTCGCCGGTCTCCTACTACCAGCAGGTCGGCCGCGCGGGCCGCGCCGTCGAGTCGGCCGACGTCCTGCTGCTACCCGGGCCGGAGGACCTCGCGATCTGGCAGTGGTTCGCGACGTCGTCGATGCCGCGGGAGGACCACGCCGCCGCGGTGCTGCAGGCGATGGCCGACGGCAAGGCGTGGTCCGTGGCGCGGCTGGAGACCGTGGCCGACGTCCGCCGGTCGCGGCTGGAGCTGCTGCTCAAGGTGCTGGCCGTCGACGGCGCGGTGGAGCGCGTGCAGGGCGGCTGGCGCTCGACCGGGCAGCCGTGGGTCTACGACGGCGACCGCTACGCCCGCGTGCACCGCACCCGGGAGGCCGAGCAGCGGGCCATGATCGCCTACGCGAAACCCGTCGACGACGGGCGGTGCCGGATGGCCTTCCTGCAGGAGGCGCTGGACGACCCCACCGCTGCTCCGTGCGGACGCTGCGACGTCTGCGCGGGTCCCTGGTACCCGGTGGACGTGCCGGCGGGCGCCGCCGAGGCCGCGGCGGCCGTGCTGGACCGGCCGGGCGTGGAGCTCCCGCCGCGGGCCCAGTGGCCGACCGGCGCCGACCGGCTGGGTGTCGAGGTCAAGGGCAAGATCTCGCCTGACGAGCAGCTGGCGCCCGGCCGGGCGGTCGCCCGGCTCACCGACCTGGGCTGGGGGCAGCGGCTGCGCAGCCTGCTCGGGGACGACGGCGTCGGCGGGGTCGTGGACCTCGAGGCGCCCGGCATCGAGGAGGACCCGGACGCCGCCTTCGACGTCCCGGTCCGGCGGTCGGTGTCGGACCTGCCTCCGGACGACGACCTGCTGGCCGCCTGCGCCCGGGTGCTCAAGGGCTGGGACTGGGCCGAGCGCCCGGGGGCGGTCGTCGCGATGCCGTCCCGACGCCGGCCGCAGCTGATCGCGGGCGTGGCCCAGGGGCTGGCCCGGATGGGTCGGCTGCCGTACCTGGGGTCGCTCTCCCTCGCCCACGGCGGGCCCACGGGCCAGCCGGGCGGGAACAGCGCCTTCCGGCTGGCGGGGGTGTGGGGACGCATCGTCGTCGGTCCGGAGCTCGCCGAGGGGCTGCTCTCGATCGGCCCCGCGCCGGTGCTGCTGGTCGACGACCTCGCCGACTCCCGGTGGACGATGACTGTCGCCGGCCGTGAGCTGCGCCGGGCGGGAGCCGGCGCGGTGCTCCCCTTCGCGCTCGCCCTGACCGCCTGACCACCTGTTCTCCACAGGTTTTCGCACACATGTGCGAAACCGGGGTAGCGTGCCGGCATGACGCTCGCGCACCAGCCCTCGATGTGGGACCTCGCGGAGGAGGCCGCGCTCACCCCGCTGGCCGGCTCCGTCGTCCGCCACGAGCTGAGCCGCGGCGCCTGGGTGGACCACCTGCCGGGCTGGGTGACCGGCTCGGACGCCGTCCTCGACGTGCTGCTCGGCGACATCGGCTGGCGGGCCGACCGGCGACAGATGTACGAGCGCGAGGTGGCCGTCCCCCGGCTGCTGCGCTGGTACGCCGGCCACGAGAGGCTGCCGCACCCGCTGCTCACGGACGCGCGCGAAGCCCTGAACCGCTACTACGCGGAGGAGCTCGGGGAGCGGTTCGTCACGGCGGGGATGTGCCTGTACCGGGACGGGCGGGACAGCGTCGCCTGGCACGGCGACCGCATCGGGCGCGGCCGCTCCCAGGACACGATGGTGGCGATCGTCTCCTTCGGCTCACCCCGACCGCTGATGCTGCGCCCGGCCGGGGGCGGGGGTCCCAGCCTGCGGTTCCCGCTGGGGCACGGCGACCTCGTCGTGATGGGCGGTTCGTGCCAGCGCACCTGGGAGCACTGCATCCCCAAGACGGCCAAGCCGGTGGGGCCGCGCGTCAGCGTCCAGTTCCGGCCCACCGGCGTCCTCTGACCGGGACGCCTTCGCGACAGGGAGGCCGCACGCCGGCGGGCGTTGTGAAAGGTGTTCCACCGGGTGCTCCAGAGGTCCCCGTGAGGCGTGGCCCGGCTCTCATTCGAACCCGAACAGGGCGGCCCACCTGCGGCGTCGCGTCTCCTGTCCCGCTGGACACCGGGGCCGACCGGGACCCCTCGTGCAGAGGGTGTTCGGAGTCGTGTACCTTCGTCTTCGTTGCGCCGCGGGGCCCGAAAGGGCCTCGGAGAAACCCCCCGGGTGAACATCTCCGAGAGCGGCGTACAGTGGGAAAAAGTCGCCAGTGACGAAGCCCGAGAGGGTATAGTTGTT